>JACKEI010000001.1 GCA_020633075.1 Sandaracinaceae bacterium
TACGCCTTCTCGACCGGGCCCAAGCAGTTCTTCTCGGTGGACCTCGGCACGGGCGATCGCACGCTGCTGGCCGAGCCGGACGGGGTCACGCCCACCGAGCGCTGGGCCGTGTGGGACGAGCCGCGGCAGGTGTGGTGGCTGGCGGGCATGTCCAACGGCGTGTCCATCGACGCGTTCGACCCGGTCACCGGCGAGAGCACGGACATCTTCAACGGCGGCGTCTTTCCGTGGATGCCGCTCGGCGCGGCGGGCCCCATCCAGATCAACTCGCTGAACTACGCGCCCATCTGGCTGCGCGAGAACGGGAACCTGCTGGTGGCGCAGGACGGCTTCTCCATCGTGGAGTACGAGCCCAGCAGCGGGAACTCGATCGTCCGCTCGCTGTAGGCGTGTCGTCGCGCGTGGGGCGCCGCGGCCCTTGCCAGGTGGCGCGTCGCGGAGAGAGCATGCACCCCATGGTGGCGCTCTCTCCGTCCTTCGCGCGTCACGCGCTGTGGTCCCTGATGGTCTTGGTGACGGTGGGCTGCGGCGCGGGCGACGACCGCGCGGCGCCTCCGGCCACCGAGGCTCAGGCTACGTCAGCAGCCGCGCCCAGCGTGGAGTACGACCTGCACGAGTGGGGCCTCGTGTCCGCCGTCGTGGGCGCAGGCGACGTGTGGGTGCACACGCAGGGTGGGGCGGAGCGCACCCGGCGCGTGCTCCACGGCGGGGGCGGCGGCGCGAGTCCTGGGCTGGGGGAGCCCTTGTTTCACACGGGCATAGGCAAGCCCGTGCTGTACGTGCACTTACCGGAAGGTCGCAGCGCCGCGAGCTTTCGGCTGGCGGTGCGGCTCCGAGGCGGGCGGATGCTGGAGCACTGGCCCCCCGGAGAGCTCACGGACGACGCGCAGCAGCTGACCTGGCAGGTGGAGGCCACGCGTGGGCCCTGCCGCGGGGAGTACCCGGCCCGCGACAGCGAGGCGTGTCACACGGCGGACGGCTACTGCGAGCTGGCGGAGGTAGGTGCCTACGAGACCGCGGAGGCCGCGTGCGTGCGCGTGGGCGAGCAGCGCGCCGGCGTGCTCTTCTACCGGGGCGAGGGGCCCGCGGTGTTGCCCGTCCGCGTCGACGCGGACGACGCGGGAGCGCTCTCGGTGCGGCTGCGCGACGAGGCCGCCCCGCCCGGCGTGCTCTTGCGCGTGGAGCGCTCTGCCCACGACCGCCGCGCGACGCGGGTGGCGCGCTTTGCCCCGCCAGCCTCCGGGAGCGCGCTCGCGGTGCCGGCGTGGGACAGCGCAGCCCCGCTGCCTCTCGACGCCGCAGCGGGCGAAGCGGTGCTGGCCGAGCAGCTGAGCGCGCTGGGGATGACCGGGGCAGAACGGGACGCCTTCCTGAACGCCTGGCGTGATGACCTCTTCGGGCCCGCGCCTGTCAACGCGGACATCGCGGACGGTGGGCACGGCGTGCTCGGTGACCTGGGCCTTGCCAGCGCGCCGCCTGGCACCCTTGCGCCCGTGGCGCACGCGCTCCTGTACTTCTTGCCGGCGGAAGCCGCGCAAGAGCAGCTGCCGCTGCAGTACGAGCCCCCGCCGCGCCAGCTGCGTCGCGCCCTCCTGGTGCGTGTGAACCTGCAGCCGAGTCCTCTTGCGGGCGTGGCGGACCAGGTCCGCCATGGTGGTGAAGGGACGGATGTCGCATCGCTCGGTCCGACGCCCTTGCGGTCCGACCGCGCGGGTGCGGTGCTCCGCCTGGACTCGAGTCGCACCACGGCCACGGGTGCGCTGCCGGTGGAGGTTGTCGTGCGCGTGCTGCGCCGCCGCGCTGGCCCGCTGGCTCGCTGTGCCGGGATGGAGAGCGCCGAGGGAGTGCTGCGCCTGCGCCTCGCGGTGCATGCCGGCGCCGTGCGCTCTGCCACCGCCCGCGCCGAGCCGGGATCGACCTTCAGCGCGGCGGCGAGACGCTGCGCCGAGTCCAGCGCGCGAGGCTGGGCCTTCCCCACCGTCCCGGGCGCCGTCGCCATCGACGCGTACTTCCTGGCCTCTCCCGCACCAGCGGCCGCGCCGAGCGGTCGCTGAGCCGCCCCAACTCGCCCTGAGGCGCTCCGTGCCGCCCTGGTCTGCTAGGGTCGCCGGTGCGACATGGTGATGCACGTGATCAGCGCCCTGGTGGGCATCGTCGGCGCCGCGCTGCTGCTGCTGTGGTGGCGCGCGCATCGCCGAGGCGAGCGTGCCGTCTGCCGCCGTCTCTGCATGTGGGGCGCGGCGCTTGCGCTCAGTAACCTGCTCTGGGAGCTGTACTGGGTGAAGCAGGGAGCCCCCCCGGCGCAAGGCACCCCCGAGCAGCGCGCGCTGATGTTCCGGCTGGCGGCCGCCCCCTTCGCGGCCAACTTGCTCCTGGTCATCGGCCTGTTCGAGCTCTCACTCAAGAACCACCACGCCCCCCGTCGCTGACCCGCCCCCGACTCCGCCCCGACTCCGACTCCGCCACGGCCACGGCCACCGCCACCGCCACCGCCCCCGACTCCGCCCCGACTCCGCCACCGACTCCGACTCCGCCCCGACTCCGCCCCGACTCCGACACCGACACCGACTCCGCCACCGACTCCGACTCCGCCACCGACTCCGCCACCGACTCCGACTCCGCCACCGACTCCGACTCCGACACCGCCACCGCCACCGACTCCGCCACCGACTCCGCCACCGACTCCCCCCCACCAGCGACCGCACCGTTTACAGCGGCCCCCCGGCGCGCGATAGTCCGCCGTCGTGCAACACATCCGAATCTACGCCACTCGGTCCGGCAACGAGGCGCTGCTGCGGCCCACCCTGGCCGAGCTGCCCGCGTTGCTCTTGGACACCAACGTGAACATCTGGGTGGACATCGAGGGCTCGACCGACGAGCAGATGGAGATGATGCGGGACGTCCTGCACATTCACCCGCTGCTCATCGAGGACGCGTTCAAGGCGCAGGACACGCCCAAGATCGAGATCCACGACGACTACATCTACTTCATCATCCTCGGCCCCGAGGAGCCCGACCCCGTGCCACACGAGATTACGCTGCGTGACCTCGACCTGTTCGTCTCCGAGCGCTTCGTCGTGACGCATCACGAGGGCAACGTGCCCGCCATTCCGCACGTGCGGCAGCTGGTGGAGCGCACCCCCGCGCTGCTGGCGCAGGGACCGGCTGTCATCGCCCACCGCGCCGTGGACCACATGGTGGACCGCTTCATGGTGCGCATGAACACGCTCGGCGAGCGCGTGGACGAGCTGGAGCTAGCGGCCCTGCGGGCCACGTCGGCGACGGTGCTCGAGACCGTGCTGGAGGCCAAGCACGACGTGCTCAACCTCGGCCGTCTGGTGCGCCACCAGAAAGAAGTGCTGCGCACCATCGCCACGGGCCCCGTGCCCTTCGTGCCGGCCGAGGTGCGTCCGTTCTTTCGCGACATCTACGACCACTTCGTGAACATCGCGGACCAAGCCGAGGCCTACCGCGACGCCATCAGCGGCTCGCTGGACGCCTACCTCAGCATGCAGTCACACCGCCTCAACGACGTCATGAAGGCCCTCACCATGATGTCCACCATCATGCTGCCGCTGACCTTCATCACGGGCCTGTACGGCATGAACTTCGAGTTCATGCCCGGCCTGCACCACAAGTACGGCTACCAGGTGGCGTGGCTGGTCATGCTGGGCACGGCCACCAGCATCTTCGTGTTCTTCAAGCGCAGGAACTGGTGGTGATGACGGAGAGGGTGAACGAGGTCGCTGGCGCTGACGACGCGCTGGCGGAGCTGGCCACACTGCGCGAGCAGATCGCCCATCACGAGGCCCTCTACCGCAAGGGCACCCCCGAGGTGCCCGACAGCGTCTTCGACGAGCTCTTCGACCGCTACCAGGAGCTTGCGGACTCGCTGGGGGTGCCGACCGAAGAGCGCATCGACCGCAGCCCCGGCGTGGACCACACGGACGGCTTCGAGACCGTGGCTCACCGCGTGCCCATGCTCTCGCTCGAGAAGCTGACCCCCAACCGACGCGACGCGGACGGGCAACCCGTGCCCTACGAGGAGCAGCTGAGTGCCTGGTTCGAGCGCCGCCTCAAGGACCTGGAGCTCCCGCCGGGCAGCCCGCTGTCGTTGCTGGTGGAGCCCAAGATCGACGGCATCAGCGTCTCACTGCTGTACGAGAGCGGGCGCCTCACGCGCGCCGTCACGCGCGGGGACGGGCAGAAGGGCGACGTCATCACCGCGCAGGTGTTGGAGGCAGGTGCGGCGCCCGCGCAGCTGCACGGCGTGAGCGCTGGCGCGCTGGAGGTGCGCGGCGAGCTCTACTGGCCGCGGGACGCCTTCGATGCCTACAACCGACGGCTCTTGGCGGCGGGAGACAAGACCATCGCCAACCCTCGCAACGGCTGCGCCGGCATGATGAAGCGCAAAGACCCTGCGGGCCTGGGCGAGGTCGGTATCCGCGCATTCCTGTACCAGATCCCATGGAGCGAAGGGGTCTCGCTGCCCGGCACCCAGAGCGGTGTCCTGGGGTGGCTCGCCGAGACGGGCGCGGACGTGTACACGGACGAGGTGCACCTCGCCAGCGACGCGGCGTCGGCCTACGCGTACTGCGCGGGCTACCACGAGCGCCGTCATCAGCTGCCCTTCGACATCGACGGCATGGTCATCAAGGTGGACGAGCTGGCGCACTACCCGGCGCTGGGCTCCACGGGTCATCACCCCCACTGGGGCATCGCCTACAAGTTCCCGCCCGAGCGGCGCCCCACACGCCTGCGCGCCATCAGCGTGCAGGTGGGCAAGAGCGGCAAGCTCACGCCGGTGGCCGAGCTCGAGCCCGTCGCGTTGGCGGGCACCACGGTCAGCCGCGCCTCGCTGCACAACTTCCCCGAGCTGGCGCGCAAGGACGTGCGCGTCGGCGACCGCGTGTTCGTCGAGAAGGCCGGGGACATCATCCCGCAGGTGGTCGGCGTGGACCACGCGGCGCGGCCCGCGGGCACCGTGCCCTTCACGCCCCCCGAGGTGTGTCCCACGTGCGGCAGCGCCGTGGTGAGCGAAGAGATCTTCATCTATTGCCCCAACCCGGCCTGCCCGGATCAGGTGCTGGAGCGCCTCAAGCACTTCGCAGGGCGTCAGGCCATGGACGTGGAGGGGCTGGGCGAGGCGCTGCTGGTGCAGGTCATCGAGAAGGCCGGCGTGCGGCGCCCAGACGACATCTTCCGCCTGACCGTGCCGCAGCTGGCCGGGCTCGAGCGCATGGGTGAGAAGAGCGCCGCCAACGTCGTCGCCGCTCTCGAGGGAGCCAAAGGACGGGGGCTCGCGCGCATCCTCGTGGGGCTGGCCATCCGGCACGTGGGCGTGTCCATGGCCGAGGAGCTCACCAAGCACTGGCGCGACGCCGACGCGCTGCTGGCCTTCGCCGCGCGCTACGTGGAGGGAGACCCCGAGGCGGTGGCCTTCGTGGCGCCGGACAAGTCGAGCGAGCGCGGCGCGGTGGAGGGCCTGGGTCGCAAGTCCGCGGACAGCATCTTCGCAGAGCTGAACGCGGCCAGCGTGCGCGCGGTGTTCGAGGGTCTGGCGGCGGCCGGGGTGTCGCTCGCCGCGCTCGAGACCCGGACGCGCGACGTAGAAGGCGTGGCCGGGAAGACCTTCGTGCTCACCGGGACGCTGCCCACGCTCAAGCGCGCCGAAGCCGGGGCGCGCATCAAGGAGGCGGGCGGCAAGGTGGTGGGCTCCGTGTCCGCCAAGACCGACTACGTGGTGGCCGGCGAGGAAGCGGGCAGCAAGCTCGAGAAGGCGCAGAAGCTGGGCGTGGCCGTGCTGGACGAGGCGGCCCTGCTGGCGATGTTGGGGGAGTAGCGGCGCGTGAGCACCACGGTCGAACCCAGCGCCGGCGGCCCTACGAGCGCAGCGCGGGGAGGGCGCGGGCCAGGCGCTCGAGGGCGCGCTCGATCTGCGCCTCCGAGGTCGCGTAGCTGAAGCGCAGGTGGCCTTCGGCGATGACGCCGAAGTCGCGGCCGGGGCCCACCGCCACGTGCGCCTGCTCCACGATGCGCGTGGCCATGGCGAGCGAGTCCTGCCCCAGGTGGCGCGCGTCCGCCAGGATGTAGAACGCGCCCGTGGGGGCGGTCGGGATACCCAGGCCCAGCTCGCGCAGCCCCGCGAGCAACAGATCGCGGCGGCGCTGGTAGGTGCCCCGCATGTGCTCGAGGTGCGGCGCGCCGTGCGTCAGCGCCGCGATGCCCGCGCTCTGCACGAAGTGCGTGGCCGAGATGAACTGGCTCTGCTGGAGGCTCTGCAGCGCGCGCGAGGCCCAGGCCGGGGCGATCAGGTATCCCAGCCGAAAGCCCGTCATGGCGTAGCGCTTGGAGAAGCCGTCCAGCACGAAGGTGTCTTCGCTGAACCCGAGCGGCGAGGTGACCGTCTGCCCGTCAAAGAGCAGCCCGTCGTAGATCTCGTCGCTCAACACGGGCAGCCCCAGCGCCGCGATGGCCTCCACGGTCTCGCGCGGCTGCACGGCCCCCGTGGGGTTGGCGGGGGAGGCGAGCATGATGGCCTTGGTGCGCGGCGTGCGCGCGGCCTCGAGCGCGGCCACGTCGATGCGGTAGCCGTCCGCTGCGAACGTGGGCACGAAGCGCGGCACGCCCCCGCAGGCCACGACCATGTTGGGGTAGCAGGGGTAGTGCGGCGTGGGGATCAGCACCTCGTCCCCGGGGTTCACCAGCACCTGCAGCGCCATCAAGATCGCCGGCGAGGTGCCCAGCGTCACCAGCACGCGGTCTGGGTCGGTGGCCACCCCCCTGCGCGCCTGGGAGTCCGCCGCGATGGCCTCCCGCAGGCTGCGCAGTCCGCGGCTGTCCGTGTAGTGCGTCTCTCCGCGAGCCAGCGCGTCCATGGCGGCGCGCACGGCCTCGGGTGGCGCGTCGAAGTCCGGCTCGCCCACCCCCAGCTGGATTACGTCGTGCCCCTCGCGCGCCAGCGCCATGCCGCGCTCCATCACCTCCATCGCGAGGAAGGGCGCAATCTGCTCCGTGCGGAGGCTCAAGCGGGGGTCGGTCGTGCCGTTCATGCCGGGCAGCGTGTCAGCGGGTCGCGGCGCGCGCCAGCGGGTCTACAGCCAACGCCGTACGGGTAGGCTGCGGCGTCGTCCTCCCAGGGGCAGCCCTTCCTTCCGCGCAGGACACTCGTCTGACCCGTACGTTGCGCTATGGTCGCCCCCATGGCCCACATCCACCGGTTCTCCATAGTCGTTCTGGCTTCTCTCGTCTTCGCGCTTTCGCTCCCCGCCACGGTCTCCGCGCAACCGCGTGGCAACGTCGCGGGCAACGGCATCCACGGGTTGCGCATCGAGGTGCACGGCACGCTGGGCTACTACCAAGCCCTGGGCGCTGGCATGCGTGTGGAGATCCCCATCCTGCCGCGCGGCTTCACGGACAAGCTGGACGACGAGTTCGCGCTCAGCGTCGGGGGGGACTTCACGGCCCTGCGTTGGCGTGACCGAAGCTTCGACGGAAGCCGGCCGGGGTACGGGCACGGCTGGGGTCAGTGGTACGGCGACTGGTCCGTGTGGTCGGTCGCCACCGCCAACTGGAACCTCTACATCGGCGACAAGATCTCGGTGTTCCCCGAAGTGGGTCTCACCGTCAGCATTCACGACTGCTGGGACCGCAACGGGCGCGACGACGTCTGTGTCACGGCCGCGCCCGTAGGTGGCGTCGGCTTCCGCTACCACTTCGCACCCCCCCGCGTGGCGTTCGTCGCGCGCGTGAACTGGCCTGTGGGCTTGCAGGTCGGCCTCACGTTCTGAAGCACTCGCTCTGTCTTCCGCGCGTGGCCTCGCCGAGCCTCGCCGAGCCGAGCATGGGGCGTGTCCTACGCGCTGCCGCAGAGGTCGGCGGCGGCGCTCAGGGCTCAGGGGGTGCTCGGGGCGCTCGTGAGCCAGTCGCCGCAGTCTCCGCTGCGGGCGTCGCGGGTCAGCGTGCAGCTGCGCGCCGGCGTCGCCGTGTCGAACTCCGCAGTGAGCAGCAGGCCGGGCCACGGCCCGATGGCCAGCGGAAGCGTCGCGCTGGTCGCGGCCCCCGTCGCGCGCCGCACGCGGAACGACTGCGTGACGCTGCGCCCGGGCCAGATCAGAAACAGCGCGTCGTCGCCGCGCGCGCTGTCGGGCTGCCAGTCCGTGCCTTCGTCGCGCACGTTGAAGTCGGGCTGGTCGCGCAGGAATGCGTCTTGTCCGAACACGTGCAGGGGTCGGCAGCCCTCCGGGTTGTCGTTCTGGAGCTGCACGTCCACGTAGACGGTGCGGTCGTCCTGCACGCGCGTCGCGACGGTGAGCGTGGGGGGGAGCGCGCAGCGCGGGTTGGTCGACACGGCGTCCACGCGCAGCGTGGCCGTCATGCCGTCCTCGCCGAAGGCGTCGACGTCCACCTGGATGCCCGTCTCGTCGATGAAGCGGTGCCGGAACGCGGCGATGAGCGAGCCCCGCGTGGCGCAGCCGTCACAGTCCGCGATGATGTGAGCCGCCACCATCGACGCCTCGTCTCGCTCGGCGGAGTGACGGAAGAAGCCGACGCTCCGGAACGCGGACTGGCGCCCGATGAGGCTCAGCTGCATGACCTCGCCCGTCGGGAGCCGCACCAGCGCCGCCAGGGGTTCGCCGCGCAGGAGGAAGTCCGCTTCCACCACGGAGCTCACCTCGCGGAGCAGCACGGCTTCGTCGCGGCTGGGCTGGACGAAGAGGTCGTCGTGCTCGAAGAAGCGCACCCAGTAGAGCTGGTGCGGGAGCATGGCTGCGTTGGCCCGACCCATGAAGGACGTGTAGTCCCCGTAGGCGTAGGACCCCGCCGCGAGCCGGGAGAGGGGGGCGTCGCCGTCGAAGCTGTCCGCCGGCGTGAAGGCGGTGTCGCCCTCGCCGGCGTAGAGGATCTTGTACGCGTGGTGGAAGCCGAGCTCGTGGCCGAACTCGTGCACGTGCGTGTAGCCGTTCTTGATGCCGGCCATGGCGATGTGCGAGCCGTAGGCGGCCGTGCCGCACGGGGTGTTGCGGAAGTAGGCGAACGTGACCTCGGTCCCCGGGATGAGGAACGTGCCCGGCACGTCGCGGCAGCTGGGCGGCGTCCCCTCCACGGTCGCGCTGGCGATGGACTCGATGGTCAGCCGACCGTTCGCGCGCGACCCATAGAAGCGGCGCAGGTGATCCATGCGCGCCGCCCACGTGTCGGTACGCGACGCGTCGTCGTACCAGGACTCGGGGCCGTCGTCTTCGATGAAGGCCGCCCCCACGCGCACGTTGCGCACCAGCTCGTCTTGGTCGCGCCGCGGGAGCACGATGCGTCGCGTGGAGAACGGGGGGAGCGTCACGGCCGCGTCCTCGGGGGTGGCGCTGTCTCGCGGCGTCGAGGCGTCGGGAGGCCCCACCGTGTCTGCGTCCACGCACGACCCCGTCGAGTCGCAGGGCGGGGCGCCTCCCGCGTCCGAGCACGCTGCGAGCGTGAGCACCAGGGCGCACAGGGAGAGGCGCGCGTGGAACGGCACGGCCGACGCGGCTGCGCACGGCATGGCAGCGGTGGTTGGCGAGGGTCTCGGCGGTGACGGAATCATGCGACCTGTCCCTACACCGCAACGCGGGCGCGCGCGAACGGCGATGGTGGGCGGTCGCACGCCCCACCGGCGAGGGGCTGCGCTACATGGGAACAACCGGCATGGGAACACGCCGAGCCCGCTCGGTGGCCACTCGCGGCCCGTGGTCGCTGCCCTCGTGGACGACGAGGTCGATCAGCAGGATCTCGCTGTCGCGGGTGGTGGTGACCGACACCGCCCGCTCATCGTGGAAGCCGGCCCCATCACCCGCCCCAAGCAGCTCATCTCCCAGCCGGACCTCGCCGGCGACCACGTGCAGCCACGCGCTGCGCCCGCTCGCCAGCTCGTGCACCACATGCCGGCCGGCGTCGAGAATGCCGGAAAAGAGGAACGCATCCTGATGAACCAGCAGGGACCCTTGGCGACCGTCCGGAGACGCGACCACGCACAGGCCTCCGTGACGCTGCGCCCTGCTGAAGCGCCGCTGCTGCGTGCCTCCCTCGGTCAGGTCCGACGCCGCCGGGCGGAGCCAGATCTGAAACACATGAGCCCACTGGTTGCTCGAGGCGTTGCTCTCGCTGCGGCGCATGCCACGGCGGGCCGTGGTGCGTTGGAACTCGCCAGCGCGCAGGAGCCCCGCCTGTCCCATCGTGTCTTCGTAGTGCAGCGTGCCCTCGTGCACGTACGTGAGGATCTCCGCGTCCTCGACGGGCAGCTGCGCGGCCGCGCGAGGTGGCAAGCGACCCTCCTTGAAGACCTCGAGGGGGCCAAAGCCCTCCTCCCGGTCCTCGGCTTGGTCGTGAGGATGGAAGGTGAGCCATGCCTCTTGGCGCTTGCGGAGTTGGTGACGACGCTGGGAAGCGCGGCGTACGGTGATCATGATCGCATCTCAAAACCATTCATGGCGAAACACACTGAAGAATCAGAAAACATTTATGACACATGCACGATGTCGTAAATCGATATATTTCGTATCCACGATTCGGGCTTGTGGAGCGCTCGTCTACCGTGTGTGCGCGCGTCAGTCCCGATGGAATCATGTTCTCGCGCCAATGCACGAACACGACCGCCTGTAAAATTCACGAATTCTCGCGGTGATGTGAGATTCTTTTTAGTTTTGTTCAATCATTTCGATGCGCCACTTAGTCATTCTGATATGCTTTGATGGATGCGCGTTAAAGATCTGAATATTGAAGAGCTTCTACAATTGGAGGCGGAGGGCATGATCCGCTTCGCGGACCACCGGATGCTGCTGCTGGACGCGGGCGCCATGGGACTGCTACGCAAGTACCTGGTGGAGAACTTCGGGTTCGCGGCCACGCGGACGGTGCTGACCCAGTTCGGCTACGCCCACGGCTGGCGGATGGCCGACGCCATCGCTGGGCAGTTCGAGTGGGACAGCGACGAGGACAAGCGCTTCGCAGGGACGCGTCTGTGCACGCTCCAGGGGCTCTTTCGCGTCGCCATCGACGGCCAAGACGCGTTCTCCGAAAAGGGGGCGATGCTGGTGAACTCCTACGAGGCCGAGCAGCACCTCATGCACGTGGGGCGGAGTGACGGGCCCGTGTGCTGGACCATCACCGGCCTGTTGAGCGGCTACCTGAGCCGCACGGAGGGCCGCGAGGTGATCGTGCTGGAGGACCGCTGCGTCGCGCGGGGCGACGCAGCGTGTCACTTGGTGGCCCGCTCGCGTGAGCAGTGGAACGACGACCGCGCGGACGACCTGCGCTTCTTCGCGGCGAAGCCGCTGAAGGAGACCCTCGACGTGTCGCTCGACGCCGCGATCGAGGCGCTGCGGGCGACCGAGGAGAAGCTGCTGCTGCGTCGGCGCGCGCTCCGCCGGGCAGCCCGCGTGGAGGTCGAGGCGGACGGCCTGGTGGCGATCAGCGCCGCCATGCGGCAGGTCGTGGACCTGAGCACGCGCATCGCCAAGTACGACTCCACCGTGCTGATCACCGGCGAGAGCGGCACCGGCAAGGAGCGCATCGCGCGCCTCATCCACGAGGGCTCGACGCGCTCGCTCGGCCCCTTCATCGCGGTCAACTGCGGGGCCATCACCGAGACGCTGCTCGAGAGCGAGCTCTTCGGGCACACCCGCGGCGCCTTCACGGGCGCCACTCACCACCGGCCGGGGCTCTTCGAGGCCGCCAGTCGCGGCACGCTCCTGCTGGACGAGATCGGCGACATCTCCCCCGGCATGCAGGTCAAGCTGCTGCGGGTGCTGCAAGAGCGTGAGGTCAGGCGCGTGGGGGACAACGTCAGCCGCCCCATCGACGTGCGCGTGCTGGCCGCAACCAACAAGGACCTGCGCCAGGAGGTGGTGGACGGCAGGTTCCGCCAGGACCTCTACTATCGGCTCAAGGTGGTGGACGTCCACGTGCCCGCGCTCCGTGAGCGCAAGGACGACATCCTGGCGCTCGCGCGCGTCCTGCTGGCGGACTCCGCGCTGCGCATGAAGCGCAAGATGACGGGCATGACGTCGGCCACGTCCGACCAGCTGCTGCGCTACGCGTGGCCGGGGAACGTGCGCGAGCTGGAGAACGCGATGGAGCGCGCCGTGGCGCTGGCGCGGGGCAGCCGCATCGACCTCGACGACCTCCCTGAGGAGGTCCGTCACGCGCTGCCGCGGGTAGTCGCCATTGGCGACCACGTGCGCCCGCTGGAAGACGTTGCCAAGGAGTACATCTTGGCGGCGCTCGCCGTGAACGGGGGCAACCAGACGCACACGGCCGCCCAGCTGGGCATCGGGTCGGCCACGCTGTACCGCAAGCTGAAGGGCTACGGGCTGCTCGCTGGGGGGCCTCCGCGCAGAAAGCACGAGACCGTGCCTTGAACGCCGCGAGCGGACGGCGCGCTCAGAAGGCGAGCTGAGCGCCGACGTTGAGGCTGAGCTGGGCCCAGGAGAGCGAGGCGTCGGCCCGGCCTACCAGCGCGATGTCGTTGTTGGCGTAGACGCGGTGAAAGCGCACGCCCAGGTCCGTGAACACGCCGAAGTTGCCGAAGGAGATCTCCACGCCTCCGAGCAAGCCCGTGTTGAAGCCGAGGTATGCGTCGCCGCCCCACGCCTCGCTGTTGGGCTTCAGCACGGTGAAGCCAAAGGGCACGGTGCCGCGCAGGCGCACCACGTTGGTCCCGTTCGTGAGGACGGGGATGCGCATGCCGACGAAGGGCGAGATGTCGAAGGCGAAGTCGCGGTCGGAGTACTGGTTGTTCCCGTAGCCGCGGAACTCCGTCATCAAGCCGAACGCGAAGACGCCCGAGTAGAGGGACACGCGCACGCCGGCGCCGAGCGTGGGGTCGAGGTCGATGTCGTTGGCCGGTCGGCGGTCGCCGTTCACGCGCAGGCGGTACGCCCCCAGGAACTCGCCGATGAAGTACCCCTCGATGGAGTAGCGGCGCTGAGGGACTCGGTACTGGGCGTTGGCCACCGAAGCGACCGACGCTGCGCCAATCAAGAGGAGGGCAGTGAGAGCGAAGAGCGAGACGTGTCGTTGCATGCCACCGCGCTCTGCACGGAGCGTGCCGCGCCATCGGCAGAGCCGATACGCACGTTGCGCAGGGAGCCAATCACGCCGAAGGCCTGCAGCAGCCAGAGGATGAGGCAGACGATCACCACGCCGTTGAGGATCGATTTGACGCGCCTCTCCATGGGAATGAATGAGTTGATGGCCCAGAGGGCGACGCCGACGACGACGATGGTGAGGATCAGCGAGATGAGGTTCATGCAGAGGCCTTTGTGATGCGCACGCGTTTCGCGGCGACGGGCGCAGCGCAATGCAAGCGGCGGACCGTGCCGAGCCGGCGAGGCGTGAAGGCGCTCTGGGACGACGAAGGCAGCGGTAGGGGCCGCACGCCGACCACGGGACCTCGGTTCGCGGTCACTCGAAATGAGGGGCCGGCTCCATCACTTTGACTGCAAGGCGTCTGGGCTCCCGCGTGCGCCCTCTCGCAAGGGGTCGACTTCATTGCAGTTCACAGACGGTCGCACGTGGCATGTGCTGTGCACTGGAGGAGCGCATGACCAAGACTCACATGACGTTCGCGCTGCGCTCCTCTGCAGTGCTGTTGATCGCATTGTTCGCCACAGCCTGCGCGGGTTCCGACGCCAGCATGGACGGCAGCGTGGGGGACGGAGCGAGCGGCCCGGCTCCCACCGTCTCGTCCACGCTCCCGCAGAGCGGTGCCGACAGCGTGGTGCTGAACAGCAGCGTAAGCGCCACGTTCAGCACGGAGATGCGCGCCGCCTCGCTCGGCGCCACGACCTTCACCGTCACGACGGGTAGCCCCGCCACGCTCGTCGTCGGCAGCGTGATCTATGCGGGCAACACGGCCGTCTTCTGGCCCAGCGCGCACTTCGCGAGCAACACGCAGTACACCGCCACCATCACCACGGGCGCCACGAGCCTCGGCGGCGTCGCGCTCGCGGCAGACCACGACTGGCAGTTCACCACGGGCAACACCACCGCGGCCGGGCTCCCGGTCAACCTCGGGAGCGCAGGCAACTTCGTGATCCTCGGCAAGAGCGGCATCTCCACGGTGCCCACCTCCGCAGTCACGGGCAACGTCGGTCTCAGCCCAGCTGCCGCGTCGTTCATCACAGGCTTCTCGCTCACGGCCGACGCCACGAACGTGTTCTCGACCGCGCCGCAGGTGACGGGCTCCGTGTTCGCAGCCAACTACGCGGCCCCCACACCCACCAACCTCACGACGGCGGTCGGCGACATGGAGCGCGCGTTCACGGACGCGGCCGGCCGCGCACCCGACGTGACCGAGCTGGGCGCGGGCAACATCGGCGGCATGTCCCTGGGCCGTGGCGTCTACAAGTGGAGCAGCGGCCTGCTCATCCCGACCGACGTGACCCTCACCGGTAGCGCGACCGACGTGTGGATCTTCCAGGTGGCGCAGGACCTCACCATGAGCAGCGGCGCCCGCGTCGTGCTCGCCGGCGGCGCGCTGGCGTCGAACGTGTTCTGGCAGGTCGCTGGCTTGGTGGACCTCGGCACCACGGCGCACTGCGAGGGGGTCGTCATGACGCAGACCTCCATCACGCTCGGCACGGGCGCGTCCATCAACGGGCGGCTCCTGGCGCAGACAGCCGTCGACATCCGCGGGGCCACCGTTGCGCAGCCTGCCAACTGAGCCACCGCGCGGACTCCGAGAAGCAACTCTCAATTACTAGGAAGAACACAGCATGACTGACCTCAAAAAGCAGATGAACACGGGCCTCGACACGGCCAAGGACGGCGTCTCGGACGCGGCGAAGCAGATGAAGACCGCCGCCACGGAGGGCAAGAACGCCGTCAAGGGGGCGCTGTCGGACGCCAAAGACCTCGGCAAGGGCGCGCTGGACAAGGTCTCCGACGTGACCACCGCCGCCGTGGACCGTGCCAAGCACGCCGCGCACGACGTCGGGGACGCGACCAAGCACGCCGCGCACAACGTGGGGGACGCGGCCACGCACGCGGCTCACGACGTGGGTGACGCCGCGAAGAGCGCCGCGCACTCGGTGAAGGCTGCGGGCAAGAAGGCGGCCGCTCAGGTCAAGAAGAAGTAGCCGGCCCTGGAGCTGGCAGACAGCCCGCTTGGTTTCGTCGGCCCTGGTCGTACCCATCGAGGCGCGACCAGGGCCGTCCGCGTAGAGCCGCACGGACCTGCTGGCCGAGGGCTGCGACGACGATACGGCAGCGTTCGCGGTGTCGGCCGTGCTTCAACCCGCCGCTCTCGGCGTGGTAGATACCCCGCATGACGGAAAGCCACCGCGAGGTCCACCGCCGCTCTCTGGACGACGCCGAGTCCTTCTGGCTCGAGCAGAGCCGGGCCATCACGTGGGTGACACCGCCCACGCGCGCGCTGGACGCGAGCCGCGCCCCCTTTCACCGCTGGTTCCCGGACGGCGTGCTCAACACGGCCTACAACTGCCTGGACCGACACGTGGAGGGTGGGCGCGCCGAGCAGGCCGCGCTGATCTACGACAGCCCCATCACGGGCACGCAGCGCACGCTGAGCTACCGCGAGCTGCGCGACGAGGTGGCGCTCTTTGCCGGGGTGCTGCGCGCCAACGGGGTCACGCCCGGTGACCGCGTGATCCTGTACATGCCCATGATCCCCGAGGCGGCCGTCGCCATGCTGGCCTGCGCGCGCATCGGCGCGGTGCACTCGGTGGTGTTCGGGGGCTTCGCCGCCATCGAGCTCGCCACCCGCATCGACGACGCGCAGCCGGTGCTCATCGTGAGCGCGTCGTGTGGCCTCGAGCCAGCGCGCACGGTGGCGTACAAGCCGCTCTTGGACGAGGCCATCGCGCTGGCCACGCACAAGCCCGCGCGCTGCATCATCAAGCAGCGCCCGCAGCTGGTCGCCACGCTGGTCGAAGGGCGCGACCTGAGCTGGGACGACGCCATGGCCGCGCCGGGCCTCGAGCCCGCCGAGTGCGTGCCGGTCGCGGCGACCGACCCGCTGTACATCCTCTACACCTCGGGCACCACGGGGCAGCCCAAGGGGGTGGTGCGCGACCAGGGTGGGCACGCGGTGGCGCTGCAGTACAGCATGCAGGCGGTCTACGGCGTGCAGCCGGGTGAGGTGTTCTGGGCCGCCTCCGACGTGGGCTGGGTGGTCGGCCACAGCTACATCGTCTACGGGCCCCTGCTGAACGGGAACACCACCGTGCTCTTCGAGGGCAAGCCGGTGGGCACGCCCGACGCGGGCACCTTCTTCCGGGTGATCGCGGAGCACGGCGTGAAGAAGCTCTTCACCGCGCCCACGGCCTTCCGCGCCATCAAGAAGGACGACCCGGACGGGCTGCTGTTGCGCAAGCACGACCTCACGCACTTCGAGGCGCTGTTTCTGGCGGGGGAGCGCAGCGACAGCGCCACGCTCGAGTGGGCCGAGCAGCACCTGCGGGTGCCCGTCATCGACCACTGGTGGCAGACCGAGACGGGCTGGCCCATCGTGTCCAACTGCCTGGGCATCGAGCGCCTGCCCGTGAAGCACGGCTCGCCCACGCTACCTGTGCCGGGCTGGGACATCCGCGTGGTGGACGAGGCGGCGCACGACGTGCCGCCCAACACCACGGGCGCGCTGGTGGTGAAGCTGCCGCTACCCCCCGGCGCGCTCCCCACGCTGTGGAACGCGGACCAGCGCTTTGTTGCGGCGTACCTCGCGGACTATCCGGGCTTCTACAAGACCGCCGACGCGGGCTACATCGACGACGACGGCTACGTCTACGTGATGGCGCGCACCGACGACATCATCAACGTCGCGGGGCACCGTCTGTCCACGGGTCAGATGGAGGAGGTGCTCGCGCGTCACCCGGCCGTCGCGGAGTGCGCCGTCATCGGCGTGGCCGACGAGCTCAAGGGTGAGCTGCCGCTGGGCCTCTTGGTGCTCAAGGCGGGCGTGGCCAAGTCCCACGCCGACGTGGTGCGCGAGGTGGTCGCCGCCGTGCGCGAGACCATCGGGCCCGTGGCCGCGTTCAAGCACGCGGTGGTGGTGCAGCGCCTGCCCAAGACGCGCTCGGGCAAGATCCTGCGCGGCACCATGAAGAAGATCGCCGAGGGCCAGGACGCCCCCGTGCCCGCGACCATCGAGGACCCCGCCGTGCTGGACGAGATCCGCGCGGCCCTCGCCAAGCGCTGACGGCGCCGACAGGTCTCTGGCCTGCGTGCCTGCCCAGCGGGCTCTCCGGCGATTCGTCCAGACAGAACGCTCCCCACGGCCGGCGATGCGCTACGCTGTCCGACCATGAGCTGGACGCGTCTTCGTGGGTGTGCGCTGGGGGTCATCCTGCTTCTCGCGGCGTGTGGAGGCGGCACGTCGTCCGCGGCCAACCCGGCGACGGGCGGGAGCGAGGGAGAGGGGGAGAGCGACACGGTCGCCCCCGCCGCCGACGGCACCGCCAGCTCCCAGGGGTCCACCAGCGGAGCAGGCGCCAGCGGCCCATCAGGCCCCGACAGCGCGACAGGCGGCGGCACCCCCGCGAGCTTGGCGGCCGCGGCCTTGGCTCGCTGCGAGGTGGGCGAGGTGGTCCATGGAGCGCACACCTCCGTCCCGTTGGTCGTCGATCCCCCGGTGGGGAGCTGCTGGGTGACCGAGGGCTTCGGAGCGCCCGGCTCACCCCCTGCACCGCCCGAGCTCCGCGCGCTGGGGGACGTGTCAGAGCTCCGCGCGCTGCTGACCTGTCAGCCCGAAGCAGAGATCGAGGCCGACGCCAGCGCCAGCTACTTCGCGCTCCGCCACGTGCACTACGCGTCGGACACGTGGGAGGTGGTCTTCTCCGAAGACGACGGCGCGCGCGTGCACGTGGGCCTGCGCATTCGCCGCGCGTGTCAGGGCACGCCTCCGCAGCTCATCCAGGCTACCACCCTCTTGGCGCTGCCCGGTCGCGGGCGCGCGCTGAGCGTGCACCTCTGCGAGCGCGACCCGCGTCCCTGTCCTCCCGTGCCCTGACGGCAAGCGTGGTACAACGGCGGGCATGACCGACCGCGTCCTCATCGAACGCCACGGCGCCGTGGCCCACGTACAGCTCAACCGCGCCGACAAGCGCAACGCCCTCGACGTCGCCATGTTCGAGGGCATCGTCGCCGCCGGCGAGCAGCTCATCGCCGACAAGTCCGTGCGCGCGGTGGTGCTCTCGGGGGTGGGCCAAGCGTTCTGCGCCGGGCTCGACTTCAGCGCCTTCAGCGCGTTCGCCAGCGGCGGCGGCAGCAGCTTGCTGGAGCGCGACGAGGGGCGCAGCCCAGCCAACCTGGCGCAGCGCGTGGGCTGGGTCTGGCAGGAGCTGGAGGTGCCCGTCATCGCCGCGCTGCATGGCGTCGCGCTCGGCGGCGGTTTCCAGATCGCGGCGGGCGCGGACATCCGCATCGCACACCCCGACACGCAGCTCTCCATCATGGAGATCAAGTGGGGCCTCATCCCCGACATGAGCATCACGGCCACCACGCTGCGCTACGCCGCGCTCGACGCCGTCAAGGAGCTCATGTTCACGGGCCGCATCGTGAAGGGGGAGGAGGCGCTGGCCCTGCACCTGGTCACGCGCCTGGCCGAGGAGCCCGTCGCGGCCGCTCTCGAGCTCGCCGCGACCATCGCCACCAAGAACCCGCACGCCATCCGTGCGGGCAAGCGCTTGCTCAACCAGGCCGTGGACCTGGACGTCCCGGCGCGCTTCCGCCTGGAGACCGACGAGCAGCTGAAGCTCTTGGGCAGCCGCAACCAGATGGAGGCCGTCATGGCCAACATGCAGAAGCGCGAGCCCGTCTACTCGGACGAGTGAGCGGGTCTGCGCCGCGGCCCCCGCGCCGACGTGCCTGAGACGGAGCACGCACAGAACTTTGACAATGCAGGGGGGGATGGCTGCTAGAGTGCGCCCACCGTGAATTGGCTCATCAGCAAGACCATGCAGGACCTGTATCCGGCCTCGGCGGACTTCCCCGGGATCGTGGACATGGGTCTCGACGCTTACCTCGATCAGTTCAAGGCCGAAGCGCCCGCGCTGATGTACACCGGGCTGGTGGCTGGAGCGACGCTCTACCAGTTCAGCACCATGATGACCGTGGGCAAGCCCGGGCCCGCCATGCTGCTGAGCGACGAGCTGCGTGACGAGCACGCGCGCAAGATCACGGCCACCTCCAACTACCCCCTGCGGCAGGCCATCTTCCTGGTGAAGATGGTGGCCGGTATGTGCTGGGGCAAGGACGAGCGCGTGCGCGCCAAGATGAACCTCGCCCCCTACCAAGCGGACCCGGGCACCTGGAGGTCCGAGTGACTCATATCGCTTTCCGAGATGTGGGGCAGGACGTGCTCCGTGACGTGGACTTCGTCGTCGTGGGCAGCGGCGCAGGCGGGGCTGCGGCGGCGGTGGCGCTCGCGCGCGGTGGCGCGCAGGTGGCCATCGTGGAGGCCGGCCCGTGGCGCGACCCGGAGGACTACCCGGAGTCGGCCTACGGCGCGATGCGCGACATGATGGACGACTGGGGCAACACCATGGCCATGGGCGACGCGCTCTGGCCCATCGTGCAGGCCCGCATCGTGGGCGGCACCACCGTGGTGAACTCGGCCATCTGCGTGCGCACGCCGGGGGACATCTTCCGGCAGTGGCGCGACCAGCACGGGGTCGGCGGTGACGCGTACGCGGACCGCATGTGGAAGTACCAGGACCTCATCGAGCGCGAGCTGCACGTAGAAGAGGTGCCCGCTCACGCCATGGGGCGCAGCAACCAGCTGGCGCTCTTGGGCGACGAGCGCGCCAACCTGGGCGGCCACGTCATGCGCCGCTACGTGAAGGGCTGCGCGGGCAGCGGGCAGTGCCTGCAGGGCTGCAAGGGCCTCAAGAAGCAGAGCACCAACCTCAACTACGTCCCAGAGACCATGACGCGCGGCGGCGTGGTGCTGTCGTGCGCCCCGGCGGACAAGATCCTGCTCGACGGGCAGCGCGCCATCGGCGTGACCGGGCACTTCCAGCACCCCACCACCAAGAAGAAGGGGGCGCGCTTCACGGTGCGTGCCCGCCGCGGTGTGTTCGTGGCCGCCTCCGTCACGCACACGCCGGTGCTGCTCATGCGCTCGGGCGTGAAGAGCCACCACCTGGGCGACTTCTTCCGTGCGCACCCTGGCACCGGCATCTTCGGCGTGTACGACGAGCCGGTGGACATGAACACGGGCGCCACGCAGGGCTGGGCCTCCACCAAGTTCCGCACGGACCCGGGCATGAAGCTCGAGACCCTGGCCATCCCCCTCGAGCTGGTGGCCAGCCGCCTCTCGGGCGGCGGTCATCAGCTGGTGCAGCGCCTCACCAAGTACCGGCACCTGGCCATGTGGGTGCACGCGTGCCGCGCAGAGTCCGTGGGCACCGTGCGCCCCACGGCCTTTGGGCTCAGCAGCAAGCCCATGATCCGCTACGGCCTCAACCGCGCGGACATGGAGCGCTTCCGCGAGGGCATGAAGACCGTCGCGCGCATGCACTTCGAGGCCGGCGCCAAGGAGATCATCCCGGGCATCCAGGGCATGCCGTACTCGCTCACGCCGGACCAGCTGCACGTCATGGACAACGCGCCTCTGGACCCGCGCGCGTACGTCGCGATCCTCAGCCACCTCTTCGGCGGCGCCGTCATGGGCCAGAACCCGCGCACCTCGGTGTGCGACGAGAACGGTCGCGTGCATGGCTACGACGGGCTCTACATCGGCGACGCGAGCGCCATCCCCACCAACCTCGGCGTGAACCCGCAGCACACCATCATGGCGCTGGCCATGAACGCGGCCGACCGCGCTCTGGAGCAGCGCTGACGGATCCCAGCACGCGCGAGGCCCCGCCTGCGTCGACGCCCTCCGCGTCTGCGCCGGAGCCTTCGTCGGGTGGGCTCCATGGCCCAGAGGGCCCTCATGCGCCGGGGCGCCCGTCGGGTCGACGCTCGCCCTCGTGGCTGCGCATCGTGCTCATCGCGTCGTCCCTGACGGTCGCGTCCAGCGCTGCGCTGTGCACGCATCGCGTGCTGAGCCCCGGCGAGCCCGAGCCGGAGACGCCAAGCACCGTAGAGGTGCTGCGCCCCACGGCCAGCGTGGTCACCGCCCTGCGCGACCTGGCGCGGCTCGAGTCCGCCGAGGCGCACGTGGAGCGGGTGGTGGACCTACGCGACAGGCAGTCGCTGCTCTTTGGTGCGGTCGACGCGGACGACGCGATCCTCTTGGTGGCGGCCGCCGACGTCGTGGCCGGCGTGGACCTCGCGCAGCTCGACGACGACGCGGTCGACGCGGACCCTGCCACGGGCCGCGCGCGGATCACGCTGCCACCCGCAGAGGTCTTTTCGGCCCGCCTGGACAACGAGCGCACCTATGTCCACACCCGCACCACGGACCTCTTGGCCACGCGCTCGCAGACCCTCGAGACGCGGGCGCGGCGCGAGGCCGAGCGCACGCTGGAGAGCGCCGCCGTGGAGAGTGGTGTGCTGCGCCGCGCGGAGCACAACGCCGCTCGGACGATCGAGTCGCTGGTGCGTTCCCTCGGATACACCGACGTCGAGGTCAGGGTTCGATCGCGGTGATTCTGTAAAAGTTCACAAATACACCTCTTGCCGCGCCCACGGCGGCATGATTTGATAGGTCTATGGGTGGTGATAGTGTACGTACCAATCTCGACCTAGGGCTCTGGCCCCTCGTCATCATCACGGTGCGCGACGCCGCTAGCGTGGCCGACTTCGACGCCGTGTTCACACGCTACGAACGCGAGGTCTTCTCGCGCCGGGAGCGCTACGTCTCCATCACGAACATCAGCATGATGGAGGGCGTGCCCAACGCGCAGATCCGCAAGCACCTCGCGGAGTGGATGGGCCGCCACGAAGCGTATGTGGGCCGCTGGGCGCTCGGCAATTCGACCGTCATTCGCAGCCCGCTCGTCCGCGGGGCGCTCACCGCGCTGTACTGGATCCAGAAGCCGCCCACCGCGCAGACCTCGCACGGCACGCTGCGCGAGGCCGTGGAGTGGGGCCTCGCCGCGCTGGATCAAGAGGGCATCCCACGGCCCGCCAACGTGGACAGCTGGTTCGAGGCGCAGACCCAGCTCGGTCGCGGCGCGGCTTGATTTATTTCGCACGCTAAATATCATCCTCCGCAATAACGCTGTGGGCTCCGGCCCGCACCTCGCGGAGCTGTGTGATGGCGACCTACCTGTTCGAGACCGAAGAGCACAAGACCCTGCGCGCGCAGGCCCGCAAGTTCGCGGCCGCCGAGGTGCTGCCGCACGCGCACACCTGGGAGGAGGCGGGCATCTTCCCGCGCGAGCTCTACCGCACCATGGCGGAGGCGGGCTTGCTCGGCATCGGCTACCCCGAGGACTGCGGTGGGCAGGGGGGCGACCTGAGCCACGTGCTGGTCGCGGCCGAGGAGCTGGTGTTGGCGGGCAAGTCCGTTGGCACGTGCGTGGGCCTCGGCAGCCACGGCATTGCGCTGCCGCCCATCGTGAAGTTCGGCACCAAGGCGCAGAAGGAGCGCTACGTGAAGCCCGTGCTGCGCGGCGAGCTGGTGTCCGCGCTGGGCATCACCGAAGCGGGCGGCGGTAGCGACGTGGCGGCGGTGCGCACGCGCGCGGTGCGCGACGGGGACCACTACGTGGTCAACGGCAGCAAGACCTTCATCACCAGCGGCACGCGTGCGGACTTCGTCACCACGGCGGTGCGCACCGGCGGCGAGGGCCATGGTGGCATCTCGCTGCTGGTGATCGACGCCAACACGCCCGGCTTCCGCGTGGCCAAGAAGCTGGACAAGATGGGCTGGTGGGCCAGCGACACGGCCGAGCTCGCCTTCGAGGACTGCCGCGTGCCGAAGGAGAACCTGATCGGGGCCGAGAACGCCGGCTTCCTCATGATCATGATGAACTTCGTCAGTGAGCGCTTGATGCTGGCGGGGCAGTGTGTGGCCATCGCCGAGCTCGCGCTGCGCGAGACCATCGCGTACGCGCGAGAGCGGGAGGCCTTTGGCAAGACCCTCAACGGCTTCCAGGTCACACGCCACAAGCTGGCGGAGATGGAGACGCGCATCGCGGCGGCGCGCGCGCTGACGCACGAGTCGGTGACGCGCTTCCTCGCGGGGGACGGTGACCCGGCGCTCGCGGCGATGGCCAAGAACACGGCCACCGACATGTGCAGCTACGTGTGCGACCAGGCCGTGCAGCTGCACGGTGGCTACGGCTACATGCGCGAGTACCCGGTGGAGCGGCTGTACCGCGACGCGCGCCTCTATCCGCTGGGCGGCGGCACGCGCGAGATCATGAACGAGATCATCGCCAAGACCCGGCGCTACTGAGCACTGCGGCTACCGGAACGCGCGCACGCGCGTTGGGTTCGTGAAGCGATAGCCCGATCCCTCGCGCCCGGCCTCGAAGGCGGCCGCGACCTCCGGCAGCTCGATGCGCTCCGCGACGATGCTGTTGAAGCTCATCCCGATCATGTGGGCCTTGAACGCCTCGAAGGAGTCGAAGCGCGCCTCGGTCGTGTACCAGCACTCCTCTACGTGGCCGAAGAGCGAGGCTGCGCGGTCGAGCGCCGCGAGGGCCTGCGCGCGGACGGTCGTCTCGTCGTGAAACGGTCGGATCAGCTGGCTGAACTGCCCATGGATGTCGGGCTCCAAGACCAACAGCAGGCCGCCGGGCCGGAGGGCGCGCTTGGCCTCCGTCAGGGCTTGGTCCATGTGCTGAACAGGGACGTGGTGGAGAGAGCGCGAGAGGATGACCACGTCCGCGCAGGCGTCCGGCACGGGCAGCGACTGCGCGGGGGCCTCGTGGAAGCGAACCCCTTCCACAGCGGGGGCCTGGGCGTTCTTCGCGGCCTGCACGGGGTCTGGCTCGAAGCCCTGCACGCGCGCGCCCAGCTCGGCGAGCGCCCGGCTCAGGTGCCCCGGTCCGCAGCCCACGTCGAGCACGTCTTGGTCCCGAAAGGTGTGGAGCGTGCCGAGCGCGGCCACGTCGGTGAGGGCGCCGAGATGCTTGATCACCTCAGCGTCCCCCGTCGCGCTGCTCGAGCGCCCGGTTCACGGCCGCCTCGAACACCTCGTAGGGCTGCGCACCCGAGACGTACTCGCCATTGATGACGAAGCCGGGCGTGCCGTTGATGCCCGCGGCCTGGGCGACGGCTGCGTCAGCGTCCACCGCGGCGCGGTGGCGTCCGGAGTCGAGGGCCTGCCGGAACTCCTGCATGTCGATGCCGCCCACCTGCGCGGCGAGGCGCTCGAGGGTCTCGCGCGTGAGGTTGCGTTGGTTCTCGAAGAGCAGCGTGTGGTACTCCCAGAACTTGGCGTGGCCGCCCTGTCGGAACACCTCCCGCGCTGCCTCGGCGGCGGGGCGCGCGTTGGGGTGGAAGGGCAGGGGCAGGTCTCGCCAGACCAGGCGGACGCGGCCGGCGTAGCCCGCCAAGAGCTGGTCCATGGTGGGGCCGACGCGCGCGCAGAAGGGGCACTGGAAGTCCGAGAACACCTGGATGACCACTGGCGCGCGGGCCGAGCCGCGCGAGGGTGCGTTGCGGGGCACCGAGACCTCCACGCGCGTGGGCGCCCCGGGAGCCGCCGGGGCCGCGTCGGCCGTGCCGGGCAGCATCTGCTGGCTTGTGTGGCCGTTGCGGATGGTGACTTCATAGACGCGTGCGCGTCGGGTGCCGCGCGCCACCAGGGAACGCGCCTTCACCAGCTCTTCGTCGATGACGGTCTGGAAGTACTCGAAGGGCACCGCGCCCCGCACGTTGCGGCCGTTGATGAAGAACGACGGCGTGCCGCTCGCGCCGAGGCCCTGCGCCAGCTGCTGCTGCGAGGTGATCAGCGCCCCGTGCTCGTCGCTGTCGAGTGCGGCGCGTAGCTGCGTCATGTTCATCCCCACCTGCTGCGCGTAGGCCTCGATGTTGGCGCGCTCGAGCTCGGTCTGGTGCTCGAAGAGCAGCGCGTGCAGGGCCCAGAACATGGCGTCGCCTCCCTGCTCGAACGCCTCCTGCGCGGCGATGGCGGCGGGCATCGCGTTCGTGTGGAAGCCGAGGGGGTTGTTCATCCACACGACGCGCACGTCCCGGCCATAGGTGTCCAGGATGCGCGTGACCGTCGGCTCGACGCGCTTGCAGAAGGGGCACTGGAAGTCACTGAACATGACCACCGTGACCAGCGCGTCGTCGGGCCCCCGCTGCGGCAGGGGGCCGTCGAGGGGCACGCGATACACGGCGCTCGGGTCGGGCTGCGGGCGAGGGGTGGGGGCGTACGCAGATGGCTGCGGCGCCGCAGGCTGGGTCAGCCCGTCGCGCGTGACCTCGGCGTAGACCTGGCTGCGTGGCGTCCCGGCGCGCACCAGGCGCTGCGCGTGCGCCCGCTCCGCGACGAAGCGCTCCTCGAACACCTCGTACGGCTGCGCGCCCGTGATCTGGATCCCGTTCATGAAGAAGTTGGGTGTCCCGTTCGCACCGAACTGCGCGGCCAGCGCGGCGTCCGCCTCCACCGCAGCCTGGTGCGTGCGGCCGTCCATGGCGGCGCGATAGCGGCTCATGTCCAGACCCACCTGCGCGGCCCACTGGTCCAGCATGTCGCGCGTCAGCAGCGCCTGGTTGTCGAACACGAGGTCGTGCAGCTCCCAGAACTTGGCGTGTCCCCCCTGCGCGAACGCTTCCATGGCCGCCTCCGCAGCCGGCATGGCGTGCGGGTGGAAGGGCAGCGGGAAGTGGCGAAAGACCACCCGGAGCTCACCCGGGTGCTCACGCAGCAGGCGCGCGACCGTGGGCTGTGCGCGCGCGCAGAAGGGGCACTGGAAGTCGTTGAAGACCACCAGCGTCACCAGCGCGTCCTCCGGACCCTGGCTGGGCTGGCCGGCCGTTACGGGGATGGCGTAGCGCGGGGTCTCCTCGGCTCGCACGTCGTCGTCGTCGCCGAAATCCTCCGCTGCGTACTCCGGCTCCACCGCCGGGCAAGGGGCGGGCTGCACCACCGCAGCAGCCTGAGCGCCCGTGCAGATACATGGCTGGGACCGCGCGGCGCACCCGCTCTGCGAGATGATGAGGCCGACCAGGGCCAGGCGGATTGCGATGCTGTTGCTCATGCGGGTCCCTCTCGCGCCCGACACAAGAGACGGGCCGTGCTGATTCTTGCTCTGCCGTATAGCGCATCTCGAGCGAAGCCGCTCCGCGGCAAGCCTGATGTCGCCACGCGAACCTCGGGGGGGCGGTCGCGGTCGCCTCGATCGTGGGTCACTGCGGGTACTTCGACTCGGTGGACAACGCGGGGTCCGGCCCGAACGACGCGGTCGGCTTCGGGCGCGGGGACGACCTCGCGATCCTCGTCCTCGCGGCCGAGTACGGCGCCGTGACGCCGGTGCCGCCGCTGAGGCCCCGGCGCGCGGGGGAGCTCACGGCGGGGGCGAGCGTCGTGGTCGCGGGCTACGGCATCTACGACCTCGCCGACGATAGCGCGGGTCGTCGCGCTTCGACTGCGGAAGCGGCGGCATCTACACGCGCGTCGACGCGGACGCGGGGTTCGCCAGCGGCGCGCGGGCAGGACGGGCCCCCGCGTGCACGTTCATGCCGGTCGCGTGCGAGCTGGGGCCTGGGCGCTGTGCGGACGCGGGTCCGGGAGAGCGTCCACGATCGGGATCGTCCTGCGCGGTCACTTCCTGCGGCGCGTCAAATCCGTTGAGCGCCCTGTTTTTAGGGCTCGGCGTGATGGTAGGCGCTCTGCGTCGGCGCCGCGCGTAAAGCAAGCCGCACTCGCGATCGATCGTCGCTCGACTATTGTCCGGGTGGAGCTGGAGTTGGCCATTTTCGGGCTGGCACCGGATCTCTCATGCCGACGTCGGCTGGGCCCGCGGCCCGAAGAAGGTGAAGTCTGATGCGCCCCCTCCATCGAATCACGTCGCTGGCATCCTCGCTCTTTGTTCGCTTGTCCGTGCTCGCGGTGTTCTCTTCGTCGGCGTGGTTCGGTGCAGGGTGTTCGTCGGGGGGCGCGTCGAGCGGGTGCGAGGTGGACACGGACTGCCGCAACGGTGAGAGCTGCGTCGTCGGATACTGCGTCGATCTCGCTCCGCGCGACCTCGGCACCGCGGACCTCGGCGCGCCGCGCGATCTCGGCGCTCCGCGTGACTACGGCGTCCCGCCCGACCTCAGCCAGATCGACATGGGCGTCATCATGATGCCGAGCCCGACGCTCCCCGACTACATCGGGTGCGACCGCGACGCCGACTGCCCGGTCGGGTTCGGGCGCTGCTTGAAGACGCTCGCGCTCAGCGTGCCCGACGGGAACGGGAACACCAGCGTGTCGGTCCAGTCGCTCGACCCGACGCTGACGCGCGCCGGCATCTGCACCCTCCCGTGCACGGACGACGCGTCGGTGTGTGACGGCCTCCAGCTCAAGCTCGGCGACGGCCCGATCGCGCCGTTCTCGTGTCAGGTCGTCGCGGTCGGCGCCTCGCCGTACCCGAGCGCGCCGGGCCCGTTCCCGTTCGCCGTGGACGGGACTGCGATGTCGGGCGGGCGCGCGTTCGCCGCGATCTGCCGCCCGCCCTTCGCGCTGTCCCAGGGCCACAGCGCGTCGTTCTGCGATGTCTGCACGGCGAACGCCGCTTGCGGCGCCGGCGACGTCTGCTGGGCGGCGGGCCTCGGCGTGCCGGGCGCGCTGGACACGCCGGGCGAGTGCCTCGAGGCCTGCACGGCCGCGACCGACTGCGCGTTCGGCTTCACCTGCGAGGCCCTCGTCGACGACACCGGCGCGTCGCCGGTCGTCCTCGGCGACTTCTGCGTCCCCATCGAGGACACCTGCAGCTACTGCCGCGATCTCGACGGAGACGGCCGCGGCGACGGGCTCTGCGCGGGCGACGGCGCCGCCGTCACGGACGTGGACTGCGACGACACCAACGCCGACGCGTACTACGACGCAGCCGACCCGGGCCACGCGTTTCCGGCGTTCTGCGGTGACTTCGACCTGAACTGCAACGGGCTCTCGGACGAGGCCGAGCAATTCGTGTCGGACGACCACTGCGGAGGGTGCAACTCGCCCTGCTTCGGCGCGGTCGCGAGCGGCGCCGAGGGCGCGCAGCGAGAGTGCCAGCCCAACGGCACGTGCGGCCTCGCCTGCGACAACCCGACGGGCCAGGCCGACTGCGACGGCGACACCGAGAACGGCTGCGAGGTCCCGTTCACCGACCCGACGCGGCTGGTCTATGTGGATCGCGACGGCGACGGCGACGGCACCCCGACGTCGTCCGTGTCGCCGCAGAGCCCGCTCTTCACCTGCACGCCGGGCAACGTCCCGGCCGGCTACTCCATCACGAACACCGACTGCGACGACAGCGGCTCGACGATCAGCACGTCGATCAGCGGCGCGAGCGGCGTCGACGACCAGTGCGACGGAATCAATCAGGACTGCGACGCGTCCACCGACGAGGGATACGCCCGCGTCGCGTGCACCGCGGGCCTCGGCGTGTGCGCGCTGGGTGTCACGCGCTGCTCCGGCGGGAACACGTTCTGCGACTCGGCGATCGGCCCGAGCACCGAGACGTGCTTGAACGTTGGAGTCGACAACGACTGCGACGGCGTCACGAACGACGTCCGCGCCGGGGCCAGCGACGTGATCGTCGGCTCGGCGTGCACCGCCACGACCGCGGTGGGCGCGTGCCGGAACGGGTCCTGGGGCTGCGTGTCCTTGTCGCCACAGTGCCGGCCGGCGAGCCCGACCACCGACACGTTCGGGAACAACATCGACGAGGACTGCGACGGGATCGACGGGGACGCGTCGGACACGGTCTTCGTCTCGACGGCGGGCAGCAACAACAGCTCGTGTGGCAGTCCGACGTCGCCGTGCCGGACGATCGAGTACGGCACCACGCGCGCGGCGGCGCTCAGCCGCAGCACGGTGCGCGTGTCGAGCGGCGCCTTCACCGAGACGAACGGGCTCCGGCTTCGGGCCGGCGTCACCGTCATCGGAGGTCACAACCCGTGGAACGGGTGGCAGGCGACCAGCTCGCGCACCACGCTGACGACCACACGTAACGCGAGCAGCGCGTTCAACGGCGCGCCCAGCTTCAATGGCACGACGGGCATCACCTGCGACTCGGGGACCGATACGGTCGCGAACCGCGGCGGGCTCCAGAAGATCGACGTGACGGTGCCGCGTCGGACGGCGGGCAGCACCAGCGAGACCGTCGTCGGCGCGTGGTTCGGCGAGTGCGACTGGGTGCGGTTCAGCGACGTGAAGCTCACGGTCGCGTCCGGTGCGCCGGGCGCCGCCAACACGACGCCGGGCGCCGCCGGCGCGGATGGCGGCACGGGCACGACGGGCCAGCGCGGGACGCGCGGTCACGACTCGGCGGGCGGGTCGAGCGTCTCCGGGGGTTCCTCGGGCTGTTCGCGCAACGGCGGCGCGAGCGGCGTCGGAGGCAACGCCCGGTCGATCTTCGACTCCGACGTCAACGGCTACACCGGATACACCGGCTCGGTCATCGGGGGCGGCGGCGGCACTCCGGGCGGGGGCGGCCTGCACAACGGCGTGCGCGGGGGCATCAGCGGCTTGCCCGGCGCGTCGGCGACCAGCGGCGGCAGCGCGGGCGCCGCGGGCAACTTCTCGCCGACCACGATCGGCGCGTTCTTCAGCGACAGCTCGCGGAGTGGCGGCAACGGCGGCGCAGGCGCCCATGGGCACGGCGGCGGCGGCGGCGGCGGCGGCGCTGCCGGTCGTCTGATGACGTTCGACTTCTGGACCAGCGGGTCCTCGGGTGGCGGCGGCGGCGGCGGCGGCTGCGCTGGGAGCGGCGGCGGCGGCGGCTCACCGGGCGGACACTCGATCGGCGTGGTGCTCGAGGGCGGGCCCTTCGTCCTGACCGGCCTCACGATCACGGTCGGCGACGGCGGCGCGGGCGGCGTTGGGGCCACGGGTGGACGCGGCGGAAACGCCGGCCAGGGTGGCCCTGGGGGCGACATGATCGACGACAACGGCGCTGGCGGAATGGGCGGCGCGGGTGGCCAGGGCAGCGGCGGCGGCGGCGGCGGCGGCGGCGCCGGTGGACGCGCGGTCGGCGTGCTGCGCACCACCTCGAGCTCCTATGGGTCCCCGAGCGTCTCCGTCGGCACGAACGGCAGCGGCGGCGGCGGTGGCGGTGGCGGCATGGGCGCGCGCAGCGGCGCAATGGGGACATCGGGCGGCGGCGGCGGCGCCGGGCAAACCAACCGGACGGTGTCGCCGTGAGCGGCCCCGCGAACTGAAACGACGGACCGGGGCCCGCAGCGGCCTCACGGGCACTCAGGAACTCGAACGGAACGACCATGAGACACTCTCCTTCAGCTACGTTGGCGGGCGCGACGCTCGCCCTCCTCCTCGTCCCCGGCTGCGGTGGCGGCGGCGGCCCGTCGGGTTTCGACGGCGTCAACGTCGAGCTCCCCCCGCCGGAGGCGTTCGCGGTCACGACCGGTGACGCGTGCTTTGTCGACAGTGAGTGCTCGGCCGACACGTTCTGCTTCCAGGGCGACTGCCTCTTCGAGTGCAACTCCGACTCGGACTGCACCGGGGGCGACACTTGCAGCCCGCGGCGTCGCTGCGAGTCCGGGACCCGGCGCTCGGGCGGCCGACCGAAGAGCATCGACAACGTCATCCCGGGCGTCGGCATCGCGAACGCGGTCGCGACGACCTACGCGATCGCGCCCGGGCAGACCTTCGTGAACATCGTGCTCGAGCCGACCGCGCCCGTCATCGACGGCGCCATCGGCTACTCGCTGACGCGCTTCGACACCGTCCTCAACGTGGTGGAGACTGACGCGCAGATGCGGCGCGCCGAAGGCACCACGAGCTTCACGATCCCTGTCCCGACCGGCGTCGCGAATCCGTCGAGCCCGCAGACCGGCTCGGTGCGCGTCGACATCAAGACCAGTATCGGCGACTTGTCCGTCTCGCTCCTGCCGCAGGTGGCGACCGAGGGGGTCTACGCCGGCACCGTGCGCGTCCGTGAGCTCGCCGACGCAGCGCTCCCGATCGACGCGGAGATTGTCACGAGCCCCGAGGGCGCGACCCTGGCCACGGCGACGACCGCGTGGCTCTTGCTCCCGGTGCGGCCGGACACGCTCTTCGCGCCCCACGCTCCGCTGGTCGCCGGGCCCGACGCCGTGGCGGCGCAGCTCACCTTCGACGGGTTCACGCAGCGCTGGGTCGCCGTGTTCGACCACAGCTTCGGGCTGGCGGCGAGCGGCCCCTTCGGCGGTCTCGCCGACGGTCAGGTCGAGCGCAGCCTGCGCTTCGAGATCGAGGTCGTGGACGGGCACCTCATCGGGCAGATGAGCGACCGCTGGTCGGGGCTCTTCGACGAGCGCACCGCCGTCGGCGTCCGGTCCGCCGGCGACGTCGTGTTCCAGGGTGAGCTCGACCTCACCCGCGTCGGCGACGCGCGCGCCGTGGCCAACCTCCCGACGCCGGCCGCCCTCACCACCCCGAACCCGCAGCCACGCGAGGTGCCCTCGCTCGCGGCGTGTGACACCGTCAACTTCGGCGCGACCTCGCCGATCAACGTGGGTGGGACGACGTACTCGTGCGTCGGCCTCCCGGACACCGCAGCGTTCACGGCCTCGACCAATCGCGAGGCGCAGATGGGGTGCGCGATCGCGGTGGGCGAGACGGCGCTGGCGGGTCCGACCGTCGCGCGACAGATCCAGGGCTTCGTCTCCGGGACCACGGTGGGGCAGAGCTTCTCGGACTTCATCGACGACTGCGCGGCCGGCACCGGCGGGACCTGTGTCCCGTCGCCCGAGATCCTGTGCGCGCGGCAGCTCCTCGCCTACGCGCACCAGATGAACGACACCGCATCGACCACCGTCGTGCAGCTCGTGAGCACCTACCGGGGCACGAACCGCGAGGCCAGCCTCGGGCCACAGCTCGCGGCGTTCCACGTCGACACCCAGACGCGCCTCGACTGGCTCCAGGCGCAGAACTTCCCGGCGATCGTCACGTCGGCCGTGCAGGGCCTCAACGAGACGCTGCTCGACGACTGGCAGCAGAACGTGCTCGAGGTACACCTCGGGGTGCTCGCCGACCAATTCTCAGCGGGGTCGCTTGCCGTGCTCGGACGCGCCTCCGACGACGCCATCGTGAACGACGGCCGCACGCTGATGCTCCTCGAGCTCTCGCAGAGCTGGCGCGCGTCGGCCGACGCGCTCGCGCTCGCAGCGAGCCGCTGGAGCGACCTCTACCAGGACGTCACGTCCCGGACCGAGAAGGCCGCCTACGTGCGCGAGAAGCTCTTCGACCTGTACGTGATGTCGGGGGTCATGGCCGAGCTCAACCGGCTCGCGGGGGCCGGGTTCGCGTCTTCGAGCTTCGCGGGTGGGTTCTCGGCCGTGGCGACCGAGCTCCAGGAGCTCGCGCAGCCGTTCTCGGCGCTCGTCTTCGCGCGGGACGCCGAGGTGGTGGTGTCGACGTCGCTCGATCCGACCATGGGCAACGACACCGTGCTCGCGGCGCGTCGCACGGCTGCGATGACGGACCTCACGCGTGCGGCGACGTCGGTCACCTCGACCCTGACCGATCTCCAACGTGATCTCGTCGACGAGGCGACCCTGCGCGGGCGGATCCAGACACAGACGAACGAGCTCTACAGCGAGCTCGTCGACCTCTGCGGTCTCCCGAACGGCTGCGCGCTGAACGACCGCGCCGACCCGTCGTGCCGTCCGCGAGTCGTCCCGGGGCTCTGCGGGTTCGCGCTCGACCCCGACACCGACGAGCGCACGAGCCTCGTTGTCCTGCAGCCGTCCGAGGCCAACGCGGCGGTCCTCGCGTACTACGAGGCGCTGCAGGACCGCGATCTCGCGGTGGCCGAGCTCGAGGCCGGCGAGGACTCCGCGCGGCGCTTCGTGCAGCTGACGGATGCGTTCGCTGCTTCCGTCGAGTCGTGGAACACTCGGCGCGGCGAGGTGGACACCGCGATCGGCGCGCTCGTCGACGAGGCGCAGTCGCGCCGCCAAGGCGCGCTCGACGCGCTGGAGCAGTTCGTGCTCGACGGCATCGCGCTGCGCGAGGAAGCCGCCGCCGAGCGCGGGGCGTGGCTCCAGAACTGGGACGCGTACGAAATGGCGGTCGACGCCGACGTGCAGACGCTGCTGGAGTCGGCGCGCACGTCGTCGACCGCGGCGGGCCTTCAGGTCACGGCGGATACCTTCTTGATCGGCGCCGACGCGCTGATCGGCGCGTCGGGAGCGGACAGCACCCCCGGGTACGTGATGGCGGGCATCGGAGCCGGGCTCGCCGGCGCGGGCGCGGCGTTCAACATCGCTGCGGGGGTCACGCAGGCCAACGCCGACTGGCTCGCCGCCGAGGTCGATCGTAACTCGCTCAGCCGTGACTTCCAGATGTCGCGCGACGACTTCCAGTTCAACCTCGAGACCGCGGCGCGCGAGGACCAGCTCGCGAACCTCGAGGCCGAGATGGAGGCGCTCGCGACGTCGGCCGACTTCCAGGACGCCATCCTCGAGACCATCGTCGATCAGCTCGAGGGGGCGCTCGCCGACGAGCTCGCGTACGAGCGCGATCTCGCGGAGGTCGATGCGCGCCGGCAGGAGGCCGACGATCGGCTCGGTGAGCTCCAGGCGCTCCGGATTCGCGTAGCGCAGGCCCAGCTCACGGTGCAGCAGAAGCTTCTCGCGTACCGTCAGGTCATCCAGCGCGCCGAGCTCGTGAACGGTCAGTTCCTGGCACTCGAGGCACAGGAGGCGGAGCTCAACGACCTCCTCGGGAGCCCGAACGTCGTGTTCGGCTGGGCGAACCGCCTGACGCAAGCCGAGAACCGCCTCGAGCGGGCGAAGCGCGCGATGATGGAGTGGCTCGTCGCGCTCGAGTACCTCGCGGTGCGCCCGTTCGTCGACCAGCGCATCCAGATCCTGCTCGCGCGCAATACGTATCAGCTCGAGGACATCGCGGCGGAGCTCGACCGGCTCCAGGGGCTCTGCGGCGGCGCGCTCAACACCACGAACGTATCCGTGTCGGTGCGCAACGACCTGATCGGGATGACCCGCGGCATCGTCGACGCGTCGACGCTGAACGAGCTCAGCGCGGGGGACCGCTTCCGTGAGATGCTCGCCGCCGGCGTCGTGCCGATCGACAAGCGTGTCCGCTATACTGCAGACTCGAACGTCGGCGACCTCGTGACGCGCGACGACATCCTGGCCGTGAGCTTCGACATCAACCTCACCGACTTCGCAAACCTCGCGGCGACCTGCAACGCGAAGATCTCGTCGATCTCCGTCGAGCTGGTGGGCGAGGGGCTCGGATCGGGGCGCCCGACGGTGAGCCTGCTCTACGACGGCGCGAGCTCCGTGCGCTCGTGCCAGCCGAACATCTCGGCGATCGTCGAGTCGATCGGGCGCGACGCGACGACGTTCGGGCCGATCACCACGTTCCGGGCTGCCGGCCGCAGCGTGTCGCCAGTCGCGGGCATCAACGCACCTGGCGGCGAGAACACGACGCTCCGGGGGCTCCCGCTCGCGTCGCAGTACACCTTGCTCATCGACCCCCAGATCGGCGAGAACGGCTCCATCGACTGGGCCCGCCTCGACGACGTGATCCTGCACATCGTGTACGTGTCGCAGGACGTGTTTCCGACGGGACAGTGCGAGTAGGCACGCGGCCCGTGGTTGATCTGGACGCGGCCCAGTCGCTCGGCGCCTCGGAGTTCGACTCCGTGGCGCTAGCGCGTGACTGGGCCGAGCACGTGCGCGAGGCGGCCCGGCGCATCCTCATCCGAGAGGGCGCGGTGCTCGGCGTCGGCCTGATCATCGCGCTGGTGGTCGACGTGGCGCTGCTCCGCGGCACCGAGGCGCTCGACCACATCCTGACCGGGCTCCCCGCGCAGGCGGTGATCTGCCTCGTTGGCGCCGCGATGCTCGAGTGGGTGCCGCGCGTACGGGCTCACCCGCACGCGTTCGGCCTGCTGGGATACGTGGTTGTCGCGTCGTCGGCGGGCTACGTGCTGGGCGAGCTCGGAGGTATGGACGGCCCGTTCTTCTACCTCGCGTACCTGCTGCCGTGCGTGGTGATCGGCCTCCCCGGCTCGCTGCCTACACGCTGCGCGTTCACCGCCGCGATCCTGGGATCGTTCATCGGGACGTTCGCGGCCATGCGACCCGGGAACCTCGCGCACCAGTTCGCGCACATCGCGTGGGTGCACCTCACGCTCATCAGCAGCGCGTTCATCTACTTCGGGCACGCGCTGCACGAGACGTCGCGCGAGCGCTTCGTCCTCGCCGCGGTCGCGCGTCGCCAGGCCGCGCTGCTCGAGCACGACAACCGGACGCTCGCGGACGTCGTCCACGTAAAGGAGCGAGACCTCGTCGCCGCGACGGATCGGGCGGCCCACGTGCGGTGGGAGGAGCGGACCCACCTCGCGCGCGCGCTCCACGACGACCTCGGTCAGCTGCTGATCAGCGCCCGCGTACACCTGCACGACCTCGAGCGCGCGCTCGAGGGCGTCCGCCACGAGGACCGCGTGGAGCAGCTGCGCAGCGTCATCCAAGACATCGAGTCGTCCGCGAGAGGCATCGTCACGGGCTACCGTGAGAGCGACGTCCCGTTCGAGGTCGCGGTCGAGGACCTCGTCGAGAGCTTCCGCTCGCTCGAGCGTGTCGAGGTCGAGCTGGACCTGAGATGCCAGGAATGGGAGCCTGGTCCGCATGTCCGCGACGTGTGCATTCGGACGATCCAAGAGGGGCTCAACAACGTCCTCAAGCACGCGCAGGCCACCCGCGCGGACGTGTCGGTCGTGCGCAACGGGAACGAGGTGCGGGTGCGGGTCTCCGACGACGGTGCGGGGATACTGGAGACGAGCGCAGGCGACGGTGTCGGTCTGCGCGGGATGCACGAGCGCGCGGAGTCCATCGGCGGCCGCGTCGCGATCTCGACGGCAGAGGGAGGTGGCACGATGGTCGAGGTGACGCTCCCCGTGCTCTCCGATCGCTTGGACGACGACGCGGGGCGGCTCGTATGATCCGCGTGCTGCTGGCCGACGACCATCCGGTGGTCATCCGGGGCGTCGTCACGGGCCTCGACGCCGAGCCCGACATCGAGGTCGTCGCGACCGCGACGTCGGGCGGCGAGGCCGCCGACAAGGCCGTCGCCTACGAGGTCGACGTCGCCGTGCTCGACCTCCATATGCCAGGCACGAGCGGGCTCGAGCTGGTCCGGACGGTGAGCGCGACGGGCACGGCCGTGGTGGTCTTCTCGCTCTACGCCGAGGGCCCGATGGCGACCGAGGCCGTCGCGGCCGGCGCGAAGTGGGCAGTGCCGAAGTCAGCCCCGCTCACGGAGCTCGTGCGCGCGGTGCGGGCCGCAGCCCGTGGCCGTCAGATGCCGGTCGCGACCGGAAGCGATCCGGTCGCGGGGCTCAGCCGCCGCGAGCGCGAGATCTTCGAGCACATCGTCGCCGGGGCGCCGCTCAAGGTGATCGCGGTCGACCTGGGGCTCTCGACCGGGACGGTGCACACGTTCGCCCACCGCATCCGCGCCAAGCTCGGGGTCGAGACGATCTCCGACATCGTGCGCTTCGCCCACGAGCGTGGGCTGCACCTCAAGACCTAGGCACGCTCAGCCGGTCAGCCCAGGGAGCTCGGGCTTCTGCCGCAGGCCGTAGCCACGCTGGCGGGGTGCGCTCACGTCCAGCAAGCCTTGCGTGAACGCAGAGGTGTTCCCAGGCCTCGTCTGTTAGGGGGCGCACTCACCGGGCGTGCACGTGGCCTCGCAGGTCATGAGAGACGCGTCGCATCCAGAGACGCAGGTCGCCTCCGCGTCGATGCACGGCTGAGCGCACCCGATGTCGAGCGAGCTGCATCCGCTGTTGCCGCAGATCTCCGGGACCGTCGGGCAGGTACGGGCGCAGGTCGTCCCGCAGTCCGCGGCGTTCGGGCACGAGGCGAGACAGTTCGGGTCACCCGCGCACGACGCCTGGCAAACACTGGCCCCTTCCACGCACTGTTGCTCGCACACGGACTGCATCATCTGGCAGATGGCGCGCGACTGAATGGCCATGAAGCACTGTTGAACGCACTGCGCCTGCGCAATCTGCGTGGACATGGTGCAGTCGCGGGTGCAGCTCCCCCGAGCCGTCGAGCATGTCACGCGACAAGTCGCGTCGGCGGGAGGACAGTTGCGGCAGTCCCCGCCGCCGCACGACGTGCCCCCGCAGTCCGCGTCGAGGGCGCACTCGGCACCGCAGTCCTCGTCACCGTCCACGTCCGTGAACCCGTCCGAGCAAGCGCAGGTCGCCGCGCCAGACGCATCGTCACAGGTCGCGTTGGTGCCGCACACCACCCCCGAGCAGTCGGGCTCACACGAGGTGTTCATGTCGTTGTCTTGAAAGCCCGGGTCGCACACGCAGAGCGCGCTGCCGGAGGTGGTCTCGCAACTGGCGTTTGCTTGGCAGGTCACGCCCTCACAGCTGGGCCCTGCATCCACAGCGCCCGCGTCGTCGATGCCCGCGTCGTCGATGCCTGCGTCGTCGATGCCCGCGTCGTCGATGCCCGCGTCGTCGTGGCCGATGTCGCCGCCGCCCCCATCTTGGGGGCTGCCCAGGTCACCAGCGGTGGAAGCGTCAGGCTGTCCGGGAGGCCCTTCGCCGCATCCGACCGCGGTGACGAGCAGGACGCAAGCGAGGCAGCGGAGCACCCAGAGGGTTAGCACCGGAGCATGGGTCGATTGGCGAAGCATGCGTATTGTTCAGGTGGAACTGCACGGACATCAAGCGCATTCGGTCGCTCCATCCAGCCGTGCGAGCATCAAGCCACGCCTTGACCGCGTCGCGACACGCTGCTCGTGCTCGTGCTCGAGCTCGCGCTGTCGACGCCGACGCAGAAGCGAACCGCGCCCGCGCTGGCGGCAGTCCTCCCGGAAGCGCGTTACGCAGGGAGCCCGCGACGTCGGCTGGCGAGCCAGGCCAGCGCCAGTATCGTCGCGCCGCCCCAGGCGTGCGCGTCGCCGCCGCGCGCGTCGGCTTGGCAGTGGAAGCCCTCGTACTCGTCCTCAGCGCCGATCCCGCACGCGACGGCGACGGGCGCGCTCCACTGCGTGGGCGGCGACTGACGACCCAGCACGTCCAGCGACACCAGGGCCTGACCCGCCGGGACGTACCAGTGGTCCGTCGGTTCCGTCCAGCCGGTGCTCGCGGGTCCATAGGGCAGCACGCCAGCGATGTTCCCGTCGGCGTCCACCCACGCGGCCGCCACCCCATCGCCCACCACAGTGAGCGGTGTAGTGAGCACGCTCGTCCGCAGGCAACAGCTCTCCGAGCCACCGATGCACTCGTCGCAGAACGACGCCTCGGGCGAGATGTCGGGTGCGCTCGGGGCACTGCCCGCCGGGACGTTCGCCACCGTGTACGTCGCGATCGGGCGCAGGCGCGCCATCTCGTCGACTGCTGTGGCGTACACAACTACGTCCGTGCCCGCGCTCGCGTCGAAGCTCACCACGCAGCCGTTCCGCACCCAAGCGTAAGAGAAGGGAATCGGTCCGCCGGTGCCGTCCATGATGGCGACGCTGTCGTCCCAACCGGGCGACCAGTAGCGCGACGACGAGGCGAGCACGAGCTGCACACGCGCGGCGGGAAGCACCGTCCCGCTGGGCGGGAGCGCCTGGTACACGATAGGCGCGGGTGTGCAGGCGCGCGCCGGCGCGACGCCGAAGGACACCGCCACCGACAGCGCCGCCGCCACCATCGCGGCACATCCCCAACCGCGTGGAAGCCGTCCTTGCATCGCCTCAAGGTAGTCGAGCGTGCTGCGCCTTGCCATCGTCGTGAGCATCCGCGACGCTGTCTCCATGCACGGAAGAGTCGGGAGGGCGTTCGTGGTTGCCGCAGGGCTGGCCCTCGCTGCGTGCGACGCCCGCAACGCCGACGACCACCCCGACGCCGGGGTCCCCGTGGTGGGGACGATGTTGGCGCCGGCACAGGCCTGGAGTGTCCGCGTCACCGAGATAGACTTCCGCGGCGATGCGCGGAGCCTCCCGGGCTTTGATCTGCAGGCTCCCTACAGCGTGTGCCCCGGTCCCTTGTACACCGTGGACAACGCGTTCCCTAACGTCCTCGACGACTTCGCCGCGCTGAGCACCGCGCGCTACCCCAGCCTGGACCTGTCGGTGCTGGCACGCGATGCGCTGACCTGTGACGCGTCCACTGGCGACTGCGCTCCGCTCCGCTGGATAGCCCACGCCAACGTTACAGGGGCCACCTGGGTGCAAGAGGAGGGCGCGGGCGTGCTCTGGGGTCCGGTGTCCGGTTGGGCTGGCGCACCCTTCAACGCCGCGCCGGACGGCGACGCCACGCTCGAGATCCCTGCGCTGGCCGAATCCGGCGCCGTGGTGGTCCTGCCCATCCGGCTGCGCGACGTGCGCATGGGCGTGCGCCTCCTGGACGTCGAGGTCGAGTACATCGAGTTCATGGTGGGAGGCATCATGGATCAGGCTGGGCTCATTGCGCTGACCAGCGCGCTGAAGGAGCTAGGAGCCGCAGGGGCGCTGCTGGACAACCCCGGTTCCCTCTTCGCGAGCGTGGCGGACGTCTCGTTGGCCGCGGGCGCCTGCAACCACGACGGCCTCTCGGTGGGCTTCGTCCTGCGGGCCACCGAGCCGCTGGGCGCGGCTCCCTGAGTTGCCGCAGACGGCGTCCATGCCTCCTACGACCTTGAGTTCTACAGGCGAAACAGGCGGGCGACGAACACGGCCGCCGCGTCGCCGAGAGGACCCCAGCGGGGAGCCGCCTCCACGTAGTGAGGCACCATCCATGTGAGGCCCACGCAGAGCGCGAGCCAGAACGCCGAGGGGCGCAGCTCGCGCGCGCACTCCCCTTCGCGCTGCGCCGAGAGCATCAGCAGCACCGTGATGGAGGTCGCGTGGAAGTTGAGCCAGCGCCCCCAGTCCACGGCCACCCACCACAGCGGCGCGAACAGCGCTCCCGCGCCCACGACGAGAGCGGCGCTGCGCGTGGACGCGCGCGTGGGCCAGAGCGCAGCGAACGTCCCGAGGCTGCCGGCGGCGTAGGCGACATACGTGAACGGCCACCCTCTGCGAGCGCTCCGCGCGGTGAACGCGACCGCTTCCGCCAAGCTGTCGCCGGCGAAGAAGATCGCTCCCCCACACAACGTGCGAGGCGCGCCACGCGCCAGCAGCGGGGCGCAGATCTGGCTCGGTTGACCGTGGCCGTAGAAGGCGGACGCGCTCACGAGCGCCACGAGGGACAGCCCGAGACTCCCCAGCGAAGCGCAGAGCACGGCCCATCGTGGGGCTCCCCGCCGGTGGCAGACCCACAACGCGGCGACAAAGAGCGGCCAGAACAAGAGCATGGCTTCATGAGCGAAGGCGGCCACGCTGAACAGCGCCCCGGAGAACAGCAAGGCGGCCCACGATCGTGGAGCGGCGAGCAGAACGCCCATAGCTCCGTAGACCAAGATCTCCTTCCGCCCCACCCCAGCCGTGTCCCACGCCCAGAAGCCGACGAACAGCGGCGACAGCGCCAGGAGCGTCAGGCGGCTGGGGAAGCGCAGCCGCGCGACGGCCACATACGAAGCCAGCAAGAAGCCACCGAGCAAGACGGCCTGCGCCAGAATGACCAACGACACGGGCGCGACGTCCGCGGCGTCTGCGACCCAGAGGACGACGTCACCAAACGCCCCACGACGAACGGCCCCATTGACCAGCCAGTCCGCTTGCCGCCAGCGGTCTCCGCCTTGTTGGAAGTCGTCGAGGAGCCGCGCGGCGATCCTCCACGCGAAGACGAAGAAGCCGAACGTCAGCACGCATGCGTTGCGTAGCGCTGGCTCTCGCAGCTGCCGCGCGCGAATGACCCAAGCCGTCGCGGAGGCTGCCTCGACCCGTGATGGTTTGGCCACTCTGCCCTCGTCGACCTCGGGCGGCTGCTCGTCGCGTTGGTCGTCCATGAAGCGGGGGGCGTATCGCGCACCGGTGGCGGACGTCTGCTTCGTACAACGCGCTGAACGCGATGACAAGATGCATCACCCCTCCCGCAGCGCGCGCCCACCTTCGTTTCCCGCGAGGCGCTCGTGGGCGCGCCCGTCGTCGCTCTTTCGAGCGATCCAGACACTAGGAGTGGGTCGAACAGGCGCGCCAAGAAGGCGAAGTCGCCGCCGCTCGAGAACGTCACGCGCATCGGTACCGACGAGGTGAGCCATCGCAAAGGGCTGGTCGCTACCGCGATAGAAGGGTGGGTTCGTCGACGGCCTGCTAACCTCGCCGCCACCGTGAGTCCGACCCCTCCGCTAGGTCGCGCAGTAGCCCCTGCCGTTCCCGAGCCCGCGCCGGGCACGTCCGCTGCCGAGCTGCGCACGCTGCGGCCCCGGCTGCGCTCGGTCGGGGTGACGGGCACGAACGGAAAGACCACCACCACGTGCATGCTGGCGTCCATCGTCGCGGCAGCGGGCGAGACCTCGGCGCGCGCGACCACGCTCGGCACCTGGCTGGGGGACGAGCAGCGCTCGGCCGACGTCTCGCTCGACGCGTTCGGCGATCTCGTCCGGGCCGCGGTCGCGCAACAGGTCCGTACCATCGCGGTGGAGACCACCTCGAAGGCCCTCGCGGCGGGCTTCGCGCGCGTGTGGCCAGCAGACGTCGCGGTGTTCACGAACCTGACGCGCGATCACCTCGACACGCACGGCTCCCCGGAGGCCTACCTCGCGGCCAAGGCGCAGCTCTTCATGACCGTCCCGCCGGATGGCGCGGTGGTCTGGAACCTCGCCGACCCATGCAGCGCGCTGCTGGACGCGCTGGTACACCCCGGCGTGCGACGCTTCGGTTGGGTCGTCGGGGACGTACACCCCGACTGCGCGCAGCTCCCCGTCGACCTCCGCGCTGACGCCATCCACACCAGCGTCGATGGCACCCGCTGCGAGGTCTCCGCGAGCCCGCGCTCCGAGGCTCTTTCGGGTTCGCAGCGGCTCGCCGCCGTGGGGGCCGTGCACGTGCAGAACGCGCTCGGCGCGGCGCTGGCGGCAGCGGCGCTGGGCTATGAGGCTGCGGCCATCTGGCAGGGCATCCGCGCCTTCCCGGGGGTGCCCGGGCGCTTCGAGCTCGTGGCGCGCCGCCCGCTGGTGGTGGTGGACTACGCGCACACGCCCGACGCGCTCGCCCGCACGTTGCTGGAGGCTCGGGCGCTCATCGACGGAACGGCCGGCCGCCTCGCCTGCGTCTTCGGCTGCGGCGGCGAGCGCGACCAAGGCAAACGCCCCGAGATGGGTCGCATCGCCGACGAGCACGCGCATACGGTGTACCTGACCAACGACAACCCCCGCCGAGAGGACCCCGAGCGCATCCTGGACGCCATCGAGCAGGGCGCGCCCACGCCGCGACGCGCGCAGTGGCACCGGCTGCCGGACCGACACGCGGCCATCCACGCGGCCATCGCCAGCGCGACGCCAGGAGACGCGGTGGTCATCGCTGGTCGCGGTCACGAGCAACGACAGATTCTCGGAGGGGGCGCGGTGCCGTTCTCCGATGTGGGGGTGGCCCACGAGGCCGTCTCGCAGCGACGCGGTGGTGTCCCATGACCTCGCGTACTTCGACCAAGGAACGACGAATGAAGATCAACAAAGACCTGTTCATGGCCGCCGCGATGGCGCTGGCCATCCCCTCTTCGCCCCTGGTGGGCTGCGCCGCGTCCGGTGGTGAGGTCCCCGAGGCGTCGAGCGGCGGCGAGGGCAGCGGCCCGGCCGACGAGCGCGACTGCAGCGTCGAGGACTGCAGCGACCTGCGCGGCCCGAGCGACGAGCGCGACTGCAGCGTAGAGGACTGCAGCGACCTCACGGGCCCGAGCGAAGAGCGTGACTGCGGCGTCGAGGACTGCAGCGACCTCTGGGGCCCGAGCGACGAGCGCTGAGCCGGTCCACCGCGTGGCGCCGCTCGCTACGCGTGGCGCAGCTGTGGCCCGCCCATGAAGGCAGCCACGCCGCGCGGCGTCAGCATGCCCACCAGGCGGCCCGCCATGACCACCGGCGCGGCCGCCAGCGTGCGCCCATGGAGCGCCCGCAGCGTCCCGCTCAGCTCGTCCGACGGACGCACGCACAGGATGTCGCGGGTCATCACGTCGGCGACGTAGCCCTTGGGCCCGAGGTCGTGCAGGCCGTCGCGCAGCGCCTCCGCCGTGACGATGCCTACCACGGCGCCGCCGCTCTCCACGGGGAACACGCCGTCTTCCAGCAACGTCATGTCGAGCTCTCGCTGCGCCAGCTCGCCCAGCTGGGTCCACGGCGACAGCGTCAGGAAGCGCCGCGACATGGCCTGCTGCACGGACGCGCCCAGCAGCTGCTCCTCGCGCACGGCGGCGCCCGCCTCGGCCCCAGCGCCAAACCAGACGAAGGCGCCCAGCAGCATGAGCATGGGGTTGCCGAAGAGGCCCGCCACGACGAAGCCGAGCGCGAGCACGCGACCCACCCGCGCCGCCCAGACCGTGGCGCGCACGCGGTTGCCCAGGGTGGCCAGCAGCGCTCGCAAGATGCGACCGCCGTCCATGGGGAACGCCGGCACCAGGTTGAAGATGCCGAGGCCCAGGTTCATCACCGCGAACTGGAGCGGCCAGGCGAGCTCACCCGCCGCGTTGAACGCACCCTGTCCGGCGTCCGCGCTGAGCGTGTGCCCCAGCGCGAAGACAAACGCCAAGGCCATGTTCACGAGCGGCCCCGCGGCCGCGACGATCAGCTCCGCGCCCGGTGAGCGCGGCATGGCGTTCAGGCGGGCCACGCCACCGATGGGGTACAGCGTGATGTCTTGCGTGCCGATGCCGAAGGAACGCGCGGCGAGCGCGTGTCCATACTCGTGCAGCACGACGGACCCGAACAGGGCGACCATCCACGCGACCTGCTCGAGGCCCGCGCCGGCACCCCCGCTCAGCCCGGCGCGCAGGCCGAAGAAGGCCAGGAGCGCCAGGAAGGTGGCGTGCACGTACACGTCGATGCCCAGCCAGCGACCCAGCCGGTACGTCCAGCGGCCACGCGAGGCCGCTGCGGCGGGGCGAGGCTGGACCGTGTCGGACCGGGTGTGGACGGAGTGGGGCATGGCACATGGGTGCGCATCCCGGGGGCCTTCGTCAAGCGGGGCGGCCCGCTAGCAGCCCGGCGGAGGCTCGCTCGGGTCCGTGGGCGGCGCGTCACGCTCACGGAAGCGGTCCGCCAGGGTGCGCACGAACATGCTCATCCAGGGCTTCATGGTGTTCAGCTCTTGAGCCAGGGCGGCGCCGTTGACGACCTCCACGGTGACCTCGTCCACGGCGCGTACGGTGGCGGTGCGCGGCCCGGGGCTGAGGATGGCCATCTCGCCGAAGGCGTCTCCGGGGCCCATCTCGCGGATGCGTCGCCCTTGGATCTCGACCTCGCAGGTGCCCGACACGATGAAGAAGGCCTCGTCCCCCGGCGCTCCCTCTTCCGTGATGACGGCCCCGGGCTCGTAGGTCCGCGTCGGGAACTCGCCGCCGCCGCGTGAGAAGCGCACCAGGTCCTCGCGCAGCTCCTCGACCGTGTTGTAGCGGTGCTCGAAGTCCGGGTGCATCGCCTTCTTCACGATGCGCGCGAGCTCAGGGGGCACGTCTGCGGGGCCCAGCAGGGACTCGAGGCTAGGGTGGCGCGCGGAGGCCGCCATCACCAGCGTCGCCAGCACGGTGTCCGCTTGGTAGGGCGGCCGCCGCGTCAGGATCTCGTAGAGCATCGACCCCACCGCGAACACGTCGGCGCGCCCGTCGATGCGCGCATCTTCGCCGAGCGCCTGCTCCGGCGCCATGTAGCTGGGCGTCCCCACGATGGCGGGCCCGTGGTCCACCAGTGGCTCGGTGGAGCTGACACGCGGGCCGTCCTCGAGCATGCCGCCGCGCGCGTGCTCGTCCAGGATGCGCGCCACGCCCCAGTCCATGAGGTAGACCTCGCCGAAGTCACCCACCATCACGTTGGATGCCTTCACGTCGAGGTGGATGACCCCCCGGCTGTGCGCGAACGCCAGCGCCTGGCAGACCTTGATCACGATGTCGATCAGGTCGATGAGCGTGTGGTGCGAGAGCCGCTTCTCCGGCAGGGTGCGGATCATCGCCCGCAGGTTGGCGCCGTCCACGCGCTTCATCGTGAAGAACAGCCGTCCGTCTTCGCAGAGGCCGATCTCGTGTACGGGGACGATGTGCGGGTGCTCCAGCTGGCCCGTCACGCGTGCCTCGCGCACGAACGAGAGCAGCGAGCGGAAGTCGTCCATGCCCTTGTGGATGGTCTTGCGCGCCACCAGGCGCTCGAGGCCCGTGTCGCGCACCTCCGCCACCTCGCCCATGCCCCCTGCGGCGAGGTGTCTGCGGTGCACCAAACGCGCCGCCGGTGGGCTGGTCACGGTGGCGATCAGCTTGTCCAGCTCCGCGGCCTGGCGTGGCACGGCCACCCGCCCGAAGGTGTTGGTGTCGGGGATGCTCGGCCGCGCCTCGCGGATGGTCGGGGAGTCGGGGCGTCCTGGCGGTGGCGTCGAGGTGACCATGCTGACCCTGTGACTGTAGCAGTACCGCGCCTCTGTGTGGCGGGGCATCTGTCATCGGTCCGGTCCGTCACGCGCGCAGGAGGCTGGTCCGCGGCCCGAGCGTGGGCTACGCCCGTGTATGACTCAAGCTGTGTGGGAGTTCCCCATCGCGCTCCCGCGTCACGCGTTCAGCATGCGTGACGCCGCCCGCGCCGGCGATCTTTGGCGCGCTTTCCAGGAGGCCGCCGTCGGCGCCAGCAGCAGGGCGGGGTGGTCGGCCCGGCGCTTCAGCGAGGCGGGCACCGCCTTCGTGGTGCGCACCATGACCGTGCAGCACCGGCGCGAGACCTATTACGGCGAGCCCCTCCGCGCCCGCACCTGGGTCTGCCGCTTTCGGCGCGACATGATCAGCAGCCGCGAGGTGCGCATCCTGGACGAAGCGGGCGAGGTCGTCGCCGAGGCGACCCAAGAGTGGGTGCACATCGACCTCGGGCTGCGTACGCCGGTCCGCGCGCCGGAGTCGGTCACCGAGGCCTTCCCGGAGCACGACGAGGGGAGCGGCGTCGAGCTGCCTTCCTTCGAGGCGGTCAGCGGCCCCACGGACGTGTTCGAACTGCGCCCCTTCTACACGTCGATGGACCCGCTCGGGCACGCGAACCACCCCGCCTACGTGGACTGGTGCGACGAGGCGACCTCCCGCGTGATGGTGCGCGCCGGGCTCGACCCCCTGCTGCTCGAGCCGGTGGCCGAGCAGGTCGTGTTCCGCGGCGGCGTGGGCCCGGACCAGCGCGTGGAGGTGCAGTCGCGCCCCATCGGAATCACCCCAGGCGGCGACCTGGTGCTCCGCCATCGTGTCCGCTTGGACGGCGACGTCCGGGCGGCGGACGCGACCACCGTGCGCCGGCTGCACGGGGCGGATCCAATCCTGCTGCAGCGCGCCTTCGGGCTCCCCTGAGCCACGAAAGCACGTATGCTACCCAGCCACCCACGGCGCCTGCGCGCGCCGCGCACTCGGAGCCAACATGCAGTCGCTGGTGATCACTATCGTCGGACCGGATCGACCCGGTCTCGTTGAGTCCCTCTCCCGGACCATCGCCTCCCACGGGGGCAGCTGGGTAGAGAGCAGCCTCTCCCACCTCGCCGGGCAGTTCGCCGGTGTCGTGCGCGCCACGGTCGAGGACGAGGCCAGCGACGCGCTCGAGGCCGCGCTGGTGGGGCTCACGACGGACGCGCTGCGGGTGATGGTGCAGCGCGGGAGCGCGCCAGCCGACGACGAGCCGCGCAGGACGGTGGAGCTCGACCTCGTGGGCAGCGACCGTCCGGGCATCGTGCAGGCGGTCTCCCGCGCCCTGGCCGAGCTGGGCGTCAACATGGAGTCGCTGGAGACCGCGTGTGAAGGCGCGCCCATGTCCGGTGGGCAGCTCTTCAAGGCGGCGGCCACGCTGCACCTGCCGGGCGACCTGCCGCTGCCCAGTGTGCGCGCCGCCATCGAGGCCGTCGCGGCCGACCTGATGGTCGACATCGTGCTCAAAGACGACTGAGCTCGTCTTCGGGGCTCACGGCGCGCGGGCTGCGACCTTCCAGCATGGTCTCGAGGGCCCTGGCCAGCGCGCGCGCTTGGGGGGCCTCCGGGCCACCCATCCCGCGCAGCCCCGCGATCCCCACCCGCACGGCGTCTGCGTGCCGCCGCAGGAAGCGACGCAGCAGGCGCACCTTCTCGCGCGCCGGCAGCATCATGCGCAGCGTCGCGTAGCGGTAGAAGGCACGTGGGCTCGGCAGCGTGGCCCGGTAGACGGCGCCCGCGTGCTCGTAGGCGACGGCGTCCAGCAGGAAGGCGAGACGCTCTTCGCCGGTCACCGCGTCACCCGCGCTCGTGAGGGCGCGCCCCACTGCGAAGAAGGTGTCCACCGCAGGGTGCCCGGTGGCGGCCTCCGCGCGCGCCTCGCTCAGCCACGTGCGCGCCGCAGACTCGGCAGGGCCCTCAGGGTTGAACGCGCGGTACCGTCCCATCCAGTTCTTGCGCCAGCGGTGATCCCACGCGTAGAGCGCGAGGTAGTCGAAGCAGAAGAGCGCCATGAGGCGACTCAGGCGGAAGGCGTGCAAGATGGTGCGGGGCACCTTGGCGTTCAGCCAGGTTACCTCGTCGCGCGTGACGCCGGCTGGAGCCTCGGTCCCGCCCGATGCCAGCGCCAGGTGCTCCCCCAGCCAGGCGTACTCGTCCGGGAAGAGGGTGGCGGCGCTCTGCAGCGCGTAATTGGGCTGGAAGCCGAAGTCCACCCACACGTCCTTCATGTCGTCGAAGACCTGGAAGGTGGCCAGCAGGTAGCCCCAGCGTTGCAGCGAGAGCCCGTGCGCGGCGGGGTCCAGCCCCGTCAGCCGCGCGCGCAGCGCCATGTAGCGCATCATCACGAGGTTGTTCTTGCGGAAGAAGTGCCACTGCACGTCGGCCAGGGGCAGCTGGTCCAGGGTGCGTGCGCGGCCCGCGATGGCGGGCAGGTAGAGCTCGTCCAGGTACGTGCCGAAGCAGTGATGAAAGAAGTCCTGCAGCTCGCTCGCGACCCCTGCGTAGCCAGCCGCCTCCGCGCGCTGCGTCTCCGCCAGCAGCAGCGCGCGCAGATCCGTCAGCAGCGCCATGAGCCCCGAGAACGTGACCCGGTACTTCGGGATGGGCGTCTCCGGCGCGAGCCCCGCGGCGCGCAGCGCGTCGTCGCTCAGGTTTTCGAAGGGGATCAGCAGCGCCGAGCGCAGCGAGCGAGGGTAGTACTCCGAGACCAGGCCGAGCACCCCCTCGGCCCCCAGGTGGTGCACCAGGTTGTCCACCAGCTCGTCGGCCATCTGCATGTACAAGAACGCAAAGTCCGCGACGCCGGCCGCGCGGCCCAGCTTGCTCCCGCGCGCCCGGAACACGAAGCCGTCGATGATGGGTCCCACCTGCTCGATGGCGAAGTAGGTCTCCATCACGACGGGGTTGCCGAGCAGCGCGGGCGTCAGGGCGCGCCGGATGCGGCGCCTACGCCACCAGTAGGCCGGCAGGCTGAAGCCGTGCCGAAAGAAGTCCAGGTTCTGCGCCAGCTTCTTGCGCAGGTACGTGCCGAAGCTCTCCGCCGCACGCGCGGCCTCCCAGCGCGTGACCAGCGCTCCGACGGACTCCGGCGCGAGCGGATCGTCTGCCGCGTGTAGCGACGCGCCTCGCGCCTGTCCGCCCTCTGCAGCGGCGGCCGCTTCGCTCGTGCCTTCGCCGTGCGCGCACGCGGCCTGCAACAGCGCGGGGGGCGGCGGGTTGAGCGCCGCCAGGGTGTCGTAGCGCAGCCCCACCAGGTCCGGCGCGGCAGGGCCGTGGCGCCCGGCGCGGCTGGCCCGGCCGTCGCGCTCCGCATGTGCGGCGGCCCGCTGGCGCTCCGCGTGCGCGCTCCGCTCACGCCGCTCGCGCTCGACCAAGAACAGGGTGAGCCGCCGGGCGCTGGCCACCGCGTGTTCGCTGGTCACCAGGGGGTTGAGGGCCTCGTGCATCACGTAGAGCCGCAGGCTCAGCAGGCCCGTCAGCAGCGCGGCCTCCCCGGGCCGCTCCCCCAACGGGTACACGCGGTAGGGTGCGTCGCGCAGCGCCTCGGTGGACTGCGCGAAGAGCAGCGCCTCGTCCTCGCTCAGCGAGGCCAGCTCGTCCCGCAGGGACTCGCGGGTGGCGACCAGCCATTCTGGGAGCGCGCTGAGTGTCATGGGTTCTGCCGTGAGTCGGAAGGCATGCATGGTAGTCTGCTGGCTTGCCCGCGCACGCCGACGGCGCACGTCTCGTCCCTCTGACCCCTGGCTCTCCGCATGCCGACGTCACCCTCTGGTCCCGCTGCCTCCGACGCCCCGACTGGCTCGCTGTCGTTCTCCGATCGCTTCGGCATGGGGGCGCAGAACGCTCTCGAGCTGCTGCGCGTGGGCCGCTTCGCCGACCCTGAGCACGCCCCGTTCCGCGTGCTGCACAGCGACCGGGTCTACAAGCTGCGCCGCTACGGCGACGACCAGCACCAGCCACGGCTGAGCGCGCCCATCTTGTTGGTGCCGCCCCTCATGGTGACCAGCGAGGTCTACGACATCGCTCCGGACATCAGCTCCGTGCGTGCGCTGCTGCGCAGCGGGCTCGACGTGTGGCTGGTGGACTTCGGCGCGCCCGAGCGCGAGGAGGGCGGCATGGACCGCACCCTCGACGACCACATCGGCGCGGTGAGTGACGCCATCGACCGCGTGGTGGCGGCAACGGGCGAGCAAGTGCACCTGGCCGGCTACTCGCAGGGCGGCATGTTCTGCTACCAGACCGCCGCCCTCCGGCGCAGTGCGGGCATCAAGTCGCTCATCACCTTCGGCAGCCCGGTGGACATCTACCGCAACCTGCCGGGGCTCAACGACGCGTTGGCGGGGCCGCTCATCTCGGCGGCCGCGAAGGCCATCCAGGAACCCTTGGACCGCATCGCCGGTCTGCCGGGCTTCCTCACCAGCACGGGCTTCAAGCTGCTCAGCGTGCGCAAGGAGGCCTCGCAGGTGGTGGACTTCGTGCAGAAGCTGCACGACCGCGCCGCGCTCGAGAAGCGTGAGAGCCGGCGCCGTTTCCTCGGGGGCGAGGGCTTCGTGGCCTGGCCGGGGCCCGCGCTGCGGGACTTCGTGGACCAGTTCATCGTGCACAACCGCATGACCTCGGGGGGCTTCATCCTCGACGGGCGCACGGTGTCGCTGGCCGACATCACCGTGCCCGTGCTGGCCTTCATCGGCACCCGCGATGCCATCGCGCAGCCCCCTGCGGTGCGGGCCATCCGGCGCGCCGCGCCCAACGCAGAGGTGCACGAAGTGTCCATCAAGGCCGGGCACTTCGGCATCGTGGTGGGCTCGCGTGCGCTCAGCCAGACGTGGCCCACCGTGGTGGACTGGATGTTCTGGAAAGAGGGCAAGGGCGGGCGCCCTCAGCGGCTCTCCCAGCAAGACGCGCGCCTCGAGGGGGACGACGCGCCCTTCGACGACATCCAGTTCGACATCGAGCTGTTCTACGACGCCTTCACGCGTCGCGTGGGCACGGCGATGTCGCGCGCCAGTGACTCCGCCGAGAGCTTCACGCGCTGGATCAGCACGCTGCGCTATCAGGTGCCTCGCATCCAGACCCTGCGCGCCATCGAGGCCAGCTCCCTGGTCAGCCTCGGGCGCACCCTGGCCGAGCAGCGCCGCGAGATGCCCGACGCCACCTTCTTCCTGTGGGAGGGGCGGGCCTTCTCCTACGCGGAGGCCGACCGGCGCGTGGACAACGTGGTCCGCGGCCTCATCGCGTGCGGCGTGCGCCCGGGCGAGCGCGTGGCCGTGCTCATGGATGGTCGGCCCAGCTACCTCTCGGTGGTCACGGCCCTGTCGCGCCTCGGCGCGGTCGCGGTGCTGCTGTCCCCCGACGAGCGGCGCGTCAGCGTGGCGCGGGCCCTCTCGCGCGTGGAGGTGCAGTACGTGGTCTGCGACCCGGAGAACACCGCGCAGGCCAAGGCGGCGCTGCCGGCCGGGCGCAGCGCGCGGCGCGTGCTGGTGTTGGGGGGCGGCGGTGAGCAGCGCAAGCTCGACCCCGACGTCATCGACATGGAGGCCATCGACCCGGTCGCCGTCGCCATCCCCGAGTGGTACCGGCCGAACCCCGGTCGCGCGTCGGACCTGGGCATGATCATCTTCACGGCGGGCGCAGGCGAAGAGCCCCGCGCGGCGCGCATCACCAACCGCCGCTGGGCCTTCTCGGCCTACGGTGCTGCGGCGGCCGCGTCGCTGACGCCCAAGGACACGGTCTACTCCTGCCTGCCGCTGCATCACGCGGCCGGCATGCTGGTCACCGTCGGCGGGGCGCTGGTGGGCGGCGCGCGCTTGGCGCTGGGCGCGCCCTTCTCGGCGAGCACGTTCTGGCCCGAGGTGCGGCGCTACGGAGCGAGCGTGGTCTTCTACGCCGGCGAGATGGTCAGCGAGCTGCTCGAGGCGCCGCCCTCCGCGGTGGACAACAACATCCCCGTGCGCCTCTTCGCCGGCAGCGGCATGCGCGCGCACCACTGGCGCAGCCTGCGCGACCGCTTCGGCGACGTGCACGTGCTCGAGTTCTACGCGTCCACGGAGGGCAACTGCGTGCTGGCCAACACCCTGGGACGAAAGGTGGGGGCCGTGGGCCGTCCGCTCCCGGGCAGCGCCGAGGTGGCGCTGGTGCGCTACGACTTCGACGCCGGTGAGCCCTTCGAGGACGAGCGCGGCTTCTTGATCCCCGCCGGCGCGGGGCAGCTGGGTGTGCTGCTGGCGCGCGTGGACGGCGACCAGCCCATGAGCGCCTTCGACGGCTACGTGGAGAAGGGCGAGAGCGAGCGGCGGCTGCGCAAGGGCGTCTTCGAGCAGGGGGACACGTGGTTCGTGACGCGCGACATCATGCGCCGCGACGAGGACGGCGACTTCTGGTTCGTGGACCGCGCCGTGGACGTGCTGCACCGCGAAGCGGGCGACGTGGCGTCGCGCAGCATCGAGGACGCCCTCTATGGTTTCGACGGCATCCGCCGCGTGGTCGTCGTCGGGCACCGCACGGGCAAGTACGACGAGGCGACCGCGGTGATCGTCCCGCGCGACGCAGGCGCCTTCGACCTCGACGCGCTCAGCGCCTTCGTCCGGAGGCTGCCGGAGCTGGAGCGCCCCGAGCGCGTGCGCCTGGTGGACGACATCCCGCTCACGGACGGCTACCGGCCGCTGAAGTCACCGCTGCGCAGCGAAGACGAGCAGACGGTGCCCGCGCACGTCTGGGACGCCGCCACGCAGCGCTACGTCTGAGGGGCGCCAACGCTGACGCTTCGTCAGCGCTGCGCTTCGACGCGGCCCGAGCGGTACGCGTAGTAGTGGCGCAGGACGCGCTGCACGTAGCGGCGCGTCTCGGCATACGGGGGCACGCCGCGGTAGCGCGTGACGGCGCCGCCACCGGCGTTGTAGGCCGCCACCGTGAGCACCAGGTCCCCGTTGAACGAGTTGGCCAGGACCCGCAGGTAGCGCGTGCCACCCAGGATGTTCTGGCGCGGGTCGAAGGGGTCCCGCACGCCCATGCTGCGCGCCGTGCTGGGCATCAGCTGCATCAGGCCCATGGCACCCGCGTTGGACACCACGTTCGGGTTGAAGTCCGACTCCACGCGCACCACCGCCCGCACGAAGGACTCCGGCAGCTGGTACAGCTGGCTGGCCTCGCGGATGTACGCGTCGTAGCGGGTGTAGCGGCCCGGGTCGCTCGAGCGCTCGTTCGCGTTCGAGGGCCGCTGGAAGTCGCTGGCACCCTCCATGGCCGGCCGGTCCGGCGCGGCCGTGCGCGGGCGGTCACTGCCGTGCACCACGACGCGGCAGTTGCGCTCCCCAGCCGGAGCGTTGGTGTAGTGCGTGCTCCCGTCCGCGCGGCGGCACTCGTAGATGTCCGCGCTCACGTCGCCGGGCGCGAGCGCGCACAGGGCGGCGACGGTCGTCAGGCAGAGACGGACGTGGGAGGGGGACAGCACGTGGCCAGTCTATCGGCTGATCCGCGAAGTGACAAAAAGGGAGCGCCACGAGAACGCCACAGAAATGCCCGGAGACCTCCTCGCGCCCGCACCGGCTGCGTCACGCCGGCGCCCGACGCTGGCAGGGTGCCTCCGCCACCCCAGTGTCTCCGCCGCCTGGCGCGCGCCTCGGTGCGCCTCCACTGCTTCCTGGACGCGGTCTTCCGCGTGTCACGGGCGCGCGCCCGGCAGCTTCCGCTGGCTCGCTCCGCTCTCGGGCGTACGCTGGCCCTGGTGAGCCTCTCGAGCGTAGCTGCTGCCTTGCTCGTGGCGCGCGGACTCGAGCCGCCGCCCGTCGGTCCCTACGACGCCATCGTCGTGGCGGGCTGCCGCGTGCTGCCCGACGGAAGCCCCAGCCGCGCGCTGGCCCGTCGGGCCGAGCTCGCCTTGGATCTGTACCACCAAGGGCACGCGCCGCGCGTGGTGTTCACGGGGGGCATCGGCCGCTTCGGGCCCAGCGAGGCGTCCGTGGCGGCGGCGCATGCCGTGGCGCGGGGCTTGCCCGAGGAGAGCGTGGTGCTCGAGGAGCGCTCGACCTCCACGCGCGAGAACGCCCAGTATGCGGCGCGCATCCTGGGCGCCGACGCGCGCGTGCTCGTGGTGACCGACGCGTACCACGTGTTCCGTGCGCGGCGGGTCTTCGCTCAGTGGTTCGCAGGAGCGGAGGCGGCCGGCGTGCCCCCGGCCGAGGAGGCCCTGGTCCACGCGCTGCCGCGCGAGCTCTTCGCGGTGCTCATCTACGGCGTGCGCGGAGACCTACGGGGCCGTCGCTAGCAGCCCGTTCTTCGACGGGCTGCTCGAGCGCGGCTCAGGATGGTCAGCCTCCCTGGCTCGTCCGGCGCTCCTGCTCCGCCGTCCCGCATCGCCGCACCGCCGCAAAGCGGACAGCCCGCTCAGCCGCGACTCAGCGGAACTCCCAGGTGAAGTCCAGGCGCCGGCGCGCGCGCTCCATCTTGAGGGTGACCTGCGCGCTGCTGGCGGTGAGGTAGCCCTGGTTCTGGAAGCACACCTCGCCCGTGGCCGTGGTCACCGTCACCAAGGCGGGCAGCCAGCGGCCCTCCATGATGGGCCGCGTCTCCCAGCGTCCGCAGGGGTTGGCCTGCGTGATGGTGTTGGGCGCGCGCTCGACCCCGTTGCGGTCGACACAGACGGTGCGCTGCCCCACCTGCACCTGCTGCCACGAGACGCCCTGGTACTGGTTGTGCTCGGGCGGGTGCAGCTCGATGGCGGGGTCCACCATCTCCACGTTGTCCACCAGCAGGCTGACGTTCCAGTTGCGCAGGTCGGTCCACGTCTGGCCGGAGCCCTCGTCGATGGCCCGCAGCGACACGCTGAAGCACGCGGCGCTCTCGTCCATGCGCGTGAGGATGGCCTCGTCGGTCAGCGAGCCGGGCGGGATCTGGCGCTGGTTCTCGGTGGACGCGTGCAGCTGCTGCACCGTGTTGGGCATCACGCCCCCGACCACGAAGGGATTGCCGATGGTGGTGATGACCTCGGCGTGCCGGAAGCAGCCGCTCAGCCCCAACACGGCGGTGACGGCGAGGGGCAGGACGGAGAGCACGCGGGGAGCGCGTTTGGCGTTCATGGGAAGAGACTCCAGAGGGGAGGTCGAGAGGGTGTGACACGGGCCACCCGGCCCGCCGTAGCGGCTCGGACGCTGGACGCAGGCTCGGATTCATTGGCGCGCGGGTCAAGTTCGGAATCACGGGGGGCGAGGGGCGAGCCGGGCGCGGCCCGACCCGGGCTCCGGCCCTTCGAGCGCACCTGCACCGGCCTGTCGCGCGGGTGTTGCCACCGTCCCCGTCGCGGGGTAGCCAAGCAGGCGTGAGCACCCACCCCCGAGCCGCGCGCCCCGCCGGCGCCATCGCGCGGCGTCTATTTGGCCCCGAGGTGGCCGTGGCCGAGGTGGACCCGCGCGAGGTGGACCCCGCACGCGTGCTGCTCGAGCCCGAGCAAGCGGCCGTGGCGCGCGCGATCGAGAGCCGGAGGCAGCAATACGCGGCGGGCCGTCTGTGCGCGCGGGACGCGATGCGCTCGCTCGCCATCGCGGAGGGCGCGGTGACCGTCGGCGAGGACCGCGCACCCTGCTTCCCGGAAGGGCTGGTGGGGACCATCACGCACACCCAGTGGTGGTGCGCGGCGGCCGTGGCGCTCGGCCGCACGCATCGGGCGCTCGGCGTGGACGTGGAACCCGACACGCCCCTCAAGGCGTCGCTCTTCAGCAGCGTGCTCACGCCCGACGAAGAAGCGCAGCTGGCCACCTACGACGAGCCCCTCCGCGGCCTCCTGGGCAAGCTGGTGTTCAGCGCCAAGGAGTGCGCCTACAAGTGCCAGTACACGCTCACGCGCACCTTCTACGGCTTCCACGGCATGCGCGTGGAGCTGCCGGAGGGGCTGCGAGCCTTCCCCGATGAGGGCGAGTTCCGCGCGGTGTTCCTCCGCGATGCCGGTGACTTCCGCCCCGGGGACGTGCTCGCCGGTCGCTTCGTGCGCGCCGAGGGCTACCTCATGACCGGCGTCGAGCTCGCCCAGGAGTCGCGCGATGCCTGACGCCCCGCTGCCTCCCCACGCCACCGTGCGCATCGAGGTCCCGCGCGGCTCGTTCATCAAGCGCGGCGCGGACGGCAGCGTGGACTTCCTCAGCCCCGTCCCGTGTCCCTTCCACTACGGATCCGTCGTCGGGGTCGCCGGCCAGGACGGAGACCCCCAAGACGCCGTGGTCCTGGGTCGGGGCGGCGCCGCCGGCAGCGTGCACCAGCTCCCCGTGCGCGCCTGCCTGCGCTTCGTCGACGAGGGCCTGCCGGACGACAAATGGATCTGCTCGGACGCGCCCCTCCGCACCATCGACCAGCGCGCGCTGATCGCCTTCTTCCGGTTCTACGGTCTGGTCAAGCGCGTCAACGACCGCCTCCGCGGCAAGCGCGGGGAGACCGGCTACCGGGGCTTCACACGCACGCGGTAGAGCTGCCGCAGTCTTCTCGGGGGCGGAGGCGCGCGGCGAGGTCGGGGCACGCCTCGCGGGGGCAGCTCAGACCCCCAGGTCCTTCGCGGCCTTGTGCAGCGCGATGGACATCTGGTGGGCGTCGGCGTAGCGGTGCTCGGGGTTGCGGCGCAGGGCTCCGGCCACGATGGCCGCCAGCGCGTAGGGGCAGTCGGGCCGGAACGTGGCCACGTTCGGAGCGGGCTCACGGGCGATGCGGACCAGCAGGTTGCTGAGGTTGTTGTCTTGAAAGGGCGGGCGGCCGGTGAGCATGTAGAAGAGCACCGCGCCGGTCTGCCAGACGTCGGTGGCGGGGGACACGGGGTGGTCGCTGGAGATCTGCTCCGGGCTCATGAACGACGGGGAGCCGAGCACCATGTCGTCATCCGTGATGGTGCCGCCCTTGGCGTCGTCCAGCAGGCGCGCGATCCCGAAGTCGATCAGCTTCACCTGCAGATAGCCGTCGGGGTTGCGCAGCAGGAAGATGTTCTCGGGCTTCACGTCGCGGTGGACGTAGCCGTGCAGGTGCACCGCCGAGAGCGCGGCCAGCAGCTGGCGGGTGATGTCCACCGCGGGGGCGAACTCCAGCGGGCCGTCTTCGCCGGCGGCGTCGAGAGCGCGGCCCTCGAGGATCTCCAGCACTTGGTAGGGGGTCCCGTCGGGCTCGAGGCCGCGGTCCAGCATGCGGACGATGTTGGGGTGGTGCACCGTGGCCGCTGCCGCGACCTCGCGTTCGAAGCGCAGCCGGTCGTGGGCGGAGCCCTTGAGCTTCTCGTGCAGCAGCTTCAGCGCCACGGCCGCGCCGGTCTTGGCGTCGCGGGCGCGGAAGACGGACCCAGCGGTCCCGCTGCCCAACACGCTCAGCAGCTCGTAGCGCTGCCCCAGCACCTCGCCCACCCGCGCGGCCGCCTGGCGATAGCCCGGCGCGGTGTGCTGCTCGAGCCCCACGGTAGCCAAGCCCAGCGCAGGCGTGGGACGCCGCATGCGCCACATCGGAGTATCCGAGGGCTCGTTGTCGCTGTCGTCGTGCTCGTCCCCGGTCATCTGGCTGACATCCTGCCAGACACCCACGGCGCGTGTCGAACTTCGCTCCTGCGTGCGCCCCTGCTCAGACCTCACCCTTGGCTTCGTAGTGCGCGCTCAGCGCCTCGTACGCGCCCATGAGCTTGTCGACCAGCGCCTGCGCCACGCGACGCTTCTCCTCGCTGCTCTGCTTCTTCGGGTCGTAGCGCTCGCGCAACCGGAAGTACTGCTCGCGCACGGTGTCCAGCGTGGCGCCGGGCTTCAGCTCCAGGTTGGCGAGGTATTGCTCGAGCTCGCGACGCACCAGCAGGCGGCCCACGGGGGCGTTGGACGCGGTGGGCGGCTGCGGCGCGCTCACGGCGTGGCTCTTCTGCGTCACCAGGTGCGGCGCCCGGGCGCGGGCGCTGCGCCGTAGCTGCGCCTCGGCCTCGAGCTCCGCGTCGCTCAGCTCCGCGACCCGGCGTCCGCGCACGGTCAGGCCGTGGCTCGCGACAGGCGGCGCGCTCATGTCTCGGGCTCGGTGCGCGGAGGGGGTGGCGCGCTGCTGTTCGTGGTCGGCGCCGGCGCGGGGGGGCGCGGCAGCGTCAGGAGGCGCCCGATGAGCTGCTGCGAGTAGCGGCTCAGCTCGCGAAAGACCACGCCCATGCCGGGGGGGTCTTCCTGCACGCGCACCACCTCACCCACTCCGTGGATGGTCTCCACGTCGTCCATGAAGACCGTGAAGTTGAGGTCCACCAGGGTGCCGATGGCCAGCGGCGTCTGCGACTTCACGAACGCCCCGCTGCGCGAGATGTTGGTCACGTACTCGTGCACGAACGCGTCGAAGGACTCGAACTCCTTGTTGATGGTCACGCGCTGCTCTCGCCGGGCGGCCTCGGCGTCGCTTTCGTCCGCGTCTGCGGGAGGGGAATCGCTGGTGTCGCTCACGTGCGTAGGCTCGAAGATCTGGGGGAGGTCGTCAATGCGCGAGTCTCAGTCGGCCGCGAGGTCGAACTGCTCGAGGTGGTAGTCGCGACGCGGCCGCAGCACGATGCGTCGCTGCAGGCGCTTGGCGGCCTCTTCGAGCGCCTTCTTCTCCTCGCGCTCCAGCAGGTCGCACACCGCGGGGTGCGCGCTGATGGTGATCTTGTACCCGGGCAGGGCGTCCTTTTCGCGCCGCATCTGCCGGAAGATCTCGTGGCAGATGGTGGTCTTGCTCATGAGCTGACCGGTGCCGTCGCAGAAGAAGCAGGGCTCGTACAACGTGCGCCCCAGCGACTCGCGGGTGCGCTTGCGGGTCATCTCCACCAGGCCCAGCTCGCTGATGCGCACGGCGGTCGTCTTGGCCTTGTCCTTCTTCAGCGCCTTCAGGAACGCCTTGTACACCTTGTCGCGGTGCGCGGCCTTCTCCATGTCGATGAAGTCCAGCACGATGATCCCGCCGATGTTGCGGAAGCGCAGCTGGTAGGCGATCTCGTTCACGGCCTCGAGGTTGGTCTGGAAGATCGTCTCGGCGACGTCCTTGCCCTTGCCCGTGAAGCGCCCGGTGTTCACGTCGATGGCGGTGAGCGCCTCGGCCTGGTCGATGATCAGGTACCCACCCGAGGGCAGCGGCACCTTGCGGGACAGGGCGCGCGTGATCTCTTCTTCCACGCCGAACTCGTCGAAGAGGGGGTCGTCGCCCTCGTAGAGCTTCACGTCGCCCGCGCGCTCCGGCAGGAAGAGCTCCAGGAACTCCTTCAGGCGCTGGAACTCCTTCGGGTCGTCGATGATGATCTCGTTGATCTCTTCGGTGAACATGTCCCGCGCGGTGCGCAGGATGATGTCCGGCTCTTCGTAGAGCAGCGTGGGCGCGCGCTTGGTGGTCTTCTGCTTCTCGGCGGTCTTCTCCCAGACCTTCACGAGGTAGCCGATGTCGGACTTGAGCTTCTTCTTGGTGAGGCCCGCCGCGAGCGTGCGCACCACCACGCCTCCCTCGGGCGGCTTGATGGCGTCGATGACCTCTTTGAGGCGCTTGCGCTCCTGGTCCTTGCCGATGCGCTTGGACACGCCCACGTGGTCGATGGTGGGCATGTACACGGCGTAGCGGCCGGGGAGGGCGACGTGCGCCGTGACGCGCGCGCCCTTGGTGCTGATGGGTCCCTTGGAGACCTGCACCAGGATGTTCTGCCCCTCACGCACCACCTCGCGGATGGGGGTGCTGCGGGACACTCGCTGGCTGGCCTTCTGCCCCTTGCCGGCGCCGTTGCCGCCGTTGGCCCCGTCGACGTCGTCGGCATCCAGGAGATCGCTCGCGTCCTCGTCCGTGGAGGTCCGGGCGCTCGGGTCGGAGGCGGGCAGCAGGTCTTCCACGTGGAGGAAGGCGGCCCGGTCCAGCCCCACGTCCACGAACGCGGCCTGCATGCCGGGCAGCACCCGCGTGACCCGGCCGAGGTAGATGTTGCCTACCGGAGAGCGGTCGCGCTTGCGCTCCACGTAGAGCTCGCCCAGGAGCCCGTCTTCGATGAGCGCGACCCGCGTTTCACCGATGTCCACGTTGATGAGCAGACTGTTGTTCGCCATGCAGAGACCTTCAGGGGACGCTCGATATGGGACGAAGAGCGTCGTGGTGAGCGCGCCGGGGGCTCGTGAGAGCAGTCCCTCAGGCGCGAGGAGTGGAACGTTCGCGAGGTCGTCGCGCGCGAGTTATACCGTGACCACATGGCCATGATACCCACTCGCATCCTCGAGCCGTCGAGCGTGTCGCCCGCTTCGCGACCGGGAGCGCGTACGCTGCCCGTCACATCGACGCTGTGATGAGGATCAACCATCTCGCGGCCGCAGGATATACGAAGCGACCGCGCAGATGTAGCGCGACGAGGATTATTCGTCACCGGGCGGGCTGGGCCGCCTGGTGCAGCGGGGCTCAGACGGCTTCGTCGAAGATGGACTCGATCTCCGCCGTGATCTTGTCTTCGTCCCGGCCGCGAGCGACCGAGATCTCCTTGACGATGAGGTTGCGCGCCGTCTCCAGCATGCGCCGCTCCCCGAAGGAGAGGTTCTTCTCGCAGCGCAGGCGGTACAGGTCGCGCATGACCTCGGCCGCATCGAAGGGGGAGCCCGTCTTGATCTTGTCCATGAACCCGCGGTAGCGCCGGTTCCAGGTCTGGTTGTCGAACGCGACGGGCTCTTCGTTCAAGATCTCGAAGATGTCCGTGATGTCCTCTTCGGACAGGAGTGTACGCAGCCCCACGTTCTTGGCGTTGCTGACCGGGACCATGATCTTGTCGGCGCCGGTGGGGCTGTCCGGGTCGCTGCCCAGCACCTGCAAGATGTAGAACTCCATCTTGTTGCCGCCGATGTTGCGCTCTTCGATGGCCACGACCTCGGCCACACCGCGGGCAGGGTACACTGCCTTGTCGCCCACCTTGAACTCGTGTTCAGCTTGCATGAGGGCTCCCTCAAGAGAAATTTTCTTGTGATCGCGGTGGTTTGCGTCCGAGCAGAGGCTTCGGATGGACCACGCGGCCGTGTCATTCGGGGCGGCTCGTCAGCTTGTTGACGGTCGCGCCGAATACCAGCCTACAGGACCGTAGAAGGACCTGAAGACGGCGAACTGTACTCGATGGAGGCTAGCGCGTCAACCGAAGCTGAACGGCGGTTCAGTTCTCGTCAGTGCTCGAGCGCGGTCAGATCCGGCAGCTCGTCGAGGTTGGGCAGCAGCACGATCTCGATGCGGCGGTTCAGGGCGCGCCCCTCCTCGGTGTCGTTCGAGGCCATCGGCTGCGTGTCACCGTGTCCGGCTGCGGAGATGCGGTTGGCCGGCACACCCTGAGAGATGATGTGGCGCGCCACGACCACCGCGCGCTCCGTGGAGAGCTCCCAATTGTCCGCGAAATTGCGGTTGTGGATGGGGACGTTGTCGGTGTGGCCCGCGATCTGGAACTCGCGGTTGTCGATCTCGCGCAGCACGGCGGCGACCTCGTTGAGCGTGCTGAGCCCCTCCTCCTTCAGCTCCGAGCGAGCGGAGTCGAAGAGGATGCCCGTGGGCAGCTCCACCACCATGCGGTTGCGCACGATGCGGACGCGCAGCCGGCCGCTCTCGATCATGGACCGGAACCGCTCGATCAGGCCGCGGAAGGTGGCCAAGCGCGCCTGGGCCTGGCGCTCACGCTCGCGCAGCTCCTCGAGTGCCCGCCGGGTCTGCTCCAGGTTCTCCGTGAGGGACGAGCGCTGATCTTCGAGCTCCTCCACGTTCTGGCCAAGCGCTCGCAGCCGCGCGGAGAGGTCGGCGTGCTGCTCCGTGAGCCGCGCCAGACGCGCGTCCACCTCGGCCCGCTCGCTGTTGGCCGCGTCGAGCGCGCTCTGGAGCTCCTGCACGCGGGCGCGCTCGGCGTCCAGCTCCTCTTGCGAAGGGCCGCAGGCGGCCAAGACGACGAGGCTGAGCGCCCCCATGAGGGACAGGATGTGCGGACGCCGTGGGGAGCGAGTGGTCGGCATGGTCATCTCCAGTTCGCGCACCGTACGGGGCGGAATCCGGGATGTCAACGCAGCCTCCGGATCGACGTGGCGGGGCAAAGATCCTCCCCGGACGGTCGAATTCGTACTTTCTCGACGTTTTTTCAAAATTGAGTGATTTCAACAGTTTATTCCGATAAATGGCTCCTTTCTGGGTCAAAAGAGACAAAGTTATGTATAAATTATGTTCGGTTGTGCTTGACACGTGACGTGACGTGACAATACGGTACGTTCGTTCTGCTGACCCCATCTGGAGGAGGTCCACTATGGCTACCAAGAAGACAACCGCTCCCAAGAAGGCCGCCAAGAAGGCTGCCCCGAAGAAGGCCGCCAAGAAGGCTGCCCCGAAGAAGGCCGCCAAGAAGGCTGCTCCGAAGAAGGCCGCCAAGAAGGTCGCCAAGAAGGCCGCCAAGAAGGCTGCTCCGAAGAAGGCCGCCAAGAAGGCTGCTCCGAAGAAGGCCGCCAAGAAGGCCGCCAAGAAGGCTGCTCCGAAGAAGGCCGCCAAGAAGGCTGCTCCGAAGAAGGCCGCCAAGAAGGCTGCTCCGAAGAAGGCCGCCAAGAAGGCTGCCAAGAAGCCGGCGACCAAGAAGGCCGCTCCGGCCGCTCCGGCTGCCTGAGAGTTCCCGGCGGGCGCCCCTTGAGTCGGGTGTCCGCGTCGCGGGAACGCCGCGCGTAACCACCCTTCTGTGGGGCCCCCGCCTTGGCTAGCCCGGCCACGGCTCGGATCGACCTAGTGTCGAGCTGAGGTCGTGTGCAGGATCGCCCGGTGAGAGGCAGAACAAAGAGCGCCTCGACGATTCACTCGTCGGGGCGCTCTTGATCGTTCCGCACGAGCCCTCAGATCCGTAGCTCGGCCGCCAGTAGCGCGGCCAGGCGCGCGGGTTCCTGTCGCAGAAGCAGGGTCTTGCGTCGGTCCACCCTCACGGCCCCCGCGGGGAAGCCGCGGGGTTTGACCACGTGGCGGCGCTCTGCGTGGATGACCTCCACCAGGGCCTCGTCGCGCGCGTCGCTGAAGTGCGCCGCCAGCTGAGCCGCGTCCACCAGCAGGGCGCTCGACGCCACCGCCCCCCGCGCCAGCGGCACGATCACGTGGGAGCCGGCGCGCCCCTCGACATGCAGCCAGAGGTGGTGTGGCTTCGCGTGGTGCAGGGTCAGCGCGTCGTTGTCGCGCGCAGATCGTCCCACCCAGATGGGGTGCCCGTCCGACGAGACGAAGCGCCGGAACGGTGAGCGGTGCGCGTCCTTGCCGCCCCGCTTGTCGGACGAGCGACCCTTGGTGCCCGCCTGCTGGCGGCGGGCTGGGCGCGCGGCGTCGTCCAGCTCTCGGAGCCCCAGCGCGAGACCCGCTTGCTCGACCTCGTCCAGCTCGCGTCTGGTCGTGACCGCGGCGCAGCGGGCGGCGAGCGCGCGCACCTGCTCCAGCTGTTCCTCGGCGAGCGTCCAGCGCTCCTCGGCGATGCGTGCGCCGCGCTCCATGCGGCGGGCTTGGTGGTACAGCCGCGAGGCCCGGGCGGCGGGGGTCTCGCCCCGGCCGAGCGCGATGCGGCGGGGCCCCGGGGGGGCCAGGCTCCAGTCGGTGACGTCCACCCAGCCGGTCCCGTCCGCCTGGCGCGCCACGTCGTTGTGGTGCGCCAGCAGCAAGTCCGCGTCGAGCCGCAGCGTGGGTGCGCTGTCCGCGCGGTGAGCGTCCGCCAGGATGGCATCGCGCTTCCGAGAGAGACGCTTGACGGCGCGGCTGAGCGCTAGCGAGATGGCCCGCTGGCCGCTGTCCAACAACTCGGCGGCGGCCGCGCGCACCAGCGCCGGGCCCGCGACGACGAGCTCGGCGCGCGACAGGCGCGCGTCGTCCTCGTTGGTGGGCGGCGACGGACAGGGCTCATGGGGGTGCGTGGCGAGCACCACCCGCTCTGCCGTCCGCAGCCAGAGCGCCCCCGCAGCGCGACTGGCCACCAGCCAGGTGTCCGGCCCCACGTGGGGATCGCGCGCTGTGGGCCCGGCGTCGTGCTCGGCGGTGTCGGTCTCTGAGCCGTCCGCGCCGTCGGCGCCGTCGGCGCCCTCTGCGCCCTCTGCGCGCAGGAACGAGATGAAGACCACACCGTCCACCAACTCGACCCGCAACGTGTCCGCGCCGAGGAGGCGGCGACGCAGCCCCTGGGCGAATGCGTCGGCCGGGGCGCCACGCGGCCGGGTGTCTACGAAGCCTGCGCCGAAGGCCCCGGGGTGTGAGCCGAGCACGAGGACCTCGGTCCGCCCTGCGGTGCGCAAGGTCAGCGCCACCAGCCCGGCGCTCGGGCGGTCGACTCGCAAGACGCGCCCCAGCGAGGCCATCGGGCTACGCGTCGAAGAGCGCTTGGAGCTCGGTCGCGCGCCGGAAGGACTGCGCCGACTCGATGGCGACGTAGGCGCGCTCGGAGCCCGCGAGAGCCTGGTCGATGTCGTAGAGCAGCCCCTCGCTGATGCGCGCGCGCTGACCCACGGTGCGCACGCGCGCGTACTGGAACGGGCCCACCAGTGGGGCGGGGGTCAGCAGCGGGTCGAAGGCCGGGACCGTGCCCAGCTCGACCGCGCGCGTGGCGAATTCGTCGGGCTCCCACATGCCGCGGGCTTCCCAGACCAGCTGCACGCCGTCCACCCGCACGAGGTCCAAGCACGCCGCCAGTCGGTCCCGGTCGCGCTTGCTGGGGGTCACCTCGGCGGAGGTGCGCACCACCAAGGCGAACGCACGCAGCGCCCCGAGGGCCTCGCGGAGCCAGACCACGCGCTCTTTGACGCCTTCGTCGATGCGGAGCTCCCCCAGATCTCCGCGAAACGCCCCCATGGGCGCCTCGAGGGCGAGCTCGAAGTCGTCGGCCAGCCCTTCGCGCCAGCGCTGCAGGGTGCCGGCGCGGGGCACGGGCAGAGGCGGACGGATCTCGGCGAAGCGCAGCGCGCTAGCGTACTTTTTTCCGGGGGGGCGCTCGACTTGAGCGCCTGCGAGGCGTGACATGCGAGCTCTCTGTCTCTTACAGGGGCAGCCCCCCGTGCGTGACGACACGCTCGGGTCGCCATCCGATGGCCTCTAGTTAGTGCACGGAACCCCGCTGGGCAACCGGCGTGGGCGTCATGGCGCGAAGTCCTGCGACCGCGAGCAATCCCCGCTATCCTTTCGCGGTGTCCGACCCCGCGCGCTCCACTTCGCCCGCCTCTGGCTCCGTGTCCCTGACCCGCGCCACGCTGTTCAGCGTCTCCATGGTCCTCACCGTGCTGACTTGGGCGACGGACGCGGTCGCGCAGGACTGGGGGCTCACCATGCGACCCGGGCCGGCCGGCATGCAGCCCAGCTCGGGCATGCGCCCGGCGGGGATGCGGCCTGCGGGGATGCGGCCCGCGGGGATGCGGCCAGCAGGGATGCAGCCAGCAGGGATGCAGCCCGACGGCGGCGAGGCGGAGGCCGGCAGCGCCGAGACGCGGCCCGGCCCGGCGGGCCAAGCGAGCGGGACCACGCCGGATGCGGAGCGCACGGCGACGCTCATCGCCCGCTACCGCGCAATCCTCGCGAACGATCCGCGCGAGACCTTCGCCTTCCAGCGCCTGGTGGACCTCTACCGAGAGCGCGACGGCAGCGTGGACCGCTTCCAAGAGGAGCTCTTGGCGGAGGTCGCCGCGGACGAGCGGGCCTACCCCGCGCGCATGCTCCTCGGGCACCTCTACAAGGCGCAGCAGCGGCGAGCGGAGGCGCTGGCGATGTACCGCGCGGCGGCGGCGCTGCGCCCGAACGACCCTGCGCCGCATGGGGCCGAGGGGCGGCTGGCGGCGGCCGCCGGCGACGTCGCGGGTGCTCGCACGGCGCTCGGGCGGGCGCTGGCCCTGTCGCGTGAGGACCAAGCGCAGCGCGAGCTGCACGAAGAGCTGGCGCAGCTGGCGCTCGCGGCGGACGACTTCGAGGACGCCGCCGCGCATTACCGCGAGCTCTCCCGTGGTGCGGACGCGGGCATCTACCAGCGCACCGCGTTCGCGCGCGCGCTGCTCGCAGCGGGTCACCATCAGCGCGCCATCGACGAGTACGAGCGGGTGGTCACGTCGCTGCGCGGGGACAACCGCGTGCTGGCGCCGGTGCTACGCGAGCTCGGGCAAGCGCAGCTGGCCGCCGGTGAGGTCGCGGAGGCCATCGCCACCTTTCAGCGCGCGCTGCGCGTGTCCGGACGCGAGGCTGGGGTGCGGGCAGAGATCTACGATGGCTTGGTGGAGGCCTACCGCCGCGGAGACCGGCTGGCGGAGCTCATCACCGAGCTCGAGCAAGGAGGCGGCGGGGGTTTCGAGGCGCTGGAGCTCGTGGCGCGGCTCCATGACGAGCTGGGCCACGAGGAGGAGGCCCTCACGGCCTACCGGCGCGCGCTGGCCAGCAACCCGCGTCATATCGACACGCGGGTCCGTCTGGCGCAGCTGTTGGCTCGCTCCGGGCGTCTGACGGAGGTCATCGCGGAGTATCGGCAGCTGATCCGCAGCGCCCCGCGCGAGCCCCGCTTCGTCGTCGAGCTGGCACAGCTGCTCATGCAGACCGGCCAGCGCGACGAGGCCCTCCAGCTGGCCGCGCGCTCGAGCCGTCAGTTCGGCAGTGACCCCGCCGTGCACGAGGCGCTCGCCGAGCTGTACACGCGCTGGGGCGAAGTGGAGCTCGCGCAGCGTGAGGTCGAGCAGCTGGTGCGCATCGACCCGAGCGACCCAGCGCACCTCATCGCGCTCGGGGAGCAGCAGCTGGATCAGGGCGACGAAGCAGGGGCCGTGCGCACCTGGCAGCGCATCTTGCAGGCCGAGCCGGATCGCGCTCGGGCCTACGCCACGCTGGCGGGCGTCTTCGCGGACCACGCCATGGACGCCCGCGCGGAGGAGGCCTACCGCGAGGCCGTGCGCCTCGCTCCGACCGACGTGGACAACGCGCGTGGGCTCGCCACGGTGCTGGAGCGTCCCATCGAGGGGCAGTCGGCCCAGCAGCAGGTGGCGCGTGACACGGAGGCCATCGAGGTCTGGCAGCGGGTCATCGGCCTCGACGGGGTCGAGCGCGCTGCGCGCCGCGAGGCCCGTCGGCGTGTGGTGGCCATCTATGCGCGCCGGCGGCTGCTCGCGGGGCAGCTGGGCGTGTGGAGCGCCGCGTTCGCGGCCGACCCGCCGGACCTCGAGGCCGGGCGTTATCTGTCGGAGGCTCACCTGCAGCGGCGCCCCCGCGACTTGCCGGCGGCGCGAGCCACGCTGGCGCGCTTGATCGAGCTGGCCCCAGGCGACGTGGAGAGCCTGATCGCGCTCGAGCGCGTGCACGTGGTGGAGGGCGACCGGGCCGCCGCCATCGATGTGCTCCGGCGGTTGGTGGAGGCCGACGCGCGGCGCGCTCCGCACTACCTGCAGCAGATGGCGGAGCACGCTCACGCGCTCTACCGGGACGAGGACGCCGTGGCGTTCGCCGCCGAGGCCGTGCTGCGCTCCCCCGACGACGCCGAGGGTCACCGTCGCTTGGGCGAGCTCTATCGTTCGCGGCAGGACACCGCCAACGCCATCGCCAGCTATCAACGCGCCATCGAGCTCAACGACAGGCTCTTCACGACCTACTTCCAGCTGGCCGAGCTGCACCTCGCGGCGGGCGACACGCGCGCCGCCGACGCCCTGCTGCGGCGCGTGGTGCGCTCCTCGCCGGACGACGAGCTCGTGTCGCAGGCGGCCCGCATGTCCATGCAGATCAACCTGGGTGAGGGGACCCTCGAGGTGCTGGAGCAGGAGCTGCTCCCGATGGCGCTGGCGCACGTGCAGCGCCCCGTCTTCCGCAAGCTGGTGGTGGACCTCTACGACCAGATGACCTCGCCGTGGATCCAGCTCGCGACGAGCTCGGGGGCGTCCCGCGAGAGCGCCGACGCCAACCTGCGCCGCCTGGGCGCCCGCGCCATCAAGCCGCTGCTCGAGGCCTTGGCCGACGACGATCCGCGGCAGCAGCGCATCGCGGTGGAGATCCTGGGGCACCTCGGGAACCCCAACGCGGCGGGCCCGCTGCTGGCCCTGGCCGAGAACGCGGAGCGCGACGGGGACCTCCGCATGCGCGCGCTGACGGGCGCGGGCGCCGTCGCCCCCGACAGCCTCGCCGCGCGCTTCCTGGTCTTGGCCACGGGCTCCGAGAGCCGACTGCGCGCGACGGCGGCGTGGTCTCTCGCGCGCATGGGCGGACGCCGGGTGGTGCCCATGCTGCGTGGCCTGCTGGGCGAGGGCGACCGTAGCGTGCGCGCCTTCGCGGCGCTCGGCCTGGGCCGCGCGCGTGAGGCCAGCGCGGCCGCAGCGCTGCGCGGTCTGCTGGTGGAGGACCCGGACCCGACGGTGCGCGCGTGCGCCGCCTGGTCTCTTGGTCGCTTGGGGCACGCGGAGGACGTGCCCGCGCTCGTGACCTCGCTGCGGAGCGCGGGCGAGCCCTTGCTGGCCCGCGCGTCCGCGCACGCGCTCGGCCAGGTTGGCACCGCTCCCGCCCGGGAGGCGCTGGGCTATGCGCTGTTCGATACCGCGGAGGGGCAGCACGAGGCTGCGGCCCAGGCGCTGCGGGCCCGTCCGTCCGCTGGCGCGCAGAGCGACGACCCAGGGCCCTTCCCGGTTCCGCAGGGCATCGCGCAGGCCCTGGACTATCTGCCGTTGATTCTCGACATCGCGGCCGACGGCGAAGCGGTGGAGCTGGAGCCGCTCCAGGCCGCCCTGGTGGATGCTGCCCGCGACGCGCTGCGCGGGCCGGTCGAGTCCGTTCGCGGCGCGCTGTCCCTGCTCGCTGCCAGCCCCGTGCTGACGGCGCACGGCGACGGCGCCCCCCCCCGCACGATAGGTCTTGGCATGCTCACGCGTGACCTCGACCGGTGGGAGGCTGGCAAGCGGGAGCGCGGCGTCGCCGTCCTCGAGGCGCTGGGCGCCGCGCTGGCCGACGACGTGGTGGCGGCCACGCGGCACCCCGACCGCGCGGTGCGCGAGGGCGCCCTGAATGTACTCGCGCGCGTCTCGGGCGACGCGGCCGACGCGGCGCTCGCGGCCTCACTCGACGACCCGGAGCCGGCCGTCGTGGGGGCCGCGCTGCGTGTCCTGCGCGACCGCACACCGACCAGCGCGACGGTCGAGCGGGTGACTCAGCTGGCGCGTGACCACGCTCACTGGCCGACCCGGCTCGAGGCGGCGCACACGCTCGCTCGCTACGCGCAGCCGGCTTCCGGGGCGTCTCCCTTGGCCCCAGCGCAGCGTGCCGAGCTCACACGGCACCTGATCGAGCTCCTGGCGACCGACCGCTACGCGTTCGTGCGCGAGGCCGCAGCGCAGGGCCTCGCGGGGAGCGACTCGGCCCAGACGCGCGCCGCGCTCGAGCACGCACGAGAGGCCGACCCCGACGCCAGCGTCCGCGCGGCCACCGCAGCGGCCCTGCAACGTTGACGTGAGCACTGACAATAACGTACTACTGCGCTGCGTCGGTCGCGCTCTGCGACGAGCAACCAGGATTAGCCGTTGGCATGGATGAGTACGTTGGCATCGTTTGTGGACAGTGCGACGCGTTTTGCCCCATGGGCGCGCCTCGCTGTGTCAACTGCGGCGTCGCGCTCGGTGCTGCGGCCGCGTTGAGTCCCCACGCTGGGGCGGAGGAACCGATGGAGCAAGCCCGTAACTACGTTTGCAAAGAGTGCGCGAGCCCGGTCCCGGCCGGTCACAAGTTCTGTGGTGGCTGCGGGGGCGAGGTCCCCATGCAGGTCCAGACAGGTCAGGTGGACTTCTTCGGCGCGATGCAGACGCCGGGCAAGGCCCGACTCATTCTCATCCGCGGCGACCAGGGCGTGGACGGCCTGAGCTACGTGCTCCAGGGCAGCGAGCACATCGCTGGTCGCGAGGAGGACCAGATCCTCTTTCCGGAGGACACCTGGCTGAGCCCGCGTCACGCCAACTTCCTGTACGAAGGGGAGAAGCTGATCGCGCGCGACGAGAACAGCACCAACGGCATCTTCCTACGCATCACGCAGCCGGTGGAGATCGCTCCTGGCGACACGTTCCTGTGCGGTGATCAGGTGTTCCGCCTGGACGCCAGCCCCCCCGACGCGTCCAGCCCCGCGGACGACCAGACGTACTTCTACTCCTCGCCCCGGCGCCCCAGCCCGTTCCGCGTCACGCAGGTGCTCGTGGGTGGCGTCGATGGCATCGTGTTCTGCGCTCGAGAGGCCTCCGCCGTCATCGGCCGCGAAGACTGCGACCTCAACTTCCCGGAGGACATCTACATGTCCGGGAATCACGCGCGCATCGACAACGTCGGTGGCCGCTTCACGCTGACCGACACCGGATCGCGCAACGGGACCTACGCGCGCATCAAGGGGCAGGCCGAGCTTTCTCACGGCGACTACCTCTTCCTCGGCAAGCAGCTGCTGCGCGTCGAGGTCACCGCCTGAGCCTACGCGGGCCGCTCCGCATTTCGCCCGGCGGCCCAACACTCCCTTGACCCTTTCTCGCGAGCCTGACTATGCTCGCTCCCACTTACGGGTTCTTGGTCAGCGGCGGGTGAGCCCGCGCTGGCCATCAGGACCTTCCGATTGAGGAGACTTCCGTGATCGAGTGCCCCCGCTGTGGCAAGAATAATCAGCCCCATTACAAGTTCTGCCTTGGCTGTGGTGCTGAGCTGCCGCGCGACAGCGCGCAGCCCAAGAGCTTCACGGCGCCGACGCCTCCCTCCGGTATTCCGGCAGGCGGCGGGGCTGGTCCCGCCATGGCTCCCACGCCAGCGGCGCCCATGCCGCGTCCGACGTCTGCGCCAGCGGCTCAGCCGGCTCCGCAGCCCGCGCCCGTAGCGGCGGCGCCCGCGCCCGCGCCGGACGCCAAGGTCCCGTGCCCGCAGTGCGCCAACCCGGTGCCAGCCAACTTCAAGTTCTGCGGGAGCTGCGGCTTCGACATGACCAAGGCGGGTCCGCCGGCGGTTACCGCGCCTGTCGCCGGTCACGCGCCCGCGCCCAGCCAGGGCTCTGGGCAGCTGGTGCTGATCCGTCCGGACGGCACCGAGGGCGACCGCTTCCCCCTCTCGGGCACCACCACGGTGGGGCGCGACTCGAACGGCCCCTTCGCGGGCGACTCGTACTTGAGCCCGCAGCACGCGGCGTTCCAGTTCCAGGCGGGCGGCGTCAGCGTCACGGACCTCAACAGCCTGAACGGCGTCTACATCCGCATCGAGCACGACGTGCCCACGGAGCTCGTCCCGGGCAGCATCTTCCGCATTGGTCAGGAGATCATCCGCCTGGACACCATGGCCGCGCCGCGGCGAGGGGCAGACGGGGCCGAGATCATGGGCAGCGCCAACCCGGGCTTCCTCGGGCGCATCTGCCTGCTCATCGGGCGTGACACCGTCGGCAACTGCTACCCCATCCCGCCCACGGGTCTGCACCTGGGCCGCGAGCGGGGGGACGTCATCTTCCCGGATGACGGCTACGTGTCGGGTCTCCACTGCCGCGTGCACGGTGAGGGTGGGCGCATGTTCCTGACGGACGTCGGCAGCTCCAACGGCACCTTCGTTCGCGTCCAGGGCACGGCCTTGGTGCCGCGCGGCGCGCTGCTCCTGATGGGTCAGCAGCTCTTCCGCGTCGAGTACTGAGCGCGCTGCGTCGGAACCAACGCTTCGGCCGCCATGACCTGGCAGCCGGAGCGTTTTTTCGTGGGTGTCGGCGGGTCGCGCGGGACCTGTTGGCGCGGCGGGCTACGCGACCACAGGCAGGCGGCGATGCCCCGTCCGCTCGCGGTGCAGGCGCATCTGCGCATCCACGCCGACGAACTCGCCCGGCTCGAGGGGCAGCCAGACGTTCTCACCGCCCATGCGCTCGCTGCTGAGCACCAGGTGGTTCACGAAGCCGGACTCCGTGGGGGCTTCACACTCGGGCGACAGGGACTTGCACTCGTCGCGGTCGGAGCAGCGCGTCTTGTAGGTGGACACGAAGAGCTCTTTGCCGCCCTGGGTCGCGGCCATGAGCGTGCCGTCCGTGACGATCATGGTGAGCAGCGCGTCCTCGTCGGGCGCGCCCGTGTCGCTGCGCTCGCGGATCAACTCCACCGTTTGTCGCAGCGCCGCAAACACGTCCTCGAGCGCGAAGCGGGCGAAGAGAGGCGCGCGGCGGCGCAGGAAGCTCAGGAAGAGGAAGAAGATCACCTCGCTGTCGGTGTCGCCCAGGATGTAGCGACGCAGACCGGGGTCTACCAGCTCACGGAACATGGCGCGGTGCCGCTCGAAGTTCCGGATCTCCCCGTTGTGCGCCATGGTCCAGCGCCCGTACTGGAAGGGGTGGCAGTTGAGCACCGAGTTGGTCCCCACGGTGGCCTTGCGCACGTGGGCCAGCACGGTCTCCGACGCCACGATGCCGCTCACGCGGTGGAAGAGGTGGTCGTCGATGGCCGTCGCCGGGCTGCGCGTGATGTGCGGTGAGTCGTTCACGTAGAACGCCACGCCCCAACCGTCTGGGTGGCGGTCGCTCTGCACGGCGAGCGCGTTGTCGGCCTGCATCAAGGAGCGGTGCACCTGACTGGGGATGACGCTACGGAACGCAAAGAGCCTGCACATATGCGGCGCAGCATGGCATGCGGCGGGGGCGCGGCGCCAACGGAGTGGTCCCTCCGCACCTCGGCGTGGTAGGGGGAGCCCCATGGAAGACGTCGTCGTAGTCGGGATCGGTCAGATGGGTGGGGTGTTTGCCAACGGTGCGCTCCGCATGGGGTCGCGCGTCACGCCGGTGCTCCGTGGGCAGGCGCTGACCACGGTCGCCGCGTGTACACCGGAGCCGCGCGCGGTGGTCGTCGCCGTGGGCGAGCCGGACCTCGACGCCACGCTGGCCTCGCTGCCCGCCACCTACCGGAAGCGCTGCCTGTTGCTGCAGAACGAGCTGCTGCCCTACGTGTGGCGCGCCCACGAGATCGCGGACCCCACGGTGGCCGTGGTGTGGTTCGAGAAGAAGGCGGGCACGGGGATTCGCCCCATCCGCAGCACCCCGGTGGCCGGCCCCGACGCCGCGTACTGGGTGCAGGCGCTCGCCGGGCTCGGTGTGCCGGTCCACGCCGTACCGACCGAGGAGCTGCTCTTCGAGCTGGTGGCCAAGAACGTCTACATCCTCACCGCCAACATCGCGGGGCTGGAGCTGGGGGGGAGCGTCGGGCAGCTGCTCGCGGCGCATCGCCCCCTGGCCGAGGCCATCGCGCGCGAGGTCGTTCAGGTGCAGTCCGCGCTGGTGGGTCACGAGCTCTCCTTCGACGCCCTGTTCGCTCACTTCGAGGAGTCGGTGGCGGCAGACCCGGAGCACGGCTGCCGCGGCCGCACCTCCGCGAGCCGGCTCGACCGGGTGCAGCACCTGGCGCGCGAGCGCGGCGTCGCGACGCCCCGCCTGGACGCGATCGCGTCTCTCTGCTGACCCCCGCTCCGCGGCAGGCGCGGCTCGGCAGCCGGGGATTCCGTGGCGGCGCGGGCACGTCCGGGTTGCGCCGGGGGCGAGGGCGCGCGACAAGTTGGCTGGTTCCATGAAGCGCTACATCGTCCAGACCTTCGGTTGCCAGATGAACGTGCACGACTCCCGTCGCATCGAGGAGGTCCTGCATGGGGATGGCTACGTCGCTACGGACGACGCCACGCTGGCGGATCTGATCGTGGTCAACACGTGCAGCGTCCGGGAGAAGGCCGAGCACAAGCTGATGAGCCTGCTTGGCACGCTGCGTCCTCTGAAGGACCAGCGCCGCGGGGTCGTGCTGGCGGTGGCCGGCTGCGTCGCGCAGCAGGAGGGTGAGCGCCTGCTCACCAAGGCGCCCTTCGTGGACTTGGTGCTGGGGCCGGACAACATCCCAGAGCTGCCCAGCCTCTTGCGTGAGGCCGAGGGGGGGGCGCCGCCGCGCGCGCGCACCGTGTTCGACATGGACGAGCCGCAGTTCCTGCACGCCAAGCCGCGTGAGGGGCTCCGCGAGGTGACGTCGTTCGTCACCGTCATGAAGGGCTGTGACGAGCGCTGCACCTATTGCATCGTGCCGTACACGCGGGGCAGCGAGCGCTACCGCTCCGGTGACACCATCGTGGAGGAGATCGCGCGCTTGGTCGAAGGCGGCGTGCGCGAGATCACGCTGCTGGGGCAGACCGTCAACTCCTGGTACGAGGACGGCGTCGCGCCCACCAGCCGGCGCGTGGCGAGCCGCTCGCAGTTCGCGGACCTGCTCCGGCGCGTCGCGACCGAGGTCCCCGACCTCGCCCGGCTGCGCTACACCTCGCCGCACCCACGGCACCTCACGGACGACCTGATCGCCGCGCACGCCGAGCTGAGCGTCCTGCCGGCCCACGTGCACCTGCCGGTCCAGTCCGGCTCCAATGAGCAGCTGCGGCGCATGGCCCGGCGCTACACCCGCGAGGAGTACATCGAGAGGGCGCACGTGCTCATGCGCGCGCGCCCGGGGCTGACGCTGTCCACGGACATCATCGTGGGCTTCCCCGGGGAGACCGAGGCGGACTTCGAGGACACCCTCGACCTGGTGCGGCAGGTCGGCTTCGTGGCGGCCTTCGGCTTCAAGTACTCCCCGCGGCCGTACACGCCGGCGCTCAACCTCCCGGACGACGTGCCCGAGGAGGTCAAGAGCGAGCGCCTCACGCGCTTGTTCGAGCTCGTCGCGGAGCAACAGACGGCGCACCTTGCCGCGCTGGTCGGGACGCGGCAGCACGTGCTGGTGGAGGGCCCCAGCCGCGGTGACACGGGTCGCTTCAGCGGGCGCACGGACAGGCACGAGATCGCGCACTTCGACGCGCCCGCGGGCCATGATCCCACGGGGCACGTCGTGGAGATCGAGGTCACCGAGGCGTACAAGCACAGCCTGCTGGGGCGCGCCGTCGGGGAAGTGCCCCGCGGTCCGCTCGCGACGTCGGTCAAGAGAGGGAGACTCGCCCTGCCGGTGCTGGCGTGAGCGAGGGCGCCGCAGGGGGGGCAGCAAGGAAGGCGGCCGACCCACGTGCACCAACCCGGGCGGACGTGCTGCGCGCGTGGGCACCCGCCGTTGCCTACATGACGCTCATCTTCGTCCTCTCGTCTTTCCACATTCAGCCCCAGGTCATCGAGGAGCTGCCGTTCAAGGACAAGCTCGTCCACACCATCGAGTTCGCCCTGCTCGGTGGGCTCTGCGTCCACGCGGCGCGGCGGACGTGGCCACGCCACGCGACCTTCCGCACGGCGCTCCTGGGGGTGTTCTTGGCCACTGCGTTCGGCGTGACCGACGAGCTGCATCAGAGCTTCGTGCCCGGGCGCAGCGCGGAGCTGCTGGACATCGGGGCGGACGCGCTCGGCGCCTCGCTAGGGGCCCTGGTCACCACGGTCTGGGGCTGGCGACGTCGTGCCCGTGAGTGAGCGTGCGAGGGCCCGGGCGAAGGTCTCGGTGCTCTCGAAGCGCGCGCGCGGATCGCGCGCCATGGCCCGGGCGACGACCGCTGCGATGCTCGTCAGCGCCGGGTCCAGCTGGGCGAGCGACGGGGCGTCTCCGCTCATGATCTCGGTGAGCAGCCGCCCCGGGTGACGCGCGGTGAAGGGCGCGCGCCCGCTCACACACTCGAACACCGTCACGCCCAGCGCGTAGACGTCCGCGCGCGCGTCCAGCTCGCGTGCCCCAGCGATGACCTCCGGCGCCATGTAGCGCGGCGTCCCGGCCAGCTCGCCCGTCGCCGTCAGGCGCGGAAAGCCGTGCACCTTCGCGCTCCCGAAGTCCACCAGGCGCGGCCCGCTCGCGGTGAGGAAGAGGTTGTCCGGCTTGAGGTCACCGTGCAGCACCCCGGCCGCGTGCGTGCGCTCTAGCGCCCGCGCGACGGGGACGAGCCACGCGAGCACGTCGTCGAGCGATTGCGGGCCGTCGCCGAGGACGCCGCGCAGCGTCCGTCCGTGAAGACGCTCCATGACCAGGTAGGGCAGGGGCAGCCCGCCGGACGTGAGGGGCGCCTCGCCGTGCGTGTGCACCGCCACGATGGCAGGGTCGTCGAGCTGCTGCAGGATCATCGCTTCGCGGCGGAAGCGCGCGCGGAGATCGTCGTCGGCCGCCAGCTCCGGGCGCAGGACCTTCAGCGCCACCTGTGCTCCTCCGCGTGCCGTGTCGCGCGCGGCCAGCACCGCCCCCGTGGACCCGAGGCCCAGCGTCTCGTCTACGACGAACGAGGTTGCGAAGGTGGCGCCACGAGGCAGAAGCTGCACGGCGGCAGAGTACACGAGGGCCGCCTGGGGGCCGCGCGCGGAAAAAGTTGGCAGGCGACGGAATAGCCCCACGGGGCCTGCGTTGTACCCACGGATGCCGGGGAACGAGCCCCGCAACGAAGCCTCCTCACCGTCCTACTCCACTCCACTCCCACACACCCCGCTTCGTTCCCTCGTTCCCCGGCAATCCAGTTTTTATGCGGGTCTCGCGTCGTCGCCGTTGCCAGGCCCGCTCTTGCGGTTCTTAGGCATTTGCGTATCCTGACGCCCCCATGCGACTGACGCCCACCACCGACCAGAGCCAGCGAGCGCCCTCGAGCGCTGCCGCATGGGCTCCTGTCGGCTGGCGCTTTGGGTCGTCGCTGGGTCTGCTGGGCACGGCGGCGGTGCTGGTCGTGACGCTGGGGAGCGTGGGCGAGGTCCGCGCGGACTCCCGCGGCGCCTGCGTGGAGACCAGCGCCACCAGCGCTCCCACGGCGGCGCCGCTGGCCCTGGACGCCGAGCGCGCCGCGTGGGTTGCGGGCCAGCACGCCCGTCAGGCGGACGGCCGCTTCGCGCACATGCCTGGCCGCACGGGAAACCCCGCGTGGTGCGAGGCCGGTGACGGCCCGGAGTGTGAGCGCGGCGACCAGGCGCCCACGCGCAACGAACACGCCTCGTCTTCGGACGCCGGTGCGTTGCTGCCCGTCGGGGTGCCCACCGAGCTCCCGCTCGCACTGAGCCGGCCTGCGCATCCTCGGGGTCGTCCGGGGCACGGCGCGGCCGGGACGCGCGACGAGCTCGAGCGTCCGCCCAGAGCACGCTGAGCGCGCCTGGACGTCGTCCGTCTCGTAGAGCTCCCCGGTGGACTGCTTAGGCAGCGTCTCGCGGTGGGCCCTGCGAGGACGTCGTCCCCGACGCGCTCGTTCCGCTCGTAGGCACGTTCCCAAGCAAACAATTCATGCGCTCGTCATCCACTTCCGACGGGCGCCGAGAGGTACACATCCATGAGTAGAGGTTCTGCAATCATCGCGATCTTGATCGCGTCCATCGCCAGCTTCAGTGTTGGCAACCTGGTTGGGCAGCGCAGCGGTGGCGGAGGCGAAGGCGCCGAGGTCGTCGTCGCGCCCACCGACGGTGACGGAGGCGGAGACGTGGCCGGCGCGCCGGGTGCCGCCGGCGGAGGCGAGGCCGCGCCCGGCGGCACGCCGCGCTACGCCATCCCCGTGACCGCGCAGCAGCCCAGCAAGGGCCCCGCCGACGCGCTCGTCACCATCGTGATGTTCAGCGAGTTCCAGTGCCCCTTCTGCTCCCGCGTGGTTGCCACCGAGGAGCAGATCCTGCGTGAGTACCCGACTCAGGTGCGCATCGTCTGGCGCAACCTGCCCCTCGGCTTCCACCCGAACGCCATGCCGGCCGCCGAGGCCGCCATGGAGGCCTTCGCTCAGGGCGGCAACGCCAAGTTCTGGCAGCTGCACGACCTGCTCTTCCAGAACCAGAGCGACCTCAGCCGCGAGAACCTGGACCGCTTCGCGGAGCAGGTCGGCCTGAACATGACGCGCTACCGCGCCGCCATGGACAACCACACGCACCAGCGCGCCATCGAGGCCGACGCCGCGCTGGCCGGCCAGATCGGCGCCAACGGCACGCCCAACTCCTTCGTGAACGGCATCCAGGTCACCGGCGCGCAGCCCTTCGAGGCGTTCAAGACGGTCATCGACGCCGAGATCGCGAACGCGCAGCGCCTGGTCCGCGCCGGCACCCCCGCAGCCCAGATCTACGCCGCCGTGCAGCGCGGCGCCCTCACCCGCGCGGCGCCTCCGACGCCAGCGCCCGACGCGCAGCAGCCGCAGGCCCGCCCGCAGCCGGACCCCAACGCCGTGTACCGCGTGCCCGTCGAGGGTCGCCTGCCGCAGCTGGGCCCGGACGACGCGCTCGTCACCATCGTGCAGTTCAGCGAGTTCCAGTGCCCCTTCTGCAAGCGCGTCGAGCCGACCATCCAGCAGATCGTGCAGGAGTACGGCCGTGACGTCCGCATCGTGTGGATGAACAACCCGCTCGGCTTCCACCCGAACGCCATGCCGGCGGCCATCGCGGTCCAGGAGGCCTTCGAGCAGGGCGGCAACGCCAAGTTCTGGGCGCTGCACGCGCTGCTCTTCGAGCACCAGACCGAGCTCGAGCGCCCCAACATCGAGACCTACGCGCAGCAGGTCGGGCTGAACATGGCCCAGCTCCGCGCGGCCCTCGACAACAACGAGCACCAGGCCCTCATCACCTCGCAGCAGCAGCTCGCACAGGGCCTTGGCGCCAGCGGCACCCCCGCGTTCTTCATCAACGGTCGCAACGTCCGTGGCGCCGTGCCCTTCGAGCAGTTCAAGAGCGTCATCGACGAGGAGCTGGCCAAGGCCCGCGCGCTCGTCGCTGCCGGCACCCCCCGCGCTCGCGTGTACGCGGAGACCATCCGCAACGGCGCGACCTCGCAGCAGATGCTCGCGGCCCCCGCGGGCGCGGCTCCCTCCGCCCCGGCTGCCCCGGCCGCGCCCACGCGCTCCAACCTCGCGGTGCCGGACAACGCGCCCAGCCGCGGTCCCGCCAACGCCCCGGTCGTGATCCAGGAGATCAGCGACTACCAGTGCCCGTTCTGCTCGCGCGTCGGGCCGACCATCGAGCGCCTGCTCGAGGCCTTCCCGGGACGCATCCGGTTGGTCTGGCGCGACCTGCCCCTGCCCTTCCACCCGAACGCGAACCCGGCCGCTCAGGCCGCGCGTGAGGTCTTCCGCCAGGGCGGCAACGACAAGTTCTGGGCCTACAACGCGCTGCTCTTCGAGAACCAGCGCGACCTCACCCGTGAGACCCTGGAGCGCCTCGCGCAGCAGGTCGGCGGCATCAACATGGCGCAGTTCCGTCAGGCGCTGGACACCGAGCGCCACAAGGCGGCGGTCGACGCCGACATGGCCGCCGCGCAGGCGGCCGGCATCAACGGCACGCCCGGCTTCGTCATCAACGGTGAGCTGATCTCGGGGGCCGTGCCCTACGAGCAGTTCGAGGCTGCGGTCAACCGCGCCCTCGCCGCCCACTGATCGCGTAGCGACTCCAACGTACGCGGGCTGGCTCTTCGGAGCTGGCCCGTTTGCGTTGGTGCGGTGCGCGCAGGACTCAGCGCGCGAGCTGTAGGTCCAGGACGCCCTCCGCGTCGTTGACCGAGTGCATCAGGTAGCGAGCGACGAGCTGCTGCACGTCCTCTTCGGACGCGAGCCGCGGCGCGCGCTGGGTGATGGTGTAGAGGGTCGTCGCTGCCGCGACCGAGACGTTCAAGCTCTCGACGAAGCCGTGCATCGGGACGCGATAGCTGCCCGTGGCCCGCGCGCGCATGGCGTCGGAGACACCGTCTCGCTCGTTGCCCAGCACGATGGCCACGCGCTCGCCCCGCGCGACGCGCTCGCCGAGCGCCTCCGGGGTCTCCTCACCGTCCATGACCGCGATGAACAGCTGGTAGCCTGCGTCGGCCACGGCGTCTGCGCAGGTGGCGGAGTCCGGGTGGAGCTGGAGGTCCAGCCAGCGGCTGCTGCCCTTCTCGACCGACCGAGCCGCACGAAAGCCGTAGGGCCCCGGTACGGCGTGGACCCCTTGGACCCCGAACGCCTCTGCGCTGCGGAGGATGGCGGAGGCGTTGTGCGGGTCACTGAGGCCGTCCAGCACGGGCACGATGCTGCGCGTGCGACCGCGTGCGGCCGCCTCGATGCGCGCCATGCGAGCCGGAGTGACCATGGCCGAGAGCACGCGGATGACGTCCTCCGGAGGGCGGGTCAGGGCTGGAGGCCCAGTGAGCTCGAAGACGTCGTCGGAGTCGTGCCGCATGACCCGGGTCTAGCAGCCTCGGGCGCGCGCCACCATCGCGCCGCGTCGCGGCGTCAGCGCTTCTGACGCTGTCCGCCGGGGGGGGGCCAGCACGAAGCTGTCGCTCACCAGCGTGGCGTCCTGGTCTGCCGCGGGTTCGTCATCCTCCGCGCCCAGAGACACGTCGATGTCGAGCTCGAGTTCGACGTCCCGCGTGTCTCGGGTGGCCCGGGAGCGACGGAGCGCGTCGAACACGAAGCTGTCACTGACCTCGGTGGGCTCGTCCAGATCCGAGGTGACGCTGAGCTCCGCGTCGCCCAGGTGCACATCCGTCGAGACCAGGGTGCCGTCCTCGTCCTCGAGCTCCGCGACTCGAGCGCTCGCGCGTGTGGGCTGCGGGGGCGGGCGCTGTGTCTTGCGTGGCACCCGACCGAGCGCGTCCAGCATGGCCTGCGCGGAGCCGAAGCGCTGCTCGCGGTCGCGCTCGAGGGCGCGCAGGACGACGGCCTCCATCTCCAGCGGGAGGCTGGGCCGCAGCCGCGCGGGTGGGGCCGGTGTGTTCGTGAGGATCTTCACGAGCAGCGCGTTGTAGTTGTCCGCCGTGAAGGGCAGGGTGCCGGTGAGCATCTCGTACAGCACGACGCCCGCGGCCCAGATGTCCACGCGGTGGTCGATGGCCTGGTCGCCGCGCGCTTGCTCCGGCGAGAGGTAGTAGGGCGTGCCGATCACGGCGCCGGTACGCGTGAGCGCCAACGTGTTCTCGTCGAGGCTCTTGCTCACTCCGAAGTCCAGCAGCTTCGCCCGCGTGCTGCCGTCGTCCTGCTTGGCGAGGAAGATGTTGTCCGGCTTGAGGTCGCGGTGAACGATGCCCTTGTCGTGCGCGGCGGCCAGCCCGCCAAGTACCTGCGTCATGATCGTGACGCACTCCCCCACCTCGAGCGCCCCGTAGTTCTCCACGCGGTCCGCCAGGGACTCGCCCTTCAGGTACTCCATGACCAGGTAGGGGGCGCCGTCCTCGCGGTGACCGAGGTCGAAGACCTTCACGATGCTGGGATGCCCGATGGAGCCTGCCATGCGCGCCTCCCGCTCGAAGCGCTTCCGGGCGGCACCGTGCAGCTGCTGCGGGAGGAGCAGCTTCACAGCGACGGTCTTCTTGAGCAGCTGATGCTCGGCGGCCCAGACCGTTCCCATGCCGCCTTCGCCCAGCACGTGCAGCAGGCGGTAGCGACCCCCGAGAATCACGGCGGGCGCCTCGCTCGGGGCGGGGGGCACCGGGGTCGCGGCTCCCGGTGCCGGATCCGACGGACTCCGCTTTCCGCCAGAGCGCGCCACGGGCTTCCCCGTCGCAGGGCACAGCTCTACCGCCGCGTCGTGCGGGACGCCGCAGTGCGGGCAGCGGATGAAGCGGTTCTGCATCGGCGATAACGCTAACACGAACACCACGCGGATAGGGGGATCGCGACGGGGGCTTTCGCGCCGGACCTGCTATATGGTCGGTTCGCGATGCCAGCACCCAGCAAGCGCCAGACTCCTCAGACCACGCGCCGCCCGCCGGGCGGTCCTCCGCGTGGGAGCGCACCTGCGGGGCGTCCCGGCAGCCGCCGTCCGCCTCCGCCCGGCCCGAGCCGCTTTCGTCGCGTCATGGTGCGCCTGCTCAAGCTCGCCTTGGTGCTCGTCGTGGTCGGCGTCCTCGCGGGGGTGGGGGTGGTCGCGTACTACAGCCGGGACTTGCCCGACGTGGCCACGCTGCGCGCGTACGACCCGCCGCAGATCACGCGCGTGGTGGACCGCCACGGCACGGTCATCGGCGAGCTCTACGACGAGCGTCGGACGGTCATTCCGATCGAGCGCATCCCCCGCGTCATGGTGCTGGCCATGCTCGCGAGCGAGGACGCCGACTTCTACCGACATCCGGGCGTGGACTACCTGGGGATCGCGCGGGCCGTCGGGCGTGACCTCATCGCGGGCCGTGCGGCCCAGGGCGCGTCGACCATCACGCAGCAAGTGGTGAAGCTGCTGTTGCTCAGCCCGGAGCGGACCTTCTCGCGCAAGGTGCGTGAGCTGATCCTCGCCTACCGGGTGGAGGCCGAGCTCAGCAAGGACGAGATCCTCCATCTCTACTTGAACCACATCAACTTCGGGCAGGGGCGCTACGGCGTCCAAGAAGCCGCTCAGTACTACTTCGGCAAGAACGCCGAGAACCTCACGCTGGCCGAGGCGTCCCTGCTGGCAGGCATCCCGCAGGCCCCTGCGCGCCTCAACCCGCGTCGGCACCCCGAAGCCGCGCGCAGGCGTCAGCTGTACGTGCTGGGGCAGCTGGAGAGCAAGCGTGAGGCCTACTGGCCCGACCTCTCCGTGGAGGACGTCGCCGCCGCGAGGGAAGCCGAGGTCCAGCTGGTGGACCTCCCGGAGCCGGGGGGCAGCGCGCCCGAGGTCATGGCCCTCGCGCGCGAGGCGCTGCGTGCGCAGGTCGACGACGCGGCCTATCGGCGTGGTGGCTTCACCGTGCACACCAGCATCGATCTCCCCCTTCAGCAGGCGACCCGCGCCGCGGTGCGCGGCGGGCTCGAGGCGATCGACGCGCGGCATGGATACCGCGGTCCCCTGCACGCGGGCCGCGGCGCCAACCCCACCGTGGACGGCGCGCTGCGCCTCGGGCGGACCTACCCGGGTCGCGTGGTCTCGCGCGACACCCAAGGCGCGCAGCTGCTCGTGGACGTCGGCGGGACGCAGGTGTCCGTCGCCCTCGAGGACACCGCGCGCTACAACCCCAGCGGCCTCTCGGCGGAGGCCTTCGCGGAAGAGGGCGCGCGCGTCCAGGTCTCGCTGCTCCAGCTCCCGAGCGAGGACGACGACGGTCCCGCTCCCGCGCGCCTCGAGCTAGGGCCCGAGGCGGCCGCCGTGGTCATCGACCCGCGCACGCGCGACGTGCTCGCGGTGGTGGGCGGCTACGACGACGGCGCGGGCTTCAACCGCGCGCTCCAGGCTGTGCGTCAGCCGGGCAGCACGTTCAAGGCCTTCGTCTATGGCCTGGGCATTCAGTCCAGGCGCTACACGCCGGCCACGCTCGTGATCGACGCCCCAGCGGTCTACGACCAATGGCAGCCGCAGAACTTCGAGACCTGGCGTCACCGCGGCCCCATTCGGCTCCGCGACGCCTTGGCGGGCTCCGTCAACGTCGTGGCGGTGCGCGTCATCGAGGAGCTCGAGCCGAGCGCGGTCGCGGCGTTCGCCGCGCGGCTGGGCATCACGACGGAGCTGGATCCGTCCATCGCCTTGGCCCTCGGCGCCAGCGGCGTGCGGCCCATCGAGATGACCAACGCGTACGCGACCTTCGCGGCCGGGGGACGCTGGGCGCCCACCCGCATCGTCACGCGCATCGAGGGGCCGAGCGGCGACCTGCCCCTGCCCGCTGCGGAAGCGCCACGGGATGTGATGACCCCGGCCGAGGCCTACGTGCTCACCAGCATGCTCACCAGCGTGGTGGAGAGCGGCACGGCTCAGCGCGCGCGAGCGCTGCGTCGGCCCGCGGCCGGCAAGACCGGCACCAGCAACGACGCCTGCGACGCGTGGTTCATCGGCTACACGCCGACGGTGGTGACGGGGGTGTGGGTGGGCTTCGATGACCGCCGTCCGATCGGGCGCAACGAGACGGGCGGGCGCGCGGCGCTGCCCATCTGGCTCGAGATCATGCGCGCGGCGCACGACGGACCGCCGGTGGACTTCCCCATGCCCAGCGGCGTGGTCAGCGCGTCCATCGACCCCGCGACGGGGCTGCTGGCGTACACCGGGATGGAGGGTGCGCGCTCGGAGGTCTTCCTCGAGGGCACCGTCCCCACGGAGGAGGCACGTCGGCCCGAGGTCGCGGCGCCGGACGCCTATCTGCTCGAGCAGTTCGGTGGCAACCCGTGAAGCAGGCCGGCTCGCAGCGTTGGCGCTCGCGGGGTCGGGGGCTGGCTGGATGACACGGGCGCTTGCCTCCGCGTGGACTCCGGGGCTGCGTCGCGCCGCGCTCGCTGGCGCGTGGTTGCTGGCGTGCTCGGCCTTGACCACCGCGTCGGACGCGCAGCCCTCCGCCGCGCCCGTCGAGGCGCCTGCTGCGGGGCAGGGCGCCCCTCCCGACGCCAGCCCTCACCCGCTCTTCGAGACCCTCTCGCCGCCCGCGTGGCTCGCGGGGCGAGCCTCTGCGATCCTCGTGCGCCCCGCCGCCCGCGATGCGCGCGCCGAGGCTCTCTTGGACGCGTCCCTGGTGCGCGCCGCGCTGCCGGGGCTGGAGCCGTCGCGCGTCCGCGTCGCCACCTCGATCGATGTGTCGCGAGATGCCTTGCTGCGCACCGCCCGCGAGGCAGGGCACGACACCGCGCTCGGTGTAGAGCTGCGCCTGGAGCAGCAGCGCGTGCACCTGCGCGTGCGCTACGTCGACGCGAGCGCCGACCCGGCACCCGATCACGTGACGGACGCACGCGCGCCCCTCGACGCGTTCTTGGCCCGCGTCGTCGGGCCGGCGCCCGTGCTTCGCGGGACTGGCGTGCGCGCGCGGACCATGCGCTTCGACGCCGCGGGGCTGCTCGGCATGGAGATCGCGGATGTCGATGGGGACGGGCGTGCCGAGCTGCTGGTGGCGCGTGCCCCGCACCTGACGGCCTACTCGATCTTGCAGGACGGAGCCCGCCTGCGACTGGTGCGTCGCGCGCGCGCGAGCTGGCCGGGGGCGGCCCTGCGGGTACCGCACGCGCGCCGGTCCGTCGCGTGGTTCTCGCAGCAGGCGGGCCGCGTCCTGGTGTCGCGCTCCGACTACGAAGGGGACTACGCGCTCGCGCTGCGGGGCGACGCGCTGAGCTTCGAGGGCGTGGAGTCGGAGTGCCCCGGCGGGCTGCGCTTTGCAGACGGCTGCGCCCACTGGGTAGCGGGCCGCGACTACTTCGGCGGCGCGCTTCAACCACTCGGGCGCCGGCACACTCGTCCCTCAGGCACCGAAGAGGGCGAGGAAGACGAGGGCCCAGACGAGGAGGCCCGCGCGCGGACGCCCCGCTTCTATGCTCGCGTGCTCCACTCGGTGCGCCAAGCGAGTGGCCGGGTCTTGTCGTTCGACGCGCTGGTCACCCCGCATGGGAGCCTCGTCGCCCAGGTGGCGGGCCGCCGCGCGTCCGTCGGTGGGCAAGGGGCGGCGCTCGCGGGGGCCGACGTGGACGCCGACGGGGCGCTCGACCTGCTGACCAGCGACTACGTGCGAGAGGGTCAGCCGGACCGTCTCCGCTGGTTCAGGCTCGGTGCAGACGGACAGCTCGGGCTCGTCTGGGAGAGCCCTCCCGCGCGTGGCGCGTTGCTGCATGCGGCGGCGGGCGACCTGCTGGACACCGGCCGGCCGGCGTTCGTGGCCTTCGAAGCGCGCGCGGATGGTGGCTCGCGGCTGTGGGTGGTGGACTGATGCCCATGCAACTGGAGCGCGGCACCCGCGCGACAGCCGCTCGCGCGGGCACGTGGAGGCGGCTCGCGTGCGCCCTCGCCGTGGTCGCGTGCGCCACGCTGACAGGCCCGCTCCCACGTGTACAGGGGGCGCTCCCTCCGGCCTACGGCGGCGTCGCGGTGCTCCCGGCAGACGGCACGCTGGCGCGACCTCTGCCCGGTGAGGCGGTGACGCCGCTGCAGGCCGCGCTCGAGGTGGCCGTGTACGACACCCTCTACACCCCCCAGAGCAACGGTCGCCTGACGCCCTTGCTCGCGGTGGACATGCCCGTGCGCCTGCAGGGCGAGCTGCGTGTCCGCCTGCGCGAGGGCGTGCGCGTCCACGGCGGGACGACGTTGACCGCGGCGCACGTGGTCCACTCCTTGGACGCCGCGCGCGCGGGTCGTCATGGCTGGCTGCTGGCGGGTATCGGCGCGGTGCGCGCCCGCGGTCCGCTCGAGCTGGGGCTCCGCACCAGCCTGTCTGCGCGCGAGGTCGCGCATCGCCTGAGCGCGGCTCCGCTCGCCATCGTGGTGCCGCAGAGCGTCCCGCGCGGCACCGGCCCCTTCGTGGTGGACGTGCAGCCCAACGGTCACCTGCGGCTGCGGGGCGCGCGTCTGGCGGCGCGGGGCGCGCCCTACCTGCGCGAGATCCAGATCGTCGCGCCCCGCAGCAGCGCCGACGAGCTCCGGGCCTTCGAGCTGGGCGAGCTCCACGGCGCGTTCGTGGCGGCGCGTGGCAGCCAGTCGGTGCGCGCGCGCACCTTCGCGCCGGTGCTCTTGATCCCCAATCGTTCGGGTGGCGCGTTGGCCAGCGCGGCCGTCCGCGCGGCCGTGGAAGGGGCGCTCGACAGGGCGCGGCTGGAGCGCGTGGGGGTCGTGCCCGGTGCACAGCTCGCCGACGGGCTGCCGGCCTGGCGGCACCCGGGCGCGGACGCGGCGCGGGCGGGGGGTCCGCTGCGCATCCTCACGTCCGCCGATGACCCGTTCGAGCGCCGCGTGGCCGACGCGCTCGCGGCGCAGCTCGACGCGCGCGGCTTCGCGGTCCAGGTCGTATCGAGCTCGCGCGCCGAGCTGCCGGAGCGAGTCCGTGGAGGCGTGTGGGACCTGCGGCTGACCACGCTGTTGGCCCCGCTCCCGGGTGAGCGCGCGCTCACGGCGGCCGCCTTCGCAGCGACGGGCCAGCTGGAGCGAGCCCGCGCGCTGGCGGAGCGCAGCCTGCGAGGGGCTCGCGACCCCGGCTCGGCGGACGTAGCGGCGTGGATCTTGGGCGGCCGCGATCACGGGCTGCATCACCGCGCGACGCTCCATGGCGTCGGCTTCGACGCACTCGGTCGGCTGCGACTCGACGCCCTCTATCGGCCTCGTGAGGTGCTCGGTGGCGCGGCGGCAGGCAAGCCGGGAGGGCGGCGGTGAAGAGCCTCCGCGGACGCCTCTCCTTTGCATTCGTGTTGGTCGCGTGGCTGCCCATGGCGGTGGTCGGGCTGCTCGCACAGCGCAGCATCGAGGCCCGCACGCGCGAGTCCTACGCGCGACAGCTGGATGCGCGCGCAGAGGCGGGCCGTCGGCTGTTGGACCGTCGCGCGCAGGACATGAGCGCGACGCTCACGCGCCTGTGTGCACACGATCTGTTGGTCGATCGCGTCATGCTCGACCTGGCGCGCGGGCACTACCAGGGTCCCGAGCAGGCCGAGCTCGAGAGGCTCTTGCCGCCGCTCATGCAGTCGGTCGCGTTCGACGCGCTGCTCCTGCTGTCTGCGGGCGGGGCAGACCGGGGTCGCGTGCTGGGAGCTGGGCACTACCCATCGCTCGCCGGGGCTCGCGACCTCGACCTCCTGCAGGAGCTGGAGCGCAGCGGCGACCAGCCCTTCGTGACCACGCTCCGCGTGCGCGACAGCGAGGCCCCGGCGCGTGACGAACAGGCCTGGGTCACTGGCTGCGCCGTCGAGCGGGACGGCGTCCGCGTCGCGCTGCTGGGTGGGCTGTTCCTCGACGCCGATCGCGCCGCGCGCTGGTTCGGCGAGGACTCCGCCGTGCGCACCGCCCTCGTGCGGCCGGGCGACGCGCTGCCCAGGGAGGTGCGCGTCGGCGGCGGGCGGGCGCACGTGTTCACCTTCCGCTCCGCCAGCGGAGACGACCGCTACGAGCTGCTGGCCGCCATCGACGACGCCGACCTCGAGGCGCAGCTGCAGGGCCTGTGGCGCCAGAATCTGGTCGCGGCCGGCGTGGCCGCGCTGCTGGCGTTGCTCTTCGCCACGCTCGTCTCCATGCGCCTCTCGCGGCCGCTGCGAGCCCTCGAGGACGCCGCGACGCGCATCGGTGAAGGCAACCTCGAACAAGCCATCGACGAGCGCGCGGGAGGGGAGGTGGGCCGCACCTTCAGCGCGTTCAACCACATGACCCGCGAGCTCAAGTCGGCCCGTCAGCGGCTGCGGCGCGCAGAGCGCATCGCCGCGTGGCGGGACATCGCTCGCCGCATCGCGCACGAGATCAAGAACCCCCTGTCCCCCATTCAGGTCTCCATCGAGACCATGCGCAAGACCTACGCGAAGAAGCACCCCGACTTCGACGAGATCTTCGAGGAGTCCACGCTGACCATCCTCGAAGAGGTGGAGCGCATGAAGCGCATCGTCAGCGAGTTCAGCGAGTTCGCGCGGCTACCGCGACCGCGGCTGGACGACGTGGACCTCGTGCGCGTCGTGGAGCAGGTGACCACGCTGCACGCGCACGACGACCTGGCCCCAGAGCTGCGCGTCGAGGGCGCCATCCCCAGCGTGCGGGCCGACCGCGAGCAGCTGGCCCAGGTCCTGGTGAACCTCGTCCAGAACGCGCGCGACGCGGCGCTGGCTCGGCACGGTGCTCGGGGTGGGCAGGTGCGTGTCACCCTGCGCGCCGAGCGCGAAGGCGTGCTGGTGTCGGTGCTGGACAACGGCCCGGGGGTGCCCCTGGAACAGCGCGACGCCGTGTTCGAGCCCTACTTCACCACCAAGGCCACGGGCACGGGCTTGGGGCTGGCCATCGTGCAGCGCATCATCGAGGACCACGGCGGCAGCATCGAGCTGGGCGCGGGGCTGGAGGGAGGCGCCGGCTTCCGCGTGTACTTCCCGTGCGCCGGCCCCACGCGCGACCCTGGCGAGTCCCAAGGCGACGCGACCTTCTCCGAGTTCACGCGGGACTGAGAGGCGCGCGCGGCTCGAGCGCGTCGTCGCAGCGACCAGCCGGCGGGCGTGGTCGTCGCCTCCGGCGTGGTGAGGTCCGGGTCGTGCGCAGCTAGATCCCGCCGCCAGCGTCGTATCCGCGACCCGCCGGGATCAGCCGGCGCGCGGTCTCGCCGCAGCCGACGCGGTCCGCGAGTGCGCGTGGGTCCGGGTCCAGCTCTGGGTCTCGCCCCACGAGAGGCTCGCTGCTGCTGGCCCGCATGACCGCCTCTTGCGTGCCCAGGTAGATGCGCCCGCTGCGTGCGAGGCGCTGCAGCATCCCCGTGCGCGCCAGCACATCGCGCACGGGCCCTTTCACGCGCGACAAGAAGAGCCGCACGCCGTCCCGCTCGAGCTCCCGGTCGAGCGCCTCGAGGGTCTCGGCCGCGGCGCTGTCCAGCTGATTCACGCCGGCCGCCTCGAGCACCAGCGTGTGGAGCGCCACGCCCTCGGCGCGACGCGTCCGCACGATGTCGCGCACGCAGTCTTGCAGGAAGGTCACGTTGCCGAAGTAGAGCTGCGCGTCGATGCGCAGCACCGCCACCCCCTCGGCCTCGACGGCGTGCGGGTGGCGTTCGATGTTCAGGTAGTCCTGCGTGCCGGGGACGCGCCCCAGCAGCGCGAAGTGCGGGCGCGACGTGCTCACCAAGAACTCGCCCACCGAGAGCGCCACGCCCACCAACAGCCCGGTCTGCGCGCCCAGCGCGGCCGTCGCGACGAACGTCAGCCCGAGCACCACGGCGTCCGCGCGCTTGGTGGCGGCGATGCGCTTGGCGGCCGTCACGTCGATGAGCTTGAGGACCGCGACGATCACGAGCGCGGCCAGGCTGGCCATCGGCAGCGCGTAGAGCGCCCCCGTGGCGACCATCAGCGCCGTGGCGACGAGCGCGGCGCTCACCATTCCGGCGACCGGAGTGCGGGCCCCGGCGTTCCCGTTGATGGCGGAGCGCGACAGCCCGCCGGTGACCGGGTAGCCGCCGAACACGCCCGACGCGAGGTTCGACATGCCGAGGGCGGCCAGCTCCCGACTCGGCCGCACCACCTCACCCGGCTCCGCGATGGCGCGGGCCGTCGCGATTGCCTCGGTGAACGCGACGAGCGCGATGGTGAGCGCGGCGGGGACGAGGATGTCGAGGGGCGCCTCCTGCAGGAAGTCGACCGCCGGCAGCGCGGGCGTCGGTAGCCCCCGCGGAAGCTCGCCCACGACACGCACTCCGAGCGCCTCGAAGTCGAACACGGCGGACGTCAGCAGCGCGCCACCGAGCACCAGGGGAGACGACGCGCGCGGCAGCGGCTTGCGCAGGGCCACGAGCAGCAGGACGCTGGTCAGCCCCACCAGCAGCGTCGGAACGTGGGCGCGCGGCGCGGCCTCGACGGCGCCGAGGAGCACGCGGTGGAGTCCCTGACCCGACGGGAGGGACGTGCCCATGAGCGGCCCGAGCTGGCCGCTGGCGATCAGCAGCGCAGCCCCCGCGGTGAAGCCCAGCACGACTGGTCGAGACAGGAAGTTGGCTACGAAGCCGAAGCGCAGCGTGCCCAGCACGAAGAGGATGGCGCCTACCAACAGGGCCAAGAGCGCGCCGTAGGCCACGCGCTCTCCGACGGCGACGGCGCCCAGGCTGGCCAGCGTGCCGGCCACGAGCATGGAGTCGAGCGCGACCGGGCCCACCGCCAAGCGCCGCGAGCTCGCGACGAGGGGGTAGAGGAGGGGCGCGGCAGCCGCTGCGTACAGGCCCACGATAGGGGGCAGGTTGGCCAGCGTGGCGTAGGCCATCGCCTGCGGGACCAGCACGGCGGCGACGATGCTGCCAGCGATCACGTCTGCGCGGAGGGTCGCCCGATCGTAGCCGCTAGCCCACTCGGGGCGCGGCAGCGGCCATCGGCGCGACGTCTCCGTGGCTTCACTCATCGCCGACCGTGGCCTCCCTGAGCGCCGCCTCGTGCGTGTCGCCGTCCACACGGGTCGCCTTGCTCTCGAGGCTGCGCAGCACGCGCCGGACGTCGGCGGTGCGGACCGCGAAGAGACAGACCACCATCGTCAGCGCGAACGCGACGAGCTCCAGCCGCGCCGTGGCGACCGACACGAGGGCAGGGCCGGGGCACAGTCCAGACAGGCCCCACCCGGCGCCGAAGAGGGCTGCGCCCGCCACCAAGCGACGGTCCACCTCCGTCTTGACCGGCACGCGGAAGGCCGCGTCGAGCACGGGCTGCGTCTGACGCTTGGCGAAGAAGAAGGTCGGCGTGGTCACCAGGAGCGCGCCGCCCATCACGAACATGAGCGTCGGATCCCAGGCCTGCACGTCCAAGAAGCCCACCACGCGGGCAGGGTCGGTCATGCCGGACACCATCAGCCCCGCAGCGAAGAGCACCCCGCAGAGCAGCGCGGCGACGTGCTTCACGAGGCCGCTCCCGAGAGCGCACGTAGCGTGGCGACGGTCAGCATGCCGAAGCCGATGAACGTGAGCGTCGCGACCAGAGAGCGCACGGAGAAGCGGCCGAGGCCACACACGCCGTGCCCGCTGGTGCAGCCGCCGCCGAGCGCCGTTCCGAGGCCCACGAGCGCGCCTGCGGCGAGCATCCGCGGCAGAGAGGGCGGGACGCCGGCGCCGAAGACCTGCGGCTGAGTCAGCGCGCCCACCACCGCGGCGAGCAGCAGTCCGGTCAAGAACGCGGAGCGCCAGGAGACCTCCTGCAGCGGCGCGGCGACGAGGCCCGCGGTGATTCCACTGATGCCCGCGATGCGGCCATTGAGCAGCCACAAGAGCGCGGCGGAGAGCCCAATCAGGAGCCCGCCCAAGAGGCCGTACAGGCTGGCGAGCGAGAATATCGGAGAGACCATGGTGCGCATCAAAGCACGCTGCGTGCCACTCGCCATGTGACGCGTCCTTGTCTCGGCGCGACGCCTTTCCCCGCGCATGCCCCGCAGCGGCTGTCTCAGTGTGTTGCAACACTGGGCGTTGCATGTTTCATGGGTGTTTCAGGGTGTTTCGCGGACGGCGAAAGGTCGCGAGTGTCGTCTGGCACGCCGTGTGCTCTAAGATCCCCCTGTCCATTCCGACACGTGAACCCCCGAGAGGTCATCATGCTCTTCCGACAACTCTTCGACCCCGAGTCCAGCACCTACACGTACCTCATCGCGGACCCCGTCACGCGTGAGGCGGCGCTCATCGACCCGGTGATCGACCAAGTGGAGCGCGACGCGCAGCTCTTGCGCGAGCTCGACCTGACCTTGGTGCACACGCTGGAGACGCACGCGCACGCTGACCACATCACCGGCTCAGGCTTGCTCCGCCAGCGCCTGGGGAGCCGCTCCGTCGTCAGCGCGGCGGCCGGCGCGCTCTGCGCCGACGTCAAGGTGGCCGACGGCGACAAGGTGCACATCGGTGGCATCACCCTCGAGGTGCGCGCGACGCCGGGCCACACCAGCGGCTGCGTGTCGTACGTGACCGGAGACCACAAGGACGCGTTCACAGGTGACGCCTTGCTCATTCGGGGCTGCGGCCGCACCGACTTCCAGCAGGGAGACTCGGCGACGCTCTACGACAGCGTGCACCAGCAGATCTTCTCGCTGCCGGACGACACGCGCATCTGGCCGGGGCACGACTACCGCGGGCGCACCATGAGCACCGTTGGCGAGGAGAAGGCCTTCAACCCGCGCCTCGGTGGCGGTCGCAGCAAGGACAAGTTCGTCAGCATCATGAGCGAGCTCAACCTCGCGCTGCCTTCCAAGATCGACGTGGCCGTGCCCGCCAACCTCGCGTGCGGTCTCGCCCCGCAGGCGGCCAGCGATGCGTCCTTCGAGCGGGGCTGGGCGCCCGTGGAGCGCCTGAGCGACGGCACCCCCGAGGTCAGCGTGGAGTGGGTGCGGCAGGCTCACCCGGAGGTGCGTCTGGTGGACGTGCGCGAGGTGGAAGAGCTCGGCGGCGAGCTGCCCAAGCTCGAGCGCGCCGAGTCGGTGGTGCTCGACCAGCTCGCCGTACGGATGGCGGACGCGCCTCGAGAGGAGCCCATCGTGATCATCTGTCGCAGCGGTCGGCGCTCGGCGGGGGCGGCGCGCACGCTCGAGGGGATGGGCTTCAAGCGCGTGGCGTCCATGAAGGGCGGCATGCTGGCCTACCTCGAGGCCGAGGACGCCGGCGGCACCTGCGCCGGCTGACCGAGCGCTCGCCGTCCGGTCACGCGCGACCGGGGACGTGCCATGCGGCGCCGGGTCGGGCGCCGCAGCGGCCTCCATCAGTCACTCGGCGAGGCCCAGCGCGCGCATCCGCCGCCAGAGCGTCGCGCGGCTGATGCCGAGGCTCTGCGCGGCGCGTCCGCGATGACCTGCCGAGCGCTCGAGCGCGAAGCGGATACGCGCGGCTTCGTTGTCTTCGCGCGGCGCGGCCTTGCCCGGCACGCTGCGGGGGACATTCACCTGAGCGCGCTGGCGGTCGCCGTCCGGGGCGGGAGCCTCACGCAGCTCGGGGGGCAGGTCGGACTCGAGCAGCACCGGTCCGTCGCCCATGGTGAAGGCGTACTCGATGACGTTCTGCAGCTCGCGCACGTTCCCTGGAAAGGGGTGCGCCCGGAGTCGTGCGCGCGCGCCGCTCGAGATGCTCAGCACCTGCCGCTCGTCGAGCGCGTTCTGCTCCGCGATGAACCGCTGGGCGATGTGCAGCACGTCGTCACCCCGCTCGCGCAGCGGCGGGATGAAGAGCGGCACGACGCGCAAGCGGTACATGAGGTCGGCGCGGAAGGAGCCTTCAGCCACGGCCCCCTGGAGGGACCGATGCGTCGCCGACACCACCCGCACATCCACCGGGATCGAGTCCCGGCCCCCCACCGGGATCACCACACGCTCTTGCAGTACCCGCAACAGCTTGGCCTGGAGCTCGAGAGACAGCTCGGCCACCTCGTCGAGGAAGAGCGTGCCCCCCGACGCCAGCCGGAAGTGCCCCGGCGCGTCCCGCACTGCACCGGTGAACGCGCCGCGCGCGTGACCAAAGAGCTCGCTCTCCAGCAGGTGCGGCGGCAGCGCCGCGCAGTTGATCGCGCGGAAGGGGCCGCCGCTGCGCGCGGAGGCCGCATGGATGGCCTGCGCGACCAGCTCCTTGCCAGTCCCTGTCTCGCCGCGCACCAACACCGTGGCGCTGCGGCGCGCCACCCGTTCGATGTCGCGCAGCAGCTGCTTCATGCCGCGGTCCGCCGTCAGGATCGAGAACCGCTCCACCGGCGCGTCGGGACCGCCGCGCTCCCAGCCGCTCTCTTCCAGCAAGAGCACGAAGCCCAGCGTGACGCCGGCGCGGCGCAGCGGAGTGCCCCGCACGTGCAGCACGCGCGTGCCGCCTTCGGGGTGTACGCGCGTGACCTCCGCGGCGACGGCCTGCCCAGCCGCCAGCGCTTCGGCGATGGGACGTTGGTCGCCCTCACCACACAGGGCCTTGGCGGCGAAGGTGCCGCGCGAGAGTGGCGCTCCGACGAGCTGCTCCGCCGAGGGCGTGAAGTCCACGACGCGCAGCTCTGCGTCGAGCACGATGGCTGCGCCCGCGATGTCTTCGAGCGCCAGCAGGGTGAGCGCGCTGAGCGGCGCCGGGTCCGGTCTTCGGCGGGGGCTGGGCATGGGGCAGCGTAGCAGCCCGCTCAGGCGGGCTCGCGAGCGATTGTGCTTGTCATGACTTTATGGTCATATTATCAAGTGGGGCATGAACACGCCCGGTCGTGCTTGGTTGCTGCTCTCAGGGGGCTCGTTGCTGCTCAGCCTCGGCTGCGACGTGCAGGTGGGTGACGGCACCTCCGGCCCCTTCGGAGACGCGGGGATCGCTGCTCCGGATGCGAGCGCTCCCGACGGCGACACGGGGCTCGCTGGCGACGCAGCGGTCCCGGACCAAGCCGTCGCGGACCAAGGCGCTGGAGACCAAGCGGTCGAGCCCCTCCCGACTGGCGTCGCCCCGGCCTCGCTGCTGCCGGAGGCCCTCGCGCTCGCGGACGGACCGACCGCGGTGTCGCTGCTCGCGGGCGCGGCGCGGCTCTACCGCGTCGAGGTCCCCGCTGGGGAGCACGTGGGCTTCCGCCTGACCTACACCCCCACGTCGGCGCGCGTCGTCATGACCGTCGAGCGCTACGACGGCGTGGAGCCTGCGTTCCTCGGGCTGACGGATGGCGGTCGTGGCATCCGTACCCTGGCCGTCTTCGAGCCCGACGCTGCGCACACGTACTGGGTGCGCCTCGAGTCGGATGACTCTCTGAGCGGCACGCTCGACCTCGCGCGCACGCCGTTCGCGGACGGCGAGGTGTGCACGGCCGACTGCGATCGCTTGCTGCAGCTCCCCCTGCCGCTCGACCCCAGCGTGGATGGCTACGACTGGACCTCTGGCACGGTCATGCGCTACCAGTTCGGCCGCCGCGACCTGCTGATGTTGGTGCGCTTCGCGGGGCAGAGCATGGCGGCGGCAGGCTTCGCGCCCTTCTATCCAGAGGACTTCTCGCAGTGGGACGGCGAGACGCCGGGCACGGACACGGGATCGCTGCGGCACGCCTCACACCAGCGCGGGAAAGACGTGGACATCTCGCTCTACGGCACAGATGGCGAGGCCCCCTGGCGCAGCTACTGCCAGGTGATGTACGTGGACGGGCGCGAGTGCGTGCCCGGCACCGTCAGCGGCTACGACGGGTACCTCAACGCGCGCATGTTCGGCGCCTTCTATCAGAGCGGGCGGGTGACCCGCGCCTTCCTCGATCGCGAGCTGATCTACCCGACGCGCGATGGCGCCGACGACGCCGTGGCCGACGGTACGCTGGCCGCGTCCCTGCGCCCCCTCTATTCGGACGGCGTCCGCTTGCAGCACTGGCCCAATCACAACAACCACATCCACGTTCGGGTCTCGGAAGAGAGCTACCCGGCGGCCGACGCCAAGCGCCGCACTGGCGCGCGCTTCCAGGTCAGCGCCGGCGAGTTCGAGGCACCGTAGGAGCCCAGCTCAGAACCAGGCGATGAGCCCCAGGGCCGGCTGGATGACGCGCCCGCTCGGGTCGTAGGCGAAGCTCATCGCGGTGGTACCGCGCATGCCGCGCAGCTGACCGTCTCCGCGCAGCCGCGCCAGCGTCAGCTCCAACGCGATCCAGAAGCGCCGCTTGCCCACCGCGATGCCCAGCTGCCCGGCCACGTAACGTAGCGAGCCCGAGCCATGGAACGTGACCTGGTCCGCGCACTCGTCGTTCTCCCGCACGCACAAGTGACCGCGCGTCCGCACGCGGCTGAAGAGCAGCTTGGGCCCCGCCCAGAGATGCACGCGCGACGCGCTGTAGCCGAAGATGAGCGGGATGCCCACGTCGAGGCGGCGGTAGCGCTCGAGGAACACGCGGTCGTTGAAGCGGTTGATCGGCAGCGTCGAGAGCGACGTGGACACCTGCAGCCCGAGCGCGCCGTAGATCCCGGGCGCCACCCGCAGCACCTGCACGCGGGCCTGCGCGCCGACGTGCGAGCCTCCCACGCGCGCGCCCAGCTCGAAGAAGCGGTTGACGCCGTAGGCGAGGGTCACCGAGGGGTCCACCACGGGTGGGTTCAGCGACCCCGCGTTGACCGCGTTGGCCAGCAGCTCGATCTCCGCGGGCTCGAGCACGCCCGCCACCCCGTCGAGGTCGCGCAGCGCGTCGAGGGTGTCGCCGGCAGAGCCCACTGGCGCGTTGACGGCGAGCGTAGAGGTCATGGCGAGGTGCGATGCAGGCGTCAGCCGCGCGGGCTGCACGCTGCTCAGCGAGGCGCCGCAGCCGCTCAGCACGACCGTCGCCACCAGCCAGCGGGCGGAGCGCATGAGGGCGAGTTCAGTCCGGCCGGCACCGAGCATCTTCGCCAAGATAGTCGCTTCGCCACGCCGACGCGAACGTGGCCATTCTGCGCAGGGTGCAGTGCGGCGCTGTGAGTGGACAATGCGCCGCTCAAAGGTGACACTGACTGCGTTCGCTGTACTTCACTTGGCGTCCTCCTGGGGGGGCGCTCGCTGACACGGGGTCGAGCTTGTATCGAAACAAGATTTCCTTCGGTGTGCCCGCAGAGGGCGCTCCCCACTTCATCGCCCTCTGGGCAGTCGCGCTGTCGCTGCTGCTGGGCAGCGCCACGTCGGCCGACGCGCAGGACGACCGGGCGCGCCTGCACTTCCAGGCGGGGGCCTCGTACTACGAAGCGGGGGACTACGAAGACGCGCTCCGCGAGTTTCAGCGCTCGCAGGCGCTGAGCCAGCGCTCGGAGCTCTTCTACAACTTCTCCCTCTGCTACCAGCAGCTGGGCGACCTCGAGAACGCCGCGGCCTACCTGAGGCGCTTCCTGGACGAGGTGGAGAGCATCGACAACCGCGAGCAGCTCGAGCGCCGCTACACCAACCTGCAGGAGCGCATCGCGGCGCAGGCCGCAGAGAGAGCGAACCCCGAGCCCGAGCCGACCGAGGTCCCCGCACAGGATCCAGTCGATGGAACGGACAGCGGCGAGGACGACGCCTCGGCCGGTACTGCCACGGGCCCCGTCGCTCCTTCGGGGCGCCGCTCGGTCCCGGTCGGTGCCGTGATCGGCTACGCGGCGGCTGGTGTGGGTGTGGTCTTGGCCGTGACGTTTGGTCCCCTCGCGCTGCGTGAGCGCAACAGCGTCGCGGACGGCTGCGGGGCGACGCGCAGCTGCTCACGCGCGGACGTCGCCCAGATGGACGGCTTTGCGCTCGCGACCGACATCGGGCTCGTCATGGCGGTGGCTGGCGCCACGGTGGGCACGGTCTTGTTGCTCACCGGTCGCGACGACGAGTCCGCGCCCAGCGACCAGGCGCGCCTGCGCTTCACTCCCTACGCCAGCCCGATGGGCGCCGGCGCCACGCTCCGGGGGTCGTTCTGATGCGTACGACCCACCATCTTCTCGCCGCTGACCGACTCGGTCGCTGGGTGTTCGCCGTCGCCGCGCTGCTGGGCGGCCTCAGCGGCTGCAGCCTGATCATCGACTCGAACCAGTACGTGGAGCGGGGCGACGCCGGTGCCCGCGACATGGGTGGCGCCGACATGAGCGCCACGGACATGGGCGATACCGACACGGGCGTGGTGGACCAGGGGACGGACCAAGGGCCCGTCGAGTGCAACGGCCTCACTTGCCAGGTTGGTCAGTTCTGCCTCAACGACCAGCTCTGCGCCGACTGCCGCAGCAACTCGGACTGCGCGAACGGAGTGTGTGACCAGCTCGTGGGCAGCTGCGTCGACCCTGTCGGGTCCTGCGGGGACTGCGGGCCCGGGTTCACCTGCGTGGACCACCCCATGTCGGGCAAGGCCTGCATCAAGTGTGACCGCGACGGGGACAGCTTCGTGTCGAGCTGGAACCTGTGCAACTCCGTGGCCGCTGGAAGGCCGCGTGACTGCGACGATGGGGACGCGCAGCGCTTCCCGGGCGCCGTGCCCATGTGCGCCGACGGGTTCCTGCAGGGGTGCCCGACGCCTCAGTTCGACAACCTGGTGTCAGTCATCGGTGGCGCCATCGTCGAGTTGGGTCAGCTGCCGGTGTTCCGCGTCGCGGAGAACGTTCCGGCGCGCCCACAGCTCAGCACCGTGGCGCGTGCCGGTGACTACCTGGCGCGGCCGAACGACGACCCCAACGCCGCTCGTTGGGTGTTTGGTTTCATCACTGGCGGTGAGGCCGAGCTCCACGCGATTCAGTACCGCGGCTGGAACAGCGACCTGGAGATGCACCTCTTCGACCAGCAGGGCGGTCCGCTGATCGCCGGCGCTGGGTGGCCCATCGAGGCCGGCAAGACGGAGGCGTTCACGGTGGACACGTTCGCGGGCTCCTTCCGCTTCGGTGTGGCAGGCCAGGTGGCGGGGGAGCGTCGCGCGGTGCTCATGCAGCAGAGCGGCTCGGGCTTCACGGTCAGCAGCAACGTCGTCGCGGAAGCCGGTTTCCTCGCGCCTCTGGCCATCATCGGGGGCACCCAGGCCGACTTGGTCTATCGCGTGGACCGTGCAGTCGCGATTGGGAACCAGCGGCGCCTCGTAGCGCAGGTCAGCGGACAGCACACCAGCGCCACCACCGTGCTGCCCGACGCGAACGACTTCCTGCTCGATGCCGAGGGCGACTACGTGTTCTACACCCCCAACGGGCGGCTGACCGGTGAAGTCTGGAACGGCATCGCGAACGCCGCTGCCAACACCGGGGGCCCCGTCGCCTCGCTCATGTCGGGGCCGGCGCGCTTCTCGCGTGACCGCGCCACCGGACTGGTGACGGGCATCCTCCCCTACGTGGACGGCGTACGCGTGGTGCGTTACGCGTGCACCGGCGCCGGCCTGGACAACTGCGCCTCCACCGCTACCAGCGTGCAGAGCATCCTCCCGGGTCTGACCACCTTCGACTTCGAGGTGCACAACGGGGTCATCTACTTGGTCACCGCGATGGGCAACCGGGTGGTGGCCGACGTGTTGACGCTCGATGGGTCGCTGCTCTTGACCCGGCGTACGCCGAGCGCGATCACGCTGATCGACGGCGCCAGCGCTGGGCAGACGCTGAGCTCCATCGTGAGCGTCGAGACGGACATCGACGTGGGTACCAACCACGTCGAGATCGTCGTGGGCGCCGCCGCTGAGAGCGACACCGCGGGGGTGCTCATCCTAGGCACCAGCGTGCGGGCGTGCACGGCGCTCTGACGCGCGCATCGTGTCCGCCCGCTGGCGTCGCCGCCGTCATCTAGCGGCTCAGGGCCCGAGCGGAGAGACCACGGTCCCGCTCGGGAGGGACAGGCGCTCGCGTAGCTCCCAGGCTTCCTGGGAGCCGTCCGAGGCGGACTCGGGCAGCGACTCGCGGGGCCCCTCGGCGCGCAGCAGGGCCACGCCCCACGACTCGCGCCGCGCGACCCAGTGGCTCTCCTCCGGTCCCCACCAGCAGCTGACGCGCAGCAGCTCCCCTTCGTGCGGCGGCCGGTCCACGCAGCCACCCGCCTCCGTGCCGAGGGCAGTCACGACCGACGGCGCGCTCGCGCTGTGGAGCACGAACTCCACCTGTGTGCGTGGCGCGGCCTCGGCTTCTCCCCCTGGCGTGGGGCCGGCGTCCTGGAGGCGAAAGGCGGCCACGTACGCGGGGCGGGTCACGGCAGGCTCCACGGGCGCGCTCTCCGGCGGCGGTGCCGGGCCTCGCGCGCAACCCACCGCGCCTGCGAGGACCACGAGCGCAGCGCGCGCGAGCGGCATCGCGGCAGCCACGCGCGCGCCGGCGCTTACCCGCTGCGCGCCGCTCTGGGGTGCACCCCGGCGGGCGCAGGTCTCAGTCGGTCTCGTCGCCCAGGCCATAGGTCTTCAGCTTCCGCTGCAGTGTGCGTCGGTCGATGCCCAGCGCGGTCGCGGTGCGCGTCACGTTGCCCTCCATCTGACGCAGCACTCGCTCGATGTGGGCGCGCTCCACGTCGGCGAGGCTGGTGCGTTCGCCCGGCTCGGCCCCGTCGGGTGTGCTCGGCCGCGCGGCGGTGCTCTCCGCTGGCTCCGTGGGCACGGTGGCCTGAGCGCTGCTCAGGCTGATGGGCACGTGCATGGCGCGCGGCGCCGCGTGGCCGAACACGCTGGCGGCGATCATGCGGCGCATGAGGTCACCGCGCAGCTCGTCGTGCTCTGCAAAGAGCGCGGCCCGTCGCAGCACGTTGAGCAGCTCGCGCACGTTGCCCGGCCAGTGGTACTCCACCAGGGCCTGCTGCGCGTCCTCGCTCAGCGTCAGCTGCCGATAGCCCAGGCGCTCCAAGAGGTGCGCGGCCAGGGGCAGGATGTCGGACGTGCGCTCGCGCAGCGGCATCAACAGCACCGGAAAGACCTGCAGGCGAAAGTAGAGGTCCTCGCGGAAGTTCCCCGCCTGCACCTCGGCCCAGAGGTCGCAGTTGGTGGCCGCGACGATGCGCACGTCCACGGCGTGCTCCTTGCTGTCGCCCACTGGCCGCACCAGGCGCGTCTCGAGCGCGCGCAGCAGCTTGGCCTGGCTCTCGATGGGCAGCTCGGCCAGCTCGTCGATGAAGAGCGTGCCGCCGTGCGCCTCGCGGAAGAGACCCAGGCGGTCGGCGCTGGCGCCCGTGAACGCGCCGCGCTTGTGACCGAAGAGCTCGCTCTCGAAGAGCTCGCGCGGCACGCAGGCCGCGTTCATGGCCACGAAGGGCGCGTCGCGTCGGAGGCTCGCCAGGTGGATGTGCTGCGCCACCACCTCTTTGCCCGTGCCGGTCTCGCCGAAGATGGTGACCGTCTCGTCCGTGGGCCCGACCGTCGCGATGAACTTGCGCACCTCCGCGGTGGCTTCGCTCACGCCCACCAGGGGCAGGTGCGACTCGTCCGCCGGCACCTCCGCGCGCCGGCTCTCGGCCACCGCCTGCTTGATGAGCGGGCGCAGGAGCTCGGCGTCCACCGGCTTCTCGAGAAACGAGAAGGCCCCGAGCCGCATGGCCTCGACGGCGGCCTGCACCGTCCCGTGCCCGGTCAGCACGATCATGCGCGTGCGCACCGCCCCACGGCGACGCAGCACCTCGAGCCCGTCGATGCCCTTCATGCGTAGGTCGAGCAGCGCGACGTCGGGGGCGTCCTGGCTCGCCAGGATGCGCAGCGCGCTCTCGCCGTCGGTGGCCTCCATGACGTCGAAACCGCCGCGCCGCAGCGCCTTCTGCATGGCGAAGCGGAAGGCGGCATCATCGTCGATGAGGAGGACGTTACCGGGGCTCATCGCGTCACACCGTGCGCTGAGGCAGGTCCAAACGCAAGACGTCCTTGCCGCCGCGCGAGCCCTCCTCGCACCGGGGTAGCGTGGCCGCGCTCAGAAGTACGTGGTGACGGCGGTCTCGGGGGGCTCGGCGGCCGGCAAGCGCAGCGTCGCGCGCGCCCCGCCCGTGGGTCGCGTCGCGAGTGACAAGTCGCCGTCCATCGCGCGGACCAACATGTACGACGTGTAGAGCCCCAGCCCCGTGCCCTCGCCCGGTGGCTTGGTGGTCGCGAAGGGCTCGAAGAGCCGCTCCACGATGGCCGGGTCTACGCCTGGGCCCTCGTCATCCACGTACAGCACCACCTCGCGCGCGTCGCCTTGGCCGTGCACACGGATCATCGTCCCGCTCTCGGGGTGTGCGCGCATCGCGTCGACGGCGTTCTGGAGCGCGTTCACCAGCACCTGCATGAGGCGGTCGGCGTCTGCAGCCACGTGCAGCGCATAGACCCCCGGGTTGACCTCCAAGGTCGGCCCCTCGCGCAGCCCTGCCCACACCAGGGCACGCGCGCGCTCTACGACGGACCCCAGCGACACCCCTTGCTCGAGCTTGGGGCGCACCAGGTCGCCGCCCGCGAGGAGCGCGTGCGTGATCTTCGCCAGGCGGCGCGTCTCACTGCGGATGAGCGCGGCCGACTCCTCGATGTCCGCGGTCACGTCGTCCGCCAGCTGAGCACGCTCCTCGCGCTCGGCCTTGCGGTAGACCGCGATCGCGTCACGCATGTCGGTCGCCAGTGTTCGGATGGTCGCGAGCGGCGTGTTCAGCTCATGCGCCACGCCCTGCGCGATGCGCCCGAGGCTGGCCAAGCGCTCCGCCAGCAGCAGCTGCCGCTCTTGCACCATGGCCGCGCTGCGGTCGACGTAGAGGTTCATGACGCGCTGGTGCCCGGCGCGGCCCGCGAGGGGGAAGGTCATCATCTCGAAGGCACGCTCGCTCCGGTCCACGCGGAGAGAGAAGCGGCAGCGCCCCCCCTCGCCCGAGCCGAGGGCGCGCGTCACGGGGCACTCGCCGGTCTCCCCCTCGACGCTCAGCCGCTCGCAGACGCGGCTGGAAGGGCAGCGCCACGGGCCTCCCAGCACGATGTCCGTGTTCAGCTGCTCTGCGCGTCGGTTGCGCCACGCCAGGCTGCCGTCGGGGTCCACCACCTCGAGCCCCGCGGCCAGCTCGTCCAGCGTGTTGGACATGACCTGGTACTCGAGGGCGGCGCGGTCCCGCGCGCTCTTCAGCGCTTCTTCGCGGTCACGCACCTCGCGGGCGGCGTGGCTCACCACGTACGACGCGGCGGTCAGCGTCACGACGAAGGCAGCCACGTGCGCGAACGTGTCCCACACCGGCTCGGGGTCCCAAGACCCCAGCTGCAGCCGCGGGTCGAAGGACGCGAGCGCCAGCAGCCCCGCCATGCTGAACGCCGCTGCGGCCGCCATGAGCGTGGCACGCGGCCCCCCCAGCACCGCGATGAGCGCTACGTGAAAGATGTAGAAGCCCATGAACGGGTTCTCGATGCCGCCGGCCGACCACAGCACGATGGTCAGCATCAACATGTCGATCAGCGCCTGAGAGACCGCCTGCAGCGACCCCGCCCGCGCGCCGACGCGCTGCAAGCGCCGCCGCAGCAGCGCGTTGTAGGACGACCCCAGCACCACCACCGCGATCATCACCGGCCAGTTGATGCCGGGGTACTTGCCGGCGGCGGCGAAGCCGGCGGCGATGAGCACGCCCAGCATGGCCACCCAGCGCAGGTCGATCAGCCAGCGCAGCCGCTCCGTGCTGAAGTCGCCCGGCGCCCGCGGCTCACCGAAGAGGGAGGTGTTCGCAGCGGGGCGGGGTTGCTCGGGCATCGCGGGCTCCGGGCCTCAGTAGTCGTCGTCCATGCTGGCGCCGTCTTCGTCGTGTGCGTCACGCGGGACGTACTGGCCGGTGCCAGCGCCACCCTCGCGCTTGCGCTTCTTGAACGGGGTGACGAACGACTTGTGGATGGCGTCCAGCTCCCGCTTGGCGAGCACCCGCTGCTGCCCAGGACGCAGACCCTCGGTGGACACGCCGGCGAACGACAGGCGCGTCAGGCGCTGCACCCGACTCCCGATGGCGTCCGCCATGCGGTGGATCTGTCGGTTCTTGCCCTCGCGCAGGGTGAGCTGCACCCAGGTGGAGCGGTCCTCCGTGCGCAACACGAAGACCTCGGCCTTCTTGGTGACGTAGCCGTCGTCCAGCTTCACGCCGTTGCGCAGCAGGTCCAGCTGCGGCACGTCCACGTGGCCTTGCAGCTTGGCCGCGTAGACCTTGGGAACGTGCACGCTCGGGCGCAGCAGGGCCTCGGCGAACTCGCCGTCGTTGGTGAGCAGGAGCGCGCCGCTGGTGTGGTAGTCCAGCCGGCCGACGGGGAACACGCGCTCGGGGATCTTCTCGATGATGTCCGCGAGCGACTGGCGGCCTTCCGGGTCACTCAGTGTGCTCACGACCTCGCGCGGCTTGTTCAGCACGTAGTAGACGGGCGCGTCGCGCACCAGGCGCCGTCCGTCTACTTCGACCTTGTCGTGGTGGTCGTCCACCTTGACGCCGAGCTCGGTCACCACCTTGCCGTTGACGCGCACGCGCCCGTCGGTGATGTATTTTTCGGCACCGCGCCGTGAGGCGATTCCCGCCTGGGCGAGCACCTTCTGAAGTCGTTGTTGTGCCATGGGGAGGGGCCGTTATGCCCCGCGCCGACTGTCGTCGCGATCCCAGACGTCTACGCGTCCGTCGCCATCGATGTCGGTGCCCATGCGGATCAAGCGGCCGTCCTCGAAGTACTCCCAGCGATCGGGTTGCCAGGTCTCGGTGGTGCTGCGGCCCGCGAGGTCGCGCTCCGACCGGACGGCTACGCCCGCTTCGTAGAAGATCTTGGTGTCCACGCGGCCGTCGCCGTTCGTGTCCTGCTCGAGCCGAGCCACGCGGCCGTGCTCGAAGTAGGTCACCTGGTCCATGCGGCCGTCGAAGTCACGGTCCGACTCCTCGGAGCGCGGACGACCCTCGTCCGTGTAGAAGCGCACCACGTCCTTGATGCCGTCCCCGTTCAGGTCGGCTTCGCGGCAGACGAGCACCAAGCGCGCCAGGCGCCCGGTGCCGACGGTGAGGAACACCTTGCGCACGTCGGGGATGTCGTCACCCGAGGTGTCGTACTCGCTGACCTCGTACTGAGGGCCGTTGGCCTCGCAGCGCCCCTGGTCGTCAGGGTGGTCCGTGGGCAGGCGGGTGGCTTGCTCCGCGGTGGACTCTTGTCCTCCACGATTGCAGCCGCTAGCCACGCAGAGCAGGGCCACGCAGGACAGCGCGAACCCCAGGCGATGTGGTCTCGAGAGCATGATCACAGGCCTCCCTTGGCGTCGTCCGGGTCAGGAACGAAAGGGTCTTCGGTCGCCTCGCCGCCGTCGATGACGTCGGTTTCGTCACCGGCAGGGGTCGTCGTCGCAGGCGGGTTCTCGCCGCCGGCGGTGCCGGTGGCTGGCGGAACCGTCGCCGACACGTCGCAGCGCAGGCGCTCCTCGGCCGGGCCCGCGTCGTCGGGGTGCACGGTGTCCGTGCGGTCCGCCTCGCCGTTGTTGTCCATGTCGTAGCGGACCTCCACCAGGAAGCCGTTACGGAACATCTCCCACTTCTCGACCTGACCGTCGTTGTTGTCGTCGTAGCGAGCCTCCACCAACATGCCGTCGGAGTAGGTCTCCCACACGTCCGGGCGGCCCCGGTTGCGGCGGTCGCGCTGGGCGCGCGAGACGAGCCCGTTCTCACACCACATCCACGTGTCCACGCGGTGGTCGAAGGTGGTGTCCAGCTCTTTGCGGCGGATGACGCCGTCGGCGTAGTAGGCGATCTCGTCCAGACGCCCGTCGAAGTCGTAGTCGTGCTCCTCGCGCGCCACGGTGGTGCCGTCGCCCTCGAAGAAGCGGGTGACATCCACTCTTCCATCGAAGTTCATGTCGATCTCGACGCACACCAGGCGGCCGCCTGCACCGTGCTCCTGGATGTCCGCGCGACCATCGTTGTTGACGTCGACTCCGCGTGTGACCGGCGCCAGGCTCTCGCAGCGCACACGGTCCTCCATGCTGGAGAGGACGGGCTCCTCTTCTCCAGGGGTCGTGCCGTCGCCCGTGGCATCGCCGCCACCGCGCCCCTTGCAACCTGCGACCGAGAACGTGACCAAGGCCAACGCGATGGCGGCCGCTTGGCGCACCCCGCGAGGTGCGGCCGCTGGGCTGCGGGAGGAGCTCCGCTCTGCGAGCGTGGCGAGGTGCGGTCGAAGCTGGTGATTCATGAATCGTTCTCAGGATGCCGGGCGCCCGCTCGCGCTGCGAGTGATGGGCCCCAGCCGCCCCGCAGCATACGACCATGGGGACCCCCTCGGCAAGCCGCGCACCGCCCCCGCGCGTTCGGGCCTCTCCAGGCCGGGTGTGTTGACAGTACACGTCATGCCATGTATGTTCACTTCGCTCGTACGATCGCGAGCACCAACGCGGACAACGGTGAAGATGGCGCGCAAGAAGATCTCCACGACCGTGTACATCACCCCCGAGCAGAACGAGCAGCTCAAGGTTCTGCACGAGCGCACCAAGGTGCCCATCGCCGTGTACATCCGCGAGGGGATCGACATGGTGCTGCGCAGTCACGCGGACGAGCTCCCGGGTCAGCTCTCATTGACCACGTCAGACGACTGACCCTCACCCTCCGAGCCCCCTCCCGCCCTCGCGCGTCATCGGCCTTGCGGTTGCAACCGGGCCGGTCGCGCATCAATGTCTCGCCGGCCGGCCGCCCGACGCTACTTCGCGACGCTGCGTGAGCCGTTGCCCCCCCCTCAGGGCGCCTTCATGAGCTACGACCCCGCACGCATCCGCAACTTCAGCATCATCGCGCACATCGATCACGGCAAGAGCACCCTCGCGGACCGCATCCTGGAGGTGACGGGGGCCATCACCCAACGTGAGAAGAAGGCGCAGCTGCTGGACCGCATGGAGCTCGAGCAGGAGCGCGGCATCACCATCAAGGCGCAGGGCGTGCGGCTCCCTTACATTGCGCTCGACGGCACGGAGTATCAGCTGAACCTGATCGACACGCCGGGTCACGTGGACTTCTCCTACGAGGTCAGCCGGTCGCTGGCGGCGTGTGAGGGTGCGCTCCTGGTGGTGGACGCCACGCAGGGGGTCGAGGCGCAGACGCTGGCCAACGTGTACCTGGCGCTGGAGAACAACCTCGAGATCATCCCGGTGTTCAACAAGGTGGACCTGCCCAGCGCGGACGTGGACCGCGTGCGCCGCGAGGTAGAGGACGTGATCGGCCTCGACTGCACCGAGGTGCTGCCGTGCAGCGCCAAGACGGGGGAGGGCGTGCGCGAGATCCTCGAGGCGATCTGCCGCCGCGTGCCGCCGCCCAAGTTCAACACGGCGGAGAACGCGCCGCTGCGCGCGCTGATGTTCGACAGCTGGTACGACACCTACCGCGGCGCCATGGGCATGGTGCGCGTCTTCGACGGAACGCTGCGCAAGGGCGAGAAGATCAAGATGATGGCCACCGGCGCCGTCTACGAGGCCACGGAGCTGGGGGTCTACTCGCCGTTCCCGGTGGCGGTGGATCACCTCGGGCCGGGTGAGGTCGGCTACTTCGGCGCCAGCATCAAGACCATCCGCGACACCAAGGTGGGCGACACCATCACGCAGCTGCACAACGCCGCGACCGAGCCCTTGGCGGGCTTCCAAGAGGTGAAGCCGATGGTGTTCTGTGGGGTGTTCCCCACCGACGGCGAGCAGTACCCGGAGCTGCGTGACGCGCTCGACAAGCTGCACCTCAACGACAGCGCCTTCCAGTTCGAGCCCGAGAACTCGGACGCGCTCGGGTTCGGCTTCCGCTGCGGCTTCCTCGGCCTGCTGCACATGGAGATCGTCCAGGAGCGCCTGGAGCGCGAGTACAACCTGGACCTGATCACCACGGCGCCGAGCGTGGTGTACCGGGTGACCAACGAGAAGGGCGAGACCTTCAACGTCGAGAACCCGTCGCGTCTGCCCGACGGCCGCGTGAAGATCGAGGAGCCGTACTTCACGGTGTCCATCCACGTGCCGGAGGCCTACGTCGGCGCCGTCATCAAGCTCTGTCAGGAGCGGCGTGGCGAGCAGAAGAACATCCAGTACGCCTCGACCGACCGCGTCATCATCACCTACGAGCTGCCGCTCGGTGAGGTGCTCTTCGACTTCTTCGACCAGCTCAAGAACGCCACACGCGGCTACGCGTCCATGGACTACGAGCTGGCGGGGTACCGCGAGAACAAGCTGGTGCGGCTGGACATGCTGATCAACGGCGAGAAGCTCGACGCGCTGAGCGCCATCGTCCACATGGACAACGCGCAGCACATCGGGCGCGCGCTGGCCGCGAAGCTCAAGACCATCGTGCCCTCGCAGCAGTTCGAGGTGGCCATCCAGGCCGCGATCGGCACCAAGGTGATCGCCCGCGAGACGGTGCGTGCGCTGCGCAAGGACGTCACGGCGAAGTGCTACGGCGGCGACATCAGCCGCAAGCGCAAGCTCCTCGAGAAGCAGAAAGAGGGCAAGAAGCGCATGAAGTCGGTGGGGCGCGTGGACATCCCGCAGGCGGCCTTCCACGCCATCTTGAAGGTCAACGACTGACGCGCGAGGCTCTGCTGATGGACGAGGTCCGCGCGCTCGCCGAGCGACTACAGATCCCGCTGACCGACGACGCCGCCGAGCGCCTCGGGGCCTTCCTCCGGCTGACCGCCCTGTGGGGCAAGCGCATCGATCTGACGAGCGCGCGTGACAACGGGGCGCTGGCCGAGATCCTCTTCGTGGACGCGCTGCACATGGTTTCCGTGGAGCTGGTGCCCGAGAACGCCCGCGTGCTGGACGTGGGAGCCGGGGTAGGGGCCCCGACGCTCCCCATGCTGCTGATGCGACCCGACCTGCGCGCGCTGCTGGTGGAGCCGCGCCGCAAGCGCGTGGCCTTCTTGCGGACGGCGGTGGGCAGCCTGGGGCTCGCGCAGCGGGTGCAGGTGGTGGAGGCCAAGCTGGACCTCGACGCGCCGCGCGCGCTCGTGGACGCTCACGGAGCGGTGGACGTGGCGCTCGCACGAGCGACGTTCGCGCCGGGGGTCTGGCTGGGGCTGGGGAGGCAGCTGGCCCCACGCACGCTGGTGCTCACGGCGCAAGAAGCTCCGCCTGCCGGGGCGATGCTCTCCGTGAGCTACGCGGTGCCCAGCAGCGGCGCCAAGCGCGTGGTCAGCGCCTACGCAGCGCAGTGAGCGCCCGGCGCACGCAGCCGGCGGGTTCAGCGGGAGCGCGCCGGGATGATCTGGATGCGGCGGCGCATGCCCTCGCCGGACGAAGACGTGGTCACGCCCTCCAGCTTGGCCAGCGACAGGTGGATCACGCGGCGATCGCGCGCGCTCATGGGCCGCAGCGTCACGACCTTGCCCTGGGTGACGGCGCGCTTGGCCTCACGCTTGGCCATGCTGACCAGGCCCTTGTCGTGCCGGTCGCGGTAGTCGCCGGAGTCCAGCACCACGTGGCGGCGCCCCTCGGGCTCGCGGTTGACCACCTTGTTCAGGATGAACTGCAGGGCGTCCAGGGTCTGCCCCTTCTTCCCGATGACCATGCCGGCGTCGGGCCCCACCAGGTCGAGCACGATGCGCTCGTCGTCCTCGCGGATGTCGACGTCGACGTCGAAGTCCATGAGGTCGAGGATGTCCTCGAGGGCCTCGGCGGCCACCTCGGCCTTCTTGTCGTTTTCGAGTTTGGCGGGCGCGGGGGCAGGGCCATCCTCGAGGAGGAGGGCACCATCGTGCAGCTTGGGGTCTCGGTCGCTCATGGGCTTGACGGATCCTACAACAGGCCGTGGATATCGGCGATGAACTTGGTGGTCTTTACGCCGGTCCGGCCGCCGCCTTCTTGGCGGAGGCCGCGGCGAGCTGGACGCGGATGTAGTGCTGCTGCGTGATGCTCAGCACGGAGTTGGTGACCATGTACAGGCACAGGCCTGCAGGAAGGAAGAGCATGAAGCCGGTGATCATGATCGGCATCATGTAGAGCATGACCTTGGCCTGGGTGGGGTCCATGGCCGCGGTGGGCGTGAGCTTCTGCTGCACGAACATCAGGCCACCCAGCAAGAGCGGCAGCACAAAGTAGGGGTCGCGCGCCGACAGGTCCGTCCAGAAGAGCACGAAGGGCGCGTGATACAGCTCGAGGTTGGTGGACAGGCTCTGGTACAGCGCGAACCAGATCGGCATCTGCAGCAGCATCGGCAGGCAGCCCGCGAAGGGGTTCACCTTGTGCTCGCGGTAGAGGGCCATGGTGGCCTGCCCCTTGGCCTCGCGGTCGTCGCCGTACTTCTCGTTGAGCGCCTCCATGAGCGGCTTTAGCTCGCTCATCTTGGCCATGTTCTTGAAGCTCGCCGCCGTGAGCGGATACAGCAGGAGCTTGACCAGGAAGGTCAGCAGGATGATGGCCAGGCCCCAGTTGCCCACCAAGAGGAAGATGGAGCGCAGCAGCCAGACCAGGCCCTCGGCGATGAAGGTGAACCAGCCCAGGTCCACCGCCGCGCTGGCCCGGTGCCCGAACGCGTGCATCGCGTCCAGGTCCTTCGGGCCCATGTAGATGGGCGTGCGCACCAGCGTCTCGCCGCCCGCCGGAAGATCCACCCGCGGGTACACCAGCGCGGCCTCGAACAGCGTGCCGTCGATGACCTGGCCGCTCTGGAAGCGATTGCTCATCCATACACGGCAGCGCTCCGCAGAGTCGTCCTCGGCGGCCATCAGCGTGGCGAAGTACTGGTTGGTGATCGCGGTCCAGCCCACGTCAGGGCCGTAGCCGAAGGCCTGGGTGGACGGATTGTCGCCGTCCAGCTTGCTGCGGTCGAAGCGCTCCTGCTCGCTGTTGTCGTCGAAGGAGCACTGCCCGAACGACGCGAACGCGGACGGACGACCGAGGAAGGTGCTGCCCTCGGCCTCGCGTGAGACGTAGTGGGCGGTGCGGACGTTGACGCGCACGGGCCGCGTGACGCGGCCGATGTTCACGATGTGGACCGTGGACCACAGCTGGTACGGCGACGTGCCGGCCTCCCACTGGCGCGTGATGCGGAAGCCGTCGGCCTCGAGCTCGAAGCGCACCTTGTTGGGCTCCGGCTGGCTGACGCGCCACACCGCGTCCTCGGGGATGCGGATGCCGCCCAGCTCGAGGTTGAGCGGCAGGTAGCGCTCGCGGTCGGTGCTGACCATCTCGTGCAGCTCGCCGTCTTCGCTGCGGAAGCGATCGCCCTTGATGCGCATGCTGCTCACCGCGCTGTTCAGGTTGGTGAACGTGGCGATGAAGTGCTCGGTCTCGATCTGCGCCGTCTGTGCCGCGGCGCTGCGGGCCGCCATGGCGTCTGCGCTCGCGCCGGGCGCGCTCGTCCCTGCGCTGCCGCCGGTCTCGGAGCTGGCCGCCGTGTCCCCCGTGGCCACGGGCGCCTCGTCCGGGCCACCGAAGTACTTCAGCCCCGCGTAGGCGCCGCCCAACACGAGCGTGAGGACGAGGAGCGGGAGCAGTTGCGTCTTGGGATCGTCAGCCATCGTCGGTGGTCAGTCTTCAGTCGGCGCCAGCGGCGCGGTCGGGGCGGCGGGGGCCGGAGGCGGGGGGTCGTAGCCCCCGGGGTTGAACGGGTGGCAGCGACAGATGCGTTTGGCCCCCAGGAAGCCTCCGCGCAAGGCGCCGAAGCGCTCGATGCAGGTCGCGGTGTAGCGTGAGCAGGAGGGCTCGAAGCGGCACACGCTACCGATCAGGGGGGAGAGCGTCCACCAGTAGATCCGAATCAGGCCCAGCAGCAGCCACTGGAGCGGGTTCTTTCGTGCCGTGGCGCTCATGACGAGGCCCCATTTCTAGCACCTTCCGTAGCCGGTGGCGGCGCCAGCCGGGCGCGCTGCTTGGCGAGCGCGTCGCGCGCGCTGGCCACGTCCGCGAGCAGCTCGGCGTAGCGCACGGCCCCGGCTCCCTGCTTGGCGATGAACACGACATCCGTCGCGTCGGGGAAGAGCTCGCGGTTTCGGCGGAAGACCTCGCGGACCACACGCTTGATGCGGTTGCGCACCACGGCGTTGCCGACCTTCTTCGTGACCGTCACGCCGAGCCGCTGCGTGCCGACGGGGGCCGCCGCGAGGACGATCAGAAAGTGACGCGTGTGGACGCGCGAGCGGCCCGACTGGATCCGGCGGTAGTCCGCCCGCCGTCGCACTCGGGCGCTCGGCGGGTAGGCTTCCGTCATGGGGCTCCTGCGGCGTGCCGCCGGGGTGGGCTCACTTCTCGAAGGTGCTCACCACGAGGCGCGTACGGCCCTTGCGGCGACGGGCCGAGAGCACCTTGCGGCCTCCCGCGGTCTTCATGCGCGCACGAAACCCGTGGGTGCGCTTACGGCTGGTCTTGCTGGGCTGATAAGTCCGCTTCACGGCACATTCTCCAAAAGTCGATAGACCGACACCGTGAGACCGGCTCGGGGCCGCGCAATCAAGCACGCGACCCCAGCGGTGTCAAGCAAGCCCGGCGCGAACCCCGCCCCCGACTCCGCCCCCGCCCCCGCCCCCGCCACCGCCACCGCCCCCGCCCCGCCGTCCGACCGGCCGGTAGTCGCTCGTCCTTTTCCGGCCCCGGCCTTCGTGCTACCTGCCAGCCCTCATGGCCCTGTTCGCAAAGAAGAAGCCCGTTGGCGACGCCTCTCAGAAGAAGAGCTTGGGGCGCGGCGTCTTCCGCCGCTGCGACGGCTGCGCCGAGACGCTCAAGGCCGAGGACTTCACCGCCAACCTCGAGGTCTGTCCCAACTGCGGCCATCATTACCGCCTCAGCGCCGAGGCGTGGGTGCAGTACCTGATCGACCCGGGCTCGTGGACCGAGCACGACGAGGGCCTCCGCTCCCTCGACCCGCTGCACTTCGTGGACTCCTCCCCGTACCCCGAGCGCCTGGCCAGCAGCATCAAGAAGTCCGGAGTGAACGACGCGTTCATGGCGGGGTCCGGTACCATGGGCGGCCGCCCCGTGCAGCTGGGGTGCTTCGTCTTCCGCTTCATGGGCGGCTCCATGGGCTCCGTCGTCGGGGAGAAGATCACGCGCATGATGGAGCGCGGCGCCGAGCGAAAGCAGCCCGTCATCCTGCTCAGCGCGTCCGGTGGGGCGCGCATGCAAGAGGGCGCCCTCTCGCTCATGCAGATGGCCAAGACGGTGGCCGCGCTGGGCCTGCTGCGTGAAGCCGGCATGCCCTTCATCAGCGTCCTGCTGAACCCCACCACGGGTGGCGTCGCAGCCAGCTTTGCGCTCTTGGGGGACGTGAACATCGCCGAGCCGCGCGCCTTGATCGGCTTCACCGGCCCACGCGTCATCGAGAACACCATTCGGCAGACCCTGCCGGACGGCTTCCAGCGCTCCGAGTTCCTCATGGACCACGGCATGCTGGACGTGATCGCCGAGCGGCACGACATGCGCGCCACCATCGCGCGCACGCTCGACCACTTGCTCGACTGACGAGCGCGCAGGATGAGCGTTTACCAAGAGGCGCTGACGTGGATCTATGGGCTCGAGAGCCGCGGCGTGAAGCTGGGGCTGGGGCCCATGCAGGCCGCGCTCGCGCTGCGGGGGAACCCGCACGACGGCTTGCGCTACCTGCATGTCGCCGGCACCAACGGCAAGGGCAGCGTGTGCGCCATGGCGGAGCGCGCGCTGCGGGCTGCGGGGCTGCGCACCGGCTGGTTCAGCTCGCCGCACTTGCACCGCTACGTGGAGAGGGTGCGCATCAACGGGCGGCCTCTGGCAGAGGCCGAGATGGCGCGCCGCCTCTTCTCGCTGCGGGACGACAGACGCCTGCCGCCGCTGACCTTCTTCGAGTACACCACGGTCGCCGCGTTCGAAGCCTTCCGGGCGCATGCGTGTGACGTCGTGGTGCTCGAGGTCGGGCTGGGCGGGCGCCTCGACTCCACCAACGTCGTGAGCCCGGCCGTGACGGTGATCACCAACATCGGTCTCGACCACGTGCACATCCTGGGTGACAACGTCCGCTCCATCGCGCGCGAGAAGGCCGGGATCATCAAGGGTCGGGCGCCGCTGGTGAGCGGGGTGCGTGACCCTGTGGCGGCGGCGGTGCTGACCGAGCGGGTGCGCCGCCTGGGCACCACCTCGTGGCGCCTCGGGCGTGACTTCGATCTCGCGCAGACGGGCGTGAGCCACGGGACCCCGCGCTACCGCGCCAAGGTGCGGGACCTCGTCATCGACGACCTGAGAGTGGGCCTCGCCGGCGCGCACCAACCCGACAACGCAGCCTGCGCTGCGGCCGCCTTGGTGGCGCTGCGTGGGACCGGGGTGGACGTGCCCGACGCGGCCATTCGCACGGGGCTCGCCAAGGTGCGCTGGCCGGGGCGCCTCGAGTGGCTGCCGTCTCGTGCAGGGCAACCCGCGTACCTGCTCGACGCCGCGCACAACCCGGACGGTTGCCGCACGCTCGCGAAGGAGCTCGCGCGTCGCGCGCACCCAGGTCGTGTCGTGCTGCTCTTCGGAGCCATGGTGGACAAGGAGCACGTGCCCATGCTCGCCGCGCTCGACGCCGTGGTGGACAAGCGCGTGTACGTGACGCCGCAGGTCGCGCGGGCGGCGCGCGCCGAGAAGTTCCCCAAGCTGCGCCCCGGCGTCGCCGCAACGTCCGTGCACGCGGGGCTGGAGCGCGCCACTCGGCTCGCGGGGGAGAGCGGCCTAGTGGTCGTGGCGGGGTCCATCCACCTCCTCGGCGAGGTGCGCGCGGAGCTGCTGGGCCTGCGCTGCGACCCCCCGATCGCCATGTGAGCGGCGCGCTGCTATAGGGCTCCTTCATGAGCACCTTCCTCGACGCCTGCGCACGCCGCCCGACCCCCTTCACGCCCGCCTGGCTCATGCGGCAAGCAGGCCGCTATCAGCCCGAGTACCGGGCCATCCGCGAGAAGGTGAGCTTCATCGAGCTCTGCAAGTCCCCCGAGCTGGCGTGCGAGGTCACGGTGCTGGCGGCTCAGCAACTCAACGCCGACGCCGGGATCATCTTCGCCGACATCCTGCTCGTGTTGGACCCGCTCCACATTGGCTTCGAGTTCAAGGCGGACCACGGCCCCAAGATCCTGAAGCCCATCCGCACGGCCGCGCAGGTGGACGCCGTCGCCGAGAGCATCGACCCGGACGAGTCGCTCGGCTACGTGATGGAGGCCATCCGGCAGACGCGCCGCGCCCTCGATGTGCCGCTCATTGGCTTCGCGGGCGCCCCCTTCACGCTGGCCAGCTATGCCATCGAGGGCGGCGGCAGCAAGAACTACTACGAGACCAAGAAGCTTATGCACGCCGACGAGGGGCTGTGGCACGCGCTGATGACCAAGCTCTCGCGCGCCATCACGGTGTACCTCAACGCTCAGGTGCGGGCCGGGGCCCAGGCCCTGCAGCTCTTCGACAGCTGGGTGGGCTGCTTGTCGCCAGCGGACTACGAGCGCTTCGTCTTCCCCCACGTCAAGAGCATCTTCGACGGGCTCGACAAGAGCGTGCCCTCCATTCACTTCGGCACGGGCAACCCGGCCCTGTATCCGCTCATGCAGCGCGCAGGCGGCGACGTCATCGGCGTGGACTGGCGCGTTCCCCTCGGCGGCCAGTGGGACCAGCTGGGCGAGACCGCCATCATGGGCAACATGGACCCGGCCTACCTCCTCGCTCCCCGGGACGTGATGTTCCGCGCCGCGACCCAGGTGCTCGAGCAGGCGGCTGGGCGTCCGGGACACATCTTCAACCTGGGCCACGGCATCATGCCCGAAGCGGACCCGGCGCAGGTGCGCGCGCTCATCGACCACGTTCACGAGACGAGCGCCCGGCTCGCCGAAGGTCGCTGACGGCATGAGCACCGTGGTCGTCGGCGGCGGGCTGGGCGGGCTCGCGTGCGCTCACCGCTTGCTCGCGAACGATCCTCGGCATGAGCTGCTGCTGCTGGAGGCGAGCGACCGGCTCGGTGGGCTCGTGACCACGGAGTGCGTCGATGGCTACGTCATCGAGCGCGGGCCGGAGTCCATGATCACCACCAAGCCCGCCGGCGTGGCGCTGGCGCACGAGCTCGGCCTCGGGCCCCGCCTGCTGCGCACGCGCGCGAGCGCCAGCGGAGCGTACGTGGTCACCCGCGGTCGCCTCGAGCGCATCCCCGCTGGGTTCTCCATCCTCGCGCCCACGGACTTCCCCGCGCTCTTGCGCTCTCCGGTGCTGAGTCCGGCCGGCAAGCTCCGCGCACTGGCCGACATGGTCATTCCCGCGCGTGTGCGTGAGGACGACAGCCTGGCCGCCTTCGTCCGCCGTCGCTTCGGCCAGGAGGTCCTCGACCGGCTGGCGCAGCCGCTCGCCGGCGGGATCTATGGCGCCGACCCCGAGGTGCTGAGCCTGCGCTCCACCATGCCCCGTTTTCTCGATGCCGAGCAGCCGGGGGGCGTGGCCCGCAGCCTGGCGCGTGCGGCGCGAGAGAGCGGCGAGGTGTCGTCGGGCGCTCGCTACGGGCTCTTCGTGAGCCTGCCACGCGGGATGCAGGAGCTGACGGACACGCTCTCGGAGCGTGTGCGCGGCCATGCCCGTCTCGGCGCGCGCGTGACGTCCCTCGAGCCCGACGCGGCCGGCTACCGCGTGCGCTGGGAGGAGCGCGGGGTAGCGCACGACACGCTCGCGTCGCGGCTGGTGCTCGCGCTGCCCTCCCAACACGTCGCGCGGCTGGTGGAGCCCTTTGCCCCCGGCTTGTCCAACGAGCTCGCCGGTTTCTCGGTGGGCTCGGCCGCCGCGGTCACGCTGGCGCTCCCGCTGTCTGCGGTCCCGCGGCCCCTCGACGCCTACGGCTTCGTGGTGCCGGCCGTGGAGCGCCGCCCCGTGCTCGCGTGCACGTTCTCGAGCGCCAAGTGGGACGGCCGCGCGCCGGACGACGTGGCCCTCTTGCGGGTCTTCTTCGGCGGCTACGCCAACCCACGCGTTCACCTCGAGAGCGACGAACGTCTGCTCAGCCTCGCCCGCGATGGGCTGCGCGAGTGGCTGGGCATCACCCGGCAGCCGGAGCTGGTGCGGGTGGACCGCTATCTGGACGCGATGCCCCGCTACCACGTCGGGCACGCTCAGCGCGTCGCACGAATCGAGGCGCAGGTGGCGCGGCTGCCTGGGCTCCAGCTCGTCGGTGGCGCCTACCACGGTGTGGGCATGCCCGACGTCATCGCCTCGGCCGAGCGCGCGGTCGAGCTGGGCGGACACCCGCGCCCTGCAGAGAGCTCCTCTTGAGCCGCGCCTGAGCACGCTGGGCGACCTCGCGCCGTGCTGCTACCTTCGTCGCGATGGGTCCGCGTCTCGCAGGGGGAGTCTGGTTGTCGTGGCTGGTCGCTGGGACGGTGCTCGTCAGCGCGTGCGGCAGCTCCAGTGAGTACGGCGAGGCGGCCGGCGGCTTGGGGGTGGCGGTGGCGGCGACGGCCGTGAACCGCGGCATCACCGGGCAGTGCTGGGGCGTGTGCTCACCCGGCTATGCCTGCAACCGGGAGTCCGGCCTGTGTGAGCGAGGGGACTGCGACCCGCCGTGCGCGGCGGGCATGTCGTGCGCGCTGACCCCGACCGGGACGGAATGCCGAACCACTCCCACCCCGGTGGTCGACCCCTTCGATCAGCGCAGAGATCCGCTCCGCGACAGCATGGGGAACCCCCGCTGACCTGAACCATGCGGAGGTCAGCCCGCTCGCCGCCCCGCGCTTCGACGGCCGCGAGAGCGTGACGGGGATCACGCTCTCGCTGCGGTCGCGCGGCACAGGCTCAGCGGTTCTCGGTCGCGATGTTCACGACGATGCGGTTTCCGTCGAGCTCGCTGTGGTGCAGCGCGCTGATGACGCCCGGAGCGTCCTTGCGGTCCGCAGCGGTGACGAAGCCGAAGTTGCGGGTCTGACCCGTCCCGCGGTCCGTGATCACCACGGCTTCGGCGACGGTGCAGTGAGCCTCGAAGTGAGCGCGCAGCGACGCGCTGGTGGTGCTGTCGCTCAGGCTTCCCACGAAGAGCTTGGACGGGATGGCGGGTGCGCTGCGCGACACCTGGCTGCCTCCTCCGGAGATCTCTCGCAGGACCTCCTCGATGGAGCGCACGTTGCCGATCACCTCCGCAGCCGAGATGACCTCGGGCGCGGCGGGGGCCATGGAACGCTTCTCGTTCCGGCGTTGCTCCTTGATGCGCGCCTTCTCGGCGCGCTTGTCTTCGCGGGCCCGCTTCTCGAACGTACTCATCGTTCAACTCGCGTGGCGGTCACTTCATACGTCGTTTCTGTCGTCACTTTTCTCAAACTCATCATCTCCTGAACAGGTACATCACTGCCTTCGACCTTCACCGTATCACGGAACGCCCAGGACGCTCCCCGCGGGTGCTCGGGGCTGTGGCTCTCGTCCTGGTCGAGCGTCAGCGCGTTCATCCCCTCGCGATGACGGCGCACTACAGCGTACGATGCCCGCATGGAGTTCGTACGCACCGCCGCCCATCGCTTCCTGAACCTGCCGGACTACCCGTTCCAGCCCCACTACACCGAGGTCGGCGACGGCGCGCTGCGGATGCACTACGTGGACGAGGGGCCTGCGACGGGTCCCGTAGTGCTCATGCTCCACGGGGAGCCTTCGTGGTCGTACCTCTACCGGCACATGATTCCCATCTGTGCGCAGGCCGGCAATCGCGTCATCGCGCCTGATCTCGTGGGGTTCGGGAAGTCCGACAAGCCCACGCGCATCTCGGACTACAGCTTCGCCACCCACGTGGCGTGGATGACCGACTTCGTGATCAAGCTGAACCTGCGCGACGTCACGCTGGTGTGTCAGGACTGGGGGTCTCTGATTGGCCTGCGGGTCGCGGCGGAAAACGAAGGTCGCTTCGCGCGCATCGTGCTCAGCAACGGCATGCTGCCCACGGGCGACAAGCGGCTGCCACCCGCCTTCAAGCTCTGGCGCGCCTTCGCGGAGCGCAGCCCCATCCTGCCGGTGGGCGGCATCGTCGCCATGGGCACGAAGCGCGCGCTCACGCCGCGCGAGCGCGCCGCGTACGACGCGCCCTTTCCGTCGAAGCGCCACCAGGCGGGGGCTCGCGCCTTTCCCTCGCTGGTCCCCGCGAGCCCCGCGGACCCCGCCGCGGCGGCCAACCGAGCCGCGTGGGAGGTGCTCGACCGCTGGGAGAAGCCCTTCTTGCTCGCCTTCAGCGACGGAGACCCCATCACCAAGGGCGCCGATCGCTACGTGGCGGGGCGCGTTCCTGGGACCAAGGGACAGCCGCACGTCACCCTGCGCGGCGGCCACTTCGTGCAGGAGGACTCACCCAAGGAGTTCGCCGGAGCCGTCAATGATCTCATCGCGCGTACCCGCTGAACGCGGCCCCAGAGTCCGCTATGCTGCGCAGGTGTCTGGGGACGAAGAGCAACACCAACCCGAAACGAACGACGCGCCCGCCGAGGGCGAAGGGCTGCCTGCGTCGCAGCACCCCTCCGAGCGACCCGTGACACCGCGCGCCGACCGCTACGCGCTGATGGCGCAGGTGCGTGTGCGCCGCTCCTCGATCGACTACGTCCTCGACGTCATCGACATCAGCCTGAGCGGCGCGCTCATCGACCTGGGCGAGCTACCGCGCCCCAAGTGGCTGAAGGTGAGGCAGGAGGTGCTGCTCACGCTGCTGCTAGACGACACGCAGCAGGAGCTCAAGGGCGAAGTCGTCCGGATCGTGGAGGACCTGGAAGGCTCCCGCTTCGCCGTGCGCTACGCCCCGTCGGTGGCCCTCGACCCGCTGCGCGCGGCGCTCCTGAAGCACGGTCGCGTCCTGCCGCCGCCGCTCCCCAGCTCACGCGCCCGTCACGGCGGCTGAGCGCCGCGAGGGTGGGACTCAGGAGCGGCGCACGCCCTCGTACACGCGAAAGCGTGGCGTCTCGGCCAAGACTCGGTGTGCGCCGAAGGCCGCGTCCAGCGCGTCGCGGTAGGGCAAGAACGCGTTCGCCACGAGCACCAACCTGCCCATGGGACGCAGGTGCGTCGGCGCTTCCCGAATGAGCCGCTGGGCCGCGTCGTAGGAGGTCCCCACGCCGTCGTGAAACGGCGGGTTGCTGACGATCGCGTCGTAGCGCTCCCGCACCGCCGAGTAGACGTCCGAGCCCCACACGGACACGCCGCTCCCGGTGAGCCCGTTGCGGTCCAACGTCGCTCGTGCGGCGCAGACGGCGAGCGCGTCGACGTCCACCAGGTCCACGCTCACCTCCTCCGTCGCGAGGGGGCGACTGCGGAGGGCTCGCGCGAGAAAGGCGCCGAGCACCCCGCTGCCGCAGCCGACGTCCAGCACGCGCCGCGCGCCGTCCCACAGCCCGCGCTCGAACTCTGGGGCGAGCGTCGCGAGCAAGAGCGCGCTGCCCTCGTCCAGCTTGTCTGCCCCGTATACGCCCGGGAACCACACGCAGGTGAGGGGCTCCCCCGGCACCGGCAGGCTGGCCTCGCTCGCGTAGGCCTCCATGGAGAGTGGGTTGCCGACGCTCCGCAGAACCGGAGCGCGCGCCACGACGCACTGCGCGTGCGCGCCGCTGGTGATCTCGAGGGTCTGCTCGAAGCGCTCCGCGACCGCCCCGCGTATGGAGCGGATGCCCTCACGCTTCCCTCCGACGACTCGCAGCTCGCCGCCGGGGAGCAGCGCCCGCGCAGCCAGGTCCAGCACCAAGCGCTGACGCGCCTTGCCCTTGGGCAAGTAGACCAAGGCCACGTCGAAGCGCGCATCGAGGGTGGCGCTGAGCGCGCTGTTCTCGAACAGCGTGGCGAAGGGCGCGTGTCGGACGTCGAAGGTCCATGCGCTCAGCTCCGCCTCTGCCGGGGCGGCGGCGCGCAGCTGCGCGATGGCCCCCGAGTCGGGTGGCTCCAGGATCAAGACCCGCCCGGACAGCGGACGAGCCGTCAGCAGTCGCGTTGCGCCTTGCTCGGTCACGGTGCAGTCCGCCGCGCGTCAGAGCCCGGAGGACTTGAGCGACTGGTTCTGTGCCGGCGTGAGCGGCAGGTGCAGGCCGCACTCCTTCTTCTTGCCCAGCAAGCGCCCGTCGCGTGGATCCATGTCCTCCGTGGTGGGCAGGGTGCTGTGCGTGTCCCCGATGGAGCGATACCCCTCGGCGTAGAGGGGGTGGTAAGGCAGGTCGTAGCGCTCCATGTAGGCGTCTACGTCTTCCTCGCTCCAGGGGAGGATGGGGTGCAGCTTGACCCGCCCGTTCTGCATGCCGATGCGCGGCAGGCTCGCGCGGTGCTCGGTCTGGTTGGCCCGCAGGCCGGCGAGCCACGCCTCGGTGCCCAGCTCGTTCAGCAGCTTCTCGAGCGGCTCCACCTTGTTGATGCGCAGGTACTCCGCGACGCCCTCGTCTCCCTGCTCCCAGCGGTTGCCGTAGAGCGCCTCCTGGCGCGCGGAGGAGATGGCCGGGGTGGCCCAGCGCAGGTCCAGGCCAAAGCGCTCCTCCAGCTGCACGGCGAAGCGGTAGGTCTCCGGGAAGAGGTAGCCCGTGTCCACGCAGACCACCTTGGTGTCCGGGGCCACGCGCGAGACGAGGTGCAGCATGACCGCCGAGGTGGCGCCGAAGCTGGTGGACACCACCAAGCGCTCGCCGTAGCGCTGCGCGGCCCAGGAGATGACCTCCTCCGCGCTGGCGTCACGGAGCTCGTCGTTGGCGCGCTGTAGATCGAGATCGCCGGGGGTGGGGTCGAGTGCATCCATGGTGAGCTGGGCTAACTTGACAAATTCAGTGTGGGTTTGCAACGCGCACCTCGCATTTGGGTCCCGAATACGGTCGCAGGAAGCGCCACAGCGCAACGAAAGCGGCCCGAATCGCTCCTATACCACACTAAAATAGTCAAGTTATGGCCCGGGTCAGAGCACGCAGCCATTGCGATTCGGAACCCTGGCCGCTAAGACCGGCCCCCCTGAACATGCGGAGAGGCAAATGACGGAACCGACAGCAAGCCAGTTCGACGTGGTGGGCCCAATCGCGGTGGAGCTCCAGCTCCCGCCCCGAGGAGTCGCCGCCGTGGTGCAGCTGCTCGAGGAGGGCGCCACGGTGCCCTTCATCGCGCGCTACCGCAAAGAGGTCACCGGTGGCCTCGACGAGGTGCAGATCCGCGACATCCAGGAGCGCAAGGCGTACCTGCGCGAGCTGGACGAGCGACGCACGGCCGTGCTGGCCAGCATCACGGAGCAGGGCAAGCTCACCCCGGACCTCCACAAGCGCATCCTCGCCTGCACCACCAAGGCGGCGCTCGAGGACCTCTACGCGCCCTACAAGCAGAAGCGGCGCACGCGCGCGACCATCGCGAAGGAGAAGGGGCTCGAGCCGCTGGCGCTGCGCATCATGGCGCAGCCTCTGGACGGCCGTCCTCTGGACGAGGCGGCGGCCTTCGTCTCCGCCGAGCTGGAGGTCCCCAGCGCCGAAGAGGCGCTCAAGGGCGCGCGCGACATCGTGGCCGAGGTCATCGCGGACCACGCCGACGTGCGCGCGCTGCTGCGCGACGCCTTCGCCAACAAGGGCGAGGTCATCACCACCGTGGCGCGTGGCAAAGAGACCGAGCGCACCAAGTTCGAGGACTACTACGACTACCGGGAGGGCGCGAAGGACATCCCGTCGCACCGCTTCCTCGCCATTCGTCGTGGTGAGAGCGAGGGCGTGCTGCGCCTGAAGATCGAGGTGGACCCCGAGCCGCTGCTGCCCCGCATTCAAGCCAACATGGGGTTGAACCCCGCCTCCCCGTGGGCCGAGCCCATGCGCGACGCGGTGGAGGACGCGTTCAAGCGCCTGCTGGCCCCCAGCGTGGAGACGGACGTGCGCGTCGACCTCAAGCTGCGCAGCGACCGCGACGCGGTGGAGGTCTTCGCCGAGAACCTGCGGCACCTGCTGCTCTCCGCGCCCTTCGGGCAGCGCAGCGTGGTGGGGGTCGACCCAGGCTTGAGGACGGGCTGCAAGCTCGCCGCCGTGGACGCGACCGGGCGCTACCTGGGCACGGACACCATCTACCCGTTCAAGGGCGTGGGCGACGTGGAGCGCGCGCGGCAGGAGTTCCTGCGCTTCCTGGCGCGCCACAACCCGATGGCCATCGCGGTGGGCAACGGCACGGCGGGGCGCGAGACCGAGGCCTTCGTTCGCGAGGTGCTGCGCGACCCGATGGTGCCCAGCCCCAAGCCCTTGGTGGTGCTCGTCAGTGAGGCCGGGGCCAGCATCTACAGCGCGTCGGACATCGCGCGCGAGGAGTTTCCCGATCTCGACCTCACCGTCCGCGGCGCCATCAGCATCGCGCGGCGCCTGCAGGACCCGCTCGCCGAGCTCGTCAAGATCGACCCGAAGTCGATTGGCGTGGGCCAGTACCAGCACGACGTGCACCAGAGCCTGCTCAAGCGAAAGCTGGGCGAGGTGGTGGAGAGCTGCGTGAACGCGGTCGGCGTGGAGCTCAACACGGCCAGCGCGCCGCTGCTCAGCTTCGTGGCCGGGGTGGGCGACTCGCTGGCGAAGCGCATCGTGCAGTACCGCGAGCAGAACGGGGCCTTCACCAGCCGGCAGGATCTGCTCAAGGTGTCGGGTCTCGGGCCGCGCGCGTTCGAGCAGGCAGCGGGCTTCCTGCGCGTGCGCGGCGGCGCACACCCCCTCGACGGCTCGGCCGTGCACCCCGAGCGCTACGAGCTGGTGGAGCGCATCGCCGGGGATCTGGGCGTGGCGCTCGAAGAGCTGGTGGGCAACGAGAAGCAGGTCGCCCGCGTGGACGTGAAGCGCTACGTGGGCGAGGGCGTGGGCGAGCCCACGCTGCGCGACATCCTCGCGGAGCTGCGCCGCCCGGGTCGCGACCCACGCGACGAGTTCGAGGCGCCCAACTTCCGTGAAGACGTCACGAAGCTGTCGGACCTCCAGGAGGGCATGGTGCTGGAGGGGGCCGTGACCAACGTCACCAACTTCGGCGCGTTCGTGGACGTGGGCGTCAAGCAGGACGGCCTGGTGCACATCAGCGAGCTCTCCGACCGCTTCGTGGAGGACCCCAGCACGGTGGTGAAGGTGGGGCAGCGACTGAAGGTCACCGTCATGGAGGTGGACCTCGAGCGCGGCCGTATCGCGCTGAGCGCCAAGTCCGAGCCCGGCACGCGGCGCTCTGGGGGCGGTGCGGGGCGCGACCGCGCCAGCGACGGACGCGACTCACGCGGCGGCGGCGGTCGAGGGCAGGGCGGCGGCGGCGGTCGCGGCCAGGGCGGTGGTGGCGGCGGTGGTCGCGGCGGTCAGGGCGGCGGGCGCGATAGCCAGCCGAAGAGCAACGGCGGGTTCAGCAACAACCCCTTCGCCAACCTCAAGCTCTGAGGCGGCAGCTGAGCGCGCCGCCCCCGCTTCTTGCGGCGTGGCGGCGCACCGCTCGCGCTCAGGCGGCTCGCTCGTCGAACTCGGCGCGCCGTCCGTACTGGCGCATCAGCGCGTCGTACTCTTCGTACAGCGTCCGTCCGGAGGACAGGCGCGGCAGGTCCAGCCCCAACACCTTGGCGCTGAGCAGCCCGGAGAAGGCCACGACGCGGTCGCGCTCGTTGTAGCGGCTGGCGTTGCGCAGGTTGTTGAGGTGCCTCTTCAGCGTCTCGACCAAGCGCCGCTCCAGCCGGTCGGGCACCTTGGGGATGTCGTAGCAGGCGCCCACCTCGTCGACGTACGTCGAGATCGGCGGCTCGAACGCCTCCTGTCCCTGCGCCGCCTGAGCCGCCATGCGCTCCTTGGCCGCAGCGACGGCGTCGCGCAGCAGTCGCTCGATGCGCTCCGGCTCGAAGGGCTTCTCGATGAACGCGATGCCGTGTTGGCGGCTCTCACGCGGGAGGCGCGGATCGTCGTCGCCCGTCACGAGCGCGATCGTGATGTGCGGGTTGTGCCGGCGCAGGTACTCGCCCAGCAGGATGCCCTCCATGCCAGGGAGGTTGTGGTCGAGGATGGCCACCTGGAAGGACCACTGGGTCAGCAGCGTCAGACCCTCCTCCGCGGACTCGGCCGCGACCACCTGATGGCCGCTGGCGATGACCAGGTCCACCAAGAGGCGCTGCATGTCCGGTTCGTCCTCGATGACCAAGACGTTCAGCTGATCGTCGGTCGCGTCGCACGGGGGACTCGCTCGCATGCATCTCTCCTGGTGAAGGGGGCAGGAGAATGATCCTATCGGCACATGGTGGGGATCACAAGGGCGTCCCCATCTTGGGGTGTGAGTGCTGCGCCCTCAGCCCGCGAGCTCGCTCTTGGCCACCGCGAGGATGCCGCGCGCCAGCTTGTCGATCTGCTTGAAGCTGGGGCCCTCCACCATGACGCGCAGCTTTGGCTCGGTGCCGCTCCAGCGCACCAGCACGCGTCCGTCGCCGCCGAGGGTCTGCTCCGCGTCGCGCATGGCGGAGGTCGTCAGCGGCATCTTCTGCAGCGGGCGACGCGCGGGCAGGGTGCCGTTCACCAGCACCTGCGGCACGCGCTGCATGACCTCACCGGCGAGCTCGGAGAGGGGGCGCTGCTCTCGCAACAGGATGGCGAGCACCTGCAGCGCGGCGACCAAGCCGTCCCCCGTGGTGGCGTGCTCCAGAAAGATGAGGTGGCCGGACTGCTCGCCGCCCAGCAGCAGCCCACGCTTGCGCATGGTCTCGACGACGTAGCGGTCGCCGACCGCGCAGCGCAGCAGCTTGCCGCCTTCTCGGGTCATGGCGTGCTCCAACCCCAGGTTGCTCATCACCGTGGCGACCAGCGTCTTCTTCGGGAGCGCACGTCGTCGCAGCATGCGTGTCGCGCAGAGCGCCATGAGGGCGTCCCCGTCCACCACGTGCCCGGTCTCGTCCACCAGGATGATGCGGTCCGCGTCCCCGTCGAGCGTGATGCCGATGTCGGCCCCGCGCTTACGGACCTCTCGCGCGCACGCCTCGGGGTGCAGCGCTCCGCAGCGGTCGTTGATGTTCTGTCCGTTGGGCTTGTCGCCGATGCTGTACACGGTGGCGCCGAGCTCGCGGAAGACGGCGATGGCGACGCGGTAGGCGGCGCCGTGAGCGGCGTCCACGACGACCTTGAGGCCCTCCAACGTCAGCTCGTTCGGGAACGAGGCCTTCACGAAGGCGACGTAGCGGCCCGGCGCGTCATCCAGGCGCTCGGCTGTGCCCACGCGCTTGCCCGTTGGCCGACCCACGTCCAGCCGCCCGTTCTCGATCAGGTGCTGGATCTCGACCTCGGTCTCGTCGGGCAGCTTGAACCCGTCCGGGCCGAAGAGCTTGATGCCGTTGTCTTCGTAGGGGTTGTGGGACGCGCTGATGACGACGCCGGCGTCGGCGCGCATGCTGCTGGTCAGGTGCGCGATGGCCGGCGTCGGGAGCGGGCCCGTCAACATGACCCGGCCGCCCCACGCGCACACCCCCGCGGCGAGTGAGGTCTCGAAGAGGTAGCCCGAGAGGCGCGTGTCCTTGCCGATGACCACGCGCGGCGGATGCTTTACCCGCGAGCGCGCCTGATAGGTGATGGCCGCGCCGATGCGAAACGCGGTCTCGGGGGTCATGTTGCCGGCGTTGGCCAGGCCACGGACACCGTCTGTGCCGAAGAGAGATCTAGTCATGCTCGTCGTTCTCGTTCTCGCCGTGCGTCACGGCTCCCAAGTGATGTCCAGGCTCCAGTTGGTGGGCGGAGCGTAATCGCTGCGACCTACGATACTGCGCGGAAACTGCAATTCGATGAGGAAGCCGTTGTCGTGAGACTGCCGCGTGGAGTCCTCGGTGCCGTCCGCGCGGCGAGCGGTGAAGTAGCCTTCGATGTAGATGCCCCGCACGACGTCGCGCAGGGCGCGCGGGATCAGGGAGTCGGCGTTGATGCCGGCGCGGATGATCGGGCTGCGGAAGCCCTCGTCGCCCATCTCGATGCGGATGGTCGGGATGATCTCCCCGAACTGCTCGCGCAACGCGAGCGTGGCCACGCCGAAGGCGACGCCCGCCAAGAAGTCCGTGGCTTCCGCAGCAGCTCCCTGTGGATTGCTGCTCGAGGACTGCGTCGCACGGTCGATGCGCGTGTCGCCGGTGAGCAGGAGCGCGATGATCTCCCCCTGGTCGGACACGCCCTCGATGCTGGTCGTGAAGCGGACCTCGGGGCGGCTCAGCGTCCCGCTCACCTCCACCCCGACCGTGTCGCCCGGCCGGTTGCGCAGCGTGTGGGTCGCGATGAGAGACACCACGGGGTCGACCTCTTCCGTGTTGCGGAAGAGCATCGACCCGCTCTCCACTTCGAAGATCTTGCCGAAGACGGAGAAATTGCCGCGATGCAGGCGCGCGTCGCCGCGGATCTTGAAGTCGTCCCCCGCCATCGAGACCTGCAGCTGCGCTGACACCTGTGCCGCGAAGTCCTGCTCCACGCTGCGTACCCAGAAGCGGTTCGCGGCGTCCACGTCGATCAGCCACACGAACGGGACGCCGACGTCCAGCTCGCTCTCGTGCTCCTCGCCCGACACGTACACGTCCGGGTGCGCCGCGAGGCCAATCGAAGAGCGGCCGCCGTCGTCCGGCAGCGCGACGTCCAGCCGCTCCACCGTCACCTCCGCGAACAGGGTGTCCGAGTTGCACTCGCGCTCTTCGCTGCTGAGCACGCAGCTGCGCTCGCGGGCGCAGATGCACCCGTTGAGCTCCGCCACGCCGTTGAGCTCCGCCATCACAGACCCTTCCTGGCGCACCGGGAAGTCGTCCGCCGTGGCGCGCAGCCCGCGAATGTAGCTGGGACTCAGGCGCTGGAAGCCCACCTGTCCACTGACCGACACCTCCCCATTGCCGTCCGCAGCGTGGAAGCGCTGCAGCTCGATCTCGCGGCCATCGAAGATGAAGGTGCCCTCCACCTCTCGCAGCCGCTGCCCGATGGAGCGCAGCTCCACGCGGCCATCCGTGAGCGCCAGCGACCCGTACCACGCTGGATCCAGCGCCGGGCCACGCGCACTCAGCTCTCCGTCGAGCAGCCCCTCCACGCCCGCGACGTCGCTGAGCCACGCCAGCGGGGCCCCGAGAGGCGTGTGCCTGAACAGCGCCATCCCCTCGATCTCGGCGTCCTCGGTGACCGTGGGGAGCTCCGGATCGCCCTCCCAGGTAATGGGCACGTGGCCTTCGATGGAGGTCATCCCACCGTTCCACCACTCGGCGTTCAAGGCCCCGAAGATGGTGTCGGGGGTCGCCTCGACCACGAGATGCACGTCGGACGGTTCGGTCTCGCGCAACACGACAGCGCTGCTGCGTACCCCGCGCACCAGCGTTCGCGCGCGCACGCCGATGGCGTCCAGGTTCAGGCGAACGTACGGGCTCTCCCCGAACAGCCGCCCCTCGAAGTCCCCGTCCAGAGGGCCTCTGACGAAGTGACAGATGCTCGGCAGGGACGACATCTCCGCGCCGCGGATGTCGCCGGCCAGCGTGACCTCGGGGTACTCCTCGATGCCTTGCGCCAACAGCGAGAGCAGGTCCACCTCGGCGCCGAGCTCCATGGTCAGCACCCGGTAGTCGCCCAGGACGCCCTCTACCAGCGCCTGGACGTGGTCGCCGTCGAGCGTGGCCAGGACGGTGCCGCGCGGGTTGCTCTCGGACGCGCACAGCTCGCCGCTCATGTCTCCGAGCCAGTCCACGGCGCTGAAGAGGTTCCCGTGGAGCGGCCAGCCGCCGCCTCCCCGCAGAGTCCCGTCGATGGCGACGCGCAGGTGCTCGGCCCCCGCCGGGAGCGTGCCACGCAGCGACGGGGGCAACACGGTCACGGTCCGAGGCGGGACGCGCATCGACACCTGCCACGGCAAGTACGCGAGCAGCTCGCTAGGGCTGCTCTCGTCGCTCAGCAGGCTGCTCAGCACGAGCACCATGTTGCCTTCCAGCTCCAGCAGGAGGCCTTCGGCGTCCCTCGCCGTGGCGCGCACCATCATCAGGTTCTGCTCGTCGTAGCGGATGTCGCCGCTGACGCTCATCGGCGGCCAGTCCTCGTACCCGAGTGTGGGCACGTTGAACGAGGCGTCGACGGTCGGTGTGTCCAGCGTCCCGGCGATGTGCGCGTGCCCCTCGAGCGCGCCCGTCAGCATGGACCGTGACTCGTCGGGGAACAGGTCCGTGAGGAGCGCGAGATCCATCGAGCGCGTGCTGATGTCCACGTAGTAGGCGCTCTCGCCCAGCGCCGCCCAGAGGTCGGATTGCTCCTCGTCGGGCGTCCCGGTGATCTTGACCACGAAGGTGCCGCGGTCGCCGAAGCGCACCTCGGCGGCGGCGGCCAGGTTGCCCGGGTCGAACTCGGCCCATGCATGTTCTATCTCGATGGGGTCGACGCTCAGCCAGCGGCCTTCGTGCAGCTGCGCGCGCAAGTAGGCGTGTGGAGCGCCGTCCAGGTCGCCGTCGAGGCGCAGGTGCAGGTCCAGGAGCCCAGACGCGTCCACCGGCACGTCGAGGAAGTCGGACAGGTGCGGCACGGGGAGCCCGACGATCTCGAGCACGATGTCGTCCGGGCGTCGCGGGTGGTAGGTGCCGCTCAGACGGACCTCTTCCTGATCGCCGCGCAGGACGGTGCGCCCCAGCTCGATGCCACCGTCGGCGTGCAGGGTCATGCCGCTCAGCGCGCCCGTCAGTCTGGCCCTGCCTGCCGCAAGGCGCAGCACCGGCGCTTCGACGTGTGTGGTGCCCTCGGACGTGTCCGCCTCGATCTCGAAGCCGATGACGCGTCCCACCTCGCGCAGCTCGCCCACGCTCACGTACCGCCGCGGTCCTCCCACCAGCGTGAGCGACCCGCTGCCGAGCGGCACGCCCGACACGAGCAGCTCGCTCGGTGACAAGTGCAGGTCGAGCGATGGCGCGGCCAGATCACCGAACACGCGGCCACGCACGGGGATCCGCGCCGCGGCGAAGGAGCCGTAGCTCAGGTTGGTGAGGGCGGCGTCCCCGGAGATGTCATAGCGCGGTACCTCGTCGGCGCTGCGCTCGAACCACACGTCGTAGCGCAGCGCGGAGCGCAGCCCGGGCACGGCGCTGGCGATGTTGGGGTCACGCGCCACCTGCGGGATGAAGCCCTTGATGTGTAGCCGGATGGCCCCCTCAGGGCTGACCGTTCCCGACGCGCTCGTCTGGCCCCCACCGTACGGCGTCTCTACGGTGTCGATGCGCACGGCGCCGTCCGCGAGCAGGGTTGCTCGGGCCGAGACGGAGGGGACGGAGATGCCCTCGTACTCGAAGGGCTCGAGGTCCGCCTCGAGCAGGGTCTCGCCCTCGGGACCGTCCGCTGGAACGGTGAGGCGCACGTCGCCGCGCACGGTGAGCTCCGGCGCGCCCGACAGGACGGGGCCCAGGTTGAGGCCCTCGGTGTGGATGCGCACCGTGATGTCTCCCTCGCCGGGCAGCGCCCCGGAGAGCGACACCGGACCGCCAGCCGTCTGGAGGGAACCACGCACCCCGAGCGCATCTGGGGGGCCGCTGAGTCTCACGTAGCCCTCCGTGCGCCCCGTCAAGATGGACGCCCAGTCGAAACCCAGCTCCGCGAGCGTCTCTCCGAGCACGGGCCGCGCGTGAATCAGGAGGTCCAGCTCGGCCTCGGCCTCTGGCTGCTCGGGCGGAGGCGCGTAGCCGAGCGCCACGTGGACCTGCTCTTCGCCCATGCTCGCCTGAGCCGTGACCTCTGTGCCACGCTCGTCGCCGTAGATGACCCCCACCAGGTTCTCGATGCGTCCCCGCCGCGGAAAGGGCGCGACCACATCGCCGCTCAGCGCGTAGATGCGGATCTCGGTGGTCTCGTAGAACTCCATGCGCGCGTGCGCGTTGGTGCCCTCGATGCGCAGCCCTTCTAGACCCAGGATCTCGCCGAACACCGTCACCCCCTCGAGGCGCACGTCGTCGACGATGGCGTGGAAGGGCTCGCCCACGGTGGGGGAGGTGTCGGTGGGCTCGAAGGCGTTCAGGAACGTCGGCGTCCCTTCGCCGTCATCCACCAGCTCGAGCTCACCGCCAGTCAGGTGCGCGTGCGAGAAGCGCAGCACGCCCTCGCGGAGCGCCATGTAGTCGATCGCCAGCGAGATGGTGTCGCCGTGGATGACCGGGTGGCCGCTCGGGTCGCGCAACACGACGTCGCCCACGATGATCTCGTCGAGCCCGACGTAGTCGATGCGGCCGATCTCGAGCTCGCCTTCGATCTGCGACGACACCCAGTCGGTCAGGCCTCGGCTCGCGACGCGGTGACCGAGCGGCGAGTTCAGGTGGTAGAGCACGCTGAGCAGCAACAGGAGCAGCAGGACCAGCAGCCACAGCAGCCCGTCACGTCCACCGCGTGCGACCTTCCGCAGCATCAGAAGGCCTCTCCGATGGTCAGGTGAATGGCCCCGGGGAAGCGCACGAAGCCGAGGTTCACGTAGTTCACGGGAGCGAGGTTGACGCCGTTGCCGATCACCTGCGCGCGCTTGGACAGGAAGCCGATGTCCAGGCGCACGGGGCCGACCAGCGTCTGGTAGCGGAGCCCGAAGCCTGCTGCGAGGTGGATGTGCGAGAAGCGAAAGCTGGTGCCGCGGCTCACGTCGCCCATGTCGGCGAAGAGGACGAGACCGAAGTCCGGGGTGACCGGCGCGCGCAGCTCCACGCTCGCCTCCCAGCGGCGCAAGCCGCCCGAGTTGGCCTCCGAGCAGTCCGTGCCTGGCGGCGGGTTGCTGCGGTCGCAGTAAGGCTGGACACCGACGGTCTGTTGGTCCCCGAGGTAGCCGGGCGCGAACCCGCGATGCGAGCTGGGTCCGCCACCACGCAGGCGGTAGCGCTGCGGTCCGAGCAGCGCCGAGACCTGGTCCAGCGACTGATTGGCGTCACGGATGAGCATGACCCCGAGCCCCATGCGGGCCGCGAGGACCATGTTGAGAGGCAGCGGCGCGTAGACGCGGGCCTCCGGCGTGAAGCGGTAGTAGGTCCAGGACGAGCCCAGGAAGGCGGGCGCCTGGTGGAAGCCCAGCGACAGGAAGAAGCCCCGGTGCGGCGAGCGCGAGTCGTCGCGTAGGTCGATCTGCGCGTACTCCTCGAAGAACAGCACGGAGTAGTCCGAGTTGCGGACCTGATCCGTGGTGCGCTGCAGGTTCCAGTGCATGCCCGCGCTCAGGATCAGCTTGCCACCGAAGTAGGGGCGGCTCACGCGCAGCGCCGCGTCGACGTCGTGGCGAAAGAAGCCCTGGTTCGGGTCCGGGCCCAGGTCCCAGTGGCTGTTCATGGTGAGCGTGGTGCGCGACTCGATGAACGCGGGCTGCCGGAACTCCAAGCGCAGCACGTTACCGAAGCGCGGCTGAATGCCGGTCTGCTGCGGGGACTGCAGGATGAGGCGTGGCCTGTCCTCCAGACGGATCCGGCGCAGTCCGCCGAGGAAATCCCGGTGCTCCACGAACGCGAGGACGTGCGCGTCCCACTGGGGAGTGCTGCCGGACTGGTTCTGCTCGTCGACGACCTGGCCGGTCTCCACACCGACACCCACGCCGTAGCGGAAGTTGCGTCCACGGCGCACTCGGATCGTGACGTCCACCTCGCCCGTGCACAGACCTTGTTCGTTGCGACGTGGGCTGCCGATGACGTCCACCTCGGCGAAGGCGCCCAAGCCGTACACGGCGCGCTGCGCGGTCCGCATCGCTTGCTCGGAGTAGGGTCGCCCGCGACGCACGTCGGCCGCGCCGCGGATGGTGGCGACGGGCACGTCTTCGCCCTCCACGGTCACGCTGGAGACGATGCACTGCGGTCCGAGCTGCACCCACAGCTTGACGTCAGCCAGCCGCTCCGTGCGCGCGATGTCCACGCGGCCCGCCACATGGCCGCACGCATAACCCTCGCGCGCCAGCGCGTCGCTGAGCGCGCGCTTGCTGCGCTCGTACATGGCTTCGTCGAAGGGGGCGTCCACCTCCATCACAATGGCGGCTTCGAGCGCACTTCGCAGGGAGGAAGGCAGATTGGTCTGGGCCACCGGCAAGAACCGAGGGTCCTGGGCGGCGCTGCCCGCGTCGGTCTCCGTGCCGGACGTAGGCGCGTGCCCATCATCCGTCGACGAGGTGCTGGCACGTTGCTGGTGCGACACGAGCAGGACCACCTGGCGTGTTCGGACGGGCTCTCCCTCCTCGATGTGGACCGTGACCTGTACCTCGCAGCCTTCGTTGCGCCCGTTGCGCTCGCAGGGGGCGAGGTCCCCGTCGCCCTCGACCCGATCGGACTCGGCGGCCGCCTCGGGGGTGATCTCCACGTTGACGACCTCAGCCTCGTAGTACCCGCGCGCTCGGTACCAGCGCTCGATGCGGCGCAGGTCGCGCTCGAAGACGGAGAGGTCCCACGTCGGCCAGTCCGTCCACGGCCAGCGAAACAAGCGTACGGTGTTGGAGCCCCCGTCGAAGGGAGGCTCGCCACACGTGGGCTCGGAGGTGGTGCCGAAGTCGATGCCCACGCTGCTGCGCTCTCGGGTCGCCAGGCACGCGCGCAGGGCGTCGGAGTCCAGCGCCTCCACGCCCTCGAAGCGCAGGCGGTCCACGCCGTAGCTGTCTCGTGGCACGCGCGCGCAGCCCGCCGCCCACAGCAGCGCGGCCGTGAGCGCGAAGCGGGCGAACGCCCCCGCGCGTCGCTGGCTTCGAGGCGCGGGGCTCGCGCTCACACCGCGACTGAGGGAGGGCAGACGCACGTTCGTGTTGCCCTCATGGCTCGAGTGGCATGGTCTCGGGGAGCTCGAGGCGCGCGTCGACCGTCGGCACTGCGTCGAGTGAGAGATATCCGTTCAGGTCCGTGAAGCCCGCGAACGCGCTCCCGTCGGCGAAGCGCAGCACGACCCAGTGATTGGCCAGCACCGTCTGCTGATCCGCTGCGAACGCGTAGGTCCGAAGCGCACGGCTCGGCGCGTCCGTGGCCGCCTGCGGCTCTCCGCTGCGGCAGAGCTCCAAGAGGGACTCGGTGAGCTCTCGCTCGCGGCACACGGCCCGGGCGCTGTTCCACTCCGCGGCGGCCGCTCCGCCGCTCTGCGCGGCTCCTGCAAGGAAGTGGGCGGCGGCGGCCCGCACCGGCAGCTGGTGCGGCGCCGTCATCCACGCAGACGGGTCGAGCCGCCCTCCGCAGCGCTCATGACCTAGCGCCGCCAGAGCCACCAGGATGTTGGCCCGCACATGCGGTTCCCGGCGGCTGAGTAGACCGCAGAGCGCCGCGCGCACCGTGGAAGGCTGCGCGCCGGCCTCGCCATCACCGGCAGCGCTCGCGCTGGGCAACAAGCGCCCCTCTCGCGCCAGGCGGGCCAGGACGTAGCTGGCCGCCGTGGGCACCGGGAAAGGTCGGTCCATCGCCGCGAGGAGCGCCGTGACGTCGTCCGGCTGCAGGGCCGCAAGCGCGGCGGCCCGACCGAGGGCGGACGCCGACGCCGCGGCGATGGCGGTGTCGGTGTTGACCAGCCCGGCCCGGAGGACGGTCATCGACTCAGGGTCTCCGAGCTCCCCCAAGGCGCCCAGCGCTTGGTGCCGCAGCGCACCGTGTCCGCGCAGAGCGTGCTCACGGAGGCGCGGACCGCCGGCCACGGAGCCCAACGTCGTGAGCGCGTGCATGGCGCGGGCCGCGAGCGCGCGGTCGCGGCCAGTGACCAACAGGTCGACTTGGCGCGCGAGCTCCTCGCGCTGCGCCGACGAGAGCTCGGAGCCTACGCGGCGCAGCGCCGCCGTCAGCGCGACCAGTAACGCGTGGCGATCACGTGGGGCGCTACCCATGAGGTCGCGCGCGATGCGCTCCACGCCGTGGGCGTCCATGACCTGACCGAGCGCGACCGCGACTTCGTAGCGCGTCTCGGCGTCCTCGTCCTCCAGCAGGGGGTAGAGGGCGTCGGCGCTGCCCGGGTCTCCCAGCGCACCCAGGGAGCGGAGCGCGGCGCGACGCAGCGCGGTGTCCGAGTGCGTGAGCAACGGCCGGAGCGCGGGGAGGGCGCGTCGCTCGGCGAGCGTCCCCAGCAACGCCACGACACGCAGGCGCCCGGCCCCTCGCGCGCTCGGGAGCGCGTCCAAGAGCGGGTCGGTCGCGCGGCCATCGGGGCCCCAACGCTCGAAGTAGGCTTCGAGCGCGTCCAGCGCGGCGTCACGCGTGCCGGCGTCGCTGCTGCCGATGTGCTCGAGGATGGGGACCAGCGCGACGTCACCCCCCAAGCGGCCAAGCGCCAAGAGCAGCGGCGCCGACGCCCCGCGGCCGGTGCGCAGCGCCTCGAGCAGCGCCGGCACCGCGCGCTCGTCCGGCTGCGTCCGAGCGATCTCGGACAGGATGCGCCCGATGGCCGTGGCGTGTTGGTGCGTCGCGGTCCCCAGGCGCTCAGCCAGGGCCGGCACGAGCGTCTCGTCCAGGCCGGACCGCGCGCGCTGCACCAGCGCTTCCATCGCGATCGCCTGCGCACCGGGCAGACCGCCGAGCGCGTCCAATATGACGCCGGACGCGCGCGGGTCAGGGATGGGCGCGAGCGCGTCCAGGGCCGCCGAGCGGAGCCGCATGTCCGGCTGCTCCAACAGCGCGCGCAGCGGGTCGATGGCACGCGGAGAGCGCAGCTGTCCGAGCGCGAGCGTGGCCGTCAAGCGCGCGTCTTCGACGGTGTCACGCGTGCCCAGCGCGAGGGCGGACAAGGCCCGCACGTCTCCGAGAGCGCCGAGGGCCGTGAACACCGCGACGCGCACCTCTGCCGAGTCGTCGCGCGCCCGCCCGATGAGTGGCACGACAGCGCGCTCGTCACCGAGCGAACCGAGTGCGCTGGCGGCGGCGATGCGCACGGTGACGTCGTCGTCGTCGAGGCGACCGAGCAGTGGGGTCACCACCTCGTCTCCTCCCAAGCTGCTGAGTGCGTTGATCGCGGCGATGCGCACCTCCGCCGACGTATCGCCCAGCGTGCGGATCAGCGCCGGCAGGGAGCCCGCGTCGTTCATGGCGCCGAGCGCGCGCGCGGCCGCGGCCCGCGTCTCTCCGAGCGGGTCGAGCAGCCACTCGCTCAGCTCCGGGATGGCTTCCACCAAGCGCAGCCGGCCGCAGGCCTCGGCCGCTTCAGCACGCACCTCGGGGTCCGGGTCCGTGAGGGCCGCCAAGATGGCCTCCCGCGCGCGCGGCGAGCCGTAGCTCGACAGCAGGCGCACGATGTCGCGGCGGCGCCCCGCCTCGGCCACGCGCAGCTCCTGGGACAGTTGGTCGACGCGCCCTTGCCACTCGAAGCCGAGCGACGCGAACGTGAGCAGCAGCAGCAAGACGCGCCATGTCCAACGATGCGTCCCTGGCGAGGCGTCACGAGCGGGTCGCGTAGGCAGAGCGTACACGGCGAGAGCGTAGCAGCTCCAGGCACAAAAGCCTTTTCAAATCAAGGCGCGCGCCCCGTCACCTCGACGGCCCAGCGCACGTCCACCATGCCCGGAAAGGGGCGCACACGGAGCGCCTGGAGAGCCTCGAACACGCAGCGCGGCTCCACCCCCACGGCCGAGGGGCCGTGCAGCAACACGCCGGCTACGGTGCCCCCCTGGCCTTCGATGCGCGCGTCGACGTAGAGCGTGCCGGCTTGTGGGCCCTGACACGCCCGAACCGCGTCCGCGTGGTCTTGGATGGCGGCGTCCAGCTCCTCCACCGACGGCGGACCGCTCTCCACCGCGACGATGGGGATGTCTTGCACGTCGACGACTTCTACGATCTGGCCCTCGACCGGCGTGCTCAGGGCGGCGCTGGGGAGGCTGGTGGGGGTCTCGCGACACACCGCGAGTCGCTCGGCGCGACGAGCCTGACGGCGTTGCGCCCGCCGGCCCGAGCCTCCCCCGAAGTTCGGGGAGCTCCCCCCTCCGCCCGCCGCCGCCGCGACCACGACGACGCCGAGGACGACGACGGCACCCAGCGTGACGCCGATGGCGCGCGCCACCATGCGGCCGCGGAGGTGTCTACACTCCCGTCGCTGCGCGGCCGTCACCGTGGTCGCGCAGCCAGCCGTGGTCAACGTCAGCACGGCGGCCATGAGAGCTGGGAGGAGTCGTGAGCGCACCATCGGACTCTAGCGTGGATCCGACGCCGCGGCGCCACCCAGGTAGACCAGCTGCACACCGGCGCCGAACGCAGCGCCGCCGTCGCGTCCGACGGCGTCGATGATCTCCACCAACCCGGCGTGTGGGCGAATGCGCCAGCGCGAGTCGGGCAGCCAGGGGATCTGCATGAGCCAGCCCACCTGCAGCTGAGTCCACGACGCGGCGGGCATGACCTCGAGCACCACGTCGAGCAGCCGGCCGCGGCGCAACGGGAAGCGGAAGCGGAGGTTGAAGTGGGTGCCGACCAGGGTCTGATCCACCAGGGCGCCGCCGATGTCCAGCTGGGCGTTCAGCCCGTCCAGGGCGCCAGCGCGGAAGTGCAGGCGCCCGATCGCCGACGTCCCCTGTGCGCGGCGAAACGACTCGTCGATGCGCAGGTAGGTGACCCCGATCCCGGCGCCGGCAGCGAAGAGCCGTCCGTCGTAGCCGAGCACGAAGCTGGCGTCCGCGACGCCGATGAGGTCGGGCCCCGCCTTCCCCACGGCGAGCGGTCCCAGGCGCGCCAGCGCGAAGAACGGGCGTTGGGCGCGGTAGCGCCAGTCGGCCGCGAACGCTGCGCCGCCGATGTCACCGCCGAACCCCATGATGTCCAACCCGAAGCGGTGGCCTGGCGTGCGGGGCGGGGCCCAGCGGGCGCGCCGACGCTCGCGACGTGCGAGAGGTGGCGCCGCCGGCTGCGTCGCGCCGTAGGCCGGACCGGCGACGGGTACCTCGATGATCGTCCCCTCGGCCGGGACGAGGGGCGCATAGGGCGGGGGCAGCGACGGATCCTGGAGTTGGTGCACGCTGCCAGCGCGGCCAGGCTGTGCGGGCGTGAGCGCCTCCGGGCCTTCCTGCTGTGCCTGCGCCCGTGCGGGAGACGCCGCGACGCACGCGAGCGCAGCGATGACCAAGTGGGCCGGCACAGGCACTCCGCCGCGGCGCCCCGCTGACGGAGAGCTAGCGCGGTGACGCATGGCGCAGCTCGGGGGCCAAGCCGTCAGTCGACAATCGGCATCTCCATCTCGAACTGCGCCTGCATCTCGTCGCCGCTGTCGAAGGTCGCCGTGTACGCGACCTCGATGTCGCCCTGGTCGTTGGTGCTGAGGTCGAGGGTCACGTCGGTGGCCTCTTGCTCGAACTCCGGGGCTGTCTCGTCACCGACGCAGGTCCAGAGCTTCAGCTGCCCGGCCTCGCGCGCGTCCTCCACGAGCAGCGCCGGGCCCTGCCGTACGAACTGGACCGTGGCGTCACGCTCGCGCATGTCCAGGTCCAGCACCTCGATCACGTGCGTGACCTCGTCGCCCGCCTCCGTGTCGGCTCGCAGCTCGAGGCGCCAGCCTCCGGAGATGCAGTAGCCCGACGCTCGAGTGGACCCGGGGACCACCTGCTCGCCGTTGACCGTGCCGGTCAGCGTGGCCCGGTCGACGACCAAGAACCCGGTCGCGCCCGCCGGGAGCTCCTCCCACGACGTGCAGCCCGCGAGCAGCGCGACGAGGGTGGCGCCCAGGAGCGACACGGAGCGGGAGGTGAGCGCTGGGTGGCGGTACATGTGACCAGCAGCATATCCGTGCGCTCCGAGAGCGGCAATGGGGGTACGATGCGCCCATGAAGCGACTCGAAAAAGGTGCACGGGCGGTGGTCACGGGCGGCGGCAGCGGGCTCGGCCGCGCTCTCTGCGAGGAGCTCGCGGCGCGCGGCGCGCGGGTGCTCGTGAGCGACATGAACGGCGCCAGCGCCGAGGAGACCGTGGCCCTGTTGCGACGCCGAGGGGCCGAGGCCGAGGCCATGACCGTGGACGTGCGGGACCCGCAGCAGATTGCCGCCATGGAAGCTCGCGCGACCGAGCTGTGGGGTGGCACCGACGTGCTGGTGAACAACGCGGGCCTCGCGGTGGTCGGCGAGCTCGGTCTGATCCCCATCGAAGAGTGGCAGTACCAGGTCGACGTGAACCTCATGGGCGTCATCTGGGGCTGCCACTACTTCGGACCCAAGATGGTCGCGAACCAGAGCGGCTACATCTTGAACGTCGCCAGCTCCGCGGGTCTCCTGTCGGCTCCCACGATGGGCCCGTACAACGTCACCAAGGCCGGCGTGATCGCCCTGTCGGAGACGCTCTTCGCCGAGATCGGCCCAAAGGGCGTGCGCGTGTCGGCGCTCTGCCCGACGTTCTTGCGCACGAACATCCACAAGGGGACGCGCGCCTACGGTGCCGGCACCGGAGACAAGACCGACAAGCTCGTGACCGAGGCCAAGTGGAGCGCCGAAGAGGTGGCCAAGGTGGCCATCGACGAGCTGCTCGCGGGGAAGCTCTACATCATCCCGCAGACGGACGGGAAGGTGCTCTGGCGCGCCAAGAGGGCGCTCGGGCAGCACTTCTACGCCGCGCTGCGCGCTGGCTACGGTCGCTTCGACCCAACGGCCAAGTGAGCGTGGACGGCCTCCGCGTGGACCGCTTGGAAGAGCTGCTGCGGGACGTTCGCGACTTCGTCCGCGAGCGCGAGTGGGAGCCCTACCACGACCCCAAGAACCTGACGATGGCGCTGGTCTCGGAGGCGGGAGAGCTGGCCGCCGAGCTGCGCTGGATCCCCGGTGACGAGGCGGACGCCTTCTGCCGCGCGCCGGAGTCGCGGCAGCGCGTGCTCGACGAGCTCGCCGACGTCACGCTGTGCGTGCTCATGCTGGCGGACCGCATCGAGGCGGACCTGCCCGCCGCGGTGCATGACAAGCTGCGCCGCATCCGCTTGAAGTACCCACCCGGCAGCTGAGCGGCACCTGACGGCCATCCGTGCTCTCCCGACGCCGAGGCGCTCAGGGTGTCAGGGGGTCTTCGTCCCGGCCAGCCGGCGCAGCCAGCGCACGGTCTTCACGTTCATGCGCAGCATGGCCTCGGGCGACGTGCGGTACAGACGCCAGAGCAGGTTCGCGTCGCGGGTGATGACGATGATGCCGCGCTTGCGCTCCACGCCACGGAGCATCTGCTGGACGGCCTCTTCCACCGGGAACGGGGGCTTCGGCAGCTTGGACAGCACGGGCTCGTCGGGGGCGCCTCGCAGCTCCGTGGTGTGGGCCATGGGCGTGTCGATGATGCCCGGGCAGACGACGCTCACGTCCAGTCCGTCGCTCTTCGCCTCGGCGCGCAGCGTCTCGCTGAAGGCCACCACCGCGTGCTTGCTCGCGCTGTAGGCTGCCATCAGCGACGTGGGGACCAGGCCCGCGATGGACGCGGTGTTCACGATGTGGCCGTGACCCTGGTCGCGCATACGTGGGTAGAAAGCGTCGACGCCGCGCACCACCCCGAGCACGTTCACCGCGAAGAGGCGCTCCCAGTCTTCGAGCGTGGTGTCTCGCACCAGCCCGGCCACGGCGATGCCCGCGTTGTTGAAGAAGTAGTCCACGTGGTCGAAGCGCTGGTAGATCTCGGCGGCCACGTGCTCCCAGTTGGAGCTCTTGCGCACATCCAGGTGGAAGGTGTGTACGTCGTTGGCCTCGCCGCCCAGCGCCCACGCGGCGCGCTCCAGCATGTCGGCCTCGATGTCGGCCAGCAGCAGGACCGCGCCGCGCTTGGACAGCGCTCCCGCCAACGCGCGCCCGATGCCGGAGGCCGCGCCGGTGATGAAGACGACCTTCCCGTCGAAGGCGTCGCGGGTCACGAAGCGCCTCCCTCGGACGATGGGGCTCCTGACGCGTCGACGCGGCGGGCCTCCAGCACCGAGATGCGCTCTTCGAGCGCCCGCACCTTGTCGCGCAGACCGTCGAGGACCTTGGCGTTCGCGTCGGGCGCCCCCTTCTCGAGGGCCGTGATGCTGCGCTCGACGCCCACGCGGTCCTGGTGGGTCAGCGTGCGCGCGTACGCCTGCAGCGCCCCCGCTCGCTCGGCCGCAGCGGCAGCGACCAGGGCTGCTGCGGCGGCCTTGCGGACGCGGGCGTGGGGGTCGCGCAGCGCGTCTTCGAGGGCGTCCTTGGCGATCGTCTGCTGGGCCTTCTCGAGGTGCGGCGCGAGCTCCCCCAGCGCCTCGGCGGCGGCTACCCGCACCAGGTCGTGGAGGGTTCCGGGCTGGAGCGCGGCGCAGAGGGGCGCGAGCGCTTCGGCTGCGTGCGTCTTGCCCAGCGCACGCAGCGCGCCCCGCTGCGCGAAGCCACCGTGTCCGACGGCGTGGGCGTGCTCCACCAGCAGCTCATGCGGAGCCCGAGCACGTTGCGCGCCCAGCGCCTCCAGCGCCGCCTCCTTCGCCCGGGGGGGCAGGCCCGCCGCGATGCGCGCCGAGAGACAGTCGACGACCCGCCCGTCGCGGTAGCGCCCCAGCTGCCGCAGGAGCGACGCGAGGCTGAGGGGATCTTGGTGGGCCTCCGCCAGCGTCAGCAGCCCGCTCAGCGCGGCTTCGGTCTGGGCGTCCCCCAGCGCCTCGGCCCACTCGCAGCGCACGCCCCAGAAGGGCTCCGCCTCGAACGCGTCGACGACGGCCGCCGTGTCGCGTGGGTGTGCCGTCTTGATCAGCGCGTGCGCGGCGAGGATGCGACCGCGCACGTCGTCGCGTTGGGTGAGCTGCGCGCGCAGCGCGGGGGCACCCGGGTCCCAGCTCAGCTCGAAGAGCGCCGTGCACCGGGGGTCGATGCGCACGCGCTCGGCCGGCGCGTCGAGCGGGAGCAGCAGCACGTGGCGCGCGTCCTCGACGCTCACGGTCACCGTGAACGTCCGCGTGGCCGTGGTGATCTCGATCGGCAGGTCGAAGGCAAAGAGAGGAATGCCCTTCGCGTCGTCGCGCTGGGTCTGCGTGATGGTGATCGACGTCTCGTGCTTCGCGTCGTCGTGCCGCACGCTCAGCTCGAGCTTTGGGTGGCCGGGAGAGCGCAGCCACTGGTCGAAGAAGCGCCCCAGCGAGCGCCCGGAGTGCTCCTCGAGCACGCGCCGGAAGTCGTCCGTCTCCACGGTCTTGCCTCGATAGCGCGCGAGGTAGTCGCGCACCGCCGGGAAGAAGGTCTCGTCTCCGAGGAGGCCGCGCAGCATGTGTAGCCGGAAGCCGCCGCCCGGATACAGGTGCATGTCGAACAGGTCGAACGACGAGTCGTACGTCCGCGTGACGATCGGGCGCGCGTAGCGCTCGCGCACCTCGCCGAAGTACGCCTTCTGGCAGCGGAAGAGGTCGTACTCCTGCGCCTCGCGACCGTGCCGGTGCTCCCACCAGCAGGTCTCCATGTACGTGGCCCAGCTCTCCTTCAGCCAGGCGTGGCTGTGGTCGCGGCAGACCACGTCGTCGCCGAACCAGGAGTGCGCCATCTCGTGCACGTTGATGATGTCGGCCAGCAGCGTCTCTTCGGTGGCGAGCGCCTCGTCGAGCAAGAAGCGGTCGTCCCAGGACACCAGTGAGATGTTCTCCATGGCGCCGCCGATGCCCTCGGCCGCGAACTGGAAGTACTTCGGGAAGGGGTACGGGCCCAGCATCCCCTGCATCCACGCGAGCATCTCGCTGGTGCGACCGAAGGTGCGTGTGAGCGTGGCGGCGTCGAAGGGAGCGGCCGCGAACGATGCGACCGGGATCCCGCCGACCGCTGCGCCCTCCGCGCGCACGAACTCGCCCACAGCGAAGCAGGCCAGGTAGCTGGGGCAGGGCGTGTCGAGGGTGTAGCGGGTGGTCTTGGTTCCGTCCGGGTGTGTCTCCTCGCCAGCGAGCGCGCCGTTGGCGAGCGCCGTGAACGACGCGGGGGCACGCAGGCGCCAGCTGAGGGTGGTACGCACCGCTGGCAGATCCACGCACGCGAGCCAGTGGCGTGCGCGCTCGGTCTCGTGGTCCGTCACCGCGTAGCGCGGCGCGTCCGGGCGGTGAGGCTGCGGGTGGGAGAAGAGCACCCCGCTGGCGGGGCTCTCGACGCGATAGCGCAGGGTCAGCTCGCGGGTCTCTTCCCGCTCGAGGGGGGGCTCGAAGAGCAACGCCAGCTCCGCGCCGTCGTAGCGGAGCTGCGCGCCGTCGACGGTGACGTTCATGAGCCCGACACCATGCAACTTCAGCTCCTGCGCCTTCGCGGCCCGCGCTCGGACGCGCAGCGTGAGGACCACGTCCAGCGCGCGCTGGTCGACGTGAACGTGCACGCCGATGTCCATGTGCTCGGGCACCAGCCGTAGATCCGGGGGGTAGTGCGCCGTGGCGTTGGCCGACGCGAAGTCGGAGGCACCGGCACCGGCGTGCTCTCCTCGTCGATGTGCGCAGCAGGCGTGGTGGTCGTTCATGGCGAGTGAGTCTCGCACGGCGAGACGTCGAAGTTCACCACCGTCTGACACCAGTTGCGCTGCGCGCCAGGGTCGCGGTTGCAGGTGTCGCTCACCCCCGCGCCCTCGAAGTGGCCCGTGAACACGGCCGTCTCGCCGCAGTTGCGCACGGTGAGGGTGTAGTCCACGGGCTGGGTGCCGCGGCAGTTGCGGTAGTGGGCGACGCGCACCTGGTACGTGCCCGCCGGCGCTTGCCCCGTCTGCCAGAAGACGTGCTCCGCGTTCACGCCCATCTGGCCACTGCAGCCCGCGTTGGCGTCTAGGTCCAGGTGGCCGCCAGAGGGCGCTGTCGTGTTGCCGTAGTAGACCATCGCGCCGGTTCCCTCCACGACGTACAGGTCGAGGTCGGTGGCGGTGCTCATCGAGAGGGTCACCTCCACGTCACCCGTGCCGAGGGTCATGACACGCACCGTGCGCGCAGCGGCTGGCGACACGCGTCCGCCTTCGTCCACCGAGGCCACGCGCATGACCACGTCCAAGAACGGCTTGTCGGTCAGGGGGGCACCGCCGGGCCCGACGGGGGCGTCGATGCCAAAGCGAAAGGCCGCGGCCCCGACCCCCGTGACGCTCACGTGGCCGAGCTCGCTGTCTACCACCGCGGGCAGCCAGAAGTGGCCGGGGTAGCCATCGAACGAGACCAGCAGCGCCTGCACGCCGCCCGTTGCCCCGTCCCCAGGGCTAGCCGTGATGGACAGCTCCGAGGGAGAGCCCGGGATGACCGTGAGCGGCTGGTAGAGGTCTCCCTCGATGACGAGACCGGGGGACCCGGGGCCGCTCGCAGCTGGCGCGGAGGCTGCGCGCAGCTCCGCTCCGGGGACGATCCAGGGCGTCTCCACGGTGCGCCCCTGGCGCTGGTCGGTGGTGAGGCGCTGCTGGTTGGTCAAGCCGCTGGGCAGCAGGCCTTGGACGGTGACGTAAGGGCCCGGCCGATACCGCGGACGCATGGCCGCGAGACGTGGGTCGGGCGCGCCGCCCGTGCCCCCGCCACCGCCGCCCGCGCCACCACCGCCCGCGCCGCCGAGGCCCCCCGCCGGAGGAGGAGGCGGCGGCGGGATGGGCGCACCCTGCGGCGCGTCGGGCTGCTCCGGCTCTGTCCCCGCAGAAGGCCCGTGCTCCCCGGTGAAGCCGCGCGCGAAGTGCCACGCGAGCCCTCCCCCAAGGCAGAGGAGCAGCACCACCGCTGTGCCGCACCCGAACAAGATGGCCAGGTTGCGCCCGCGGGTCGGATCGTCGTGGCCGGTCAGCGGGCCTTCGTTGAGCAGCGCCTCCTCGGCTTCGCGGCCCAGCGGGCCCCTGCGCGGTCGCCGGCGTGCGCTCGGGCTGGTGCGCTCTTCGTCGTCGCTCGGGCGCCGGGTCACGCGTCCTCGAACCCAGGGGTCCCGGGCTCGCCGGTCAGGTGCGCCAGCACGGAGAGCGGCAGGGGTACCAGGCTCTTGTTGCGGTTGACGCACACGAGCTGCACCTGTCCCTCGACCAGGCGCTTTCCATCGGCGCGCCGGTGCACGTCCTGGTGGAACACCAGTCGATAGTCGGACTCGCGCTCGACCCGCGTGCGGATCTCCAGCGCGTCGCCGAACACGGCCCCTTCACGGAAGGTCATCTCCGCCTTGTACACGACGAACCCGACGCCCTCCTGCTCCCAGAGCTGGACGAGCTCCGGCACGCCCAGGAAGTGCTCGCGCGCGCGCTCGAAATACTTCAAGTAGTTGGCGTGGTAGACGACCCCGGAGTGATCCGTGTCCTCATAGTAGATCTGGACTGCGTGAACGTGCGGGACCGGCACCATCGAGCCCATATATCAGGCGTGGGCGCGAACCGCATCTTCGCGTCCGGGGCTGGGGCGCGCTGGACGGGCGCGCTCCTGCTGGGGCTCACCCTCTGCGTGGGGTGTGGCGGCGAGCAGGCTCCGGCGTCGCCAGCGACCACAGGCACGTCGGCACCTGGGGCGGCAGCTCAGAGCGAGACGCGGGCGCGGTCAGCCGCTCACCCGCCGGAGCTCGAGCCAGCGGCGGATGACGCCACGTCGGGCCCGTGCCGCCGCCAGGAGCTGGCCACCGTGCCCTGGGCTGTGCCCCAGCGTCGCCTGACGTTGCTGGCCATGAACCGGGCGGAGGGCCCGCAGGTCGCCGAGGGAGCGCCTCCACAGCCGAGCGCGCAGCCTCCATCGACGCGCGCGGAGCACGCGCTCTTGGTGGAGGGCGACGCCACGGACGTGCTGTGGTTGGATCCCGCGCTCGGCGTGCGAGGGCGGCGCACGGTCGCGGCGCGCTACGACGCGGCGCTCGTGGTTCGCGGGCGCGTGCTCGGTCTCGCCTCCACGCCGTCCACGACGGCCTCCGCCGCGACCTACCGCGCCACCTGGCTAGGGGCCAGCCCGGCGGAGGACGTCTCGCTCGCGCTGCCCGTGCAGGCGCTCAGCGGTGGCGCCACGCGGCGCCTCTCGGCGCAGGCCCACGCGCTCTTCGTGTGGACCGATGGTCGACGACCGCCGCTCGCGCTGCCGTTCCACGTGGACCCGCGTGCGTCGTCGCGCGGAGGGGCGCACCCGCCGCTCCGCTTCGACGGTGAGCGCGCCCTGAGCCCGCCGGTGGACCTCGCCGACGCACGCGCCGTTCAGGTGCTGGGCCTCGCGCTCACGGACGGCGAGTACGCAGCCGTGGTGCGCGTGGGTGCCGCCGAGGCCTCCGACAGCCAGGTCTGGCTCGCGACCGCGCGCGCCCACGTCCCGGTCGACGCGCTCGAGGACGCCGCCGCCATCGAGGCCATGGCCATCGTGGGGAGCGAGGTGTGGGTCGTCGCCACCTTCGAGTTCTCGCGGCCGCTGTTGCTGCGCATCGCGTCGAGCGGCGAGCTGGCGGCCGATCCGCAGGAGCTCCCCCGCGACGCGTCCCTGCCGGCGGCGCTCGCGGGCGGCGACCCCGCGCGGCTCTTGGTGCACGACGGTCGCCTCCTCCTCCGGCGCCGCAACCTGCTGGGTGACCCCCTGCCTCCTGACATCGAGGTCGCCGTGCGCGCCGACCCCAGCTTGCCCGCCGACGTCGTGCGGGACGGGGCCGTCTACCTCGTCGTGTTCCAAGACCGTGACGTGGCCAGCGATGCGTGGCCGCTGCGCTTCGTGTCGGTAGACTGCTCCGCGCCATGACTCGCTCTCGTCACGCCGCGCGCCGCCAGCACACTGCCTACCTGGGCGAGCCCCCGTACGCGTACGCGCATCGCGGGGGAGCCAAGCGCTGGCCCGAGAACACCCTGCTGGCCTTTCGTGGCGCCCTCGAGCTCGGCTACACGCACATCGAGACCGACGTGCACCTCACGCGCGACGGCCACATCGTCTGCTTCCACGACCCCACGCTCGAGCGCACCACCAGCGGCCGCGGGCTCGTGAAGGAGCACACCCTGGCCGAGCTCCGCGCGCTCGACGCGGGCTACCACTTCTCCCCGGACGGCGGGCGGACCTTTCCCTTTCGCGGTCAGGGGTGCACCGTGCCGACCCTGGCCGAGGCGCTCGCGCTCGACCCCGCGCTCCGGCTGAACCTCGAGATGAAGCAGCGCGAGCCGGACATGGTGGAGGCCCTCTGCGCGTTCATCGCCGAGCACCGAGTCAGCGACCGCGTGCTGGTGGCGTCGGCCCAAGACGACCTCACGCGCCGCTTCCGTGCCCTGCGCGACGGGCGCGGCCTCTCGGTGGTCACCTCACCGGGCGTGCGCGGCATCCTGGGTTTCTGGCTGAGCGTCCGTCTCGGCGTGAGCCGCTTCGTCCCCTTCGACTTCGACGCGCTGCAGGTGCCCGTGACGCAGGGGCCGCTGCGCGTCGTGGACCGCCGCTTCGTCGAGGCGGCCCACGCGCACGGGATGCACGTGCACGTCTGGACCATCGACGACCCCGACGAGATGCGGCGTCTCTACGACCTCGGCGTGGACGCCATCATGACGGACCGTCCCGAGACCCTGATGCGCGTCCTGCGCGAGCGCGCAGCGGTCGCCCGAGAGGGCTAGGCCGACAGAAAGAACACGTCGATCTCCACGGTCACCACGGGCACCTCGCTGCGGCGGTCGCCGTCTGGGCCGCGACGGATGCTCACGTGTGGGCGCTGCGCGCCTGCCATCTCGAGCACGTGCGTGACGTAGGTCTCCACCACCGCGCCCCACCACGGAAAGATGGCCAAGGGCATCCCGGCCATGGTCCCGGAGGCGTGCCCCTTGTCCACCACCTGCATCTTGGCCTCGCCGAAGTTGAACGCCTGCTGGATCTGCTTGGGCATGAGCTGAGCCACCCGCTCGGAGGACACGATCCGCAGCAGCATCCGATAGATCTGCTTCACGTCCACCTCGGCCTGCCAGCGGCTGCGCATGCGCACGAAGTCGAGGAAGCGCAGGTTCATCACGGGGGCCATCGCCCGGCCCGCCACGCAGAGCGGGTACAGATCGTAGTAGGACGACGCCAGGAAGGGCTGCGACAGGTACGCCGCCATGTCGGGCGCGAGCAATTGGCACATGCCTTCGCGCCCTCCAGGAAAGTGCGCCGTGGTCCAGTCCAGGTGCCCGCGGTAGTTCAGACCCTTCAGCTGATAAGGGGACTCGCCTGGCGCCCACGGCCAGTGGTCGAGCTCGACGCCTGTGGATTGCAGCAGCATGGAGAGGTCGGGGGGATCTCCAACGTACACTCTGTCAGTGGGCGGTGCTAGCCGAGGATGAGGAGGGGCTGGCGGTCGCGGGGGCCGGGCTCTATGTTGCTCCGACCATGACCCTGCCTCTGCCCGAAGGAGTGTCCTACGCGGACCCACGACTGACCCTCACGCCCAAGGCCGTGGAGATGGCCAAGGCCCGCTTGCTGGACGCCGGGGAGCCCGTGTACGGGCTGCGCCTGGGGGTCAAGGGCGGTGGCTGCTCGGGCTACAGCTACGTCATCGACTACGCGACCAAGATCCGCCCCGGGAAGGACCTGGTGTACGAGTTCGACGGCCTGCACGTCGTGGTGGACCAGAAGAGCATCGAGGTCCTGAAGGGCGCCACGCTGGACTGGGAGCGCCGCTTGATGGGCTACGGGTTCAAGTGGATCAACCCGAACGCGAAGAACGACTGCGGCTGCGGAGAGTCGTTCGACGTGGTGTGAGTGGGCTGAGCGTCGGCGGCGCGTTCCGGCCGCGCGCTCAGTTCGTGCGCCAGCGCTGCCCCTCCGTGTAGAGCACGTTGATGGGGCGCGCCTGCACGAACACGAAGCGCCGGTCGCGGGTGAGCAGGAACTCCACGTCCATCGCGTTCGCGAGGCCTGGGTAGCGCGGCGTCAGGTTCGCGTGGATGCGCTGGAGCTGGTGCGTCAAGGCCATGACCTCGGCCTCGCTGAGGATGGGTGCGCCCCCCGTGCGTGAGCTCCGGCTGAGCAGCTCCGGCTCCAGGTCCTCGGCCCACGTGTACACCACGAACTGCTCGGGGAGCTCGTCGCCGCTCGCTCCGGTGACGCTGCCGCCCGTCACCTGCGTGTTGATGAACACACCCGGGCGGGCCTCGTCGTACGGGTTCGCCGTGACGGCCACGCCGTTGGCCACCACGTCCGCGACGAAGGGCTGCACCAGCACGGCCATGGAGACCGCCTCGTGATCGATGCGGAACCACTCGCGCTCCTCGTACCCGCGCTGTAGCCACACGCTGGCCCACACGCGGCGGAGCGCGTCCGCGAGCACCTCGGGGCTCGCGTCTCCGGGCACCACCACGCTCTCGTACAGCCCCGCGCCGTTGAAGCCCGGGAGGTCCTCGGCGTTGGTGCTGCTGCGGAAGATGAAGCGCTCGCTCGGCCCCAGGCGCGCGAGCTGCGCGCGCACGAGGCTCAGCAGCTGGCGGTCCACGGGCGCCGCCTCGATGGCCGCGCGCAGGCTGGCGAGCCGGCGGGCGCGCTCGGTCGCGTCGGACTGAAAGAGGGGCGCATGGAGGATGGCTCGCAGCTCGGCCGCGGGCTGCGCGCGGGCGAGGTGCTCGGCGTAGGCCGCGAAGGGCACTACGAAGCCCGGTGGGACGTTGAGGCCGCCCAGCGCACACAGCTGGCTGAGCTGCGCGGCCTTGGCCCCGGCGTACTCGGCCTCGCAGCCGCACACCGGTCGCAGCGCGCGCAGCCGGGTGTTGCCCACGGGGCGCGTGACGCGGGTCGGCCGCGCCGCCGCCCACGCCGCCTCGGCGTCTTCGCGGCTGGCCTCGCGCAGCGTGAACTCCTGGGCCCCGACGCTCAGCCGCACGATGCGGCCCTCGAGGGCCCTTATGTCGGCGCGGTCCACGGCCCCGCGCAGGCCCATGTCCGGGGTGTTGCGGTTGCGGCTGAGCACGGCCACGTGCGCCAGTGGCGCCTGCAGCTGGCTCGTCACCAACGCGGCGACGGGCGGGATCTCGTTGGGGACCGTCTCGGTCACCAGGATCTCGTTCGGCCGAGCGCTGGCAGGGTCCAGCGTCCCGCGAACGACGCGCAGCACCCCATACGCGACGCCCAGCACCAGCGGCTGATACTGGATGGAGGCGTTCACCGCGTCCGCCGCCAGCACGGGCAGCCGGGCGCCCAGGCCCGCGATGCTGCGCTCGTGCAGCGGGGAGAGGGGTCGGAAGCGCAGCTGCTCTCCGAAGAACACCCGCGCTCGCACCAGCGCGTACACCTTCGCGATGCGCTCACCCGACATGGTGTCGCCAGCCACGAGCTCGAGGGTGTAGTGCTCCCCGTCGCGGTAGTACATGAGCGACCCGAGCAGGAAGCGGCGGTCGTCACGGCGATACTCGCTGATGTTGAAGCGCGCGTGGTCCGCGCGCGGGTCGATGAAGCGCTGCACGAAGGTGAAGTGCAGGTCCCAACGCTCGGACTGCAGGAAGTAGACGCGGTCGTCTTCGGCCGTGTCGATGACGAACTTGATGGTCTCCGTGTGCGCCATGACGTGCGCCTCCGGCTGCGTGGCCAGGCGCGCCCAGTCGCGCGCGCTGTCGATGCGCGGCAGGAAGTCCACCTGGGCGTCGGCGGGCGTGTCTCCGGGGCGCGCCAGCCCGACCACGTCCGGCTCTTCGACGGGGCGCGGGGTGGCGGGCAGGGTTCCGCGCAGGCAGGCCACCGTCCCGATCGTGGTGGCGACCGACAACAGGGACCCGGCCAGGGCCCATCGGGAGCGCGTCTGCACGGGCCCAGGATAGCATCCCATGTTGACCACCCCCCCGCTTCATGGGTACATGCGGGCCAAATGTCGGCGCCCCCCAAAGCCTCCGTCGCGGCCGCTTCCGCCCGCAGCGGACTCTCGACCCGGACGATGCGGCCCTCGAACCCCCACGATCCGGACTACGGCACCCTGCCTCTCTACGCGCCCGGCATCGAGGACGTGAAGGAGGCCGTCAAGCGTCACTTCCAGGTCCGTCGCCTGCCGACGTGGGCCCTGTTCTCGACGGTCTACAGCAGCGTCTCGGCCATCCTCGGCGGCGGACAGCGCCTGGACGACAAGCTCTTCCCGGGCTGGCGCGATCAGCCGATCAAGGAGCCGGTGTTCATCATTGGCAACGCGCGCAGCGGCACCACCATGCTGCACCGCCTGATGACCATCGACGAGGAGACCTTCAGCGGCATGAAGCTCTACCAGAGCGCGCTGAACAACGTCTCGGTGCAGCGTGGGCTCCAGGCGCTCGGGCGCGCCGACGAGCGCATCCCAGGTCACCCCATGCGCGCCCTGATCGACAAGGTCAACGACGTCATGTTCGACGGCTGGGATGGCATCCACAAGCTGGGCATCGACCAGCACGAGGAAGACGAGGCGACCTGGGCGCTGGGGATGACGTCCATCACCGTGAACCTGTTGGTCCCCTACACGGAGGAGCTCAACAGCATGCGCTTCTTCGACCAGATCGAGCCCGAGTACCGCGCGCGCTTCATGGACTTCTACGAGGCGAGCATCAAGCGTCACCTCTTCGCCTGCGCACCCGACAAGCGCTTCATCAACAAGAACGTCTTCTTCACGCCGCGCGTCCGCTCCGTCATCGAGCGCATGCCCGACGCGCGCTTCCTCTACCTGGTGCGCGACCCGGCCGAGTCGCTGCCCTCGTTCTTGAGCATGTGGTGGGAGAAGTGGGTGTCGCACACGCCCGAGATCAAGAAAGACGGCCCCGAGGCGCAGCAGCTCATCCGCCTGGCGTACGACTACTACGAGTACGGCCTGGACCTGCTCGACGACTACGAGGGCGAGAGCATCTTGGTGGTGCGCTACGACGAGCTCACCAAGGACCCGGACGAAGAGGTGCACCGCATCTACGACTGGCTGGGGATCGAGATGTCCGCCGCGTTCAAGCAGAACCTCTACGAGTTCACGCACGCGCAGCGCTGCTACGAGAGCGCCCACGAGTACACCCTCGAGGACTTCGGGCTCACGCGCGAGAGCGTCTACGCTGGCGCCAAGCGCTTCTGCGACCGCTTCGGCTACGCCCCCTGAGCGCCGTGCCGCGAGCGCGCTGGTGGGCTACTCGTCGCCCGCCACAAGCGCTCAGCCCCCGCTCAAGCAGCTGCCCGCGTAGTCGCGCAGACCGTTCGCGTGGGGCACGACGTCCGTGAGCAGCGGCGCCACGTGATAGCGGAGGAGGTCCAGCGTGAGCACGTCCGCGTACATCGCCGCGCCGAGCCACACCAGCACCTGGGCGGCGCTGGGATCGTCACCTGGCCGCTCGTCGATGCCCATCCACATCGGGAGCGCGAACACGAACGCCGCGCCGTAGCTCAGCGTCCCGAAGCCGAGCATCAGGCCCAGGTCGTCGTAGCAGAACAGCGTCGCGATGAACGGGTTGGCGTTGAGGGCCGTCTCGAGGAAGGCCATCGCCATGGGGGCGACGAACCAGGCTGTCGCCCCCAGCGGCCCGGTGCCGAGCTTGCGGCGCAGGAAGCGGTAGGCCATGCAGCACAGCACCGCGTAGGTGCTGAAGTACGCCACACTCACGCAGTACAAGAAGAAGGGGTTGTTCTGGATGTTGAGCTCGGTCCGGAACCCGTAGTGCATGTGCAGCACGTCGTAGAAGTACGGCGTCTGGCTGTAGTTCAACGCGAACGCCAGGCCCGCGACGCTCAGCCCGTACTTCACGCCGCTGGTCCGCAGCAGCGGGCGCGCGCGCTCCTCGGGCGGCCGCATCAGGACGGGCGGGACGATGGCCCCCAGCATCAAGCCCACTCCGTAGATCATGCACTCGAGGTCACCCCAGCGCTCCGCGAAGCCTCCCATCATGACCACGGCGCTGATGGCGCCCCAGACGGGCGTGTACATCAACCAGTAGCGCTCGACGGCGCGCTTGCCCGGGTGTTCCGCGAGGAGGCTCATGGGGGTGACCGTAGAACGGCAATTTCACGCGGTCAACCGCGCCCTGCCGAGTGTCGGCATGACGCTAGCCGAGAGGCGTGCGCGGCGGCGGGGGCGGCGTCTGGTCGATCACCACCTGCTCGGAGACCGTGCGCTTGTCCGGCTTCGGCTCGCCTCCCGGCGCCAGCTCGCGCAGGCTGGTCAGCCCGCTGCGAATCAGCGCGCCGTCGACCTCCGGCAGCTTGGGGTAGGGCGGACGGTCCTCGCCTCGGCGGATGAGCTCGAGCGCCGTGGGCCCCCACATGATCAGCACGTTGATCGTCAACAGCAGGTGACTCGCGCTCATGATCCAGTAGCGGTACTCCGGCAAGAACGTCACCACGAAGAGCGCCACGAAGTAGCCCAGGGTCGCCAACCAGAAGCGGTGCTCCAGCAGCAGCGAGACGATGCCCGCGATGGTGAACCACAGGAAGAAGTTCAGCGTCATCGTGGTCTCGATGTCGATGCCGCGCACGCCGCACACCAGGTTCATGACCATCTGCGCGAGCAGCGTGAACATCACGGAAGACATGAGCTGCCGGTTCAGCTTGGTCTTGCTCATGGAGTCCCGCGCCCACCACGCGAACCCCACACCGACGAGCAGCAGACCACCGGTGGAGTAGATCATCCCGAGGTGGGACTCGCGCGTCATGCCGGTCATCTCCGGTAGCCAGCGGCTGAGGGCCAAGGGACTGAGCGTCCAGATGAAGCCCATGATCAAGCCCAGCAGCACGCGGGTGCGCGCGCCCGTCGCGGAGTCGTTGTCGCGCACGATCTCGTTGACCCGCAGCTGCTCGGCGGCCTTGACCAGCTGCGCCTCTTCGACGCGCTGCCGCAGCTCGGTCGGGGGTTGCTCGAGGCCGCTGAGCAGCGTGGCGGCGGCCTTCGCGTCTCCCAGCCCCAGCTCGTACTCCACCATGGCCGCGGTCGCGCGGCGGATGCCCTCGATGGCGGCACCGTTGTCGGGCCACTCCTTGAGCGACTCGCGGAACGCGAAGCGGCACTCCGCGAACATGTTGTGCAGGTGCAGGTGACGCTCGTCGCTCTCGCTGTTGGCGTCCGGGCGCTCGAGCTCGCGCAGCAGCTCGCGCAGCCTCCCCGCCGCTTGTCGCGCCGGCTGCCGCGACCCGCGGTGCCGCAAGAAGCTCTCGAGCGCCAGCTTGAACTGCAGGGCGGACTCGAAGCGTTGCTTCGGGTCGGCGTCCATCGCGCGTCGGCAGATGCGACCCAGCTCGTGCGGGACGCCGTCCGGGATGGGTGGGGGAGACGAGATGATGCTGGCGACGATGTCGGGCAGCTTCGCGCCGCCGTGCGGCACCGTGCCCGAGAGCAGCTCGTACAGCATCGCTCCCAGCAGGTACACGTCCGTGCGCTCGCTGAGCAGGCTGTGCTCACCACCCAGCATCTCGGGGGCCATGTAGCAAGGCGTCCCGGCCATCTGGGTCGCGTGCCTCGCCAGCGGAATACGCCCGGTGTGCTCGATGCGCATGCTCACGGCGATGCCCCAGTCCACCACGTACACCTCGCCCAGCTCCCCGATCATGATGTTCTCGGGCTTGAGATCACGGTGGATGATGCCCCGCGTGTGGGCGAAGTGGACCGCGTCACAGACCTGCATCAGCACGCGCAGGTTCCACTCCAGGAGGTCGCTGTCGTTGAAGCGCTGACGCACCGTCTCCGGGTCGTCCATCAGGTGCGCCCACTGCGTGCCCTCGATGCGCATCAGCAGGATCAGGGGCGTGCCCGAGGCGTCCACCGTGATGTCGTAGACCGGGATGATGTTCGGGTGCTCCATGTACCCGGTGACCCAGGCCTCCTGGAGCAGCTTGATGGTGTTGGCCTCGGTCGTGGCCTCGCGCTTCAGGCGCTTCACGGCCACCTTGCGCCCCATGGAGACCTGGTCGGCCAGCAGGACCTCCCCCATGCCGCCTTGGCCCAGCAGCTCACCCACGTGCACCGCGCGGCCACGCGCGCTGCTGGGCGTGATGGCCTGGAGCAGCTCGAGGGCGCGCTTGGCGGACTCGTCGGGCAGGAGGGCGGGCTCGATGGTGCGCGAGGGGGCGCGCTGGATCGTGTCGGCGTCCACCGCGAGCGTCCGCAGCACGGCGTCGAGGGATTGTTGCGCGGCGTCGATCATGGGCAGTGCAGAGTCATGTGGGGTCGCAGACAGCTGCGGGGGAAGCCGCAGCATGCGTCATCGTGCACGATACAGCGGTCGCGGACGGAATAATCCGGCCATGGTGGCCCGTGGCGGGGGATCAGCCCCCGATCAGGCTCATCCCTACGTGGCGATGCTCCGCCTCGTCGGGGTCCAGGAACCCGTGGCCGTCGCCCTTGTTCCCGAGGGCGTAGCTGAGCGCCCAGGCGACATCCCGGTCGCTGCCGCCGGCGCGCAGGATGTCGCGCAGGCTGAGCGCGCTGCGGGAAGCGAGGCACCCACGAAGGTCACCTCGCGCCGTGAGCCGGATGCGGTTGCAGCTGTCGCAGAAGGTGCCGCTGAGCGGGGTGATGAAGCCGACGCGGCGACCCTGGGCGTGCGCGGCCCGCGCGTACCGGGCGGGGCCTTGGTCACCGGCTGCGGGCGCTTCGAGCGGGGGAGCGCCCGCCGCATTGCTCGCGCCGACCAACATGTCCCCCAAGACCTGCTCCACGTCCGCGCGGGTCATGCGCATGGCGCTGGGGAGCTTGGCGCCTTCTCCCAGGGGCATGAGCTCGATGAAGCGCGGCACGGCGCCGAGGTCCCAGGCGTGCTGCACCAGCGCGCGCAGCTCGCCGTCGTTCACGCCACGCATGGGGATGGTGTTGGTCTTGAGCGTGAGCCCCGCCGCGCGGGCCGCGTTGAGCCCCGCCAGCACCGCGCGCAGCGACCCGCCCCGTGTGATCTCGGCGAAGCGCTCCGCGTTCAGCGAGTCGATGGAGACGTTGACGCCGCGCAGCCCGGCCTCGGCGAGCGGGCCCGCCAGCTCCGCCAGGCGGCCCGCGTTGGTGGTCATGACCAGCTCCACGTCTGGGGCCTCGCGGTGCGACAGGGCCACCAGCCGGACGATGTCCTTGCGGACCAAGGGCTCGCCGCCCGTGAAGCGCACACGCGTGACGCCCATCTGGTTGAGGATGCGCACCAGGCGCGCCACCTCTTCGAAGGACATGAGCTCATCGCGCAGGGCGTGCTCTTCTTCGCCACCCGGAGGCATGCAGTAGACGCAGGCCATGTCGCAGCGGTCGGTCAGGCTGATGCGCGCGTAGGTGTAGCGTCGCCCCTGCCCGTCACTCAAGGAGGGCAGCCCCTGCGCACCGAAGCCGGGCGGCCGAGGCGGATACGACGCGAGCGCGTCATACGTCGCCATGCGGCTGCTGAGCACGGGGAGGCGCTTCATGTTCGGACTGTAGCAGGCTCGCTGCCGACGCACAGGCGCTCACTGCTCGGAGGGCGCCGTTACCTCGCCTACGCGAGGGTGTCCTCGAAGAAGCGGCGCATCTCCATCCAGGAGCGGCGCGCGGCGTCTTCGTCGTAGACGGTGCCGAAGCTCGGGTCGTTGGCCTGTGGGTTGGTGAAGGCGTGCACCACGCCGGGGTACGCGTGCAGCTGCCAGTCGGCGTTGATGCGCTTCATCTCGGCCGCGAAGGTGCCCACGTCTTCGGGGGGCGCCATGGGGTCGTCCTGCCCGTGCTGCACCAAGATCTGGGCCCGCACCTCGGCGTCCAGGGGCTCGCCGATCTTCAGCAGCCCGTGGAAGCTCACCACGCCGCGCAGCGGCAGTCCCATGCGGGCCATGAGGATGGCGCACAGCCCGCCGAAGCAGAAGCCAATGGCGCCCATGCGCTCGCCGTCGACGCCTTCGGTCGCGCGCACGACGTCGTTTGCGCGCGCGAGGCGACTGCGTAGCTTGGCGGGGTCGCCCAGGACGCCCATCATGAGCGCCCGGCTCGAGGCCGTGTCGGTCCCGCGCTTGCCGACGCCATAGAGGTCGATGGCCGCGCCCACGTAGCCCAGCTTGGCCAGCGCGCGCGCCTTGTCCTCCGCGAAGCCGTCACGACCGGCCCAGGTGTGGCACACCATCACGGCCGGTCGTGGCTCGAGGGCGTCCGGGCGCGCGACGAACACGTCGAAGTCCTCGCCGTCGTGCGAGTAGGGCAAGAGGTCGGTCTGCATGGGGACAGACTAGAGCAGCAACGCCCAGAGACCGAGAGAAACCGCGTGCGCTCGCTACGGCGCGAAGGCGCGCAGCATGTAGGCGCGCACCCGCGCGACCAGCCCCTCCACGTCGCCGTCGCCGCGGTCCACGTAGTCCGCCAGCATGACCTGGTGCGCGGCGATCATGAGGCGCGCGGACAGCAGCGGGTCTTCACGCACCATCACGCCAGCGTCCATGGCGCGGGTCAGGAAGAGCGCGATGATCTGCAACCCGGTGTCGAACTGCCGCACCTGCTCCGGGCTGATGTAGCCGCTGCCGAGCGCCCACGCGTGGCCTCCGGCCAGGTGGATCTTCAGGTAGTTGGGGTGCGCGGCCAGGTAGCGCATGTAGGCGTCCGTGCCGCTCAGCACGGCCTCGAGCGGACCGCCTGCCAGATCCGCGTGCGACGTGGCAGCGTGGATGAGCTTCTCCCCCTGCTGGCGGTGGATGGCGTCCAGGACGTCCTGCTTGCCGGCGAAGACCTTGTAGAGGGTCCCCAGGGCCACGCCCGCCTCTGCGGCCACCGTCTGCATGCGTGACGCCTCGTAGCCCTGTTCGGCAAAGACGCGCTCCGCTGCCTCCAGGATCGCGGCCCGGTAGAGCTCTGCCCGTGCCGCTCGGACGTCCTTCCCGGTGGTCTTTGCCTTCCGCGTCGCCATGGCGCGGAGACTACCAGCAGGCGCTCGCGTGACCACTTCTCTTTGCGTCCGCTCGGTAGCACTTGCGAAAACTGAAACATGTTCTAGTATGGTCGGCACCGCAGGACGCGGCGCATTCTCGGAGAGCAAGGTCATGCAGAATCGCTACTACACCCCAGGCATCCCCATGGGTTGGTTCCAGGTCGAGTACACGGACCAGCTGAAGGCGGGCGACGTCAAGCCGCTCAAGTACTTTGGGAAGGACCTCGTCCTCTACCGCACGGAGAGCGGTGAGGCGGTGCTCCTGGACGCGTTCTGCCCGCACCTCGGTGCACACCTCGGCCACGGTGGCAAGGTCAAGGGCGAGAACATCGAGTGCCCGTTCCATGCATGGCAGTTCAGCACGGACGGCAACGTCGCCGCCGTGCCCTACGCGCAGCGTCTGCCGCGCAAGGCCTGCCTGCCCAAGTGGACCGTCAAGGAGGTCGGCGGCCTGATCATGACCTGGTACCACCCGGAGGGTGGCGAGCCCAAGTGGGACATCCCGGACGAGATCCCGGAGTGGGGCAACGCCGCGGGTGAGCGCAACGAGATGTGGACGGACTACGAGATCCGCGAGTGGACCATCCGCACCACCAACCAGGAGATGGCGGAGAACTCGGTGGACTCGGCGCACTTCCACTACGTGCACGGCGCCACGAACATGCCGCAGTCCGAGGCCGAGGTGCGCGACCATGTGTTGCGGGTGTTCAGCAACACCGGCATGGAGACGCCGCGCGGCCCGGTTCCTGGGTCGGTCGAGAGCCTGGCTTACGGCTTCGGCATCGCGCTGGTGCGCTTCAAGGGCATCGTGGAGACGCTCAACGTCGCGTGCACCACGCCCATCGACGCGGAGAACGTCCACGTGCGCTTCGCCTTCGCCGTGAACAAGAGCGCGGGCGCCAACGTGGCCAAGGGCGTGGGCGCCGCGTTCGTGAAGGAGGTCAGCCGGCAGCTGGGCCAGGACATCCCCATCTGGGAGAACAAGGTCCAGTACGAGAAGCCGCTGCTGTGTGACGGAGACGGCCCCATCGCCATGTTCCGGCGCTGGTGCGAGCAGTTCTACGCGACGCCGCAGCAAGAGGCCGCGGCCGAGTAGGGCACCCACCGGTGCAGACGGGAGGGCGGCGAGTAGGCCGCCCTTCTTCGTTGCACGCATCACAGCGCGACACGGAGGAAGCGATGAAGACCTGGGACGTGGCCGAGATCGAGGAGGCCTTCAGGCTCTATTGGAACACCGGGATGATTCGCGAGGACTGGGACGCCTGGGCGGACCTGTTCACGGAGGACGTGGTGTACGACGAGCGCGTGCTCGGGACCATGAACGGCCGCGAGACGGTGCGCGCGTGGATCAAGCCGCTGATGGTCAAGTACGGCGAGATCTACGGCATCTACCACTGGCACCACGTCGACCCGAGCGGGCGCGTGGTGTTCCACATGGACAACCGCCGAGACCACCCGAGCGGCGACGGCTACCTGGACTTTCCGGGCATGACGGTGCTGCAGTACGCGGGCGACGGAAAGTGGTCGCACGAGGAGGACTACTGGGCCGAGAAGCTCAGCGTGCAGTGCTACCTCGCGTACGAGAAGGCGCTGAAGACGCACGACGCACGGCACCGTGAGCGGCGCACCCGACTGCACTGGGGTGACGGGCCGGAGTGGACCAAGGGACCCCCGTCGTACTGGGATCACCACCCGGACGAGCGCCCCGCCGGACTCTGAGCCGATAGGGTAGAGTGGCGCCATGAGCTTCCTGATGGCGCAGTTCTACGACCGGTTCATGAGCAAGTCCGAGGACGCCTGCCTGCGGCAGTGGCGCGCGGAGCTGCTGGCTGACGTGCGCGGCGACGTGCTGGAGGTGGGCGCGGGGACCGGCGCCAACCTCGCGGCCTACCCGCGCGACGGCGTGCGGCTGACGCTCTGCGAGCCCGACGAGGCCATGCGCGCGCGGCTCGTGGCGAAGCGTGGTGCGGAGAACGCCTCTCCGCGCGTCACGGACTGGCCGGCCGAGCGGCTGGGCGTCGACGACAACAGCCAGGACGTGGTCGTGACGACGCTGGTGTGCTGCTCGGTGACCGACTTGGGGGCAGCGCTGGCCGAGTTTCGACGCGTGCTCAGGCCGGGCGGGCGCTTCGTGTTCTTGGAGCACGTGGGCGCCGAGCAGGGCAGCGGGCGCCGGCGCGTGCAGAACGTGCTCAACCCCGCGTGGCGCAAGCTGGCGGGCAACTGCCACCTCAACCGCGACACCGAAGCCGCCATCGCGGCCGCCGGCTTCGAGCTGGAGAGCGTCACCCGTGCGAGCATGCGCAAGGCGTTGCCCTTCATCCGGCCGACCGTGCGCGGTGTCGCGCGCCTTGACCCGCAGCGCGGCGTGTGACCCGATCCGCGCATGACTAGCAGCGCGCGCTTCACCGTGATCTCCCCGGCCGACGACTCCGTGTACTACGAGGGCGCGCTCGCGGGCCCCACCGAGCTGGACCAGGCGCTCACACGCGCCGTGTCGGCGCAGCGCGAGTGGGGGCGGCAGCCGCTCGCGGTGCGTGTGGATGGCGTCCGGCGCTTCTTGGATGAAGTGGAGAAGGTCCGCGACGAGGCCGCCGACGAGCTCACCGCGCAGATGGGCCGTCCGCGCGCGCAGGCCCCCTCCGAGTTGGCGGGCTTCCTGGACCGGGGTCGGACGATGGCGCGCCTCGCCGGGGACGCGCTCGAGGACTACGTGTTGCCGGCGAAGGACGGCTTCACGCGCGCCATCCAGCGCGTCCCCGTGGGGGTGGTGCTGGTCTTGGCCCCCTGGAACTACCCGTGGCTGACGGCCGTCAACGCGGTCGTCCCCGCGCTGCTCGCCGGCAACGCCGTGCTGCTCAAGCACGCGGAGCAGACCCCGCTGGTGGCCGAGCGCATGAGCGCCTGCGCGGCGCTCGCCGGCCTCCCTGCGGGCACCCTGCAGCACATCCACATGAGCCACGCGCTCACCGCCGACGCCGTGCGCGACGCGCGGGTGGGGGCGGTGGCGTTCACCGGGTCCGTGGAGGGCGGCCGAGCCATCTCGCACGCCGCGGCGGGGCGCTTTCTCTCGGTGGGCTACGAGCTGGGCGGCAAGGACGCCGCGTACGTCTGCGAGGACACGGACATCGCCAAGGCCGCAGCCAACGTGGTCGATGGCGCGATGTACAACGCCGGGCAGTCCTGCTGCGCCGTCGAGCGCGTGTACGTCCACGAGCGCGTGCTGCCCGCGTTCTTGGAGGCGGCCGTGGCGGAGACGCGCGCGCTGCGTCTGGGGGACCCCCGTGAGGCCGACACCAACCTCGGGCCGCTCGTGCGTGCCCGCAACGCCGCCATCGTGCGCGCCCAGCTGGAGCAAGCTCTCGCGCGCGGGGGGCGGGCCCTCGTGGGGGCGGACGCGGGCGCGCGCCCGCCGCAGTACGTCGCGCCGGAGGTGGTGGCGGGGGTCACACACGACATGGACCTCATGACCGCGGAGACCTTCGGGCCCGTGGTCGGTGTCATGGCGGTGGGTTCGGACGCCGAGGCCGTGGCGCGCATCAACGACAGCGCCTACGGCCTCACCGCGTCGCTGTGGACGCCGGACCTCGCGCGCGCGGAGAGCCTCGCCGCGCAGCTGGACGTGGGCACGGTCTTCATGAACCGCTGCGACTACCTGGACCCGGAGCTGGCGTGGGTGGGCGTGCGCGACTCGGGCCGCGGCTGCACGCTCTCGCGCTACGGCTTCGACGGGTTCACGCGGTTCAAGAGCCTCCACCTGCGGCACGTGATCCCATGAGCGCTGCTGGCGACGCGGTTCGGGCTGGGAGCTCGGCGACCCCGGCCTTGGTGGTCGCCACCACCTCCCGCTACCGCCTCGAGCTGCTCGGGCGCCTCGGCGTGCCCTTTTCGTCCGTGGCGCATCGCTGCGACGAAGACGCGTTCAAGGGCTGCGGCAAGGCGCCGCGTGAGCTGGCCTGCGCGCTCGCCCGCGAAAAGGCCGAGAGCGTCGCGGCCGACCACCCAGGGGCCTTCGTGCTGGGCTCCGATCAGGTGTGCGTGCTGGGCGACGAGATCCTGAGCAAGCCGGGGAGCCCCGCGCGCGCGGAGGCGCAGCTGGCGCGGCTGTCGGGCGCCACCCACCAGCTCATCACGGCGCTGGCCTTGCGCCATCCGGGCGGCCGCGTCGCGGAGCGCGTCTCGGTCCATCCCATGCGCATGCGCCCGCTCACGCCCGAGGCCATCGCGCGGTACGTCGCGGCGGACGAGCCCCTCGACTGCGCGGGGAGCTACAAGATCGAGGGCCGCGGCATCGCGCTCTTCGAGTCCATCGGCGGCGACGACTTCACCGGCATCGTCGGGCTCTCGCTGATCGCCCTGACCGACCTGCTGCTCGAGGCCGGCTTCGAGGTGCTCTGAGTGGCCGGCGCGGACGTCGACTACCTGGGTGGCTACTCCGAAGAGCTCCGCGACAAGGCCCTGCGCGCGCGCCGCGAGGGGACGCTGGAGGCGCGGCTGCTAGAGCGCTACTCCGTGGGGCACGACATCACCAACAACGCCGCCCTCTACGAGTTCGCGCAGGACCTGAAGCGCACCCACCTGCGCAGCTCTCCCCCGCTGGCGAAGGTCCGCTATCACGACAAGCTCAGCACGCTGCACAAGGCGTTTGGGCTGCACACCTACGCGGTGCGCGTGCAGGGCGCCAACCTGAAGGCGCAGAACGAGATCCGCATCGCCAGCCTGTTCAAGGAGCTGCCGCTCGAGTTCCTGCGCATGGTGGTCGTGCACGAGCTGGCCCACCTGCGGCACAAGGACCACGACAAGGCCTTCTACCGCCTGTGCGAGCACATGGAGCCCAACTACCTGCGCTACGAGCTCGACCTACGGCTCTTGCTCTTCGCGCGTCAGGCGTAGTTGCGCACCACGACCTCGCTCACCTTGCCGCGGCGCAGGCCGTTGCTGTTGATGGCGCGCGCGGCCTCGATGGTGCTGATGTGGAAGTCCCCGTACAGCTCGCGGATGAAGGGCACGTCGCTGTTGCTGAGCATGAGCTTGCAGCCGCGGCGGTGGAGCTCTTTGAACACGTCGCGCAAGCGCGTCTGGTCGTCCTGCGAGAAGCCGTCACGCGCGTAGCCCGTGAAGCTGGCCGTCGTGGAGACCGGCTCGTAGGGCGGGTCGAAGTACACGAAGTCGCCCGGGCGGGCGCTGCTCAGGAGCTCCTCGAAGCCCGCCTGCCGCACGTCGGCGTGGGCCAGGGCGACGCTGGCGGCGAGCAGACCGGAGGGGTCGAGGATGGTGGGGTTCTTGTAGCGGCCGGCCGGGACGTTGAAGTGCCCGCGCTGGTTCACCCGGTGCAGGCCGTTGAAGCAGGTCTTGTTCAGGTAGATGAAGAGCGCAGCGCGCAGCGGCTTGTTGCGCCCCTCCCCGGCGTTGTAGCGCTCACGCACGGCGTAGTACGTCTCCGGCTCGTTCCCGGCGGCGGCCAGCGGCCCGAGGGCCCGGATCACCCCCTGCACGTCGTCGCGAATGGAGCGGTACACGTGCACCAGATCCGGGTTGATGTCGCTCAGCACCGCGCGCTCCGGCTGCCGCGCGAAGAACATCGCCCCACCACCGACGAAGGGCTCCACGTGGCGCATGCGCTCCACGCCGCGTGGCAACAGCGGCTCGAGCTGCGCCATCAGGCGGCCCTTGCCGCCCACCCACTTGATGAAAGGAGAGGGCCTCGGGAGGTCGCGCGCGGGCCGCGTGGAGACGACGGAGCCGAGCGGCACCTTCTGGAGGGGGAGGCGGGCGATCGCGGCGGGGGTAGCCATGTGTGCGACGCTATCCGACATGTGGGTGTTGCCCAAAAAAGCGACAGATCGCCCCGAGCGAGCCCCGCCCCGCGCGTCCCTCGAGCGCGGCTGCTATCGTGCGCGCCGACCATGACCATTCGCTACGACAACGACGCAGAGACTGACCGCGACGAGGCCATCGACCTGATGGGGGCGTTCCGCAACGTGCCCCGCACGGGCGTCATCTACGTCACGGTGGAGGCGCAGAAGCGCGGCTTTCAGCTGGGCGCCGAGGGCTGGTGCAACCTGGGCCAGGGGCAGCCCGAGACGGGTCCGCTCGAGGGCGCGCCGCCGCGCGTGACGTCGATCCCGGTGCAGGAGGACGACCTGGACTACGCGCCGGTGCCCGGTATCCCGGAGCTGCGCGCGGCCGTCGCGAACCTCTACAACGAGCTCTTCCGCAAGGGGAAGGCGTCGCAGTACGGCCCGGAGAACGTGGCCATCTGCGGCGGAGGGCGGGTGTCCATCATGCGCGCGTGCGCGGCCATCGCGCCGGTGCACCTGGGACACTTCCTGCCGGACTACACCGCCTACGAGGAGCTGCTGGACGTGTTCCGCCGCTTCCAGCCCATCCCCATTCTCCTGGACCCCGCGCAGCTCTACGAGTTCAGCGCGGAGGACCTGCGCCGCGAGATCCTGGGTCGCGGCCTGGGCGCCATCCTGATGAGCAACGCCTGCAACCCCACCGGCAAGCTGGTGCACGGCGAGCCCCTGCGGCAGTGGGTCAACGTGGCTCGCGAGCTCGACTGCGCGCTGCTCATGGACGAGTTCTACTCGCACTACGTGTGGGTGGGCGACAAGCCCATCGTCAGCGCCGCCGAGTACGTGGAGGACGTGAACCGCGACCCGATCGTGGTGTTCGACGGACTCACCAAGAACTGGCGCTACCCCGGGTTCCGCACGACCTGGGTGCTGGGCCCGAAGACCTTCATCGAGAGCGTCGCGAGCGCCGGGTCGTTCCTGGACGGCGGCGCCGTCGCGCCCATGCAGCGTGCCGCGGTGGAGCTCGTGCAGGTGGCGCCCACGCTGGCCGAGACCAAGGCCATCCGCGACACCTTCATGAAGAAGCGCGACCGCCTCGTGTCCGGGCTGCGCGAGCTGGGCATTCAGTTTGCCGTCGAGCCGGAGGGCACGTTCTATGCGTGGGGAGACCTCAGCGCGCTGCCCGAGTCCATCCGTCACGGCGAAGACTTCTTCAAGGCCGCGCTCGAGCACAAGGTCATCTGCGTGCCCGGCCACTTCTTCGACATCAACCCCGGCAAGCGCCGCATGGGGCGGCCCAGCCGCTTCCGGCACCACGTGCGCTTCTCGTTCGGACCCGACATGGAGGTCATCGAGACGGCGCTGTCACGCCTGGGCGACATGATCCGCAGCCACCGGTAGAGGCCCCCGCTTCGGCTGCGGTGTCCGCCCGAGCGCCTGGCCTCACCCCCCGAGCGGGGTAGGGTCCACGTCGTCCGGCACACCGTCGTCGTCGAAGTCGTGCAGCGGGGGCGCGGGGTGCTCCAGCCGGAGAGGGGCGTCGTCCAGGGCTTGCAGCAGCAGGTCTTCCAAGAACGCGCGCACCTCGGGCACCGGGTTGGTCACGGGGATGGGCGCAGGCAGCGACACGAAGCGCAGCGCGTACGTCTCGAAGGGCTCGAAGCGGCGCGTCACCTGGGTCTTGCTCCAGACCTCTCCGTGGGTCGCCGGCGCGAAGGCCAGCAGCAGCCCCGTGCGACCGCGGACGTTGGCGGACGCGGGCCCCTGCACCAACGGGAGCCCCGCGACGGGTGCGTAGCCGGGCGCGAGCTGCGAGAGCCCGAAGGACACGGCGAGCCCCTCGGTGCCGGCGTTGGCCAGGACCTCGTCGCCCACCGACTCGAGGATCACCACGTCGCGAGGCCTACCCTCGAGCACGCCGAGCGCGGCGCGATCGAAGGCCAGCGTCGCGAAGTTGATGGGATCGGCTCCGTCCAGCATGGCGCTCCCCAGCCCCACCACCGGGTGGAAGCGGTCGAAGACGCCGCTCGCGCGGTAGATGGTCGTGAGCGCGAACGAGAGGAAGCCCGAGAGCGTGGGGCCGTGCGGACCCGTCAGGTCGAGGATGCCGCCGCCTGGCCCGCACAGGACGGCGGCCCGCAGGTGCGGCTCCACGCTCGCGAACAGGCCACCGACGATGCCGCCGAACGACTCGCCGAAGTAGACGATGCGCTCTGGGTCGAAGGCAGGTGGGACCCCAGCGACGCCTCCGAGGAGGGGCGTGAGGTCCAGGCCGGGGTCACGGACCATGCGCACCACGGCGCCCCAGTCGAGCACCGTCTGCGCGATCTCGTCGCGCATGGCGAGGATGTTCGTGAACGAGTGGAACAGGCGGAAGGTGGTCTGCAGCCCCTCCGTGTCCCCGAAGCCGTCCGCGCCGCTTGCCGTGCCCGAGAAGCTGGCCAGCGCGCCTGCCAGATTGCGCTCCGCGTCCACGGGATCGAAGCGGCTGCCGTGGCTGGACGCGTCGATGGCCACCGTCGCGTAGCCGGCGCGCGCGGCCGTCTCCATCATCATGGTCATCTGCACCCGGGACGCGCCGAGCCCGTGCCCGTAGAGGAGCACCGGGTAGCCGCTCTCGGGCATGGGCGCGGTGGGCAACGCGATGGTGACGGGGATGCCGTGCGCGTCGTCCTGCACGACGGGTTGTCCCGCGTCATCCAGCTCGAAGGTGCCGCTCGTGGGGCCGTTCGCCGCAGGGGCCGCGAGGTCCACGCGCCGGAAGCGGACCGTGGCCAGCGTGCCCGTGCCCAGCGCCGCGATGCTGGCGTGCGCCATGCCGGTCGGGTTGTCCCACCCGATGAGCTCGTCGACGCCGCTCGCCGCGAGCGTGGGGCTCCCGAGCACGTCGTCGAGCGAGGCCGGGCCTACGAAGATCACCGACGGGTCCGTGAAGCTCAGCGTTGGCGTGGGCAGGGCCTCCAGCTGCGCGCGCGCGGCCAGCAACGCGTCGCGGTGGTGTGCCACGCGGAACGCCATCACGGCCAGCAGCTCGGCGCGTGGCAGGCCGGCGCTCACCGCCGCCTCCGCGGCCGCGCGGGTGCTGTGCCAGCGCTCCGGCAAGTCCGCGAGGCGCGTCCGGAGCAGGCGGTCGAAGCCGGGTGCACGCCCGAGGGGGCCGTCGGCGGCGCGCAGCGCACGCGTCACCACGAGCGCGTAGCGCCCGCCGGGGAGCAGCGGGTGCCCCGGCGTCGGCGACCCCACCACACGCAAGCGGGTCTCGTCCCAGCGCCAGTCGAAGGGCTGCGCCGCGCCGCGCTCGTCCACGACGTAGAGGGCGCCCTCCGTCGTGCTCGTCTGGGGCGGCAAGGTCGTAGGGTCGATGGCCTCGGACACGAAGACCTCCACGGTGGGCCGCGTGGAGAAGCCGTCCAGCGTGGCCAGCAGCGGTCGCACGTGGCTCGCCCCGGTTGGCGTCACGGCCTCGATGCCGGGCAGCGCGCCGATGTGGCCGCTCGCGTCGAGCCACGGGTCGCCGGGAAACGGGAGCTCCCCGTAGGTGGGCTCGTCCGCGCTGGGCAGCGCAAAGAGCACCACCGCGCGAGCCGACGAGTCGCCGTCTCCGGCGCAGCCCACCACCGTGAGGCAGAGCATCCAGGTGAGACTGCGGGAGAGGGAGCGCACGCTCGAGGGTAGTCTCAGCCGAGGCTCGCCGACAATAGCCAAGCCAGTCGAGGCGGAGGGCGGTGGATCTCATGCGGCTCAGGTGAGACGCTGAGCGCTCCCCGCGTCCCTACCGAGAAAGCACGCCGAGCCCACATGTTGCTGTTGAACCCCAAGAAGCACACCCGGCACTACCCCGACGAGCGGTCGCGGGAGGTCATCCTGAAGACCATCGAGTTCTTCGAGACGCGCGGCCGCGAGCAGCTGCGCGTCGACTATCACGCGAAGGCCTGGTACGCGGAGTTCCTCGAGTTCGTGAAGCGCGAGCGCATCTTCGCGACCATGTGCACGCCCGCCGGCTACGGCGCCGAGGACGCGCGCTGGGACACCTGGCGCATCTGCGAGTTCGCCGAGGTGCTGGGCTTCTACGGCCTCCAGTACTGGTACACGTGGCAGGTCAGCGTCCTCGGCCTCGGGCCCATCTGGATGTCGGACAACGAGGCGGTGAAGCAGAAGACCGCGGCGCTGCTGGAGGACGGCGGCATCTTCGCCTTTGGGCTCTCGGAGCGCGCGCACGGCGCGGACATCTACTCCAGCAGCATGACGCTCACGCCGCAGGCCGACGGGACCTACCGCGCCAACGGCGGCAAGTACTACATCGGCAACGGCAACAAGGCGGCCATCGTCTCCACCTTCGGCAAGCTGGCCGACAGCGGTGAGTACGTGTTCTTCACCGCCGACCCGCAGCACGAAGCCTACGAGCTGGTGCGCAACGTGGTGAACAGCCAGTCCTACGTGGCGCAGTACAACCTCCACGACTACCCCGTCACCGAGGCCGACATCCTGTTCAAGGGCCAGGCGGCGTGGGACGCGGCGCTCAACACGGTCAACGTCGGCAAGTACAACCTCGGCTGGGCCTCCATCGGCATGTGCACGCACGCGTTCTACGAGGCCCTGGATCACGCCTCTGCGCGGCGCCTCTACAACATGTACGTCACGGACTTCGCTCACGTGCGGCGCATGTTCGTGGACGCCTACGCGCGCCTCCACGCTATGAAGCTTTTCGCGCTGCGCGCCGCGGACTACTTCCGCTCCGCCTCCGCCGAGGACCGTCGCTACCTGCTCTACAACCCCATGGTGAAGATGAAGGTCACGACCCAGGGGGAGGACGTCATCAACCTGCTCTGGGACGTCATCGCCGCCAAGGGCTTCGAGAAGGACACCTACTTCGAGGAAGCGGCGGTGGCCATCCGTGGCCTGCCCAAGCTCGAGGGCACCGTGCACGTGAACATCGCGCTCATGGTGAAGTTCATGGCCAACTTCTTCTTCAACCCCGCGCCCTTCGACGAGGTGCCCAAGCGCGACGACGCAGCCAACGACAGCTTCCTCTTCGACCAGGGCCCCACGCGCGGCCTGTCCAAGATCCGCTTCCACGACTACAAGCTGGCGTACGCGCTGTACGACCTGCCCAACGTCAACGTCTTCGAGGAGCAGATCGAGGTGTTCCGCACCCTGCTCGCCACGGCGGGGCCAACGGAGGCGCAGCAGAAGGACATCGACTACCTCCTGGCGGGAGGCGAGATCTTCGCGCTGGTGGTCTATGGGCAGCTGGTGCTCGAGAACGCGCGCATCTACGACCTGGGCGACGACATGGTCGACGAGATCTTCGACTTCATGGTGCGCGACTTCTCGGAGCGGGCGCTCAAGCTGCACAACCAGCCCAGCACCACGGACAAGCAGATGGCGCTGTGCATGAAGATGCTGCGCAAGCCCGTGCCCAACGCCGAGCGCTACCAGCGCGTCTGGCAGGACCACGTCTGCGCCGAGCGGGGCGTGTACTTCGGTCCGTGACGGCGGAGAGCGGGCCGCGCGCGTCCACTCCGTCGCGCGCCCTCGCCAACGTGGCGGCTTGACCCTACGCTTCCGCGCCATGCCCAGCTCGCCGTCGACACCTCCGGACACCCATCGCTCTGCCCCCGACGCGGGTCGTGACCTCGGGCTCACCTTCGCGGGGGGCGGCAGTCGGGCCTTCTACCAAGTGGGCCTCATGGAGCACTGGGCCGAGCTGCTCATGCCGCGCGTGGCGGGCATCGCCGCGTGCAGCGCCGGCGCCGCCATGGCCTGCATGCTCGTGGCCGAGAGAATGGACGAGGGCCGCGAAGCCTTCACCCGCGAGCGAGCGGGTCTGAAGCGCAACGTCCAGCCCGCTGAGCTGCTGCGCGGGCGGCGCCCTCTCCCGCACGAGGGCATCTACCGGCGCACGCTGCTGCGTGCCCTCGAGGGCGACGGGCTGCGGCGCATCCAGCAGGCACCGTTCCCGGTGCGCATCCTCGCGGCGGCGCCTCCTGCCCGCCTCGGCCTCGCTGCCGGCGCGGTCTTCGGGCTGGCGCTCTACCAGGCCGAGAAGCGCGTGAACCCCAAGCTCCTGCATCCCAAGCTCGCGCCCCGCCTGGGGTTCCGGGCGGTCGTGATGGACGCGCGTGAAGCCCGCAGCGCCGAGGAGCTGGTGGACTTCATCTTGGCCTCGTCCGCCGTGCCTCCGGTCACGGCGCCCGTCCAGCTCTCGGGTGAGCGGGTGCTCGACGGAAGCCTGATCGACAACGCTCCGGCGTTCTTGCTGGACGAGCTCGGCGCCGTGAAGAAGCAGGTGGTCATGCTCACGCGTCGCTACTCGTGGGCCGTCACGGGCGAACAGCAGGGGCGCTTCTACTGTTCTCCCAGCGCCGACGTGCCCATAGAGCGCTGGGACTACCGCGAGCACGCCCCGGTGGAGGCCACCATGGAGCTGGGCCGTCAAGACGGGGCGCGCGTCAAGCCACAGCTGCGAGCCTACATCGACGCGTAGCGCGCTGCCGATGACCTGTCTCCTCAGGCAGGCGGCATCTCGATGACGAGCTTCCCGCGCGCTCGGCCGGTCTCGCTGTACTCGTGCGCGGCGCGAATCTCGGAGAGCGCGAAGCTCCGGTCGATGACTGGCCGGTAGCGGCCCGCGTCCACCTGCTGGGCGATCCACTGAAGGTCCGCCGCGCTCGGCAGCGCGACCAGGATCTGCGCGTCGCGTTGGCGGCGAAACAGGTTGCACACGCGCCCGGCGACGAAGCCCGCGGCGTTGGTCGTGACGCTGACGAAGACTCCCCGGGGCGTGAGCACCCGCCTGCACTGCGCGAAGCTCAGGTTGCCCACGCAGTCGAACACCACGTCGTAGCGCACCTGGCCCTGCGTGAAGTCCTCCTGGCCGTAGTCCACCACGTGGTCCGCGCCCAGGCTGCGCACCAACTCCAGGTTGCGCCCGCTGCACACGCCCGTCACCTCTGCGCCCAGGATCTTGCCCAGCTGCACGGCCGCGCTGCCGACGCCGCCGGAGGCGCCGTTCACGAGGAGCCGCTGCCCCGCCTCGAGCCTGGCGATGTTGCGCAGCACCTGCAGCGACGTGAGCGAGATCATCGGCAGCGCCGCGGCCTCCCGGAACGTCGCGCTCTCGGGCTTCTTGGCGAAGGTCTTCTCGTCCACCACGGCGTGCGTCGCGTAGGCGCCCATCGACAAGCCCTGCATCCCGTACACCGCGTCGCCCACCCCGAAGCGCTTCGCCCGCGGCCCGACGGCGATGACCTCGCCGGCCAGGTCGTGTCCCAGCACCTTCGGCCAGCGCGGGCTGAGCACGAGCCTGTTGCGCCCTTCGCGCATCTTCCAGTCCACGGGGTTGACGGCCGCGTAGTGGACCTTCACCAGCAGCTGCGCGCCCTTGGGCACCGGCGTCGGCAACTCCTCGATGCGCAGAACGCTCGCGTCGCCATACTCGTGAATCGTCGCGGCCTGCATGGTGTTCCGGGCTCCGGCCAGCGAGTTTCACTGATCCGTCGCCCCAGCGTCCAGCTTCGTACGGGCCCCGCTCCCCGTCGGGGTCCACGCCCGCGCACCGGCTACTCCGCGGCGGCCGGGGCGCGTAGCAAGTCCGCCGTGCCGATGAGCCGCTCCCCGCCGGAGGGCGGCGCAGGCTCGTACGCAAAGCCCTCGAACCACGTGCGGAAGTCGGCGAGCGCCCGGTCCGTGCCGTGCGGGTCGTTGTCGGGCTCCTGGGGTTTGCGGTTGTTCCACACGGGGGCGTCCTCGTACGTGGCGAACCACGAGGCCATCATGCCCACGGCGTGCTCGGCCAGGCGCAGCGGGTTCCGCGAGCGGCGTCCGATGCCGATCTGCGTGAGCAGACACTTCTTGCCTTCGATGATGGTGAGGAAGTTGCAGAGGTCGGACGCGCTGCGGCCCACGTCCGCGCGCAGGTACGTGTTCAGCGGGCCGTCGAAGTGCGTGGTGACGGCCGCCCGGGTCCCCGAGACGTACGACAGCGGCTTGGTGAGCTGCGTGGCCATCGTCCCGAGGGCCTTGTGACCGTTCGGCGTGAACTCACCCTCGGCGATGTGCTTCCCGAACATCGAGTGCGTGAACAGGAAGTGGCGCGGGTCCACCGAGTTGTCGAGGGGCACGCTGGGGTGGTGCAGCTCGAGCATGCGCGCGTGACGCCACAAGATGTCCGGGAACGTCGCCTCGTCCAGGAACTGCGGCGCCTCCCACTGCGGCGCGACCCCGGCGTGGTCGAAGTACGCGAAGGCGAGCCCGCGGTTCTCCGCGACGGGGTAGGAGCGAATGGGCCTGTGGCGGGCGTTCGCGCCCCGGCCGTCGCCACGGAAGACGCGCCCGTGCATCGGGCACTGGATGCACTCCTTCACCACCCGGCCCGTCTTCATGTTCACACCGAAGTGGGAGCAGTAGGGCTCGACCACCTCGAGGCTGCCCCTCTCGGTGCGGAACACCAGGCACTCCTCGTTCATGAACGTACGCGGCTTGATCTTGCCGCTTGGGTACTCCTCCGAGAACCCGATGAACATCCAACCTCGATAGTTCATGACGCGCTGCTTCCTCGCGCCTCCGTGGCGCGCTGGGTGCGCGGGGCGAGCGCCCGGCATGGGCTCACGCGACCGCGTCTGTAATGCGAATTTGAATTCGCATTAATCTACGGCGTCGTCAAGGGGCACAGGAAGGAGCCTGAAATGCGCGCGGAATCAGTAGTCTCGAGGGACCCCCAGGTAGGCGAGGGTCATGCGTGTCACCTCTCGGACGAAGCGGTTTTCGTCCAGCTGTCCGCTCGCCGGGGTGGGCAGCGAGCTACCGTGTTGCTCCGTCATGGCCATCAACAAGCGCATCGCCTGCTGCGCCGCGAGCTCGGGGTCGGGGTGCTGGAACTGGCGCCGGTACGCGAACAGGAAGCGCTGCCCCGCGAGCGCCAGCTGCTCCATGTTCGCGAGCTCGAGCGCGGCCAGCTCCGGGTCCACGTGCATCAGCTCCAGCGACGCGCGCCGCCGTCCCCGGTAGCGGCGCAAGATGGTGATGCCCATCCGCACCGCCTGAGGCAGCACCTCGCGCAGGTCCCCGGTGGCCTCCCCCTGCGGGTCGAGCGCGCCGATCAGCGCCACCGCCTCCTCGGCGCCCTGGCGGTGCATGTAGCGCAGCAGCTCCGCCTTGCCGCCGAAGCGGTCGTAGATGGTGCTGATGGAGCACGGCACCGCCTTGGCGATGTCTGCGATCTTGGTCGCTTGGTAGCCGCGCTCGGCGAACAGCTCGTCCGTCACCTCGAGGATGCGGGCGAGCTGCTCGCGCGTGCGCGCCTGCTTGGGCTCTTCGAACTCACCGGGTTTGGGGCCGCGTCGGGACATTGCGAGCGCTAACGTAGTCCACTTCCCGACCACGCGGTGTCGTCAGTTCCCGGCTGGCGCGAGGGCGTGCGTTCATGCTTTGATCTTCGGGCGCATGACCGTGCCCCACAGCCCCGCCCACGTCGATCCCTTCCCTGGCTACCCTCGTGGATGGTTCGTGGTGGCCCTCTCCGAAGAGGTCGCCGCGGACGCACCGCTCGCGCTGCGCTACTTCGGACGGGACCTCGTGGCGTTTCGCGACGAGGGCGGTGCGGCCGTCGTACAGGAGGCGCACCCGCGCCTCGCCTCGGACGGCGCGCGCTCCCGGTTCCGTGTGCTGGAGCGCAACGGCTTCGTCTTCGTGCACTACGACCCGAGCGGCCGCGAGCCGGCGTACGAGATCCCGATCGTCCCGCAGGTAGGGCACCCGGAGTGGACCGCGTGGCAACACGGCAAGCTGCGCCTGCGCACGCACTCGCGCGAGATTGTGGAGAACGTGGTGGACGTCGCGCACTTCAGGCCGGTCCACAAGAACGACCCGGCGGAGTTCGTGAACGAGTTCGTCGGGCACCGCGCCATTCAGCGCTCCGTGGGGCACGGCATGGGACAGCACGCCGGCACGGACTACCGCCTCGAGGCCATCTACTACGGGCCCGCCTTCCAGATCACCGAGATGCACTCCGTGGTGGAGACCGTGCTGTACAACACACACACCATGGTGGACGAGCAGCACGTGGACCTGCGCTTCGGGCTCATGATGCAGCCGGGTAGCCAGGGCGAGCGCTTCTCCGAGGAGTACGTGCGTGAGTACGTGAGGGTGGTCATGCACGGCTTTCGGCAGGACGCGCGCATCTGGGAGCACAAGCGCTGGCGGGACCGCCCGGTGCTCTGCGACGGGGACGGGCCCATCATGCAGCTGCGCGCGTGGTACGCGCAGTACTTCGACTGAGCGACCCGGAGCTGCAGGCGGTTGACCCCCGAGGACACACTCAGCCCGCAGGCACCGCCTTGCCGCCGCGGGCCTCCGCACGCTGATAGGCGGCTCGCGCGCAGACGCGGTCGCGCCAGCGCGTCATGTTCGGGAAGGCCCCCCCGCCTCGGCTCAGGCCCGCCTCCACGGGGTAGAACATCTGGATGTCCGCCATGCTGAAGTGCTCCCCGGCGAAGTACTCCCGGCCGGCGAGCGTGCGCTCCATGAAGCCCAGGTGCAGCTCGAGGGCGGGCCCCGAGTAGCTCTCCTGCAGCTTGCCGGCGATGCCGCGGGCGACGGGCCTGACGAAGAAGGGCATGGGGGCCGCGCGCAGCTTGTTCAGGATGAGCTGCACCAAGAGGGGCGGCATGACCGAGCCCTCGGCGTAGTGCAGGAAGAAGCGGTACTCCAGCTTCTCGGCGTCGCTCGCTGGGCCGAGCTTGCCCTCGCGCTCGGCGAAGTACTCGAGGATGGCGCCGGACTCCGCCAGCACGACACCGTCGACGGCAACCATCGGGAAGCGACCCAGTGGATGCACCGAGCGGGCCTCGTCCGGCGCGCGGAAGTTCTCGTCGCGCTGCCACTCCCGCACGGTGTAGTCGAGCCCCAGCTCCTCGAGCATCCACAGGACGCGCAGCGAGCGGGAGTAATTCAGGTGATGGACGGTGACGGTCATGACGGGGACCGTAGCACCCCGTCTGCGCGCGCGAACCCGTGGACGGCCGACCGCACACGCGGTAGGTCAATCAGATGGACGAATTCGACTACGTCGTCGTTGGGGGTGGTTCTGCGGGGTGTGTCGTGGCGAGCCGCCTCAGCGAAGACCGCGACGTGCGGGTGTGCCTGCTGGAGGCGGGTGGCGATGGGACGGGCGTCCTGATCCGCGCGCCGATGGGCTTCGCGGCGGCGCTGCCGCGCGGCATCAACAGCTGGAACTACCAGACCGTGCCGCAAGCCGGCTTCAACGGACGCAGGGGGTTCCAGCCGCGGGGCAAGGCGCTGGGCGGGTCCAGCGCGGTGAACGCGATGATCTACGCGCGCGGCCATCGCTCCGACTTCGACAACTGGGCGGCGCTCGGCAACCCCGGGTGGGGCTACGACGACGTGCTGCCGTACTTCAAGAAGTCCGAGAACAACGAGGTGCACCCGGACTCGCCCTACCACGGCACCGGCGGTCCGCTGAACGTCACGGCGCTGATCGACCCGAGCCCCCTCAACAAGCTCTTCCTCGAGGCCTGTCAGTCCTACGGCATCCCCTACAACCCGGACATGAACGGGGCTCAGCACTACGGCTGTTACGACGTCCAGGTCACGCAGAAGAACGGCGAGCGGCACAGCGCGGCGGCGGCCTTCATCCACCCGAACCTGGGGCGCAGCAACCTCGACGTGCGCACGTTCGCTCACACCTCGCGTGTGCTCTTCGAGGGCGCTCGCGCCGTGGGGGTGGAGTACCACCAGGGCGGAGAGACGCGCCGCGTGCGCGCACGCCGCGAGGTGGTCATGGCGGCCGGCGCGTTCGGCACCCCTCAGATCCTCATGGCGTCCGGAGTCGGGCCCGGCGCACACCTCCAAGCGCTCGGCATCCCGGTGGTGCTGGCCGCGCCGGGGGTCGGGCAGAACCTCCAGGACCACATCTCCGCGCTGCTGATCTACCGCTCACCCGACAACTACGACACCTTCGGCATCTCACCGGTGGGCATCGCGAAGGTGCTCAAGGCCATGTGGGAGTGGAGGCAGCGGCGCACCGGGCTGATGACCAGCTGCGTGGCCGAGTCCGGCGTCTACTACCGGACGGACCCGTCGGTCGAGGTGGCCGACATGGAGATGGAGCTGATCGTGGGGATAGCCGACGATCACGGGCGCAAGAACCACCTCGGCCACGGCTACTCCGCGCACCTCTTGTTGGCCCGCCCCAAGAGCCAGGGGGAGGTGACCCTCGCGAGCGCCGACACCCGCGAGCCGCCCCTCATCGACCCGCGCTACTTCAGCCACCCCTACGACATGCCCACGCTGGTCAAGGGGACGCAGATCGCGCTCGACATCATGCAGGACAAGGCCTTCGACGCCGTGCGCGGCGAGATGCTGTTCCACTACGAGCGCGACGACCCGCAGCAGATCGAGGCGACCCTGCGTGACCACGCCGACACGGAGTACCACGTCTGCGGGACCTGCAAGATGGGGCCCGAGAGCGACCCGCTGGCCGTGGTCGATGCGCAGCTGCGGGTGCGTGGGCTCGCTGGACTGCGCGTCGCGGACGCGTCGATCATGCCCCAGGTCACGAGCAACAACATCAACGCGCCCGTCATCATGATCGGTGAAAAGTGCGCCGACATGATCCGCTCCGGGGCGTGAGCCACGAGCCGCGCGCGACTGCGCGCATCCTGCCACGGGCCACCAGAGTTGATTTGTGAGTGTGATTGTGCTATTCATAATCAACGCTCACGCGACACATTGAGTCACTGAGAGCACGCTTGCGTGTGCCCGGACTCGTAGTTGTTCGTGTATGAGCACCTGCCGCATTGCCGCGATACGTAGCGTATCGCCGGACGCGATGCAGTTCATCAACACAGCAACCAAGGACCTCCATTGCCTTTCCAGACCCTCGCCCACGCTCCCTCCATCGATTCTGACCTCGAGACGGATGACGACACCGTCATGCAGCTCGCCAACGGGGCGCGGGACACGCTCGAACCAGATGCACCAGAGACCACGAACAATCCGGAGGAGACCGTCGCGTCGCTCCCGTCTCTGTATCGGCACACGAAGCGTGAAGAGTGGGGTCTTGGTGTCGTACTCGAGGAGCGCGTGGACCGCGTGACCATGCAGTTCCAAGACGGACGCACCCGCGCCATGCACCTGGACTACTGGGAGCTGATCGAGCCCGCCGACCGCTCGTACGACCTGGCCCGGGCCCTGGTGACGGCGCTCGAAGAGATGGCCCCCGAGGAGCTGCGCCGCGACTGGCGCAAGGCCCCGCGTCCCATCTCTCTCGAAGAGCAGACCGCCCTCTTCCGTGAGCTGTTCCCGGAGGGCTTCCGCTCAGCGGCCTACACCGAGGAGCACCGCACGGACGGGCGCAAGCGCTTCCTCAAGCGCCACCGCGACGGCATGCTCGCCATGGCCGCGCAGTCTCTGTCGCGGGCCGCGCTACGCGACCTGGAAGAGAGCGAAGGAGCGACGGCGGTGCATGACGTGCTGCGGCGGGTCCTCGAGGTCTCCAGCATCGTCCCCGCGAAGGAGCGACTGCTCTTCGCCAAGCTCGCTCCGGAGCACCACGCTCGCGTCGCGGACGCCGTGCGCGGGCTGCTCCACGGCAAGGCGCCCGTCGCGCAGCGCCTCGACTCCTGGGTGCGCACGCTCGAGCTCGCCCTCGGTGAAGCGCCCTCCTGGGAGCTCGCGACCTACTTCCTCGGGGCCGTCCATCCGGACACGCTGCCCGTGGTCCACCCGAGCGCCTTCGAGCGGCAGGCTCAGTTCATGGCACCCGGCCTGCGGGTTGGGTCCCGCCCGATGGGCATTCTCTACCAGCGCCTCGTCGCCATGCTGACGGACGTGCGCGCCCGCCTGCGTGAGGACGGGCTCGACCCCCGCGACCTGCTCGACGTCCACGACTTCATCTACCTGACCCTCAAGACGGCTGGCCGGGACCGCATCCTCGCGATGCGCTCGGAGTTCCCCGACGCAACCAGCGAGACCGAGGCCACGGAAGACCGCGCCGCCGCCTGACCTGCGGCCGGGCTGCCGCTCGCAACGTCGCCACGCCGCGACGGGCCTGATACCCTCCACGGCGTGAGCGCTACCCCCCAGCTGGACACCATTCGCATCCGCGGCTTGCACGTGGAGTGCGTGGTGGGCGTCTACCCGCACGAGCGCGAGGCCAGTCAGCCGCTGCACGTGGACCTGGACCTGGTGCTGGACACCGAGCTCTCGGCCCGCAGCGAGCGGGTCCGTGACACCGTCCACTACGCCGCCGCCGCCGCGCAGGTGGTGTTTCTGCTCAAGAGCTGCCACTTCCGGCTGCTGGAGACCGCGGCGCACGTCATCGCGCGCTTCCTGCTGGCGCCGCCCGCGCCCGACGAGCAGCGCGCGCTGGTGCAGCGGGTACGGGTGCAGCTCATCAAGCCCGGCGCGCTGCGTGGCTTCGCCGAGCCCTCGGTGGAGATCGAGCGCGGGCAGGGCTGGGCGACGTTCACGCAGGAGGACAAGCCCTGGGGCACCGTGGACATCATCCACGAGACGCGCGACGCCGGCATCTACCGGTTGAACATCCGACCCGGCGGAGAGATCCCCCTGCACGTGCACCGCATCATGCGCGAGAGCGAGATGGTGCTCACCAGCGGGCTGCATTGCCAGAACCTGCCGGTACCTCCAGGCACCGTGCATCGCTGGCCCCGTGGCGCCGCGCACGTCTACGCCAACCCCAGCGACCGTTGGCAGAGCATCCTCTGCGTGGACTCGCCCCCCTTCATTCCCTCGGACGAGCAGCCCGTCACGGGCGAGCCGGCCGACGTGCCCCCCGAGCCCCCCTGGGGCCCCTACGTAGGAGTTGGCGGATGAAGATCAGCAGCGGTCGGGTGTTGGTGACCGGGGCGAGCCGTGGCATCGGGCGCGCCGTGGTGGCGCAGCTGGTGGCCCGGGGCGCGCGCGTGGCCGCGGTGGGGCGCGACGAAGAGGCTCTCATGCAGGTGGCGCGCACCTCCTCCCGGCAGGTCACCGCGGTGGTGGGGGACCTCGCTCGCGAGTCCGAGCGTGAGCTCCTGGTCGGGCATGCGGCCGAGGCTCTCGGCGGGCTCGACGGCCTGATTCACTGCGCGGGGGTGGTGAAGTACGAGCCAGTAGGGACGCTCACGCCACAGGCCCTCGAGGCCATGTGGCGCGTGAACCAGCTGGCGCCGACGCTGCTCAGCCAAGAGGCCGCGCGCATCATGGTGGAGCAAGGGCACGGCGGCTCCATCGTGACCGTGAGCAGCACGCTGTCCACGCGCCCCGCGCCCTCCACGGTGGGCTACGCGGGCACCAAGGCCGCCCTCGAGGCGACCACGCGCGGTCTCGCCAAAGAGCTCTCGGCGCGCGCCATCCGCGTCAACGCGGTGGCCCCTGGCGTGGTGGACACCGACATGGTGCGCCAGCCCCGGGTGGCGCCTGGGACGCGCGCTCCCGAGGGCGCCGAGCGCGAGCGGCTGGTGGCCGAGCAGCTGGAGGCGCTGGCCTACCTGCACCCGCTCGGTCGGCTCGGGACCGCGGAAGAGGTTGCCGAGCTGATCGTGCAGGTGCTCGACGCGGAGTGGATGACCGGCAGCGTGGTCACCCTGGACGGCGGGCTCAGCCTGTAGCTTCGCGCTGGCCTTGGCGGCCCGGTAGCTCCCTAGCTGTCCGCGTCCATCGCGTCGCGGATGAGGTCGATGGCGCGCTCCAGCTTGTGCACGAAGTCGGTCTCGTTGCTGACGTCGAAGACCCGCGGGTGCCCGGCCCAGGCCCGCTCGATGCCCTCCGCCACCTCCCGCGCGTGCGCGGGGGTCTCCTTGCGAGTCGGGTTCTGTAGGTTGTAGCCGCCCCCGGCGCCCGGGACCGCCATGTGGATGACCGTGTGGTAGCGGGCGTGCTCCGCCTCGCGCGTGGACCCTACCGCTTCGAAGAAGTCCGGCGTCCCCTTCCAGTACGCGGCCCCGTCGGCGGTGCCCCGGTCGCAGAGCACCACGGCGTCGGCGGGGGCGTGGGCCGTGAACGCGGCCTCGAGCTCGCGCTGCACGAAGAAGATCGCCCGCTGGGCGGCGCGCCGGGTCTCGTCGGACGTCGGCAGCGGGAACCCCCCCGAGAAGAGCAGGGTGGCCGCCTCGGGAACCAGCACCAGGCGATCGCCGAACTGCTCTCGCGCGACCTGCTGGACGGCGGTCTTGCCGGCGCTGGGGCCGCCGGTGAGGACGATCATGCGGTGGGCGCTCATGCGAGGGGGCCTCTCTCGTGGCGGCAGGCCGAGCTTAGCCGGGCTGCGGGGCAGGGACCCGAGGACGCCCGGGCCAGTGTTGGAGACGGAAACACGAACAGCCGGCGGGTGGTCCCGGCCGGCTCTTCCTGGATGCTAGCAACGAAGCCCCGAGGGGATCAGCTGGCGCTGCGACGAGCCGCGATCTCGCGCAGCACGGCGGCGATGCCGCGCTTGTCGATTTCGCGGATGCCCGCGGTGCTGACGCGCAGCTTCACCCAGCGGTTCTCTTCGGGGACGAAGAAGCGCTTCACCTGCAGGTTCGGCTGGTTGAAAATGGTCGTCTTCACATTCGAGTGCGAGACTTTGTTGCCGCGCAGAGCGCGCTTACCGGTGACTTCACAGACCTTGGACACGGTGGAACTCCGCAAATCAAAAGGGCTGGCCTGATATCACGCCCGTGGGGGCGCGGCAAGGCCGGGGGTCGAATGAGGCGTCAGTCGTTGCGGCGGCCGTCGATCAAGTCGCGGCTGACACCCGACGCCAGGATGAACTCCATGGTGGGCTTGTTCAGGCTCTCCAGCAGCTCGCGGGGGGTGCCCGAGGCCTGCACCTCGCCGAAGTACATGAAGGTGATGCGGTCGGCGATGCGGAACACGCTCGCCATGTCGTGGCTGATCACGATGCTGGTCACGCCGAACTTCTCTTCGGCCTCGGCGATCAGCTCGTCCACCGTGCAGGTGGTGATCGGGTCGAGGCCGGTGGTGGGCTCGTCGTAGATCAGGATGTCCGTCTCGAGCACCAACGAGCGCGCGACCGCGACGCGCTTCTGCATGCCGCCGCTGAGCTCGGCCGGGGACTTGCTCCAGGCGTGGCCGATGCCCAGCGACTCCAGGCGGTCCATGACGCGCTCCCGGATCTCCTTCTGGCTCATTTTGGTGTGCTCGCGCAGCGGGAAGGCCACGTTCTCGAACACGCTCATGGAGTCGAAGAGGGCCGACATCTGGAAGACCATCCCCATGGTGCGGCGCATGGCGTCCAGCTCCATGCCGTCCAGCGCGACGAAGTCCCGTTCGTTCACCAGGATCTGACCCGAGTCCGGCTTCTCGAGGCGGATCAGCTGCCGCATCAAGACGGTCTTGCCGGAGCCCGACGGACCGATGATGACGTTGGTCTTGCCGCGCGCGATGTCGAAGCTGAGCCCCTTGAGGACGTGGTGCGGGCCGTAGCTCTTGTGCACGTCGCGCACGCGCACATGCACCGGGTCCGCCAGGATCTTGGGGTCCACCCGCCGGAGCTCGTCCGCGGAGGCCCCGGTGAAGCTGTCGAACCACTCCCGAACGCCCATCAGCCGAGCCCCTCGCCGAGCACGATGCCGGTCACCAGGTAGTCCAGCAGCAGGATGGCGATGGCGTTGTGCACCACGGAGCGGTTGGTGGCCTGACCCACGCCCGCGGCACCGCCCTTCGCGTAGAAGCCCTGACGGCAGGCGATCAGACACACGGTGACGCCGAACACGGCCGCCTTGGTGAGCCCGAGGTTGACGTCCTTCCAGTCCACGATCCAGCGCATGCGGTCCAAGAACACGCCGCTGTCCAGGCCGAGCAGCTTGGTGCACACGAGCCAGGCGCCCGTCATCCCGATGACGTCGAAGAAGATGGTCAAGATGGGGACCATGAAGAGCCCCGCGACCACGCGCGGCACCACCAGGTACTGCACAGGGTTGACCGCCATGGTGATGAGCGCGTCGATCTGATTCGTCACGCGCATGGAGCCGAGCTCCGTGGTCATGGCGCTGCCGGCGCGGCTGGACACCATCAGCGCCGTGAAGACCGGGCCGATCTCGCGCGAGAGGGCGAAGCCAACGACCGAGCCCGTCTGGCTCTCCACGCCCAGGTCGCGGAAGCCGTTGACCAACTGCAGGCCGAGGACGGCGCCCACGAAGAAACCCGTGATGCCGACGATGAAGATCGACTGGACGCCGACGTACTCCATGCAGTGGATGAAGATGCGTCCACGGTAGGGTGGGCGCAGGCCCCAGAAGAACACCTGCCCCAGCATCTTCGCGAGGGCTCCGAGCTCCGAGAGGGGCGCCATCAGCGCGGCGAGCAGCTTGGCGCCCGTGGTCGCGAGGAACGACGGGGGCTTGGGCTCGGCGAGCGCCGTCCCACCGACCGCACGGCTGGGATCGCGAGGCACACCCTTCTTGCGCTCACCCTCGCTGGGTGGCGACTCGGTGGCCTCGTCGGGGACGTCGGCGTCGGCGTCGTTCGCGGACATGGTCGGCTTGATACCACGGGAAGCGGGCCGGGTCGTAGGGAACGACGAGCCCCCCGCATCCCGCCCGCTCCTGCGGCGTGCCCACTCTGCTCAGTCGAAGACGGCGATGCTGACGCCGTCGGGCTCGGCCGGTCGGCGCGGCATCGCCAGGCGGCGCCCGTTGAATTCGGCGACGGTGGACTGTGCAGCGTCCGCGCCAGGAGCAAAGTCGGCTCCGGCGAGGAAGGGGAAGGTCTCGAACAGGGCCACTGGCGTCAGGTCCGTCTGGTCGTTGCCGTTGTCGTCGAAGAAGAAGAGGGCGATCGTGGTGTTGTCGCGGTTGGTGTACTCGTCGCCGCTCAGGTCCACCTCGTCCAGGGAGAGGGCGTCTCCCGGCTGCAGGCCGCGGTTGGCGATGAAGATGACGCTGGTGGGTTGGTCCTCGTCGAACGAGAGCGCGCTGACCAGCAGGCGCGCCAAGCCCGTGGTCGGGAGGGTCCGCAGGTACACTTTGGTGTTGGTCCGCACGAAGGGCTCGCGGAAGTAGTGGATGCTGCGCCCCTCCACCGGAGTGACGTGAAACTCGTAGCGGGTCTCGGGTTGGACCTGCAGCGGACCCCAGTAGCCGCGCTCGTTGGCCACGAAGCTCGCCAGCGGGCGTGCGCGCCGCCGCTGCCCACTGTCGGGCTCCACCTCGTAGACGTCTACGGTGGCTCCCGCGGCTGGCGTGTTCTCACCGAGGGTCGCGGCGCGCCCTGCGACGACGATGGGCTCCTCCTGCGGTACGACGCCCGTCACCTCCGCTTCGCTGCCGGTGAGGAACATCCAGATGGCGGCGAAGGAGTCGTCCGTGGTGGCCACCTCGTAGTGGTCGGCGTCCACCAAGTCCACGTTCGTCGCGCCGGGGATGCCGCTGTTGCCCATCACCACTCGGTCGTTGGCGGAGTAGAGGTTCAGCGTGGGCACGTTCGCGGTGGGGCCTGCCGGGCCGTCCTCGGCGCCGCTCGCGAGGTGCACGTAGCGCCTGACCTTCGCGGCTCGCGTCGCGTCGCTCAGGTACGTGTAGCCAACCCCGCCACCGGCCGAGTGGCCCAGCAGGTCGACCTGCGTCGCGCCCGTGACGCTCAGCACCTCGTCGACGAAGGCGTCCAACAGCTCGGGACCGCCGCCACTCCCGAGCGAGTTCCAGTCGTACACGAACAGCCGGTCCTGGCAGTAGCCGTTCGCGGTGAAGCGCATGATGTGCGTGGCGTACGTGTCCCCGGACGCCAGGAAGCCGTGGACCATGACCACCGGGACATGGTCGTTGTCGCAGCCCTCCGCCCACGGTGGGAGCAGCGTGGTCTCACGCTCCTGCCAGCCCGGGTCCGTGTCGGCGCCACCTCCACAGCCGGAGAGTCCGATGAGCGACGCCAGCAGCGGCGCGACGAAGAGCAGCCGGCGCGTGGTCAGCTGGGGGGGCAGGGCGAGTTGGGTGGACATGTCGGGAGCTCCGTTGGGGGAACACTACGGTCATGGCTCGGCGCTACCCCGTCAAGGGCAAGGCGCGCATCTCCGCCCCGTGACGCGTCGGGTCTGAGGAGCGCGTCTCGGCCGGCGCGTTGCGGGGGACAGGGCGGCGGGGTAGCCCTCGGGCGTGCGCTCCCCTCGCGACACCTTGATCCTCAAGCCCCGGCTGCAGGCCGCCGAGGACACCTTGCGTCCGACGCGCGCCGAGATCGACCTCGACGCGGTGGTGCACAACCTGGGCGTGGCGCGCGAGCGCGTCGGGAGCAGCCGGGTATTGGCGGTAGTCAAGGCCGACGGCTACGGGCACGGCGTGGTGCCGGTAGCGCGGCGCCTGCAGGAGGTCGGGGCGTACGGCTTCGGCGTGGCGCTGGCGGAGGAGGCCCTAGAGCTCCGGGCGGCGGGCATCCACACGGAGATCGTCGTGCTGAACGGCGTGCACGGTGGCGCTCACGAGGAGGTGGTCGCCGCGTCGCTGACGCCCGTGGTCTACGAGCTGCCCGAGGTGCGGGCGTTCGCGCAGGTGGCGGCGAAGCGCGGTCAGCCGGTGGGTGTGCACTTGAAGGTCGACACCGGCATGAGTCGTCTGGGCGTTCCGCACGACGTCCTCTCCACGTTTCTCGACTCCCTCGAGGGCATGGGGAGCCCCGGCGCGGTGCGCATCGACGGGTGCATGACGCACCTGAGCTCGGCCGACAGCGACCCCGCGGTCACGCGTGAGCAGCTGCGCCGCTTCGACGACGCCGTGAGCTTGGTGCGGGCGCGGGGCCACCGGCCCGCGGTGCTGCACGCGGCCAACACGGCCGGCGCCTTCTTGCACCCCGACTCGCGCTACGACCTCGTGCGCCTGGGCAGCGCCCTCTTTGGGTACGGGCCACCGGGCACGGAGCGCGCGGGCCTGCGCCCCGCCATGCGGCTGCGCACCGAGATCATCTCGCTACGACGCGTTCCGGCGGGCACGCGCGTGGGCTACGACGGGACCTTCACGGCGCCCGAGGAGAGGCTCATCGCGACGGTGCCCGTGGGCTACGGCGACGGCCTGATCCGCGCCACCAGCAACCGCGCGGAGGTCTTGGTGCATGGGCGCCGCTGCCCCATCGTGGGCAACGTCTCGATGGACCTCACCGGGGTGGACGTGACCGCCATCGCGCACGTGCAGCTGGGTGACGAGGTCGTCTTGCTCGGGAGGCAGGGTGGTGACGCCATCGACGCCCACGAGCTGGCGCGCTCGGCAGGCACCATCCACTACGAGGTGCTCACCAACGTCTCCCGTCGCGTGCCGCGCTTCTACGCGGGATAGCGGCGACTAGCCGGAGGGCGGCGACTAGAACGACGGGTCCAGCGACAGGTCGTCCCGATGGTCCGTCTGAGCTTGCTCCGGCTCCTCGGCGGGCTCGGAGAAGGCCGCGCCGGCCTGCACGCCCAGGAGGACGATCGAGATGATGCGCTCCACGGTCTCGTGGTCGAAGGACACGTCCACGTTGACCGTCGGGCCATCCGCCTGGACGTGGACGGCGTTGATGACGGCGAGCATGCCCAGCTCCTCCAGCTGAGGCTCGTTGGCTGCCTCCGCCAGCTTGCCCATGAGCTGCTCAGCCACCTCCATGGCCATGGCGTCGTCGGAGAACAGCCCGAAGCCGTGGGCGTTCAGTGCGCTCCCGATGTCGACCCACGCCCCCACGGACACGGCCGCGCCGCGCGCGCTGAACTCCTCGGAGAACTCTCCACGAAAGCGCTCCGAGGTCTCTGCGGCGTAGGTGAGCGTGTGCTGGCCCAGCTGCGCCCGACGGGCCGCGTCGAGCAGCACGGGGCGCGTGGGCCCCGTCGCCGGAGAGAGCCCGTCCATGCGGTCGAGCGCGGCCAAGACCAGCGCCTCGCCGCCGAACGCGAGCGTGTGTGTCCCCGACAGCGAGAGCGACATCCCGTCGTCGCTACGCAGCGTGTGACCGCGATGCTCGCCGGCCGTGTGCGTCCGCCCGAACGTGTCCAGGTCGGCCTCCGTGAACCGTCCCCGGGCGATGGCCAGCAGCGGCTCCCCGTGCCCCTCGACCTCCCGGTAGCGAAAGCCAATCGCCACCTCGTCCACACGGTCGAGCAGCTCGCGCAGCTGCCGGCCGCGCTCGTCCAAGAGGGGCTCGAAGACCGCGTCCAGACGCGGCACGAAGGGTGCGGCGAGCAGCGCGCGGACGTCCACCATGACGACGCCTTCCGAGTCGGCTGGCAGCAGGCTCAGCAGGTCCTGCGTCCCGGCGTGCGACGGGTCGCGTGGACCCTGCGTGTGGCCGCAACCGACGAGAACGCAGGAGATCACACCAAGGCACATCACGGCCAAGAGCGCGCGGGAGCGCTCTTGGCGCGAGGTGAGGACGTGTTCCATGCGCCAAGGCTACCAGCAGTGGCCGGAGACGCGAAGCCTGCCGCGCCCGCCGCTCTCGCGCACTCGTGCTGCACCCAGGGCTTCCTCCGCCGCCACGGCGTGCGTCGTGACGGCTAGCGGAACGCGCTCTACGCGTGGGCCTCTGCGGACGACTCGTTGCTGGCACCCTTCTGCGCCGCGCGCGCGCGGCCGCCTCGCTCTTGGTAGCCGAGCAGCGGGCGGAAGTGCACGAAGGAGTCCACCGGGTGGTGCGTGGGCAGACCCTGGATGAGGAACGGGCGCGTGGCGTCCGGCTCGATGTGGAAGCGGCGCACCAGCGTGGTGATCTGGATGCGCAGCTGCATCTGCGCGAAGTTGCGCCCGAGACACAGGCGCGGCCCTCCGCCGAAGCCCACCATGTACTTGCCCTTGGCCTGGTCGTCCCCGCGCGCGGGGTCCCAGCGGCCCGGGTCGAAGGCGTGCGGGTGCGGAAAGGCCTCGGGGCAACGCTGGCTCATCCACGGGCTCCAGAACACCGGCGTGCCCGCGGGCACGGTGTGGCCACCGAACTCGAAGTCGTTCACGGCGGTCCGTGGGAACATGGTCAGGCTGGGCCCGAAGCGCTCCACCTCGCGCAGGAACCAGCTCACGGTGTGGAGCTTGGCGCTGCCCTTCAGCTCGTAGGGCTGGTCACCCAGCACGTCCCACACGTTCTCGCGGATGCGGTCCTGCCACTCGGGGTGGTGCGCCAAGAGGTGCAGCACCCACGAGCCCGCGCTGGCGGTGGTGTCGTAGCCCGCCCAGAAGAGCAGCAGCGTGTGGTGGATGACGTCGTCGATGCTCAGGTAGTTGCCCTGCGCGTCCTTGTCCTGCGCCAGGCGCCCGAGGAAGCCCTTGGGCTCCGGGTCGCGGCGCGCGCGCTCGATGTGCGGGCGCAGCATGTCCACCAGGATGTCGCGGGACTTCAAGCCCTGGTCGAGTACCCCGCCGGGGTAGCGCAGCTTGGTGTGCGCCATGGCGCCGATGATCATCGCCTCGAAGTGGGGGCGCATCTCGTCGAGCTCGCTCCCGTCCTTGAGACCGGTGAGCGCCATGGCCGAGGCCTCGAAGGTGGCGCGCTGGGCGATGTCGTAGACGTCACCGTGCGGCTTGCGCTCGAGCTTGTCGGCGGTGGACTCCCAGATGCCTTGGACCTGGTCGATGACCTCCGTCAGGCCCAGGCGGTTCACCGCAGGCTCGAGCAGCGTGCGCGCGCGCAGGTGCTCGTCACCGTCCATCACCAGCACGTTCTGCTTGAACAGGCGCCCGAAGGCGAGCTGCCCGTAGCCGCCGGCGTAGGAGAAGTTGTCACGCTCCGTGACCATGATGGCGCGGTTCGCCTCGGCACCCATCATCCACACCACCGGGTAGACCAGGCTCGACCGAAAGATGGGTCCGTACTTCAGGTAGCGCTCTTCGAAGAACGCGAAGGGGTTCTGCACCATCGCGCGGAGCTCGAGGGGCGACGAGGTGCCGGGAATGGCGCGGAAGCGAGGGTCGATGGCGTAGCGCATGAGGGATGCTCTCGGGGAAGCTCGGGGCGAGGAGGGGGCGGGAGAGGGATCAGGCGGTGAGGCCGCGAGTGACGATGCGGGCCAGCCGGTCCAGGAAGTCGTGGTCTGCGAGGTCGAAGCCCGTGACCAGAGCGCGGAGGATCAGCGGGCCGATCAAGGGCTCCGCCAGATCGATGGCGGTCGTGTCGCGGGGGAGCTCACCGCGCGCGATGGCGCGCTCCACCACCGTGTCGAACGGGCCGCTGCGCGTGAGCCAGAAGTCGTCGGCCCAGGCCCGCAGCTCGTCGTCGTGGGGCGCGTCCGAGACGACCATGCGCACGATGGCCTGCGACACGGGCTGCGCGAGGTAGCGACCGAACTGATGCGCCAGCGCGTGCACGTCGCTGCCGAAGGAGCCAGTATCCGGAGCCTTCACGGACGTGTCGTCGTAGTCCGTGCAGGCCTCGCGGATGAGGACCTCGATGCTGCCCCAGCGACGGTAGAGCGTGGTCTTGTGCACCGCTGCCTCGTGCGCGACGGCGTCCATGGTGAGGCCCACGCGACCCTCGCGCGCGAGGATGGACAGCGCAGCGTCGAACACCTGACGTTGCACACGCGCGCTGCGACCGTTGGGGCGGCGGGCGACCTCCGAGGCGTTCGTGGACGCGCGTGGACCGGGGGGAGTCATGCGAGGACGTGTTCTAGTCCGCGCTCCCCACTAACGCAACTCATAGTTGCGTTTTGATCGGATAGTGCCAGGTCACCACGGCAAAGCGCGCTGCGTGGCGCCCCGCGCACGTACCTGGGCCATGCTTCCGTACGCTGGCCGTCCACGCGGCCGGCGGGCTGCTAGACGCCCCCGTCGCGCACGAGCGCGAGCTCCGCCGGGATCTCGTCGTCTTGCGAACCGTCGGCTTGGCCGGCAGCGGCGAGCGCGGAGTCCAGGAGCTTGCGCAGCGTATACATCTGCTCGGCGCCCAGCCCCTGGCCGATGAAGGCGGCGCCGTACTCGAAGCCAATCAGCGCTGCCGCGGCTGGAAAGCCCAGCAGCGCGTACGGCACATGGTTCATCGTCCACTGCACGTAGCCGTAGACCAGGCAGAGCAGGGCGATCATGGTCAGCACACCGTAGCCCGCCATGAAGCCGGTCCACACGTTGGGGTGCGGCGCAAAGCGGCCGAGCAGGGTCCGCTCACCTCGCTCGTTCGTCCCGAAGTGCACGTGCAGACACGGGGAGTAGAAGCGGCGCCGCTCGCGCGTGAGCCACAACACGGCGGTCCGGCGAAAGACCACACCCCCAATGCCCTCGCGGTCGCTGGACATCACGGTGCTCAGCGCGGCAAGGACCTCGTCGGAAGTCGGCGAGAGCGCGAGCTCGAACGTGGGGCGCATGCGCGGTGGTCTGGACATGGTTCCATTCCGAGCATAACCGAAGTGTCCACGTGTTCGCTGCACGGTCGTGGCACTCGACACCTGCGTCGCGTCCGTGCGGAATGACGCGCCGGGCGGCGGGTCCTGCACCTGCGCCGCTTGTGGCCGTACGCCGAAATGGGTTAGCTACCGGTGTGGGCTCGCCTGCTAGCCGCGTGTGGTGGTCGCCGTGAGTACGACTCACTCCGCACACCCGTCCGCGGTCGAGCGAGAGGGGCGGTCCCTCCGGCAGTTCTTCATCGTCGTCGCGCTCGTCATGCTGCTGGTGTTTCTGCACCGCTGGGCGGGAACGACGAGCTTCGGGGACCTGGACCCCACGGCGATGCTCGCCCTCGGCTTCGTGGTGCTCGGCAGCTACACCATCGGCGCTCTTGCCGAGATCGTGCGCCTCCCGCACATCACCGGCTACCTCCTGGCTGGGCTCTTCTTCGGGCCGTCCGTCGCCCACGCGCTAGCGCCGGCCCTGGCCGCGCTGCTCGGCGCGGAGAGCCCGTGGCCGCCGTTCGATCGCGGCATCTTGAACCAGAGCGTCGTCCAGCAGCTGAGCCTCTTCGACACCCTGGCCATCGCCCTCATCGCGATCAGCGCGGGCGGCGAGCTCAAGCTCGCGGCGCTTCGCCAGGACATTCGCGCGATCCTCGGCATCATCGCTGGGCAGTACGCGCTGGTCATGCTCTCTGTGACGGGCTTCGTGGTCCTGATCAGCGGCTTCATACCTAGCATCGCGCTTCCCGGCCTCGGGGTGACGGCCACAGAAGCGCTGGGCCTCGGAGTCGTCGTGGCGGCCATCGCGTTCGCGGCGTCCCCGGCCGCGACCCTCGCCATCATCAGCGAGACGGGGGCGAGCGGCCCGATGAGCCGCACGGTCCTCAACACCATCGTCTTCGAAGACATCTTGGTCATCGTCACGTTCGTGGTCGGCAAGTTCCTGGCAGCGACGCTGCTGGGCGCAGAGGTCGAGCCGATGGGGGTCTACGTCGCGCAGCACGTCGGCGGTGGGCTCGGACTCGGCCTGGTGCTGGGCCTCGCGGTCGGCCTCTACCTCCGCTTCGTGAGCAAGCAGCTCATGATCTTCCTCGTGGGTGTGGTGTACACCGCGACCCTCGTCGCCGATCAAGTCCACGCCGACAAGCTGCTGATGTTTCTCACCCTCGGGTTCATCGTCGGCAACTTCAGCAGAGCGGGTGAGCGCCTGATCGAGCAGGTCGAGCGCCTCGCCCTGCCGACCTATGTCGTGTTCTTCACCATCGCTGGCGCGCGCATGCATGTCGACCAGCTGCGCGTGGCATTCCCCTTCGCTCTAGCCCTGTGCACGCTCCGCTTCGCCTCCATCTACGTCGGTGTCCGAGCCGGAGCCCGCTTGGGAGGCGCGCCCCCCGTCACGGTCAAGTACGGCTGGCTCGGCTTCGTCGCTCAAGCGGGGGTGGCGCTGGCCCTGGCCAACCAGCTCATGGGCATCCACGGTAGCCGTGGCGCGGCTCTCGGGACCATGGTGATGGGTGGCATCGCCCTGAACGAGCTCTTCGGCCCGGTCCTCTTCAAGCTGGCCGTCGTCCTCGCTGGCGAAGGCAGAGCGAGCGCGGGCCAAGAGGAGGAGGGGCTCCCCCGCCTGAGCGTTCCGCCACCGGCCATCGCCATCCGTCCGGTCTCGTCGGCGCCCAACCCCTCGAGCGACACCACCCCTGCCGTCGAGGACCCGGCGATGGCCAGCTGGCCCGAGCCGCAGGTGGTCCGGAGCTGGGGCAAGCCGCTGAACTCGGGCGTCGCCGCCCTGGATCAGCGCGTCGTGGCGCTCGAGCGGGATCTCCAGGCGATCGTGCGCGAGGTTGGGGAGGGGCCGCTGGCCGCGTGGCGCGAGGAGGCCGAGGCGTATCTGCACAGCTTGCGACGGGAGTTTCTGCGCCACCACCGCCGCCTGCTGGTGCGGGCTCGGGAGCCGGTTGGCCTGGCACCCACGGACGACACGCTCTTCCTGCGCGCCGAGCTGGCCGAGCTGGCCGAGCGATGGCGCGGCATCGTGCTCAGTCGGGGCCTGAAGGTTGGTCAAGGCGATTGGACGCCCATGGAGGTCGTCGTGGCCCTCGACGGCGTCGTGGCAAGCCTCCCCGAGACGGTCCGCGTTCCCTTCGACCCGTCTTCCTTCGAAGCCCGCGAACACGACAGCCTGCTCCAGATCTGGGGGGCTGCTGTGCTCCGGGCGCGGCGTTGGGCACGGCGCCTGGTGGACAACGGCGAGCCGACCCGGATCCTCTCGCTGCGCGAGCTCGGCCGCTACCACCTGAGCGGCACGGCGCCGGACAAGCTGCAGGCGCTCGCCGTGCTCTTCGTGCAGGGGGACAGGCACCTCGCGAACCGCACGAGGAGCGTCTTCGACGTCATCGTCCGAGGGTACGAGGGCTTCGCTGAGACGGGGGATGACCGTCGCGCGGAGCCGAGCGCGCTCCCCCGCGAGGCGCTCCAGGCGCGCTCGCGGGCGCTCCGTGCATCCGTGGACGCCGAGCTCGCCCTCGCGCTCGACGAGGTGCGCCGCATCGCGCTCGACGGGACCGCGCGCACGGCCTCCTCGCTCGCGGCCGGCGTCGACGCCCTCCGGCGTGACTGTCCGGTCTACGGGACACACCGACTCCCGAGCCACAAGCGACGAACGAGCCGCGTCTTCACGCGTCGCACCCGGGCTCTCGAGGCCATGGACGCGGACATCGTGGCCCATCGCCGTGCCAGCTCCTGCTCATACGGTCTGCTGGCGATGAACCTCGAGCTCGTGGTGCTGGTCACGCGTGTCGGTCAGCTCGTGGACGAATACGGCAGTCGGCTTGCGGGGGAGCTGGAGCGGCGTGTCTGCCAACAGGTAGAGCGCTCTCAGGAGGCACTGGAGCGCGCCCTCACGCGTCTTCGCCGGGAGCTCGCCACCGCGCGCAGCGCGGACGCGCTCCGGGGCGCGTTGCGTGAGCTCATGGACGACCTGGGTCGGGTCGTCGGCGAGACGAACCGAGTCGCCCTGCAGTTCCACGAGGAGCAGCGCGAAGACGCCAAGCTCGCGATGCTGCTCGACGCGATGCTGACCTCGGCGGCGACACTCACTCCTCGCTACGAGGTGCTGGAGGGGCGCGTGGACGCCGGGGAGTGGACGAATCCAGCAGCGCTCGAACCCCTCGACGTGGAGTTTCGAGACATCGTGCAGGCCTGCATCGAGGATCAGGTCGGCCCTGAGCTGCGTTCGGCGTCCCACGAGCTGTTGCGGCGCGTGCAGCCCTTGTTGACGATCCTGCAAGATCTCGAGCGCAAGATCGCGTTCGCCACCGAGCTCGCCACCAGCGAGCTCGAGGTGCTCGGTGAGGAGCCGCTGACGCCTGAGGTGCTGGAGCTCGTCGCGGAGATGGTGGCGGCTCCCCTCGAGCGCAACAAGGCCGCCATCGACGACTTCGCGGAGCGTGCTTGCGCGTGGCCGAGGTTGGAGCGAGCCCGCGTACGCGACGCGACGCAGCGCGAGCTCATGCAGCTGCAGACCCTGCTGGCCGGCGGGGGCGTCTCTCGCGCGCGCCTGCGCGACCTAGGGCGCGAAGCAGAGGCGCGCAGGCTTCGCTACCGCGCTGGGCAGCTTCCCTCCGCGCTGTTCGGCCTCCCGACGGAGCTCGCGCTGCGGGTCGGGCGGGTAGCCGCCGAACCACGCTTCGACCGCGTCCGTGGCCGACTCGGACTCCTGCCCGTCGCCCGCAGCGGCTCTCCAGACTCCCACCTCTTCGCGGCGCCTGTCCCACACCCCGATCTGCCGCTCGGCTACAAGAGGCTCTTCCTGGCCGAGGCCCTCGACGCTGGCGAGGTCGCGCTCGGGCGCGAACGCGAGATCCACCGCGCCCAGCGTGTGCTCTCCCAGCGCGTCGAGGGACGCCTGCGCAGCATCGCGCTGGTCGGCGTGGATGGCGTCGGCAAGGTGGCGGTGGCCAACGCCATAGTCCGGACGGGGCGCTTCAAGCACGTTCGTCGCGTCACGCTGACGGAGCCCTGCGACGCCGGCGCTTTCGAGGAGGTGGTCGGGAGCGGTCCCGAGGGGCAGCTGGTCATCGTCGAGGGGGTGCACTGGCTACTGAGCATGCGGCCCGGGGGTTTCGAGCCGCTTCGACGGTTCGCCGACTTGGTCGTCGCGGACCGCGGCCGGCACGCGTGGCTGCTGCAGGTCGACGCGCTGTTCTTTCGATACGCGTGCGGCGTGGCTCCACTGGCGAAGGCGTTCCCGGAGGTTGTGCAGCTAGCGCCTCTGTCTCGCGAGGCGCTGCGCGACGCCGTGCTCGATAGGGCACGTCACAGCGGGCTCCGCACGGTGTTCGAGCGAGACCAGGGTGACGGGGGGGCTGCTGTCCGCAACGGCAGGCCAGCCTTCCGCTTGCGCGACGTGACGGACGAGTACTTTCGAGACCTCCACGCCGCGAGTGGGGGGCTGGTGCGTGACGCATTCCGGCTCTGGCTGGCGTCCGTTCGGGGCGTCCTGAACGACGACGCTGTGCGCGTTGGCCGAGTGCCGACTTCCGCGCATGCGGCGCTCGCGCGCCTCTCCGACGACGTCCTGCTCACGCTGCTTCAGGTCATGCGTCAGGGGTGGACGCAGCCTCCCGTGCAGGCGCACCTCTTTCGCGTGGACCTGGGTGTGGCCCGCGGCCAGCTCTCCAGGTTGGCGCACCTCGGCCTTCTGGAGGAGGTGCATCGCGATACGTACTGCGTACCGCAGCACCTGCGCGGGGCGCTCATGCGCGTGTTGACCGACCGAGGATGGGTGTGAGCGGCTGTGCGTGCGATGCGGCTGCGCTCGCCACTCAATCGGTGGAATGCGTTGGCGCCCGTGAGCGTAGACTGCCGGGATGGCTGCCTTTCGATCTCACCACGCTGGCTTCGTTGCGCTGCTGTTCAGCAGCGCGTGCGCGTTCAGCGCGCTTTCGGGCTGCGCGGGCTCTCGCACCAGCGCGACCGCCTCGCGCGTGACGACGCCGACCGCGCCACCCCTCGAGCCGCGCAGCGCCACCGGACAGGGGCTCGAGGACCTCTTCTTCCCGTACGCCGCCGGCATGGAGCGCTTCGACATGGACGCTGCGCTGGACGAAGGCGGGGGTGGCTACGAGTACTATGACGAGACGGCGGCCGGGGAGTACTACGACGAGACGGCGGCCGGCGAGGTGAGCGACGAGGCCGCTCGACAGGAGCTGCAGCTCTCCGAGCTGCGCGAGCTCCACGAGCGGCTGACGCAGCTCGAGCAGGCGTTGACGGCCGAAGGGCACCCTCTCTCCGCGAGCCTCGGCGAGCTTAGGGGCGGAGTGGCGCTGGTGCTCGAGAGCCCCGCGGACTTCCCGGAGGTCGCGACGCTCCTGGACGTCGGGATGCTCATCTCCCAGGACTTCTTCGACTCTGTCGAGCACCACGTACAGACCACCGACCCGCGCCCGCGCGACGCCACGGACTGCTCGCTCGGCGCCATCGCGCTCTACGGCGCCACCTACGACACGCTCGTCCAGGTCCAGGTCGAAGCGCACATGAGCCTGTCGGAGTACATGAGCGAGCAAGACCTGTTTCGCTCAGAGCAGGACTCTCACCTGAGCGCCGCGACCGCCATCGTCGAGTGGCTGGACGCCCACCCCACGCTCCCGGCGGAGCCGTGGGGCGAGCTAGACCGCTTGTTCGACCTCAGCAACGACCTCTACGACATCGAGTCCTACCTCACGCCTGACACCGACCAAGCGGTCTCGGCCGCATTCGACCAGCTCGCGGCCGCGGAAGACGCGGAGGACATCCGCGCCGCGCTTGGGGGTGTGCGAACTGCGGTCTCGGCGACACTCGCCAACGTCCCCTCGCCCCCCTTCGAGGCCGAGGTGCGTGCCTACGAGGAGATCCCCGCGCAGCTGCGCCGAGCGCTGGAGCAGCTGCCGAGCCCCGGGCCGCGGGCGGCGCTGCGGCTGATCGGGCGCCGCGGCCTGCACACCTCCTACGAGCTCGTCGACTTCATCCCCGAGCCGCTCGAGACGACGGCGCGCTGGGCGCGCGTCGCGTGTGAGGGCGCACCGACGAACTGACTGCACGCGCGCCAATCGGGGAGCTCAGTGCAGCACGTCGCCTGGCTCGAGCGAGATCTCTGACCCATCGGCTCGCTCGTCCGGCACCGTCAGGCGGCGTACTTTGGTGAGGACGGCGGCATCCACGGCGTTACCGCGCTCCGGGAGCGTAAAGGTGCCGTCCACCCAGCGCGGCAAGAAGAGCAGCGCCTGTCCGCTGCCTTGGTAGCCGAGCTGCACAAGCATCCCGGGCGTGTAGGCCACGCACTGCTTGGCACAGCAGTGGAAGGGCTCACCGACCACGTACAGGCCCTCGGGGGCCAGCGGCATGAGCGCGCTCGCATCCGCAGGGTTCGGGAGCGTCGTCCCGCCCGAGTGGAAGTGCGCGCGGTTCTGCTTCCATCCGGCCGGCAGGTATACGCCGGGGCCGGGGTTGCCGTGGTTGTGGAAGTACACCAGGCGCTCGGCCGGGACGTCGCCGATGGCGCGGGTGGTCTTGTAGAGACCACAAGGGGGTAGCTGCGGGTCGCTCATGGGCAGGATGGTAGCAGCGCCTCGGGTCAGCGGAACGGTGTGCTCGCGGTGCGGGCCAGGTCCACCAGCGCATCCAGCAGGCGCTCGCTCACGCGCGGGGCCGTGGGGTTGCCCTGATGACGCCCGTCACGCAGCGCCACACCATCGAGCGACGCGACCCGTGCCACGCCAGCACCCGACCCTGTGAGGAAGACCTCGTCGGCGTCCAGCACGTCCGCGCGGGCGAGCGGCACTTCCTCCACGCGCAACCCCAGCTCGCCGCTCAGGCCGCGCGCCAACTCCAAGATGCTGCGACGGGTCACGCCCTCGAGCGCGCCTTCACTGGCGGGTGGCGTCTGTAGCGCGCCTCGCCGCACGATGAAAAGGTTGGCTCCGGCGCTCTCCGCCACGCGCCCCTGCGCGTTCAGCAGCAGCGCTTCGTCCGCATGGCGCAGCTTGGCTTCGCGCTTGGCCAGCACGTTGTTCAGGTAGTTGAGCGACTTCACGCGAGGGTCCAGCACGTCTGACGGCGGTCGACGCCAGAACGAGGTCACCAGGTCCAGGCCCTTCTCGCGCTTCTTGGCGTCGAAGAGCACGATCTGCCCCGCGATGCAGAAGAGCGACGGCGTGTCGCAGGTGGTCGGGTCGATGCCCAACGGGCCCACGCCGCGCGTGACCACCAAGCGCAGGTAGGCTTCGTCTTTGTCGAGGGCGCGCGCTGCGGCGACGCATGCCTCGTGCGCGCGGGCCTGACCGCCAGGGAGGGTGAGCCCTATGGCGGCGCAGCTGGCCTCGAAGCGGTGCAGGTGATCGGTCAGCCGGAAGATGCGTCCGTGTCGGATGCGGATGCCCTCGAAGACCCCGTCGCCATACAGCAGACCATGGTCCAGCACCGAGACCTTCGCGTCTGCCAGGGCCACCAACGCGCCGTTCATCCACACCGTCATGTCGCTCATTGCTGCGTCTTCCGTTCTGCTCTCGTGCTCATTGGACGCGCCAGCTCCAGCTGGTCGCGGATCTCCTCGGCCGCCTGCCGCACTGCGCGTGCGAGCTGGGCCTCTCCGACGCGCTCGAAGTGGCCGAGGCTGGTGGCGAGCGCCACCGTGCCCACCAGGCCCTCGCCCACCTGCACGGGCGCTGCCACGACCGCGACGTCCGGCATCCACTCGGAGACGTTCGTGTCGTAGCCACGCTCCTTGGCGCGAGCCACGAGCTTGCGCAGCGTCCGGGCCGACGCCACCGTGGACGGCGTGAAGCGCTCGAGGCGGGTGTCGCCGGGCGCGCTGACCTGGGCGGCGTCGAAGGCGAGGTACAGCCGGCCAGAGGCGCTGGCGTGCACGGGCACCTGCGCCCCGACGGTGGGCATGGCGCGCAAGAAGCCGGACCCTTCCGCGACGAGCACGACCTCCAGGCGCCCGTCGCGGGCCACCACCAGGAAGCAGCTCTGGCCCGTCTCCCGGGCCGCTTCGCGTAGCGCAGGCTCGCTCGCGCTGAGCAGCGCATCGCCCCGCTGCGCGAGCTCGCCCAGCGCCACCAGCGCAAGGCCAAGCTGGTAGTCCCCCTGCGCAGAGCGAGCGACCAGGCCGCGCGACACCAGGCTCTGCAGGAGCCGGTGCGCCGACGACTTGGGCACGGAAGTGTGCTCCGCCAGCGTGAGCAGCCCGGCGCTGCCGCCCAGCTGACCGAGCGCGATCAGCAGGTCGAGGGCCTTCTCGATGGATGTGCTCGGTGTGAGGGGCATCTTCGGGTGACACGCGACGTTCCGACATACGGAACTGAGATCTGATATGCGGAACAGCTTGCCGTACGCACAGCGACGGCGCAAGGGGCAGGTGCGGCTCGTGACGCGCTGAGCATGCCGGCCAGTGGGCACGAGGACGTGTCGGTGGGCGGTTGTTACAGCGCGTGGCTGAATCCTCATTCAGCCGTGTTAGACTCCGCGCGCCATGAGCGACCCGAGCCCCTACGTCGGCATCCGCCGCCTCTTCGTCGCGAACCGCGGCGAAGTGGCCGCGCGGGTCGCCCGTACCTGCGATGCCCTCGGCATCACGCCCGTCTTCGGTGTGTCCGAGGCCGACCGCGAGGCCCCCTACACGCGCGGCCGCGAGGTGGTCGTGCTCGGTAGGGGGCGCGCCAGCGAGAGCTACCTGGACGCCCCGCGCGTGGTCCAGGCCGCCGTGCAGGCGCGCTGCTCGGCGCTGCACCCGGGGTGGGGCTTCCTCTCCGAGAACCCGGTCTTCGCCAGCCTGTGCGCCGCGCACGGAGTGACCTTCATCGGGCCGCCTCCCGCGGTGATGCAGCTCATGGGCAAGAAGACGCCGGCCAAGCGCGCCATGGGCTTGGCTGGTCTCAGCCTCATCCCGGGCAGCGACGGCATCCTGGCCGACGCAGACGACGCCGAGCGCGTGGCCCGCGAGGTGGGCTATCCGGTGCTGCTCAAGGCCGAGAGCGGCGGCGGCGGGCGCGGCATGCGCATCGCGCGCTCCGAGAGCGAGATCCGCGCGGCCTTCGAGGACGCCTCGGCCGAGGCCCTGGCCTGCTTCGCCGACGACCGCGTGTACCTCGAGAAGCTCATCGAGAAGGGCCGCCACGTGGAGGTCCAGCTCCTGGCCGACCGCTACGGCAACGTGGTGCACCTCGGCGAGCGCGACTGCAGCGTCCAGCGCAACCACCAGAAGCTCATCGAGGAGTCGCCCGCACCCGGCCTCTCCCCGGACGAGCTCGCGCGCACGCTCGCGGCCGCCGTGCGCGCCTGCCAGCAGATTGGCTACGTGGGCGCGGGCACCATGGAGTTCCTGCTGGACGAGGGGGGCACGCTGCGCTTCATGGAGATGAACACGCGCCTGCAGGTGGAGCACTCGGTCAGCGAGCTGCGCTCCGGTGTGGACCTGGTGGCCGAGCAGATCCGGGTCGCCTCGGGGCACCGCCTCTCGTTCACCCAAGACCAGATCGCACTCACCGGCCACGCCATCGAGTGCCGCATCAACGCCGAGGACCCGGAGCAGGGCTGGAAGCCTTCGCCCGGCGTGCTGACGCGCTTCGACCTCCCCGCGCAGGTGCCCGGCGCGGTGCGCGTGGACACGCACGTGGAGGTTGGCTACGAGGTCCCGCCCTTCTACGACAGCCTGCTCTGCAAGGTCATCACGCGCGGCGCCACGCGCGACGAGGCGGCCGACCGCATGATCGCGGCGCTCTCCGAGCTCATCTGCGAGGGCGTCCCCACCACCACCGCGATGCACCGCGCCGTCCTCGGCTCGGCTGCGTTTCGCAGCAACCAGTACGACACCTCGGGCATCCCTGGATGGCCCGCGAGCGAGGGGCGCTGATGGCGTTCGTGAAGCTGACACCCGTGGGCCACACGCGCGAGAGCGTGGTGGACGACCTGACCTTCCGCGAGCTGCGCGCCGGCTACGCCCAGCTGGAGGCCCAGCTGCAGGAGCGGCGCGAGAAGGTGCGCGACGGCTGGGGCGAGAAGTACGCCGCGCGCGTGCACGAGAAGCAGAAGCTCACCACGCGCGAGCGCCTGGTGCAGCTGTGTGACCCGGGCAGCGAGCTCTTCGAGGTGGGCACCTTCGTCAACTTCGGCGAGCGCTTCGGCAAGCTCGAGAGCCCCGCGGCCGGCGTCATCACGGTCTTCGGCCGCGTGCACGGGCGCCTGTGCATGATCATCGCCAACGACAACACCGTCGCGTCGGGGGCCTGGTGGCCGCGCACCCCGGAGAAGATCCAGCGCGCGCAGGGCATCGCCCTCAAGCTGCGGCTGCCCACGCTCTACCTTGTGGACTGCAGCGGCCTCTACCTGCCGGAGCAGCGGCGCAGCTTCTCGGGGCAGCGGGGCGCGGGGCACATCTTCAAGATGAACAGCCTGCTCAGCGACGCGGGCGTCCCGCAGGTGGCGGGTGTCTTCGGTGACTGCATCGCGGGCGGCGGCTACATGCCGCTGATCAGCGACCGCGTCTACATGACCGAGCAGGCCTACATGGTCATCGCGGGCGCGGCGCTCATCAAGGGCGCCAAGAGCACCAAGATCACGTCGCTGGACATCGGCGGGCCCGAGGTGCACGTGCACCAGTCGGGCTGCGCGGACGTACGGGTGCCGGACGACGAGACCCTGCTGGACTGCATGCGCCGCGACGTGGCGCGCCTGCCCAGCTCGGCCGCGGACTTCTATCGCGGCGACGCGCGCCCCATCGAGCCCCTCTACAGCCCGCGTGAGCTGACGGGCATCGTCCCGGCCGACCACCGGCAGGCCTACGACGCCTACGAGCTGGTGGCGCGGCTCACTGATCAGAGCCTCTTCTGGGAGGTGCTGCCCGACGTGGGCACCGAGATGATCTGCGGGGTAGGGCGCGTGGGTGGCCTCTACGCAGGCTTCATCCTCAACCGACAGGGGCTGGTGGACGACCCCGACCACCCGGGTGAGGTGCGCGCCGGCGGTGCGCTCTACCGCGACGGCATCGCGAAGATCAGCGCCTTCTCGCGTGCGTGCGACAGCGACGGTCTGCCCATCCTGTGGCTGCAGGACATCAGCGGCTTCGACATCGGCGCCGAGGCGGAGCGCCACGGTCTCTTGGGCTACGGCAGCAACCTCATCTACACCAACAGCACCAACACCACGCCCATGTTCACGGTGCTGCTGCGCAAGGCCTCGGGCGCGGGCTACTACGCCATGGCCGGGCTGCCCTACGACCCCGTGCTGCAGCTCTCGACGCCGGCCTCGCGCCTGAGCGTCATGGACGGGCGCACGCTGGCCATCGCGACGTACAACACCAAGCTGGACGACGACTTCGAAATCATGACGCAGGACCCGGTCGAGCGCGCCGAGATCGAGGCGGGCATGCTGGAGGTTCAGAAGCGCATCGAGGCGGACATGGACCCCTACGTGGCGGCGGCGCAGATGGACACCGACGAGATCATCCCCCTCGGCGAGCTGCGCGCGTGGCTCGAGGTGTTGGTGGAGGCCAGCTATCAAGGCTTTGGCTACCGACGCGTGAAGAACGCGCGCATCTGGAGCCTGCACGACCTGGACGCGCTCTCACGAGCCGTGGCGCGAGGAGCCGCACGATGAGCCAAGGGAACGGAAAGTCGCTGCGGGTGGGTGTCGTCCGCAACGAAGACGGCAGCCTGGCCCTGACCTCGCCCGGCGTGGGCGTTTGGCGCCTCGGGCCCAGCGTGGGTCGCGCGCTGCTCTCGGGGGGGGGATCGGCAAGCGCGGACGAGGCCAGCTGCGGCGTGCTGAGCGTGCTGGGCGTGGACTACCGCTTGCTGCTCCCGCCGGGAGTGGCCGGGCGCGTGGTCTCGCGCCTCGCTGCGGAGGAGCGGGAGCCCAACGTGGACTACGGGGCGCGGCTCCTCGAGCTGGCTCCCCTGGGAGGAGCCGAGGCCGCCGCTGCGGCTTCCGGGCAGAGCGCCAGCGCCGCGACGGGGCTGGTGTTTCGGGCGCCCATGAGCGGGCGCTTCTACCTGCGCCCAGCGCCGGACAAGCCGGCCTTCGCGGAGGTGGGGGCCACGCTCACGCGCGGTCAGACGGTGTGCCTGCTGGAGGTCATGAAGACCTTCAACCGCCTGGCGCTGTCGGGCGAGGACCTGCCGGAGCGCGTGCGCGTGCTGGCGGTGGTGCCCGCCGATGGCGAGGACATCAATCGTGGGGACGTGCTGCTGCGGTTGGAGCCGGGCTAGCCTCGGGGGCGCTGACGGTCACGAGCACCACCTCCTCCACCGCGACGATCTCGGCCTCCGGGAACGCACGCCGGACGTCGCGCTCGTCCGCGTTGTCGGCGTGACCGCGCACCCGCACGAGGCTGCCCGCCGCGCCGTCCAGGCGCAGCTCGAAGCGCTGGAAGGTGATGCCGCGGACATCCACCTCGACCTCGCAGCCGCGGGTGAAGGCGTGTTGGTTGGGTGACCAGTCGCGCCCGTCACTCTCCGCGCAGGCCAGGCGCAGCTCCACGGCGGACATGCCCAGCCGGAAGGGGCCCAAGCCGTCTAGCGGGCTGTCGACGGTCGGCGTGCTCTCTCCCTCGGTCGGAGCGATGCCGCCTCCACACGCGGTGGCTGCGAGCGACAAGATCAGCGCGGCAGTGCGTCCCGTGTTCATTGCTTCCGAGCGTGCCACGAGAGCGCTCGCAAGGCTGCTTGTGAAGTGCTGCTGCGCCGAGAATTACCCCAACAAAACCTGTGGGATCGCGCATGCGGGCCGGAAAGGTGCCGCGACACTGCGTGCGTCCACCGTGCTGTGATGGACTGACAGATTGTGTGCAGTGTGAGCGCGGGCTCGGGTAGCGCGTCCGCTCCCCCGCTCTCGGCGTCTCATGCACCTGGAGCGAGGTGCGGGTCCGAGCGTACGCTCTTCGCCACCGCTCCCCAGCGCGCGTAGGTCTCGGCCGCTGCGGCGCCGTGGCGCGCGGCCTCCTCCGTTCGGCCCAGCGAGCGCAGCGTTCGCTCCAGCAGCTCGTGGGCAATCGCGACCTCGCCCACCCAGTCGTGCTCGAGCGCGCCGGCCAGCGCTCGCTCGAACGAAGCAAGCGCCTCTTCGGGTGCGCCGCCAACGCGCTCGAGCTCACCCTCCACCAACGCGACTCGGTGGGCGAAGTTGACGGGCGCCTGCGCCGCGAGCGCGCGCAGCGCTTCGAGGCTCTCGCGGATGCGCGGACCGAGCGTCGCCCGTTCGGCGTCGTCCAGCTCGTCCCAGGCCGCGCATGCAGCCAGGGCGGCGTACTGGTGGCAGAGGGGAATGAGCCAACACGAGGGCGCCGAGTCGAGGTTCGCGCGCGCGATCTCGAGCTGCTGCGAGGCCTCCTTCGGCCTCCCGAAGAGGAAGCGCGCCATCCCCGCGGCGATCCCGTGGACGCACAGGCTGCTGCCCGAGTTCGCCTGCGCAGCAGCGAGCGCCTCCGACTCCGAGAAGCTCGCGTCGTCCAAGCTCCATGGGTCCGGCTTCGCACCCGTCAGGCCCTTGAGCAGCTGCTCGAAGGGGGCGTGGATGTGAATCGCGTTGATCGGCCCGAACGAGCGCATCTGCCGCCCGAGTGACAGCACCTCTTCGCACAACGGCTGCAGTGGCTGTCCGGCGGCGAGGGCCATGTACGTGTACATCTGCGCGGCGTAGGAGCCGTACTCGAAGTCTCCCGTGCGGACGCCAATGTCGAAGACCTCGCGGGAGGACGACAGCACGGTGCGTAGGGGCACGGTCCACGGACACACGAAGTTGAACACCACGTGGCGCGTGGCTGCCTCCAGGCTGCGGTCGTCCCAGCGGTCGAGCAGGCGAATGGCCACCTGCCCCCACTCGTGCGAGACGGGGTACATGCCGGCGGTGTTCAGGATGAGCCCGAAGAGCGCGAGCGCGTTGGGAGTCGCGGGGGTGAGGCCGTGCTCGACCGAGGTGCTGACCAGCGTGCAGGCCATCAGCGCGAGCAGGTTCTGCTGCACGAAGAACGCGACGGGGCACAGGCGCACCTGAATCCGCATGGCGGCGACCACCAACGGGTCCGTGGCGTCAGGGAGCGCCGCCACGCCGACCGGTCCCACCCGGCTCAGGTCCTCGAGCGCGCGCGCGAACGCAGCCCCCACGACCGCCTGGTCCGGCTCGCGCGGAAGCCGGACGCCCAACAGCTCCAAGACCTCGAGCCCGACGTCGATGGCCCGCAGGTACTCGTGTTGGCCGGCGAGCGCATCGATCTGCACCGCCCACACCGTCATCTGGTCCGTGAGGGAGCGGCTGTTGGCCTTTACCTGCTCCGTGCGCTCGTCCATGACGGACCACGCAGCCGTGAGGTAGGCCGCCTCGGCCGCGCCCGTGTGGAGCCCCAAGGCGGTCTCGTAGGCACGCTCCCAGCTGTCCGAGCCCAGCAACGCTACGCCGTCCTCGAAGCACCGAAAGGCGAGCGCGAACGACGCCGCCTGTCGCGCCAACCGGCCAGCCTGTAGATGCAGCGTGGCCGCCGCGAGGCGCTCGGCCGGGTCGCTCAGCAGGTGGGCTGCAGCGCGGAGGTGCCGGACCGCGTCGAACAGCCACGGGCCCGGCACTACGGCGCCAACGGTGCTCGCCAGCGCGCGACCGAGCGCGAGGTGTACCTCCGCCGTGCGCTCCGGCGTCAACGTGGCCAACACCGACTCCCGCATGCGGTCGTGGTAGATGCCCAGCCGGTCACCCGCGCGGACGCCAGCGCTCTGCACGTAGTGCCCGCGATGAAGCGCCCCCACGACGCGGGGCACGTTCTCTTCGAGCCCGGCGGCCTTGCACGCGATGCCTCTGGGGATCGGGTTGTTGGAGACCGACAGGACCTCGACCAGTGCCCGCTCGGCGTCCGGGAGCGCGCGCGCGCGGGCGGCCAGCGCGTCGTCCAGTCGGATCACCGCCGCGGGTCCGGCGTCCTGCTGTGCGACCGAGTGAGCGAGCTCCTCCAGGAAGAAGGGGACGCCCCCAGACTCGAGCGCGATCGCCTTCGCCAAGGTGTCCGGCAGCCCCAGGGAGTGGAGCGTCTGCCGGGCGAGGTCCTCGGCGTCGGCGATCGCGAGCGGGGCCAGCTCGAGCGACATGACTCGCTCGGGGGGGAGCTCGCGGACCGCGCTCAGCAAGCGGGACACCCCTGCGTTCTCCGTCGCCTCGGTCGGGCGCAGCGACAACGCCAACAAGAGGCCGCGGGGGGCGCTCTGCACGAGCTTCCAGAGGAGCGAGAGGCTGTCGGCGTCAGCCCACTGCAGGTCGTCGATCTCCAGCACCAGTGGCCGCTGCTGGGCGAGCTTCACGAACAGCCGCGAGAGGGCGTCCAGCACCCGACGTCGAAGCTCCAGCGCCGGCACGACGGCCACGCGCTGCGCGCGTCCTGGCGCGGTGCGGGACAGCACGGGGAACACCTGCGTGAGCTCGTCGAACCACGGCGGCAGGACCTCCTCGAGCTCGTCGTCGCTGTACCCGGAGAGCTGAATGGCCAGCAGGTCGATCATGCCGTCGAAGGCCTTGTAGGGGACCGACTCGCGCTCGTAGCACCGCCCCCGCAGCACCAGGGCCGCGCTCCGGCTCGCCTCCTCGTGGAAGCAGCTGCGCATCAGCGCGCTCTTGCCGACGCCCGAACCGCCCTGGACCAGGGCGATGACGCTGCCACCCGCGCTGACGCGCTCCAGGGCCGCCTCGAGCGCGGCGCGCTCGTGGGCCCGTCCCACCAGCTGCACCGTCGGGAGGCTCTCGCGCGCCGTCCCGGGCGCGAGCCCGAGCGCCTCCCGTATCCCCGCGATGGTGGGTCGTTGGCGGGGGTCGCGCGACAGGAGCCGATGGCAGATGTCCACGATCTCGGGCTCGACGCCCCCGACCAAGGTGTCGACGCGCGGGGCGTCGGCGACATCCACCCATCTGTCTCGAACAGGGAGCCGCCCCGTGAGGAGCTGGAACATGACGCACCCGAGGGCGAAGAGGTCCGACTCGGGCGTGGCGCCCACGCCCGCCCACAGCTCGGGCGCCATGTACGGAGGCGTCCCCGTGACCACCGCCTGCCCCTGCAGCCGCGTGCGCTGTCCGATGCGTTGCGCCAGCCCGAAGTCCACCACGCGCACGACTCCGCTTGGCTCGACCAGGATGTTGCTGGGCTTGAGGTCCTGGTGCACGACGCCGGCGTGGTGGAGGTACTCGAGGGCGTCCAGGATCTGCGCGAGGGTGCCCCGAAAGAACTCCGGGTCGCACAGCGGGGTGTGGATGCCCGGCGTCACCGGCTCGGCCATGGTGGGCGCGTCGGGCTGCGAGCCCGGGCGTGCGGGCAACGTCGCGAGGGCGGCGCGTGTCGGCGCCTGCTCCGCCAGCCGGGCCCTGCTGACGGAGGCCTCGTCGACGGTTCGCCGGATGCCCTCGACGAGGTCCACCCCGTTGATGAGCTCCATCGTGAAGAACCACAGGCCATCGTGGCAGCCCAGCTCGTAGAGCGGGACCAGGTTCGGGTGGGACAGGTCCGCCACGGCGCGGAACTCGTTCTTGAACAACAAGAGGCGGTCCGGGGCGATCTCCCCCACGGCCAGGGTCTTCAGCGCCACCCGGCCGCCGTGGTCGTGGTCGACGGCCTCGTAGACGTCCCCCATGCCCCCATGGCCCACCACGCGCACCACGTCGTAACGCCCGACGCGGACGGGGGTCTTCGCGACTGCCTCTCTCAATGCCGAGGACTCCATGGCTTCACTCCGTGCTCCGTGGTGCGAGAGCAACGTTGACGTCATTAGGCACTATTTCTCCGCGATTGGGGACCCCCCCCGGGTCACCGCACGCGGTATTGTCGAGCGCCGCGCTGGCCCACACACCGGGCGAGCGGCCAGTGAGGAGCCCCGTGGAACACGTCAACGTCTTGATCATCGGCGCCGGAGTCTCGGGCATCGGCGCGGCATGTCATCTGCGCATGCGCACCCCAGGGCGCTCGTTCGCCATTCTCGAAGCCAGAGAGAAGCTCGGCGGGACGTGGGACCTGTTCCGCTATCCGGGCATTCGCTCCGACTCCGACATGTACACCTTTGGCTTCGCGTTCAAGCCATGGGTGGAGGAGCGGGACATCGCCACCGGGGAGGCCATCCTGCGCTACCTGCACGAGACGGTCGAGGAGTACGGCCTCCGTGAGGCGATCCGCTATCGCCACACCGTCGAGAAGGTGTCCTGGTCGTCCGACGACGCGCGCTGGGTGGCCACCGTCCGCCGTGGCGAGGCCGACGAGCGCTTCCAGATGTCCGCCGACTTCCTGGTCACCGGGACGGGCTACTACGACTACGACAAGGGCCACCAGCCCGACTTCCCGGGGCTGGACGAGTTCGAGGGTGACGTCGTGTACCCCCAGCACTGGCCGGAGCACCTCGACTACAAGGGCAAGCGCGTGGTCGTGATCGGGAGCGGGGCGACAGCGGTGACGCTGGTCCCCTCCATGGCCCACGACGCCGCGCACGTGACCATGCTCCAGCGCTCGCCGACGTACATGTACGTGCGTCCTTGGGTCGACGACGCGGCGGTGCTGCTCCGCAAGCTGCTTCCGTCCAAGCTCGCGTACCGCCTGACGCGGCTGAAGAACGTCGCGTTGCAGCGCGGCGTGTACGCCTACACGCAGCTCGCGCCGCAGAGAGCGCGCGCGATGTTGCGCGAGATGGCGGAGGAGGGGTTGGGTCCGGACTTCGACATCGACCGGCACTTCACGCCCGAGTACGACCCCTGGGATCAGCGCATCTGCCTCGACCCGGACGGCGACCTCTTCGCGGCGCTGCGCAGCGGGTCCGCCTCGGTCGTCACGGCGACGATCGACCGCATCACCAAGGACGGCATCCGCCTCTCGAGCGGGGAGACCCTCGCGGCGGACATCATCGTCAGCGCGACGGGCCTCGAGCTGAAGTTCCTCAAGTTCGAGATGGAGGTGGACGGCCGCGCCATCTCTCCGTCCGACCTGGTCACCTACAAGGGCGTGATGTGCGCCGACGTGCCCAACTGGATCTTCGTGTTCGGCTACACGTCGGCGTCCTGGACGCTGAAGGCGGACCTCGTCTTCGAGTACCTCTGCCGCGTATTGAAGCACATGGACGACGGCGGCTTCGCGTATGCGGTGCCCCGCCTCCGCGGAGTCGGTGGCGAGCGGCGCCCCTTCATCACGCGCCTCAAGTCTGGCTACATCGCGCGCGGAGCGGACCGAATGCCGGCGCAGCTGGACCGGGCGCCCTGGCTCAACCACGACGAGTACCTCCAGGACATCCTCCTGTTCCGCCGGGGGAAGCTCGACGACGGTACGCTCCACTTCGCGCGCAAGCGGTGAGCGCGAGCGACCGAAGCACGCGCTAGCGCTCGCCCATGCCCATGCCCGCTGTCTAGCCGCGTGGCCTGCGCGCGTGCCATGCGGCGGACAGGGCCTCACGGTCGTCCGGGTGCGCGATGCCAATCAGGGCCCGCGCGCGCTCTCCCAGGGTTCGGCCATAGAGGTCTGCCACGCCGTACTCCGTCACGACGAAGTGCACGTGGGCGCGGGTGGTCACCACGCCGGCTCCGGACGCGAGCTGCGGCACGATGCGGGACTTGCCGCGGTTGGTGCGGCTGGGCAGCGCGATGATGGGCTTTCCACCCGGGGACAGCGACGCCCCGCGGATGAAGTCCATCTGCCCGCCCACGCCCGAGATGATGCGCTCGCCGATGGAGTCGGCGCAGACCTGGCCGGTGAGGTCCACCTCGACGGCCGAGTTGATGGCGGTGACGCGCGGGTTGCGGGCGATGACGGTGACGTTGTTCACGTAGCCGATGTCCAGCTGCACCACGGACGGGTTGTCGTCGATGAAGTCGTACAGCTTGCGCGAGCCCATCACGAAGCCCGAGACCGTCTTGCCCGCGTGGACGGACTTGCGGGAGTTGTCGACCGCGCCGCACTCGATGAGCGGTAGCACGCCGTCCGCCCACATCTCACTGTGGATGCCCAGGTGCCGGTGCCCCTGCAGCGCCAGCAGGCTCGCGTCCGGAATGGCCCCGATGCCCATCTGCAGCGTGGCGCCGTCCTCCACCAGGCTGGCCACGTGCGCGCCGATGGCCCGCTCCGTGTCCGTCAGCTCGCGGCTCCCAAGCTCCGGCAGCGGCTCGTCCACGTACACCAGGTGGTCGATGTCGCGCAGGTGCACGAACCCGTCCCCATGCACGCGCGGCATCTGCGGGTTCACCTGCGCCACCACCACCTCGGCCACGTCCAGCGCGGCGCGCACGATGTCCACGCTCACTCCCAGCGTGCAGAAGCCGTGCGCGTTGGGCGGCGACACGTGAATGAGGGCGACGTCGATGGGCCTGCGGCGTGAGCGGAAGAGCTGCGGGATCTCGGAGAGGAAGCAGGGCAGGTAGTCCACGCGCTCGTAGTCCAGCGCGCCGCGCATGTTCTCGCCCACGAAGAGGTTCGCGATGCGGAAACTCTCTGCGTGCTGCGCGGCGGCGTGCGGCGCGTCGCCGGAGACGTGCAGGTGCATCAGCTCCACGTCGCGCAGGCGGTCCGCCTGGGCCACCAGCGCAGCGAGCAGGGCGTGGGGCGTGGCCATGCCCCCATGGACGAAGACGCGCTGCCCCGACTGGATGCAGGCGACGGCGTCATGAGCGTTCGAGTGATGAGTGGTCACCGGCGGTAGGGTTGCCCTCCCGGGCGTTCGCCGCAAGACGCGCCCTTCGTCACCGCCGCGGTCGCGCTGCGGGTAGCGCCTCCGTCACGGCCAGGATGCCGCCGAAGGTCCCGCGCGTGTGCTCCGGGCCGCGTCGACCTGGAGCGCTCAGCACGGAGACGGTGCCGTCCAGGTAGAGCGCGTCCGTACACCCCAGCGCGTCGCGAAAGAGAGTCGCGAAGTCGTGGAACCGCACCTCGCCGTCCGAGATGGCCAGGTACACCACCTGCGGGGCGCCGGCGTTCACGCCCACCCCGCTCCGCAGCTTCAGGCTCGTCGCGTCTGGCAGGAAGCGCGGGTGCAGCTCACCCCCCAGCAACAGCGCGGGTCCCGACTGCGTCGCGAGGCGAACGCCGGCGCTGGGCCGGTCGTAGGCGTTGCTCTCCACCACGGCGGCCGTCTCGCTGCCAGGCGGCCCCTCCACGAAGAAGATGGCGTTGGGCTTCAGGAAGAAGTTGCCCGGCGCGTCTGCCAAGTTCCGTGGTGACAGCTCCACTCCGCGCTCGATGTGCAGGCCGAGCGGGCGCCCGTCCGTCTCGTAGATGCCGCTGTTGGTGGCGAGCACCATGCGCCGCCCCTGTCTGCCCAGCCAGCGCTCGAGCGCAGGGATGTCTTGCACGGCGCCGTGCTCGGGGGTCTGGCCGTAGAGGTCGAGCGCGAGCGAGCGCAGGTCCACCGTGGCCACCGTGTAGCGCGCCCCCAGGTGCTCGAGCTGCCGCAGCGTCAGGCCCGCGGGCAGCGGGTCCAGCGCGGCAGGGGCCACTGGGCGGGGCTCGGGGGGGCGGTCCACCACCGCCGAACCACACCCGACCAGCAAAAGGCCCAGCAACGCCTGCAGCCACCTGCCAGCCATGGCGTCGCTACGGCACGCCGGCGTCGGGGCTGGGCGCGCTGTCCTCGTAGATGAACGCGGGGACGCCGTGCACGCGGATGGAGGCGGAGATGCGGTCACACTCGCCGGTCTCGAAGTTCATGATGTCCGCGATGCCGCGCAGGATGGTCGCGCCCAGGGCCGCAAACTGGCTGGCTCCGCCGATGCGGGGGATGACGTCGGCCAGCGTCCGCCACGGCAGCGCGCCGCCCAGGACGCCCGTGATGGTGCCGTTGGGGTTGAACTCCACGCGCAGCTGTCCGAGCGAGATGGGCAGCTCGAACTCCACGTCCAGGATGGACCCTTCGAGCTGCAGCGCCACACCGTCTGCCAGCAGCACCCCGTCGCGGATGCTCGTCTCAATCACGACGGGCTCGACGGGCCGCAGGTCGAAGGACTGGCCGGCCAGCAAGCGCCCATCGGTGCCGACGCCGACGTCGAAGGGCTGACCGAGCACGATGCGCAGCGTGACGTGGCTGTCATTCTCGAACGAGTTCACGTCCTCGAACTCCAGCAACACCAGCAACGTACCACCCGTCACCGCGCTCTGGACGAGGCCCGCGAAGATGTCGGCGCTATCCTCTTCCTGCTCCGCCAGCAGCGTGACGAGGTTGACCAGACCGCCTCCTGCGAGACCGTTGTCGATGCCCGGACGACCGTCCGGCGCGATGTAGTCCGGGCGCTCCGCGTTGCGGCAGATCCCGTCGGGCGCCGCCCCGTCGAAGCCGTCGATGTCGAAGCCGTCGATCATGGCGACCCCGTCGACCTCACTGGGCTCGATCAGGATGCGCATGTCGTCGATGACGTAGACGTAGGTCTCGCCCGCAACCGTCTCCTCGCAGCCGACGCTCGCGAGGCCGAGGCTGCCACACAACGTCGCCAGCGCGACCACCGGGCCCAGGAAGCGCCACCTCATGTCAGACCTCCAGGCCGCTCAGGCCGGTGGTGGCTTCCGCCTCGTTGGCGCCAAAGCGGTCGACGCTCGCGCCCACCGCACGCAGCAGCGAGAACGACACCTTGCTCGCGACCTCCCCGACCGCGCGCAGGTGCTGACCAGTCACGAGCGCGCCCCCGGCGCTCCCCGCGATGAGGATGGGGTACTCCGTGATCTCGTGCTCGGCGCCGAAGGAGCAGTCGCTCGTGGCCAGCAACGCCATGTTGTCGAGCAGGCGTCCGTCGCCCTCGGGCACGGCCGCGAGCGCCTGCACGAAGTACGCGTACTCCTCGATGATCTGCTGAACGATGAGCGTGAGCTGGTCCTGCGACACGGCGTCGATCTTGTGGCTGAGCTCGTGGTGGCCCGTGGCGACGCCCGGGAAACGCACGTTGCTGCCGCCGTGCGTGAACATGGTGTGGACCACGCGCGTGCGGTCGCAGGCCAGCGCCATGGTCAGCATGTCCGCGATGATGCGGTGACGCTGCTTCATCTGCGGACGGCTGTTGAGCTCCGGATACTCCGCTGCCGGCATGGGCGGGAGCGCACAGGACGCGAGGTTGGGCGGGTCCTCCTCGAAGCGCAGCAGGCGCAGCTCCAGCTCACGGATGCCGTTGAGGTGCTCGTCCAGGCGCCGCTGGTCGTGCGTGCCCAGCTGGCTGCGCAGCGTGGCCGACTCCTCCATGACCGCGCTGAGCGCGCTGCGCCGCAGCTGCCACATGGGGTCGATCACGGGCTCCTCACCAGGCAGGGCGAAGCCCTCGCCGAAGAGGAGTTGGTAGAGGGCCAGCGGGCTCACCGTGGCCGGGTTGGTACTCCCGGGGCCGTTGACGCTCACTGTGCTGTTGCCCAAGCCGGGGTCCACGCCGGCTTGGATCGCGCCGAAGGCCGTCGAGCCGCCGATCGCGTTCCGCACCAGCACGTCGATGGTGGGCGCTTCGATGGTGTGCTGCCCGGTGGCGACGATGGGCGTCCCCGAGAGGAACGAGGCCGAGCCGTCGTTGTGTGGCTCACGCGCGACCGACGCGGCGATGGTCCCCGACACGACCGTCACGTCGGAGAGCACGGGCGCGAGGGGGCGCAGCTGATCGCTCAGCGTGTACTCGCGGCCGGTCGACAGCGGCGTCCAGCGCTCTGGGATGTTGCCGTTGCCCCAGATCCAGGTGCCGAAGCGCTTGGGGAACGGTGACCCGGCGGCGAGCGCCGTCCCGTTGCTGTTGCAGAAGATGTCGAGCATGGGCAGCCCGATGGTGACGGCAGCGCCACCTCCGACGATGCCCTTCAACATGGTGCGCCTGGATAGCTTCTTGGTGCGCATCAGTTCGTGTCCTCCGGGATGGCGCGCAGGCCGCTCGCGCGGCGGAAGCCTCGCGACAGGGCCACCTGCACCAGCAGTTCCTTCACGCGATAGCCCGACGCAGCGAAGCTGTCTCGTAGGCTGCGCAGCTCGATCTCTTCCGTGCGCAGCTCCTGGTGACCCGTGGCGTAGCGATAGATGCTGTGTGCCAAGCAGCGCGGCAGGTCGGGGTGGTTGCGAAGGGCTTCGGTCAGCTCGAGGGGGTTGCTGAAGAGCGTTCCGTCCAGCTCGCCCGTGGCGTCGATGTCCTGCCCGCGCTGCAGCACCCGGTCTCCGTTCTCGTCGCGCAGGACGTCGCCGTCGGGACCGAAGGTGAGCAGCCACTCCACGTCACGGTGCTGGCCGAGCCCATCGAAGTTCTCGAAGCCGAGCCCGATAGGGTCCATGAGCTCGTGGCAGCTCGCGCAGACCGGGTTCTCACGGTGTTCGAAGAGCTGATCGCGGATGGAGAGCGTCGCGTCCGTGTTGCTCAGGTCCACGGCCACGTTGGCTGGGGGCGGCGGGATCTCCGTGCACAGCAGGTTGATGCGCACGAAGCGTCCGCGCAGGGTGGGCGAGGAGCGGGTGGCGTGCGCGCGCAGCGCCAAGAAGGAAAGCTGCCCCAGGATGCCACGACGCGGGCTGGTGGAGGGGTGTTCGTAGCGCGCGTAGCCCTCGCGCGTGGGCGCCGGGACCTCGTAGATGGCGGCCAGCGTGCGGTCGATGAAGGTCGTGCGCGTCGTCATCAAGTCGCGGTAGTCGGCGTCCTCGTCGAACACGTGGTTCTCGATGGTGCGCAGCGTCTCCTCACGCGCCGCAGGCCCCACGGCCGGTGAGTAGTGCAGGAACGCGTTGCGGTCCTTCGAGAGGTTGTCCAGCTTGTCGAGCTCCAGCATCTCCGAGAAGAACGAGCGCACTGCGCTGCGAGCGCGCGGGCTTTCCAACAGGCGCCGGGTCTCCGTCTCGAGTCCCTCCGGCGTGTCGAGGGCGCCGCTCTCTGCAGCATCCAAGAGCGCCGCGTCGGGCGTGGTGTTCCACAGGAAGAAGCTCAGACGGCTCGCCAGCTGGGTGCCTCGCAGCTCGCGCACGCCCGGCTCCTCCGCCCCCTCGGGCTCGGCTGGGACGCCTAGCTCGTTCCGGTACAGGAAGTTCGGCGACTGCAGCTGTGCCGCCACCACCAGGCTCAGCCCGGCGTAGAAGTCACCGCGCACGGTGGCCGCCTCGCTCGCCAGCGCGACGAAGCGGGTGATCTCGGGCTCGGTCAGGCTGCGCCGATAGGTGAGGCGTCCCTGACGCGTGATGAACGAGCGGGCGCATGCGTCGTCCGTGACGCCTGCCGGGGTGCATCCAACCAGCGCGTCGCGAGTGGCGGAGGGGGCCATGACCTGCTCGCCAATGGACAGCGCCTGCGCCTCGTACTGGTTCACGCCGGTCTCGGAGACGCTGTCCACACCGGCACCCACCGCGAAGAACCCACCGATGCGGACGTCGGGCTCGAGGGGCAGCGCGCTCACCACGGACTCGCCGTAGAGATCGTGGACCGCGTTGTCGAACTGCTCGGCGGTCAGCCGCAGCAGCTGCGCAGGCGCAGGCGCGAAGGGCGGCGGCGGAGGTTCGGGCTCCGGGGGGAGCGGCCTGTCCGCCGGCGCGGTGCCGATGGTGCCAACCGTGTCACAGCCTGCCAGGCCCAAAGCCATCACGAGGAGCGCGCGCGTCACGCGCCCCGGGTCGAGGGAAAGTCGTCTCACGCGCTGATTGTACCATCAACCGACCGTTGCGGTAGACAGAGCGCTCGATTGCGGGTGATATGGTCTGCGATTGCCATGACACTACGTGACCGCGTCTCGCAGCTCATCTCTCTCGTCGAAGGCGGCCGCTCGGTCGACGCCATCGATCAGTTCTACGCCGACGACGTCGTCGTCTTCGAGAACCACGAGCTCGCGCGGGCAGGACGGTCGGCGTGCATGGCGTTCGAGCGAGAGTCCCTCGCCAAGCAGGGGGAGCCGCCGCACAGTCGCGCGCTCTCGATGGCATGCGACGAGACCACGGGGCGGGCCTTCGTCGAGTGGCAGATTCGGTTCAAGGGGGCCGACGGGCGCATCATGCGCATCGAGGAGGTCGCGGCCCAGCGTTGGTCGGGGGGGCGCATCGTCGAGGAGCGCTTCTACTACGAGGGCGTCATCGACGAGGGCGACGAGGACGACGGAGAGACCACCTTGGTCTGATGCGGCGGCACGGCTGCGCGTCGCGAACTTGCTCGCGCGTCGCCTTTGCGGTACTGAACGGGTGTACAGCTGGTTCGGCCAGCGCCACCCCGTGAGGTCACCCATGAATTCGTCCACCGGCTCATCCACCCGCAGCTCGTCCCCCAACAGCACCTCCGCCTCCACGCGAGCGCCCCTCACGGTCGCGTTCGATCCCACCCCGCCTCTTGGCGCGGACATCCTCGCGCTCTTCCGTGGCCCCTTCGCGGAGGTGCGCTTCCCCGATGTGGATCGCGACAGCCTGGAGGCCGACGCCCACGCGCTCCTTTCGTGTCAGGTCCAGGTGGAGTCGCTCGAGCGCGCGCTCGAGGCCGCTCGCCATGACACCAAAGAGGCGGCTGCGCAGCTGCTCGCCAGTGCGGGCCGCGCGCTCGCTTACGCCAAGGTCTTCGCCATGGGTCAGCCCGCCCTCGAGGCGGCGCTCTCGGACGTCCGCGCCCTCCAGGGCGAGTCCACCGGCAAGGAGCGAGGGCCCAAGAAGCGCCGCGCCACGCGAGCATCCGCGAGCGTGCAGCTGCCCATCCAGGCGTCATCGGAATCGCACCCGGAGGCGGCTCCAAGCGGGGAAACAGAGACGTCGTCCGAGCACGTGGAAGCAGCCGAGTAGCCTGGCCCCCCTTGACCATCTGCGCGCCATCCTCTAACCCCGGCGACCATGGGCTTACAGGCGGTCATCGATTGGTTCCTTCCCAAGGAAGACCACTTCTTCACGTTCCTAGAGCGTCAGGCCACCCTGGCCGAGGAGTGCGCCACCGCGCTGCTGCGCTTCCGCGACACCAACGTCACCGCGGAAGAGGTGCGCGAGGCCGTGCAGGTGATCGAGCACACGGCCGACGGCGTGCTCTACGAGATGGAGGACGCGCTCGCGCGGACCTTCGTCACCCCCCTCGACCGCGAAGACCTGCACCTGCTCGCCACCGAGATGGACGACATCATCGACATGATGAACCACGCGGCGCGCGTGTGCGTGCTCTACGGTGTGGAGCGACCGACGGCGCCCATGGTCAGCTTGATGGAGACCCTCGAGAAGTGTTCATCGGCCCTCGAGAGCGCCATGCCGGAGCTGCGCAAGCGACGCTACCCAAAGCTGATTGAGCACTCGCGCACGCTGCGGGCACTCGAAAAGGAGGGAGACACCGTGTTTCGCGCGGCGGTGAGCGACCTCTTCCACGACGACGCCGTGGAGGCCAAGGTGCTGCTCCGCGAGAAGGAGGTCCTAGACGCCCTCGAGGACGCCATCGACCGCTTCGACCGGGTCGCCCACACGCTCCGCAACCTCGCCGTCAAGCATGGTTAGTCTCCTCATTGCGGTGGTGGTCGCAGCCATCATCTTCGACTACATCAACGGCTTCCACGACGCCGCGAACGCCATCGCCACGGTCGTGTCGACGGGCGTGTTACCGCTGCGGACCGCCGTGATGATCGCGGCCGTCCTCAACTTCGCCGGAGCCGTCACCGGCACGGCCGTGGCGCGCACCATCGCGAGCGGCTTCACGGACCCGGCCATCGTCACGCAGCTGGTGGTGCTCGCTGCCCTCGTCGGCGCGTCCGCCTGGAACATCATCACATGGTGGTACGGCATCCCGTCGAGCAGCAGCCACGCCTTGGTGGGTGGCCTGGCCGGCGCCGTCGTCGCTCACGGCGGCGTGGACGCGTTCTACTGGGGCGCGCTCAAGCAGAAGATCCTGGTGCCCCTCGTGCTCTCGCCCACCATCGGCTTCGTGCTCGCGTTCTTCGTGATGGTCGGCCTCACGTGGGTCTTCCGGAGGGTGCGCCCCGCGCTGGTCCACACCATCTCGCGCCGCCTGCAGCTCGCGTCGGCCATGGCCATGGCCTTCTCGCATGGCTCGAACGACGCCCAGAAGTCGATGGGTATCATCACCCTCGCCCTCGCCTCGTTCATGGCCGGTGGCTACGTCGGCGTCCCCGAGTGGATGCTGCCCACCAGCCCAGACACGGTGCCCCAGTGGGTGGTCATCGTGTGCGCCGCAGCCATCGGGCTCGGCACGGCGGCGGGCGGCAAGCGCATCATCAAGACCATGGGCACCAAGATCATCCGCATCTCGCCGCTGCAGGGGTTCGCGGCGGAGACGAGCGGCGCCGCCACCATCTTCGGGGCTAGCCTGCTCGGCATCCCCGTCTCGACCACGCACTGCATCAACGCCTGCATCATGGGCGTCGGCGCGAGCAAGCGCCTCTCGGCCGTGCGCTGGGGCGTGGCGGGCAACATCCTCGTCGCGTGGGTCGTCACGCTGCCCGCCAGCGCAGGGTTGGCGTGGGTGTCCATGCTCCTGTTGGACGTCGCCTTTGGTCACATCTGACGCCGGCTCGTGCTGCCCCGGCGCTTCGCGCTAGAGCACATGCGGGCCTTCGAACAAGCCAGGGCTTCCGCCGAACCTGGAACGTGCACTAGAGTCGCGGCATGGACGACACGCTGCTGCGGCGCATCGAGCGCCTCGAGGACATCGAGGACATCAAGAAGCTGAAGGCCCACTACTGGTACAGCTGCGACCAGAAGAACGTCGAGGCGGTGCGCGACTGCTTCGTGGAGGGCGAGGTGCTCATCGACTACGACGGCCCCGTGGGACTCGTGCGGCACCGTGACGAGCTCTACGCCGTGTTCGAGAAGGTGGGCTGTCAGCCCAACATCGTGGAGATCCACCACGGGGGGCCGCCCCAGATCGAGCTGCTGGGGGACGGGCGCGCCAGGGGTATCTGGGGCCTCACCTACAACCTCCTGGACACCAACGCTCAGGTGCTCAACGTCATCGGCGGCTACTACACGGACGAGTACGTGAAGACCGCCGACGGCTGGCGTATCCAGCAGGCCGTCTTCCGCGTCGTCTCGGCGACGACCGTTGGTTACAAGGACCGCGCCCTCAAGGCCCTGCACATGGGCAGCGGGCTGCCGAAGGCCGGCTGAGCACCCGCAGGTGCATCGCCGGTCCAGGGCAGCCCGCGCGTGCGGCTCCTGACGGCCGCCTCTCGCTCAGGGCGCGAGGCAGTTCGAGCGCGGACCGACGGAGGTGCTGTTCGCCGCCGCGTCGCAGTCGTTGCCGTAGATGCGCCCGTCGCAGCCGCAGACCGGTGCCCAGATGTCTGGGCACACTTCCGGGATCTGCGCGCAGGTGCCGGGGGCGTCGGCCGCGCCGCAGATGGCGTCCGCCGGGTACTGGCAGAAGAGCCCGTCACGGCAGGCCTGCACGCCGCGGACACCACAGGCGGCGCCGACGTCACCGGGAACCGGGTCGGTCTGGCACGCGCCGTACGTGGCCACCGACGTCCCGTTCGCGGCTGCCTCGCAGGGGTTGCCGTAGGTCTCGCCGTTGCAGCCGCACACCGGGCCGTACTCGCGGGTGCAGATCTGGGGGCGCGTCATGCACACGCCGGAGGCGTCCGCGTAGTCGCAGTAGGTCGCGGGCTCGAAGTAGCAGTACTCGTCGGCCGCGCAGGTGTCTCCGACCCAGCCGCCACACACGCGGTGACCGCCGGGCGGGCAGCGGCCCTCGGACACGACGGTGGCGCCCATGGACTCGGCCACGCAGCGGTTCTGGTAGGTGATGCCGTTGCTGCCGCACACCAGCTCGTTCACGTCCGGGCAACCGGGCGGGTCCACGTCCGGACGGCAGACGCCGGGGGGCGCGATGATGGGGCGCGCCGGGTCACCGGGAGTCCCTGGCGCGGGCGGCGCGAAGTCGATGCCCAGGCCGCTCAGGTCGCAGTACTCGCCCTCGAGGCACGCCGGGTCGTCGACGCTGAAGCAGTAGCGCACCTCACGCGGCTCGCAGATGCCTCGGGGGGGTGGAGCCCCCGCGTCCAGGCGTGCGCCGCCGCCGTCGGCAGGGATCCCTGCGTCGATGGCGATCACCCCCGCGTCATAGGGCGGCGGAATGAAGAACGGGACGTCTCCGCCGGGCTCGGCCGTGGAGCCGAGGTTGCAGTACTCACCGCTCGCGCAGTCCGAGTCCGTACCGCAGTAACGCACGTCGATGGGTCGACAGACGCCCGATGGACCCGGGGGTGGGGCGCCGCCCCCGTCGATGGGCTCCGGGAAGGCGATGAGGTCCGCAGCAGCGCCTGAGTAGTCGCAGTATTCGTCGGCCCCACACGTTTCCCCGTAGATCCCGCCGCAGCGGACCTCCGGGTTGTCGTCGCACGGCCCGTAGTGGGAGACGCGCACGCCGCGCGCGTTGGCTTCACACGCGTTGCCGTAGGTCACACCGTCCGTGCCGCAGACCGGCGCGTACTCGGTCGTGCACACAACGTCCATGTCGCCCCGCGGCGGCCCGCCGTCCGGGTTGCCCTCTTCGAGGGGGCAACCTGCGAGAGACGCGCAGAGGGCGCTGAGGCCCGCCAGACGCAGCGCGAGCGACTTCGTGGAGCCGTGCCACGCGCTGGGAGTAATCCAAGTGGAGAAGTTCATGCCCACACTGTAGCCCCGGGTCGCACCGGATGGATCACGCGCGCCGGACAAAGCGTATTCCAAGTGTATACGCCTCGCGCTGCGGTCCACGTGCCTCCATACTCGGACCCCGTGTCTCGCTCGCTCCACAAGCTCCCGTTGGCGGCCAGCTCGTCTCCCCCGCCCTTGGCTCCCGCGGCAGCGCCCCCTGTGGCGCCCTCGCAGGCGGCGTCAGAGCGTCTCGACGTGATGCCGGACTGGCGCTCTCAGGCGCGCGAGGCCATCACCACGCTCGAGGGTCTGGAAGCCGCGCTCTGCCTGAGCGACAGCGAGCGTGAGGGGGCGCGACGGGCGCTGGCTGGGGGCTTCCCCATGTCGGTGACCCCGTACTACCTGAGCCTCGCGGACAAGCACGACCCGGCCTGCCCCATCCGCCGTCAGTGCGTCCCGGTCGCGGACGAAGCCGTGGAGGTCCCCGGTGACCTGCGCGACCCGCTCGGCGAGGAGGCGCACGAGGTCGCGCCCCAGCTCATCCAGCGCTACCCCGACCGCGTGCTGCTCTTGGCGACGGACCGCTGCGCCGTCTACTGCCGCTTCTGCACGCGCAGCCGCATGGTCGGCGACGGTGGCGGCGCGCGCTCACTCGACGCGTTGGCGGAGGCCTTCGCCTACATCGAGAGCCACCCCGAGGTGCAAGAGGTCATCGTCTCGGGGGGCGACCCGCTGGTCATGAGCACGACCCGCATCGCGCGCCTCTTCGAGCGGCTCGCGCAGATTGACCACCTCACCAACGTGCGCCTGGCCACGCGGGCTCCCGTGACGATCCCGCAGCGCATCACCGACGAGCTGGTCCAGGCCCTGAAGCGGGCGCACCCGAGCATCTGGATCATGACGCACTTCAACCACCCGAAGGAGCTCACGCCGGAGTCCAGCGCGGCGCTCGCGCGGCTGGTGGACGCGGGCTTCCCCGTCATGAACCAGGCGGTGCTGCTGCGCGGCATCAACGACGACGCGGACACGCTAGAGACCCTGTTCCGAGGACTCGTGAAGCGCCGGGTGCGCCCGTACTACCTGCTGCAGATGGACCCCGTGCGCGGCTCCGGCCACCTGCGCACGCCGCTCGACACGGGCATCCGCATCATGGGCGCGCTGCAGGGGCGGCTCAGCGGCATCGCGCTGCCGAAGTTCATCGTGGACACCCCCAACGGGCGCGGAAAGGTGCCCGTGGGCCCGGAGACGCTGGTGGCCCGCGCCGGCGGGCGCAGCACGCTGCGCACCTTCCGCGGGGAGCTGGTGGACTACCTCGACCCGCCCGAGTGAGCGCGCATCGAGCGCGTGAGGCCTGACGCCTCGTCGATGCTCGGTGCGAGGAGTGGCCCAGCGTCGCACCACACCGCGCCGTTAGCCCCGCGCGGGCCTCTCTTCACGCCCGTCGGCGTGCCGGGCAAAGCGCACCGGCTCGGGCCCGTGCACCGGGTCGTCCGCGCGCCAGGGCCAGCCACCGAACTGCGTGCGCTGATAGTCCATGTACGCCTGCTGCAGCTCCTGGCGCGTGTTCATCACGAAGGGGCCGTGGTGCGCCACGGGCTCGCCGATGGGCTTGCCCTGCAGCAGCAGGAACTCGCTCGCCTCGTCGCCGTTGACCATGTCCACCGCCACGTCGGCGCGCAGCTCGAACTGGTGTCCGCCGGGTAGCTCCCGCTCGCCTGCGCGCAGCCCGGCGCCTTGGTGCAGGTAGATCGTGCGGCGCGCGCCAGCGTTCGCGGCGGGCAGCGTGAAGCGTGCACCCGGCTCCAGCTTGACCGTCCAGATGGCCACGTCGTTCTCGGCCGCGCTGGCCCAGGAGTTGGGGGGCGGTGGAGGGCCCGCCGTCTCGCCCAGCCTGCCTGCGATGACGGCGACCTCCGTTGCGCGACCTGCCTCGTCGCGCGTCACCACGCGCTCGATGGTCTCGTTCCACAGCATGGTGAAGTAGGGCGCCACCATCTTGTCCGCGCGCGGCAGGTTCAGCCAGATCTGGAAGAGCTCGAGGGGGTTGTCTCTCTCGCTCGACAGCAGTGGGAACATCTCCGAGTGCTGGATGCCCGCGCCAGCGGTGATCCACTGCACGTCGCCGCCACCGAAGCGCGCTGCCGCGCCCATGGAGTCCGAGTGATCGAGCAGACCCGTGCGCACTACGGTGACGGTCTCGAAGCCGCGGTGCGGGTGCCGCGGGAAGCCCGGAACGACGAGCCCGTGGTACATGCGGAAGCCGTCGCGCACCTCGAAGTCACTGCCCATGTTGCGGCCGGTCAGCGGCACCGTCGGACCGAACTGCGCGTTGCCGGCGGGGTACTGGTCCAGGTGGTGCGCACAGAACAAGAACGGATCCTGCGTGCGCCACAAGAAGCCCAGGCGCTCGGCGCTGAGCACAGGGTCACTAGAGGCCGTGTCGAGGGGGGTCTGGGTCATGGTGTGCTGGCTCTCGCTGGGGGTCTCGGTCTGAGCTGGGGCTACGCCTGCCGTGCTGCTGGGGCTGGCGTCCACGCGGCAGCCCACGGCGGCCACTGCGCCCGTGGTGGCCAGGATCTTGAGCGTGTCGCGGCGTCCGACGTCGCTCATGGCCGGGCCTCCGCCGCAGGCTCGAGGGCGCGGGTCAGGGCCCGCACGAACACGTCTTCACTCTGCGCGCCGGTCAGCAGGCTGCGCCCGTTGATGACCACGCTGGGCACCGCGTGGATGCCCTTGTCGCGAAAGGCCTCGGCCTCGGCGCGCACCAGGCCGGCGTAGCGCTCGTCATACAGCACGTCCGCGGCCTCCTGCGCGGGTAGCCCGGCCTGCTCCGCGACCCGGGCCAGGACCTCGACCTGGTCGATGGGCTCCCCAGCCGTGAAGTAGGCTGAGAACAGCGCGAGCTGCAGCTCGATCTGCGCGCGCGCCCCCGCTGTCTCGTGGGCCCAGTGCAGCAGCTGGTGCGCCTTCCACGTGTTGTAGATGCGTGAGTCCTCGCTGAAACGAAAGGCGAAGCCCAGCGACTCCCCGAGTGATGTCAGCCGTGCTCGCGCCGTCCGACTCTGCTCGCTGCTGGAGCCATACTTCTGGGCGATGTGCTCCCCCAGGTGCTGCCCGCCGGCTGGCATGTGGGGGTTCAGCTCGAAGGGTCGGAAGCGCACGGCGGCGCTCTCGGTCAGGCCCAGGGACCCGAGCGCCCGCTCGAGCGTCTTGTAGCCGATCACACACCACGGACAAACTACGTCCGAGACGATGTCGAGGGTCACGCTGGGGGTGGGGTGGCTCATGGGTGCGGCTCCGTTCCGGTGTGACAGGAGTCGAGGGCAGGCTCGTCCCGTTACGGTACGCCCGGGGGACGCCTCACGTCGACAAGCGCCTGCGTACGTTGTATAGCGCCGGCCATTCGGCTCGCGTGACGTACAACGCGCGGAGAGCCACCCCGCTCCCTCCTCCCGCCTCGGCGGGGATGACCGCGAACTTCAGCAGGAGATACCCATGCAGAGAGCGCTCACGCTCTATCAGAGCACCATCGGTAAGAAGGTGGCGATGGCCCTGTCGGGCCTCGTGATCATCGGCTTCTCGATTGGCCACATGCTCGGCAACCTCAACGCTTACGCGGGCGAGGTCGCATTCAACGAGTACGCCGAGGGGCTGGCCAACCTGCCCTTCATCGTCTGGCCCACGCGCTTTCTGTTGTTGGCTTGCTTCGGCATCCACATCGCGTCGGCCTTCACGTTGGTCACGCGCAACAAAGATGCCCGCCCGCAGGCCTACCACGTGACCAAGCACCACGAGGCCACCTTCGCCAGCAAGGCCATGCCCATCAGCGGCATCGCGCTCTTCCTGTTCGTGGGCTTCCACCTGCTGCACTTCACGTTGGCGCCGCAGCTCTTCAACGCAGCGCACTTCGAGAACCCGTTCTGGAACTTCTACGCGGGCCTCAGCCACCCCGTGCTCGCGCTCGTGTACATCGCCGGCAACCTGGCGCTGGGCCTGCACATCTACCACGGCTTCTTCAGCGCCTTCCAGAGCATCGGGGCCAACCACCCCAAGTACAACCCGCTGCGGCGTGACGCCGCGGTGGGTCTCGCCACCATCCTCACGGTCGCCAACCTGATGTTCCCCATCAGCGTTCAGCTCGGCTACATCGAGGCCCCCGCCGGCTACGAGGCCGCGATGGCCGACGCAGCCGCCCCCGTCAACGACGCGCCCGCCGGCGACCACTGACCAAGAGCTTCGGAGAGATCATGGAACTTCGTTCGAACGAACCCGATAAGTCGATCCCCATCGAGCAGCGGTGGACCAAGCACAAGATGGCCGGCAAGCTCGTCGCGCCCGCCAACCGTCGCAAGTACGAGATCATCGTCGTCGGCTCCGGTCTGGCCGGTGGCGCCGCGGCGGCCAGCCTGGGCGAGCTGGGCTACAAGGTGAAGTGCTTCTGCTTCCAGGACAGCCCGCGGCGCGCGCACTCCATCGCGGCCCAGGGCGGCATCAACGCCGCCAAGAACTACCAGAACGACGGAGACAGCGTCTACCGCCTGTTCTACGACACGGTGAAGGGCGGCGACTTCCGCGCCCGTGAGGCCAACGTCTACCGGTTGGCCGAGCTGAGCGTGAACATCATCGACCAGTGCGTCGCGGCCGGCGTGCCCTTCGCGCGCGAGTACGGCGGCCTCTTGGCCAACCGCTCCTTCGGTGGTGCCCAGGTCTCGCGCACCTTCTACGCCCGCGGGCAGACGGGCCAGCAGCTGCTGCTCGGCGCCTACCAGGCCCTCGAGCGCCAGGTCGCGGCCGGCACGGTGGAGATGATCACGCGCAGCGAGATGCTCGACCTGGTCGTCGTCGACGGCAAGGCGCGCGGCATCATCACGCGCAACCTGAAGACCGGCGAGATCGAGCCGCACGTGGCCGACGTCGTCGTGCTCTGCACGGGCGGCTACGGCAACGTCTTCTTCCTCAGCACCAACGCCATGGGCAGCAACTGCACCGCGGCGTGGCGCGCGCACAGGAAGGGCGCTCTGTTCGCGAACCCCTGCTACACGCAGATCCACCCCACGTGCATCCCGCGCGCCGGTGAGTACCAGGGCAAGCTCACCCTCATGAGCGAGTCGCTCCGCAACGACGGACGCGTCTGGGTGCCCCGCAAGAAGGAGGACTGCGGGAAGCCCCCGGAGCAGATCGCGGAGAAGGACCGCTACTACTACCTCGAAGAGAAGTACCCGGCCTTCGGCAACCTCGTCCCCCGTGACGTGGCCAGCCGCAACGCCATGTATGTCTGCGACGAGGGGCTGGGTGTCGGGCCGGTCGTCGACGGCGAGCGCCGCGCGGTCTACCTGGACTTCGCCGACGCCATCAAGCGCCTGGGCGAGCCCATCATCCGCGAGCGCTACGGCAACCTCTTCGACATGTACGAGCGCATCACCGGCGAGTCCCCGTACAAGACGCCGATGCGCATCTACCCGGCCACCCACTACACGATGGGCGGCATCTGGGTGGACTACAACCTCATGACCACCATCCCCGGCCTGTTCGCGGGCGGTGAGGCCAACTTCAGCGACCACGGCGCCAACCGCCTGGGCGCGTCGGCGCTCATGCAGGGCCTCGCGGACGGCTACTTCGTGCTGCCGTACACGGTGGGTAACTACATCGGCACCGAGGCCAGCAAGCGCATCGGCCAGCGCACCTTCCCGGAGATCGGCACGGACCACCCCGAGGTCCAGAAGACGCTCAAGGACGTGAAGGAGCGCATCAAGCGCCTGATGAGCGCCCCGGAGCCGAAGTACGGCCCCGACTACTTCCACCGGGAGCTGGGCAAGATCATCTGGACCAAGTGCGGCATGTCGCGCACCAAGGAGGGCCTCGAGGAGGCGCTCCGCCAGATCCCCAAGCTGCGCGCCGAGTTCGACAAGCACCTGAAGATCACGGGCACCGGCGAGGAGCTGAACCAGACGCTCGAGAAGGCCGGCCGGGTCGAAGACTTCTTCGAGCTGGGCCAGCTGATGTGCATCGACGCGCTCACGCGCGAAGAGAGCTGCGGCGGCCACTTCCGCGCCGAGCACGAGGAGGACGGCGAGGCCGCACGCGACGACGACAACTTCGCGTTCGTCTCGGCCTGGGGCTACACGGGCGACACCGCCAAGCCGGAGCTCAACAAGGAGCCCCTCACCTTCGACTACGTCAAGCCCAGCAAGCGCAGCTACAAGTAACGGAGCAGGAGAGACATGAGCACGTTCAACATCACGCTCCACGTTTGGCGCCAGAAGTCCCCCACGGCGCAGGGCAAGTTCGAGGACTACAAGGTCGAGGCCGACGAGCACATGAGCTTCCTCGAGATGCTCGACGTCGTGAACGAAGACCTGATCGAGAAGGGCAAGGAGCCCATCGCGTTCGATCACGACTGCCGCGAGGGCATCTGCGGCATGTGTGGCATGGTCATCAACGGCGAGGCCCACGGGCCGCAGAAGCTGACCACCACCTGCCAGCTGCACATGCGGCAGTTCAAGAACGGCCCCTTCGACATCTGGATCGAGCCGTTCCGCGCGGCGGGCTTCCCGCTGGTGAAGGACCTCGTCGTGGACCGCAGCGGCTTCGACCGCATCATCCAGGCGGGTGGCTACATCAGCATTCGCACGGGCGCCCCGCTCGACGCGAACGCCACGCCCATCCCCAAGGCTGTGTCCGACATGGCCATGGACGCCGCCGAGTGCATCGGCTGCGGCGCCTGCGTCGCGGCCTGTCCGAACGCCTCGGCCAGCCTCTTCACTGCGGCCAAGATCACCCACCTCGGGCTCCTGCCGCAGGGTCAGGCCGAGCGCCCCGAGCGCGCCCGCAACATGGTCACCGCCATGGACAACGAGGGCTTTGGCAGCTGCACCAACCATGGCGAGTGTGAGTCGGCCTGCCCGAAGGGCATCTCGGTGGACTTCATCGCGCGCATGAACCGCGACTTCGTGAAGGCCAGCGCGACGGCATACGACCGCGCGGCGAAGAGCGACGGCGACTGAGGCCCGCGCGGCCTGCGCAGTGGGCCGCCCTACGGGGACATGAGAGAGGGCGCGGCGGTCACTATCCGTCGCGCCCTTTGTCGTTCTCGTCTCGTCTGATGCGGCAGCCCACGTGGGCCAGCGCGGCCCCGCGCCCGTGTGCGAAGGGGCGCGCGCTCAGGGCTCTTCGCTGTCGTCTTCGCGCGAGCCTCCCGCGACCACCGGAGCGGGCTGGGCGGACGGCATGGGCGCGACGTACATCGGGTCGTCCTCCACCACGGGCACCTCGATGGGCAGCGTCTCGGTGGGGTCTGGCATGCTGATGAACGGGCGGCGGCCGCGGGGTGCGGGGCCGCGCAGCGTGCCGTAGCGCGGGCGTCGGCCGGGCCGCGACCAATCCACCCAGTGGGTGCGCTCTTCGCGGGCGTCCACGTGCACGAAGCTGCTGCGGGGATAGAAGCCGCAGCCCACCGCGTCGATGGTGCGGCAGTACTCCCACACCGTGCGGTGGGGCACGCCCTGCACCTGGATGTCCGACGCGATGCCCGCGACGTGCTGGCTGCCGGAGCCGCTGAAGCGGCGCGGGTCGCGGAAGCCGCTGACCACGGTGATGGTGCGCCCCCCGAAGTGATCGCTGATCTGCGCCAGCAGCAACGCCATCCGAGGCGTGGTGTGCCGGTCGATGTCGCGCTCGTCGCGCCGCAGCATGCCCTCGAGGTAGCGCAGGCCCGTACGGCTCACCCCCTCTTCGACCCGCAGCGTGGCGACGATGGGCTCTTCCCCCGCGCGCCGTAGCTCGACCACCCCGGGCGCTTCTGGCTCGCCCCAGCTCTCGGGCTCCGTGGGCGCGGGCTCGAAGCCGGGCAGGATCAGCCGTTGACCGGCCCGGAGCCGCGGGTTGCCGCGCAGGTGGTTCGCGCGGCGCAGGGACTCCACGCTGACGTCGTTGGCCCGGGCGATGCGCTCCAACGTCTGTCCGGGGCGCGCATACACCTCCCCGGCTGTCGGGATGGTCAGCTCTTGGCCAGCCCGGATGCGCGTCCCGCGCATGCGATTGGCGGCCTTGATGTCATCGACCGAGACCCGATAGCGCTGGGCTATCTGGCCGAGCGTCTGCCCCGCGCGGACCGTGTGCGTACGAGACGCGTCGGCGCGGGGCGGACCAAGGAGAACAGCGGAGGCGAGAGCGAGCGTCGCGACCGCAGCCCAGACGGGGGAGGGCATGCGCATCGCGAAGCAGTATGGGGGCTCTAGCCGATAGGGGCAACGCTCAGCGCTGCGAGTTCCAGTTCTCGCCGTCTACGTCCAGGGTATATTGCGTCCCCGGATGGATCTCCTCGTTGCGCCACTCCTTCCAGTGGCCGCTGCCGTCCACGACGCGGATGTCCCACACGCCAGCGGTGATGTTGGACAGCGTGAGCGACTGGCCGATACCGAGCGTGTTGCTGCCCAGCAGGTCGGCGCCCCAGTTGCTGTCGCTCGAGGGGCTCATGTAGACGTAGTAGATCGCCTCGCGCGAGACGTTGCGCAGCACCACCGTGGCCGGCTGGCCAACCACGATGGATCCCGTGGTGGTGCCCACGCCGCCACCACCGCCGCCGCCGCCGCAGCCGACCAGCACTGCCACGCTCGCGAGCGCCATCGTGATTGCGGCGCGCTGGGCCGCAGAACGGATATCTTTCAACATTCGAGTGTTCCCTTTCGTGTTTTCCCCACCACCGGGCGGTACCTTTGTACGAGAAAAGTCTGCGATGAACGCATCCTCAATTGCAACCTCGATCGCTCCCCGATCAGCGTCTCGCAGGGTCCGTGCCGTGGCCACGCTGTTGGTCGCTTGCGCGTCTCTGGCTCCCCTTGGCTGCTGGAGGCAGCGGAACATCACGCTGCCTCCGGGCTTCACAGGCACGAAGGTGCTCGAGGGCACCCTCGGCGGGCCGCTCGAAGCGCGTGTCTGGGGGCCTGGCTGCAGCGGCTTCGTCGCGTCGGAACCCAATCACGAGGTCCTCAGCGAGGCGTCACTGCCTTACGTGCGCGTGACCGTGAATGGGGGCGGCGTGGACACGACGCTGGCGTTGCAGCTCCCGGACGGCACCTACCGCTGCAACGATGACGCAGAAGGCCACGATCCGCGCGTGGAGCTGCGTCTCCCCGCCGGCCTCACCCGGGTCTGGGTGGGCGGCTATGGGGCTGGCGCGACGGGGCGGTACCGGCTGGGGGTCAGCACGGATCGGAGCGTCACGGCGGCGAGCCTTGGGGCGCCCGAGCAGCGCTGAGGTCGCCTCTGGAAGTCACGCACGCGCGCGGCGCTCGGGTCGTCACGCGCGCGCACGGCGCTCTGGATGTCACGCGCGCGCACGGCGCTCTGGATGTCACGCGCGCGCACGGCGCTCTGGATGTCACGCGCGCGCACGGCGCGCGATGCTCTCGCAGAACCCTTCGGCGGTGAAGAAGGTGAAGCGGTGGGGCCCGAAGATCACCTCGGAGCCGTCGGCCAAAGGCGCCGGCTCGCGGGGGGTGAGCTTGTTTCCGTCCACCCACGTGCCGTTGCGCGAGTCCGCGTCGGTGAGTGTGTAGCCGTCTCTCGCCGTTCCGGAGAAGTACGCGTGATACTTCGAGACACGCGGGTTCGGGAGCCACACGTCCGCGTTGCGCGCGCGACCAACCCCGACCCGGTCCGCGAAGGCTGCGCCCTTGGCCTTCTGGACGAAACGCACCTCGCCCGCCCGGATAAGGGGACGCTCTTCAGCGCCCGGTGCCGCCGTCTTCTGCAGCTCGGCGAGGAACTGCGTGCGCGACATGAAGGCGGTGTGAAAGCTCGCCTCGGTCTCCGTCTCGAGGTTCTCCCGCGCTACCAGGGCCGGGTAGGCGAATTCGGCTGCGAACGCGGCCCGGCCGCGACGCTCGAACCAGTCGCGATACCACTCGAGGCGCTGCACGGTATCCACGTCCACCAGTATTCTACACTCACGCAATTACTTCAACTTTGGTCAGGGTATCTGCCTGGGCGGACGGTGCCGCGTTTGGTACCGTCCGGCGATGCACGAGCGAGATCAGCGCGAGAAGAGTCACTGGGGCTGGGGCTGGGCGGATCAGTTCCCGAGCGCCGAGCAGCGCAGGGAGCGCGGCAAGCAGGCCCAGCTGCTCCTGGGCTTCGGTCCGGAGCGCGTGGACGAGCCGGTGCCCCTCGACGCGATCGCGCTCCCCGCGCCGCGCGTCACGCCCCCCGCGTCACTCGCCTCCATCTGCGACACCGGCGCAGAGGCGCGCGTGCGGCACACCCACGGGCGCAACTACCCGGACATCTTGCGCGGGTTCCGTGGGGACTTCGCGGGTGCGCCGGACTGCGTCGCGTTCCCGGCGGAAGAGGCCGACGTGGTGCGGGTGCTGGAGTGGGCCAGCGAGAGCGACGTCGTGGTGGTGCCCTACGGGGGCGGGACGAGCGTGGTCGGCGGCATCTCTGCGGGTGGCGCGCAGCCCTTCGTGTCGCTCGACCTCTCGCGCTTGGACAAGCTGCTGGAGGTAGACCCTGTCTCGCACAGCGCGCGCCTCCAGGCGGGAGCCAGCGGCCCACGTCTCGAGGCACAGCTCGCCGAGCACGGCTTCACCCTGCGGTTCTTTCCCCAGTCCTTCGAGTTCGCGACCCTCGGCGGCTGGATCGCCACGCGGGCCGGCGGCCACTTCGCGATGGGGCCGACGCACATCGATGACCTGGTGGAGAGCACGCGTACGGTCACCCCACGCGGCGTCCTGCAGACGCGCCGCCTGCCCGGCTCTGGGGCCGGCCCCAGCGCGGACCGGCTCATCCTCGGGAGCGAGGGCACGCTGGGGGTCATCACCGAGGCGTGGATGCGCGTGCGCCCCAAGCCGACGCAGCGCAGCACCGCCACGTGCTTCTTCAAGGAGTGGCGCGACGCCGTGGCCGCGGTGCGGGCCCTCTCGCAGTCCGGTCTCTACCCCGCCAACTGCCGCCTGCTGGACGCCCGCGAGGCCGCGCTGAACCTCGTCAGCATCGATGGAACGTCCGTCCTGATCTTGGGCTTCGAGGGCGCTGACCACGCGTTCCACGCGCCCATGGGTCGGGCGCTCGAGCTCGTGGCGGACCACGGTGGCCGTTGCCCACAGGGGGCCAAGCACGCGGCCGTGGGGGAGAAGAGCGGCGACGAAGGCGGCGCCGGAGCGTGGAAGCGCGCGTTCATCGACGCGCCGTACATGCTGAACCTCATGAGCAGCATGGGCTTGGTGGTCGACACCTTCGAGACCGCGTGCACGTGGGACCGCTTCGACGCACTCCACGCGGGCGTCATCCAGGCGGTGCGAGAGGTCATGAAGCGCGAGGCGGGCCGCGGGTTCGTGTCGTGCCGCTTCACGCACGTCTACCCCGACGGGCCGGCGCCCTACTTCACCTTCGTGATGCCCGGGCGGGAGGGCGGCGAGATCGCGCAGTGGCAGGCCGTGAAGCAGGCGGCGAGCGACGCCATCATCCGTCACGGGGGCACCATCACGCACCACCACGCAGTCGGTCGGGTACACCAGCCGTGGTACGCCCAGCAGGTGCCGGAGCTCTTCCGAGCTGCACTGCGCGGGGCCAAGCGAGAGCTGGATCCAGTCGGCGTGATGAACCGCGGCGTCTTCGCCCTCTGACGCCGCCGTCGCCGGGGTGCGCCCGACCCCCAAACGCTGGTAAGCTCGGCCCATTCATGGACGTCATCTGTCAGAACTGCGGGACCGAGTATGACTTCGACGAGACCTTGGTCTCCGAGCGGGGCACGACGGTCAAGTGCACTCAGTGCGCCCACCTGTTCAAGGTCTACCGACCCGGCGGGGGGGACGCGCGTCCGTGGAGCGTGCGGCACCGCGACGGACGGACGGAGCTCGTCGCGACGCTGCGGGACCTCCAGAAGCACATCGCGACCGGGCAGCTGAGCGAGTACGACGAGATCGCGCGCCAAGGCGACCCCTACAAGCCACTGGGCTCCATCGCGGAGCTCGCGACCTTCTTCGCGCAGGCGCGCGCGTCGCGCCCGGACTCCGTCCCGCCCGCGTCGTCACATGTCTCCCTGCCGCCTGGGTCGGTCGCGCCGCGGCGCTCCAAGGGCACGTTGATGGGCTACTCGCCCAACACCGAGGCCGTCGCCCCGCCCACGACCGTGAGCGCAAACCAGCTAGACGGTGCGAGCCCCGCGGGCTTCCGCGAGAGCGACGCGCCCCGCGTGAGCGCGCCGCAGGTTGGCGCCCCGGTGTCCGAGCCGCCGCGTCCGATCGCGGACGCCGCGCCGGCCCCCGTCGCGCCGAGGCCGCTCGCGGCACCCCCAGCGCCCGAGCGGGCCAACCCGGCCGCCGCGGCTGCGGCCAAGGCGGCTCACCGCGCCATCGCGCCCACCCGCGCGAGCGACCTGCTGGAGGAGCCCGTCGCCGCGCCGCGCGCGCAGCCAGCGCCGCGCACGCAGGCTGCGTCCGTAAGGGACGAAGACGAAGACGATGTCCGCGTGCAGGGCCTCGGGTCGCCGAAGTGGGGGCGCTGGGTGTTCTTGGTCGTGCTGCTCGCGCTGGCCGGGGGGGCCTACCTGCAGCGCGACGCCATCATGGCTCAGGTCGCTGCGCTGCGCGGGCCTCCCCCGGACGTCGCAGCGCCCTTCCTCGCGGAGGCCGAGGAGCTGCTTCGGCGCGACGACGCCGACGGCTACCGGCGCGCCATCCACGAGCTCATTCGGGCGACCGCCGTCGCGGAGCGTGACCCCCGCGTCCTCACGAGCTTGTCGCGCGCCTACGCGCTGAGGGCGCAGATGCACGAGTTCGACGCCCAGGACCTGGTGGCCGATGCGGGCGAGGATCCCGCGCGCCTGGCCGAGGCGGCGGCGCTCCGCATCGTGGCGCGCGACGTCGCGCAAGAGGCCCGGATGAAGGCGGAGGACGCGGTCCGCGAGGCGCCCGACTCCGCAGAGGCCCGGGTGGCGCTCGCAGACGCGCTGCGTCTCACGGGCGACCTCATCGGCGCGCGCAGACACTTCGATCGCTCCCGGGAGCTGGCGCCCACCGCGAGCGCGGACCAGCTGACGGTGGGGGCGCTCTTGGCCGCAGCCGAGCAGGACAACCTCGCCGCCGCAGAGGAGCTCGCGCAGCAGGCCGTGGGCGCTGACGCGGGTCTCGCGCGCGCCCGCATCGTGCTCGCGCGGGCCTTGCTCGGCTCGGGGAGCACCGAGGCCGCTCGCGCGCACGTCGCTCACGTCCTCGCGGCGCGCCCGGATCACCCCGGTGCGCTCGCCGTGCGCCGCCGGCTCGACGGCGAGGCGCCGCAGCCCGAGGCCGCCGACGAGGCCGAGGTCGTGCCACCCGCTGCTGAGGCGGGTGAAGACGGGGGAGCCGCCGCGCCGGCAGCCGGCGCCGGCACGGGCGCTTCCGGCGGGACAGAGCGTGATGACCGCTCCTTCGACGAGATGCGGGCTGGCGGCACCGCTGCGACGGGCGGCACCGCTGCGACGGGCACGGGCACCTCCCGCTCGGCGGAAGAGGTCGCGCTCGACGACGGGCGACCGCCGGAGGGGCGTGACTACAGCTGGTACATCCAGAACGGCGACTCCGCGCTCTCGTCCGGGAACCTCTCGCGTGCCGATGCGTTCTATCAGGCGGCGCTCGAGGTACGGCCAGGCTCCTCGGAGGCCACCACTGGGCTGGCCAACGTGATGTTGCGCCGCGGGCGCGCCGATGACGCCGCCGCGCGCTTTCGGCTGGCCACCCGCCAGGGCTACGGTCCGGCATTCATCGGTCTGGGTCGGGCCAACGAGGCGCTCGGGCGCCGGAGTGAAGCCATCCAAGCGTACGAGGACTACCTGAACCGGACGCCGAGTGGTTCTCTCGCGAGTACGGCGCGGCAGCGGCTGGACGCGCTGCGGCCTACACCCGCTCCCGCGCCGACGCCCGCTCCGACACCCGCTCCCGCGCCGACACCAACGCCAACGCCCGCGCCGACCCCCGCGCCGACCCCCGCGCCACCGTCCGCTCCGACCCCCGCGCCCGCCGCTCCGAGCCCGACATGAACCAGGAGAGCGGGACGCGTAGTCGGCGCTGGTGGGTCTGGCCGCTCATCCTCGTGGGTGCGCTGTCCACCTGCTTGCTGCGCTGTGCGTTGGGTGGCGACGCGCCCCGCGACGAGTCGGGTGGGGTGGGAGCCGTCGAAGTGCGCGAGATCGCCCTGCGTTCGCCGCCCGCGTCCGGACCGGGCCGCGGCGGGCTCGGGGCCGGGCGAGAGCCCACGATGCAGCAGGTGTTCACCCAGCTGCGCTTGATCGAGCAACAGGACACCGCGCGCGGCCTCTTCCTGCGGCTCGGTCCCATGGGTGGGGCCTGGGGGACGGTGGCGGATCTCGTCGAGGCAATCGGGCGTGTACGCGCTGCCGGCAAGCCCGTTCACTGTCACTTCGACATGCTGGACAACGCCGGCTACGCGCTGGCAGCCAGCGCCTGCGATCGTCTCAGCATGACCCCCGCGGGCCACCTCAACCTGGTCGGGGTCGCCGCGCAGGTCTTCTACGCCCGCCAGCTGCTCGACAGCGTGGGCGTGCGCGCCGAGGTCATCGCCATGGGTCGCTTCAAGAGCGCCGGCGACATGTTCACCGAGACCACCATGTCGGAAGCAGCCCGCGAGGCCACCAACGCGCTGCTCGACGACGTCAGCGCTGGCCTCGCCGAGTCAGTCGCGCGGCGCTTCGAGGGGGACCTCGCGCGGGCCCGCGCCGTCATCGACACGGGGCCCTTTGGCGCGGAGTCCGCCCGCGCGGCGGGGCTGATCGACGCCGTGGCCTTCGACGACGAGGCGCGCGAGCACGCGCGGCTCGCGGGGGACGCGCCTCGCGTGCGCGCCATCGAGCTGCCCGTCGACCGGGACGAGGGCTTCGTGGCCATGGTGGGGCGTCTGGCTGCGGATGGACGGGCGGACGAGATCCACGAGCCGCACGTGGCCGTCGTGCACGTGACCGGCAACATCGTAGACGGCGAGTCCCCGAGCGGCGCCAGCGCCGTCAGCGGGCCCTTCGTCACGGAGGTGCGTCGCCTCGCGGACGACGTCAACGTGCGCGCGGTCGTGCTGCGCATCGACTCGCCGGGGGGCTCCGCGTTGGCGAGCGATCGGATGTGGCATGCGGTGCGGCGGCTCGCGGGGCGCAAGCCCGTCGTGGCCTCGCTCGGCGACGTCGCGGCGAGCGGCGGCTACTACATCGCGGCCGCCGCGCGCGAGATCTACGCGCAGCCGGCATCCATCGTCGGGTCCATCGGCGTCCTCGGTGGGAAGGTCGACGCTTCGGGTCTCTTCGAGCGCCTCGGGGTCAGCCCCGTGGTCATCACGCGCGGCGCCCGTGCCGCGTGGATGACCCCCACACGGGGTCTGACGGAGGACGAGCACGCCGCGGTGGCGGGCCTGCTGCGCTCCGCCTACGAGCGCTTCCTCCGCCGCGTCGGGACCGGCCGCGAGATGCCACGAGCCGAAGTGCACGCCGTCGCCCAGGGGCGCGTGATGAGTGGGCTCGCCGGGCACAGGCTCGGCCTCGTCGATACGCTGGGTGGGTTCTCGGCTGCGGTTGCGCGCGCCCGCGAGCTTGGCGAGCTCCCGGCGGACGCGCCCCTCGAGGAGTGGCCACGGGACGCCAGCGTGCTCGAAGCCCTCACGTCGCTGGCCACGGGTGCCCGTACCCAGGAGGCCGTGACGTTCTCGCTGTGGATGGAGCTCGCGGAGCGCATCTCGCCGCGCGTCGCCGACATGAGCAGCGCGCCCCTCTTGCTCTGCGAGGACCCCATCCTGGCTGCCCTGCCGTACAGCGTCGAGATCCGCTGAGCGTCGCCGGGTACCGCGCGCTTGCACGTTCTTTGACCCAGCCGCGCGTCCGCGCGAGCTTCGGCTCATGTACGCCTGTTCAGCCCCTGCTCCTGCGCCGCGCTCGCTCGGTCCCTGCGGTGGGCGCCGCGTCGCTCGAGCTGCCGTCATCGCGCTGCTCGTGTCGGTGATCTGCGTGGATGCGCCAGCCGCTGCCCAGGGACCGCGCGGCGGTCGACCCTTGGGCGACTATGCGTCGCTCCGGGAGGCCTGCGAAGCGGCCAGCGAGGTGGGTCGCCGTGAGCTGTATCAGGTCTCGGTCGCGACGGGAGACTGGCGCTTCGGGACCTACGACGAGGGCCGCGAGGCGCTGCTCGTCGATGCGCGACCGAGCCTGCGCGTGCTCTCCGGCGTGGCCGCCTTTCTTCCGTCCGGCCTCGAAGAGATCGAGTTTCCGGTAGACGTCGCCGCCGCCTCTGCGCTCCGCGAGCGCGCTGCAGCCAGCACGCTGCGCGTCGGGTTCTTCCTGGGCTTCGACGGGGCGGGCGCCCAGGCGTGCCTCATGCGCGGAGCCGCCTCCCAGAACCTGCTGCGAGGCGACCTCGCCTACGTGGAGCTGGTAGACGCCGAGGGCGCGCTGGTGGTGCGCGCCGAGTACGACCGGCTGCGCGCGTGGCTGGACGACCCCGGGCGCGTCGTGGTGGCGGGGGAGGGCCCGCGCGCCGACATCGGAGACCCCTCGTCACGAGACGCTTCGGTGCACCCCGAGGGCGCCTGGGTGGCGCGTGCGCGGGCGCAACTCGCGGGGCTGGTGGAGCGTTGCTACGTGCCGGCGCTCTCTCGTGGAGCGAGCAGTCGCGCGAGCGTGATCGTCCGCCTCACGCTGAACGGGGAGACGGGCGCCGTACGCGACGCGGAGGTGGAGCTCTCCACGCTCGGCGATACGGAAGGGGCGCGCTGCGTCGCGTCCGAGCTCCGGGCCGGCTTTGCGGCGCCTGCGCTCCATGTGCGCGCGCCCCGTGTGCACCTGCGGGTGGTGGTGACGCTGCTCAACGAGTGAGCGTCAGCACCGACGCGAGCAGCGTGGCGGGAGCATCGCTCGCGGGGATCGCGCGCATGAGCGCGACTCCGTACGCTCCTTCCTGGCGCAGCAGCGCGATGTCCGAAAGCGCCACGCCTCCGAGCGCGAACACGGGCAGGCTGCTGTGCCGCGCGAGCGCGCCGAGCCAGCCGACGCCCTTGCCAGGGCCCTTCCCAGGGACCGGACCAATGGGGCCCAGGGTGACGTAGGTGGCCCCGTCTTCCTCGGCGCGCGCGACGCCGTCGGCATCATGGCAGGAGCGCCCTACCAGAGCGTGGGGCGTGAGCTCGGCTCGCGTGGCGTAGACCGTGGCTCCCTGCTCGGGGAGGTGCACACCAACCCCCAGCTCTCGCGCGAGCGCGGTCTCCCGGTTGACGACCAGCGCGGCCCCCGTGTCCGCCAAGGCGATCGCAGCGGCACGACGTGCGTCGGCCGACCACCCCGGCAGGCGCACCTGGACCAGCACCTGCGACGCGTCAACGGCTCGCAGCGCGGTGAGAAGCGGTCCGATCGGGTCGGGCGCCCCCGCGTCGGTCACGAGCATCACGCGCGGGAGGGGGTTGGCCGGCGCGGGGCGGGATGGGCGCACGCTGCCGCCGGAGAGCGGGAGGTCTGGGGTGTCAGCCACTGACGGGCGCGGACGCCTGGGCCGACTGCTCGCCGGTCGCACCGCCGCTGCTGGCGGCGCCCTCGGCTGAGTCCTCGGTGGAGGCCGGCTCGCGCCCGTGGAGGATGTCTTGCGCTCGCGCCGCTTCGCGGGAGCTCGGGTAGCGCTCGATGATCGTTTCCAGCGTGGTCCGCCGCGCCGCTTCGTTGCCCTCGGCTTCGAAGCGTTCGCTCAAGCCGAAGAGGGCTTCGGCCGGCGTGTCGGTCATGCGCCGCTCGGGATCAGGGTCCGCGGCGCACTGAAAAGGCGCGCTGCCCATGACGAGCGCAAACAGGGTCGCGATCAGCAGTTTCACGTTAGATCCAGGTTACGAGCGCGCAGCGCTCAATGGTCCGAGCCGATGACCCCTTCGAGCGGGCTCGAGGCGGTCGCGTAGAGTTTCCTCGGAATGCGACCAGAAAGGAAGGCCTCTCTGCCAGCTTCGACGGCTTTGCGCATCGCCGAGGCCATCCGCACCGGGTCCTTGGCGCCTGCGATGGCCGTGTTCATGAGCACCCCGTCGACCCCCAGCTCCATGGCCAGCGCGGCGTCCGAGGCCGTGCCCACCCCGGCGTCGACGATGACCGGGACCCCGGCGTGCTTGACGATGATCTCGATGTTGTAGGGGTTGCGGATGCCGAGCCCGCTGCCGATGGGGGCCGCGAGCGGCATCACCGCCGCGCAGCCCAGATCCTCGAGGCGCCTGGCGGCGACCGGGTCGTCGTTGAAGTAGGGCAGCACGGTGAAGCCGTCCTTCACGAGCAGCGCCGCGGCCTCAAGGGTGGCCGGGACGTCCGGGAACAGGGTGCGCTCGTCGCCGATGACCTCGAGCTTGACCAGCGGCGTGTCCAGCATCTCGCGCGCGAGCCGCGCCGTGCGCACGGCGTCTTCCGCGGTGTAGCACCCAGCCGTGTTGGGCAGGATGGTGTAGCCCCCCTCCTTCAGGAGCTGGAACACGCTGCCTTCGCCCCGGACGCTGAGGTCCACGCGGCGCACGGCCACGGTCACGACCTCGCAGCGTGACGCGGCCAGGGCGGCCTTGGCCGTCGCGTTGTCGGGGTACTTGCCGGTCCCCGTCAAGAGGCGCGACCGGAAGGTGAACTCGCCCAGCCGCAGGACGTCGTCTTTCGATGTGTCGTTCATCGCTCTGCCTCAGCCTCCGCCTACGAAGTGGACCACCTCGAGCGCGTCGCCGTCGTTCAGCGTGGCGCTGACGTGCTGCGCGCGCGGGATGATCTCGCGGTTGCGCTCGACGGCCACCAGGGTGTCCCCCAGCCCGAGCTGCTCGAGCAGGGCGCGCACCGTGCTGCCTGCTGCCAGCTCGCGCGCCTCGCCGTTCACGGTGACCTTCACTACGCTCGTCATGGGCCGCTCATGGTAGACCGATCCCCCGCGGCGCGCACGCGCTCCGGCCCTCCGCCATGACGACCCTCGAGCTGAACACAGCCTCCACGGCGACTCGCCGCATCTTGCTTGGCGACAACCTCGCGCTGCTGCCCACCCTGCCGCGCGGCTGCGCGCGCCTGGCCTACATCGATCCCCCCTTCAACACGGGCAAGGCGCAGGCGCTGATTTCGGCCAAGGCCGTGTCCGTTGCCGCCGACGAGGGGCGCTCCGGCTTCGGCGGCAGACGGTACCGGCTGGACGCGACCGGCGACGAGAAGCGCTACGACGACGCCTTCGACGACTACCTCGGGTTTCTGATGCCGCGCGTGGAAGCGGCGCTCCCGTGCCTGACGGCCGACGGCTCGCTCTTCGTGCACCTGGACTACCGAGAGGCGCACTACGTGAAGGTCGCGCTGGACCAGCTGCTCGGGCGCCGGTCGTTCATGAACGAGATCATCTGGGCCTACGACTACGGTGGCCGCAGCAAGTCCCGCTGGAGCGCCAAGCACGACACCATCCTCTGGTACGCACTCGACCCGTCGCGCTACGTCTTCGACTTCGAGGCCATGGACCGCATCCCCTACATGGCCCCGGGCCTGGTGGGTCCGGAGAAGGCGGCCCGGGGCAAGACGCCCACGGACGTCTGGTGGCACACCATCGTTCCGCCTGGGGGGAAGGAGCGCACCGGCTACCCGACGCAGAAGCCGCTGGGCGTCCTCGAGCGCTTCGTGAAGGTGCACAGCGAGCCCGGCGACGTGGTGCTCGACTTCTTCGCGGGGAGCGGCACGACGGGCGCGGCCGCTGCCCGCCACGGGCGCGGCTACGTGCTCATCGATCAGAACCCCGACGCCGTGGCCGTCATGGAGGCCCGCCTGGGCCACCCGCGCGACTGAGCGGCCGAGGGCGCCCGCGGGCGCCGACCCGGAGGTCCTACGGCGCGCTGGGCTCGAAGGTGACCTCGAACATGGCGGGCCACTCCTTGCCCGTGATCAGGAAGTGGCCGCTCGCCGGCAGGTACGCGATGCCGTTCAGGACGTCGGCGAAGCGCAGCTCCTCGGCGGTCAGCAGCCCGCGAGCGTTGATGACGGCCGTGACGTGGCCTGTCTGCGGATCGATGCGCACCAGCTCGTCGGTCTGCCAGACGTTCGCGTACACCGCGCCGTCCACGCACTCGAGCTCGTTGAGCATGCGCTGTGCACGCCCCTGGCGGGTGACGCGCGCCGTGCCGACGGACTCGAAGCTCTGGGGATCACGGAAGGTCAGGGTGGCGGAGCCATCGCTCATGACCAGGCGCGCGTTGGGCTCGTCGTAGCAGAGGCCCCAGCCTTCCCCTTCGTAGTGCAGCTCGCGTCGAGGCGTGAAGGACTCGAGGTCGTACTCGAACGCGACGCCGTCCTGCCACGTGAGCTGCAGCAGGCGGTCACCGACGGCGGCGAGTCCCTCCGCGAAGTAGCGCGCGTCCACGTCGCGTTGGCGCGCGACGACGCCCGTCTCGAGCGCGACCTCTCGCAGCGACGAGCGCCCGTTGAGCCCCGTGCTCTCGAACACGCGTCCGTCGGGGTGGACCAGGAGGCCTTGCGTGAACGCCCCCGGGTCGTGGGGCAGGCGGCGCACCACGTTGACCCGCAGGGCCTCTGGCGCGGAACCGCGCTCGCGCGGCCGGACGGGCTGCTCCGCGCGCGCCTCGACCCGCACGACGGACCCCTGGGCAGCGGCCGCCCCTTCCTCCTGACGTACCCGCCACACCACGGCGAGCACGACGAGCAGGATGGCGCCCGCGGCGAGCCACGCCACGCCGTTGGATGGCCCGTTGGAGGACGGTGGTGGCGCCTTCTGGGGCGCAGAGGGGGGCGGGGCCGAGCTGCTCACGCGTCCGAGAATAGCAGCGTCTGGGGGCCTTGCTCGTGCTATCCCGACCCGCATGGGACGTCACGGAAACGAAGTGAAGCTGTCGGTGGCCGCGTCCAGCGTGCGACAGTGGTATGGCTCGATGGTGCTCGGCCGGCTGCCTGTTCCTGCGGGCGCGCTCACTCTCTTCGACGCCGAGGGGGACCCTGCCTGCAGGCTGGTGCGCGAGGCCCTGACGGAGCTGGACATCGATCTGCGCGTCGTGCCCGTACCCGCCGGAGGCGAGCGGCACCGCGCTACGCTGGTCGCGCTCGGCGGGAGTGGGGCCACCGTGCCGCTGTTGGAGGACCGCGCGGCGGGGGTCGTCGTCAGCGGCAAGGACGCCATCCTGCAGCACCTCTTCGTGACCTATCGTCCCGACGAGCCGCGCATCCCCCTCCGCTACAAGCTCGGTGAGCTCAGCTCCAAGCTGGCCACCCGCATCCGCAAGGACCGCGGCGTCAGCGCCACTCCGGGGCGGCCGGCTGAGCAGGACCTCGAGCTCTACAGCTTCGAGTCCAGCCCCTTCAGCCGCTTGGTGCGTGAGCGCCTCACCGAGCTCGAGCTCGCGTACCAGCTGCACAACCTGGGCAAGGAGCAGCGCGCGGACATCGGCCCCGCAGGCAAGACGCTCACGTTCGGTAAGCCCTACGCGCCGGTGCCAGGTGGCAAGCGCGAGAAGCTGCTGGCCCGCGGCGGCCAGATCAAGGTGCCCTACCTCGTCGATCCCAACACGGGCACGTCGCTCTACGAGTCGCGTGACATCCTCGCCTACCTCGACCGCACCTACGCCCTCTGAGACGCGGGCCGTGTATCGTTGCGCGATGACGCGCGTGATCGACCCCACTCCCGAGAGCTTTCGTTCCCTGTCCCGTGACGTGCCGGCCGACGTGCCCATCGTCATGCTCAACCTGTTGCGCTTTCGCGACGAGGCGGCCTACCCGTCAGGCAGCGAGCACAGCGCGTGCAGTGGGCGCGAAGCCTACGCGCGCTACGGGGCTCATGCGTTCTCGGCCGTCAAGGCCGCTGGTGGTGAGGTGGTGTTCGCGGGCAGCGCGCTCGCATACCCCATCGCGCCCCCCGACGAGCGCTGGGACGAAGTGCTGCTGGTGGCCTACCCGAGCGTGCGCGCCTTCTTCCAGATGGTCATGGCCCCGGACTACCAGGCCCAGTCGGTGCATCGCACCGCCGCGCTCCTGGACGCGCGGCTGATCTGCACGCAGCGCAGCTGAGCGCGTTGGGCTGCCGCAGGATGCTGGTACCATCCGCCGATGGACCAGATGACCTCGTCGCCGGCGCGAGCCCGCGCTGCGCGCCTCCACTCACGGCCCACGGGCTCCCGCGGGCGGGCCCGCTTCGTGCCACTCCTGAGCGTCGCGCTCGCGCTCTGTGCGCCCACCGTGGCGTCGGGCTGCGGTGGTGATGGCCCCGGGCCCCTGCCCATCGCCGACGGAGACCCGTGCGACGGCCCGGTGGTCTTCGCCGAAGGGGACGAGGGTCACGAAGCTCCCCTGGCCGTGCGTCCCGGTGAGGTGCGGGCCGGTCGGCTCGCTGCCACGGCGCTGCCGGCGGACCCACGCGGCCTCAACACCTTCCGTGCCGGGGACTTCGTGCTCGCCAACGAGCACGTTGCGCTGATCGTCGAGGACCTGCGGCAGTCGGATCACTTCCACGAAGAGGGAGGCATGATCGTAGGCCTCGGCCGCATGCGTGACGGCGCCATCGTGGACGTGGCCGACTACGGCGAGCTCGTGCCCACCATGGGCATGTTCGCGCTGCGGCCAAGCTCCGTGTCCGTGCTCCGCGAGGGGGGGCGCGGCCGTACCGCCGTCGTGCGCGTGGTCGGGGTGATGCGCGAGTTTGCGTTCCTCCCGGACCTCTTCGAGCTCGTCCTGCGAGGCAGCCACGACGGCCTGCAGGTCGCCATCGACTACTCCCTCGCGGCGGGTGCGGAGGTCGCGGAGGTGACCGTGCACGCGGCCAACGCCAGCAGCGAGGTGGCGAGCGTGCTGACCAACGGGCTCTTCGCCGTGCAGGCCAACCGCATGCCGCTGTTTGCTCCCGGCGTTGGGGCGGACACGCCCTCGGGGACCTTCCCGTTGCTCGGGTTCGTGGACGACGAGGGCGCCAGCTACGCGTGGGAGTCCCCCAGCGGGCCGATGGGCACCCTCCTGTCCGTGAGCAACCTCCAGTTCTACCGCGGCCCCAGCTACGACCTCGAGGCCTGTGCCGTGCACAGCGAGCCGCTCGCGCGCCTGCATATCGGTGAGCGCGGCTGGGACGGGCTGCGCGCCGCCATCGCACGAACCAACGGTGATGCGCTGCGGGCGGTCAGCGTCAGCGTGGAAGACGCCGCCGGGCAAGCCATCGTGGGCGCACGCGTGCACGTGCAGAACGAGGCGGACGAGTACGTCACGCGCGGCATCACGAACGAGCTCGGACAAGCGGTCGTCCACCTGCCAGCGGGCGTGCACCGGGCCGAGGCCTTCACGGACGTCCTCGGGCGCACGGCGGCGGTCGCCATCGCGGCGGAGGAGACGAGCGTGCAGCTGTCCTTCGGTGCCATGGGCACGTTGGAGGTCGCGGTCCGTGCCGCCGGCACAGAGGACGTCTTGCCCGCGCGCGTGTCCATCGAGCCCCTCACCGGCCTCGCACCGACCACGCCCGCGAGCTGGGGCGAGCACCTGCCCCCTGACGGGCTCGCGGCGCTCGCCTTCCAGACCTTGGAGGATGGCCGCTTCGACTTGCCCGCCGGCGACTATCGCGTGACGGTCTCACGAGGCTACGAGTACGAGCTGCACACCGAGGACGTGACCCTCACTGCGGGTGCGACCACGCGCGTGGTGGCGGATCTCGAGCACGTGGTGGACACGAGCGACGAGCTGTGCGGCGACTTCCACATCCACACGAACCGCTCCTTCGACGCGGAGGACGAGGCCACGCTGAAGGTGCGCGCGGCGGCGGCGGAGGGGCTCGAGGTCCCGCTGCGCTCGGACCACGAGTGGGTCGCCGACTTCGAGCCGCTGATCGCGGCCATGGGCCTCACCGAGTTCTTGTTCGGCGTGGTCTCGCTCGAGCTCACGACCTTCGACTACGGCCACTTCGGCGTCTTCCCCCTCGAGGAGGACGAGGACGCCCACAACAACGGTGCGGTGGACTGGGTGGGGCGCTCTCCCCAGACCGTGTTCGACTCGGTGCACGCGCGCGTGGTCGACGGTCGCTCGCCGCTCGTCATCGTCAATCACCCTCGGGACGCGCCTTCGCTGCTCGGCTTCTTCGTGGCGGCGGGCTACGACGCGACCAGCGGGGAGGCCTCGGTGCCGGAGCTGTGGAGCGACGACTTCGACCTGATCGAGGTCTTCAACGACTCGAGCTTCGACGAGAACGAGACGCTCGTGAACGACTGGTTCTCGTTCCTCAACCGCGGCGCGCGCATGTTCGCGGTCGGGTCCTCCGATACGCACCAGGTCTTCGGCATTCCGCTCGGCTACCCGCGCACCTGCGCCCGCGTAGGCACGGACGCGCCGAGCGCGCTGCGCAGCATGGGGGCAGGGCGCCTCCGCGACGAGATGGCGGGTGGGCACAGCGTGATCAACGGCGGCGTGCACCTGACCGCCCGCCACGGCTCCGGCGCGCGGCCGGGCGACGTGGTCACGGGGGCCGCCGCCGACGAGCTGGTGCACGTGCGTGTGCAGGCGCCGCAGTGGGTGGACGTGGACACGCTCCGCGTCTACGTCAACGGGGTGCTGAGCGAGACCATCACCCTCGACGGGAGCACCGTGGACCCCCTGAACCCGGCTGAGCGCTTCGACGCAGACGTGGCGGTGCCCACCGGGGGGACGGCCGCGTGGGTGGTCTTCGTCGCGGCAGGCGACACGGACCTTGCGCCGGTGCACCCGCGGCGCATGCCCTTTGGTGTGACCAACCCCATCTTCTTCGAACCCTGAGGACACTGCGATGACCACGCTGGAGATTCCGTCCGCGCGCCTCCACGCGCTCACCTGGGGCACCTCGCGCCCCGACGCTCCCGTGGCGGTGCTACTGCACGGCTTTCCCGACATCCCGCAGAGCTGGGAGCCGGTGGCGTTGCGCCTGGCGGAGCAGGGCTACCGCGTGGTCGCGCCCTACATGCCGGGCTACCACCCCTCGCCACCCCCGCGCCGGGGAGACCTGTTGGAGATCAGCGACCAGCTCCTCGAGCTGTGCCGGGTGCTGTCGCCGACGCGCCCGGTGTACCTGGTGGGGCACGACTTCGGCGCCGTGGTCAGCTACGTGCTGATGGCGCGCGCCCCCGAGCGTTTTCGCGCCGGCGCGACCTTGGCCGTTCCGCACATCCGCGCCTTCGTGCGGAACGGGCTGCTCAGCCCCGCGCAGCTGCGCCGCAGCTGGTACATGGGCTTCTTCCAGCTGGTCCCGCTCGCGAACGCCGTCGTGCCCCGTGGTGACTACGCGTTCATTCGCAGGCTCTGGCGTGCGTGGTCTCCGGGGTATTGGCTGCAAGAGCACCACTTCGCAGAGCTGCGCGCGTGCTTCGAGGCTTCCATGCCGCAGCCCCTCGCCTGGTACCGTCCTCAGTCCGGCGTGACCGGCGCGGCGCTTCGCGACCTACCCGCGGTCCTCGGGCTGCTCGCGACACCCATCTTGGTGCCGACGCTCTATCTCCACGGCGAAGACGACGGGTGCATCGGCGCGGAGATGATGAGCGGCCAGCGGCGCTGCTTCGCGGGGGACTTCGAAGAGGAGGTGCTCTCCTCGGCCGGGCACTTCCTCCAGCTGGAGCAGCCCGCGCGCGTCTCTGCGCGGATCCTCTCGTTCTTCTCGCGCTACCCGTCTTAGCACCCGTCAGAGAGCCTGGAGCAGCAGCCCGAGCCACGCCGCCACGGCGATGGCGACGACCCCAGCCGAGAGGCGCAGCGTGTAGCCGAGGTCCCTCGAGAAGCTCGCCATGACGACCTTGGTGATGGTGTTCGACGAGAGGGCCACCACGACGGAGAGCAGCGCCGTGTCCCGGCCGACCTGCTCCGCCCGGTGTAGGCCTGCCACCGACGCGCTCGTCGCGTGTGCGTCGACGAGACCCGCGACGGCGGACACGACCACCACGCTCTCGCTACCGAGCCCCGCCCCTAGCGCGGCTCCGATGACCGAGAGCAGCGTGCTGGCTCCGCCGATGAGCAGGGCGGGGACCCAGATGGGCGCCCGGGAGCGCGGGGCGGGGTCAGAGGGTGGGGCGTCCGAGGCCGCGTCGGCGTCGGCGCGCGCGAAGAGGAACGTGCCACCGACCGCCGCGCCGGCCGCGAGCCCGAGCGGGAGCGCCAGTGCGGCGAGCAGACGCGCATCCACCGAGCCAACCAAGGCGGCGAAGAACACCACGGTGGCGATGCTGGAGGCCAGACCGCCCGCGACGGCGCGGTTCCGTCCCCGTGGGTCCGCCTTGGCGCGCAGCCCCATCGCGGCGATGGTGGCAGAGCTGGAGATGAAGCCCGCGACGAAGCCGGAGACCAGGAGGCCATAGCGTGCTCCGAGCATGCGCTCTGCAAGGTGTCCCCCCACGCTGATCCCGAGCACGGCGAGCGCCACGCGCGCGATGACCTGCGGGTTCACGGCGCCGTAGGGGCCGAGACCCACGTCGGGGACCCACGGCAGCAGCAACAGGCCAGCGCCCAGCAGGACGAGGGCGGCGCGGAGCTCGCGCTCGAGCGGGGCCTCTGTCACGTCGGCGCACCGGCCATGCGCACGTGGCCTCGGGTCGCATGGTCCAGCGCGCGTGTCAGCTCCGCCAGCTCGAACGGCTTCTCGAGCAGCCTGACGCTCGCGAGCGCACCCTCTCCGACCGCGAGCTCGTCGCCCGGGTAGCCGCTCATGAGCACCGCGGGGATGTCGCGGCGCTGCGCACGAATGGCCCGCATGGCGACGGGGCCCGTCATGCGGGGCATGCGGACGTCGAACAGCAGCACGTCCACGCTCTCGCGCTCCTGCTCGAAGCGCTCGAGCGCGCAGGCGCCATCCTCCGCGGCGATCACGCGGTGCCCTTCGCTCTCCAGCATCTGCACCACGACGCTCCGGACGAGCGGGTCGTCCTCTGCCAGCAGCACGCTCAGCGCGCGAGGCGACGGCGTAGCGGCCGTCAGGGGGTCGCTTACGGGCCGCTCGTGTGTCCGCGGGAGGGTGATGACGATGCGCGCGCCGCCGCTCTGGGCGTCTTCGATGCGGATGTCCCCATCGTGCGCCCGCACGATCGCGAACACCATGGAGAGCCCGAAGCCCGTGCCCTGACCGCGTGCCTTGGTCGTGAAGAAGGGCTCGAACACGCGCTCGCGCAGCTCCACGGGGATGCCAGGGCCTTCGTCCTGGCTGGTGATGATGATCTGCTCCCCTTGGACCGCGACGCTCAGGTCGATGCGGCCGCCGTCCGGCATGGCGTCGCGGGCGTTCACGCAGAGGTTCATCAGCACCTGATCGAGCTGCGTCTCGTCGACCAGCGCGAAGGCCGGCTCGCCAGCCGTGACCACCTCGAGCGTGACGTTCTCGGGTAGCAGGCGGACGAGCATCTCGCGCGCGCGCTGGAGCGTGGTGTTCACGTCGACCGGTACCCGCTGCACGGGCGAGCGGTGGCTGAAGGCGAGCAGACGGTTGGTCAGCGCCGCCGCGCGCTGGACGGCGTCACTCGCGCCCGAGAGCGCCTTGTCGCGGAGCGCTGTCGGGGCGTTGGGGAGCCGCGCGAGCTCCACGTTCGCTCCAATGGCCTGGAGCAGGTTGTTGAAGTCGTGTGCGATGCCACCCGCGAGGTTGCCCACGCTGTCCATGCGCTGCGCGTGCACCAGCTGCTCGTTGAGCGCCCGCAGGCTGGCTTCGTTCGCGAGGGCCTCGGTGACGTCCTCGGCCTGCAACAGGTAGCCTGGCTCTCCGTGCTCCGCCGGCAGGGCCGTCACACGGGCGTTCCAGGTGCGCGACGCACCGGATGCGTCCACGACGTCGACGCTGGGCGGTCGGTCGAGAGGTCCGAGTGTGCGCGTGCTGCTGGCGACGTCCTCGAGCGGCACCGTCACCCAGCGCGAGGCGGACTCGCCGAGCAGCCCCGCCACGTCCGTGCAAAGCATCCGCGCCAGCTGCGGGTTCGCGTCCGAGAACACACCCTCGTGCGTGACGATGGCCATCCCAATGGGTGCGTGCTCGAACGCGTTGGCGAAGCGCGCCTGGCTGGAGCGCGTGGCCTCCTCTGCGCTGCCACGCTCCGCGTTCAGGGCAGTGAGCAGCAAGGACAGCACGCCAGCCGTGGTCATGAACAACCACAGAGGGACGGGAGCCAGCGCGTCGGCGGGCCCGAGCAAGGGACCACCAACCAGAGCCGTGCCCAACACGGCCAGCACGCATACGATGGCGCATGCGGTGGCCGCGCCGCGCGGGCCGAGCTGCAACGCGGACCAGACCAGGGCTGCCACAGGGACCACCATCAGGCCGCTGCGCACGGCGGTGCCGACCTGCGGCGCCAGGAACGCCACCCCAGACGCCGCGGCTACCGCGCACAGGGACGCTGCCCAGCGCAGCCTCGACGCGGAACGAGCGGGGCGCAGCCAGGTGAGGACCAACGGGCCGACGATGAGCGCGCCCGTCGCGTCACCCGCCCACCACAGACCCACGACGGCCAGCCAGGACGCAGGCGCGATGGCGCCGGTCCACAGAAGCGCCGAGGCGCCCACGACCGCCGCGACGACGGGGGCAGCCAACGCGGCGGCCAGGCCGTAGTGGTGGACTTCACGCCGGGACTCGAAGCTGCCGTAGAATCCGACGCGCTCGAGCAGGTACGCCGCAAGGAGCGCCTCGAGCATGTTTCCCGTCGCGATCAGGGCAGCCCCCGGGAAGTCCGTGCCCGACCACAGGTTGACGGCGAGGGCTCCCAGCCACACCGGCAGCGTCATCCGCCGACCGTAGACCACCAGCGCGGCGATCGCGACACCGGTGGGCGGCCAGACCAGCGTGACCGCCTCGGCCACGGACGCCAATTGCAGACCCAGTACGCCGCCCGCGACGTAGCCGACAGAGACCAGAGCACCCACTAGCCAGGTGTGCTTCTTGGGGGACGGATGCAGGGCGCAGCTCACTTCGCGTTGCCGAGGAGACATCGAGCGCAAGGGGGGTCTTTCGCTCGAGCATAGTGTGCCGCGCTTCCCCCGTGCTGGCCAGGCGGGGTTCAGGAGCGGCGCCGCCGAGACGTCACCTGCGGTTCAGCTGCACCTCGTTCGCGCGCACCGGCCGGTAGCGTGGGGCCTCGCCGAGACGCAGCTCGGTGCGCAGCTGCTCGAGGTCGCGGCCCAGCGCCTCTGGGAAGTCCACGTGAATCAGGGTCCGGGCTCGCAGCCCGCGGACGAAGGCCTGGCGCACGATCCGCCGCGCGTTGGGCTCGAGGCCCGACGTGATCGCGCCAAAGCGCAGGTAGCCGGCCAGCACGATCAGCGCGAGGCCAGGCGAAGGGTGCTGCGCGAGGTCGAACGAGAGCAGCGCGGCCTCACCGATGAGGTCGCCCTTGTAGCCCGTGAGGGCGTGCTTGAGGTCGTGCGTGTCACGAAGCCAGCTCTGGACGAACGCGGTGTCGGAGCGCGTGACGGGGGTCCGCACGTCGGCCGCCACGAGCCCGTCGGCGGTGATGCCCTCCGACTCGACGAAGCTCAGGTAGGCACGCGCGAGCGTGTTCGGCGCGTGCGCGGCCAGCGCGTCTCGGTCCAGCAGCTGCGTCAGCAGGGCAGGCGGATGGGCCAGCAAGCGGCGTCCGACAGGGTCGCGGCGCATCCCGGCGGCGGTGCGCTCCAGCATCCGCCCGCCCAGGGCCTCCAGGATCACGAAGACCTGGTCGGTGGCGTTCGGGTCCTGCAGCAGCGCACGGACCGCACGCAGCGCGCGGCGCACCTCGAAGCGACCATGGTGGGGGGCGCGCGCCGGAGCGGGTGGGGTGGTCTGGCGCGGACCCGCTGCGGTGACGGCAGCGTGGGACGTCGATGCTTGCATGAGAGACCTCCGTGACTTGATGCGCCCGCGGCGGGCGTGATAGTGTCTACAAGAATGTAGATAGCAAACTGCGAGACTCAGTCAAGCATGACGAAGACACGGCGGCGGAGAACGAAGGAGGAGGCTCGCGCAGAGATCCTGAGCGCTGCGGCCAAGCGGCTCCTCGACGCAGGCCCGGACGCGCTCCGTATCGCCGACGTCGCCGCCGACGTGGGCATGACGCACCCCACCTTGCTGCACCACGCGGGGTCCCGCGATCAGCTGGTGCAGGACGCCACCGTGTACCTCATGCAGCGCACGGCGGCGCGCACGCTCGAGGCCATGCAGCGGGCGGGTGACGAGCGCGATCTCGACGCCTTTGTGCGTGAGAGCCTCGAGGCCTTTCGCGACGAGGGGCGCAGCCGCGCCATTGCCTGGCTGGCGCTCACGGGGCGACTGGCCGGCACCCCCAAGCCTCCGTGGACGCCCTTCGTCGCTGCCGCGCAGGCCGCGCGTGAGAGGCGCAGAGCCCGTGGCAGCGGGGGCAGTCAGCCCGCGCCGCAGCGAGAGGACGACGACGTCTCGACCCGCAGCGCGTTGGTGCTCGCCTTCCTGGCCGTGTTTGCGCTCGACCTTATCGGCGACACGGTCCTCGCGGACGCGGGGCTGGGTGAGGGGCCCGCCGCGACGGACCGCTTCGTACGGTGGTTTGCGCGCTTGCTGCAGCGCACCCTCACCGAATGACCCGCCTCAGGCGGTGACCAGCGGCAGCTGCCGGCGAGCGCTGGGAGACGGAACGCCGATGGGGTAGTTCCCAGTGAAACAGGCGTCGCAGTAGCCCTTGCCGCTCGGGTCGCCACCCACGGCCTTGTGCAGGCCCGTCACGCTCAGGTACCCGACCGAGTCGGCTCCCACGAAGCCCGCGATGTCTTCGGCGCTGTGCTTGCTGGCGATCAGCTCCGTGCGGGTGGGTGTGTCGATGCCGTAGAAGCAGGGCCATGCCGTGGGCGGGGAGCTGATGCGCAGGTGCACCTCGGCGGCGCCCGCGTCGCGGATCATGCGCACGATCTTTCGCGAGGTCGTGCCGCGCACGATGCTGTCGTCGATGACGGCCACGCGCTTGCCCTTGAGGATCTCCTGCACGGGGTGCAGCTTCAGGCGCACCCCGAAGTGGCGGATGGAGTGCTGCGGCTCGATGAAGGTGCGGCCCACGTAGTGGCTGCGGATGAGGCCAAGCTCGAACGGCTTGCCAGAAGCCTCGGCGAAGCCCAGCGCCGCCGCGACGCCGCTGTCGGGGACGGGCACGACCACGTCCACGTCGGCCGGCTGATCCTCGGCCAGGGCGCGCCCCATGCGCTTGCGCGCGGCGTACACGCTGACGCCGTTCAGGACCGCGTCGGGGCGCGCGAAGTAGACGTGCTCGAACACGCACATGCGGTGCTCGCGAGGCTTGCCCTTGAAGGGCCGGAGGGAGCGCAGCCCGAACTTGTCGACGACGATCATCTCGCCGGGCTCCACGTCACGCACGTACTGCGCTCCGATGAGCGTGAACGCGGGTGGCTCCGACGCCACGACGGTCGCGTCCCCCAGGCGACCGAGGCACAGGGGGCGGAAGCCGTTGGGGTCGCGTACGGCCACCAGCTCTTCGGGCGACAGGAAGACGAGCGAGTAGGCACCCTGCACACGCTGTAGGGCCTCGGCCACGCGGTCCTCGGTCTCCGAGGCGCGCGAGCGGGCGATCAGGTGCACCAGCACCTCCGTGTCGCTGTCCGAGGAGAAGATGCTGCCCTCGGCTTCGAGCTCTGCGCGCAGATCCAGGCCGTTGGTGAGGTTGCCGTTGTGAGCCACGGCGATGGAGCCGTGCGCGCAGTCCACGGCCAGCGGCTGCGCGTTCTTGATGTGGCTGCCGCCCGCGGTGCTGTAGCGCACGTGACCAATGCCGCGGTTGCCCGGGAGGCGCTCGATGACGGGGTTGGTGAAGACGTCCTGGACCAGGCCCATCCCACGGTGCGCGAAGAGCTGCGCCCCGTTGCTGGTCACGATGCCCGCCGCCTCCTGCCCGCGGTGCTGCAGCGAGTGCAGGCCCAGATAGGTCAGGTTAGCTGCCTCCTCCGCGCCGAAAACGCCGAAAACGCCACACTGGTCATGGAAATGATCGTCATCGGGATCGTACGTCACGCGGGCTTCATAACGCCGCTCGCCCCCTAAGTCCATGCTATCCCCTGCTGCGTGTCCTCTCGGCTGACCACGTTCGCGCTCGCGGCGTTGATTCTGCTGGGCTTCTCGGCCCCCACCGCGCGCGCGCACTTGGGCAGCACCAAGTACCTGCACGTGGAGGTACATGTAGGCGGAGAGCCGGGTGACGACCGCGGCCCCCGCGACCCCGCAGACGGCCCGCTCGTGCGTGTGAGCGCGGCGATCGAGACGGTGGACGTCGCCATGCAGCTCGGACTCAGCGAGGACGCGCCGGTGGCCGAGGTGCTTGCGCACGCGGAGGAGATCGAGGCCTGGCTGGTGGCCGGCCTCACGGTGCGCGCGGGCGCGGAATCGTGCGCCCCGCGCCTCTTGCCCCCGCGCGCGGAGCAGCGTGATCAGCGCTCCTTCGTGCACGTCGACGCGGCGTACCGCTGCCCCGCGGGGTCCCCCGCAGACTCCCTGCTGCTGCGCGATGACACCGTCTTTCCGGACGACCGTCAGCACGAGGCGCTGGTCTACCTGGCGGGGCGCGACGACGGGGCGGCCGTGCTGCGCGGTGGCCACCGGGAGCTCGCGTTGGGGGGGGCGCCACCGTCCAGCCTGGAGCTCAGCCGGACCTTCGTGTGGGAAGGCATGTTGCACTTTGCGCTGGGGTACGACCACGTGCTCTTCCTGCTGTCGCTGCTGCTGGGCGTGGGCCTCATGGCGCGGCGGCCGGCTGGCGGTGGCGCCACCGCCGCAGCCCGGCCGTGGCGCGACCTGCTGCGGGAGCTCGCCTGGCTGGTGACCGCGTTCACTCTCGGCCACAGCGTGACCCTGGCGCTCGCCGCGCTCGAGCTCGTGGTGCTGCCCAGCCGGCCGGTGGAGATCGCCATCGCCGCGTCCATCGTCGCCGTCGCGCTGCACACGCTGGTCGCGCCGCAGCGTCGCCGGGTGCTGCCCCTCATCGCCGGCGGCTTCGGGCTGGTGCACGGCTTCGGGTTCAGCGCGGTGCTCCGCGAGGTGGGGCTGCCGCCGGGGGGTACGCTCCTCGCGCTGGTGTCGTTCAACGTCGGCATCGAGCTCGCGCAGCTGGCCTTCGTCGCGCTGGCGCTCTGGCCCCTGCGCCAGCTGGCCACGTGGTCGCGCTACGAGAGCGTCGTCGTGCGCGGCGGGTCGGTGGCGATCGCGCTCGTCGCGGCGTACTGGGTCGTCGAGCGCTTCATGGGCGGGTGAACTCCCGCTCCGGCGCTCACACGGGGGAGCGCCTCAGTCGAGGGGCGTGTTGGTCTGGTGCCGCAGCTCGATCAGCTCGAAGTCGAAGAGGCGGGAGATCCCGTCGTCGCCGGGCACGCGCACGCGCAGCGTGGAGGTCGTCGTGCTGTCGAAGCTGCGCCGGCCCTCCGGACGCACCGGCAACGAGAAGCGCTCGCGCGCCGACAGGGTGTAGGTCTCCACCTCGCCGTTCATGCCGATGTTCCGCGGCCGGGCACCCGTGACGTCCATGGTCACCTCGAGGGCCCCGAGCCCCATCTCCACGCTCAGGAACCGCGCGCGCCCCGTGGCCTCGGCCCCGTCCATGTGCAGGTGCAGCCCCAGGGAGCGACGGAGCGGCTCGTTGTCCAGCGTGAGCGTCCAGCTCTCACCGGGGGTGCGGGGCGTGTCCACCTCGTAGCGCCGGTCCTCGTCGAGGCCCAGATACACCGGCGTCATGGTCCGAAAGGCCTCGTAGGTGCCCCCGGCGGCCGGCTCGATGCGCTCTCCGGCGACCGTGATGATGGCCTCCCCCGAGGGACGCGGCTGGACACGTACCACCGTGTCGTGCAGCAGGTCGTGCGCGTCGGCGCTCGTGGTCCCGATGCGCAGGGAGCTCACCTCGTACTCGTAGGCGGTGATGCCATCGGTCGGGTCCACCGCCGCGATGCGCTGGATGGCGTCCAGCCGGAAGTACGCCGCGCTGGGGGTCGCGTTCAGGGCGCGGCCCCCGGCTCGCTGGACCGACGAGACGCGGCGGGTGTACGACGCCTCGATGTGCGCCCTGCGCCCCAGCTGCTGGGGCAGGGCGGCGTGTAGCGTGTAGCGGCCGTCTGCAGGCTGCTCGGGGCCAATCCCGCCCGTCGCTGCGTCCGGGGTCTCGCGAAAGTAGCTGTAGAGCATGGACCCCACGCCGACGACCGCGACCAACGCGGTGGCGGCGCCCAGGGCCTTGGCCCACATGGGTGGTCCGCTCGGGCCGGGGGTGGCGCTGCGACGCGTGCAGAGGGTGCACTCGCCCTGAGGGTTCAGAACTGTGCCGTGGGTCGGGCAGCGCGGAATCTGGGAGACGCTCACGTGCGGGAAGGTAGCAGGTCATGGCAGGCGTACCTACCCACACGCTGCCGACTGCCAGCCGCGCCGCTGTTGACTACCTCCGCGATCGCGCGCAGGACATTCCACCAGAGACCCATGCCGCGAGAAATCCGACGTATCGAGACCTTGGTGCCCCGTCGGGCCGCCCAGTACGGTGGCAAGGCTCGTCACCTCGCCCAGCTGGCGCGCGCAGGCTTCCCCGTTCCGGCCGCCTTCGCCATCCCGGCCACCGTCGCCGACGAGCTCTTCGAGGAGCGCCTCGCTCCCGAAGACCGTCCCAACGCGCTGCTGGCGCGGGAGGTGGTCTCGGAGGAGCGCCTCGCCGGCATCCGCGCGCGCGTCCGCGAGCTCGAGCTCGGAGCGTCCCTCGTGCGTGAGCTCCGTGACGGCCTCGATCGCTTGCGCAAGGAGGGGTCCACCAGCTTCGCGGTGCGCTCGTCGTCCACCCGCGAGGACGGTGCCGACGCCTCGGCTGCTGGGCTGCACCACACGCACCTGCACTGCGTGTCCGACGACGAGGTGTTCGATGCCATCCGCGACTGTTGGGCGAGCCTCTTCACCGAGCGTGCGCTGACCTACCTGCGTCGCCACGGTGCTCAGGAGGCCGGCATGGGCGTGGTGGTGCAGGCCATGGTGGCCGCCGAGGTGTCGGGGGTGGCGTTCACCGCGAACCCGCTCACAGGCGACGGCGGCGAGATCGTCATCACGGCCGCGTACGGGCTCGGGACGTCGGTGGCCGATGGGCGCGTCTCGCCGGACACCATCCGGGTGGACAAGGCCACGCGCGGCCCTCGCGACCGCGTGATCGGCGAGAAGAGCACTCGCGTCGTGCTCGCGTCGGCATCCGCGGGAGGTCCGCGCACCGTCGAGGAGCCGGTGCCCCCGAGCCTGCGCAACGAGCTCTGCTTGGACGCGGCCCAGGTAGACACCCTCACGTCGCTCGCGCTGCGGGTGGAGCAGAGCTTTGGGCAGCCCCAGGACCTCGAGTGGGCCTTCGCGGGCGGCCAGGTGTTCATGCTGCAGGCGCGCCCCATCACCACGCCGGTGGACATCGAGAGCTGGCGCAAGCGCGCCGACGTGGCCCGCGTGGACCGCGCGCGCATCGTGTGGTCCAACGTCAACGTGGGCGAAGCGCTGCCGGGCGTCGCGACGCCGCTCACGTGGAGCATCCTCAGCAGCTTCAGCGAGCTGGGCTTTCGGCGCGCGTTCGGGTCGCTCGGCTGCAGCGTGCCGCGCGACGCCGAGCTGGTGGGTGAGTTCCGCGGCCGCATCTATCTGAACCTCACCGAGTTCATGAGCATCCTCTCGCAGGTGCCGGGCCTGCGCCCCAAGACGCTGCTCGCGCTCGGTGGGGGCGGCATGGGAGACCGCCTCGAGGCCGACATCGTGCCGCGCTCGCGCGCAGCCTTCTTCGCCCGCCTGCCCATCACCGCCGCACGCTATGCGCGTGAGAACTACAACGTCACGGAGCGTGTGCGCGCCTTCGAGAGCTTCTACGAGGCCGAGCGCCGCCGCATCGAGGCCGTCAACCCAGCGCTGCTCTCGCCGGCGTCCATGGCCGCGCTGCTGCGCGACGTGGAGCACCTCCTGGACGAGGCGGGCGCCGTCATGCTCACCGTCTACGGCAACCTGCTCGCCAGCGTCGTGCTGTTGCAGGGCGTCCTGGCGCTCGTCGTCAGCGAGCAGGCCGACAGCGTGCAGCGCGACCTGCTGGGGGGGCTCGCCGACGTGGACAGCGCCGCGCCCGGGGTGACCCTCTATCACATCGCCGAGAGCAGCGCGCGCGAGCCCGCCGTGCGTGCGGCCATCTTGGCGCAGCCCGCGACCGAGCTGCGCGTCGCGTCCCTGCCCGACGGCCCCACGCGGCGGAGCCTGCAGCGCTTCATCGAGGCGTACGGCCACCGAGGGACGCGCGAGGCCGAGGTCGCCGCCCCGCGCTGGGCGGAGGACCCCACGCTGCTCTTTGCCACGCTGCAGATCTACCTGCGCCAGGCCGCGAGCGGGGCACCACGCGCCGCCAACCCGGTGCAGATGGCGGAGCGGCAGCGTAAGGCGCGGGAGGCGGCGCTCGCGCTGGTGTCGGAGCGTCTGCCGTTGCCCGCGCGCACGGCCGTGCGCCACTTGCTCGCCTTGGTGCAGCGCTTCATGCGCCTGCGTGAGCGGCTGCGCAGTCACGTGACGGCTGTGCTCGGGCTCTACCGCCACGTGGCCCTCGACACCTCCCGCCGCATCGAGAGCGTCGAGCCGGCCGCGGGCTCGGACGCCGCCTTCTACCTGACGCTCGACGAGATCGACGCGTTTCTGCGAGACGGAAACGAGAGCGTCGCGGAGCGGGTGCAGCGCCGGCGGCGGCGCGTGGAGCGCGACCGGGCCCTGCCGGACCCGCCGGACACCTTCGTGGGGTACCCGCCGCCCGTCAGCATCGAGGCTCCCGACACCGACACGCTCGTCGGCCTCTCCGCCTGTGCGGGAGACGTCTCGGGGCTCGTGCGAGTGCTCGAGTCCCCAGCGGACGCCGCAGACTTCCAGGCCGGCGAGATCCTCGTCAGCGCCTGCGCCGACGTGGGCTGGTCGCCGCTCTTCTTGGTGGCCTCGGCCGTCGTCACGGACCTGGGCGGGCCCCTCTCGCACGCCGCCATCGTGCTGCGCGAGTACGGCGTGCCCTCGGTCGTCAACGTGAAGAGCGGGACACGGCTGCTGCGCACGGGCGACCGGGTGCGCGTGGACGGGGGCGCCGGGCGCGTCCACATCCTCGAGCGAGCCCCGCGCGGCTGAGATGGGCCGCCTTCCGAACAGCGCGCTCGACGTGCGCATCGTCCATCGCGACGCAGCCCTGCTGGTGCTCGCCAAGCCGAGCGGCCTGCCCACCACCACGCCCGACGACGCCGACTGCGTGGTGCGCCGCGCGCAGCAGCTGGACCCCGACGCCGAGCGCCTGCACGCCACCTCGCGCCTGGATGCGGAGGTCAGCGGGCTGGTCACGTTCGCGCGAACACCCCAGGCGGCCGAAGCGCTGCGTGAGGCGCGCGCCCAGGGACGCTATGGCCGCCGCTACATCGCCCTCACCCTGACCCCGCCCGCAGAACACGAAGGGGCGTGGGACGGCACCATCGCCATCGACCCGCGCGACCGCCGCAAGCGTGTCGTTGGCCCGGGAGCCCAAGAGAAGCACGCGCGCTCGCGCTTCACCGTGCACGAGCGGCTGACACACGGAGCGCTGCTGTACCTCTTCCCGGAGACGGGCCGGACGCACCAGCTGCGGGTCCACGCGCTAGCCGCCGGTGCGCCTCTCTTCGGAGACCGGGTGTACGGTGGGCCGACGCGCGCGACCGCAGAGGACGGCCGCGTGGTCACCGCTCGTCGCACCATGCTGCACTGCGCGGCCCTCCAGCTGCCGGACGTCGCCGCAGGCCAGGGTCAGCTCTCCCTCTCGCTCCCCCCGCCGGCCGACTTCGTGAGCGCCTATCAGGGGCTCGGCGGGCGCCGCGACCTCTCCGATCCCGGCTAGTGGCCGGAGTCGAGGGCCGCGTTCACCTCGCGTTCGATGGCCTCTGCGCAGGTGTCCTCGATGGACTCCGCGGAGTTGCCCATGCGCTCACAGTTGCGCTGGTACACGAACAGACGCCCCACCTTGCCGTCCTGCACGTCATCGGCGAGCGCGCAGAGGCGCGGGTCCACGCCCTCTGCGATGACCTCGCGGCCGGGCAGGTGCGCGACGACCACGAGGGCACCCTCGAGCGCCGCAGACACGTGGGCGGGGAGCCGCTTCATGGCGGCGCGCAGACGGCGCTCGAACACGGGGCGTGACGTGCTCCACGGGGGGGGCGGCGTGGACCCGTCGAGGTCCCGCGACTGCAGGAACGCGACCGTGGCCCCAGCCCGGTCTTCCTGCGCCTCCAGCCACAGGCCGAGGTAGTAGAACACCTCCGGGTTTGCCGGGTTCTCGCGGGCGGCGGCCTGGATGCGCCCCCCTGCGGCCTCGAGGTCTCCGACCTCGAAGTAGGCCCGCCCGATCATGAAGTCCATCTCGGGGTTCTCGAACGGTCCATCCGGCAGGCGCTTCAGGGCCTTCGCGGCGCGCTCGTGGTCGCCGCCCTGCAGCAGCGCCTCGACCTTGAGCAGGATCGCGTCGGCCTTGGCGTCGGCGGAGTCTGCGTGCTCGATGGCGATGTCGATCAGGCGGATGGCCTCCTCGGGCTGGTGCAGCGGGTGCATGTGCAGCTCGGCGGCGTTGAGGAGGGCCTCCGTGAAGAACTCGTCGAGCGCGATGGCCTTGCGGTAGTGACGCAACGCGGCGTCGACGTCCCCCTGGGCGGCGCGCACGTACCCCAGCAGGTTGTGGGCCTCGGGGACCTCGGCGAGCTCGAGGCACGCGAGCGCCGCGGCCAGGGCTCCCTCGAGGTCGCCCTCCGCTACGCGCTCCCAGCCCGCGTCGAGCTGATCGGCGACGGGATCGTCCGGCATGTCATCGTCGTAGTGCATGGTGTGGGACCCCCCGCGGGGGCGAGGGGACGCGCAAGGTGGGTCCCGCGCGCCCCTCGGTCAAGCCTACTGACCCGCGACGAAGAGGCCGAACAGCCCTGGGGTGGCGCCCTGGGCTGGGCTCAGAAGGGGGGCCGTCTCGCCTGGGCCCGCTGCGCGGATGAGGACGCGCGCCGGGTCGGCCTCGCTCACGTCCCAGCGCCCGGCGCTGTCATACGCGACGCGCAGGGAGGGGGGGTCCGCCAGCGTCTCCAGCGTGAGCACGCGCCCGTCCGAGAGGCGGTGCACGCGGGTCGACGACCCGACAGTCATGACGGCGAGCGCCCCGTCTTCCGAGATGGCGTCCGGTCGCCCCTCGCAGCGCGTGACGTCTACGCGCTCACCCGTCCGCACGTCCACGCGCACGGCGCGTCCGTCTTCGCACGCGAGGGCGTACGTGCCGGCCGCGTTGGAGACGAAAGGCTCCTCGCCGAGCGGCACCGCGTGCTCCGTGGAGCCGTCCAGCGAGGTCACGAGGACGACGCCGTTGGCCAGGGCCACGATGCGCTGATGGTCTGGCGTGACGCGCATCAGGCTCAGCTGTCCTGCGGACGACCACGTCTCCACCTCGCGCTGGGTCGCGACGTCGATGACGTGCACGGTGTGGTCCTGGGTCTGGACGGCTACCAGCGCGCCGTCTGCGCTCGCCGTGTGGGAGAACACGCTCTCGAGCGTGATCCGTGCCCGCCCTCGCGCGTCATGGAGCACGAAGCTGTTCTCGCCCTCCACGTAGAACGCGCCACCCGCGAGCAGCGCGAGGCGGAAGTAGCCACCCGCGCGCGTGCCGTTGGCGCGGAGGCGCCCGGTGCGGCTGTCGTAGACCTCCCACCAGACCTCGCGCGTACCCTCGCTGCGCTGTGCGTCGGAGAACGCGATGGCGGAGCCGTCTGGGGCGAGCTGGGCGATGCGCATGCAGATCGTCGGGTCTTCGCAGGTGACGCGCGAGCTTCGCGACCTCACGAGCCGGACGGGGCGCGCCGCGCCCGACCTGCGGACCACGAACTCCCCGTCTTCGAAGGTGGCGCTGGTGGACCCGTCGGCGGTGACGACGCTGGAGCCGTCTACGGCGCGATCCCGGTCGAACAGACAGCTCGCGTAGCCGCCCAGCTGCGCCAGGCTACCGTCAGCGGCTCGCCGGGTGGGCGCCTCGTTCCCGCAGCTGAGGTCTCGCATGCCATCCGCCGCGAAGCGAGACACGCCGGCGCGGGTGCGCGTGAAGAGCACGCGACCGTCGACGCTGAAGTCCGCCCCCCAGACGCTCACCTGGCTGCCTTCCGCGACGAAGGTGCTGCGGGGCTCGGACTCGCCCACGCGATGGAACTCCGGCGTCTCGGCGGGCACGAAGCGCCACTGCGCGTCGGGGGAGTACCGGAGGAGGCCGGAGGCGAGTTCACCGGCCTCGAACGCGACCTCCTGTGCGACCCCGCGCGCGTCGTAAGCGGATGTCTCGTCCCATGGGGCGAGCGCCAGGAAGCCCCCCGCTCCGGGCAGGGCGTAGAGCCGATACTCGGCTTCGCTCGGGTCGCCGTCTCCGGTGGGCAAGCTGAGCCGGGCGGTGACCTCCCCGGTCTGCGCTTCCATCACCACCACGCGCTCTAGGCTGTTCGCCACCAGCCAGCGACCGTCCGCGCTGTAGCTCAGCCGGGCGGTGGTCTCGCCGCCCAGGCGCACCTCCGCCCGCACGCGACCGGTCTCCGAGTCCAGCAGCTCGATGCGGCCAGGACGCGCCAGCGCCAGCTGCCCGCCCGCAGGTCGAAACGCGGCGACGAACTCCGGGCCCGGTCCGTTCCCTGCGGGGTCGTATTCGTCGGGTGCGTTCTCGATCCGGTCCGTCCGCACCACGTGGAGGTCGGAGGTGTCCACGAGCGTGAACGTGGTGCCTGCCGAGGCCAACAGCGCGATGCGCGCCCCACTCGGCGAGTACTCCAAGAAGCTGGGGTCCACAGTGGCCCAGGCTCCATCGACCGGCGCCTGTTGCGAGCTGCCGTCATCGAAGCGTGTCTGCGTGAGGACGAGCCCGTCGTCGGTGCCGCTGACCGTGACGTAGCGATCACCGGCCGGGTGCAGGGCGAAGAGCGTGCTCTGGCTGCCGTCGTGCCGCGTGGGTAGCGTGCGCAGCGTGTCGGACCGCAAGTCCCAGAGCACCGGGGCGCGGCCGGGGGCCACCACCAGCACCCGCGACCCGCTGCGGTCCACCTGCAGCTGCGGGTACGTTCCGTCGAACCAGGGCCGCGCGTAGCCGCGTAGCGCGCCCGTCGCGACGTCGTAGGCGACGAGCTCGCCGTGGGAGCTGACCGCGAACAGGCGCTGGCTATCCGCGGAGAAGGCCGCGCTGGTCAGCGCCCGTCGCATGGCCGTGCGGATGACCGGCCGCGCCGGGCTCAGGGCCCCGCCCACGCGCTCGGTTGGCAACGCCAGGTCGCCCATGTTCAGCACGTTGCGCGGGGCGGACGGGAGCGTGACGGCGGGCTCGGCGACCGTCGGCGCGCCTGCGCAGCCAGCCGCTGCGCCCGACCAGAGGACCAGCCCGGCGCCCAGCGCGCGGAGCGAGACGGTGCGGACCTTCGGTCGAGCGTGCATGGCGTGCCTCAGGGGATGTCGAACGTGGCGAAGGTGGCGCGCTGATCGCCCACCAGCATGAGCTGGTAGGTGCCGAGGATGCTGCCGCCGACGGAGATGCTCACGACGCCCGTGGTGGGACCCGCGTTGGCGCTGCACGCGTCGTTGGCCCAGTAGTGCACTTCCACGGTGTAGCGCCCGCTCGGGGGCCGGACGCCGCCCCAGTAGACGTTCTCGATGCGGTTGTTGGGCTGCGAGGTGTTGCAGTTGCCGCGCGCGTCCTGGTCCAGGACGCCGCCCGTCGGGGAGTTGGGCTGCCCGTAGTAGATGCGGTTGCCTTGCGGGTCGTACACGTAGAGATCGAGGTCTGCGCCCGTGTTCCACGCCAGCGTGATCTGCACGTCGCCCGACGAGTAGCCACAGCCCTCGTCGATCTGGCCGTTGCAGTTGTCGTCGAGGCCGTTGCAGATCTCCTGGGCGCCTTGCACGCAGCTGGACTCGACGAACACGACGCCCCCCTGCTGCGGTTGCTGCTGCTGGGTCTGCACGGTGACCGTGGGCTGCGTCGTGCGAGCCGTGGTGCGCACGTAGCAACCTCCGGTCGTGAGGAAGGCCATCGCGGTGAGGAGGGTGGCGGTGGACTGGAAGGCAAAGCGATAGTCGTTCATCGGGGCTCCTGTCTGCGCGAGGGCGTCAGCGCTCTCGTACGCTGTTTCTCGCGCCACCTTCCCCTACATTCGGGTCACTTGTCGAGTGGCAGCAACGCATCTGGGATGGCCAGGCGGCGAAAGGGAGCCAGCAGGTCGTCGGGCAGCGGCGCGGTGATGTTCAGGCGGGTTGCGTGGACCGGGTGCGAGAAGGTGATCTCCGACGCGTGCAGGGCCATCCGCGCGATCCCGCAGTCCGCCTGGCAGCGCGCGTTGAAGCGCCCCCGCCCGTGCTCCCGGTCCAGCACGATGGGGTGCCGCAGGTGCTTGAAGTGCCGCCGCACCTGGTGCAGCCGGCCGGTCAGCGGGCGTGCTTCGACCAGCGCGTAGTGCTCGAGCTGGTGCACCACCCGGTAGAGGGTCTGCGCGGGGACGCGCTCGCCGTCCTCGGTGCGCGGGATGGCGTAGTCCACCAACCCCTCCGCGGGGTCCGGGCGCCCCCTCACCAGCGCCAAGTAGCGCTTCTCCACGCCGCCGCTCTCGAACTCGGTGTTGAGTGTGCGCAGGGCCGCCGGGTGCAGCCCAAAGAGCAGCGCGCCGCTCGTGCCCCGATCGAGCCGGTGGGCCGGGTACACGTCGCGTCCCAGCTGGTTGCGCACGAGCGACATCACCACGACGCGGTCCTGGGCCCAGCCGCGGTGCACGATGAGGCCGGAGGGCTTGTTGACGACCACGACGTCGTCGTCTTGGTACAGGACGGCAATCGGCGCGGGCGCGCTCGGAGCGGGTGGGGCGCTCATGCCGCTGACATGCGCCACACGGCGCCCGCTGTCGAGGCGTGGGCGAACCGGGGCCTCTCTGTGTCGAGCTGCTAGACTCGCCGCCAGATGGGCAGCGCCAACGAGAACGAAGCGTTTGTGATCGCGGTGGCCCGGGCTCTGCACGCCTATGGTCAGCCAGCCCACCGGCTCGAGGCGCTGCTGGAGGCGTTGAGCGAGCCCCTCGGGACGCGCGGGCAGTACTTCTGTACGCCCACCGCCGTGTTCATCGCCTTCGGGGACCCGCCCTCGCAGCGGACGTACCTGGTGCGCAGCGAGGCTGGCGAGCAGGACCTCTCCAAACTCGCTGATCTCGACGCGCTCGTGAGCGCCGTCGGGCGCGGAGAGCTGGACGCGACCGCCGGCTCCGAGAAGGTCTCTGCCATCGTCGGGCGCCCGTCGCAGGGGTCTCTGGTCTTGCGCGTGCTGGTGCATCCGCTGGTGGCCGCACCGGCCGCCCTCTTGCTGGGCGGGGGGCCCTTGGAGGCGACGGTCGCGGGAGGCATCGGGCTCCTGGTGGGCCTGCTCGAGTGGGCGGCGGGTCGCGCGGAGCCCATCGCGCGCCTCTACCTGCTCCTGGGCAGCGTCGTGGCGTCGGTCACGGCCGCGCTGGCCGGCATGTTCATGCCGGACCTGGCCATCCAGCTCGCCACGGTGGCGGGCATCTACATGCTCATGCCCGGCCTCTCGCTGACCACGGCCATCAACGAGGTCGCCACGGGGCACCTCGTGTCCGGCACGGCGCGCTTCGCCGGCGCGCTGGTGTCGTTCCTGTCCATTGCGGTCGGGGTCAGCCTGGGAGGTGCGCTGATCGCCAGCTTGAGCCGCGGCGCCGCGCTGCCCGCCGCGCTCCCACCGCGCGCAGCCTTCTGGCCCTTCGTCGGGCTGCTCGTGGCCCTGCCCGCCGTGATGGTCCTGCTCCGCGCCCAGCTGCGCGACGCGCTGCCCACCTTCCTGGTGGCAACCTGTGCCTTCTCGGCCGGGCAGCTGAGCACGCCCCTCTTCGGCGACGCGCTCGGGCCCTCGCTCGCGGCCACGGTGTCCGCGCTGGTGCTCGGTCTGGGCAGCAACGCGTTCGCGCGCATCACCGACCGACCCGCCGCGCTGGTGATGGTCCCCGGCATCTTGTTGCTCGTGCCCGGCACGATGGGCTTCCGCAGCGTGACCTCGTTCCTGCGGCGCGACGTGATCGCCGCGGTAGACACCGCCTTCGCGGTCGGGCTGGTGGCCGGCGCGTTGGTCACCGGCCTGCTCGTGGCGAACCTGATCCTGCCTCCACGAAAGGCCCTCTGACGGAGCTGCTCGCTCACCCCGAGGGAAGAGCGGGCCGCCAGAGCCCGTACACTCGTGCGACGGCCTCGCGTCGTTCGAAGACCATGCGCCACCCCTCGCGAACGCCGCTCGCCGTGCTGCTGTCCATCAGCCTCGCGCTGTCCACCGTGGGCTGCGGGGCAGGGCTCACGCGCGCGCAGCGGCAGCAGTGCGCCACGCTGCGCGGACAGACCGCGGGCCGCGCCGTGGCCGGCATCATCGGGTCCGTGGTCGTCTTGGGGGTGCTCGTCATCGCGTCTGCGGCGCTCGGCCGGGCGCCCAACTTCGGAAACCTCGGTCGCGGGGGGCGCACGCGCCGGGCCAACCAGAGGGCCGCGCGGCTCGCAGCGTGCCGGGCCCCTGCGACCCCAGAAGACCCCGAGGTGCTGCTCGCGTACGACCCCAACGGGCCCGCTCCGGGGGAGTTCGCCCCGACGGACATCCCCATCGGCCCCGAAGAGGGTGGACCCCCATCCGTCAGCGAGCTGGACGCGGTCTTCGCCCAGAACGAGGAGCGCGTGCGGGCGTGCGCGCCCACCGCGAACCGCGTGCTGTACATCGACGCGCGCGTGCGCGGCGACACGGGCGCCATCAGCGGCCTGGTGTTGGGCGGCGAGGGCTCCTACGGAGTCAGCGTGCGCTGCGTCACCGACGCCCTGTCGACGCTGCGCGTGCGGCCCTTCGACGGCGTCGTGGACGTGCGCTGGGCCGTCGACCTGCGTCGGAGCAGCCCGTGACGAACAGCCCGCCGCGTGACCGCGCTCAGCGGACGACGTGGGGGTCGCAGCGCGCCACGAACTCGAGCAACGCGGCGAGCACCTCTGTGGGGGCCTCGACCTGCGGGTAGTGCCCGACCGGTAGACGCACGGCGTCCAGCCCCGGACGCAGCTGCTCCAGGCGGTGCACCAGGTGCCCCCCGCTCACCGGGTCGTGCACGCCGTTGATCAGTCGCAGCGGGACCTCCGTGGTCAGCAGCGCCCCGACCCAGCGCTCACGCTGCGCCCGCCGCTCTTCCATGTACGCGATGAGCTCGGCCAGGGCGCGCTTGCCGCCGCCTCGCTCCACCAGGGCGTAGAAGCTCTTCAGCTCGTCGCGGGTGGGCTGCGTGTGCGGGCCGAACACGCGCGCCAGCGAGCGCGAGAAGCGACCGGGCCCGGAGAGGCGCGAGACCAGTGGCCCGATGGGCGAGGCCAGCACGCGCTGAATGGGACGCGGGCGATGCATCTCTGGCAGCAGCCCACCGTTGAGCAGCGTGATGGACCGCCAGCGCGGCGTGCGTCCCTCCGCGTGCCGCGCCAGCAGCTCCTGGCCGACGCTGACGCCGTAGTCGTGGCACAGCAGGTGCGCCTCCTGGATGCCGAGCTCGGCCAGCAGCGCGAGGTGCAGCTCCGCCTGCTCCACGATGCTGTAGGCGTGCCCCTTGGGCTTGTCCGTGAAGCCGAAGCCCAGCATGTCGGGGGCCACCACGTCGAAGCGCTGCACGAGCTCCGGCCAGAGCTTGTGCCAGTCCCAGCTCGCGGTGGGGTAGCCGTGCACGCAGACCAGCGCGGGCCCAGCGCCTTCCCGGCGGTAGAACACACGGTGCCCACGGAACGTGGTGTAGGTGCCGCCCCGCTCCCAGGCGTCCAGCTGCGTCAGGTCCGGCCCCGCCGCTGTCGCGCCCGCGCGCGGCTCAGTCGTCGTCATGGGGCATGCTCGTGCCCCCCGAGCGCAGGTACTCGAAGGGCGTCACGTGGAGCAGGTTGGACGCGCGAGAGGTGTAGACGTCGGCGCTCTGCTCGATTTGGCGCGCCAGCAAGCTGCGCGTGGTGCCGGTGCGCAGCAGAGGACCCCAGTGCGGGTTCACCAGCTCGCCTGCGGCTCGGGCCAGCGGAGCGATGCGCTGGTCCAGGGCCACCAGCTGCTCACGCAGCGCCTGCACCTCGGCGCGGATCTCGCCGGGGCTGGCGGCGACCTGCGGACCGTAGCCCTTGGTCTTGCGCTGCAGCGCGAGCCGCATGCTGGAGTAGCGGTACTCGAGCGCGGTCTTCTCACTCATCAGCTTCACCAGCTCGCTCTCGCTACCCGCGAAGGTCCCGAGCGCGGCCAGCTCGCCTTCCAGTTCACGCAGCACCAGCATGGTGCGCCAGCGCTGCAGGGTCTTGCTGACCTCCACGTCGCTGAAGATGTGGTCGCCCACGTACAGGATCTGCGAGCCGGACAGCCCCAGGTGGGCCTCGATGCGCGAGGCGTTCCCGCCGAGGTACGCGCCCCCCGGTGTGAGCGCACCGTTCGCGGGTCGCAGCAGGCCGTCGTCGCTCACGATCTCGAAGATGTCGTTGCGCTGCTCGAAGAAGGCCGGCTTGCGCGCCGACACCACCACCAGGTCGAAGAGGTCGCGCCAGGTGCCGTCGTCCACGTACGGGTCGAAGACGTAGCGCATGATGGCGGACGTGTAGGACCACTCGGAGTTGGTGATCACGAGCAGCTTCTTGCCCGCCGCGCGCAGGTCCATGAGCGCCAGCGGCAGGTCCGGGTCCACGTCGATGTAGCGCTCGGGCGCCGCGATGATCTCCGCCTTGAGGGTGCCTTCCATGTGCGTCGCGTCGAGCTCGCGGCGCACGAGCCGGTGCAGGTCCGCGTAGCCCATGGGGCGCGGCAGCTTGCCCGCGTCCAGCAGGTCCACCAGCTGCATGAAGAGGCACGCCTCCGAGAGGGCGAAGAGGGTGTGCAGGAAGTACCAGCGGTGGTGGTCGCTGACGTCCACCAGCACCCGCGAGTAGGTCTTGCGCTGCTCGGAGAACTCCAGGCGCTTGGTGCCGTGCGAGGCGCGCGTCACGTAGCCGAAGCGGTTGGCCTTCACCACGTTGCCGTGCTCGAGGTCCACCACCAGGCCCAGCTGTGCCTTCTGCGGGTCGAACTCGAGGTCCGCCACGGGCCAGCCCATGTCCAGCAGGCGCTGCCGCACGTGGTTGTACGCCGCGCGCTCCCAGGCCTCGTGCCGGTAGTGCACCAGCGTGTAGTCCATGTCGAAGCCGATGGCCTCGATGCTGCGGAGGTTCAGTGTGCGGTTGACGAAGATGCGGCGGGTGGCTGGAGTGGGAGGCAGCTCGAGGACCATGCCGCTGTCTACCACGATCAGAGGAAGCTGCGCCCTTGCCCGCGATAGGTCGGCACCTCGTCCACCACCTGCCCACGCTCGAGCAGCACCAGGTTGTTGAAGTGCTCGCACAGCTCACCGGCCTTGGCGTGCCGGAAGAACACGGGGTCGCCCGGCGACAGGGACACGCCCGCGTCCAGCTGCAGCGGCGTCTGCACCTCCCCGGCGCCCTCCGTGGGCAGGAGGCGCAGGCCCTCGGGATACATGGGCACAGGCAGCTTCTCCGGGCCCGCAGAGCCCGACGCGACGTAGCCGCCACCGTGGCAGGTCACGAAGCCCGGCGCGGGGCGGCGCACCACAGGGAGCACGAAGCCCGCCGCGGGCGCGTGCTGGAAGTGCGAGAAGTTGTCGAAGAGGGTGGGGCTGTAGAGGCCCGACCCCGCCGTCACCTCGCTCACGCTGCGGTCGCGTGCGGTGGCCTCCAAGCTGCCCGTGCCGCCGCCGTTCACGAAGCGCAGCGTGTGACCCGCCTGGTGCAGGGCTGCCACGGTGTCCGCGCGGCGCTTCTGGAGGTCCACGTTGGACGCGCGCTTGAGCACGCGGATGGCCGCGTTCATGGCCCGCTGGTTCGGGACGGCGTCCTGCAGCCCGGCTACCTGCGCCTCGTAGCCCATGACGCCATCCAGACGCAGGGCGTCGTGCTCGGCGATCAAGCTCGCCAGCTCCAGCGCGGCGCGCGGTGAGTGTAGGGGCGAGCGGCGCACGCCGAAGTGCAAGCCCGGCAGGCGCAGCGACATGTCCAGGTCGAGCGCGACCGAGAGGGTCTGCCCGTAGTCCTCGGCCAGGCGGCCCAGCAGCCGCACGTGGGCGGGGTCATCCACCATGAGCGTGATGTCGGCGCCCCCCTCGCACGCCTCGAGGCACGCGCGGATGTCGGCAGGCTCCAGCGTGGGATAGGCCACCAGCAGGTGGGTCGGCCGGCTGAGCGCGCGCGAGAGCCAGGCGGCCTCGGCGGCGCTGTAGCACATGAGCCCCGCGTAGCCGTCTCGCGCGAGGAGGCGCTCCATCAGGGTGACGCAGCGGATGGACTTGGTCGCCGGCCGGATGGGCAGCATCCGCCCGGTGCCCGCCCGCACCCGCTGCACCAGGTCCGCGGCGTTCTGGTCGAAGCGCGCGAGGTCGACGTACGCGAGCGGCAGGCGCAGGTTGCGGAGGGCAGCGGCGTAGGCGGGGAAGGGCGACATCGGGGCAGGGTACCCCACTTGCAGGCGCGCACGCGCGGTCCACACTCGGCCCATGCACGACCCCGACGACGACCTCCCCGAGGCCAGCCCCGCCGCTCTCGACACGCCGGACGCGCGCGATGCGGCGCGCTGGGAGGCCTGCGAAGAGGGGGTGGAGCTGCTGCACGAGGGCGAGATCGACGAAGCCATCGCGGCCTTCGAGGAGGTCGCGCTGCAAGACCCCCAGAACCCCTACGCCTTCCACTTCCTGGGGGCGGCGCACTTCGAGCGCGAGGCGTGGGACAAGGCCCTGGCCGGCTACCTGAGGGCGCTGCAGCTCGCGCCGCAGTACCTCGGGGCGCGCGTGGGTGCGGGGCAGACGCTGCGCATGATGGGCCAGCCAGAGCGGGCCATTCGAATGGGCAAGCAGGCGCTCGCGCTGCGGCGCGACGACCCGGACGCGCTCTTCCTGTTGGGCCTCTGCTACTACCAGCTGGGTGAGCGCAAGCCCGCCTACGGCTTCCTGCAGCGCTTCTTGGCCACCAGCCCCGAGGTGGAGGTGCGCCTGGAGGTGGAGGGGCTCCTGAACATCATCCGCGGCGAGGTCTTCCCCGGCGACGACGACTCGGACGGCGACTACGGGGACCCTGACGACGACAACTGAGAGCCTGCCGCGACGCCACCGTGCGCCGTTCCTCAGGGGGCGCGCGCTGCGTCTGTGCCAAGGGGGCTCGCGCAGCAGTGGTCGTCATTCCGTACAGTGAGAGTGCAGGTGTGGCGCACGCTTGCGCCTAGCGTGCTTTGGCACTAGCACTCCGGCATGCGCGAGGGGTTTGAACACCTACGCAGCCTGCGAGGGATTGGGTGAGTCAGCGCGGCGGCAGTCAGCGCGGCAGCGGCGTGGCGGCATGCGCTGAGCTCGTGGACCGCTACCAGCTCACGCCCATGCAGCACGGAATGCTGTTCGAGAGCGCGCACGGGGAGCGCGCCGGTGTCAACGTGCAGCAGGTGGTCGTGCGGCTGCCGGAAGCGCTCGAGGTCGGGCTCCTGCGGGAGGCCTGGCGCCTGGCGCAGGCGCGACACGACGTGCTGCGCACCGTGTTCGTGTGGCGCGGTCGGGCCAGTCCGGTGCAAGAGGTACACCCCCACGGAGAGCTGGACTTCGCGGTGGAGGACTGGCGCGGCGGTTCGGACGGGGACCAGGAGCCCGCCCTGAGAGCGTGGCTCGCGGCGGACCGCGCGCGCGGCGTGGCGCTGGACGAGCTGCCCACGATGCGCGTGCGGCTGCTGCAGCTGGGCGACTGCAGCTGGGTGCTGGTGTGGACCTTCCACCACGCGCTCCTGGATGGGCGCGGCTTCACCTTGGTGCTGCGCGAGGTCTTCGACGACTACGACGCGTCGGTGCGCGGAGAGCGTCCCACGCGCCCCGCAGCCCCCACGCTGCGCGCGCACGTCGCCGCCCTCGAGAACCAAGACCGGCCCGCGGCGACCGCCTACTTTCGCCAGCTCCTCGCGGGCCTCGAGGCGCCAACCCGCGTGGCGCTCCCCGCACCGGACGAGGGGCCGGCAGACAGCGGGCCGCTGCACGGCGAGCACGAAGCCCGCCTGCCCGAGGACGCGGTGAGACGCTTGGAGCGGGTGGCGGAGGCCGCCGAGGTGACCGTCTTCACCTGTGTGCAGGCCGCCTGGGCCATTCTGCTCTCGCGCTACGCACGCACCCACGACGTGGTCTTCGGTGTGACCCGCGCCGGCCGGCACCTGGTCCCGGGCGCGGACGGCATCGCGGGCTGCCTGATCAACACCGTCCCCATGCGCGCCGAGGTTCGCGCCGAGCTCCCGTTGGCGGAGCTGTTGCGGGCCATCCGCGCGGCGTCCCTCGCGGTGCGGCCCTTCGAGCACACGGCGCTCGTCGACGTCCAGCGCGCGAGCCCGCTCCCGCGGGGGGAGCCGCTGCTGACCACCAACGTGGTGCTGGAGCGCTACCTGTTGGACTCGCACCTGCGCGAGCGCGGTGGGGCCTGGCGCTCGCGGCGGGTCGAGGTGTTGGAGCAGAGCTCCTTCCCGCTCGGTCTCGCGGGGTACCTGGACGGGTCACTGCTGCTGCGGCTCGAACACGACACGCGCACCTACGCGCCTTCGGCCGCGCGAGCCATGCTGCGGCACCTGCTGTGCATCCTCACCGACATGAGCCAGGCGTCGGTCGGAGCGGGCCACGACGTCCCCTCGACCACGGTGGGGGAGCTCCGCACCATGAGCGACGACGAGCGCGCGGAGCTGCTGCGGGCGACGGCGCCCCAGCGCCCGGTGCAGGCCCCGCCCGTGACCTACGGCGAGCTGTTCCGTGACAGCGCGAAGCGGCACGGCGACGCCATGGCCCTGTCCCTGTGCTCCGCTGCGGCAGAGGGGGACCGCGAGCCGCGTTCGCTGACCTACGCTCAGTTGCTCACGCGCAGCGCGGCGCTGGCGCAGCAGCTGTACGTCCGGGGGGTGCGCGCCAACGACCGGGTCGCCATCTGCTTGCCGCGCTCGCTCCATCTCGCAGAGGCCGTGCTCGCCGTGCTCCAGGCAGGCGCCGCCTACGTCCCTCTCGACCCGAGCTATCCCCCCGACGCCTTGTCGTTCATGCTGGCGGACTCGGGCGCACAGCTGCTGCTGACGCAACGTGCTCTCGCACCGAACCTCCCTCTCGATGGGGTGACGGAGCTCCTGCTCGACGAAGACCTCGAGCCGTCGACCGAGCCCCTGCCCGAACGGGCGTGCGCCGCCGACGACCTCGCGTACGTCATCTACACGTCAGGATCTACTGGGCGGCCCAAGGGGGTGATGGTTCCGCACCGCGCGCTCGTCGCTCACAATCTGGCGTTGGCCGCGCTCCTGGAGCTCACGCCGCGTGACCGCGTGCTGCAGTTCGCCAGCTTCAGCTTCGACGTCTCCATCGAGGAGATGCTCCCCACCTGGCTCAGCGGCGCGACGCTGGTGCTGCGCAGCGCGGCCATGAGCGAGTCCATCTCCGCGTTCCTGGAAGGCGTAGAAGCCGCCGAGGTCACCGTCCTGAACCTGCCCACGGCCTTCTGGCACGAGCTGGTGCGGCACATGGACGCGCGGGACGCACGGCTGCCGGCGAGCGTCCGGCTGGTGATCGTGGGGGGCGAGAAGGCGTCCCGCCGTGCTTTGGCGACCTGGCAGCGGGTGGCCCCAGGGGTGCGCTGGCTCAACGGATACGGCCCGACCGAGGCCACCATCACCGCGACCGTCTACGACCCCGTCGCGAGCGCACCTCTCCCTGCGGACCAGGAGGTCCCCATCGGCCGGCCTACCGGGCACGCGCGGGCCTACGTCCTCGACGAGCGTCGTCGGCTGGTGCCCCAAGGCGTGCCTGGCCAGCTCTTTCTCGCGGGGGCGTGTGTCGCGCGCGGCTACCTCGGTGAAGACGAGCTCACGCGCACGCGCTTCTTCGACGACCCCTTCTGGGCGCAGGCCTCGGCGCCTCGAGAGCGCATGTACGCCACCGGCGACTTGGCGCGTTGGTCTACGGGCTTGCAGCTCGAGTTCTTGGGGCGCAGCGACCGGCAGCTCAAGCTGCGCGGCTTTCGCGTGGAACCCGGTGAGATCGAGGCTGTGCTCGAGCGACACCCCGAGGTCAGCGAGGCGGTGGTGGCCCTGCGCCCGGACGCGTCTGGACAGCCGCAGCTCTGGGCGTGGGCCAAGACGCGTCATCTCGCCGCAGTCAGCGAGCAAGCGCTCCGGCAGCACGTCCGCGCTCACCTCCCGGCCTTCATGAGCCCGGCGCGGATCACGCCGCTGACCGACTTTCCAATGACCCCGGGCGGCAAGATCGACGTCGCAGCGCTCCCATCGCCGAGCCGCGCGGACGCCGCCGTGGAGCGCGTGACGCTGCCCCGGCACGCCACCGACGCCCAGCTGTGCGCGCTCTTCGCCGAGGCGCTGGAGCTCCCGAGCGTGCAGCCCGGCGACTCCTTCTACGACCTGGGTGGCCACTCCCTGCTCGCGGTGCGGCTCCTGGACCGCGTCTACGAGGTCTTGGGGGAGCGGCTCTCGCTGGGCGTCCTGCGCAGCGCCGACACCCCGGCCGAGCTCGCGGACCTCCTGCTACAGCCCACACGTGGCGCGCACTTCGAGTTCATCTATCCCATCCAGCCCGCCGGCACACGGCCTCCTCTCTTCGCCGTCCACGTGCTCGGCAGCAACGGCAGCTACTTCACCCCGCTCGCCGCTGCGCTGGGCCCGGACCAGCCGGTCATCGGCCTGACCAGCCCGCCGCGGCCAGGCGCCACCGAGGTCGGTGTCACGCAGGTCGCGGCGGCCTACGCGCGGGAGATCGGCCGCTACGCACCTCACGGGCCGGTGTCCTTGGCGGCCGTGTCGCTAGGTGGCCTCGTGGCGGTCGAGGTCGCGCGCTGCCTCCGCGCGGAGGGCCGCCAGGTGCTGTTGGTTGCCCTCTTCGACGCCCTCGGGCCCGGTCCCACTGACGAGCTGCGCGGGGTGAAGCGCCTGCTGCGTCACGCTCGCGAGCTGCGCGCACTCGGCCCCCGGTACCTGGGTGCGAAGGTGATCGACCGGGCCAGGAAGTCGCGCGAGCGCCTGCGCCGGCTGGAGCTCCGAGCGCGGCGCGCGCTCGGTGGGGCGCTCTCGGACGAGCTGCACGCGCTGGAGTTCATCGAGCGCAACGCGCACGCCGCCTTGGCACACATGCCTGAGCCGTACGAGGGCAGCGTGACCGTCTTTCGGGCCACCGAGAACGTCTTCTACACAGACGCCTACGTGCGCGCTGGTATGGGCTGGGCGGATGTGGCGCGCGGGGGCGTCGAGGTGATCGACGTGCCCGGCGAGCACCTCAGTATGCTCGCGCCGCCTCACGCGGAGACGCTGGCGCACGAGCTCCGGGCCGCGCTGCGACGGGCAGCTGATCCAGACGCTGCACAGAGCCCGCTCTCGAGGTCGCCTTCCGCGGCGCGGAGCCTTACCAGGTGATGCGGAACACCCAGCGGTTGTGCTCCTGACCGTCAGCCACCCGTGACACGGTCTCCACGCGCCCGCCCTTGACGCCGTGCGACTCGAGCGTGCCCAGGGCGATGCCTCGGAAGGTCTCGGCGTAGAAGGGGCTCGGCTCCACGCGGCACTCCCACAGCATCCCGCGCTCGCCGGCCACCCGCACGCTGTGCTCGTTGTCCTGCACGCTCATCTTGTAGGCGTCCACCAGCCGGTCGAGGATGCGCCGCGGGTCACTGCCCATCATGGCGCTCAGCGTGCGGCCCACCATGCTGTCGCGAAACACCGGATAGAAGGTCTCGGCGATGCGCTGCATGCCGTGCTCTAGCGGTTGCTGCGGGTACAGCACGGGGGCCGCCATGAAGTAGAGCTTGTAGAAGTCGCGGTGCGGCAGCAGCCCGAAGGGGATGGCCCGCCCGCGCACGCCCGCGTGCAGCATCAGGCGCTCCGCGGTCTCGGCGTCCCGCTCCCTCTTGATGACGTTCACCAAGCCGTCGAAGAACATGCCGCGCACCTGGCAGGCCGCCGGGAAGTGCAGCAGCGTGCTGACGATCGCGCGGCGGTCCGCGTCGCGGAGCGGCAGCGCGTCGGCGAACGCCTCGACTTCGGTCTGGTCGACGTCGCGCTGTCCCCACACGAGGCCTTCGCGCGGCGTGGAGTCGAGCTGGAGGAGCGAGGTCATGCGGGTCTCCGAGGCGGGGGTCAGGGGAAGAGATCGGGGGCGGCGAGCGGAGGCAGCCCGAGCCGCCAGCGGATCTTGTCCAGCAGCTTGAGGGGCTCGAACACCAGCGGCTCTTCGAGAGGCCAGAGCTCGCAGCGCTGCGCCGGGTCGTGGTCCGCGTCGAGGATGGCGTTGACGGCCCGCCGCGCGGCCTCGTTGGCGCCCTCCATGGTGGCGAGGTCCGTGTACGTCTGCACGTAGTCCGACGCCAAGAACATGTTGCTGATCGCCGTGTGGGCCTCGGGGCGGTCCGTCCAGGAGTTGACGGTGTTCACCAGCAGGGGCTCGCGGTTCTCGGGCTTGCCGGTGGGTTCGCCTGTCACGATGCTGTCGTCCAAGTACCAGTGCGCCAGGTTCGACTTGAGCAGGTCCACGCCCGGGTCGTCATTGAGCGAGCGCCGCAGCTGCTCCCAGACCTCCTCCATGATCTGCTCGCGGTCGTCGATGTCGTCCGCCGGCTTCTGCAACAGGAAGCCCGGCGAGGTCCAGTCGCTGATGTCCACCGAGAGGATGCCCCGCACCGTCCCGTCGCCCACGCCCGACAGCCGCTCTTTCCAGAACTGCTGCTGCGAGATGCTGGTCAGGGCCCACGGGGACTCGACATAGATGGAGTGTCCGTGGGCGAGCGGGACATCATCCCGCAGGTAGAACTGGATGCCGTTCATCCACTCGGTCTGCAGGCGCGTCAGGTTCGCGAGGGAGGGCGCCGCGGCCAGCACGTCAGGGGTGAGGAAGTGAACGAAGCGGTCGACCGGGATCGCGAAGACGTAGTGATCGGCGGTGACGTTCTCGACGGTGCCGTCCGCGCGCGCGACGTCCACGCTCGCCACCCGGCCGCCGCTCATGTGAATCGCCGCGAGCGGGCGCTGCAGCTGGTAGTCCACGCCCAGCTGCTGGATGTGCTGCACCCAGGGGTCGATGAACACGTCGTTGGTGGGCCCGTTCAGCAGGCGGTCCAGCGTCTCGCCCGGCCGCAGCAGGTCCTGCACCAGCTGCAACAGGATGTAGCCCACGGTGCGTGTGCTGCCCGTCTCGGCGCGCATCGCTACCAGCGAGCGGGTCAGGCCGCGCGCCAGGTACAGGCGGTACTCCTTGCTCATCTTGTCGGCAGCGATGAAGTCCCACCAGCTCATCTTCTCCCACTGCTCGAGGCGCCGCTCGTCGCAGGAGCTCAAGAGCGCCACCAGGCGCGTCGCGAAGAAGACGGCCTCCAGCTCCGGGATACCGAAGTTGGCGGTGGCCAGCGCGACGATGGCCTCCTTGAACTCCGCGAGGCTCTGCGGGAAGCGGGCCACCAGCACCGGGTCGGTCTGGTTCATGCGCGCGATCTGGAACTGCGTCGCCTGCACGAGGTTGTCGTACACACCGTCGACGTTGCCCGCGTACGGGATGCGCCGCATCGAGTCCGTGATGTGCTTGTAGAAGCCCGGAAAGAAGCGGAAACCGTGCTCGCCCGGGAGGTCTGGTCGACCGTCTGTGCCGGTCCCCGCGAGGCGCACGCTGCGCGCCTTGCCTCCCGGGATGTCCATCGCCTCGAACACCCGCACGGAGTAGCCCCGCGACGCGAGCTCATGCGCGGCGGATAGACCGCCAATTCCTCCTCCAAGCACCACGACCGTTTTCGCCATGGGGGCATGGTACGGAAACGCGCCACGCAGCAGAAGTTCCTCAGGCGGTGTCGGAGCAAACCCCTAGAGTGGACGACGCCCCTGCCAGTCCGGGACACTGCGCCCATGAAAGAGCCCTTTCACTTCGCGTGGTCGCAGCGCTACGCCACACCGCCCAGTCACCTCGTCGTCGCTGGTGAGGAGCTGAGGCTCACACGCGGTGAACGCGTCCAGACGGTCAGCCTCGCAGCCTTCGCCACCGGCGCGCTGCACGAGGAGGTGCTCGCGGCCTTCGACTTCCAGACGCTCGTCGAAGCGCTGGCGCTGGCGCTCCCCGACGCGGCACCCCTGCGCCGGGACGGCGCGCCGGAAGGGGAGCGGGGGCGCTCTTCCACGCCGCGCGTGTTCGGAGGCGGACGCGGCAGCTCGGGGGTGGTCTTCATCCTCGGACGGCGCGTCTCTGGGCACGCGCTCGAGCACCGCTTCGACCTGAGCTTCGAGGAATTCCTGCGCGACGGGCTACTCCCCGCCGCGGCGTCGGCCATCGGCGCGGATGACCTCGAGAAGGTGCGGAGCGCCGTGCGGCAGCTCTCGGCGCTCGACTGCATGTGCGACACAGGCTGCGAGACCCCGGAGCAACATGGCGGGCTCGTCTCCTTGATCCGCCGCGACCATCCTGCCGCGACCGTCGACTTCAACGTGACGGTCGCGCGCTGTCAGGTTTGCGGAGGTCTCTGGAGCTTCCAGTCGGTGGGCGACTCGCACTACAGCTATGAGTACACGGTGCGGCGTGTCGTCAGCGTGCCGGCCGCGGCGCTCCGCGGCGCCTGCGCGAGCGACGGCGCCTAGCAGCGCGCGAGGCGAGCCGGCGGCGTTCGTCGCCCAGCTTTGGTGCTAAGTAGCGTCCGCCATGAGCACCGAGCTGCCCACACGCCGAGACATCCTCGCGCTCGCCTGGCCGGTGGTGCTCGCCAACGTCGCGACACCCCTGCTGGGTCTGGTGGACACGGCGGTCATCGGCAACACGGGCGTCGTGCACGAGCTCGGGGCCATTGCGCTCGGGGCGCTGCTCTTCAACTTCGTGTTCTGGAGCTTTGGCTTCCTGCGCATGGGGACCACCGGCTTCACCGCGCAGGCCCTCGGTGCCGAAGACCAGGTCGAGGTGCGCGCTACCTTGGCGCGCGCGCTGCTCCTGGCGGTCGTGATCGGCTGCGCCCTCGTCGCCCTGCAGTGGCCCATCGGGCTCCTGGCGTGGCGCATCTTCGACGCCAGCGCCGCAGTGGAGGGGGCGGCGGCGCACTACTTCGCGATCCGCATCTGGGGCGCTCCGGCGGCGCTGTCGCTCTTCGCCGTCATGGGCAACCTCATCGGAAGCGGGCAGACGCGCACGCTGCTGGTGTTGCAGGTGCTCATGAACGGGCTCAACATCGCGCTGGACCTGCTCTTTGCGGGGGCGCTCGGCTGGGGGGTCGAGGGCATCGCGCTCGGCACGGCTCTCTCGGAGTGGGCCACGCTGGGCGTAGGTCTGTGGGTCGTGCTGCGGCGCCTCGCCCGCGAGCGCACGGACCAGGAGCCCTTCTGGCCGTGGGCGCGGGTGCGCGACCGCGCGAGTGTCGTGCACACCCTGCGAGCCAACGCGGACATCATGCTGCGTACCTTCACGCTGCTCTTCGGCTTCGGCTGGTTCACCAACCAGGGCGCGGCCTTCGGGGACGTCACCCTGGCCGCGAACCACATCCTGCTGCAGCTCATCAGCTTCAGCGCGTTCTTCTTGGATGGCTACGCCTTCGTCGCGGAGTCGTTCGTGGGCCGCGCCCTCGGCGGCAAGCGCCGCCAGCTCTTCGATCACGCGGTGTGGCGCACGAGCGAGCTCGCGCTGCTCACGGCCTTGGGGCTCGCGCTCGCGGTGCTGCTCGGTGGGGGGCACGCCATCGAGGCGCTCACCGACCTCCCGCGTGTGCGGGAGCAGGCGCGCGTGTTCCTGCCCTGGTCGGCCGTGTACGTGCTGCTCTCGGTCGCGGCCTTCCAGCTGGACGGTGTCTTCATCGGCGCCACGGCCACGCGCGACATGCGCAACGCCGCGCTCGTATCCGCGACGTCGTTCATCGCGCTCGGCTCGCTCTTGGTGCCGCGCTATCAGAACCACGGCCTCTGGTTCGCCTTCGTGGGCTACGTCGTGATCCGCGCGCTCACGCTGCTCGCTCGCTACCCGCGCGTTCGCGCCGGGGTCGCTGCGGCCTGACGCCCACTGGCGGCCCCGACGGGCCGCTCACATGCCCCAGCCGCGTGCGCGCCGCGGTGGTCGCGCACTGAACGTTGATTCATTTCTGCTACAGTGCCCCGTCATGACGGACCCCAACGACCGCCGCCCGCCCCCTCCCGATGCCACCGCCGCTGCGGAGAAGGCCGCGTGGCACGAGCGCGCCGTGGCCCCTGCGTTCGCGAAGGTGCCGCCCCGCAAGGAGCGCTTCACCACGCTGAGCGACGTGGAGGTGCCCACCCTGGCGACTCCGGCGGACGTGAGCGGGGACTACGCGCGCGACCTCGGCTACCCCGGTGAGTTCCCGTTCACGCGCGGGGTGCAGCCCACCATGTACCAGGGGCGCCTCTGGACCATGCGCATGTTCGCCGGCTTCGGGACGCCCGAGCAGACCAACGAGCGCTTCAAGTACCTCTTGGCGCAGGGCCAGACGGGCCTCTCCACGGCCTTCGATTTCCCCACGCTCATGGGCTACGACAGCGACTCGCCCCTGTCGCTGGGCGAGGTGGGCATGGTGGGCGTCGCCGTGGACACGCTGCGCGACATGGAGGTGCTCTTCGACGGCATCCCGCTCGACAAGGTCACCACGTCCATGACCATCAACGGCCCCGCGGCCGTGCTCTTGGGCTTCTACGTGGCCTTGGCGGACATCCGCGGCATCTCGCGCAAGGCCATCGGCGGCACCGTGCAGAACGACTGCCTGAAGGAGTTCATCGCGCAGCACGCCTGGGTGGTGCCACCGCGCCCGGCCATGCGCATCGTGACCGACTCCATCCAGTTCTGCGCCGCCGAGGTGCCGCGCTGGAACTCGGTCAGCATCAGCGGCTACCACATCCGCGAGGCGGGCTCGACGGCCGCGCAGGAGCTGGCCTTCACGCTGGCGGACGGGCTCGAGTACGTGAAGTGGGCCGTGGCCCGCGGGCTCGACGTGGACGACTTCGCTCCGCGCCTCTCGTTCTTCTTCGACGTGCACAACGACTTCTTCGAAGAGATCGCGAAGTTCCGCGCGGCCCGCCGCATGTGGGCGCGCATGATGAAGGAGCGCTTCGCGCCCAAGGACCCCCGCAGCATGATGCTGCGCACCCACGCGCAGACGGCGGGCGTGTCACTCACGGCCCAGCAGCCCTACAACAACGTGGCCCGGGTCGCGCTGCAGGCCATGGCGGCGGTGCTCGGCGGCACCCAGTCGCTGCACACCAACTCGCTGGACGAGGTGTACGCGCTGCCCACCGAGGAGGCCGTCACGGTGGCGCTCCGCACGCAACAGATCGTGGCCGAGGAGAGCGGCGCGGCGAACACCATCGACCCGCTCGGAGGCAGCTACTTCGTCGAGTGGATGACCGACGAGATCGAGCGCCAGGCCATGGCCTACATCCACAAGATCGACGAGCTGGGGGGGATGGTGGAGGCCGTGGAGAGCGGCTACCCGCAGCGTGAGATCGCCGCCAGCGCCTACCGCTTCCAGCAGCAGCTGGAGAAGGGCGAGAAGATCGTCGTCGGCGTGAACGGCTACCAGCAGTCGACCGACCCCAAGATCCCCATGCTGCGTGTGGACGAGAGCATCCAGAAGGCCAAGGTGGCCGGGCTCACCAAGCTCAAGGCGGAGCGCGACCAGGACGCCGTGCGCGTCGCGCTGCAGGACATCCGCGAGACCTGCCGCACCGACGCCAATCTCATGCCGCCCATCATCGCGGCGGCCAAGGCCTACTGCACCGAGCAGGAGATCTGCGACGTCTTCCGCGACGTCTTCGGGCGTCACCAGGACCGCCCCGAGTTCTGAGCGCAGGCCGGTCGCACGTTCACCGCGCGCGGCGCACCAGCGCAGGGTGCCCGTTCTCCGTCGAGCCCCGACACCGGTGGCCTGGCTCGGGAAGCACCCAGCGGCCAGCGCCTCAGCGGTCGGCGCGGCGGTGCGCCAGCAACCACTCCAGCACGGCCGTCGAGAACGCCACGCGGTTGACCACGGGCAGGTGAACGCCGCCCTCGATGCTCCAGAGCGCCGCGTCGAGCCCGCGCTCGCAGCCGGTCGTGTACTCCAGCACGTGGGTCTCTGCGCCGTCCAAGCTCGTGTCGAGGTCCAGGTCGGCGCCGGCCGAGGCGCGCGTGAGGTCACACCCGGCCCGCTCGGCGCTGCGGCGCACGCTCTCCATCGCGCTCGGGTAGCCCGCGGGGAACTGCCCATCCGCGTTCGAGATGCCGTCGTACAAGATCACGTCGTCCGCCGTGCCGTGGATCTGCAGCACGCTCACCGGCGTGTCGGAGGCACAGTCCGCGGGGTCGAGGTAGGTGGCCCCCGCCAAGCTCGCGATGGCGGTCACGACGTCGGGGGCCTCGCAGGCCATGCGGTAGCTCATGAAGCCGCCGTTGCTGTGCCCGAAGACGTAAACCCGCCGCGTGTCGATGCGGTAGTTCGCTTGCGCCTCCTCGATCAGCCCGCGGAGGTAGGCCACGTCGTCCACCCCCGAGCCCTCGAAGTCGCAGCAGGCGTCCGTGGCGTTCCAGAAGCGCTGGCCGCCCGAGTTCACCGTTCCGTCTGGGATGACCAGCACGAAGCCCAGCTCCGTGACCTGGTTGGACAGCCCGAAGTAGATGTTCTGCACACCCCCCGACGCCATGAAGCCGTGCAGCAGCACCACCAGCGGGTAGGCCGTGTTCGGGTCGTAATCGCTCGGGATGCGCACGTCGGCGGGGCGGCCAGCGGCGACGCCCAGGCGGGTCGCGGGGGTGTCGGGCAGCGGAGGCAGGCTCTCCTCCCCGCAAGACGCCAGGGTTACCGCGCCCAAGAGGAAGAGGTGCGCGAGCGCGCGGGAGCGGCGCGGGGAGGGGAGGGGGGAAGCCGTCGGCATGCGCGCATTGTGCACCGGGCTCTCGCGCACGTCGCGCACGAGCCGTCCTGGACCGCTCACGCCGACGCCGCGCTCCTGGCGCGCGCGGTCTCCACGGCGTTGCGCAGCAGCCGCAGCCCCAGCCCGCGGTCCGTGGTGATGGACTCGGGGTGGAACTGCACCGCATGCCACGGGCGCGTCGCGTGCGACGCCGCCATGACCACGCAGCCCTCGCGCAGGGCGCCGCGTGACATGAGCGGTTCACGTGGACCGAGGGCTGTGATGCGCAGGCTCTCCGGAAAGCTTCCGTCCAGCGTCGCCGCGTGCAGGCTGTGGTAGCGGCCCGCGCGGAACACCGGAGGAAAGCCACCGAAGAGGGGCCCCTTCAGGTCCGACACGAGCGACGAGCTGCCGTGGCGGGGGGTGGGCAGCTGGTCCAGCCGTCCCCCCTCGTACTCCACCAGCGCCTGGAGCCCGAGGCAGACACCGAAGACCGCGCACCCCGTCGCTGCCGCCGCGGTCAGCAGCTCGCGGCAACCGAAGTCATCGGGGCGGCCGGGGCCCGGCGAGAGCACCAGCAGGTCGGGGGGCTGCTCGCTGATCCGCCGTGCGTCGAAGCCCGAGCGGCGCGTCGTGACCTCGGCGCCGGCTTGTCGCAGGTAGTCGGCCAGCGTGTGCACGAAGCTGTCGCGGTGGTCCACCAGCAGCACCCGCGCCGCCGGCTGCGTGGTGGCGCGGGTGACCGGCGGCCGCGCGCCGCGCGTCACCACGGGGCGCGTGGCGGCCGCCAGCGCGTCGAACACCGCGCTTGCCTTCAGGACGCACTCGCGCGCCTCCTTCGCGGGGTCCGAGGCGTGCAACAACGTCGCCCCGGCGCGCACCTCCACGCGGCCGTCGCACACGCGCGCCGTGCGCAGCGCGAGCCCGGTGTTGAGGTCTCCGTTGAACAGGACGGCCCCCACGGCCCCGCTGTAGAAGCCGCGTGCCGTCTTCTCGTGGTCCTCGATGAACTGCAGCGCGTCCGGCTTGGGAGCCCCCGTCACCGTCACCGCCCAGGTGTGCGCCAGGAACGCGTCCAGCGCGTCGCGGTCCTCGCGCAGGGTGCCCACCACGTGATCCACCGTGTGCATCAAGCGGCTGTACAGCTCCACCTGCCGGCGCCCGATGACGCGGACGCTGCCCGGCTCGCAGATGCGCGCCTTGTCGTTGCGGTCGACGTCGGTGCACATGGTCAGCTCGTCCTCCTCCTTCACGTCGTTCAGCAGCGTACGCAGGCGCTCGGCGTCCTCCATGGCGTCCGCCCCGCGCGCGATGGTGCCTGCGATGGGACAGGTCTCCACGTTGCGTCCGCGCACGCGCACGAACATCTCGGGCGAGGCCCCGACCAGGTGCTCTCCTTGTCCGAGGTTCATCAGGAAGCCGTAGGGGGCGGGGTTGAGCTCGCGCAGCGCTTGGTAGAGGTCGCTCGGGCGCACGTCGCTCGTGGCGTGGAAGGTCTGGCTGAGGACGACCTCGAACAGATCCCCACGCGCGAAGGCGCCTAGCGCTTGCCGTACTCCCTGCTCGAACTCGTCTGGGGAGTGGTCGCTCCCGATGGGCCCCAGGTGCGTGCCGCGAGGCGCGCGCGACTCGCTGTCCAGTGTGGCTCTGGGAAGCTCGTGCGTGCGCTCGTCACCCACCGTGAAGTCGTAGACATGCCGCTCGGCGCGCCCCTCCTGGGCGTCGACGAACAGCAGCTCGTCGGCGAGGTACAGCACCAGGTCGCGGGCGCCAACCGGCTGCGGCAGGCGCTCACGCACGGGCTCGAAGCGGAAGCCGAGCGCGTAGCCGAACGCCCCGTAGAGACCGAGGCAGCTGTCGCCCGGGTGGTGCAGGTGGGTGACCAGCGCGCGCAGCAGGTCGAAGACCGAGCTCGCGCGGCTGCGCTCCTCCTCGCGCTCGGGTGGCAGGGCGGCACGCAGGGAGGCCTGCGCGCACCCGTCCGTGACATGCAGCTGCTCGAGCGCTGGCAGCTCGCGCAGCGCGGGCAGCAGCATGCGCAGCAGCACCGCGCCGCGGGCGTCGAGCGCGTCCAGCGTGACCCGCGCGCCCGCGCAGGTGATGCGCAGCGGCGGGTTCACGAGGCCGATGTCGTAACGGCTGTAGCGCCCTGGGTACTCGAAGCTCGAGCCCAAGAGGACGCCCGGCTGCTGGTCCAGCGCGCGCGCCAGCGCGTCGAAGGCAGCTCGGGCCTCGCGGAGCGTGAGGGGAGTGGTGGTGCGGTCGACGACCACGCCCCCCGCCGTGACGAAGCGGGTCGAGGCTGGGGCGTCGGTCGCGAAGGGGGGGTCGGGGATGACTGAGAGGGGCTGCATGGGGGACTCCTTGCCTCCCTCGCGCCCTCTGAAGCGTCGCTGCGTGTCGTCAGCGTGTTCGTCGGCCGCGGGGAGGCGACCGGAGCCGCCACGTCTGGTGGCCGAAAACAGAACGGCCGCCAGAGGAGGCGGCCGCGAACGATGACTGAGCAACGAACAACGCGCGGCGCCTCCTACGAGGTAAACCACCAGCGCGAATAGCCGTTGCAGCTGCGAAGCATGGGCACACTGTTGCGCGGCCCGCGCGAGGCGTCAAGGCCATGCGCGACACGAGAGAGCCCCCGTTGCGCTGCGGGGGGCCCGTGCGACAGTCCGACATGCTCGACGCCCCCGAAGCCGAGCGGCCTGCGGCGGCCGTCGGCAGCCCCACGCGCAGACTGACCGCCGGGCTCATGCTGGGCGTGGGGGTGCACGCCATGGAGGGCTTCTCGGTCTACACGGCGCTGCCCGCGCTGACGACCGAGCTCGACGCGCGCCCCCTCTACGGCGCGGTCATCACGACCTACATGCTGGCCTCCTTGGTGGGGTTGGTCTGGGCGGGCGTCAGGACGGATGTCCACGGGCCCAGCGCCACGCTGCGCGTCGGCCTCGCCAGCGTCGCCCTCGGCCTCGCGGGCGCCACGCTGGCACCCACGGTCGAGGTGCTGCTCGCCTTCCGCTGCTTCCAGGGCTTTGGCGGTGGGGCCCTCACGACGGTGATCTACGCCGCCGTGCACCAGGCCTATCCCCGCGAGCGTTGGGCCCAGACCCTGGCCTTCCTCTCCTTGGCCTGGGGTGTGAGCGCGGTCGCCATGCCGGGCCTGCTCGGTCTCATCGTGGACCACCTGCACTGGCGCTTGGTCTTCGCGTTGGGGCTTCCGGTCGCTGGGTTGGCTGCGCTCCTCATTCTCCCGGCGCTCGCACAGCTCGCGGCGCAACCCGCGTCGGTCGCGGCGCACGCGGATCGTTCCGAGAGGGCCACCCGCCGGAGCCCGCGCGCCCTCGCCCTCTCGCTGTCCGCCGTCGTTGTCGGTGGCGCGCTCGTGCTGCACGGGACGGCCCTGTCCAGTCTCCCTCCCGTGGCCACTCTCCTCGTCCTCCTCGGTGCGGCGGCGGCGGTGCTGGTCGGGCTGGTGCGCCTGTGGCCGGCCGGGGTGCTCACGCTACGCGCGGGGCTGCCCGCCGCGGTGGGCGTCAAGGCTCTCGCCTGCGCCCTCTTCTTCGGCTCCGAAGCGCACCTGCCGCTGGCCATCACCGACGTCCACCAGCGCGGCAGCACCTTCGTGGGCTTCGTCCTCACGGCGGCGGCCATGGCGTGGTCGAGCGCAGCGTTCCTGCAGGCGCGCCTGCTCCCGCGCCTGGGACCCGCGCGGGTGACGGTCTTGGGCGTGGTCGCGATCGGGCTCGGGGTCGGCGGGTTGCTGCTGCTCCTGGTGCCGGGCACGAGCCCCTACCTCGCGCTGCCCCTCTGGGCGCTCAGCTCGGCAGGCATGGGCTTCGTCTACAACACCACGTCAGACTCCGCGCTCGCCGCCACCTGTGAAGGCGACTCTGGCGCCACCGGCACCGCGCTCGGCATCTCGGACTCCGTAGGCGCGGCCTTTGGGGCGGGCCTCGCCAGCGCGCTGCTCAACAACGCCGCGCCGCGCCTGACTGAGGGCCTCGCCCACGGCTGGCTGGCGTTGCTCGCGTTGGCGTTGCCCATGGCGCTAGGCGCGAGCCGCCTCGGTGGACCAGCCACGCTCACGTCCAGAGACGCGGCCGCTGGCCCACCAGGCCCCACGCCCTAGAGGGCCACCGCGCGTCAGTGGGTGAGGCGGCCGTGCAGCAGCGCCGCGAAGGCGGAGCAGACGTCCACCGTGGTGAAGATGCCGACCACCTTGTGGTTCTGCACGATGACCGCAGAGCCGTACTTCTTGCTCGCCATCTCGTTGCACACCTCGTCGATGGGCGCGTCCGGTGAGACGGTGTAGACGCCGGGGCTCATCGCGTCCTCCACGTTGATGATGCTGGGGTCGACGTCCTTCAGGGTCTCCACCAGCGCGAGGTCGCGCTCCGTGATCATCCCGACGAGCTCGCCACCCTTCAGCACGGGGAGGTGCCGGATATCGTGCTCCTTCAGCAGCTTGTGCGCGAAGGCGAGGGTCTGATCGGAGCCCACGGTGTGGGGGCTGGTGGTCATGTACTTCTGGACAGTGGGGATGGCTTTGCTCATGCGTCGGGGCCTTCGCAACAAGCGTGCCGTCCGCGCGCCCCTACAGGTAGCGCCCCCGAGTGGCGTGCTCCTGCGGTCGTTCCCGCCGCGCACGCGCAGCCGTTGCGCGCCGCGGCCGCCTGGCGCAAGACCCCACCCTTGACCTGCGCCTCGTGGCATCCTACCGGGGAGGCTCGATGCACGGTGCGCCCACCCCCAGCGACTTCGGGACCTACCAGCGTGACACGGTGCGACACCTGCTGGAGCGGCAGGCCGGGGTCTTTGCGCTGTTGCTGAGCTTGTCGCTGGCGCTCGACGCCGTTCGTCTGTACCCCTCGCAGGAGTTCGCGACCATCCTGCGTCGGCTTCCGGTCCAGATCGGGGTCTGCGTGGCGGTCTTCCTGCTGCTGCGCTTCACGCGCTTCGGCGCCCGCTGGCCGACTCTCCTGGGGGGCGCGGCCTACGCGACCATCGCGGGCTTCGGCGGCCTGCTGCTCGGTGACCTCGGCGGCTTCGAGGGGCCCTTCTTCTACTCGGCCTACATCCTGCCCACGTTCGTCATGATGCTCCCCTGCCGCTTCACGGAGCGTGTGTTGTTCACGCTGCTCATGGTGGCCGCGTTCATGCTGGCGTTCTTCCTGCCGCACCCCGAGCACCTGGACTATCCCCTCGCGCACATCGCCTTCTCGTACCTGCTCGTGATCACGGCCGCGGACATCTACTTCGGTCACCGCTCCATGACCCTCCTGCGCGAGCGCTTCACCATGGAGCGCCAGCTCGAAGCCCACAGCGCCGCGCTCGCCCGGGACAACGACCTGCTCGAGGAGCGGGTGCGCCACCAGACCGGCGCCGTGCGCTCCCTGCTGGACCGCGTGGAGACCACCCGCCACGAGACGCGCACGGAGCTGGCGCGCGACCTGCACGACGGAATGGGGCAGCTGGTGGCTGGCACGCGCCTGGAACTGCACCACATCGAGCGCGCCCTCGACACGGGAGAGCCGCTCTCCACCGAGAACCTCGGCTATCTCTACGGGTTGGTGGACCGGTTGGACCGGCAGGTGCGCGAGATGGTGCGTGAGCTGCGCGACCCCAGCGCCATCGGGAGCCTGGAGCTCGCGCTCGGGAAGCTGAAGGACGCCTACGACAGAATGCCGGGGGTGCACATCGCGCTCCACCTGGAGATCTCGCAAGAGCCGGAGGAGCCCGTCCGCGAGGCGATGGTCGCCATCGCGCGTGAGGCGCTGACCAACGCCATCAAGCACGGCCGCGCGCGCCACATCGACGTGCTCGTGCACGAGGAGGCGGGCGCGCACTGCCTGGCGATCGAGGACGACGGAAGCGGCTTCGACGGGACCTTCGCGCTCGAGCGTGTCGCGACATCGAAGGCGACGGGCTTTGGGGTGCTGGGCATGCGCGAGCGCGCCGAGGCGCTCGGGGGCACCTTCGGCGTCGGGAGCAGCCAGGGTGCAGCGCGCACCAGCGCCCCGCTCGTCGCGGCCTCTGCCCGGACCGGGGCGCGCGTGTGGGCCCGCTTCCCGAGGGGGGTGGCGTGAGCGACACGAGCGCGAGGCGCCTGCGGGTGCTGCTGGCGGACGACCACCCGGTGATGGTGGATGGCTTGTCGCGCGTCCTCGCGGCCGAGGCGGACATCGAGGTGGCCGGTGTGGCGTACGACGTGCGCGACCTGCTCGCGATGGACGCCGGGCGCGCGGACGTGGTGGTGCTGGACGTGAGCATGCCGGGCATGCGAGGGGGCGAGACCATCGCGGCGCTGCGCGGACGCTTCGGCCCCGTGCTGCTCTTCACCCTCGAGCCGGACGCGACGCAGGTGGTGGAGCTCGTGCGCGCAGGGGCGGCCGGAGTGGTCAGCAAGAGCGCGCGCGTGGAGGAGCTACTGCGCGCCATCCGCACGGTCGCGGCGGGCGGGCGCGCGGTCCCGATGGCGCTCGCCGAGCGGGTGGCGGCGGGCGGGGAGGGCTGGCCCCACGAGCAGCTCAGCGAGCGCGAGCTGGCCATCTTTCAGCGGCTCATCCGCGGGGCCACGCCCAAGAGCATCGCCTTCGAGCTCTCGCTCGCGCCGAGCACGGTCTACACCTACGCGGAGCGCATTCGGCAGAAGCTCGGGGTGGACGGCCCCGTCGCGCTGGTGGACTACGCTCACCGGGCAGGTCTCCTCGGGCGCGGGAGTCACGAGGGGTAGCGCCGCGCTTCCCTCGTGCGGCGCCGCGTAGACACCTCTCTACACGGGGTTGGCGGAGGCCGGCGGTCAGCCTGGCGTACACCCAGGCAGCTCGGCCACGCCGGGCTCAACCCAACGGAGTACGTCCCCATGCCAACTAGCCAGTCTTTGCTTGTTCGTCGCGCCCGAGCGGCGCGTGTGTCTGAGTTCCTCTTTGCTCTAGCGGTCGTCGCTGCCGCGCCCTTCGCGCTCGTGGCCGGCGGCTGCGGCGGCGGCGGCGGCCGCACCGCCACCCCGGCAGCCAGCGAGGGCGTGCGGGGCACCGTGACCTTCGAGAACCGCAGCTCGCTCGACATCTGCTGGCTGGCCGTCACGTATCAGGGCGGGCGCATCGCCGAGGAGGTGTCGTTCGGCGCAGGGGCCACTGTCGAGGTGAACCTGGAGGGCGACACGAGCCGACTCTTCCTCACCGAGTGCGGCGGTCAGCGCAGCTTGTACGGCCACCCGATGAACTGGTACGGCAACCCCCAGGGCCCGGTGGAACTGTTCCAGAACCTGCAGCACGACCGGGTGGTGCTCTACGACCCGGGCCAGGCGCCGGCCGGCGCGACGGACCACCGCGCCGTGGCGCTCAACCCGCGGCCGATCTCGGACTGGATCTTCTGGCAGCCCAACCCAGACGCGCAGCTGGCCGAAGAGGTGCACGCCGCGTTGCTCGAGAAGGCGCGCCGTGAGAGCTGGAGCGAGAGCCTCGAGTTTTCGCTGCTGCTGGGAGACTGGAGCGAGCTCCGCAACCGCTACACGGGCATCCTGACGGGGCGCAGCGTGCAGGCGGCGGGCTTCGCGCGCTGGCAAGACGGCCACTGCACCATGCAGGCCTTCGGCTACGAGCAGGGACACGACGGTTCGTACTACGCGGGCGCGCTGCGGGTGGGCGTCAGCACGCAGCTGGACATCCCGTGCCCTGCGCTGGTGTACGCGGCGGGGCTGGCGGGCGCGAGCCCCAACTCGCAGGCCATGCTGGGCGGCGGTGCGGCGGCGGGTCCCACCGGGATGCCGGCGTCGGGGGGCGGCTGCACCAACACCTGCCGGACCGCGAACGACGGCGAGTGCGACGACGGAGGCCCCAACTCGCTCTACAGCGTGTGCGCCCTGGGCACCGACTGCGCGGACTGCGGCGCCCGCTGAGCGAGCGGCCTCCGAACGTCGCACAACGTGGGCGGACCCGTCGCGGGTCCGCTACGTTGTGGGCTGGAGGCCCCATGCGATTCTTGTTCACTACCCTGGCAGCGCTGGCGATGTTCCTGACGATTGACGCGAGCCCTGCCCAGGCCATGCGCTGCGGCACCCGCCTGGTGCGCGAGGGCGACACCCCGAGCCAGGTGCGTGAGCGCTGCGGCGACCCGTCCGACGTGATCACCACGACCGAGACCCGCACCCGCACCGTGCACCGCCGCGTAGCGGGCGTCATCGTGTCGGACACCATCAGCGTCGAGGTTCGTATCCAGCAGTGGACCTACAACTTCGGACCGCAGCGCTTCATGCGACGCTTGGTCTTCGAAGACGGCCTGCTGGTCGAGATCGAGGAGCTGGGTCGCGGGGACTGAGCGCGCCTGCCGGACTGCGCCCTTCCGCGCCCTACGCCTCGTCGTCGAGCTTGTGCCCGGTCTCGAGCCGGATGGCGTACTCGAGGCTGTCCACCAGCGCGAGCAGTGAGGCCTCGATGATGTTCGTGGAAGCGCCCACGGTGCTCCACGACTCGTCGTGGCTGCGGCTGTCGATCAGCACGCGGACCGTGGCGCTGGTGCCGTTCTTGCCGTCCAGGATGCGCACCTTGTAGTCGCTCAGGTGCACGTCGGCCACCGCCGGATAGGTCGCGCGGATGGCCTTGCGGATGGCCTGGTCGAGCGCGCTGACCGGCCCGTTGCCTTCGCCGGCCGTGTGCACGACCTCTCCGTGCACACGCAGCTTCACGGTGGCCTCCGAGAACATCTCGCTGCCGACGCGCCTGCCCACGGAGGTCTGGAATTCGAGCACCTCGAAGGGGGCCTCGTAGCTCGCCTCGCTGCGCGCCATGAGCAGCGCCACGGAGGCCTCGGCAGCCTCGTAGGCAAAGCCCTGCGCCTCGGCGCGCTTGATCTGCTCGAGGACGGCGGCGCCCTCTACCGAGCTCACGCTGACGCCGAGCTCTTCGGCCTTGCTCAGCACGTTGGCGCGGCCGGAGAGCTCGCTCACCACCACGCGGCACTCGTTGCCCACCAGCTCCGGCTCCACGTGCTGGTAGCTGGCCGGGTAGCGGCGGATGGCCGCGACGTGCACGCCGCCCTTGTGCGCGAAGGCGCTGCGGCCCACGTAGGCCGCGTGCTCGTTGGCCGGGACGTTGGCCACCTCGGCGACGAAGTGCGCGAGGTCGTAGAGCTCCGTCAGGCGACCGTCCGGCAGGCAGCGCATGCCCAGCTTGAGCTCCACGTCCGGCACGATGGCGCACAGGTTGGCGTTCCCGCAGCGCTCCCCGTAGCCGTTGATGGTGCCCTGCACGTGCCGCGCGCCCGCGCGGATGGCCGAGAGCGAGTTGGCCACGCCGCAGCCACCGTCGTCGTGCATGTGGGCGCCCAGCTCCACGTCCGGGCCCAGCTCGGCCCGCACGGCGCGCACGATCTCGTCCACCTCCCAGGGCATGGAGCCGCCGTTGGTGTCGCACAGGATGAGCGTGCTGGCGCCGCCCCGCTGCGCCGCTCGCAGCGTGGCCAGCGCGTAGCCCGCGTCCGCCTTGTAGCCGTCGAAGAAGTGCTCGGCGTCGTAGAGGGCCACGCGCCCCGCGTTCACCAGGTACCGCAGGCTGTCCTCGATCATCTCGAGGTTGATGTCCAGGGTGGTGCGCAGGATGTCGGTGACGTGCAGGTTCCAGGTCTTGCCGAAGATGGTGCAGACGGGCGTCTGCGCGTCCACCAGCTTCTGGAGCTGCGGGTCCTCGCCGGCGCCCATCACGGCGCGGCGGGTGCTGCCGAAGGCCGCGATGCGCGCGTGCCGCCACTCCATGTCCTTCGCGCGCTCGAAGAACTCCACGTCCTTCGGGTTGCTGCCGGGCCAGCCGCCCTCGATGAACGACACCCCGAAGGCGTCCAAGCGCTCCGCGATCTTGATCTTGTCGTCGCACGACAGGCTCATGCCCTCGCCCTGCGTGCCATCACGCAGGGTCGTGTCGTAGACGTGCACCAGGGGCGTGCGGGGGCTCGCGGCGTCGCTCATCGTTGTGGGCCTTCGGCTCGGTCTCGGGCGCGGGTCAGGGGCGGGACTGCTCGTACTTCGTGATCTGGTCCTCGAAGCTCAGGATGTAGCCCAGCTGGTCGATGCCGTTCAGCAGGCAGTGCTTGGCGAACCCGTCGACGGGGAACTCCACCTTCGTGCCGTCCGGCAGGGTGAGCGTCTGCGACTGGAGGTCGATCTGGACCTTGGCCGAGCGGTCCGCCGTGACGGTCGCCATGAGCTGCTTGTGCACGGCCTTGCTCACCTCGATGGGCAGGAGGCCGTTCTTGAGCGAGTTGCTCTTGAAGATGTCCGCGAAGCTGGTGCTGATGATGGCGCGCAGACCCCACCCGACCAGCGCCCAGGGGGCGTGCTCGCGCGAGCTGCCGCAGCCGAAGTTGTCGCCGGCCAGGAGCACGGAGGCCCCCTGGCTGGCGGGCTCGTTCAGCACGAAGTCGGGCTTGTCGCTGCCGTCGGGTAGGTAGCGCCAGTCGCAGAACAGGCTGGCCCCCAGGCCGTCCTTGTCGGTGACCTTGAGGAAGCGGGCGGGGATGATCTGGTCGGTGTCGACGTTCTCGGCGGGGAGGGGGACGACGTGGGACTCGAGGGTCGTGAACTTGGCCATGATGGTCTGTGGCTTTCAGTCGAAGTGACGGATGGAAGTGAGGGGCGAGAGGCTCGGGAGCAGAACGGCTCGGGAGCAGAGCGGCTCCGGAGCTCGGCGGCTCAGCCCAGGAGCTCGCGCACGTCCGTGACCTTGCCGGTGACGGCGGCCGCGGCGGCGGTGAGCGGCGAGGCCAGGATGGTGCGACCACCCTTGCCCTGACGGCCCTCGAAGTTGCGGTTGCTCGTGCTCACGGCGTACTGCCCGGGCTCGAGGTTGTCGCCGTTCATGGCGATGCACATGGAGCAGCCGGGCTCGCGCCACTCGGCCCCGGCCTCGACGAAGATCTTGTCCAGGCCCTCGGACTCGGCCAGCTTCTTGATGTCGTGCGAGCCGGGCACCACCAGCGTGCGCACGCCCTGCACCTTGCGGCCCTTGAAGACGCTCGCCGCGGCGCGCAGGTCCTCGATGCGCGAGTTGGTGCACGAGCCGATGAAGACCACGTCCACCTTGTGCCCCAGCAGGGACTCGCCCGGCGTGATGCCCATGTACTCCATGGCCTTCTCGTAGGCGGCCCGCTCACTGCCCTCGAAGGCGCTCGCGAGCGGGGTGCTGTCGGTCACGCCCATGCCCATGCCGGGGTTGGTGCCGTAGGTGATCATCGGCGTCAGCGACGACGCGTCGATCTCCACGAGGCGGTCGTAGGTGGCGCCCTCGTCCGTGGGCAGCTGCTTCCAGCGGGCCACGGCGGCGTCCCAGTCCGCGCCCTTCGGAGCGAACTCACGGCCCTTGATGAACTCGAAGGTCTTCTCGTCGGGGGCGATCATGCCCGCGCGCGCGCCGGCCTCGATGCTCATGTTGCAGACCGTCATGCGGCCCTGCATGGACAGCTCGCGGATGGCGCTGCCCGTGTACTCGATGACGTAGCCCGTCGCGCCGCCGGTGCCGATCTTGGCGCACAGCGCGAGGATGATGTCCTTGGCCGTCACGCCTTCGGCCAGCGTGCCCTCGACGCGCACTTCCAGGGTCTTGGGGCGCGTCTGCAGCAAGCACTGCGACGCGAGCACGTGCTCCACCTCGCTCGTGCCGATGCCGAACGCCAGCGCACCGAAGGCGCCGTGCGTGGACGTGTGGCTGTCGCCGCACACGATGGTCTTGCCCGGCTGCGTTAGGCCGCGCTCGGGGCCGACCACGTGCACGATGCCGTTCTTGAGGTTCCCCATCCCGTAGAGGGTGATGCCGAACTCCTCACAGTTCGCGGTCAGCATGTCCAGCTGCGCGCTCGCCTGCGCGTCGATGACCTTCAGCTTCTTCGGGTCGGTCGGCGTGCTGTGGTCCATCGTCGCGAGGGTGTTCTCGGGGCGACGCACCTTGAGCCCGCGCTCGCGCAGCCCGGTGAAGGCCTGCGGCGAGGTGACCTCGTGGATGAGGTGCAGGTCGATGTAGAGCACCGCGGGGCGGCCCTCTTCCTCGGCGACCACGTGCTGTTCCCAGACCTTCTCGAACAAGGTCTTTGGCTGCTTCTGACTGGACATCTTCGTTTCTCTTCTCGTCGGTGGGGGACGGCTGGCCTTCAGGCCGAGGCTTGGGTGTCGGCATCCGCGTCGCGCGCGGTGCGGTTTTGCTGAACGGAGAGCAGGCGGTTGAGCGACGCCAGGTAGGCCTTGGCGCTGGCTACGATGACGTCGGTGTGCGCCCCGTGACCGTGGTAGACGCGCGCGCGGCTGCCTCCGCTCTGCGGGTTGATGCGGCTCTCGTCGCTCTCGACGGGCTCGTCGTCCCAGCGGACGCGCACGTTCACTTCACCCAGCGCGTCGATGCCCCGCGTCACGGACTGGACGCTGTACTCGAGCAGGGTGACCGGCAGGTTCACCACCTGCTGGATGGCCATGTACACGGCGTCCACGGGGCCGGTGCCCACGGTGGACACGGTGCGCAGCTCGCCGTCGGGGCACTGCAGGCGCACGGTGGCGGTGGGCATGCCCGTGCCGCAGGTGACCTGCAGCGCGTCCAGGCGGTACAGCTCTTCCGGCTGGTAGAGCTCGTCACTCACGAGCGCCAGGAGGTCCGCGTCCGTGATGTGCTTCTTCTTGTCCGCGACGTCCTTGAAGCGCGTGAAGGCCTTGTGCAGCTCCGCGCCGATCAAGGGGTAGCCCAGCTCCGCGAGGCGGTTGGCGAAGGCGGCGCGCCCCGAGTGCTTGCCCAGCACGAGCAGGCTCTGGCTGGCGCCCACCGTCTCGGGCCGCATGATCTCGTAGGTCTCCTGGTTCTTGAGCATCCCGTCTTGGTGGATGCCCGCCTCGTGCGCGAAGGCGTTGGCGCCCACGATGGCCTTGTTGGGCTGCACGGACATGCCAGTGACCTTGCTGACCAGGCGGCTGATGCGCGTGAGCTGCGTGCTGTCCACGCTGGTGTTCAGCTTGAAGTGGTCGTTGCGCACCTTGAGCGCCATCACCACCTCTTCGAGCGAAGCGTTGCCGGCGCGCTCCCCGATGCCGTTGACGGCCACCTCCACCTGACGGGCGCCGTTCTGGACGGCGGCCAGGCTGTTGGCCACGGCGAGGCCCAGGTCGTTGTGGCAGTGCACGCTGATGATGGCCCGCTCCACGCCGACGACGTTCTCGCGGATGAGCGCGATGCGGCGGCCGAACTCGTCGGGCGTGGTGTAGCCCACCGTGTCGGGGATGTTGATGGTGGTGGCGCCTGCCTCGATGGCGGCCTGGATGGCCTCGTAGAGGAAGTCCATCTCGGTGCGGCCGGCGTCCTCCGGGCTGAACTCGATGTCCGCACAGAGCGTCCGCGCGTAACCCACCATCTCCGTGATGCGCTCCAGCACCTCGGCCTTGGACATGCGCAGCTTGTGCTCGCGGTGGATGGGCGAGGTGGCCAGGAAGGTGTGGATGCGCGGGTGCTGCGCGGGCGACACGGCCTCCCAGGCCTTGTCGATGTCGCCCTTCGCGGCGCGAGCCAGCGAGCAGATGCGTGGCGGCTCGGCCACGGGCCGGCCCTCGATGGCCAGCACGCCCACGCTCGCGGCGATGCCCTGGACGGCCTTGAGGTCGTCCGGGGAGGCCGCCGCGAAGCCCGCCTCGATCACGTCCACACCTAGTCGACTCAGCGTCTTGGCGACCTCGAGCTTCTCGCTGCTCGTCATGGTCGCTCCCGGGGACTGCTCCCCGTCGCGCAAGGTGGTGTCGAAGATGCGTACGTGGTCGGACTGGGACATGGTGGAGGGGGCTCCTGTTTCCCCCGGGACTACTCTGCTGCGCGTACGGGTCGCGCGTTGACGGTGGGGTGGCCTGGGCGTGGGGCGACGGACCCGCGCATCATGGAGATGGTGCCGGTCTGGACCATCTCCTCGACGCCGAAGGGCGCGAGCACGGCCAAGAACGCGTCGATGCGCGTCTGCGAGTCCGTGATCTCGAAGGTGATGGTGTCCGTGGACATGTCGGCCGTGCGCGCGCGGAAGACCTCGGCCACCTGCAAGAGCTCCGTGCGGCGCGCGGGCGGCGCCGCGACCTTGATGAGCGCCAGCGCGATGTCCACGCTGGGCAGGTCCGTGATGTCGTCCACCCACAGCACGTTGACGAGCTTGTAGAGGTTGGACTCGATGCGCTTCGCTTTGTCCACGTCGGACTCGATGACGATGGTCATGCGCGACACACCGGACTCGTTGGTGTTGCCCACGTTCAACGAGTGGATGTTGAAGTTTCGTCGACGAAAGAGAGACGAGACGCGGTTGAGGACACCGGGCTTGTCTTCGACGTACACGACGAACGTGCGGTAGCTCGCTTCGCTCATTTCAGTCGTCCTTCCCGGTCTCGTAGATCGGGTTGTGCTGGCCGGGCTTCTCCCGGCGAATCATGTCACCCAGGTCGGCGCCGGCGGGAACCATGGGGTAGACCGCGTCCACCTGCTCCACGACGAACTCCACCACGCAGGTGCCGGGGTGCGCCTGCGCGTCGCGCACGGCCGCCTCGACCTCCTCGCGCTTCGTCACGCGGATGCCCTTCGCGCCGCAGGCCTCGGCCAGCATGACGAAGTTGGGGCTGATCATGGGCGTCGAGACGTAGCGGCCGCCGTAGAAGAACTGCTGCCACTGGCGCACCATGCCGAGGTAGCCGTTGTTGATGATGGCCACGTTGACCTTGATGCCCTCCTGCAAGCAGGTGGTGAGCTCGGTCATGGTCATCTGGAAGCCGCCGTCGCCGACGACCACCCACACGTTCTCGTCGGGGCACGCGAACTTGGCGCCGATGGCCGCCGGCAGCGCGAAGCCCATGGTGCCGAGCCCACCCGAGGTGATCAGGCGGCGCGGGTAGTCGTGCTTGTAGTACTGCGCCTCCCACATCTGGTGCTGCCCGACGTCCGTGACCACCAAGGCCTTGCCCTGGGTGTAGCGGTAGAGGTCGTGGATGACGTGCGCGGCGAAGAGCTTACCGTTGTCCGGCATGTCCTTGATGTCGCGCACGGCGGAGTCCCCGCGCATCTCGTCGATGTGGGCCAGCCACTCGGGGCGCTCGGTCTTGGTGACCCGCGGCAGCAACTGCGACAGCACGTCCTTGGCGTCGCCCACGAGGGGCAGGTCGACGCGCACGTTCTTGTTGATCTCGGCCGGGTCCAGCTCGATGTGGATCTTGCGGGCCTTGCGCGCGTAGGTGGCCAGGTTGCCGGTGACGCGGTCGTCGAAGCGCATGCCGACGGCGATGATGAGGTCCGCGTCCTGGATGGCCGTGTTGACCCAGGACTCGCCGTGCATGCCCATCATGCCGAGGTTGCGGGGGTGGGTCGCCGGGAAGCCGCCCAGGCCGAGCAGCGTCGCGGCCACCGGGATGTCGGTCTTCTCCACGAACTGCCGGAACACGTCGCCGGCACCGGACATGACCACGCCCTGACCCGCGAACAGGATGGGGCGCTTCGCGTCGCGAATCATGCGCGCGGCCTGGTCCAGGTCGTCGTCGGCCGCGATGTACTCGGGGCGATAGCCCGGCAGCTCGATGGGCTCGGTGCCCCACTCGAACACGCACGACGCCTGCTGCGCGTCCTTGGTGATGTCCACCAACACGGGGCCCGGACGACCGGAGCGCGCGATGTAGAAGGCCTCGCGGATGGTGTCGGCGATGTCCTCCGCGCGATCCACCAGGTAGTTGTGCTTGGTGACCGGCAGGGTGACGCCGGTCACGTCGGTCTCCTGGAAGGCGTCCGTGCCGATCAGGTGGCTGGGCACCTGCCCGGTGATGGCCACGAAGGGGATGCTGTCCAACATGGCCGTGGCCAGGCCCGTGACGAGGTTGGTGGCGCCGGGGCCCGAGGTGGCGATGCACACGCCCACTTCACCCGAGGCGCGCGCGTAGCCGTCCGCCATGTGCGCCGCGCCCTGCTCGTGGCGTGTGAGCACGTGGTGGATGGGGTACTGAATCATCGCGTCGTAGGCCGGCATGATGGCCCCGCCCGGGTACCCGAAGATGACCTTGACGCCCTCTCGTACGAGCGACTCCCAGATGATCTGGGCGCCGTTGAGGGTCGTTCCGGTTCGGTCGGGGAACTCGTTCTGAGACATGCTGGTCCTGTGTGCGGTGGGGGGGCTGAGTGACACGAGCGGTGAGCGTTGAGGTCCGTGTGCGGATGAAAAAAAACCCTCGCGGGGGGGCGAGGGTCATCAGGGGCGGGCCGTGGGGTGTCAGGCTTCCTGGTGGTCCTCGCCGAGGCGGCTGCCAATTAGCAGCAGGCCCCGGAGGCCAATAACGACGCCGAGCCCTACTACGACCTCACCGCGAACGCCAGCCACTGCCGCCTGGGCGGAGATGGGACGCGTGGTGAAGGAGGGGGCGGACATCTGCGACGATTGTGGAGCGCCGATCCGCATGCGTCAAGGGAATGACCGCGCCGGGGGGCCTCTTCGATGCCGACGGGGTCGCGCGAACCGCGTTCCGCCGTTCCGGTAGGCCAGGGCGATCGCGCTCGCGCGGTGCGCAGCCAACACCCTACGGCAGCCGGAGATAGCAGATCAGGCGCTGACCCGAGAGCAGGCCCTCGGCCTCCGAGAGGTCGACCAGCACGTCGACGGTGCGGATGTCGGAGAGCTCGTCGGGCTGCCCTCCACGGCGTGCCTTGGGGGCCACCCGCTGGCCCAAGCGCGCCACGGTGCCCGCGAAGTCGCGCCCAGGGTAGGCGCTGGCACGGCAGACCGCCTCCGCCCCGATGGTCACCTGACCGAGGTCGCGCTCGTCCACGGCGATGCGCGCTTGCATTCGCGAGGTGTCGCCGAAGTAGGCCATCGGTGAGCCGCCCGGTTGGTAGTACTCGCCGATGTCGTAGGGCAGCTCCAGCACCACGCCGTCGCGGGGCGCGCGCACCTCACGCAGCTCCAGGGCCGCGCGGGCCTCGTCGCGATGCGCCTGGGCGGCGATGTACTCGGCGTGCGCCTTGGCGATGTCTTCGCGGTGCGAGCCGCGCACCAGGTCGGCCAGGTTCGCGCGGGCCTCGGCCGACGCCGACTGGTCGGTGGACGCAGCCAGGCGTGCCCGGTCCACCTCGTCGGCGCTGGCACCCCCCGCGCGTGCCACGACCTGCAAGCGCTGGAGCGCCGTCTGGCTCGCCTCCGCACGCGAACGCGACGCCGCCTCGGCGGCGGCCGCCCCCTCGATCTCTTCGCGCCGGGGGCCCGACACGGCGCGGCGCCAAGTGGCCCGCGCGGCCAGCACACGGGCCTCCGCTTCGGCCAGCGCCGCCGTCTCCATCTCCGTACGCAGCGACGCGATCAGCGCGCCCGCCGCGATGGTGTCCCCCTCGCGCACGGCGATGTGGCCGATCGAGCCCGCCACCGCGCCGGCCAGCGCCAGCTCGCCGCCGTTGGGCTCCACCACCGCGTTGCCCGAGATGTGCGCCCACTCGGGCGGCGGGCTGATGCGCACGTCGTACTCGCTCGGGATGTCCACGCCCGCTGCGCGCCGGTCGCTCACGCGGGCCAGCGTCGGGTCCGACGTGGCCATGCGCACGATGCTCATTCCCATCGCGACCACGGCGAGGATCCCAAGGCCGACGGTCAGGATCCTCTTGGGGGTTGTCTTCATGCGGCCTCCGGCGCGGGCTGGATGCGCCCGTCTTCGATGCTCACGGTGCGGTCAGCCAGGTGATAGATGCGTGGGTCGTGGGTGACGACGACGACCGTCGCCCCGAGCGCGCTGCTGGTGGTCTTGAGCATCTCGGTGACTTTCAGGCCGCTGTCCGCGTCGAGCGCCGCGGTGGGCTCGTCCGCGAAGATCAGGGGGGGCTCGGGGGCGAGCGCGCGCGCGATGGCGACCCGCTGCCGCTGCCCGCCAGAGAGGTTGCCGGGGAGGCTGCGCAGCTTCTCGCCCAAGCCCACCTCGGCCAGCACCGCGTCCGCGCGGCGCAGGGCACGCGCGCGCGGCTGCCCGCCCACCTCGAGGGGCAGCGCCACGTTGTCTCGAATGCTGAGCCCGGGCAGCAGGTTGTGCGCCTGGAACACGAAGCCGATCTTGTGCAGGCGCAGGTCCGCCAGCGCGTGCTCCGACTTGTCCGTGATGCTCTCGCCCAGCAGCTCCACCTCGCCCGACGACGGCCGCAACACGCACCCCAGGATGGACAAGAGCGTGGTCTTTCCGCTGCCGGAGGGACCCACCAGCATGAGGATCTCGCTCTTCTTCACCGTCAGGTCCACGTCCGTCAGCGCGCGGTAGGCCAGCTTGCCCGTGCCGAAGACCTTGGACACCCCGCGCACCGAGATGGCCACGGGGGCCTGCTCGACGACCGTCATCGGAACACCATGCCGGGCTCGAGCTTGCGGATGCGGTTGAGGGCCAGGGTCGCGCTCACCAGGCAGATGGCCGTCATGACGAAGGGCACGCTCACCATCACCCCGATGGGCAACATCACCGCCAGGTTGGGGGAGCGCATGAACGCGGTGAGCTGTGCGGCGACGGCGAGGCCCACGACGGACCCGATGAGCCCGTACATCACCGCCTGCGCGAAGAGCATGACGGCGAGGTCCCGCGTGCGGCAGCCGATGGCCTTGAGGGTGCCTAGCTCCCGCTGGTGGTCGACGACGCTCGAGAACATGGAGAGAGCGACGATCACGAGGCCCACGAAGAGGCCCAGCGCGGCGGAGCTGCCGAAGGTGATGCCCAGCTGCTGTGCGAGGAGCGCAGACACCACGGTGTCGTGGTACTGCTGGCTGGTCCACACCTGCACCTCGGGCACCCGCGCCTGCAGCTCGGCCACGACCTCGTCGGGGTCGGCGTCCGGGAGCACGCGCACCAGCACGAAGTGGAAGCGCCCCGTCGCCGTGGAGGTGAGGTCGCGCGCGAGCCCGATCTCGGCGAACGAGTAGGCCGGCCCGAAGGGCACGAGGCCCCACGTGAAGGCTCCCACGCGCACCCGGCGGCCGTTGACCTCGCGTACTGACCCGAGGTTGAGGTTGCCGAGCTTGTCGCGCTGCGCGACCTCGAAGGTGAGCGTGTCCGGCTCATAGAGCGCGCTTGCCTGACCGGCCACGATGTTCCACGGCCCGCCGAGCGCGTTGGGCAGCGCCGTGCCCACCAGGATCACTTGCTCCGTACCGCCCTCCGGCCGGGCGATGGAGCCCGGGCCGAAGACCAGGGGCTCGGCCACGAGCACCCCCGGCGTGGCGCGGGCCTGCGTGAGCGCGCTCTCGGGCAAGACGCTGCCACGCTGCACCAGCTGCGTACCGCGCGGCATCATCCAGATGTCCGCGCCGCCGTTGTCGATCAGCATGGTGTTCTTGTGGAACAGCCCGTAGAGGATGCCGAGCTGCTGCGTGGAGAGCACCACGGCGAACACCACGCCGCAGGTGGTCGCGATCAGCTGCACCCGGTCGTGAAGCATCATCTTCACGCCGGCGCGGGCCATCGCGAGCGCGCGGCCGCCGATCAGAGGGACCCCGCAGCGGCGGACAGGCGCAGGAGGTGCCGCGCGAGCGCCAGCTCGGCGAAAGCGGAGACGCGGTTGGCGGCGGCGTCTGCGAAGTCCCTGCGCGCTTGGAAGTAGCTGAGGGGCGTGAGGCGCCCTGCGCCGAGCTCGATGCGCGCCAGCTCGAAGGTGTGGCGCGCGAGGTCCAGCTGCGCCGTGGCGGTGTTGGCGCGGGCCAGCGCGGTCTCGGCCTGCACGTGGGCGCGGCTGATGGCGTCTTGCGCCGCCAAAGACGCCGCGCGGGCGCGCGAGTGGGCGGCCGACGCGGTGGCCATGTTCCCGCGCAGGGTCTGCAGCGACGCGAGGTCCAGCGACCAGGTGGCCTGGAGCTCGAGGGTCCAGCGGGCGCGCCGCCCGAACGCCGGCGCGTTGGTCAGCTCCTCCCTGAAGGAGCCGTCCAGTCGAGGCACGAACGCGTACCACAGCGGGGGGGCGCCGGCGTCGGCGGCCCGGGCGCGCGCGTCGGCGAGCGCGACGTCGGGGATGGCGCCCAGGTCCGTCAGCAAGGGTTCGAGTGGCCCGACGGGCGCGGTGTCCTCTGGGAGCTCGGGCGGCGCCGCGGCGGTCACCCCGGTGAGCAGCTCGAGGGCGCGGCTGGCTTGGATCTGTGTCTGGCGGGCCTCCACCACGCGCTGCTCCGCCGTGAGCACGTCCAGCGCAGCCCGCTCGACGTCGATGGGCGTGGCCAGGCCTGCTTCCAGGCGCACCGCCATGAGGCGATGAGCGTCCCGCGCGACGTCCAGCTGCTCCTCCGACGACGCGAGCAGCGCGGTCCCGCCCACCCAGCGGTAGTACTCGGTCAGCACGCTCCGCTCGAGCGCGCGGAGGGTCACGTCGGTGTTGGCGTCGGCGCTGTCGAGCGACGCGTCCGTCGCGCTCAGTCGACGCCAGGCCACGATGTCGACCAGGGTCACACGGGACGCGAAGGTCGCGCTCACCTGGTCGCGCGCCACGATCGTCACTTGGCGGTCGGGCCCCGTCGCCGACGGAACCGTGAAGCCCTGAGGGTATTGGTTGCGCGCGTAGGTCCCGTCGACCTCGACGCTGGGGAGCAAGGCGAAGCGCGCCCCTCGTGCAGACGTGCGGGCCACGTCGGCCTCGGCCTCTGCGGCGGCGACGGAGGGGTGCTGGCGGGCACCCTCCAGGAACTCGTCGACGGTCTGGCTGCGGGCGGGTGCCGCCGCGCCAGCGGCCACGACGCACAGCGACGCTATGACGATGTGCTTCACACGCCCCCTATACCGCTAGCGACGGTGCGCGACAAACGAACCCCGTCGCAGCCTTCATGGAGTACGGGCGGGGCGGGCAGCGCACGAAGAACATCAGTAGCCCCGGTCAGGCTCCTCAGGGCTTCTCGCGCCGCCCACCGTCTCGGAACAGGTCGGCCAGCTCGCTCTCGGTGGTCTGCGTCGCGCGGGCCTGCCGCTCGAGGATGGCCTCCACGCCCAAGCTGGAGTCCAGCTCGTTCAGGTACTGGTCCACTGCGAGGCGCGCCAGGCCGTCGATGCGGTCGCCCCAGCGCTCCCGCAGGCGCGTCTTGGCCGCCTCTTCCAGCAGCGAGCGCAGCGCGCGGCGAGCGGCCTGATCGGCTTCGCCCTTGAGCATCTGAGTGGGCTCCAGATCAAGGAAGCGGGCGTTCTTGGGGCTGGGCGGCGGGCCGCCCTCGGGGCGCTTGATGTCGTTCATGCTCTACCTCGGTTGCAGGGGCCTCAGTGTGCCCCGGCGGAATCCTCGGCGAAAGGGGCCGCGCCGCCGCCCGCGCGGTTGCGTTGGGAGCGCCCGGCCTCGTACCCTCTAGGTGAAAAGTCCTATGGCGATTCACTTCAAGAGGCTCTCCGACACGCGCGTGCTGTTCGACTACGTCGGAGCCATCAGCGACCGCGAGGTGGATGTGGCGCACGAGCAGTGGTTCTCGGCGCTGCGCGAAGCCGACGCCGCGGGTCGGCACGTCGTGCTGTTGGCGGACGGGACCAACTCGGAGGGCATGAGCGCCAGCCAGCGCCGCGTGACGGCCGCGTTCACCGAGACCCACGAGGCGCTCATCCGTCGCGTGTGTGCCGCTCAGGCCGTGGTCATCGTCAGCGCGATCCAGCGAGGCATCATGACCGCCATCCTCTGGATCAAGCCGCCACCGACGGACCTGCGGGCGTTCAAGACGCGCGCCGAGGCCGAGGCCTTCTTGGACGACATCGAGCGCGGCGCCTTCGTCTCGAAGAGCGCCTGAGGTCGGCGCGCCACTCCGCGTGAGCAGCGCGCCGACGCCCAGATCAGCCGCCGACGGCGATCTCCACTGGCGAGACCGGCTACGAGGCTGCCATCGACGTCGCCGCGCTCGGGGGCTGCGGCTCCCGGCCCACGTACCAGCTCCCCGCCAGCGCGCCGAACAGCACCAGGAACCCAGCGCAGGTGTAGGCCACGCCCCACTCGAGTGGGCTCTCGGGGAGGGGCAGCAGCGCGTGCTGCACCAGGGCGTGCGCGATGAGCGGCGGCAGCGGGCCCAGCAGGCCGGGCCGCCTCGCGTGCCACGCGGTCACGGCAGCGATGGTCGCGAGGCCGAACAGACCCAACAGGGGCTGCGCGGGCAGCGTGTGCGTGCCATGCGCCAACGAGCCGAGACCGCTTGCGTCCGGAATCCATAGCGCCAGGTAGGCCGCGCCCAGCGCACCGGCCGCGAGACGCAGGCGCGCGTCGGTGTCTTGGAAGAACTGCGGCACAGGACGCGGCCCTGCGTTCGGGGTTCCGCCCAAGGCAGCGTTGCCCGTCCAGCCGAGAGGTCCGCCATCGAAGCCGGCCGCCGTGCGGTAGGGATGCTTCGCCGTCATCGGCTCGTCCGGTGCGCGGCGCCACAGCGTCTGCCGCGCGGCGCCGACGGCGAGCGTGCTCGCGGTCGCGAGCGCGACCCACCAGAGCTGCGCGGGCGCGAACAGGGCGCCCAGCACCAGCGCCGTCGCGGACAATGCCCACACCCGAGCCTCCTCACGCGCGAAGGCCACGCCCAGCAGCGGCAGCGCGGGGACCAGCGGGAGCACGCTGACATGGTACGAAGGCATCCAGTACCCCACGTGGGCCAATACCAGCGCGCCCCAGAGGGCCCATGTGCCCAGCACGGCGCGCCGCCCGCGCGGGTCGAAGGGCACGGCGCTCGCGAGCTCTCGGCGCGTCCAGAGGGCGCCCGCGAACAGCGCGAAGAGCCAGGTGCACACCAGTGGGCTACGGACGTCGACGGACACGGCGTGGAGCGTGTGCGGCAGCAGCGCGAGCCCCGCCGCGCCGAGCAGCGGAACGGCCACGGCCGAACGCGAGGGGCGCAGCTCGAGGGCCCAAGCCAGCGCAAGCAGCTTCAGGACGCACAGCGCGAGCCACCCCACCGACGCTGCGACGCCGAGCCACCCGAGGTACGAGCACGTCTCGTTGTGCAGCGTCAGATCGCCCTGGTACGCGACGGCTAGGAGCCCCAACATCACGGCAGAGCGCCGCTGCCCGATGCGCACCAAGAACGCTGCGCCGCCGATGGCTGCCAACGCGTATAGCTCGGCCAGCGCACCGACCGCCAGCGCGCCCCAGAGCGAAGCGGCACGCGCGGCCTCGCGCGACAAGAGCCAGATGCCGCCTAGCACCAGGGCCGCGCTCGCCAGGTAGAAGGGGTTGTACTCCACCAGCCAGCGGTGCAGCAGCGGGTGCCGCGCGAAGGGAGGCGGGCAGGGCGGATCCGCAGGGGCGCACGGAGCGTCGAAGAGGGACGGCGCCCCGGGGTCTCCGGGGCAGGCTTCGGGAGGGGTCGCGGAGAGGGTCATGACGGCGTGCTCTGCAACCCGGGTGCCAGCCCATGGAGCGCTCGCCGCTCGCTGCGCCGCGGCCGCCCACTCGAGCCCCTCGAGCTTCTCTCGAGGCACGGAGGAGCGCACGCCCGTGGTGCGCACCGGCGAGAGGCGCCTGCGGCTCCCGCCAGATTGGCGCGCACTCGGGCTAGCGCGTGCCGTATCGTCCCGGCGTTCAAGACGCGCGCCGAGGCCGAGGCCTTCTTGGACGACATCGAGCGCGGCGCCTTCGTCTCGAAGAGCGCCTGAGGTCGGCGCGCCACTCCGCGTGAGCAGCGCGCCGACGCCCAGATCAGCCGCCGACGGCGATCTGCTTCATGGCGGTCATGTGACCGCGCAGCACGGCGCCGATCTTCTCGACCGGGTGCGCCTCGATGGCCTGGTTGACCTTGAGCAGCTTGAGGTTGTCCACCTGCTGGCTGCCGTTGCCGAAGGGCTTGCCGATCACGTCCGTGCCCTGGCGGCTCATGAACTCGGAAAGCAGCGGGACGGCCGCGTGGCTGAACAGGTAGCAGCCGTACTCGGCCGTGTCGCTGATGACCTTGTTCATCTCGTAGAGCTTCTTGCGCGCGATGGTGTTCGCGATGAGCGGCGTCTCGTGAAGCGACTCGTAGTAGGCGGACTCCGGCTTCATGCCCACGTTCACCATGCACTCGAAGGCCAGCTCCACGCCCGCCTTGCACATGGCGATCATCAGCACCGCGTTGTCGAAGTACTCCTGCTCGGGGATCTCGACGCTGCCGGCTGGGGTCTTCTCGAAGGGGGTCTCGTTGGTGGCCGCGCGCCAGCCCAGGAGGTTCTTGTCGTCGTTGTCCCAGTCTTCCATCATCGTCTTGCTGAACTGCCCGGTGATGATGTCGTCCTGATGCTTCTCGAACAGGGGGCGCATGATGCCGCGCAGCTCCTCGGCGAGCTCGAAGGCCTTGATCTTCGCCGGGTTGCTCAGGCGGTCCAGCATGAGCGTGAGGCCGCCCTGCTTGAGCGCCTCGGTGATGGTCTCCCAGCCGTACTGCACCAGCTTGCTCGCGTAGCCGGGCTCGATGCCCTCGGCGACCATCTTGTCGAAGCACAGCAGCGCGCCGGTCTGCAGCATGCCGCAGAGGATGGTCTGCTCACCCATGAGGTCGCTCTTCACCTCGGCGATGAAGCTGGACTCGAGCACGCCCGCGCGGTCGCCGCCGGTCGCCGCCGCGTAGGCCTTGGCGATCTCCAGGCCGTCCCCGTTGGGGTCGTTCTCGGTGTGCACGGCGATGAGCGTCGGGACGCCGAAGCCGCGCTTGTACTCCTCGCGCACCTCGGTGCCGGGGCACTTGGGGGCGACCATGACCACGGTCAGGTCCTCGCGGATCTTCTGCCCCTCTTCCACGATGTTGAAGCCGTGGCTGTAGGCCAGCGTGGCGCCCTTCTTCATGAGCGGCATGACGCTCTTGACCACGTCCGCGTGCTGCTTGTCGGGCGCGAGGTTGCAGACCATGTCCGCCGTGGGGATCAGCTGCTCGTAGTTGCCGACCTTGAACCCGTTCTCGGTGGCGTTCAGGTAGCTCTGGCGCTTGTTGTCGATGGCGCCCTGGCGCAGCGCGTAGCTCACGTCCAGGCCCGAGTCGCGCATGTTGAGGCCCTGGTTCAGGCCCTGCGCGCCGCAGCCGACGATGACCACCTTCTTGCCCCTGAGCTTCTCGACGCCGTTGAACTCGCTCGCGTTCATGAAGCGGCAGCGACCGAGCTGGTCGAGCTTCTGGGCCATGGTGAGGGTGTTGAAGTAGTTCTGGCGGGCCATGCTGCGTTGTCTCCTGGTTGGGGTTCTCCTTTGTAAGGGGCGGGCGGGGCGCTGCCAATGTTGCGCATGAATCTATTTTTCGTAGGCTGTGTTGCGTAAATCGCAATTCAACGACGGCACCCATGACCACCGCCTTCCTCGACGCCTACGGGCAGTTTCTGCATCTCGCCGAGACTCTTCACTTTTCTCGCAGCGCGGAGGCCCTTGCCATGAGCCCGTCGGCGCTCACACGCTGCATCCAGCGGCTGGAGGAGGACCTCGGTCAGCGGCTCTTCGTGCGCGACCGACGCAAGGTGACGCTCACACGTGCGGGTCAGCTCTTCCGCGAGCACGCGCGTCAGCAGGTCGCCGCGCACCACGCCCTGCTCGAGGCCCTGGCCGCAGAGGAGCAGTCCCCCAGCGGCGAGCTGCGCATCGCGTGCACCGTGACCGCGTGCCACTCGGTGCTGCCGGACCTGCTGGCCAGCTGCCGCGCGCGCTACCCGGACATCGCGCTGCAGCTGCGCACCGGCGACGCCGCGCGCTCGCTGCAGCAGCTGCACGGCGACGAGGTGGACATGGCCGTGGTGCCGGCGCCCGACGTGGCGGACAGCGACCTGCGCTACGTGAACCTGGCGGCGACCGCGCTCACCTTCGTGGCGCCTGCTGCGGACGAGGACATGCAGGCGCGCGCGCGTCGCGGGGGGGCCGAGTGGAACGGTCTCCCGGTGATCCTGCCGCGCCGCGGGGTGGAGCGGGCGCGCGCGGACGAGTACTTCGCGGACATGGGCGTGAGCCCCAGCCTCTACGCCGAGGTGGACGGAAACGAAGCCATCCTCGCGATGGTCTCGCTGGGCTGCGGCGTGGGGCTGGTGCCGGAGCTGGTGCGCCTGGACAGCCCGCTGCGCGACGCCATCCGCGCGATAGACGTGCCGCGCCCGCCCGCTGGCTACGCCGTGGCCTTGTGCGCGAAGCGACGCACACTGGAGCGGCGGGCGATGGCGGCCTTCTGGGAGCTGGCCGAGAGACCCTCCGCGTAGACCCGCTGCAGCTCAGCGCGGCTCGCCGAGCAACGCCAGCAGGTCGGGGTTGCGCACCTTGCCGGATGGCAGCCGCGGCATCTGCGCTACGAAGCGATACTCGCTGGGTTGCTTGAAGCGTGCGAGGCGGGTCTCGCAGAGCGCGCGCAACTCCGCCTCCAGCGTCTCCACCGAGGTGCCTTCCGCCGCCTCCACCACGGCGACCACACGCTCGCCCCACTCGACGTCGGCCATGCCCGTCACCACCACGTCCGCCACGCCGGGGTGCGCGGCCAGGGCGGCCTCGACCTCGGCGGGGTAGATGTTGACGCCTCCCGAGAGGATCAGGTTGCTGCGACGATCGGACAGGTAGACGTAGCTGTCTTCGTCGACGTGCCCGAGGTCGCCTACGCTGAAGACACCATCCGCGACGTAGGCGGCCCGCGTCTTCTCGGGGTCGTGGTGGTAGACGAACGGTTGCGGCAGGAGCCGATGGCGGCAGACCAGGGTGCCGCGCTGGTTCGCGTCCAGTCGCGCGCCCGTGTCGTCCACCGCGTAGACCTCGAAGCTGGGCAGGGGCCGTCCGACGCTGCCCGGGTGCGCCAGCCACGCGGGGGAGTCCAAGAGCGTGTAGACGCCGCCCTCGGTCGCGCCCCAGTACTCCGTCAGCACGGGGCCGAAGCGCGCGATGGCCTCGTGCTTGACGGTCGGAGCGATGGGCGCGGCGCCGTGGAGCAGCACGCGCAGACCAGCTGGCGCTGCTTGCCGGCGCTCGTCCAGGAGGCGCAGCAGCCGCACGATCATCGTCGGCACCAGGTGCACGTGCCTTACGTCTCGCTCGCCGAGGAGCGCCAGGCAGTGCTCCGTGTCCCAGCGCTCCATCACCAGCACGGTGGAGCCCGCCACCGCGTCATAGACCGCGAACAGCAGCGGCGCGGCGTGATAGAGGGGCCCTGGCACCAGGTGCACCCCCGGCTCGAGGAAGCCCACCAACCGTGCGGTCGCGCGATAGGTGTCGAGCGTCGCCGCGAGCGAGGCCCCGCGCTGCCGCTTGACCCCCTTGGGCTGGCCGCTGGTGCCGCTGGTGTACATCATGGTGCCGCCCGGTGGGGCCTCCGGGTGCAGCTCGAACGCACGCGCGGCCGCGAGCTCGGCCTCGTACGCGTCTCCCAGCACGAGCGCTCTCGCGCTGGTGGGGACGAGCTCACGGTGCGCGTCGTCGACGACTACGAGGCGCGCGCCGGAGTCCGCCAGGATGTACGCGATCTCCTGCGGCGTGAGGTGCCAGTTCACGGGGGTGAGCCAGACCCCCGCGAGCAGCGCTCCGAGCACCACCTCGAACACCTCGACGCGGTTGCGACAGAGCAGGGCGGCGTGGTCGTCCACTGCTAGGCCAGCAGCGCGGAGGGTTGCTGCGAACGCCACGGCACGCTCGGCTAGCTCCATGCGCGTCAGCCGGACGGCGCCGCACTCGACCGCCACCGCGTGCGGGTCGGCGTCACCGAAGAGGAACTCGCAGGGCGTGGCGGACATCGCGCGCAGTGTAGCCGCGCGCGCTGGCTGCGCCGCTCGCCTCTCACGCCGCGCCGGCTGTCGCGAGTCGCCGTTGCGTCGCGGCCCGGCATGGTGCGACGCTGGACGCATGCACTCTCTGGCGAGCCTCCTCCGCCGCCCAGCGTTGGGGATCGCGTGCCTTACGCTCATGGCCTGCACGGGCGAACAAAGCGATCTGGAGCCCCTTGGCAGGCGCGAGCCCGTCGCTGTGACGGCCTCCCCTGTGTCGCAGGGCCCCTACGTGCTCCACGAGTGGGGGCTCGTGGTTTCCGAGCTCGGGCGCCAGAGCGCGCGCGCCATCACGACCGCTCGCGGGGCGGGCGGCGCGGGGCTGCTGGGGGTGTTCGGCGACCCTGTGCAGCCCATCGGGGTGGGGCTCGGACGCTCGTTCGGCGTCGGGGCGGGTGGCAAGCCGGTGCTCTACTTTCACCTGGACGAGGGGACGGCAAGCCTGTCCCTCAGCGTCGCCGTGCAGCCCGCTGGGGGAGGGCGCGTGCTGGAGCACTTCCCGCCGGGGACCCTGGGGGCCGGCGCAACGGCGCTGAGCTGGCCGAACGTGAGGGTCACGCGTGGCGTGTGCCGCGGGACCTATCCGCAGCTGACCGACCCCGGCTGTCGGACGGAGGACGCCCTCTGTGAGCTCGCCGAGCTGAGCGCCTACGAGACGGCGGACGCCGACTGCGTGCACGTGGGCGACGCGGAGGCCGGCTTGCTGTTCTACCGAACCGGCCCGGCCGAGGCGGAGCTGCCGCTGAGCGTCGAGAGGGCCAGTGACATGACCGTGCGCGTCCGCGCGCGGCCTGGCGCCGCTCCCGTGCGAGGCTTCCTCATGCGCATCGAGCGCGGCGCGACGCTCCTGGATACGTTCGTGCGTCTGGCGCGAATGGACGAGCTCGGAGCGGATGGAATCGAGATCCCGCGGGCGATAGGGGAGGGGGTCGTGGCAGGCAACGAGGGGCGCGCGCTGCTGCAAGACTCCCTCGACTCGGCCGGGCTCACGCGCGCGGAGCGCGACGCGTTCATGCTGGCGTGGGGGGACGCGCTCTTCGGCGTCGTCACGCGCGGGGGCGGGATCGGGGAGCCGGATGACGGGAGCCTCACGGGCCGCGGCGTGGGGCGTGGCGCGGCGGCGCGGGGCGTCGGCGTCGCGCCGAGGCTTGGGTCGATCGGCGGCTCACCGCCGGTGCCACGCCATCCCCTCGGGTCGGTCCAGGACGCGCTCCTGTACGTGCTCCCCCAGGCGAGCGTCGACGACTTGCTGCCGCTAACGCTCGACCCGCGCCCTCGCGACGTGCGTCGCGTGTTCGTCGCCCGCGTGGACCTCTCCACGCTCGGCAACGCGCCTCTCCGCGCGGCCGCGCCAGAGGTGCAGGGGGCGCTCGACCCGCAGGTCGTGCGCCGCGTCATCCGGCGCCACTTCGGCGCGCTGCGGCGCTGCCTGCTGCCGCACGACGCTGCGCTCGCCTTCCAGCTGGGGCTCCGGGTGCTCACCACGGGCGCCGTCTCCGAGGTCACCGTAGACGGGGAGCTGCTGAGTGACGAGGAGCGCAGCTGCGTGCTGGGCGTCGCGCGCGGCTTCACCTTCCCCGCCGCGGAGACCGTGAGCACCATTCGGCAGCCTATGACGGTGCCGTACTGAAGGTTCGTCACCAGCGCTTGCACCCACCTGGTAGGCTTCCAGCCATGGCTCACACCTACGAGTTCTTCCACGTCATCCAGGGTTACCTCGACGAGGCGGCCGCGGTGGTGCAGCTCCCGGACCACGTGCGTGCCATCCTCGCGCAGCCCAAGAACGAGGTCATCGTGCACTTCCCGGTCGCCATGGACGACGGGAGCATGCGGGTCTTCAAGGGCTACCGCATCCAGCACAACAACCTGCTGGGGCCGTTCAAGGGAGGCATTCGCTACCACGAGACCGTCAGCCTGGACGACCTCAAGGCGCTCGCGGCGATGATGACTTGGAAGTCCGCTCTCATGGACATCCCCTTCGGTGGCGGCAAGGGCGGCGTCAAGTTCGACCCGCGCTCGCACAGCACCGACGAGGTCATGCGCATCACGCGGCGCTTCACCCATGCGCTGGGCAACAACATCGGACCGTCCTACGACATCCCGGCGCCCGACGTGGGCACCAACTCCCAGACCATGGTGTGGATGATGGACACGTACATGAACACGCTGTCGCACGCCGACAAGAACGCACAGCGGGCGGTCGTGACGGGCAAGACGCTCACCTGCGGCGGCTCCGAGGGGCGCGAGAAGGCGACGGCGCAGGGCGTGCTCCACTGCATCACGGAGTGGGCGCGCGACCAGCGCTTCGAGCTCGAGGGCAAGACGGCCATCATCCAGGGCTTCGGCAACGTGGGTGGGCACGCCGGCGTCTTGCTGGCCAAGCTGGGCGTCTCCATCGTCGGCGTGGGCGACCACACGGGCTACCTGCACAGCGGGGAGGGCTTCAACGTCCACAAGCTGCAGGAGCACGTACGACGGAACGGCAGCATCGCCGGCTACGAGCACGGCGAGCGCATCGAGCGGGCCGACTTCTTCGGGCTCCAAGCGGACCTGTTCGTCCCGGCCGCCCTCGAGAACCAGATCGGCGTGGACGAGGCGCGGGCGCTGAAGGTCAGGCTCATCGCGGAGGGCGCCAACGGCCCCACGCACCCCGACGCCGAGCGCATCCTCGCGGAGCGCAACGTGGACATCATCCCGGACGTGCTCGCCAACTCGGGCGGCGTGACGGTCAGCTACTACGAGTGGGTGCAGAACCGCAACTCGGAGAAGTGGGACCTCGAGGTCGTCGACGACAAGCTCGAGAGGCGCATGAAGCGCACCTACGGACAGGTGCGCTTCTTCGCGGAGGAGCGGCGTGTGTCGCCGCGCATCGCGGCCTACTGCCTGGCGCTCGAGCGCCTGGGCCGGGCCTACGCCGAGCGCGGCATCTTCCCCTGAGCGTGCGGCTACTCGAGCGCGGACAAGACCGCGCTGGTCACCTGGCCCCGCGTCAGCACTTCGCCCCCGTGGTCGCGCGCGAAGCCCTCTGCGGCCTCACGCCCCTCGATGGGCACGAGGTCCGCGCCCATCGGGCTCATGAGGTCGCTGCCGCGCACGTACAGCAGCGCCTCGGCGGGGCGCTCGGCCTGGGTGTAGTACTCGGTCAGGCGCAGCGCGCGCACGCGCTCCGGCCCCTGCGCGGCGGCGTAGCGAAACAGGCACTTGGGTGAGTCGAAGCGCAGCGTGGCGCCCTCTGGTCCCGTCGCGGCGGCCGCCCACGCGGGGGCGCTGTCCGCATACATGCCGCACTGCGCGCAGCGCGGGCGCGTCTCTGCGTCGCTGCAAGCCAGGAGCGTCAGCCCGACAACCATCGCCACCGCCGCTGCCAACAGCTCACGAGCGCCCGGGCTCCACATGCGGATCATCCTGCACCTCCAAAGACCGAGACGCCGCCGCTGCGCACCAGGTAGACCACCACCGGAGCGAGCAGCAGCGCGAACGCGGCGACGAACGCGTACGCCGCGAAGCGCGCCGCCGCCCGCTCCAGCGCTCGCGCGTGCTCCCGCTCGCCGCTGATGCGGGAGAGCGCGCGCACCACGGCGGGCACCGGGCCGAGCGCCAACCCCGCGAAGAGCGCGCCGAAGAGAGGCCAGCCCACGCCCCACACGTCGGCGTGCAAGAGACAGAACGGACAGGTGTGTACGGGGGACCCGTACGCGTGCGGCGCGACGAAGCCCATGATGGCAGGCACCGAGGCCAGGCAGGCCACGACGCTGCTGAGGGCCAGCAGCGGAGCTAGCGCGCGTGTGTCGCTGCGCTGCATGCGCAGCCCCAGCGCCGCGCTCGTCAGCGAGGCCCCCACCGCCACCCCAAACGCCACCCGTGGGAGGGCGACGTGGGCGCCCAGCGCCGCAGCGACCTCGGGGTCCAGCTGAGAGGCGCAGCACGACGCGACGACCGACAGGTCCAGCGACAGCGCGAAGCGCAGCGTCAGCGCGAAGTCGAGCGCCAGGAGGGGCGCAATGAGCAGCAGGGCTCGCCAGGTGACGGCGCCGAGAGACGACGAAGGCAGACGTAGATCGTAGCGATAGACGGCGAGCCACAGCGCACAGCTGAGCGCCGTGAGCACCGTCACGCCCAGCATCGCGAACCCCGAGGACCCGAGGTCCAGCACGCCATAGGCGCACATGGCGCCCTGTACGCTGGCGCTCAGGCGATCGGCGGCCACCACGCTCAGCACCACATTCAGCAGCTGGAAGACCATGGCGGCTTGCACGAGCATCGCGGCCAGCTCCGCGCGCCGCTCGAGCACGATGGTCGCCTCCCTCAGGCTCGCGGGGTCCGTGGAGCCTTGCGCGCGACGCGCGGCGAGCACCTGCAGGCCCACCCCGCTGGCCACCACCGTCACGCCCAGCGCGGCCAGGGCGCCGAGCAGCCGCGCGAGCAGGGTAGGGTGCAAGAGGTTCTCGACCACGCGAGCAACATGGTCGCTGGGGCGGACCTACGCCAGCAGCCGTCCGTCGCGCAGCTCGACCACGCGGTCGACCTCCTCGCGCTCCACGAGGCGCGGGTCGTGCGTGGACGCGAGGATGATCGTGCCGGCGTCGCGCAGCTCCCCCAACGCGCGCACGATCTCGGCCGCGCTCTCGCGGTCCACGTGCGCCGTCGGTTCGTCCAACAGCAACAGGTCGGGGCTCGTCACCACCGCTCGGGCGAGCGCCCCTCGCTGCCGCTCGCCCCCGGAGAGCTTGTCCGCGCGGCTGTCTGCGAGGTCCCCGAGCCCCAGCCGCGCGAGCCACGCGCGGGCGTGCGTCTCGGCTGCGGCGTTGCTCGCGCCGCTGGGCAGCAGCGGGAGCAGCACGTTGTCCAGCAACGTGAGGGAGCCGATCAGCCCGAGGTCTTGGAAGACGAAGCCCACGCGCTCACGGCGCAGCCGGGCGCGGTGATGGTCCCGGAGCGTGACGATGGACTGCCCGAACAGGCGCACATCCCCCGAGGTGGGTGTGGTCATGCCTCCCGCGAGCGCGAGCAGCGTGGACTTGCCGCTCCCGCTGGGCCCCGCGAGCACGGTGAGCGAACCCGCCGTGAGCGAGAGCGAGACGCCCGCCACCGCCTCGTGCGTCCGCCGCCCGTCCTGGTAGCGCTTGTGGACGTCTACGAGCTCGACGCTCACGAGCGGCCTCGCTGTGCGTCCAGGGGATCCATGACTGCCGCGCGAAAGGCCGGCACCAGTCCCACCGCGACATAGGGCAACACCACGGCGGCGAGGATGCTGAGTGGAGTGCTCGCGTCGAGGTGCGGTGTGAGGCGCAGCTCCGGATACAGCGCGCTCCAGCCGAAGAGGGCCCCCGACAGCCCTGGCGCGCCCAGCCAGAAGACGTAGCCGTAGGCGAGGGAGACCCCCAGGCTGGCCCCCGTGAGGGCTACGATCAGCTGCTCCAAGAGGCGCACCTCCAGCACCTCGGAGGTCTGCCAACCGACGGCCTTCAGGATGCCGATCTCTCGCCTCTCGACCTCTCCCAGGCCGGTGAGCCGGTCCCACGCCAGCAGCAACAGCGCCGCGAGGGCAGGCAGCAGCAGGACGCTCACGAGCCCACCACGCGCGTCGAAGGTCAGCGCGTGCGTACGCTCCAGCAAGGTGCGCTGGAGCACCCGCGCACCCGGAAAGAGCTCTGCCGCCCGGTTCGCGATTACGGACGCTTCGCTAGCGACGCGCAGCTCCACGGCCAGGTCCGTGTAGAGCTCCTCGGGCATGCCGAGCAGCGTCCGAGCGAGGGGCTCCGCAGCCAGCACCACGTCCGCCGTGCGCAACGCGGAGGTGCTGCGGAAGAGCCCGACGATGTGCACCAGCTGGTAGCCGTCTGCGGCGGGGAGCGCGACCTGATCGCCCAGCTGGAGACCCAAGCGCTCCGCCAGCGTACTGCCCACCACCACGTCGTTCTCGCCACTGGGGAGCGCGCCGTCTAGCGCGCCATCCAACGCGCCGTGCTCTGGTCCGTCGCTGCGCATCCCGACGATGGTCAGGTTCGCTTCGAGCGATGGGACGTACAGGTAGCCCCACACGCGCGGGGTCACGCTCTCCACCCCGCGCATCGCCGCCAGCGTGGCGACGTGCGTGGCGTCCACCAGGGCGGGGCGGCCGGCTACCGTGCGCTGCACCATCAGGTCGGGCAGCTGGTCGATCCCCAAGCGCGACTCGTGGCGCAGCGCATCGGTGAGGAAGACCACAGACGCGAAGAGCATGGTGATGAAGGCGAGGCCCACCATCATGGCTGCCGTCCTGCCGCCGCGGCGAGCGCAGGCGCCCACGGCGAAGCGCCACCGCGCGAAGTGGGCCTTCACGGCGTCGGCTCCGTGGGGTGGGGCACGCGCCTGGGATCCCGTGCCGACTGACCCAGCAAGCTGGGCTGCGGCGCGATGAGCGCCCCGGCCGGGTCGGTGTCCAGGATCGCGGGTGCGTCCGCAGCGGCGGCGCCGGGCTCCACCTGCGTAGGGTTGCGCAGCCAGCGGGAGCTCGAGGAGAGCGCCAGGTCCGAGAAGCCAAGCCGCTGCCCGAGGGCCGCCTGCGTCGCCGGATGGCCCGCTGCCTGCGAGGCCCGCACGCGGCGGCTGGCATCCAGTGCCGAAAGGCTTAGCAGCGCCAGCGCGAAGCCGAGCGCGTGGAGCGGCCAGCGGGAGCGCCGCGACTCGGCGCGAGCAGAGACGGGCTTGTGTCCAGCCACGCTCAGAGACTCACGAAGATCTGTGTCAGCAGCGCGTCGGCCACCAACACGGTGATGGAGACCACCACCACCGAGCGCGTGGTGGACCTCCCGACCCCCTCCGTTCCGCCGCGCGTCTCCAGGCCGAAGTAGCAGCCCAGCAGCGTGATGAGGAAGCCAAAGAAGGGCGTCTTCGCCATGCCGGCCGCTAGGTCGCGCAGCTCGAGCGAGTCGAGCGCCGAGCTGACGAAGAAGTCCATCGGGATGCCGAACGACGCACGCGCGACCAGCATCGCGCTGATCATCCCCAGCACGAAGGCGATGCTGGTCATGAGCGGCATGATGAGGATGCCCGCGAGGATGCGCGGCACCACCAGCTTGCGGATGGGGTCCGCTCCCAGCGCCCGGATGGCGTCGATCTGTTCGGTGACGGCCATGGAGCCGATCTCCGCCGCCATGCCCGCGCCGATGCGGCTCCCGACCACGAGCGCGGTGAGCGTGGGCGCGAGCTCACGCGCCTCCGACAGGACGATGATGCGGCCAAGGGTGTCGCGCGCGCCGAATTTCTCGAGCGAGAAGGCGAACTGAATGGCCATGACGAGCCCCACGAAGATGGCGGTCACCGCGGCGATGGCGAGGCTCTTCACACCCAGCTGCTCCATCTGGTAGATGAAGTTCTGTGGTTCGAAGCGGGTGGTCGCGAGCGTCTTGCCGGCGCGGATCGCGAGCTGCGTCGCGCCCCCGATGTGCTCGATGAACGCGCGCACCCGTGCCACGGCGAAGCCGGCAGCTGCCCCGGCGCGTGCCTCGACCGTCGCGCTCACCGGACCGCCCGCGGGGCGTCTCGGCCCTCGGTGTGAAACCCGCGCAGGAACGTGTCGTAGCTGGCTTCCACGCTCGGGAACGCGTCGGGAGACGCCATGAGCGCCATGTCGAACACGCAGTCGTTCTTCTTCATGACCGTCAGCCGCAGCTCCACCAGCACGCCGTCGATGCGGGCGCGCATGTGCATGTCCAGCGCCTCGCGCCCATCCAAGCCGATGCGCTCCTCGCGCAGCGTCTCGCGGTCCGTGAAGCCAATCACCAGGTGATTGCGCAGCGCCTCGAGCGGGATGTCCAGGCCGGCCTGGCACGACGCGTTGGCCTGGATGACGGCCGAGGTCGGGCCGTGGATGAACGCCAGGTCGTTCTGGTCGCGCACCCCGATGCGCGTCCACTCCGGACCGAGGCCGCCGACACGGAAGTCCGCGTCGTCGCCCTCGTACACGCCCTCATGGTAGCTGCCGGACGAGGCGCACCCCAGGACGCTGACCGCAGCCGATAGCACGACCAGCAGCGGGAGCTGGAAGCTGCCGGCCACAGAGGAGCGGAAGGGGGCGGGGGTACGCACGGCGGGAGTGTAGCAGCGTCCGGGCGCCCGACACTCTGTTCAATCCAAACACAAAGTTCCGGGAAGCACGTGGACCCGAGACGCTATACTGTCCCGGTCATGAATGGTGAGTCCCCCGAGGGTATCGAAGTGCTCGACAAGCTGGCCGCTGATGGCCTCGTCGAGCCGTTCGACTACGACCGCGTCCTTCATCACGCCCAGCGCCACGCCGAGCGCGTCGAGGAAGCCGTCGTCGAGCTCGGCGTCGTCAGCGAGGCCGACTTGCTCCGCACCGTGGCGGAGATGGTGCGCACCCAGTTCGTCTCCACCGAGAAGCTGGCGAAGGCGCAGGTAAGCCGCTCGCTGATCGAGATGGTCCCCCGTCGCGTGGCGGAGCGCCTCGGGGCCTTCCCCATCCTCTTCGACCGCAAGACCCTCACGCTCTCGGTGGTGACCTACGATCTCCAGGCGCCCGAGGTCGCCAGGCAGCTGCAAGTCGCGACCGACGCGCGCGCGGTCACGACCTACGTCGCCCGCCCCGGGGCCGTCCGCGCCGCCATTCGCAAGTACTACTACGGAGAAGTCGATTCGTTCACGGAGCTGATGCGGCCAAAGCGACGGCGTGCGGCGGAGCCCGAGGCGGCGCCGGCGGGGCGTGGGGACTACATCGACGTGGACTTCGGGTCGGAGGAGCTCGGTGGCCGCCGCGCGGCACCTGCGCAGGCGGCTCGGCCGGCGCCTCAGCCGCGCAGGCAGCCCGAGCCTCCACCGCCTCCGCCACCGGCGCCGGTGGTCATGGAGATCGCGGACGCGTCGCTCATGGCTGCGCTCAGCGGCAGTCCGCTGCGTGCGAGCGCCTCTGCGCAGGCCGAGCCTCCATCGTCTCCGTCCAACGCGGAGTCGCCCGCCCCGGCGTCGTCGTCATCGTCGTCGCTCAGTGTCTCCCCCCGCATGTTCCTCGAGACGCTCAACGTGATGGTGACGCTCGCCGAGCAAGAGCGCGGTGAGCTGCGCGGCCACACGTCTCTCGTGGCGCGCCTCACCCGCAAGCTCTGCGAGCTGGTGGACATGCCCAAGGAGCACGCCTTCGAGGTGGTGGTGGCGGCCTATCTGCACGACCTCGGCAAGACCGGGAACTACCACCTGACGCCTCTCAACGTGGCGCAGTACGAGGGTCACCGCATCCAGGCGCAGAAGTCCTTCGCCGCCCCTCTGCGCCTGTTCGAGAGCGCCGCCCTCGGCGACAAGACGGTCAAGACCCTCAACCACCTCTACGAGCGTTACGACGGGAACGGCTTCCCGGACAGGCTTCAGGAGCGCGACATTCCCCTCGGGAGTCGTGTGCTGGCCGTGGTGGAGACCTACGCGGACATCACCGCGAGCGCCAAGAATCCGTTCCGGAGGCGGCTCTCCCCGCGCGAGGCCTGCGAGGCCATCCAGGGGCTCGTCGGCACCGTCTTCGACCCCACCATCGTGCAGCTGCTGCAACGCCTGGCGGTCGGCGACGAGGTGCGCCAGCAGCTCCTGGACGACGCGCACTCGGTCTTGCTCGTGGACCCTGACGTGGAGTCCACCACCGTGCTGGAGATGAGGCTCATGGAGCACGGTCACCGTGTGCTCATCGCGCGCTCGTTCGACCAGGCCCTCACGGTGCTGGCCGAGGCCGAGGTGGACCTCATCCTGACCGAGGTGGACCTGCCCACGCACGACGGCTTTCGCTTCGTGGAGCGCTGCCGGGCAGGCAGTCAGCCCGATACGCCAGTCATCTTCCTCACTCGGAGGGGTGACCGCGAGAGCGTGCAGCGCGGGGTCGAGCTCGCGGCGGCGGACTACGTCGTCAAGCCCGCTTCGCCCGAGGTGGTCGCCATGAAGGTCGGGCAGGTGCTCTCTCAGTCGCGGCGCCGTCAGAGCCACGGGGTCAGCGGCTCCTTGCGCGAGATGTCGCTACCCGACGTCGTGCAGATCCTCTCGAACGGGCGGAAGTCGGGCAAGCTCACCCTGACGTCCTCCAGCGGCAACGGGGAGATCCAGTTCGGTGGCGGGGCCATCAGCGACGCGCGCTTCGGAGACATCACGGGCGCCGACGCGGTGTACGCGCTGTTGGCCTTGCGAGACGGCGAATTCGCCCTCGATCCGAGCTTCCTTCCGCTGCGCAACGCCATCAACCTGCCCACCGAGAGCTTGCTGCTCGAGGGCATGCGGCGGCTGGACGAGAGCGGCCGGTGACCCCGGGGTCGGCGTCGGCTTTCCCCGGTGCGCTGTGCTGCCGCCCCCGTGGCTGCTAGGCTCCCGTCATGGTCGACTCCGCACCCGACAGCGTCCGTGTCGCCCACCACGCGGCCGTGGCGGAGCTCCTTCGGGAGCCTCCAGGGAGCGCCACCGACCGAGGTGCCACAACGTTCCACGTCACCGTGCGCGGAAGCTGTATGGAGCCCGCGCTCCTCGACGGGCAGCGGGTCCAGGTGCGGCGCAGCCGCTGGGCGCTGCCGGGGGATGTCGTCGCCTTCGAGCGGGGCGCCGACGACCCGCGCCTCGCGGTGCACCGCCTGCTCGGTGCGCGCCCGTCGCGCACGGGCTGGGTGTACATTACGCAGGCCGACAACGACCAGGCGCCCGATCCGCCCTTCGTGGCGAGGCGCCTGCTGGGGGTCGCCGAGGTTCCCGTGTCGCTCGGACGGCGCGCGCGCTCTCTCGCCCGTCTGCTCCCCGCGCTGGCCCGGCCGCTCCGTGCTCGGCTCGGCCGCGCTAGGCGTTCCTCCCTTCACGTGTCACCCTCGGCCCAGCGATGAAGCCTGCGAGCGAGTATTTGGTCGGTGGTATCCCCGCCGCGGCTGCGGCGAACTGGGGCGAGCACACGCTCACGCTGCGCTTCGCGGACGTCGACTTCGTCTTTCGCGGCCTTTCGGAGAGCCAACGTGACGTCGTTGCCCAGCGCTTCGCGGCCTTGGTGGTACCCGTGCCCGAGTCCCCCGGCGCCCGCCCCGGCGCGGACTTCGCGCCAGCGGCGGTCGGTGCGTTCACACCCACGCCCGGAACGTGCTGGGAGTACGACCTCGCGCTCGAGTTCCAGCTGACCCACCTCGACATCGCCGGACCGTCCTTCTGGGCCCGCCTGATGCGGCAGTCCTGCCGCGCCGAAGTGCGGACCTCGCTCGAGGATCGCTTCTTCATCGGCGTGTTCGAGAACGTGTTCCGTATCGTGTCGGTCTACTTCTTGGCTCAGAGGGATACGCTGGTGCTCCACAGTGCCGGTGTCGCGCAGGGCGGCCTCGGCTACATCCTCTTCGGTCGCTCCGGGGCGGGGAAGACCACCAGCTGCGAGCTCCTGCGCGACCGCCAGCCGGGCGCCGACGAGGCCCCGCACGCCATCCTCTCGGACGAGCTCAACGCTGTCGATCTACGCGCCGTGGCGCCGGGCGTCCTGCTCCAGCCCATGCCATTCGCCGGCGATTTCGGGCACGACACCCTCAGCTCCGTCCCCGTTCCCCTCGCGCGCATCTATGCGCTGGTGCAGGCGCCCGAGGCGCGCGTGGGCCCGTGCGCGCGGGCCGAGGCCCTGGCCCGCGTGGTGGCGGCCTGCCCGTTCATGAATGCGGACCCGTTCGAGAGCGACTCAGTGTTCGAGCGAGCGGCGCGCCTGCTAGGGGCCGTCCCGCTCCGGAAGCTATACTTTCCCAAAGATCCCTCTTTCTGGTCGGCCGTAGCGGCCGACGTCGAGTCACATGCCGCAGCCTGAGCGCTTTGCTCTTCATTCTCACGCTCGTTTTCGCGTCATCGACGGCGAGGGCGTGTTCGTCTTACAGGAGTCGGGGGAAGTGCTGGTCGTCAACCGCGTCGCCGCGGCCGTCGTCGCGGGCGTGCGTGAGGGAGCCTCTCGGGCGGAGCTGGTGTCTCGCTTGGTGACCCGTTTCGACGTGGAACACGCGCGCGCCAGCCAAGACGTGGACGCCCTGCTGCAGGACCTCGTGGCGGCGGGTGCCCTCGTCCCGACGCCGGACACGTCCGGGAGCGACCGTTGAGCTGGACCAACGTCAATCAGCGCTCGTGGACGGACCACCGGCTCATGTCGGTGCTCATGGAGCTGACCTACGCCTGCAACCTCGACTGCGAGTTCTGTTACAACGACCTCGGCCTCGCAGGCGAGCCGCTGACGCTTGCCGAGTACTACACCCTGCTCGACGAGCTCGCGGACATGGGCGTGCTCAACATCACGTTCACTGGCGGCGAGCCGCTGGCCAACAAGGACTTCTTCGCCATTGCGGGGCGCGCCCGGGATCTCGGCTTCGTCATCCGCATCAAGTCCAACGGGCACGCGCTGCGCGGCGCGGTCGCCAAGCGTCTGCGCGAGGAGGTGGACCCCTACATCGTAGAGGTGAGCCTGCACGGGTCGACCGCGGACGTGCACGACCGCCAGACGCGGGTGCCGGGCAGCTTTGACCGGCTACTCTCCAATTTGGCCGAGCTGCGCGCGCTGGGCATCCGCATCAAGGTCAACAGCACGCTCACCCGCTACAACGAGGGTCAGCTCGAGGGCATGTACCACATCTGCGACGACCTCGGCGCCAAGCTGCAGATCGACCCGGAGGTCAAGCCGCGCGACGACGGGGACCGGACCCCGGTGGCGCTCATGGCCAGCGAGGCGGGCCGGCAGCGGCTCAACGAGCTCCACAAAGAGCGCGCGATGGCGGCCGCTCGCGCCGAGGGGTCCAGCGACCAATTCGACTTGCGCGAGGTCGCCGTGGCGCTTCGGGAGCAGCGCGTCGGGTCGGACAAGCACTGCGCCGCGGGTGCCGCGCACCTCGCCATCGATCCGGTCGGGGGCATTCTCCCGTGCGTTCAGTGGCGTGTGACCGTGGGCAACGTCCGCGAGGGGCTGCGGCACGTCTTCGAGCAGCGCGCGGCGCTCGCTGAGGTCCGCGACACCACGCGCGCCGTGAAGCGCATGGTTGACGGCCTCGGCGACGCGGGGCAAATCATGAACTTCTGTCCGGGCGCGGCGCACACCTATTCTGGTGACCCGCTGTCGCTCTATGCTCCCGCCACTGAGCGACTGGCGGTAGCCAAGCGCCACTTTCTTCCTGTACTATGAGGGCGACACCATGACCAACCCCACCGACCACACCGCCGAAGACGACCGTCAGGAGCGCGAAACCTACGAGTGCCCCTCCATCCTCTACCGTGAGCCCCTGGAGGCCGTGGCGGCGGTCTGTCAGCCGGCGAGCCCGGCAAAGGCCATCGAGTTGGCCTGCCCGATGGGGCCAATCAAGTCCTGACCGAGGCCGACCCGCGGGTGGGGGCGCGGGTTTCCTTCATCACCGGCTCCGGGGGGGGTCCCGTGAACGATCTAGCTGACATCATCGAACGATTCTGGTCGCTGACACATGATCGCATCCCGGTGGGGCGGGCGGCGATTGCGCAGCTGCGGTCGGGGCATCCCGCGGAGATTTTCGCGTTGAAAGACGTGGTCCACGGAATCAAGGGCGAGGCTCAGCTCCTGCGCCTCCGCTCGTGCGCCACGCTCATGGAAGCCGCCGACAAGCTGACCAACGTGCTGATCGACGCACCGCACACGCCCGAAGCGTGTGCTGCCCTGGAGGCCTCGTTCGTGAAGCTGGAGCGGATGGTCACCGAGCGCACTGGGGTTCCCATCGACGCCGAGGTCGCCGAGCTCGAGCGTGTCCGCGGCTTGCTGCGACCGTGAGTACGCGGCGGCACCGCTGTGCTGTGGTGGATGACTCGCCCGTCGTGCTCGACCTGCTGCGCATCCTGCTCACCGCGGCGGGCTGGGACGTTGCGACGTACTCCGAGGTTGCCGCGCTGGAGCTCCGGCTCCGAGCGTGGTGTCCCGACGTCATCCTATTGGACGTGGGGATGCCTGGCGTAGGTCTGGAGGGCCTGCGTCAGCGGGTGGTCCTGCTGCATGTGGCGACTGGCGCCAAGGTCCTTCTCCACTCGGCGCGTGACGCGGCCGAGCTCGCGCAGCTCGCGCAGCGCTCTGGTGCGGATGGCGCGGTGCCGAAGTCTGGTGACCCCACCGCCCTCTTGAGGCTGTTGCAGCGCTGCGTGGGCGAAGCGACCTGACCGGAGACGCTTCCGGCGCCACCAACGAGGAAGCGTCAATAGCGGGTAAGCCCCTTGCCCGCAGTGCCAGGCTGCGCTCTTGGGGCCACCGCCCTCTCCGCGAAGCACATTCGGCCACCCATGGCCCCGGCCCCATGGGCGTGGTACAACCGCGAGAATCCGGCAGTGGACCGCTTTGGGGTGAATGGTTGCGCGACTTCGCGCCACCAAGAGACGGGTTCCTTTGGAGGCAGTGATGAGCGCCAGCAAATTCCGATTCTTTTCCGTGCTGTTGGGGGTGGCGGCTTGTTCGGTTGCCAGCGCGGCCTCCGCGCAGTGTCCGGTTGGTCCTGCGGGACCGACGCTCGTGGACATCATGCCCCTGGTCACGGCCTGCACGGCGAACGGGTACAACGTCATCATCGGGACCTCGGGCGTCGACGCCCTGAATGGCACGGGCGGGGCCGACTGCATCTTCGGGCTCGGCGGAACCAACGTCATCACGGCCAACCGTGGTGATGACTGCGTCTACGGTGGTCCCGACCAGGACATCATCAGCGGCGGCGCCGGCGCCGACTTCATTTGGGGCGGCGACGGTGACGACGTGATCAACGGAAACGGCGGCGCCGACACGATCTTCGGCGACGGTGGCGACGACGTCCTGCGTGGGGACGGCTTAGCGGATACCATCGATGGTGGGTCGGGAAACGACACGATTCTCGGCGGCGCTGGTGTGGACACCCTCCGCGGCGGCCTGGGGAACGACACGATCAACGGCGAAGGCTCAGGCGACATCATCTTCGGTGACGATGGAGACGACAACCTCTTCGGGGACACAGGCAACGACAACATCTCCGGGGGAAATGGCAACGACACGATCCGTGGTGGCAACGGAGATGACGTGATCGACGGAGGCGACGGCGACGACCAGCTCTTCGGCGAGGACCAGATCGACACCATCCAAGGCGGCCTCGGCGCGGATACCATTGATGGGGGGTCGGCGGGTGACACCATCAACGGCGGCGATGGGAATGACACGCTGCTTGGAGGCACCGGCACGGGCATCGACATCATCAACGGCGACGCTGGCGACGACACGATCCAAGGCGGCGATGGCGCGGACATCCTCTCCGGCGGGCTGGGGAACGACACCATCGACGGTGAGGCCGGGAACGACACGATCAACGGCGGCGACGGAGACGACGTGTTGAACGGCGGCAACCAGAACGACACGATCCACGGTGACGGTGGTGCGGACCGCATCTTCGGCAACGACGGCGTCGACACGCTCTTTGGCGACGCGGGCACCGACCTCATCTTCGGCGGCGCCGGCAACGACATCATCCGGGGCGGCTCGGAGAACGACACCTTGCACGGGGACGATGGCAACGACAACTTGTTTGGCGAAGGGGGCCGCGACAACTTGTTCGGAGGTGCCGGGCAAGACGGTCTGGACGGGGGGACGGAGAACGACTACTGCAACAGCGGTGTTCAAGTCGACCTGATGAACAACACGTCCGTCGGTTCTGGAACCGGCCCCCCCGGGCCAGCAGCGGACGGGGACACCTTCACCGCGTGCGAAGCGCTGCTCACCTACGCGACCATCGGTGCGGTGGATGCCGTTACGGTGGGCGGTCGCCCCACGCTGCGCTTCACCACGAACACAGAGGCCGGGACTCAGGGCTTCGAGATCTACCGCCGTGAAGGGGACGCGTTGGTCGCGGTCGGCCCGGCGCTGGTTCCCGCCCTCCTGGGTGCGCCGCAGGGTGGCACCTACTTCGTCGCGGACGGCGGCCTGCGCGTTGGTTCGACCTACCACTTCGTGGAAGTGGAAGTGGACGGCGACCGTCATGTCCTCGGAGACTGGACCGTGACCGCGGCTGGCAGCGCAGACGTGTCGCTCGTCGATGGCCTGGCCGCCGTGCCGCACTCCCCGGTCGCGACAGCCGTCGTCGCGCCCAAGGCGGGCGACGAGCCCGAGGGACCGGCCGTGGCGCTCTACCTCGGCGTGGATGAGAGCGGCGTATACCGTGTCACCATGACGCAGGTGGCGGCTGCACTCTCCTTGAGTCTAGCGGACGCGCAGGCGCTCCTGGCCTCGCGTGGGCTCGCGCTCTCGGTGGAGGGGCAGCCCGTTGCCTGGTGGAGCGAGCCCGGCACCGATGCGCTCTACTTCTACGGCCAGGCGCGCGACAGCATGTACTTGGCTGACAACCTCTATCGCCTGGAGCTGGGCGATGGCGTGGTCGTTGGCCAGCGCGACGCCACCGCGGTCAGTGGTGGCGAGGGTGCGACCTCGGACCAAGAGGTCCGCGCAGAGCGCGACGTCGCCGCAGTGACGGTGATGAACCCGGACGCGAACCGCGACTTCTGGTTCTGGCAGGGCGTGGCGAGGGGCGTGAGCGCCGATTTCCCCGTCTCGCTCCGAGCCCCCACGGGCACCGGCAGGGCGCAGCTGACGTTCGAGCTGCACGGCGCGTCCACGCGGGCGGGCGTCACGGATGAGCACCAGGCCAACGTACTCATCAACGGTACCTTGGTCGGCTCGTTTGCCTTCGAGGGCATGGTCCCGCGCGTCATCACGGTGGACGTGGACGCCGCTCTGCTCGTCGACGGCACCAACACGGTGCGGCTGACGGGTACGGGCGCCGCGCACAGTGTCATCTGGGTGGACGCGGTCAGCGCCCGCTACACGCGCAGCCTGGCTGACGTGGGCGGCGCGGTGAGCTTCTCGGCCGTGAGCGCGGGGGCCATCCTGCTCGAAGGCGTCAGCGCGAACGACGTCCGCGTGTTGGATGTCAGCAACCCACGCGCGCCCACCCTGCTGCAAGGGCTCGACGTCGTGGACGAGGGTGGCAGCTTCTCCGTCCGCCTCGCGGGCGAGGCCGCCGCACGCTACGTCGCCGTCACGGGCGAGGGCGTTCGCGTCCCGCGCCTGGTGCGCGACTACCCGTCGGACCTGCGGAACGCGCAGGGCGCCGAGTACGTGGTGATCGCCCCCCGTGCGCTCTTCTCGGGTGCACGCGCTCTTGCGGACTACCGCAACGCGCAGGGGCTCACGTCCACCTTGGTGGATGTGACCGACATCTATGACGAGTTCGCTTACGGCACGCCTGACCCGCACGCCATTCGCGACTTCCTCCACTACGCCACGGAGCACTGGGCAACGCCGCCGCGCTACGTGGTGCTGGCGGGCGCAGGAACGCTGGACTACATGAACGTGAGCGGGCTCAACGGCAATCTGGTGCCGGCGTTGATGGTCAACACCGCCAACGGTCTCTACGCGAGTGACACGGCGTTCGCCGACTTCAACGACGACGGTCGCCCGGAGCTGCTGCTGGGTCGTCTGCCCGTCACCAACAACGACGCGCTCGAGGCGTTCGTAGACAGGCTCGCGACCTACGAGGAAGGCCTCCCGGGCCAGACGGACCGGACCTTGTTCCTCGCAGACGGGTCTGACAGCACCTTCGATGCGGCGACTGACGCCCTGACGTCCTTGGTGAACGCTCTCTCTGACGCTGGCCTGGTGGAGCAGCTGTACCGCTCCAACATGACCCTGGATCTGGCGCGCACCCGCCTCTTTGCTGCGCTCGAGGAGGGTGTGTTCTGGGTCAACTACACCGGCCATGGCGCCCTGAACTCGCTCGCGAGTGACGGACTCCTCACGGCCGCGGACGTCCCGACCCTCACGGCGGCTGAGCTGCCGATCTTCACCACCATGACGTGCACCACGTCTCGCTTCGAGCTGGCCGGGTTCGAGAGCCTGGGCGAGGCGCTGAGCAACTCCAACGTGGCCATCGGCGTCTGGGGAGCGTCGGGCTTGAGCGCCGAAGAGCAAGCACAGCCCATGCTCCAGGGCTTCACGCGCGGCCTCTACGGAGACGCGCGGACGTTGGGTGAGGCCATCGACGGGGCATACGAGGTGTTGGCGGCGCGTCCCGGGGGCACACGGGACATGTTTGCCATCTACAACCTGCTTGGTGACCCGGCGACGCGACTCAAGGACCGCCACGAGCAGGACATCATCACCCCCCCGACGGAAGACGCAGGCGTACCCGCGGCAGACGCTGGCAGCGGCCGTCCGCTGCCTCCCGCGGGCGACGCAGGTGTGACCGTGGATCTCGGCGGCGGCCAGGCTCCGGCGACGGGTGGCGGCATGGGTGGCGGCGCGTGCGCAGCGTCCGGCCAGCCGGGGCAGGGCGCTTCACTGTACCTCCTGGTGCTCGCGTTGGTGGGCCTCCGCGCCCGCCGTCGGGTCGGCTGAGCGCTTCCGGCCGTCGAGAGGGAGGCGGTGGGCTCAGGGGCCGACGATGGTCTCGGTGCTCACCGCCGCCGCGACGACGTCGGCCTCGCAGAAGGGGAACTCGTTCCACTGGCCCATGCTGTAGACCCGCGTCTGGTCCGCGTAGTGCGGAGACGCCGGGTCGGTGGACTGGCTGTAGGTCAGCATGGTGTAGGCGCGCGGGCAGGGGTCGCCGTCGTCCCACGTGACCGCCTGCATGTGGCTGTTGCCGTGGCGGATGCGGCTGTAGCCCTCGCCGTCGACCAGGGAGGACGTCGTCACGGAGAAGCCCAACGAATCCAGCATGCCTGGGATGGGGATGCGTTCGCTGCCCACCACGCGGAACTGAACCTCCGAGTACATGCGGTCGAGCGGGATGCTGGCCGCGTCCAGACGCGCTGTGGCGGCTACGATGGCGCTCCGGATTCCGTCGGCCACGGCCACGTCGTCGGTGGCCACGTCGCGCGGGGTGCCCACGGGGTCGTTCGCGTCGAAGGGCGTGGCGTACAGGTTGCGGACGTTGCGTACGCGCTCGTAGACCTCACGGAAGAGGTGCGCACCCTGGCTGCTGGGCAGGAAGCGCCGGTCCCACGCGGAGAGGACCGCGCAGGCGGCCTCGGGGCGCGTCACGTCGCTGGTGAAGCTCGACCAGTCCGAGGTCCCGGCGCACACCGTGAGGATTCCCTCCATGGTCAGCTCTGCCGCGTACGAGCGCCCGTCGAAGATGGTGGCCATCAGGTCCTCCACGACGAAGCCGGCGGGGCCGAGGCCGTCCGTCCCGGCCAGCCGCTCCTCGGCCTGTGCAAACGCTTGGCGGGTACGCACAGACTGCTGGTAGCGCTCGAAGCCGGAGAACGGGCTGAAGCCCTCGAGCAGCTCGCGGGGGTTGCTGAGCCAGAACGAGTCGTTGGCGTTGGCCACGTAGTCCGTGGTGCGCAGGTGGGGGAGGTCTTCGTAGGCCTGAATCCCATCGGGGGCGCCGCGGGTGCTGCCCCACTCGCACGCGGAGCGCGAACCGTCGAGGCTCGGAAAGGTCTGCATCGAGAGCAGCCGCGCGATGGGCGTCTGACTGCAGTCCTCGAAGCGCTCGTCCGTGATGTTGGGGATGGTGGTGATGTCGCCGTAGTAGGCCTGCCCGTCTCGGCTGGCGGCGATGGTGTTCACCCACGGGATGCCGAGGAACGCGAGGGCCTCTTCGAAGGCGTCCATGTCTTCGGCCTGGCCCATGCGCACCCACTGCTCCACCAGGCGGTCGTTCTCCATGTTGGCGTCGCGGAACGTGATGGCCGAGCGCGCCAGGGTGGGCCAACCGCCCACGATGCTGGAGATGGCGGAGAGGTCCACGATGGGGCCGAAGTGGCTCGTGTACAGCGTGAGCTCGCGCGTCTCGAGCGACCCGTCCGCGAGCATGACCTCCAACTCTACGGGGTGCGCCTCGATCTGCCGTCGCTCTCCGTCATAGATGTAGACCATGGGGTCTTCGGGATCGAGCGTCAGCTCGTAGAACGCGAAGTGACGGGACGCGGCCACGGTGTGGCTCCACGCGACGTTCTCGTTGAAGCCGATGTTGATGACCGGCACGCCCTGCAGCGACGCACCAGCCACGTCGTACACACCGGGGATCGTGAGGTGCGCCTGGTAGAAGCGCTCGGTCCCGCTCCACGGGAAGTGCGGGTTCCCCAGCAGCAGCCCGGCGCCGGTCCGCGAGCTGTCCGAGCCGACGGCGTAAGCGTTCGAGCCCATCTCCGACGGAGGCGTGAAGCCCATCGCCACGGGCGTCAGCTCAGGGACCCGGCCGGGCAGCTGTGGCGGTCCGTCGATGCGCGCCAGCGTGCTCTCGGGTGGGTGAGCGGCGGCGATCAGCGGCGCGAGCTGCCCCGTGGTGGCCCGTAGACCCAGCTTTCGGTAGACCTTGGCGAGGTCCAGCTCCGTGATCTCGCGCACCCAGGGCTCGTCGCGGCAGCCCTCGTCCCCCTGCGCCAAGCCCTCGACGCCCACCTCGCGCAGGTGGCGGTTCATGCCCGCTGCGTAGCCACGCACGGCGGAGCGCGCCCACCCGGGGAGGGGTCCCAGGAACTCCCGGCGCGCGAGCTCGTCCGTGTTGTAGAAGCGGTACACCAGGTCTTCGGCCAGGCTGCCGCCCGACTCACCCCACCAGCGTGTGGTCGCTCCCTCGGAGCGGATCACCTCGCGCATCAAGACGCAGTAGTTGTCCTGCGCGTACGCGTAGCCGTAGCCGTAGCCCAAGCCGCCGAAGTCCTCGGCCAGGATGTGCGGCACGCCATAGGCGGTGCGGATGATACGCGCTTCGTAGTGCTCCGCGTCGCTCCCACACGACGACGCGACGGCCGCCGTGAGGAACAAGCAGAAGAGGGGTACGGGGAGGCGGTGCGTGGCGAATAGGGTCATCACCCCGTGTGTAGCACGCGCCTCTGTGCGTGTTGGTGTGCGCGTTGCTGTGCGCTCGTCAGTAGGCGCTCATGCCGCCCACATCGACGACTTCGTAGCCCGCCTTCGAGAGGATCTCGGCGGCGGCGCAGCTGCGGCCCCCGCTGCGGCAGTAGACCACCACGGGGCGTGACGGGGGGCCCAGCTCCGACACCCTCTTGCCCAGCTCCTGGACCGGGATGTTGAGCGCGCCTTCGATGTGCCCGCCGCTGTACTCGACGGGTGTGCGGACATCCAAGAGCAGCGCACCTCGAGCGACGAGCTGGCGAGCGTGATCGTTTTTCTGCGCCGGAGCACGGGAGAACCAAGACATGAGGGGGTCCTTTCTGATGGGCCGGGGAGGCCCGTGAGCGGTGATCGACCGTGTCGGTCGTTCAGCCGTGGGAGCCAGCCGGGGTCAGAAAGGGTTCACTTCTTCTTGTCGGGCAGCGGCGCGCAGTCCCAGTCGCCCTCGTCGGTCGCTGGCCCCAGTGTCTCGAAGGCCTCGCGGAGGGCGGCGCGCGCGCGGTGCAGGCGGCTCTTGAGCGCGGGCACGCTGATGCCCAGACGCTTGGCGGTCTCGCTGGCGCTGAGCCCCATCAGATCGCGCAGCACGATGACCTCGCGCTGGGAGTCAGGCAGCCCGCAGAGGGCGCGCCCCAGTGAGCGACCGACCTCGGCGGCTTCCAGGCGCTCCTCCGGGGTGGCCTCCGAGTCCGCGCGCTCGGCCACCGCGCTCTCAGGCAGATGAGCCTGGTTCTTGAGGCCGCGGCGCCTACGGTTGCACGCACTGCGGGCCAAGGCGTAGACCCAGCTCGAGAGGGCGGCGCGCTGCTCGAAGTCGCCCAGGTGTGAGGCCACCGCCAGCAGCGTGTCTTGCATGACGTCCATCGCGTCGGCCTCGTGCCGGCACAGCTGCTGCCCGAAGCGGCGCACGGACGGGCTCAGCTCCGTCAGCAACGCTTGCATTGCCTCTCCGTCACCGCGCCGTGCGCGCTCTAGCAGCGCCTGGTCGCGCCCTTCGCTCGACTTGGGACCAGCCATGCCCGCACCCTAGCACGGGCAGCTGGGACATCACGCGCTAGCTCTCGGCCAGCTCCAACCCTCCATCGCCCGGGATGCCCCCCGCGCGCTCGGCCTTCGCTCGTGCGCGGGCGTCTTGGGTGCTGCGCAGCGAGAAGTAGAGCAGCGGCACGGTCATGCGGGAGAGCAGCAGCGACGCCACCTCGCCGGCCATCAACGCGATGGCCAAGCCCTGGAAGATGGGGTCGAAGAGGATGACGCCCGCGCCCACGATGACCGCGGCCGCCGTCAGCACCATCGGGCGGAAGCGCACGGCGCCCGCGTCGATGACGGCCTCCTCGAGGGGCATGCCCTCGCGCAGCCGGAGCTCGATGAAGTCCACGAGGATGATCGAGTTGCGCACCACGATGCCAGCACCGGCGATGAAGCCGATCATGGAGGTGGCCGAGAAGAACGCGCCCAGTAGCCCGTGCGCCGGCAGGATGCCCACCAGCGAGAAGGGGATGGCCGACATGATCACCACGGGCACCAGGTAGGAGCGGAACCACGCCAGCACCAACACGTAGATGAGCACCAGCACCACCGCGAAGGCCACGCCCAGGTCTCGGAAGACCTCGTAGGTGATGTGCCACTCGCCGTCCCACTTCACCGCGTAGCGGCTGTTGTCGTGCGGCTGCTCGGCGGTCAGCTGCTCCATGACGTACCCCTCCGGGAGCTCGATGGCGTCGAGCGCGGGCCCGAGGGCGAGCATCGCGTAGACCGGGCTCTCGATGGCGCCGGCCACGTCACCCGTGACGTACACCACGGGCATCAGGTTCTTGTGGTAGATGCTGTGGTCTTCGACCCCCTCCTGCACGCGCACCAGCTCGCGCAGCGGGATGACGGATCCATCGGCCGCCACCATAGGCGTCGCCAGCAGGTGGTCCTGCTCCGAGCGCGTGGCCCGGTCGAGCTGCACCAAGATCGGGACGTCGTCGGGCATGCGCTCGTCGTGCAGGCGCCCCGCCTGTTCTCCGGCGAGCGCGAGGCGCAGCGTGCGCGCGATCTGAGCCTCGCTCAGCCCGTGCACGGCGGCCTTCTCGTCGTCCACCACGAAGCGCCGCTCCCGCTGCTGGCTCTCCATGAACACGTCCACGTCCACCACCCCGTCGAGGGCGTTCATGGCGTCGCGGATCTGCCCGGCGATGGCGATCTGGCGCTCGTAGTCGGGCCCGTAGACCTCCGCCACCAGCGTCTGCAGCACGGGCGGTCCGGGGGGCACCTCGGTCACCTGGAGCGTCGCGCCGAAGCGGGCCGCCACGGGCGCTAGCTGCTCGCGCAGGGAGCGCGCGATGTCGTGGCTCTGCGCGTCGCGGTCGTGCTTGGGCAGCAAGTTCACGACGATGTCCGCCATGTTGCTCCCCTGCCGCAGGTAGTAGTGGCGCACCAGGCCGTTGAAGGTAATGGGTCCGGAGGTCCCCACGTAGCTCTGGTAGCTGATCACCTCCGGCTGCTCGCGCACCACGTCGGCCAGCGCCCGCGTCACCCGCGCTGTGTCCTCCAGCGTGGTCCCCTCGGGCATGTCCACCATGACCTGGAACTCGCTCTTGTTGTCGAAGGGCAGCATCTTGACCTTGACCCAGCCGATGGCGACCAGCCCGAGGCTCCCCAGCAGCAGCACCTGGATGCCGATCAAGAAGGTCCAGCGGGCGCGCCGGCTCCGAATCAGGAAGCCCACGAAGCGGCGGTAGGCGCGCGTCGACCAGCCCTCGCGCCGTGGGTCGTGCTCGTGGCTGTGCCCGTGTGACGCGTCGTCGTCGGGTGCGCCATCACCGCCGTGTCCGTGCCCCCCCGCGCGCTTCAAGAGGCGCACGGAGGCCCACGGGGTGACCGCGAACGCGACCACCAAGGAGAAGATCATGGCCGCTGCGGCGCCAACCGGAATGGGGCGCATGTAGGGGCCCATCAACCCGCCCACGAAGGCCATCGGCAGGATGGCTGCGATGACGGTCATGGTCGCGAGGATGGTGGGGTTGCCGACCTCGTCCGTGGCGCGCACCGCGACCTCGAGCAGCGGGCGCCCCTTGTTCTCCGGCAGGTGATAGTGCCGGGCGATGTTCTCCACGACGACGATGGCGTCGTCCACCAAGATGCCGATGCTGAAGATCAGCGCGAAGAGGGTGATGCGGTTGAGCGTGTAGCCGTAGAGGTAGAAGACCGTGAGGGTGAGGGCGAGCGTGGCGGGGATGGCCAGCATCACGATCAGCGCCTCGCGCCGGCCGAGGGCGATCAGGATCAGGAGGGCCACGCCGACCACGGCCACGCCCATGTGCAGAAGCAGCTCGTCGCTCTTCTCGGCGGCGCTCTCGCCGTAGTCACGCGTGACGCTGATCTGGACGTCGCTCGGGACGAGCGTCCCCCGCAGCGTGTCCAGCCTCGCCATGACCGCCTCCACCACGGCCACGGCGTTGGTGCCCTCGCGCTTCGAGAGGGCCAGCGTGACGGCGGGCCACTCGCTCTCGCCAGCCTGTGCGGCCACCGTGTCGTGCTCGCCAGCCGCGGCGCCAGCGCCGAAGCGCACGTAGTTCGACGGCTCTGCCCCGCCGTCCACCACCTCCGCGACATCGCGCACGTAGACCGGTCGACCTTGCCACGCGCCGATCACGACGCTCTCGACGTCCTCGCGGTTCTCGAGCACCGTGCCCGTCTCCACCAGCAGCTCCTGGCCCTCGTTGGCCACGCTGCCCGCAGGGACGCGCGCGTTCTGTGACGCGAGCGCCTGCACCACGGCCAGCGGCGTGATGCCCCGCGAGCTCAGCCGCTCCGGGTCGAGCTGCACGCGCACCTGCCGGGTCTCACCGCCGATGACCTGCACGTCGGTGACGTCGGTCACCTGCTTCAGCTCGGCGCGCAGCTCGTCCGCGACACGCCGCAGCTGCGCGCTGTCGTAGCGTTCGCTGAAGAGGGTCAGCGCCAGCACAGGGACGTCGTCGATGAAGCGCGGGCGGATGAGCGGTGTGCTCGCCTCGGCCGGTAGGCGGTCGGCGTGCGCGGCGAGGTGGTCCCTCACGCGCAGGATGGCGTCCTCTTCGCTCGCGCCCACCTCGAAGCGGGCGATGACCATGGCGCGTCCGGGGCTGGAGGTGGAGTAGACGTACTCCACGCCCGGGACCTCTTGCACCAAGCGCTCGACCGGGGAGGCGACCCGCTGCTCCACCTCGCGCGCGCTGGCGCCGGGGAGGCCGATGAAGATGTCCACCATGGGCACCTTGATCTGCGGCTCCTCCTCGCGCGGCAGCAGCTGCACAGCGAAGGCCCCCAGCGCGACCGCGCTGACGATGAGCACGGGGGTGAGCTTGTTGTTGATGAAGGCCTTGGCCAGGCGGCCGGCCGTCCCGAGCTTCTCTTGGGTCATCGGGTCTCCTCGACCGCGTCGCGGTCACGCAGGTTGCTAGGGGGGTCCACCACCACCGACTCACCGGGCGAGAGGCCGGAGAGCACGACCACCCGCTCGCCTGCGACGACGCCGAGCGTCACGAGGCGTAGCTGCGCGACGCCGTCTTCGACGACGAAGAGCCGGTCCAGGGAGGAACGAGCGGAGATGGCGGCGACGGGAACCGTGAGGGCGTCGGGCGCGGGGCGGTCGAAGTGGACGCGCGCGAACATGCCGGGGTTGAGGCCCGTAGCGTCCGAGGGCAGGTCCACCTTGACCATGAAGGCGCGGGTCGCGGGGTCCACCTGGGGAGCGACCTCGCCGACCGTGCCGGTGAGCACGCTCGCGTTCGCGTCCACGCGCACCTCCACCTCCTGACCCAGGCTCACGCTGCCAGCGAGCGACTCCGGCAGCGCGACTTCGACGCGCACCCCTCCGTCCTGCTCGATGACGTAGAGAGGGGCACCCGGCGCGGCGAGGTCTCCCACTTGCGCAGGGCGGGCCAGCACGACGCCGTCGAAGGGAGCGCGCACCCGCGTGAACTCGAGGGCTGTGCGGGCCGAGAGGGTCATGGCGCGGCTCTGAGCGATGCGCGAGTCGGCGCGGCTCACACCGGCTCGTGTCGCGGCGTGCTGTGCCTCGGCGGCGGCGAGGGCTTCCGCGGCCTCGTCGGCTTGCTGCTGCGAGACAGCGCGGTCCGCGCGCATCGCCTGCATGCGCTCGTTGGTGACGCGCGCCATGCGCAGCGCAGCCTCGGCCGCCTGCGCCTGTTGTTCGTATTGGCTGCGGGCAGCTTGCGCCTCGAGCGCGCCTGCTTGTGCCTGCAGGAGGCCTGCGCGCGGGTCGGCGTCGTCCAGCGTGGCCAGCAGCTGCCCGCGCGTTACGCGCTCGCCCACTGGCACGTCCAGGGTGCGTACGTAGCCCATGACGCGGCTGGTGAGCGTGGCGGTGTTCAACCCGCGCACCGTCCCCGTGACCACGTAGCTTCCGTTCATGGGCCCGTGAGTGGCCTCGGCCACGCGCACGGCGACGGCGGGGCGTGCTTCGCTGGTGCTCTCGGGTGGGTCCGCGTGAGCGGCCCCACAGGCTCCGAGGAGCAGCGATCCGAGCGTGAGCGTGAGGGCTGGCAGCGCGCGGGTGGGGGTGGGACGGTGCGTGACGGGAGTGGCGGTGTGCATGGGCTTCGTGCTGTTCATGGGGAGACCTCGTTGGGGGAGATGGGGTGACCACCGAGCGCAACCGTGAGTTCCACGCGAGCCATGTCGCGTGCGTGCCGTGCGCTCAGGTGGCGGAGCTCGGCGTCTAGGAGTGCGGTCTGGCTGCGCACCAACGCAGCCGCGTCATTCATTCCGTTGCGGCTGCGCTGCTGCTCGAGAGCCTGCGCGGCGCGCGCCAGCTCGACGCCGCGCGCCGAGACTGAGAGCGTCGCCTCGGCCGCGTCGAGGGCGAGCTGTGCGTTGTGCACGCGCAGCCTGACGGCGGACTCGGCGCTCACGGCGCTGACATGGGAGGCCTCGAGGTCCGCCGCCGCGGCGCGCTCCTGCGCGAGGTCCTGTAGGCCGTTGAAGAGGTTGACCTGGAGGACCACGCCGACGGTCCAGCTCTCGCCGTGTTGGCCGTTCACGAGCTGTGAGCGGTGGCTCTGCAGGTCCGCCGCAGCAGCCAGAACCGGCGCGTAGCGGGCACGCGCGGCGCGATGAGCGGCTCGCGCGGCGGCTTCCCTGGCCTGCGCTTGCTGGACGGCCGGGTGCTCGCTCAGGTCCAGGGCCTCGACGTCCACCGAGGACCCGGTGTCGGGGCCGCGCCCATCCTCCGCTCCGTCTAGTGGCGTGCTCAGCGTCGTGGGGGCACCCACGGGGAGCCCGAGCGCGTGGTTGAGCGCGGCCAGGGCCGCGGCCGCCTCGCCGCGCGCGAGGATGGCCCGCTGCTCCATCGTCGCCACGTGCACCTCCATGGTCAGCGCGTCCAGCTCGGTGGCCATGTCGTTGCGCAGCATGGACTGCACCCGCGCGGCGTCGGCGCGCGCGGACTCGACCGCCTGGGACGCGACCTCGGCCGCCGCAGCCGCGACCTGCGCGCCGTGGTACGCGCGCAGGACCTGCCCGGCGAGCTCCAGCTCGGCCTGGCTCAGCGTCGCCTCGGCCGCGCGGCTCATGTCGCGCGCGGCGCGGGCGCCGAACCAGCCCTCCGCGTGCACCAGCGGGACACGCAGGCTGAGCCGAGACGCGTGGTCCGTGATGGGGCTCGGTGCGTTCAGGGCCGGCAGCGCGAGGTCGCTCGCGCCGAAGCGGCCCTGCAGCAGGCGCGTCCCGAAGGCGTACACGGGCTGGTCGCCGCGCGTGATCGACTGCTCGAAGTCCAGCCGCGGTAGCAGCCGTCCGCGGGCCGTCATCGCCTCGGCCTCGCTGCGCCGCTGCCGCGCCACGGCGGCCGCGAGCTGCGGGTCGTTCTGCGCCGCCAGCTGCAGGGCGTCATCGATCGAGAGCACGCGCGGGGGCTCGGCGTCGCGCTCCGAGTCGGCGGTCTGTGCGGCCACCACGCTGGCGCCTTGGGCGGCGGCCCACGCGAAGGTCGCGATCAGCAGCGTAGCGAAGGGGTTCGAGGGGCTTTTCATGCCCGTGGGAGCCTCCGGCCCGCAGAAAGGGTTCTCCCCCCATACAAAAAAATGCTGCGGCGCGTCAGACTGGCGCGTGAACGGCCCTCACCTGGGGGTCGCGCACCCCTCCCCATGGATCACCCGTACGACTTCCGTGTACCCGACTTCTCCGGTGATCTGGACCCGGGCCCCTACCTCAGCGCCACGCCCGAGACCGCCACCGTCAAGGGCCTCTACTTCCAGACCATGCTCGACATGATGGCCGCGCTGCCCAAGGAGCGAGTCGCAGACGTGGTCGTGGAGCGCCCGCGCTACCTCCCCTTCTTCGACTACCCCCTGCGCGAGCACATGCGCCTCTCCTTTGCGCTGGTGCCGCGCCTCTTTCCGGGCGTGCCGACGCGGCAGGCGTTCCGCGAGATGGGCTGGAAGGCCTTCCCCGACTTCGCGGGCACCATGCTGGGGCGCGTGGTGTTCGGCGTGTTCGGCGACGATCTCGAGAAGGCCTTCGAGGGTGGGCCGCGCGCCGTGTCGCAGAGCGTCAAGCCGGGCATGGCGGCGGTCACGCTGTTGGCCGAGCGTCACGCTCGCATGGAGTACTACGACATCTACGGCATTCTGGACCCGTACTACATCGGCGTGGTGGAGGGCATGGTGCGTCACTACGGCTTCGAGCCCGACGTGCGCATCCACGCCATCGACATCGCCAACGCCGTGCTCGACATTCGTTGGTAGCGCGCTTGCCAAGGGTCCAGCCTGCGCTACGCAGGAGTGATGCTCGAGAGAGGGAGTGCAGGCGGTTCCATGATTCGGAAGACCCGGTGTAGCGAGCCCTTGTGGCGGTGGCGTCTGGGTGGCGCCGTGCTCGCGGCCCCACGCGTGCCGCGGCCGCGCTCTGTGAGCGTAGTGCTGGGCGCGGCCGTCTGCGCGTTCACGCTGCTCACGCTCGGTTGCGACCACGACAGACCGCCCCTGTACGGGTGCGACACGCGCCTCGAGGCCTGCCAAGAGCGGGTGGCGGCCGAGCTGTCGCGGGTGCGCGGCGGGCCCCGCGTGGACCTGCCCCCCATCGAGGTCATCTCCGAAGCGGAGCTGCGCGAGCGCTACGGCGGCGAGACCATGGCGCCCACGCCCGAGGAGGCGCTCTCCATCGAACGGTGGGGCCGCACGCTGATGCTGCTGCAGCTGGTGGAGTCCCCGGCGGCGCTCCTCTCCGGCAGTCTCGAAGACTTCGTGACCAACGTCGCTGGCTTCTACGACCCTTCTACCGGCGTGATCACGCTGATCGACCGCGGGGTGCCCACCAGCTTCGAGAGCGCCACCTTCTTGCTGGCGCACGAGCTCACGCACTACGCGCAGGACATCGACACGATGGCCGGCTTTGGCCTGCACGAGGGGCTGGCTCGCAGCCTGGACAACACCATCGCGCTCAAGCACCACGGGGAGGGTGAGGCCGAGGTGGTCGCCAACCTGGTCATGGCCTCACTCCGCAACGAGGAGATCCCCGCGGACGTGTTCCGCGCATACTTCGCCGACTGGCTGGCCGGCTTTCGGCGGACCGTGGCCGACGCGTCGGACCCCTACCTGCTTGTGCAGAGCCGCGCCAGCTACGCCGTGGGCGGCGCGTACCTGACGGACGCGTGGCTAGCGGGCGGGGCGGGCGGGCTGCGTGGGCAGTGGTCGCCGGCCATCCTCGAGACCGCGAGCTGGATGCGCGGGTACGACTCGCGCGTCTCGGCGGAGCCCCTCATGGAGTGCGACTTCCCCAGCGCGCCACAGGGCTACACCGCGTGGGCCGACGACGCGCTCGGGGGCGAGATGCTCTTCGCCATGTTGTTGCCCGAGGCTGCCCCGAGCGACGCCTCGCTGGCGGCCAGCTGGTCGGACGCCGCGACCTGGCGTGGCGACCACCTGCGCGTCTACCTCGGCGAGGCCGGTGACCCGGCTGCTGCGCCGGTTGCCCTCGCGTACCGCGTGCGCGCCGACACGGACGCCAGCGCTCGCGCCATCGCCGCGCGGCTCACGGCGGCCCAGTCGGAGCTGGTGTACGTGCAGCAAGAGGGTAGGGACGTGCTGCTGCTGGCGAGCGAAGACCAGGCCGCGTGGGAGGCTTGGAGCTACCCTCTCGGCTGCGCCGGCCTGCCGATGGGCGTCGCGCCCGCTCGCATGCGGTCCATCGCCGAGCGGCTGCCGGCAAGGGCGTTCTACGGAATCGCACCCTAGCTCCTCGGATCCTCTCGGACGCCCGCCAGAGCGCGCGCCGAGGCGCGAAAGGCCGTGATTGGACGACCCGGACTCCCACGTGGCCGCTCACCGCTAGGGTGGGCGCTCGACATGCGCTATACGGACCCCCATGTCGCATCAGAGACTGGATCAGCTGGCCGGGGCGCTGGCCGCCATGGGCGCCGACGGAGTGCGCCTGGACCTCGTGCAGCGCGCGCGCCTCTTCAAGCGCTCGTGGGTCGAGATGGCCAACGCGCTCGTCTTCGTGCGGGACCGCTCGTACTACTTGGACTGGGGCTACGAGGACTTCTACGCCTACTGCTCGACCGAGCTACAGATGCGCCGACCCACCGTGGACAAGCTCACCGGCAGCTTCGTGGCCCTCTCGCGTCACGCGCCCAACGTCCTCGAGCGTGACGGCGTGAGCGAGAAGATCCCCACCTGCGACGCCGTGGACTACTTCGCCAAGGCGCTGCGCGGTGAGCCCGCCAACGACGGGACCCCGTACGTGGAGCCCTCGGACGACGTCATCGCGGAGCTGCGCGCGGCCGTGTTCGAGGAGGGCAAGCCCGTGCAGGCCCTGCGGCGTCAGTTCAATCCGCTGCTGCACCCGCGGACGGACGCGCGCGAGCGCAGCCAAGTGATCGACAAGGCGCACAGCGCCGTGCGGCGATTGACCAAGACGCTCGGGCAGATCGAGGGGCTCTCCGCCGCGCGCGTGGAGCAAGTGCAGGGCGCGCTGCTGGCCCTGCAGGCAGACCTGGACGCCCTCTTGGCGCAGGCGAAGCAAGAACTCGCCGAAGAAGAGGGCAGCGACGCCGAGGCAGCGCAGGACCAGGCTTGGGAGCACGTCGGCTGAGGGAGAGCGCGTCTCGTGCGTGAGCACGGCCACCTGGGGCGCGGGCCCGGCGTCTCCCCCCGCGCCCGTTCCCGGCGACGCAGCAGCCCTCGCGCCTTGCGGAATACTGAAACACGTTCTACTTATCGCCCTGCTGCGGTGAGCGTCTCGCCGCGCGTCGATGGAGCACCTCATGAGCGAACCGAAGACCGACAAACCGCGCGTCCCAGCCGTCGAAGGCTGGTTCACGATGAGCGAGCCGCCCGCGCTCCTGGGTACGCGCTGCGTGCAGTGCAGCACCATCTTCTTCCCGCGTGAGACCGTCGCCTGCCGCAACCCGGCCTGCCGCTCCACCGCGTTCACCGACCACGAGCTCAGCCGCCGCGGCAAGCTCTGGTCCTACACCACGGCGCACTATCAGCCGCCGCCCCCGTTCATCGCGGACGACCCCTTCGTGCCGTACTCCATCGCGGTGGTGGAGCTCGAGGCCGAGAAGATGACCGTCCTGGGCCAGGTGCCCACCAGCGTCCCCGCCGAGAGCCTGGTGGTGGGCATGGAGATGGAGCTGGTCATCGACCGGCTCTACGAGGACGAGCAGAACGAGTACGTAGTCTGGAAGTGGCAGCCCGTCGCCAGCAGCGCGACCGAGAACGGAGGCGCGCGATGAGCCGCGACGTAGCGATCCTTGGCGTGGGCATGCACCCCTGGGGCAAGTGGGGGCGCAACTTTGCGGAGTACGGCGTGCACGCGGCGCAGGCCGCACTCGACGACGCCGGTGTGGACTGGCGCGACGTGCAGTTCGTGAGCGGCGGCGACACCATCCGCAACGGCTACCCGGGCTTCATCGCGGGCTCCACCTTCGCCCAGGCGCTGGGCTGGAACGGCGCGCAGGTGGCCAGCTCGTACGGCGCGTGCGCCTCGGGCGTCCAGGCCCTCAGCGTCGCGCGCGCGCAGATCCTCGCGGGCTTCTGTGACGTGGCGCTGGTGGTCGGTGCCGACGCGGCCCCCAAGGGCTTCTTCGCGCCCGTGGGTGGTGAGCGCCCGGACGACCCGGACTGGCTGCGCTTCCGCCTCATGGGCGCCACCAACCCGACCTACTTCGCCTTCTGGGCGCGTCGCCGCATGGCCCTCTACGGCTCGACGTCGCGGGACTTCGCGCAGGTGAAGGTCAAGAACTCGCGGCACGGGCTCCACAACCCCTACGCGCGCTTCCGCAAGGAGGTCACCATCGACGAGGTGCTGGCCAGCAAGGTGGTGGCGGACCCGCTGCGCCTGCTCGAGATCTGCGCCACCAGCGACGGCGGCGCCGCCATCGTGCTCACCAGCGAGGCCTACGCGCGCAAGCACGCCACCAAGTGGGTGTCCGTCGCGGGCGTGTCCACGGTCACGCCGGTCTTCCCCAGCACGGTCATCGAGATGCCGAACATGGCCACGGACTCGGCCGCCACGGTGCCGCTCCCTCCCGTCAGCTTCCGTGACTCCATCGCGCGGGGCGCCTACGAGCAGGCGGGCATCGGGCCGGAGGACGTCAACGTGGCGGAGGTCTACGATCTCGCGTCGGCGCTGGAGCTCGACTGGTACGAGAACATCGGCCTGTGCGAGCCGGGCGACGCCGAGAAGCTGCTGCGCGACGGCGTGACGACCATCGGCGGGCGCGTGCCCGTCAACCCCAGCGGCGGCCTCAGCTGCTTTGGCGAGGCCGTCCCCGCCCAGGCCATCGCGCAGGTCTGCGAGCTCACCTGGCAGATCCGCGGTCAAGCCGAGGGCCGGCAGGTGGAGGGCGCCAAGGTGGGCGTCACCGCGAACCAGGGCCTCTTCGGTCACGGCTCGTCCGTGGTGGTCAAGGGCTGACCTCCCGGCTGGGGTTCCTAGTCCCTGTCAACATGTTAGTGTGAGGCCCATGGACATGGTCTTCACTCCGCTGCCCTTCGGCTCGCTGCGCGACGAGGCGAGCCTCTTCGTCCGGACGGCGCGCCTGATGAAGCGTGCGGGCATGCCCATGTTCCACCCCAGCCGCATCGTGGGCGGGCTCAAGGGCATCCTCGAGGACCCCAACGACACACGCCACGTGTTCACCCTCTTCGAGTCCATGATCGGGCCCATCGAGGTGCGGCACGTGGGCTACTTCCTGGAGTCTCCGGAGGGCCGCGCCCTCTTCGCAAAGCAGCCGCCCGTGGTGCAGGCGCTGACAGACCGCGAGCGGCTGCGGAAGATGCCCGAGGGCAGCCTCGGCCGCGCGTACCTCGCCTTCGTCGAGTCCGAGGGCATCAGCGCAGATGGCCTGGTGGAGGCCTCGCGCGAGGGGCGCATCACCGAGCACGTGACGTCTCCCGAGCTCGCGTTCCTGCGCGAGTACATGCGCGACACGCACGACCTGTGGCACACGCTGACGGGCTACCGCGGCGACATCGTCGGGGAGCTCTCGCTGCTGGCGTTTGGCTTTGCGCAGATGGGCAACCTCGGCGTGGGGTTCCTGGTGGTCACGGGGCTGCTGATGAGCGGCCTCGCGGGTAGACCGGGTGCCAAGGGCCTGGTGGACCCGCGCGTGTACCAGAACCGCGACGTGGTGATCGGCGGCTTCCTGCGCGGGCTGCGTGCCCGCTGGGTGCCCACCACGGACTGGCTGGCCCTGCTGGAGCGCCCCCTCGCCGAGGTGCGGCGCGAGCTCGCCGTGGGCGAAGCGCCCGCGTACGAGCCCGTTCGGGCGTAACACGCCTCACGGGCTGATATCGTCTCCAACATGGAGCTCTCTGCGCCCGACCTGGCCAACTCGGTCACCAGCTTTGCGACCCTGGGCGCAGGCGTCATCACGCTGCTGCTCTGCTGGCTCGGGCGCCCCCAACCCCGCCGCTGGGTCGTCGCCTACGCGCTCATCGTCGTGACCGGGATCCCGACCCTGGGCTGGCACGCGACCCTGGCGCCCAGCTGGCGGTGGGCGGACACGGGCTCCAACTTGCTGCTGGCCTTCGGCATCCAGGTGGCAGTGTTGTTCGACTACTTCGACGCCCCGCTGCGCCGCCGCGTGTTGGTGGCCTCCGCGACGCTCAACGCGCTGGGCATCGCCTGGATGGGGGTCGAGACCGCGCTGGGGCGTGTGCCCTTCCCGCTGCGCTTCGGCGACCATGGCGGGTTCAACGTGGGCGAGCTCGTGCTGGTGGCCGACGCGCTGATCGTCACGGCGCTGCTCTTCAGCGCCCGCCCGCGCATCCCCGAGCGTGCGCGCGGGCTGCTCACCGCCATCCTCGTCACGTTCTTGCTCGGAGTCGCGCTCGCGTCTGCGGATGGGCGCAAGGTCGACCTGCGCGTCATCAGCCACCACGCCCTCTGGCACATCGTGAGCGCCTTCGGCTTCGTGTTGTTCTGGGCCTTCAACGACCTGCGCTTGCACGAGGGCGCGTCGGAGCCGCGCTAGCGATAGGGGCCGACGTCGCTGCCCAGGAGACTCGCCACGGCGAGCGAGAACGCCTCCGCCACGCGCAACACCGCCTCCGGGCGCAAGAGCTCGGGGAACACCACGCCCACGCGTCCACCCTCGACGAAGCTGCCGGCGCCCGTCGCCTCCGCGAGCGCATCACGCCACGCGTCGGCGTCCGCCTCGACCGGCAGCGGTGTACTGAGCTCGCTCCCGACCAGGCGCTGGCCCTCCCAGCGATGCGTCAGGGCGAGGGGAACGCCTCTCAGCGCCCAGTCCACCAGCGCCAGATCCCCCGGACGGAGGCGTGCGCCGCGGGCGCTCGCGACGGCTTCCCAGGCGGCTGCCTCGGCGGCCAAGGCGGCCGGCGGCGGGATGTCGTGCCCGGCCCGTGCGACCTGTCCGGCCAGCCCGTGTAGCTGCGTGAGGAAGCGCACCAGCCCCTCCACCTGATAGACCCCACCGCGCCGCAGGACCACCGCGCGCTCGTCGTCCAGACCCGCCTCGTCGAAGCTCGAGAGGGAGTCGCGCAGCGCGGGATTCAGGAAGGGCGCGGCCTGCGCGGGCTCGCGCACGCGGACGGTGAAGCGACGCTGCAGGGTCTCATCGAGCGCCGCGTGCCGCTCGCCGAAGTCGGTCCAGCGCCGCTCGGCCACGCGGAGGTCCAGCCCCAGCGCGGGCCAGCTGAGCTCGGCCACCAGGCACGGTCCGCCCCCGCTCCGGTCGCCCAAGAGGCCGCGTCGCGGGCGCCGCCGGACCTCGCCGTCTTCCTCGGCGACGGTGATCAGTACGCCATCGCGCGTGAAGCTGGCGCTGCCGCGCTCCGCGTCGAAGTGCAGCCCCTCCACTCCGCCCGGCCGCTCCTGCATCCGCTCCAGTGCCGCCTGCCAGACGGTCGCCTGCCGTGCGTTGCCGACGAGGGGCACGGGGGCCGCGGTGCGCGCGCGCTCGGCCCGCGCGGCCACGACCGGCACGCGCAGGGTGATGTCCCGACCGAGGGCGACCACCGCCTTGGCCTCCACGAAGTGCGTGACGCGGATGAACGGTGACTGGAAGCTGGGAGGGAGCTCGGGCGGTATGGCGATGTGGAAGGGCAGGGCGGCCCCCTCGCGGGGCGTGCCCTGGTGGACGACCCACGTGCGCCGGTCCGCTTCTCGCGCCCCGGCGGTGCTCCTGACCAGCGCCGTCTCGAGCGCGACGCACGCCACCTCCACTCTCCGGAGCCGCTTGCCCCCCAAGCCCGTGATCGCGACCGCGCCTGCCAGCGCGCCACCCAGCACCAAGCGGTCGTCTTCCAGCGACAGCTCGAGCACGGGGTCATCCCCGCGGTTCTCGCTCCTCTCCGTGGTGAAGAGCTTGGGCCGCGGCGGGCCCGGGTCGGTGGCCGGCGTGTGCATCGTCACGACGAAGCGCCCGCGTCGGTCGGGCCACCAGGGGATGCGCACCCGCACCTCGAGCTCGTAGGCGATGGACGCTAGCGTGCTTCGGAACGTCGGTGGCGCGTCCTGCGGAAGCTCGAACGTGACCTCGCGCTCCAAGGTCCCCGGCTCCAGCACGCCGCCACGGAACTCGGCCGCCAAGCGCAGGATCTCGCGTCGGTGGTAGCGCGCGCTGGTGCTGTTGCCGTCGCTCGTGCTGCGCTCGTAGCGGTTCTCGTTGCCCACCAACCGCACCTCGATGCCGTCGTAGGGCGTGTGCGTGCGGCTCTGCAGCTGGATGCGCGCGCTGAGGCGGGCCCCGGCCGTGGGCTGCCTCGGGGTCAGGTACAGGCGCAGGTCGGGTCGGCTCCGCACCGGGTGAGCCTACACGAGGGCGCACAGCCGAGTGGGCGCGTTTGCGCCGGCTCGCGCCTCAACGCAGCACGTCGAGGTAGTCGCGCACGACCTCCGGCAGCCCTCGGAAGAGCGCCTCGCTCATCAGTGCGTGACCGATGGACACCTCGGCGAGACCGGGCACCGTCTTGAACAGGGGCAGGTTGTGGAGGTCCAGGTCATGCCCCGCGTTGACGCCCAGGCCCAGCGAGCGCGCGTGCTTGGCGGCGGCGACGTAGCCTGACAGCGACGCCTGGGCGGCCTCGGCCCCTTGCTCGAACGCGCGGGCGTAGGGCTCGGTGTAGAGTTCCACGCGGTCCGCGCCCACGCTGGCGGCGAAGTCGACGGCGGCCTTGGTCGCGTCCACGAAGACGCTGCTGCGCACGCCCAGCTCGCGCAGCTCCGTCAGGAGGTCGCGCAGGGCCTCGGTGGGCGTCTCGGGTGGCCAGCCCGCTTCGCTGGTGATCTCGCCGGGGCGCACGGGCACCAGGGTGAACTGCGCCGGCCGCAGGGCGCGCACCAGGTCCACCAGCTCCGGCCGGGGGTCACCCTCCACGTTGAGCTCCACCTGGAACGCGATGGGCGCGAGCTCCTCGGCGATGGCGCGCACGTCGTCCAGCCGGATGTGCCGCTCGTCCGCGCGCGGGTGCACCGTGATGCCGGGAGCCCCCGCGGCGACACACGCCCGCACCGCGCGCAGCACGCTGGGTTCCGCTCCTCCCCGCGAGTTGCGCAGGGTGGCGACCTTGTTGACGTTCACGCTCAGTCGGGCCATCGCCCGGCGTTATACGAGCGCCGCGCGGAGGGCGCCAACGCTCTACGCCGCGCGGCCGTACGTGAGCGTGTAGCGGATGGGGCGTGGCAGGTGGCTGCTCTCGATGCGCACCTCCACCGTGAGGTTGCCGTCGGACCCGACGGAGACCGTGTGCGTGCGCGTCCCCTGCGGGTTGACCAGCGTCTGAATCAGCCGGCTGCCCTGGATGCGCTGCGTCACCTGGGCGGAGCGGCCTTCGGGGGTGGTCACCTCGCGCGCGGCGCCGCTGGCAGGCGTGCTCAGCGTGCGCCCGTTGATGCGCGAGACGATGTTGTCTCCCTCCACCGCGATGCTGAACTCCGGGTAGGCGCGGTTGGTGTCCCGCAGCTGCGACGCCACGATCTCGCGCATGACCGGGTTGAAGTCCGCGAGGGCCGCGTCGATGGCCTGGCTGATGGCGCGCACCTCGGCTGCGCCACCGACGAACTGCCAACGTCCCAGCACGGTGCGCTCCTGAGCGTGTGCCAGGAGCGGGAAGGCGGAAGCGAGCGCGACGAGCGCGACGAGCCCGATGAGCGGGAGGCCGCGAGGGGAGCGTGACGGACGACGAGACGGTGAAGAGCTGCGCACACCCCCTCATGCCACAGCGCGCGGCACGTTGGCCAGTCCCCCCTTTGCGTTCATGCTGCGGCCTCGATGGACCCGCTGCTCACCCTCAAGCTCGTGCGCCTCGCGAAGCTCCTGGCCGCGTTCACCTTCGTCGCCGGCAGCGTCGGTGCGGTCGTCCCCGGGGAGATCGAGCGCCGACGCGCGCTGGCGTACCGCGTGGCGGGCCCGGGCTTCGGGCTCACCTGGTGCTTCGGCATCGTGCTGATGTTCCTCACCGGGACCTCGCTCTTCTCGACCTTCGTTCTGGCGGGCTTCGTCCTGTCGTTCGTGACTCTCCACGCGGTCCTCTATTCCGTTGGACGAGAGGAGCGCCAAGCGCGCTGGCCGCTCTGGACGGTCGTCGTCTCCGTGGGCCTGACCGTCGCGTTCATGGTGTTTCGCCCCTGAGCTTTCCGGGTATCCTCCCGCTCCATGAACGTCAGCGCCAAGAGCATCATCCTCGAGATCCTCTCCGTTGCGCCGTTGATTCACGGCCCCAGCGTCCCGGTCCGCATCCTCGTCAAGGCCGCCGACGTCTTCGACGTCGCCGAAAACAGCGTGCGCGTCGCCATCGTGCGCTTGCGGGCCGAGGGGCTGGTGGAGTCCGAAGAGCGCGGGCAGTACCAGCTGGGCCAAGCGGCGCTGCCCATCGACGAGCAGGTCTCACGCTGGCGCTTGCTGGAGGGGCAGGTGCAGCCCTGGGACGGGAGCTGGCTGGCGTGCTTCACGGCGGACCTCTCGCGGACGGACCGCCCTGCGCTGCGTCGCCGCCAGCAGGCGCTCAAGATGGCCGGCTTCAAGCGCCTGCGCCCGGGGCTGCACGTGCGCCCCGCCAACCTCAAGGGGGACCTCGCGTTCATCGGGCCGCGCCTCCGGCAGCTGGGCATGGAGGACAGCGCGGTGGTCTTTCGCATCGCCACGCTGGAGCCCAGCGAGGACGCCCGCGCCCGCGGCCTCTGGGACAAGAAGGCCCTGCGCGCCGTGTACCGCGACATGAAGGACCAGCTCGAGGCCAGCAGCAAGCGCATCGACGAGATGCAGCCGGAGGACGCCGTGCGCGAGGCGTTCCTGCTGGCGCGTGAGGCCATCCGCTGGGTGGTCCTGGACCCGCTCCTGCCCGACGAGCTGGTGGCGGCGGACGACCGGCGCGCGCTGATCGCGACGCTCTCCGCCTACACCGACCGCGCGCTCGAGCTGTGGCGCGACTTCCTCAACTTGGATGAGGAGGGCTGAGCCGGTATGCTCAGCGGTTCCATGCAAGAGCAGCAACTCCGCTACGAGGCGCCCGACGCCCTCGCCATCCACGTCTACCGTTGGTCCAACCCGAGCGGCAAGCCGAAGGCGGTGCTGCAGATCGCGCACGGCATGGCCGAGCACGCGGGGCGCTATCGGCGTCTGGCCGAGAAGTTCTGCGCCGCCGGATGGGTGGTCTACGCGCACGACCACCGCGGTCACGGGCGCAGCATCCCCGAGAACGGCCGCCCCGGGCACATGGCCGACGACGCCTCGTGGACGCGGGCGGTGGGTGACCTCTACGCCATCAACCGCATGGCGCACGCGGACTTCCCCTCGCTCCCCATCGTGCTCTTGGGCCACTCCATGGGCTCGTTCATGGCGCAGCAGCTCGTGCTGGATCACCCCGAGGCCGTGTCCGCCCTGGTGCTCTCCGGCAGCAACGGCAAGCCGCCGCCCATCGCGACCTTGGGCCGGCTGGTGACGCGCTTGGAGCGCCTGCGCGTGGGCTACCGCGACGTCAGCCCCATCCTCAACAAGCTCAGCTTCGACGACTTCAACAAGGCCTTCGCGCCCAACCGCACGGACGCCGACTGGCTGTCGCGGGACCCGGACGAGGTCGACAAGTACGTGGACGACCCCCTGTGCGGCTTCCCCGTGAGCGTGCAGACCTGGCTGGACATGCTGGACGCGCTGCCCGCCCTGACGGAGCCCAGCCGCCTCGCGCGGCTACCCAAAGACCTGCCCATCTATCTCTTCGCAGGCAGCGAAGACCCCGTGGGAGACCGTGGCGCAGGCGTGCGCCGGCTGCATGGCTCGTACCGCGCCGCCGGCATGCGCAACACGCGCTGCACCATTTATCCGGGCGCGAGGCACGAGACGCTCAACGAGACCAACCGCGAGCAGGTCATGAGCGACCTGCTGGAGTGGTGCGAGCAGGCGCTGCAGGTCACAGGCAAGGCCGCGTAGTGTGACCTCGGGTTTACGGGGCGGCGGCGAGAGGCCCCCCGAAACCCGCTGCTGACAAGTTGGTACCGGCTTTGCACGGACGACCGGCAACTCAGCCGACCGCGCCGCTGTGGGTGGTGCGGGGTCTCTAGCCTGGAGCTCGCCAATGCCGTCGTTCAACCCTCGTTCCGTCTCGCGCCTCGGCGCGATCTCCCTCATCGTGGCCTGCGCGCCCCTCCTCGGCGGCGCCGAGGGCGACTGCGGCCCCGCGTTCGCTCGCGACCCGGCCCCCGACATGTCGGGCGCGTGGAACATCAGCTACGACGACGAATTCACCGTCAAGGTCACGCTCGGCGCAGGAGCGGCGCGTCGCGAGTACACGCGCACCGTGTCGGCCACGGGCGGGACCTTCCAGGTGCCGCTCACGCCGGATGGCTCCGAGATGCTCACCTTCGACCTGGACTGCACCCGTCCCGAGGTCGTGTGCCCCAGCGAGGTCTGGCCGACCATGCCCAGCATTCGGCAGAACCACCCGGACTACACGCATCGCATCTTCTTGCAGCTCCCCACTCAGCAATGCAGCGGCAACATGGTCGCCCCGGACGATGCGGAGTGCGGCGCGGGCACGCTCAACCCGGACTGTGAGATGGTCTGCGACGGCGACGTGGCCACGGTGGTGCGCGAGGCGTTTGGAACCATCCGCGATGACGAGGCGGGCTTCGACATCTTGCTGGGCGGGGGCGTGGCCACCAACGGGGTCAACTGCGCCATGCTCAGCCTGTCCGTCGCCACCGGAGAGCTGGTGACCACCGGCAGCGCGGCGGCGGAGAACTGGCGCGCCACGGGTATCGTGAACGGCCGGGTGACCACCGGCTATGCGGGTGGCTGTCTGTGGGCCGAGAACGTCGGCACACCGGCCGAGCCGGACGTGCGCGCGGTGGTCATCGGGGCCGCCGTCGAGTTTTCGACTGGCTACACGGGTACCCGCTGAGTCATCCTCGACGCGTGCCCTACGCCCGCGCCACCGAGCCTGAGATCGAGAGCGCGCTCGCTGCCCTGTCTGGGTGGGAGCGCGTCGACGATCGGATCCGCAAGACCTTCCGCTTCGCCTCCTTCGCGGAGGCGTTCGGGTTCATGAGCAGCGTGGCCATCGTGGCCGAGAAGCTCGACCACCACCCCGAGTGGCGCAACGTGTGGGCCACGGTGGAGGTGGAGCTGACCACGCACGACTGTGGCGGCCTCAGCCGGGGTGACTTCTTGCTCGCCACGCGCATGGACGCCCTGGCCGGTCAGCGCGTCAGCCCTGCGTAAGTGGGTCGACCTGTTGCCGCTGAGGCGCCGGGTCAGCGACGCCGGTAGCGGCCAAAGCGCCAAGGGCCGCTCGCGGTGCGAGTGAGCACCTCGGGCTCTGCGAGCGCCAGCTCAGGCGGGACGCGCAAGGGGTCGCCGACCAGCTGGGCCTCTTCCAGTGCGGGGCCGGCGTAGGTCGATAGACACAGCTCGTCCACCAGCGGAACGGGACCTGCGTAGAGCGCCCGCGTCGTGCTCGGGCCAGCCTCGACGGAGATGGTCGTCGCGCCGCGCTCCCTGAGCAGCGTCAGCAGCGCGCCCAGGTGGGCATCCCCCGTGTGACCGATCACCTCCGCGTCTGTCTCCTGCCGCAGCGGCAGCACGCCACTGGCTGGGCCGTAGAGAATGGGACGGGTGTGGCCGTCGTGAAAGACGGGGTGGTCTAGGGGCAGCCCCGCGCCGCGCGTCATGATCACCAGCAGCGGCGGTCCCGACGGTCCGTAGTGGTGTCGGTACGCCCGCAGCGCTTCGGACTCGGGTCCTGGCGCGCCCGGCGCATAAGACAGGGCCGGCTCTTCTCGCAGGATCCCGCCCGTGATGATGATGGCGTCCGCCCGCGCCCGCGTGAGGTTGAGCGCGAAGGTGTCCGCCTGGCTCTTGGGCGCGCGCTCGTCGATGCGGAGCGTGCGCCCGGTGTTGCCGTCGATGGCGGTCACGTGGAGGACGCCCGGCGTGGGCGTGAAGGCCTCACCGTAGAGGGCCCTCGCCAGCTCTGCGACACCGTCCGCGCTGGTCACGCGGCCGAGGTCGAAGTCGGCGTCATCGAGGGCGCGCGCTGCGCTCACGGGTTGGGCTCCTGCTCGCGCACGTCGCTCAGCTGGTCGCCCACGGCGAGCACACCCGGTCCGTCCGGGATGACGTTCATGCCCAGGTAGACCTTTCCGTCGGCTCCTCGGCGGTACTGCGCCAGCGTCCGCAGCGGCTCCACGCCGCGCTCCTGGGTGTCCGGGTCGAGGGTGGTCAGCACGCAGCGGTCGCAGCGCTTGGGGCCCCGAAAGCGCACGCCTCCGAGCGTGAACTGCGCCAGCCGGTCTTCGTAGTACGGGGCCGCCTCGATGGTCACGTTCGGTCGAAAGCGCCGCATGTCCAACGACACCCCAGCGCGGCCCTCCAGGTCCCGCACGCTCGCGTCCCCCATCATCAGCAGCGGGTACGCGTCGGCGTAGCCCACCCGGTCGTCGGGCTGCGCGAAGCGGGGGTTCAGGCTGCGCTCGCCGCCCGGACGCAGCGCCACCAGGCTCACGTCGCTGAGCCCCAAGACCTCCTGGAAGAAGCGGGAGCCCTCGTCGTCCGGTACGCCCTCGCAGGCGTCGCTCCACACCTGCACGGCTCGTGAGCCAGTGCCGCGCTCAGCGAGGTCGAACGGGAGCAGCACCTCGCCTTCCGGTGCCAGCGCGCGGACGCCGCCGGGCTCGAGGCGCGTGCTGACGCGACCCAAGCGCGGGTGGGTGCGCTGCGACAGGAAGCGTCCGCTCGCGTCCACGACCATCATGCGCCTGTCGTGCTGCAGGCCCGCGCGTGTGACCGCCGCTCGCTCGAGACGGACGCCACCGCAGGACTTGATGGGATACACGAACAGCCCGGTGACGCGCATGACGAGCTCCGGACTACCGCCGCTGGTGTGGGATGTCCAGGTCCAGCGCCGGGCCCAGCGGGATGATGCGCGTGGGGTTGATGGTGGGGTGGCTCTGGTAGTAGTGCCCCTTGATGTGGTCCATGTGCACGGTCTCGCGCACCCCCGGCAGCTGGTACAGCTCGCGCGTGAACTCACGGAGGTTGGGGTAGTCCACGATGCGGCGCAGGTTGCACTTGAAGTGCCCCACGTAGACCGGGTCGAAGCGCAGCAGCGTCGTGAACAAGCGCACGTCGGCCTCCGTGAGCGTGTCGCCCGCCAGGTAGCGTCGCTCCGACAGCAGCCCCTCCAGCCAGTCCAGGCTGCTGAACAGCTCGGTCACCGCCTCCTCGTACGCGTCCTGGGTGGTCGCGAAGCCGGCGCGGTAGACGCCGTTGTTCACCGTGGGGTAGACGCGCGCGTTGATGCGGTCGATCTCGGCGCGCAGCGCGGCCGGGTAGAGGTCCGGCCCGGTCGCACCCACGGCGTCGAAGGCCGAGTTGAACATGCGGATGATCTCGGACGACTCGTTGCTGACGATGGTGTCGCGCTCCTTGTCGTACAAGACCGGCACGGTGACGCGGCCGCTGTAGGTGGGCGAGGCGTGCGTGTAGAGCTCGTGCAGGGTGCCCACCTGGTGCACGGGGTCACCGACCACGCCCGGGCCGGGCGCGAAGGTCCAGCCGCTCTCCTCCATGAGCCAGTTCACCACCGACACGTCGATGTGGTCGTCGAGGCCCTTCAGGCTGCGCACGATCATGGTGCGGTGTGCCCACGGGCAGGCGTGGCTCACGTACAGGTGATAGCGCCCCCGCGCCGCCGCGAAGCCCCCTTCGCCAGTTGGGCCGGGCGCCCCATCTGGGGTTACCCAGCTGCGGAACGACGAGTCCTTGCGGACGAAGCGGCCGCCCGTCTTTTCGGTGTCGTACCAGGTGTCGTGCCAGGTGCCGTCAATCAGGAGTCCCATGCTGCTGCTTTCTCTCGGGGTCGCGGTGCTCTCTGGGGGTCGTCGCGGGGCGCGGAACGTTTCAGCGCACGGCCCTTCTCTTGTCCGCGGCGGGCTGGTATCCACTGGCCATGCCAGCACGTCCCCCACGTCACACGCGCGCCGCCGCGTGCTCGTCACCCGCTGCCCCTCGCACCCGTTTGCGGCTGCCCACCCTTGGTGGCGGTGGCCTGCGAACCCTCTGCTGCGCGCTGGCGCTGGCCTGGGCCGCGCCCGGCTGCGCGGGCAGCGCAGAGCCCGCGGAAGCCGAAGGCGCGGAGAGCAGCAGCGGCGGGGAGGGTGCCACGGCCTCCAGCAGCGGCACGCAGACGAGCTTGGCGGACACGCTGGAGCTGCCCTCCACCACGCTCATCCCCGTGCCCAGCTCGGGGGTGCCGCGCCATCAGATGAGCGCGGCGCTGCAAGAGCTCTGGCGCCGCGTGGAGGAGGCGTCCGCCATGAGCCCACCCGAGTTCGACGGCGAGCCCACGTCGGAGGCCGTCACCGCGTGGACCGAGGAGCACTTCGGCCCGTGGGCGCAGGCCCGCATGAACATGACCTCCGCCATCGTCGGGTCCGCAGACGCGTTCACCCCGGGGAGCGCCGAGGCCGGTGTCGCGGGAGCGCTGGTCGGCTACAGCCTCGAGGAGTTCGTCATCGCCTTCCGAGGCGCGCCCATCCCGCAGGAGATCGCCGCGGACCCCGAGCTGCTCGAGGTCTTCATCACGGCGCTGACGGCCGCCAGCGAGCCCATCGCGCGTCAGGCAGGCGCTGCCTACGGGGTCTGCGCGCGGACGTTGGCTCCCCTGGGGCAGGAGAGCCCGTGGGTGGAGTGGGCGCAGTACTGCCTCTACCGGGCCACCGAGGTCAACGAGGTCTACCGACTCGAGGAGTGAGCGCGCAGGGGGAGGTCGCCACCGTCCCGTGCCCCACGCTCCCTGGTCGCCGCCGCGCCTGCCGCGTGCGTGGCCTGCGAGCGCCGGGCGCCATCCGGGTCAGCGCGGCTCGCTGCTCCCCGAGAAGCCCGTCACGGAGCCCAGCTCGTCGATGACGCAGCCGGTGGGGGTGATGGTCACGTCCGCCACGCGCCAGAGCAGGTCCGTGCGCGACAGCCGAACGGGTCCGAAGGTGCGCCGCGGCGTGGAGGCCGAGCCTCCGCAGTAGATGCGCACCGTCACCCGTCCGTCGCCTCGGTAGGAGTGCACGCCCACCCGGTACGTACCCTGGGCGGGCGTCATGATGTTGATGTTCTCGGGCCCGAAGCCGTCCACGTCGTCGATGTCCAGGCTCGGGTCGTCCGCGCGCCCGGGCGCAGACCACGAGAGGCGACCGCCCACGCAGTTGGCGTAGTAGCAGTCGAGGTTGGAGTTCCACGAGCGCGCCTCGGGGTGCAGCAGGTGGGTGTCCATGTCGGTCCCGTTCGTGTCCCAGAAGATCTCCACGCGCAGGCCCTCGGTGGCGATCGCGCGCACCACCGTCGTGCACGACTCCAGGTGTCCCGAGTCGTCCTGCACTTGCAGGCGCAGCGTGTAGTCCCCCGCGATGTCCGGCGTGAACACCGTGCGCAGGTTGTCCGGTGGGCGCGGCGCGTCCGCGTTGGAGCCCATCGGCGCGCCGACGACGCTCCAGCCGGCCGAGCGGATCTCGCCGTCGTCCACGGCGGTCCCCACGACCGCGGTCGGCGTCAGCGGGGTCGTCTCGATCACGGCGGGGCACATGAGGGTGGGCGGCGTCTCCGTCCCGATGACGGTGACCTCGCAGCTGTCCGTGTAGCCGTCGGCGTCCTCCGCGGTGAAGCGCAGCCGGTACTCACCCACGCGGTCCGGCGTGAGCGTCGTGCGGCGCATGGTGGCGGGCACGGGGTTCGCGCTGCTGCGCGTGGGTCGCGTCACGACCTCCCACGTCTCGCGCACGACCGAGCCGTCGTCCATGATGGTGGCCTCGACGACAACCGGCCGACGCGTGGGTGCCGCGATGGGCCCCTCGGGACACATGACCGTAGGCCGGTCGGTCACCGTGACGGGCACGAAGCAGTCGTCGCTCGCCCCCTCCTGGTCGTACACCGTCAGGCGCACGAGGTACTCGCCGGCGGCGTCGCTCTCGAACTGCGTCACCGCCTCCGTGCGCGGCTGCAGCGTGGGCGTCGCGCCAGCCACGCTGCGCACCACGTCCCACTGGTAGGCCACCACGGCGTCGTCGTCGAAGCCCGAGCCCTCCAGCAAGACCGCCGACCCGACGGGGGTGCGGAACTCGCCCTCGGGGCAGATGGCGACCGGCGGTCCGACCACGACCTCCACGGTCACGTCGCAGCTGGCCACGAGGCCGTCCGCGTTGGTGGCCTCGTAGCGCAGCAGGTGGTTGCCCACCACGCTCGGGGTGAAGAGCGTGCGGTCACCGACCTGCGGCTCGAGGGTGGCCTCCCCGGGCCCTTCGACGAAGCGCCAGCCCGTCGCGACCACCGGGCTCTCGGAGGCGGCGCTGGCGACCAGCTCGAGGGTCTGGCGCGGCGCCGTGTACTGGGTGCTGCGGCCACAGTCCACCGTGACCGGCGCGCCCGGTCGCGAGGCGTCCGGCGCGTCCGTGCCGAGCCCGTCACGGGAGCCACAGCCCGCTGCGGCCAGACCACAGAACAGCCAGGCGGCGGCGCGACCGGCGAAGTGACTGAGGGCTGACGATGCGTTCATGGTGAGGTCCCGATCCCACGCGTGGTGCGCGGTAGCCGCCGACGCGTCCGCCGGGCCGCTGGCTCGGCGACACGTGCAAGCGATGTGCCGCACACGAGTGTGGACATAGGCTTACATGTCACACCCCGCGAGAGCCACTTCGTGCGCAAAAACGGCTGGGACGCGCGGCCGCTGAGCGGGCCTGGACCGGACACCCGCTGTGGACTGTGACGCCGCGTGCACACGTGGCACAGTCCCCATCGCACCATGTCGTGGTCTCGTTCGACGCTCTTCGGCCCCTCGCCCGCGCTCACCTGCAGTGCTGCGCAGGCCTGCGTGAGGGCCGCGTGAAGGTCGCTGGCCGCCTCAGCTTTCGAGACGCCGTGAGCCGCAGGTCCGCGGAGGCGCGTGTCGACGCGCTCCACGGGCTGGGGCTCCCGTCAGACGCCGTGCGGGTCGATGGGCTCACGCTCGTCGTCGCCACCGAGGTAGCGGACGAGCCCGCGTTGCGCGCGGCGCTTCGTGAGCTTGTGGGGGCCGCGTGGGGCGGCGCGCTGTCGTGCGAGGTCTCCACCAGCGCCGTCCCCGAGGTGCTCTATGCGGGCGGTCCCGACGCGGCCGGGCTGCGGCCCCTGGGCTCGCTCCTCCCCGTGGTGCACTCCTCGCGCTTCCGGGGAGAGCTGGCGCGCGCGGGGGCACGCGGGGATCCAGCGCACTATCAGTTCGCACGGCGAGACTGCTCGGTGCTCGTCGCGTACGCGCTGAGCGCGTCGCACGACAAGCCGGATGGTGACGACCCCCGCTGGGTCTACGGCACCCCCCCGGAGGGCCTGGGCCTCCTGGCCGCGCAGCCCGCGCCGGCTGGTCGCATCATGCGCCGAACGGAGTTCTTTCACGGGCTGCACGACGGGGTCGCCGACCTGCGTCTAGACCCGTGGGCGGCGGTACACCTCGCCGAGGGTCTCACCTGGGCCGCAGAGACCGGCTGTCGCTGGTTCGCCTACATGCTGGAGCCCTTGGTGATCGCGGGCGACGGGACAGCGGCGGCGCTCGCCACCGCCGCAGAGGAAGCCGCCGCGAACGCTCCCCCCGCGCCAGACCTAGGCAACGCGCCGACCATCGCGGCCATGTCCGTCGGGTCGGCGCTGGCGGCGACTGCGGCCGCAGCGGCCTCAGCGGCTTCAGCCGCCTCGTCGACGGGCGCTGCCCCGCACGCCGCGCCCCCCGGCCCCGCTTTCGCCCCTCCGGTGGCGGCGGCCCCGCAGCCCATCGCCGCCGTGCCCTCACCCCCAGCGGCCGCCGCGCCCCCAGCAGCCGCCGCTGCGACGACAGGCGTCGCCTGGCACTCCACGGGTTCCACGGGCGCCTATCAGGACCTGCTCCCCAGCGGGAGTCACCGCAGCGGGCTGCTGCGCTCCCTCTCCCGCAACATCGGTGAGAACGGGCTGGTGGTGGCACGGCGCGCGGCCGCCTACGTGCTGCAGAGCGGCGCGCTGCCGGACGCGCTGCTGGAGCTGCTCGCCATCGTCAACGACCTGACCGGGGCGCCCATGACACGTGGGGATGCGCTCTTCGCCGTGGCCGTGCTCGGCGTGGAGCACAAGGTGAACCTGCCGGAGATGGCCTTTGCTCCCCTCTTGGACGCAACCCTGCGCTCAATGACCATGAACGCCGAGCGTCGCCCCGGCTTCGAGGGGCTGCTCGCGCTAGCGCCCCGGACGGCCGCCTACCAGGCGCTGCGCGCGAGCCTGGGCGTCGCCTGAAGCGCGCTGGGGGTCCACCGGGCGCGGCTTGCCACGCGTCGTCGATCGGCGGCGGGTATCTCAGTCCCGCTTCTCGACAGGGACGCCCAGCAGGGCGGCGGCGCGCTGGGCGAGCGCCGTCGCCTCTTCCAGCGCCTGTCCGCCGACCATCTGCGGCTTCTCCGTGAACGACCTCACCCACAGGTCTCGTTTCCCTTGCGCGCGGCGGCTCAGCATCACGCGGTGGCGAGTGTACCCGGACTCCGTCGCGCGGACCGTGGAGACCACCGCGGCGCGGAAGCTGTCCGGCGGGTCGAGGTAGTGGAGCCACGGCAGGAAGCCCCGCGCCCGGTGGACCCCCAGCGTGTCGATGCGGAAGTGCACGGGAACGAAGAGCAAGAACGAGAGCGCGGCCAGCGCCGCCGTGAAGCCGCCCACCACCCCCAGCACCACCTCGGCGGTGTACAAGCCCCGGTGCAGGCGGTCCCACATGCTCTCGATGCGATACTCCGTCAGCAGGTAGGTGGCGACCAGCGCCGCGACGATCGCCAGCCCCAGCGCGACCGCGTGGCCTTCTTGGAACACGACGGGCGCGAGGCCAGCCTTCTCACTGCTCTTGAAGCGCTCGTCCAGCGCGGCGGTGACAGGGCAGTCGCGACGCAACAGCAGCGCCAGGTCCTCCCCGTCGACGACGCCATAGACCACCAGCGGGCCCGTGTAGCGGCGCCCGTGCAGCGCCTCGAGCGCCACGCGCTGGTGCGTCCCGTCGACTCGCTGGACGTACAGGTGGTTCGGCGTGAGCACCACCTCGCGGGCTGCGCGTGCGGACGGAAGCTCCGGTGTGGAGCGCCAGAACAGGCGCGCACGCTCCCACGCCGACAGCCGTGCGCGTCGCGCGACGATGGGCTGCGACGCTCCCTGGTAGGGTGACCCGGCGGGCTGAGCAGCGGGCAGGGCATCGACGGACTCCCAGCTCATCGGCCGCAGCATAGCGTACACTCGCTCCATGAGGAGCCTCCCCCCCCGCGACGTCCTGGTCGCGCTCTGCTCGGCGTGCGTGCTCGGCGTCGCCGGAGCCGTGCACGCCCAGGTCCCGAATCTGCCCGTGGTCGAGCGCCGCCTCGACAACGGCCTCCGCGTGCTCGTGCAGCAGGACCAGCGCACCCCGCGCGTCGGCGTGGCGCTGCAATACCACGTGGGCTTTCGCACCACGCCCCAGGGCTTCCGCGGGCTGCCCCACATCGTGGAGCACCTGATGTACACGGGCTCGCAGCACGCCCCGGAGGGGGCCGCCGCGTACTTCGAGCCGGCGGGCGGGACGGAGATGAACGGCATGACCGGCCAGGACGCGACCACGTACTACGTGGAGCTGCCCGCCCGCGAGCTCGACCTGGCGCTGTGGATCGAGAGCGACCGCATGGCCTATCTGATCACCGCGCTGGACGAGGCCAAGGTCGCGCGCGAGCGCAGCGTGGTGCTGCAGGAGTGGCGTGAGCGCGTGAGCGGCAGGGCCAGCGGCTGGCTCACGGAGGTGGTCCAGAAGGAACTCTATCCCGTTGGCCATCCCTACCACCTGGTGGGCGACGACCCGGAGCACGTGGCGTCGATCCGCCTCGCGCACGTGCAGTGGTTCCTGCAGCAGTACTACGTGCCCAACAACGCGACCCTGGCCATCGTGGGGGACGTCGACCCCGCGCAGGCCATGGCGAGCGTCGAGCGCTACTTCGCTTCCATTCCGCGCAGCCTGCGGCCCATACCGACCCCCGAGCGCGCAGTCGTCCGCTTCGAGGGCTCGCGCTTCGTCGACTTCGAGGCGCCCACGTACATGGACACGGTCATGATCATGTGGCCGACCCCGCCTTACCTGGAGGCCGACGATGCCACGCTGGACGTGCTGGCCAAGCTGCTGGACCGCCGCCTGGAGTCGATGGTGGGCGGTGCGCTGCAGAGCGCCGGCGCCCAGCAGGCCAGCCATCACCTGGCCTCCGAGTTCAGCATCGTCCTCAGTGTGGAGCCCGGCACGGACACGGCGCCGTATCTCGCAGCCATCGACGGCTACCTCGCGCAGCTCCAGCAGCAGACCCTGCGCGCGGACGCGCTCCCCGCCTACCGCGCCGCCGCAGCCAACTGGATCACGCGCGGCTACGAGGGCTACGACAGCCGCGCGATGAGCCTCGCGCTCAGCCCCGAGGGGCAGGTCGTCGCGCCGTACTACCTGGCGTCGCGCTACGCGGCCATCAGCGCGGAGGACATCCGCCGCGTGGCCGCGACGTGGCTGCCGCTCGACCGGCGCTTGATCGTGCACTCTCGCAGTGTCCCCGACGCCCCCATGGGTGGCCGTGTCGCCGCCCCCGTCGTCGTCGGAGGTGGGCGATGACCCCGCGCACTCGCGCACCGCGAAGCCCCTCGCGCACCTGCCCTGCGTCGCGCGCCCCGACGCTCTCGGCCGCGGCGATGGCGCTCGCGTTCACCCTCGGCTGCGGTGGCGCCAGCGTGGCGCGGCTCCCTTCGCCGACGCAGCCCTTGACCCGCGCTCCGGACGAGCCCTTTCGACGTGAGCCGCCACGCACGCCGCCCGGCCCGGCGCTGCGCGCGCCCGTGATGACGCAGACGCAGCTCGCCAACGGGCTCACGCTCATCGTCGTGCCTCGTCCAGGTTGGCCCACGGTGTCGCTGGCGGTCGTCACCCGCGCCACGGAGCTCGACTACGAGCCAGGCGCGCTCGACCTCGCCGCCGCCTACATCGCGCGCGTGACGCTGCTGCGTCAACCAGACACCCAGCTGGGCTTCGGCGCCTCGCTGGATGGCGCGGGGGTCTCGGGGGCGATGCAGACCCGCGACGTCGAGGCCGTCCTCAGCGCGGTGGCCGACGCCATCCAGGCGCCGCTCCACACCGTGGCGATGCAACAGGCGCGCGCGGAGCTCATGCTGGACGAGGAGATGTCGGCCAGCTCGCCCCTCGGTGTGGGGCGCAGCTTTGCCGCTCAGTCCCTCTACCTGCCCGCGGCCGAGTTCACGGCGCTGCGGCGCGAGCGCTACCGAGCCATCGCGAACATCGCGCCCCCGCTCGTCAGCGTCGTGGCGCGCGACGCGTTCGCCCCGCCGCGGACCGCCGTGGTGCTGGTGGGGGACATCACCAGCGAAGGCGCCCGAGCCCTGGTGGAGCCACGCTTCGGCGGCGAGTACGCGGGTCCTCCGGTCCGACGCCGCGCCGCGCCGAGCGCGCACGACACCACCGTCCCCGTGGGGGTTCAGGCCATGCGCAGCTCGCAGCTGCAGGTGGTCTATGGCCTGCCCGCGCCGGACCTCGCGTCCCCCGACTGGGCGGCCTATCAAGTGCTGGAGGCCGTCCTCGCGGGGGGCTTCACGTCCAGCCTGAACACGCGCATCCGCCACGAGCTCGGCGCCAGCTACGGGGTGCGCTGGGGCTCGTGGGCCTCCTTCCCGGGCCGCGCCGCGTTCATCGAGGCGCGCCTCGACACCGAGCGCGCCGCGCTCGCCCTCCAGGCCTTCTTCGCGGAGCTCCAGCGGGTGAGGAGCGCGCCGCTGGCAGAGGCCGAGCTCGAGCGCGCCAGGCGCGTGGTGTGGGGTGAGTGGGAGAATTCCTTCTCGACGCCGAGCGGCCTCCTCGGGGTCTGCGAGCGCGCCTACCTGGCGGGGGTGCCCGTCACGGAGCTCGCCGCTCGCGCCGAGGCCACGCGCCACGTCAGCGCCGCCGAGGTGCACGCGGTGGCGGCCGCGCGCTTGGACCCGGCCCGCAACGTCCTGGTCTTGGCGGGCGCCCTCGAAGGGCTCCACGGCTACCAAATCCAGCGCGAGGCGCACGGCTTCACTCTCCGGCGGCTGCCGTGACTGACTGAATGCTCATTCATTTTCGCGTTGACAGGCGCGCCTGACCCTCTAGGATTCGCGGGTCATGACGACGCAACGGTATCCGGTCCTTCGCACCAAAGTCGACCCTCGCTCCGAGGCCTTCGCGGCCAACCGCAAGGGTAACCTCGCGATGCTCAGCAAGGTGGACAAGGCGCTCGAGCAGGCACGCGCCGGCGGCGGCGAGAAGTACGTCGCGCGCCACATCGAGCGTGGGCGCCTGCTCCCCCGCCAGCGCATCGAGATGCTGCTGGACCGCGACTCGCACTTCGTGGAGATCGGCGCGCTCGCCGGGCACGACATCAAGGGCGAGACCACGGGCGCAGGCCTGGTCGGCGGCATCGGCGTCATCAGCGGCACCGAGTGCGTCATCACGGCCAGTGAGGCCACCGTGAAGGGCGGCGCGGTCACGCCCATGGGGGTCAACAAGAGCGGCCGTCTGATGGAGATCGCCGAGCAGAACCACATGGTGGGCGTCAGCCTGATCGAGAGCGCCGGCGCCGACCTGCCCAACCAGGACAAGATCTTCGTGCGCGGCGGCGAGGGCTTCCGCGATCTCACCCGGCGCAGCAAGGCGCGCATCCCCACGGTGTGCCTGGTGTTCGGCAGCTCGACCGCGGGTGGTGCGTACTTGCCCGGCATGAGCGACTACGTGGTGATGGTGAAGGAGCAGGCGCAGGTGTATCTGGCCGGCCCGCCGCTCGTGAAGATGGCCACCGGCGAGGAGACCGACCACGAAGAGCTCGGCGGAGCGGCCATGCACTCCACCATCAGCGGCGTGAGTGACTACCTGGCCGAGAACGAGGTGGACGCCATTCGCCTCGGGCGTGAGATCGTGGCGCACCTCGAGAGCGGCAAGCCCAACGCCATGCCCGCGACGGGGCCGGTCGAGGCCCCGCGCTACAGCGCCGAGGACCTCTTGGGCATCGCGTCCGCGGACATCCGCGTCGGCTTCGACCAGCGCGAGGTCATCGCGCGCATCGTGGACGGCTCGCGCTTCAGCGAGTTCAAGCCCCTCTACGGCAAGACGCTGGTGTGCGGCTGGGCGCACGTGCACGGCTTCCCCGTGGGCATCCTCGCCAACAACGGCACCCTCTTCAGCGACTCCGCCAACAAGGGCGCGCAGTTCATCCAGCTGTGCAACCAGCGCAGCATCCCGCTCGTCTTCCTGCAGAACACCACGGGCTTCATGGTGGGCAAGCAGTACGAGCAAGAGGGCATCATCAAGAACGGCGCCAAGCTCATCAACGCCGTGAGCAACAGCACCGTGCCCGCCATCACCATCATGACCGGCGCCAGCTACGGGGCCGGCAACTACGCCATGTGCGGCCGCGCCTACGCGCCCCGCTTCGTCTTCACGTGGCCCAATCACCGCATCGCCGTCATGGGCGGCAAGCAGCTGGCGGGCGTGCTGGACATCATCCAGCGCGACGCGGCGGAGAAGAAGGGCGAGGCCGTCGACGAGAAGAAGCTCGCCGTCATGAAGATGATGATCGAGGGGCAGGTCAACGATCAGTCGAGCCCCCTCTACGCGTCCGCGCGCCTCTGGGACGACGGCATCATCGACCCGCGCGACACGCGCACGGTCCTCGCCATCAGCCTGTCGGCGGCGTACTGCGCGCCCGTCGCGGGCACCATGGAATTCGGCGTCTTCCGGCACTGAGAGAACTCCAGATGAGCACCACACGCATTCAGAAGATCCTCATCGCCAACCGGGGCGAGATCGCGCGCCGCATCATCCGTACGTGCAAGCGCCTGGGCATCGCGTCCGTCGCCGTGTTCTCGGACGCAGACGCGGACATGCCCTTCGTGCGCGAGGCGGACGAGGCCGTGCGCATCGGCCCCGCGCCCAGCTCGGAGAGTTACCTGCGCGCCGACAAGATCCTGGAGGCCGCGCAGCGCACGGGCGCGGACGCCATCCACCCCGGCTACGGCTTCCTCTCGGAGAACACGTCGTTTGCCCAGGCCTGCGCGGATGCGGGCGTGCTCTTCATCGGGCCCACCGCAGCGGCCATCGCCTCCATGGGCAGCAAGCGTGAGGCCAAGCGCCTGGTGGGCGCCGCGGGCGTGCCCGTCATCCCCGGCTACGACGGCGCGGACCAGGACCCCGCCGTGCTCGCCCAGAAGGCGCTCGAGGTGGGCTTCCCCGTGCTGCTCAAGGCCAGCGCGGGCGGCGGCGGCAAAGGCATGAAGCTGGTGCGCGCCGAGAGCGAGCTGGCCGACGCCATCGCCTCCGCGCGGCGCGAGGGAGAGAACAGCTTCGGTGACGGCACCCTGCTGGTGGAGCGCTACGTGGAACGCCCGCGGCACGTGGAGATCCAGATCCTGGGCGACAACCACGGCACGCTGCTGCACCTGCACGAGCGCGAGTGCTCCATCCAGCGGCGGCACCAGAAGATCATCGAGGAGAGCCCCTCGCCGGCGCTCACCCCCGAGCTGCGCGCCCGCATGGGTGCGGCCGCCGTGCTCTGCGGCAAGACCATCGGCTACACCAACGCGGGCACGGTGGAGTTCATCCTCTCGCCCGAGGGGGAGTTCTTCTTCCTCGAGGTCAACACGCGCCTCCAGGTGGAGCACCCGGTGACCGAGTGCATCACCGGTCTCGACCTCGTGGAGCAGCAGATCCGTGTGGCCGAGGGGCGTCCGCTCGCCTTCGCGCAGGACGACGTGCCCCTCGTCGGGCACGCGCTCGAGGTGCGCATCTACGCCGAGGACCCGGCCGGCGGCTTCCTGCCGCAGAGCGGGCCCGTGCTGGACTGGCACCTCCCGGCCATGGAGGGGCTGCGCGTGGACGGTGGCGTGGAGTCCGGCGACACGGTGGGCATCCACTACGACCCCATGATGGCCAAGATCATCACGCACGGCGCGGACCGCGAGCAGAGCGTCCTCCGCATGCAGCGCGCGCTCTCGTCCCTCTCGGTCCAGGGGCTCGCCACCAACCGCGACTTCCTGCTGCAGCTGCTGGCGCACCCGGCGTTCGTGGCGGGGGACCTGCACACGCACTTCATCGACCAGCACTTCCCGGATGGCATCGTGACGGCGCCCAGCGCCGCGCAGCTGGAAGAGGCCGCGCTGGCGGCTGCCCTGGCGGCTCAGGCGGTCCGTGAGAGCGCGCGCGTGGTCGTGCCCGGGACGCCCAGCGGATACCGCAACAACCGCTGGTCCCCCGAGTGGACCGTCTACGAGCACGAGGACGCGGGCGAGCTGCGCGTGACCTACGTGCACCTCGGCGATGCGCAGTTCGAGGTGGGGCTCCCGAGCGGCACGCGCCAGGTCCGCCGCGTGGCCGTCGAGGCCGACGGTAGCGCCAGCACGCTGCGGCTCGAGGTGGACGGACTGCGACGTACGTATCGCGTCGTTCTCGAGGGGGAGCGCTGCTTCGTGCAGTGGCCGCAGGGCAGCGTGGCCCTGCGCGAGCAGCCGCGCTTCCCGGATCTCGCGGCGCAGGTCCCCGTGGGCGGCTGTGTCGCGCCCATGCCCGGCAAGATCATCGAGGTGCGCGTGCAGCAGGGCGACCGCGTGGCCGCCGGCCAGACGCTGCTCGTCATGGAGGCCATGAAGATGGAGCACGCCGTGACGGCCAGCGCCGCTGGCGTGGTGGCCGAGGTGCACGTGGCCGCGGGGGACCAGGTCGAGGCGGACGCGCTCCTCGCGCTGGTCACGCCGGACGAGGCGGCTGGCTGACTGGAAGGCCTGCCGCCCCGTCGCGGCGGCAGGCTGACCTCTTGGCCTCCGCCCGGTCGTGGTGCGGGGCAGCGCGACCGCGCAGACCGTGCAGACCCCGCGGGCCGAGTGAGTGCGTGCCCAGCGCCAACGGTCGTGCGCTGCGCTGCGAGTCGCCGCGGGCGCCGCTGCGGCTTGCCGCGAAGTGGCGCTCGCCCCGTCCCTCGTGCTCTTGTCGGGGTGTGATGCGGCGGCGCGCGGTTGGTTCGGCGAGCGCTCGGCTTCGGCCGGGAGGGGTGCTGACGTTCCTCGCCGCCAGTCTGTTGGTCAGTGGGACCGTGAGCCCTCGCGCCACCGTGAGCTCGCTGCGCGCGCAGGCGACGGGCTGTCTGCCGGACGCGGTCCTCACCGAGGCAGCCACCACCTTGCTCGTGGAGGACGTGGCGCCGACGGCGGGGTCTCTGAGCGCGGCGCTTGCGGCGGCGGGGTCGGACCTGCCCAGCGTGCAGTCGCTGCGCGCCCCGCTGAGCGACACTCGCGCCCGGGACCGCTTCCTGCGCAGCGCCACGGAGCGGGCCGACGCGCCTCTGGTGTGCGGCGAGGCCGAGGGCGAGACCACGCGCGTGCTGCTCGTCGCGGCGCGGGGAGGCCGTCTGGATGTGGACCCCGCGAGCAATACGCAGGCGGCCCCGCGGCTGCGCGTGGCGCTTGCGCGCAACTTCCGCGACGCCTACCTGGCCGGTCGGGACGGCGAAGATCAGCTGCACCGCTGGCCCGTGGACCAGGAGGTGCTCGCGCGCGGCTTCGACGTCCCGCCCGACCTCGCGCCCCCAGTCGTGTTTCAGCTGGTGGCTACCGGGCCCGATGGACCGCGGCCGCTCTCGCGCCGCGTCGTCGGGGAGCGCGACGACTCGGCGGAGCTCCTCAGTGTCGACGGGGACGACGACCTCGCCACGCGGGTGGCGACCCTCCGCGCGCATCAAGGCGTGCGTGATCTGCGGGTGAACCGCCTGCTGGGGGCCGAGGCCGCCGCTCACGCCGCGCGCGTCTGCAGCAGCGGCCGCGTGCGCCACCAGGGCGTCGAGGGGGACGTCGACGATCCCCGTGAGCGCCTGCGCCGGCGGGGCATCGACGCGCGCGTGGTGGGCGAGACCGTCGCGCGTGGCCGTGACCTGCAGGCCGCGCTCCGAGCGCTCTCGGAGAGCCCCTCGCACCGCATGACGCTGGTGGACCCACGCTTCACAGACGTGGGCTACGGCACGGTCCGCCAGCCGGGCGGCACCTGCGTGGTCGCCCTCTTCGCTGCCTGGCCGCGCTACGTGCCGCGCTGAGGGCAGCGCCCGGCGGCGGCTGGCCGCCGAGCTCTAGCGCTGTGCGCCGCCGCCCCTGCGGCCCATCAGCCGGCCTCGAGCGCCCGGTCCTCTTGGTAGTGGCAGCTCTTGTACTTCTTGCCGCTGCCGCAGTGGCACGGGTCGTTGCGGCCCAGCTTGGGCCCCTCGCGCTTGACCGTGACGGGCTCCGGCAGGACGGCGCCTGGCGCGAGCACCGCGCCACGAGCGGCCGCCGCCCGCCGCTCCTTGCGCGTGACGGGCGCCGGCTGCGACATGCGTCCCTGAGCGGCCTGCTGGGCGGCGCGCGCCTGGGCGAGCGCTTGGGGGTCCCCCCCGGCGGCGTCTGCAGCGGTCTCGCCACCTTGCCCGCCCGTGGACGCGGGGTGCTGCCCCTGCATGAGCTTCTGCCGTGCCTCCACCGCGAGGCGGCGCTCCTCGGCCAGCCGCTGCAGCGCGGCGTCGTCCACCTTCACCTCTTGGAACATGGTGCGGATCAGCTCGCTCTTCATGCTGCGCATCATCGCCATGAACAGGTCGAAGCCCTCGCGCTTGTACTCCTTCTTGGGGTCACGCTGACCGTACCCGCGCAGGCCGATGCCGTCGCGCAGGTGGTCCATGTTCTGCAAGTGGTCCATCCACTGCTTGTCGATCTCGCGGAGGTACACCTCGCGGAAGAAGCGCAGCATGGAGCCCACGCCCCACTGCTTCTGCTTGCGCATCAGCAGCCCCTCGACGTCCAGGAACATCTTGCGGGCGAGCTCCTGCCTGTCGGAGATGGCGTGCAGGCCCGTCGCGTCGATGTGGAACTGCTCCGAGTAGGCCTTCACCAGCGCGTCCATGTCCCAGTCTTCGTGGTGCTTGTTCTCCGGGCAGTAGCGCTCCACGAGGGTGACCACCAGCTCGTCCACCACGTCGAAGAGCCGCTCCCGCTGCTCGGTCAGCGAGAACGCGACGGTCTCCAGCAGCCGCTCGTAGGCCTTCTTGGGGTCTTCGGCGAGGTCGTCCACCTGCGCCACACAGCCGAAGTTGCGGTACACGTCCTCGGCCACGTACGCCACGCGCAGCGGACCCAGGTCGCTCCAGTCGGACGCGAAGACCTGCTTCTGCCACTCTGCGTGCTGCTCGGGCGGCGCGTCCTGGGGAGGCGGCGCGAGCGTGGTGGCGTGCACCTTCACCAGGCGCGCGAGCAGCTCGTCGAGGCCCTTGCGGATCTCCGGGTCGGTCTCCTTCACGCGCGACTGGGGCTGCACGCCCTTCTTGCGCTCTTCCTCCGTGGGCACCGTGCGGTACTCGCCGCGTAGGACCTGCTTGCGCAGCGCGTACAGCGTGGTGCGCTGCTGATTCATGACGTCGTCGTACTCGAGCAGGTTCTTGCGGATGTCGAAGTTGCGCTCCTCGACCTTCTTCTGCGCGTTCTCGACGGACTTGGTGACCCAGCGGTGCTCGATGGGCACGTCCTCTTCCATGCCCATGCGGTCCATCATGGCCTCCACGCGCTCACCCGCGAAGATGCGCATGAGGTCGTCCTGGAGGGACAGGTAGAAGCGCGACGAGCCCGGGTCGCCCTGACGGCCGGAGCGGCCGCGCAGCTGGTTGTCGATGCGCCGCGACTCGTGCCGCTCGGTGCCCACCACGTGCAGGCCGCCCGCGGCGAGCGCGCGCTTCTGGTTCTCCTTGCAGATCACTTCGTAGCGCTGCTTCGCCTCTTCCAGCGCGCGCTGGACGGCCTCTTTGTCGTCACGCAGCTCCTCGGGGAGGTTCTGCATGACGTCCATCTCCGCCAACATCTCCGCGTTGCCGCCGAGCACGATGTCCGTTCCGCGACCCGCCATGTTGGTGGCGACGGTGACGGCCCCGGGCACGCCCGCCTGTGCGACGACGTAGGCTTCACGCTCGTGCTGCTTCGCGTTGAGCACGTTGTGCGGGATGTTGTGGCGCCGCAGCAGGTTGGACACGACGTCCGAGCGCTCCACGCTGGTGGTGCCCACCAGCACGGGCTGCCCGCGACCGTGGGCCTCCTTGATCTCCTCCACCACGGCCTTGAACTTCTCGCGCTCGGACTTGTAGACGAGGTCCTCGTCGTCTACGCGGGCGATGGGCTTGTTGGTGGGGATGACCACCACGTCCAGCTTGTAGATGTTGTGGAACTCGCCGGCTTCCGTGTCGGCCGTACCGGTCATGCCGGAGAGCTTCTTGTACAGGCGGAAGAGGTTCTGGAAGCTGATGGTGGCGAGCGTGCGGTTCTCGTCCTGGATGGGCACGCGCTCCTTGGCCTCCACGGCCTGGTGCAAGCCCTCCGACCAGCGACGGCCGGGCAGCGTGCGGCCCGTGTTCTCGTCGATGATGAGCACCTCGCCGTCCTTGACCATGTAGTGCGTGTCGCGGTTGTAGAGCGTGTTGGCGCGCAGGCACTGCTGCAGGATCTGCAGGGTCTGGAGGTTGGCCGGGTCGTACAGGTTGGCCTCGGGGACGTTGCGGTAGTCGCCACCTTGCCCACCGGCCAGCAACCCCTGCTGCGCGAGCAGCCGTTGAGCGAGCTCCATGCCCTCCTCGGTGAGCGTCATGGAGCGGGACTTCTCGTCCAGCTCGTAGTGCTCGTCCTTCTTGAAGCGCGGCACCAGCTCCGTGATGATCGCGTACTTCTCGCTCGCGGTCTCGCCGGGGCCGCTGATGATCAGCGGTGTGCGGGCCTCGTCGATCAAGATGGAGTCGACCTCGTCCACGATGGCGTAGTGCAGGTCTCGCTGCACGTAGTCGTAGATCGAGAACTTCATGTTGTCGCGCATGTAGTCGAAGCCGAACTCGTTGTTCTGCCCGTACGTGATGTCGCACGCGTAGGCGCGCTTCTTCATGGCGTTGGGCTGACGAGGGACGACGACGCCCGTGGAGAGCCCCAGGAACTGGTGCACGCGCCCCATCCACTCGGCGTCGCGCTGCGCGAGGTAGTCGTTGACCGTGACGACGTGCACACCCTTGCCCTCGAGGGCGTTCAGGTAGCAGGGCAGGGTGGCGACCAGCGTCTTACCCTCACCGGTGCGCATCTCGGCGATCTTGCCCTGGTGCAGCACGATGCCGCCAATCATCTGGACGTCGTAGTGGCGCATGCCGAGCACGCGCTTGCCGGCCTCACGAACGGTGGCGAACGCGGGGATGAGCAGGTCGTCCAGTGGCGCGCCGTTGGCGAGCTTCTGCTTGAAGTCGGCGGTGCGCGCGCGCAGGTCCGCGTCGCTCAGCTTCTGCATCTTGGGCTCCAGCTGTCCGATGGCGTTCACCATCGGCTGCAGCTTCTTCACCTCGCGCTCGTGCTTGCTGCCGAGGATTGACTTGAGAGCCCTTGAAAACATCGTGAAAATCGCTCCGAAGATAAAGAAACGCTGCAAACTAAGTCGAGGGCCGGGTGGGCGCAAGGCCACACGGAAACGCGTGCGATTCCCGTCACATCCCTCGGCTCAGCACCATGATCGCGACCAGCACGAAGGCGCCCAACACGAGCAGGGCCGCGAGCCACGTCGTCCGGCTGGAGCGTGCGCGGGTTACGTCGCGTTCGTCCTCGGCGGAGCCCGCCTCGCGCAGCACGGCGTCGGCGAGGTTGGCGCCCTCGCGCGCACGCCGTAGCACGATGGACGCCGCCACCAGGCCCATGAGCAGCATGGCCAGCGCCACCACCACGCGGCTGCCGCTGACGCGCTCGTCCACCCCGTAGGCTACCTGCTCGAGCCCGCTCGAGGGGAAGGGCAGCCCGTAGAGGTCGCGCGCGTGATCGTGTGCCATGAACCGGAACGCCAGCTGCGGGTCCAACGAGGTCTCGGGGCTGTCTTCGCCGCTGCGCAGCCGTTCCGCGAAGGCGTCTTGGCGAGCGCGCACCCGGGTGTCGCCTGCGAGGGCCAGCAGGCAGGCCTCGGCCGAGTCCCCGGCGGGGTAGGCACACACCACCGCGACCCCAGACCCCTGTACGTCGAAGGGGGTGGCCTGCGCCTGCACGAGGTGCAGGCCCGGTGCTAGAGGGGGCAGCGTCAGCCCGTCCGCGGGTGCCTGCTCGTCTCCCGCGATGGACGTCGCGGCCACCCAGTGTCCTCCGCGGAACACGTTGATCACGGCGGCGGTCGGACCGGCCACACCGTCGACGCGCACGCGCACGGACTCGCCCGCGGGGACGATGCTGCGGTCGACGCTGGCGCTGAGTCCACCAGGCGAGACCGGCAGCTGCAGCGCGCGGCGCGCGACCACGCGCCCGTCGACGCTGGCGCGCAGCGTGACGGTGGCTTCGAGCCTGCGGACGACGAGGACGAGGCGAGTGAGCGCGGCCGTGAGCGTGGCTTCTTCGGTCACCGTGACCCCCTCGGTGGGCTCGAGCGAGAGCAGCGCGGTCGTCGGTCTCCCCATCCACACGAGCAGCTCGCACGGGACCTCGGGGACGCACACACCGCCTGGTACCCGTGCGTCCAGCACCAGCCCGGGGGGCGCGTCCGGCTCCGTGCGCAGCGGCCCCAGTTGGTACTCTCGCGCGGAGGTGGTCACGCGCGGCACGAGGTCGCTGGCAGCGGGGGTGGCCGTGACTTGGACGCGGCGCTGCACGCGCGCCTGCTCCCCGTCGGGCAGGGTGGCGACGAAGTAGAGGCGCTGCTCTCCCACGGCGGCGCTCGCGGTGAACGAGCCCTCGGCCCCGGCGACCTCCGACTCCGTCAGGGGTGCGCCGCGGTGCTGCTCGTCGTCGAAGGCGGCGTCGTCCACGGCGATGGGGTGGGACACGATGCGCGGCAGCTCGGCGGTCCCCACGCCCTCGAGGACGAAGGCCCGCAGCGGGATGCGATCGCCTGGCGCCACCTCGGCCGGCGCGAACACCCGCAGGTCCACGTCGTGCGCGCCCCGCTCGTAGAGGAGCACGCCGATGAAGAGGACCGCCACCAGCACGGGCAGGACCACGCGTAGCACCCAGTCCGACGGGCCCCACACCTCGTTGGGGGCGGCGTCGGTCGCGGCTTCGTCCGGGTCGGGGGTGGGTTCCATGGTAGACAACTCGGGAATCGTACCGTAGACCGAGGGAGTCAACGTGCCCAACCGCAACACAGAAGACCTCAAGAGCCGACTGGTCGAGTACATGGACCGCGAGGGCCTGCGCAGCACGGCCCAGCGTCGGCTCGTGTCGGACGTGTTCTTCAAGAGCGTGGGCCACCTGAGCATCGAGGACATGCTCGAGAAGGTGCGCGCCATCGACCAGGGGGTCGGTTACGCCACGGTGTACCGCACGCTCAAGCTGCTCAAGGACAGCGGCCTCGCGTTCGAGCGGCACTTCGGGGACGGCGTCTCCCGCTACGAGGTCGCGGACGAGGGCGAGCACCACGACCACTTGATCTGCCAGACCTGCAGCAAGATCGTGGAGTTCGAGGACGACGAGATCGAGCGGCTGCAAGAGGCCCTGGCGCGGAGTCACGGCTTCGAGCTCAGGCGCCACAAGCACGAGCTCTACGGCATCTGCGCGGACTGTCGGGCGAAGTAGGGAACGCGCCCACGTCGTGGCTTTTTCGAGCCGCATCTTGCTAATCCCGCGGCCGGCCACGACAGTGTGAGCATGGCTTGTCGACTCTTGGTGTGCGCCCTGGCGCTGGTTCTGGGTTCAGCAACGCTCGCTCGCGCCGACTACTCGGTGCTGCGCGCATCCCGCACGGGGGGGTTCACCGTGCTCGCGTGCGAGCCCGTGTCCGAGTGCACGGGGGGCACGCAGCAGTTCTGCGACGGGGGAGGCGAGTGCCGCGATGTGAACATCGACCTGTCGATCTGCCTGCCCGCTACGCGCCCCTTGGCCTTCGAGACCTTCTGCTGCGAGACCATCGACGACTGCCCGCGTCGCAACGGCGTGGACCCCCAGCAGTGCCAGGTGGCGGCTGGCGATGTGAGCGTGTGCGTCTATGGAGGGAGCGAACGTCGGCTCTTCAGCCTCTGCGCGGGCGGCTTCACCAACCTGACCCTCGACGGAATCGCGGCCTGCTTCGCCACTGACTCGAACGCGACGGGGCTGCTCAGCCTGGCGAACGGCGACTGCGACGGCGATGGGCACATCAACAGCGCTGACGCGACCCCCTGCGTGTCGGACATCGTGCTGCCGGCGGACGCGGGGGTCCAGGACTCGGGGACCATCGACGAGGACTCCTCCGTCATCATCCCGCCTGCCGATCAGGGCGACGTGGACTCCGGCAATGGCGGCCGCACGGACGCCGGCTCGAACCCGTCGTTCCGCGGTGCCGGCGGATGCGCGGTGAGCGCTGCCACCGCGAGTCGCAAGACGGGGACCGCGGCCGCGCTCGCGCTGGCTGTGCTCGCGGGCCTGGTCGCGCGCCGTCGGCGCAGGTAGCGCCTCCGCCTGGGCCGCTCGCGCCCCTCGGTGGCAAAGCTGTTGCCGAGCGCGGCGCTTCCGCTCAGGCTCCGCGCATGTACGTAGAGCACTTCCCCGTTGCGCCCCTGGGCTGCAACTGCGTCATCGTCGGCGACCTCGAGCGGGGCGAGGCCATCGTCTGCGACCCAGGTGGCGAGGCCGACAAGATCTTGGCGCGCCTCGCGGCCAAGGGCCTGCGCTGCGTCGCCATCGTCCACACACACGCGCACTTCGACCACTGCGGAGCGACGGGGTTGGTGCAGGCCGCCACCTCGGCGCCGACGATGCTGCACGAGGGCGACTTGTTCCTCTACAACGACCTGCAGATGCAGCTGGACGCCTTTGGCGTGCCCATGAAGGCCCCCAAGCTGCCGGAGGTGGACCGCTTCCTGACCGACCAAGACAGCGTCCACGCCGGCGACGTCGAGGCCGGCGTGGTCCACACGCCCGGCCACACCCCAGGCAGCCTCTGCTTCCTGGTGCAGGGGGACACGCCCGTGCTCTTGGCAGGGGACACGCTCTTCCGCGGCGGGATTGGCCGCACGGACCTCTGGGGTGGCGACGGCCGTCTCATCCTGAAGTCCATCGAGCAGCGGCTCATGACGTTGCCCGACGACACGCTTGTCATCACAGGTCACGGGCCGGTCACGCGCATCGGCGACGAGCGCCGCCACAACCCGTTTCTCTGAACGCTGCCGCTCGCGTGCCGCGCAGCGCTGCGTCGTGGACGGGCGGACGGAACGAAGAAGGCCGCCCTCGTGAGGCGGCCTGCGTCGTCTAGCGTGTCGAGAGCTCAGAGCCCGAGGCGGAGCTCCAGATCGCTCGCCTCGTCGTCCTCGTCTTCGGCGTCGAGGTCGTCTTCTTCGTCTTCCTCAGCGCCCAGGATGTCGTCGATCATGGGGTTGGCGCCGGGGGCGGCCTCTGCGGCAGTCGGGGCGGCCTCTGCAGTGGCGTCGGCCGGGGCGGCCTCCACGGCAGCGGGGGCGACGTCGGTGGCGGCCGCAGCGACGGTCTCGTCAGCGGTGGCCGTAGTATCTGCCGGGACGGCGATGTTCGGCGCGATGACCAGCGCCACGACGCTCATGAGCTTCACGAGGATGTTCAGCGACGGGCCAGCGGTGTCCTTGAAGGGGTCGCCGACCGTGTCACCGACGACCGCGGCGTTGTGCGCCTCGGAGCCCTTCGGGTGGACGTCGCCGTTCTTCATCTTGTAGCCGCCGCCCTCGAAGGACTTCTTGGCGTTGTCCCAAGCGCCACCGGCGTTGGACATGAAGATGGCCATGAGCACGCCGGTCACGGTCACGCCCGCGAGGACACCACCGAGGGCCTCCGCGCCGACGCCCGGTCCGATGAGGTTGCCGCCGAAGCCGACCACCACGGGGGTGACGATGGCGAGGGCGCCGGGCACCTTCATGCGCTTCAAGGACGCGCGGGTGCTGATGTCCACGCACTTGGCGGTGTCGGGCTTGGCGGTGCCCTCGAGCAGGCCCGGGATCTCCCGGAACTGACGGCGCACTTCCTCGATCATCTCCATCGCGGCGTCGCCCACGGCGCTCATCGCCATGGCGGAGAACAAGAAGGGCAGCATGCCGCCGAGGAACAGGCCCGCCATGACGATGGGCTTGCTGATGTCGATGCCGCTGATGCCGGCCGTCTGCGCGAAGGCCGCGAACAGCGCCAGGGCGGTCATGGCGGCGGAGCCGACCGCGAAGCCCTTGCCGATGGCCGCCGTGGTGTTGCCCACCGCGTCCAGCTTGTCGGTGCGCTCACGCACCTCGGCGGCCTGGTGGCTCATCTCGGCGATGCCGCCGGCGTTGTCCGCGACGGGGCCGTACGCGTCCACCGCGAGCTGGATGCCCGTGGTGGAGAGCATGCCGAGCGCGGCGATGGCCACACCGTAGAGGCCAGCGAAGTAGTCCGCGAGCACCACGCCGAGGCCGATGACGATGATGGGCCATGCGGTGGAGCGCATGCCGACCGCGAGGCCGGTGATGATGTTGGTCGCCGTGCCGGTCTTCGACTGCTCCGCGATGCTGTCCACCGGCGGCTTGCCCATGGAGCAGTAGTAGGAGGTGATCATGCCGACCGCGACGCCGACCAGGAGGCCGACGACGGTCGCGGCGCCCACGTCCAGGTAGCTGATGGCGTTGGCGCGACCCGCCAGCATGGCGCCCTCTTCGGGCCACATGAACTTGGCGATGCCGAAGGTGGCCACGGCCATCACGCCAGCGGAGCCGAAGGCGCCCGCGTCGAGCGCGTGCTGGGGGTTGCCGCCCTCCTTGGTGCGCACCACGAAGGTGCCGAGGATGGAGCAGATGATGCCGGCCGCCGCGATGACGAGCGGGAGGAGCACGGGGAACGCGTTCCCGAGGATGGCGCCCTCGCTGTCGGTGACGCCCGAGAAGCCGAGGCCGAGCACCATGGCGCCGACGATGGCTCCCACGTAGCTCTCGAAGAGGTCCGCGCCCATGCCGGCCACGTCGCCGACGTTGTCACCGACGTTGTCCGCGATGACGGCCGGGTTGCGCGGGTCGTCCTCGGGCAGGCCTTCTTCGACCTTACCGACCAGGTCGGCGCCGACGTCCGCCGCCTTCGTGTAGATGCCGCCGCCGACGCGCGCGAAGAGCGCGATGCTGGACGCACCCATCGAGAAGCCGGTCAGCACGCGGATGGCCAGGTCCAGCCGGGGGAACATGCCCGTGTAGAGGATGTAGAGCCCGGCCAGGCCGATGATGGCCAGGCCGACGACCGTCATGCCCATCACGGAGCCGCTCTTGAACGCGACGTTGAGGGCCTGCGGCAGGCCGAGGCGGGCGGCGGCGGTGGTGCGCACGTTGGCGTCCGTCGCGACCTTCATGCCGGCCCAACCCGCGACGGCCGACGCCACGGCGCCGATCACGAACGAGACCGCGATGAGGGGGCTCTTGCCCTCGCCCATGTTGATGCCCGCTAGGAGAGCGGCCACCGCGAGCACGAAGATCGCGAGGACGCGATACTCGGCCTTGAGGAAGGCCATCGCGCCGGTCTGAATCTGCTCGGCGATGTCCTTCATCGTCTGATCGCCGGCGTCTTGCTTCTTGACCCAGCCGGCCCAGTACACCGCGTAGAGGAGCGCGGCGACGCCAGCAGCTGGTGCTGCGTAGATGAGTTGTTCCATGGTTCCTGTTCCCGTAAGGGGTTCGGGGCTCGGGAGACGGGGCCAAATTGGACCCCGCAAACGCGCCCGGCTTATGACCCATTTCGACACCGCGTCAAATCGCACTGTCCGCGAATGGGGACAGGTGTCCGAAGGGGAGGAAGGGCGCGTGTGTCAGCCGCGGGCAGCGAGCAACGCTGCACGGGCAGCGGGGATGTCCGCGAGGGTCTGCACAGACACGGCCGTCGCGCTCTTGTCGATGCGCTTGAGGAGCCCGCTCAGCACCTTGCCGGGGCCGATCTCGACGAAGAGGCCGACCCCCTCCGCGACCATCGCGACCACGGCTTCGTCCCAGCGCACGGCGCGGCTGACCTGGCGTGCGAGAGCGTCACGCGCGGCGGCTCCCGACACGACCTTCGCGGCGTCCACATTGACGTACACGGGCACGCGCGGGTCCGCGAAGGTCACCGCGTCCAGGACGGGGCGCAGGCGCTCCTCCGCGGGGCGCATGAGGCTGGAGTGGAACGGGGCGCTGACGGGCAGCGTCATCACGCGGGCCTTCTCGGCCGTGAGCGCTTCGCTCGCGAGGCGCACACCTTCCGCGCTGCCCGCGATCACGATCTGTCCCGGAGAGTTGTAGTTGACGGGCTCCGCGACCGCCCCTCCCGCGCACACCTGCGCACACACCCGCTCCACCACGTCGCGCTCCGCCTTGAGCACGGCCGCCATCGCACCGGCGCCCACGGGGACCGCTTCCTGCATGAACTGACCACGCTGCCGGACCACGCGCACGGCGTCCGCGAAGGCCAGCGTCCCTGCAGCCACGTGCGCCGAGTACTCGCCCAGCGAGTGCCCCGCCATCACGTCCACCGGCAGCGGGCCGTCCGCCTCGAGCGCGCGCAGCAGCGCGATGGACGCCGTGAGGATGGCCGGCTGCGTGTTGGCGGTGAGGGCCAGCGTCTCGGCCGGCCCGTCGAAGCACAGGGTGCTGAGCGACTCGCCCAGCGCGCCGTCTGCCTCCTCGAACACGGCGCGGCCGGGAGGGGAGTCCTCGAAGACATCGCGCCCCATGCCGACGGTCTGACTGCCCTGCCCAGGGAACACCCACGCGATCTTGGTCATGCGCTGCGTTAGCACATTGATCCGTGGTGATCATGGCCCGGCGACCGAGTATCCTGTGCCGATGCCGACCCGTATGTCCCTCCGCTGGTTGTCCGCGCTCGTCTTCCTCGTCCCGTTCGCGTTGGGTGCGGCCGGTTGCTCGTGCGAAGGCGGCATGCCCTCTCGTCGGGACATGGGCATGGGTGGAGACGATGGCGGCCCGCTCGACGGAAGCGTGCTCGACATGATGGTCGTGGACCACTGCGATCCGAACCCCTGCGGGACGAACCAGCGCTGCGTGAACACGGCCAGCTCCTTCCGCTGCGTGGCGGACTGCAGCGCGGTCACCTGCGACCCGGGCTACAGCTGCCGCGACATCTCGGCCGAGCCCACGTGCGTGTTGGACTGCGTTGGCTTCCCGTGCCCGTCCGGCCAGACCTGCAGCGCGGCCAGCGGCTCACCCACCTGCGTCACGGGCTGCACGGACACGTGCGGGGCCGGCCAGCGCTGCGCCACGGTGAACAACGCCTTCGAGTGTGTGAACAACTCCTGCGCCGAGCTCGGGTGCACGGCCACGGAGGTGTGCGAGCCGGCGGTCGGCGGCGGAAACGTCTGTCGCGACAACTCCTGCACCACGGACTTGCAGTGCGCGCCGAACGAGAACTGCACGGGCAACATCTGCGTCAGCGACGCCTGCGTGCCCGGGGCGCGCTCCTGCTCGGGGACGGACGTGCTGGAGTGCCTCGGCAACGGCTCGGGCACCTTCGTGCGGCACGCGTGCTCGCAGGCCTGCAGCGAGGCCTCCGGGCAGGCCAGCTGCCCCTGCGCGGACGACTGGGACTGCCCGGCCAACACGGAGTGCGTGGTGGACCGCTGCGTCGGGACGGGCGTGGCTCCCACGTGCTTCCTGCCGCCGCAGCCGTTCACCAGCGTGCTGCCCACCAACGAGATCACGTGGGGCGGGACGCAGGCGAACCGCAACGCGGTCGGTAGCCCCTTCCCCGCGTCGGCCCAGGCGGTGGTGCCGCCGCTGGTGATCAACCTGGACGACGACAACGGCGACGGTCTGGTGAACGAGCTCGACTTCCCGGAGATCGTGTTCACGACCTTCTGCGACAACATCAGCGGGAGCGACCGCTACAACAAGCACGGCGTCCTGCGTGCCATTCACGGAGGCGGGCCCAACAAGGGGCGCGACTTCTTCGCCTCGTGTGGCAACGCCCACTGGTTCGAGGGGCAGTCGACCACCGCGTTCGACGCCGCCTGTAGCTGCACGGCCGGCATCTTGGACCCGACTGCGACCCTGGCTGCGGGCGACGCGGACAACGACGGCGTGCCCGAGATCTTCGCCGTGCACGAAGACAACGGCGTGGTCATCTACGACAACGAAGGGGTGCTCGAGAGCTCCCTCGTGAACGGGCTGGACGGTGGCAACCCCGCCATCGCCCTCGCCAACGTGGACGGCGCTGGCTTCGCCGAGGTCATCATCGGGCGCCGCGTCTTCACCCTGGAGCACTCCATGACCGGAGCGCTGCAGGTGCGCGACATCTTCGGCGGCAGCGGCACCGGCGGTACGGGCACCAACAGCCAGGGCGCCATCTCGTGCGCCGCGGACATCCTCGGAGACGGGCGCTTGGAGATCATCGGCGGCAGCACGGCCTACGGCTTCCCGAACCCCCCGGCCGGCGTCACCCGCCGCTCGCAGTGCACCGGGATGGAGACGGTCCCCGAAGAGGTGGAGTACTGCGCAGGCCGCCTGCTGACCCTCTGGGACGCGCGCACCATCAATGGCGCGGCCCTCCGCGAGGGCTTCTGCGCCGTGGCCGACGTGCTGGGCGCCAACCAGATGGCTGCCCCCGGCCCGGGAAACCCCTTGGACGGCGTGCCGGAGGTCATCAGTATCTCCGGTGGCCGGCTGCAGGTGTTCAACGGCCAGACCGGGGCCATGTACGTCGACCAGGCCATCGCGGGGACCACGTCGGGCGGTCCGCCCAACGTCGACGACTTCGACGGCGACGGCTTCCCCGAGATCGGCACGGCCGGCTCCACGGCATACGTCATGATCGACCTGCAGACCCCCAGCGCGGCCTGCGCCGCGTGGCCCAACGTGATGGTGGACGGCTCGCCGCTGCCCGCGGGCAACCCCGTGCGCACGCCCAACACGGTCCCTTGCAGCGTGGACTCGGACTGCGGGTTCCCAGGGCAGGCCGTGTGCAACGCGCGCGCCGGCACGTGCACGTGCCTCCACAACGGCTGGATGCGGCGCACGGAGGATGACTCGAGCCAGGTCACCGGGTCGACCCTGTTCGACTTCAACGGGGACGGCGCGGCCGAGGTGGTCTACAACGACGAGTGCTTCTTCCGTGTGTACGACGGCCGCGACGGGACCGTGTACTTCAAGGAGCAGAGCGAGAGCCGCACCCGCACGGAGTACCCCGTCGTCGCTGACGTGGACAACGACGGCAACGCCGAGATCCTGTTCGCCACGAGCAACGAGTCGGGCTTCTGCAGCATCACCGCCAACCGGCCCAACTTCAACAACGGCATCGAGGTGTGGGGCGACGCGGGGGACTTCTGGGTCAGCGCGCGGCGCGTGTGGAACCAGCACGCCTACCACGTGACGAACGTGTACGAGGGCGGCGGCATCCCCATGAGCGAGCCGCCCAGCTGGGAGCCGCTCAACGGGCGCCTCTACAACTCCTACCGCAGCAACCCGCAGAGCCCGTTCGGCATCGCGCCGGACCTGCAGATCACGGGCCTGCAGGTCTCCTCCCCGGACGCTGCCTGCGGGACCTTCTCGTCGGTGGTCGACCTGTCTGCCGCCATCGCCAACGCCGGAGACCTGCGCGTCGGGCCGGGCATCGAGGTCAGCTTCTTCGGCACGTGGAACGGCGTGGAGAGCCAGCTCATGACCAACAGCGGGCCGCTCACCGTGCCGCTGACCACGTCGCTCGAGGCCGGGGGGCAGCTGTTCCTGGTCGCGCGCTACGACTCCGCGGGCCGCACGCCGGCCGGGCTGCCGGACTCCATCCGGGCCAGCATCGACGTGGCCAACATCGAGCGCGAGTGCCGCGAGGGCAACAACGACGCGGTAGCCATGCTCACCACCGGCGCGACCCAGGCCGACCTCCGCATCCAGCTCCTGAGCGCGGCGGGCACCTGCCCCACCCAGACCATCATGTTCACCCTCTTCAACGACGGCAGCGCGCCCGTGGTCAACCCCGTGGTGCGCTTCTTCGCGGGCGACCCCAACGCGGGCGGCACGCCCATCGGGACGACCACCGTGTCTGGGACGGTGCCTGCAGGGGGACAGCTGCCGGCCCAGCACACGCTCGACGTGCCCGCCACCCGCTTCCAACTCTTCGGGGTGGTGGACCCGGACAACGCGGTGCCCGAGTGCAACGACGGCAACAACCGGGCCTCGCTGGCCAACCTCATCGACTGCGGCGGATTCGGTTGAAATTACGAATGGCTGCCGCGTCGGGGTGGCGCGAGAACGTTGCCCCGCGCGTCTCCGCTGCACTACTATCCGGCCGTGGTCGACGAACCCGATCTCGTGATTGAACCCAACGGGGTCGCGCGCAGCGTCGCTGCCAGCGCCACCGCGCTCTCCGCCTATCCAGGCAGCTACCGGCTCGCGGTGGCCGCTCCGGGCATGCTGCTCTTCGGAGAAGCCGGGGGGGCGGCGGGCACACGCGCGCGGGTGCTCATGGCCGGCGAGATCGTCACGCGCATGACGATCATGGAGGTCATCAACGTCATCGCCACGGCCAACTGGCGGGGGACCATGCTGGTGGCCACGCCGGACTGGGAGCGACGCCTCTTCTTCGATCAGGGGGCGCTCAAGGGCGCGTCCAGCTCCGCCGTGGACGACCGCCTGGGAGAGGTGGTGTTCCGCTCGGGCGCCATCTCGCGCCGTGATCTGGAGCGCGTCGTCGCCGACCTCTCCCCGAATGATCGCTTCGGCGAGGCCCTCGTGGCGCGCGGCATCATCGACCAAGCGCAGCTCTTCCAGTTCCTTCAGAAGCAGTGCGTGGAGATCTTCCACGGGGCGTTGCTGGCCGGCGAAGGCCACTACGTGTTCCAGCTCCCCATGGACTCCGACGAGCCGGTGGGCGCCCAGATGCACATCCCCATTCATGGCCTGCTCATGGAGGGCGTGCAGCGCATCGACGAGATGGCGCTCTTCCGGGAGCGCGTGCCCAGCAACCAGATGTGTCCCGTGCCAGTGCCCGACGCCCCGGCGCCGAAGAAGCTGGACGAGACCGCCGAGGCGCTGCTCCGCCACTGCGACGGTCACCGCAGCATCGAGGACCTGGCGCGCATCACCGGGCACGGCGAGTTCGCCACGACCAAGGCCGTCTACCACCTACTCCAAGCCAAGATGGTGACCCTGCGGCGTGCGGCCAACATCGACACCGACACCGTCGCGCGCTTGGTGGCCGCGTTCAACGAGGTCATGCAGGACATCTTCATCGCCGTGGCCACGTACGGCGGAGTCGCCCAGACGCGCGCGACCTTGGACGCCTGGATCGAGGGCAGCGGCTACGGCCCCTTCTTCGGGCAGGGCATGGACGACTTCGGCTGCGTGGACGCGGCCTTGATCACCAAGGCCCTGATCGCCGTGGAGCACGAGAGCCCGGTGGAAGCTCTGCACCAAGCGCTGCACGAGCTGGCTGCGTTCGCGTTGTTCTCGGCCACCACGACGCTGCCGCGCGACCAGGAGCTGACGCTCGCGCGGGACGTCAACCGGCGCCTCAAGCAGATCCGCATCGAGTAGTTGTTCACTGCGCGGCGCCGGGAGTCATTGACACGAGCGCGCTGCGGGCTTAGCCATGCGGAATGGTCGAACCAAGCGTGCTGGAGCAGCGGCTCCGAGAAAAACTGACCGGCGTGACCCACGTGGAGGTCAAAGACATGACCGGCACCAAGGATCACTTCGAGGCTGTCATCGTGGCGTCCGCGTTTGCCGGACAGTCGCGTGTGAAGCAGCACCAGCTGGTGTACGGCGCCCTGGGCGAGCTCATGGACGGACCCGTTCATGCGCTCACGTTCAAGACCTTCACGCCCGATACGTGGGCCGGGCAGGGAGGCTGAGATGAGCACGCTCACCCCAGAGCTCAAGGAGCGCCTCGACGGCTTGGTGCAGCAGGCGCCCGTCGTGCTCTTCATGAAGGGCAGCAAGAACTTCCCGCAGTGCGGCTTCTCGGCCACCGTCGTCGAGGTCCTCAAGCGCGCTGGCGTGACGGACTTCGCCACGGTGAACATCCTGCAGGACCAGGAGGTGCGGCAGGGCATGAAGGACTACAGCAACTGGCCGACCTTCCCGCAGCTCTTCGTGCGCGGCGAGCTCGTGGGCGGCTGCGACATCGTGCGCGAGCTCTACGAGTCGGGCGAGCTCCAGAAGATCCTCGCGGGGTGATCGGCGGGGGCGGAGCGGACCCCGCTCCCTCTGCGCGTTCCTGCGGCGCGTGACCGGCTACTTGCGGCGCGTGAGCGGCAGGGCCTCGGCTTCGGTGCGCAACGCGCTCGTGATCTGCCCTTGGCGCAGGGCGTCGCGGGCGTTGATCACGCTGCGCGCGATGACGTCGGCGTCGGTGCCCTCGGGGGTCAGGCGCAGGATGTTGGACAGCGCTCGGCACATCTGGCGGGTGGTGGCGTAGCGGTCCTTCGCGGAGCGGGCGAGGGCCTGCGCGAGGACGTCGTCGAACGCGCGCGGGATCTCGGGGCGCTCGGCGCACACCGACGGGATGACGGCCGCTTGGATGGCGCGCACGACGTCGACGGGGCCAGGGCCGTGAAAGAGCTTGCGGCCCATGAGGGACTCCCACAGCAGCACGCCCAGCCCGAAGATGTCCGACTGTGGCGAGGGGTCACCTCCCTCGGTCAGCTCCGGAGCCAGGAACGACACCTTGCCCTTCACGATGTGCTCGCGGGTGATGCGCGCACGGTCGGTGGCGCGCGCCAGTCCGAAGTCCGTCAGCTTCACGTAGCCGTACTGGCTCAGCAGCACGTTCTGCGGCGTGACGTCGCGGTGGTAGATGGGCGAGAGGCGCCCGTCCTCGGTGGTGTTCTCGTGGGCGGCGCCGAGACCCTTCGAGACCTCGATGCCCACGGCGGCCACCAGGTGCCACGGCGTCCGCTCTCCGCGGAGGCGGTGCCCCTCGCACCAGTCGAGCAGGTTCACGCCGGGGACCCACTCCATCACCAGGTAGAAGTGGCCCGCGTCGTCGCGGTCGAAGTCGTGGATCTGCACGACGTTCGGGTGGTGCAAGCTCGCCGAGACGCGAGCCTCCTCCACGAACATCTCCAGGAACTCGGCGTTGTCGGCGAAGCCCTCGAGGATGCGCTTCACCGCGACCGGGCGACGGAAGCCCTCGGCCCCGAGGGTGTTGGCCCGAAACACGTGCGCCATCCCACCCTCACCGGCGAGTTCGATGAGCTCGTACTTGGAGTTCAGGATGCCCAACATCACCGCGACGGTAGCAGTGAAGTGCCCCGGATGCATCTGAGCGGAATAATGCATCCGCCGTCGCGGACGGTCGGGCTCCAACCCTTGCACATTTGTTGACGGTTTCGGTGCCGGCGAGGCAAAGGGCAGGGATGGGATCGGTACCTTCGTCGCGCGCGCGTACGCAGCCGGGAGCAGGCTCTCGGCGCGCGGCTGCCCGCGCCGCCCTGCTCGTCTTGGCCGCTGGTCTCGGGGTGACGGCGTGGGCCCTCTGGGAGCACGACGCGCAGTCGGCCTGCGCGGCACACCTCGCGGAGGCGCGAGCTCGGCTCGAAGCGGACATCGTGGAGGCGCCGACCCTCGACCGGTTGGCGGCGAGCAGCGCCCTTTCGCACCTCGAGCGTGCGCGCGAGCGTGGCGACGTGGGCGCCGAAGCAGCTCTCTTGGAGGTCCGCGCCAGCGTGCTCGTGGCCATCCAGCGCGGGGACCTGCCCACCGCGCAGCGGGCGCTCGATGACGCCGTCGCCGCGAGCGGCTGGGACACCGAGCGCCGACTCCTGGCGGCCGAGATTGCCCGGCGCGGAGGCGAGCTCCAGCGGGCCGAAGCTCACCTCCAAGACGCGCTCCGGCGCGATCCCCACCACCCGAGGGCGTTGGTTGGCGCCGCCAGCCTCGCGCTCGAGGTGGGAGACGCCGAGGCCGCCGAGCGCTTCGCGCGTGACCTGTTGGGGCGCGTGCCGGACGCCAGCCGAGGGCACTCGCTGCTGGGTGAGGCGCTCGAGGCGCGCCGCCAGTTCGAGGGCGCCGAGGCCGCCTACCGCGAGGCCCTGCGCCTGAACCAGCGCGACGTGCTGGGGCACATGGACCTCGGCCGCATCTTGCGCGTGCGCGGCGACCTGGATGGCGCGGAGCAAGCCTACGCCCAGGCGCTCGTGCTCGCGCCGCGGGAGGCGGCCGCGTACCTCGGCCGCGGGCTGGTCCGGATGGAGCAGGGCCACGGAGCGTTGGCGCTCGCCGACCTCGAGCACGCGCGCTCTCTCGCGCCACGTGACGCGTCCATCTGGGTGGCGCTCGGGGACCTGCGCCGCGCAGCCGCCGACCTGCCCGCCGCCGTGCTTGCGTACGAGCGCGCGCTCGAGCTTTCGCCGGCCACGCTCCTCACGGAGGTGCGCCTGGGCAACACGCGCGTCGCGCAGGGGGACTTCGAGGCCGCGCTGCAGGTCTTCGACGCGGTCATCGCCCGTGTGCCGAGCAGCTCCGAGGCCCACAACGGGCGCGGGGTCGCGCTCATGTACAGCGAGCGGGTGGAGGAGGCCGAGAGCGCCTTCGAGCGTGCCGCCGCGCTGGCACCGGCCGATCCTCACCCGCTGCTCAACCTGGGCATCCTCGGAGAGCGCACCGGGCGCCGCGAGCGCGCCGAGCAAGCGTTCCAGGCCGCGCTCGACCGCGACCCGTCCTCCGAAGACGCCCTGCGCCGCCTGCTCGCCCTGCGAGCGGGGTGAACGGGTGCGTGCGGGGCACGAGCGCGCTCTAGAGGGCCACGCGGCGCGCGCGGCGTGCGGCTTGCTCGCGCTCGTGGCCAGCGCTGTGGCGGGCTGCACCGAGCACACGCGCGCCGAGGCGCCGCCAGCCATGAGGAGCCCGCCCGCGCGCCCGCCTGCGGAAGAGCCGGTCGCCCACGCGGCGGCTGGAGCGGCGCCCCGCCAGCCCGCTCGGACGGTGGTGTGGATCACCGGGGACGTGCTCATCTCGGAGGGCATGCGCCGGATCATCGAGGGGGAGGCCGCCCTCGAGGGCACCGAAGCCGACGCGTATGCGCGCATCCTGGAGCCCGTCTCGGCGTGGTTCGCCCGGGACCCGCAGGCCTTCGTCTTCGCCAACCTGGAGAGCCCGGTGGCGACGCGCCGGAACGCCATCGACCGGTCCACCTGGGGCGGGGAGCGGCTGGTGGCCATCCCCCTCAACATGCCGGAGTACGCGCTCGAAGGGCTGCGACGCGCCGGCGTCGATGGCCTGATGCTGAGCAACAACCACGCGCTCGACCAGGACGAGGAGGGGCTGGAGGAGACCCTGGCCGCGGCACACCAGCACGGCTTCGTGACCAGCGGCGCGGGACACTATCCGCGCGTCACGTGGCCGGTGGTGGTGGGCGAGGAGGGCGCGCGCATCACGCTCGTGCCGTTCTACGACGGGCACCACCGGGCTCGGCTCGACCCGGGGACTCCCGCGCTCGCCGACCTGCACGAGGACTCCATCGCGGCGTTCGCGGCGCTGCGCGCCGACACCGAGCTGCTCATCCCGGTGATCCATGTGCTGGGCGAAGCGGTGGACTTCCCAAAGCCCCGCTGGCGCGAGTGGGCGCAGCAGCTCGCCGAGGCGGGCGCGGACGTCATCGTGGTCCACGGCACGCACGTGCCCTTACCGGTGGAGCGGCTCACGGTCGGTGAGCGCCGCGTGCCCATCGTCTGGGGCCTGGGCAACTTCGTGGGTGACATGGCGCGCCAGGCGACGCCGCGCCGCGACTACTACCGCGGCATGCCCAAGGATCAGAACCCCATGCTGCGCGAGGGGCTGCTCTTGCGCGTGGAGCTGGTGCAGGGGCAGGCGGTGAGCTTGCGCTTTCTGCCGCTGTGGATGAACGACGACCGCTACGTTCGCTTCTGGGGCGGCTTCGAGCGGGCCCCCCGCTTTCGGCTGCTGCCGGTGGCGGCTTGCGGGGCGCCCATCTCACCCCCCGACGACTGGCCGCCCGAGCTGCGTGACGAGATGATGACGTGGATCAGCGCGCGCCGGGACCACCTCGTCGGGCACGCCGGGCTGGTGACGGCAGGCTGTCGTCCGGGTCAGCCGGAGCTGCTCCCGGCGACCGCCCTCGTCGCCCCCTGAAGCGTGCCGCGCCATCGCTCCGCAACAACGCGCTGGCGAGCCCCCGACTTTGCTACCCTGCGGCCAATGCGAACCCTGCACGACCTCCACGAGCACGCCGACGAGCACCTCTACGCGGGGCGCTACGCCGAGGCCCTCCACGTCTACGCGGCGGAGGTGCAGCTCAACCCGGCCAGCCTGGACGGGCGCCTGCGCGTCGCCGACTGCTTGCTGGCGCTCGGCGAGCCCCAGGCCGCCGCCATGGTCTACACCAAGCTGGCGCAGTACGCGGCGCACGCCGGGTACCCGCTGCGCGCGCTGGTGGCGCTGAAGGTGCTGGAGGCCCTCGAGCCGCAGCTGGGGCAGCTGTTGAGCGGGCTCGCGGAGCTCTACGCCAAGGGCTCTCCCAAGCTCGGCCGTGGTGTCCGCCTCTCGCTGGGCGACCCGGGCCTGAAGCTCCCGGACGGGCTGCGCTTCGACACACCGCCCCCGCTCGGCGAGCTGGCCACGCAGGCCGCGCGCATCGCCATGGACTTGTCGCGCATCGCGGCCTACCCGGAGAAGGTCTCGCCCATCCCGGTCTTCAGCGAGCTCCCCGCGGCGGACTTCGCGGCCGTGCTCGGCGCGCTACGTCTGGTGCGCGCGCGGCCGGGGCAGGTGCTCATCCAGCAGGGCAGCGTCGGCACGTCGTTCTTCGTGCTCGCGCGGGGCGAGGTGCAGGTGCTGCGGGCCAAGGACGACGGCACCTCGCAGGCGCTCGCCAAGCTCCATGACGGCGCCATCTTCGGGGAGATGGCGCTCGTCTCGGCGCAGCCCCGCAGCGCCACGGTGGTCGCCACGGACGACTGCGACTTGCTCGAGTTCCCCCGCGAGGCGTTGGTCGCGGCCTCGGCGCAGGTGGGCGCCATCGCCACGGCGCTCGAGAAGTTCACGCGCGAGCGACTGCTCAACAACCTGCTGGCCACCTCGCCTCTGTTTCGCCCTCTCGACCAGAAGCAGCGCATCGACCTGGTGCGCGGCTTCGCGGCGCACGACCTGGCGCCGGGCACGCCCATCATTCGCGAGGGGGAAGAGGGGCGCGGCCTCTTCTTGCTGCTCAGCGGCGAGGCGGACGTGTCCAAGGTGGACGGCTCCGAGCGCGTCTTGCTCGCCACGCTCAAGCCGGGGGACGTCTTCGGCGAGATCGCGCTCCTCCACGAGGAGCGCACGACGGCCACGGTGACGACCGCGACGCAGTGCACCGTGCTCTTCCTGTCCCGAGAGCGCTTCTCTGTGCTGGTGAACGCGGTGAAGGAGATCCGCGAGTACATCGAGCAGCTGAGCGACGAGCGCCTGATGGACACGCAACTGACCCTCGACGGCGGCGACATCGACGACGACATGCTCATGCTCTGAGGCGCTGCTATAGGGCCGCATGGCCAACTCTCCCGACGCTCGCGCGGCCCGCTTGGCGGTCGCCGCCGCCTCCCCCGACGCCGCCCATCGCCGCGCGCGCGCCGAGTGGCTCGCGCTCTACGCGAGCGACGCGGAGGTGCACGATCCGGTCGGCACGCCGGCGTGTCGCAAGGACGTCCGCACGCGACCGGGGTCGGGCAAGAACGACCTCGAGCTCTTCTACGACACCTTCATCGCGGGCATGCAGGGCATGGGCGTGGACGTGAGCCTCGACGTGGTGGTCGGGGACGTGGTCGCACGTGACGTGGTCCTGCGCCCCACCATGGCCTTCGGCGTACGTTCGGCCATCCCCACGCGCCTGCTCTACGAGCTCGGCACGGAGGACGGTCGCCTGGTCGTGAAGCGCCTCGGCGCCTACTGGGATGCGTCGCAGGCCACCCAGCGCACCATGCGCGCCGGTCTGCGCGGCAAGGCCTCCATGATGGTGTCCAGCGCCCGCATGGCGCGCTACCTCGGCCGCGAGTGGATGCAGCGCTACGTGGCCGGCACGCGTGAGGGGGCCCGCCGCCCGGGGCGCGAGGCCATGCTGGCGTTCGCTGTGGCGCTGCGCGCCAACGACCTGCAGGCCGCGCGTGCGCTGCTCACGCCGGGCGCCACTTTCCGCCTGCGAGAGCAGCCCACCGACCTCGACGCCCTCGCGGCGCTGGGGCTCGAACTGACCTTTCACGAGCCCATCGCGTCGGGCGACGTGGTCAGCGCGCGCTGCTCGGCGCGGTACGAAGGCCGCACGGTCGACGGACTCGCGTTCGCGACCTTCGAGCGGGGCACCCGCAAGCTGAGCGACCTGCGGCTCCTCTGGGAGTGAGCTCGTTGCAGGGCGCGGCGCCGGCGACTACCGTGTTGCCGTGGCAGCCACGTCCCGTCCGTCTCCTTTCGCGCGCCTCGCGCTGGCCTGCGGGCTCCTGCTCGGGGCGGCGTCTTGGTCCGTCGCCGCGCGCTCACCTGGGTCGCAAGAGACCGACCGCAGCGGTGAGCGGGCGGCGCTGCTGACGGGCGCGGGCGCGGGTCCCTCGGAGCTGCTGCTCGACCTCAGCGACGACAGCGACGAGGCCGAGCGTGCGCGCATCTCGCGCTTGATCGACGACGCCATCGCGCCGCTGCCGTGGCCGGACGGGTCGCTCGGCACGGAGCTGAGCGCTGCCGCACGCCTGTACCGCGTTCACGTCCCCGGAAGCGAGCTCTCGGACCTGGTGCGGGCGCTCGAGGGCGCCGCGGCCGTCGAGTCTCTCGAGCGCGAGCACGTGGTGCGTCTCCCCGACGACGCCAGCTTCGTGGATGTCACCCCGAGCGACGGCGGCGAGCCTGCCCCCGGCGACGCGGACGCCCCGGGCGGCCCCGACGCCGAGGTCCAGCGCGGCACCTTCCGCCCCAACGACCCCTACTACCGTCACCAGTGGCACCTCGACCAGATTCAGATGCCCCAGGCCTGGCTGCGGGCGCGTGGGCGCGGCAGCGTGGTGGCCGTCATCGACACGGGGGTGCTCTATCGCGACCACGCGCGTGGGCGACAGGCGCCGGATCTGGCCGGCACGCGCTTCGCTCCCGGCTGGGACTTCGTGGACGGAGACGCGACGCCCGATGACGAGCACGGGCACGGCACGCACGTAGCCGGCACGGTGGCGCAGTCCACGCACAACGCGCTCGGCGTGGCGGGCGTGGCGCCGGAAGCCACCATCATGCCGCTCCGTGTGCTGGACGCGCGCGGCTCTGGGCGCTCCGGGGACATTGCCGCGGCCATCCGCTGGGCGGCCGACCACGGCGCGCACATCATCAACATGAGCCTGGGTGGCGGGCTGCCCTCGCGCGCCACGGAGTCCGCCATCCGCTATGCGCACGGGAAGGGTGTGCTGGTGGTGGCAGCCGCGGGCAACACCGGGCGCGGCCGCGTGGAGTACCCTGCCGCCCACGACCACGTGCTCGCCGTGGGGGCCGTGCGGGCCGACGGCACGCGCGCGTTCTACTCGTCCTACGGCGCCGCGCTGGACCTGATGGCCCCGGGCGGTGACCTGCGCGTGGACCAGAACGGGGACGGGATGCCGGACGGCGTGGTCCAGAACACGATGCTGCGCGGGGACCCCATGCGGCACGACTACCTGGGCTTCCAGGGCACGTCCATGGCGGCGCCGCACGTGGCCGGGGTGGCCGCGCTGTTGCGCGCGCAGGGCCTGCGCGACCCGGACGCCCTCGAGCGACGCCTGCTGAGCAGCGCGCGCGAGGCCGGGCCGCGGAGCGACTTCGGTGCCGGTATCGTGCAGGCGGACGCGGCGCTCGAGGGGCAGGCGGCCAGCCACGCGTGGGGCGGCGCGGCTGCCGGCGGGCTCGCGCTCCTTTCGCTGTTGGGTAGCGGTCGCCGTCGTCAGTCGCTCGCCGTGCATCCTGCGGCCGCGAGCGTCGGCGCGTTCGGGTTGGGTGGGGGCCTGGCCGGGCTCCTGGCGTGGTGGCCCGCGTCCGCGGCGGCCGGCGCCTACTGTGGCCCGCAGGCGCTCTTGCAGCTGGGGGACGTGGGCGCGCTCCTGGGCTACACAGCGCTCTTGCCGCTGCTCGCCTACGCGCTGCTCGGGAGCGTGAAGCGCCTCAGCCCGCTGCTCAGCATGGCGGCGTTCGCCATGGGGGGGCAGCTCCTGCTGGAGGCGCTGGCGCCCACGGTTCGTCCCGCGCTCCTGCCGTGGATGCTGACCGGGCCGTGGCTGTTGCTGCAAGCCGGCGTGACGGTCTGGTTGGGTTGGGCCGCCGCGCAGCGCAGCTGCTGACCGGGCGCCGCGTCGCTCCTCGCAGGTACCGCCGGTTGCAGGGCACCGCGACATTCGTGTCATGCCGGCTGCGGAAACACGCGCGACATGTCCTGCCTCCACACAACCATCAGGAGCCCCGCGCGGGCTGTCCCGGCCGACTCACACGCGAAACCGCTCCGAAACAAGGTGCGTTTTCGCGCTGCGCCGGCGGGCATCAGCCTGAGAATGAGCTGGCACCCATGTTGCACCACTGTCGAGCCTTGCTTTAGGAACCAGACCGCGCGTTTCCCTTGCCCGGCATTGCGCGGTCTGGTTCCGACCTTGACTTGTCTAGCTCGACTTAGAGTTGTGTCGCTTGGTTCGCTTGGGTAGGGCGTAGGTTGATGGGAATGGCGTTCGTGGCGAGGCTGCGAGCGCCAGACCCGTTTAAGGAGCCTAGCAGCGTGCAGGGAAGTCGTCACCGGGTGGTCACACTTCGTCAGTAGGACAAGCGCCGCGACCGTTACATTCCCGGCTCTGATTCGCTGGCGCCGAGCGTCGCGAGCGCCGCGACGCGGTCGGTCGGCATGGTGTCGCCGAAGAGCGAAAGGACGTGGGCGGCGAGCGCCACTGCGGCTCGACGGCCCTCGGCACGCTCCTCGCGGAGGGCCGCTTCGATGGCGAGCAGCGCGGGGTGGGCGCCGGCCAGCTGCACGACGTCTCCTTGTTGGTTGAGGGTGACGAGCGGCCGCTTCTTGCGGGGGACCACCGAGACCGTGGGAGGGCGCCTCACCGGGCCACGTGCGATGGCCAGTCGCGCGCTCAGCTCGTCCGAGAGGCGTGGAAGAGCGCGCTCGGCGGCCCGTTTACGCGCGGACCCGGACGCAGCCCCGGGCTCGTGGCCGCCGTCGCCTTCGGGCCCGGTGGGGTTGCTCCGCGCACCCACCCCGTGCGCCGTCGCCTTCTGGCGCAAGCGGGGACCCAGCGCGTGCACCAACACCCGGCTGACCCACGAGCCGTCCTCCACGAGACCGAGCTCCGCGTTGCCTGGCTCGCTCCCGCTCTCCCCCGTAACGCGCCACACCGGCGCGCGGCTTGCCATGTGTGCGCAGGTCTCACGCAGCGTCAGCGGCTTGCGCAGGCAGGTGAGAGTCCACGCGTCGTAGATGGGGTGCTTGCGGCCAAGCTGCCCCTCGAGCGCGGCCAACAGGACGTGCGCTTGCGCTAGCTCGCGCTCTTCGGAGGACCACACGGAGGTGTCGTCGCTCGGCTGGCCGGCCGTCGTGGGAGCGGGCTCGGCGGTGGCGCTGAGCGCGCTGGCCAGGTCGATCACCAGCCGACCATAGGCCGCCCTCACCACATCGTGCGAGTCCCGTGCGCCAACGACCTGACGCATCACCGAGCCGGGGCTCGAGCACAGCCAGAGCTCCCCGCGCAGAGGGTAGTCGCGCAGCGTCTGGCCCGTGCCCGCCACCACCACGTCGCCACGCATGAGCGGATTGCCGAGACGGATCACCCCCTGGCCAAGGGTGCCGCTGGGGAGGGTGACGTCGACACGGCGCGCACCGAACTCGTCGCCGGGGGCGAAGCGCGCAGCGAGGGCGGCCTCTCCGGCGCGCACCGCCGCAGCGCACGCCGCACGCCAGCGCTTGTCGTCTTCGGGCCCGCTGAAGCGCACGTTGGGGGTGAGCGCGGGGTCTTCCAACAGCACCAAGGCGGGCCAGGTGAGTGGGCACGCGTGCACTCCCAAGGGCTGCATGTCGCGGTGAGCGTGGAGCCCGGCGTGGCCCGCCGCGTCTGGGGTCAGGAGCACCAGCGACCCGCGCGGACCTTGGCCGCCCTTGGCCCCGAACTCGGCGAACGCCAGCGTGGCCTCCTCGGAGCGTGCGTTGACCGCCGCGAGGGCGACGCGCGCGTCCAGGGTGGTCGCTCTCGGGCGCGCTTGGTTGGCGAGGCGCACGGGCTGCAGCGCCAGCCTCTCGGTCGCGTCCTCGAGAGTCAAGCGCGACCCGAGGGCCTTGGCCTCTGCCGGCGTGAGCAGGAGCGCGCTGCGTCCGGCCTCTTCAGGGATGATGGTGCACGTGGTGTCGGTTGTGTACCACTGCGCCTCCCCGCCCTCCGCCGTGGCGCGCAGGGCCGCGAGAGACAGCCAGTCGCCGGCGGTGGTCCGCAAGACGGGCAGGGTCTCCACCAGCGCGTCATCCAGCGTGCTGCGCTCCAGCCAGGCCGCGCGCGTGGCTTGCCGCAGCGCGACGCTCGGCTCGTTCTCGAACGCGTGCCGCACCAGGAGCGCAGCCAGCCGCTGCATGCGCTGTGTCAGCGGCCCCACCAGGCGCTTTGCGACCTGATCGCGCTGCGACGGGTCCAAGAAGCCGGTGCCCTCGAAGGCCACCTCGATGGGCGGAAAGACCGGCAGCGCGCAGGTCGCGGCGACCGACCCCAGCGAGTGGAGCCGGACGGCGGTGGGGTTGGAGCCGTGGGCGGTGGGATGAAGGCGCGCCTCCCCCGGACCCAGGCTGGCCAGCAGCCGAGAGTCGTCTTTGCACAAGGTCGCGATGGACAGGGCGTCGGGCTGCCCGAGCCGTGGTCGCTCGCTCTGGCCTTGCTCCACGCGGCGGCGCGCTTGGAGCTGGTGCACGGCCTGCGTGGTGTCCGCCAGCTCGCCGACCTCCACCGCCGCGAGGAAGCGCGCGAGCGCAGAGTCCCGCACTGGCGGGTGCACGGCGATCACTGGGTTGTCGTAGGACTTCTTTCGCTCGCCATCGTGCGGCCCCAGCCACTCACCCTCGAACACCGCCGCGTGGACCTTGCCGCGCCGCTTGGCGGTGAGCACGGACGCCATGCCTCCCTGGACCGTCGGCCACGCAGCGGCGTGACTCAGCACCTCGCGCACACGCGCGTCGCTCTTGGCCTGGGTCTTGGTTCGCGCCCACGCGTCGATCAGCCGCTGCCCCCTTGGTGTGAGCAGCTCGCGGGGATGCTCGCTGGCCAGGTCCGTCAGCAGCTTGCGCGCGGTGTCGCGCAGCAGCGTCTCGAGCGTGCTCCTGCCGGCTCGCGAGGGGGAGTCCCACGCCGCGTCGATGAGCGCCTCGGGCAGGTCCAGCCGGCCCGACAGGGGCAGGTCGTCTGGTGTGGGCAGCTCGCACAGCCGGCGGCCGCGCACCGTGAGCGTCAGAGTCTGGCGCGCGCCCAGCTCGACCCAGACCACACCCGACACGTCCTTCTGCGCCACAGCACACGCAAAGGGCTGTTCGGGCGTCGTCGTAGGGGCTGGGAGGGGGGCGCTCGCGAGGACGCGCTCCCGCTGCGCGCGCCCACCCGCCTGCCGAGCCATCTCGGGCAGGTCCTCGGTCCCGTCCCGCACCGTCTTGCCGAGGATGCTCTCCAGCCACTTCTGCCAGGCCGGGTCCACGGCGACAGGGTCGAAGTCCGCGTGCTCGAACGCGATGCGCGTGCCGACGGGGAGGGACCAGACCGTCTTCTGTTGCGCGAGGGTGCCCAGCGTCACCGTGTTGCCGCGCGCCGTGGGGATGCGGAGCTCCCGCGTGAGCCACGTGTAGTCCGCCCCGAAGTGCTTGCGGAAGGGACGCGGCGCGACCGCCATGGCGCGACACAGCTGCCGTGCGACGTCCGTGGGCTGCTGGACGCGCAGCCCGGGGGGAGCCTCGCCCCGCGCGGCGGCGATCAGCGCCGCCAGCAGTGCTTGCTCGAGGTCGTGGAGCAGCGTCGCGTGGTTCGGCCGCAGGGCGACCTTGCCCGTCGCGCCGTCGACGATGACGCGCGCGTCGTCGATGTTGACCCACACCGGCAGGATGTGGGCCTCGAGCTTGCTCTGCTCCCTCACCAGGCCATCGCGCACGAGGGCCCAGCCACCTTCCTGCCCGCCCCACCCGATCTCGGCGAGATACTCGTCGCGGCTCACCTGCAAGACGACGTCGGCGCGCATGTGCGGCAGGCTGGGGCGCCTGGACAACGGGGCGTCTACCCGGGCGGGGCGCACGCCAGCGAGCAGGGCTAGCGCGAGGGCCACCTCGGGCTCCAGCAGCGCGAGCGGGTGGCCCGGTGGGCCTGCGGTCTGTCCTGCGCTCTCCGGGCGATACAGCAGCGCCCCCGTCGCGGATGCGCGCTCGACCACGTCGACGATGGACTCCACACGCCCGGCGCCCGCTGGGTCCACGACGCTGACCAGGGGGGCCTGCGCGAGCGGGGAGGCTGCGTAGCGCTTGGTCGCCCCCTCGGCGAGCCGATAGGGGGTGTCGGCGTCCGCAGCCGCGTCGCGTAGTGCGCCGATGAAGACCTGCAAGAGCGTCCTCGCGTGGTCGCGTGGGAGAGGGCCGGGCTTGGGGGCCGCGACGCCGAGCTGGGCTCCTTGCACGTTGCTCTCGTGCCCAGACGCGACGCGCGCGGCCACCTCCGCGGCGATGACGACGGCGCGGCCGACCGCCCCGATGGCCTCCTGATACCCCGCGTCCTCCACCACGCCCTGGTAGTTGGACCCCGGCGTCAGTCGCGGGGAGGCGACCACGGCCTGATACGCAAAGCGCGCGGCGCGGTTGAGCCGCGCCACCGCGCGCCCTTCGTGTAGGACGTGAACCCAACCGCCCGTCGCGCCGCGGCCGCCCAGTAGCGCGCACTCGCCCTCCACGTCGGCTGGGGGGAGCGGCCAGTGCGCGGCGAGCGAGCCTGCGGGCTGGGCGCCCAGCGGGACAACCACCCAGACGTCCGGGTCGGTGGGGGAGAGGGTGGCGGGGGTCATCGGCCGCGCGAGGAACTCGGCCCGCGCGCGGTTCTCACGCTCGGCGGCGTCCAGGAAGCTGGCGAGCCGCTCCCCGTCGTCCCCGTCCTCCAGCAGCCGCTCCGCCGCGTCTCCCATCGGGACGAAGAGGATCTCCTTGGGCGCGTCACCGTATCGTTCCGCGCTGAGCGGGGCGGCGCCGCGGTACACCAGCCGGGTGGTGCGCCCGAAGTCGGTCACGGGGCGCGGAGCACCGAGTGCGTCTCTCGAGAGCGGCAGGGCCATCAGGTCCTTCAGCTCGGACGGCATCGACTTTGGGGTGAAGGACCACGCGCGCCCCCTCACGTGGGCCGCAATGAGCTGCAGCGCGGCGTGCCGCAGGCGTTCGTCCCGCGCCGCGTGCTGCCCGTTGGATGAGCCCGGCTCCACCGCGCCGAGCGGCCTGCCACCGTCGTCGTGCTTCGCTCCGTGCGCTGCGTCGTGCAGTCCGCCGAGGCGTCGCGTCAGCTCGGTCAGGAGCGTCAACGCGCGCTTCTGCGCTACGTCCAGCGCACCTTGCAGCGCGCCGTCCATGCGGATGTCCGAGCGCGACGCGTTGGTGGGCAGCGCCTGACGGTCCAAGAACAGGCGGATGGGCACGCTGGCCCGCGGCTCGCTCAGACCCTTCCAGAGCGCCAGCGGCCTGCGCGCGAGGATGATGCCCCGCTCCGCGTAGTCCACCCAGGCGGGCTGGTTGCCCTCTGGGATGGAGTGCGGGTCCACGAGCGCCACGAAACCGCTCAACCCGTCGCCAAGCGGCACCCGCAGCAGGTCGAAGGACGAGTCGTCGCAGTGCAGCACGTCGCCGCCGATGTGCAGGGGCACGGGGACGTCGTCGGCGCACTCGCGCACCACGCGCAGCTCGTCCGGCTCAGCGCGGCCGAGGAAGCGGACGAAGGTGTGCAGCGTGTGCCGCTCCAAGTGGACACGCATCCCGGCCGGGGTGCCTGCGGGCGCCGCCGCGATCGGAGTGGCCACCAGCGCCCGCAGGCCGGCCTCGCTGTCGTCCGCGCTCGCGTCGATCAGCTCGCCCGTGTAGCGCACGCGCGTGCGGCGCCCGTCGGCGTCCGTGCGCTCCAGATCCACGAAGCGGGGCGCCATGGTGTGCCGCCCCGCGACGCGGGTGGGACCCAACGCGGTGTTGAGCCCGGTGGCCAGCCGACGGATGGCCCCGTCATGGCGCGCCACGCCGGGGTTGACGAGCTCATCGAGCACGGAGCGCATGGTCTCGTCATCCAGCAGCCCGCCCTCCCAGGCCACGACCACGTCGCCCGCGTCCCCCGACACCGACAAGCGCGTCGCGCCGAGGATGATGGCCGCGCGCAACACTTCCAGCACCCAGGTCTCGTGCGCAGCGAGCTGGTACTCGCGCAGCTTCTGGACCGCGCGGGCCGTGTCCACCCGCAGGTGCCCCGCCGAGACCTTGCGGCCCGGACCGTCCACGGATGAGCGACTCATGGTTGCCCTCGCTGCGTGTCGTCGGGGGCGTCGCCAGGCGCGTCCAGCAGGTCGCGCAGCGTGTCTTCCAACAGGCGCTCACTGCGGCGCGGCGAGAGCGCTCCGTGGGTCTCCAGCACCGCACGCGACAGCATGTCCGCACCAAAGCGCGGGCTCGTCTTGGCGTGCTCGCGTGCGGCTGCGACCAGGGTGTGGTTCACGTTGAGCACCAGCGGGGCGCGCCAGAAGGGTAGGAGCGAGAAGGGGTCTGCGGGACGCCCCCCGTCGTCGGGCTGCCCTACGCACACGTGCTGCGAGTGTGCGCCGTGGACCACGCCCAGGACTACGGCGCGCGGGTCCCGGTAGGTGTCGCTCAGCGCCGCACCCACATGCAAGAGGAGCTGAGCATCGCTCGAGCCCGGCGCCGCCTCGACCAAGTCCACGGAAGACAGCTCCGCCATCCAGCTCTCGTCGATGCGAACGCGGGCCTCCTTCAGCCGCTGTACATACCCCTCCGGCAGCGCGCCGAGGTCGACCACCGCGTCACCGCGCCGCGCCAAGAACGCCACCATGGCGCCGTGCTCGCGTGCGCCGCGCAGGACACCCGGCCGCCAGGCCAGCGCGCGCCCCGGGGCGCGGCGCGGGCTGCCCTCCTCGCCGTCCAGCAGCGGCAGCGGGAAGCCGCTGACGTCCAGCGTGGTGTACGCCACCGCCTGCGCCAGCTCGAAGTAGCCCTGTCTGTCACTACAGGCAGCCTTCAGCGCCTCCTGCACGGCCTTGCGCAGCCCTCCCGCCACGACGCTCCGTGCTACGGCGAGCGCATGGGCGAAGCGCTCGTCGCGGCGCACGTTGTCCCGGCTCAGCGTGTGACCCAGCTCTGCGTCCTGCACCTTCAGGACCAGCCCGCGGAAGCCCAGGTTCTCCTCGGTCTCTGCCAGCAGCAGGCCGCGGTTGTAGAACGCGGCGCGCTGCCCGTCGCGGCCGCTCAGACCCACCAGGATGCTCGTACGACCGTCGCTCGTGTCGGTGCGCGCGACGCACAGCGCGTCGTCGAGCTGCAGCGCGCGGTCGATGCGCTCGGCCCGGCCGTCCCCGAACGCGCTCTCGTCCACGTGCAGGGTGATGGGCAGTTGGGCGTGCTCGCACCAGCGCCGGAGCGCCGTGCGCGAGCGCTGCACGTGCTCTTTGACGCGTACCTCGGCGTCCTTCGGCGGCACGGGCACCACCAGCGTGACCGTGGTCCCGGGGCGGGTGCCGCCGTGCTCGAAGAGCTCGTACGAGTGGTCCGCGTACAAATGCAGCGTGTGCCCCTTGCCCCCGCGCGTGGACTGCACCTTCACGACCGTCGGCCCGATGGCCAGCACCGACACGAAGCCAATCCCGAACTTGCCGATCTTCCCGGCGACCCCCTCTTTGCCGGAGCGAAAGAGCACCAGCAGCTTGGTCTCCATCGTCTCGCGGTCCATGCCCTCGCCCGCGTCTCGCAGTGAGATCAGCAGGGCGCCGTCGCCGTCGCGCGCGATGTCCACGCGGATGTCCGCGCTGCCCGCGTCGATCGCGTTCTGCACCAGCTCACGGAAGAAGGCGTAGGGGTCGGCAAACTGGCGCACCAGGTCGCCGACGATGCCCTCACCTCCCGTGGGCTCTCCTCGCTCTTCGATGTCGCGCTTGCGGTACGGCACCGGGTGAGACTACCCGATGCCGTCGCGAAGCTCACTGCTCGAAGATGACGCGCTGCTTGCTCTTGTACCAACCCTCGAGCTTGGGCTCGTAGGTCTCTTCGATGACGTTGCGCTTGATCTTCATGGTGGGCGTCAAGAAGCCGTTCTCGATCTGCCAGTCGTCCTTGACCACCACGAAGAACTGCATCTCCTCGAAGTTCTCGATGCGCGAGTTCACGCTGTCCAGCAGCGCCTCGAGCTCCTTGGCGATGGCGGCCTTCTGAGCCGGGTCACCGAGCTTGGCCTTCACGTCCGGCGCCAGCATGATGCTGGCGTAGGCGGCCGGCTGACCGGAGCCGCTCACGCAGCTGACCTCCACGTGGTTGTCCGTGTTGATCAGGTTCTCGATGGGCGCCGGCGCCACGTACTTGCCCTTGGAGGTCTTGAAGAGCTCCTTCACGCGGCCCGTGATCTTCAGGCGCTTGAGCTCGTCCTCTTCGCCGCGGTCACCCGTCTTGAGGAAGCCATCCTCCGTGAACGACTCCTTCGTGCGCTCCTCGTCCATGTAGTAGCCCAGCATGTTGGCGGGGCTCTTGACCAGGATCTCGCCGGCCTCGCTGATGCGGACCTCGCAGCCCGGATCCGGCTCGCCGACGTAGCCCGGACGCACGCGACCAGGGCGCGCCATGTGCGAGTAGCAGAAGTTCTCGCTCATGCCGTAGCCCTCGAGCAGCTCCAGCCCCAGGCTGCGGTACCAACCGATGAGCTCCGGCGGGATGGGCGCCGAGCCGCTGATGGCCAAGCGCGTGTCCTGCAGGCCCAGCCCGGTGAGCACCTTCTTGCGGACGATGTTGTTCAAGATGGGGATCTTGAGGAACAGGTCCAGCTTCTTGGGCGGCATCTTGGAGAAGACGCCCAGCTGGAACTTCAGCCACAGGCGCGGGACGCTCTGGAACATGGTGGGGCGCGCGCGCTGGATGTCCTGCACGAACGTGTCCAGCGAGTCGGCGAAGAACACCTGCGCGCCCGAGAAGACGCTCAGGCACTCGATGGCGGCGCGCTCGAACACGTGTGCGAGCGGCAGGTAGCTGATCAGGCGGTCGCTGCCGGTCACGTTGAAGAGCCGCACGAAGTTGTCCGCCGTGACGCCGATGGTGCCAAAGCTGTGCACCACACCCTTGGGCTGCCCCGTCGAGCCCGACGTGTAGACGATGATCGCCATCTCTTCGAGGGTGCGCGAGGGGCTCTCGGCGAGGGGCTCGTGCGCCTTGATGAGTGTCTCCCACGTCGGGAAGTCGTTCGGCGGGCTGAGCGGGTAGCTGACGCAGGGCATGCCCTCGGGCACCCCCTCCTTCATCTCGTTCCAGCCGTCCAGCTTGCCCACGAAGAGCAGCTTCGCGTCAGCGTGCTCCAAGCAGTAGCGCACGGTCTCGGCTGCCAGCGTCGGGTAGAGCGCGACGGAGACGTGACCCGCCATCCAGATGGCGATGTCGCTCATGATGAAGTGCGCGCAGTTCTTCGACAGGATCCCGATACGCGAGCCGGCGGGGAGGTCCAGCGACTTCAGGTAGCTGGCCATCCGCCGCGCTTCGTCCACGGTGCGCTTCCACGAGTACTCCTCGATCCGGTCACCGCCGAAGGGCTGGGTCATGTAGAGCTGGTTCGGGGTCGTCTTCTCCCAGTGGTAGACGCGGTCGAGCAGGAGCTGTGATTCACTCATTCTTGGGCCTCCGCCTGCAGCGCGCAGGCGAAGGCATGGTGCCGACGAAACCACGTGTGTGCAACCTCCCCCCGTGGGGTGGTCTTCGCGACGGACGTCCTCGCGCAGCGCCTGCGCTCCCCGCTGGCGCGCGCGCAATCCCTGCGCCGCCCGCGGCTGTTGGAGCGCAATATGGACGGGCCAGCGCGCTGGAACGCGCTGTGCTTCGCCGTCGCTCATGAGCTTGACCTCGACCTCGCTCCACGGGACGGCGTACCGCGACCGGCCCCCCGCTCCGGCGTCGCCGCGGTCGCTCTTCCTGCCGAAGGAGCACGGGGCCTACGCGCTGATCTTGGCGCCCCTGCTCACGGCCTTCTGTCGGGGTGCTCCGTCGTGGGTGGGCGCGGGCTTCGCCATCGCGACCGTGGCGGCCTTCCTGGCGCACGAGCCAGCGTTGGTGCTGTTGGCCCAGCGCGGTGCGCGCGCCCGGCGCGAGCTAGGCGGGGCCGCGCGTCGTGCGTTCCTCGTTCGCGCGACGGTCGCGGCGGCGGCCGGACTCGCGGCGTTGGCGCGTGGCGACCTCCCGACCCGCGTCAGCGTCGCCGCGCTCGCCGGGCTGGTCGCGCTGGTGGGCCTCTTTGCGCTGCGGCGTCACGAAAAGAGCGACCTCGGCACGCTCCTCTTGGCGGTGACGGCGGCGGCCGCTGGGGTCCCCGTGGCGCTCGGCAACGGGTGGGACGTGGAGACCGCGCTCCTCACCAACGCGGTCTTCGGCGTCACCGGCGGCGTCGCCATGCTCACTGTGCGAGAGCTCATCCCCAAGCGTCGCAGGGAGGCTGGCCTGGCGGCCTACCTCGGCTTCCTGGTGGCGCTGGTGGTCGGGCTGGTGTTCGTGACCCAGGCGCTGGACGGCGCCATCGCACCGTACTTTGCGTGGGCGCTGACGCCGATTGCGCTCGCGGCCTGCGGGCTGCTCGTCGCTCGTCCGGCCCCCACGCACCTCCGCGCCGTGGGGTGGTCTCTCGCCGCAGCGCAGGTCGCCACGTTTTTGGTGCTAGCGTTCGCGTAGCGCTACGGCGCGCCCCGAACCCACCATGAGCCCCACCGAAGCCTTCGCGGCGTCCTGGCCCTTCCTCGTCGGAGTGGCCGAGCTGCTGGCCGTCCTCCTCGCGACGGCCCACGTCGTCCTGCGCAAGGACAACGTCTCCTCCGCCATCGGCTGGGTCGGGCTCATCTGGCTGGCGCCCGTGGTGGGCCCGCTGCTCTACTTGATCCTGGGCGTCAACCGTATCGAGCGTCGCGGACGCCGGCGTCGGCCGCGGCCCATCGTGGCCCGCACCTGGGACGTGGAGACCCCCGAGCTGGATCAGCGCTTCGTGCGTGACCCCCAGCTCGCGCCGTTCTTGAGCGTGGCGCGCGTGGACAACGCGTTCCCCATCACCGACGGCAACGCCATCGACCCGTTGGTGACCGGAGACGTCGCGTACCCCGCCATGGTCGCCGCCATCGCGCGCGCGCAGCGCTCGGTGGTGATGGCGACGTACATCTTCGACCACGACGCGGCCGGGGCCATGTTTGCGGACGCCCTCGCGGACGCGGTGGCTCGCGGGGTGGAAGTGCGCGTGTTGATCGACGCCGTGGGCGCCCGCTACTCGGCGCCCTCCATGGTGCGCACGCTGCGCCGCCGCGGGGTGCGCACGGCGACCTTCATGCCCTCGTTCATCCCCTGGACCATGCCGTACTGGAACCTGCGGAATCACCGCAAGGTGCTGGTGATAGACGGCGGCGAGGGCTTCGTGGGCGGCATGAACATCAGGGCAGCCTGCATGCTGAGCGTGCCCACGGCCCACCCCACGCTGGACATGCACTTCCACGTGCGCGGCCCCGTGGTGGCCCACCTGGCGCAGGTGTTCGCCGAGGACTGGGCCTTCGCCACGCGCGAGCGGCTGGGCGGTACGGCCTTCGCGTCACAGCCCAGCGCTGCGGGGAACATCCTCGCGCGCGGCCTCCCGGACGGCCCCGACTACGACATGGAGCGCCTGCTGTGGAAGCGGCTGGCGCTGGTCTCCCATGCTCGGCAGCGCGTGCGCATCGTGTCGCCCTACTTCCTGCCGGAGACGCGCCTGCTCTCGGCGCTGCGGCTGGCCGTGATGCGTGGGGTGTGCGTGGAGCTTGTGCTGCCCGGCGACAACAACCTGCGCTTCGTCGAGTGGGCGGCCACGCACCAGCTGCGCGCGCTGGTGGAGGTCGGCTGCGCCATCTACCTGTCCGCCGCGCCCTTCGACCACACGAAGCTCTTCGTCGTGGACGGTACGGCGGTGATGATCGGCTCGTCCAACTGGGACCCGCGCAGCCACCGCCTGAACTTCGAGCTGGATCTCGAGTGCTACGACGTCGCGTTCGCCTCGGCCATGGACGCGGTGATCGACGAGCGCATCGCCGCCTCGCATAGACTGACCCCCGAGGAGTACGCGCAGCGTGGCCGCCTGCGTCGGCTGCGCGACGGCTGCGCGTGGCTGCTCAGCCCGTACCTCTAGCCAGCCACCTCAGGGGCGGCGGTTGATGGGCGGCGGGGGCAGGGCGAAGGGGGCGAAGCGCTGCCGGTCCTTGGACTGCAGCTCCAGGCTGGACATGAGCGCGCTGGGCGACACCGTGGACACCGGGATCATCCCGGACTCCGCGCCGCAGTAGGCGTTGTCCACCGTGACGTCGTTGCCCAGCGCCACCAGCGAGTCCAGCGCGGACAGGGGCGTGCCCACGAAGTCCACGCCGCGACAGAGCGTACGCTCGCCGTCGGGCGTGACCTTCTCGGCGTGCATGATCTCGCCCTTGAAGGCCTGGAAGTCGTAGCTGCGGGTGTCCGTCTCACCGCCCAGCGTGGCCAGCACGTGGATGCCGTAGGGCAGCTTGCGGCGGCGGATCTCCTCGAGGAAGGTCTGGAAGAGGGTCTCCGGGTCCTGGGGCTCGCGGCTGGTGACGATGAGGTTGCCCATGCGTGAGATGGGCCGCTCGTGCCGGGAGGCGCGCGCGTGGCCGTTCAGCTCGCGCTGGCCCGGGATGGGTGTGCGCGTGGTCAAGAAGCCCTGCAGCACGCCGGCCTCCACCAGGTTGGCGCGCGAGGTGAGCACGCCCTCGTCGTCGTAGCGGAAGGAGCCGATCAGGCTGCGCCCACGAAAGCGCTTCAGCGTGGGGTCGTCCACGATGTCCACGAAGCTGGGCGCGATGGGCTTGTTGCGCAGGTTCGCGAAGGTGGCCCCCTCGTCCGACGACAGCAGGCGCGAGCCTTCCAGGCGGTGCCCGATGACCTCGTGGAAGAACAGGCCCGCCGGTACAGGCGCCAGCAGCACAGGCCCGGTGTACGAGGGCAGGTGGGGCGCCACCGCGATCAAGCGCAGCAAGGCGATGCGCTCGCGCACCATCGCCAGGATGCCCTGCTCGTCGGGCAGCTCGTCCGCGTCCCCCGTGACGAAGCTCACCTCTTGCTCCACACGGTAGCCGCCAGGGGCCAACATCCAGAAGGTGGCGTGCAGGTCGTAGACCACGCGCTGCTCGGCGATGTTCGCGCCCTCCGTGGAGACGAAGCGCTGCTGTCGGTGCCAGGCCGACAGCTCGATCTCGGAGACCTGGATGTCCGGGCTGCCGCGCAGCAGCGACGACGCCCGCTTGAGCGTGTGACGCCAGCGCTCCACGTCCAGCTCCGGGTAGCGCGTGAGCTTGCCGTAGCGCGCGCCCTCCATCTTGCGGCGCGCCGGGAGCTTGCGGGCCTCGTCCACGTAGTGGACCTCGTCGCTCTTGCGCGCGTAGTACTGGACGGCGGCCTCGCGGTAGCGCGCCTCGGTCAGGCGCCAGAGGGCCACGCGGTAGGCGTCCTCGGACACCTCCGTGGGCATCTCGATGTAGCGCACGCTCTCGTCTTCGGGGGCGTTGTCCTCGAGCCCCCCTTGGGCTACCTGGTCGTAGCGGTAGCTGCCCACGCGCACGTCACAGAAGACGTGGGTGCGCGTGTCCACGCGGTGCTCGGCGATGGCGCCCAGGCGTGCCCGCACGGTCTCGCGGCGCTCGTTGCGCAGCAGGTACGACAGGAAGCAGACCTTGGGGTGCCCGGGGCGCGAGAGCAGCTGCTGGCTGCGCTGCAGCTCGTCCTCGAGGTAGCGCCCGAGGGTGTTCATCTCGCGGGGGGTGTAGAGGCCGCCAAAGCGGTCGTAGAGGCCGGGGCTCGGCCGGGGGCGGGTCTCCATAGGCGGGCGACGCTAGCAGACCAAGCCCCCGCTGTCGCACGCCCCACGTCCGGCTGCGGTCCCGCTCGCCCACTCCCGGGTGGCTACGGGGTGCGCGCGCGCGGGGCAGGGGGTATGTTCCGCCCCGTGCTGACCCCCGACATCCCCTTCTTCGGCGACCTCGCCGTGTGCCTCATCTTGGTCAGCGCCGCGTACACGCTGGCTCTGAGCCTCGGGGCCGCCAGCGGCCGGGCGCACCTCTTGGTCGCTGCGCGCGCGGGCACCTTCGCCACCTGCGGGTTCGTGCTGATGGCCGTGGCCGTGCTGGCCTACGCCTTCCAGACGCACGACTTCCGCATCACCTACGTGGCGCGATACAGCGACCGCAGCATGCCCTGGTGGTACCTGGTGACCTCGCTGTGGGGTGGTCAGGACGGCTCGCTGCTGTGGTGGACCTTCCTGATGTCGGGGTACACGGCCGCGCTCACCGTGTGGATGCGCGGCCGCTACGTGGAGCTGCAGCCCTACGTGCTGGCCACGCTGATGGGCATCTTCTTGTTCTTCGGCATCCTGCTGCTCTTCCCGGCCAACCCCTTCGCCACATACCTGGACGGCGGCCCGGCGGACGGCGAGGGCCTCAACCCCCTGCTCCAGAACTACTGGATGGCCATCCACCCGCCCTCGCTCTACATGGGCTTCGTCGGCTGGTCGGTGCCGTTCTCCATCGTGTTCGCGGCGCTGCTCAGCGGCCGCCTGGACAACGAGTGGGTCCACATGGCGCGGCCGTGGGCCATGGTCACTTGGGCCTTCCTGTCGCTGGGCCTGCTGCTGGGCTGCCTGTGGAGCTACGAGGAGCTCGGCTGGGGCGGCTACTGGGCCTGGGACCCAGTGGAGAACGCGTCGTTCATGCCGTGGCTCACGGGCACCGCCTACCTGCACAGCGCGCTCATCCAAGAGCGGCGCAGCATGCTCAAGGTCTGGAACGTGTTCCTCATCTGCCTGACGTTCTTCATGACCATCTTCGGCACGTTCCTCACGCGCTCGGGGCTCATCGCCAGCGTGCACGCCTTCGCCCAGAGCGACATCGGCACGTACTTCGTGTGGTTCATGGTGTTCCTGGCCGTGGTCATCACCGCGGCCATCCTCTACCGCCTGCCCAAGCTGGTGGGGACGCACCGCATCGAGTCCATGCTCAGCCGCGAGTTCGCCTTCTTGGTGAACAACTGGATCCTGCTGGGCATGACCGTGGGCGTCCTGGGCGCCACCCTGTGGCCCAAGATCTCGGACTTCGTGTACGGCGAAGAGGCCACGGTGGGCCCCCCCTTCTTCAACGAGTGGATGACGCCGCTGGGGTTGGCGCTGCTCTTCCTGGCCGGGCTCGGGCCGCTCATCGCGTGGCGCAAGGCCAGCGGGCGCAGCCTCTTGATGTCCCTGCGCGCGCCCGCCATCACGGCGGTGGTGGCCGGGGCCGTGCACGCGCTCGTGGGCGGCATGATCGGCCGGCCGGCCATCGTCAACGGCGAGACCATCTACGGCGGTGGGCTGGGCGCCATCATGGGCGTCTTCCACGACGCGGCGCCCCTGGTGTCCAGCGTGACCTGCGGCTTCGTGGCGGCCAGCATCGTGCAGGAGTTCGCGCGGGGCGCCGCGGTGCGCATGCGCAAGGGCGAGAGCCTGTTCACCGCGCTGTTCAAGCTGGTGGCGCGCGCCCGGCGCCGCTACGGCGGCTACGTGGTGCACCTGGGCATCGTCTTCATGTTCGTGGGCTTCACCGGCGCCGCGTACGACCGCACGGAAGAGGCCGCGCTCTTGCCCGGCGGCACCATGGACCTGGGCGAGTACGACCTGCAGTACGAGGGACCGCGCCGCGAGGTGGACCCCACCAAGCAGATGATCTTCACCGACATGCTGCTCACCCGCCACGGCGCCGCCAGCGGCCAGCGCGTGAGCCCGGCCAAGTTCATCTACCGCCTGCGCCCCGAGATGCCCACCACCGAGGTGGCCATCCACAGCCGCCCCAGCGAGGACCTCTACGTCATCATGGCCACGGTGGACCCGCAGACGCGGCGCGCCACCTTCCAGGTGAAGGTGCGCCCGCTGGTGTGGTGGATCTGGTTCGGCGGCATGCTGGTGCTGCTGGGCTGCGTCATCTCCCTCTGGCCCCGCACGGTGGACCTGCTGCGCGCCGAAGACGCGCGCGCCAAGGGGCCGGGCAAGCGCGCGCTGCGCCTCGCCACCACCGCCTTCGTCGCGCTCTTGCTGGCGTTCCTGGCCAGCCTGCCCGCGTGGGCCTCTGCGCAGGCCGACAGCAGCAGCCTGCACGCGGGCACCGTGGTCATCCACGACGACGAGGAGCGCCAGCTCTTTCACACGCTGCTGTGCGACTGCGGCAGCTGCGAGCGCCTGGCGCTGGACACCTGCGCCTGCAGCTGGGCCGAGGACAAGCGCGCCGAGCTGCGCGCGCGCATGGCCGCGGGCGAGCCCAACGAGACGCTGATCCGCAGCTACCGGGCGCAGTACGGCGACGCCTCCATCAGCATCCCGTCGGACGAGGGTAGCCGTAAGGTCCTGTGGGTGGGCCCGCTGGTGGCCCTGGTGCTGGGCGGCGGAGCCGTGGTGGTCATGGGCCGCCGCTGGCAGCGCGCCTACGCCGAAGCCACCGACGCACGCGCCGCCGAGCCCGCCGTGGCACCCACCGCCGCGGACGCGGGCTACGAGAGCGCGCTCGAGGACGAGCTGCGCCGCCACGAGGACGAGTCATGAACGACGTCATTCCCTGGTTCTTCCTCACGCTGGCGGCGGCCGGGCTGCTCACGGCGCTGTTCTTCCTGTGGCAGAGCATCCGCGCCGCGCTGGGCGTGGTGGAGGTGGGCGTGGGTGACAACGCCGACCGCGACCGCGCGCGCCTGCTGGAGCGCAAGGCGGCCCTGGTGGACGGCATCGCGGACCTGCGCTTCGAGCACGACGCAGGCAAGATCACCACCGAGGACTTCGCCGTGGTGGACGCGCAGATGCGCGCCGAGGCGAAAGAGGTGCTGCGCGCCCTCGACGAGGAGCTCACGCCGTACCGCGCCGAGGCCGAGCGCCTGATCGAGGCCCACCTGGCAGGCAGCTCGCTCAGCTCCGACGCATCCGGGCTGCTGTCCGGGGACGGCGACGCGGAGGGCGCAGACACACGTCGCGCGTCTTCTCGGCCACCCGCACGCCGCGCCTCCGTTCCGGCGCCCGGCGAGGCCGATGCTGACGCAGCCGCCCCGCCGCGACGTCGCCGGAGCCGGCCGTCGGCCTCCGACAGCGGGTCCCGCGACAACCACCTGCTGTGCCCCCAGTGCATGGCCCCCAACGTGCCCGAGGCGGAGTTCTGCGTGGAGTGTCAGGCGCGCGTGGCGCCGCTCCCGTGCGGCGCGTGCGAGACGGTCAACGACGCGGACGCGACGTTCTGCAAGAAGTGCGGGGCCGCCCTGAGCGCCCGTGACGGTGTGGAAGGGAGGCCGTCATGATGCGCGCCCACTGGAAGACCAGCGTGTGGATCTGTGTGGCCCTGGCGCTGCCGGGGGCCGCCACGCTCGCGGCCCAGGACGTGCCCCCAGAGGCGCGCCGAGACGCGCCGCAGCCGAGCGCGCAGGACGCTCAGCTGGCCGAGCCCCAGCAGGCACCACGCGGCCCAGCGGACGTGCTGACCGGTCCCGGCTCCAACCCCCGCGCCACCCCCGAGGCCGCCGTGGCGGCTCCCAGCATCGGCATGCGGCAGCTCGCGGGCGAGGCCATCCCCCTGGCGGCGGCGGGCATGATGCAGAGCGTGCCGGTCGGCAGCATCGAGGTGCATGTCCGGGACTTCCGCAACCAGCCCGCGGCCGGGGCCATCATCCGCCTGGGCGTGATGGCGCAGGACCAGACCCGCTCGTCGCGCGAGGCGCGCACCGACGAAAATGGCGTGGCCGTCTTCCGGGGTCTCCCCACGGGCGACGCGCAGGCCTACCGCGTGAACCTGGCCGACGACGGGGCCACCACCAGCACCACGCCCTTCCGCCTGCCCGCCGAGGCCGGCTACCGCGTGGAGATCATGCGGCTGCCCATCACCGACGACAGCCGCTTCCTCTTCGTGTGGCAGTACGACACCAGCGTGGAGTTCACGGCCGGCAAGCTGCACGTCGTGCAGCAGGTGCAGCTGGTCAACGGAGGCGACGCCATCGTGCGCTTGCCCGAAGCGGGCCTGCGCTTTGCTCTCCCCGAGGGCGTACAGGGCTTCCAGTCGCAGGCCATGATGAGCGACCAGCGCATCGAGCCTGACGACGAGGGCTTCTTGCTCAAGGGCTCCGTGCCCCCCGGCGGCCAGACCCTGCTCTATGGCTTCGACCTGCCCATCACCCCCGGCACCATGCGGGTGGCCACGGGCGTGCCGCTGCGCGTGCGCACCGTGCAGGTGGTGTCCGAGGAGGCCGCCGGCATCTCCCTGCGCGTGGCTGGGCTGCCGGAGCCCCGCATCCACGAGGCCCCCGCGCGCCTGTGGGTGACGGGCGTGCAGCGTGAGGCCACCGAAGGGCCGCTGGGCGAGCTGGTCATCACGCTGGACGGCATCCCCGGCCCCGGGCCCATGCGGCTCATCGCCGTGGCACTGGCCGTGCTCATGCTGCTGGGCGGCGCCTACATGCTCACCTCGCCTCGCGATCCGCGGCGCCTCCTCCACGACGCCCGTGACGCGCAGCGGGACGCGCTGTTGGAGCAGCTCACCACGCTTCACGCGCAGCACGCGGCCGGCGACGTGGGGCCCGAGTTCTACGCGCGGGAGCGCGCCAAGCTGAGCGACGCGCTGGCGTCCTGGGTCAAGGCTTCCCAAGAGGCGGGCGCCACACGCAAGGCGTGACGGAGGGCGGGCGGCGACGTGGCCGCCCCGCGCTCACTCCCCGACGGGCAGCACGTTCCGGATGTGGACGTCCTGGGCCAGCATCCAGTCCAGCACGAACATGTTTCCGTCGGAGTCCACGGTGTACTCGCCCCCGCCCGCTGCGCCGTTGATGACGTCCAGGTCATCGTAGAAGATGGTGTACAGGATGGGGTCTGGTTGGTCCGGGTGGTCCAGCGTGAAGAGCAGCATCTCGCTGGTGGGGCCGTTACCGCCCAGGTCCACCATGGTGTGCTGGTTGCCGTCCATCTGGATGTCGGTCAGGTCGCGCAGGCCGGTGTAGGTCAGGTCCGTGCCGATGCGCAGGCCCCCCTGCACGGCCACCCGGTACGTGCCCGCCACGATGCCGTTGAAGGTGGACGGGGTGACGTACATGGTCATGCCCGTGGCACCGAAGCCCTGCACGCGCGTCTGGCTCATGTAGAACATGATGTTGACCAGGCGGAAGATGTCCTCGGCGCCCCCTTGGGTGGTCGGGTCCAGGCGCCGAATGACCTCGGGCAGGCCCGTGAGGGTACGCGCCTCGCCGTCCACGGAGAGGGTCAGCCGCGCCGCGTCCCGCCCCAACTGGATGGTCTGCGTGATGGGCGGGTCCTGGTCGAAGCGCCGCGCGCCCTCGCGCTGGAGCGGCCCGCGGTCCGGCTGAAACAGGAAGCGGTACGTGGCCAGGATCTGCGTGGAGCCCGCGCCGGTGGCGTTCACCTGGAACGAGCCGGCCTCCATGGCCACGCTGCTGTCCTGGTTCACCAGGGCGCGCACGAAGCAGCCGGAGTCCGCGCGGGTGCCGGGGTTCGCGGCGCCCAGCACGAAGATCTCGGTCTCTTCGTCGAGTGAGCGCACCCACGTGGACGTCACGGCTCCGCAGGTGGACAGGGTGTCGTTGGCGCGACCGAGGTCGTGCACGCCGGACTTGTCGCAGGCCATGAGCGCCAGCAACGAGAGGGCCGGGAGGAGTCGGCGGAAGAACGGGGAGAGACGCATAGAGTAAGCCATGGCGCTGACCTCAGAAGTGGGTGCCGACGGACACGGCAAGCGTGATGGGGAAGAGCACCACGACGCGGTTGCGGTGCTTGATGAGGTCTAGCGGGTCCACGGCGGCCGCGACAAGGCCGCCCACGTGCGCGTGGCGGTGGAAGTCGTAGCGCAGCCGGGCCACCCCGCCGATACCCATGGTCACCGCCTCGATGGTGGAGAACGCGGCGTCGTTGATGCGGAACACCTGGAGGTGCACGCCCGCGCCCGTGTACAGGTGCAGGTTCTCGGCGAGCTCGTGGTGCATGCCGAACATCATCGAGCCGTCGATGCCCCAGTGCTGCTCGTAGTCGCGCCGGATGGAGCCGCGGTAGTCCTCGCCGCTGCCCGGCTGCGCGCCGCGCATGGGGAAGTAGGCCTCGCCGTGCAGCATCAGGCCGTAGGTACGTCCCACCCAGTAGTCGAAGGTGAGCGTCAGGGCGTGCAGCGAGTACACGTCCCCGTCCTCCGTGCGGAAGCGGATGGTGTGGAACCCGAGGCCCGCGTCGTGGGAAGGCGCGTTGATGCGGTCCGCGGACGCCGCTGCAGGCACGAGCGCGCTGCCCAAGGTCAACGCGAGGGCGGCGACGCATGTCGCCAAGAGGGGGGAAATTAGGCGCATAGTCATCGTCGGAGGGCTTATTACGTCATCACTGGAGTTGGCGCAACGCTTGACGACTTACCTCTAAACCTTAGGTCGAGGGAGATTCGTTACGGAAAATCCTCCACCATGCGCACGCTCGTACTCGACCAAGGTTACCAACCCCACCGCATCGTCTCGTGGCAGAAGGGCATCGCCCTCCTGTTTCGCGGCAAGGTGGACGTGCTCGAAGAGTACGACGACGAGGTCCGCACGGTGAGCAGCGCGTTCCGGCTCCCCTGCGTGGTGCGCCTGCGCGTCCCGGTGCCCTTTCGCGTGCAGCGCATCCGCTTTTCGCGGCTGAACGTGCTGCGGCGGGACGGCTTCGTGTGCCAGTACTGCGGGCAGGGCGGGTCCGCCCGGGACCTGACCCTGGACCACGTCGTGCCGAAGGCGCGCGGCGGGCAGACCGCGTGGGGCAACGTCGTGGCCGCCTGCAAGCCCTGCAACCAACGCAAGGGGGACCGCCCCCTGAGCCGCTCCGGGCTCACGCTGAAGAAGCCGCCCGGGGTGCCCACCTGGCTGCCGACCGGACCCGGCCACGACGAGCTGGGCTCCGCGCCGGACGCCTGGGGCGAGTGGGGGGTGGTCGCCCGGCAGGCCCCCGAGGCGTGCGCAACGGTCCGTGCGCCCGCGGGGACTTCGTGATAGACACGCCCCCGATCAGCGCGGGGTAGCCCAGGCTGCCCCGCGCTGACACTCCGGGATCGTCCAATGGCAGGACAACGGACTTTGAATCCGTGAATGGAGGTTCGAACCCTCCTCCCGGAACTACTGAAGGTTCCCACCGCCCGATGCTCCGGTGCGACGCGGTCCGTCGGGGGACAGCGAAGGAAGAGACCAACTTCCCGCTCCACATCGCGCCCGACCTGGGCGCGCTGCCCCTCGAGCAGATCACCCCCCAGCGTATCGTCGAGTGGGTCGACGACCTTCAGGCGGCCGACCTGTACGCAGCGGAGCTGGCCCGAACCGCCGAGCGCCAGCGCTGCACCAACATCCTTGAAGCGGCCCTCGCGGGCATCATCTCCCACGAGCACGCCCGGCAGCAGATGGCCGGGAGCCGCCTGGACGCGCCTCACCGTCGAGCGCTGCGGGCGATGCACGCGCGCGACTTGGCCCAGCACCTGGCGGGCAGCGAGGACGCATGTCCCTGAGTTCTGCCGCGTCGACGACCTCGAGGGCGAACAGTGGCATCCCGCCGACTACCGGGACGACGATGCCCCGTGACGATGCTCTGGCTCGGTACGTCTGATCGTCGTGGACGACCCGCACCTCGGTCGGCAGTCCCCAGAATCACTCACAATTGCGACGAAGGCGGAACCCTTGCAACTTTGAAAGGACGCAATAGGTTGCTCGGACCTGCGTCCACGGAGCAAGATCTAGTCGTGACCCACCCTCTCGCGTTCCCGCTGCATCGAGCGGCCACCCTTGCACGGGTGTCCGAGCGGCGGCTTCGTGCGTGGGCCAAGGCGAAGTTCTACCTGCCTCACTACGATTCGGGCCTCTACTCGTTCCGCGACGTCGTGGCGCTCCGGACGCTTGGAATCCTTCGAGATCGAGGGATCTCCCTGCAGAGCCTCAAGAAGGCGGGGGCGTGGTTGACCGAGCGATACGAGGACCCCTGGGCATCGCTCCGCTTCGGCACTGCTGGGAAGGAGTTCGTCTACTACGACGAGCAGGGGAAGCCCGTGTCCGTCCGCAAGGTCGGACAGTGCGTGATCGAGGAGATTCCCGTCGAGAAGGTTGAGCGTGCTGTGGCGGATGAAGCCGAGCAACTCTACACTCGCAGGCGCGTTGATGAGATCGGTCAGACGCTGAAGAAGCGCACCGTCCAGTCGAATGCAAGGTGCATCGCGGGAACACGCATCACCACCAGCGCCATCTACGGCTTCCACAAGCACGGGTACACCGTCGAACAGATCCTACGTCAATACCCGATCCTCAGCGAGGAAGATGTCCGCGCCGCAATCAAGGCAGAAGCGCGCAACGTCGCATAAGGGGCGGGGCACAAGGCAGTCGAGGACGGGGAACCAGATGGTTTCGCCGAAGTGCTTTCTTCTCGACGAGAACATGCCGGACGCGGTGCGCGATGTGTTCCTTGCCGAGAAACAGGTGGTGCATCTCGTGAGAGTGGTTCTGGGCATCGGTGCCTCTGACAATGATGTAGCGGCGTACGCGAACGACGCGTCTGCGTGCATACTCACTCACAACGTGAAGCACTTCAAAGCGCTCGTCGGTAGGCGGGCAGAACACCGTCGCGCCTCGTGCCTCTTCATGAAGTGTCCGGAATGGGAAGATGCGGATCGGATACGCGAGATCATGCCTCACATTCTCTGTGAGATGGAGCGCCCTGGGCCTGACCGAAGGATGTTTATGACTGTTGGCTCGACCGATCTCACGATCGAACGGTAATCCGCCGCCTGTTGTCGGCGAGCTTCCCGAGGGCAATGCGACTACAGCGATGATGTCGCCGAGTGAGATGGCGTCGTTGGGTCCTTCCGGGCGGGGGGGCGACCTCGACCGTAGGAGCGGCGCCGCGCCTCGCTAGCGTCTGGGCGATTCGACGTAAAGAACAAAGATGGCCCGGGCCGTGTTCGCCCTCGGATCCAAGGGGCCGGCGCCCAGGGGGCGCAGCCCGCGACCGAGCACTCCCCCCAAAGATGCCCCCGTCGGCGCAGCTCGGAGACAGGCCGCGGCCAGGCTGGCGTAGTATCCGCGCCATGACCAAGAAGAACACGATCATCGCCGCCGTCATCGCCTTCGTCGCCGGGTGCATGGGAGGGCCCTCGATTGAGGCTCTTGTCGTGCGTCCGCTCTCGGCGCAGCAGGCCGCTGCCGGCGTGCAACGATGGGAGGGCCAATGTGTCGCGATGTCCGGCCGGACCCCTGAAAGCTATGCGGTGAGCGGAACCGAGGTGATGCAGCGAATGGGTCCCGAAGGATGGGATCTCGTTGCTATCTCAGGGGCGGTAATGTGCTTCCAGCGTCCGCGCTGACGGGCGCGCACGAGCTCGTGGGCGTCATGAGTTGCCGTCGGCGAGCTTCGCGAGGGCGGCCTCGAGGGTCCGCTGGACAGTGCGGTGGGACCACCCCGTGCGCGCCGCGATGTCCTCGGTGCTCATCTCCTCGCCGTGCACGACCGCGGCCTGAGCGTAGGGGTCGCTCGCCCATGAGGGCACGTCCCACGTGTCGGACCCCGGCGCGCCCGGAGTAGGCGCTTCATGCAGCGCCTACGGGCTTGGAGTCGTTCGTTGCGGCATGGGCGGCAGCGACCTCCGCGGCAAGGGCCGAGGGCGGTCGCCCCTTCGAGGGGTCCCGCGACTGACCGAGCGGGCGGCGGAGGCCGACGTCACTATTCCCCCGGATGACTTTGCATGCGCTTTGAGTGTACGCTTCGCGCTTCCTGGTGAGCCGGCGGTGGCGGCCTTTAGTGAGGAACGTGTGAGGATGGCGAACTCCGATCACACGTGGGGAACGGCGAGCGGTGAGAACGCGCAGCGCTGCCACATCATCGCGTATCGTTTCCCTGCGGGAGAGGGGTTCGATCCGGCGACGGGCGAGTCGTGGGTCCTCGAGGCATCCGGGACGGAACTGCACATGCGCCTCAAGAAGGAGGGGTGGTACACGGATCTCTGGCGTTCGCCGGCCGGCCACGTCTACGTCACCGACGCCAACGGCTTCATCCAGCAGACCAAGGCGCCTGGCTCCTCCGAGTTCGCGACCCACACGGTTCCGGGAATGCTGGTCGGGATCTGGGGCCTCGACGACGAGCACGTCTACGCCTGGGGGACTCGCGGCAAGGCCGAGTTCATGGTCCGCTGGGATGGAAGTCGGTGGCTGGACATGCCCTCCCCCACCGGGGGCATCATTGCCGTCCACGGAACACGGCCCGACCTCCTCGTGGCGGTCGGCGATGCTGGATTGATCGCACGGTGGGATGGGTCGGCCTGGTCGCGGATGTCCGCACCGAGCGACGAGACGCTGCGAGCGGTATTCGTCGGGGGCGACGACGACCTGTGGGCCTGCGGGAACCGCGGCGGGCTCATCCAAGGGACCCTGGACGGTTGGACCGAGGTCCTGCGCCACAACGCGCCCCTCGGTGGGGTGGCGCGTTGGCGTGACGAGGTCTGGGTGGGCGCCTATCGCGATGCGGGTTTGTGCAAGCTCAACGGGACTTATCTGGACTCCATCAAGGGAAACCTCAGCGGCGTAAAGCTGGACGCCCGCCACGACGCGCTGCTGTTTCACAGCGTGAGTTTGGTCGGCCACACCCTAGACGCGGCGGCATTCTGGGGCTTCGGGGTGGGCGGCGCGGTCACACTCCTGGCGTCGGACAGTCCCCGCTGGGCCTAGGCAGCGCCGTGTGTGACCGCCTTGGAGGCCGCGCTTGTCCTGCGGCTTGGGCGACTCGTGCGCGAGGCACCGGGTTGCGGCTGTCGGTGGGTCTGGAGGTCGAGCGCGGCTTCGATGAGGGGACGCTGTCGCGTGTACTCGCGGTGCTGGCGCGCCCGGAGGTGGTGCCATGATCTCGACCGACACTGAAGTGTTCGTCGCCCTCGACCCGGTGAGCCTGCACGAGTCTGCGTCGCACGCTCCCCTAGGTGGCGTCGACGAACGCTACTCGAGACGCGCCCGCCAGTAGCCGGGCTCTCCGTTCATGTGTGCGACCGCGATGACGGCTTGCCGGGCGGACACGGTGCCGATGACGACCGAGTACGGAAAACGCTTGAGCCCGAATCTGCGGACGTCCCGATCGGGATTGGTTTCGGGCACCGCGACGCCGCTCTTCGGAAACCGGGCGGCCCTCGCCACAAGCGCCTCGCCGCAAGCCGCGCACGCAACCACCAGCGACGTGGCCCACTCGTGACCTCTGCCGTGTCCCGCGCGAACGGGTACGGTCTCTCGACGCTGATGACCGGCTCGGTCGGTACGTCGACCTGTGACGCCGACACGGCCCGTCAGCGCGGTCGCGTCGCCAGCACGGCGTACTGCCGGCTGTTGGCGTAGGGGGAGAGCGCCACGTCCAAGTCGGCGGCGCGCAGCTCGGCCATGACCTGCTCGGGGGGGAGGCGGTAGTGCAGCGGCGGCCCCTCGGGCGCGTCGAGTCGCGTCTCTACGACCAGCACGGCGCCCCCCGGCGCGAGCGCCTCGCGTAGGTTCCGTGCGTACACGTCGCGCGCTTCGATGTGGTGCCAGACGTTCACCATGATCGCGCGGTCGAGCGATGCCGGCGCGACGCCCGGCCCGTCGTAGGGGGCCAGCACCGGCGTCACGTTGGTCCAGCCGCTGGTGCGGGCGCGCTCGGTCACCCAGTCCACCATCGCGCGCTCCACGTCGATGGCGTAGACGCGTCCCTCGGGGCCCGTCGCCTCGCTCAAGTAGCGCAGCAGGTACCCAGTGCCCGTCCCGATGTCGGCCACCCGCATGCCCGGGACGATCCCGAGCGTGGCCACCAGCTGGGCGGGCTGCTGCCAGGCGTCGCGCTCCGGGCTCTCCCAGGCCGCCGCGTAGGCCGCAGGGTCCTCGAAGCGGTGCTGGTGCCCCTCTCCGTGCGCTTCGCCGCCGTGTGCTCGCGCCCCGTGACCCTCGCTCCCCGCACTGTGCTCGGGTGGCTGAGCTTCGTGCGCGCCCGCGCAGCCTGCGCCGAATGGCGCGAGTCCAAGCATGAGCAACCCCGCGCGCCGGCAGCGACGAACGTCTCTGAGCTTTGTCATCACCCATCCTTTCCACGGGTCACGGCGGCGCGCAGCCCTCCGTCACTTGGTTGCGTGCGGGCCACGACGTGAGCTCCATCAGCGGGCACGCCCAGGTGCAGACGCGCTCCGGGGGCAGGGCGAGCCTGGCTCAGATCTCGCGCCCGTGGTGGTACGCCACGCTGAGGCCGATGAAGAACATGTCGGCCGTGTAGCGTCCGGGGGTGGGCGGCTGCGGGGGATTCAAGTCACTCGGCCCCTGGGTGCCCGGGCTGACCGTCGCGCCGCTCCAGATTCCGCCTGCCGCGAGGTCGAGGTCGACGGGTCCGAAGCGCAAGCCGACGCCTCCCGTGAGCATGTGGCCGACACCCGGCGAGGGCGCGAGGACACCCGCGGTGCTCTTGGGCGTCGCGCTCGTGTAGAAGGCGTACCCCGCGCGCAGGAGCAGCTGCGGCAAGACCACGTACTCGCCACCCACACGCGCCTCGTATGTGTTACGCCACCGCAGGGCGACGACGGAGACCGGCGCGGCTGACGCGTCGTTGCGATCCCGCGTGACGATGTTGCGATTCGACGAGTCGTAGAAGCGCGCGACGAAGTCTCCGGCGACGGTGAGGCGTCGCTCCAGCCCCTCGAACGCGGCGCCGAGGGAGAGCACGTGCGGCGTGCGGATCCGGGCCTTGGTGGCGCAGTCGAACTCCATTGTCGTCGAGTTGAAGTTCGCGCAGGGAGGCGCCCCACCCATGGGCGCGCCATTGATCACCTGCAGGCCGACATGGGTGTCACCCGTGACGTCGACGCGCACCATGCTCCGATAGGTCGCGCCGAGCGTCAGGCGAGCGTCCTCGTCGTCGATGGGTCGGTAGGCGACCGACAGCGTCCCGCCCGGGATCGCTCCGAAGCCACTCATGTCCTGACGCACGAGCGCCGCCGCGAGGAGTTGACCGTTCGACCCGTCGAAGATGGGCGCCACGATCTCGCTGGACACCTGCTGGTACTGAAAGCGGAGCGCAGCGCCGACGAAGAGCTGCGGGGTGATCTCGATGGACACCGGTACCTGTATCTCGAACCCGGCGAGGGCGAGCGTGAGGTCGTGGTCGTCGAGGACGTTCCGGAACTCGCCTCCGAAGCCGTTTCGCACGTGGGCCGCGAGGCCCACGACGACGCGCTCGTGCACCCGGAGTGCGCCGCCCAGGAAGGGAAGCGGAACCACGGCGCGTTGCCCTTCTCCCTGCTCGACGGTGACGGTGTCGTAATTCAGCAGCGGTCCGTATGGGCGAATCACCAGCGGCGACATCGCCAACGTCATCGCGCCCCGCTCGACGTCGTTGAGCAGCGCGACGTTGTTGAAGGTCGAGGCGGCACCGAGCGAGAGGCCCTGGCCCGTGCCACCGAGCCCCATCGAGCGCGCGTCGAAGAGGATCGCCGCCTCGGGGTTCGCGCTTGCACGAAGCGGAACCAGGACGAGAGCGACGACCAATAGACCAATTGAGCAATATTCGTACACCTTCATGCGAGAACCCTATCTCGCTGCATTCAAATCGAGAAGATAATTCGAGTATCCCAAGACTGCGCATCGATCACTACCAATGTTGGATGGACAATTTCAGTCCTCATTCGAGGGTCACATTTCAGGTATATCAAAGACCATTCAACGGGCGCGAAACCCACCGCGAGACGGTCAGCAAGGCGTCGGAGGTACTAGAGCTGCCCCAGAACGGTGGACGCCTAGTTTGGCGCTACTGCGTCTTCACCCGAGGGTGGCGCTACGCGATGGGAGCCAGGGCGACGGCAGGTACCACGGTGACGGTGCGCGGGGCGCGCTACGTCATTGGCTTCCCGAATTCTGCGTGGCCGAGCCTGAGCGCGGATGCTGTAGGATGACGTGATGCGGATCCTCTACGGCGTCGTCGGCGAAGGCATGGGACACGCGATGCGCTCGCGCGTCGTACTCGAGCACCTCTTCGCGCAGGGCCACGAGGTCGAGATCGTCGCGTCCGGACGCGCGGCGAAGTTCCTCGACGCGCGCTTCGCGAGCAGGGGCGACGTACACCCGATCCACGGCCTGCACATCGTCTACGACGACAACCGCGTTCGTCGCGGCAGCACGCTCTTCTCGAACGTGCTCGAGGGGACGACGAAGATTCCGTCGCAGTTCGCGACCTATTTCACGCTGCTCGAGGACTTCAGTCCGGAGGTCGTGATCAGCGACTTCGAGTCGTGGACGTACTACTTCGCCAAGCGCCATCGGCTCCCAATCTTCAGCATCGACAACATGCAGATCCTGAATCGGTGCACCATCGACGACGACGTGATCGAGGGTCACCGCGCGGAGTTCGAGATCGCCAAGGCCTTCGTGAAGGGCAAGCTGCCCTTCTGCGATCACTACCTCGTCACGACCTTCTTCCGGCCGCCGGTCCGAAAGGAACACACGACCCTGTTCCCGCCCATCCTACGCCCGGAGATCCTCGCCGCGACGCCCTCACGCGGCGAGCACCTGCTCGTCTACCAGACCGCGGAGGGGAACGAGACGCTGGTCTCGGCGCTCCGCGCGACGGGGCTTCCCTGTCGCGTCTACGGCATGCGCCGCGCCATCACGCAGGACATTGTCGAGAGCAACCTCACCTACAGGCCGTTCAGCGAAGACGGCTTCATCGCAGACCTCGCGAGCGCGCGCGGAGTGATCGCGGGCGGCGGCTTCACGCTGATGGGCGAGTGCGTCTACCTGCACAAGCCGATGCTCGCCGTGCCAGTGCGCGGGCAGTTCGAGCAGGTGCTCAACGCGCGGTACCTGGAGAGGCTCGGCTACGGGCGGTACGCAGAGACACTCGACGACGCGGCAACCGTGCACGACTTCGTGGCGGCGATCCCGGGGTGTGAGCGCGCGCTCGCAGGCTACACGCAAGAGGGCAACGAGGCTCTCATGCGTGCGCTCGACGGGCACCTGCGACACGTCGCCGTGTAGCCAACCTCGCGGAGCGCGGCCCGACGGCCGGGGACGGCCTCACCGTCGGGCGTCCCTGGGTCAGCGCGCAAAGTGATGTAGTGGGCCATCAATCTGAAGCAGCGCAGCGCCGCGAGTCGCCAGCGAGGCGTTCGCGGCGCTCGACGTCACTGGCTGTCGTCGCGCACAGCCCGGCCAACCTCGTCGGCGGCATCCTCGACCGCCTCGACCGCGTTCTCGGCGGGCGTGTCGCGTCCGTCGAGAACGTCCTCCACGGCCTCCACAGCCTCCTCCGCCGGCGTGTCCGGCTTGCAGCCGAGCGTGGCCCCGAACGACAGCACCAACGCCAGCCCAAGGCGCACACAGCGCCCGTTGCGTGTCGACGACCGCGTCATGAGTTGGTCTTCTCGGCGCTCTCGCTCTCGTCCTGAGCGATGTCCCCGTCGTCCTCCAGCCAGCTGTTCAGCTTGGCTGCCACGTCTGCGGAGAGGTCGTTCCAGCCGTCTACCACCATTTGGCGCGCCGCCTCCAGCTTGGCTTCGAGGCGTTGAACGTCCGCGCGACCGTTGCTGCGAGCGTCCGCGCGCAGCTCCAACAGGTGGGCCTCGAGGCGCTTCTGCTTGGCCGACACGCGGTCCTTGAGTTCGTCGAACTGAGTCATGGGAGTCCTTTGTTTCGCCTGGAATGCACGGTAAGTGCTCGGCGCGCGGCGTACCTACGCACGTTCCGTGCCACGTGCGTCCGCGCCGCCCTTGGCGCGCTGCGGTGCCGTCGCGCAGCTCTTGCGCTGCCCCTGCCGTCCATCCCTCTCGCACAGCCCCCCAAATCTGATGGGAATTGCGCCCGCGTAGGAGACGGACCGCCACGTGCATTGAGCCCGCCCATGACCAAGCGCACACTCACGGTCCTCGCGTTCGCGTTCGCGGCCTCCTTCGCGACGTCCCCGGTGGCACACGCGCAGCAGGCGCCAGCGGTGACGCTCGAGCTCCCACACGCGACCGTGTCCTCTCCGGAGCGGCTGCGGACGGAGCTCACCAGGCTCCTCGGCGCCCCGGTCGTGCGCCCGGCCGATCAGCGCGCGACGGGGGCTCGGGGGACGCTGTCGATCCTCCTGAACTCCGACGGGAGCGCGGCCCACGTTCAGTACCGGCGGCATGGGTACCGGGACCCGATCCTCGTCGTGGTCCGCACGCGGACGCCGAGCCGCGACGGGCTCTGGGCCGCGGAGGCCGGCGCCGCCGTGGTTCGCACGGTCGACGAGTGGTCCGCAGAGTACACGGAGGTCCTCGACCCGTGGCTGGCCGGGCACTGCGCGCAGTCCCTCACGGACCCCTTCCCGGCAGACGGCGACCGACCCGTCGTCGCCGTGGAGTTCGTCTTCGTCGGCGAGGACATCGTCGACCCCTGGCGCGAGGCGCTGCGGGCCGCGACGAGGCGCTGAGGCGTAGCGGCGGCACAGGGTCGTCCCCGACGCTCCATGCCCGGCGCCGTCCGTGAGCTCACGAGCGCGGCATGTCGTCCGCGGGGGCCGTGCGGCGATACGTCGCCGCCTGACCGCAGGGCTGCCCGTCCGCGTCGAGCACGTTCCAAACGGTCACGTCCTCAATCCAGAAGCGGCGGCCGGACTTGGCGATGCGCAGACCGCGGTAGCCGCGCGCGTACCCGTCTCGGGCGACCGCGCTCAGCAGGGCATCGCGCTCGGCGCGGTTGGGCGCCTCCGCCGACAGGCGCGACGGCATGCCGACGAGCTCGTCCCAGCTGTACTCGAAGCAGCGCAACGCGGCGCGGTTGGCGTACACGAAGCGCGGGTCGGCCTCCGCGCTGTGCGCCAGCAGGCAGTACGGAGCGCTCTCGTCCAGCCAGCGCGCGAGCGCGAGCGGGTCGCGCGTGCCGGGCTCGAGGGGCTCGCCCACCAGGCGCTGATACGAGTCCACGATGGCGTCGAGGGGCGAGAGGCTGTGAGGGGGGGCCATGTGGCGGGATGATAGGCGAACTCGCGCGGCGGCCACGCCGTAGTGTGGCTGTCCACCCGCTCCAGGAGCAGCCCCCGGACGTCAGGCAGGACCCCGTGACCACGGACGATGCCGCCGCCCGTCCGGACTCAGCGCGACGGCCGCACGGCCGGCCGCGTGCCGCGCGGTCAGGCGCCGCTCATGGTCTTCTCGCACGGCCACCTGGTTTTCGGCGGCGGCAACCACGCCGTGGCCCGCCAGTTCGTGCGCAACGGCTGGACCGTCGTGGCGCCCGTTCACACGGGCAACACGACCTTCGACAGCATCGAACCGCTCCCGCTGGACTTCGAGGCGGTGCGTGCCGACGACCGTGACCTACGCGCGACACGGCCGCTGAGACGGGCGCCGGTGGTCACCCCCGCTTGGCACACCCTGGCACGTGCTGCGCGCTGGACGGCCGTGGCGGCGCGCCCGGGGTCATGGTCGCGCGCGCTCGTGCCCTGATTCTTCGGCGATTCCTCGCTCCACCGGGGTGGCACGGTGTTCGCACTGGTGTGCGCCGGTGACCCCACGCAGGACGAGGAGCTCCAGATGACGGGACGACGACACGGGATCGACGCGATGAGTAAGTGTCTTGGGCTGGCGGTAGGCGCGCTCGCGCTCGGCTGCACCGCAGCATCGGACGGAAGCTCCTCGTACGAGGGGGGCTCGTACGCGTGGGGCCCGCCCGCGGAGCTCAGTGCCAGCAACAACAACACCACGGGGGGTGACCCCGCACCCGGCACGCTCACGGCCGGGGTCTGGGACGACAACCTCAACCCCGAGCGCTTCGCGGCGTTTCGCGACGAGCTGCTGCAGCGCGGGTCCACGGAGCTGCCCGACTACACGGACGCGGAGCGCGCGGCTGCGCTGGACAGCGCCGCGCCCCAGGCCCGCGTGACCCTCGAGGTCGCCCTCGTGATCGACGCGACCGGCAGCATGGGCGATGAGCTCGAGTACCTGAAGGTGGAGCTCGGCAGCATCGCGCAGTCGGTGTCCGAGACTCACCCGAACGCGACGCCGCGCTGGGCGCTGGTCGTTTATCGCGACGAGGGGGACGAGTACGTCACGCGCCGCTTCGACTTCGGGGACGTTGACCCCATGGTCCGGCACCTTCGCAACCAAGCAGCCGATGGCGGGGGCGACTACCCGGAGGCGGCCGACCGGGCGCTGGCCGACGCGGCCACACTCGGCTGGTCCACGGACGCGGCCTCAGCGCGGCTGCTCTTCTGGGTGGCGGACGCCCCGCACCACCCGGAACGAACGCCTGAGCTCGAAGCCGCCGTGCGCTCGCTACGCGACCAGGACGTGCGCATCTACCCGGTTGCGTCGAGCGGCGTCGACGACGCGACCGAGTGGACCATGCGCAGCGCCGCCCAGCTCACGCGGGGCCGCTACCTGTTCCTGACCGACGACTCCGGGGTTGGCCTCACGCACTCGGAGCCCAGCATCCCTTGCTACTTCGTCACCACGCTGGCCGACGCGATGGTCCGCATGATCGAGATCGAGCTGAGCGGCGTGTACGCCGCACCCGCCGCGGACTCCGTGCTCCGCGAGAGCGGCACCATCGTGGACGGCGTCTGCTTCGACGGTGAGGCTCCCATCGCGACGGCGTACTGACCCGGCCCGCGGAGCCCCACTAGGACACCCGCAGCGTCGCTGCGGCGATGCCGAACATGCGCCGGAAGGTCCGGCTCAGGTGGGCCGAGTCGGCGAAGCCAGCGGCGTGCGCGGCCTCCGTGAGTGGCGTGCCCGCCGCGAAGAGCTCGACCGCGCGCTGGAGGCGCAGCCAGAGTCGCTGCACACGGCCCGTAGGTCTCGGGCGCCACGAAGAGGTGTGGACCCGGCCGCACCCCTTCGTGCCCATCACGCGGAGCGTAGCGGACACGTCAGCGCCGCGGCAACGCGCTCAGTCCGACCCCGTGCTCGGCAGCACGCTCAGGATGACCTCGACCACCTCGGCGGGGTGACTGAGCTGCAAGTAGTGCCCGGCGCCCTGGAACACGATCTGCTCTCCGTCCGCGGCCTCGTCGGCGAGCTCGCCGAGCATGGATTGCCACAGCGCTTCCAGCGCCTCCGTGGCCCCGTGGGAGGTCGCGGTCAGCACGCGCACCGGGTAGTCGCCGAAGGTGCCTGCGGCGGCTATCTGGGCTGCCGCGCTCGCGGAGTCGGTGTACTCGGCACGCTGCACCGCAGGGAGCGTCGCGAGCACCGACTCGGGGAGGGTGCAGCCGGTCAGCTGGGCGTCCATGCAGGCCGTGGTGAAGTCGCGATGGCGGGGGTCCACCAGCACCAGCGCGGCGACCTCGTCGGGGTGGGTCTTGGCGAATAGCTCCATGTACGTCCCACCCAGCGAGTGGCCCACCAGCACGTAGGGCGGCGCGTAGCCGCGGGCCGTGAGCAGCGCGCGGAGGTCCTCCACGATGTGCGCGGCGTCGCGCGGCGTGGTCGTGGCCTCGCTCCTGCCGTAGCCGGGGCGCGAGTAGGCAAACACCTGCGCGTCACGCGCGACCTCCGTGGCGGTGGCCTCCCACGGGCTCCATCCGTCGCCAAGCCCCGACTCGAACACCACGGTCGCGGGGCCGCTGCCTAGCTCGACAACCTCCACGTCCCGGCCCGCGACTTGGACCACGCTCGGCCCGTGCGCGGCGCTGCAAGCCGACCATGAGACCAACGCGAGCACCGCGGTGGCGCTGGCGAAGGCCCGGCGTGGGGCGGGGGTCCGTGCGGGCTTGGTGGTCATGGCGGCCTCGTGGCGTTGGAGGGTAGCAGTAGACGGCACGCCACCGGGAGAGCTACAGTCCGCGCGCGTCTCCAGGGGAGGCTATACGAGAAGGAGACGACGATGAGCAAGCAGGTTGCGCGGCTGTCCGCGTTGGCGATCGCATTGGTGTCGGTTTGTGTGGTGGGCTGCGAGGAGGACGCGCCGCGTTGCACCAGCACGCTCGACTGTGAGGAGGGGGTGTGCGGTCCGCGTGACCGCTGCCAGACGGGTGAGGTGGGCAACCCCTGCGACGAGGCCTCGCACTGCCTGGGCACGTGCGGTCCCAACGGCACGTGTCAGCTGGGGCTCGCGGGGGACCCGTGCGTGGGCGACCAGAACTGCGAGTACGCCCCCGGCGGCGCGGGCATCTTCGTGTGCGGGGACGCGGGCACGTGCGAGCGCGAGTACCGCTGCACGGGGTACGTCACGCCTTGCTCGCTGGTGTCCACGTACTCGTGTAGCTCCGTGGCGGGCTGCCGCACGGGCGGGTCCTGCGGTGGGTCGCCGGGCAGCTGCTACTCCCAGTACAGCAGCTACTCCTGCAACAGCCTGGACGGGTGCTACTGGAGCTCGTACTCCAACAACTGCTCCGGGTCGGCGCGCAGCTGCAGCCTGTACTTCTCGGAGTACACCTGTGAGGGGCAGGGCTACTGCTACTGGCTCCCAGACTGCGAGGGCGTGGCCTACAGCTGCGGCAGCTTCGACGCGGCCACGTGCACTACGCAGCCGGGTTGCTACCTGGAGTGAGGCGCGGGGCCTGCCGGCCCACCTGGTGACGCTCAGGCGGCCCTTGACCCGGCCGCCCGAGCGCGTCACATAAAGAGGACCAATCTAGTCTCGATTGCTCCTCCCATGCTGCGCATCTCCAAGCTCACCGACTACGGCATCGTCATCGCGACGCACCTCGCGTCCTGCGGCGGCCCGCATCCGGTCAGTGACCTGAGCGCCGAGACGGAGATCCCTGCGCCCACCGTGGCCAAGGTGCTGAAGGCGCTGGCTCGGGCCGAGGTGGTCACCAGTCAGCGCGGCGCGCGCGGCGGCTATCAGCTGGCGCACCGGCCCGAGGACATCAGCGTGGTGCGGGTCATCGAGGCGCTGGAGGGGCCCATCGCGGTGACCGAGTGCGTGGACGACGAGAGCGTCTGCTCGCACGAGGCCCGCTGCAACGTGCGGGCAAACTGGCAGCGCATCAACGACGCGGTCTACGCGGCGCTGGACGGCATCAAGCTCTCGGACATGGCGGAGCCCGGTGGCGCGCGGCTGGTGCAGCTGGTGCGCAGCGCCGGCGAAGCAAACAGGGCGCGCATCGGCGTGTGACAGAACGGCGGCCGGGCGTGCCCCGGCCGAGATGGTGACCAAGTGGCGGAAGCAACCCAAGAGATCGATCAAGTCCTCAAGAAGTCCTACGGCGCTGGGTTCGTCACGGACATCGAGCAGGACATCATCGCGCCCGGCCTGGACGAGAACACGGTGCGCTTCATCTCCGCCAAGAAGGAGGAGCCCGAGTGGCTGCTGCAGTGGCGTCTGAGCGCGCTGCGCGCCTGGCAGAGGATGACCGAGCCCACCTGGGCCAACGTCCACTACCCCAAGATCGACTACCAGAGCATCTCGTACTTCGCTGCGCCCAAGCGCCCCGAGGACGGGCCGCAGAGCCTGGACGAGGTGGACCCGAAGCTGCTGGAGACCTACGAGAAGCTGGGCATCCCGCTGCACGAGCGCGCCATCTTGGCGGGTGTCGCGGTGGACGCCGTGTTCGACAGCGTGTCGGTGCACACCAGCTTCCGGGGCAAGCTGGCCGAGGAGGGCATCATCTTCATGAGCTTCTCGGAGGCCGTGAAGGAGCACCCAGAGCTGGTGCGCAAGTACCTCGGCACGGTGGTGCCCGTGCGCGACAACTACTTTGCCGCGCTCAACAGCGCGGTCTTCAGCGACGGCTCCTTCGTGTACATCCCCGAGGGCGTGCGCTGCCCCATGGAGCTCAGCACCTACTTCCGCATCAACGCGGCCAACACCGGGCAGTTCGAGCGCACGCTCATCATCGCCGACAAGGGCTCACACGTGAGCTACCTCGAGGGCTGCACCGCGCCCCAGCGCGACGAGAACCAGCTGCACGCCGCCATCGTGGAGCTGGTCGCGCACGAGGACGCCGAGATCAAGTACAGCACCGTCCAGAACTGGTACCCCGGCGACGAAGACGGCAAGGGCGGCATCTACAACTTCGTGACCAAGCGCGGCTTGTGCGAAGGGGCGCGCAGCAAGATCAGCTGGACGCAGGTGGAGACCGGCTCGGCCATCACGTGGAAGTACCCCAGCTGCGTGCTCAAGGGCGACGACTCCGTGGGCGAGTTCTACTCGGTGGCGCTCAGCAACCACCGCCAGCAGGCCGACACCGGCACCAAGATGATCCACCTGGGCAAGCGCACGCGCAGCACCATCGTGAGCAAGGGCATCAGCGCCGGCCACGGGCGGCAGACCTACCGGGGCGGCGTCACCATCGCCCGCAGCGCCGAGGGGGCGCGCAACTACACGCAGTGCGACTCGCTGCTCATCGGCGGCAACTGCCAGGCGCACACGGTCCCGTACGTGGACGTCAAGAACCCCACCGCCAAGCTGGAGCACGAGGCCACCACGTCCCGCATCGGCGAAGACCAGCTCTTCTACTGCCGGCAGCGCGGCCTGAGTGAAGAAGACGCGGTCAGCCTCATCGTCAACGGCTTCGCGAAAGAAGTCCTCAAGGAGCTGCCCATGGAGTTTGCCGTGGAAGCCCAGAAACTGCTCGGCGTCAGCCTCGAAGGCGCCATCGGCTGAGTGGAGAGACACCATGTTGAAGATCACTGACTTGCACGCCGAGGTGGGCGGGACGCCCATCCTCAAGGGGCTCAGCCTCGAGATCCCGTCCGGCGAAGTACACGCCATCATGGGGCCCAACGGGGCCGGCAAGAGCACGCTGAGCTACGTGCTCTCCGGGCGCGAGGGCTACGAGGTCACCTCGGGCAGCGTCACGCTGGACGGCGTGGACCTCCTGGCGCTCCCGGTGGAGGAGCGCGCCGCCGCCGGCGTGTTCCTGGCCTTTCAGTACCCGGTGTCCATCCCGGGTGTGAGCAACCTCTACTTCATGCGCGCGGCCCTCAACGGCGTGCGCAAGCAGCGCGGCGAAGAGGAGCTGGACGCCCCCAGCTTCATGCGCCTGGCGCGCGAGAAGGCCAAGCTGGTGGAGCTCAGCCCGGAGCTGCTCAAGCGCTCCGTCAACGACGGCTTCAGCGGCGGCGAGAAGAAGCGCAACGAGATCTTCCAGATGGCGCTGCTGGAGCCCAAGCTGGCCATCCTGGACGAGACCGACTCGGGCCTGGACATCGACGCGCTGCGCGTCGTCTCCGCGGGCGTCAACGGCCTGCGCGACCCGAAGCGCTCCATGCTGGTCATCACGCATTACCAGCGCCTGCTGGACTACATCGTGCCCGACCGCGTGCACGTCCTGGTGGACGGCAAGATCGCGGAGAGCGGTGGGGCCGAGCTGGCCAAGCAGCTGGAGCGCGACGGATACGCCGAGCACCGGAGCCCCGCAGCATGATCGAAGTGCAGGCGAGTCAGGGGCCGGAGGACATCGCCCTCTTGCGTCCCCAGCCGAACGGGCGCGTGGAGCACGCCGCCGCCGCGCCCAGCTTGACGGCGCTGCGTCGCGCGGCCGAGCGCGCCCTCGAGCAGCACGGGCTGCCGGGGCGCAAGGACGAGGCCTGGCGCTTCACCTCCGTGCGCGGCGCGCTCGAGATCGCCCCCTCGGCCCCGGCGGAGCTCTGGTCGCTGGAGCGGGCGGGCGACGACGTGCGCGCGCACTTCGCCGCCGAGGCGTTCGTGCTCCCGGTGGTGGACGGCGTGGCGCTGGTCACCGCGGTCGACAACCTGCCGGCCGGTGTGCAGCTGATGGCGCTGGACGACGCGCACCGCTCGTCCGTCGCGCCGGACCCGGTCTCGCTCGCGCCCGAGCGTCACTTCCGCGCGCTGAACACGGCCCGCTTCGAGCGCGGCGCGCTGCTGCGCATCGAGGGGCAGCTGGAGCGCCCGGTGCACGTGATCTACGTGAGCACGGGGGTCTCGGTGGCCCACGCCAAGCTGCACATCGAGGTGGTGGCCGGCGCGCGCGCTACGGTCATCGAGCACTTCGTCTCGCCTCGCAAGCGCGGCGCGGTGGGGCAGGGCGGTAGCGCAGACGGCGCCGCCAACGTGGACGTAGACGCTGGCCCGAGCGGGCAGGGGGACGCGCCGCCGCCCACGCTGCTCAACGCCGTGACCGACGTGCGCGTGGGCCCGAACGCGGAGCTGGAGCACGTGCGCGTGCACCGCAGCACGCAGCTGCTGGTGGGCGACGTGGCGACCGAGCTCGGCAAGGACGCGCGCTACCACTCGCGGGTGGTCACGCTGGGTGGGCCGCTCATGCGCCTGAGCCTGCACCTGGCCTTCACGGGCAAGGGGGGCAGCGCCACCCTCGAGGGCGCGTACCACGTCGCCGGGCGCGACCACGTGGACCACCACACGCGCGTGGAGCACCGCGCCTCGCACTGCACCAGCCAGCAGGATTACCGCGGCGTCATCGACGGGCACGGCACCTCCGTGTTCGACGGCATCGCGTGGGTGCACCAGAACGCGCTGGTGAGCGAGGCGCACCAGCAGAACCGCAACCTGCTGCTGTCGGACACCGCCGTGGCGCACACTAAGCCGCACCTGGAGATCGACACGGACTCCGTGGTGGCCAGCCATGGCGCGACGGTGGGCTCCATCGACGAGGACCAGGTCTTCTACCTGCGCTCCCGCGGCATGCGCGAGAGCCAGGCGCGCGCGCTGCTCACCTTCGCGTTCGTGCGCGAGCTGCTGCAACGCATTGGCGACGAGGGCACGCGCAAGCGGGTGGAAGAGGCCATGGCGGAGCGCCTGCCAGACGGCATGGGGCTGCTGGAGCTCTTTGGAGAGACGGCATGACTGACCTAGCCCCACGCAAAGAGAGCCGCCGCGTGACGGCGCCGGCCACCGTGGTGTTCGACGTGCAGCGGGTGCGCGCGGACTTCCCGGCGCTGCACCAGCAGATTGGCAAGCACCCGCTGGTGTACCTGGACAACGCCGCCACGGCGCTCAAGCCGCAGAGCGTCATCGACGCGGTCAGCAGCGTCTACGCGCACGACTGCGCGAACATCCACCGGGGCGTGCACACCCTCTCGCAGCGGGCCACGCAGCGCTACGAGGACGCGCGCGACAAGGCGCGGCGCTTCCTGAACGCGCCCAGCGTGGAGGAGACCATCTTCGTGCGCGGCACCACCGAGGGCATCAACCTGGTGGCCCACAGCTACGCTCGCCCGCGGCTGCGTGAGGGGGACGAGATCCTGATCACGGAGCTGGAGCACCACAGCAACATCGTCCCGTGGCAGCTGGTGGCGCAGGCCACCGGGGCCAAGCTGGTGGTGGCGCCCGTCAACGACGCGGGCGAGGTCACCGAGGAGGCCTTTGCCAACAAGCTGTCGGCGCGCACCAAGGTGGTGAGCTTTGCGCACGTGAGCAACGCGCTCGGCACCATCCTGCCGGCCAAGCGCTTCGTGGAGCTGGCCAAGGCGGTAGGCGCCGTGGTGTGCATCGACGGCGCGCAGGCGGCGCCGCACGCGCCGGTGGACGTGCAGGACCTGGGCTGCGACTTCTACGCCTTCAGCGGGCACAAGGTCTACGGGCCCACCGGCATTGGCGTGCTCTTCGGGAAGCGTGAGCTGCTGGAGGCCATGGTCCCGTACCAGGGCGGCGGGGACATGATCGACCGGGTCACCTTCGAGGAGACCACCTGGAACGCGCTGCCCTACAAGTTCGAGGCGGGCACGCCGCACATCGCGGGGGGCATCGGCCTCGGCGCCGCCATCGACTACCTGACCGCGCTCGAGCCCTCTGCGCTCGCGGCGCACGAGCGCGACGTGCTGGAGTACGGCACGGCCAAGCTGCACGACGTGCCGGGGCTGCGCTTGATCGGCACCGCCAAGCACAAGGTGGGCGTGCTCTCGTTCCTCATGAGCGGCGCGCACCCCAGCGACGTGGGCACCGTGCTGGACCAGGTCGGCGTGGCCGTGCGCACCGGTCACCACTGCACCCAACCCCTGATGGACCGCTTTGGCATCCCCGCCACCGCGCGCGCGTCCATGGCCCTCTACACCACGCGGGCCGACATCGACGCGCTGGTGGCGGGCCTGCACCTGGTCCGGGAGATGTTCTCATGAGTGAGCAAGACGCCGACATCGAGGCCCTGAAGGTCAACAAGATCCCCGCGCCCGCGTCACGTGACCAGGCCAGCCGCGTGTTCCTGCCGACCTTCTTGCCGCCCATGCCGACCACCTCCGAGGCCGACATCAGCGAGGCCTACGGCGGCAGCGGCGTGAAGAGTGAGGCGCCCATCGACACGGAGGCGGTCAAGGCCGCCATCATCGAGACGCTCAAGACCGTCTACGACCCTGAGATCCCGGTCAACATCTACGAGCTGGGCCTGATCTACGACGTGGTGGTGGAGCCCGACGGCGAGGTGCAGATCGACATGACGCTCACCGCCCCGGCCTGCCCCGTGGCGGGCATGCTGGTCAAAGAGGTGGCCGACAAGTCCGGCGACGTGCCCGGCGTGGCCACCTCGCACGTGAAGCTGGTGTGGGACCCGCCCTGGACCAAGGAGCGCATGAGCGAGGACGCCCTGCTCGAGTTGGGTATGCTCTAGGCGCGCGACCGCCGGCGGACCTCGTCGGCGGCGTCGTCCCGCTCATGCGCAACCGCTGGTTCCACGCCCCACAGCTCCACACGCCCGCTCACGGCGACGAGAAGAAGGTCTCGTGGCTGGAGCTGTTCTACGACCTGATCTTCGTCGCGGCCATCATCCAGCTCGGCAACGTGCTGGCCGAGCGCGTCGGGGCGGGGGGCTTCGCGCTCTTCGTCGCGCTCTTCATCCCGCTCTGGGTGGCGTGGTGCGGCTTCACCTTCTTCATGAACCGCTTCGAGCTGGACGACTTCGCGCACCGCGTGACGGCGTTCGGGGCCATGTTCGCGGTGGGAGGCATGGCCATCTACGCGCCGCGCGTGGCCCAGGGAGACTTCCACGGCTTCGCCCTCTCGTACGCCGCCGCGCAGGCCATGGTCGCGCTCATGCACCTGCGCACCTACAAGCAGGAGCCCACCTCCCGCGACTACAGCCGCTACTGGGGCGGTGTGTTCGCGGCGGGCGCGCTGTTGTGGTGCGTCTCCCTGTGGGTGCCCGCGCCCTACGCCTACGGGCTCTGGGGCCTGGGCGTGCTCACCATCCTGTCGGCGCCCATGAGCCGCGCCTCGCGCGCGCTGCAGGAGCGCTTCCCCATCGACAACGAGCACCTGTCCGAGCGCTTCGGGCTGCTCACCATCATCGTGCTGGGCGAGTCCTTCGTGAAGGTGCTCTCGGACCTGGCCGGAGACGGAGCCACCCTGGAGCAGCTCGCGCAGGCCAGCGCGGTGCTGCTCATCACCTGCTGTGTGTGGTGGATCTACTTCGACGACATCGGCGGCTCGCGCATCCGTGAGGCCCCGGGCGCCTGGCTGCTGTGGTTCCTGGGGCACCTGCCCGTCACGCTGGGCATCACGGCGGTGGGTGTGGCGCTCAAGAAGGCGGTGCACTTCGAGCTGTACGCGCCCCCCAACCCCAAGTACGCGTGGCTGCTGGCCGGCTCGCTCGCGCTGACCCTCTTCTCGGTGGCCGTGGTGGACTCGGTCACGGAGCGCCGGCAGTCGGAGCTGAGCGACCGCTGGCGCGTGAACGCGCGTGTGGCCTCCGGCGTGCTGATCCTGGCGCTGGCCCCCGCCGCGGCGAGCATGAGCGCGTGGGTGTTCCTGGCGGCGCTGGGCGCGGTGTGCGTGGCGCAGGTGCTCTTCGACATGGCCGCCTCTCCCCTGCAGGAGACGCGCGCCACGCACGCGACCCCCACCATCGCGGACGAGGTGCGCGCGCGGGTCACGCAGGGCCTGGCGCCGGCCCCCATCGCGGGCAGCGCCGACGCGCCGGTGCGTAAGGGCGCCCCGTCCGAGCTGCGCAACGACCTCTACGTGTTCCTGGTGGACGGCTCGTGGACGCGCCTGTTCGCGACCTTCACCTTCGTGTACTTGGTGGCCAACGTGTTCTTCGCGGCGCTGTACCTCTTCGTGCCCGCGGCGTTGCACGGCCCCGAGGAGGTCACGTTCGCGCACAGCTTCTTCTTCAGCGTGCAGACCATGACCACGATCGGCTACGGCGCGTGGACCCCCGCCACCCCCTACGCCGACTGGGTGGTGACGCTCGAGGCGGCGGTGGGCGTGCTGGGCACCGCGCTGGCCACGGGGCTGGTGTTTGCCAAGGTCTCCCGCCCGCAGGCGAGCGCCCTCTTCAGCAACACGCTCACGGTGCACGAGCGTGACGGCGTGCCCACCCTGCACCTGCGCGTGGGCAACGCGCGCGGCAACGACGTGGTGGACGCGAACATGAGCGTCACGCTGGTGCGCGACCACGTCACGGCCGAGGGGGACCACATGCGGCGCCTCACGGACCTCCAGCTGGTGCGCGCCAGCACGCCCCTCTTTCGCCTCACGTGGACGGTCATGCACGTCATCGACGAGACCAGCCCGCTCCATGGCCTGGACCTCGAGCGCGAGGCCGACGGGCTGCTCTTCATCGCGGTCATGCGCGGACACGACGGCACCTACGCGCAGACCACGCACTCGCGTCACCTCTACCGGGGCGCGGACGTGCGCGTGGGCCAGCGCTTTGCAGACGTGGTGTCACGCCTGCCGGACGGCCGCATGATGATCGACTACGACCGCTTCCACGACCTCGAGCCCTTCCCCGGCGCGTCCTGAGCGGGCGCCACCGCGTGTGCGCCCACTGTTGGCGTCAGAGCCCGGCGACGATCTGCTCCGTGACCTCGTACAGACGCTCGGCCATGGCCTCGTTGCGGGCGTGCCGCGAGGGCTTCTGGATGTTGCAGTCCGCGAAGAACTCACCGCTCACGCTCTCGAGGGAGGGGTGCGTGGCCACGTAGCACTGAGTCGCGGAGCCTTCGTGCACGTTCTTGAGCGCGATGGCCGCCAGGATGGGGAAGCCCACGCGCTCCACCAGGCTCATGTGCCGCGCGAGGTTGGTGGCGATGACACCGGGGTGCACCGCGTTGGCCGTCTTGCCCGTGCCGGCCAGGCGCTTGGCGAGTGACTTCGCGAACAGCAGGTTGGCGAGCTTGGACTGCCCGTACGCGGACCACGCGCTGTAGCTCTTGGCCAGCGTGATGTCGTCGAAGTCGATGCCCACGGCGGGCGCTCGGTGGTGCGCGGAGCTGGAGAGCATCACCACGCGCCCCTTCGGGGCCAGCGCGTCCAGCAGCCCCGTGACCAGGATGAAGTGCCCGATGTGGTTGGTCAGGAACTGCAGCTCCTGCCCGTGCAGCACCTCGCGCTTGGGCAGCGCCATGATGCCGGCGTTGCACAGCAGCACGTCCACCGGGATACCCAGGCTCTGCACCTCGGCCACGCAGGCGCGCACGGAGGCCGGCTCCGAGAGCTCGCAGGCCAGGGGCACGGCGTCGTTGCCCAGCGCGCGACAGGCCTCGGCCGCCTTGTCCTTGGTGCGGGCCGCGCCCAGCACCCGCGCGCCGCGCATGGCCAGCACGCGGGCGGACTCCGCGCCCAGGCCGGAGTTCACGCCGGTGATGAGAATGGTCTTCCCATGCAGGTCCAGCCCGGCGGTGACCTCTTCAGCGGTGGACGCGTACCCGAAGCCGCTCGCGCCGCTCCGACCCTTGATCATGGACACGATGGACATGCGCCCCAGGGTGCGCCGACGTGCAGACCCTCGCAAGCTCACCGTGGGAGCGACCGCGCCGTGCGCCTCAATCCCGCGCGTGGCTCAGTCGCGGCCGTGGCGGCCCTCTGCCTGATGGTCGCGCCACGCGAGTGCGCGCCAGCCATCGGGCGTGCGACGCACCGCGATGGTGAAGAGGGGCGGGGCCTCGTGTCCCTCGGCCACGGTGCCGGCGCAGCTTCCCTCCACCTCCGTGCTGGCCTGCAGCTCCGCGATGATGGCGTCGATGCGCGCTGCCTCTTCGTCTGTGTCGTCGACCATGGGCGGGGGAATCGCGACCGTCGTGTACCCCGGCCCCTCGTCGAGGATGAGCGTGCAGCCCGGCGGGATGGCCCGCAGCGTGTCGCCAAGGTCGGCTCCGGACGGGAGGCGGTGCGCGAACGCGGCGTCCACGCGCGTCAAGAGCTCCTGGTCGCGGCGTTCGTCCGCCAAGGCGCGCAGCCCCAAGACGAACGCGCTGGCCGTGATGCCCTCGTCCCGCGTGGAGAGCGCATCCTCGCCGCCCGCCTCGGTTCCGACGGCGTCGCTCACGTCGCCCGTGGAGCTCGTGGAGCCACAGCCACCTAGCCACCCGAGGGCCAGCGCGGCGACTGCGCAGGCGACCGAAGTCCTGGGGAGAACGAGCCTCACCTCAGATGCCGGCCGCGCCCAGCGCCTCGGCCACGCGGGCGACGGCGCTCATCAGGTCGGGGTGGTCGCCCTCGAAGCGGTCCACCGCCGCGCGGAAGCGGTCCCCCAGCGAGTCGTCGCTGTCTTCCACGGCCTCGGCGCCCTGGTCGAGCGCCTCGGCGATCTCCATGAGCGTGTCGGCCAGCAGCTTGCGCGACTCGTCGTCCAGGGTCTCGGCGGAGCCCAGCTCGGTGTGCAGGGCGGCGAGGGCTTCTCGGAGGGTGTCTTTGGGCATCTTGGGGGTCCTCGGGCTCGGGTCGGCGTTGACGCGGGAGAGTCCTTGTCGCACCGTGACACGATGCGCGCACGCGATGTTGTCTTGGGTCTCTTCAGTGTAGCGCTCATGTCGTGCGGTGGAAGCGGCCCGTGCGCCAGCGACGGCGCGCTCGCGGCCTGCTCCAGCCCCATGCAGGCCCCCGAGCACTACGTGGACCAGGCGCTGCGCTACTTCGACAGCTACGACGCGAGCGCAGACCCCACCAGCCGCCCCACCTACGCCGAGGGCGTCATCCGCTGGGAGTGGCCACCCTGGTTGATCCTCACCGGCTACGGGCGTGACCTGATCGTGTCGGTGGACAGCCTGGTCTTGGCGGCCACCCCGTCCACCATCCCCACGCGGGACTGCCGCGCGTTCACGGAGCAGCCCTTCGCGCGCTGCCGCGTGTCCTTCCAGTACGACGGCGGGCCCTGCGCCATCTACGAGGAGTTCACGTTCAACGACCTGGGGGAGATCACCTTCGTGGAGGCCTGGTCCGACCTCCCCGAGTACCTGCCCATGGACGACCCGGCGGCCGACCCATGGGGCGAGGGGCCCGGCGTGCGGCGCCTGTCCACACGCGTGCCCGGCCTGGGCACGCCGCTGGGCGTGGTGGACCCCCTCTCCGAGGCCATGCAGGCGGCCGCCGCCGAAGACGCCGACGTGGCGGAGCTGGCGTCGCGCATGCAGACCTTCTGGACCAGCTGGCTGCGCGAGTTCAACGCCATCGGCGCCAACGGCGAGGCGGCCATCTACGGCCCGGGCTGCGGCTGGGCCCCCTGAGCCTGAGCGGCCTTCAGCTCGCGCGACCGCGCAGCGTGTACCAGGCCGAGAAGGGCGCGTGCACTTCGCCCGTCTGCGGGTCCGTCAGCCACTGCATCTTGAGCTTCACAGGGACCGGGATGACGCCCGGCGCGCGGTAGGTGCCGAACACCACGTCCCAGAGGGGCGAGGTCACGCCGTGGTTCGCGGAGGGGTCCACGAAGTGGTGGTAGAAGTGGTGCCGCCGCGCCCAGCGCCCGTAGGGCCCGATGCCCGCGTGCGTGTGCTCACGCCGGTGCAGGACCTCGTAGTAGAGGTAGAACGCCACCAGGCCACCCGCGTACGTGCCGCCAAGCAGCGGCCCCGCCACCCACACGCTGGGTGGAAGCACCAGCAGCAGGGCTCCCAGCGCAGCCAGGAGCTTCTTGTGCGTAGGCGCAAAGTAGTCCCCTTGGCTGTGGTGACGCGTGTGCTCCTGCCCAAAGGGGTTGCCGCGCAGGCGGCGGTCGTGGCCCAGCCAGCGGTGGATGCAGTACTCGAGGAAGGACCAGGTGAGCGCGCCAAGCAGCAGCGCGAGGGGCACGGCGAAGAGCGGATTCATGAGACGACCTGAGGGTGGAGGGTGAGCAGAGCCTGGCCTTCGTCGAGCGCCAGGGAGACGGCGTCTGGGCTGGCGCCCAGGCCCGTGAGCAGCGTCTGCAGCAGGGCGCGCACCAGCGTGTCCGTTGGCACCGGCAACAGCGCCAGGCGCTCTTGCTTGCCCAGCTGAAGGGCGCCGTGCAGGGATGTGAAGAGCATGAGCGCGCGCGTCTCGGTGGGGCCCTTGGACAGCTCCCCGTGCGCCACCGCCTGCTCCAGCTGCCGCGCCAGCGGCATCAGCGTGCGGTGCATGGTCATGACGATGACGGCGCGGTCCTGCTCCTCCGGGAGCAGCACCCGAGGGTCTGCCAACATGGACGAGAAGAGCCCGAAGGCGTGAGACTGCTGCGCCGCGAAGCGCCGGTAGGCGAGCATGAGCGCCACCACGCGTGACAGCGCGCTGCGCTCGCCCGGGGCGTCCTCCAGCGCCGAGAGCTCGTCCGCCAGCTGCGTCAGCAGCCGCGTGAGCACGGCCACCAGCAAGGCCGACTTGGACGCGAAGTAGCGGTAGAGCGCGCCCGGCGTGTAGTCCGCCGCGTCCGCCACGTCCTTCATGTTCAGGGCGTCGTAGCCCTGCTCCAGCACCATGCGCGTGGCGGCCTCGAGGATGCGCTCCTCGCTCACTTGGCGACGGCGGGACTTGGGCTGGGCGTCTAGAGCGATTTCGTGAACCACGTTCTTTTTGTAAACGCAATTCACGAAGACGTCAAGATGGAGAGTGCAGCGACGTGAGCAGCCGTCGGCGGGGGCCGGGTCGTCAGCCCGGGGGGATCGGGTTCTGCTCGAAGCAGTAGAGGCGCAGCGCGTACTGGCAGTAGAGCGCGCCGTCCGACGTCCAGTTGGCGACGTTGCCGCCGTTGGTGCCGTTGGTGCCGGTGGTGGGGGAGGTCCCAATCGTCCAGTTGCCGCAGTTGAGCGCGGTGGCGCTCCCGTTGGCTGCGGTGCCCGTCCAGGCGCTGTCTCCGGTGATGCCCACTCCTTGGCTGGCGTTGCGCACCTGGCCGTACTCCGTGATCCCCAGCGTTCGGTCGAGGGAGCCGTCCGTCAGGTCCGCCCAGTTGTCGGCGACGATCTCGGCGACGCCGTTGTAGAGCCGGTAGTACGGCCCGTTGAAGTGCTCGAGGCGCATCGCAGCGCTGGTGTTCGAGTCGCTGATCCACGCGCGGAAGGTGCCCGGCACGTTGGCCGCCTGCGCGCGCGCCTGGCAGATGGCGTCCGCCTGCGCGAGCCCGCCGAAGTCGGCGCGGTGCAGCGTGGACGTCACGAACACCCGGCGGGCGGGGACGCACATGCCTGCCATGCAGGCCGCGCCCGTCGCGCACTCGCTGGTGCTGGTGCACGACGCGCGGCACATGGGCGCCGTGGTGGAGCAGCGGTACGGAGCGCAGGTGCTGATGGCGCCGCCCATGAACGAGTCGGTGCACGCGGCGGACGTGCCGCTGCAGTAGTCGTCGGTGTCGCAGGCGTTGACGGCGCTGCGGCACAGGGTCTGGAACGACATGAAGGCGTCGGTGGGACAGGCCTTGTTCTGACCGTCGCACAGGTCGTCTACGTCGCAGGGGCCGGCAGCTGGGCGGCAGACCGTGTCATCCGCCTGGACGTCGTCGCTCGGGCAGTCGGGCGAGTCGCCCAGGCAGGACTCCGCGACGTCGCAGACGCCCGTCGCGGCCCGACACTCGGTCCCCGCGCTGACGAAGCCGTCTGCCGGGCACGCGGCGCTGCTGCCGTCGCACAGCTCGGCCACGTCGCAGGCGCCGTTCGCGTCTCGGCAGGTCTGACCCGCCGCCACGGGCGCGCAGGCGCCGGCACCGTCGCAGAAGCCGGTGCCGCACTCGTCCGTGCCGCACTCGTCCTCGGGGTCTTGGTTCGCCAGGATGGGCGCGCAGGTGCCGGCCGCTTCGCCCGTCTGGCTCAGAACGCAGGCCTCGCACGTTCCGTCGCACGCGCTGTCGCAGCACACGCCGTCCACGCACTGCCCGCTGGCGCAGGTGCCGCCCACGCTGCAGATGGTCCCCAGCGGATGAAGGCCGCCTCCCGCGTCGGGGTTGACCCCACCGTCGCCGACGCCCGTGTCGGTGCCTGCGTCGGCAGGGGAGGGGTCGTCCCCGCAGCCCAGCGCGGCCAGAGAGAGAGTCAGGCAGAGCGCCGCGGCGCTCGAGATGGATCGAGAAGACATGCAGAACCTCGTCGTGAAGTGAGCGCGAGGTCGCGCCCCGCTGTCACGGCAGTGGCTCTCGGTCCCCTTTCGATCACGACAAAGCGCTGCGAGGGGGCGGCTACTCCACGGCCGGCGCGTCGGCGTCTGCGTCGGCGTCCGCCGCGGCGTCCGCCTCGCTGCGCAGCTCCGTCAGCGTCTCGCCCAGCGCGTTGATGGCGTCGCCATAGTCCGCCCAGCGCCCCTCACGCTGGGCGCGCAGCGCGCGCTCGTAGAGCTGATGCGCCCGCACCCGCGCGTCGGGGCTGAGGTCGGGGAGCGGCGGCTCTTCGGCAGCGTCCGTGCCAGCCTCGATGAGCGCTCCCGTGGCGGGCGGCTCCACGGCGCTGGCCTGCGCACGCGGGGGGGCGCTGCTGCCGACCGGCGCTTCGCTGTCGGCTGCCCCCTCACCTCCGAAGAGGCGCTGGATGGCCAGGTCCAGCGTGGTCTCCATCACGATCTGGTTCTGATAGACCACGATCACCCGCTTGAGCTCGGGAATGCGGCCCGCCGGCCCGGAGCCTGGCGCGCGTGTGCCGCTGCCGTCGCGTGAGGAGCGCAGGTAGAGGGGCGCCACGTAGATGAGCGACTCCTCGATGGGAATCACCAGCAGGGTCCCGAACAGCGCCTGCGAGCCCCGCTGGTCCCACAGCGACACCTGCCGCGAGATCTCCGCGTCTTGGTGGATGCGGTTCATGATCTGCTGCGGACCGAACACCAGCCGGTCGCGCGGGAGCTTGTACACCACCAGCTCGCCGCGGTGCTCCCCGTCGCTGCGGGCCACCATCCACGCCGCCAGGTTCTCTTTGCGCTTGGGCGTGTAGGGCAGCATCAGGATGAACTCTTCACGCTCCTCCCCCGGCAAGCGCATGACGGTGTAGTAGGGCGCCATGGCTTGCGCTGCGTCGGCGCGCGTGAGCTGCGGGATCTCCCACTGGTCCTCGCGGTTGTAGACCAGCTCCGGCTCGCTCATGTGGTACGTGGTGAACACGCGGCTCTGGATACCGAACAGGTCCTCCGGGTAGCGCAGGTGCCGCTGCAGGTCCTCCGGCATGTCGCTCAGGTCCCGGAACAGCTCCGGAAAGATGTGCCGATACGTCGCGAGCAGCGGGTCGGCGTCGTCGTTGACGTAGAAGTCCACCGTGCCGTCGTACGCGTCGATGATGACCTTCACCGCGTTGCGCATGTAGTTGGTGCCGTCCGCCAGCGGCTGCGCGTAGGGGTAGCGCTCGCTGCGGGTGTAGGCGTCCAGGATCCACGCGAGCGAGCCGTTGTCGCGCACCACCATGTACGGGTCGCTGTCGTACGTGAGGAAGGGCGCGATGCGCTCCGCCCGCTGGCGGATGTTCCGATAGAGCAGCACGCGGCTGTCTTCGGTGATGTCGTTGCTCAGCAGCAGCTTGAGCTGCCCCAGGCGCAGCCCGACCAGCAGCTGGGTCCAGAACGAGTCCAGCCGCACGCCGGCGCGCCCCGTGTACGTGGTGAAGACGTTCTCGTCGCCCGCCGGGTGATCGAACTCGTCGTTGCGGGTGCGCACGAAGACGTGGTCGTTGCTGAGCTCGCCGAAGTAGATGCCCGGTCGCGTGACGGCGAAGCCCGTGCCCTCCGCCGAACGCGGCGGGATGTCCTGCACGTAGAGCACCGGCAGGCCCTCTGGCGTGGCCTGGTTCACGGGGCCCAAGGTCAGGCCGTAGCCGTGCGTGAACGTGAAGTGCTCGTTGATCCAGGTGCGCGACGGAAGCGCCTCCGCCTGCAGCTCACGGGGCGACAGCATGATCTGCCGCAGCTGCCCGTTCACCATGTAGCGGTCGTTGTCCACGGACTCGAAGTCGTAGTAGGTCCGGATCTCTTGGATCTGCGCGAAGGTGTCCAGCAGCTCGCGGTGGTCCCAGAGGCGCACGTTGTCGAGCGTGCCCTGGTTGTTGGCGATGTCCTCGGTGGTCAGCGTGCGGGCCGTGTTCAGGTCGCGCACGGTCACCTGGTCCAGGCCGAAGGCGTGGCGTGTGGCGGCGATGTTGTGCGCGATGAAGGGGGCTTCGCGCTGGGCCTCGTTGGGCTGCACGCTGAAGCGCTCCACCGCTGCGGGGTAGACGCGCACCACCAGCAGGTCCGTGGCGATCACGGAGCCCAGCGCCAAGCCCACCAGCAGCAGGTGCTGACGGGTGGCGCTGATGAGCACCGCGACGGCGGCCAAGACCGCGACGGCGGCGAGGATGCCCAGCGCGGGCAGCTTGGCGTGCACGTCCGCGTAGCTCGCTCCCGCCACGGGGCCTTGGTCCGAGAAGAGCAACTCGAAGCGGTCCAGCCAGGCGCCCACCGCGAGCAGCACCAGGAACACGGCCAAGAGCGCGCTGGCGTGCACGCGCACCCGGCGGTGGGCCCGCAGGCGGCCGACGTCCAGCACCACGCCGCCGCGCAGCGCGTACACGGCGCCGATCAAGAGGCCGCTGAGCACCACCGCCGCTTGCACTGCGCCGTACACGGACGTGAGCGCGGGCAGGTCGAAGAAGTAGAAGCTCAGGTCGTTGCCGAAGATGGGGTCCTCGAGCCCGAAGGCCACACCCTGGACGTAGCGCGAGTAGGTCTCCCACTCGCGCGAGGCGATCAGGCCGTAGACCACGCCGGCCAAGATGGACACGGGCGCCACGATGCGCGGTGCCCAGTTGCCGAGGTCAAGGGGAGGGGTGGCCAGACCGTTGGGGGTGCGCGGGCGCGGGGCGGCGAAGCGCGCCGACAGGCTCAGGGCCAGGCGCCCCTGCGCGTACAGGAAGCCCGCGAAGGACAGCCCCGAGATGACTCCGAGGGCGAGACGGGTACGCAGGATGGTGGCGTACACGGAGCCGTGCCCCAGCGACCGGAACCAGCGCAGGTCGATGTAGACGCTGGCCCAGAGCGGCAGGAAGACCGCGAGGACCAGCGCACCGAAGAGGAAGGTGAGCGCGAGTCCGGGCCGCGGGGGCTCTCGATCTGGGAAGTGCTGCATGCCTGCGAAACGTCGGGGGGTTCCACCCATCGGCTCGACGCGATGCTCCTTCCCGTATCACGCGCTGCTCAGCGTCGCCACCCAGCCCCGGGGCTCACTCGGCGGCGGCCTCGCCTGTCTGCACGCGCCAGAGGCTCGCGTAGACGCCGTCGCGAGCCAGCAGCGCTTCATGGCGCCCCGACTCCACCACGCGGCCTTCGCTCAGCACGTCGATGCGGTCGGCGGCGCGGATGGTGGAGAGGCGGTGCGCGATGACCACCGTGGTGCGACCGCGACTGACCTCCGCCAGCGAGCGTTGAATGGCCGCCTCGGTCTCGTTGTCCACTGCCGACGTGGCCTCGTCGAACACGAGGATGGGCGGGTCCTTCAGGATGGCGCGCGCGATGGACAGGCGCTGCTGCTGCCCCCCGGACAGCTTCTGGCCGCGCTCGCCCACGATGGTGTCCAGCCCCTCGGGGAGCGCCTCGATGAACTCGAGGGCCTCGGCCTTGCGGGCGGCCTCGAGGACCTCGGCGTCCGTGGCGTCCAGCCGTCCGTAGGCGATGTTCTCGCGCACGGTGCCGTGGAACAGGAAGACGTCTTGGCTGACCAAGCCGATGGTGGAGCGCAGCGCGCGCAGCTGCAGCGTGGGCAGCGGGTGGCCGTCGAGCGTGATGCTGCCGCGGCTCGGGTCGTAGAAGCGCAGCAGCAGCTTGACCAGGGTGGACTTGCCGGAGCCTGTGGCGCCCACCACCGCCACCGTCTGGCCGGCAGGCACGTCCAGGTCCAGCCCCTGCAGCACGGGCACGTCGGGGCGGTAGGCGAAGTGGACGTCCCGTAGCGAGAGGGCGCCGCGCACGTCGTCGTGCGGCAAGTCCAGCGTCCCGTCCTTCAAGACGCGTTGCGTGTCCAGCAGGTCGAGGGCGCGCGTGGTGGAGGCCATGGCGCGTTGGTAGAGGTCGAAGGTCTCCCCCAGGCGCGTGAGCGGCCACAGCAGGCGCTGCGTCAGAAAGACCATCACCGAGAAGGACCCGATGGCGAGCGTGCCCGAGAGGGCCAGGTGTCCGCCTGCGATGAGCGTGGCCACGAAGCCCACCACGATGACCATGCGGATGACCGGCACGAACGCCGCGCTGAGGCGGATGGCGTCCTGGTTCACGGCCTCGTAGCCGCGGCTCTCGCTCTCCAGGCGGGCCAGCTCGTGCGCCTCGTTGGTGAAGCTCTTGATGGTGCGGATGCCGCCAAGGTTGATGGCCAAGCGGCTGTTCAGAGAGCCCACCGCGTCACGGACGCGCGCGTAGCGGGGCATGAGCAGCGCCTGATAACGGAAGGACCCGAAGAGCACGAAGGGCACCGGCAGGAACGCCAGCGCCGCCACAGACGGGGCCAGGGCGAAGAACACCGAGGCGATCACCACCACCGTGGTGCCCACCTGGATCAGCTCGTTGGCGCCGGTGTCCAAGAAGCGCTCCAGCTGGTTCACGTCGTCGTTGAGCACGCTCATGAGCTCGCCCGTGCCGCGCTCTTCGAACCAGGCCACGTCCAGCGACTGCACGTGGTCGTAGAGGGAGATGCGCAGCTGGTGCTGGATGGTCTGCGCCAGGTTGCGCCAGGCCACCTGAAAGAGGTACTCGAACACCGACTCCAGCCCCCAGATGACCACCGTCAGGAGCGCCAGCGCCCAGAGCTGGTGCAGCGGGTCCGGGATGCCCAGGCCCGCCAGCAGCGACTCCTCGCGCGTGACCACCACATCCACCGCGGCGCCGATGAGCAAGGGCGGCGCCAGGTCGAAGACCTTGTTGAGGAAGGAGTACGCGGCGGCGAGGCGCACGCGAGCGCGGTGGGGCTTGGCGTAGTCCAGCAGCCGCGCGAGAGGCCGCCCGCTCTTGTGTTTCCCGGGCATAGCGGGTGATAGCCGCCCAGAGGGGGGTGCGCTACCGTCCCCCGATGGACGCGACCTTGATCGATGCCGCCTTGGCCCTGCTGACCCTCTCTGCGATGGAGATCGTGCTGGGGATCGACAACGTCATCTTCATCGCCATCCTGGTCGCGCGGGTCGAGGACGCGAAGCGTGAGCGGCTCCGGCGCATTGGTCTGCTGCTGGCGCTGGGCATGCGCATCGGGCTGTTGATGGCCATCGAGTGGATCATGAGCCTGACGGACACCGTGCTGACGGTCATGCAGAACGAGCTCTCGGGGCGTGACCTCATCTTGCTGGCTGGCGGTGCGTTCTTGATCGCCAAGAGCACGCACGAGATCCACGACAAGGTGGAGGGAGCGAGCCGGCCCGCGGACGAGACGCCCAAGGCGGCTGCCGGTGCGGCGTCGGTGCTCGCGCAGATCATCGCGGTGGACGTGGTGTTCTCGCTGGACTCGGTCATCACCGCCGTGGGGATGGCCGACCAGGTGTGGGTCATGGTGGTGGCCATGGTGCTCGCGACCGTCGTGATGCTGGTGTCCGCGAAGCCCATCGGGGACTTCGTGGAGGCGCACCCCACGTTGAAGGTGCTCGCGCTGGCCTTCCTGATCCTCATCGGGGTGATGCTGGTGGCCGAGGGCCTGGGTCAGCACGTGAGCAAGGGGTACATCTACTTCGCCATGGCGTTCAGCCTGGTGGTGGAGATGATCAACATGCGAGTGCGCAAGCGGGCCGCGCCGGTGGCACACAGCGAGCCAAGCTGACGAGCCCGCTGGTGGCCCCGCAGCGCTAGCCCCGCCGACGGGGGCGTGAGCGGGGGGTCAGGCGCTGCGGCGCTTCTGCTGAGCGGCGCTGAGGACCTCACGCACGTTGGCCATGCCGGCTCTCTCGCCGCACTCGGCCAGCCACGCGATGCCCTCGTCCAGGGTGCCCACGGCCTTGGTGGGGCAGGCGGGCTCCACCACCCACAGCACCGCCGTCAGCGCACCGCGGATGAGCCCGTTGTCCACCACGATGGCCATCCCCGCGGTGTACTTGCGCGTGGCCTGCTCGGCCTCCTTCAGCCAGTCGCCGAAGAGCTTGCGTTGCGTGGCCGGCATGACGTGGCCGCTGCGCGCGTCGCACAGCAGGAGGTGCGGCGAGCGTCGCGCCAGCATGTCGCGCTGACCCTGGATGAACGCCCGCACGTCCGCGTCGTCCACCCGTTGGCTGGGGATGGTCACGACGACCAGTGGGTAGTGAGTGAAGTCGGTCTCGAAGCGTGTGGACATGGCTCTCAGTGGCCAGCCTACCCGCTTCCGTCGTGAACACCAGCCACACCGGATGGCGCTGGGGTGTGCGTGGGTCGCGCGGACGGCGGCTGTAGGCTGCGCGACCGTGCCTCTCAGGACGAGGCGCCGAAGCAGCGGTGTGTGGTTGGCTCCGTGCTGCACCCGAGCGCCGTCAGGGGGAGCACGGTGGTCTGCGTGTCTGGTGGCGCGATGGTCAACGTGTAGGCGGGGACCGCGCCGTAGTCTTCGAGGTCCACCTTCCATGTGTAGACGGTGTCGGCGACCGTCACGCTGAGGGTGTCGTCGAAGTTGTGGTGGGTGACCTGGTAGTCCAGCTCAGCGGGAGTGGTGAGGCAGTGCAGCGTGCCGGAGATGGACAGGGCCATGCCGCGCGCCACGAAGACGGCCGTGCCGCTGGTGCCGAGGGAGTCCGGGTCAGGCTGGATGACGAAGGCGAGCGTGATGGTGCCGTCCGCGCTCTCGAAGCGGTTGGTGGAGGCGTAGGCCGCGTTGGGCAGCGGCGTGACGCCTGCGAGACAGGCCGCGAGTGGGTCAGGGCCGGCGTCCGCAGCGCCTGTGTCGCGCGCACCCAGCTCGAAGGAGCCCGCGTCGGACCCACTGCCATCACCGCCGCCACCACACGCGGCCAGGGTGAGCGCTGCGAGCGCCAGCGAGAGAGGCGCGGCACCGAGAGTGAGACGTGTACAGGCAAGCGACAGAGCGGAAGCAGGCATGTCCGAGAACGTAGCCGGTCGCTCGCCGCGCGGCGAGGGGCACTTCTTCGCAGAGCACGGCGTCTCGGGAAGACCTCGAGCTCGCCGTCTCGCGTGTGCTCGTGGTCACGGACCCCGCCGACCTGTTCCAGCGGCACTGAGCCGCTCGGCCAGCTCAGCCGAGCTTCTTCTGGAAGCGGAGGGAGGCCAGGGTCACGAAGAACACGAGGATGACGCTCATCCAGCCCAGCTCGCGCACCACGTCGGTCAGCTCCGAGCCCTTGAGGGTGATGCCCCGCACGATGCGCAGATAGTGCGTCAGCGGAAGGACCTCGCTGAGCCACTGCGCCGGGCGCGGCATGCCTTCCCACGGAAAGGCGAAGCCGGAGAGCAGGATGTTGGGCAGCAGAAAGAAGAAGCTCATCTGCATGGCCTGCTGCTGCGTCTTGGCCAGCGTGCTGAACACCAGCCCGAGCGCCAGGTTGGCGGCGATGAACACGAAACTCATGGCGTAGAGCAACGGCAGCGAACCGCGGAAGGGCACGTCGAACACCAGGTGACCCGCGATCAGGATGAGGGTGATCTGCACGTAGCCCACCGCGACGTACGGCAAGAGCTTGCCCACCATCAGCTCGACGCTGCGCACCGGTGACACGATCAGCGCCTCCAGCGTGCCGCGCTCGCGCTCGCGCGCGATGGCCATGGACGTGAACATCACCATCGTCATGGTGAGGATCACGCCGATGATGCCCGGCACTACGAAGATGGAGGTGCGCAGCTCCGGGTTGTACCAGATGGTGGGCTCCACCCGCATGGGTGGGACCACCGGGCGCAGCGACAGGCTGGCGCCCCGCTCCGCCGCGAGGCCGCTGGCGGTGTTGGTCGCCGACGCCACGGTCTGCGGGTCCGAGCCGTCCACGATGACCTGCAGCGTGGCGCCGCGGCCGCTTAGGAGGTCCTCGGCGAAGCCGCGCGCGAACACCACCGCCACCTTGGCGCTGCCGGCGCGGAAGGCGCGCTCCACCTCCCCGTAGCTGCGCGCGTGGCCCACCACGTCGTAGTAGCCGGTCACCTCCATGGAGCGCACGAAGTCCCGCGACGCGGCCGAGCGGTCGTCGTCCAGCACCAGCGTCGGCATGTGTCGCACGTCGTTGTTGATGGCGTAGCCGAAGAGCAGCAGCTGCATGACCGGCAAGACCACCATCATGGCGAGGGTCATGCGGTCGCGGCTGACCTGCCGCAGCTCCTTGTCCGCGATGGCGAGCATGCGGTTCATGGCGCCGGCTCCTGGCTGCGGGTGTGGGCACGCTCGTCTTCGTGCACCAGCGCCACGAAGGCGTCTTCCACCGTGGTGCGCTGCTCCCCGCAGTTCTCGTAGGCCACGCCGAGCGGGTCCAGCACGTGGCGCGCCACCTCGCCCGGGTCACGGTCGCGCACCGCGACGCGCAGCCGGGAGCCAAAGGGCGCCACCTCTTCCACGCGTGGGTCGTCGCGCAGCGCGTCTGCGGCACCGCGCGCTCCGTGGGGGACGTCCAGCTCGACGACGCGCAGGTGACGGCGGGCGACCACCTCCTGCGGCGTGCCAGCCTCGAGCACGGCGCCGCGGAAGATGAACGAGAGCCGGTGGCAGCGCTCGGCCTCGTCCATGTAGTGCGTCGTGACCACCACGGTGGTGCCCTCGCTGGCGATGCGGTGGATCTGGTCCCAGAAGGAGCGGCGACTGAGAGGGTCCACGCCCGCCGTCGGCTCGTCCAAGAAGAGCAGGGGGGGCTCGTGGATGGTCGAGCACGCCAGCGCCAGGCGCTGCTTCCAGCCACCTGACAGCGTGCCGGCCAGCTGCTTGCGGCGGTCACCGAGGCCAATGCGCTCGATCACACCGTCCACGCGCGCACGCCGCGTCCGCCGCGGGACCCCGTAGATGCCCGCATAGAAGCGCAGGTTCTCGGTGACGGTCAGGTCCTCGTAGAGGCTGAAGCGCTGCGTCATGTAGCCGATGCGCGCCTTGACCTCCTCCGGGTGCTTCGCGACGTCGTAGCCCACCACGGTGGCGCTGCCCGAGCTCGGGTCCAGCAGGCCGCAGAGCATGCGCAGGGTGGTGGACTTGCCCGCGCCGTTGGCGCCGAGCACGCCGTAGATCTCACCTCGGCGCACGTCCAGGGACACGTCCCGCACGGCTTGCAGCGAGCCGAAGCTGCGGGAGAGGTGACGCGCGTCGATGACCAGGTCGGTGTCCGCCGTGGGGGCCTGCGCATCACGAGCGAGAGCCTGCACATCTTGACGAGGCGCTGCGCTTGCGCGGGGGCCGTCGGTCTGGGGCGCGCTCATGGCGCCGCGTCTTCCCACGTCACGAAGGCGGGCACCCCGGCGCGGAGCGCGTGCTGGGGGTCCTCCACGCGGACGCGGACGCGCACCACCAGGCTCGGGCGCTCGCGCTCGCTGAACAGGTAGCGCGGCGTGAACTCCGTGCGCTGACCAACCCGCTCCACCGAGCCGTGCAGGGGGGCGGGCAGGGCGTCGATGCGCACCACGGCGCCGCGCCCGAGGCGGGCCTCTTCAATGCGCGCTTGGGGCACGAAGACGTCCACGTACGGCCGCTCGAGCTCGGCCACGATGAGGACCGGCGTGCCCGGCGCGACGACCTCCCCCGGCTCCACCAAGCGCTCCAGCACCGTGCCCGCAGCCTGGGCCACGAGCTCCTGCCGGGTCAGGCGCAGCTCGGCGGCGCGCAGCGCGACGCGTGCTGCGTCCACCCCTGCTCGGGCGACGGCCTCCTCCTCGGCGCGCGCGCCCTGACGCTGGGCGCTCGAGCGCTGCGTGAGCGCGGCCACCTGCGCGGTGGCTTGGGCGAAGCTCGCCTCCGCCCGGTCCGCGTCCGCCTGGGGTGCAGCCCCGCGCTCGGCCAGCGCGCGCACTCGGTCTCTCTGGCGCTCGGCCACGCGCAGCTGCTCGCGCGCGGCCGCCAGCTCCGCCTGCGTGGCGCGCCGCTCTTGGGAGCGCACGCCCGCCTGGAGCAGCACCAGCTGGGCCTCGGCGACGGCGACCTCGGCGGTGCGCGCTTGCACCTCCACCTCGGCGAGGTCTCGGTCCAGCGCGGCCAGGGTGGCGCCACGGGCGACGTCGTCCCCCTCCTCGACGCTCACACTGGCGACGCGGCCACCCACCTCGAAGCCCAGGCGACGCGTCTCGTGCTCCACGATGCCCTGCAGCGGCTCGGGCTCGGAGTCCGACCCGCTCGGACGCAGCACGCCGTCGCAGCCCGCAGCGGCGGCCATGAGCACCGACAGACACAGCGTCACGACATGAGCGCGCGACATCACGGCCGGGCCTCCGGCTCCGTGATCAGCTGCGCCAGCGCGGCCGCGAGCTGACGGCGCAGCGGCTCGTCGAACGGTCGCCCCAGCGCGCGCTCCAAGACGGGACGCGCCAGCACCGGGAACACCATGGTCGACAGGAGCACCACCAAGATGGCTTCGATCGGGACGTCCTTGCGCAGCGGGCGACCGTCCACCTGTGCCCGCGCGAGCAGCGCCCGCATCATGCCGAGGTTGATGGGGGCCTGGTCCAAGGCCACCGCGCTGCGGTGTTGGGGCGCACCCCACAGCGAGCGCAGCACCAGGACGGGCATCCACGGGCGCGCGTGCAAGGTGTCCATGACGGCGTTGAGCGCGGCGCGCAGGTCAGCGGCCTTGCCACGGTCTTGCAGCGACGGAGCGACGGACCCGCGCAGGGCCTCCATGCCCGTCAGGATCAGCGCGTCCCACAGCCCCTCTTTTCCTTCGAAGTAGTAGCTCACCATGGCGGGGGTCACGCCTGCGCGCTCGGCCACCAGCCGCACCGGGATGTCACCGAGACCCCTCTCGGCCACCAGCTCGGCGGCGGCGTGGAGCAAGACGTCGCGCACCTCGATGCTGGGACGGGGGCCGCGACGGGGCGCGCGTGCTGCTTTGGTAGGCATGTCCCCATGTTTATTTAAACGTTTGAATAAATCAAGGCGGCGCGAAAAAAAGCGCCCCTCGGCGTGCGTGCACGGGACGAGGGGCGTTCGGGGGAGGCGCCGACCGGATTCGAACCGGTGTGTGACGGTTTTGCAAACCGTTGCCTAACCACTTGGCTACGGCGCCACTTTGGGCGGACACATACCGTTGTCCGTGAGGCTTGTCTACAACGTTGCGGCGCTCGACTCGCGCTTCTCAGGGGCAGATGCCGCTCGTGCACGTGTTGCACTCGAACACGAGCGGGGGGTCGGCTTCGCCCGTGATGCCGGAGCACTCTCCACCGCAGATGGTGTCGCAGGTAAGCGGTCCCTCGGGCGCTTGCATGCAGTGGGAGAACAGGGCGCCGCCAACGCTGTGCACGCAGATCCCGCCGATCGAACAAGGCCCGGCTGAGCGACAAGGCACCTCACCGCACTCCGCAAAGCTCACGGTGAACGTCGCCCCATCGCAGCGCGCCCGAGCCACCCCGAAGTCGTCGCACGCAACGTAGCCGCACAGCCCTGCACCCGTGCACGGCGCCCCATCGCTCGGCAGCGTCGCTGGGCAGGCTTGCGTGACGGCCGCGTCATGCGGCGTGCCGTGTGACGAGGCGCATCCCCCCAGCGCTCCGAGCGCCACGGCCAGCGCCAGCGCCCCGCGCGCCACGGTCTTCGAGTGGTGAGCCATGGCTCGACGGTACCGCACCCGTGGCCGGTTGAGCAGTGGGCTCGAGCGCGGTAGTGCTGGGCCATGCGTCGCTTCCTGCTCCCGCTCCTGCTCCTCATCTCCCTGCCCGCCGTCGCGCAGGACATCCCCGTGCCCGAGGGCAACCGCGCCAACCTGCGGCAGGCCCCGCCGCGTCCCGGCATGGGGGACCTCGACGAGCGCGCGCGTGCGCTCTTCGCCGCCATCCTGGCCGACGAGCCCGAGAGCGCCACGGCCATGTTCATGCCGCGCGAGGTGTTCCGCGCCATCAAGGGCATCTCCGACCCGGACGGCCTCTACGACCGCATCGTGCGCATGTACGCCAACGACATCCACGCGCTCCACGCGAGCATCCCGGCCGACGCCGAGTTCGTGCGCTTCGAGTTCTCGGGGCACCGCGGCTGGGTCGGCCTGCGCGAAGAGTCCAACCGCCTGCCGTACTGGGCCCAGCGCCACAGCTACATCACCTACCGCAGCGGGGGGCGCGAGCAGCGCTTCGAGGTGCGCACCATGATCGCGTGGGGCGAGCAGTGGTACATCACGCACCTCTCCGAATTCCGGCATTGACCCTGCGGGCGGGGTCCTATGGAATGGGCGCTCCTCTGGAGACCCCATGTCCGTCATGCCCTGTGCCTCCCATCGTCCCTCCTCTCTCCCGCGCGCCCTCACGCTGTTGCTGACGGCCGCCCTCTTCCTCGGCTGCGGCGGGGCCACGCTCACGCAGGGCACGCTGCCGCGCGAGGAGACATCTCAGCTGGAGCTGATCCCGCGCGACGCCTTCCTGGCGGGGCGCCTGGACATCCACGCGCTGCAGGCGACGCCGCACTGGGAGTACATCCTCGAGCGACTGCGTGAGGACGACGCCACCCTGGCCCAGCTGGCCGCGGACACCGGCCGGCTGTACTTCGCGGTGGGCGGGCTCGTGCCGGCGCCGCCCATCCCCCCGATGTACGACGACGAGCAGAACTACCAGCCGCAGCCCGCGTGGGCGGACTTGGCGCGCCACTTCAACGGTCGCATCCCCAAGGTGGTCGCCATCGTCGAGGGCGCCATGGCGCAGATGTGCGTGCAGGCCATGGAAGGCTTCGACCCGCGCGAGCGCTCCGGCTATCGCATCGCGGACATCTCGGGCGTGGCCGTGATCACGCGCGGCCAGTCCTTTTGCGCGCTGACGTGGTCGCCCCTGGTGGACGCGCTCCTGGCGGAGCACGGCCCCACCGCAGCCATCGCCACTCACCTGGCGGTCGAGGGTGGCGGCATCGCTCAGCTCGCGCTGCGCCTGGACGGCCCGGTGGTCGCCGAGATGTTGAGCGACGTGGACCCCAACACGGTCCCCCGTGAGGCCGAAGAGCCGCTCCCCGACGGTCTGACGGATGAGCAGCTGGAGGAGTACCGCGCGGCGTTGGAGGCCTCCCGGCTGCGCTCGCTGCGGATGGCCAACTTCTCGCGCGCCGTCACGCGCATCGTCATGCACGGCGTGCGCGGCGCCACCTGGCAGCTCGGCACGCAGGGCGACGGCTTCGAGACGCGCACACAGGTGGTGACCGACGACAACGGCCGCATGCGCATGTGGCGTGAGCTCACCGAGGTGTACTTCGACGTCATGCGCGCGCTGGTGGCCTACGAGGTGCTGCCGGCCGAGGGGCACCCCGTGCTGGCCGAATTCGTGCGCGACGTGCAGATCGTCGAGCAGCGCGGCGGCTACCAGATCGTGCGGCACACGCGGCACGAGGTCATCGCCGAGTTCCTGCAGGCCAGCGTGCCCCGCCGCGTCGAGGAGGCCGTGGCGGTGGTGCAGGACCCGGGCGCGGAAGAGCGCGCGGCCCTCGAGGACCGCATCAACGAGAGCACCCGCGGGACCGCGGCGGAGACCATCGCCGTGGTCGAGCCCAACATCGCGTTCGTGCGGGAGAGCCCGTACGTCTACTTCCGCGCGCGCGTGCTCATGGCGCTCGCCGACGCCTACGCCTCCACCGGCCGCTTCGCCGACGCAGAGCGGCTGATGGACGAGGAGCTGCAGTACCTGCGCAGCTACCAGCCGACGAGTCCGGACGGGCCGGACTTCACGGAGGAGGCCCAGGGGTGGGTGTGCGTCGAGGCGGCCGCCGCGTGCGAGATCCACCTCGCGCACGGTGACGCAGAGCGGGCCCTCGCGGCCGTGCGTGCGGACAGCCCGCAGCGTGAGGGGACGTGCGCGCAGGAGCGCCTCGACGCGCTCAGCTGCGAGGCGGCCGCGACGGCGACCCTCGGGCGTGCCGACGAGGCGCTCGCGCTGCTGGACGCGAGCGCGATGCGGCCGTCGGGCATGGGGTACGCCGCGGCGCGCGCTCGCGTGCTCGCCCTGGCCGGGCGCCACGAGCAGGTGCTCTCGCTGGTGAGCGGGCTGTGCGCCGGTGGGGCAGCCAACCCCGACTGCGCCGTCTTCTTTGGCGACTACGCGGAGAGCCTGGCCGCGACGGCCCGCACCCTTGCGGCGGCGGAGCCGGTGTTCACGAGCTTCGCGGAGCGCCGTTCCGACAGCGCCGGGTCCCAAGCGGACGACGAGCTGGCCGTGCGCGTGCAGGCAGCCGACTGCGCGCTGCGCGCCCGCGTGGCCGCCAACGCGGAGCCCACCCGCGCGGTGTGTGCGGCGGCGCTCGAGCGTGCGCTCACCGTCCACGGCGAGGCGCACCCGCAGGTGGCTGCCATCCGCCTGTCGTACGCGCGTGCGCTGCAGGCGGCGCGGCAGCGCGACGAGGCAACGGCCCAGCGCGCGGCGGCGGCGGCGGTGGTGGAGACCCTCGGGCCGCAGCACCCGCTCCGCGGCCGTTAGCCGGCCATCAGGGCCGTCGACGGCGGGCCTCTCAGTCGCCGTCGATGGACCCAGGCCGCCGCTGTCGCCCCGCAATAGGAGGGTCACGGCATCTTCGGCCTGCTAGCGTGCTGGAGTGACCTACGACCCGACGCCCAGCGCGACCGAGCTCGAGGTGACCCTGTCTTTCGAAGACACGCTGGCCGCCGCGGGGGCGCTGCTGCGCCTGTCGGGGGTCTCCATGCCCCTGGTCATGCTCGTGCCCATCATGGGCGTGCTGTCGCTCGTCACGGCGTTCCTGCTGCCGGGCCCGCTGGAGCGCGAGCACCTCACCTTCCCCGTGGTGAGCTTGGCCCTGTCCGTGCTGGGCCCTCTCTTCGTGTGGTGGCAGCACCGCTCCCTCTCGCCTGCGGCCCGCACCATCCGTCTGGCCATCACGCCCGACGGGCTGGACTACCGCCTGGGCCGCAGCGCGATTCGCATCGCGTTCGACGACGTGGAGCGCGCCGCGTGGACGGCCAAGAGCCTGGCGCTGCGCACGCGGCACCGGGTGGTGGTCAGCCTGCCGCGGCGCGTGCTGAGCCCGGAGCTGTCCAGCTTCCTCACCGAGACGCTGGCGACCGCCACCTCGCTCGACCGTCGCGCGCACCGCGCCGGCATGGTGCGTGTGGTGCTCGTCTGGTTGCTGCTGGTGGTCGGCTTCACGGCGTACTTCACGCTGCTGCGCCCTCTCTGACGCCTCTTTTCAGGCTCAGCCCAATCCCAGCCGGAGCGTGCTGGCGACGGCGTCGCGCCACCTGGGGGCGACCTCCGCCTCGTCTGCAAACTCGGCCCAGCGGCTCACGCTGGCGAGCACGTCGCGCAGCATCTCGCGCGTGCGCCGGACGGACACGGACGCGCTGCGTGCGCACGCCTCGAGGTCGTCGCGCGTGAAGCCATCGCGCTTGCCGTTGACCGACATCTGATGCCTTCCCGTCCACGCCCCCTGTGGGTTGTAGGCCCAGGTCACGTCGAACGCGGGCGCCAGGCGCCAGACGCCGCGCTTGTCCATCAAGAAGGCGATGTTCTTCACGTGGTCGTCCTGATTGCGCGCCACCACGTTGAACAGCATGCGCCGCACCTGCTGCTCGAGCTCGGCCATGGGTAGCCCCAGGCGGCGCATCACCAGCAGCGCCTGCTCGTAGCTGTACGCGTTGGGGTCGTTGAAGTCGTAGTGCGCAAGCGACGCCAGCGACTGCATGTGCAGCTTGCCGCCCGCAGCTGGGCGGTCGAAGCGGCGCGTCATGAAGTGGCGGCGCCCGCCTTCGGCCAGCAGGCGACACTCGCTCATGTCGATCCCCGCCGCACGCGCCATGCTCGCGTAGGCGTACTCGACGGCGCCGTAGCCCTGCGGGTCCGCCAGCTCCTTGTCGCGGTTGTTCTGCACCCCGTCAAACTTGAGCAGCCAGTGCGTGAAGCCGGGGTCGGCGTCCACCTGCCCCGAGCGCACCTCGTTGGTCTGCTCGTTCCAGGCGATGACCGCCTTGGCGCGCGCTCCCCCGGCGGAGGTGCCCACGCGCAGGATGTCGCGCAGGGCGTCTGCTTTGTCCGGGTCGCTGAACGACGCGTGCAGGTTGTCGCGCTGGCTGAGCACCTCCGAGGCCAGCGCCACCAGCGCGTCGACGTCTATGGCGCTGGCGTTGGTCTGGCGCGGGCCGAGCGCGGGCGCGAACTCCAGCGCGCCCATGCCGCGCGCGCCCGTGTAGCAGAGCCTCTCCACGGCGTTGAAGCTCTCGGGTGTGCGGCCCTGCGTCGCGAGCCACGCGTCGATGAGCGTGTTGCCGTACCGGTCGGGCAGCGCCTCGGCCAACAACCCCGGCAGGCCGTGAAAGCTACTTGAGAGCTCCGGGAAGCGGTACACCACGCCCGGCGCGAGCGGCATGTGCAGCGGCGAGACCTCCACGCCCGAGCGCACGAAGTCAGGGTCGTAGGCGAACGAGGCCACGGTGGCGTCGTCCTCCAGCGCCACCGCGCCAATGCGGGTGCCCCACAGGTTGACGGCGGCGACCGTGCTCACTTGTCTTCACCCCAGACCCACGCGGCAGCCGGCTCCTCGGTGGCGCTCGGGCGCGCGCGCTGTCGCCGCTTGCCGCGCCCCTCCAGGAGGTCGATGGGGTTCGCGGCGAGGGGAGGCAGCAGCCCTTCCAATAGGCCCACCGCGCCCAGCCCGCGCAGGTAGCGGATGACGTTGGTCAGCTGCGTGGAGGCGCCACCCTCGATGCGCTCCACGGTGCGCTTCGAGATGCCCGCCGCGTCGGCCAATTGCGCCTGGGTGATCTGACGGGCGAGCCGCAGCGCCGCCAGCCGCTGGCCCAGCTCCGCGATCACGGCGTCGTCACTCAACAGGTTGTCGATGCGCATAACTCGTAAGATTAGACGAAATATTATCGAATGGGCATATAACTCGTCACAAAAAGCGACTAATGAGCGAAACGATGATGAGCGCTAATCGTCGTACTTGGCGAGTAGTCGCGCCAAGTGTGCAGCAACTCGTCCACCATGACGAGTTATTGTGTCGCGACTCCGAGCGACTGGAGCCCGCCCTCTGGGCTCTTGCTGGCGCAACTGCACGCACGTACAGTGTCGCCCATGTCCAGTGAAGCCTTCGACGGGCGCCGCCGCGCGCCCTGGCAGCGAGAAGTGGGGATCGCCTCCGTGCTGGAGCGCTGGGACGAAGGCCGTCGTGGCAAGAACATGGTCTTGGCGCACGAGCTGCCCCCGCGTGACGCGCGCAGCGGCCCCATCCCGGACTCGCTCGCCGCGCCCGTGCGCGCCGCCCTCGAGAAGCGCGGCATCCCGTCGCTGTACACGCACCAGCTCGAGGCCATCGAGCTCGCGGCGGCGGGACAGGACTTCGTGGTGGCCACCCCCACCGCGTCCGGCAAGAGCCTCTGTTACCACCTGCCGGTCATGGACGGCCTCGCGCGCGACAGCACCGCGCGGGCGCTCTACCTCTTCCCCACCAAGGCGCTGGCGCGGGACCAAGAAGACGGGCTGCGCGGGCTCTTGCGCGACGCGGGCATCGGGCAGGGGGCCATCACCTACGACGGCGACACACCAGGGGACGCGCGGCGCGCGGCGCGGGAGCGGGCCGGCGTGCTCATCACCAACCCGGACATGCTGCACGCCAGCATCCTGCCGCACCACGCCAACTGGGCGCGCTTCTTCTCCAACCTGCGCTTCGTGGTCGTGGACGAGCTGCACATGTACCGCGGCGTGTTCGGCTCGCACCTGGCCAACGTCATGCGGCGCCTGCAGCGCATCGCGCGCTTTCACGGCAGCGAGCCGCTGTTCATCTCGGCCTCGGCCACCATCGGCAACCCGGGGGAGCACGCCTCGCGCATCGTCGGCAGGCCCGTGCGCGTGCTGGGAGAGAGCGGCGCACCCTCGGGCCCGCGGCACGTGCGCGTGTACAACCCGCCGGTCATCAACGCGGAGCTGGGCATCCGTGAGAGCTACATCAAGGCGGCCGTGCGTCTCACGGTGGACCTGGTGTCCGCGGACGTGGCCACGCTGGTCTTTGGGCAGTCACGCAACGGCGTGGAGGTCATGCTGAAGTACCTGCGCGACAAGCTGCCCAACATCCCACCGGAGAGCATCCAGGCGTACCGCGGCGGGTATCTTCCGGAGACGCGGAGGCGCATCGAGCTCGGCCTGCGCGAGGGGGACATCCGCTGCGTGGTGGCCACCAACGCGCTCGAGCTGGGCATCGACATCGGCGCGCTGGACGCGGTGGTGTGCGCCGGTTACCCGGGCACCATCGCGGGGCTGTGGCAGCGCTTCGGGCGCGCGGGGCGGCGGCAAGAGCCCAGCATCGCGGTGCTGGTCACCTCGAGCCAGCCGCACGACCAGTTCGTGGCGCGCGACCCGGAGCAGATTGTGGGGGCGCCCGTGGAAGAGGCGCGCATCGACCCCAACAACGTGGAGATCCTGATCCAGCACCTGAAGTGCGCCGCGTTCGAGCTGCCCTTCACGGAGTCCGACGGCTTTGGCGACGTGCCGCAGGACGCGCTGGCCGATGCGCTGGGGTTCCTGGCCGAGAACGAGGTGCTGCACGCGGCGCGCGACGGCCGCGGCGAGCTCGTCTACCACTGGTCGGCGGACAGCTACCCGGCCAACAACGTGTCGCTGCGCAGCGTGGGCTGGGACAACTTCGTCATCATCGACCTGGACACGGACAAGACCATCGCCGAGATGGACTGGCGCAGCACGCACACCATGCTGCACGTGCAGGCCATCTACCAGCACGACGGCGGGCAGTACCAGGTGGAGCGCTTGGACTTCGACAACCACAAGGCCTACGTGCGCGGCGTGGCGCCGGACTACTACACCACGGCGCAGACCCACACGCGCGTGAGCGTGCTGGAGCAGGACGACCAGGCCAGCGTGCGCTTCACGCCCGAGGTGTCGCTGGCCGCGGGGCTGGGCGACGTGAGCGTCATCGAGCGCGTGGTGGGCTACAAGAAGATCAAATACCACTCGCACGAGAACGTGGGCTACGGGGACGTGCACCTGCCCGAGATGCAGATGCACACCACGGGCTTCTGGCTGACGTTCCCAGAGACGTGGGTGCAGGCCCGCCCAGAGCCTCGCGCGGCCGTCATCGACGCGCTGCGCGGCCTGAGCAAGGCCATGCACACGGTGGCCAGCATTGGGCTCATGGTGGACCCCCGTGACCTGGGCCGCACGCTGGGCGACAAGACCGACGCCGACGGGCCGCCCAGCAAGGGGCAGGGCGGCGGACCCGGCTTCGACCCCACCATCTTCCTCTTCGACTACGTGGCCGGCGGCATTGGCCTCGCGCCGCGCCTCTTCGACGAGCGCGAGGTGCTGCTGCAGCGCACCCGCCACCTGGTGGAGGCCTGCGAGTGCAGCTCCGGCTGCCCCGCGTGCATCGGCCCCGACGCCGGCGAGAGCGACGAACACGGCGCCCCCATCGAGGGCGTGGTCCCCACCCGCAAAGACATCGTCCTAGACGTGCTGCGCTCCGTGGGGGTGGCCGCGCTGCACTGAGGGGACGCGGCGCTGGTGCTGGCTCGGCGGTGCCGGCTCGGGTCTTGCCAGTCGTATGCTCGGTCGCAACACCTCACTCATCCCTCTAAAATGAGGCAAGGAGGTCTCCGATGCGACTTGAAGCCACCGTCCCCGACAGCCGAGGCTCCGCCGTGCAGGAGCTTGCAGATCAGCTTGGGCTGAGCCGCAGCAGATCATCGACGAAGCTCTGTCCCTGTTCCTGAAGGCGGTCCTCGAGATACGCCGGGGTCACCGTCTGGTCACCCAGGACCCTAGCGGCTCCCGCGCGGCGTGTGAGCTCACCACTCCGACACTCACGACGCTCGAGTGGGCTCTGTCCTCTGAGAAGCTCCATCTCCCAGACGCTGCGCTCGCCAAGATCCAGGCGTTGGTAGACGCTCCTGAAGAACCCAGCCAGCGGCTGCGAGGAGCAGCGAAGCGTCATCCCGGATGAGCGCGCGCCGGTATCGGACGCGCGGGATCGGACCAGCTGATCCCGCTTCGGGACGTCCTCGATGCTTCCGCCGAAGACGTCGACGCGGGGCTCCCTCCGGTCCTCGGCTTCTAGACACTCAGCATGGCCTCCATAGCGTCGCAGGAGGCGGTATCGGTGCTCGCGAAGCGGTTGCCTCGGTATCCAATGCCGGTCGCGCTGATCAGTCGCCTGGCCGTCGACGAGCGCCCTCGCCGTCGACGCCTCGGTGAGGCGCTGTTACTCGCGATGGCTGTCGCGCGCGCTGCGTTCGCAGACAGCTGACCGGTCACACATCGAGCGCGCACGGAACCTGGTGTACGACTGCGACTGGCTCGCGGACATGACGGACTGGACGGACGACGCGGGGCGCGCCAACCGCCCGCCTGCTCTTGACTGCCATTCAATTGGCTCCACGATTCCCCGATGACCACCCCCGCCGAAGACACGCTAGAGGAGATCGCCTTGTTTCGTAGCCAGGTGCTGCGCTTCCTGGAGCAGGAGGTGGTTCCGCACTACGAGGCCTGGGAGGCGGCGCACATCATCCCGCGCGAGCTGTGGAACACCATGGGGGAGAATGGGCTGCTGTGCGTGGACATGCCGGAGGAGTATGGCGCGGCGGGCGCGAGCTTTGACGTGTGCCAGATGATCCAGGAGGAGATGTGTCGCCTGGGGCTGCATGGGTTGGCCACCGGGTACAACATCCACTCCAACATCGTCGCGCCGTACCTGAGCAACCTCGCCAACGACGCGCAGAAGCAGCGCTGGCTGCCGCGTATGGTGAGCGGCGAGGTGGTGGCGGCGCTGGCCATGACGGAGCCGGGGGCGGGCAGCGACCTGGCGGGCATGCGCACCACGGCGGTGCGTGACGGGGACCACTACGTGCTGAACGGCTCGAAGACCTTCATCACCAACGGCATCCACGCGGGCCTCACCATTGTGTGCGCCAAGACGGACGCGACGGCGGGGGCCAAGGGCATCAGCCTGTTCTTGGTGGACGCCACCCTGCCGGGCTACTCCACGGGCAAGAAGATCGAGAAGATTGGGCAGCACAGCAGCGACACGGCGGAGCTGTTCTTCGAGGACCTGCGCGTGCCCGTGGACGCGCTGCTGGGCGAGGAGGGCAAGGGCTTTGCGTACCTGATGCAGGAGCTCCCGCGTGAGCGCCTGGGCTGCGCGGTGCAGGCCATTGGGCACGCGCAGGGCGCGCTGGACCTGACCGCCGCGTACGTGCAGGAGCGCAAGGTGTTTGGCCAGCCTGTGGCCAAGCTGCAGAACACACGCTTCAAGCTGGCGCAGGTGAAGACCGAGCTGGAGCTCTGCCGCGCGCTGCTGGAGAAGCACATGGCCAAGTTCGCCCGGCACGAGATGACCGTGGACGACGCGGCCATGCTCAAGCTCGCGTGCACCGAGATGCAGGTCAACGCCGTGAACGAGTGCCTCCAGCTCTTCGGTGGCTACGGCTACACGGACGAGTACCCCATCTCGCGCTTCTACCGCGACGCCCGCGTGCAGACCATCTACGCGGGCAGCTCCGAGATCATGAAGGAGGTCATCGCCCGCAGCATCGTCGGGCGCTGAGCAGCCCTCGAGCCACGGGCGCGCTCCGTCCAGGCCGGCGTCAGCGCCGCCCCGGCTCGAACTCGAAGGGGTAGCGGTAGAGGATGGACCCGCCCACCGGCCCCGGCGAGAAGCGCAGCGCGCCGATGACGGCCGTGACGCACGACGCGACCGTGGGCGACACGGAGTTCTGGATGGCGACGACGTCCACCACGCTGCCGCTGGGGAGCAGGCGGAACTCGATGTTCATGGTGCCGTGCAGGCCCGGGTGGCTGGCCAGCTCGCGCTCGTAGCAGGCGGTGATGTCCCCGCCGACGGCGTGCAGCCGGGCTTCCACGATGGCGGCGTCGAAGTACGGCCCGTCCTCGGTGGCCTCGCCCGTCTGCACCTGCCCGCGCGGCGCGCGCGGCGGCTCCACGAAGGTGTCCGGCTGCGTGGTGCTGGGGGGGCGGGGGTTGGTCGCCAGCGTGCGGTCCGCTCCGGTCGGCGCGAGAGGGGTGGCCGTGCCGCGGGGGCGTGGCGCGGGCGCGGGCTCGGCAGCCGCTTCGGTGGCGGCGGGCTCGGCCTCCGCGGTGGTGCTCCCGCTGGACTGGGAGCCCCCACAGCCCACGCTCGCGCTGAGCAGCGCTCCCAGCAGCAGCCCGCCGCAGAGGGCGCGGGGACGCGGGGCTGCGTGGAGGAGCCGTGTTCCAACAAGGGAGGTGGCCAAGGACGTCGCTCGGGTTGCGTGCATGCGCGCACTGTAGCGCAAGAAGAGCGGCGCGGGACCCGAGGCCAGCGCTACGGGCGGTGACCTACGCCGCGCCGCCCACAGCCCCAGCGGCCGGCCTCACTTCCAGCGCAGCGTGTACGTCATGGAGTGCCCAATGCGCTCCGAGAAGCGGCGCACGCTGGCGGCGGAGGTCCTCTCGGTCATGGCGGCCGGGATCAGCGTGGTGAGCCACCCACCGAAGCTCTGCTGCTCGCGCTGCTTCGGGCCCGCGCTAGGGGCGTAGTCCACCTTCGCGGAGAGGCGCCCCGCCGCGCTCAGCAGGCTGTGCAGGTCCCGGAACACGATGAACGAGTTGTCGTTCTGGTGCGTGCCCCAATTGGACGTGGGCAGGAAGTCCACCAGGTGGATCAGCTGGTAGTTCAGCTGCACGAACAGGTCCTCCGCGCTGAGCGAGATGGGCTCGTTGTCGATCACGCGGTGGAGGTCGATGCCCTCCAGCTGGTCCAGGCGCGAGAGGTTCGCGCGCAGCTCACGGCGCAGCGGCAGGTCGTAGAGCAGGCGCAAGACCGACGGGAACGCCTCCACGTGCCGCCACTCGAAGTCCGTGAGCAGCGCGCGCAGCGCCGGGATCTTGTCCGCCGGCATGGCGAAGGTGTTGGTGCCGGTGCCCAGGATGGAGTGCAGCAGCAGCACCAGCGGCGACACCTCCGGGTAGTGCTGCACGCCGTACTCGAAGCCGAAGTACAGGTGGTCCAAGAACGACCCGTCCGCGTGCTCCACGTCGAAGTCGCACTCCTCCACCATGAACTTCAGCAGGGCGGGGTCCACCTTGGGTAGGGGGAAGCGCGCGCGCGCGTCCTGGTACGCCTGCTCCACCGACTCCGCCTTGGGGCGGTCCCACTGCACGGCCTTGGCGATGCGCGTGCGGATGACGTGCCGCGGGATGGCGCCCTCCAGGGTCTGGAAGATGGTCTTGTCCAGGTCGAAGTCCGGGATGGGCGCGACGTCCACGTGGCCGCTGTGATCGAGCGCAGCGCCAAGGGCGATGGCCGCCTTGCGCTGCACGCTGGGGATGGGGGCTTGTTCGGCGCTCTGCTTCATGGGCTTACCTCGTGGGGTTCCAGGGACCTGCCGCTCATCATGAGCAAACCCGAACCCGACGTTAAGTTCATTTTTTAGGCAGAGCGGAGGCGGCCATCGGCGGGGACCGGTTGCGCCGCGCGCGCAAGGCTTGCGCCGTGAGCGGAAGCGCGAGCCCCGGCGGCGGTCTGCGGCGGGGGCCAAGCGCGGGTTCGCCATGCGCCGCAGCCTGGCCCGCGCGTTGCTTTCTTGGCCTTTCATGTCCAGCCACGAGCCCTTCTTCGAGCGCCTCTCCACCTTGGACCACGCGTTCCTGGCCACCGAGAGCGAGAATTGCCCCATGCACGTGGGGGCGGTGCTGCTCTTGGACGCCAAGCCGCTGCGCACAGAGACGGGCGGCGTGGACTTCGCCGCCATCCTCCGGTTCATCGAGGGCGCGCTGCACACGGAGCCGCGCTTCACCCAGCGCCTGCACAAGCTCCCGGGCACGCGCGAGCACGTGTGGGTGGACGACCCGCACTTCCACCTCGAGTACCACGTGCGTCACGCCGCCCTGCCGCGCCCTGGGGATGACCGGCAGCTCAAGCGCCTGGCCGGGCGCATCTTCTCCCAGAACCTGGACCGGCAGCGGCCCCTCTGGGAGTTCTGGGTGGTGGAGGGGCTGGAGGGCGACCGCTTCGCGATGATCTGCAAGGTGCACCACTGCCTCACGGACGGCATGGGCGCCGTGAAGATCCTGGGCAGCATGATCGGCAACAGCCCGCGCACCCCCAAGCCGCGCACGCCGCGCCCGGTGCCGTCCAACCGTGCGCTGCTGCGGGCCTCGCTGGGGAGGCGCGTGGCCAGCCTGGGCGACGTGCGCGCGCACCTCGGGCGGCTGCGCAGCGCGGGTGGCGAGGCGGCCGCGCACTCGCCCCTGTCCGGGCTCTTCGGCACGCTCAAGAAGGGGGTCACCCCGGGGCCCAAGACCTCGCTCAACCCGGCGCACGTGGGGCCGCACCGCCGCTTCGACACGCTGCGCCTGGACCTCGCTGAGATGAAGGAGGTCAAGCAGCGCCTGGGGGGCAAGCTCAACGACGTGGTGCTGGCCACGGTGGCGCTGGGCCTGCACCGCTACTTCCGCGCGCAAGGCGAGGCGCCGCGGCTGTACCAGGGCTTCCGGGCGCTGGTGCCCGCCAGCGTGCGCAGCGACGACAAGCAGGCGCTGGGCAACAAGGTGGCCACGCTCATCGCGGACTTGCCGGTGCACGAGAGCGACCCGCGCACGATCTACGAGCTGGTCACCCGCGAGACCGCGTTCCTCAAGCACGAGTCCAACAGCGTGCGCGGCATCCAGATCCTCGAGGACCTGGACGACGCGCTCGGGCTCGGCGCCGTGTCGGGGGCCTTCGTGCTGGCTGGCAAGATGCGCTCGTTCAACACCATCGTCACCAACGTGCCCGGGCCGCCCATGCCGGTGCCGCTCTTTGGCGCGCCGCTGCTGGAGATCTATGGCCTGGTGCCCCTCTTTGCGCAGCAGGCGCTGGGCATCGCGCTCTTCAGCTACGCCGGGCACCTGCACTGGGGCTTCAACGCAGACTGGCACGCCGTCGCGAACCTGCACGACCTGGTGGCGGCCATGCAGAGCGCCTTCACGGAGCTGCTGGCAGCCGCGCGCGCGGAGGCTCCGTAGCGGCCGGACTGCGGGCGGGCCTTTACATCACGGGCGCGCGCGACTACTCCCGGGAGCGTGTCTTCCCTCCGCACGCGACTCGGCCGCTTGTCGGCGCTCGCGACGCCTCGCCCGGCCGGCGAGGGCGAGCCGGCTGCGCAGCCCGCAGTAGCGCTCCCGGACGAAGCAGCGGCGGAGGCCCCCCGCGAGCGTCTCGACCCCACGGCGCGCGGGGCCGACGTCATGCGCGGGGAGCTCGAGCGGCTGCGCACGCGCGGCAGGGCGCGGCGCGGCGCCGGCGGAGGGGCGCGCGCGAGCGGCCCGCGCGTGGACGAGCTGCCGGGTGAGACGCAGGTCACGGACTTCGGCGAGCTGCACGTGGTGGAGCACCGCTGCGAGCGTGACCACCAGCACGGTGCGCGCGCCATTCATCCGGCGCGCGGCGTGGACGGCGACGTGGTGGCCACGCTGGCGCTGGACCCGCAGATGCGTGGGCTGGACTTCTCGCGCGCGCTGTACATCGACACGGAGACGACCGGCCTGATGGGCGGCACCGGCACCGTGCCGTTCTTGATTGGTACGGCCCGCTTCCACGGGGACCAGCTGGTGGTGCGCAAGCTCGTGCTGCGGCGCCTGGGTGAAGAGGTGCCCATGCTGCACGCCCTGGCCGAGCAGCTGCGTGAGGCCAGCTGCGTGGTGAGCTTCAACGGCAAGAGCTTCGACTGGCCGCTGCTGCGCACGCGCTTCGTGATGAACCGCGTGAAGGCCCCGCCCATCCCGCCGCACCTGGACCTGCTGCACTGCGCGCGGCGCGTCTTCCGGCAGCGCCTGGAGCGGGTGCGTCTGGTGGACATCGAGCGCGAGGTGCTCGGCTTCACGCGCGTGGACGACGTGGCCGGGGCCGAGATTCCCGAGCTCTACATGAGCTACCTACGAGGGGGCGACGCGGCGCCCATCGCGCGCATCATCGACCACAACCGCCTGGACCTGATCGCCCTGGCGGCGCTGCTGGCGGAGCTGGTGCAGCAGTTCGACGGGCTCGCGGCCGAGCACGACCCGCGCGACAAGCTGGCGTGCGCGCGCGTGGCGGAGCGGGCCGGCGACGCGCTGCTGGCGAACAGCCTGGCGGGGGCCGTGACGGACACGGAGGGGCGCGGTATGCACGCGGCGCAGGCGTGGCTGCTGCGGGCCCGGGTGGCGCGACGCGCCGGGGACGCCCCTGCGCAGGAGACGGCGGCGCTGGCGGCGCTGGCCGCCCTCGGCGGGGACGCGGCCGACGCGCTCACCGAGGCCGAGGTCCACCTGACGCTGGCCAAGCTCTACGAGCACGGCCTGAAGGACCCGGCGCGCGCGCTGGCGCACGCGGTGCACACGGTGCCCGCCGAAGACGAGGAGCAAGCGCAGCGCCGCGCGGCGCGCCTCGCGGCCAAGCTCGGCAGGGGCTGAGGGGTGTGACGTGAGCGCCCCCGTTTTCGGGTGTTCCCAGGGGGGCCTTTTGCCGGGCGGCGCGGTGGCGGACCGAGACTTCACGGCCGCGGCGTCATTCCGCTCATTTCAGGTGTGTGCGCTGGGGCGAAATTCGGTATGTTCTCGCCATGTCCGACGACGAGCGGACCACGAACCCCCATAGGACGGTCATCACGGCCGCCGACCTGCCTCCCCAGACTCCCAAGCACCAAGACGCGTGCCTGGTGGTCATCTACGGAGATGATCTTGGCCGACGTGTCCCGCTGACGCGCCGGCCGGTGGTCATTGGGCGGTCCAGCAAGGCGGACGTGCAGATCGACCAGGAGAGCGTGTCTCGCAACCACTGCCGCCTGGTCTTCCACAAGGACACCTACGTGTTGCAGGACATGGGGTCCACCAACGGCAGCTACGTGAACGATGCGCTGGTGGACACCATCGTGCTGCGCGACGGGGACCAGCTGAAGGTCGGCCGCACCATCCTGAAGTTCATCGTGGGTGGCAACGTGGAGGCGCAGTACCACGAGGAGATCTACCGGCTGATGACGGTGGACGGCCTGACGCAGGTGCACAACAAGCGCTTCTTCGACGAGGCCTTGGAGCGCGAGGTGTCGCGCTGCACGCGCTACGGGCGCACCTTCGCGCTCATCGCCTTCGACATCGACCACTTCAAGGCCGTGAACGACACCCACGGGCACCTTGCGGGGGACGCAGTGCTGCGGCAGCTGGGCGTGCTGGTGCGCGACCACGTGCGGCGCGACGACATCGTCTGCCGGACGGGGGGCGAGGAGTTCTCCATTCTCGCGCCAGAGCTGGACCAGGCCCACGGGCTCATCTTCGCGGAGAAGCTGCGCAGCTTGGTGGAGGCCACGCACTTCGAGTTCGAGAGCACGCGCCTGCCCATCACCGTGAGCCTGGGCGTGGCCGAGTGGTCCACCACCATGCGCACCGGGGACGACCTAGTGCGGTCGGCCGACGTGAAGCTGTACGAGGCGAAGCGCGCCGGTCGCAACTGCGTGCAGGGCTGAGCCCGTCTGCCTACCAGACCTGGTTGGCCTTCATGACCAGCGCGAGCAGCAGCTGCCCGGCCGCGAGGGCGGACACCCGCCGGCTGTCGAAGGGCGCCGAGACCGCGGCGAGGGCCGCCACGGGCACCATGAATAGCCACATGCGGGCCACCTCGTTGGTGCCGCTCAGGGCGCTCATGACCAGCAGCAGCGCGACGGCGCCCACGGGCAGCAAGGTGCTGGCGATGCGTCGCGCGTCGCGCAGCCGGGCCAGCGAGGCGGCTGCGCGCCACAAGAGCAGGCCCACCAGAGGGAAGCCCGCGTAGAGCGCCCACTCGAGCAGGGCCCACCCACGCCACGGCCCGCTGGGAACCCCGGCCTTCCAGCGCGCGTGGTAGGCCATGGCGGCCACGAAGCGCTCGACCGGATGAAAGGCCACCGTCCAGGCCAGGAGCGCCGTGACGCCCAGCGCGCCGAGCGCGAACCCCAGGAGCACCAGCGCGGCGCGGCGGAGCGGGCGGGCGCGGTGCGGAGTGGCCAAGCCGAACGCCAGCGGGACGCCCAACACCAGACCCAGCACGGGCAGCAAGGAGTAGCTCACGTAGAGCCCGACGCCGAAGACCACGCCCCCGAGCGTGCCCAGCGCGAGCACGCGCGCCGAGAGGGCTGCGCCGCCGCTGGGGCCGTGGACGCGCATGGCGGAACTCACCGGGATGAGCGTGAGCATCGCGAACAAGGGGTAGAGCGCGCCGTCCAGGTGGTAGGTGATCAGCAGCATGGCGGGGCTGGTCGCCGCGAGGACGGCCGCGGCGGCCCCGGCCTGCAGGCCAGCCTGCCGCTCCACCGGGGAGTCCCCGCCGTGGAGCCGCACGCCTAGCGCGACCATCAGGGGCAGCAGCAGCGCGGTGAAGAGGGGGAAGCCGAAGCTCGCCGCCACGAAGCCGTCCTCGATGGAGGCCACCCGTGGGCGCTCTCGCGCGAGGGTCCGCAGGGGTTGCAGGTGACCGGCCAGCGGACCGCGGCCGAGCGCGTCGAGCGCGGCGTAGACGGCCAGCGCCCCGGGCGGCTTGCTGGGCGGGAAGGCTCCCAGCTCGCCGCTCGCCGCTTGCTCGTCGTAGTGGCGCAGCGTGCTCAGCACGGCGCCGCGGCGGGCGCGGGCGGTGGTGTGGAACTCGGCGTGGCCTCCCTCGTGCCGCGTGAGCAGCGACTCCATGCGCTCTGCGTCCAGCGGGACGAACAGGGCCTGCGTCAACAGCCCCAGCGCCAGCGCCGCGAGGCAGGTGCGCGCCATGCTGCCGGCGCGCGCGGCGCGCACGGTGACCGCCACCAGCCACGGCCCGAGCACGCAGACGCCCGCCATGGCCCAAGCCGCGCCCAGCCCACGTGGCCGGGGGGCGTAGAACCACGCGGGAATGGTGCGCACCAGGGGGAGTCCGGCGGCCACGAGCACCAGCTGCGCCAGGCAGAGCGCGCCCAGCAGCAGCGGGAGCGCGGCGCCCACGCGCGCGCGCTGTGTTGGCGCCTGCGACACGGCCCCGCCCCTCAACGCCGCTCGGCGACGAAGGCGAGACCCACGGAGGCCCCTCCCTCGGCGAGCGCCCGGGCGTCGAGCGCGTTGAGGCCGTCGGTCAGCGCGACCAGCGCCGCCGGAGGCCGCCTGTCTCGCACGTGGAGGCTGCCGCCACGGCGCGCGGTGACGCCTGCGTGGTTGCCGGAGTTCGCCTTGAGCAGGCGCTGGAGCAGGCCGGGCAGGTACAGCTCGGCGGCCGCCGCCAGCGCGCCCGTGAGCGGCGTCACGCGCGTCACGCGAAAGCCCGCGTCATCCAGCCAGCGGGAGGCCTGCTCGCGGCGCACCAGCCACGCGTGCCCGTAGCCGTAGGCGCCGATGGACAGGGGCGCGCGGTGGCGCCGGCGCACGTGGTTGATGGGGTCGTAGGTCACCGGGAAGTCGTGGTTGGGGCAGGTCAGCACCAGCGCGCCCCCCGGCCGCGTGACCCGCGCGAGCTCCGCCACCAGCGCCAGCGGGTCCTCCACGTGCTCGATGACCTCGAGGCACGTGACCAGGTCGAAGGCCGCGTCGGGGTAGGGCAGGCGCGGCCCGGCGACGCGGGCGTAGCGCACGTTGGTGAGGTCGGCGTTGAGCGCGGCGGCCCGCTCCAGGTCTCCGGCGTTCACGTCGCACGCGTCCAGCGTGGTCGCGTGGGCCGCCAGGGTGGCGTGCAGCTCCCCCTCTCCACAGCCCACGTCCAGCGCGCGCTCGACGGGAGGCGCGCCTGCTCGTGCGCGCTGCGCGGCCAGCTCGCCGAGCGTCCCGTGGATGTAGCGCTCGCGCGCACGGTACGTGGGGAAGAGCAGCTTGAAGTTCATGGCAGCGGGGGGGCGAGCGCGGCCGCGCGCGCCCGGCGACTGGCAAGCTGCCGCCCCAAGAGAGCGACGAACTCCAGGACGGCGCGCCCGATGACGTCGACGCGTGCGCCGCTCTGCAGTCCGGCGACCCGCGGGCGGTGCGTGACGGGCAGCTCCCCCACGCGCAGCCCCGCCAGGCGCGCCGTGCCGAGCATCTCGGCGTCGATGAGCGCGCCCGTCGCGTGCAGGGTCACGCCCTCGAAGAGGCTGCGCGGGTACACCTTGAACGCGCAGTTCACGTCCCGGACGTGGACGCCCAGCAGCGTGTTGACGGCCGCGCTGAAGGTCCTCCCGAACGCGTAGCGCAGGCGTCCGTCGCGCCGGTCCGCGCGGTAGCCGGTGACCACGTCGAAGCGCCCCAGCATGCCCAGCAGCGCGGGCAGCTCCGCGAGGTCGAACTGACCGTCGGAGTCCGTGTAGAAGATCCACTCGTGCTGCGCGTGCCCGAAGCCGGAGCGCAGCGCCGCGCCGTAGCCCAGGTTGGTGGGGTGGGTGACGACCCGCACGCGGGCGTCTTCGCGCGCCAGCTCCGCCGCGAGCTCCGCGGTTCCGTCGCGGCTGCCGTCGTCCACCACCAGCACCTCGCAGGTCTCGGCGCAGCTCGCGCCGACCGCGAGCGCGCTGCGCACCACCGCGGAGATGGTCTCCGCTTCGTCGTGGGCCGGCAGCACGATGCTCAGCCCGCGCACGAGCGGCGCGCCACGGTGGGCGTCGAGGGTTCCGGTCGAGGGCACGGCGACGGGATGGTAAGGGGCGCTCATCGCCCGGGCAACCCTAGCCGTGATCGCCGCTATTCCCGCTCGGACCGCGCGTCGAAGCGCGTCGAAGCTGCTACCGTCCGCTCCGTGTCGGAAAGCACCCCGAGCGCCACCTCTGCGTGGGCACACCCAGCCTGGCAGCCCCGGGTCCCTTGGAGGGAGACTTGGGCGTCCGTCGGTCTGGTGGCCATCGTCTACCTGTACGTGTTCCCGTACTTCCCGGCGCTGAACAACCCCAACGAGAACGTGCGCGTCTACATGACCGCCGCGCTGGTGGAGGACGGGACGTACGACATCGGCGGCCCGCGGGCGCGCTGGGGCTGGGTGAACGACGCGGCCTGTGTGGACCGCCTCGTGGACGGCACGCTGGCGCCCTGCGACGGGCGGGCACCCGAAGGGGCCGAGCGCGCCTACTACTCGGTCAAGGCGCCTGGGGCGAGCTTTCTCGGGGTCCCGGGGTACGCGGTCTACCGGGCGTGGCTCGCGGCCTTTCCGTCTCCGTCGGGCAGCGCGGGGCACGGCCGCACGGGGCAGGGCGGCTCAGACGAGCAGGGCGGCTCAGCCGAGCAGGGCGGCGCGCACGGCGACGGCAGCGGGGCCACCATCGCAGAGCCGGAGCTGCGCTGGGCGGTCTACAGCATGCGGCTGAGCGGGACCATCCTGCCCACGCTGCTGTTCTTGCTCGGGCTGCACCGCTTCCTCGCGTGGCACACGCGTCGGCGCTTTCTGCGGGAGCTCACCTTCTTCAGCGTGGCGTTGGGCTCGGTGATGCTGGGCTACGCCTACCTCTTTGCCAGTCACACGCAGAGCGCGGCCTGCGCATTCGGCGCGTTCATGATCTTGTACGGAGCCCGCGAGCGGCGACGCAGCCACGTCACCCAGAGCGGCCGCGCCAGCCTGTCGTGGGACGCCGCCACGGGCGCGGGCATGTTGGCCGCCGGCGCGAGCCTCTTCGAGTACCCCTGCTTCGTGCTGAGCGCGCTCCTCAGCGTGTACGCGCTGGTGGCCATTCGCCCCTGGCCGCGCGTGGTGGGCTTCGGGCTCGGCGCGCTGGTGCCCACGCTGGTGATGATGCACTTCCAATTCAGCGCCTTTGGCAACCCGCTCTCGCCGGGCCACCTCTTCGTGGAGAACCCCGCGTTCCGCGCCGGGCACCAAGAGGGCTTCTTCGGCGCGGAGAGCTTCCACTGGGACGGGGCCTTCGCGCTGCTCTTCGACGGGCGGCTGGGCATGTTCGGGACGTCGCCGCTCTTGGCGCTGGGCCTCGTGGGGCTCGTGCTGGTGTTGGTCGCGCCTGGGGCGACAGGCCGGCGCGTGGACGCGCTCTTCGCGACGCTGTGCTGCGTGGGGCTCTACGTGTTCATCTGCTTCATGAACATCTGGCACGCCGGCTGGTCCATCGGCCCGCGCTACCTGGTGGCGCTCATCCCCTTCCTGGCCTTCTACGGCATGCTCGCGCTGGACCGGCTCGCAGGGCGGCTGCCGGGGCTCGCGGCGACGCTGGGGCTGGGGCTGCTGGCCGCCGGCTTCGTGAGCGCCGCGCTGCCCTCCATGTACTACCCGCACCTCATGCCGGAGATCTCCGCGCCCGTGTCGCAGCTGATGCCCGTGCTCATTGGGCACGACTACGCGCCCTACAACGCAGGCAACCTGGTGCACTGGTACGGGAGCGCGTCCATGGTGCCGCTGCTGCTGGTGTTCTTGGCGGCCTTGTCCCGCAGCGCTCCGTCGCCGCGCGAGCTCGCCTCCCAGGGCGCGCGCGCTCTTGTGCTGGCCGGCGCCGGGCTGCTCGCTTGCGTGGTCGTCGCGCAGCACTTCGTGTGGGAGCCGGAGCGTACGGCCGAGGTGAGGCGCGCGGTGGCCTTCGTGTGTGAGCACTGGGCGCCAGAGGGGCACGACCGAGCCACGCAGCTCTCGCACTCGCGGCGCGTGGACGAGGTGGCGCTGCGGGTGGAGCTGCTGCGCGACGAAGGGCGCGACGAGGCCGCCGCGGATGCCCAGCGCCGCCTGGACAGCCTGCGTGCGGCGGAAGAGGCGCGCGAACTCACGCGAGGCCAGCCGTGACGGCACTCTCTGCGAGCGTGGCGGTCGCGCTGCGCCGTGAGCGGCGAATCGCGCTGTGGGTCACCCTGGGGCTGGCGCTCGGGCAGTGGGGCAGCTCGCTGGTCACCGGCTTTCACACCGGCTTCGGCGACTGGCAGATGGTGCACCACAACTGGGAGGCCGCCTGGGTCACCGTCACGCGCTTTGGTGAGATGCCGCTGTGGGATCCGTTCCACTGCGGGGGCGTGCCGCTGCTGGGCAACCCGGAGAGCCAGACCTACGGGCCGCAGTTCCTGCTGGCCTTCCTGCTGGGGACCACGCTCGCGCAGAAGGTGCTCGTCATCCTGCACGCGTGGTTTGGCTTCTACTGGGCCTACCGCTGGGCGCGCGCGCATCACGGGCTGGACGTGCTGCCCAGCTACGTGGCCTGCGTCACCTGGGCCGCGAGCGGCTACTTCGCCTGGCAGATCGGCGGCGGGCACGCGACCTTCCTGCCCTTCTACTTCGCGCCTGCGCTGCTGATGGCGCTGCGTGGGTCCGCGACCAGCGCGCGCGCGGCGGTCGCGGCGGCGGGCCTCATGGCGCTGACCGTCATGGAGGGCGGCACCTATCCCTTCCCGTACTTCGTGGTGCTGGTGGCCTTCGACGGCGTCGTGCGCCTGGCAGCGCGTCGCAGCGGGGCGCACGCGGACGAGATCCTCGGGCGTCTCGGAACCCGCCTGGCCGTGGTGCGCGGCCTGGCGCTGGTGACGGGGCTCACCGCGCTGCTGGGAGCCATCCGCTTCCTGCCCATCATGGACGTCCTCTCGCGCTACCCGCGCACCATGGAGAGCAGCGACAGCATGCAGCCCTTCGAGCTGCTGGACCTGTGGGGGCGCTGGACGTTCCCCTGGGAGCACCCGCTGCACACCTTCGTGTGGCCGGAGTACACCGCCTTCATCAGCCCGCCGCTGCTGGTGTTGGCCATCGTCGGGGTGGGTGTCGCCATCAACCAGCGCCGTCACCTCGCGTGGGGCGGGGCGCTGTTCTTCATCGCGCTCCTGCTGGGTGATCACGGGCCCTGGTCCCCGTGGGCGCTCCTGCACCGCCTGCCGGTCTATGACTCGCTGCGTCTCCCGTCACGCTTTGCCGGGCTCGCGACGCTCTACGTGGGCGCGCTCAGCGGCTTTGGGTTCAGCGCGCTGCTGCGCGGCCTCGCGCGTGTGATGCGGCGCTTCCCAGAGGTCTTCGGGCGGCCCTTCGTCGCGCGCGTGACGCCCTGGGCGCTGGCGGTCGCGTGCACCGCGTGGCTCTTCGGTTGGAGCGCCTCCGTGAGCGACAAGTGGCACGACCCGCCGCTCTCCAGTGACCCTCCTGCAGAGTCCTTCCACTTCGCCCCGCCGGAGCTCTACGGCTACCTGGTGGCCAGCCTCCCGCGCCTGAATCAAGGCACCCCCATGTGCTACGTGGGCAACATGAACTGGCGCATCGGGAGCGGCATGTGGGACGGCGAGCTCCCGCAGGCGCGCGTCGAGGGGCGCCGCAACCGGGCGGGTGAAGTGGTCGAGGTGGTCCGCACCCCCAACCGCTTTCACGCGACCGCGCAGCTCATTCGGGACGGGCGGGTGGTCTTCAACCAGAACTACGACCCGGACTGGCAGACCAACTACGGCGAGGTCGTCGAGGACCGCGGCCGGCTCGCGGTGGACCTGCCCGAGGGGGAGCACAAGATCATCGTGCGCTACGCGCCGAGCACCTTCATCCCCGGTCTCGTCGGCACGCTCATGGGCCTGTTGCTCGCCTCCCTCGCGTTCGCGTATGGCTATCGGCCTGCGGGCCGCGCGTTGAGCGCGTCCGCCTGAGCCGCGCTCAACGGTCGAAGTGGACCATGCGGTCGAAGTTGCGGTGGGTCTCGTACAGCGTCTCGTAGTGCAGCGCGAAGTAGCCGCTGCTGACCACGAAGACCGCCAGCCCCGCGCCCGTCATGAGCCGCGCCAGGCGGCGTGACAGCGTGGTGGGCCAGGCCTCGGCAACCACGAAGGGCACCAGCGTCACCAGCATGAACGGGGTGATGATGCGGCGCAGCACGGTCCAGCCGGGAGCCTCCATGGCCCACGGCAGGTCGTGCATGAAGTTGAAGCCGTACATGACCAGCAGCCCGAAGAGCACCAGCCCACCAAAGAAGGTGGGGCGCTCCAGCAGGTCGTCCAGGAAGTGCGCGGCGCCCAGGCACACGAAGGGCATCACGGGCAGGATGTACCAGCCGAAGGTCCAGTTGCCGCTGGAGAGCGCGAGCGCGGCCATGTAGATCAGCGGAGGCAGGCTGAGCACCGGGCGGCGCGCGTCGTCGAGCTTGCCGAACGCGAGGGCGTAGCCCAGCCAGACGAAGAGCACGTGCCCGTGCCCGACCAGGTTGTGGTTGATCAGCCCGTCCGCGAAGAAGCGCGGGAAGAGGTTCCAGTGCGCGGGGCGGCCGGAGGCCTGGTGGACGGTGCTGAACACGAACAGGTTCCAGTCCACGTACGCCCCGTAGAGCAGCAGCGGCAGGAGGCTCAGCAGGCCCCCAGCGCACGCAATGAGCGCCGGGCGCAGCCCACCGCGGAGGAAGAACAGCAGCACCAGCGGCGGCAGGAAGAACGCGCCCGGGACCTTGGCCAGCGCGCCGAGCCCCGTCACGAACGCGGCCGCCCAGATCAAGCGGTCCCGGCGCGGCTCCTCCGCGTCCCAGCGCAGGAAGAGGTACACGCCGAGCAGCGCCATGGGCGTGAGCAGCGCCTCCTCTTTGATGACGCGCTGCTGGATGATCAGGTTCGGCAGCGCGGCGTACAGGAGGGCCGCCAAGTACGGGGTGCGCCCGGAGGGAAAGAGCCTGCGCGCGATGCCGAAGAGCAGCAGCAGGGTGGGGACGAAGAGGGCGATGGGCACGAGCCGCGTGTGCGTCAAGCGCGCCTCGAGATAGCTCCGCGCGCCGCCCAGCTTCGCGGCGGCACCCGCGAGCACGTGCAGGAGCGGCGGGTGCTCCAGGTACGGACGGATCACGTCGAAGGGGCGCCCCTCGAAGTAGGGGACGTGTTCGACCGCCACGCGCCCCTCGTACGCGCCTGCCCAGAGCGACCAGCCGCGCGTGCTCCCGTCCGTGAGCAGCTGAAAGCCGTTCCAGGTGGCGAAGAGCTCGTCCGCGTTCTCGGAGTACTCCGGCATGACGGTGTAGTCGAACAGGCGCGCGCCCAGACCGAAGGTGAGCGTGGCGAGCAGGACCGCGAGCTCGGCGCGGCGGCGGAAGAGCGCTTCGTCGCGAGTGGCGAGCAGGCCCATGCACACGACGAAGAGCGCCGCGCCCCCCAGCCACCAAGGCAGCGCGGTGGAGCGCAGCAGCGTCTGCGGGGTGGCAGGGCGCAGCGACTCGATGGGGACCGGGCTGAAGCCCGCCGAAGGGGCGTTGGCGTCTTGGTACTCGAGCGCGACGGACGCGTCGCGGGGGAAGGTGGCGTCCAGCACGAGCGTGAGGGGGTGCGCGCCCGCCGCCAGGTTTTCGCTCTGCGTCTCGATGCGGAGCGTGGTGTGCGGGGCGCCCCGCGCGCGCAGGGTCCATGCGGCGCCGGCGGGTACCTCCAGCACGCCCGACAGCGTGACGCGATACGGAACGGGCCCGGTGGGGATGGGGTGCGCCCGGAAGTTCCACTTCTGGAGCACGATGGCGTTCAGGCGGTGTCGGTTCGCGAAGAGGGGGCGTGGCTCGAACCCGTGGTGCAGGGGGAAGCCGCCGGTCTCGTTGCGCACCTCGACCACGGCGTCGAGTCCGTGCGACGCGCGCTCGAGGCCCAGGGCACCGCCGAGCGCGAGCGCGAGCGCTCCGAGGACGCCGACGGCGATGGTGACGCGGGTCTGGCTCATCGGTAGGCCTCCGGGATGTTGGTGGTGCCGATGAACGCGTCCAGCTGCCGGAGCATGGCGGCCTCCTCGGCGACGTCGCTGTCCGCCCGGTTCACGCGCTCACGCGGGTCGCTCAGCAGATCGTAGAGCTCGGTGGTGTCCGCGGTCAGATCCCGGATGAGGTGGTAGCGGCCGAGGATCATGGCCTTCACGTGGTGGGTGGGGCGGGACCAGGAGTTCTCCTGGAAGATGGGGCGCGCCGGGTCCGGAGCGCCTCCCAACAGCACCGGCACCAGGCTGGACATGGTCGAGCTCGACGGAGTCGGGACGCCCGCGAGGTTCAGCAGTGTGGGGAAGACGTCTCCCAGCGCCACGGGGCCGTCGACCCGGCGCGCGCGGAGGTCGGTCCCCAGCACCACCAGCGGCACGTGGGTCACCTCGCGGTAGAGGGTCCGCGCGTGCGGGTCACGGCCGTGCTCGCTGAAGTTCTCGCCGTGATCGGCCGAGAGCACCACGAAGCGCGGGCGCACGTGGCGCTCGTCCAGCGCGGTCCGCAGGGCCTCCGCCACGAAGGTCTGCACGTAGCGGATCTCCTCGTCGTAGAGGTCCATGGGCTGATCACCGAAGTGCAGGTCGGCGTGGTCCACGTAGGGGTGGTGCGGGTCGAAGAAGTGCAGCCAGACGAAGCGGGGCGGACGCTCTTGCTCGCTCGCCGGGGCGTCCTCGGGTGGTGGCGCGAGCAGCGCGCGAGCGCGGTCCATGACGTAGGGGCCGAGGTCACGCGGGCGGCGCTGGCAGACCTCCTCGAACTCGTCGAAGCCGCGCCGGAGGTTCCAGTTGGGAGCCAGGAAGAGGGAGCCGCACAGGCGCGCGTGCGTGGTGTAGCCAGCCGCAGAGAGGCGCTCTGCCAAGGTGGTCTCGTCTTCGCCGTAGTTGGGCGGGAAGCCCTCGGCCACCAGCTCCACTTGGAAGGGGGTCTTGCCCACCATCAGCGACCACATGCTGGGCGCGGTGCCCGAGTCCTGGCTGTAGGCGCGTTCGAAGATCACACCGTCTTCGACCAGCGTGTCGAGATCTGGCGAGGTGGGGTGTGCGGTGTAGCCCATGAACCCCAGGTGGTCGGCGCGCAGGGCGTCCACGGTGATGAGGTAGAGGTCGGGTTGTTCGCCGCTCAGCGGGACGAACGCGCTAGCGCTCGCGTCCGCGTCCGCGTGCTCCGCGACGGTGTCCCGCCCGTCGCAGTTCTCGTCGATGCCGTTGCCGGCCAGCTCGCGCGCGAGCGGGCTGCGGGCGGCGTCGAGAGGCGCGCAGTCCGCCCCGAAGGGGAAGGAGGCCACCCCGTCGCGGTCGAGGTCGCTGAGCGACTGCAGGCCCGCGACGAGGTAGGCGGCGCTCCAGGTCCCGCGGGAGGTGAAGCTACGCGCGCGAGGCAGACGCCAGCTGCCGACGACGGCCACGGAGGCGAGCAGCGCGAGGACCACGCCCACGGCTGCCGGGCGGGCGAGCCGTCGCGGTGCAAGCGCGTACAGCAGCGGCGCCGCGCCCACGAGCACGGCGGGCGCGACGAGCGCGTACGCGCCGAGGTGCGCCAGCGTCTCGTCGAAGCGCAGCGCGGCCCCGACGAAGAGCGCGGTGGCGCCGCCGAGCAGCCCCGCGAGCAGGACGCGCGGGGTGGGCAGCCGGGGCAGGGCCAGCAGCGCGCGTCGCGCCGTGAGCCCGACGAAGAGCGCGGCGCCCAGCGCCGGCAGGGCGGCGGCGCCCACGGCGAGCGCGACGAGCTCGGGATCTCGCGCGTGGCTGATCGCGACGTGGGCGGCAGCGCCGACGAGCAGCGTGAGCACCGCAGCTGCCACGACGCCCATGCCGAGGCCCGCGCTGAAGGCACGGGCGCGGCCCCTCTCGTGCGCCCCGCTCCCGAGCGCGAGCGCGCGGCGTAGCGCGTCGGCTGTGCGTTCTATGCCCCCGGGCGCCGCTATCCGCTCGAGGCCACGGGTCAGGCCGGCGCCCAGCAAGGCGGTCAGCACAAACAACGCCGTGACCAGCAGGGCGCCGCCCGCGCTGAAGGGCACCTCGCTCAGCAGCCCCGCCACGAGCTCGACCGACGCGGCCAGACACCCGGCACCCAGCCACGCCAGCAGCCACGCGCCCCGACGCGGAGTCGTCGCCGCTGGGGTCGCCCCTGCCGCCAACGCGGGGCCCTCGGGCGAGTCGGGAGGGGTCTCGGACATGAGCCGCGGATGATAGAGGGCGAGCGCCCGCTGCGCGAGGGAACATCGCCCTCGGCTCGGCTCGGGTCGGCTCGGGTCGGCTCGGCGGCCGCCGCGGCTCGGCTCGCCTCGGGCCGGCTCGGCTCGGGCCGGCCGCCGCCGCTCAGCGCGTCTGCGCCCCCAAGGCGCGTAGGAGCGCCACCCCCCTCTCGCTCTCCGCGCGGAGCTGGGCCGAGCGCGAGCTGTCTCCTGTGATGGTGAGCGCGACCACGACGTCGGGGCGGAGGACATCGGCGAAGCGCTCCCCCCACTCCACGACCGCGATGGCGCCCTCGTCGCGCCGCTCCTCGAAGCCAAGCTCTTCGACCTCCTCGGGGCTGCCGAGCCGGTAGAGGTCCGCGTGCAGCAGCGGGCTCGGCCCCTCGTACTCGTGTACCAGCGCGAAGGTCGGGCTCGCCACCGGCTCGTCCTCGGGCACGCCCAGCGCGTGCACCAGCGCACCGGCGAGCAGCGTCTTGCCCGCCCCCAGGGGACCTTCGAGCACGATCAGATCCCCCGGCAGGAGCGCGCTGGCCAGCTGCGCCGCGAGGCTTCTCGTGGCGTCTTCGTCCCCCAGCGCGAGCCTGAGGGGCGCTTCGGCGTCGCCGTCGTCGGTGTGCATGGCCTAGTCCTGCCATCGGGTCGCGCCGCTCGCCAGGCGCCTTGCGTGGCGCACCACAGGCTGTGAGGATGGCCGCGATGCGCTCCCCCTCCGTGCCGCTGGCGTTCGCCGTGTTGCTCGCCGCGCTTCTGCCCGTGGGCGCCGCGCGAGGGCAGGGGACCCTCGCGACAGCGGATGACCCACGCGACCAGGTCGAGCTCCGGGCCGAGCTGGACCCGGTCGCGCATCGCATCGCCGGGACGCTGCGGTGGCGCTTCACGAACCGCAGCGCGCGGGCCACGACGGAGCTCTACTGGCATCTCTATCCCAACGCGTTCCGCACCGACGAGCAGGGGGGCAGCGTGTTCGTGCGCGAGGAGGGCAGCGCCATCCGCGACCGGCGCGTGAGCGTGCCGGGCAGCATCACGCTCACGTCGCTCTCGCTCGGTGACGGTCGAGACCTCTTGGCGCGCTCCACGCTGGACGTCGGCGTGCCGGACGACACTACGCAGCTGCGCACCGACCTCTACGAGCCGCTGGCCCCCGGCGATAGCATCGAGCTGCGCGCCACCTTCGTCACGGCGCTGCCCGTCGCGGTCGCGCGCAGCGGATACGTGGGGGACTTCCACGTGGCCGGGCAGTGGTTCCCCAAGCTCGCGCGCCTCGAGCCGGACGGCACCTGGGCGCACTTCCCCTACCACGGGCTGGGCGAGTTCTACGCAGACTTCGCGGACTACACGCTCACGGTCGCGGTGCCTCCGGGCGTCGTGGTGGTCGCCGGTGGTGACCCCGCCGGATCACCGCGTGACGAAGCGGGGCTGCGCGTGTATCGCTTCGTCGCGCAGGCGGTGCACGACTGCGTCTTCGTCGCCTCGCCAACGCTCACGGTGATCGAAGAGGAGCACCCCCTGCCAACGCACACCGTGCGCGTGCGCGTGGCCCACGGCCCCGGCTTCGAGGCGGCCGCGCGGGAGTACCTGCGCCTCACCCGCAGCGGCTTGGACTTCTTCTCACGGGCCTTTGGAGAGTACCCCTACGCCACGCTCACCGTGGTGGTGCCGCCCTCGGCGGCCAGCGCGCTGGCGGGCATGGAGTACCCCACGCTGTTCTTGACGGCGGGTCCATGGTGGGGCTCGGCGCGGCCCCTCTTCGGCGGCATGGGGGCCGAGACCACGGTGCACGAGCTCGCCCACCAGTGGTTTCAGGGGCTGGTCGCCACCCACGAGGTGCGCTACCCCGCTCTCGACGAGGGGCTCGCGAGCTGGGCGGCCGACGAGCTCCTGCGCGCCCGGGAAGGCCACGGCAGCGGCGCGCGCCTCGGCGCGGTCACCCTCGACGTCTACGAGCTCGAGCGCAGCTGGGGGCTCGCCCGAGTGACGCCGCGGTCGCCTCTGTCGGCCGCGTACGACTTCGACGCCGAGGGGTACTTCCGCACGGTCTACGTGTACGTGCCCCTCGCCCTCGAGACCATCGCCAGGGCGTGGGGGCGCGAGCGCCTGCTGCGCGCTCTCGGACGCTACGCGCGAGCGCAGCGCCTGTCGCATCCGGGACCGGACGCGCTCCGCGAGGCCTTTCGCACGGAGTACGGTGACTGGTTCGTGCGTGACGTGTTCGACGCCGTGTTCGTGCGTGGGTGCACCGTCCGCACAGAGCTCGGCAGCGTGGAGAGCGTGTGTGACGACGGCGGCTGTCGCGCCGAGATCGTCGCGCGGCGGACGGGTTGCTTGCCGGTCCCGCTGGAGGTCGAGGTGGAGTCCACCGGGGGACGCGCGCGGTACGCGTTTCCGGGAAGCGCCCGCGAGCTGCGGCTGACGGTGGACCCCCAGACGCTGCGTCGGGTGCAGGTCGACCCGGGCCACCGCAACCTCACCGACCCACGACGTATCGACGACGTGCAGCGCTTCGGCGGCGCCGACGGAGCCTTGTTCGCGAGCGGCGACGGGGCCCGCCTGTCGACGCGCCTCCTCGCGCTGTTTCACGTGCTCTTCGCGGTCGTGGGCCCATGAGCCAGCCTCTCCCCCGTGACGTGAGAGAGCCCGCGCGCCGCGTCGCGCTCATGGCCGCGTACGTGCTCCTCGTCGAGAGCGTGTTCTCCGCCCTGGCCGCGCTCGCGGTGGCCGCAGAGCTGGAGCGCGGCTTCGGGTCCACGGGCGGTCTACTCGCCGCCATCCGCACGCCCGGCGCGCCTCTCTTGGTCGAGGGCTTGCTGCCGTTCGTGTTCAGGGCGTTCTCTACCTGGGCTCCGAAGCTGCTGGCGCTCGGGCTGCTGCACGCGCTCGTCGCGCCGCTGGTGCAGATGATCTGGTTGGCGGGGCTCGGTCCAGAAGGGCCTGCCCACGCGCTGCGCGGCGGCCTGCGCCTCTTCTTGCCCGCGCTGCGGCTGCGCCTGCTCTTGCTCGCGCCGCTGCTCTTCTGGGCGGGGACCGTCGCGCTCGTGTTGATCTATGCGCAGCTGGTCTGGGGCGGCACCAACGAGCGCACGGCGGACGTCGCCTGCGTGGTCGCGCTCTCTGTGGGAGCCGCGCTCCTCGGTCCGCTGCGCGTCCTCTGCGACCTCGCGCACGCCTCGCTCGCCCACGCCGAGAGCCAGGGCGCCGAGCCCAGCGCGCGCGCGGGCGTGGCGACGGCGCTCCGGGGGTTCAGCCTCGGGCACCTCCTGCGCTGGGCTCTGTGCGCCGCGGCCGGCCTCTTCGCGCTCGGCCTCGGAGCCCTCGGGTCCACTCACCCGAGTGTCTGGCTGAGCGTCTTCGCGGTGCAGCTCGCCGCGTACGCACGCTACGTGGCGCGCGGTTCCTGGCTCTCCGCGGCGCTCGCGTCACTCGCGCGGCGTCGCTTGGGCAACGTCACGCAGAACAACGCACCTCCCTCTGTGTCGTCTACGTTGCCGGCCGAGATGCGGCCACCGTGATCGGTCACGATCTGGCGCACCAGCGCCAGACCGAGGCCGATGCCGTGGCTGCGGCCCGAGTAGAACATCTCGAACAGGTGGGCCTGAGCCTCCTCGCTCAGCCCGCGCCCCCGGTCACGCACCAGCAGGCGCACCTCGTTGCCGTCGTCCTCCACCCGCACCTCGACGCACTGCGACGGACCAGACGCCTGCAGCGCGTTGCGCAGCAGGTTCCAGAGCACCTGCCGCAGCTGGTCACCGTCGGCGTCCACGATCACCTGAGCGCCCTCGGGAGTGCCGGGCCGCACCAGCTCGATGCGCATCCCCAGCTCTTCGGCCTCCACGCGCGCCACGTCCACGATCTCCTCGCACAGCGCGACCAGGTCCACCGGCGTCGGGGTCGGAATGGAGGGCCGCACCACACGCAGCATGGTCGCGACCAGCGTGTTGAGGCGCTCCGTCTCGCGCAGCACGATCCCCAGCAGGCGCTGGTCCGAGGCGTCTATCGCGGGGCTGTCCCGCACCAGCTCGACGCTCCCGGAGATGCTGGTCAGGGGGTTGCGGATCTCGTGCGCCAGGCTCGCCGCGAGCTTGCCCAGCTCCGCCAGGCGGCGGGACTCCGCCGCGGCGTGCTTGAGGCGGTTGACCTCCGTCAGGTCTTGGAAGGTGATGACCGCCCCCGTGACGTTGCCGTCCGCGTCCTCCAGCGGCCCCTGTCGAAACCCCACCGCGAAGGTCGATCCGTCCGGGCGCTGCGCCAACCCCTCGGTGCGGTCGCTCGGGGCGTCCTCGAGCGGCAGGAGCTCCGCGATGGGCTGTCCCAGCAGTGCGCTCTCGTCGGCTTGGAGCATTGCTGCGGCCGCCGGGTTGACGGACTCGATACGTCCGGCGAGGTCGGTGGTGACCAGCCCCGAGGCGAGCGAGCGCACGATGTCCACGTTGCGGCGGGTCAGCTCTGCCACGGCTCGCTCGGCGTCGGCCAGCTGTCCGCCCGCCGTCTCGACGCGCATCGCCAGGTTGGTCGCCAGCGCCGCGACCGTGCCGATGCCCACGACGTTGCTCAGCGTGAACGTGGCGAGCTCCACCGCGGACAGCGCGGCGACGGCCTGCTGCTGGTCGGGAGGGGCGGGCAGCACGCCTGCCACCACGCTCCAGCTGAGGCCCAGAAAGAGCGAGACCGACGCGCCAGCGACCCACAGCGTGGTGCTGGGGCCGCCCACCATCGCTCCGGCGACGCACAACAGGCCGTAGAGGAACGTCAGGGGGCTGGCGGCGGCCCCCGTCAGCCAGAGGAGCGCCGTGGTCACCATGAGGTCCACGGCGAGGAGCAGCTCGGCCGATCCCTTGGCGCCACGCACCAGCCCCACCAGCCCGATGGTGCTGGAGCCGAAGAGCACCACGTCCAAGCCGAAGATGACGTCGCGTGTGAACGCGTAGCGCTCGGTCACCAAGACCGTCGCGGCCAGCAGGACCAGCGTCGCCACGCCCAGGCGCACCAACAGCCACGCCAGCAGCCGCCGCTCCTCGCGAGAGCGCGCTGGAGGCGAACCTGCCGCGAGCGTCACGGAGCGTCCGGGCGGGGCCTCCATGCGACTACTGTCGGATGTTGTCGGCGATGGTGAAGATCGGCAGGTACATGCCGATCAGGATGGTGCCGACGATGCCGCCGATGAAGACCATCATGAACGGCTCGATGAGCGACATCAGGCCCGCCACGGCCACGTCGACCTCTTCTTCGTAGAAGTCCGCGATCTTGTTGAGCATCGTGTCCAGGGCGCCGGTCTGCTCACCCACGGCGATCATCTGCACGACCATGCTCGGGAACACGTTGGTCTCCATGAGCGGCTCGGACATGGTGCGACCCTCGCGCACCTGGCTCGCGGTCTTGTTGATGGCCTCCTCCACGATGACGTTGCCGGCCGCGCGGGCGACGATGGCCATGGCGTCGAGGATGGGCACGCCGGAGCTCAGCAGCGTGCCCATGGTGCGCGTGAAGCGCGCCACGGCGATCTTGCGCATGACCGGGCCGAGGACCGGCACGGTGATCATGGTCTTGTGCCAGAAGCGCTTCCCCTTTGGGGTGCGGTACGAGTAGCTGATGGCGGTGGACGTGGCGATGATCCCGAGGATCAAGAAGATCACGTTGTTTCGGAACCACACCGAGAAGCTGATGATCTTCTGGGTGAGCCACGGCAGGCCGTCCTCGGAGCCGAACTGCCGGAACATGTCCTGGAAGGTCGGGATGACGAACTGCAGCATGATCGCGATGACGGCGAACGCGATGATCAAGACCGCGGACGGGTAGATCAGCGCGGAGCGCACCTGCCGCTGGAGCTTGACCCGCTTCTCGATGTAGATGGCGAGGCGCCGCAGGATCGCGTCGAGGATACCGCCCACCTCACCCGCCTGGATCAGGTTGACGAAGAGATCGTCGAAGACCTTGGGGTGCTCGCGCAGCGCGTCCGAGAAGGTGCCGCCCTGCTCGACGAACGCCTTCACGTCCGTCAGCAGCTTGCGGAAGACCGCGTTCTCGCCCTGCGTGGAGAGGATGTCCAGACACTGCACCAGCGGGAGACCCGCGTCGATCATCGTGGCGAACTGCCGGATGAAGATGACGAGATCCTTGTCGGAGACCCCCGTCCCGATGGTGATGTTGATGTCTTTGGGCTTCTTCTTGACCTTGACGGGGTTCAGCTGCTGGGTGCGCAAGCGCTGCTCGACCACCTCCAGGGTGTCGGCTTCCATGACACCCTTGCGGGTCTCACCTGTTCGCGCTTTCGCTTCCCATACCCACTCGGCCATGAAACCTCCGGCAGTCTGATCTCGGACGACCCATGCTACCGGAAGCACGACCTAGCCGTCAAAATCCCCTACAAGATTGCACCGTCACGCGATGCCGTGAGGACTAGTGATACGGGTTGGTGCCGATCGAGAAGGTCATCTGCGCGGGAGGCGGGTCCGCCATCGGCGTGGGAGGGGGTGTGTCCACCATGGGTGACGGTGTTGGCTCGGCCGACGCCGTCGCGGTGTCGGTGCTGCCTCCACGGGGGCGACGACCACTGCCACTGCCAGTGCCACGGGACGTGTGGCTGTCGCTGCCTGTGCTGCCCGTGCCAGCGGTCTCGGCGCTGTCGGTGCCGTCAGCCTCGGTGTCCGCCGCAGCGACGGGCGCCACAGGTTGGGCGGGCTCGGTGGCCGGAGGGGTCACTTCCGCCGGGGGCGGCTCGGGTGTCGGGGCGGGCGTGGTGGTCGCGACGGGCACGGCCGGCCCCAGCGGCTGAGCCGTTGGCGCGGGGCGGCTTGCGACCTGCCAGGCGAGCAGCCCGCCGCCCACGAAGGCCACGAGCAAGAGCGCGACCACGAGCATCTTGATGCCGCTGCCGCTGCTCTGCTGAGGCGCGGGCGTCACCATGGCGGGGAGCGTGTGCTGACCGCTCAGGATCACCGGCATCATGCCGGTGCCGGACTCGGAGTGCATTCCGGTGATCATGCGCCGCCCGGACACACCCGGCAGAGACATCGACCCGGAGGATCCGTCCCGCGCGACGGGCATGAGGGCCTCGCCCATCTCGCGCTGCCCGAGCGACTCGATGGCCTCTTGGACGCGCGCGCGCTCTTCGTCGAGCTTGGGCCCGATGAGCTCGGTGGCGAGGGCGCCGACGGCGCGAGTCCCCGCGATGCCGCCGTTCAGCCGGGCGACTTCCTCGGCGGCCTCCATGAACTCATCGGCGGTCTGGAAGCGCTGGTCGGGGTCGCGATGCAGCGCCTTCTCCAGCAGCGCGTCGAAGGGCTCGAGGTCCGGCCACAGGCTGGACGGCAAGGGGATCGGGTCGTTCAGGATCTTGGCGAGCGTGGCGGCGTTGTTCTCACCACGGAACAGGCGCCGGCCGGTGAGCGACTCCCACAGGATGATGCCCATGCTGAAGAGGTCCGAGCGCTGATCGGCCTCTCCGGTGGAGGCTTGCTCGGGAGCCATGTAGCTCAGCTTGCCCTTGAACTGGCCCGCGCGCGTGGACGCCATGCGCACCTCGGCCTTGGCCACGCCGAAGTCGGTCAAGCGGCTGATGCCGTCGGTGCCCACCATGATGTTGTGGGGCGAGACGTCGCGGTGGACGATGTTGAGGGGCTCGCCCTTGTCGTCCGTGAGGGAGTGCGCTGCGCCCAGGCCACCGAGCGCGTCCACGATGATCTTCATCACCAGGTTCGTCTCGAGGCGACGCCCCTGCTTGGCCGAGCGACCGAGGAGCGCGCCCAAGTGGTCGCCCTCGATGTACTCCATGACCAGGAAGTACCCGTCCCCGCCCGAGTCGCTGATGTCCAGCGTGGGCACCACGTTGGGGTGACGAATGCGGGCCGCGAGCCGCGCTTCGTCGAGGAACATGGAGATGAACTCTTCTTCGTAGGCGAGGTGCGGGTGAAGCACCTTGATGGCGACGAGACGCTCGAAGCCGGCGACGCCGATGGCGCGCGCGATGTACACGGCTGCCATGCCGCCCGACGCGAGCTGCGTCAGCACTTCATAACGGCCGAGCACGCGCCCGGCCATGTTACGTGCTTCGGTGGCTCCGCCCGGAGCGTTGGCAGCTGCGGTCATGTTAGAACGTACCTTCCAGGAGGAGCATGCCTCCCTGACGGGACAGACCCACGGAGGGCGTCACTCCTTGGGAGTCTTCGGAGGACGCGTCTTCGTCATCATCACTGCCGCTCCAGTCGGTCAGGATGGCGATCACCAGCGTGGTGGCGGCGAGGCCGGCGGTGACGCCGATCAGAGCGTTGGTCCGCCGCTCACGAGACTGCCCGTCGCGCAGCAGGCGGCGGCCTTCGTCGCACGCGGCGCTGTCGCCGCCGTTGCAGAGCATGGCCTGTTCCTCGTACGCGCCCACGTGGTTCTGCGTGTCGATGCCCGACCACAGCATGACCGCGCCAGCGCCCAGGGTGAGCGCGCCAGCCACGATGAACGTCGCCTTGGGGAAGCGGAAGGGCTCGCTGAGGACCAGCGGCTGACCGTCCGCACCGACGGTGGCGACGGGCTCGGGCGGGGGCGGCGGCGCCTCGAAGGAGACGGCGCGGGTCTGACCAGGGCGACCCTCCACCGTTTGCGCCACGCGGCCGTGCTCGAACGTCGCAGCGATCTCGTGCTCACGACCCGGCTCGACGAAGAAGGACATGCCCCCCGTCAGGCTGCCGTCGGATTCCACCACGCAGTTGGCGTCGCAGCTCACGTCGATGCGCACGTAGTTGGCCGCCGCACCCTCGAGCACCTGAGCGGCGTACGCCTGAGCGGCTTCGTCGTTGGGGTAGGTGGCCTGCAGACGCAGCGCCAGGGACGCCGCGCGGACCTGTTGGCCCGCTTGGCGCCGTGCCTCGATGGCGTTCGAGAGCGCGACCGACGCTGGCGAGAGGCGGTCCGCCGTCTCGAACCACTGCGCTGCGGTCTCCCAGTTCTGGGTGAGCGCCTCTTGCGTGCCTCGGTCGAACGCCTCGGCAGCGGCAGCGCGCCCGCGGCCCTGCGCGCTGGCTCCGGCGGCGAGGGTGAGAACGAGCGCGGAAAGCGCGAAGGCAAAGGTCTTGGAATGATTCATGCGAGCGTTCGCCATTTCAATGCAGCCTTCAGAATGCCTGTAGGTCTATCGGCTAGTCAAGACTGGTGTGACCGGTTACGTGAATAGGGGGTCCGTGAACAGGGACTACATTTCGCGCCGCTGGCCGGACTGGGCGACCGGCACCTGAGTGCGGATCATGGACTGCAGCTCACCCGGCTCCGCCGAGCGACCCAGGGCGGTGTCCAGGTCGATGATTCCTTGAGTGTACAGCTGATACAGCGCTTGGTTCATCGTCTGCATTCCGCTGATCCCCTGACCCGTCTGCATGATGCCGTAAATCTGGTGGACCTTGGACTCGCGGATCAGGTTCCGGATGGCGTGATTGGGAATCATGACCTCCAGTGCCAGCGCGCGTCCGGGGCCGTCCGCGCGCGGGACCAGCATCTGGGTGACCACGGCCTGGAGCACGAAGCTCAGCTGAGCCCGGATCTGGGACTGCTGGTGCGGGGGGAACACGTCGATGACGCGGTTGATGGACTGGACGGCGCTGTTGGTGTGGAGCGTGGCGAACGCGAGGTGGCCCGTCTCGCTGATGGTCATGGCCGACTCGATGGTCTCGAGGTCACGCATCTCACCGACCAGGACCACGTCCGGGTCCTGCCGAAGCGCGTACCGCAGCGCTCCCTTGAAGGACTCGGTGTCCGCCCCGACCTCACGCTGATTGACCACCGAGAGCTTGTTCGGGTGCAGGTACTCGATGGGATCCTCGACCGTGAGGATGTGCTGCCGCTCGGTGGAGTTGATCTCGTCGATCATGGCCGCCAGCGTGGTGGACTTGCCCGAGCCCGTGGGTCCCGTCACCAGGACCAGGCCGCGCGGCAGGTGCGCAAGCTCCTTGAGGACGGGCGGCACGCCGAGCTCGTCCAGCGTCCGGACCTTGAAGGGGATGGCGCGGAAGGCCGCGCCCACCGCCCCCCGCTGCATGAAGACGTTGGCGCGGAAGCGCGAGATGCCCTTCACGTTGAAGGAGAAGTCCAGCTCGTTGTCCCGCTCGAAGCGCACCTTCTGCTCGTCCGACAGCACCTCGTAGCAGAGTGCCTTCGTCTCCATCGGCGTGAGGGGCGGCGTGCGGAGCGGCACCAGGCTTCCGTCGATCCGGATCTGCGGCGGCGTGCCGGTGGTGACGTGGAGGTCCGAGCCCCCACGGTCCGTCATGACCTTCAGCAGCTGCCGAATGGAGAATCGTGGGCCTTCTTGCTGCTCTTCCATGCGCCGGACGATACCAGAGGGGCGCGGGCAGCGGCTACAGTTCGGTCTTGATCCAGGCGCGACTCCGCAGGGTGCGCCCGCGACCCCGCCGGCCCACCACCCGGGCGGCCGACTGCGCGGCCAGGAACGCCCCCTCCATGCCCAGCGCCGGGACGTTGTGCGGGCCGGCCAACAGGAGGTTCTTGATCGGCGTGCGCGTGGGCAGGCCGCAGAAGCCGAGGCCGTCGCGCACGGGGTATCCGTAGAGCGTGGTCATGGTCGCCGGGCCCCGCTCCCAAGGGGCGCTGCTCGCGACCGGGGCTCGCGCCGCACCAACCTGCGCGTCGCGCCCATCGTGTGGCGAGTCCACGAGCAGCAGGCGGTCCCCGTCCAGCAGGAACGGAACCAGTCGCCCGAGCTCGGCCAGGATGCGCTCGCGCTCCTGCGCCAGCCGCTCGCTGCGGTCTTCGACGTCGCGGCGCGGGATGAGCGTCTGCACGCAGAGCAGCTGCCGATCGTCCTCCACCGGGCCCACCGACACGTAGAGGGGGGCCGCGCTGGGGTCGTCGCCCAGCGCCGCGAACACGTCGCAGCCCATGCCCTCGGGGACGCAGCCAGCCCGGACTACGACGTTGAGCGTGAAGCGGAACCAGCGCGGCTGTGGCTCGCCTCGGCGCTCGAAGAGGGCCTCGAAGACGCCCCGGTCCGGGACGAGGCGCAGCAGCTCCCCGATGGTGCCCGAGGCGATGACGTAGTCCGCGCCGATGTCCTCTTCCGTGTCGTGCACGCGCACCCCGGCGATGCGGCCGTTCTTGACCAGCACCTGCTCGGCGGCGTCTCGCTCCTGCACCGATCCGCTGTGGGAGACGATCTTCTCGCGCAGCGCGTCCTCCAGCCAGCCCATGCCGCCCTCGATGTGCGCGGCTCCCTTCCACCATGCCTCGAAGACGCGGCAGGTGGCCTGCCCGTCCAGCTGCTGGGGGTCGATGCCCGTGCCCAGCTGGGCCGGGAGCTGCAAGACCCGCCGAAAGGCGTGGTCGCGGGGCAGCTCGTCCAAGGGATCCCAGTCTCCGCTGCGCTCGCGGAAGCCCTGGTGCGCCGTGGCTCGGGCAAACTCCCGGCGCTCGAAGAAGGTCTGCGGTGGCCAGGTGAGCTCGCGCTCGAAGAGGGCATCAAGGCGCTCACCCACGTGCGTCACGGTGCGCAGCGCGTCGCCGACCGGTCGGCGCACGTCGCCGAACTCGCGCACGATCTCGGCGTCCAGCAGCTCTGGCTCGGCTGCCATGTCGAAGCGCACGCCGGGGAGCGCGACCTGGAACGACGGGTCCATGGCCGACGCCTTGCGCCGGAACAGCTGGTGCAGGGCGAGCTCGCTCATGGTGCGGCGCGCCACGGGGCAGTGCGCAGCCAGGAACGGGGTCCGCTCCCGAGGCAGCGTGTAGCCGGCGATTTCGTACGTGTTCGCGGCGCGATGTTGCCCGAGCACCAGGACGCGATAGCCGCGCCGGGACAGCAGCGCCCCGGTGAGCAGGCCCGGTAGGGTGCTCCCCAGGACGATGGCGTCGTACGAGCTCGCGGTCATGCGGGCTCTGACAAGCGCGGCGCCACGAAGTAGCCCTCGGGGGCGGCGGCTTCGGTGAGAGTGGGCGGCGACAACGTCAAGCGCCCGCGGGCGATCCAGTCGATGACCGTCGGCAGGAGCGCGTGCTCGGCCACCTGGATGCGCGCGTGGAGGGAGTCCGTGTCGTCGCCCTGGAGCACGGGCACGGCGGCCTGCGCGAGGATCGGCCCGGTGTCCACGCCGTCGTCCACCACGTGCACGGTGCAGCCGGACAGGCGCACGCCCGCAGCCACGGCCTGCCGTGGCGCGTCGTGCCCAGGAAAGGCGGGCAGCAGGGAGGGGTGCACGTTCACCAGACGCCCCGGGAAGCGGCGCAGCAGCGGCGCCCCGAGAATGCGCATGAAGCCGGCGAGCACCACCAGCTCGGGCGCGAACGCTGCGACGGCGTCGGCGAGAGCGTCGTTCCAGGCGTCGCGGTCGCCGCCTTTGGCGAGCGGCACCACCTGGGTGGGGATGCCGCGCCCGGCTGCGGCCGCGAGCGCGCCGGCGCCTGGCTTGTCGGACACCACCCCGACCACGCGCGCGTCACACCGGCCCGCGTCGATGGCGTCGAAGATCGCGGCGAGGTTCGAGCCTCGGCCCGAGGCCAGCACGACGATATCGACGGTGGGCATTCAGCCGACCTGGATCCGTGCCTCGCCCGTGGCGTCCGAGGCGACGATCTCGCCCACGCGGTACACGGGCTCGCCCATGGCGGCGAGGGCAGCCACGACCGCCGCAGCGTCCGAGGGCGGGACGATCATGGTGAAGCCGAGGCCGACGTTGAAGGTGCGCTGCATCTCCGCTTCCGCCACGCCTCCTTCGCGCTGTATGAGGTCGAAGATCGCGGGGCGCGGCCAAGCCGACAGCGTGACCTTCATGCCCACTCCGTCGGGGAGGCCGCGGTGCAGGTTGCCGGGCAGGCCGCCGCCGGTGATGTGGCAGAAGCCCCGGATGTCGCCTGCGGCGAGCGCCGTACGCGCGACGTCCGCGTAGATGCGCGTGGGCCGCAGCAGGACGTCGCCCAGCGGCGCGTCGAGCCCCTCCGGTGTGTCGGTCAGCGAGAGTGGGTTCTCGCGGTCCAGGAGCGCCCGCCGCGCCAGGCTGAAGCCGTTGCTGTGCAGCCCGGAAGACGCGACCCCCAGCACGACGTCGCCCACCGCGATGCGCTCGCCCGTGATCAGCGCCTTGCGTCCGACGACGCCGACGGAGAAGCCCGCCAGATCGTACTCACCCCCGCCGTAGAAGCCCGGCAGCTCGGCGGTCTCGCCCCCGAGCAGCGCGCACCCGGCTTGCTTGCAGCCCTCGGCGATGCCTCGCACCACAGCCTCGCCCTGGTCCACGTCCAGCTTGCCCGTGGCGAAGTAGTCGAGGAAGAACAGGGGACGCGCGCCCACCGTGAGCACGTCGTTGACGCACATGGCGACGAGATCGATGCCGACGGTGTCGTGACGGTCGAGCGCGAACGCGAGCTTGAGCTTGGTGCCGACGCCGTCTGTGCCCGAGACGAGCACGGGGTCCTCGATGTCCCCCGGGAGGCTGCAGAGGCCCGCGAAGCCGCCGACCCCGCCGATGACGTGCGGGGTGCGCGTGGCGGCTGCCAGGGGCTTGATGCGGTCGACCAAGCGTTCTCCGGCGTCGATGTCGACGCCCGCGTCGCGGTAGGTGAGGCCTTTCATGTCGCCGCCTGTAGCACGACCCTGGGCTCCCTGCGAAGCGCCGCCCGCACACCGAGGCGCAGGTCTCCAGGGCGGGCCCGGCGGTGCTCGAGGTGGCCGGGGCGCCAGACGGGGGGGAGGCGCTACTCCGCGCTCGCTTCGGGAGCCGCAGGCGCAGCGTCCGCCGGCTCACTGGAGCGCATGCTCACGGCGACGCCGAGGCCGACGATGATCAGCATGACTACCGCGACGCCGATCATCTGCCGCTTGGGCTTCTCGGTTGGCAGCGGCGGGAGGGGGATGGCGTCGAGAGAGATCTCGCCGGACAGCGCGTGCTCCTGACGTGCCGGCTCCGACCCTGCGCCGCTGTCGCCCTGCGCGACCTCCCAGGCCGGCTTGAACGTGCTCGCGAAGCGGTCGTGGGCGGCCGCGTCGAACTTGTTCTTGGTGTCGACGGCAGCTGCGGCGGGGCCTGCGGGGGCCGCGTCACTCGCACTTCCGCCCTCGGCTGCAGGCGTCTCGGCTGCAGGTGCCGTCGACGGCGTCTCGGTCCGCTTGGCGGGTGCGATCGACTCTTTGCTGCTTTTTTTCTTCTTCTTCGCCACTCGTGTCTCCTGCGGAGCGTTCCGTCGTCTCTCAGTCGCTGCCCGGGAAGAGCTCGGCCAGGCGGTCGTCCCACTCGTCGGCCACCGCCGCTACGGTCGTGATGAGGTCGTCGAACTCCTCGAAGTCGAGCCCGCCCAGGCGGCGCAGCGCGCGCAGATAAAGGGCGTCGCGGTCCTTGTCGATGGCGAACGCGCCGTCGCTGGTGACCAGGAAGTTGAGCTCGAGCAGGCGACGATAAAATTCCTCGCGACCCTCCCGGGGCACGTCCATGATGCGCGACAGAAGCAGCAGCGTTCCATGCTCTACCAACACATTGATCCCCACCGTCGCCGAGCCCCGCTGCACCTCCGTGTAGCCGTCGCGGTCCAGGGGCGCGATGGCGATGCCGACCTGGTCACCGAAGCGGCGCAAGTAGTCGTTCACCATCTCCGGCGCGTCGCGGTACGTGCGACCGCTCGGGCGGTCTTGGAACAGAGGGGACTGGGTCAAGGTTGGCTGGGGGCGGACGATTGAGGGGTCTGTCTCGGCGGGGGCCCGCGCGTGGGCCGGAACGTATCAGGCACCGGTGGGCTTGGCGAGGGGCCCCGTGCGTCACGCTCTCGCTGACCCTGGCGCTCGGGACTGGCTCGATGGGCTGCGGGTCGCCCGCGTCGGACGAGGCGGTGCAGCGCGTCGTCCCCGAGGGAGAGGGGCGCCTCGCGGGAGCCGAGCAGTGGAGCGAGGCCAGGCTCCGCGAGGAGCTGACTCGACTGGAGGAGGAGCGCGCGCGGGAGGGTGATGCTCTCCAGACGGCCAGCCTGGCGCGGATGCAGGGCGAGCTCGCACGGACGCTGGCGAACCGGACGGGGGCGCCCGCAGACCTCAGCCGCGCGCGTGTGTTGCTGACGGACGCGCTCTCGGTGGGCGCCGGTGACGACGCGTCCTGGACCCTGGACGCCGAGCGCTGCGAGACGGGGCTTGCGCTCATGCAGCTGGAGTCCATCGACGCCCAGGACGTCGAGGTGGCGCTCCGCGTCGCGAACACGATTGTGGAGCGCTTCCAGGTGGCGGACGACCGCCCGGACCCGGCCCCTGGCGACGAGGCGGGGCAGCTGCGTCTGCTCGACTGCGTCCGCCGTGCACGTCGCTCCCGCGGCTCGCTCGAGGGATCACGCGCCGCCTTCGCGGGCACCGCGGAAGACGCGGGCGCAGACGCTGCGGTGAGTGGCGCGGCGGCCGAGCCTGCCTCACCCGTGCGCCTCACCAACATCGAGGTGTACTCGGGGGGCGAGCTGGGGGCGCGGGCCGTGCTGCGCTTCGACGGGGAGGCGCGCTTCACCGTGGGGCAGTCTCCTGCCACGAACGGTGACCCGCCTCGCGCCTGGGTCGACGTACCGGACGCTCAGCCCGAGCCGACCGTGGGTGAGGTCTGGCAGGTGAATTCCGGCGGGCTCACGCAGGCGCGCCGGCTCACCAGCGCCGCCGGCGGGACACGCGTGCTCTTCGATCTGGCTCCTGGCGCGCGGCACCGCGTCTTCGCGTTCCCCGAGCCCTTCCGGCTGGTGGTGGATATCGAGTCGCGCGACAGCCTCGCGAGGGCCGTGCAACCGCAGCTCCCCGAGGGGGCCGCGCACCCGACGCGGGTCATCGTGCTGGACCCCGGTCACGGCGGCACCGAGCGCGGCGCGTCCGCTGGCAGGCTGCGTGAGAGCCAGCTCGCCCTCGACCTCGCCACGCGCGTCGCCATCTTGCTGCGTCGCGCCCTCCCGGGCGTGCGCGTGCTCTTGACCCGGCAGGCGGACGTGACCGTGTCTCTGGAGGAGCGCACGGCGATGGCCAACGCCGTGGGCGCGGACCTCTTCGTGTCCATCCACCTCAACGCGGCCGAGGAGCCCGTCGAACACGGTGGCGTCACCACCTTCGTCTTGGACACTACCAACCAGCGCCAGGCCAACCGGCTGGCCGCGCGGGAGAACGGCACGTCCACGCGCGACGTGACGGATCTGCAGCGGCTGTTGGCCGGGCTTCACCGCCGGGAGCAGATCGCGCTCTCCCGCGAGCTGGCCGAGGCCGTGCACCGTGGCACGCTGGCCGGCGGGCGCCGCGTGCTGCCTCGCCTGCCGGATCGTGGGGTTCGGAGCGCGATGTTCCACGTGCTGGTCGGCGCGCGCATGCCGGCCGTGCTCCTGGAGGCCTCCTTCCTGAGCAAGCCCGACGAGGCCGCCGCGCTGGGCACTCCCCGCTACCGGCAGGCGCTCGCCGAGGGCATCGCGGCGGGTATCGAGCGCTACGTCTCCGGCTCCTGAGCGCGTCGTCGCGCGCAGCGGGGGCGTAGGCGGCTGCTTGCGGCAGCGCCGTGGGCTTTCCATACTCGCACATCGTGCGCGACGTATCGCCCTCACCCGCGTTGGACCTCGGCCGCTTCGCGCCCACCCTCGGCCCCACCTGCGGTGGCTATCTCAAGTCTTACCGTGCCCGGTTCGAAGAGGCCGTGCGCCGGGGCACTCCGGGCGTGGAAGGCGCGCGGCAACACGCGCGCGCCATCGACGGCTTGCTGAACGCTCTCTACTGCGCCGCAGACGCCGCCGCTCGAACGGACGCGAAGCCCAAGGGCCGGCTGTCGCTCGTTGCGGTGGGCGGGTACGGGCGCCAGACGCTCGGTCTCCACAGCGACGTCGACGTGCTCTTCCTCTGCGACGACCCAACGGAGCCCTATGTGCGCCGCGTCTCGGAGGGGCTGCTCTATCCCCTCTGGGACCTCGGGGTGGACATCGGACACGCCGTGCGTGGCGTGGACGAGACCATCCGGTTGGCGCTCGAGGACATCCGCACGTCCACCACGCTCCTGGACCTCCGCTGCGTCGCCGGTGACCGCCACATCGTGGACGAGCTGCACGCGCGCGGTCAGGAGGAGGTCTTCGAGTCCAACCTGGACCGCTTCCTGGACGCGCTCACCGAAGACACGGAGTCACGCCACCGCCGCTTCGGGGACTCGCTCTTCCTGCTGGAGCCGGAGGTCAAGCAAGGACGCGGCGGGCTGCGCGATCTGGACGTGGCGGAGTGGACCATTCGCGCGCGCCACGGAGTGCGTCGCGTGGACGAGTACGTCACCTGCGGCGCATTGGTGGAGCGCGAGGTGGAGCGACTGGAGGCGGCGCGCGAGATGCTGTGGCGCACGCGCAACCTGCTACACCTGCGCGCGGGCCGTCAGCAAGACCGGCTCACCTTCGCGGACCAGGAAGAGATCGCCGAGCAGCTGGGCTTCGTGGACGGCATCTCGCTGGCGGTCGAGCAGTTCATGCAGGCCTACTACCGTCACGCGCGCGTCGTGGCGCAGACCACGGAGCGCATGCTGGACCGCGCGCGGGCCGTGCGCGAGAGCTCTCACCCACGCGGTATCCGCGTGTTCGGCGACGGTACCGTGCAGGTGGGCACGCGCGTGGATCTGGAGCGCCCCGAGTCCCTGGCGGACGATCCGGCGTTGGCCCTGCGTCTGTACCGGCGCGCCCTGCGGCACCAGCTCACGCCGCACCCGCAGACGCGCGACGTCATCGCCCGCGCGGCCGCGAACAAGGACTGGCGCGAGCGTCTGCGCCGCTCCGAAGAGGCCACCCAGCTCTTCGTCGGGATCGTCAAGCACGTGGGTGACGCGCCCTTCCGTGGTGGTGCCCTGACCGAGCTGCACGAGGTGGGCCTGATCACCGCGATGGTCCCGGAGTTCGGGCCGCTCGTGGGCCGCGTCATGCACGACGCCTACCACGTGTACACGGTGGACATTCACTCCATCCTCGCGGCCGAGAAGTTCCGCACGCTGATCCGCGGCGACCACACCGACCAGCTCGGCATGGCCTCGCGCCTGGCCGCCGTCGCTCCCCGCCGCCTGCCCATCTTCCTCGCGCTGCTGTTGCACCACCTGGGGCGCGCCTACGGACGTGGGCAGCAGGCCCGCGGCGCCCAGATGGCGCATGACGTGGCGCGCCGCTTCGGGCTCTCGGAAGCGGACGCCGACCGCGTCAGCTTTCTCATCCGGGAGCACTGGAACTTCTACCGCATGGCGACGCAGCGCGACGTCCATGACCGGGAGACGCTGGCGGAGGTGGCCAAGACCATCGCCAGCCACGAGGGGCTCAGCGACCTCTACGTCATGACCGTGTGCGTCTTGGCCACCATCAACACCAGCGCCATGACCACGTGGAAGTCGCGCATGCTGGAGGAGCTGTACGTCGCGCTGATGTACTACTTCGAAGAGGGGCACGACCCCAGCCAGCGGGCGGCGGGCATCCGCGACGAGGTGCGCCGCGCGTTCGGCGAGGCCTCCGCGCCGCAGCGGGAGGCCCTCGACGCCTTCATCCGGGGGATGCCCGAGCGCTACCTGCTCGCCAACAACGTGGAGAGCATCGTGGCCCACGCGCGCTTCGCCATCGAGCATGACGCGGAGGACGTGGCCGTGCGCTTGGGGCCCGGCCCGGCGGATGATGGCCTCGAGCTGGTGGTCATGACCGACGACCGCCCGGGTCTCTTGGCCGACGTGGCCGCGGTGCTCGCCGCGAACCGCCTGAGCGTCGTCGGCGCCGAGGTCTACGCGCGCGAGACCGGCACGGCGCGACGCGCGTTCGACACCTTCCTGGTACGACGTGCCGGCCCGGGGACCATCCCCGCCGACATGGCCGCGCGCCTCTCGCACGACATCCGCGACCGCCTCGCCAACCGCGTCAGCGCCAAGGAGCTCATCTCGCGCCCCCCGAAGCCCCCCGAGTGGGCCACGCGCCAGGTCCCGGACGCGCCCACCGAGGTGTCGGTCGACAACGAGGTCTCGTCCACGTGCACGGTGGTGGACGTCTTCACACGCGACCGGCCCGGCCTGCTCTCCGTGATCGCGCGCGTGTTCGCGGCGCGGGAGCTCAACATCGTGCTCTCCAAGGTGAACACCGAGGGCGAGCGCGTGGCCGACGTGTTCTACGTGCAGCGGCCGGACGGCTCCAAGGTGAGCACGCGCGAAGAGGTGAAGGCCCTCCGCGACGCGCTGCGCAACGAGGTCGTGGCCTTCCACGCCGAGCAGGGAGCGAAGCCATCGTGACGGCGCGCGGGACAACGCTTCGGTCGGCGCTCGCGCTGCTCGTAGCCTGCGGGGCGGCGGGCGTCCCGAGCGTGCTGCTGGGCTGCGGCGGAGGTGGCTCGAGCCAGAGCGTCCACACGCGCTTGAGCGACGACATCGACTTCGAAGAAGAGGGTGACGCGCGACACCCTGCGAGCGAGCGGGTGGCGGCTGGGGAGGCCAAGCTGGTGGCGGGCGACCTCGAGGGGGCGCTCGCGGACTTCCGTGCGGCGCTCGCCGAGGACCCCGACGACCCGCGCGCGCACCTGGACCTGGGGCTGGTCCTGGAGCTCCGCGAGGAGCTGGAGGGTGCGGAGGCGGCTTACCGGCGCGCCCTCGCGCTGGATGCGGAGTTCCCCGAGGCGCTGAACAACCTGGGGCTGCTCTTGCTGGACTCGGAGCGCTCCGCCGAGGCCGTGACCTTGCTGCGACGGGCCGTCGAGCTCCGGCCTGGCTACGCCGAGGCCACCCTCAACCTCGGGCTCGCGCTCGAAGACGAGGGCGATCTCGCGGGGGCCCTCGAGGCGTACCGGCGCGCCGCGCGGCTGTCTCCGAGCGACCCGTACCCCCGGGTCAGCGCCGGGCTCCTGCTCGCGGCCCAGGGGGACGACACGGCCGCGCGCACGGAGCTCCAGCGGGCTCGCTCGCTGGCTCAGGGCGACGCTGGCACGCTGCTGCAGATTGGCTCCGCGCTGCGTCAGCTGTCGGACTTCCCCGGGGCCGTGCAGGCGCTGCGGGACGCCGTGGAGGCCAACGACGGGGTGCTCTCGCCCACGCTGGCCGGCGAGCTCGCGCTGGCTCAGCTGGGCAGCTCCGACGCGGCGGGTGCCCGCGCGACGATCGACGCGGCGATCGCGACCAGTCCGGACGACGCGACCCTGCACTTCCTGGCCGGCCGCTTGGCGATCGAGCGCGGCGATGACGCGGCCGCGCGCGCGGCTCTGCGGCGCATGCTGGAGCTCGAACCCCGCGGCGAGCGTGCCGACAGCGCCCGCACCTGGCTTAGCGCGCACCCCTGACGCTCAGCCGCGCTCGGGGCCGCCTTCGGACGCAGGAGGCTCTTCGGACCCGGCCGGCTCTTCGGGCGCGGGAGGCTCTTCGGGCACGGCCGAAGGCGCGACCGGGAGCTTGTTCAGACCCACCAGGAAGACCTCGTAGCTCTCGTCGCGCGTGGCCTTCGGGCGCACCACACGGGTCTCCCCATAGCGTTCCCGCACGGCCTTCTGTGCGTCGGGGAACTCCTTGCCCTGGAAGATCTTGCCGGTGAAGCGGCCGCCCTCCACGAGCACGCGGTCGGCCACCTGAAGCGCGGTCATGAAGAGCTCGTAGCTGCGGTACATGTCGGCGTCGCGCACGCCCGTGGTGTTGGGCGCCATGTCGCTGATGACCACGTCGAACGCGCCCAGCGTGTCCAGCTGGAGGTCATGGACGTCCAACACCTCGATGCGCGCGTTGGGGGGCAGCGCCGCGCGATGCTCCTGGATGTCCACGCCATAGACGCGCCCCTCGAGGCCCACCCGGGTAGCGGCGTACATGGTCCACGAGCCGGGCGCCGCGCCCAGGTCGAGCACGCGCTGCCCACGCCGGAAGAGCCGCACCTTCAGGTCGATCTCTTCCAGCTTGTAGACCGAGCGAGCAGGAAAGCCGTCGGCTTTCGCGCGACGGCCATAGGTGTCCTGGAGCCTTCGGTGTCCGCCGCCGCTGCGACGTCGACGAGACAACGAGCGCCTCTCAGCCTCGCGGCTGCGGGTTCTTCTTGACCGCGCCGCGAACCGTGACGACGCCGTTGCGGGCGCCGGGGACGCCACCCTCGACGAGGAGGATACCCTCTTCGTCCATCACCTTGGCGACCCGCAGGTTGAGCATGGTGATGGCCTTGTTGCCGTACTGGCCGCCCATGCGCTGACCCTTGAGCGTGTGGCCCGGGGTCATGTTCATGCCGATGGAGCCACCGTGACGCTTGTACTCGTGGGTACCGTGACCCACGGTGCCGGCGCCCGAGAAGTTGTGGCGCTTCATGACACCGGCGAAGCCGCGGCCCTTGCTGGTGCCGGACACGTCGATGATCTGACCCTCGGTGAAGACGTCCGAGGGCTTGAGCGCCTGGCCGACCTCGTACTTGTCGGCGATGTCCGCGGTGACGCGGAACTCACGCACGACCGACGGGGGCTCCACGCCCAGCTTCTCGTACAGCGCGAGCTGCGGCTTCTTCACCAGCTTCTTGCGCTTGGTGCCGAAGCCGAGCTGGAGGGCCGTGTAGCCGTCCTTCGCCTGGGTGCGCTTGCCGACCACGACACACGGGCCGGTTTGAATGGCGGTGACGCGGGCGACTTCGCCGTCCTCTTGGAAAATCTGGGTGTTTCCAAGCTTCTTGCCGATGAGACCAAAGTTCGTATTCATGATCGCGAAGTTTGTTTTGGGGGCGTTCCGCCAGGTCGCACTCGCCGCGGCAGGACCACACAGGAGGGTCTGGAAAAGGGTGCGAAGGATACGTGTGCGGGGGGGGAGGTCAAGGCGCAGCGCGCACTTTTCTATGATCCGGCCTCGGGGCGAGGCGCTAGGCCGTCATGCCGAAGACCCGCAGCGCGTTGGCGAACGAGCGCTCCCGGACCTCGGCTGGGTCGATGCCTCGCAGGGCCGCGATGCAGTCCGCGGTGTGGGCGACGTAGGCCGGCTCGTTGCGACGTCCCCGATGAGGGATGGGGGCGAGGTAGGGGGCGTCCGTCTCCACCAGCAGCGCGTCCAGGGGCTGCAGGCGCGCGGCTTCGCGCACTTCCACGGCGTTCTTGAAGGTCACGATGCCGCTGAAGCTGGAGACGAAGCCCAGCTCCAGCGCCGCCCGAGCGAACTCCGGGGTCTCGCTGAAGCAGTGGATGATGCCGCCCACGTCGCGCGCCTGCTCCTCGCGCAGGATGGCCAGCGTGTCCTCGGGGGCCGAGCGGGTGTGCACGATCAGGGGCTTCTTGACCTGGCGAGCCAGGGCGATCTGGTCGCGGAAGGCCTCGGCCTGCTCGCGCCGTGGCGAGTTGTCGTAGTGGTAGTCGAGCCCGGTCTCGCCGATCGCCACCAGCAGCGGGTCCCCCGCGATGGCCACGATGGCGTCGCGCAGCTCGGGGCTCCAGCTCTTGGCGTCGTGCGGGTGCACGCCGGAGGAGGCCACGACCCAGTCCGCGTGCGCGCGGGCGACGTCGAGCGCGCGCGGGACGTTCTCGAGGGAGTTGCAGCAGCCGATGGTGGCGATGCGCGTCACGCCGGCATCCCGCGCGCGCTGCAGCACGCCGCCGAAGTCCTCGGCGAAGCGCTTGTCGTCGAGATGACAGTGGGTGTCGAAGAGGCTCACGCGGCGCTCCCGGATCCGAGGGCGGCCAGCGCGTCGCGCAGCAGATCGCGGTCCACACCACGCGGGCGCTTCACCAGGGACTCGAGCTCCGGCCGCAGCGAGGACAGGCGCAGCTGCATCACCTGGACCACGGCGTAGGGGCGACCGTCCGGTCTGAAGGCGCGCAGCACGGCGCGCAGCGCGTCCTCCCCACGGGGGTCTCCCAGCCGGATGAGCGCGGCCCCCGCGGCGGCCTTGGTCAGCAGCGGCGTGAAGAGGCGCGCGGCCGAGTTGGCGAGCGGCTCGCGCGCGGCCTCGACGCCCAGGTTCCCCAGCGCCTCTGCGGCTTCGAAGGAGCCGCGGCCGAGCGCCTCGACGAGGGCCGGGACGCCCCGCGCGTCGCCGAGGTCTGCGAGGGCCAGCGCGGCGCTCGCGCGGACCCGCGGGCTGTCGTCCAGGCGGGCGGCGAGCGCGTCGAGGCTGGCGCGGGCGCCCATCGCCGCCAGCGCGGCCACTGCGGTCGCGCGCACCTCCTCGCTCGGGTCGGCGAGCGCCGCCGTCGCTGCTGCGACGAGCGCAGGGCGGGACGCGACTCCGGTGTCGGAGGCCGCAGGGCCGCCGGCCTCGCCCTTCTCGGCGCGCGCCACCAGCGCTTCCAGCGCCGCGATCTGCAGCGGAGGGTCCGCCTCGCCCACGCTGGCCACCAGCAGGGCGTCCTCGCAGCCGAGGGCCTCCGCGGCCAGCAGAGCCGTGGCCCGCACCGCCGGAGCGGGGTCCCCCAGGTGCCCTGTCACGTGCCCCAGCGCGCCCGCGTCCCTGCGCAAGGCTAGCCCCCGCAGGGCCTCGATGCGCACCCGCGCGTCCGCGTCGCTGCTGAGCACGACCAACCCCTCGAGCGCGGCCCGCGCCTGCTCCTCGTCCGCCGCTTCAGCGGCCCCCAGCGCGCGCGCAGAAGCCGCGCGGTATTGGGCACCGGCGGCTCGGACGTCCCGCAGGGCGGCCTCGAAGGTGGGGGTGAGGGGGGTCAGGAACACGCCGGGTCTCTAGCGCTCGGGCTGCGTCATCGTCAAGGCCGCCCAATTTTTGACCCCTCGCGCGAGGGCGTGCTAGGTGGCAGCTCTCGCTGCACGCGTGCACAGCCGCTCATCTGAGCAGCAGCAACGTTCGTTCAGCGACGGAGAAGCATCGCGAATGGTAAAGCGCACGACCCAACTCATCGCCCTCGGCCTCCTGTCCCTCGTGCTCGGCGCGGCCGGCTGCAACTGCGGCGGCGACTCCGAGACCAGCGGTGGCGGCGGCGAGACGCCCGTCTCGGAAGTGTTCGAGGACTTCGACACGCAGCTCGACCTGATCGAGCTGGTCCACCTGGCCGACGTCTACCATCACGGCCTCTACGTGGACTTCGGGACGGCGGCGCAGGCCAAGTACAGCGTCGGCGACTGGCGCTCGGGCTGGGGAGCGCGCGGCGCCGAAGGCGACGCCACCTTTGCGTACGTCGGCACCCGCGCGCGCTTCTACTTCCCCGTGGACGAGGCTGGCGACCACACGCTGCGCATCCGGCTCCGCGCCCACGGCACGGAGCGGCTGACGCCCTACCTCAACGGCGAGACCGTGCAGTCCCTCACGGTCCGCCAGGGCGAGTTCGCCGACTACGACGTGACGCTGCCCGGCTCGAAGCTGGTCATCGGCGAGAACAACATCCAGTTCGTGTTCGGTGGCAGCACGCAGGTGGGCGGGGCCGACGTGTCCGCCGCCATCGAGTCCATCCGCCTGGTGCGCGGCACCTTCCCCGAGGGCGCGTTCGAGGCCCCCGCGTTCGACGCGCTGGTCGCGACGGTGGCCCTGGATGGCTCGGAGCGGCAGGCCGTGGTCACGCGGCGTCCCATGAACCTGCGCTACCACGTCCAGGTCCCGGCGAACGGACGCCTGGGCTTCGGCGTGGGGCTCGAGGGGCAGGGCGAGGCGCCGGTCAAGGTCTTCGTCACGGGCGACAACGGCACGCGCCAGGAAGTGTTCTCCGGGACCGCCGGAGCTGCTTGGAGCGACCAAGTGGTCGACCTCTCCGCCTACGCGGGGCAGGTCGTGCGCCTGGAGCTCGCGTCCGACAGCACGGGCGCCGGACGCGTGGCGTGGAGCGTGCCCCGCTTGCTGGTGCCGCACGTGGACCGGCCCACCATCGAGCCGGCGCGCAACGTCGTCGTCGTGCTCATCGACACCCTGCGCGCAGACAAGCTGCGCCCCTTCAACCCGCAGAGTCGGGTCGAGGCTCCCACCATCGACGCCCTCGCCCAGGCGGGCGCCGTGTTCGAGCTGGCGCAGGCACCCGAGAACTGGACCAAGCCCTCGGTCGCTTCCGTGCTCACGGGCCTCTACCCCATGACGCACAGGCAGAAGACGGAGTCCTCGTCGCTGTCCCCCGACGCCGTGCTGCTCAGCGAGCACCTGAAGGAACAAGGCTTCCGCACCGGCAGCTTCCTGGCCAACGGCTACGTCTCGGACCGCTTCGGCTTCAACCAGGGCTGGGACCACTACACGAACTACATCCGCGAGAACAAGAGCACGGAGGCCGAGAACGTGTTCAGTGAGGCGGCCACCTGGATCGAGCAGAACCGCGGCGAGCGCTTCTTCGCGTACATCCAGACCATCGACCCGCACGTGCCCTACGATCCGCCCGAGGAGTACCTCCGGCGCTACGATGCGCGCCCCAACTACACAGGGCAGGTTCGTCCGCGCATGACCGCCGACCTCCTGGTGGGGGCCAAGCGCAACCCGCCCACGGTGGTCTTCGACGAGAGCGACAAGCGCCGCCTCGAGGCGCTGCACGACGGCGAGATCACGCAGCACGACCACTTCTTCGGCCGCTTCCTGGCGCGCCTCGAGGAGCTCGAGCTGGCCGAGGACACGCTCATCGTGGTGGTGTCCGACCACGGCGAGGAGTTCAACGACCACGGCTCCTACGGACACGGTCACTCCGTGTATCAGGAGCTGCTGCACGTGCCGCTCATGTTCCGTCTGCCCGGCCGCATCCCCGCGAACGTGCGGGTGCCGAGCGCGGTCAGCACGCTGAACATCCCGGCCACCGTCACGGACTTCCTGGGCGTGCCGGCCATGCCCAGCCAGGAGGGGCGCAGCCTCGTCAACCTCATGCTCGGTGTGAACCAGCCCGGCCCCCAGGTCGCCTTCAGCGACTTCCAAGACGAGCGCCGCGTCATCACCACCGGCCGCTGGAAGTTCCTGCTGCGCGGGAACCTCACCTCCACCATGTTCGACCTGCAGCAGGACCCGCGCGAGCGCGAGCAGCTGCCGGCGGGCTCCAGCCCCGTGGCCCAGCGCTTCTGCCGCGTGATGCTGTCTCAGTTCTTGGGCTCCACGGAGCGCGGCAACTGGGTGAGCTCGCAGCAGCGCCGCGGCACCGAGCTGCAGGCCACCGACGCCGTCATGGACGACGAGATCCAGGGTCAGCTGCGGGCGCTGGGCTACGCGGACTGAGAGCGCTCGGGCGGACGTCAGGGACGCAGCGTGTTGGGGGCGTGCCCGGTGGTGCTCGCCCCGCCGGCCGCGACTGCTCGGATGGGCAGCACGATACTCACCGTGGTCCCCACTTCGTCGCGCCGGCTCAGATACTCGATGCTGCCTCCGTGGGCGCCGACGATGCGGCTCACGATGGCCAGCCCCAGCCCGGTTCCCGTCGGCTTGGTCGTGAAGAAGGGCTCGTTGGCTCGTGAGCGCACCAGGGTGTCCATGCCCTCGCCCGAGTCACGAACACGGATGCGCACCATGCGCACCTCGCCCACCCGCTCCACGACGCCCGACACGGACAGCGAGCCGCCTGCCGGCATCGCCTGGAGCGCGTTCTCGAACACGTTGATGAACACTCGGTCCAGCAGGTCACGGTCTCCGTCCACCGTGTCGGGGAGGTCGTCCAGGGCCAGCGTCACCTGCACCTGCTCGCTCCGGGGCGTCGCGCGGCGCACGCGGTCGAGCGCGTCTTCGACGAGAGACCTCAGCGAGATGGCCTGCGTCTGGACGGCGACGGGGCGGGCATATGTAAGGAGGTCGCCCACCAAGCGGTTCAGTCGGTCGGACTCGTCGTTCAGGATGTTGAGCAGCGTCGCGCGCACCTCGGGTGGGTGCTGGGCCCGACGCAGCGTGGCGACCGCGTTCTTCAGCACCGCGAGGGGGTTGCGCACTTCGTGCGCGATGACCGCCGAGAGCTCGCCCACGGCAGCGAGCTGCTCTTGGTGCACCAGCTCTTCCTGGATGTGCTGTCGCTCCTCGTAGGTGCGCAGCAGCTCCTCGGTGCGGGCGGCCAGCTCGTCGCCCGTGTGCAAGAAGCGCTTCAGGAGCATCCAGCTGACCAACACCGTGCCCACCACGGAGGTGTGCTCCAGCAGGGTGACGGTGCGAATGCGGAACGCGCTCACCAGCACGTCATGGAAGAAGGCGGGCACGGTCAGCAGGCCCCCCACCGCGAGCAGGCGCAGGTCGGCCCCGTCGGGAGGGCGGCGCAGGGCTCGGAACGTCGTGATGAAGCCACAGGTGCCCGTGGTCAGCGCCCACAGCCCAACCAGAGGGGAGGCGGCTACCGCGAACGCGGGCGGCACGCTGACCCATGTGCTGCGGAAGCTCACGCTGTCCGCCGGGTCTACGAACACCCCTGCCAGCGTCAGCGTCATCCCGATCACGCAGGTCACCCATGCCATGGTCACCACCCGATCTCGGGGGCGGCCCATGAGCTGGTGCGCAAACGCGACGTAGGCGGAGGTCGTCCCTCCAATCGCGTAGAGGCGGGTGTTCAGGGCCACGACCACGTCGGCTTCGTCGACGGCGACGGCCTGCAGGTGAGCCCCCACGGCGTAGAGCGTCAAGAAGCTGCTCAGCAGCGCGAACCCCAGGTACTCCCCGCCCCCGCGGCGGCGCACCAACAAGTAGAAGTACGACGCCGCGATGAACGCGTGCACGGCGGCCCAGCCCAACGGGAGCGTCGCGTAGAGGCTCACGGCGGTGCCTCCCCAGGAGAGCTCCGCCGGCCGAAGTCGGGCGGCAGGGGCAGCGCGCTGGCCCTCTCGGCGGGCAGCAGCAGGGTCACGCGGGTCCCCGAGGCCGGCTCGGTCGCGATCCCCAGGCGTCCGCCGTGGCTCGTGGCGACCCTCTCCACGATGGCCAGCCCCAGCCCCGTCCCCCGCGGCCGCGTCGTGAAGAACGGCTCCCTCGCACGGTCGCGCACCCCCGAGTCCATGCCGTGTCCGTTGTCCTGCACCACCAGCTCGATGGCGGCGCGCTCGTCGAGGGTCGCGGGGTGCGCCTCGAGACGCAGCGTGCCGCCGTTCGGCATCGCCTGCAGGGCGTTCTCGATCAAGCTGGCCAGCGCCTGCACCAGCAGCTTGGGGTCGCCCTGCACCGAGTGGGCGCGGGCGTTGACGCTGACCAGGATCTCGACGTCCGCCGCCTCGACCTCGCCCGCTCGCGCCCGCTCCACCGCCAGCTCGAAGAGCGCCTCGATCTCGAGGTGTTCGGCTTGCGGGACGACCGGGCGCGCGTAGGCGAGGAGGTCGTGCATGAGGCGGTTCAGGCGGTCGGTCTCCTCGTCGAGGATGCCCAGCAGGGTCACCTTGTCCTCGTCGCGGGTGCGCTCTCGGCGCAGCCCAGACACGGCGTTCTTGATGACCGCGATGGGGTTGCGCACCTCGTGCGCGATGACCGCGGAGAGCTCCCCGACGGCGGCCAGCTGCTGCCGCTGGACGAGGCGCTCTTGAATGCCGTGCAGCTCCTCGTGGCTACGATGGAGCTCGGCGGTCTGGTGCTGGAGCGCTCGCTCGGCGTTGACGAAGCGGTCCAGCACGGCAGCCGTCATGGCGCCGATCGTCGCCAGGCCGACCACCTCGGTGAGCATGAACGAGCGCACCCCCATCAGCCGCGTCGCCATGTCGTGGGAGGCGACGGGCCACGTGATGCTCCAGGCGACGGCGACGCGAACAAGCTCAGGGTGCGTCCGCGCGGCGCGCAGGAGACGGCTGAAGCCGTGTAGCGCCAGGAAGAGGGTCGTGCCGAAGTACAGCTGGCCCGCCACCGTGATGTAGATGTGCGGGTAGGGGGCCGGCGGACCGGGGAGGTCGACGAGCCGGGGCAGGGGGCTGGTCGACACGAAGGCCCCGACCACCACCAGGGCGAGCCCGCCGAGATACCACGCCAGGCGCGCCCGCTTGCCTGGCCCTGTGTGGCCCAACACGAGCGTGCTGTACTCGTACGAGCCACCCATGACCACGATGGCCGCTCCGCCACCGATCTGCGTCGCGAGCATCGCGACGGCGCCGCTCCTCGTGCCCAGTATGAGCGCGTTCGAGGCCGAGAGCGCCGCGAAGCCGGCCGAGACGATGGCGAACCAGAGGTGCTCGCGTTCCTTCGCGCGGCCGCGAAAGAGCAAGCCGTGGTAGAGGGCTGCGTACCCGAATACGGCTGCCAACGCGACCCTCAACGCGATGGCGCTGCTCATGCGCTCCTGCGCTCCTGCGCGCGAGTGGGCCTTCCGGGGGGCGTCGAAAACACGTCCGATGATAGCGCCAACTGGGCGCTTTCGTCGCGAACTTGCCGGTGGGGGCGGTCCGTGCGCTACCCTTTTCGTGTGAAGCAGCACGAATGGTCACTGGTCCTGGGTGCGTTGGCGGTCTTGGCCACGCCCGTCCTCGCTCAGCCTCGCATCGAGGTCCGGGACGCGCGGGAGACGGGCGAGTACGCGGGTGTGGCACCCGACAACGCGCACACGCCACCCCGCCACGGCGCCGTGCGCCGCGCGGACGGGCGCTCGCTCATCACCTGGCCTGGCTTCCAGATGCGCCGCGACGGCGGCTCGCGCTTCTTTCTGCAGCTGAGCCACCCCGCCGAGACGCAGCTGGTGCGCAGCGAAGGGCGCTTCGAGGTCTTGGTACGCGCCACCAGCACGCACGTGAGCAACACGCGGCGGCCACTCGAGACGCGCTTCTTCAACACGCCCGTGACCCGCGCCCGCATCGAGCGTCGCAGGCACGACCTGGCCTTCGTGTTCCAGATGCGCGCGGACGTCACGCCCACCATCAGCCAGCAGGCGGGCGCCAACGGGTACCACTTCGTGATCGTGGACTTCCCAGCTGGCACGTACGTCGAGGGCCCCGCGCCGCCTCCGCCGCCCGCGCCGCGCGGTGCGGAGGTGCCACGTGACGAGCCCGAGCGCTTGGCCCCCGAGTCCGATACGGAAGAGGAGTACACCCCGCGACCGCTGCCCCCGCCGGGCATGCGCGACGAAGAGCGCCCGCCTGGCATGTAGGCAGGTCTGGCGGGGCCATCGGGCCCGTGAACCTGGACCTCGACCGGGGCCGCTCGGCGCGTTACCTGCGCGGGCTCAGCTGCGGCTCGCGAGCTCGTCTGCGGCGTCGTCCAACCTGACCCACGGGTAGCCCATGGCGCGCACCTCACGGATGGCGGCGCGCAGGGCGGCCTCCTTCGTCGCCAGAGGCACGCGCAGGTCCGGCTGGTGCGGGGCGAGCCACTCGAGGCCGTCTGCCTCGGCGTCCGCCAGGTCGATGCCGTGCAGCTCGAGGTTGATCAAGGGCCGGCCGGCCATCGCGCGGGAGAGCGCCCGCGCGCCCAACGCGCCCGCCAACACCAGGCTCGTGCCGATGTACGGCAGGCGCCCGGCCACGCCGCGCGTGACCCCGATGGGCAGCTCCAGCAGGCCGCGGCCGCGCCGCCGGTAGGGGCGCGCCACGCGGTAGGGGTCGGCGGGGGCCAGCAGCACGCGTGGGTCGTCGAGGACGCTCCGGCTCACACGCCCACGAGCCCGCATGGCACCCATCGCGAGCCCCTTCGCTCCGTAGTAGGCCGGGCAGGGGAACACGCTCGAGTCGTAGCGGTAGCCCAGCTTCACCAGCTTCTCGACCACCAGGTCGCTGAGGGTGTAGCCCGGCGCGCGGAAGCCGTGCGGTGCAAAGCCCGTGGCGTCGGCGATGGCGGCGTGCGCGTCGGCGATGTCCGCCTCGATCTCCGCGGCGCTGCCCCGCGAGAAGTCGTACAGGTGCTGGAAGGTGTGGTTGCCGAGCTCGTGCCCGGCGTGCACCAAGGCGCGCAGACGCTCGGCGTTGCCCGGGCTGGACACATCTCGGCCGATCACGAAGAAGGTGGCGCGCAGCCCCTCCTCCTCGAACAGGCGCACGAGCCGCGGCAGGGCGCGCTCATAGATGGCCTGGCGCGAGGACTCGAGCGCCCCGCGCACGGCAGGGTCCGTGCTCCCGGCGAGGCCGTGGATGGCCGCGTAGCAGGGCACTTCGTCGAGGTCGACGCTGACGGCGGCCACTCCGTGTGCGCGCTTGCGGCGACCCCCCATCAGCGCTGGAACTCCGGCAGGCGTGTGGTCATGAGTCCCGCTCAGCCGCGGATGCGAATGGCGATGAAGAGGCGCGCGAGGTTCTTGAGCACGTTGGGCACGCGCCGCGTGAGCCCGATGCTGGGCGGGCGCTTTTCGAGCACCCGCACGGGGATCTCCATCATGCGAACGCCCCCGCGCTCGGCCCGGATGACGAGCTCGCTGGCGAAGAGGTCCTTGTCCACGAGGCAGGCGTTGGCCACGTCCACCACCGACGCGCGCCGAAAGGCCTTGAGGCCGTGGGTGTCCGTGCCGCGGAAGCCGAGCGCGACGCGCAGCATCCCGTTGATGACCACCGTGCCCATGCGGCGGAAGAGCGGCCGCTCGTCGCTGGCCCCCGCCATGACCTTGCTGCCCACGACGAAGTCGGCTTGCTTGGTCTCGAGGGCCTCCAGCGCGCGCCGGTAGAAGTCCGTGTCGCACAGGTCGATCTCGTCGCAGATGACGTACTCCCCGCGCGCGGCGAGGATGCCGCGCCGCAGGGCCAGGCCGTAGTTGGGCTCTCCCACGCTGCGGATGCTGACCTGCGGGAAGCGCCTCGCGAGCTCTTCCCCGACCTCCACGGTGCGGTCCTTGCTGCCGTTCTCGGCGAGGCACAGCTCGTAGGTCCAGTCGAACTCGCGCAGACGGTCGATCAGGTCCACCACGGCGGTCTGCAGGATCGCCTCCTCGTTGTACACGGGGATGATGATGGAGACGCGGGGCTGAGGGTCGTTCGTCATGAGCGCCCGGCACTCTTCCGCACCGACGCGCGCCGGTCAACACCTGCTTTGGCGGAAGACGCCGCGCCGCCGCGCACGGTCTCGCTCCGGCTACAGCATGGTGCCGAACCAGGCGCCCAGGGCGAAGGTGAGGCCCATGGCCAGCGCGCCTCCCACCAGCACGCGGGCTACGGCGCGTGGGATGGCCGCCCCCCCGAGCCAGGCGCTTGTTCCACCCAGCAGCGCGAGCGTCGCCAGCCCCGAGCTCAGCGTGAGCGTCGTGCGCAGCGCGGCCGGGGCGAGCGCCATCACGGACAGCGGCAGCGCGGCCCCCAGCGCGAAGGAGAGCGCGGAGACCAGCGCCGCGCGCGTGGGCTCGGCCAGGTCGTCTGGGTCCAGGCCCAGCTCTTCACGCGCGTGCACGCGCAGCGGATCCCCGTTCTTGGTGAGGGCCTGCGCCACCCGCTCCGCCAAGGCCCGATCCAGCCCCATGTTGGCGTAGATCAGGGTCAGCTCCTCGAGCTCGTGCTCGGGCTGTTCGCGCAGCTCTCGGCGCTCGCGCGCGAGGTCGGCCTGCTCCACGTCGCGCTGCGAGCTCACCGACACGTACTCCCCCGCCGCCATGGAGAGCGCGCCCCCCACCAACCCGGCCAGACCAGCCGTGACCACCGCGCTGGGCGTGGCGTCGGAGGCGGCCACTCCCAACACCAGGCTGGCGGTGGACACGATGCCGTCGTTGGCTCCGAGTACGGCGGCCCGCAGCCAACCGGCGCGCTCGGCGCGGTGCGTCTCTCGATGAGGTTTCATGGCCCCGGCTTAGCAGGCCGCGGCAGCTCGTTCAGGCAGAACGGTTCCGCCTCGGCACGGCCACGTGTTCACCCCACCCTGCCGCCCGCCTGGGTGCTGTGCACTCATCGCGACTCACAGTCTGCATTGAAACAAGCACAATTTGGCACCCCGGGCTAGAGCCTGAGAACCCATCGAACCTCACGATCGGCCTTGAAGCAAGCACAATTTGGCACCCCGGGCTGAAGCCCGGGGCAGCAAACTAGGCCGCGTGTCGTGGATAAGTCCACCCCCCAAAGGGGGGCGGACTGCGAGATAGAAAGCTGGTGATGCCTCGGGTTGAACCCAGCCTAAGGTCCGTGTGTCCGAGTACCTGATGTAGAACGAAGCCTGCCTACCCGCCACGAAGTCCACCCCCGCAGGGGGGGACTTTATGTGCACGATCACCTGGTCTGCTGCCCCGGGCTTCAGCCCGGGGTGCCCAAATTCAATCAGTTTTCCGGCTTTCGACAAGTGATCATATTTAGCCATGGGTGCCAAGATTCAATCGGTTGTCCGCCTTCCGGTGAGTGCTCAGTCTGCGCGGGCATCACCCAGTGGTGCCCAGATTCAATCAATTTGCCGCCCTCCGATGAGTGCTCAGCCTGCTCGGTCCTCAACGAGTGGTGCCCGAATGCAAGCGTCATTCCGCCCTCCGATGATTGCTCAGACCCGGGCGGGGGTGCGAGCGGCTTCGCGCCTGGGTGCCCCGCCTCTGTGCCGGCGCCGCTTGCCACTGGTCGCGTGGGCACGAGGGTTGCGCTATGAGGTCTCCACCATGAGTACGCTGCGCTCCGTCAAGGGCATGAACGACATCCTCCCGTCCGAGGTCACCGCCTGGCGGCACCTGGAGGAGACCTTCCGCACGGTGGCTGCGGCGCATGGCTACGGCGAGGTGCGCACGCCCCTGCTGGAGCCCACGGCCCTCTTCGTGCGGTCCATCGGCGACACGACCGACATCGTCGAGAAGGAGATGTACACCTTCGAGGATCAGGGCGAAAAGCAGCTCTCGCTCCGCCCCGAGGGCACGGCGTCGGCGGTGCGGGCCTTCGTGCAGCACTCGGTGCACGCGCAGAGCCCGATCACCAAGTGGTTCTACATCGGCCCCATGTACCGCCGCGAGCGCCCGGCCAAGGGCCGCCTGCGGCAGTTTCACCAGATGGGCCTCGAGGTCTATGGGGACCCGGGTCCGTTCGTGGACGCCGAGATGATCGACATGGCCGTGAGCTTCCTCGCGGCCCTGGGCATCACGGACGTGGAGGTGCGCGTGAACTCGCTGGGCAGCGGCGCGAGCCGCGTGGCCTACCGCGAGGCGCTGCTGGCCTTCCTGGAGCCGCAGCGCGCCGTGCTGTGCGCGGACTGTCAGCGCCGCATGGAGAAGAACCCCCTGCGCGTGCTGGACTGCAAGGTGCCCACCTGCGCGGAGATCGCCGCCAAGGCGCCGTCTCTGCTGGACCACCTGGACGAGGCCGACACGGAGCACTTCGCGGGCCTGCGCGCCGCGCTGGACGCGCTCGGCACGCCCTACGTGGTGGACCCCTCGGTGGTGCGCGGGCTGGACTACTACTCCCGCACCATCTTCGAGGTGCGCGGCCTGGGCGGCGATCTCGGCGCCCAGAACACCCTGCTGGGCGGCGGGCGCTACGACGGCATGGTCAAGAGTATGGGGGGCCCGGACGTGCCCGCGCTGGGCCTGGGCATCGGCATCGAGCGCCTGCTCCTGGCCATGCCCGAAAAGCCCACCGCGCCCGCGCCGGATGCGTTCATCGTGGCGCTGCGCCCCGAGCAGCGCACCGCCGCGCTCTTGTTGGGCAAGCAGCTGCGCGCGGCCGGCCTGCGGGTGGAGAACGACCTGCGCGGCCAGTCCCTCAAGAGCCAGATGCGCCGCTCGGACTCGCTCGGGGCGCGCTTTGCCCTGGTGTTGGGCGAGAGCGAGGTGGCCGCCGGGACCGTGCAGGTCAAGGATCTGCGCGCGTCCACCCAGGTGGAGCTGCCCGTCGGCGAGGTCGCGCAGGCCATCCACGCCGCCATCACCCCGGCCTGAGCCCGGCTGCGCCGCTCAGGAGCCGGCGGCCTGCAGCGACGCCGCCTGCTCTTCGTACTTGGACGGGCAGCGGGGGATGATCTGGTCCGCCAGGAAGGTGCCGTGCTCGTCCACGCGGCCCTCGACCACCACCTGGATGTCGTAGTCGTCGCGGAAGGTGTCTGGCACCACGCAGCGCGGGAACTGCACGGGCATCTCGTGGCCGTCGCGCTCGATGGTGAAGCGCCACTCGCACGGGGACTCACGGAACTGGATGGACCCGTGCCGCAAGTCGCCCTCCACGCGGATGCGCCGGTCGCCTTGAGCGCCCGCCAGCGCCTCACCGACCGTCACCGAGTAGGTGGCGACCTCGGAGGCTTGGCCGAAGGCCAGGACCAGCATGCCGGCGCCCAGCAGGGCGAACACGGCGATGATCTTGGGCCCGGAGCCCAGCCCTCTCCAGCGCTCGTCGGGGACGTGCGGGGGCGGGCCCGCGCGGAGGGCGGGCGGCGTCGTCGGCGGAGACGACCGGCGCGGGGGGGCTGTCTGAGGGGCGCTCATCTCCAACGAGTATGGGTGCGGGTCTGCCCCGCTGCCACCCGCACCAACGAAAAACGCCGACCCTGAGGCCGGCGTCTTTTCGTGGTTCCGCACAGCGTGCGGAGTCCGCTCAGATCTTGTCCTGGAGCATGTACGCGATGACGAGCGCGTAGATGACCAGCGACTCGATGAGCGCCAGGCCGAGGATCATCGGCGTGAAGAGCTTGTCGGAGGCGTTGGGGTTACGCGCGATGCCCTCGAGCGCGGCCGCAGCGGCCTTGCCCTGACCGAGCGCGCCGCCGAAGGCAGCGATGCCGATCGCGGAGCCCGCGGCGTACGCCAGGGCGGACTTGTCCACGCCGCCGGCGGCGTCCTGCGCGAACGCGGTGGCCGTGACGAAGAGGGGGGTGAGCAGGGAAACGAGTCGAAGTGCCGTCTTCTTCATTGGAGTGCCTCCTAGGCTTTCTCTCGGGGGTTTTGGCGGCGCTCCGGCCACCCAGGGTTGATCGAGGAGAGAGAAAGCAGAATCTGTGGGTTGGGGTTGGGGAAAGGGATCAGTGGTCGTGTGCGATGGCCATGGAGATGTAGACCGTGGACAACAAGCAGAAGACCATGGTCTGCACCACCACGACGATGCAGCCGAGGAAGTAGAGGGGGAGGGGGACTGGGATGAACCAGGGCGCCAGCGTCAGGAAGATGGCGAGCACCAAGTGGTCTGCGGTCATGTTGGCCATGAGGCGCACGGCCAGCGTGATGGGGCGCGCGATGTGGCTGATGAGCTCGATGGGGAGCATCAGCGGCGCCAGCGGGAGGAAAGGCCCGAGGAAGTGCTTGAAGTACCCGATGCCGTTCTCCTTCACGCCGAAGATGTGCGTGGCGAAGAAGATGACCAGGGCCATGGCCATGGTGGTGTTCAGGTTCGACGTGGGCGGCTGGAAGCCGGGGATCAAGCCGAAGGCGTTCGAGAAGAAGATCATGAACGCGCAGGTGCCGATGAGCGGCAGGAAGAACTTGGCGGCCTTCTTGCCCAGCATGTCCACCAGCGTCCCGTAGACCTGAGCGGCGAAGCCCTCGATCAGCGTGCGCAGGGAGAAGTGCCCGTCCGGCAGGATGGCGGCCTGCGTGTCGGCCACCTTTCCGCGGACCACGAGGCCCACCACCGCCAGCACCACCAGCAGGAAGAGCCAGTGCAGGATGTGCTGGATGCCCACGTCGCCGTGCGCGATCCAGGTGGGGCCGTGGGCGTGCTGCGCGTCACTCAGCCAGTGCGCGTACCCGGGAAGCAAGCTGAACCACGATTCACCGTGAGGCATCGCTCAGATCTCCTCGCCTGAAGGCTGGGTCGCGGGCTCCGCGGACGCCGCCTCGGCGCTGAACAGGATGGAGGCGGTCAGGATGCCCAGAACCAGGGCACCGAAGCCGATCATGAAGCCCAGTGGGTCGACGTGGAGGCGCCGAATCGCGATGAACGCGACGACCCCGGTCAGACCGAGCTTCAGGCAAAGCAGGAGGGTGATCCCCGCGCGCTGCTCCACACGCGCCTCCACCAGCTTGGTGAGGCTGACGCGCAGCAGGAACCAGTTGCCCAGCGCCAGGGCCGAGCCCACGAGCGCACCCACACCGGCCGGGACCCCGATGGCCGCGAACGACAACAACACCAGGACGCCGGCGAAGCCGAGCGTGGTGTAGGTGGTCGTGCGGAGGAGGGCTTTCATGGGCGGGTCAGGGGTTCTGTCTGGGCGGGGTCGAGGGGCGGGCGGGGCCGTGGGGGGCCGAGCGAGGAGCCGTGGGGGGCTCGGGGAGTGTGGGGTCGTGTCCCGGATCGGTCACCGCGAGCTGTTGCTTTACCTTGCGTGCGACCCTGTAGAGGCTTCTGAAGGCGGCGGCAAGACCTGCGAGGAGTCCGATGATCTCGAACACCGAGCCGGTCGCGAGCTTGTCGTCCAACCAGCGGCCCCCCATCAAACCGACGATGACCGAAACTGCCATCTCGATTCCGATGGTAGAGACATCACCGAGGGCCTTCAGCTGCTTCCGGCCTTCTGGACCTAGAAACATCGAGGGCACGTCGCACCGTTCCTTTCAAAGCCACGCTGACACGGCACCCCGTGCGAACGCGGCCGGCATCTAGCACGCACCCCATGGAGGGTCAAGGCTGGCCGAAGCCTACCGCGAGCGCTGCAACAGGCCTGATTCGTGGGGGCTTCCGGGTTGACCGGGTGGCGGCCGAGAGCACACGCTGCGCGCCATGACCGACGCCACCTCCAAGGCCCTCTTTGCCGCCGCTCAGCTCCGCATCCCGGGCGGGGTGAACTCCCCGTGCGCGCGTTCGGATCCGTTGGCGGTGAGCCCGTCTTCGTGCAGCGCGCACAGGGGCCCTTCCTTTATGGTGCCGACGGGGCCGCCTACGTGGACTACGTGGGCTCGTGGGGTCCGATGATCGTCGGCCACGCGCACCCGGACGTGGTCGCAGCGGTCCAGCAGGCCGCGACGCTGGGCTGCAGCTACGGGGCACCCACGGCGGGCGAGACGGACATGGCCGAGGCGATCGCCGACGCCTTTCCGTCCATGGAGATGAGCCGCTTGGTGTCCAGCGGCACCGAGGCCACCATGGGGGCCCTGCGGGTGGCGCGCGGGTTCACGGGGCGCGATCTGATCGTGAAGTGCGTGGGCGGCTACCACGGCGGCGCCGACTACCTGCTGGTCAAGGCCGGCAGCGGCCTGGCCACCCTGGGGGAGCCCGACAGCGGCGGCGTGCCCGCGGCCATCGCCGCGACGACACGGCTCATCGAGTACAACGACGTGGCGGGGCTCGCGGCATTGTTCGCCGCCGAGGGTCAGCAGATCGCCGCCGTCATCATCGAGCCCGTGGCCGGGAACATGGGCTGCGTCCCCCCAGACGCGGCGTGGCTGACCGCCCTGCGGGCCCTGACGCGCGAGCACGGGGCCCTGTTGATCCTGGACGAGGTCATGACGGGTTTCCGCGTGGCGCGCGGCGGGGCGCAGGCTCTCTACGGGGTCACCCCCGACCTGACCTGCTTGGGCAAGATCGTGGGCGGAGGCCTGCCGGTGGGCGCGTATGGGGGACGGCGCGACGTCATGTCCAAGGTCGCGCCGCTCGGCCCCGTCTATCAGGCGGGCACCCTGAGCGGGAACCCGCTGGCCGTCGCGGCGGGCCTGACCACCCTCGGCCTGCTGCGCCAGCCGGGCTTCTACGAAGGCCTCGAGGCCTCGAGCGCGGCGCTCGCTGCGGGCATCGAAGAGGCTGCGGCCGCGGCACAGGTCCGCGTGCGGGTGCAGCGTGTGGGCTCCATGCTGACGGTCTTCTTCACGGACGAGCCCGTCCGCGACTGGCCCAGCGCGGCCCGCTGCGACCGCGGCGCCTTCGCCGTCTGGCACGCCGCCCTGTTGGCGAACGGCGTCTACTGGCCTCCGAGCCAGTTCGAGGCGGCCTTCGTCTCGGCCGCGCACACCCCCGCGACCCTGGCGACGACCCTCGCGGCCGTTGCCCAGGCGTTCGCCGCTGTGCGCGCGCAAAGCCCGAAGGAATGAGGTAGCCTCGCGCGATGTCCTCCGAGCACGACATCTCCCCCCTCGCCCGCCGCTGCGAACGCCTGGCGGACGATCTGCTGATCATCGCGAGCGAGTCTCCCGCGCTGGACGCGCCGCCCCAGGTGGTCGCGCTCTACGGCAAGCTCCGGGAGGCCGTGGCCGAGCGCACGGGTGAGGCGCCCCTGTTCGCGGTGCCGCGCTTCGGAGCCGGCGGCGGCGGCACCTACGGTGAGCTCGCGCTCTTCGCGGGGCAGCTGGCCGAGGTCTCGGCGACCCACGCACCGGGCTGAGCTTCCGCGAATAATCCAACGTTTCGGCGGTTGAACGGCCCGACGGCGGCGTGCTAGTACCGCCGCCCGCTGCTTTGACCTTCTACCGCTTTGTCCCCGCATTCCTAGGGTGGTCCTCATGAGTATCGACGTCCGCGCCATCAACGACATGGTCCAGCGCGAGAGCGCCTTCATCGACCCGCTCCTGCACGAAGTGAAGAAGGTCATCGTCGGGCAGGAAGAGATGGTCCAGCGTGTCCTGATCGGGCTGCTCACCGGTGGCCACGTGCTGCTCGAGGGTGTCCCCGGCCTCGCCAAGACGCTCACGGTCAACACCATCTGCAAGACCGTGGCGGCCGAGTTCTCGCGCATCCAGTTCACCCCGGACCTGCTGCCGGCAGACGTGGTCGGCACCGTGCTCTACAACCAGCAGAGCGGGGAGTTCAGCGCCAAGCAGGGCCCCATCTTCGCGAACCTGGTCCTGGCGGACGAGATCAACCGCGCGCCCGCCAAGGTGCAGAGCGCGCTGCTCGAGGCCATGCAGGAGAAGCAGGTCACCATCGGCGACACCACCTACAAGCTGCCCGAGCCCTTCATGGTCATGGCCACGCAGAACCCGGTGGAGCAGGAGGGCACGTACCCGCTGGCCGAAGCGCAGGTGGACCGCTTCATGATGCACGTGCGCGTGGGCTACCCCACCGCCGAGCAGGAGCGCACCATCATGGAGCGCATCGCGCAGTACACCCTCGAGGGGCCCAAGCCGGGCGACGGACGACCCAATGCCATGGACGTCCAGCGGGTCGCAACCACCGAGCAGCTCATCGAGGCGCGGCGCTGCATCGGGCACGTCTACATGGACGACAAGATCAAGGACTACATCATCTCCGTGGTCCAGGCGACCCGCAACCCCGCCGGCGCCGGGCTCAAGGACCTGCGCGACATGATCGCCCACGGCGGCAGCCCGCGCGCCAGCATCTGGCTGAACATCGCGGCCCGCGCGCACGCGTTCGTGAGCCACCGCGGCTACGTCACTCCCGAGGACATCAAGGCCATCGGCCCCGACGTGCTCCGGCACCGCATCATCCGCACGTACGAGGCGGAGGCCGAGGAGATCAGCAGCGACGACATCGTGCGCCGCATCTTCGAGGCGGTGGAGGTCCCCTGACATGATCTCGCGCGAGCTCGTCAAGAAGCTCCGGAAGATCGAGATCCACACCGCGCGCTTGGCCAACGACCAGCTCGCGGGCAGCTACCATTCCGTCTTCAAGGGCCGCGGTATGGCCTTCAGCGAGGTGCGCCAGTACCAGCCCGGCGACGACGTGCGCTTCATCGACTGGAACGTCAGCGCGCGCATGAACGACGCGTACGTGAAGATGTTCACCGAAGAGCGGGAGATGACCGTCATGCTCCTGGTGGACCTCTCGGCCTCCGAGAAGTTCGGGAGCGTGGGCAAGCCCAAGATCGAGACCGTGGCCGAGATCGCAGCGCTGCTCGCCTTCAGCGCCATCAAGAACAACGACCGCGTGGGCCTCATCCTGTTCACGGACCGCGTGGAGCGCTTCGTGCCGCCCAAGAAGGGGCGTGGGCACGTCATGCGCGTGGTCACGGAGATCCTCAACGCGTCGCCCGAAGGGACCGGCACCAACCTCGCGACCGCGCTCGACATGCTGGGGGGGCTGCGCAAGCGCCGCTCGGTGGCGTTCTTGCTGAGTGACTTCATCGCGGACGACTACGAGAAGCAGCTGCGCGTCGCGGCGAAGCGGCACGACCTGATCCCCGTGCAGGTGGTGGACCCGCGCGAGGAGAACCTGCCGGACGTGGGCCTCGCGCTGGTGGAGGACCTCGAGAGCGGTGAGTTGGTGGAGGTGGACACGGGCGACCCGCGCGTTCGGCAGGCGTTCGCGCACGAGGTGCTGCGGCAGCGCGCGCTGCGTGAGCGCCTGTTCCGCAAGCTGCGCGTGGACCACCTCACGGTGCACACGGACGAGGACTACGTGCGGCCCATCGCCGAGTTCTTTCGCTTTCGCCAGAAGCGGATGATGGGGTTCCGATGAGCCTCCTGCGGGCGACGCTGACGATGACGCTGATCGGGCTGTTGGGTGCGGCTTCCGCGCCCGCGCGCCGTGCAGCGGCTCAGCCGTCCCCGCACGACGCACCCGTCGACCCCCGCGCGGTCCCGACGCCCATCGCGCCCCCCGGCGCCTCGCCGCCGCTGGCCCCTGCGCCCTCTGTTCCGCCGCTGCCCGCGCCGCCCGCTCCGTCCGTGCCTTCCGCACCCACGGCGGTCCCCGTGGCCGCCGCCGACGCCGGGGTACCCGCAGCGGGAGACCCAGACGCAGGCGTGGGGCAGGGGGACGCGGGTGTCCCGGCCGCGGCGCGCACCGCCCCGCTCCCCGAGGAGCACCGGCCCGCGCTGGAGATTCAGGTCGACCCACACGACGACCTCCACACCGGCGACATGACCACGCTGCGGCTCACGGTGCACGCGGCGTCGGGCGATGACATCACGCTCCCCGAGGACCAACACTTCGGGGCGCGCACCAGCAGCGTCACGCCGGATCCCATCGAGCTGCTGGACAGCCGCGTGCGCGTCGAGCCGCGCGGCGATGGCGGGCGTGACTTCCACTTCGAGCTGGACCTCCTGCTGCTGGAGCCCGGCGAGCACGAGGTGGGCCCGCTGCGCGTGCGCGTGCTGACGGCCGACGGACAGGTCGGCGTGGTGGAAGCGGAGGTGCAGCGCATCACGGTGGCCTCCGTGCTGGGCAACGAGCCCGACGCGCAGCCTTTCCCGCCCACCGACCCGGTGAGCGTGATGGAGGAGGACAACCGGCCCTACTGGGTGCTGGGGGCCCTCGGCGTGCTGCTGCTGGGCCTGCTGCTGGGCTACCTGCTGCGGCGCTACATGCAGAAGCGCGCCCAGGCGGCAAAGCCCCCGCCCCCGCCCATGCCGCCGTGGGAGATCGCCGCTGGCGAGCTCTCCTGGCTGGCGCAGACGCGCCGGCAGCACATCGACGACGGCAAGTGGGACGAGTGGGTCGACAAGCTGAGCGACGTGCTGCGTGGCTACCTGGGCGCACGCTACGAGTTCGACGGCCTCGAGTGCACCACGGCCGAGATCGTCACGCGCCTGCAAGAGCGCAAGACCGACCCGCGCCTGGTCAAGCGCGTGGAGGAGCTGCTGGACGCCTGCGACCTCGTGAAGTTCGCGAACTCCCCGGCGGGCGACGAAGAGACCGACCAGATGCTGGCCTCGGCCATGACCATGGTGCGCGAGACCCGGCCCATCGTGGGCGCCGTGCCCGTGCCCATGCCCGCGCCGGTGGCCATCCCCATCCCCGCCACGCGCATGGGGCCCTCACGGGTCAAGCGCCAACCGGCGGAGGGCGTGGACCCGGACGCGCGCTGGATGCCGCCGTCCGGGGAGCCCGAGACCGCGCCCGCAACCGAGCCCGCAGCCGAGACCGCGACCGCAACCGAGACCGCAACCGAGACCGCGACCGACGCCGCGACGGAATCGGCATCGCTCAGCGGGCCCGCGGAGGACGAGATCCTGCCCGTGCCCGTGCGCATCGCGGCCAAGGCCATCCCGCTCACCAACGTGGGGGACGACGGACGCACGCGCATGGAGCCCTTCCCGCTGGGGGCGCGTGTGGCGCTCGAGCAGGGCGCGCCCCACGCAGCGGGCTCGCCCCAGGCAGAGGGCGTTCCGGCGCAGCCGGAGGTGCCACAGGGTGTGCCCCGTGAAGAGCGCGGCGCGCCTGCGTCCGCAGAGGCCGGGAGCCCCGTCCACGCCGAGCAGTCCGTGTCCACGCTGCCTGGCTTCGCCGAGGACGAAGCCGCGGAGCTGGCGCGCAAGGCCCGCGAGGCGCGCGCAGCGGCCGAGGCTGCCGCGCGTGCTGCGGCTGCGGCTGCCGCGGCGGCGGAGGCAGCGGCCGCCCAGGCTGCGGCTGCAGCGGCAGCCCGGGCAGCGCGAGCGGCCACCAGCGCAGACACGACGGTCCCGGCCGACACGACGGGCACGAAGGACGAGCCAGGCGAAGGGGGGGCGTCATGATGGCGTGGGTGCGCCGCTCCATGGCGGCCCTCTACATCCTCTTCCTGGGGGTGCCCGCGCTGTGGGTCGCCGCCTATCTGGTCGAGGGCGTCTACGGCGTGCCGCTGCGCTCGGACAGCTTTCGCTTCGAGCGCCCCTGGGCGGGCCTGCTGCTGCTGGCGGTGCCGCTCGTGTGGCTGGCGCGCGTGTGGGTCCTGAAGTCCGCCGCTCCGCGGCTGCTGGTGAGCCGCGGCAAGACGCTGGGACAGGTGCGGCCCGGGTGGCGCGTGTGGGTCAAGGACCTGCCCCTCGGGCTGCGGGTGACGGCCCTCTGGCTGCTGGGCGTCGGGCTGATGGGGCCGCAGAGCATCCACGCGCGCGACCGCACGGAGGTCGACGGCATCGACATCGTGCTGGTCATGGACATGTCGCTCTCCATGCAGGCGGCGGACATCCACCCCAACCGCTTCGAGGCCACCAAGATCGTCGTGCAGGACTTCGTGCGCCGGCGTCCCAACGACCGCATCGGCGCCGTGGTGTTCGGCCGCGACGCGTTCACGCTGATGCCGCTCACCACGGACAAGGAGGCCCTCCAGACGGTCATCTCGGAGCTGCAGCTGGAGCTCATCGAAGGGCGCGGCACGGCCATCGGGAACGCCATCGGCACGGGCCTCAACCGCCTGCGCACCAGCCGCGCGCGCAGCAAGGTCATCATTCTGCTCACGGACGGTGAGAGCAACGCCGGCAACGTCTCGCCCGAGCAGGCCGCGGAGCTGGCCGCCACCATGCAGGTCAAGGTCTTCACCGTGCTGATGGGCGTCAGCGACACGGCGCCCGTCGCGCAGGGCGTGGACCTCACGCGCCGCACCATCTTCGGCATGCAGGAGCAGCCCGTGAACCCCGAGCTGCTGCAGCGCATCGCGGCCCGCACGGGTGGCCAGCACTACTCCGTGGCGGACCGCGGGGCCCTCGAGCGCACCTTCCACAGCATCCTCGACCAGCTCGAGCGCAGCGAGATCGAGGACCTGGGTCAGGTGTATGGCGAGCTGTACCCCGCCTTCGTGTGGCCGGGCCTGCTGCTGCTCCTCATGGAGGCGGTCTTTGGTGCGCTGGTGCTACGGAGGTGGCCATGACGTGGCACTCGCCGGTGGTCTTGTGGTTCGGGCTGGCCGTGTTGGTCGTCGCCGGCGTGTTGGTGGTGGGCTGGCGTCTGCGCGAGCGGGCGACGCGACGCTTCGGTGAGCCGACCGCGCTACAGAGCCTGCGCGTGGGTCGCTCGGGTCCGCTGCGTGCTGCGCGGGGTGTGCTCTTGGTGCTGGGCCTGTTCTTGGTGGTGGGCGCGCTGGCCGGCCCCCAGTACGGCAGCCGCACGCGCGTCCTGCGACAGCGCGGCATCGACGTGGTGGTCGCGCTGGACTTCAGCAAGAGCATGCTGGCGCGCGACGTCAGCCCCAACCGCAGCGAGCGGGCCAAGGTGGAGCTCACGCGCTTCATCGAGGCGCTGGGCGGGGACCGCGTGGGCGTGGTGGCCTTCGCCGGGGAGACCATGCAGTTCCCGCTGACCACCGACTACGCTGCCGTGCAGCTCTTCCTGCGGGACCTCACGCCGCTGGACATGCCCGTTGGAGGCACCGCCATCGGCCGCGCCCTGGTGGCCGCCGGGCGCTTGCTGGAGCGCAGCAGCCGTCCGCCCGAGGGCCTGACCGAGGCCGAGTGGGCCGACACCCGCCCAGCGCGCGTGGTGGTGCTCATGACCGACGGCGAAGACCACGAGGGAGACCCGGTGCAGGCGGCGCGCAACCTCGCGGCGGAGGGCGTGAAGATCTTCGTGGTGGGCATCGGCTCACGCACCGGAGAGCCCATCCCCACGTACAGCGAGGACGGTACCTGGACGGGCTACATGCGCGACGCGGAGGGCAACGTGGTGACCACCTCGCTCACCGCCGAGAACGAGGTGCAGCTGCAGGAGATCGCGGCGGCCACGGGCGGACGTTACCTGCGCGCCGAAGACGGGGGCGTCGGTGTGGACCAGGTGGCTCGCGAGATCCGCACCCTACAGCAGGGAGAGCGGGAGTCGCGGCGCGTGACCGTGCACGAGAACCGCTTCGCGCTGGCGCTGCTGCCCGGGTTCTTGCTGCTGGTGCTGGAGGCGCTGCTGCCGGAGGCCTGGCTCCTGCGTCGGCGGCGCTTGGCGGGTGGTCGGCCCCAAGGGCGCCTCGGCCGGCTGGCGCGTGCGGGCGATGAGCGGGAGGCTGCGAAGGCATGAAGGCGCTCGTCTCGCTCCTGCTCGTGGCAGCCGCCTCGATGTTCGGTGGTTGGGACCCGTTTCACCGGGCCAACCCCAACGTCGAGGAGGGCAACGCGCGTGTCGCCGCGGAGAACTACGACGGCGCGCTCGAGGCCTATGATCTGGCCGCCCGCGAGCTACCGTCGGCGCCCGGAGTGCACCTGGACCGCGGCATCGCCTACCTGCACAAGGGCGAGCGAGAGCGGGCGCGCGAGGCCTTCCTGCTGGCCATCGGGCCCGACACGCCTCCGGACCTGGTCGCGGACGTGCGCTACAACCTCGGGCTCTCGTTCTATCAGGACGGGGAGGCCGCCGCCGCGGAGGACGACCACCGAGCCGCCCAGACCGCCTTCCGCGCTGCCGTGGACGAGTACCGCCGGTCGCTCCGGGCCAGGCCGTCGGACCACAACTGCGCGTGGAACCTGGAGCTCGCGCTGCGCCGCCTGAACGAAGAGCGCGAAGAGCAAGAGCAGCAGGACCAGCAAGAGCAGGAAGAGCGCGAGCAGCAGGAGCAGCAGGACCAACAGGACCAACAGGACCAGCAGGATCAGCAAGACCAACAGGACCAACAGGACCAACAGGACCAACAGGATCAGCAGGACCAGCAGGACTCGCAAGACTCGCAGGATCAACAAGACCAACAGGATCAGCAGGATCAGCAGGACGCGCAGGACGACCCGAGCCAGCCCGAGCAGTCGCCGTCCGGCGGCGAGCAAGACGACCCCCAGGACTCCCAGGATCAGGCCAACGGTCAGCAGCTCCCCACTCAGGCGGAGCGCATGTTGGACGCGCTACAGGACGGCGAAGAGAGCCTGGAGCGCTACCGCGCAGCCCAGCGCGGGCAGCGTGAGAACCGCCGCGTGGAGCAGGACTGGTGAGCGCCACGTCGACCAGCGCGCGCAGCTCGCTCGGAGTCGCCATGCACGCAAGCGCCGTGTCGCCTCGTGGGCCGCTCCTCGCGCTGCTGCTCCTGTGCTCGGCTGCCTTGTTGCCCGCGAGCGCTCGGGCGCAGCGCGTGACGGTCGTCACCACCACGAGCGCGGGGCAGGTCGCCGCGGGCACGGACTTCAGCATGCAGGTCCGGGCAGATTGCGACGGCTGTCAGATCCAGAACCTGGAGCTGCCCGCCCTCCCGGAGTTCGAGCTGGTCAACCGCACGGTCATGCGTCCGACCCAGGTCCAGATGGGCCCCAACGGCACGCAGATCCAAGAGTCCGTCATTCACAACCTGCGTCTGCGCGCACGCCAGCCCGGCCGCGTGCGCATCGAGGCCGCCGTCGCGACGGTGGACGGCCGCCGCTTCGCGGGCAACGTGGTGGACCTCCAGGTGCTGCCCCCGCAAGCGGGCACGCAGCTGAGTCAGGCGCCGGGCGCGCCGCCCATGCCCGTCCCCGGACAGCCGCCCCCCGCGAACGGCACCCTCGACGGCGCCAACGTGGACAGCGTCGCGTTCCTGCGCACCGTCGCCGAGCCCACGGACCCCGTGGTGGGTCAGCAGGTCACCGTGACCTTGCTCTTCTACACCCGCGTCTCCGCGCGCAACCTCCAGCCGGAGCGCGAGGTCTCCACGGACGGCTTCTGGGTGCAGGACCTGATCGGGCCCAACAGCCCACCGCCTCAGTCCCGTCGCGAGGTGGTGCAGGGCGTCCCGTACGACGTGCACGTCATCCGCCACTTTGCAGCGTTTCCGCTGGATGCGGGTGAGCTGGTGCTGGGGGCGCCGCGCATGTCCATCCAGACGGGCGGGGGCTTCATGTTCGGGCCGCGCCCGGAGCAGCTGGTGCGCGAGGGCGTCGCGGTACCCATTCACGTGCGCCCGCTGCCCACGCCGGTCCCGCGCGGCGCCGTCGTCGGTCGCTACAACCTGCGGACGCAGCTGGACCGCGCCACCATCCGTACGGGAGACGCCGTGACGTTGACCGCCGTGTTGGAGGGCGAAGGCAACCTGCGCGACGTCACGCTGACCCTCCCCGACATCCCCGGCCTGCGCGCGCACCCGCCGCGGCGTGAAGACGACATCCGCTCGCTGGGCGTCCGCGTGGGTGGCACCACACGCGTGGAGTGGCTGCTGGTGGCGGAACAGCCGGGCACCTACACCATTCCGCCGCTCTCCATCCCCGTCTTCGACCCCTACGCAGAGCGCTACGAGACGCTGCGCTCGTCGCCGCTCACCCTGACGGTGGCTGGTCAGGCCATCGCGCCGACGGTCGCGGATGCGGGCCCTCCCGTCGCTCCGGCGGGCGACGCGCCGGTGGCCACCCCGGCAGACATTGGCGAGATCCGAGCGCGCAGTGAGCTGCTGCGCGCGCGGCCGCCGCTGAGCAGCCAGTGGTCCTACTGGGCCGCGCTCTTGGCGATGCCGTCGCTGCTGCTGTTGGCGTGGGGGGTCGTGCGTCAGCGCGCGCAGCGGCGCGCACGTGACCAGCGCTCCGACAGGCTGGCCGCCGGCCAGGTCCGCGAGCGGCTCGAGACCGCGAAGCGCGCGCTCAAGACCAGCGACGTGGGCGCCTTTTATCCATCCGTGGCGGCCGCGCTGCGCTCCGCCATCGAGGGGCGGCTGGGGTTCTCGGTGGGGAGCCTGACGCATGCGCAGCTGGGCGAGCGGCTCACCGAAGCTGGGATGAGCGCCGACCTGCGTCAGCGCATCGTGGAGGAGCTCGAGGGCTGCGACTTTGCTCGCTTCAGCGCCGAGGCAGGCAGCGAGGACGAGCTCGAGCGCTGTCTGCAGCGGGTGCGCGCGATGGTGCAGCGCATCGACCGCTTCGTGCCCGGGTCGGCCACGTCCGAGGAGGAGCAAGCGTGAGCAGCCTCGTGATCCGTGGCGCACGACGAGCGTCTGCGCTGAGCGCTCTGGCGCTCCTGTTCACCGTCGCGATGGTGACGGCGCCCGCCCAGGCGCAGGACGACGCGCCCAGCGCGGCTGCGACTCCGGCCGAAGCGGAGCGTTCCGACACCGTTCAGGAGCTCTTCCGGCGCGCCAACGAGCTGGCGTTCGCCCAGAACTACGCGGCCGCCCTAGAGGTCTACGGTGCGCTCACGGACGTGGGCATCGTGGACCCGGACGTGGAGCAGAACATGGCGGTCTGCCATGCGCGGCTGGGGGATCTCCCACGCGCGATCTTTCACTTCGAGCGCTCGCTGCTGCTCCGCCCGGACGAGGGCGTGGAGCAGGCTCTGGCGGCCGCCGAGGACGCGCTCGCGCGGGCACGCGCGGAGGAAGAGGGCGAAGCGGAGCTGGTCCGCGACACGCACTTCGCGCGCGCCCTGGTGCGCGGCGTCAGCGAGCGGGCCCTGGCCGTGGCGTTGCTGCTCGGCGTCGCCGCGCTCTGCTTGGCGCTGGTGGTGCGGCGGCGGGTGGTTGGCGAGGTGCCGCGCGTCATCGCGACGCTGGCCGCGCTCTTCATCGCGCTCTGGTCGCTGGGCAGCGGGAGCGGCTTGGTCATCAAGCAGGGGTGGCTCCGCGACGGCGCGCCCGCGGTCATCCTGGACGACACCGTCGCGCTGCATCAGTCGCCGGACGCGCGCAGCCCCGTGTTGGAGACCCCCGCTCGCGGGGGCGAGAGGGCCATGATCTTGGACGAATACGAAGGCTTCGTGCGCGTGCGGCTGGGGGCGCGACAGGGGTGGGCGGAGCGCGATCAGGTCGGCCGGCTGCGCTGAGTCCGGCGGCGAGCTACATACGGACGTCGAGCATCATCGGTTCCGATGTTTTTTGAATAAATGTTGGATCTGGTCGAGTGACGGGCTATTCTGAATCTGTGCAAAAAGCACACAGCTAACACCAGCTCCCCAAGCGAGGTCCCCATGAAGAAGATCCTGGTAGTCGAAGACGACGCTCTCAGCTCGATGATCCTCGGGGACTTTCTCGAGGCGCACGGCTACGCGGTGACGGTCGCCAAGAACGGTGTGGACGCCCTCAGCGAGTTCGAGCGGGTGGAGCCCGACGCGATGCTGGTGGACGTGATGCTCCCCAAGCGCAGCGGCTTCGAGGTCTGCTTCGAGGTCAAGCGCACGGAGAAGGGCAGGACCATGCCCCTCATGCTCATGAGCGCGGTGTATCGGGACGAGGACCACGCGCGGAAGTACGCGCGCGATGATCTCCGCGCGCAGGCGTACCTCGTGAAGCCCTTCGACATGAACGCGATGCTGAGCGAGCTGGAGTCCCTGCTGGCTCCTGCCGCCTGAGCGCGACATGCGCTACCCCGCCTTCCTCCAAGAGGTCGGTCTCCCGGAGAACCGCCACAAGCTGTGGTTCAGCGTGCGGTCGGGGTTGGGCATCGTCATCGCGTTCTCCGTGTTCGGCGTCTTCACCATGCAGACCGGGCTCATCCCGGCCACGCCTGTGCTGTGGGTGCCCGTGGCCCTCAAGCTGCTGACCAACACGCTGCAGTGGTGGTCCCTCAAGGCGGACCGCTGCGTCATCGAGGCCGCCAGCCTCAACGTCACCATGGACACGGTCGCGCTCACCTTCGCGATCTACCTCTCTGGCGGGCTGGAGAGCCCTCTCTTCGCGGTGTACGCCATCGAGCTCACGGTGGTGGCCCTGCTCTCCAACGTGGGGGTAACCGTGGTCATCATGGGGCTGGCCATGGTGCTCCACGCCAGCATGGCGTGTCTGATCTACGCCGAAGTCATCCCCAGGTTTCCGCCGCCCCGCTTCGGCTCGGAGGGGCTGGACCCGATCCACCTGCTGGTCGTGCTGGTCGCCTACGCCGTGGTGCTCGGTCTGCCCACGCTCTTCACCGCGTCCATCCTGTCCGACCTGCGCGCCAAGTCGCGCGCGCTCGAGCAGCGGACGCGTGACCTCGAGAGCGCGAGTCAGTCGAAGGCGCGCTTCATCGCCAACCTCACGCACGAGCTGCGCACGCCGATACACGGGATCTCGGGGCTGGCCGACCTGCTGGAGGCAGGCATCTACGGGCCCGTCACCGAGCGCCAGCGCAAGGCGCACACGGAGGTCAAGCGCAGCGCCCGCTCGCTCCTGACGCTGGTGGACGGCCTGCTGTCTCTGGCCCGCAGTGAAGACGGCCGCATCACGCCCCGGCTCGAGATGGTGGACATTCGTGAGCAGATCGAGGGCACGGTGGAGCAGGTGCGTGTGGTGGTGGGAACGGGCACGCTGCCGATCGAGATCGACATCGCGGACGACGTGGGCAGCATCCAGACGGACGCGGGGATGCTCCAGCACGTGGTGACCAACCTGGTGGCCAACGCCGTGAAGTTCACGCCGGACGGAGGCCGCGTGCTCGTGCGGGCGTCACGGGCGCCGCAAGGCCGGGCCGTGATCATCGAGGTCGAGGACACCGGCGTGGGCATCGCCGAGGCGGACCGCGAGCGCATCTTCGAGCCGTTCCAGCAGGTCCATGACGGCTCCTTCGTGCGCGAGCACGGCGGGGTGGGGCTGGGTCTCGCGCTCGTTCGGCAGCTGGTCCACGCCATGGGCGGCACCATCGAGGTTGCGAGCGAGGTTGGGCGTGGGTCCGTGTTTCGGGTGGTGGTTCCGAGCGTGACGGGCGTGGTTGCGGTTTCTGCTTAGGGGAACGGGATGCGCGGCGTTGGAGGCTGAGTCGGTGGCTGAGTCGGTGGCTGTGGCGGAGTCGGTGGCTGTGGCTGAGTCGGAGTCTGAGTCGGAGTCTGAGTCGGAGTCTGAGTCGGAGTCTGAGTCGGAGTCTGAGTCGGAGTCGGAGTCTGAGTCGGAGTCGGTGGCTGAGTCGGAGGCTGAGTCGGAGTCGGAGGCTGAGTCGGAGTCGGAGGCTGAGTCGGAGTCGGAGTCGGTGGCTGGGTCGGAGTCGGTGGCAGAGTCGGAGTCGGTGGCTGAGTCGGAGTCGGAGTCGGTGGCTGGGTCGGAGTCGGAAGACCGCTTGATGTTGGGCACCCCGTGCTGAAGCACGGGGCAGCAGACCAGGTGATCGTGCACATCAAGTCCCCCCCTGCGGGGGTGGACTACGTGGTTGGGAGGCTGCCGGCGCGCTCGTGGGGTTGCGTGATTGCCGGAGTCGGGGAGGAGCCGCTGCTCGTCGAGACCGATGGGGAAGGGCGGTTCTCGTTCATGCTCAACGAACCCCCGTCGGCCAGGGTTCGCCTGCAGGTGGAGGCGGACGGCTATGAACCCGTGACCCTTGATGTGGGCGGCGGCGCGGGACGGGGTTCTGCCCTGTCGATGTGTATGAACCCGGTCGCAAGAGACAGTCGTTCCGGGACACCTCCGCGCTCTGCCCGCTGACCGCCCACCCGCGGCCGTGCTCCCACCCGCGCGTGTCGGGCCTCGGTCCGGTTCGCAGGATCGGCGCCCGGCGTCATCGTTGGGTTGACTTCGGGGCGGCAAGCGTTGACCATCGCGCGGCGAGAGGAACCTCCGTGACAACTGCCCCCGCCATCAAGATCCTGGTAGCCGACGACGACCCCGAGCTGCTCAACCTCATCTCCTCCCACGCGCGCAGCATAGAGGGCTCCACCGTGATCGAGGCCTCGGACGGCGAGGAGGCGCTGCGCCTTGCTCGCAGCGAGCGGCCTGGCTTGGTGCTGCTGGACGTGATGATGCCCGGCATGAGCGGCTGGGAGGTCTGCCGCGCCATTCGTGAGGAAGAGGGCCTGCGCGACGCGAAGGTCATCATGCTCACCGGCATCGGCGAGCGCCTCAACGAGATGACCAGCCCGCTCTACGGCGCGGACGCCTACCTCGACAAGCCCTTCGACCTGGACGACCTCAGCGACCGCATCGAAGAGCTCGTCGGTTGCCGCCCCGCGGGGTGAGCGTGTCCGCGCGCACAGGCCGGCGTTGATGTCCTTGGGCGCCTATGCTAGCTCGGCTGCGATGATCTTCGGACGTTCCATGCACTCCCCCACCGCTGCAGGCGCCTCGCTCCGCGTGCTGGCGTTGGCGCTGCTGTTGGCGTTGGCTGGGACGGGCTGCGGCGAGGGCTGCTCGGGCGGCGGGGATGCGCCGGCAACTACGGGCGCGGCTGGCAACACCACGGACCCCGGCACCCAGGACCCCAACGCAGATGGCCGCGTCAACGGCCTCACCCCGGAGCAGGCCGCCCTGGTGCTGGCCCGCGTTGGCACGCGTGAGATCACGGCCGGTGAGCTGGCCGCTCGGCTGGCGGCGGAGGGCCGCTACACGCAGGCCCGCTTCGCGAGCCCGGAGCGGCGGCGCGAGTACCTGGACAAGATGATCGAGCTTGCGCTGCTGGCGGCCGAGGCGGAGCGTCTGGGCTACCAGAACGACCCACTCGTGGTGCAGGCGCGCGAGCAGGCCATGCGGGAAGAGATGCTGCGCGAGCTGGTGGACGCCCGCGTCCAGCGCGCAGAGGTCACCGACGAGGCCATCGAGGCGTACTACCAAGCGCACCTGAGCGAGTACAACCAGCCGGCCCAGGTGCGCGCCCTGCACATCGTGGTCCGCACGCGCGCAGAGGCGCAGCGCTACCTGCAGCAGCTGCGGGGTCAGGCGGACATCGCCCCCTTCCGCGCCGTGGCCGAGGCCCACAACATCGACGACACGCGTGAGCGCGGGGGCGACCTGCTGTTCTTCGGGATGGAGGGGGAGGGGCCGCCCCAGGCCGTGCGCGAGGCCGCCTTTGCGCTGGCCCGCATCGGCGACGTGTCCCCGGAAGTGATCGAAAGCCCGATGGGCTTTCACATCGTGCGCCTTACGGGGCGCCGGGCCGCCCTCGAGCGCTCGCTCGCTGACGTGGAGGGCCCCATCCGCAACGCCATCTGGGCGGAGCAGCGCGAGCAGGCACGCCAGCGCTTGCTGGACGAGCTGCGCGGCGAGGCGCAGATCGAGGAGCACGTGGACGTGCTGGACAGCCTGCAGCTGGACCCCCCACGCCCCGTCGCCCCCACGGACCCCGAGCCGACGTCTCCAGCTGGAGCGGAGTCGGAGACAGAGGCACCATGACCACTCGACTCGACCTCGGCTCCCACGGGGCCAGCCGTGCGGCGCAGCCTGTGCGCGGCGCCACCATGCGGACAGGGCTCGCAGCGTTGCTCGCGCTCGTCGGGGCGTACGCGGTCTTCGGCAGCTCCCCCGCGCGCGCGGACGTGGTCGAACAGGTCGTCGCGATCGTGAACGACCAGGCCATCTGGCTGAGTGAAGTGCGCCGCCGGGCGGCTCCCTACACGCCACAGATCATGGCGGCTTCCAGTCAGGCGGAGCGCGTGGCGCTGCGCGAGCAGCTGTACACGCAGGTGCTGGACGGGCTCATCGACGAGGAGCTCATCCGCCAGGCCGCCACGCGCATGCACGTGCGCGTGAGCAACGAGGACGTCGAGCGCGCCATCGCGAACGTGCGCCGCCAGAACAACCTGGCCGAGGCCGACTTCTGGGACGCCGTGCGCGAGCAGGGCTTCTCGCCCGCGCAGTACCGCGACGACCTCCGCCGCCAGCTGCTGCGCCTGAAGGTGCTCAACCAGCGCGCGCGCGGTCGCGTGAACATCACCGAGGAAGACGTGCGCGCCCGTTACGACGAAGAGGTGCGGCGCTCCAACCGCACGCTGCGCTTCCGGGCCTCGCATGTCTTCGTCGAGCTGCCCGCTGGGGCCAGCGCCACCGAGACCGCCGCCGTGCGCGCCCGAGCCGAAGAGCTGCAGGCCCGGCTCACGGCCCGCAACTTCCAGGACGCCGTCGCGGCCGTGGGTGGCGGTGACCTCGGCTGGCTGCGCCAGGGGGACCTGCCCCAGGACCTGGAGCAAGAGCTGCTGCGTATGGAGCCCGGCCAGGTGAGCGGTGTCGTGCGCGGGCCCAACGGCTACCACGTCTTCCTGCTGCACGAGCGCGAGCAGGGGGCCGCCGACGTCCCCAGCTACGACGAGGTCCGCGAGTACATCTTCCGGCAGATGCTGGACACCGCCATGGCGCGGCAGGAGCAGCTCTTCCTCACCGAGCTGCGGCGCGGCGCGCTCATCGAGCGACGCATCTGATGGACGCGCCCGACCGGCAGCGGGTCGGGGTCGCGCTCTTCCTCAGCGTGGCGCTCGCGATCGCGGCCGGCCTGGCAGATTTCGGCGCGCCCGACTTCGAGCACGAGACCGAGGTCACGCTGCACACCTTCGAGGAGGCCGTGGACGGGGAGGAAGGGGCCGCGCGCACCGTCACCCACGGGGAGGCCTTCACCATCACGCGCCCTGAGGCGGTGTCCATCGAGCTGACTCGCGACAGCCCTACCGGCTGGGCCGGTGTGCTCATTGGCCTGGTGCCCCAGGGATCAACGGACGCCGACGTGCGTGACGTGCCTCTCGAGCTGTTCGACGGGGACCCCGTCGCGAGCGCCCACCTCAGCGAGGTGCTCCCCGGGGAGTACCGGCTGCGCATCGAGGGGGCGACCGACGCGGCCAGCGCCCCTGCGCACGCGCGCGTGACCGTCACGGGCGGGCGACGCACCGTCTGGCCCCTGCTGGTGGCGGCGCTGCTGGTGTGGGCTCCGGCCCTCCGCAGCCTCACGCGACGTCCGGCGCGCTCGGCGGAGCCCGGCGCGCCTCCGCCGACTTCCACGGTCGAGGCGCCGGGCGCCGTTCCCTCCACGGGCGATTCGTGATAGCAAGGGCTTCACTTCGAGAGGAATGAATCATGAGCGGTAACCTCGACTCGTTCGTCAACGCCATCATCGCGTCTGCGGTGTTCACCACCATCGGGATGGTGTTCTTCGGTATCGCCTTTTTCATCATCACCAAGGTGGCGCCGTTCTCCATCCGCAAGGAGATCGAAGAGGACCAGAACACCGCGCTCGGGATCGTCATCGGCTCGGTCATCATCGGCGTCGCCATGATCGTGTCTGCAGCGATGCATGGCTGACACGGGTACCGCACCGGGTCCCGCTCCCTCGTCCCTCCGCACGCCCCTCCTGTTCGTCACCGTCCTGGTCGTCTCCACGTCCGGTCTGGTCTACGAGCTGCTCGCGGGAGCCTACTCGAGCTACGTGCTGGGCGACTCGGTGCGGCAATTCAGCACCACCATCGGCGTCTACCTGTTCGCGATGGGCATCGGCTCGTACCTGTCGCGATACGTGAAGCGCGACATCGGCCGACGCTTCGTGGAGGTCGAGCTGGGGGCGGCCTTGGTCGGCGGTGGCTCGGTGCCGCTGCTGCAGCTCGGCGCCGCCTACACCGACGCCTTCGCCATCCTGCTGTATGGGACCATCATCGCGATTGGGACCCTGGTGGGCCTCGAGATCCCCCTGCTCATGCGCATCCTCAAGGAGGAGCTGGAGTTCGACGAGCTCGTCGCGCGCGTGCTGACCTTCGACTACATCGGCGCGCTCTTCGGGTCGATCCTCTTCGCCATCGTGTTCGTGCCCAGCCTGGGCCTGATGCGCACCTCGCTCTTCTTCGGGTTGCTCAACTGCGGGGTCGCCGCGATGGGTGTCACGCTGCTCTCGGGCCTGATCGCGCCGGCCGTGCGGACGCGGCTCCGCGTGAGCGCGTTCTTCTTGGCGCTGGGGCTCGGCATCACCTTCGCGTACGCCGACCGCATCATCGACTACACCGAGCAGGCCCTGTACCCCAACCCCATCGTGCACGCGCAGCAGTCGCGCTACCAGCGCATCGTCATGACGCGCGGCATGCGAGGCACGCAGCTCTTCCTGGACGGCAACCTGCAGTTCAGCTCCAACGACGAGTATCGCTACCACGAGGCCCTGGTGCACCCGGCCTTCGCCGCGACGCAGCGCCACGAGCGGGTGCTGATCCTCGGCGGAGGAGACGGGCTCGCGGTGCGGGAGGTGCTCAAGTATCCGGACGTGCGTGAGGTGGTGCTGGTGGACCTCGACCCAGCCATGACCCGCCTCGCGCGCGAGGACGCGTTCTTGCGTGAGCTCAACGGAGACAGCCTGGGAGACCCGCGCGTGCGGGTCATCAACGACGACGCCATGGTGTGGCTCGACGAGCGCGCGCGTGCCGGCGGCCAGGGCGAAGGCACGCAGTCGACGCCGTTCGACGTGCTGATCGTGGACTTCCCGGACCCGAACAACTTCAGCCTCGGCAAGCTCTACACGCGCAGCTTCTACCGCATCCTCCAGACCGCCATGTCCGACGCGAGCGCCGTCGTGGTGCAGAGCACCTCGCCCCTCTACGCGCGGCAGAGCTTCTGGTGTATCGAGGCCACCATGCGCGAAGCAGGGCTCGTCACGCACGCCTTCCACGCCACGGTGCCCTCGTTCGGCGAGTGGGGCTACGTCCTCGCGCGGCGGGTGCCCTTCGAGCCCCCGGGCGAGCCCCTGCTGGCGGGCCTCCGCTTCCTGGACGGGCCCACCTTGGCGTCCCTCTTCGTCTTCGGCCCCGACATGGCGGCCGTCCCCGTCGAGACCAACCGCCTCAACAACCAGATGCTGGTGCGCTATTACGAGCGCGAGTGGTCGAGGGTGGAGTGAGCAGCCGGCGGGAGGTCCTGCGTACGCTGCTGGGCGCGCCCCTCCTGGGACAGGCGCTGGCCAGCGGGTGGCTCGCGGGCTGCGGCGGCAGCGGCGGTGGTGATCCGCTGGCTCGCGTCGAGGGGGAGCTGTTGGGGCCCGACCTCACGGCGGGCCACCGCCTGCGCGACGGGATCCCTGTGGAGGCCCTGCGCGCGGCGCCCACGGAGCATCTCCGGCTGGCCATCCTCGGGGGCGGCCCTGCGGGGCTCAGCGCCGCCTATCGCGCCAGCGCCACGCTCAGCGAGGGGGTCGCGCTCTTCGAGCTCGAGCCCGTGCTGGGGGGGACCGCCCGCAGCGCCGAGAGCGCCGTGACGCCGTACCCCTGGGGCGCGCACTACCTGCCCATGCCCATGGCGCACAACCCGGATCTCTTGGCGCTGCTGCAGGACATGAACGCGCTCGAGCCGGACCCGCAGGAGGGGGGCGAGCTGCGTGGCGCCGAAGCCCTGCTGGTGCGCGAGCCGGAGTCGCGCATCTTCCATCAAGGGTACTGGGAGCGTGGCCTCTACCCCTACGCCGGCGCCAGCGCGGACGACCTCGCGGAGCTCGCGCGCTTTCGTCAGAAGGTGGACGAGTACGTGCGCTATCGCGACAGCCAGGGGCGGCGCGCCTTCGCCATCCCGGTCGCGCTCAGCACCACGGACGAGCAGGTCATGGCGCTGGACCGCCTGAGCGCGGCCGCGTGGCTGGACCGCGAGGGCTTCCGCTCCGCGCGGCTGCGCTGGTTGGTGGACTACGCCTGCCGCGACGACTACGGGCTGCGCGCAGAGCAAGCCAGCGCGTGGGCGATGCTCTTCTACTGGGTGGCGCGCACGGAAGAGCCCGGCGAAGACACGGTCGACCTGCTCACGTGGCCGGAGGGCAACGGGGCGCTGGTGAACCACATGGCCGCCCGCGCGGCGCAGCGTGGGGTGCGCCTCGAGCGCGGGCAGATGGCCGTGCAGGTCGTCGCACGGGATCCCGGCGCGGGTGACGCGAGCGCGCCAGTGGAGATCATCATCCAGGACACCGGGACCAACACGCTCCGGCGCGTCACCGCGGACCGCTGCATCGTGGCCATGCCGCGCTTCGTCGCGAACCGCGTGGTGCGCGGCCTCGCCGAACGGGACCCGCAGGTCGCCGAGCGCTTCACCTACGGGGCGTGGATGGTCGCCAACCTGCACGTGCGCGAGCGGCCCAGCTCGCGCGGGGTAGGGGAGTGCTGGGACAACGTGCTCTACGACAGCCCATCCCTCGGCTACGTGAGCGCCACGCACCAGCGGGGGCGCGACCACGGCCCGGGCGTCCTGACCTACTACTGGCCGCTCGCCACCGCGGACGCCGCCGAGGGGCGCCGCAACCTCTTCGAGGCGGACTACGGCACCTGGCGCGACGCGATCCTGAGCGACCTGCGACGCGCGCACCGCCACCTGCCCGAGGAGCTCACGCGTCTGGACGTGTTTCGCTGGGGCCACGCCATGATCCAGCCGCGCGTCGGCATGCTGGCGAGCGAGACCCGCCGTGCGGCCGCGGCGCCCCTCGGCGCGGTCCACTTCGCGCACAGCGACCTGTCTGGCATCGCCATCTTCGAGGAGGCTTTCTACCACGGCGTGCGCGCGGCCGACGAAGCCCTCGCGGCTCTGGCGACACCGCCCGGGGCGCTGGCGACGCCGCCCCAAGGAGCGTGAGCGTGGCCGGCGTGCGCAGCAGCGTGTTCGGCGAGGCGCCGTGGCTCTTTGGCCAGCGCCTGGATCTGTGGCTCTTCGGCGGCAGCGCGGCCCTGTCCCTCGGCCTGCTCCTCTCGGGCTACGCGCTCGGCATCTCGCGTGGTGACTCGCCCGAGTGGGTCTGGCTGCTGTGCGTGCTGGGCGTGGACGTCGCCCACGTGTGGTCCACCCTCTACCGCGTCTACCTCGACCCGGTGGAGCGCCGCCGCCGGCCCTGGCTCTATGGTGGCGCGCCGCTGCTCTGTTACGTGGCCGGCGTCGCCCTCCACGCGGTCTCGTCGCTGACCTTCTGGCGCGCGCTCGCGTACCTGGCGCTGTTCCACTTCGTTCGGCAGCAGGTCGGCTGGCTCAAGCTCTACCATCGCCGCGCCCCGGCGACGTCACGCTTCGACCTCGCTCTGGACACGCTCACCCTCTACGGCTGCATGCTCTATCCGGTCCTCTTCTGGCATGCGCACCTGCCGCGGCGCTTCGCGTGGTTCGTGCAGGGGGACTTCGTGTCGGGCGGCCTGCCGTGGGGGGCGCTCAGCGACGGGCTCGCGCCGCTGTACGTCGGACTGCTCATTGCGTTCGGGCTGCGCAGCGCTCAGCGCTTCGTACGCGGGGACGCACACGCGGGCGTGGTGCTGCTGGTGCTGAGCACCGCGGCCTGCTGGGCCGCGGGCATCCTGCTCACCGACGCGGACTACGCCTTCACGGTCACGAACGTGCTGATTCATGGCATCCCCTACTTGGGTCTGACGGTGCTCTACGGCCGTGCGCGGGGGCCGGAGGTCCCTGGGAGCCTGCTCGCTAGTGTCATGCGCGCGGGGGTCCCGCTGGCCCTGCTCGTGCTGCTGGGCCTGGCGTTTGCCGAGGAGTGGCTGTGGGACCGCTGGGTCTGGCACGAGCGCCCCTGGCTCTTCGGCGAGGGGGGCGACCTGGGGGCGGTCGCGCTGAGCGCGCTCGTGCCCCTGCTCTCGCTGCCGCAGACCACGCACTACGCGCTGGATGGGTTCATCTGGCGCAAGCGGGGCAACCCGGACCTGGGCCGTCTGCTGATGGGGGGCGCGGCCGGGCTCAGCGCGGAGCGCGCGCCTGAACGGCCTTGAACTGGCCCATGAACTCGCCCACCTGCTCCGCCACGTAGCGCACCAGCTCCGCGTCGTGCCGGGAGAAGCGGGGCTGAGCACGACGGAAGAGCTGCAGCATGCCGAACAGGCGACCGTGGTGGCCGATGGCCATGTACAGCGCCGAGCCTCCGCGCATCCCCGGAACGCCCTCGGCGGCGGGGACGAAGCGCGCCTCCGCGCTGAGGTCGTGCACGCGCAGCGCCACCGCCTCGTGGGCAGCGGCTCCCAGCAGGCCCGTGTCGGCGCTGACGCCACGCCCCGCGATGCCTTCGGCGCCGAGGACGGACGCAGCGCGCAGCTGGTTGGTGTCGATGTCGTAGATGGACGCGATGGTCACGTCGGTGGGCAGCAGCTCCGCCAACAAGCGCACCGCGAACTCCAGCGCGTCGATCGGCCGCTCCAGGAAGAAGAGGTCCTGACACGCCTCGAACGCCGCGGTGAGGCGCTCGGCTTGGTCCATGGCGGGCGCGGGCGCGACGGAGAGAGGCCGGCTCGGTTGGTCTTGGAGCGGGAAGGCCACGACGGGATCTCCGTGCCAGTCCTTCCAGTCCAGGGTGACCATGGGCGGGCGCGCAGGGTGCTCGTCCCAGGCGTGGTCGAAGATCGCGATGGACACGTACTTGCCGGTGGGGAACTCCTCCAGCTCCGCCTGCAGGGTCTCGAGCTCCCCGCGGGCCACCGCCTCCGCTTCCGCGGGGCTGAGGGTCGGCGGCACGACGTAGGCGCGCTCACGGTAGCGGAGCGGGTTCTCGTCGCTGGGGTCCGCGTCACGTGAGAGCAGGAGCTCCACGTCCACCTCGGTCAGCGCCGGAGCGCTCTCGGCTTCGGCGGGAGCCACGCTGGTCTGAGTGCCCGGCGCGGGGGCTGCGCTGGGCGGCTGGCTGGCCGGTGCCACGGGCAGGGGGGCCTCTTGGATGGTGTCCGCCGTCGCCTGGTCGCCCACGACGACCTGGCGGGGAGCCACGGGGAGGTCCTCCCCCGGCATGTAGGCCATGGTCATGGCCATCTTCTTCCGGTTCGCGCGCGCGGGGTCCGCGGCGGCGGGCTCCGTGGGAGCGAAGGCCGCAGGCGTGCTGGCGGGCTGACCCACCACCGTGGCGGCGGGGGCGCTGGCCGGCTGAGCAGCGCTGCTCGCGGACTGAACCACAGCCGCGACATCCTCGCTGGGGATGTACGCGATGGTCTTCGGCCGAGCCTTGCGCGCCGGTGCCTCTACCGGAGCGCTGGCGACCGGGGCGGACGCCGCAGCCTCGACCGGAAAGAGGCGGTAGGTCTTACGCTCACGCCCATCGTGGATGGTGACCGCGCCCCCCGATTCGTGGCGCAGGTTGGCGCCGGCGGGCAGCCCGCCGGTCTCACCCAGGGCGGCACGGCCGGTCTTCAGCGCGGTCATCCAGTTCGCGGCCTCGACCGTGGCCTCCGCCTTGGCCTCGTCGCTTCCCAGCGCGGAGACCTCGATACGCCATCGTTTGCTCATCGCGCCGGAGCTTATCAGGCGCAGCCACGGTTGGCATTCCTCGTTCCGCACGTAGTGCGACGAATTCGTCAGCTTGTCCCGCGGCTCACCCTTGCGGACGACCGAGACGGTTTTCGTTCACGATGAAGAACGTTGCGCGCCACCGCATTTCATCTACGCTGCGCTCGGAAACATCGGAAACACTATGTGGATACTCGTCGTCGGCCCCGAGGGCCTCTTGGAGCGTGAAGATGGGGCGGTCAACGTCCTGCGTGACCTCGGCTGCAACGTGCGGATCGCGACCCTGTGGGACTCGCTCTCCGAGCCCGAGATGGTGGACGACCCACCGGCCGTCGTAGTGGTCGAGGCCATCGATCAGGTGGACGCGGCCCGAGCTGCCCTGATGCGTCTGCGCGCCGCTCCGGCGCTCGCGGAGGTGCCCGTCCTGGCCGCGGTGACGGTGCGCGGCCTCTCGCGTCTGGACCCGAGCGACGGCTTCGACGACTTCGCGCTGGTGCCCTATGTGGCGCCCGAGCTCTACCTCCGCATCCGACGCGCGGAGTGGCGCCGCAGCGACTTCAACGCGCCAGAGCGCCTGAAGATGGGCGCGCTCTGCATCGACCTCGCGGCGCACGAGGTGACCATCGACAGTCGGCCGGTGCAGCTGACGCAGCAGGAGTTCGCGCTCTTGCGCTTCCTCTGCCAGAACCGCGGCCGCGTCTACTCGCGCCAGCAGCTGCTCGAGCGCGTCTGGGGCGTGGACTACTACGGCACCAGCCGCACCGTCGACATCCACGTGCGGCGCCTGCGCATGAAGCTGGGCTCGGCGGTGGACAGCCTCGAGACCGTGCGCGGCGTCGGCTACAAGATCAAGACGCCGTGAGTCCACTGCCGCTGCTCGTGCCCGTCGGAGATCCCGCAGGCGTCGGGCCCAGCGTGGCGCTCACGGCGGCGGCCCGTCTCATCGCGCGCGACCGCATCGTGCTGCTGGGCGACGCCGGGGCCCTGCAGGAGGTGGCCGCTAGCAGGGGTGTGCGCGCCACGCGTCTGACGCGCGCCGAGGACGCTCGCACGGGGGAGCTGGGGCTGCTGCACGTGGCGCAGTGGAACGCCAGCATGGTGAGCTCCCACGCGCCCTCGGCCGGAGGCGGGGAAGCGCAGCTGCGGGCGCTGGACGAGGCCATCACGCTCGTGCTCGCCGGCAGCGGCCGCGCTGTGGTCACCGGGCCCACCAGCAAGGAGGCCATCGTGTCCGCGGGGCACGCCTTCGTCGGGCAGACCGAGCGCCTGGCCCAGCGTGCCGGGCTACGCGACGACGACGTCACCATGATGTTCCTGGGCCCTCGCCTGCGCGTGGCGCTGGTCACCACGCACCTCGCGCTCGCCGACGTTCCGTCCGAGATCAGCGTGCCGCGGGTGGTGCGCGCTACTCGACACCTGGTGGAGGCGCTGCTGCGCGCGGAGTCGCTGCGGCCCCTGCGCGTCCTCGTCGCCGGCCTGAACCCTCACGCAGGCGAGCACGGTCTCTTCGGCCGCGAGGAGCTCGACACGCTCGCCCCCGCGCTCCGCGAGCTGGCGGAGCTGCCCGCTGTCCGGGCCGGTGAGGTGCTGCTCGAGGGGCCCGTGCCGGCCGAGGCGGCCTTCCGCTTCGCCAGCTCCGGCCACGCGCACGGGGTCGTCGCGATGTACCACGACCAGGCCACCATCGCGTCCAAGCTGCTGGACTGGGGCAGCGCCGTGAACGTCACCTGGGGGCTGCCCTTCGTGCGGACCAGCGTGGACCACGGCGTGGCCTACGACGCAGCGCGTGACGGCACCGCAGACGACGAGGGGATGTTGGCCGCGCTCGAGATGGCGCAGCGCTTGACGCGCGTCGCACGGGTGAGCGGCGGGGAGGGCTGAGCGGTGTTGCGTGAGCTGGTCGTGCGCGGAGCGCGTGTGCACAACCTCAAGAACGTGGACGTGCGCATCCCGCACGACGCGCTGGTGGTGGTCACGGGGCCCAGCGGATCCGGCAAGTCCTCGCTCGCGCTGCACACCATCTTCGCGGAGGGGCAGCGTCGCTACGTGGAGTCCCTCAGCGCGTACGCGCGTCGCTTCCTCCAGCAGCTGCCCAAGCCCGACGTGGACCTCATCGAGGGCTTGCGCCCCGCTCTCTCGGTGCCGCAGCGAGCCCCCAGCCGCAACCCTCGCTCCACCGTCGCCACGGCCACGGAGATCAGCGACCACCTGCGTGTGCTCTACGCGCGCGCGGGGGTGCCGCACTGTCCGGTGTGCGACGAGCGCCTCCGGTCCAGCTCGGCGCAGGAGATCGTGGATCATCTGCTCGGCCTCCCCGAGGGCTCGCGCCTGACGCTGCTGGCGCCCGTGCTGCGCCGCGGGAGCGACACCGAGCTTTCTGCCTGGCTGGAGCGGCTGCGGCGAGAGGGCTACGTGCGCGTCCGCATCGACGACGTGGCGACCGAGCTCGGCGACCTCGCCGCGCCGCCGGCGCCGACGAGCGCGGGGGCGGAGCGCGAGCTGTCGGTCGTGGTCGACCGCGTCGTGGTCAAGTCGGGCGTGCGTGCCCGTGTGGCCGAGGCCGTCGAGCTCGCCTATGCCCTCGCGGGCGGGTATCTGGACGCCGAGCTCGGAGCCGAACGTGAGCGCTTCCACGAGGCGCTCACGTGCTCGAAGGGGCATGGCTCCGTGCCGCCGCTGACCCCGCAGCTCTTCTCGTTCAACAGCCCCGAGGGCGCGTGCGGGCGTTGCGACGGCCTTGGGCAGATTCGCGTCTGGGATGCCAGCCTGGTGGTGCCAGACCCCACCCTGTCGCTGCGCGAGGGCGCGATCGCCGCGTGGGGCAAGCCGGGCGCTGCGCTTCATCGGGATCAGCTCGAGCAGGTCGCTGCCCTCCGCGGAGTGGACCTGGACAAGCCCTTCGCCGCGCTGAGCGAGAAGGCGCGCGCTGCGATCCTGAACGGAGAAAAGGGCACGGCCAAGCGTCCCGGCTACGAAGGGGTGCTGCCGAGCTTGGAGCGCCGAACCAACGACTACACAGCGCGCAAGTCCGCCGAGGGCGGGGACCCCGACCGCATCTTCGACTACCTGGAGCGAGAGCTTGGCCGCTTCGCGACGGCCCAGGCCTGCCCGGAGTGCGCGGGCGGTCGCCTGCGGGCCGAAGCGCGCGGCGTCCGCGTGGGCGGCGTCAGCGTCGTGGCGCTCTCGGCGATGAGCGTCACCGACGCCCATCGACACCTGCGCGAGCTCGACCTCGGCGCCGTGGACCATGCCGTCGTGGACAGGCTGCTGGGAGAGCTGCGTGCTCGGCTGGCGTTCCTGGAGCAGGTTGGGCTCGGGTACCTGTCCCTCGCGCGCTCGATGGCCACGCTGAGCGGCGGCGAGGCGCAGCGCGTGCGGCTCGCAACGCAGATCGGGGCGGCCCTCGCGGGTGTGCTCTACGTCTTGGACGAGCCCACCGTCGGGCTGCACGCGAGCGACGTCGCGCGCCTGCTCGACACGCTGCGCGCGCTTCGGGACCGCGGCAACACGGTGCTGCTCGTGGAGCATGACGAGGCCGTCATGCGCGCCGCAGACCACATCGTCGACATGGGGCCCGGTGCGGGTCGCGAGGGCGGGCAGGTGCTGTATTCGGGCGGCCTGTCGGCCCTGCTGGCGGACCCACGCTCCAGCACCGGTCGCGCTCTCTCACGCGACGCGGTCACGCCGGGGCCGGGGCAGCGGGCCCGTGCGGCGTCTCCGGGTGAGCTGCGCCTGCGGGGGGCGAGCCTCCACAACCTGCGCGACGTGGACGTGCGCATTCCGCTCGGGCGCCTGGTGTGCGTCACCGGCGTGTCCGGTAGCGGCAAGAGCTCGCTCATCACGCATACCCTCGTGCCGAAGGCGCGCGAGGTGCTCAACGGAGGTCACCCGGTGAGCATCGAGGGGGAGCTCTTGGGGCTCGCGCAGCTGGACAAGCTCGTGCAGATCGATCAGTCGCCCATCGGGCGGACCCCGCGCTCCAGCCCCGCGAGCTACGTGGGCATCCTCGGCGAACTGCGCGACCTCTTCGCGGGGCTGCCGGAGGCGCGGGCGCGTGGCTACGCCAGCGGACGCTTCAGCTTCAACGCCAAGGGGGGGCGCTGCGACGCCTGCGCTGGCGAGGGAGTGACCCGCGTCAGCATGCACTTCCTGCCCGACGTCGAGGTCACCTGCGCCGTCTGCGACGGAACCCGCTTCAACCGCGAGACGCTGGAGGTGCGCTACCGAGGCCTCAGCTTCGCCGACGTGCTGGCGATGGACATCGGCGCCGCAGCGGAGTTCTTCGCGGCGCACTCGCGCATCGCGCCAGCCCTCGAGACCATGCGGCGCATCGGGCTCTCGCACTTGGCGCTCGGACGCAGCGCAACCACCCTTAGCGGTGGGGAGGCGCAGCGGGTGAAGCTGGCGCGGGAGCTCGCCAAGCGAGCGACCGGGCGCACCCTCTACGTCCTCGACGAGCCCACGACGGGGCTGCACTTCGACGACGTGGACGTGCTGCTGAGCCTGCTTGGGGAGCTGGTGGACGCCGGCAACACGGTGGTGGTGATCGAGCATGATCTCCGGGTCGTGCGGTGCGCGGACTTGGTCATCGACCTGGGCCCGGGGGGCGGGCGGGACGGCGGAATGCTCGTTTTTTCAGGGTCTCCGCAGGACCTGGAGCGCTGCGAGGAGTCGGCCACGGGCCGGGCGCTGGCGCAGCGGAATCAGCCGCCCTGTTGAAACATTCCAGTCAGCCACCATGAAAATGGTTGACCTGATCACGAATCACTACGTACGCTTTCCCAACTCCAACGGGCGAAGTCGCCCTCAATCAGGCTACAGGAGGCCATCGTATGTCGTTTTGGGAAGACCTTAGTCCCCCGGTAAAGGGTGCCCTCGTGGTGGGCGTTATCGGAATCATCGGGTCCGTGCTCATGTGGGCCGGCGTGTTCGATAGCGAGCCAGAGGCTGGCGTGACCCAGCAGCGCGGCTTCAGCGCCGAGGCAGCGACGGCGGAGTAACGTTCGACCGGCCTTTCGCAGAGCGGGGCGTCTTGGCGTCCCGCTTTTGCATTTAACCGAGCGCGCGTCCACGCACGCCGGCCCGACCAACGGTCCAGAATTTGCGGGCCGGGCCGCAATCCCAGCTATCCTTGCGTCATGTTGCCAGCTGTCGCGCGCTGTCTCGAGGTCCTGCGTTGAGCGGCGCATCGCCCGTGCGCGTGCTGTGCGACGAAGCGGAGCTGGCGGTGGACGCAGCGGTCGTCTCGTCGACCCTCGGCTTGGGGATCACCCCGGACGTCCCCAGCGATCCCGTCGCGACGGCGCGCGAGGTGCTCGCGCGCGGGGAGTCGTGCGTGCTGATCTGCACGCGCACGCCCAGCGACGCGGACACGGTCACCTTGGCGGACCTCGCGCGGGCCCAGGGCAACACGGTCGTGCTCGGTCTCCTCGAGCCGAGCTCGACGGTGCAGGTCGCCCGCGATCTCGGCGCGGTGGCCGTCGTGGGGGTGCGGCCTGCGCTGGCCGCCGCGGCCTTGCTGCCCTTTCGTGCCCACAAACCATGGCTGGCGTCGGCCCGCGGGCTCGGTCGCGCGGACCGGGCCCAGCTGCGGCTCTCACCGGGCCACCGCGGCGCGGGGCGCTTCACGCGCCAAGACGGCGGCCTGCTGGCCTACGAGAGCGAGGCGGGGGAGGCTGCGCGCATCGGTGAGCCGCGGGACATCGCCGCGGCCCTCGACGCGTACCGCGCGGCGGAGCATGGCGAGAGGCTCAGCCCCGCCGCCGTGGAGGGCGTGGACACCGCCGCCGTGCTGGACGTCATCTTCGGGCCCGCGCGGGCCCTCTCGGACCCGGCCAGCAAGGCGGCGCTCGCGTACTTCGACCTCCCTCTCCCGATCGAGGAGCTGTGCGCCAGCGCATCCAGGGCAGCCGCCGAGGCGCAGCGCATCGGCTTTCCTGTCCGCGTGGCCCTGGCGTCGCCGGACCTGCGCATCTGGGAGCACCCCGACCTCGCGGTCGACGGGGTGGACTCGGCCACGCGCACCCGGGACGCCTTCCGCCAGATCATGGCCCTCGCCTCCACCCGCGCCTCCGAGGACCGCCTGCTGGGCGTCACGGTCAGCGCGGCCACCCAGGCGCGCGCGCTGCTGCGCGTCAAGCTTGCGCCCATGCCGGCCGGGCTGGTGCGCTGCGAGCTGGAGTTCGCCGACCCGCACGGGCACGCCTCGGGCGACGGCGTGCGCACCTTCCTGCCGCGCAGCCGCGAGGGCATCGGGCGCGTGTTGGATGGCCTCCGTGGGAGGGCGCTCCTGTACCCGGACGACACCGAGAGGCGCGTCGTGGTCGAGGAGGTGGGCGACGTCCTGATGCGCCTGGCCGCGTTCGTGCACGCGTTCCGTGAGTACGTGCGCGAGGTGGAGATCAGCCCGCTGGCCGTCCTGATCGGCGGCGAGGTGGAGGTGCGCGAGGCCTGCGTGGTGGTCGGCGACGCCTTCGAGCGCAGCATGCTCCGCGAGCACGGCTGACGCGCAGCGCGCCGCGTGGGTGACGCGACGCCCTGGCTGTTGGCGCCGCCGAGGGGCGCTCAGATGACCACCGAGCCGAGGTCAGTTGTCCGTGTCGGAGTCGGTCGGTCCGGACAGGCGCTCGGTGGAGATGGCGCGGCCTTCGACGAAGTACAGCGTGATGCTGCCCACTCCGAGCACGATGCCCGACCCGAGCGCGATGTCGCTGTAGCGCGCGAAGTCACGGGCGTCCCCGAGGCGACCCTGGTTCTCCAGCCGCTGGGCGCGGATGCCGAGACCCAGGCTGGTGCCAGCCGCCGCGACGGCGAGGGCGCCCACGATCCAGGTGAAGATGCGCCGGCCGCGGACGCTGCGGTAGCGGGTGGCAGGCTGGAGGTCCACGGTGGCGAGAGTGGCGAGCCCCGCGCTGAGGCGCACCTCGCTCCGGAAGGGGATGTACCCGTCCAGGTCGATCGAGAGCGCGTGCAGCCCGGGGTCCAGGGTGAGCGGCTCCGTCAGGGGAGCGACGCCGACCGGGGCGCTGTCCACCGACACGCTGGCGCCCTCCTGCGCCACCCGCACCTCCAGGGTGCCCGTGGTGGGAGCCGCGTGCGCCGCGAGCCGCTGGGACTCGGCCTCCGCCTCGAGCTGCGCGATGTGCTGCTCGATGCGCGCGCGGTCGGGCGGGTCCACACGGTCCCGCAAGTAGCGCCGGTAGTACTCCACCGCTTCGTCGTAGTGACGCAGCTCCTCGTGCGAGCGCGCGATGTTGTACCAGAGGTCGGCGGAGGGAACGAGCGCGGCGGCGGCCTCGAAGGCGACGACCGCCTCCTCGAATTCGCGCGCGTCGAAGTGCTGCTGCCCGCGCAGAAAGTGCTCGCGCGCTTGGCGGGCGGCGTCGGCGTTCTCGGGGGTCCCGGTGGCGGGCTGTGAGCCCCGCTGTGCTGACGCCTGCGGGGCGAAGGCGACGGTGCCCAGCGTGAGCGCCACGAACGTGAGCGCCAGGGCTGCGCGCGGGGCCCGGGCCGTGTGCCGCGCTGGCGCTCCCTGCAGCCTCCGATGAGCGGCGACGCCGAGCGGAGCGCCGTGCGGACGGGCTGCGCGTTTTGGTGCGGCCACCAGAGTCACGCGTGATTGGGTCACGCCCGGCAGGATACACCAGGTGGGGCGCGGCATCCGGAAAATCCCGGCGCGGTTCCTGAGCGCGCTCGCTCTCGGGGGACCTCTGCGCCCGTCGCGCGGCGCCTCTCGTGGAGGGCGCCGGCCTGCGTGGGTTGTGCTAAACCCCCGCTCATGACCGAGCCGAACGAGGGCAGCGCCAGCCCCGACGCCGACGCGACGCACGAGCGCCGCTACGACCCCGCCAGCATCGAGCCCAAGTGGCAGCGCTTCTGGGACGAGGATCAGACGTTTCTGACGCCCGCCGAGGACGACGGGCGTCCGAAGGCGTACATCCTCGACATGTTCCCGTATCCCTCGGGATCGGGGCTGCACGTGGGTCACCCGGAGGGCTACACCGCCACGGACATCGTCGCGCGGGCCAAGCGCGCGCAGGGCTACGCCGTGCTCCACCCCATGGGCTGGGACGCATTCGGTCTGCCGGCCGAGCAGCACGCGGTGCGCACGGGCACGCACCCGGCGGCCACCACGGAGGCCAACATCGCGACCTTCAAGCGGCAGCTCAAGGAGCTGGGCTTCAGCTACGACTGGACGCGCGAGGTCAACACCACGGACCCGGACTACGTGAAGTGGACGCAGTGGATCTTCCTCGAGCTGTACGCGCGCGGGTTGGCCACGCAGAGCGAGGTGGCCGTCAACTGGTGCCCCGCGCTGGGCACCGTGCTGGCTAACGAAGAGGTGGTCGACGGGCTCAGCGAGGTGGGAGGGCACCCCGTGGAGCGCCGACCGCTGCGTCAGTGGGTGCTCAAGATCACGCAGTACGCGGACAAGCTCCTGGAGGGGCTGGACGCGCTGGACTGGCCCGGCAGCACGCGCACCATGCAGAGCGAGTGGATTGGCCGCTCCGAGGGCGCCGAGGTGCGCTTCGCGGTCAAGGGCGCCGCAGACTCCTTCGTGGAGGTCTTCACCACGCGTCCCGACACCCTCTTCGGTGCCACCTTCATGGTGCTGGCGCCGGAGCACCCGCTCGTGGCGGCGCTGACCACCGACGCGCAGCGCGCTGTGGTGGACACGTACGTCGCCGCCGCGCGCAACAAGAGCGACCGCGACCGCATGCAGAGCAAGGACAAGAGCGGCGTCTTCACGGGGGGCTACGCGCTCAACCCCGTCAACGGCGCCGAGGTGCCCGTGTACATCGCGGACTACGTGCTCTACGGCTACGGCACCGGCGCCATCATGGCCGTGCCGGCGCACGACGACCGGGACTTCGAGTTCGCCAAGGCGCACGGCATCGACATCATCGAGGTGGTGAGCCTGACCGGCGAGCCCTCCGCGACGCCCCTCGAGAGCGCCATGACCCAGCACGGCAAGGCCGTGAACAGCGGCGCGTACGACGGGCTCGAGACGGCCGCGTTCAAGAGCCGCATCATCGCGGACCTAGAGGCCAAGGGGCAAGGCAAGGGCCGCGTGGAGTACAAGCTGCGCGACTGGATCTTCTCGCGGCAGCGCTACTGGGGCGAGCCCATCCCCATCTACTTCCCGGTGGACGTCGAGCCGGGGGTGGACCCGCGCACGGGGGCGCCGTGCACCATCCGCTACGACCAGCCCATCCCGCTCGAGCGCAGCGAGCTGCCGCTGCGGCTGCCGGACCTCGAGGACTACCGCCCGGGCGACGACCCGCAGGGGGTGCTCACGCGCGCCCTCGACTGGCGCTTCTTCCAGCGTGACGGCCAGTGGTTCGCGCGCGAGACCAACACCATGCCGCAGTGGGCGGGGTCGTGCTGGTACTTCCTGCGCTTCATCGATCCGCACAACAGCGAGGCCCCCTTCAGCGAGGCTGCGGCCAAGCGCTGGCTGCCGGTGGACCTCTACGTGGGCGGCGCCGAGCACGCCGTGCTGCACCTCCTGTACAGCCGCTTCTGGCACAAGGTGCTCTTCGACGCGGGCATCGTGCCCGTGCCGGAACCCTTCACCAAGCTGGTGCACCAGGGCATGATCCTGGGCGAGGTGGAGTACAGCGCCTTCCGCCTCGGCGAAGATGGCGCGGGCGAGCTGGTGTCCGCGAGCGATGTCCGCAAGGGCGTGGAACCGGGGACTTTCCAGCGCAGCTCGGACGGTGCGCAGGTGTCCGAGATCAAGGTTCCCTTCGACGACCTCAAGAAGGGCAAGGGCGGCAACTTCGTGATCGCCGCGCAGCCCGAGATCAGCGTCAACGCCCGCGCTCACAAGATGAGCAAGTCGCGCGGCAACGTGGTCAACCCGGACGTCATCACCAAGGAGTTCGGGGCGGACTCCATGCGCCTCTACGAGATGTTCATGGGGCCCCTCGAGGCCGTGAAGCCCTGGAACAGCGCGTCCATCGGCGGCGTGCGGCGCTTCCTGGACCGCTACTTCAACTGCGTGCTGCGCGTGGTCGAGGCGGAGAGCCCGGAGCCGGTCAGCGCGTCGGATGACACGGAGCGCCTGCTGCACCAGACCATCAAGAAGGTCACCGACGACATCGACGGCCTGCGCTTCAACACGGCCATCAGCCAGATGATGGTGATGGTCAACGACCTGGTCGCCTACGAGGTGCCGCCGCGCGCCACGCTCGACACCCTCACGCAGCTGGTCCACCCCTTCGCGCCCCACATCGCGGAGGAGGCCTGGCAGCTGCTGGGACACACCCAGAGCGTGCAGCGCGCGCCCTGGCCCAAGCACGACGAGGCGCGGCTGGTGGCCGACACCGTGGTGGTGCCCGTGCAGGTCAACGGCAAGGTGCGCGCGCGCGTGACCATGCCGGCGGACGTGAGCGAAGAAGACGCCGTGCGCATGGCCCGCGAGGACGCCGGCGTTGCCGCGCACGTGGAGGGCAAGACCACGCGCAAGGTGGTCTGGGTGCCCGGCAAGATCCTCAACCTCATCGTCGGGTAGCGCGCGCTGGTGGCTCGCCCGGGCGGCAGTCCGCCCCGGGACGTCACTCCGCGCGGACGGGCTCTTGGTACGGCGTGTACGTGCCGAAGATCCGGTCGCTGAAGTTGAGCAGCACCGAGAAGTTGCTGGGCTTGCGCCGCCCGTGGTGGTGCTCGTGCATCGGCGCCGAGGCGAACAGCCAGTTGGGGTACAGGCGCATGTCGTAGCCGCAGTGCGTCACCATCGTGATGAAGGTGTTGAGCGCCGCGTAGGTGACGAACACCAGCGGGTGCACCTGCATCACGAAGGGGTAGATGTAGAAGGTCACGAAGACGCAGAACGACTCCACCGGGTGCACGTAGAAGCCGCTCCACACGGACAGCGGCGACGACACGTTGTGGTGGACGTAGTGCACGTGCCGAAACACGAAGGGGCTGCCGTGCTCGAGGCGATGCCACCAGTACGAGAGCACGTCGCCCACCAGCATGCAGACCACCAGGTTGCCCGCGAACGACAGCAGCGTGGGCGCCTCGCGCGGGACGTCGAAGCGGAACGCGATGGGCAGGTAGTTGAGCGCGACGAACACCAGCAGGTAGCCGGGCAGGGTGATCGCGAGGTAGAGGGCGGTCGCCTTCAGGGGCACCTTCTTGGTGATGAACACATCCACGAAGGAGAACGCGGCGCCCGCCACGAGCACGGTCGTGATGACGGCCACGACGAAGAAGAGCGGGTGACCGAGGGTGTCCACGCCGATGTGTGCGAGGCAGAAGTCCCAGAGGGGCGCAAGGAGGCGGCGGTCGGCGTCGGACGGCATGGGCTCATTGAAGCTCGACCGATCCCGTCACGCTATCCCGTGAACTGGGGGGCGGGAGCTCGATGGCCACGCGCAGCCCGCGGGGCTGCCGCGCCTCGACCACCAACACGCCGCCCAGCTTGCGTGCGCGCGTGCGGAGGCTCTTCATGCCGCGGCCTGTCGGCGCCCCCTTGAGCTCGGCCCCGGGCTCGCCAGCGGGGCCCAGACCCACGCCGTCGTCGCTGACAGCGATCTCCAGGCGCCGCGACGGTTCGGCGTCGCTCCCGTGGAGCGAGACGCGCACCTCGACCGTGGAGGCCTGGGCATGGCGCAGGGCGTTGTTCAGCATCTCCTGCAGCGCGCGCAGGATCTGCAAGCTGGTGGGGGGCGACACGCGCATCAGCGGCGCCTCGTCGATCTCCCAGCGCAGCGCGATGCCCACGCTCTCGCAGCGCGCCACGACACGCGCCCGCAGCGCGGCCAGCGCCATCGGGAGCGAGGCCTGCTGGGGGTCGAGCGAGTCCACGATGAGGCGCAGGTCGTCCACGCAGCTCTCGAGGCTCCGCGTCAGGTCATCCGGCTGGAGCGTGCCGGCGCGTGACTGCACGAGCAGACCGAGCAGGTGGCTGCCCACGCCGTCGTGCATGTCTTCAAGGATCCGCTGCCGATCCAGCGCCAGCTCGGCCGCGCGCTGTGCCTCGAGCGCCGCCGCTCGGGTGGCGTCGACGACCAGCAGCAGCGCGACTACGGCGATGAGGACACCGGCGTCGGCCACCGCCCGGAGCATCGCCAGCGCGCGGCCGCTGAAGTCCTGCGGAAACGTCACGCCCGCCACGGCGGCCAGCTCCAGTCCCGCGATCTGCGCGGCTGCCAGCACCGTCCACGCCATCGCGGAGCGGCGCCCGCAGACGGCGTAGATGGCGAGCGGCAGCAGGAAGTTCCAGGCGACCGAGGGGGAGGTGGGGCCGCCCGAGCGCAGCGCCACCGCGAGGATGGCCAGGAACGCGAGCGCCGTCAGACCGTTGCCGACCAGCTGCACCGAGGCTCCCCGCCGCAACGCGTACGGCAGCAGCAGCAACCCCACGCCCAGGATGAGCAGCGCCAGCGCGGAGAGGGGCGACCCCAGGGCCGCGTAGAGCCCGCCCATGACGACCGTGGAGAGCGCCCCGAGCGCGGACTGCGCCACCGCTAGACGCAGGCGACGAGTCGCCTCCGCGGCGCCGGCGCGCTCACCAGTGTCGTCGTCCGCGACGAACGACTCCACCCAGGCCACGAGGCGCGCGCGCAGGCGGGTCACCTTCACTTCCCGAGGTCGATGAGCCCGTGGTGCAGCGCCTCGTACACGGCTTCGCCCCGCGAGTTCACCGACAGCTTGCGGTAGATGGCCTTCACGTGGTCCGTGACCGTGTGGTACGAGATGCCCTCGACGCTCGCGACCTCCTTGAACGAGAGGCCCTTGGCGAGCTGCTCGAGCACGGCTACCTCGCGCGGCGTGAGCGAGAAGGTCTCGGTGCCACCGCCCCGCGAGGGCGCCGCACCGCGCACCCGCGAGAGAATGTGCCCAGCGACGGCCGGGCTGATGGGGGCGCCCCCCGCCAGCACGGCGCGGATCGCGGCGATGGCTTCGTGCGCGTCGGCTCCCTTGAGCACGTAGCCATCCGCGCCGTTCTCGATGGCGCGCACCACCGTGCGACCGTCACCGAACACGCTGAAGACCAGCGCCTTGCACCGTTCGCCGCCGAGGCCGCGCAGGGGAGGCAACAGCTCGAGGCCGTCTCCATCTGGGAGCCCCAGGTCCACCAGCAAGACGTCGAGGTGTTTCCTGATCAGCGCCCGCCCCTCCGCGAGGGTCTCCGCCATGCCCACCAGCTCGAAGTCGGGCTCTGCCTCCACGGCCATCGCGAGCGCACGCGCCAGCACGGTGTCGTCGTCCACGATGCCGACGCGGACTGCGCGAGTTTGGGGCGGGGTCTCGGACGTCACGCAGCGATGCTACTCGCCTCCGGCCCGCTGCGGCCCCCCAAGTTCACGGGAGGCCTGCACGGGTCGCTGCGGGTCCTCTCAGTACGAGGTGGGGCAGGGGACGCGCTCGAAGGACCCATCCGCGCGCGTGACGCGCTGCGAGCAGGTGGCGCGACACTCGGTCTCGCTCACGTACTCGAAGCCGATCACGTACTGCCGGTTCACGTCGGGCGCGATCTGAACGCTGGCGACGCACTCCGCGCTGCGGCTCCCCGCCTGGCCCTGCGTGTACGTGGGCACGCTGTACGTGCGGATGCAGGTGGAATCCACGATGTGACACACCGGCGGGTTGTCCGTGGTGCACTCCTCGCGCTGGCAGGCGTACTCCTCGCGTCGCTCCTCCGTGCCGGCGCGCGGCCCCGTGCCGGCTTGGTAGGTCGACGCTCCGATGGTGATCGTCTGCTGCTCGAGGCGCAGGCGCAGGCGCACCGGATGACCGGCGATCTCGTCTGCGCGGTACGAGGTGGTGTCGTACAGGCGGTCGTCGATGAGGACGCGCGCGTCATAGGAGTCGCCGGTCATGCCGCTGACCTGGTGCTGGATCTCGACGGTGGCATGCGGCTCGGACTCCAGAGGCTGCATCAGTAGGCCGGCGCAGGCGGTGGTGGCGAGCGCGGCGGAGGCGCCCAAGAGGCGCAAGGAACGAGCGTAGAGGTGAGTCATGCGGAGCAAGCTGCCACACCTCCCCGACTGCTGCTAGGGTCTCCGGGTGCCAGCGCTCACCCTCCTTCGGATCGCGTGGGTGTCCCTCATGTGCGCGTGGGCGCTCTTGGCGGTCTTCCGCATGCCGCATGGTGCGCTGTTCTACGCTACCGTCGCAGCGACCGAAGCCGGCTACCTGCTCGCGCTGCTCGTGCTGCCTGCGTTCGTGGGCGGACTCGCGACGCCCCGTGACATCGCGCTCAGCGCCGCCGGGGCCGCCGCGCTCGTGTTCCTGCTGAGCCCCCTCGCGCGGGTGGGAGCCGTCGCGCAGACGTTGCCCGCGGAGCTCACCACGGCGTTCGGGGCGAGCACCCTCGTCGTGCCTGCTACGCCCTTTCGCGCGTCGCGGCTGCTCGCGCTGCGGGACCCCGAGGTGCCCGTGGAGACGCTCGTCTACGCCACCCCCGAAGGGGCCAGCCCGTTGCGTCTCGACTTCTACGGGGGGCGCGAGGCGGCGGCGCCCAGAGCGCTCGTCGTCATCGTGCACGGGGGCTCCTGGCGCAACGGAGACAGCACGCAGCTGCCCTCCATGGCCAAGCGTCTCGCGGCTGCGGGATACGCCGTCGCCTCCATCAACTACCGCCTGGCGCCGGAGCACCCATTCCCGGCCGCCTACGACGACCTCGGCGCTGCAGTGGCCCACCTGCGCGAGCGCGCCGACGAGCTGCGCATCGACCCGGAGCGCGTGGTGCTCTACGGCCGGTCGGCGGGCGGTCACCTCGCGCTGCTGGCGGCCTACCGCTGGCAGGCGCCCTACGTCCGCGGCGTCGTCGCCTTCTACGCCCCGACGGACCTCCGCTACAGCTGGGAACACCCCAGCAACCCGCGCATCCTGGACACGCCGGGCACGCTGCGCGGATTCTTGGGCGGCGGTCCCGACGAGAGCCCCGTGCTGTCGGCGCGCTACTACGATGCCTCGCCCTACGCCTGGGCCACCCCCGGCTCACCGCCTACGCTGCTCATCCACGGGGGGCGCGACGAGCTGGTCCGCCCCGTCCACAGCGAGCGGCTCGCGGCGCGCCTCGGGGAGCTCGCGGTGCCCCACCTCCTGCTGAGGCTCCCGTGGGCCACGCACGGCTGCGAGGCGAACCCCGCGGGCCCCAGCGGGCAGCTCAGCGAGTACGCGGTCCTGCGCTTCCTGACGGCGGTCAGCCGAAGATGACGGAGTCGATCGGCAGCCGGAAGATCAGGAAGTCGCCGCGCGGCATGCCGTTCGACTGAAACGCGCTGGTCCCGTCCGTGTTGTCCTCGTCGAACCACATCCAGCGGGCCTCGGCGTCGATGGAGTCGCCCGTGCGCGTTGGGTCGCTGTTGTCGTCCGCCTGGCACAACGGCGCAAACTGGGGCGGCTCGTCGGCGACGTTGGTCAACACGCTCAGCTCCATCACGCCGCTCGGGTTGTTGCCGAGCTCGTTGCCCAGCCAGCCGCCGCTGAAGGTCGGCCCGGTCGCGCCCATGTTGCAGTTCGCGATCTGCGCGTTGATCTCTGCCAAGGTCGGATCAGCGTCGACGGGGTCGATGTCCACACCCGTCGCACACACCTGCCAGTCGGGGGAGCCCGTGTACACGACGGCGCCGCTTCCGTCGGAGGTGCGAAACTGTCCAATCAGCCCCTGCGTGACCGACTCGTCCGACCACACGACGACGTAGAGGAACCCGTTGGCCGGCGCCGTGTCGCCCGGGACCACGTAGGTCTCGGGCCCGCGGCGGTCGCCGTTGCACGTGCCGAAGATGTCGCACTCCACCGCGTTCGGACACGGCGTCTCCGCGTCGCATGCGTTGCTGCACACGAAGATGTTGTCGCCACCGTCTTCCACGCCCTCGAAGTAGTCGACGAGCGCCGCGTTGCTGCCGTACCCGAAGCCATAGGCGTTGTCCGCCGTCAGCAGGACATACACGTCGGGTGGAACAGGCGGCGGGGTGTCGGGGCGGTTCATGTCGACGGGCCCAGCGCTTCCATCGCGAAGGCTTCCGTCTTGCCCGCCGCCGTCGAGGTCGCCGTGCCACCCATGTCGCCGCGGCTGGGACCCGAGCCGCTGCAGCTGCAGCCCGGGGCGAGCGCCAGCAAGATGAACAGGAAGAGTGGGAGGACGCTCTGCGCAGGCTTCATCCGGTCACTATGCCACGCGCCGGTGCGCGTCAGCCAGCTAGCTGGCCGCCAGGCGCGGCCGCGCGAAGAACGACACGCGTCGCTCGCGCTGCTCCTTCACGGCCAGCTTCGCCGCCATGACACCGCTCGCGAGGCAGGGCACCACGCCCGGCCCCATCACACCCGCGCCGGCATGGTACAGGCCCTCGAGAGGCCCCTTGGGCTTGTAGGCACGCAGCGCGAACTGCTCCGGGAGCGCAGCCGGTCCGTAGATGGCGCCGTCCACCGCGCCCGCGAAGTGGATGTTGGTGACGGGCGTGGACACGTCCTTGACCGCGACGTCGCCCACCAGGCCCGGCCAGCGGCGCTCCACGGCCGCGAGCAGCTTGTCGCCCACCTCGTCCTTGAACGCTTCGTACTCTGCCGGCCGCTTCATGGACTTGGAGTCTGCCCACTTGGCGAAGGGGGCGAAGGGGGCGAGCGTGACCACCTCGAGGGTGGAGCAGCCTGCGGGGGCCATGCTGCCCGTGTCGTCCTTCAGCGAGTTGGGCGACAGGAAGAACGCGAAGTCGTCCGGCAGGCGTCCCGCGAGCGCCGGGCCGAACGCGCTCTCGATGTCCCAGCTGGGGTAGTCCCACACGTTGAACGCGCCCATGCCGTGGTCGCGCAGGTCCCGCTCGAGGCCCAGGAACACGCAGATGCTGCCGACGGACGCTTGGGTCTTCGCGACCTTGCGGACCATGCTCGACGGCAACGCGGAGGACGGCAGGAACTGCCCGTAGGTGAGCTTGGGGTCCACCGCCGAGATGACCACGTCGGCGTCGATGCGCTCACCGTCCGCCAGGGTCACGCCGGTCACGCGCTGCCCGTCCACGTTGATGCGCGCCACCTCGGCCTTGCGGCGGTACACGGCGCCGTGCGCACGACCCCGCTCCACCAGCGCGTCGCGCAGCGAGCCGCTGCCGCCTCGGGGGAAGTACGAGCCGTCGATGAAGTGCAGGAACACCGCCACACCCAGGATGGCCGGCGCCTTGCTGGGCGGCAGGCCGTAGTCTCCGCACTGCGCCGCGAACACGGCGGCCACGCGCGGGTTGGTGAAGCTCTGCGCCAGCAGCTCACCAAAGGTGCGCGTGTACCAGAGCGCCGCGATGGGCAGACCGCGCAGCCTGCGCAGGTCCCGACCGCGGCCGTTGATCAGCGCATGCAGCGACGAGAGCTTCTGGATGAACGCGTCGATCTCGCGCTGGTCCGCCGGGAACAGGCCCACGATGCGGTCACGGAAGCGGTCGAGCCCGACGGGGATGCGCAGCTCGAAGTCGGGGAAGCGCACCACGTCGAAGCCGTCCGGGTCCATGGGGCAGAAGAGCTCCTGCGCGTCCAGCCCCACGCGCCGCAGCACGCGGTGCAGGCTCTCCCCGGGGGCGGCCTGACCCACGTAGTGAACGCCCGGGTCGAAGTGGTAGTGACGGCGCGCGAAGGGGTTGAGGAAGCCTCCCAGCTGCTTGGCCCGCTCGAGCGCGATGACCTCGAAGCCCTCCTGAGCCAGCGCCGCGCTCGCCGTGAGTCCGCCCGCGCCCGTCCCGATCACCACTGCTCGCTTTGCCATCCTGCTGCTCCTGTCTGCCGCTGTGCGCTTCGTCGCGCCATGTAAGCGGCGCATACTTTCGTGTGAGCATTGCTTACATGGCGTAGCTGTGCAACAGGAAAGTGCGAATGACCGAGCGCTACCACCACGGCGACCTACGCGACGCGCTCTTGGCGGCCGCGACCGACATGCTGGCCGAGACGGGCCCGCGCGGGCTCTCGTTGCGCGAGGCGGCGCGTCGCGCTGGGGTCAGCACGGGCGCGCCCTACCGCCACTTCAAGGACAAGGACGCGCTGTTGACGGCCCTCGCGACGCGCGGCTTCCTCGCGCTGGACGCGGCCCTGCGCGCCGTGGACACCGCCGCCGCAGACGCGACCCCCCTCGAGCGCCTACGCCGTCTGGGCGTGGCCTACGTGGAGTTCGCCATCGCGCAGCCCGCCCTCTTCCGGCTCATGTTCGGCGAGTTCGGCCCCGCCACCGATGCCTCCGAGGAGCTCGCCCAAGCCGTGCGCGCGTCGGGAGCCCACCTACCAGCCGCCGTCGAGGCCGTGCGCCGCGAGGGGCTGCTGGGGGACTTCGAGACCGAGGACGTGACGTTGCTAGCGTGGTCCGTGGTGCACGGCGTGGCGTCCCTCTACCTCGACGGTCACCTGCACGCCTTCGAGCGCGACGGCGAGTCGAGCGGCGTCGGCGTGGCCGAGAGGGTCACACGCGTGCTGGTCGCGGCCGTCTCCAGCGCCGCGCACTGACCCGGCGGTCGGCGGTGCGAGGCAGCTCGGTCGCGGTCTCTCGGGGACCTCGCCCGAGGAGGTTGGTCCCGAGATGCGCTAGCCCTCGTCGGCGCGCGTCCAGCCGCGCTTGATGTTGTCGGTGATCATCTGGTCCGCGATGGCGTCGGCCTGTGCGCGCGTGCTGGCCAGCCGCACCTCGCGCTGCAGCGGGTCCTTGCGCCCCGAGCTGTAGTCCGTGAAGTGCACGACGAAGGCGGGGTAGCTCGCGTCCAGCGTCTCTTTGTGGGTCTGCAGCAGGAGCAGCTTGCGCACTCCGTGCTTGTCCCCCTTGTGCTGCACGTAGACCTCGCGGCGCAGGACCTCGCTCGCGGGCAGCCTCACCTGCTCCGCCACGGTGTCGAGCGCGTCCACGTGGCAGCGCTCCAGCACCTGGGCGGCGCGCACGTCCGCGGGGTTCACGCTCTTGTCGTCGCGCACCCTCTCCAGCACCGGGTGCAGGATGCTCACGCCCTCCATCGGGCGACGCGCCTCGTAGCCGCGCTCGGCGCTGTAGGACAGCACCATGCGCTCCACGGGCTTCTCGCTCGAGTCCGCGCTCTGCAGGTCCGTGAGGCGCACCTCCACCACGACCTCGGGGCGCACAAAGCGGAAGAGCGCGCCCGAGCTGCTGGCGTAGCGGTAGTTGGAGTCCACCGTGCTCTCGGCGAGCAGCGCGAAGAGCGCGCGCCGACGCTCGTCGTCGCCGAGGTTGCCGCAGGAGCCGATGATCTGCAGCTGCCCGTTCTCGCGCATGAGCGCCAGCAGCAGCGAGCGGGCCTGGTCCGGCTCGTCGGCCCGCACCGTCAGGCCGATCACCGCCGCGTCCAGCGTCACGAAGGGCTTCAGCTTGAAGATGCGCCCGTCCGTCGGGCGCAGCACGATGCCCTCGCCCTTGCCGTCGCTGGCCCACTCGCCAAAGAGACGCAGCGCGTTGTCACGGTCGTTGACCACCTCGGTCTTGATGACGGCCACGCGCTTGCCGCCTTCGAGCCACGCACGCAGCAGCGTCAGGCGCTCTTCGTAAGGGAGCGCCTGCGCGTCCGCGGCGCCGCGCCGGAGCACGTCGAAGGCCGCGAAGCCTAGGCGCTCGGGGGCGTTGTCCGAGACCGCCGCGGCCACGTCACCCACACGCGGGCGGCCCGCCTTCCGCGCGGCGAACAGCTCACCCGCCAGCACCAGGTCCTCGTCGGTCTTGGCCAGCGTCGCCCGGGCTTCCACCAGCAGCGGCAGGTCCCCGGCCATGACGCGACCACGCGGATTCACGAGGATCAGGTCACTGCCGCGGCGCACCAGGAACCACAGCTCACCGTCCAGCTTGGGAGACGCGAAGAGCGGCCCCGTGGGAATCAGCTCGGGCTCCTCTGGCGTGAGGCTGCGGTAGCGGCTGGCGATGTTGCGCTTGTAGTTGGCCACCAGCGCGCTCAGCTCCTCGTCCAGCAGCGCGCCCAGTCCCGTGCGTGTGCCTGCGCCCAAGGGCGAAGCGGTGGCGTCCGCGTAGAGCGTCACGAGCCGGCCCCCTCTGGGAGCTTCAGCTCCATGTTCGAGAGGTGCATGAGCAGCTGATAGGAGTCGTCACGCACGCGCCCCTCGAGGAAGGCGCGGTAGGGCGTCCCGTTGGTCTGGAACACCAGGGGCAGGGCGCCCTTGGGCCCCGTCCCCAGCAGCACCACGCTGTCTTTCGCGTCCAGCTCGCGCGCCATATCGAAGAGGTAGTCGAAGGTCAGGCCGTCGCTGTGGACGAGCTGCACCGTGCGCCGGAAGACGAAGCGGCGGACCACTTCGGCGCGCGTGAAGAGCCGCCCGGTGTAGCGCACCGGCTCCTCGACGTTGGTGTTCGCCAGCGCATCCGCGGGCGTGCGCCGCTCACGCTCGGATCCGTCGGGGGCGTAGACCACCTCGAGCACCTGCGGAGCAGAGTAGATGACCTCACCGCCCGACGTCAGATACACGAGCTGGGTGTTGCCAATGCGTCGGCCGACGCGCTCGAGGTCCACTTCAGGGTCACCGTCCACCAGCGCCTGGTAGTAGTCCTCGCCCAGCTGCGCCGCGAGCGCTTCGTGCAGCCCACTCTCGGTCGCGGCGAGGTAGCGCTGGAAGTGTACGCGCTTGCCCGGCACGCCCAGCGGCGGGGACGGCTCGGTCGGGAGGTTGCCGTACTGGACGGTGGCGTCGCGCCCGCCCGCGTTGGTGAGGTGAATGGGTCGCATCAGAACATCTCGAAGTCGAGCTCGTCGTCGTCGCTCTCGTCGTCGTCCGCGCCGGCTGCGCTTGCTTGCGCCAGCGTCAGCCACTGTGGCGAGACGGGCTGCCCCGCCAGCGCGAAGAGCGCACCGTCCGGGTTGCTGACCAAGAAGGCGAAGTCCTCCCGGTAGTCCGCGCGCGGGTTGAAGGCGAAACGGTACACGGCGCCGGCCCGCAGCGACTCCGCGAGCGCAGCGTCCAGCGAAAGCGGTGTCAGCGCGTAGACGGCCGTGATGGCGTGGTCGAGCAGCTGCGTGGCTGGCACGGGCCCCTCGAGCTCACGCTCCTCGCCGAGGGAGGAGGGCACCAGCGGCAGCGGCTCACCGTCGGCGCCGAGCCCCACGAGCTCCTTGCTCGGGATCCACTCGCCCGCCTCGTCGAAGTAGCCTTGCGCCGTCATGCCCGCGCGAATGAGCAGCGCCCCGTCGTCGGTGAGGGCGGCGCGCGTGCAGGGCTCGCCGCTCGGGTCGAGGGCCACGCGCTTTCGGTAGCCGTACAGCTTGCGCCGCTCCACACGCGCGTGGTCCAAGCTGGAGAGGGTCCCTTCGTGGCGGAGCAGGATCGGCTTGGCCATGTGCCCACGTTACCTCAATCGTGGCGCTAGGCGTGAACACGTTGCTGGGCGTACCATGCGGCACCATGCGCCCGTTTCCCCCCATTCGTGCGACGTCTCTCGCGACCCTCCTACTGACGCTGTCGGCCTGCTCCGACGCGCCGAGCCAGCCCACTCCGGACGAGATCTACGCCGAGCTGCTGGACAACGGGACGCTCCAGTATCGCGGTGCGTTCCCCCCGGAGGTGCTCGGGAGTGAGGGCCGCATCGACTACCGCTGGGACCCCGAGACCCCGAACGGCCCACGCTGCATCGGCACCGACGACCCCGCGACGCGCGTCTTTCAGGTCATCACGCGGGAGCGCACGAGCAACGACCTGATCATCTACCTGCAAGGGGGCGGCCTGTGCGCAGAGTCGACGTCGGGCGCGTGCGAGCGCGCGGGCATCCCCTTCCTGCCGTCCGGTGTGCTCTCGGGCGCCTTCGATCAGCCCTTCGCCGACTTCAACCTCGCGTACGTCCCGTACTGCGACGGGAGCTTGTTCCTGGGTGACGTGACGCAGACGCTCGACGGGGAGGAGTACGTGCAACGCGGCCGGCAGAACATCACGGCCGCCCTCGACGCGATCTCGATACGCTTCCCGAACCCGGACCGTATCGCGCTGATCGGCGTGAGCGCCGGCGGCTTCGCGACCCTCTTCGTCGCGCCCATGGTGCGCCTCTACTACCCAGACGCGGAGGTGATCGTCGTCAACGACTCCGGTGTCGGCATCACGCGTGGTGAGATGGAGCCGCAGTTCGTGGACGAGCTGCTGGTCTCGCTGAACGCGGCGCAGTTCATCCCCGAGAGCTGCACGCAGTGCTTCGAGGGCGGTCACGCCATCCAGTTCGCCGACTGGGTGCTCTCCCGCGACCCCGCGCTGCGCATGGCCGTGCTCAGTCACACGCGCGACAACGTCATCGCCCGCAGCTTTCTCGACGTCCCCATGGACTGGTTCGAGGCCGAGCTGCGGCGCGAGACGGCGGTGCTGAGTGAGCGCTATGGGGACCGCTATGGCACGTACCTGATCAACGGGGAGGGACACACCGCCATCGTGGCGGCCACGCTCACGGGCGTGGGCGACCCGTCCATGATCTTCCCGTGGCTGCAGCAGTTCTTGGATCACGACCCGGCTTGGCACGACGTGGAGCAGCAGGGGCTGACTCCGTAGACGTGTCCGGACCGGGTCCGAATGTGGGGTACACGATGAGCACAGACATGACGCAGACGACGGTGGACTCGGGGTGGCGTGGGGTTGGGCTGGCATTCTGCGCGCTGCTCGCGGCGTGCTCCTCGGAGGCGCCCGCTCCGCCGGCGCCGCCCGCGCCAGTCCCCGCCGTAGCACCCGTGCCCGCTCCCGCTGCGGCGCCGGCCCCCGTCGCCGTAGGCGCGACCGTGCCCGGTACGGTGGTGCTCGCGAACTATCAGGGGCAGGGCTACTACTACGTGGGCGTGGTCACCGCGGTGACCGGCAACCAGCTGTCGGTGCTGTACGCGGACGGCGACACCGAGACGCTCGCGCCCGACGGGGTGATGCCAGACCGGCTGACGCCGGTCATGCCCGGCGAAGCGCTGCGTGATGGGGTCGCGGTTCCGGTGACCATCGAGCGGCGCGTCGGTCACGCGCTGGGTGTGGCGGGCGCCGACGGGCAGCGTTGGTGGACGTCCGTGCCCTTCGTGCGCGTCACGGCCGCGAGCATGCCGGCGACGGTCTTTGCGGCGCCTGCGCCTGCGGCGTTCGGGCAGACCGGCTCGCTGGTCCTCGCGCGCTATACGGGCGACGGTCAGTGGTACGAGGCCGTGGTCGGGGAGCTGGTGGGCGAGCTGCGCCGCGTGGTCTACGCGGACGGAAGCAGCGAGGATCTCCCCATGGAGGCGCTGCGTGACGGGGGCATCGCCGTGGGGACGCGCATCGAGACGCGCACGCGCGAGCAGCCGGAGTGGGTGAGTGGCACCGTGCTCTTGCGGGCCGCCCACGGCGTGCAGGTCGAGCTCGCGACCGGGGAGCGCCGCTGGGCCCCCGTCGGCCTCGTGCGCGTTCCCGCAGGCGGCTGAGGCAGCTGGCGCTGCCGGCGGCTGCGCGGCTCGTGCGGCCGTCGTGCGCGCCGCCTGCGACCACCGCCCAGCCGCTCAAGCAGCCGCGTCGGAGGGGTTGTACCCGAAGCCCGACGCGGAGCTCAGCGCCACCGTACGGCGGTGGATGCGCCGCCACAGCAACCCCGTGGACGCGCTCACCTCCACCAAGAAGGCGAGCCACGCGGCCGAGGCGTGGAGCCCGAAGCCGTAGATGCCGACGGCCGCGAGCGCTGGGCTGATGAGCACGGCGTTGACCATGACCACGACCGAGGGGTAGCGCGGGTCACCCGTGGCGCGCAGGTATCCCTGCGCCACCAACGACGTGGACTCGAGCATCAGCAACGCCGAGCAGGCCCAGAGGACCCAGACGATCTCTGGGTCGCCGGGCACCAAGCGCGGCCCGATGAGGGGCGCGAGGGCGGCCGCGCCGGTGCCCACCACGAAGGTCCAGGCGAGGCCCACGCGCAGCGCGAACGCCGTGACGGACCGCGCTCGCAGCACGTCGCCCTGACCGGCCAGGCGCCCGGCGACGAGGCTCACCGCGTCTCCGAGCGCCACTGACGGCAGGTTGCCCAGCAGCAGGAGCTGCAGTCCGATCTGATGGGCCGCTGCCGCCGAGTCGCCCGTCCTGGCGATCATGGCCGCGATGACCGTGAACGCGCCCGTCTCGAGCAGCTTCTGCCCCGCGAAGGGCAGCCCGATAGCGAGGATCTCGCGCGTGTGCGCGGGCGTCGCAGCGTCCCACCCGAAGCCAAACGCGCGCTGTCCGCGAGCGAGCCAGACCAGCTGCAGCGCCACTGCGAGCACGGTGGTCAGCGCGACCCCGCGCACCCCCCAGCCGAACACCTCGATGGTGACGGCGTTCAAGACGGCGTTGAGCACGTTCGCGGCCAGGATGGCGCGCAGCGGCGTGCGCGTGTCCCCGCGCCCGTAGTAGGCCTCGCGTACGCTCATGAGCGCGAAGAGCATCGGGATGGAGGTGCAGCGCACCCAGATGTAGTCACGTGCCGCGAGCGCCGACGCGTCGGTGGTCAGGAGGTGGGGCGTGAGGAAGCCCAGCACGATCAGCACGGCCATCGTCGGCAGCGTGGCGCGCACTCCGATGCGCAGGCCCGCGCCCAGGTAGCCAAGGCTGGGTTCCCCCCGCCCCTCGGCCTGCACCATGCAGATCTTGAGACCCCGCAGCAGGCTCCCCGTAGTGATGATGGCGACGAAGGTCAGCATGCCGCCGAGGCCGACGCCCGCGAGCTCGGCGACGCCCAAGCCCGTGACGAACATGGTGTCCACGGCGGACATCAGCGCGAAGGAGAAGGCCGTCAGCGCGAGGGGCACCGCCGTGTCCACGAGTTGATGGCGCTCGGGGTGGTCGCGGAATAGCCGGTGCTGTCGGAGCGCGCGCATGGGAGGAACGGTCTCCCTGCGGCACGCGTCGTGCGTCGTCAACACACAAGCGACGGGGACCGGGTCCGCGCCGTTGCGCGCGCTGCTGGTGTCGGCAATGCTGGCTCCGAAGCTGCCGACCACGCGCGGTCGTCAGCGCGCTCGGACCACACCGGGAGGACGCGTGCCAAGACTGACCATGAAGACTCGACCTCAGCCCCTTCGTCCGCCGGCTGCTCACGCCGTGCTGGCCGCGCTGGCCGCGATGGTCGCGCTGGTCGGCGCTGCCGCACCCATGACGGCCTCCGCGCAGCAGGACACGTACAGCTACCGTGACCCGAGCGATCCCAGCTACGGGCCCAACCGCGCGCGGCTCGCGGTGTTCGGCGGCGTGCACCTCGGCGGACGCGCACGGCAGTCGAGCGGCGGCACGGGGATCTCTCAGGACCTCGGCCCCGCGCCGACCGTAGGCCTGCGCGTCGAGCTGCCCATCGGTCCCTTCTTCGTCGTGGGCGGGTTCGGGGACTTCGTCTCCATTCAAGCGGACCGGGCGCCCGTCGGGGCGAACAGGCTCTCGCTCCTGGGGCTCGGCGTTTGGCTCAAGTTCCGCGGTGTGCTGGCGCTGGGTGCCAGTCTGCTCGAGCTCTATGTCGGCGTCCCTCTCGGGATCAGCGTGTGGGTGCCGACCGACGCGGGCGTGGACCCCGAGCAAGGCGCCGTCATGGGGTTGCTCGGGGGCGCGCAGGCTCACCTGAGCGACAGCGTCGCGCTCTTCGCGGAGTGTGGCTTCCGGCTCGACTACTTCAACCTCCGCGGCACGGGCACGACGTACCTGCAGGGCGCCGTGCGCGTGGGCGTGTCGTTCGGCTTCTAGCAGAGGCCGCTCCACAGCTCTCGGTCAGGGGCCCTGCTAGAGCAACGCTCAGGATCGCCGGAAGGGCCTGGCGCAGGGCGAAGGTTCGCAGGCAAGGCGCGACGACGAGTCGATGCGAGCATCGGCGAGGAGGAGCAACGCCGCATGCGGGCCTTCGAACAAGCCAGGGCTTCCGCCGAGCCTGGATCGTGCTCTAGCAAAGCGACCGGCCGGGGCCGGATCCTGCAGGAGAGAAACATCTGCGCGAGATGTGGTGCACCTTGAAGGGGAGACACCGCTGCGGCAGCTACACCCCGTTGTTCACTAGCGCTGTATTGCCTCAGCTCTAGCTTGGGTCCGAGCCGGCCATCCTTCACTGGTGAGCGTCGTGATTTCACGAGGACTCCCCGAGGTCAGATTCCAAATGGACGCATCTCGGGCCGCAGCGGCGCCTCTCTGGAGGTATCGATGAACAGGAAGAAGAAATCAAGTGGGGCCGGACGACTCGAGCTGAGTCCGTCACGTCGATGGGTCGCGGGAGTCGACATAGGGAGTACCGAGCACTGGGTGTGTGGTCCAGAGCAGGACGACGGCGAACGCGAAGTGCGTCAGTTCGGCGCGACCACGCCGGAGCTGCATCGCATGGTCGCATGGCTGCAGGAGCTGCAGGTCGAGTCGGTGGCGATGGAGAGCACCTATGTCTACTGGGTCCCGGTCTACGAGGTTCTCGAGGCCGCCGGGATCGAGCCGGTGCTCGTGAACGCGCGAACACTCAAGAACGTGCCGGGGCGCAAGACGGATATGGCGGATTGCCAGTGGCTCCAGCTGCTGCACGCGTGCGGCCTACTGCGGGGGTCATTTCGTCCCAGCGGCCAACTCGGACGTCTACGTGCGTTGACGCGGGAACGGAGCAGCTACTCGGAGAGTCAGAAGCGCTGGGTTCATCACATGCAGAAGGCGCTGGACCAGATGAATGTGCTGGTTCACCGGGCGGTCACCGACATCACGGGCACGACGGGATGGCCATCATCCGTGCCATCGTCGAGGGCGAGCGAGACCCTCATCGATTGGCTGCGCTTCGACATCCGCGCTGTCGGCAACCTGAGGAGAAGATCGCCGAGTTCTGACAGGCACCTGGCACGAGGAGCACCTCTTCAACCTCGCGATGGCGCTGCGCATGTACGACGACGTCACCGCGATCGTCGCCGAATACGACACCCGGCTGGATGTGGAGTTGCAGACTCTGCGGCCTGAGGACCGCGAGGACGAGCCCTGTCCTCCGCATCCGAATCGAAGCAAGGCGAAGACGATGAAGACGCGCGGAGAGCTCCCCTGCGCGAGACGCTGTGGCGCGTCGCTGGCGTTGACCTCCACAACCATCGATGGCATCGGTGCCGAGAACGCGCGCACGATCCTCACCGGGATCGGCTTCGACATCGCGAAGTTCCCAACCGAGAAGCACTTCGTGTCATGGCTAAGACTGTGTCCTCGAGTCGCCGTCTCTGGCGGCAAGCCCTTGAAGAAGAGATGCAATGGCATGGGTGCCTCTCGATTGGCCGCCGTATTCCGCAACGCCGCCGTGACCCTCAGTCGCTCGAAATCGGCTCTCGGAGCCGCATACCGGAGGCAGGCCTCTCGCCACAGCGGGCGCGCGCCGTCTTTGTGGTCGCTCGCAAGCTCGCGACCCTCGTGTATCGCATGCTTCGATTCGGCGCTGACTACGTCGACGTCGGGCAAGCAGCCTACGAGGCCCGCTACCAACACCGTCGCCGCCTCGGCCTCGAGCGAAGCGCCGCCGAACTCGGTCTGGCGCTGGTCCCCTACAACCCACAGGCTGACCCAAACACCTCCGCGCTGGTCACGGGGATGTTTCAGGTCAGCGCACGCCCCGCCGCTCGCGCTGAGTCAGCACCCGCCGGAGGCCGCGCAGAGCCGCGTCGGCGTCGCTCTGTGCGCTCTCTGCGTCACCCGCCGCGCCCGGCGGCTGTTCGCCAGCGTCACGGCCGACGCGTGCCAGGTGTGCCGCCAGCCGCTCGTCCGGAAGCGACGCAACGTGTCGTCCATCCACCACGAAGGCGTGCTCCGACGCGATGGCGGCCCACACGCTCGGCGCCCCGAGGGCGGCCAGAAAGGGCCGCAGCCGCTCGTCGAACAGCGCCGCTTCTTCCTGCGCTTCGCAGGCTTCGAAGGCGCGGTCGAAGGCCTCCCAGGAGCGCAAGAGACGCGTCAGCTGCGCCGTGGACGGTGTTGCTCCACGCGCCACGAAGAACCCCGAGGCCACGCCCGGGTCGTGGTCGCCCAGCAGCTGAACGCCGTGCTGCGCCTCGAGCTCGCCCAGCCTCGCCAGCGCGCGCGTCGTCAAGGCATCGGCGTGGTCGGCTCCATCCCGCGGTGCTTCCGGGTGCGCCGCGTCCGCGCCAGGCGTGTGTGGCCAAGCGCCGAGCTGCGTGAGCATCGAGTGGAGTGACGCGTCGTCGGGCGGAACGGCCAGGTCCAAGGGGCGCCTCAGCGCAACCCGGGCGCCGCGTGTCCGGACTGGGCGACGTACTCGTCGTAGCCACCCGTGTACACGCGCGGCCCGTCGTCGGTGAGCTCCAGCACGCGGTTGCTCAGGGCCGACAAGAACGCCCGGTCATGGGAGACGAACACCATGGTCCCGTCGAAGTCCCGCAAGGACTCCACCAGCATCTCCTTCGTACCCATGTCGAGGTGGTTGGTGGGCTCGTCCAGGATCAGCAGGTTGGGCGGGTCGTAGAGCATGCGGGCCAGCGCGACGCGCGCGCGCTCTCCACCGGACAGCACGCGGCAGGGCTTGTCGCCCTCGTCACCCGAGAAGCCGAAGGCGCCAGCCAGGTTGCGCAGCTGCCCCAGGCTGGCGGTGGGGAAGGGCCGCTGCAGTGACTCCACCACGGTGTCGTTCGGCTCAAGGGTCTCCATGGCGTGCTGAGCGAAGTAGCCCATCTTGATGCTGGCCCCGAGCAGGACCTCACCCGAGTCGGCCTTGCTCTGACCCGCCATGAGCTTGAGCAGCGTGGACTTGCCGGCGCCGTTGACGCCCATCACGCACCAGCGCTCGCCGCGGCGCACCAAGAAGTCGAAGTGGTCGTAGATGACGCGGTCCCCGTAGGCCTTCGAGATGCCCTCGACGCGCACCACGTCGTCGCCTCCCCGGGGCGGCTTCTTGAACTCGAAGCGTGTGCGGGCGGCGCGCCGTGGCGGCTCGATGAGCTCGATCTTCTCGAGCTTCTTCACGCGGCTCTGTACCTGCGCGGCGTGGCTTGCGCGCGCCTTGAAGCGGTCGATGAAGGCCTGCTCCTTCGCGAGGCGCGCCTGCTGCCGCGCGAACTGCGCCTCCTGCTGGGAGTCCTGGATCGCCCGCTGCTGCTCGTAGAAGTCGTAGTTGCCCGTGTAGGTCGTCAGCTCGCCGCCGTCGATGTCCACGATCTTGGTGACCAGGCCGTTCAAGAACGCGCGGTCATGCGAGGTCAGGACCAGCGCACCCTCGAAGGCCCGCAGGTATGACTCCAGCCAGATGATGGACTCGATGTCGAGGTGGTTGGTGGGCTCGTCCAGCAGCAGCGCGTTGGGGCGCATCAGCAGGATGCGAGCGAGAGCCACGCGCATCTTCCAGCCACCCGAGAGGGCGTCCACGGGCCCGTTCATGACCTCCTCGCGGAAGCCCAGCCCCGCCAGCACTTCGCGGGCGCGCGCGTCCAGGGAGTAGCCGCCCAGCTCGTCGTAGCGCGCCTGGACGTGTCCGAAGCGGTCCACGATGGCGTCGAGCTCGTCCATGCGGGCGGGGTCGGCCATGGCCTCCTCCAGCTCCGCCAGCTCTGCGCCAACCACCGACACCTCACCCGCGCCAGCCATGGTCTCGGCCACCACGCTGCGGCCCGCCATCTCACCGACGTTCTGGCTGAAGTAGCCAACGGTCACCCCACGCTCGATGACCACGTTGCCGCTGTCGGGCGGCTCCTCGCCCACGATCATCCGAAAGACGGTGGACTTGCCGGCGCCGTTCGGGCCCACCAGGCCAATCCGGTCGCCCGCGAAGGCCCCCATAGAGGCTTCGAGGAACAGGATCTGGCGACCATGCTGCTTGCTGACGGAGTCGAGGCGAATCACGGCGCGCAGCCTGGCAGCTCGGGTAGCTCCGCTCAACCCGCGCGCGCCGCCGGCTGGCGATGGCCTCGGCGCTTTTGTGTGTGGACGCCGTGAGAATCGAGCGGCTGGCGGTTACACTCCGCCGGCCCATGCGTTCTCAGCTCCTCAGCCGACTCAAGGTCCCTCCGCGTCGCTTTCGGCGCCTCGTCATCGTCGCCTTGTTGCTGCCGACGTGGTTCTTCTCGTGGGGAGTCCGCACGGAGGGCTGCAGCTCGGACCGGCCGGTGCCGCTGTTGCCGCCCATGCGCACCTCCAGCTTCGCCGACCCGCAGATGGCGTGGGTGATCGCGCTGGCGCTGCTGTTCGTTGCGCTGCCCTTCATCGTGGAGAGGGTCCAGAACCCCCGCTGGCGTGCGCTGCTGAACGTGGGCGGCGCGCTCCTCGGCGGCTGGCTCGTCGTGCTCCTCGCGTTCATCGCGGCCTTCGCCCAGGCCCTGTTCGGGCGCATCGTGTCGCTCAGCGCGGCGGGCGTGGTGGGTCTCCTGTGCCTCGCGGGTCTCGCTCTGGAAGCGCTGTCTTGGGTGGGCACGGACATCGCCGCCGCGTGGCGTGCACGGCGTGGCCGCACCAGCGGCGTACAGCCCGTCGGGGAACAGCCCGGCTCAGCGCGAGAGCTCGTCGGGGAAGAGGGGGTCCAACCAGGAGACGGGGGTGCGCTCGAAGACGAAGGGTGAGGGGTCTGCGGCCCACGGCGCGGCGAAGGCGTCGCGCAGCACCGTCTCCGCCAGCTTCGTGTGCGGGCTGAAGCCCCAGCGGGCTTCCTGCGACACGTCGTCGAGGCTGGCGTAGTACCGCCACACGAAGAAGCCCGCGAACCAGCGCTCCCCGAGGAAGGCGCGGAAGGTCGCTTCGAGGGCGCGCGCCTGCTCGCGCTCGTCGATGACCACGCCCTCCATGTCGTCGGGCCACAGCCAAGGCTGAACGGCAGCGTCCGCGCGCGTGGTGTAGCCCACTTCCACGAACAGCACGGGCCGCTGGATTGCCTCGGCGAGCGCGGCCACGTCGCGCGCCCGTCCGAGGGCGCCGCTCAGGTACTGCTCGTCCGAGGCGCCGTTCTCGTCCGCGAGAGGGTAGAACGCGTTGATGCCGATGAAGTCCAGCTGGTCCCAGAATAGGACGTCTTCGACTTCGTCCCAGTTCGCGCTGTACGTGAGCAGCCCCGGGAAGACCGCGCGGACGTCGCGGATGAGCTCGGTCCAGAAGCGCGGAAAGCGTCCCGACCAGCTCTTGCACTCGACGCCCAGGCTGAGCGCGTCCGCGCCGGCGTCGGCGGCGTCCCGCGCCCAGCGCAGCAAGAAGTCACGGTAGCTGGCCTGGTAGGCGGTCCAGCCCTCGGCGCTGCCGGGGTCCAGCTCGCCCCGCCAGCCGCCGGTCTCCACCCACAGGTGCGGGATGACCAGCACGCGGATGCCTCGCTCGCGGGCCTGCGTGATCATGCGGCGCACGGCGACGCGGTTGTCTTCGTAGGGCGCCTCGAAGTCCATCTGGATGTCCGTGCTGGACAGTGACCAGATGCGGCCGAAGGGCGTGAGGGAGACCCAGGTGACCCCCATCTCCACGAGGTGGTCCAGCAGGGCGGCGCTGTAGGGGGTCCCGTACCCGCGGCCCGGCTGCTGCGAGGACTCGATGGGGCCAATCGTCACGCCGCGGATGCCGCCGCGTTCCGTCTCTGCCCACGCCGTCGGGCCGCCGATGACGCGCTGCGCGTGCGCCGATGCGCTGCCGCCGAGCGCGAGCGCCGCGGTCAGGACGAGGAGGAATCGGGGGGGGAGCGTCCGAGCCACGGCGTCGGGGTTAGCAGAAGCGCGCTTCGGATGCATGCGCAGGCGCCGCGGGCCCGGTAACGTGTCGCCCCCGCGCTCGACTGAGACGGTATGAGTGCAGCGCCCGTAAAGATCTACGTGACCGGTTCGTGCCCCTACTGCTTCGCGGCGATCCGGCTGCTTGACCAGAAGGGGGTCCCCTACGAGCGGGTGAGCGTCGACGGGGACCGAGCTGCCCGGGCGTGGCTGTTGCAAGAGACCGGGCAGCACACCGTGCCGCAGGTGTTCATCGGTGGGCGGCCGTACGGGGGCTACACCGACATCGCCGCGCTGGACAGGCAGGGGAAGCTCGACGCGCTGCTGCACCCGGCCAGCGGCGAGCCTGACGCCGGGCAGTAGCAGCCCGCATACGAACGGGCCGTTCTATCGCGCCCGGTCTACTCCGCCGCGAGTGAGTTGTTCTTCTGATCCTCGAGCAGCCCGAGCCCGATGGCCATCGCCCGGCGTGCTCGCTCGAGCAGCTGCTCGTCGGTCTCGATCTTCGCGTTGGCGCGCTCCAGCCGCTCTGTCAGCTGCGCGTTGTCCGCCGTCAGGCTTGCGATCTGGGCCTCTGCGTCCGCCTTCGACGCTTCGAGCGCGGCGATGGTGGCGACGTGCGCGGCCACGCGGGCGTCCAGCTCGTCACGCTCGCTGGTGCGGGCCTCGAGGTCGCCTCGCAGCTGGTCGCGCTCCCCTTCGGTGAGAGCCAGCTTGCCGTTCAACGCGGACTCGGACTCCTCGAGCTCGGCGACGCGCGCGCTGAGCTGAGTGCCGTTGGCTGTCGCTTCCGCCAGCTTCGACTCCGTGTCGGCCAGCTTGCGGCCAACGAGCGCGAGCTGCTTGCTGTGCTCGGCCTCGGCCGCCGCGACGGCGCGCTGCTTGTCGGCGGCTGCTGCCTCCTGCTCGCTCGCCACGCGGGCCTCGAGGGCCTCCGCGGCTTGCGCTGCGCTCGCCTGTAGCTGGGCGTCGTGCTCCGCCCGCAGCGCCGCGAGCGCTGCTTCCTGGGCTTCGGCGGCTGCCGCTGCGGCCGCTGCGAGGGCCTGCTCCTGCTGCTCCTGCGCGTCGCGCAGCGCCTGCTCGTGGGCGGTCTGGCGTGCGTCCGCTTCGGCCGTGAGCTCGGCTCGCAGCGCCTCGAGCGCTGCGCTCGCGTTCGCCGTGGCTTCTTCGAGCTGCGCCGCCGACGTGGCGCGCAACATCGCGAACTCGGAGTCCTTTGCGTCGGTCAGGGCCTCCAGCTGGGCCGCGCTGGCCGCGCGCGCGTCCGAGAGCTCCTGCGCCGCGCGGGCGCGCTCCGCGTCCAGCTCGCCTTGCAGCTTCTCGGCCTTCGCCTCGGCCCGCTCGATGCGCGCCTTCAGGTCTTCGGCGCGCTTGGCGCCTGCCTCTTTGTCGGCTCGCAGCGCGGCGACCTCTTCGTCGGCGCGCACCTTCTCGCGCTCGAGACCAAGCAGCTTGTCCTCGTAGTCCGCGACCTTGCGCTCCGTGGCGAGGCTCTTGTCGTTCAGGTCCAGCAGCTGTCGCTCTTTGGACGTGATCTGGTCGCGCAGGCCGAGCAGCTCCTTGTCCTTGCCGTTCAACGCCTCGCGCAGATCCAGGAACTCACGGCTGGAGACGCCGCCGCTCTTCGTGGCCTGCTCACGCAGGGCCGCGACCTCGGACTTGAGCACGTCCGCCTCGTTGGCCTTCCCCTTCGCAGCGGCGAGCTCACTCTCCAGCGCCGCGAGGCGGGCCTCGAGCGTCCGGGCTCGCTCGTCGGCGGCGCTCGCGCGCTCGTCGGCTGCGGTGGCGCGCGCCTCGGCGGCTCGCAACGCGCCCGTGTCGATCGCAGCCGCAGGCGCGGCCGGGGCCGCCACCACGACCTCCGGCTCCGGCTCCGGCGCTGGTGCGGGCGCGGGCTCGGGAGGCGCGTCGGTCGGGGGGGGCTCCTCGTCTTCCTGCAGCGCGCCCAGGAGTCCGTCGAACTCGTTCTCCGGCGCCGTTTCTTCGATGATGACCGCCTCGGCGGGCTCCTCTTCCAGCAGCAGGGCGTCGAAGGCGTCATCCGTGAAGGCCTCGAGCTCCTCGTCGAGCGCCTCGCCCTCGCCGCCGTTCGCGTCGAGCGGCACCAAGCGCGCGCAGATGTCGAAGAGCGCGTCGAAGGAGACGGGCTTCTTGACGTACTCGTCCGCGCGCGTGCGCAGCTTCTTGTGTTGCTCGAAGATCTCGTCGGCGTTGGCGTCGCTCGACAAGATGACCATCGGGATCTCGGCGAGCGCCGGGTCCTTCTTGATCTTCTTGCAGACGAGGAATCCATTCATCCCGTCGAGCTCGATGGCGAGCAAGATCAAGGTCGGCGGTGTGGCCTCGGCCGCGGCAATGCCGGCCTTGCCGTCGGTCACGACCGTGACGCTGGCGCCAACCTGCCCGAAGCCCGCCGAGAGCTGCTCGGAAAAGGCGCTGTCCTTCTCAAACACAAGAATCCGCTGCGACATGCTGCTCCTTCGCCCCCGTCGCACGGGCGCTCGACGGTCGCGCGCTCGGTCGGGTGGACCCAAGGGCGCCACGGGGAGCCGCAGGATAGTTCGCGCCGGAATCGCGTGTCAACGATTGCAGCGCGTAGAAAAGCGTCTGGTTTTGCCTAGTTATCCAGCGTCGGAGGGGAGCCTGCCGGTCCACCAGTCCTCGAGGAGGCTGTGGAGATCGACCACACCCAGGGAGCCCCAGGCTGGGTCGAGGCGCAGCTCGGTCCCGTCGGCGAGCGCGCAGACGACCTGCAGCGTGTCGTCGTCGAGGGACATGCCGACGATGTTCGCGCGCGGGAGGTCGAGGGTGCCTTCGGCCGTGCTTACCGAGAGCCCGTCTTCACGCAGGGTCAGGCTCCAGGCTGCGCGCTCGACGGCGCGTTTACGGCCCCGCCGCGCGGCGACCAGCCAGCCCACGGAAGCCAGGACACAGAGGGCGCCGAGCAGGAACAGCACCAACTCGCCGGGGGAGGCGAGCAGCAGGAGCAGCCCGCAGGGCCCCGTCACCAGGGCTGCGACCAAGCGCGCACGCACCATGTCGCGCTCCACCTGAGTGGCGTAGGGCAGGGTCACTGGGGGCGGCGCGAGGGGCATCGCCCTCAGCGCGCGACGACGCGCAGGAAGAAGCGTTGGTCCGTGTTGTTGCGCACCGACACCGTCTCGCTGGTCGCCCCCACGATCAGCCCAGCGTCGCCGGAGGCCAGGGTCGCGGACGCGCCGTCTGCCGAGAACGCGATGTAGATCAGGACGGCCTTCGGCACGCGACCGAGGGGGTGCGCGATCTCGAAGGTGGTGCGGGCGGTGAAGGGGATCCACTCGCAGGTGTCGCCAAACCAGCCTGCGGTCTCCCACTCTTCGAGCGTCGGGTCGAAGTCCGCGCAAGGGAGGTCGGCGGCGTCCACGCGCACGGGTGTCTGGGCCGACGCGTCGCCACAGCCCGCGCACCCGACAGCCGGCAGCAGGGCGGCGAGCGCGAGCGTGACGCACAGGGTAGAGGCGCGACGGGCTGGAGAGCTGGGGAGGGTCATGTGGAGCGGGTCTTCGTGTGGGCGTCGTGTTCGAGGAGCTCGACCATCGCGGCCACCGTGTGGGGCGAGGCTTCGAGGGTGGGCTCGAGCCCCGCGCTTCGTAGCGTGGCAGAGGTGACCGGGCCGATCGAGAGCAGCGTGCGGCCAGCGAGCAGCGCGTGTGCATCGGCGCCGTCCTCCGCGAGGGCGTCCAGCAGGTTGCGCACGGTGGACGACGACGTGAAGGCCACTGTGTCCACTGGCGGGAGTCCGTCCTCGTCTGCATCGGCAGCCAGCGCCTGCCGGAGCGCGGCGCGGGTCTCCTGGTCCGGTCCGAGCGTCTCATACGCCGTCACGACATCGACCTCGACTCCCGCCGCGCGTAGCGAGCCGGGCAGCACCTCGCGGGCCACCTTGGCGCGGGGGAGCAGCACCTTGTCTCCTGGCTGGACGACCGACAACAGCGCCTCGAGGATGCCCTCCGCGCGGCTGTCGGTGGGGGTCAGGTCTGCGCGCACACCGCGAGCGCGGAGCTCGTCCGCCGTCTTGGGGCCGATGGCGGCCACCAGCGCCGTGCCTAGCGCGCGGGCGTCGCGGTCCTGAGCGTACAGCTCGTCGAAGAACGCGCGCACCGCGTTGGCGGAGGTGAAGACCACGGCGCGGTAGCTGAGTGGCCCCGCGACCACCTTCCGCAGAGGCTCGAGGTCGGCCGGGGGCTCGACCCGGATCGTCGGCAAGCAGAGGGTGTCTGCCCCGGCCGCACGCAGCCGCGCGACCAGCGCGCCGGCCTGATCCACGGCGCGCGTCACCAGCACCCGCCGGCCGAAGAGGGGCTTGTTGTCGAACCAGCGCAGCGAGTCGCGCAGCGTCACCACTTCGCCCACGATGGTCAGCGCGGGCGTCCCGATGCCGGCTGCGGCGACGCGCTCGTGGATGTCGGCGACCGTGCCCACGACCGTCCGCTGACGCGGAAGTGACGCCCACTGCACCACCGCCACGGGGGTCTCAGGGGAGCGCCCGTGCTCCATCAGCGCGCGCATCAGGCCAGGCAGGCGGCGGCGACCCATGAAGATGACCAGCGTCTGGGTGGCCGTGGCCAAGCGCCCCCAGTCGTGGCTCGACGCGTCCTTCTCGGGTGACTCGGTGGCCGTGATGTAGGCCACGCTGGACGCCAGGTCACGGTGCGTGAGGGACAGGCCCGCGTAGGCTGTCGCCGCCAGCGGAGAAGGAACTCCCGGCACCACCTCGAAGGGGATGCCGGCGGCGGCGAGGGCCTCGGCCTCCTCGGAGCCACGCCCGAAGAGGTAGGGGTCGCCCCCCTTGAGGCGCACCACGTGGTGGCCCGCGCGCGCGGCCTCCACCAGCTTCTCGTTGATCGCGGTCTGCCGCTCGCTGACTCGACCACCGCGCTTGCCGACGAAGATGCGCTCGGCGCCCGGCGGCGCGTGGCGCAGCAGCTCGGCGTGCACCAGCGCGTCGTAGAGCACGACGTCGGCCTGCTGCAGGTGGCGCAGGGCGCGCAGGGTGATCAGCTCCGGGTCGCCGGGTCCGGCGCCGACGAGATAGACACGACCGAGTGCGGGCGCAGTGGACACGCGCGGCAGTGTAGAGCGACCTGTCGGGAGAGCAATCGCTCGCCGCCGTTGACCGCGGGCGGCGAAAGCGAGTACGGAGAGAGGATGGTCGACCCCACCGACGATGACGACGACGCGACGGATCTCGACGCAGAAGAGCGCCCGAAGCCAAGGGCCCGCGCCGGCGTGCGCTCACGCACGGACGACACGGCCAAGAGCGGGGCAGACCGCGCACGCGAAGAAGCGAGCGCGCGCCATGACCACAGCCACGCCACCCACGAAGACGATGAGGACGAGGACGACGAGGACGAGGAGGACGACCACGACGACGAAGCGTCGCCGCCGCCCCGCGCTGCTCCGCCACCCCGCCAAAGCCAGCCGCCTCGCCCAAGCCAGCCTCCCAGGCCAGAGCACGGCTCCGAGCACCGTCGCGACCGCCGCGAGAGCCTGTTCCGCGAGACCTTGCGGCGGGCTGTGGAGAAGAGCGTCGAGGCGGGCGTCGAGACCTTCACCAAGGCCGACAGCGCGTTCCGTGGCGCGGTCGGCGCGGTCGAAGAGGCCAAGCTCCCCAAGGAGTTTGCCAACGTCTTCTTTTCTCAGGTGGACGAGACCAAGAACGCCGTCGTGCGTGTCGTGGCCCGTGAGGTGCGTGAGTTCCTCGAGGCCACCGACCTGGCCGACGAGTTCTACCGGGCGCTGACCAGCCTGTCGTTCGAGATCAAGACTGAGATCCGCTTCATCCCCAACGACTCGGGGGGCGTGAAGCCCGATGTCCGCGCGAAGGTGTCGCCCAAGCGCGACAAGGACCGCGACAAGCGCCGTCGCGACGGCGGGCGCGAGGACCCCGACGCCGAGTAGGGCGACGTCGGCGAGGGGCGCGCACGCGCCGTTTGGGCTATCTCGCGGCTCATGGCCAGCGTCCTCTACGTCTCCAAGCCCGTCGCGCCCCCGTGGAACGACAGCTCCAAGAACCTGGTGCGCGACCTCGCGCTGGGGCTCACGCGCTACGCGCCGGCCGTCATGACCCGCCGCGGAGAGGACCACACGCTGGGTGACGCGGTGGGGGCCGACCCCGTGTATCCGGCGAGCGCAGGCGGCTTTGCGCCTGGCATGAAGGACAACGCGCGCGTCATGGGGCGCCTCATGCTCGGCAGCGCCCCGGACCTTCTGCACTTCTTCTTTGCCCCCAACCCAAAGAGCTCGGCGGCTGGGCGGCTGGCGACCCGCCTGCGCCGCATCCCCTCCGTGCACACCATCTGCAGCGCCCCGCGCGAGGAGCAAGAGGCCGCGCGGGTGCTCTTCGCAGACAAGAACGTAGTGCTCAGCGCCCACACGGAGGCGCGCATGCTGGCGGCCGGCGTCTCGCGGGAGCGCCTGGTGCGTATCCCTCCCGCGATTGCGCCTCTCACTCCACCGACCGCGGCAGAGGTGCTGCGCGCGCGTGGGCAGTTCGCGCTGCCGGCGGACGCGCCTCTCTTCTGCTATCCGGGGGACCTCGAGTTCGGACGCGGCGCCGTCACCGTGCTGGACGCCTTCGCAGCGCTACCTGGGCGCGACGCCCTGCTGGTCATGGCCTGCCGCGCGAAGACGGCCGGCGCCAAGGAGGCGGAGCAGTCGCTCCGGGCCCACGCGCAGGAGCGCGGCGTGAGCGAGAGGGTCGTGTGGGTGGGCGAGACCAACGCCATCCATGACCTCTTGGGCGCGGTGGACGTGGTGCTCCTGCCCACGGACACGCTCTACGCCAAGATGGACTACCCGCTGGTGATCCTCGAGGCCATGTCCCTCGGGAAGCCCGTGGTGGTCGGCACCGGGACGCCGGCCGAGGAGCTCTGCGAGGGCGACGCGGCCATCGCCACCGAGGTCACAGAGGGCGCCGTGCTGGACGTGATGGCGCGTCTACTGGACGACGCCGCAGCGCGCGCGCGCCACGGTGCGGCGGGGCGGGCGCGCGTCCTCGACGCGTACACGCGCGCCCCCATGGCGGCGGCTTACGAGGCCCTCTACGACGAACTCTGCGCTTGACCGGAGGGCCGCTTGGCCTCACCAAACGCGCCATGTCCAGCGACAAGCGCAGCCAGCGCCCGGCCGGGGATGCGTCCCAGGCCCAGGCCAAGACCTACTACGACGACTTCAGCGGGTGGTACGAGCGTGAGCGCTCGCGCGGCTACCACGTCATGCTCGACGACATCGAGGTCGCTGTCGCGGAGCCCTTCGCGCGCGGCAAGGACATCCTCGAGATGGGCTGCGGCACGGGCCTGATCATGCGCCGCCTTGCTCCCCTGGCGCGCTCGGCCAAGGGGGTGGACATCTCGCCCGGCATGATCGAGCTCGCCAAAGAGCGCGGGCTGGACGTACAGCTGGGCAGCGTCACGGAGCTGCCCTTCGAGGACCAGAGCTTCGACCTGGTCTACAGCTTCAAGGTGCTGGCCCACATCCCCGACATCGGCGTGGCCCTCAGCGAGGCTGCCCGCGTGACGCGCCCCGGCGGGCACATGCTGCTGGAGTTCTACAACCCGCTCAGCCTGCGCTACGCCGCCAAGCGCATCGCTGGTCCGCAGCGCATCAGCGAGACGCGCACCGAGGCGGACATGTACACGCGCTGGGACTCGCCCTTCGTCATCCCCAAGCTGCTGCCGCCCAACGTCCAGCTCGAAGGGTTTCGCGGGGTGCGCGTGCTCACGCCGGCCGCGTTCGTGCACCGGGTGCCCGTCGTGGGTGCCGCGCTGCGCCGCGCGGAGAGCTTGGTGGTGGACTCACCGCTGCGCTACTTCGGCGGCTTCCTCATCGCCGTGCTCAAGCGCGTGGACTGAGCCTCGGCACCGCAGCTCGCCTGAATTGAAAGAGCCCGGTCACCGCCAGCGCGGTACCGGGCTCTTGCCGTAGCGCGCTCGCGCCTACTTGCGGGCGAACTCCACCACCAGCTCGCGGTCACCCTGGGTGGTGCCGTTCAGCTTGGCGATCGCGTCGTCGGCCAGCTCCGTGGGCAGGAACACGAACGAGTGGCGGTCGCGCACCCGGATGCGTCCGAGCTGGTCGGCTGGAACGCCGCCCACGTCTACGAACAGACGGTTGAGCTCGCTCGCGCCGATCTCGTCGCGGCGCCCGAGGCTCACGTAGAGCTTGGCCTCGTCTTCGTCGGCGGTGTCGTCCGAGTCGTCGGTCCTGCGGCTCTCCGTGGAGGGAGCCTCGGCGCCCGTGGCGGTCGCGTCGAAGGTCAGCTCGGCCTGCTCGCCCTCGGTCCCTTGGGACTCGCCACGGCGCTTGCGCCGCCGCCGGGGCCTGCGCTCGCCCGAGGCGCCCTCGCTCGAGCCCTCGTTGTCGAGGTCGTCATCCTCATCGTCCGGAAGCGCGCTCGACTGCGCCGGGGGGGCGCTGGGCGCCGCCGCTCGCTGGGGCCTCGCGCTCTTGGAGGTGCTGCGCTCGCGCTCCGGGTTGGGCGCGGGGCGGGGGCGCTGCTCGCGGCGTGCGGCCGTCGCGCGCTCGTCCACGCTCTCTTCGACCTTGCCGAAGAAGGACCCGAGCAGCCCAGCGATCAGGTGCTCCGCGTCCGGGTGCGTCAGCAGCCGCTTGGCCACAGCCCGGTCGAGCTCCTGTGTGGTGCCCTGGAAGGTGCGCGCCAACATCAGGATGCGGTCGGCCTCGCGGCGCGTGCGCTCCTCGCCGGGGGTGGGGATGGAGCGCTCGACCGGGAAGATGGAGTACTGCAGGCGCAGGTAGTAGAGCTGCCCCAGCTCTTGCGGCGCCACCAGCGTGATGGCCGTGCCCGTGCGCCCGGCGCGTCCGGTGCGGCCCGTGCGGTGCACGTATTGCTCCAGGTGGTTCGGCATCTCGAAGTTGATGACGTGCGTCAGGTGCGAAATGTCGATGCCGCGGGCCGCGACGTCGGTGCAGACGAGGAAGCGCACGTCGCCCTTGCGCGTGGCCGCCATGACCTTCTCGCGGTCGCTCTGCGCCATGTCGCCGTTCAGCCACTCGGCGTTGAAGCCAGCGTGCTGGAGCTCGGTCGCGACTCGCTCGGTGTCCACCTTCGTGTTGCAGAAGATGATGGCGCTCTCCGGGTCCTCGACCTCGATGATGCGCACGAGGTCCCGCGTGCGGCCCATGCCCGACACCATGAAGGTGAAGTGCTCGATGCCCAGCGCGCCCACGGCGTCGCCGCTCAGCGTGATGAACTCGGGGTTGGTCATGTGGCGCTCGGCCACGCGCTGCACGGGCCCGTCCACCGTGGCCGAGAACAGCAGCGTCTGGTGGTTCTGCGGGAGCAGCTCCATGATCGCGTGCAGCTCCACGGCGAAGCCCATGGAGAGCATCTCGTCGGCCTCGTCCAGCACCAGCACCTTGAGCTTGTCGCCCTTGATGGTGCCGCGGCGCAGGTGGTCCAGCACGCGGCCAGGCGTGCCGGAGATGATCTGAGCGCCCTCGGCCAGCTCGCGCACCTGCCGCTCCATCGGGGCGCCGCCGTAGACGGCGGTGGTGCGCACGCCCGTGTTGGCGCCGATGCGGCCGATCTCGCGCGCCGACTGCAGCGCGAGCTCGCGCGTGGGCGCGAGGATGAGCGCCTGCGGCCCTCCGTCGACGTCGATCAGGCGGTCCACCAGGGGCAGCCCGAAGGCGCCCGTCTTGCCGGTGCCGGTGCGCGACTGAACGATGATGTCGCGGCCCGCGATGGCGAGCGGATAGGCCTCGATCTGCACCGGAGTCGGGTTGGTCCAGCCCATCTCGTCGATGGCGCGGCGCACCTCGCTCGTGAGCGGAATGACATCGAAAGTGGGGAGTTCGGGCGCGTTCGCCGTGCCGGGCTCGGTGGCTTCGCCGCTGTCTTGGGGCGCTTGACCTGTCGTCATGGTTGATTCTCTTCGGGTGTGGACGCGCGTGGCGCGCCGTCGTCCGCCAGCCGCTGCGCGAGAGTGCGGGCCAGGAGGCCCTCCTCGCGCTCGTAGCGTCGCAGACTAGTTTGGATTCGATGGCGCAGGCGGCCGAGGTTCGCGTGCAGCGACTCGTCGCACTGGCCGGTGAGAGCGGTGTGTTCGCGGTCCCATTGCCGAAAGAAGCGCGCGTCCAGGGACGCGTCCTCGCTCGGGTTCCGGGTCTGATCGGCGGCGTGCGCCATGAGGTCGGCGTACAGCGTCCGTAGCTGGGCTTCGCACTCGGCTCGCGACGGGGGCGCCCCGGCCGCGGCCGGGTCGGCTGCGCGGCTGCGCTCCGGGAAGAGCGCCTGCGGCACGATCGACGCGAACGCCACGACCGTGATGTACACAATGCCGCAGCCCCACACCGCGAGCACGAGCCGCCGACCGAGACCGACTGTGCGGCGACGCTCGTTGGACTCCGGCTCGTCGGCCTCTGGGGCTGTCGCGCCGCGCGGCTCTGCGGGCATGTTCGGTATGTTGTGCTTCTCTCGTGGGAGCGTCAGGGTGGCGGGCCGCCGCGGCGCCAGGCCACAGGTCCGCGAAATTCGTATCCTTTTGTACCGACCGGAGGGGTCCGGGTCAACCCGCTCGATGGTTTGACCCCTCGGGGACGCGCAGCGCTGTCCGGGAACTCACCAGGGGACCGCGACGGAGAGCCCGGCGCCGCCCAGCGCGATCGCCCACCGAGCGCCGCGAGGGGCTCCGTCGCGAGCGTGCACAGGCTCGCGACGCCCCGAGTCACGATCAGGCTCCGCAGCTCATGCGGGCTCGGCGAGCCACGACGAGATCTTGCCGCCGCGCGCCTTCACGATGGTCGCGTGCGCGATCTGATAGGTGTGTACTCCCAGGCTGAGCACCGTCCACGCGGCGACCAGCAGGATGCCCTCGCCGGGGAACCCGAGCGCCCAAGCGATGGTCATCATGGCGATGTTCGGATCTCGCCGCGCCGTGAACTTCCGGAATGTGCTGTCGAACGAGCGCCAGACGTGCATCTCGATCCCGAACTTCACGATGAAGTAGCCCTCTTGAAGGCGCTGGGCGACGTAGCAGATGACCAGCACGGTCATGACCTCGCTCAGGTACGGGAAGCTCGGACCGAGTCCGTGCATGAAGGCCCAGTACCAGAACGGCGGATGGATCAGGTCGATCCCGTGATCGTAGATGTCGCCGAATTTGGACGAGGTGAGCGTCGTGCGCGCGAGCTTGCCGTCCACCGTGTCGAGCACGAGCATCGACCAGGCCGTTACGAACCCGAGCGCGAAGTGGCTGTTCCACCAGAACCAGATGGTCGCGAGCGTGCACAAGAGGCCCATGGTCGTGACGTGGTTCGGCTTGAACCCCAGCTTCGCGAAGATGCCCGTCAGCACGCGGGTGGGCCACGGGAACACCACCAGCGTGACGATGTCGGTGACGCCCTTGTAGGATCCCGCGAACATCCGTCGCTCGACCCGATCCTGAGTCTCCGCAGTGACCGACAGGACGTAGAACTCAGCCCGCTTGCGCAGGTGTGTGTTGTACTGGCCGGCGAGCTCCGTCACGGAGCGAGTCGTGACGTCGGCGGCAAGGCCTGCGGGCAGCTCGCCCCCGGCGCGAAGGGCGGCCCAGGCCTCGCTCGCCTGGGCGCGCGTCACGTGTAGCGCGGCAGGCGCGACCCCTCCATCCGTGGGCAGCAGCGCCGTGCTGGGGGTCGTCAGCAGGCTCTTGATGAGCGGCTCCTCGAACACGTGGTCCGCGCGCAGCAGCACGACGGTCTCCCCGGGGGGGAGCGCCGGAGCGGCGTCCGTGTCCGCGGCAACGACGTTCGCGTCGGGGACGCCCGCTCGGCGCATCAGGCGCCGCAGACGCTCTTCACCGGTGATGCCCCAGAGTGCGACGGGTGAGCGGCCGACGATGAGGCACGCGGGAAACGTAGGAGGTGTGTCGTTGGTCATGGTGGTCGAGAGGTGTTGTCGGGGACGCACACTGGGCGCATTGCGCACGTGGTGGGATGGCCGCGTTCGCGCGAACTCACGCGGTTTCGAGCCATCTGCGCCGCACGGCGCGTATATGCACCGAGCGCGCCAATAGCGTCAAATCGGGCTACTGGGCTCCATGGCTCGGCCCCTCGCCCGACGGAACGTTTCCTGCTAATCACGCGCCACGATGTCCTCGGGTCCGGTCGACAAGGTGACGATGAAGCTCGTGGCGGCGACGCCCGCCGCGTTCCGGTCTGCCGTTCACCCCTCGACCTCGCGCTTCGTGGAGCGTTGGTCACCCTACCGCTGGTACCTGAACCAGAGGGCGGACGCGTTCCTGCTCTGGTTCCCGAAGACCGGCGGCACGTGGGCGCGCATGCAGCTCCACACCGCGTTCACCAAGCACTTCGGCATCGTCGGTGCGCCACCGCTCGAGCTGGAGCCGCTCGCGGACCTCGACCCGCGCGTCCCCCGGATCCGACCCTTTCACGACGACGCTCCGCATTGGCGTCGCCCGGAGCAGCTGCGAACCCACAAGCGCCGCTACGCGGGACGGCGAGTGCTGCTGCTGGTACGCGATCCCCGCGACGTCGTCGTCTCGCTGCACCTCCAGGTAACGCGCCGTTGGAAGGTCGACCCGACCATGACCCTGGACGAGTTCATCTGGCACCCGCGGGGCTCGTTCCGGACCATGATTCGCTACTACAACATCTGGGCGCAGAACCGCCACGTCCCCTCGGATCTCCTGCTCATGCGCTACGAGGACATGCACGCCGACCCGCATGCGGCGGTCCGCAGCATGGTGGACTTCATGGGCGTCTCGGACGTGACGGACGAGACCATCCGTGCCGCCGTCGACGAGAACCGGATCGACCGGATTCGGGTGCGCGAGGCCCAGGGCGAGTACGCGACGCGGCGCCTGCAACCCGGTGACCCGACGGATCCGGACTCGTTCAAAGCCCGCAAGGGTGAAGTGGGCAGCTTTCGTGAGGTCGTCCGCGCCGAGGACGTCGCTCGCATGACCGCGATCATGCGGGAGGAGTTGGACCCTTGGTACGGCTACCGCGTGTGAGCTCCGCCTCCTCGAAGGGTCGCCGCGCGTGAGTGACGAAGTCGTCGTCGAGCCGGCTCCGAAGAAGCGCACGCTGCGCGCGCGCGTCGTGCGTGGTGCGCTGCTCGTGCTCGGCGTGGCGCTGCTCGCCGGGTTCCTCATGGCCGCCGGGCCGGCGGAGGTCGCCGCGAACTTCGGGAAGATCGGCTGGGGGTTCGGCTACCTCTTCTTGGTCGCCATGGCGTGGCGCGCGTGCGCGACGACCGGGTCCTGGGTGTTGCTCTCGCCGGAGCGGCGCGTGAGCTGGGTGACCATGTTCCTCATCCGCTCGGCGGGTGAGTCGGTCAACATGCTGTCGTTCTTCGGCAACGTTGCTGGCGAGCCCATCAAGGCGGTCCTCCTCAAGCGCCACCTCGGCGGGACCGAGAGCACCAGCATGGTGCTCCTCGACAAGACCATCTTCTTCGTGGCCAGCATGGTCTTCATGGCCAGCGGCACCATCATCGGTGCCTGGGTGCTCGGCGACCGGCTCTCGGTGGTGATTACCAGCTTGGCGCTGCTCGTTCCATGGCTGCTCGCCCTCTCCTGGATCGTGTGGCGTCAGGCCAAGGGCGACTTCATCAAGCAGCTCACGCGCCTGCTGCGCGTCCTGCGCATTCGCCTCTCGGACAAGACCCTCGAGAAGCTCACGCGCATCGACGGCTTGATGTCGACGTTCTGGCGCGGCCACAAGGCGCGGTTCGTGATGTCGTTTCTGGCGCACCTGCTCGGACGGATCCTGCGCGCGCTCGACGTGTGGGTCTGCGTCTGGCTGCTGGGTCTCCACATCTCCTGGTACGCCGCCTACTTCTCGGCAGCCGCGGGCATGCTCGTCAGCGCGAGCTTCGTGTTCATTCCCGGGGGGCTCGGCGCGTCGGAAGGCGGACACGCCTTCGTGTTCGAGGCCATCGGCCTCGGCTTCTCGGCGGGCGTCACGGTGGGCGTCATCCGTCGCATCCGAAACTACCTCATCGCGGCGGTTGGCTACCTGCTGCTGGTGTTCTGGCCTGCTGCCGCCGAGTCACGATCCGAGTGACCAAGTGCAGGTCGTCGGGCTTGTCCACGTCGATGGCGGCCTCGGCGTAGCGCGTGCGCACCAGGGCGGCGCGCACGTCGGCCTGCTTGCCGATCGCCTCCGCCGTCATGTCCACCGTGAGCCGGCGCAGGGCGAAGCGGAGCAGCGTCCCGAAGCCCAGCGAGTACGCCATCTTCCACGGCTTCTTGCGGTCTTGTTCCAGCTTGCGCCAGAAGGCCATCGCGTTGCGGCCGCGCGGGGTGGGCAGCGCGAACAGGTTGCAGCCGCTGATGGCCTCGTCGGAGAAGCGGAAATAGGTGCGCCGCGTCTCGGGGTACTCTGCGCGGATCGTGTCCTCCCGCGCCACCAGCGCCGCGACATCCACGTTGGCTGGGATCTTGGAGACGAAGTCGGTGATCATGGCCGTCGTCAGCAAGGGGTGATCGGCCGTGGTGACGAGCGCCGGGTAGGGGGAGTACGCGTCCAGCACCTTGGTCACGCTCTGGCTGGGAGACGGCGCCGCGGTGGTCACCTCGAGGCGCCCCTCGGCGATGAGCTGCTTCGCGGTGGGTAGCGCCTCGATCAGCTCCGGCACTTCGATGACCGCGATGATGCGGGCCACCTCGTTCGCCGCCGCGAGCGTCCGCAGCACGTGCTCGACCATGGGCTCGCCCGCGATGTCCGCCAACGCCTTGTGGGAGATACCGCAGTAGCTGGCTACCGGGTCTGTGGGGCCACGGCTGCCTGCCATGAGCAGCGCCGTGTAGGGCCCGCGCTCAGGTGCTCGGTCGGAGGTCGCGTCGGTCATCGGCTGCGACCTAGCTGCACTCCGCATGCCCGGCAACCGCGCGCGCCAGAGGCTGTTCGTGGACACGGGTTGGCCCCAGCTGCGACACACGTTGCGACGCTGTGCCGGTCGTGTGGCACCAGAGTTGCAAGACACCCCCTCCGTACCGACCATGACTGACCCTTCTGCCCATAATCACACAGCTTTCCAGCATCATGTGTGGTTGCCTTTCACACCTGTGAGTTTTTTGCGTCACCCGTGTGAAGAGCGGACAACAGAGACCAAGGGGTCCCGAGTGTACGAATTTTTTACGACGACAACGCTTTCCGCTACCTCTCTGGAACGGAGCCGCTCATGAACCCAGTCACCGCACGTGCGAGTGAGACCGCCCTCAAGCAACCCGAGCCCAAGCGCGTGGAGCACGAGGGTGTTCGGCTGCGGGCCGACGTAGAGCGCCGGAGCGGGGTCCAGACCCCGAAGATCGGCGTCATCTACAACCCCAAGAGCGCCGCCAACCTGGGCAAGTCGCCGCTGCGCGCCATAGGCGTCGCCTGTGGTCGCCCCACCACCCGTACGGAGCTGCTGGCTGTGCTGCGCGGCTTCGCCGACGCTGAGGTCAACATCGTCGCGGTCAGCGGTGGAGACGGCACCATTCGTGAAGTGCTCACGGCCATCCCCCAGGCCTATGGAGACCAGCCGCACCCGGCCATCGCCATCCTGGCTGCCGGTCGCACGGACCTGATCGCCGGCGAGGTGGGCTCGAGCGGTCGCCGCGACGAGCTGGCCCGGCTGCTGGCGTCCGCCAAGGCCGGCGAGCTGCGTCACACGCGGCGGCCCGTGCTGAGGGTCGAGGGCGTCATGGACGCCGACGGCAACGCGGTCACGCCGCGCGGCATGCTCATGGGCGCGGCCGCCTTCGCGTACGGCACGGAGCTCTGCCAGACCGAGGTGCACGCGGACGGCGCGAGCCACGCCACCGCCATCGGCATCACCGTCGCGCGCGTGGTCGGTCGCATCCTGTTCAAGGGTGACCCAGACGGGCTGCTCAAGGGCGAGCCGCTCAGCCTCTCGGCCGACGGGCGCTCGGACGAGAAGGGCCTGGACGCGTCGCGCTCGCTGCTGCTGGTCAGCACGCTGCGTGAGCGGCTGGTGCTCGGCCGCACGCCGTTCTTCGGGGACTACACCGAAGACCAGCTCCAGTACGTCGAGGTGGACGCGCCGGCCAAGGGTCTCCCCCGGGCGCTGGGCTCCATGGTGGTGCGCAAGCCCTGGCTGGCGGGCCCGGGCTGGAACGCAGGCTCGGCCAAGACGCTGGACTTGCAGATGCAACGCTCGATGATCATCGACGGCGAGATCTTCCGCCCGGTGGATGGTCGCGTGCGCGTCACCGCCGACCCAGTCGTCGACTTCGTCGCCCCCTGAGCGCCGTGGTCCCGACCTCCGCCACGTCTCCGCAGGTCCCCGGGGCAGCCGCGGCAGCGGGCGCGCGCGACCGGCTCGCCGCCCGCGTTCGCGAGGAGCTGAGCGCTCCTGTGCTCCCCGAGGCGCACGACGTGGCGCGGTACGCGCGTCAGCTACACGGCGACGCGTATGGCCCGGCCTTATTCTACGGCTCCTGCCTGCGCGCGGACAGCCCCGAGGGCATCATGGACGTCTACCTGCTGAGCCGCACACACGCGGCGTTTCACGGGCAGACACCGCGTGGCCGCGCGCTCGCGGGGCTCAACTGGCTCATCCCGCCCAACATCTACTTCTGGATGATCCCGCACCCGCAGCACGGCTCCCTGCGCGCCAAGGTGGCGGTCGTCACGGAGCAGCAATTTCGCGAGGGGGCGAGCGTCGACGCGTGGAGCCCGTCCATCTGGGCCCGCTTCTGTCAGCCGTGCGTGCTGTTGGACGCCCCCGACGAGGCCGCTCGGGAGCGCGTCGTGGACACCATCGTCACCGCCATCCTCACGGCCGCGCGCTGGGCTGCGTACCTGGGTCCGAGCAAGGGCACCGCACGCGACTACTGGACCGCGCTCTTCGCCGCGACCTACGGCGCGGAGCTGCGGCCCGAGCGCAACAACCGTCCGGCGATCATCTACGACGCACACCCCGAGCGCTACGACGCCCTGCTGCGCGACGCGTGGGCCGCGCTCGAGATCCCGGTTGAGGTGAGCGGCGCCGTGCTCACGCCCAAGGTGAACACCGCAGCCAAGGCCGTGGCCAAGCGAGGCTTCGTCGCGCGGCAGCGCAGCGGTAAGGGCATCTCGGTGGCGCGCATCGTGAAGGGTGCGCTCACCTTCTCGGGCGGGGTGGACTACCTGCTCTGGAAGGTGGAGCGGCACTCGGGGGTCTCGGTGGAGCTCAGCGACTGGCAGCGCAAACACCCTTTCCTGGGTGCGCCGGGGGTGTACCTGCAGCTCCGCCGCGCCGGCGCGGTGCGCTGAGCCACGCGTTCGCGCCTGCACCGGCGCCGCACGTCGGGTGCTTGGTGTTCACGTGTGTCCGGCCTTCACATGTCCCCGGTGCTCACACCGCCGGCAGGGTGAAGGCCACCACGGCGCCGCCGTCCTCCGCGTTGGCCGCCCACGCGCGCCCTCCGTGGGCGTCGGCGATGTGCTTCACCAAGGCCAGACCGATACCGCTCCCGCGCACCTCGCGGTGCCTGGCGGTGCGGTAGAAGCGCTCGAAGATGCGCCGCAGGTCCTCGATTGGGATGCCGGGGCCGTGGTCGCGGACGCGCACGTGCACCGAGCGGGCGCTGCAGGTGACGGACACCTCGATGGCCGAGCCCTCGCCGTACTTCACGGCGTTGTCGAGCAGGTTGACCACGGCCAGCACGATGGACTGCTCGTCGATGGCGACCATGGGGAGGTTCTCCGCCAGCTCCAGCGTCACGCGCTTGCCGTCCTCCTCGAGGCGGTAGCGGAAGGCGTCGATGGCCTGCGCGAGCACCGGCCCGATGTCGCGCTCGTGGAAGTCGTACTTCTGTTTGCCGCGCTCGAGGGCGGCGAAGTCCAGCACGTTCTCGATGAGCCCGCTCAGGCGCTCGGACTCGCGGCAGATGATCTCGAGGTACTGCTTCTGCTTCTCCGGCGTGCGCACCCGCTCGGTGAGCAGCATCTCGCCGAACATGCGCACCACGGACAGCGGGGTCTTCAGCTCGTGCGAGACGTTGGCGATGAACTCGCTCTTCATCTCGTTGAGGCGGCGCTCCTTGCTCGCCGCGTAGAGCAAGAACGCGATGCCCATCAAGATGACGGCGAACGAGAGCCCCAGTGAGCCGAGCTGCACCGTGCGCCCCGACCGGCCCTGTGTCTCGAGCTGCGTCGCCTGCTGCGGCGCGATCTGCAGACGCCACTGGTAGAGCGTGGTGGGGAAGCGGTGCCCGACGACGTAGTCGCCCGCAGACGCCAGGCTCGCGCCGTAGACGCGGCGGTTGTCGATGTCCACCACGTTGTAGGTGCTGCGCCCCTCCTCCGTGGAGAAGAGCGTGGGGAACTGCGAGCGCACGATGAAGCCCGTGTCGTGGTGCGCCACCAAGAACATGCGCCGGCCCTCGTGCCGCACGGCCATGTACGAGAAGAGGTGGCTGCGGTCGCGGAAGCGGCCGTGCAGGTGCTTGAGGCGGTTCAGCGGGGCGTCGTCGAGCTCCAGCTCCTGCACGACGTCCTGGAGGAACAGATCCAAGAAGTCCCGCCGGTCCTGGGCGCCGGCGCGCGACGCGAAGCCGACGACGTGCGCGTGCTCGTTGAGCAACAGCACTGAGCGCACGCTGGGCGTCACGTCGATGGACGTCGGCCGCCAGCGCTCTTCGAAGCTGTCCGGGTCATCCAGCGGGTAGTCCGTGAACACCGTGTTGTCTTGCTGGATCACGTAGCGCTCGATGTTCTCGACCTTCTCGCGTGCCAGCAGCATGGACGACGCGGCGATGGCCTCCTCGTTCAGGCGCGCGAAGCGGGACGCCGTGAGGTAGGTGTAGTACCCGAGCACGCCGGCCGCGATGGTGAGCGCGGGGATGAGCACGAAGTAGATCGACGGGAGCCGCCGGAGCACGTCACTCCCGCTCGTGGCGCAGGGGCCGCGACATGAGGTCCGTGAGCGCCTTGGTGGGGGACTTGCCCTCGTAGAGGATGCGGTAGACCTCGTGGGAGATGGGCATCTCGACCCCGCGCGCCTGGCACAGGTTGTAGAGGCTCTTGGCCGTGCGCACGCCCTCGGCCACCATGTTCATGGAGCTCAGGATCTCGTCGATGGTCTTGCCTTGGCCAAGCTCGATGCCCACCTGCCGGTTGCGCGAGAGGTCGCCCGTGCACGTGAGCACGAGGTCGCCCATGCCGGCCAGGCCGCTGAGGGTCAGCGGGTGAGCCCCCATGGAGGTGGCGAGCCGCGAGATCTCCGCGAGGCCGCGTGTGATGAGGCCCGCGCGCGCGTTGTGGCCCAGGCCCATGCCGTCGGCGACGCCCGCTGCGATGGCGATCACGTTCTTCAGCGCGCCGCCCAGCTCCACGCCGACCACGTCCTCCGTGTTGTAGACGCGGAAGCGGTCCGTGGTGAAGGTGAGCTGCGCGTCGCGCACGCTGTCTCGGTCGTGACCGGCGATGCACACCGCGGTGGGGATGCCGTCGGCCACCTCACGCGCGAAGGACGGGCCGCCCAGGTACGTGAGCTGCCAGTGCATGGTCTTGGGGAGCACGCTCTCGAAGATGTTGCTCACCAGCATGAGCGTGCCCTCCTCGATGCCCTTGGTGGCGCTGACGATGGTCACGCCAGCCGGGATCATGGGCTTGGCGCTCTCCAGCACGGCCCGCAGGCCGTGCGTGGGGATCACGGAGACCACCATGCTGGCGTCCAGCAGCGCGGTGGCCAGGTCGCCCGTCGCGGTCAGGGTCGGGGGCAGCGGAAAGCCGGGCAGGTAGCGGGCGTTTTCGCCGGCCGACGTGATGGCCTCCGCGCGCTCGGTCGAGCGGGCCCACAGGCGCACGTGGTGGCCCTTGTCGGCGAGGAGCTTCCCGATGGCGGTGCCCCATGAGCCTGCACCCAAGACGGCGATCTGACGACTTTCCATGGCCGGAGTCTACGCGCTCAGCGCGGTGGGCGGGAGTCCTTGTGGGCGCCAAGATCCGCGGCGTGTAACCGACGCCCCGGCCGGCGCGTGGTACCCGCATGGCAGACGAACACGAGACGGACGTGGTGGTGGTGGGAGGCGGGCTCGCCGGCCTCTTGGTGGCCGAGGCGACAGCGCGCGCCGGGCGTCGGGTGGTGGTGCTCGAGCGCTCTCATGCCCCCGGGGGGCGCGCGCGCACGCAGCCAAGGGGGCAACACGCCTTCAACTTCGGCCCGCACGCGCTGTACCTCGAGGGGCCGCTGCACCGCGCGTTGCGCCACGCCCGGGTGCCCACGGAGGGGGCGCCGCCGCCACTCCGGGGGGCGGCGGCGCTGTTCGCGGACGGGCGCGTGGACGCGCTGCCTGTGCACTTCGGCGGCGTGCTCCGCGCCGCCTGGTTCGGGGCACGGGACGCCGCCGAGCTGGTGAGCGCCCTGCGCTCCGTGCAGCGGAGGCTCACAGCTCCGCGAGCGTCCCAGCTGTCCACGTTGCCTGCTGCCGCGTGGCTCGACGACCTCGCGACGCGCGCCCCGGTGAGAGCGTTGCTCGCGACCTTGCTGCGGCTCGCGACCTACGGCGGCGACGTCCAGCAGCTGAGCGCAGACGTGGCGCAGCTCCAGCTCGCTGCGTCGCTGCGCCACGGCGTGCGCTACGTCCACGGAGGCTGGCAGACCCTGGTCGACGGCCTGTTGGCGCAGCTCACGAGGAGAGGCGGACAGCTCGCGCATGCCCGCGCGCACGCGCTCGAGCTTGGCGACTCCGCTGGCGTCGCGCGGCGCCCATGGCACCGCGTGATCGACGCCGAGGGGCGCCGCTATCTCGCGCGTGACCTCGTGTTGGCGTGCTCCCCGGGTGTGGCGGCGACGCTGCTGGCTGGGGCAGATCCGGGGCTCGCAGCGTTCGCGGCGCGGGCGCGGCCGGTCGTCATGCGCTGTGTGGATCTCGGGGTGCGCGGCAGCGAGGGGCTGCGCTTCACGCTGGGCGTCGACGTGCCGTTCTATCTCTCGCCGCAGCGCGACGTCCAGGGCGTAGCGCCGGATGGCCACACGACGGTGCACGCGGGCTACTACCTGGGCGCCGATGGGAGCAGCCCGTTGCCGGGGAGTGGGGGGGAGCAGCTCGACGCGGCCATCGCCGCGGCCTCGCCGGGCCTCGAGGAGCGCGTGGTGGAGCGGCGGGTACTGCCGCGCGCGGTGGTGCACAACGCCCTGCCCACCTGGTCCACGGGCGGGCTGCGCGGGCGTCCCGCGTGCGCCTCTTCGGTGCCCGGCGTGTGGTTCGCGGGCGACTGGGTCGGTCCAACGGGCTACCTCGCCGACGCCGCCGCCGCCTCCGCGCTGGACGTGGCGAGCGGCATCGCCAGGGACGGCGAGGGCGGGTTACGCTGCGCGTCATGAGCGCGCTCTCCCACGCCAAGGACCCTGCCACACGCCTGATGGGCGCGGACGCGCGCGAACACGAGGCGTTCCTCTATGGGGTCTGCTACCGCATGACGGGCACCCACGCGGACGCGCAGGAGGTGGTGCAGGACACCTTCCTGCGGGCCCTCGAGCGCCCCCCGGCGGACACCACGCAGCCCTGGCGCCCTTGGCTCACCCGCGTGGCGGTGAACCTCTGCAAGGACCGCCTGCGCCGCCGCAAGACGCGTGGCTACGTGGGCCCCTGGTTACCCTCGCCGGTGGACCTCGGCGACACGCGCGACCTCGAGCTCCCCTCCACGGCGCGCTACGAGCGGCTCGAGAGCGCGAGCTTCGCCTTCCTCCTCGCGCTGGAGCGGCTGACCCCGCAGCAGCGCGCCGTGCTCGTGCTGCGTGACGTGCTGGACTACAGCGTGGCGGAGACCGCGGAGGCGCTCGCGATTGGCGAGTCCAACGTGAAGGTCACCTTGCACCGGGCGCGCCACGCGCTCGAGGCCGCGCAGGCGGAGGAGGGGGCCTACCGCACTCAGCGGCTCACGGACGACGGCCGCGAGGCCCAGCGCAACATGCTGCAGCGCTTCATGTTGGCGCTGTCGCTGGGGGACGTCGACGCGATGCGCGCGTGCGTGTCCGAGGACGTGCGCCTGCACACGGACGGGGGCGGCGAGTTCTTCGCCAGCAAGAAGCCGGTGCTGGGCCGCGAGAAGGTCCTCACCTTCTTGATCCGCGTCGTGCGCGGCGAGCTCCCCCAGCGCTTCGAGCTGCGCGACCTCAACGGCGCGCCCGCCATCGTGAGCGAGTTCGGGCCGCGCAAGGATCACTACGCCGAGCGCGTGGTCTCGCGCATCGAGCTGGACGCCGACGGACTCATCTGCGCGTACGACTCGATCCTGGCGACGCCCAAGGTCACCCACCTCTTCTCCGACCCGTGACCCCCTGCGGCGAGGCGCTAGGTCCGGCCGGTCGCAGCTCCGGGCGCCTCAGCGCTGGGCCAGCGGCGCCATGATCTCCACGAGCCGCCGCACAGCCTCGTCGATCATGTAGGCGTTCGCCTCAGGGTACTCCGGCGTGACGGTGTGGCAGCCGCCGCTGGTGGGGCCCCACTCCATGCAGAAGAAGCCACCGATGGAGGTGGTCCCGCAGCGGGTGCCGTCGTCCTGACCGTAGATGATGAAGTTGGGGCTGTACTCGTGTGAGTACTGCGCCCGGTACGGCCCGCGCGGGAACGTGACGGGCTCTGGCAGGAGGTCGCTCGCGCGCAGCGTCAGCTCGCCGCTCCACAGGATGTCTCCCGTGCTGGTCGACACCAGCGCTACGTCCACCAAGAGCTCGAGGGGCTGGATGCGCAGGGGTTCGCAGCGCTCTGGCCCAGGGAAGAAGGCCACGGGGCGGTCCGTGTAGCCGAGCTGTGACGAGCGCACCAGCAGCGCGAGCGAGGCGTCGATGCGCGGGCCGACCTCCATCGCCAGCTGCAGCAGCGTCGCGCTGCCCTGCTCGGCCACCAGCGCGTCGAAGCGGGCCGACACCTCCGGCTGCGCCAGCGCGGACGTCAGCGTGTCCTCGGCGATGGGCCGCAGGCCCGCGTCCAGCAGGTGACGCTCGAAGGCCGAAGCGACCGTGGAGTACTCCGGGACCACCGCCAGGCCCGCCTCCTGCGCCTGGGCGAGGTTCTCGTCGATCTTGTCGGACTGCCCGGCCAAGCTGGGCGCCACGACCTCGAGGTACGCCGGGGTGAGCACGAAGACCCGCCCGTTGCCCACGGGGAACGGGGCGTTGGTCACCCGCGGCGCCGCCGAAGCGGTTGGGTAGCCCACGACCAGCATGTTGCTCATCGGAGCTGAGCAGCCGGCGGCGGCGGTGGCGAGCATGGCGACCACGGCGAGAGACGAAGCCAAGCGGGCGCGGAGGGTGCGGGGAGAGCCGATGAGCATCCACCGAAGCTACCACCACAGCCCCCGGCCGGTCTCCCGTGTTTGTCGACCCAGGCCCGTGACCGGGGCTCCTCTGCCCCTCCCGCAATCATGTCGCATTCGGACCTGGCGCAGCCCCGTTTGGACGCGGCGGCTCCGCGCCCTCGGGCGCCTACTTGATGAAGAGCATCTCGCGGTACTTCGGCAGCGGCCAATGCTCGTCCGCGACCTGTGCCTCGAGCGCGTCGGCGTGCTTCCGGACTCGGTCCATGAGCTGCCGCAAGGTCGTCGCGCAGTACTGCATGTGCTCCTCGGTGCTCGCGAAGTCGTGCTTGGGCAGCGCCTCCTCGAGGGCGCGCACGGCGGCCATCATCGCGTTCGTCTCGTCGGCGATGACCTTCAAGGTGGCGGGCTCGAACGAGACGCCCAGCGCGGCGGCGCTGTTGAGCGTCCCGGTCAAGGCGGACACGTACCCCATGACAGCCGGGTAGATGGAGGTCTTGGCGAGCTCCACCACGAGCTTGGCCTCGACGCCGATGGAGAGGATGTACTGCTCCGCGTACACGTCGTAGCGGCTGCGCAGCTCCACCGGCGAGAGCACCCCGGTGCGCTGGAAGAGGTCAATCACGGCGGGGTCCATCAGCGCCGGGAGCGCGTCCGCGCTGGTGGGCAGGTTCTTGAGCCCGCGCTCGGTCACGGCCGCCTTGTGCCACTCCTCGGAGTAGCCGTTGCCGCCGAACACGACCGCGCCGTGCGCCTTCATGACCTCTTGGAGCACGGTGGCCACGGCCTCGGCGGTGTTCTTGCCGCTCTGCAGCGCGGCCTCCAGCTTGCCCGCGACCCAGCTGAGCGAGTCCGCGAGGATGGTGTTCATGGCCACGAGCGGGCCGGAGACGGACTGCGAGGAGCCCACGGCGCGGAACTCGAAGCGGTTGCCGGTGAACGCGAAGGGGGAGGTGCGGTTGCGGTCGCCCGGGTCACGCTCGAACGGGGCGATCTGCGGCAGCCCGAGGTCCATGACGCCGCCCTCGCTCGAGACCGAGGTCTTGCCGTCGCGGATGTTCCCGAACACCGTCTCCAGCTGGTCGCCGAGGTAGACCGACATGATGGCCGGCGGGGCCTCGTTGGCCCCCAGGCGGTGGTCGTTGGAGGCGGACGCGATCACGGCGCGCAGCAGCGGACCGAAGAGGTGCACGCCCCGAATGACGGCGCCGCAGAACAGGAGGAAGTGGACGTTCTGGTGTGGCGTGCGCCCCGGGTCCAGCAGGTTGCCCTGGGTGGCGTTGCCCACGGACCAGTTCACGTGCTTGCCCGAGCCGTTGATGCCGGCGAAGGGCTTCTCGTGCAGCAAGCAGACGAAGCCGTGCTCGAGGGCGGTGGCCTTCATGATGGTCATCATGAGCTGCTGGTGGTCAGCGGCGACGTTGGCCCCCTCGTAGTAGGGCGCGATCTCGAACTGCCCAGGGGCCACCTCGTTGTGGTGCGTCTTGGCCGGGATGCCCAGGCGGTAGAGCTTGTCCTCCACCGCCTGCATGTAGACCTGCACGCGCGCGGGGATGGCGCCGAAGTAGTGGTCGTCGAACTCCTGCCCCTTGGGCGACGGCGCGCCGAAGAGGGTGCGCCCCGAGAGCAGCAGGTCCGGGCGGGCGCGGGCGAAGTGCGCGTCCACCAGGAAGTACTCTTGCTCGGCGCCACAGCTGGCGCTCAGGGGGGCGATGTCGGTCTCGCCCAGCAACGCGAGCACCTTGCGCCCGGCCGCGTCCAAGGCCGCGTTGGAGCGCAGCAGGGGGATCTTCTTGTCCAGCGCCTCTCCGGTCCACGACATGAAGACGCTCGGGATCATGAGCGTTGAGCCGTTGGCGGTGCGCATGATGTAAACGGGGCTGGTGGGGTCCCAGGCCGTGTAGCCGCGCGCTGCCGCGGTCATGCGTAGGCTGCCGTTGGGGAACGAGGAGCCGTCGGGCTCGCCCTTCATCAGCACGCTGCCCGTGAACTCGGTGATGGCGTTGCCGTCCGCGTTGGTGACGATGAAGCCGTCGTGCTTCTCCGCCGTGATGTTCGTCATGGGGTAGAAGATGTGTGAGAAGAACTTCACCCCCTTCGCGAGCGCCCAGTCCTTCATGGCGGCAGCTACGACGTCGGCGGTGGCGGCGTCCAGAGGCGCGCCCGTGTGCACCGTCTTCTTCATCGCCTTGAAGGCGTTCTTCGAGAGGTGCTCTTCCATCGCGCGCAAGTCGAAGACATCGCAGGCCCAGATCTCGCTCAGGGGCCGGGGGGCGTCACCCGCAGGGAGCTTGATGCGGTTGGTGATGTCGCTGATCGCTTGGGGACGGGTGTTGTGGGCGCTCATGAGGGTTCCTTCCGGGCTCGGCCGAGACTGCGTTCCGCGCGCATCTTAGGACGATCCCCATTTGGTGCCATGACGCGCGTCAATTCACGGTGGGGCGCCTCAGCGGCTCGAGCGGAAGATGAAGGGGTAGGTCACCGCCGTGGCCGCGCGCCCCGCGCTCGCCGGGAAGGTCCAGGTGGCCACCTCGGCGCGGACGCAGCGCACCACCGCCGGAGCGCTGAGGGAGCCCGCCGTGGTGACGCGTGCGACGCGCCCGTTGGGCAAGATGGAGAAGCTCACGTCGATGCGGCCGCCGAGCCCGGGGTCGCTCGCGAGCGCCCTGTCGTAGCAAGCACGCACGGCCGGCGCGTGACCGCGCACCACACGCGAGATCGTGGCCGGGTCGAGAGGCACCGGAGGGCCAGCGGCCGCCGCTGGCGCGCGCGTGGCCGCCGTTGCGGGCTCGGGGTCCTCGGGGAGCTCGGCGGCTGCGGGTTCGGCCGTCCCGAGAGGTCCGAAGGAAGCGCCCTCGACGGGCTCCGAGGGCGTGGGCGGGGGCGGCTCCGCCGAGACCGTCACCGGGACGGTGTCCCTGCTGTGCACGTCCAGGGGCGCGACGTCAGCCGCATCCGCCGGCGGGGCAGGCAGCCCCAAGACGTCGGCCGCGCCCTTCATCGTGAGAGCGTCGCCGGCCATGAGGCACATCCCCGCGAGCCACGGCAGCGCGACGACGAAGGCGCTGCGCCGCAGGGCGTTCCACGCCCAGTACGCTATCGAGGCCCCGAGCACGGCCCCACCGATGATCCCCGAGAGCAGACCACGCGCGCTGCGCTGGGCGGCCGGGAGCCCCAGCGTCAGGGTGGCCTCGAGCTGATCCGGGCCGAGCGCGCCGATGCGCCGGAGCACGAGACGCAGGACCCGGGCGTCGGCCATCACACCACCAACGACCAGCGCGACGCTGAGCCAGGCGAGCCCACCCAGGACGCCCGCAGCACGACCCCGGCTGCCTTTCGGGCTGGCGTACCCCACCACGAGCAGCGCCACGGACAGCGCGAGCGCGTGGCCGGCCACCAGGCACGCCCCGAGCGCCCTCGCGCCCATCAGCTCCGCCGCGCCCATGGCCGTCAGCGAACGCCGGGACGGGAGGTCCACGTTCACGGCCGCCTCTCTGACGAGGTCCGCGCCCAGCAGCACGGCGACCGCGAGCACACACCACGACAGGAGTCCCGAAAGCCCTACCAGCGACGCCGGCGCGTTGTCTTCGCGAGGCACGAACACCAGCGTGCCCGCCGTAGCGAGCGTCGCCGTGAGCGCGATGCCAAGCGCGACGTGCCCGAGAGCGCCAGCCTCCAAGAGGAGGGAGAGCGGCAGCCCGTCGGTCACCGCGGACGCTGCGAGGCCGGCGAACAGCGGCCCCAGCAGCACGAGCGCGGCGGCCAGGAGAGGGGCTCTGGGAGCGCGGGACGGCGCTTCGGAGGTGGGGAGCATGCGCGCATGCTCCACCGTTCTGGGCCCCAAGCCAAGCGCCGCCACCTCGGGGTCCTCCGCGCGGCGAAAGCGGCGCGTCACGCGCCGCCGCGCGTGACTTCTACGCGCAGGTGGTCTACGGCGTACCCCGCCCATGGAAATCACGAACAACGACGTCCTCCGACGAGTCCGCTACACCTTCGAGTTGGACGACGCCGAGATGATCCGGGTGTTCGGGCTGGCCAGTCAGACTGTGACGCGAGCCGAAGTGAGCGACTGGCTCAAGCGCGATGACGACCCTGCCTTCGCCCCCCTCGACGACCTCGGGCTCGCCACGTTCCTGAACGGCTTCATCATCCGGCAGCGCGGCCGCCGTGAGGGGCCGCAGCCCAAGCCGGAGTCGGAGCTCACCAACAACCTCATCCTGGTGAAGCTGCGCATCGCGCTCAACCTGCAGGCCGATGACGTGCTGGAGCTCATCTGCACCGACGACGTGGACTTCAGCCGGCACGAGCTGAGCGCCCTCTTCCGCAAGCCAGGGCACAAGCACTACCGCGAGTGCCTGGACCAGGTGTTGCGCAACTTCCTCCACGACATGCAGGTCCGCTACCGCCCCGGTGCGGCCGCGGCCGAGGACCCCAGCGCAACCTAGCAGCCCCCGCTAGCAGCCAGACGCACGCACCACCTCCGCGACAGCCTCGTGCCCGCTCACGCGTCGCGCTGCTTGGCTCCCTGTAGCTCCGCGAGGCGCTCGCGGCTGACCCTGCGGATCAGCTCCAGCTCGTCCAGGGTGCGGTCCAGCGCGGCGCGCCGCTCGCGCAGCTCCGCGATCATCTGCTCCGAGCGCGCGATGGCGAGCTCCAGCTGCTTGCTGCGGCCCTCGCCCTGCTTGCCGTACAGGTCCAGGTAGTGCCGCAGCTCGCGCAGCGTGAGCCCCAGCGACTTGCCCCGCAGGATGAGCTGCAGGCGCGCGCGCTCGCGCCGCGTGTAGACCCGGTTCTGACCCACGCGGCGCGGGGTGAGCAGGCCCTTCTCTTCATAGAAGCGGATGGCGCGGGTGGTGGTCCCAAGCGCCTCGGCCAGCTCCCCGATACCCCAGACCGCCTCGCGGGCGTCCGCGTCGCGGTGGGCGTCCACGAAGCCGGCGGTGTCATCGGCGGAGCGAGAAGGGGAGGGAGCGGAGCGTTTGCGGCGGTCGGGCATGCGGTGGGGCGGTGCGGAGAAGCGGAGAAGCGGGCTGCGGGGCTAGCGTGGGGTCGCGGATGCAGAGGCACCGCTGCTTGCCCAATGCCGTAGCCAGTTGACGTATACGTTAACACGCGCTACCTCTCTCCGCTATGGACAAAGTCATCCTCACGTGCGCGCTCAACGGCGTCCTCACCAACCCCAAGCAGCACCCGGTGCCGGTGACGCCGGAGGAGATGGCCGCCTCAGCGCTCGACGCGTACAACGCGGGCGCCTCCATCATGCACATCCACTTCCGGCGGCAGGAGCCCAACCTGGGGCACATGCCCTCGTGGGACCCGGCCATCGCGAAGGCCTGCGCGGACGCCATCCGGGCGTCCTGTCCGGGCGTCATCATCAACCAGACCACGGGCACCGTGGGGCCGGACGTGTCTGGCCCCATCGCCTGCATCAACGCGCTGGCGCCGGAGATCGCCGCGCTCAACGCCGGCAGCCTGAACTACCTCAAGCTCAAGTCCGACGGCAGCTGGGCCTGGCCGCCCATGCTCTTCGACAACCCGGTCGAGAAGGTCAGGAAGATGCTGGACGCCATGAAGGCCGTCGGCACCCTGCCCGAGTTCGAGTGCTTCGACGTGGGCATCGTGCGCTCCATCGAGCTGTACCTGAAGTCGGGCATGACGGACACCGCGCAGTACAACTTCGTGATGGGCGTCGCCTCCGGCATGCCCGTAGACGCGGACCTGCTGCAGCTCCTGTTGCGCTACAAGGACGCGGACTCCATCTGGCAGTGCACGCTGATCGGCCGCGAGGAGATCTGGCCGCTGCATCAGAAGACGGCCGACCTGGGCGGCATGCTGCGCACCGGCGTCGAGGACACCTTCTATCTCCCCAGCGGCGAGCGCACCACCGGCAACGGGCAGCTCATCGAGGCCCTCGCCACCTGCGCGCGCAACGCCGGGCGCGAGGTCGCGTCCCCGGTCGAAGCGAGGTCGATGCTCGGCATGGCGGCGTAGTAAGCTCCACGCCGTGACAGAGACCCTCCACTCGCTGCCCGCCATCCACGCACACCACCTCACCGAGCTGGTGCAGCGCTGGCAGGTGGAACCGGCGGAGCTGTTGGACGGTCTCGGGCTGACTCAAGAGGACCTGACCCAGCCGGACCGCCGGCTGGACATCCCCACCTTCCAGGAGATCATCCGCAGGGCGCGCAGCCTCACCGGGGAGCCCGCGCTGGGCATCTACTTCGGGCTGGACATGCGCGTGTCGTCCCACGGGCTCCTGGGCTACGCGGCCCTCACTTCGGCCACGGTCCGGGCAGGACTCAACCTGGCCGTGCGCTACGTCCCCACGCGCACCACCGCGCTCAGCTTGCGCGTCGTCGAGGGCACCGACACGGCGGCCCTCATCATCGACGAGGTCGCCGACCTGGGCGACGCGCGCGACGCGGTGCTCTTCGCGCTCACCATGGGCATCTGGCAGATCGCCAAGGCCGCGACGGGCCATCAGGTCGGCGGCGAGGCGGACTTCCCCTTCCCGAGGCCCGAGTACATCAGCCGCTTCGAGGAGTTCATGCCAGGCAGGGTGCGCTTCGATCAGCCTGCCGCCCAGCTGGTCTTTGCGCGCGAGCTGCTGGACCTGCCGATGGCCATGTCGGATCCGGCGGCCATGCAGGTGGCGCGTGAGCACTGCGAGCGGGAGCTGCAGGCCCTGGGCTTCGGCGGGGACATCGTGTCCCGTGTGCGCGGGGTGCTGCAGCCCGCCGAGGGCCAAGGCTACCGCACGCTCGAAGAGGTCGCGCGCGCCCTGCACATGTCCGAGCGCACGCTCAAGCGGCGCCTGGCGACGCAGGGCACCAGCTTCACGTCGGTGCTGGACGACGCGCGCTGCGAGCGCGCGATGGTCTGGCTGCGCGAGGACAAGCTCTCGCACGCCGACATCGCCGAGAAGCTGGGTTACGCGGACGCCAGCGCGTTTTCGCGAGCGTTTCGGCGCTGGACCGGGATGACGCCAGCCGCCTTTCAGCGGCAGGGGCGCGGCTGAGCGCTTCCGGACGGGAACCCGCGGGCCCCTCTGGCCGCGCGACCTGGCCTCATCGGACCGAAATGCGGCCCCAGCCGCCCTCGTCAGGCCGGGCATCGGTCGGCACATTGTCTTCAGAAGGTCGGTCTACTCCGACCCAGGAAGGCATCATGCACACGACCAGTCATCCCATCGAAGTCCGCAACATGCGCTTCAACCTGGAGACCGACGTCCCCAAGCACTGGCACGGCGGCGGGCGCGGCGTCACGCTCTTCTTCGACAACCTCTCCACGCTTTTTCCCGAGGGTGAGCGCTTCTTCATCGCGAGCATCCGAGCGCACCTGAGCGAGGTGACCGACGCCGAGCTGCGCACTGCCGTGCGCCTCTTCTGCGGCCAGGAGGCCATGCACGGCCGCGAGCACGAGCGCATGAACGCGATGATCAACGCGCACGGCTACCCCGCGCACGAGCTCGAGGCGCGGCTGGTGAAGCTCCTCGGCTTCGTGCAGAAGACCCTGCCAAAGCGCTGGCAGCTCGCGGCTACCTGCGCCCTCGAGCACTACACGGCCCTCCTCGGCGACCTGCTGCTCGGCAACCCCGAGATCCTCGCGGACGCACACCCCGAGATGCGTCGCCTCTGGAACTGGCACGCGGCCGAGGAGTCCGAGCACAAGTCGGTGGCCTTCGACGTCTACCGGGCGGCCGGCGGCAACACCCCCGAGCGCGCGTTCGTCATGGTCGTCGCGACGGTCGTCTTCTGGGCGGTGCTGGCGGAGCAGCAGGTCAGGCTGATGCACGCGGACGGCATCGCCACGTCGCCGAAGGAGTGGATCAAGCTCGGCCGCTTCATGTTCGGCGAGCCCGCGCGCCTGCAGCGCCTCGCGGGGCCTCTGCTGGACTACTTCCGGCCCTCGTTCCACCCGACCGACCACGGCAGCGTCGCGCTCGTGGAGGCCTGGCGTCAGGGACACCTAGCAGCGGCCGCGTGAGCGCGTAGGCAGCCTGGCATCACCGGCTCGCGCGCATCGGCCGTTTGCGGGGCAGCCGGACGTCAGGGACACCCGGCAGCGATGGCCGCGGTGTCCCATGACGTCGGGCACGGCAGGTCAATCCGGGAAGATCTGGGACCAGCGTCCGTCCCAGCCCCCTGCGGCTGGGGTGTACCAGTCGCCCGGCAACCAGCGGCCCGATTGATAGGCCGCCTTGAGGCCATCGTGGGCGAAGTAGTCGTGTTGCCACCAGAACGCCCCGAGTGAGATTCGCCAGCCACTGGCCGTCGCGCGGTTTGGCTGGCTGCTGAGTCCGCTCCACATGGCGTCTTTGATGTCGCGATCACCCCCAAGGTCGTAGACGCCCCACAGCCAGATCTTGGAGGGGTAACCTTCTCTATGGCGATCGTTGATCTCGACGTTGCTGAAGACGTCTCTCTGGTAGAAGCGCTGCAGCCCAGCTGGCACCTCGACTCCGCCAGATTCGTTGGTGATGGGGCTCTCGAGTAGGATCAGAGTGTACGGATCTTGCCAGTGGTTTTGGTAGTTCCCGCCCGCCCAGTGCGTTGGGAAGATGTCGGCGATGTCCTGGAGTTCGTACCTCACGCGGCGCACGCCGCTCCAGTTGACCGTGTCACGCCACTCCCTCCGACTGGCCATGGCGCTCGCGTTCGACCGGGTGAGGGTCTGCGCGCCCCAGTAGCTGGAGGCGTCCGCAGCTGCCCCGCAGACGAATACGTAGTGGACGTTGTGACGACTGCTCCCTCCCGATACGTCTACCCCGGACCCGCTGTTGCTCCGGACCCGCGAGTCTACGTTGGAGAACGCGTTGGTGACGAATCGAAGCTCTTGGAGCTCGGCGCCCGCGTTGAGAGGGTTGCTCCCCTGCGCCTGCCAGATCATGACGTGTCTGCCGGTCGGCGTTTCTTGGAAGTTGAGGTCGCTGCTTCCATACAAGCGCACCGGGTGGTCGTAGTGCCTCGTGATGGCAGCATAGCGGACGCGCTCGGTCCCCGAGCCAGTCACGCCGTTGACGTTGTTGACGCGAATCTCGATGCGTTCCCAGTCGTGGATGCCGTTCGTCTGCTTCGCGTGGTAGACGTGGTAGAGGAGTATGAGGGACTTGCTTCCGTCGACCTCCATGAACTCGATGAGTGCGGTATAGATCGTCGGTCGGATCTGCCATCCACTGGTGCGCGCAGCACCGCTGACGTAGTCGCTCAGGCTCTCCCAGTTGCGCTTGTTGGTGCTGAAGCTCCCGTCTCGGTCGAAGTCGAAGTTGGTGATCCAGCTGTGTCCGGGCTGGAGCGCGGACTCGTCGGCCCGGAGCATGAGCACGGGTGAGTAGTACGCGAGGTAGGCCCGGCGTTGCGACAGCGACAGCGACCACGGCGCGGTCTTGGCTCCGCTTGTGTCTGGCGTTGGTTCGGTCCCCCCGTCCGCTCCGTGTTCCGGGACAGACGCCTCTCCCGGCTGGGGCTCGGCACACCCGTCACCCACGCCGAAGAGCAGCGTCACCGCCAAGAGCGGAAGCAGCTTCGACCACTTGATTACCTCTGTCATCAGACCCTCCTTGGAACAGCTGTGCGTCCGCGCCCGTGTGACTAGCCACCCAGGTCGTTCCGCTGGCGCTGTCGCGGCCGACGCTAGGTTTGGTCCCGCAGCGCGACAAGCGCGGTCCGTGAGGCGCCGTCCGATTGTCTCCGTGGGTGGGGTTCACACGCTGGGCGATGCACGGGCGCGAGCTTGTGTGGTTGGAGGCTCCGTACTAAGGTCCGGCGCATGCATGCTGTTTTCTTGGCGGCGGGAACTGGGACGCGCCTGCGGCCCGCAACCGACAGGGTTCCCAAGTGCATGGTGCCCGTCGCGGGTCGCCCGATGCTCACCTGGGCGCTGGATGCGCTGCACGACGCGGGCATCGAACGTGCTGTGATTGTCGTGGGTTATCTCGCGGACGTCATCCGTGAGGAGTACGGCGACCAGCACAAGAGCGTCCGCGTGGAGTACGTCGAGAACCCCGACTACGCGACGACCAACAACCTCTACACGTTGTACTTGGCGCGCGAGCACCTGCGCGGAGACGTGCTCCTGCTCGAGGCTGACTTGGTCTACGACAGCGGGCTCATCCAGGCGCTCGTCGACCATCCAGCCGCCAACGTCGCGGTCGTCGACCGCTTCACGCCTGCGCTCAACGGCACCTGCGTCGTGCTCTCGGAGGATGACTCGGAGGACATCGCGCGCTTCGTGCTCGGGAAGGACCAGGGAGCCGGCTTCGATCGCGGCACCGCGCTCAAGACCGTCAACTTGTACAAGCTCGCGGGCACACTGCTCGTGGACTCGTACCTGCCCGCGGTGGAGCGCTGGGTCGCCACTCAGCGCACGGACCAGTACTACGAAGCAGTTCTGGCGGAGCTGGTCAACAGCGGCGCCGCGTCGATGAGCGCGCTCCGCACCGGCAGCCATCGCTGGTACGAGATCGACACGCTCGAAGACCTCGCCCTGGCCGAGGACTTGTTCCGCTGAGAGGCGGCCCGGTGCAGCTGGCCGCGGCTCAGCGCACGATGCCGTCGAACATCAGCCGCATGCCGGCGTTCACCCAGCGCCGCCGCGTGGCCGGATCGGGCTCCACCAGCGCGCGCCGCGCGCCCTCGAACATGAGCGCGATCAGGCCCTGCGAGGTGAGCACCACGTCGAGGTCGGCGCGCAAGAAGCCCTTCTTTACGCCGTTCTCCAGAAAGAGCGCGGCGTAGAGGGCGAACGCGTCCATCGCGCGGCCCAGCCGCTCCGCGTCCACCACGAAGCCCTGCATCTGGAAGAAGCGCACCAGGTCGGGCTCGCTGTCGCCCAGGTCCACCATGCGCGTGAGCATGCGCTCCACCTGTTGCCGGTAGGCCTCCACTGTGTCGGTCCCGGCTGGGTCTTCCAGCAGCCCGATGGCGGCGAAGCGCATGACCACGTGGTCCAGCACCGCCAGCGCGATGTCGTGCTTGTTCTTGAAGTAGCGGTAGAAGGTGCCGTGGCCCATGCCCAGCACGCCCGCGATGTCGGCGATGCCGGCGTCGTGGTAGCCCTTCTCCGCGAAGACACGCAGCGCGGCCGCGAGGATCTCGTCGCGGCGCTCGGTCTTGCGCGTCTCGGCAGCGTTCATGGTCGGGAAGCTGGCACTCATGGGGCGGGAGATCCAGCGCTCGCAGCCTGTGTAGCGCGTCGGCCGGCCTCCTCGATGTCATGCTCATAGCTGGCACGCGCTGTGCGCTGCACGTCCGAGAGCACGCGCTCTTGACGCGCGAGGCGGCGCACCAGACGCACCGGCCAGGCGGGCAGGGCGCTCTCGAACACCGGCAGCGCGCGCAAGAAGCCCGGCACAGAGAGCTCGGGCCGCCGCGTCCGGCAGCTGCTGACGATGGCGCGGGCGACGTCGCTGGGCTCGCTCGGGAACAGGCCGCCTGTCGGGATGCCGTCCACCAGGCGCGTGCGCACGGCGCTGGGCATGACGGTGCTCAACGTGACGCCGGTGCCGGCCAGCTCTTCCCTGACGGCAGCGCTCAAGCCCACCAGCGCGTGCTTGCTGCCCACGTAGGTCGCGAGGCCCGGGATGGCGAGCTTCCCCGCGAGGGAGGCCACGTTGACGATGTGCCCACGGCCACGCCCGATCATGCGCGGCGCCACCACCTTCATGCCCAGCGCTGGCCCGCGCACGTTGATGGCGTACGTGCCGGCCTCCACCTCGTCGGGCTCGTCCAGGAAGCGTCCCGTGGGCATGACACCCGCGTTGTTCACTAGCACGTCCACGGGGCCGAGCTCGCGCTCGACGGTGTCCACGAAGCGCTCCCACGAAGCGCGCTCGGTCACGTCCAGGTGCTGGACGTGTGCCCCCTCCCCGAGCGTCTGCTGCGCTTCTTCCAGGGCCGCTCGGTCGATGTCGCCGAGGCACACGCGCGCTCCGACGGCCAAGAACGCGCGCCCCGTCTCGAGCCCGATGCCCCGCGCGCCGCCGGTGATGACCACCACCGCGCCGCGCAGGGCGAGCGGGCCGGGTGCTCGCCCCCGCTGCGTGGGCAGCGCGGTGGTCCTCGGTTGTCCGCGCAGCACGTAGCGCTCGCTGTCGAAGCGGCTCAGGCGCCTGCGCAGATCCAGCGTGGTCCACGGGTAGATGGAGCTGTTGCGCCCGCTCGCGTCCAGGTAGTAGCTGCTGCAGCCGCCCGCGTTCCACACGGTGCCGGCCAGGGCCGCCTGCACCTCTTCGTTGTACGCCGTCTCTACTTCCGCGCGCACCTCGAAGCTGCTCAGCGCGCCCGCGTCCAGGGTGTCGAGCGCGTCGGCGATGTACTCGGCCTGCGCCTCGATCAGCACCATCGCCGAAGAATGCCCGTTGCCGAGGTTGGGCCCGATCATGAAGAAGAGGTTCGGGAAGCCGTGAATCGTGGACCCCAGATACGCGCGCGGGCTGCCGCCCCACGCTGCGCGCAGCGAGCGTCCGCCGCGCCCGAAGACGATGTCCGCCGACGGCGTGTCCGTCACGTGAAAGCCGGTGGCGAAGATGATCACGTCGGCCGGTCGCTCGACCCCGTCGACGCCCACCACGCCCCCCTCTGTGACGCGCTCGAGCGCGCTGTGCAGCAGCGTCGTGTTGGGAGCGGTCACCGCTGGGTAGTAGGTGTTGGAGAGCAGCAGGCGCTTGCACCCCAAGCTGAAGTGCGGCGTCAGCTGCTCGCGCAGGCGCTCGTCGCGCACCTGTCGTCGGAGGTGCATGCGCCCGATGCGCGCGATCTGATCCATCACGCGGGGCTTGCGCTGCGCCAGCTGCAGCAGCTCGAGCGCGCCGTAGATGCCCTCGCGGTAGGCCTTCTGGAACCCCGGCAGGTACCGAAACGCCGCCTTCTCGACGGCGGGGATGGCGTGGTCCGGCTTGGGCAGCACCCACGGCGCGGTCCGCTGAAACAGGATCAGCTCCGCCGCTTCACGTTGCAGGTGGGGCACCATCTGGATGGCCGACGAGCCCGTCCCGATCACCGCCACCCGCCGCCCACGCAGCGGCACGTCGTGGCGGTACTGGGCGCTGTGGAAGACCTCGCCCGCGAAGCGCTCGATGCCGGGGATGGCCGGTGTCTTGGGCGCGTGCAGCGGGCCGGCGGCCGTGACGACCACCTGCGCGGAGTACGTCTCGCTGTCGGTGCGCACCGTCCAGCGCTCGGTCGCCTCGTCGTAGCGCGCGTCCCGCACCTCTGCGCGCAGCCGCACGAATGGAAGCACCCCGTGCTCCTCGGCCACCCGCAGCAGGTAGGCCTGGATCTCCGCTTGTTCGGCGAACACGCGGCTCCAGTCCGGGTTGGGCGCGTAGGAGAACGAGTAGAGCTGCGACGGCACGTCGCAGGCGCACCCCGGGTACGTGTTCTCGCGCCACGTCCCGCCCAGCTGCGCCGCCTTCTCCAGCAGCACGAAGTCCCGGTGCCCGCGCCGCAGCAGCTCGATGGCGACGCCGAGTCCCGAGAACCCCCCGCCCAGAATGACGACGCGGTGCTCGCGCGGTGCTCGCTGCTGACTGTCCGTGGTTCGCTCCCGGCAGGTGAATGACACGTCATTCCGTTTTCTGATGCCAGATGAATGACACATCATTCCGGTGGTTGTCAAGTGCGCCCGCCGGCTCTCATGGGCTCCCAGCGCGCGGGCCAGGCCCGTCAGCGGCGCTCGCCGGGGCGGGCCGCCATCACCAGCGCGTGCGCGCCGTCGAGCGCGACCGTGTCGCCGTCTACGAGCAGCGCCAGCGTCTCGCCAGGCCCCACACGCGGGCCGTCTGCGAGCGCCACGCTCCCACTCAGCACGGTCAACGCACCCACGCCCCAGTCGCGCCAGTTGGGCAGCGGGCACACGCCACTGCCGGCCAGCCTCGCCACGCGCAGGTCACCCGAGGGCGCTCCCTCCCGCGCGCAGACCGCTCTCTCGGCTGCGCCGTCCCGCGGCCCGGAGGCCGAGCTGGTCAGCGCGCGACAGCCCGCCGATGCTGGCTGCGGGGTTCCTGCTCGCACCCGCAGGCTGTCGACGAAGCCGCGGTGAGTCACACGCGCCCAGTCTGTGACGGCGAGGGCGTGCTCCACGTGGAGCTCACGCGGGGCGCCAGCGCTGGCCGGCTGACCAGCGGCGTCGTAGCGGCGGTTCCAGTCCCAGTAGCGGTACGTCACCCCGGCCCAACCCGCGATCACACGCTGCGGCTCCACCAGCGTCACGCCCGCCCCGACGGCGTGGGGTGTCCCCGCGTCGATGACGAAGAAGTCGCCGGGCTCTACGGCCACGAAGTGCATCAAAGCGGAGAGGTCGTCCCCGCCGTCCAGCGCTCTCCGCACGGAGGCCTCGTCGACGCCCGGCAGGAAGCCGAGAAACAGCCCCGCGCCGGGCTCACGGCTCACCACGTACCACGCCTCCGGTTTGCCGGACTCCCCCTCGCGCAGCCCGGCGTAGTCGTCCGCAGGGTGGATCTGGACGGACAGAGGCTGGGCGGCGTCCAGGAGCTTCACCAAGAGCGTGCTCTCTACGTGAGTCGCGAGCGCCGCGCCTTCTACCGTGCTGGGGAAGCTCGGGTCCAAAGAGAAGACCCACGCCTCACCCACCTGCGCGCCGCTCTCCAGCGCCAGCGCGTCACCGTAGAGCGCCGCTAGCCGCGTTCCACCCCAGGGTGTTCGACTCGCGTTCGTGAAGGCGGCCGAGGTGCGCAGGGCGAGCTGTCGATTTCTTGGTGGGGTCATGGATCACATGTAGGTTCGCGGGAGTTCGTCCCACTCTAGGAGCCCCCAATCATGCGCTACATCGGTCGTGAACGCCGCATCCACCAAGTGTTCGTCACCCGCAACACCGAGTACCACGTCCGCCGCAACCAGTGTGTCGGGGTGCGGGACGCGCGCACTGGCGAGTGGATGCAGGGCCACCTGGCGCTCCGCAGCCGCGTCTCGGGAGGGCTCACCTTCCTGGCCGCCGGCGGCGTCCGCGCGAGCGACGGAACCCCGAGCGTCGGTGAGTCCCTGTTCTTCGTGGCCAGCGGCCGCGACCTGGTGACCAGCCCCATCGTGCGCATCGAGCGCCCGGTGCGCGACATCGTCGAGCAGTACGAGGACTGAGCGCCGCGCGGCGTGCTATACCCGCGCTTCGTGGCCTCGCACCCGTCCAAATCGATCCGAGTGGTCGCCGCGCTCGTCGAGCGCGAGGGCCGCTACCTCATCACGCAGCGTCGTCCGACCGCCGTCCTGCCCCTGCTCTGGGAGTTCCCGGGCGGTCGCGTGGAGACGGGCGAGACCGACAGCCAGGCGCTCCAGCGGGAGTTCGCGGGGCGCCTCGGCGAGGCGGTGGAGCTCGGCGTAGGCGACCTGATCTCGTTCGTGAGCCATCCCTACGAGCACTACACGGTGGATCTCTACCTCTACCAGTGCGTGTTCGGAGACCCCGCAGCGCCGCTTGAGAAGCGCTCGGTCAACGCGTTCCGCTGGGTCACCTCGGACGAATTCGATGCGCTGCCGTTCACGCCCGCCGACGAGGCGTCCATGAACCAGCTGCTCGGGCTCGGGGACGGGTGAGACCGTGAGCGCCGTCCCCGACGTCTGCCCCACTTGCTCGACGTCCATCCCAAGCGGGGCGAGTCGTTGTCCGGGATGCGCGCGCGTCTTCGGCGAAGACAACCGCTGCCCGCACTGCCATGCCGTCGCCGGCGTCCGAGCGAGCGGCGGGCGCTACGTCTGCGTCGCCTGCAACAAGCCGCGCAGCGTCAAGCCGGGCACCGCCGTCTTGGGCGGTGGCGCGGGCGAGCCCTTCGGAGGCAGCCTCGAGCCCGCCTCCGCAGCGCAGATGGAGCTCGCCGCGGGGCGCTCGGCGGGCGTGGCCCTCCGCGCCTTTGGCGCGTTCTCCGTAGTCGCGGGCGTCCTGGGCGCTGGCATGTTGGTGGCCGTCTTCCCCATGAGCGCGGCGGTGCTGGTCGGCGCTGCGGCGTTGGGGCTCGCGGGGGCCGGGATTGGTGGGCTCTCCCTCCGCGCTGGGAGCAAGGCGCGCACCGTGGCCCTCTCGAGGGCGCAGCGCCAAGCCGAGCTCGCCGTGCTGAAGCTGGCGGAAGAGCGCGGCGGCGTACTGACCGTGACCGACGTGGCGACCGAGCTGCGCATGACCTCTACAGACGCGGAGGCGCTGCTGACGCACCTCGCGGCGGACGGCTCGCGGGTCGGCGTCGAGATCAGCCAGGACGGGGTGGTGCTCTTCCGTTTCCTCGAGCTCTCCCCACGCGGCCCCCGCGTGCGCGTAGCCCCGGTCGACGAGCTCAGCGCGCGCTTCGAGGAGCTGGAGGCCCAGGAGCGGGAGCGAGAGCAGCCGCGGGAGCGAGAGCTCTGAACCCCGAGACGCAGCCTGACGCGACTTCGCAGGAACCGTCCGCGACTGGGGCTTCCACGTGCGCACCGCTCCGTGGTAGCACCACCCCATGACGCCATCCGCGACGACGGAGCAGAGACTGGTGATTCGGGCTGTCACCAAGGCTGACTTCGACCAAATCGTCGCGGTCCTGGACCGCTGGTGGGGCGGCCCGTCGCCGGAGCGAGCGCACCCTCTCTTCTTCCACGAGTTCGGGGACGCCGCGCTCGTAGCCGAGGACGAGGGGCAGCTAGTCGGTTTCCTGCTGGGCCTGCACACACGGAGCGAGCCCGCGACCGGCTACATTCACTTGGTCGGGATTCACCCGGACCACCGTCGTCGGGGGGTGGGCCACGACCTGTATCAGAGGTTCTGCGAGAACGCGCGCGCCGCCGGCCTCCAGCGGGTCAAGGCCATCGCGGCCGTGGGGCACGAGGGTCCCATTCGCTTCCACCTCGCGCAGGGTTTCCAGGGGGTGGAGGATCCCAATTACGCGGGCCGTGGGCGTGCGCGAATGGTGTTCATCAAGGACCTTTGACGCGCCGCGTAGAATGCGGCTATCCTCCCGCATTCACTCTACTTGAGCACACGCTATGACCTATACCGGGGCCCAGACCGCCCGCACCGCTCGTGAACGCCTTGGCCAGGCGCTCGCTGCGCTCCAGCAGCACGCCGATATTCCTCAAGATGTCATGGCGGTGGCCTCCAATATCGCTCAGTCCATCGGCGCCTTGTTCGAGGCCGAGCGCGCCTCGTCCGATCTAGACGGTCGATCGTCGGTCAAGAACGCGCTGGGCACGCTTGGTCAGACCCTCGCGCTCCTCCAGGACGTGCCACCGCAGTACAAGGCCCGGCTCGAGCCGGCCGTGGAAGCCATCGCCGCTGCCATGAGCGCCTTGTACCCGCTCGCGCACGCCGCGACCGTGCCACCTCCGCAGTCGGCGTACGCCGCGGCCACGGCTGTGGGCCACATCCCGCCGCACGCGCCCGTGCCTAACATCGGCCCCGCGCCCGGGGCTGCTCCCGCCCCTCAGCCCGCGCGGCCCGCCTCGCAGTACTCCCAGCACGGCAACGCCCCCGCTGCACAATACGCGGCGACCCAGCCCGCCCACGTCGCGGCTGCGCCCGTCGCGGCTGCACCCGCCGCGGGTGCACCCGTCGCGGCTGCGCCCGCCGCGGGTGCACCCGTCGCGGCTGCGCCCGTCGCTCCTACGCGCTCGCGCACCTCTGGGCCGCCTCCCGCGCCGACGCCCACGAACGGTCGGGCCTCGGTGGAGGCCAACATCGGCGCGACCACCGAGAGCAACTTCTTCGTCGGGTTCTCGGGCGAGATCTCCGAGGGCGGCGTGTTCCTCGCGACGTACGACGTGCTGCCAGTGCGCGCCTCGGTCGAGGTGCTGGTGACGCTGCCCGGCGGCTTCGAGTTCAAGGTCAACGGCTGGGTCCGCTACGTCCGCGACCCCTTCGACTTCAGCGCGGACTCGGACCCCGGCATGGGCATTCAGTTCGAAAACCTCATGCCCAGCGACCGTGAGCTCATCATGCGCTTCATCCGCAAGCGCGCGCCCACCTTCTACGACGACTGACGGGCGTCCGGCTGCAGCGCCCGTCCAGCGCCGCGACGAACGCGGCGCCGGGTTGCGTCAGGTCGTGTACTCCGCGTTGACCTTGACGTACTCGTAGGTGAGGTCGCAGCCCCACACGGTGGCCGAACCCTTCCCACCCCCGACCGAGACGTCGATGGTGGTCTTCTTGCGGTCGCGGATGCTGGCCGACACGGCGCCGAGGTCCAGGGGCACCGCCGCGCCGCGGTCGAAGAGCAGCGAGCCGTTGATCTCGATGCGAATGCTGGCAGGGTCCAGGAGGGCCTCGCGCCCCGGGCCGGGCTTGCCGATGGCCATCACCACGCGGCCCCAGTTCGGGTCCGCGCCGAACACGGCGGCCTTCATGAGCGGCGAGTTGATGATCTGCTTGGCCATCGCCTTGGCGTCCACGTCGTTGTCCGTCCCGTGCACGCGCGCCTCGATCAGCTTGGTCGCGCCCTCCGCTTGGTAGACCACGTCGCGCGCCAGCTTGAGGCACATCGCGGTCAGGCAGGCTTCGAGGTCGCGCTCGGCGTCCGGCGTCGTCGGGACCGCGCCCGTGGAGAAGACGACGAGCGAGTCACTGGTGCTGGTGTCCGTGTCCACGGAGATGGCGTTGAACGTGGCGTCCACGGCGCGCTTCACCAGCGCTGACAGGCGCTCGCTGGGGACGTTCAGGTTGGTGAAGAAGTAGACCAGCATGGTGGCCATGTTGGGCTCGATCATGCCGGCGCCCTTCGCCATGCCCGCCAGCACCACCTCACCAAAGCGCGCGGACGCCACCTTCGGCCCGCGGTCGGTCGTGAGGATGGCCGACGCCACGTCGGGGTGCAGCCCGTCGCGCAGCGCGCCTGGCAGCTGCGCGATGGCGGCCTCCACCTTCTTCATGGGGAGTGAGACGCCGATGACGCCCGTCGCCGAGGTGATCACGTCCAGGTCTCGGACGCCCAGGCGCTTGGCCACACCGTTGACGATGGCGCGCGTGTCGTCCATCGCGGTCGGCGTGAACACGTTGGCGTTCTTGCTGATCACGACCAGGGTCTGAGCCGTGCCATCCGCCAGGTGCGCGCGGTCCAGCGTGACCGCCGGGCTGCACGAGCGGTTGCGCGTGAACACGCCTGCGGCGGGCCCTGGCGCCGGCATGGTCACCACCATGAAGTCCAGCGTGTCCGCGTACTTGATACCGGCCTTCAGCGCCGCGCTGCGCAGCCCGGCAGGCTGGTGCTCGAGGGTGCTCGCCACGGTGACGCGGCTCTTCGCGAGGACCGAGTCGAACGAGAACTGCGTCGCGTCGGGGTCGCCGTCCGAAGGCTCGTCGACGTGAACGAAATCAAGCTGCGCGTGGCTCATGCGCGTGTCTTACGTCGACGCACGGAAAGCAGCAAGACCCTCAGCGCGTCTTGCGCGGGCGCGCGGGCTTCACGGGGCTCGCGTCCCTGGGACGGCGCTTCGCGAGGTAGCTCGCGGCCAGCACGCCGCCAAGGCAGCCGAACAAGTGCCCCTGCCAAGAGATGCCGGGCTGACCTGGCAGCACGCCCGGCAGCAGCCCACCCCAGAGCACTGCGGCGACCACGCTGAGCACGATGGCCAGCGGCTTGCGCTCGAACCAGCCGGTGGTCAGCAGGTAACCCAGGTAGCCGTAGACCACGCCGCTCGCGCCGATGTGCACGCTGTTCGAGGGTGCGATCAGCCACACCCCGAGCCCACCGACGAGCATGGCCGTAATGAACACCACCACGTAGTCGCGCACGCTCCGGAGGATGACGGCACCCCCCAACAGCAGCATGCCGATGCTGTTGTTCAGCACGTGCCCGAAGCCACCGTGCAGAAACGGAGCGAGCAGGATCCCCACGAGCCCGCGCTGCGTGCGCGGACGCACGCCCAGACCGTCCAGGCTCATGCCGGGGAGCACCGTGTCCACGGCCTCGATGACCCACCAGGACGCGATGACGAAGAGCAGCAGCCACTTGTACAAGGTCAGCTCCTTGCGGAGCGCCAGCATGGCCGTGTTGCGTTCACCCATGTCGGGAGCCTAGCAGCCCGCCGCTCTGGCGGTCACACAACGCCCGGGCCGGCACGGGCAGACACGAGTCGCGCGGGCGAACTGGCGCGCGGAACCCGCTGGGCTTCCGCGGCGACCCCAGCCCAGGGGGCCTCTTTGCTCAAACTAGAACATGTTTCACTTTACCGAGGGGCCTGCTAGCATACGCGGATGAGTGAAGATTGCCCTCGTGGGGACCTCGAGTTCGGGACCATCCCCGGCATGGTCGAGCGCTGCGCTGCAACGTATGGGGACGCCCTGGCCGTGGTGGACGGCGACGTCCGGCTGAGCTTCTCGGAGTTCGCCGCGCGCGTGGAGCAGGCCGCCAAGGCCTACATCGCGGCGGGCGTGCAGAAGGGCGACCGCATCGCCATCTGGGCCCCGAACATGTGGGAGTGGATGGTCGTCGCGGTGGGCGCGCACGCGGCGGGCGCCGTCGTGGTGCCGGTCAACACACGCTACAAGGGCATCGAGGCGGCCTTCCTGCTCAAGAAGAGCGGCGCCAAGGTGCTGCTCACCGTGTCCGGCTTCCTCGGCAACGACTACGTCGCGCTCCTCGCGTCGTCGGGGGAGGCGCTGCCGGCGCTGGAGAAGACGGTCATCCTGCGGGGGGACGTCACCGGGGAGAGCGAGTCGCTCGGCACCTTCCTCGCTCGCGGCGCCGAGATCACCGACGCCGACGCCGCCGCGCGTCGCGCCTCGGTCTCGCCCGACGACCTCGCCGACGTGCTCTTCACCTCAGGCACCACCGGTGAGCCCAAGGGAGCCATGTGCACCCACGCGCAAGACCTCCGCACCTTCCGCGCGTGGAGCTACATCGCGGGGCTGCGGCCCGGCGACCGTTACCTGGTGGTCATGCCCTTCTTCCACAGCTTCGGCTACAAGGCCGGCTGGCTCTCCGCGCTGATGAACGGCTGCACCACGTACCCGGAGCCCGTCTTCAGCGTGGACGTAGTGCTCGAGCGCACGCAGCAGGACCGCATCACCGTGCTGCCGGGCCCCCCGGCGCTCTACCAGTCCATCCTGATGCACCCGAAGCGCGGCGACTACGACATCTCCAGCCTGCGCCTGGCCGTCACGGGCGCGGCCAGCATCCCGGTGGAGCTCATCGAGCGGATGCGCGACGAGCTGCAGTTCGAGACCGTCATCACGGCCTACGGGCTGACCGAGAGCACCGGCTGCGTGACGATGTGTCGCCAGGGGGACTCCCCGGAGACCATCGCCCAGACCTCCGGGCGCGCCATGCCGGACGTGGAGGTGCGCATCGTGGACACCGACAACCAGCCGCTGCCGCCCAACGAGCCCGGAGAGATCGTCTTGCGCGGCTACAACGTGATGGTGGGCTACCTGGACGCCGAGGAGCAGACGCGCGAGGCCATCGACGCCGACGGGTGGCTGCACACGGGCGACGTCGGGATGCTGGACGAGCAGGGCAACATCCGCATCACGGACCGCATGAAGGACATGTTCATCGTCGGGGGCTTCAACGCGTACCCGGCGGAGATCGAGAACACGCTGCTGCGCATGCCCGGCGTGGGCGAAGTGGCCGTCATCGGCGTGCCCGACGAGCGCCTGGGCGAGGTGGGCATGGCCTTCGTGGTGCCGGCGCCGGGAGCGACGCTGACGCCCGAGCAGATCATCGCCTGGTCGCGCGAGAACATGGCCAACTTCAAGGTCCCGCGCAGCGCCCAGGTGGTGGACGCGCTCCCGCGTAACCCCACCGGCAAGGTGCAGAAGTTCAAGCTGCGGGAGGCCCTCGATGCCTGAGACCTTGTTTCCAGATGGCGTCGCGCTCGTGGTGGGCGGCAGCGGGGGGGTCGGACAGGCCATCGCCCTCGAGCTCGCACAGCAGGGCTGCGACGTGGCGGTCACCTATCGCTCCAACGAAGACGCCGCGCGGGCCGTGGTCGCGGAGGTCGAGGCGCTCGGTCGCCGCGCGTCCGCCCACGCGCTCTCGTTGACCGATGAGCCCAGCGTGGGGGCGTGCGTCGAGGCCGTGGCCCAGCGCTACGGTCGGCTCCACACCGTGGTGCACGCCGCCGGGAGCCCCATCGACCAGCCGTACTTCTCCGGCGTCACACCGGAGCAGTGGTGTGCGGTCATGGACGCCGACGTGAACGGCTTCTTCCACGTGGCGCACCACACGTTGCCAAAGCTCAAGGCGGGGGGCGGCGGGTCCTTCGTCTACGTCAGCAGCGCCGGGCTCGCGCGCTATCCCACCGGTGACGTCCTGTCCGTGGCCCCCAAAGGCGCGGTGGAGGCGCTGATGCGCGCCATCGCGAAGGAGGAGGGGCGCTTCGGTATCCGCGCCAACAACGTGGCCCTCGGCGTCATCGACGCGGGCATGTTCCATCGCCTAGTGGAGACGGGCGAGCTCAACCAAGCGTACCTGGACGCTTCCAAGCGCAACATCGCGCTGCGCCGCTTCGGGCGCGCGGAGGAGGTCGCCCAAGCGGCGGCGTTCTTGGCGTCCTCACGCGCCAGCTACGTCACCGGCCAGACGCTCATGCTGGACGGCGGCTACAGCATCTGAGCGCGCCCCTCACCCCGCGCGCAGCGTGATCATCCCCGTCGTGGCTTCCACTCCCTCGGGCGCGTTCCACGGGTCGATCACCTGGGCCTGGACCGCGTCGTACGCGAAGCACAGGTCGAGTGGCCCCATGGCGGCGAGGTCGAGCGCGAAGCCCACGTCGAGCAGGGTGCTCACGCGCGCGCCGATCACCACCTTGGTGAAGGCGTCGGGGGCGTGCAGCACGTTCGTGTCCGCGAACGACACGCGCACGTACGGACGGTGCGGCTTGGGCGGAGAGATCCGCAGCGAGCGCGGGTAGCTCCGCGAGAAGCCGAACACGCGGATGGCCGTGCGGCCGTGGTTCTCGATGTGGAGGGGCAGCAGGAGCGGTGCGCCAGGAGCGACAGGCTCGATGCCGAGTCGGACGCCGTCGATCACGGGGCCCCAGGCTGGTTCGGTCATAGCGAGCGCCAGGGTAGCAGCGCGAACGGGCCTGCATGGAGTAAAGCGAGACTCAGGGGCCGTCGGGCGGCAGCAGCTGGTCGCGCGTGGGGGGCTCGAGGCGGACCGCCGTCATACGCTCGAGGCTCTCGCGCAGCTTGGCGGGGGCCACGGGCTTGGACAGGACGCGTGCGGCGTGGTCCCGAACGAAGCCCGCGAAGACCGGGCGGTCTTGAGCGCCCGTCACGAAGAGGACCCGCTCCGCGAGCTCCGGCACCTCTTCGCGCAGCCAGTCGAGCAGCTCCGGACCGGTCACCTCGGGGAGGTCGATCTCCGCGATGATCGCGTCGACCTGCGTGCCCGACCGCAGCAGCTCGATGGCCTCGAGGCCGTCTCGCGCGGTGACCAGCCGGTAGTCGCGCCCGAGCAGCCGCGAATAGCCGCGCAGCACACGTTCGTCGTCGTCGACCGCGAGCAAGGACAGCTGCACGGCGCGCTCGAGCGGCACCTCCACGCGATGGCCTGGGACGTGCGCTGCCGACTGCACCTGTTCTGCGCTCGGGCAGGGCAGCAGGCACATGAAGGTCGCGCCTTCACCGTAGACGGAGTCCACCAGCAAGTCCCCGCCCAGGCGGTGCAGGATGGAGCGCGAGATGCTCAGCCCGAGCCCGGTGCCGAGGCCCTCGCGCTTGGTCGTGAAGAAGGGGTCGAAGATGCGCTCCAGCTGGTCGCCGGGCACGCCGCGCCCCGTGTCGGACACGCTGATGATGACCATCTCCCCGTCGCCACGCGCTGTGATGCGCACGCGGTGGGTCGGGCGCTCGACCTCGTTCATGGCGTGCGCGGCGTTGACCAGCAGGTTGGTCAGCACCTGGGTCAGCCGGTGCCGCGGCAACACGAGGTTGGGCAGGTCGTCGGCATAGTCCCGCTCCACGATGGCCCTCGACGCGAATTCGCGCCCGACCAGGCGCAGGGCGTGGTCGATGACCTCCGGTACGGAGCAGAGGTTGGCGACCTCTTCGCCGTCCGTCCGCGCGAAGACGCGCAGGTCGCGCACGACGGAGGCGATGGACCCCGCGGCGCCCATGATGTCGTCCAGCACGCGCGTGATGGCGGGCCCCCCCTCGCGCGCCAGGATGGGCGTGACGCTCATGGACAGGCGGGCGACGTCCTCGCTGCTGAGGCCGGCGCCCGCCTCGGACGCGAGGCTCACGGCGCGTCCCGCGTCGATGAGGGGCTGCAGGTAGCGCTGGGACGCCGCCACCGACAGCATGATGGCCGAGAGGGGGTTGTTGATCTCGTGGCCGACACCGGCGACGAGCGTGGCCAGCGCAGCCAGCTTCTCGTTTTGCGCGGCCGTCTGAGAGAGAGCGGCGTGATCGCGGCGCAGCTGCGCGCGCAGCACCAGCAGGTCCAGAAAGGCGGAGACGGTCTGCGCGTCCGGGACGTGGATCACCACCGCGTCGTCGGCGCCGGCTTGGATGGCGTCGAAGCGTGCGGTGTCCGTCGCCGCGACGTACCCGAGGGGCGCGGTGGGGTGGGTGCTGCGCGCGCTGTTCACCGCAGCGTCCGCGTCCTGTTCGTCGGTGACGACCTCGACCTCGTAATTCCACGCCGGCTGGTGCGCCGCCAAGAGCGGCTCCAGCGCCTCCGCGAGGCTCGCCACTTGGACGACGAGCAACACGGAGATCCGATGTGTGGTGTCAGTCGATGGGTCCACGGAGAGTCGCTGCGCAGCCTATCAGATACGGCTCACTCGCAGTGAACGATGGCGCCCATTCGCACGAAGCCAGCGCCTTGTGCGTAGAGTCCCAAGGTGGTGCCAGGGGCAAGGCGGCCGCGCTCGCGCGCAGCGTGCCAGTTGACCACGGGGCCACAGCCGCCGAGGTGGGCGACGGACTCGTAGGTGTGCACGGCGGCGTCGGATCCGATGCCCAAGCACTCGGCGATCGCCCCCGGTATCCACGCGCGTGGCTGGACGGCGCAGAGCGTGTCGATGGACTCGGGATCGATCCCTTCCGCGGCGGCCAACTCTCGCATCGTCCGCACGCCCATTCGCACGGTCTCCTTCATCAGGTAGCGAGCGCCCTCGTGGTCGACCGAGCCCACGCGTGAGCGTCCGCCAGGGAGGTACCACGGCGGGTCCGTGGGATCGCTGTCGCGCACGAAGGTAACCGAGAGGTAGTGCTCGCCATGGCTGCGCCCCTCGATGCGGCCGAGTCGATAGGGGCCCTCGCTCGCCGTGACCACCAGCGCACATGCACCGTCGCCCAGGCCCGGCGAGGCGGGGTGGGCCATGGGAAACGAGCGCGTGATGAGGTGCGACTGGGTCAGCAGCACGACCTTCGCCTGGCCCGACGCGATCAGGCCTGCGGCGGTCTTCAGCTGCACCAGCGAGCTGGCGCAGGCGGCGTCCACGCCCCAGGCGATGGCCCGCTCGGCCCCGACGGCGTTGGCGACGTAGTTGGCCCCCGAGGGGGACACGCGGTCGGGGATCATCGCCCAGGACATCACCACGTCCACGTCCGCGCCGTCGATGCCCGCGTCCTGCAGCGCCCGGCTCGCCGCGATGGCCTCGGCCTCGCGGGACCCCATCGCGTCGTCCGCGATGCGTCGCTCGACCGCTCCGATGAACGGGTCGAGGCTCTCGGCCGAGATGTGCCGATCGGAGATGCGCCCCGCCAGATCATCCTGATCGCGCGGGATGTCCATGAAGGTTCGATCGCTGCCGACCTGCCCGCGCGGCGCCGAGAACGCAGGGGGCCACGCCGCGTTGGTGCGCACGACGTCGGGGAACCAGGTCGCGATGCCTCGAATGAAGATGGGCGTCATTGGCCGCTCGCTCCCGTCGCGAGCATCGACATGTGCTGGAGCGCCTCCACGCGCCCCCCTCCTCGGATCCGGCTCTCGCGGTCGATGCGGATGTCCAGGAGCACCGGGCCGCCGAAGGGGCGCAGCTCACGCAGCAGCGACGGGGTGATCTGCCCGGGCCCCTCGATGATGGCAGCCGGCATTCCAATCGCACGCGACCACGAGGCGAAGTCGATGAAGGGCGACTCCCACGCGTCGGCCTGCCCGAAGATCTGCTTCATCCCATGGTGCACCATGTTGTAGCGCGCGTCGTTGAACACCGCGAACACGACAGGCAGACGCTCCCTCACGGCGACGAGCGCCTCCATCCCGGCCATCTGCATGCCCCCGTCTCCGCATACGCAGACCACCCCTCGCCGTCGGTCCGCCAGCGCGAGCCCGATGGAACCCGCGATGCCAGAGCCCATGCTGCCCAGGTTCAGGTGAATCTGGAACTGGTCGCTGCTCGTCGCGACCAGGTAGTGCAGCGCAAAGAGCATGTGCTCTCCGATGTCCGTGATGAAGCGCGTGTCGGGGCCCGTAGCGGCCTGGAGATCGGCCAGCGCGCGGTGCGGCCGGATGCGCGGCGCGTCGTCGCCTGCGAAGTCCGGGACGTCGAAGGCCGGCTCGCGCTTGATGGCGCGTAGCGTCGCATGGCAGGTCCCGTTCAACAGCCCTTCTTGGCTGACCACCTCGTAGGCCGCTTCCGCAAAGGCGCCGACATCACTCTGGATGGCGAGCGCGGTCGGTGCGTTGCGGTTGAAGACGGCGGGGTCGATGTCCACGTGGACGAGGCGACCGCCCACTCCGATGTACGGTGTCGGACCCATCGAGGTGTCGTCCAGGTCGGTACCGAGCACCAGCGCGACGTCCACCGGCTCGGCCGTGTATCTGCGGGCCCACATCGACGCGGCCATGCCTCCCGTCCGCAGAGAGCGGGGGTGCAGCTCACTCACGACGCCCTTCGCGCGCGGGGTCGTCACGAAGGGGACATCGAGGAGATCCACCAGCCGCTGCACGGCCGGCTCGTGGCCACGGCAGCCGCCACCCAGCACGATCAACGGGCGCCTGCCAGCGGCCACCCAGCGCATGGCCACCGCAGTGGCCTCGGCGTCCGGCGCGAGCACGTAGCGCTTGGCGGCGGGAGCGACCGGCACCTCCGGCGCGGACGGCGTCGCGCGGTCGAGAGGTACCACCAAGAGGGCGGGCCCCGGATGGATGGGGGAGGTGGCTGCGTCCAGCGCGGCCAGCGCCTGCGTCGCGGCAGAGCGCGGGTGTGCGACGCGCACGCGGGCGCGGGTGATGGGTGCCAGGATCTGCTCGACCCCCAGCCCTGCCGGGCCGGAGTCCTGGGCGAGGCAGCCGCCGTGCGTGGCCCAGGGGACGTCCCCGCAGATCACCAGCATGGGGATGCGCTCCAGGCTCGCCGAGGCGATGCCGGTGACCGTGTTGGTGATGCCCGGGCCGGCGGTGACCACCACGCACGGCGTCTTTCCCGAGGCGCGCTGATAGGCGGCGGCGGCGAACGCGGCGTTGGACTCGTGCCGCGACTCGATCAGGGTCACCCCAGGGGTCATGCGCAGGGCCTCGAAGATGGGACACACCGGGCCACCGGGGATGCCGAAGTAGGTGTCCACGCCGCGCGCGAGCAGGGCCGTGACCAGCCGCATGGCTGCCGCGTCGGCGGGAAGGGTGGATGTCTGCGGCGGAGCGAAGATGCCGCGGATGTCCGAGTCGCGGCGACCCGCGTCAGCGGTGTCGTCGTCGTTGCTGGGGTCGAGGGAGAGTGCGCTCCGGCCCGAGAGGGGCGCCGTGGCTTGGGAGGAGAGGACGGGGGAGGTCATGACGACCGCGGAATGCAGGCATTATGCCATTCGTGAATACATTCACCTGGAGAGCCGAGATACGCATTTCCCGAAATTACAAGTCTTGACTTGAAATGGATCTTGACGTTGACGACCGTGTCAGCCGGCGAGTGTCGACGCCATGGCCGCTCGGGCTACCAGGTGATGATGTGGCGACCGTCGTAGGGGCCGTCGAGCTCGACCTCGAAGTTGGCGGGCGTGCCCACCGACTCGAAGGTGCCGATCCCTGCGCCGAGCGCGTACGACTCGATCCAGGCGTACTCCTGCTCGAAGTGCATCACGGCGCTGCGCTCGCCGGTCCGCTCCAGCCGCCAGCGCCCGTGGTTGGCCGACTGTCGCCTGCCCGAGATGGCCTGCTGCAGCAGACGGTACGGGTCGTTCGTGAGCAGTCGGAGCATGGTCCTCCCCAGGAGGCTCTTCGCGAAGTACACCGCGTTGTCCCGCCCGATCTCGAGCATGCCCGCGTGCACCTCGGCGGGAGAGCGCAGCAACGCGCCACCCACGGCGACGTGCTCGAGGAACTCACCGGTCGGGTAGAGGCGCAGCGCGGAGTAGGTCTCGGGCATGAGCCGCTGGTACTCCGCGAGCTTGCCGGCGCGCTCCAACACCCCGCTGACGGTGTTGAAATAGACCCCGCGCCACTTCGCAGACGGTGGAATCATCGCTAGACGCTCCCGCAGGTCGCAGTGCTGCGAGATCTCGTCGAGCAGTCGTTCACGGTCGTCCACGCGCGTACTGTACTGCCTCTGGCCGGAAGTGCGGCCCGACATTTTCGGGGTTGGTCGGATTAATCCCGTTGGCGTGCGCTTGACCCCCCTTTGGGGTGGGTACAGGCACCCCGTCTTGGGGCAGGCGCGCTCTGCGCCTCGCTCAGACGTCCAGCTTGAACACCCGGCGCGCGTTCTCGTGCAGGAACTTCGGCCAGACCTCGGGCTTGAACGGCACGTCGGGCATGTCGGTCATGATGCGCTCGAGCGACAGCCCCATGGGGAAGTAGCCCGCGTACATGATCTTGTCCGCACCGCGCGTGTTGGCGTACTGGACGATGGCCTTGGGGTAGTGCTTGGGCCGGAAGGCGCTGGTGCAGTAGTAGAGGTTCGGGTACTTGAGCATCAGCTTGATGGCCAGGTCCACCCAGGGCTCGGCCCCGTGGCGCATCACGAAGCGCAGCTCCGGGAAGAACCAGCAGACCTCGTCGATGAGCTCGACCTTCTGCGGCGCCATGGGCAGGCGCGGGCCCGGTACGCCCACGGTCAGGGACACGGGGATGTCCAGCTCGCAGCAGGCGGCGTAGATGGGGTACCACTTCTTGTCGTTGATGGGCACCTGCGGGCACAGGCCCGAGGGAAAGCCCGTGACGCACTTGATGCCGTACTGCTTGTGCAGCTGCTTGATCTTGCGGACCTCGTCCATGCCCTCGTTGGGGTCGGCGCCGTAGCAGGCGAAGAAGCGGTCCGGGTGGCGCTCGATGGCGCCCACGTTCTGCGACTTGTCCGTGTTCACGCTGATCATGGCCTTGGCGATGCCCCAGCGGTCCATCTCCTGCAGCGTGTAGGCCACGTAGTCGTCGTGCTTCCCCGTGTCCGGGATGTCTTTGAACATGTACTGCGCGGGCATCTTGAAGACGTTGCGGCTCTCCTCGTCGCGCAGCAGGGGCTTCATGGACTCGTACCAGGCGCTGTTGTCCTCGCCGGGGATCTGGAGCATCAGGTCGATGGCGCGGTAGTCTTTGGGGTCGGCAGGCAGAGTCATGAGGGGACTTTCGGCTGGGGCTCAAATAGCGGAGTCGCGGCTGGACAGCGGGGCGTCCGTGAGATAGAACGTGTTCTACTTTATGGCGCACGGCGGGCCGCACGCAAGCCGTCGCGCACGCTACCACCCCCCAAGCCCTACACGAGCCGCGGCAGCGCCGCAGTCAGAGGATTCCATGGCGGAAGTCACCCCCGAGGTCCTGATCGAGCGAGCCCGCAAGCTGGCTCCGACCCTGCGCGAGCGCGCGGAGAAGGCCGGCGAGCTGCGTCGCACCCCCGACGAGACCATCGCGGACTTCCACGAGCTCGGGTTCTTCAAGGCCGTGCAGCCCAAGCGCTACGGCGGCTACGAGATGAACCCCAAGATCCTCTACCAGCTGCAGATCGAGCTGGGGAAGGGCTGCGCGTCGAGCGCGTGGGTCTTCGGCGTGCTGAGCGTGCACACCTGGCAGCTGGCGCTGTTCCCGAAGGAGACGCAGGACGAGGTCTGGGGGGAGGACCCGAAGACGCTCATCTCGTCCAGCTACATGCCGGTGGGCAAGTCCAAGTGGCTCGAAGACGGGGCCGTCTCGCTGAGCGGTCACTGGTCGTTCTCGAGCGGCTGTGACCACGCCCAGTGGATCTTCCTGGGCGGCTTCGTACCCACCGAGGAGGGCAGCCCCCCGGACATGCGCACCTTCCTGCTCCCGCGGGCGGACTACGAGATCAAGGACAACTGGTTCGTGTCCGGCCTCAAGTCGTCGGGCAGCAAGGACATCCTGGTGGACGGCGCGACGGTGCCCGCCCACCGCATGCACAAGTTCTTCGACGGGTTCCGCTCCAGCAGCCCGGGCAACGAGGTCAACACCTCGCCCGTGTACCGCTACCCCTTCGGGCAGATCCACGTGCGCTCGGTCAGCACGCCGGCCCTGGGCGCGGCCCTGGGCGCGCTCGAGTCGTTCAACGAGTACATGAAGACCAAGGTCTCGCAGGCCACCGGCGGCAAGGCCTCGGACAACCTGCTCAACAACATCGCGGCGGCGGAGGCGGCAGCCATCATCGACCGCGAGATCATCACGCTCGAGCGCAACTTCGACGAGATGTTCGGCTACCTCGAGCGTGGCGAGGCCATCCCCCTCGAGCGTCGCGCCCGCTTCCGCAACGACAGCGCGCGCGCGGTGAGCGCCGCCGTGGAGGTGGTGGACGCGCTCTTCACCGCCTGCGGTGGGCGGGTGCTCTTCCAGGGCAACGACATCAACCGGCACTGGCAGGACGTGCACGCCATCCGCGCGCACCACGCCAACGGCCCGGACAAGCCGGCCGCCAACTTCGGCGCCATGCAGTTCGGCAACAAGAACAGCGACTTCTTCATCTGACCAGGCCTCTGGTCCGGTACCCGACTTGCGCGCGCAGCGCAGAAGAGAGCGACCCCTCATGAGTCTCATTCAGCAGCTCGGCTTCCTGGAGTTCGAGGTCACGGACCTGGACGCCTGGGAAGGCTTCATGACCAAGGTGCTGGGCACGGAGTTGGTGGACAAGGCCGCCGACGGAACCATGCGCTTCCGCATGGACGGGCACCTCTACCGCTTCGTGGTGACGCCCGGCCCGCGCGACGACCTCCGCACCATGGGTTGGCAGGTGGAGAGCGCCCAGAAGCTGGACGAGTGCGTGGCGCGGCTGGAGAAGGCCGGCGTGGAGGTCACCCGCGGAGACGCCGACGCGTGCGCCGCGCGCGGTGTGCTGGGGATGATCGCCTTCCGTGACCCGGGCCGCATCCCCGTGGAGATCTTCTACGGGCCGTCGCGCGGTCGCGAGCCTTTCAAGAGCGACTACGTGGGCTCGCACTTCGTGGCGGACGAGCTCGGCCTCGGCCACTTGGTGATCTCCACGCGCAACCGCGACGAGAGCCGCGACTTCTACATCGAGGTGCTGGGCTTCAAGCTGAGCGACCACATCGTGTGCGAGATCGGCACGTACCAAGTGGACATCGCCTTCCTGCACACCAACCCGCGCCACCACAGCCTGGCCATGGGCGGGCCGATGCCGAAGCGAGTGCATCACTTCATGCTGCAGGTCGGCAGCATCGACGACGTGGGCCTGGCGTACGACCGCGCGCGTGACCACGGCGTGGTCATCGAGCAGGAGCTCGGCCGGCACCCCAACGACCGCATGTTCTCGTTCTATGCGCAGACGCCCAGCGGCACGCAGTTCGAGTTCGGTCATGGCGGCCGCATCATCGACGACGCGACCTGGGAGCCCACCACCTACCACGCGATCAGCGAGTGGGGGCATCGCCGTCCGCCGCGCAAGCGCCCAAAGCCCGAGACCCCGGCCTGAGCCCAGCTGCTCCATTCACGCCCCGTTCACGAGAGAGTCACCCATGGTTGTACCGGCAGTCCCCGAAGGTAAGTACGTCGACGTTGGCGACGGCGTCACGTTGCACCTGCACGACGTCCCCGCCGCAGACGGTGTGCCCCACCGCGGCACGGTGCTCTTCATCCACGGCTCGGGTCCGGGGGCCAGCGGCTGGAGCAACTTCCGCGGCAACTACCCGGCGCTGAACGCAGCCGGCTACCGCACGCTGGTGCCCGACATGTTCGGCTACGGCTACAGCTCGAAGCCCACGGAGGGGAAGTACTTCATGGGCGACCTGGCCGGGCAGTTCGTGCGCATGCTGGACGGCCTCGGCGTGACCGAGCCGGTGCACCTGATTGGCAACTCCATGGGCGGCGCCGTGTGTGTGCGCCTGGCGCTGGACCACGCGCCGCGCGTCGGCAAGCTCATCCTCATGGCGCCGGGTGGCCTCGAGGAGCGCGAGACCTACATGAACATGCTCGGCATCAAGACCATGCTGGGCAACCTGGGCAAGGGCCTCTCCCGCGAGAGCATGCGCGACACCTTCGGCCTGCAGCTGTTCAACCCGAGCCTCATCACGGACGAGATCATCGAGGAGCGCTTCCAGATCGCGGAGACGCAGCCGCCCGGGCTGCTGGCGCGCCTGCTGGTGAAGAACCAGGAGGACGAGCTCGCCAACATCACGCAGGAGACGCTGTGCTTCTGGGGCGTGAACGACAACTTCTGCCCCGTGTCGGGCGGCGCCAAGGTGGCGGAGCGGGTGCCCAACTCGCGCACGGTGCTCATCAGCAAGTGCGGCCACTGGGTGATGGTGGAGTACCCGAAGCTCTTCAACGAGACCACGCTGCGCTTCCTGAACGGGGAGCTGGGCTGATGGGGCTGGAGCTCGACCAGGCCAAGATCGCCGAGCACGGCGACGCCCTCTACGAGGCGCTGCGCGCGCGCAAGACGCTCAGCCCGCTGACGGCGCGCTGGCCCGAGATCACCATCGCCGACGCGTACCACGTGTCGCTGCACATGGTGAACCGTCGCATCCACGACGACGGCGAGGTCATCATCGGCAAGAAGATCGGCGTCACCAGCAAGGCCGTGCAGGAGATGCTGGACGTGCACCAGCCGGACTTCGGCTACCTCACCGACAAGATGATGTACCCCAACGGCGGGCCCATGCCGATCAGCGAGCAGCTCATCCAGCCTCGCGCCGAGGGGGAGATCGCGTTCAAGCTGAAGAAGGACTTGGTGGGGCCCGGCGTCACCAACGAGGACGTGCTGGCCGCCACCGAGTACGTGATGGCCTGCTTCGAGATCGTCGACAGCCGCGTGCAGGACTGGAAGGTCCGCATTCAGGATACGGTCGCGGACAACGCCAGCTGCGGGCTCTTCGTGCTGGGCGACGAGCACGTCAGCCCCGAGGGCCTGGACTTCCCCAGCCTGCAGATGCGTGTCTACAAGAACGGCGCGCTGCTGAGCCAAGGCCTGGGCAGCGCAGCGCTGGGCTCGCCCGTCAACTGCGTGACCTGGCTGGCCAACACCCTGGGCGAGTTCGGCATCTCGCTCAACGCGGGCGATGTCGTGCTCTCCGGCTCCCTCGTCCCGCTCGAGCCGGTGGTCGCGGGCGACGAGATGCGCCTCGAGGTCGACGGAATCGGCACGGCCGCGGTGCGCTTCACCTGAGCGCGCGGCGCTCTCACTCACTCATCCCCCATTTCTCGGCCGCAAGCGCGGCGCAGCTCTCGAGGCAACGATGTCCAAGAAGATCAAGGCAGCCATCATCGGGTCCGGCAACATCGGCACGGACCTCCTCTACAAGGCCCTTCGCAGCGAGGTGATCGAGCCCGTGTGGATGGTGGGCATCGAGGAGGCCTCCGAGGGGCTGGCTCGCGCGCGGCAGCTGGGCCTCAAGTGCACGCACGAGGGCGTGGCCGGGCTCGAGCCGCACATCGAGGCGGACAACATCCAGATCTGCTGGGACGCCACCAGCGCGTACGTGCACGCCGCCAACAACGACATCGTCAAGAAGTACGGCGTGAAGATGATCGACCTCACGCCCGCGGCCATCGGCCCCTTCTGCGTTCCGCCCGTGAACCTGGCCGCCATGGTGGGCGAGCAGGCGCAGAACGTGAACATGGTCACCTGCGGCGGTCAGGCGACCATCCCCATGGTGGCGGCGGTCAGCCGCGTGCAGCCCGTGAGCTACGGCGAGATCGTCGCGACCGTCTCCTCGAAGTCGGCCGGCCCCGGCACTCGCAAGAACATCGACGAGTTCACGCGCACCACCGCGCGCGGCGTGATGGAGGTGGGCGGCGCCAAGGAGGGCAAGGCCATCATCATCATCAACCCGGCCGAGCCGCCCCTCATCATGCGCGACACGGTGCACTGCCTGACCGAGAGCGAGCCCGACCAGGCCGCCATCACGAAGTCCATCCTGGAGATGGTGAAGGAAGTGCAGAAGTACGTGCCGGGCTACACCCTCAAGAACGGGCCGGTCTTCGACGGCAAGCGGGTGTCGGTGTTCCTGGAGGTCGAGGGCCTGGGCGACTTCCTGCCCAAGTACGCCGGCAACCTGGACATCATGACGGCCGCCGGGCTCCGCACGGCCGAGATCTTCGCTGAGCAGATGCTCGCGGACGCCGCCGCCTGAACCCCTCCCCAGCACTCAGCAGCCCCCCGAGCAGCGACAAGGACCCCGCCATGAACCTCAACGGCAAGAGCATCATCCTCCACGACATGTGCCTGCGCGACGGAATGCACCCGCAGCAGCACCAGATCACCATCGAGCAGATGGTGCAGACGGCCACCGCGCTCGACGACGCCGGCATGCCGCTGATCGAGGTGACCCACGGCGACGGCCTCGGCGGCGCTTCGGTGAACTACGGTTTCCCGGCCGCGAGCGACGAGGAGTACCTGAAGGCCGTCGTGCCCAAGATGAAGAAGGCGAAGATCTCGGCGCTGCTGCTGCCGGGCATCGGCACCGTCGATCACCTGCGCATGGCGCTCGACTGCGGCGTGAGCACCATCCGCGTGGCCACACACTGCACCGAGGCCGACGTGTCCGAGCAGCACATCAAGCTGGGCGCCAAGCTGGGCATGGACACCGTGGGCTTCCTGATGATGGCCCACATGATCGAGCCCGAGCAGTTGGTGGCGCAGGCCAAGCTCATGGAGGACTACGGCGCCAACTGCCTCTACATCACGGACTCGGCCGGCTACATGCTGCCGGACGACGTGACGGCGCGCATCGGCCTGCTCAAGTCGAAGGTGAACGCGGGCACCCAGGTGGGCTTCCACGGCCACCACAACATGCACATGGGCATCTCCAACTCGCTGGCCGCCATCGAGGCGGGCGCCGACCGCATCGACGGCTCCACGGCCGGTATGGGCGCGGGGGCAGGCAACACCCCGCTCGAGGTGTTCGTGGCCGTGCTCGAGCGCATGGGCGTGTCGTCCGGCGTGGACCTCTTCAAGCTCATGGACGTCGCCGAGGAGATCGTCTACCCGATGATGCACCACAAGGTGCGCACGGACCGCGACTCGCTGACGCTCGGCTACGCGGGCGTGTACTCGTCGTTCCTGCTCTTCGCCAAGCGCGCCAGCGCCAAGTACGGCGTGCCCTCGCGCGACATCCTCATGGAGCTCGGGCGCCGCGGCACCGTGGGCGGCCAAGAAGACATGATCGAGGACCTGGCCCTGGACATGGCCAAGGCACGCGCCGCGGCCAGCGCCGAAGCGGAGTGAGCGCCATGAGTGAGCCCAGCCAGCAGAGTGAGAGCGCCGAGCTGCGCGAGTTCCGCGCCGAGATGCGCGCCTTCATGCGCGAGGAAGCGCCCAAGAGCTTGCTGGGGACGTCGCCCTGCGGTCCCTTCGACGGGTACTGGGGCGGCAAGCTGCACCCGCCGGTGGATCCCGACGTGCTGCGCTGGCGCGACGTGACGCTGGCCCGCGGCCTCACCGCGCCCACGTGGCCCAAGGCCTACGGTGGCGCGGGGCTCAGCTACGCACACGCGAAGGTCTTCTACGACGAGATGCGCGAGCTGGGTCTGCCGCGCCCGGTGGTGGGCTTCGGCTTCGCCATGATTGGCCCCACGCTGCTGCAGTTCGGCAACGAGGAGCAGAAGCTGCAGCACCTCCCCGCCATCTGCGCGGGTGAGATCCGTTGGTGCCAGGGCTACAGCGAGCCCAACGCGGGCTCCGACCTGGCCAACGTACAGCTCGCGTGCGAGCCAGACGGGCCGGACCACTTCATTCTCAATGGTCAGAAGGTGTGGACCAGCCACGCGGACCGCAGCGACTGGATCTTCTGCCTGGCGCGCACGGACCGCAGCGCGAAGAAGCAGCGCGGCATCACCTTCATCCTGGTGGACATGCGCACCGAGGGCGTGACGCCTCGCAAGATCGAGCTCATCAGCGGGGCCTCGCCCTTCTGCGAGACCTTCTTCGAGAACGTGCGCGTGCCACGCAGCAACGTGGTGGGCGAGGTCAACGCGGGCTGGACCGTGGCCAAGGCGCTGCTCGGCCACGAGCGCTCCATGATCGGCCAGTCCATCGGGCGCGACCCGGGCTCCACGCAGCGCGAGCTGGTGAAGCTGGCCCGCAAGCACCTGGACGCCGCGGAGGGGCCCATCCCGGACCCGCTCCTGCGCGACCGCGTAGCGGCCGTGTCCATGGAGGAAGCGGCCTTTCAGCTGACCCTCGACCGCCTGGCGCAGAGCCGCGCCGCGGGTGGTCCAGGGACGGAGAGCTCCATCATGAAGATCGCAGCCACGGAGCTGAAGCAGCGGCGCTTCGAGACCGGCATGGCGCTCGCGGGAGCGCAGGGCCTGGGCTGGGAGGGTGACGCCTTCGACGAGGAAGACCTGGCCTACACGCGCGAGTGGCTGCGCTCGCGGGCGAACACCATCGAGGGGGGCAGCTCCGAGGTGCAGCTGAACATCATCGCCAAGCAGGTGCTCGGCTTGCCGGAGGTGAAGTGATGAGCGTCGTCGTCAGCAACGGGCAACCGACGCTCACCTTGGTGCTGGACGAAGAGCAGCAGATGCTGCGCAGCACCGCGCGTCAGTTCGTGGACCAGCACGCGCCGGTGGGGCGCCTGCGCACGCTGCGTGACGCCCGTGACCCGCGTGGCTTCAGCGACGCGCTGTGGAAGGACATGGCCGAGCTCGGCTGGCTTGGGCTGCAGCTCCCCGAGGAGCACGACGGCGTGGGCCTGGGCTTCTTCGACCTGGCCGTGGTCCTGGAGCAGTGCGGCCGGCGCCTGATGCCGGAGCCGCTGGTGAGCACCCTGCTGCTGGGCGCGCAGGCGCTCATGCTGGGCGGCACGAGCGAGCAGCAGGCGGCCTGGCTGCCTGGCATCGGCGCTGGAGAGAAGCTGGTGGCCCTGGGCTTCGACGAGCGCGGCGCGCGCGGCAACCCCGCGGCCGGCAAGACCCGCGCCGTGCGCACGGGCAGCGGCTTCACCCTCACGGGCAGCAAGGTTGGTGTGCTGGACGCCCACGTGGCCGACCTCATCATCGTCAGCGCGCACGTAGACGGGCAGCTGGGGCTGTTCCTGGTGGACCCCAGCGCGCCTGGCGTGAGCATCACGCGCCACGTCGCGCTGGACCTGCGCAACGCGGGCACCGTCACGCTCACGGACGTGCTCGTCGGTGAGGACGCCGTGCTCGGCGGTGTGAGCGGCCTGGACAACGGCGGGAGCGTGCTCGACCAGGTGCTGGACAGGGCCCGCATCGGGCTCGCGGCCGAGATGCTGGGGGCCATGGAGCAGGCCTTCGAGGACACGGTGAACTACCTGAAGGAGCGCGTGCAGTTCGACCGCCCACTCGGGTCGTTCCAGGCGCTGCAGCATCGCGCCGCCCGGCTCTACACCAGCATCGCGCTGGCTCGCTCGGCGGTGCTCGCGGCGGCGCGCACCGTGGACCAGAGCAGCGATCCGCGCGAGGTGGCCAAGTTCGCGGCGCTCGCCAAGGTGCGCGCGAGCGAGGCCTTCTACGACGTCGCGCGGGAGGCCATCCAGCTGCACGGCGGCATCGGCATGACCGACGAGCACGACATCGGGTTCTACCTGAAGCGTGCACAGACCACGCTGGTGAGCTTTGGCACCAACGACGCGCTGCGGGCGCGCTGGGCCGAGCTCAACGGCTACTGACCTACGGGTCCACATGTCCGCCCGATCACGGGCTCATTCAAGACAGCGGAGAGACAGCCATGAAGCGGTACGAGAACAAGAACGTGGTCATCACGGGCGCGGCCCAGGGCATCGGTCAGGCGACCGCCAAGCGCGTGGCGGAGGAGGGCGGGAACGTCGCTCTGATCGACATCAAGGGTCTCGAGAAGACGCACAAGATGGTCGAGGACCTGGGCGGGAAGGCGTTCAGCTTCGAGTGCGACGTGACGGATGGCCAGAAGGTCAAGGAGACGGTGGACGCCGCGGCCGAAGCGCTGGGTGGCTTCGACACGCTCTTCCATATCGCCGGCATCCTGCGCACCTACCACACGCACGAGATGACCTTCGATCAGTACCACCAGATCATGAACATCAACATGCACGGCACGTTCTACGTGAACCAGGCCGCGCTGCCGCACTTGCTCAAGAACAAGTACAGCTCCATCACCAACATGGCGAGCACGGCCGCCATCGGCAGCCACCCGTGGATGAGCGCCTACGCCGCCTCCAAGGGCGCCGTGGTGAGCTTCACCCGCGCGCTCTACATCGAGTACGTGAAGCAGGGGCTGCGCGCGAACAGCGTCGTCGGCGGCGGCATCGCCACCAGCCTGCACTCGGACTTCAAGGCCCCACCGGGCGGCGACCTCAAGCTGCTGGCCGGCGCCATGCCCTTCGTGGGCTTCGCCAAGCCGGAGAAGATCGCCTCGGTGTTCGCCTTCCTCGGCTCCGACGACGCGCGCTTCATCAACGGCACCGAGATCCGCGCGGACGGCGGTGCGCTCTCCTGAGTGTTGCCCGGCGCGCCCAGCGTGCCCGGGGCCCGGTCCCAGCGAGGGGCGTCATCCACGGCGCCCCTCGCGCGCGTTCGGCACATGCGCCGAGGAGTGCTCAGCTCATGGTTTACGGAGTGTTTCGCCCGTGGTCTACTCGCCCACTATGAAGCGTCGGTTTCGCTCCCTGCAGGCTACGGTCACGCTCGCTCTCTCGGCTCTGTTGGCGCTCATGGCGGTCGCTGTGGTCGAGCCGGGTCGGGCGCGCGCAAACTCGGAGCCGCCTAGCGTCCATGGCGCCCGCTACACCGGCACTGGCGGCCTCGGCGCTGCCTTCGTGGAAGGACCACCGTCCATCTTCCACAACCCGGCGGGGCTGCTCTCCATCGACAAGTTCGAGCTGACCCTCGGCTTCACGACGCTGCTGGTGACGTACAACGCGCCCTTCGGCGGGTACGGCAGCGAGCAGGACAGCCCGCCGCTGATCGGGCCGCTGCCCTTCCTCGGTGCGGGCTTCCGAGTCGCGGACGACTGGGTGCTGGGCGTCAGCCTCTACATCTCGGTTGGCTTCGGCGGCAACTTCAACAACATCGGGGTGCTGACCGAGGGGGCCCGCGTAACGCGTGACTCGGAGGGCAACGTCATCTCGGTGGACGGGACGCAGGACCCGTTCGTGCCGGACGAGCCCGTGGACCAGTCGGTTCAGCTGTTCATCGCGGAGCTGGCGATCCCCGTGGCCTGGGAGCCCATCGAGGGGCTGCGCCTGGCGGCTGCTCTGCGCATCCCCTACGGCAACTTCAGGGCCGTTGCGTACCAGGACATTGTGGGCACCTGGGGCCCCGCCGAGCAGACGGTGGCGGGCTTCGGGACGCCGGGTGTGTTCCTCGGTGTGCAGTACGACATCAGCGACGTGGTGACCATCGGCGCCGCGTACCGCAGCAAGGTGCGCGTCCACATGTCGGGTCGCGTGAACCTACCGGAAGGCCTCGGTTCCATCGGCGGCGGCGCCGCTGCGAACTTGGCGGCGGAGACAGACTGGTTCGTGCCCCACATGATCCGCGCGGGCGTCGCGTTCCACCTCATGGAGCGCCGCCTCATGCTCTCGGTGGAGGGTCGCGTCCAGCTGCACGCCAGCGCCAACCGCAACCTCACCTTCGCTCTCGAGAACGACCGCGAGGGCATGGAGGGTGGGGTGGCACCCACGGTGTGGCGTCTCGCGCAGGCGACCGGCCTCGACGCGTTCGTCAGCAACTTCGAGTGGAAGAACGTCTACCTGCTCGGCGCCGCCGCGGAGTACGAGATCACGGAGAACTTCCGTTGGCGCTTCGCCACCACGTGGGGCATCAACGCGACCCCCACCACCACCGTCACGCCCTTCTCACCGCCGCCCTCGAACCGCTCGTGGCAGGTCGCGACGGGCTTCGGCGTGGACATCGGGCACCTGGTGCTGGACGTGGGCTTCGCGGCGGGCCTCGGACCGACGGCGGTCATCCCCACCGACGACCCGAACAACTGCGCGAACAACGACATCGTCAAGGGCGGCTGCAACGGCAACTACAGCATCAACTCCTGGTTCATGGGGTTGTCTGCGACCTACCGCCTCTGAGCGAGACTCGCGCGTCCGCCCTCGGCCACACTGCGGCTGAGGGCGTGACGCAGGCGAGGGCTCAGTGCCGCCCCTTCACGAACGGCTGGTACTCTGCCTTCCACGAGCGCTCGGCGACGAAGCCCTTCACGTCCTCCGGGATGTCGTCGCGCATGGCGACGCCGTCGGTCTGAGCTTGCCGGATGACCGCCTCGGCGACGATCAACGAGGTCTGACGCAGGTCGCTGATGGGTGGGTAGATCAGACCGCCCTCCACGTAGCGAGCGATGGTGTACTCCGCGAGGGACTCGGCGGCCGCCATGACCATGTTGTCCGTGATCTTCTTGGCGTCGCTGAGGATGGCGCCGAACCCGAGGCCGGGGAAGATGAAGGCGTTGTTGCCCTGGCCGATGGGGTGCGTGACGCCGTCCATCGGGACGGGGTCGAAGGGGCTGCCCGTGGCCACGATGGCGCGCCCCTCGGTCCAGTGCAGGATGTCCACCGGCTCCGCTTCGCACGAGCTCGTGGGGTTGCTGAGCGGGAAGATGATGGGCCGCTCGTGGTTGGCGCCCATGGCGCGCACGATGGCCTCGTCGAAGGCCTTCGGGCGCCCGGAGAGGCCCAGCAGCACGGTGGCCTTGGACTCTCGGATGGTCTCGAGCAGGTCGGGGGAGTCGCCCTTGTACGTCCAGCCGGCGAGGTCCTCGGGGCTCTGCGCGTAGTCGTGCTTGTAGTCCTCCATGCGCGCGCGGCCGCGCAGCAGGAGCCCGCCGCTGTCCAGCACCAGCACGCGTCGGCGCGCTTCGTCCGGGCTGAGCCCGGCGCGCTCGAGGCCGCGGCGGATGGCCCACGCCACGCCCACGCCGCCTGCGCCGGCGCCGTGGATGACCACGGTCTGGTCCGCGATGGACTCCTTCTTGAGGCTACAGGCGCTCAGCACGCCCGCGAGCGCGACGGCGCCCGTGCCCTGGATGTCGTCGTTGAACGAGGGCACCTCGTCGCGGTAGCGCTCCAGCACCATGAACGCGCTGTCTTTGCTGAGGTCTTCCCACTGGATGACCGCGTTGGGCCAGCGCGACTTCACGGCGGCCACGAACTGGTCGAAGAACTTGAGGTACTCCTCACCGCGCAGGCGCTTCTGGCGCACGCCCAGGTAGTCCGGGTCGTTGATCAGGTCCAGGCGCTCCGTCCCCACGTCCAAGCACACCGGCATGGTGTGGAAGGGGCTCACGCCGCCGCCCACCGTGTAGAGCGCCAGCTTGCCGATGGGAATCGCGAGGCCGCCGTAGCCCTGGTCCCCGATGCCGAGGATGGCGGACGCGTCGGTCGCGACGATCATGCGCACGTCTTCCATCGGGTAGCAGTTGAGCGCCGGGATGGCGCGGTCGATGTTCAGCGGCGACAGGGAGATGCCGCGCGGGTTCTGGTACAGCGCGCTGAACTGCTGCACGGCCATGCCCACCGTGGGCGTGTACACGATGGGCAGCATCTCCTCGAGGTGCTCCTCCATCAGGCGGTAGAAGAGGATCTCCTGCCGCTCCTGCAGCGAGCGCAGGTACTGGTACTTCTCGATGTCGTCCTCGATCTGCTGGTAGCCCTTGTACACGCGGGTCACCTGCTGCTCGATGGTGTTGACCTGTGGCGGCAGGAGCCCGTCGAGCCGCAGCGCGACCCGCTCTTCGTGGCTGAACGCCGTGCCCTTGTTGCAGAGCACGAGACGCAGGAGGGCGATACCGTCTTGGTACACCTCCATGTAGTTGCGTCCCTGGTCGTCCTTCTTGAGATCAAAGAGCGGGCTGATGCGCTTGCGTGCCATGCGGAGGGGGTCTCTCTATCCGGTCAGGAGGGGGTCGACGGTCAGTGCTTCTTGATGCGGGCGCAGATAGCTTCGCCCATTGCGGTGGTCCCGAGGGACTTTTCACCGCCGCCGAGGTCCCCCGTGCGGAGGCCGTCGTCGAGCGCTTGCTGCACGGCGGCTTCGATCGCCAGGGCCTCGGTGTCGAGGTCCAGGCTGTGCCGCAGCAGCATGGCCGCGCTGAGGATGGTGCCGAGCGGGTTGGCGATACCCTTGCCCGCGATGTCGGGCGCGGAGCCGTGGATGGGCTCGTAGACGCCCAGCTTGGTCTCCCCGAGCGACGCGCTCGGCAGCAGGCCCAGCGAGCCAGTGAGCACGGCGCCCTCGTCGCTCAAGATGTCGCCGAACATGTTGCCGGCGACGATGACGTCGAAGTCCCCGGGGTTGGTCACGAGACGCATGGCGGCCGAGTCCACCAGCTGGTGCACGAGCGTGATGTCCGGGTTTTCGGCGCCGACCTCGGTCGCCACCTGGCGCCAGACCTGCATGGTGGCCAGCACGTTGGCCTTGTCGATGCTGGTGACGTGCTTGCGCGGGCGCTTGCGCGCGATCTCCATGGCCAGCGACACGATGCGACGGATCTCGCTCTCGCGGTAGACCATGGTGTCGAAGCCGCGGCGCTCACCGTCCACCACGTCCTTGCCCTTGGGCTGTCCGAAGTAGATGCCGCCCGTCAGCTCGCGCACGAAGAGCAGGTCCACGTTGGCGAGGCGCTCGGCCTTCAGCGGGGAGGCCGCCTCGAGCCCGCGGAAGAGCTTGACGGGGCGGATGTTGGCGAAGAGCCCGAGGGCCTTGCGCATGGCGAGCAAGCCACGCTCGGGGCGGTCAGCGGCGTTGGGGTCGTCCCACTTCGGTCCGCCCACGGCGCCGAGCAAGATGGCGTCGGCCTGCTGACACGCTTCCAGCGTGGCGTCGGGGAAGGCGTTGCCGGTCTCGTCGATGGCGATGCCGCCGAGCAGGGCCTCGCGGTACGTGAACTGGTGGTCGAAGGTGGAGGCCACCGTGTCGAGCACGAGGCGGGTAGCGCTGACGATCTCGGGGCCGATTCCGTCGCCGGGGAGGGTAGTGATCTTGGCTTGCATGATTCCGTGTTGCTCTTCGCGAGGTCGCGACCCACCGCAGCGGCCGGGTCAGGTCGCGAGTGATAGCAGCCAATGCGCGCGAGGGCGACCTGTCGGGGCACGCCACTTGGTGCGCCGACCGGAAATGACACGGGGGCTTTCCAGAGCCGTCTGGCGTTGCCGGCGCCCCCAAGCGGTGATAGAAAATTCCGCGATGGCGCATATTCCGTCCAAGCCCGCAGGGGTGAGGCAGACACGACTTGGGCGCGCTTTGGCGGCCTCTCTCACCGCGTTCACGCTATTGATCCAGATCAACGGCATCGCTCTGGCGCAGCTACCGGACGCTCGCGTGCTCTTCGAGCAAGGGCGCGCCGCGTACGCCGCAGGTCGCTACGCAGAAGCGCGGGATGCCTGGGTGCAGGCCTACGAGGCCAGCGGGCACGCGGACCTCCTCTACAACGTCGCACAGGCGTACCGCGGTCTTGGCCAGCCGGTCCGCGAACTGGACTACCTCGAGCGCTTCGTCGCTGCGGTGCCCATCACCCACGAGAGCCGCGCGCTCGCACAGTCGCGCGTGGAGGCGCTGCAGGCACGTATCGCTGATACCCACATCGTCTTGCGTGAGGTGCCCGCCGACGCCGACGTGCTGTTGGACGGCGCGGTCGTCGCCGGTCGTGGCACCGAGCGAACGCTGGACGTCTCGCCAGGTGCGCACCAGGTGTTGGTTGCCCGCGACGGCTACCTCCCATTTCAAGCCAGCGTGGACGCACCCGCCGGGCGCACCACGGAGGTCACCGTGCGCCTCGCGGAGCGGCCCACGGTCAGGGCGCATCACGCCGACACCGTCACGCGCGGCGCCTGGGTCGCGGGCGGCGTGTTGCTGGTGGCGGGCGCGGTCAGCGGCGGAGTCGCGTACGGGCGGGCCGGGGGTACCGTGCGTGGCACCGCGCGTGCCGAGCGCCTGCAGCGCGTGGGTTACGCCGCAGACGCCATGATGGGCGTGGGCGTCCTCATGGGCGTCGTCGGGTTGGTGCGCTACCTGCGGAGCGACGGTGACGTCCCGAGCGACGCGCCTGCGGTCAGTGTCGGTGTCGGGCGCGAGGCCATCTCGCTCCAGGTTCGAGGAGCGTTCTGAATGGCATTCCCCTCTAGCTTCCGTTGGGCCGGCGTGGCCCTCGTCTTCTTCACGGGGTGCAGCGTGCTGGTCGACGCGCGCTTCGACGACCCCGGCCAGGGGCCACTGTGCGCCGGCGCGGCAGACGCGACCCCCTGCTCACCAGCGGGAGTGAGCGGCGAATTCATCTGCGTGGCCGAGTCCTGCCGGTCTTCGGCCTGCGGGGATGGGTTCGTGGACGAGCGTCGCCTCGAGCTGTGCGACGACGGCAACATGGTGAGCGGGGACGGCTGCGAACCCTTCGACTGCATCCCGTCCTGCGAGGTGGACGCGGACTGCGACAACGGGCAGCCATGTGACGGCGTCGAGCGTTGCGCCTCGGGGGCATGTGTGGCGAGCGCCCGTCTGGACGATGGGGAGCCTTGTGGTTCGGAGCTGGCATGTCGAGGAGGGGTCTGCGCCAACGTGCTGTGCGGCAACATGACGGTGGACGCGCCCGAAGACTGCGATGACGGTGACACCATCAACGGTGACGGTTGCGAGAACGACTGCACGTTCACGTGCACGTCCGACGACGACTGCGCGGTCATGGACGCCGACGTGTGCGACGGACGCGAGACCTGCAACCAGGTCAGCCACGTGTGCGTCGCCGGACAGCCGCTGGTGTGCAACGACGGCAACCCCTGCACCGTCGACAGCTGTCATCCGGTCGATGGCTGCGTGATCGACCGGCGCGCCTTCGACGTCGACGGAGACGGCTACTTCGCCACCGCGTGTGGCGGCGACGACTGCGACGACCAAGTCGCGAGCACCAACCCGGGGGCGCCCGAGATCTGCGCCGACGGTGTGGACAACGACTGCGTGGGCGGCGACGGAACCCAACCGAACAACTACTATCGGGACTGCGACCAGGATGGCTTTGCGCCTCTGGACGCGGTGCCCTTCTCCAGCTGCATGCCGCCGAGCGGCACGCCACAGGGATGCCCGCACGGCAGCTGGACCACTCGCACCCCGAACGCGCTGGCCAACGACTGCCGGGACGACCTCGCCATCGTCGCGCCCGGCGCCGGCTTCGCGGTCGCGCCCGTCGCCGGGGCCGCTGCGGCCGTGGACTTCGACTACAACTGCGATGGCGTCGAGGAGCGTGAGTACCCTCTCGCCCGCGACGCCTCGAGCGACTGCTCGGGAGCGGGCGTGCTCGGGTGCACGGGTGATGTCTACTGGGCAGGCACCACGGCGCCAGCGTGCGGTACTTCGGCGACGCTGAGCTTCTGCCGCTCGGGGCTCCTGAGCTGCTCGCGCGCCACCTCGACCGCCAAGGTGGCCTGCCGCTGAGGGCGGCGCCGGGGCGAGACCCGCGTCGGCGCTACTCGCCCTGGGGCTGCGGCGCGACCGTCTCGAGGTAGGCCCACAGAGCGCGTCGCTCGGTCTCCGTCATCGCCTGGGCGTAGGGCTGGACGATCGTCATCGGGGGTCGCAGTGCGCTCCCGTCGGGTCGCACGCCCCGCCGCAGCGCGGCGTCGAAGTCCTCGAAGGTCCAGCCGGCCAGGCCGTCGGCGTGAGGGGTCAGGTTGGCGGCCGGCAGCCAGTCGGGGGGGCCTGCGGCGATCGGTCCCCCTTCCAGGTTCGCGCGGTGGCAGCCGGTGCAGATGGCGACGAGGTGCCTGCCGAACTCGGCGGTGGGCTCGGTGGCCGGCGGCTCCACGATGTGGGCGGCCTGGTGGTCCGTGAGCAGGTCGGCCGAGAGGGGCAGCTTGCCGAACGCAGCTAGCAGCGTCCCGACAGGACCGAGGCGACTGGCGGCAACCTCGTTCTCGACAGGGGGCTGCGCTCTCAAAAAGGCGATGATGTCCGAGAGCTCGCGGTCGGACATGCGCACGAAGTCCTCGGAGGGCATCATGGCGGGACGCCCGTCCGGCAGGATGCCGTGGCGCACGATGTGGTCCCAGTCGCTGACGTCGAAGTCCCGCGTCGGTCCGGCAGGCGTGAGGTTGGGCCCGAGGAGGCTCCCCATCGCGGGGTCGTCCACCATGACACCCCCGCTGAAGTCCTCGCGCCCGTGGCACTCACCGCACGCGTAGCGCGCCCCGACGAGGTGACGCCCGCGCTCGATGGCCCGCTCGAGGGCGAGGGCGTCGAGGTCCACACCCGCCAGCACGTCCGCCTCGGCGCCGGTCGCGTCCGGGGACGGCTCACCCGCCGCCGCACGCTCCGCCAGGCGCTCTTGACGCAGCGCCGAGAGCTCCGCCTCCGACAGGGGAAAGGGCACGGGGATGTCCACCTCGTGCGCGGTCAGCGTCCGCCCCAGCGAGGCGCTCACCGTGAGGCTAGCCCATCCGAACAGTCCACCACCCGCCACTACCAGGAGCAGCGCGACCACCCCCACGACCTTCAGTGCTCGCTTCATGAATCCACCCTTCGGAAGGCGCGATCCTACGGTACTCCCGAGCCTCGGCGCTAGAGGCAGGAAGCCACGCCGAGCCAGGGCGGCCTGCGAATCCGCTCCCGATGGATTCGCGTATGAATGTCCCCTCTGGCTACCATTGGTTGTATCGTCCTAGCCGTTGCTCTTGCTCTTACTCTTGGAGGTTCCCATGCGAACCAGTGACATCGCCGCTCGCGTGCGCCGGCAGCTCGTCCTCTGGCGCCTCGTCGCTCTGGCCCTCGGCAGCGCCCTCTTCACCAGCCCAGCGCTGGCGGAGGGCTCTCTCGGGATGGGCGCAGAGCTCGCGCCGACTCAGGCCCTCCGCGCGACCACCAACATCTTCGTCGATGTCATCAACCCGGCGGTCGAGACCTTCGTCTGGACGGGGAAGGGGAGCGTCACGGTCTCGGACCCCCTCGGCGCGACGGTGGGCACCTTCGCGAGCGGGGCGACCATCACGCCGACCATGAGCGGCTCCTACAAGCTGGACCTGCTGGAGAACCAGTTCGACGTGGACGGCAACGGCGGGCTCGTCGCCGGCACGCAGGTCCCGTGGGACGTCACCCTCTTCGTCAGCGGCACGCCGCGCGACGGGCGCGTCTACTCCTTCGCCTGGGGCTTCAACACGGGGGGCTTCAACGTGGCCTCGGCGACGAACGCGAGCTTCTACGCGCGCGTGCCCGGCGGCGACTCCGAGAGCTTCGCCGTGATGGAGCTGCGCACGGACGGCCTGGCAGGCTTCATCTTCGAGGTGCAGGGCAACAGCACGGGGGTGCGCGGCCCGAACGCAGGGCGCAGCGTGCCCGAGGTGGGCAACAGCGCGGCCAACGAGTACCAGATGTACTTGAACCCCCCGGACGACGCGACCTACAGCTTCCTCGGGCCCCAGGTGCGCGACTTCAGCTTTCGTGGCGGCCTCGAGACCAGCGGTGGGGTACCCGCTTGCGACGAGTTCGTCTCCGGTGACACGCGCGGCGAGTTCACCTTCACCTCCAACGTCGTGGGTTCGTTTCACCTGGTGTGCGACCTCAACCGCGACGGCCGCTTCGACATCGTGGACAGCGGGGACTTCTTGTTCCTGGGCGCCGCCGTGGCGGGCGAGAACCGCGTCGCGTTCGACGGACTCGACAACCGCGGCAACCCCTTTCCGGTAGGGGACCACCAGTGCTCGGTGCGGCTCACGGTCGGCGAGTTCCACTACGTCGGCCGCGACATCGAGACCAGCTTCCGCGGGCTGCGCATGTTCCAGGTGGGCGCCAACGGCTCGCTCACGCCCCTGAACATGTTCTGGAACGACGCGCTGGTGCAGGCCAACGCCACGGTCATGCCCGCACCGTTCCCCTTCGTCTCGGCGTCCACGTCGGGGCCCAACGGCCTGAACTCGGGCGACCCGATGGCGCCGCCGGTGCCGCTCGGCGAGACCGTCGTGCTGCCCAACGCCAACTCTCGCGCCTGGGGCGACTTCGTGGCCGTGGGTGGCTCGGGGACAGGGAAGGGCAACGAGGCCTTCCTCGACACCTACACGTGGCTCGCCGAGGACGTGAGCACGCCCATCACCATCCACTCCGTGGACGGCGCGGCGGACAGCGACATGGACGGCCTGACCGACTACGTGGAGCGCTGCACCACGGGGACGCTGGTGAACAACGCCGACTCGGACGGGGACGGCGTCAACGACTTCATCGAGACGCGCGGGGGCATGCCCAACGTCAACACCGACGGGGACCTGCTGGTCAACGCGCTTGACGACGACGACGACGGGGACTGCGTGCCCACCGTCAACGAGGACCCGGACGGCGACGGCGACCCGACCAACGACGACAGCGACATGGACACGCGCCCCAACTACCTGGACGCGGACGACGACGGTGATGGCATCGGTCCATGTGACGAGGACACGGACGGCGACGGCGACCCGACCAACGACGACGCCGACATGGACGGCGTGCCCAACTACCTCACGAGCGACAGCGATGGCGACTGTGCGCTGCGCGCGACCGTGCCCAGCATCCTCTGCGTGGACAACCTGGACCAGTGCCCCCTCGAGCCGGAGGACGCCAACAACTTCATGGATACGGACGGCTGTCCCGAGCCCGACCGCGACATGGACGGTGTGCCCGACGCCATCGACAACTGCCCGGACATCCCGAACGCGGACCAGGCCGACCTGAACGACGACGACGAGGGTGACGTCTGCGACGACGACATCGACGGCGACGGACTCCTCAACATCTGCGAGATCCCCGTTACGGACATGTGTCCCTTGGTGTGTCGTGACGTCTGCGGGGCGCTCGCCAGCTGCGACGGCTGCGCGGCGACCGACCCCCGCGTCGCCGATACGGACGAGGGCGGCCTCGGTGATGGAGAAGAAGTCATGCGTGGCGGCGACCCGCTGAACCCGGTGGATGATCCGCTGCCTGGCGTGCTCTCGGGAGGTGGCGTCTACACCTGCGCCGCCGGCCACGGGCGTTCGCCACTCGCGAGCCTCTTCCTCCTCACCTGCCTGGGCCTCGCCCTGCTTCGCCGCGCGGGGGGGCGCCGATGAGCACCGCATCCGCAACACGGAGGCGGCTCTCGGGAGCTCTGCTCGCGGTCATCGCAGGCGCGCTCCTGTGCGCGGGCGCTCCGCAGCGCGCTTCGGCCCAAGAGCGCTTCGACCCTCAGCTCTTTCACCCGTCGCTGTCGCAGCGCAGCAACGCCGCCGGCGTGTCGTCGGCGGACCTGCTCGAGAGCGGCTCGTTCGAGCTCGGCCTCTTGGCCCACTACGACGCGCGCCCGCTCGTGATGCGCAGCCTCGATGGCTCGCGGCTGTATTCCATCATCGACAGCCAGGCGAGCCTGCACCTGCTGGGGGCCGTCGGGCTCTTCAACCGCCTCGAGCTCGGCCTCGACATCCCGGTGATCCTCATGCAGCGGGGCGACACGATCCCCACGCTGCCCAACTTCGACCTCGGCGCGCCGCGCGCGGGCGCGGGGCCAGGGGACGTTCGCCTGGGCCTCAAGCTGCGCCTCTTCAACACGCACACCGAGGACTCTCCGGGCGGGGCCGCGATGGCCATCGTCGTCGAGGGCTTCTTCCCGACCGGCAACCAAGACGACTACCAGGGAGAGGGCTGGCGCGTCTCGCCGCGCTTGGTCTTGGACGGCGTCACCACCACCGGCCACCGTGTGTCGATCAGCGCGGGCTACACCCACCGCAGCTCGCTCGACTCGGCTGGGCTCAGCGTCGGCGGGACCTTCGACTGGGGCGTGGCCGTCCAGTTCCGGAGTCGCTACGTGCACGTGGTGCCCGAGGTGCGCGGCTCCATCGTCGTGGCGGCCGACCACCTCGACTACGAGGAGGCGCCCACCGAGGCGGCGCTCAACTTCCGCTTTCTCCCCGTCGAGCAAGTGATGATTCAGGCCGGCGGGGGCGTGGGCCTCTTCCAGGGCTTCGGCGCTCCGGATTACCGCATCCTGTTCAGCCTGAGCTACATGCAGGTGCCCGACAGGGACCGCGACGGCGACGGCATCTTCAACCGCGTGGACCAGTGCCCGGACGACCCCGAGGACATGGACGGCTTCGAGGACGCCAACGGCTGCCCGGACCTCGACAACGACTCCGACGGCATCCTCGACGAGCCGGACCAGTGCCCGAACGAGCCCGAGGACGTGGACAACTTCGAGGACACGGACGGCTGCCCGGACCCCGACAACGACGCGGACACCATCCTCGACGCGGACGACCAGTGCCCGCTCGAGCCCGAGGACCGCGACAACTTCGAGGACGCCGACGGCTGCCCCGACCGCGACAACGACGGTGACGGCATCACGGACATCTCCGACCGCTGCCCGAACGAGCCGGAAGACGTGGACGGCTTCGAGGACACCGATGGCTGCCCGGATCCCGACAACGACCACGATCGCATCCTCGACGGCGTGGACCGCTGCCCGCTCGAGGCCGAGGACTACAACGGCATCGAAGACACGGACGGGTGCCCGGAGCGCGACACCGATGGCGACGGAATCCTGGATCCGCACGACGCCTGCCCCGAGCAGCCGGAGGACCGCGACCGCTTCCAGGACGAGGACGGCTGCCCGGACCCGGACAACGACGGCGACGGCATCCTCGACGTGGTCGACCGCTGCCCGCTCCAGCCCGAGGTCATCAACGGCTTCGAGGACGAGGACGGCTGCCCGGATGAGACGGTCATTCAGGTGACCTGTGCCAACATCCAGATCCGCGACACCATCTACTTCGAGACCAACCGGGCCGTCATCCAGCCGCGCTCGTTCAACCTGCTCGACCAGCTGGCGGCGGTGATCGTGTCGCGTCCGGACATTCGGCGCGTGAGCATCGAGGGCCACACGGACTCTCGCGGGCGCGACCGCCACAACCTGCAGCTCTCGCAGCAGCGCGCAGCGTCGGTGCGTGAGTACCTGCTGGCTCACGGCGTCACCCCAGACCGCCTCAGCTCGCAGGGCTTCGGCGAGACGCGACCCATCGACGACAACAACACGCCGAGCGGTCGCGCGGCCAACCGCCGCGTCGAGTTCGTCATCCTCGAGCAGGACGGCTGCCAGGACAACTGAGGCACGGTGAGCGAGGGGCTCGTCGCCACGCGCCCCTCGCTCGTGCGCAGCTGCAACCCCCGCAGGCGGGCGGGCCGCGGTGCGCGGGCGTAGACTGCAGCTCCGTGCAACCGGGCCCTCAGCCAGACGAGACCAGGCAGGAAGACCAAGACCGCGCTCAGGGCGAGCCGTTCGACCTCCTACGTCACCTCGTTGGCAACGCCTTCTGGCTGTTGGTGCCCATCCTCCTGCTCAACGGGCTCTGGGCCGACCGACTTCCTGCGGGCTACCAGCCTCCGCGCTTCGACGAAGCCATCCCCGCGTACATCGCCCTGCCCGAGCAGCTCCTACGGGTCATCACCTTCACGCTTCCCTGCTTTGTGCCCCTCTCCCTGCACACGCGCGTACAGCGGCTGGGGATGGCGCTCTTCGTCATAGGGACGGCGGTCTATGCGTCGTCCTGGTGGCTGCTCATCGCGCAGCCGAGCTCGGCCCTCGCGAGCAGCGCCGTGGGGTTCCTGGCGCCGGCCTACACACCTGCGCTCTGGCTCGCCGGCCTGGTCCTGCTCAGCGAGCGCACGGTGATTCCGCGGCTGCCCTATCGCCGGTGGGTCTACGGGGTGATCGCGGGGGCGTTCCTGCTGTGCCACAACCTCCACGCCTGGCTCGTGTACACGCGCTTGCCGCACGGCCCGGCCGCGCCGACCCACACGCTTTTGTCCCTGGCCGGGGCGTTCTGGTAGGGTCCGAGGCACCCCCCATGAGCAGCGCAGACGTCGAGACCCTCCTCACCCTCCAGCGCATGGAGTCCAAGCTGGTTGACGCGCTCTTCGAGCACCCCGGCACGCTCTCTCGGCGCCGCGAGCACGAGCTGCGCTATGCGGTGTCGTTCGCGGGGTTGCACCGCTTCCAGCCCGGCGCCGCAGCCACTGGCGGGCGTACGCAGCGCCGCGACGTGCCCGTCCAGATCCCCGCGCTCGACGACTACCGCCGCATGGTGGTGGGCGTCATGAGCCGCCCGCTGCTGCACAACCGAGACTCCGACAAGCGGCTACGCGAGGTCAATCGGGCGTACGAGACCATCGCGCACCGCGTGGCCGCCACTCGCCGGGCTGTCCTGGACGCCCACGCCAACGACTTCTCCGCGCAGGAGCTCGACGACGAGGTGGGCATCAAGACGCTGGTCAGCATCGCGGGCGGCGGCGGCGGGGCGGGCTACGTGTACATCGGCGCCTGGGAGGTCATGCAGCACGCGCGCTTGATCCCCGGGTACATCATCGGGTCGTCCATCGGCGCGGTGCTCGGGCTCTTCCGCGCGAAGGAGCGTGAGGGAGACTATGCGGCTCACCTCGAGCGCGCGAAGCAGCTGCGCCGCGACGAGGTCTTTCGCTTCATCTCCATGCGCGCCCGCTACGGCCTGCCGGGCATCTTTCGGCTCTACTTGCACCACGGGCTCCAGGACGGCTTCCGCAATGCGGACGGCAGCCCCATGCGCCTCTCCGACCTCCAGATCCCATTCGAGGCTGTGGTCGGCGGCGTGCGGCGCGGGGCCCTCGAGGAGTCTCCCGAGGCCTACGCCATCTCACACCACCTGCCACAGGACCGCCGCCCCGGCCGCCTCGAGCTGCGGGCGCGCGTCGCCACCCAGATGGTGCGCATGTGGTCCTTCGTGAACCCGCGCATAGTCAAAGAGGTCGTGTTGGGCGGAGACCGCCTGACCGCGGACTTCGACGCCATCGACGCGGCCGGCTTCTCGGCCGCCATCCCCGGCATCCTGCACTACGACATCGCGCGCGACGACCCGGCCATGCACTCCATCGCCGCCGCGCTCATGGAGCGCGAGGAGATCGATGCGCTCGTGGACGGGGGGGTCGCCAACAACGTTCCGGCGCGCACCGCGTGGAGGCAGGTGCACGCCGGCAAGATCGGCACGCGCAACTGCTACTACCTGGCGTTCGACTGCTTGTCTCCGCAGATGAGCGTCGGTCATGCGTGGATGAACGTGGGTGAGCGGGTGCTGCAGCTGCAGGTGGCGCTGAACAAGCGCTACATGCACCGGAGGGTCGCGTTCCGCCCCACGCTGTCGCCCATCACCCTCTTGCCCAGCGCGCGGCAGATGGACCAGGCGGTCTCTTGGGGCCGCGCGCAGATGTCGGGCGAGGTCGCGCGGATTCAGAAGCACATGGAGCGCTTCGGTTACGAAGAGCCCTGAACCGGTCGCGGGGAGCACGGGTCGAGGTGCAAGGGCGCTCGTGGCCTGCTAGGTTTGCGCGCGCTTGGCGCACAGAACGCGCTGGGCGCACGCTCACAGAGAGCGCGCTCTTTTCCGTATCAACGCAGCGTGCCCGCTGCGCAGGAGCTACGAGTCACATGAAGAAGCCCGTGAAGGTCGCCGTCACCGGCGCGGCCGGTCAGATTTGCTACGGCCTCTTGTTCCGCATCGCGGCGGGGGAGATGCTCGGTAAGGACCAGCCCGTCATTCTCCAGCTGATCGACATCCCGCCGTCCATGAAGGCCGTCGAGGGCGTCATGATGGAGCTCGCGGACTGCGCCTTCCCGACCCTGGCCGGCATGGAAGCCAGCGACGACCCCATGAAGGGCTTCGCGGGCACGCAGGTGGCGCTCTTGGTCGGCGCGATGCCGCGCGGACCGGGCATGGAGCGCAAGGACCTGCTGGAGAAGAACGGCGGGATCTTCATCGGTCAGGGCAAGGCCCTCAACGCCGTGGCCGACCGTGACTGCAAGGTGCTCGTCGTCGGAAACCCGGCCAACACCAACGCGTTCATCGCCATGAACAACGCCAAGGACCTGCCGCGCGAGAACTTCACCGCCATGGTGCGCTTGGACCAGAACCGCGCCATGAGCGCGTTGGCCGCCAAGACGGGCTGCGCCGTGAGCGACGTCAAGAACATGACCATCTGGGGCAACCACTCGGCCACTCAGTACCCCGACGTCTTCAGCGCCAAGATCAACGGCAAGAGCGCTGCCGAGGTCGTCGGCGACCAGGCCTGGGTCGAGAGCACGTTCATCCCCGAGGTGCAGCAGCGTGGCGCCGCCATCATCAAGGCCCGCGGTCTCTCGAGCGCGGCCTCGGCCGCAAACGCCGCCATCGACCACATTCGCGACTGGTGGCACGGCACCGCGCCCGGCGACACCGTCTCCATGGCGGTCCCCTCGGACGGCAGCTACGGCATCCCCGAGGGCTTGATCTACGGCTTCCCGGTCACCTGCAAGGACGGCAAGTACAGCATCGTCCAGGGCCTCGAGATCAACGAGTTCAGCCGCGCACGCATGGACGCCACGGCCAAGGAGCTCCAGGAAGAGGCGGACGCGGTCAAGCACCTCTTCTGAGGCTCGCTGCCTGTCCCTTCGTGAAGGCGCAGAGCCGCCCTGAGATCCGCCCGCGAACAACCGTTCGCGGGCGGACTCGCTTCTAGCCGTCGGGTTGACCGCTTGCCGCGCGTCAGGCCGCGAAGGCGGCGGCGTGCTGGAGGGTCGCGGCGCACGCCTGCATGCACGCCCGGCACTCCGCGTGGTGACCCGCGTGCGGGGCGCACGCGTCGTGGCACTCCTGGCACACGGCCTGGCACAGCGTGGCGAGGCGACCCAGGTGCGGCGACGCGGAGGTCGCGAGGGCCGGCACCGCCCGACAGATGGCCAGCATCGCGTGCACCTTGCGGGAGCAGTCCCCCATCATGGTGTCGCCCGTCTGCAGGCTGCGCAGACAGTGGCTCAAGCACGCTTCACCCGCCGAGACGCACTCCCCGGCTGCGCGCGCGAACGCCTGCATGGCGTCGGTCGGCGCGGCGAGCGGCGTCCCTTCGCCTCCCGAGTGACCCTCTTGGCCCGCTTCACCAGCCTGTGCCGCGCAACCCAGCACGGTCACGACGCTGTGAGCGACTGCCGTTCCTACACCAACCTTGAGCATCTCTCGTCGATTCATGCCTCAGCCTATCACTCGCGCGGGCGCGCTGGCCAGGCTCGGTCAACGCGGCTCGGCAGCGACGCGGCTGCGCGGGAGCGGACGAATGGAGTCGCCGCGCAGCAGGGACGAGACGACGCAGTGACGGCCCTGGTGCTTCGCCCGGTAGAGGCATGCGTCGGCCGTCTCGACCAGGTGGCGTTGCTCGAGCTCCGACGCGGGGTCGGCGGTGGTGGCGCCCACGCTGATGGTGACGTGGGGCGCCGTCGGCGAGTCGCCGTGGGGGATGGCCAGCGCGTCCACCAGCGCGAGCACGCGCTGCGCGACCTCGGTGGCCCCGGCGAGCGTGGTGTCCGGCAGCAGGAGCACGAATTCCTCGCCGCCGTAGCGCGCTGCCATGTCGGCGGGCCGTAGCGCGGCCTCCGCGATGGCTTGTCCGACGGCCCGGAGGCAGGCGTCTCCGTCCCGGTGCCCATGCGTGTCGTTGAAGCGCTTGAAGTGGTCCACGTCGACGAACAGCAACGACAGCGGCTTGCGCTCGCGGCGCATGCGCGCCCACTCCACCTCCAGCGTGTCATCGAACGACCGACGGTTGGCGAGGCCCGAGAGCGAGTCGGTCCGGGACATGGCGGCCAGCTGCTCGTTCAGCTTCTGGCGTTCGTTCGCCTCGTTCGCGAGCAAGACGGACTGAAAGAAGTGCAGCGTGTCCTGCCGCTCTACCAGCCACGAGATCACGATGCCCACGCAGCTCGCTCCGACGAAGCCGTACGACGCGAAGACCCAGTCGGGTGTGGCGCCCATCCACGCTGCGTAGAGCGAACCGCAGCCCAGCCCCAGCGCGCACGTCAGGGCCGAGTAGACCACTCCGTTGCGGAAGCCGATGGTGACCACCGTCGCTCCGAGCATGCAGGCGTAGGTGGCCGACGTCGCGATGCGCGGCTCTTGGATGAGCAGGCTGGCCGCGTGGGTGGAGGCGAGCACGGCGGCGCCACCCGAGACCATCAGCGCGCGGTAGTGGCGAAAGGCTCTGGGGATCTGTAGGGCCACGACCGTCACGACGATGACGGCGAAGTTGAAGGCGGTGGTCTGGGCATAGAGCGCCTCGTCGGCCGGGGTGCCAACCCCGCGGTAGAACGTGAAGCGGGCGGCGACGATCAGCAGCGCGAGGAGGATGCCGCACAGCCCGCCGATGGGCACCACACGCTGGATGTCGCTGCGCGTGCGGTCCTCGAAGTGTCGACGCAGCTCCTCGGGGACGCGAACCCGCAGCGGGGGCCGCTCGACCCAGCGCAGCAAGCGGTCGCGCAGCGGGCCGTCCAACGACACGGGCATGTGTTCACCCGACAGGAGCGCGCTGTCCCGCTGTGTGGTGCTGGTATCGTCCGAGCTACCCCCGTGGTTCACAATTTCAAGTTTACGGAACAACGCGACCGATTGCCATGGGATCGGGCGCGCTGCTCTACTCTTGGCGCATGAGCATCGTCTGCGGCCACCGCGGTCTTGGTACTACGCGCCCCGGCGCTTCCTTTCCCGAGAACACCATCGAGTCCATCGTCGCCGCTCAGGCGGCCGGCGCGGAGATGGTCGAGTTCGACGTACAGATCACGCGTGACGATGTGCCGGTGCTGATGCACGACGACACGCTGGAGCGCACGACGACCGGGAGCGGCTGCGTGTCCGCGTGGAGCCTGGCGGAGGTGCAGGCCTGCGACGCGGCGGTGGGCAGCGCGCTCCGCGGGCAGGGCGTGCGCGCGCCCTCGCTGGCGGAGGTGCTCGCGGCGGTCTCCATGCCCCTCAACGTGGAGATCAAGGTCGCGGACGGAACCTGCCGACGCCACGACGCGGCTCGCGTGGCCGAGGTGGTGCTCGCGGTGCTGCGCGCCGACCCGCTCGCGGGGACGCGGGGGTTGATCATCAGCTCGTTCGATCTGGAGCTCCTGCGCGTCGTGCGCGCACAGGACGCGCGCGTCCGGCTGGGCTGGCTGATCGAGCAGGACGCGGATCCGTCGGGGTGGATCGCGCGGGCGTTGGACGTGGGCTGCGAGGCGCTGCACCCCCATCACGCCTTCATCACGGCGAGTCTGGCGGAGCGGTGCGCGGCGGCCGGCCTCGAGCTCAACACGTGGACGGTCAATGACGTCCCCCGGGCGCTGCAGCTGGCCCGCTGGGGCGTGCACACGCTGATCACGGACGACCCGGCCGGGGTGGCACACGCGCTCGCCCACCAGTAGGCGGCTGCGGACTAGAGGCGACTCCTCGCGCGGGCCCTCCACGTCGCGTTCGCTCAGCCGACGGCGAGCGCGACGAGGAGCGCGGCGGACACCAGCGCGGCGCTGGCCAGGGCGCCCAGCAGTCCTACCGTCATCCAGCGCAGGCGCCGCCCCAAGGCGTCGGAGACCTCTGCGAGAGAGCGCTGGGCGTCGCGGCGCTCCGCGCGCAGGTGCTCGGTAGGCACCTCGATGAGGAGGCTCTCCGTGCCGCAGTAGCCGCAGACAGCGGACAGCTGCACGCCCTGCGCGGCGGGCGCCTCCGGCAGCGGGGCGCCGCAGGCGCGGCAGCCGGGCTCTCCGCCCTGTCGAGACGGCGGGCGGGCGGCCAGCTCCGAGCGCGCCGCCGCGCGCATGCGCCGCGCCGTCGACGCCACGGTCCAGATGCCGAAGGCGACGAACAGCGCGGGCAGCGTCAGCAACGCTTGCGTACGCGTCGAGTCCCAACGGAGGCCCCAGCGCCCGAGGGCTGTCGCGCACGGCGGGAAGAGCACCAGCGCGGCCGCCGCCGAGGCTTGCCACGCAGCGCCGCTTCCGGCGGCAAGGGCACGCCAACGGGGCGCGCTCGCGGCGTAGGCCTCGCGCGTGCCTCGCTGCAGAGCGACGCCTTCGAGGTAGGCCGCAGGCACCGCCGCGATGGCCCCGCAGTGCCGGCAGTGAATCGTCGGCTCGGTACCCAGAGGCAGCGCTACGCCGCATCCGGCGCAGGTCAGCGGTGTCTTCGGTGCTGGGCTGCTGGCGCTCATGGCGCCCCATCCAGCGCCATGGCCATGGCCAGGCCCAAGCCCAAGCAGAAGGTCATGCGCGCCAGGCTCTCGGCGTCGGCCGACGCGCCTACCGCGCTCCGCCCAAGGTCGTGCCCGTGCGCGGGGTGTTCGCCGCGGCGGGGTGTACGGCCGCGGCCTGCGCGCGCCACGGCCACCAGGCGCGCCAGGGCCGTTCCGCCGCCCAGCACGACCCCACCAACGAGGATCAACGCGCCCTGCTGCGCCCAGCGTCCCTCGTGTGCCGCGAACCCTTGCCGGTAGCGGGCGGCGCCTACGGCCATGACGAGCGCCGCACCGAGGAGGTCGAGCGCAGCGAGCAACGAGAGATGCGCCCGCGCGCCGGTCGAAGCCCGCGAGTCCAAGGCGACCTGCCAAGCGGCCCCGAGGTGGCGCAGCGCGGGCAACGTCACGTAGCTCGTCACCCCGGCGGCCACGCTCACCACCACGACGCCGAACACGAGCCCGATGAGCACCTCGAAGGGGTCCTGAGCTTCCGCGATCCCGTCACCCACACCGGCCGTGAAGACCAGCGCGAAGGCGCTCCCCAAGATCGCCAGCGCGATCCTGCCCACATCCGCCGCGACCTGCTTCAGCAACGTCATGTCGCGGGCCAGGCTACCACGGAGCGTGGAGTGAAAGATCCGCTGTAAGGGGTCGTGCCGCTGCGTCGTTCCACGTCCGTGCCACCCTCGAACCAGCGCGCCCCCGGCCGCTCCGTGTGTCGCGCCCGCACCCAGCGGGCGCTCATGTTCGCGGTGGCGATGATGACGCTCGTCGTGCCGAAGGGCGTGCGCGCGCGGGCGGACACGCCGCACGAGGCAGCTCCGCCGCCCCCCGGGATGACCGTGCAGGGGGAGGTGGACGTCGAGGACGCACGGGTGCGCGTCCGCTGTCGCACGGCGCGTCAGCGCTCCCGCTGCGCGGTGACCCTGAGCTTCGTCGTGCATGCGCGCGAGGCGGCCCACGTGACGCTCCCCGCTGTGGCCGGGGGCCGCGTGCAGGTGGACGGCGACGAGTGCGGTCCGCCGCGTCAGTGCGTCCTGCCGCTGGCTGGGGGCGAGCGGCGACGCATCACGGTGAGGACCCGGCGGGCCCTCTGGGAGACTCGCAGCGAGGGGCTCTACCTCGTCGCGGAGGCGGCCTGGACGCGGCACGCTCTCCTGGGTGAGTTTCAGCACATCCACCGGGGGAGCGCGGCGGAGCACCTGGCCCTGTTCGAGGGGCCGGGCTGGAGCTTGCGCGGCAGCTTCCGCGTCGACGCGCCGCCCGCGCGGCGCCTCACGGTATCGGTCGACGGCCAGAGGATGCCCGGGACCGTGGAGGCTCAGCTGAGCGCGCTGCCGTCGTCGCTCACGATCCACCTCGAGGCGCCGCGCGAGACGCCGCGTTGGCTCCGCCGTGGAGGGCCACTGTTCATGCTCGGGACGACCATGGGGTCCCAGCGCGGGTTCATCTGGCGGGCCGGCTACGAGGCGGGCTTCGGTCGTCACGGCTTCTTGCAGGGACTCGTGGAGACCGACTTTCGAGAGAGCGTCGCGCTGGTGTTGATGCTGGAGGCCGCGCTGATCTCGCCGCTGTACATCATCCCCAGCCTGTCCGCGGGGGCGGGCTTCCGTGTGGAGACGCGCGCGGGCCCGCAGGTCGCGCTCCGCTTCGCGCTCGGGGCCAACCTGGGCATGGGCATGGGCCTCCAGGCCACGCTCGACTGGGACGTCCGTGGGCGCCGCGCGACGACTGCGTTGGCCGGGCGGCTCGGTTTCTAGGGCTCCGGCGCTCGCGCCGAGGGGCGGCAGCGGTGGATCGGCTCGGATTCCTTGCTGAATTGCCAAATCGCGCTAGAACCCGCCCGATTTTGGCCGCCTCGAGGTGGCCTCGTTGGAACTGCAACAAGGATTACCCATGGCTACGGAACGTACCTTCAGCATCATCAAGCCCGACGCCGTCGAGGCCAACAACGTCGGCAACATCCTCGCCATGATCGAGGGCGCCGGCCTCAAGATCAAGGCCATGCGCATGGTGCACCTCAGCCGCCCCATGGCGGAGGGCTTCTACGCGGTGCACAAGGAGCGCCCCTTCTTCGGTGAGCTGGTGGACTTCATGACGCGCGGCCCCGTGGTCGTGAGCGTGCTCGAGGGCGAGAACGCCGTCGTGGCCTACCGCACCCTGATGGGCGCCACCAACCCGGCCAACGCCGACGCGGGCACCATCCGCAAGCAGTACGCCAAGGACATCGGCGAGAACGCCGTGCACGGCTCCGACAGCCTCGAGAACGCCGGCATCGAGATCAACTACTTCTTCCCCGGCTACGAGCTGGGCTGAGCGACCGCGCTCTGGCCAGCGTCAGAGCGCGTCCCAGACCGCACAGCGCGCCGCAGCGGCACCCGTCCCCGTCTCGACCGTCAGGTCCAGCACGAGGTGGTTGTCGTCTGCGGCGTTGTACTTGGGCCACTGCGGGAGCCCCGGCGCTGAGGGGCGCCCGTCCCGCACGAACCCGCCCCAGTAGCCGCGGATGATCTCGTGCATCTGCTGCTCTTCCTCGTTGAAGCGACGGACGAAGGGGTTGGCGCGGTAACCGAAGACGAACTGCACCTCCGCCGCGTGGTACGCGCCGAGCGGGAACGCGGTCGGCAGCTGGAAGGCGGCGTTGGGGTAGCGGAAGTAGTACTCGTACATCTCCACTTGGCTGCCCAGCGCGATCGCGCTCGAGCGGGCCGAGCAGGTCAGGAGCTGGTCCCCGATGGCGTCGAAGTAGCGCGCGGTGGGGTCCTCGCCGTTCAGCGGGTAGGCGGCGATGACGGTGTCCGCATCCGCTCCGGGCCCGCCGACGAGCTCCGCGAGCGCCGCCTCGTAGTCGTCGGGGGCGATGACCACGTCGCTCAGCGCTGCGAAGACCCGGCCCTCGTTCTCGGTGAAGCCCACCAACACGGGCACGTCCGGCACGTCGCCGGCCCGGAACGCGGCGCCGTAGGCGCGCGGCAAGATCTCGCCGTCGACCACGGGGCCCCAGAAGGCGGTGTCCTCGGTGCGCGTGAGGAAGTCCCGCGAGCCCGGCAGCGTCGCGAGGATGTCCGCCGCGCTGGCCGCTCGCAGGCACGCGCGCACCTCGCTGTCGGTGCCGCTGTCGCACGGGGTCGGCAGGGCAGCGGCGAAGCGCTCGCCCTGGGTCACGCCGTTGGCCAGCGTCATGGCGTCCTCACACGGGCCGCTCTCGACGATGGCGCCGTGGAACAGCCCCTGGCTGCGCGGCGACACGAGGTGCGCGCACACGCTGATGCCGCCGGCGGACTGGCCAGCGATCGTGACCCTCGTGGGGTCACCGCCGAAGGCGCGGATGTTGTCGCGCACCCACTCGAGCGCGAACACCTGGTCCAAGAAGCCGTAGTTGCCGCTCACGCCGTCGGCGGACTCGCTGCTGAGCGCGGGGTGCGCGAGGAAGCCGAGAGCGCCCAGGCGGTAGTTCATGCTGACCACCACGACCCCCTCTTCACGCGCGAGGATGTCGCCCACCGTGCCGCCGTCGGTCTGCACGCCTTCGCCCAGCGTGAAGCCGCCGCCGTGGATCCACACCAGCACGGGGGCCCCGCGCGCGGGCACCTCCGCGGGCACGTGCACGTTCACGAACAGACAGTCTTCCTCCGTTTGTGCGCCCAAGATGGGGACCACCTGTGGGCAGGCACGCGGCCGCTGTGTCGTCGCGAGCGGTGCAGTCCACGCGGTCGGTGCGCTGGGAGGGGCGAAGCGCAGCGGGCCCGTAGGGGGCGCTGCATAGGGGATGCCCAAGAACCCGACGAAGCCGTCCCCCGCCGTGCCGACCACCGGACCATGCGTCGTCATGACCTCGGTCGGCGCGGCGACCGGGGCAGGCTGCGCGTCCGAGCATCCCGCGTGCAGCAGCGCGAGCAAGCCCACGCTCGCGGCGTGCGCGACCGCATTGCAGCGGGAGAGGTGGCGGCATGAGCGATCGTTGCGAGGCAGCTTCATCGGACGAGCATACCGCTGCCGGCGTGCGAGGGGTGCGCATACGCGCAGCGTCAAGATCATGGAGGCCTGCGTCGCGGGAACGCGCCTGCAAGCGAACCCGGTTTTCGCCGCTCAGCGCATCTCGACGCCCTCTTCGTCCTTGATCATCCGCAGGGTCGCAGAAGTACACGGGGTCGCCTGTCTTCCGCGTGAAGGCCTGGTGCTGTATGGCTCACGGTGGCGCGTAGAGGGGGCCCGTGCGACACTGCCCGCACTGTCCGGGAAGCCTACGAGGGGAGCAACAGTGCAACGAGTCGTCGCAGTGCGGGTGAGTGGTTGGTCGGTGGCGTTGAGCATGACGCTGGTCTTGGCATGTGGTGGGTCCGACACGGGAGGCGCCGACTGTGGCGCGGTGATGTGCGCGCAGGACCTCTGTGCCGGCGTCACGTGTGGCAGCGGCCAGGTGTGCGCCCCGAACACCGGCCTGTGCGTGGCGTGCTCGGATCAGGGTGCTGGCTGCCCGGCGGGTCCTTGCAGCGTGAACAACGGCGGCTGCGACCCCCTCACCCAGTGCACCTCGGGCAGCAACAACATGCCGCTCTGTGGCGACTGCCCAACCGGCTACGTAGGCACGGGAGCGAGCGGCTGTGTGGTGGACGAGCCGGATCAGCCCGATCTGACGGTGGCGGTGGACCTCATCACGTTCACGGAGCAGGGCGTGCAGGTGGACTTCACCGTCACGAACGCCGGTGCAGCCTCGACGGGCGCCACCGTCCGTGGGCGCTTCATTGACCAGGCGCCTCAGGCGCCCGCCGTGGATGACACCGGTGGGACGGATTTCGACGTGGCCGTGCCCGCCCTCGAAGCCAACGCCAGCGAGTCGTTCCGGAGCATCCTGCCCTGGACCACGACGGATCAGACGGGGCAGGCGTGGCTGATCGTGGACAGCGCGGCCACGCTCGACGAGAGCGACGAAGCCAACAACGTCTCGCCCGGCTTTGCGTGGGGCCTGCCGGACCTGAGGGTGGAGCTGACGAGCATCGCGCTCGCGGGCGGCTCGAACGTCCGCGCGTACTACGACGTGATCAACGACGGGCTCAGCCCCGTGTCGGGCTCGCTGCGCGTCGCGTTCTGGCAGGACCTCGCGTTTCCGCCCTCGCCCGCCAACACGGCCACCAGCACGCAGTTCCTCACGCTGAACGCGCCCCTTCCGGGCCTGGGCGGACGCGCGGCGCACGACCTCGCGTTCTCGGTCACTCTCGGCGGCGGGAGGGGCTACGTGCGCGTGAACTCCAACGAGCTCGTGCCCGAGTTCACGACGTCCAACAACACCAGCGGCGCCGTCTTCTGGGGCACTGGCGACCGCCCCGACCTGCGCGTGAGCATCCAGTCGGTGACACCCACCACGGGCCCCTCGGCGACCATCGCGTTCACCGTGCACAACGACGGCCCGCAACCGGCCTCCCCGTCCACCTTCTACGTGCGGGCCCTCAACGCGGCCTCGCCCCCGAGCGCCGCGGCCTTCGGCGGCAACCACCTGGTGGCCACGGTGGGCACCATTCCGCCCGGCGGGAGCGTCGCGACCAGCGTCGTGGCCAGCATCTTTGCGGCGGCGAGCGGCACGCTCTACCTGCTCGCGGACACCAGCCCAAGCTCGAGCAACGGCAACGTCTCCGAGTCGAACGAGTTCAACAACGTGAGCCCAGGGTTCATGTGGGGCACGAACGTGCCGCGGCCCGACCTGACGGTCATGCTGGACAGCATCAGCGACCTCGGGAACGGTACCGCCACGGTCACGTACACTCTCCGCAACATGGGCATGGCCTCGGTCGACGGGGGCAGCGTGAGCATCGACTTCTACGAGAACCTGATGACCGCGCCCACCGGCAGCACGCCCTCTCAGGCGACCTTCGGCGCGCCCGGGGGCACGATCGCGGCGGGCGGCCAGGTCAGCGGCGCCGCCACGGTGCCGATCGGGTGCCGGATCGCGCGCTCGTTTCTCTACGTGGACCGCAGCTCTCAGATCGCAGAGTCGAACGAGGCCAACAACGCGAGCATCGGGGTCAACCGCACGCCCCCCGCCCCCAGCCCCGACCTCCGGGTGAGCGTCCAGCAGATCGACGTGGACGGCAACGGCAACGCCTCACGGGTGTACTACCGAGTCGACAACATCGGCGCGGGCGTCTCGGACGGATGCCAGCTCGCGCTCTACCTCTACCCGAACGCGTCCACGGCCCCAGGTCCGGGCGACGCGACCGAACACATCGTGGCGACCCCGACCACGCCCATCCCGCCCGCGGGGAGTCGGAGCGGCAGCTTCCCCGTGAGCGGCCTCCCAGCCGGCACCTTCTACGTCATCGTGAACCGGGAGGGGCGCATCCCGGAGACGACCCTCGGCAACAACACCAGCGCCGCCACGTCCTGGTAGTCGCCCACGAAGGGCGGTCCTGTCAGCGCCGGCGACGCACGCGGGACGGACACGCTCGCGCTCGAGTTAGTCGAACAGGCAACCGCTCCCTCGAACCGGTGCGTTCAGCTGCAATGAGTGGGTAGATGCGCGCGGTGCGCGAGTTCCCCTGTTCCCTAAACGAGGCGTCGGCGCCTGAACGTGCTAGCGGACTAGTCTTCGACGACCAAGGCCCCGCGCTGCCGCCTGACGCTCGCGGCCAGCGAGAGCTGCGAGCGCGCCCGCACGAGGTTGTGCTCGCCGCGCGACCCGAAGCGGGCGCTATCCCAGCCGAAGTACGACTCACGCAGGGCGTCCGCGCAGAAGCGCGCCGACAGCTCGAGGGCGATGGTCTCGAGCCCCGCCGGCAGGGCGCGACGCTCCGCCGCGGTCAGGACGTCCTCGGCGGCCTCCACGTAGGCGCCCGTGGCGGCGCGGTAGAGCCCGAGGTCCAGCTCCGCGCGCGGGTCGGACTCGCCGAGGGGGTTGCACCATGAGCGCAGGGCGTCGCCCATCTCGGCAGCCAGCGTGTCATGCGCCATGGTGTCGAGGTCCAGGATGGCCAGCGCTTCAGCGCTGCCCCGCACGAACATCAGGTTGGTGACCTTGAGGTCGCCGTGGATGATGCGCGTCGGCAGCGGGCCCAGCGGGGGCAGCTGCGCCCCATGCTCCAAGATGGCGCGCGCTACAGGGAGCACGTCAGCAAAGCGTGGGTGCGTCTCGCAGTCGCGCAGCGTCGCCGCCAGGAAGGCCAGGTGCCGCGGCGTGTCGTGCGGCCCGGGTCGGGTGAACGCAAAGCGGTGCTCGAAGCCGTCGAGCGCACGGTGAAAGTGCGCCACGAGCGCCGCCATGGACGCCACGCGCGCCTCGCTGTGCACCTCGCTGACGACCTCACCGTCGATGTACGTGAGCACGCGGTAGACACCGTCAGCCGTCTCCGCGCAGAGGGCGCCCGCCGCGGTCGGCACCAGCCTCGGGGTGAGGACCCCGCGCTCCGCCAGGCGCGCCGTGATGGCGGCGATGTCCTGGTGCACCGCGGGCGTGAAGATCGGGTTCACGCGCTGCAGCACGAAGCGGCCGCCTTCTGCCGTGTCCACCTGCCAGGTCTGGTTGATCAGGCCCACGGTGATGGGCGTCAGCGCGGCGCCCTGCATCCCGAAGGCTGCAAGCGCCGTCTCGGCCGCGCTCCCCGACGCGCTCACCGCAGCACCGTCAGCCGGGGCTTCGCGTCGGCGTGCTGCACCGTCGGGCGGGCCTCCGCCTTCGGGCGAATGTCCTCGGGGCGCGCGGCCCAGGCGGCCTGCACGTCGCGGTCCAGCAGGTGCGTGGGCCGCACGTTGCGCAGCGACTGCAGCATCACGGAGCGCACGTCGGGGTGCTTCGCCTCCATCGCGCTCAGCAGGTCCTTCATCTGCTCCCGCTGCAGCCCCTCCTGCGAGCCGCACAGGTTGCAGGGCAAGATGGGGAAGGCCAGCGCCTCGGCCAGCTCGGCGATGCGCGCCTCGGCACACTCGATCAGCGGGCGGATGACCTGGAAGCGCCCGTCGTCGGTGGTGTACTGCGCGGGCATGGCCTGCAGCTTCCCGCTGAAGAAGGTGTTCATCAGGAAGGTCTCGAGCGCGTCGTCACGGTGGTGCCCGAGCGCGATCTTGTTGCAGCCCAGCCGCTCGGCGGCCGTGTAGAGAATGCCCCGCCGCAGGCGCGAGCACAGCGAGCAGTAGGTGCTGGAGGAGTCCAGGCGGTCCGTGACGACGGTGTACGTGTCCTCGCGCAGGATCTCGTAGGGGTAGCCGCTCGCCGCGAGCCAGGCCTCGAGGGCCGTCCCGTCGTACCCCGGCTGCACCTGGTCCAGGTGCACCGCGATGAGCTCGATGGGGAAGGGCAGGCGGGGCTTCAGCTGATGCAGCAAGTGCAGCAGCGTGTAGCTGTCCTTGCCGCCGCTGATGGCCACCATCACGCGGTCGCCCGGCGCCAGCAGCTCGTACTGTTCGCACGTGCTCTTCATGCTGCGGTACAGGAGCTTCTCGATGCGTCGGGCGTCGGACATGGCGGCAAGGATGACGCGCGATGGCCCGTCGCGCAGCCCGGCTGGTTGCCGGGAGGGGCCGCGTCTGCCATTTCGACACGCATGAGTCTGCCCATCCCCGAGCTTGCCCCCGCGCAGCACCCGCTCGAGCGCCTGCCCGAGGAGTGGGCGGAGGTGCTCGGCGGCTGGGGCGAGCCGCGCTACCGGGGCCTGCAGGTGTTCCAGTGGATCCACCAGCGCGGCGTGCTGGACCCGGACGCCATGACCAACCTCCCGAAGACGCTGCGCGCGCGGCTGCGCGAGGAGGGGCTCGGGCTGCCGCTGACGGTGTCGCACCTGCACCCCTCCAACGACGGGACGCGCAAGCTGCTCGTGCGGATGCTGGACGGCTCCGAGGTAGAGACCGTACTCATCCCCCAGCTGGAGAAGGTGGATCCGGACGCCGACGGGGACAGCGACGAGAGTGACGAGCAGGGGACCGCCACCGCCGCGTGGGTGCCCGGAACGGTCGTCACGCAGTGCATCTCCAGCCAGGTGGGCTGCGCCATGGGCTGCGTGTTCTGCGCGTCGGGTGTGATGGGCCTCAAGCGCCACATGACGGCGGCCGAGATCGTCAGTCAGGTGCTGCTGGGACGCAGCTTGACCACGGAGCGCGAGCACCTCCGCAACATCGTGCTCATGGGCATGGGCGAGCCGCTGCACAACTACGACAACGTGGCGCGCGCGCTGGTCCTGCTCACGCACCCCGAGGGGCTGGCGCTGGGCAAGCGCCGCGTGACCTTGTCCACCAGCGGGCTGGTCCCGCAGATCGATCGGCTGGCGCAGGACTTCGACGGGCAGGTGCAGCTGGCCATCAGCCTGCACGCCGTCACGGACGAGCGGCGCTCCTCCATCATGCCCATCAACCGCAAGCACTCGCTCGACGACCTGATGGCGTGCCTCAAGCGCTACCCGCTCCCCAAGCGGCGCCGCATCACCATCGAGTACACGCTCATCCGCGGCGTGAACGACGACCTGCGAGACGCCGACGCGCTCGTGAAGCTGCTGCGCGGCGTGCCCGCCAAGGTGAACCTGATCCCCATGAACCCCATCGCGGACAGCGCGCTGGCCGCCCCGCGCGAGGATGGCGTCACGGCCTTCCGCGAGCGCCTCTTCGAGCGCGGCCTCTCGGCCTTCGTACGGAAGACCCGTGGGGACGACATCGCGGCCGCCTGCGGTCAGCTGGCCTACCACGGCGACGACGGTCGTCGTCGTCGTCTGCCCGTTGCCTAGCGGTCTGTCGACGACGCTGCCGCCCAACCTCGCCCTCGCCTCCGAGCCGGACTTCGCCACGGAGCACTCGCGCCATCCGGGCCCTCGCGGCATGCAGGTGCTCCTTCGTCCGGCGTAGCAGCTAGGCGGCTCGCGGGCGGTGCTGCTACGCTGCCGGCCGCATGACCCCACGGCCCCTCCCTCGACTCGCCGCCACGCTCCTCGCGTGTACCTGTCTCCTCTCGCTCGCGAGCCCGTCGCGCGCGCAGACCGCGCTCGATGTGCAGCGCGCGACGCGCACCACCTTCCGCGTCGACGGGGCCCTGCGTGACTGGTCCGCCGTGCCCATGCAGCGCTTCGGGGACGGCGACGACGCGAGCTTCGAGGTCGCCCTCGCGCACGACGACCAGGGGCTGTACGTCGCCGCCCGCGTGCGGGACGAGCGCATGATCCGGACCCGCCGCCCGGGCGCCCTCGAGGACGTGCTGGTGCTCACGGTGGCGACCCCTGGCGACGGCGGTCTCGAAGCCATGGAGTTCTGGCTCTACGCCGGGGAAGAGGGCTCGTCCGCGGCCGTGGCCCTGATGGCTGCACCAGGGGAGCGCGCTCGGCGTCCTGCGCGTGGGGTCCGCATCCTCGAGTCGGCCGTCCCAGGGGGCTACGAGCTCGAGGCCTTCGTGCCGTTCGCGCTGATCCCCAACCCGGGGCGCATCAGCGCGATGCGCGCGGCCCTGCGCCTCGTGGACGTCGACGTCGCGACTTCGCCCACGGTGGAAGCGACCATCAGCTCGGCCGGTGCCCCCGACGCGGCGGCGGCCACCCTGCCCGAGATCCGGACCAGCGCCGGGCCGTCCGCCGCGCTCGCCGCGTTCCGGCGCGACCAGGGCCTCGCGGGCGCACCCGTGCACTTCGACTTGTGGGGCGACGTGGCCGAGGACGAGCGCGAGGAGCGCGTGCTGATCATCGGCGGCTCGCTGGTCGTGGTGGGCGAGGGATACCGCGAGGGCCGGGGGTACGACTTCGAGCGGCTGGGTGTGCGCGCGACGGACGACGTCCAACGCGCGCGCCTCGAGGACGTCACCGGCGACGGCAAGGCGGAGATCATCCTGCGGCTGCGCGAGCGTGACCGCACGGGCATCCGCGCCAACTGGGTGGTGCTGGGCACGCGCGGCGCCGGCATCGAGGAGATGTTCAACGCCCTGGTCTTCGAGCGCACGCGCCAAGGCATCGTACGCGGCCAGGTTCAGCTGCGTCGGCAGCGGCGCGGGGCCGCGCTCATCGACGTGAGCAGCGGCGGCGTCGAGGGCGTGGACCCGGCGACCTACCGGGCTAGCGTGGGCGGTGAGGACGAGCTGCCGGTCATGCTCCCCTGGGGTCCGCTGCTCCGTCGCACCTTTCAGTGGACGGGGGGGACGTTCAGCGAGGTGGCGAGCGAGCCGAACCCCCAGGCGCGAGCGGCCACGGTGCCCGCGACGGCTGGTGCGTCGAGCGCGAGCAGGCCGGTGGCGACGACCCCCGAGCCCGCGGTGACGCCTCCGCGCACCCTGTCCGACGACGACGTGCTCGCGCGGGTTCGCGCGGACCGCGGCGTGCCCGCGAGCGTCGGCGCGCGCTTCCGGACCAGAGCGGACGTGACGGAGGGGCGCGAGCCCGAGCAGCTGGTCGCTTTGGGCGGCGCCGTGGTGGTGTACGGGCCCGGCTTCCAGGGCGGGCAGGGCTACTTCTACTTCGAGGCCACGAGCAACGAGGCGGACCTCCTGGCCCTCCAGACGGCCGACCTCACCGGCGACGGGAAGCACGAGATCGTGATCACCTTCCGCCAGAACCTGGGAGAGTTCCAGCGCGACATCCTGCTGGTTCTGCAGTTCGCGGGGACCAACATCCAGCCGCTCCTGCGGGTGGAGGTCGCGCGTTACCACGGTGACGCGGAGCGCATCGTCAATGACGTGCAGCTGCGGACGCGCGGCCGGTCGACCACGCTCACCATCGCCCCGGGCGAGGCGCGCGGCTGGGACGCCAGCACCTGGCCGTTCAGCGGCTTCGCCAACGACGGCGTGGCGCCCCTGCTCTTGCCCTGGCAGGACGAGGCTCGCCGCTATCGGGCGTCCGACCGCGCGCTGGTCAGCCCCTGAGCGTCAGAAGCCCAGCACGCGGCCGATGCGCTCGCGCTGGGCCTGCAGGTCCTCTGGCGTCTTGATCGGGGCAAAGCGGCAGCCGGCTCCTTCGCGTGGGACGGTCACGAAGTGCGTCGGGAGGTGCGCGGTGACCTGGCCGACCAAGCGCTCGAACTGAATCACGTCCGCGTCGTCCACCCGCTTCCGCACCACGAACCAGTCGAGCTCGAAGTCGCGGTCGATAGCCCGAGCGTCCAGCACCATCGTGTTCGTGTTGAACACCGGCACGCTGTCCTGGTCGAAGCTGGGCGGGATCCGGAAGCCCTCGACCACTTGCGGGACCCCGTCGACCTCGAGTGGGATGCCGCCTTGGTCCCCAGGGTACTTGGGCGCCACCTCCACCGTGAGCGCTCGACCGCCGGCCAGGTGCGCGCCGATGATGGCGGGGTTCAGCGTGGCCACGAGGTTGTCGACGTTGCTCATCAGCAGCAGCTCGCCCCCCTGGGCCATGAAGCGCCCCAGGGCTCCGCTGCGACGCAGGGCGAAGGTCAGATCCCCGTGGCCCGTCGCGTACGGGGACAGGGCGCCGCTCGCGTCTCGATGCAGGGCGCCCTCCGGGGTCACGCGCAGCGACACCTCTTGGGGAAAGACCTCTACCGGGGTGCGCTCGCTCGTTTTGGGGATCGCCGCCACGAGCGCGTCGTGGGTGGCGAAGCTGCTCATGACCAGCACCGGCACGCGGGCGTCGAGCCGCGTCGCGACCTTCAGCGCGTCCGCCAGCTTGAGCTCGAGGAACGTGCGGCCGCCGTAGGCTGGAGCCAGCGCTTTGACCACCGCGCCGAACCGCGTCGCCATCCCGCCCGCGAGCATCAGCACGCCCACTCTGCCGTCATGTAGCGCCTGCTCGCCGACCGCTGTCAGCTCGGCGTAGGCGTCGGACCCGGCCTCTGGGAGCGGGACGAGGGCGTCCGCCGCGACGGGGCGGAGGTGACCGCTGACGTGGTTGTCGCGCTGCGCTGCGCCACCGCGCAGCTGGGCGCGCAGCGCTTCGAAGCGCCCCGCGTCGAATCCGTAGCGCAGAAGAAATTCGCGCGTTGCAACGTCCGTATCCCCGAGAACCCCATGCTGACCCGCCATGGACCACGGTCTAGCTGATTGGCCAGCATGTTGCACTCCCCCCCTTCGTCCCTAGTGTGCCTATGATTTCTGTGAAGCAACGGTCACACTCGACGAACCCCGCCCGACAGCCCTTCACACTCGTGTCCCCCTTGCCCCGGAGAACCCACGCCATGACCAACCGCACGCACGAAACCCCTGCCCCGAGTCGCTCGACGCTCCGACAGCTCGGTTTCTCGGTGCTGTCAGGGGGCTTGCTGGCGACGTCCTTGGCGCTGAGCGGCTGCTACGCGGGCACGACCCGCTCTCAGGCCACCGTGACCTACTCGTCGGCGCCTCAGCAGCAGTACACCGTGGTGCAGGCACAGACGGCGCCCGTCTACACGAGCTCCCAGCCGGCCGCGACCACCACCTACGTGACCCAGGACGGCACCGTCTACGCGGAGCCGGCGCCGACCTACACGGTGTACACGGCCCCACCTCCGCCGCGCCAGGTGGTGGTGCAGCAGCGTCCGCCGCAGGCCGGGGCGGTGTGGGTCAACGGGCACTGGCAGTGGAACGGATACCAGTACGTCTGGGTGGACGGCTACTGGGTCCAGCCCCAGCCGGGCTACACCTACGTCCAGCCGCGCTGGGAGCAGCGCGGTGGCGCGTACGTGTACGTCCAGGGCTACCAGCGCCCCTCGCGCGTGGTCGTCCGACAGCCCGCTCAGCGGACCGTGGTGGTCCAGCCGCAGCCGCAGCCGCGTCAGCGCACGGTGGTGGTCCAGCCACAGCCGCAGCCGCAGCCGCGTCAGCGCACGGTGGTGGTCCAGCCGCAGCCGCAGCCGCAGCAGCGGACGGTAGTGGTCCAGCCGCAGCCGCAGCCGCAGCCGCGTCAGCGGACGGTGGTGGTCCAGCCGCAGCCGCAGCCCCAGCAGCGGACGGTGGTGGTCCAGCCGCAGCCCCAACCCCAGCCCCAGCCGCGAACGCGCACGACCACCCGCACCGTGCAGACGCCGGCCGGCACGACGCGCACCACGACGCGCACCACGACCAGTCCGCCCCCGCGGCAGCAGCAGCCGGCGCAGAACCCGCCTCCGCGGCAGCGGCGCGTCTACACGCCCATGTAGAAGGCGGCCGTCTTTCGCAGGGTTCGTCGCGCGGCGCCCGCCCGCTCCCCAGGGGAGCGCGGCGGGCGTTTCGCGTTGGTCGGCTACCAGGTGCCGATGTTGGGCAGCTCCGTGAACGGGGCGCGGGGCTCGAGTGCCTCGCCGCGCTGCAAGAGCTCCACCGAGTGTCCGTCCGGGGACTTCACGAACGCCATGCGTCCGTCGCGTGGCGGCCGGTGCAGGGTCACGCCAGCGTCCATGAGGCGCGCGCAGGTCGCGTAGATGTCGTCCACCTCGTAGGCCAGGTGCCCGAAGAAGCGGCCCGTGTCGTAGGGCGCCTCCTGGTCCCAGTTGAACGTCAGCTCGACCTCTGGGCCGCCGTCGTCGCCGGGCGCTCGCAGGAACACCAAGGTGAAGCGACCCGCCTCGTACTCACGGCGGCGGGTCTCGACCAGGCCCAGCTGATGGACGAAGAACTGTAGCGCCGCGTCGAGATCGCGTACGCGCAGCATGGTGTGGAGGTACCGCATCCAGCGAGCGTAGCAGGGCGCCGTCTCGGGTGGTGTCAGCTTGGGTCGCTGGGCTCGTCGTCGAAGCTCAGCGCGTCCCCCCACTCGTCGTCGGGGATGGCGTAGTCGCCCTCGAGCCAGTAGCTGAGGTCCACCGCGCGGCAGCGCGCCGAACAGAAGGGGAAGTCGCCCAGCGTCCCGCGTTCGGGGCGTGGGATGGGTTGCTTGCAAACGGCGCACACCGGCTCGGCGACCATACCTGGGTATAGCGCGGGCGCCGTACCGCGCACGTGCGCCGTGCGGGAGTATTCGCGCTTCTTGGCGTACACTCCCTTGGCTCCAACGTCATCGAGCCAAGCTTCCGTCACTCCCGCCGGTAGGACCTACATGCCCCACATCGTCTCTCGCTCGTCCACGTCTGCCCGTCGCTCGTCGAGCCCGCGGCCGCGCTCGGTTGCATCGTTCCCCGTCTGGCTCGCGGTCGGCACCGCGGGGTTGGCGCTGGGCTGCCACACGGGAGGGGCGGGGCTCGAGCCGCGCTACGTGGCCGTACACAACGCCATGACGGCGATGGGCCTCGCGCAGACCGGCGCCATCAGCGAGGGAAGGCTGGAGGAGGGCGGGGAGGCGCGGCTCGAGGTCGAGCTCGGCGCCGGGCAGTGCTACACCTTCATGGCGCTGGGCGGCTCCGGCACACGCGACATGGGTGTGCAGGTGCTCTCGGAGGCGGGCGAGGAGCTGGGGCGCGACCTCACGCACGATCGTCAGGCGGCGGCCCAGGCGTGCCCCGAGCGCGCGGGTGTCTACCAGGTCGTGGTCACCATGAACGAAGGGCACGGCACCTACCTGGTCACGTCGTGGTCAGGGGCGCCGGCCGTGGCTCGCGCGGGTCGCGGTGGCGGTCATGGGCAGGGCTCGGGGCAGGGCAGCTGCGCCGACCCTCAGAGCATCGCGCTCGGTGAGACCGTGCGTGGCAACACCACGGGCGGGCCGTCCATGATGCAGGGCAGCTGCGTGCAGAGCGGCAACTCGCCCGAGCACGTCTACGCCTTCACCGTGACGGAACGGGCCATGGTCGACATTGCCCTCGAGTCGTCCTTCGACGGGGCGCTGTACCTGATGACCGCCTGCGGCACCAACGAGCTCGCGTGCAACGACGACAACCCGGACACCGCGCACTCGCGTCTGCGCGTGACGCTGGACCCGGGCACCTACTACGTCGCCGTCGATGGCTACGGCTCCCCCAGCCAGGGCGACTACTCGCTGTCGGTCCAGGCCCAGTCGATGCAGAGCGTCGCGCAGGTGTGCAGCGCGGCGCCCCCCCTCACGCCCGGCGTGCCGGTGCGCGGCGACACCAGCGGCAGCGCAGACTACTTCCAGGCCACCTGCGCCGGCGGCGCGCACTCGCCAGACAACGTGTACCGCCTGAGCGTGGCGCAGCCCTCGCGACTGCGGCTGCGTCAGTCCACGCCGGGCCACGACGGCGCGATCTACGTGCGCTCGGCCTGCGACGCGGCGGCGTCCGAGGTGATGTGCAACGACGACCACGGCACCACCGCCGCCTCGATGGTCACGGGCGTGCTGCAGCCCGGCGAGTACTTCGTCTTCAGTGACGGGTACAGCGGAGGTCAGTCTCAGGCGGCCGGTAGCTACGAGCTGGTGGCCGACCTCGCGCCGCTCACCGGCGGGCAGGCCAACGGCGACACCTGCGCGTCACCCCTGCCCCAGCAGGTGGGCAACCTCGCGGTGGACACCTTCCAGGCCAGCGACGACATGGCCGGCAGCTGCGGCGGCCAGGGCGCACCGGACGTGGTGATGGCGCTCAACGTCACGGCCCGCTCGCGCCTGCGCGTGAACGCGCTCAACAGCGAGTTCAACGGCGTGGTCTACGTGCGGGGTGGGCAGTGCGCGGTGGCCACTGGCGAGGTGGCCTGCGGTCAGCTGGCGGCTGGCGCCCAAGGGCTCGACACGGTGCTCGCGCCGGGCACCTACCATCTGGTCATCGACGGCGCGGACGCCAGCAGCTTCGGGCAGGCGGACCTGGACGTTCAGCTGGAAGACCTGGCGGCGATGGAACGCATGTGCCGCACCGCGGCGCGCATCACCCCCGGTCGCACCATCAACGGGACCACGGTCGGCGAGAGCGACAACTTCCAGGCGACCTGCGCCGGCAACGCCGCGAGCCCGGACCGGGTGTACCAGCTGCGCCTCACGCGGCGCATGACCGTCCGCGCACACATGACCACCACGGACTTCGACGGAGCGCTGCACATCCGGCGCGACTGCGCGGACGCCACCACCGAGGTCGCCTGCAACGATGACTTCGAGGGGCAGCGTCAGTCCATGGTCGAGACCACGCTGGACGCGGGGACCTACTTCATCATCGTGGACGGGTTCAGCCGCAACAACGCCGGGAGCTACAGCCTGCGCGTCGACACCACACGTCCCTGAACCACGGAGGCCCCCGCTCAGTCGGGGGACAGCAGCGCCGTCGCGTCCGTGAAGGGGGCGACGGCGTCGCCAATTCGGCGCGTGGCGTCCAGCCCCATGCGCAGGTGCGGGCCCCAGGGCGCCGCGTCTGCGCGTGACAGCGCCGCGCGAGCGAGGGCGACCTCCTCCTCCGGGCCGTCCATGGGGTCCGCCGGGAGCGCGTCGTAGAAGGCCCGGAAGTCGGTGGTGGGTGCGAGGGCCGCGCGCAGGCCGTACTCGCTGGCCAGCACGGCCTGCAGGCGCAGGGTCGCGTGCTCACGCGGGACGTCCCGGTGGGTCTCGTTGCACAGCCCCCAGTCCACCTCGCGCAGACCCTCGGGGCCCTGCACCAGGGAGTGGCAGAGCTCGTGGAAGACCATCTGCGCCAGGCAGTCGTCGGCGTCCAGGGTGTCCGGCGTGCCCAGGATCATCAGGCCGGCCGGGTCGATGCTGGCGTAGCAGGCGTCTGAGCGCACCACTCGGAAGCCCACGCGGCGCGCGACCTCGGTCCACACCAGGTCGAGGGGGTCTTGGTAGGTGCGGGTGATGACGCGGGTCATGGCTGGCAGCTCAGCGCTCGGCGCTCACAGCACACGGCAGAGCGTGACCTTCAGGTAGTCGAACTCGGGGAAGCCCAGCAGCCGCGGGTGGTCGGCGGGCGCCCCCGAGCGCTCGAGCACTTGGACCACGCGGCGCGCGCGACGGGCCCCTTCGCGCAGGGTCTCCTCGAAGGCCTCGCGGTTCACGTGGCTGGAGCAGGACGCCGCCAGGTAGAGCCCGCCGCGCGTGACGCGGCGCATGCAGCGCTCGTGCAGGGCCCGGTAGCTGTCCAGCGCCGCCGGGAGCGCGCGCTCGCTCGGGGCGAAGCTGGGCGGGTCGCAGATGATGATGTCGAACTCGGCCTCGCCGGAGAGCTGGTCGAGATAGGCCGGCACGTCGCTCGTGACGGCGTCGTGCTGCGCCTGATCCAGCCCGTTGGCAGCGTAGGTGTCCGCCGTCAGCTTCACGGCCTCGGGCGCGATGTCGACGGTGGTGACGTGCGTCGCGCCTCCCAAGGCCGCGGCCACCGAGAAGCCGCCCGTGTAGCCGTACAGGTTGAGCACGCGCTTGCCCTGGCTGAGCTGCCGCACGCGGTAGCGGCTCTCGCGCAGGTCCAGGAACAAGCCCGTCTTCTGTCCGTGCTCGAGGTCCGCGACCAGCTTGGTGCCCCTCTCGGTGACCACGACGCGGTCGGTGGGCATGCTCCCGAACGCGGCCTGCACGTCGATCTGCTGCTTGCGTCCCACGCGCCAGAGCAAGGTCTCGATGCCCAGCGCGCGCAGCTGCGGCTCGGCGGCGAGCACCAGCGGCTCACGCAGGGCCGTCGCCCCGTCCCCGTCCAGGCGCATGACCGCGATGGGCCCGTAGCGGTCGATGACGCAGCCGGGCATGCGATCGGCCTCGCCGTGGACCAGACGGTAGGCGTCGCTGTCGGGGGGACGGATCCAGGCCCGTAGCGCGAGCGCCTGCGTGAAGCGCGCCGAGTACAGCCGCGCGAGCGACTCGTCCTCGGTGGTCCAGACGCGCACCGCGATGGGGCCCGAGTCGGCGTGACCGCGACAGACGAAGCGGCCCCGCTTGTCGTGCACGGTCACCACGTCGCCCGGCTGCGCGTCGTGGGGCTCGAGGGCGTCGCGGTAGATCCACGGGTGCCCCTCGTGGATGACACGTTCGAGGGGCTTCGTGAGTCGGACCGGGCGGGCCATGCCCCTTCTTTGGCCCGCAGCGCGCGCGCGCGCCAGTCAGGGGCGGGCGGGCACGCGCACGAAGCCGCTGCGTAGGAAGCCGGCGCGCACGTAGCTCTTGACGGTCAGGTCGTCGTGGGCCGGCACGATGGCCAGCGTGGGCTGGGAGTCGCGCAGGGTGATCAGGGCGCGCGCCTGAGCCAGCGTGGCCTCACGGTCCTCGCCCAGCGCGAGCGCCAACGCCAGCGGGCGCCCCACCGCGCGGGTGAGGTTGTGGTGCGACCAGACCGCGTCGCCGACCAGCAGCACCTCTTGGCCGTTCGCCAGCGCGACGTACACGTAGAGGCTGCCGGGGGTGTGCCCCGGCGCCGGGATCAGCACCACGCCGGGCGCCACGCGCGTGGGCTCGGTGAGGGGCGTGCCGCTCAGCCCCGCGAGTTGGTCCGCGTCGAAGCCCGCGTCGGCGGGCATGTGCTCCAGCTGCTGCTGCGTGAGCCGGACGCGCGGGGCGAGCTCGGCGAAGTGGGGCGAGCGGGAGACGCCACGCACGTGGTCCAGGTGCTCGTGGGTGAACAGGATCTGGTCTGCCCCCCGCAGCGCCTGCGCCACCCCGTCGTACGCGGCCTGGTCGTAGTCGCGTCCGCCGAAGCGGTCGTCGTGCGTGGCGCGCTCGTGCGGGGCGTCCACGACGATGTAGTGGTCCGGCCATGCGATCTGGAAGGCCGGGAAGGTCATGGTGATGTGGGTGACGAAGTCCCAGCTGGCTCCCACCAGCGCGCGTGGATAGTGGGCTCTGGCGACCACCCAGCGGCCCACGCTCGTGGGTAGGGGAGCGTCGCCGGCGCGAGCGATGGTGCGCACCAGGTTGAGGTCGAAGCCGCGCGGCGCCCCGAGCGGCAGCGGCGCGCGGGTAAAGAGCACGGCGAAGGCCGCGGTCAGCAACGCGAGGACCACGCCGAGCACGATGGGCCAGCGTCGGCGTCTGCGAGGAGCTGAGGGCGGGGTAGTCATCGTGGGCCTCGGTGTAGCAAGAACCGCCCCGTGCGCCCACGCGAACGGGTCCAGGTGCGCTACGCTTCACGAGATGCTGCGCCGCCGTCTGGTCCTCGGTCTCACTGTCGTGTGTCTCGTCTGGGGATCCTGCCTGGGGGCCTCGACGGCTCGGGCGGACAGCGATGGGCAGCTGTGGCTCTCGGCCCGGCTGCGGCTCCGCGTGCACCGCAAGGTGCAGATCGACATCGAGCCGGGCCTGCGCCTCGACGAGAACATGACCCACCTCGATCGAGTCCTCCCTGACTTCACGCTGGGCGTGCGGGCGCTCGACTGGCTGCGCCTCTCGGTCGGCTATCGCCTCACGTGGGTCAACGACAACAACCCGGACGTTCGCCATCGCCTCTATGCCGACGCGCGCTTCGACGACGCCATCGGCGCCTTCGCCTGGGTGACGCGCGTCCGCTATCAGGCGGGGGTGCGCAGCGGGGAGCCCACGCGGCACACCCTGCGCGCGCTCTTCCAGGTGGGCATTCGCAACGACAGCGCGCTCACACCTTACGTGTCGACCGAGCTCTTCACCGACGTGGGGCACGGCAGCGGCCCGAGCGCGCGTGCGTGGCGCGGCACGGCCGGCTTCGAGATCGAGACGCGTCGCCACGAGGTGGACGTCTACTACCGGATCGAGGTGCCGCTGAACGACAGCACCGATCCGACGCTCCACATCTTGGGCTTGTCCTACGGCTACGAGGCCAAGTTCTACTGACGCGCGCTCAGCGCACCTCGAGCGGTCCCGCGTTGAGGCGGTTCGCGCTGTCCTTGCAGCGCTCGCGCTGGCGGGCGGTGCAGGCGCTCAGATCGGTCAGCGCGAGGCGGCTGCTCCCCGAGAAGAAGCCGATCCACATGCCGTACTCACCGGGCGGGTAGTTGGCGGCGACGTCGAGCTCCTGCCGGTCCACGATGATGTCCCCCTGCTGCCAGCGGCTGACGGGGAAGTGCTCGCTCACGGGATCGTGGTCACCGTTCAGGCGCTGACCGTGACCGTCGATGTGGAGGAAGATCTTGTACCCGCCGATGTTGGAGGCCAGCGCGCGCCAGTACCACGTGACCGCGAACGACTGGGACGGACCCACGGAGGTCCCACCCGGGAGCTCGAGGTCGTAGCCGATGAGCTCGATCTTGTCTTCGAAGCGTACGTTCAGCAGGTGCTGGGGCTCCCGCGGGAGCTCGCGCAGCACGGAGGTCGCCAGCAGGTTCTGGTTCTCGCGCCCCTCGATGGGCCGGTTGGTGGCCAGGATGATGCGGGCGTTGCGCGCGTCCGCCACGAAGAGGTGCTCTTGGCGCAGCCGCCGGAACTGGAGGTCCACGTCCACCAGCTGCGCGCTCGGGAAGACGGCCCACACGCGCTCGTTCCCCGCCTCGGTCAGGAAGCTCACGACGCTCGCTACGTCGCGGAGGGGCCGGACCTCGCCGTCCGTATAGTACGAGCCCGCGCGCCCCCCGACCTGGTACTCGCCGAGCGGCTCGTCCGCGCCGCGCAGGGTGTTGTAGGTCTCGAAGACGTCGCGCGGGGAGAGGTGCCGGCTGAGCTCGGGGATGAAGCCGAACGCGAAGTACGCGCCGAACACCAGGCCGCCGAGCGCGATCGGCAGCAAGCGCCACGCGGGGCGCCGCGCGAACAGGTTGAACACGCGCGGCGTCGCGTACAGCACCACGATCAGCACCGGGGGCAGCAGCAAGAGGTAGCGGCCGATGCGGACCGCCAGCGAGTTCAGCTGGTCGGGCACGGCGAACACCACCACGCCGAACACGAGGATGCCGGCGAGCAGCAGCCCCAGCAGGAGCCACCACGCCTTCTGGGCGGGCCCGCGCTGCCACTGCGCCTTGGCAAAGGTGCGGACCCCGGCGATGGAAGGCTCCGGCCAGGTCTGCCCGCCGAGGAAGGTGAGGGCGGTCCCCAGGGCGAACACGCCGGCGACCACCCCCCACGCCAGCTTGGTGTCGAAGCCCTCCTCGGGCACCGTGGCGCGTGCGCCGGGGGTACCGGTGATGGGCGACCCTGGGAACATGGCGTAGTCGCGCAGCAAGAGCGCGACGAAGAGCACCCCGAGCGCCGCCAGCAGCCACTCGGCCCGCCCGGAGCGGTGCAGATCCGAGAGGGTGAGCGCCACGGCGACGGACACGGCGCCCACGGCGTAGATGGGCACGCTCCCGTAGCGCGACGCGAAGAGGGTGGTGACCGCGTAGCTCGCGGCCAGCCAGACCACGAGGAACACGGCCACACCCGGCGCCGTGAGGGTGCCGGACGCCCCGAGCAGCCCGGTGGTGGTGGTGGTGGTGGCTGCGGCGCCGTCTGCGGGGGGCTGCGGGTCCGCGTCGGTGACCGCGGGGGCGCTCGTGTCCGCCCCTGCCAGGCCATCCGGTGCCTCGTCGTCTGCCGCACCGCTCATGCGGGCCAGCAGCACGCCCAAGGCCGGGATGAGCAGAGCCGACCAAGGCGCGAAGTTGTGAAACAGGCGCTCCACCTCGCGCTCGAAGGTGGGGGGCTCGCCGCCGCGCGCTCCGCCACCCAGCCACACGCTGTACTCGGGCGCGTCGGCCCGCACGGCCTGCCACACCAGCACACCCAGCGCGCCGGTCACCAGCCACAGGGGGAGGGCTTCGGTGACGCTGCGCCGCCGCGCTGGGTCCAGCGACGTCGCCGCGCAGAAGCCCAGGAGCGGGGGCAGGGGGCCCAGCAGCGCGCCGCTGCCCCAGGTGGACAGCCCGACCGCGAACATGGCGAGGCCGGTGGCCGCCCAGCGCTGACTCTCCGCTTTGTAGTCGGTGAAGGCGACGTGCGCGCAGGCGAAGGCCACGAAGGTCTGCAGCGCGAAGTGCGGCGACGCCCCCAGCATGAGGCGGCTGTTGATCAGGAAGAGGGGCGTCGTGGCGCAGACCACCACGGCCAGCACACCAACGCCGCGCCCACCCGCGAGCCGGCCGAGACCATGCACGAACGCCAGCGTGATGAGGCCCGCCAGCGCGAGCGGCAGGCGCCCCGTCCACTCGCGCACGCCCAGCCACTGGAACGAGAGGCTCGTGAGCCACGGACCAAGGGGTGAGCCGTCGACGTGGGCGCCGCGGCCCTCCGACCAGCTGCGCGCGACCTCGGCGACGTCGATCTCCCAGGGGTCCCAGATGCCGCTCCGGTTGAGGCCCACGAAGAGCAGCAAGAGCGAGAGCGCGAGGAGCGCATATCCGACGCGCCGTTCCGTGGTTGCGGGGTCCATGAGCGGGCGCAGGCTACCCGTGCGATGGCGCGGCGTCCACCAGCCGCGCCGCGACGGCGCAGACCCCGAGCACTAATCGAGCCCCTCGTCCCCGTCGCCGCCCGTGGGCGCGCTCGTGGTGGCTTCCTGCACGACGGGATCCCCGCCGGTCTCGATGCGCTCGAGGCGCCGCACCACCCCGCGCACCCACGTGCGGTAGCTGGCGAGCTGCCCCGGCGGGAGGAGCTGACCCGGGCCGTTGAGCACGGGCAGGGGATCCACGAAGCGGCCGTGGTGCTTGAGCCCGAAGTGGAGGTGTGGGCCGGTGGAGCGGCCGGTGGTCCCGACCGTGCCGATGAGCTGCCGCTGCGTGACCTCCACGCCGACCGCGATGCCGCGCTGGATGCGGTGCATGTGCGCGTAGTGCGACTCGTAGCCGTTGGCGTGCCGAATGGACACCAGGTTGCCGTTGGCCCCCTTTGGGCCGGCCCAGGTGACCTCGCCGTCGGCTGCGGCCCACATGGGGGTGCCCGTGGCGGCCGCGAAGTCCACGCCGTTGTGCGGCACGACACGCCGCAGGATGGGGTGCATGCGCGTGGGGTTGAACACGGAGGAGATGCGCTCGTACTGCAGCGGCGTGCGCAGCCAGCCACCTCGGAAACCTCGCCCCGCCTCGTCGTACCAGTCGCCGCGCTGCCCGCGTGGTTCGTAGTAGAAGGCGCGCAGTCGCCCCGCGCGGGCGCTGATGTACTCGATGGCGATGGGGGTGCTGTAGCGCAGGAAGACGCCGTCGATGCGCTCCTCGTCCACGATCACCCGCAGGGTGTCTCCCTCACGCGCGCCGCTCGAGAAATTCATCTTGCCGTCGAAGACCTCGACGAAGACGCCCACCAACGAAGCCGCGAGGCCGATGCGGGTGAGCACCTCGCCGAGCGTGGTGCGTACCTGTCCGCCGACCTCGATGCGCCGCCGCTCGATCTCGCGCTGCTGCATGCGGCCGGACCAGGTGCCGTCCGCCGCGCGCGTGGCGACGACGAACTCCACCGGGCTCTGGTGGTACTCGAAGCGCACGAGCCGCCCCTGACCGTCGCGCTCGAAGTACAGCTGGTCGTCCGAGCGACAGCGGCGGAAGTCGAGCACCTCGCGCACGGCCTCCTCGATGGGCAAGAAGTCGTCGGCGCGCAGGCCCGCCATCTCGAGCGCCTGCCGGAATGCGCGAGCACTGCCGAAGCGCGCCTCGCTGCGGACCGTGGCGGCGGCGTGCAGGGGCGCCTCGTCGCTCTCGACCGCGGTCGATGCGGCCTCTTCCATGGGGACCGTGGCCTCCGGCGGAGGAGGAGGGACGCCCTCGGGACTCCACGCGAGGCTCTCGGGCGGGACGTAGTTGGGTTCCGCCTGCGCCGGCTCGGCGGCCTCTTCTTCCGTGGGGGCGGGGCGCAGAAAGACGAAGGCGGCCACGAGCCCGATGAACACCACCGCGCTGGCGCTCACGATCAGGCGCCGCTTGCGGTCGGCCGCCTCGACGTCCGTCCGCAGCAGCGGGATGGAGACGCTCGGGAGCGGTCGTAGCGGGGTGTCGTCGCGTTTGTCGGTCATTCGCTCGGCCATCACGTACCAGGCAAGCCCACGCTACGCAAAACGGCCCCCGCGGCGCGCTCATCCCCGCGCTTGACACGCTCGCGCACGGGGGCTAGATAGCGCGCTCCCTCAGGCACGTAGCTCAGTGGGAGAGCACTACCTTGACACGGTAGGGGTCGGCGGTTCAATCCCGCCCGTGCCTACAACCAGCGACCCCCCCGAGGATGCGTCGAGCGACCTCCGGGGGGTTTCTCATTGCGCGGGCGTGCACAGTGCAGCGCGCGCAATTGCAGTGACTACGACAGCCAGCTAGAGTCCCGCCCTCTCACGACCCCGGAGCGTTCGCGCTCCGCTTCCCACCCCGGAGCCCTGCTCCGCTTCCCACCTCGGAGCCCCGCTCCGAACGACCCGAGACCACCCGGTGCTGCGTCAGCGGCCCGTCGAGAGGTTCCGACATGAGCGACCCCAACTCCAACGACTCCGCCCCGACCTCCGACACCGCTGTGGCCACCGAGCCCAGTGTCGCCGAAGCCCAGGGAGCAGACACCCATGTCGCCGCAGCGGAGCCCGTCGCGGACGCCGCCCCGGCCACGCCCGCCGCAGAGCCCGCGAGCGCTGCGCCCAGCGCGGACGCCGACGGCTCCGACCACGACAGCGAAGGTGACGCCGACGCCGACGCTGATGGCGATGGGGATGGCGAGGCGGACGGGGATGATGACGCGAGCGGAGACGCCGATGGCGCCGAAGGTGGCGCGGCGGAAGGCGAGGGCGGGAGCGGGAAGCGCAAGCGCCGCCGCCGCAAGAAGAAGAAGCCCGAGCCGGACACGGTGAAGAGCTCGGCGCACGTGCCGTTCCTGCGCTACTTCGATGGCCGCGGCAGCAAGACGCACGCCTTCGCTGCGGGTGAGGTCGTCGCCGGTCGCGTCTCGAAGCTCACGGACACCACCATCTTCGTCGATCTCTTCGGCAAGGCGCTGGCCGTGATGGACGTGTACGAGCCGCGTGAGGTGCCGCCGCTCCCGGAGCCCGAGGCCCCCGCGGTGGAGGCCGCCCCGGCCGACGCGGCGCCTGCGAGCGACGCGGACGCGACCGCCACGGCGGAGGGTGCAGGCGCCGTGGACGCTAGCGTGACGGACGCGAGCGCGGCTGAGGCCCCGCCGGTCGCCAAGGCGGCGTCCGACGACGACGACGACGACCACGACCCCAGCCACGACGACCACCACGACGACGACCACCACGACGACGACTCGGATGACTCCGACGACGACGAGAGCAGCACGTCGGCAGGCTTCTTGGAGGCCATGGAGGCCGCAGGGCCCCCCACCGACCTGCCAGCCCTCGGCGGCATCGTGCGCGGCCGCATCAGCTCCGTCTCGGAGAGCGGCCACATCGTCCTCGTGAACCGCATCATCGACCGGGGCGCGACCAAGAGCCGCATCGCGGCGGCGCGGGACGCCAAGCAGCGCGTGCGCGGCATGGTCTACGGCTTCAACCGCGGCGGCTTCGACGTGCTGGTGGACGGCGTGCGCGCCTTCTGTCCGGCCCGCGCGATGTCGCTCACGGAGATCGAAGACCCCGAGAGCTACGTCGGCCAGAAGCTCGACTTCTCGCTGCCCCCCCTCAAGGGCGGCGGTCGCAGCATCATCGTCTCGCGTCGCGGCATCCTCGAGCGTGACGCGCGCAAGGCTGCCCGTGAGCGCATGAAGCAGCTCAAGGTGGGCGAGCGCCTGCCGGGCCGCGTCATGCACGTGCGCGACTTCGGCGTCATCGTGGACCTGGGCGGCGGGCTGGACGGCCTGGTGCATCAGTCCGAGGTCAGCTGGGTGCGTGGCGCCCGCATGTCTGACACGGTCGCCCCCGGTGACGAGGTGCAGGTGCAGGTGCTGCGCGTGCAGCCGGCCAGCCGCAAGGACCGCTACGGCAAGATCAGCCTCTCCATCAAGGCCTGCCTCGCGGACCCGTGGGACGAGGCCAAGGACATCCTCAAGGAGGGTCACTTCCAAGAGGGGCGCGTCGTGCGCACCACGGACTTCGGCGCCTTCGTCGAGCTGCGTCCCGGCATCGAGGGCTTGCTGCACATCAGCGAGCTGGGCGGCAAGGACATCAAGCACGCCAACCAGGTCCTCAAGGAGGACGAGGTCATCGACGTCATCGTCGAGCGCGTGGACAAGAAGGCGCGCCGCGTCGGCCTCTCGCGCCTCAGCCCGTCCGACAAGGCGGCCATGGAGGCGGGGGACTACGACCCGTCGCTCGTGCGCAACCTGCGCAGCGGCAACCACGTCAAGGTGGTGATCGAGCGCGTGGAGCACCACGGCATGTACGTGCAGGTCAAGGGCGTGGTCGGGAAGCGTGGCCGTGGCTACCTCTCCAACCGCGACATGCCCGAGCGCACCGAGGGCACGGCGTACAAGAAGCTCGCCCCCGGGATGGAGCTCGAGGTCAAGATCACGGGCACCGACCGCGACGGGCAGCTGCGCTGCTCGGTCAAGCACCGCGAGATGGACGACGAGCGCAAGGCCGTGCAGGAGTACCGCAAGGAGGCCGGCCGTCAGGGGCTCGGCACCTTCGCCGACCTCTTGCGCGCCAAGCTCGAAGGCGGCAGCTCCGACAAGAGCTGAGCGGTTCAAGAAACGCTTGCGTCCCCCACGGGGCGCGGCTATACACGTCGCCCGTTCGACGACGAAGACTCGTCACCGAGCGGGACCCCACCGGGCGATTAACTCAGGGGTAGAGTGCCTTCTTCACACGGAGGAAGCCGCTGGTTCAAATCCAGCATCGCCCACCAAAGACGCCGCCTTCGAGCGGCGTTTTTCTATTTGCGCGCGAGGTCGTCAGCGAGGCCGCGCGGATGCGGGATGGGGACGTGCGCGCGGGCGGGTCCGGTGTACACTCCCCGCTCCGATGTCCCCGACCCCTGTCGAGCGGCTCGCGACCGTCGTCGAAGGCGTGCGAGCTGGAAGAGAGCGCGCCATCGCGAGAGCGATGCGGGTCATCGACGAGCGCGGTGCGCAGCACCGTGACCTGCTGCGCGCGCTGGCTCCCTTCGCGGGCAAGGCGCGGGTGATTGGCATCACGGGCACGCCCGGGGCGGGCAAGAGCACGCTGGTGGACCAGCTGGTGGCCTGCGCGCGCGCCCAGGGCCTGCGCGTGGGCGTGGTGGCCGTGGACCCGACCAGCCCCTACACGGGCGGCGCCATCCTGGGGGACCGCATCCGCATGCAGCGGCACTTCCTGGACGAGGGGGTCTTCATTCGCTCGCTCGCCACGCGCGGTCACCTGGGCGGGCTCTCGCGCTCGGCCGCGGACGTCATCACCGTGCTGGACGCGGCGGGCTTCGACCTGATCATCGTGGAGACGGTCGGCGTAGGGCAGGACGAGCTCGAGATCGCGCAGCTGGCGGCGACCACGGTGGTGGTGGTCACGCCCGGGCTGGGCGACGACATCCAGGCCATCAAGGCGGGCATCTTGGAGATCGCGGACGTGTTCGCCGTGAACAAGGCGGACCGCCCCGGCGCCGACGCCGCGGTGGCGGACCTCCAGCAGATGATCGCGCTGGGCGGGGCGCTGGCGCACGCGGGCTCGCGGCCGGCGGCCACGGGGCACGGGCACGGCGGCGTAGCGGCCATCATGCGCCCGGAGACGGGCGGCCTGACCGAGCGTGGCTGGGAGCCGCTGATCATCAAGACCGTGGCCTCGCAAGGGGCCGGCGTGGACGAGCTGCTGGCGGCGTGCACCGCCCACGCGAAGGCCTTGGACGAGTCCGGCGAGGGCGCCCAGCGCGCGGCCCAGCGGCGGGAGCAGCGCTTTGTCACGCTGCTGAGCGACCTGCTGCTGGAGGAGGTCACGGCACGTCAGACCGCGTCGTATCGCGAGGCGCTGCGGGCCACGCGGGCCGGCGAGACCGACGCGTACTCGGCCGCCATCGACCTGCTGGGTCGCGCCCTGCGGCCTGCGGAGGCGGCCTCATGAGCCCCACCGGCAGGAACGCGGGGACCCCAGGCGTGCGCGACTTCGCGGCGCTCACGGAGTCGGACGCCGCCGCCATCGGCCAGGAGGCTTTGGCCCTCTTCGAGCTGACGCGCGCGGGCTTGCCCACGGCGCTGGGGCGTATCGTGCGGCTGGCGGGGGACCACCCCGAGCAGCGCCTGCTGGACGCGCTGCGCCGTGCCCTCGAGGAGCGCCCCTACGTGCGTCTGCGCACGCTCTTCCCTACGGAGCACGCGGCCCAGCGCTTCGACCGGCGCGCCGGCTTCCCGGCCGACGTGGACGCCGACAGCGACCTGCCTGCCGTGGTGGCCTCGCTGCTGGAGTCCCTGCGCGCCCCCGAGCTCTCTGCGGCGCTGGGCGGCAGCCTGATGGGCTTGCACGTGCGTGTGCTGGGCTTCGATGCACGCCGCGCGGGGGAGCTCTCCTCGGCCGACGGTCAGTCCGGGGACCCGGACATGCTGCTGGTGAGCTGCGTGGGTGCGGGGGCTGCGCCCTTCCGCATCGACCGGCGCTCCATGCGCACCACGGCGGCGGGCGAGGGGCTCAGCGGCGACGAGGCCGAGCGCCTGGCAGACCTGGCGGACCGCGCGCAGCTCACGCTGGGCCGCCCGCTGCGGCTGGAGTGGGGCCGCGACGAGGGCCGCGACGTCATCACCAGCGTGCGGACGCTCGCCTTTCGGGTGCCGCCGCACTCCCCGTGGCGGCGGGTCGCGCTCATGGCCGCCGACGAAGGGGCGGTGTCGCCGCTCACGGTGGACGCGCTGGACCGAGCCCTCGGCACGGGGGAGCCCGGTCCCCACGTGGAGCGTGCGGTGAAGCGGGTCTTCGCGCGGCCGTACCGGCGCTTGCAGTCCGGTGGCACGCTGGGCGGCGCGCGGACGTCCGTGCCGCGCGCGGCGGCGCAGGCCGCGAAGGCCGCCCGCGAGGTCGCCTACTACGTCGCGGACGCCAAGCGCTACGAGCGCTCGCATCCGGCGCGCATCCTGGAGGTGGACGCGCTGGACGTGGCGCAGGTCAGCGACGAGGGCGTCCTGGACGCGCTGCGCCGGCGGCAGCGGCTGACGGCCGAGTGCCTGCTGCTCCTCGACCGCGGGCGGGTCACCACCCTGGCCGTCCTCGAGGCCCTGGAGATGACGCTGGGTCCGCTGCCGCGTGAGTGCTACGGCGCGCTCGCCACGCCGCGTCGCACCCGCGAGCGCGAGCGCGCGCTGGTCGCGCTGGCGCGCTTCGGGACGAGGGTGACGGCGGAGCTGGGGCACATCCCCGAGCGCAGCGCCCTGCCGTCCTCGCTGGGACGCGAGTGGGACAAGCTGCGCGCGTCCATGGCCGGGGTGCGGGCGCTGGGCATCGACGTGCGGCCCGGCGCTCTCGGCGAGAGCGACGAGGTGTTCCAGCGCGAGCTGGTGCGCATCCGCGACCTCGATCTCGACGGCTCGGAGCGGGCCCGCAAGGACGCCATGCGTCGCCTCCTGGCTACCGCGCGTGGGCGCGACATGGGGCGCGCGAGGGAAGGGCTGGTGGGGACGCTGGGCGGGCTCGCGGAGCGCGTCGCGGTCGTGAAGGGGGTGGTGGCCGAGCAGCTCTCGGTGTCGCTCCTGCGGCTCCGCGCAGCGGCGCTCGAGGCCGGCAACCGCCTGGTGGAGCGCGCCGTGCTGGATGTCCCCAGTGACGCCCTGTACCTCACGCTCGCCGAGCTCGAGGAGGCCCTCATCGGGGAGCCCGGCGCCTACGCCAGCCGCGTGCGCCTCAGGCGCGAAGACGACGACCGCTGGGCGCGCTTCGACGCGCCGCGCCGCGTGTGAGCCACGCCTCCGTCACGCCCGCTCCGTCCCGAGCGCGTTGACGCGCTAGCGCCTCGGCGGCGCCGTGGACATCGCCCTGCACCCGGCGCCAGGCTGCGTTATCCTCCGCGCGCCGCGGTGCGCGACCACGCGGCACAGCTCTGACCCGGTCGCTTCTCGAGCCCGCCCATGCGCGACGACGCCTTTGTCCGACTGACCCACGAGGGGCCCCTCAGCCTCGTCACCATGAACCGCCCCGACAAGCTCAACGCGTTGAGCCAGGAGGTGCTCGCGGACCTCAAGGAGGCGGTCACGGAGATCAAGGGGCGCCGTGAGACGCGGGTGGTGATCCTCACGGGCGAGGGCAAGGCCTTCGTCGCGGGCGCCGACATCGCGGGCATGCGCGACCTCGACCCCATCGCGGCGCGCTCCTTCTCGGCGTTTGGGCACCAGGTGTTCGCGTCCCTGGAGCAGCTCCCGTGCCCGGTGATCGCGGCCGTGAACGGCTTCGCGCTGGGCGGTGGCTGCGAGCTCGCGCTGGCCTGCGACTTCATCTACGCGTCGGAGCGCGCCAAGTTCGGCCAGCCCGAGGTGGGCCTGGGCGTCACGCCGGGCTTCGGTGGCACGCAGCGTCTCGGCCGGCGCGTGGGCGTGGGGGTGGCGCGCGAGCTGGTCTACACGGGCAAGATCATCGACGCCGCGGAGGCGCTGCGCGTGGGCTTGGTCAACGCCGTGTTCGCGCCCGAGGCGCTCATGGACGAGGCTCGGAAGACGGCGGCGCTCATCGCCAGTCAGGGCCCCGTGGCGGTGGCGCTGTGCAAAGAGGTCATGAACCAGGGCGAAGGGCGTCCGCTGCCGGACGGGAACGCCCTCGAGGTGGACGCGTTCGGGCGCGCCTTCGAGTCGCCGCAGCAGCGCGAGGGCATGAGCGCCTTCCTCGAGAAGAGCAAGGCCACCTTCGGCGACCGCTGAGCGCCGCGCCAGCTGAGGCGGCTGCCTACTCGCCGCCGTAGTAGTGCGACTGCTGGCAGTCGAAGAGGTAGCCGCTGGGCGCGGAGTCGTCGTCTTCGGGGGCGCCCAGCACCTCTAGCTCATGGCCGAAGTGGGTGCGCATGGCCTCGGCGGTGCGCGCCTGCTGCCAGGCGTCGTAGGCCACCCGCGCGTCATCGCAGCGCCCCAGCGCGGCCAGCGTGTCGGCCTCGAGGGCGTAGAGCGGCGTGGCGGCGGCTCCCACGCGCCGCGCGAGGGCGAGGTCCTCGTGGGCGCGCTCGAGGTGCCCGTCGCGGATCGCGTGGTGCGCACGCCCGATGTAGATCTCGGGATCCCACGGGTCGATCTGCGCCCGTCGCTCGTAGAGCGCGAGCTGCGCCGCCTGAGCCTCGTCGTCGTACGGTGGCTTCTGGGCGTCCTCGGGCCGCACGTCGGTGCGCTGCCAGAGCAGCATGGTGGCCACCACGAGCGACACGGCGACGATGAGCCCGCTCGCCGCGCCGATGGGCGGTGCTGGCTTCGTGGGAGCGGAGCGAAGCCACGCGACAGCGTGATAGGCCGACAGCCCGGCCAGCGCTCCGAGTGACGCCCCGAAGAGCAGCGCCGGAGGAGCGCCCGGTCGCTCGACGAGGCCCGGTCCCACCCAGCGCACCCCCCAGAAGGAGATGATGCCCACCCAAGCGAGGCAGGGCCACAGCGCCGCCGCTCGCACGTCTCGGACGGCGCGCAGGGGCTCGAACACCGCCGCCGCGGCCCACCCCAGCAGCAGCGGCACGACGGGCGCGAGCAGCAGCGCGAAGGCCGGCATCATGAAGTCGTCGGGGCTCATCGCGAGGCGCTCACGCGTCGAACTCCACGACCACGGGCGCGTGGTCGGAGGGGCCGCTCTTGGCCTCGTCGATGGCGCGCTCGCGGCGGTCCACCATGGCGCCCACGCAGGACGCCGAGAGGCGTGGCGTGCAGTACACATGGTCGATGCGCAGCCCGTTCCCCCGCTCGAAGCCGCGCCCGCGGTAGTCCCACCACGAGTACACGCCGCCGTCCGGGTGAAAGGGGCGCACCACGTCGGACAGCCCGAAGCCGGCGATGTGACGCAGCGCCGCGCGCACCTCTTCGTTGGCGAGCACGCCGTTCAGCCACTCCTCGGGGCGCGCCATGTCGTCGTCGTAGAGGGCCACGTTGAAGTCCCCGCACAGCGCCAACGCGTCCCGCTGCGCGTCGAAGCGCTCGTCCAGGACGCTGCGCAGCCGCGCCATCCAGGCCAGCTTGTAGGGGTACTTGTCCGAGTCCAGCGCGCCGCCGTTGGGGAAGTACGCGCACATCACGGTCACGCCGCGGATGCGCGCGGAGATCAGCCGCGCCTGCTCGTCCAGCTCCGCGTCCCCGAGGCCCAGCTGGATGTCGCTCATGGGATCCAGCGACAGGATGGCCACGCCGTTGTAGGTCTTCTGGGCGTTGAGGGCGATGTGATAGCCCAGCGCGCTCACCTCGACGCTGGGAAAGGTGTCCTCGAGGCCCTTCAGCTCCTGCAGACACAGCACGTCCGGGCGGTGCTGGGTCAGCCAGGCCACGAGGCGGTCGCCCCGCGCCTTGACCGAGTTGATGTTCCAGGTGGCGAGCTTCATCGGCCGCTGGTGTAGCATGTCCGGATGACCCTCGACGCAATCGCTACCCCGGGCGCCCCCGCTGCCATCGGGCCCTACTCGCAGGCCATCGCCGCGGGGGGCTTCTTGTTCGTGTCGGGGCAGCTCCCCATGGACCCCGTCACGGGCGAGCTGATCCTGGACGACACCACCGCCGCCACTCACCGCGTGATGGACAACCTGGTCGCCATCCTCGAGGCCGCCGGCACGGACCTCTCGCGCGCCGTCAAGGCCACCGTCTACTGCACCGACCTCGCCGACTACGCGGCCATCAACGCCGTCTACGCCACCTACTTCGAGGGGCGCGTGCCCCCCGCCAGGGTTGCCGTTCAGGTCGCCGCGCTTCCCAAGGGAGCCAAAGTCGAGATCGAGCTGGTCGCGCTTCTGCGGTGACATCCAGACTGCATGCCTCACGCACTCCCGAACACGCAAGCCAGAACAAGGACCCGCATGCCTCAGCCTCCACTCGCCGCCCGCCAGCTCCATGGATGTCGGTCGCCCCACGCGTGGGCGCTGTTGGCGTGCCTGGCCCTCGCGGGGTGCGGCGCGCGCCAAGGGGGCGCCCCGGAGACCGCGACGAGCGAGCCGACGAGCGAGACCCAAGCGGACGGCGCCTCCGTCGACCTCGAGTCCGGCATGACGACAGAGGGCGCCGCGGGCGGCGCGCAGCCCACCGACGAGGCCGCGGCTCCCTCGCTGGCCGACGAGGACGCCTTCGACGCGCTGACCGAGACGTCCGCAGAGTACGACGTGATGCTGAGCGCGGGGGGCGTGGACTGTGGAGACGCGCGGCAGCTCGTGGAGCGCATCTGCTATCTGGCGACGCGCGTCTGCGCGCTGGCGAGCTCGCGCGTGAGCGAGGACGCGCTCGACCAGTCGCAGTGCCACGAAGGCCGAGTGCGCTGCGAGGACGCCGAGCAGCGACTCCGCGCGGCCTGTCCAGCGTCGCGCTGAGCCGCGCGCGAGCGGGTCACGGAGGCCCCGCCAGCAGCCACTCGGTCGCGGCCTCGAGCACGGCGTCGCGCCCGGCGCGGACCTCGTCGTAGGTGTTCTCGACCCACACATCGGGGGCCAGGCCGACCCCCTCGAAGCTGGTTCCATCCGGGGCGCGGTAGTCGCCCACCGAGATGGTGTACGCCCAGCCGTTCCAGGTCTCGCGCAGGATCGCATCGGAGAACGCCCCGCCGGTCGTGCTGCCCACCTGTACGACCTGGGGGTTCACGCGCATCGCGAGGGCGAAGGTCTCGCCGGCGCTCTGCGTGGCGTACGTGGTCAAGAGCGCGATCGGCCCCGTGAAGCGGCGCGCGCCGGTGGGCTCCACGTACCACGTGCGCGTGGGGCCAAACTCGTCCAGCTCCGCGCCGTTGCGCTTGCGCACCGTCATGTATGCGCGGCGCGTGTCGGTGAAGCGTCCAGCCACGTACTGCGCGAGCGGGTCGAAGCCACCTGGGTTGTCGCGGATGTCCACGACCAGACCGGGTGCGTCGGCCAGCGCCCGCAGCGCCCGATCGAGCGCCTCGGCGTAGTCGCGCTGCTTCCCGTCGAAGCTCCGCAGGTGGATGTACCCCACGCCACCCGCGAGGTGCCCGTAGGTGAGCTGCGGGTGGGGCGTGGCGGCGTCGTGGAGGTAGCGCTCCTCGACGAGCGCCTCGTCGAACGGCGGCTCCACGAAGACTCCGTCCACGAGGTCTATCGAGAAGGTCGGGAGCTCCGGGTTCCCGGCCGGATACAAGGTCACGTGTGGGTCGTCCAGGTGCGTCAGCATGTCGACGAGCACCTCGTAGAGCTCCGCGTCGCTCATCTGATCGTTCACCCGCGGAGCGTACTCGGCATGCAGCGCGTCCCAGTCGACGCCCTTGACCTCGAAGAGGCCGTAGTACGCGCGGTAGTCTTCCCACAGCTGCTCGAACGCGTGCGTGGGGGTGGCGCTACGCTCGCGTCTCTCCAGCACGCAGCCGGAGAGGCTGGTGATCAGCGCCGCGGTCAGCCCGAGGGCGAGCGCCCGCACCCAGCGCCTCACGCGCCAGTGACTCGTCCGCCAGTGACTCATGACCGACCTCCGATGCGGAGCGCCAGGCTGACCTCGGCCGTGGTGTCGATGACCCGCAGAGACCGAGGCCAGTCGTCGTGCAGATAGCCCAGCGCCAGGTTCACGCGCAGCGTGCCGCGCGCGCCGAAGTCGCGTTGGTAGGCGGCATCGATGCTCAGGGTCTGCAGGTGCCCGAGTGAGCGCCACCCCGAGCCGCGCGCCACCAGCCCTTGGTAGGGCGTCTGACCCGGGAGCGACACCGTCTGGTCGTAGGGCATGCGTGACACCCAGGCCGCCAGCACGGTGCGCGCTGACACCTGCACCAGCTGCCGATTCGGGAGTGGCACGCGCGCCCCGAGGGACGGTGCGAGGGAGAGCATCTGCATGAGCCCCGGCGCGGCGAAGCCTTGGACGTTGGTGAGCCCGAAGCCCACGTCCCCGCCCGCGAGGAGCACCACACGGCCGACGGGCAGCATGCGCTCCACCCGCACCCGCGCGTCCGCCGTCAGGGTCGACGCGCGCACAGGCACGCTCACGCTGTCCAGGCTTCCGTCGACCTCGCGCGACACGAAGCGAATCGTCCGCCCAGCGTGGCCGGTCGCCTGCATGTGACCGAAGGCCGCGCCGAGCCGCGCCGTCCAGACCACGCGTCCGTTCTCGCCTTGGTAGGTGAGCGAGGTCGCGGCGAGGTGGCCGTCGTAGGCCAGGGACGTGGCCGCCGTGTCCATCACGGCGTGGTGCGAGTACCCGACGCCCAGGCCGACGCGATGTTCCGTCTGCGCCAGCGCGGTCCCTCGAGGGAGCGCGGCAGCGAGCGAGAGGAGGCAAGCGCCGCCGAGCCGGAGGAGCCCTCCGAGGCGAGGGCAGGGTGGAGTGAGCATGGGCACACGAGCTCCAGGGGGGTTGGGGAGACAGCGCGGGCGGTGACCTGGCCTGCCGGCCGCGCCGCCGCCCGACGCGCTTCAGGCCGCCATCCGCTCGCGGCGGGCGAGGTCGACGAGGTGCTCGGCGTGGGCGACCACCTCCGGCGGCGCTCCCTGCCGCATGCCACTGACGAACTCGGCGTGCTCGGGGTCGCTCATGCCGCGGATCATCCAGTCCATGTACACCGCGTTCTCCGCGGGGGAGCAGCTCGCCACGATGGCACCCTCGACGGCGCGCAGCGCGTCGTCGCTGAAGTGCTGCCACAGCAGCTCGATGACCTCTCCCTCCTCTTCGGCCATGTGCCCGAGCTGCGTCGCGGCGTAGCGCGTCAGCGCCAGGTAGAGCTCGTGAGCGGCGCTGGGGTCATGCAGCGCGGCGCTGGCGCGGCGCAGGAGCTCCTCCTCTTGGTGGTCGAGAACGCGGTGTGTCGCGGCGATGCGCCGGGCTAGGGGCGGCGCGATGCGCTCGATGAGGGGCTCGATGTGTGCATCTTCATGGTGCGCGTGCGCGCCCATCAGCGAGAGGGACTCCCGCAGGCGCGTGACGTACGCCTGGGTGGCGGCGCCATCGCGGACGTCCAGGGTGGCGGCGACCCGCACGAGCTCTCCGAGCTCTCGACGGATCCCCTTGTGGATGAAGCGGTAGAAGTTGTGGCGATGCGTTGTCACGGGCGATTCTCCTGAGTGGCGGGCTGACCCACGTCAGCCACACCCATGAGATAGCGCCGCCTGCAGCCGGCGTTCGCTAAGTGTTCGCTAGCGACTTGCTAAGAACTTCTTACGGCTTGCTCTCGAGCACGATCTCGCTGTCGCGCTCCAACACGAAGCGCCCGCGCTTGACGGGCACCAGCCGGACGTCCGGGCAGCGCTCCTCGAGCCGCTTGCGCAAGAGGATCAACCGGCTCTCGAGGTTGTCGCGCAGGCTGGGGAGGCCCAGCCCCGGGTCCATGCGCAGCTCGCGGTTGGTGAATTCGCGCCGCCCCTCCGCGTGCTCGTTCAGCAGCTTCCAGAGGATGCGCGCCGGCACGTTGCGGGTCAGGTACTCGCCGTCGACGAAGACGCTCTCGTCGGCGGCGAACCACGTGAAGCGACGCGTGCGGGCCGGGAGCGGCGCCGCGTCGGGAGCCACGGGCACCCCGTCCTCCTCGTCGTCGCGCTCCGTGAGCACGGCGATGGCGAGCGCCGCTTGGTTGGCAAGGATCCCCAAGAACGCCTCGTGCCAGTCTTCGAACGCGAGCGGGTCGCGGCTCTCCAGGGCCAGCACGCCGACGAGCCTGTCATTGGCGACGAGAGGCATCGCCAGCTGGGCCTGCGCGTCATCGAGCGCGGGCAGGGGGACCTCGCGCAACGTAGCCGTGCCTCCCTCGCGTGCGGCTTGCTGCACCGCCCGCGCGTAGCGCCGCACGGCGTGCATCCCGCTCAGCTTCACGGGGCTCCGTGTCGCGGCGACGGACCCGATCAAGCCCTCGCCCAGCGACACCTCGGCGCCCGCACCGCTGCGCTCGTAGCCCTTGCTGTCGATCGCCACCAGGCACTGCTGCTGCTCGTCGTGCAACAAGAGCAACGCGTGCTGCGCGGCGAAGAGCGAGGTCACGCTCTCCAACAGGGCGTCGAAGAGCTCCTCGAGGGTGCGCGCGCGGCAGATCCGCCCGCTCAGCTCCTGCAGGCCACGCAGCTCCGCCCGGCGCTGCTCGCCGCCTGTCGCGAGCCTGGGCCGCGGCTGCAGGGGGACCGCGCCGGGCGGCAGCAGCGCACCGTCGACCTTGGTCGCGGAGAGCACTTGGTACACGTCGGCGCTCAGCAGCTTGAAGATGCCCTCCATGCCGGTGAGCCGCGCGATGGCGTCGATGCGCGACGACATGCGCTCGAAGAGCGGGCCTTCCGTCTCGGCCCGCAGGAAGCGCAGCTGCAGCGCGTACGGCTGCAGCGTCGTCGGGTCCCAAAGGCGCACGCTGGCGTAGGGGTTCTGGTCGACGTTGCGGCGCGTCTTGTTGAAGAACTGGCAGGACAGCGCCACGTGGCCCTCGTCCACGTAGTGGACCTGACTCAGCAGCGTGACGTTGGGGACACCCTCACCGTCGCAGGTCGCGATGCTCGCGGGGGTCACCCCTTCGAAGCAGTGCATCAGGTCCGACAGCCTCACGAGCGGACCCTCACCGCCTGACCGGCGCCGGGGCCCGGGGTCTGCTCGAACACGGCGTCGTACTCGAACTCGATGGCGCGACACGGCCAGAACACCAACCGCTCGATGACCTCGGGCGTGACGCCGATCGTGGCGTACTCGTCCATCAAGCGGCCGACGAAGGCTCGCACCTCCGCGGCCTCGGCGGGCGTCTCGTCACGCACGGCCAGCGCGCGCCCCTTGAGCTGGTACCCCCGGTGCGTGGTGGGTTGGTCCACCAACACAGCGATGGCGCCGTTTGCGTGGATGTCGTCCACGAGCTGCGCGCACTCGTACTCCGGCACGAAGACGACCGCGCGGTTGTCGCCCTCCAGCACCAAGGCCGACCCCGCGACGCCGTGAGGTACGTTCTCCGAGTCTCGCGTGGCGACGAACACGCCCAGCCCGACCTTCAAGAACTCCGCTATGTCGACCTTCCGCATGTCGCGCGCTCGCTGGGCCGTGGAGTACCACAATCGCGTCGCGACGTGAACGCGGCTTCCGCGCCGCACAGGCTGCCCCGATGCATGTGCGCGCGCACGCTGCAGGGTGGGCCCTCCCCGGCAGCCACGCAGCCGTGTCATGCTGGGACGAACGCCCCCGCTGAACGAGGAGCTCTCGTGAGCCCAGCCGTGTCTGAGTCCGTGGCCCCCGCGGCCACTCGCCTGCCCGTCCTCGAGCGCACCATGCGTGACGCGCGCTCCCTGTTTCCCGGGGGCAGCGCGGGGTTGCTGCAGCTCATGTATCCGCCACTCGGGGCTGCGGTGGCGGCGCAGTCCGACTTCTTCGACGACCCCTTCGGTCGCGTCTACCGGTCCATTCCGCAGATATGGGCCACCGTGCTCACGCCCGACGGCGCCGCGCGGGCTCGGCGGGTGCGCGACGTCCACCGCACGATCCAAGGGCGCGACGAGGCCGGCCGGAGCTATCATGCGCTGGACCCGGAGACCTTCTGGTGGGCGCACGCGACCTTCACCTGGGAGATGTTCGAGGCCCGCCGCCTGTTCTACCGCGGTGGGCTGCGCGCGCTGGATCAAGACGCCTTCTACGCCGAGACGGTCGGCTGGTACGAGCGCTACGGCGTCAGCACGCGCCCCGTTCCGCCGGACTACGGCGCGTTCCAGGCGAAGTTCGAGCGCATCTGTGACGAGACGCTGGAGATGACGCCGGCCGCTCGGCGCGTGCTCGAGATGGCGCTGGCCGGGGAGTGGCGGCCCCCGCTGGTGCACGCCAACTTCCGGGACCCCCTCACGCGGGGAACGGGGCGGGCCATGGTCATCGGCTGCTTGCCGGCCACCGTGCGGGAACGCTTCGCCGTGCCCTGGACGCGCACCGATCAGCGGCAGTTCGAGCGCATCGTGGCCGTCATCCGCAACACCTTCGAGCGCCTCCCGCCGCGCTTGCATCACGTGACGCTCCGTACGGGTCTGCGCGTGATCGGCAGCCAGACGCGACGCGAGCGCTACGTGCCACCCGGTCCAGTTCGCTAGGGACGCCATCCGGCCGAGGCGTTGCGCGCGGTGGCGGGAGGGGGAGGTACGCGTCTAGACGCTTTACTATTCCAGCGCGACCGGTATCCTGCCGGGCGTGACGAGTTCCTTTTCCCCCCCGAAGGAGCGCGTTCCGCAGCCGCACACCAACAAGGCTCGGGATCCGTTCGAGAGACACCCCGCCTGGGGCGTGCGGACGACCGCGCTGGTGCGAACGCTCAAGCGTGCGGCGCGCTCCGTGACGGACCACCGCTCGCCCATCCAGACGCGGCTCGCGCTCGAGAACCTGTCGCGCCTGGCGCCGCCCGTGTGGGGCGTGTCACAGCGCACGGGTTCGCTGGGCGGTGTGCCCGCGCGCTGGTTCACGCCGCGTGGCGTCCACGCCGAGGGGCCCGTGCTCATGCACATCCACGGGGGCGGCTTCTCCTTGTGCTCGTCGCACGTCCACGCCACCTTCATCTCCGAGCTCGCCCGAGCGATCGGGGCGCGCGCCGTGGGCATCGACTACCGCTTGGCGCCCGAGCACCCCTTCCCGCTGCCCATCGAGGACTGCTACTCGGCCTACCTCGGTCTGCTCGACTCGGGCGTGGACCCGTCCCGCATCATCCTCTCCGGCGACTCGGCCGGGGGCAACCTGGCGCTCGCGACGCTGCAGCGCGTCCGAGCCGCGGGGCAGCCGATGCCACGCCTGGTGGTGCTGCTCTCGCCGTGGGTGGACCTCGAGTGCCGTGGCGACAGCGTGCACTTCAACGACCCGTACGACTACCTCTCGCAGGACCTGCTGGAGCTCTTCGCGGCCTACTACCTGCAGGGCGCGGACCCTCGGGACCCCCAGGCCTCGCCGGTGCACGCGGACCTCTCGGGCTTCCCTCCCATGCTGATCCAGGCTGGGGGCGGCGAGACGCTGCTGTCGGAGATCCGCACCCTCGCGCGGCGAGCCGAGCGGCACGGCGTGCGCGTGACCCTGCAGGAGTGGGAGGGCATGTGTCACGCCTTCCACGGCTTCAGCATGTTCATCCCGGAGGCCGAGCGGGCCTTCCACGAAGTCGCGAGCTGGATCGGCGCGCAGCAGAGCTGGCCGCGTACGGGGATCTTGCAGCGCAGCGTCCCCGGGCTGCACCGGCTCCTCGCGACCGCCTGACCACCCGGCTCTGCTGTCCGTTCACAGCGCCGTGAACGCGGGTGGGCAGCCCGCGCGGTGGGAGTGTGCTTCTCCCGCTGCATCGGAGGGGCCAGCACGCTGGCACGGGTGCTGCAAACGGTGCGCAGCATGCGACATCTCTCTCTGCTCACCTGCGGCCTCCGTCCGCCGAGCCACGTGCGGCTGCGCGTCGTGCTCCCGGGCGTCGCGCTGCTGAGCGTCGCCTTGCTGAGCCTCGCGCCCTCGCGCGCCGCCGCAGACCTCGGGACCATCGAGCTCCACACCGGTGTGTTGCGCCTCGAGCGCAGCGGGGACGCCGTCTATCGGCCTGTCGTGCGCGGGGCGTTCGGCTTGCTGGTCGCGGGGCCGCTCCACATGGGCGCGTACGTGCAGCTCACGGGCTATGGCCTCCCCTTGCGCACCCCGCAGCCGGGTGGTGGCCTCTACCTGTCGGTGAGGCCCCGCCTCCCGCTGCTGCGCGTGCGACCGTCGGTCGATGCGTCCTTCGGTCGCCTGCGCTTGCCTCTCGAGAGCCTGGCGGGGCAGCCGCGCCCGGAGTCGGTGCGCACCTTCGCGCTCAGCGTGGCCGGCAACCTGGGCGTGGCGGTGACCGAAGCGCTCACGCTCGAGGTCCGGGTGGAGTACGCGCACTACCTCGGCGCCGACACCGCATCCGGGCTCGGGAGCGGCTCCATCGCGGCGCTCGCGGGAATGACCATCCACATCCCCTGACCGCGCGTCGCGTGACCCTGCTTCCGCGCGTCTGGTCTCGATGACTCGCAGGCTGGCCGACTCGCTGACTCGCGCCCCGTCGCTCCGTGGTAGCGTCGGGCTCGTGGTGGCATTCGACGAGAGAGAGCTTCGATGAGCACGTCCGTCTTGCAGCGCGGTGTCGGCGAGATGCTCGGCGACCGCTATCGCATCGTCTCGGTGATCGGGGAGGGGGGGTTCGGCAGCGTGTACGCCGCCGACGATCTCGAGACCGGCCAGCGGGTGGCGGTGAAGTGCTTGCACGCGCACCTGGCGCAGGACCCCGACGTGGTGGTGCGCTTCCGCCGCGAGGCCCGCGCTGCCACCGAGATCGGGCACCCGGGCATCGTCCACGTGCTGGACTTCGGGGCGCTGAGCGACGGCAGCATCGTGATGGCCATGGAGCTGCTGACGGGGGAAGACCTCGCCACCAAGCTCGCGCGTGAGGGCGCGCTGCGCGTCAGCGAAGCGTGCCAGCTGGTGTGGCACGTCTGCTCGGCGCTGGGTGCCGCCCACGAGAAGGGCATCGTCCACCGCGATCTCAAGCCGGACAACATCTTCCTCCCGTCCGGCCCGGACGCGCAGCCCATCAAGCTGCTGGACTTCGGCATCAGCAAGTTCCAGGTGTCGGCCGAGGGCGCCACCATGATGACCAAGACGGGCACCGCCATGGGCACCCCGTTCTACATGTCGCCGGAGCAGGCTCAGGGAAAGCGCGGCGTGGACGCGCGCGCGGACATCTACTCGCTCGGCGTGATCCTCTTTCGGCTGCTCACGGATCAGCACCCCTTCGAGGACGACTCCTACCCCATGCTGGTCCTCAAGATCTGCACCGAGCCACCGCCTCCCGTGCGGAACTACCGCATGGACGTGCCTGCGGAGCTCGACGCGCTGATTACCCGCATGCTGAGCAAGGCCCCCGAGCAGCGGCCGCCCTCGTGTGCGGCGCTGCAGGAGGCGCTCACGCCCTTCCTCAGCCATGACGCGGCGCCCGTGGTCACGCCTGGCGCGGCGACGCGTGGCATCACCCCCTCCGCGCTCTCACGGGTCCACAGCCCGCTCGCGATGGCGCAGACGGCCGTCTCTTCCGGTGCGCTGCCCAACCACGAGGCCGAGCTCGAGCTGGACGCCTCCGAGCGGAGCGTGCTCGGTCGTGGGCCGCGCCCGTGGATGATCGCGCTCGCGGTGTTCGTCTTGGTGGGCGCGGCTGGTGGCGCGTTGCTGGCGCTGAAGGACCCCGACGAGCCAGACGACCCCGCGGCCACGGTGACCCTGCCGACCCCCACGGAGCCGGACATCGCGCCGCTCAGCACCCCGCCGCCGACGGCGCTCGGGTGGCGCTTCGAGCATCCTCGGCCGCGCGCCATGCCTTCGTGGAGAGCCGTGGCGGTGGGCGGCGCTGGCCTGGTCGGCGTGGTCGGCAACCGGGGGCAGGCCGGGCGGTTTGCGAACCAGCGCCTGGTCCGCTGGCCGACCGGGACCCTCGAGGACCTACACGCCATCGCGTGGGCCACGGCGGACTCCGCCTGGGTCGTGGGCGACAAGGGGGAGCTGCGGCGCCTGGGTGCAGGCGAGCCCGAGCGCGTCGTGACCAACACGGAGGCCGCGCTGCGCGACGTCGTGGTGGTGTCGCCCACCGAGGTGGTCGCCGTGGGCGACCAAGGCACCCTCTTGCGCGTCGTGGGTCAGCAGCTGACGTCCGTCGCGACGGGGGTGAGCGAGACCCTCTTCGGCGTGCACGCGCGCGGCGGCGCCGTCTTTGCGGTGGGGCAGGGCGGCGTCATCCTGCGCGTGGAGGGGGAGCACGTGAGCGTGGAGCGCCCGCCTGGGAGCAGCACGCTGCGCGCGGTGGGCGGCTGCCCGCAGAGTGACCTCTACGCCGTGGGCGACGACGGACACGTCCTGCTGCGGGACGACACAGGGGCCTGGCGGCGGGTGCCGGGGACCGGTCGTGAGGGCTTCACGGGCATCACCTGCGACGCGGGCCGCGCTGCGGCGTCGGGCAATCAGGGCAACGTGCTGCTGCTCGCTGGGGAGCGCTCGGTGCGCCTGGGGTCGGGCACGGACCAGCCCTTCCGGGACATCGCGGGGGCCGACGGCGGCACCACCTGGGTGGTGGGGGACGCAGGGCGCCTGGCGCTCATCGCGGGAGACCACTTGATCCTCCTCACGGAGGGCACCTCGCGCACGCTGCGGGCGGCCGCCTCTCTAGCGGGCAGGCTCGTCGTGGTGGGCGAGTGGGGCACCCTCCTGCGTGAGGGCGAGAGTCAGTTCACGCCGGGCACCAGTGGCACGGACGCGGCGCTGGCCGGGCTCGCTACCTACCAGGACGACACTCTCGTGGCCGTGGGCGACCAAGGCGTGATGCTGGGCATCACGTGGAGCGCCGTGCGCGAGATCGACAGCCCCACCGAGCAGCCACTGCGGGCCGTCGTGGCGAGCGCGGGGTGGCTCACGGCGGTTGGCGCGGCGGGCACCATCGTGCGCGGGCCCCTCGAGGCCTTGCGCGCCGAGACGCTGCCTTCCGAGCCCACGCTGTGGGGCATCTCTGGCGACGGCGAGACCTCCACCGCGGTGGGCGACGCCGGCACCATCGTGCGGCTCACGCGCCTGACCACAGCGGTCGTCCCGTGCCCCGAGGCGCGCGGTATGCGCTTTCGTGGGGTCTACCAGGGGCCGACCGACACCTTCGCGGTGGGGGCCGGCGGCGCCATCCTGCGCCTCACGGGGGACACGTGCGTCGTGGAGCAGGCGCCGCAGCCCGACCGAGCCATGCTCTTCGCGGTGGGGCTGGACGACGAAGGGCGCGTGTTCGCGGCCGGGGAAGAGGGCGTGGCCTTCGTGCGGAGCCCGGACGGAACCTGGGCGGCCTTGGACCTGGGCGTGGACGTCGGCATCTACGGCATGCTGCGCACGGACCGCGACGTGTGGTTGCTGGGCGCGAGCGGCGCGATCCTGCGGCACCCCCGCACCGACGACACCAACCGGCCCCCCGCGCCGAGCGGAGGGGCTGGCACGGGCGTCAGCGGTTGACGCGCTGGAGCGCGCTCGTGGCGCGCTGCGTGTTGGTCGGGTCGCTGCTGCCGATGGCCGCGATGTAGCGCTGGTACCAGTGCGCCGCGTCCGAGTTGCGCCCCAGCTGCTCGTAGCAGGCCGCCAGGTCGAACATCGCGTCCACGTACGCGGGGTGCAGCTCGATGGCTCGCAGGTACTGCGGCACGGCCTCGTCGAAGCGCTCCAGCGAGCGCAGCGCGACCGCGAGGTTGAGGACCATGGCGTGGTCGTTGGGCTGGTCGATCAGCGCGCGCCGGAAGAGGTCGGCCGCCTCCTGGTAGCGCCCCGCGTTGCGCAGGACCACGCCCAGGTTGTTCAGCAGGCTCGAGTCGTTGGGAGCGTGCGACAGCCCCGACTGGTAGGCCGCGATGGCCTCGTCGGTGCGGTCGAGGCGCCGCAGCGCGACCCCCAGGTTGCCCCAGCTGGACGTGTCGTCGGGGCGGAGCTCCACCGCGCGCCGCAGCGACGGGACGGCCTCCTCGAAGCGCCGCAAGCGTAGCAGCGTGGCGCCCACCATGGCGTGGCCGTCCGCGTGCTGGGGCTGCAGCTCGGCCACGCGGCGGTAGGCCGCGAGGGCCTCGTCCAGCCGGTCCAGCTGGCGCAGGATGGAGCCGCGGGTGAGGTGCGCGGCGGCCAGCGCGGGCTCGAGCGCCAGCGCGGCGTCCACCTCGGCCAGCGCTTCGTTCCAGCGCCCCGCTTGCTTGTGAGCCACGGCGGCCCGGTAGTGCGCTTGCGCCGGCGTGATCTGCTGGGCGTGGCCGACGGGCTGGCTTGCGAAGGACGCGGGCGCGAACCCGAGGCCCAGCGCGAGCAAGAGGGAGGGCAGGCGGGCGGATGAGGGCAGACGCATGACACGACTATAGCGGCCCAAGGAGCGCTGCGGGAGGCCTGATTCCCGGCGTCTCCCCACGCATGCGGGCGGCGCGTCGCGGGGCGGGTTGCGCGGGGGCGCTCTCGTCTGCGACCTTCCCGCGCATGGTTGCCTCTGCCGAGTCCTCGCCGAACCCCCTCGTCGACGACGCGTTCATCGATCTGCTGCTCTTCGAGCACGTGGACGCGGTGGGGCTCACGCAGCTGCCCGCCTTCGCAGAGCACTCGCGCGAGACCTTCGAGCTGTACCTCGGGGCCGTGCGTCGCTTCGCTCGAGAGGAGCTGTTCGCGACGTACAAGCCCATGGACCTCGAGCCGCCCACGCTGCGCGACGGGCGGGTCATCACCCACGCGAGCCTGCCCCACCTCTTCCGCAGCATGGTGGAGCTGGGTGTGCTGACCGCGACGCGCCCCGAGAGCGTGGGCGGGCAGCAGCTGCCGCAGGTGGTCGCCGCGCTCGCGACGTCCTACCTGATGGCCGCCAACCTGAGCGCCTACGGGTACATCGGGCTGACGCACGGCGCGGCGCACCTGATCGAGGCGTACGGCAGCGACGCGCTGCGCGAGACCTACATGCGGCCGATGTACGCGGGCGAGTGGACCGGCACCATGGCGCTCACCGAGCCCCACGCGGGCAGCAGCCTGGGTGACGTCACGACGCGCGCGACCCCCACCAGCGCTGGGCACTACCTGATCAAGGGGAGCAAGATCTTCATCTCGGGTGCGGACCACACGGTGGCGGACAACATCGTGCACCTGACCCTGGCGCGCATCGAGGGGGCGCCGCCCGGCAGCGCCGGCATCTCGCTCTTCGCGGTGCCCAAGAGGCGCCTCGAGGGGCAGGCGTTAGTGCCCAACGACGTGCGCGTGTCGCAGGTCATCCACAAGATCGGCTGGCGTGGGCTGCCCAGCACCGCGCTCGAGTACGGTGACGACGGAGACTGCCATGGGTACCTGGTGGGCGAGCCCCACCGGGGCCTGCGCTACATGTTCCAGATGATGAACGAGGCCCGCTTGATGGTGGGCATGAACGGCGCGGCCACCGCGTCCGTGGCCTACCACGAGGCGCGGCTCTACGCGCTCTCGCGTCCACAAGGTCGCGCGCTCGGCGCGCTGCCCTCGTCCGAGGTGGTGCCCATCATCGAGCACGCGGACGTGCGCCGGATGTTGCTGCGCCAGAAGGCCATCGTGGAGGGCAGCCTGGCGGTGCTGGCGACGACGGCGCGCTACGCCGACGTCGCGCAGCACGGACGCGACGACGCCGAGCGCGAGCGTGCCCAGGCGCTGCTGGACCTGCTGACCCCCATCGCCAAGACCTTCCCGGCCGAGCGGGGCTTCGAGGCCAACGCGCTCGCGGTGCAGGTCTTGGGAGGCTACGGCTACACCAGCGAGTACCTCCCGGAGAGCTACCTGCGTGACCAGCGCCTCAACAGCATCCACGAGGGCACCACCGGCATTCAGTCGCTGGACCTGCTGGGCCGCAAGCTGGGCGCGCGCGGAGGCGCGGGGCTGATGGCGCTCGCGGACGAGGTCGGGATGACGCTGCGGGCTGCCAAGGCGCACGACGTGCCGGCGGGCCTGGTGCAGGCTGTCAGCGACGCGGCCGCCACGGTGAGCGGGCTGGTGCCGCAGCTGCTCGCACGCGGGCAGCGGGGGGACACGCAGGGCATGCTGGCGCACAGCGCGGACTTCCTGGACCTGCTGGGCACCTTCGTGGTCGGCTGGCAGTGGTTGGCCCTCTACGTGGTCGCGCAGCGCTCCACCGCGAGCGGCGCCACGGCGCGAGAGGCCCGCGACGAAGGGCTGCGCTGCACGGCGCAGTACTACCTCACCACGGAGCTCCCGCGCGTGCACCTGCTCGCCACCCTGTGTCGCGAGGCCGAGGACTCGTACGTCAAGATGCGCCCGGAGTGGTTCGGATGAGCCGGCCGCCGGGTGTCCTCCTGCCGGTGCTTCAAGAGCTGGACTGGAGCGGTCAGAGCCTGGCCGTGGTGCGCCCGCTGGCGACCTTCGAGGCGGAGCGCATGCCCTGGGTCTCGTACGCCTATACCGGGCACCAGCGGCGCTACACGGTGACCCCGACCGCCCTCGAAGAGGAGGGGCGCTCGCAAGAGGCGCTCGAGTGGGAGGCGCTGGCGCAGCTGCGGCGGCGGCCGCTCAGCTGGGAGGTGAAGGCCAGGCGCGCCGACGGCTGGCCGCACGCCCTGACCTTGGTGGACGAGTTCGCGTCTTCTGCCGTGCTCTCGCCCGAGCGCCTGCGTGAAGCGCACGAGCGCCTGACGAGCGACCGCGCGTGGCTGGCCATCCCCACGCAGGGCGTGCTGGTGCTGCGCGCCCGGGACGCGGACGAGGAGCAGGCGCTGCGCGACGCTCGTGAGCTCGAGGCCTGGGCGCGTGACGCGTTCAGCCGCGCGCTCGACACCCGCGTGACCCCGACGCTCTTTGCCGTGGAACAAGGCGTGCTCACCGGGGCGCTCGAGCCCGCCGCGACGGACAGCGACGGCCCGCGCCTCCTGCCCGAGGGCTACGAGCCCGAGGAAGAGCGCATGACCTTCCGCTACGTCGGCGAGGGCCGTGAGCTGCGCGGCTCCGACCTCGCCACGGCCGTCGAGATCGAGCGTCGCGGACGGCTCGCGCCCGGGCAGCCCGTCGACGAGGTGTGGGTGCTCTTCGACTCGGAGAGCGACGCGGCCGTGTTCGCGCCGCGCGTGCGTGAGCTCCAGCTGGTGCCCGCGGTCGAGCGTGACGGCCGGCGCAGCGAGTGGGAGCCAGAGCATGAGTGAGCCCGCGCGCGACGCGCAGCCCACCGTGCTGCTCTTCGACATCGACGGCACGCTGCTGAAGACCGGTGGCGCTGGACGCAGGAGCATGCGCCGCGCGTTCGTGGAGGTCTGCGGACGCGAAGACGCGCTCGACGGAATGGACTTCCGCGGCATGACCGACCCCCTGATCTTCGAGGGCGGGCTCGCCCGCATTGGCGTCCCGGTCAGCGAGAGCCTGGTGTGCGCGCTGGCGGAGGCCTACCTCGCGAGCCTCGCGCGTGAGGTGCCCGCGTCGCCCAACTATCAAGTCATGCCGGGCGTTCGGGCGCTGCTCACGGCGCTCTCCGAGCACAGCCACGTCGCCCTGGGCATCGGCACCGGCAACAGTGAAGCCGGCGCCCGCACCAAGCTGACGCACGGAGACCTGTGGCGGCACTTCCGCTTCGGTGGCTACGGCGACGACGGCTGGGACCGCGTGGAGCTCGTGCGCGCGGGCGCGACCCGAGGCGCCGAAGCTCTCGGGCTGCCGCTCGCGCGCTGTCGTGTCGTGGTCATCGGCGACACGCCGGAGGACGCGCGCGCCGCGCTGGGGATCGGCGCGACCTGCCTGGCCGTTCTGACGGGCGGGTACAGCGATGCCCAGCTGGCCGCGGCGGGCTCCACCTGGGTGGTGCCGGACCTCACCCACAGCGCCGTGCTCCCCCGCCTGCTCGGCCACGAGGAGCACGCTGCGCGCTACTCGCTGTAGGGCACGGCTTCGCAGGGCAGCTGCCGGCCGATCCAGCGCATCAAGGACGTGCGGGGCTTGCCCGAGTCTTCGTACTCGATGACGGCGTACGTGAGCCCGCTGGCTTGGCCCAGGTGCTTGAGATCCAGGTTGATCATCTTCACCCAGGTGCCCGTGTTGACCAGGATCTTGCCGTCCTTGTACTGCTTGTAGCGCGGGTTGTGGCTGTGCCCGACGATCAGCGTGTGTACGCCCCGCACCTTGCGGAGCGCGCGCTCGGCGTGCGCCAGGTAGCCGCCCCCCAGCTCCAACAGGTCTTCGCGCACCATGCTGGGCAGCTTCCGGATGCGGTCGGTCCACGCCGACAGCGCGAACACACGGTGCCGCAGGAAGTAGACCGTGGAGCGCCAGAAGAACAAGAGCGCGATGCGCGGGTCGAACACGAGTGAACCCAAGATGAAGCGGGACAGGGGCTGGATGCGGTCGATGTGGCTGCGGCGTTCCTTGAGCGGGTTGAGCACCTCCAGGATCCACAGCGTGCCCCACGGCAAGAAGAGCACCTCGGACCCGTCCCGCCGCTTGCGGGTCATGTTGCCGTAGTCCACGCGGTGGATGCGCTCGAACTGGTGTCCGTGCCGCACCTGGATGCCTTCGGGCAGGTAGTAGGTGTCCGAGCCGGTGATGAAGCGCACCCGTTGGGAAGCCTCGCCAGGGGCCACGTAGCGCAGGAACAGCTCCTGCGCGCCGGGGAACCACATCTCGAGGTCGTGGTTGCCGGGCAGGTAGGTCACGCGGTTCTCGGGGTTCTCGAGGAAGCGCTTGAGCGCGTGCACGAAGCGCGGGTGTCCCTCCAGGCAGGGGCGCAGCTTCTCCACCGCCACGTGCTCCGTGATCTCGAGCGGCCACTCCCCGTCGATCTTGATCTTGAGCAGGTCGAAGATGTCGCCATTCAGGATCAGCTCGATGCCCCCCGTCTGGCCGTGCTCGCGGTCGTAGTGCTCCAACAGCTCGGCGAAGCGCTCGTCGTGGAAGAAGTCCTCCATGGGGTTCGCCTCGCCGATCTTGCGACCGTTGGCGAGGTGGAGATCACTGAGGACGAGTCGCGTGAGCGTCATCTTGGGGACGAACGAAGAGGGTGTGCGGGGGGCGCGGCGCCTACCGGCGCCCAGCGCTCGGCGTTGAAGTGCGTTGCCGGGCACGTCACACTGAGCCAGAGCATGCGCGCCCACCCCACCATAGTCCACGCTGCGTCGTCGGCCCAGCGTTGCGAACGTGGCGGCGCAGCGAGGGCGGTGCGCGCCGTGATGCTCGCCTGGGTGGCCGTCGCGGTCTGCGCAGCAGGGTGCCGCCCCACGCTCGAGGACCCCCCGCCGCTGGGCAATCCGAGCCCGCGCGACGCAGGCCCGCCGGACTTCGGGGGCTTCCCGGACGTGGGTCCGCTCGGGGTCCTCCTGGACCGGGTGGAGCCCGGGCACGGTCCCTTCTCCGGCGACCAGACGGTCACGCTGCGCGGGGTGGGCTTTCTCCCCACCAGCGAGGTCACTTTCGCCGGGGTCGTCTTGCCCGCGAACGACGTGCGCTACGTGGACGCCAACCGCATCGTGGTGCTGACGCCGGCGTCCACCCCCGGGCCGGCCGATGTGTCCGTGAGGTCGGGCGAGCGCGTCTCCACGCTGACGGGCGGCTATGTCTACGACACGCTCGCGCTCGAGCCCACGCGCGGCAGCGTCGCTGGGGGCACTCGCGTGGAGGTCACCGGGCTCGGCGCCGCGTTCTCGCTCGCCGACGTGGTGCGCGTGGACGGCGCGCCCTGCGCGTCCATCGAGGTGCCGTCTCCCAGTCGCCTGGTGTGCGTCACGCCTGCGCACGCGGTGGGCACCGTAGACGTGAGCTACACGCCCGAGGGCGGCGACACCGTCACGCTCACGGACGCCTTCACGTACTTCGACGCGTCCGATCCCATCGCGGGCGGGCTCGGCGGAGGTGCCATCCAGGGCAGCGTCAACGTCACCGTGATCAGCAACTTCACGGGTGGCCCACTGCCGGACGCGTTCGTCATGCTGGGCAACGGGCTGCCGGCGCTCGCCAGCGGGCGCACGGGGGTCACGGGGCAGGTCACGCTCAGCGCGGACGGTCTCGCAGGCCCCACCACGCTCACGGTCGCCGCCTACTGCCACGAGAAGACCACCATCGTGGACTTCGACGCGGCGAGCGTGACGGTCTTCCTGTCCCCGTGGCTGGACGTCGGCTGCGTGGAGATCGACCTGGGCGAGATGCAGACAGGCTTCCCGCGCGTGGGCGTTGCGCGCAACGGCGCCTTCATCAGCGGGGAGCTGCGCTTCCCGGGGCCCAACGAGAACGCGCCCAACGGCTGGGACAGCCTGCCCACGCCCGGCCCGAACGAGGTGCGCGTCGCCTACGTGCAGACCACCACGGCGTGCGCCACCTGCCGCAACTCCGCGCCCGGCGGGCCGGCGGGCACGAACGACCGCATCACGGAGGACATGCGCGGTGCGCGCGGCAACCCCTTCCGCATCGCCTCGCGCTCGTCGGCCCTCGCGGTGTTCGCGGTCGCGGGCATCGAGAACGTGCAGACGGCGCAGTTCACCCCGTACGTCATGGGCATCCGCCGCGGCGTCCTGCTGGGCCCCGAGCAAGAGCTGCAGGGCGTGGAGCTGGCCATGAACATCCCCCTCGACCAGCCGCTGGACGTCCAGCTGGGCGGGCTGCCCGCGCCCAGCTCACGGGGGCCGGACCGCTTCCAGGTCCGCGCCACGCTGGACCTGGGCGGGGAGGGCTTCCTGCGCCCCTTCGCGCGCAACACCGCGCTGGACGAGGTCGTGCGCCTGAGCAGCGAGGGCGTCATCAGGCTCGTGGCGCAGCCGCCGCTCACGGGCCCGCTCGCCGACGGCCGCTACTTCGTCGACGCCGCCTGGGTCACGGGCGCCGCGCTGGGCGACCCGTCCACGCACGTGGTGCGCTCGGGCGTCCGCCCTCTCGGAGGCACAGTCTTGCTCACCGGCTTCGTGGGGCTGCCGGAGGTCACGGCGCCACGCTACGGGCAGCTGCTGCCGGCGGATCGCGTGCTGCGCTGGGACGTGACCGGGCCGGAGCCGGACGTCTGGATGATCTTCGTCGAAGGGGGGGACGGCAACGCGCAGTGGCGCTACTTCGTGCGCGGTGACGCGCGCCAAGCGCCCATGCCGGACCTCTCCGCGGAAGACGAGATCCGCGACGTCAGCGAGGGGACGCTGCGCATCACCCTCTACGGCATCAACGTCGCCGACTTCGACTTCGACACCTTCACGTACTCGTCGCTCTCGTCGCGGCGCTGGACGGCGTGGTCCGTGGACACCATCGTGGCGCTCCGATGACGCTGCGCCTGCACCCGCTCCTGCTCGTCCTGTTCACCACCGCGCTCTGCGGCTGCGGCGCCGCCGCGCCCGCCCAACCGGACGCCGGGCCGGTCACTGGGTTCGTGTGTGAGCGCGTGGGCCAGACCGGCTGCGATAACGGCGCCTTCGTCACCTGCGTCGGCTCGGGCACCTTCCTCCGCGCGGAGCGCGACGAGTGCGGCGCGCGCGGCGAGGTCTGCGTCGCCTCGCTGGGCTGCCGCGTCTGCGTCCCGGACCTTCCGCTGTGCGAAGGGACGCGGCCGGGTGTCTGCCGGGCGGACGGGTCCGGCGTAGACCTCCTGGACGCGTGCGACGCCGAGCAGGTGTGCAGCGACGGACAGTGCGTCAACGCCTGCGAGCTGGCCGAGCGGCAGCAGAGCTACGTGGGCTGCGAGTTCTTCGCCATCGACCTCGACAACGCTGCCCTCGGTGGCGGGCGCGACGCCTCGTCCCAGCAGTTCGCGGTGGTCGTCTCCAACCCTGGACTGGTGCCCTCGGCCGTGGTGGTGGAGGTCAACGACGCGGCCCCCGGGGCGCCCGTCGCGCTGCGTGAGGTGGCGAGCGCGGTGGTGCTGCCCGGCGACCTCGAGGTCTTCGAGCTGGCCCGCCGCGAGGTGGACGGCAGCAGCAGCAACGCCGCCTGTGACGTCGTCGCGCGCGAGTGCCGCGGGGCCGAGGTGTGCGTCTGCTCCGCCGCGGACACCGTCGCTCCCTGCTTCTGCCGCGTGTCGGCGCAGGCCAGCGGACAAAACGACGGCACGCACACCGCCATCACCTCCAACGCGTACCGGCTGGTCAGTGACCAGCCCATCATCGCCTACCAGTTCAACCCGCTCGACAACGTCTCGGTGTTCAGCAACGACGCCTCCCTGCTGCTCCCGGCGAGCGCTCTCACGCCGCAGTACACCGTCGTCTCGTGGCCGCAGACCATCGCAGACTCGGACTGCCCGCCGGAGATGCCGTGCCCGGAGATCGACTTCGACACGTCCTCTCGCGACGAGGGCCTGCGGGCCTTCCTGACCATCGTCGGGACCGAGATCAACACCCAGGTCAGCGTCACCTTGGGGCCCGACATCGTGCGGGTGCTGCCCGGCAGCGGCGTGCCCATGGGTCTCGCCGGGGACGAGCTCACCGCCACGCTGGGCCCCTTCGACGTCCTGAACCTGGAGACCGCGGGCTTCATGGCGGACTTCACGGGCTCCTTCGTCAGCGCCAGCCGCCCGGTCGGGGTGTTCGTCGGCAGCGAGGCCAGCGACGCCCCCATGTTCACGACCTACGCCAACCGCCAGTGCTGTGCGGACCACCTCGAGGAGCAGCTCTTCGGGGACGGCACGCTCGGCAGCCAGTACGTCATCGCCCGCATGCCTGGGCGGGCCGCCTCGCTCAACGCGGCGTTCGTGGACACCACCCTGGACAGCGTGGCCGTCGGGAACGAGGTCGAGTACGTGCGCGTGGTGGCGATTCGCGACGCGACGGAGGTCACCACGACGCTGCCCGCGCCCGACGACCGCTTCACGCTGGACGCCAGGGAGTCCCGTCTGCTGTCCGCGACCCGCGACTTCGAGATCTTCAGCACGCTGGGGCGCCCCGTGTCGGTGCTGCAGGCGCTCCCCAGCCAGCAGGCCGTGGGCATCCCGAGCTCACCAGTACGCTACCCGGGCGGAGACCCCTCGCTCATCATGGTGCCCCCCGTCGAGCAATACCGGCGCGAGTACGTCTTCCTCACGCCGGACCGCTACGCCTTCGACTACGTGGTCATCGTGGCCCCGCGCACGGCCGAGGTGCGCCTCGACGGGGTGGAGGTCGTGGCGCGCGGCTGCAGCGTGTCGCCCGCAGATGGGTTGATGCGCGGGGTGGGAGAGCTGCCGCCCGAGCGCGTGATCTACCGCTGCCAGCTCAGCTTCCCCGAAGTGGAGCGCGACCTCGTGCGTCCGGGCGTGCAAGCGGACGGGGTCCACCGCCTGGTGGCCAATGCTCCGGTGGGCATCGTGGTCTATGGCTTCGACGCGTTCGTGAGCTACGCCTACGCTGGCGGGCTCAACCTCCAACCCCTCTTCGAGTGATCGCCCCAGTGACCCCCCGACCGACCCGCCATCGCATGACCGCCACGGACCGTCGCCCGCGCCGCGCAGGTGCCAGCCGGCTCGTGGCGGTGGTCCCCGTCCGCGTGGCGCTCTCGGTGGCGCTGGTGGCGTGGGTGACGTTGGTCGCGGGGCCCGGCGCCGGTCAGTCCACCGCGCAGACCGTCTCCCTGGCGTCCCTGCGCGTGCGCGGGCCCGTGGCGCGCGCGGCGGTTCAGCGCGTCATGGAGGCCTCCCTGGATGCCTACCGCCGCTGCCACGCCGACCGCGTGGCGGAGCGGGGGCGCCTGGCCGGGGAGCTCCACGTGCGTGTCCACGTGGAGGCCAACGGGGAGCCCATCGCGGCGAGCGTGGACTGGTCCAACGTGGGCGACCGCCCCCTGGACCGCTGCGTGACGCAGGCCACCGAGGCCTGGCGCCTGCCGGAGTCCGACGCCGCCACCCTGGTCTCGTTCACGCTGCGCGTGGGGCAGGGGGCACCCACCGGGGCGGAGCGCGACGTCACCGCGGTCATCGCCGACGAGGGGCGCGAAGACGCACACCTGCCGGAGTCGGCCCGCAACACTCAGCCCACGTCCGGTCGCGCGCGCGCCCAAGCGGTCCGTCGCACCTGGGCGCCCGTGGACAATGGCCTGCGGGTCGTGGGCCCGCTGAGCGAGGGGCGCGTGGCCCGCACCCTGCGCGCGCGCTCCGCGCCACTGCGCGCCTGCGTGGCGGTCCCGCACACGGGCTCCGGAGACCCCATCCCGTGGCCCGTGCTCTTGTCGCTCCAGGTGGGGGCCAACGGACGCGTGAACCAAGAGCCGGTGGTTCAGGTCGCCGGCGCTCCGCCGGGGGTGCTGGCCTGCATTGCGGCCGTCCTGCGGGAGACGCGCTTCCCCACGGCCGCCGGCGAGACCCAGGTGCTGGCACGCTTTCAGGCCGTCCCGCGCTCCTGAGCGCAATATTTTACTGCCACGAACAATCGCCCGGCCACACGCGTTCCCTGACGCGGCCCTCGCGAGGGCTCATACTCTCCTTGTCGGTAAGTGCGTCTCTCCTCCTTCGATACCACGTCGTTCATCCTGGCGTTCACGCTGGTGGCGTCCGTCGTGGCGCATGCAGGAGTGCACTACGAGCTGGGGGAGCTGGCCAAGGCCCAAGCGCTGGCGGCGCTGGCCCGTGCCGCGGCTCAGGAGCAGCGCGCCCGCCGCGCCGTGCTGGAGTTCGACCTGGCCGAGGAGCCGCAGGTCACGCCGCCCACGCCGTCCACCGTCGCGCCGCACCCCGACACGCAGGCGCCCGATCAAGCCGTCAGCGACGCCGAGGTCCCTGAGAGCGAGGCTGCCCGCGTCGCCCGCGAGAGGGCCACGCGGAGGCGCGACCAGGAGGCGGAGCGTCGCCGCGAGGTGGCCGCCCTGGAGCCCGCGCCGGCCCCTGCGCAGCCGGAGCCGGCGCCCGAGCCGGAGCGTCCACCGCCTTCCATTGCCCCGGACGCGCCCCCGCCGACACCGCCACCCGAGGAGCAGGCGCGCATTGCGGTGCGGCAGCACTCGCAGAACCCCGACGACCCACCGCCCGACACGGCCTTCATCGCGGAGGAGAACAACACCGTGGAGGAGGAGACGGTCGCGGAGATCACCAACCTGGACCGCGACGACGTGGAGACCAGCGTGGGCGCGAGCGTGGAGCGCCCCACCACGCCGACGGAGGAGCGAGGCAACGCGGACGAGGCGCTGCTGGCCGAGTCCGAGGACGTGGACGGCAGCGACGAGCGCCGACCGACTCCCGAGGAGGTGACGCGCACTCCTCGCGAGCGGCCCACCACGCCGCCGCGCGCCGTGGGACGTGCGCAGACCGAGGCGCCACCGGACGCCCGCGCGTCCCGCTCGACCGAGGGGGATGGGCGGGCAGGCGCTGCCGCGCAGCGCGAGGCGGCGCAGCAGGGCCGCGCCGGCGGCGGAGACCCCCTGGCCGGCGGCAGCCCGGCCGTGATCGCCAGCGCCCAGGGCGACTGGTCCGTGCGCGGTGAGGGGTCCCTGGGAGCCGGAGGCGGCGACGGCGCCGGGGGCGTGCCGGTCCCCGACCGGGTCGGGCGCGAGGGGGTGGAGCGCGGCACGCGTGGCGGCGCGGCGAGCGGACGGAGGCCTGGGGAGCACCGTGGCCAGCGCGGGCCGGACCTCACGCTGCGCTACAGCCAGCTGGCGGACATCGTGGGCGAGGAGCGCTTGAACGAGGAGCGCGAGGCCTACTACCAAGAGCAGCGCTCACGCATCCACGGCGCGTCGAGTGGGGCGCGCTGGGAGCAGTTCCGGGCGGCGCTCGAGAACTACATGCCCAGCGTGCGTCCGGGCGAGCAGACCGCGCTGAACGCGGCGCGCTCGCCCTTCGCCACATACATCGCGCGCATGCACGACCGTGTGCACAACTCTTACCACCAGTTCGTGGAGAACCTGCCGGTGGGCCCGAGCGGGCCGTTTGGCGACATGACCTTGCGCACGCTGCTGGAGATCGTCCTCAACCGCGACGGCACCGTGTATCGCGTCGGGGTGGTGCGCTCTTCGGGGCTCTCCATGTTCGACTACGGCGCGTACAACGCCGTCATGCGAGGGCAGCCCTATCCCGTGGCGCCCGATGACATCCTGAGCGGCGACGGCCGCGTGTACATGCACTGGGACTTCCACCGCGAGCAGCCCTACTGTCACCAGAGCCACGCGCGCCCCTACATCCTCCCGGACCTCCTCCCCAGCGGCGACGACGCGCCCGCGCCCCGCCTGCAGGACTCCACCGTGGTGCCCCGCGGCGCGCGCGCCAATTTCGGTGTCGGCGGCGCGGCCGGTGCGGGCGACGAAGGTGAAGACGACGACAACGGTGGCCCTGCCGACGGCGCGACCGACGGTTCGAGTGGATCCACCCAGCGGGCCCCGCGCGTTCAAGCGCCTCTCAGTCGCGGGCCGCGGCTCTAGTCGGGACAACGCGTGGAGACTCCCGCCGTTCCGCTTCGCGAGCAGCTCACCCAGCGCGCCCACGCGCTGGGCTTCGCGCGCGTCGGCGTCGCGCGAGCGGAGGCGCTGGTGGAAGAGGGGGAGCGTCTCGGCGCGTGGCTCGACGCAGGCCACCACGACGGCATGGGCTGGATGGCCGACACGCGCGACGTCCGCAGCGACCCACGGCACCCCGGAATGCTGCCCGGCGCGGAGAGCGTGGTGGTCTTGGTGACCCCCTTTCACTCACGCCGAGGGGCACAGGTGGGCATCGGCGCAGGCCGTGTGGCCCGCTACGCCTGGGGGCGCGACTACCACAACGTGCTCGGGCGGCGGCTGCGCAAGCTGGAACGCTGGCTGCGGGACGAGGGCCACGCCGTGCGCCACTCGGTGGACTCGCGCCCCGTGTTCGAGCGCGCCTGGGCGGTGCGCGCGGGCGTCGGCTTCGTGGGCAAGAACAGCTGCCTGATCGTGCCCGGTGTGGGCTCGCACGTCTTCTTGAGCACGCTGGTCACGAGCGCCCCGTTGGCGCCGGACGCACCCATCCGTGAGGGCTGTGGGCGCTGCACAGCCTGCCTCGACGCATGCCCCACGGACGCGTTCGTGTCGCCTCGCGTGCTGGACGCGCGTCGCTGCATCAGCAACCTGACCATCGAGAGAGAAGACCTCGCCGCGCCGGACCTGCTCGCGCAGACGGGCGACTGGCTCTTCGGCTGTGACGCCTGCCAGGACGTGTGCCCCTACAACCGCACGACGCCCGGGGAGCTCGACCCCGCCTTCGAGCCACACGCGCGGCTCGGTGAGGTCGACCTCGAGGCGCTGCTGAGCATGAGCGACGAGCGCTTCCTGGAGTGGTCCGAGGGCTCGCCCATGCGGCGCGCCGGGGTGGTCCGCATGGCCCGCAACGCCGCCGTGGTCCTCGGCAACACCGGCGGGCGCGTGCACCTACGGGTCCTGCGTGAGACCGGCGACCGGCACCCCGCCGAGAGCGTGCGTGCCGCGGCGCGCTGGGCTGTGGACGCGATTGAACGACGCGCGCGTCAGGTCGAGGGCTCGTCCGAAGACTGAGCGTCGGCGCCGTCGCCCGCAGCGTGCGGCGCGGCCTCGGGGTTGTGCGGCTCGTGCAGGTCCTGCGGCCGAGCGCCGAGGTCGAGGTCGTTGCTGGTCGCGCGGGCCGGGTCCGTCTCACGCAGGATGGCCTCGAGAGCCTCCAGGATGGGGATGAGCCCCGTGCGCGACGCGGCGCTGAAGGGCATCACGGTCACACCCAGCTCCTCGAAGGCGGGCAGTGACGCCTGGTAGGCTTCTTCGGCCTCGGGCAGGTCCAGCTTGCTGAAGGCGACGATGGCGGGGCGCTCGAGCAGGGACGCGTCGAAGGTCTCCATCTCGTGCAGCAGCGCCTGGTAGTCCGCGACCGGGTCGCGCTCGGGGTCGGGGTCGTAGCTCACCACGTGCAGGAGCACGCGGTTGCGCTCCACGTGCCGCAGAAAGCGCAGGCCCAGCCCCGCTCCCTCCGAGGCGCCTTCGATGATGCCCGGGATGTCCGCGATCACGAAGCTGCGGTCGGGGCCGAGCGAAGCCACGCCCAGGTTGGGTACCAGGGTGGTGAAGGGGTAGTCCGCGATCTTCGGACGCGCGCGCGACACGGCGGCGATGAAGGTGGACTTGCCGACGTTGGGGAAGCCCACCACGCCGACGTCGGCCATGAGCTTGAGCTCCAGCTTCAGGTTGCGGTGCTCCCCTGCTTCGCCGGGGTCCGCCCGCCGCGGGGCACGGTCGTAGGGCGTCGCGAAGCGCATGTTGCCGCGACCCCCCTGGCCGCCGCGAGCCACCACGAAGGTCTGCTCGGGCTCGGCCAGGTCCACCAGCAGCTCGCCCGTGTCCGCGTCGTACACCTGCGTGCCGACGGGGACCTGCACCAGCTCGTCCCGTCCAGCGTGGCCGAACTGGTCCTTGCCGCGCCCGTTCTCGCCGTCGGGCGCGCTGAGCGTGCGACGGTAGTGCAGGTCCATCAGCGTGGACATGCGCTCGTGCGCCTGGAAGATGACGTCGCCTCCCTTGCCACCGTCACCGCCGGAAGGGCCACCCAGCGGGCGGTACTTCTCACGGCGAAACGCCACCGCGCCGTTGCCGCCGTTGCCAGCCTGGACTTCAATTTCTACTTGGTCGACGAAGCGCACGGGGCGCAAGGTGCGTGCGCGCCGTGCTCGCCGCAAGCCGGCGCGGAAAAAGATGCAGGCCGTTGCGCGCCTTGGCGCCGGCTCGCCCCTCGCGGAAGGATGGGCTGGTCAGCGTCGCGCGCACGTGCTAAGTCAGGCCCGCTCTCGGTCCCCCCGAGGCCGGGTACTTGATTCCAAGTGCCCGAAATTACACATGTCCCCCGGCTCAAACGCGCGGCCTGGTGCTCCTCCCGAGGAGTCTCCGCGCGAGGGGGGCAGAAGCACAACCAGAAAAAGGACGAGCCATGACCACCGAACACGAAGTTCAAGAAGCCCCTGAGCTCGCGGCCCTCGGCCGCCCCGACGTCGCCAGCGGCGACCTCCCCATCGGCCTGCGCGCCCTCATCGACGCCGGCGTCCACTTCGGTCACCAGACCAAGCGCTGGAACCCGAAGATGCGGCCGTACATCTACGGCGCGCGCAACGGCATCCACATCGTGGACCTGGACCAGACGGCGGTCCTCTTCCGCCGCGCGTTCGACTTCGTCACCGAGGCCGTGGGCCGCGGTGGTCACGTGCTCTTCGTGGGCACCAAGCGCCAGGCCAGCGACGTCGTCCTCGAAGAGGCCGTCCGCGCGGGTCAGTTCTACGTCACGGGTCGCTGGCTCGGTGGCACGCTCACCAACTTCACCACCGTGAAGAAGGGCATCGACCGCCTGCGTGAGCTGGACCGTCAGGAGGCCGACGGCACCCTCGAGCTGCTCACCAAGAAGGAGGCCCTCGGCCTTCGTCGCGAGCGCGACCGCTTGGAGAAGTTCCTCGGCGGCATCAAGCACATGGACGGGCTGCCCTCGGCGCTGTTCGTGATCGACCCGAACAACGAGCACATCGCGGTGAAGGAGGGGCGCAAGCTCAACATCCCGATCATCGCGCTGACGGACACCAACTGTAACCCGGACCTCGTCGACTTCGTCATCCCCGGCAACGACGACGCCATCCGCTCCATCAAGCTGGTCGCCTCGCGCATCGCGGACGCGTGCATCGAGGGCTCCCAGTCGCGCCGCGACCACGTCGTGCAGGGCGCGAACGTGGGTCACGTGGGCGGCGCCGTTGGCGACGGTCCCTCGGTCGAGACGGCGCGCAAGCGTCCTGGCCGCGGCGCGCCGGGCCCCCGCCGCTGAACCCCCCACTTCGAGAAGACAGGAAGAGCACATGGCGACGATTTCAGCCGCACAGGTAAAGGCGCTCCGTGACCGCACGGGCGCAGGCATGATGGACTGCAAGAAGGCCCTGATCGACGCCGATGGCGACGAAGACAAGGCGATGGAGGACATCCAGAAGAAGGGCCTCGCCAAGGTGGCGAAGAAGGCCGGAGCCATCGCCGCCGAAGGCATGGTCCACGCATACATCCACGCGGGCAGCCGCGTGGGTGTGCTCGTCGAGGTCAACTGCCAGACCGACTTCGTCGCGCGCAACGACGACTTCAAGTCGTTCGTGAGCGACGTCGCCATGCAGATCGCGTCCATGACGCCGCTCTACGTGCGCGAGTCCGACATCCCCGAGGCCGACGTCGAGGCGCAGGCGAAGATCTTCGCCGGCCAGATGGAAGAAGAGGCGCGCGAGACGGGCAAGTCGAAGCCCGCGGAGGCCACCGCCAAGATCCTCGAGGGCAAGATCGCCAAGTGGAAGAAGGAGAACTGTCTCCTGGATCAGGTCTCCATCATGGTGGAAGACAAGAAGACCATCGGCGACATCTGCGACGAGCTCTCCGCGCGCATCGGCGAGAAGATCTCGGTGCGCCGCTTCGTGCGCTACGAGCTCGGCGAGGGCATCGAGAAGAAGAAGGTAGACCTCGCGGCCGACGTGGCCGAGACGCTCGCCGGCAGCTGAACGCGCCGGTCCAGGTCCAAGATGAAGAGGCCCAGCCACCATGGTGCGCTGGGCTTTTTCTTGTCCGCGCGCAGGCCCCAGGGACCGCGCCGAAGCGCCAGAAACGACGAAGCCCAGCGCGCGGGCTGGGCTCCTGGGTGCCTGCGTGGGGGTCTCACGCGGCGAAGGCCTGGGCTGAGAGCCTCAGACCTTCATGATGTCCTCTTCCTTGTTGGCAACGATCTCGTCCACGCGGGTGCCGCCGTCCTTCACGATGGCCTCGAGCTCCTTGAGGGCCCGCGCGGCGTCATCCTTGCCCACGTCGCCGCTCTTCTCCAGCTCGTCGATCATGTCCTTGGCGTCGTGGCGGGCCTTGCGGATGGCGATCTTGCAGTCTTCGCCCTCCTTGCGAGCCGTCTTGGCGAGGTCCCGGCGCCGCTCCTCCGTGAGGGGCGGAATGGGGATGCGGATCAGCTCGCCGTCGTTGCTGGGGTTGAGGCCCAGCTGCGCGCTACGGATGGCGGACTCGATGATGGGGATCTGGCTCCGCTCGAAGGCCTTCAGCGTGATCATGCGCGCCTCGGGTACCGCGATGCCCGCCAGCTGCTTCAGCGGCGTGGGCGTGCCGTAGTAGTCCACCCGCACGCCGTCCAAGATGCCGGGGTTTGCGCGCCCCGTGCGGATCTTCGCGAGCTCGCGACGCAGCGCCTCGTGCGCCTTCTCGATGCTCTGCTTGAGGTCTTCCAGTGTTTCTTCGAGCATGTGCGTGTTCTCTCCCTGGGGCTGGCCGCGCCCGGTGTGCCGCGCAGTCTTATCAAATACGGCGGCCTCGGTGGTGGGTCATTCGCCCTCTTCCGCGACGAGGGTGCCGACGTCCTCACCCAGCACCACCCGCTTGATGTTGCCGCGCTGGTGCAGCGCGAACACGCGAATGGGGAGCTTGTTGTCGCGGCACAGCGTCACGGCCGTGCTGTCCATGACGCCCACCCGGTCCGCCAGGAAGCGGTCGTAGCTGAGGCGCCGGTACATCTGTGCGTTCGCGTTGGTGGCCGGGTCCGAGTCGTACACCCCCTCCACCTTGGTGGCCTTCATGAGCGCGTCCGCGTGGATCTCCATGGCGCGCAGCGCGGCCGCGGTGTCCGTGGAGAAGTACGGGTTGCCCGTGCCCGCGACGAAGATGCAGATGCGGCGCTTCTCGAGGTGCCGGATGGCGCGCCGGCGAATGTAGGGCTCCGCCACGGCGCTGACCGCGAGCGCGCTCATGACGCGCGTCTGGACGCCCTTCTTCTCGATGGCGTCTTGCAGGGCGAGGCCGTTGATGACCGTGGCCAGCATGCCCATGTGGTCCGCCGAGGTGCGGTCCATGCCGCTCGCGCTGCCCTTCAGGCCGCGGAAGATGTTGCCGCCGCCGATGACGATGCCCAGCTCGGCGCCAGCGTGATGCACCTCGACGATCTCCGCCGCGATGTCGCTGAGCGTGCTCGGGCGCAGTCCGAACCCACCCACTTCGCCGCAAAGGGCCTCCCCCGAGAGCTTGAGCAACACGCGCTTGTGCTTGAGTTCCGACATGGAGACGGGTCTAGCGTCCGGCGAGGAGCAACGCAACCGTGCGCATCCCCTCGAGGGCGTGCGCTCAGAAGGGGCGCCCCAGGTGGAAGTACAGGCGCGGCCCGCCACCCTCGTGCGCGCCGTACGCGAAGCCAAGGCGCAGGGTGAACGGCAGGAAGTAGCCCACCGTGAAGTCCAGCAGCACCTCCGCGCCCACGCCCAGCCGGAAGGTCGAGAGGTCGATGCGCGTGCTGTACGCGTCGCCGTAGTCCGCGAACACCAGCGCGTGCATCCGGTTCAAGTAGAAGGGGGTGGTCTGCAGGCCGTGCTGAATGCGCACGATGGGGAAGCGGTACTCCAGCTGCACCAGCTGGAAGCGCAGCCCCCGGCGGTCCCCGGGGGCGTAGCCGCGCAGGGCCTGGCCGCCGTACACCGGGTGCTCGAACAGCAGCTCCTGGAAGTCCGGTGAGGGGAAGCCACCTATGCTGTAGAGCGCGCGTCGCCCCGCGTCTCCGGCCGAGAGGCCCCCCGTGTAGCGCAGCGCAAAGACGTGGTGGTGGATGAGCGGGTTCTCCCAGTAGCGAGAGAAGCCCCAGCTGAGCGCGGCGGCCCGGTAGCGGTTGCCGATGACGGGGTCCGCCGCGCTCATGCTCACGCTCAGCGTGCGCCCCACCGACGTGGTCATGTCGTAGATCTGGGCGCGCGCGTCCGAGTACACGAAGCCCAGCCGCGCACGCGTGAAGAAGCCCCTGTCGGGCACGTAGGGCACGGGGAAGTTCGGATCCAGCTCGCCCGTGAACGGGTCGACGCTGCGGATGTGGGTCACCGCGTAGCCCCCCGAGAGGGTGGTCGAGTGGAACGAGCGCGGGAAGCTCCGGGAGAGGGAGATGTCGCCCCCCACCGCTCGCTCGCGCCAGCTCTGGCGGCGCCCCATCACGAAGAGGTCGTTGCGCGCCTGATGCTGGCGAAAGAAGCGCCACGCGACAGGGACCGTGCCGCGTTGGTAGCGGCCGCGGGTGCTCAGGTCCACTTCCCCCGCCGGCAGCGTCAGCCCCACGCGCGTGCTCCAGCTGAACCAGCCGACGGCGTCTTCACCGTTCACGGCGAGCGAGAGCAGGCTGCCTCCCAGCAGGCTGTTGCTCTCGAAGCCGACGGCATAGCTGCGTGGGTAGAGGGTCTCGACGGGGCGGTAGCGATGACTCGGCCCACCGAGGTAGCCCGTGTCGCTGGGTGCGGGGCGTGTGTCTTCGTAGGGCAGGGCAGGGCGGCCCCAGGCACCGGGCGCGCCCAAGAGCGGCAGCGCGTACAGGTCGAAACCGAAGCTCCCGTAGCCCACGTACACCACGCGCTCACCGTCGGGGGAGACGGCGGGGCAGTAGGCGCCGCCCAGCACGTTGGTGAGCTGCCGCGTCTCGCCCGTCGCTAGAGACATGGCGTACAGGTTGGCGATGCCGCTGCGGTCCGACGAGAACACCACCTGCTGACCGTCTGGCGTGAACGTGGGGCCGAGATCGAGCGCGCGGTCATGGGTGAGCTCACGCACCGTGCGGGTGCGCAGGTCCAGCAGGTGCACGTCGCGATAGCCGCCCGCGCGCCACACGGAGTAGACCACCTGCTGCCCGTCCGGGGAGAAGCGCGGCGTGTACACCTGCTCGAAGGGCCCGCTGGTGACCAGGCGCTCACGTGTCCCTTCCACATCGCTCAGCGTCGCCAGCTCCAGGTGCGACGTGCCCCCGTCATTCACCGTGAACACCACGCGCGCACCGTCGGGCGACACGTCCGGGGCTCGCGCGCGCAGCCCCGTGGTCAGCCGCTCTGGGCGCCGTCGGCCCGGATGCTTCCGAAAGAGGTCGAAGCGCGCGTAGATGCCTCGGTCGAAGTCCACCGAGTCGTACACGATGCTCCCGTCCGCGAGCGGGCTCGGCACCGACCCACCCGCGACGCGCGTGATCTTCTCGGCGCGGCCGCCGCCTGCGGGCAACCGGCGCAGCTGGGGGTCGCTGCGTCCGTCGTTCACCATGTAGACCAAGCTGCCGTCCGGCATGAAGCGTGGATAGAGCGCCGTCTCTCCGTGCCGGGTGAGCCGCTCGCCCTCCACGCGGCCGGCGGCCTCCACGCTTTGCGCCTGGAGCTCGTAGTGCCCGCGCGCGGCAGCCTGCCAGGCGTCGAAGAGCTCCGGCCACGTAGAGCCCGTGGCCCGCTGCGTGGCGCGGCTGAGCCCATACGGGATGGGGTTGCGTCCGTAGGTGTCCGCGATCTCGGCGATGGCGTGCTCCCCATGCTGTTCCGCCACGAACGCCATGAGGCGCGACCCATACAGATACCAGGCCGCCCCATGCGGCCACTGGTCCACGCCCGTGGCGAGCTGGTCCAGGGTGAGCACACGCCCCTCCAGGAACGCCATGCGCAAGTACATGTCGAACTGCGTCGAGCGCATGCGGCCGCCGGAGGTCTCACGCGACTCGAGGTAGGTGGCCAGACCCTCCACGATGAAGCGGGGCTGGGTCTGGTTCGGCGCTAGGAGGCGGCCGAACACACGGTTGATGACGGCCGGGAGCCCCGAGATGTTGCTCAGGTGCAGGATGTGCGAGTGCTCGTGGGTGATCAGCGTCGTCAGCCAGTCGTCGAAGTCGGCCAACGCGCTCATGTCTTCCGGCGCCGTGGCGAACAGACGGATCGCGTCGTAGGGCAGCGCGGTGGCCAGGCCGTTGGCCGACTCGGAGTCGTCGGCGAGCGTCACCTGCACTCTCCCGCTCATCTCGTTCTCGAGCACCGGGGCCACCCGCGCGTGCGCGCGCTCCAGCGCGTAGCCAGCGCGCCGCGCCACCGGGCCCAGGTGGGCGGGGTAGTGGACCGCAAAATGCTCGGTGTTCACCGTACGCCAGCGCACACTTCGATCGCGTAGCTGCGCGGCTGCACGGGCTGGCGAGAGGGCCAGCAGCAGGGCCGCGAGGGCGAGCGTCAGCGGCCCGTGGAGGCGCGTGGCGAGCATCGCCCCGCTATACCATGACCGCCCGACCGCTACGGTATCGACGCTTCTACACACCTCGTCCTTGACCCGGTACCCCTTGGCCTTCTAGCCTTGCGCTCAGCGGGTTCGTGACCCGCACGATACGCCACGTGGAGACACCTATCCCGAACATGCCGCCGTCGCCGCCCTCGCGGCCCGCCCGTGCCTACGCGCTTCGCTTCATCTCCGGGAAGTACCAGGGTGGTGAATTTCCGTTGCCCGAGAACGGCGAGGTCGTCGTCGGGCGTTCGGGCGAGCTGGACATGGTCCTCGTGGAGGACATGGTGTCGCGGCGACACGCCAAGATCACCGTGACCAACGGCCAGATCTTCATCCAAGACCTGGGCTCCACCAACGGCAGCTTCGTCAACGGCGAGCGCATCAAGCGCTCCAAGCTCTCCGAGGGCGACCGCGTCCTGATCGGCACCAGCATCATCAAGGTGGTGGCCACGGAGGGGGCGGCCACCATGCGTGAGGCCAAGGCCGCTCTCGAAGACGTCGCTGCGGGCAAGCGCACCTCGCAGGTGCGCACCATGACCGGCTCCATCGCCGAGGTGCCGCTGCCGGACCTGCTGCAGCTCTTCGCCGCCAGCAAGAAGAGCGGCACGTTGGTGGTGCGGACGGACACGGACGTCGGCAAGCTGCACCTGGACAAGGGGCGCCTGCACTACGCGGCCGTCAACGAGAACTACGACGTCGCGCCGGAGAAGAGCTTCTACCGCATCCTCACGTGGGAAGAGGGCACCTTCGACATGGAGCCCGTGGAGGAGCGCGACTTCCCGGGCGAGATCGAGATGAGCACCGAGGGGCTGCTCATGGAGGCCATGCGGCAGCTGGACGAGGTCAAGCGCCTGGGTCCGGAGCTGCCCCCACACAGCGCTCAGCTCGAGGTCTGCTCGCCGCTCATCCCGCCGCTGCGTGACCTCACGCCGGACGAGCTGGACATCCTGCAGATTGCCCACAACTACTCGCGTGTGGAGACGGTGCTCAACAAGAGCCTGGCGGGGGACGTGCGCACCAGTGAGCTCATCGTGAAGCTCATCAAGTCCGGGTACCTCAAGGTCCTCTGAGCGGCCCCGGACGGCGGTCTCTCGGCGCATCCACGGCGCGCGCGGGAGGGCTCACCCCTGCAGACCCACCCGCAGACGCTCAGCGCGGCTGCAAGTAGCGCTCGGCGATGGAGGCCCAGCTGCCCGTGGGCTCGAGCGCCAGGTAGGTCTCCCAGTGCGGGCGCGCGTCACGCCGGCGGCCCAGCTCCTCGTACGCCATCGCCACGTTGAAGTGCGCGTCGGCGAAAGACGGGTCCGAGGCGAGGGCGCGCTCGAAGGAGACCACCGCGGCGGCCGGGTCCCCGGCGTCCAGTGAGAGGAAGCCCAGGTTGTAGTGCGCCTCGGGCTGGTCGGCGTCGATGCGCAGCGCGTTCTGATAGTGGGCGCGCGCCTCTTCCACGCGGCCGCGGCGGTAGCACAGGTTGCCGAGGTTGGTGTGGGCGTTGCCCAGCGACGCGTCGAGACGCAGCGCGGCCAGGTAGGCGGCCTCCGCGCGCTCGAAGGTGGCCTCGTCCTCGTCCAGGCGGCAGCCCTCCAGGTAGTGCTCGTAGGCCCCGCGACGTGCCTCGGCGCTGGGTCCCGTGCGCAGCACGCGCACCACGTCGTCGCGCAGGCTCTCCACCTCGAAGTCGATGACCAGCTGCCCCGTCGTGGGCTCGAACGCGCCGCGCCGGTCGCGCATGACCACCGAGCCGCCTTCCTCGGTGACGCGCAGCTCCGCGAGGGGACGGGTGATGGTGGGCAGCGTCCGTCGAATGGCCGCGACGGAGTCCTTCACGCGCTGGAGCGGGACGCCGCGCTCGAGCAGCGCCTTGGCGGCGCGCACGCTGACGAGGTCTTGGAAGGTATAGAGCTGGCGCTTGCCCACGGCGGCCGAGGGCGTGATGAAGCCCGCGCGGGCCCAGCTGCGCAGACGGCTCTCCTTGAGGTCGAAGAGCTTCGCGACCTCCGCCGTGCCGTACAGGTCCGCGAGCGGGTCCTCCGAGCGACGCGCCGGCTTGGGAGCGTCGCTGGGGCTCGGCGCGAGCGGTGCGGGCGCAGCGATGCGCGTGCCGCTGCCGTCGCGGCTGAAAGCAACGTGAATGACGTTGTCGCGCTCTTCGCTCAAGGGATGCTCCGCTCCGACAATACTTCAAGGGGGACTTCGAGATCGACGTCGATGTGTAGCTGGTTCTCGTCCAGGCGCACCCGGGTCTCGACGGTCGCCATCCCGAGCATGTGGCTGGGCACCCGGCGCGCGGCCTCCGCTCGGGCCCAGCGCATCAGGCGCAGGCGCACCCGCATCGACCCCTCGACCGCGTCGCGCAGCTCGGCGAAGGCGAGAAGGCTCGGGCGCGCCCCCAGCCGACGTGAGACGGCCTCGAGGTCTACGCTGAACATGGAGGTGCCGAAGTAGCGCGCGCCACCGTCGCTGCCCGGCCGGAGGGCCTGGCAGCCCTCCGACAGCAGCTCCCCGCACTGGAAGATGGCCTCTTCGGCCTCGCTGGTCAGCGTCCGGCGCTGGCCGTCGTGACGGACGAGGCGACCGCGCGTGGCGCGAGCGAGGCTGGGGCGGAGCGGGGGGATGCGCGCGGGGCTGAGCATTCGCGAATCGTACATTTGCCTACATCAACCTACCAAGATCGCGACAAGGACTCCGCCGCGGCCTGCGGCTGCTATAGCCAGCAGCATGCTGCCTGCCGCCAAGCCCATGGCCTTCTTGTCCGACATCCACGGTGCCCTCGGGCCCCTCGAGGCCGTGCTCGACGAGCTCGCGCGCCGCGACGTGGGCGACATCTACGTGGCGGGTGACCTGCTGCTGGGCGGCGACGAACCGCTGGCCGTCTGGCGGCGGCTGCAGTCCGTCAACGCGCGCTGTACGCGCGGCGCGAGCGACACCGCGCTCTGCATGATCGACCCCGCCACCCTGGCGCCCGCCGACGAACAGCAGCGCGCCGCCGCCGAGCGCTTCGTGCGGACCCGCACCGAGCTGGGTGAGCTGGTGCTGGCGTCCATCCGGCGCCTCCCCGAGCGCCTGCGCATCCCCTTGATCGACGGGCGCGAGATGTTGATGACCCACGAGTCGCCGCTGGGGACGGGGGCCGAGCTGAGCCACGACCTCAGCGACGAGGAGCTCGTCGAGCTGCTGGACAGTGACCCGGCCGATCTCTTCGTGGTCGGCTCCACGCACGTCCCCTTTCAGCGCGCGCTGACCGGGGCGCACGTGATCAACGTGGGCTCCGTGGGCCAGGCAGCGGGCGGCGGCGTGGCGCACTTCACCATCGTGCACCCGCGGCTGGACGGCACCGAGATCCTCCAGGACTTCGTGACCCTGTAGTGCTTCGGCGGGGAACTCTGCGTTCTCTCGGGTCGATTTCCCGTAGAGTCAGCCCATGTCCTCATCCGCTCCCTACCGCGCCGACGCGGCGCTCACCCAGCACTCGGTGGACCTGTGTCAGGCGCTGCTGCGCATCGACACCACCAACCCTCCCGGCAACGAGCGCGAGGCTGCCGACCTGTGTGCCACCGAGCTGCGCGCGGGCGGGCTCGAGCCTGTCATTTTGGAGAGCGCGCCCGGCCGCGCGAACGTGGTGGCGCGCCTGCGAGCGACGCGCGACGTGGGCAAGCCGCCGCTGCTGCTCACCGCGCACCTCGACGTGGTCGGCGTGGACCCGGAGCACTGGGAGCACCCTCCCTTCGCCGGGGTCATCGCGGACGGTTGCCTCTGGGGCCGCGGCGCCATCGACATGAAGAACATGGCGGCCATGTCGGTGGCCGTGATCAAGCGGCTGGCGCAGGACCGGGTGCCGCTAGACCGGGACGTCATCTTCGCGGGGGTGGCGGACGAGGAGGCGGGCTGCCGTCACGGGTCGTTCTGGCTGGCGGACAACCACGCCGACCTCGTCCGCTCGGAGTTCGCGCTGGGCGAGGGCGGCGGCTTCAACATGCACCTGGGCAACAAGAACTTCTTCGTCGTGCAGGTGGCCGAGAAGGGCGTCTGCTGGGTCAAGGCGCGCGTGCGCGGCGAGCCGGGCCACGGCTCGTTGCCGCGCCCCGACTCGGCCGTCCACAAGCTCGCTGCCGGCATCGAGAGGCTACGGCGGCGCGGGCTCTCACAGCGCGTGACGCCGGTCATGCGCGACTTCGTCATGGCGCTGGCCGAAGGACAGCCCGCCGCGGTCAAGGCGCTGCTGCCGCGTCTGCTGGAGCCCGGCATCGCGCCCCACTGGCTCAAGCTGCTGCCCGACCAGAGCGTGGCGCGTGCGCTCGGCGCCATGCTGGGCAACACGGCGTCGCCCACGGTACTGCGCGCCGGCAGCAAGACCAACGTCATCCCGTCCCTGGCCGAGGTGGACATCGACGGTCGCGTGCTGCCGGGCACCACCACCGACGAGTTCCTCGCCGAGCTCCAGGCCGTGCTGGGGCCCGAGTTCGAGCTCGAGGTGACCAACGCCTGGAACCCGATGGTGACCTCGCCGCGCGAGTCGAGCTTCCTCGAGTGCATCCACGAGGTGATGGCCGTCCGCGAGCCCGACGCGCCCCTGGTTCCGTACCTCATGCCGGGCTTCACGGACGCCACGGCCTTCACCAGCATCGGCGCGCGCTGGTACGGCTTTGCGCCCGTGAAGCTGCCCAAGGGCATGAAGTTTGCGGACATGTTCCACGGCCACAACGAGCGCATCCCGGTAGACGGGCTGCGCTGGGGCACGGAGACCCTGACCGACCTCCTGGTGCGCTTCGCTGGAGTGCGCTGACCGGCCCCGCTCACACGGGGGCTGTGACTCGCGACCCGGGCCCGCGGGGCACGGACTCACCGCCGCCGACGTCTGGCCGCACGCGCAGCACCTCGACGGGGACCGGCCCCACGGGTGCGATCATGGGACCCAGCATGCCCTCCTTCAGCACGTACCCAGCGGGCACGCGGAAGTCCACGCGCCGCACGAACTGGGCGAGCAGGATCTTCATCTCGTAGGTCGCGAACGCGGCCCCCGCGCACCGCCGGAAGCCCACGCCGAACGGCGCGAACTCGTGCGGCTTGACCCGCTTGCCGAGCCACTGCTCGGGGTAGAAGTCGTCGGGTCGCTCCCACGAGGCGGCGTCGCGCTGGCGGGGGTACACGTACCCGGTGACCATCGTGCCCGCCGGCAGGTCATAGCCGCCCATGGTCATGGGGTGCAGCAGCCGGCGCGTTGCGCCACGGGCCAGCGCGTCCAGCCGCAGGCACTCGTTGATGACGGCGTCCAGGTAGGGCAGCGAGTCGACGCGCGCCGGGTCGAGGGGCTCGTCGGGGAACTCCGCGTCCAGCTCCGCGCGCAGGGCGTCCATGACGCGCGGCGCGGTAGACAGGCGATAGAGGGCTCGCGAGAGCGTGATGGCGGTGGTGTCGTGGCCCGCCAGCAGGAGCGTCAGGCTCTCGTCGAAGGCGGCCGCGTCGTCGTAGGCGTGCCCTTCGTCGCGGGCGGTGCGCAGGATGTGCGAGAGGCCGTCGTCGCTCGCTCGCTCGAGGGTGGCGCGCCGCTCCTGCACCATCTCCAGCAGCAGCTCGGTCAGGCGCCGCCCCGCGCGAATGGCGGAGGTCTTGCCCAGCAGGTGCCCGAGCGGCGACATGGGCCGCCGCGCCATCGTGGCGGGGTCGCGGTCGCCGAGGATCAGCCCGCGCATGGTGGCAGCCGGCAGCCAGTACGAGAGCAGGCTCGCGACGGGGCTGTGACCGCCCGCCATGAAGCCGCGGATGGCCGCGTCCAGCTCGTCGTACTTGGGGCCGCGCTCCATGCCGAAGAGCGCCACGAGGATGATCTCGAGCGCCATGGTGGTGCCGGCCTCCATGGCGCTGATGGTCTGGTCTGGACCCAGCGTGTCGATGTAGCGGTCGGCTGCCACCTTCATGACCTCGCCGTAGCGCCGCATGCGGTCCCCTGCGAAGGCGGACAGGGTGCGCCGCCGCGCGTGCTTGTGGGGCTCCCCGTCCAGCAGGAAGATGGAGCGCTGGCCCACGAAGAACGCGACGATGTCGTTGGCGTGCGTGAAGTCCTCGGGGCGCGCGGAGGTGATGCGCTTGACCGTCTCTTCGTCGGAGAACACCACCAGCGGGCCGTAGCCGATCATGTCGATGCTGAAGGCGCTGCCCAGGTCACGCACCCCCTCGTCGAAGAAGGCGCCGAGCTCGGTCACGAAGCGCAGCGTCTGTCGCGCGGGCGACAGATCGAAGGTCGGCGGGAGCGCTGGGTGCCGAGCCTGGAACGAGCGGAAGGGGAGGCGAGAGGGCATCAGTACCAGCCGATGGTGAGGGTCACGCCGATGTCCAGCACGGCGCCGCCGTAGCTGTAGCTCTGCCAGTAGTCGATGCCGTTGGCGATGTCGTCGGCGCTGCGGGTGACGCGCTGGCTCTTCATCATGTTCGCGCGGAAGAACACGTCGATGGCGGCGTTGGCGCCCACCGAGCGGTGCGGATCGTAGGTGCGCTGGTTCTCGGGGTCCAGCGCCACGCGGCCGCCCTCGTCCGCTGGCTGTCCGCTCCCCGCCTGTGCGACGGGGGCGCTGCGCTGAGCCGGGGCGCTACCTGCCGCCGGGGGTGCGGGGGCGGGCGTGGCCGGCCCCTGCGCGCTGGTGCCGCGTGTCGCCCACGCTGGCTGGCCACCGGTTGGCGGGTTCGACGCGCTGGCTGGCGCGGCGGCGACCTGCCTGGCGGGCTCCGGCTCGGCGCTCGCCGTCTGCGCGGCGTCGTCCTCGGCGGTACGCTCGGCCGCCTGCTCGAGCGGATGCGCTTGCGTGTCCGGCCGGTCCCCGAAGCGGTAGCCCACGCCGAGCGCGATGCTGTGCGTGTTGGCGTCCAGCACGTTCGCGCGGCAGGGGTCGCTCATGCCGGAGCGCACCTGGCAGCCGGCGCTGGTGCCCGGGCGCGACACCGCCGACGGGCGGAAGCCGTAGCCCGCGCGGATGGCGAGGGCGTCGTCCAGCATGCGGAGCTCCGCGCCCAGTCGGGTGACCACCACGTTGCGCTGCCCGTGGTCCTCACGCAGGGGAAAGCTCACGGCGGCGGCGGTCAGCTCGTTGTCCGGCGTGGCCACCAGGAACGGCCCCGGGTGGGCCGCGTAGTTGTACCAGGTGAGGTCCATGGCCAACGTGAGGGCCGAGATGGGCTCCGCGCTCACGCCGAAGGCCACCTGCCGCGGCGTGTACCAGGCGGCGGACTGCACGAAGAGCTGGATGGGGATGGCCAGCCCGAGCGCGCTCGCGTCGATGTTCACCGGCGTCTCGAGGTCGTGGTAGAGCGCGCCGCGATAGGTCAGGCCGATGTGCAACCAGTCTACCGGGGAGGCGTTCACCCCGAAGTAGATGGCCGCCGCCGGCTGCAGGTCCCACTGGAAGACCACCTCCGAGGGCGTGTCGGACAGCACCGTGATGCCGGTGTTGATGCTGAGCGCCGAGTGGATGAGGATGCTGGCGCCCAGGCCGAAGCTGAGCTCCGGGATGGGGCTGTAGCTGACGGCGAGCGCGATGCTGAGCGCCTCGAGCTGCTCCCCGTAGAGCAGCCAGTGCGGGCGCTGGTTGAGCGTGCTCTGGTCCAGCGTCATGGGGTTCTGTAGGCCGATGCCGAAGACCATGCCGAACGACAGCCCGAAGGGCAGGTGGTTGCAGAAGCCCATGGTCACGCGCGTCTGATTCCGCAGCGGCTTGGGGGTGGGGTAGTCCTCGTCCGTGGTGGGGTCCCCGTCCGGGTCCCCGGCCAACGCGGGCCCCTGGTCATCCATCTCCAGGTTGTAGAGGGTGTGACGGATGTCCACGCCCAGCTGGCTGTTGGCGCAGCGCGAGAGGTTGGCCGGGTTGTAGTACGTGGCCGAGAAGTCCACGGCCGCCGCCGTGCCCGCGCCACCCATACCGTTGATCCGTGCGCCCACGCCCTGGACGTCCTCGGGCGCGTTGGCTCGCGCGACTGGGCACGCAGCCCACCACGCGCACAGGACGCACAGGATGCGGAGCGCGGCAGCTGCACCGCGCGCGTTGTGTCTTGCCATGGTCTATCCGCTCAGTTCTGTACGGACGAGAGCTCGCCCACGAGGCGGTATACCGCGCCCAGCCCGCCGCTGTCGTCGTTGAGGAAGCCCACCACGCCATCGAGCACGCCCTCCACGTCCGTGGCGGTGAACTCGAGGGTGCCGTCGGCCATGCACATGGGCTCGCTCGTGACGGTGGCCACGTCGGTGAAGACCGTCCCGAAGGTGCAGATGGGCAGCTCACCGCTCGGCAGCGGCCCTGTCGAGATGGCATCACCCACGATGCGCAGGATGACCCCCGTGCTGTCGCCGGCCAGCAGCTGGTCCAGCGTCCCGACGAAGTCGCGCCCGTTGTGCTGCAGCTGCCCGCTCACGGCGCCGATGTAGCGGAAGAGCGCGCTCATGTCTCCGTCGGGGAGCTCGCTGGTCAGCAGCGCGGCGAGGATCTGCATCAGCGGGCCGTACACCTCGCTGTCGGGGGACGTCAGGCTGGGCGTCAGCAGGCCGGCCACCCAGTCCTCGAGCGGAGGCCCCTGGTCCGTGGTCTCGAGCGAGCTGGCCAGGCGCACGACGGTGGCGAAGTCGCGGTCCAGGAGCAGGTCCACCACGCCCTCTTGCGCCTCGCCCACGTAGCAGAGGTACTGCGACTGCGGCAGGTCGGCCGCGTCGCGCACCACCTCCAGGCCCACCTGCATGAGCGGGAGCAGGTTGGGGTTGTTCAGCCGCCGCCGCGGGCCCTCCATGCGCGTCTGGGTGATGCCGCTCAGCACGTAGTCCAGCATGTGGTCCAGGTCCGGCTTGGCGCCACGCTGGTTGATGCGGTTCACCATCACGCGCAGCGGCAGCATGGTCTCGCGCAGCATGGACGTGTTGGGCCGCCCGCCGTTGCGGGTCTGGACGGTGCGCGTCTCCGTGACGCGCTCGAGGGTGTCCACCACCACGTCGGCCATGGTCTGGCTGGGGTTGTCGCTGGCGGGCACGTCCACCATGAGCTCCAGCGTGTCCAGCAACCGGTCCGCGCCGCCGCTGTGGATGAACTCGCTGATGACCGGGAGCAGCTGGCGGATCACGCTGGTGGTGGCGGGGTTGCCGTCCTCGTCGCGCAGCGTCTCCTCGTGCAGGAACTTGAGCAGGTTCACCAGCAGCCGCAGCTGCCCGCGGTCGTCGAAGAGCTTGGCCAAGGGGATGAGCGCGTCCAGGGAGCCGCTCTCGGCCAGCCCCTGCAGGGACTCCAGCTCGTCCAGCACTTGCTGCCCGTTGCTGCAGCCGATGGCGTTCAGCGCGCCGTTGGCGACGGCGTTGGCGACGCACTGGATCCACGACAGCGGGTTCCACCACTGGAACTCGCAGGAGTTCGCGAAGACCCCGTCCACCACGCCGAGCACGTTGATGACCTGACAGACCGTCCCCGGGTTCAGGCCCACCAGCAGATCCAGCAGCTGGTAGGCGACCGTCCCGCCGAAGAGGTTGCCGCAGTCCGCGGCGTAGAGCAGCTCCACCACCTGCTCGAGGATGCTGCGGTTGTCCGTGCCGGTGTTGACCGCGCCGATCCAGCGCGGCTGGTCGTAGTTGACGCGGCGGCTCGCGGCCAAGTTCGGGTCTGCGGCGCTGCAGGTGCTGGACTTGTTCAGGTCCACGTAGTCGATCATCCACGCCAGCCGCTCGAGGAAGTCGGGCTGCTCGGCGCGCACCTCCACCAGCACGTCCAGCAGCACGCGCGCGGTGCTCTGCCCGCTCGTGTTGTTGGAGTCCAGCACGTCCTCGATGAGCGGCACCAGCTCGAGCCCGAGGTCGATCAGCTCGGGGTCGGTGATGCTGATGGTGGTCTGCGTGTCCACGAGGCGGATGAGGTCGCCCACGACCACGAAGAGGTCCTCGGCCAGGACCGGGTTGTCGGTCACCAGCACGGCCAGGGTGTCCAGCAGCGCCTTGGGCCGGTCCACCTCCGCGATCTCGGTGACCATGTAGGCGATGTCGGCTAGGGGGTTGTCCGCCGAGGCGTACACGCGGCACGTGTCCGTGCCGTCATCGCAGGGCAGCTGCCCGCCCAGCACGGCGGCGGCCACGCCGTTGAGGTCGTGATGCAGGTCCGCTTCCAGCAGCCCGCGCACGATCTGCACGGCCGCCGCGAGCCCGGTGCGCTTGGCGTCGTAGTACTCGTAGATGAGCTCGCCGTTGCCGTCGATGGCCCGGCCGTACGTGTCGCGTCCAACGCTGCCGCGTCCGAAGGCGGGCAGGTCGATCTCCGCGCCGTTCGCGTCTACGGGCACTCCGTCGGCGTTCACGTCTGCGGCGCCGTCGTTGTCGCGGTCGACGAAGGGCCCCAGCAGGGTGCCACCGATGGCCCGTACGCGCGGGTTGCCGTGGATGTCCACGCGCGGCACCCACGCCGCTGCGCCGGTGGCCGGCCCGAAGGTGAAGCCCGTCTGCGTCAGCAGGGTGTCTTCGAGGCTGCCGATCTCGAGGCCCGAGCACTGGCTCACGTCGTTGCTCGTGTCCGCCAGACGACGCTCGGCGATGTAGAGCAGCGAGTCCAGCGTGTAGTCGACGCCGTCGTGGTGGGCGGCGAACAGCGCCAGGTCGTGGATGCGCGCGGTCAGCTGCGGGTCCGACAGGAGGCGACTGACCAGCTCGATGGCCATGGAGCCCTCGAGCACCGTGCGCGTGTCCTGCAGGGTCATGATCGACGCGATGGTCGCGCGGTCGGGGTCGAACTCGTCGCTAATGAGCAGGGCCAGCGCGCGGGCCACGGCGTCGGTCAGGCGGGGCAGGTCCCCGCTGTCGATCACCGGCACCAGCACCTCGCCCAGGATGTCGGGGATCTCTTCGACCACCTCCCCGTCCACGAGGTAGTCGAAGGTGGTCACGAAGTCCTCGTGGTGCTGCGTGAGCTGCTCCACGTAGGTGCTCGGGCAGGTCGCCGACTCGCGCAGGTTGGCGAGCAGGATCTGGTAGACCAGCTCGCCCAGGCTCTTGGGCGTGCCCGTCCGTGGATCACGGAAGTCGGGAGAGGTCGAGCAACCGGAGAGCAGGGCGATGGCCAGCGCCATGACGGCGCCCTGCAGGACGAGAGAACGTATCCGCGACATAAGTACCTAAGGTGGCGGGGGGCGACCCGTATGGTAACGAATCGCAGCCCCGTTCACCACCCTCGGCCAAGCTGCCTCCGGGCGCGCCGCGCGGCTGATCGGCGTCGCTTCTCCGGCCGACTCCGAGGCGCGTCAGCCCCGCTCGCCCACGCGGATGCGCGGGTCCAGCGCTGCCACCGTGACGTCCGCCAGCAGGTTGCCCAGCTGCACCAGCACCCCGAACATGAGCACGGTGGCCATGATGATGGGCACGTCCAGCTTGTTGATGGCCTCGATGGTGAGCATCCCGAGCCCCGGCCAGTTGAAGATCTTCTCGGTGATGATGGCGCCGCCCACCAGGCCCGGCAGGCTCAGGCCCAGCAGCGTGACGATGGGGATGAGCGCGTTGCGGAGCGCGTGACGCACCACCACCGTGCGCGGCGCGAGGCCCTTGGCGTGAGCGGTACGGACGTAGTCCATGCGCAGCGTCTCCACCAGCTCTCCGCGCAGGATGCGCGCGTAGGTGGCCGCCCCGCCCACGGCCAGGATCATGGAGGGCAGGAGCCCGTGCCGCACGTGCTCCCAGAAGCCCACGCCGTAGCCGCCCATGGGGAACCAGCCCAACAAGAACGCCAGCACGAACAGCGCGATGGGGCCGGTGACGAAGGTGGGCACGCTGATGCCGGCGAAGGTGAGCACCATCAGGCCCGTGTCGGCCCAGGTGTTGCGCCGCAGCGCCGCCACGATGCCCGCCGTGACGCCGAACAGCAGCTCGAAGAGCATGGCCATGACGCCGAGGAGCAGGGTCCGTGGCATGCGGTGACCGATGACCGCGGCGACGTCCTCGCGGTGCGTGTAGCTGGTGCCCAGCGAGCCCTGCAACAGACCGCAGTAGCCGGCGCCGTCGTGGAAGTCCGGCGAGTCCCGGCGCACGCACGGGGAGACACCCAGGTACGAGCCGAACTGCGCGAGCTGAGGCTGATCCAACCCCTTGATGCGTCGGAAGTCCCGGATGGCGTCCGCGTTGGCGCGGGGCCCGAGGGCCACGGCGGCCGGGTCGCCCGCGACGTGCACCAGGAAGAACACGGCGGACACCACCGTGGACAGCACGAAGAGCGCCCAGAGCGTGCGCTTCACCAGGTAGCGCGTCATGGCGTGGCTCCTTCCGTGTAGGTGCTGTCCGCGACGCGCACGCGCGGCAGGTCCAGCCACACGTTGCGGTAGTCGTTGGACCACACCGGGTGGGGCCGGTAGTTCATCACGTACGGCTGCCAGAGCTCCGCGCCGAGGTCGTTGCTCAAGAACGCCCAGGGCGCGTCACGCGACACGATGTCGTTGGCCTGCCGGTAGAGGGCGAGGCGCCGCTCCCGGTCGGGCTCGCCGCGCGCCTGGTCCAGCAGCGCGTCCAGCTCCGGGTTGCGGTAGAACGAGCGGTTTTCGCTGGCGGTGGGGTGGATGTTCTGGCTGTGGAAGAGGATCTCGAGGAAGTTGCTGGGGTCCGGGAAGTCCATGTTCCACGCGGAGGGAAACAGCTGCGCCTGGCCCGGCTTGCCCGTCTCCTCGAGGTACACCGAGAAGGCCACCTGGCGGTACTCCACATGGATGCCGATGCGCTCCAGGTTGGCGCCCCACAGCTGCGCGGCCACCAGCGAACCCTGGCCCTCGCCGATCCACGCCGTCACGGGCTCTTCGATGCCGTTCGGGTAGCCGGCCAGCCGCATCTCTTCTTGCGCACGCGCGAGGTCGTAGCGCTGCAGCGAGGGGAGCCCCGGATCGTAGCCCGGGATCATGGGCGGCAGGATCTGCCCTGCTGGAAGCGCGCGCCCCTGGGCCATCACGCGCATGGCCTCGCGGTCGATGGCGGCGGCTACCGCGCGCCGCACGTGCACGTTGTCGAAGGGGGCCATGCCCGTGTTCATGCACAGGCCGCGGATGGTCGCCTCGGGTTCCTCTGCCATGTACGGGGCCCACGCGGGCGCGTGCTTGAAGAAGAGGTAGTGCACGGCCGGCAGGCTGGTGAGCACGTCCAGGTCCCCGTTGCTGAAGCGCCCCACGGCGGTCTCCCCCGAGAGCTGCTCGATGAGCACCATGCGGTCGGGGTTGGGCCGGTTGCGCTCCCAGTAGCGCTTGTTGCGCGTGAAGGTCAGCTGCACGCCGCGCTCCCACGCCTCGAACACGAAGGGCCCCGTCCCCACGGGGTTGCGCTCCACCGCCCCCGGGTCCCCCTGGGCGATGTGGTGCTCGTAGTTCTCGTGCGGGACCGGATACGCGAAGACCATGGCCATGGCGCTCAGGAACGTCTGGTCGGCCTGGTCCAGCGTGAAAGCCACCTCGTAGCGTCCGCGCACGTCGATGCCCGCGATGTGCGGCGTGCGCCCCGCGCGAAAGTCGTCGAAGCCACGCAGGCGCGCGAAGAAGCTGACCCCGGGCGAGCCCGTGTCGGGGTGCAGCAGGCGCTCGAGGCTCCAGCGCACGTCCTCGGCCACGAGCTCACGGGGCCCGTCGAAGACGGGGCTCTCGTGGAAGAGCACGCCCTCGCGCAGGTGGAACGTGAAGGTGCGCCCGTCCTCGCTGACCTCCGGCATGGCGCTCGCCAGGCTGGGCACCATCTGCCCCTGCTCGTCGTAGTCCAGCAGCCCGTCGAACACCAAGCGGATGGCCATGTACGAGTTGGCGTCGTACGCGATGTGCGGGTCCAGCGAGTGCAGGTCCGAGCCCGCCCCGAACACGAAGGTGCCCCCCGTGCGCGGCGTCGCGTTGCCCGCCCCCACATAGCGCGGCCCCTGCGGGCGCTCCGGGATGTGCGTGAGCGCGTAGGCTCCGCAGCACACCGCGGCGAGCGTGAGCAGCACCCCCGGCAGCGCGCGGCGCAGCGCGCCCTCGGCGTGGCGCCTACTCCTTGGGGTCGAAGGCGTCACGCAGCCCCTCCCCGAACAGGTTGAAGCCGAACACGGCGGTGGCGATCAGCGCCGCCGGCACCAGCAGCAGGTGTGGCGCCGCGATCTTGAGGCTCTCGCTCTCGCTCAGCATGGAGCCCCAGCTGGCCGTGGGCGGCCGCACCCCCAGGCCCAGGAAGCTGAGCGCGCTCTCGGCGATGATCATGCGCGCCACCATCAGCGTGGCCAGCGCGATGATGGGCCCGGCGATGTTGGGCAGGATGTGCCGCACCAGGATGCGCGCGTGCGACACGCCCAGCGCCTGCGCCGCCTGCACGTACTCCTGGCTGCGCGCCTCCATGGTCTTGGCGCGGGTCACGCGCGCGAGCGTGGTCCACGAGAGCCCGCCGAGGATCACGCACAGCACCAGCAGCGGCGCGACGGTGCCCTCCACGACCCACACCTTCTGCAGCACGATGGCGATCAGCAAGAAGGGCATGGACAGCACCAGGTCCACGAAGCGCATGGCCCCGAGGTCCAACCAGCCCTGGAAGTACCCCGAAAGCAGGCCTATCGCGACGCCAATCAGGAGCGCCAGCCCCGTCGCCAGGTAGGCCACGGACATGGACACCGTCGCCCCGTGCAGCAAGCGGCTGAGCTCGTCGCGGCCGAGAGGACCGTCGCCACCCAAGAGGTGTCCCTGGGCTTCACCGGGGCCCAGCGGCAGGCCCGTGTCCGGGTCGATCAGCGCCTCGCGGAACTGCTCGGCTGGGTCGTGCGGCGCGAGGACGGGGCCCAAGAGGCCGGTGAGCGTGATGACGGACACCAGCAGGGCGCCCACGAGAGCGCCCTTGTTCCGTCTGAAGCGTCGCCAAGCGCGGGGGTCCATCAGCTACGCAGACGAGTATCCCGGACGTACGCGGGGGTCAATCACTGAAGCTCGACGCCCCCCAGCACACGCGCCGCGCGAGGCCGCTGCGGAGGAACGCCCGCGCCCCGGCCTTACCTGCTGTGCCAAAGAGCCCCGTGCCCAAAGCCGAGCTCCCGGAGACGCGCCCCCTCGCCATCCCCATCGGCCCTCGCCTCGAGGCCGTGCTCGAGGTCGCGTACCGCGCGCGCCGCGCCGTACTGCTCGAGGGGCCCACGGGCATCGGCAAGAGCGAGATCGTGCGTCGCGTGGCGGAGCGCCTCGGCGTCGCCACCGTCGTGCTCGACCTGAGCCTGCTCGAGCCACCCGACCTGGTGGGGCTGCCCGTCATCGCCAACGGCCGCACCACCTACGCGCTGCCCCAGATCCTCCCCGAGGGGGGCGCGGGCATCCTCATGCTGGAAGAGCTCAACCGCGCCGAGCGCTACATTCAGCAGCCCGCGCTGCAGCTGCTCACGGCGCGCAGGCTCCACGAGTACACGCTGCCCGAGGGGTGGGTGTGCTTCGCCGCCATCAACCCGGAGACCGCCGACTACCAGGTGACGCGGCTGGACCGTGCGCTGCGCGCGCGCTTCATGAACCTCTCGGTGTGCGCCGACCGCGCCGCGTGGCTCGCGTGGGCGCAGGTGAGCGCCGTCCACCCGGCCATCGTCGCGCTCGCGCAGTCGCACGAGCGCTTCCTCGACGACGTGTCGCCGCGCACCTGGACGTACGCGTCGCAGGTGCTGGACGCGCTCACACCCGCCGAGGTCGCCGACGGCGCCCTGCTGCGCGACGCGCTCGGTGGCTACCTGCCTGCCACCTGGGTGGAGCTGCTCGTCGCCGGTCGCGACAAGTGGTCGGGCGGGCTGCCCTTCGACGTGCGCGCGCTGCTGAGTGAGTATCGGCCGCGCTCACCGCTCGCGCTCGAGCTTCAGGGTTACCGCGAGCGCGGCCAGACCGACCGCCTGGACGAGCTCACCACGCGCCTCGCGCGCCTGCTTCAGGGGCCCGAGGCCGGCGTGCTCGTCGCGCAGAAGCAGCTCTCGCTCGCCTCCTTCGAGTCGCTGCTCGCGGACCTCCCCGGTGACCAGCGTGAGCGCCTCCAAGACGCGCTCGGTCACAACGCGACCGCGACGGGCCTCGTGGACGTGACCCCGGCCGACCTGCTCCAGAACTACCCTGGCAGCGCCGCCGAGAAGAAGATCCTCGCGTGGACGGCGGACCCCCTGAAGCAGCACCGGGCGGGGCTCGCGGTCACCGCGCTGCGCGCCCACCTCGAACAGCAAGCGAGGACCACGGACATCCGGAAGAGCAACGTCGCCCGGACGTGCCTGGGGCAGCTCCTGCCGCAGCTCCGCGAGCGCTGGGCGCTGCCGCTGGTGGAGACCATGAAGAAGCTCGGCATCACCCCGATACGGCCGCAGTGACCGCGCAGCGCGAGGCCGCGACCAACGGGACGGCGAGGAGCGAGATCGACGCGTGGCTCGACGGGTTCGTGCGCGCGCCTGCGTTCCTCGAGCGCTACCCGTTCTACGCGGCCGTGCTCGGGCAGCTGGCGCCGGTCGCGGACCCGTCGGTCAAGCGCATGGCCGTCTCGGTCGCGGGGGGGCGCTTCTACCTGCACATCAACGTCGACGCGTTTCTGCGCGAGCCCCAGTACCTGCTGGGCGTGCTGCTGCACGAGGTCCACCACGTGGTGCTCGGGCACCTGACGCACCCTCGCTTTCACGGCGAGTGCGACGTGGAGCTGATGGACCTCGCCATCGAGATGTCGGCCAACGAGTTCATCGAGGAGCCGCTGCCCAACCCGATCACCTGGCGGCCCTATGCCTCGCTCGGTCTGCGCGCGGGGCAGAGCACCCTCGAGCGCTACGAGCGTCTCGTCGATGCCCTCGCGCGCCGCGCGTCGGGGCCGTCCCCCGCGCCGCGGGGCGCCCCGGAGGGCGGGGGGGAACACGCCGACGACCACCGCTACCTCCGCCGGGGTGACGCGGAGCCCGGCGCCCTGGAGCAGACACGGCAGCTGATCTCCCGCGCGGTCGTCACGGCCGGCGAGCTTCGCCCCGGGAGCGGCGCGGACGCGCCCGGCCTGCTGTGCGCAGGGAAGGAACCAGGCAGCCTGATCGAGGCGCTCACCGGCGTGCTCGGCCCTGCGGAGCGCTTCGTGGACTGGAAGACGGCGCTGCGCATGTTCGTCGCGCTCGCGCGCGCTCCGGTGCACACCTACGCGCGCCCCAACCGCCGCTTCCCTGGCCGCGTAGGCGAGGTCCCTGGCAGGACCTACTCGCCGCGCGTGCTCGTGAAGCCTCACCTGCTGGTGGCCATCGACACCTCGATGAGCATGAGCCTCCCGGAGCTTGCCGAGGTGGCGCGGCAGCTCGAGCAGCTGTCGGAGCACGCCACGCTGACGGTGGCCGAGTGCGACACCCGCATCACGCGCGTCCATCCGTGGGCGGGCGCGCTCGGCAGCGTCCAGGGGCGCGGCGGCACGGACCTGCGTCCGGTCTTCGAGCCGTCGTTCCTCGCCTCGCAGCAGGTGGACGGCGTGGTGTACTTCACCGACGGCGACGGCCCCACGCCAGCTTCGGCACCGGCCGTCCCCGTGTTGTGGATCCTCACGAAGCCGGAGGCGTTCTCTTGCCCCTTTGGCGAGCGCGCGTGGCTGGGCCGCGAGCCCCGGCCGCGGGCGCCCGCGAAGGGCGCGGCGCGCGGCCAGCCTGGTGGGCCGAAGCGTGGCCGCAGCACGGCTCGCTGAGCTGGACCGGCGAGCCGGCGGCGGTGGCCCGTGCGGTCAGCTGGCGCGCGAAGCGTCCCTCTTCAGGCCCTTGGCCTGGGCGCCCTCGAGGCCCTCGAAGAGCTCCACGAACTGCAGCGTCAGCTTGTGCTGCGGCGCCAGGTGAATGAGCGGCAGGTGGGCCTGGTGCGACTCGCGCATCTTGACCGACTGGCTCAGGTGCTGCGGGAGCACCGGCAGCCCCTCGGCCACCAGCTCGTCGATGAGCGTCTGCGGGAGCTTGGCGTTGGGCTGGAACTGGTTCACGACGATGCCCTCGAGCCGCAGCCCCGGGTTGTGGTCCTCGCGCAGCTCACCGATGGTCTCCAACACCTGGTAAAGCGACTGCCGCGAGAAGTTGTCGCAGTCGAAGGGCACCAGGCAGCGGTTCGCCGCGATCAGCGCCGAGCGCGTGAAGAAGTTCGCGGCGGGGGCCGTGTCCACGAAGATCCGGTCGTAGCGCCGGCCGAGCTTGTCGAGCGCATCACGCAGCTTGTAGATCTTCTGACGCGCTTCGAGCTTGGGCTGCAGGAAGTCGAGCTCGGGACCGGACGGCATGACGGACAGATTCGGGAAGCGCGTCGCGTGCACGAACGTCTCTGGATCCGCCGAGCTGATCAGGTTCTTGATGGAGAGGGTCTGCTCGAAGAAGTCCTGGACGGTGTGAGAGAGCCCCGCCGCCCGAGCATCCAACAGGTACTCGCTCGCGTTGCCTTGGGGGTCCAAGTCCACGACCAACGTGCGCAGGCCGCGCGCCGCTGAGATGGCGGCCAGGTTGCAGGCGATGCTGGACTTTCCGACCCCGCCCTTCTGAGTGAACACGACGCGACGCATGTGGGAGCTCCCGGTGAGAGGATTTGATGCATCGCGTCATAGCAGCACTCACGGCCACCCCGAGCCCAAGACAGCCGAGTTGCGGTGAAGAGAGCGGTGTTTCACCGTCGATCCGGTCGTTGCGCTGACTTTTCGCGTGCCCCGAGGCGATCGCATGGCGCCTCCTGCGTCGGCGCGGCCCGGGCGCCGTCCGCGGGCTGACCGCGGGGCCCCGGGGGCAGCGCGTCGTCGCCGAAGCCGAGCCAGCGCGCACCGCCGGTCACGACGTGCCAGCGCACGGTGGCCGTGGACGCCGTGATCGCATGTAGGACACTTCCCACATGAGAGATCGGGGCCTTCACCTCGAGATCTGGCCTGTGCTCCAGAGACCGCGATCTCGAGAGACACTGACCGATCGATAATTTTATTGCCCGGTGACCTGGGTGCCGACCGGCTTGTGCATGAAAAGTCAATAATCTCAGCACGATCTGAGCGACCAGAGGCGCGTCAAGAAATCTGATGAAAATAGTTGACCACATTCTCTTGAAAGGAATACATTCGAGCGCCTTCAACGAGATGACTACCCTCACCAGATATGAGCGAGCCCGCCGAGGCAGCATGTCCGCAAACGCGGATACAAGCTTCTCTGAAGCGGAGCTGGACGAGGTGGAGCAGAGTCACCCGACGGGGATGAACGTGCAGCAGATCGTGGACGTGTTCGCGCAGCAGGGGCGCGGGCTGACCGAGGCCACCTTTCGCAAGTACGTCCAGCTGGGCCTGCTGCCGCGCAGCGTGCGCGTGGGACGGGCGGGCAAGGCGCGGGGCTCGCAGGGGCTCTACCCGGCCACGGCCATCCGGCAGATCGACCACATCCGGCGCCTCATGCGCCAGGGCTACACCATCGAGGAGATCCAGAAGGAGTTCCTCTTCGTGCGTGGCGACATCGAGGCTCTGACGCGCCAGATGAACCGCGTCTACGAGTCCCTCGAGCAGGCTCTGCAGGAGCGAGCCGCGGCCGGTGAGGACCACACGAGCTCGCGGGAGGCGCTCACGCGCGCCACGCGGCTGGGGGCCGAGTGGGTGTCCGAGCTCGAGGCCATCGAGGCGCGCCTGACCATGCGCGCGCGGATGGCGAGAGCGGCAGTTTGATTCGTCGCGGGGCGACGCGGCGGATTTGAAGGAGCAACAAGACAATGAGCGAAGCAGCGATCAAGCAAGTCGAGGGGCTCCTGGCCCTCGCGGGTGAGACGGAGGGCGACAAGCCGTCTCTGGCGGGCGCCGTTCGGCGCCTTGCGGTAGGTGGCGCGGTGGCGCCGGGCCTCGGAGAGGCAGACCTCGACGAGGACGCCTCCGAGGACATCGACGGCGACGACGGAGAGCGCACGGGTCGCCGGCGTCGTCGCAATCGCACCCGCGCCCGCACCATCAGCATCCGGCGCCTGAGCAAGGCGGAGCTGAACCGTGGTCGCATGCTCTACCCGGAAGAGGACTACTGGCGCCCGAAGACCCGCACCGAGTGCGTGGACATGGAGCGCCCGTGCCCCTTCGTGTCTTGCAAGTACCACCTGTACATCGACGTTCACCCCGTGCGCGGCAGCATCAAGCTCAACTTCCCGGACGTGGACGTGTGGGAGATGACCGAGACCTGCTCGCTGGACATCGCCGACCGCGGCGGCATCACGCTCGAGGAGGTCGGTGAGATCATGAACCTCACGCGTGAGCGCGTCCGCCAGGTGGAGACCACCGGGCTCGGCAAGCTCGAGGCCGTCAAGGACATCGAGAGGCTCAAGGACTACGTCTTCTGAGACCGCCGGGGGTGCTCCCGTGACGCCCTCCCGCGCCGCGCCGCGCGCGTTGCTCCGCTTCTTCCTGGCGGGTGGCCTGGGCGGGTGTCTGGCGCTCTCGGGCCCCCCCTTGTCTCAGTACGCGCTGGCCGCGCTGCCGGCCTTCGCGTTCTCGCCGCTCTTGCTGTTGCTGGTGCGCGACCAGAGCCCCGGTCGCGCAGCGCTCCTCGGTCTCGTCGCGGGGGTGGGCTTCGGCGCGTACTCGCTGCGCTTCACGCTCGACGTGCTCGCCCGCTTCGCCGACCTCGGCACGCTGTCCGCGCTCCCCGTCGCCCTGCTGCTCGCCCTGCTGCAGGCGCTGCCGCTCGCCCTGGCCACCGGGGGTGCCCGGCTCGCGGACACGCCAAGTTCCTCGCGCCTGCACCTCACGCTGCCGCTCGCCATCGTCGCAGCGTTCGGGTTCACGCCGGTGCTCTTCCCCTGGCATCTGGGGCACTTCACGCTGCCGTGGCTCGCTTGGGCGCAGCAGGCCGAGCTTGGTGGGTTGCCGCTGGTGGACCTGCTGACCGCGCTCCTCGGGTGCTGCGCCCTCGAGGCGTGGCGCGCGCGCTCACGGCCGCTCGCCGTGGCCAGCGGGCTGCTGCTCCTGCTGCCGGCGCTGCACGGATACGGGTCCCTCGACGCTGTGGAGCAAGGTCGAGCCCGGGCTCCCGCGCTGCGCGTGGGGGTCGTTCAGCCCAACGTGAGCGTGGCCGCGCTGCGGGGAGGGCTGTCGCCGGCCGCCCGCCTGGAGCGGCTGGAGGGGCTCACGCGCCAGGCCGAAGCGCTCGGCGCCCAGCTGGTGCTGTGGCCGGAGGCGGCGTACCCGCTGACGCTCTCTCGCGCTTCGCTCGCGGACCGCGCGCCGGAAACGCTGGCGGGGCTTGGACCGCGGCGAGCCCGGCGCGCTGCGCTGCACGCGCCCTCCGCGGCGGGCGAGCCGGACCCCCTGGGCGAGCCGGACCCCCTGGGCGAGCCGGACCCCCTGGGCGAGCCGGACACCTCGACCGCGACGGGTCCGCCCGCCGGAGTGCCCCGCGTCCTTGGTGCGATGAGCGCGGCGGGGCGCTGCGAGACGTGGAACACCCTGGTGGCCGTAGACGCCGCGGGCCGCCCCCTGGCCCACGTCGACAAGCGCGAGCTGTTCCCGTTCGCCGAGTACGTGCCCTTCTGGTCGTGGTCGCCGTGGCTGCAGCGGCGCTACCCCTGCGCGGGCGAGCAGAGCGAAGACCAAGACCCGGTGGTGGAGGTAAGTCACGCGCGCCTCGGTCTGCTGAACTGCTACGAGGACGTGGGGCCGGAGCGCGCCCGGCGGGCGACGCGCGCCGGGGCACAGCTGCTGCTCAACTTCTCGAACGACGCCTGGTTCGGGAGCTCGGTCCAGCCGGAGCTGCACCGCGTCGTCGCGCGCTTTCGAGCCATCGAGACGCGGCGGGATCTGGTGCGGGTGGTCAACACCGGGGCCAGCGGCCACATCAGCGCCACGGGCCAGGAGCTGCTGGTGCTCGCGCGGCACCAGCCCACCGCGGCGGTGGTGGACGCGCGCCTGCTGACGGGCACGACCCTGAGTGTCCGCGTGGGCGCCTGGGTCGCGGTGCTGGCGCTGCTGGTCCTCACGCTCTTGGGTCTCACGCGCTTGCCTCTGGCGCGTCGCGGGCCAGCGCGGCAAAGTCAGCCCCCTCGGGGTTGAAGCTGGACCTCCAGCGGCCCTAGGAGCGAAGCGCGGCGTGGTGACGCCGGGAAACGGAACACGGCGAGCATGGGCAAGCGCGAAGACATGTGGGGACAACTCGACCAGCCGGTGGACGTGCTGGTCATCGGCGGCGGCATCACCGGGTCCGGCATCGCCCGCGACGCGGCGCGGCGGGGCCTCAAGGTGGCGGTGGTGGAGCAACGCGACCTCGCGTTCGGCACCAGCTCCCGCTCCAGCAAGCTCGTCCACGGCGGGCTGCGCTACCTCGAGAGCTACGAGTTCAGCCTGGTCTTCGAGTCCGTCAGTGAGCGGCGCGTGCTCATGGACCTCGCGCCCCACCTGGTGAACCCTCTGGGCTTTCTGTTTCCGGTCTACAAGGGAGCGCGGCAGAGCCTGTTCGTCATCAACGCGGGCATGTGGCTCTATGACGGGCTCTCGCTCTTCCGCTCCCCGAAGATCCACAAGAAGCTGAAGCCCAAGGAGGTGGCCGAGCTCGAGCCGGCCGTGAAGCAAGAGGGGCTCAAGGGGGCGCCGCTCTACTACGACTGCTCGACGGACGACGCTCGCCTGACCATCGAGACGGCGCTGGACGCCGTGCAACACGGGGCCGTGGTGGCCACCTACGCGCGCGTGGAGTCGTTCCTGAAGGACGACAACGGGCGCATCCAGGGCGCCGTGGTGAAGTGCCAGACCAGCGGGCAGCTCAAGGAGGTGCGCGCCAGCGTGGTGGTCAACGCGACCGGCCCCTGGACCGACAAGACCATGGCCATGAGCGGCACCCGCAAGGGAAACCTGCTGCGTCCCACCAAGGGCGTCCACATCGTCGTCGAGTTCGACAAGCTGCCCATCCAGCACGCCGTGGTGTGCTTCCACCCCACGGACGAGCGGGTGCTCTTCGCGCTGCCCTGGGGCGACCGCACCTACATCGGCACCACCGACACGGACTACGATGGCGACGAGGCCGACGTGGCGGCCACGCTCGAGGACGTGGACTACCTGATCGCGGCCAGCAACTCGTACTTCCCGGATCACGTGGTGGGGCGCTCGGACGTCATCGCCACGTGGGCTGGCCTGCGGCCCCTCATCGCGCCTCCCTCATCGGAGGGGGACGCCGAGGACGGCGGCGAGGTGAGTGAGTCCAAGGTCAGCCGGGAGCACCAGATCCTGGTCGGGCAGGACGGGCTCATCACCATCGCCGGCGGCAAGCTGACGACCTACCGCAAGATGGCAGCCGAGCTGGTGGACACGGCGGTGGACCTCCTGCGCCTCATGGGCAAGCTCCCGGGGAAGCTGACCGCCGCCGAGACGGACAAGCACCCGCTCCCGGGCGGTGTCGGCTGGCCTGCGGACGACGACCACGCGAAGGTCACGGCCTTGGTGGTGCAGGCCGGGCGTAGCTCGCTCACGGCGGACACGGCTCGCTTCTTGGCCGACACGTACGGCATGCGCGCCCTGGAGCTCGCGAAGCGCTGCGCGGCGGACCCGAGCTTGGCCAAGCCGCTCATCCCCGGGCGCCTCGAGATCGTGGCGCAGGTGGACTGGGCGCTCGAGCAGGAGCTCGCTCACTCGCTCTCGGACGTGCTCACGCGCCGCACACAGCTCTTCTACAAAGACACGGACCAAGGTCTGGGCTGCGCCGAAGCGGTCGCCGCGCGCATGGCGGCGCAGCTGGGCTGGGACGAGGCGCGCGTGGCGGCGGAGCTCGCCAGCTACAGGGACGACGTGGCGCGCTCGCGGGCGTGGCGCGCGTCGCTCTGAAGCGCCCTTCGCGGCAGGCGGCGCGCGTGTGGCCTCGCCTGCCGCGGTCCCGTACGTGTCAGAGGCTGCGCTCTGTCACTGCGGGGCTGGTCGCTCCGGTGACCACGTTCACGGAGCTGAGCCCGAGGGGGTACACCGTGACCCCCAGCGGCGCGGCCACGAGCTCGAGACACCCCACCGTCGACGTGAAGGCCAGAGGGCCAGCCGTGGCGTTGCTGTCCGCTCGGAAGCCGATCTGTCCGTTGGGCGTCGGCACCTCCATGACCCACAGGCTGCCCGGTGTGGGCTCCACAGTGCTCGACTCGCTCGCGAGCAGGAGCCCTCCCTGTTGCGTGATGATGGACGCTGGCGGGCTCTGGTCGCCGGAGCCTCCGTAGGTCTGCAGCCACGTGAAGCGGCCGATGGAGTCGGTGCCGGCGGCGAAGAGGTCGTTGCCCCCTGTGCGCGCGAAGCGCCCGGTCACGCGCAGCTCACCCGTCTCCAGTTGATGAACGGAGCGCGGCTCGAGGCCCAGGATGAGCGGCACCGTGGTCGAGCTCACCCACGACGGACTGGCGCCGCCGCCGTCGGCGGGCACCCGCAAGAGCAGCGCCCGGGTGGTCGTGGCGTAGTGCCAGCCCCCGAGGATGAGGTCCCCGTCGTGGGTCTGCAGCGCGGTCGCGAGCAGCGGCTCGAGGTCGCCGGCGCAGCCCGTGACGTGTCGCGCCCAGAGAGGCGTGCCATCGAAGCCCACCTTGATGACGAAGCTGCGCGAGTCCACGGTGGTGGAGCGCGCCTCGCCCACCAAGAGCACTCCGCCGTCCACGGGCAGCACGTAGCGCACCACCTCGTTGTACTCGGGCGCGCCCCAGGTCCATGCGCGGGCCACGCTCCCGTCGGCCGCGAAGACCGCCAGCAGCGCCTGCCGGTCGCTGGACCCCGTCGCGCGCCGCGTGCCGGCCAGCCAGGTCTGGCTCCCCACGAGCTGACCGGAGCGGAAGTACGCGCTCTCGACGTTGTCGCTCTCGATCTCGGCCGCCCACGAGTGAGCGCCGCCCGCGTCGAGCTTGACGAGCACGCCTTCGCGCGTGGTCACGAGCACGCCGGTGTCCACCGTGGGCAACGCCAGCGTGGGGTGGAGCGTGGTGAAGCCCGGCCGGTCGGGCTGCTCGAAGGTCCGCGCCCAGGTCAGCGCGCCGTCCTCTTGCAGCTTCAGCACGGCGCTGCCGGTCGAGCTGGTGACCAGCAGGCGGCCGTCATGCGCACGCTCCACGGTGGCCCAGTCGTCATCGGTGCCGGTGGACCACGCCGTGTCTGCGTAGCTGCGCGACCAGGGGGTGATCAGCGCATCGGTCAGCGGCGGGTCAGGCAGCGGCGCGCAGCTCCCTGACGCCAGGTGCACGGGGTCCCCAACGGGGAACGAGGGCCCCTCGATGCGGGCGAGGGTGCGGTTGAACACGCCCAGCCACGCGCCGCTCTTGCCCTGTAGGCCGGCGCGCAGGTCGAAGCAGGGGCTGCGCGTGCGGTCCACGTCCGCGTCCAGCGACGTCCCGATGCTCACGTAGGGGCCGAGGAACCCGTAGAGAGGAAAGCGCAGCGAGAGGTCGAGCTCACCGTGCAGGGCGGCCGACACGGTGACCTCGGGGGTCGCGACCTGCTGCGTGAAGTTGGGGCCGAGCAGGATGGGTGACACCCCCTCGTCCGCGGCGAACTCGAAGCCCAGCGTCGCGTCGGCACCCAGGGCCACTCCGAGGGACATCGCCCCCGACACCGAGCCGGTGAAGCGCGCATCCAGGCTGAGCGAGGGCGTGAACAGCAGGGGCCCGATGGGCACGTCCGGCAGCGGGATGGTCCCCAGCGGGATCTCGCGCTCGTAGTGTCGCGAGGACCGTCCAACCAGATCGAGCGCGGCCTCGAACTCGCCTTGCAGCGTCAGCCCGGTCCGCAGGTGCAGCAGCTGCGCCAAGCCCGGGATGTCGCCCGTCAGCACGCCGGCGATCTGGTCCACGATGTCGTCGAGCGCGCTCAGGGCCTGTGCGGGGGTCAGGTCCTCCCAGTCGAAGCGCAGCCAAAAGTGGATGCGCACCGTCGCCAGCAGCGTGCCCGTGCCGGCGACGCGGTCCTCGGTGGTCAGCTCGTTGTCGTCGCCGTCGAAGAGCTCGATGGGCTCGTCCTCGACCCCGATGGGAAACGCCAGCGTGAGCGGAGAGGCCGTCGCGCCAGGTCCCGTGGGCGGCGGGGGAGGGATGCGGATGGGGGCGTCCACGCTGAGGCCCTCGGCCAGCTCCACGTCCAGTCGCCGGAACGCGTGGAAGACCGTCGTGGGCTCGGTCTGCACCCGCACCTCGTCCCCTGCGCGCGTGACACTCAGCACGCGTCGCAGCAGCCCGCGCGGGGTGGCGTCGCTCACGCCCGCCAGCAGCACCTCGCCCGGCAGCAGCGCGTCCAGCGTGGGCGTCGACCCGCTGAACACGAGCTCGCTCTGGTCCGCGGCGACCGTGTCGAGGGCCAGCAGCGTGAGCTCATCGAGCTCGTGCGTGGTCTCGAAGAGCTCGTAGCTCAGCTCCCGCCGGTCACGCGGGGCGTCGCTGCCGCACCCCGGGAAGGACGCTAGCGAGAGGAGCAAGACCATGGACCACAGGCACAGCGGTGCGCGCTTCGACCTCATGTGGAGGACACAATGAACGATCCGTGCCGGCCGGCCGCGCAGCGTTCCACGCTACGGAGAGGGCGCTTGGGGCGTGGTCCTCGCCGTCGGGCGCGCACCGATTGCACCTCGCTTTGACGGAGCGCAAGCGTTGCGTAGGCGCGGCGTGGCGCGAGCGCTGCGGGCCACCGCCGACGCCCGCGCTACGGGCTGGAGATTGCCCGTGGGCTCGAGCCGGTGTCACCCGAGCAGCCCGAGACGCTTGGCCATGTTGTGGAGGTTGCCGCGCGCCATCCCCAGTGAACGCGCCGCAGCGGCCCAGTTCCCGTCGTGCTTGGCCACGGCCTCGAGGATCATCACGCGCTTCGTGCGTTCCACCGCGTCGTGCAGCGTCATGTCGGCGTCCGCGCCATGCAGCGCTCGCGCGCCGGCAACTGCCCCAGCCTCCGCCACGTGGGTGCTCGCGTCGAGCTGTAGGTGTTCGGGGCCGATCAACGTGGCTTCGTTCCTCCCCGTCCCCGCGCTCGCGCGCAGCACGGCCCGGCCCAGCACGTGGTCCAGCTCGCGCACGTTCCCCGCCCACGGCGCCTCCGTGAGCGCGTGTCGCGCGGCGTTGGTGAGCCGAACGGGACCGAGGCCCAGGCGCCGTCGGTAGAGGTCCAGGAAGAAGCCTGCCAGTAGAGGGATGTCCGAGCGCCGCTCGCGCAGCGGGGGCACGCGGATGGGGTACATGTTGAGCCGGTGAAAGAGGTCCGCACGGAACCGACCCGCCTGCACCTCCGCCGCGAGGTCTCGGTTCGTGGCCGCGACCACGCGCACGTCCACCCGCAACGCGCGGTCGGAGCCGACCCGCTGGATCTCGCCTTCCTGCAGGACGCGCAGCAACTTGGGCTGCACGGACAGGGGCAGCTCCCCCACCTCGTCCAAGAAGAGCGTGCCCTTGTCGGCGACCTCGAACTTGCCAGCGCGGTCCGCGTTGGCGCCCGTGAACGCTCCCCGTAGGTGGCCGAAGAGCTCGCTCTCGACGATGCTCTCGGGCAGCGCCGCGCAGTTGACGTAGATGAGCGCTTCGTCTCGCCTCGCGGAGCTGTTGTGGACCGCGCGCGCGACCAGCTCCTTGCCAACGCCCGTCTCGCCCGTGACCAGCACGGCGAAGTCGCTTCGCGACACCAGCTCGATCTCGTCGCGTACGCGCTGGATGGCGTCGCTGGTGCCGATGACGTGGCCGCCCCCGTCCTTGAGCGCGGCGTCGTGTTGCAGCACGTGGGCCACCCGCTGATGTCGCCGAGAGGTCGCTTCCACCGTGTCGATGAGTCGTCCCGTGTGGAGCGCTGCCCCCGCGAGCGCGCCGATCATCTGCAAGAAGCGCTCATCCAACGCGTCGAAGGCGCCGGGCTCGAGAGCGTCGGCGGTGAGCACGCCGATCACGCGCTCGCCCACCAGCAGCGGACAGCCCATGCACGCGTGCACGTCTCGAGTCGCGTCGGGGTTCACCAACAGCAGACCGTCGTAGGGGTCGGGCAAGGAGCTGTCGGCCGGGAAGCGCACCGGGCGCCCCTGCGACACCACGACGTCCAGCCGCGGGTGCTCCCGCCGGTCGAAGCGACGACCCAGGACTTCGGGGGCTAGGCCGTGCGTGGCGAGCGGCACCAGGTCACTGCCGGACAGCTCCAGCACCGCCGCCGCGTCGCAGGGCACGGCGTGTCGGAGGGCCTCTAGGAGGCGGGCGAGGCGGTCGGTGGCTGCCAGCGAGGCGGTCAGGTCGATCGCCATCGCCAGCAATGCGTCTTCACGGTCCATAGCGGGTTATGACCATCATACACAGGTTATCTCCTCGATAACGTCAATTCGTATGATGCGCATAACACAGGGCCTCGGTAGTGCCTTTTTTACGTCACTTCTCGGTGGCACACCGCGTGCTCAACCCACGCTCAACTTCCACCCGAGAGACCCATCATGATCAGCCCCGACCAGACCCTTGGTAGCATCGCCACCGAACACCCCGAGTCGACCGCCGTCTTCCTCCGCCACCGCCTGGACTTCTGCTGCGGGGGCGGGCGGAAGCTGGACGAGGCCTGCGCGAAGGCGGGCTTGGACGTGGACGCGCTCATCGCGGAGATCGACGGCGCCACACGGCCCGACGAGCTGCAACAGTGGGACAAGCGACCGCTGACCGAGCTCGCCGATTTCATCGTGACCCGCTACCACGAACCGCTACGACGGGACCTGCCGGCGCTGATCGACGCGGCCAAGCGCGTGGAGCGCGTCCACGGCCAGAAGCCGAGCTGCCCGAAGGGCCTGGCGGTGCACCTCGAGTTCGTCGCGGCCGAGCTCGAAGAGCACATGGGCAAGGAGGAGCGCGTGCTGTTTCCCGCCATTCGCACCGGCTACCGTGGGCAGCAAGTGCACATGCCCATCCGCGTGATGCTCGCCGAGCACGACGACCACGGCGCGAACCTGGCGCGCACCCGCGCGCTCGCGACGGACTTCGTCCCACCGCCGGAGGCGTGCTCCACCTGGCGAGCGCTGTACGTGGCGCTCGAGAACCTGGAGATGGAGCTCATGCAGCACATCCACCTGGAGAACAACGTGCTCTTCCCGCGCGCGCTGGGACAGTGAGCGTGGCCACGCACCACCCGGACCCGGGGCGCGACGCAACCCGAGCGGCGGGGCCGACCCCGCCGTGAAGCGCGACGTACGACTGCGCGACCTCAGCGACGACCACCACTCGGCGCTCGTGCTGGCCCGTCGCGCACGCAACGCGGGAGCGTACGCTCACGCGGTGAAGCAGGACGAGGTCTGGAGGGCGGTGGCGAGCGCGTTCGCGCAGGACCTCGCACCGCACTTCGCGATCGAGGAGCAGCTGCTCTTGCCCGCGCTCGAGGGCGTGGGTGAGGGTGCTCTCGCGGAGCGGGTCCGTACCGAGCACGGTTGCCTGCGTGCGCTGCTGGACGACCTCCGGCCGCTCGACGTTCGCCTCTCGGAATTCGGTGCGTTACTGCGCGATCACGTTCGCTTCGAGGAGCGTGAGCTGTTCCCGGTCGCCCAGCAGAAGGTCCCCGGGGCGGTGCTCGACGCGGTCGCGCTGGCTTGCCGCGCCGCGCGCTAGGTGGTTCCGTGGCCGAGGCGACGCGGCTCAGCGCTGCGCGATGGTCACGCGGCCGTCGCGCATCATGATCACGCCGCCCTCGCCCGCGCAGTCCCAGCAGGTGCTCCACTTGAGGGCGTTGGGCGTGCCCGGGCTGTAGGCCACGATCACGGGCGGGGTCTCGCCTTCGAAGACGAAGCTCGCGCCGTGCACCAGGGTCCCATCCGGCATCGGATGGGCGACCACGATCAGCGACGCGCCCGCCCCCGAGCCCGAGAAGACCCACACGTGCTCACCTTCGGTAGGGCTCCAGCGCAGCAGGCCTGTGATCGGGCGCCAGCCCGCGAGGTCCTCCTCGGTCTTCTGACCGCGCGTGAGCACGTCGGCGGTGGAGCGGCTGGTGGTCCCGACGAAGCCCTCGGCGAAGCGCGCCACCTCGGGCATCTGGCGCAGGTAGCCTGCGAGTGTGGCGTCGTCGGCCTCCATCAGCTCGTGGAGCGCGTAGGACTCGTGCGCGGGGTAGCTCAGCGAGGGGGCCTCGCCGGAGCAGCAGCGAAAGCCGATGCGCAGGTTGGGGGCGCTCGGGTCGCTCAGGTGCCGGGCGCCGCAGCGGTGCTCCGTGGCGTCCGTGTCCGTGGAGGCACCGCGCGTCATCCAGGTCGCGCTCTCGGCGCGCAGCGCGCGTGGCGCGGGCGAAGACGTCCACTCCGCCACCGCCACGCCCAGCGCGGAGACACCCACGGGAGACGTGCACCCTGCGTAGGCGTCCGAGCAGCTCTCGGGGCGAAAGCGGGCGCCGGTCACGTAGTCGTTGGTGCTGTCCCCCTTGCAAGCCCGCTCCCACTCGAGCTCGTCGCACAAGCGCTGGCCGCGCTCGGCGCAGAGGGCCTCGGCCTGTGGGCGCGTGACCTGTGTGCGCGGCGGCTGCGCGGGGTCGTTGGGGTAGGGCAGCCGGTCCATGCGGAACGCGGGCACGTCGACCGCGACGAGGTCGGCCTCTCTCAGCGGGCTGCGGGAGCGCGACCCGGGCAAGCTCCCCGCTCGCACGGTGCCAGCCGGGACGCTCACTTGCTCGCCCGCACGGGGCGCCGCGAAGTGCGCCGCCGCGTCGTCGACGGCGGGGGCGTCGTCCTCATCGGAGTCCGCTGCGACCGCTTCGGCGGCCGGCGGTGGGAGCGCGGCTCTCTCGGTGGTCGCGGGGGTTCCCGTGGACGCGCTCGGAGCGCCGTCCGCTTCGGAGCCACAGCCCACGCCCGCTGCGCCGGCGCACAGCAGGGTCACGAGCACGGAGAAGAAGCGAGCAGAACGCATGCGCGGAGACTAGCCGCGCTGCCCGGTCGGTCCACTTTCCCGCGCGTTCCGCAGAAAGCCGGGGTTGCGAAGGCGCACCGAGTTGCGTATGACCCTCGCGTCGGAGCGGCTCGGGTGATCGTCGGTGTCGTCAGCTTGCTGGCGGCGCGGGAGGAAAGTCCGAGCTCCGCAGGGCAGAATGCCAGGTAACGCCTGGTGGGGGCGACCCCGAGGACAGTGCCACAGAGAGAAGACCGCCACGACGCCCCGCTCCCCTCGGGGGGATGGGCCTCGCGGTAAGGGTGAAAGGGTGCGGTAAGAGCGCACCGGGCCGGCGGTAACGTCGGTCGCGAGGTAAACCCCATTCGGAGCAAGACCAAATAGGGAAGCGTTTGAGGGCGGCCCGCCTGATGCTTCCGGGTAGTGTCGCTGGAGACGCACGGTGACGTGCGCCCTAGATGAATGACCACCACCCACGCGCCGGCGACGGACGTGGGGACAAAACTCGGCTTACGAGCTCTCCGACCGGCACCCCCGCTTCACGCGGGGGTGTTGCTTTAACCGGCCGCGGGAGGTCTCAGTCCACGGGCGCCAGCTCCACCTGGTTCCCCTCCAGCGTCGAGCGCACCCGCAGCGTCCGCCCGGCCGAATACGTCGTGAACTCGCTCTCCTGCTCCGGCCGGAGCTCGAAGACCTCCCCGTCTTCATTGTGCAGCGTCACGGAGTAGCGGCCTACACGGGTGGCCCTCTCGCGCTCGCCCGCGCCGACGTTCGTGTTGAGCGCCACCTCGGCGTCGGTGGGCCACACCGTCGCAGGACCCGCGCCCTCTCGGTGCAGCGTGCGGGCCTGGACCCACTCCCACACGCGCCACGAGTACCAGGTCGCGTAGCGCGGCTCGCTTCGGTACACCGGCACTTCCCTCTGGCGCGACTCACTACAGTAGCGCGTCGTGCAGCGCTCGCCGCCGCCCGAGCAGACGGTCTCGCACGTGGCGAAGCCGTTGCTGTCCGACGAGCAGTGCTCGGAGCACGACTCGGCCACGCTGTAGCAGTCCTCGCCGCACGCGACCTGCTCGGTGTAGTGCTCGGTGCGGTAGTGATCCAGCACCTGCTCGTCATGATGATGACGCTGGCCGAGCGGCGTCACGTCGAAGGCGCCAGCCGGCTGCGCCTCCGAGAAGCCTTCGTGCCCCATCACTTGGTAGCGCTCGACCACGACCTCATGCTCCCAGCGCGACGACTGGACCACCGCGTCGAAGGGGCGCGTCCACCACCAGCCGAGACCGCAGAAGAGCGTCGTCCCCGCCACTACGAGTCCGGCCAGGACCTTGAGCGCTAGCCGCAGCCGCTTGCGACGCAGGCCACGCCCCCACGCGAGCGGGTCCAGCGTGTCGTCCCCCTCCATGTCCATGGCGTTCAACCGGGCCGCTGCCGCTCCCCCCGCTGCCCCCGGGCGAGCCGCGGCCCCCAGCCCGCTCACCGCGCCGCCGTCTGCGTCCGTCCCGCTCGCCCCCGGCTGCGCCGTCGACGTGCCCTGCTCAATCGCCGCGCCACACAGCGCGCAGGTGTTGTTCAGCCGCCGCTGGTCACTGCCGCAGTAGCTGCAGCGCCAGTCCGGCCCGGCCTCCGCCAGACGCAGCAGGGCGGGGTCGGTGACGCTGGGCGCCGCGGCCGTGCTCGAGGGCATCTCGAAGTGCTCGCTGGCGTCCTTCGGGTTGCCGCAGTGGGTGCACTCCTTGTCGCGCCCACGGTTCTGGTGGCCGCACGACGAGCAGCGCCACACCATCTCGATCTTGCGACGACTCACCACCCGGGACATCTCGGCCGAGCTTACGCCAGCCCGGCGTCACATGTCCCCTCCCCAGCGCGCACCAGCGCCGTGCCAGCGAGCGCGGCCGAGCCCACGCCGGCCGCTCAGTCGTTGGGTGCGCCGTTCTCGATCCAGGTGCGGATGTCGTCCAGCTTGTCCATGTCCAGCGCGCCGCTGCCCGCGATGGGGTTGATGGGCATGCGCAGCCCGTCGATGGACGGGTCCCCGATCAGCTTCAGCCACAGGTAGCTGTTGGCCAGGTTGCCCGGGTCGATCAGCGGGCGCCCCATGGGGTCCTGCGCGGACGGCATCATGAGCCGGTCGTAGAGACCGCTGCCCTGCAGGGTCAGGTCTTCCTCGGGATCGAGGTCGTCGTGACAGCCGGAGCAGTTGGCCTCGATGAGCGGCCGGATGCGGCTAGCGAAGCCCGTGCCCGAGCCCTCCACCGCGAGGCCGTCCAGTAGGGCAGGGTTCTGCGCGTAGGAGCAGCCGTTGTAGTCGATGGGGTCGAACAGGTTGACGGTTCGCACTGCGGGGTCCAGGCCCTCGATGAAGCAGAACAGCGCCAGCATCTCCGGCACGGAGAAGGGCTCGTTTGCGAGCGGCATGCGCGACCCGGGCACCGGGGTGCCGCCCATGTGCCCACGCAGGCGGCCCACCAGGTAGCTGGTCTCCGGGTCACCGGCGCGGATCATGGAGATGGGCCCGGTGCGGACGCCCATCACGTTCGGCCGTGCGCCGTAGACGCCGTTGCGGTTCAGGTCCCCCTGCTCGATGCCGGAGGCCATGAAGCTCTGGATGGCGTTCGCCAGGTAGCCCGGCACCTCGGCGACGACGTGGTGCCCGTCGTCGAAGATGCGGTAGCGCTGCTCGTAGCGAAAGTAGGTCAGGTCTTCGACGGTGTTGCCTGCCCGAACGAAGGTCCGCACGAAGCGGCCCGAGGTGTAGCGACCGTCATAGGAGGTCGCGACGGGGTCCGAGAAGTGCATGTGTAGGCCCGGCATGTCCGGTCCGACCACTACCATCGCGTCGCCCTCCGGCGGGATGTACTCCACCCAGCCGATCTCCACCTCACGGTTGTCGTCGAAGGTGAAGCGGTCGCCGGTGCGCTCGCAGCGGTCGAAGACGCCCTCGGGCGTGCCCGACTGGATGTTGCACGGAGCGCCGATGGTAGAGGCGAAGTTGGCCGGCGTGTGGAGGTCCGGGTACTCCTTCTCGTTGTGGCACACCCCGTTGATGGGGCCGCAGCTGCGGATGATGACCTCCGCCTGCAGCTCGCTGCCGGTGGGCAGGGCGGCCTGGGCCTCGAGCACGGCAGCCTCGCTGCCGGTGTAGGGCGTGACGGTGCGCGTGGGCCCGAAGAAGGGGGCGCCGCCGTCGGGGAGCCACTCCAGGCCCGGAGGGGGGTCGCCCGGGTCCGCGTGGCGGAAGCCGCCGTCCTGGCACGCCACCAGCGAGGCGCAGATGAGCAGCAGAGAGCCGATGCGTCGGTTCGTCATGGTGGCTCCGTTCATCCGAAGAGGTCCGGTACGACAGGGTCTGCAGGGAACGCGACCTCGGGGTCGCAGCCCAGGCCGTCCATCAGGGTGTTGAGCACGGAGCGGTACGAGTAGACCGTGCCCTCGGCGCGCAGGTCGTCACGCGCGGTGGTGGCGCCGACCATGCGGCCGCCCGGAACCGGCCCGCCGAAGAAGGGCATGGACATCCAACGCGTCGAGTTGTCGCCGTTGTGGTCGGAGCCGCGCGCCGAGTTGAAGCGGTCGCCGCGCGCGGTGCGCGAGAACTCGCTGCCGTACACCACCAGGGTGTGGTCCCAGTAGGTCCCGCCGTCCGGGTGGCTCATGCGCGGCAGCACGTTGATGAGCGCCGACGTGAGCTGGTTGAGCGCCTCCATGGACCCGGGCAGGCGGTCCTGCTCGCCCGAGTGGTAGTCGTAGCCGCCCTGGTCCAGGTAGACCGCCGGACAACCAAAGTGGAAGAGGCGCAGCGCCAGCCGGATGTCGCGCGCCGAAGAGCTGGTGCCGAAGAGCATGGACAGCTCCGTGTTGGAGATGCCGTCCACCAGCGTGTCCGACGCGCGGTCCGTGGCCAGCAGCGGGTCCGCGAAGATCTGCGCGTAGGCCTCCGTGGCCGCGCGCGACTGCACGTAGGCGTCCACGCGATCACGCTGCCGCAGGTGTTGCCGGTCCCGCATGCGGGCGTCCGTGGCGGTGACCATCGGGCGGCCCCAGTCCGGGATGGCCCCCGCAGCCGAGGCCGCGAAGCGGTCGAACGAGCCGCCGCTGAGCACGGGTGGCCTGTACGGCGCGAACGCCCCCAGACCGCGGGCCATCGCGGCGCCGCCCATCACGAACGGCGGCAGCAGCACGCGGCCCTCGGACAGCGCGGTCGCGTAGCGATCCGCGAGGCCCAGGTTGATGCGCGTGAAGAAGCCCGCCGAGCCGTTGACGTAGCCGGTGTAGTACCGCTCGAGGCCCGTCGTGTGGTTGCCGTCGGCGTAGCCCGCGAGGGGCTCGTGATCGACGGTGGGCATGACCGTGATGCGGTCGGCCAGCTGGTGGACGGGCTGCATCCCCGCGGCTGTGCGGTTGGCGTCCAGGAAGCCCGCGCGCATGAGCAGGTTGCTGACACCCCAGTCCACGCCCGACGGAACGCCCGAGGCGCTGCCGAACGGGTTGTACGCGCCCGACACGTCCGCGTTGAACGCGGTCGGGAAGCGGAAGCCCCCGGAGAGGCGCACGTACAAGAGGTGCTTGATGGTGCCGCGCCCGCCCGTCTGCGCGATGGCGCGGTTGGGGATGAACAGGCTCGGCACGGAGCTGGCGGCCAGGCCTGCCGCGCCGACCTTCAGGAAGCCTCGCCGGCTCAGCGCGAAGGGAGCCTTCTCGGTGGCGGTGCTCTTGGATGATGTTGGCTTGCGTCGCGTCATGACAACCTCAGTAGAAGAGCATCTCGCCGCTGGAGAGGAGGGCGTAACAGATGACCCGGGCGAAGGTCTCGGCGTCACACGGTTGGGGCACGCAGGCGGCGCCACCGACGCGCGCCATCTCGCGCTCATCGGTGGTGGCCGCGCGGCCGAAGTAGGTGCGCACCTGGTACTCGACCACCTCCTCGGCGACCGTGTCGTCGAGCGCACGGTTCGCCGCCACGCTCTCGGGCAGGATCCGCGCGGCGTCCACGGGGTTCTCGGAGGAGCCGCCCGGGTTGCACATCTCCGCCACGAACGACTCCTGGGTTGCCGTGTTGAGGATGCTGATGGCCTGGAAGCGCGTGGTGACCTGGTTGTCCGGGCAGCCGCCGAGGGTGCGGGCCACGTCGCGGTAGCGCTCGTCCACGCGTCCCTCGTCGTTCAGCGTCCACTCGGAGCTGACCAGCACGTCCACCCCGTAGACCCCCGCCTGCGCGAGATCGCGGGTGTTGGGGAGGCGCCGGTCGCAGTTTCCGATGTCCGTGCTGCCAAAGCGCTCGAGCGTGTCCAGCCACACCTGCGAGTCCACCTGCTTGAGAGGCCCGAAGGTCCACTCGGGTGGGTTCAGGTCGTCGCCGCAGACGTCGTCCGGACAGGTGGTGGTCTGCCGGTACAGCTGCGAGGTGGCCACCACGTAGTGGATGCTGCGGATGTCACCGCCGTGCGCGAAGAGGTACTCCACCAGCGGCTGCAGCACCGAGGGGGCGTAGAACGCCAGGTTGTAACCCAGGTACTGTTCGAGCACGTCCGACACCGCGTGCTCCCACGCCTCGCTGCGCACGGACAGGATGCGTCCGGGGGTCTGGAGGATGCGCCACTCTTCCTCGGTCAGGTTCTCCGACCACGTCCGCCCCTCGTTGGCACGGAAGTCGGGCTCCAGGATGACCTGGTTGTAGCCCCACAGGAGGCTGGTGCACTGACCCTGGGTGTTCGGGTCAATGTTCCCGCGCTCGTCCACACAGGCGTGCTGAATGAAGGCGTCCGGGAGCCGCATGCCGAGCTGTGGGTGGTCGACGTAGTGGTTGTTCCAGAGCGTGTAGAGCTTGGCCATGTCCGCCCGCTCGTTGTCGAAGGGAGGGCGCCCCAGGAACAGCGTGAAGAGCGCCTCGACGCGGTCACCCGGGTTGTCGAAGCGGCGCGTCAGCACGGGGTGCGCGCTCATGACCTCCAGGAACTCGTCGTAGCGCACGAGGCCTCGGTAGGTCTTTCCCACCAGCTCGTCCGCATCGAAGATGCGCTCGAAGTTGACGCTGATGTTGTCGTAGCGCAGCTGATCGGACCAGTGCAGCTGGTTGACGCGCACGAATTCGTCGCTCGAGATCAGGCGCAGGGCGACCTCGTCGGCGGGGCGCCCTAGGCAGCTCCGCTCGATCTCGAAGAGGGTCGGGAAGTAGCCCGCCAGGTCGACGTACATGCGCCGGCAGGCTTCTGTCTCGTTGATGGGCCGGGTGTCCAAGCCCGCGCCCCAGAGGTGCGGACACATGGCCTCGTCCAGCGGGTTGGCAAAGGTCTGACTCGCGCAGTGGGCCTGGCAGGCTGCCCCGCACGAGCGCCAGTCGGCCAGCTCGCCGACGCCGAGAGCGCGCGGCGTGTTGTCCCCCCCTGCGCCACCCCCGAACGTGTCGTTCAGGGGCGCGGTCCGCCCGACGAACTGACCCGGGCCCCGGGCGGGCTCCGCTGCGCTGAAGCCACCGTCCCCTGAGCAGGCGCTCAGGGCAACCGAGCTGACGAGCGTCAGCAGCGCTACGGATGCCCGGCGGGCGCGCTGCGGCCAAGGCGTAACGCCCGACGTGCGGTGAGAGGGGCAGCGTGGACTGCGTTGCTGGAAGGGTGCCATGCGTACTCCGGGCGGGCGGTCGCTGGGGGAGGAGCAGCGGCCGAGTTACCGTGCCACTAGACAGACTAGAGAGGTCAGCGGCACTGTGCAATAGATGTTCGCAAGCTCACGGATTCGGTATGCTCGCCAAATGAGCCGATCCTCCGCTCCCTCCCTCGTCCGCATTCGCGTAGCACTGTACGCGCTAACCCTCGTGTCCGGCTGCGTCTTGCTGAGCCCCTCGCGCGCTTCTGCCGAGGCAGCGCCGGCCCCCGACGAGCCCCCGCCTGCTCGCTCGCGGCGCTCGGCCGCGGCCGAGGACGAGGACGCTCCAAACGCCTTCGTGCTCGAGGGCGCCATGCGCGTGGACGTGCAGCGCCTGGATCGCTACACCCGGGTCAACCGTCTCGAGACCGACGACTCGGACTCCGCGCGCGCGCTCGGGGGCTCTCTGTACCTGGGGCTGATGTTCGGCATCCGGGACAACATGCGCCTCGGCGGCGGCTTCGGGTGGGGCGGGTCTCTGGCCGTCGATCCGGACAACGGAGACACCGTGGGCATGGGGCAGCTGCTGCTCCTGGACGTGCGTCTGGACATCCTCCTGCCCGTGAAGGACGACATCTCGATCGTGCTCACGCCGCGGCTGGGAGCGTCCATCATCGCGCCCGGAGACGAGCTGCGTGAGTTCATCAACAACAGCCGCAACTCCGGCTACAACACCTGGCGCGGGCCGCGGCTGGGTCTGATGGTGGGCGCCGACGCGGGCGTGCGCTGGGAGGCGGCGAGCTGGTTCGCGCTGCGCGGGACGCTGGGCTACGTGTGGTCCTGGTCGCCCCTGCTGCGCTCGTCAGCGGAGTCCAACTTCGCCAGCGCCGAGCGAGAGTGGACGCTGACCACCCACCGCCTGCGCATCGCCGTCGGCGCCGAGGTGACCTTCTGATGCGAGCCCCAGCCTGGCGACCGCTGCTCGTGGGCAGCGCTCTCGCGTTGGGGGCGTGCACCCCCGATCTCGGCGTCTGTGACGAGGAGCTGGGCGAGCAGCTCGTGGTCGACGGCGAGGGGCGCATCATGTACGCCGGTCAGGCGCTGCTCAACGGCTCGTGCGGGGCTGGGCGCTGCCACAGCGAGGCCGCAGAGGGCGCTCAGCGGGTCGGCGTGCCGGAGGGCTTCGACTTCGACCTGCCTGTCGGGACCGTGGACAACCTCGGGCGCCCCGAGGCGACGTTCCTGAGCCGCTTGGGCGCCAACTTCGAGACGGTCAGCGGTCACCGGGCCGCCATCTGGCGCGAGGTGCACCGGGGGACCATGCCCCCCCTCGACGAAGACCTGGAGGGGCGCGCGCCGGGCGGGTACCGCCACGTGGCCTTCGAGCTCGGGCGTTGCAGCTTTGGCGAGCCTCTCGAGGCCGTGAACACCGCCGCCGGGCGGCGCACGCTGCGCTCCTGGCTAGCCTGTGGCGCGCCGGTCGCGGAGGCCTCGGACCCCGCGCTGCCTCGAATCAACGACGGCGAGATCGGCTTGCGTACCCCCGTGTGCGAGGACGACTCCAACACCACCGGGAACCTCTTCACGCGCGTCTATGACGACGTGTTGGCCGTGGGCTGCGTCGTCGGCTGCCACGCGCCCGGTGGCACCAACGAGGAGCTGGACTTGTCCACTCCCGCGCTGGCCTACATGGCCCTCACCACGCAAGAGCCCGTCGACGACTGCGCGTTTGATATCGCTCCGCTCATGGTGGATACGGCCAATCCAGACCGCTCGTATCTGCTCCACAAGCTGGCCGACGCCACGATACCCTCCACACAGAGGGCGATCTGTGGCAAGGTGATGCCCAGCGGTCAGCCGACACTGGTGCGAGGCACGGCCGCTGTCCGGGCTTGGATTGAAGCGGGAGCGCCGCCTCCCCCGTCCTGAGCTGACGGAGGTTCGTGCCGATGGTTCACGGTGAAATAGCCTGGAAATCGTCGCGAAACAATCGGTCTACAGGGCGCCATTTTGACGCCGCAGTGGGTCGAAGAAAGCTTGTGTGTGCAATCAAGTAAATCTAGCCTGCAGTCCATGGATGCAGCGCGCTTCTTCGATGAGATGCTAGGTGAAGGGGACACGGCTCGCGGGCCGTATGAAGACTACAAGGCTTGGTTCGACGGGGAGGAGAACGCTCGCCTGCTGCAGCGCTCCGCAGACGCCGAGGCGATCTTCCGGCGGACGGGCATCACGTTCAATGTCTACGGGGACGAAGACGCTGCCGAGCGCCTGATCCCCTTCGACATCATCCCGCGCATCCTCTCGGACCGCGAGTGGACGCGGCTGTCGCGCGGCATCGAGCAGCGCGTGCGAGCCATCAACGCGTTTCTGCACGACATCTATCACCGCCAGGAGATCCTGCGGGCGGGTCGCATCCCGGCGCGCCTCATCGACCAGAACGAGGCGTTCCTGCCGGAGATGGTGGGCGCGACACCGCCCGCGAACGTGTACACGCACATCGTCGGCGTGGACATCGTGCGCACCGGGGAGGACGACTTCTTCGTGCTGGAGGACAACGCGCGCACCCCCTCGGGTGTCTCGTACATGCTCGAGAACCGCGAGACCATGCTGCAGATGTTCCCGGAGCTCTTCGCCAGGCAGAAGGTGCGGCCGGTCGGGGACTACCCGAAGCACCTGCGCCGCTCGCTGGCCGCTTGCGCTCCCTCGTGCGCGGCGGGGCGCCCCGTGGTCGCGGTGCTCACTCCGGGCATCCACAATTCCGCGTACTTCGAGCACTCGTTCCTCGCGGACCAGATGGGCGCGGAGCTGGTGGAGGGCCACGACTTGCGCGTCGTCGACGGGCGGGTCGCCATGCGCACCACGCGCGGCTACCAACCCATCGACGTGCTCTATCGGCGCGTGGACGACGCCTTCCTGGACCCGCTCACGTTCCGGCCGGACTCGGTCATCGGGGTCTCGGGCATCATGGACGTGTACCGCGCCGGCCGAATCACCATCGCCAACGCCCCGGGCACCGGCATCGCGGACGACAAGGCCATCTACTCGTACATGCCCGAGATCGTCGAGTTCTACACGGGCGAGCAGGCCATCCTGAAGAACGTGCCCACGTGGCGCTGTTCCGAGCCGGACTCGCTCGCGTACGTGCTCGAGCACCTCGCCGAGCTCGTGGTGAAGGAGGTCCACGGCTCCGGTGGCTACGGCATGCTGGTAGGACCGGCGGCCAGCCGCAAGGAGCTCGCGGCCTTCTCCGCCAAGCTCGGCGCCAACCCCGCCAACTACATCGCGCAGCCCACGCTCGCGCTGTCCACCGTGCCCATCCTCAAGCGCGCGGGCCTAGCCCCGCGGCACGTGGACCTCCGCCCGTTCGTGCTCATGTCGCCGAACAAGATCTACATCACGCCCGGCGGCCTGACCCGCGTGGCGCTCAAGAAGGGTTCTCTGGTGGTCAACTCCAGCCAAGGCGGCGGCACCAAAGACACCTGGGTCCTGGAGGAATAGGCTCATGCTGGGAAAGACCGCAGGCGGCTTGTTCTGGATGTTTCGCTACCTGGAGCGCGCGGAGAACACCGCGCGCCTCGTGGACGCGGGGCTGCGTATCGCCCTCACGCGCTCGTCGTCGGAAGAGGACGAGTGGGCGTCCATCGTCGCGACCTCGGGGGTGCGCGGCGCGTACCTGGCACGCCACAAGGCGTTCGACGCCGAGCGGGTCGTGGACTTCCTGCTGCGCGACCGCAGCAACCCCTCGAGTGTGCTCTCCACCATGGAGGGCACGCGCACCAACGCGCGGCTCGTGCGTACCGCGCTCACACGCGAAGTCTGGGAAGCCACCAACGTGGGCTGGATGACGCTCCGTGACGTGCTCGCGGAACCCCCCGCCAGCCGGGACCTCCCGCGTATCCTCGACACCATCCGTCAACAGACGGCGCTGGTTCGCGGCACCATGAACGGGACCATGCTGCGCAACGACATCTACGACTTCGCGCGCATCGGTACCTACCTCGAGCGGGCGGACAACACGGCGCGCATCCTGGACGTGAAGTACTACGTGCTCCTGCCCTCGGCGGCGCAGATCGGGTCCTCGCTCGACAACGTGCAGTGGGAGACCATCCTGCGCTGCGTCTCCGCCCAGCGAGCCTACCACTGGCTCAACCAGGGCGACGTGAACCCCCAGACCATCGCCGACTTCCTCATCCTCGACCGGCGCATGCCGCGCTCCCTCGCGTTCTGCTACGACCGCATCTTCGACAACCTCAAGCACCTCTCGGAGGAGTACGAGCAGGAATACGAGAGCCTCTCGGTCGCGGCTCAGACGCGCACCAACCTCAAGGGGCAGCGCATCGAGACCATCTTCGACTCCGGTCTGCACGAGTTCATCGAGCGCTTCGTCGACAAGAACAACGCGCTCGGTCACCAGATCGAGCGTGACTTCCGCTTCTACGAGTAGTCCAGAAGATGCGCCTCACGATCTCCCACACGACCCACTACAAGTACGACGCGCCCGTGCGCTACGGCCTGTCGCGGCTGCGCTTGACTCCCAACTCGGACCCCACGCAGACGGTGCTCACGTGGAAGACCGAGATCGACGGCGGGAAGAAGGAGGTCTCGTACTTCGACCACTTCCACAACCGCGTGGAGCTGATCAGCCTCGACCCTGACGCGACGGAGATCCACGTCCGCTCCGAGGGGCAGGTGGACACCCGCGACTGCGCCGGCGTGGCCGGTGAGCACCACGGCTACGCGCCGCTGTGGCTCTTCCGGCGCACCACACCTCTCACCACGCCCGGGGCGGCCGTGCAGGAGCTCGTCGCCTCCCTCGGCGATCCCTCGGCGGACGCGCTCCCCCGGCTGCACGCGCTCTCGGACGCCATCGGCGCTCGCGTGACCTACAGCAAGGGGCAGACCACCTCGACCTCTGCGGTCGAAGAGGTGCTCGCGGCCGGCAAGGGGGTCTGCCAGGACCACGCGCACGTCTTCCTCAGCGCCGCGCGCCTCATGGGGCTGCCGGCGCGCTACGTGAGCGGCTACCTCATGATGGACGAGCAGGTGGACCAGGAAGCCAGCCACGCTTGGGCGGAGGCGTACGTGCAGGGGCTCGGCTGGGTTGGCTTCGACGTGTCCAACGAGGTCTGCCCGGACGAGCGCTATGTGCGCGTCGCGACGGGCCTCGACTACCAGGACGCCGCCCCCATCTCCGGCATGCGCTACGGGGTCGCCTCGGAGTCGATGGTGGTCGCCGTGCAGGTCAGCGAGCAGTAAGATACGCGCCGAGGCACCCCACCCCCTGCCGAGGCAAGCACGACCATGACCTACTGTGTTGGATTAAGAATGGATCGCGGGCTCGTCTTCATGTCGGACACGCGCACCAACGCGGGCGTGGACAACATCTCCAAGTTCCGGAAGATGTTCACGTGGGTGAAGGACGATCGCGTCATCACGCTGCTCACGGCGGGTAACCTGGCCACCACGCAGGCCCTGGTCAGCCTGCTGGACGAGCGCGCCAAGGCCCCCGCCGAGCGCAGCCCCACCATCCTCGAGGCGCCCTCCATGTTTCAGGTCGCGCGCATCGTGGGTGAGACCCTCCGGGAGATCATCAGTCAGGCCAGCGGCACCGGTCAGCGCGCAGACTCCACCTTCTCGGCGACCGTCATCTTGGGCGGCCAGATCGATGACACCGAGCCACGGCTCTTCATGATCTATCCGGAGGGCAACTTCCTCGAGGCCTCCGACGACACCCCCTTCTTCCAGATCGGCGAGACCAAGTACGGACGTCCCATCCTCATTCGGGCCTACGACCCGTCCATGACCTTCGAAGACGCCATCAAGCTGCTGCTCGTCTCCTTCGACTCCACCATCAAGGCCAACCTCTCCGTGGGCATGCCCCTGGACCTGCAGGTCTACGAGCGCGACTCCCTGCGGGTCACGCGGCAGCTGCGCATCAACCGTGAAGACCCGTACTTCCAGACCATCTCTCAGGGCTGGGGGGACGCGCTCAAGCAGGCCTTCATGTCTCTGCCGGCGTTCGAGTTCCCGCCCGCCGACGGGCCGCCCGATCTCGGCCACTGAGCGGGCGCAATACTTGCTATTTGGGGGTCCGCGCGATTAGATGCGCAGGAACGTAGTTTCTTTCCATTCCAAGGAGGCCCTCGCGTGAACGAGCTTGCACGCTACCTGGTCGAGAACGCCATAATCGACTTCAAAGGTGGCATCACGATTGATCAAGTCAGGGGATTCCTCCGCACGGAAGACAGCCGCGAGTCCCGCGCGCTGTTGTCCAAGCTGATCGACGACGATGGGGTCGACGCGCTGATGCTGACCATCGCGGACTGTCTGAAGGACTTCATCCGCTCCGGAATCAACGAGGAGGTGGTTCGCGGACAGCTGGCGTCGTACAGCCAGTCCTGACTCTGGCGGTGGCGCCCGGCGACGTGAGGGGAGGCTCGCAATCGCCGACGAGGCTGCTACCATCCGGCCGCCATGAAGTGGTCAAACCCTGGGTCCAAGAGTGAGTCCCCCGTGAAGCGGGGAGGGGGAGCCTCCGGCGTCGGGCTGGGCGTCGTGCTTGGGCTCCTGGCAGTGGGTACGTCCGGCTGCGGCGGCGACGAGGCGGCTGCGACCACGGAGGCCCAGGTGGTGTCACCCGAAGCGAGCCCCTCGCGGCCGTCGGAGAGCGCGCCCCAGGACCTCCCAGGGGTGGACACCTCGGAGCTGGACCGCACCGCGCGACGCATCTGGTGGTCGCAGGTCAGTGACCTGACCTCCCCCTGCGGCGAGCCGGTGAGCGTCGCCGAGTGCATCACCACCAACGTCGCGTGCCGGACCTGCGTCCCTGCGGCGCGCTACCTGGCGCGCCTGGCGGCCGGCGGTCTCGAGCGAGACGAGCTGCGCGACCACTTCCGCATCCGCTACGGAAGCGACACGCGCATCGACATCAACCTGGACGACGCGCCCATCCGCGGCGCCGTGATGGCGCCCGTCACCATCGTCGAGTTCAGCGACTTCGAGTGCCCCTTCTGCGCGCGCGCCCACCGGCCGCTCAACCGCGCGGTCGAGGAGTTCCCCGGGCAGGTGCGGCTGGTGTTCCGGCACTACCCGCTGTCCATGCACCAGCACGCCGCCGCAGCCGCCGTGGCCGCGGAAGCCGCCGGCGCGCAGGGCAAGTTCTGGGAGATGCACGACCTGCTCTTCGACAACCAGACCGCGCTCGAGCCCAACGACATCGCGCGCTACGCGCAGTCCCTGCGGCTGGACATGGACCGCTTCCGGGCGGACTTCGAAGACGAGGCCCTGCGCGCACGGGTGGACCGCTCCCGGGCAGAGGGCCAGCGCATCGGGGTCAACAGCACCCCATCCGTCTACGTCAACGGCCGCGAGCTGCCTCCCGCGCAGCTGGACGAACTGGTGGAGTACCTGCGCGAGGAGATCGCGGCGCGATGAGAGCGCGCGTGAATCTTCTCCGTGGCGCCTCGTCCGAGCGGCTCATGCACCGCTCCCTCGCCGCGCTCGCCGCGCTCGCCTTCGTGGCGGCGTCCTTCCTCGGTCCCACAGCCGCCCTGGCCCTCCGTAGCGGGCAGCCCGCTCCCGAGATCGGCCTCACGGACCGCGCCGGTCAGCGCGTGGATCTCCAGAGCTTGCGCGGCAAGGTGGTGCTGGTGGACTTCTGGGCCTCCTGGTGTGCCCCCTGCCGTGAAGAGCTGCCCGTGCTGGAGCGCTTCTACCGGACCTACCGCGAGCGCGGGCTGGTGGTGGTGGGCGTCAACGTCGACCAAGACGTCTCCAACATGACCCGCTTCCTCGAGCGTCAGCCCCTGACCTTCCCGGTCGTCCACGACGCCCAGCACGCCGTCGCGGGGCGCTACGACCCCACCACCATGCCCTCGTCGTACCTGATCGACCGCGCGGGGGTGGTGCGCAGCGTGCACCGCGGATTCCGCGCCGCCGACGCCGCCGGGCTCGAGGCGGAGATCCGCGCCCTGCTCGAAGCCAACTGAGCCTTCTCGGGCGCACCGCCTTGCCGGTCCCCCATCGCTCTGATAAAGCGGCCCCGGTCGTGAGCGTCGCTCTCGAATCGAGGCAGGATCGCGGCCACCCCTCCAGCCGATCGAGCCTATGCCGCGCCGCGACGACATCAAGAAGATCCTCCTCATTGGCTCTGGCCCGATTGTCATCGGACAGGCCTGTGAGTTCGACTACTCCGGAACCCAAGGCGCCAAGGCGCTGATGGAGGAAGGGTACGAGGTCATCCTGGTGAACTCGAACCCGGCCACCATCATGACGGACCCGGAGTTCGCCACGCGCACGTACATCGAGCCGCTGGTCCCGTCGGTGCTCGAGGCCATCATCGCGCGCGAGCGCCCCGACGCGCTGCTCCCCACGCTGGGCGGCCAGACCGCGCTCAACCTGGCGCTCGACCTGGACGGGCAGGGCATCCTCACGAAGTACGGCGTGGAGCTGATCGGCGCCAAGGTCGAGGCCATCCGCAAGGGCGAGGAGCGCGATCTCTTCAAGCAGGCCATGGCGAAGATCGGCGTCGAGTGCGCACGCGCCTGGACCGCCAAGACCTACGACCAAGCGGTCGCCGCGGTGGAGCAGCTCGGCTTCCCCGTCGTGCTGCGCCCCTCGCTGACCATGGGCGGCACGGGCGGCGGCATCGCCTACAACCGCGAGGAGTTCGACCGCGCCATCCACTGGGCCTTCCAGATGAGCCCCGTGCACGAGTGCCTCATCGAGGAGAGCCTCCTCGGCTGGAAGGAGTTCGAGCTCGAGGTCATCCGCGACACGGCCGACAACTTCATCGTGGTCTGCACCATCGAGAACCTGGACCCGATGGGCGTCCACACCGGCGACTCCATCACGGTGGCGCCCGCCATGACCCTCACGGACCGCGAGTACCAGCGCATGCGCAACGCCGCGCGGGACATCATCCGCGAGATCGGCGTCGAGACCGGCGGCAGCAACATCCAGTTCTCGCTGAACCCGGCGGACGGCCGCCTGATCGTCATCGAGATGAACCCGCGCGTGTCCCGCAGCTCGGCGCTCGCGTCCAAGGCCACGGGCTACCCGATCGCCAAGATCGCCGCCAAGCTCGCGGTGGGTTACCGGCTGGACGAGCTGCGCAACGACATCACCGGCACCAGCGCGGCCTTCGAGCCCACCATCGACTACGTGGTCACCAAGGTGCCCCGCTTCGCGTTCGAGAAGTTCGCCGGGGCGGACCCGCGCCTCACCACGCAGATGAAGTCCGTGGGCGAAGCCATGGCCATCGCCAAGACCTTCAAGGAGTCGCTACAGAAGGCGCTGCGCTCCCTCGAGACCGGCCACGACGGCCTCGACTCCATGATCGGCAAGGTGGACTACCGCGACCTGGCCGCCGAGATGCGCGAGCTGGCGAACGCGGGCGAGGCGCGCAGCGCGAACCCCAACGCCGTGCGCGACGAGCTGCCCCCGGCCACCGAGGAGGAGCTCCGGGACGCCGTCCTCGAGGTCATCCGCACGCCTCTCGGCGAGCGCATCTGGTACGTCGCCGACGCGATGCGCCTCGGGCTCGGCCTGGACGAGATCCACGCCGCCACCAAGATCGACCCGTGGTTCTTGCGGCAGATGCGCGAGATCGTCGACGGCGAGCAGCAGATCGTCGCGGGCGCCGCGAGCGACGTGGACGCAGACACCTGGCAGGCGTGGAAGACCCTCGGCTTCACGGACTCCCGCATCGCCACGCTGCGTGGGGCGTCCACGGTGGACACGCGCAAGGCCCGCAAGGCAGCCGGGGCCGCCCCCGTCTTCGCGCGCGTGGACACGTGCGCCGCCGAGTTCGCGTCGCTCACGCCCTACCTCTACTCCACCTACGGGCGTGCGTCCGAGGCGTCCCCCACCAAGAAGCGCAAGATCATGATCTTGGGCGGCGGGCCCAACCGCATCGGCCAGGGCATCGAGTTCGACTACTGCTGCGTGCACGCGTCCTTCGCCCTCAAGGCGGTCGGCTGCGAGACCATCATGGTCAACTGCAACCCCGAGACCGTCTCCACGGACTACGACACCTCGGATCGTCTCTACTTCGAGCCGCTCACCTTCGAGGATGTGATGCACATCATCGAGGAAGAGCGCCCCGACGGCGTCATCGTCCAGTTCGGCGGGCAGACCCCGCTCAAGCTGGCCGTGGCCCTCTCCAAGGCCGGAGTGCCGATCCTGGGTACCTCCGCCGACGCCATCGACCGGGCCGAGGACCGCGAGCGCTTCGAAGAGCTGCTCACCAAGCTGAACCTGCAGCGGCCCGAGGGTGGCATCGCCACGGGTATGCAGGAGGCCTTCGACGTCGCCGAGCGCATCGGCTACCCGGTCGTCGTGCGCCCCAGCTACGTGCTCGGGGGCCGCGCCATGGAGATCTGCCACTCGCCCACGGAGCTCCGCCGCTACTTCCAGGTGGCGCTCGAGGCCGTGCGCGACGCGGACACCCAGACCATCCTGGTGGACCGCTTCCTGCGCGACGCCATCGAGGTCGACGTGGACGCCGTGTGCGACGGCAAGCGCGTCGTCATCGGCGGCGTCATGCAGCACATCGAAGAGGCCGGCGTGCACTCCGGGGACTCGTCGCAGGTGCTCCCGGCGCACTCGCTGCCGGCCGACGTGCTCGCGACCATCCGCGCGTCCACCAGCGCGCTCGCGCTGGAGATCGGCGTCATCGGCCTGATGAATGTGCAGTTCGCCGTGCAGGGCAAGGACGTCTACATCATCGAGGTGAACCCGCGCGCCTCGCGCACGGTGCCCTTCATCTCGAAGGCCATCGGGGTCCCGCTCGCGCAGGTCGCGGCCAAGGTCATGGCGGGCGCCACGCTCGACGAGATCGGCTTCACCCGGGAGATCGTGCCCGAGTACGTGGCGGTCAAGGAGTCGGTCTTCCCCTTCGTGAAGTTCCCCGGCGTGGACACCATCCTCACGCCCGAGATGCGCAGCACCGGCGAGGTCATGGGCATCGCCAAGACCTTCCCCGAGGCGTTCCTCAAGGCGCTGATGAGCGCCAAGACGGTGCTCCCCGACGAAGGCAAGGTCTTCATCAGCGTGCGCGACGCGGACAAGGCGGCGGCCAGCGCGCTAGGGCGTCAGCTCGTCGACCTGGGCTTCGAGATCGTGGCCACCAGCGGTACGCGCGACGCGCTCACCCGCGACGGCGTTCCTGCAGAGCTCGTCGCCAAGGTGGGCGAGGGGCGGCCCAACATCGTGGACCGCCTGCGCAACGGTGAGATCGCCATGGTCTTCAACACCACCGAAGGCGCCCAGGCGATCCGCGACAGCCGCTCGTTGCGTCGCCAGACGCTCATGAGCGAGGTGCCGTACTTCACCACCATCGCCGCGGCCAGCGCGGTGGTGACCGCCATCGCGGCGCGGCGAACCAACCCGATTTCCGTGCGCTCCATTCAGGAGTACCACGAGCAGACGGCCCCTCGGGCCAAGACCCTGGTGCCCCCGGCAGGCTGAGTCGACGTCAAGACGTTGACTGCGTCCCGTTTTGGTGATTGTTTCCCGTCATGAAGGAGCGCGTCCAGGCTGCAATCGACGATGTGCTGCGCCCGCTGTTGGAGGCGGACGGCGGCGGCGTCGAGCTGTTGGACGTGTCTCCCAAGCGGGTGAGCCTGCGGCTGCGTGGAAAGGCGGCCTACAGCGTCGGCGGCCGCTACATCCGCACGCTGGTGATCGAGCCGCTGCTGCGCAAGGCTAGCGGCGTCCCCACGCTCGAGGTGGTGCTCGAGGACGAGGTGTCGCGTCCGCGCTCCATCGAGATGGACGCGGGTGAGGTCATGCGCGAGATCGAAGAGCAAGAGGCCCGCGACCGCGCGCGTTCCTGAGCCTTCAGAAGATGGCCTTGGCCAGCAGCGCCAGCGCGCAGGCGCCCGAGATGATCAGGATCGACAGCCGCATGGGGCGCCCCTCCACGCGGCCGATGGTGTAGCGGCTCAGCCAGAGACCCAGCAGCGTGGGGACCACCAGGAAGAGCCCCAGCCAGAGGTCCAGGGCGGCGAAGTCTCCACGCACCACGCGCCCTCCCAGGGTCATGACGATGCCCACCGAGAACGCGAGCGCGAGGGATGCGCGCACTGTGGGGCCGGCATCCTCTTTGTAGAGCAGCGCCAATGGGGGGCCGCCCATGGCCGAGAGGTAGTCGGCCGCGCCGCCAAAGAACCCGGCCGCGGTCTCCGTGCGAGCGTTGCGCGCGACGCGGCGCTCGGTGGACAGCAGGGCCACCGCGATGAGCGTGATCATCCCGATGATGCCGTTGCGCGCCGCCTCGGGCACGGTGATCAACAGCATGCCGAGCGCGGTCCCCGGGAGGCGCCCGAGCGTCATGTACCCCACGCTGCGCAGGTCCGCGTGCTTGCGCTCGCGGTAGAGCATCATGAACGTCAGGGGCAGCTGCACACACAGCTGCGGCACGGGGGCCAGGCGGGGGTCCACCAAGATCAAGATGGGGACGCTCACGATGCCGAAGCCGAAGCCCACCGTGCCCTGCACCCCTGCGGCAATGACCGTCACCCCGAACGCGAGGGCGAGCGTCAGCGGGTCGAGGGTCAGCAGCTCCACGGCGCCCGGCTTAGCAGGTTTTCCCGCGACCGCCGCACGGCGGGTGCTGCTATCGTTGGCTCGATGTCTGCCCCTCCCGTACTCGCCCGCGAAGATCAAGGTCGCGTCCGCCGCCTGATCCTGAACCGCCCCGAGAAGAAGAACGCGCTCTCCGGTGAGCTGGCTGGTGCGCTGGTGGCCGCGCTCCAAGAGGCCAACGCCGACCCGGGGGTGGGTGCCGTGGTGCTGGCGTCCACCGGGGACATGTGGAGCGCCGGGGTGGACGTGAACGTGTTCCTGCAGATCGCCGCGGGGCAGCCCGCGCCCGATGCGCTGGTGCGCTTGACCCACCACCTGCGCGCCTTCGAGAAGCCCCTCATCGCGTGCGTGCAGGGCCCCACCTTGGGCATGGGCGTGACCATCCTCCCGCACTTCGACCTGGTGTACGCGGGGGAGCGCGCGACCTTCGGGACCCCGTTCGTGAAGCTGGGGCTGGTGCTGGAGTATGGCAGCTCCTTCACGCTGCCGCGCTTGATTGGCCGCCAGCGCGCCAACGAGCTCATCCTGCGCGCGAAGCCCATCAGCGCAGCGACGGCGGCCGACTGGGGCTTGGTCACGCGTGTGTTCGCGGACGACGCGCTCGACGAAGAGGTGCTGCGTATCGCGACGGACGTGGCCGGCGCGCCGGCTGGCGCCGTGGCGGCCTGCAAGCGCCTGTTGCTGGAGGGCGAAGAGACCACGCTCGAGGCTGCGGTCGCCGCCGAGAACCTGGCGCTGAGCACGCGCTACGGCTCGGCCGAGAACGTCGCGGCCGTGACGGCCATCCTCGACAAGGGCAAGCGTTCGTGACCCGCGACTTCGACGAGGTGGTGCGCGCGCGGCGCTCGGTCCGCGGCTTCAAGCCCGACACGGTCCCCGCAGACGTCATCGAGGCGTGCCTCGCCTTGGCTCAGCAGGCGCCCAGCAACTGCAACGTGCAGCCCTGGCGCGTCTACCTGGCCTCCGGGGAAGCGCGTGACCGCATCCGCACCGGCATGCTGGAGGCCTTCGCGGCTGGGCGCTACGAGGAGATGGAGCACCCCATCGACGCGTTCGCGGGCGAGTACCGCAAGCGGCAGGTGGCGTGCGCCGTCGAGATGTACGGCAAGATGGGCGTCGGACGCGACGACAAGCAGGGGCGCTTGGACGCGCACGCGCGCAACTTTGCGCTCTTCGACGCTCCGCACGTTGCCATCGTCTGCATGGACCGCTCGTTCGGCATCGGCGTGGCGCTCGACGTGGGCATGTGGGTGCAGACCTTCATGCTGGCGCTGACCTCGCGAGGTGTCGGCTCGTGCGCGCAGGCCGCGCTGCGCGCCTACGCGGGGCTCATCGCGCGCGAGCTCGAGATCCCGGACAACGAGCTGATGCTGTGCGGGGTGTCCTTTGGCTACGAGGACGAGAGCGTGCCGGTCAACGCCACGCGGCAGCCGCGAGACCCGGTGGACGCCAACGTGATGCGGCGCGGGTAGGGCCTACTTCCCCGTAAACACGCCCTCGCGTCGCTCCAAGAAGGAGCGCAGGCCCTCGGCCGCGTCTTCGCTCGCCATGAGCTTGCGGGCCTGCCCCAGCAGAGCGTCGGCGGCGGCGTCCGGGCCCTGGTGCAGCATGGTGCGGGAAGACTCGAGGGTGGCTTGTACGCCCAGCGGCGCCCGCACGGCGATGATCTTCGCGATGCGCGTGGCCGTCTCGAGCTGCTCCCCGGGCTCGACGACCTCCTGCACCAGACCGATACGCAGCGCCTCCTGGGCATCGAACATGTCGCCCGTGAGCAGCCAGCGCATCGCGTTACCCCAGCCCGCCACCTGCGGGAGCCGCAACGTGGCACCGCCGAAAGGGAAGATGCCGCGGTTGATCTCGATCTGCCCAAGGCGCGTGTTGGACGCCGCGATGCGGATGTCCGACGCCAGCAGCAGCTCGATGCCGATGGTCAGGCAGTAGCCCTGCACGGCCATGACGAGCGGCTTGGTGCGCACGCGGCCGCGCATGCCCAGCGGGTCGACCCCGCCCTCCGGAAAGAGCGCAGCGCCCGCTTGCACGGCGGGCCCCACCTCACCCAGGTCGAGCCCTGCGGTGAAGTGCTCCCCCTCGGCGTAGAGCACGGCGCAGCGCAGGTCCGGGTCGTCTTCGTAGAGCGTGATGGCCTGCCCCAGCTCGTTGAGCATCAGCAGGTCGAACGCGTTGCGCTTCTCGGGGCGGTTCAGCCCGATGAGCAGCACGTGGTCGTTGGGACGGGAGAGGACTAGGCGTTGAAAGTCGGTCACGGCCGCACCTTACCTCGGAATGGATGTACGCTGTGCCTCATGCGTCTGGGTGGTGCGTGGGTCTTGGTGGGTGTCTGGTGCTCCGCGTTCGTGGGCGGCGCGGGCTGCAGCTCGTCGTCGGGTCCCGGGGAGACCGCCACGTTCGTGATGGCCCGCTTGGACTTCGTGACGGAGCCCGAGGCGGACGGCACCGTGCGCGGCTTCGATCTCGACGGGCTGGACCACACGGACGAGCTCGCCGCGGAGGGGTGCTTCAAGCCGGACTACCTCAGCCCAGAGGGGGAGAGCGGGGTGGACAACCAGCTCTCCAGCCTGGGCGCGGCGCTCGTGGTGTTCGGCGCCGACTCGGTGTCCACCATCGTGCAGGGCATGGTCAACGACGGCACGCTGCTGCTCATCGCCGAGGTGGGGGAGCTCGACGACTGGGAGAACGACCGCCACGTCACGCTCCGCTTTCGTCTAGGCATGGGCCCGGTGGACGTCGGGACCGACTCGCGTTTGGTGCCGGGGCAGAGCTTCGACCCGCGCCCGGGCTACCAGTTCGCCGCCACCCGCAGCGCGTACGTCCGCGACGGGGTGCTCTACGCGGACGAGGTGGACGTCACCCTCCCGATCCAGATCCTGGGCATCGACCTGGACTTCCCCATGCTGCGGGGCCGCGCGGAGCTGCGGCTGAACGAGGGGGACTACACCCTCGAGGGGCGCGTGGGGGGCGCGGTACCCATCGCCGCCCTCGACGAGCTGGTGGACCAGATCTACATCGCGTCGGGCATGGACGAGGGCCTGACCCGGCTCGTGCGGACGGTGCTCCGCGGGGTGGCGGACCTCTCCCCGCGGCCGGACGGCGGCTGTGACTTCATGAGCTCCGCGATGGACGTCGGCGGGGTGCGTGCCTTCGTCCTCGAGTGACCAACATGGGCCGGGCGCCCGCGGGCGGCGCGCCTGCCGGAGACACGCCCTCAGAGCCGGTGGCGCGTCAGCCACTCCAGCACGTTGGGGACGAAGGTGTCGGAGCGGACCGGCAGGTGGCCGCCGCCCTCGATGGTCCACAGGGCCGCGTCCAGCCCGCGTCGGCAGCCTCGCGTGTACTCCAGCACGTCGGTCTCGTCTCCGGGCAGTGACGCGTCCAAGTCGAGTCGCTCGCCCTCGGTCGCCGCGTCGAGATCACAGCCCGCCGCCTCGGCGAAGCGCGCCACGGCCTCCGGCGCGCTGGGGTAGCCGTGTCCGTCGGCCGTCATCACGCCCTCGTACGCCACGGACTCGTCCGCCGTCCCGTGAATCTGGAGCACGCTGATCGCGCGCTCCGGCGTGCAGCGGCTCGCGTCTTCGAAAGGCATGCCGTTCAGGCTCGCGATGGCCGTGATCACATCGGAGGCCTGGCAGGCCATCAGATAGCTCATGAAGCCACCGTTGCTGTGGCCGAACAGGTACACCCGCCGCGCGTCTACGCGGAAGTTCGCCTGGGCCTCCGCGATCAGCCGCCGCAGGTAGGCCACGTCGTCCACGTCGTCCGGGTCGTCCGCCGAGTTCCAGTGCGTGCTGCCGCTCGCGTCCCGCGTTCCGTTGGGCACCACCAGGATGAACTGATGCGCCGTGGTCTGGTTGCTCAGCCCGAAGTAGAGGTTCTGCGCGCCGCCCCCCGCCCCGTAGCCGTGCAGCAGCACCACCAGCGGGTACGCCACCGAGGGGTCGTAGTCACGCGGCACGTACACCTGCGCCGGCCGGTCCTCCGCCTGCGTGAGCACGGAGTTGGGCGGGTCCGGCAGCGGAGGCAGGCTCTCCTCCCCGCAGCCGAGACCGAAGCAGGACAGGGCGGACAAGACCAACGCCGGGAGCCCCACCTGGGCGGCGAGGGCCGGAGAGAAGTGAGCCGTGCGCATGCCCCGCACGCTACGCGCACCCAGCGCGGACTTCAACGAGCCCGCGACCTGCCGCAGCGTGGCGTGACGCTTCTCCTGGTGACGAAGCTCGCGCGTTTGGCTATGTCTTCGCCCCATGAGTGACGACAACTCCACCTCCGCGACGCCCTACGCCGCTCGCTTCATCCTCTCTGCCGCGGACATCGAGGCCATGGCGGGCACCCCCAAGGTCCACTTCCTCAACCCCAACGGGCGCCGCGTGAACAAGTCGCTCGGCGACGCCACGGGCCTCACGGGCTTCGGCGTGCACCTGATCGAGGTCCCGGTGGGGGCGGACTCGACGGAGTACCACCGCCACTACCAGGAGGACGAGTGCGTCTACGTGCTCGCGGGTCGGGCCGTCGTCACCCTGGACGAGCAGCCCTTCGAGCTCGGCCCGGGCGACTTCGTCGGGCTCCCCGCAGGCGGACCCGCCCACGTGTTCCACAACCCCGGCCCGGACGTCCTGCGCTGCCTCGTGGTGGGCGCGCGCCTCGCGCACGACGTAGGGGACTACCCACGCCTCGGGAAACGCCTCTACCGCAACGACGGCACGTGGAACCTCGTGGACCTCCAGCACGTGGTGGACCCCAAGGCCTCGACCGGCGGCACGGTGGGCGGCAAGTAGTGGCGCCTGGAGTATGGCGGGCCCAGGTGGAATCGAACCACCGACCATCGGCTTAGAAGGCCGCCGCTCTATCCGACTGAGCTATGGGCCCAAGCCTCGCGGGGGACTCCCCAGGCAAGCTGGGGACGAGAGGCTGAGAGGGGTCGGGGCGGCGGGATTCGAACCCACGACTTCTAGCTCCCAAAGCTAGCGCACTACCAGGCTGTGCTACACCCCGAAGGAGGCGGCACCATAGCCGAGCGGGAGGGCGCGCTCAACCACTTCGCGTCGGTTTCGTGGCAAGGTGCGCTCATGTCTGCGCCTCGCCCTATCGCCACCTCGCTCGCCTCCACGCCATGCGCGATCGCGCCGTCGACCCCGACAGCTGGGCGTCGTGTCTCGTCCGGGCTCCAGCGGGCCGCGTGTGCGGGTCTGTTGGGCCTCGCGGGGCTGCTGGCGTCTTGCGGAGAAGGCAGCAACCCGGTGCACCCCATGGACGACGTCCTGCGCCTCAACCACCTGCAGTGCGAAGGCACCCACAACAGCTATCACGTGCAGCCCACGGAGGTGACCGCGCCCGACTGGAGCTACACCATGGCGCCGCTGGCCGAGCAGCTGGACACTCAGGGGGTGCGCAAGCTCGAGATCGACGTGCACTGGGACGCGGCCACGGCTTCCTTCAACGTCTACCACCTGCCGCGCTTCGACGCCGTCTCCACCTGCGCCACCTTCGTGGACTGCCTGACCAACGTGCGGGGCTGGTCGCGCCGGCACCCGGGGCACCACCCCATCTTCATCCAGATCGAGCCCAAGACCCTGCCGGCCATGGGCACGCCCGAGCGCCTGTCCGCCATGGACGCGCTCGACGCGGAGATCCTGTCCGTGTTCGACCCCGAGGAGGTCATCCTGCCCGACGAGGTGCAGGGCGCGCGCGCGACGCTGGACGAAGCCGTCACCGAGGACGGCTGGCCCACCCTGGGCCAGACCCGTGGGCGCATCCTCTTCTTCTTCAACTGCTCGCGCGAGGACTGCGTGCTCTACGCGAACGAGGGCACCGGGTTGGATGGGCGGGTCATCTTCGCCGACTCCGAGGAGGGCGACCCCTGGTCTGCGGTGCGCATCCAGAACACCCCCAACGCGGAAGCCCGCGCCGCCGTCGAGGCGGGCTATCTGGTGCGCACCTTCGCGGACGGCATCGCCAGCCTGCTGGCCGACGGCAGCAACGACCTCGAGGCTGCGCTCGCGTCCGGCGCCCACATGATCAGCACGGATGTGCCCGCGCCTCGTGACGACATGGCCTACTTCGTGGAAATGCCCGGCGGCACGCCCTCGCGCTGCAATCCCGTCACAGCCCCGGTGGGCTGCACGTCGTTGGATATTGAGGACCCCGCGAGACTCCGGTAGGGTGCGCACTCGCTTCCCGGGGGGCCTGATACCCCGCTCATCCCAGAGGTTCCCATGTCCGTCGCTCGCGTTACCGAAATCATCTCCTCGTCCGAAACCAGCTTCGACGACGCCGTTCAGCAGGGGGTCGCGCGCGCCGTCAAGACGCTCAAGAACGTGCGCAGCGCGTGGGTGCAGGACCAGAAGGTCCACGTCGAGAACGGCAAGATCGCGTCGTATCGTGTCAACCTCAAGGTGACGTTCGTCCTCGAGGACTGAGCGGGCCCCGGTCTCGGAGCGGCCACACCATGTCCAGACAGCGAGGGTTCGAGCTGCCCCCCGGCCGCATCTTTGGCGACCGGTACAGCGTCGTGCAGAAGCTCGGCGCGGGGAGCGAAGGCGAGGTCTACCAAATCAAGGAGCGCTCCACGGGCGTGCACCGTGCTGCCAAGCTCTTCTTCCGTGAGCCGGCCGAGGCCGACAAGCAGGTGGTCTGGAGCGCGCGCAAGCTCGACAAGCTCCAGCACTGCCCCATCGTCTTGCACTACCACCACACCATGCGCGTGGACGTGCGCGGGCAGAGCGTCTTGTGTCTCATCTCGGACCTCTTCGATGGCGTCCGCCTCGAGACCTTCATCATGGACCAGCGCGGCGGCCGCCTACACCCGTTCATGGCGCTCACCTTGCTGCACAGCATCGCGCGCGGCCTCGAGCGCATCCACGCGGTGGGCGAGTACCACGGCGACGTGCACACGCAGAACATCCTCGTCCAGCAGACGGGCATCCACCTCAACATCCGCCTCTTGGACTTCTACGACCGTGGCCGGCCGTCCCAGCGCCTGCGTCGCAACGACCTGGTGGACGCCGTGCGCGTGCTCTACCAGTGCGTCGGCGGGCGCAAGCACTACAGCAAGGCGGGCGAGCACATCCGCTACATCTGCGCGGGTATGCAGGCCTCGCTCATTCAGCGTCGCTTCCCGGACATGAGCGCGCTGCGCAACCACCTCGAGTCCTTCGAGTGGCCGGCTTGAGCCCTGCGGGTGTCGCTCGCGTGAAGGGTGCGCGGCTCCCGCGCGCATGGTAAACCGCGCGCTCGCCTTCGTAGCTCAGCAGGATAGAGCAGCGGCTTCCTAAGCCGAAGGTCGCACGTTCGAATCGTGCCGGGGGCGCCACTCGTCTCGCTCTGCGTGCGCTCCGCGCAGAGGGAGGCGTTCACGTCTTTCCGGCGAGGCTCAGGGTGATGACCTCCGAAGCGCCGGCCTCGAACAGGGCCTCGCGCGCGGCGCCCAGGGTGGCCCCGGTGGTGTGCACGTCGTCGAAGAGCAGCACACGCTCACCGTCCAGAGGCTTCGCCCGGAACGCGCCACGGACGTTGCGCTCACGCCCCTCCGCGTCCAGCTGCGCCTGGGGAGCCGTGTCACGGACGCGGGTGAGGGCGCGGCGCCCGAGCGGCACCCCCAGCGCGCTCGCGAGAGGCGCCACCAGCAGCGCCGACTGATTGAACCCGCGCGCGACCCTCCTGCTCCGGAAGAGAGGCACGGGCACCACCAGGTCCGCCTCTCCCACGAGGTCCGCGCGGGCCCGGTCTACCAGGCGCGTCAGCCCAGGCAGCGTATCCAAGCGCCCTTGGTACTTCAGGCGCTTGATGGCCTCGGCCAGCGGCCCTCCGTACTCGTACAGGGCCTCGGGGCCAGGGTACGGTTCGATCAGCGGCGCGCAGGTGCAGCAAAACTCCTGCGCGAACGGGTCGAGGGGGGGCTCTTCGCCTGGCTGCTCTTCCAGGACCTCGTCGCAGCCGGGACAGCGCAAGGGGGCGAGCAGGTCCAGCAGACCGCGGAGCAGGGCGCCGATGTTCATGGGGCGCTTCTCGGTCTGTGTGGGCCGGCAATTGCGTGGGCTGGCGGCCCGTGAGCCCAGCGGCCTCGGCGTCAGGTCGGGGCGCCGTCCGGCTTCTCGAAGTGCGCCACCACGGCGGCCGCCACGGAGTCGCTGTACACGTTCACCGTGGTCCGGCACATGTCGAGGATGCGGTCCACGGCCAGGATCAGACCAACCGCGGTGGTCGGCAGGCCCACCGCGCTCAGCACCACCACCATCATGACGGTGCCGGCGTGCGGGATGCCCGCCGCGCCCACGCTGGCCAAGAGCGCCGTCAACGCCAGGACGCCCTGCTGCGCCAAGCTCAGGTCCAAGCCGTACACCTGCGCGATGAACAACACCGCGACCGCCTCGTAGAGGGCCGTCCCGTCCATGTTCACGGTGGCGCCCAGAGGAAGCACGAACGCGCCCACCCGACCGGGGATGCCCGCGCGGTGCTCGGCACACTCGAGGGTGAGGGGCAGCGTGCCGTTGCTGCTCGCCGTTCCGAACGCGGTCATGAGCGCGGGCAGCATGGCGCGGACGTGCGCCAGCGGGCTGCGCCGAGTCAGCCCGTAAAGCAGCAAGGGGAGCGTCACCACGGCGTGGAACAGCAGCGCCAGCGCCACCGTGAGCGCGTAGCCGCCGAGCGCGACGAAGGCCTCTGCCCCGTGGGACGCCGTGCTGCTCAGCATGAAGCCGAACACGCCGATGGGCGCGAGGGCGATGACCGCCAACGTCATGCGCATCATGACGGCGAAGAGCCCCTCGAAGAACTGTCGCACCCGCGCGACGGAGCCGGGTGGGGCGCTGTCTGCGGGGTCGTGCTCGGCCAGGTTCATGAACACACCCAGCAGCAGCGAAAAGAAGATCAGCGGGAGCATCGCGCCCTCGGCGGCCGCTGCGATGGGGTTGGTCGGAATCATCCTCAGCAGCTGGTCGTAGAGCACGTCCGACACGGCCTGGGCCGGGGCTGCGGCCGCTGTGGGCAAGGCGTGGTCTGCGGCGCCGGACTCCAGGAGCGCACGGTCCACACCCACGCCGGGCCGCACCAGCTGGACCGCCACGATGCCCGTGACGATCGCGATGGCGCTCGTCGACAAGTAGAACGCCAGCGTGCGTGCGCCCATGGGGCCGAGCCGGCGCAGGTCTCCCAGGCCCGCGATGCCGCTCACCAGCGACGCGACGATCAGCGGCACCACCAGCATCTGCAGCAGCCGCAGAAAGATGTCCCCCAGCCCCTGTCCAATGGCCGCTCCGGCCGCCAACCGCTCCGGGCTGATTACGCCGTCCGAGGCGAGCTCGCGCAGCCCCGCTCCGAGCGCCGCGCCCGTGAGCATGGCGATGGCGATCTGATGATGGAGTTTGAGCCGACGCACCCGTGGGATTATGGTCTGTCCCAGCGCGCCATGTCGAACAACCACCCCGATTCCAACGAACGGCCTCTCTCGGTCCTGCGCGCCATGCTCGATGCGCTCGACCGCGACGTGCTGCAGCTGCTCTCACGGCGCATGGCCGTGGTCGCCGAGATCGCGGCGCACAAGCGCAACCATGGCGTGCGCATCCGTGACCTCACCCGCGAGCGCGCCATCCTCGCGGACCGCAAGGACCGGGCTGCGCAGCTGGGCCTGCCACCGTCGGTGATCGAGTCCATCTGGCGCCTGCTCATGCTCGCGAGCCGCGACCATCAGGCCAGCCTGCGCGCCGAGGTGCCCCTCAACGTGGAGCCCAAGACCATCGCCATCCTCGGCGGTTTGGGCGGCATGGGCCGTCTGCTGCACCGCATGTTCGCGGATCTGGGACACACGGTGTTGGTGAGTGACCTCGGCACGCCTCTCTCCGCCGAGGAGGCCGCGCGCAACGCGGACGTCGTCATCGTCAGCGTGCCCATCCGGGAGACCGAGGCCGTCATCCGCGCCGTCGGTCCACACATCCGCCCCGACGGCCTGCTCATGGACGTGACCTCCATCAAGCAGATGCCCCTCGAGGTCATGCTCGCCTCCACCGAGGCCAGCGTGGTCGGCACGCATCCCATGTTCGGGCCCGGCGTGCACACCTTTCAGGGGCAGCGGGTGGTCGTCTGTCGCGGGCGCGGGGACGCTTGGTGGGAGTGGCTCACACAGACGCTGCGCGCGCGCGGCTTCACCGTCTCGGAGGCTAGCGCGGAGCACCACGACCGCATGATGTCCGTGGTGCAGGTGCTCAATCACTACCAGACGCAGGTGCTCGGCCTGGCGCTCAGCCGGCTGGGCATCCCCCTCGAAGACTCGCTCGCCTTCACGTCGCCTGCCTACCTGCTCGAGACCTACGTCGCGGCGCGGCACTTCGCGCAGTCTCCCGCCCTCTACGGGGCCATCGAGATGATGAACCCCAGCACGGGTGAGGTGACCCAGGCGTTCCAGGACAGCGCGCGGGAGATCGCCGAGATCCTCGCGCAGCGCGACCAGCCGCGCTTCGACGCGGTCTTCGACGAGGTGCGCGCGTTCTTCGGCGAGTTCACGGAAGAGGCGCAGGAGCAGAGCAGCTTCCTCATCGACAGGCTGATCGAGCTCACGGCCGGGCGCTCCATCGAGACATGACACACGACGGGATCCTGCGGCCGTGCTCGTTCCGGCTCGGGGTGGAGGGGTGGGCGTTGACGACGCACCTGAAGGCCGGCCCCGTGCTGGCCCGCGCGCGCGCTGCGAACGCCCTACGCACCGAGTCTTGCGTCTTTCTCGGGCCGGATGACGAGCACCCGCCGGGGCAGCCGCGCGTGCGCTTGGTGCAGGGTGAGGCCCGCGCCGTCTTCACGGGCGCCGACGGCGCGCACGCTTCGGACGGGCGCTCGCGGATGGCTCTTGGGCCAGCAAGGCACGTCGCCCTCGCCAGTGAGCACCGACGCGCCCGCCTCGCCCTGGCAGACGGGGAGGGCATCGCGCTCGGTGACTGGCCGGCGCTGGGCGACGACGAGCTGGCGGTGCCTCACGCGCTGCGCAGGACGCCCGTGTCGCGCTCGGACGTCCAGGTCCTCGAGATGGGGCTCTCGGGAGACCGGGTGCTGGTGCTCTACGGGCTGCCGGACCCCGTGCTGGGCGTGCTCTACGTGGGCCCGGACGATGTGCGCGACGTCCGGCTCCGACTCCCGGCGCCCGTGCGCCACGTGGACGTGGAGTGGGTGGGCGAGCAGGTCGGCGTAGCCCTGCGGCTCGACACCGGGCAGTCGATGGGGTGTGTCCTCGACGCCCGCGGGTCCACGCGCGTGAAGCCCTACCTGCTGCTGGGGGGGCGGGCGGATGGCTCGACGCCGCGGGTCCTGTGGGCCGAGCGCGGCTTCAAGGTGGCGGTGCCCTGTGCGTCGGACGGGAGCGTGCGCGTCGTGTCCATGGGCGCGACCGGCGAGCCCGAGCTAGTGGTGGAGGAGGCCGCGGGGCCGATGGACGCTGTCTACTTCGCTCAGCGCTACTACTTCGCCGCCGTGCACGAAGCGGAGGACGCTGCGACGCTGCTGCTCCGCTCCGTCGAGCAAGACGGCGGCGGGACGCAGACCCTGAGCTGCTCCGTGTGGCCAAGCCAGGCGACGGGGCGCCTGCGCCTGCGTGTGCTGCGCGACCGCTTGCGGGGGCTCGCCGCGGAGCTGCGCGGAGTCGGCTATCGCTCGACGGCGGGGCAGGCGACGGACGTGCACCTCGACGGAACGACGCTGAATGTGAAGGGTCCCGCGGGAGATTCGGGCGCCATCACGTCCGCCGTGGAGCTGCGGGTCGCGGTAGGCCCCGAGGGAGACGCGCTCGTGGTCCGCTGGCGAGCCCCGGTGGCCTTCGAGGAGCCGTCGTTTCCGCGCGTGCGTCGCGTCCTGGGCATCGACCGGCCGCTCTCACCCCTCGAGGAGGAGCAGCTCGCCGCGCTGCGCGCGTCGGTTCCACACCGGCAGGAGAGCGTGGAAGCGGACCCGCGTGGGTGGGAGGTGCGCTTTCAGCTGACCGAGCTCCCGGACACCATTCGGCTGGCCGGCGCCGTGCGCAGCCTGCTGCTCACGGGAGCGTGAACGTGAGCTCGCCGCGCATGGGGAAGGGCGCCCCGCCGCGCGTGGCCGTCCACGAGTAGGTCGCCGAGACCGTGCCCCCGCTGGTGAGGTTGGCCTCCTGAATCACCACGGAGCCCTCGCCCCCGGTGAGCTCCGTTCCGTCTTCGAGCTCAGCGCGCAGCTCGGCGCGCGGACAGCCGTCGGCGCGCACTTGCGCCTCACCCGCGCCCTGCAGATGCAGCGTCAGCGCGACCTTGCGCACCAGCCCGCGCGAGCCACGCGCCTCGGCGCGCACCACGTGGGCTCCGCCACAGCTGCTACGTGGCGCCGCGTCCAGCGAGATGCGTCGCGACGAGAAGAGCAGGAAGGCGTTACCGTTGAGCCCAGACTGCCCGTCGATGGCCGCGAAGCGGATGCGCAGCCCCTGCCGCTGCGTCGATGGCAGTCCGCCCGGCGACTGTGCGCGGATTGGGCTGACCGCCCCGGGCGCGACGCCGACGAGGATCGCCAACAGCACGAGCGCGGCAGCGAGCGCGCGGACGTTTCGCGCGCGGGCCTTGGATGGGGAGCGGGGAACAGGCGGTGGGAGCGGAGCGGAAGGGCGCATGGTCTGCTCAGACTAACCGCCCACGCGCCGCATTCAATCGTCCGTGTCGGGGTCCAGGATCACGCGCGCGTGCAGCGCCCGCACCGCGTCGTCCTGCTGCGTCGCCGCCACCAGCGCCGACACGCGCTCTCCGTGGGTGTCCACGTCCAGCACGTTCACGCCTGCTTCGGCGAGGACCGCTCGCAGCGTGGCCCGGTGCACCTCGGCCGACCCGCCCACCAAGGTCACGCGCGCCGCCCCCTCCTCCAGGGTTATGCCGGGGTGCGCCATCAACGTGTCCCGCGTGCGGCCCCAGTCGGGCACGTGCGCCGTCGCGATGCGCAGCTCGGTCACCTCTTCTCCCCGCGTCTCTGCATAGGGCACCACGCTGAGCGCGCGCGTCGCTTGGAGCGCGATGCGGCGCTCACGGTCACTGCCCGCCACCCACAAGCGCGCGATGGCTGGCTGCCCCACCACCGCGAAGGGGCGTCGATGCGCGAGGGCTTGCCGCGAGATGCGGGTCTCCCGGCCCGGTGCGAACGTGGCGCGGCAGTGCACCGGGATGTCTTTGCCGCGGGCAAACTCCACGGCCGGCGCGTGCAGGACCTTGGCGCCTGCGTCGCTCATGGACTGCATCTCGCCGTAGGTCAGCTCGCCGAGGTGCCGTGCGGCGGGCACCACGCGAGGGTCCGCCGAGTAGACCCCGTCCACGTCCGAGTAGATCTCGGCCCGCTCGGCGTCGAGCGCGGCGGCCATGGCCAGCGCCGTGGTGTCGCTCCCGCCGCGACCCAGCGTCGTGACCTCGCGCTTGTAGCTCATGCCCTGATAGCCCGCGACGATGACCACGCGCCCGCGTGCCAGCTCGTCCAGGACTCGCACGGGCCGCACCTCGAGGATCTTCGCGTCGAAGTGCCAGTCGTTCGTCAGGATGCCGCTCTGGCTACCCGTGAACGAGATCGCGTCGCAGCCGCGTCGCTGGAGCGCCATCGACAGCAGCGTCATGGACACACGCTCACCGGTAGAGAGCAGCAGGTCCAGCTCGCGGCGCGGCGGGTTCGGGTCGATGCTGCGCGCCAGGCCCAGCAGCTCGTCGGTGGTCTTACCCATGGCGGAGACCACCACCACCACCCCAAAGCCTTCGTCGCGCGTCGCGCAGATGCGGTCCGCCACGAGCCCGATCTTCTCGACGTCCGCGACCGAGCTGCCTCCGTACTTCTGGACGATCACGCTCATCCCACAGGTGTACGCCCCTCGTCGCGGGCTGTAGAAGTTTTCGGCTTTCGGTGCGGGGCTCGATAGACTGCGGCGAGTGAGCCCGCTACCGAACGACGAGGATCCCGAAGCGCTGGCCGAGCGCATCTTGGCGCGCTTCTGCGACGAGGGCCTGTCGAGCATCTCGCTGCGCCCCGAGGTCAAGACCGAGCTGGCCCTGGAAGCCCGCCCGGCGGTCCACGCGCTGCTGTTCGGACTCGGCACGGATCGCGCTGGAGACGCGTCTTCGCTCGAGCATCACGAGAGCCTCGCGATGGTCACGCTGCTCGGTCGTGCCCTCGCGCTCTCGGGTGCTACTCCGACCCCGGTGCTGCGCGTCGTGCCCGCGCTCCTGAGCGCGTTCCGCGCCGAGGGGGCCGAGCCGACGGACGCGCTCGAGGCGGCGCTGCAGGCGGTGTGCCTCGAGGGCTTCGTGCGCGGCCGCGAAGAGGCCGTCGAGCGCCGCGTGCGGCGCGGGCACGAGCAGGCCATCGCGCCCTTCATCCTGGCGGACGGAGTCGTGGCGCTGCGCCTAGTGGGCGACCTCTCCGCGGACGCGCTGGTTGCGATGATCGAGGAGCTCGGCCGCGCGCTCTTTCGCGCCGACGCGCGTGCGTGCGTCGTGGACGTGAACCCCTTGTCGGCGCCCACGCCACGGCGCGCCCGTGCGCTGCTCTCCGCGCACGAGGTCGCGCTCACGCTGGGTGTGCGCTGCATCTATAGCGGGCTCGACGCTCGCTGGCAGGGTGAGCTGCGCGACGTCGACCTCAGCACGCTGACCCTGGCGGACACCTTCGCCGAGGCCACCGCGCTGGCCCTCGCCGCAGCAGGATCCCGCATCGCCCGCGCCAGCCTCCTGCCCGGGGCGCTGCGCGGCCTGCTGCGTTAGCGTCGGCTAGAGGACCCCTGGACGGGCCTTCTGCCGAGTGCGGGCTGTCACGCCCGACTCCGGAACAGTCGTCAGTACGGAGCGTCGGAGTGCCTGGGCCGCTGGCTGGGTGTGGGAGCCGTCGGTGCGCCGCTGCGTGAAGCCGGCTGCCGGGCCGGGCGGCGCGCGCGGGGTGGTTCGCCCAACAGCTGAAGCTCGGTCTGCGCGGCCTCGCGGGTCGCCGGGTCCTGCGCCGCAACCTCGAGGAGCTCGCGCGCACGAGCCTCGTTTCCCAGGGTGCGGTAGCAGGTGCCGGCTTCCAGCATCGCCTGGTTCGACCGGTTGTACGAAGGGCTGCGCCGAAAGAGCTGTTCGTACCGGCGTGTCGCCGACGCGCAGTCCCCGTTTTGCTGGTAGCTCCGCGCCAGGTGATGCATGGCGCTGGTCCACGCGACTTCGTCCGCGTCGGGGGCGGACACCACGGCGTTCAGCTCGTCGATCGCGGCCACGTAGTCGCTGCGGCCGTAGGCCTGCAGGCCGCGCTCCAGCCGCGCTGCGGTGTCTGGCGGCGCGGGCGCCGGTTGCGCTGCTCCGCCGGCTGCGGAGTCCTCGCCTCCGTCGGGCCCAGCGGGGGCCTCCTCCGGCGCGGAGACGCCGCTGCTCGCGACGACGAGCGGCTGGGTCATCGTGGCGGCGGGGGGCTGACCGAGCTCGGCGCGCCGCGGGACGTACCAAGCGCCGAACGCGACGGCCAACAGCATGACGGTCGCCATCACCACCTGTGGACGCACGAGGAACGCTCGCACCCGGCCCCAGCGTCCGGTCATCGCGAACGGCAGCATCGACGTCGACGCCGTGACAGAAGTCGACGCGTCGCCGCTGCGCTCGCGGGCGGCGCGCATGATGGCCTTGGTGTCCGACGCGGGCGGCTCCTCGATCGGTAGCGTGGCCGCCAGCGCCAGTCCGCGTCGCAGCCTCTGCGCGACGGCGGGACAGACTTCGCACTCGCTCAGGTGGTCGCTCAGCGCCCGTCGCTCGGCGCTCGGGAGCTCGTCGAGGATGAACTCCAGCAGGTTGTCCTGGTGCTGCTCGCAGGTGCTCATGATCTCACCTCGTCCCCTCGAGGTGATCCTCGAAGTCGGCGAGCGCCGCCTGGAGACGCTCGAGGGCGTAGCGCATGCGGCTCTTCACGGTGTTCACGGGGACGCCTACCACGTCGGCGATGTCCTGGAACGCGAGCCCCTGGAGCTGCCTCATCAGGAACACCTCGCGCTGCTCGGTCGGCAGCAGCTCGACGGCGGCCGCGACGCGCCGCTGGATTTCCTGCGAGTCCACCGCCCGCTCGCCGACCACGTCGGTGCCGACGACGCGATCCACCAGCGTGCCATTGGCGCTGGGGGCATCGCCCTCCTTTGCTCCCAGCGGCACGTCCAGCGAGCGATGACGTCGATGCTGCATGCGGCGGGCGTGGTCGATGGTCAGGTTCCGGGCGATGGTGAAGATCCAGGTCGAGAACTTGGCGCTCCCGTGGAACTTGTCCGCCCGCTTGATGACCCTCAGGAAGACCTCTTGAAGGAGGTCGCTGGCCGTCTGGGGGTCACGTACCGACCGCAGGAGCAGGTTGTAGAGGGGAGAGCGATAGCGGAGCACCAGCACCTCGAACGCCTGCGTGTCCCCGGAGAGGAACGCCGACAGCAGCCGCTCGTCGGTGGCGGGGTCGTCCACGGGGGCCGTCACGTCGGTCCACTCCCTGCGGGCTTTGGGGCGCCCTGGGCCCGGTCTGCTTGTGAGGACGAGGAGCACCGTGAATGGGGACCAGCGAGGGTGACCGCCTGCCTGCCTCGGAGGGGGGAGGGCGACACGGAAGGGGGCGGGTGGAGCGTTGGCAGGGAGAGACGCACGGGCGTGAGCGACGATCTGAGGCGAAAACGGCGGATACGCTTGAACAATCTGAGGGGGCGCGAACGGGGATGGTATCGCACGCGGGATGCGTGCTACAGTTCCCTACAAATCTTCGGTGGGTAGGCGGTACGAGCACGTGCGGGCCGTCGTTGACCTTATAAATGCCGATTGCTATAAGCCCGAAACGTAGTTCTGGGGGGATACCCCGCCCCATCGCCTCTAAATGAGGGGACTCATGATCATGCGCGGATTTCGTGCCCTAAGCCTCGTCGCAGCGTTCCTCCTTACGCTTGCACCCGTAACCCAGACCCTGGCGCAGCCTGAGACAGGCACGGCTGACACCGTCGCCGATGACGCGGCGGTCACCACCTCGGCCGAGGCAGACCGTCCCATGGACGCCGGGGCCTACGCGGTGCGCCTGCGCGACCTCGAGCAGCGCATCAACGAGCTCAAGGAACAGATCTTCCGCTCCAAGACCCGTCTGTCGCTCCTGGCGGAGACGGTGCTCGGGGTCGTGGTCGCTGGGTCGCAGGTGGTCATCACCCACGAAAACCAGATGTCCTCCAGCTACCGGATGGTGAAGGCCGTGTACGCCCTGGACGGCGCGCCGGTGTTCAACCGCGCCGATGAGGAGGGCTCGCTCGCGTCGCAGGACGAGTTCGCGGTCTACGACGGCAACATCGTCCCCGGTGAGCACAGCCTCAGCGTGAACCTCGAGTACCGCGGTCACGGATACGGGATCTTCTCGTACCTGAAGGGCTACCGCTTCAAGGTGCGTTCCAGCTACTCGTTCACCGCCCCCGAGGGTCGCATGGTGGCGCTCCGCGTCATCGCTTACGAGAAGGGTGGACCCACGGCGCCTCTCGAGGAGCGCCCCGCCATTCGCTACGTCGAGCGCGTCCAAGACCGGGCAGCCGCACGGGCAGCCGCGGAAGAGGCCGCTGAATGATGTCCAAGGGGACGGCGCACTCGACGTCGTCCTCGGTCCTCGCGACCGTTCCCGCGCGACATCAGCGTAGACGCGGGCACATGTCACGAGGAGCGCGGGCGGTACGTCTCATCACCCTCACGGGGGCCCTCGCGGCATTGCTCGGGCCCATGGCCGCGCGCGCGCAAGGCATCGAACGGGTCACTCGCGAGCTGAACGACATCGACAGCCGCGCAACCTCGCTCCTGTCGCAACCTCTGCGCCGCAGCGCGCTGCGTAGCCCCACCTACGTGGAGGAGCGTCTCACCAACGGTGAACTCTACTTCCGCATGGAGGACTACCTCCAGGCCAGCATCATCTTCTCGGACATCGTCGACAACTACCCGCAGCATCGCGCGTACCCAGACGCGTTGTTCCAGCTGGGCGAGTCGCTGTTCCACCTCGGGGATTACTTCGGGGCGCGCACTCGCTTCCGCGAGGTGCTCACCCGCGCCAACGAGTCGGGCTTCGGGTCCTACACGCAGCAGAGCCTGGGTCGCCTCATCGAGATCGCGATCCACGTCCGCGACTTCGAGGGTGTGGACGCCTACTTCCAGCGCCTGAACCAGATGCCCAGCAGCGAGCTGGCCGCGCACTCGCTGTATTTCCGGGCCAAGTACCTCTACAGCATGGCGGTCCCGTCGTCGGAGGTGTTGGTCGACGGTAGCGGGGTGCGTGTGGACACAGGGCGCCTCGAGGAGGCGCGTTTGGCGTTCTCGCAGGCCCCGGCGGACAGCCCATATCGGCTCCAGAGCCAGTACTTCGTTGGTGTCATCCACGCAGTCCGTGCGGAGTACCCGCGGGCCATCGAGGCCTTTCGTCAGGTCCTGAGCTCGCAGGCGACCACGCGGGAGCAGCGCTCCGTCGTAGACCTGACGCATCTGGCCCTTGGCCGTCTCTATTACGAGACGGATCAGCTCCAGCAGTCCATCGAGGCCTACCAGTCGGTCCCGCGCACCTCGGAGCACTTCGACCACGCGCTCTACGAGATCGCGTGGGCCTTCATCAGGATGGGTGACTCCATCCGGGCCGAGCGGGCGCTCGAGGTGCTGGCCGTGGCCTCGCCCAACAGCCACCTGATCCCGGACGCGCAGGTGCTGCGCGGCAACTTGTTGCTGCGCCACGGGCGCTTCGACGACGCCAACGCCGTGTTTCTCGAGGTGCGCAGCACCTTCGCCCCCGTGCTTCGCGAGCTGGAGGCCATCCGCACCAGCCACTCCGACCTCCCCGGGTACTTCCGCCAGATCGTGCGGGAGAACCTGGACGACTTCGACGCGACCGACTTCTTGCCGCGCGCGGCGCAGCAGTGGGTGGAGCTCGGTGAGGAGTACGAGCGCGCCATCGGTGTCGTCAGCGACCTGAACACCGCTCGTCGCCTCATCCGAGAGACCGAGGACCTGATCGTGCGCCTCAACGGAGCGCTCGCCGCCCCCAATGGCGCGGCGATCTTCTCGGATCTGCGCGACCACCTGCAGGCCATCACGGCCCTGCAGACGCGTCTCTCGATGGCCCGCCACGACCTGATCGAGGCGGAGTCCCGCGGGCGCTCCGCCAGCCCGGAGGTTCAAGAGGTGCGCGCGCAGCGTCGACGCATCGAGGAAGACCTCGGGCGCATGCCGGTCTCCGCAGACGACTTCATCGCCGCCGACGACGTCTACCACAACCGCTACCGTCGGCTCCGCCGCGAGCTGCGAGAGCTCGAAGTACAGGTCATGGGGTTGGACGCGCAGATCGTGGCCACCGAGCGCTTCATGGCGGACACCGCCGAGTCGCGGACCTCGGAGCCCGAGGGCGTGGCCACGGAGCTCGCGCAGCAGCGTGCCGCCGTGGAGGACTACCGTGCGCGCATCAGCCAGCTGCGGCGCGACATCGAGGTGGCCGAACTTCAGGTCGGCGTAGGTGACGCTCGCTACGAGCGAGACGAGTCCCTGCGCGCCGAGTACGCGGCCCTCGTGGCCCGCGAGCGGCAGCTCACGGGCGGCGGTCGCAGCGACGTGGACGCAGCGCTACAGCGCATCAGCGACCTCGAGCGCCGCTTGGTGGAGCGCAAGCGCGCGATCGCCGACATCTCTCGTGAGCGCATCGCGGAGATCCGCACCGTGGTGGACGAAGAGGCGGCGCACGTGATCACCTACCGGGAGAGCCTCGCTGCTCTCGAGGGGGAGACCGAGGAGGTCATCGGGGTGATTGCGCACCGGAACTTCATGGACGTGCGGGACCGTTTCTACGACATGGTGCTGCGGGCCGACGTCGGCCGCGTGGACGTCGCTTGGGCGGAGCGTGAAGAGCACCGCCTGCGGGTGGACATGCTGACGCGAGAGCGGCAACGGGAGATGCAAGTGCTCGACGACGAGTTCGCGGACATCATGGACACTGCTGGCGACGACGAAGAGGAGGCGCAATGACTTCGCGCTCCAGAGCGCTCACGTGCGCCACGGTGTTGCTCGCCTTGCTGTCGGGGCCCCGCGCAGGCGCCCAGGGCCCCACCGCCACTCCGGCTGGCACCACTCCGGCTGGCACCACTCCGGCTGGCACCACACCCGCCGGCACCACGCCCGCTGACACCACCCCCGCCAATCGCGACGCGCCACGCGTGCCCGACGCGGGCGGTGACTCCAACCCCTGGGGTGCCGCCAGCGATGTCGAGCTTCCGAGCTTCCTCGACACCACGGACACCCGGGTGCAGGACACGCGCCCGCCGCCGACGCCGGAGCAGATCGAGGCGCTGCGGCTCCTGGAGGCCGAGGTCGGCCGCTTCACGAACTCGGGCTCCACGTACCGTGACACCGTCGTGTCCCTCGTGCGCCGTGAGTACCTGCGCCAGCGGCGGTCACGCGACCAGTGGTTCGCCCGCCAGATCCGCGAAGAAGAGCGGCTCACCAACGAAGCCCGTGAGCGCGCCATCGCGCTCTTCGAGCGCTTCATCCGCCGCTACCCGAACGACCCGAACTACACCCCCGACGCGATGTTCCGCTTGGGTGAGCTGTACTTCGAGCGCAGCGCCGTCCAGTTCCAAGAGCAGTACGACGCAGCGACGCTGGCCCGAGCCAACGGCGACGAGACCGCGATGGACGCGCTGCCGACCGCGCCGGACCTCAACCCCACGGTGGAGATCTACCAGCGCATCGTGCGGCAGTTCCCCGACTACCGGCGCATCGACGGTGTCTTCTACCTCATCGGGTACTGTCTGAACGAGATGGGCCGAGCCGAGGAGGCGCGGGACGCGTGGCTGGCGCTGGTGTGCGCCAATCGCTACCACTACAACCCCGACCAGGCGGCCTACCGGTCTGGCGCGGGTGATGCCGCGGAGGGCGCCGACGCCGCCACCGACGCGGCCGCTGCGCACCCCTCGCTGCAGCTCGGGGCCGCGGTGGTGGACGTGCGCACCCAGGTCTTCGTGAACCCCTACGCGGAGTGTACGCCGGTCATCCCGGACGCCCGCTTCGTGAGCGAGACCTGGTTCCGCATCGGCGAGTACCACTTCGACGACTACATGGACGACTTCGCGGTCGACAAGTCGATCGCGGCGTACAACGTCATCCTGCGAGACCCCACGGACCGCAATTACGGTCTGGCGCTCTACAAGGTGGCCTGGGCTTACTACCGCGCCAACCGCTTCGAGCAGGCCGTGCGTCACTTCGGCATGCTGGTGCAGTGGTCCGATGACCAGATGGCAGCCACCGGCCGGGCCGGCTCGGACCTCCGCCCAGAGGCCATGCAGTACATGGGCATCACGTTCGCTTACGGCGACTGGAACGACAACATGGTTCCGGACCTCGAGGAGGGCGGCGCCAGCGGCTTCCAGCGTCTGCAGAACCCACAGCTCCTGCCACAGGACCGCGAGTGGACGCCCGACGTGTACTTCGCCACCGGCGAGGTCTTCTACGAGGAGGCCAAGTACGCGGACGCCATTCAAATCTGGCAGTACGCCATCAACCACTGGCCACACCATCGCTTGGTGCCGCACTACATTGATCGGATCGCGACGGCGAACCGCGACATGGCGCGTCGCGACCTGGAGCTCTCGGCCCTGGTGGCCTTGCGTGACTACGGCCCCGGTAGCGAGTGGTACAGCCAGAACATGGACCACCCGACCGAGCTTCGGGAGGCCGAGCGCTTGGCCGAGATGTCGCTCATTCGCGCGGCCGTGGAGACCCACCAGACCGCGCAACGCACGCGCCAGCAGTGCGTCGTGGACCGCGACATCGAGCTCTGCAACGAGGCGACCACGCAGTACCGCGCGGCGGCGGAAGCGTACGCGAGCTACCTCGAGCGCTACCCGAACACCCAGGAGGCGTACGAGCTGCACTTCAACCTCGCGGACGCGTTGTTCTGGTCCGGAGAGTACGAGCAGGCCGCGACGACGTATGCCGAGGTGCGCGACTCCAACCTGGACGACCGTCACCTGCACGAGGCCGCCCGCATGGTGGTCGAGTCCATCAAGCGCCTCATCGACGAGGAGGTCCGCGCGGGCCGTCTGTCCGTGCGCTCGGACCCGCCCGACGCCGTCGGCGAGCCCCCCGTGGTGCGCCCGGTCCAGATGCCCATGCTGCTGCAGCGCATGGCCCAGGCGCGCGAGTTGTTCTTGGCGCGCGTGGACGACCGCCACGACGCGGAGCGCTTGCGCCCGGCCTACGACTACAACAACGCCGTGTTGCTGTACCAGTACGGCTACTGGCGCCAGGCCGCCGAGCGCTTCCAGCGCATCTACGACGAGCGCTGCACCGGGGCGCAGGGCGCGCCCGAAGGGCGCATCGCGTACCAGAGCCTGCGCAACATGGCGCTGCAGCTGAACAACACGGATGAGGTCGAGCGCCTGGCGCGCGACTTCCAGTCGCGGCGCTGCACCTTTGGTGCGGACGAGGCTGTGGACTGTGAGGACCCGGCCAACCGCGAAGAGCCGGCCTGCACCGCAGACAACGACCTGACGGCCATCGAGTACCGCCGCGCCATCGCGAAGTTCCGCGAGGCCGAGGCCGCGCCTGCCGGTCCCCAGCAGATTGCGCTTTACGAAGAAGCAGCTGGCATGCTGGTGGACGCGGTCGACCGTAACCCCGGCAACCCCGAGGCCCCCAAGGCGCTCATCTTCGCGGCCACCGCACTCTCACGAGCTGGGCGTCCCAGCAGCGCGCAGGACCTGTACCGGCGCGTCATTCGTGACGTCGGTGACCGTCGCGGGGCCGACGAAGGCGAGCAGGCCGAGCTCGACAAGATCATGGCGGAGGCGTTCTTCCGCCTGGCCGCCGCTGCGAACATCGGCTTCGAGTTCGAGACCGCTCTCGAGAACTACCGCATCCTGGCGGACTCCCCTCGCTTCGCGGCCACCACCAACGAAGAGGTCCGCACCTGGCGTGAGGACGCGCTGGTCAACTCCGCGATTCTACTACAGAACCTCGGTCGCTACCGCGAAGCGACCGCGTACTACACGCGCGTCGCCCAGTCCACGTCGGACGAGGCGGTGCGCCGAAACGCCCGCTACGCCATCGCGGAGATGGCTTACAACCAGCGGTCCTACAGCGACGCCGTGCGCGAGTACCGCTCGTTCATCTCGACGTACCAGCGTGACGCAGCCGCAGGTGAGCTCGTCGTGCAGTCGTACTGGCGCATCGCCCAGATCCGCCTCGCCCTGAACCAGAACAACGAGTACCAGGCCGCCCTGGCGGATGTGGTGCGCGCGTTCTCGGCATCGGGCCAGGAGCCCGGCTCCATGGCGGCGGAGTACGCGGCCAACGCGCGCTTCATCATCGTGGACGGCGGCATGGCGCAGATGGAGCGCTACGCCATGACCTTCGGTCGCCCGGCCACGGGGGCGGAGTTCCAGGCGCGTATGCGCAGCGAGATCGAGCGCGGCGTCAACCTGCTCACCGGGCTGCGTGACGGCTACACCACGGTGCCTCCGTACCGCAGGCCCACGTGGACCATCGCCGCGCTGGTGCGCACCGGGCGCCTCTACGAGCTGCTCACACGCGGCATCCTCGAGGCCGAAGTGGTGGCGCCAGCCGACGTGCAGCGCCTCTGGCGCCAGCTGGACCGCTATGACCGCGAGTCCGTGCAGCTTGAGTTCGAAGGCACGGTGCGCGGGGTCCTCGCCACCGAGGTGCTTCCCTTCGAGTGCAAGGCCATCGCGAACTACGCCCTCGCCGCTCGCGCCGGCCTCGCCGGTAACATCGACAACGAGTTCACGCGCATCGCCGCCGACCGCCTGCAAGCGTACGGCGAGGAGCGCATTGGCGAGTGCATCGCGTCCGAGCAAGCCAACATCCAAGGGTTGGAAGCAGCCCGGCCCGGTGAGTTCGCGCGGTCTCCCGCGGGGCAGGTGCAGTCCATTCCGGCAGGGGTGTCGCCGCCAGCGCTGGTGTCGGAGTGATGAACATGACTCACAACCACACTTTGACCTCTTCGCTACGCACCTCCGCCTCCACGGGCGCGCGCCGGTGGCTCCGCCGCGGTGTCCTGGTGGCCATGCTCGTCGCTCCGGCCTGTGGCTCCATCGGCTGCAACAAGGGTGAGACCGAGGAGACGGCCGGGACCGGGCAGGGCGGCACCTCTGGTGGAGAAGCCGGCGGCGGGACGGCGGCCGAGCTCGAGGGGGCGCCCGGTAGCGTGGCGCCGCGGGAGCCGCTAGTCGATCCCGACGACCCCATGTCGGACCCCAACCCGCAGACGGCGCCCGCGCCCACGGCTGGGACGGGCTCGGGGGCGGGCGGAACCACGGGCACCTCGGGCACCGGGACGACGGCGCCCGCGGCCAATCGGTGGGGCGCTCGCGACAGCGAGGCCTGCCGCCAGCCAGCACGGCCACCGATGAGCGCCGCAGCGCGCGCGCACATTCAGCGCGGTGTCGCCGCGGCCAACAACAACGACAGCGACGGCGCCCGCACCGCCTTCATGGCTGCGCTCTCGCAGGACCCCCGCTCGTACCACGCCGCATTCAACCTGGGCGTCATCGCCGACCGCGCAGGGAACGAGACCCAGGCCCTCGAGTACTATCGTCAGTCGCTGCGCATCCAGGAGGACTACGAGCCCGCCGTCCGCGGCCAGGTGGCGATCTTCATGCGCCGCGCCGATCGCGCTGGCGCGCTCTCCTTCGTGGAGCCGCTGGCGCGTCGTTTCGCCTCCAACTTGGAGCTGCAGGCCATCCACGCCGAGGTCCTGGTCGCAAACCAGCGCTACGAGCAGGCGTGGGACGCCGCGCGGCGCGCGCTGCGCTGCGACGAGCGCTACGTGCCCGCGCTGCGCGCGCTGGTGAAAGCCAGCCTTGCCCAAGATCGCAAGGAGCTCGCTCAGTCCATTCTGGCGAACGCGCTGAGCGCTGCACCGAACGACGCGGAGCTGCACTACCTCAACGCGCAGCTCCTCGGTCGCGAGACCGGGCGTGCACGCGAGGTGGTCGCGGAGCTGGAGCGGGCCGTCGAGCTACGCCCGAGCTACTCGGAAGCGCGCATGGAGCTGGGCACGCTGCTGCTGCGTAGCGGCAACTACCAGGGCGCCCTCACACAGTTCGAGGCGGTCTCGCGGTTGAACCCCACGCTGCCGGCCGTGCAGCTCAACCTCGGCGACGCCTACCGCTCCCTGCGCCGCTGGCAGGAGGCCAAGGCCGCGTACGATCGCGTCCTTGCGTCTTCTCCCAACATGCCAGAGGTGTACTTCAACATCGGCTTGATGTACCGCGCCGCCCAGGCGGAGTTCCCCGGCCTGGACCAGATCCAGGCCCTGCAGCGCTCACGCGAGAACTTCGCTCGCTACCGCAACCTCATGGGCCCGCGACTGACGCGTGACGACCCGTCAGAGCAGTATCTGAGCGAGCTGGATCGCCTGATCAGCCGCGCCCAGCGTGCCGCCGAGGAGGCTGCCCGTGAAGCTGAGCGCGCCGCAAACCCGCCGCCTGCAGAGGCGGAGGAGGCCCCGGCCGAAGAGGAGGAGTGGCTATGACCCCGTTCAAGACTCTCACGCGTCTCGCGTTTGGTGCCCTCGCCCTCTGGGTGGTGGACGCCTCGCTCCCCTCCGACGCGGCAGCGCAGCCCCCTCGGCGGCAGCCAGCCGTGATCGAGCTCGAAGAGATCGAGATCGAAGGGCGCGTCCAGAAGCCCAACGCCTTCTACATCTTGAACCGGAGCAATTTGGGGTACGAGGTCTTGGACCTCCGCACCAGCTTCGTGCGCGAGATCGTCGAGAGCGTCCGGCGCGACCCGTTCTGAGTGCTTGCAGCTGTCCACACCGCACAGGTGGTGTTGGCGCTGCTCTGCCTCCGCTTGGTGCTGCGCAAGCTGCAGCAGGTGAGGCCCGGCGGCGAAGCCAGCGCGGCCGCGGCCCGTCGTCTGGTGGCGGCGATCGAGCGCGGCGACGCTGAAGGGCTCTCGGCGGCGGTCGCAGCGGAGAAAGCCACTGGCTACCAGCTGGACCTGCTGGAGGCGGCCATCGAGGCGCTGAGCGGGGGAGGGGACGTGGGGGCCTTTGTCCACACGGCAACCCTCGACGCGCGCCACCAGGCCATTTCCGGGGTGCGCGTCATTCGCGGGATGGCCACCCTCGCCGGCACCGCCGGGTTGCTGGGCGCCATGGTGCATCACTTCGCGCTCATCCACGGCGACCACGGGCCTGGCCCGTTCGCGTGGGCTGCGGCCGAGGAGAGCGCCAACCGCGGCGCCCTGCTGAGCATGGGTCTGGGACTGGGCACCGCGCTGGGGCTCTTCGCGGCCTCGCGCACCATTCGGAGGCGTGTGATCGCCAGGCTCACCGAGATCACGGACTTCGGAGAGCGCATCGAGGCCGCCGTCGCCCGCTCGGAGCAGTGGACCGCCCCGACCGAAGAGTGTTAGTGTCGCGAAGACCATTGACGAGATCGAGGATGCCTGGGAACTTCCGCGTCCCGCTGGCCTCCAACGTTCAGACCTGCGGAACTTTCGCGCCGCAGGGTTCCCTGAGCCGCAGCCCGCGCTGCTTCTAGAAGAGACGACATCGCCATGACCACATCTCCCCAAGGCCCGAATCAAGGCGGAAACCCGCAGCAAGGCGGCCGCGCCGGCGCGATGACGCAGGCGATGCAGGCCGTGAACGTGGCGCCTGCGGGCGGGCCCAAGGTCTTGCGCATCGGCCTCATCCAGAACGGGAAGATCGTCGAAGAGCGCATCATCCGGCGCCGCGAGACGGTGTCGGTCGGTACCGCGGAGAAGAACCACTTCATCATCTCGGCGGAGGGTCTCGCGTCGCGCTTCGACCTCTTCCAGCTCGTCGGCGACGACTACATCCTGAACTTCACGGACGACATGTCGGGTCGCGTCGGGCTCGCCGGTGGGGTTCACGACCTGGCGGTGCTGCGCACGTCTGGCGGTGCGCGCAACGCCGGCAAGTACTGGCAGGTGAAGCTCACGGACAACTCGCGCGGCAAGGTGGTCATCGGTGCCACCACGCTGTTGTTCCAGTTCGTGGTAGCGCCCCCCGTCACCCCCAAGCCGCAGCTTCCGGCTGCGGCGCGCGGCGGCTTCGTCAAGAGCATCGACTGGCTGTTCACCACCTTCGTCGCGCTGTCGTTCATGCTCTTCTTCGGCTTCATCATCTGGCTGGAGGAGGCGGACTGGGAGATCGCCCAAGGCGTGGCTCAGCTGCCCGAGGGCCTCGCGCGGCTGATCTTCGACGAGCCGCCCATTCCGGAGCCTGTGACCGAGGGCGACGTGGTCGTGGAAGAGGGCGACACGCAGGCCGAGACCGAGACGCCATCGGAGCGACCGAGCCAGGCCAGCAGCTCGAGCGGTGGGCGTTCAGCCAGCCAGGACACCAGCTCCGCTGGCGGGGAGTCCGCCGCAGATCGCAACGCGCGCCTGCGTGAAGAGGCCCGCGCACAGGCTATGGCCCTCGCCCTGGGCGGCGTCGGCGGCGCGGACGGCGCTTTCGCTAACGCGCTGGCGGGCGGCGCCCCCACGGGCGATGCCGCGGACGTCATCGCGCAGGCGAACGGTGTGGGTGTGGCCTCAGGTGCGGCCGGCGGCCTCCGCGAGCGCGGCGGCGGCGGCCGTGGTGCTGGCGGTGGCGAGGGCATTGGCGGCCTGGCCCAGACGGGCGGCGGTGGCATGGCCACCGGCGAGGGCGGTCCCGTGCAGGAGCGCGTGGTCGGCCGCATGCGCATGAGCGGTGGCGGCGACGTCGGTGGCTCGGGCGAGTTCGACGCGCGCGTCGTGGCCGCCCGCATCCGCGGCCAGGCCAGCGCCATCAAGCGCTGCTACGAGCGCGAGCTGGCGCGCAACCCCACGCTGCGCGGCACCGTGCGCGTGGAGTTCACCATCCAGACCAGCGGCGCGGTCTCCGGCACCACCGCCACGGAGAACACCGTGAGCCCGGCTGTCGGTACTTGTGTAACCGGCGTCATTGGTCGACTGCGCTTCTCCCCCGGTCCCACCGGCGGCAGCGTTCGTTATCGGTTCCCCTTCGTGTTCGAGCCGGGGGGTTGAATGAACGCCCGCCAACTCGCACGCAACGGAGCCTGCAGTTAGTCTCGATTGACACCATCCCCGTGCTCGGTATACTCGGACGGGCGATTGGGCAGATGTGGGTATCCATGCGTCACAGCGATAAATTTTCCAAAAAAGCGCTGCTGCTAGCGTCCATCTTGGCTCTCAGCGCGGGTGCAACGCTCGCGCAGACGGGCGGCGCAGAAGATGACGCCCCCGCCACGGCAGAGGCTGAGGTCCGGCAGATCGCCGAGATGACGGACGCTGAGATGCGGGAGCAGGCGGAGGCCATCGGCGCCCACGCCGTGCGCGTGTCGCGCCGCATGATGACCATGCTGGACGAGTCGCGGCAGGACCGCGACATCATCCGGGTCACCTGCCTCAACGGGCGTCTGACCGAAGCCCACGCCACCGAGGGGTCCATCGAGGCCCGCATCGTGCTCCTGGTGGACGCCATCGACTCCGGCAACCGTGGCCAGCGGGACCACCACTACACCGTACTGGTCGTGCTGGATCGCAACGTGAGCCAGCACGAGCGGGACGGAAACGCCTGCATTGGCGCGGACGCGTTCAACACGGGGCGCACTGAGGTCCAGACCACGCGCGCCGACGGCTCGCCCGAAGACGACATCGCCAACATTCCCGACGAGCAGGCGCTGCCTGTGCCCTACATTGCGCCGCCCGCCAGCGCCACCATGTGACCGAGTAGGGGTGGCACGCGGTGCGTGTGTCGCCTCAGCCGGGTCGCCCAGTTTGGTGGCCCCGGGGGAAAAGAGCTGAGTTATGCGCCACAGCGCGAAGATCACCTTACTTACGATGTTGTTCGGGATGGCGAGCTTGCCCAGCGGAGTTTCCGCGCAGGGCTGGCTTGCTGACCGGGGCGCGACCCAGGGTCATGGGTTCCAGGCGGGGCCGTTGACGCTCCACATGGGGTTCGGGGCGGAGTTCGGGTATGACAACAACGTCTACCTGGAGGACACGAACCGCCAGGACAGCCTGTTGATGCGCTTGACGGGTCATTTGCGCGCGACGACCCTCCAGGAGGAGGAGTCAAACCCTCTGGTCACGTTCAACGGTGGGGTGAACGCCAGCTTTTACCACTTCTTCGCAGACTCCGGCCGCGACAACGTGGGCCTGGGGGCCGACGTAACGGCGCATTTTCGGCCCGGTTCGAGGGTTTCGTTCAAGCTTGCGGACCACTTCACACGCACTATTCGGCCTTTCGTAGATGGGCTGCCGAACTTGCGATACGCGCGTGACAACAACACCGTGGATGCGGAGCTGCGCTTTCGGTCGGACAGCGACGTCCTAAGGGCGTTCATTGGCTACAGGCTTGACTTCGACTTCTTTGAGGATCGTGGGCCGGGTGAATTCGCATACGCGGGGTCGCTCACGCATGCGCTCCGCACCGGTGTGTATTGGGCGTTCCTGCCCAACACAGGGTTCGTCTACGAGGGGCAGGTCGAACGAGTCAACTATGGCAGTCAGGTGGGTGCAGGTTCACTCGTGTCCGACGCTTGGCGCGTGCGCCAGGAGCTTGGTCTGAATGGAGCCATAACACCCGCTGTCTCCGTGACGGGCATGCTCGGTTACTCAGGGGGCTTCTTCGATCAAGGCGCGGACTACGGCATTGGGCGCGATGCGTTGACCGCGCGCCTCGAGGGGCGCTTCCGTCCGCGCGACAATGTGCAGCTCAAAGTGGGTTACCAACGGCGCTTCAACCAGTCCTTCATTGGTAACTTTGCGCGCCACGACCGCTTGTATTTGGGAGGGCAGTTGATGTTGGGCGGCGTGTTCATGACCGGCATCGACTTCGCGGCGGCTCGGACCGTCACGGGTTCAGCGTTGGCGGCGGACGGCACGTTCCTCGACCCCGCTCGGGGTTCGCGGCGTGCCTGGCGTCTCACCACGGACGTGTATGCGGAGTACCGAGCGACGCAGTGGCTCGCCGTGACGCTTCAGCTCCAGTATCTGGCCGATTTCACCAGCTTTACGTTCACGACGACCAGTCCGCTCGTGGACCCGAACGCTGCGTACAGCAAGTTTCAGGCATGGCTCGGCCTTCGCGTCTTCTACTGAGCCTTCTATGGCTTGTGCTCGGCGCATGTCGCGGTCCCGCCGATACCAGCACGATCCCGCCTCCGTCCACGAATGACACCACGCTAGGTTCCGGTGATGTCTTCGACATCCGGGTCTTCAACGAGGTCGCGCTTTCGGGGACCTATCGCGTGGGGCAGGACGGGACGATCGATTTTCCCTTGGTGGGCCGAGTCAACGTCGTCGGACTGGAGCCAGGGGCTGTTGCGCGTATGCTTGAGGACGCGCTTCAGTCGCGGGACCTGCTGCGCAACCCACAAGTCTCCGTATTTGTACAAGAGTACCTTTCAAAGCGGGTCAGCGTTGTGGGCGCGGTGTCTGCGCCAGGCAATTTCCCAATCGGAACCGGTTTGACGCTAGTCCAGGCAATTTCACTGGCCGGTGGGTTCAGCGATCTGGCGGATCGGAACGGGACCACGCTGAGCCGGCGTGTGAACGGTGAGGTTCAGCGTTTCCGCGTCCCTGTTGACGACATTGTGTCGGGGCACGCGGCGGACCTACCGGTTGGCGCCGGAGACATCATCAACGTCCCACGCCGCGTCTTTTGAGCTGCACGCCCGCTCAGACGCCGTAGTAGTTACGGTACCAGGCCACAAAGCGTTCGATCCCCGTCGCCAGTGGGGTCGATGGGGTGAAGCCGACCGCGTCCCGTAGCTCGGTGACGTCGGCGTACGTGGCGGGCACGTCGCCAGGCTGCATGGGAAGCAGGTTCAGCTGCGCCTTGACCCCTAGGTTCGCCTCGATGAGGCGGATCATCTCGAGCAGCTGAGACGGGTTGCCGTTGCCGATGTTGAAGACCCGATACGGAGCACTGCTGGTCGCAGGGTTCGGATCTTCGGCATCCCACGACGAGTCTGGACGGGGGGGGGCGTCTAGCGTCCGGATGACGCCCTCGACGATATCGTCGATGTAGGTGAAGTCACGGCTCATGACGCCGCGATTGAACACCGGGATGGGTTCACCGGCCAGCATGGCCTTGGTGAAGAGGAAGAGGGCCATGTCTGGGCGGCCCCACGGTCCGTAGACGGTGAAGAAGCGCAGGCCCGTCGTGGGGAGGCTGAAGAGGTGGCTGTAGGCGTGCGCCATCAGCTCGTTGGACTTCTTGCTGGCAGCGTAGAGGCTCATGGGGTGGTCCACGGACTCACGCACGCTGAAGGGCATGTGCGTGTGGTTCCCGTAGACCGAGCTGCTGGAGGCGTAGACCAGGTGCTGCAGCTGGTGGCGCTTGCTGAGCTCCAGGATGTTCCCAAAGCCAACCAGGTTGCTCTGCACGTAGGCGGCGGGGTTCTCGATGGAGTAGCGGACGCCCGCCTGGGCGGCGAGGTGCACCACGTGCGTCGGCTGCGCCGCCTCATAGGCGCGCGTGAGGCCGTCGTTGTCTTCGACCGAGACCTCATGCAGGCTGAAGTCGCCACCTAGCTTGGCTAGCCGCGCGAGGCGTGCCCGCTTGAGGGTAGGGTCGTAGTAGTCGTTGACGTTGTCCACGCCCACCACGCGTTGGCCGCGCTCCAGCAGGCGGATGACCACGTGCGAGCCGATGAACCCGGCGGCACCTGTGACAAGGACGGTCATCGTATTCAGAGCTCCCAGTACTGCACGCTTGCCGGCAACTTGCCGCGCTCGAGCCGCGCCTTGATGTCCACGATCAGCCCTGTCTCGCTGTTCCCGAGCGCGTTCCGGACCACGGCGGCGTCATCGGCCAGGTACTCGCGGTGGGGGACGGCCAGGATGACCACGTCCGCATCGCTCGGTACCGCGGTGACGAGCGTGATGCCGTACTCGTGCTGGGCCTCTGCGGGGGAGGCGAGGGGGTCGTGGACGCTGGGCTCGATGCCGAACTTGCGGAGCTCGGCGACCACGTCGGGGACGCGGCTGTTGCGCAGGTCGGGCACGTCCTCCTTGAACGTGAGGCCCAGGATGACCACGCGCGCGCCCACGATGGTGGAGCGGGCGTCTGCCAGAAGCTCCACGGTGCGCCGCCCAACGAAGGCACCCATGCTGTCGTTGATGCGGCGACCGGCCGTGATCACCTGGGGATGCAGCCCCAGACGCTCGGCCTTGGCCATGAGGTAGTACGGGTCCACGCCGATGCAGTGCCCACCCACCAGCCCCGGGCTGAAGCGCAAGAAGTTCCACTTGGTGGCGGCGGCGTCCAGCACGTCACGCGTGGAGATGCCCATACGGTCGAAGATGGTGGCCAGCTCGTTCATGAGCGCGATGTTGAGGTCGCGCTGGGTGTTCTCGATGACCTTGGCGGCCTCGGCCACCTTGATGCTTGGGGCTTGGTGGATGCCGGCGTGGACCACGGCGCCATAAGCCGTTGCCACGCGCGCGAGGGACTCCGGAGTGTCGCCTGAGACCACCTTGGTGATCGACTCGAGTCGATGCTCGCGATCGCCCGGGTTGATGCGCTCAGGGGAGTAGCCAAGGCTGAAGTCCACTCCCGCCTTGAGACCGGAACCCGCTTCGAGGATGGGCCCGCAGACCTCCTCGGTGGCGCCAGGGTACACTGTGGATTCGTACACCACGATGTCGCCCCGCTTCAAATGTGGGGCCACGCTGCGTGACGCCGAACGCAGCGCGCCCAAGTCGGGGCGGCGGTCGTCGTCGATGGGGGTCGGGACCGTGATGATGTAGAAGGTCGCGTCGGCGAGCACGCTCGGGTCGTCGCTGACCATCAGCTTGGAGGCGGCCAGTTCGGAAGGCTCGAATTCACGCGTCCGGTCTTGGTGTGCGCGCAGCTCTCTGATGCGTGATGTGTCGATGTCGAAGCCGACCGTGCCTGGGAACTCGCGGGCGAAGCCGATGGCCACAGGCAGACCAACGTAACCAAGGCCGATGACGGCCACTGTCTCTCGATGCGCGCTCATTTGGAATCCTGCTTTATTGCGTTTATGGCGCGGCGGCAAGCGTTGCACGGCAGGTAGCGCCCAAGCATACTGGTTCGGGCATGACCGGCGTCGACATCGTTCAATCTCTGCTCGCGCTGGCGGTCTGTGGGGGGGCGTTCAGCGCCCTGGTTTCGGGCTGGGCGGCGGAAGAGCGTCGCGTGGCGATGTACTGCTGGCTCGCTCACATGGCGGGGGCGTTCGCCATCATCGCCGTCTACACATTCTATTACGGGTGGGGCGACATGCTCCACTACTTCGCGCACGGGCGCTTTCTAGCGGCCTACGTCGAGTACGATCCGGTCCGTCACTTTCCAGACCTCCTCGACCTCTTGTTCCAACGAGATACCGACTTCTCGCTGGGGATCGATGGAGCCGGCACGTCGACCGGCACCATGGTTGCTGTGGGCGGACTGGTTGGGCTCCTGACCCGTTCGAGTTGGGCCGGGAGCGCACTCATCAGCACCGTGGCCGCGTCCGGGCAGGCCTGCCTGTGGTTGGGCATCCGTTCCCTTGTCCCCAAGGAGCGGGCAACAACCGCTCTGTGGACCACCTTCTTGGTGCCCTCGGTGGTCTTCTGGAGCAGCTCACTCCTCAAGGAGGCCTTTGCGCTCGTCGGCATTGGCCTCGTCGTCTTCGGCGCGGCCCGGCTCAGGGCCCGCGCGCTCCCTTCTGCCGCGCTGCTCTTGGGCGCGGGGGTCTACACGATCGGGTTGTTCAAGCCGTACGTGCTCTTTCCCCTGTCCATGTCCGTCGGCGTGTATGCCTACTGGGACCGCGCCGCTGCGCGAGGCGGAGTACAGTTTCGCCCGATTACGCTCGTCGGCGGGGCCGGGGTGACACTGGCGGCTCTCCTCGTGCTCGGTCAGCTTTTTCCACGCTACTCGGTGGACACGGTGGCCGACTCCATCGAGCAGCAGCAGACAGCCTCGATGTCGACGCGGGGGGGGTCTGACTTCCGTACAGCCCCCTCGGAAGAGCGGCAGGGCGCGGCGGGGCTACTCGTCGAAGCGCCGTACACGATCATGACCGCGCTGATTCGACCGGTCATCTTCGAGTCGCGCAGCGCGATGATGCTGGTCAACAGCCTCGAGACCAGCGTCGTGCTCTACTTCATCATCATGGCTTTTACTCGGACCGGTCGCCTTGAACTCGCGCGTTGGGTGTGGCGGTCGCCCGACATCTTGGCGTGCGTGGTGTTCGTGTTGTTGTTCTCCCTCGCAGTTGGCTTGGCGACCACAAACCTGGGCACGCTGTCGCGTTACCGACTGCCGATGATGCCCTTCTACTTCTACATCGTGTTTTCGGCATACCGCCTGCCTGCCGTGGTGCGCGCGAGGCGGCGGCGAGCGAGCACGGTCACCGGTGCCATGCCCGCCACGGACGGTTCCTAATGTGCGGGATCGGTGGGTCGTGGGGCCCCGGAGAATCAGCCGACGTCCTCGAGGCACTCGCTGCACAGATGCAGGCGTTGTTGCACCATCGAGGCCCCGACGCCCACGGCGCCTTTGTCGAGCCTGGGGCGGGCCTGGTGCTCGTGCACACCCGGCTGTCCATTCGCGACCTGACGCCGACCGGCGCACAGCCCATGCGGTCCGCCGACGGGCGCTACACTATCGTGTACAACGGCGAACTCTACGGGACCGACGGCCTACGTCGTGAGCTCGAAGCCGGTGGCTGCAGGCTGCGAGGCCACTCCGACACCGAGGTCTTGCTGGAGGCTATCGCGCGCCACGGGGTGCTCGCGGCGCTGGGGCGCGTGAGCGGTATCTTCGCGTTCGCAGTATGGGACGCTAACGAGCGCAATCTGTGGCTGGTGCGCGACCGCGTCGGGATCAAGCCGCTGTATGTGGCGCCCGGGATCGGCGGCCGATCGGTCGCGTTCTCGTCGGAATTGGCTGGGCTGGAGGGCGTCTCTGGGCTCACGTTGGACCCGGACCCCACGGCCGCACATGCATTCTTCGAGCTGGGGTACGTACCAGACACCCAGGCCGTCTTCCGCGGCGTACACAAGGTCCAGCCTGGCGAAGCGTGGTGCTTTACCGCGCCAGGCGTCGCGCCTCGCGTGAACACATATTGCGACCGCGAGGCGGACGTTCTGGCTGGCCAAGGGTCGCTTCTATGCCGCCCGGGAGAGGCTTGCTCGACGTTGACCTCGACGTTGACGGACGTCGTCGCGTCACAGCTCGTGTCAGACGTGCCGGTGGGCGTCTTTCTCTCGGGTGGTGTCGACTCGTCGGTGGTCGCTGCGGCTGCCACGAGAGCGCGCGGAAAGGGCGTGCGTACGTTCTGCATCGGTTTTGATGACCCCCGCTACGACGAGTCTGCGACCGCCCGCGCCATCGCAAAGCATCTGGGCACCGTTCACCACCAGCTCATCCTGCGCCCCGAGGACGTGGTTGGCGCTGCGGTGGCCACTTCGACGGCGTTTAGCGAGCCGTTCGCGGACTCGTCCATGGTGCCCACTTGGCTGCTGTGTCGGTTTGCGCGCCAGCACGTCACTGTCGTGCTCTCCGGCGATGGTGGCGACGAGCTCTTTGGGGGGTACAATCGGCACGTCTGGCTGCCGAGAGTGATGCGTGCCCAGCGCCTCTTACCGCCGCTCGCGAGGCGCATGTTCGCGGCGGCCGTTACGTCCGTGCGTTCCGATGCGTGGGACCATGTCATGCGACCGCTGCCTGTCAGGACGCCTGGTCTCAAGCTCCACAAGCTGGGGCGCTTGCTGGCGGCACCCGACCCCGAAGGCATGTTGCGCGAGGTGGTCAGCACCGGGCCGTTGGCCAGAGGGTTGGTACTTGGCCGTCCCAGCGCTCGGCCCACGGCCAACCTGGGTTTGGACGACCCACGCGCCGAGCTGATGTTCAAGGACTTCACCACCTATCTGCCTGGGGACATACTCCCCAAGGTGGATCGGACGTCCATGTTTCATGGCCTTGAGGCCCGGGTTCCGCTGCTGGACGACCGCGTCGTGCGGCTCGCTGCGCGCATCGACCCTTCGCTCAAGGTGCACAAGGGGCAGTCCAAGTGGATCCTCCGCGAGGTCTTGGCCCAGAGCGTGCCACGGGCAATGTTCGAGAGGCCCAAAATGGGATTCGCCATCCCCCTTGGGGACTGGCTGCGCGGGCCGCTGCGGCCGTGGGCCGAAGAACTCCTCTCGCCCCAGGCGTTGGCCCACAGCCCGCTGCTCGACGCATCGGTCGCCCGCACCGCGTGGCGCGACTTGTTGAAGGGTCGCCCAATGATGGAGTTTGGGGTCTGGTCGCTGCTCATGTGGCAGACGTGGGAGCAGCAGCGACGCTCCCGTGCACGGGTGGCTGCATGACGGCGCCCGCCGCTGGACAGGTCGCTTACACTAGAATACATTGTGGGCAACTTATGCTGTCAGTGACGTTGGCCAAGGATACCTCTCAGTGATTCTCGTTACGGGCGGCGCCGGGTTCATTGGCAGCAACTTCGTCCTCGATTGGGTCGCTTCCACCGGCGAGGCCGTCCTCAACCTCGACAAGCTGACCTATGCGGGCAACCTCGAGACGCTCGAGTCGCTCGCTGGCGACGCGCGCCATACGTTTGTCCAAGGTGACATCGTCGATCGGGCGCTGCTCGACGGGCTGCTGGCGGCGCATCGACCCAGGGCCATCGTCCACTTCGCGGCGGAGAGCCATGTAGACCGGTCGATTCATGGGCCCGGGGAGTTCGTCCGCACCAACATCGAGGGAACGTTCACCCTGCTCGAGGCCGCTCGGGGGTATTGGAGCGGATTGGACGGGGCGGCGCGCGACGGGTTTCGCTTCCTGCACGTTAGTACGGACGAGGTCTACGGGACCCTGGGGGCCAAGGACGCGGCCTTCACCGAAGATCACCCATATGCCCCCAACAGCCCGTACTCGGCGAGCAAGGCCGCGTCGGACCACCTCGTGCGGGCCTGGCACCACACGTACGGCTTGCCCGTAGTGACCACAAACTGCTCCAACAACTACGGCCCCTATCAGTTTCCCGAGAAGCTGATCCCGCTCATGATCGTGAACGCTCTCGCTGGCAAGGGGCTGCCTGTCTACGGCGACGGCATGCAGGTGCGCGACTGGCTCTACGTCACCGATCACTGCGCCGCGATTCGCGCGGTGCTCGAGGGCGGCCGCCTTGGCGAGACATACAACATCGGTGGTTGGAACGAGATGCCCAACATCAACATCGTTCACGCCATCTGCCGTGCGCTCAACGACCTGCGTCCCGACGCGGCCGGCGACTACGAACGCCTCGTGACCTACGTCACCGACCGCCCCGGTCACGACCGCCGTTACGCCATCGACGCAAGCAAGATTGAAAGGGAGCTCGGCTGGCGTCCCTCGGAGACGTTCGAGACGGGCCTCCGAAAGACCATCGAGTGGTACCTGAGCAACCCTCAGTGGGTGGGGAACGTGCAAAGCGGCGCGTACCGTGAGTGGGTCGCCAAGCACTATACGTCATGAAGATCCTGCTGTTCGGGAAAGACGGCCAGGTCGGCTGGGAGCTGCAGCGCTCGCTTGCTCTTTTGGGGCCAGTCGTAGCGTTGGGACGGGCGGGCCGTGATGGCCTCGTCGGCGACCTCCAAGATATCGAGGGGGCGTGCGCGACGGTGCGGTCCCTGCGTCCAGACGCCATCGTCAATGCCGCGGCCTACACCGCGGTCGACAAGGCCGAGTCCGAGCCCGATGTCGCCAGAGTCATCAACACGGCCGCGCCCACAGCGCTCGCGCGGGAGGCCGCCGCGCTCGGCTCTTGGCTGGTCCACTACTCGACGGACTACGTCTTTGATGGAAGCGGCACCACACCCTGGACCGAGGACGACGCCACAGGGCCGCTTGGTGTGTATGGGGCCACCAAGCTCGCGGGCGAGCAGGGCATCCAGGCCGCTGGCGGCAAGCACTTGGTGTTTCGGACGAGCTGGGTCTACGCCGCGCGGGGGAACAACTTCGCGAAGACCATGCTGCGCTTGGCGAAAGAGCGCGACGAACTCAGCGTTGTCGTGGACCAGGTCGGAGCACCGACGGGGGCAGAGGCCTTGGCTGACGCCACGGCGCACGCGCTGCGGGTTGCACGCCAAGACGCGGGTGTCTCGGGGACCTATCACCTCGCGGCCTCCGGAGAGACCAACTGGCTCGAGTACGCGCGCTTCGTCATCGACCGAGCCCGAGCGCAGGGGGCCGCTGTTCGGGTCCCCGCCGATTCCGTGCGTGGCATCGCCACCCGCGACTACCCGACTCCGGCCCGGCGCCCGTTGAACTCGCGCCTCGCCACCCACAAATTCACGAGCACGTTCGACCTCTGCCTCCCGCCTTGGCGTGAAGGTGTCGCGCGCGTCCTAGACGAAGGAAACACCTGAGTGGCACGCAAGGGCATCATCCTCGCTGGCGGGTCCAACACACGCCTGTACCCCGCTACGCTCGCTGTCTCAAAGCAGCTGCTGCCGGTCTACGACAAGCCCATGATCTACTACCCGCTGAGCACCCTGATGCTCGCCGGGATTCGCGACATCTTGATCATCTCCACGCCGCAGGACACGCCGCGCTTCGCCCAGCTGCTTGGCGATGGGAGCCAGTGGGGCTTGCGGCTCGAGTATAAAGTGCAGCCGAGCCCGGATGGACTCGCGCAGGCATTCATCCTTGGCGAGGAGTTCATCGCGGGGGACCCCTGCGCCCTCGTGCTTGGCGACAACCTGTTCTACGGGCACGACTTCGCGACAGGGTTGCGCGAAGCGGGGGCCGTGACCGACCGGGCCACCGTGTTCGCGTACGCCGTCACAGACCCGGAGCGCTACGGCGTGGTGGAGTTCGACGCCGCCGGGCGGGCCATCAGCCTTGAGGAGAAGCCGTCCAAACCAAAGAGTCGGTACGCGGTCACGGGCCTGTACTTCTACGACGCTCGCGTTGTGGACATGGCGAAGGCTCTTGCACCCAGCCGGCGGGGCGAGCTCGAGATCACGGACTTGAACCGCCTCTACCTGGAGGAAGGCGCGCTCGACGTCCAAGTGCTGGGTCGCGGCCACGCGTGGCTCGACACGGGCACCCACGAAAGCCTGCTCGAAGCGAGCACCTTCATTCAAACGATCGAGAAGCGTCAGGGGCTGAAGATCGCGTGCCCGGAAGAGATCTCCTGGCGTGCCGGGTGGATCAAGGACGATGGCTTGCGTGTTGTGGCGGAACCGTTGGCCAAGAACGAGTACGGCCGCTACCTCTTGCGCCTACTCGAGGACCGCGTGTTTTGATGCTTGTGACGAAGACCGCCATCGCCGACGTGCTCGTGGTTGAACCCAAGGTTTTTGGGGACGATCGGGGCTTCTTCACGGAGAGTTGGAACGCGCGTGCATTCGCGGAAGCGACAGGGGTCGCTCTACCGTTTGTGCAGGACAACCACTCGCGCTCCCGACGGGGCGTGCTCCGCGGGCTACACTACCAAGTGGAGCAACCGCAAGGGAAGTTGGTGCGGGTCGTCCAGGGCGCCGTGTTCGATGTCGCAGTGGACGTGCGCCGCTCGTCGCCGACGTTCGGCGCGTGGGTGGGCGTGGAACTTTCCGAGGCGAACAAGAAGCAGCTCTGGGTGCCGCCTGGGTGCGCTCATGGCTTCTTGGTCACGTCCGAGAGCGCGGACGTCCTCTACAAGACCACGGACTACTACGCGCCGGCGCATGAACGCTGCTTGGCTTGGGACGACGCTACTGTGGGGGTGGAGTGGCCGCTCGTTGGGCGGCCGCCAATGCTCTCGGACAAGGATCGCAAGGGCGTTTCGCTGGCCGAGGTGTAGCCTGCTATCCTCTGCGTTCCGACGCCTAGGGGTGACCCCGACGCTACAACCCTCCACCGGAACCTTGTCCCGTTTGCGCTGAGACCACCAAATCCAGCCAGGCCCTGAGAGCTTTGCAATGCCACCGTCCTTCACAGTCGCCAGCCGCCCGGTCGGCCTCGAACACCCTCCACTGGTCATCGCGGAGATCGGCATCAACCACGAGGGCTCGCTAGAAACGGCCTGCGAAATGGTCGACGCCGCGAAGCGCGCCGGCGCTGAAATCGTCAAGCATCAGACGCACGTCGTTGAGGACGAGATGATCGCTGCCGCGCGCAGCGTGGTGCCGGGCAACGCGAGCGAGGGCATCTACGACATCATGGCCCGCTGCGCGTTGACCGAAAAAGAAGAGGTCGAGCTCAAGCGCTACGCGGAGTCGGCTGGCCTTCTCTTCATCAGCACCCCCTTCTCACGGGCCGCTGCCAACCGTTTGGAGCGGATGGGCGTTGAGGCCTACAAGGTTGGCTCTGGCGAGTGCAACAACTACCCACTGCTCCGTCACATCGCGAGCCTCGGGAAGCCAATGATCCTCTCAACGGGTATGAACACCATCGCCACAGTGCGGCCCGCCGTCGCTCTAATGCGCGAGGCCAATGTGCCGTTCGCCTTGCTACACACCACTAGCGTGTACCCGACTCCGCACAAGCTGGTGCGCCTTGGGGCCATGGTGGAGCTCGCCGAAGCGTTCCCGGATGCGGTTGTCGGCCTGTCGGACCACACGCAAGACAACTACAGCTGCCTAGGGGCTGTCGCTCTGGGCGCGTCCATCCTCGAACGACACTTCACAGACCGCATGGACCGACCCGGGCCGGACATCGAAGTCTCGATGGACGAATCGGCGATGCGGGACCTCATCATTGGCTCCCGAGCCATCGCCCTCTGCCGTGGGGGTACCAAGGACTCCCCCATTGAGGAGCAGGTCACCAAGGACTTCGCCTTTGCGTCTGTGGTCACCATCGCCCCGATCGAAGCTGGGCAGGCCTTCTCCAGAGAGAACATCTGGGTCAAGCGTCCTGGCACCGGCGAGATCCACGCCGCGTCATTTGAGGATGTCTTGGGAAAGACGGCTACTCGCGACGTAGAGTCCGGAGTCGCCCTCCGCGTTGAGGATGTCGCGGGCGGCGTCGACTTGGCCAAGGTGCCTCTTGAACTGCGCCGCTAAGACCACCAAGGACAAGCGTCGTCGCGTAGTGTTCCTCACGGGTACTCGCGCGGACTTCGGCAAATTGAAGCCATTGATGCGCCTCGTTGAGGATCATGATGATTTGGATTGTCATGTGTTTGTTACAGGCATGCACACGCTCCGAATCTACGGGGAGACCTGGCAAGAGGTCCGTAACTGCGGATTCAAGAACTTCCACGTGATGCACAACCAGTACGTGGGAGAGCCGATGGAGTCAATCCTCGCTAACACCGTGCAGGGGCTAGCACGCTACGTCGCCGAAGTGCAGCCAGAGCTTCTGGTTGTGCATGGGGACCGCGTGGAGGCTCTCGCAGGCGCATTGGTGGGCACCCTCGCCCATGTGAAGGTGGCGCATATCGAGGGCGGGGAACGTTCGGGCACGGTGGACGAAACCATCCGCCACGCGGTCTCCAAGCTGAGTCACCTACACTTTGTGGCCAACGAGGACGCCGCGAGGCGGGTACGGCAGTTGGGCGAGGTCCCGGAGCACATCTTCGTCATCGGTTCTCCGGACATCGACGTCATGCACTCCCCAGACCTCCCGTCGCTAGAGTCGGTGCGCGAGAGGTACGAGATCCACTACCCAGAGTACGGCATCTTGCTGTTCCATCCCGTCACCACTGAGCTCCGCGACATCGGTGAGTACACACAGGCGCTCGTAAACGCAGTGATCGCTTCCGAGAAGCCATTTGTTGCGATCTACCCGAACAACGACGCCGGCACGGAGTTCATTCTCTCGGCCTATCGCCGGCTAGAGTCGTGCGCCAATGTCCGAGTGTTCCCTTCGATTCGTTTCGAGAGCTTCCTCACTCTTCTGAAAAACGCCTCGCTCATGATTGGAAACTCAAGCGCTGGCGTGCGGGAAGCACCCATCTACGGGGTTCCCGCCGTAGACATCGGAACGCGGCAGAACGAGCGCTACGACGGACCAGGTGTCACTCACGTGGGCTACGGCGAGCAGGAGATCCTCGCGGCCATCCAGCAGCAGTTCGGTGCGCGTACCGCCGGGATCGACTCCCGATTCGGACACGGCGACAGCGCAGCCAAGTTCCTACAAGTGCTCAGCGAGAACGACATCTTTTCTGTCCCGCAGCAAAAGCTGTTCCAAGACCTCAAGTTTGGCGAGCCAAACTGAGATGGGCAGCCTGGCCATTATCCCGGCTCGTGGCGGCTCCAAAGGACTCCGTCGCAAGAACGTCCTGCCCATGGCGGGGCGCCCGATGCTCGCCCACTCAGTCGCGGCCGCACTTGAGAGTGGCCTCTTCGACGAGGTGGTGGTGAGCAGCGAAGACGACGAAATCTTGGCCGCCGCTCGCGCGGCGGGTGCCACCGCCATTGTGCGCCCCGATGCGCTGTCCACGGACACGGCTTCGTCCGCGGACGTTGTCCTGCATGCCCTTGAGCAGCACCGCTGGGCCGACACGTTCGCACTACTTCAACCAACATCGCCGCTGCGCACGGCAGCGCACCTGCGTGAAGCGGCTGCGCTGCTGACCGCTGAGACCATCGCTGTCGTCAGCATCTGCGAGTGCGCGCACCACCCGCTCAAGACACTGCTGCAGGTGGACGGACATTTTGTGCCAACACGCGAGTGGCGAGACCTCACCCAGCCGCGGCAGTCGTTGCCTCGAGCCGTACAACCCAACGGGGCCATCTATTTTGGGCGCTCTCGCTCATTCGTGGAGTCAAAGGACTTCCTCCCCGCCGGGACTGTTTGGTACGAGATGTCTCAGACCGCGAGTATCGACGTCGATGACGCGACGTCGTTTGGCGAGGCCGAGCGCGCCCTCCTGTCCGGTTTATAGGTCACGACTGAGGGCGCGCCGCCATGGCAGTGGCGCCACACGGTTCGCGATGACGATTGCCAACAGCGCAACGAGTAAGAACGAAAGCGCCGTGGAGTAGGCGGCCCCCAGCGCTCCGAAGTGCAGGATGAGCACGTAATTGCCGACTAGGTTGCAGGACACCGTCAAGAGCGCCATCCACGCCAAGTACTGGGTCTTCTTGTAGTAGAAGAACGGCGCAGACACGGTCATGTACACCATCCAGAACCAGTAGCTCAGCGCAATCCAGAACACGTACGTCGCCCCGGCGGCGTAGCGCGGATCCAGGAGGCTGAATAGCCACGGCGCCGCCGCCGAAAGCACGATCACCACCAGGAGCTCGAGCGCGACGAACCCCAACGCCATTCGCAGTACCCGGGCAATCTCGTCTTCTTCCCCACGCTGCAACGCCGAGAACAGGCTGGGATTGTAGACTGCCGAGAAGCTGGCCGACAGGAGGACGATGATTGCCCCCCCCTGGTAGCCGATGCTGTAGAGGCCGGCTGCCTCGAGGTCTACGAGACGCGCCAAGAAGACTCGGTCGCTCTGGTTGATGACTACCTTGCCGAGCTCGTGAAGGACTAGCGGGGCGCCGTACGCTATCCCCATGCGGAACTGCGACCTGCGGAGCTTCAGCGTCAACAGCCCTCGCTGGGCGAAATACAATAGGCCGAACGCCGTCGTCAGCGCTAGAACGGCGACCGCAGCGCCTACCCGGCCGACCCAGTTCCACCGAAACCAAGCGACGAATGCGACGATGCAGGCGACCTCGACGACTACGCATCCAATGCCGACGAGGCCGTAGGCGCGAACGTTCCGCTCTGTCACCAGGTAGTTGTTGGTCTGGTTGGCGTAGACGGTCAGCAGGGCGACGCCGACGATGGGCAGAGCGGCTTCCGGGGGAAGTCCGATTTCGCCAAGGAGGAAGTCCGCGAAGGGAACCGTGAGCAACGCGAGCGCGGCGGCCAGCATCAGCGGGAGGCACAAGGTGCTAGACAGCAGCCCAGCGAACTCAGGCGACTTGCGGTCCTGGCGGAAGTACTCAACCCCGACGACGCCGCCGACGTTGAGTCCTACCAACGGTACAAGCGAGGCCGCGCAGGTCGTAAACAGCGCGATTAGTCCGTACTCGGCGGGAGCGATGTACACGGTTATCAACGGCAACACGAGGAAACGTGCGCCACTCGACAGCACCCCGACGAGCGTGAACGTGGAGAACGCCCCGAGAAGACTCCGCGCCATGGTGCCGGCTTTGGACACTACGGAGTCGTTCCTAGGACAAGTCCCTCAAAGCGCTCGCCACAACGACCGTCGAAGGCGTACATCCACTCACGGATGAAGGTCGCCTTGTGACGGTTCTGCTCTTCACGAGTCAGGTGCAAGTTCCCGGGGGCGAGGGCCTCCACAAGGTCGTCGTCTGTGTGAACCCAGTGCGCCACGCCTGCGTCGACAAACATCGGCGATGGGGCGAATCTTGGGTCGGGGTGCATATGGAGGCAAAAGACAGCCACGTCTTCGCTCGCCGCTAAGGGCAGCAAGAGCGTGGAGTTGAAGCCTAGGACTACCCCAGCTGACCGCATGGCCCGCAGGCGGTCGGTGTCTGCGACGACCGCGATGCCCAGCGCCTCGATCTCTACCTTGTGTGCTTTCCAGAAGTCGCCTTCACGGGGATGTGGTCGGGCCAGCAGGGCGAAGCCACGTTCCGTGACGGCCCTCGCGATTTGAGCCAAGAAGGCCAGCTTGTTCTCGGGTGTCCACCCGTACTTCTGTTGATGGCAATAGGGCTGGTCCACGTACAGCACTGCGTGCGGGTCGCGCTCGGCTGCGGCACCACTCAGCTCATCGAACTCGGGCAACCCAAAGTAGCTCACGCGGGCGTCGGACCAGCCGTGGTTCATCGTCCGATGGAACTCGTAGTTCCGCGCGCTTATACACAGGTACTCGGTGGGGTACAGGTGCGCTTCATGGATGCGCTCGTACGTATCGAAGATGGTTGACGCCATACGCACGTCCCTGTAGCGACGTAGGAACCCCGCGAGCTCGCGCTTGGCCATGAGCAGCGAGCGGACGAAGAAGAGGCGGTCGCCGACGGCCGGGAGCAGGCGGCGGCGCGCGTGAACGAGTCGCGTCAGCAGGGGCGTTGCCGTGGGCGCGTGTCCAAGCCCCAGTCGTTGGACCTGCTGCGAGATCTGCATGTCCTGGATGCCATGGTCGCAGAACACGGTCGTGATGCCCGCGTCACGGGCCACGGCGTTAAGAGCCACCTGATTGAGCGTCTCCAGCTCGAAGAACACGATGCGCCGCACGCGCAGCTTCCGCAACAAATGCAGCGCGGACTGGAACTGGTGCCAGTGGACTACCTCGCCCAAGGATGCGTATGGCTCGGTCGACACGGCGCCCGGCAAGAACCTCAGGCGGACGCGACGGGCGAACGGTCCGAACATCTTGGGGATGGCCTCGTGGTGCCCGACGACCAAGATCCCCGAGCAGCCCGTCTCATCGCCTACTAAAGACCGTTGTTGCTTAGCCATTGGCTCACGATGCCGTGAAACGCGGTCAACTGACCGTCGAGTACACGATTGACCTCTTGGTAGCGCTCAACCACACGCTCTCGATGGACCAAAGTGTCTCCTAGGAGCGCCGACAGCGGCTGAGCAAACCCTTGGTCGCGAACATCAACTAACCTATCGTCGATCTCGAGTTCTCGGTACAGATGGCCTACTTGGGGGTAGTTCAAGAGACCAATGGTAGGGACGCCCAGCCCGATGGGGCAGACGTTGGCGTGGAAGCGGTTGCCCATGACCAGCGCGCAGTCGCGATAGATCGCAAACACGCGCTCGGCACCGCCATCCCCATGCAAGTACGGTGCGACGCTCACTCGTCGACGCACGTGCCAGTCCGGCAGCGCCGCCAGCACGTCATGCGCCACGCGGAGGTCGCGGTAGATGTGCGGGAAGAAGACGAGGCGGACGTCTTCATGTTCGTCCAGGACGTCTGAGCAAACCTTCGCGAACGCCGGCACGAACCCTGCGTAGTCGAGCTTGTCCCCGCCCGGGAAGCGCTGCTCAAGCATGTCGCCCGCGATATTGACCCCGATGGTGCGCGCGCCGGGCTGTATCTCGGGTTGCTGACCAGCGGGCGGACGGTAGAAGAACCCACCGTCAGGCACTGAGTGGATGCGGTCCGCGTACTGCGCGCCCAAGACCTCTCGTCCGTTCTGAATTGCCCCGTCGTTCCGAACCGACACCAGATAGCGCGTGTCGGGAAGGACATAGTCCAGCCAGGCCTTAAAGCGGATGACGTGCTCGGCGGGTGCACCCATGCCCACGTCGAGGCCAAGCGCATGAAACAGAATCGGCGTTCGAATGCTCTCAAGCAACGCGATAGGCAAGTCCACGCTTGTCCCGTTGCAGGAGCGCTCAACCCACAACTCGAAGAAGTTGCCTCCGCCGAAAATGACCAGGTCGTGCGCGTTCGCTTCTGCTGCAAACGCCTCGTCGAACGCTCGCTGACGCCAAAAAGTCTCCCGGATCTCGAACTGGGTGTAGCCGAGGTCGAGCGTGGGGAGGGTCTGAGCGAAACGTTCGCGAACACCCAAGTGGTTCGCGTTGTCGCCGATATTGCCGTCGAAGCTCGCGACATGCAGGACTCTAACGGGGCGCCTCATGTGGATCTAGTCGTCCAATCCGGTGCCACCCACCGTGTGGCGCAAACGCCACTCGCCAGACGCGTCCTTGCCCCATAGATGAGGTGAACGGAAGTCGTCGAACGCCGCGCGCAGCTCGTCGTCCGTGGTCCCCAGGTATTCTAGGAAGTCTGGGTAGAAGCGTTCCGGGAACTCGGTGTCGAAGCGCTCGGCGAGCGCGACGGCTTCCTCCCGCGTGATCTTGCCGTTGCGCACTTCCTGAGCGGCGTCATAGGTCGCGCGCCCAATCCCAAACTTCAGGAGTGTGGTGTAGTAGTGGAACGGGTCGACCTTGTCGTCGATGCTGCTGTACTTTGAGTAGGAACCCTCGGTGCGCTCCGTGTTTGGCTCAAAACCAGTGTGCTCGGCCGCGTAGTAGAAGCACTCCTGTGGGTCCCACTTGAGGTAGTAACCCAAGTAGTGAACGTCGACGTTCTTCTCGCGAAGTGAGGCCTCGCTCATTGGGATGTACGGCGCAAAGTCCCCCAGTGATAGGTCGGGGTGTGCGCTCAAGATCTTCGAAATGGGCTCCCCGCCCAGAATGGGCTCTGCGTCGTCCTGCCTCGCGAAGAACTTGTAGTCCATCGTGGGGATGTTGTTCTCGTCGACGCTGTTGCCGTATTCAGCCTGGTTCTCGCCGTACATGACCAACTTGACGCCGAAGCGTGCGGCCATCGCCGGACCGATGATGCGCTGGCCGATAATGAACGGCTGAAACGGATGCATCAGATTGAAGACAGCCATCTTGGTCAACAAGCGATGCAACCGCCCGTTGGGCGTGTAGAGCATGTTGTCCAGCCCGCCCACGTGCATCCAATTGGTGAAGTTGCGCCAGCCGATGTCCGTGTAGAGGTGCGGGGCCCACGTGACCGTGAGCGGGTTCATCTTGTACTTGTACTTCAGGATGTGAGCGGTGTACGCGCTGTCCTTGCCACCGGAACCAGGGATGATGACGTCATACCCGCCGTCGGTTCGCCGGTAGCGCTCGAGCATCTTCCAAAGGAGCTCCTCGCGTGCCTCCCAGTCGATGCCAACTTCCTTGGTCGCGTGGTAAGCGCACGCGGAGCAGACTAGGTCGTCATCAAGCTGAATGGCCGCCTTGGAGTCGCCTGGAGAGTTCTTGAACTCGACCGTGGAATTGGGGCGTTGGTTGGAGATTACACAACGGCTACAGAAGCGTACCTCTCCGGGCAAGCCGTATCGCACCTCGTGACCATTCTTGTTCGTAGGCAGGGACATCTTGACTCTTTAAAGTTCGAGGAACGCGCCGAGCAGGCTCAGCCCGCCGGCACGACTCTTCTCTGGGTGAAACTGCATGCCGACAATGTTTTCGCGACCGATGGCCGCGCAGAAACGGACGCCGTCGTACTCTGCCTCTGCGAGCACGTGTTGTGCGTTCGCGGGCACGGCCGCGAAGCTATGGATGAAGTAGACTTCTTCGCCTGCGTAGGCTCGGAGGGGGGTGCCAGGCCAGCGGCCTGGGTGTGGCTCCAAGACGGTGTTCCAGCCGATATGTGGCAGCCGCGCCGATGCTGGCGCTAGCTTTTCTACGCCCCCCGGTACCAGGCCGAGGCCCTCGTGAGCGCCGAACTCGGTGCTCGTCTCAAGCAGCATCTGCATGCCCAGGCAAACGCCCAAGATGGGCATGCCAGCCTTTGCGCAGTCCACGATGGCGGCGTCAAGGCCCCGGGCCCGGAGGTTCTCCATGCCTTGACCGAACGCGCCTACCCCGGGCAATACGATGGCGTCAAATCCGGACAGTTTGTCGGCGTCCGCGGTGAGCGTGGGCGCGGCAGCGAGCTTCTCTAGGGCGTTGAACATGCTGCGCACGTTGCCCATGCCGTACTCAAGAACCGCGACCCGCTTCATGCTGCCGCCCCGTGAATGAGGTTCTTGATGTCTCGGATGGTGGTCTTGCCGTAGTGCAAGGCAGTCGCGACCGCGAGGCCGTCCGCGTCGGTTTCGCTGAAGGCAGCGGCTACGTGAGCGGCGCTGCCGGCCCCGCCGCTGCCGATGACCGGGATCGAAACAGCATCCCGGACTTGCCGTAGCAGCTCGATGTCATACCCCTTCTTGGTCCCATCCCGGTCGATGGACGTCACCATGATCTCGCCGGCTCCCTGTGCTTCGAGGCGGCGCGCCCACTCCACAGCGTCCACTCCGGTTTCCTGCCGGCCCGTCTCTGTGAACGCCTCCCAGTGGCCGTCTCGCTTCTTGGCCTCGACCGAGCCCACAATGCACTGCGAGCCAAAGTAGCGGGCCGCCGTGTCGATGAGCGTCGCGGACCGGAACGCCGCAGTGTTGATCGCCACCTTGTCGGCTCCCGCGCGAAGCGCCGCTTCGATGTCCTGCACGCTCCGAATCCCGCCGCCAACTGTGATCGGGACGAACACATCGCGACAGGCGCCTTCCACTATCTCTAGAACGCCGTTTCTCTCGTAGAGGCTGGCCACCGCGTCCATGAACAAGAGCTCGTCAGCGCCGTCGCTGTAGTAGCCGACGGCCATCGCGTTAGGCTCGCCAATCTTTCGCAGCCCCTCAAGCTGGATGCCTTTGATGACGTGCTCGTTTTTGATGTCCAAGCGCGCAATGATGCGGGGGCGTCTCATGAGGGTAGTCGGGGCAGGACGATGCGGTCGCGCATGCTTGCGGACGGCGTTTTGGCCGTGGCGTCCTCTAGCTTGTCTGTGGTGTGTTGTCAGGGGCTTTCGCCCCGCGAACTCAAGCACAGATGCGTTCGCTCGGCGCGGACTTGAAACGAAAAGAGTGGAAGAACTAGAACGTAGGCGGTCACCCAAGGGCGCCCCCACGGCGAAGTGTAGCAGGCAAATGGGGGCAGTCACCCGTACGCCAGCCTCGATGTCGAGCTGCCTGGCGGAACACGGTGGGGGCGCACCTGCTATGACCTTGCGTGACGCGCGAGCCATGATCGTAGCCTTGTCGTGTGCCTCTCCGTTACGAGCGACAGGGGGTAGCACCACAGCAGCGCGATGCCGAAGGTGATGCCGACGCCTGCGAGAACGGTTGAGGTGGTTGGCACCCACCGCTCAGACCCGACCAGGCACGCGTGAACGAACGCGACGACGGGATAGTGAAAGAGGTAGAGGGAGTACGAGAACCCCGCCAGCCACGTCGCGGCCTTGGCGCCGCGTGACGCGCTCCACGCCCGCCGATTGCGCAGGAGCGCGGCAACCATCGCCGCCGTGGCAAGACCTAGGAGGATGTCTTCCAGCGCCCGCGAGCTGAGCATTCGGCCGCGCCCGAGGACCGAAAACACAGCGAATGCCACGAACGTGGCGACCACCCCAAGCGTGGTTCCCCGAGCGTTATCGGGCCCACGGCTGTATGCGATCCACCATCGCGCCACGGCGGCGCCGAGCAGCCAGATGCCGAAGTACAGCAGCAGCAGCCTGCTCGCAGCGACGAAGATGGCGACACATAGGACGCCGCGAGCGAGCGAGCGAAGGGAGACCGGGTTCCGCACCACGCCAACGCCAAGCGGGAACAGCACGTAGGCCCACGCCTCGTACGGGAGGCTCCAAAGGGGGCCGTTGCTTCCGAACTCGGGCACGCTGGTGATGCTCTGCAACTGGAAGAAGTTGCCAAGAAAGGGGCCAACCCCGAGCTGGTCGGAGACGACGGGGAGCTCCAAGAACGGAGCGTTTACATCGCCTCCGTAGACGTTCCCGGTGCGCCCAAACAGCGCGATTCCAAGCTTGTCGACGACGAACGTGACCAGCAGCGCGGGCACGAGCACGGCGTAGAGGCGGGAGAAGCGCCGGACGCTGTAGTCCACGCCGCTGAACCGCTGTTCCGCATGGGCAACGAGGACGCTGTAGCCAATGAAGAACCCGCTGAGGACGAAGAAAACGATGACCGCCTGATGTCCCAGCCCGGTCACCATGTACGCGGCCTGCTGAACGCGCGTCGGTGTTGGGAGGTCGGAGTAATCGACAAAGAACAGGCCGCGGACATGTCCCACCAGCACCGCGAACGCGGCGAGGCTCCGCATCCAGTCGAACTGTGTGAGAGCTCCGGGGGGCAGCGGCGCGCTGGGTCGAGTCGACGGTGGGGAGGCGCCTTTGGCGGTCACGTTCTGGTCAGCTCACAGGGGGTGGGGGTCCTTCAACCAGGTGTCGAGCGCTGTCGAACGACCGTGGTATAGAAGCCGTGATGCGCACGCCGGGAAATAGTTGCACGTGTTCTCTGACGGCGCCACGCCCTGTCCAGACGGGCGGTCGGCGACCCGCAACCGGCACACGGTCGACAGCGTGGTGACGCGTCGCAAGATCGCGGTCGTGCTCCCCGACCTGCGCGGTGGGGGGGCAGAGCGTTTGCACCTGAACCTCGCGCACGCTTGGGTGCGCGAGGGGATCGATGTGGAGTTCGTGCTCCTGCGCGCACATGGCGAGCTCATGCACATGCTGCCAAGCGGGGCTTCTGTGCACGAGCTAGGGGTGACGCGGATGCGTTCGGCCATTCCAGCCTTGCGACGCTATCTGCGGGGGGCCAAGCCAGACGTGACGCTGGTGGCGATGTGGCCTCTCACCTGCGTCGGCGTGATGGCCTGGCTTGCGTCGGGCCGCGGCGGGCGTCTGTTTCTGAGCGACCACACACAGCTCAGCGTGGCGTGTCTTGAGGAGACATCCACCAGCCTCAAGACCCTCGCGCTCAGCATCCGTCTCACGTACCCGTTCGCGTCGGGCGTTATTGCGGTGTCGAAGGGGGTGCGGGACGACCTCTGTCGCCTTGGCGGGCTGAGCACGCAGCGGGTGCACGTGGTCTACAACCCCGCGGCGATCGACCCTGACGAGGCGCCTGTTACGGATGTCGACCCCGATGTACTGTGGGGGCGGAGTGGCGGCCTCAGGCTCCTGTCTGTCGGCACGCTCAAGCCGCAGAAAGACCACGCGACGCTGCTCCGCGCGCTGGCGCTGCTCCCTGCGACCGTCGACGCTAGGCTGGTCGTTCTAGGCGACGGGCCCCTTCGAGCGGAGCTCGCGGCACTCGCCGAGGATCTCAACGTGTCCTCGCGTGTGGTCTTCCGCGGGTTTGTCGACGACCCGACACAGTGGCTGCGGGCCGCCGACCTCTTCGTCTTGTCTTCGCGTTGGGAGGGGTTTGCCAACGTCGTCGTGGAGGCGCTGTCGTTCGGCGTCCCCGTGGTGAGCACCAACTGTCCCAGCGGTCCGTCCGAGATCCTCGAGGATGGGCGCTTTGGCGACCTCGTCCCTGTGGCCGACCCGGCAAGCTTGGCTCACGCCATCGTGCGTAGTCAGGAGAAGGAGTGGGAACGTGGTGTGTTGAAGGACAGGGCGAGAGACTTCAGCGTGAGCACCATCGCCCACCAGTACCTACGCGTTATGGGGATCGAAGCGTAGCGCGCGACAGCTGCGCGGCGCTGCGTCGCACCAGAACTCACCTCTTCAGTTCAGGAGACGTCCATTGGGCTGAAGAGATAGTCGTGTGTGGGGTCTCCACCGTCAAGCTCGCCGTTGCGTCCGATTCTAGCGATTGCGTAGCCGAAGTCACGCATGGTTCTTTTTATTTCTTCTGCTTGATGTAGGCGGAAAATGTTTACCTTGTCCGAGAAGTCGGAGGGTGGAAGGATTTCCATGATGACGAATGGTCGAAGGGTGCGTAGAGTGTTCGACATTCCTCTGATTACTTCTAGCTCGGCTCCCTCGACGTCAATCTTGGCCAAAAAATTCATTTCCGTGATTCCCAGCGACTCAAACGCCACGTCCGCCCGAAACACAGGAACAAGCCGACTGGCGCCGTAGAAGCTGTCGTCGCGAATGTTGTCGTTGATGCTCGCGCCAGGGTCGGCCGAACCCGGGGACGTTACGAGCAGTCGGGTCAGCCTGTCGTCGCCGCCCAACGCGACCGGAACGATGGTTGCGCGGGTCATCTGGTTGCAATGAATGAGATTTTCAACGTACCGAGCGGCGATGATATTTGGCTCAAATCCGATATATCGGCACTCATTTCCGGCGATGAGCGAGAATTTGATCAGTGTTTGTCCGATGTTCACGCCGATGTCGACGAGTAGGCGACCCGGTGTGTACAAGCGCTCGATAACGACGCCAACGTGCTCTTCGTGTGCATCGAGGTTGGCCCGTCCAATGCCCGCTGTGACCGGAATCTTTACGCTACGTGTGCCACGGGATACTGTGAGATTGTAGTTTATGCGCTGCGCTACAAATTGCTTCAAATCCTTAATATTTTTCATGCGACACCATTTATACGACTTCGCCGAATCATGTTTAGATTTGCCCCGCTGATGGTGATTGGGTAGCGCGAGAGTCACGCGGCCAGTGGCGACTTCCAGGCACGATGCCACGCCTGGAACATCAAAACGCACCAAATCTGAGCGTGGGTGGATGCGTCTCCCCGCTTGTGCCGGCGCCAGAGTTTGTCGACTGCGTTCCAGTGCAGGAGGCCGTCCCGCCGGATGTCCGCTTCGTCCAACAACGACTCCGCCCAGTCCCGCAGCTCGTGGTGCAGCCAGTGGTGAATGGGTATTCCGAAACCCATCTTGGGGCGTGCGGACATCTCCGGAGGCACGTGGCGGCTCAGGACCGTCCGCAGGGGCAGCTTCGACCCGTCGACGCCGGTCCAGCGGCGCTTGTCGGGCTGTCGCAGGGCAAACTCGACGACCCGATAGTCGAGAAGGGGGACGCGCGCCTCTAGGCTGCATGCCATGCTGGCGCGGTCCACCTTGGTCAGGATGTCGCCTGGCAGGTAGCCGCCGAGGTCCGCCCGCACCATCCACTCCGTGCCGCTTTCGTCGCCGAACGTGTCGTGCGGCTCCCAACTCTCGGCCGGCCAGTCGGGCGCGAGGTGGACGCAACGGACGATTGCGTCCGGGACCTTCCAGATTGTCTGAAAGTGCTGCAGCACCTCGCGGGCGTCGCGCGCCCCGAGCACGCGCGCCAGCTGAAGGACCCGCAGCTTCTGTTCGGAGAGCGGCAGTGCGTGCAGGGAGCGGAGGTCGGGCACCATCCGCTTCAGGGGTGACGGCACCCGCTGCGCGATGCGCCACAGCTTGCTGCCGCGCGCGTAGCGAGTGTACCCCGCGAAGAGCTCGTCACCCCCGTCGCCGGACAGGGCTACCGTCACCTCGGTGCGTGCGAGCTTGCTCACCAGATAGGTGGGCACCTGCGAGGAGTCGGCGAAAGGCTCCGTGTAGATGTCGCCCAGCTGTGGGATGATCGCTAGGGCCTCGCGCGCCCCGACGGTCATGGTGGTGTGCTGCGTGCCCAGATGCGCCGCGATGCGCGCAGCATAGGTGGACTCGTCGTGGCGCGGGTCTTCGAAGCCGATCGAGTACGTGCGGATTGGCGTCGATGACTGGCGCTGGGCGAGCGCGACGACCGTGGATGAGTCCACGCCACCCGACAGGAACGCACCCACGGGGACGTCCGCCGCCAGGCGTAGCCGAACGCTATCGCTGAGCAGGAGCTCGAGCTCGTCCGCCGTCGCTTCGGCCGAGAGCGCGCTCGTTTGGCTGGGCGGATGGGCGTTGTGTGTCCAATAGTCTGTTACCGTCGGCGGAGCGGCCGGCTGCTGGAAGGTGAGCAGGGAGCCCGGAGCGACCTTGTGAAACCCTTCGAGAATGCAGCGCTCCCACGGGACGTAGCCATACATGAAGTAGGCCGCCAACGCTTCGCGGTCCACGTTGGGCGAAGCCCCCACGACACGGATGGCCGCTAGGTCGGACGCAAAGCACAGCAGGCCCTGATGGCGACCCCAATACAGGGGCTTGATGCCGAGCCGGTCGCGCCCAAGCGTCAGGGTCTTTTCGTGCGTGTCCCAAACGCCAAAGGCGAACATGCCGTTGCATCGTTCAACGGCGCCTTGGACACCCCACCGCTCGAACGCGTTGACCAGCACCTCGGTGTCGCACTCGCTCTTGAAGCGATAGCCCGCGCCCTCGAGGTCGGCGCGGAGCTCTGCGTGGTTGAAGACCTCGCCGTTATAGGTCGCAACGAAGCGCCCAGAAGCGGACGCGAACGGCTGGCGACCAGCGTCGGACAAGTCGAATATCGCGAGGCGCGCGTGGGCCAGAGCGACCTGGCTGCGGGCGTCTTCGTAGGTTCCTACGCCATCTGGACCGCGGTGACGCAGCGCGGCCGCCATGCGCCCCACGAGTTCCAGGTGAGGTGCGCTACCAGGTTCGTGGCCCCAGACCCCGGCGATGCCGCACATCGCCTCAGAGGTACCCCTGGTAGTACTCGTCCAAGTACTCCTTCAGGCACACCCGCCAATCACGCATGACGTTCAGCCCGCGCATGGTCAGCTTCTGCGCGATGAGCCGTTCCGAAGGCGGACGCGCCGCGAAGTACTCCTTCGCGAAGTAGTCCGAGCCGACGGGTGTGACCTGAATGTCCGCTGCCAATCCCAAGAGTTCGACGAGGTGCTGCGCCACCTCTAGGCGGCCGGTGACACCGCCGCAGACCATGTTGTAGATGCCCCAGTGGCGGTGCTCGAGCAGCAGCTTCACGTTGCGCGCGAAGTCGTGCGTGTAGGTCGGGGTGCCGAGCTTGTCGTCCACCACGAAGAGCTCGGTCTTGCCGGCCTTCAGCTGCGCCATCAGCTTCTGGATGAATTTCTTGTCCTTGGAGGGACCGGCTCCCATCATCCAGCCTGCGCGACACACTAGGTGCTGGCGGCAGTTCTCCGCGATGAAGCGCTCGCCCATGTACTTGGAGCGCGCGTAGTGCCCCAGCGGGTTGGGCGTGTCCCAGTCGTCGTAGGTCTCCTGGGCGCCGTCGAAGATGCCGGCGGTGGAGATGTAGAGGATGGGGATGCCCAGGTCGTTCGCGATGTGCGCCGCGTTCTCAACCGCCAGGGTGTTGGTCTGGTAGCAGTCCTCGTAGTTCTCTTCGCAGTACTCAAGGCTGGTGTGTGCGCCCAGGTGGAACAGGTAGTCCGGGGCGAAGTCCATCACGTCTTTGCGGTAGGCGGCCGCGTCACGGAAGTCCAAGAAGGTCAGCCAGTCTACGTTCACGTCCTTGTCGGTGCACTTGAGCACGAACTGGTCGGAGAGGACCTTCTGGAACGCCTCACCGAGCATGCCCCCGGCGCCGGCGATGTAGATTTTCTTTTTGTCGCTCATGTCGCTGTCTTATAGCCCAGTCAGAACGTCACGGTACACCTGGGCGATGGCTCGTGTGGAGTAGTTCGCTTCCGCCTTCTTGCGGGCGGCCGTACCTAGGCGCTCGCGCAGCGCCGGGTCACGGATCAGTCGCTCGAGCGCCTCGAGCCAGTCTGAGTCGCTCTCGACCAGGAGTCCATTCACGTCGTGGTCGATAATCATGGGTGTGGTCCCGACCTTGGTGGCGACCGCCGGCAGGCCGAACATCATGTACTGAATGGCCTTGAGGCCGCTCTTGCCGAGCACCCAGTCGTCGATGGGCAGGGGGTACACGCCGATGTCGAAGGTCTGCAGGTCCTCGACTTCGCGTTCGTTGGTCCAACGGACGACTTCGAGGTCCACGCCTTCGAGTTCATAGTCGAAGTTGCCGATCACCTTGAGGCGGAACGGAACGCGAGCCGCAAGCTGCTGGAACACTGGCTGCAGCATATCGAGGTAGATCTTGGACGAGAACGTGCCGGTCCACCCCACGGTGACGACGTGGTCGTTGCTGTAGTCATTTGCGGGCACGAAGCGATCGGCGTCGACCGAGGAGGAGATGTACGTGCAGCGCTTGCACTCGTTGATGGCGAGGCAGAAGTCGTTCAGATACGGCGAGGACGTGATTACGTGGTCAGCGTGGCGGATCAGGTAGCGTGCTTTGGCGGGCCCTTTGAGACGCCGCAGCAGGTGGTTCGGGTTGTAGTCCTTGGGGATGGCCTGCTCGGTGAGAACGTTGTCCTCCACATCGAACACGAGCGACCTTGCGAGCCGCCGCGTCAGGCGCTCGAACACGGACGTCCCGAAAGGGGTCACCCACATGAACACGTAGACCACGTCATAGCGGCGGATCCGAGTCATGTCGCGCAGCCGCCGGGCGTGTCCACGCAGTGTCCCTGCGACCTTCTGCGCTAGTTTCCCGGGCTCGTACGCGACGCGCCACATCGCGGCGTCCATGAACGACGACACGTCTATCTCGTAGCCGGCGTCTCGCCAGTCCGCGAAATACTGCTCGTACTTGAGCCGCTGCCCCGCGGCGACTCCTTGCGGAAATGGGCAGAGCACCAGCATGCGGCGGGGCCGAGCGTCGTCGGTACCCGTCATGCGTGGGCCGCGCTCTCTCCTGGAGCCGTAAGGCTCAGGTAGATGCCGCGGTACGCTGCCACCCCCGCATCGAGCGAGAACAACGAGCGGGCCGTGGAGACGCACCGCGCCGGAGTCCCTTCTTCGGCCAGCAAGGAGAGCAGCCGGTCCGTAGCCTCTGCGTGGTCCACGTCTGTAAAGGTCGAGAGCGCCACGCCGACGCGCTCACCCTCGAGGATGGCTTCCATGTCGCCGACCTTGGTGTTGCCCACGCAGGGCACGCCACATCCCAAGTACTCGGCGAGCTTGGTGGGCGCGCTCGCGATCTTGGAGTAGGCGGGTTTGATGATCGCTGCGCCAACGGTCATGCGCCGCACCAAGCTGGGGACGTCGCGGTGTTCCGCGGCGAGGAGCTCGTATTGGTCCTCGTTCACTCCCATGTCACGGAGCGTCTTGATGATGTACTCGTGCTCGCTGCGGTTGACGATGAGCATCCGAGCGTCTGGACGCCGCTTGAGGATGGCCTGGTAGAACGCCACGACCTCTTCGAACAGGTACCAGGTTCCAACCGACCCCAGATACCCAAAGGTGAAGGGCGTGGCGTCACTTGTGGTGACGGGCGGGCTGAAGCGCTCGAGGTCGGCGCACGTTGGAATGACCGTCAAGTTGAGCTTGCGGCCCTCCAAGTACGGGAACGTAGCGATCTCTCTAGCGGACGCATGGGTGAGCGTCACGATGTGGTCGGCCGCGAGAAGGAAACGCCGTTCGAGCGCCTTCGTGACACGGAAGAGCCGGCCGTTTGCAGGCCAGAGTCCACCGTCGACGCGCTCGTCCGCCCAGAATCCGCGCATATCGAAGATGAACTTGGCGCCCGCCGCCGCCTTGACGCTGATCGCCATCAGAGCTGGCACATAGGAGCGCGCATGGACGATGCCTACTCCCTCCCGCCGCGCGATGCGCACGGCAAGCAGCGTTCCCGCAGCGATGTCGAACGCAGTGGCCGGCGCCGAGGGCGACTTGTGATAGGCGAGCGGGTACCAACGGATACCCGCCGTCTCGAGCAGCTGTCGCATGGCGTCCATGCGGACTGCGTTCGTCCGGTCCGCCTGCTTCTCGAACGAGATCAGATGGACTGGTCCGTCTTCCGCCAACTGTTCGAGGTAGGCTAACACTTGGCTCTGACCAAGCGGCTCGAGCATCCCATCGTAGGAAATGTAGAGTACGGGCAGCACGTGGTAACTCATCTTGCAGAACCATCGCGAGCGGGCAAGTGCAGCGGATGCATCTCACAGGGTCCGTCGGACGCTTGCCCCGGAGCCTGTGGCCCACCATCATCGGGACCCATGGCCAACCTCGACCCCAAGACGGTCGCCTCATTCGGCGACGAATGGTCGCGCTTCCAGCAAGAAGCGCTCCCCACGGAGGAGCACCAGCGCCTGTTCGACGCATACTTCTCCGTGTTTCCGTGGGCCAATGTACCAGAGGGCGCGTGCGGCGCGGACATCGGTTGCGGGACGGGGCGCTGGGCGCGGTTGGCCGCAGCACGGGTAGGGCACCTGACATGTGTGGACGCAAGCCCTGAAGCACTGGGCGTCGCGAAGGCGCACCTTGCGGACGTGGACAACTGCTCGTTCGCTCTCGCGAGCGTCGACGAGCTCCCGTTCGAGCCTGGCTCTCTGGACTTCCTCTACAGCCTGGGCGTTCTTCACCACGTCCCGTCCACCCCCGACGCCATCAAGGCCTGCGCGCAAGCGCTGAAGCCCGGCGCGCCCATGCTGCTGTACCTCTACTACCGCTTCGACAACCGTCCCAAGTGGTTTGCGCTCACGTGGCGTGCGTCGGAGCTGCTGCGCGCGCGCATCTCGCGGCTGCCGGGTAGCGCCAAAGCGGCAGTCTGCGACGTGCTCGCGGCGGGCATCTACTGGCCACTGGCTCGAGGCGCCGCAGCCGCCGAGCGCCTGGGCGCCGACGTGCACCACGTGCCGCTCTCGGCCTACCGCCACCTCTCGTTCTACACGATGCGGACAGACGCGCGGGACCGCTTCGGCACGCCCCTCGAGCAGCGCTTCACGCGCGACGAGATCCGCGCCATGATGGAGGACGCTGGCCTCGAGCGCGTAGCGTTCTCCGAAGGCGAGCCGTACTGGTGCGCGGTCGGGTTTCGACGCGCACCGTAAGCTACTTCCCGTCCTCCTCCGGCAGCTCCGCCAGGTCGAACTCGTTGGACGTGACGTCCAGCACGTCGTCGTCGCCGTCTAGATCCACGATCTCTTCGTCGTCCAGCTCCATCATCTCCATGTCGTCGCCGTCGAGCGCCTCGACATCGTCCTTGGGGAGCGCAGCCACCTGCGACTCCGTCATGCCGTCGCCGCCCACGAAGATGCCGTCGTCGGAGGGGAAGCTGACGCGGCCGGTCTCGAACGGGTCCAGCATGCCTTCTGCTTCCTGAATGGCGGCGGGGGCGGGCTCGGAGTCGTGCCGGCTGGTGGACGTGACCTCGTCAGTGAACTCGCTGTCGGGTGCGGCGCTCCGTACGGGTAAGGGGGGCGGGGGGACTGACCGCGCCGTTGGCAGCGGCGGGGCGACCGACGTCCGTGGCAGGGGGGGCGCGGCGCGGGGGGCGCTGCGCGTGGCTGCGGCAAAGCCGGGGAGGGGCGGCAGCGCCGACGGACGCGGCGGCGAGGGCACGGCCGGCAGCGGGGGAGGCGCAGGCGGCAGCGGTGGCGGAACGGACGGCCGCACGCTGATCGGCGCGGGGCGCTCGCTGGGGGGCGGGGGTGGCGCGGAAGAGCGCGTGGTGGGCGCGGGTGGGGTGGACGGCGCTCGTGGCGGCAACACGGGCGGGGCCACCGGCGGCGGCTTCACCGAGGGGGCCGGAGGGCGCGCTGCGGGTGCTTCCACGGACTCTGCCGCGGCGGGGGCGCTGGTCACCACACCGCCGTCTGCCTCGGCGTCCGGCTCGGCGTCCGGCTCGGCGTCTAGCGCTGGCTCGTCCGCCGCTTCGAGCTCCGCGCCGAGCTCCGCCTCGACTGCCTGCACCGTCTCCTCGGCGGGCTCTGCTTGGACCTCGGCCGCGACGTCGGCGGCCTCTGGCTCGGACTCCGGCAGCACGATCGACGGGTTGGTCAGCTCCTCCGGGGCCTCCTCCGCGACGCTCGCGGCGTCCACGTCGTCCGCCTCGGTCTCGGTCGCCGTGCCATCGCCGTCGTGCTCGCCAGAGTCGACCTCGCCCACGACACCCACCGCGTCACCGAAGTCGTCCACGATCGGCGCGCTCAGCAGGTCGTCGTCGTCGTCGTCCGGACGCCGCGACGCGCGCTCCAGTCGCTCGATGGCGGCTAGCGCCTCTTCGTCGCGCGGCGCCTCGCGCAGCACCTGCTTCCAGACGTCCAGCGCCTCGTAGCGGTTGCTCAGCGGACCCTCCCAGACGGCGGCCAAGCGGCGGCGCATCTGGAGCTTGTGCGCGGCGTCCGTGTTGCGTCGGATGTCGCCCTCGATGGCCATCGTCAGGTCCTGGAAGCGCTCCGCAGCCTCCAGCGATGCCAGCAGCGCGTCACGCGCCGCCTGGTCGTGGCCGTCCAAGGTCAGCAGCTGCTGGAACACGTCCGCGGCCTCGCTGTGTTGCCCGCGCCCGACCAGCAGCTCCGCGCGGCGGCGGTACAGGGTCCCCGCGATCTTCGCGTCCAGCGCGTCGTCGATGAGCTCTTCCAGCAGCTTGTCCAGCTTGGCCTGCTCGTCGCTCGCCGGGCTGAGCGCCACCAGGCGCGCGTACGCGTCGTCGTCCAGCGGCGCCGCGCGCACGCCTTGCTCCACCGTGGCGCGGGCCTCCGCGTGGCTGCCGAGGCTGGCAAGCAGGTCGGCTGCCCGCAGCAGCGCCGCCACGCCCTTCGGCCCCGCGAATTCCGCCGTCTCGCGGTAGGCCGCGATGAGGGCGCGGCGCAGCGTGTCGCCACCGGCCGCGTCGTCCATGCTCGCCACCAGCGTCTCGATCTGGGCGAGCGCCTCCCCGTCGCCGTGGGCCAGGGACGTGGCCTTGCGCACGTAGCGCATGGCCGCTTCGTGGTCGCCCACGTTGGTGGCGGCGTAGCGGGCCGCGTGCAGCACCGCCGGGACCGCCTCGGTCGGGTCGCTGTAGGTCCCCGCGCGCCGGTCCAGCGCTGGCAGGAGATCCGCCGGCCGGTTCGTCGCGGCCGCCAGGGCCTCGGCGCGCTCCAGCAGCGCGTCGTCCAGCGGTGTGAGGTTCATGGCGCGCAGGATGCGGTCCAGCGCCTCGCTCGGGGCGCCCGCCTTGGTCTCCAGCAGGCCAGCGTGCCGTACCAGCAGCGCCACCTTGTCCTCCGCGGCCTCGGCGCGGCGGATCAAGGTCTCGTACACCTGCTCCAGGCGCGGGAAGGCCTTCTGCGCCGTCGCTGCGGCGTCCACGCGGTCCAGCAGGTCGCTGTCGTCCAGGTCGAGAGCGAACGCGCGCAGCAGGGACTCGAGCGCCTTCTGCGGATCCTTCGCGTGGTCTGCGTAGACCTCTGCGGCGTCCAGCCAGCGGGCCTTGGCCCCCTCTGCCTCGCCCAGCTGGTGCGCCATGCCCGCGTACAAGTCCGCCAGTGTCCCAGCGCGGCCCGTGGCGAGCGCCAACGTGCGCAGCGCCTGGTGGCTGGGCTCGTGGCCGGCCAGCATGCCCGGCAGCAGGCGCGTGTAGGCCCCCTCCGCGTCCTCGAGCTGCTCCTCGCACACCTTGGCCGCCTCGATGGCGTGCGCGTAGGCCACGGACGGCCCCTCGGCGTGCGCCACGGCCACCAGGCGGTCCAGCACGTCGCGCTGGTACTCGTGCTGCCCCGTCAGCCCGTAGACCTCCGCCAGCCCCACCAGCGGCTCCAACGCCGCAGGCTCCGCCGTCACCCACGCCACGTAGCCGGGCACGGCGCGCTCCGGAGTGTTCAGGACCTCGCGGGACAGGGTGATGACCCGCTGCGCGATGGGCACCCGCAGGTCCGGGTCTTCCGTGATGGCCATCTGCCGCTCGAGCGCGTCCACCAGCCCGGGGTGGTCTTCGGCGGCGTCGCAGATGGCCACCAGGCGCAGCACGCTCGGCATGTGCTCCGGGTCTGCGTCCAGCGCCGCGCGCAACGCGGCGGCGGCCTCCTTCTCACGTCCCAGCGTGTCCAGCAGCGCAGCCTGCTGGACGTACAGGTCGCGCAGGGCCTCGTGCTCCGCGTCGGTCTCCGCCTCGCTGGTGGCGCCGAGGGCCCCCAGCACGTCGGCCAGCTCCGCTTCGTCCCCCTCGCCCAGCAGTCGCCGCAGCGCCTCGAGGGTCTCCGTGTCGCTCGCGCCGCCCGCGTCGTCGCGAACCTTGCGCCACGCCTGGAGCGCGTCGGTCTCTCGCCCCGGCAGCCCCAGCAGCGCCCGCGCGATGGTCCGCCGCAGCTCCGCCTGCGCGCCCGGATCGGTCTCGATGGCGAGCTTCTCCTGCATGAGCGCGATCCACTGCTCGGAGCGCCCGGCCCGCGTGTAGAGAGGCGCGATGGCGTCCATGGCCGCGGCGTCGCGCGGGTCCAGCTGCAGCGCCCGCTCGAGGTGCGCGATGGCCTGCTCGTCATCGCCGAGGCGGTCTGTGTACAGCGTCGCCACGCGGCGCAGCAGGGCGCCGCGCGCGGCGTCGTCGTCCGCCAGGTCCACGCGCCGCAGCAGCACGTCGGCCAGCTTCTCGGGCCGGTCCAGCCGTTCGCTCACGCGCTCCAGGGCGTCCAGCGCGCCCGTGTCGGCGGGCGCCAAGGCCGCCCACTGGGTCGCCGCAAAGAGCGCGTCTTCGGGGTTCTTGAGCTTCTCCTCGCACAGCTGGGTCAGCGTGGACCAGGCCGCCACGCGCGCGTCTTCCGCCTCGTTCTTGTCTTGCCCGCGCTGCTTCAGCAGCGGCGCCAGGCTCTGCCACGACTCGCGCGCGGTCAGCAGGTCGATCAGCTCGCCGCGCACCGCCGCGTCGTCCGGCCGCAGGTTGCGCAGCGCGTTCAGCGCCACGATGCAGGCCTCGTTGTCCTGTCGCATGTCCCGCTGCACGCGCGCGATGCGCCGCAGCAGCACCACCTGGGCCTTCTCGTCGGTGACGTGACCCAGCTGCCGCTCCAGCATGTCCACCACGTCGTCCCAGCGCTCCGCCTTCTCCAGCAAGCGCAGCAGCTCCACGCGCGGTTGGGTGTCCTGCGGGGATAGCGCCCCGATGGCGCGCCACGCTCCAACGGCCCCGTCCACGTCGCCCAGCTCGGCTTCACAGAGCTGCGCCACGGCGTGCAGCAGCTCCACGCGACGCGGCGTCTCCACGGCCGGGTTGCTCGCGCCCGCGTGCAGCAGGTCGCGCGCGCCAGCGAGGTCGCCCGCCGCCTTGCGCAACGTCACCAGCATCTCGATGGCGACGGCGTTGCTCGGGTCCAGGGACAGGAGCTCGGTCGCGATGATCTCTGCGCGCTCCAGGTTGCCAGCCGCGTGGAACTTCTTGACGCGGTCCTGCATGCGCGGCAGCCGCTCGTCTAGCGGCATGGCTGCCATGGAGACCGAGAGCGCACGCTCGGCGTCGTCGTCACGGCCGGCGTCGCGGTAGAGCCGCACGAGCGCCTGCGCGGCGTCCACGTCTCCCAACGCCAACAGCGGCTCCAGGCAGTTGATGGCGTCCGACGCCTGCCCTGCCTCCACGTACGCCGTCGCCAGGTCGCGCCGGCGGCGCCGCGCGCTCGAGCTGTCTTCGGCGGTGGCCACGAAACCCACCCAGCGGGCCGGCAGCAGGTCCGTGCGGTTGAGCTCCACCGCGAGGCTCTCCAGGTAGTCGAGCGCGGGCTCGAAGTCCGGCGCGGCGTCCAGCGCGGCGCCCGCGTAGGCCAAGCCGTGCTCCCCGCCCAGCAGCTGGGCCAGCTGGAAGAGCAGGTCCGCAGCCTCGGCGCGCTCTGCCGGCGCGTCGGGCCCGCCAACGGCGGCTTGCTCCAGCCGCAGGCTGGCCAGCTCGTGGATCACGGTCGCCTCGTCGGGGGCGATGCGCAGCGCCTCTTGCAGCGACGAGATGGCGCCCGGCAGGTCATGCGCGTGCTCACGACGGATGGTCGCAAGCTCACGCAGCAGCCCCACGCGGCGCGTGATGTCGGGCTCCGCGTTGGCTTCCATCTGGTAGAGCGGAATGGCCGCCTTCAGGTTGCCGGCCTCGCGATAGATCTCGCGCGCCGCGTAGATGGCGGCCACGCGCGTCGGGTCCAGCTCGAAGGCGTGGCGGTAGCTGGCCACGGCCTTGTCGCTGCGCTGGAAGTGCTCGATCCACACGCCCGCGACCTTCTCGTGCAGCTCGGCGATGACGCGCGGCTCCCCCTCCAGGCGCGTGAGCGCTTTGATCCGGCGCTCGTACAGGTCGATCAGGCGACGGGCCTCGCCCGTGTGCATGAAGATCTTCTCGAGGCGCGCCGTAGCGTCGGCGTGTGAGGGCTGCCGCTCGAGCGCCTGCTCGTACACGGAGACCGCGCGCGGGAGGTCGTTGACGTAGCGCGCGATGAGATCCGCCGCTTGCACGAACGCGGTTGCCGCCGACCCGTGATCTTGCGTGCGACCCGCCCAGCCCACCAAGAGGTTGGCGAGGGACGCGTGATCCCCGATGCGATGGTAGTGCGCCCGGAGTTCCGCGAACGCGGCAGGGTCGTCAGGGTTGGCCCGCAGACGGGCGATGAGCTCCTCGGCGCTTCCAGTCATGGAGGCGAGACGGTATCACGAGGGCACCCCCGGATGACTAGCATTGTCCGACACCGCGGTAGCTTTCCCTTCATGGGCGCGCGGTGGCGTGGAAGGGGGCAGGGGGTCATAACGCGCCCATGCAGCCCGCAGCCGACCCCATCGCGTGGTTCCACACTCTCTACGCCGACGCGCTGCGCGGCGAGTCCTTCGAGCCGGACCGCGCCGCGCTCGCCACAGCCGACGCGCAGGGGGTCCCCTCGGTGCGCTTCGTGCTGGTGCGCGACGTGAGCGCCGACGGCTTCGTGTTCTACACCCACCGAGACAGCCGCAAGGGGCGCGAGCTGGCCCGCGGCGTGGCCGCGCTGGCCTATCACTGGGCGTCGACGGGCGTGCAGGTGCGCGTGGAGGGACCCGTGCGTGAAGCCCCCGACAGCGTCAGCGACGCCTACTTCGCGGGGCGGCCCCGCGGGAGCCAAGTCGGTGCCTGGGGCTCTCCCCAGAGCCAGGAGATCCCAGACCGGGACACCCTGGACGCCCGCGTGCGGGAGGCCGAGCAGCGCTTCGACGGCAAGGATGTCCCCAGGCCGCCGCGCTGGGGTGGCTACCAGCTGGTGCCCACCACCGTCGAGTTCTGGTTCGCCGACCCGAACCGCCTCCACGACCGCTTCGAGTACACGCGCACGGGCAGCGGCCCGTGGACCGTGCGGCGCCTGGCCCCCTGAGGGCGCGGGCTCACGACGCCCGCGCGCGGCATACGGTGGTCAGCGGACCGAGGGCGAGGGCTCGAGAGACGCCTGCGCTCAGCTCGAGACGTACTTGTCCACGGTCAGCGCCCAGCGGATCTCATCGATGATGTCCGACAGTTCGTCCGCGTCCTTCTCGTACGTGACCTCGTGCCAGACGTCCAAGACGCGTGACGCGTCCACCGGGTCCAGCACCTTGATGGTCTTGGCGTCCGCCTCGGCGTAGCCGCGCTCGCCAGCGCTCTGGCCCACCATGCTGCGGACGCGGTCGAAGAGCTGCTCGGCGAGCTCGTTGGGGAAGTCGGACCGCTGGGTGCGCGCCGTGAAGGACACGCGAGCGTGCTCCTCCAAGCGCAGACGAACACCCGAGTCCATGATGTGAAAGCGCACGCGCTCAGCGATGTGGATTTCGCGATCGTCCGTGCGATAGACCTCGACACCGGCTTGGTGGAGAGCGGACTGGAGGCTGCTGAGATCGGCGGGGCGGGACACGCTTTCCTCTCGGATGTTCGGAATGCTGGTCAAGTCGCTACCAGGATAGCCTCTCGCCGCCAATTTCTGCAACGACGAAGCGCGCCTGGGGGTCACGTCACCTGCCTGCGGGTTGCAGGGGGCGCCGGATGACCCCTAATTGCGCCTCATGCACACCGTACTGTACGTGGGAGCACCGCTGGATGAGGGTGGCGCGCGCGAGCTGCTCCTGATGCGCGAAGGGGCGCGTCGGGCTGGCGACGGCTCCTTCGTCTACCCCCGCCCAGGCGGGAACATGCGCTTCTACACCGTCAGCGACCCGGCCGTGGCCATGCGGGTGCTGGCGGAGCACTCCGTGGACGCGCTGGTGATCGACACCCGCGACCAGCCTCTCACGGGCGCGGCGGACAGCGCCTCCCAGCAGGGCCCCTTCGCGCTCACCCGCGCCGGGCAGCTGCTCGCGCGGCTCTTCCCGGACGACGAGCTGCACGCGGCCGTGCAGCGGGACCGCGTGATCGGCATCGTCGGCCGGGGCGGGGCGGACGCCGCGTTTCGCTTTGGCACCTACCGCATCCGGACGGTGCTGGACCAGCCCTCGCTGGACGTGCTCGAGGCGCAGATCGCGCAGCAGACGGAGCGGCTCCGCTCCGGCAAGGTGGCCATCTGCCTCGCCGGGGGCGGCGTGGAGGGCCTCTTCTACGAGATCGGCGTGCTGCGCGCCCTCGAGTCTTTCCTGGTGGACCGCGCCATCGTGGACTTCGACCTCTTCTGCGGCATCAGCGCGGGCGCGCTGATCGGCTGCATGCTGGCCAACGGCGTGGGCCCGGACGAGATCGGCCGCGGTCTGGCCGGCGGGCGCGCGCGCGTGGACCCGATCCGACGCGCGGAGATCTTCGACCCCAACCTGAAGGAGCTCGGGCCGCGCATCGCCCAGGCCGCGTCGGAGCTCGTGCGCGGGGGGGAAGGGCCGCGTGGCGCGCTCTCCTCGCTCTTCCGCGCCGTGCCGGGCGGCATCTTCGCGGGCGACCGGCTGCGCGACTACCTGGAGCGGCACCTGACGCGCCCGGGAATGAGCAACCACTTCGACGACCTGCGTCGCCCGCTCTTCGTGGGCGCCACGGACCAGGACACCTCTCAGGCCGTGGTCTTCGGCGAGGACGGCTTCCGTCACGTGCCCATCCACAAGGCCGTGCGCGCGTCGGCGGCGCTGGTGCCCTTCTACGCTCCCGAGCGCATCGACGGCCGCTACTACATCGACGGCGCGTTCACGCGTACCACCAACATGCGCGTGGCGGTGCGTCAGGGGGCCACCATGGTCATCCTGATCGACCCGCTGGTGCCGGTGTTCTCGGACACGGCGGGCCACGTGCACGGGCGCGGTGGGGTCTACTCCACCATGCAGGGGCTGAAGGCGCTCATCAACGGGCGCTTCGACAAGGCCGTGCGCGCCATCCGCGAGATGCACCCGGAGGTGAGCTTCTACCTGTTCCGGCCGTACGGCGACGAGATGCGCATCCTGGGCGGCTCACCCATGAAGTACTTCTATAGGCGCGAGGTGGAGGACGTGGCCTACCGCAACACGGTGGACAAGATCCGCGCTTCCTACGACGACCTGCAGCGCGACTTCTCGCGGCACGGCATCACCTTCCGGGATCCGGAGGAGGCGCGCACGGAGCACCACCTAGGGGCCGCCGGGGTCTCCCGTGCCCAGCTGGGCATCGGGCTCTGAGCGGCCTCCGGCTCCGGCGGGCAAGCGCCGCAGCATCGCCTCGAGCGTCGCGCGCGGCAGGATGCCCGCCTCGGCCGCGCGCGGCACGCCGTCGGCGTCCAGCAGGACGAAGGTGGGCACGCCCAGCTGACCCAGCACGCTGGTGCCCTCGCTGATGGCGTTGTCCGGGTCGAAGGTGGTCTCGAAGGTGGGCGTCAGGGCGTGGACCCACGCGTCCAGCAGCATGCGCGCGTCGCGCTGCACGGCCACGGCGATGACCCGCACCTCGGGGTGCGCCCGCGTGAACGCGTCGAGGGGCGTCAGGTTGGCCTGGCTCGCGACGTCGAAGGTGGCGAAGAAGTACAGCAAGATGGGCCGCCCGCGCATGTCGCCCAGGAAGAGCAGCTCTCCGGTGGGCGTGGCCAAGGTGAGCTCCACCGCGCCCTCCACGGGGGGGCGCTCCGGCGGGTCCTCGGCTTGCGTGGTGCCTTCTTCTGCGGGGGGCGCCGCCGCGCTGCGCGGGTGCCTCGGGGGAGGGCTGCCGCCTCCACAGCCCACGGTCACGGCGCTCACCAGGGTCGCCAGCAGTGCCCACGCGCAGGACGTCCACCCGCGTCTCGGCGTTACCAGTCCTCTCTCGCCGCGCGGGCTGGGCAGCCCCGGGCTCACTTGCTGGACTGCCCCGTGAAGTGGTCGTCCTTGTCGGCGAAGAGCACGTTGAACGTGGTCAGGCTGCCGTAGCAGGCCGTCACGTACTGCTGCAGCTGCACCTTCTCGTCGTCGGCCAGGTTGGCGGAGCTGTTGATCTTCTGCTCCAGCACGCGGAGCTTCTCGCGCACCAGCACGATCTTCTTGAAGAACACGTCGATGGGCACGCTCTTGCTCTGCACGCCCTCACGGCCGGGCTTGAGCTCCACCTCGCCGCCGCGCCAGCGGTCGCCCAGGGACACGTCACGCACCCCCAGCTCCTCCAGCAAGACCTCGCGCAGCACCTGTTTGAATTCCGCTTGGTCCATGTCGATTCCTATCTCCTGTGGGATCGTCGGGCGCCGCTCGGGCTCGTAGCTGTTGTCGTCCTGGCCACCACCAGAGCCGCGTGGGCCGCGACGGGTGGGCTCACCGGCCACCTTCTTGCGCGCCAGCGAGCCCACGAACGACTGCCCCAGCGGCTTGTGCCGCGAGCAGGTCATGGTGTCCTTGAGGGGCGAGGGCCAGCAGCCCAGGCGGCAGTCCCCGCTGGCGCGTCCTTCGTCGTCCCGACGGAGGAAGACGAAGAATCCGCAGGTGCCGCAGCGTCCTGTGAGGTCGCGTTCGCTCATCGAGGCGGCAGACTAGCACGGCGCGCGCGGCGCCGGTCCAGCTGCCGGCGCACCCCCCACACGAACAGCGCGATCAGCGCCAGCGCCGGGCCCATGCGCTTCCAGAGCAGCCAGCTGGTGAGCCAGAAGCGGGCGGGGGACACGCCCCCGATGACGCCGCGCGGGCTTCCGTCGGCGCACACGAAGGCGCCCCCGCGGCGGAAGCGGCACGTCTCCATGGCGGACCCGTCGGGGCGCAGCGCGCTCAGCTGCAGCTCGCCGTCGCGCGCGTCCAGGCACACCACGTGGTGCTCGGGCAGGTACGCCAGCTGTCCTTGGCGGTGGTGGTTCAGGCCGTAGAGGGGTGAGCCCCCGCCGCCGCTCACGACGTAGTGCAGGCCGTCCACCGTGCCGCGCTCGTAGGTGTGGTCGTGCCCGCCGAACACCAGGTCCGCGTGCTCCCGCACGGCGCCGGCGAGCGCGTCGCGCAGGGGCTCGTGGTCCTCGTGGAGAGAGCTGCTGAACATGGGGTGGTGCGCAAAGACCAGGATGAAGTCTTCGGGGTGCGCTTCTCGAAGCCCACGCAGCTGCGCGCGCGCCCACTCGATCTGCGTCCGGTCCGCCGGCCACTCCGTGTTGGTGTCCAGCACCAGCAGGTGCAGCGGCCCCAGGCGCCGCACGTAGTAGGCCTCGGGCCCCATGGCACGGCCGAAGAAGCGCTGGTAGTGCCGGCGGCCGGTGCCGTCCGGGATGAGCTCGTGATTGCCCAGCACAGGCAGGTAGCCCACCTCGCGCGCGAGGGGGACCACGCTGACAAAGGGCTCCACCCACTCGCTCGGGTCTCCACCCCGCGCGGCGAAGTCGCCCAGGTGCACCACGGCCTCGATGGGCGCTTCCGCGTGCGCTCGGCGCAGAGCCGCCACCACCTCACGGTGCACGTCCTCGCCAGAGCGGCTGTCTCCGTAGAGGCAGACGCGCGCGTCGGTGCGCTCGTGCGCGCGAGGCGTGTGAAAGCGCCCCTCGCGCGCCGGGGCTCCGTCCACCTGCACGCTGTAGCGATAGTCGCTGTCCGGCTGTAGGCCTCGCAGCCGCAGCAGGTGGTGCTTGGTCGCGTCCGAGTGGAGCGTGCGCTCACCCTCGGGTCCGCGGAGCGTCACGTCGGCCGCGCGCGCGCTCGCAAGCTCGAAGAGCAGCGTCATCTGCTGGGGCTGGGGGTCCAGCAGGTAGGGCTCCGTGCGAAAGGGGGCGTCGGCGCGCGCCGCGCTCGTGCACGCGCACCAGCAGGCCAGCAGCAGCGCGCAGGACACCGAGAGGACGGCGCTGTGGCGGCGCTTGGGGGGTGCGTGAGCGTGCGTGCGGGGCAGGGGGCAGGCCATCGTCGTCGAGCCTGCTATAACGTGCCCCTTCGAGGCTGTCTCTCTCATGGAAGAAAAGAAGTTGGACCAACCCATTCGCGTCGCGGTCATCGGTGGCTCTGGATACACGGGCGCGGAGCTGATGCGCCTGTTGCTTGGCCACCCGCGTGTGCAGGTCACGCTGGTCACCGGTCAGAGCAAGGCCGGCCAGCCCGTGGCCAGCGTTCTCCCCAGCTTGGCGGGTGTGTATCCGGGCTTGATCGAGGGCTACGACGCCGACGAGACGGCCCGTCGCGCCGACGTGGCCTTCTGCGCGCTGCCCCACGGCGCCAGCGCTGGCATCGTGTCGGAGCTGCGCGACCGCGGCCTGGTGGTGCTGGACCTGTCGGCGGACTTCCGCCTGAGCGACCCGGCCATCTACAAGGAGTGGTACGGCGAGCACCTGGCGCCTGCGCGCTTCGGGACGGCCGCCTACGCGCTGGTGGAGCTGCACCGCGAGGCGCTGCGCACGGCGGACCTCATCGCCGTGCCGGGCTGCTACCCCACGGCCGCCAACCTCGCGCTCGCGCCGCTGTTGAAGGCGGGTCTGGTGGAGCCGCAGGGCATCATCGTGGACGCCAAGAGCGGGGTCTCGGGGGCAGGGCGCTCGCCGCTACCCACCACGCACCTGCCGGAGGCGGCCGAGGGCTTCCGCGCCTACAAGGCCGCAGCGCACCGGCACACCTCGGAGATGGAGCAAGAGCTCAGCCGCGTCGCGGGCGAGACGCTGCGCGTCACCTTCGTGCCGCACCTGCTGCCCATGACCCGCGGCATCCTCGCCACGTGCTACGCGCTCACCAAGGGCGACGTCACGGCCGAGGCCTGCACGGACGCGGCGCGCGCGCTGTACGAAGGCAGCCCCAGCGTGGTGGTGCGCGACGCGGGCACGCACCCGGACACGCTCTGGGTGCGGGGCAGCAACCGCGCGCACGTGGGCTACGTGGTGGACAAGCGCGCCGGGCGCGTGGTCGCCATGTGCGCCATCGACAACCTGGTGAAGGGCGCGTCCGGTCAGGCCGTGCAGGCCTTCAACGTGCGCTTCGGCTTCGACGAGGGCGAGGGTCTGCGCGCCCCCGCGATGTGGCCGTGAGCGGCGCAGCGGACCACGCGGGCGCTCGGGGACCCGTCCACGGTGGAGCCGGCGCCGAGCCCGAGCACGGCCGCCCCAAGCTGCCCGGTGCGGTGCCCGCACGCGACAGCTACCGGGTGCTGCACTTCAGCGACGTGCACCTCGAGCGCGGCTTCGCGGGCGTGTCCCGCTGGGACTTCCTCAACAAGCGCGCCGTGGGCTACCTGAACCTCGCGCTGCACCGCCGCGCCCGCTTCGCGGAGGCCGAGCGCAAGGTGCGCACGCTGCCCGAGTTCATCGCCCGCGAGGGCGTCCACCTGGGGCTCTGCACGGGGGACTACACGGCCCTCGGCACCTGGCCCGAGCTGCGCTACGCGCGCGAGATCACTGGGCTCGTGGCCGCGGCGACGGAGGACTTCGTCACCGTCCCCGGCAACCACGACGTCTACATGCCGGACACCCTCGAGGACAGCCGCTTCGACTACCTCTTCGGTGACCTCATGCCCAACGACCTGCCGGAGCTCGCCAGCGCCGACGGCTGGCCAAAGGTGCGGCTGTACGGTGAGCACTTGGCCATCGTCACCTTCAACAGCGCGCGCCCCAACCCGTCCATCCGCTTCTCCAGCGGGCGCGTGCCCGACCCGCAGCTCGATGCGCTCTCCGCGCTCTTCACGCACGAGCGTCTTGCGGGGCGCTTCTTGCTCATGGGCACCCACTACGCGCCGCGCTTGGCCAACGGCCACCCCGACACGCTGCGTCACGGGCTCATCAACGCGGACGAGCTGCTCGAGCGCTGTGAGGTCGTGGCCCGGGGCGCGCTCTGTCACGGGCACCAGCACGACCTCTACCACGTCCGCGAGCCCGGCCTGCGCATGGACCTCTGTGGCGCGGGCAGCGCCACCTACCGAGGGCGCGAGGGCATCTGGGTGTACGACATCGGGCGTGAGGAGGCCTTTGCCACGCCGGGCAGCTGGACGGGCGAGCGCTACGAGCTGGACACCGCACGGCGAGTGAAGCTCAACGCCGCCTGAGGGCAGGGCTCCCTCCCGCTGGGTGGTCCAGCACGGCTCTCCCCACGTCCGGCAGAGGCGTCCGGGCTGCTCATGAAGGCGACTGTGCCGAAAAGTATGTGCATGTGGGACAAGGTGGTAGCGTTGCCGGTACCCCAGCCCCGAGGTGCCCACATGTTGCAGACCGTCGAAGTCCTCCCGCCCCGCTCCGAAGTTCGCCGTCACGTCGACATCGAGTGTCAGCTCGTGGCCGACGTGTGGGACGTGCCCATCGACCACCGCGTCATGGACCTGAGCTCGCAAGGCATGTGGCTGGCCTGCGACTACCCGCTCCACGTGGGCGAAGAGGTGGTGGTCACCTTGACCCCGCCCGCACGGGACGCGGCAGCGCGCGAGCCCGTGTTCCTGTTCGGGCGCGTGTGTCGCGTGGCGATGCACCGGCGCGCCAACGAGCAGAAGCAGGCGGGCATGGCCATTCAGTTTGTGCACGACGACCCCGCCACCGCCGAGCGGCTCGCGGCGGCGCTGGTGGGCATTCCCCCCAAGCTGCGCGCCCCGCGGAAGAGGGCGCAGGAGTGCGTCTGGGTAGACGAGCTCAACTGAGGCGGGCCACACTCCGGGCAGCCCATGCCTCTGTTCGCGAACCCGGAGCTCACCGCCCCCGTTGATCTCTGCCTGCCGGACGGCAGGCTGAACCCCGCCGCGCGCGGTCACTCACGGCGCCCGCTGCACCGGCCCAACCTCAGCGGCTGGGGCCGGGCCAAGCGCTGGGAGTACTGGGGCCTGGTGACGCCCACGCACGTGCTGGGGCTCACGCTGGCGAACCTGGACGTGCTCAGCCTGCAGGAGTGCTTCGTGCTGGACCGCAAGACGAGGCAGGAGCGCTCGCTGCCCTTCGCCGCGCCGCTGGGGCTCGGGGTGCGCCTGCCGGACACGCTGCCCCCGCTGCACGCCACGGGGAGGTCGCCGCGAGGCTCCTTCGACTTCACCGACGTGCCCGCGCGCGCCGGTCAGCCCGCCGGGACGCGGCTCCGGGTGCGCATGGGCGGAGTGGAGCTGGACGCTCTGGTGGAGGCCCCTGGGGACGTGCTGGGCGTGGTGGTCCCGTGGAGCGAGAGGCTCTTCCAGTACACGGTCAAGGCGCCGGGCTGCCCGGTGTCGGGCGTGCTGCGCGTGGACGGGGAGTCGTTCGTCATCCCTGAGGGCCAGTCCTGGGCCGTGCTGGACCGCGGGCGCGGGCGCTGGCCGCACGCCATCGTCTGGAACTGGGGGGCGGGCAGCGGCGTGGTGGCGGGCAAGCGCATGGGCTTGCAGCTGGGGGCCAAGTGGACCGCAGGCACCGGCGCCACCGAGAACGCGCTCTTCGTGGACGGGGTCATGCACTACCTGCCCGACGAGGTGGAGTGGAGCTACGACACGCGCCGCTGGGAGAGCCCCTGGCGCATGCAGGGCGAGCGGCTGAACGTGACGCTCACCCCCTTTCACGTGCGGCACGCCGGCGTGGACCTCGGCCTGCTCGGCTCCGACGTCCACCAAGCCTTCGGGCACTGGCGAGGCTGGGTCAGCGACGGCGACGGCACACGCCACTCCGTGGACGGACTGGTGGGCTGGGCCGAGCAGGCCGACAACCGCTGGTAGCGCGCCCCAGCGCCGCGCTCAGGCGTTCTTGAGGAAGTCCGGCAGGTGCTCCCTCATCTCGGCGACCATGGCCGTCAACGCCTCCGCGCTCATGTCGCGCGAGACGGTCCACGAGGCGATGCCTCCCTCGCCGACCCGCAGCCGCGCGCGGCGGTCCACGTGCACCACCAGGCTGGGCAGGTTCGCGAGCTCGAGGACGCGCGCGAACTCGGCCGGGTCGAGGGCCGCGACGTCACCAAAGCCGAGCTGCAGCCGCCGGCGTACGTTGGCGAAGGCGAGCGCCGCGCGCGCTTCTTCCAAGGCACGAATGGCGCGGGCGAGCGCGTCGGTGGCCGCCTCGGCGGTGTCGTCGCCGTCGCTGAACAGCGCGCGGCCGAGCGTCTGGGCGCGCGCGACGTTGGCGGCGGAGCGCGCCAGGCACGCGTCGAAGTCGTGCACGTCGGGCCGCTCGTTCAGCGGGTCAGGCTGAGCAGCCGGGCCGCGCGCGTCGCTGGTGTCGCTCATCGGGCGGAGCGTACCAACGAATCCGCGCGAGCGACCAGCGGCTCACCAGTTCGTGTGAGCGCCTAAGCCCGCCAGCGCCCCAGAAAGAAATGACCCCCACGCAGTCGCCAGGGACTCCGTGGGGGCCGGTGGTACGGGCTGACGGGCTCGAACCGTCGACTCCCGCCGTGTAAAGGCGATGCTCTACCAACTGAGCTAAGCCCGCGTTCTCGAAGGCCCCAGGTATGAGGCCTGTGAGGTCTGAGCGCCAGGGGCTTGCTGCGGCCCGCTGGCGTGCCGTTACTGTTGCGCGCTGGGCGGCACGACGTTGGCCACCGGAGCGCCCGGCGCCGGGGCGTCGTCGTCGGGGCCCAGCAGCTTGCCGTTGCGGTACTCGATGGGGCGCACGCGGTTGTGACCGAAGATGGCGTCGGGGTCGTGCAGCAAGAGGGCCTCGCGCAGGACCTCGTCCATGTGCTCCACCAGGACCACGCGCATGGCGTTGAGCACGCGGCGGGGGATCTCGCCGAGGTCCTTGCGGTTCTCGGCGGGGATCAGGATGGTGTCGATACCAGCGCGGTGGGCCGCCAGCATCTTCTCCTTGAGCCCGCCGATGGGCATGACGCGCCCACGCAGCGTGATCTCGCCGGTCATGGCCACGTTGCGGCGCACGGGGATCTTGAGCAGCGCGCTGGCCAGGCTGGTGGCCATGGTGATGCCGGCGCTGGGCCCGTCCTTCTGCACGAACTCCGGGAAGTGCACGTGGAAGTCCAGGTTGGTGTGGAAGTCCTCGTCCAGACCCAGCAGCTTCTGCCGCGAGCGGATGTAGCTCATGGCCGCCTGCGCGGACTCCTGCATGCCCTTCTCGAGCAGGCCGGTGATGACCAGCTTGCCCTTGCCGGGCACCACGGCCGCCTCGCACTCGAGCACGTTGCCGCCGTAGCTGCTCACGGACAGGCCGTTGGTGAGGCCGATGAGGTCCTTCTCGGACGTCTTGTCGCCCGCGAACTTGGGCACGCCCAGGTAGCGTGGCACCTGGCGGGCCACCACGCGGTACTGCGCTTCCGTGCGCCCCTCGTGCTCGTCCGCGGCGGGGCTCTTGGCGGCCTCGGCCTCGGCGCCCTCGGCGTCCGTGTCGTTGTCTTCCGGGTCGTGCGCGGGAGCGGTGTTCCCCAGGGCCGCCTGGGTGCCCGTCTTGGCTTCGGCGTCCACCGCGTCGCGCGTGGCGTCCGCGTCCACCTGGGCCTGGCGGTCCTTCAGCACCTGCCGCGCGATCTTGCGGCAGATGCTGCCCAGCTCGCGCTCCAGGTTGCGCACGCCGCTCTCGCGCGTGTAGTGGTGGATGACCGTGCGGATGGCGTTCTCCGTGATCTCCACGTCCACGTCACCCAGGCCAGCGGCCTCCAGCTGACGCGGCACCAGGTAGCGCACGGCGATGTTGAGCTTCTCGAACTCCGTGTAGCCGCTGAGCTCCAGGATCTCCATGCGGTCCCGCAAGGGCAGGGGGATGCCGCTCAGCGAGTTGGCCGTGGTGATGAACATCACGTCCGAGAGGTCGTAGTCCAGGTCCAGGAAGTGGTCGTTGAACGTGGCGTTCTGCTCGGGGTCCAGGACCTCCAGCAGGGCCGACGCCGGGTCGCCGCGGAAGTCGCTCGACATCTTGTCGATCTCGTCCAGCAGGAAGACGGGGTTGTTGGCCCCCACCTTGCGCAGCGACTGGATCAGCCGGCCGGGCAGGGCGCCGATGTACGTGCGCCGGTGACCGCGGATCTCCGCCTCGTCGCGCACGCCGCCGAGCGACAGCCGCACGAACTCACGCCCCGTGGAGCGCGCGATGGAGCGCGCCAGCGAGGTCTTGCCCACGCCGGGCGGGCCCACCAAGCAGAGCACGGGCCCCTTCAGCTTCTTCACCAGCGCCTGCACGGCGAGGTACTCGAGGATGCGCTCCTTGGGCTTCTGGAGGCCGTAGTGGTCCTCGTCCAGGATGCGCTCCGCGTGCGCGATGTCGTAGTTCTCCTCGGAGCGCTCGAACCAGGGCAGCCCCAGGATCCAGTCGATGTAGTTGCGCACCACCGTCGCCTCGGCGCTCATGGGCTGCATCATCTTGAGCTTCTTGAGCTCCTTCTTGACGCGGCCGAGGGCCTCCTTGGTGAGCTTCTTGGTCTTCAGGCGCTCCTCGATCTCTTGGATCTCGCTCTTGAACTCGTCCTTCTCGCCGAGCTCCTTCTGGATCGCCTGCATCTGCTCGTTGAGGTAGTACTCCTTCTGGCTCTTCTCCATCTGCTTCTTGACGCGGGTCCGGATCTTCTTCTCCACCTGGAGGATCTCGATCTCCGCGTTCATGAGCTCGTAGAGGCGCTCGAGGCGCTTGAGCGGGTCGCTGGTCTCCAGCATCTCCTGGCGGTCCGCCAGCTTGATGCTCTGCAGGTGCCCGACGACGGTGTCGGCCAGCTGCGAGGCGTCGTCGATGGTCTGCACGGTGACCACCGTCTCGGGCGTGATGCGCTTGTTGAGCTTGACGTACTGCTCGAAGGTGCGCTGCACGGAGCGCACGAGCGCCTCCACCGCGACCGGGTCCACGCCCGGCTCCTCGATGACGTCCACCTCGCACAGCAGGAACTCGTCGTTGGGCACGAAGCGCGCGATGCGCGCCCGCCGCTTGCCCTCCACCAGCACCTTCACCGTGCCGTCGGGCAGGCGCAGCAGCTGGATGATGACCCCCACCGTGCCGATCTCGTAGATGTCCTCCGGGGCCGGGTCGTTGGTCTTGGCCTTGCGCTGGGCGGCGAGGAGGATCTCCTTCTCGTGCCCCATGGCCTCTTCCAGCGCGTTGATGGACTTCTCACGCCCGACGAAGAGCGTGACCACCATGTGCGGGAAGACGATGATGTCCCGCAGCGGCAGCAGCGGCACGACGCGCGCGTTGGAGGTCCCCTGGGAGCTGCGCTCGTCGTCGTTGTTCTTGTGGAAAAACATGGAGGCCTACCCGTGTTGAAGGAGCGAGACGACCATCACGCGGGTTTGGCCTCTTTGCTGTAGACGATGAGGGGCTTCTCACCCTTGAGCACGACCTCCTCGTTGACGATCACCTCTTTGATGTTCGACTGCGAGGGGATCTCGTACATGATGTCCAGCATGGCGTGCTCGGTGATGGCGCGCAGACCGCGGGCACCGGCTTTGCGCTCGAGCGCGCCGCGAGCCACCGCGCGCAGGGCGCCCTCGGTGAACTTCACCTTCACGCCGTCCATCTCGAACAGGCGCTGATACTGCTTCACGAGCGCGTTGCGCGGGCGCGTGAGGATGTCGATCAGGGCCTCTTCGTTGAGCTCGTGCAGAGTGGCGATGACCGGCAGACGCCCGATGAACTCCGGGATGAGGCCCGCCTTGAGGAGGTCCTCCGGCTGCACCTGCTCCAGCAGCTCGCCCACCTTCTTGTCCTTCTGCGACGGGATGTCCGCGCCGAAGCCGAGCGTCTTTTCGCCGATGCGGCGCTCGATGACCTGGTCCAGCCCCACGAAGGCGCCGCCACAGATGAAGAGGATGTTGCTGGTGTCGATCTGCAGGAAGTCCTGCTGCGGGTGCTTGCGCCCGCCCTTGGGCGGAACGTTCGCGACGGTGCCCTCGATGATCTTGAGCAGCGCCTGCTGGACGCCCTCGCCCGACACGTCGCGCGTGATGGACGGGTTGTCGCCCTTGCGCGCGACCTTGTCGATCTCGTCGATGTAGACGATGCCGCGCTGCGCGCGCTCGACGTCATGGTCCGCGTTCTGCAGCAGCTGGACGATGATGTTCTCGACGTCCTCGCCGACGTAGCCCGCCTCCGTGAGCGTGGTGGCGTCCGCGATGGCGAAGGGCACGTTCAGGATGCGCGCGAGCGTCTGCGCCAGCAGCGTCTTGCCGCTGCCCGTGGGACCCAAGAGCAGGATGTTGCTCTTCTGCAGCTCCACGTCGTCGTTGCCGAGCTTCGAGTCGATGCGCTTGTAGTGGTTGTGGACCGCTACAGAGAGGATCTTCTTCGCGCGGTCTTGGCCGATGACGTACTCGTCCAGCACCGCCTTGATCTCGGCGGGCTTGGGCAGAGGAGCGCCCGACTGCAGCGAGTCTTCGCGGTCGACTTCTTCCGCGATGATGTCGTTGCAGAGGCCGATGCACTCGTCGCAGATGTAGACCGTAGGCCCTGCGATGAGCTTCTTGACCTCCTTCTGCGACTTTCCGCAGAAGGAGCATTGGAGATTGCCGTGTCCGTCGTCGTGCCTGGGCACCCAGTCCTCACTTTTCGTTAGCGCTGTTCGCTGTCCGAGGGGTTAAGGGAGTGGTTCCCATCGAATCGAGTCTAGTGCTGCGTGCCGAGGATGTCGAGAGCGCAGCCAGGGGCCCCGGAGGGAGAGAAGCCCTGGGTATGGACGTGTGGGGCGTCAGGGGGTCTTCCTTGGGGCGATGACGTGGTCGATCAGCCCGTAGGTCTTGGCCTCTTCGGCCGAGAGGTAGCGGTCCCGCTCCGTGTCTTCACGGATGACCTCGATGGTCTTGCCCGTGTGGTGCGCCAGGATGGCCGTCATCTGCGCCTTGAGCGCCAGGATCTGCCGGGCGTGGATCTCGATGTCCGTGGCCTGGCCGCGGAAGCCACCGAGGGGCTGGTGGATCATGATGCGGCTGTTGGGCAGGGCGCGGCGCAGGCCGGGCTCACCCGCGGCGAGCAGCCAGGCGCCCATGGACGCGGCCTGACCCAGGCACACCGTGGCCACGGGGCAGCGCACGTACTGCATGGTGTCGTAGATGGCCATGCCGGCCGTGATGCTCCCGCCCGGGCTGTTGACGTAGAGGGTGATCTCCTTGTCCGGGTCTTCACTCTCCAGGAACAGCATCTGGGCGATGATGAGGTTCGCGACGGTGTCGTTCACCTCCGTGCCCAGGAAGACGATGCGATCCTTGAGCAGCCGGCTCCAGATGTCCCACTGGCGCTCGCCACGATGCGTGTTCTCGTAGACCCAGACGGCTTGCTCTCGGATCCGCTCGCTCATGCAGGCTCACTCTCTGCGCTGGCCGCGCTCTTCTCGGGCTCAGGGCGCTTGCCCTTCTTGACCTTGGCCTTCGACTCCAGGAGCGAAAGCAGCTTGTCGTTGAGGATCTCGTTCTCGAGCTGGTCGAGCTTCTCGCCCGAGTACTCGGCGCGGACCTTGGCCACGTGCTTGCCGCTCTTCTCGGCGATCTCGGCCAGCTTGGCGTCCACGTCCGCCTTCTCCACGGCGACGTTCTGCAGACGGGCGATGGCGCTCAGCAGCAGGCCCCCGCGGACGCGCTTGGCGGCGCGCTCCTTGAGGTCGTCGAAGAAGTTCTCGGGCAGGCCGTTCTGGCCCATGCCGCCTGCGTACTGCAGGAACTGCGCGAATTCGTAGACCATGGCCTGCTCTTGCTGCTTGACCATGGACGGCGGAACTTCGATCTCGTTACGGGCGACGAGGGCCTCGATGAGCTGATCGCGCATCTCGTTGCGGGCGCGCTTGCTGCGCGTCTCCTCCAGCTGCTTGCGCAGCCCGGCGCGGAGCTCGGCCAGGGTGTCGAAGTCGTGCTCCTTGGCCCACTCGTCCGTGAGCTCGGGCAGGTGCGGCTCCTCCACGCGCAGCACCTTCACGGCGAAGACGGCGGTCTTGCCGCGCAGCTTCTCGTTGGTGTGCTCCTCGGGGTACGCGATCTCGAGGGTGACGTCGTCGCCGGGCTGCTTGCCCAGGAGCCCGTCCTGGAACTCCTTGAGCAGGCCCTCGGCGCCGAGCACGATCTCGTTGTCGTCGTTCGAGAACGCGGGCTCGGCCTCGCCGTCCACCGTGACCGAGTACGACACGCCCAGGCGGTCGTCGTTCTTGGCGGGGCGCATGGGCTCGGGGGCGCTGTACTCGATGGCCCACTTGCGGCGGCGCTCGACCTCTTCTTCCACCTCGGCGTCCGTGACGGTGGTCTCTTCCTTGTAGACCTCGAGCTTGTCGAACTCGACCGACTTGATGGTGGGGCGCACCTCGAGCTTGGCCGCGAAGGAGAATGCCTCGCCCGTCTTGAGCTCGGCGAGGTCGCCGTAGTCCGGCTCACCGCAGAGCTGCAGCTCGTGCTCTTCCACGGCCTTGATGAGCGAGCGGCTCACCAGGTTGGCGGTGACGTCTGCGTGGACGCGGGGCCCGAAGAGCTTGCGCACGATGGCTGGCGGGACCTTGCCCGGGCGGAAGCCCTTCACCTTGGCCTCGCGACTGACGAGCTGGAACGTCTTGTCCAGGTCCTCCTTCACGGTCTCCCAAGGGACCTCCACCTTGACTTCGACGAGCACTGGGCTGATCTCGCTGACCTGCGACTTCATCTTCGAACGGGCTCCTGCGGGAAGAAACGGACGCCAGGCGCTGCAACGACGAGGGCCGTGCTGCGATACGGCGGGCCGAGGTGTCTACCCTCCGGCTTGGGGTGGGTCAAGCGCGACCAGCTCCATGCCGACGAGCTTGGCCGTCTCGAAGATGCGCTGGTCTCGGTAGAACTCTCCGAAGACCACCCGCACGATGCCCGCGTTGCAGACGGCCTTGAAGCAGTTCCAGCAGGGGCTGGCCGTCACGTAGATGGTGGCCCCGTCGATGGCCACGCCGTTCTTGGCGGCCTGGATGATGGCGTTGTTCTCCGCGTGCAGGGTGCGCACGCAGTGCCCGTCCTCCATCATGTGCCCCACCTCGTCGCAGTGCGGCAGCCCCCGCATGGAGCCGTTGTAGCCCGTGGAGAGGATGTTCTTGTCGCGCACGATCACGGCGCCGACGTGCTTGCGGTCGCAGGTGGCGCGGGTGGCCACCTCGCGCGCGATGGCCATGAAGTACTGGTCCCAGGAGCGACGGTTCATGCCCGGGATCTATCACACATCAGCGGCGCGGTGGCGCTGCGGGAAGAGCGCGGGCGAACACCAGGAAGTCCTGGGCCAGCTGCGCGCTGGCGTCCGTGGGCACCTGCCGCAGGATCAGCACGGCGCGCCCCTCGCGGACCACGCGGCTGCCCTCGGCCTCGAGCCCCGCGCGCAAGGCCGCCGCTTCCGCTTCGCGGGCGTCGGTGATGGTGTCCCAGGTGGTCCACCAGACCACGGCGGAGGGAGCGTCCGCGCGCGCGTAGATGGCCAGGCGGTCTCCCGACCAGCCGGCCGCCGCCGTAAGGTCCCGGTCGCTGGAGGTCCCTTGTGCCAAGTAGATCGAGAGCTCGAGCTCGCCCAGGGTGTCCTCCTGGGTGCGCACGAAGCCCAGCGACTCGAGGTCGCGTGCGCGTGGCAGCACGATGGGGTCGGGTAGCTCGCCGAGCTCGTACTTGTCCGGGTGCAGGACCTGCTCCGTGCTCACCGGCAGCGTGCGGTGCGCCCCGTCCACCATGCGCCAGCCGCCGCGGCGGTGCTGCTCTCCGCAGAAGACCGCGCCCGCCGTGTACGGGGCCATGAGCGTGACGCGCAGGATCGCCGGCGCGCTGTCCAGGGCCGCGCCGCCCGTGCCGGGGGTGGACTCGAAGAAGCTCCGCAGGACGTCGGGGCGGGCCGTGACGTCTGCGATGCGGGTGCCCTGCGCCGCGAGCACGTAGGCCATCATGGCCAGCGTGGCGTCGCCTTCTACCAGCGCGTGGTACGCGTTGTCGGCGTCGGAGTCGCGCTCCACCTCGTTCAGCACGCCCAGCTGCAGGTGCTGGTCTTGCAGCGCGTGCACCAGCTCGTGCACCAGCACCACGCGCGCCTCGTCCACCGAGCTCGCGGCCAGAGAGCGCATCACGTCGTCGCGCACCACCAGCCGGTGCCCCTCGGGGTCGTAGTAGCCCACGATCTGCTCGCCCAGGACCTCCAGCAGGAGGGCCTCGAGATCCACGTCGTCGGGCAGGAGGCCCAGGGAGGTGTAGAGGTCGCGCGCCTCGCGCAGCTCGTCGGCGTCGATGTCCGCCTGCACGAACGCCCGGATGCGCGCCTCGTCCTGGATCTCTGCGGGGACTTCCTGGAGGAAGGGCAGGTTCCGCACGGCGGCGGCGTCGTTCATGAGGCCGCGGATGATGCCCCGCTCCTGGGCGGTGGGCAGGCGCGACACCCCCTCGAGACCGGCCGCCGGCGTGGGCGAGGTCTGGGGGTCCGCGTGGTGGCTCTCCCCACCGGCGGTGTGGGCGCCGCAGCCCGGAGACAGCAGCGCCAGCGCGCCCGCGCACGCCAGCGTGGAGAGCTCGCGCCAGGCGCGCGACCACACGTCGAGGAACGGCGCCCCGCGCCTCGCCGACCTGACACTCCGCACCGGTATGCCGCCTCGCGCTTCCATCACGCCTCCAGCTCGACCGTGACGACCGTCGCCATGACGAGCGGCTTCTTGCCCAGCTCCCGCCCGAAGAAGCGCTTCAGCGAGCGCCGCGCCTGGTCCTCGAGGGCCTCCGGGCCGACCGGGTCGTAGCGGTCGATCTCGTCGTCCACGAAGCGCCCGGCGCGCGCCATCAGCGCCTCCCCAGCGCTGTCCCCATGAGGGTAGAGCCCACGCGAGATCACCTTGGGCGGACCGATCAGCTCGCCCTCTTCGTCCACCGGGAGGCTGGCCATCACGAGCCCCAGCGAGGCCATCAGCTCGCGGTCGGTCAAGACGGCCGGGTCCACCGCGCGCACACGGTCACGGTACACGCGCCCCGAGCGCACGTGACCCGCCTCGCGCAGGCCGTCGTCGTCGCACTCCACGATGCTGCCGTTCTCCACGACCAGCGTCTCCGCGATGCCCTCGGCCGTGGCCAGCTCGGCGTGCAGGCGCAGGTGGTAGCGGGTGCCGTGCACCGGCAGGAACGCGCGCGGACGCACCAGGCGCATCAGCTCCTGCTGCTCCTCGCGGCACGCGTGCCCGGACACGTGGATGCCGGGCCGCGTGCGCCGGTGGTGCACCACGATGCCGCGGCGCTCGAGGCTGTTGATCAGGTCGAAGACCTGCTGCTCGTGCCCGGGGATGACGCGCGAGCTGAGCACCACCTGGTCGCCGGTCTCGAGGGTCAGGTGCCGGTGGTCGCCCCGCGCGATGCGACCCAGCGCTGCCGCGGCCTCGCCCTGGGTGCCGGTGGCCACCACGATCAGCTCGTTGCGGGGGATGGAGCGGGCCATCTCTGGGGAGACGAAGAGGGCGTCCGCCGCCGGGATGAGGCCCAGCTCGCGGGACACGGCCGCGTGGTTCTCGAGGCTCCGGCCCAGCAGGCACACGCGGCGGCGGTGCTTCTTGGCGGCCAGGATGACGGCGTTGAGGCGGTGCACGTTGGACGCGAACACGGCCACGCACACCCGCTGGGGCGCGTCGCGCACCACCTCGTCCAGCGCGTCGATGACCTCGCGCTCCTCGCCGGCGCGGCCCTCGACGTCCACGTTGGTGGAGTCGCTCAGCAGCAGGCGCACTCCCGCGTCGCCCGCCGCCCGCAGCCGCGCCGCGTCGAAGACCTCGCCGTTGACCGGGTTCTGCTCGATCTTGAAGTCCCCGCTGTGGACCACCACGCCGGCCGGGGTGCGCAGGATGAGGCCGGTGGCGTCCGGGATGGAGTGCGTCACGCGCAGCGGCTCGACCTCGAAGGGCCCGACCCCGAAGGACTGCCCGGCCCGCGTGGGGCGCAGGTCCGCTTTGTGGCCGTGCTCTTCCAGGCGCCGGGCGATGTGACGAAGCGCGTACGGGGGGCCGTAGACGGGGACGCCTGGGATGAGCGGCAGCAGGTAGGGCAGGGCGCCGATGTGATCCTCGTGGGCGTGCGTGATGAGCACGGCGTCGAGGCGATCGCGGATGGTCTCGATGTACCCGAAGTCAGGGTGGATGATGTCCACGCCTGGCTCCTTGGACGGGAACGTGACCCCGCAGTCCAGCACCACGGCGCGCCCCTCGCACTCGATGACCATGCAGTTCATGCCGATCTCACCGAGGCCACCGAGGGGGATCAAGCGAAGCGTAGGTGATGCCATGGTGGCAGCGACTTGCCCCAGGACGCCCGCCCGGTCAACTCCGCCTGCGTTCCTCCTTATCAGCGCGGGCTCCCGCTCTGGCCGGGGCCCTGGCCGGGGCCGCCATTGACCGGCTCGGAGTCGGCATGCTACGTGCGGGCACCTCATGCGACGCCAACCCCTGCTGTCCATCGTCTCGATCTTCGCGCTGATCGCCTTCCCGGTGAGCGTGGCCTTGGCGCAACCCACGTCTCCGCGCTTGGCGGATCCGGCTGACGACCTCGACGAGGAGGATCTCGACGAGGAAGAGGACTGGGACGAAGAGGACGAGGACTGGGCGGACGAAGAGGAAGACGAAGAAGGGTGGGACGAAGAGGAAGAGCCCGCGGCTTCGGGCACGCAGCCAGCGCTGGGCGGGGCCGAAGAGGAGCCCCTGGACGAGCCCGAGCCAGGTGACGACCAGTCCCTGCTCGACAGCGCGGCCCCCAGCAGCGACCCGACGCGCGCCGCGTGGACCTCACCGCAGAGCGTGCTCACGCTGCATGGCTACCTGCGCGTGCGGGGTGAGTGGCAGGACAACTTCTTCCTGGACCACCGCAACCAGTGGCCGTTCGCGCTGTGGGTCCCGGGCGGCAGCGCCGCCGTCGTGGACGGTAACTGCAACGGCGACCCCGCCGTGGGTAGCGACACGGCTTGCGGCAACTCGGACCGCCTGCGCTACGCCAACATGCGCGTGCGCCTGCAGCCCACGCTGGCGCTGTCGGACGACGTGCGCGTGCACATGACCCTCGACGTGCTGGACAACGCGGTGCTGGGCAGCTCGCCGGACCGCGTGGTGGACGGACCACTGGGGCCGGACGGCGCGCCCATCGACTTCAGCTCCATGGGCGCTAGCTCCACATCCGGGGCGGACGCCTTCCGCGACAGCATCTACGTGCGCCGCGCCTGGGCCGAGGTCACCAACCGGGCGCTTGGTCAGCTGCGCTTCGGCCGCATGGCGCACGAGTGGGGCCTCGGGATGCTCTACAACGCCGGCGACACGCTGGACAGCGACTACTCCTCGGAGGTGGATCGCATCCAAGCCATCACGCGCTACAGCGACCTGTTCTTCGGTGCGTCGTACGACTTCGCCGGCGAGGGCATCGTCATGAGCCCGGTCACCAACCTGCGCGCGGTGCCCTTCGACTTCACGGGCGCCGACGACATCCGCCAGTTCTCCTTCCTGGCGGCCTACCGCCTGGGCGAGGAAGAACAGGAAGAGCGCCTGGCGAACGGCGACTGGGTGCTCAGCGCGGGCCTCTACTTCGTGTACCGCAAGCAGCGCCTGGCCTCGGAGGTCGCGACCATCGGGGCCACGCCGGGCGCGCCACTCACCGATCTCATCCGTCGCAACGCGCGCCAGGTCACGCCGGACCTCTGGGTGCAGTTCCTGTGGGGCGACCTGCGGCTGGAGCTGGAGACCGCGCTCAACGTCGGCAGCATCCGCAACGTCAGCCGCGACACGTTCACGGACGACGACGCCCGCATCCTGTCCTTTGGCTTCGCCTTCCAGGGCGAGTACCGCCTGCTGGACGAGGCGCTTGGCATCTACGTGGACACCGGTCTCGCGAGCGGCGACTCGCAGTCACGCGGCATCTCCGGCCGCGAGAACACCTACCTCCAGCAGGACGGCAACTCGCGCCTGACGCACTTCGGCTTCCACCCGAACTACCGCATCGACCTCATCCTGTTCCGCAACATCCTCGGCAACGTGGGGGGCGTGTACTACCTGCGCCCGGGCCTCTCGTACGACCTGGTGCGCACGGCCTTTGGTCAGCGCCTCGGCGCCCGCGTGGACGTGATCTACAGCCGCGCCAACCGCTCGTCGCAGATCCGGGAGTACGGCAGCCGCGACGCCAACAGCCTGGGCCTCGAGCTGGACGCGTCGGTCTACTACCGCAGCGAAGACGGCCCGGGCCTGACCGACGGCTTCTACGCGGCGTTCCAGTACGGCATCTTGTTTCCGCTCGCGGGGCTCAAGGAGTCGGGCCTGAACGTCCGCAACGCGCAGACCCTGCGCCTGGTGCTGGGCGTCGAGTACTGAGCGCTTCCGTCGCGCGCCTTGTGGTACAAGGGCGCTGGTCCGAATCGGTTGGACCGTGAGGAAGCGACATGAGCGACGCAGACAACGTAGAGACCGCGACCATGGGTCGTGACGTGTTCTTGGCCCTGGCCGCCATCGGCTGGGCGGACGGCAACCTCGACCAAGACGAAGCGGACGCCATTGTCAGCGCCGCGGTGGAGGTCGGCCTCGAGCTCGAGGAGATCACGGAGATCGAGGCGGCCTGCAAGGAGCCGGTGGCGATGGACGTGATCGACCGCTCCAAGATGAGCAAGGCCGACCGCCTCTTCGTGTACGCCGTGGCGTCCTGGATGACGCGGCTGGACGGCGAGGTCTCGGACGAAGAGCGCGACGCGCTTGCGGCCCTGGGCGAGCGCCTGGCCGTGCCCGAGCGCCCCCGCTGGCACGCGGACCGCATCGTGGAAGAGGTGGCGGCGCTCGGCGAAGACGAGCGCCCCGCGCGCTTCGACCTGACGGCCCTTCGTACCATCCTCACGGAGCGCCTAGACGCCGCCCACCAAGCCCGCATGGCGGCGGCCGCAGCCGCCACCGCCCCCGACTCCGCCACCGACTCCGCCACCGACTCTGACTCCGACTCCGACTCCGACTCTGACTCTGACTCTGACTCCGACTCTGACTCCGACTCTGACTCCGCCACCGCCACCGACTCCGACTCCGACACCACCACCACCACCACCGACTGAGCCCAGCGCCGCCCCCGGGCGCAACCCGCGCCCGCTCGCGCCGATGACCAGCCCGTGAAGAAACCTTCCGTCAAGACCGCCTTCGTGTGCCGCGCCTGCGGCCACACCGCCTCTCGTTGGATGGGCCGCTGCGGCGAGTGCGGGGAGTGGAACACGCTCGAAGAGGAGCGCGTCACCCCCAGCAGCGCTCGCGGCGCGGCACCACCCCCTGGCAAGGCGCGCCCCCAGAAGCTCCGTGACGTGCGCGCGGACGACGCGCGCCGCATCCCCACCGGCATCTCGGAGCTGGACCGAGCGCTGGGCGGCGGCCCGGTGGCGGGTGGTGTCGTCTTGCTGGGCGGCGAGCCCGGCATCGGCAAGTCCACCCTGGTCATGCAGGCCTTCGCGGCGCTGGCCGCCAAGGGGCATAGCGCCCTCTACGTCACCGGCGAGGAGTCTGCGGCACAGGTCGCGCTCCGGGCGCGGCGCCTCGGCGTCGAGGGCGTGGACGAGGTCGAGATCCTGGCCACGACGGAGCTGGAAGACGCCGAGGCGGCGCTGCGTCGGGACCGGCCCGTGGTGGCGGTCATCGACTCCATCCAGGTCCTGCGCTCGGGGGAGCTGTCGTCCTCGGCCGGCAGCGTCACGCAGCTGCGCGAGGTCACGGCGCGCCTGGTAGAGCTCGCCAAGCAGGAGGGCATCAGCCTGATCTTGATCGGCCACGTCACCAAGGACGGCGCCATCGCCGGCCCCAAGCTGCTGGAGCACTTGGTGGACACGGTGCTGGCCTTCGAGGGGGACCGCAGCCACGCGTTCCGCATCGTGCGCGCCACCAAGAACCGCTTCGGCCCCGCCAACGAGGTGGGCGTGTTCGAGATGGTGCAAGAGGGCCTGCGCGAGGTGCCGGACCCGAGCGCGCTCTTCCTGGCCGAGCGCTCCGCCAACGCGTCCGGTTCCGTCGTGGTGCCCACCGCGGAGGGCAGCCGCCCCCTGCTGGTCGAGGTGCAGGCTCTGGTCGCGCCTGCGGCCTATGGCGCGCCCCGGCGGGTCGCCTCCGGCGTGGACGCCAACCGCTTGGCCATCCTGCTCGCCGTGCTGGAGCGGCGAGTGGGGCTCCACGTGCTGGACCGCGACGTCTTCGCCAGCATCGCGGGCGGGGTGCGGGTGGACGAGCGTGCGCTGGACCTCGCGTTGGCCGTGGCCACCGTCAGCAGCTTTCGCGACGTGCCCGTACCCGCCGACGTGGCCGTGTTCGGCGAGATCGGCCTGGCGGGCGAGATCCGCGCCGTACAGCTGGCGCCCCAGCGCGTGGCCGAGGCCAGCAAGCTCGGCTTCCGGCGCGTCATCATGCCCGCGCTGAACGCGGAGAGGCTGCTCGAGGCCGAGCGGGGTACGGCCGAGGTCATCGGGGTGCGCACGCTCGACGCGGCGCTCGAGGCCGCGCTCACCTAGCGACTCTGGACCCGGTCGCGGGGCCAGGCGGCGCTGTCTTCGAGCGAGCCGAGCCCACGAGACCTTCAGGGCTTGGGCAGCAGCGCCTCGGCCTCGCCTGCGCGCCGCGAGCGCCGGCAGCGCTCCGCGTAGATGATGCCGCGCAGCTCCGCTTCGGCCACGTTGATGTCCTTGTTGACCACGATGTAGTCGAAGAAGGGGTAGTGCTCGATCTCGGTCTGAGCCTTCTCGAAGCGGCGCTTGATGGTCTCCGCGTCCTCCGAGCCGCGCCCCTCGAGGCGCGTACGCAGCTCTTGCATGGACGGGGGCAGGATGAAGACGCCCACGGCGTCCGGGAACTTGGCGCGAATCTGACGCGCGCCCTGGTAGTCGATGTCGAAGAGCAGCACGCCCGCACCCTCGCCCTTGGCGCGCTCGATCTCGGCGACAGACGTGCCGTAGTAGTTGCCGTGCACGTACGCCCACTCGGCGAAGAGCCCCTGCTCCGCCATCTGCCGGAACGATGCCTCGTCCGTGAAGTGGTAGTCCTGCCCGTTCACCTCGTTGGTGCGCGGCTTGCGCGTGGTGTGCGACACCGAGAAGCGGAACGTGATGGTCTTGTCGTTCAGCAGCCGCCGCGTGAGGGTGGTTTTGCCCGCCCCGGAAGGCGAGCTGAGGATGAGCAGGAGCACGTCGGCCACGGTCGTGGTTATCGCACAAGCCTGTGACACGCAACAGCCCGTACGGGCCAAGCTACAGGGCGTTCTGCACTTGCTCGCGGATGCGCTCGAGCGTGGTCTTGAGCTCCACGATCTGGTGCGTGATGGTCACGTCCGGCGTCTTCGTGCCGAGGGTGTTCGCCTCGCGGAAGATCTCCTGCGTCAGGAAGTCCAGCTTGCGCCCCACCGCGCCACCACCCGTGAGGGTGGCCAGGAAGTGGGCCAGGTGGGCGCGGAGGCGGGCCAGCTCCTCGGCCACGTCGCTGCGGTCCACGAAGATGGCCACCTCCGTGACCAGACGCGCGGGGTCGAGGGAGATGCGCTCGTCCTGCAGAGCGCGCTCGAGCCGCTCCTTGAGCCGCTGCTCGTAGCGCCGCAGCAGCGCCGGACGCTCCGCCTCGATGGCTGTCAGGAGCACGTCCACGTCGGCCAGCAGCGTCTCGAGGTCGGCCTGCAGGGCCGCCCCTTCCACGCCGCGCGCCTGCGCGAGGGCATCGCAGGCTTGCTCCGTGGCGTTCACTAGGGCGACCCGGACGCCCTCCACGTCCGGTGCTTCTTGCTCCACGAACAGGCCCGGCATGCTGGTCAGCAGCGCGACCGGCAGGGCCTCCCCCGGACAGGCTTGGTCACGCAACGCCACCAGCGTCCGCAGCGCGCTCTCCGCGCGGCCCAGGTCCAGCGCGGGCCCGGAGCGCTCGGTGGCGTAGCTCACGTAGGCCTCGACGCGTCCCCGCTCGCAGCGCGCCTTGAGCAGCTCCTCGACGACGCCCGTGAGAGCTTGCAAGGCGGTGGGTAGACGCACCCGCGTGTCCAAGAAGCGGTGGTTGACCGCCCGGAGCTCGACGCGCAGCTCGCGGTCTCCGACCAGCGCTTGTCCGGCGCCGAAGCCGGTCATGCTGCGCAGGCTCACGGTGCGCTCAGAGGCCCTTCTTGGCCTTCATCTGCTCCATGACGCGCTGGTACTCGATCTCGAAGGTGGCCGTCCCCTCGGAGAGGTTCTTGATCTTGGAGCGCACCTCACGGTCGAGGTCGCTCTCGACGTTGGTGTGGGCGTTGAGGATGGGCACGAGCGCCTTGCGGATGACGGCGTCGTCCGCGAAGACCTCGTCCACCTGGTTGCTGTGGAAGAGCATGTTCAGCAGCTGGTCCACCAAGTAGGGCAGGGCCTCCTCGGGCACCGGGAAGGACATCTCCTTCGCGACGCGCTGCTTGATCTTGCCGAGCATCGAGTAGGACAGGCCCTCCAGCTCCATGCGCCGCTTGGCCTCGTCCAGGACTTGCCGGTCCCGCCGCGAGAACTCCTTCAGCACGGCGACCATGTCCAGGACCACCTCTTCGACCGACTCGGTCTCGATGTACCCCTCCTTGACCAGGGTTCGCACGATCTCGTCGGCGATGAGGGGGATCTTTCCGCTGTACAGTCGCATGCTCGAGTGACTCCGTGCGCGAGGCGGCCGAAGGCTTGCCGCTGGGCGGAAAACGCTAGCGCCAGGAAGAGTTAGGGTCAACCTGCCGCGCGCGATGAGCCGCGGCTGCCTGAGCGTTCACGGGTGTCATTGACGCCGGATGGAGACAGAGTTTGACTGAAATATTCTTCCGTGGTTATAAGGTACTGCACAAATGTCAGGTTCACCACAGAGCGCCATCACCTTCACCGAGTCTCCGAACCCGCGCCGCGACGTTCTGCTGCGCTGTCCGGTGTTTCGGGGCGTCACGGAGCCCACCCTCAGCGAGGTGGCTCTGAGCTGTCAGCCCACGCGCCTCGAGCGCAAGCGGCCGCGGACGGGCATGTTGCGCGGACTGTTCGTCGTGAGCGCGGGTCGCGCACGCCTCGTCCGCACCGTCGGCACCCGCGTCGTCACGCTGCACTACGTGGGACCCACGGACGTGTACGGCGAGGGCTTCCTGAGTGACGAGGACGAGGACTTCGAGCTCTTGGTGCTGGGCGAGCTCGATGCGCTGCGTGTGCCGCTGAACGTGATGCAGCGCCTCGTGGAGCAGGAGCCCAGCGTGGCAAGCCGGCTGCTCGACATCCAGAACGCCAGGCGCCGTCAGGTCGAGGAGCGGCTGACCGCGCTGCTCACCACCACCGTCGAGGCGCGCGTCGCAGACTTCGTGCTGAAGGCGGCCGCGCGCCACGGGATCCCCGAGTCCCGGGGCGTCTTGATTGGCGAGAAGTTCACGCACATCGAGATCGCGGAGTACGTCGGGGCCACGCGGGAGACCGTGACGCTGGTGCTCGGCGTGCTCAAGCGAGACGGCCTGATCGACACGGACCACCGGCGCATCGTGGTGTTGGACGCGCCTGCGCTGGAGCAGAGGGCCTCCGCCGTCACCGGCCCCTGAGGGCCGGCAGGCCAGGTCAGAGGCGGTCGCGCATCCGAGTGATGAGGGCGTCCCAGCCGTCGCGCGTGATGATGCGGTTGAACTGCGCGCGGTAGTTGCGCACCAGGCTCACCCCGTCGGTCGAGATGTCGAAGACGCGCCAGACGTTGCCCACCTTCTTCATCTGGTAGTCGATGCTCACGGCGGGGGCGCGACGGTTGGTGGCCGAGCGGGCGAGCGTCCGCACGGTGACGACTTGGCCCCGGACATCGGCGCCGTCGTAGGTGACCTCGTAGTTCATGGTGCGCTCGAGGTTGCGCTCGTACTGCTCTTGCACCAGCCGGCGCAGCAGGGTCACGAACTCCTCGCGCTGAGCGGGAGTGCGGGAGTCCCAGTGGTCCCGCAACGCAAGGCGCGAGAGCTCCTCGAGGTCCAGCAGCTCGCCCACCATCGTGCTCAGGCGCTCGTTCCGTGTTGGGCTGGGCCGCTGCGCGAAGAGCGCGCGCAAGGCGTCGTGGCGGCTGGTCAGGAACGCCTGGGCCTCGGCCGGGTTGGCCTGCGCTCGAGCGGCATCGACCCCCTGGCTGGCGAAGAGCAGGGTGGTGGCGGCGGCAAGCAGGAGGAAGCGTCGTCGTTGCATGAGAGTCTCCGAGAGGGCGATTGTTCGTGGTCTTCGACGCCTCGCGCCGCGGATTATTCGGAGCAGGACTGCTCCCACGCCGACGGGGCCACGAGCGGCGTCCCGGTGGTGCGCTCCAGTGACGCCGCCGCGGTGTTGAACTCGCGCAGCGCCTCCAAGTGGTTGAAGCGGTTCGTGAAGTACGCCTTCATGGCGTCCACGAGCTCGCGTGGCTCGCTGGTGCCCACCTGGTAGGCCTGGCCCGCCGCGACGAACCAGCTGCGTGTCTGTCGCTCGCCGCGCGCCCAGGCCACCTCGCGGCGGTCGGCGTCGCGCAGCTGCTCGTAGGTGGCGATGACCTCGAGGCGGATGGCGTCGCGCGCCTGCTGGTCCTGCGCTTGGAGCTGGGCCAGCTGCGCCTCCGCCCGACGCGAGCGGTGGTAGTTGCCCACGAAGTCGAGGTTCCAACGCATGACGAGCGCGGCGCCGAGGGACTGCGTGTTGGCCCGATCCGTGATGAACGGGTTGGAGATGTTGGTGACCCCCGGGCCCCAGCTGTACGACGCGCGCAGGCCGATCGCGAGGTCCGGAAAGAAGCGCGCGCGGTGGATGGCGAGCTCCGCTCGACGCGCGTCGACGGCGGCGTCCAGCATGCCGAGCTCCGGCCGATGACCATGGGCCTGGGCGACGTACTCGGTCAGCTCCGCCAGGTCGACGTCCACCCGCGCGATGGGGCAGTCCGGGATGCGGATACCGCGGACGCCCGTCAGCGTCTCGAGGGCGGCCCGGGACGAGACGGCCAGCCGCTCGATCTCGGACTCGCGCGCCTGCACCTCGGCCAAGGCGGCCGCCAGGCGGTACACGTCCATCGGGTTGACGTCGGGGTCGTCGTTGGCGACCTGCTCGTCGAGCGTCTCCACGGCGTTCTCGAGCCGTCCGATGCCCTCGGACAGCATCTGCTGGACGTCGAGCGCGAGCTGCAGCGCGAAGTACGCACGCCGGACGTCGTAGAGGGTCTGCTGGACGGTCCGCTCGCGGTCGTGTCCGGCGGCCGCCACGCCCGCGCGTCCAGCACGGCGGGCGTTGACGATCTTGCCGAAGGTGTAGACGGGGATGGCGCCCTCGACCTCGACGCTGAGGATGGGGCGCCACGGGTTTCCGAGCGGCAGCTGCCCATCCTGGCTGTAGATGGGCGTGCCTTGCGCGCTGGGCGCGACGGCGATGCCGCCCGTGACTTCGAACTGGAAGAATGGCGAGAGGCGGATCTCGTCCAGGCGCGCGTCGGCGGCCTCGATGGCGAGGTCCGCCGCGCGGATGCCCGGGTTGTACTGAGTGGCGGCGCGCGAGAGCTCAGCGAGGGTGCGCACGGGTGTGGCCGGTGCGTCGGCCGCGGGCTGCGCGCCCACGACCGCGTTGGTGAGACCCAACCACACGAACACGGAGACCGATAGCGCCGCCGAGCCCGCCACAACGCGGACGCGCCGCCCTGTGAAAGACGGCGCGCTTCGGTGGGTGGGCTCGAGGGGACGCGTCACGGCCACGTTTGTACAACGCCCGGGCGCGTCTGGCACGCCCGGTGGCGTCACTCGTCGTCGTCGCCGCCGGCACCCGCTCCGCCACCGCTGTTGTACTCGGTGATCAGACGCTGGGTGAGATCCAGGCTCGGCTGAGCCCAGATGACCCCGCCCTCGTTGGCCTCGACGATGATGGTGTAGCCGTCGGCCCGACCGATGCGCTGCAGAATGTCGCGCATCCGGTCCAGGATGCGCTTGGTGAGCTGCGCCTCCTTGGTGGCGAGCTCCTGCTGGTACTCCATGTACTGCGACTGCAGCTCGATGAGCGCCTTCTGGTACTCCTCCATGCGGGCCTGCAGCGCCTCGCGGCTGAGCACGGCCTTCTGCTTCTCGATGTCCTCCGCCATCTGCTTCAGCTTGTTCTGAGCAGCGTCCAGCGCCTTCTGGCGCCGGCGGAAGAGGGTCTTGAGGCGGCGCTTGGCCTGACGCCCGTCGTCAGTCTCGTTGAGGGCCTGCTGGAGGTCCACCACGGCGACACGCACCTGCGCCTCGACATCCGGGGTGACGGCAGAGACGAAGAGAGCGGCGGCGAGTGTGATGGCGTGACGCTGAAGGTTCATTCCCAGTCCTTTCGGGCTGACGCTAGCTAGCTGCGTGGAGCCGCACGGTCAAGCTGGTACTGGACGAACATCCACGTGCGGGATTCATTCGTCCTAAATTCGGGAGAGGTCAGAAGCTGTTGCCGATGTTGAACTGGAAGTTGATCTTGGACTCCCAGGGGCGGCGGTTGATGGGCACGCCCCACTCGAAGCGGAGCGGGCCGAGCGGCGAGAACCAGCGGAAGCCGAAGCCCCACGAGGTGCGGATGGTGGGGTGGAAGCCACAGGGGCTCGAGCTGCGGTCGTTGCTGACCGCCGGGGCGCAGAGGCGATCTTCGAAGTTCCAGGCGTTGCCGCCATCCGTGAACACCACGCCGCGAATCCCGACGGACTCCACGATGGGGAACTCCAGCTCGAGCTGGTAGAAGGCCTGCATGTTGCCGCCCAAGGCCCGACCGTCCGCGCCGTTCTGCACGGTGGGGGAGCCGTTGGGATTGGGCAGGATGCCAGCGCGGGGCCCGAGGCTGAAGAGGCGGTAGCCGCGCACGTTGAAGATGCCGCCCAGGTAGAAGCGCTCGAAGAGCGGGACACCCGTGGGCAGACGCGAGGTGATGAGGCCCCACTCGAGGTTCAGCTTCAGCACGAAGGGGCCGAAGATGTTCTTGTAGAAGCGGGCGAACGCGGTGTGCCGGACGAACACGTTGTCCGAGCCGAGGAAGCGGTCGGCGATCTCGGTGGACCAGTTCCAGTAGGTGCCGTTGGACGCGAACTGGCGGTTGTCGCGGGCGTCCCAGGTGAGCGAGAGGCGCACGGAGCTGGTGAAGCCAGCGCGGAACTGGCCGAACAGGCCGAGGTCCTGGAACTGCTGGAAGCCCGTCGCGTTGGTGTTCCCGAGGAACCCGCCCGTGCGCTGGCTGATGGTCACGTGCTCGAGACCGTAGTTCACGAAGAAGCGCAGGCGCGGGTCCAGCACCGGGTGTCCGAGGGTGAAGCCGCCTCCCGCCGAAGACTGGTTGAAGCTGAGGCGCTGCTGCACCGTGTAGAAGGCGTTCACGCCCAGGGTCCAGCGCGAGTCCAGGAACCAGGGCTCCACGAAGTTGAGCTGGAACTGCTGGCGGATGCCGCTCAGCTGCACGTTCAGCGAGAGGTTCTGGCCGCGGCCAAACAGGTTCTGCTGCTGGATCTGCGCGGTGATGATGAACTGCTCGATGGAGGAGAAGCCGGCGCCGACCTGGAAGGTGCCGGTGGCGCGCTCGGCGACCTCGACGTTGATCACCATCAGGTTGGGAGCCGAGCCGGCTTCCTCGCTGAAGTCCACGCGCTCGAAGAAGCCGAGGGCGTTGATGAAGGTGCGGCTGCGCTCGATCAGGGTCTGGCTGTAGAGGTCGCCCTCGAGGATCTGGAACTCGCGGCGGATGACGCGGTCGCGCGTCTTCGTGTTGCCGGCGATGCGAATGCGCTCGATGCGCACGGGGGGGCCGCGGGTGATCGTGAGCGTGAGGTCGACGATGCGCTCGTCCTCGTCGAGATCCGTCTCGGGCTCGACCTCGACGCGCGCGAAGCCTTCGTCGCGGTACTGACGCTGGATCTCCATCAGGCCCGTCGCGATGGACGTGCGGTTGAACCAGTCGCCGCGGTCCAGGCTGATCTCCCCGCGCAGCTCACTCGCGGGGCGCAGCGTCTCCGTGGGCTGGCCGTTCTCGTCCAGCTCGCGCACCGTGACCTCGCCGATGCGGAAGCGCGGGCCTTCGTCCACCGGGATGGTGATGTCGATGAACTCGCGGTCGGCGGTGAGCTCCACGCGCGCGGAGCCGACGCTCATCGCGAGGTAGCCTTGGTCGTAGTACCAGGCCTGCAGGCGCACCATGTCTTCGTCGAACTTCTCGCGGTCGAAGGTGTTGCTGCTGCTGATGAACGAGAAGAAGCCCGTCTCCCCCGTGGCCATGATGCCGTGCAGGTCGCTGGTGGAGATGTTCTCGTTGCCGACGATGGTGATGCGCCGGACCTTGACCTCCGGGCCCTCGTCGATGTGGAACACGACGTCCACCTCGTTGCCGTCCCCCTCGACGCGCAGCACCTCGTACGTGACGCGGGCCAGGAAGTAGCCCTCCGAAGCGTAGTGGTCGCGGATCTTGCCGACCTGCTCGCGCACCTCACTGGCGGAGAGGATCTGACGCTCGCGGAGCGTGATCTTCTCGGTCAGGTCCTCGTCGTTCACCTCGTCGTTGCCGTCGAAGACGATGTGGCGGATCTCGGGGCGCTCACGCAAGCGGACGACCAGGACGACGGCGCTCCCCACCGGCTCGGCCTCGATGATGATGTCGTCGAAGAAGCCGAGCTCCCACAGGGCGCGCGCGTCCCGCGTGACCTCGCTGTCCGTGCAGGGCATGTCGGGCCCGAGCCGCATGCCGGCCAGCACGTCCTCGGTGGCGACGCGCTGGGTGCCTTCCACCATGATGCGGATGATGCGGCGGCCCTGGCAGGGCCCGGCGATCACCTCGATGGCCTCGTCCCCGTCTTCTTCCTGCACGTACGGGTTGGTTCCGCGTGGCGGCTCCGTGGGCCCGCCCTCGGGGTCCTCGTCGTCCAGGTCTTCGTCGTCCAGGTCCTCGTCGTCTTCGGCGCCTGCGGGCGGCGCACCGCTGGGTTGCGCGAGGCCACGCGGGAAGGGCGCGAGGAGGCACGCAAGCAGGAAAGCGGAGGCAAGGAGGGTACGCACGTTCAGAAAGTCCGGGCGGGCTATACCTGTGCGCTCAGAGGGGGTCAAGGCTGGCTCCCGGCTGGGCATCGTGGTCCGGGGCGTCGAGGGGGGGCTGCTGGTGGGGGCTCGGGCGGCGCAGGTCCCCCGCGATCAGCCCGTCGCTCATGACGATGCGGCGGGGCATGCGCTCCGCGAGGTCGTCGGAGTGCGTCACGATCACGAAGGTGGTCCCGAGCTCGCGGTTCAGCTCGAAGAAGAGCTTGAACATCGCGTCGCTCGTGGTCGTGTCCAGGTTGCCCGTAGGCTCGTCCGCCAGGATGACTTCGGGCTTCATCACGAGGGCCCGCGCGAGCGCCACGCGCTGCTGCTCACCGCCGGACAGCTCTCCGGGGCGGTGCCCCATGCGGTGGCCCAGGCCCACGCTCTCCAGCAGCTCGCGTGCGCGCTTGCGGAGGGGAGGGCGCGGCCTGCCCTGCACCAGGCCCGGCATCATGACGTTCTCGAGCGCGTCGAATTCGGGCAGGAGGTGGTGAAACTGGAACACGAAGCCGATCGTCGCGTTGCGGAACGCCGCCAGCTCCCGGCTGGTGAAGCGCGTGACGTTGCGCCCGTGGTAGCTGACGGATCCGGTGGTGGGCAGGTCGAGGGTGCCCAAGATGTGCAGCAGGGTGCTCTTGCCGGCGCCGGAGCGCCCCTGGATGCAGATCATCTCCCCGTTGCGGATGTCGAGGTCGATGCCGCTCAGCACCTGGACGGTGGTGCCCTCTTGGTCGAAGCGCTTGGTGACCCCGCGCACCTGGATGATGACCTCTCCGGAGGGCTCTTCCTGGGGAGGCTCGGGTGCGGAGAGCGGCTCGCTCACGGACACCGGTTCCGCGATGGAGCCCGGCTCCTCCGCGGGGGTGGCGACGGCGTGCGCGGGCGGGGTCTCGGCGTCGTGGTCGGTGGGGTCATTCATGGCGCAGGGCCTCCAAGGGGCTCGTTCGACTCGCGACAATGGCCGGGAAGATGGTGGCGAGGGTGCAGATCGCGACGGCCGCGAGCCCCACCAGGGCGAACTCGGCGGGGTCCGTGTGCACGGGCAGACGGTCGATGTAGTACACCTCGGGGTTCATGCGGATGCCGAAGTGCTCGGCGCCGAACGAGAGGTCGAAGCCGAGGCCGAGCCCCATGGCGGCGCCGAAGAGCCCGATGAACAGCCCCTCCAGCAAGAAGACGCGCACGATGTCCCCGCGCGTGGTGCCCATGGCCATCAGGATCCCGACCTCGCGGGCCTTCTCTTGCACCATCAGGGTCAGCGTCCCGAACACACAGAAGCCGGCGATCAGGATCGCGATGCCGAGCACCAAGAACATGGCCAGCTTCTCGAGCGCGAGGGCGCCAAAGAGGTTGCGGTTGCGCTGCTGCCAGTCCTCCACGCGGAGGTCTCTGCGGTCGATGGCGGTGCGAATGGCCGCGGCGACGGCCGGCGCGTCGTCCACGCGCTGGTCCTCCAGCTTGATCTCGATGCCGGTGACGGTGTCTTCGGTGGCCAGGAACGCCTGCGCGGCCTCGAGCGTCACGTACACGAGCTTCATGTCGTACTCGTACATGCCGCTGTAGAAGATGCCCGCCACGCGGAAGCGCCGCGCCTTGGGGAGCGGGCCGGTGGGCCCCAGCTCGCCGAAGGGGGAGATGACGTCCACGTCGTCACCGACGAAGAGCCGCAGCGAGCGGGCTAGCTCGCGGCCCACGACGATGCCGGGCAGGACCTGCTGGGATGGGGCCAGGATGGGCGACGTGGAGGGGTCGTCTTCGTCCTTGTCCCTCGCGCCGCGGCGCGAAGCCCAGCGCGCGGAGGAGTCGCTCCGACCGCCGGGGGGCTCGACCGCACCGTCGGCCGCGTCGTGCTGCTCCTCTGCTTGCGCGTCGTTCAGCTCGCGCAGGGCCTCGATGACGCGCGCCGCGGCCCGCTCCTCCGGCGAGGCGGGACCGACGTCGCCCTGCGCGGGCTCGCCTTCGGCGCCGTGGTCCGCGTTGCCCGGTGCGGTCGGGTCGACGGCTTCGACGACCGCGTTGCCCTGCGAGGGGGGGCGGCGGGTCGGCTCGGGGGCGGGGCCGCGAGCGCGCCCGAGCAGGTCGTCGTCGCCCTCGCTCTGGTCCGCGGCCCGCTCCAGGTCTTCGCGCAGCAGCTCCTGGAGGTCGGCCATGACGCCCTCGTCCACCTCGTCGTCGAAGTCGGCGTTGCCCCGCATGTTCATGGGCAACACCGTGCCGCGCTCTTCGGCGGGGAGGTCCAGCAGCTCCTCCGGGTGGTTCAGGTAGCGCAGGCTGCCCCGGCCGCGCTCGGCCGACATGTTCTGGCAGAGGCTCGTCACGTTGCAGATGCTGGCCGTGTCGATGCCCCGGATGACCACGCCCTCGCGGCTGCTGGTGCTGCCGATCATGACCTCGCCCTGGACGTAGGGTGTGGCCGCCACGACCCCGGGGACATGGGAGTCGCCCAGGGGACGTGCGTCTATGGCGGCGAGCGTCTCCCGCCAGCCCGTGAAGGTGCCCTGCGCCACGTCCACCACCACGTGCGCGTGGTTGCCCAGGATCTTGTCCTTGAGGTCCTTGCGGAAGCCGCCCATGACGCTCAGCACCACGCACAGCATGCAGGTGGACAGGGTCACGGCCATGATGCTCAGCGTCGCGATGAACGCGAGGAAGCCGCTCTTCTTGGCGCGCAGGTGGCGTGCGGCGACCAGCGCCCGGAAGTCCAGGTTCTCGACGACGCCGAGCAGCGGCTGGGTGACGCGGGCGACGCAGCGCGCGAGGGCCCAGGTGCCCGTGCCGAGGCGGCTGACGCCGAGCACGAGCAGGGCGTCACTGCTGGGGAGCGGACGGTGGAAGAACGACCAGATGATGACGCCCACCAGCGCGATGCCGGTGGCGCTGCGCGCGGCGAGCGCGCGGACGTCGTCCGATGTGCGCAGGGCGAGGCTGGTCAGCGCGAACACGAGGGCGGCCGCGCCGATGGCGTAGACGCTGGTCAGCGGCCCGCTGCCGGCGCGCTCCACCAGCACCAGCAAGCCGAGCAGCACGAGCACGTCTCCGACCACCCACAGGCGCGCCCGCTGCCGCTCCTCCAGCAAGAACCACGTGGAGAGGGTCAGCAGCAGGAAGAGGGACGACCAGCCGATGCGCACGTACCAGGCGGTCTGCAGCACCTCCGAGAACTGGGGGGGCAGCGCCAGGAGCATCTCGCTGGCGGTGCCGCGCAGGGTGAAGGGGCGCGCGAAGTTCTCGTGCGTGGCCCAGCCGAAGACCCCCGTGAGGGCGCCGCCCAGGAGCGCGTCCAGCGCCGTGACGAGACCCAGCAGCCGCAGCCGCATACGTCCACGGTCGCCGCGCTGGAGGCGCGTGCTGCGCAGGCCGACCCAGACGCCCACCCCCAGCTGCATCACGAAGCCGAGCGCGAGAGTGCCCGCCAGAGGCAACCACAAGGCCGGGTGGTCCTTCAGGGGCCGATACCAAAGGGAGCTGGTGAGGTACGCCGCGACCGTGCCGGCGCTGAGGAGCCAGGCCCCGACCAGCGCCAAGCCGACGCCCGGGCCAAAGGCTCGCTTGCCGCTCACCCAGCCTCGGGACGGAGCAGGGGAAAGAGCAGCACGTCGCGGATGGAGGCTTGCCCCGTGAGCATCATCACCAGGCGGTCCACGCCGAGACCGAAGCCGGCCGCCGGCGGCATGCCGTGGGCCAGCGCACGGATGTAGTCCGCGTCGAAGTCCATGGCCTCTTCGTCGCCCTTGCCGCGGTTCACGAGCTGGGCCTCGAAGCGGCCCGCCTGGTCTTCCGGGTCGTTCAGCTCGCTGAAGGCGTTGGCCACCTCGCGCCCTTCCACGAAGAGCTCGAAGCGGTCCGTGAAGGCCGGGTTCTGGTCGTTGCGGCGCGCGAGAGGCGACACCTCGGCGGGGTATTCGGTGATGAAGACGGGCACGCTCTGCTCACCGCTCGGGTTGCGGTAGAGCTTGGGCAGCTCCGCCTCGACCAACAGCTCGTACAACAAGAAGATTCTCTCACCGTGCGAGGAGGCGGCGCGCAGCTGCTTGGCGGTCACCGCGTCGGCGTCGCTGGCCATGGTCTCGAAGAGGGAGGCGAGGGCCTGGGCGTCGTTCAGCGTGGCCGCGGAGAGGCGCCCGGCCCAGCGCGTGGTGGGCACGTCGTTCTTCCCGGAGCGCTCGAGGCGGTGCAGGATGGCCTCGCGCATGGGCACGCGCGGCCAGGGGGACACCAGGTCGAAGCCCCGCTCGGCCGTGAGCTGCGGGAAGGCGCTCTGCACCACCATGTCCACCTCGCGGAAGAGGTCCACGGTGAGGTCCATCATGTCGTCCATGTTGGCGTACGCCATGTAGAACTCGAGGATGGTGAACTCGGGGTTGTGCTTGGTGCTGATGCCCTCGTTGCGGAACGTGCGGCCGAGCTCGTAGACGCGGTCGAAGCCGCCCACCAGCAGACGCTTCAGGTACAGCTCGGGCGCGACGCGCAGGTACAGGCTGAGGTCGAGCGCGTTGTGGTGCGTGCGGAAGGGCTTGGCGGTGGCGCCGCCACGCAGCGGGTGCAGCAGCGGGGTCTCCACCTCGAGGAAGCCGCGCTCGTCCAGGAAGCTGCGCAGCGCCTTGACGATGAGCGTGCGCGCGCGGAACACGGCCGCCACGTCGGGGTTGGCCCACAGGTCCACGTAGCGCTCGCGGTAGCGCTTCTCCACGTCCTTCAGGCCGTTCCACTTGGCCGGCGGCGGCAGCATGGACTTGCCCACGTGCTCGTAGTGCCGCGCGCTCACGGCCAGGTCGCCCGTCTTGGTGCGCACGATGGGCCCGCGCACCACGACGTGGTCCGCGAGATCCATGGCCGCGCGCTGTCCCGCCGCCGCCTCGTCCAGCACCTCCTTGCGCACCAGCGCCTGGGCGTCGCCGTAGGGCGTGCGGATGACCAAGAAGGGGCCGCGCTTGGCCATCACGCGCCCGAAGAGGTGTGCCTGGGGCGCGTCCGGAGCGAGCTCTTCCTCGAGGGGCAGGGCGTCTCGCGTCCCGCTCTCGCTGTCGTTGGCGAGCTCCACCACGTGGCGCCGCTCGGCTTCCATCTCGGGCGTGACGCGAAACGTGTTCGGGTACGCGCTCGAGCCGAACGTGCTCAGGGTGTCGGCCTTCGTCTTGCGGGCCAGCTTCAGGTCATCCTCGGTCGCCAAAATCGTTCCTCTCGGCTCAGTCCGCCTTCTTGGCGTTCTCTTTGGCGCGCCGCTTGTCCGCGTTGGACAGCAGGTACGTCTCGATGAAGGTGTCGAGGTCCCCGTCCAGCACGGCGGCCGCGTTCGCGTCCTTGTGGTCGGTGCGCTCGTCTTTGACCATGGTGTAGGGCTGCAGCGTGTAGCTGCGCACCTGGGAGCCGAACGCGATGTCCGCCCGGTCCCCCATGAAGGCCTCCTCGAAGGCGGCCTCTTGGTCGCGGCGCAGCTTCTCGAACAGCATGCCGCGCAGCATCTTGAGCGCGTGGTCCTTGTTCTGGTGCTGGGACCGCTCGCTCTCGCAGCGCACCACGAACCCCGTGGGCACGTGCTTGATGCGCACGGCAGACTCGGTCCGGTTGACGTGCTGTCCACCCGCGCCGCCAGAGCGCATGGTGTCGATCTCGAGGTCTTCGTCGCGCAGCTCCACGCCGTCCAGGGTGATGGAGTTGTCCAGGTCCGGGACCACGCGCACGCTCGCGAACGCCGTGTGTCGGCGCGCGTTGCTGTCGAAGGGGCTGATACGGATCAGGCGGTGCACGCCGTTCTCCGCGCGCAGGTAGCCATACGCGTAGGGGCCCGCGATGTGCACGTGCGCCTCCTTGATGCCCGCCTCGTCACCGGCCTGCCGGCTGGTGATGGTGGTCTTCATGCCGTGCTTGTCGCACCAGCGCAGGTACATGCGCAGCAGCATCTCGGCCCAGTCCTGAGCGTCCACGCCGCCTGCGCCTGGGTTGATCATGAGGATGGCGTCCTCGTTGTCCTCCGGGCCCAGCATGCGCTGCACCTCGAGCGCCCGCGTGCGGGCCTCGAGCCCCTCCAGGGAGCCGGCCACCTCGGCCGCCATGTCCTCGTCGCCCTCGGACGCGGCGAGCTCGAGCAGGTCCTTGAGATCACTGACTTCGGTGCGGAGCTTCGTGAACGATGTCACGGTCTGCTCGGCGGCCGAGCGCTCCTTCATGATGCGCTGAGCCACCTCCTGGTTGTTCCAGAAGCCGTCGCGCAGGCTCTCGTGGGTCAGTCGGTCGACTGTGTGCTGTAGGCCTTCGACGTCAAAGATACCTCCCCAGCGACTCGAGTCGCTGTGCGAGGTCGACCAGGAGGTCGCGGGATTCGCCAATGGAATTAGACATACGTGCTCACGGAGAAAGGAGTGGGCTCGATAGCGTGGGGGGTGTGCACTGTCAACGACCGCAGCGGCGTGGGCACCCAGCTGCGCGTGGCCCGCGTCTTCAACGCGGCTAGAACTTTGTGCCTCGGAAGCTGTGGTCTAGGTGATATCGTTATCGTCATGGACACACGCGCCCACCGGTTGGTTACGCTCCTTGCTCTCGTGTTGGCGCTCGGCGCGCCGGCCGTATGGACGTCGGGCTGTGGTGGCGGTGGCGACGGACGGAACGATCAAGGACCGGCGGACCTGGGGCCGGTCGACGCGAACGGGGACGTGGACCAGGGCGTGACGGACTGTGTGACCGTGACGACGGTAGCGGCCGCGGACGGCGCCGCACCACCACCCGATGGGGTGGTAGGTGTAGGCGGCTTGCGCATCACCAACGACCTGGTGGTCGCCGGCTTCTCCGCCCTGGACCAGCACGGCACGGCGGGCGCCAACGGCGGCAACCTGCTCGACTTCCACCGCCTGGGCAGCGACGACCACTTCCTCGAGCACTGGCTGGTCGCTGGGCCCGACAGCGGCCTGCGCGCCTTCAACGACAGTATGACGGTCACCACCGAGGAGCCCAACCGAGTGGTGCTCGAGGTGCGGGGCCACATCGAGCGCGCGCCGCACGGGCAGGTGTCACCGGATCCGGGCGATGGCCTCACCATCGTGACGACCTTCGAGCTGCGCTGCGGGGAGCCCAAGCTGCGGCTGGCCACCACGCTCACCAACGACACCTCACCGCCGCGCGCGGTGGCGGGTCTCGTCGGCGCGCTGCGGCCCGTGGACATCCTCTTGTGGGGCAGCCCCACGGGGATGCGTCCCTTCTGCCCGAACCCGGGGCAGGGCACCTCCTGCACCCAGATCAACTTCGGCAACGTGCCGGGCACGCTCACCCGCTCTCAGTACATCGGGACGGGTGGCTCCCGCGCGGGTGACCCGGGCTCCCTGGCCTACTACTCGCTCGACATGGCCACCGTGCCGGGCGCGCACGACACCACCAACAGCGCGTTCGGTGACATCACGACCGGCATCGTGGGCTTCAACCCCGGCGCGTCCGTGAGTCACTCGCGCGTGCTGGTGGCTGGCGACGCGGCCGACGCCGCGAGCGCCGTGGACGTGGTGCTGAGCGACCTCGAGGCCCTGGGGCGTCTGACCACGGGGGTGGTCACCGGGCAGGTCAGCGTCCCGGGTGGCATCCCCACTGACCCCTACCGGCGCCCCGCCGTGCTGCTCGCGACCCCGCCCGCCACCGGGAGCGCGACGGACCCGGCCACCTGGCGTCCCGTCAACCTGGTGCGCGTCGCGGCCGACGGGTCGTTCTCGGCCAGAGTGCCCGTGGGGGCCGTCTCGTACGAGGTGCGCATGGACGGGCACGACGAGGTGCGTGCTGCGGGCGGCTCCGTGACGGCCGGGCAGACGCTCAGCCTGGGCACACTCAACGTGGGCGCGCGCCCCGAGATCAACGTGACCGTGAACCTGGACGGGACGGGCACCACGGCGCGCGTGGTGGTGCTGGGGACCGGCGCCACGGCCGACCCGGTCTTCGGTCCGGAGACGGGCGCTGCACCGCAGGGCAACGTCGCGCTCACGGACGGGCTCGGGCAGGTCAGCCTGCCCATTGCCCCTGGCACCTACGACGTCTACGCCATGCGCGGCATGGAGACCTCCCTGGCGCGCGCGTCCATCACGGTGGCCTCCGCCGACCAAGACGTGACGCTCAACCTGGTCTCTCTCGCCGTGCTCCCGCCGAACTTCCTGACCGCGGACTTCCATGTCCACAGCGCAGCCAGCTTCGACTCGTCCACGCCCCCCGAGGATCAGGTGCGCGCATTCCTGGCGGCTGGCGTCGACGCGCTGGTGGCGACCGAGCACGACGTGGTCTTCGACTACGGGCCCGCCATCGCCACGGTCGAGGCCACGCTGCCCATGGCGGCGCGCGGGCGCATCAAGGCCTTCCCGGGGCTGGAAGCGACGGCCTTCGTCCCTTACACGGACTTCCCGCACACCATTGGCCACTACAACGTGTTCCCGGTGGACGCGGTGCCCACTGCCTTCGAGAGCGGCACCCCGGATGACGAGCGCGTGGGTCCCGGCACCGTCTACGACCGCCTGCGGGCCATGCCCGGCCCAGCCCAGCGCATCATCCAGCTCAACCACGCGCGCGGCAGCCGCGTGCCCACCATCTGGCTCGGCTACTTCGACTCGTGCAACTTCGACGCGAGCCTGAGCTTTGCCATGAACGCGGGCTGCAGCGTGGCGAGCGGCATGGGCACGACGGCCTTCGACGCGGACGCCTTCGAGGTCATCAACTTCAAGGACCTGCAGGAGTACCTGACGCAGAACCGCGACTGGCACGCCATCCTGCGCGAGGCTCCGGGCGGCAACCTGCCCACGGGCACGGCCAACAGCGACTCGCACCGCATCTACAACGAGGAGGCGGGCTTCCCTGTGAACGTGCTCTCCACCAGCAGCACGCTCGCCAACCTGGACGGTGACGCGCTGGTGAGCCTCATCCGCAGCGGCGGTGTGTCCGGAGCGCTGGGGGTCTTCGTGTGGATCGAGGTCTGCGACGAGGCGGGCACCAACTGCCGCAACCCCAGCAAGACGCCGCTCACCATCACCACCGACAACGTGCAGGTGAACGTGTACGTGGCGGCGCCGCCCTGGGTCCCCGTCGACGAGCTGCGCGTGCGCCTGGGTGGCGAGATCGTCGCGAGGATCGACCTGACGGGTAGCAACCCCGCGGACCCCTTCAGCACCAGCATGGGCGACGTGGTGCGCTACGAGATGACCGTGAACGTCACGGGCGTCACGGCCGACAGCTTCATCACGGCGGAAGCGGGCTTCGTCTTGCCCACGCTCGTCGACGCGAACGCCAACGGGGTGATCGACCCCGTCGCGCTGCCGACCGCGCCCGAGCCGTTCACGTCCCTGGTGCGGGGCGCCTCGCCCATCGGCTTCGTGAACCCGGTGTTCCTGGACCGCGACGGGAACGCTCAGTACGACCCGCCCGGCATGCCGTTGCCATTGTAACTGCGCGGGAGTTGGGCATAGTGCTCGGGTCCCGTCTCGGACGGGGCTCGCCACTTGGGGTATTTCTTGGAGGTCTCGCATGTTCGCTGGTCGGAACGAATGGTTGGTCGCACTCACGTTGCTCTCTTGTGGCGCTGCGTCGGTGGGTTGCGGAGGCGGCAACACGGGCACGGATCAAGGGCCTGACGACCAGGGCTCCCAGGTGGACGCCAACCGGCCGGACACCGGCAGCACGGACGCCGGCACCACCACCCTGCTTGCCTGTGAGCGCGACGACCTCTTCATGTCCGGCATCGACCTGGCTGCGAAGACGGTGCGTCTGACCAACCCGACGGGGGCGGACATCACCATCGGCGGCACCAACTACCAGCTCTGTCAGGGCCCGGGCCTGTACTCGGCCCTGCCCGCCGGCGTGGTCCCGGCCGGCGGGTCGCTGGTGGTGGCCATCCCCTCCTCGCTCACCATCGACACCGTCAGCGGCACCCTGGCTCTGTACAACCCGGGCTCGTTCACCACGCGTGACGCCATGCTGGACTACGTGTGCTGGGGCGACGGGGCCGGTACGCCGCGCCTGAACATCGCGCAGCGTGTGGGCACGGACGGCACGGTGCTCTGGGACGACGGCGGCTGCGTGCAGCTGGCGGGCAGCACGGACCTCTACCTGCGCACCGGCACCCCGGGCAACACCGCGTCCGACTACCGCAACTCGCCGAGCAACGTGGTGTGTATGGTGAGCTCCACGGACGCCGGGGTGGACGCGGGCGTGACCGACATGGGCGTGGATGCGGGCCCGGTCGCGATCCTCGAGTGTGAGCGGACGACGCTGATCATCGAGAGCGTGAACACGCAGACGGGGGAGATCACCCTCTACAACCCGACCGGCAGCACCATCACGACGACGGGCGACTACCAGCTGTGCCAGGGCCCCGGCAACTACGCGGCGGTCCCCGCGCACACCTATGCCGCTTACAGTCGGCACACGTTCAGCGCGCCCGGTACCATCACGGTGGGCGCCGACGCCACCTTGGCTCTCTACAGCTCGGCGAGCTTCGGGTCGCGCAACGCCATGGTGGACTACATGTGTTGGGGCACGGGCGGGACGCGTCCGCGCCTGACCGAAGCGCAGACGGTGGGCACGGACGGAACGGCCCTCTGGAGCGGAGGGTGCACGCCTGCGGCCGCTAACGCGACCATCTACCGGGCGCCCGGCACGGAGGGGAACGCGGCCGGGGACTACACGACCGTCGCGCCCGCCCCGGCGATCGACTGCAATCCCGTCATCTGAGCTCCGCTGTGAGGGCGCGCGGCCAGCTGCCTACTTCGGGGGGAGCTGGCTGCCGCGCGGGGGCTTGCCCATCAGCTTCTCGTAGATGACGTTGCCCAGGCTGTCGACCATCAGGTTCTCGACGATGGCCTCGATGCGCTCGCGCTCGGACTCGCTGCCGTACACGAAGCCGATGCCCATGCCGGGCTCGCCGTCGTCCACGACCTCGTCCGGCGCCACGGTCCACTGCACCTTGCCGCGCAGCACCAGGGGGTTCTCCAGCGTGGGGACGCACAGCTTGAAGTTGAACTCGGTCCCGATGCCCAGCGGGCGCTCCGTGCGGATGAAGGTCCCGCCGCGGCTGATGTTCTTGGTGTAGTCGGCGAAGAAGGAGTTCAGTCGCTTGTATTCGACCTTGAGCTCGATGGGGGCACGCTCCCCCCCACCGCGGCGGTCTTTTGAGTCTGTGGACACCGGAGGATTAAAGCCCCCCGCGAGGCTGCGGTCAAAATCGAGCGCAGCCGGCCCAAGGTTTAACCACCGGATGGTTGTCCTAGCTCCCGTGTTTGCGTACGTTTCCCCCACCTCGAAGCCGGAAGAGGGCTCCGCCTCTGGCGAGTTCCTGATCCCGCCCGAGCGTAGGACCATGGACACCGCCGACGCGCGCACCGAGATGGAGCTGCTTTCCCTGGCGCAGTCGGGCGACCGGCGTGCGTTTGCGGGGCTGGTGCGGCTGCACCACGGGCGCTTGGTGGCGTGCGCTCATCAGCTGCTGGGGTCCAGCGCCGAGGTGGACGACGCCGTGCAAGAGAGCTTCATCCGCGCGTGGCGGGCGCTGCCGCGCTTCGACGGGCGCGCGCGCTTGTCCACGTGGCTGTACCGCATCTGCGTGAACGTCTGCCTGAACCGCATGCGCGGCAACCGTCGGCACGCCGCCGCGGACGTGGACGACCCCAAGCTGCCCGAGCCCACGGCGGACGCCGAGGCGGTCGGGGTGGACCCGCTGCGCACCCTGGAGCAGGCCCAGCTCTACGGGCGGGTGGGAGCGGCGCTCGAGACGCTGAGCCCGTCGCTGCGTAGCGCCGTGGTGCTGGTGCTGCTGCAGGGCATGTCGCACAAGGAGGCGGGAGACGCGCTGGGCTGCGCCGAGGGCACCGTGGCCTGGCGCATCCACGAGGCGCGCCGGCGGCTCAAGGACCTGCTCAGCGATCTGGTGGAGCCCGACGCGCTGGCCGCGGGAGGTGGGGCATGACCCAGCCTGCTCGCGCGCGTCTGGACGCCATCCTGGACCTTGGGCTGGAGCACGCCCCCGCGACCGAGCTCGCCTGGCTCGCGGCCGAGCGAGCCCGAGACGCCGCGTTCGACGCCGAGGTCCGTGCGCTGCTGGAGGTCCAGGGTCACGTCGCCGCGTGGGGCGAGCACATGGGGGCCGCGGCCGCGTCGCTTGGTTCGGTGGAGGGAGCGCTGGCCGGGATCTTCGACGGGCTGGACGCCGGCCTCTACGACGACGGCCTCACGCTGGACGCCGCGCCACAGTTTCAGGACGAAGACGAGGCGGTGGTCGGTCTGGGCGCGCGCCCCGCTACTGCCGCAGCGGCTGCTGCCCCTGCTGCCGCTGCGGTAGCTGCCCCTGCTGCCCCTGCTGCTGCGCCACGCGCCGAGGGGCGCCTGCTCCGCCTGGTGCGAGACAACCGCGCCGCCCAGGTGCTCGCCGCCGCCGCCGCCGTGACCGTCGTGGTCACCGCCGGGCTCTCGGCCGTGCGTCTGAGCGCCCCAAACGCAGAAGAGTCCGCCACGGGCTCGGCAGCGTCCCCCGCCGTGGCCGTGAGCGCCGCGCCTGCGGAACCCCAGGCGGCCGCACCCATGGCGCAGGCCCCCTCTCCGACGGCTGCCCCGGTGAGCCCCGACGCGCCCCTGCTCGACGGGCTCGAGCTACGCCAGCAGGCCGCACAGGACCAAGAGGCGCACGCGGAGCTGCACGCCGAGGCCGACGATGCGGTCCCCTTGCAGGAGGGTGCGCGCGCCATCGGAGGCGAGGCGCACGGCCAGCTGGGCGCCATGGGTGGCGCACCCCCGGGCCAGCCTGCGCCAATCGTCGCCGCAGCGCCGCCGGTCGCGCGCGCCGCGGCTCCCACCTCCACGTCCAGCTCGGTCGGTACCGCGCGGCCCTCCGGCTCGGCCGCCGACACCGTGGCTTTCGAGGATTCCTATTATGCGCGCGGCCGCAGCGCTCCTTCGTCGCCGCGTTCGGCGACGGGCGGGTCCAGCGGCGCGTCAGCCCCCGCGGAGGCCGTGGCGCCCGCTCCGCCGGCACCCGTCGCCCCTGAGCCCGCGCCCCGCTACCGCACCTGGGCTGCCCTCCGGCCAGCGCTCGAGGCCTGTCTGCAGGCTGGGCACGAGGTGAGGGTGGAGGTCCAGCGCGGTACCGGTGCCGTGCGCGTCGTCGCGGCGCCGTCGGCCAGCGCGGCCGAGCTGCGCTGCGTGCGCGACGCAGCCAGCGCCAGCGCCATCGCGCCGCCGCCCACCGTCACGCGCCAGCTCGTTGCGACGCGCCGGCCGTCAGCCGCCGTATCCGACACGCCCTCACAGTGATAGCCTCCGCACCACGATGACGCGACGGGTACTGTTCGGCAGCTACGAGCTGATCGAGCGCATAGGTGAAGGCGGGATGGCCGAGGTCTGGCGCGCCCGCTCCCGGGGCGCCGCGGGCTTCCAGAAGACGGTGGTCATCAAGCGCGTGCTGCCTTCGCTCATGGCGCGCCCGGACTTCGCGGACCTGCTGGTGCGCGAGGCCAAGATCGCCTCGCGCCTGAATCACCCCAACATCGTTCAGATCTTCGACCTGGGCGAGGAGCAGGACGCCTACTTCATCGCCATGGAGTACGTGCACGGCTGCGACCTGGCGTCGGCCATCGCGTACCGCCCCAACCCCGCGGACTGCCAGACCGACGGTCTCTCGCTCGCGCTGCGGCTCTTCATCGCTTGTGAGGCCGCGCGCGCGCTGGACTACGCGCACCGCCGCCGCGCCGACGACGGCCGACCGCTCGGCATCGTGCACCGCGACGTGTCGCCGCAGAACATCCTCCTGGGCTACGAGGGGCAGGTGAAGGTGGGGGACTTCGGCATCGCGATGGCCGACGAGCACGGCCTCGGGCGCGACGAAGACCCCAGCGTCTTGCGCGGCAAGTACGCCTACATGTCCCCCGAGCAGGCCCGCGGCGAGGCGCTGGACAACCGCTCGGACCTCTTCTCGCTGGGCATCGTGACGTGGGAGATGGTCACCGGCGAGCGCCTGTTCCGCGCGTCGTCGCGCACCGAGACCCTCGAGCGCGTCCGCCAGGCGCTGGTGCCCAAGCGCAACCTCGCCACCTACGGCGCGTCACCGCGGCTGTCCGCCATCCTCGAGCGCTCCCTCGCGGTGGACCGGGACGCGCGCTACCCGACCGTGGGCGACATGCTGGAGGAGCTCTCGCAGGAGCTCGTGGCCATGGGCTCCCGCGTGGACGAGAGCGACCTCGCGGCCGCCCTCAAGCAGATGTTCCCCCCCGACGACCGAGGCGGGGTGAACAAGCTGCGCGTGGACTTCCACCGGCGCGTCGAAGAAGACGCCACGGGCATCGGCATCCCGCTGATGTCCACCACGCCCCACGCCGCCAACGACGATCGCACGCGCGCGCTGCCGGTGTCGCGGCGCATGCGCTTCGACGACCGCCCCGTGGTGGCGCTGCACCTCGCCGGCGAGCTGGACGTGGCTCGCTTTCAGGGCATCGTGAAGGAGCTGCGCGGGATGTGGCTGCCCACCGCGGACGAGGGCGCGGAGGCGGTCTTCGGCGTGACGGGCCATCCCCAAGAGGCGCCCGAGCTCGCCGCGCGGGCGGCGCTGCGTCTGCGTGAGGCGGCGGGCAGCGGGGCGCGCATCGTCATCCTGCGCTCGAAGGCGCGCGTCTACGACGCTGGCTTTGCCGAGACCACGCCGGAGGAGCGCGCGCGCGCACAGGCGCTGCTGGGCACGCTCTCCGCCAACGAGATCGCCTGCGAGCCGGACCTGGCGGCGGACATCGGCTGGGTCTTTCGCATGGGCTCGGAGCCGCTCCCGCGCATCCACGGGCTGCGCTCCCGGAGTGAGCGGGAGGCGGAGACCCTGCGCCGTGACGCCCCCTTCGTGGGCCGTCGGGACACGCTGAAGCTGGTCGGTGAGACGTTGGCAGGCGTGGTCGAAGGGCAGGGGGCGGCGCTGCTCTTCGTGGGGGCCGCCGGCGTGGGCAAGTCGCGCATCCTCGCGGAGCTGCGCTCGCTCACGCTCGGTGAGGGGCGGGCCTTTGCGAACGCGCGCTGTCGGTCGGCGCTCGAGGGACGCCCGTTCTCGGTGCTGGCGGACCTGCTCGCGGACCTGGCCGGCATCGAGGACGACGACGACAACGACGTGCGCGGCGAGAAGGTGGAGCGCATGCGCGTGCTGGGCTTCTCGGCCCGCGAGATCGCGCTCGTGGGCGAGCTCCTGGGCCTGGCGCCGGTGGAGGGGGAGCGGCCCGGTCGTCCGCGCGGCCTCGACATCGTCGGCGCCGTGCAGAAGGCGCTGCGTGCGCTGGCCGTGGACCAGCCCGTGGTGCTGGCCATCGAGGACGTCCACTTCATGGACGACGCGACCCGGCAGGTGCTCTCCGTGTTGCTCGCCAAGCTGCGCAAGGTGCGGGTCCTCACGCTCATGACCGCGCGCCCTTCGCCTTCGCTGCCGGTCCACCCCGGCATCGAGCGGGTGGCCGTGCGCCCCCTGGATCAGGCGGCCAACGCGCGTCTCTTCGCGGCGGTGGTGGGCGGGCGGAACCTGGAGCGCAACCTGAGCAACGCGGTGTACGGCGCGACGGGAGGCATCCCCGCGTGGACCATCGCGCTCGCCGACGACATGCGCGAGAAGGAGCTGGCGGTGCTGGACGAGCAGCTGGTGCATGCTGGCGAGCTGCGCGAGATCTCCGTGCCGGAGCGGGTGCAGCACGCCGTCGCCACCGAGCTGGCCCTCCTGAGCGCTACTGACCGCGCGACGCTGCAGCTGGTCAGCTTGTTCCGCGAGCTGGTGGACATCCCCACGCTGGCTGCCATTCAAGGGCTGCCGCGCGACGCGGTGGAGGCGCCTGTGCGTCGCCTGCTGGGTCAGCACTGGGTCGTCCCGGACGTAGAGACCCCCGACCTCTGGCCCGCCGAGGGGCGCTGGGGTGGTGGCGGCGGCGTGCTCGCCATGCCCGCGCGCATGCGCGTCGCGGGCGGTACGCTGCTGCGCGACGCGGTGCGCGCCAGCCTCAGCCCGCACGCCGCCGGCACGCTGCATGGCATGATCGCGTCGGCCCTGGAGCGGGGCGGAGCGGGCGAAGACGAGAGCCGCGTGGCGCAGCTGGCGTACCACGCCGTGCGCGCCTACGACCCGGCCCGCGCACCCGCGTACTTGGTGCGCGCGGCGGACCTGGCCGAGCGTGATGGTCGCCTCGCCGACGCCGCCACCAACGTCGCGGACGCCGCCAAGGTCGTCGCCGCGCAGGTGGGCGCGGCAGGGGCCGTCGCGGGGCGCGTGCTCGAGGGGCTCTCGGAGCTGGTCATTCGCGCCGTGGACCTGTGCCTGGCCGTGGGCAACACCACGCTCGCGCTCCAGGTGCTCCAGCGCTTCACGCCCGAGTATCGCGCCGTCATCGACATGGACGTGCGGCTGGCGCTGCACCTGGCCGAGGCGCGCGTGGCCGCCCATCGGGAGCGCTGGAGCGACGTGGTCCAGATCCTGGCCATCACCGAGGAGAACGAGTCCGAGCCGATGGACCCGGACCTGCTGGGCGAGGCGCTCATGCGGCTGGGTCACGCGCGCCTGGAGGCCGGTGAGGTGGAGGCCGCGAGCCGGACGCTCGCGCTGGCTGTCGCGCAGCTCTCGGGGGACGACACCCGCCCGCTGCACGGCATGGGCTCCTGCTACCTGGCGGTGGCGCTCGCGCGCTTGGGTCGGCTGGACGAGGCGCGCTCACGCGGGATGGACGCGATGACCGGCGCGGTGTGCGTCGGCGAGCTGCGGCTGCGCTGGTCGTCGCTGGTGGCCATGGCGGAGGTGGCCGAGGCCCAGGGGGACTTCACGGAGGCGACGGCGCGCTGGAGTGACGCGACGGGCGTCGCGCGTGAGCACGCCATGCCGGTGGAGCTCGCGCGCGCCGCAGTACGCGCTGCGGCGGCGGCGTTCGAGGCCGGGTGGGAGTCGCGCGCGGCCGTCTTTGCGGAGGAGGCCATGCACGTGGGCAAGCGTCACCGCCAAGAGGCGGTGGTCAGCCTGGGCGCTGCCATTCAGGGGGCGCTGGCCGTGGCGGCCCACCCGGACCCGGGCTTTGTGAAGGGGATGGTGCGCGGGGTGGAGAGCCTCGAGACCATGGACCGGCCCGCAGAAGCGGCGATGGCCCTGCGCATGCTTGCGTCGGTGCACGTGGCGCTGGGGGACGTGCCGGCCGCCATCCGAACACTGGGGCGCGCCCGGCCGCTGGCCGTGGCGTCGGGGCAGCTGCCTCTGGCGGCGCGTCTGCTGCGCGCGGCCGAGCGACTGGCCGAGGGCGCCACCGACACGAGAGGGTTGTAGACATGGCACAGGCCACCGTTCTGATGCGCATCGGGGTCGAGCTGGCGGACGTGGACCGCGGGGTCTACGAGTCCCTGGACCTGCGCGTGGCCCAGCACCCGTCGGAGTCCGAGGCGCGCGTGGTCATCCGCGCGCTGGCGCGCTGTCTGCTCCACGAGGAGGGGCTCGATTTTGGCCGCGGCCTGTCCAACGTGGAGGAGCCGGCGCTGGCGCGGCCCGGTCAGCACGGCGGCTACGCCTTGTGGGTGGATCTGGGCGCGCCCTCGGCCGACCGCGTGCACCGCGCCAGCAAGCTCGCGGACCGGGTGGTCATCGTCACCGACAAGGACGCACAGAGCCTCCGCAAGGAGTGGGGCAGCCGCAACATCCACGCCGCGGACAAGGTGGAGGTGCTCATCCTCCCACGCGACTTCGTGGACAAACTGGCGGCGCGCCTGGGTCGCAACGACGCGTGGGTGGTGTCCTTGGTGGAGGGCAACCTGAGCGTCACCGCGCACGGGGAGTCGCACGCCTGCGAGCTGGTGAAGACCACGGTGGAGCGCTTCCTGAGCGACGCTGGCTAGCAGCCGCGGTGTCGTAGCGCGCGCGGCGTCGCTCCGAGAAGGCCGCTGCGCGCACGCCCTTCCGCCCGGAACACTAGTCACCGGGGGTGGCATTTGGGATAGTCGCGCGCATGGCGCAGAATCGTTCGATCCTTGGTGTGGCCGCTCGGGACCTCAACCGCTTGCGGGCGGTGTCGGCCACGGTCGCGCGACACGGCTTCGGCGAGCTGCTGATGCGCACCGCCGTCGGGCGCCGGCTCTTTCCGGACCGCAACGTGCCGGCGACGGACGCCGCGCTGGCTGGCTCGCCGGAGGCGCAGCGCTTCGCCCACATGCTGGGTGAGCTGGGGCCCACGTTCATCAAGCTCGGGCAGATTCTGTCCATGCGGCACGACCTCTTCTCGCCCGAGTTCATCAAGGCGCTGGAGGGGCTGCAGGACGGCGCGCCCGTGCTCTCGTTCGACGAGGTGCGCGGCGTGGTCGAGGCCGGCCTCGGCGGCACGCTCGAGGAGCTCTACCGGTCGTTCGAGCGCGAGCCGCTGGCCACAGCGTCCATCGCGCAGACCCACCTGGCGACCACCTTGGACGGCGACCGCGTGGTGGTGAAGGTGCAGCGGCCGGGCATCGAGGACGTGATGCGTGGGGACCTCGACCTGCTCTACCTCGGGGCGCAGGTGCTGGAGGCGAGCATCGACGAGATGGGGCTCGCCAACGTGAGCGAGATCGTCACCACCTTCGAGAAGGGCCTGCTCAAGGAATTGAACTTCACCGAAGAGCTCGGGAGCTTGCTGCGCATGCGCAAGAACCTGGACCCCGAGCACAGCGTCGTGGTGCCGCGCCCCTACGCCGAGCTGTCCTGCAAGACGGTGCTCACCATGGAGTTCTTCCCCGGCAAGCCGGTGCGCAAGATCGAGCCGCGCTCCAAGGAGGCCGAGCACGCCGTCACCGAGATCGTGCACTCCGCCTGCAAGCAGGTCTTCATCGACGGCTTCTTCCACGGTGACCCGCACGCGGGGAACATCCTCATCAACGAGGACGGCAAGCTGTGCATGATCGACCTCGGGCTGGTGGGGAGCCTCACGGCCGACCAGCGCGCGGACCTGGTCACGCTCATCATCGCCGCCATCGCGAACGACTCGGCCACCACGGCTCGCATCCTGATGAAGATGGGCACGCCCACGCAGCGGGTGAACATCGCGGAGCTCAAGGCCGAGATCGAGCGCATCCGCGGGCAGTACCTGGTGGTCGACAACATCGGCGACGTGGACTCGGGGGCGTTCGCGGAGGAGTTCGCCGACGCAGCCGCGAAGTTCCGCATCAAGCTGGCGCCGGAGTACGCGCTGCTCATCAAGGCCGCGGCCACGGTGGAGGGCATCGTGCGCAGCCTGCACCCGGACGTGGACCTGCTGGGCATCACCAAGCCCTACGCCGAGCAGCTGCTGGCGGCGCGCTTCTCTCCGCAGGCCATGCTGCAAGGGGCGGTGGGCGAGGTGGCCGGGCTGGGCGCGATGGTCAAGAACCTGCCCACGCAGCTGGATCAGATTCTGCACGACATGCAGGAGGGCAACCTGCAGGTGCGCGCCGTGACGCCCGAGCTGGACGACATCCCGGCGATGATCCACTCGCACGCGAGCCGGCTCGCGCTCACGGCGTTCGCCAGCTCCATGACGCTGGGCGCAGCGCTGGTGTTTCCGCCCAACGCGGAAGGCACCGCCGCGCTGCTGCTGAGCGGCGTCGCGGCCGTGGCGGCCGGCTTCGCGTGGACCATCCTCTGGGGCTGGCACTTCGTCGGGCGCGGCAAGCCTGTGAAGGTCACGCCGCTGCTGAAGCTGTTCCGGCGCGGCTGAGCGGCTGTTCCGCGCGGCGCGGCGGAGCACGCGTCGAGAGCCCGCTTCACACGACGGACTGACGGTTCACGACATGGAAGAGTACATTGTCATTGGTGCGGGGTTCTCGGGGCTCGCTGCGGCGGATGCGCTGTCTGCCGCCGGTAAGCGAGTCACGATCCTGGAGGCACGCGACCGCGTGGGAGGCCGCGCGCGCACCGAGCAGTTGCCGGATGGCATCTGGCTGGACTACGGGGGGCAGTGGCTTGGACCGGGGCAGACGGAGATGTACGCCCTCGCGCAGAAGCTCGGACACAGCACCTGGCCCATGTTCGTCCGTGGCTATGTCCGAAGCATCTACTCGGGTGTCGCAGGAAGGTACAAGGGTTCGATACCCTACAACTTGCCGGTCGCGGCACAGTTGAACTTGGGGCTGTCGATCGCCCGTTGGTATTGGCAGTCTTTCCGTATCGACCTCGACGCGCCCTGGACATCCAACCACGCAGGAGCCTTGGATGCCATGAGCGTGGGTGACTGGATTCGCCGACAGCTGAGTCACCCAGATGCAAGAAGCGTTTTTCGTGTCGTCATCGAGAGTGTCTTCGCGGCCCACCCCGACGACATCAGCCTCTTGCACGCCTTGCACTACACCCGCAGCGGCAACGGACTGATGTCTTTGGTCGAGTCCTCGGGCGGTGCCCAACAGGATCGCGTGCAACGCGGCATGCAGCCTCTCGCGGAGTCCTATCTGGGTACCCTCGAGCAGCGGGGCGTGGTTTGCCGGCTCAATCAGGCGGTTCAGCGCATCGACCAGCGCAACGGGGCAGTGCAGGTCCACACGCGCTCGGAGCAGTTCTCGGCGGACCGAGTGATCTGTGCAGCCCCTCCCGCGTTGGCTGCGGACATCTCCTATGACCCGCCCTTGCCGGACGACAAGCTCACGTGCCTGAAGAACCTAGCGCCGGGATGTGCGATCAAGTGCTTCGCGGTCTACGACCGGCCGTTCTGGCGGTCACAAGGTTGGTCGGGCTCAGCCGTGAGCGACGTCGCGCCAATCCACGTGTGCTTCGACGTGACACCACCCGGCGAGAGCCGCGGCATTCTCATGGGGTTCATCGAGGGACGCGACGCGGTCGAGTATAGCGAGAAGACTCCCGAGCAGCGCCGGGACAAGTACCTGGATGCACTCGTGTCCTTCTTCGGCCCTGAGGCGCGTCGACCTGTCGCGTACTACGATCACACGTGGCGGCACGACGAGTGGGCTCGTGGCTGCTACGCCGGGATCGCGCCTCCGGGCCACTGGACGTCCGTCGGCCATCAACTGCGCGCGCCTCATGGACGTATCCACTGGGCTGGCACCGAGACGAGCACGCACTGGACCGGCTACTTCGAAGGCGCGGTCCGCGCCGGAAAGCGCGCCGCAGCAGAGGTCCTCGGACATTCGCGCTGACCAGAGACGGTTCATCTGGGCTGCGCCGCACCACGTGACGCGCGGGCGCCTCCGTGAGGTCGACCGTCCGTACGGCCTCGTCGCGTCCATCGAGTGCCTCTCGGCGATAGGGTCCTCGGTGCGACTGATGGTCGCTCAATTCGAGGAGTCGTATCGACCCGTCGAGGGGGGGAAGCGCCCGGTCGGTGTGGGCAGCAGGCCAGCGCGCAGCCCCTGATAGGTCGTTGCCCAGAGAAACATGGTGAAGGCCCAGGCGGGCAAGGCACCCACGCAGCACAGCAGGACGCCGGCGAAGGTTGCAAGGCTCGACAAGAGCACAGCCGCCACCATCTGCCAGCGGTACCCCTGGGCCACCGTCCAGGACCGCTGCACGGCGTTCACTATCGAGACGTCCGGATCGAGGACGAGTTCCACCGTGGCGTTGCCGACACCGAGGAGGACGTAGACGAGCGCCGGGAACAAGACGAACGCGGTCCCCAAGCCGATCATGGCGCCGAGCTCCGAGTCGAAGCCGCGGTTGCCCTCACTGGCGAGGAGCATGAGCAAGGCGGGCGCCATGAGCACCGCGTAGAGCAGCACGTAGGACAGATGGAGCGCGAACACCTGGGGCACGCGACGCAGCCCCTGCCAGATGTGCTCGACCGCAAGGATCTGGCCGCCGGTGGCCACGACCGCCATGCGCAACATGATGGCCATGAGCATCACGGTCACGAGGTTCGAGCCCAGCTGCGAGAGCGCGTAGACGGTCATTGCCAGCCCAGGGGCGTCGCGCATGAGCGAGACTTGGATCGCGCCGCCGGCCAGAGCGATGCCGTAGCTCACCGCGAAGAGCAGCAGCGCCACGACCGTCGGCAGGGGCCACTGGTCCGAGTAGCGCGCCCATGCATACGAGGCGGCCGCGCCGATGTCGAAGCTCTGACGGTCGAGTGGAAACGTGCCGACGTGCCGCTCGCAATCCTCGCAGAGCTCCATGCGCGTGGTCGCGCGGCACTCGCGGCACATGTAGTTGCCGCAGCGCTCGCAGGTCGCGAGCGCAGGCACGCTTGGGTGAACCGCGCACGCGGCGCTCGGACGGGTCTCCAGAGACATGAATTTCTCCCTTCGCGCCGGTGCTATCACGGCCTCGTCAGGCTGGCCACACCCCTCACGAGTCCGTCTGGCGCGCCACATGCGTGTCCAGGCCCGCCACCGGTCGCCACATCCTGTGCACATTACTTGGTTGGCGCCCCCCCCGGGCGCAGCGCGCGGAAGACGCCCGCCGGCACCCGCGCCGCGTCGGGCATCCATCGCAGCGCGGCACTCGAGAAGACCGCGTCGAAGGCCCGGTCGAAGCGGAGCGCTTCGCCGTCGATCACGCGCGCGCCGAGGCCGCGTGCCTTCGCGGCGCCCCCCATCGAGGGTGAGGCCTTGGCAAGAGAGGCGTTTCCCGCTAGACCAGCAGCCGTTCGGAGGTCGCGCGCAGCGGCCGAGGAGAGACCGATATGGAAGCCATCGAAGGGGCCGTCTGCGCCCATCACCCTGCGACCCCAGCGACGGGCGTATGCGGACGCTGCGGCGACTACGCCTGCCGCGCGTGCTGGGACGACTTGAACGCCCGCTGCGAGCGCTGTGTCGAGGCGGTTGGAGAGACCCGATACTACGTCGTTCCCCCATGGCGCGCGGCATGGATGCTCTTCGTGTCCGTCGGGGTCTACCCTCTGTACTGGCACTACAAGCAGTGGGCGAGCATCAAGCGCGCCGACGCGAGCGACATCTGGCCGGTCGCACGAGCGATCTTCGCGGGGTTCACCTTCTTCTCGCTCCAGGGGGACATCAACACGCAGTCCGCGTTTCGCGAGAAGCCGCCGCTCCCCGCCGCGGGGCCGGTCATCTTCCTGGCTGGAGGGGCGCTCTCGCGCCTGCCCGATCCGTTCGGGCTCATCTCCAACCTCACCCAGTTTGCGATGCTCCCCGCGGTCAGCCGCATCTACGAGCTGGCGTCACCGGAGCAGCGCGAGCAGGTCGCCGGCATGCACACGCGCCACTGGGTGGTCACGGTGATTGGGCTCATCGCGTGGGTGCTCGTCATCCTCGGGCTGATTCTTCCGGAAGCGGGCGGAGACCCCTACGGCGCCGGCGGGCCGGGCCTGTACTGAGGGGCCGCCCTCTCTCCATTTGCGTCGCATCTGGCCTGCCCCGGGGCTGTCGGATCGCGGTCAGCCGCGCAGGATGCTCGCCAGCTTCTTCCCCTTCGCGAGCTCGTCCACCAGCTTGTCCAAGTAGCGGATCTTCTGCATCAGCGGGTCGGCCACGTCTTCCACCCGCACCCCGCACACCACGCCCTTGATGAGCCCCACGTTCGGGTTCAGCCGGGGCGCCTCGGCGAAGAACGTCTCGAAGTCCACCTTCGCGTCGATCACCTGCGCGAGCTGCTCGGCGCCGTAGCCGGTGAGCCAGCCGATGACCTCGTCCACCTCCTGCTTGGTGCGCCCCTTCTTCTCCGCCTTCTGGACGTAGAGCGGGTACACGCTGGCCAACGAGGTGGTGAAGATGCGGTGCTTCTTTTCGGCGGCCATGACGCCATGGATAGCAGCCTCGCGTCAGGGGCAAATAGCTAACGTGTAGGTTAGATAACCAGTGGGTTAAATAGACCCATGCCCTCGGCGGACCTGTCAGTGCTCTTCTCCGCGCTCGCGGACCCCACGCGCCGGGCCATCGTGGCGCGGCTGGCGGAGGGGGACGCACCGGTGAAGGAGCTGGCCGAGCCGTTCGAGCTGTCCGGCCCCGCCATCACGAAGCACCTCAAGGTGCTGGAGCGCGCCGGGATCATCTCGCGCAGCCGCGAGGGGCAGCAGCGCCCGTGTCACCTCGAGCCGCAGGCGCTCGAGCCCGCGGTGGAGTTCCTCGAGCAGTACCGCGCGATGTGGGAGGACCAGCTCGACCGGCTGGACGAGTTCTTGAAGGCCTCGAAAGGAAGGCACCATGGCCAGCAGAAGTGACGGTAACGAGATTCGGCTCACGCGCGTGTGCGACGCGCCCGTGCAGGCCGTGTGGGACGCGTGGACGGTGCCCGAGCAGGCGGCGCGCTGGTGGGGCCCGCGCGGCTTCACCATCACCACGCACAGCAAGGATCTGCGGCCCGGCGGCACCTGGCGCTACACCCTGGCCGAGTACCTCGAGGACACCGCTAGGGGCAGGGCCACCTTCGTCATCAACCGCACCTTCGAGGCGCCGCGCGCGCGCGTGTTCGAGGCGTGGACGCGCCCCGAGCTGCTGGCGCAGTGGCTCCCGCCCGCGGGCAGCAGCATGCGGTTCCTGCGCGCCGATCTCGCTGTGGGCAAGAGCACGCCCTTCGCCATCACGGGCGAGCACCGGACCATGCGCGTGCGCGCCGAGTACCTGGCCATCGAGGCGCCCGAGCGCCTGGTGTACGCGCAGCAGTTCGTGGACGAGCACGAGCAGCCGGCGGCCGCCCCGGGCGCGGACGTGTGGCCCACCATGCTGCTCAACACGGTGCTCTTCACCGAGGAGGGGCCCACGCGCACGCGGGTCACCCTCACCACCGAGCCGCACGGCCCTGCCACCGCAGCGGAGGTGGCGGCGTTCGTGGCCGAGCGCTCCGGCATGACCGCCGGCTGGACGGGCTCGCTCGACGTGCTCGAAGCCCTGTTGGCCGCCAGCTGAGCGCGGGGAAGGGTGCAGGACTTGCTCCGCACCAACGTCGACCCGCGGATGGAGGTCCAAACGGGAATCCTCGCCGAACCACTCATCCGGCGCCGTCTGCGAGTAGACGGGGCGTGGTAGCGTTCGCCCCGCCGTGATCACCGCCACGTACCACCCGAGCGGCCTCACCCACGCCGCTGCGGTCACCGTCGCGCTCGACGCCTCAGGCCGGGTCACCGTCACGCGCCACGCCGCGCCCGACTGCGGCGCGCCCACGGTGAGCTTCGAGGTGGCCCATCACGGCGTGCTCCCACCCGACGCCCTCGCGCGCATCCGGGAGCGCGTCCGCACGCTGCACGCCACCTCCTCCGCGCGTCGCGGCCCAGCCACCGAGGTGGGTCTCGGCAACGCAGCCGCGGTCCTCCACACGTCGCTCACGGCGCCGCCGGGACCGCCCCCGCTGGTGGTCCACTTCCAAGCCACGCCTGCCAGCGTGCACGCGCTCGACACCAGCGCATGGCGTGTGCCGCGCGCAGGTGACCTCGCCGCTGCGGTGGCCAGGGTGGGCGCTGCCTTGGTCGCCGGGACGCTCGCCAGCGTGGACACCGGCCTGCCTGCGACCATCGAGCGCGAGGGCGTGCTGCTGCGCTTCCACCTGGACGGGGAGCCACCCAACCGGCCCACGGTGGTGGCCTACGAGAGCGGGCGCTGCGAGGCCTGGGAAGACGTGGACGGGTGGACGGGTCGGCGCGTTGCCCATGGCCAGACCGACGAAAGCACCGTGAGCGCCGCCCACACCGCAGTGCTGGCACTGCTCCGCGCGGTGGAAGCGTCAGAGGGCCCTGCGCCAGAGGTTGGCGCCGCACACGACCCCACGCACTCACTCCGCGTGAGCGTCCTGCGCGATGGCCAGCTGGTGGAGTGGTCCACCGTGTGGGGGCGAGCGTCGCGCAACGACGCGCCGCTCGAGCCAGTGCCCGACAGCGTGCCCATGGCGCTGTTCGACGCCGCCGTGCTGCAGCTGCGCGCGCTGCGGGACGGGCTCGCCCAGGCGCGCCGCGCGGCCCCCGCGCCGAGCGGAGCCGCAGCCTCGGGAGCCCGTGACAGCGAGTTCGACGCCTTGCTGGTGGAGATTCCGGTGGAGCCCGCTCCCACGCCGGATCCGCCACCCGAGAGTGACCCGCGCATCCCGTGGCTGGCCGAGCTCCGCACGCTGCTCGAACGAGGCACGCCGCACACGGTGGTGCTCCGTGCAGCGGAGCGGGCCCCCGCCGGCGTCACGGTCTACGGCTGCCTCAACGGCGACGACGTGCAGCTGAGCTTCAGGCCACCCGTGCAGCTGGCGGCCTTCGTCACGGCCATGGGCATCACGGCGCCCCTCGTCGTGTCGAACGACGAGGACGGTGTCTACTATCACCTGGTGACCGCCAGCGAGGGGCGCCAGGTGCACCCGTACTCCGCACCGCCGATGGGCCCGTACACGGTGAGCGCCACCACCAGCAGCTTCTACGAGGGCCGCGCCGTGGCGCGCTGGCTCGGGTGGCCCGTGTTCGACGCCAGCAGCCTGCCCTCTGCCACGGTGTACGGGGTCACTGTGGTGGACACACGCCTGCGCCGCAGTTGAGGGCACTGCTCGTCCAGGCGGGCGTCAGGTAGTCTCCCCACGTGGAGAGACGTTCATGAGCACGCCCGAGCCCTGGCGGCACAACCACGCCGACGACGGTCCCCCGCCGCTGCAGCGCTCGATGCGCGGCGCTTGGCCGATACTCGCTGGGCTGATGGCGCTGCTGTCAGTCCTCGGGCTAATGGCGACAGGACTCTCGTTCATGACCTACGAGGGGCCCGCTGCGTGGGACTCCGCCACGCCCATGTTCGTGCTCGGCTTCTTGGCGGCCCTCGCGAGCGTCGCGTGCCTCGTGATGGCGCGCAGGCCGCAGCCAGCCCCACATACATCCGGGTGGGTGGCTTCCCCCTGGTCCGAGCACACGTGGCATCGTCGCTATCGGCTGCCCGCGTGGACCGACTGGTTCTCGCTACTGTTTCCGGCGGGCATCACGCTGGGGCTCGCGGGCGGCGTGCTGCACTCGCTGGAGACGCAGACCGTCCCGGTGGCCCACGGCGACGTGGCCGCTGCGGTGGGCGCCACACTGCTGGCTGGGTTCCTGCTCTTCGCGCTCGTGGCCTTCCCGCTGCGCGCGGCGCGGCGGGAGCTGGTGCGCCTCGCCCTGCACCCGAGCGGGCTCGCGGTGGCGCTGCGCAATGGCAGCGAGCGGCAGGTGCCACGCGAGGCGATCGCCAGCGTTTTCGTGGGCACCGTCGACATCGCGGGGATGGACGTGGGCACCGTGGGGGTGACGTTGCACGGAGGTGAACGCCTGAGCCTCCGGGAGCCTCTCAGCGCGCCGCTGCCGCACGTGGCCGAGCACTTGGCTCGTCACCTGGGTGTCCCCGTCACGCGTGGGTGACCTCACGAGCGGCTCGCGCTGCGCCGCTCAGGCTCCCGCGAAGAACGCGCCGAGCTTGCCGGCCAGCCACTCCCGGAACTCGTCCGTGGTGGGTGGGCTGTGCTTGGCGCCGGGAAGCAGCTCGCTGTGCGTGAGCGTGGGGAACAGCTCCTTCGCGCGCAAGAGCAGGCGGTCTCCGGGGAAGCTGTAGTCGTTCGCAGCTGCGATCACCATGACCGGCGCGCGCAGCGCCTGGAACTCGCTGGGCTTCGCCAACGGCGGCACGCTCATGTTCATGCGGTAGCTCTGAAAGGCGTCGCCCAGGTAGTCGCTCCAGTCGTCGTCCGTGGTGGTGAGCAGGTTGCCGAGGAAGCGCTCGCGGTTGGCCAGGGTGGGTGACCGGCGGAAGCGCGCCATGGGGATGCCCATCTTGAAGATGCCCTCGAGCACCTTGCCGTTCACCACACCCGCGGGCACCAGCAGCGCCATGCGCTCGATGCGCTCGGCAGCCAGCGCGGCGAAGCGCAGCGTGGCGAAGCCTCCCCAGCTGACGCCCAGCACGGCCACGCGCTCGAGGCCCAGCTGGTCCATGACCTCGCCCACCCAGCGCCCGTGAGCGTCGCCCTTCACGGGCAGCGCCGCGTCCGCGCTCTTCACCGACTGGCCCAGCACGTCCACCACGTGCACCCGGAACTGCTTCGTCAGATGCCAGAGCTCGCGCAGCAGGAGCGCCGAGTTGGCCATCGCGCCGTGCAGCGCGACCAGCGGTGGTCCGTCTTCGGGGCCAGCGCTCAGCACGTGCGTGGCGCCGTAGCGGGTGGTCACCGTCTGGCTGGTAGTCGGCGTCGGGATGGCCTCGCGGACGCGCTCGTACCAGGCCTCCATGCGCTCACGCGCGGCGTCGTCTCGGAACAGGCTGGGGCTCATCGGGTGTGTTCTCCTTCGGGGGGAAGAGGTGGCGCAGCTGGACCGCCACCAGCGCCTCGGGGTCGGCGATGGTCTGCTGCACCCAGGCGATCAGGGCGAAGTAGAAGATGGACAGGTAGGTGACCGAAAGCAGCGTGGGGTCCGTGCTGGCGGACAGCTCTCCGCGGGCGCGCGCGGCCAGGGCGAGCGTTGCGATGGCCTCGCTCACGCGGGTGGTCTGCGCGGCAAAGCGCTCTGCCCAAGGCGGGTCGGCGAAGAGCGACTCGCGCAGCGCCACGCGTGACAGGCTTGGGCGCGCCTTGTAGTACGCGAACACCGCACGGGTGAGCGCGTCCAGCTGGCGCAGCAGCGTGGGGGCGGCCTGTGCCGCGGCGATGGCGTCGTCGAGCGCCGTGTCCAGCTCCTCGAAGAGCGCCGCGTGCAAGAGCGCGCGCTTGTCGCCGTAGTAGTGCAGCACGGTGCCCGCCGAAACCTGCGCGCGGGCCGCGATCTCGCGCAGGTTGGCGCGCTCGAAGCCCAGCTCCTCGAAGCTGTCGCGCGCGGCCGCGAGCACGGCACGCTGGGTGGCCAGCTTGGCGGCCTCGCGTTGGTTCAGCGGGACGTCCGCGTGCGGTGTCTCGCGCTCGGGTTTGCGGGTCATGGGCAGGGCTCGGCTGTTTCGTTGAACACGTTCAACGAAACGCAAGCTAGCGGCACTCTGCACGGGCGTCAAGACGTCCGCGCCCTCACTTTCGTTTCCGCCTCGGCTCGGCGGAGTCGCGGGGCCGCCGGCTGGACCCCGCCCCGGACAGCGCCTCCGCTGGCTTCGCGCTCATGCAAGCGCTGGCCGCCGTGCGCGGAAGCGCAGGCGCGTGTAGTCCGCCACGTCGCGGCCCTGCTCGTCCCGCAGCGTGGCCTCGAGGCGCGCGGTGGCCCACTGCAACACCTGCGCGCGCTGCTCCGCGGGGACGCGCGCCAGCTGGGCCTTCCCGAAGGTCTCGAGCCACGCGCCGAAGCCCGCTGGCACCACCGTGGGGCGCGCCACCACCACGATCTCGTCCACCACGAAGCCGGCGCGCTCGAGCACGGAGCGGTGATGCTCGGCCGTGGGGAAGTACCAGGGGTGAGCACCATTCGCGTCCACGCCGGCGCGCTCCATGGCGTCCGCCAGCGCCACGCGCACGGCGGCCACGCAGCCGAAGCCGCCCGCCTCGGCCACGAAGCGGCCCCCGGGGCGCAGCGCGCGGAAGACGCCCGCCGACACCCGCGCCGCGTCGGGCATCCAGTGCAGCGCCGCGCTCGAGAAGACCGCGTCGAAGGCCTCGTCGAAGTCGAGCGCTTCTCCGTCGATCAGGCGCGCGTCGAGCCCGCGTGCCTTCGCGGCGGTCACCATCGACGGTGAGGCGTCACCCGCCACCACGCGCGCACCGGCGGCCACCAGCTTCTCGGTGAGCACGCCGTCCCCGGCGCCCAGGTCCAGGATGTGCTCGCCCGGCTGGGGAGCGAGCCACCCCAGGATCACGTCGCCCAGAGCCGGCACGAAGGAGGCGTTCTGTTGGTACTGGGCCGCGTCGAAGGAGCGGCCGGCGTCGAAGGTCTGCTGTGTGTTCATGCCCCTCACTGTGCGGTCGGCTTTGAACGCAGGCCAATATCGGCTAGATAGCAGTCGATACCGTGGAGATATCGAACGTCGACACCCGCCGCCTGCGCCAGTTCCTCGCCGTGCTGGACGCGGGTGGCGTGCGCGAGGCCGCGCGCCGCATCCACGTGGCGCAGCCCGCGCTCAGCCGCACCATCGCCGAGCTCGAAGACGACCTGGGCGTGCGCCTCTTCGTGCGCCAGGGGCGGCGCATGCACCCCACCGACGCGGCGAGCATCGTGGCAGCCGACGCGCGGCGGCTGCTGGTGGAGCTGGACGACCTGGTCATGCGTGCGCGCGGGCTGGCGGGGGGCCTCGAGGGGCGCTTGCGACTCGGCTCGTCGCCCTCCGCCACGTTTCACCCGCTGGTGCCCAGCCTGGTGCGCGCGCTGCGTCAAGAGCGCCCGCAGGTGCGGGTGGAGCTGGTGGAGCGCTCCACGGCGGCGCTGCTCCGGGCGCTCGAGGAGCGCGAGCTGGACGCCGCGTTCGTGCGGCCCAGCGGCGCCCTCCCGCCGCGCATCGAGGGCCGTGTGCTCGCGCAGGAGCCCCTGGTGGCGGTGTTCCCGGAGGACCATCCGCTCGCGCATCGCAAGCGCATCAGCGTGGCCGCGCTGCTGGACCTGCCGCTGCTGCTGCCTTCGCCGGGGCTCGGCTCCAGCCTGAGCGCGCTGGTGGACCGCTTGGCTGCCGCCGAGGGCCGCCCGCTTCAGGTGGCGGCGCACGCGGGCCACGCAGCCTCTCTCGTGCACCTCGCAGCGGCCGGGATCGGTGTGGCGTTGGTGCCCGCGTCGCTCGAGGCCATGCGCACGGAGGGCGTGCGCTACGTGCGGGTGGCCGCGCGCACCACGCTCCCGCTCATCCTGGCCACGCACGCGGACAGCGCCAACCCGGTGGTGAGCGCCTTCGTGCAGCTGGCACGGGCTGCTGCGCGGGTGGCGCCCGCAGGTCCAGCCGTCTGAGGCCCAGCTGCCGACACTTCACGCGGACCCACTCGCGGACGCTCAGGGTGCGGCGTGTGTGAACAGCAGCGAGAAGCGTCGGTTCCCCAAGGTCGGCAAAGACATCTCTGTGGGATATCCGATGCACGCGTGTGAGCCCGTGACCGTACCAATCGCGATAGGGATGACGTCTGCGCCGGTGTTCGAGCTGGTGACCGCTGCAAGCGCGGAGGCGCTACGCAACGTCACGGCGAACTCGTAGGTGTTACCCGGGGTGAGCAGCACGTGCTCGCGGTCACACCATCAGAACACTCCTCGGCACCAGGCGCACAACGCGGGGAACGCACGTGGGGTTGCCCACCACTGGGTCGGAGCAGAAGCGCGCCGTGCCCGCGCAGTCCACTTGCGAGCTGGACGCACTCCCTGTCGCGTTGCAGCGCCTCACTGCAGCTCGTTGTCGGAACATAGCGGTGCGTTGGCATCGCCAACGGCCGGGTAGCGAGTGCCGGAGTAGCAACGCTCGTCTGTCTCGCAGGTCTCGGTCCGCGTGTACGTGAAGCCATTCTGGTCGCATGTCTCCACTGCGGTTTAGTCCTCGCTGCAGAACTTGACCCCCGGGTTGCACGTCCACAGCGCACACGAGACGTCGGTTCCGCTGTCGAGGCACGAGCGCGCCGTGTCGCAAACTTGGCCGCGCCCCAGGATCTCGTGGACGGCGAACACCGAGCCCACACCGTCACCGCCCGGGGAGGCGCCGGAGCGGACCTGTATTCTTCCGTCCTCGACCTCGGGGATTGTTCCGTCTGGTGTCGCCCACTCCGCCCGTGGCAACCTCTCGCCTCTGACGTGAAGGAGGACGCCGTGCGAGCACCGACTGAGACCACCCCCGCCTCGTGGCCATGGGATCGACGCGCCCCGCGAGGTGCCGCGCTCGCCCTCCTGCTGTGTTTGCTCGCCGGCTGCGGCGGCGCCTCGGCGCGGGTAGTCTACCCCGCCGAGCTTTCGGCGCGCTCGTACCCGCGCATCATCGTGGTGCACGGTAGCGAGCCCGAGGGCATCGAGTTCGCCAACCGCCTAGCGCGGCACCTCGCCACGCCGCGGTCGGGTATCCGCCCGAGCGAGGTGTTCCTCATGCACCGACTCCAGGCCACGCAGGCGGTGGCGGAGCGTACGTTCCCGCCGTCCGCCGTGATCGTAGACCTGGACTTCCAGATCATGCACACCGGGCTCATCTACGAGACGCGCGATGGCTGCTACACGTCGGCCTGCGCCGGGCGGCCCGCCACCACGTCCACGCATCTGCTACGGGAGGTCTCGCTGACCCTCACGCTTACCATCCGCGAGAGCACGACGGGGCGCGTGCTCGAGGTGGTCACGCAGGCCGAGCACGAGGACGGTGGGCGCCGGGACCGCAACGTGGAGATAGTCCTGCGTCGCTTGCAGCAGCGCATCTTCCCTATGTTCGACCCTCACACGCGCGGCGTGCGCCTGCGTGTGTTCGACGTGGAGCACCCGGCCGTGACGCCCGGGCTCGAGCTGTTGCGCGCAGGTCAGTGGACCGAGGCCAGCGCCAGCCTCGAGGCGGCCCTGGCGGACGAGAGTGTGCTGGACCTGCCCGCCGAGCAGCTCGCGCGGGTCTACTACAACCTCTCGGTGGCGCGGCGCTTCGACCCCACCACTATGGACGACCTGGCGACGCACTACGCCAACGCGCGCATCCTCCTCGATGGCGCGATCCAGCTGGATCCGAGCAACGAGTACTACGTGCGTGTGCGCGACCATCTAGACGCGGACGCTCAGCGCGCCGCTGCGCTCCGAGTGCAGGAGGGCGCCGCCGCCATCCACTACGGCGACGTCCCAGCTCCCGCGCCCGAGGAGACTCAACCCGCGGAGCCAACAGGGCCCCCGTCGGAGCCAGCGCCCGAGCCTCAGCCTGCCACCGACGCCGTTCCCCAGTCACCCGTATTCACCCCTTAGCCCGTGGCCAGCGCTCGCCAGGACGGAGCGGGCGCTGGGCGTCGCACCACAGTCCACTGTTGACCCTGGTTGGCCGATCGATATCGTCACGCGATGTGGCGTTCCTGCTCCTGGGCAAGGTCTCTTTGGTGGGTGATGGCCGTCACGTGGGTGGTCGGCACGTGCGTGAGCGGCTGCGGAGGTCGCGCATCGGGCGCTCCGGACGGGGGCACGGACGGTGGCGCGCGTTCGGACGCGAGCATGGTGGATGGTGGCGGCGCGGACGCGGGGGCGGCTGACGCCGGAGCGCAGGACAGTGGCGGCGCTGTGGACGCCGCGAGCGACGCGGGAGAACAGACGGACACGGGCGCCGCGAACGACGCCGCGCCGGATGCTGAGAGCGACGTGGGCGTGGACGCCGGACCGAGTCTGCTGGACCAAGACGGCGACGGCTGGACGCCAGCGGATGGCGACTGCTGCGACACGGTGGGCGCGTGCGCCGATCCCGCCATGGTGAACCCTGGCGCGTACGAGTTCATCGGCAACGGGGTAGACGACGACTGCGACGCGAGCACATCCGACGGATCCGCGCCCACGCCGTGCTCGACGGCATCGCAGTTCGAGCTCCTTGGAGCCGACGAGCTGATACGCGCCATGGAGCTCTGCCAGACCACCGCCGAGAGCCCGCCGCTCGCGCAGCGCCGCTGGGGCGTCGTGTCGGCGAGCCTCCGCCTGGCCGATGGGTCGGCAGCGCCGACTGGCTCACAAGTGGGCGTCATGACGACCTACGGCTCCAACGTGACGCCACGCGCCGGCGCCACGTTTGCGGCGCTCTCGTCGGGTACCGCGCGCGCCCCTGGCGACCCCGGCTACGTCGCCCCCCAGAACGGATTGCAGCCGGGGCAGGTGGGGAACTACGACGCGCAGACGATGGTCAGCGCGCCGGCGGCATACCTGAGCGCCAACGGGGGAACGCTACCGGCGTCCGCGTGCGCGACCCCCTGCGCGGGGCCGACCTGCACACAGGCCTACGACAGCGTGGCCCTGACCGTGCGCATCCGCGTGCCCACCAACGCGCGTTCGTTCTCGTACCGGATGAAGTTCTACTCGGCCGAGTTCCCGGAGTTCGCCTGCAGCGCCTACGAGGACCGCTTCGTGACCCTGCTGAGCAGCGCGGCCCAGGGGCTCCCCACGGACGGCAACATCGCAATCGACAGCCAGCTCGCGCCCATGACGGTGAACAACGCCTTCGTGCAGGTGTGCTTCCCGCCGGTGGCGGCGCCGCCGGGGTCGTGTCCCAGCGGGACGCTCGAGCTGATCGGAACCGGCATGGGTGGCTGGGGCGGGGACTTGAAGGACGGTGCCGGCACGGATTGGCTGACGAACACCGCGCCAGTCGTCCCCGGGGAGACCATCACGCTCACCTTCGCCATCTGGGACGCGGGAGACCACAACGTCGACAGCATCGTATTGCTGGACCGCTTCCGCTGGAGCGACCAGCCCGCCAGCGTGACGATGTCCCGGTGAGCCGTAGCGGTGCGCCGCCCGCCGTGCGCAGGCTCCGCGTCCAAGCCGCCGCACGTCACAGCCAGGCTTCCACGCGTACGGCTCGCCAGAGTGAATTCGTCTGAGTAGCTCCTCCCGAGCGACCGCGACCTCACGGCAAATCGCGCTGGCTACGAAAGCCTCGGTCTCCGCCTGGCCCATGAAGGGTGTGGAGCCCACGGGCTCTTGGGGGCCGACGCGTCTCGATGTCACTTGGTACTGCGCGCGGAGCGTCTTCTTTTTCACGACATAGGTGCTTGCGAGGTCATTTCGCACGTGAGGCAGCCAGCGCCCTGCGCCCCGCTCATGCCTGCGCTGGCCGCCGCGCGCGGAAGCGCAGGCGGGTGTAGTCGGCCACGTCCCGGCGCTACTCGTCACGCAGCGCGCCCCAGACATGTCGCACAGATTGCAGGCCGCGTTCATCCCATCTGTTGTGAAGCGTCGGTTTGTGTCGATGCAGCGTCGCGACCGTGACGCGTCTGGCGCGTGTATTGCACTCGCCCCATGTGGCGCACGGCATCCAGCGCTCGGCGGAGGGACGATGACGAGACGCGACGTGACAGGACGAAGGAATCGACGAAGGACGGGGATGCTGCTGGCATTCGGACTCCTCCAGCTGGTGCAGGCGCGGGCAGAGGCGCAGTGGCTGGGGCTCCCCGATCCGCCGGAGCCGCCGGATTCCTACGATCCCTCGACGGAACCGGGCAGCCCAGCGGGGGGCCAGCAGCGCTCCGCCGGACGCGGCGTCGCGGGCCCTTGGCACGAGCTGACGGCGGGCGCCATGGTGACGCTCGACGCCCACATCGTTCGACGCCCCACCGAGCCAGGTGCGGTGTACCGCATCAACCTCGCCGTGCGCGAGCTGTCGGTCCAGGCTGCGTGGACCGTCTTCGGGAGACGCGCGCTGGGCGTCCGGATCGCTGGCGGCCTCGGGGTGGGGAGGCCCGTCCTCGCGCTCACCCGCCCGCTTCAGATCGACTGGTCCGACAGCGACCCCCCACCAACACGGCTGCCAGGCCCGAGCCTGAGCGGGGACGCGTCCCTCGGCATGCTGGCCCGACGCGGCCCGGTCCGATTCGGCCCGCAGGTGAGCTACAGTGTCACGCGGCTGCGGGGTGCGGCGGGTCGCACCATCGACTTCGACGTGCCGTACACCACGCCCGCCTGGCTTCGCCGGGCTGGCCTCGGGTTCATGGTCCAGGTGCTGCCGCATCGGAACGTCGCGCTCCTGGTCGAGACGCGCGTCCTCGCAACCCAGCATCACGTCGGCGCGATGCTGCGCCTCGGTCTCTCGGCGGCCTGGTCGGGTGGCCGGTCGGGAGCACGCCGGTGACGCAAGAACACGACGCCCCCTGTGACCCGAGCGGCACACTGTGGCCGTGGTCGCACGGTGAGTTACGTGCGCGCCGCCAGCTGGGGTGGGTCCCGCTCACACGAGCGCTCGAGGCCCTGCGCACGGCGATGACCCTCCTGGCCCGCGCCACCATCGTCATCGCCTTCGGGCTCGGAGCGGGATGCGCCGAGAGCCACCGCTTGGACGGGGCGGCTTCCCGGTGAGCCCTCCCTATGACTTCGACTCGCTAGACGGACCTCTGTGTACGCTCGTGCCGCCGGCCGTGGTGGCGCGCGAGGAGGCGCTCCCCGTCGAGCTCCTGTTCGTGGACGGACGTTTCACGCTGGGGCTCAGCGGGACTCGCAGCGCTCCCGAGAACGAGACCGGTGCGATGCTGGTCCGCTTCGACTGGGCCGGGCGGGTGGAGATCCCCGCGCGCTTCGTGGACGTGTACCGGACCGGCAACTCGGACGTGACCGGGGTGGTGTACACGGACACGGAGTACGTGATCACGTGGAGCGACATCCTCGGCGCACCGTCGGGGTACTGGAACATCGCCCGAGTGGACCGGCGGCTCGTCACCCGCGACGTCACGCGCAGCCTGCGGGGCACGGCGTGCCACGGCGCCACCCCCCTCGACGTAGGCGGGCGCTTGCTGCAGTTGCTCTGTACGCCGGGGAGCCTCCCCAGTATCTCGCAGGTGACCTTCGATCCGGGGCTGGAGAGCCTCTCGCCCGACCGCCCGGCGGTCCTCCTGGCAGGGCGCTTCGACGCCGTGGCCGGCGCGTGGGACGGCGATGGTCTCGGCCTCGTCACGTCGTCGGACGCGCTCACGTTCCAGCGCTACGCGTCCGACGGAACGCCCGCGGGGGAGCCGCTGGCGCTCGCGAACGAGCGCGCAGGCCCCCGGCGTGTTGTAATGAGCGATGAACCTTTGCGCGTCCCCCACCTCGAGGGTGGTGCTGCTCCTCGCCACGCTCGCCGCCGCGGGCTGCCAAGCCCCCATCGAGCGCACGGTCAGCTATGACGACCGCTTCGAGCGCAACAAGATGGACCTCTACCTTCCGGGGGGTGACGCCACGGGGCGCCCCGGGATCCTGATGGTGCACGGCGGAGGCTGGGCGTACTTCGACAACGACCAGTACCGCCCCGTGGCGCGCCGCTTCGCCCGCTCCGGCTACGTGACCGCCAGCGTCAACTACCGCCTGGTCCCCGCGGGCGTGTTCCCGAACGCGGTGCACGACGTCGCGTGCGCGCTCGCGTACTTTCAGAACCACGCCGACGAGCTCGGCCTCGACCCCACGCGCGTCGCCGTGATGGGCTACTCGGCGGGGGGTCACCTGGCCACGTTGGTCTCGGTGGCCCTCGACGCGCCGGAGCTGGTGCCCGACTGCGCCGAGGGCGCGCCCTCCCGCCCGCAAGCCATCGTGAGCGGGGCCGGCCCGATGGACATGCGGGAGCTGCGCGACGTGGCGGCCGTGCGCGACTTCGTCGGAGGGCGCCGCGAGGACATCCCCGAGGTCTACGCGCTGGCGTCCCCGGTGGAGCACGTCTCGGCCGATGATCCACCGATGCTCTTCGTCCACGGCCGCTGGGACCAGTTCGTGTCGGTCGACCACAGCCGCACGATGCGCGACCTCCTGCGAGCGCAGGGGGTGGAGGCGGACGTGTTGGTGCTGGCGGGGACGGGGCACGTGCTCAACCCCAACGACGACGCGTCCGCGCTCGGGATCGCGATCTCCACCGATTCCCCCGAGGCGTGGGCCACCGTGCTCGCCTTCCTCGACCGCCACATCGGGCGCCCATGAACCACCACCTCTCACCGCCCCCGTGCGCCGCGCTCGCGCTCCTGGGCTTGCTGCTCGGCGCCCCGCTCGTCGCACGCGCCCAAGGTGCTACCGACGCCGTGGAGGCGTCCCGGACAGAACCTGGAGATGCCGCGCTCCGCTCCCCGGAGCCCGACACCGACACCGACACCGACACCGACTCCGAGGCGGTGCCCGAGCCCGAGTCCGGGGTTCCCGCCGCGGAGCCTCACCGGCACGCGGTCTTCGTCTACCCCTACGCCTGGTTCCGCCGCGGCTTCGTCGCCGGCTACGAGTACGCCGTGCCCCACACGCGCCTGGGCCTCGTGGCCGAGTACTCCTTCGAGCGACGCGCGCGCGGCGACTTCCGCTCCACGGCGTCCGGGGTGGGGCTCGGCTGGCGCTTCTACTTCCTGGGGCGCAGCCGCTTCGGGCGCTTCGCCGGGCCCGCCTGTGTCGGCCTCTTCATCGGTGGCATGGGCTCGCTGCGTGTGGCGGGGGTCCGGCAGGCCGAGGGTCGCGACGTGTACGGCCGCGCGACTCGCCTCACCGGGGAGGGTCAGCTCGGCTATCGCTTCCCGATCCGTGCGCGCGCCGAGCTCTCCACCATCCTCACGGCGGGCCTCAACGTCGACTTCGTGGGTGGGCTCGCGCTCCAGCTGCGCCCCAGCGTCGGCTTCGGTCTCACGTTCGGCATCCTCCTCTGAGGCGCGCGAGAGGGCGACCGTGTCGTAAAGACCTGGTGCTGGCAGGTGCGGTATCCCTACGGGGCACCGAGGTACTCGGACTCCAGCATCAAGTCCGTGATGACGCTCTGGTACTCGAGGTGCGTCTCGTGCTCGCGCGTGTGAAAGAGCTTGCCCTCCTGCGCCTGCATGAACGCGCGGTACTCCGGCGCGCCGGGGACCTTGACGTTGTCGGCCACCACGATGGCGCGCGGCCGCAGCCAGCCCTCCTCCAAGACGCGCTCTAGCAAAGCGACCGGCCGGGGCCGGATCCTGCAGGAGAGAAACATCTGCGCGAGATGTGGTGCACCTTGAAGGGGAGACACCGCTGCGGCAGCTACACCCCGTTGTTCACTAGCGCTGTATTGCCTCAGCTCTAGCTTGGGTCCGAGCCGGCCATCCTTCACTGGTGAGCGTCGTGATTTCACGAGGACTCCCCGAGGTCAGATTCCAAATGGACGCATCTCGGGCCGCAGCGGCGCCTCTCTGGAGGTATCGATGAACAGGAAGAAGAAATCAAGTGGGGCCGGACGACTCGAGCTGAGTCCGTCACGTCGATGGGTCGCGGGAGTCGACATAGGGAGTACCGAGCACTGGGTGTGTGGTCCAGAGCAGGACGACGGCGAACGCGAAGTGCGTCAGTTCGGCGCGACCACGCCGGAGCTGCATCGCATGGTCGCATGGCTGCAGGAGCTGCAGGTCGAGTCGGTGGCGATGGAGAGCACCTATGTCTACTGGGTCCCGGTCTACGAGGTTCTCGAGGCCGCCGGGATCGAGCCGGTGCTCGTGAACGCGCGAACACTCAAGAACGTGCCGGGGCGCAAGACGGATATGGCGGATTGCCAGTGGCTCCAGCTGCTGCACGCGTGCGGCCTACTGCGGGGGTCATTTCGTCCCAGCGGCCAACTCGGACGTCTACGTGCGTTGACGCGGGAACGGAGCAGCTACTCGGAGAGTCAGAAGCGCTGGGTTCATCACATGCAGAAGGCGCTGGACCAGATGAATGTGCTGGTTCACCGGGCGGTCACCGACATCACGGGCACGACGGGGATGGCCATCATCCGTGCCATCGTCGAGGGCGAGCGAGACCCTCATCGATTGGCTGCGCTTCGACATCCGCGCTGTCGGCAACCCGAGGAGAAGATCGCCGAGTTCCTGACAGGCACCTGGCACGAGGAGCACCTCTTCAACCTCGCGATGGCGCTGCGCATGTACGACGACGTCACCGCGATCGTCGCCGAATACGACACCCGGCTGGATGTGGAGTTGCAGACTCTGCGGCCTGAGGACCGCGAGGACGAGCCCTGTCCTCCGCATCCGAATCGAAGCAAGGCGAAGACGATGAAGACGCGCGGAGAGCTCCCCCTGCGCGAGACGCTGTGGCGCGTCGCTGGCGTTGACCTCACAACCATCGATGGCATCGGTGCCGAGAACGCGCGCACGATCCTCACCGAGATCGGCTTCGACATCGCGAAGTTCCCAACCGAGAAGCACTTCGTGTCATGGCTAAGACTGTGTCCTCGAGTCGCCGTCTCTGGCGGCAAGCCCTTGAAGAAGAGATGCAATGGCATGGGTGCCTCTCGATTGGCCGCCGTATTCCGCAACGCCGCCGTGACCCTCAGTCGCTCGAAATCGGCTCTCGGAGCCGCATACCGGAGGCAGGCCTCTCGCCACAGCGGGGCGCGCGCCGTCTTTGTGGTCGCTCGCAAGCTCGCGACCCTCGTGTATCGCATGCTTCGATTCGGCGCTGACTACGTCGACGTCGGGCAAGCAGCCTACGAGGCCCGCTACCAACACCGTCGCCGCCTCGGCCTCGAGCGAAGCGCCGCCGAACTCGGTCTGGCGCTGGTCCCCCTACAACCCACAGGCTGACCCAAACACCTCCGCGCTGGTCACGGGGGATGTTTCAGGTCAGGTCGGGGAGGTACGCGCTCTTGTCGTGGTCCACGAACAGAAAGTCCAGCACGCCGGCGCCGAAGCCGTGCTCGCTGCGCAGCCGGCTCAGGGTGGCGCCGCCGTCGCCCAGCGTGCCCACCACCACGGTGATGCGGTCGGCCACGCCGGCGTGCGTGAAGATGCGGCGCGCGATGGCGGCGTTGTCGGCGCTGAACTCGACCGAGTGGATGTGCGCCGCAGGGGCCACGCGTGCGATGCGCAGCGCGCTGTAGCCGCAGTAGGTGCCCAGCTCGAGCACGCGCCTGGGCTGCGCACGCCGGACCGCTGCGTCCAGGATGGCCCCCTTCTCGTCGCCGACGTTCATGAGGAAGGCCTCGTCGTAGGCGTACTGGTCGATGACGCGGATGACGTCGTCGAGTTGACCGCGGCGAGCGGTCGCCTCCACGTACTGCGCCAGCCGCTCTTCGCGCCCGTCGCCCACCTGCCAGGCGGTGCGCAGGTGCTTCCGGCCGAGCGCCATGCGCCAGAACGACCAACGCAGGAACGGGACTCTCTTCCAGGCTCGCGTCATGGTGCGGGGAGTGTTTCGGGGTAGGTTACCGAGTTCGTGGAGTCGCCGCAGAGCCAGGTCGGCAAGCGCGATGCCCGCGGCGTCCTCGTCGGAGTGACGACGACCGTTCGATCCAGCAGCACCTCTCTTGGTGTCCGCTCTCTGGCAGACCCTGGAGCTACGCCTCCCGGTTGCCACCCCTTAGACGGGGCAGAGCGCTCCCGCCAGGGCGTAGAGATGGGGTCTGGCAACATGGAAACAGGATGACCCAACCGCTCGACCAGGTACAAGCAACCGTCTCGGGCGCTCTAGCCGGAGGCGCCGGTGGCCGGCGCCTCCGTGGGCAACTCGCGCTTCTACGCCCGCGGGCGCACCACGCTTGCGCTCGCGTCCGCTTCGGGGCCCGGTAGCGGTGGCGGCGTGCTCTAGCGCTCGATGGTCTGCGGCCCGAGCTCGGCAAGGCTGGCGTTGCCCGTGAGCGCCATCGCGACACGCATCTCGTCTTCGATGACCTGCAGCATGTGTCGCACGCCCGCCTGTCCACCGCCCGCGACGGCGTAGGCCCACGCGCGGCCGATTAGGCAAGCGGTCGCGCCCAGCGAGAGCATCTTCACGACGTCCAGCCCGCTGCGTATGCCTCCGTCGACGAGCACGGGAAGCTCGCCGCCCACGACCTCGACGACGCGGGGTAGGGCGTCAGCGGTGCTGCTCACGCCATCGAGCTGTCGACCACCGTGGTTCGAGACGACGATTGCGTCCGCCCCGACGGCGACGGCGCGTCGAGCGTCCTCGGGGTCGAGGATGCCTTTCAGCACGACCTTCCCGGGCCAGTGCGCTCGAACCCACGCGAGGTCGTCCCACGTGACCGAGGGATCGAACTGGGCGTCGACCCACCCACGGAAATCCTGCGGCGTGCGTGCACCGGGGACCGCGTCCTCGAGGTTGCCAAACGTCAGCGGGCGACCTCCGAGCGCCACGTCCAAGACCCATCCCGGGTGGCTCGCGATGTCCCACGCGCGTGCGAGGCGCCCGCCCATGGACACGCTCGTGATCATGCCGTTGCGCGTGTCCCGATAGCGCGCGCCGACCACCGCGAGGTCGACGGTCACCACCAAGACCTCGCAGCCCGCCGCTTGCGCCCGCGCCATCAGCGACTCCGCGTACGCGCGGTCGCGCATGACGTAGAGCTGAAACCACAGAGGGCCATCCGTCGCGCCGCGCACCTCCTCCACCGAGCAGATCGACACCGTCGATTCGCAGAACGGCACGCCCGCGTCCGTCGCCGCGCGGGCGGCATCGGCCTCCGCGCGCTTTGCGAACATCCCCGCCAAGCCCAGGGGGGCGAGCGCGACGGGCAGCGCCCAGCGGCGCCCCAGCACCTCTACGCTCAGGTCGATGTCGGAGACGTCGCGGAGCACCCGTTGGCGAAGGCGCATCCGCTGCAACGCGGCGACGTTCTCCGACATGGTGCGCTCCTCGTATGCCCCGCCGTCGATGTAGTCGAAGAGCTGGCGAGGCAAGCGGAGCCGAGCAAGCTCGCGGTAGTCGGAGACGTTGGCCGGAGCCAGGCTCATCGAACGGTCTGGGGCGGGTGACATGGGTCGGTCCTTTTCGCGCCCCATTCATACCAGAGATCGTCTACGGGCAGCGTGAGCCAGCGTGCGCCCGCCAGTCAGGGGCGCCCAGCGTTTCGCTGTGACGTGGCGCCCGCGCCTCCCGAGCGCGCCGCCTTCAGGGCAGCAGCTCGAGGGTGGTCACGCTGCGCGCTGGGAGCATCACCGTGAGCGCGTTGGTCAGTGAGAGCGTGACGCTACCGTCGGCCACCGGTGACGACGACGCAGCCGTGAGGCGGAACACCCGCGCCGTACCGAACTGGCGCGTGTGGGCGATGCGGATGCCGGCCGAGAGCGCCTGGCCGCTGCGGTTGATGGCCACCAGCACCATGCGGCCCGAGGTGGCTGCGTCCACGCTCCCGTACACGGACACCCGCTCGACGTCCGACGTGGTGGCCGCGATGGACGTGTCACCGAAGCGCGCGCCGCTGCCGTCGAAGTCACGGAACATCTCGAACGCGCCGTCCACGAAGGCGCGCTCGCTCGAGAGCTGCCACCACATGGCGGCGAAGAGGCCCTCGCGCCCGAATATGCCCAGCACGTCGGCCTGCGCGACGCCGCCCGAGATGTGCCCAGCTGCGCCGTAGTTGTACTCGGTGATGGCGATGCCGGTGCCGGGGTAGTGCGCGTCGATCTTGTCTTGCAGTCGCGGGATCAAGCGGATGGCGCCGTCGCTGCAGCAGTTCGTGATCCAGCTGGTCTCCACGTAGCTCGCGTCCCACAGCGAGCGCGGGGCCTGCATCCGCGCGTTGGCCACCGCGTCGCCCGTCTGGTCGCCGGTGATGCGCACGCCCCCTCCCTGCGCCTCGGGGTACCAGTGCACGTCCAGCACATCCACCAGGCGGCGCCCCGCGCTCTCTTCCGCGTCGCTCATGGCGCCCAGGTAAAAGTCGATGAAGTCGCGCCCCATCGCGTCGGGCGCGGCCTGCAGGTTCATGAAGCCCGCGTAGCCGTAGTTCACCGGGCCGAAGACCACCGCGCTGGGCACCACGCTGGTGATGGCCGTGGCGTGCTCCACGTTGCGCGTGACCAGCTCGTCGTAGGTGACGGCGGCGGGGTGGATCTCGGAGTGCGTGCTCGACCACAGGTCCGGCTCGTTATCGAGCGAGAAGAACACCGTGCCGTCGGGCATGAGCGTGCGTCGCACCCAGTCCACGAACTCGTCGGTGTACACCGTGCCGTCGCTCAGGCTGGGCGCGCCCCCCAAGCTGCCGCCGCTGGCCTCCGTGGGAAGGAAGCGTGTGCCGCGCCCGCTGCCGTCGCTGGGCGTGGGCCCCGTGGTGTCGGCCGAGACCCAGCCTGCGATGGGCACCGTGATCAGCGCGCCGAGGTCCGCGTCGTGCAGGTCGCCCACGGGCCCTGCCACCGCTCCTCCGGGGGCGCTGCCGCCGCCCAGGTAGGTGTCGTTCTGGTAGAGGTAGTCGGAGCCCGCGTTGGACGCGTTGGTCTCCCAGTTGTACGCGGTCCAGCGGTTGCCGCCGATGCGGCCGATGGAGACGCCGTGCGTGTCGCCGTCGTCCACCTGGTTGGAGCCGTAGATCCACGGGCTGATGGCGTGGCGGTCCACGGCCGACGCGACCTCGAGGCGGACGTCGGCCGCGCCTGGGTCGTCGGGGGTGATGGGCTCTTCAGGCCCCAAGTCGATGGCCTGGTCCGTGGACTGGTCCATGCCCCCGCCGCCGTCCGTGTTCCGACCCGCGTCTTCCGGCGCTCCGTCGCCGCCTCCGCCGCAGCCGATCACGAAGCACAGCGCGTGCACAGCGAGCACGGGCCCAACCAGGAACGCGGCGCGGGTCATCCGTGATCCCTACCGTGCCGAGGGCGCTCACCGCAAGACACCCGGCAGATGTGGTTGCCGTTCCGAGGTTCGCCGCACCGCCAGGTGGCGCCACACGGAATGGCGGGGAGTATCAGGCCTCCTGACAGCACCCTTGTCGGGGCGCCTGCAACGCCGGCTACGGACAGATCGCCGCGGGGTTGATCACCACCGCGTCGGCGGCGCTGCCATCCTCGCCTTCGAGGCTCCAGCTAACCGACGCTGCGAGCAGCAGGGTGCCGTTAGGGAGCGCGCGCGCTGTGATGGTGGGCTCACCCACGCTTTCACCGAACGCTGGCCCGCCGAGCGGGATGGTGCGGAACTCGCCGCTGCAGCCCAGCTCCAGCGTGTCCTCGAAGACCTGCCACACGCCCGTCTCGGGGTCGCCGTCCTCGCCCGTCTGGGTACGCGTGCGGCGCAGCACGTGACCCCCCACCAGAGAGTCGCTCCCCGGCGGCACGATGACACCCGGGTCCGCGAGCGGCCCGAAGCCGGCTGCGTTCGCGTGGTTGCGAACCTGGGCGATGGCGTTGCGGTCCAGCACGGCGGCGTCCACCTCGAAGAACTGCTGCCCCTCGGGGTGTTGGTAGTACGTGAACTCCGCGGGCTGCGTGCCCACGACGCGGACGGCCAGCGTGGCACCATCCTGGATGCTGCGTATGCCCACCGCGCACATCACGTCACCGCTGAGCGAGATGCCAAAGCACACACCGTCGAGCGCCTCACCGCGCTCGAGGCGCTCGATGGCAGCCTCCACCGAGAGCGTCTCCGCTTCGTCCATGGGGGTCATCGTCGAGGCGGGGCGCGAGGCGCCGCTGCACGCGGCGAGGAGAGCCGCCAGAGCGGTGAGTCCGAGGGACAGCAAGGAACGGTTCATCCCGCGATAGTGCACCATCTGGACGCCTCGTGTGAGCGAGCCGGAACCGCGGGGATGCCGACGTGGTCCATGACAGCGTCTCCTGTCGAGATCCCTCGCCGCCAACTGCGATCAGCAAGCCCTCGATCATCGCGCGCACGCTAGCCCGCGCGGCGCCCACATCCAGCAGCTCTCCGCATCCCCCTCGCGCAGCACCACGCGATGACCGTCGCGCATCGAGTCGACCGCGTTCGTGGACTTGTAGATAGCGGCTGGCCCCCTGCCCGAGTCAGCCGAAGATGCCGATTGGCAGCGAGAGCGCTTCGGCATGGCGTACGTGATGGTGAAAGAGACGCAGGTTGTAGAGCACGGCCCCGAGCTCCGGCGGTTCGTCAGGGTCGAAGTCCTGTTCGAGCGCTGCGGCCTCGATACCGAGGCTCGCGAGGGCTGTGCGGAGGAATGAGTTGGCCTCACGGGTGGAGGCGATGGCGACACCTCCCGTGTAGAATGCCGACCGCTCCATGCCGGGAATTATCAGGGCCTGAACGGTCTCGACGGCACGGACGAAGAGCACCCCTGGGAGGTCGTCCCATTTGGTGTCGTGCAGCTCTGGCCACTTGACCCGATCAGCGTCGGCGACCTGGGTCAGCGCCTCAGCTCGGTCGACCCCGCTCCGAATCAACTCTACCGCCCGGAGCGTTTGTCCCCAACATCGAGGGTCCATCTTGTCGGGTTCCATGAGCCAGAACGGTCCGGGCGGGCTCCAGCGATGGCCAATCCTGAGCTGAGGTGCTCGGGCCAGCCTCACCAACGAGCGTGCGCGCCATGCCGCGCTGAGCCCGAGACGCGACTCGCCGCGTTCACGGTGCGCATTCATCGCTGCGGCGGTGAGATCAGAGAAGACTTGGCCGAACGACGAAGTGGGCCGCAGGTGGTTCACGTGTGCCGATAGCGGTGCAGTGAAGACGTCGATCCCCATCAGGCAGGCCTATCACGACCCATAGCCGACCTCGATAGCTTTCGGCCAGTGACGGCCGAGAGTTCATGGTCGAGCACGCCATGACCACCGACACGAAGCACCGCATCTTCGCGATGTCCTTCGCCAGCGTTTACCCCCTCAACGTGAAGAAGGCCGAGCGGAAGGGGCGGACTCAGGCCGGCTGCGCAGCACATTCGAGGCGTGGTGTGTGGCGTGCGCGTCGAGGACGTGGCCGACCCGCTCATGCAGAAGACCCGCTACGTGGACACGCTGGTCGACGAACCCGCTTGGCTCATGGCTTGGCCCTTGGTGGCTCGCGCCAGCGCTCGCGCTCGGTGCCCAGCAGGCTCAGCGGGTGCACGGCGCCTCCTTCGAGCACATAGCGCGCGATGGTCTCTACCTCGCCTCCTCGCAGCGACACCCCAGCCATCTCCTCCAACGTGAAGTAGCGCGCCTCCTCCGTGTGTTCGTCCGGGACGGACTTGAGCGGCGAGTCGTCGGTGGGGTGCCCTGTGAAGATTACCCGCAGGCGCGCACCACTGGCGGTGGGCGAGTACTCGACGCGCACCACCCCGTCGAGAGTGACTCGCACGCCGGCCTCCTCGAGCGTCTCGCGCACGGCGGCGTCGGGAAGGCTCTCGCCGGGCTCCACGCGTCCCGCGGGCATGTACCAGCCCCCACCGTGCTCACGCTCGCGTACCAAGAGGATCCGCCGCCCGAGGCGGACCACGACGAGCACGAACGCATGGAGGTCGATGGGGTCGCGGGCCATGTTCATCATTCTAGGGGACGACCCGAGCTCGCGCTGTCGTCGCCGCGAGCAGCCCTGTCAGGGCCTCCGGCGTGATTGTGAACGTCGCGTACGCGTTGGGTCCGTCGATCTGGATGGCGGGGTCGGGGGCGAACCTCGCAAAGGCGGGAACGGCGCTCGGCAACGCGGCGGCCAGCGCAGCGGCGTGGTCGGGGTCGCTGGCACGCGCGATGGCGCGAACCGTGAACCCACCGTCCACGGGGAGTGCGGCGAACCCCAGCCCGGCAGCTCGCGACAGGGAAGCCTCGTGCTCGGGGGTCGTGGGCCCGGCGAGTCCTCCCCACAACGAGGTGCTCAGCTCTGGACTCCAGCGCCAGGCCGCCCAGATTGGCGAGTGGGCCGCGCCCAGGGCGTCGCGCGTGGTCGTGAACTCCGGCTCTTGCTCGGCTCGCGAGACACCGCGCAGGCGATCCGCCCAGTCGGTCCAGTCCCAGACCGAGCCTTGTTGCCCGCTGCGGTCACGTGAGTCGCCCACCACCACGGTGTCGGGTGAGCGATGAGCGACCTGCAGGTCGCCCACCACGTACTCCATGACGCCGTGCTCCGCCCGCAGGAACCCGTTGCTGCGCAACGTGCCGGCGTACTCCCGGAGCGCGTCGGCCGACGTGCCCTCCAGCACGAACACCGTGTCGACGACGTCATTCGGGCGAGCCGTCACGAAGACCCACACCCCCGAGGCCTCGAGCAGAGCGCTGCGCACGGCCTCGCTTCCGTCTCCCGCGTTGGCGGTCACCGCTGCCTCCACCGCTGCGCCCAAAGGGCCTTGGCGCACCACGTTCATGTCGAAGTGCGCCGCGAAACCGACGTCGGGGCCAGCGAGGGCGAGGCCGTGCTGGAGCTCTCCGACGGGCCGGTAGTCTTGCTCGGTGGTTGGTCGCCCTGTCGCGAACGCGCTCGGACCCATGCAGCCGGACATGAAGAGCAACGCGGGGAGGGCGAGCGGTGGGCGGGGCATCCACCCTTCATACCGCACGTCGAGCCCATGCGTGCACATCGCGCGAGTGCGCGCGTGCCTGCGGACGCCGTTGCGGGACGTGGTCAGCCTGGAGGTGCTCGCGTGACCGGATCGCGGCGCCGTTCTTGCGCAACCACGCGGCGCCGTGCAACCGCAGCAACGTCTTCCGCGCTCTGTGTAGCTCAGCGTGCGACCTCCGACGGCATGCAGGCTGTTCCGCGCTTTCCATTTCGCGCGAAACGGTGCTTCATGCGCATCTCGACATGGGTCGAGCAGAGCAGGCTCCATGCGCATCCTGGTGGTCGAAGACGACGCGAAGATCTCGGGCTTTCTCCAGCGTGGACTCGGAGAAGAGGGCCATCGGGTGGACGTGGCGCGCTCGCTCTTGGCCGCCCGCGCCGAGGCCCGCTCCCTCGGGTACGACCTCATGCTGGTGGACCGCATGCTGCCGGACGGAGACGGGCTCACGCTGGTGCGCGACATGCGCCAGCGCGGCGACGCGACCCCCGTGATCTGCCTGACGGCCCGCGACCAGACCGAGGACAAGGTAGAGGGCCTGTACGGAGGCGCCGACGACTACCTTGTGAAGCCCTTCGAGTTCGGCGAGCTCCTGGCGCGCATCGCCGCAGTGACGCGCCGCGTGCCGAGCGCGGGCACGCTAGACGTGGGGGACCTGAGCATCGACCTCCCCAGCCGGCGCGTTCACCGGGCGGGCCGCGAGCTGCACCTCACCGCGCAGGAGTACGCGCTGCTGCGCTACCTGGCCGAGCACGCCGGGGAGGTGCTGTCGCGCACCCGCCTGCTCGAGGCCGTCTGGGACATGTCGCACGATCCGCGCACCAACGTGGTGGACGTGTACATCAGCTACCTGCGCGCCAAGATCGACAAGGGATTCGACCACAAGCTCCTGCAGACCGTGCGGAGCGTGGGCTACGTGCTGGACGACAAGCCCCGATGAGCACGTCCATCTCGAGGCAGATCGTGCTGGGGGGGACGGCCGTCCTGGGGGCGACGTTGGTCCTAGTGGGTGTGGCCACCGCCATGGTGTTGCACCGGCGGCAGGTCAGCGCGCTCGACGAGGCGCTGCTCATCGCCGCGCACGGACGCGCGCATCCCGAGGTGGAAGTGGAGGTCGAGGTCGAGCACAGCCGCGCGCCGATCGAATCGTGGATTGTGGCGCCGGGTGACCCCCGTGTCTCCGCGTCGTTGGCGCGGGCCGCGCTGCGCGCCGAGGCTCCCCTGCACGTGACCGTTGGGGACCAGCGCATGGTGTTGCTGCCCTTCGAGGTGCAGCGAGACGAGCACGAGGAGCATGAGGAGCTCGCCGCGGCCACAGCGCCAGTGGTCACCCTCTCGCGCAGCGTGGGCCCCTTCGCAGGCGTCTACGCACTCCTCGCGGCCATGGCGGCGCTGGCGGCCACGTTCGTCCAGCTCCACGTCGTGCGGCGCGCGTTCGAGCCCGTCGACCGCGCTCGCGAGCGGGCCAGCCGCGTCACCGGGTTCGGGGCCGACCAGCGCCTCGACGAGGACGCGCCCCTCGAGATCCAGCCGTTGCTCGAGGCGCTCAACGGCCTGCTGGAGCGCCTCGACCGGTCCTATCGCGCCCAGACCCGCTTCACCGCCTCGGCCGCCCACGAGCTGCGCACGCCGGTGACTGCCCTGCTCGGCGAGCTGGACGTCGCCCTGCGCAGCCCGCGCTCGGCCGAGGCCTATCAGGAGGTGCTCACCTCCATGCGCGACGACGTGCTCCGCTTGCGTCAGCTGGTGGAGGGGCTGACCGCGCTCTCGCGCGTGGACGCCAGTGACCTCGGGCGCAGCCACGAGCTGATGCGCGCCGGCGAGGTGGCGTCCAACGCGCTCGCCGCCGAGAGCGCCGCGCTGCGCGCTGCAGGCAACACGGTCACGGTGAAGCTCGAGGACGATCCCGAGATCGAAGCCAACCGCTCGCTGGTGGAGGCGGCGCTCGGCAACCTGCTGCGCAACGCGGCGCGCCACGCCCCCGGGCGAGACGTGGTGTTGCAGGTCGCCCGCCGGGGCGACTTCGCCGAGTTCACGGTGGACGACGCGGGCCCCGGGGTGGAGGAGTCCGAGCGCGAGGTGCTCTTCGACCGCTTCGTGCGCGGCGGGAGGGCGCGGGAGCTCGACCGGCAGGGCCTCGGCCTCGGCCTCTCCATCACGCGTGAGGTGGCGCGCCGCCACGGTGGGGACTGCGTGCTCGAGCGCTCACCCCTCGGGGGGCTGCGGGCACGCCTCACGCTGCGCCTCCCTGCGCGTCTCAGCGACGTCTAAGGTCGCTCTAATCGTCCTCCAATCTCGGCGCCGCAAGCTAGGGGCGAACCAAGAGGAGGTTCCGATGAACAAGCACCTGGCACTCGCATATGCATTCGCAGGCCTCGCCGTGGCGGCAGCCCTGATCGCCTTCGTCACCACGTCCACCCTCGCGCCGGGTCCGGCAGAGTTCGCCACCAGCGTCGGCGAAGCTGCGGCGCCCGATCCCGGCCTCGCAGCTGCGCCATCCGAGGCGCCAACGGCCACGCTGGCGGCGGCCCCCGCGCCCGAGCCGGCGGTGGAGTACGTCTATGTCGACGAACCGGCACGCGCCGGCGGTCGTCATGGCGACGACGACCATGACGAAGACGGGGAGCGCGAGGCCGAAGACCACGACGACGACGACCGCGACGAACGGGGTGGCCGTCATGACGACGATGACTGAGCGTGATCTGCAGAAGCGGCTCGTCGACCTGTCGGTCATCACCCTCTCGGCGTTGGTGCTGGGCGGCGGCTACCTGCTGGCCGCGAGCGTGGACCGCGAGCGCGCACGGCTCGCACCAGCAGCGCAGGAAGAGACCGTCCAGCTCGCCATGATCAGCGCCGACGTGGCCGACGTCGCGCCAGTGCCCGGGCTGCAGCCGGCGCCGCGGCCCACCCGCCGCGTGGTGGTGGTGCGGCGCACGAGGGCGTCATGAAACAACATGCGTTTCTCGCCATGGGGACCGACTGGATGATCCTCGCCGAGGGCTGCGGCGCCGACGCCCTGGTCCAAGCCGAGCGCTCGGTCCGCGACGCAGAGGGGCGGCTCTCCCGCTTCCTGCCGGACTCGGCCGTCTCGCGGCTCAACCGCCACCGCGAGGCGCGCGACCCCGTGCTGGCCGCCGTGCTGCGCGAGGCCATGGGCTTCTGGCGCGACACCGGCGGGGCCTTCGACCCGCGCCTCGGATCCCAGCTCGCGTCTCTCGGCTATGACCGCCCGTTCGTCGAGATGACGAGCCCGGTGGGCTCGTGGCGTCGCGCGGACGCCCCGGGGCTGCAAGTGATGCTCGAAGGCGACCGAGTGCGGCTCGAAGGCTCGGGCAGTGTGGACCTCGGCGGCATCGCCAAAGGCTGGACGGTGGACCGTGTGCTCGACGCCCTCGTGGCGGCCGGGGCCGAGGCGGTGCTCGTGGATGGCGGCGGCGACATCGCGGTGCGCGGGGCCGACTGGCCCATCGGACTGGACGACGACCTCAGCGTGCTGCTGCGCGACGGCGCCGTGGCGACCTCGTCGACGCGCGCGCGGCGCTGGCAGTCGGCGCAGGGCCCGCACGCGCACCACGTCCTCTCGGCCCGCACTGGCCTCCCAGCGGAGACTCCGGTCGACACCGTCACGGTGGTCGCCCCCAACGCCACCACCGCCGACGCCCTCGCCACCGCGGCGCTGGTGGACCCTGCCGGTCAGCTGCCGCGCCTCACCGGGCCGGGCTACCAAGCGGCCATGCGCGCGGCGAGCGGCGCCTGGTACACCACCCCCAACTGGTGCGAGGCGCCATGAAGAGCGCGTTCCCCGCTTGGATTCAGCGCTTCGCCCTCGCGGCGCTCGGAGCCGCCACGGTGCTGTCCATGGCGCCTCTGGTGGAGCGGCTCGCCGCGCCCGGCGTGCCCGTGATGTGGTGGGCCGACCGAGCCCTCGGCATGCTGGCGTACGTGGCGCTGTGGCTGTCCACCTTGTTCGGTGTGCTGGTGGGCAGCCGTGGGGCGGGCGGGCTGCTCGATCGCGCTACGGTGCTCCAGCTCCACAGCCGCTGGGCGCTGGTCGCGCTGAGCGCCACCGGACTCCATGTCCTCACCGTGGTGGGCGACCCCCACTCGGGCATCTCGGCGCTGGCCGTCTTCGTGCCTGGCGTGTCCGAGAAGCTCACCGTGCCCGTGACGCTCGGCACCCTTGCCCTGTATGGACTCGTCAGCCTCGGAGTCGCGACCTATCTCACGGACCGCATCCCGAAGACGGTCTGGCGCGCCATCCACGCCACCGCGTTCGGCACGTACCTGCTGGCCCTCGCGCACGGCGTCCTCGCAGGCAGCGAGACCCACCTGCCCGCGGTGCGCGCGCTCTACGTCGGCACGGGAGCGGTGCTCGCAGCGGCGTTCGTGCAGCGCGTGCTGCTCAGCCTCGCACCCTTCACCTCGAAAGTTGGACCTGTATCATGAAACGCATCCTCGTCTGGGACCTCCCCACTCGGCTCTTCCACTGGCTGCTGGCGGGCTCGTTCATCGCGGCGTTCGCCATTGCCAACTTCGTGGACGACGAAAGCGCAGCATTCGTTGTTCACATGCTGCTCGGCGCCGTCATGGGCGTCATGGTCGTGCTGCGCGTGCTCTGGGGCTTCGTCGGGTCGCGCTATGCCCGCTTCGGCTCGTTCGCGTTCGGTGCGAGCGACGTGATCGCCTACCTGAAGGGCACCGTGCGCGGGGAGGGCAAGCGCTACCTCGGTCACAACCCAGGCTCGAGCGTGGCCATCTGGGCCATGCTCGCGTTGACGCTCGGCCTCGGCATCAGCGGCGCCCTCATGTCCTCCAACGAAGCTCTCGAGGAGGTGCACGAAGTGCTCGCTTATGCGCTGCTGGCGGTCGTCGTCACCCACGTGGCCGGCGTGGTGTGGCACACGCTGCAGCACCGGGAGAACATCACGGCCAGCATGGTGACCGGCTACAAGGAAGGGGAGCCCGAGGCCGCCATCCCGTCGGTGCACCCGGTGGCTGCCGTCGTCTTCCTGGTGCTGACCGCGGCGTGGGCAGCGCTGCTGGTGCAGGGCTACGATGGGGTGACGCGCACCGTCACCCTCCCTCTGGTGGGTACCCAGCTACGGCTGGGAGAACGCCCCGAGGTCGGCGGTGGCGACGGAGAGGCGCTGGGTGCCAGTCGCGCCGAGTACGGCGAGGAAGACGACGATGACGACTGAGCCCGCGGCGCGCGGCGCCTCCGCCGACGTGCCGCTCACGGGGCGGGGACGAGCGCGCCCCGGACCAGCCGCAAGCGACGCCCGTTGACCAAGAGCTGCGCGCCCTCCACCGCGGTAGGCAAGTCCACGGTGTCGCGCAGCTCGGGTGAGTCCGGAGAGAACGACGCCATGCTCTGGGGGTCGACCCACGCGGGGACGAGGACCAAGAGGAGCTCGCCACGGGCACCGAGGAAGTAGTGCACCTCGCCGTCGTCGGCGCAGCGACAGTCGTCACCGTCCTCGCAGTCATCGCACGCGTAGCTGACGCGGGCCTGGGTCACGACCTCGAGCACGCGCACGCGACCTACCTGGTGGTAGCGCGCCGTCGAAAGCCGCTCCTCGTCTGCGCCGAGCTCGCACTCGAGACCGGTGACGCGGCGGCCGCGCGCCGTGACCACCATCAGGAAGCGGTCCTCCACGAGCACGGTGGTGTTCTCGTCGGCTCGTCGCACGCCGTAGCGCCCCTCCGTGTCTGGGATGTCTGCGGCTGCCATGGCCCGACAGAAGGGCGCGGCTCGACGCGCAGCGGTCACACAACGACGCAGCGCCGCGTCGTCGGCGAAGCGCAGCAGCGCCTCGGCCGAAAAGCGGGATGGGAGCGCCCCGCAGCCGCTCGCCGCGACGAGCCGGGCCGCCACGTTCACGATGCGTTGCTCGACGATGCGCAGCCGCGCGACGTTGTCGGTGTCGAGCGCCAGCGCCAGGAGCCGATACGCCGCACGAAGGCCACCGCGGTCCTCGTGGACGCGTGCGCGATTGAAGCGGCATGCCGAGAGCGTGGCCCGCGCGGTGGGGTCGCTGGCCGGAGGGGCGACCCGGGCTGCCTCGAGCAAGGTGTCGAGGCGCTGCGCGGCCTCATCGACACGGCCCGCCCGGCGCTCGGCCTCGGCGAGGGAGCAGCCGTTCGACAGCGTGGGCTGCGCCGCGTAGGCGGCGGCCAAGCGGACGCGCGTGGCCTCCTCCTCGGACTGGACTTGTGCCTGGGCTGAGGCGCCCAACGTGGCGAGCATCGAGACCGCGACCGAGACCGTGTAGAGGGCGAGCGAGGCGGGTGCGCGCATGGGGCGAGCATATCGTGAAAGGCGGTGAGGGCTCATGCCTAGTTGGTGTCGGGGGCGCGCCAATCGATCTGCGCGGCATCCCTGGCCCGCCGGTGTCCGTCGAAATGACCATCGATGGCCAGACCTCCCATGTGGTTCACACCGAGCGGTTTCGTTTCCACGCCCCATGGCGCTTCGTGGCCGAGCCGTTCCTGAGGAACTGGATTGCCCAAGGCGTTCCGAAGGAGATGGAGCGACTGAAGGCCATTCTGGAGTCCGAAGCCCCCACGCATTGATTTGGGGAAGGGTCCGGCTCCACGCGCCGACCACCCTGGCGCGAGTGCACCCCGCGGTGCCGAGCAGCAGACGGGCAAGCGAGTCCTCGAAGCGCTTGGGTTTCGAGGACTCGCCGCGCAGGTCGCCTTTACCAGGTGATGGTCACCTGGCCGTGCCCGGCCCGGACGCCGCTTTGGTTGTCTTGATCCGCAAGGGGTGCAGCGTTGTACGAACCGCCGCCCGCGCCGGCCTGGCCGGGTGAGCCCTCGTTGCCGCAGCCGGCTCCGCCGGAGTAGCCGCCACCGCCACCGCCAACGACGTAGCTCGAGCCTGCCCCGCCGCCACCAAAGCCTCCGCGCGCATCGGAGTTGCCCGAGTTGCCGCCGATGCCGCCCCCCAGGAAGGACGCTCCGCCCGTGCCAGCCGTCCAGCCGTTCGCGCCGGCTGTGAGCAGACCGCCGCCCGCGCCCGACTGGAAGCCGCTCGCGCCAACGGCGCCTCCGTTGCCGTCTACGCCGCCCACCCCGCCGTTGGCGGGGCACGTCTGGCCGCTCGTTGCGACGCTTCCGTGCTTGTGGGCGCCGTCCGTGGTCTGGCCCGAGCCGCCGCCGCCGCCAGCGATGACGAGCGGCACGTTGGCGGAGGTGACCACGAAGCTCCCGCCGCCGCCGCCGTTTCCGCCCTGAGCGTTGGCTTGCTCCCCGACCAGCACCAGTAGACTACGGGACGGCAACGTCGTGAACGTGCCACGCATCCGCGCGCCGAGGCCAGCGCCGACCCCGGAGGAGGTGTTGTAGCTGCCCTGGGCACCCCAGGCTTCGATGGTCGTCGGACAGTCTGACGCGGGAACCTCGAACGCCACGACCGCGCCGGTGTAGGTGAAGGTCATCGTCTGAGGAACCCACGCCGTCAGTGTCGCGGTGGAGGCCGCGGTGGTGGCACCGCCACAGTCGCCAACGACGCCGGCATTGACCGAGATCGTGTTGGACGCGGCGAGGTCCATGACCACCTCGAACGAGGAGGCGTATGCGGGGAGGGCGGGTGTGATGGACGTGATCGTGCCGCCAGTGGCGGTGATCTCGCCCTCTTGGACGTACGTGATCTGGTCGAGCTCGAGGGTGTACGTGTACGATCCCGCGAGCGTGCAGGTCTCCGGTGTCGTGTCGCTCGTGATGGTGGGCGGCGTCATCACACCCCCACAGCCATCGAGGGTGAACGACTGACCCGCGACGGGCATCGCGCCACACACGTCGGCCGCCTCGCCCGCGTCTACGTCGAGGGTGTAGGTGGTCCCGTCCGTCAAACCGGACAGCACCACCTCGAAGGACGTCGCGAGCGCGGGGAGCGCCGGCGTGACGGTGATCCCCGCCCCCTGGTCGACCGTGATCGCGCCCGCGTTGAGGAGCACGGGCTCGTCGAACGTGAGCACGTGCGTGTACGTGTCACCCGAGAACTGGCGCGGAACCGCCAGGCTCGTGGCCGTGGGCGCGACGTTGCCGACGCATCCGCCGAGCACGTTGATGTCGATGCTGGCAGCGAGGGCGACCTCGCAACGGTCGGCCGCGTGCGCTGCGTCCACCGTGAGGACGTAGTTCATGGCGGGGCTCACGTCGGAGAGCGTCACCGTGAACGTATCGGAGGCAGAGGGGAGGGGCGGATCCACGGTGACCGTGGCGCCGCCTGTCGCCGCAATCGCGTCCACGCCCAGCGCGACGACTTCGTCGAACGTGAGGGTGTACTCGACGGACGTCTCGCCGGGCAGGATGGCGAGGTCGTCCACGCTGCTGGTGACGCTCGGCGCCGTGGAGTCGTTCAAACACACGCCGTCGACGTCCAACGTAGCGTCGGCGGCGAGCCCGTTGCCGCAGCGATCCGCGACCGACGCGGCCACGATGACCAGCTCCGAGGATTGCACGTCTGTCACGTCCGTGAGCTGCACCGTGAAGGTCGAGCCGACGGCGGGAAGGGTGGGCGTGACGGTCAGGGTCGCACCGCCGCTAGCGGTGATCGCGCCGGCATCCAGCGCCACCATCTCGTCGAACATGAGCGTGTACGTCGCGCTTGTGGCGTCGAAGTCGACCGCGATGGGGTCGAGCGCGCTGACGATGGTCGGGGCGGTGGTGTCGGTGCTGCAGCCGCTCACCACGGACACGACGAGCGCGCTGTCCAGCGTGTTGCCGCAGGCGTCCTCGGCTGCGCCAGCGCCGAGCGTGAGCTGGTAGTCCGTGCCATCAACGAGCCCGCTGAGCGTCACCATGAAGCCGGTGGCCGTGGCGGGCAGTGCGGGCGAGATGGTGAGCGTCGCGCCCCCGTCGACGGTGATAGCCCCGGCCGCGAGCGTGACCGCTTCGTCGAACGTCACCATGTACGCGGCGGTGCCGCTCCCGATCGGAAAGCCGATCTCCGCGACCGAACCCGTGACGACGGGGGGCAAGTCGCCGACACACGGGCCCGCGTCGGTCCCGACGTCGAGAACCGACCCGTCGACAACCATGCCGCTATCTGCACCGGAGCCACCGCCGCCTCCACAGCCGCTCACGGCAAGCAGCGGCAGAGAGAAGGCACACGCCATTTTTGTCAGGAATTGTCGCACGAGAGCATCCTTGTGAGTCCGAACCAGGTGGGGGGGAAGAGTAAGGTTAGTTACATGGTGATCATGCCGTGTCACGCGAAAAGTGCGCTATTTTGGTAATTGGCTTCGGTGGAACCGAGGCGCGCGCTCGACCTCCATGAAGCTGTTGCGCACCGACGGTGCGCGGCCCGAGACACGCTTCCGGGGCGCCGCGACAGCCCAGGTGGACGCAGCGCACCGTGGACTGAGCTGCTCCAACGCGACTCGCTCGTGAGCCCACCCCGTCCGTCCACCGAGGTATGCTCCTCGCATGACGACACTAGCTACGATGCGCTCGGCTGCTCTCTCGGGCCTCTTGTGCACGGCGCTCGTCGGGTGCGGCGGGACGGGCGACGCGACGGGGGAGACCCCGGCAAACGGAGCGACCCCGTCCGAGGACGACCCGTGCCCTGTGCTGACAGCGGCCGCTGGCTCCGACCGCGGAGGAGGCGTGGCGCCGAGCCTGGTGGGCGAGGGTACGAGCTCCGACCTTGACGGGATCGCGGCGAGCCTACCGTCTGGGAGCGCCGGCGCGCCCACCGTCATGCGCCGCGGCCAGGCGGGGCACTGGTCACCGGTGGTCAACGCGAGCTACACGAGCGACACGGGGCGCTGGCTGGTCACGGTGGATGACCTGGTGCACGTCTGCACCTGTCGCGAGGGCATGGGCGAGCAGCTGCGGCAGCGCGCGCAGAGCCAGCGTGCGGGTGAGGCGCGCACGCTGGGTGGCGCTCCTGCCCTCGTGCGCGCGGGGCCGACGGAAGTGCTGGCCTGGGTCGGCGATCGCTGTTCCGTGCGCGTGGCGGGAGAGGGCACCCCGGAGGCGGCCTGGGCCCTCGCCGAGTCGATTGACGTGGTGCGCCTCGCCGCGGCCTGCTCCCGCCCCTGACCGGACCCGCCTAGTGGAAGCTCACGCTTGGCTGGTGCGCCGCGAGGCTGTCCAGAGTCCACATCATCAGGCGCTCGTTCGCACCGGGTTCATCGAACACCTGGCGGACCTCGTGGTGGAGCACGAGCTCCGCCCCGTCGCGTCGGACCGTCGCGCTCTCGCGGTCGAACGACTCGGGGCTCTCTTCGACGAACGCATCCCAGAACTCGCCCCAGCCGCTCGCGCGCGCGGTGGCGACCTCTGCGTCCGGTTAGCGCAGGGCTGCGTCGATGTGGATGTCGCTCGAGTCCGCGCTGTAGGTCATGCGGGCGACGACCTCCAGCTCGCGAAAGAGCCCCCACGTGGGCGCCGCCCAGGCTTCGAACACGACCACACGTCCCGTCGGGACTGCGGGGAGGGCGGCACCGAGCCGCCGAAGCGCGAGCGACGCGACCGCAGGCGGGACGTCGCCCGTCTCGGTGGCGGCCGACGCTGGCATGTGGACCGTCAATGCGTCGTCGCCGACCTCCCCGATCGCGATGCGCGCGTCACGCACCGAACGTCGTCCGGGCGCCCCGGACACCGTCGGCGAGGCGTTCGCGGAGAAGCGCTCCTCCACCGCGTCAAAGCGCTGACCCAGCTCGCCTTCGAAGACCCACCCCACTGCCTCTTCGGCGAGCCCGACCGTCACGACCTCCGTGTGGGCCAGGATGCCGAGCTGAAGCTCGCGATCCGCGCCGGCGGGGCTGAGCGGGAATCGTGCGAGTACCACGTCCTCGAAGGCCGTGCCTCGCAGCGAGCCGAGGTGCACCCGCATCACGTAGTCCACATCCCGGGGCAGACGTCGCACTGCCGATGCCTCGAGCCCGGGGCCGTCGCTCGTAGCGTCCGCTGCCTCGCTGGCAGCCGCCGTTGGTCGTGGGGTTGCGGTGGGCGGCGGGGCGCTTCCGCCGCAGCCCGTCGAGAGAGACGCCAAGAGCGCGGCGGAGATCGCGATGCGTGGGCTGGTGGCCATCAGCCCTCGAGCCTACACGAACGCACAACCCCGCGGCACAACGCCGAAGACTGTGTTCGCCAGGTGGGAAGCCGAGGCGCAGAGGGCGCCTCATGCGCGGACGTGCAGGTCACACCCTGCTCGCGCGCCGAGGTTCCACATCATGCTCTCACCTAGAGCTCCACGCCCTCGACGCGCCACGCCTCCGCGAGCCGCTCGCGCCAGCCTGTCTCGATCACATCGGCGTGCCCCACGATCAGCCGCTCGGCAGGACGCTCCAGCATGGCTCGCACGGAGCGCGCGACCACCGACCTGTCGGCGATGGTCTTGCGTACGTCGGGTGGCACGCGCACCCGCTCGTAGCAGCCGGTGATGCGCGCCGCGGCGCGCCAGGTCCAGTGGTCCTGGGAGCAGGCCGAGATGACGACGTCGGCACCCAAGAGGGTCCGGGTGGGCCGATGGTACAGCACGGTCTCGTCGAGGAACGGCACGCCCGCGAGAGGCAGGGTCTCGAGCTCGGGCAGCACCTCATTCAACCGAGCGTCCCCAATGTCCAGGTCGAGCTTCAGCGCCTTGTTGCGGGCGCGCGCCGACGCCGGACCCACCACCCGCGCGTCGGGGAAGAGGGCCGCGGACGCGGGCGTCCCCAGGTGATGAAAGCAATTGGGCACGATCAGAATGCGCACCGGTCCGAGGGCGCGCAGCTGCTCGGCCAGCGCGTCGCTGGGAGGCGCCGGGCTGTGCAGGAGCAGGCTGCCGTCGTCGAGGCGCAAGACGGTGGTGCGGGCGCGCAGGCGTACGCCGCCGAACCACACGGGACGGTCCAGGGTCCAGATCCGGTCATCGAGGACGGTGGTGAGCTTGGTCATCCGCTTCCCGAGGAGCGTAGCGCGAGCGGGAGGCCGAGAGCACCCACGGTCCGAGGTGGCTGGCCCACGCCGCGTGCCCTCACTCCCCGGCTGCATCGACAGCCGCGACATGGCGTTCCAGACCTGCGCCAGCCCGGGTGGGTGTCCAGACACCACCTGCAGCATGGAGCACCTAGACCGAGTGCTGTCCCATGCCGCTCCGCGACCACCGCTCGAGCCACCTTGGCGCCGCGCGGCTCAGCGAACACATCGGACTTGGATGGCCTCGGACTTCAGCGCTTGGCTGGTGAGGCCAGAGCCGAAGTTCACGATGTGAGCGCGCGTGTCGTCCATGCTGCTGGACGCCGTCCAATACCAGTCGAGCGGTGTCGTGGGGAACGCGTCTCGGTCGATGGCCGGGCTGGTGGCGGTGCGCGTCACGAGCGACAGCAGCTCGGCCCGGGTCGGCAGACGCCAACCGCCCAGCGACGTGCAGTGGTCCACAGCGGCGGTCCAGCTGCGGGGCGAGGCGGTCGCGCGCGCCCACTCGAGCCCGGTGATTCCGTCAGTCGCCGTCGAGGCGGTCGTCGCGAAGCGCGTCACACTCGAGGCCGGACGGGGAGGGGCCGCGATCCGTCGAACGCACCGCACCCACATCGTCGTGGCGGCCGTCGCGGTGTCGGTGAAGCCGTTCGCAAAGTTGGTGAACCAGATCTCCCCGGCGGCCCCCACGAACGGTGACGCGGACCAGAAGCGGGCGGCGGGCGTGCCGGGAAACGCAGTCGTGTCGATCGCCGGGGACTGGCCTCGGACGTCGATCACGGACTCGAGCTCGACCTGCTCGGGCAGGCGCCACCCGCCGCCCCCGATCGTGAGGTCCGCGCAGGTCGTGGCCGCGTCGGACCAGGACTCGTTCGTGGTCGACGCGGTGCGCTGCCACTCGAGCCCCGTCAGCGCGTCGACCACGGTGTCGTCCGCGCTCCCGCTGACGGCGTCCGGCCCGACGTCCACCCGGTAGCGCGCGATGTCGAAGCGCGAGGTGGCGTCCACGGGCCACTCGACGTCTAGCCCTTCGCAGCGGTAGGCGGGAAACGTGAGCACCTCACAGGCATAAGCGTAGGACACGCCCGAGGTCGCGTCCGTGCCGGCGCACCGGCTGGGCGCTGCGCACACGTCGACGCCCAGGCATCCCGAGAAGCCGTCGCCCTCGTATCCACTAGGACAGGGGCCGCACACGACCTGGCCGGACGTGTCGTCGCATGCGGTGAGCGGGTCGCACCCACCGTTGAGCGTCCTGCAGCTCGAGGGGCCCATGTCCGCGAGCGCGCCGTCCTGCGCCCCGAGGTCGTTCGGCCCCGCGTCGGTCGCGGCGTCGTTCACGCTGGCGTCGTCTGGGCCGGCGTCGTCCATGCCTGCGTCTTGCGTGTCGGCGTCCACGGACGCGTCGCCCCCTGGGCCTGCATCGGTCACCGAGTACTGGTCTAGGTCGAGCAGTCGGCCGCAGCCCGGCGTCATGCAGAGCCACATGATCACGAGCGCACGCTTCATCGGAGCACCCCCTGCACCAAGATGGATGCGCCTCCTCGACCGATGGCGACGGTGAGGGGAGGCGCGGACACGTCATCTGCCTCGCGGCGCACCACGCGCCACAGGATGCCTCCCGCCACCGCGACGACCCCGCCGGCCGATAGGAGCGCGGTGGACACGTCGGCGCGCCGCTCGGCTCTTCGGATCAGCGGCGCGTCGCCCGCGGCGCACGACCCACCGGGGCAGCGCGACTGAAGGCGACGCGCGTCGCGCACGGCCACCCCGCCGACGGCGCCTCCAGCCACGACGCTCAGCGTCCCAAGAGCGACCAGGGCAGGGCCCATGGGGTGCGGAGCGCGGCGCTGTGCGCGTTCGGTGGTGCTCGTCGTGGGCGCGTCACCACTCGCCGCGACCGCGACCGACGCCGGGTCGACGTGCGGGGTGGCATCGGACTCGGTCTCCGGAGGTGGCGCGGGCTCCGCGGTGGCCTCGGGTGGCTGGGGGGTGGGAGAGGGCGGTCCATCGCCACGCGCGGCCTCCAGCGCGGCCAGCCGCTGCTCGAGCCGCGGGCGGAACTGCGCGTCCGGCTGTGCCAGGTAGAGCCGCAGGACGCGGATGGCGGCGTCGGGCGCCTGCCCGTCGCGGTACGCAACGTACGCGTTGTAGAGCATCTCCGAGCGGCCCGAGAGCTCGTAGGCGCGCTCGAACATCCGACCTGCCTCTTCGAAGCGCCCGTCCTCGAACATGACCTGGGCGGCGTCGAAGAGCCGGCGAGCGTCTGCGTCGCGCGCGGTCCCTTGGTCCTGCGCCAGGCAAGGAGCGATGGGGCAGAGCAGCGCGGTCAGAGCGATGGCGGTGACGAACAGATGCAGGGTGGGCTTCGAACGCATCATTCCCCTCCGTGGATGGCGTGGATGTCAGGCAGGATCGTCGCGAGGTGCGCCATCTCTTCGGCGCAGTGCACCAGCAGGTCCAGCGCGTCCCGCTCGCTCGGCCGCACCCAGCGACTCACCGCGCGCCCGACCGCCCCACCGAGCCGACCGGCGCCGCGCACCGCCGCGTGCGGGCCCCCCAGCCAGAACCGTGAGCGCATCTCCACGCCGTCGCCTGCCGGTCGCACGTGGTGCACCAGGTAACCAACGTCCAGCGGGAGCTCGACGAGCCCCACGCGCGCACAGACGGCCGTCGCGCCGCTCCGCGCGTCGAGCGCCGCCTCGGAGAGGCCGAGGCTCACAGGCGCGACGAAGCGGATGGCGAAGCGGCCCAGGTTGGACCCCAGGTACTCATCGACGAGCGAGGTCCGTCCCACGTAGCGGGCTCTCCCCCGCGCGGTCGGGTCTGCGTCTTCGACCCAGCACGCGTGGACGTGAGCGCCCGGGTGCCAGAGCTTGTACCGCACCGGATCTTCGGCGTGCCAGCCGAACCACCAGTCGACCATCTCGGCCGAGCACCCGGGCATGGGCGTCGCGATGGCCACGCGCGCTTCGCCGTCTCGCAGCCGCGTGTAACCGCTCTCGAGCTCGTGCGATCCGTCCCCACACAGCTGCCCAACGGCGGTGATGCCGGGCAGCCGTGGAGGCGCGACGGGTCCGCGCGCAGCCGCGCTCAGCGCCGACGCGGGGAGGTCCGCGCGCATCGGACGCATGAACCTCGCATAGGGGCTACAGGCTCGCTCGCGTGTGTCGAGCCCGAGGGAGCGGCCTGCGAGTTGGCGGGCGACGATCATGGGCGTCCCATCCACGTGTGAAAGAGCTGCTGGGGGTCACGCGCGGCGCGGATGGCGTCGAGGCGGTCGAGGTGGTGCGGTGCGACGAACGGTGCGGGCCGCCGGCCGAGGTTCTCGTCCGCGAGCTGGATCCCCGTCGCGAGGTGGGCCATGGCCCGCATGTGCACCTCGGCCCAGGAGGCGTAGCGCGCGTCGTCCCGCGCGTGCTCCCAGACGCCGTACAGGGCGAGGTAGTGCGCGTCCTCGAGGGAGAACGCCATGTCCGTGGTCCGCTGCGGGGGCGCCCAGTTCAGCCAGAGCGCGTGCGATGGCGCAGGCGGCAGTGCTTCGACGAGTGCGTGCAAGTGGGGGAGCACGGCCTCGACGTCGGCGGACATCCACATGTTGTCGACGGCGTAGCGATGCCGCGACGGGTAGTGGCGCATCACCTCCCGGTACATCCACGTGAGCGGCAGCGGAACGAATGGCGAGCGCACGCCCTGGCGGCTGCGCGGCGCGGCGTCGAGGAACTCGAGCGCTGCCCGGGCGTCGCCGAGCGAGTCCGCGAACACGGGCGCCATGATCTCGACCCCAGGGCCGCGCACGCCTCGCACGCGCCGCGACATCATCGCCTGGAGCTCGACCTTGGGCGACACGTGGGGCCCTACGCCGTACAGAAACCGGAAGACCTCGGGCAGCGCGTCCGCGGGGTAGCTGCGGTAGGCCGCCCCGATGACCCGCGGGCGCGCGTGGAGCCGCAGGTGGAAGCGCACGACCACGCCGAAGAAGCCCGGTCCGGCGCCACGAGCGGCCCAGTAGAGGTCAGCGTTCTCACGCTCGCTGGCGTGAACGAGGGAGCCGTCCGCGGTGACCACGTCGAGCCCGGCCACGCTCTCACAGGCGAGCCCCAGGGTGCGCCCGTGCCAACCGAAGCCGCCCTGCAGCAGGTAGCCGCCGATGCAGACACCCCGGCAGTGACCGGCAGGGAAGAAGAGGCCGTGGGGTCGCAGCGCTGCGTCGAGCGCGTGCCCCGCGCACCCGGGTCCCGCCATGGCCAGCCGTCCGCGCACATCGAGCCGCAGGTCGCGGAGGCGCGAGACATCGATGACGAGCCCGCCGTCGCGCACGTGGTTCGCTGCCCAGCTGTGGCCGCCCGAGCGCACGGTGACCCGCAGGCCCTCAGCGCGCGCCGTCCGCACCGCACGGACCACGTCATGCACGTCATTGGCCAGCGTGATCGCCGCGGGAAATCGGTCCGGTAGGCGCTGGTTCCACGCGAGCGCGCGTCGCGCGGCGTCGTAGCCGGCGTCCCCGGGGCGAAGCGTTGCCCCGCAGTAGGGGTCGGCAGGAGAAGCTTGGAAGAGCATGGTCGCTCTCGACGGTAGCGGTGCCCGTGGGGACCGGGCAGACCTGCTGGCGACCACCCGCTGGCCGCTTCCGTGCCATCCTCCGCGCATGGATCTGGAAGCCCTCCGTGCGTTCCTGGCCGTCGTCGAGACGGGGTCGTTCGTGTCCGCTGCCAACGCGCGCCGCACTGCCCGCGCCACTCTCCGGCGTCGGGTGGACGAGCTCGAGGCCGCCGCAGGGGTGCCGCTGCTCGTCCGAACGGGTCAGGGGGCCACTCCTACCGAGGCGGGGCGTGTCCTGGCCGAGCAGGGTCGCCGGATCCTGGCCGACGCGAGCGTTCTGATGACCTCCGTTCGAGAGCTTGGCAGAGAGCCGGCGGGCACGCTCCGCGTCGGCATGCCCGTGGGCCTCCCGGCCGCGTTCATCGCCCGTCTCCTGTTCATTGTGCGCGCCCGCTTTCCTCGTCTGACGGTGCAGCTCCGCTTCGACGAGGATCCTATCGCGAGGCTCCTGCACGACGTCGACGTCGCCGTGGGCTTCGGTGCTCCGCCGAGCGAGGGCGCGTGGACCACGTACACCGTGCTCTCCGTGGAAGAGAGATTGGTTGCGTCGCCCAGCTACCTCGAGCGCTGCGGGCCGCTCGAGACGCTCGACGCCGTCGTGGCACAGGGGTTGCTGGTGTGGGAGCAGCCGGGTGAAGACAGCAGCGCCCTGCCGCTGCGTGCAGGCGGTGTGGTGCGGATCGCGCCCAGCCTGCGTACCGCGGACCTCCACCTGCTGCGACGGCTCGCCGCCGATGGTGTGGGGATCGCGTTCGCACCCCACGTCGGACTACCGGACGAAGGGGCCGATGTCACGGGCAAGCTCGTGCCCCTCTTCGGCGACCAAGTGGGCCGCAGACGCACCATGGTCGTCGTCATTCCCGACGTGCTCGCCCAGAACCCGCGCGTGCGAGCTGTCATCGACCTCGCACGGGCCTTCCTCGACAGTCTCCCCTGATACCCAGGCCTCGAGTCAGCACGTACGCGCCGTGTCCCAGGGCTTCTGAGCCGAGGTGCCGTGGCACGACTGTCCGCCGGGTTCGCTCACCTGGGACGGGCGTTGCGAACCCCGAGCGCTTGGAACACCATCGCGCGGTCAGCCTCTGGAGCAGGTGGAAGACGCGACGAGCCGGTGCGCATTGTCGGGGCGTCACGTGCGGAGCTCGGAGCTGGGCGGAGCGCCGTACTTGCGCGTGTACTCACGGCTGAACTGGCTGGGACTCTCGTAGCCCACCTCGTAAGCGACGTCCGACACGGTGTGCTGCCCCGCCATGAGCAGCCTGCGCGCCTCCAGCAGGCGCAGGTCCTTCTGGAACTGGAGCGGCGTCGTCGACGTGACGGCCCGGAAGTGTTTGTGCAGCGCGGACGGGCTCATGCCCACCGACCGAGCGAGCTCCGGCACGGCGATCGTCTCGCGATAGCCCGCTCGGATGTGGGAGATGGCGGTCGCGACGAGGCTGGCGTGGCTGTCGTGGCGCAGGAGGCTCCTGAGCATGCTCCCGTTGGGGGCCATCAGCAGACGGAAGTGGATCTCGCGGCGAACCGCGGCGGCGAGGGCCATCGCAGCCACGTCGTCCTCCGCGAGCGCCAGGTACCGGGCGACCGCGTCGATGAGCTGGGGGTCTGCCGCGGTCGCGGCTAGCGCGGGTGCGCCGTCGTCCTCGGCGCGCGCATCGCGGGCGGCGCGCCCGACTTCGTCATAGAGGCTGCGGAGTAGGTGCGTGTCCAGCGCGAGAATCACGGCCAGGTACGGCTCGCCCGGGCGCGCCGTGGTGATGCGCGAGTTGACCGGCACGTCGTGGCTCACCACCAGGACGTCGCCGCGGCGCAGTCGGAAGGTGGCCTCTCCGAGTAGGACGTCTTTCGCGCCCTGGAGGATCAGGCACGCCACGGGCTCGTAGAGGGTCGCGGCCAGCGGGGTGGGACTTGCGCTCTGCAGGACCAACACGTCCGACAGCGGGCGCGCGTTGCTTCGCTCATTGTCGCCTCGGGCGAGCCATCCCAGTGCGAGCGCAGCCAGTTGTTCGACGTTCATGGTGTGTCTCCAGCGACCCACGAATGCTACGGCGCTCACGGAGCCGGAAGCAACTCAGGCTCTCGCATTGCGCAGGAACAGGCACGTGACCGAGAGGATCGGGCATGCCGCCCGTCGTGCCGAAGCCTAGCCTGATGAACCACCTGAAACGTGCGGTCACGGCCGCTCGAGCATGCAAGGAAGGCAGCCCGATGGAGCACTCAGCCCCTCAGTCCATGAAACGAATCCTCGTGACCGGCGCGAGCGGCGCGGTCGGTCGCGCGACCTGTGAAGCCCTGGTGGCCCGTGGTCACCGGGTGGCCGGCACCATGCGCTCGCGCCACGGCAAGAACGCCGAGGTCGCCGCTGCGCTCGAGGCGCGCGGTGTCGTCGTGGTGGAGCTGGACGTCACCGACGACGCCAGCGTCTCGGCGGGTGTGGCCACTGCGCTCGGCGCGCTGGACGGCCTGGACGTGGTCTTCAACAACGCCGGGGTAGGTTCCTACGGCGTCCAGGAGCTCTTCAGCCCCGACGAGATGCACCGCGTCTTCGACGTGAACGTGTACGGCGTGCAGCGCGTGATGCGGGCGGTGCTGCCCCATCTGCGCGCCCAGGGGTCGGGCACCGTCGTCTACACCTCGAGCTTGATTGGCCGCGTCGCCATCCCCTTCTACGGGACGTACTGCGCCTCCAAGTGGGCGCTCGAGGCGCTGGCCCAGTCCTACCGCGCCGAGCTGGCGCGCTTCGGCATCGACTCGTTCATCGTGGAGCCCGGCGCGCTGCCGACTCCGTTCCTCACCGGCATGCTCACGCCGCGCGCGGAGAGCGGAGACTACGCGCAGGAGTCCGCGACGCTCGAGTCCTCGCTGCAAGGGATGATCGGGTGGCTGAACGACATCCCGGAGCAGCGCCCCGAGCTGGTAGCGGGCATCGTCGCGGACGTCCTCGACGCTCCCGCGGGGCAGAGGCCGTTCCGCGTGGTCGCGGATCGGTCTGGCCTGGGCGAGGGCATCGCGCGGTACAACGAAGCCCTCGGCGAAGTCACCCGCGCCATCTACACCGCGAACGGCATGCACGAGATGTTGAGCTCGAACGCGGGCCCCACCTGAGTCTCACACGCACGGAGAAAGCGCATGACCCAGTTCGCCACCAACGTGACGGGCCTCTTGGCCGTGACGAAGGCCTTCCTGTCCGACTTCCGAGCCCAGAGGAGCGGGGCCATCATCAACATCTCGTCCATCGGCGGCCAGATGACCTTCCCGCTGGGCGCGCTCTATCACGGCACGAAGTTCGCCGTGGAAGGGCTGTCCGAGGCGCTCCACTACGAGCTCGAGGCCTTCGGCGTGCGCGTGAAGATCGTGGAGCCGGGCATGATCAAGACCGACTTCGGCGGCCGCTCGTTCGAGTTCTGCAACGACGAGTCCCTGGCCGAGTACCAGGGCACGGTGCAGAAGCTCTTCGCTCACTGGGGCAAGGTCGGGTCGAACCCCTCGGACCCCAGCGTGGTCGCCGAGGTGATCTGGACGGCCGCGCACGACGACACCGACACGCTGAGGTTCCGCGCCGGCGCCGATGCCGAGGAGCTGCTGGCGCGAAGGAAGCAGCAGGACGACGCAGAGTTCATCGGCGCGCTCAAGGCGCAGATGGGTCTAACGCCGACCTGACCCGAGCCCCGCGGTCGCTCGGGAGCGCCGCTCGACCAACGCGAGGAGCGTCTCCATCGGGTGCACCACTCGACGCTCGACCGCATCCCCGCGTCGGACGGTCAGGCTGTCTCCCCGCAGCGTGAGGCGGCTGCCGTCCGGGTGCGCGCGCGCGAACATCGCCTCGTGACGGAACGGCGAGTCCGGGTGCGTGCTGGTGTACCAATTCGCGACCTCCTGGTCGACAGGCGGCATGCTCTCGCCGGTCAGCTCGCAGACGTCCGCCCAGCGGTCCCCCAGCCACGCTTGGTGCCACCAGCGACCAGCCTCCCAGCGCAGACGACGCGGTTCGTGCGGGGTGGGGTGGACCACGTCGGGCTCGAAGGGGATGGCCGCCGTCATGGAGAGACCGCCAATGCCGACGTCGACTAACCACCTCCGACTCTCCGCCACTACCTCCAAGCAGAGATGGGTACGCGGCGTGGTCACCTGCCGCTCTCTCCCCACACGGGCGCGCGCAGCGAGGGGGCGAACGGGGAAGCCGAGCGTCACCAGGACGCGCGCGAACAGCCCATTGTGCTCGAAGCAGTAGCCGCCCCGACCCTGCCGTACGAGCTTCTCGAGCACGGCGTCGGACGCGAGACGGACCTCACGATTCGCCAGCACGTCGAGGTTCTCGAAGGGGATCGCGCAGACGTGGGCCAACATGAGCGCGTTCAGGACCGCGACGCTGCGATGGAGCGGTCCGTGGTACTCGATTCGGGCGAGGTACTCCTCCAGCTCCCCCTTGCTCAGCGCCGAGCGCTCCTGGTCGTTCAGCGGTTCAGAGTTCGTTGGGGCAGCGATCGCTGCGTCGACGTTCAGCGCGCTCATCGGGGGAAGGCTCCGCGAAATGCGCTCTCACGAGTGGGGCGCCGTGGGCTGGGGTGCTCACGCTCACGCATGGGCTCGGGGAGCGTGTCCGGGCAAGCGCGGCGCCCGATGGCGGCGGCCATCTCGATGTGAAAGTTCGGTGGGACCGCGAGAACTGTCCGCGCGCGCTCGTAGTCGAGTCCGCCGATGCCGTGGGCGTGGTAGCCGCTCTTCGCGGACTGCAACGCGAGCTGCGCCCACGCGGCGCCAGCGTCGAAGCTGTGACTGCGTGAGGGCGACTCCTCTCCTTCGTAGGCCAGCACCGAGTCGGAAAGAATGAAGACGAGGGCCGACGCGTTCGCGGCCCACGAGCGATTGAATGGGACGAGCAGGGCGAGCCACGCCTCCCAGTGTGGGTCACCGCGCAGTGCGTAGAGAAAGCGCCAGGGCTGCACGTTGTACGCAGACGGCGCCCAACGCGCCGCCTCGAGAGCACGCAACAGCTCCGCCTCGGGCATGGGCACCGGCTCGAAGGCCCGCGGCGACCAGCGGCTGACGAAGATCGGATCGATTGGGTGGTCGGGGGTTCGGGGGTTCATCGCAGTTCTCCTGTTGGGTGGGAGCGGCCCGAAGCGGCGCCGCCTAGCGTGGCCAGCAGCACGAGCACCACGCCCGCGAGCTGAGCCCCGCGTAACCATTCGTCGAGCACCAGCGCTCCAATCGCGGTCGCGACGAGCGGACTGAGCAAGCCGAGGAACGCCGCGTCTTCCCCGAGCCGGGCGACCCCACGAATCCACAGCGCAAAGGTGAGCGCGGTGCCCACGGTCACCAGCAGAAGCAGGCCGACCAGATGGGTCACGGTGGGTTGCGGCGGCGGGCCTTCTACCAGGAACGCGACGGGCGCGAGCGCAAGACCACCCAGGAGCAGCTGCCATGCGGCGAGCGCGAGCGGCGGCGCGAGCTCACGCCAGCGCTTCACCAGCACGGTCCCGGTGGCCATGGAGGCCGCAGCGCCCACCGCGGCGACGACCCCGAGCGCGTCCGTGGCTGCGCCGCCTGCGCTGAGGAGGGCCACGCCAGCGACTCCCACAAGCCCACAAGCGAGCGTGGCGCGCGAGGGGCGGTGATGGAGAACCGGCCACGCAACCAGCGCCGCGATGAGCGGCTGGGTGGAGATGAGCGTCGCGGCCGCGCCGCCCGTCAATCGTGACGCGGCCACGAAGAGCAGCGCCGAGAACAGCCCGATGTTCGCCAGGGCGAGCACCAGCAGACGCGGCCAGGCGTCACGCTGAGGCAGACGCGGACGGGCCACCGCGAGGAGCAAGAGCCCGGCAGGGACGGAGCGCACGGCTCCCACCGTGAGCGGGTGGCTGGTGGGGAGCGTCTCGGTGAACAACCAGTAGGTGGCGCCCCAGGTCATTGGAGCCAAGCTGGTTCGCAGCGTGACCGAGGGGGATACCCGGTGCGCGGTGAGCGAGTCGTTCATGTCTCGACCCTAGTCGCCGCCTGTTCGATCGATAATTCGTTGAGTCGTGACCTCACCGTTCACGCTTGGTAGTTAGTTGGGCATGGACCGACTCACCTCCATGCGAGTGTTCCGCGCCGTCGTGGACGAGGGGGCGTTCGCGCGCGCGGCTCGCCGACTGCGTCTCTCGAACGCCGCAGTCAGCAAGCACGTGACCGCTCTCGAAGAGGCGCTCTCCACCCGATTGCTCCACCGCACGACGCGGAGCCTGGGGCTGACGGCGGAGGGCAGCGCGTACTACGCACGGGCCTCTGTGCTTCTCGACGAGATCGACGCGCTCGAGCGAGAGATGCGCGAAGGACGCGACACGCCGCGCGGAGTCCTGAGGGTGACGGCGCCCATGTCCTTCGGACTCGCGAGGCTTGCGCCTGCGCTCTCGACCTTCTTGAGCGAGCACCGCGAGGTGAAGGTGGAGCTCGCGCTCACGGACCGAATGGTCGACGTGGTCGACGAGGGAGTTGACGTGGCCATCCGAGTCGCACGCTCGCTGCCCGACTCGAGCCTCGTCGCCCGGCGCCTCGCCCAGGAGCCGCGTGTGCTGGTGGCATCCCCCCGGTACTTGGCCGAGCGGGGGACGCCGAGCGCGCCCGCGGACCTCGCATCGCACGCGTGTCTCCGCTACACCCGTATCCGCGACGCCTCCGCCTGGACGTTCTGGGGCCCAGATGGAGAGCAGGAGACGGTTCAGATCGACGGGCCGCTCGACGTCGACAACAGCCTCGCTCTCCGCGGTGCGCTCCTTGCGGGTCTCGGGCTCACGCTGACCCCACGATTCGTCGTCACCGACGCGCTCGCGGACGGAAGCCTCGTACAATGCCTCGAGCCGTGGCACGCCGAGTCCGCGTCGGTCTACGGTGTGTATCCGGACCGGAAGCATCTCTCCGCCAAGCTCCGCGCCTTTCTCCACTTCGCCGAGCTCGCGTTCGGGGGGTGAGGCGCACCATGGCCGTGGCGCCGTGGTGAGCGAAGTGCTGGACATGGGCCGCGCGAGCGTCGGGGCGGCCTACAAGGTGCCATCACTCAGCGTGGCTCTACGGCATCGAGCGGGGCGCCGTCGACCGACCGCCGCGTCGTGACGCGCACCTGCACGCGGCCGGTCTCGGCGTCGCATACCGCGAGCCCGTCGTCCGTGCGTCCCATGCGGACACGTGACGGAAGGAACACCGGCGCGTGGAACCGCACCACCACGTGGCACGGCTGCGCAGCCACTTCGGGCCAGAACGCGCTCATCGCGCGCGCGGCCGTGAACGTGCCGTGCACGATGGCGCGGCGCAGGCCGAACGGTCGCGCCAGCAGCGCGTGCTGATGGATGGGGTTCAGGTCCCCGGCGATGCGCGCGTAGGCTCGTCCCGTGGACTCGGCCACGTCGACCGTGACCACGTCGGTGAGCGCGAGCGTTTGGTGCGAGCGCGGCTCCCGCTCACCCGTCGTCTTCCCGGCCTTGGCGAGCGCCACCGTCTCGGCGGCCCAGGCCGGCTGCGTCGCGTCGTGCCCGACCAGCGTCGCGACCGTCTGCAGCGTCACCGCGTGCCCCAGGCGATGTGGGACGACGCCGTCGACGTACGTCGTCAGCGTGAGCGCCGCGTCTTCTGGGATCGGGGCGTGGAGCGTGATGCTGTTCGTGAGGTGGACCAGCCCGAGCGCCGGGAACGGGAAGGCCGGGTCCGCGAGGAGCCGCAGGTGAAGCGGCGCTGCGAGCAGCTGCGGGGCGAAGAGCGGCAGCCATCCATCGCGCGGCGCGCCCACCAGCGTGCGGTAGGCCGCGAGACGGTCGGCGTCGAAGCGGGCCGAGCTCACGCGGGCCTCGATGGCGGGCAGCGGCTCCCCGCGGTAGCGGCGTCGGCGGGCGAGGATGCCGACGTACGCAGGGAGCGCTGGCGGGAGTGCGACGAAGTCGTGCTGCATGGCTCGCCGAGGATACGTCATCGACGTCGACGGGCACGCAGCGCTGCACACGCCGGCGCTCGGCCGGCGGTGAGCAGTGGGCGAGGTCGCCGCGGGATCACATCTGAAAGCAGTAGTAGCGATGCTGCACGTTGCAGGCGCCACCGGTGCCGCTCTGGGTCCACGTGACGTCCGTGCCGCCCGTGTTGCCGTAGGCGCCGTTGCCGGCGGTGGACGTCCAGTCGCTGCAGTCGTTGCCGTTCCACTCGGTGCCAGCGCCGGTGGTGTTGGTGAACGGGATGTTGTTGTTCACCTCCGCGCCGAGCTCGGTCCAGACGAAGCGCGCGTCGATGGTGCCGTCGGTGAGGTCCGCCCAGTCGTCGGCGAGGACCACGCCGCCGTTGCTACCCACGGGCATGACCCACGGGATGGTGGACTGCGTGAAGCGCGTGGAGGGCGAGCCCGTGCTGTCGCTGAGCCAGGCTCGGTAGGTGCCAGGCAGGCCCGCGGCGTCGGCGAACCCTTGACAGAAGGCGTCCGCTCCGGCCAGGCCGCCCAGGTTGCCGTTGCTCGTGCCGCTGGTGGTGAACGCCCAGCGGCCGAAGAGGCACGCGTTGCTGACGCACATGGCGCCGGTGGCGCAGTCCGCGTGGGTGGCGCAGAAGGTGGGGCACGCCGCCGCGGATCCGGTGCACTGATAGGTGCCGCACGCGGTCTCCTCGTCGGCGAGCACGTCGGCTGGGCAGTCGGTGCTCGTCCCGTTACACGTCTCCGTGAGGTCGCACGCCCCGGCGCTCGGGCGACAGGTCACCTCGGCCCCGTTGCTCACCACGACGTCGCTGGGGCATGCCGCGCTGCTCCCGGTGCACAGCTCGGGCAGGTCGCACACGCCGACGGCGGCGCGGCACTCGGTCCCTGCGCTGGCCAGCAGGTCGGCGGGACACGCGCTCGAGGTACCGGTGCAGGTCTCGGCCACGTCGCACAGGTCGCTGGCAGCGCGGCACACGGTGGCGGCGTCGGCGAGGATGCACTCGCCGCTGCTCCCGCACGTGGCGGACTCGCACACCCCGTCGCAGGCGGACTCACAGCAGACTCCGTCCACGCAGTAGCCGCTCTCGCAGCCGGCCGCTGCGGTGCACGACGCGCCCAAGGGAGCGCCAGCGCTGGCGTCCATGACGGACGCGTCAGGGTTGGGAGGGGCTCCGCCGCCGTCGCAGCCGGACACGGCAAAGAGGGCAAGCAACGCGAAGGCGAAGGTATGGGATGCACGCAACGTCATGACGGTCTCCTCTGGGCAAGCTGGGCCCATCGGCAGGTCAGTGGCGGCACGCGGCGCTTCGATCACCACAATCGACACTCGCGCCGCGATGGCCGCGAATGGCTTCGTGACATGAGAGGGGTGCTACGCTGCCCGATGCCCATGAGCCCGCAGCGCCGCGCCCGGTTGCGCCGCACCGCGCTGGTCGCCGCTGTGTCGCCCTTCGCGCTGTGGCTCGGGTTGACGCTGGTGCTTCAGACGGGATGGGGGCGCGCCAGGGCGGGCGAGCTCATCGTCGACGCGGTGTCCGACGCCATCGCGGGGCGGATGCGAATCGACGAGGTCCTCTCCATCGGTCTCACGACGGCCCACGTGCGCGGGCTGGCGTTCGAGGACCCGCGCGGCCGGGACGTGGTGCACATCGACGAGGCCGAGGTGCACCTGGTACTGAGCGCGCTGCTCAGCAAGACGGTGCGCTTCGACCGCGCCCGGGCCCGCGGGGCCGAGGTGCGCATCTTCACGGGCGAGCTCAACTCGACCTCCATCGAAGACGCGTTCGGTGCGCCCGACCCGAGTGAACACAGCGACGGCGCGGGTGTGCGGGTGATGCTCGATCACGTCGTGGTCGAAGACACCACGGTGCGCGTCCTCACGGGGGCGTCCATCGCCATCCACGTCTCACAGGCAGGCTTGCGGCTCGACCACGACTCGTCCCGCCAAGGAGCAGACGAGCGCCCGACCGACGTGGTCGTGTCCGGGGTCTACGGCAACTTCTTCATGGACGGCCGTGAGGCCATCAGCGGGACGGACATCCGCGCCACGGGGTCCATCTTCGATCTCCACGCGCGCGTGTGTCATCCGCGCGGGCTCATCGCGATGCGCTTGCTCATCGGCGGGGCACGCCCCCGCATGATCTACTCGACCGACAGACCCCTCTTGAACATCGCGCTGCGCATGGTGGACCGCTTCTCGGACCTTCAGATGGAGAGCGGAGCGGTCGATCTGGCCGGGGTACCTCGGTGTGGGCCTGCTCCGCTGCGCTGACGCCAGCAGGCGAGCGACGCGCAACGCGGCTCCCATCAAAATGATGCCTGCCCGGTCAAGGCGATGCCCCGAGCGGCCTCTGGCCGCTGCAAGCTCGGAAGCGACGGGCCCCAGGTGATCAGTCGGACGTGCTGCGGATCCTCTTGGCGCCGTACATCGTCGCGTCGGCGCGGGCGAGCAGCTCGCCCGACGTTGCGCCGTCTCCAGGGAAGCACGCGACGCCGATGCTCGCCGACAACGACAGCGAGAGCCCGTCGAGCTGAAGCGGCTTGGCGATGCCGTCGGCGATGCGCGTGGCGAGCGCTGCGACATGGGAGGGGTCGGTGGGGTCGACCATCAGGAAGAGGAACTCGTCCCCACTTCGGCGGCTCACGGTGTCACCCTCGCGGACCAGGCCCTCGAGACGCTTCGCGACGACCGCAAGCACGCGGTCCCCCACCTCGTGGCCGTGGGTGTCGTTGATGTGCTTGAAGCGATTGAGGTCGATGAACATCACAGCCAGGAGCGACCCGCGCCGCCCCGCCTGCGCCAGCGCGTTCTCGAGCCTGTCTCCGAAGAGCGTCGCGTTTGGAAGCCCGGTGAGTGGATCGTGCAGCGCGGCGTGATTTGACGCTTCGGCTTCCGCCTGGCTCTGTGCGAGCGCCGACTGGCTCTTCTCCAGCTCGGCCTCGAGGTGGCGGCGTTCCAGTATCTCGTCGTTGAGCATGAGGTTGACGGTCACGAGCTCGTCGGCAGCCTCCTGGACGCGGTCCTTGATCACCTCGCTCTTGGTCCTCGCGACTTCCAGTTCCGCAGGCGTGATTCCCAAGCCCACATCGCCCTTGAGCGTGGCGTTGACGGATCCGAGGCCTTGGGCCGCGCGCTCGACCTTGTCCTGCACATGTTCGCTCTGGCCGAGCGCGCGGCGAAGCGGGTCGCGCGGGGTGGACGTGGGTGTCTGTGGCATGTTGGCGGGTCCTCGGTCGAGCGCAACGCAGGCGCAGTGGTGCGTCACATGGTGCGCGCCTCGGAAGCGCGTGTATGCAACGTTCGCTCCAGAGGGCTTATGACCGACCAACGGCCTCGCCGCTGGCTGCGTGGGTGCGCGGGTCGGGCCGCAGGTGCGAAGGACCGACCGTCGTCGCCTCTGAACACCGTGAACGACCGCGACCCGCACGGCGCTCTCTCAAGGCTCTTCGGTGATCAGCGTGTGAACGCCCGCCGCAGACACGAGGTGTACGAGGCGCGTCGCCGTCTGGCGCGAGTCCACCAGCGCGACCGGCGTGGACGCCGTGAGCGTCGCGTCGACAGGCACCCCTGCGTCAGACGTTCCGAAGACGGCCCCCACGAGCATGTCGGCGGCGCACCATGTGTAGCGCGACGCGCCGCTGCCCACCGCGCCAGCGTTGCCCAGCGCGTCCAGCATGGTCGTCACGGTGGTAGGCGTGCCGATGTTCGCTGCGTACGTGACGGTGGGGGTGCCTCGACCCGTGCCGGTCACCACGACCTCGGCACGTTCCAAGCGACGCTGCCCGGCGGCTCCGTCCAACCGACTGAACGTGAAGGTGCTGGTGTTGCTCACGTCATCGAACGGCGTGCCGACGAGCCTCACGCCGACGGGCGGGTTGGTGTTGGAGGGCTCGGCGAAGACCACGCCCTCACCGCCGTATACCTGCGCGTTGCTGGCGTTGTTCAGCATGCCCGACTCGCCCCACAAGGTCAGCTTGGTCTCGCGCGAGTAGGTGTAGGTGTAGGCCAGCGCGGCGATCTCCCCGTTGTGGACCACGTCCAGGAGCTGGCCGCCTCGGTTGCTCTGGTTCACCCCGAACACAGCCGGAGGCGACAGCGTCGCCGAGCCCACGGCGAGGTCGAGGGTGCGGCGCACCAGCTGCGCGTTCTCGGCCGTGTTCCCAGCGACGACACCCTGCGGCTGCACGAAGAACACCCAGTCGCTGTCGCCTTGGACGCCGAGAGGGTCTCGGTCGCAGAACGCCGCGGAGTTCACGGCGGGCGCCATGCCCATGGCAGGGACCACGGCCGTCACCTGCACAGCGGGTCCCACCACGCCTGCGTTGCTGACGGTGTGCGCGTAGACGTGGCACCAGCCGTTGGCTCCGAAGTCGGGCAGCGTGTACACCACGCCGAAGCCGCCGGCGCGCGCAAACGCGGTGACGCGGCGCGGGACCAGGGCGCCGGGGGTCCCGATCGTCACGTCGACGCTGGTGCCATCCGAAGCGGCGCTCAGCGTGGCGCCCAGCCCGGACTGGGACACGCCGACTACCAGCGCGTGCGACTCGTTGGTGGCAAGGCGCACCACCGCGCTGCCGTCGAGCGCCGCGTCGACTCGGATCCGCTGCGCGGGGCTCGCGGCGGTGGCGCCCAAGTCCCGGCCGTCGCAGTTCGTGTCCTCGCCGTCCCAGCCGACGTCCGTCGCGTCCGGGTGGATGGTGTCGTCGTCATCGTCGCAGTCCTGAGCCGCGACGAACCCGTCCTCGTCCAGGTCGTCGTCCAGCGTCGTCGCGTCGCAGTCGTCGTCGGCGCCGTTGTAAGTGACTTCGACGGCGTCGGGGTTGATCGCGTCGTTGTCGTCGTCGCAGTCCTGAGCCGCGACGAACCCGTCCTCGTCCAGGTCGTCGTCCAACGTCGTCGCGTCGCAGTCGTCGTCGGCGCCGTTGTAGGCGACCTCGGCCGCGTCGGGGTTGATGGCGGCGTTGGTGTCGTCGCAGTCCACGGAGGCCCGGAAGCCGTCTTCGTCGAGATCGGGATCGGACGGGCTCGAGCCGCCGCAGCCAGCAGCGGCGATGGCGGCGCCGAGAACACCGAGGATGCAGGCGCGTGAGAGGGAAGTGGTTCGTAGACGCATCGTGGAGCCTTTCGGGGTTGCTGCGTTCGGTGCGGTGCACGCCGAACGCCGACACCATGCGCAGCTCCGCCGTGACCCACGAGGGTCCTCAACTATTGTTTGGCTCGCGCGGACCGCGACAGAGGCTGTGGGGTCCCTCACCGCACGAGCTGCCAAGGAGCGCCACGGCACGCGGGTCGGAGGCCCATGTCCTACCGCGACGCTCTCCCCGTCCTGGCCGCCCGCGAGCGCGAGCTGCAACAAGAACTCGAGGCGCTGGAAGCCCAGCTGGCGGCGCACGACGCCCACGTCGCTCGCTCCGCGCGCGTGAGACGTGAGCTCGAGGCGCTGGGGCCGCAGCTGGACCACGCGCGGCTACGTCGCGCGCTGCCGCAGCTGAGCCAGCTGCGCGTGGCGAGCCCGTGCCGCGAGTCCTGGGACGGGATGCAAGGCGACGACCGCGTCCGCCACTGCGGCAAGTGCGACAAGAACGTGTACAACCTCTCGGCGCTCGCCCCGCAACAGGCCGAGGCGCTCTTGAGGGACCGAGAGGGAGAGCTGTGCGTGCGCTTCTATCGGCGCGCGGATGGAACCGTGATGACCTCGGACTGCCCCAGCGGAAGCGGTAGGCGCCGCCTGCGGAGGCTCGCGTTGGCTGCCACGCTGACCGTCAGCGCCGCAGCCGGGGCGGGCACGTATTCGACGACGATGGGGGAGCCCTGCGAGGTCATGGGGACAATGCCCATGGAGGTCGTGCAAGGTGGCATTGAGTCCTACACCCCCCCGCCCATCGACGAGCCACCCGTGACCGTGGAGTCGGTCGACGTCCCCGTGATCACGCTCGACCCCTCGGACCCGCCCGCGCCCGAGCGCGTGTCGGTGGCCCCGCGCAGGCCGGTGCGAGTGCGCGTGCCCGCGCGCTGAACGTCGCGGCGGCCAAACGACCAAACAATGGTTTGGAGCCGTTGAGGAGCGTCCGACGCCCCTGCCAAGCTGCCCGCATGACCCACCGCCTGCTGCCGCTGTTCGCCCTCTTCGCGCTATATCCACTCGTCGCCTGTGAGGCCGAAGAGGACCCCGAAGAGGAGGCCTCCAACATCCAACGCCACATTCAGGACGAGCTCGTGGGGGAGATCGACGCGATGAGCGGCGACACGTCCGCGCTCGAGATGTACCTGTGTCGCCGCGGAGACCTGGGTGCGGGGGTGTTCTCGCTGCGCTCGTTCGAGGGACGCCTGTGCGAGAGTAACTACGTAGACGGCCTCCAGCTGGTGGGCGGCGCCGCGCTGCTGATCTGCTGGGACGGAGATCACGAGGACTTCCAGGACTCGCACTGTGCCGAGAACGCTCTCGACGAGTACGGCCTCGACGAGTACGACCGTGACGCCGTGGTCCAGCAGATGTCAGCCGTCATCAATGAGCTCATCGAGCAGAGCGGGGCAGGTGGGAACCCCGCCTACGCCACCGCCAAGCTGCTCTTCTGCAGCCTCCCCCGCTCCCTGTTCGGGTCGGCGGCGACGGTGTACGACCTCTGGTGCGCGAGCTGATCAACCCGCTCGGCGATTCACGCTACGCTCTGAGGGCCCACGTGAGTTCGCGCCTCGACCACCTCGTCCCACCGCTGTTTCGCGCCGTCCCGCCGCAGTCGCCGCAGGACGAGGCGACCTTTGACGACTACGCGGCCACTCTCGCGCGGCAGCTGGGGCTGATGGCCTCTGTGGTGATGGCCTTCTTCACGCTCGCCTGGTGGCCCCTCGACCTGGTGGTCATCCCCCGACCGGAGCACGTGCCCGTGTTTGCCGCGCTCCGGTGGCGCGCGCTGTCCGTGGTGCTCACGGGCGTGGTCGTCTTCGGCGTCTGGAAGCCCAGCGGTAACAGCGCGCTGCTGGCGGCCACCACGATGTACGCGGCCTTCTCCGGGGCCATCGGCTACTCGCTGGGAGCCGCCGGCCCCGAGGGGCTGCAGTGGTTCGCCGACGCGGCCATCGCGATCATCCCCGTCGCGTTCATTCCCCTGCGCCTGGGGGCGCGCGTCCTCGCCTCCACCTTGGTGAGCGGCACGCTCGTGGGCAGCTACATGGCGTCGAACGTCGACAACATCACGACGCCGGGGTTCGGGAGCCAGGTCAGCTTCCAGGTGTTCGCCGTGCTGCTGTCCATCGCCGTGGGGGAACTGTGGCTGCGGGTCACGCGCCACGCGTTCTTCCAGCAGCTGGCCACGCAGCGCGCCAACGCGGAGTTGGCCGCCCTGACGGCCTCGCTCAGCGACCTCGTGCGGGAGCGCACCCGCGAGCTGCAGGCGCTGGCGCAGCACCTCTCGTCCGTCCAGGAATCCGAGCGGCGGCGCATCGCCCGCGACCTGCACGATGACCTGGGCCAGAGCATGACGGCGATGCGCTACGCGCTGGCGCGGCTGTCCGCCCGCGCTCAGCGCACCAGCGGCGAGCCCTTGGATCTCCTGGTCGCCGACCTTGCGGCGCTGCTGGACGGGTCGACGCAGTCGCTGCGCGCCGTGGTGGCCAGCCTGAGCCCACGCATCCTCGAAGACCACGGGCTCGAGGCCGCGGCCGAGTGGCTGTGCGAGCGCATCGGCGAGGGCACCAGCGTGGCCTGTGTGCTCGAGTCGCGCTGCGCGCGGGGACTCCGCTTCGAGGCCCTCGACCCCCGCGTAGCGTTGACGGTGTTTCGCGCCCTCCAGGAGACGACCAACAACGCGCTCAAGCACAGCGGCGCGACGTCCATCCACGTGGCGCTCGCGCTCAATGCGCAGGAGGTGACCTTGGCCGTGACGGACGACGGGTGCGGCTTCGACGCCGAAGCCGAGACGCTGGGGTTCGGCATCATGGGGCTCCGCGAGCGGGTCCACGAGCTGGACGGCGAGCTGCGCCTCACGGCCGAGCCGGGCGGCGGTCTCAAAGTGCTCGTGCGCGTCCCGTGCGCGAGCGAGGTGACGTCGTGATCCGCGTCTTCATCGCCGACGACCACGCCATGGTGCGCATGGGGATGCGGCAGGTGCTGCACGAGATCGGCGGCTTCGAGGTGGTGGGCGAAGCGAGCAACGGCCGCGAGGTGCTGAACAGCCCGCTGGTGGACACGTGCGACGTGTTGGTGCTGGACCTCTCACTGCCTCGCGTCACGGGCACCGAGGTGTTGCGGCGCCTACACGCTCGCCGCCCGCAGCTCCCCATTGTCGTGCACTCCATGTACCCGGAGGAGCAGCTCGCGAAGCGCAGCATCGCGGCGGGGGCGGTGGCGTACGTCAGCAAGGAGAGGGCGCCCGAGGCGCTGGTCGAGGCCATCCGCAGCGCGGTCTCGACGCCGCGCTACGAGCTCATGCAGCGGGCGGCAGGGGAGGTGGCGAGCGGGGGTGCGCCGCACGACGAGCTCACCCCGCGCGAGCACCAGGTCTTCATGCGGCTCTTGGCGGGCGCGACCGTGGCAGAGATCGCGGCCGAGCTGAACGTGCACTCCTGCACGGTGAGCAACCACTTCGCGAAGATCCGCGGGAAGCTCGGCGTGCAGAGCATCGCGGACCTGGTGCGGTACGCGTACGGCGCGGGCCTCATCGACGCCGAGCCGCGCTGACGCGTCATGGTGCTTCCCGCGTCACCGGGCGGGCCTCCCGTGTTCGATCGGGGGGGGGGTGGTGCGTCGCGGGGTGGGGCCGGCTCGTGCAAGGCGCGCTGCGGCCCAAGCCGTTCAGGCGGGACTGAGTGGGTCTTCCGCGCGCAGCTGAGTGGACCACGCCTCGAGCTGCTGGGCAGCCTGTGCGGCGCCGGTGGGGCTGCCGCTGGCTCGCAGCATGTGCTCCCGCAGCGCCTCCACACCACGCCGCAGGCGGCTACGCACGGTGCCCTCCGGGACGTCCAGCACCAGGGCCAGCTCCGGGCCCGTCAGGCCCTGCCAGAAGCGCAGCTCCAGGATGATCTGCAGCTCGAGGGGCAGCGCGCGGAGCGCCTCCGCCAGACGAGCCTTCTCGGTGCCGGCGTGCAGCAGGCTGCTGGGGCCGGGCGACAGGTCTTGCAGCGAGGAGTGCGCGAAGTCGATGAGCTGACCACGGTGGCGCGAGCGGAAGTAGCCGTAGAGCTCGTGACGCGCGATGGCGTAGAGGAAGGTGCGGAAGCTGCACTCGCCGCGAAAGCGGTCGCGGGCCTCGATGCAGCCCAGGAAGGTGCGCTGGACCAAGTCGCCCACGTCGATGGTCAGCTTCGAAGCGAAGAACTCGTAGATGGCGTCGAAGTGCCTCTCGCAGAGCGCCTCCCCGGCCGCGGCGTCGCCCGCGCGCCAGGCTTCGAGGAGCGCGTGTTCGTCTGCGGTAGCTTGCGGGCCTGCGGGCATCGCCGCGCAGGATGCCAATTCCGCGCTGGCCCAGCAAGGTCGGGAAAGTTGCCGAGGCCTCGCGGTTGGGGGCGAACCGCGTGTTCGACCGCGAGGGAACGGTCCCGAGAGGGCACCGTTGACGGCGACTCGCTCGCTGTCAGGGGACCCACACCTCGCTGATGCTGATGACGCCGGACTGGAGCGCGATGCCGTCGGTTGGTGGGAGGACCAGCCACGACGCGCAGTTGGAGGGGGCGAGCGACAGCAGGGGGTTCAAGGCGAGCGGCAGGTCGTCGATGGTTCCGCGGATGCTCGTCCCTGGGGCGCAGGTCGGCACGTTCATGTTCGTCAGCACGAGCGGCGCCGTGCCGTCCAGCAGCTCCTCCCGGTGTTCTTCGATCCAGGTCACGGCGGCGGTGGCGCCGCTCGCGAAGTCGTGCGGTTCGGGCAGGGCCTGGGAGACGGCGAGGGCAGGGATGCCCGCGCGCACGGCGGTCTTGGCCGCGCCGACCGTGCCCGAGAGCGCCTGAGCGACGAGGATGCTCACGTTCTGGCCGGCGTTGATGCCGGTGACGACCAGGTGCGGCGGTGCTCCCGCCGCGTTCATGTGAGCCAGGCCGCGGGTCACGGCGTCGGCGGGGCAGCCGTCGACCCCGACAGCCGGGTAGCCCGAGAGGGTCGTCGTCGCCGTCTGCGAGAGCGTGCCGCACTGGTCCGAGTCGCCGCTCCCGCTCTGGTCGATCGCTGGGGCGTAGACGGTCACCTCGTACGCAGGGTCGCCAGCGAGCGCGGCCACGAGGACGTCGATCCCCTCGGCGTGTACGCCGTCGTCGTTCGACACCAGGATGCGCAGCGGGCCCGTGACACCGCCGGAGGGGTCACCCGAGTCCGGCCCTGGGGTGCACCCAAGGGCGAACCACTCGTTGCACCCGCCAAGCGGGGTGGCCCCGGCGATGAGGCCGAGGGCGAGGAGCAACAAGGCGGTTGGGTGACCTGAGTGGTGGCGTGACATGGGCTCTGTTTCCTGGTGGCTCTCGGGCTGGTCATTCGCTGGCCGCGATACCCGACGGTCGAAGCGGTACTCGTGCTTCGGCGGCGCCAGCGTGTGCGCTCCCGCCATGCTTCCTGCTAGGCGGTGACGAAGTACGGGAATCCTATCGAGGTCCGCTCGAACCCGGTTCTCCTGCACCGGCCCGAATGTTATCATTTGCGGCCACCAGCGTAGGCGCCGCCTCGGCAGAGGCCGAACGGTGCGCGCGCGCAGGCTGCCCGAAGGCGTCACAGCGAGGTCCGCGAGGGTTCTTCAGTTCCCGGGCGGGGACTCACCGCGGACGAAGGCATCGCACGTGGACTCTGGGTTCGGGTGCGAGTGCTCGCGCAAGAGCTTCGAGCAGGCGGCGGGCTCACGGGAGACCGCGTACTGCTGTGCGTAGAGATCGACCGGGATGAAGACACCCGCCGCGTTGACGATGAGGCCCTGGCCGAATCCGCAGACGGTCAGGCGGCCGTGCGGGCCTTCCGTTCGCTCGCTGTACAGGCATGCGTACGCGTCATCGAACGCGTTCGGCGTTTGCTGGGTGCACGCCGTCATGACGGCACCGCGTGTGTCATTGAACTCGGTCTCCCAGAGCATCTTGATGCACTCCGTGCCTTGCCCGGCGGCCAGCAGCTGACGTGCCTCGCGCGCCACGGCATCGCAGGCAGCGGGCGGGCGGGGGTCCGCCTCGGTGGCGGCGCACGCGCGCGCCAGCTGGGCGGGATCACGGGTGGCCTCGGCGCAGTTCACCCACGTCGCGCGACCGGCGGCCGTGGTCGGGTGCTGCTCGAAGAAGGCCACACAGCCCGCCCAGTCTTGGGCGGCGAAGATGGGCGAGAGGCTGGGGTACTGCGTTGCGTAGAGATCCGCCTCGCCAGGGGACGGCGTGTCGGCGGGAGGCGGTGCCTCGACTGCGAGCCTGGTGGCTGCCAGCCAGCCGCCCGCCCCCACGGCGCACGCCGCCCCCGCCACGAGCAGCACGCGGGTGAGCGCTCCGCTGCGCCTGCTCGCCTCACGCGACGGTGCCTCAAGCGCCGCGACCAGCGCTGCGACCGCGCTCTCTACGTCGGGCCAGCGCGCCTGGGGGTCCCCCGCGAGGGCGCGCTCCACGACCGGCCACGCCGCTGCGGCAGGGTGAGTGCGTGCGGGGGGCGGCACCTGTGCGTCAGGGTCCAGCCGAGGGCTGCGCTCGAGGGCGACACTGGGTGCGCCAACCTGCGCGGCAGCGTGCGCGGGGCTCGCGCCGGGCACCACGAACGGGTGCCGGCCGTACAGCAGCTCGTAGGCGATGACCCCGAAGCTGAACTGATCGTTCTTCGGGTTGGGGGCCGCACCGCGGCGCTGCTCCGGGGCCATGTAGCCCGGCGTGCCGACCACGCGGCCCACGCCCAGCGTGTCTCCCTCGGCGGCCCAGACCTTCGCCAGACCAAAGTCGGCGATGCGCGGCCGCCCGTCGCCGACCAGCACGTTCTCCGGCTTCAGGTCGCGGTGCACGAGGCCCGCGCGGTGGGCGCTGGCCACGCCCTCTCCCATGCCGCGCAGCATCGTGAGCTGCTCGCTCAGCGAGCGGGGTGACCCCATCCAGTCGCGCAGGGACCCCCCCTCGACCAGCTCGGACACGATGTACGCCAGGTCCCCTTCGTCGTTCACTTCGTACACGGTCAACACGTTGGGGTGGCTCAGCTGCGCCAGCGCGCGCGCCTCACGGATGAGCGCGCGCCGGTCCGTGTCGGCCGCCATGAGCACCTTGAGCGCCACGGTGCGCTGCATGCGCGGGTCGAAGGCCGCGTACACCACGCCCGCCGCGCCCTCGCCGAGCTTGCGCACGATCTGAAAGCGCCCGAGCCTGACAGGCTCCGCAGACCCTCCAAAGAGACGCGCGCGCAGCAGTCCGCGCTGCCGACGGCGCTCCAGCTCGCGCACGCTCGCGACAGCGGCTGCGTCCGCAGGCAAGCCAATGCTGTGAGTCATCGCGGAGGTAGTGACCATGACGCCCGATTCGATCGCGGCACGCTAGCACGAGGCGTGCGCGCCCCCCTGCTCAGTCGCGCAGACCCAGCCTCTTCATCATCTTCTGGAGCCCGTAGCGGCTGACGCCCAGCTCCAGCGCCGCGCGCGTCTGGTTGTTGTCGGTGCGTGCCAGCGCGGCCGTGATCAAGCGTCGCTCCAGCGCGTCGACGTGGTCGCGCAGCGCGAGGGAGCCCTCCGTGTCCCCCGCCGCGAACGAGTCGGTGGCGCTGCTCGGCCCGTGCAGCACCACGTCACGCGCCTCGATCGGGTCTCCCGCCATGACCAGCAGCCGCTGCACCTCGTTCTCCAGCTGCCGTACGTTGCCCGGCCACGGGGCCCTCACGAGCCGCTGCATGGCCTCCGGCACGATGCGCGGCGGCGCGCCCTCGCGGTGCTTACGCAGGAAGTGACGCACCAAGAGCGGGATGTCGTCTGGACGCTCGCGCAGCGGCGGGAGCTCCAGCGTCACCACGGTGATGCGGTAGTAGAGGTCTTCTCGGAACTCCCCGGCGGTGACCATGGCGCGGAGGTCGCGGTGCGTCGCCGTCACCAAGCGCACGTCTACGCGGCTCACGCGCGAGCCGCCCACGCTGCGCACCTCGCCGTTCTGCAGGACGCGCAGCAGCTTGGCCTGCATGGCCGGGCTCATCTCCCCGATCTCGTCCAGGAAGAGGGTGCCACCGTCAGCGGCATGAAAGAGGCCCTGGCGCGCCCTGTCGGCCCCCGTGAACGCCCCGCGCTCGTGGCCGAAGAGGGCCGACTCCAGCAGGGTCTCCGGGATGGCGGCGCAGTTCTCGCTCACGAAGCGCTTGTCGCGCCGCGCGCTCTGGTCGTGGAGGAAGCGCGCCACGAGCTCTTTGCCGGTGCCGCTCTCGCCCAGGATCAACACGGGCACGGCGGACGCGGCCGCTCGCTGCGCGAGCTCGAGGGTGCGCCGCATGGGCCCGGGGCCGGCCACCATGCCGCCGTGCTCGGTGCTCATCACGGCGCGCCGCAGCGCGGTGATCTCCTCTTGCTGCGCGTCCACGTCGGTGCGCAGCGCGGCCTCTGCGGCGGCGAGCTTCTGCCGCTCTTGCTTCAGGGCGGCGGCGTCCCAGCTGGCCGTCAGCGCCAGGGCGCCCAGCTCCGCGCAGGCCACGAAGACCTCCTCGCTCTCTTGGTCGAAGGCCGCCGGGCGTGTGCGGTCGTCCACATACAAGACCAGCTGGCGCCCTGGACAGACCAGAGGCGCGGCCAGCACCGAGCGCGTCCCGATGCTGATGACGCTGCCGCTCGTGTTGAGCTGCGCGTCCTCCACAGCGTCGATGGCGGACACGCTGCGGCCGCTCGCCAGGGCGCGTCCTGCGACGGAGCGCGAGAACCCCCGCGCCGGGCCCGAGGCGTCGTCCGTGGACGCAAGGGTCAGCCAGCCGCCCTCGCTGTCCCGCTCCACGACAAAGCCGCGCCCCGCGCGCGTGAGGGCTTGAGCGGCGTCGGCGATGCGCTGCAGGAGCCTCCCGGGGGTGCCCGCGCTGATGAAGCGCTGCACGTGGAGCGGCAGCTCGCGAAAGGCATCGTGACCGCCCAGTGCGGTCATCGCGGAGCGGTCGACGAGCGGCGCCACGCGCAGCGCCCGCTGGTAGCGCGGGGTCTCCAGCAGCACGGGCCGCAGCGTGTTGGGCAGCGAGTCGAGCGCGCTGTCGAGCAGCCCGCGTGCCCGACGAGCCTCACTCAGCGCACCCGGCGTGTCACCCAGCCTCTCGAGGAGCTCGCTCGTCAGCAGAGACGCCTGCAGCTGCCGCTCCCAGCCACGCGGGTCGGCCGCCGCCGGCGCCAGCTGCTCCACGGCGTCACGCCGTGCGGCTGCGTCGCCCCGCAGCGCGAGGGTTCCTCGGGCCAGCCGCAGGGTCAGGCTCGCGTCGGCGTCGTCCAGGGCGCCGCGGAGCCTCTCGTCCGACAGCAGGCTGAGCGCGCGCTCCGGCTCGGCTCCCTCCGCCAGGCAGAGCGCCGCGCGCGCCAGCAGCAGCGGCAGCGCTGCTGGGCCGCAGGCGCTCGCGCGGTCTAGCGCGGCATCTACGTAGGCTGCGCAGGGCTGCAGCTTGCCCCGCCGCAACGCGATGCTGGCTCGCGTCAGGTCGGCGTGCGCCAGCACGCTCGGGAGGGAGGCGCTCTCCGCCTTGCGCGTCGCGAGCGGCAGGAGCTCGGCCGCGGCGCCGTCGTCGCCAAAGGCCAGGTGGACGTGCGCGAGGTTGAGGGTGGCCTGCGCCAACAGGTCGTCGCGTCCCAGCTCGGCCAGCCGCTCCGCGCCCGTGCGCACGCGCGTCAGCGCCTCTCCGAGACGGCCCAGCTCGAAGCAGGCCAGGCCCAGGTTCAGCCCGTACACGGCGGCCGCCAGCTTCTCACCCGCGCGCTCTGCCAGCTCCAACGCGCTGCGCCCCAGCGCATAGGCGCTCGCGGCGTCCCCTCGGCGCTGGGCGATGGTGGCGCGCACGGAGGCGCAGCGCGCCGCGTCCCCGGGCCGGTCGCGGCGCAGGGCCAGCGTGGTCGCGAGCTCGGCGTCGCGGTCGGCGCGCTCGAGATCGGCGTGCGCCCAGCGGTCGAGCGCGCGCACCTCCAGGAACGCCGGTGAGTCGTGCGGCGCGTCCGGTGAGTGCTGCGCAAACGCCTCGAGCAGCGCACCTGCGCCGCCTCGCTCGAGGGCCAGGCGCCCCGCGCTGCGGAGGTAGGCCTCGCTCGTCTTTGCGGCCGGGTCCCTGCTGGCCAGCTCCAGCGCGGTCGCCGCGCCCTCTTGGTCTCCCTGCTGTCGCAGCACCTCCGCCCGCAGCGCCAGCGACTCCACATCCTCGAGGCCCTCGAGCGCGGCCAGCGCCAGCTCGGTCGCGGCCGCGCGACGCAGCCAGGCCGCCACCTCGCGGCGCGTCTCGGGGCTGGCCGTGGGCAACCTCGCCGCGACGCCGCTCACGCGCTCCGGAGTCACCTCTGGGGTGTCCGTCCCACTGCTGCGCAGAGCGCGTCGCAGCTCGCTCTCCGCGAGCGCCGTGTCTCCAGCCTCCGCAGCGACGTGGGCGCGCACCAGCGGCGCTTCGATGCGGGGCAACAGCCCCTTCGCGATGCGGGCGCGGCGGGCCGCGGTCAGCTGGGCCAAGACGGCCTCGCGCACGTCTGCACGGGGGACCACGTGCCCGGCGCGGTCCGTGCTCAACAGCCCCAACGTCAGCGTGCTCGAGAGCCCCTCGGGCACGCCGTCGTCGACCGGCAGTGGGAGCCCGTCGCGGCAGACGCTCGCCTGCTCCAGCAGCTCCATGGTGGCGATGGGGAGCGGCGGGGGACTCCACTCGGCGCTCGGGCCGCGTACCGCCAGCAGGTCGCGCGCCCGCAGGAAGCTTCCCTCTAGCGTGCGCGTGGCAAGCAGCTCCACCAGCGCCCCCACGAGCCCGCCCGTGAGCGCGAGCGCGGCGTCCAGCTCCGCCGGGGTCGGGTCCTCGCGCAGCGCGTCCGAGAGGAGCGCGCGGACCGCGGCGGGACTCACGGGCCCCAGCTGCACCTCGATCACGCGGGCATCCGCGGCGGCGGGCTCGGTGGCCTGACCGTTCCGCGGGGCATCTTCACGCCGCACGGCGACCACGACGCAGGGGCTGCGCTCGAGCTCGCTCGCGTCCAGGAAGCGGAGTGCCCGCGTCGCGTCGGCGTCCGGGGCCACCCACTCCACGACGGCCGGGTGCTCGGGCGGGGCTGGCAAGGCGGGGGTCCGCGTGAGGGTTGGAACGGGGAGCCCACCGTCGAAGGCCGTGCGCTGGAGGCGCTGCGCGAGCTCCTGCGCGAAGCGCTCACGCCCGCTGCCGGGCGGGCCGCTGATCCACACCAGCGTCGCGGGCAGCGCTCCCGTGGCGCGCTCGCGCACGGTCCGCAGCGCCCCGTCCAAGGCCTCCTCGTGGCCCACGAAGCGCGCGCTGCGCAGCGCACCCGCCAAGCGCGGGGCGTTGCGGCGCGCGCGCATCCGGAGCGGTGCGAGCTCCTCGGTGCCGGGGGCGTCCTGAGACTCCTCGTGTTCCCAGGCGAAGCGCGCGGCCACCTCTTGCGCGTCGTTCGGCCGCACCGTCTGCGACGGGGCCACCAGCGCGGTGATCAGCTCCGACAGCGGGGAGGGGGCTTCGCGGAGCCGTTCCCGCGCGAGCTGCTGCAGCCGCTGCGCGTGCTCGTGCGCGTCGGCCAGCCCCGACGGCAGAGGCAGGGGCACCGCGCCCGGCGCTGTGGCCAGCAGCGTCGCCCCGAGCGCGTAGAGGTCCGTCGCGGGGGTGCGCATCCCCGAGAAGGCCTCGGGCGCCATGAAGCCCAGCGTGCCGGCCACTCCGCCCGCATACCCTGGCGCGCCCACGTGCCCCAGGTCCACCAGCACCCAGCGGCTGGCGAGCGCGATGACGTTGTGCGGCGACACGTCTCCGTGCACGAGGTTCACGCGGTGCAGCTCGCTCAGCGCCGCAGCCAGCTGAGCGCCTGCCCGTGCGACGTCCGCCCACGTGCCGCAGCGTGTGTTGGCGAGGGTGTCCCCGTCGAGGTGCTCCTCGATCAGGACCGCGCTGCCCGCGCGGAGGGCGAAGGGGGGCGGCAGTGGGCGCTCCACCCGCAGCAGCTCGCGCGGGCGCACCATGCTGACGTGGCAGACGTCCACGAGCGCGTCCATCTCGGCGGCGAGCCGTGGGGCGTCCTGGGGCGAGACGGCTTTCGCGACCCAGGACTTGCCGCCGGCTTCGTCACGGACGTGGATGACCCGGCCGGTGGACCCCCGCGCGATGTCGGCCACGTAGCGGTAGCGGCCCGCCAGCAAGACGTCGTGGGGCGCGCTGGATGGCAACTCCGTTGACGGCTGGGTCCGCTCCATGGGTGCGACTATCTCCCTTCTTCGGCGTGTCAGTCAACGACGTTGGCCGGAGCGGGGGGCGCGGATGCCGGCGGGCGCGCCCGCTACAGCCGCCACACCTGCTGTCCATCGACGCGCAGCAGCACCACGGGTCCGCACGCGCTGCCGAGGCGCTGCCGGTCGACCGCGGCGACGAAGACGTCGGCGTCTGGCGCGCCGCCCGTGACCCCCTCGAGCGTGGTTGAGGATGCGCAGCTCCACTCCAGCAGAACGGTCCGCGTCGCGGGAGCGTTCGCGTCGACAAGGCCGAGCTCGTGGCCCGTGACGTAGTAGGCGGACTGCTGACCGCCCGCCCACACCCCGCGGACCGAGGGCTCGCACCCGTCGCGCACGGTCGCGGTGCGGTGCACGACCCAACCTGGCTCGTCGTACTGCACCAGGCGCCCATCTGCGGTCCCGAACCACAGATGGCTGCGGTCGCTGCCGTGCACGCGGGTGAAGTCGCCGCCCGGCGCGCCGGGTGCCCTCGCCTCGAGCAAGTTGGTCCACATGTCCACAAAGCTCACGCCAACTACGTCACCGACGGGCGAGACTAGCGAGCGGTCGCCCCAGATGTCGCGAAAGCGGACCCGTGTGTTCGGACTGACGCGGCGGAACATGCCCCAACCAGCGTTGCCGCCGCGCAGGATCGCGTAGTCGGTGGCGATCCACTGCTCGGTGTCGGAGGCGACGCTCATGGCGACGGTGTTCTCTCCTGCGCGGGCGCCTTCCAGCGCATCCGCGAGCGCGAACTCACAGCGAGGCGTGCCCGTGGATACCTCCGCCACGGCGCACGCACCGTAGGGCAGCACCCAGAAGCGCCCGTCAGGAGCAGCGGCGGCGCGCCGGACGGATGGCTCCTCGCCGCTCGCGATCAACCGATAGCCTGCGTCGCTGCGCGCATGCACGCTCCAGCCCGACGCCGACGCGATCAGCAGCCACAGCTGGTCCCCACGCGCGACGAGGTCCACCCGCACGTCGCTCGCCGTGGGCGGGCCGCAGAACACGTCGCCACTCGGCGTCGTGACGCCAGGTGCGGTCCATGGTCCCAGATCAGGAACGTCGGCATCGCGCATGGGGAAGGCGTGGTCCGCACTCGCGTCCTGCATGGTGTTCGGACCTGCGTCTGGGTCAGTGTCTCGTCCGCCGTCGGGCTCCTCGGTCGCGGCGTCGGGCTCGCCGAGAAAGTGACTGCGCGCGCATCCGACGTAGCTGAAGAAGCAGACCGCGACGAGCCAGGCTGGCGGGCGGGGACATCGTGCGAGCATGCTCAGAACCTGCGGGTGGTCACGCCGTCGGACCAGAGAATGAACGAACCACCACACTGGTAGTCTTCGAACGCGGGGTCGAGCAGCACGACGTAGACCTCGTCGGCTCCTGGCGAACCGCCGATGGTGTCCAGCTGCTGCGGGGTGTCGCAATCCCAGTCCAACACCGTGGTGAGCTCCCCCGCCTTCCAGCGGTACAGAGACTTGCGGCGAAGCACCCACAGCGTCCCGGCGGACTCGTAAGTGTCGCGGATGAACGTCGCGCTCTCTTCCGGGCAGGCCGGGGCGGGCAATTGGAGCGTGGTCCACTCAGCGGTTCCGTCGTAGTGCCCCAAGTGCGTCGCCGTCGCGCCGTCCGTGTACCAGGCATCGGCCGGCCCGGCGACCTCGAGGGGCGAGTCGAAGGGTGCGGGCAACGGCACCGGCGGGTGCACAGTCCCCGCGCCGTCCCGCACCGTGATGCCGGCGCCGTGCGCGAACACGATGGTCGTTCCGTCGCTCCAGAGGCTTGTGGCCCCCATCGTCCCGAGGGTCCGGTAGTCCTCCACGAGCGTCTCGGGCTCGCTCCCCTGCACGAAGCGTCGCAGTGAGGCGTGCCCGTTCGGGAGGTCGGGCGACTGCACGTAGACGAGCGCGTCTGGCGCGTAGCGCGCGTAGATCCAGATGGCATTGCCAGCGAATGGCGCGGGGAGCAGGCAGGCGACCTCGTCGACGTCCACGGCGCGAATCATGCAGCTGTTGTGCAGCACCCACAGCGGCGCTCCATCGAACCCTGCCCAGCGATAGGGCGCACTGGAGAAACCCGCGTCGTAGTACTCGAGCACCTCGCTCCAGCCCGAGCCCTCGTTCAGCAGCAGGGACCACCCAGACGGGTATTGGTCTCCAGCGAAGACGTTGTTGGACGTGGCGACCATCAGGAACACGCCCCGCGAGTCGCCCCAGACCAAGCTCTTGTAGGGTCGGCCGACGTAGCGCGAGCACACTGGCACGGTCGACTCCCGCCAGCCTGGCTCGGCGGTGACCCCCGGGGGCGGAAGCCACTCGGGAGGCGGGGGTGGACCGGAGACGTTTCCGTCGAGCGTGCCGGAGCCGCCTTGGTCCACTGGGCCTCCTTGGTCACCCTGTCCGCCGTCCACGCCGGCCTCACTCTGGAGCTGGGCGTCCGCCGTGGAAGCGTCGGCGGGGGACCGCCCACCCCCGCACGAGGCGAGCAGCGCGCCCAGCGCCAAGAGCCCTCCAAAGGCACGCACAGTCATGGGGACAGTACAGCACGGCGCGGGGTGTGGCGGCAACGGCCGCTGGCGCGCGTGCCGGCTCCCCATCATCCTCGGGGGCCATGGACAAGCCCAAGCTCAGCATCACGCTCAAGACCTGCGGAGAGACCTTGCGTATCTGCGCGCCGACCATGGTGGAGGCGGCCTTCGGTCCCGTCCCCCGTGAGCGCTGTAGCGCGCGCTTGGCGCAGTGGTCCGCGGCGGCGGTGCGGCACGCCGACATCGAGACCTTCGCGGAGGGGCTCGAGCACGTGGACACCACGCGCCCGCACCTCGTGGTGTCCAACCACCAGAGCACCTACGACATCTTCCTCTTGATGCACCTCTACCCGGCGGAGCTGCGCATGATCGCCAAGAAGGAGATGTTCCGCATCCCCTTCCTCGGTCCCGCCATGGCGGCGGCCGAGTTCGTGAACATCGACCGCGGCGACAACGCGCGTGCTCGTGAGGCGCTCGAGGTGGCCCGCAAGCGCATCGAGTCCGGCATCAACATCTGGATCGCGCCCGAGGGGACCCGCTCCGAGGACGGCCGGCTGCTGCCCTTCAAGACGGGGGGCTTCATGCTGGCGCTGCAGACCGGCATCCCGATCCTGCCCGTCACGGTCCTCGGCACGCAGCACGTGCTGCCCGCCAAGCAGGTGCGTGTGCGCCCCGGCAAGCGCGCCGGCGTGCGCTTTCACCCGCCGGTGGACCCCGCCGCGTACGGCACGGCGCGGCGCGACGAGCTCATGGAGCACGTCCGCCGCACCATCGACAGCGGCCTCCCGAGGGAGCTGCAGAGCTACTCCCATACGTAGCGTTGCTCGTGCGTTGCAGGCGCCGGGCAGCGCCCGCGCCGCCCACGGGAGCCGTCAGGGGTAGAGCAAGAACGGCGCGCGCGTGTGCTCGAACGCCGCCGCGCCCGCCGCCTCCGCGGCCAGCCAGGGCTCCAGGCTCGCGCCCGCGTCCGTGGCTTGCCGGAACTCCGGGCCGCCCGTGAGCAGGTCGATGGCGGGGCGGTCCACCACGTACTCGTACTCCTCCGTGCGGTAGCGGGGCGCGTCTGGGTACTGCGTCAGCAGGTGGTTCAGGATGCGCAGGTACGCTTCGTAGCTGCGGAACGCCGCGCGGTCCGTGACGTGCAGCTGCACCCCGCCGCAGGGCTGCTTCGCGTGCTTCTGGAACGTGGGCTGAAAGTGCAGCGGCCGCAGCACGGCGCCGGGCAGCTTGCCGTCGAGCGCGCTGGCCAGGGCCTGGCCGTCCACCCACGGCCCGCCGAAGACCTCGAAGGGGCGGGTGGTGCCACGCCCCTCGGACAGCAGCGTCCCCTCGATCAAGCAGCCGCCCGGGTACACCACGGCGGTGTCCAGGGTGGGCATGTTGGGTGAGGGATAGACCCACGGCAGGCCCGTCTGGTCGAAGTACATGGGCCGCTGCCAGCCGAGCATGGGCACCGTGACCAGCGCCGCGGCGTCCAGCGCCAGCTGCGCGTGAACCATGCGCGTGATCTCGGCGATGGTCAGGCCGTGCCGCACGGGCACGTCATACAGGCCCACGAACGAGCGGTAGCCCGGTCGCTGCGGCGCCCCCTCCAGCACGACCCCGCCCAGCGGGTTGGGGCGGTCCAGCACGACGGTGGGGATGCCCACGGCCGCGGCCGCTTCCAGCATGAGCGCCGCGCTCCACACGAAGGTGTAGTAGCGGGCGCCGACGTCCTGGAGGTCCACCACCACCGCGTCGAGCCCGGTCAGCATGTCCGGCGTGGGGCGCAGCGCGTCGAAGGTGGTCCCGTAGAGCGAGAACACGCGCACGCGCTCCCTCGGCACCCCGCCCGTGCCGCTCTCGTCGCTGCCCACGGGCGCCATGTCCTGCGCCTCGCCGCCGTAGCCGTGCTCCGGACCGAAGAGGGTCACCACCTGCGCGCCCGCGCTCTCCAGCACCGCGTGCGCGTGCAGCAGCGTGCGCGTCACGCTGGCAGGGTGGGCCAGGAGCCCCACGCGCTTCCCCCGCACGTGCACCAGCACCTCGGGGTCTGCTGCGGCTACGCGGTCCAGCCCCGTGGCGACCGCCGTCACGCTTCGCCCGAGTCGCCAGCGAGCAGGTACAAGAGCGCCATGCGGATGGCCACGCCCGCCTCGACCTGGTCCAGCACCGCGGAGGTGGCCCCGTCGGCGACGTCTGGCTCGATCTCCACGCCGCGGTTCATGGGGCCGGGGTGCATGACCAGCGCGCCCGGCTTGGCCAGCGCGAGACGGCGGCGGTTGATGCCGAAGGTGCGCGAGTACTCGCCCAGCGACGACAGCAGCGCGCCCTTGAGGCGCTCGGTCTGGACGCGCAGCACCATCACCACGTCCGCGTCGCGCACGCCTGCCTCCACCTCGTGGTGCAGCTCCACGCCGTAGCCGGCCAGCTCGGGGGGCACCAGGGTGTCCGGCCCCACGAAGCGCACGGTGCAGCCAAACTGCTTGAGCAGCAGCGCGTTGCTGCGCGCCACGCGCGAGTGCGCCACGTCTCCCACGATGGCCACGGTGAGCCCCTCCAGCGTACCGCGCGCGCGCCGGATGGTGAACGCGTCCAGCAAGGCCTGAGTGGGGTGCTCGTGCATGCCGTCGCCCGCGTTGATGACGCTGCAGCGCACGTTGCGGGCCACGAAGTGCGGCGCGCCCGACGACGCGTGGCGCATGACGATGACGTCCGGGTGCATGGCCTCGAGGGTCTTGCACGTGTCGTACAGGGTCTCGCCCTTGCTCACGCTGGAGCTGGCCACGCTGATGTTGATGACGTCCGCGCTCATGCGCTTGCCCGCCAGCTCGAAGCTGGTGCGCGTGCGCGTGGAGTTCTCGTAGAACAGGTTGATGACCGTCTTGCCGCGCAGGGTGGGCACCTTGCGCACGGGCCGCCGCGACACCTCCAGGAACGCGTTGGAGGTGTCCAGCACGTGCTCGATGTCGGCGCGCGAGAGGCCCTCGATGCCCAGGATGTGACGGTGCGGGAACGTCTCCATCAGCGGCTCTCCTCGTCGCCAGCCGTCTCGAGGAACGCCCGGTCGCCATCTTTCCCGTCGATCTCTACCCGCAGCTTGGTCCCCGGCCGCACGTCCACGGTCTTGCCCACGAAGTCCGGATGCACCGGCAGCTCGCGCCCGCCGCGGTCGAAGAGCACGGCCAGCCAGATGCGCCGGGGCCGCCCGTAGTCCAGCACGCAGTCGATGGCCGCGCGCACGGTGCGCCCGGTCTGCAGCACGTCGTCCACCACGATGACCTCGCGCCCGTCGATGGGGAAGCGGATCTCGCTGGGGCCGATCTTCGGGTCCGGCAGCGCGGTGGCCGCGTCGTCCCGGTAGAGGCTGATGTCCACGGCCCCCACGTGCGGGGTGCCCTCCTCCAGCTCGGCGATGGCCTCCGCCAAGCGCTTGGCCACGTCGACCCCGCCGCGCCGGATGCCGACCAAGCACAGCTCCTCGGCGCGCTTGCCGGTACGCTCCACGATGCTGAGGGCCATGCGGCGGAGGGTTCGCTGCAGCGCGTCACCAGCGAGCAGGACCGTCGTGGGCGAGGTGGACACGGGCCGGATTTACGCGCCTTCCGACGGGTGCGTCAAGCCGCGTGGGCTGCTATCAACGCGACGTGGCACTAGCCCAACGCGCCCGGGCCTTCTTCTCCGCGGTCCGCCCGTCAGCCGCCGTGCGGTGCGTGGCCGCGGTCGCGATCGCGGCGCTGCTCGTGGCGCCGGGCACGGCGCGCGCCTACGAGGAGCAGATCGCCCTCAACGTGGATGCTGGCTACGTCTACGCCCAGCACGGCGTCCCCACACACGGTGTGGGCGTGGGAGTCGGCGCGGGCATCGGCCTCGGGGACATGTTCACGCTCGTCCTGCGTGGTGGCTATGCAGGCCACCCCGGCGAGCTCCCGGCGCACGTGCTCTCCGCCACGGCGGAGCTGATCTACATCGTGGATATCCTCACGTGGGTGCCCTTCTTCGGCGCCGGGGTGGACGGGCACTTGATCCTCCGGGACGGCAACGCGCGCGGCAACGTGGAGTTCCACGGGGTGCTGGGGCTCGACTACCTGCACTCGCGCACCCTAGCGTTCGGGCTGGACGTGCGGGTCGGCTACCTGCCCTTCGAGCCCACCACCAACGTGCTCAGTGGGCTGCGTGTGCAAGCCGGCTTCCGCGTGTCCTGGCTCTTCTCCCGCTGGTAGCGCAGGGCCGCGCTCGGCGGCGGGCTCCGCCGGGCCCACGAAGGCCAGCGCGGCGATGCGCTCCACGGTGCGGGGGCCGATGCCGCTCACGCGCGTCATGGCCTCGAGCGACGGGTAGGGGCCGTGCGCGGCGCGGTCGTCCAGGATGCGCTGCGCCACCACCGGTCCCACGCCGGGCAGCAGCTGGAGCGTGAGCGCGTCCGCGTGGTTCACGTCGATGCGGCCTCCGTCACGCACCACCGCGATCTGCGCGGCAGCCTCCGGGGAAGGAGGCGCAGGCCGCACGGACTGGTAGGTCGCCGAGCTGAACGTGGACGCCGCCTCTGGCGCAGGCGCGGGCGGCGTCTGCGCGAGGGACGCGACGGCGATCATGGCCGTGACCCACGCGGCGGCGCTGACCGGGCTGCTCGACGGTGGGCGGTCCGACACGCGGCCCTTGTCGGAGCGAACACACAACAGTTGTGCCGACGACCGCCGCTACCTGGCGGCGCCCGCCAGCCTCAGCGCATGATGGAGCCGGGGAACGACGACTTGCGCGCGCCGCTGCCGCTGTAGGTGTGTCGCCCTTGATGCTCGCGAGCGTGCGTCGCGCACCAGGCTGCGGGGTCGCCCGTCTCGTCGCGCTTCTGCACGCAGTCCGCGCACGGCGGTGCAGGGAGCTCGCTCTTGCGCCGGCCCTGATACGCGCGCGGCTTGGCGAGCAGCACGGGGCAGGGGGCTTCACGCATGAGCCCCTCCGTGACCGACGCGCGCAGCCGCTCCATGCCTTTTTGCTGGTGGACGCCGCAGACCAGCAGGTCCGCCTCCACGTCCGTGCAGAACTGCACGACAGCGGCCACGGGTGTCCCGATGCGCGTGTGGACCTCGGGGCGCACCAGCGGCCACACCTCTTCGCGCTCGCAGGTCTCGTTCACGTACGCCCGGACGACATCCGGGTCGTTCTCCAGGATCTGCGACTGTTCCTCGATGCGCGTGGCCTCGCGCAGTCCGTGGACCTCCACCGAGTGCACTACGTGCAGCGTGTCCCCCACCACCGCCATGCGCACCGCCGTGAGCAGCGCCAAGTCCGACTCCGCGCTCAGATCGACGGCCACCACTATGATGCGTCCGCTCGTGTTCGTCTCCGTGTCATCCATCGAAAGACCCCCTGTCTGATTGACCTGTGACGGCGCGTGTTCCGCGCTCCGTCGCCCACACTCTATCGGCTCGCGGCGGCGATTGCGAATCTGCCCTCGGCAGACGCTCTTCACGCAAGTCCCGCGAGCCGCGCCGACAGGCGGGCCCCGGGTTCAGCCCGAGCCCCTCCGCGTGCAGGGAGGTTGAGAGAAAGCGTGGCGCGTGAGAAAGGTGGGGGATGCCTGCCGCAGGTCTCCCTGGTCGCGCTCATCCCCCCGAGTCGGCCGCCGCCCGTGCTCCCGTCACCTCCCACCACGGCCCTCCGCCTGTCGTGCGCGGAGGGCTGCCGTGGCTCGGGCACGCGCTGGCCTTCGGGAAGGACCCGCTGGGCTTCTTGCGGGGCTGTCAGCAGGAGTACGGCGACGTCTTCACCGTGCGGCTGCCTTCGGGGCCGCGCACCTTCCTGCTCGACCCGCTGGACCACCCCGCGTACTTCAAGAACCGCGACCTGGAGTTCGCCGAGGTGGGGGCCGAGATCGGCGGACGCGCCTTTGGGTACACGCTCGAGGAGGTCAAGCGCGCCGACATCGAGGAGGTCTCGCACCAGATCAACGTGTACATGAAGGGCGAGCCCCTGCAGGTGATGAGCGAGCGCATGCAGCAGAAGCTGGTGGAGCGCCTCCGTGAGTTGCCGGTGGGGGCCTGGCGCGAGGACACGCTGCACCGCTGGGCCAACGAGTACATCTTCGCTGCGGGCACGGACGCGCTCTTCGGCGAGGGGGTCTACTCGGAGGAGCTCAAGCGCGCCTACACCACCATCGACAAGGCCTTCCCCGTCTTGGCCATGGGCCTCCCCGTGAAGCTCGTGCCGCCGTGGGCGCGCGCGCAGCGCACGCTGGGCGAGCTGGTCCGCCTGAAGGGGCCCGAGCACGCGGCGCTGTTCGACGTCCGCCACGCGCACTTCGGCAAGCTCGGGCTGCTGGACTTCGAGGGGGGCTTCGACGCTGGCCTGATGTGGGCCGCCCAGGCCAACACCGTCTCGGCGGCCTTCTGGACGGTGCTCTACATCCTGCGCGACCGGCGCGCGCGCGAAGAGATCCTGGAAGAGGTGCGCGGGGTCCTCGACGGGCAGGACATGCTCGCCCCGGGCGGCCCCGTGTTCTCCAAGCAGGCCCTCAAGAGCCTGGTGAAGCTGGAGAGCGCCGTGACCGAGATGAACCGCCTCACCACCGCGCCCATGGTGCCACGACGCGCCATGCGGCCCACGGAGCTGGCGTTACGGAGCGGCACCTACACCTTCGCCACGGGGGACGACCTGGCGCTCTTCCCGCCCACCACGCACCTCGACCCCGAGATCTACGAGGACCCCTACGACTTCCGCTTCGACCGCTTCCTGCCGGACGCGAGCGGCGCGCCGCCGCGCTTCTTCAAGGACGGGCAGCGCGTGCACTTCAACCTCTTGCCCTTCGGCGCGGGGGTGAGCATGTGCCCCGGGCGCTTCTTCGCCATCAACGAGTTCAAGATCGCGGTAGCGGTACTGCTTTCCTCGTTCGACATCGAGCTGCTCACCACGGCCGTGCCGAAGCAGGACGTCGCGCGCACCGGCTTCGGCACCCTGCCGCCGGTCGAGGATGTTCCTTTCCGCTACCGACGGCGCGCGTGATTTCCGACACGAAGCAGGCCATGGTGTCGCGATGGCCCTCCTAGCCCAGCTCTCCGACGCGCACTTGATCGAGCTCGACGCGTCCGAGCGCGAGGCGTCGGACTGGCTGCGCCTCGCGTTCCTGTCGTCCTATCGGCCGTCGCGCGCAGAGAGCCGTGCGCGCAAGCTGGCCCGCGCCTTTGCCCGCGCCCGCGAGGCAGGCGCCGATCACGTGGTCTTCACGGGAGACCTCACCGAAGACGCCGCGCCCGCGCAGTTCGCGCTCTTCGCGCAGCTGGTGGGCGAGAGCGGCTTCACGCGCGAGCAGGTCACCATCATCCCCGGCAACCACGACGCCTACCGCGGTCGCGACGCCTACGCGCGCGCTGCTGCGGGCACGCTGGCCGCCGTGGCGCGCACCAGTCACGAGGTCTTCGAGCTCGACAACGTGCGCGTGGTGCCGCTCGACTCCACCCTCGACCAGCACTACGTGCGCGCCGCCGGACGCATCGGCGTCGCCCAGCGTGAGCACCTGCGCGACGTGACGCAGCCCACGCTGGTGCTGCAGCACCACCCGCCGCTGGCCCACGTACGCGGACCGCTGGCCTGGTTCCAGGAGCTGGTGGACGTGGCCGAGGTGCAGCGCGCGGTGGCCGCCACGCAGCAGCTCTACGTGATGCACGGGCACGTGCACCGCGACCGCGACCTGTTCCCCCTGGGTGCCACGCGACCGCGGGTCTTCTCGCCGCGCGCCGTGGTGGAGACCGACGCCTCGGTGCGCTTCTACGAGGTGGACGAACGCGGCGTGCGGCCCCTGGGCGAGCGTCAGGACTGACTCCGCCACCGGCTCCCGCAGGCCCCGCGTGCCGTCCGCCTGGACGGGTGGGCGGCATGAACTATACAGTTCGTAAACATTCGCCAGGAGCCCTCTGAACCATGCGTACGCCCATCTGCGAGACCCTCGGCATCGAGTTTCCTCTCTTCGCCTTCAGTCACTGCCGTGATGTCGTCGCCGCCGTGACCAACGCAGGCGGCTTCGGCGTGCTGGGGGCGCTGACGTTCAGCCCCGCGCAGCTGGAAGAGGAGCTCACGTGGATCGACGCGCACGTGGGTGGCCGCCCCTACGGCGTGGACATCGTGATCCCGGCCAAGTACGTGGGGCGCGAGGCGGGCGACATGAGCACCGCGGACCTCAAGAAGATGATCCCGGAGAACGTGTCCAAGTTTCTGAACGACCTGCTGGCCAAGCACGAGGTGCCCGAGCTGCCGGACGACTTCGGGGGCTTCTCGGAGATGCTGGGGTGGTCCGCCGGGGGAGGGCGTGCGCACCTCGAGGTGGCCATGAAGCACCCCATCCGGCTGCTGGTGAACGCGCTGGGGCCGCCCCCCGAGGACGTCATCGAGCTGGCGCACGCGCAGGGCATCCTGGTGGGCGCGCTGGTGGGCACGCCGCAGCAGGCGCTCAAGCAGAAGCAGGTTGGCGTGGACATCATCATCGCGTCGGGCACCGAGGCCGGTGGGCACACGGGCGAGGTGGCCAGCATGGTGCTCACGCCGCAGTGCGTGGACGCGGTGGCGCCCACGCCGGTGCTCACGGCGGGCGGCGTCGGCACGGGCCGGCAGCTGGCGGCGGCGCTGTGTCTGGGCGCCCAGGGCGCGTGGACCGGCTCCATCTGGCTCACCACCAACGAGTCCGAGGAGGCCGAGTCGCTGATCGAGAAGCTGCTGGCGGCCACGTCCAGCGACACGCTCCGCTCGCGCTGCCTGACGGGCAAGCCCGCGCGCCAGCTGAAGACCGCGTACACCATGGCGTGGGAGGCCGAGGACGCGCCCGACCCGCTGCCCATGCCGCTGCAGTTCATGGCGGTGGCCGACGCGAACAACCGCATCTGGAAGCACTCGCAGACCAAGCACCCCACGGCCGGCAACCTGACGGGCATCGCGGTGGGCCAGATTGTGGGCATGATGAACAAGCGGCGCCCCGCGCGTGAGCTGGTGCAGTCCATCGTGACCGAGTGCGCCGAGACGCTCTCGGCCCAGGCCGAGCTGCTGGCGCGCTCCACGCAGGACTGACGCGCGGCCGGGCGGGGACGCCGGGGTTACGCACCGTCGCGCTGGCGGATGCGCGGGTGTTTGCGGCGCCGGCCGGTGGCCGGTGGTACGCTCGCGCCAAGGAATCCCACGCATGTCTGGCACCACCGACCGCCTCCTCGTAGCCGCTGACCTCACGGAGGCCAGCGACGCTGCGGTGCGCTTCTCCGCCGCCGTGGCCAAGGCCCTCGCCATCACGCTCGAGCTCGTCCACGTGGTGGACAGCACGGGCAGCGAACCCCTGCCCGAGGCCACCGACCCGGCCGTGCAGGTGTACCTGGCGGAGCTGCAGAAGCGCTTGGACGAGCGCCGCGACTCGGAGGCCATGGGCCTCGAGGCCGAGCGCGCGCGCGTCGCGACCTTTGGCGTGCGGAGCGAGACGCGCATGCTGAACGGGCGCGTTTGGGAGGCCGTGCTGACGCGGGCCAAGGAGGTGGACGCCCGCTTCGTCGTCGTCGGCCCGCACGGCAAGGGCCCCGGCGAGCGCGTCCTGGGCGCCCTGGGGGAGTGGCTGCTGGGCAGCACTGCCGACCGCGTGGTGCGGCACGCGAGCTGCCCGGTGTGGGTGGTGCCGACGCCCTCCGGCGAGCCCGTCACGCCTCTGCAACGCATCATGGTGGCGGTGGACTTCTCGGCCGTGTCCGCGCGCGCCATCGGCATCGCGGCGGACCTGGCGCGCGGCGCCGGCGGTGAGCTGCATCTGGTGCACATCCTGCCGCCGGGGTACCGCGGGGACTCCAACTCTCCGTGTCCGGATGACCTCACGACCGCGCCGTCGACCATCATCGCCAACGACGCCAAGGCGCGCGTGCACCGCGTGGCGCAGGGCATCGAAGGGCTGACGGTGCACGAGTCCGTGCGCGTCGCCGGTCACAGCATCCACGACGAGCTGCTGCTGGCTGCCAAGGAGACCGGCGCCACGGAGCTGGTGCTGGGCTCGCACAGCCGCTCCGTGCTGGATCAGCTGGTGCTGGGCAACACGGCCGAGCGCATGATCAAGCGGGCGAGCATCCCGACCCTCGTCGTGCGCGGCTGAGGGCGGCGGCATGGCCTGGGTTGCGCTCGTGCTCGCGGGGGTCCTCGAGGTGGTCTGGGCTGTGGGCCTGGTCTACACACGCGGCTTCACCAAGCTCGTGCCCTCGTTGATCACGGTCGGCGCGCTGGTCGGGAGTATGGCGCTGCTCGCGTACGCGGTGCGCACGCTGCCCATCGGTACGGCGTATCCCATCTGGGTGGGCATTGGCGCGCTGGGTGCAGCGGGTGCCGGCGTGTTGCTCTTCGACGAGCCGCTCTCGGCGGCGCGTATGGGCTTCGTGGTGCTGCTGGTGGTCGCCATCGCCGGCCTGAAGGTCACGGCCAAGTAGCTTCTTGCGGCAGGAACAGGGGTGCGCGCGTCCGTGGTCAGCGGCGTATTGTGCGCCGCCTTGTGACGCTGTACAGAGGTTCAGTGCACTCCGCCCCAACACCTGCCCCCGAGCCCAAGGACTGCGTGTTCTGCGGGCAGCCCTTCGCCGAGGGCAGCGCGCGCTGGTTCGTGCGTGGCGACGCGCCCTGGGCGCCCGCACGTGGCTTTGCGCACACGGAGTGCATGCCCTGGGAGCGGGCCGCCGCGCCGTGGACGCACCTGCTCACGCAGCTGCCCAAAGAGCTGCGCGCGCTGCGGGCGCGCCTCACGGCCGGCGAGCGGCTGCTGAGGTCGCTGCACAAGCTGCATCACGAGTGGCCGCGCGAGGCCCGTCGGCGCGTGCTGCTGGTGCAGGCCATGCTGGACGAGTGGCAGGCGCGGCGGTGACGGGGCGCGCGGGGCAGGAGGCGCGTCAGGGGGCGGCGGGGGAGGACTCCGCGCCGGTCTTGCACTGCAGGAGGTCCACGAAGGAGGCCCCCGTCACCTTCATCGCGCCAATGACGTAGACAAGGCCGATGGGCCCGTCGATGGCGAGCAGCCCGTACTCCCAGGTCATGGAGAGCCCGTGCGGCACCGCGTACACCACGGCGGAGATGGCCGAGAGGCGCACCAGGCCCTGCCAGAAGAACACCGGCGCGCGGGTCTTCATGTCGTGCGAGGACCACATCAGCAGCGCCGCCGCCATGAGCAGGAAGGTGCCCAGCGTGATGAGCGGAACGAACTTGCCCTGTACTCCGGGCTCGTTGATCGCGACGCCCACGGCGCCACCCCATGTGCCGAGGCCAACCAGGAAGTCCGACATGCCGGTCCAGTACACAAACTTCTTGAGCATCGGCGGAGTGTACAGTGTACGCAGCGGGTTGTCGCGCCGCGCGAGAGCGTTTCTCGATGCCCCGGCTAGAGTTCCGGCATGCCTAACTTCGACACCTCTCCACGGGGGCGCGCCGCCCGACTCCGGCGCTGCGCTCTCATCTTCCCCCTCTTGTTGGCGCCGGGCTGTGGCTCGGGGCCTCCCGGCCACCACGACGCAGCTGTGGACGCGGCGGGCTCGGACACCGGCACGGCGCACGACGCCAGCGCTACGTCGGACTCCTCTCTGGACGGAGACACCCTGGACGGAGGCGCTGCGGACCGCGCCCGTCTGGTCGTGCTGGGCCCCGACGGGGAGCTGGCCAGCCTCGACGTCACAGCCCCCTTCGCCATCCGCGCCAGCGCCGAGCTGCAGGCGGCTGCGGTCTCGGTGAAGTGCGGTGGCCTCCGCTGCGCGGTGGTGCACCCCTCGCCAGTGGACTCCGTGGACATCATCGACGCGCTGACGCTGGGCGTCGTGCGGACGTACTCCCTCGCGCGCGGCGCCGATCCGCGTGACGCCACCTGGCTCGACGATCACACCGTGGTCGTCACGCAGTACGAGAGCGCCGAGCTGGTCGTCATCGACGTCGCCGCACAGACCACGAGCGCTGTGAGCCTCGCAGCGCTGGCCGATGCGGACGAGCTGCCCGAGGCGTCGCGCATCGTCAGCTGCGGCCACCACGCGTACGTACAGCTCGCGCGCATCGACCACGAGACGGGCGCCGAGTCCGCGCTGGGCCCCGCGCTGGCGGTGCTCGACTTCGACCAACCGGCCGCGCAGCGCGTCGTGGACGTGGATCCCGACGTGATGGGAGTGCAGGGCGTCGCGCTAGCGTCACGCGCGAACTTCGACATGCCCACCGACTGCGTCGGGGCGCGCCTGTTCGTCGCGGAGCCGAGGCCGTTGTTCTCGGGCGGCGGGGAGTACCAGGTGGTGGATCTCGACACGTTCGCGGCCAGCACCTTCCCCTTCTCCAACGGCGCGCAGGTAGGCGGCTTCGAGGTGGTCGACGCCACCTTGGGCTGGCGCATCACGCACACCGACTTCGGTCCGGGTGCGTCGTCGCACCTCGAGCTGGTCGGCGCGGGCCTGTTTCCCACGTACAACACCTTCTCGGGCTACCACGTCGACGAGCTGGCGCTCGACCGTGTGGCCGACCTGCTCTTCTTCCCCGACCCCTGCACGGTCACCCCCTCCAACCAGGCCTGCCAGCGCGGCGTCCATGCGTTCCACGCACACAGCGGGGAGCGCGCCAACGAGGACCCCGTGGACGTGGGCTTCGACGCCATCGACCTGGCCATCGCCCGCTGACGAGCACGCGACCACGCGCCGCGCTGCGCGGGAGCCTCGGCGCACCCGACGCAGCCGGCGCGTGCTTCTACGCGGTCGTCGAGCGCGCGCCCACGGCGCAGGTCTCGCGCACGCAGCCGCGCAGCCAGCGGTGCGCCGGGTCCGTGTCCATGCGCGGGTGCCACTGCAGGGACACCGTGATGCCGGGCATGTCGAAGGGCAGGGCGAAGGTGTGCATGCCGCCGCGCAGCCCGGCGGTGTGTTGCTCGGGCACGCTCGCGACCAGGTCGGTCCCACGGGCGAGGGCGAGCGCCGTCGAGAAGCCGCTCACCACGGTGCGCACCTGCCGCTCGATCCCGCTCGCCTCCAGCCCCTGGTCGAGCGGGCTCTTGCCCACGCCGCGGCGTGACACCGCCACGTGCTCGGCGCTGGCGTAGCGCGCCGCCGTGACCTTGCCGCGGGCCAGCGCGTGGCCCGCACGCACCACACCCACGAAGCGGTCCCGAAACAGGGCCTGCGCGCGCACCTCCGGACCGCTGCCGCGCCCCACCACGCCCGTCTCGAGGTCCACCTCACCGTCCCGCAGGAGCGCGCTCTCTTTGTCCAGCTTGGGCACGAAGCGCAGCCGCACCCCCGGCGCCTCGGCGGCCACGCGCGCCAGCAGCGGCGGCCCGAAGGTCTCCACGAAGCCCTCGCTCGTGCGCAGCGTGAAGGTCCGCGTCAGCCGCGTGATGTCCACGCGCTCGGCGGGGCGCAGCACGGCCTCGGCGTCCTGCACCAGCTGACCCACCTGCCCACGCAGCTCCTGGGCACGCGGAGTGGGCACCAGGCCCCGCCCCGCGCGCACCAGCAGCGGGTCGCCAGTGGCTTCGCGCAGACGCGTGAGGGTGCGGCTCATGGCCGACGGACTGAGCTTCAGGCGCTTGGCCGCGCGCGCCACGCTCCCCTCGGCCAGCAGCACGTCCAGGGTCACCAGCAGGTTCAGATCCGGGCGCACCATGCGCGGAAGATACCACGCGGGGCGCGCCCCACATGTGGCGTCCCGTGCACGTGTCGCGTGCGCCCAGCGCGTCTTCCGGAGCTCCGGCCGCGGCGATACGGATGAGTGAACTCAGAGAAGGAGCTTCGCCATGCCCGCCGCCGCCACCTCCGACAACGCCCCCGCCGACAACGCCCCCGCCCACCCCGGCCCCACGGCCGCAATGCCCGGCCAGCGACCCCCATCCTTGCGCTGGGCGCTCGCCGGGCTGTCCCTCTCCATGCTGCTCTCGTCGCTGGGCACCAGCAGCGCCAACGTGGCGCTGCCCACCTTGGCGCGGGAGCTCCACGCGTCGTTCCAGGCCACGCAGTGGGTCGTGCTGGCGTACCTGCTGGCCATCACCGCGTCCATCGTCACGGCGGGGCGCCTGGGCGACGTGTTCGGGCGCAAGCGGCTGCTGCGCGTCGGCCTGCTGCTGTTCACGGTGGGTTCCGCGCTCAGCGCCGTGGCGCCCAGCTTGCCGGCGCTTCTCGCGGCGCGCGCGGTGCAGGGGGGCGGCGCGGCCATCATGATGGCGCTCACGGTCGCCTTCGTCAGCGACGTCTTCCCCAAGGCCCAGACCGGCCGCGCAATGGGCCTGCTGGGCACCATGTCGGCCGTCGGGACGGCGCTCGGTCCGTCCGTGGGCGGCCTGCTCATCGCGCAGCTGGGCTGGCGCGCCATCTTCCTGGTCAACGTGCCCCTGGGCGTGCTGGCCTTGCTGCTTGCCCAGCGGCACTTGCCCGCCGACCGCGCCGCCGCGCGTCCGACCCACGGCACGTCGGCGCCCAGCGTGACCCGCCAGGTGGACCTGCTGGGCACCGCGCTGCTCGCGGTCACGCTCGGCCTCTACGCGCTCGCCATGACGCTGGGGCGCGGCCACTTCGGTGCGCTCAACGCGGGGCTCTTGCTGGCGGCCGCGGTGGGGGCGTGCCTGTTCGCGCTGGTGGAGCGTCGCGTGAGCGCGCCGCTGCTGTCCATGCGCATGTTCCGGCAGCCCGCGCTCAACGCCAGCCTGGCGTCCAACTTCCTGGTCTCCGCGGTGCTCATGTCCACGCTCATCGTGGGGCCCTTCTACCTGTCCCTGGGGCTTGGGCTGCCTGCCGCCGCCGTGGGCTTGGTGATGTCCGTGGGGCCCGTGGTGGCCGCCGTGAGCGGCGTGCCCGCAGGCCGCGGAGTGGACCGCTTCGGGCCCGAGCGCATGAGCACCCTGGGCCTCGCTGCCATCGCCGTGGGAGCGCTGCTGCTCTCGGCCGCGCCGGTGGCCCTCGGCGTGCTGGGCTACGTCGCGCCGCTGGGGGTGGTCACGGCCGGCTATGCGCTCTTTCAGGCTGCCAACAACACCGCCGTCATGCGCGACGCCAGCGCGGGGGAGCGCGGCGTGGTCTCGGGCACGCTCACGCTCTCGCGCAACCTGGGGCTGGTGACCGGGGCCTCGGTCATGGGCGCCGTGTTCGCGCTCGCGTCGGGCACGCGCGACGTCACGCTGGCCGCCCCGCTAGCCGTGACCATGGGCATGCGCGTCACGTTCGCGCTCGGTGCGGCGCTGGCCGCGGTCGCCATCGGGCTCTTCGCGCTGGCGCGTGCCCACGATGCGCGGCGTGTGTCGGACGAGCAGGCGTCTGCTCGGCAGGCGCTGACGGGGCAGGCGGGTGCTCAGCCGGTGTCGCTCGGCGCGTCTCTCGACGCGGCGGGGGAATAGGCCGTCATGCGCACCCACGGCGCCTTGCGCGTTGCGCTCTGCCTGCTGCCGGTGGTGCTCTGGCCACGGACGGCGGGCGCTCAGGGCGCTCCCGAGACCAGCGCCCCGCACGCTGCGCAGGTGGACCCTGCGGGCCGGACGGACGTCGACGAGCGCGTCGCACCCCCGGCCATCGACGAGCGCGGCTTCGTGCTGCGCAGCGCGGACAGCGTGAACAGCCTGCGCATCCTGGGGCTCTTGCAGCTGCAGTACGCCAGCGCGTGGGACGAGGGCGCGCGGGTGTCCGACACGCTCTTCGTCAACCGCGCCCGCGTGGGCCTGATGGGCAGCGTCTTCAGCCGCGACCTGCGCTACCTGCTCGTGGCGGAGCTGGCGGGCGCGAGCGCGCGGCTGCTGTTCATGACGCTGGACTACACGCTGGTGCCCGACTGGCTGACGGTGCGCGTGGGCCAGTTCAAGCGCCCTTTCTCCCGTTCGTTCATCACCATGGCCAGCCAGCTCTCCATGGTGGACCGGCCGCTGACGGTGGGCCCCGCGGTCTTTGGCGACGGCGTGGACGTGGGCGTCATGCTGCACAACGGCACGGAGGGGAGCCTCGAGTACGCCGTGGGCGTCTTCCGTGGCGGCGCTCCCGGGGCAACGCCCGAGCGCGTCGCCCCGCTGGTGGCGGTGCGCGTGGGCTACAACCTGGGCCGCGTGGACGGCTACAGCGAGAGCGACCTCACGGGTGGCCCGCTGCGCCTGGGCGTCGCCGCGGCAGGGCTCTTCGGCTTCACCGGGGCGGGCGCGCAGGGCACCTTCCGCAGCGGCCTGGTGGACCTGATCCTCAAGGCCCACGGCTTCTCCGCCGCCCTTTCGCTCTACGCCGGCGACCGCGACGCCGAGCCAGACGCACCCACCCAGCACGTGCGCGGCTTCGGGCACTCGCTGCAGCTGGGCTACGTCACCGCCGGGAGGGTGGAGCCCGTGCTGCGCTACGCGTTCCTCGCACACCCAGGCGCCGCCGATGCCCAGCACGACCTCGCCGGCGGCCTGAACCTCTACCTCCACGGCCACGCGCTCAAGCTGCAGACCTTCGTCAGCGCGCGCCTGCGAGAAGGGCAGGGGACGCCCACTTGGCTGCTGCAAGCTCAGCTGAGCGCGGCGCTGTAGCGCGCACAGGGTCAGCGCCGGCACGCGCGCGTGTCAGCCGCCGTCCGCCGGTCCCGCGTCAGGGTCGCTCGCCGCGTCGGGTCCTCCGTCGGACGGCCCCCCGTCCGAGACGCCTTGCTCCTGCGGTGCGCCCATGTCGCGCACGCCCATGTCAGGCGCCGCGCACGGCAAGGGGGCGAGCGTGACCACGCCGTCGGTCGCCAGCAGCGCCGCGAGGTCGGTCTCCACGGGGCAGTAGCCCGAGTGCGAGACCCGGACGACGTCCATGTACCCCGGCCCGTAGACACGACCGCAGCCCTCTTCGTCGAGATAGACGCGCTCGATGTAGTTGCCGTAACCGACGGTCTCTACGGTCGCCGTGGGCGGCTCGAGGTGGAAGCACACCTCCTGGGACGGCGGAGGCATGAGGTTCCCCGAGCACCCCGCCATCACGGAGACGACCGTGGCGGTGCTGCCGACCAGCAGCGGACGCCCCGGTTGCTTCCGTCGTCGCACCGTAAGTGGTCTGCCGCGCTCGTCGTCCATCGTTCGTTCCCTCCTTGGGCGCCTCCAGCATGCCACAAGGCACCGGGGGGTGTGAGGCCCAGCACCCAGCATGCACCGACGGAAACGAAGCGGCCGGCGGGAGCGCTTGCTCCGACCGGCCGGGTCGCGTTCACAATCTTGAGCGGGCGATGGGATTCGAACCCACGACATCCAGCATGGGAAGCTGGGTGCCGCGCTCGCGCATGCACCAAAAACCCCTTATTTCATGAACGATTGGTGCTTCTGAGTGTCCCGTGATGGCCTCTGATTGTGCCCGGTGTCCCACCCGAGGTGGGAACTTTGGTGGGAACTCCGTCGGCCGGTAGGGCAGTTCCATCCGGGCCGGCCCACTCTGGCGCAACGTCGTGGTATACGTCCCGCCCGCGGCGAGTGCTGTGGGTGCAAAGGGGCAGTACGTGACCGAGGCCGTGGAGAAGTTCATCGAGCGTTGGGAGAAGAGCGGCGGGTCTGAGCGCGCGAACTACCAGCTCTTCCTCACCGAGCTGTGCGCGCTCCTCGAATTGCCCATGCCCGACCCCGCCGGGGACGACACGCGCGACAACGGCTATGTCTTTGAACGGCGAGTGGTCATGCACCAATCGGATGGCAGCTCGGGGAGCGGCTTCATCGACCTGTACCGGCGAGGCGCCTTCGTCTGCGAGGCGAAGCAGACCGGCAAGGTCCTTGACTCGACCGGCTGGGACAGGGCGATGCTCCGCGCACAGAATCAGGCGGACCAGTATGCTCGCGCACTGCCGGCCGGAGAGGGGCGGCCCCCATTCATCGTCGTCACCGACGTCGGCCGCAGCATCGAACTCTACGCGGAGTTCAGCAGGTCGGGCGCCACGTACACGCCGTTCCCGGACGCGCGCACGCACCGCATCAAGCTTCAGGACCTTCGCCACGAGGCGGTGCGGGAGCGCATTCGCGCGGTGTGGCTCGACCCGCTCTCGCTCGACCCCACGCGGAAGTCGGCACGGGTCACGCGAGATATCGCCGACCGCCTGGCCAAGCTGGCGAAGTCCCTCGAGGGGCAGGGGCACGCCCCTGAGACGGTCGCCGGGTTTCTCATGCGCGCGATGTTCACGATGTTCGCCGAGGACGTTGGGCTTATCCCCCTTCGGAGCTTCACGGAGTTGCTGGAGAGCCTGCGCGACAACGTGAAGACCTTCGTCCCGATGGTCGAGGGTCTGTGGCGCGACATGGACAAGGGCGGCTTTTCCGTGGCCCTTCGGACAGACGTGCTGCGGTTCAACGGCGGGCTCTTCGCCCTGCAGGGGGCGCTCGCGATCGACCGCGACCAGCTCGAGCTGCTGATCGACGCAGCGCACGCCGATTGGCGCTACGTCGAGCCAGCCATCTTTGGCACCCTGCTCGAGCGGGCGCTTGACCCACGCGAGCGCCACAAGCTGGGTGCGCACTACACCCCGCGTGCGTACGTCGAGCGCCTCATTCTGCCGACCGTCATGGAGCCGCTTCGGGCGGAGTGGCGCGAGGTCCAAGCCGCGGCCCTGGCCTTCGAGCAACAGGGCAAGCGCAAGGACGCCCAGGCCGAGGTACAGGCGTTTCACCGCCACCTTGCGACCGTCCGCGTCCTTGACCCAGCATGTGGAAGCGGCAACTTCTTGTACGTCACGCTCGAGCACATGAAGCGCCTGGAGGGCGAGGTGCTGAACCTGCTCCATGACTTGGGGCTCTCGCAGGCGGGTCTCAACCTTGAAGGTGAGAGCTTCGCTGTGACGCCAGATCAGTTCCTGGGCATCGAGCTCAACCCCCGCGCTGCGCGAATCGCTGAGATGGTGCTGTGGATCGGGTACCTGCAGTGGCACTTCCGGACTCACGGCACCACCAATCCACCGGAGCCGGTGCTCCACGACTATCACAACATCGAGAACCGGGATGCCCTGCTGGACTACGATGCGGAGGAGCTCGTCAGGGACGAGAGCGGCAAGCCCGTCACACGGTGGGATGGGGTGAGCTTCAAGCCAAGCCCGGTGACGGGCGAGGCCATTCCGGACGAGTCGAAGCAGGTAGTGCACCACCGGCACGTGAATCCGCGGAAGGCGGCGTGGCCGGCGGCGGACTACATCGTGGGGAACCCGCCGTTCGTGGGCGGGTGGAAGGTTCGCGATGCCCTGGGCGATGGGTACGTGGAGGCGCTCTGGGGCGTCTTCCCGCACATCCCTCAGAAGGCGGATCTCGTCATGTATTGGTGGGACATAGCGGCGGATCAGGTTCGCCATGGGAGCGCGCAACGCTTCGGGTTCATCACCACAAACAGCATTCGCCAGGTGTTCCAGCGGCGAGTGGTCGAACGACACCTCGAGGACTCCACTGCACCCTTGTCCATCGCCTTTGCGATACCCGACCATCCATGGGTTGATGCGACGGATGGAGCTGCTGTTCGAATCGCGATGACGGTATGCGTTGGTGGTGAGACCGAGGGAGTCCGCCACGATGTGCGGGCGGAGACCGAGTCAGGCGACATTGAGTTGGAGGTGTTGCTCAGCGCGACCGTTGGGAAGATCCACCCAGACCTCCGGGTCGGAGCTGCCGTCACAACGGCCACTGCACTCCACGCGAACAAGGGCATCAGCTCCCCGGGTGTCCAACTCTACGGCAAGGGATTTGTGCTAGAGGAAGCCGAAGCCCGTGCGATGGTTGACGCTTCGCCTACCTCGCAGACGCGTGTCATGCGTCCGTACGCGAACGCACGCGACGTCATGCAGAAGCATCGTGGCCACTACGTGATCGACTTCTTCGGGATGTCGGAGACCGAAGCGCGCAGGGCGCACCCTGCTGCGTTTCAGCACGTTCTGGAGAACGTGAAGCCTGTTCGCGCAGTCAACAGACGGCCCGCAATTCGGGACGTCTGGTGGCGATTCGGCTGGGAGCGCCCGATGCTCCGGGCCATGCTGGCCGGGGTCGGGCGCTTCATCAGCACGCCCGAGACCTGCAAGCACCGAGTGTTCGTGAGTTGGGACCACGAAACCCTCCCGGACAACATGTTGACGGTCATCGCGGTTGAAGATTGGCACCTACACGGCGTGCTCTCGAGTCGGCTTCACATCGCTTGGGCTCTTGCGACCGGCGGACGCCTGGGCGTAGGCAACGATCCTCGATACAACAAGACTCGTTGCTTCGAGCCTTTCCCCTTTCCCCATGCCTCCGTCGACCAACAGGCGCGCATCGGTGACCTCGCCGAAGAGATCGACGCCCTCCGTAAGCGACAGCAGGCTGCGTACTCGGACCTCACGCTCACCGGGATTTACAATGTCCTCGAGAAGCTCCGCACCGGACAGGAGCTGTCAGACAAGGAGCGCGTCATCCACGAGCAAGGCATCGTGTCTGTCCTTCGGGACCTCCACGACCAGCTCGACGCTGCCGTCTTCGACGCCTACGGGTGGGGTGACCTCGGCCAGATCCTTGTCGGCCGCCCGGGCGCGACGACGCCGCTCCCAGACAAGCCTGACGACCAGGCCGAGGCCGAGGAGGAGCTTCTGCGACGACTAGTGGCGCTGAATGCCGAGCGCGCTGCAGAAGAAGCGCAGGGTCATGTTCGATGGCTTCGCCCCGAGTTCCAGGCCCCCGATGAGGCCAGGTCACAAGGCGAGTTCGAGGGGTTGGAGCCCACCGAGGAATCCGAGGTCGCCCCTGCAGCCAAGAAGGCGACCAAGTCCAGTTGGCCCAAAGCGATGCGCGACCAGGTCGCCGCCGTGCGCTCCGCGCTCGAGCGGGGCGCTGCGACCCCGGAAGCTATTGCCGGTCAATTCAAGCGCAACCCTGAGGTGGCGGTGCGCTCGGTGCTCGAGGCCCTCCAAGAACTCGGTATGGTGCGTGAGGAAGGTGCGGTCTACCGGCTCGCCTCGTGAGGGCTGCGCCCGGTACCTCGTGAAAAGGCAGACCCCGCCCACGTAGTCGTGAGCGGGGTCGAAGAGGTCGGGCCCGGGAGTGCAAGGAGGGGAGGGACTGCATTTGTCCCAAGGCCCGTGGGCGCCGTCTCCAGCGCCGAGGAGAATCTGTTCGACGCAACGAAGTCCGTCAAGCCTGGGTTGAGCTTTGGGCACACGCATCGCGCTGCACGCGGGCAAGACACTCGACTGCGAAGCGGTCGATGACCTCCGCGGCTCCTACCCACTCCCCGACGCCTACGTGCTCGGCGCCGTGGAGGCCGTGGCCACCGTGGCGGGCTGGGTGAACGACGCGTGCCGCGGCGCCCGGGCGCCCGGCACGGACATGGCGGTCGTCGAGGCGGCGCGTGAGCACGAGCTGTACTGCGGCCCCATCGGTTGGGTCCTGACGAACGTTGTCGCGCTTCCGGAGCCCGTGCCGTGTCGCGGCTTTCAGAAGCTATGGACGCTGCTGGCCGACGTGGAGCGCGCGGTTCTCGCCCAGCTGGGGCCCGGGATCGTCCCGTGAGTCCGTGGCTCACCATCGATGCAGCCGCCGAGCACATCGGCTTCACGCCCTCGGGCGTGCGCAGCGCCATCGCCCGCGGCGAGCTCGTGCCCGACGGGCGCGGCGCGCGCTACGTCGCCCTGTTCCGAGTGGAGACCCTCGACCGCTTCCTGGTGGCCCGGGCGGAGCGCTATGCTCCCCGGCATCACGGGACACCCGAGGCATCTGGAGGAGATCACGATGATCAAGACCAAGTACCCCGGCGTGCAACGCATCGCTCCGGGGCGGTACCAGCTGAGACTCAAGAAGAAAGACCCCCGCACCGGGAAGATGCGAGACACCTATCGGAGAGTGGACGCCCAGTCGGACGTGCACGCCTCCGAGACCCGCGCGCAGCTGCTGAGGGAGGTCATGTCCCCCTCCGCACCAGCGCGCGTCAGAGTCGCCGATGCCGCGACCTCGTGGCTACGTTCGAAGCTGAGCACGCTTAGGCCGTCCACTCGGGACACCTACGCGCTGGCCCTCGACCACCTGGTCAATGGGCTGGGCGACTTCTACGTGGACGCGGTGACGCTGCAAGACCTGGCCACCTGGCGAGACTCCATGGTGGGCAAGCCAGTGACCATCAACGGGCGCCTGCGTGTCGCGAAGACCTTCTTCGCCGACATGAGCGCCGACACCGGCCAAGCGAGCCCGGCCGCCCGCCTGCGCACCCTTCCGGTGCCCGAGCGGACGGACGACGAGTCGAACGTGCTCAGCCGCGAGGAGCTCACCCGAGTACTCCACGCGCTGCGCGCCGACAGCCCACAGTGGTACCCTCTGATCCTCACGCTGGTCCTGACCGGCATGCGCTTCGGCGAGGCCACGGCCCTCGAGTGGGACGACATCAAGGACGACCGCATCCACGTCGTGCGCGCCCAGGTGCGCGGCAAGGTCGGTCCCACCAAGACCAAGACGCGGCGCACCGTGCCGCTGCTGCCCGAGCTCGCGGCCATCCTGCGCGAGCACCGGCTGGACCTCGTGCGGCGCCAAGCGCCAGGACTGGACGAGGGGAGGGTGTTCCCCTCCGCCGTCGGGACCTACCTGCGGACACCCGGGGTGCGCAAGGCGTTCATCAAGGCGCTCGCGGCCGCTGGCGTACGCCGGCGGGTCACGCTGCACGGGATGCGCCGCACCCTCAACAACGAACTCCGCAAGAGCGCGGACGGCATGGTCGTCCGGGCGATCACGGGGCACGTCACCGAGGCCATGACCGAGCACTACTCGCACGTGGCCTTCGAAGAGCGTCTCGCCGCCGTTGCCTCCCTCCGGGTGGGAACTTTGGTGGGAACCCCGTCGACGGAAGCGAAACGGCCGGCTGGAGCTGCAACTCCAACCGGCCGAGATAACTAACAAAACACTTGAGCGGGCGATGGGATTCGAACCCACGACATCCAGCATGGGAAGCTGGCACTCTACCAACTGAGTTACACCCGCGAGGGAGACGGAAACTAGGCTGGCGGTTGGGGGGTGTCAAGGGTTGGCGAGCGTCCGGAGCGACGAAACTCGAAGAGACCCAAATGTGGGGAAACTGGCCACGTTCGGTGGGATGCGTACACTCGGGCGGACGTGCCTCAGCAACCCCATGACACCGCGCTCGGGCTCGCGCGCCAGCGCTTCGTAGACAGCCTGCCCAAGAAGGCGAGCGAGCTGCGTGGTGCGCTCGCGCTGTTGGTGGGTAGCCCCGAGAGCGCGCGTCCGCGCGATGACTTCCGCGCCCGGCTGCAGGCGCTGTATGCCTCGGCGCAGGTGTTTCGTATGGCGGGGCTGGTCTCGGCGTTGTCCGAGGGGGTGCACACGCTGGAGGCGGCGCGCGACGAGGCCCGCCCCGTGACACAGTCCGAGCTGGACGAGCTGACGCACCTGGTGGCCACGCTGCCTTCACTAGCCGACGGCGGCGCCGCCGTGCGCCCGTCCATGGTGGCGCCTCCCAGCACGGCCTCGGTGCGCCCGTCTGCGGCCCCCGCGCCCATCGTGCACGTAGGGTCCACGCCTCCCGGCCCGCTGACCACCTCCATCACGGCGCCGCCTGTGTCGGCCCGGCCCCCGGCGCGTCCGCACAAGCCCACCATGATGGGCTTCCAGCCACCGCCGGGCTTGCGCGCGCCGGCTCCCCCCAGCGTGGGCTCGGGCTCCGCGCAGGCACCCGCGCCCCCGGCCCCGCGTCCCAAGGTCCCCACCGTCGCGTCCCGCGAGGCCGAGGTCATCCCGGTGAAGCCGCCTGCGCCCTTCACCACCACCTCACCGGCCAGCGTGGGACCGCCCCGGCCCACGGCAGAGCCGCCGCCCAGCACCACCAGCGCGGGCGGCTACAGCGCGCCCGTGCAGTCCATCGTCAGCGCGTTGGTGTGCACGGACACCGCCAGTGAGGCCCTCATCCGCGCCGCGCTCCCCCCGGAGCGCTTCGAGGTGCTGACCGCCACGACCGCCGAGGAGGCCACCCAGCTGGCCTGGACCAGCGCGCCGGACCTCATCCTGGCGGACGCCACGCTGTGCATGGGCCCCAACGGGCTCTTGGCGCGCCTGCGCCGGGACGCGCTCACGGACTTCGTGCCCGTGGTGGTGCTCTTCCAGCCCGGGGTGCCCGTAGACGCCATCGCCCTCCGGCAGGCCGGCGCGGTGGACTCCCTGCGCAAGCCGCTGCTGATGAAGACCATCTTGCAGACGGTGCACCGCGTGGCGGACCTGGGCGAGGCCGCCACGTGGGCGCCGCTGGGGGACCTGACCGTCAACGACGTGGCCGAGCGCATCGCCGCGGAGATCCGTCGCGGTCTGGTGCTGTCGGCCGACCGTGGGCCCGACGTGGCCGTGCCCCTCGGGGACGGCAGCGAGGTGCTGGCCGCCGCGTGGGCCGCCATCGCCCGCGTGCGCGCCCACCTGTCCGAGCGCTCCTCCGGGCGCGTGCACTTCCGAGACCCGGCCGGCCGCCGTGGTCCCTCGCTGGTCTCTCTGCACGACCTCGAACCCACCGCCGAAGAAGAGGCGCGCGACTCGGCCACCGAGGCCGAGATCTCGCTGCGCGGGCGCCGGGTGATCGTGGCCGACGACGACCCGGCCGTGCGCTGGTTCTTTGCGCAGCTGCTGGAAGAAGAGGGCGCGCACGTGGTGCAGGCCGAGGACGGCGTGGTGGCGCTGGCCGCCGCGCGCGCGGAGCCCCCGGACGTCATCGTCAGCGACATCCTGATGCCCAACATGGACGGGCTCGCGCTCTGCCGTGCGCTCTCGCGCGACCCGAGCGTGTCGGAGACCCCGGTCATCCTCCTGAGCTGGCGCGAGGACTTCCTGTCGCGCATGCGCGAGCTGCGCGCCGGTGCCCGCGGCTACCTCCGCAAGGAGGCCGAGTCCACGCAGATCCTGGCCAAGGTGCGCGAGGTGCTGCGTGCCCGCGCCCAGTTCGAGGCGCGCCTGCGTGCGGGCGGCGCGGTGCGTGGCCGCGTCGAGGGGCTGGGCATCCCCTGCCTGCTCTCCACCGTGCAGCGCGAGCGCGAGCACGCTCTCCTCACGGTGCGCGACGCCTTCAACCTCTTCGAGGTGGAGATCCAAGACCGCCAGATCGTGTCGGTGTCCAGCACCGCCACCGACGGGGGCTTCTCTCGCGGTGACCGCGCGCTGCGCGTGCTGGCGGGCGTCACCACCGGCCGCTTCGCCATCGAGGAGCTGGACCCCAGCGTGCGCCACAGCATGGCGGGTGGGGCGCCTCGTGTGAGCCTGGCGGAGGCCTGCGCGCGTCTCGGCGCGCTGATCGACTCGGTGTCGGGCGAGGCGCTCGCCAACGTGGACTCGCTCGGCCTCGACGAAGACGCGCTGGACTCGTTCCAGGCGTCGGCGCCGGGTGAAGTGGGCGCCGTCGCGGCGGCGCTGAGCGCGGGCCAGACGCCACGGCAGCTCTTGGTGAGCAGCGTGCACGCGCCACAGGCCGTGGAGGCCGCGCTGATCGAGCTGGCGCGGCGCGGCGTGATCCTGGGGGTGCGCGACGCACACGGCGTGGACCTGGTCGCCACGTCCCTGAGCGAGCGGGAAGAGGCGCTGGCCCACAGCCACGCCATGGCGGAAGAGGCCGACGGACTGCCGCTTGACGACGAGCCGGTGCTGCTGGTTCCGGCGCAGAGCGCGCCTGCGCACGCGGAGCCGGTGCCCTTGATGCCGTCCGCGCGCGCCCCGGAGACCGAGCCCGTGCCGCTGGTGCAGCCACCGGTAGCGCTGCCCCTCGAGGGTCAGCCCAGCGCCACGGACGCGGCGTATGACTCCGACGACGACGAGGACGGTGGCCATGAGGACGACTCCGGGGAGTACGAGACCGATGCGTCGCGCGAGCCGCGCGAAGGCTTTGGCCCGCTCACGTGGTTCGCGATGCTCTTCATGCTCGCGGCGGTTGGCTACGTTGGCTACATGATGATCGTCGAGAGCAACCGCGGCGGCGCCACCGAGCCCGCCGACGGTCTGGCTCCGGCTGTCGAGGGCGCCGACGAGGGGGAGGGCGCTGAAGGCGTGGATCCCGCCCCCACCGGCACGGAGGATGACGGCGCCGCCCCGGAGGGCCAGGAGTCCGGCGCCGCGGACCCGAGCGCGCCCGTGGAGGACGGGCTCACCTTCGGGACGCTCACTCCGGGCGTGCGCCTCGAAGGCGGCCGCGTGCCCGAGGGTCACGGCGTGCTCCACGTCCTGGCGGGAGGCCCGCCCGGCGTGGTGGTCGCCGTGGGTGAGCAGGTGCTCGGGGCGCCGCCGCAGCAAGTGGCGCTGCCCGAGGGGCGCCACACCGTGTTCTTCCGGCACGGAAGCACCACGGTGCAGCGCTTCTACTTCGTGCGCGGCGGTCACACGCGCGTCGTGCCCGTCCCCGAGTCCTGAGCCCGTCTCGCAGCGGAGCCCGTCTCGCAGCGGAGCCGTTCTCGCAGCGGAGCCGTTCTCGCCGTGGAGCCCGCCGCGGGTCAGCCCGCCCCGCGCCCCTGCGCCGGGCGGGTCACGCCAGGATGAGCGGCGCCAGCAGGTCGGTGATGCGCGCGTTCATCGCCTCCGCTGCGCCTTGATCGGGGGCGCCGAGCTCCCGCGCGCGCGCCAGCAGCAGCTGGCTGACCGCCTCGGCGGCGGCGGCGGGGATGAACAGCGCCTGACGTTGCACGGGGTCGCGCTCGAGGGCCGCCGGGTTGAGGCACAGGGCGCGCGTGCCGCTGAGCGGGAGCAGCGCGCTCGCGCCCATCCCCAGCAGCGCGGCGTGTCCCTGCGCCATGGTCAGGCGCTGCGTGGAGAGGCCCCACTCGGCCGAGGCCAGCGCCTCGGTGGCCCGCGCGACGTACGCACAGGCGGTGGCGATGGGCGCGAGGATGGGCTGCGTCACCAGAGAGCGGTAGGAGCCCGGCGGGTGCTCGGCGATGGCGTCAGCGCGCTCGGCCGCGCTCAAGACGGCGCTCGTGTCACCCCCGCGCGCGAGCGCGTGGCGGGTCAACTCCAGCAGTTCGCGCAGAGGCGCCTGCGCCTCGGTCAGCCGCTCCACGGCCTGCTCGGCCTCCAGCAGCACCACCTCGATCACGCCGCGCAGCGGCACTCCGGCGCCGGTGCTGATCCAGATGGTCCACGCGGGGTCTTGGTTGCGCGCCAGCAGCTCCACACTGTCCTGGTCGTCGTTCTGAGCCGAGGAGGCCCAGGCGATCAGGGCAGGGGGCGCGTCCATCGCGACGAGCGCTTCGTACATGCGCTGCAGACTGCGCCAGCGCGCGGCAGATCTCAACCGCCACGGGCTGCCAGGAGCCGCGCTGGCGCTCGACTAGACGCTCGCGCTTCCAGGGCCGGCCGCGTCGCCCGAGCCCGGGCCCAGCTGCGGCACGTAGCTGCCCTCGGGCAGGCTCCCACGCACGAAGCCCAGCTTGCCGCCGCACATGGTGGCCACCATCTGGTTCCGCAGGAAGGGCAGGGCGGCGCCCACGGGGAAGCCGACGTCACGCGCCCAGCCCAGCACCCGCGAGTCCGACTGGAAGAAGGGCGTGAGCCAGCGGGTCATGCGCTGGTAGAAGCGCAGGTGCGCGCGCCGCTCGGCGCTGTACGCCTGCAGCGCCAGCTCTACGTTGCCGGGCTGCGCGGCCACGCACTGGCTCAGCACCAGCGCGTCCAGCAGCGCCAGGTTGCTGCCCTGGCCCAGCTGCGGGCTCATGGCGTGCGCGGCGTCCCCGATGAACACCACGTTGCCGGCGTTCCAGCGCGTGAAGCGCACGTCGCGGTAGCCCGCGAAGAGCAGGGCCTCGGTGTCCGGCAGCTGCGCCACGATGGGCTCCGCCATGGGCGCCACGCGCAGCACGCGCTCGCGAAACGCGGCGACTCCCTCGCGCCGTACGCTCTCCGCGTCACGGACGCGCGTGCTCACGAAGAGGCTCACCAGCGGCGTGTCACCGCCCGGCGCGAGGCCTGTGGGCAGCATCCCCACCATCTCGCGTGCGCCCTTCACCGCTTGCAGCAGCTCACCCCGGAAGCGCCCCTCGCGGTCCTCGGCCACGAACCACAGCGCGCCCCAGGGGTACGGCACGTCACGCACACCCGGGAAGTCGGCCGCGCGGATCTGCGAGCGCGCCCCGTCCGCCACCACGATCAGGTCGAAGGGCCCCAGCTCTTCGCCGGCGTTGGTGCGCACGCAGCCGGGCTGGCCCAGGCGCGCCACCGGCACGCCCAGCCGCACGTCGGGCACCTCGGCGCGGGCCGCGTCGAACAGGGTCTGGAAGAGCACCCCCCGGTGCAGCCCCAGGCCGAACAGCCCGGGCCCACGCGCCGCGTAGGGCAGGTGAAAGAGCTCCCGGCCGGAGCTGGAGAGCCCTCGCAGCCGGTCCACCCGGTGCCCCGCGTGCAGGATGGGCGCGGCCAGCCCCAGCCGCGCGAGCACGTGCATCCCGGTAGGCTGCAGCATGATGCCCGCGCCCACCGGGCTCGGGTCGGGCACGGCCTCCAGCAGCGTCACCGTGTGTCCCGCGCGGTGCAGCAAGAGCGCCGCCGCGCTGCCCGCAAAACCGGCACCGACGACGACCACCCGCACGGCGCTCAGCCTCTCACCAACGCGACGGGGCGCCGGCACCGCGTCCGTGCGCCGTGCATGCCCACCATCACTTGGCGCCGCGCGCCTGCCCGCGCATCAGGTACTTCACGCCTTCGCCCAGGCCCTCGAGCGTGAGCGGGTACATGTCGAAGACGCGCGCCACGTACTCGATGGTGTTGCCCTTCCAGTACTTCTGCGGCTCCGGGTTCAGCCAGATGGACTTATCGAAGTGCTTCTGCAGCATCATGAGCCACTGGATGCCCTCGATGCCGCGGTCGTCCCCCAGGTCGAGTGACCCGCCGCTGGCCATGAGCTCATACGCGGCCATGAGCGCGTCGCCCACCATGATGAGCTTGTAGTGGCGCCCGCAGTCGTGCAGCAGGTCGCGCACCTTGACGGGCTCGTCGAAGCGCTCGGTCTTGTAGACCTGCCCATAGACGCAGTTATGGAAGTAGTAGGTGCGCAGCTCGCGGAAGTGCGAGGACTTCTTGGCGGCGGAGAACAGGCGCGAGCAGAGATGCGCGTACGGGTCCATGGAGCCACCCACGTCCATCATCAGGATGATGCGTGTGTTGGTGCGGCGCGGCGGCTTGGTGACGATCTCCAGCTCGCCCGCGTTCTTGCCCGTCTCCTCGATGGTGGCCTCGAGGTCCAGCTCTTCCTCGGCGCCGATGCGCGTGTAGGTCCGCAGCTTGCGCAGGGCCAGCTGCATCTGCCGCACGTCCAGCGTGATGTCCTCGCGGTAGCCCTTGTACAGGCGCGCGTCGGCCACCTTGACCGCGCTGCGCCCGCCCCCCGGCCCACCCACGCGGATGCCCTGGGGTGACTTGCCCGAGTGCCCGAAGGGCGACGTGCCGGCCGTGCCGATCCACTTGTTGCCGCCGTCGTGCCGCTCGTCCTGCTCCTTCATGCGCTCCTCGAACAGCTTCTGCAGCTGCTCGAGGTCCAGGCTCTCCACGAAGGCGCGCTGCTCGTCGGTCAGCTCGCCCATCTGCTCCTTGGCGTTCTTGAGCCAGTCCAGCAGGTCGTCCTGCAGCTTCTTGGCTTCCACCTCCACGCCCTTGAAGTGCTTCAGGAACGCCTGGTCGAAGAGGTCCAGGTGCCGCTCCGAGTGCACCAGCAGCGCCCGCGCGATGTAGTAGAACCCGTCCAGCGAGTTCTCGTGCAGGCCCTTGCTCATGGCCTCCGCGAGCCGCACCGTCTCGGTGGCGCCCACGGGCACCCCGAAGTCACGCAGCTCGTAGATGAAGTCGACGAACACGAGCGCTCAGCTCCTCCAGCGGCGACCGCCGGCCAGCTGGTCGGCGAAGGCCACCAGGTCTTGTTCCTTCTTGAGCAGGGCGCCCAGGAAGGGCAGGTTCTGATCCAGGCGCACGTCCTTGACGCCCGTGCGCTTGAGCACCGCGATCCAGTCTACCAGCTCGCTGGTGCTGGGGCGCTTGCGCAGGCGGTTCATGCTGCGGATCTCGAAGAAGGTCTCGATGGCCTGGTCCACCAGCGACTCCTCGATGTTGGGGTGATGCACGCGCACGATGTCCTTCATGAGCGACTTCTCCGGGAAGTCGATGAAGTGGAACACGCAGCGGCGCAGGAAGGCGTCGGGCAGCTCCTTCTCGGCGTTGCTGGTGATGATCACGAAGGGGCGCTCCTGCGCGATGACCTCGCGCCCCGTCTCGTTGATGTAGAAGCGCATGCGGTCGAGCTCGTGCAGGAGGTCGTTCGGGAACTCGATGTCCGCCTTGTCGATCTCGTCGATGAGCAGCACCACGCGCTTGGGCGAGTCGAACGCGCGACCCATGGGCCCGAGCTTGATGTAGTGCGAGATGTCGTTGACGTCCTTGTCGCCGAAGCGCGAGTCGTACAAGCGCTGCACGGTGTCGTACACGTAGAGGCCGTCCTGGGCCCGGGTGGTGCTCTTCACGTGCCAGCGCACCAGCTCCATCCCCAGCGCCTCGGACACGGCCTCGGCCAGCAGCGTCTTGCCGGTACCGGGCTCGCCTCGGACGAGCAGGGGGCGCTCGAGCAGCAGGGCGCAGTTGACGGACGCCTTGAGCGCGTCGCTGGTGAGGTAGGAGTCGGTCCCGTTGAAGCGGCTGAAGTCTTGGGTCATGCGCTGGGCACCATAGCGCGCTTCCGACTGAATGGCGATTCATTCAAGCGCGGACGCGTCCAGCAAGCCGGTCCACACGCGAGAGCGTTCTTGGCTGGGGTCCACGGCGCCGCTAAGGTCCCGCGATGCGCCGCACCCCCGTCTATCTCGTCGCCATGCCCATCGGAGACCACATGGAGGACATGTCGGTCGCGGCCATCCGGCTGATGCCCACCCTCGTGCACGTCTTCGTCGAGCCCGACGACGTGGTCCTGCCGCACCTGCGCAAGCACAAGGTCATCACGGACAAGCACCGCGTGCACCACACCGACGCGGGCACCGCCCTGCCGCGCGAGCTCGTCGAGTCTGGCACCCCCTTTGCCATCATCGCGTCCTCGGGCATCCCCTGCTTCGTCGACCCGGGCTACGAGATCGTGGACGACCTGCTCGAGCGCTACGCAGACCGCGTGGAGCTGATCCCCATCGGCCTGTCGTCGGCGCTCGACGCCGCGCTCACCTGCGCCGGGCTCGACATCCAACGCTTCATCTTCGCCGGACACTATCCGCAGTGCTTCCGCTTCGACGCGTCCGTCGTTGCGCTCGACCTGCCCATCGTGGCCTTCGTGCGGGGCAGCGCCGTGCGTGACTGGGTCGCGCGCGTGGACGCCGAGGTGCCACGTTTTCGGCGCCATCTGTTGCTGCGCGACGTCCGGAAGCGCTCGCGCTCGGCCATGTGGGTCCTGCGCAAGGGCGCGCCCGTCCCGGACGACCTGCTGGACGACCCGCAGGCCGACTTCGTCGCCGTGGTCGCCGTCCCCGGCAGCTAGACGCTGTCCCCGCAGCGACTCGCGGGGACGCTCGGTGGGCCTCGCGCCGACCGACGGGGCCGCAGCCTCGAAAAAAGGCGGACGTCGGGCTTGCTCCGCGGGTCGTTCTGACTATAGTCCCGTCCTCGCAGGGCGCCCTAGGGCTCCTGGGTGTTGACATTCGGGGATCGTCTAACGGCAGGACTCCAGTTTCTGGTTCTGGCTATCTAGGTTCGAATCCTAGTCCCCGAACAGCTTGAAAAAATGCTGCAAGCCACTATAAGGCTCGCAGCTCCCAAGCTGGCCCCATCGTCTAGTGGTTAGGACATCGGCCTCTCACGCCGGTAACACGAGTTCAAATCTCGTTGGGGTCACCACCCAAGCAGGCTCGACGCACTACCCAGCGTCGGGCCTGTTTTCTTTTCCCCCTCGGTTCGAGCGCAGCATGATCTCCACGGAAAACCTCTCCCTCTCCTTCGGTAGCCGCCCGCTCTTCGAGAGCGTGGACATCAAGTTCACGCCGGGGAACTGCTACGGGCTCATCGGCGCCAACGGCGCGGGCAAGTCCACCTTCCTGCGCTGCCTCTCGGGTGAGCTCGAGCCCAGCTCCGGCAAGGTGGTCATCCCCCCCGGCGCGCGCCTGAGCGTGCTCAAGCAGGACCACTTCGCCTACAACGAAGTGACCGCGCTGAACGCCGTCATCATGGGGCACAAGCGGCTCTACGAGATCGCCCAGGAGAAGGACGCCATCTACGCCAAGGGCGAGTTCAGCGACGAGGACGGCGTGCGCGCGGCCGAGCTGGAGACCGAGTTCGCGGACCTGCAGGGCTGGGACGCCGAGTCCAACGCGGCGCAGCTGCTCAGCGAGCTGGGCATCCCCGACGCGCGCCACCAGAAGTTGGTGAAGGAGCTGGAGGACGGGGAGAAGGTGCGCGTGCTCCTGGCGCAGGCCCTGTTCGGCAACCCCGACATCCTGCTGCTGGACGAGCCCACCAACCACTTGGACGTGGACACCATCTTGTGGCTGGAGGAGTTCCTGCTGCGCTTCCAGAACACGGTCATCGTCGTCTCGCATGACCGCCACTTCTTGGACAAGGTCTGCACGCACATCGCGGACGTGGACTACCAGAAGGTCCAGCTCTTCAGCGGCAACTACACCTTCTGGTACGAGACCAGCCAGCTGGCCCTGCGCCAGAAGCAAGAGGCCAACGCCAAGAAGACGGACAAGATCAAGGAGCTGCAGGCCTTCATCCAGCGCTTCAGCGCGAACGCCAGCAAGTCGCGGCAGGCCAGCTCGCGCCGCTCCCAGCTGGACAAGATCACCCTCGACGACATCAAGCCGTCGTCGCGCAAGTACCCGTACATCATCTTCAAGACCGAGCGGCAGCTGGGGAAGGACGTCCTCTTCGTGGACGGTCTGACCAAGAGCCTGGACGGGGAGCAGCTGTTCAAGGACGTGCGCTTCACGCTCAGCCGCGGCGAGAAGATGGCCATCACGGGCAACGACACGGCCGTCAACGCGTTCATGTCCATCCTGGCGGGCGACATGCAGCCGGACGCAGGCACCTTCCGCTTCGGCAGCTCGGTGAACCTGGGCGTTCTGCCGCGCGACAACGCCAAGTTCTTCGAGGGTTGCTCGCTCAACCTGGTGGACTGGATGCGGCAGTTCTCCACCAACCAGGAGGAGAACTTCTGCCGCGCGTTCCTGGGCCGCATGCTCTTCTCCGGCGAGGAGTCGCAGAAGTCCGCCTCGGTGCTCTCCGGGGGCGAGAAGGTGCGCTGCATGCTCTCCCGCGCGATGCTGCAAGACCCGAATGTGCTGCTGCTGGACGGCCCCACCAACCACTTGGACCTCGAGTCCATCACGGCGCTCAACAACGGGCTCCTCAAGTTCGAGGGCAGCCTCATCGTCGCGTCGCACGACGTGCAGTTCGTGGACTCGCTGGTGACGCGCGTGCTGGAGCTCGGGCCCGAGACCTACTACGACCTCGGCATGGGCTACGAGGAGTACCTGGCTGACGAAGCGCGCCTGGTGCGCATCGGCAAGGCCTGACGCACCGCGCGCCGGCGGCCGCTCAGGTGAGCTGCCAGCCGGCGCGGAAGATGACCGAACCGCGGCTCAAGCCGTGGCTGGCGTAGACGTCCACGGCGCGCGCGCCCGTGATGCTCAGCAGCTGCGCGAAGAGGCCGGCGGTCATGGCGTCACGTGCAGGGGACTCTCCGCCCGCGTCCGCGACGTCGATGCGGCAGCGGTTGGGGCCTACAGCCATGACGGTGACGGCGCCGAAGTCGAAGAGGTCGGCCCACACGTCGGGAATGCGCGCGACCAACTCCGCGGTGGACGAGTCGCGCACCCAGCGCAGCGTCCGCGTGGCGGCCGACTCCGCGATCTCTTTCCCGACCGCGCGCGACAGGGTCATGGCCCCGGAGCCGAATTCGATCTCCGCTTCGTTGAGCAGCGCATCGCAGACGCTCACAGGGCAGCGCAGCGTGTGGGAGCCATCGATCAGCATGCGCGCGTAGGCACTGGGCAGGCGGGTCAGGAGCTCGGCCACGGCGGCGGGCCCGTGCTCCGCCTGGAGGTAGCGCATGGCTCCCATGGAGACGGTCTGCGACACGGACGTTTCCGCCGTCGGGTGTGGGTCTCGCGCCACGAACACGCTCGAGTCGCGGCGTGGACGCACGTTTGGCGGGGCCGGGCTCGACGGATGGCGGGTGAGCGACAAGAAGGGCACGAGCGCGGCGGCGAAGTCACCCGCGCTGGCGTACCTGTCGTCCGGCTGCGCGGCCAGCCCTCGGTGCACGACCTCGGCGAGACCACGCGGGAGCACGGCGGCCGCATCCGTCAGCGGCGGAGGCTTGCCCTCCACGATCGCCAAGAGCAGCGCGTGGTAGTTGGAGCGCACATGCGGTACGTGCCCCGCGATGCACTCGTACAGCATGGCGGCGACCGCGTAGAGGTCGGCGCGCGAGTCGAAGCGTGGGTTCCCGCGCGCTTGTTCCGGGCTCATGTAGCTGGGCGTCCCCATGAGCACGCCAGTGCGCGTGAGCTTGGTGGACGACGCGTCGTGGTCGCTCCACATCGACACGCCGAAGTCGAGCACCTTCACGCGCACTTCGCCGCGGGGCGTATAGGTCAAGAACACGTTGGCGGGCTTGAGGTCTCGATGGATGACTCCTGCCTGATGGACGGCGGAGAGCCCGAGCAGCACCTGGTGCATGAGCTGGCAGGCCACGTGCGGGGAGAGCGTCCGGGCGCGGGAGAGGCGGCTCGAGAGCGACTCGCCCTCGAGGTACTCCATGACCATGTACGGAGACCCCGCTTCGATGCCGGTCTCCAGTACCGAGACCACGTGCGGGTGGCGCATGGCCGTGGCGGCTTCTGCTTCACGCCGGAAGCGCCGGATGGCGTCGCTGTTCTCGGCGATCTCGGGGTGCAGGCACTTGATGGCGACGCGCTCGCCCGTCTCACGCCGGGCGCTGTAGACCACGCCCATGCCGCCACGTCCGAGCACGGACTCCATCCGGTAGCGGGACCCCAGCGTCGTGCCCACCCAGCGATCCTGGCCGTGCAGCGCCTTGCCCGAGTTCGGGCAGTGCGTCCAAACACGCGGATGCGTCTCGCGACAGTGCGCGCAGAAGACGGTCGGCGTTGAGTCGCGCTCGGGTTTCATCGAGTTCCGGCTGAGAATAGCGCGAAAAGCGTCGACTCGGGACGATTCGCTCGAGATGGCCTTGATAGTGCCCAACTAGGTGAGTCCATGTGGGACACGCGCAGGGGGCTGTATTCAACGTATTCTTGACAGGATAAGTCATGTATTAGTGCCTTGAAATCATTGGGATACTAAACAAGTCAAACTCGTCTTGCGCATTGTTGACTTGACCTCTGGGTAAACTCGTGAATAGTGGCGTCGCGAGCGCTCGAGGACCGAGCGCGAAAGAGGAGTTCGAGATGAGCGCCCCGACCTGGAAAGACCGCCTCAGCGGCGAAATGTCCCCTGAGATGACCGTGGAGATCGACACCTTCGAAGGGCAGATCGATCTCAAGAAGCAAGGCAAGCTCGACGACAAGTTCTTCGCCGAGACCCGTCTGCGCCGCGGTGCCTACGGGCAGCGCTACGACAATGGCCTCCGCAGTGACGGCGAGACGCAGCGCACGCTGACCTTCCCGCAGGCGCTCACCAAGGGCCCGGACACGCAGTGGGACGCGCCCGGCATGATGCGCATCAAGATCCCCATGGGGCGCTTGAGCATCAAGCAGCTGGAGGTGCACGCGGAGCTGGCCGAGGAGTACTCGGACACCATCCTGCACGTCACCACGCGCCAGGACATCCAGCTCCACTACATCCATATCGAGGACACGCCGGACATGATGCGCCGGCTCGCGGCCGTGGGCATCACCACGCGCGAGGCCTGCGGCAACAGCGTGCGCAACGTGACCGCCTGCGAGTACTCCGGCGTGTGCAGCACGGAGAGCTTCGACGTCACGCCCTACGCGGACGCGTGCATGAAGTACTTCCTCGGCCACCCGGACGTGCAGGACTTCGGGCGCAAGTTCAAGATCGCCTTCAGCGGCTGCCACGAGAACCCCTGCGGCTTGGTCACCTTCCACGACCTCGGCGCGGTCGCCAAGATCGTGGACGGCAAGCGCGGGTTCAAGGTCGTCGTCGGCGGTGGTCTCGGCGCCGTGCCCGTGGAGGCCAAGGTGCTGGCGGAGTTCTGCCCCGCCGAGGAGCTCCTGCCCCTCTCGCAGGCGGTGGCCCGCGTCTTTGCCCGCCTCGGCGAGAAGCAGAGCCGCGCCCGCGCGCGCATCAAGTTCCTGGTGGACAAGCTCGGGCTCGACGAGTTCAAGCGCTTGGTGCAGGTCGAGCGTGAGGGCCTGCGCGTGGACGAGCGCTGGACCGAGAACCTCAAGGACCTCACCCGCCTGGACGAGAAGCCCATCCGTCCCGGTGCGCCGCTCCCCACCGAGGGTCCGGCCGAGTTCCTCGCGTGGGCCAAGTACAACCTCAAGCCCCAGGTGCAAGAGGGCTACTACACCGCCATCGTGAAGCTGCCCCTCGGGGACTTCACCTCGCGGCAGGCGCGGCGCATCGCGGACCTCGCGCGGGACTACACGGGCGACGGCATCCGCTGCACCGTGGAGCAGAACCTGGCCATGCGCTGGCTCAGCGGCGCGGACGCGCTCGCGTTCTGGGAGCGCCTCGCGGACATCGGCTTCGCCGAGGCGGGGGCCGGCACCATCACCGACATGACCTCGTGCCCCGGTACGGACACCTGCAAGCTGGGCATCTCGTCCTCGCGCGGGCTCACGGCCGAGCTCAAGAAGCGCCTCACGCTGGTGGAGGACAAGCTGGACACGCAGGTGCGCGAGCTGCGCATCAAGTCGAGCGGCTGCTTCAACAGCTGCGGTCAGCACCACGCGGCCGACATCGGCTTCACGGGCGTCAGCCGCGCCGCCGGTGGCCGCAAGGTGCCGCACTTCAACGTGGTGCTCGGCGGACAGTGGGCGCACAACGCGGGCAAGTACGGCCTGGTCGTCGGCGCCGTGCCCTCCAAGAACATCCCCAAGACCGTGCAGGTCATCACGGACCACTACGTGGCCAACCGTGAAGAGGGCGAGTCCTTCCAGAGCTTCATCGAGCGCGTGGGCAAGAAGGACTTCCGCGGCATCCTGAAGCCTCTGCAGGTCATCCCCAGCTACGAAGAAGACAAGAGCTTCTACAGCGACTGGGGCGACCCCCGCGAGTACACCATCGGTGACATCGGCATCGGAGAGTGCGCCGGCGAGATCGTGCCCTTCGTGGAGTTCGGTCTGCAGGCCGCCGAGCAGGAGCTGCACGGCGCACAGGACATCCTGGACACCGCTGGTGGCGACCCCGCCGTGGCTGCGGCCGGGGCGTTCCAGTCCATGGTCACCGCTGCGAAGGCGTTGGTGCGGCACCTGGACAAGCAGTGCCGGGACGACGCCGACGACGTGGCCCTCCAGTTCAAGACGCACGTCGCGGACCCGGGCCTCTTCAACGACCCCTTCGTGGGCAACAAGTTCGCTCACTTCTTCTTGGGTCTCCACGCGAGCCAGCGCTTCGTCGGGGCCAACAAGGAGATCGCTCACAAGTGCATGGACGAGGCCCAGCTCTTCTTGGACGCCTGCCACGCCACCTACCAGCGCTGGCTCGAGGCCGCCAACCAGGCCGCAGAGTGACCGTCGCAACCCGCGCAGAAAGCGAGACCGCCATGCAAGCCCAGAAGCTCCAAGTGAAGTTCTTCGCGCGCGACGAGATCAGCGAGGTCGCGCTCGTCCCCGTGTTCCACGAGTGGATCAAGCAGGGCGTCGTGTCCGACGAGCTCTTGATCGACGTGGCCGACTACTCCCACGTGCCCGACGGCCCCGGCGTCATGATCATCGGTCACCAGGCCGACTACGCCGTGGACCGCGACGGCGCGCGCCAGGGCTTGACCTACAGCCGCAAGCGCCTGGCCGAGGGGGACTTCGCCGCGCGCGTGCAGGACACCTTCCGGCGCGCGCTCTCGAGCTGCGTCCGGCTCGAAGGGCAAGACGGCCTCGCGGCGCGCTTCGGCACCGGCGAGGTGGTCTTCCGCATCCAGGACCGCCTGCTGGCCCCGAACGACGCCGCCACGGTCGAGGCCGTGCGCCCGGCGCTCGAGGCGACCCTGGCCAAGCTCTACCCTGGCCAGCAGGCCACGATCGAGTCCATCGGCGAGCCGCGTGAGCCGCTCACGCTGCGCATCACCGTCAGCACGGACGCCAGCGCGGCCGAGCTCCTGGCGCGCCTCTCGGCGTAGTCCGTGCGCGGTCACCCAGGCGGCTTCACGGCCGCCGTGGCGCGCACATTCTGTTGTGGGGCTGGGCGCGGGGGTACGCTACCCTCGCGCCCACTCGCATGCGCATCACGAACAAGAGCCACGCCGAGACCCGCGGCATCCGCGTGCTGGTCGAGAGCCGCTACCTAGACGACCAGTCTCATCCGGCCGCAGAGCGCTTTGCCTTCGCGTATCGCGTCCGCATCGAGAACCGCGGAGACGAGGTGGTGCAGCTGGTCACGCGCCACTGGATCATCACGGACAGCCTCAAGCACGTGGAAGAGGTCCGCGGTCCCGGCGTCATCGGCGAGCAGCCCACGCTGCGCCCGGGCCAGGCCTTCGAGTACACCAGCGGCGCCATCCTGCGCACGCAGCGCGGCAGCATGAAGGGCAGCTACCAGATGGTCACCGAGAGCGGCGAGCGCTTCGACGCCGTGATCGGGGAGTTTGCCCTCGAGCGGCCGTACTCGCTCAACTGAGCGTGGGGCGTCGGGAGAGGGCGGGGCCGGGAGAGACGTCGGGATCGCGGGTGAGGTCGGCAGCACAAAGACGAACGGACCGCTTGCGCGGTCCGTTCATGCGTTGTGTCTACGGTGACGGCTAGTTCAGGCTGTCGCCACAGACGCGGCTAGTCTCGACGCCACGAATACGCAGGAAGGTGCGCTGGCTCGGGCTCGAACCCTCTGACGTTGCCGCCCAGCCCCCACCCGCTGGCGGGTTGGTCCCGACGCTAGTGCCTGTAGAGGCGAGCACCGTGCCCGAGCCGCCGTTGTTCGAGATCGTCCACGCCGGCAGGACCGAGTTGGCCGCGACGCCCGATACGGCTGGGTTGGGAACCGGCACCGTGGCGTTCTGGTCGAGGGGTGTGCCTGCGTTATTGCACACGAGGCTGTTCCCCGTGCAGCGCACGGGACCCACCGTCAGGTAGTTCGCGAGCGGCGTGGTCCATGTGATCGTCGTGCTCGACACTGTTCCAGTCGCCGCCGCCGGCATCGTACGGTTGCTGGTGCCAGCGCTCGCATTGAGGCGCGAGTAGACCGTCCCAGCCCCTCCGAGGAGGAAGCCGAGGTCTGTGCGCACGTTGAAGTTCATGGTCAGCGCGTACTGCCGGAACTGGATCGGTCCGTTTATGATAGCGCCGCTGCCGTTCACCCACGCCCGGACAACGAAGCTGCCGCCGCCGATGTTCAAGTGCTCGGACGTGTTGTTCGTGGGCTGCGGGTACGGAGGCGTCGCGATCAGCGTGCGGTCTCCAGCGCCACTGAGCGGCGTGTTGGTGATCGCGAAACGCAGATCGCTGGGCTGGTACGTGATCTCACAGACCTCTTGCGCGCACGTCGGGCCTGCCCACCCAATCGGGCAAGTGCACGTGTACGACGACCCGCTTCCGGGCGTGCACGTCCCACCGTGAGTGCAGGGGTTGGGAGTGCATCCGTTCGGGAGCGTGCAGGTGGGCGCCGACCCATTCCACAGCCCGTTCGACTGACACATCAACGCGCTCGAGCCGTTGATGTTGTAGCCCATGTCGCAGGAGAAGTTGACGGTGTCGCCGAAGCTCCCTGCGCCACCGTTGGTCACCGTGCCGTTGCTCGGCGCGCCGAGGGTCATGCACATGACGCGCGAGCACTGATTGAGCGCGTCGCCCCCCCAGGTCCCGCCAGCGCCGCATGTCTGGGTGTAGGTCGTGCCAGGCTGCCAGCCGATGGCGCAGTTGTAGCTCCGGGTTGCGCCGAAGGTCGTGCCACTGCCACCCGAGATGGAGATGCCCGTGGGGAGCGCAGTGCCACCTACTTCACCTGGCGCCGCACCGCAGCTGACGGCGCTGCACGTGGGCTGCGAGCCCGAGAGCGTCCCGTTCGCTTGACAAGTACGCATGCTGCTGCCGGATAGAGTGTATCCGGGGTTGCACGAGTAGGTCGCCACCGTGTTGTAGGTCGTGCCGCCCGAGACGGTGCCGTTGGCCGGCATGGTCGGCGCACAGGTTACCGGCGTGCAGGTGGGCAGGGTGCCCGTCCACGCCACGTTGCTGCCGGTCCACGAGCAGGTCTGCGCGGTCGCGCTGCCATTGTAGCCCACGTTGCAGGTGTACGGCCGCGAGGCTCCGAAAGTGGTCCCGCTCCCACCGACGGTGGAGTTGGCGGGGGCGCTCGGGGGTGTTCCACAGCTCATCGGCGTGCAGTCGAGCTGCGCCGCCGACCACGACCCGTTCGCCTGACAGGTGATGGTGCGCATGCGCTCCATCGCGGCTCCGGAGTAGCCGTTGTTGCAGCTGTAGACGATGGTGTCGTTGTAGTTGGTGCCGTTGACCATCCGAGTGGCGTTCGTGCCAGCGCCGGGGTCGCTGCCAGCGCAGCTAACCGGCGCGCACGTGAGCATGGCCCCTTGCGACCACTCGGGCGTCGTGCCGTTGAGGCCACAGGTGCGCGTCGCGAGTCCACCTGATGGCGTCTGACCGACGGGGCACGAGTACGTCGCGGTACCGCCGTAGGTCTGCATGGTGGTCATCACGGTCACGCCACCCATCGGAGCCGGGGGAGCGCCGCAGTTGGCCAACCCACACTGGATCGGTGTGCCGCTCCAAGTGCCAGCTGCCTGGCAGGTGCGGGTGGCGCTGCCGCCCGTCTGCACGTAGCCGCTCGCGGTGTTGCAGGAGTAGGTCGCCACGCCGTTGTACTGCGTTGACGAAGTCATCACCGTGGAGTTGGGGTTCGTCGTAGGCGATCCGCAGTCAACGATGACACACGTCGCCGCGCTCCCGCTCCACGAGCCGTTCGACTGGCACGTGCGCGTTGCCGACCCCGAGCGAGTGTACCCGACGTCGCAGCTGTAGTTGGCCACGTTCCCGAGGGTGGTCCCCATGGGGGTGCTCACCGTTCCGTTCGTGACGCTGAGCCCACCGCAGTCGACGGGCACTTCACAGAACGTCCCGCTGTAGCCTGCAGCGCAACCGGTGCATCCCGTGAACGTCCCCATACCGTTCTGGGTACACGTGCCCCCGTTCTGACACGTGACGCCCATACAACCGTTCGGAATGGCGTCACACGTCGGAGGGCTGGTCCAGCTCCCGTTGTTCTGACAGGTGACCGTGGTGCTCCCGTTCGCGTTGAAGCCCGAGTCGCACGTGTAGGTGCGCGTGCTCCCTGCCGTGGTCGCGCCCGCACCGACGCTGCCGTTCGTCACGACCGGCGGTGCGCCACAGTTGACGATGGTGCAGCTAGGCGCGGTCGCCGCGCTCCAGCTGCCCGTCGGCAGACAGGTGAGAGTTCCGCCGCCCGTATAGCCGGGGTTGCACGAGTACGTGGCGCTCGCTCCGACCAGCGTGTTGCCAGGCGGCGTCGAGGTCCCGTTGGCGTTCGCGCTGGGCGCGCTGCCGCAGTCGCGAAGCGCACAGCTTGGTGCGGTACCCGTCCACGATCCGTTGGCTTGGCAGGTGCGCGGGGTGCCCCCGACCGGAGCGTAGCCACCCGCGCTGTTGCAGCTGTACGCGGCGACGGTCCCCACCGAGTTGTCACCGTCGTCCACGCTGCCGTTGGCGGGCGCCGTGAGGTCCGGACACAACACGGCCTGGCAGGTCGGTGCCGTGCTCGACCAGCTCCCGGTCGCGAGACAGGTCTGGTCCGCGTCGCCACCGGTGAGCGTATAGCCCACACTGCAGCTGTACGTGATGGCGTCGCCGAAGGACCCCGTCATGGCGGTTACGGCGCCGTTGGCGGGCGCGGTGACGTTCGGACACATGACCGGATCGCACGTCGGTGCGCTACCCGTCCAGGCGCCGCTCGCCTGACACTGCCGCGTTGCCGAGCCCGTCAGGGTGTAGCCACCGTCGCAGATGTAGTTCGCGGTCGCTCCGAACGTCGCCGTGCCGTCGTCCACGTTGCCGTTGGTCGGGTTCGTCAGAGCCGGGCACGCGACGATGTCGCAGCTCGGGAGTCCAGCCGGAGCCCACCCATTGTCGCCGCAAGTCGTCGCGGTCGGCGAGCCGCTCAGCGTGTAACCGTTGTCACACGTGAAGGTGACCATGGCGCCCCACGCGGTGCTCGAGGTGCTGGCCTGGAGGGGGGCGGCAACGCCGAGGTTGGGGCAGGTGATGGCGACGCAGGTGGGGGCGACCCCCGACCACGTGCCCATTCCGCCGCAGGTACGGGTGGCCAGGCCTTGAAGCTGGAAGCCGGGGTTGCAGCGGTAGGTCGCCATGCTGTCGTAGTTCGTCGCATCCGTGAGCGAGTCGATGACGAGAGGCGAGGAAGGGGTCAGCGCCGGGCAGGTGACGCGGGTCGCGCAGGTCGCGCCTTCCCAGCCGGGGGTGCATTCACAGCTGTCGAACACCCCGGCCACTTCGTTGCATGAGCCGCCGTTCTGGCAGGGCATGGACGCGCAAGTGGTCGGCGGTGCTTCGCACGTCGGCTCCGCACCACTCCACGACCCGTCCGCCTGGCACAAGCGCATGGACGACCCCACGAGCAGGTCACCGCCACTGCAGCTGTACGTCGCAGTAGAGCCCAGGGTGGTCGACGTCAGCGACACGGCGAGCGGCGCCGAGGCGCTCAGGCTTCCACAGTCCACGGGCACGTCGCAGCGCGCGCCCGAGTAGCCAGCGTTGCAGTTGCTGCACTCAGCTGCGCCACCCACGTCGGCGCAGGTCCCCCCGTTCAAGCAGGGGTTGGGGTCGCACACGTTCGTGCTCGCGACACAACCGGCCGGCTCCGATCCGGTCCACGTGCCATTGCTCTGGCAGGTGCGGACGACGTCTCCGTCGACCCGCTCACCCTCGGGACATGTGTACATGGCCGTGTCACCCGCATCGACGCCGCTCAGGATGACCCCCAGCGGCGAGCTGGCCGTGAGCGGGGCGCAGTCTCCCGCGACCGCCTCGTCGCAGAACTCACCCATCCAACCGGTGGTGCAGTTGCAGACCGGCCTGCCGGTGTTCTCATCGATCGCACAGGACCCGTTCTCGCACGTGATGTCGCAGGTCTCGACGGGGTCTCCAACGCAGAAGGTGCTCGTCGTGTCGCCGCCAACCAAGCCGATGAAGTCAGACAGCGGCGCGGTGCACGTATACCCCGGGCGTGAGCAGACCGAGTCGTCGGCGCACGGCTGGAGGCAGTGCCCATAGGTCCCGAAGCTCAGGAAGATGTCGACGTCCTCCTGCCTTGCCAAGCCGAGCACCGACACGCCCTCCGCGAGCACGCTCGGATCGACGAACTCGAGCGGGAAGAAGCACTCACCTCCGGGTCCACAGTCGTCGTCAGTCGCGCAGTTGGGCACGGTCGAGCAGTAGCCGCCGGGCATGGGTAGGCCCAGCGCAGCAAATGTGCGCGCGCCCTCGTCCGGCGATTGCGCGAGCGCGGACAACGGAAACAACCCGTTCACCAAGCAGAGTGCGTTCGCTCCTCCGCACTGATCGTCTGCCGTGCAGGGGGAGCCCGCCGATAGCCCGTCCGGGTTGATGGCCGAGTCGCGTCCACCACTATCCGACGGTCCGCTGTCGGTTGGGTTGTTGTTTCCGCCGCCGCAGCCGGGGGCACATAGAGCGGCAAGCAGGGCCGCTAGACCAAGTGCGCGAGTAGTTCGCATGACGTTCCTTCGTAGGTTGGGCGCGCTCACCGCCTGGTGAGCCGCTCGCCGTTCGAAGATATTTTTATCATTGGTTCTTTACAAGGCGTTTACCTCGGAAGTCCGCCTTTGCTGGAACGCGTAACTCGCACAATGTAAGTAATGGTCGGCGCGAGCCTACCTGGACGCACGCGAGGCCCACGCACGCTGCGGCGTCCGTTCATGACGGAAACGCGCCTGGTGTAAGACTCAGACGACGTCGGCGGGGCCGGCGCCCTCGCGCAGGACCACCGGCGTGTGCCCGGTCAGGTCGACGATCGTCGACGGCTCGAGGCCGCCCCAGCCGGCATCCAGCACGAGATCCGCGCGCCCGAACTGGGCGGCGATGTCCTCTGGATCGGCGTGTTGGACGCCGTCGATGCTCGCCGACGTGGACACGATGGGGTGCCCCAGCGCACGCACCAGGCGCAGCGCGACCTCGTGGTGCGGTACGCGAATGCCCACCGTCTTCTGCTTGCGCATGACGATCTTGGGGACCTCGCGCGTGGCCGGGAGGATGAACGTGTACGGGCCCGGCAACAGCCGCCGCATGATGCGATAGCTCTTGTCGTCCACCACCGCGTAGCGCGCGATGTCGCCCAGGTCCGGGCACACCAGGCCCACCGGATGGTCCGCCGGCATGCGCTTCAGGGCGTACACGCGCTCGAGGGCCTTCTTCTGCGTCGTGTCGCAGCCGATGCCGTACACGGTGTCCGTCGGATAGATCACGACCCCGCCGCGCCTCAGCACCTCGACGGCTTTGTCGAGGAGGCGCTGTTGGGGGTGGGTGGGGTGAATCTCGACGCGCATGGTGCGGGGTCCTATTCGGTGCGAGCGTGCACGAGGCGGCGCTCCACGCCGTCTTCGAAGAGCACACGGGCCTGTTCGGTGGAGTCTCCCTGCGACACGTCTTCGACTCGGCCGATGCCGAAGCGCGCGTGTGCGATCCAGTCGCCCGCGCTGAAGCGTACCCGCGGGCTGTAGGGCGTGGCGCTGTGGCGGTGGGCGTCCACTTCCGGGGCGGCGAGCTTCTGACCCTTGCGGGTGGAGGCCGTCCGGCCGGGGCTCGAGCTGCGCGAGCTCTCTCGCTTGATGGTGGCGGCCCGCGCGGTGGGCGCTTGCGCGACGAGGTTGTCGATCTTGGCGAGCTCACGCACGGCGGCGGCGACCTTCTGGTACACGGAGCCCAGGGTCTCGCACACCAGCACCTCTTCCACGCCGGTCGCTTGGCCGCTGGCGGCGCACTCCTCTTCGTACTCGTGGGCGGCCCGGATGATGGTGATGAGCCGGTCCGCCGTGGGCAGCTCGCCAGGTCCCGCGCCGAGAGCACCAAAGCCGATGCGCTTCACGTGGCGTGACGACGCGAACTGCAGCGCGGCCTTCACGGCCTTGGTGATGCCCTTGGCGTCAGGCGCAGGCTCGGCGCGTGTGCCGGTCTGCGGAGGGCGCGTGGCGACCCACGCCAGGAAGTCGCAGTGAAGCCGGCCGCGAGCCACGCGGACCACCTCGTAGAGGGGCAGGGTGCGGTCCGGGAGCTGGCGCACCTCGGCGTCCAGCGCCTCCTGCAAGCGTCCGCCGAAGCGTTCGTCCAAGTCGAAGTCGGCGCCGCGACCCGGCCACAGCTGCATGTCCGAGGAGCCGTCGTAGACCAGCGCGTCCAGGCGTTGGCGGGACGGAAGATCATAGACCGAGGCGCGCACGAGCGAGATATCCATGCACGGCGCATGTAGCACGAAGTGCGCGCGGCGACAGGTGCGTGACCGCCCTCGCGCACTTCATGTGAGGGATTGTCGCTCGGGACTACCCAAGCGCTCGCGTTTGGGGTAAGCCGCGTCACTGCTATGCCCGAGAAAGATCCCCGCCCCTACATCGTCGTCACCGTCTTGCTGGATCAAGGCGCGCGCGCGGCCGTGCTCACCCAGAGTCACGGAGACGCCATGGAGCGTGCTCTGATGGCCACCCACGGCTTGGACATCGCGGGGGTAGACCTCGTCGAGCTCCCCGTGCCCACGGCCACCTTCGCCGCGCTGCGCAAGCAGATGGGCCGCGCCAAGGACGAGGTCGGGTTCTACGACGTGTTCCCCTTGGCCAGCCACCTCGAGCCCGAGGTGCGTGCCACGGCCGGGCAGTTCCTGGCGGCCGAGGCCCTCTGGGCGTTGGAAGAAGCGGGTCAGCTGGGCGGCGTGCCGCTCAACGTGAAGCTGGACCTGCCCAAGGGCTGGGAGCGCGAGCCCCAGAAGATCCACGAGCGCCTCGTCGCCGAGGGCGCGCTGGATCTCACGCCAGCGGCCATCGAGACCTACCGCAGCGCCAAGCAGGCGTGGGACGCGGTCCGCTAGCGCGCCTGCGTCGCGCGTGAGCGGGCGCGTCTCGGCGTCAGAACAGCAGGAAGCCTGCGACGGCAGCGCCCGCCAGCGTGAGCAGCAGCAACACACCCACGACGACGACGGGCAGCACCCAGCTGTTGCCGCCCGAGCGCGTGGCGTGCGCGGGGGGACCGAGGGGCGCCGCCGGTGCCACGGGCGCCGCTGCGGAGAGCGGTTGGGTGGGGGGCTGCGGAGCGACCGCGCCGCCCTTGACGCGGTGGACCACGGCGGGGAGGGCCTCGAGCGCCGCCAACATCGCTCCGGCGTCCTGAAAGCGGTCGTCCGGCTTCTTGGCGAGGGCGCGCGCGATGATGGCCTCGAGCGCAGGGGCGAACTCGTAGGAGTCACTCGCCGACGTGAGCGTGGGGGGCGGCGTCATGAGGTGCGCGCGGAACATCATGACCTGGTTCTCTTCCATGAAGGGCCACACGCCCGTGAGCAGCTCGAAGAGGATGCAGCCCATGGAGTACACGTCCGTGCGCGCGTCGGAGGGCGCGCCGGTGCACTGCTCGGGCGCCATGTACGCAGGGGTGCCGAACACGGAGCCCTGCATGGTGAGCTTCTTGGACTCGCCCCAGCGGTCGTCGTCCATGAACTTCACCAAGCCGAAGTCCAGCAGCTTGGCGCCGCGGGTTCCGTCGGCGTTGCGCGGCAGGAAGACGTTCTCGGCCTTCAGGTCGCGGTGGGCGACCCCCTTGTTGTGCGCGAAGGCGAGCCCCGTCAGCACCTGCCGCGCGATGTGCAGCGCCTCGGGAGGCTCGGGGGTGGTCTCCTCCAGGAACTTGTCCAGAGGCTGGCCCTCCAGCAGCTCCATGACCAGGTAGGGGCTGCCGTTCGCGACGCCGAAGTCGTGCACCGTCAGCACGTTGGGGTGCTCGAGGGCGAAGAGCGCGCGCGCCTCACGCTCGAAGCGCTCGCGCAGCTCGGGGTTGTCGCCCAGGTCGTCGTGCAGGACCTTGACCGCCACGGGCGGGCCGCCGATCTGCTCTGCGCGATAGACCACCCCCATGCCGCCTTCCCCCAACACGGAGGTGATGCGGTAGCGCCCGTCGAGGACCTGACCGAGGAACGAGAGCATGCTGGGGCGTGAGATTTCGGCCATCTAGTTTCCTGTGGCGGTGGGCAGCTGCGCTGCGCTGCGGAGGCGCAGCGCGGCATCCCAGATGCGGTCGGCCAGCGCTGCCTTGCTCATGGTGTCCAGGGACTGCACGCCATCGGCGCTGACGAGGTGGGCCCGGTTCGTGTCACCCGCGAAGCCGTCGCGCGCCTCGTTGGCCACGATAAGGTCGCAGCGCTTGGAGACGAGCTTGCCGCGCGCGTAGCGCTCGACGTCGGTGGTCTCCAGCGCGAAGCCGATCAGGACGGGAGTCGGTGAGCGGGGTTCGGTGTCGTGCGCGGCGGCGGTGGCCCTCTCGGCCCGCTCGGCGCCCAGCTCCGCCAGGATGTCGGGGTTGCGCACCAGCTCGAGCGCGCGCTCGCCGGCCTTCTTGATCTTCTCTGCGGCTTGCTCGGCGGGGCGGTAGTCGGCGACGGCGGCGGCCATGATGACCACGTCGACACCCTTCGCGACCTCCGACTTCACCGCGGCGTGCATCTCGCGCGCGGAGCGTACGCGGAGGGTGGTGACCCCGGCCGGGTCTGTGAGCGCCACCGGCCCGCTGACCAGCAGCACCTCGGCGCCGCGCGCGCGCGCACGCGAGGCGAGCGCGAAGCCCATCTTGCCGCTGGAGCGGTTGCCGAGGAAGCGCACCGGGTCCAGGTCCTCGTACGTGGGGCCGGCCGTGACCAAGACGCGCAGCCCGCGCAGGTCTTCCGTGGCCTGAGCGGCGCCGATTGCTCCGCCGTGCGCGGCGAGCGCGGCCTCGAGGGCGTCCGCGATGACGCTGGGCTCCGCCATGCGGCCCACCCCGCTGGCTCCGTTGGCGAGCGGCCCGTCCACCGGACCACAGAAGTGCCAGCCATCCGTGCGCAGGGTCTCCACGTTGCGCTGGGTGGCCGGCTGGCCCCACATGCTGGGGTGCATGGCCGGCGCCAGCAGACGCAGGCCGCGCGCGCAGGCGAGGGTGGCCAGCAGGGCGTCGTTGGCTTGCCCCTGGGCGAGGCGCGCCAGCACGTTCATGGTGGCGGGGGCGACCACCATGGCGTCCGCCCAGTCGCCGAGCTCCACGTGTACCTCGCCCGCGTAGCTGGGATCCCAGAGGTCCACCACGGGCGGCCGGCCCAGCAGGCCAGTGAAGGTGACGGGCCCCACGAAGCGCGTGGCGGCGGGCGTCATGACGACGCGCACCTCCGCGCCGCGCCGCCCGAGCTCACGTACCAACTCCACGGCCTTGAACGCCGCGATCCCGCCACCGATCCCGACGACGATGCGTTTTCCGGAGAGCATCACCGCGGGCAGCATAGCAGGAATGTCGCGGGGGTCTTTGGGTCAGTTGCCGTCGCCCTCGGCGGGCTCCACGGCCGGCGGCTGGGGCATGCCCATGCGCGCGGTCCAGCCGGGCAGCCCCGAGAAGCCGGGTTGCCGCACCGTGTCGGTGCCGCGGATGCCGGGGCCCTGCGTCATCGTGGTGTACTCGTCGGCGGTGTACTCGGGGTGTCCGTCCCCCTCGGCCACGTAGTCGGGCGGAGGCGGCCCGCCGGTGCCCACGCGCCAGATCTGGGTCGTGGGGGGGTAGACGTCGATGGACGCTTCGCGCCGCGCCTGGTTGGTCTCCATGTCGCGGATGATGCGCCAGCGGGCCACGCGGAAGCCGGCCACGCCGCGCTGCCCGAGCACGCGCACCCCCGAGGGCAGGCTGCTGTCCTGGGTCTCGGACTCCGTGTAAGTCTGCACGGAGTCGATGCGGCGCACGAAGGTCACCATGTCGCGCTGCTCGAGCCCCAGGACCTCCGAGCGGGCGATGCCGCCCTCGAGTCGGATGCGCACGACCACGGGGAAGGGGTGGTCGTTGCGGAAGACGAGGTTGATGCTGGGGTAGCTGACGGCCGCGTCGAGCCCGAGCTTGATGTAGAAGCTGGGACGGCTGTGCGGGTGGCGCTCCAGGATGGTGAGCCCGGCGAAGAAGGCGGCCGCGTGGATGGTGCCCGCGATCTGGCATGCGCCGCCGCCCAGGCCGTCGACCAGCTCGCCGCCGGCGATGACGGGCGCGGGCCGGAAGCCGCTCGCCTCGTTGCGCTCGCCCACCACGGCGTTGAAGTCGAAGACCTCGCCCGGGAGCAGCACCAGGCCGTCGATCTTGCTGGCCGCGACGCGCAGGTTGTGTGTGCGGTCGGCCGCGCTCTCGTTGAGGCTGTAGCGCGTCTCGAACTCGCCCAGGCGGGCGTCCACGCGCACGTCTCGCAGCTCCTCGGCGGTGCGTCGCGCGTTCGTGCGGACCACGCGCACCGCCACGTCTCGCTCGCCGTGGTGCAGCGCGTCGTCGAGGTCGTCGAGGGTGGCCCACACGTCCAGCGAGAGCCCGGCTCGCTGCGGGATGATCTGTCGGGTGTCGGGGTCGAAGCGCGCGTCGCTCGGAGAGTGGTCGTGCAGGCGCTTGAGCTCCAGCAGCAGCGCGCGCGCGGGCTCCGCGTCGAAGCGCACGGGCAGCGCCAGGGTCAGCTCGCGCGCGTCTTCTGCCCGTCGGCGCAGGGCGCTGGCCGGGTTGTCAGCGTCTCGCAACAAGCGCGTGAGGTGCTCGACGTCGACGCTGCCCCCGAGATCCGCGCGGGTGCGCACCAGCGTCTCTTCGGTGAGCTGGAGGCGCAGGTTCACGCGCGCCCACTCGTCGGCGATGCGCCGTGCCTGAGCCGCGGCGTCCGTGAGCTCCACGGGTTGTCCGGCGACCCGCACGGTGGGAGGTGGGCGCTCGTCGGTCGCGGATGCGCGGGATGGCAGCACGGAAGGCAGGCTGATGAGCGCTGCGCCGCCGAGCATGCCGACACCGACCACGGCGCGCGCGCGGGTCCACCATCGCGAAGGAGAGATCACGGTCGAGGCATCGCAGCTCCGGCCCTGATTGGTCAACTTTTGGAGGGCGGGCGAACCGCCGCCATGATCATGTCCGCGGTGGCCTGCGCGTGTCGTTCCAGGAACGCGCGCTCGCTCATCCCCTCCGGACGCGCGCCCAACGACTCCGCGAAGGCGCGCAGGGCGATGAGCGATGGGCCGCCGCTGAACACCAGGAAGAAGAGGGAGGACCAGGGCACGTCCCGGAGGAGCCCCTGCTTGGTGGCGGCGTCGATGAGCGTGCGGGCGATGTCGAGGAAGCCGCGCACGTGCTTCCCCACGATGTACTCGAGGCGCTCACCGCCGCGCGCGCCCTCGTACGAGATGATCTGGAACCCCTCCGGGTACTCGGCCGCGAGCATCACGTACATGACCACCAGCTCGCGTACCTGCTCGAGGGCGTCGCCCCCTTGGGCCAGCTGCGCCACACGGGGCAGGATCTCGCCGCTCACGGAACCGAAGCTGTGGTCGATGCACGCCTCCCACAGCGCTTGCTTGGACCCGAAGTAGTGGTGCAGGAGCGTGTTGCTGACGCCCACCTCGCGGGCGATCTGCCGGACGCTAGCGCCCTCGAAGCCGTCCCGCGCGAAGATGCCGAGCGCGATCCGCAGCGCGTGATCGCGGTCGAAGGGCGCGTCTTCACCATCGAGACGCGGCCGTCCAGGGCGCCGCGGGGCATCCGCCGCCGCATCGCTCGAGCCCCCCTCCTTCTCGTCCCGGCTCGGCACGTTCAGGAGACGGGTACGCCAGGCGCCGGGAACTTGTCACAGAGCGCCTTCACCTCGGCGGCGATGCCTGCGATCTTGGCCTCGTCCGTGACGTTGTCCACGACGTCCGCCATCCAGTCGCCGAGCTGCTGCATCTCGGCCGCGCCCATGCCGCGGGCGGTGATGGCGGGCGTCCCGATGCGTACGCCGCTCGGGTCGAAGGGCTTGCGCGGGTCGAAGGGGATGGAGTTGTAGTTGGTGACGATGCCCGCGCGGTCCAGGGCCTGGGCGGCGACCTTGCCAGGGACCCCCTTGGGCGTGAGGTCCATGAGCACCAGGTGGTTGTCCGTGCCGCCCGTGATGAGCGCGAACCCGCGCTCCTCGAGGCGGGCCGCCAGCACCTTGGCGTTGGACACGACGTTGGCAGCGTACTGCTTGAACTCGGGGGTCATGGCCAGCTTGGCGGCGACGGCGATGCCGGCCGTGGTGCCGTTGTGGGGGCCGCCCTGCAAGCCGGGGAAGACCGACTTGTCGATGGCCTTCTGGTGCTTCTCGTCGCACAGGATCATGCCGCCGCGTGGGCCACGCAGCGTCTTGTGCGTGGTGGAGCTGATGACCTCGGCGAGCCCCACGGGGCTCTGATGCGCGCCGCCAGCGATGAGGCCGCTGATGTGCGCGATGTCGGCCACCAGGATGGCACCCACCTCGCGCGCGATCTCCGCGAAGCGCGCGAACTCGATCTCGCGCGGGTAGGCGGTGGCACCGCAGAAAAGCAGCTTGGGCTTGTGCTCACGCGCCAGCGACGCGACCTGGTCGAAGTCGATGCGGTGGTCGGACTCGCGCACGCCGTACTGCACGGCGTTGAAGTAGCTGCCGCTGATGCTGACCTTCCAGCCGTGCGTCAGGTGGCCGCCGCTCGGGAGCCCCATGCCCATGACCGTGTCACCGGGCTTGCAGAAGGCGAAGTACACCGCCAGGTTGGCGGGCGAGCCGGAGTAGGGCTGCACGTTGGCGTGGTCCACGCCGAACAGCTGCTTCACGCGCGAGACCGCCAGCGACTCCACGCCGTCGATGAACTCCTGGCCCTCGTAGTAGCGCTTGCCGGTGTAGCCCTCGGAGTACTTGTTGTTCAACACGCTCCCGCAGGCCTCCATGACGGCTGGCCACGCGTAGTTCTCGGACGGGATGAGCCGCATGGTGCGGTGCTGACGCGCCTCCTCCTTGGTGATCAGGTCGGCGATCTCGGGATCCATCTGCTGCAGCTCGGACATGCGGCTTCTCCTGCGCCAACGGTCAACGTCGCGAGTAGGGCTCGCGTGGTCGGCGGACCTGAGCGCATGTAGCAGGCTCCGCGGGGGCTGACAAAGGTGCGCCGCGCGACTACGCAGCCCGTGGTGCGCTGTGGCACGATGAGTCGCGTATGAACGACCTGTCGAACCTCGTCGCGAGCCACGTGCTGTGTCGCAACGGCAGGTCGGAGCATGACACGCAGCGCACCCTGCTGTTTCGTCCCCGCGCAGGCTGGATGGGCGCCGTGGCCTTCGGCTCGTGGGGCCTCGTCATCGCGGTGCCGCTGACAGGCTTCGCGCTGAGCGGAGGGCTTCCACCAGGGTCAGCCGGCGTCGTCTTGGCGCTGTCGTTCGTCGGGTACGCGCTCCTCTACGCGGCCGCGCGGTCGCTCGTGAACGGCGCTCGACTCGAACGCGAGAGCGGCGAGCTGCGCCTCTCCTTTGGTCCGCTGTGGCCGCGCCGCGCCCGCAGCTGGCGCCTGGCCGACGTGCGGGCCACCGCCATCGGCCTTCGCCCACCATCCTTCTGGCACCCGGCGACGCTGCGCGGCTTCCCTGTGGCGCAGCCCTTCCGCGTGGAGCTCTGCCTCGCCGACGGGACGCGTGCCCGGCTCCCGCTCACCCTGGGTCTGCGCGACGCCGAGGTCGTCGCACGCTTCGTGGACGAGCAGCTGTGAGTGTGCGGCGCGTGCAGAGCGAACGCGCAGAGCGTGCTCCGCGCGCCCACACGCGAGACGGAAAAACAAAGACCCCCTGAGAGGCTCAGGGGGTCTTTCCAGCGCGGCGGACGGGACTCGAACCCGCGGCCTCCGGCGTGACAGGCCGGCGTTATAACCAACTTAACTACCACCGCTGGTGGGGTGTCTCAGGGGCCTGCGCCCCGTCAACGGACGCACCTTCTAGCGCCCCCCTGTGTCGCTGTCAAAGGTTTCGGAACACTTTTTGTCAGGCCTGTTTTTCGGACGCCAGACCGACGGAGAGCGCCACCAACCCAGCGCGAGCTTTGTTGACTGTCTCCTGCCATTCGGACGCAGGGACCGAGGCCTCGACGACGCCCGCGCCCGCTTGCAGCAAGAGCGCGCCGTCCTTCGCGACGACGGTGCGGATGGCGATGGCCACGTCCATGTTGCCGTCGAAGCCGATGTAACCGACCGCGCCGCCGTAGACGCCGCGTCGCTCGGGCTCGAGCTCCTCGATGATCTGCATGGCCCGCACCTTGGGCGCGCCGCTCAGCGTCCCCGCGGGGAAGGTGGCGCGCAGCACGTCCAGCGCGTCGCAGCCCGGCGCGAGCCGGCCCTCCACGTTGGAGACGATGTGCATGACGTGCGAGTAGCGCTCGATCACCATCTGCTCCGTGACCCGCACTTCGCCCGGGCCGCTGATCCGCCCCACGTCGTTGCGCCCCAGGTCCACCAGCATGACGTGCTCGGCGCGCTCCTTGGGGTCGTCCAGCAGGTCCTTGGCGTTGGCCTCGTCTTCTTCCACCGTGGCGCCTCGGTGTCGTGTGCCTGCGATGGGGCGCACGCTCACGACGCCGTCTTCGAGCCGCACGAGCGTCTCGGGGCTCGCGCCCGCGATCTGCAGCTCCGCGAAGCGCAGGAAGTACATGTAGGGGGAGGGGTTGATGGCGCGCATGGCCCGGTACACGTCGTAGACGTCGAAGTCGGGCGCGACCGGCACGCGGAAGCGCTGAGAGAGCACCACCTGGAAGATGTCCCCGGCCCGGATGTACTCTTGGGCCCGCAGGACCGCGTCCTCGAAGCGCCCGCGCTCGAAGTTGCTGGCGGGGAGCTCGAGGCTGGGCTGCTCGGGCAGCGACAGGGGTCGCGGCCGCCGTGGCGTGCTCAGCCTGGTGATCACGTCGTCCACGCGCGCCACCGCGGTGTGGTACGCGGCGTCGACGTCGGCTCCGCGTGGCACGTGTGCGGGCGCCACCACCTTGATGAGCTGCTTGGCGTTGTCGAAGATCAGCAGGGTGCCGCCGATGCCGAAGCAGAACTCCCAGTCGTCATCGGGCCCGAGCGCTGCGCCCACCTTGGGCTCGAAGCGGCGCACGGCGTCGTAGGTGACGTAGCCCACCGCCCCGCCCCAGAAGCGCGGCAGGCCCGGGACCTCGGCGGGCGGGACGTACTCGGCCAGCGTCTCGCGCAGCCGCTCCAGCGGGTCGACGCCGTCCTCGCGCGCGACCTCGTCGCCCACTACCACCTCGAAGCGGTCGCCGACGCCGCGCACGATGCGCTGCGGGTCGCAGCCCACGAAGCTGTAGCGCGCCCACTTCTCACCGCCGACGACGCTCTCGAGCAGGAACGCGCCGGCGCCGTCACCCAGCGTGGCTTGCGCCACGACGGGCGTCACCACGTCGGCCAGGATCTCCCGGTACACCGGGATGACGGTGACTTGGGGCGTCTCGGCGAGCGCGCGGAATTGATCGAGGCTGAGACTCACGTTGGCGGGCATCGCCGCGCAGTATCGCAAAGGCAGCCCGCTTGTCACCTTGCGGGTGCACTACGCGCCGCGAGCCGCCTCGAAGAGAGCCAGCGGCAGGTGGACGCGCGCGGCCTGCACGCAGGAGCTCTGCGCGCTCAGCATGACCGACATGAGCTCGTCGTCGTCGGCTTGTGCCAGGCTGAGCTCCACGGCGTAGGTCGCGGCGGCGGCGGCGCTGTACGGGTCGTCCGGGACCCTTGCGACGGCGGCCACGGCGTTCAGCAGCGCGGCCTCAGCGGGCGTCTTGGCGTGCGTGGCGGCCTCTTCACACAAGGCGGCGTGCTTGCCGCAGTTGGCAAAGGGCTCCCAGTGGATGGCCCACGCGTGCACGGACTCGAGCGCCGCCAGCGCCACCTCCGGCATCTCCCGCCCCGCGTGAGCCACGCGCACGCACGCCATGGCAGCGCGCGCGAGCGCCTCGCGAGGAAGGTGCAGGCGCGCCGCGATGCTCAGGAGCCAGTCGGCCCGGGGGCAGGCGGCCATAGCGGCGTTCCAGTCGGTGCCGAAGGGGCGAGCCCACTCGACCACGTCATGCTGTGCTCCCGCGTGCTGGAGCCAGGCCGCGACGCTCAAGACTCGGGGGCCACTTCGAGAGTGGTGTGCCCCTGGAACTCCAGGAGGCCGTTGCTGGCCGAGAAGCCGACGCCCGAGTAGCGCTGGAAGCGACCGCGCACGGTCACCTTGTTGCCGAGCGCGATGTCGGTCGGAATGGGGGGCGGCCCACCGGGCGTGGCGGCGGGCGCGGCGCCGCGGTTGCGACGGGCTTCGGCCACGGCGTCGTCCACCTCTCCCTGGCGGGTGGCGTAGCCTGCCACCATGATGCGCTTGTTGGCGTCGGTCTCGGTGGGGGTGTCCGCGAGGTAGAAGTGCGGGGCCACGGCGCGCGGACAGGCTTCCTCGTTGTCGCAGTCGGGGCGTGCGTAGATCTCCACGACATAGCCGGTGACGGCGACATCGTGGTCCATGGTGTTGGCGCTCATGTGACGCACGCCGTACACGCTGTAGCTCTCGTCGCCGTAGCGGGTGGGGTGCGGCGGCGGCGGCAGGTCCGGGACGTCCGGCAGGTTCGGCACGGGGTCCGGCAGCCGCTCGACCACGACGTTGGCTTCCACTTCTTCACCGCAGCCCAGGAGCGCGACGAGGGCCAGCGGCCCCACGAGCCAGCGTGCGCGGGGAGCCTGCCACGCAGGCCCTGAAGGCGGCGCGGACAGGGACGACGAAGGGGAGCGAGGGGCGTGTGGGGTAGGTAGCATGCCGGGTGGATCCTCCGAGTCTGACCGCGGCTCGTCCGCAGCCAGACCAACGAGCGCGGAGCGTATCACGACCCGCGGTGTGCACAGAACCGTTTCTTGGCGTCGCGGGGTGAGCGTGGTGTCCACGGGGTCACGGCGGGGCAGCGGCCACCTGGCAGGCGCCGAGAGCCTCGAGGGCTCGCTCGGCCGCGGCGCGGATGGCCTCAGGGGGGCCACCTGTCCGTATCTCCGCCAAGAAGGAAGCGACCTCCGGGCCGCCCAGGCGACCGAGAGCGGCCACGGCGACCACGGCCGTCTGCACGTCGGGGTCATAGGCGTTCGGGCGGCGGCCGCGCGCCACCGTGTCCATCAAGGTCTGCTGGTGATCCGCCGCGCAGACCTGCCCCAGGTAGCGGGCGGCAGCGCGCTGCACGGTCGAGAGCTCGTTGGTGCGCGCCAGCCGTGCTGCGACCGCCTCCGCGCCGCGCGGGTCGCCCGTCGTCCGGAACGCTTCGATCGCGGCCAGGCGCACGCGCGCCTTGGGGTCCGACAGAGCGCCCACCAGGAGGGCGCGCGCGTCCGCGTCGCTGGCGAGGGCGGTGACGGCGGCGGCCCGAACGCGAGGCCAGGGATCACGCTGTGCCAAGCGCAGCAAGACCGCGCGGGCGCTCTCGACGCCGCCGTGTCGATCCCCCGCTTGTGCCTCGGCGTCGTCGTCGGCCGCCCGCGCGGGGTCGTTCGCGGCGTCGCCCAGCAGCAGCGCGGCGCGCTCTCGCGCTCGCGGGAATTCGTCGCTCGCCAGGGCTCGCAGCGCGAGAGGGGCCTGCGGCGCTGCCCGCGCGGCCAGGCTGTTGGCCGCCTCGGCGCGCACCATCCAGCGCTCGTCTGCCGTGACCAGCTGCGCGAGCCACGCGTCCACCGTGGGCTCGGCCGGCAGTGACCCGGCCGCGAGCACCACCCGCCAGACCTCTTCGAACGACTCGGCGCGCGCGACGGCTCCGCGCAGCAGCTCCCCGCCCAGCGCCTGGCCGGCGTCACCCCCGAGCGCGAGCGCCTGAGCCACCAGCGCGGTCGCTTCGACAGAGCGCTCGCTGGTCGCCCAGGCCGCCACGAGCGGGACGGCCTCGGTGGGTGCTCGCGTGACGGCCTCGCCGACCGCGGCTCGCAGCCCCACGCGCGTCGCGCCGCCGTCCGCAGCCAGCGCAGGGAGCAGCACCTGCAGCGCGCGTCCGGGGATGGCGCGCGCGAGCACCTGGGCGGCGGCGTCATCGCCTTCGTTCATGAGCGTGGTCAGCTCGTTGCCGGCCCCGGCCGCGCGCAGCGCCTCGATTGCGGCCGCGCGCAGCTCTGCATCGGCGTCGCGCCCGGCTGCGAGCAGCGCGCTCCTGGCTGCGGGCTCCGAGGCGGCCAGATCGCTCAAGACGCGCAGGGCGAGGCGCCTCTCTCGCGGGGTCATGTCGGGCCACGCGCCGGCGATGGCCGAGGCTCCTTCGGCACCGAGGCCGCGCAGCAGCCGGGCGGCGCCCGTCGCGCGAGCGCCACCGCTGGCCAGCTCCGCGAGCAGCCGTGCGGTGCCGTCCGCGGCGTCGAACTCCGAGTGGAAGGCCAGCTCGGCCAAGCCCACGCGCGCGTCACCGGGGCTGCTGGGAGTGGGCAGCACCACGCTCACGCAGCGGAAGTGCAGCGGCGGATCGAGCTCGACCTCGTAGCGCTCCCCGGCGCGTGGGGCCGCAGGCAGCTGGATGCGCACGCGGGCCTCGGGCGAGGTCACATCTATATAGGACGGCGCGCGCACGGTCGTGGCCGAGCCAGCCGCGAGCGGCACCAGGCTGATGCGGCGGACGGGCCACTCCGACGCGTCGTAGCGGCCTGTCGCGAACGCGAGCGCGCCGCGCACGCTCTCTGCTTCGACCCAGGCGGTGCTGGGGTCTCGGTCGGTGAGCGCTTGCGGGCGAGGCGCGCGCTCGAAGGAGGCCTCGCCGCCTCCCGAGGAAGCGACGTCGAAGCGCAGCGCGTCCAGCCGGGGGGCCGCGCTCTGGTCCACGGCCACGGCGCGGGCGACGCGCGTCTGCGTCGGCGCACGTGAGGAAGGGGTGGGCGTTGCGTCGTCGTGAAAGGTCAGGGTGCGCGGGTCGAGGGCCTGCGTGTCGAGCCAGGTCACGGCCTCGCCGCACACGCCCACGCGCTCCGCGATCGTCGCGCGCAGCACTCGCGGGGGGTCACCGTCAGTCACCGTCAGCACGTGCGCGCGGCGCTCACCGGGGTCGCCTTCGAGGGTGGTCACACCCGCGTCCACGACGACCACGCGCGCGCCGCGCCGCGCCAGCAGCAGCGCGAAGCGCCGACCGTCCGCGCTCGCCTCCACCAGGGCCAGCGTGCCCTCCGGGAGCGCCACGTCCCGCACGCTGAGCGCGGAAGGGGCAAAGGGGAGGGGCGCTACGGCGTGGCCGTCCGCCAGCAGCTCGGCGCGCTCTCCGCTGGCGCCCACCGTCAGGGCGAGAGCGCGCGCGGGGCGCCCGAGCTGAGCCGTCGCGCGCGGCGTCGTGGCCACCTGGGCCCGGGCGTCAGCAGGGGCCGCCGCGAGCCCGGCCCACACGCAGAGTCCGGCGAGGCAGCGCAGGCCGGCTCGGGAGGCAGTCCCGCGACCGCGCACCAGCCGCGCGAACGCCAGGGCGTGGGGCGGTGTGAGGGAGCCGTGAGCGGGACGGTGTACGGAGGCAGAGGGGCAGGGTCTCATCACGGCGCACGATCGCTCACCACTCGGCCCCCGTCCAGCGTGAGCACCCGCTCTGCGAAGGCGGCCACCGTGGGGCGGTGGCTCACGAAGACCAACGCCGTGCCGTTGGCAGCCAGCCCGGACAGCGCGGCCAGCACCTCGGCCTCGGACTCGGCGTCCAGGGCCGAGGTCACTTCGTCCAAGAGCAGCACCCGCGGCTGTCGGTAGAGCCCACGCGCGACCGAGAGCCGCTGCCGCTCGCCCCCGGAGAGCTGCCGGCCCCGCCCGGCGAGCACGGTGTCGAGCCCATCGGGCAGGCCCGCGACCAGGGCGTCGAGCCCCACCAGCCGCAGCGCGTGCAGGGCCCGCTCACGATCCTGCGGCGCGCCGAAGGCGAGGTTGGCGAGCAGCGTGTCCGCGAAGAACAAGGAGTCCTGAGGGACCCAGGCGATATCCGCTTGCGCTTGGTCTCGCGGCTGCGGGCGCATGTGGCGCGTGCCGCTCCCAGGCGACAGCAGTCCCGCCAGGATCATGAGCAGCGTGGACTTGCCCTCGCCGCTGCGACCAGTGAGCGCCACGCGCTCTCCGGCGCGGAGTGTAAAGGTGATGTCGTGTAGCACCGGCTGACCAGGGGTGTACGCGAAGCTGACACCGCGCAGCGTGAGCAGGCCCTCGCCCTCGGCGAGAGGGGCCGTCTGCTGGTCCCGCGAGCGCGCTTCGTCGCTCCCGTCGGCTGCGGCGTCTACTCTCGGTAGCGCGAGGAGCTGCTCCAAGCGCTCGAGCCCGGCGAAGCCGGCGTAGGCTGCGGGCAGGCTGCTCGCCAGCGCCTGAAGCGGTCGCATCAACAACAGGAGAGCCGCGAAGAGGCTCACCGTGGTGGTGAGCGGCAGCTGGATGCCCGCACGGAACCACAGCAGCCCGCCGAGGCTCAGCGCAGCCGCCAACACCTCTAGTGAAGGCCCAACCCGCTGTTGGGTGACCAGGGCCTTCATCACGGCCGCTTCGGACTGCTCGGCCGCCTGACGGAGCTGCGCGCTGGCGTAGGCCTCGGCACCGTAGGCGCGCACGAGGGGCACGAGCGCACCGTGCTCGCCCGCGAGCTCGGCGACGCGCGCCTCCGCTTCGTGCACGGCCAGCGTGGCCGGGCGGGCTGCGCGGGAGAGCCACCACGCCGCGGCGGCCAGCGGAATGGCCATGGCGAGCGCAAAGGTGGCCACTCCAGTGTCCAGTTGGATGGCCAGGGTAGCCAGTGCAGCCGCCACCAAGACGTGTTGAAACGTGTGTGAGATTACAATGTGGACCAGCGACCGTATGGACGCGACCTCCGCCCCCAGCCGGCTGGCGAGCTCTCCGGGACCCAGCACCGCCCAAGCCGACGGCGCTAGATGAAGGAGGTGATCGTGGAGATGAATGCGCAAGTCTCGTACAACGCGCTGCTGCACGGCCCCCGCCAAGAGGGTCCCCAGGTACCGGCTGGCCGCGTTGACGAGCATCAGCGCGACCGCCGCGAGCAGCACCTGGGGCGCGCTGAGATGCAGCCCCCCAAGCGGCCCTGTCGGCGCGATTGGATCGTTGATGGAAGCTGGATCGAGGCTCGCTAGGGCCGGTCCGGTGAGGGCCGCCAGGCCTGCTGTGGCCGTCGCTCCCACCGCGAACGCGACCACCGCGCCGCCGCCCTTTCCGAGCTGCTCGCGCAGGGCGCGAATCAGGACTTGGCGCGCGCTCATCAAGGGAAGGGCGCCCTAGCAGAACCATGCAATGTCGCAAGCCCCCTGTTCATCTACGCAATGTGCCCCATATCCAACCCCATGCTCACCCGCACCGCCTACCCTACGCAACGCCCCTGTTTCGTGTTGGAACAGGACTGCGCGACGCTTGGTTGGGAAGTCAAGCCGTCGGCACGATGCGTGCAACAGGCGGGGCGCACAGACGGCGAGCACGCGGCAACGCAGCCGCCCACTGGACAGCAGCACGACAAGTACTGAGCCAAGACCGACCGGAAAGCGGTCGCGGCTCGAAGCGAGCGAGGAATCATGACGAAGGCAGCTACGGCGCGGAAGCGCACAGCAGAATCCCCCAAGGCCGAGACAGTCCGCAAGGCGTCCGCCACCACCAAGACCAAGGCGAAGACCAAGTCGAGCGCTGCGGCCAACCCCGTCGTGCGAGCGAGCGCGGCGAAGCGCGCGGCCATCGTAACGGAGGCCAAGGTCCAAGAAGCCAACGCTCGGTCCCGCGCGAAGAGCACGCAGGACGAGGACGAGGACGACGACAGCTTGCAGACCACCACGGTCGAGCTCGACGACTCGCGCAACGAGCCGTCCCAGGCGCAGCTGGAGAAGGCGCGCGTGGACGCCGAGAAGGCGCTGAAGGAGCTGGAGCGCCAGGGCGCCGGCGACAGCACCCTCTCGCGCTACTTCCGCGAGATGGCCTGCCACCGCGTGCTCACCCCGCACGAGGAGATCGAGGCCGCCCGCAACGTCGAGCAGCTCGAGATCGCGTACTGGGAGGCGCTGTTCACCAACATGCAGGCCTTCGAGACCGTGGCCGCCATCATCGAGGCGCAGAACCTCGAGGAGCCCGTCACCGAGCTCGCCGCCATGCGCAAGATGGTCCGCGCCGCCAAGCGCGCCAAGATCTCCAAGAAGCAGCAGGACAAGTGGGACTCGCTTGCTCTCGCGGCCAGCACGCGCCTCCGCGCGGTGGACAGCGACCGCCTGTTCGTGCAGGAGGCCGACAAGGCCGTGCACCGTCTCGCGGGTGAGTTCGCCGAAGAGCGCGACATCGTGGGCGACGAGGTGCGCATCACCGTCTCGTTCCGCCGCTACCTGCAGGGCGTCCGCAAGGCTCAGAAGGAGCAGCAGCGCGCCAAGAACCGCTTCGTCGCCGCCAACCTGCGCCTCGTCGTCAGCATCGCGCGCCGCTACAACCGCGGTCGCCTGCCGCTCATCGACCTCATCCAAGAGGGCAACATCGGCCTCATGAAGGCCGTGGAGCGCTTCGACCACAACCGCGGCTACCGCTTCAGCACCTACGCGTCCTGGTGGATTCGTCACGCCATCAGCCGCGCGCTGGCCGACAAGGGCCGCGCGGTGCGCATCCCGGTCCACATGCTGGACACCTACAACCGCGTCGCCCGCGCCACCCAGGCCATCACCACGCGCACAGGCAAGGAGCCCACGCCCGAGGAGCTCGAGAAGGAGACCGGCATCGCCGCCGACAAGCTCGAGAAGATCAAGGGCTACTGGGCCGAGACCCCGTTCTCGCTGGACCGCCCGGTCAACGACGAGGACGGCCGCAAGTTCATCGACTTCCTGGAGCAGGAGAACGTCCCCACCCCGTACGAGCAGCTGGTCAGCCAGAAGTGGAGCGAAGAGGTCCGCCGCCTGCTCGAGACGCTCACCCCCATGGAGGCCCGCATCCTGCGCTGGCGCTTCGGCCTCGACAACGAGGACGAGCTCACGCTCAAGGAGATCGGCGACAAGTACAACCTGTCGCGTGAGCGCATCCGCCAGCTCCAAGAGCAGGCGCTCGGCAAGATTCGCCGTCAAATCAAGGAGTGATTCCTCGCTCCTGGGCCGCCTCGGCGGACCAACTTTCCGGTTGAGGGCGGCCCGTTTCGGCGGGCCGCTTTCTTTTTTTCCGTCACGCGCCGCGCCTTGTTGCCACGCAGGAGATGGCGCGCCCGGTCACGGACCTGGAGGGCGCTCAGGTGCTGAGCGTCCGCTCGCGCGCGCCTGCGACGTTCATCGTGCTCCGCGTGCGCCGGCGCGTCAGGCCGGCCCGGGGATGATCGAGATGCGCTCGCCGTCGACCGAGTCGCTCTGCTCGCTCAGGTGCATCAGCGCGGTGGGGTAGAGCGCGGCGAGCTCGTTGAAGCGGTTGCCTGGCAGGCGCAGCACCAGCGCGTCGGTCTCGGCGGTGACCGTGGACTCGGCCGGCGCGCGGGTCAGCATGGCGCTCTGGCCGATGACCGTGCCGAGGCGCACGCGTCCGAGCACCCGGCCGTCTTGCGCGACATCGAGGCGCCCGAGCAGCGGCACATAGAGCCCGTCGGTCTTCTTGCCCTGCACGAAGACCTGCGTGCCGGCCGGCGCACGGCGCACCTCGAACAGGCGCGCCAGCTCGGCGCGGGTGTCGGGATCGAAGCCGGCGAACAGGGGGTTGGTGCGCAGCACGTTCCCCAGCAGGCGCCGCGTCAGGAGCTCCAGCAGGACCTCGTCCACGGCTGGGAATTCGGCGACGATCTCGTTGATGACGGTCTTGGGGATGCGCAGCGCGGACACCCGAGTGACGGTCTTCACGTCGGCGCGGCGCGTGACCGCGTCCAGCAGGCAGGTCTCGCCCAAGACGCTGCCTTCCCCCAGCGCGATGGGCGCCGCGAGACCTGGCCAGTGCACCTCGACGTCGCCGCTCACCAACACGAAGAGGGCGTCCGCGGGGTCCCCCGCGCGGATGAGGAGCTCGCCCCGCCCGAGCTCGACGAGGTCGGCGTGTTGGATGAGGCGACTCAGCGCGGCGGGCGGAATCTCTGCGAACAGCGTGATCGAGGGCAGCGCGGCGAGCTGCTGCGCGGAGCGGCGTCGGTCGTCTTCTGTGTCGTCCTCGTCGTCGAAGAGCACGATCTCGTCGTCGGCCTCGCTGGCGCTGCGGGTCCCGGCCTCCGAGTCCTCGATCTCCATGGCCGAGAGGTCGATCTCGATGGCGTCCTCTCCCTCCACGTCCGAGAAGCGCAGCTCGTCGTCGTCACCGTGTGAGACGAGCTGGAGGTCCACGGCCGAGATGCTGATGCTCCTGCGCTTGCGCTGGGGACGCGGCGCGGGGACGGGCGGTGGCGCAACGCCCAGCGTCGCCGGGACGGAGGGCACCGGGACGGGGGGTGGCGGCACGGGCGCTCGCGGGACGGGCGCTGGCGGTACGGGCGCTGTCGGTTCGGGAGGCGTGGCGTCCGACGTTGCCGGGATGGAGGGCGACGGGACCGGAGGTGGAGGGACGAGGGGCGGCGGAGGGGGGACCGCCATGGGCGTTGGCGCGAGCTCGCTCGGGAGCGGAGGGGGTGGCGGGGTCGAGGGTGTCTCGGGTAGGGCCGTCACGAGGTCATTGCGCTGCAACCGGTGCAGGCGGCGGGCTTCGTCGGGGTCCACTCGCTCGAGCACGTCCAGGCGCGTCGCGTCGATCTGCAGGATCAGCTTGGCCATGGCCGCAGCCCGCGCCACGAAGCCCTGCTTGGCGTACAGAGCGACGGCGGACTCGTAGGACTGGATGGCCTTGGCGTCGTCCTTCAGGCGGCGGTACAGGTCCCCTCGTCGCTGCGGCCAGCGGGGGTCGGTGGCTTCGGCTGCGGCCAGCTCGTCGTACAGCCCCAGCGCCACGTCGAACTTCTCGCTACGCAGCGCGGCGTTCAGCTGCTCGCGGAGCTTGGGGATGTTGGGCTTCTTCGCACGCATGAAAGCGGACCATACCAGGCTCGCGAGGGCGGGGGGCGCCGATCGCAGCGGGACCCCCCATCGCCATGCAGTTGCGGGCGGAGGCTGCTAGCATGCGCCCCGCATCATGAGCCTCTTCGTGCGACTGGTCCGTGCGCTCTTCATCCTGGGCCGCATCTTCACGAGCTACCTCTTTCAGCTCGCTCTGCTGAAGGTGTTCAGGAAGTGGACGCCGGACCCGGAGACCGGCCGCGAGGTGGCCGACATGCCGGCGTGGTTGGTGCGCCGACAGGCACGGATCGACGACAAGAACGCCAAGCGCTTGTTGGCCGGCATGCTCAGCCTACGGGGGGTGTACATCAAGCTCGGGCAGGTGCTGTCCGTGATGGGGGGCTTCTTGCCGGACGCCTACGCGCGCGAGCTCGAGAGCCTGCAAGACGCGGTGCCGCCTCAGCCTTGGGACGTGATGGCGAAGGCCTTCGAGGACAGCCTGGGCAAGCCGCCCTCCGCGGTGTTCAAGAGCATCGAGCGCGAGCCCTTGGCGGCCGCGTCGCTCGGTCAGGTACACGTCGCGTACTCGGCGGACGGCGCCAAGTATGCCGTCAAGGTGCTCTACCCGGGCATCCGGGACGTGGTGCGCGTGGACCTGCGCGTGGTCCGGCTGGGGCTGCGTCTCTACCGCATGTTCGTGCCCGTGCAGAACATCTCCGCCGTCTACGACGCGCTGGTGGACCTGCTGGAGCGGGAGACCAACTACGTGCACGAAGCGGCCTGCATGAGCCGCATGGCCAAGAACTTCGAGAGCGAGGAAGACATCCTCTTCCCCGAGGTCATCGCGGAGGCGAGCTCGGCCGAGGTGCTCACCATGACCTTCATGGAGGGCATCAAGATCACGCGCTTCGACGAGTACGAGCGGCTGGGCATCGACCGCGACGCCGTCGCCGAGCGCTTGGTGAAGTGCTTCTATAGGCAGCTGTTCCTGGACCGCTTCTTCCACGCGGACCCGCACCCCGGGAACTTCCTGGTGCAGGCGGGGCCCACTCCCAAGACCCCGAAGATCGTCATCTTGGACTTCGGCGCCATCAGCGAGACGCCACAGCACGTCATCGACGGCATGGTGGACGTGCTGCGCGGCTTCTTCGAGCAGAACGACGCGCTGGTGTTGTCGGGCATCGACACGCTGGGCTTCGTGGCCCCCGACGGAGACCGGGCCCTCTTGGAGCAGACCGTGAAGACCTACTTCGCCAAGCTGCTCAAGATCCAGGACATCACGGCGGGGGCGCTCATGCGCGCGAACAGCAAGGAGCTCGAGGCGCTGGCCGACCCCGAGGTCGCGCGTCGCGAGCTACGCGGCCTGATGAAGTCCGTGCGTTACCCGGACGACTGGTTCTACGTGGAGCGCGCCGCCGTGATGAGCTTCTGGCTCATCGGGCAGCTGGCACCCGACCTCGACGCGATGAAGATCGGCTTCCCATACGTGCTGCCCCTGCTCGCGGCGCGCACCGCTGCGGCGCCGACAGCCATGGCCACCGCTGCCCCCGCCAAGGCTGCCGCCAGCGCGAGCGCCAGCCCGAGCGTCGTCTGAGCCATGGAGGAGCGCCCGGGCCGCTTCCTCGGCGTGGATCCGGGCGCGGTGCGCGTTGGCCTCGCCCTCTCGGACGACGACGCGCGGGTGGCGTTGCCCTTCGACACGGTCAAGCGCGAGAAGAACGACAAGGCCGCGGCGAGGCAAGTGCGCAGCGCGCTCGAAGCGGCGGAGGTGCCGTGCCCAGCGCTTGCCGGGGTGGTGGTTGGTCTGCCGCTTCGGCTGGACGGCAGCGAAGGCGAGGCTGCGCGACGGGTGCGACGCTTCGCGGAGGCGCTCGAGCTCACGCTGGGGGTGCCGCTCCACTTCGTGGACGAGCGGCTGTCCACGGTGGCGGTCGAGCGCACCCTGCGCACGCTGAACGTTCCCAGGGCGGAGCAGCGCCGCGTGGTAGACCAGGCGGCAGCGGCGCTGTTGCTGCAAGCCTTTCTCGACGCTAGAGGACAAGAGACGTGGCCGGAAGCGGACAGCGACGAAGCGGTGGCGGAGGGCCCAAGCCCCGGCGACGAACCAGCCCCGGCCGGCCCCCGAGGGCGGGAGCGGCGCGCCGGCGCACGGCCAAGACGAAAGCGACGCTGAGTCCGCGTGCGCGTGCCCTCACGTGGGTCACGGCGTGCCTGCTCGCGCTGGCCGTGGCGGGCTTGGTCTACGTCCTGGTGGTCTATCCACGCGAGGCGGGGCCCGGCGAGGGGCGCACGGTGGAGCTCGCCATCGAGGCGGACATGAGCGCGCGCGAGCTCGCGGATGAGCTCGAAGCCGAAGGGGTGGTTCGGGATGCGTGGCTCTTTTCCTTGTACCTGCGGCTGCTGGGGGCCGACCGGGCGTTGCGCGTAGACCAACGCGTGACGCTGGCGGACGACCTGCCGCCCGCCGAGGTGGCACGACGTGTGGCCCGTGGGCTCGGGCCGCGCAGCATCAACGTCACGATCCCGGAGGGCTTCACGCGCTTCGACGTCGCCGACCGGCTCGAGCACTTCGGCCTCATGCAGGCGGACGTGTTCGTCGCGGCCACCGCAGACCCGGCCATCTTGCGGCAGCTCGAGATCCCCGGCGAGACGGCCGAGGGCTACCTCTTCCCAGACACGTACACCCTGCGCGACGACCTCACGCCTACGGAGATGATGAGTCGCATGGTGCGCAGCTATCGCAGCCGCACGAGGCAGCTCGAGCGCCGCTACGCAGACCGGCTCGTGGAGCTGCAAGAGCAGCTGGGCTTCGGCATGCACCAGGTGCTCACCTTGGCGTCCGTGGTCGAGCGCGAGGCCGCCGTACCGGACGAGCGTCCCATCATTGCGGGGGTGTTCCTCAATCGGCTGCGCTCCGAGACCTTCCTCCCGCGTCAGCGGCTGCAGGCGGACCCGACCGTGAGCTACGGCTGTCGCGCCGAGCCCGCCCGCGCGCCGAGCTGCAGCGGGTATCGTGGGCGCATCACGCGCGCGATGCTCCAAGACCCCGCCAACCGCTACAACAGCTACCGCCACGCGGGCTTGCCACCCACGCCCATCTGCAACCCGGGACTGGCCGCCATCGAGGCGGTGCTGGCGCCCGCGCAGCACAACTACCTCTACTTCGTCGCCCGCGGTGGGCGGCGGCACCACTTCAGCGCGACGCTCGAGCGTCACAACGAGGCCGTGGACGACTACCTGCGGAGCAACGAGTGAGCACACGCCGCGGGCGCGAGCAGCTCGGCCTCTTCGGTGGGGCAGGCGCTGCGGACCTCGAGGCGCTGCCCGCAGACCCGGAGCTCGTGGAGCTCGCGAGCGCGTTACCGAGCGGAGTGCGCTTCGGAACGTCCAGCTGGACCTTTCCAGGCTGGCAGGGGCTGGTGTATCGGCGGCGCTATCCCAGCCAAGCGGCCTTCATGCGGGAGTCGCTCGCCGAGTACGCGCGGCACCCGCTGCTGCGCACGGTGGGCATCGACCGCAGCTTCTACGGGCCCATTCCGGCGGCCGAACTCGCGGTCTACGCGAGCATGCTGCCCCCCGGCTTTCGGGCCTGCATGAAGGTCTGGGAGCGCATCACCACGCGGGTCTTCCCGCAGCATCCGCGCTACGGAGCGGCGGCTGGCACGGCCAACCCGGACTTCCTGTCCCCCGAGCTCTTTCGTGAGCACGTGGCCGACCCGGTCGCCGCTGCGTTCATGGACTTCATCGGGCCGCTGATCCTCGAGATCCCGCCCAGCCGCGCGCCCGTGGACGCGGTCGCGTGGGAGACGGCCCTCGTGCGCTTCCTCGAGGCCGCTCCGGCCGAGCTGCAGTACGCGGTGGAGGTGCGCGACCCTGCGCTGCTCACGCCGGGCTACTTCCCCATCTTGCGTGAGCACGGCGCCACGCACGTGTTCAACTTCTGGTCGCGCATGCCCGACATTGGCCAGCAGCTAGCGTTGCCCCACTCCATGCCCGGCCCCTTCGTGGTGGCGCGCCTCATGCTGCCACCGGGCGTGACCTACGAGGACGCGCGGCAGCGTTTTGCACCCTTCGACAAGGTCGTCGCGCCCCAGCCAGCCATGCGTGCCGACGTGATCGACCTGATCGAGCGTGCCGTGGAGCGCGGCTTCGAGGTGTACGTGGTGGTGAACAACAAGGCGGAGGGCAGCAGCCCGCTCACGGTGCGGGCGCTGGCCGAGCTCCTGCGGAGCGCGCGGGAGACCCCTCCGGGTTGCGGACGGGGTCCGGCGCACTAAGTTCGCGCCATGTCGGAACCCAAGGCCAAGAACCTCACCTTTCACATCGGCGAGCTGAGCCGCGCGGACCGCGCAGCGGCGCACGGCCACAAGGGGGTGACCCTCTGGCTCACGGGGCTGAGCGGGTCGGGCAAGAGCACGCTCTCGCACCGTGTGGAGCGTCTGCTCACGGAGCGAGGGGTCTTCGCCTACGTGCTGGACGGTGACAACGTGCGCCACGGGCTCAACCGGGACCTGGGCTTCTCCGCAGCGGACCGCACGGAGAACATTCGGCGGGTAGGGCAGGTGGCCAAGCTCTTCACCGACGCGGGGGCCGTGGTGCTGACCGCGTTCATCTCGCCGTACCGCGAGGACCGCGCGAGCGTTCGCGCCGCGATGGAGCCTGGGGACTTCGTGGAGGTGCACGTCGCGGCCGGGCTGGACGTGTGTGAGACGCGCGACCCGAAGGGCCTGTACAAGAAGGCGCGCGCCGGTGAGATCCCGGACTTCACGGGCATCAGCGCTCCGTACGAGGAACCCGAGGCACCGGAGCTGCGGGTCGACACGGGTGGGCAAGACGTGGAGCAGAGCGCAGAGGACGTCATCGCGTACCTCCTGGCGCACGGCTACCTGACAGGCGCCTGAGAGAGCGGCGGGTCAGTCCCAGGCCGCGGGTCAGTCCCAGGCCGCGCGTCAGTCCTCGCCGGCGCTCGCGTCCAGCAGCGCGCGCACGATCTGGTGGATCTCCCAGCGCAGCTCGGGGGGGACGTGCCGGTGCTTCTTGCGCACCTGCTTGAAGAGGTCCACCAGGCGCTTGCGTGTCCCGCTGTCCAGCCCCGAGAGCGCGGCGCCGGGCTCCGTGGGGGCAGCCGGGAGCTCCGGCACGGCGTGGGCCCACGCGCGGATGCGCTCGAAGTGCAGGATGGCGCGCGCCAGCAGCACGAAGGGGAAGTTGATGGAGGGGTGCGGACCCACGCGCACGCGCTGCCCCCCGCGCGACGCGTTCATGAGAGAGCCGAGCTGGTCCTTGAGGGCGCTGGCGCTCGCGAAGCGCCGGTTGATCTCGTACACGCCCAGGCCGAGCCCGCCGAGCCCGCCCAGCACCGCGCCGGTCATGAAGGATGCGCCGCCCACCGCCGCGTCGATGGCGCCTCCGGCAGCAGCGCCGCTGATCGCGCTGAGCGCCACCAGCGTGCTCGGCGAGAGGCCCATCACGTTCCAGGTCTCCTCCGCGAAGAGGTCCGCGCCCGCCTCCAGCTCGGCGGCGGTCTCGGGGGTCCAGCCCTCCAGGCGGTGCAGGAAGACCTTCGCCATGTCGCGATGCGCCTCGACCTCCAGCGCGCGCAGCCGGTTGTGGAAGTCGGCCTCTAGACGCCCCCGCTCGAGCTCCAGGGACTGCCCCTCCGGCAGCACCAGCGTCAGGTGAAAGCTCAGCGCGTTGACCAACAGGTCCGCCGCGATGCCCGCCACCTCGTAGCGCCGCCGGCTGCGCTCCAGCGCCAGCCCGGCGAGCGCGGCGTCGATCTGCGCGCTCTCCTTGGGCGTCAGCAGCCGGAACGCTTCCAACAGCGCGCGGCGGTCCCGGTAGGTGACGCCGTGGGCGTCGAACAGGCGCACCAGCTTGAAGAACTGGTCCAGGGCGCGCTGCCACTCGTCCAGGTAGCGCCCGCTGCTGCTGCGGTTGATGAGCGCCATGGTGGGGCGGCCCGTGTAGCGGAGGATCTCCATCTCCGCCTCGTAGTTGGGGCGGTAGGGCTCGTCCCCGTTGACCACGTACAGGATGCACGCGCCGTCCAGGATGGGCTGAAGCAGCCGGCACTCCTCCACGAACTCGTCGGTTCCGCGGAACGTGGCGACGAACTCGCGCACCAGCTCCGGGCGCTGCGCGGCGCTCTGCTCGCGGGACTTCATCCAGTGCAGGGCGCGCGGGGCGTCCTCGAAGCCCGGCGTGTCGATGACCGTGAACAGGGTGCGCCCGTCTACCGCGACGTCGTAGCGAACGCACTCGGTGGTGGTCCCGGGCCGCGGCGAGATCTTGACGCGGTCGTTCTCGATCAAGCTGGCGATGACGCTCGACTTGCCCTTGTTCACTCGCCCCACGACGGCGAAGGTCGGGACGCTCTCGGTCTTGCCTTCCGTCATGCGCTCTCGGAGGTGACGGTCGTGTCGGGGTCGAGGGCCAGGTACGGATCGCCGAGCTCCGCCAGGTACCCGGCCCACAGGGCGCGGTCGCTCGCGTCACCGCCCGTCGTGAGCAGCACGTTGATGTGCCGACGGGCGCCCGCCGCCTGGCGGAGCGCTGCCACGAAGCGCTTGAAGGCCCGGTCGGGTGAGGCCCACGGCTCGGCGACGATGAACACGGGGGTGCCGTCCTCGGTGAGATCGCGCGCGCGCACCAACAACGCCTCGTCGTCTGCGTAGTCGTAGCCACCTGCGCTGGCGAGCGGGCCTTCGCGCGTGGTGCGGAAGGTCTCCCGGAGCAGGGAGTCCAGGTCCCCGACGCGAAAGCGAGCGTCGCGCCAGCGCACACACAGCGCCGGCGCGGCGTCCACCACGTGGCTCGGCGCGGGCACGGGCTGTGCGCCTTCGCCGAGGGGCCGCAGGTCGGCGGCGTCCGAGGGGCGGGAGCGCTGCACCACCGGCCCGCGCAAGCGCCGCTCAAGGCGGTCGATCTCGGGTGTGTCCAGAGACACCGCGGAAAGCGCGCGGCGCACTCCGACGTGGCTGCCCACCAGCAGCAGCAGCCGCGGGAGCAGCGCGTAGACCGTCACGCTCATGGCCAGAAAGGGCCACCAGCGGCCCGCTCCCGTGCCACCCCGGGTACCCAGCGCTGCGTCGGCGAAGGCCGCGTCCAGCCGGGAGTACTGCGTGGCTTGGAGCAGCGCTTCGTCAGGGCAGGCCGCGGGCCACGCCCAGGCCCAGGGCGCCGCGGCGCGCGCGAGCACGTCGGCCAGGCCTTCGGGTGTCCAGTTGAGCGTGGTGGCCCAGGAGAACGCCAGATCCGAAACCGACACGGTGAACAGCAGGTTGGCCAGGGCTCCGACGTTGAAGCTGACCGCGGCCACCTGCAGCGTGCGCAGCACCAGAAAGCGCTCCACGCCACCGTACAAGCCCTGGCGGGACCGTGCGTAGCCAAGCGCACGGCGCAGCGCGGCGGCGCGCTCGGGGCTCCGCTGAGAGAAGGCGCGCGCCAGGAGACCGCCCAGGTTGCGCACGCCGGCCCGCACCAAGTCCAGCAGGGGGATGCCCTCGTACGCGTTCGGCGAGACGCGCAGCACCAGCAGCGAGACCAGCGTGCCCGCCACCAGCGCCACCTGCGATCCCACCAGCACCACGAGCACGGTGAGCACGTTGACGGGGTGCTCGCCGGTGTAGCGAAAGAGGCCGGTCCCCACGCCCCAACCCGCGGCGCACATGCCCACAGAGAGCAGCGCGGTGGCCACCGACAGGCCTCGCTCCCAGGTCGCCCCTAGCTCGCCATATTGCCGCCGCTCCCGCGTGACGCGCAGCCACACGCGCAGCAGGTCGCGTCGCGCGGCTGGAAGGGCCTCGCGCCGCACTCGCGCCGCGTCCGCCTCCAGCAGCTCGCGCTCGGCCTCTGCGTCCTGCCGGAGAGCCACCTCCAGGTCGACCAGCTCTCCGAAGCGAAGCGCGGGCGAGTCCGCCTCAGTCGTCATCCCTCTTCGGCCCGTCGTCGCCGTCTTCCGTGGCGTCTTGTTCGGGGCCCGTTGCGTGCCGCACCGCGGAGACCGCACCACGCGCGCCCTTGACGGCTCCCTCGACGGCCTCGGCCATGACGTCCGTCAGCTTGTGCAGCTCGCTGCCCACGCTGCGCGCGAGGGGCTCGGCGCTGTCGCCGATCTGCTTCACCATGCGCCCGGCTTCTTCTGCGACGCCTGCGACGGCTGGCTTGGCGTTGGCCTTGGCCTGCTTGTACACCCGGTCTGCCTCGTCCAGCACGTCCTTGATGGCCGGCTGCACGTTGCCAAACAGCGCACCCGCCGCGTTCTTGAGGCTGGACACGGCGTTACGGAGCTCGCGCGCCGCGTCGGGGCGTTCGCTGGGAGACGGCTTCGGGGCCGCCTCGCTGTCGGGGGCCGGACGCTCCGCTTCATCGTCTGCGGGGCGGTCCCCGTCGTGCTCCGCGTGGCTCATGGACGAAGCTTATCAGAGCTGCGGGTCCGCGTCGTCACTGGGTTCTCGAGGGTGCCGAGGCCGGAGAGGGCCACCCGCACCACATCGCCGGCGTTGAGGGGACCCACGCCGCTGGGTGTGCCAGTCAGCACCAGGTCGCCCGGCTCGAGCGTCATGACCGCCGAGATGTACGCAAGCAGGTGGGGCAGCGGGAAGACCATGTCGCTGGTGTGGCCGTCCTGGCGCAGCGCGTCGTTCACGCGCACTTCGATGCGCACGTCCGCCGGGTCCAGATCCGTCTCGATGAACGGCCCTACCGGGCAGAAGCTGTCGAAGCTCTTGGCCCGCGTGAACTGCACGTCCCGCCACTGCAGGTCCCGGGCCGTGACGTCGTTGGCGGCGACGTAGCCGAGCACGTGCGCGAGCGTGTCGGCCGCGGCCACGTCGCTCATGCGCCGACCGATCACGACGCCCAGCTCTCCCTCGTGGTCGACCCGCTCGCTCTCGGGGGGACGCCGAATCGCTTCATACGGCCCGATCACGGCAGACGGAGCCTTCAGGAACAGCAAGGGCTCGTCGGGGACCGGCTTGCCCAGCTCCGCCGCGTGCTTGCGGTAGTTCTGCCCCACGCAGACGATCTTGCCGGGCCGCAGTGGTGCGCGCAGGGCCTCCCGCGGGACACGCACGGAGGAGCCTCGGGGGGTCCCGCCAAGCTCGAGCGGGCGGTCCAACCACGTCACCTCGAGCGCACCTTCTTCCGTCCATTCTTCGAGCCGCGCCTCGCGCAGCTGACCGTCCCATTCCACTCTCACGTAGCGCATGACCGCAGCCTAGCACCGCGCGCGCGCGACCTCCGTACGTGTGTGCACCAACGCAAAACGGGGCGGCCCTGGAGCCACCCCGCTGCGTGTGCGCGACTTCGCGCCGGTCAGTCCGTGATCTCGGCGGCCGTCGGCAGGTAGATGATCAGGCCGAGCGACACCATGTGGTTGAAGTGCCGGATCCGGTCGCGGTAGTTGATGGCGCCATCTGGGAAGAGACCGTCGGGACCGCGCTCGTCGGTGCCGGAGGTGTTCCAGGCGAAGGGCATGCCGCGCCACTCCACCGCCAGGCCGAGGAAGTCGTTGAAGTACATCGACAGGCCTGCGCCGAAGGTGGGCGCCACCGTCGAGCGGTTCAGGCGATTGCGCTGGCTGTCACGAAGGCAATCGTCGCGCATGTCGACGGGAGCGCCGTTGCCGCAGACCCGGTCCGAGATGGTCGCGCTGTCGTTGCGCCGGATGTTGGCGCGCTCTTCGATGCCGACGATGGCGGCGCCAGCGAAGACGTAGAAGTCCGTGTCCACGAACAGCTTCTGGAAGAAGCTGAGCTTGCCGCGCAGCGGGATGAAGGTGAGCTGGAGCGAGGTGACCCAGTTGATGTTGCCGATCTGGCTCCCGAAGGCCTGACGGGACGGGAGGCTGAGGCGGTTGCGGTCCGTGGTGACGCCGCGGCTGCTGACCTGGTCCGTGAGGCTCGTGTCGACCTGGGCGACGCTGTACGCCCCCCAGACACCGATCGACAGCCAGTCCGTGAGGCCGTAGCTGGCCTCGAGGCCGACGCTGAGCGCGCGCGTGAACTCGTTCTGCAGCGTCATGCCGAAGGTGGGCATGAGGCGCAGGCGGCCCTGGCGGTAGAGTCGCATGTGGCGGACGGCGGGCTGACCCGCGAGCGGTCCTTCGACCTGGACGTCCTGCGCCCTTGCGGAGCTGGCGGGTGCGGCCAAGGTCGTCAGGAGTGCGATCGCGATCACGAGCGCCGCACCGGGTCGAGCCATGGAGGCCCGCGAGAGGGTGGTGTTCGTCATCATCACTTCGGCAACCTGTATTCGACAGAGAAGGGGAAGAAGACGGTCAGGCCGACCTGCACCGTGGTCGCATTCGTGAAGGTGTTGCTGTCCGCGAGCCACGTGTTCGGGTCGTTGCGGGCGGCCCCGATGGCGACGTCCAGGTTCTCGTAGCGCTCCAGGTACATGTAGTTCCGGAACTCCGTGAAGATGGCGAGGTAGCGCGTGAGGAAGATGCGGATACCAAGGCCGATGTTGAAGGCCACGCGCCAGTCGTAGCTGAACTCGCGGACGGCCTGGTCGATGACCGGCACGGGGCGGGTGCGCATGAGGCCGACGCCGCCGACGATGTACGCGTCGTACTGGAAGATGAACTCCCGGAACATGTTGAACTTGCCGTAGAAGGGCACGTACGTGAAGTTCAGGTGCAGGCCCATCTGCCACTCCGTGATGGGCACGGCCAAGCGGGTGGAGCGGCGCAGGAAGAAGTTCAGGTCCGACTCGTTGGAGTCCAGGAACTGGTACCAGAGGAAGTTCACGCCAGCTGCCAGCACGTTGCTGAACCAGTAGTTCATGGCGACGCCCACGGCGGGGTGGCTCACGTACGGGTCGTTCACGACGAACGCAGCGGAAGGCGCGAGCTCGAGCCGGTTGAGGCGCAACGCGTAGATCTGCTGGACCGCGTAGATCTCTTCCACGGCGACGGTGGGACGCTCTTCGGTGTCCTCCGCGGCCGCTTCGGGGGTGGCGGTCGCCTCGGGGGCGCCCCAGTCCGACAGACTGCCGCCCGAGCCCGTGCCGCCCTCGTCCTCTTCCGGGTCTATCTCTTCCGGGATCGGTTCGGCCTCACCTTCGGTCTCCGTCTCGTCGAGACTGAAGTCCATTTGGGCGTGAGCGGATTCCCATTGAGGAACCAGCACGAACGCGCCCACCAGCAGGGCTAGATATCGCTTCGGCATCGAGATCCCTTTCGCACCGAGCTTCGACCCGGGGGAGGCACTTGCTAAACGTCTGAAATTGCTCATGAATATCCACTCACAGCGACGCGGGCGACTATATCACGGGGCCTTGCGAACAATCAACGCTTTCCTCGTGTTGGTCTCCCGAGGTGGTGTCAGCCAGGCTCGCCGGCTTCCGCGTTTTCGTTTTCTTCCGAGGGGTCCGGCTTCGAGAAGAGGGCCTCGACAAAGCTTCCTGCGTCGAACACACGGAGGTCTTCCATGCGCTCGCCCACGCCGACGAAACGCACCGGGATCCCATGCTGGTCCACGATCCCGAGGACCACGCCGCCCTTGGCCGTGCCGTCCAGCTTGGTGAGCGCCACGCCCGACACGGACAAGGCCACGCCGAACTGGTTGGCCTGCTGCAGCGCGTTCTGTCCGGTGGTGGCGTCCAGCACCAGGAGCACCTCGTCGGCGTTGCGGCCGAGGGCCTTCTCCACGCTGCGCCCGACCTTCTTGATCTCTTCCATGAGGGGCGTCTTCGTGTGGAGGCGTCCCGCCGTGTCGCAGATCACCAAGTCGAAGCCCTCGTCGGCGCCGCGCTTGATGGCATCGAAGATGACGGCGCTCGGGTCCGCGCGGTCCTTGCCCTTGGCGACCTCGCACTTGGCACGGCGACCCCAGGCCTCCAGCTGCATCACGGCGGCCGCGCGGTAGGTGTCGCCGGCGACGAGCAGCACCTTCTTACCTTCGTCCGCGTAGCGCGCGGCTAGCTTGCCGATGGTGGTGGTCTTGCCGACGCCGTTGACGCCCACGACCAGAATGACTGCCGGCGAGGCAGCGGGGAGGGCGAGGCCTCCGCTGGCGTTCCCGAGGATGCCCGCAGCCTCTTCGCGGAGGGCAGCCCACACCGCGTCGGCGTCGGCGAGCTCGTTGCGCTCGAGCCGGGCCTTGAGAGCGCCCAGGAGCTTCTGGGTCGTCGGGACGCCGAGGTCCGCCGTGATGAGAACCTCCTCGAGCTCGTCCAGCAGCGCGGGGTCGATCTCGGGCTTGCGGCGGAACACGCTCGCCAGGCGGGCGATGAAGCCCGAGCGGGTGCCCTTGAGGCTCTCCTTGATCGCGGCGCGGTCGTCATCGGATGCGCCCTGCCGTGCGCCCGCTTGCGGCTTGGCGGCGACGACGGGCTTTGCGGCTGCGACAGGCTCTGCGGCGGGGGCCTCGGTCGAGGTGGCGGGGGCGCTCGTCGCCTCGTCCGCAGCGTCTTCGTCGCTCGCGGCAGGCTCGGCGGACTCGCCAGCGGCGGGAGCCGCGTCGGCGTCCGGCTTGCTCGGGCTGCGCTCGCCAGACGGCTCGCTCTTGCGCTCGGTCCCGCCCTTGGCCAGCGGCACCGGGCGCGTCGGCTCGATCTCCGCGCGTGCCTGAGCCTTGCCACCCTGTGGTAGCTCACGTCCACCGTCACCCTGGTCGGAGGGCAGCTCGGGCTTCGACTTGCGCGTCGCGAGCACGATGGCGACCAGCACGACGAGGATCACCACGATGACGATTACGGTTGTGGACATCAGTATTTCCAGGGGCTACGGGAGCACCGCCCTCGCGGGTGGGGGGTGACTATAGAGAGCCTTGGCGAGCGGCGTCAACGCTGTGCGTCAATCCCTCGCCTCGACGTTGGTCGCGGGCTCGGGAAGTGCCTCCACCAAGGCCGCCGCGGCTTCCTCGAGTGGAGGCAGGTCGGCGGCCTCTGGGTCGCGGGGGCCGTAGTACAGTCGGTCTGTGTGCTCGGCGAGGGCCGCGAGGGGGGCACGCTGGGCCTCGGGAGCGGACTCGGGGAGCTCTCGGTTGGTCGTGGTCTCGAACACGCGCTCCGACGACACGAAGAGCCGCCCGACCCTGCGGAACACGGACAGCGCGCGCGTCCTGTAGCTCTCTACGCGGACCACGATGTCGGACCACTCGCCCCGGTGCGGGACATGGACCCGCTGATCGAGCTCGACGTAGCCGGCGCGCGCCACGCGCAGGCGGTACTCCCCGGCCGGCAGGCCTGCGAGAACGAAGCGGCCGTCCGCCCCGCTGACCGCCGCGCTCACCTCGGGATCGACGCTCTTCTCGTCCACGCGGGTCAGCGTCACCGTGGCTCCCGCCAGAGCGGTGTCGTTCTGGTGGTCCAAGACGACGCCGCCGAGCACGTCGTGGCGATGGCTCGCGAGCGTGCGTGCGCCGACCGTCACGCCGGGGGTGGACTGAGGGGCGCCGGCAGTGGTTCCCGCGGCCGTCCGCTCGCGCCTCCGGGCAAGCGCGAACGCCGCCGCAGAGAGGCCAACGGGCAGCAGCAGCCACAGCCAGTCCAGCGGGAGGGGGGAGCCCACGCGCAGCACCAGCGGGTCGGAGCTGCTCGGGCGGAGCCCCGGGGTCTCGGGTGCGAAGCGCGCCTCGAGCGTCCAACGGGCGCCCTCGCGCTCGGCGGGGATGGTGAACGGCGCGCGGAAGCGGCCCTCGCGGTCGGTCGCGACCGTGAGCAGGTGCTCGCCCTCTGCGAAGATTCCGACCGCGCCACCCACCACCGTCCCGCGCGCATCGGTCAGCTCGCCGGTGACGACCGCCTCGTCGCCCGGGTCGAGCGTGTCGTCTTCCAGCGTGGCGGCGAGCTGAGTCGCGCGGGTTCGCACGATGGCCAGCTCTGCCCGAGCCGACGCGCGTCGAGCGTCGCCGCGGAACTCCACCACCCAGCGGCCCGGGCCGGGTGTGGCCTCTGGCACACCTTCGAGCGTGAAGAGCGCGTAGCCGTCCGTGTCCGTGCTGGCCTCCCCGTAGGCGCGCCCCAGCTCGTCACGCAGCTCGAGGGGCAGCGCGTCGCCCCCCGCGCTCGACTCGGCCAGCACCCGCACGCGCGTCTCGGGCGCGTCCAGGTCCAGCTCGCGCCCCGTCACATCCAGATCGAAGCGCAGCCGGACGTCCGCCAGGGTGGGGTCGACCGAGCGCTCGACGGTCGCGGCCAGGTGGTAGTCGTCCCCCGTGAAGGCGCACGTGAGGATGAAGGGGCTCGCGGCCCACTCGACGGAGAGGGTGAACTCGCCGCGGGCGTCGGTCGAAACGAGCTGTGTGCCGAAGACCCCTGGCGGCACGGCGGCGCTGTCCGCGGTGTCGGCGGGGCGCGTGGTGACCTGCACCTCGCGGTGGGGGAGGGCCTGGCCGAGGTCGTCGCGCAGCACTCCCAGCACCAGGACGCTCGCGCCCGCGCGCTCGGCGGCCAGGTCGATGCGGGTCTCCGCGAGCACGCGCACCTGGGTCTGCGCCGCTCCCTCCGCGGACCACGCGAGCGAGAGGCCGACGCCCATCAGCAGGCCCAGCACGCCGACCAACCCTTGCTTCAGCTCGACGTGGACGCGCCCTGGCACGCCCGCACCCTGCCTCGAAACGCCGCCGCGTCGCAAGCGCGCTCGCAGTCCGCCGCTTGGCCCGCGCTCGCGATCCCGTGACGACTTGCCGCGCGGCGAGCGAAGCCACAGGGGAACACTCTGCCGTCGCGCGGGTCGCGCGGGGGTCTACCGCTAGGACCCGTCGCTCGGCCGAGACGGCTCTGTTAGGCTGCCGCCATGATGCAGCCAGCGGTGGAAGAGCGACGGGTGCGGTCCTTCGACGGAACCGACATTGCGTATCACACGGTGGGGCAGGGGCGCCCCGTGCTGCTCTGCAACGGGCTCGGGGGCAGCTGGGTCGCCTGGACACACCAGATCCGCTACCTGTCGGACCGCTACCGCTTCATCTCGTGGGACTATCGGGGCCTCTACCGGTCAGGGCCGCCCGCCACGCCTGGGGCACTGCAGATCGACGCCCACGCGCGCGACGGGCTCGCCGTGCTGGACGCCGAGGGGGTGGAGAGCGCGGCGCTGCTGGGGTGGTCCATGGGTGTGCAGGTCGCCCTCGAGACCTTCAACCTGGCGCAGGAGCGTGTGTCCAACATGACGTTGCTCAACGGCGTCTCGGGGCAGATCTACGAGTCGGTCATGAACCTGGGGTTCATGGACAAGGTGGTGCCCCCCACGCTGCGGGCCCTGGGCGGGGCGCCGCGCATGGTCGAGGCCGTGGTGCGCCAGGCGGTCGGCTTCCCCGGCACCGTGCAGCTCGCCAAGGCCTTGGGGCTGGCCGCGCCGACGCTGGACGAGGACATCTTTCGGGCGCTGGCCGCGTCGTTCAAGGGCCTGGACATGGGCGTGTACCTGCGCCTCCTGGAGCTGCTGGGGGAGCACGACGCGACGCCGCTGCTGCCGCGCGTGGACGTGCCCGTGCTGGTCGTGGCGGGGGACCGCGACGTGATGACGCCGCGCGCGGCCGCCGCCAGAATGGCCGCGTCCATTCCGGGCGCGGAGCTGATGGTCATCCCCGGCGCCACGCACTACGCTGCGGTCGAGTACCCGGAGCTGGTGAACCTGCGCTTGGAGAAGTTCTGGCTGGAGCGCGGATACGCGGCCGCGTCGTCGGGCCTGAGCGCCGCCGCGCGATGACGGGGCGCGCGCCCAAGACGCTCGTTGCGGCCCTCGCAGCGGTGCTGGTCTGCGCCAGCTGCACCGAGGTCCCCGCGGACGCGCCGCCGCCCTCGCGCGCCGAGCAGCTCCGTCAGCGTGGGGCCGAGCTGGTGCAGGGGCGCACGCCTGCGCCACCCGTGGAGGTCTCCGGCGAGCCACTGAGCGCGCCGGAGCGAGCGGACGTCGTCGCCTTGGGCGAGCTCGTGGCGGCGCCTGTGGACCCGGTCGACGCCGCTCTGCCGGCGGTCGACGACGCCGTCGAGCGCGACCTGCCCGTCCGCGCGGCCGAGCTGCTGCGCGCCACGGCCCTTCCGGCGGCCCGCGAGCTGGTGGCAACCGCCGAGGCGATCGAGCCCACCACGGACCTGGGGGTCGCCCTGCGTCGTCAGTGGCTCGCCGCCCAGAGGCAGCGCGTGGCCGCCCTCGAGGCCTACGCGGCCGCGCTCGAGCGCGGAATCGTCGAGGACCTGGTGCTGGCGGACGCGCTCCGCGATCAGCGACTCGCCGCCACGGCCCTGTCGGCAGCGCGCGAGGCCTATGCAGCCGCGCAACGTCGCATTGACGCATCCGCGGAAGGTGAGTAACCCCACCATCATGGCGATCCTCGTCGTCGACAACTACGACTCCTTTACGTACAACCTGGTCCAGTACCTGCGCGAGCTGGGGGCCGTGGTCACCGTGCAGCGCAACGACGAGATCGACCTCGAGGGAGTGCGCGCCCTCGCACCCGAGGGGGTGCTCATCAGCCCGGGGCCCGGGACCCCCGACGACGCGGGGGTGAGCAACGACATCCTCGCGCACCTGGCGGAGACGCTCCCGGTGTTTGGGGTGTGCCTGGGGCATCAGGCCATCGGGCAGCACTACGGCGCGCGCGTCGTGCGGGCCGGCAGGCTCATGCACGGCCGGACGTCCCCCATCCTGCACGAGGGGCTCGGCGTGTTCCGGGGTCTGCCCAGCCCGTTCACGGCCACCCGCTATCACTCTCTCTTGGTGGACCCGGCCACGGTCCCGGACACCCTCGAGATCACCGCCCGCACGGCCGAGGGTGAGATCATGGGGCTCCGCCACCGGGTGCACCCTGTGGAGGGCGTACAGTTCCACCCCGAGTCCTTCCTCACGGAGCACGGGCACGCGCTGCTCCGCAACTGGCTCGAGCGGCTGCCGGCTGGAGGGCGCGGCGCGTGAGCGACGACCCGCAGTCCCTGCGAGCGACCATCGCGCGCGTGGTGGAGGGAGCGGACCTCTCGGCTCCGGCCATGGAGCACGCCATGGAGCAGGTGCTCGCCGGCGCGGCGTCGCCCGTGCAGATCGCGGCCCTGGCCGTGGCGCTGCGCATGAAGGGGGAGACCACCGAGGAGATCGCGGCTGCCGCCCGCGTCATGCGTCGGCGGTGCGAGATGAGCGTGCTGGATGTGGACGGTCCGGTGCTGGACACCTGCGGCACGGGTGGGGACGGCCTCGACACCTTCAACATCTCCACCGTCACGGCCATCGTGGCTGCGGCGGCCGGCGTCCGCGTGGCCAAGCACGGCAACCGCGCCGCTTCCAGCCGCGCGGGCAGCGCCGACGTCCTCGAGGCGCTCGGCGTGTGCATCGACCTCGACGCTGCGCAGGTGGTGCGCTGCGTGCGCGAGATCGGCCTCGGCTTTCTCTTCGCCCGGCAGCGCCACGCCGCGCTGCGCCACGCCGCGCCCGTGCGGCAGGAGCTGGGGCTGCGCACCTTCTTCAACCTGCTGGGGCCGCTCACCAACCCGGCGGGAGCCACGCACCAGGTCGTAGGCGTCTACGATCCTGGGCGCGTACGGCAGCTCGCGGAGGTGCTCGGGCTGCTGGGCTCCAAGGCCGCGTGGGTGGTGCACGGGCACGGCGGCATCGACGAGCTCTCCACCTCCGGTCCCACGCAGGTCGCCGAGCTGCGCGACGGTCTGGTCCGTGAGTGGGTCGTGAGCCCGGCGGACTTCGGGCTCGAGCCTGCGCCGCTCGAGGCGCTCGTGGGCGGGGACGCCGCCACCAACGCCGACATCGCGCGCGCCGTGCTCGCGGGCGAAGCCGGGCCACGCCGCACGGCGGTGCTCCTGAACGCGGGCGCGTCCCTGTGCGTCGCGGGGCTGGCCGGCTCTCCCAGAGAGGGCGCCGAGCGCGCTGCCGCCGCCATCGACAGCGGTCTCGCCACGGCGAAGCTCGCCGAGTGGGTCGCGCTCACCCAAGCCTTGCGAGCGTCTGCGTGACCGGTACGGACGCGCGCGCGGGCCTCGGCGCGGTGCCCCACGGCGGGGCGCCTCGTCGCGCGTACCTGGACGAGATCCTGGCCCGCAAGCGTGTGGAGGTGGGGCGTCGCCTGCGCCACCAAGGGGCCCTCGCGCGCGTCGCTGCGGAGCTGCCGCTGGACGCGGAGCGCGGCCGCCGTGCGCTCGCGGCGCTGCGCCGCCCCGCCGGTCAGTCGCGCCCCGGCATCATCGCCGAGATCAAGTTCAAGAGCCCCAGCGTCGGGTCCATTCGGCCCCCCGCGCCGGGCACCGCGGCCGCGCTAGCGCAGGCATATCAGCGCGGGGGCGCCGCGGCGGTGAGCGTCCTGGCGGACGGTCCCGGCTTCGGGGGCTCGCCGCTCACGGTGCGGCGCGTCGCTCGAGCCTGCAGCGCGCCCGTGTTGTTCAAGGAGTTCGTGCTCCACCCGCTGCAAGTGGAGCTGGCGCGCGTGTGCGGGGCGTCCATGGTGTTGCTGCTGGTGCGGGCGCACGCCCTCGGGCCGCTGCAGAGCCTGTGTGACGATGTCCGCCGCGCGGGCATGGAGCCGGTGGTGGAGGCTGCAGACGAAGAGGAGCTCGCCGTCGCGCTGCGGACGGACGCCACCTTGGTCGGCGTCAACGCCCGCGACCTGCGCACCTTCGACGTGGACATGGAGCGCGCCGCCCGTTGCCTGGACCAGGTGGATGCGTCGCGCGTGGCCATCTTCATGAGCGGCATCCGCACGCCGACTGACTTCGCGCGGCTCGGCGGCACACGCGCCGACGCTGCGCTCATCGGCGAAGGCCTGATGCGCTGCGAGGACCCGGCCGCGGGCGTGCGCGCAATGTTGGAGACGACCATATGAAGACGCTCTTGGTGACTGGCGCAAAGGGAACGGTCGGTAGCTACGTGACCGGCCTCGCGGAGGCCTCGGGGTTTCGGGTCATCGCCACCGACATCACGCGCTCTGGCGTGCGGTCACCCGTGCGCGGCGAGGTGCGCGTCGCCGACCTGCGCGACCCGAGCGCGCTCGACGCCCTCGTGAAGGGCTGCGACGCCATCATCCACACCGCCGCGCAGCTGGACGCAGGCGCCGACTCGGCCGAGCTGTCGCGCACCAACACGGACGCGGTGGCGAGCCTGTACGAGGCGGCCACGCGCGCGGGCGTCCAGCGCTTCGTGCAGGTCTCGAACGCGACCCTGTATGCGTCCAAGCCCGGCGGGGGCCCGCTCGACGAGGACAGCGAGATCGCGCCCCGGGGGCCGTTCGGCATGAGCAAGCGCGCCGCGGAGACCTACCTGCTCGGTCAGCACGGGGACGGGCCGGCGGTGACCGTGCTGCGCGCCGCGCCCATCTACGGTCGGCGTGGCCGCCACTTCGCCGCCAGCTTGCTCGCGGTCGGGCCGCTCGTGCGCCTCGCCTCGCCCGTGGTGCCTCGCTTCGGGGGTGGGCCGCGCGGTACCATGGTGCACGCCGAGGACGTCGCGCGGGCGGCGCTCCACCTGCTCCCCCGCGCCGAGGCGGCCGGGGAGGTCTACAACGTCAGCGACGGAGACGAGATGACGCTCGGCGCGCGGCTGGGGATCACCTTCGACGCCTACGGTCTCACCACGGTGTCCCTCGGGGACGCGCCCGAGGCGCTCTACCGCCTGCTGGGCAAGCTCTTTCAGCAGCCTGGCGCGCACCAGGGAGCCGACGTCGCGGCTCTCGCGGCCTGGAAGGCCGTGGTCATGCGCCACGGCATCAAGCCCGCGCTGCGCCCGCGCTTGGACGTGGAGCACATGACGCTGCTCTACGAAGACCTGGTGGTCGACGCCAGCAAGCTCGCGGCCACGGGCTTCTCGCCGCGCCACGCCAGCTTCGAGACCGGCTGGCGTGACGTGCTTCGCTGGTACCAGGCCGAGGAGTGGGTCCCCCGCTATGGCTGACGAACCCTCCCGCTTCACGGAGACCCGGGCGTTCGCCACGCAGGCTGCGCTCATCGCCCGCAACGCACGCCGGGTGGAGCCGCCCGCCGCCGGCCGCAACGTGGTCGTGCTGGTGCATGGCTTCCTGGCGGCGCCGCCGGTGTTCGACCCCCTGCGACGACGCATCGCCGAGGACTTGGGGTGGGCTTCCATGGCCTTCGGCTACGCCAGCTACGGCAGCTTCGAGGCCACGGCCGAGCGCTTCTCGCGGGCCGTGGAGCAGCACGTCCCCGCCGCGAGCACGCTCACTCTGGTGGGGCACTCGCTCGGCGGGTTGCTGGCCCGCTGGTACGTGGAGGAGCTCGGGGGCGCGCAGCGCGTCGAGCGCGTCGTCACCGTGAGCACGCCGCATCAGGGCACGCGCGTCGCGCGGTTGGCGCCCTTTGGGCTGGGCGCGAGCATCCTGCCAGGGAGCGCAGTGATCGAGCGGCTCGCTGGACGTCGCCCTGGGCCCGCGCTGCACGCGCTGGCGGGGGCGGACGACGGCACCGTCTCGCAGGAGAGCGCGCTCGGTTGCGCGGCCGACACCAAGGCGGTCATCGAGGGGGTGGGGCACAACGCCATCCTCTACGCCCCTCACGCCCAAGATGCCCTCATCGCCGCCATCGCGGGCGGCGCCGTCGACCTCGGCGACCACCGTCGCTCCGTGGGGTCGTTGGCGTCGTGACGGACGCGGTCGAGACCGCTGCGCCAGGCTCGCGCGCTCTCCTGGCGCGGCACGTCGGCGTGGGCGCCATGACCGCGGCGCTGCTCGCCGCCACGGACGTGTCCGTTGGGGCGGCGCGGGCGAACGCGGTCGGCTTGTCGTGGACGGACCGCACCATCGCCCTGCTCAACACGGCCGCCATGCTCGCGCCCATCGGAGTCGTCTGCGGTGTGTTCGTCACCGTGGTGACGCTGGTCGTCCGCCACACGCCGTGGTTCGACGAGCTGCGTAGCCGGCACAGCAGCGTGCGCGCGCTCTTTCGCTCCGACCCCGCCGCCTTCGCCTCGGCGTTCGGGGCGTCGCTCGGCGTGGCGGCGTTCGCGCTCGGGGTCTCACGCGGCATGCGCCACTTCTCGACGCGCTACCACGACCCTCAGCTCGCCTCCTGGGCCATGAGCGCCTTCACGCTGGGCCTCGTGGTCGCGAGCTTGCTCGCGGCGGCTACCCTGCGGGCCTTGGTGCTGCCTCTGGCCCGCAGGGTCCCGCGCGCGGCCTCCGTGGGCCTCGTCGCCATCGTCGTCTCGGCGGGGGTGGCGGCCGCGCTGGTGGGCCTGGCGCTGCGTGCCCCCATGCTCCTGCGCGCCTACGACCCGGTCATGCTGGCGTACGCGCCGGGGGTGGTGCTGCTCTACCTGCTGCTCGTGTTGCTGCTGCGCCATCGCGCCACCGTGCGCTTCACGCGGGGCCTCGCGCTCGTGAACGTCCTGGTGGCGGCGGCGTTGCTCGTGTGGACCGGGGCCACCTACGGCGGACGCAACCGCGTGCGCGCCGCCGTGGAGCAAGAGAGCGTCGTCGGTCGCCCCGTCCTCCGCGCCTACCTCTCCTTCACCGACCGCGATGGCGATGGCCACGCGTTCGCCTTCGGGGGAGGGGACTGCGACGACAGTGACCCGGACGTGCACCCCGGCGCCATCGACAACCCGGGCGACGGCGTGGACGCGGACTGCTTCGACGGGGACGGCTCGCGGGAGGTGGCGGACCTCGGCAGCGGTCACTACGCGCCTCGCCCGGCGCAGCTCCGGCGCCCGAACATCCTGATCATCTCCATCGACGCGCTGCGGCCCGACCACCTGGGATGCAACGGCTACCAACGCCCGACCTCACCGCGCATCGACGCGTTCGCCGCACAGTCCGTGGTCTTCGAGCGCGTCATCGCGCAGTCCAGTCGCTCCATACGCTCCATCCCGGCGGTGTTCACGGGGCGCTACCCATCGCAGGTGGCGTACGGCAGCGAGTACCTCTGGCCCTCGCTGCTGCGCGACAACCACACGTTCGCGGAGGCTCTGCGTGGCCGCGGCTACATCACGGCGGTCACCATGGGGACCGACTACTTCACGCGCGTGGAGGGCTTCTTCCAGGGCTTCGAGCACGTCAACCAGATCCCGGAGTATCGGCCTGCGCGAGAGCGCCCGGTAGACGAGGGGCTCGCGCAGCTGGAGCGGATGGTCGCGAGCGGACGACCGTGGCTGGAGTGGGTGCACCTCTTCAACGTCCACGAGCGCTACCTCTGGGACCGCACCCCGAGCCGCTTCGGGCGTGACCTGGTCGACGAGTACGACACTGAGATCCAGCTGGCCGACGAGCAGGTGGGCCGCCTGCTGGATCACATCGACGCAGGCGGCGTGCCTGACGACACCATCGTGGTTCTCATGTCGGACCACGGCGAGGCCTTCTCCGAGCACGGCCACACTGGGCACAGTCAGACGCTCTACAACGAGGAGGTGTACGCGACCCTGATGATCCGCTCGCCGGGTGTCGCGCCTCGCCGCGTCGCTGGGGCGGTCGCCCTGTTCGACGTCATGCCCACCATCCTCAACCTGGCGGACGTCCCCCTGGCCGAGCCCGTCCCGGCGCGCAGCCTCGTGGGCCCGATGATGGGCGACCCCGTGGACCCAGATCGGCTGATCTTCGCGGAGCTCATGCCGGATGGGCTCTACCCCTACGATCAGAAGGCCATCTACCGTGGCATGCAGAAGCTGGTGTACTGGACCCGCGAGGGGACCTACCAGCTCTTCGACCTCGCGGCCGACCCGCATGAGCAGCACGATCTCTCGGACGAGCGTCGCGACGAGGCGCGTGAGTTGCTGGGGCTGCTGCGCGCGTGGATGGCGCAGACCCACCGTCCCGAGAACCGCACGGAGGACATCGTGGCCGACGCGCGCTTGCCCGCTGAGCCCGTGCACATGACCGCGCGCCTGGACGCGCAGTTCCCCGGGATGTTCACCCTCTTGGGCTACGACCTCCCGGAGACCGAGTTCGAGCCCGGCGAGCGCATCGCCGTGGACTTCTACTACCGGGTGGACGCGAACATCAGCAAGGACCTGTTCTTCTACGTAGACATTCAGGGCCCGCCCGGCTTCCCCATCCCGCCGCACTTCCACGCGCATCACTACCCCATCCACGGCCGCTACCGCACTCAGGACTGGCGCGCGGGCGAGATCCTGCGGGACTCGGTGCAGATGGTGATCCCTCGCGAGATCCGGCGCCCCGCCGACCTGCGCATCACGCTCACGGTGCTGGACGCGCAGTTCCCCATCGAGTACCGCACGCCCCGCGAGGCGGGCACCACCATCGAGGTCGGGCGCGTTCACGTCCGCTGAGACGTCGAGGCCGTAGCGGGAGCGGCCCGCGCGCGACGCTCCGCGGCAGCTGGCCCAGCTCAGTGCTCGGCTTCGGCCCCTGCCGGGTCTTCCGCGTGTTCCTCGTCCGTAGGGAGGTGCGGGAGCTCGGCCGCGGCGCCGGCGGCCGGAGTGGAGCCCGTCAGGTCGAGCGAGGTGAGCAGCAGAGCCCCACCACGCACGTGCAGCTCCACCTCGTTCACCCCCGCGCGCGCGACGCCCGGCGGGATGGGGAAGGTCACCAGACGCCAGCTTCCGCTCGCCGGGCGCTCGCCGAGCACGGTGCCATTCCAGCGCACGGTGACTGCGGCTTCGGCCGCCTCCGCCGTCCGGTACCTCAGGCGCACCGCCCCGATCTCCTCCATGAAGAGCGGCAGCAGCAGTCGGGCGTCGCTCCCGAGCACGCGCAGACCCTTGCGCCCTCCCACCAGCTCCGGCTCGCTGGCGAAGCCGTCTGCGGCGTAGAGCGCGTGCAAGGGACCACCCGTGAAGTACGCGGACGTCTCGCCGTGACGGGGTGAGCGGTCCTGGTACTCGCCGTAGAACAACGTCATGCCGCGCATCGCGTCGTAGCGCATGGGGTGCGTGTCGAAGCGCAGCGCGAAGGGCAGCGAGCCCGGCCACGCGGCGGGGTTCCCCAGGGCCTCGTAGGTGCCCGTGGCCAGCTCGTGGAAGATCTGCTCCCACAGGATGTCGGAGCGGTTCTCGCGCCAGCTGGCGATGCGCCCGGTGCCCACGCCGGTCATCGCCGCGATGTTCCAGGCCGAGAAGCCCGCGACGAACACAGCCAGCAGCGCCCCAGCGAGCGCGCGAGGGCGCTCCTCCGCGAATTGGAACACGGACTTGAGCAGCAGCGCCATCCCCAGCCCCAAGGGCGCGCTCATCTCCGTGAAGCGACGGTTGGAGAAGCCCATCGAGCCCCAGTAGTCCCACACGGCGCCGTTGATGTAGACGGTCAGGGCGAAGGCGATCAGCATGGCGACGGCGAGCGGCCTGGCCGCGCTGATGCTCGCGTCGGCGCGTCGGCTGCGCGCGCAGCCCGCGAGCAGGCCGATGACGCCTGCGTAGAGCAGCGGGGTCCACGTCAGGAGCCCGCCAGTGGTCGCGAAGAGCACCCCGTCGAGGTTGGACTCCCCCCAGCGCATGTAGTGGGGGCCTTGCGGCATGGCGAGGTACGTGCCGTAGCTCAGCTTCCAGGCGTAGAGCTGCGGGGAGAACGCGAGGGCGAGGGCGAGCGTGAACAGCAGCCCGCTGCCGACCATGCCCAGCGCCCGGCCGCGTCGCTTGTCGCGTAGGTCGTCGTACGTGAGCACCAGCCACTCGCTCAGCGGCGCGAAGACGAAGACCACGTTCTGCGGCCTCATGAGCATGGCCACCCCCAGCAGCAGCCCCATCAGGCCCCAACGCAGCGGGTGGCGGGCGCGAGGGCCGAGGCGGGTCGCGTCCCAGCGCTCCACGAAGAGGGCGACGGCGAACGCGGCCGGGGCGTGGCCGTAGGAGAGCAGCCAGGCGCCGTAGTACGAGAGGGGCGAGGCGAAGGCGATGCCGGCGGTGGCGAGCAGGGCCGGCCCGACGCCCGCATGCCGCCGTCCCAAGCGGTAGATCAGCCAGAGCGTCAGCAGCGTGGCGAGCACGGAGCCGAACAGCCCGAACTCCGCGAGCGGCCCGCTGCACGCCTGGGCGATGTGCGGGTTCTCGCTGAGCGACGCCGGCAAGAACAAGCGGGCGACCCACAGCATGGGGGTCCACAGCAGCGCTGGACCGGGGCTCCACTGGTTGCGCGGCCCCGGCCCCTCGGCGTCGTTGGCCATGCCCCACGGATCGCCGCAGAGGGCGTAGTCGTTGTTGAGGTCCATGTCGCCGTCGAAGGCGAGGGAGCGGGCCCAGAGGTAGGTGTAGTAGCCGTCGCCGTTCAGCGAGGTCATGGGCGACATCGCGTACAGCACCACGAAACCCAGCGCGATGGCGGCGAGCCCCGCGCGCTCGACGGTGGTCACCCGGCGCAGGTACCTCGCTACGCGGCTCCCGCGACGAGGAGGGCGGTGGCGGGCGCGGTAGGGGCTCGGGGGGGAAGTGTTCACGGGCTTCGAGGCGGTGGCACGCTGATCTACGAAACCCGACGGCCGAACTCAAGCAGCATACTGCTCCGGCTTCGCCCGACCTGCTAGCTTCGCCGCGTGTTCCCCACCGACGACGAGGACGGCAGTGGACTCGGTCAGGACGCGGCCGACGCCGAAGAGGCCCGCTCGCGCTGGCAGGGGGAAGGGCGCGTGGCCCCACAGAGGCCGCGCCACATGGCTGGGGCCGGGGCTCCGGAAGCGGCGTCACGCCGCGAGCGGCCCATGCTCCCGTACGTGCTCATGGCGCTGATCGCCCTCGGGGGCGGCGGGGCTCGGCTCGCCACGGCGGACTGGGGTCTCCCTTACGCCCTGCACGTCGACGAGAAGGGCTTCGTGGTGCACGAGGCGCTCGCGGCCGAGTACCGGGGGCTCACGCAGGGCGACTTTCGCCCGTACAACACGTCCTACGGCCCGCTCGTGTTCGAGGTGGTGATCGGGATGAAGTGGGCGCTCTTCGGAGGCCGCGAGCGGGCGCGCGCGCTGGCCGCACAGTATCCGACCGAAGGGGAGTACATCACGGGCGCGCTGCGGCCGCACACCTCGCCCACGACCGTCTCGCTGCCGGAGCTCCTGTACGGGCTCCGTGCGCTCGCCGCCGCGCTGGGCGCCCTGACCATCTGGTGGCTCGCCCTCGCGGCGGCGCGCCTCGAGACCCCGCGGACGGGCGTGGTCGCGGCCTTGCTCGCGGCGGCGTCCGTCGGGCTGTTTCAGGTCGGACACTTCTTCACGCCCGAGTCGCTGCTCGTGCCGGCGCTCGCGCTCTTCCTCCACGCCTGCGCCAAGCTGGCGACCGAGCCTGCGCGCCTTGGTTCCGTGCTCCAAGCCGGGCTGGCGCTCGCGCTGATCGCCGGCAGCAAGGGGCCAGGTCTGGTCTGCGGCGTCGCTCTCCCGGCCGCGCTCGCGAGCCACGCGCGCGTCTGGGGGGCGCACGTCAGCGGCTGGCGCATCCTCCGCGCGACCGTGCGAGCGTTCTTCAGCGCGCCCATGCTGCTCAGCCTGCTGGTGGCCGTGCTCTTCTTCGCGGCGATGAACCCCTGGCTCGTCTCCTCCGACCCGGGCGTGTACTTCCGAGGCATCGCGCCAAACCGCTCGGGCACGGCGCTGCTGCTGCTGCAGTTCACCGAGCGCGAGTTCAGCTTCTACGACTGGCGCTTCGTCTACAACGACGGGCTGCCCTTCTGGCCTCAGCTCCGCACGCTCCTGCCGTACGCGCTGGGCGGCCCGGCCTGCGTGGCTGGCTACGTGGCGCTCGCGCGCGGGCTCCGTCGTCGCTCGGGGCTCGACCGCATCGTCTTCTGGTCGGTGATCCCGCCGCTCCTGCTGGTGGGAGGCTTCGCGGTCGCCACCCTCCGCTACGTGTTGCCGGCGGCGCCCGGCTTGATCCTCGGCGCGGCCAGCTTGCTCGCGCATCCCATGGCCTGGTCCGAGCCTGCGGCGGCTTCGCGCTCCAGGCTGCCAACGTGGGCGCAGCGGCCGCTGGTGCGCCGTGTCACGGGCGCTGGGTTGGCGCTGGTGTCTGGGCTGCTGGTGGCGTTCACGTGTGCGCGCGGCGCGGCCTACGCGTGGATGTTCGACGAGCCGGACCCACGGGTGCTGGCGGGCCGCTACCTGGCCGACCACGCCCAGCCGGGCGACGTCGTCGTGCTGGAGCCGGAGGGGTCCTACACAGCCGTGCTCAACGACGACTACGACCTGGTCGGGCGCGTAGACCCGGACTCCGCGGCGGCAGCCACAGGGACCGCTCCGCGCTTCTTGGACCAAGCCGTGCCCAGCCCCACCGATCTGCGCGTGCGCCGCTTGTTCACCCGCCGGCCCGGTGACGAGGCGCTGGCGGCTCACCTGGAGGCCACGCTGCGGCGAGCGCGCTTCGTCGTCGTCGGGGACTGGTACCACCGGCGGGCGCTGCACCCGTCCGCCGTCACCCGCGCGCCGCTGCAGCGCGCGTTCTACGAGGATCTCTTCGCGGGCCGATCCGGGTTCCGCGTGGCGGCGCGCTTCCCCCGCGAGCCGCGCTTCCCGGACACCGACTGGGGCTACCGCTGGGACGAAGCCGACGAGGAGGCCCTGTCCGTCTGCTTCGACCACATGCCGGTCACGATCTTCGAGCGAGCGCCAGCAAGCGAGCCTTCCGCCCCCTCCCAGCCCGAATGAGAGGGCCAGCGTGCAACGTCCTTGCCAGTCTTCCGGGCGATGACTATGGTCGCTCCATATGTCTGACGAAGACGAGATGAGCTCCCTTTCGACCCCGCCCGAGGGGCCTGATGTCCGCTTCGACGACGAGCTCCCCGTCTTGCCCATCCGCAACGCGGTGCTCTTCCCCGGTGCGGTCGCGCCCTTCGACGTCGGCCGCCCCCGCTCGGTGGCGCTGGTCGAGGACATCGAGAGCGCGGACCAGCCGGTCATCGCCATCTTCGCGCAGCGCGATCCGTCCACGGACGACCCCATCGAGGGGGACCTGTATCCGGTGGGCGTCGCGGCGCGCGTGCTGAAGGCGCTCAAGCACAGCTCGGGCAACTACAGCCTCATCCTGCAGGGCCTGGTGCGCATCCGCCTCGAGCACGTGGTGGAGGAGGAGCCCTACCTGAAGGCCCGCATCTCGCGCCTGGACGAGATCCCCACGGACGACGTGGAGAGCGAGGCGCTGGCCATGAGCCTGCGCGACATCGCCAAGCAGGTGGTGCAGCTCATGCCGGAGCTCCCGCGCGAGGCCAACTCGCTGCTGGACAGCATCCAAGAGCCCGGGCAGCTGGCGGACCTGGTGGCGGCCAACCTGGACGCCCCGGTGGAGGACAAGGCCCAGCTGCTGGAGACGGTGGACGCCAAGGAGCGCATCCGCAAGGTGCTGCGCCTGCTCACGCGTCAGCTCGAGATCCTCAAGATGCGCGAGCGCATCAACTCGCAGATCAAAGAGGAGATGGGCAAGAACCAGCGCGAGTACGTGCTGCGTCAACAGCTCAAGGCCATCAAGGAAGAGCTCGGCGAGGAAGACGGCGACCAGGGGGACCTGGACGTCGTGGAGGAGCGCATCGCCAAGGCCACCTTGCCGGGCGAGGCGGACAAGGTCGCGCGCAAGCAGCTCAAGCGCCTGCGCCAGATGCAGGTGGGCAGCGCCGAGTACACGGTGGTGCGCACCTACATCGACTGGCTGCTGGACATCCCGTGGACCCGTGAGACCACGGACAACCTGGACATCGCGGCCGTGCGCAAGGTGCTGGACGAGGACCACTCGGGCCTCGAGAAGGTCAAGAAGCGCATCGTGGAGTACCTGGCCGTGCGCAAGCTCAAGAAGGACAAGAAGGGGCCCATCCTGTGCCTCATCGGTCCTCCGGGCGTGGGCAAGACCTCGCTCGGCCGCTCCGTGTCGCGCGCGCTCGGGCGCAAGTTCCACCGCATCAGCCTGGGTGGCGTGCACGACGAGGCGGCCATCCGAGGTCACCGTCGCACGTACGTGGGCGCGCTGCCGGGTCAGATCATCCAGGGCATGAAGAAGACCGGGACCATCAACCCCATCTTCATGCTGGACGAGATCGACAAGGTCGGGCACGACTTCCGCGGGGACCCTGCGGCGGCGCTCTTGGAGGTCTTGGACCCCGAGCAGAACGACACCTTCAGCGACCACTACCTGGAGATCCCCTACGACCTGTCCAAGGTCATGTTCATCGCCACGGCCAACGTGGGGGACACCATCCCGGCGCCGCTCCGCGACCGCATGGAGATCATCGAGATCCCCGGCTACACGCGGCGCGAGAAGCTGGACATCGCCAAGGTGCACCTGGTGCCCAAGCAGCTCGAGGACCACGGCATCAAGTCGGACATCCTCACCATCTCGGACGCGGCGCTCGAGGGCATCATCGACCAGCACACGCGCGAGGCCGGCGTGCGCAACCTGGAGCGGCAGATCGCGAGCGTCATCCGCGGCGTGGCCGTGAAGGTGGCCGAGGGCGAGACGGGTCCGTGGTCCATGGACGACGCCGAGTCGCTGCGGCCGTACCTCGGCCCCGCCCGCTTCACCTCGGAGGTGGCCGAGCGCACCAGCGAGACGGGCGTGTCCACCGGGCTCGCGTGGACCGCCGTGGGCGGCGAGATCCTCTTCATCGAGGCCACCCGCATGCACGGGCAAGGCAAGCTGCAGCTCACGGGTCAGCTGGGCGATGTCATGAAGGAGTCCGCGCAGGCGGCCATGAGCTACGTGCGCACGCGCGCCGAAGACTTTGGCATCCCCAAGGACTTCCTCGAGAAGAGCGACCTGCACATCCACATCCCCGCGGGCGGCATGCCCAAGGACGGCCCCAGCGCGGGCGTGACCATGATGACGGCCCTGGTGTCGCTCCTCACGGGCATCTGCGTGCGGCACGACGTGGCCATGACGGGCGAGATCACCTTGCGCGGCCGCGTGCTCCCGGTGGGCGGCATCAAGGAGAAGGTGCTCGCTGCGCACCGCGCCGGCATCAAGCGCGTCATCCTGCCAGAGCGCAACGCCGCGGACCTGGAAGAGGTCCCCGAGGAGATCCGCGAGACGCTGGAGTTCATCCCCGTGTCCACCGTGGACGAGGTGCTCGCCAACGCGCTCGAGAACACGGACAACCTCAAGCTCAAGCTGGGCGACCAGAAGACGCCCGGGGCCGGGGTCCAGGCCCAAGCGTAAGTCCCGCGCCGGGGCGCGTGACTCAGTCGGGCCCGCGCCCGGTGTCGGACTCGCGGGCCAGCTGCGCGTCGCGTGCGGCGCGCTCTTGTCGCGCCACGGCGCCAGATGGTACGTGTACTCCATGCCACGACAGGGAAGAGCACGGTTGGGGCCGGCGGGTTGAGGTCCACGGGCATGTCAGAAAAGAGCGTTCGTGGTGACCGGGATGTCCTCAGAAGATGGAGGAAATTCGTTCTGGAGAACGCCGAACTGCTGCAAGAAGTCGGGTTTCCCCTCTACCTGCAGGAGAAGAAGGAACGCTTTGATCACTGGCTAATGCACGGTTGTCATCCGGATGACTACACCGGCTTTTCGCTTGCGGGCATTGATCCAGCGGGACGAAGGTGCCTGTCGGAGTTGGTGAAAATGTACTTCCACGCTGGGTTCAAGGACCCCGGTATCGTCGTCCTCACGGAGGATGAGCTGTCCGCGTTGACCGGGACGCTACTGCGTGGAGACCGTCCCGCCTGGGGCGGTGGTCGTAAGTGAGAATCTCCGCAGCATCGCGGTGCTCGCAAGCGGCGACCGGGATGACGAGCAGGCCGTCCGGTCCGCGGCGGTCACCTTGGCGTGACCGTCCACAGCGGGCGTCTCAGTCGGCTGCTCGATCGACTTCGGACTCGCGGGCCAGCTGTGCGTCGCGTGCGGCGCGCTCTTGTCGCGCCACGGCGCCAGATGGTACGTGTACTCCATGCCACGACAGGGAAGAGCACGGTTGGGGCCGGCGGGTTGAGGTCCACGGGCATGTCAGAAATGTGCGTTCGTGGTGACCGGGATGTCCTCAGAAGGTGGGTCAACATGTGTACTCCCCGCTTGCGGTGACGGTGTGCTGGATTCCGCGGAGCAGTGTGAGCCAGCGCTGATTCCCGGGACGTGCACTCCGTTCTGTCAGTCGGCCACTCCACAATGTGGCAATGGCACGCTCGAGGTGGGCGAGGAGTGCGACGACGGGGCGGCGAACAGCGACACTCAACCCAATGCATGCCGCACCAACTGTGCGTTGCCCTTCTGCGGTGACCTTGTTGTCGACACGGGAGAGGACTGCGATCCGCAAAGCTCTGTCGAGTTCTGTACGGCTCTCTGCCTGGGGAATATCGGATGACTCGCGCTACTCCCCAACACCGCTCATCGCGGTCACTGTCGTTTCTCGGTGCGCTCCTGCTGGCGGGCTGTGCCCAAGAGCCGCTGTCGGTGCCCTACGACCAGCTCTATGTTCCGTGCGAGACCGACATCGACTGCCCTCGGGAGGCTCCCGAGTGCTACACACACCGCTTCTACACAGCGCCAATCCGCGAGAACGTGGTTGAGTTTAGGCAGTGCTCCCGTACCTGTTCCGTCCGTCGCCCCTGTCGTGACGGGACGATAAACAACGGTGACGATGGAGATTTCGTCGTCGTGAGCGGCTACTGCGGCTACGAAGACGAACGTGGGGTTCACGACCGGCTTGCTCAAGCCGACATGGGGCATTGTCTCGACGGCGGCAACAACCGGTACGAGGAGTACCCCACCTGTTCTACGCAGGGCACGGCACGCGTGGAGGTCTTCGATGGTCGCGGCTATGCCTCTCCGTGCTTGCCCCCACCGCTTGAACCTTGAGGCATCCTCTCCCCGGCCGCAGCTTTGTCGTGCGCCTGAGTGAGGTCGAGGACATCGACCTGCTGTTCATGGTAGACAACTCACGATCGATGGCCGAGGAGCAGGCCGCCGTCGTGCAGGAGATTCCCCGTCTCGTTGCCGTGCTCGCGAGTGGCGACCGAGATGACGACGGGATTCAAGACTTCCGTCCTCTTACCAGCGTGCACCTCGGGGTCATCACCAGCGACATGGGGATCGGTGGGGTTTCGTTGTCGGCCAACGCGGGGTGTACAGTACTTTTGGGTGACGACGGGGTGTTTCTCACCGAAACGCGCGGCACGAACGCGAGCTGTGCCGCGAGCTACCCCCCCTTCTTGTCGTTCGCGAGCGACACGGACGACCCGCTGGCCTTTGCGGACGCGGCGGGCTGTCTGGCCACCACGGGGTCTGGGGGGTGCGCGTTCGAGCAGCAGCTGGAGGCGGTGCTCAAGGCGCTGACCCCGGCCGAGTCCGACGTGCGCTTCGAGCATGAGCGGGGCGGCGAGATAATCCGAAGCACGCGAGGGCACGGCGGCTCCGGCTTGAACCAGGGATTCCTCCGGGACACGTCGCTGTTGGCGGTGGTCATGATCACGGACGAGGACGACTGTTCCAGTCGTGACCTGGACCTGTACGACATCACCCCTCCAACGCCGGAGCTTGCCCAATACCCCGTGCCTGTCGACGCCACGGGCTTCATCTCGGCCAATCTGCAGTGCTCGACCTATCGCGACGCGCACTATGACGTCATCAAGCGGCACGTCGCGGGCTTGTTGGCCGTGCGTCCCGACGTCCCTGACCTGCTCGTGTTCGCCGCTATCGCTGGCGTTTCACCGGCTGCCCTGGCAGCCCATACCCGCACAGATACCGTGGACGGAAGCGAGCAGACTATCGTCGACTACGCTGGCCTCTTGGGCGACTCCTCCATGCAGGAGGTCGTCGCCGCCGACCTCAGCAACCTCGTCCCCGGATGTACGCGTCCGGACCCTGACGCTCCGAACGACGTCATGCGCGTCAATAGCGCCACTCCCCCGCGCCGTCTGGTGCGAGTTGCAGAAGGCCTCGAGCGCCAAGGAGCCCATGGCGTGGTGGCTTCCATCTGCCAGGCACGTGACACGGCGAACAGGGACTACCACGCGGACTTCACGCCTGCTTTCGACAAAATCCTACTCGCGGTGGAGAATGCCTTGCCGCCAGGCTGTATCCACGAGCAGCTTGCCCGGCGAGGCACCGGCGCAGTGAACTGCGTGGTCCTCGAGACGCTGCCCGCAGGGGTCAGCTGTGCCTCGCAGGCAGCACGTGGGCGTGACGCGACACCCGTCCGTATAGACAGTGCCGGGGCGTCGATGCGCGAGACGTGTCGTGTAGCGCAGCTGGTTCCAACCGACGATGACTTGTCCGGTGCACGCGACCCATCCGGTCTTGGGTGGTTCTATGACGACTACACGAGTCAGCTCCCGTCTCGCTGTTCACCTGGCCGGCAGGCCGTCGTGTTTACGGCCGGTGCCGAGCCCACCGTGGATTCGGACGTGGACATGGAATGCTTGGGCGCGGCTCCGTCCGAGCCGTCCCGGGCCGATGTTGGCACGGGCTGCGTCGTCGATCCGCGCGCGTGCGCTCTGAGCGGGACCGCCCTGGCGAGCTTGAGAGCCCAGTACCGTCGGCCTAGTGCGACACTTGTGTGCGCCGGTGCCGGCAACTGTCACTTGTCCTGTACGACCGACGGCGATTGCCCCGGGTTGCAGGCATGCTTCGACGTGGGCGGCGAGCGGGTGTGCCAGGAGACCACCTGCCACCTGTGACGGGCGCGCACGCTCTGCCTGGGTTCGGATGCAGGGCGCCCGGCGCCGGGGTCCAGGCCCAAGCGTAGGTCCCGCGCAGGGGCGCGTGGCTCAGTCGGGCCCGCGCCCAGTGTCGGACTCGCGGGCCAGCTGCGCGTCGCGTGCCGCGCGCTTGCGGTTGTCCGAGCGGCGGCCGATCACGATGAGCGCGCTGGCGCAGATGGTGAAGAACGCGACCACGATGGTGCACGCGAAGTACCAGATGAGCGCGCTGCTGCCTGAGCCCACTAGCCGACCTCTTCCTTGGCGACCGCCAGCCGGTAGCCCACGCCGTACACCGTGAGGATGTAGCGCGGCTTGTCCGGCTGCGGCTCGATCTTCTTGCGCAGCTTGACGATGAAGTTGTCCACCGTGCGCGTGTTGCCCGTGCTGCCCCAGACCTTCTCAAGGATGTCGTCGCGCGACACGGGCTGCCCGCCGTGCGCGTGCAGCATGGCCAGCAGCTGCACCTCGAAGAACGACAGCTGCTCCACCTCGCCGCCCGGCATGCGCAGCTCCTGCGTGGCCGGGTCCACGGTGCACTCGCCCACGGCGAACTCCTCGAGAGGCGCGAGCGTGGTGCGCTTGGCGCGCCGCAGCAGCGCCCGCACCCGCGCCATGAGCTCGCTCACGCTGAAGGGCTTGGTGACGTAGTCGTCCGCGCCGGCGTCCAGCCCGCGGATCTTGTCCGCCTCCTGACTGCGCGCCGTCAGCATGAGGATGGGCACGTTGGCGTCCCAGGCGCGCACGGCCTCGCACACCTGGTAGCCGTTCATGTCCGGCAGCATGACGTCCAGCAGGATGCAGTCGGGGCGCTCGGCCTTGGCCATGCTCACCGCCTCGCTGCCGCGCTTGGCGTGCCGCACGGCGAAGCCCTCGAACTCCAGGCTGTCGCACAGGCCGAGGGCCAGCGCGGGGTCGTCTTCGACCAGGAGGACGGTCTGTGTGGGGGCACTCGTCACGAGGCGCGACTGTAGCAGCGTTGGGCCATGTCAGCCCCCCGACATCAGCTCGAGGGGGATGTCCACGGGGGGCGTGGCGTCGTTGGGATCGTCGCACCAGCCGTCGGGCAGGGTGACGCGCTGGCGTCCGGAGGTCTTGCCGCGCTTCACGCGCATGGCGCTGGGCGGGAAGGGCTCGGCGGAGTCGAAGGACGCGAGCGCCGCCTGCAGCTCCGCGATGGAGCACACGCTGGTGAGCGCCTGCCGGAGCTGGGCGCTGCCGCGGAAGCCCTTGGTGTACCAGGTGGCGTGGCGGCGGAACTGTCGCATGGCGTGCTCCTCGCCCATGAACTCGGTCAGCAGCGCCGCGTGCTCCAGCATGATGGCCGCCACGCCGCCGAAGTCGGGCGGGTTCTCGGGCTCTTGCCCCTCGAACACGGCGCTCAGGTCACGGAAGAGCCACGGGCGCCCGAGGCAGCCGCGCCCCACCACCACGCCGTCGCAGCCCGTGAGCCGCATCATGCGCAGCGCGTCGCGCGCCTCCCAGATGTCGCCGTTGCCCAGCACGGGGATGTGCGTGACCAGCCGCTTCAGGTCCGCGATGGCCTCCCAGTCGGCCTCGCCGTCGTACAGCTGGGCGGCCGTGCGCGCGTGCAGGGCCACCGCCGCGCAGCCCTCCTCTTGGCCGATGCGCCCCGCGTCCCGGTAGGTGAGCAGGTCGTCGTCCACGCCGCTGCGGAACTTGATGGTCACGGGGACGTCCCCCGCGTTCTGGACGGCCGCGCGCACGATGCTGGCCAGCAGGGCCGGGCGCGCCGGGATGGCCGAGCCGCCGCCCTTGCGCGTGACCTTGGGCACGGGGCAGCCGAAGTTCATGTCGATGTGGTCGACGTGCCCCTCTCCCACCAGGCGCTTCACGGCCTCGCCCACGTAGTACGGGTCCACGCCGTAGAGCTGCAGGCTGCGCGGGGTCTCGTCCGGGTGGAAGTCCGCCAGCTTGAGCGTCTTGTCGCGGCCCTCCACCAGCGGGCGCGCGGTGATCATCTCGCTCACGTACAGACCCGCGCCGAACTTGCGGCAGATCATGCGGAAGGGCCAGTTGGTCACGCCGGCCATGGGCGCGAGCACCACCGGCGGCCACACCCGCAGCGGTCCGATGGCAATGGGCGCGAACTCCCCCGGGGCGGGGAGCGGTACGTCACGGTTCAGCTCGCTGCGATAGACCTCGTCCACGGCTCCGGTATGAGGCGCGGCCGGGCGCGCGGCAAGAGGGGCGCTCTCAGCGCGCCGCGTGCGCACGGTTCGCAGATGGGTCGCAGGTGGGTCGCAGCTGGTCAGCAGTCGGGCACGCACACGCCCCGCCGAGGCTGACCCGATGGCCACCACTCAGGCGGTGCCGCGCAGGGTGAGCGTGGTCACGCCGCTCCCGTCCGCTTCGTCGGAGATGGACAACGGCATGAACTGCTGGATGACCGCGAGGTTGGTGCGGCTGTGCAGGGTGAGCGGCGTGGTCCGGAGCGCGCCGCCGCCGGCCAGCGCCATGGGCAAGAGCAGCTGGTCCGCGAGGTGCGGGCCTACAGACACGCCCGCACGCAGGAGCGCTTCCGTCTCCACTACGGCGCCCTGCGCCACGGCCTCGGCGGACACCCCGCGGCGCCCAAAGGCGGTGACCTGCTCCGTCCCGTGCTCCGACGCGAGCTCCACCATCAGCACGTTGCCGGGGCCCGGGGACTTCACGCCCATGCCGCGGCGCAGCTCCGCGGGTACCCCCAGCGCGTCTCCCGCGTGGGCGAGCTCGCGCTGGGCGACGACGAAGGGCAGGTTGGCGACCAAGGCGGTCAGGCCCGTCACGCGCAGGGGCGCCGGCTCGACGAGCGAGAGCGGCGTCCACGCGCGCACGGGCTGCACGCGCAGCACGAAGCGTCCGCCGCCCGCTGGGTAGAACCCGTGGCGCTCGAGCGTCACCTCCAGCTCGGCGCCCATGCGCCGCAGCAGAGGCACGAACACCCGCGCGAAGAAGTCGAAGGAGGGAGCGCCCATGGCGTGCGTGCCGCCCTCGAACACCACCTCGCTCGGCCCGTCGGCCATGAGCAGCATGGGCAGCACCGTCTGGCACACGAGGCACGCGCTGCCCGCCGTCCCCACCGCGAAGTGGTAGCGCCCGGCGCGCACGCGGCCCGGGGTGAAGCGCAGCGTCTGGCTGCCCAGCTCGTCGCCCTCCACCCGCGCACCGCTGATCTCGGCCGCGGCGCGCAGCGCGGTCAGGTGCTGGCGCAGGAGGCCTGACTTGCTGCGCCCCGCGCGCACGCGCGTAACGCGCACCGGTGTGCCGGTGATGGCCGAGAGGGCGAGGGAGGTGCGCAGGACCTGCCCGCCTCCCTCACCCTGGCTTCCGTCGATGTGTCGCTCGCTCGTCATGGACTAACCCTTCACGCAGAGCACCTGCTTCAGCGTGTGCACCACGTCGACCAGGTCCTGTTGCGCGGCCATCACCGCGTCAATGTCCTTGTACGCCATGGGGATCTCGTCGATCACCTCGGCGTCCTTACGGCACTCGACACCTTCGGTGGCGCGGACCTGGTCCTCCACCGTGAAGCGCTTGCGCGCCGCCGTGCGGGACATGCTGCGGCCGGCGCCGTGGCTGCAGCTGCAGAAGCTCTCGGGGTTGCCCTTGCCGCGCACGATGTAGGAGCGCGTCCCCATCGAGCCCGGGATGATGCCCAGCTCGCCTTCGCCCGCGCGCACTGCGCCCTTGCGCGTCACCAGCACGCTCTCGCCGTAGTGCTTCTCGCGCGCCACGTAGTTGTGGTGGCAGTTCACGGCCAGCTCGGTGGTGCTGAACTCGGGGAGGTCGGGCGACGCCCGCAGCGCGCCCATGACGGCGTGCATCATGAGCTCTCGGTTCTTGGCCGCGAACTCCTGCGCCCACGACACCGCGCTCACGTAGTCGTCGAAGTGCTGCGAGCCCTCGCTCAGGTACGCGAGGTTGGTGTCCGGCAGCTGGATGAACCAGCGCTCCATCTCGCGCTTGGCGAGCTCGATGAAGTGCGAGCCGATGCGGTTGCCGACGCCGCGCGACCCGCTGTGCAGCATGACCCAGACGCGCTGCGCCTCGTCCAGGCACAGCTCGATGAAGTGGTTGCCGGTGCCGAGCGTACCCAGGTGCGAGACGTGGTTGCTCTGCTTCAGCGCGCGGTGCTTCTCGCACAAGGCCTCGAAGCGCGGCAGCAGCGCAGCCCAGGCGGCCTCCGTGCTGGCCGGCGGGTTGTGCCACGCGCCACGGTCACCGCGCGCGCCGTGGCCGGTGCGGCCGTGAGGGACCGTCTTCTCGATGGCGGCCCGCAGCGCGCCCAGGCCGTCCGGCAGGTCCGAGGCCGTGAGCGTGGTCTGCACCGCCATCATGCCGCAGCCGATGTCCACGCCCACTGCCGCGGGGATGATGGCCTTGTGGGTGGCGATGACGCTGCCCACCGTGGCCCCCTTGCCGAGGTGCACGTCGGGCATGGCGGCGACCCACTTGTGGATGAACGGCAGGCTCGCGATGTTGGCGAGCTGCTGCCGCGCGGCGTCCTCCATGGGCACGCCGTTGATCCACGCCTTCACGGGGCGGCCGGGGGTGTCGAGGACTTGGTAGTGCTGCTGGCTGGTCATGTGCGTGTCTTTCTCCGTTGTACCTCACTACAGCAGGAGCTGTGCCAGCTGTTCGGTGACGGAAAGCGCAGCAATTTCAGCGCGCAGGCCCCAAGCTGGTTAGCTTGTTGGATAGCAGCTTATATCGATGTATCCGTTGGGCACCGAAGGGCCCACATCCCCGGTGCCGCCGAGGCGCGGGACCCGCGCGCTACGCGACCGGCAGGAGCGTGTATGCTCGCGCGCTGTGGCGTTCCCCCGCGCCATGCCTCCTCGCCGCAGCACCTCCGCCGCTGATGCCCACCTCTGCCCCGTCCACTGACCACAGCCTCTCCCCCGCGTCCCTGCAGCGCGCTCAGCGTCTGCGTGAGAAGCGGCTGCTGACCGGGCTGGTGTCCTACGGTCTCGCGCTCGCGGTGACGATTGGCGCGTGGCTCCTCGGCTTCTACGGGGGGGAGGTCGTCGCGGTGGTGGTGGCCCTGGTCGTGCCGATCAACATCGGGCTCTTCGCGCTCATCCGCTCCGGCAAGAACCTGGGCTTCCGCGACCCCAACATCACGCTGCTGCAGCTCTGCCTGGCCAGCGTGCCCGTGCTCTACGCCATGTTCCACGCGGGGGAAGCGCGGGGCGCGTTCCTGGTGCTGTCGCTGTCGGTGACCATGTACGGGCTCTTCAGCTTTCGGACGCGCGACTTCGTCTACTTCACGGCGTTCATCCTGACGGGCTACTCCACCGTCATCCTCTTGCTGCTGTGGTTGAGTCCCGACGGGCTGCATCCGCGCGTGGACTCGCTGCAGTGGTTCGCCGTGCTGGTGGCCATGGCGCAGTTCAGCTCGCTCGCGGGCTACGTGAACGGGCTGCGCGGGCGCCTGCGGCAGGGCAACAAGGCGCTGGCCGAAGGCAACGCGGCGCTGCAGCGGGCCCTCGACCGCATCCGCGAGATGGCCATGCGCGACGAGCTCACGGGCGCCTACAACCGGCGCTACCTGGCGGAGGCGATAGCCCTCGAGCGCAAGCGCTGCGAGCGCGAAGGAGGCGGCTTCTCGTTCGCCATCGTGGACATCGACTTCTTCAAGCAGGTCAACGACACCTACGGGCACCTCGCTGGCGACGAGGTCCTGAAGGGGGTGGCGGCGCTCCTGCGGACCGAGCTGCGCGAGACCGACCTCTTCGGCCGCTGGGGAGGCGAGGAGTTCGCGGTGCTGCTGGTGGGTGCCGAGCTCGACGACGCCTGCTCCACCATGGAGCGCATCCTCAGCGCGCTGGCCGCGCAGTTGTTCACCACGGCCGACGCGTCGCTGCACATCACGGCGTCGGCCGGCATCACCGCGTACCGCAGCCACGAGGACGCCGACCGCACCTTCGCGCGTGCGGACGAAGCCCTCTACCGTGCGAAGGCCGCAGGCCGGAACCGCGTCGAAGTGACCGCCTGACCGCTTCACCGCAGGACGGGCCGCCTCACCGTCGACAGCGGTATGCGGAGGTCCCTCATCGCGTCGGGCCAGCTCGCCCCGGCTGCGTGCAACCACCAGCGACACGACCAGACGACCGAGACCGCCGCCGCGGAGGGTGCCGCGCTCTCCGTGAACCGGTGTCGGTCGCGCCTCGTGCGCGGCGCGCGTGTGCCCGCGCCTCGAGCGGCACGATCAGGTAAGGTGCCGCCCATGAAGCGAGTGGTCTTCGGGTACTACGGCGCCACCCTGGACGCCATCGGGCGCGGCGAGAAGCGCTGGCAGAAGTGGCGGCCCAGCGTGTCTCTGTGCCAGCACGACGACTTCTTGGTGGATCGCTTCGAGCTGCTGCACGACCGCCGCAACACGCGCGCCGCCACCGCGCTCGCGGAGGACGTGCTGCAGGTCTCCCCCGAGACCGACGTGCGCCTGCGCGTGCTGGACTTCCGCGACCCGTGGGACTTCGAGGAGGTCTTCGCGGGCCTGCACCAACTCGCGCGCGGCTACGCCTTCGACCAAGAGCGCGAAGAGTACCTGGTGCACATCACGACCGGCACGCACGTGATGCAGATCTGTTGGTTCTTGCTGACCGAGTCGCGGCACTTCCCGGCCAAGCTGATCCAGACCTCGCCCCTGCGTCGAGAGCCGCGCGAAGGGGGGGACGTCGCGGGGACCTACCGCGTCATCGACCTCGACCTCTCGCGCTACGACAGCCTGGCCAAGCGCTTCGGCGAGGAGCGTGAGGAGAGCCTCGACTTCCTGAAGTCCGGCATCAAGACGCGCAACGCCGCCTTCAACCAGCTCATCGAGGGCATCGAGCGCGTGGCGCTGCGCTCACGCGAGCCGATCCTGCTCACGGGCCCCACGGGCGCGGGCAAGTCGCAGCTGGCCGCGCGCATCTACCAGCTGCGCAAGTCACGTGGGTTCATCAAGGGGCCGCTGGTGGAGGTCAACTGCGCCACGCTGCGGGGGGACGGCGCCATGAGCGCGCTCTTCGGGCACGTGAAGGGTGCGTTCACCGGGGCTGCCTCCGACCGCAAGGGCCTCCTGCGCGCGGCCGACGGCGGCACGCTCTTCCTCGACGAGATCGGCGAGCTGGGTCTGGACGAGCAGGCCATGTTGCTGCGCGCCATCGAGGAGAAGCGCTTCTTGCCCGTGGGCACGGACAAGGAGGCGCGCTCCGACTTCGAGCTCATCGCTGGGACCAACCAGGACCTCGCGGAGGCCGTCGCGGCGGGGCGCTTCCGCGAGGACCTCCTCGCGCGCATCCAGCTCTGGTCGTTCGAGCTGCCCGGGCTCGCCGCGCGCCGCGAAGACATCGAGCCCAACCTGGACTACGAGCTCAGCCGCGCGAGCGAGCGCTTGGGCACCCACGTGACGCTCAACAGCGAGGCGCGTGCGCGCTTCCTGGAGTTCGCCGTGTCGCCGAGCGCGTCCTGGCGCGGCAACTTCCGTGACTTGAACGCGGCCGTGCTGCGCATGAGCACGCTCGCGGCGGCCGGCCGAATCGACGTTGCGCACGTGCATGACGAGACGGAGCGCCTCGCGCGCTCGTGGCGGCGCCCGCGCGCGCCAGGGGACGATCCGCTGGCGCTGCTGGGGGAGGTGCTCACCCAGGCGCAGCGCGCGGACCTCGACCCCTTCGACGCGGTGCAGCTGGCCGAGGTGGTGCGCGTGTGCCGCACCGCCAGCTCTCTCTCGGACGCGGGCCGGCAGCTGTTCGCCGTCTCGCGTACCAAGAAGAAGTCCTCCAACGACGCCGACCGGCTGCGCAAGTACCTCGCGCGCTTCGGCCTCCGCTGGGAAGAGGTCGCGGCTCGCGCCTAGAAGGCCCGTCCGCTCAGCGTGGGCGCGGGTTCCGTGCGTGCCCGCGCAGCCGCTGACGATACGCGTGGATGCGCTCCGCTACGGCAGAGAGCTCGCGAAACATGGGCTCTGCGTGCACCGCCAGCGTGAATGACGTGGCGGTCATGCCGCCCCACACCATCCCGACGCAGTTCCCGTGGGCGTCCACCACCGGTCCCCCGCTGTTGCCGAAGTGCGTCTCCGCGTCGATGACGGTGCAGTTCGCGTTCTCCCCGCACGCCCGGTCGGTCTCGGGCAGCCCGTGCGCGGCGCCAGCGACGACGCCTTCGCTGGTGATGAAGCGCATCCCCCCCGGGTGACCTGCCAGCACCACCCGCTCCCCACGCACCAGGGGACGGTGCGCCATCGGCAGGGGCGGCACGTGGACGTCTTGCGCGGGGACCACCACCGCCACGTCCAGCGTGGTGCTGCGGTGCACCACCAGCCCGGTGGCTTCCACACCGTCTGCGTAGATCACGTCCACGCGGTGAATCTGCTGCACCACGTGGCGGTTGGTGATGACCACGCGGACGCCATCCAGCTCCGTGACCCAGCCCGCGCCCTCACCGATGGGCGAGCTCACGACCACCGTCGAGCGCAGCGCCAGCTGGTGCGCCGCGCGCAGGTCCGTGGGGGGCTGGCTGGCGACGGGGGCGGACCAGAGCCCCCACGCCACGACCGAGACGCCGAGGCATGCGCGGAGACGTCGTGCGCCGCGCGGGGACTCCATGCCGTACCGACCCCCGAGCGGCGCCATGCTTGGGGCTCGACGGCCACGTGGCGCACAAATAGAGAGCCCCACGCGGGCGGCGATTCCGGCGTGGGGCTCGAGCAGCAGGCGCGCTACCGCGGGATGGATGAAGCGGCGCGCGCTAGCGGCTCAGAGGATGATGGCGGCGATGGCGCCGCCGAAGAGGGTGAGGGTGAACGCGGCCGTGGCCAGCAAGTCCTTGGTCTGGGCTTGACGCCATGCGTCGTCCGCGGGGAACTGCGGCTTCTCGGGCGCCGGAGCCACTGCTGGCTCGCGTGTCCAGGACCCGACGTTGTCGGGAACGACGCGCGTGGCGATGTCGATGAAGCTGCGATTGGGGATGCCGTATTGGTTGAGGTACATCGTTTGGGTCATGTTTCGGGCCCTCCGATTGGGGGCGGCGAAAGAGTGCCGCGCTCGTACCCAAAGCATGGGTTGTGCCAGCGTGTGGCGCAAGTCGTGTGATACACGATTTAGGTATGCAATTACATGTCGTTGCAAAACTGTGACACAAGCGATGGGGTAAAATGTGACACACGAAAATCACGTGCAATTCAACGTGCTTCCGCGTTCACACCGGCTCTCGTATCGTTGAGAGCCCTGCCGAAAGTGCTGTGATCTCGTGAGCGCGCGGTGCCGCCGGTGAGGCCTTCTGGGCACACCTCGCGCAAGACCAGAGGGGGGGCGAGGGGCCCGATGTAGGCCGAAATCTTACAAAAGTGCACAAGGCGCTACGCAATTGACGCGCAAGCGATTGCGCACTGCGTCATTCCTGCGTCGGGCCGGTGGCGCTGCCTAGAGCACGCTCCAGGCTCGGGGGAAGCCCTGGCTTGTTCGAAGGCCCGCATGCGGCGTTGCTCCTCCTCGCCGATGCTCGCATCGACTCGTCATCGCGCCTTGCCTGCGAACCTTCGCCCTGCGCCAGGCCCTTCCGGCGATCCTGAGCGTTGCTCTAGGCGAACCCGGGCCAGGCGCCGGCCTTCATCTTCGCCAGCACCTCGCGGCAGTACGGGACGCAGGCCGCCAGCTCCTCTCGCCACGCGAAGGCGGGCTGGTAGCCGAAGTCGCGGGTCGCTTCCTCTATGCTCCCCGAGTGCGAGACGGCGGCCTTCATGCAGTGCAGGCGCGTGAGCTGCGGCTCGGGGGCCAGCCCGTAGCGGTTGAGCAGCTCCCAGGTGTACCCGAGCGCGTACATGGGGCGATACGGCAGGCGCCGAGTCGGCACCGTGTAGCCCAGGCCCTCGATGATGGGCCGAAAGAACTCGAGGGGGTTCGTGGGCTCCCCGTCGGTGACGTAGTAGGCATGCCCCGCGACCGGCCCGTCGAGCGTCAGGTGACGGGCGGCCAGCAGCTCACCGTGGACGAGGTTGCCCACGAAGGTGTTGTCGGCCATGGCCCGACCGTCCCCGATGTCGGCCAGCAGCAGCCCGCGCGCGCACTTCTCGATGACCTGGGGGAGGTAGAAGGGGTCGCCCACGCCGTAGATCCCCCCTGGGCGCAGGGCGCAGGTGGCCAACCCCGCCCGGCCGTTGGCGGCGAGGACCAGCTGCTCGGCGCGCGCTTTCGTGGTGGAGTAGAGGTCCGCGAAGCGTGGCGGGTAGGGCGTCCGACTGTTTGCGTCTTCCACGGGCTCGCCGAGCACGACGTTGTTGCTGCTGGTGTAGACGAGCCGTTGCACTCCCGCGTCGGCGCTGGCCGCGATGACGTGCTCGGTCCCGCCGACGTTCAGCTCCACGCTGCGCCGCCTGCGGGCAGCGCTGGCGACGCCCACGAAGTCGACGACGGCTGCGGTGTGGAAGACGGTGTCTACGCCCTCGCACGCTCGCCGCACATCCGAGGGGACACGCAGGTCGCCGCGCAGGTGATGGAAGCGTGGGTGGCGCAGCTGGGGCTCGCGCAGGTCGAGGCTGCGCACGTCGTGCCCTTGCTCCAGGAGCGCGCGCGCGATGTGTCCCGCCAGGAAGCCGGCCCCGCCAGTGACCAGGCAGACGCCTAGGTCACCGGGAGCTGTCGAGCCGTCGCTCTCGATCCGATTGATGTCTGGTTCAGTCTGCATCGGGGTCGGAAGGTTGCACGGCGTAGCGATGCGCGCGATGAGGGTCCGGGGCGCGCGTTTGATCTTCGGTCACCGTTGGTCGTACGCTCATGTGCAACCCGCATGAAAGGAGGCGCTCCGTGGCCGAAGCGATGAATGAGCAAGCCTTGCCAGGGGCGCCGATGATGCACCGGGTGCTCGGAGTGGTCGCCGTGCTCGTGGTGGGCGCCGTCGCGGCCTACGTGGGCGCCCAGATGCGTGCCGCGCCCGAGACGGCCCTTGCCCTCGCGTTCCTGACGGATATCCAACAACAAGCCCCCACTGCGGCAGAGCGCGCCGAGGGTGACGCGCTGGCGGTGCTCGGGGGTGCCCGGGGCGAGAGCACGCCGGGCTTTGGCGCCGTCCGTGACAGCCTCTCGTTCCAAGCCGTCAGCACGACGGTGGAGTGGGGCGGGCGCTGCGTGGAGGTCGACGCGTACGGCACCGTGCGCCACAAGCTCTACGTCGAGGTCATGGAAGGGACAGCCGGGTTCCGCGTGACGCGGGTCCTCACGTCACCGCCGTACTCGGGCCCCTGCTCGGGGGACTGAGCGCCGGTGTGCGCGGCGACTGCTCCGTGCCCAGTGGTCTCCTCACTCGCCTGAACACGACCCGGTGGAGAAGCGAAAAAAGCGCCGGTGCACGAGCGCGTAGATCGCGTTGCCCGCGAAGACACCGACCAGCGTGAGCAGCGCGGCCAGCTGACCTTCGCCCACCTGCACGAGCACGATAGCCGGGCATGCGCCCGCGACGGCCCATCCCACGCCGAAGAGGAGGCCACCCGCCACGGTTCCGGGGTGGATGGGCCTGTGGGTCGCTGCTGCGGCCGCGAGCGGGAGGCGGTCCATCAGCCACCACCCCGGCACCAACAGCGCCACGCCGAGCGCGAACGACATGATCAGTCGGGGGTCGCGGAGCGCGAACATCGCCTCCACTTCGTCCCAGCTCGAGAAGCCAATGCGGCTGAGCCCAAAGCCCAGCAGGACACCGACGCACAGGGTCGCAGCGTGACGCGCGCTCATGACACCATCCAGTCGAGCGCCAGGGTGGTGAGTACGCCGACCCCGAAGAAGACGCTCGTCGCCACCAAGGACCCGCGCTCGAAACGGCTGACACCGCAAAGACCATGGCCGGAGGTGCAGCCTCCGGCCATCCGTGTGCCGAACCCCACCAGGCTGCCACCTACCACGAGTGCAGCGATCGCCAGCGGATTCATGCCGGCCCCGTAGCGCGCATGAAAGCCGGCTCCGTGGAGGTCGAACGCGGCTGCCCAATCGCCAGCCAGCGCGGCCGAGAGCAGGCCACCGAGTCCTATGGCCAGCAAGAACAGCACGTGCATCGCGAGCGGCTGCCGGGGCGCCCCGACGGGGGCGGCGGGCATGTCGGACGGGACGGGCTCCGTGTCAAGAGCTGCCGCGGCTACCGCGTCGGCGCCGAACGCCTCGAGCGCCATCGCTTCGAGCGCGGCGCTCATCTCGTCCTCGCTCAGATCCACGTCCGGCTCACCCGGGCCATCCAGCGCCCGGTCCACCAGCGCGGTGTAGCGCCCCGACACGGCGAGCGAGCGCCCGGATGCGGCGCGGTGGAGCAGAGGCACGGCGGCCAGCAGTGCGCCTCCAGCCATGGCGGTCCAGTATTCCATGATCGTTTACCTTCCGCGCCGCTCAGGTTGGACGCATCACCGAGCCATCCGGCAAGAGCGTCCGCGGTACGCTGCGGCCCGTCGTTGCGATCTTGTAGCGGGCGCACGCGCTGTAGTCGCTCTGGCAGTAGTGGATCTTGAAGAGCCCTGCGGCCCCCTTCGACTTGAACAGCGGGAAGAGCTCGCACGACTGCACCTGCGGGCAGGGGTCGTGTGAGATCTGCAGGACTGGCGTGCGCTTGACGTCACTCATGCGGGTGAGTGTAACAGTTGTCTAACCCCAAACAGGGACGTTTTTCCGCGTGGTCGATTAGGGGGCTGGGCGCGGTGGTGGTGTTGCCCGGCGAGGGCTTCTGGGTGAGGTCTGGGGCCGTACGCTGCCGAGGCGCTCGGGTCACGTCGGTGTTTCCTCCAACCGTCGGGTTCACCTGCGGCAAATCAGTGATATGCTCGCGCGCCCCCGCTGGCGCGGAGGTAGAACATGTTTCATTGTGCGGGAGCCACGCGGCTGCCCCCAGCCCAGATTCCGGCGCCCACCGGCGTCCAACTGAAAGTCAGAGCGAATGAACATCCACGAGTATCAGGCGAAGGAGCTGTACCGAAAGTACGGCATTCCGGTGCCGCAGGGCATTCCCTGCATGTCGCCGGAGGAGGCCGTCGAGGCCGCCAAGAAGTTGATCGCGGACACCGGCAGTGAGGTCGTCGTCGTCAAGGCGCAGATCCACGCGGGCGGTCGCGGCAAGGCCGGCGGCGTCAAGGTCTGCAAGGGCATCGAGGCGGCCACGGCGGCTGCCCACGACATCTTCGGGAAGGTGCTCGTCACGCCCCAGACCGGTCCCGAGGGCAAGAAGGTGCAGCGTCTGCTCGTCGAGCAGGGTCTCGCCATCAAGAGCGAGCTGTACCTGGCGCTGGTGGTGGATCGTGAGACCAAGAAGGTCGCGATCATGGCCTCTACCGAGGGCGGCATGGACATCGAGGAGGTGGCGCACAACACCCCCGAGAAGATCCACATGGTCTACTTCCACGCCGACGCGGGCTTGCAGGACCACCACGTCCGCAAGCTGTCGTACGCGTTGGGGCTCACCAAGACCGAGAGCAAGAACTTCCACAAGCTCATCGTCAACTTGGCCAAGCTCTTCGTGGCCGAGGACTGCTCCATCGCCGAGGTCAACCCGCTGATCCTCACCAAGGACGAGCAGGTGTTGGCCCTGGACGCCAAGGTGAACTTCGACGGCAACGCCGAGTTCCGCCACCAGGCGTACTGGGAGTCGGTGCGCGACCTCTCGGAAGAGGCGCCGACCGAGACCGAAGCCGCCGAGGCGGGCCTGAGCTACATCCAGCTCGACGGCAACATCGGCTGCTTGGTCAACGGCGCGGGCCTGGCGATGTCCACCATGGACACCATCAAGCACTTCGGCGGAGAGCCGGCCAACTTCCTCGACGTGGGCGGCGGAGCCAGCCAGGAGTCGGTCACCAAGGCGTTCAAGATCATCCTGCAGTCGGACGCGGTGCAGGGCATCTTCGTGAACATCTTCGGCGGCATCATGCGCTGTGACGTCATCGCCAACGGCGTGGTCGCGGCCAGCAAGGAGCTGGGCCTCACCGTCCCGCTCGTCGTGCGCTTGGCCGGCACCAACGTCGAGCAGGGCAAGGAAATTCTCAATAACTCAGGTCTCCGGATCGTCGCCGCCGACACCATGGCGGAGGGCGCTCAGAAGATCGTCGAGCTGGCAAAGGGCGCGTGAACGATGAGTATCCTCGTCAACAAAGACACCAAGCTGATCGTTCAGGGGATCACCGGTAAGACCGGCCAGTTCCACACCGAGCAGTGCATCAAGTACGGCACCAACGTGGTGGGCGGCGTGACCCCCGGCCGCGGTGGCACCGAGATCCTGGGCGTGCCCGTGTTCGACACCGTCGAGCAGGCCATGGCCGCCACGGGCGCCAACGCGAGCTGCATCTTCGTGCCGCCTCCCTTCGCGGCGGACGCCATCCTCGAGTGCATCGACGCAGAGATGGCCCTCGCCATCTGCATCACCGAGGGTATCCCCGTGATGGACATGCTCAAGGTGCGTCGCGTGCTGGACGGCCAGAAGGGCACCCGCCTCATCGGGCCGAACTGCCCGGGCGTCATCACCCCGGACGAGTGCAAGATCGGCATCATGCCGGGGCACATCCACAAGAAGGGCCGCATCGGGGTCGTGTCCAAGTCGGGCACGCTCACCTATGAGGCCGTGGGCCAGCTCACGGCGCTCGGCATCGGGCAGTCCACGGCGGTCGGTGTCGGCGGCGACCCCATCGCGGGCACGGACTTCATCGACATCCTCGAGATGTTCGAGAAGGACCCGGACACCGACGCGATCATCCTCATCGGCGAGATCGGCGGCAACGCCGAGGAGCTGGCGGCGGCCTGGATCAAGGACAACTTCACCAAGCCCGTGGCGGGCTTCATCGCGGGCCGCACCGCGCCTCCCGGTAAGCGCATGGGTCACGCTGGCGCCATCATCTCGGGCGGCAAGGGCACGGCGGACGCCAAGATCGCCGCGCTCGAAGAGGCCGGCGTCAAGGTCGCGCCGACCCCGTCGGACATGGGCACCACGCTGGCGTCGCTGCTCAAGTAGTCGTCCCAGCGTTCGATGTGACTTGGCCCTCGTGAGCGTTGCCTCACGGGGGCCTCGTCGCGTCAGGGGCGTGAGCTCGTCTCAGGACCTGTCCCGTGCGCGGCGTCCGAGCCGCGCCCCGCTCAGGGGCACGCGGGTCAGCGTCGGTCTGCGCCGCGGGCTCTCAATGACAGGATGGCCTTGTCCAGCGCACGCGAGACGCAGGTCTGGTCCCGGATGCGGGCCAAGAGAGGCCAGGTGGACCGCTCTCCCTCGAGGATGTGCATGGCCAGCTCCTCGCGGCTGATGTTGGAGAAGGTGCGCAGCAGCGCCCCCGCGCGCAGGCGTGGGTGGATGTCGATGTCGCCGCTGTAGGTCTGGTCCGCGAGCGAGTGGGCCAGGTCCAGAGGCGTGTAGAGCGGAGTCTGCTGCAGCAGGCTCTTGGCGATGTGCAGCTGGTGGGTCAGCTGCACCCGCGCCGTGGTGGTGGCCATGCCCGCGACGAAGGGCAGCACGCCGCGTCGGCGCGTGACCCGGCGCACGGGCGCGACGTGGGGGTTCACCTGGCTGACGATGAAGTGGTTCACGTTGTGCAGCCGGCTGATGCGCCGCATGGGCAGGTCGCCCTTGAACGACCCGTCAATCCACAGCTCGGTGGGCATGTAGGGCACGTCACGGCCGTCCGGCAGGCGCTCCATCAGCGTGGCGGGCGGGAAGGCCCCGGGAACCGAGCTGCTGGCCACGGCCGCGCTCAGCAGCGTGACCTCGGGGGTGGTCAGGTGGTTGAGCACGCGTGGCTTCTGACGCTTGCGCGTGGGGGAGATGCTGACGTTGACGGCGCGGCCGCTGCGCTCGAAGGCCTGCGCGAACGTGTAGTCGCCGTTGTTGTGCGCGATGACCTCGGCCAGCCTCTGCGGGTCGTACACCGCGCGCGTGCGCAGCGCCTCCGTGGGCCCCACCCGCAGCAGCGCGTCCGTACGCACCATGCTCCAGTCCGTGAAGAGCTCGCGCAGCTCGTCGTCCGTGCGGGCGGCGATGCCGCAGGCGACCATCGCGCCCATGGAGGCGCCCGAGAGCACGTTGGGCAAGAGGTCGTGCTCGAAGAGAGCCTTGATGACCCCCATGTGAAAGAAGCCCAGGCTGGCCCCGCCCGACAGCAGCAGCGCCGAGCGCCCGAAGCCGTGCGCCGCGCGCTCGAAGCGAGCCAGCGTGTCGACCGGAGACAAGCCCGTCTGGTCTGGGTCCGACAGGTGCGCGATGGCGGCTAGGCACTCCTCGTAGAAGCGCTCCACCACGTACTTGGTGCCGAGCGGGCTCACCTCGTACAGGCGCGCGTCCGCCAGCTCCCCCAGGTGCCGGTAGAGGGCCTCTTGCAGCAGCTTGGTCAGCTCCGCCGCGCGGCGCTTCTCGCGCGCGCGCTGGAGCAAGGTGGTGTGCTCTTTCAGGAGCTTCGCGTCGAAGACGTCCGACGCCGGGTCTTGCCGGAAGAGCTCCACCTCGCTCGCGTCGGGGGCGCTCGCCTGGCGCTCCGCCCACTGGTCGTAGGTCTCGGGGTCTCGGAGGATGGGTGCGGGGGGCATGCGCCGTGACCATACCAGACCTGCGGTCTGTGTCGGGCCGGGGTGACGGGCGTGACGCCAGTCCTGCTCAGAGGCGTCCGCTGCGGCAGAAGGAGTCCGGAGGGGGTGTGGGGGGCGCCTGCGCGCAGGTCGCGGCGTCGGCCCAGACGGTGTGATGAGGAGGCATGGGCAACACCGCGACCACGCGCAGGTCGTCGGGGCAGACCCGCAGGTTGGTGCGCGCGCCGGTGGCGCTCAGGAAGCCGGCGACGTCCACGTCCGCTGCGGTCTGGGGGGCGCTGTCGTCGGGGTCGCCAAGAGGGCCGTCCCAGCGCGACGGTCCGAGGGCGTGGTCCGCAGGGATCTCGCCCCGCGCGCCGCCACGAGAGTCGAACACACCATGCGCGAAGACGAGGCGCCGCCCCGAGCGCGGCGTCTCGGGCTCGCTGGTCATCCACTCGCCCGCGCCGAGGACGCTCGCGAGCTGCACGAACCGCATGCGCGAGAGGTCCCCCCGCCGCTGCGGGCCACCACGGAGCGTCCAGAATTCCGCCGGGACGTGGTGGCCGTGGCGCCCGAAGAGCACGAAGTGGTCGGCCTCGAAGCGGGCGCCCACGTCGGCCGAGAGCGCCAGGGTCTGTCCGTGGTACGGACGGTCGTAGCCTCCACATCCGGGGCCGGCCGAGCTGGTGCGCACGGTGGGCACTTGACCGACACGTTCGTAGACCGGCGCGACCGGCGTCGCTTCGGACTGCTGGGGCGGTAGGTCTTCCACGCGGTAGGTGACCCGCCCGCGGGCGTCCAGCAGCGCCCAGCGGTGGTGCGCCCGAGGCCAGAGAATCGGCGAGAACACCAGCGCGATGGAGTCGCCGGCGTCGCTGATCGCCACCGCGGCCGTGCGTGCCGAGCCCAGGCCGCCGAGCCCCCGCGTGTCGATGGGAATGGAGCGCGTGGCGACGGTCGCCCCCAGCGTCAGCACGTCGAGGCGCGCTCCGCAGCTCGCCACCAAGGTCTCGCCGTTCGGCGCGAAGGCCACGGGCCCGCGGCAGTCCGCCGCGAGCGTGACCTCAGCGAGACCAGGGGCGAGGGGCACGACGCGCGCTGCCCTCTGCGTCCGCACGTACGCGTGGCGCTCGTCCGCCGCAAAACGGATGGCCTCCGTGTCGTGTGCAGCATCCAGCACCACCCGCGGCTCGGCCAGCGAGACCACCTGATAGCGGGTGCTGACGCACACCACCGCGTTGGAGTCCGCGATCCAGCCGAGTCGGCTCGACGGCACGCAGGTCCCTGCGCCGAGGCGACCGACCTCCACGTCTGGCAGCGCCACGACGGCGAAGCGCCCCTGCGGGGACAGCGCCTCGACGCGCCCGCAGAGGTCGTGCCTGGGGAGCAGATCCGCAGCGGCGTACCCCGGCTCGACGTTGCGCTCCACTGGCTCCTGCGGCTCCGCGCCGCACGCGTCCACCACGAGGTCACAACTGCTGGCCGCGTGCAGGACGTGCACCAGCTCGCGCTGCTCGGCCGCCTGGGCGTCGAGCGCCAGCAGGGGCGCAAGCCGGGCGCCCGCCGCGCCGTCCACGACAGACATCGTGCCGCGCGTCCCTCGCGCAAGGTCCACCCACTCGAGCGGCCCGGCGTCACAGAGCGTGGGGAGGTCGGAGGCTGCACCCAGGGGCACGGGCGGCGCCGCGATGAAGGCCACGACGCGGCCGTCTGCCGAGCGCTCGTACACGGCGGTCGGGAGCATGGCGACGACGGGCAGCGGACGCCGTGCCAGCGCCGCGCGTGCCTGAGGATCATCGAGCGGAGAAGCCCCGAGCGACGCCGCGGCGCGCAGCAGCGCGACGGCTGAGCTGTGTTCCCCTTGCGCAAGCCCGGCGGCGGCGCGCTCGATCAACGACGCGCCCCGGGGGTCGCCACCGTCGGCCGCTAGGGGTGGGCACACCGGCGGCGGCGTCCGTGGCGCGGCGGCGGGTGTCGTAGCGGTGCCGCACCCGGCGATGAGCAGCAGCGCTGCTGTGAGCGAGAGGGACAGGCTTGCTCTGTTGGTCACGCGAGCGAGCGTGCCACGGTTCCACGTCGGTCCGCGATGCCCCAAGCGCTCTCGCGGACTCCCTGCTTGACCCCCCAGACCTGTCGAGGGCATACACGCTCGCAATACTGAGCCGAAGTGGCCCAAAGGAGAGAACATGTCGACTGTTACACGGTGGGTCAGCTTGGTGGGGGTTGTAGCGATGGTGGGTTGCGGCGGCGGAGCCGAGGAGACCGCGTCCGGCGGCGGTGAGGCGACGACGGGGAGCGAAGCTCAGGGGCCCGCGGTCGTCGCGCGCTTCGAGGGGGACATGGTGGAGGGCGTTCCCGTCATCATCGAGCTCGACGACGCCAACGGAGGATCGATGACCAGCACGGAGAGCGGCGTCGTGACGACATTCTCGGAGTGCGCGGGCGAGGGCGCGGTCTTGACGTGCCGGACCAGCAGCGGCGCCAACGAAGGCGACATCGAACTGACGCGGCAGGACGGCGGCGCTTCGGTCCGGGCGCGCCTGCACACCGACAACGTGTGGGTCGAGTTCAACGTCACCGACATCGAGCTCTGAGGGCCGCTGCGCGGAACCCTCCTTGGCAGGCGCCCCCCCGGCGCGCATGCAGGGGGGGCGCACCAAAGTGACGGGGCGAGGGGGTCCCCGCGGACGACTGGCATTGTTAGTCGGGCGCTCCGGTGCGATAACAGTCCCACGCCATGGGCCGCGTCCCGTGGAAGGAGTGACGGAAAATTCATGAAGAAGCGCAATGTCGGGGTCGTGATGTGTGGGGCGGTGTGGTTGCTGCTCGGTGTGGGCTGTGCCTCGGGAGGCACGCCACGGCCTCGCCTCCCGGCTGAAGAGCACGCCCTGCTGGAGCTGATGCCCAACGACGCCTTCCTCGGCGTGCGGGTCGACATGCGGGCGCTCCGGGCGACCCCCCACTGGCAAGAGCTGGAGCAGGCGATGGTCACCGGGGGTGCCGCCGAAGACGTGCAGCGCTACTTCAGAGACACGGACCGCGTCGTGGCCGTCGTCGGCGGGTTCATCGACGCCCCGAGCTACCCGGAGCCGGACCCGGAGGCCCCGCCGGTGCAGGCGCCCGCGTGGGTCGCCATCGCGCAGGGCCTGAACGGGAAGCTGCCGCGCGCCGTCGCCGTCATCGAGGGCGAGGGGGCGGCGCTGTGTGATACCGCGCTGGAAGGGCAAGAGCGCCGAGAGGTGCGCGGCTATCAGCTGGGTGTGGTCAACGGCATCGCGCTGCTGCGCGGTGAGCGTGTCTGCGTCGTGACGCTGGAGCCCGTCCTGGACTCGCTGCTCACGCAGGCGCGGGGGCCTGCGGCCGACGTCCTCGGGATGCTGGCGGCCCCCGGACCTGGCGGCGCAGCGAGCATCATGAGCTACGTGGCGGACTACTCGGCGCCGGGCTACGCCGCTTGGGTCGAGCAGCACGGGGCCGCAGCTCGCGCGCAGCTGGAGGCGTCGCGGCAACGTCGGCGCGAGGCGGCAGAGGCTGCAGCGGCGGCGGCCGAGAGCGGCGAGACCACGTCCGTCGACGAGCTCGATGCGCTGGCCGGCTTGGGTGACTTCGCGTCCCGCATGGAGGAGGTGGTCAACCAGACCATCGTTCTGTTCTTGGAGGTGTCCAAGATCACGATGCGCGGGATGGTGTCCACCTCGATGCAGCTGTCACATCATGACGGGGGCTACGACTTCCGCAGCCGCGTGGCCATCTCGGACGAGGGGCGCTCGGTCATGTGGCGCGAGCTGTTGCGCATGTACCTGGACATCGCTCGGGCGGCGGTGGCGGTGTACGACATCCCGGACGAGCCGCGAGAGGTGCTCACGGCCGCGCTGAACGCCGTGCGGATCGAGGAGCGCCCCGACGGCTACGAGGTCGTCGCGCGCGCGAGCGACCGGCGCGTCACCTCGCTCTTGGCGTTCGCTCAGCGCGAGGGCGCCGACCTCGTGCCCAACGTCCCGGACGTCGACGGGTTCGACTCTCCGTGGGTGCTCATTGGTCAGATCGAGCGCGCCGAGTACGACTCGGCGCCCGATGTGATCTCAGGCTTGGAGCCGAACCTCGCCCGCATCCTCGAGATGAGTGACCGCGACGCACGCCGCCGTGGGCTGGTGTTGCTCGCGCGCGCGTACGCGTCGCTCGGCCGCTATCAGGACGCGGTCAGCCTGCTGAACTCGGGCGTCGAGAACGACCGCGCGCACGCGGCGACTGTGGAGTACTACATGCGCCCAGACGTGTTTGCGGGCATGTGTGGGCTGGCCGCCGAGCTCTGCGAGCAGCAGCTGGAGTGGGGCTTCGCCGAGCTCGCCGGGGCCGCCGCCGCGATGGTGGCCGACGAAGGGCAGACCTGCGCCGACGTGTCCTATCAGGCGTTCGCCTGCGGGCAGGTCGCCGAGGCGCGGCAGGGGCGCGCGGAGGCCGCCCTGGCCGCGATCGAGGAGCGCTCCTGGGGCGAGGTGGACGTGGTGCAGTTCGGCGCGGCCCGCTCGCAGGTGCTCGGGGAGCTCGGCCGGTGGGACTCCGCCTTCGAGGCGGCTCGTGCCACGTGCGTTGGGCCGCTCACGGGCAGCACGTGCCCCTCGGTGTTCCCGGCTGCCGTCTCGGCCATGGCGCGCGGGGGCAGCACCTTGGCGCAGCACGACGCGGCGTTCGAGTTGGCGCGCGCGAGCTACCCGGGGACCGTCTCGGGCAACCTCGCGGAGGACTCCACGGCGTCCCTCGTCGCCCTGGGCGACTGCGCGCGCCGTGTTCGCCTCGCCCCCCGCGACGCGGCGACGCTGACCGCCTGCGTGGCGGCCGGCGAGGTCACAGCACGGCTGCACGGCAGCACCCACCCGCGCACCGCGCTCGCTTTGCTCTTCCTGAGTATGGCGCGGGACGCGGGCGGAGACGCCGCAGGCGCCGCCGCGGCGCGTCAGGAGCTCGACGCGATTCGCAGCTCGCTCGGTCCGCAGCACGCCGCCAACCAGCCCGCGCCTGCGCCCCCGACGGGCGCACGCCGGCCGGCGCGGAGGCCTCGCTGAGGCGCCGAGCATGCTCCCGCTCCTGACGCGACAGGACGCGCGCGACGCGGACCGGCACGCCATCCATGGCTTGGGCGTGCCGGGCCTGGTGTTGATGGAGAACGCCGGGCGCGGGGCCTTCGAGGTCATCGCGCGCGAGCACGCTGGTGCGCTGACGCGGGTGCTGCTGGTGGGTGGTCCCGGGCAGAACGGCGGCGACGCGTGGGTCATTGCCAGGCACCTGGCGCGGGTGGGTCACGCGCCCCGTGCGGTTCTGGTCGTGGCGTCCGGCGACGCGTCCACCCTGACGGGGGATGCCGCCGTCAACTGGGCCTCGCTCGTACGGATGGGGGTCGAGACGCGCGTCATCGCGCCAGAGGAGCACGAAGCGCTAGGGGAGCAGCTGCGCACGGCGTCGCTGGTGGTGGACGGCGTGTTCGGCACCGGCCTCACGCGCTCGGTCGATGGGCCATACGCGGCCGTAATCGAGGCAATCAACGCGTGTGGCGCGCCCGTGGTGGCGCTGGACCTGCCCAGCGGCGTGGACGCGGACACCGGGCAAGCGCTTGGGGCTGCCGTGCGCGCCGTCACCACGGTCACCTTCGGCGCGCACAAGCGCGGGCTGCTCCAAGGCGCCGGTCGCGCCAACGCCGGGCGCGTCTGGCTGGCGGACATCGGTGTCGCGGTGGGTCAGGGGAGCGCCCAGCACGTGCTGCAGGCGACGGACCTGCGTGCCCTGTTGCCGGCGCGCGCGGAGGACGCGCACAAGGGGACCGCGGGGCACGTGGCCGTCATCGGCGGCGAAGCGGGCAAGACCGGGGCGGCGTTGTTGGCAGGGCTGGGCGCGCTCCGCGCCGGCGCAGGCCTTGTGACCCTGGTCGCGCCGGCCGCGGGACGCGCGGTGCTGGAGCACAAGGTCGTCGAGATGATGAGCGCCGCCTTCCCCGTGGACCGGGCCGCGCTGAACGCGCTCGTCGTCGGCAAGCGCGCGCTGGTCGTTGGACCGGGGCTGGGGTTTTCGCCGGAGGCGCAGGCGCTGGTGCGCACGTGGCTCGCGGACGTGGCGGAGCCGGCCGTCCTGGACGCGGACGCGCTGAGCCTGCTGGTGGACGCGGAGCCCGGCACGCTCGCGTCCTTGCGTGCGGCGCGCGGGGCACGCGTGCTCACCCCGCACCCAGGTGAGGCCGCGCGCCTACTGGGTGTGGACACGCGCGAGGTGCAGGCAGACCGCTACGGAGCGGCGTCCGAGCTGGCCCGTCGCAGCGGCCACGTCGCGGTCCTGAAGGGGGCCGGCACGGTCGTCGCCGCGCCAGAGGGCGAGCTCCGCGTGTGCCCCTACGGCACGCCAGCCATGGGGACAGGCGGCACGGGTGACGTGCTCGCTGGCGTCGTGGGCGCGCTGCTCGCTGGGGGCCTCCGGCCGCTCTCTGCCGCCACCGCCGGTGTCTTGCTGCACGCGCTCGCCGGAGAGCGCGCCGCGCCGGGAGACCGCGGGATGTTGGCGTCCGAGCTGGCGGATGCTGTGCCGCACGTGCTGCGGGACGCGCTGACAACCTGACACGCTGCCGTGGGCGAGAGTGGACAAGCTGACCCGTGGCCTGCCTTGGGCCTGCCGGTGGACTCCTGATTGATGAGTAATTTCAACCATCGAGCGCAGGAGGAGAGGCTGGCATTGGGCTTGCTCTACAGGCGGGCATGTCCACTTCCACCACCACGCTCCGGCTCGTCGAGCCCATCGACAGGTCCGACTACGACGCATCCGTCCGTCCGCACGTGCCGGAGCTCTACGGCACGGCCGTCCGACTGACGCGCTCCCGCACCGAAGCCGACGACCTGCTCCAGGACACCCTGGCTCGCGCCTGGGTCTTCTGGCACCGCTTCCAGAAGGGCACCAACGCGCGTGCGTGGATGCACCGCATCCTCATGAACACGTTCATCACCAGCTACCGGCGGCGTCGTCGTGAGCGCGAGATCATGGAGCGCGTCGCCCTCGAGGCGGAGACCCTGCCGAGCCCGGCGCTCACCCTGACCATCGCCGAGGACGCGTCGCCGCGGGACTCGCTCGGCGACGAGGTGCGCGCCGCTCTCGACACGATCCGTCCGGAGTTCCGGAGCGCGGTCGAGCTGGTGGACGTGGAAGAGCGCTCCTACCAGGAGGCAGCCGAGCTCTTGGGCTGCCCCATCGGCACCATCATGTCGCGCCTCCACCGCGGGCGCCGAGCGCTGCGCGAGCAGCTGCGCACCTACGCGTTCGAGGAGGGCTACGTGAGCGAGCTCGTGAGCTCCGTGGCCTGAGCCCTTCGTCCGGCGGGCCAGCTGCACCCGTAACGAGCCCCGTCAGTCCCCGACTGCTCCTCCACGAACAGAACGTTGACGGAGCAGCGCGGCCCTTCATACTGGCCGCCCAACCGGACTGGAACGGAGAGCGAAGATGGCGAAGACGTACGCGGACCTCCTGCAAGAGGTGAAGGGGCAGATCAAGCAGGTCACCCTCGAGGACCTCAACGACCGCATCAAGGGCGGTGAGAGCATCACCCTCGTCGACGTGCGCGAGAAGGACGAGTGGCGCCAGGGGTACATCCCGAACTCGGTGCACTTGCCGCGCGGCTTCCTCGAGATGCAGGCCGGCTCCAAGCTGCCCGACAAGAACGCCAAGCTGGTGGTCTACTGCGCGGGCGGCGTGCGCAGCGCGTTCGCGGCCAAGGTGCTGCAGGACATGGGCTACACGGACGTGGAGTCCGCCAACCCGGGCTACGGGCAGTGGAAGGACAAGGGCTTCCCCATCGAGGCCCCCTTCGCGTTCACGGACGAGCAGCTGGACCGCTACTCGCGTCACCTGCTGCTGCCCGAGGTGGGCGAGAAGGGTCAGCAGAAGCTGCTCCAGGCGCGCGTGCTCCTGCTGGGCGCGGGCGGCCTCGGCGCGCCCTCGGCGCTGTACCTCGCGGCGGCTGGCGTGGGCACCCTCGGCATCATCGACGGGGACCACGTGGACGCCAGCAACCTGCAGCGGCAGGTCATCCACGGCATGGACCGCGTGGGCACCCCCAAGGTGGAGTCGGCGGCCAAGACCATCGCCAACCTCAACCCGGACGTGAAGATCATCCCGTTCAACGAGCGCCTCGACAGCAGCAACGTCGACCGCATCTTCGACATGGGCTGGGATGTCATCGTGGACGGGCTGGACAACTTCCCGACGCGCTACCTCGTCAACGACGCGAGCATCTGGAAGAACATCCCGGTGGTTCACGGCAGCATCTTCCGCTTCGACGGGCAGGTGACCACGTTCATCCCGCACCAGGGGCCGTGCTACCGCTGCTTGTACCCCGAGCCCCCGCCCGCGCACCTGGCCCCCAGCTGCGCCGAGGCTGGCGTCCTGGGCGTCTTGCCCGGCGTCATTGGTGTCCTGCAGGCCACGGAGGCCGTGAAGATCATCCTGGGGCAGGGCAAGCCGCTGAACGGCCGCTTGCTGCAGTACGACAGCCTCGACATGGCCTTCCGCACCTTCAAGCTGCGCCACGACAAGTCGTGCCCCGTGTGCGGCGACAAGCCGACCATCACGGAGTACATCGACTACGAAGGCTTCTGCGCCAACGTCTAGCCGTTGGTGCACGGTCTGCCCCGCTGGGGTGGGCCGCAGGCCTGACTCTCGGGCTCACTCCGAGGCGCGTGGCGCTTCGTCGAGTGGGCCCGATGTCGTTGCGGCGGGCGAGGCGGGCTCCGTGGACGCAGACTCCGCCGACGCTGGTTCCACCGGCTCGGTCTGCAGATGGTCGCGGGGGTCTTCGGGGGCCGCAGGCTCGACGCGGTCCTCCGCGCTCACGGGCAGCTCCCGGAGGCGCTCCACGGCGGCCTGCATGATGGCGCGCACCGCCTCCGCGTCGTCTTGCAGCAGCAGGGCGCGCTCGGCCTTGCTCCCTGCGGCGTCCAGCGCCGCGACGGTGACCCGCGGGTGGTACAGGTCGTAGCGCATCTTGAACGCCTCGATGGGCGTGAAGGGGAACCACGGGATGGAGAGCACGCTGGTGCGGTCCAGCTGCTTGCGCCAGCGCTGGGGCAGCCAGCGCCCCACGCTCTGCACCGCCTCCTGGCTGAGCGTGAGCTCGGCCGACCAGGCCTCGGAGCCCTGGTGGGAGGCCACCAGGATCGGGACGCCGGCGCGCACGGCGATCTCGACGAAGCCGTGGCTGACGAAGGGCTGGATGTCGAAGCCGTTGCCGAAGGTGCAGTGGTCCCCCTCGGGCGCGACCAGGAAGTCGTTGTAGGTGCCGTTGCGCAGGAGCTCCACGTAGCCCGCGGTGTCGAACACCTCCTCGGTCTGCGTGATGAAGCGCGCCAGGTGCTTGACCACGGGCAGGTCGTAGAAGGCCTTCCACGTGACCCCAAAGTGCCGCCGGTCGCCGGCGCCCACCTGCTCGATGAAGCGCAGGTAGCCGGCCACGATCAGCACGGGCCCTGCCGCGGGGCCGTGGTTGAAGGCCATGACCAGCTGCGGGTGCTCGGCGAAGACCTTCCGCATGTCGGCGCCCTCGGGGTCCACCCGGAAGTGACGAAAGAGGCGCGGCGCGAGCGTGCGGCCGAGGTGTTCGTACGAGCTCAGGGGCCGGGCTTGCGACGTCATCGGAGCTCCACGATACGTGGCGAGCCACGCGGTGGAAAGGGTCCGTCCCGGTGGAGGGTCACGTCGCCGGGTAGGTGGCGCGCAGGAACTCCAAGATGGCCGCGTTGGTGGACTCGGGCGCCTCTTGCTGCACGAAGTGACCCACCCCCGGAACGATGTGGCTCGCATGTAGCTGCGGCAGCCGCCGAGTCATCCCGGAGATGGACTCGGGGGTGACGATCTTCAGCACGGGGTCGCGCTCGCCGCAGACGAACAGGGCAGGGCAGTCGATGGGTACGCGGCCGTAGTCGGGGTCGTGCTCCCAGTCGAGGTCGGTCACGCGGTAGGAGCTGAGCCCGCCGATGAAGTACGTCTCGAGGGGGCCGCGCGTATACTCGCTCACGTACAGATCCATGTCGGCCTCGCTCAGCCAGGCCCACGGCAGCGGCGGCGCGGCTTCCAGCACGTCCAGGTAGCCCGTGCCCTCGGCGGGGTAGCGCGTCCAGTCCAGCAGCTTGCCTTGGCCGCTCAGGGCCCAGTGCAAGCGCGTGAGGAAGTCGCGCGGACGCCCGCCCAGCTCAGCCTCGGCGGGGCCGACCGCCTGGAAGTAGTGCATGTGGAAGAAGTGCTTCTTGGCGATGGCCGCGTAGCCTTCGCTCGGGCGCTTTCCACGCTTGGGACCAGGCTGGGGGGCGGCTCGTTCAGCCGGGCCGACAGCATCGCCTGGCGTTTCGGTCGCTGCCGATGCGCGCTCGGGCGCGGCGGGCGCCTCGGGCTTCGCCCCGGCGAACTGCACGCCGTAGGGCACCGCGAGCGACACTACGCCGGCCACACGCTCGGGGTGGTGCAGCGCCATGCAGAAGGCGGCCTTGGCCCCGAAGTCGTGTCCCACGAAGACGGCGCGCTCGGCGCCCAGCAGGTCCAGCACGGCGACGAGGTCGTCCGAGAGCACGCGCGCCTGGTAGGCCTCGAGCGCCTGCGGCCGGTCGCTCTGGCCGTAGCCCTTCATGTCCAGCGCCACGGCGCGGTAGCCCGCCGCGGCCAGCGCGGGGAGCTGGTGCCGGTAGCTGTAGGCCAGGCCGGGAAAGCCATGGCAGAGCAAGACGAGCGGACCCTCGCTCCCCGCCACGAGCGCGCTCAGCTCGAGGTTGCGTCCGGGGAGGTGGAGTAGGGTCCGCTCGATGGTCATGTCTCGCGCTCGGTGTCGGCTCAGTCCTCGGGGAGCATCGACTTCAGGCGCTCCACCGCGTCGATGTAGCCCTCGACGAAGTCGTACACCACTTTGCCCGCCGGCTTGCGCGTCTTCATCATGCCGACGACCTGGCCGACGGGGGTGCCGAGCAGCTCGGCGGACTCTGGCGTGCCCGCAGCCGCATGGCGACGGATGCGACGCTCGGCGTCGGCCGTGAGCAGGCCCTGGAGCGGCATGGGCAGGAAGCCCGGGCAGTCCGGCTCTTCCCAGGCCTTGGTGTAGGTGGTCACGAGCTGGCGCGCCGGCTTGCCGCTGATGCAGCGTGAGCGCGCGGTGTCGGTCTCGCTCGCCTTGAGCATCTTCTCGACGAGCGCGTCCTCGCAGTCGGACTCGTTGGTGGTGAGCCACACCGAACCGCACCAGATGCCCGACGCGCCGAGCGCCATCGCGGCCGCCAGGTGGCGCCCGTCACCCATGCCACCCGCGCCGAGCACGGGGGTGTCGCCGACCGCGTCCACGACCTGCGGGATGAGGGACATGGAGCCGATCTCGCCCGTGTGGCCGCCGGCCTCGTAGCCGGACGCGATGATGATGTCGACGCCAGCCTCTTTCTGCTTGAGCGCCTGGCGGACGCTGCCGCAGAGGGCCGCCACGAGCACGCCCTCCTTGTGGGCGCGCTCGACGATCTCGGCGGGAGGGGGCCCGAGGGCGTTCGCGAGAAGGCGAATCGGGTGCTTCATGCCGATGTCCACGTGCGCGCTGCCCGCGCTGAGCGACCAGCCCAGCAAGGTCTCGTGCGTGTTCTCCACGTCGGCCGGGATCTCGGGCACGCCATGCTTCTGCAGCAGCTTGATGAGCCACTCCTGGTGCGCCTTCGGGATCATCGCCTCGAGCGCCTCTTGGGAGAGGTCCCCCTGGTCGCGCCCCTCGTACTTGTACGGCATGACGGTGTCTAGGCCGTAGGGCTTGCCGTCCACGTGCTGGTCGATCCACGCGAGCTCGCGCTCGAGCTGCTCCGGGCCGAAAGCGACCGCGCCGAGCACGCCCAAGCCACCCGCGCGGCTGACCGCAGCCACCACGTCACGGCAGTGGCTGAACGCAAAGATGGGGAACTCGATCCCTAGTTTTTCGCAAAGTTCGTTCTTCACTCGTGCCTCCAGCGCTTCGCGCCAATGTTTACAGAGTGTATAGAACGTGTTTCAGTTTGCGTCAACGGGGATGTTCGCGCCGCGTCGCCGCGCGTCTCACTCCACCACCCGCGCCATCGCCAAGAGCCGGCCGTCGAAGCTGAGCCCCATGGAGCGCGCGCGCGTCCGGTGCAGCACCATGCGCCGCGAGTCCCCGTGGAGCTCCACGGACAGGACGCACGGAGCGGGCAGGGAGGGGTCATCGCAGGAGACCACCGTCTCTTGGATGCCCGGCACGGCATTCGCCGCGACGCCCTGCGTCATGTGGATGAGCCGCGCGCGACTGGACAACAGCCCGCCTTCCACCGTCAGCAGCACGTTGAGGGGACGCCCTGCCACCCCGCGCTCGCCCAGGGCGACGAAGGCGCGCCGGAGGCTGCGCGCGCGCGCCTCGCCTCCGGGCCGGTGGACGATGACCACGTCGGCCGGCTCCGAGGACGACGAGAACACGCGCTCGTAGCGCACCGCGCGGAGCACGATGGCGGCCCGTAGTGGGTCGGTCAGGGGCTCCTGCCCGCGAGCGGGCGCGGAGGGGCTCGAGAGGGAGGCGGTCATCCACGCGGCGACGGCGAGCGACCGCAGCCACCTCGCCGCGCGGCTGCGTCTCCTGGCGCCAGCGGGCGCGTGGGGGTCGCGGGGGGCGCGGGCGACGATGGGCATCGCACAGATGGACGTGGCGCGTGGCGATGTATGCAATCCGCTCACGCCCTGGCCCGCTCCGTGGTCGCCACGCTGTCCGCGCACAACGCGAGCAACCACTCGAGAGCCAGCGTCGCCCGCGCCAGCTCACGGTCCACGGAGTCCATGAGCGCGAGGTCGACAGGCCTGGCCGCCTCGCGCGATGACTGGTCCAGGGCCTGGAGCGCGTCGCCGAGCGCGGCGAGTCCGAGGCTCCAGCAGGCGCCCTTGACCCCGTGAGCGATGCGACCGACCTCCTCGCGGTCGTCGGACTCCGCTGCGGCGCGCAGGACCTGGAGACGTCGCTGCGTGTCGGTCATGAACTCCGAGATGATCTTGGAGGTCACGCGCGCGTCACTGAGCCCCAGCAGCATCTTCACGCTAGCCTGGTTCAAGACCTCCTCGGGCGGCTGCGGCAGGGACGCGCGCGGGGCCGCCGCGGCAGTTGCGCGCAGAGGCTCCTGCGCCGCGCGCGGCTCCTTGGGATCCAGCAGCTCCACGTAGGGCTCGAGCGCCCGGCGGAGCGCTTCGGACGTCACCGGCTTGGTCAGAAAGAGGTCCATCCCCGCGTCGAGGCCCTTGGCTCTCTCTTCCGCGAGCGCATGCGCGGACAAGCCAAAGATGGGAATTCTGGGCTGCTGCTGCGCGACCTCCCACTGCCGAATGGCGCGCGTCGCGTTGAGGCCGTCCATGACGGGCATCTGCACGTCCATCAACACGGCGATGTAGCCCTCTGATCCCGCGGCAGTCGCTTGCCGCATGGCGAGCGCCTGGGCACCGTCGTGCGCGAACTCGCAGCGGAAGCCGAGGCGCTCGAGGAGCAGCTGCGCCACCTGTCGGTTTGTCTCGTGGTCCTCCGCGATCAGCAGCCGCGCGCCGGCTCCGATGGGTCCCGTGGCGGAGGTGTCCAACGCGGGGGCCTCCTCGGTGGCGCACCCACCGGACAGAGCCCGATGCAGACGCTGGAGGCGCAGCGGGTACGGCAGCCATGTCTGGCGTCGATTCAAGCGGCCCGGGTCGGGGGTCAGCACGAGCGCACGCGTCGTCGGGAAGCGGTCCATCAGCTGGATCGAGCGCGCGTCGCACTCCTCGTCGAGCCGCTGCGTGACTACGAGGAGGTCCACGGAGGCCTGCTCCTGCTCGTCCGGCCCCACCTTGCGCTTCGCGGTGGTCAAGAGCTCGGCCCCCTCGATCACGGTCGCTCCCCAGGCCTCGAGCGGCCGCCTCAGACCGCGGGTCCGGCGTGGGTCCGAGTCCGCGAGCGCGATGCGCATCCCCGTGAGGTCCAACGAGACACATGGCTCCGGGTCCGTCACGGGGAGCGTCATGCGCAGTTGCAGAGTCGTGCCCACGTGCGCCTCGCTCTCCACGCGGAGCGTGCCGCCCATGTGCGTGGCCAGCTGCTTGGAGATGGCCAAGCCCAGGCCCGTGCCGCCGAACCGACGCGTGATGCTGGGGTCGGCTTGCACGAACGCGTCGAAGATGCCCTCGAGCTGCGCGGGGGTCATGCCGATGCCGGTGTCGCGGACCTCGAAGCAGAGGTCGGCACGGTCTCCTGTCAGGGTCACCTCGACCGTGAGCGACACGTAGCCTTCATCCGTGAACTTGGCGGCGTTGCTCAGCAGGTTGTTCAGGATCTGCTGGATGCGGAGCGCGTCACCTACCAGCGACCGGGGGAGCTTCGGGTCGACGTCCACCACGAAGTCGAGGCGCTTGCTGAGCACGACGGGCGCGATGACCTCGACGGCCTGCGCGATGCACGCCTCCAGCGAGAAGGGCACCGCCTCTAGCTGAAGGTCCCCCGACTCCGCCTTGGAGAAGTCGAGGACGTCGTTGACCAGGGCCAGCAAGGTGGCGCCCGAGCGCCGAATGGCGTTCGAGAACCAGTGGGCGCGGCCGTCCGGGAACTCGAGCCCGAGAGCTTCGGACAAGCCCAGGACTCCGTTCAGGGGCGTGCGCAGCTCGTGGCTGACGCTCGCCAAGAAGGCCAGGCGCGCTGCAGACGCCGCCTCCGCGGCAAGACGTGCCCGCCGGTTCTCGATGAGCAGCAGCTCCTGGTGTTGGACGGTGCGTGCGACGACGCCGCCCAGCAGCAGGCCGATGAGCAAGATGACCGCCGCAACCGTCAACCCCACGCGCTCGCTCTCTCGCGCGGCTGAGCGGACCCGGTTCGTCGAGTAGAGCGCGGCGACGTGGCCCTGTCCCTCTGCCAGGTCCACCGGGGTGATGGCGAACACACCGTCGTCGCGGAGGCTGACAGCCTCTCCGGCACCTGGGACGCGCTCGGGAGCGGGCCCGTCGCTGGCGTAGCGCGAGCCGTCGGGGCCGTACGCTGCGACCCACAGCAGCTCGGAGTCGACGCGGGAGCGCCCCAGCACTTCGGACGCCAAGATGCGGTCATCGAAGTCCAGCGCGGGCGCCACGCTGTGAGCGGACAGCCGAGCGCCTTCGAGCGCCTTGAGCTGCATCGACTGCTCGATGGCGAGTCGCTCGCGGCGCGGGAAGTAGAAGGTGACGATGGCGGCGACGAAAAAGAAGCCCACTGCCACCGTGGCGAACAGCGCGCGGTAGCGCGCCGCGGGCCTCTCGGGGTCCGTGGGTCGGGGACTCATCGCGCCCCCGAGTGCGTTTCGCCGGGTGCATCAGGGGCCGCGCACTGAGGCCGGTCAACTGGCTTCAGTCGATGTCTTCTCGGAGCACAGCACGAGTGGGACATAGCGGCTTCCCTGATCGCTACCAGTGGACGCGAGCCCGCGCCGCGAGAGACGCGGACCTGCGCGTCAACCAGACTACGACGTGACACAGAAATTGGATAGCCCGTTAGGGTGAGTTGCGGTGGTAGGGTCTGGTAGTTCCTGGAGTTGGGTGATAGTTTGAACGCCGTGGGCCGGGGGCCCGAGGAGTCCGATGCGAGTGGCATCCGAGCGAGAGCGCGCGAGCGAGCGAGCGTCATGGGCGGTGGCGATGGCGGCGGTGCTCTGTTCGGCGATGTCCGGAGGCCTCGTGTGGCCATCCGGAGCTCAGGCTCAGCCCGCGCCGCTGGACCTCCCGAGGCAGCCTGAGCCCGCACTTCCGGGCCCCTCCGAGGCGGGGCCCGGTCCCTCTCCCGAGGTCGCGGCGGTGGAGGAAGCCCCGAGGGAGCAAGCGCCTGCGCACCCAACCGAGTCATCGCCAGGCGCCGAAGGGGCGTCCCTCGGCGCGTCTGCGCCGAATGTCCCCGGCGCCGCCCCGGTCCTGGACCCCGAGCCACACACGCCCGCCGCGGCGCAGTCGCCCGAGGTCGCGACGGAGGACCAGCTGGAGCGCTTGGCGGAGCTCAGCTTGGAGGAGCTGCTGGGGATCGAGGTCGTGTCCGCCGCTCGGAGGCCGCAGCAGCTCATCGATGCGCCCGCGCCTCTGATGGTGATTAGTGCGCAAGACATCCTGGAGCGCGGCTACACCAACCTGGCGGAGATCATCATGGATCTGCCCGGTTTCGACATCAGTGTGACGAATGGTTCGCACTATATGAACGCGTATCAGCGCGGGTACAGAACTCCTTACACTCAACGCACGCTGATTCTCATCAACGGTATTGTGGACAATCACCTGTGGCGTCACACGGCACAGATAAGTCGTCAGATTCCCATTCGAAACATCGAGCGCATCGAGGTCCTCTATGGGCCAGCGAGCGTGGTGTACGGGCCCAACGCGTTCCTGGGCGTCATCAACATCATCACCCGGAACGCGGCGCAGCTGCAGGACGGTGAGACCCGCGCGCACGCCGAGGTCATGGGGGGGACGTGGGAGACCTGGGGCATCGAAGTGGGCGTGAACTCGCGCATGCAGGACCTCAGCATCTCGGCATCTGCGCGAGTCTTTCGGAGTGACGAACCCGACCTCAGCCAGCGCTGGCCGTGGTTGTCGAACGAGCGTCTGAGCGACCCGAACCACTGGGGTCCGCTGCTCGGGCAGGTCCCGCGTGGCGATGGCACCTTGGATCCGCAGTTCGCGAACGATGGCGTGGGCCTGGGGCAGTATCACGACCCGACCGACGACTACGGTCTGTTGGTTCAGGTGGGCTTTCGCGGCCTGACGCTCGGGCTGATCCACTGGCGCATTCGGGAGGGCTACGGCGCTCAGTACACGGCGGACCACGTCCAACCGAATCAATTCTGGAACAAGGACTCGACGCAAGTCTACTTGCAGCACGAAGCGGAGCTGTTCTCTGGCTTTCGGTCCCGTTCGCTCCTGCTGTATCGTCAGTCCGACAACTGGGGGGACTGGGCGGAGGCGGAGCCAGACACCACGCCGGGGTTCGAGGCCGACTCCTACGTAAGCCTCTCGCAGTGGAACACGGACAACGCGAGCATCCTGTTTCGACAGATGTTCGAGTACCACCTGATGGACGACGACCTGGTGCTCTCGGCGGGGTTCAAGTTCGAGCGCAAGGACCTCACGCGCGCGTACGACGTCTCCGGGTACTGGGCGGGCTCGTTCAGCTCCTCCGTGCCCAGCGACAACCTGGGGCCCGAGGGGCTGGGTGCTGGGGTAGTGCACTCGAGCAGCACGCTGCCCTACGTGCAGCTGCCGCCACCCGCGTCGCACGTGCCCGAGAGCAACCGCATCCAGACGCTGGACCTGGGGGGGTTCATCGAGGCGAACCTGCGGACGGGACCGCTGCGCCTGGTCGCGGGGCTGCGGTACGACAACAACAGCCTCTACGGTGGGTCGGTCAACCCTCGTCTGGCTGCGATATATCGCGTGCTGCAAGACCGCGGCGCCGTGAAGCTGCTCTTCGGAACGGCGTTCCAAGAGCCCGCGCCTCAACTGCTCTTTGGTGGCTGGAACGGACGCCGCGCCAACCCCGACCTCCGCCCGGAGACCGTGCGCAACGTGGACCTCCTGTTCATGATGCAGATCGGTCGCCTCTTTCTCGACGTTGGTGGCTACTACGCGCACTACAGCGACGTCATCAAGGAGGAAGCGCTGAACGCCGGCAACCGGGTGGTCGTGGGTGGCGAGCTGAAGGTGCGGCTGACGCTGCCGAACCCGATCCCACGCAGCGCCGACCTACGCCTGTGGGCCAACGCCAACACCACCTTCGCTTGGAGCAGCCAGTACTACGACTTCGACCAAGAGCGCTGGCGGAATGTCCGCCACGGCCGGGTCCAGCTGGGGGACATCTCCCCGTTTCGGCTGAACCTCGGCATCACCGTGCCCATCCTCGAGCACGGCTTCTTCACGCTCCGTGGCAACTACGTGAGCGGCAAGCTGCTGTACCTCCGCAACCCCCTGCGCGACGCCAGCCGGCCCGAAGGGCGCCGCGACGTGGAGCCCTACGTCACGATCGACATGTTCTTGCGCGCGCAGATTCGCAACTTCTCACTGGGCTTCCTCGTGAGGAACCTCTTCGACGCGCGCTACTTCCACAGCGGCATCGAGCAGGCCGACAGCGGCGACACCAGCAGCAGCGACCCCTCGGTGCGCGCGCAGGGCTATCGCAACAGCCTGGTTCCCCAGCCAGGGCGCAGCGTGATGCTCACCTTTGCCGTGGACATCTAGCACCCCGTCGAAGACCCCTACCTTCCTCTCGCTTGCAGCCCAGGGCCCACTTGTCGCCCGCCTCGGTCGCAGAACCATCGAGGTTCTGCTCCCTCACCGAACGCCACCTGAGCCCTGGTCGCTGGCGCGATAGAAAGGCCAGTTCTTCACCGGGCTGCTAGCACCTCGTCGTGCTCTAGGCCCCGAAGGGGTTGGACACGTCGGCGGTGGCTTCGCGGTCCGGGCCGACGCTGATGATGCCCACCTTGCAGCCCACCAGGTCTTCCAGGCGCTCGATGTAGGCGCGCGCGTTGGCCGGCAGGTCCGCGCGCACGCGGCAGCCGGAGATGTCCTCGCTGAAGCCCGGCAAGGACTCGTACACGGGGGTGACGCGGTCGAGGTCGTCATACGGAGGCACGCTCAGGCGCTCGCCGTCGAGCTCGTACGCGACGCAGATCTTCAGCGTCTCGTGGCCGCGCAGCACGTCGAGCTTGGTGAGCGCGATCTCGGTCATGCCGTTGACGCGCACGGCGAGGCGGAGCGCCACGGCGTCCATCCAGCCGCAGCGCCGCGGGCGCCCGGTGGTGCTGCCGTACTCCACGCCGACGTCGCGCAGCTTCTGGCCCACTTCGTCGTTCAGCTCGGTGGGGAAGGGCCCGCCGCCCACGCGCGTGGCGTAGGCCTTGGTGATGCCCACCACGGCGGAGATGGCCGTGGGCCCGATGCCGGCGCCCGCGCACGCGCCGCCCGCGATGGCGTTGCTGCTGGTGACGAAGGGGTAGGTGCCGTGGTCGATGTCCAGCATCGTCCCCTGCGCGCCCTCGAGCAGGATGCGCTGGTCCTGTGCGACGGCCTCCGCGACGATCTGTGCGGTGTCGCAGATGGCGTCGCCCAGGCGCGCGCCCATGGCCAGGTAGGTCTGCAGGATGGGCTCGAGCTCCGGGACCTCACCGCCGTGCGCCTCGATCACCGGGCGCCACGCGGCCAGGTTGGCCTCCAGCTTGGGCTGAAGGCGCTCGCGGCTGCGCAGGTCACCCATGCGTACCCCGCGCCGGCCGACCTTGTCTTCGTACGTGGGCCCGATGCCCCGCTTGGTGGTGCCGATGGCGTCGTCGCCCTTGGCGGCCTCGCGCAGCCCGTCGATGAGCTTGTGCTGGGGCAACACCACGTGCGCGCGGTCCGAGATCTTCAGCCGCGACTGGCAGTCCACGCCGCGCGCCTCGAGCTGGTCGATCTCGCGTAGCAGGACCTCGGGATCCAGCACGGTGCCCTGCGCGATGACGCACTGGCCGTCATGCAGGATGCCGCTCGGGATGAGGTGCAGGATGAGCTTCTCGCCCTTGACTACCAGCGTGTGCCCGGCGTTCGCGCCACCGGCATAGCGCACCACGAGGTCCGCGTAGGGCGTGTAGAGGTCCACGACCTTTCCCTTGCCCTCGTCACCCCACTGGGCACCTACAACAACCAAAGCAGGCATTCGACTCGTTGCTCCTACAGCGCCGCGCCCGTCGCCGCGTGGGCGAACGAGGTCAGCTGGTGGATGATATCCGGGGTGTCGCTCGCGATGCGCGACGTTTCGCCGTCGTGAACGCGCACGACGCGATGCGAGCGGCCGCTCGCCATGATGACCAGGGGGTAGCTCCAGCTCACGGCGTAGGCCGTGGCTTGCTTCACGCTACCGTCGACTCGCGCGGCGGGGAGGCCACCGGCGCGCAGCGTGGCCGCGAGCGCGTCGGCTGCGGGCGCGTCGCCGCCCACCACCACGCGCAGCGGCGCGTTGTCCAGCATGCTCTGACCCTGCGCGCGCAGGGCCCAGGCGAGGTTGTCCACGTCGAAGGCGAAGCCGGTGGCGGGCGCGGGCATGCCGAAGCGGGCGAGCAGGGCGTCGTAGCGTCCTCCCGTGCCCACCGGCGCTCCAGGCCCCTCGGCGAGCAGCGTGACGCTCACGCCCGTGTAGTACGAGTGGCCGCGCAGCTCCCCGAGGTCCACGGTGACCGTGGCGTCCAGGGCAATGTCCGACAGGCGGTCCACGACCTCGCTGAGCTCGCGGATGGCGTCGGCGATGGGCCCGCGGGGGAAGCGCTTGCGCGCGGCGGCGAGGACGCTGACGTCGCCATAGAGCTCGGTCAGCGCCAGCACGCGGGTGCGCTCCTTCGCGGGGACCCCAGCCTGCTGCAGCCGCGCCTCGATGGAGAACGCGTCCTTCTGAGCGAGGGCGTCCGCCACACCGGCGCGCGCGGCCGACGGAACCAGGTCCAGCACGGTGGCCGCGATGTTGACGTGGGCCAGCTCGAGCTGGTGCCCGCGCAGCCCGACTTGCTGGCACGCGTGGTCTGCGATGCGCAAGACCTCCACGTCTGCCTCGGGGCCGCCCCAGCCGATGCACTCGATACCAGCCTGTAGGGTCTGCTGGCGGCGGCGGGCGCGGTGGCGCATGCGCCGCACCACGGTGCCTTCGTAGCAGAGGCGGTGCGGGGAGGGCCGGTCCGAGAGGCGCGTGGCGACGATGCGAGCCACCTGCGGCGTCATGTCGGGACGCAGCAGCGCCACCTCACCGCTGTGGGGCTCCACGAAGCGCATGAGCTCGCGGCGGTCCACCGCGTCCAGCCCGCGCTCCAGCACCTCGGCCAGCTCGAACGGCGGCGTGATGACGCGGTCGTATCCGTACAAGCCGAACACGCGCATCACCTCGCTGCGCAGGCGCTTCAGCCCCGCCGAGGTGGGGGGCACGATGTCGCGCATGCCCCGCGGCGGCACCAACCCAAGGGCGTCCGGGTGCAACCCCGCCCCCTCGGTGCGCTGACCGAGTTCGTCGCCAGCGGGGGCGACGGGGGCGACGGGTGCCCGAGGAGGCGCCTGCTTGGGCATGTTCGTGATCTCTCGAGGCTCAGAGCCGGACGCAGAGCACGGACTCTACGTTCGCGATGGCGCGCAAGGCGACGAGGGCATCGGCCGGCACATCGCCGTCGACGTTCCAGAGGGCGAGGGCCTGGCCCTTCTCCTCATCGAGGCCGAGCTGCATGCGGGACACGTTGATGCCGCGCTCGCCCATGATGGTACCGACCGCGCCGATGACGCCGGGGCGGTCCTGGTTCTTCATGACGAGCGTGGTGCCGCCCATGACGGCGTCGATCTCGTAGCCCTCGAGCCCGACCAGACGCGGCTCGCCGCGCTGACCGATGGTGCCCGTGGCGGTGTGGATGCCGTGCTCGCCGGTCACCGTGACGCGCACCGTGGTGCTGTAGCCGCGGCTGTCGGAGTCGCGGATCTCGACGAGCTTGATGCCACGCTCCTGCGCCTCGAAGGGGGCGGAGATGGGGTTGACCGGCTCCTCCATGTGCTGCTGGAGGTACCCGGCCAAGGCGCCGCGCGCGATGGGGGTCACGCCCAGCTCGCCCGCCACGCCGGTGCAGGTCACGCGGATCTCGCGGACGTCCACCTTCTCTAGCTGGCCCAGGAGCGCGCCCAGCTGCTTGGCCAGGTCCACGTAGGGCTGAAGCTGCTCCGCCGTCTCGGCGGGCAGGGCGGGGACGTTGATGGCGTTCTTGACGACGTTGTCCTTGAGGTAGTCGGCAACCTGCTGCGCGATCTCCACGGCGACGCGCTCCTGCGCCTCACTGGTGGAGGCCCCGAGGTGCGGCGTGAGCAGGGCGTTCTCCACACCGATGAGGGGGTGGTCCGCCGGAATGGGCTCCTTCACGAAGACGTCCAGCGCCGCGCCACCGAGCTTGCCGCTCTCGAGCGCGTCCTTGAGGGCCACCTCGTCCACGATGCCGCCGCGCGCGGCGTTCACCAGCATGGCGCCGGTCTTCATCTTGGCGAAGGCCTTCGCGTCGAAGAGGTTGGTGGTCTCGGGGGTGAGCGGCACGTGCAGGGTGATGAAGTCCGAGCGCTCGAGCAGCTCGTCGAAGCCGACCAGCTCCACGCCCAGGCTGGCGGCCTTCTCCTTGGTCATCACGGGGTCCATGCCGATGACCTTCATGTGAAGGCCCTGCGCCCGGGTGACGACGATGCGCCCGATGTTGCCGAGACCGATGACGCCCAACGTCTTGTTGGTCATCTCGCGACCCTCGAACTTGGTCTTCTCCCAGGCGCCGGCCTTCATGGAGGCCACGGCCTGCGGGATCTTGCGCGCCAGCGCCGTCATGAGCGAGATGGCGTGCTCCGCCGTGGTGACCGCGTTGCCGGTGGGGGTGTTCATCACCACGATGCCGCGCTTGCTCGCAGCCGGGATGTTCACGTTGTCCACGCCGATGCCGGCACGGCCGACGACGCGCAGGTTGTCTGCGGCGGCGATGACCTTCGGCGTGACCTTGGTGGCCGAGCGGATGATCAGGCCGTGGTACTCGCCGATGACCCCACAGAGCTGGTCCTCGTTCATGCCGGTCTTGTACTCGACCTCGAGCCCAGGGACGCTACGCAGCACCTTGAGCCCTGCGTCGCTTAGTTTGTCGGATACGAGTACTTTCACGTTCGCCATGATCACTCCTTCTGAGCGCGCGGAGGGCAGAGTTTAGAGGCCGGACTGCTAGCAGTCTGACCCGGTGGGGTCAAGCGTGTGTCGGGCGGTAGGGGCGTGTTTGCCGGGTATTCGCGCCGTGTTTCCGGCGGTCAGTTCGGCTGCGCGGGGACCGCGATGTCGAGACGGGTGAGGACGGTCAGCACGCGCGCGCCGCGCGCTCCGTCGCGGCCGTCCGGATCATCGAGCGCGGCCACGACATCCGCCGTGCGTCGAGGCTTGCGCAAGAGCACGAGGGCGAGGGCCATGGCGCCTGGGAGGGTGCTGGTAGCGAGGGCGCGCGGGAGGGAGCGTGAGAGCGCCCAGACCAGGCCGCCCGTTGGGTCTCCGACGTCGAGTGGGTCGAGCCCGTGCAGCAAGCGTCGGCGCGTGGCCTCGAGCAGGATCTCCCAGGGCGTGGAGACGAGGGGGAAGCGCTCACCCGGGGCAGTGGCGCCGGGGTAGAACGCGAACGAGCCGCTGGTCCAGAGCGCGGTCTCCAGCAGCTTCTCCTCCACCTGTGCCGCGATGTGCTGGTACAAGTGCACGGGCTCCACGAGGCCCAGCGCCACCAGCGTGTCGCCTAGCTTGCCCTCGAAGCGAGGCATGACCGCGAGGGCCATGTCCAGCTCGCCGCGCGAGACGACCCCTCGGGCGACCAGGTACTCGCCCAGTAGCTCGCCGGGCATGTTGCTGGCCACCAGGACGGGCGTGCCCTCCACGACGTAGATCTCTTTGCGAACCGCGCCTTGCTCCGCGAGCCAGAGGCCGGTCTCCGAGCGCACCAGCGAGGAGCCCAAAGCGGCGACCACCCCCCCCGCGTCAGCCCGCACGGTGCGCTCGGGCTGGAGCGCGGGGAACTCGTCGCTCGTCACCGTGCTGAAGCTGGCCGAGCGTGCGTGCCGCAGGAACTCGGGCACGTCCTTCAGGACGCACGTGTCGCCGGACGGCAGACGCAGGCGCTCGTGTGGCTGCAGCTGTCCGAGGGCGATCGCCTCTACCACGTCGGCGTAGGTCAGCTCGGCCCGCCACTCACCAGCCACGCAGATGGCGTACTCGCGGGGGACAGCCAGCGCGGGCGCGGAGAGCGGTCGCGCGTCGGTGCCGCGCGTGTCGGCGGGCGGTGCGTCGGTGCCGCGCGTGTCGGCGGGCGGTGCGTCGGTGCCGCGCGTGTCGGCGGGCGGTGCGTCGGCCGGGGAGACCAGGGTCCCTGGGTCCGCCCCCGGCACGAGGGTGTCGCGCTCGGCCAGCGGGTTTCGGGTCGGGAAGAACGGGGCCTCCCCGCGGGCCATCTCTTGGAGGGTGCGGTCGAAGTGCGGAGTCTTTTCGTCTTCCGGCAGGGGCAGGGGATACTCGCCGGTCACCTTCAAGAACTCGCCGGTGGCGTGCGAGACCAGATCGCCGAACTGCTTGCGGGTTGGCGCGGTCACCTCGTCGAGGCCCGCTTCGGCGACCGCGATCTCGAGCTCTTCGAGGCAGGCGGCGGCAGACGCCGGACGGTCGCTGGGGGCCACGGACAAGAGCCGGCACACGAAGTCACGCAGCGCACCCGGCAGGCTTGCGCTGGTCTGGTCGAAGTGCTCGGTGTTGCCGTCGCGGATGGCCAGCAAGATCGCGAGCTCGCTGCCGCCTCGAAAGAGAGGCTTTCCGCCCATGAGGAGCTCGGCCGCGATGACACCCACCGCGAAGAGGTCCGTGCGCACGTCTAGCGGGCCGCCGGCGACCTGCTCCGGCGCCAGGTACCCGAGCTTCCCCATGCGCCGGCCGCTCTGCCGCGCCGGGAGGTGCGCGCTCAGCCGGCTCTGGGCGATGCCGAGGTCCCCGAGCTTCACCTCGCCATGAACCGAGAGCAAGACGTTCGATGGGCTCACGTCACGGTGGACGACTCCGAGGTGGACCCCGTCCGCGTCATGCGCCGTGTGCACCGCCGAGAGGCCGCGCAGGATCTCCCGGATCACGTAGATGCAGGACTCCAAGGGCAGACCCAAGCCCTGGTGCTGGATCCAGCGGAGCAGACGCCACAGATCGCAGCCCCGCACGTACTCGAGCGCGAGGTAGGGCTGGCCACCGGCCTCGCCGAAACCCAGCATCTGGACCACGTTCGGGTGGCGGATACGCGCCCCCAGCTGCGCCTCTTCCTCGAACATGGCGAGCGCGCCGGGCTCGCTGGCGAGGTGCGGCAGCATCCGCTTCACGCAGATGACCCGGTCCTCGCCGACCGGACGCGGCTCGAGCGCACGAAACACCTCCGCCATACCGCCGACCGCGACCCGGTCGAGCAGCTGGTAGGCGCCAAACGGCCCCACATCGGCCTCGTTGGATGGCGGATGCGAGCTCACCAGCAAGCCTGTCTCTGCGGATGCGTCACGTCGTATGGAGTATACAGAGTTCCGTCGCTGCTCGAAAGATCGAGCGTGAGTCCCACGGCTTTCTGCGCACCGCGCTCATCTATGTCCCTCCTCGAGCCTTGGGCCGCGCCGCGCCGCCCCAGGTCGAGAGGACCCGAACGGCCGGGATCGCTCGAGCAGAAAAAAAGGCACGCGCCGCCGCCGCTCGACGCACCCCGTGAGCCGCTACGAACAAAGGAGATCGCTGCCTATTCCCCTCGGGCCCGTCCGGCGCGCGGCGGGCGCTCCTGTAGGTCCCACTTGACTGACTGAGAGAGAGCGGGGATATACGGCCCGCCGGCTGGCCCATCCGCACGCAACCCCCCGTTGTCACGTGTGGAAATGGACCCTAGCTCGACACGACGACCCCCGTCGTCACGCCCCGAAACGGACCACGCAGCCCACGGCTGCCTGCGCCGGACAAGCAAAGACCAAGAGTAAGGTAAGCGCACGAATGACCCCCTCCCAAAAGAGGTGGTTCGGCGCGGCGGCACTGGCCCTGGCAGTGCCGGCAGGTTGGGCTTGGATTCGCCTCACCTCGCAACGCTCCGAAAACCTCAGCGAGTTTCACGGTGCCCGGCTCGGAATGAGCGCGTCGGAGCTGCGCCGTGGGTTCGCGTATGCGGGGACCTTCACCGTTCATTCCGATAGCGACGCCGACGGGGAACTTGCTGTAGAGTGGGCGCCGGCCGCGGGCGAGCAGGGCGCTGTCCCTGTCTCCTTCGTGCGCTTCGAGTTTCACCAAGGCCTGCTCGTGGCTATCCGCGCGGACAGCCTGGACCCCGGCGAGATCACCCTCGCACAGACCGAACCTTTCGTGGCCAACGACGCCGCAGTGCTTCACCGCAGCGTCCGACTCCACAGCTCCGATTCCACCGCCCACGTCCGGACTACCATCCTGTCGCGGGACTGCCCGACCCACGCCGAGGAGGTGCGCCGGCTGACAGGGCTCTCTGCCCATCAGCCAGTCACCTCGTCCGAGGAGCCGCCTTCTTCTCACTAGGGCGAGCCGCCGCTAACGCGGGGGCCAGCAACCGAACGGCATCATGCAGATCTTTCCTCGACACCTGAATCTCTTGCCACTCGTGATCGCGGGTGCAGCCACCGTAGGCGGTGGCGTGCTCACGGGCGCGATTTGGTACTACGCGTCGCCCGCCAACTTGCAGGTCGGGTACGCGCCCGAGCAGCCCGTCCCGTATAGCCACCGCTTGCACGCAGGCGAGATGGAGCTGGACTGCCGCTACTGCCACGCCAACGTGGAGCGCTCGCACGAAGCGATGATCCCGCCGACGCAGACCTGCATGGGCTGCCACACGCAGGTTCATCCGGAGTCGCAGCGCCTCGCGGCCGTGCGCGAGAGCTTCGAGACGGGCGAGTCGGTGGAGTGGGTGCGGGTGCACCAGGTCCCCGACCACGTCTTCTTCGACCACAGCGTGCACCTCGCGGCCGGCGTCGGTTGTGTGACGTGCCACGGTCGTGTGGACCAGATGGAGGTCGTGCAGGTGGACCAGCCGCTCAGCATGGGCTGGTGTCTGGATTGCCACCGTGATCCCGGGCCCAACCTGCGCCCCCGCAACGAGATCACCAACATGGATTGGGCTCCCGATGAGAATTGGGTCGCTCACGTGGATGAGGTCAACCCCCCGACCCACTGCTCAGGGTGCCACCGATGAGTCGCCGCAAGTCATACGAGTTCCAAGACGTCCCCGCGCGGGGCAAGACCAAGATCTGGCGTAGCCTCGACGAGCTAGACGCTCTGACAGCCGACGAGTCCGGTGCCCGTGCGCGCATGAAGCACGAAGCCGAGGCCGAGCGCCCGGGTGGTTTCCTCGGCGTGGAGGGGCTGCTGAAGAAGACGGCCAAGGCCGCCCAGGCGCCGGTTTCGCGCCGCGGCTTCATCCAGTTCAGCACCGCTGCGGCTGCGGCGGTCGCTATCGAAGGCTGCGCACGTCGCCCCGAAGCGAACATCCTGCCGTACGCGCAGTCGCCCGAGTCGCTGGTGCCCGGTGTGCCCTCGCACTTCGCGACGGTCACGCAGCGCAACGGGGACGCGCTCGGCATCGTGGTCACCAGCCATGACGGCCGTCCCACCAAGGTGGAGGGCAACGCGCTGCACCCGTCCAGCCGGGGCGCATCGGACGTCCGCGCCCAGGCGGCGGTGTGGGATCTGTACGATCCCGATCGCGCGCACAACCCCACGCTGGCTGGCGAGAACGGACGCGTCGACAAGACCTACGCGGAGTTCGACGCGGAGTTCGGTGAGCTCTTGGCGGGCTTGGGCAACGGCGCCGGGCTGCGCGTCCTGGCCCCTGCGACCAACAGCCTGTCCATGCTGCGGCTGCGGCGAGCCGCTACGCAGCGCTTCCCGGCGGCCAAGTTCTACACCTACGACTCCGTCAACGACGACAACTCCCGCGAAGGCGCTCGCCTGCTGCTGGGTCAGCCGATGGCGGTGCACTACGAGCTCTCGCGGGCCACGCACGTACTGACGCTGGACTGCGACTTCCTCGGAGTCGAGACGGGCTCCGTGCGCAACGGCCGCGGCTTCGGGCCCGGGCGTGCCATCACGTCGTCCGGGTCGCAGATGAGCCGCCTGTACGCCGTCGAAGCGACGCACAGCATCACGGGTGGCGCGGCCGACCATCGGCTCGCGCTGCCGGCCACGCGGGTGGACGCCTTTGCGCGTGCGCTCGGCGCGGCCCTCGAGGTGCCCGGCGTCACGGCCAGCGACCGCGACGGCATCTCCGCCGAGTGGGTCAGCGCCGTGGCGGCGGACCTCCGGGCGGCCGGGCGCGCCGCAGCGGTCCTGGTGGGGCGCAATCAGCCCGCGCACGTGCACGCGCTCGGCCTGGCCATCAACGCCCACCTGGGCGCAATCGGGTCCACGGTGCTCACCAGCGCCGTCCTCGACGCCGAGCAGCCGCGCAGCGTGGAGAGCATCAAGACGCTCGCCGACGAGGTCGAGGGCGCCACGGCGCTGCTCATCCTCGGTGGCAACCCCGTCTACGACGCCCCCGCAGACGTCGACTTCGCGGCGCTCATGGGCCGGGAAGGGCTGACCACCATCCACCTCGGGCACGGCGTGGACGAGACGGGCGCTCTGGCCACCTGGCAGGTGCCGCTCGCGCACGAGCTCGAGGTCTGGGGCGACCAGACCGCGGTGGACGGCACCTTGTCGATCCAGCAGCCGCTCATCGCGCCGCTCTGGGGCGCTCGAGGGGCCATCGAGCTCATGGCCCGCGTGGCCGGCGAGCGAAACTGGCGCAGCCACGAGGTGGTCCGCCGCACGTTCCGCCAGGCCAGCAACCCGGTGGCTTTCGAGCGCGACTGGCGCGCGGCGCTGCACGCAGGTGTCGTCCGTGGCTCCACGGGCACACCTGAGACGCCGGCCATCGACGCCAGCCGCCTCACCGCCGCGCTCGCGGCGCCGGCTGCTGCGCTCGAGGGCGTGGAGGTGCAGTTCGTGCCGGACCCGGCTCTCTGGGACGGTCGCCACGCCAACAACGTGTGGGCGCAAGAGCTTCCGGACCCGATGACCAAGATCGTCTGGGACAACGTCGCCTTGGTGTCGCGGCAGTTCGCCACGGACAACCACCTCCGGCCGCAGGACCTAATCCGCGTCAGCAAGGGTGGCCGCAGCGTGGAGCTGCCCGTGTGGATCCTCCCAGGACACGCCGAGCAGAGCGTCACGCTCACCCTGGGCTACGGGCGCACCCGCGCAGGTCGCTACGTCACGGTCGCGGACGGGCGCCCGGGCGCGACCATGGGCGGCGGCTTCCGCGTGGAAGCGCTGCGTGACGCCGAGAGCTTCTACTTCGGTGGCGGCTTCACGGTGGAGAAGGCCGAGGGTCACTACAACGTCGTCCAGACGCAGACCCACGACAACATGGAGGGTCGCCCCATCGCCATCGACGCGACGCTCCCCGAGTACCGGGAAGAGCCCGAGTTCGCGTCCTACCGCACGGTGGAGTTCGTCAGCACGGACCCGCTCTGGCGGCAGGTCAACTACGACGACCAGCGCGTCCAGCCGAGCGACACCTCGCTGCCCGCCGTGCTGCACAAGTGGGGCATGGTCATCGACCTCAGCGCCTGCACCGGCTGCAACGCGTGCGTGGTCGCCTGTCAGGCGGAGAACAACATCCCCGCCGTCGGCAAGCGCGAAGTGGAGCGCGGGCGTGAGATGGCCTGGCTGCGCATCGACCGCTACTTCGTCGGCGAGGACACCAGCAACCCGCAGATCGCGCTCCAGCCCGTGGGCTGCCAGCACTGCGAGGAAGCTCCCTGCGAGAACGTCTGCCCGGTCAACGCCACCGCTCACAGCCCAGAGGGCTTGAACGACATGGCGTACAACCGCTGCATCGGCACGCGCTACTGCGCCAACAACTGCCCCTACAAGGTGCGCCGCTTCAACTACCTCGACTGGCACGTCCGCCTGGACGAGCTGATCGACGAGCAGACCGGCAACACGGACATCCCGGGCCTCGGCTTCCGCGCCGGCAATGACGCAGCGAACTTCCCCGAGGAGCGCAAGCTGGCGTTCAACCCGAACGTGACGGTGCGCATGCGCGGCGTCATGGAGAAGTGCTCGTACTGCGTGCAGCGCGTGCAGGGCGCACGCATTGCCGCGCGGCGCGAGCAGCGGCAGCTGCGCGACGGCGACGTCGTGACGGCCTGTCAGTCGGCTTGCCCGACCGCGGCGATCACCTTCGGCGACCTGAACGACCCCGAGAGCCGGGTGTCGCAGCTGGCCGCCCGAGACCGCCGCTACAAGCTGCTGGCCGAGCTCGGCACGCAGCCCCGCACAACATTCCTCGGTAAGATCCGCAACCCGAACCCCGAGTTCCCCACCGCCGGCGGTGACGGCGAACATGCAGCTGGCGAAGGCCAGGAGGCGCACGGATGAGCGACGACACGCCCATTTACGAGATTGGCGAGACCTATCTCCTGCCGCAAGGCACCACGGTACACGACATCACCGAGGCCGTAGCCCGCGTCACCGAGACGAAGGCTCCGCGCGGCTGGTGGATCTGCTTCCTGCCGTCCGTGTCGTTGCTCGGCCTCATGACCGCCGTCATCGCGTACTTGCTCGCGATGGGTATCGGCGTCTGGGGCAACAACGCACCCGCCTACTGGGGTTGGGACATCACCAACTTCGTGTGGTGGATTGGTATCGGTCACGCCGGCACGCTGATCTCGGCCATCCTCTTCCTGTTCAGGCAGAAGTGGCGCACCAGCATCAACCGCTTCGCCGAGGCCATGACCGTCATGGCCGTGCTCTGCGCCGCCATGTTCCCGGCGCTGCACACCGGTCGTCCCTGGTTCGACTACTACCTGTTCCCCATCCCCAACCAGATGGACATGTGGCCGAACTTCAAGTCGCCGCTCATGTGGGACGTGTTCGCCGTGAACACGTACCTGACCATCTCGGTCATCTTCTGGTTCGTCGGCCTCATCCCGGACTTCGCCACCCTGCGCGACCGCTCCGAGACCATGCTGCGCCGCCGCATCTACGGCTTCCTGGCCCTGGGCTGGCGCGGCTCGCACCGCGGCTGGCAGCACTACGAGCGCGCCTACCTCATCTTCGCGGGTATCAGCACGCCGCTCGTGCTCTCCGTGCACTCGGTCGTTTCCTTCGACTTCGCGACCTCGGTCATCCCCGGCTGGCACACCACCATCTTCCCGCCGTACTTCGTCGCCGGCGCCGTGTTCTCGGGCTTCGCACTGGTCATGACCATGATGCTCATCGTGCGGGCCGTGTTCGGCATGCACAACCTGGTGAACATCCGGCATCTGGACTTGATGAACAAGTTCATGCTCGGGACCTCCATGATCGTCGGCTACGCCTACGCGATGGAGTTCTTCATCGCCTGGTACTCGGGCAACCCGTACGAGCAGTGGGTCTTCCTGCACAACCGCGCCGGCTTCGCTCAGCTGGACAGCCTCGGCAACTGGGGCCCGCTCTGGTGGAGCTACTGGGCCATGATCAGCTGCAACGTGCTCGTGCCGCAGATCTTCTGGTTCAAGAAGTGCCGCACCAGCATCCCCATCATGTTCGTGGCCACCATCCTGATCAACATCGGCATGTGGTTCGAGCGCTTCGTCATCATCGTCACGTCGCTCACTCAGGACTTCCTGCCGAGCTCGTGGGGCAACTTCCACCCGACGTTCATCGACGTGGGGCTCTACCTGGGGACCTTCGGGCTCTTCCTCACGCTGTTCCTCCTCTTCGTGCGCTGGATTCCGATGATCGCCATCGCGGAGCTCAAGGCGACCCTGCCGGGCGCACACCCCAACCTTCACCACCATCACGGCGAAGAGCACGACCACGCGCACGCGTCGGCCGAGCCTGCCCCGGCGGAGTGAGTCATGTCGGACCACGAGACCACTAAGAAAGAGCCGAAAGTCGCCGAGAAGCGGCCCGCCCTCTACCTCGCTGAGTACGAGACGCCCAACGCCGTGGCCAAGGCCGCGATGAAGGTGCGCGACGCTGGCTACAAGAGCTGGGACTGCCACACACCGTACCCGCTCCACGGGCTGGATGAGGCGATGGGGCTCGCCCCCACCAAGATCGGCGTGATCAGCTTCGTGTGCGGCCTGATGGGGCTGATCGGCGGAGCGCTGCTCATCCAGTACGCCAACAACTGGGACTACCCGATCATCATCGGTGGCAAGCCCCCCGGCTCGTTCCCGTCGATGGTGCCCATCTTGTTCGAGTGCACCGTGCTCCTCACGGGCTTCGGCACGCTCTTCGGCATGCTGCACCTGCTCAAGCTGCCGATGCACAACCACCCCATCTTCGAGTCGGACCGCTTCGCGGCGGCCACCGACGACAAGTACTTCATCTCGATCGAGGTCGCGGACTCCAAGTTCGACCTGACAAAGACGCGGGCGCTGCTCGAGTCGACGAACCCGAGCCACCTCGAGCTCGTACAGGAGGAAGTCCTGTGACTCTCCCGCTGAACAGGCAGATCCTGGCGTCGCTCCTGCTGATGGGCGCGCTGACGGGTTGTCGCGGCCAGGTGACGCAAGATGCACCGGTCGTTCCCATCCGGAACATGTACAACCAGCCCCGCTACGACTCGCAGGAGCGGAGCGCGTTCTTCCAGGACGGACGCACCATGCGTCCGCAGGTGGAGGGCACGGTGTCGCGCGAGGATGACCCGAACATCGGCGTCGCGACGGGCCGCGCCGACGACAACGCGGAGTGGGTGCTCGAGGTGCCGCGCCAGGTGGTGCAGCGCAACGGCGGCGGCGCGGCCTTCGTGGCGCGTGGCCAGGAGCGCTACAACATCTACTGCGCGCCCTGTCACGGGGAGGGCGGAGACGCCCTTGGTCCGGTGGCCGCGCGCGTGAGTGGCCTGGGCGTCAACTCCATGGTGCCTCCGACCTTCCACGACGACCGCCTCCGGAGCATCCCGGACGGCCAGGTCTTCGCCACCATCACCCATGGCATCCGCAACATGCCTGCCTACGCGCAGAGCATCCCGACGGATGACCGCTGGGCCATCGTTACCTACGTGCGCGCTCTTCAGCTCAGTGAGCAGGGCCGCCCGAGTCGTCCGGAGTGAGCGCTGTGGCCACCGATTCCAACCAACAAGACTACCGCCTTCCCGCAAACAGCTTCCTCGCCACCACGGCGTGGAAGGTGTCGGCCGCGCTCGCAGCCGTGGGGCTCGTCGGCAGCATCGCCGGCTACGCTGCGGACGCCAACCGCTTTGGCTACAGCTACCTGTTCGGCTTCTTCGCCGTCACGACGCTGATGCTGGGTGCCATGTTCCTGGTGCTCATTCAGCACATGACCGCGGGGCACTGGGGCGTCACCAGCCGCCGCATCTTCGAGGTCTTCATGGCTGGCGCGCCGGTCATTGCGCTGCTCGCGCTGCCCCTGCTGGCCGGTTCCATGTCCGGGCGCTTTGGTATGTACGACGAGTGGCGCCTCGTGAACGGCCCTGGGAACCATGAGTCCAGCGGTCACGGCGAGGATGACCACGGCGGCGCGGCAGAGCACAGCGCGCTGACCATCGGGGCGGGCGTCGCGCACGCTCAAGAGCCCGAAGCGGCCGCCGACGAGGGGCACGGCGCCGAGCACGGTGAGGCACACGCCCACACGCCTCAGGAGCAGCGCCTGCACCACCGCACGCTGCAAGCGAAGAGCGGCTGGCTCGAGAGCTCCGTCTGGGTCTTCCGTTCGCTGGCGTATCTCGTCGCTTGGTGCCTCATCGCGTTCCTCTACTTCCGTTGGTCGACGCGCCAGGACGAGACCAAGGACAAGATGCTGACCCCCAAGATGCAGAACGCGAGCTACCTCAGCAGCTTCGTCTTCGGGCTCACGCTGACCTTCGCCGCCTTCGACTGGGTCATGAGCCTCGAGCCGGCCTGGTACTCGACCATCTTCGGCGTGATCATCTTCGGTGGCTCGGCCATCGGGATGCTGGCCGTCGGCTGCCTGGTCGCCATCCACCTGCACAAGCACAACCTCACCCACGGAGCGGTGAACGGCGAGCACATCAACGACCTCAGCCGCCTGATGTTCGGCTTCATCTGCTTCTGGACCTACGTCCAGTTCTCGCAGTGGATGCTCATCTGGTACGCCGGTATCCCGGAGGAGGCCACGTGGTTCCACCGGCGCTGGCAGGGTGGGTTCGAGTGGGTGACGCTGACCCTCATCTTCGGCCACTTCGTCGCGCCCTTCTTCCTGCTCATCTCTCGCGTGCAGAAGCGCAACCTGGGCTGGCTCCAGAAGATGTGCCTCTGGCTGCTCGTGATGCACGTGGTCGACTTGTACTGGTTCGTCGTCCCTCAGGCCCACACGCCTGCTCAGCTCGACGCCGCTGTCATCTACGACCTGGCCGCGCTACTGCTCTGCGGTGGTGCCTTCTTCACCTTCGTGCTGAAGGGCTTCGCGCGCTTCCCGCTGATCCCAGTGGGCGACCCGCGGCTCTCCCGCAGCCTTCACCACCACCAGACCTACTGAGGCTTCGCGATGGGTTACGATACGACTGGATCGAACGACAAGGTCATCATCGGCGTCGCCGTGGCGTCCGCGCTCACGCTGGCCGGGTTGATCCCGCTCTTCCACGCTTACTTCGACTCGACCATCGGTGCGCGTCAGGCTGAGGCCATCGAGCAGGGCAGCTATCCCCGCTGGGTGGTGGAAGAGGACGGCACGACGCGCGCGCTGAGCGCCGACGAGGCGAGCGCCTACCAGGGCGCGGGGCGAGTGCGCCGGGCCACGGTAGCCGAGGTGAACCGGCTCGAGAGCGAGCAGCGCTTGCAGGAGGGGCGCCTTCCCATCGAACAGGCCATGAGTCAGGTCGCGAACGGCCAGCGCGGCGGCCTCCGCGCGGCTCAGAACGAGACCCTGGACGCCGTCCAGGGCTGGAACGCCATGGAGAACACCGAGGGCCTCGCTGCCGCACGGCGTGCCGTGGCCGAGCGCGCTGCGCGTCGCGCTGCTGCGGAAGCCGCTGCCGCGGAAGCCGCTGCCGCCGCCGCCGCTGCGGCCGAAGCAGCCGCGCTCGAGGCGCTGCCGCCCGGGCGTCGTCCTCGCCCCGCTCCGGCTCCGAACTGATCGAAGACCAAGCTCGCTACCGATGACCACTCCTCTCCACAGCAATCGCACTCTCCGCTCGACGGCGCTCGCCGGCGTGGCGGTGGCGCTTGCGTTGTGTGGCGCGGTGGGTCTCGGTGCTCCCGTGGCCGCCGCCCAGGAGTGGCTGCCCACGGAGGGTGGGGCGCGCGCGTCGCGTCCGGCTCCGGGCCTCGAGCGTATCCAGGTCAACGAGCAACTGGACCAGGCGCTGCCGCTCGACCTGGCTTTTCGGGACCACACGGGCCGCACGGTGCACCTGCGCGACTACTTCGAGGCCGGCAAGCCCGTGCTGCTCTCCTTTGCCTACCACACATGCCCGACGCTCTGTTCCATGGTGTTGGACGCCACCTCACGTGGCATTCAGCAGGCGGAGTGGACGCCTGGTGTGGAGTACACCGCCGTCACCATCAGCATCGACCCAGACGACACGGTCGAGCAGGCCGCCCGCAAGCGCGCGGAGCTGCTCGCCACGCTGGGCAAGCCGGAGGCCGAGCGCGGCTGGCACTTCCTCGTCGGTGACCAGGACGCCATCGACGCGGCCACCGAGGCCGCTGGCTACCGCTACTTCTACAACGCCAATCAGGATCAGTACGCCCACCCGGCGGCCATCATGTTCCTGACGCCCGAGGGGCGCTTTGCCCGCTACCTCTACGGCCTCGAATTCAACCCTGCAGACTTCCGCTTGGCGCTCCTAGAGGCGTCCGAGGGGCGGTCCATCTCCACCACCGAGCACTTCCTGCTCTACTGCTACGCGTATGACGCCTCGGCGAACACCTACACGGTGATGGCCATGAACGTCATGAAGCTGGGCGGTCTGATCACGGTGTTCCTGCTCGGTGGCTTCCTCACCTTCTTCTGGCGGCGCGAGCGCCGCCGTGACCCCTCCGGGTCGGCACGGTCAGAAGACCAGGACAGCAAGTCCGTCCGTGTCGCACTCGACGCCCAGCCCAATCAGGTGCGAACGTCATGAACCCCCAGGCGAGCGAACAACTACCGCCGCAGATGTCGACCCTCGCTCCGCAGGTCGACTCGCTGTACTACTTCATCTACTACATCAGCGTGATCTCGTTCGTGCTGATCGTCGGCACGATGGTGTTCTACGTCATCAAGTACCGGCGGAAGCCGGGTGTGAAGGCGCAGCCCACCGGTCACAACAACGTGCTCGAGGTCGCTTGGACCGTCGCGCCGGTGTTCTTGCTGGTGTACCTGTTCCACGCCGGCTGGCAGGGGTACGTGTTCGGGGCTGTGGCTCCGTCCAACCCCCTCGAGATCCACGTTACGGGTAAGCAGTGGACGTGGGACTTCACGCACATGCCCAGCGGCGCGCAGGAGTCCAACGCGCTGACGGTGCCCGTCAACGAGCCCGTGCGTTTGACCATGTCGTCGGCTGACGTGCTGCACAGCTTCTTCGTCCCGGCCTTCCGCGTGAAGCGCGATGTCGTGCCCGGCATGTTCACCACGCTGTGGTTCGAGGCGACGCACACGACGGACGAGGCGGAGCCCCTGACCATCTTCTGCGCCGAGTACTGTGGTGCGACGGCCGGCATCTCCGCCGAGCAGAGCGTCGCCCTCAACACCAACCACAGCTCCATGCTGGCGTCGCTTCGGGTGACTACGCGTGAGGCGTACGATACTCACGTGGCGCAGCTGGACGGACCGCCCGAGGCGTGCGTAGCCGAGGCGGACCCGATGGCCTGCTGGGGCGAGCGCCTCGCGACCGAGATGGGTTGCATGGGTTGCCACAACACCACCGGCGCGGCGGGCGGCATCGCTCCCACCTGGCGGGGCCTGTGGGGCAGCAACCGCTCGTTCACGGACGGAAGCACCCGTGAGGCAGACGCCAACTACATCATCAGCTCCATGATGGAACCCCAGTCACAGATCGTGACGGGTTTCACCACCGCCAACATGCCGGTCTATGCCCCCACCGAGAACCGCAAGCTGGCCATCGTCGCCTTCATCCGCTCTCTCGCCACAGAGGGTCAGTGAATCATGACTACTGAAGCAACCACCGCTCCCTCGGCGCATGGCGCAGACGCGCACAGCGACGACCTCCCCAACTACCTGACGCACGAGCGCGGTATCCGCAGCTGGATGACCACGCTGGACCACAAGCGCATCGGGCTGATGTACCTCGCGTCCATCATCGCGGCGTTCTTCATGGGCGGCGTCATGGCGCTGCTCGTGCGCACGGAGCTGCTCTTCGAGGGCCGCACCATCATGAACGCGGACACCTACAACCAGGTGTTCACGCTACACGGCGCCATCATGGTGTTCTTGTTCATCATCCCGTCCATCCCGGGCGCGCTGGGCAACTTCTTCCTGCCCATCATGCTCGGCGCCAAGGACGTGGCGTTCCCCAAGCTGAACCTCGGTAGCTTCTACATCTACTGCTTCGGCGCCATCTTCCTGGTGGTCGGCATTGCCGTGGGTCACGTGGACACGGGCTGGACGTTCTACACGCCGTACAGCGCCCGCGCGGACAACTCGGTCATCTGGATGACCATGGGTGTCTTCATCCTCGGGTTCTCGTCCATCTTGACCGGCGTCAACTTCATCGCGACCGTGCACACCATGCGCGCGCCCGGGATGAACTGGCGCCGCCTGCCCCTCTTCATCTGGGGCATCTACGCCACCTCGGTCATCCAGGTGCTCGCCACGCCCGTGCTCGCCATCACGCTCCTGCTCCTCACCATGGAGAAGGCGCTCGGCATCGCGGTGTTCGACCCCGCCATCGGCGGTGACCCCGTGCTCTTCCAGCACTTCTTCTGGTTCTACTCGCACCCGGCCGTGTACATCATGATCCTTCCGGGCATGGCCGTCGTGAACGAGCTCATCGGCACGTTCAGCCGCCGCAAGATCTTCGGCTACATGTTCGTGGCCATGAGCTCGGTGGCGCTCGCGCTGCTCGGCTTCCTCGTGTGGGGCCACCACATGTTCACGTCGGGCATGAGCGAGTACTCGACCATGGTCTTCTCGGCGCTCACCTTCTTGGTGGCCATCCCCTCGGGCGTGAAGGTCTTCAACTGGGTCGCCACCCTCTATCAGGGCAGCATCTCGCTGGCGTCGCCCATGCTGTACGCGCTGGGCTTCATCGCGCTCTTCACCATCGGCGGCGTCACGGGCTTGTTCCTGGGCACGCTCTCGGTGGACATCCACCTGCACGACACCTACTTCGTCGTGGCTCACTTCCACTACGTCATGGTGGGCGGCACCGTGTTCGGTTTCCTCGGAGGCCTGCACTACTGGTGGCCCAAGATGACCGGCAAGATGTACGACGAGAACTGGGCGCGCGTGGCCTGGCTGCTGGTCTTCACCGGCTTCAACGTCACCTTCTTCAGCCAGTTCGTGCTGGGTAGCCAGGGCATGCCCCGTCGCTACTACGACTACCTGCCGCGCTTCCACAACCTGCACATGACCAGCTCCGGCGGCGCCTACATCCTCGGTGTCGGCTTCCTGGTGATGGCCGTCATGTTCATCAAGTCGCTGCGCAGCGGTGAGAAGGCCTCCGAGAACCCCTGGGGCTCGGCCGGCTACGAGTGGCTCACCACGACGCCGCCGCACCCGCACAACTTCCACGAGCAGCCCGTCATCACGCGCGGGCCCTACGACTACCACCTCTGCACCGAGCTCGAGCTCTTCGAAGGTCACCACAAGGACTTTGTGGCCTCGGAAGCTGAGTGAGTAAGGGCGAAGCAACCATGGCAACCGACACACACGCCGCAGACGCGCACGACGACCATGGCCACCACGGCCCGGCGTTCCTCGCGCACCACTTCGACTCGCCCGTCCAGCAGTTCGACGCTGCCAAGCTAGGCATCTGGGCCTTCTTGGCGCAGGAGATCCTGTTCTTCAGCGGTCTCTTCGTGGCCTACGCCCTGTACCGCACGGCGCACCCCGAGGCGTTCTCGGTGGGCTCGCACCTGCTCGACTGGCGCATGGGCGGCGTCAACACCTTCGTGCTGCTCGTCTCGAGCTTCACGGCCGCCATGGCGGTGCGCTACGCGCAGGTGGGGGAGCAGAAGAAGGTCACGCAGATGTTGGTCATCACCATCGCCTGCGCCTTCGGCTTCATGATCATCAAGTACTTCGAGTACACCCACAAGTTCCACGTGGGCTTCCTGCCCGGCAAGTACTTCCTCTGCCCCAACTTCAACCTGAACGCGGCGGGCGTCTGCGCCGAGGCGCCCAGCGTGCACGGCTTGGAAGAGCTCAGCCACGCCGTGTCGACGGCCGCCAACGCGGGCATCGGGTCGGTCGTCGACGGCGTCGCCGTCAACTACCCCTTCCACCTGCGTAGCTTCTTCGGCATCTACTTCGTGATGACGGGTGTGCACGGCCTCCACGTGCTCATCGGCATCGGCGTCATGATCTGGATCATCGTGCGCAACGAGCGCGGGGAGTTCTCGAAGGACTTCTTCACGCCTGTCGACCTGGTGGCGCTGTACTGGCACTTGGTGGACCTCATCTGGATCTACCTCTTCCCGCTTCTCTACCTCATCGACTGAGACACACTCCATGAGCACCGAACACACCCACGATGAGCACGCCGACTTCGGCGACCCCTGCGGCGACGGCTACTACGTCCACGCGCACATCACGCCGGTCAAGACCAACCTGATCGTCATCAGCATCCTCTTCGTGCTGACGGGAGCCACCATCGGCGCGTACAGAGTGCATCTGGGCGAGTGGAACCTCGCGGTGGCGCTCATCATCGCGTCCATCAAGGCCACCTTGGTGGGAACGTGGTTCATGCACCTCAAGTACGAGAAGGCGTTCAACACGTCGTTCTTCCTCGGCGCCATCCTCTTCATGGCCATCTTCTTCGGCTACACCTCCAACGACACCGGCCACCGTGGCCGTGTGGACGGGGTGCACGGCACGCAGCGCGACGCCCGCACGGGCGAGTACGCGGCAGGCTCCGCCATCGGCTACGAGCATGGTGAGTTCGTTGCCATCCCCGCGCTTCCGGCTGGCCACGGCGAGCACGGCGCTGCGGCCGAGGGCCACGAGGCGAGCGGTGAGCACGGAGCGGCGGCCGAGCGCACGGCGCCGGCCGAGGCCGAAGCCGCTGCACCCGCAGAGGCGGCTCCGGCTGAAGAGGCCGCCGCCACTGCAGAGGCCGCTCCCGCGGAAGAGGCCGCTGCCCCCGAAGCCCCGGCCGAGCCTGGCGCGGCGGCGGAGGCGGCCGCTGAATAGGCGCGTCAGCGTGCCTGGCCCGACACGAACGCAGCAGCCCTCTTGGCTGCTGTTTTCGTTTGCGGCGCTGGTGACCCTGGTGGTCGGGGGCTGCGAAGGCTGCCTCAAGCGCCCACCCGCCAGCAGTGTGGAGCGGCTGCCGTACCCGTCGTGCCCGGGGCTCGACGAGCTCCCCGAGGGGCAGGTTCTGGCGTCTGGGCACCTGCGCTCTGGCCCCGACATGCGTGACCGCGCCGTCGTGGAGCGCTGGGAGCTGCGCGAGCGCGCCTGCCTGCGCGTGATGACCGTGCGCCAAGAGTGGCCCATGGGCATCAGCGACGTGGAGGTGGTCTTCGATGAGCACTACCAGCCGCTGCGGGTCTGGAAGCGCATGAGCATGCCGCGACCGCCAGCCGGGCAGCGCGCGCCCACGCCAGACATACGCCTCTACGAGCTGCGAACCTCCCCGGCGACGCTGACGCGCACCTCGGAGGACGGTCGGGAGTACTTCACGTTCCGAGGCGGGCGCCCGGTGGCGGTCGTGGGTCCGGGTCGGGCGCTCCTGGGGGCGTGGATCCGGCAACACCTCGACCTGACCGTCGGCGAGACGGTGCGCGGCCCGGTGCTGGACTTCCGGCGGCCCGCAGAGCGCGTCGAGACGGTGGCGCTGAGGCGCGAGGCCGACGCGCTCATGCCCGACGTGGCTGGCGGGGACGGCCACGTGAGGGTCTACACAGTGTTCGGGCGCGAGTCGGTCTTCACGGACGACGAGGGCAACGTGCTGGGTGACCTGGCGGGCCTGCGTCCGCACGCCCGACTCACCACCCCAGAGCCTCCCGCGCTCCCCAGTGACGAGCCGCCCGATCCCGTGGGCACCCCATCCCCGTAGCTTGCGCGGCGCCATTCGAGCGATGGAGTGGCGCGGAGGGCAGTTCGCTGGCGTAGGTTCGCGCGCGTAGCCCGCCCAGCGCCTCGGGCGTGCCGCCAACTCGGGTGCGTCGCCAGCTCGGGCGCGTCGACTATTCGGCCGCGTCGCCGCCGCGACGGGCTGGGAAGATGGGTTCCCACACGGGCTGCCGCTCGTCCCCGTCCTGGCCACGCGCCGTCTCGCGCTCGGACACGAACTTGCCTGCCTGCCGGGCCAGCACGGCCAGCAGCATGCCCGCGACGACGTCCACGAACCAGTGCCAGCGCAGGAACATGGTGGCGACGATGATGTTCGCCGAGAAGAACGCCAGGATGAACCAAACGTAACGGTAGGGCTTGGTGTGCCTCCAGCCAAAGGCGTGCAGCGCGAAGAACATGGGGTAGGCCGTGTGCAGGGACGGGAAGATGTCCAGCTGCGCGCCGGCGTTGGCCACGGTGACTTCCACCTGGTGCCACCAGAAGCCGCCGTTCAGAGGCTCGAAGTCCAGGGTGGACACGGGGCCCTTGCCGGGCACCAGCGTGTAGACGAAGTGACCCATGGTGGCCACGACCAGGCCCCCCACCATCATCTCGATCTGCCGCTTGCCCTTGTCGAAGAACAGGGGCGGGATCAGGCACAGGATCATGAGCGCGAAGTAGCTGTAGTAGAAGAACGACACCCACTCGACGATGTGCAGCTCGTTGAACTGCTGGAACCACAGCGCCGGGGTGGTCCCGAAGAGAGCCTGGTCCAGCGAGTACAGGTGCCGGTCCACGAGCGCCGGCTGGAGCGCCGGGAGCAGGAAGCGCATCTGGAAGTACGAGAGCACCACCGGGGCGAAGATGCCGACGCGGTAGAGGAGGGAGCGCGCCGGACCGGGCTTGAGCACCTCGCCGCGGGCGATGAGCAGCGCCGAGGCGGTGGCCGACAGCAGCGCGACCCCGTAGCGGATGGCCATGTCCCGCTCGTGGCTGTCGGGCGCGACGGACACGCGCAGCAGCATGTAGACGTGGAACGCCATCGCGGCGAGGTCCTGCAGTGCGCAGTTCTGGAGGGCGGTGCTGGCCGCTTCGCGAACGCTGCGCGGGCTGTATGCGTCAGGCTGATGCATGCTGAGTCGTGTCGGTGCGCTCGGTCCGTTCCGCCCGAGGTGACCGCTATGCTGGTCCAAAAGGGGGGGGGAGGGCAACACGAAGTTTGGTGTGCGGACTACCTGGTCACGCTTGTGTCGCGGTGCTGCGCGGAGCCTACGTCATAGCGTCGAAACGCGAACAGCGCGACCAGGCCGAGCAGCACGGCCCACCATAACGTGGCGAGGCGAATGAGGATGGTGATGGCCCCCGCGCTGGCGCGCGTGATGGCGCCGCCACAGACCTCCAGCAGCGCGCCCGTCATGCCCACCTCGGTCAGCCCGACGCCGCCGGGCAGCATGGCGAGCGCACCCACGATGGTGGGCGCGGCGTAGGCGAAGGTAGCCGACAGCGGCGTGATGTGGAGGCCCGGGAAGCCATGGACCAGGGCGAAGAGCGCCGCGCACTCGAGACTCCAAGACACCACGGCGAGCAGGCTGGTGGTCAGCAGCGCGGAAGGCCGCAGCATGGACCGCAGGCTCTCGAGGGCGTGCTCCAGCGCCGGCGCGATGCGCTTGATCAGGGGCAGGCGCGCCGCCACGCGCAGCGCGAGGTCGCCCAGCGGCCGCACCCCCACCAGGGTGAGCAGCGCCAGCACGGTGCCGCCCCCCAGCAGCGCGGCCGCAGTGGCCTGGGGAAAGGCCAGGCTGCCGAGGGCGGCGAGGGTCACCAGGGCGATCAGGTCCGTGATGCGCTCGGCCAGCACGATGGGGGCCGTGCGCGCCAGCGGGACCCCGTCCGACTCGAACAGGAGCATGGACTTGAACACTTCGCCCAGCTTTCCGGGGGTCACGCTCATGACGAAGCCAGCGACGAAGATGCGCGCGCTGCGCTGCCAAGGCACCCGCACGTTCACGCAGCGCAGGTAGTACTGCCAGCGCACGAAGCGCAGCGCGTAGTTGGAGGTCGCCAGGGCGAGCGCCAGCGCGAAGTAGCGCAGGTCCAGGCTGGCGAGGGCGCGCCCCATCCCGCGGGCGTCCGCGTAGAACGTGAGCGCCGCCATGACGAGCGCGCCCAGCAGCGTGCCCACCATCACCTTGCGGACTACGCCGCGCGTGGCGTCTGCGCGCGGAGCGTCCGCGCTGGGAGAGGGCAGGGTCTCGGTCGGGGTGCCGCTCATGAGCTCAGCGACGGCGTCGCGAACGGACGGCGCGACGCGCGAGCACCGCGGCCCCCGCCACTGCGGCGAGAGCCCCGACGCCCCACACCAGCCACGGATCGACTGACCAGCGTCCGCGGGCCAGGGCGTCGCTGGGGTGCACCTCGACGTAGCGCTCGCCGGTCTCCGGGTCGGTCAAGACGCGGGGGCTGTCTCCACTCGTGGCCTCCTGCGCTGCTGCGGGTGGCGCCTCTTGCGCGAGCGCCGAGACGCCGCTGAGCGCGCAGCAGCCCAGCGCCAGCGCCAGCGCCAGCACACGACCGCGGGTACGCGCGGAGTAGGGCATCACTCGGGAGAGTCGCGGCACCCGGGGAGCGTGACACGGCGGGTGGGGGCGCGGCCAGTGAACGACCGCGCGGGCCATGGCGCGGGCATCCTGCTCTTCGACTTGGGGGCCATACCGCCGCTTCCAGCGCTCCCCGAGCCCTGACGGTGCCCGAGCGCGCGGGCCCCCGCGTGCGGGCGGCGCCCAGCAAAATGGGCTTCTTTCGCGCTGGCCGGTCGCGTAGGGTCGGGCTCTCGAGATGGCACTCACACGCGTTGAAGAAGGCGCCCGCGGCGCGACCAATCTCTACTACGACACTCTCGCAAAGACGCCGTGGCAGGTGCAGGCGCTGCGCGGGCTGGTCGCGTTCGGTCTGCTCCTGAGCCTCGGCTCGCTGGTGGTGAAGGTGGCCGACTTGATCGCCATCGGTGAGAAGGTGGAGGAGCAGCGGCAGTTCCTGTTCTCCCTGACGTCGTGGGACATGGACCGCTCCATCGACGGTCGCTGGCGCTACTGTCGCGCGTATCCGACGCACTGTGCCGAGCCCTGGGGAGAGGGCGGGCCGCTGAACCTCTTCCTGCCGGGAGGCTGGGAGACGGTCTCGTTCATCTCGGTCGACTACCAGGCGTCGGCCACGCAGGACCCCAACGGCGCCGCCGTGGAGCTGGACCTGGACATCGAGGACGCCTGCGAGAGCGGCGACGTGATCTGCGCTCCCTACCAGCTCCACGGTGACTTCTCCGGGCCACAGCAGGCCGTCTTCATGGCCAAGGAGTTCCTCAAGGTCCTGGCCCACGTCGTGGGTGCGCTGGCGTTCGCAGGCTTCCTGGGGTTTGGCTTCATCATCTTTCAGTACGTGCAGATCCTCCTGCGTCTGGGGCGCGGCCATCCGGCGGTGGTCAAGCAGGTGGCGCGTCTGGCGGGCATCCAGATTGGGCTCGAGGTGGTGCTGTCTTCGCTCGCCTCTTCCATCAACGAGAGCGTGTACTCGTTCGAGGTGCGGCACGGCGCGCGCCTCATCTTCTTCGTGGCCATCGCGATGGTGGTGCTGGTGCGCCTGCCCGTCGTGCGCCGCTACTGCAACGCTTACGACCTCAAGCGAGAGGCCAAGCAACCCACGTCGCCAGCCGCGACGCCTCCGGTCGACGCCGCACAGGGCTAGCGCTCCGTGGAGCTCTGTCGCCCGGGATGTGGCTCCCCCAAACGGTGGCCGCGTGCGCTCGGGCGCCTCGAATACGCTACGCTGTGGATCTGATGACCCGTCCCGTCGCGCGCTTGTTCCACGCCGTCGTCATCGTCGGTGCCTCGCTCGCCGGCTGCGATGCGGGCAGTGAGCGCGAGGAGGGGCCCACCCCGGCGGCTGCCCCAACCAGCGCGGCGGTGCCCGGGCAGCCCACGCCCACGGCTTCGCCCGAGGCCACCGCTGGGGCGGCGCCCGACACCGAGCCGGTGCAGCCTGCGACCGCACGCCTGGACACGAGCTCCGATGGGGGCGCGGACGATCAGGTGGACGCCGCGAGGTCGGGCGACCTCGCCGCAGACGCGCCACCGCGCCCCGCTCGCTCCGCCATGCGCGCGCGTCCGGCCCCGACCATGGCCGCCCCCGAGAGCCCGCGCGGCGACGCCTGCCCACCGGGCTCCGAGCGGCCCTTTCCCCCCTGCTACTTCATCCTCTAAGCCGTGGCCCGCAGCGCGCGTCCACACGACCTGCCCGATGGCGACGCGAGCGTCGACGCGCTGCCTGATGCGCTCCGGCAGGCTATCTCGCAGCACTGGACGCAGCGCGTGGTCTCCGAGCTGCAGGTCTCACGCACCTTCGCGCGGCTGGGCCCATGGCTGCGGAGCCTGCGCGCGGATGCCACGGTGGTGGACATGGTCGAGCGGGCCGCCCACGAGGAGGTCCAGCACGCGGAGCTCTGCCTGCACCTCGCCGCCGTCTACGCAGGCGAGCGTCCACCCGCGCCGGAGGTCCCCTTCGAGATGCCCGTCTTCGGCTTCGAAGACGAGCGCCTGGAGGCGGCGGTGCACGTGGTGGGCCTCTGCTGCGTCAACGAGACCATCGCGACGGCCTACCTCGAGCGCTGCCTGGCGTTGGCGACGACGCCGCTAGCAAGGGCGGCCAACAGAGCACACCTCCGTGAAGAGATCGACCACGCTCGCCTGGGGTGGGCGCATCTCGCGTCGTCGTCGCTCACCCCGGACCTCAGGAAGCAGCTCGCCGTCTGCTTGCCGCGCATCCTGGCTGCCAACGTGCCTCTCTGGGAGCAGCCCGACGCGCACCTGCCGGTCGACGGAGTGCCCGCCCACGGACTGCCGAGCCACGCCGACAGCGCAGAGACGATCCGCCACGCCGTGCGCGAGCTCGTGCTCCCGGGGTTTCGCCACGTCGGCATCGTGGCAGGCTGAACGGCGGGCGGAGTGAGACGCCGGACTGGGGTCTGTGGGCTGGGTGTCGACTCCCTCTGGCCTGCTGAAACCGACCGAGCGTGTCTTCGCTGGCCTGCGTCCGTAGGGCCCGGTCGCCGATGCCGAGCGACCACATCGTGCGCTCATTGACCGGGAAGGACTTGCTCCGATACCGTGCGAGGCCCCCATGGACCCGCAGCCCACTCACGACAGCATCCCCAGTGTTGCCTCTGGTCCAGACGACTTCCTGTTTCATCTGTACCGCGGCAGCGAGATGCTGCTCAACGACCGGGTGGTCGAGGCCAAGGGCGAGCTGGAGAAGGCCCTGGGACTCCAGCCTCAGGACAGCAAGAGCCAAGACCTGCTCGCGGGCGTCTACTTCCGGCTGGGCCTCTATCCGCGTGCCATCGAGATCTGGCAGCAGCTGGTGCGCATCTTCCCGCGCGACCCCACGCTGCGCGTGAACCTCTCCCTGGCGCTGTTCAAGACCGGGCAGGCCGAAGACGCGCTGCAGCATGTCCACGAGGCCCTCCGCATCCAGCCGGACCACAGCAAGGCCTGGGGCTACATGGGCCTGATCCACTGGCGGCGGGGGCAGCTGGAGGAGGCGCGCGGCGCCTTCTTGCGCGGCGGCCAAGCGGCCATGGCGCGGCGCATGGAGGAGGAGCTGGAGCAGGCGTCGGGACGCGGCACCGGCGAGACGCGTGCGGCGCTCCCACGTCCCGAGGACGAGGCCGAGCTGGTCGGCAACCTGCGCGGCGCCCCCGTGGTCCCCGAGGACCTCGACGCCATCGCGGAGAAGCGTCGCGCCAACGCGGCACGTTCGTCTGTGCCTGACCGCCTCGACGAGTCGGCTGCCCCGGCGCCGCTCACGCCCCCCAGCCTGGATACCATCGTGCGGCGCTGGACGGCCACGTTCCCCACGGACCACGGCATCGGGCTGGGCGCGCAGGGGGAGCTCTTGTTGCATGCGGAGCGGACCTTGTTCGTGCGCGAGCTGAGCCTGACGGCGGTGCGCGGCGCGCTCACGTCCGAGCTGGTAGCCCGGCGGGTCCGAGGCGCGGAGGTGGAAGAGCCCCTCGGTGGCGACCGCCCCATCAGTCTCTGGCGTGGTCCCGTCAGCGCCGTCGCTCACCCCGCCGAAGGCGAGCGCTTCGTCGTCATGCAGCTGGGCGCCGAGCGCTTGTTCGTGCGCGAGGCGCTGCTGGTGGCCTTCGAAGAGACGCTCACCTTCGAGAGCGCGGTGTTGCCGTTGGGGGCCGCCAGCGGGGCCTTCACTCAGCTCAGTGGGGAAGGGCGCGTGGCGCTGCTGCTGCGGGCTCAGCCGACGGGCGTGGCGGTGCAGGACGACGCGGTGCGCTTGGCTCCCGAGCGCCTGGTAGGGTGGACGGGTCGCCTCTTCCCGTCCGCCGAGGGCGAGCGCCTCGTGTTCCGAGGCGAGGGCGTGGTGCTGGTTCGCTGACCGCGTCCGATCCTGTGTTCGCCAAGCTGCGAGTCGGCTGCTAGGGTCGTCGCGCACGAGCCCGAAAACCATGGCCAACGAAACGCGCGCCAAGAAGCCCAAGCTCCGGAGCAGCATCCGCGAGGACGCCATCAACGTCCCCAACCTGCTGACGATGGCGCGCGTGGTGATGATCCCGCTGGTGCTCTGGCTCATCGCGGACGGCACCCCGAGCGCCTGCTTCTGGGCGGCGATGGTCTACATGGTCACGGCCATCACGGACGCGCTCGACGGCTGGCTGGCCCGCAAGATGGGGCTCATCAGCATCCTCGGAAAGTTCCTGGACCCGCTGGCCGACAAGCTGCTGGTCATGGCGTCGCTGGTGTGGCTCTCGTACCTGGGGCGCCTGCCGCTGCCCGGGGTCATCGCCGTCATCATCATGGTGGGCCGCGAACTGGGGGTCACCGCGCTGCGCACCATCGCCCTGAGCGAGGGCGTCGTCATGGCGGCCGGGCAGGGGGGCAAGGAGAAGACGGCGCTGCAGATGGTCGCCATCCTCCTGCTCATCGTCTACCACCCGTACGAGATCAACTTCGGCTTCACGCGCATGTGGGTGGACATGGGGCAGGTGGGCTTGGCCATGCTCTACCTCAGCTTGTTCTTCGCCATCACCAGCGCTGGCGAGTACATCAAGCTCTTCGTCGAGGCCGTGGAAGCCAAAGAGCAGCGCCTCTCGGAGCTGGACGAAGACGCGTGATGCTTTGGCCGGGCGGTGTGCAGCCACCCGGCGCGACGCTCAGAGCTGCGCGGCCTGGAAGCGGTCCTCCGGCAGGCCGCTCCAGCTCTCGGTGTCTTGCGGCCCCGCGGCCTTGCGGACGTCCACGACGAAGCCCGTGAGATGCGCCATACCGGAGACCTGCTCCAGCTGATCGGCGCCGTCTGCGGCCAGCACGTTCACGTTCACCCCGCGCGTGCGGCTGGCCACCGACATGCCCGTCGCGTGCTGGTGCCCCCAGCCGTGCGGCAGCGCGCACACGCCGGGTAGCAGCTCCGCCAGCAGCTGCATGGGCACGCGCACGGCGGCCGTCTTGGTGCGGACGTCCACCACGTCCCCGGCTTCGAGCCCACGCGCGGCGGCGTCGTCGGGGTGCATGTAGAGGTAGTTGGTGCCGCCCTCGATGAAGTCCTCGATGTTGTGCGTCCAGCTGTTGTGCGTGGTGATGGCCCGCTTGGTGATGAGCTTGAGCTGGTCGCGCTGCGCGTACTCGCGCTCGAACGAGGCATCTAGCTTCTTGGCCTCGGCCAGCAGCACAGGCGGCGCGAGGTCCATGCGCGCGTCCGGGTGGATGACGCGCTTGCCCAAGAACGAGCCGGGCTCGTGCTCCTCACGCTCGCGCCCGTGGGTCTTCTTCAGCAGCGACTTGAAGCTGCCCTCGCGCGTGGTGCGCAAGAGCAGATCCAGGATGCCTTCCTGGGGGATCGCCGGCTGGGTGTCGGGGTGCTTGCGCTGCTGGTAGCGAATGGACGCCTCGAGCAGCTTCTGCAGCGGCTTGCCGCGGAAGAGGCTCACGCCCGACGCCTGGGCCAGCTGCGTGTAGATGGTGGCCTCGTCGCGCTGCTCTCCCTCGGGCGGCAGCACCGCGCGCGTGGCTTGCAAGTACGGACGCGACTGCATGCCCAGCAGGAGCGGAAACACGAAGGGCAGGTCCGGGCGCTGCAGTGGGGACGTGCAAGGCAGCACGTAGTGGGCCAGGTGCGCGGTCTCGCTCATCTGGATGTCCAGACACACCAGCAGCTCGAGCTTGGTGAAGGCGTCGCGCAGCCGGTTGGCGTTGCTCATGGTGATCAAGGGGTTGCCGCCCGTCACGAACAGCGCCCGCACCTGCCGGTCTCCCGGCGTCAGGATCTCGTCGGCCAGGACGCCGCCAGGGAGCGCGTCGTTCACGGCCTCGAACCCACCGATGCGCCCCTTGTGACCGCTGAGCAGCATGCCGGTGCGTTTGCCGAACGCGGCGAAGTCGAACACGCCCTTGCCGACCAGCGTGCCGCCCGCGCTGTCCAGGTTCCCGCTGATGGCGTTGATGGCCTCTTGGAGCCAGAACGCGAGCGAGCCGTGGGTGCCCATGTTCACGCCCGTCGAGCAGTAGAGCGCCGCGCCCTTGGCTGTGCGATAGGCGGTCACCATCTCCCGCAGCTTGGCGGCGGGCACGTGCGTCACGGTCTCGGTGCGCTCCGGCGTCCACTCGCGCGCCAGCGCCTCGAGCTTGTCGAAGCGCTTCATGAAGCGCGCCACGCGGCTGTGGTCGACGCCCCCCTGGGCCAAGAGCTCGTTCAGGAACGACAGGTAGAAGAAGACGTCCGTGTTGGGGCGGATGCCCACGTACTCGCCCGCCACGCGCGCGGTCTCGGTGCGTCGCGGGTCCACCACGTACAGCTTGGCGCCGCGGGCTTCCATGGCGCGCAGGCGCTTGATGGGGTTGCTCACCTGTAGGAACGACCACTTGGAGATGGCGGGGTTGGCGCCGACGATGATCAGGCACTCGGTGCGGTCGATGTCCGGGAAGCTCAGGCTGAAGGGGAACCCGTACAGCTCCTTGCTGACCGCGAACTTGTTGGCGCAGTCCTGCGTGGCGGACGCGTACAGGCTGCCGGAGCCGACTCCCTGCATGAAGCCGGCAGCGAACACGGGGTGCAGCACGCCGAAGCCGGCGGCCGTGCCCACGTACATGGCGATGCTGTCCGGGTGGATGCCGCGCAGCTGCTGGACCTTCTGGCCGATCTCGCTGAGGGCTTGCTCCCACGAGATGCGCACGAACTTTCCACCGACGCGCTTGAGCGGGTACTTCAGGCGGTCCGGTGAGTCGTACATCTTGTGCTGCTTGAGGCCCTTGACGCAGCCGTAGCCATCGGTGGCAACGTGGTCTTTGTCCGGACGGATCTGCACGATGCGGCCTCCGTCGGTGGTGACCTCGAGGCCACAGAGGGACTCACAGATACGGCAAAAAGTGTGGTGGGTCTCGGTCATGGGGGGATGTCCGGGGGGGGCTAGGGGAGGGGGCGGGCCGGCCGCGAGCTGGAACGCGAACTCGGCGCCGATGAGCGTGCGTCAGTGCGCGAGTGAGCGGATGCCTGCCTTGTGCACCTTACCAGGCAATTCGCGGCCCACGATGGCTTCTGCGACCTGCCCGGCGCGCCAGATCTTCTCGAGGTCCAGCCCCGTGTCGACGCCCATGCCCGCCAGTGTGTAGGCCAGGTCCTCCGTGGCGAGGTTGCCCGCGGCACCCGGGGCGTAGGGGCAGCCGCCCAACCCGCCGACCGAGGAGTCGTAGGTGGTGATCCCCATCTCGAGCCCCACCAACACGTTCGCGAGGGCCGTGCCGCGCGTGTCGTGCAGGTGGAGCGCGATCTTCTCGGCAGGGATCTCACGCAGGAAGACCTCCAAGATGCGCCGCGTCTGGAGCGGCGTGCCGACTCCGATGGTGTCCCCCAGTGACACCTGATAGCAGCCGCGGGAGAGGAGCTCGTGGGCGATGCGCAGCGCCGCCTCGGGGTCCACGGCGCCCTCGTACGGGCAGCCCCACACGGTGGACACGTAGCCGCGCACTTGCATGCCGGCGCGCCGAGCCGGCGCGATGACGTCGTCGAAGGCCAGCAGCGTCGCCGCGACGCTCTTGTTCACGTTCTTCCGGTTGTGCGTCTCGCTGGCGCTCAGGAACACGGCGGCTTCGTCGATGCCGCCTGCGAGGGCCCGGTCGAGCCCGCGGGCGTTGGGCACCAGCGCCGAGAAGCACACGCCCTCGGGCTTCTCCACCATGCGGCAGACCTGGTCGGCGTCCGCCATCTGCGGCACCCACTTGGCGGAGACGAAGCTGGTGACCTCGATGCGCTTCAGTCCCGCCTCGATCAAGGCCTCGATCAAGCGCACTTTGGCGTGCGTGGCGACCTGCGCGCTCTCGTTCTGGAGCCCGTCGCGGGGGGAGACCTCGTAGATGGACACGCTGGGGGGGAGGGCGTCGAAGATGGCCATGCCGCCAATGTCGCGTCATTTGGTTCATTCCGCAAAGCGTCGTGTGCTAGAAACGGCCCCCATGGGACCCCTCGCCGCATTTCTCTTCGCTACGCCCGTCTTCGGACTCTCGCTATCGCTCGACCCGAGCTACCTGACGACGTCGCAGAACGCGGCCTTCAGCGTCACGCAAGCGGACGTGGACCTCGCGCTCTCGTCGGACGCGCTCCTCGACACCGAAGACGCCGCGCCGCGCAGCAGCATGGCGGACGACATCGCGCGCAGGCGGCGCCTCGGGCGCATCCACCGCGGCTTCGGCATCGCCACGTGGGGCGCCATGACGGCGGCCACCGTGTTCGGCATCATCCAGTTCCGGAACCTCTACGGCGCCTGGTCGCCGCTGTCGGACACGCCGTGCGTGCGTGGCACCGCCACGTTCGGGCAGGACGCCTGCTCTGGCCTGCCGGCTCCGCACCTCGCCACCGTCATCGTCGCGTCGGCGCTGTACTACACCACCTTCGGCCTCAGCTACGCCATGCCGGACCCGCTGCACGTGGACCAAGGGGACGGTCAGTACGCCCGCCGCCTCCGTACGCACAAGCGCCTGCGTTGGGTGCACTTCGCCGGCATGGCGGCCCAGATCCTGCTCGGCATGGTCGCCGCCAACTCGGAGGCCTTCGGGCTCAGCCGCGCCGAGAACTACCGTGCGCTGCAGGCCATCAGCACCTTGCATCTCGCCATCGGGCTCACCACCTGGGGAACCCTCACGTATGCCGGCGCGCTGATGGTACGTTGAGCCATGGCCAACAGACCCCAAAGCCTCGACGAGTTCTGGCCCTACTACCTCTCCGAGCACCGCTCGGCGACCTCGCGCCGCCTACACTTCGTGGGCACCGGTGGCTTCATGGCCGCGATGGGACTCAGCGCCGCCATGAACCCGGTCAAGTTCCCGCTCGCCTTGGCTGCGGCGGTGGCCATTGGCAAGCACGGGCTCGAGGCCGAGCGCGAACAGCGTCCGCTCAAGCACGTGGCGGCCATGCTGCTGCTGCCCACGCTGGCCGCCCCGCTCACGTTCCCTGCGGGCGTGGTGTTCGCCTACGGTTGTGCCTGGTACGGCCACTTCAAGGTGGAGCACAACCGTCCGGCCACCTTCGAGTACCCGCTCATGTCGGCCGTCAGCGACTTTCGCATGTGGGGTCACATGGCCCTCGGGCGCCTCTGGTCGGGTGACCCTCTCGAGGAGCTGAACCTCGAAGAGCCCCTGCTGAACCCAGCGGAGTAGGACCGCGAGGCACGGGAGCTACGGGCCCACCCGGCACTCCGCCACGTCGCGCCGAGCCAGTCGAGGGGTCCCTCAGTCGCAGCCGCTGGAGTCCGGGGCGGGCACCACGGGCACGCGGTCGTGCGCGAAGTCGTCGAGGAAGCAGCGGTACTGGTGCTTCGGTCCCTCGGTCTGGAACATGACCTCGTGTCCGTCCTCGATGCCGTCCTCGGGGTGCTGAGTGACCACGGCCGTGACGAGCGTGCCGGCCACGTTGCGGTTGCTCCCCGCCGGATAGCTCCGGGTGCTGCGCCCTACCAGTGGGAGCAAGTCCGCGATGCTGGTGAAGCGCGCGGAGCGGGGGTCCGTCGACTCGAGCGCGCTGCCGGCCAGCTCTAGGCCCAGCGGCAAGCTCAGGCCGTTCGCGATGGACGGGAAGATGTAGGTGTCCACGATGCCCTGCATCATCAGGACGTGGCGCGGCGAGGCGTCCGGCAGCGGCGCGTCGACCACCCGGTGCGCGTAGGTCTGGGGGTCCGACCCCTCGCCCGCCCACTGCAGCAGCAGCGCGAGCACCGGGTCGAAGAGGGTCAGCGCCTGGGTCGTGCGCGTGTAGCCCACGATGATGCGCGCGAGCGGAAGGATGGGCAGCGGGCGCTCCTTGTAGAGGACGTTGTCGATCCAGCTGCCGCCGGCGCCGCTCAGCAGCAGCGCGCGGATGGACGGCTCGATCGACGCAGCGAGGGGCCCGATGGTGGCGCCCATGCTGTGCCCCATCATGGCCAGCCGCGACGCGTCCAGGGTGGCTGGCTGCGCGGCCCCCGGGCAGGCGCTGGTGTCGATGCTCACGTCGCCGACTAGGTTGGCGAGCAGCACGAGCTCCAGCGCCGACTGCCGGATGTTGTCGCGCATGGCAGGCGGGTTGGTGATGTTGAAGATGAGCAGCTGCTCGTCGCTGGCGGTGACGTTGCGCACACCTCCGTGCGGGCCGTCCACGCTGATGCCGGCTACGCCCACCTGCGCGAACTCTTGCGCGGGCCCGGTCCCCGGGGCGAGCGGGGGGCCTCCGTTTTCGCCGCGCACGCCGCGGTCCACGAGCGGCCGGTCGCCGCCTCCGCCGGTGCGCACGAAGATGGTGGTGGGGTAGCCGTCCGTGCCGGGGGCCGAGCGCGGGATGGTCACGAACACGCGCGCCGTCTCCGTGTGGTCCAGCACCAACGCGCCGCTCGCGTCGTGTACCCAGCCGCCGCCCGTCGTGCGGTAGGGCGGTGTGCCGCTCTGGAACACGGGCATGTCCACGCTCGCCTCGTATACGCAGTAGGTATCGAACACCTCGCGCGGGGTGAACGCCGACAGGGTGGGCAGCGCGGCGCCGAGCACCTGCTCACGAGCGGCGATGAGCTCCTGCGTGGGGGCGCCCGTGCGGAACGCCGTCATCCCCACCACCCGCGCGAGCGGTACGCCGGCGTCCGCGAGCGCCTGGGCGGCCGCCAGGTAGTCCGCCGCGTGGGTCGCGTCGAGACCAGGTGGTACCTGGCCCGCGAGCAGCCGGCGCAGCGCGGGTGGCCGCGCGAGGGGCGCACCGGTGTCGGTGAGGACGTCGTCCAGCACGACCGCCGCGTAGAGCGTGTCTTCGCGCAGCGGGATGCCCTGGTACGGGAGCAGGCCCAGCAGGAACGGCGGTGCGTACAGCTGCTGGTTCGCTGCGGTGTCCACGGCGCCCACGTGGATGGGGTGGCGGGGGCCCAGCTCCCCTCCCTCGGACACACTCACCAAGAACACGGGGCTCTCGGCGTGGGTGCTCCCCTCCACGTCGGGCAGCGTGCTCTGATCGATGAGCGCGGTGCTCTCGAAGTACACGGCGGAGGAGACCCCCGCGCCGCGACTGTCGGCGACCACCAGGTCCAGCATCGCGTTCACGAAGTCGGTGCCGCGTGGATTCGGGAAGCCGGCGACGTTGGGGACTCCGTCGGTGAAGCGATGCGCGCCGGGGAAGGGGGCGGCGTAGAAGTCCGCGTCGTCCGCCTCGAAGTCCATGCGCAGGTGCGGGGTGGCGGGGTCGAAGCCGCCGCCCGAGCCACAGCCGCCGAGCAGCAGTCCGAGAGCCAGCGAAAGCGAGGTGATCGAGCGCGCGGCGTCCATGAATGGATGGTACCTGGCGTGCTCATTCGAGATGTAGGGATTTCACGCTTGAAACCCGAGACACGCCGCCGGTACCATCACCAGCCCGCGCCGTTCGCAAGGACGCTGCGGCTTACGCTTGAAGATCCTTGCGTTTTCGGGGTTCTGTGGTGCGCCCCGAGACGATCCCACGACTGATGTACGCTGTGGCCCACGCGCGTGATCGCCACGCCGCAGCATAGGAGAGCCGATGTCGGCGCTGACGGTCTCGAACTACCTCGGCAACTTGCAGGACAACCCTCACGACGCAGCCGCGTACGAGGGGCTCAAGGAGGCTGTCGCCAGCAAGGACCCGGCGCGCCTCGGTGAGGCACCGCTCCGTCTGATCGAGCTGGCGCGTGGCCGGCACGAGCAACGTGGCGAGCATCAGGCTGCGGCGTGGTTGATCGACGTCGAGATCGGCATGTCCGACGACGACCCCGACTTCCAGCTCGCGCTCTTGAAGGAGCTCGGGCGCCTGCGCGCCGAGGAGCTGATGGACACCGCGGGGGCCATCGAGGCGTTCTCGCTGGCGCAGTCGTTGCGCGAGGAAGACGACACGGCCGAGCAGATCGAGCAGCTCGAGGCCGCCGAGAAGAGCTGGCGCGAGATAGCGGACCGCTTCATCGCGGAGGCCGAAGACGCGAGCGACCCGAGCCTGAAGGCGTCCATGCTGGTGCGCGCGGCCGCGCTCTCCTGGCAGTTCCGCAAGAAGGGCCGCGCCAAGGAGGTGGACACGCTCTTCGCTCAGGCGCTCGAGGCGGAGCCCGGCAACACCCGGGCGGCGCGCCTCTTTGGCATCACGCTGCGCGACCGCAAGAAGTTCGACGCGCTCGGCCCGATGCTCATGAACACCGCCGAGAACGCGCGCAATCGCGATGAGAAGGTGAGCCTGTACATCCACGCGGCGCGTGTGTTCGAGCGCGAGACCTCCGACCGCGACAACGCCGCCATCTGCTACGAGCGGGTGCTGGACTTCACCCCCGGGCAGCCCGACGCGCTCACGTTCTTGGTGGAGTACTTCACCGAGAAGGAGCAGTGGGACCACCTGGTCGCCCTCTACGAGGACTCCCTGCGTTCGCGCCAGAAGCTCGAGAGTGAGCAGGGCATCCTGATTCAGCTCGCCATGGTGCACTGGCGCATCCGCAACTCGCCGGAAGAGGCGGAGCCGTACTTCGCGCGCTTGCGCAAGACGGATCCCACCAACCCCGGCATGCTCACCTTCTACCGTGAGTACCTGAAGTCGGACGACCCGCGCCTGCTCACCATCCTGTCGGACGCACAGCGCGTCGCCGGCGAGGGGCAGAAGCTCATGCTGGCGCTCGAGCTCGCGCGCTCCGCGCAGCAGGGAGAGCACACCGAGCGCGCGATCGACGCGTGGAAGGCCGTGCAGCGTCTCGAGCCGAGCAACCTCGAGGCCGTGGAGGCGCTGCGCGACCTCTACCGCAAGGGCGAGAAGTGGAACGCGCTCGTCGAAGTCATGCGCGCCGAGGTCGACGCGCTCGACAGCAGCGACCTCGAGCAGGCGTCGCGCAAGCTCGCGACGCTGCGCGAGATGGTCCACATCTACCGTGACCACCTCAAGCTCGACGTGATGGTGATCAACACCTACAACGCCATCCTCGCCGAGGCCCCGGAGGACGCGGAGGCGCTCGAGGCGCTCGCCGCCACGTACGAGTCCATGGGTCGCTGGAACGACCTCATCCGTGTGCTCACGCAGCGCGCGGACGCCAGCCAGGACACGTCCGAGCGCGTCGCCCTGTACTCGCGGGTGGCGTCGCTGTGGATCGAGCGCTTTGCGAACTACAACCAAGCCACCAAGCCGCTCGAGAGCGTGCTGGAGCTGGACCCCGACAACCGCGGGGCGCTCGCGCAGCTGAAGGACATCTACTCGAAGAAGCGCGCCTGGGCGTCGCTCTATGACGTCCTCAAGAAAGAGGGCAGCCTGGCGAGTGACCCGGCCGTGCGCTTGGCTGGCCGCATCGAGCTCGCGCAGATCGCGGGCGAGCGCTTGCACAAGCACGCCGACGCCATCGCGCTCTGGAAGGAAGTGCTGGCCGAGGCTCCCGACACCCCGGGCGCGTTGGACGCGCTCGAGAAGCTGGCGGAGCGCGAGAAGGACTGGGACTCCCTGGCGGACGTCCTGGAGCGTCGCATCGACGAGGCCGCGGATGACGCCGAGCGCATCAAGCTGCTGCAGAAGCTCGGGCCCATTCACTCCGACCATCGCGGGGATCCGGCCGGGGCGGCGCGAGCGTGGCAGCGTGTGCTGGTCATCGAACCGAAGAACGGCCGCGCCCTGCGTACGCTTCGCGAGGCCTTCATCGGCGCGCGCGACTGGGCCGGGCTCGAGTCCCTGTACGCCGAGGCGAACGACTGGGAAGGCTTGGTGGAGGTGCTGGGCAACGCCGCCGACCGCACGGACGACGTAGAGCTCAAGAAGGAGCTGAGCTTCCGGGCTGCGCACTTGTACGAGAACCAGATCGGCGAGCCCCACCGCGCGTTCCGCAACTACGAGCGTGTGCTCTCGGTGGACAGCGAGAACGTCCAGGCGGCGACCGCGCTCGCCCCCATCTACGAGAAGGAAGAGAAGTGGCCCCGCTTGGTGGGGCTGCTCGAGCTGCTGGCCCGCAACAGCGACACCAGCGCCGACGGGGGCGCGGAGCGCTTGTCCCTGCTCGAGCGCCTGCGCATCCTCTGCCTGACGCAGCTGGGCGACACGGCTGCGGCCTTCCGGCACGCCGCAGAGGCCTACCGCTTGGCGCCGGCGGACGCGGACACGCGCACGGCCGTCGCCGAGACCGCCGAGCGCGCCGGGGCCTACGCGCCCTTGCTCGAGCTCTACCGGGAGCGGGTCGCGGCACCGGACATCGATGCGGGCGAGAAGACCGAGCTGCGTCGCCGCATCGCGTCCGTCGCCGGCGAGAAGCTCGGCGCAACGGGCGAAGCCATCGTCGAGCTCAAGCAGATCCTGGCGGAGGACCCGCGCGACGTGGAAGCTCTCGACGTCCTCGGACGGCTCTACCGCGTAGAGGGCAAGTCCGCCGAGCTGCGTGAGCTGTACGACCACCGCTTGGCTCATACGGAGGCCCCCAGCGAGCGCTGGGTCCTGCTGACCGAGGTGGCGGAGCTCGAAGAGCACCTGTTGGAGCAGCCCGACGCGGCCGCCGCGCGTTATCGCGCCATCCTCGAGATCGACCCGATGGACGCCGACTCGCTGCGCGCGCTGGACCGCCTCGCGAGCGCTGCGGGCCGCTGGGAAGAGGTCAGCGCCATGCTCGAGCGACGCCGAGAGCTCGCGGAGGCGGGCAGCTCGGAGGCTGGTCAGCTCGCGCTGCGTCACGCGGACGTGCTGCGCACCTTCCTCGCTCGGCCCGCAGAGGCCGTGGAGGCCTACGCGGTCGCGCTCAAGGCGGACCCCGGCAACGAGGCCTGCGTACGCGGGCTAGAGGCTCTGCTGGAGGCCGACGACGGGACCCTCGCGCTCCGCCTCGGGCGCGTCCTCGAGCCCGCCTACACGCGCAAGGGCGAGTTCAAGAAGGTCAACGACATCCTCGAGCGCCGGCTCGCCGCCGCCACGGACGAGGAAGAGATCCGCACGTTGCGACTGCGTCTCGCGGAGCTGGCCGCGACCGAGCTGGGTGACGCCGACGGCGCCTATCGCGCGCTCGAGGCCGCCTTCCTGGATCGCCCCTCGGACGTCGAGCTGTGGGACCGTCTCGCGGGCGCTGCCGAGCAAGCCGGGAAGCACGAAGAGCTGGCGGTGGCCTACTCGACGGCCATCGAGGCCGGCGGGCTCGGCAACATGGACGTGCTCGACCTCTCGCGGCGGACCGCCGACCTGTACGAGATCGTCCTCAACCGACCGGACAGCGCGGAGCCCTTCCACAAGCGCGTGCTCAGCGACGACCCGGTCAACGAGCGCTCGTTCGTCGCGCTCAAGGAGCTGTACACCAACCGCGAGCGTTGGGACGACCTCCAGGCCCTGTACCGCAACCGCATCGCCGAGACCATCGATGCGGAGCAGAAGCGCGAGCTGCTGCTGCAGGTCTGCTTCCTCTTCGAGGAGCTGCTCGAGGACTTCCCCAAGGCCATCCAGTACTACCAAGAGGTCCTCGAGCTCACGCCGGACCACGCGCCCACGCGCAAGGCGCTTGATCGCCTCTACCGCAAGACGGACCGCTACCGCGACCTCGCGGCGCTGCGCCGTGAGGACCTCGACCGCGCGAGCGGCGCCGAGCGCATCGACATCACCTTCGAGCTCGGCGAGATCGCCGAGACGCGGCTCGACCAGCCGGTCCAGGCCGTCGATTACTACGAGCAGGTCTTGCTGGACGCGCCCACGCACATGCGCGCCCAGGAGGCTCTCGAGCGCCTCATGACCGAGCCGAGCCAGCGGCAGCGTGTCGCGTCCATCCTGGAGCCTCTGTACTCGGAGCAGGGAGCCTATCCCCAGCTGGTGCGCGCGCTCGAGGTGCAGCTCGAAGACGTGCGCGACGCGGGTGCACGGGTTGCGCTCCTGACGCGCATCGGCGAGGTCAACGAAGAGCGCTTGCAAGACGTCGACCGCGCGTTCGGGGCGTATGCGCGCGCCGTCGAGGCCGACCCGTCAGAGCGCGGCATTCGCGAGGTGTTGGCGCGTCTGGCCACCATCCGCGACGCCCAGCGCGAGCGCGCGGCCGTCCTCGAGCGTGCCATCGAGAGCGTCAACGAGCCGTACCTCTCGGGCGAACTCCTGCTCGAGGTCGCGCGCCTGTGGGACGAGGAGGAGGGGGACCCCGCGAACGCCGAGCGCGCATACCAGCGGCTCATCGCCGTGGATCCGGAGAACCCGGACAACGTCATCCCAGCGTCCCAGGCTCTCGAGCGCATCCACTTGGGCGCCGAGAACTACGGCGCGCTGGCGGACGACCTGCGCAGACAGATTCGCTTCGAGCACGACGTGGAGCAGCGTGGCGGCCTCTTGGTGCGCCTTGCCGAGCTGCTCGAGACCACGCTGAACGACCGCCGCGGCGCCATCGACGCGCACCGCGAGCAGCTCGAGAACGCTCCTGACGACGTGAACGCGCTGCGGGCCCTCGAGCGTCTCTACGAGACCGAGTCGCAGTGGCAGAACCTGGTGGGCGTGCTCCAGAACCGCGACGCGCTGACCGACGACCCGGACGAGCAGCGTGTCATCGCGCGCCGCGTCGGCGAGGTCTACGCGCTCCGTCTCGGCGACCTGGACAACGCCATCGTGGCGTACAACGACGTCCTCGGCCGCTTCGGTGCCGACGCGGCCGCGTACGACGCGCTGGTCAAGCTCTACACCGAGACCGAGAAGTGGGACGACTTGCTGGAGGTCCGCGAGCAGCAGCTCGAGCTGGTGAGCGAGCCGGCGGACATGGCGGAGCTGCGCTTCGCGGCGGCCGAGCTGATGCGTCTGCGTACGCAGCAGGTGGACCGAGCCATCGAGGCCTACGGCGAGGTGTTGGCGACGGTCCCCGGACACGCGGGGGCCATCAACGCGCTCGAAGAGATCGTGACCGACCCCGACGGGCACGCCCGTGTGGAAGCGGCGCGTGTGCTGGTGCCGCACTATCAGGCCAACGCCCTCTACGCCGAGCTCATCAATGGCCTCGAGGTGGTTGCGGAGAGCGACGACCCGGTGGAGCGCCTGGAGGCGCTGCGGCAGGCCGCAGAGGTTGCCGAGATTGGCGTGAGCGACACCACGCAGGCCTTTGGGCTCATGGGCCGAGCGGTGCGGGCTGGCGTCGCCGAGGACGACTTGGGCGCGATGGTCAGCGACTACGGCCGGCTGGCGGAGAAGTCCGAGCAGTGGGCCCCGTACGTGGCCACGCTGCGGGACGTCGCGCCAGACATCATGGACGGGGACCTGCAGGTCAACGTCATGATGACCATCGCCGCGGCCGCGCGCGACCGTCTCGCAGACATCGACATGGCGCGGCTCTACTATCGTCGCGTCCTCGAGCAACGACCGGACTACGGCGCCGCGCTCGATGCGCTGCAGGTGCTCCAGGCGGAGGCCGGTGACTACGTGGCGCTGCTCGAGACCTTGCGCCGCAAGACCGAGGTGGCCGAGACGCCGACCGAGCGTGTGGCGCTCTTGCTCGAGCAGGCACGCATCTCGGAGGAGGCGCTCGAGGACGTGCGCTCCGCCATCGACGCCCTCGAGGCGGTGGTGCTCGAAGACGAGCGGCACGCGGAGGCCTACGCCAAGCTGGAGTCCCTCTACGCGCGCGCCGACCGGCACGCGGACCTGGCGGCCATCTTGGAGCGGCAGCTCGAGGTGGGCGCGGGCGACCGGGTCGCGTTGCACTACCGGCTTGGCAAGGTGCAGGTGGAGTCCCTGGACGACCCCTACACGGGCATGGAGAACCTGGAGAAGGCTCTCAAGCTCGACGGAAACCACGAGCCCAGCATCGCGATGCTGCGGACGCTGATGGGCACGGAGGAGCACAGCGGCGCTGCGGCGCGCATTCTGGAGCCCGTGTATCTCGCCCGCATGGAGTGGCCCAACGTCCGGGCCGCGCTCGAGGCGCGGCTCGCCAGCGAGCACGAGCTCGAGGCCCGCAAGAGCCTGCTTGGGCGCATGGGACAGCTGCACGAGGACTACCTCGAAGACCTGGACGGCGCGCTCGAGGCGTACGCACGCCTGTTCAACGAGGACCCGCGCGACCGGAGTGTGTGGGACACGCTCACGCGGATGACCAACGTGCTCGACGGGTGGGAGCGCTTGGGCGACATCTACGCGGGCGCCCTCGATGACGTGTCCGTCGACGACGAGGACACCGCCGAGCTGTGCGTCACCACGGCCCGCATCTTCGACGAGCGTCGCGCCGACCCAACGCGCGCGGCCGGCTACTTCGCGCGCGCCCTCCGCTTCGACCCGACCCGCGCCGACCTCTTCGCGGCGCTCGAGTCCGTGTACCAGCGCACCAGCCAGTGGGAGCCGCTGCTCCAGCTCTATCGCGAGCGCATCGATCTCGCTGACAGCGACGCGGAGCGCGTGGACGTGCTGCATCGCGCCGCCGAGGTGACCGAGACCAAGCTGGAGGACGCGGCCGGGGCTACGGAGCTCTACCGCGAGATCATCGAGGTAGCCCCCGACGACGCGCGCGCGGTCGCGGCGGTCGACCGCCTGCTCGGTGCGGCCAACCAGTACCAAGAGCTGGCGGACCACTTGCGTTTCCGCATCGACGCGGCGCTGGGCACCCCCGAAGAGGCCTCCCTCCGGCACCGCCTCGGTGTCCTGCAGGCGACCAAGCTGGAGGACCTCCAGGGCGCCATCGACACCTTCGAAGAGGTGCTGCGCACGGACCCGACGCACGCCGCCACGGTCAGCGAGCTCGAGCAGCTGGTCATGAACGAGGAGCACCAGCGTCGCATCACGGAGGTGCTCGAGCCCATCTACCGTCAGCAGGATCAGTGGCGCAAGCTCATCGCCATCCTGGAGGCGCAGGCCAGCCTCGCCGAGACCCCCGAGGACGCCGAGCGCATCCTCGGTGAGGTGGCCACGCTGCACGAGACCCGCGGCGGCGACAGCGCCATGGCCCTCGAGGCCTGGGGCCGCGCCTTCGCGGCCGCACCTCACTCCACGGAGGCGCGCGCGCAGATCGACAGGCTGGCCGAGCAGGTTTCGGACTGGGGGCAGGCGGTGGCCGCCTACGAGCGGGCCATCGAGGCCTCGGAGGATCCCACCAACGTCGGCGAGCTGCTCGCGGCGCTGGCGCGCATCCAGGACGAGAAGCTCGGCGACCCGCGCGCGGCCATCACCACGTACGAGCGCTTGGTCGAGCACGACCCCGACAGCAGCGACGCGCTCAACATGCTCGAGGGTCTCCACACCATGGTGGGCGACTGGACCGGCATGGTCGAGGTGCTCAACAAGAAGACCGAGCGCAGCTTCGATCCCATGGAGCGCGCCGAGTTCCTGCGACGGGCGGGCTCCGTGCTCGAGGAGCTGCTGGCAAACCCCGCAGGCGCCATCGAGTCCTACACGCGCGCCACGGTGGAGGACCCCAACGACGCCGCCGCGTACGAGTCCCTGGACCTGCTCTACACCAAGGCCAACAAGTTCGCCGAGCTGAGCGAGGTGTTGGCCCGACGGGTCGAGGTCGAGGAAGACCCCGAGCTGAAGATCGAGCTCGGCCTCCGCCTGGCGCAGCTCGAAGAGACTCAGCTCTCGCGCCCGCAGCAGGCAATCGACGCCCTCTTGGGGGTGCTCTCGTTGCAGGACGCGCACCCGGACGCGACGCTCAGCCTGGCGCGCCTGTACGAGCGGCAGGCCATGTGGCCGGAGCTGCTGGACACCCTACGCGTTCAGGCAGAACAGGCGCACGCGCCCGAGCTGAAGGTGGGGTTCGTCTACCGCGCGGGCTCGGTGCTCGAGCGCGAGCTGGACGACGTCTTCGAAGCCCTCGAGATGTATCGCGCGGCCCTGGAGATCGACCCCGCGCACGAGCCCTCGCTCACCGCGCTGACGCGCATCTCGCACCTGGCGGACTACCGTGAGCAAGCGGCGGAGGTCCTCGAGCCTCTGCTCCGTGCCCAGGGGCGTCACGACGGTCTGGCGGAGCTGCTGCGCCTGCGCGCAGACGGGACCAGCGACCCCTTCGAGAAGAAGGCCTTCTTGCGCCAACTCGCCGAGACGCACGAGGTCGGTCGGTCGGACGCGGCCGCTGCGCTCGAGAGCTTGCGGCAGGCGCTCACGGAGGACTCCAGCGACGAGGACATCCAGAACGACATCGAGCGCCTGGTCGCCCAGCTGGGCAAGTGGGGCGCGGCGGCCGACACGTTCGCGGCCCGCGCCGCGGCGTCGCTCGACCCCCAGGTCGCGCGCGGGCTCTTCGTCCGGACGGCGCGCATCGCGGAGACGCAGCTCGGCGACGACACACGCGCGGTGGGCGCGATTCAGCGCGCGGTGGAGCAGGTTGGCGACGAGCCCGAGCTGCTCGCCACCCTGGACCGCCTGCATGAGAAGACCGAGAACTGGAGCGCCCTCGGCGAGGTGCTCGAGCGACGGATCTCGTCCGCGGACGATCCCCAAGAGCGCGTTGCCCTGCTGCTGCGCCTCGGAGCGCTGCGCAACGAGCGCTTCCAGGACCTGCGCGGCGCGTTCGCGGCCTACCAGGAGGTCGTCGAAGCCGAGCCTGGGAACCAAGCTGCGCTCGCGGTCCTCGAGACCCTCACGGACAACCCCGGCCTCGCCATGGACGTGGTCGAGGTGCTCGACGTGGCGTACCGCGCCGAGGGGCGCAACGACAAGGTGCTCGAGCTCTACGACATCCGCATTCGCCTGGCGGACACCGACGGCGAGCGCGTCCGCATGCTGCAAGACGCGGCGGTCATCTGGGAGAACGACCTGGGGGACACACAGCGCGCCCTCGCGTCCATGCGTCGCGCGTTCGAGATCGACCCGCGGGACACGCTGCTGTCCGCCGAGGTGGAGCGACTGGCCGAGGCCTCGGGCGCTTGGGAGTCCCTGCGTGGCATGGTCGAGACGGTCAGCAAGAGCGGTGACCTGGACGGCATGATGGTGCGCGACCTCAACGTCCGCGCCGCCGGTTGGTACCGCGATCGGCTCGGGGATGCGGCCGCCGCCGAGGCCTGCTTGCGGGTCGCGATTCGCGCGGACGCGGAGGCCCTCGACGCCCACGCGCAGCTGGTGGAGCTGCTCCGTGCGGGGCAGCGCAACGCCGACCTCATCCCAGCGCTGCGCGCATGGGCCGAGGCCGACATGGACGAGTTCGCGAAGAAGGACCGCCTGAGGGAGGCCTCGTCCCTCGCCGCAGCGGCCGGCGACACGGACACCGCGTCGGCCTGTCTGGTCCACATCCTGGACATCGACCCCACGGACCCCGACGCCCTCGACGGCCTCATCGACATCCGCACGGTGCAGGAGCAGTGGCCCGAGGTGGTGCAGCTGCTCGCCAAGCGCGTGGAGGTCGAGGCCGATCCCGGCACCCGCATGGCGCTGCGTCGCAAGCTGGCGGAGCTGTACGCGGGCCCGCTGCAAGACACGCAGAAGGCCACCCTGGCCTACGAGGAGCTGCTCGAGGAGGACCCGACCGCGCTCTCCACCATCGACTCGCTGGAGGAGCTCTACACCGCAGACGAGCGCTGGAACTCGCTGCGGGAGCTCATCGAGCGCCGGCTCGACTTGGCCGAGACCACCGAAGACCGCATCAGCGCCCGCGTACGCATGGCGCGGCTCGACGAGCAGGCCTTCGGTCGGCGCGGTGACGCCCTGGAGCAGCTCCAGAACATCCTCGAGATCGACCCCAACCACGTCGAGGCGCTGGACGAGATGGAGCGCTTGTTGGGGCTCGAAGAGCGCTGGGAGGACGTGGCCGAGATCCTGGAGCGGCGCAGCAGCACCGAGTCCGACCCCGGACGCCTGGTGGCGCTGCTCACGCGTCTCGCCGATGTCCGCGCCGAGCGGCTGGAGGATGCTGCGGGGGCCATCGCGGCCCACGACCGGATCCTCGCGCAGCAGCCTGCCCACGAGCCGAGCTTGCGCGCCAGGGTGGCGCTCTTCGATCGCTCCGGCGACAAGGCGGCCACGGCCGACGCCCTGGACCGGCTGCTGCCCGTGCTGGAGGGAGCCGAGGCTCTCGCCACGACGCTGCGGGTCGCGGAACTCGCGGAGCAGGACCTGGGCGACCTCGCGCGCGCCGAGGCCATGCTGCGCCAAGCCGACGCGCTGGATGCGTCGGGTGACGCCCGCAAGCGCCTCCGCAAGCACCTCGAGACACACGGGAAGCACGTCGCGCTGGCGCAGTTCCTGGCCGAGAGCGCCGACCGTGAGACGGACGACAAGAAGCGCGTGGCTCTGTTCAAGGAGATCGCTGCGCTCTACACGGACAAGCTCGGCGACGCCGGGAGCGGGGCCACCTACCTCGAGCGCGCGGCGGAGCTCAACCCCGAGGACCGCGACGTGCTCCTGCCGCTCTGCGACCTCTACATCCAGGCCGGTCGCCAGGCCGACGCGGTGCCCGTCCTGCAGCAGATCATCGCCAGCTTCGGCGGCCGCCGCAGCAAGGAGCTGGCGGCCTTCCACCATCGCCTGGGCAAGGCCCTGGACGGCATGGGTGACCAGGCGGGCGCGATGGAGCAGTACGACGCGGCCTTCCGCATCGATCTCACCAACGTCAGCATCCTCAAGGACCTGGGCATCCTGACGCACCGCAACGGGGACTTCGATCGCGCTCAGAAGACCTTCCGCGCGCTGCTGCTCCAGAAGCTGCAGCCGGAGGACGGGCTCACCAAGGCGGACGTTTACTTCTACTTGGGCGACATCTCGCACCAGCAGGGGGAGGCCTCGAAGGCCATCTCCATGCTCGAGCGCGCGGTGGCCGAAGACTCCTCGCACGAGCGGGCGGCGACGCTGCTGGCCACTCTCAAGAGCTGAGGCATGGCCACGGTCGTCTCCATCAACGGGGAGATCTTCGCGGAGACGGACGCGAAGATCTCGGTCTTCGATCGCGGCTTTCTGTACGGCGACAGCGTGTTCGAGGTGTATCGCACCTACGACGGAATCCCGTTCGCCGAGACCGAGCACCTCGAGCGCCTCGCGCGCTCGGCCGCGCGCCTGCTGATTCCCCTGCCGGTCTCCCTCGCCCGCTTGGCGGAGGAGGCGACGGCCGCGCATCGCGCCTCTGGCAATGACGACAGCTACCTGCGGGTGGTGGTCACGCGCGGGAGCGGCCCGCTCACCTACGACCTCACGACGGCGAAAGACCCCACGCGCGTCATCATCGTCGCCCCCGTGCCCACCGTGCCGGAGTCGCACTACCGTGACGGCGTGTCGGTGCGCGTCATGCAGGTCTCCCGGCCAACTGACGACCCGCAGGCGGCAGGGGTCAAGGCCTCGAACTACCTGGCCAACCTCTTGGCCGTGCACGAGGCCAAGCAGGCGGGCGCCCACGAGGCGATCATCACCGGGCGGGGCGGGGAGGTGCTGGAAGGCGCGAGCTCGAACATCTTCGTCGTGCGCGGCGGCCGGCTGCGCACCCCGCGCGCCGAGGCCGGCATTCTAGCCGGTATCACGCGGGCCACGGTGCTCGAGGCTGCCCGCACCATTGGTCTCCCGGTCGACGAAGAGGCGCTGTTTCCTGGGGATCTCTACGATGCGGACGAGGTCTTCATCACCAGCAGCATCCGCGAGGTCGTGCCCGTCGTGAAGGTGGACGACCGTGTCATCGCGGGTGGGCGCCCCGGTCCCGTGGCCGGGCAGCTTCATCGCGCGTACCGCGAGGTGGTCCGGGCGCGGACCGAAGCGGGCCGCAGCAACGCTTCGCGTTAGGAATCCACTTGCTCGATTGGGGCATGCCCGCTACAACGCGCCCCATGTCCGCCTCCAGCAAGACCAAGACCCGCCGCAACAACAAGACCACGAAGATGGGTCGCGCGCGTAAGAAGCAGCTCGAAAAGAAGGGCACCACCCCGAAGTTCCCGGTTCACCCCGAGTCGAAGTAGCCGTATCGGCTTCCTCGTGCTCGTGGACCCCGTGAGGTCGCCCAACGTGGCGTCCGGGCGGGGTTTCTCCGTTCCGTCTCGGGCTGGGGTCTATGCCCCGTGAGGTCTTCGCAGGCACGGCATGGGCACGGTCACGGGGTCTCGGCGCGGAGCTCGCGCCCGCGCTCAATGTAGCGTGTGGGTCTCGTCGCCGACACGCACGACCGGCACCGCACCGTCACTGCTGGCGGCCTCCTGGCGAAGAGGCGTGGGGTCGGAGCCCTCGCCCTCGGCGGCGTTCAGCAGCGGTGCCGTGGGCACCACCCACACCGCCTGACGCGCCCGGAGGGTCTCGATCAGCTCGCGCAGCCTCTCCGCGCGTTCCTGGGCCTCGCGGCGCGCCATGGCGGCCAGCAGGTCTCGCGCGCGGCGCCGGCGACGCAGGTATGCGATGGGCAGCAGCAGGGCGGCCAGGGTCCACGCGACGCCTCCGCCCAGCAGCAGCGGGAAGAGCCTGTTTCTGGAGCTCAGGTCGGCGATCCACTCTCGCTCGAGCTCCGCGGGGCGCATGTAGTACGCGTGCTCGAGCGCGTCCGCAAAGGTGGCTCCCGTGCGCAGCTCGCGCACCAAGCGGCGCAGCTTCACGGTCCCGCGCGGATCGTCCAGTAAGAAGCGCACGATGTCGGCGCTCTGGGCGTAGGCGAGGTCCACGTCGTACGCGCGCGTCGGAAAGCGCTCCGACAGCTCGCGCAGCGGGATGCGCTCGGAGCCGTAGGTGGCACGCATCAGGACCTTGGCGCGCTCGAACGAGAGCTCTCCAGCTTGTTGAATGGCCAAGCCCTCCGCGAACCAGCGCGGGACGGGATTGCCTTGCACCGCGCGGAAGAGCGCGAGGTGTGACAGCTCGTGCACCAGCACCTTCTGGATGTCCGGTGGTTCCACGCCGTGAGGCGCGGTGAACGTCAGCAGCACGAGACCGAGCGCGGGGTAGGTGACCCCGGCCGCGTACTCGGGAGGCGGCAGCCCCACGGGAGCGAGCGCGCGCATCTCGTCGGCGTTGCGGGCCACGCGGATGGTCATGCGGCTGTCCAGGGCCTCGCCGAGGTCCGTCTCGATGGCGTCCCAGGCGGGTCGCCAGGCTGCGATGAGCTCGCGCGTGGGCTCCGTGGCCTGCGTGGGGTAGTCCCACGTGACCGTCCCGACTACTTCGCGCGTGTAGTCAGCAGGCGTGTCGGGCAGCGCTCCCGCGCCCTCCGGGATCTCGAGCACCGTGTCGGCCGGGCCGCTGAGGTCCTGGGCGCCGGCCGGGCGTGGGGACCAGGCGAGGGCGGTCGAGACGATGAGCAGAACTCCGGGCAGCCAGCGCATGGGCTTCAGCCTAAGCACTACGCGCCAGAGATGCATGCGGCCCGTTGGCTGGGCTACGTCCGGGGCTGGCCGAGGCGCCCCAGGCGCATGCCCATGAGCGTCAGTCCGTGAGCGGGCGCCGTGGGGCCAGCGTCTTCGCGCCGCGCCTCCGGGCCCAGCAGGCTCGGGATGACGTCGGGCGCCATGCGTGTCCGTCCGACCTCCACGAGCGTGCCCACCAAGATGCGCACCATGTTCTTCATGAACGCGTTGCCGCGCACCTCGACGCGTACGTCGCCGGGGTCCTCGCCGCGGAGGATGCGGATGCTCTCCATGCGGCGCAGCGTGCTGACCCGCTCGTCGTCCGCGGAGCGAAAGGCCCGGAAGTCGTGCTCTCCCTCGAGCGCGCTCGCGGCCTTGCCCATGGCGTCCAAGTCCAGGTAGGTGGCCGCGTCCTCGCTGCGCTCGCGCAGGTCCTTGCGTGCCAGGCCGGGCCCGATGTACCAGGCGTCGCGGCAGCGCAGGGGGTCGCGCGCGCGACCGCAGTACAGGCGGTAGCGGTAGGTCTTCTCGAACGCGTCGAAGCGCGGCTGGTAGTCCGGCGCGCAGGCCTCCGCGTCCGCCACGGCCACGTCGCTGGGCAAGTAGCCGTTCAGCCCCATCACCCAGCCGTGTGGCGAGATCTCCCGCGCACAGTCGAAGGCGGCCACTTGCCCTGCGGCGTGCACGCCTGCGTCCGTGCGGCTGGCCCCTCGCACGCGACTGAACTCACTGCCTGCCATCTGGGCGATGGCCTTCTCCAGCTCGCCTTGCACGGTGCGGACGCTGTCCTGGTACTGCCAGCCGTGGAAGCTGGTGCCGTCGTAGCGCACCCAGAGGCGCACGCCGTGAGGGAAGGGCGCCTCACGCGGCGTGGCTGTGTCCGCCACTAGAACGAGAGGCCCAGACCAGCGCTCCAGGTGAACGCGTCACGCATGGGGATGCTGGTGCCAAACAGCGAGCCGTAGAGCTCGACGAAGAGGTAGCTGTGGTTGATACCCCAGTCCTCGTCCAGGCGCCGCGCTGCCCGCGGCTCGATGAAGTCCAGCTCGAGCGCGAACATGACGCCCCAGCGCATGCCCAGGCTGCGCCCGCTGCCCTGGCTGCTGCCGCCGCGGCGCGAGCGCCAGAAGAAGGTGTCCAGGCCGAGCTTGCCCGTGATCACCAGCGGGAAGTTCAGCTCGCGCGCCAGCACGTCCACGCGCAGCGTTGCCAGGATGGACACCGGCAAGAGCACGAACTTCTCTTTCTCGTCCGCGCGGTTGTCGCAGTCGGGCGAGCCGTCGGTGCTCACGCTGCACGCCCGCGCGCGGTAGCGCGACCAGCCGCCGCGCACGCCGATGCCGAGTGGGCCCACGTAGGGGATGCGCACGATGTGCGTGTCCAGCTCCATGGCGAGCATGGGTCCGCCGTCACCACCGAAGATGTCGCGGAAGGCGTTGCTTCCCACGTAGGGGGTGTAGGGGCCGATGTGCAGCTGCCAGTCGAAGCGCTCGGGTGAAGTACCGCGCGTGCGGTACTCGTCCGAGTACTGCGCCGAGGTCAGGCCTGGCAGCGCGAGCAGCGTGACGAGCCCCAGCAGCGTCGCCGATGCGACCCGGTAGAGGGAGAGCGAGGCGTGCCGGTCGTGGGCGGTCATGGTCGTGTCTCTGCGCGTGCTCATCGGCGCGCTCTCCGCCGGCGATAGGCCACGGCGAGCGCAGCCGCTGCGGCCCACCACGCGCCATGCACGGGGCCGCTCCCGCCGACGCCAGCGACGCAGCTGTTGGTGCAAGGTTGCCCGCCCGCTTCGAGGGACTCGCAGAAGCCCACGGTCGGGATGCGCGTGACGCACACCGGGGAGGAGAGCACGCTCTGGTTCTCGGACGCGTCCACGGCGCTCACGAAGACCAGCACGGAGCGATCGTCGGCGTAGCTCGAGAGGTTCACGCGCGCGCTGAGCGCGCTCACCTCGTAGTCGGCGTCGGTGGGAGCTACGTCCCCGGCAGCCAGCTGGCCGGTGTCGCCGCAGGCCGAGATGCTGTCGTCTACGTACACTCGGTAGGTCTCGTTCGCGGTGTTGGTCGAGGTCGCCGACCAGCCGACCGAGACAGACCCGCCGCCGCTCAGCGTGGTGGCCGAGGGGGTGGGCGCCGAGGGCGCGCCGACGTCCACCCGGAACTTCACGGAGCCGTATTGAGTAGACTGGACCTCGCCCGTGTTCTCGGTGGACCCGGTAGCGAAGAACCAGAGCGTGTACTCGATGGCGGTCTGGGAGGAGGACTCGCACCCGTTGTCGACTGGCTCGCTCGTGCTGGCTGGCTCGAACATCTCGGCGAGCGTCATCTGCGCCGTCCCCGTGGGGTCGTAGTCGGGGTTCACGAGCAGGTGCCTGCACTGCCGTCCGTTGCCGGTCTGGCGCGCCGTCGCGAGGGAGCAGTCCGTGGTCCCGTTGGATAGCCACGCGTCCAAGATGGTCGTGCCGCTGGGCACGTTCATCAGCGTGAAGTTGGTGACGATGGTGCTCGCGGCCGCGCACTCTGCGGCGTTGTAGCCGCGCAGGCTGCTCGACCCGAGCTCCGACGAGTCCAGGATCACGGTGGTGCCCTGCTCGACGGAGAAGCGCGTGATGGTGATGCCCCCTTGGGCATGCGCCGGGGAGGAGATGGCGAGGGGCACCGACGTGAGTGCGACTGCCAAGACTGGTGTAAGGAGCGCCAGGGCGCGAGGGGTCCTCATAAGTTCCCGGTTCTCTAGCAAGGGGCAGGCCAGCTTTGCACGGCGCGCCACGGCCTGATTTCCGCAGTTTGCCATGGCCGTGAGACGCGGCTGGGACATTCTGGCACGGACCGGCTGTGTCGCCTCCGGGCCGTGACAAATCGTCATCGCTTGAAGGCTTCGGGACCGATCAAGACGCCCTCGGCGATCTGCACGGCGTTGAGCGCCGCGCCCTTGCGGAGGTTGTCCGAGACCACCCACATCTGGATGCCCCCCGGGTTGCCCACGTCGTCGCGAATGCGGCCCACGTAGACAGGGTCCTGACCCACGGCGTCCGCCGGCTTGGGGTACAGCCCCTTGGCGAAGTCGTCGATCACCACCACGCCGGCCGCCTTCTCGAGCAGGGCCCGGGCGCGCTTCGCGTCCATGGGCTCGTGGGTCTCCACGGTGACGGCCTCGCTGTGACCGGACTCCACCGGCACGCGCACCGCCGTGGGGGACACGCGGATGCTGCTGTCGCCGAAGATCTTCTGGGTCTCCACGACCATCTTCAGCTCTTCCTCCTGGTAGCCGCTGTCGACGTCCGGCGTCCAGCGCATGAGGAGGGACCCGGCCAGCACGTCGCCCAGCTTGCCCGCCGTAATGTCCTTGCCGGACTTGCCTTCGCCGTACTCACGGGCCTGCGTGCGGAAGGCCTCCACGGCCTGCGCGCCAGCGCCGCTGATGGCCTGGTAGGTCGCCACAACGACGCGCTTCAGGCGCGCCGCGTCGTGGATGGGCTTGAGCGCGACCACCATCTGGATGGTGCTGCAGTTCGGGTTGGCGATGATGCCCTTGGGCCTGTTGGCCGCGTGGTCCAGGTTGACCTCCGGCACCACCAGCGGGACGTCCGGGTCGCGGCGCCACGCGGAGCTGTTGTCCACGACGAGCGCGCCCTTGCTGGCGGCGATGGGGGCCCACTCCAGCGAGGTGCCGCCGCCGGCCGAGAAGAGCGCCAGCTCCACCCCGTCGAAGGCCTCGGGCGAGATCGCCACCACGGTGTGTTCTTGCCCCTTGAAGGTCACGGTCTTGCCCGCGCTGCGCGCCGAAGCGACCGGGACGAGCTCGCTGACCGGAAAATTCCGCTCTTCGAGCACGCGCAACATCTCCTGACCTACGGCGCCCGTGGCACCGACGACTGCAACCTTGAACTGACGAGGCATAGGGAGCAGGTAATAGGCGCTTCCGTTGCCGTGTCAACTCGCGCGCGCGGTCGTTTTTCGGAGGTCCTGATGATTCGCTCGCTCTCCATTCGCGTTCTCCCCAGGCACTATTCGCTTGGCGGAGGGCTGCTCGTCGCGCTCTCTCTCGGCGGCCTCGCGCTGACCTCGGCGGCCACCGCACAGGCCCCGACGGACGTGGCCCGCGCCGCCATCGCCGCAGAGGACGTTGCCGAGTCCGAGCTGCGGGCCCTCGCCCGGGAGCGCAGCGTTGGCCTCACGGAGGAGCAGGTGGTCGCCGAGGCGCTCGCGAGCGCGCCCACTGTGGAGGCCGCCCGCGCCTCCGTCGACGCCGCCCGCGCGGGAGCGCAGAGGGCGCTGCTGGGCTTCGTGCCCGAGGTGCAGCTGGGGTTCCGCTACACGCGCATCTCCAACATCCAGAACGGGTCCATCGCCGGCGGCCTCGACAACTCCGCCATCGACTTGGCGATCAACAGCGTGCAGGACCCCAACGCGCGCCTGGTGTTCCGAGGCCTGATCGACGGCCTGACCAACACCTCGTTCCCCATCCTGCGCAACCAGTACGCGTTCACCGCGAGCGTCTCGTATCCGCTCACGGATCTGTTCCTGACCGTGCTGCCGCAGGTGCGGGCCACCGACGCGGCGCTGGACGCGCAGCGCATCCAGACCGAGGTCGAGAGGCGCAGCGTCGAGGTCCAGGCGCGCGAGGCGTTCTACGAGCACGTGCGCGCGGCCGCCGCGCTGCGTGTGGCGCAGGACGCGCTGGTCCAGGCGGAGGCCCACCGCGAGCGGGTGGCGCTGCTGGTGCGGGAGGGGGCCGCCGCGCCCGTGGACTTGATGCGCGTGGAGGCTGGCGTCGCCGCCGCGCAGGTCGCCATCGCCCAGGCCGAGATGGGGGTGGCCCTGACCGTCGAGGCGCTGCGCGCGCTGACGCACCATCAGGGGCCGCTCGAGCTGCGCCTGACCAGCGCCGAGGGCGCCCCCGTCCCGACGGGCACGCTCGAGGAGCTTCAAGAACAGGCGGAGAGCGTGCGCCCGGAGCTGCTCGCGTTGGTGTCCATCCGCGACGCGCGTGGCCATCAGCTGCGTGCGGCGCGCGGAGCGCAGTACCCCCGCGTGGCGGTGCAGGCCAACTTCGTCTACGCCAACCCCAACCCCCGCGTGTTCCCTCAGCGGGCGGAGTTCACCCCCGCGTGGGACGTCAGCGCCGTGCTGAGCTGGTCGCTGCAGCAGACCCTCGACGCGCGCCAGCAGACGGCCAGCGCCGAGGCCGAGCTCGCGCGGCTGCGGACCGACGTGCAGCGCGTGCGAGACGGCGTGCGCGTGGAGGTGGCGTCGGCCTACCTCCAGCTGGAGGCCGCGGAGCACAGCGTGGTGGCGGCGCAGGCGCTGGTGCGCGCCGCAGACGAGACCTATCGCCTGAGCTGGGCGGCGCTGGAGGCCGGCACGGTGGTGCAGAGCGACGTGGTCGACGCGCGCCTCGAGCGCGTACAGGCGCACGTGCAGCTCCTGAACGCCGAGGTCGGCGTGCTGCTGGCGCGTGTCCGACTCCGCTACGCAGTGAGCGGCGCGGGCGCGGCCGGGCCGACGCCCCCGTGATTCACACGGCGCGCGGTCGAGAGCGTTGCCGCCCGAGCGACCGAGCCGCTACACTCGCCCGGTGATTGCGACGGCCAGGCAACGACGCCCCCCGAGGTGCAGGCTGCGTGTTGCCGCAGCCATTGCGGTCGGCGCAGCGTCCCTGTTGGCCGGCTGCGTGGGCGATCCGGACCCGACCTTCCGCTACGACCTCGGCTTCATGGGAGACGGTGGGGTGCCCGACCTCGGGTCCGCCGACCAAGGGGTGGAGCAAGGGTCGGACCAGGGTGCCCCGACGTTCCCCGCGCGCTACCCGGAGGACCGCACCCTCTCGCCCATCACCCCTCACGTCGCCAACCACCTGCGCGAGGTCGTGGCGCGCGGCACCTCGTCCGACGACGTGTTCATCAAGGTCGGCGCGTCGGCGACCTACAGCAGCCAGTTCCTACACTGCTTCGCCGGGAGCAACGTCGACCTCGACGGGCGCGTCTCGCTGCAGCCCACCCTGGATCACTTCCGCGGCGGCGACATCGAGGGCGCGACCCCGTTCAACCGGGACAGCTACGCGACCGAGGTGGGGCGCGGTGCGGCGTGGGCCATCGCGGGAGACCCGTCGCCTCTGACGCAGGAGGTCACTGTGGCAAACCCGCGCTACGCGGTCGCCATGTACGGGACCAACGACATCGAGCAGACCAACGTGTTCGCCTACGCCAACAGCGTGCTGGACCTCACCGACCAGCTCCTGGACGAGGGCATCGTGCCTCTCTGGTCCAGCATCATGCCGCGCGACGACAACCCCACCAGCGACTTGCTGGTGCCGGTGTTCAATATGGCGGTGCGCGCGGTGGCGCAGGCGCGGCAGGTGCCGTTCATCGACTTGCACCGGGAGCTCTTGCCGCTGCCGGAGCACGGCCTCGGTCCCGACAACCTCCACCCGGCGGCGTTCAGCGGGGGCGCGTGCCAGCTGACCAGCGCGGGGCTTCAGTTTGGGTACAACGTCCGCAACCTGCTCACGCTGCAGTCGCTTGACCGCGCGCGACGCGTCGTAGAGGGGGGCGCTCCCCCCGACCCCGCAGACGTGCCCCTCGTCGGCGACGGGTCTCCCGGCGCGCCCTTCGTCATCCCCGAGCTGCCGTTCTCGCATGTGGCCAGCACGCTCTTCTCCACCAACGACAGCATCGACACCTACACCGGCTGCATGGCGGCGCAGAATGAGTCGGGCCCCGAGCTCTTCTACCGCCTCGACCTCGCGGCTCCCGCCACCGTGCGCGTGCTGGTCTTCGACCGTGGCACCGTGGACGTGGACGTGCACCTGCTGACGGGGACGACCGGAGCCAGCTGCGTCGCGCGCAACCACCAAGACCTGACGCTCGCGCTCGCCGCCGGCACACACTACCTCGCGCTCGACACTTTCGTCGACGCCGGGGGTGAACACGCCGGCGAGTACATCGTCGCAGTGTTCGAGACCCCATGAGCGACTCTTTCAGCCTCCCGGTCGGCACCCCCATCGGCCAGCGCTTCATCGTGGACACGCCCGTAGGGTCGGGTGCACAGGGGGAGGTGTATCGGGCGGAGGACCGCAACGTGCGGGGCCATCGGGTGGCGATCAAGATCATGCGGCACCCGGCCCGCACGGAGGAGCAGCGGGCCGCAGCCATGCGCGAGCTGGAGCTGCTCTCTGCGGTGCACCACCCGTCGGTCCTGCATTTCCTGGACTACGGCTGGCACGAGGGGCGCTTGTGGTTCGCGATGCCGTGGCTCGAGGGCGAGACGCTCGAGGAGGTCGTGCTGACGCGCCAAGAAGCGAAGCCCGTCTTCGAGAAGCTGGCGGCCGGTCTCTCGGCGCTGCACGCGGTGGGCATCCGTCACCAGGACCTCAAGCCCGCCAACGTCTTCCTGTCCAAGGTCACGGGCTACGACGAGCTCCAGCCGCAGCTCTTGGACCTTGGCGTCGCGGTGCGCTCGGGGGAGCTCATGGCCGCGGGGAGTCTGGCGTACTTCGCGCCCGAGATCGCGGGCTCCTGGCCCATGGCCAACCCTCTCGCGGACGGAAAGGCGGACGTGTTCGCGCTCGCCCTGACGCTGCGCGAGGTGCTCGAGCCGGGCACCATGCCCGAGCTGCCGCAGGACCAGAGTCAGGTGGAGGCGTTCCTGAAGACGCGCGCCGAACAGCCGGTTCCGCCGCCCAAGGCCCGCTCTCTGCGCTACCTCCGCAAGCACTTCGCGCGCTGGCTGTCCATCGACCCTGCGCTGCGACCCAGCGCGGACGAGTTTCGCCGCGAGCTCGATGTGCTGTTGCTCCCGGAGCGGCAGCGACGGCGCGCGTTGTGGCTCACGCTGGTGCTCGGCCTCGTCGGTGCGGTGGCGACGTGGGGCATCTTCCAGCTCACCAAGGCGCGGCAGTTCGAGACCGAGTCGGTCGAGCTCAGCGGCCAGGTTGCGGAGGCCGGCGAGCGCATCACGGACCTCGAGGAGAACGTGGTGGCGCAAGAGTCGCGGGTCGCGGAGCTGGACGAGGAGGCCGCCGAGGCGAAGCGCCGGGCCGCGGCTGCCGCGGACGAGGCGGCCGCGGCGCTCGCAGCCGCCGAAGAGGCGCAGCGTCGCGGGAGTCAGTCCGCGAGCGCCGCAGCCAACGCACGGCGCCTGCGAGCCGAGGCGGAGGCGGCGGCGGAGCGTGCGCAGGCCGCCCAAGAGCGGTCCGTGCAGCAAGCCAACGCGGCTGTGAGGGCGGCCGAGGCCGCTGCGCGCGAGCGGGACGCCGCGGACGCGGCGCGCAGGCGCGCGGAGCTAGAGGCCCAGAGCGCGAGCAGTGCCCGCGACAGCGCGGCGCAGCAACGCGACGCCGCTCGCGCCGCCCAGCAGCGCGCGGAAGCGCGCGTGTCGCAGCTGGAGAGCCAGCTCGCGGCGCTGCAGTCCGACAACGCCGGGCTGGAGCGACGCGCCGCGCAGGCGGAGGCCCGCGCTACCGCGCTCCAGGCGGAGGTCGCCGAAGCGCGCGCCGACTTGGCCGCCGCGCGCGCCGAGCTCACATCGGCACAAGCCAGCATCGCGCGCCTCGAAGCTCAGCTGCGCCGGGCGTCTGCGGGCGGTGGAGGCGGGGAGGGGGGCGGCGGACCCACCGTCACGCCTGCCCCATGAAGCGCGTCGTCGTCGCCGCCGCGGTCATCGAGCGTGACGGCCGCATCCTGCTCACGCGTCGACTCGCGACGGGGCATCTCCCAGGCATGTGGGAGTTCCCGGGCGGCAAGCTCGAGCCTGGCGAGGCACCCACGGACACGGTCATCCGCGAGTGCCGCGAGGAGTGCGGCATCGACATCGAGCCCGTGGAGATCCTCGAGGTGACGCACCACGTGTACCCCGAGAAGGAGGTCCTGCTCCTGTTCTATGCGTGCCGCCTGGTGCGGGGCGAGGTCCAGCACATCGAGGTCGCGGACCACGCGTGGTGCCGGGTCGACGAGCTGGGGCGCTACGACCTCCCCCCTGCCGACGTGCCCGTGCTCGAGAAGCTGCGCGCCCGGGGAGGCGCCTTCAGCCGCGGGGGCTCTACGGGCTGACGCGAGCCAGGCCCGTGGCACCACCCGTCAGAGGCTGACGCCCTCGGGGATCTGCGCGAGGTGCGGCGCGGGATCCACGGCCTCGCCTTCGATGACCAAGCGATAGTGCAGGGCGCTGCGGCCGAGGGCGCCGATCCACTCGCCGCGTCGGATGGGCTGGCCGATCTCGACGTGCGTCTCGCCCAAGCGGGCGTAGAGGGACACCCAGCCGTTGCTGTGCAGCAGCACCACCACGTCGCCCAAGCCGCGCAGCGGCCCGACGTAGGCCACGAGCCCGTCGCTCGCTGCGCGCACGGCGGTGCCCCGCTCCGCGTTCAGCTCGACGCCCCGACTCGACGCGCGAAAGGAGCGACGCACGCCCCCACCACGCAGAGGCCAGAGGGCGTTGCGGAACTGTCGCCCGTTGGCCATCTCACGCAGCTCACGCGTGGGTGGCGCCGCGAGCAGCCGCTGAGCCACCGCGGCGGGATCCGTCTCGCTTCCGCGCTCGGGGGGCGCGTCGGCTTCCACCACGGCCGGAGCGCTCGTCTCCGCGTCGGCGTGCACGCGGTCGTTCGGGCCGGAGGGGTCACGGGAGGAGCCCGGCAAGGTGCGGTGCTCCGTCGGCGCGCGGTACGTGCCGTCGGCCAGCTGCCGCTGCCACGTGCGATACGCGTCGATCCACGGGCGCCCCTCGAAGTGTGGCAGGGGGTTGGTGGGGTGGCCGTCCACGCGCAGCTCGAAGTGCAGGTGCGGCGCGTGTGAGATCCCCGTGTTGCCCACGAAGCCCACGCGCTCGCCAGCTTGAACGTGATACCCGGCAGGGACGGTGATGCGGTAGAGGTGCGCATAGAGCGACACCCAACCGTTTGCGTGCACCACCAGCAGCAGGTTTCCGAAGCCCCGCACGTCGTTGTCCGCGTAGGCGACCAGCCCATCGGCGACGGCGCGCACGGTGCTGCCCTCGGCCGCGACCACGTCCACGCCGTCATGGCGCTTGTCGGGGCGCGTCTGCCGCACGTAGCCGAAGCCGCGCCCGAAGCGGCCCGTCCGTACGGGCCACAGCAGCTGGTCCCCCACCTCGCCGCGGGCGGCGGCTACCCAGCGCGGTTCGGGGCGCCCGGTGAGCAACCGGCTGGCCGTCTCCCGCGTCCCGAGACCCAGCTGTCGCTGCCGTGCGAGCGAGCTGCCGCCGGCGGTGGGAACGCGGCGCGGCCCGTCGCTGTAGCGCGAGTAGTCGAAGCGTCGCCGGGCGCGAGGTCGCGCGCCGTCCGTGTCTGCGTCGTCGATCTCTTCCTCGCCGTCGTCGTGCGGCTCGTGCGCTACCGCGGTGTCGCGGACGGCCCCGCGCGTCACGGCCGGAGCCTGCGCCTCGACGTGGGTCGACGACCATGGGCACGCGGCGAGCGACACGAGCCCCAGCGAGAGACCAAGAAGAGTGAATCGTCGCATCCCTTCGCGAGAACACGAAGCGCACCCCGCGGTCAATTTTCCGGCAGGCGCGCGGCGGCGCGAATCAGCGCTCCCTGCGCGTGCGCGCGTTGACGGCCGGCGCCGCCATCGCCACCATCAGCCCATGGTCAAGCCGCACACGGACGCGACGCGCCCGCCTCCCGTCGCGGGGTCTCAGAGGCCCTTCGATCTTCAGCCCGAGGTGTCACCCCGGTTCTCGAGGCTGATCGGCGACCGCGTCGTGCGCTTCGCCGAAGACGTGCTCGGCGAGGACATCGACGCGAAGATCGCGCGTATTCGCACGCACCACAACGAGACGGGTCACGACCCCTTCGGCTTCGACCCGGACACCACGCGCTATGTCCTCGCGGGGGCCGCGCTTCTGCATCGCTACTACTTCCGCACCGAGGTCCACGGCATCGAGAACGTCCCTGGCGACGGACGGTTGTTGGTCATCGCGAATCACTCGGGGCAGGTGCCCCTCGACGGCGTGATGATCGCGACCGCGCTCATGATGGACGCCGACCCGCCGCGCTTTCCGCGGAGCATGGTGGAGAAGTGGACCGCGGAGCTCCCCTTCGTCTCCGTGCTCTTTCCGCGCGTGGGGCAGGTGGTCGGGAGCCCGAGCAACGCGCGGCGCCTGCTGGAGAACGAGGAGAGCCTGGTGGTCTTCCCGGAGGGCGCGCGGGGCATCAGTAAGACCTTCGACAAGCGCTACCAGATGACGCCGTTTGGCCTTGGATTCATGCGCCTGGCCCTCGAGACCAACACGCCCATCGTCCCCGTGGCGGTGGTGGGCGCCGAGGAGCAGTACCCCTCCATGGGGGACATCAAGCCGCTCGCGAAGCTCTTGGGCATGCCCGCCTTCCCGATCATCCCGCAGCTCTTCGTGGGGATGCTGGCGCCCCTGCCCACCAAGTACCGCCTCTACTTCGGCGAGCCGCTGCGCTTCGAGGGAGACCCCGACGACGACGACGCCGTGGTGGAGGAGAAGGTCTGGACGGTGCGCACGGCCATCGAGAGCATGCTCCAGCGCGGGCTCGAAGCGCGCGAAGGGGTCTTCTTTTGAGCGCCTCGCAGCGGCCGCCGGGCGCCGCGCTCGCTCTCCCGTTCTTGCTCGGCGTCTCGACTCTGGCAGGGTGCGGGTCCCGACCGCTCAGCGCCGAGGTGCCCACGCCAACGACCACGGAGCCCCCGCTGCGCGGCCGGCTCCGCGGGACGACCCCGGTGGACACTGCGGCCCTGGCGGCGAGCGCGTGGCGCTACGTAGAGGGCACCTGCACCGAGGGCATCCTCGACATGAGCGTGCGTGGTTTCTCGGAAGTCCTCGCCGTTCACGAGGTGCCCGGTGGCGTGCTCTTCGAGGCCGACCGCCACTTCGAGGTGGACGGCTGCGCGCAGACCGTGCGCCTCTCCGCGCAGCGGACGGACGCCCCCTCCGCACCGGCGGGGTGGGCCTTCACGGAGCTGGCGCGCGTGTCCTATCCGGACTCGCCGCGCTGCGAGCGGGCTCCTCAGGAGGACGTGCCCGGGGAAGTGCGCATGCGGGGTCCCCGGCTGGAGCTCTTCGTGCGGCGCTCGTCTTGGTGTGGCGGCTATGAGGCGCGGCTGGTCTACGAGCCGATGGCGCCCCCGAGCGGCGCGGATGCGCATCGCACGCTGCGTCACTTCGTCGCCGCCTTCCACGACAGGGACTCCCTCGCGCTCACGGCGCTCTACGCGCCGTCCGGCTATCATGACGACCCACACCGACCGGACGAGGCCGGCCAGCCCACGCGCCACTCCGGGCACGCAGGGGTACAGGCCTACTTCGCCAGCGTGTTTCACCAGGTGCCCTGGCTCGCTCTGCGCCTGCGGGAAGTGCACCAGGACGAGGCATCGGACGCGGAGGGTGTGCTGCGCCTGCACGCGGAGGTGGACTACATGGACCCCCGCATGACTGCGCCGCGGCCGGGCATGCTCGACCTCGAGCTGGTCGACGGGCGGGTCTTCGCGAGCCGCTTACAGCTCGCTACAGCTGCACCTCCCGCCCCCGCCGACCCGTGATATCGTGGGCGTCGTGGGAGACGAATCCAACACCAACCCGCCCAGCAAGCGCAGCCGTCCGCGAGCACGTCGGGGCGCGCCCTCAGTTCCCCCGCCGCCGGCGGTCGACGCCGCAGATGAGGCGCTGCAAGACCCAGACGCCGACGAAGAGCGCGGCGCGGTGCTGGTCACGGGCATCTGCGGCCGCTTGGGAAAGCTCCTGGTGCGCGAGCTGCACCGTACGGAGCGCGTGGTGGGTATCGACCGGCGCCGCTTCCCGGACAAGCCCAAAGACGTGGTCCACTATCAGGTGGACGTCCGGCGCAAGAAGACGCGCGACATCTTCCGCACCGAGGGCGTGCGGGCGGTGGTTCACCTCGGGGTCCTCCACGATCCGCGCGTCGGCGAGCGCGAGCGGCACAACTGGAACATCGTCGCGTTCCAGAAGATCCTCGACTACATCGTCGAGTACGAGGTGGAGAAGCTCGTCGTCTTGTCCAGCGCGGCGGTCTACGGACCCCACGCGGACAACCCGCAGTTCCTGCCCGAGGACGCGCCGCTGCTGGGCGCACAGGGCTTCGGCGCCATCCGCGACCTGATCGAGCTGGACATGCTCGCGCAGTCGTTCTTCTGGAGGCACCCGCAGACCGAGACGGTGATCCTGCGCCCGTGTCACATCCTCGGCGGCGTGCGCAACGCGGCCAGCAACTACCTGCGCCTCGAGCGCCCGCTGACGGTGCTGGGCTTCGACCCCATGATGCAGGCCATCCACGAGAAGGACGTGGTGCGCGCCCTGGAGCACGCGCTCCGGCCCGGGGCCAAGGGCATCTTCAACCTGCGTGGCGCGGGCGAGCTGCCGCTGAGCCGGATGTTCCGGAAGCTCGGCACCTCCCCCATACCCATCCCAGGTGCCCTCGCGACGGGCATGCTCGACCGCCTCTTCCGCTACCACCTGTCGAGCTTCCCCGCCCCAGAGCTGGATCACCTGCGCTACGTGTGCATGGTCGACGACACGCGCGCCCGGGAGGTGCTGGGCTTCACGCCCAAGTACGACCTCGACCAGACCATCGAGGCTGTGGTCAGTCCCCGTGCATGGGTCGCGGCGCGCTAGCGCCATCCCGTCTCGTCCCGCCCCATAACCGAACCACAACGACGAAGGGGCACACCTGACGATGTGCCCCCGCGACGTTCAGCGCGCTCTGGTCCGCCCGCGGCGGCTCAGCGGCAGGCTCCGTTGACGCAGTTCTTGTTGTTGGAGCAGTCCGCCGCGACGCGGCAGCTCGAGCCCGTGAACTCCGTGCTGTCGTAGCAGAGGAGGCCGTCGCCGCGGTTCTCGCAGGTGTCGAACTGCACGTCGAACATCATGCAGGTGGTCACGCCGCCAGTCGTGCAGGGGGTGCGGCAGACGCCGCTGCGGCACACCGAGCCCATGGCGCAGTCTTCGTCGCCGTCACAGAAGGCCGAGGGGGCCACGTCGGGGCGGCAGAAGCCGTCGGCACCGCACACCTCGAGCGCGCTGCACACCGCGGCGCTGGCTCGGCAGTCGGCCAAGCAGCGCCCGTCCACGCACAGCTCGCCGCTGCCGCAGTCGCTGCTGGCGTCGCACTGGTTCGGGTCCGGCAAGCAGAAGCCCGTCATGCAGGACGTGCCGTTGGCGCAGTCGCCGTTGTTGCCGCAGCCGATGATGACGCACTCGCCGTTGACGCAGCTCTTCCCCGCGCCGCACTGGAAGTCGAACTCGCAGGCGGAGGCCGGCGGGGTGCACACGCCCTCCACACAAATGTCCGTCCTGCTGCAGGGCGACGTGCTGGAGCACTGCCCGGTGGGCGGCGCCGGCACGCAGCTGCCGCGGAAGTCGCACACGTAGTCCGGGCGGACGCAGGGGTTGCTCGCGGAGCAGGTGGTGCTCGGCGTGCAGCGGTCGCTTTCGTCGCAGAAGTCCCCGGCCGGGCAGTCGCCGTCCGTGCGACAGGCGTCCGTGTCCGGCAGGCACAGCTGGTTGACGCAGCGCTCCAAGGAGCCGCAGTCGTCGTCGCCCGAGCACTCGGGCAGCTGGCAGAGACCTACGGTGTCGCAGACGTAACCGCCGGGGCAGCCGAACTCGTCGGAGCATCCGAAGTCGTTTCCGCCCCCCCACACGGGACAACCCTGCAGGAGGAAGAAGAGAGGGATGAGGGCTGTGATGGAAGCTCTACGCATTGTCGAGGCGACTCCTTGTACCTGAGCCCGACGGGGGTGGACTCGGGAGTATTCTACGCAACGAGCGTGCCAGCCGCATTCGTCGCAGTTCTTGCGTGTCCAGCGCGCGATGTCGTGGGCGATCGTTGGCGTGGCGTAAACCGTTGTTCACGGCGTCAGCCTCCGCTCTCCAGCTGGCGGAGGCGGCGCTCGGCTCTTGCAGGGACGCGCGTGAAGCGGGGCAGGGGGTTCGACGGGACGCCGTCGATGCGCCACTCGAAGTGCAGGTGCGTCCCGTGCGCGATGCCCGTCTCGCCGATCTCGCCGAGCACCTGCGCGCGACGCACCTGCATGCCGGGGAACACGTAGGCGGCCTGGAGATGGGCGTACATGGTCACGGACCCGTCCACGTGGGCCACGGTCACCATGTTGCCGTAGCCGGTGATGTCGTTGTGGGCGTAGATCACGAGGCCGTCGTTGGCCGCGAGCGCCTTGGTGCCCGCGCGCGCGCCGATGTCCACGCCGGTGTGCTCGTGCCGCCGACCGCGTCGCGGTTGCAGACCGCGCCAGAGGTTGCCCCCGTCCACGGGCCAGCGCAGCGTGGTGCTCGGGCGCCCCTGTATGGCGGCCACCCACTCGGGCCGTGCGGCGTGCTCCAGCACGTACTGGCCGGCGCGCGTGCCCAGGTTGAGACGGTCTGCTAGCGCAGCGGCGTCGCCGTGGGGACGCGGCACACGCAGCGGGCCATCGCAGAAGCGGTGACGGCGGCGGCGGCGACACTGGGAGCCGTCATTCGGGAGCCAGTCGGTCGGGACCGGGGTTGCGATGGGCTGGCTGTCGTCGGGAGGGACCTCCTCCACGACCTCGGGCTCCGCGGGCGGCGCGGGCGGGCGCTGATCACGAGCCGGAGCACGAACGTGCTCCCCCGTGTGGCCATCCTCGAATTCCACCCACTCGTCCACGTCGGCGTCTGGATCGGCGTCCTGGGCGTCCGCGGGCAGGCCCGGAGAGAAGAGCGCCACCGCGACGCAGCAGAGTCCTAGCGCGGCCAGGCCACGTGTGGCGTCACGACGAACCATCAGGCCTTCACCGTGCAGGGGCGCCCCGGCACGGTCAAGTCGGTGGCATACTCCCGCCCGCATGAGTCAGCGCCTGCAGCCACTGCACACCGAGCCCGTGATGCCACGCTGGTGGGATCGCCTGGTGCTCGCGGGGACGGTGGTCGCTCTAGTTCTCATTCTGGTGGACATGCAGCTGCCGCACGACTCCGCGGAGGGCCACCTCATCGGCACCATCGACCTCGGCTTCTGCGCCCTCTTCGCGGTGGACTTCGGCTACCGCTTCTACAAGGCTCGCCCCTACCGCTGGCGCTTCTTTCGGCGCAACTGGTTCGACCTGCTGGGCTGCGTGCCCGTCATCGGTCCTCTGCGCGCCGCGCGCCTGGTGCGCTTGGTGCGGCTCATCCGCCTTGGTCGCGTGCTCTCCTTGTCGCGTCGCGTGCTGCGCGGGCGAGAGCTGCCCTTCCGTACGGACGCGATGGCCAACCTCAGCTGGGTCACCCTCACGGTGTGGCTCCTGGCCGCCGGCGCGTTCTACCAATTCGAGTCCGGTCACAACCCGTCGATACATGACCCTGGCGACGCGCTCTGGTGGAGCATGACCACCCTCAGCACGGTAGGCTACGGGGACCTCTATCCCACGACGTTGGGTGGCCGCATCGTGGCCGTCATGACCATGATCATCGGCGTCGGCGTGCTGGGCACGCTCGCCGCGACCATCGCCGCGGGGCTCATCGACTTCCGCGAGCGCGGGCAGAAGGGGCTACGGACGCACATGCTCAAACACCATCTGCTCGTTCTGGGCTGGAACGAGAAGTCCTTCGGGGCCGTGGACGACTTCCGTCACGACCCGCGCTACTTGGAGATGCGCATCTGCGTCGTCGCGGACCTCGAGACCGCGCCCATCGCCGAGCCCGTGCGCTTCGTGCGTGGCCGGCCGGGCAGCCGCGACGCGCTGACACGGTCGTCCGCAGAGCACGCTGCCGCCGCCATCATCTTCGCCAACGACCCCAACAACCCGCAGAGCGATCACGAGACCGCGCTCATCGCCCTGGCGCTCAAGAAGCTGAACCCGAAGGTCCGGCTGAGCGCGGAGCTCATCGACCCCGAGAACCGCGAGCACCTCGAGGCAGCCGGCTGTGATGCCGTGGTGGACACGCGCGGCCTCGCCTCGACGCTGCTGGTGCGGTCGGTGCAAGACCTCGGGGTCGGCGACCTCCTGCAGGATCTGCTCACGAACAAGTACGGCAGCGAGATCTATCGCGTCGACGTGGGCGAGGAGTTCGTGGGGAAGACCTTCCGCGACTACAGTCTGGCGATGCTGGACCTACGCCGGACCGTGATGGCGTTGGTCCGCGACCGCGACGCCTTCGTCATCAACCCGCGCGCCGACGAGCGCATCCTCGAGGGCGACGAGGCCTTCCTGATCTGTGAGGAGCCCCCCGAATGAGCGCCGAGTCATCCACGTCATCGAGAGCGGTCTGCACGCTCTGCGACGCCCACTGCGGGCTGCGCGTCAAGGTTCAGGGGGGCCGGGTCACGGAGGTGCGCGGTGACCAGGACGACCCGTTCACGCGCGGTCACATCTGCCCCAAGGCCGCCGCTCTCGGCGACCTCATGGACGACCCGGACCGAGTGCGCACGCCGCTGAAGCGGGTCGCGGGCGGCTTCGTTCCCGTCAGCTGGGAGGAGGCGCTGGCCGACATCGGGTCGCGCCTGGCCGAGATCCGCGGGCGGGCCGGCGTCGACGCGGTGGCCACCTACCTCGGGAACCCCACCGCCCACGACTACGGCGCTGCGATCGCCTCGACGGTCTTGAGAGGCACGTTCGGGGGGCGCAACCACTTCAGCGCGGCGTCGCTGGACAACCTGCCGCGCCTGGTGGCGTCCGCGACGCTCTATGGCGCGGCCGCAGCGGTGCCGGTGCCGGACCTGGACCACACCCAGCATCTCTTGATCATCGGCGCGAACCCCATGGTCTCGAACGGGAGCGGCATGGTGTCTCCGGACATCGGGCGCCGCCTGCGCGCCATCCAGGAGCGTGGAGGGCGCATCGTGGTGGTGGACCCTCGGCGGACCGAGACGGCCGCGCTCGCGGATGCGCACCACTTCGTCCGGCCGGGCACCGACGCGCTGCTGCTGCTCGCCATGATCGACCGCCTGTTCGCGAACGGCACCGCGGCGCGCTCGCCCTTTTGCCGAGACACGGGCTTCGAGGCGCTGGGGCAGGCTGCGAGTGCCTTCTCGGCGGAGCGCGTCTGTGGGCATGTGGGGCTGGCGGCCGAGACCATCCGCGCGCTGGCGGACGAGCTGGGGGCCGCACACCGGGGCATCTGCTACGGCCGCATGGGCACCTGCGTGCAAGAGCACGGCACCACCACCACGCTCTTGGTCGACCTCGTCAACGCGCTCACGGGCAACCTGGACCGCGAGGGGGGTGTGCGCTTCGCGACGCCGGCCGTCGACATGGTGCGACTCAGCGCGCTGTCGGGCGCTGCCCTGCAGCCGGGGCGTTCGCGGGTCGCGGGGAGGCCATCGTTCTTGGGCGAGCTGCCTGTGGCGGCCTTGTTGGAGGAGCTGGAGACCCCGGGGGTGGGCCAGATCGAGGCCGTGATCGTGAACGCGGGCAACCCGGTCTTGTCCAATCCCGACGGGACCCGCCTCGGAGCCGCGCTCGCGGGGCTGCCGCTGCTGGTGTGCGTGGATCTCTTCGTGAACGAGACCTCGTCGCTCGCCCACTACATCCTGCCGACGCCGGTCGCCCTCGAGCGCCCGCACTATCCGTTCCTCTTCGCCGCGCAGGGGGTGCGCAACTTCGCGTCCTTCGACGACGCCGTGATCTCGCCGCCGCCGGGCACGCGTGAGGGCTGGGATGTGCTCTTGCAGATCGCCTACGAGACGCTGCGTCGGGAGGGGCTTGGTCAGCGTGTGGCCGCGCTCGGTGTAGCGGCCATTCGCCGCCTGCGCCCCGAGCGGATCCTGGAGGCCCTCTTGCGCGTGGGTCCGCAGCGTCATCTGGGCCTGTCGCTGGCGTCCCTGCGCTCAGCGGGGACCACGGTGGATCTCGGCCCCCTCGAGGCTCGCCTGGGCGACGTGCTGCGCTTCACGAAGCACGAGCTGAACCTGTTCCCGGGCATCTTGGCCGAGCAGCTGGAGGGGCTCGCGCGGCAGCTGGGCGAGGCGCCCCCGGGCCTGACGCTCATCAGCCGCCGCACGCTGCGCAGCAACAACTCGTGGATGCACAACGCGCCGCGCCTCATGCGCGGTGCATCGCGCTGCACGCTGGAGATGCACCCCGAGGACGCGGAGCGCTGCGGCGTGAGCGAGGGAGCGCTCGCGACCCTGAGCTCGGCGGTGGGCCGCATCGACGTGCCCGTGCACGTCACCCCGGACATCATGCCCGGCGTGGTCTGCCTGCCGCACGGCTTCGGGCATGGGCGCGCGGGGACACAGCTGCGCGTGGCGGCGTCGAGTCCGGGGGCCAGCGTGAACGACGTCATCGACGCTACGCGGGTGGACCGCGTCTCGGGGACCAGCGCGCTGAGTGGGCAGCCCGTGACGGTGACGAAGGCGCGCCCCGCGGCCTCAGCTGCCGAGTGACGGCGCCTCGACGTAGGTGCGCTGGAGCGCACCCGTCTGGCGCAGCGCCTCGTAGACCACGATGGCCACGGCGTTGCTGAGGTTCAGGCTGCGCACGGCTCCGAGCGTGGGGATGCCCACCACGGCGTCGGGGTGCGCCTCCAGCAGCGCGCGGTCCAGCCCCGTGGATTCCTTGCCGAAGACCAGCGCGTCCCCGGGACGGAACTCCACGTCCAGGTAGCTCTTGGTGGCCGCAGAGGAGAACAGGTGCAGGCGCGCGTCGGGGTGGGCCACCCGGAAGCTCGCCAGATCGTCGTGGCGGTGCAGGTCCACCAGATGCCAGTAGTCCAACCCAGCGCGCCGCACGGACTGCTCGTCGATGCGGAAGCCCAGGCGCCCGACCAGGTGCAGCGCGCTCTCGGTCGCGGCCGCCGTGCGGGCTGCCGCCCCTGTGTTTCCGGGGATCTCGGGGTCCACCAGCACGATGCGGAAAGGCTCGTCGCGCCGCTCCGCGCGCAGCTTGGGGCCAGTAGGCATCCCGCGGTTGTGACGGAAAAGCGCCCGCCCGTCGAGTCACACCCCTCGCCGTGGCGTGACATTGGACGCGAGGCCTGCTAGGAAAGCGCTCCCCTTGGCCCCAGCTGGGCTCGGGGGGCGTTCCGGCCCCATTCTGGCCCCACCTTCGGCCCGCCCCAGAGCGGGCGTCCCACGCAGGATTCACCCATGTTTTTGCCGCTTTCCAAGAAGTCCCGCCGCCTCCGCAAGGGCAAGGGCGCCCGTCACCACGCCAAGGCCAAGGCCAAGAACCGTCGTCGCATCAACGGCATGCAGCGCCGGGCCCTGGGCTCGCGCATCGGCCGTGCGTGATGGTCGCGCCGCGCTCGCCTAGAACGAGATAGCGGCGCTTTGCCAGGTGGGTGATAGGATCCGGACCTTCCATGGACCCCAAGCCCATCTTCGTTGTCAGTGACTCTACCGGTGAGACGGCCGAGCGCGTCGTGCGCGCGGCCCTCCTCCAGTACCCCGACGCGCGGGTCCCCGTACGCCTGTTCACACGGGTGCGCGACCGCGACTCCGTGTCGGACGTCATCAAGAAGGCGCGTGAGCACGGCTCCATGATCGTGTTCACGATCGTGCGGCCGGAGCTGCGCGAGTTCTTCCACAAGCTGGCGCAGGAGAACGAGGTCGAGGCCGTGGACGTCATCGGCTCCCTCATCCACAAGGTGGGGGCTTTCCTCGAGTCGGATCCGGTCAACATCCCCACCGCCGAGATGCCGCTCTCGAAGGAGTACTTCCGCCGGGTGGAGGCCATCGAGTTCGCCGTGAAGAGCGACGACGGCAAGGAGCCGCGCAACCTGCGGCGCGCCGACTTGGTGCTCACGGGGGTCAGCCGCACCAGCAAGACGCCGCTCTCCACGTACCTCGCGGGCCGCGGGCTGAAGGTGGCCAACGTGCCGCTCGTGCTGGGCGTCGAGCCCCCGCCCGAGCTGTACGACGTGCCGGGTCACAAGGTCATCGGGCTCACGCTGGACACGGACCACCTGATGGACATCCGCCGCCAGCGCCTGCAGCAGCTGGGGATGCCGGGGGACGCCAACTACGGCCTGCGCGAGCACGTGCGCGCGGAGCTGGAGTACGCGCACGCGATCTTCCGCGAGAACCCGGAGTGGATGGTCGTGGACGTGACCAACCTGGCCATCGAGGAGACGGCCACCATCATCCTCGAGCGCCTGAAGGACCGCGACAATCAAGGCCTCACGTTGCTCCCCCCGCCCACCGCGTGACTCGTCGGACGGGACGGAGGGCCGCGTGTCAGGGGATCGCCGGCCGCGAGTTCAGCCGCGATAGTCTTCGGCGTTGATGCCGTAGCGGCGCATCCAGCGATGCACCTGCATCCGCTCCTTGCCGAAGATGCGTCCCACGGCGGCGACGTTCCCGCGGTGCTCGGCGAGCGCCTGACGGAGCTGCACCTCGTCTGGCGCGTCCGAGCGGGCGGCGTGCGTGGCGCCGGCATCGGCACCTGAGTCTCGCGCCTTCGGCGGTTGCCCGTGGTCGTCCAGCGCCGCCTGGATGGGCTTCGGCAAGTGCCGGAGGTCGAGCTCGCCCGCGCCGGCGAGCGCGACCGACAGGCGCACGGCGCTCTCCATCTCGCGTACGTTGTACGGCCAGTCGTAGTGCGCCAGGGCCAGCATGTAGGAGAAGCTGGGGTCCGAGACGGGGCGCCCGGCGGCGGCGAGGAAGTGTCGTAGCAGCGGCAGCACGTCCTCGCGGCGCTGGCGGAGCGGCGGCAGCTCGATCTCGAACTCACGCAGCCGCGCCAGAAGGTCCCCGCGGAACGACCCCGCCGCGACCAGCTCCTCGAGGTCGCGATGTGTGGCACAGGCGACCCGCACGTCGAGGGGGACGGGGCGCGACGCGCCAATCGGGAGCACCTCTTTCTCCTGCAAGACGCGCAGCAGCTTGGCTTGGGCCTCGAGCGGCATGTCGCCGATCTCGTCGAGGAAGAGCGTCCCACCGTCGGCGGCTCGCAAGAGCCCCGGCTTGTCGTGGGTGGCGCCGGTGAAGGCCCCCTTGCGGTGCCCGAAGAGCTCGCTCTCGATGAGGGTGGGGCTCAGCGCGGCGCAGTTGATGGCCTGGAAGTGACCGGTGCGCCCGCTGCGCCGATGCAGCTCACGCGCCACCAGCTCTTTGCCCGTGCCGCTCTCGCCCGTGACGATCACGGACAGGCCGGTCGGGGCGACGCGCTGCAAGCGGTCGAGGAGCTGGTCGATTTGATAGCCCCCGATCAGCGAGCCCGAGCGGTCGTGCGAGAACGGCCGCGCGCCGGCCAAGACGGACCCGCTCACGGGGTACGCGATGTAGCGCGTGGCCCCGTCGGTCGCGAAGCGGTAGACGCTGTCGCCGATGCGCAACACGTCGTGGCTGGCCAGGGGCGCCTCGGCCACGCGGGCTCCGTTGACGGTGACGCCGTTGGTGGACTTCTGGTCGACGATCCACCAGCGAGCGCCGCGCAGCTCCAGGCGTGCGTGGTGGCGTGAGACGGCCGCCTCCGGGATGCAGAGGGCGTTGCTGTCTTCGCGTCCTACGGTGAACGGGCTAGTGCGCAGCGGCGCGACCGGCACGAGCTGGGCGTGCAGCCGCGAGTAAATCAGCACCAGCCCGGGAGTGGGATCTCGGTCGCTGTCGTGAATGCGGACGTTCTGCTGCGACGCAGTCGTCCATGCATTGCGGCGCGTGGTGGTCATCGGGCCGGACTCTAGCAAGATTGCGCGCGCGGCGGGGCTCAAGCGAGCTTGGCAGTGTCTTCGTTGGTGCGCCTGAGCAGCTCGCGGATCGTCTCGGCCAGCTCGCTGGGCTGGAACGGCTTCCGCATCCAGGTCATGTCGCACCCCGTGCGTGGGGAGCTGCCGCTGATGATGACACCCTGCGCGACGCGGCCCGTCTGCCGCAGGGTCTCGATCAACTCGAGGCCGTCGCCGTCGTCCAGGTTCAGGTCCACCACGGCGACATCGAAGTGGTCGGTCGTGCGCAGCGCCTCGGCGCGACCTGCGGCCACGACCACCTTGAGGTCGTGCATCTCCAGCGCGAGCTGCAGCATCTCACGCAGGATCGGGTCGTTCTCCACCACGAGCACGCGCGGCATTCGCGTGATGACGCCGCTCCCGCGTCGCGGCACCAGCGTGGCCGTGGGGATGTGGATGCGGAACCAGGCCCCACGGCCGGGGGCCGTCTGCAGCTCGATCTTGCCGTTCAGCGTGCTCACGAACGACCGAACGACCGAGAGCCCGAGCCCGGTGCCCTTCTCGCGTGTGGTGAAGTACGCCTCGAACGCGCGCTCGCGCGTGGCGCGATCCATTCCGGGGCCGTCGTCACGCACGTTGAAGAGGACGGCCTCCCCCTCCGGCTCCACCCACACCTCCACGCGCCCGCCCGGTTGCGCCACCGACACGGCGTTGTGGATGAGGTTCCACAGGATGGACACCAGCTTGTTGCGCGGCGCGCGACAGAGCTGGTCGTCGCCGGGGCGGTGGATGATTTCGACGGAGCGCCGCCGCGCTTGTGGCGTGATGAGACGGACGACGTCGCCGCAGACCGTGTCGGCGGCGGTCGCGCTCGAGTCTTCTTGGTCCGCGGTGCGCACCATCGACAGGATGTCATCCGCGATGGCGCGTGCGCTCTCCGCGCTGTCTTTGATGGCGCGGAGCGCGGCGGAGGACGAAGCGCCGGGACTGGCGAGGCCTACGTCGGCCCACCCGAGGATGGAGGTGAGCGCGTTCGCCATCTCGTGACTGGCGGCGCCCGACAGGTCCGCCAGCGCGGGCTCGGACGCGCGCGCGGCCGGCCGTGTAATCAGCACGCGCACGCTGTCGTCGTCGTTGGGCCAGCAGATGAGGCGACCCCCCGAGGGGAGCTCGAGCGTCTTGGGCACGCCCACGCGGGCTGCGCGCACGGCGTCGACGGCTCGCCCCTTGAGACTGAATGGAACCCGCTCCGCGGCAGCGTCCTCCAGGCGCGTCCCCGCGGGCACGGGCTCTCCGCGCGATGTGACGACCGAGCCGTCCGCCGTTTCAACCAGTTCGGTCCAACCGAGCTGCTGAGCGAGCCATGTGAAGGGATGAGGGGTCATCAAGGCAGTCGCATGAACAGGACAATGAGAACATTACACGACTTCGCACACCAGGCGATACTGTCACAGTGTGACATCATTCGCGGATAATTTCATCGGCCTGAGTCGATGGAATGGCAATTGCCCGGCACTGCTCAGAGCGCTAGGGTCCCGCGGATGGATGACGGTAAGATCTCTTCGGAGCAGGTGCGGCACGTTGCGAGGCTAGCGCGCCTCCAGCTCGACGACGTGGAGGTGGAGGCGCTGCGTGGGCAGCTGGACGCCATCCTGGGCTACGTCGCCGCGCTGGACGCCGTGGACGTAACCGCTCTCTTGCCGTCCTTCCACGCCATCCCCATCCTGTCGCCGCTTCGTGAGGACGTCGCCACGCCCGGGCTCACTCGCGAACGGGCGCTGGCTGCCGCTCCCGCCAGCGACGGGGAGGGCTTTGCGGTCCCCAAGGTCTTGGAGGGCGCATGAGCGAGCCATCTCCGGTTGCGGGAGTCGTCGACACCGCCGAAGCGGTGCGGGCCGGTGAGCAGCGCGCCGAGGACGTGGTGGCACAGCACGTCGCGCGCGCGAAGGCGCGGGCGGACCTCAACGCGCTGCTGCACCTGGACGAGGAGCGGGCGCTCTCTGCTGCGCGGGCGGTGGACGAGCGTCGGGCCCGCGGGGAGGCGCTGGGCGCGCTGGCGGGCGTACCCGTCGTGCTCAAGGACAACCTCTGCCTCGATGGCGTGCCCACGACGTGCGCCTCGCGCATCCTCGAGGGCTACCGCCCGCCCTACAACGCTGACTGCGTGGAGCGGCTGATCGCGGAGGACGCGGTCATCATCGCGAAGGCCAACATGGACGAGTTCGCCATGGGGTCGTCCAATGAGAACTCCGCGTTCGGGCCGGTCAAGAACCCGTGGGACCTGACGCGCGCTCCTGGCGGTTCGAGCGGCGGGTCGGCTGCCGCCACGGCCGCGGGCATCGGCGCGGTCGCGCTCGGGAGTGACACGGGTGGGTCGGTTCGCCAGCCCGGCGCCTTCTGTGGCGTGGTCGCCATCAAGCCCACGTACGGGCGCCTCAGCCGCTACGGTCTCATCGCGTTCGCGTCGTCGCTGGACCAGGTGGGCACCATGACCCGGGACGTACGGGACGGCGCCCGCGTGCTGCGCGTGCTGGCCGGCCACGACAAGCGCGACGCCACCAGCGCCGTCGAGCCCGTCCCCGACTACGAGGCGGCCTGCGCGGCCCCGGTCAGCGGGTTGCGCGTGGGCGTGCTGCGCGCTGCGCTGGACCAAGTGGAAGACCCCGACGTCCGCGCCGCATTCTCGGCTGCCGAGCAGTCGCTGCGCGACGCCGGCTGCGACATCGTGGACATCGAGCTGCCTCACGCCCACCACGGGGTGAGCGTGTATTACCTGGTCGCCACGGCCGAAGCCTCCAGCAACCTGGCCCGCTTCGACGGCATGCGCTTTGGGCTGCGCGTGACCGGCGACGACCTGCTCTCGACCTACGAGCGCACCCGCGCGCAGGGCTTTGGTCCCGAGGTGAAGCGGCGCATCATGCTGGGCACCTACGCGCTCTCCTCTGGCTACTACGACGCCTTCTACATCAAGGCCCAGAAGGTCCGCACGCTCATGGTGCAAGACTACCAACGCGCCTTCGAGCGCTGTGATGCGGTGCTCTCCCCGACCGCGCCCACGCCGGCGTTCGGCTTGGGCGAGAAGACGGGCGACCCCCTGGCCATGTACCTCGCGGACATCTTCACCTTGCCCCCGAGCTTGGCGGGCCTGCCGGCCATGCACGTCCCGGTCGGGCTGGGACAGGCGTCGGGTCTGCCGGTGGGCGTGCAGGTCACGACGCCCGCCTTCACGGAGGTGCGCATGCTGCAGCTGGCCGCCGCGCTCGAGGCCCGCAGCGGCTACGTGTGCGCGCCGCCTGCGTTGTTTGGGGGGGCGGGCTGATGGCGCGCGCATACGAGACGGTCATCGGCCTCGAGGTGCACGCGCAGCTCAAGACGGCCACCAAGCTCTTCTGCGGCTGCCCAACGGACTACGGCGCGGCGCCCAACACACAGGTGTGCCCGGTCTGCCTGGGTCTCCCTGGCGCGCTGCCGGTCCCCAACGAGCGCGCCATGGAGCTCGCAGCCATCGCTGGGCTCGCCCTGGGCTGTGATGTGCGCAGCGAGTCGCGCTTCGACCGCAAGAACTACTTCTACCCGGACCTGTCCAAGGGCTATCAGATCTCCCAGTTCGAGCATCCGCTCAACCTGGGTGGCCACCTGACGTTCCTGGTCGGTGACCAGGAGAAGACGGTGGGGCTGACGCGCATCCACGTGGAGGAGGACGCCGCCAAGAACCTGCACGGCGCGGGCGGCGGCGCGGCCACGGTGGTGGACTTCAACCGAGGTGGCACACCGCTCATCGAGATCGTCAGCGAGCCGGACCTGCGCAGCGCGGTCGAGGCGGAGGCGTACCTCCGCAAGCTGCGGGACGTGCTCATGTTCCTGGGCGTGAACGACGGCAACCTCGAAGAGGGCTCGTTCCGCTGCGACGCCAACGTGTCCGTCCGCCCGGTGGGCCAAGAGGAGTTCGGTACGCGCACCGAGATCAAGAACATCAACTCGTTCAAGTTCGTGCGCCAGGCCATCGACTACGAGGTCAGCCGACAGGTGGGCGTGCTGGAGTCCGGCGGGCGCGTGGTGCAGGAGACGCGCGGCTGGAACGACGTCACCGGCAAGACCTTCTCGCAGCGCAGCAAGGAAGACGCGCACGACTACCGCTACTTCCCGGACCCGGACCTGCCGCCCATCGTCTTTGGCGCGGAGCGCATCGAGGCGCTGCGCAAGGCCGCGCCCAAGCTGCCCGAGCAGCTGCGGGCGGAGTGGACCAGCGAGTGGGGGCTGACCCCCTACGACGCCGAGGTGCTCACGGGGCACCCGGCCATCGCGGCATATTTTGGCGAGGTGGCTGGCGCCCTCGACGCGGGCGGCCGGGAGCCGCGCGCAGAGGCGGGCAAGCGCGCCGCCAACTTCATCCAGGCCGAGGTGCTCCGCGACGTCAAGACCAGCGGGCTGGACGCCACCTTCAGCGTCCCGGCGGCAGACGTGGCGGAGCTGCTGAGCCGTGTGCAGGCCGGGACCCTCACGGGCAAGCAGGGCAAGCAGGTCTTCTCCGAGATGGCTAGCAGCGGGGAGGGGGCCGAGGCCGTCATCGCCCGGCTCGGCGTGCAGGCGCCCATCAGCGACACCGGCGCCCTCGAGGGCGACATCCGCGCCATCATCGCGGCCAACCCCGCGCAGCACGAGCAATACAAGGCCGGCAAGACCAAGGTGCTGGGCTTCTTCGTGGGGCAGGTCATGCGCGTCACGAAGGGCGCGGCCGACCCAGCTACCGTCAACGCCCTCCTCGAGCGCTTGCTGCAGGAGTAGGCCATGTTCCCCACGCTCTCGCGCGAGCCTCTCAGTCAGAGCCCGTGGTTCGCCGTGGAATACGAGCCGCGCGACCACAGCCTGTGGTTGCTGGACCAGCGGGCGCTGCCCACGGAGGTCGCCTACCTCACGTTGCGCAGGCCCGACGAGGCCGTGGCCGCCATCCGCGACATGGCCGTTCGCGGCGCCCCCGCGATCGGGATCACGGCGGCCTACGCGCTGGCGCAGCAGGCGTACCTCGAGCGGGGAGCCGCGCCCGCGTTCATGCTGGCCATGGGGACGGCGGGGAGGGTGCTCAACGCGACACGCCCGACGGCCGTGAACCTGGCCTGGGCCATCGCGAGGATGGCCCGGAAAGCGGCGGACGTGGCGCACGCGCCTGCGGATGAGCGCGCCGCTGCGCTGCTCGCCGAAGCGGAGGCCATCCACCGCGAGGACGTCGCGGCCTGCCGCGAGATGGGTCGTCTGGGCGCCGAAGACGTGCCGGACGGAGCCTGCATCCTCACCCACTGCAACGCCGGTGCGCTCGCCACGGGGGGCTACGGGACGGCGCTGGGTGTCATCCGCGCTGCGCACGAAGCGGGGAAGCGCGTGCGCGTGCTGGCGGACGAGACGCGCCCCTACCTGCAGGGGGCTCGCCTGACGTCGTGGGAGCTGCATCAAGACGGAATCCCCGTGGAGGTCATCACTGACAGCACGGCCGCGCACTGCTTCCAGCGCGGCGAGATCGACTTCGTCGTGGTCGGCGCGGACCGCGTCGCCAAGAACGGCGACGTGGCCAACAAGATCGGGACCTATGGGGTCGCTGTGCTGGCGGATGTGCACGGAGTGCCATTCACGGTCGCGGCGCCCGTCAGCACCCTCGACTTCGCCACCCCGTCGGGTGATCTCATCCCCCTCGAAGAGCGATCGCGCCGTGAGGTCGCTCAGGTGGGCGCCCAGGTGCTCGTCGCGGACGGCATCGCGTGTCGTCACGTGGGCTTCGACGTGACCCCTGCGCGGCTGGTCAAGGCCCTGTACACCGAGAGGGGCGTGGTGCGCTTGGCGGCCGGTGAAGCGCTAGGCTCGTTGTTCCCAGCGCGCTGAGCCGAGGGCCGAGTTACCGCCCGACTACCGCAATACATGACGACCTTGGCGTTATCTGGTACCCCTATTGCTGGATAGAACGCTGTGCAAGGCACTTGGTACGGTCCCTACGAGCTGCTCCGCAAGATCGCCGCTGGCGGCATGGGCGAGGTGCATCTCGCGCGCCGCTGGGGCGACTCTGGCTTCTACCGTGAGCTGGTGGTGAAGCGGCTCTTTCCGCACTTCGCCACGAACCCCGCGTCGCTGCTGCTGTTCCAGTACGAGGCGCGCGTGATGGCCGAGCTGGCGCACCCGAACATCCCTCAGATCTTCGACCTCGGGGAGGTCGAGGACACCTGGTACATCGCCATGGAGTACGTGGCGGGGGTGAACCTGGCGGACCTCTGGCGCGCGGGCGCGCGGCTGGGCATCCCCATGCCGCTGGACGTCACGCTGGGCATCCTGCTGCAGGTCTGCGAGGCGCTGCACCACGCGCACGAGGCCGAAGACCGCGGGGGCCACCCGCTCGACATCGTCCATCGCGACGTGACGCCGCACAACATCATGGTCACCCGCGACGGCGTCGCGAAGGTGATGGACTTTGGTGTGGCCCAGACCAACGCGAACCGCGACGAGCAGCGCGGCGTGGTGCGGGGGACGCTGGCCTACATGAGCCCGGAGCAGGTGCGGGGCCGCTGGCTGGACCGTCGGGCGGATGTGTTCGCGCTCGGGGTCGTGCTGTACGAGCTGACGACGGGGACGCGGCTGTTCCGCGGCGAGGACGTGCAGGTCATGACGACCATCGTCGAGACCGACGTCACGCCGCCCTCGAAGATCGTGTCGGGCTATCCACCGGATCTCGAGGCCATCCTGATGGCCACGCTGCGACGAGACCCCGCGCACCGCGTCGCGAGCGCGGCGGACCTCGCCATGCACCTCGAGTACTTCGCCATGCGGAACGGCATGATGCTGGGGCCCCGGCAGGTCGCGCGCTACGTGCACTCGGTGGTCCCCGCGGAGCGCGTGCTCGAGCCCGAGCTCTCGCTGGTCCGAACGGACGCGGCCTCTTCGGAGCGCGGCTATGGAGCGCGCGACAGCTCCGCGTACGCCCTGCCGCTCACGCGGGCGCGGCCGGACACGGCGGAGGACGTGCACGACCTGGACCCAGAGGAGCTGGAACCGCTCGAGGCGTCGGTGGCGTTCGGAGGCCGCGACACCTTGACGGACCTACCCGTCGCGCCTGTCGTTCGCGGCGTCGAGGTGCCGCAGGGGGGCGGGGCTGGCTACGCCGGCGGTCCCGCTGTGGTGCTCGACACGCAGAAGCGCGTGGCGTCCGAGCGGGAGTTTCTGGACCAGCTGGACCGACGCCTGCGAGACGACTGACCGTCTTGGCCGCGGTCCGCGCGCACGGTCACGCCGCGCCCGAGCGGCGCGGCGGACGACACGTGTCCGCTGCCGAGCGAATCAGAGACCGCAGACGAGCGCGACCAGGCGGTCGAGGTCGGCGCGGGAGTGCTTCTCGGTGACGGCCACCAAGAGCTCACTCTTGCGCGCCGGGTCGAAGGTCCCGAGGTCCACACCGGCGAGCAGGTTCTCGGCCATGCCGGCCTGCACGACGTCGGCGGCGCTCACGCGCTCCAACCGCACCACGAACTCGTTGAAGGTGGGTGCCGAGAAGGGCAGCGACACGCCCGGCAGCGCGGCCAGCTGGCTCTTCAAGTACTCGGCGTTGGCGAGGCACAGGCGAGCGGCCTGGTCGAAGCCGGAGCGGCCGAGCAGCGCCGTCCGCATGGTGAACGCGAGCGCGATCAACCCGTGGTTCGTGCAGATGTTGCTCGTCGCGCGCTCGCGGCGGATGTGCTGCTCGCGGGTGGAGAGCGTGAGCACGTAGCCTCGCTGACCGTCCGCGTCCACCGTCTCGCCCACCAGGCGGCCGGGCATCTGGCGCACCAGGTCCTGCCGGCAGGAGAAGAGCCCGACGCCAGGCCCGCCGAACTGGGTGGGGACCGCCAGAGACTGCCCCTCGGCGACGGCGATGTCCGCCCCGAGGACCCCGGGGGACTCGAGCAGGGCCAGGGCGTAGGCCTCGGCCGTGGCCGTGACCAACATGGCCTTTTTCTCGGTGGCGATGGCCCGCACGGCGCGGACGTCCTCCACGCAGCCGAAGAAGTTGGGGTAGCCCACGATCACGGCGGCCGTGTCGTCGCGGGTGAGGGCCTTCACGGCCGCGAGGTCGGTGCGGCCATCGGCCAGCACGGGGGCGACGTCCATGTCGGGCTCGCCGTCCAGGCCGCGCAGGTACGCGCGGATGGTCTCGAGGTAGTGCGGGTGCAGCGCGCCGCTCACGACCAGGTGCGTGCGGCGCGTGGCCCGGCGCGCCATCAGGCCGGCCTCGGCGGCGGCGCTGGCCCCGTCGTACATGGAGGCGTTCGCCACCTCGAGCCCCAGCAGCTCGCAGACGGTGGTCTGGAACTCGAAGATGGCCTGCAGCGTGCCCTGCGAGAGCTCGGCCTGGTACGGCGTGTACGCCGTGTAGAACTCGCTGCGCATGAGCAGCTGATCGAGCGCCGGGGGGATGTGGTGGTCGTACATCCCAGCGCCCAGGAACGACAGCGCGCTCGCACCCGTGTTCTTGGCCGCGAGCTCGTTCAGGTGCGCCATGAGGCGGGGCTCGTCCAGCGACGGCTCCATCTGCATGAGGCCCTGATAGCGGCGGTCAGCCGGGATGGGCGCGAAGAGCTCGTCGATGGACGCTACGCCGACGCGCTCCAGCATCTCACGGATCTCGACCTCGGTATGGGGCAGGTAGCGCATGCGTTCTCCGACGGGGCTCAGCGGGGGGGGAGGGTCAGCCTTCGAGCTTGCCGATGTAGTCCGCGTACTGCGCGGCGTCCATCAGACCATCGAGCTGCGACGGGTCCGACATCTTGATGTCCACCAGCCAGCCGCCCTCGTAGGGGGCCTCGTTGACCTGCTCGGGCGTGCCCTCGAGGTCCTCGTTCACGGCCGTGATCTCGCCGCTGACGGGCGAGAAGAGCTCGCTCACGGTCTTGACCGACTCGATCTCGCCGAAGCGGGCGTGAGCGCTGACGCTGGTGCCGACGGCGGGGAGATCCACCAGGGTCACGTCGCCGAGCTGGTCCACGGCGTACGAGGTGACGCCGACGCGCACGGTGTCACCGTCGACGCGGGCCCATTCATGTTCTTTGGTGTACCGGAGCTCTGCGGGGTAGGTCATGGGGATCTCTATCGGGGTTGGCGCTTGTAAAACGGGGTCTTCACGACCACCGCGTCAATGATCTTGCCTCGGATCTCGATGCCGAGGACGGTGCCCACGGCGGCCTTGTCAACGGGCACGTACGCGAGGCCGATGTTGGTGCCGAGGGTGATGGATGGCGAGCCGCTCGTCACGACCCCCACCGTCTGCCCGTCGACGACGACGGGGTAGCCGTGGCGAGCGATTCCACGCCCCGTCATCTCGATTCCGACGAGCTTGCGCGTCACGCCGGCGGCCTTGATGGCACGCAGGGCGTCACGGCCGAGGAAGTCGTCGCCGTCCAGCTTGACCACCCAGCCGAGACCGGCCTCGAGGGGGTTGGTGGTCTCGTCGATGTCGTTGCCGTACAGCGACAGCTTGCCCTCGAGGCGCAGCGTGTCCCGGGCGCCGAGGCCAATGGGCTTCACGCCCACGGGGGCAGCCAACAGCGCTCGGAAGAGCTTGGGCGCGTCCGCGTTGGCGCAGAAGAGCTCGAAGCCGTCCTCGGCGGTGTAGCCCGTGCGCGCCACGATGCAGTCCACGCCCGCGACCTTGCCGTCCGCCAGGTGGAACGCGCCCAGCTCCGGCAGGTGCGCGTCGCAGCCGACCTCACGGAGGGCTTGCTCCGCCTTCGGACCCTGCAGGGCCAAGAGCGCGGTCTCGTCCGAGGCGTCCCGGAAGCTGCAGCGTCCCTTGGCGTGCTTGGCGAAGTGAGCCGAGATCTTCTCCCGGTTGCCCGCGTTGCACACCACCAAGATGCGGTCCTCGCCGCGCCGATAGATGATGAGGTCGTCGAGGATCTTGCCCTCGGCGTTGCAGCAGCAGGTGTAGAGGGCCTTGCCCACGGGCAGGTCCTTGACCGCGTTGGTCACCAGGGAGTCCACCACGGCGACCGCGTCCGGGCCCTCGAGGTGCAGCTCACCCATGTGCGACACGTCGAACAGCCCGGCGCCGTTGCGGACGGCCTCGTGCTCCTGCCGGATGCCCTCGTACTGCACGGGCATGAGCCAGCCTGCAAAGGGGACCAGGCGGGCGCCGAGGGCGCGGTGCTCGTCGACCAGCGGGGTCTCGAGGAGGGGGGTGGTTGGGGCCGTCACGGTGCGCGACATTAGCCCCATGACCTGTATGGTTCAAGCGATGTCATGAAGGTCTCGTCCGGGGCTCTCGTGGGGTGTCTCACCAGCGCCGCGCCATGTACTCTACAGGGCCAGGAGGCCTTCACTATGCGCTGCACCCCACCACCCCCAGTCTCTCTCTCCGACCTCGGCTCCGTGCGCGGTGGCTTGCTCGTGTGGCTCGCGCTCGGAGCGCTACAGTTCGGGTGTGGCAACTCGGGCCCTGGCGGCCGAGGGGGCGAGGTCGGCGATCCGTGCGATGGCAGCCGTCCGTGTCGCAGCGAGCTCTTGTGCTCGACTTCCGGGGTGTGCGTGACGGATCCAGGCGTGGACGCCGGTCCACCGCTTCCGGATCTCGGGCCGGGTGTGACCATCACCGGCCTCGAGCTCGCGCCGGTGGACCCCACGCTCGACCTCGAGGTGGGCGGCAGCGCGAGCGTGCAGTTCACGGCGGTGCTGCGCCGCTCCGACAACACCACCGGGCCCGCTACGGGCGCGCGTTTCGAGGCCAGCGCGCGCGTCCTCGGGACCCTGGACGCCAACACGGGCGAGTTCGTGGCCAACGGGCTCTTGGGCGGCAGCGTGACCATCACGGCCTCGCGCACGGTCGGCACCCAGACGTTCACCGACAGCGTCACCCTGACCGTCAATCTGACGCGGACCATCGGCGGGGGCGGCGGTGGGCCCACGGACCCGCCCGCGCTGTTCGCCGGGACGCCCGTGACGGATGCGGCCCGCACGGCCGCCCTCCAGTACCCCCTCGACGGGGTCATCGTGCCGCAGAACGTCGCGCCCATGGACGTGCAGTGGTCCTGCGGCGCCAACACGGGCACCTGCCCAGAGGGCGACACCTTCCGCGTCACGCTGCAGAAGCCGCACACGCGGGTGGTGGTCTACACGCGCAACCCGGATGAAGCCGTCAACGACCACTACTTGGTGGAGGGCGCTGCCTGGCGAGCCTTGGCGCAGTCCGACCCCAGTGACGCGATGACGGTGGTCGTGGACCGCTACGACAGCGCCGCAGGTCAGGTGGTGAGCGGCGTCCCCATCGACGTGAGCTTCGCCATCGCGGCCGTCACGGGCACCGTCTACTACTGGGACATCGACGACGAGAAGATCCGCCGGATCAACGACGGGGCCTCCGCCAGCGAGCTGCTGCTGCCGCACCCTGACTCGCCGCTGGCCAACAACGAAGACGGGGACGACTGCGTGGGCTGCCACGCCATCAGCACCAGCGGGCGCTACATGCTGGCGAACCTGCACTTCGCCAACTACGGCGCGCTCTACGACCTGACGCGCAACGACCTGGACGCGAACCCAGCCCCCACGGAGTGGCCTGTCTCGACCATGATCCGCTGGCGCACCGCCTCGTTCAGCCCCGACGACACGCGCGCCATGGTGTCGAGCGCGGTGGGCAACGACTTCCTCTTCCTGATCAACCCCTTCACGGGCGGGACCATCACGCCAGCAGCAGGCACGTTGCCGAACCCCGGCACGCACCCGGCCTGGTCGCGCGATGGGGACGACATCGCGTACATCGGGAACACCAACAGCTGGGCGGGCTCGATCACCACGGGCGACCTGAGCATGCTGCCCGTGACCGGGGCGGACTCGTTCGGAGCGGCGGCCGTCATCCACTCGGGCGCCAGCTCGAGCGGCGAGGCGGAAGGGGGCGTGACCGACAGCTACCCCTCCTGGTCGCCGGACTCTCGGTGGATCGCGTTCGCGCACGGGACGGGCTCGCGCTCTGACCCGCGTGACCCCTCCGGCAACGTCGTGGTGGACCCCGCCAACACGTCAGCGCTGTACCTGATCAGGCGGGACGGAACCGGCCTCACGCGGCTGTCGCGCGTGTCCTCCGCGAACCACTTCGAGTTCCAGCCGAACTTCTCCCCGTTCACGTCGGGGGGCTACTTCTGGCTGAGCTACCTCTCGCGACGTCCCTACGGCAACCGCACGGCAGGCAACGCCGGCACCGCCATCCAGCCAGGCCAGGTTTGGGTCACCGCCGTGCGCGCCAACGCCGACGGGACCTTCGACCCCAGCAGCGTGCCCTACTGGCTTCCAGGCCAGATCCCAAGCCACCGCAGCGTGTCGGCCTTCTGGGCGCCGCGAGCCTGCCGCGTGGACGGGGAGGGCTGCTCCGTCAACAGCGAGTGCTGCGGCGGGGTCTGCGGCGACAACGGCGCAGGTGGCCTCGCCTGCGTCCCGCCGCCGTCCAACGAGTGCCGCGAGCTCGGTGAGACCTGCTCGAGCGACGCCGACTGCTGCGACGTCGCGGACGGCGCGTCGTGCAGCAACAACAGCTGCGTCGTCGTCATCTTCGGCTGAGCGGCAGTCCGCGGCCTGCGCGAGCCTCCGAGACAATCCGCGGGCGGACGCAATCCACGCAGAGCCCGCCCGACAAGCGGGCCATGTCCGACGTCCATCGTTCTCGAGCGCCGGGGCTCGCGCCCGCAGCCCCGGAGCCTCTGACCGCCCCTCTCGAAGGCCTCGTGGTGGCATGTGGCAATCCGGACCTCGTGCTGCGCATCGGCGCGGGGCGGGAGGCGCGGCGCGCACGGCTCAAGTCGCACTTTCGTACCTTCGGCGCCTCGTCTCGGGCGGACGTGGTGCTGCACGACCGCGCGGTCTCGGGTCTGCACTTCAGGGCGCGCGCGGAGCGAGGTCTCGTCTGCCTCGAGGACCTCGGCAGTCGCAATGGGCTGTGGGTGGACGGCGTGCGCGTACGCGCCGCCGACCTGTCCCCTGGGAGCGTGTTCGTGGCCGGGCGCACCAAGCTGGTCGTCGCGCTGGCGGACCCACCGGACGCCGAGCGGGGCGGCGGGGCGACCGCGCGCGAGGCGTACGTCGTGCACTCCGACACCATGCGCGACGTGCTGCTGCTGGCCGAGCGCTACGCGCGCTCGACGGCGAGCGTGGTCATCCTCGGCGAGAGCGGCTCAGGCAAGGAGGGCATCGCTCGTCGCGTACACAGTGAGAGCGGTCGCTCGGGCGCGTTCGTCGCGGTCAACGCCGGGGCGCTGCGCGACGACGCCCTGGCGAGCGAGCTCTTCGGCCACGTCAAGGGCGCGTTCACGGGGGCCAGCGGCGATCGCGCGGGGGCGTTCCAGCGAGCGCACGAGGGCACCCTGTTCCTGGACGAGCTGGGGGAGCTGAGCCTTGCGGCCCAGGTCATGCTGCTGCGGGTGCTCGAGACCGGGCGCGTACAGCCCATGGGCGCGGACCGCGAGGTGGAGGTGGACGTGCGCCTCGTGGGCGCGACGCACCGCGACCTGACGCAGCGAGTTCGTCAGGGGGAGTTCCGAGAGGACCTCTACTACCGGCTCTGCAAGCTGCCCATCGAGGTGCCGCCGCTGCGGCGGCGCACGGCCGACATCGCGCCCCTGGCCGAGCACTTCGCGCGCTACAGCGCGCCGGCCGGTGGTGCCCGGCCCTTCTCCGAGGCCGCGCTCGCCCGGCTGGCGGCGCACCCCTGGCCAGGAAACGTGCGGGAGCTCGGCAACGTGGTCGCCCGCGCCACCATCCGCGCCATGGGTCCGGTGGTGACCGAGGAAGACGTGATAGCGAGCTTGGACCCCCTCGCGCTCGGCTCGGGCGGGCTCGACGACGCGGCGCTGTTGCGCACCCTGGCGGCGCACGACTTCAACAAGACCGCCGCCGCGCGCGCGCTCGGGATACCACGCAGCACCCTGCGTGACCGTCTCTCCAAGCTCGACGCCGCGTGCGCGGGCGACAGCGACGCAGACGCCCCCGGTGGCGATGGAGCCGACGACAGCGGCGCCCCCGGGCCTGCCCAGGCGCGCGCGTGCGCTGACAGCCCCGACCCATGACGGCGTCCGCGCGGCTCCTGCGTTCGCAGCCCGTTAGAGCGCGAAAGGCACGCTGCTGCTAGCATCGCCGCGTGTCCGACCCCCGAAAGACCGGCCCTCGCAGCCACGGCAGCGGCGAGTTCACGCCGGACCAGCTGGCGCTGTGCGGCGTCGGCTGCGTCTTCGAGCCCGGCGTGCTGGTCTTCCACCCCGAGAACGTCCGCGTGGGCGAGCGCGTCTACGTGGGGCATCAGACCATCCTGAAGGGCTACTACAAGTCCAGCATGGAGATCGGCGACGGCACCTGGATTGGGCAGCAGTGCTTCTTCCACAGCGCCGGCGGGCTGCGCATCGGGCGCAACGTGGGGGTGGGCCCTGGCGTGCGAATCCTCACGTCGCAGCACACCGAGGCTGGGCGCGACACGCCCATCCTGCACTCACCCTTGGCCTTCGCCGAGGTCGTCATCGAGGACGACGCAGACATCGGTGTCGGTGCCGTGATCCTGCCGGGGGTCACCATCGGACGTGGCGCGCAGATCGGAGCCGGGGCCGTCGTCACCGCGGACGTGCCCGCGTACGCCGTCGCGGCCGGCGTCCCGGCGCGCGTCACGAGGCAGCGCCCATGAGCGGCACCGCGCCCGGTGACGCGCCGTCTCTCTCGGTGATCCTGCTGGCCTACAACGAGATCGAGGCCATCTCCGCGGTGACCCGTGAGCTGCGCGCCTGGCTGGAGGCGAACGTCCCGGGCGCCGAGCTCATCGTGGTGGACGACGGCTCCACCGACGGAACAGGGGAGGCGGCCGCGCGCGAGCTGCAGGGCTTTCCACACACGGTGCTCACGCACGCGCGCAACAGCGGGATCGGCGCGGCCATCAAGACGGGCGTCCACGCGAGCCGGGCCGCGTGGGTGACCTTCTTGCCCGCAGACGGGCAGATCGCGCCGGAGGCCATCGGCACCATGCTGGCCGCGCGTCGGGAGGACACCGAGGTGGTCTTCACCGTGTACAGCGACCGTGACGACGGCCTGCACCGCAAGATCCTCAGCTGGGGTGTGCGCGCGCTCATCCTGGGCATCCACGGTGTGCCCATGCGCAGCGACGGCCCCTACCTCTTCCGGCGCGCGCTCTTCGTCCCAGAGCAGCTGGCGCCGGACACGTTCTTCCTGAACTTCGAGTTCCCCATGCGCGTCGTCCGCGCGCAGCTGCCCTTCGAGACGGTGACCATCTCCTGCCGGCCACGCCTGGCCGGCCAGTCCAAGTCCGCAAACGTCTCGGCGGTCGTGAAGGTCGCCCGCGAGCTGCTGGAGCTGCGCGCCCGCACGGCGCGCGAGGCCCTCGACCGCGCTCTCGGCCGCTGATAGCGCGCCGGCCTGCCCAGGCGGGCGCGACGTCGTCCGTCTGCGTCAGCCGTCTTCCGACTGGGCGCCCGGGAGACCGTCCCAGCGCGCAGCGCGCTCAGCTGGAGGCAGGAAACGCGGCGGGAGTGCTCAGCGGCCCCAGGTCCGACCACGGGAGGTCTTCGCTGTGCTTCACCAGCGCCGACCGGGCCGTGAGGACCTCCACGCCGCTGCGCGTCACGAGCACGGTGTGCTCGAACTGGGCGCTGAGCTTGCGGTCGGCGGTGAGGACCGTCCAGCGGTCCTTCATGAGCTCGGTCTCGTAGGTGCCGAGGTTGATCATGGGCTCGATGGTGAAGACCATCCCGGCCTTCATCTTCAGACGGGCTGCGGCGTCGCGCGCGCGGTAGTGCGGGACCTGCGGCGGCATGTGGAACTCGCGGCCCACGCCGTGTCCCACGTAGTCGCGCACCACGGAGCACTTCATCTTGTCCGCATACTCGTGGATGGCCGCGCCGATGTCGCCGATCATGGCGCCGTGGCGCACCTGCGCGATGCCCAGCTCGAGACCGCGGCGCGCGACTTCCGTCACCAGCTTGGCTTCCTCGGATGGCTCCCCGATGTAGAAGGTGACGCTGGTGTCGCCGTAGTAGCCATGCGTGTTCGGGAAGATCGTGGTGACGTCGACATTGATGATGTCGCCGTCCTTCAGGACCGTCCCGTCCGGGATGCCGTGGCAGACACAGTCGTTGACGGACGTGCAGACGCTCTTCGGAAAGCCCTTGTAGTTGAGCGGGGCCGGCAGGGCGTCGTGCTCGAGGCAGTACTCGTGTACCCAGGTGTTGATCTCGTCCGTGGTGATGCCGGCGCGGATGCGCTCACCCACCATGACGAGGCACTCCGCGGCCAGGCTGCAGGACTCGCGCATGCGCTCGAGGGCGGCGGCGTTCATGGTCTCGATGCGTTTCAACACGCCCCCGCAGTAACTCGCCCGCGCGTCTCCGGCAAGCCGTCAGGCCACCTGCTTGCGGAGAAACGCGCCCGTGCCGTAGTACAGCGCGTACACCAGCGCGCTGCCGACGTTGCCCAAGGCGATGACCCAGAAGAGGCTCTCACGAGGCAGGTCGAGGGTCGCGGCGACCACGTAGGCCGCCGGCAGGATCACGCCGCCGAGTGTCAGCGTGTCCAGCACCAAGCTGGAGAGGGTGGCCCCGGCCCCGGTCATGGCCTGCGACAGCACCACACCCACGCCCAGGAAGGCGTAGCTGAAGGCCACGATGGTGAGGTACTCGTGGCCGATGGCGAGGACGCTCGGCGACGAGTCGAAGAATCCCAGGATGGCGTCGCTGTAGCGGATGTAGAGCGCCCCGAGGGCCAGCATCATCGCGAGGTTGTACGCCGCCGCCACGTAGCCCGCGTGCTTGGCGCGCCGCGTGCGCCCAGCGCCCAGGTTGGCGCCCACGTACGAGCTGGCGGCAGCCCCCCAGCCCATCCCGACGAAGAGCGCCATGGTCTCCAGGCGCAGACAGATGCTGTAGGCGGTGAGCGCGCTCTGGTCCGCGACGCTGGTGTACTCCGCGTTGATCAGCGCGATGAAGAACAGGATGGATGACACCCGCAGCACCAGCTGGACGCTGGCGGGCCAGCCGATGCGCACCAGGCTGCGGAGGACCGTCAGGTTGGGCCGCAGGTAGAGCGGGTGGAAGCGGGGGCCGCCACGCCGGCGGGCCAGCAGCACGAGGCCCACCACGACGGGCACGCTGCGGGCCAAGATCGTGGCGTAGGCGGCGCCCACGACCTCCAGGCGGGGGATGCCGAGCGCTCGCGCCACAGGCGCACCCCAGGCGAAGACGTCGGGGGCAGGGCCGTCACCGTAGATGAAGAGGACGTTGAGCAGGAGGTTGAGCGCGTTGCCGGAGACCAGCAGGGCGGTCGCGGTCTTGGCGTGCCCGAGCGCGCGCAGCACGGCCGTCAGGTGCAGCAGCAGGAAGATCGAGAAGCTGCCGCCCAGGATCACCCGGAGGTAGGCCACGGCGACATCCGCCGTGTCCCCCTTGGCGAACATGACGTTGCGTACGACGAAGTCGCTGCCGAACACACCCAGCAGGCCGAACGCGAGGCTCAGCCAGGCGACCAGGAGCAGGGACTGGTAGGTCGCGCGGCGCACCCCGGTGAGGTAGCCGGAGCCCACGTGGCGCGTGATCAGCGCGACGGCGGCCGTGGCGACCCCGTTGCTCAAGATCGTCGCGACCGCGGCCACCATGTCGCACAGCCCCAGCGCCGCCAGCGCCGCGCTCGACCCCGGTAGGCGGCTGATCATGAACATGTCGACCAGGTTGAAGAGGGTGTGCAACACCATCCCCGCGACCAGCGGCCCGCCGAAGCGCAGCATCCCGAAGCCCAGCCCCGCGTCGACGAAGCGGCGGCGGGCGCGCTGGTTGCTCGTCTCCCTGGAGGTCATCCGCCGGCAGCTTGCCACACCCCGCAGCGCGGCTCATCCGGTCGTTGACGGTGGGCCGGTTCCAGACTAGATCCCGGCATCATGTCGAAGACCTACAACAACGTGCCGATGTCCGAGGCGCTCGCCGAGAGCGTCGCCAAGTCCGATGCGTTCTGGAACGGGCCCAAGCTGATCGGCCTCTGCTTCGTCACACTGGGCCTCGCGTTCGCCCTGTTGTGGTCCATGGCCGAGGGAATCGTCGGTCCGGAGTTCCACAACAACGACATCGGGCACGAGACGCACGACCTGCAGTTCGGCCAGGGTCGCTGAGCCTGCCCTGGGGCAGCGCTCGTGCGGCCCCAGCTGGACCCCCGGCGCCTCTCAGTCCACGCACAACCACACCTGGTCCGCCACGACGCGGACGAGGTGTCGGCGTAGGAACGTGCCTCGGCACGGGCCCCGCGTGCAGAAGCCGTCGCTGACGCGGTAGAGCGCGCCGTGCGTTCCGCAGCGGAGGGTGTCCACGTCGCCCCCGAAGAAGTCGCCGCTCCCGCCGTCGAGGGGGATGGGGAGGTGCTTGCAGAGGTTCGCATACGCGAACAGCTCGCCGCGCGCGCTCACGCCCACCAGTACGGACACGGGGATGCCCATGTCGTTGCGTCCGAGAGACACCTGTCGCAGCGCCCCCGCGCGCAGCTCGTTTCGTGGGCAGACCGGTCGCCAGCTCCCCTCGACGGGTGGGTGCTCGTCGTCGCTCACAGGATCTCCTTGTAAGCCCGGCGCGCGTTCACGGACACCAGCCGTCGCGACGGAAGCAGCAGCGCGGTGAGCTTTCCCCCGTAGACACAGCCTGTGTCGAGGCCGATGGCCTGCTCGTAGCGCTGCAGCCCGCGGATGGCGTCATGCCCGAACACGACCAGGTCCGTGCCCGTCCAGCGGCTGGCCCACGGGACGCCTTCGTCCGCTCGGAAGCTCACCCGGCCGTCTTCGCACAGGCTCCGCATGTTGAGCAGGTGGTTGGGGTCCTGCTTGGCCAGCGGCACCCCCGGACGCAGGCCCGCGTGGACGACCGTGACGCGGTGCTCGGGGAGGCGCAGCGTCAGCGGCAGCGCCTCCAGCCACGCGACGTCCTCGTCTTCCAGCGTGGCGCAGACCGCCCGGTGGGCGCGGCTGAGCGGGCGCTCCAGCGACCGGTCCTCCCGCTCGGCGCGGAACCAGCTCAGCACCCGCTCGTCGTGGTTGCCGCGCACCCCCAGCGCTCCCAGCTCGCGCGCGCGAGCCACCACGCCCGCCGAGTCCGGGCCCTTGGCCACGAGATCGCCGACCAAGATGAGCCGGTCACCGTGCGTGTAGCGCACCTTTCTCAAGAGAGCGTCGAGCTCCACCAGGCACCCGTGCACGTCGCCGACGATGATGGTCTGTGGTTGGTGGTCGATCACGTTCAGGTGGAAGGAGGCTGCGAGAGGCGCTCGAGCATGAGCGACACGGAAGGGGTCAGGTTGCTCGGGTCATACCCCAGCGCGTCGTCAAAATTGCGTGGATAGGTCGGGGGCGCAAGCGAATCGACGTGCGCTGTGGGAGCCGGGTAGGCGAAGAGCCGCTGCAGCGGTGCGCCCGCCGGGAGGCTGCCGATGGCCCGTGAGAGCGCGTCCCCTTCAGACAGAGAGCGGGGGTCCTCGTCGGCCACGAAGACGAGCGCGTCCAGGTGTCCGCGCCGCAGTGTGGCCTCCAGCAGCAGCGCGGGGCCCACGTCGTCGGGACTGCACTCGGCGACGTGCAGGCGCTCGTGCTGTCGCAGCTCGGCGCGCAGGGCCTCCAGCTCCGTGCGCAGGGGGCCTACCGCCACCACCTGGGCGCCCAAGGCCAGGAGCGCCTCGGTCAGGCGACGGCCAAAGGGGCGCTGTGCGCCGAAGAGGACCACGTGCCGGTTGCGAACGAACACCTGGGCCGAAGGTACCACCCCGGAGCGCCCAGCAGCGCGGTAGTGCGCTACCATGCCGCCATGATCAAGGTCGGAAACAAGGCTCCAGCGTTCTCCCTCGAGTCCTCCGAGGGGGGCAAGCTCTCGCTCGCGGACCTCGCGGGGCGCTACGCCGTCATCTATTTCTATCCGAAGGACAGCACGCCGGGGTGCACCACCGAGGCGCAGGCCTTTCGCGACAAACAGGCTGAGCTCGACGCTCTCGACGCGATCGTCGTAGGGGTCAGCAAGGACTCCATCGCCTCGCACTGCAAGTTCCGCGACAAGCACGGGCTGACGTTCCCGCTGCTCTCGGACCCCGAGGGCAAGATGATCGAGGCGTACGACGCGTGGGGCGAGAAGAAGCTCTACGGGCGCTCGTTCATGGGGATCCTGCGCTCCACGGTCGTGGTGGGCCCCGACGGACGGGTCCTGGCGCACTTCCCGAAGGTGAAGGTGAAGGAACACGCGGACGAGGTCCTCAGTGCGCTGCGTGCCGCTCGGGAGGCCGCGAAGTAGCCGCGGGTCTCTCTGATTGAGGCCGCGCCGTGGTGAGCTCCCAGCGCTCACCGGCGGTGGTGATGGTCACGCCGCCCACCTCGGAGGTGAGCCACAGGGGGATGCCCAAGCGCGCGTAGCGTTCCACGACGTCCTCGTGTGGGTGACCAAAGGCGTTGTCGCGCCCTTGGCTCGCCACGGCCATGGACGGACGCACCGCGCGTAGGAACTCCTCCGTGGACGAGGTTCGACTCCCGTGGTGCCCGACCTTGAGCACGTCCGCGCGCACGCGCTCGGCGTCTCCCGCCAGAACGGCCTCGGCTTCGTGCTCCGCGTCTCCCACGAACAGGACGCTGCGCCCGCGGAAGGACAGGCGCATGACGAACGAGTTGTCGTTCGCGTCGTACCCAGGGTCGAAGTGGGGACACGGCCACAGCAGCTCCATGCGCGCACCCCCGAGCTCCCGCGACCCGCACAGCTCCTCTGGGCCGCGTACCGGTACTCCGCGGCTCCCGAGCCCCCGCAGCAGCGCCGAGTACGGGGCGTCCGGGTGCTCGGCGGGACCCTGGCCAGTGTCCCACACCTCACGCGGACGCACCGTGCCGAGCACGCTCGCGAGGCCGCCAAAGTGGTCCGGGTGTGGGTGGCTGATCATCGCGGCCCGCAGCTGCGTACGTCGGCGAGCCGCGAGCATGGGCGCCACCACCTGGGTTCCGGGGTCCGGGATGCCTCCGCCCGCGTCGATCAACAGCGCCTCTCCGTTGGGCAGGTCCACTATCGCGCTGTCCCCCTGACCCACGTCGAGGAAGGTCACGCGCAGCAGGCCCTCCGGTTGCTGCGTGTGCCGCAGGCTCAGCTCCGCGCCCGCGAGGGCCACGCATAGCCCCGCCGCGACGAGAAAGCGCGCGCGCCCGCGGGTCGCGAGCCCCAACAGACACGCCGCGCCCACGAGCGCCCCCTCCGTGGTGCTGAGTGGCGGCAGGCCAAGGCCCCAACGCGGCTCCGCGAAGACGGACGTCCCATGGACGAGCGCCCGCGCGGCCGCAGTCAAGAGGGGGCCGCTGAGCCAGCTCGCGGCGTCGGGGAGCGCCGAGGCCAGCAGCGCGTGCGCGTTGGCCAACGGGACGACCACCAGCGACCCGAGGGGCAGCATCACCAGGTTCGCGAGCAGACCCAGGAGGGGCACACCCGCGAAGCACCAGAGGGTGACGGGCGCGGTGGCGACGGTCGTGCGCCAGGTGATGGACCACGCGCCAGCGAGTGCCGGGTAGGGCGCGTCCGGCTGCCGCGGCCCGGTCAGAATTGCCGCCGTCGCACACACCGACAGCCAGAAGCCGGGGCTCACCGTGGCCCTCGGGTTCAAGAACGCCAGCAGGAGGCAGGCGCCCGCCATGAGGGGGACGGGCCGTGGGCGCCGCCCGAGGGCCGTCAGCGCGAGCGCGAGGCAGGCCGTGAACGCTGCACGCTGCGCGCTGGCGCTGCCTCCCGCGAGCTGCGCGTGCAGCAGCACGCTGGGGACCCCGACCAACGCCGCCCAGCGGTCCGGGCGCAGCACGTCGAGGTGCACGAAGAGCCTCCGCAGTCCGCCCACCACGAACAGGGCCACGAGGCCCACGTGCAGCCCGGAGACGGCCATGAGGTGCGCCATGCCGGCGTCGCGCAGCGTGTCGCGTTGCTCGCGCTCCGCCGCCCCACCGTCGCCCAGGACGAGCGCCGTCGCGAGCCCGGCGACGTCCGCCGGCAGCGACGCCTCGAGCGCGCTACCGGCGTGCGCGCGGGCGAGCGCGATGCCACCGCGGATCCACGGCGTCTCGAGCACGCGGGGTGGGCTCTCCGCCACCGAGCGACCGGCTGCGGCCAGCGTGGCTTCGCTCGGCCAGTCGGGGTGAGGCGTCTCGTTCTCGAAGGAGACCGGCGGACGCAGCCGGGCGAGCGCCTGCAGCCGCGACCCCTGCGCCAGCACCACGCCACGCGGGAAGTCGATCTGGACACGGCGCCCCGTCAGCTGACCGCCGCCACCGCCTTCGAGCGTGGTCGCGTTCTCTACGTGGAGGACGGCGCGCTGGTTGTCCGTGCGGCGCCGGATGCTGAGGACCTCTCCCGTGACGCGGTACAGGCCGGGCGGTGCTGGTCGGGCGGGGAGGGCCCCGACGCTGAAGCCGGCGAGGCCCGTCAGCAACGTGAGCGGCGCCACCCAGAGCCGCGCGCGTAGGGCGCCACCGAGCAGCGCCGCCAAGGTCGCCAGTCCGAGCGCCAGCGCACCGGGCCACACACGAGGAGGCTGGTCCGTGGCGATGCTGACGAAGATCCCGAGGATCCACGCGCCGACGAGGTAAGGCATGGGAGCGTTCCCGGTGCAGGCTTTGGGCCGCGCGCCGCCCTCACCTAAGGCCCTCGCGCAAGGCCCTCGCGGCGGGCGCCCGCCGGTGTCGAAGGGGCGGCCGCCGGGCAAGTCGTAGAACCAATGAATGCATGATTCGTATACCCCGTCTGTGGTACGTTCCTAACCAAGGCGGGCGGTCACATGACTTGCCGCTGGGGGTTTCTGATGCACGCCAAACAACCAAGACTCGCCGCACTCGCACTAGGTCTCGTCGCGCTGTTCGCCAGCGCTGACGTGCACGCCCAGCGCCGGATGGACGAGGCCGCCTACAACCAGGCGGTCCAGGGGCTCAGCGCCGCAGAGCCCGACGCGCGTATCGCCGCCGTGGAAGCCATCGCCCACGGTGGCTGGCGCTTCCGCAGGCAAGCGGCGCCGCACCTGCGTCGGCTCATCCGCCACGACCCAGACTGGCGTGTGCGTGCTTCGTCGGGGCGGGCCATCGGGCGCTTGAGCCTCCGTGAGGCCGTGCCGGATCTCGTGCGCGCGCTGCGTGACACGCAGGTAGACGTCCGCATCGTCGCGGCCGCCGCGCTCTGGCGCCTTCCGGACGCGGCCGCCGTGCCCGCGCTGCTCGACCTGTTGAACGACGCCGATCCGACGGCGCGTCAGTGGGGTGCGTTGGCTCTCGGGGTCACGGGGGACACCCGCGCCACGGCGGCGCTGTTGGGGTTGCTCGACGACACCGCGCCGGCCGTTCGGCTGGACGCGCTCCGCTCTCTGGCGCGCATCGCGGACCCGGCGGCGCAGGAGCGCCTGGTGGCCTTCATCGTGGACGTCAACCGCGCGGAAGACGAGCGGCTCGAGGCCGTCAACGCGCTCGCGTCCCTGCGTGGACCAGAGAAGATGAACGCGCTGATTCGCCTGTTGGACGACGCCAACGCCAACATCCGCCTGCATGTGGTGAACGCCCTCGGTCAGGTGGGCGACGCGCTGGTCATCCCGACCCTGCGCCGGCGCCGGTCGGCAGAGTCCGTGCCCGCCGTGCGTACCGCCGTCGACGAGGCCATCGCCGCCATCGAGGAGCGCGCCCGGGAGCGGGCCGCGGAGGCCGCCGCAGCCGGCAACTGAGGCCCAGCGTGGCCTGTCCCGTGTCTCCCTTAGCTCCGGACAGCAGAGGACAAACGGCGGACGACCGATCACACACGACAGTGCAGCGGCAAACGAGAGCGGCCCTGAGCGCAACCCGGAGAGTGTCTGGGGGCGGTCAGGGCCGACGTGTTTGTGGCGCCCGAGCGGGCTTCAGCAGGTGGCGCGGGCGCTCTTTGCGTCGGTCGCGGACTCGGTGTTCGCCGTGGCGGCGCGGTCGCTGTTGCCGACGCTAGCCCCCAAGGTAGCGCGCTGCAGGATGGCCTCGCACAGCGCGGTGAAGTCGTAGCCAGCCGCGCCGGCGATCTTTGGCAGCAGGGAGGTGGGGGTCATGCCGGGCAGGGTGTTGACCTCGAGCACGTACTCGTTCTCGCCCTCGGTGGCGAGGATGTCTACTCGCGTGGCGCCCGTGGCGTCCAGGCAGCGCACCGCGCGCTCCGCGATGTTCAGGACGCCCTTGTAGCGCGTGGGGGAGAGGCGAGCGGGGAGGTGATACTCGCTCTGGCCCTTCTGGTACTTGGACTTGTAGTCGTAGAACCCGGCAGCGGGCACGATCTCGATGGCGCCGAGCGCGCGACCGTCGAGCACACCAACGGCGATTTCACGACCCTGCACGAAGCGCTCGACGAGCACGGAGTCGTCGAAGCGGCCGGCCTGCTCCACCAGCTGCTCCAGCTCCTGGATGTCCTTCGCCCGACCTGCGCCGACCGACGAACCGGCGCGACGTGGCTTCACGAACGCAGGGAAGCCGAAGGAGCCGTGGATCTCGCTGATGCGCTCGGCGTCGTCACGACCCACGCAGTAGTAGGGAGGCGTGGGGACGTTGTAGAGGCGGAAGAGCTCCTTGGCCTTGAGCTTGTCCATCGCCAAGGCGCTCGCCATCACGCTCGACCCCGTGTACGGGATGCCCATGATCTCGAGGAGGCCCTGCACGCACCCGTCTTCACCGTAGGTGCCGTGTAGAGCGATGAAGGCCACGTCGATGGGCGTCTGCCGGAGGACGCGATCGATGTCGCGGTCCACGTAGATCTTGGTGCAGCGGTAGCCGGCCGCCGTGAGCGCCTGGTAGACCGCCTCACCGCTGGCGATCGACACTTCGCGCTCAGCGCTGAGGCCTCCGAGCAGAATACCGATGTGCTTGTTCTTCATGGGGGATCGCTCCGTGGGGGATGCCCTCGGGTAACAGCTTCGCGACGAAGTGGTCAAGAAACCGTCGGTGAGGTGCCGCCAAGGTATGGGGTGGATCGTCCACCGGGACAACACTAGGGGGTGGGCTGCGTGTTCCCGGCCGCCTCGCTGCCCGTGTCATCGGGGGTGCCCGCGTCGCTGTCCACGGCGGCAGGCTCCACCGGCAGCGCGCTCGGGGCGGCGGCGCCCTGCGGGAGAAACACGGCGATGGGGTGATTGCCCACACCGCCTTCGGCACGGAACACGCGGAGGGCCATGGTCCGGCCGCGGATGACGTCCAGCGCCGAGGGAAAGGTCTCGCGCGTGAACACCACGTCCACCCACGATTCCCCGGAGGCGTGCTGACACACCACGCTCAAGCGGTGGCTGGCGCTCCCCGGATAAGGAACGGGAGACGTTGGGCTTCGGTAGCGGACCTCGGTGGGCTCGGGCGCGCCCTCTTCCTCGCGTGGGGCCTCGATGGACCCGTTGACGATGCGCTGAATCTGGCCTCCGTAGGCAACCGCACAGGTGCGCACCTCGTGGTCGACCTCGGGGTCGTCGAACGAGTCCGCGACGCTGGGCTCCTCGGCCACGGGATGCCGAGGGGCATCGGGGGGAGTCGGGCCCACGACGGCGACCACGTCGAGGGGCGTGTAGTCGTCGAAGCCCCCCTCTCCCGCGAGCACCACGACCCGGATGCGGGTGCCGATCGCCATCTGGTCGGCCAAGTCCTCGCGATCTTTGCGGAAGTATAGGTCTGCCCAGCCCTCGCCGGTGGTCCCCGAGCAGCGGGCGTGGCGCGCTCTGGCGAAGGGCAGGCGGTAGCCAAACACCTCTTCGGGGCGCAGGGTGCGCTCGGCCCCGACCATGGTCAGATCGCAGAGCTGCTCCGTCCCGACGTACGTGTCGGGCATCAGTCGAGCGACGCGCGGGTCGAACGAGAGCTGCGCGGATGGGGCCGGGAGCGCTGGCGCCGCGACGTCGTAGTGCACGGGCGGAGGGGTCGACGCCGCCGGCTCTTCGAGCAGACTGCAGCCCAGCAGCCCACTCACGGACAGGTGGAGGGCCGCAATGAGGAGGCACGCTGCGACGCGACGGCGAGTGGGCACCTCGCTGTGTTACGTCATCCCGCACGACGCTGCCATTGCTTTGCGACCCGAGGGGTGGTAGTCGACACGGGTTCGGCACGTCTCTCGGCGTCCGAAGTCGTCGTCATGCGCGCAACTGCCTTGCCCCACACCCGCCCTCCAGTCGTGTCGGCGTGCCCGGAATCCTCCGGTCGCGCCACGCCAACGGGACGTGCGGGGAGGGACGCATCGAGGGAGTTCACCCCCGCGCACCATGCCGCCGAACCGAACATGCTCTGCCCGGCCAGGGCGTCATGTGATCCCAGAAATCGCTGGGGTCGTGACGTCTCGCACAGAGCGCAACCGTCTTTGGTTCCGCGCGCATTCATGCGCGGGACGTCTCGCGCCGACGCGACCCTTCGCGTCCTCGAAGCCCCCTCGCTAGCCGCCACACGCCACGCGCGTGCGGCGGGCCGAGGGGCAAAGCGACCGCTCCGCCGGGCTCATCCACAAGAGGTCAATCATGACGTTTACGGAAGCCGCGGTGGAGGTCTTGCGCCTCATTGGTAAGCCGCTCCACTACAAAGCCATTACCGATATCGCCATCGAGCGCGAGCTGCTCTCCCACCTGGGGAAGTCGCCCGAGATCACCATGAATTCGCGTCTCGCGACCATGGTCAAGAAGGACCGGGGCGACGCGCCCATCATCAAGGTCAAGCCGGGGGTCTTCGGGCTGCGCGAGTTCGACGCCGCCGTCATCGACGCGGCGATGCACGAGTCCGGGCAGGACTTCGAGTTGCCCGAGCCAGAGATCATCGAGGACGACGAGGAAGAGGGCGTCGGCCCCGAGAGCGACGGTGCGGACGCGACCGCGCCGGCCGCCGCGCCAGAGAAGCCACGCCCCACCCAGAAGCTGCCCGGTCAAGACGTCTTCCCGGAGGAGGAGGACGACGACGAGCCGATCTTGGCCAACCTGGACACCGGGAGCGCGAGCGGCGCCGGCGATGCCGACGACCGCAACCGCAAGCGTCGGCGTCGGCGTCGCGGCCGCAAGGACGGCGAGAGCGACGTCGAGAGCGGGAACGAGGGCGCGCCGAGGGACAATGGGTCCCGCGGTGAGAGGAACGACCGAGGTGATCGGGGCGAGCGCCGTGACCGTGACCGTGGACGTGATCGCGATCGCAACAACCGAGGTCGTCGCGACCGGAACACGGAGAGCGCTGACCGCGTGAAGGCGGGTCGCGACGTCTTGGGCGACTGGGAGCGCGAGGCCTCCGATGGCGAAGTGGTTGGCGTGGGTCTGGTCGAGGCCCTGGAGCGGGCCTTGGCGAAGCGAGCGGGACCCGCACGCTCGCACGAGCAGCTGGCGCAATACCTCATCGAGGACGGTCGACTTGCCGGAAGCGCCGCGGCGCTGGCGCCCACGGTGGCTGCGGCTATTCGCGCAGACAATGCCCGCGCGGCCGAGCGCGGCCGTCGCCCGCTGTTTCGCGTGTGGGGCGACGCCGTCGAGCTGACGGACTGGTCGCTCCCCAACGACGCGCTGCGGGCCGAGGCCGATCTGCGGCGTGCCCTGTCGCGGCAGCAGGAGGCCGTTCGCCGCGGCTTTTTGCGTCTGATGACCGACCTCCCGAACGCGGGGCTCATGGAGCTCGTCGCCAGCTGGTTGAACGCCGAGGGGGTCGTTGGCTTGCGAGCCGTTCGCCGTCCAGGCAGCCAGCGGAACGAGTTCCATCTCGCTGGGACGCTGCAGCAGGGGCCGCATGAGCTCCCCATCGCCGTGATCGTGTACCGCGAGGGCCACATCACGAGGGAGCGCGTCGTCGACGTGCGGGGGAGCTTGCACCACTACGGCAACGCGCGTGTGGCGTGGCTAGTGGGTCTGGCGCAGGTGGTGAGCGGTGCCCGTGAAGAAGCGAAGGTGGACGCCACTCCTTGTGCGCTGCTCGACGGTCCCGGGCTGGCCGAGGCGATGGAGCGCGTTGGCGTGGGCATCGTGTCGCATCAGGTGAAGCTGAGCGGCATCGACGCGGACCTCATGGACATGCTCAAGGGTCCTGGTCGCACGCGGACGGTCGAGGTCGCGCGCCCGGAGAAGGCCGCCCAGCCCGATACCGAGAGTGAGGGCGAGACCGACGGTGATGACGAGGGCGCAGACGGCGACGCAAGCAGCGGCGACGACGCGCAGGAGACCGCAGGCACGGGTCGTCGGCGTCGGCGGCGACGTCGTCGCGGGGGCAATCAGGATGACAGCGCCGCGTTGGCCGATGGTGCGGACGCTGACGACTCCGACGACGCGACCGACGGTGACGACGAGGACGCTAGCGACGCCGATGAGTCGAGCGACACGCAAGCGGCGCGGCAGCCGGCGAGAGCGGTGTCGGGCGACTCGGACGATGACGACTCGGACGACGACGATTCGGACGACGATGAGGTCTTGATCTCTGACGAGGGCCTCGACGCGGATGACGACGACGCGGACGACGACGACGCGGACGACGACGACGACGACGCGGATGATGACGACGCGGATGACGACGACGCGGATGATGATGACGACGCGGATGATGATGACGACGCGGATGATGACGACGCGGATGACGACGACTCGGATGACGACGACTCGGATGACGACGACTCGGATGACGACGACGCGGATGACGACGACGACTCGGACGACGACGACGATTGAGTTGGTGTTTGTGATGTAGATCGCAAAAATGACTCTTCCGGGCCTCGGGGGGTGGCGCAGCGCGCCATCTACCCCTAGGCCGACAGCCTGAGCGCACCGAGGAGAGTCATGTCGCATCCCCCCACCACCCCCACCAGGGCAACCTCAGCCCGCCGGCCCCGTCGGGTCTCGTCCACGACGCGGCACGTCGCGACGATCGCGCTCGCGTTGGGCGGGGCCGTCGGCTTCTCCGCGGGGTCCGCCGCGCAGCCGGGCAGCACGGCGCCTGACAGCACCTCCGGGCACGACCCCGAGGAGGCCACGGCGCTTTCGGTCGCCCGCGCCTTCGACGAGCGCATGACCGTCTGGCAGGCGCCAGATGGACGTCGAACCTACGCCTCCCACTGCCGAGCAGCGCCGGGCGGGTGCCGCGCGCGCATCGCGCTCTATGCCAGGCTCATCGCCCGCCTCTCGCTCGAGCAGGACGTGGACCCCTTTCTCGTCGCGGCGGTCGTCCTGCGGGAGAGCGGTCTCAACCCGTTCGCGGAGGGCAGCGTGGGCGAGCGAGGGATCGTTCAGCTTCACCCGCGGGGAGCCGGGAGTGACGTGGAGTTCGTGCAGAGCGAGCCATACCGGCGTCGGTGCCGCGCTACCGTCGACGCGTGTCAGGGGGAGGTCTTGCGTGTCGGCATCGAGCTGCTCGCGAATTCCATCCGCCGCTGTGGTGGAGTCGAGGCCGGGCTCGGCATGTACAACGGCGGCACCTGCCAGTCGACGAGCTATAGCCGCCGCGTCCTCTCGGAGCGGTCCCGGCTCCTCGAGCTGGCCAAGCGGGGCACCCCAGACGCCGAGCGCCACTCGTCCCGGTAGGTGACGTGGAGCCCGCGGCCGGACTGCGTCTGCGGCGAGGAGGGGCACGCGGAACCGCGCCTCCCTGCGCTAGCGCGCCCCGCGCTTGCGCCCCGGGCAGGGCTCGGCTCACACGACGGCGGCTGCGCGGCGCGTCCGAATGACGCCCTCTGCGGCGATGGCCAGCGCTGCCAGCAGGAGCAGATAAGGGATCCACGACCGCCGGCGCGCACGCGCGCTTCGCGCCTGGTCCTGTGCGCTGGTGACGGGCTCGTAGACGCCCGTTCGCAGGTCCGACTCGAGCGGGTCCACCGCCACCGTGAAGCCCAGCCGGTCGGACGGTACCCCGTCCACGCGGACGACGTAGCGGCCCGCCAGTCGCGTGTTCGTGAACAGACCCGACGGGGGCACGGTCTCTTCGCGGTCGTCCGGGGTCGTGACGACCACGCTGGCCGCCCGGCTGGGGACCGCCAGCTCCACCGGTTCACCCGCGCGCGGGGCGGCGGTCGGGCGCCGCGAGCCGAGTAGCCACCGCAGAGTCTGTTGCAGCAGCGCGATGAACTCACCACTCAGCGCGAGATCGCCCCAGGCGAGATCGATGGTGGTCGTGAGCACCGCGCAGCGCCCGGCGCCGAGGCCGCGGCCTGCCAGAGCAGGGCTTCCGTCCTGGTACCTCAGCAAGGAGCGCGCGTCGCGCTCGAGGGTCGCGAGCACCAGGCGTCGGCGGATGCCGGGGGTTGGGACGCTCAGGAACGGGCTGTCGCCCACGAGGGCGCCCTCTGGTGCGGCGCTGGCGGGCTCCAAGCGGCCCGGCAAGCACGCCGGCAATGCCGCCGCGTAGGACGCGACCTCGACCTGATCTCCGGCCGTCACGAGCACGCTGCCCCCGTCGCGGACAAACGCCTCCAGCCGGACGCCCTGGGCGCGCGTCAGCGACGCGACGTTGGCCAGGATCACGACGTCCAGGGCGTCGAGGGTCGACGTCTCGATGGCGGAGGTGTCGAGCATGCTCGCGTCAATGGTCAACGCGGAGTCGCTGGACGTGTCGAGTGCCGCCCGCAGGAAGGTCACCTCGTCCAGGTGTGGCGAGCGGTGCGGGGACCCGTTGATGATCCCCACGCGCGCCGCCGGGCGCCCCACCAGGTCGATGCTGCGTTCGTCGTCGGCCGCGAGGGCGTCGCCGCTCGTCCGCACCCGGACCACGACGGGCGCCGGCGCCGTCGTCGGCCGAGGCAACGCGAGGCGCATCGTGGCGGCGCCAGCGTCCAACGAGACCTCACTCTCGCCGAGTAGCGCCCCTTGTGCGTCCAAGACGGTCATCGTCACCGCGAGGGGGGTGCTGGCGTGATCGGGGTCCGGCTCCGCGTCGGTGCGTGTTCGAGCGACGGTGGCCTGCACCAAGAGCTGGTCATCGGACTCGTACGAGGGGGTCACGAGCACGTCGCGCAGCGCGATGTTGGGAGCCACGCTGGGGGTCACGGTGACGACCTCGAACACGGTCCCGCGCGGCTCGGCCAGACCGAGCTCGGGGACGTCGCCCTGTCGCATGTCCGAGATGAGCAGCAGCCGGGCGTCTGGCGACGCGGCGCCGCTCAGCTCGCGTCGCGCGGCCTCGACCGCCAGCGCGAGGTCGGCGCGCATCCCGCCAGGGCGCACGGTCGCGAGGCGGGTGCGCGCGTAGTCCAGGTCTGTGGTTCGAGGGACGAGCACCAACGGGGGCGTGCCGGCGAGGACGACGACCACTTCAGAGCTCGGCGGGAGCTCGTCCAGGGTGGCGTACACGCGCGCGAGCGCGGCCTCGAAGACGCTTCCGTCGTCGCGACGAGCGCCCATGCTGGCGGAGTCGTCGAGGACGACGGCCAGCGCGATGGCCTGGTCGGCGTTCGCGGTGGCGCTCGTGACCGAGTAGGGCCGCGCCAGGCAGCCCAGCAGCAGCGCCAGGGCGAGCACGCGAACGAGCAGCAACAGGACGTCCGCGAGCCGCATGCGCTGACGACTATCGGCCTGCGCAGCGCGCAGCAGGGCCACGGTCGGGAGTGTGCGGGTGGGGAGATCGCGCTGCTTGATCAGGTGGACAGCGACGGGCGCGCCCGCGAGCAGCACGGCCAGGAGCGCGAGCGGCGCTTCGAAGCCCACCTCAGCGCCTCCCTCGGGACCCGGGCGAGAGGGCCCGAGCGAGCGTGAGCGCGGGAGCTTCATCGGTTCGGGCCAGCACGTAGCGGCCGCCCGCAGCGGTGACGGCGCGCTCGCAGCGATCACAGAAGCGAGCAACGCGCTCGCGATAACGGTCACCGACCTCGACGGGGTCTGCCTCCGTCGCCACCTCGCCCTCGAGGCCTTCGAAGCGCGCCGACTCGCGGCCAGCGAGCTCCAGCTCCGTCGCTGTGAGCACGTGCAGCACGACCACGGACTGACCGCGCCGCGCCATCAGCCCGATGGGCGCGCTCCAGCCGGGGGTGACGGTGGCGGGCGCGGCGAGGGTCGCGGGGTCCAGGAGGTCGCTCGCCACGACGACCACGCCATGGCGGTGCGTCCGCTCTGCGACCGCAGCCAGCGCCGCCGCGAGGTCCGTGCGTCGCGCTGCCGTCCCTTCGCTGGCAAGCTCGCTTCGTGCGAGCGAACTGAGCAGGTTCTCGAAGTGGTCGGGGCGGGACCGCGGCGGGTGGGTGACCTCGGCCGCCTCGTCGATGTAGGTCAGGCCGAACGCGTCGCCCTGTCGCAGCAGCAGATACGCCATCGCGGCCAGGAGCGTGGCCGCGTGCTCGGCCTTCGTGGGCGGGACGCCGCTCTCACCGCTCGCGCCGTCCCTCGAGTCGGCGAAGTACATCGAGCTGGACCGGTCGAACACCAACGTGGCGCGCAGCTGCGCTTCATGTTCGTAGTGGCGAATGATGGGCCGGTCGGTGCGCGCGAAGGCGCGCCAGTCCAAGCGGCGCGGGTCGTCGCCGGGGCGATACTCCCGGTGTTCCACGAACACGGCGCTGGCGCCGTGGCGGACGCTCCGGTGGTGGCCCGCCAGCAGCGCGTCCGCTGCGGCACGTGCGCGCACGCTCAGCTGCGCCGCGCGCGCGGCGACGTCCTCGGGCAAGGGCCGCCGTTGGGCCACGGCGACGCGTGCGCTCACGGGCGAACGCTCTCGAGCAGCTCCCCGATGAGACCATCGGGGCGGACCCCCTCGGACTCGGCGCGGAAGCTCGTCACGAGCCGGTGGCGCAGCACCGCCTGAGCGATGGCGCGCACGTCCGTGGTCTCCGCCGCGAAGCGTCCATCCAGCGCCGCCCGTGCCTTGGCTCCGAGCACCAGCGCCTGGCTGGCGCGAGGGCCAGCGCCGAAGGTTACGTACTCACGGACGGCGTCTGGGGCGCTCGGGGCATCGGGGCGCGTCGCTCGCACCAGCGCCACCGCGTGGCGCACCACGTGGTCGGCCACCGGGATGCGCGGGACCAGCGCTTGCAGCGCGAGGATCTCATCCAGCGAGAGGACCGCGCTAGGCGTCTCACGCACGGGTGCGGTGGTGCGCCGGACGATCTCGACCTCTTCCTCCTCGCTGGGGTAGGGCATGTCGATCTGCAGGAGAAATCTGTCGAGCTGCGCCTCGGGCAAGGGATAGGTTCCCTCTTGCTCGATGGGATTCTGAGTCGCGAAGACGGCGAAAGGAGCGGGTAGGGAGTAGGTCGACGAGCCCGCCGTCACGCGTCCCTCGGCCATCGCCTGAAGGAGTGCGGCCTGGGTCTTGGGCGGGGTGCGGTTGATCTCGTCGGCGAGCAGGATGTGCGTGAACACGGGGCCACGGACGAAGCGAAAGGTGCGCTTTCCGTGGTCACCCTCTTCGAGGACGTCCGTGCCCGTGATGTCACTGGGCATGAGGTCGGGGGTGAACTGGATCCGACTGGTGTCGAGGGAGAGCGTCTCCCCCAGGGTCGTGATCAGCAGGGTCTTCGCGAGCCCCGGCACCCCGACGAAGAGGCCATGCCCCCGCGCGAACAGGGTCACCAGCAGGAGGGCGATGGCGTCGTCTTGTCCGACGATGCGCTTCTTCACCTCCTCGACGATGCGGTTGCGGGCGCGCCCGAGCGCGACCACGAGCTCGGCGTCCGACCCGGCCGGGAGGGGCGCGGGGCTGGGGCGGTCAGCGGGTGGTGGGGAGGAGGACACGTGGGCGTTGTTCATAGAAACGGGGGCTGAGGCGAAGCTGCGTCGTCATACCGCGAAGTGCTGGCGACTTCACGTCAATCTTCTGGGTTGCGGCGCGCCCTCACCGGCCGAGGGAGGCGCAACGGGCGGCCTCGTCGGCGCGCTCTTCTGCGGAGCCAACGGCGCCGAGCACGCAGTGCGGCGCAGGGTCGAAGGGGTTCAGACGAATGGCTTGGTGGGCGTACTGCCGCGCTTCTTCGCCGTGACCGGCCGCCTCCAGCGCGCGCGCAAGCAACGAGACCGATGGCGCGTATTCGGGGTGTGTGGCCACCACCGGGCGGAGCGCGGCCACCGCGCGCGTGGCCTGGTCGCTGCCGAGCGCCGCGCGGGCGAAGCGCGCCGCCACGACCGGGTCGTCGGCGGCGAGGGTCAGCGCAGCCGCGTATTCGTGCGAGGCGGCCAGCGGGTGCCCACGGCCCGACAGCAGGTCACCCAGGCGCAGTCGACGGCGGGCTTCCGCGCTCACCTCGGCGAGGTCGTCGGCGTCCGTGTCGCCGCCGAGGGCGCGCGCGGCGAGCAAGCGACGCGGCAGGAGGCGTGGGCGCGTGGGCGCTGGCAGCGCGCGTACGTCCGCGCGCCAGGTCCGCTCCAGCTCGTTGAAGGACGTCCCGGCTGCGCCAGCGAAGGCGTCGCGTGCGTCCTCGTTGGCGGCCAGCCTGCGCACGAGGTCAAGCAGCCCGGGCGCACCGCGCAGGCGGTGAAAGGTGCTGACGAAGGTGGAGACTTGGGCGAAGGCTAGGGCCGCGTCGCGCTGAGACGGGAGGAGAGCGATGGACGGGTGCAGGCGCTCGAAGGGCAGCAGCTCCTGCGCGGCGGCGGCCTCGACCAGGATGCTCGCGCTGACCGCGTCGAGGGCGAACGGCTCCGGGCCCCGCCGGTAGCCAGTCTCGAGATACTTGGCGATGCCCTCGTGGACCCACACCGGTGCGTGGTCGCGGGTCGCCCGGGCCAGGATGAGATGCACCAGCTCGTGCGAGATCGTGTCGGTCCAGGCGTAGCCGTGCGCCAGCGCGCGCGGCGACGTCACCATCAGGCGGTCCCACTTGCAGAGCGCGATGGTGCCCGAGCGCGCGATGTCGGCCACCGTGAGGGACGAGACGCGCGCCAGGCTCTCGGCGTCCGGGTAGAGCTCCAGGCGAATGGGGCCGGGCGCCCGGTAGCCGAGTGCCTCGCTGATGAAGCGGTCCGCCGCTGCCAGGGTGTCGAGGGCGTAGGGAACCAGGATCTCGTCCGGCCCCGCTGAGTATCGAATGCGATACCTGCCGTCAGCGGAGCGCGCCTCCCGCATGGGGGCAACCAGGTCACGGGTGGCGACGACGGTGGCGAGCAGGGCCGCGGCGTCTCCGCCTGTGCCCGCCGTGCCCGCCCTCTCGAGGTAGGTCGCGGCCTCCACGTACTCTCCCTGGTGAAAGGCGACGAGGCCCATCAGGGCGAGTACGCGTTGGTCCGTAGGCGAGCGGGCGAGCGCCGCGCGCGCGATGGCGGCGGCTTCTTCGACGCGCAGCTCTGCGATGGCGCGCTCGCCCTCCAACAGCGGGTCCGCCGACGGGCCGCGGGCTCCCTGGGCGAGGCCGCCGCGCGGCGGCATGAGCGCGAGGGCAACCCACAGCAGGGCGCAGAAGGCGTTCCGACGTGCCGTCATCGCAGCAACCTCTCGTAGTACCGGCGCGTCGCGTCCTCGTACCCGCCGGGTGCACGCTGCTCCATGGCGTCCAGCACGCGTCGCCGGAACTCGACTGGTCCCTCATGCTCGTCGGCCGTCGGGATGGCGACCCGCTGACTCGGCGGAGCGGTGCCCGCTCCGCGCCCCCCGCCGTTGCTGCCACCCCCGCCGCCGCGGCTCTGCTGTTCCAGCTCCTCCCGGAGCTCCCGGAGCGCCTCCGCAGCCTGAGCCTGCTGTGCCCCGGCTTCTACCGCGTCGAGGCGTCGCAGCGCCCGCTCGGCGACCTGCATCTGTCCACGCACGGCCTCGAGCGCCGCTGCGGCGTCGTCGCTCAGGGCCTCGCCGCCTGGGCCGTCTCGAAAGCGCCCGGCGAGACCCTCGGTGGCGCTCCCCGCTCGCTCTTGGCGTGCGGAGTCGCTGCGCAGCTGCGCGGCCTCTTCCGCGTCCAGGAACGAACGCAAGTTGGGGATGCTCTCGTCCAGGCGCGCCTCTGCTTGAGCGATCTGTCGCGCCGCCGCGCCCACCTGCTCTGCGGCCTGTGCCGTCCGGCCGTTCGCCCCGGCGAACATCAGCGCCGACAGATCGAGGTCCCGGGCCAGTCCGATGGACTCGGCCCGCGCCTCGGCCACCATCCGGCGTGCTTCGCTCACGTCTCCTGTCTCGAGCGCATCGAGCGCGTCGACGAGGCGCTGCCGCGTGCGTGAGAGCGTGTCTCGGTCGCGCGCGCCCATCCCGCCCTCGGGCACGGAGTCCAGCTGCCGCCGCGCGTCGGAGATCTCGTCCCGTACCCGACGCACCTCCAGCGGTCCGTCGGACTGCATCGCTTCGAGCGCCCGAGCGGCAGCGGATCGCCGTGCGCGATCGGTTCGCTCGGCCAAGGCTCGCTGCTCGGTCTCTAGCCCATTGAGCGCGTCCAGAGCCTCGGCCATCGCGCGGTCACGCGCGCCAAAGTGTTCCTCGGTGTAGTCCTGCTCCACCTGGCCGAGCGACGCGACCAGCTGGTCGATCTGCCGCTCCAGGTCGTGCATGGAGCGCTCCGCCGCGTCCAGGTCGTCGTTGCGCAGGGCGTCGTCCAGCGCTCCCAGCGCGTCGGTCGCTTCGCGCTGCAGCTGCTCCTGGTTGCTGAACTCGGGTGCGACCTGCGTTGGATCGATCTCGGCGATTCGCTGGGCCAGCTGCGCGAGCCGGTCACGGGCGCGCCCAATGGCAGCCGCCACCGCCAAGCGCGCCTCTTCGGTGTCCGCGCGGCGGAGCTCGGCCAACAGCGAAGCCAGCTCACGTCGGAGCGCCAGCAGCTCGAGCGCCAGCTCGGCGGCGTCCGCGAGGCGGGCCTGCACCCTGAAAGCGTCCAGGGCGATCACCAGGTCTTCGAGGACGGCGGTCTGTTGTTCGTCCTGCTGCTCGCGCTGAGCGGCCCCGCGCCCACGGTAGGCTCGTGCCTCCCGCTGAATCCCGCGCTCCAGCCGCTGTGCTTGCTGGCTCAGGGGGGCGTCATTCGTGCCTTGGGCCGTCGCGTAGGTGCGCAGCGCGCGCAGCAGCGCTTGATCCAGCTCGGAGAGGCGCGCGTGGCGGGCCAGGTCGGTCGCGTCGCTGCGGTCATCCCGGTTCAGCGGGGTCTCGAGGCGCGCCGCCAAGGTGTCAATTGCGATACCCAGAAGAGCCTCGAGCCCGGCGAGCAGCTCGAGCCGCCGACTGCCTTCCGACGCGACGCGGAGCGCGAGAGGCTCCGAGCGCGTGACGTGGGGGCCCGTGAGCGTGTCCCCGTCGTGGACTTCGAGGGTCAGGGTGAGGGAGTCACCCGCCTGTGCCCCCAGGTCCAGCGGGAGGATCTCGGCGCTCCCTTGGACTAGCAATTGGGCTTCCGCGCTGGTGTGGGCGGCGAGGCGGCGGCGGTCCTCGGTGCCATCGGGGCGCAAGATCAGCAGGGACACCTCCGTGACCCCCACGTCATCGGTGGCGGCGAAGCCAATCCGCGTCGGGAGGTCGAGGGGCAGCTCCCCGTCGTCTGGACCCGCCAGGCTCGCTGCGGGAGCGGTGTCGGGCGTCACCCGCAAGCTGCGCGTGCGCCGGTCGCTGGCCCACGACTCTCCCTCGGAGGGGAGCACGAGCACTTCGATGGCGCCGGCGCTGCTGGCGACGAAGTCCGCCCCCCACCACACCCCGTCCGCTTCGCTCCCTGAGAGAGGTGCGAGGCGCACGTCTCCGGCAGGCAGGCGTAGCGAGGCTCGTGCGGGCTGGGAATGAAAGCGCACGCGGTACCCCACGGAGGTTCCGTGCGGGGCTTCAATCGCGTCCGCGCCACGCAGCTCGACGGTCTCGCGGCCGCGGTATGCCGGGAAGCGCAAGGTGGCCGCGGTGCCCGCGACCAGGTCTGCGCGGCGCTCGGTCGAGGCGCTGTCGTCGAAGGCGTGCATGAGGCCGAACACACCGACGCGGCCGCGGGCCGACTGGAGCGCGAGGCCGCTGCACAGCAGCGTCGCGCAGAGCATCAGCGCAACCCCAGGCGGGAGCACGCGCGTGACGGGCGCTGCGGCATGCACGGGCAGGGCGGCCAGCTCGCGCTCGACCTGGCGGCGGTGGGCCTGGACGAGCTCCGCGCTGCCCTGGGCTGCCCCGTCGCTGAGCTCGAGGACCGTGCGGGCGCGCGACGCGAGCTCCGGTGAGGCCCCCGCGAGCCACGCGGTGATGCCGGCGCCTCGCAGGGGCGCGGCGCGGCGAGCCTGGCGCCACGCGCACCAGCCGCCACAGGCCACGCTCACGACGAGCACCGCGCCCGCGACCGCTGGCACAGGCAGCGGGCCTACGACGAGCGCGGCCAAGGCGACACAAGCCAAGGCGGAAGCGACGCCTGCGCCGGTCGCCCGGACCCCTACGAGCGCGAGCGCCCTGCGGCGAATGCGGCGCAAGTACGCTTCGGTCGTCGTCTGGCCGGGTGACATCGGGGGAGACCATAGCGCGGACCTCGTGCGTCGTCGCGGGGACTCCGCGTTGACCGGGGATCGATGGGACACGTATAGTCGCGCTCCTCTTACGTGTACCGCCCGACCTGAATCGACCTCTCATGACTCGAACCAAAGCTTCTCTCGACCGCGACCTCTTCCTTGCGGCGATGGTAGACGACGCGGCTGACGGCCACCGGGTGCTGTGGGTGGGCGACGCCCGCAGCCGGGGCCCGGCGGCGCTGGCGGAGCGCGCGGAGCGAGTGGTGGTCTTGGACACCGGAGACGGGGACTACGACGACAGCGACGACGCGGACGGCGTGCTGCTCGTGCGGCCGTTCTCGGACGGGCCGCCCAGCGACCCCTACGACGTGGCTGTGGTCGCCGAATTGTCGGTGTTTCGAAGCCTGCGGCCGGCCCTCGAGCGGCTCGAGCGCTTGGTCGGCGACGGCCTGTTGGTGCTCGTGACGGACCCCGAGCGCGGCCTCGACGCGGAGTTCGTTCAGGACTGTGTACGGGACGTGTTCGGCGCCGGTCGCTGGTTCGGCCAGAGCGGTTTCGTCGGAGACACCGTCGCGGAGCTCGGGGTCGACGCGATCGAGGGCGCCGCCGTGGACGCGGGCCTGCTGTTCGAGACCCCGCCGCTGCGTCGCTTCATTGCCGTGGTGGGCGCCGAGCGCGATCGGCTGCCGGGGTACTTGGTCGTCCAGACGTCCGCGAGCGACGCGGCGGCGTTCGGCGCAGCGGCCCACGAGTCCGAGGATGACTTCGAGGACGAGGACGACTTCGAGGACGACGACGACGACGACGAGGACGACGAGGACGACGAGGACGAGGACGAGGCTGCCGGCACCCGACGGCAGAGCCGGCCCACGGATGCCGCCGACGAGGACGAGGAGCTCGAGGAGCTGCGCGAGCAGCTCGAAGCGTCCGAGGAATACGCCGAGGAAGTGGAGCGGGCTCTGGCCGCGCGCGACGCGTCGTTGGCGCGGGCGGAGGACGAGCTCGACAAGCTCCGTGACGAGCTGGCGCAGCTGACCGCGGCCCGAACCGGAGGTGGTACAGGCTCGTCGGATCCGGGGTACGACGATCTCGAGGCCCGGCTGCGTGACGTCGGGCGCCGCGCGGCGGCGCTGGAACAAGAGGTCGAGCGGCGCGGCACGCTCGTGCGCGACGCGGTGGAAGAGGCCGCCCGTCTCCGACGCGCGCTCGGTCAGGCGCCCAGCGCAGGGGCGACACCGGCTGCGGCCGTGGGCCCGTCGGATGGCGGCTCCCCGTCCCTCCAGGAACACGCCAGGCTGGCAGCCGAGCTGGACGCGGCGCGCTTCGAGAACGACTCCCTGCGCATCGCGCTCGATGGCGCGTCTGGCGCGCGGGCCGCCCAACAGGAGCTCGCTGAAGCGGAGCTCCGAGGGCGGGTGCGCGGGCTGCAGGCTCGGGTGGCGGAGGTGAGCGAGCTCTACGACACCACTCGTGCGCGCCTGGCGCTGGCGGAGGCGGACGTCGTCGACGCCCAGGAGCGTGAGCGCAAGCTGATGTCCGAGATGGGCGAGCTGCGCGAGCGCTTCGAGTTCGAGCTCATTCGTGCCCGCAGCGCGGAGCGCGAGCCGACGGCTCTACCTGACGAGGTGCGCGCTCAGATCGCCGCGCTCGAGCGGAGCGAGGCGGGGCTGTCGAAGCGCGTTTCGGTCCTGTCACTACAGCTGGCAGCGGCTCGCGACCTGGCGACGGACGCGCCCTTCGAGGGCCGGATCCGGGCGTTGCAGGGCGAGGTTGCCGGGTTGCGCATGAGGCTGGACGAGCGCGAGCGCGCGCTCACCGACATCCGTCGCGTGGGGGTTGCGGCTGCGGCGGTGCCGTCGGACGTGGGCGCGGGCGAGGTTTCCGTCGCCGTCGAGACCGAGCTCGGTGCGCAGCTGCGCGCGGCCAGCGACGCCATCGCCACGCTGCGCACGCAGCTGGGGCTCAAGGACGGGCTCATCACGCGCCTGCAGCTGGAGCTCAGCGACAACGAGACCGTGGCGCGCACGAGCGAGGCGGACGCACACCGCCTGCGCGAGGAGAACGAGCGGATGCGCGAGGCGCTGCTGCTCGCGTCCACGGCCGTCGACGAGCGCGACGCGCTCCGGCGCGAGAACGAGGCGCTGTCCAAGAGCATGGTGGAGCCGGGCCGCATCCAGGCGCTGGAGCGGGCTCGCGACGAGGCCAAGGCGGCCGCGGAGGCCGCGCTGCAAGAGCTGCTCGCGGCGCGGGCGGAGACCAAGAAGCACGCCGCGGCATCGGACGCGAGTGAAGCGCTCAAGGCGGAGCGCGACGTCCTGCTGGGTCGGGTCGCCCAGTCCATCCAGGCCCGCGACGAAGCTCGCTTGGCCCTGAAGGAGACACAGGAGATCCTCGCGTCGGTGAACTTCGGCGACGGGGCGCCCCGCTCCACCACAGCGGTTGGCATCGACGCACCGAGCGACGAAGACGACATCGACCCCGTGTCCGGACAGAGTCCCGAGGCCCAGGACGCGGTGGCGGCGTACTTGGAGCGGCTCCAGACGCTGGAGAGTGAGCTGGCGGGTCAGGAGACGCTCATGCGCTCCCTCACGGCGCAGCTCGAAGAGCGTGACGACCGGATCCGCGCGCTCGACCGCCGCCTGGCCGGGGCGTCTCCGGCGGGGTCCGAAGAGGAAGCCTCGAAGCGCACCTTGCTCGAGCTGGAGGAGCGGGTGGCGCGGCTGAGTGAGGAGCTCCACAACGAGCGCTCGACCCGCTTGACCGCGCAGCGACGCGCCGAGCAGCTGGAGCGCAGCGTCGAGGCGTCGGCCGACATCGCAGAGATGGCCGCGCGCCTGAAGGCTCGCGAGGGAGACCTGGGTGCCGCCGAGGCGCGGGCGAAGTCGGCGCAGCGCGACGTGGAGAGCCTGCGGGCGGTCCTGCGCGAGGCCAGCGCTGGCGTGGAGGCGTTGCTGTCTTCGGCCACGGCGGGAGGGGACCCGGTGACCGCGCAGCGGCTGGGTGAGCTCCTCACGCAGCTGGGACGCTTCTAACACCCCCCTCGTGAGTGGTAGGCTCCGCCGACATGGCCCAGGACTCGGTGGAACCCGGCGCGTCGACGCTGAACGGGACGCTTGTCGCGGACAAGTATCAGATCCTCGAGGCCGTAGCGTCCGGTGGCATGGGCACCGTGTACCGGGCGCGTCACCTGCAGCTCGACCGCGACGTCGCGATCAAGCTCATGCACGCACGGCACTTCGACAATCGTGAGTACATGGCGCGCTTCCGCCTCGAGGCCCAGAAGGCGGCCGGGCTGGAGCACCCTGGGATCGTGGAGGTGCGGGACTTCGGCGAGGACCCGGTGCTCGGGCCGTACCTGGAGATGGAGCTCCTGTCGGGGTTCTCGTTGCGTGAGCTCCTCCAGGCGGTGGGGCCGCTGCCGATCGAGGTCGTCGTTCACTGCATTGGAGAGTGCCTGGCCGCGCTGCACTACGCGCACGGCAAGGGCATCCTCCACCGGGATCTCAAGCCCGCCAACCTCTTCGTGGCCCGGGTTGGGGACTCGTTTCAGACCAAGATCCTGGACTTCGGACTCGCCAAGGCGATGCTCGGCGACTCCTCCGCCACAGCCCAAGAGACGCTGACCAAGACCGGGGTGGTGCTGGGCACGCTCACGTACATGAGCCCTGAGCACTTCGCGGACTTCAAGTCGGTCGACCGCCGCACCGACCTGTACTCGCTCGCGGCGAGCGCGTACGAGCTGCTCACGGGCAGGCCGGTCGTGAGCGGTCACTCGTTCATCGAGTGCGTGGACAAGGTGTCCCGCGGTCTTCATCGGCAGCACCCGGCGGAGCTGCGGCCAGCCATCTCGCATGAGCTGGACGCCGTGATCGCACGTGCGCTGCGAGTCTCACCGGATGATCGCTTCGAAGATGCCGAGGCCATGCGGGTCGCACTGGCGGCATGTGTCCGCGACCCGGGTGAGGCGCACCGCACGCTGCAGCGGCTGGTGGTCGTCGAGGACGCGCTCTCGAAGCCGCGCCACCGACCCACACCCGACCAACTGGCGGACGACGCGCTCGGCTTCCGCATGGAGGTCGGCGACGACGACCCGACCCTGATGGGGCGCCCCGTCTTCGATGACGACGACGCGCCGACGACCATCGCGGCCTCTCCCGTCGAGCTAGAGGGTCTCACGGTGCACGTGTCCGACTCCCTGCGCCCGGCGGCGGCCGGGCTCGAGGGGGATCTGCTCGCGCAGCCAACCAGCACGGCGCCCCCTGCGGCCCTCGTGACCCTTCCCGGCAGACCGGCCCGTCGCCGAAGGATCCCAGGGACGCTCGGTGGCGCCCCCATCTGGTTCTGGGCCGCTGCGCTCGGGCTCGTGATCGTGCTCGTGTCCATCGTGCTCGCGCGGCGCGCTCCGCCCACTGCGTCGCCGCCACCACCTGCGGTAGCAGGGCAGGGCAGCGCTTCGCAGGCGCCGAACACGGCGGACGACACCGTGCTGGTCGCACCCGCTGACGGGGAGGGCGCGTCGCTGGAGCAGACCGAGCCCGAAGAGGCGACGAGCGGGGCCACCGACGACGAGGCCGCGGGGGATGAGCCCGCACTCGACGGGACGAGCGCCGAGGGGGGCTCGGCTCCGGTTCACGTACAGGAAGGTTCGCCGACGGGTCCGAGCGCCGGCCCAGCCGCGGCCGACGCGCCTCGGCGTGTGCGAGGCAGGCCTCCCGAGACCGACGAGGCAGCGGAGGGCACCGTCGGCGCAGGGGAAGTCGCAGCGACGACCCTCGACATCAACACGATCCCGGCGGCGCGTGTCTTCCTCGACGGGGAGGACACGGGGCGGCGGACCCCGGTGCGAGGCCTGCGCGTCAGCCCTGGACGGCACGTGGTCGAGCTGCGTGTCGGCGCGACATCGCATCGCTACCCTGTGGTAGCGTTGCCCGGTGAATCCGTGCGCCTCTTCCGCGTGCTACCCACCGAGTAGGGTCGTCGCCGCGCTGCGGTGGCTGGTGGCACTCGCGCTGACGCTGGTCGCGCTCTCGGTCCCCAAGCTGGCCCGCGCCGACGAGCGCACGGAGGCGCGGCGCCTCTTCCGCGCCGGGATGGACCTCGTGCAGCGCGGTGACCCGACGGGTATCGAGTCGCTGGAGGAGGCGTACGAGATCCTCCCGCACCCGCACGTGCTGTACAATATCGCGCGCGCCTACGCGGAGTTCGGGCGCTACAGCGAGAGCATCGAGGCCTTCGAGCGCTACCTCGAGTGGGACCCGGACGACGCCGTGGAGGTGACCGAGTTCATCGCCAGCATGCGCGAGATCCTCGCTCGGGAGGCGCAGCGTGGCGAGCCCTCCGTGACCGAGCCAGCCGATCCCGCGACTGGGGCGACCGAACCCGCCGAGCTCGGTGGCGCTGCGCCGCGCCCGACCACGACCGAGCGCGTGGGCGAGCTGCGGGGCACCCAGCGGGCCGACGGCGTGTACGAAGAGCAAGTCGTCTCGGCCTCGCGCTTCGTGGAGTCGTCCGTGTCCGCGCCCAGCTCCACCACGGTCATCACCGCGCAAGACATCCGCATGAGCGGGCTCCAGACGCTGGCCGACGTCCTACGCCGCGCGGTCGGCGTGGAGGTGATGGCCCTCAGTCCCGGCGACCAGCAGGTCTCGATTCGCGGTCTGAATCAGCGTCAGTCCAACAAAGTGCTGGTCTTCATCGACGGGCGGTCGGTGTACATCGACTCGCTCGGGTCCACGTTCTGGAACGTGCTCCCCATCGGCTTGGACGACATCGAGCGCATCGAGATCATCCGTGGAGCCGCGTCGGCCGTGTATGGTGCGGACGCCTTCTCGGGTCTCATCAACATCATCACGCGCACGCCCGGAGAGGGCGGCTCGCACGTCTCCGTGGTGGGTGGCAGCCGGGGCACGGCCCGCGCCGAGGTCGTCGCTCACGGGCGCCAGAGCGTCGCCTCGTTCCGCGTGGCGGGTGGCTATGGCCAAGCCGATCAGTTCGAGCTCGAAGCCAGCCCGGCACGCGTCGACCAAGTCGTCCCCAGCCTCGACCCCGAGATGGCCCGGCGCAGCATCTGGTTTCGCGGCGACACTCGCCTGAATCTCGGGCGCGGCTACGCGCTGGAGCTGGGTACCGGGGTCAGTCTCAATCGCCTCAGTCAGTATGGGATCGGTCGCCTGCGGCAGCTCTTCATAGATGAATTCATCTTCGCTCAGACGTACATGACACTGACCACCCCGGCCGGTGTCACTGCGCGCGTGTTCTGGAACATGGAGACGGCCGACGCGCAGCTGGCGGTGGAGCCCCCCGCCGCCGTGCCGCTGCAGACCCGGGATCTCGAGACCCACATCGCCGACGCGGACATCAACTACCGCACACGCTTTCATCTCGGCGTCGACCACAACGCGGCTGTGGGCGTGAGCTACCGCTGGAAGTCCATCGTCTGGAACTGGCTGGACGCCAGTCACACGCAGAACCACGTCGCGGCGTACCTGACCGACACGATGCAGCTGCGCCGCGACCTCCAGGCCGTCGTCAACTTTCGTCTAGACCGCCACCCGCTCTTGCGGCGCGTCCAGTACAGCCCGCGTCTCGCGCTGCTCTACCAACCCACCGAGCGCTCGTCGCTGCGCGGCACCTTTGGCCTCGCGTTCCGGAGCCCGACCTTCCTCGAGTCCTATGTCGACCTGCCCGTCTCGGTGCCCGGGCTGCGCGGCGTCTCGGCCCTCTCGCTCGGGAACGAGCGCCTCGACCCAGAGCGCATGTGGACCACCGAGATCGGCTACCGCAACCAGGACTCGGACTACTTCGCGCTGGAGGTGACGGCCTACGTGAACCTCGTGGACGACGCCATCGTGTCGAGCGAGGTGAGCGCGTTCACGCTGGCGGACTACGGCTCGGGGACGGCGAGCTACTCCGACGAGATCGCCGCCTTCAGCGTCGGGCAAGTTCGCAACCAGAACGAAGCCGCGCGCTTCCGCCAGCTGGGTGCCGAGGTGGGCGTGCGCTTCTTCCCAGTGCGCGGCCTGGACGTCTACGGCAACTACAGCCTGCACGACACGCGGGCCGTGGGCGGCGTGGCGGCCGTGGGGCGCGAGAACGACCAGCGCACCAGTCGCCACAAGCTGAACCTGGGCCTGCAGTACCGCGCTCCCTTTGGGCTCGACCTGAGCGCGGACTTCCACTGGGTCAGCTCGCAGCTGTGGGTGATGACCATCCCGGACGTCGAGTCCGGGGCCAGCTTCGGAGCCTTCCCGCTCCCGGCCTATGCGCTGCTCAACGCCCGCGTCGGGTATCGCCTCCTGGACGGTCGGCTGCAGCTCGGCGTGGTGGGCACCAACCTCGTCGATCCGCGGCACCGTGAGCACCCTCTCGGCCAGCGCGTCGACCGCCGCGTCCTGGGGACCGTCAACCTGGGCTTCCGACGCAGAAAGGGCGCAGTCGCGGTGTGCGAGCTGCGCCCTTGCTGCGATGGTGCGTCCGACCGAGCTCGAGGCCCGGTCAGACGCTACGCGCTGGCCTCAGTGGCCGTGGCCGTGACCGCCGTGGTCGTCCTTCGAGTCCGGCTTCGGCGCGTCCGCGATCAGGCACTCGGTGGTGAGGAGCACACCCGAGACCGACGCCGCGTTCTGCAGCGCGGTGCGCACGACCTTGGTCGGGTCGATGACGCCGGCTGCCACGAGGTCGCCGTACTCTTCGGTGGCCGCGTTGAAGCCGAACGAGCCCTTGCCCTTGCGGACCTCGTTCACGACGATGCTGCCCTCGAGCCCGGCGTTGGCCGAGATCTGACGGAGCGGCTCCTCGATGGCGCGCGAGAGGATGTTCACGCCGATGCGCTGCTCCGGCGAGACATCGAGCTTGTCGAGGCCCTTCTGCGCGCGGATGAGGGCGACGCCACCACCCGGCACGATGCCCTCTTCGGTAGCGGCACGGGTCGCGTGCAGCGCATCCTCGACGCGGGCCTTCTTCTCCTTCATCTCGACCTCGGTCGCCGCGCCCACCTTGACGACGGCCACGCCGCCGACGAGCTTCGCCAGGCGCTCCTGGAGCTTCTCGCGGTCGTAGTCGCTGGTGGTCTCTTCGACCTGACGGCGGATGGTCTCGATGCGGCCCTTGATGTCCGCCTTCTTGCCCGCGCCGTCCACGATGATGGTGTTGTCCTTGTCCACCGTGATGTGCTTGGCCTTGCCCAGGTCCGTGACGGTGACGTTCTCGAGCTTGATGCCGAGGTCCTCGCTGACGACGCCGCCGCCCGTGAGTACGGCGATGTCCTGCAGCATGGCCTTGCGGCGGTCACCGAAGCCCGGAGCCTTGACGGCAGCCACCTGCAGCGTGCCGCGCAGACGGTTGACCACCAACGTCGCCAGGGCCTCGCCCTCGATGTCCTCGGCGATGATCAGCAGAGGCTTCTGCTGGCGCGCGATGGCCTCGAGCACGGGGAGGATGTCCTTCATGTTGCTGATCTTCTTCTCGACGATCAGCAGGTAGGCGTCCTCCATCTCCACGACCATGCGCTCGCTGTCGGTCACGAAGTACGGCGACAGGTAGCCGCGGTCGAACTGCATGCCCTCGACGATCTCGAGCTCGGTCTCGAGGCCCTTGGCCTCTTCCACCGTGATCACGCCCTCGCGGCCGACCTTCTCCATGGCCTGCGCGATGATGTCGCCGATGGCGCGGTCGCCGTTGGCGCTGATGGTGCCGACCTGGGCGATCTCCTTCGGGTCCTTCGTGGGCTGCGACAGCTTCTCGAGGTTCTTGAGGACATGCGCGACGCCAGCCTCGATGCCGCGGCGGATCTCCATGGGGTTGTGACCCGCGGCGACCATCTTGACGCCTTCCACGAAGATGGCCTGGGCCAAGACCGTGGCTGTGGTGGTGCCGTCGCCAGCGACGTCGGACGTCTTGCTGGCCACTTCGCGCACCATCTGGGCGCCCATGTTCTCGAACTTGTCCTTGAGCTCGATCTCCTTGGCGACGGTCACGCCGTCCTTGGTGATCGTCGGAGCTCCGAAGCTCTTCTCGATGACCACGTTCCGGCCCTTGGGGCCGAGGGTCACCTTGACGGTGTTGGCGAGTGCGTTGACGCCGGCGAGGATGCGCTCACGTGCGCTCGCGTCATAGAGGATTTCTTTTGCAGCCATGATGTCTTCGCTCAGCTTTCGATGACGCCGAGGATGTCGTCCTCGCGCAGGATGAGATGGTCATCGCCGTCGATCTTGACGTCGGTGCCCGAGTACTTGGCGAAGAGGACCGTGTCCCCCTTCTTGACATCGAGAGCCCGCATCTCGCCGGTCTCGAGGAGCTTGCCAGCGCCGACGGCGATGACCTTGCCGCGCTGCGGCTTCTCCGTGGCCGTCGCGGGGATGAAGATTCCCCCGGCGGTCTTGGTCTCTTCCTCCACGCGCTTGACGAGCACGCGATCATACAAAGGACGTACGCCCATGAAATTACCTCGAAATTGGTGTTGGAGAGGACCCGCTCCCAGGCGGGGTGGCCCGTTTCGGGCTAGCACTCACGCAGGGAGACTGCTGATAGGGAGCGCCACATTAACCAGACTCGGCAGGGTGTCAACAGGGGGTGCCCAAGTCTGACGCCGTCGCTGGAGCGACCGAAGTGTCATCGGATGTCGCCTTCACGGTGTCAGTCACGCGGCCAACGCGGTACACTCGCCGCGTGCCCCTCGTCTCGCACGGCCGTCGTGAATTGCAGCTCAAGCTCGTCTACTACGGGCCGGGGCTCGGTGGAAAGACCACCAACCTCTCGCACATTCACGGTCACAGCCGGGCCGACCACCGTGGCAAGCTCATCTCGCTGATGACCGAAGCGGAGCGCACGCTCTTCTTCGACTTGCTGCCCATGGAGCTCGGGCTGTTCCGCGACTACCGCGTGCGCCTGCACCTCTGTACCGTCCCCGGGCAGATCGCCCTCGACACCACGCGGCAGCTGGTGCTGCGCAACGTCGACGGGATCGTGTTCGTGGTGGACAGTCAGCGGGAGCGCATGGAGGCGAACCACGAGAGCATCCGGAACCTGTGGGAGAACCTGCGTCTGCAGGGCGACGACCCCGACCGGATGCCCATGGTGGTCCAGTACAACAAGCGCGACCTCCCCGGAGCGACGCCCGTCGCCGACCTGCGGCGCGAGCTGTCCATCCCCGACGGGATCCCGGAGTTCGAGGCTTCCGCCGTGGACGGGGTCGGCGTGTTCGAGACGCTCAAGGGCATCACGCGGGAGTGCCTGAAGCTCATCCCGGACCCGTCCCGCCTGCCGGAGGGGCGCACGGACTCCATCATTCCGGACAAGAGGCCGAGCATGCTCCCCGAAGGAGGCGCGGCGGTGCGCGTCCCGACGGCACCCAAAGTCCCGGAATTCAGCGGACCGACATGACGCGGGCGGCGCTCCTGGCGCACCGCTCGGGGTCCTCGGCTCGAGTGGTCTTGGCGCGCGGGCCGCACCCCGGCCTGCACTGGGGGGAAGGCTACGGTCTACCGGGGGACGCGCTGCACCGCAGCGACACCCACGCGCCGCGGCGGGAGCGGCGGGTCGGACCGGTGGGGGAGCTCGACCGGGAGCACACGTCGCACGTCACCGCGCTGCGGGCCTTCTTCGTGGCGACCGGTGTCCTCTTGGCTGACGGGGCCTCCGCGCTCTCTCCGGACGAGCTCGGCAGTCTGCAGGAGGCCTTCGCGAGCGACGTGGCGCGTGGGGCTACGCGCTTCGCGGAGCTGGGCCTAGTCTGGGCCACGGACCGCGTAGAGCGGCTCACGCTGCGGCGGCCGCGAGGCGACGTCCTGCGCGAAGAGGTCATCGTGTGCACCCTCGAGCTCGGTCGCGAGGAGGCTGACCGTGCGCAGGCCGAGGACGCCACGCGCTACCTGGCGCGGTGGGCGAAGGGCGCCATCGCGCTCGCGGACTTCGTGCCGGCGCTTCTCCGGCGGGCCGCCGCCGCGCAGCTGGACCACGCCGCGCTGGACGCAGACGACCCGCACGAGCCGGCGCCCGGGGTGCGCATGCTGCCCGTCCGGAGCCCGACCCTGCCACCCGCCGCTCACACCAACATGTTTCTGGTCGGCGGCCGCACGGCGGTGCTGGTGGAGCCAGCGACGCCCTTCGAGGACGAGCTGGACCGCATCTGCGAGTGGGTCGAGGAGGTCGAGGCGCACGGGACCGTGGTCTTGGCGATCTGCGCGACCCACCACCACCCGGACCACATCGGAGGGGCCGTCGCGCTGCAGCGGCGGCTCGGACTGCCGCTGTGGGGGCACGCCAAGACCGCCGAGGCGCTGGTGGGCGAGGTGGAGTTCGACGATCTGCTCGAGGACGGGCAGCACATCGAGCTCGCGCTCGACGAAGAGGGCGAGACCATGACCCTCGAGTGCGTGCACACGCCTGGGCACGCGCACGGACACCTGTGCTTCTACGAGCCCAGCTCGCGCGCGCTCATCGCTGGAGACATGATCGCCGGGGTGGGGTCCATCCTGGTGGAGAAGCACGACGGCGACATGGCGCTCTACCTCGCGAGCTTGGAGCGGATGAAGGCGCTTGGGGCCGCGTGCCTCCTCCCCGCGCATGGCGGTGTCATCGTCGATCCGTCGGCCTGCCTCGACCACTACGTGGCGCACCGCCTCGCCCGCGAAGAGAAGGTCGCGGCGGCGCTCGCTACGCTCGGGGAGGGCAGCCCGGTAGACCTGGTTCCCAGCGCGTACGCCGACACCCCGCGCATGCTCTGGCCGCTCGCGGCGCGAGCGCTGGAAGCACACTTGATCCACCTTCATGCGCTGGGCCGCGCCGTAGACCTCGGCGATGGCCGCTACGCCACGACCGCTACCACCGCAGCGGGTCCCAAGCGACCCTGACCCTTCTGGAGCTATCATGACCCTGCCCCTGATCCACGACGGCCAGATCCACGGAACCTCGCCCCGCGACGGCGCCCCCCTCACGCCCCTCGACGCGACCGACTCGTCTGCGCTGCCGGGCCTGGTGGAGCGGGCGAGGGCTGCCCAAGCGGTCTTCGCCGGCAAGAGCGTGGCCGAGCGGGCGCGCCTGCTCACCCGCTTCCGCGATGCGATCTTGGCGCGCGGAGAGGCCTTTGTCGCCGTGCTCGCCGAGGAGGCTGGCAAGCCCGCGGCCGAGGCCTGGCTACACGAGGTCGTGGCCACGGCCGACCTGGCGGCGTACTGGTGTGCCGACGGGGCGGCGCACTTGGCTCCGCACGAGCCCGCCCTCGACCCGGTCAACTACCCAGGCAAGCGGGCGGTCATCGAGCGGGTGCCGCGTGGGGTGATCGCGCTCATCACGCCGTGGAACTTCCCCGTGGCGATCCCGCTCCGGACGCTCTTCCCGGCGCTGCTGGCCGGCAACGCCGTGCTGATGAAGCCGTCGGAGCACACGCCCCGCTGTGGGGCGCTCATCGAGGAGGCCACGCGCGAGGTCTTCGGCCCGGACCTGGTGATGATGGTGCAGGGCGGTGGCGACGTGGGTGCGGCGCTGATCGACGCTGGGGTGGACGCCGTGGTGTTCACGGGCAGCGTGCGCACCGGGCGCAAGGTGGCGGCTGCGGCGGCGGCGCGCCTCATCCCGGCCGGGTTGGAGCTGGGCGGGAAGGACGCGGCCGTGGTGCTGGAGGACGCCGACGTGGAGCGCGCCGCGCGCGGCATCTTGTGGGGCGCCATGGCCAACAGCGGACAGAACTGCGCGGGCATCGAGCGGGTGTACGCCGTGGGGTCCGTCGCGGAGCCGCTGCGCCGCCGCCTGGTGGAGCTGGCCAGCGAGCTGCGGCCCGTGCAGGACTACGGCCCTCTCACCACCGACGCGCAGCTGGCCGTGGTGGAGGCCCACGTCGCGGCGGCGCGCGCGGCTGGCGGAGAGGTGTTGGCCGGCGGCACGCGTCTCGACCGTCCGGGGCGCTGGTTCCCACCCACGATCATCGGGGACCTGCCCAACGGCTCCGAGCCGATGGCCGAGGAGACCTTCGGGCCCATCGTGCCGGTCGTGGCGGTGTCCACGGAGCGCGCCGCGGTGGAGGCGGCGAACGATTCGCGCTTCGGGCTGACGGCGAGCGTGTGGACGCGTGACCTCGAGAGGGGCGAGCGCGTCGCCCGGGAGCTGCGGGCCGGCACCGTGGTGGTCAACAACCACGGGTTCACGGGAGCCATCCCGGCCCTGCCGTGGAGTGGCACGGGGGAGAGCGGCTATGGCGTGACCAACTCGTCCCACACGCTCGACATCCTGACGCGACCGCGCGCGGTCGTCGTGGATGCGCGGCGCGCGAGCCGCGAGATGTGGTGGCACCCGTACACGCCGGCGCTGGAGCAGGTGGGCCGCTCGCTCGCGACCCTCCGCGGCGGGGCCAGCGCGGGCCAGAAGGCCAAGGCCCTGTCGTCGCTGCTGCGCGGCTTCGCCGGGCGCTGGAAGGGCTAGCGGCCGTTTCCGCACGCGCCGGCGCGGAATCTCCTAGCATCCAAAGGATGAGCCGGCTCACGCGGTCGCAGGCTTCATCTGGCGCGCAGCCTGCGGCCGCCGCGCAGACGGCCCACACGGCACACGAGGAAGCGATGAACGTACAGAAGGCACTCTTGGTTGGCACACTGGTTCTGGGCTCCGCTGGGTGCGGCGGCGGGACCACCGTGAGCGACAGCGCCACGCACCGCCAGCTCCTCGAAGACGTGCCGGAGCTACGCGCGGCCTACGCCACGGGTGGCTCCGGAGCGGCAGGCGCGACGTCAGGGTCGGCGCGCAGTGGCGCTCCGAGCTTGCCGGTGAGCTTCACGGGCACCCAGCAGCTCTCGGGCACCTTCGGCGGGCCGCGACGCGCCGCAGACTTCGCTCCCGACTGCCGCGGCTACGTGAACGCGGAGCCCAACCACGTCATCTACAACGGCGGCGAGCAACCGTTCCTCCAGCTGGTGGTCAACGCGAACCCGTACGACACGACGCTCGTCGTCGAGCGCCCCGACGGGAGCTTCGCCTGCAACGACGACACCCACGGGCTCAACCCGGCCATCGTCTTCCAGCCCGCGCCGGCCGGGCAGCTGCGCATCTGGGTCGGCTCCTACTCGGAGGGGGAGACCGGGCCCTACCGGCTCGCCGTCACCACGGACCCGGCTATCGACGCGTCGACCGTGGGGCCTCCGGCTCCGTAGTCGCGGCCTGCGTCCCCTCGTCCAGGGCCCGCTTGGCGTCGCTCATCAGCGCCTCGATCTGCCACTGATGCCAGAGGATGCCTCGCTGGGTGGCCTCCATGCGGCGAAAGAAGACACGCATGCTCGCTCCTGCGCCGATCATGACCGCGAGGTTCAGCAGCAGCAGGCAGCTCCAGGTGGCTAGCGGCGGAAAGTCCGTGACCAACGGGCGGACGACGATCGTGTCGTCGACGATCTGCATGGTCCCCACCGAGCCCGTCCCCAGCAGCTCCACCGCTGGCCAGAGGGCCCCCGCGACCAGCATCGCGACGAGGCCGTTGCGCGTGGAGCGGTCTGGCACCGCGGAGAAGAAGCACATGTGCCCCACGAAGATGGCGGGCGCGATCCCGAAAGGGCCCAGCCAGCGCGCGGTGAGCACGACCGTAGCCGTGGACAGCGCGCCGATCCCGAGCAGTGCCCAGCGACGGGGGGGCTTGCGCCACACGAACGCGAGGAGCCACAGCAGCGTCGCGGCGCCCACACCCACCAGCCGAGCGGCCTGCCCAAGGTCTCGGACCCCCATCCACCAGAGCGCCGGCAGCGAGAGCACCCACCCACACAAGGCGAGAGCCACCCCGCTGATGGCGTCCTCCGCGAGCCCCTCCTCCCACGCGCGGACGCGCTCACCCAAGACGCTCGCGGCGTCGGGGGGAGGGGGCTGCTGCAGGAGCGTGCGGATGGTGGCGCGGGTAGCCTCGTCCGCGGGCGCTAGGCTCACGGCGCGGCCAAGGGTCGTCAGCGCCTCCTCCCGCAGCGCGAGGGAGTCCGTGCGCTCCTGGCGCCCGGCCTGCGCGATGAGCTCGGCGGCGCTCGCGCTGAGCTTGCTGGCCTCCTCCTGCCGGAAGCGCGTCAGCGCGGCGCCATCCAGGTAGGTCACCACCGCGTCGTGGAGGTCCATGGCGCTCAAGGTGCGGTCCGCAGGCGAGAGCGCGAGCGCCCGGCAGCATGCTTCGTCGAGCTCTTGCGTGATCGGGGGGGCGCCGCGACGTTCGGCGAGGGCGCGCGGAGAGGTGGACGCGCTGCGGTACACCTCCTCGAGCGGGCGCTGGCTCAGCGCCTCGGGGTCGTGCAGCGGGGAGCGCGTGAGGATCTCGAACAAGATGCAGCCCAGCGCGTAGACGTCGGCGCGTACGTCGACCGACTCGGGGGCCGACGCCTGCTCGGGGGCCATGTAGCCAGGGGTCCCGGCGCGCGCGGGAGCGGGGGCCGCCTGAGGCGACGCGTCGTCAGGTCGCACGCGCTGGGCGATGCCGAGGTCCAACACGTACACCTCGCCATACCCACCGAGCATGATGTTCGCAGGCTTCAGGTCCCGGTGGACGATGCCTTGGTCATGCGCGAAGTGCACGGCTGCGCAGACCTGCGCGAAGGCGCGCAGCAGCCGATGGGACCCGCGCACGTCGTCGAGGGGCGTGGCCGCCAGCGCCTCCGAGAGCGCGTGGCCTTCCACCCGCCGCATCGTGAAGTAGGGCTCGCCGGAGGGACCGACGCCCACCTCGTGCACGGGAACGAAGGCGGGGTGGTCCAGCTGCGCTTGCAGCAAGACCTCGTCTGCGAAGCGTGTGGCGGCACCCGCGCTCAGCTTGTCCTGTCGGACGGTCTTGAGCGCGACGCCTCGCTCGAGCTGACGGTCGCGGATGAGCCAGACCTCGCCCATGCCGCCGACGCCCAGCTGGCTCACGAGCGCGTACCGGTCCGCAAACGGTTGCGACCCGAAGGCGACGCTGCCGCGGCCGCCAGCGCTCGTCTCGGGTCTCGGCTCGTCGAAGATCGTGGACTGGAGCCCGCCCGAGGTGCGCGTCTTGGTGTCGGTGTCGTCAGTCACGGAGCAACTCTGCGGTGCTCAGAGTGACCGCTTTGGGACTCGAATCCTAGACCCCCCGGCGTCCCGCTTGACGAACCCGCGCCCGTCTGCAAACTTACATGACTGTAACATTGAAAGCGAGGGCGATGAGCATGAATGTGCAAGCGGCTGATGAGTTGGAGCGGGTGGGGACGCCGGAGGAGCGGCGCGCATCGCCCGCGTCCATGAAGTTCTTCTGGGCGTGGACCCTGGCCTGGTGGGGCGGGGTCGGCGTGTGTGCCGCGCTCTTCTACGCGGGCGTCTTGGACTTCACGACCAGCACCAAGGTCGGTCTGTATGGGATCAGTATTTGGTTGAATGCCTGGGTGGTCGTCGCCTTCATGCCTCGGGAGGGGCGCACCAAGATCCAGGTGTTCCACGACTGTCTCGTGGTGTGGATGCTCTCGTACGCGCTGACGAACCTGCTGTGGGAGATCCCCTGGGTCCTCTTCTCCCCCTTCGTCTTTCAGGACATCCACACCCTGGAAGACGTCGTGGCGCACACCGAATTCATGCGCGAGAGCGTCGTGAACATGTACTGGTGGGTGCTGGCGTCGTTCAGCAGCGTGGACCTGCGCACCGTCAACCACAACGCCACCTTCTACACGCTCGAGCTGTACTCGTTCGTCAACGTGCTGTCGGTGGTGTACTTCTTTCACTTGAACAAGAAGCGCTCCAGGTTTCGCTACTTGATCCCCGTTCTTGGTGGCGGTGAGCCCGTGGCTTCGACCTTCATCTTCTCGTTCTCGGAGGTCTTCTCGGGCTACGAGAACATGCCCGGCGGCGTGGCCGACACGCTGCTGGCGCTGGTCTGGACGCAGTACCAGTACTTCCTGTTTCCCCTCGTCTTCGGATACCTGGGGTACCACCTGCTGCTGGACGACTGGCGACAGTCTTATCTTGCGCCGTCGTCGAAGATGAACGCGGGCACCGCGTGAATGCGCGAGGCGAGCAAGGGCGCGAGGGCGCGAGGGCACGCCTGATGGGTGGTCACGTCACGGGGGCTTCTCTGCTCGCGAGGAGGACGAAGCCGTCTACCTCGCGGACGACGCAGACGTCACGTTCCTCGAGGGGCTGGGCTCCGACGTTGCGGACGTCGAACGACCGCCCGGACAGGAGCGCTGTCCCGACCTCGCCAGGCTCGATGCGCCCCTCGGTCACGAGCTCTCGACCGACCAGACTCGCGGAGTGGTTCATGCTCGCGCCGGCGTCGCGGCGGATGTAGTAGGGGCGCGCCACGAGCGCGAGGGCGCTGAACGCGACGACGTACCCGACCCCCTGTGTTGCGAACGACTGCGTCACACCTATGAGGGTGATGAGGCCGACTATCCCGAAGGCCTGTCCCGCGACGAGCAGCCAGTAGCGCGTGCGGTCGATGCGCTCGCTCGCGGGCAGGGCGATCCACAAAATCAGACACAGCCACCAAGGAATCACGAGGGAGCCTCCATCATCTCGTATCAGGGTAGTCGAAGTCGTGATAGCTTGGCGAGGAATGATACCGGTGGTGGAATGTTCGCACACGATTGGATGTTCGTGCTCAAGGTAGGCGATCCCGCGCCCGCGTTCTCGGGCACCGACCACCGCGGTCGGCACGTGGCCATCCCTGATCTGGTGCGCGCCGGGCCGGTCATCCTCTACTTCTACCCGAAGTCCTTCGCCCTCGCGTGCACCTCACAGACCTGCAGCTACCGGGACGCGTACCTGGAGTTCAAGGCGATGGGCGCGGAGGTGGTGGGGGTCTCGCTGGATCCGGCGTCGCAGCACCGGGACTTCGCATCGGAGTTCCGCGTCCCGTTCTCGCTCTTGTCCGACAGTGAAAAGAGCTTGGTGACGCGCTTCGACGTGATGCACTTCCATAAGCTCTTCCCGAAGCGGGTCACCTACGTGATCGACAAATCGATGACCGTCCGCGGAGTGTTCCACCACGAGATCAATGTGACCAAGCACGTGAAGGAGGTCCGCGCGTTGCTCGAGGCGCTGCAGGAGGAGCGGCGTCGCGAGAACGAGGAAGTCCTGAAGCGGCTGCGCGCGTAGCCGGCGCCCACTGGCGCGGCGTTCTGTTCTACGCTGCGGAATGGCTCGAACCTACGTACCCGACCCGGACACCATCACGCTGCGCGCCAACGGGCTCGACCTCGCCTGTCTGAGCTGGGGCGAGGGGCCGCTCGTGGTGCTCGTCCACGGCTTCCCGGACACCGCGCGCACGTGGGACCTGGTCGGACCGCGGATCGCCGCGCGGGGCTTTCGCGTGCTCGCTCCCTACACCCGCGGCATCGCGCCGAGCGAGGCGCCGGCCGACGGCGACTACCGCAGCGACACCTTGGGACGCGACATCGTCGGGTTGATCGGGGCAGCCGGGGAGGAGAGCGCCATCGTCGTGGGCCACGACTTTGGGGCGAGCGCAGCGTACTCGGCGGCGGGTCTCGCGCCGGCCAAGGTGCGCAAGCTGGTGACGGTGGCCATCCCGCACCCCGCGTCCATCAAGCCCACGCTCGGGAAGTTGTGGAGCGTGCGCCACTTCGTCACGCACCGCCTGCCGGGCGCGGTGCGCCGCTTCGCTGCGCGTGACTTCGCCGAGATCCGCGTGCTCTACGAGCGCTGGTCGCCGGGCTTCGCGTGGCCCGACGCCGAGTTCGAGGCGGCCAAGAACAGCTACTCGGCCCCCGGCTGCGCCCAAGCGGCGCTCGACTACTACAAGTTCATCACGCCGACCCCGCCGGAGGGGCATCGCGCGCGGCTGCCCATGCCGTCACTCGTGGTGGGAGGCCACAGCGACGGCGCCATGCGCGCCGCGGACTTCGAGGGCAGCAAGTCCCGCTTCACCGGACCCGTCGACGTCGTCATGGTGCCGGGCGGGCACTTCCTGCATCGCGAGCACCCGGAGGAGTTCCTCGCGGTCCTCCTCCCGTTCCTGGACGGATAGGCCTCTTCAGCCTTCTCTCTTTCCGGACGCCCTCCGCCCAAGGTATGCTTCGGAGATGTTCACGCCGCACGAGCTCGACGTACCGGCGGACGGGCCCGGGACGTTGCGCCTGGGGGCCGTCGTCGCGGGCAAGTACCGGATCAAGCGGCTGGTCGGGAAGGGCGGCATGGGGGCCGTCTACAAGGCAGAGAACACGGCCATCGGACGGACGGTCGCGATCAAGGTGCTGCACTCGCACCTCGCCGACGACGGCGTCACCCTGAAGCGTTTTCAGCGCGAGGCGCGCGCGGCCGCGGGCATCTGGCACAGCCGCGTGGTCGAGGTCCTGGACATGGGCGTGGAGGCCAGCGGAGAGCCCTACATCGTCATGGAGTACGTGCGCGGGCGCAGCTTGAGCCAGCTGGTGCGGCCCGAGCACCCCATCTCCGTGAGACGCGCGGCGGACATCGCGGGCCAGATCCTGGACGCGCTCGGGACCGTCCACGAGGCCGGCATCGTGCATCGGGACCTCAAGCCCGCGAACGTCCTGCTCACCGTGCAGCACGGCCGTCCGGACTTCGTGAAGGTGTTCGACTTCGGCATCGCGACCTTTGTCGAGTCGGCCTGGGACGCCACCTCCACGGGGGACCTCACCCCCAGCGGTCGAGCGATGGGGACGCCCTACTACTCGCCCCCCGAGCAGATCCGGGGCGGGTCGGTGAGGGACCCGCGCGTCGACATCTACGCCGTCGGGGTGATCCTCTACGAGTTGGTCACGGGCTACCGCCCATTTCGCGGGGACCACCTGGTCCACCTGTGCCGGAGTATCATGAATGACCCGCCGCCGCCGCTGCGGGTCTTCCGCGCGGACGTCCCGGAGGCCTTCGAGGCCATCATCCGCAAGGCGCTCGCGAAGGATCCAGCGGACCGCTATCAGACCGCGCGCGACATGATCTCGGCGCTGGTTCCTTTTGGTGCGGACCCACCCGTGGACGACGACGTGGAGCCCACGGACACGCTCACCACGGACCTGCGCACCCTCCGCGAGCGTGAGCGCCAGGTGCGCGGCGAGCGCGGGAGCGTCCCGCCGGGTCCCTCGCAGTTCGACGACCTGAGCGGCGGAGTGGTGGTGGACCTGCGTGAGTACCTGACCAAGCGGGTGGGTCAGGCCGGCATCGCGGAGGTGCTCGCGTCCGCTCCGCCGGACGTCCACGCGCGCTGGGTGGCCAACATCGCGGATCAAGGTTGGTACCCCGCCACCTTGCTCAACGTCATCGAGATTGCCGACCGACGCTACGGCAAGGGAGACCGCAAGTTCGTCGTGGACGCGGGCGCACACCTGGCGGACGCCGCACGCGCGGCCGGTCGCCTCGACAACATGAAGTCCCCGGAGCTCTGCTTCATGCACATCGCGCCGCTGCTGGGGAGCCTCTTCTGCCACGGAAAAGCGCGGGTCACGAAGCATGGCGCCGGCTACGGCGAGCTGGAGGTCGCCGGCCATCCGCGCCCCACGCTCACGCTGGCCGTGCTCATGGTGGGCTTCTTACAGCGCTGCCTCACGCTCACCGGCGCCCGTGAGCCCGACGTGCGGCTCGCCAAGGTGGCCGCCCTGGGGGACGCGGCCGACGTCTTCGAGGCGACCTGGTCCTGACGGCTGGGTAGAGGCTCGGTGGTGCCGTTGCCGCGCCCGTGGTAATCCCGCTGACGCCCATGGTCGACGAAGTCCTACCTCCACAGCGCTCCCTACGCCTGATCGCCGTCTCTGGTTCCAAGGGGGGAGTGGGCAAGTCGCTGCTCGCGGCCAACCTCGGGCTCTACCTGGCGACCATCGGCCGGCGCGTCGTCGTGGTGGACGCCGACCCGTGCGGCGCGACGCTGCACAACTTTTTGGGGGCCACCCCGCCCGCTTCGCTGCCCACCTTCGACCCGCCGCTGCCCAGCTTCAGGGGCGTGCTCACCAACCCGGATGACGCGCGCTCGAGCTTCGCGGGTTTGAACACACGTGATCGCGTGGAGCCGGAGCCCGCGCCCGCGCCGGAGGCCGAGCGACCCGTCCACATCCCGGGCCAGCTGATGGACCTCTCGGTCGCGAACCTGCGGCTGCTGCACGCGGGGCTGGACCAGCCCTACGCGGGCAACTCGCGGCGTGAGCCGCGCCGGGAGCTGCTGGGCCGCCTCCGCGCCATCGACGCGGACTACGTGGTCGTCGACCTCGGGGCGGGCACGGCGGACGCGCTGCTGGACACCTACCTCGGGGCGGACCTCTCGCTCTTCGTCTCGTTGCCGGAGCCGCCCGCCATCGAGCACACCTACCGCTTCATGCGGTCGCTGTTCTCGCGCGCCCTCCTCACGGCCCGCGAGAGCACCTGGGACTCGGACGACGCGCAGCAGCGCCTCGCGGCCTGTCTCACTCGGCTCGGACCCGCACCGGCGCCTCTGGACGTGGCGCGGCACTTCGAAGAGCAGAACGACCCCTTGGCGTATCGCGTGCGCGAGGCCATGGGGCGCTTCGAGTTTCATCTGGTCATCAACCAGACGCGGCTGCGCGCCGACCTCGAGCTCGGCGACCGCATGCGCAGCGCGGCCGCGCGCCGGCTGGGCCTGGTCTTGGACTACCTGGGGTACATCGACTACGACGACACGGTCTGGAGCTGCATGCGTCAGTGTCGGGCGCTGCTGGCGGAGAGCCCGGGCACCAAGGCCAGCAAGAGCATCGAGAAGATCGCGCGCCGCATGCTCGCCATCGACGCCGGCAAGGCCCGCCGTCAGCCGCGCGTCGCCGTGCCGCCGGACAGCCACCACGACCTGCTGGAGGTGGAGCGCGGCGCCACGGACGAGGAGGTTCGCCGGGCCTGGAAGCGCGCCAAGGAGGTCTACGCGGACGACGCCCTGTGTCGGCACGGGCTGTTCGACCACGAGGGGCTCGAGGCGGTGCGCGCTCGCTTGGAGGAGGCCTACGACGTGCTGCTCGATCCTGCGCGCAGGCGTCCCTACGAGCTCTCCATCTTCCCCGCGGAGGCGGAGCCGGAGGAGAGGGTCAGCGAGCCGCGCGACGAGCCGCTGCCGCCCGCGCCGGTGATCACGCCTGACACCGAGTTCACGGGCCCGCTGATCCGTGCCGTGCGCGAGTCCCTCGGCCTCACCATCCGGCAGATCAGCGAGACCACCAAGATCGGGAGCAACTACGTCGAGGGCATCGAGGCGGACGACTTCGCGGCGCTCCCCGCGCAGGTCTACGTCCGCGGCTTCGTCGCCGAGATCGCGAAGACGCTGCGCCTGGATCACGAGCAGGTCAGCCGCTCCTACCTCAAGCGCCTGCGGCGCTGGGTCGAGGACATGGAGAGCTGAGCGTGGGGCCGGCCTCGCCCCAGCCCATCAGCGCGGTGGCGCCGCTAGTGCTGGCGTCTGCCTCGCCGCGACGGAGGGACCTCCTGCGCCAGGTCAACCTCGCCGTGGAGGTGCTGCCTGCGGAGGTGGACGAGGCGGTTCGCGCGGGCGAGCTGGCGGTCCCCTACGCCGAGCGCGTGGCCGCTGACAAGGCGCGCGCCACCATGGCGCGCCTCGCGAGTGAGGGGCACCCGCTGCGCGCGGCGTGGGTGCTCGCCGCGGACACGGTCGTGGTGGTGGACGGTGAGGCGCTCGGCAAGCCAGACAGCGACGCCCACGCGCGCGTGCTGCTGGGGCGGCTCGCCGGGCGGACGCACGAGGTGGTGACGGCGGTCGCCATCGGCCGGGCGGGGGCCGCGCTGGACGTCGAGGCCTCGCGGACCGCCGTGACCTTCCGCGAGCTGAGCGCCCGTGACATCGACGCCTACGTCGCCAGCGGGGAGGGCCGCGACAAGGCCGGTTCCTACGGTATCCAGGGCCTCGGCGCGGGCTTGGTCACGCGCGTCGAGGGCTGCTACTTCAACGTGGTGGGGCTGCCCCTTTCGCGGACGCTGTCGCGCTTGGTGGCGCTGGGGGTGCTGCCCGCGTGGCCGTGACGCCCGACATCGACGACGGCGCCATCCGCAGCCGCTTGCACGCCACGCGCGAGCGGCTGGCGGCGGCCTGCGCAGCCGCGGCCCGCTCGCCCGAAGAGGTCACGCTGATGGCGGTCTCAAAGCGGCACCCGGCGGCGGCCGTGCGCGCCGCGTGGTCGGCCGGACAGCGCGTCTTCGGGGAGAACTACGTCCAAGAGCTGGTGGAGAAGGCGGACGAGCTCGCGGGGCTCGAGGGGCTGCGCTGGCACCTGATCGGTCACCTGCAGCGCAACAAGGTCAAGGCGGTGGTGCGGGTGCGGGCGGCGGTGGACACCGTGGACTCGCTGCGCCTGCTGCACGCGTTGGGCGACGAGTGCGCGCGACAGGGCGTGGTCCTGCCCATCTGCCTGCAGGTCAACGTGGCCGCCGAGGAGCAGAAGTCCGGCTGCGCGCCCGCGGACGTGCCGGCGCTGGTGGCGGCGGCACGGGCCTGCGAAGCGCTCCGGCTGGACGGCCTCATGACGGTCCCGCCGGCGGGGGAGCCCGAGGACGCACGGCCCCACTTCCGGCGCCTGCGCGAGCTCGCGCACGAGCACGGCCTGCTCACGCTGAGCATGGGGATGAGCGACGACCTGGAGGTCGCCGTCCAGGAGGGTGCGACCTGCGTGCGCGTCGGGACCGGCATCTTCGGCGCCCGCAGCTAGAGCAGGACTCAGCTGCCCGAGAGCGCTTTGCTGCGCGCGCAGGCCGCTGCGACCGCGGACATGACCGTGCCCCGGAACGCGCGCGACTCGAGCGCTTCGACGGCGGCGATGGTGGTGCCGCCCGGGCTGGTGACCTGGTCCTTGAGCACGCCAGGGTGAGTCCCGGTCTCCAGCATCATCGTCGCCGCGCCGAGCACGGTCTGCGCGGCCAGGCGCAGGGCGACGTCTCGGGGCAGGCCTTCACGCACACCACCGTCGGCAAGGGCCTCCATGAACAAGAAGACGTAGGCCGGGCCGGACCCGCTCACGGCGGTCACCGCGTCGAGCGAGCGCTCCGGTACCGTGACGGTCAGTCCGACGGCGGCGAAGAGCTCGTTGGTGTCGCTCAAGTCGGCGGCGGTGGCGTTGGCTCCGGCAGCGAGCGCAGTGGCCCCCTGGCCGACGAGGGCAGGGGTGTTGGGCATGGTCCGGACGACGCGGGTCCCGCTGGGTAGGCCGGCCTCCAGCGTGGCGCAGGAGCAGCCCGCGACGATGGAGATGACCAAGGCATCCGGGGCGATGGCCGCCGCGATCTGCGGCAGGACGGCGCCGACCACCTGCGGCTTCACGGCCAGCACGATCACGCTCGCGCCGGCGACGCCCTCGCTGGTGCTGGCGCTGGTGTTCACGCCGTGGGCGTCGCGCATGCGGTCCAGCGTGGACTGGGCCACGTCCACGGCGGTGATGCGGGCCGCGCGCGAGGGGTCCGCCCGCAGCAGCCCAGCGATGATGGCGGAGGCCATGTTGCCCGCGCCGACGAAGGTAATCTTTCCACCGAGACTCATGGGAGAGGCCATACCACGAATCCAGCGCCGCAGCGCCTTGCGTGCCGCGCCGGGGCGTGGTTGGTTCGCCGCGTGCCCAAAAGAACGCTACGCCGTGCCATCGAGGGCTACCGCCGGGACGAGGCGCGCGCGCGCGTCGGGCGCTGGCGTGGCGAGGCCAGCGCCGAGTCCGAGCAGGAGGTCCTGAGCGGCTACGCCTGGCTCGCTCGAGACGAAGGTTTGGAGCGACTGGCCGAAGCGGAAGAGGAGGGCTCGCTGGGCGCTGACGAGGCGCGGGCCATGCGCGCCCAGCTGGCGGACCTGCACGCCGAGCGCGTGCTCGGCCAGACGCGCGCGGCCTGGCGCGCGCTGCCCGCCCGTGTGCTCGAGCGGGACGGTCACCGCGTGCCCTGCGGTGACCTGGTGGAGGCGGTCGCCGCGCCCGACGCCCGCGCCAACCGGAGCCTGCGCGCTGCGGGGGTGCGGGCGCTCGAGCAGGTGGCCGCGGACGTGGCCCCCCGCATCCGGGACCGCCAAGCCCAGGCCAGCGCGGCTCGAGCGGCGGTGCTGGGCGCGGCTGTGCCAGACGCTGGCTCGCCGGTGGCGTTGGCGCACGCCTGGCTCGCGGCGAGCGACGACCTGGCTCAGGAAGCCCTCGCGCGCGGCGCGTCCTGCGAGGGGCTGCCGCATCCGGAGCGCTGGGAGCAGCTGGCGGCCCTGCTGTCGTTCACGGGCCTCCGGGGCCGCTTTGGGGAGCGCGACCGCGCTCGGCGTGTCGGCGCGCTCTTCGGTGCGCTGGGCCTCGGGCGGGAGCTCTCCTTCGTGCGGATCGAGCCGCCTCATCCTAGCGTTGGGGGGCGCGCCCGGCTGGCGGTGTTGGACCCGACGCGGGACGTGCGCGTCTCGCCGTCACGGCGAGAGCTGGGGCTGGCCTCGGAGCTGGCGCTGACGGAGGGGGTGGGCCGCGCGCTCGGCCAGCTGCTGGCTCCGGCGGCGCTCCCCTTCGTGCAGCGGGTCCCCGTGGTGGACCATGGGCCGCGCGCGCTCGCGGCGCTGATCATGCAGGTGCCCTTCGACCCGGCCGCGCAGCAGGGAGGGCGCGCGCTCGCGCGTGAGCGACCGCACCTCGCCGCGGCGGGCGTGAGCCTGCTGGCCCTGCCCATGCGCGTGGCGGCGGCGTCCGTGGTGGCGCGCGCCGAAGGGACGCGGGACGCGACCGTGGCGCTCGCGCAGCGGGCCACGGGCGTGCCGCTGCCACCGGCGCTGGCGCAGCTGCTGCTGGCGGGCGAGGTCGCGCCCCCCGCCCGCTTCCTGGCGGGGCTGCGCTCGCTGGTCTTCTGGCCACGCCTGCGCGACGCGCACGACGAAGACTGGTTCCGCAACCCGCGGGCGGCCGAGACGCTGCGCGCGAGCCTGGCCGTCGCCGCCGCGTCGGACGGCGCGGCGGACGTTCACCTGCCCGGTCTCTGGGAGCGCGCGCTGGTAGACGACGACGTCCCGGTTGCCCGCGCCAGGATGCAGGAGCTGCTGGGCTAGGCTGACGGCGCACGGGGCGGCGTCGCCGGGCAAGCCCGGGACTCCGACGACCCCGGCGACTCCGGGCCGTGCTCTGCTCCGAGGACCGAGGTGGTGGTGGCCGTCTTGGGTCGTGGATGCGCATGGCGACTCGTGGCACCCTCCCTTCATGTTCGACCCTTCCGTGTACGCCGCCCGTCGCGCGGCCCTGCTCGAGCGCATTGGCTCCGGCGTCGTGGTGCTCCCCTCCGTGCCCGTGGCCACGCGCAACTCCGACGTGGAGCACGCGCACAGACAGCACAGCGACATCCACTACCTGAGCGGGTTCGACGAGCCCGACGCGGTGCTCGTGCTGTCGAGCGTGCACGCGGAGCACAAGTCGGTGCTGTTCGTGCGTCCCAAGAACCGCGAGCGCGAGATCTGGGACGGGTTTCGTCACGGCGTCGAGGGAGCCGTTGCCACCTTTGGCGTGGACGCCGCGTTCCCCATCGGAGAGCTGGATGCGCGACTGCCGGACTACCTCGAGGGGAGCGCGCGTCTGCACTACGAGCTGGGCGAGCACGCGGAGTTCGACGAGCGCGTGCTGCGGGCGCTGCGCCTCGTGCGCGCGCGCTGCCGGCGTGATGGCCGGACCACGCCCACCGAGATCATCTCGACCCAGGTGTCCATCCACGAGATGCGCCTGCTCAAGGAAGAGGCGGAGCTCGCGGTCATGCGCCGCGCCAACGCCATCACGACCGAGGGACACCTGGCCGCCATGCGGCGCGCGGCGCCCAGCGTCTTCGAGTACGAGGTCGAGGCCGAGCTGCTGCGCGCGTTCCGCGCGAACGGCGCCGAGCGCCCCGCGTACGACAGCATCGTCGGTGGAGGCCCGAACGCGACGGTGCTGCACTACCGCCGCAACGACCGTCAGCTGCGCGACGGCGACCTGCTGCTCATCGACGCGGGCTGCGAGTACCAGTACTACGCGGCCGACGTGACGCGCACGTTCCCTGTGAACGGCACGTTCTCGGCCCCGCAGCGCGCCCTCTACGAGGTGGTCCTCGCCGCCCAGGACGCGTGCATCGCGGCCGTCCGGCCCGGCGCGACCATGGACGGCATCCACGACGTCGCGGTGCGCGTGTTGACCGCAGGGCTCGTGGACCTCGGTCTGTTGAAGACCAGCGTGGACGCCGCCATCGAGAGCGGAACGTACCGTGAGTTCTACATGCACCGGACCTCGCACTGGCTCGGGATGGACGTCCATGACGTGGGCAGCACCTTCCTGGCCGGGGCCCCGCGCCCCTTCGCCGCGGGCCACGTGCTCACCATCGAGCCGGGCCTCTACGTGGCGCAGGACGCCGACGTGGACGAGCGCTACCGGGGCATCGGCATCCGCATCGAGGACGACATCGCCGTCACGGCGGGTGGCCACGAGAACCTCACCACCGTCCCCAAGAGCGTCGCCGACGTCGAAGCCGCGGTCCGGGGGGCCCTCTGAGAGCGGGTCGGTCCATCGTCGCGCTCACCTGTCTGGCGGCCGTGTTCACGTTCGTCCAGCTCGCTCCGTCTTCCGTCTCCGCCCAGCCGGTCAACATCACGCTGTCGCGCCTGCGCTTCGCGGCCGGCACCCCAGAGGCCATGGGGGCGGAGCCCCTCGCGTGCCAAGGCGGCGCATACTGCGCTGACTTCGACGGCTATCGGGCGCTCATGGCTCAGCTGGGGGGCGCGCTGGCGCCAGCGCTGCTGCAGCCCGCTCGCACGCTCGGGTCACGGCACTTCTACGTCGGCGTCACGGCGTCGCTGGCCGGGCTGAGCGAGAGCGCCCGCTACTGGCGGCTGGGCACGGAGGGGCCAGCGAACAGCACGCTGGACGGGGGCAACCCCTCACCCGACCCAGTGCTCGCGTCGTACGCGGTGTCGTTCAGGCAAGGCCTCCCGTTTGGCCTGCAGTTCGGGGCCAGCGTGGGGCACGTGGTCCGCAGCAACTTGTGGATCTGGGGTGTGGAGGGGCAGTGGGCCCTGCTGGAAGGCTACCGGCGTGGGCCGCTCGCCTACCTGCCGGACGTCGCGCTCCGCTTCGCCGTGCGGACGCTGACGGGCGACTCGGAGTTCACGCTGGTGGTCCCCGCGGCCGAGCTCGTCCTGAGCAAGCCGGTCACCCTCTCCAGCACCACGGTGCTCACACCCATCCTCGGCACCCAGCTCTTCTGGACCATGTCGCGCACGGGCAGCGTGGACCTCTCGCCGGACCAGTCGGCGGTGGGTGGAGCAGGCTGCGACCCGGCCCCGCCCAGCGTGGATCCCTCTCTCTCCAGCCCCTTTCCGTTCGGCGGGTGCTCGTCCGGTGACCCCGCCGCGTTCGCAGACAACGTGCGCTTCCCCAGGATGATCGCGCGACGCCTGCGGGCCACGCTCGCACTGAACCTGCGCTACCGCGCGCTCGTGGTGGCGGGGGCCGTGCAGGTGGACCTCTCTCGTCCTTCCGGTCTGGGGAGCCCCGTGCCCTCGTCGGTCCCTCGCCAGTGGGGCGCGCACGTCAGCACCGGGCTCACCTATTGAGGCTCCGGGCTCCCATGCTAGAGGACCTGCCGCGTGAACACGCCCGTCCATCACCCTAACGTAGGCCGTGAGCTGCCGCGGGCGCGCGCCTGGCGGGCTCCCTTGATCGCTGTTGTCGTGGTGGTCGCGCTGGCGGCGGCGGCGCTGGCTGCGCGCGAGTCGGCCGCGCACACCAGCGGGCTCGCCACCGCGCTCGCTCAGCGTGGGCGGGTGGTCATCCTCGATGGCTCGCCGTGGCGCTCCCGCTCGCTGCCCGGTACGCAGTTCGTCCCACCCAGCGCCGCCGTGCTCGCGGCGTTGGCGGCGGACGCCTCGGACGGACGCGCGGTGGAGCTCGCCGCGGCCCTCGACGACATGGGCGCGTGGGGGCTGTTGGTCGAGTCACGGGCGCCCAGCCAAGACAGCAGCGCGCTGGCCCGCCTCGCGACGTATCAGCGCACGCCGCCACTGCGTGCGCTCTACCTGACGCCCACGGAGGCGCTCTACACGCGCGACCTGGACAGCGTCGACGCCGTCCCGGAGGGGGCGCTTCTGGCCCGTGTCGCGCGCGGCATCCTCGAGGGGCGCTCGCCGCCCCCCATCGGGCTCTTCCCGGAGCCGCTGCGGCGCATGCGCTCGGTGGAGGTCATGGTGCTCCTGCGCGCGCAGGGGACGCCGCGGCTGTGGCGCTCCGCGCGGGGCAGCTCGATAGCGCGCGCGCTCATCACCGCCTGCATGGTGGCGCGCGAGCGCTGGCACGAGCGCGCGCAGGCCCTGGGCGGGCCCCTGGACGGGCAGCTCCCCCACTTGGACGTGGAGGTCGCGCTCCTGCACGAGGACGGCACGCTCTCCGAGCCCAGCCCGCACTTCATCGAGCGCGTGTTCACGCCCGTACACGGGGTCGCGTACGAGCGCACCCGCTCGTGGCGCTACTACCTGCCGGACGCCACGCGGGAGCACGGTCACGGTTCGGCGGTGGCGGCCTACGAGGCGCTCCTCGTCGAGAACGGGCAGGCGCCCGAGGTGCTCGGCGAGGCCCAGCTGCGCCTCTATCGGCTCGTCGTCACGAGCCTCGGCCGCTCCGTGGCGTCCTCGGCCGATGGCTCGTCGGACGGCTCGCTGCCCCCGGCGACGGCCGCAGCCGCCCCCGATCCCGATCCCGATCCCGATGACGGGGGCGAGGGCCTGCCTGGCGCCTGGGACGGTGACTCCGATGCCGACGCGGCGGACCTGGACGCGCTGCTCCCACCCGACGAGCTGCTCGGCGAGCTCCCGGAGATCGCCCCGCTGGAGGCACCGTCGCCCTGACCGGTGGACGCGCTGACTTCCGCCTCGCTCACGGGGTCCGCGTCGTGCTCGTTGCTCTGGGCGTCACCCGGCAGGTGAACGACGAAGGTGGTCCCTGAGCCCACCTTCGAGCGCACGTTGATGACTCCCCCCGCCGCCACGATGATGCGCTGGGAGATGGCCAGCCCGAGGCCCGTGCCGCGGTCTCGCGTGGTGAAGAACGGCACGAAGAGCTTGTGGAGGATGTCCGAAGGAATCCCCGGGCCCGAGTCCTCGATGCGGAGCTCCACCCACGCGCTGGGGCGGCCGTTGGCGTCCAGGCGCTCGCGGCGCTCCGTGCGTACCCGCACCACGCCCGCGCCCATGGCCTGCACCGCGTTCTGCACCAGGTTGAGGATCACCTGCCGCAGGCGCTCGACGTCAATCTGCACGGGCGGGATGCTCGGGTCCTCGCGCACGTCCAGGGTCACCCCGGCGGCCTCGCACTCGGGGCGCATCAGCTGGAGTGTGCGGCGCACCACCGCGTTGACGTCGGCTCGACCCACCTCGCCCGTGGTGGGCCGGGCGTAGTCCAGGAACCCGCCCACGACGCGGTTCAGTCGGTCCACCTCCTCGACGATGATGCCCAGAAACTCGGCGGCCTCGGGGTCGTCTTCGTGCCCTGGCTCGGTCAGGTACTGGGCGCTGGCCTTGATGCTCCCGAGGGGGTTGCGGATCTCGTGCGCCAGACCGGCCGCCATCTCGCCCAGCGCCGCCAGACGGTCGCGTTCCTTCATGCGCTGGTACAGGCGCGAGTTCTCCACCGTCACGGCCGCCTGCGCCGCGAGCCCCTCCAGCAGCTGCACCTCCTCGGGGGAGAACGCGTCCCGCATGCGCTCGTCGCGCACCGTCAGGAAGCCGTAGAGGTCGTCTCCGTCGCCCACCAGCCCGAGGGCCACCGACGCGTCCAATGCGTCCATGGTCTGGACGATGTCGTAGGCCGTCTCGGCGTCGCGGTGCTCGCCCAGCTCTCGCTGCTCTTCCAGCTCCCGCTCGGCGCCCTCCAGGGTGACCGCGCCCTCACGACGGAGGCGGTCCAGCAGCGGCCGCGCGGGCGCCATCTCCACGCGCGCTGCGGGCTCCGGGCCCACGTACCCGTGCAGGTTGTAGCCGCGCCCGTCGGCGTCGGCGAGGTAGAGGGCCGCGTGGGTGACGCGCCGCGAGCGCTCTAGGCCACGCATGAGCAGGTTCGCCAGGTCGGTGAGCTGCAGGGCGTGCGCGATCTCCCGACGCAGGGCGTGCACGCTGGTCTCGAACTCGTAGCGCTCGCGGAAGAAGAACTGGGAGATCGACGTGGTGACCTTCGCGCGCACCGGGTCGAACAACAACAGCACCACCAACGCCGACACGACGCCGTGCAGGAAGAAGCGCCCACCCGTCACGTAGTGCATCGCCCACAGCATGGTCGCGAGCATGAAGGCGAGCGCGGTGAGGACTCCCAGGCGCCCCGCCAGCTCGTAGAGGTCGATGAGCCGCGAGTTCACCAGAGACTGCGAGAGCAAGTACAAGAACAGCAGCACCAGCAGCGTCCCGACCGGGGGGATGTCCAGGCCAACGTAGGGTAGGTACTCGAGCAGCGTGAACACGCTCCCGAGCCCACCGAAGATGGCGAGGTAGCGCAGGCGGGCACCCTCGACCCCCGACTTGACGCTGTCGCCGCGGCGGTAGAGCGTGACCAGCGGCACGGCCAGCAAGAGCAGCACGTAGGCGAAGAGCGCGCCGCCCACCAGCACGCTCTGGTAGTACGGGGTGAGGATGCCGCCCACCAGCAGCGTGGCGCCGAACCAGGCGAAGCGGTTCAGCGCGCGCATGCGCTCGTCGCTGTCCTCCACGAACGCGCGGAAGAACTGCAGCGCGGCCAAGGGGACGACCACGCCCGCGACGAGGTGTAGCCGCTCCCACAGCTCCCCCTGGAAGGCCGCGCGGACGGCCGTCACCGCGTACCACAGGGCCACGCTCAGACCGAAGGTGGCGAAGACCCAGTGCGCCCGCCGCTTGCGAGGGCGGAGCAGCACGTTCACCGCCAGCGCGAAGCTGAGCATCGCGGCGATCAGTGAGGTCTGTACGCGCAGGTCCATGGACGTAGCCTACCCGGAATGGCCCAGTAGAGCCCCCGAACCCGGTCAGTCGCTCGCGGACAGACGCGTCGCGCTGGTCATTGGCCCGGTTGACACATGCGCACCAGACCACCACGGCATGCCGAGCAAGGAGCCCTTCGCGCGGCGGGTGAACCACCTCAAGCTGGGGGACCAGTTGCTGCCCTCCTTCCACCCGACACATCGAGGCTGGGTGGGCTACGATGGCGCGCCGTTCGAGCTCGCGGCGGGCGACGAGGGCGGCCTCGCGCCGCGGACGATCACGCTGACGGTGTCCACCAGAGACGAGGGCGCCACCGACGGCTGAGCGGGCGCCGCATGGCGGATTGAAAATCGCCTGCGACTTACGCACGGGCGTGCATCCGGTAACAGCCACGCTGGGGGCAGAATGTGCTCGCAGCGAAGGGAAATCCTTCGCCGGACGCCCTCCGTTCTGCCAGCCTCCGGCGCATGACCACCCCCTTCCGCGTTGCTGCGTGCGGCGTGATCCTTGCCGCGTTCACCACCTGTCCGGCTGCTTGCGGGGGAGGAGGGTCCGGGGGCGGCCCCTCGGGCCTGTCTTTCCGCGGGGCGGTCACCTCGGCGGTCCACGAGGGCAGGTCTTGGTACGTCGGTGGTCAGTTCGTAGGGCTACAGACGCTCCCGGCCCCGTCCTTGCTCGCGCTCGACCTGACCGGCTCGGACGCCGTGCCCTGTGACGTGGGCGCGGGGTTCAACGGTCCGGTGTGGGCCATCGCGTCCGCAGGCGACTTCGTTTTCGTCGGGGGCGCCTTCAGCGAGTACCGCGGCGAGACCGTCAACTCACTCGCCAAGCTCGACGCAAGCACGTGCGAGCTCGACACGCTCTTCAGCCCTCCATCGGGCGCGACGGGCTTCGACGGTGTGGTCAACGCGCTGCTGGTGTCGGGAACATCGGTGTACGTGGGTGGCGAGCTCGAGGCGTACCGGGGCGTGACGCTCGCGTCCGGGCTCCTCGCCAAGCTCGACGTGACCACGGGCGCGGCCGATGCCGCGTTCGATGCTGCGGTCGGCGAGGCCATCTTCGCCGGATCGGCGCGAGCGCTCGCCATCTCGGGCAGCTCGCTCTTCGTGGGTGGCTTGTTCGCCGGAAACTCCTCGAACTTCGACGAGCTGCGCAACTTCGCGCGGTTCGACGCGACGAGCGGGGTCGAGACCACGCCCATGAGCGAGTTCGGGACCGAGGGCTTCGACGGTGCGGTGAGTGCACTCGCCGTCGTCGGCACCGCTCTGTACGTGGGCGGCAGCTTCGGCGAGTACCGTGTCGATTCGACGCCCGCGGCCGACCTGGTGAAGCTCGACGTGGCGACGCTGGACCTGGACACAGCGTTCGCGCCTGACGTCGCGAGCGTGACGGCCTTGGTGGCGTCGGAGACCGCGCTCTTCGTGGGAGGCCGGTTCAGCAGCCCAGGCTTCGGGGGTGACTCGCAGGTGGGCCTCCAGAAGCTGGACCTCGCCACCGGCGAGACCGTTTCCATGTTCTCTCCCGCAGCCAACGACGTGCCCACCGTGAGCGGGTTCGGTGTGGCGTCCCTGGCCCTCGCGGCGGGCGTCCTCTTTGTGGGCGGCGGGTTCGCCAACGGCGACGGCACGGTCAACGGGTTCATCGCGCTCGACGAGGCGACCGGCGCGCTGGTGGGCAGCCCGCTTCCGTCCGGCCACGACGTCGGGGGGTTCGACGGAACGGTCCGGGCGATCGCGTCCGGTGCCGAGCGCGTGTGGGTCGGGGGTGACTTCCAGGGCTACGGCGGTCGCCGGGGCAGCTACCTTGTGAAGCTGGACGACCGCACGTTCGAGGTGGACGAGCGCTTCAGCCCGCCCGACCTCGCCGCGTTCGACGGGCCGGTGAACAGCTTGGTGGTCGCGGACGGTGCGCTGTACGTGGGCGGAAGGTTCACGTCCTACCGGGGGGTGCCCAACTCGGCGAACGGGCTGGCCAAGCTCGACCTCCAGACGGGCGAGCTGGACACCACCTTCAGCCCTCCGGGGGAGTCGACCAACGGGGTCTCTGGCGAGGTCCACGTACTGCTCGTGGCGGGCGACTCGCTGCTGGTGGGCGGTGACTTCACGAGCTACCGCACGGACCCCGTCCAGAGGTTGGTGAAGGTGGCGCTCTCCGACGGCGCCCCGGACACCGTGTTCACGCCGGAGGGCGTTCCGGTGGGCTTCGACGACACGGTGCGGGCGCTGGCCATCTCCGGCAGCTCGGTCTTCGTGGGCGGCGAGTTCGAGGGGTACCTCCCACCGAGCACGGAGTTCTCCTTCTGCGTGGGGCTGGCCAAGCTCGACGTGGCCACGGGCGAGTTCGACGCGACCTTTGCGCCCGCGGTCGACTTCGATTCTGGCTTCGACTCGCCCGATGTGCGTGCGCTGGCCGTGAGCGAGGGCGCGCTCTACGTGGGTGGCAGGTTCGACACCTACCAAGGAGCCTCGGCCAACGCCATCGCGAAGCTGGATCTCGCGACCGGGATGCTAGACACGACGTTCAGCCCCCCGGCGAACAACGGCTTCGATGGCAGCGTGGACAGCCTGCTGCTGCTGGGGTCGTCCCTCTACGTGGGGGGCGACATGTTCTCGTATCGTGGCGAAGCGGGTGCCACCCGTGGCCTGGCCAAGCTCGACCCGGTCAGCGGCGCGCGCGACCCCGCGTTCACCACCGGACGCTGGTTGTTCGGCTTCGAGAGCCCGTTCCGTGTGCTGGTGCCCGATGGAGACCGCCTCTTCGTCGGCGGCGGGTTCGGCTATCTGGACGGGACGTCCTGGGTGTCGCGCGCCGCGTTCATCGACCCGGCCACCGGGGCGCTCCGCTGAGCGACGTCAGCGCTGTGTACGGTGGCGAGTGCCGTGCCCGGTCTGGGCCGCGTGGAAGCGTGACCGGCTCTGGTACGTCACCGCGAGAGGAAGCGTTCCGCGTCAGCGTGGGCAGTGGATCTGCGCCAGCCCCGACATGGCGGCGAGTGTCCCGCCCACCATGCGCCCGAACGCCGCGGGGTCGGCCGCGACGCGCTGGTAGTCCGCCATGCGAGGCATGAAGATGGCCTCTATCCAGGTGGAGCTCGGCTGTGCGTGGATCTGGTCGAACGAGCCCAGCTGAAGGCGCTGCACCACGAAGGCCTGCGTCACGTACGGCCACGTCTCCTGGCTGGTCTGCATGAAGACGTCCTGCGCGCCTCACGCATGCCACGGCGCGCGTGCAGCTCGTTCATCTGGTTGCGCCAGTCGGCGAACCCGCCCGAGATGAGCCCGAGACCAGCCGCCACCTCGGTGCCGATAGCCCTCCCGTAGGCTGCGTTCCCATCGGCGGAATGGTGTATCGTCGGCGCATGGTTTGGTTCACCACGCTGCTCGCGCTGCCTGAGAGCGCATGATCCCGAAGGAAGTCGCCAACCTCGCGGTGGACACGTCGGTCACTCCGGCCATCCGTGGGACGCTCATCGGATCTTCGCTCCAGGCCATGCGCGAGCGCGACCTGAACGACGCGTACTTCGCCACGCTCGACCCTGAGTTCCACGAAGCCATCCGCACGTTCACGCCGCAGTCGTGGGTCGAGATGCCTCTGGCGCAAGCCCACTACCAGACGATGGACAAGCTCGTCCCGGACGACGAGGAGATCGTGGCCATCGGTAGAGCCGTCGGGGACAGAGTGCAGAAGAGCTACATCGCCACCTTGATTCGCGGTCTGCGGGCGACCGGCGCGGTAGACCCGGTACGCATCATGTCGCGGGCCCCGAGCATCTCGCAGCGCATCTTTCGCGGAGGCGGCCTGAAGGTCAGGCAGACCGGGCCAAAGGACGTCGTCGTCGAGTTCCTGGCCGTGCCCCTGTGCAGCGTGCGCTACTTCCGCTGGGGGTTCGCCGGCGTCATCCAAGGGGGGCTGCAGCTCGTGACGCGGCAGGTCTACGTGAACCCCCGGCAGACCTCGGACAAGAGCATGCTCTTGAAGGTCTCGTGGGTGTAGGCGCGCTGCGGCACTGGCGGCCACGCGCCAACGTTGTTGCGGGTCTGGAGTAGCAGCTTGTCAAGCTTGGTGAGTCTCGCCATGCGTGTCCGCAGGCAACTCTACCGACCACTCTGGCCACACCACCAGCACCACTGCTCCCGCGCCACCGCGCGCCGTTCGCCAAGACCTGTTCAGCAGTAGCGTAGGCGTCGCAGGAAGGTCTGCCGGCGCGCTGGCGCCCGGTGATAAGATGCGCCGATGGTTCGCTTCGTCGTCGCCATGTGCGCCATCGCCAGCGCGGTCACGCTCGGCGCGTGCGCGAACTCCGAGGTCGCTCGATCCGATGCGTCCGCAGCCATCGACGCCGCGGAGCTCGACGCCCACATCGACGCCGCGGAGCTCGACGCCCACATCGACGCCGCGGAGCTCGACGCCCACATCGACGCCGCGGAGCTCGACGCCCACATCGACGCCGCAGAGCTCGACGCCCACATCGACGCCGCGGAGCTCGACGCCCACGTCGACGCCGCGGAGCTCGACGCCCACATCGATGCGTCCACTGGCCACGACGCGTGCGTGCCCGGGCTCGAGCTGTGCAACGGCGTCGACGACAACTGCAACGTGATGATCGACGAAGCCTTCCCGACGCTTGGCCAGATCTGCACGGTGGGGATGGGCGCCTGCGCCCGCACCGGTGCCAACGTGTGCAACGGCGACGGCGACGGCGTGACCTGCGACGCGAGCCCGGACTCGCCGACCGCCGAGGTCTGCGGCGACGGCATCGACCAGGACTGCGACGGCGCCGACGTGGCTTGCCCGATCAACGACGGCCCCGACGGTGCGGTCGCCATCACCGGCGGCGGCACGTTCGCGGTCGACCTGTCGGCCGCGCACAACGATCAGGACTTCACGGGCCCGTCTTGCGGCTCGACCGGCGGCCGCGACGTGTTCTACACGTTCACGCTGCCGGTGGCCGAGGTCGTCTACTTCGACACCTTCGGCTCGAACTTCGACACCAGCGTGCGTGTGTTCGCAGGGAGCTGTACCGCGCTCGGCGCGCTCCAGAGGTGCTTCGACGACCAGTGCAACATGCAACAGAGCCAGGGCGCGCTCAGCCTCGCGGCCGGTACGTACTGCATGGTGGTCGACCAGTACTCCAGCGCGCAGACCAGCGGCGCGCTCACGTTCACCTTCACCCGCAGCGGCCGCACCGGCGCGGCTCTGGCCAGCACCTCGGGCTCCGTCACCGGTACGACGGTCGGCGCCACCAACGTGTGGACCCCGAGCTGCTCCTCGGGCTCGACCGCGGGCGATCAGGGCCACTACTTCCTGGCCTGCCCGGGCCAGGTGCCCACGGTCACCGCCAGCACATGCGCCACGCCGACGTCGTGGGACTCGGTCCTCTACCTGCGCAAGTCCGGCAGCGACGCCGACCTGGTGTGCAACGACGACGGAGGGTCGCCATGCGGCACCGCGTCCCCCATCCGCCTGTCAGCCTTCGCTGGCGCCACCGGCAGCGGCGCCGGCCTCTACTGGATCGTCGTCGACGGCTTCCTGTCCACCACCGGCGCCTACACGCTCAGCTACACGGTGAACTGAGTTGGCCGGGCGGTGCTTTGGCAGCGCCGCCGGTCAGCAGCCACGACGAGCTGCTGGCGCGCGGCGGACGCTACGCCGAGCTGTTCGAGCTCCAGGCGGCGAGCTACGCTGACGCGCTACTGCGACTGCGCCGCGCGCATCTGGGTCATCACGCCCACGGCGGCGGGACCCGCTCCAGCCACCGCCTTACTGACCCCTTCTCGACTGGCGTCGACGGAGCAAATGCATCCGTTCGAGTACTCGCCAAGGTGCACCATGCCCGCAAAGTAGAGGCCTTCGGCGCTGCACTTGCGACGACAGCCGGCTGCGCCACCCTCGACATTGGCCGAGCCCGTGAACGACGTCGCGCAGGCGCCCGACGCGCTCAGTGTGAAGAAGAGAACGAGCCCGCCCAGCGGGGTGACCCAAGCACGCAGCAATCCACTCATGCGGCGGACGGTAGCACGAGCGATGTGTGGAGTCATCGAGGTGAACGTGTCGCGAGGACGTCCTCTGAGGCTCCGCGCGGCACGCGGACAGTCCGAGAGGGCCGTGCGGTGCCGGCCGGGAGAACGGGCGGTGCACCCAAGGGTCTGCAGGGTGCGGGTTCTCTCTGGTTCAGGAGACTCGAATGACGGTTGGACAGGGATGGTTGTCCCGCGGCGCCCGCGGGGCCTGGCTGTGTTGCGCGCTGCTCGCGGGGGCGGTGCTGCCCGATTGCTGGCTCGGGACGGGCAAGATGGCGCACCGGCCGCTGCTCGTTTCTGCAGAGCTCACGCGCTGGCTGTTCCGTTCGCAGGTGCGCGGCGGGACGCTGCAGCCGTTCGCGGCGTAGACCGGCAAACAAGTGCCCCGCGGGAGCTCCGCCACGGTGGCGTTCGGAGTTTCTGATCGTCCCGGCAACGCCGGTCGAACCCTGCCAACAGCGACGTCGACGTGTACAGAGGCTGGCCTCGGTGCGTATCATCCGTCGACGAAGCGGGCGCGCCCAGGGGAGGAGAGGGTATGGCAACGAAGAAGGCACTCACGACCGTGGTCGCACCTCGGGATAGCCGTGGCCCTCCCGTTCGTCGCGTCGGGCTCGCTCATCATGGCACATGCGGGAGCGTGGGCGTTCATCCCCATGGCGCTGTTTGCGGTTCCATCCGCCTTATTGGGAGTGCCGTGGTGTCTCGTCGTCGCGTTCCTGCATTTGAAGGACAACGTGCAAGCTCTCCCCGTCGCTCGACAGGGACTCGAGGTGGACGTGTTCCTCGACCACGAGACCGGTGCCTCGAAGGTGTTCGTGGTCCACCCGGAGCGTGCACGCGCCATGGACCGGCAGATGCGACGCGTCGCTGTCACCGCACCCATGCGGGCTGCCAGCGATGGCGCCGCGCTCTCGGACATCGAGCGGGCCGAGCTGGGGTTCATTGTCGCTCGGGTCGAGCGCCGCATCCGGATTCCTGGGGTGCTGGTCGGGATACTCTCGGTCGCGATGGCCATCATCGCCCTGGCGGTGACGCGCTCCGTATTGCAGGGCGCTGGCATGGGAGTGCTCGTGGTCGCCATCCTCGCGCTCATCACCTACTACTGGGTCCGTAGCGACGTGGCGCTGCGTCAACGACTTCGCGCTGACGTCGAGGAGGCAGCGCTCGTTCATCTCGAGGGAACCCAGGACCGCGTCCTCCAGCACTCCGCGTTGCTCTGGCAGCGAGCCAACTATCCGGGCCCCGAGCGATGTCGCGGCGGTGGCCTCGCCGACCCACGATTCGCGAGCGAGCCCTTCAGCATCCCTCGCCGGGGGCGGCCAGGCTTCTGAGCACCCCGCGCCGTCGCCACGAACGTCCTAGAGGCTTTCGTCGCGTCGACCAGGCTCTGGGCCAGAGGAATCTTGTGGCATTCCGACTCGGTGAGCATGCGGATCGCAGCACAACGGTTGGTCGTGGAGTGGACGACGGAGTCGCGCGGCAGCGCCGGTGCCTCGCATCGCAACGCCGTGCCGTCGTCGTTGGCGCTCCCGACGCTGCCCGACGCCGATGGCACCGCACTCGTACACCTCGCGCTGGTTCAGCGGAACGCAGTCGCGGGCCGGAGCGGTCGCGTCCCCGCGCGATGACCGTCACGAGTCGCGGCCCTCACAGCTGCTAGTACGTGCGCGAGCAGACTCCGGTGGAGCTCATAGTAGACATGAAGCACACTTTGCTAAGTGTTCGAAAAGTTTACATATTCTATCTTCTGCGGAATGCGCCTGTAGGCGTTTTATAGAAATGTCGGGTTTGCGGTTTTTAGAGATGTCGGGTCGCCGAAGGTCGGACGATCGCGCGCATGTCTGCCGCCTACCTGACCATGAGCCACCGAGAACTGGATCGCAGCGAGGTTATGCACCGGCTGCTGGAACGTCGACTGTCGCAGCGGGAGGCCGCGAGCATGCTGGGGCTGAGCGTACGCCAGACCGAGAGACTGCTGGCGAGCTACCGACTTCACGGCCCCGCTGGGCTGATATCCGGCAAGCGCGGCAAGCCCTCCAACCGGCTGCTGCCTGACGAGCAGCGGCGCGAAGCGCTGGACCTGGTCCGCCGCTACTACAGCGACTTCGGGCCCACGCTGGCGCACGAGAAGCTCGTCGAGCAGCACGGGGTCAAAGTGTCCGTGACGACGCTGCGCCGGTGGATGGCGGAGGACAAGCTCTGGCAGACACGCAGGCAGCGTGCGGGCCGTGCGCAGCGCCCACGCAACCGCCGGGCGTGCCTGGGTGAACTGGTGCAGATTGACGGCAGCGACCACGAGTGGTTCGAGGACCGCGGGCCGCGCTGCGTACTGCTGGTGTTCGTGGACGACGCCACCAGCGCGCTCCTCGAGCTGCAGTTCGTGCACACCGAGTCGACCTTCACGTACTTCGAGTCCACGCGCCGCTACCTGCACCGCTTCGGCAAGCCCGTGGCGTTCTACAGCGACAAGGCGTCGGTGTTCCGCGTGAACCGCGAAGACCATGCTGGAAGCGGTTTGACGCAGTTCGGGCGCGCGATGCAGGACCTCGACATCGACGTCATCTGCGCCAACACTGCGGCCGCCAAAGGACGTGTGGAGCGGGCCAACAAGACACTGCAGGACCGACTCGTGAAGGAGCTCAGGCTGCGCGGCATCTCGACGATGGAGGAAGTCAACGCGTTCCTCCCGGAGTTCATGGTCGATTACAATGCGCGCTTCGCGACGCCACCGCTGAGCGAGCACAACGCCCATCGCCCTCTCCTCGCCGGCGAGCGCCTGGACGACATCTTCCAGCTCCGGAACCGGCGCAAGGTCAGCAAGAGCCTCACGCGGAACTACAAGGGGCAGCTCTACGTGCTTGAACCCACCCCCGAGGCCAACGCTGCGCGCGGCAGCCGCGTCGACGTGTTCGAAGCCGACGACGGCACGGTCAGCCTCCGCGCTCACGGCGTCGAGCTCCCCGCGAACATCTTCCAGAGACACGGCCTGGCCTCCGTGCCGCGGCAGCAAGGGGCCGTCGTGCCCAACAAGCACCTCTCCGCGGTGCTCACCCTCATCCGCGAGCAGCAACTCCTCGAGACCCAAGAGAAGCTCGACAAGGCCCGCACCTACCGTGAACGCACGCTCTTGAGGGGCCGCCTAGAGCACGCCGTGTCGTCCTGACCTTCCGTCTGGGGACTGGGGGGAGAACGGCTTCCAACCCTCACGCACCTACATTGGACCCGACATTTCTAATGAACTCTTTTGCCGACATCTCTAATGCTCTTTGACAGCGCCGCCGGTCAGCGCGCATGAAGGTGTCGTGCATGCCTAGAGGGTGCCACGGGACGGGGGTTGGGCGGTAGTCCGGGGCTGAATTCGGGGGGGGGACGGAGCTGTGCCTGGTGAGCGGGGGTGTTGCGGCTCACCAGGTGTCGTCGCGGGGCGCTTGGGAGAGGTCGTCTTCGAAGAGGTCGGCCTGGGTGGCTTCGTCGGCTTCGTAGACGGTGTCTCCGGGGGCTGGGGGGGATGGGCCGGCGCGTGGTTCGGGTGGGGCGTGGCCTTGGTGCCGGAGGATGGCGCGGATGCTGGTGGCGCGGAGGATGGTGGCCACGTGGCGCATGCGGCCGCCGCAGTGGGGGCAGGCGAGGACGTCCAGGCCGAAGCTGTGGCGCATGAGCTCGGCCCAGGCGGTGTTGCGGGCGCGTTGCGGGGCGGTGGAGCTGGGGGACTTGGTGGGGCGCCTGGTGACGGTGACGCCTGGACGCTCGTAGCGGATGGCTTGGCGGCGAAGTCGGGCGTTGGCGCCGAGGATGCCGCCGTACAGGAGGGTGTTGGCGGCGGGGGGTGGGACCAGGGCTACCAGGCGGTCGATGAAGCGCTCGCGGCTCATGCGGATGTGGGTGGTGCCGTCCCGCCAGGGGGTCTTGAGCTCGAGCACCACGCTGTCCGCGTGCAGCGTGAGGCGCTTCTCTTTCAGCGGGGGCCGCAGGATGTAGCGGACCATGCGCTCGAGCTCGGCGCGGGCGCCGGCGCGGACGGCGATGTGGGCGTCCAGGTCAAAGCCCTGGTCGTGGGCCTTGCGGCGCGCGAAGGCGCTTGGGTCGCGGGGGTCGTGGGTGCGCACGCGCCAGGCGCCCCGGTTGACGACGCCGTCGCTGTAGAGCTCGCCCATGCCGGGCAGCAGCAGGGTGCCGGCGGCGTCCGCGTCGAGGTCGGCCAGGCCGCGACGCCGGGCCAGGCGCGTGACGCGGGCCTTGATGGTGGCCAGCAGGGTCTCGAGCTCGTCTGCGGTGGGAGGCAGCGCTTCCAGGAAGCGCAGGCTGCCGTTGCTCTGCGTGACGAAGGCGCCGTCCAGGTACACCGCGTGAAAGTGGACGTTGAGGTTGAGGGCGCCGCCGAAGCGCTGGATGGCCATGATGCTGCCGGTCTGCGCGTCGTCGTGCTGCCCGGGCGGGCCCACGCTGCGGGCGCGGGCCTTGTAGAACGCGTCGATGGCGCGCCGGGCGATACGCCACACGGCCAGGGTGAGGTCGTGGTCGAAGGCCATGTGCCAGCGCAGCTCGTGCGGAAAGGTGAGCACCCACTGGCGCGTGCGCACGGGCGGCAGCACACGCTCCACCAGGTGCTTGGCTTGGTCCGCCATGCGCCGGCCGACGCAGCGCGGGCAGAAGGCGCGCTGCTTGCAGCTGAGGGCCACCAGGCGGCTCTGCGCGCAGTCGTCGCAGCGGAAGCGGGCAAACCCATGCCACAGGACGCCACAGCTCAAGTAGCTTCGCAGGGCCTTGGCCACGAACGGTGGCGGCGGGCGGGCGTGGCGGGCGGCGAGGTAGGAGTCGAGGCTCTGGTGCAAGAGTTGGTGGAGGGGCCCTGCGGTCGGGTCGCGGGGTTGGTACTCCGACGGCGTCGCGGAACGCGGAGCGGCGGCAGGGGCGGCGGGCGACACGGCCGGCGTGGCTGCAAGACGTGCTCCCCGGTCGCTCTGTCCATGAACGGGGCCCTTTCCGGCAGCGGGAACGGCGGCCCGCCCGCGATCCGGCGGCGTCCGCCGCGCCGCGCTACTCGACCTGCACTCGAACGGGTAGGGACCACTCGCCCAGGAAACAAGCCGCGCGGCCGAATTGCGTCAGCCCGCCATTGACAACTGGTATTACCACCGGTACTGGTGATACCAGTTATGAGCGCCCGTTCCAGCAAGCCCCGTCAGTCCGCTGCAGACCGCGCCACCACGCGCCTGCGTCAGCGCATCCTCTCCGGCGAGCTGCCCGCTGGGTCCGCGCTCCCGGGGGAGCGAGAGCTGTCGGAGACGCTGGGGGTGAGCCGCCTGACGCTCCGCACCGCGCTCACGCGGCTGGAGTCCGAGGGCCTGGTCCGTTCGTCCCACGGGGCCAGCACCCGCGTGCAGGACTTCCGCGCCACGGGCGGCCTCCCGCTGCTCAGTCACCTCGCGGAGGAGAAGCTCGCGCGCGGGGAGATTCCGCTGTCCCTGCTGCGCGACATCCTGGAGCTGCGGCGCCTGCTCGCCGTGGAGGTGCTGGCCCTGGTGGCGGAGCGGGGGACGCGCGAGGACCTGAACGGCCTGCGCGCGCATCTGCGCCTGCTGCGCGAGCAGGAGGGGGACGAGCTGAGCTTCATGGCCCTGGACCTCGCCTTCGCGCGCAAGGTGGTGCTCAGCACGCACAACGTCGCGCTCTCGCTGCTCTACAACACCGTAGAGCGCCTGGTGGAGTCCAACCCCCTCGCGCGGCCGGCGTTCCTGGTCAACACGGACAACGCGCTGGTCGTGTACGAGAAGCTGCTGGAGCTGCTGGACCAGCGGGACGTCGAGCGGGTGCGCAGCGTCTCACGCACGCTGCTGCTGCGCATGGACCGTCGCACCCTGGACAAGCTCGACCCGAGCGGCGCGCTGCGCCAACCCAGCTTCGACGCGGCCGATGACGCGCTCGAGGCAGACGCGAGTGATGGCGGCCCGCCCCGGCGCGGCCGCGCAGTCTCAACGGAGGTGTCGTGATGATCGCAATCGAGAGGCAGTGGGCGGAGGCGGTGCTTGGTGGGTTCAGCGGCGGCGAGCTGTGCGGGCAGGCGCCCCCGCTCGAGGGCGTGGACTACGTGCGCGCGATCGAGTCGCTGGTGGAGCACGGCAACCCCATCGCCGCGGTGGGCGTGCGCCTCGCGCTGATGACCATCGCGACGGCGCCCATGTGGCACTGGAGAGAGCGTCGGACCATGGTGGACCTGTCCCCCGACGAGCGCGTGGCGCTGCTGACGGAGCTGGTGGACCACCCGCTCTTCGCCGTGCGCGAGCTGGCCATCCTCATGAAGATCCAGGCGGCGATGGCCCTCATGGGCAGCCCGGCCATGCGCACGTGGGCCGGCTACGGCCGCGGCGCTGGGCGCGGCGGGCTGACGCAGCTGCGCGTCCTGGGAGGTGTGTGATGGCGCGCTTCGAGATCGACGACGTCGCGGACTTCGTGGTGGTGGGCACGGGGGCGGGCGGCGCCACGGCCGCGCGGGTGCTCAGCGCGGCGGGTCACTCGGTGCTCATGCTGGAGGAAGGCGGCTGGCTGCGCACGGAAGACCGTCCGCGCGACATGGTCGGGGCGATGGCCGCGTCCATGCGCGACGCGGGGGCTCAGGCCACTCGCGACGCGGCGCCCATGCCCCTGCTGCAGGGGGTCGCCGTGGGCGGCAGCACCGCCATCAACAGCGGGATCATCTGGCGCCTCCCCGAGGACGTCCGCACCAGCTGGACGCGCGACCACGGCTTGGGTGAGCTGGTGGACGCGCGCGGCTTGGACGCCGCGTTCGACGCCATCGAGCGGGACCTCGAGGTGGCCGAGACGTCGGACGACCTGCTGGGCCACAACGGCGGGCTGATGCGCACGGCGGCGGAGCGGCGCGGCCTGCCGGGGCGCGCGATGGTGCGCAACTCGAAGCGCTGTGAGGGCAGCGGCGAGTGCCTGCAGGGCTGCCTGACCGAGGCTCGGCGCAGCATGGACGTGAGCTACGTGCCCATGGCCATGCGGGACGGCGCGCGCCTCCATACGCACTGCCGCGTCTCCCACGTGGAGCGCCGCTGGGGCCGGGCCGTGGGGGTGGTGGGCGACGTGCTGGGCGCGGACCGCAAGCCGAGCGGGCGCTTCCGGGTGCGCGCGCGCCGCGGCGTGATCATCGCCGCCGGGGTGCTGCACACGCCGGTCATCCTGTTGCGCTCGGGGCTGCGCGGTCAGGTGGGCAAGCGCTTTCAGGCGCACCCCGGCTCGGCCATCGTCGGGCGCTTTGCGCACGCGGTGGGGCAGGGGGGAGGCGCCACGCAGGCCTACGAGATCCCCATGCGCGCGAGGGGCTTCAAGATCGAGTCCCTCTCCATGCCGCCGGAGATGCTCACTGCGCGCCTGCCAGGCGTGGGGGCCGAGTGGATGGAGCGCATCGCGCAGCTGGACCACCACGCCCACTGGGTCGCGCAGTGTCGCTTCGAGGCCATGGGCCGCGTGCGGGTCGGCTTCGACGGGCGCCCCGCGGTCACGTACCACCCCACGGCGCGCGACGTGGGCGTGCTGCTCGACGGACTCGCGCTCGTCGCCGAGCTGATGTTCGAGGTCGGCGCCGAGGAGGTCTATCCAGGGGTGCATGGCGTGCCCGAGGTGCTGCGCAGCGTCGACGAGGTGGCCGCGCTGCGGCGCCCGGGCATCACCCGTGCGGACCTGCACATGGTGGCGTCTCACCTGTTTGGCACGGCGGTGGCTGGTCGCTCGGCGCGTGACAGCGTGGTGGGCCCCAGCCTGGAGGCGCACGCGCTGCGTGGGCTGTACGTGATGGACGCGAGCGTCTTCCCCACCAACCTGGGGGTGAACCCCCAGCACAGCATCATGGGCGTGGTCCACCGGGCCAGCGCGCAGCTCGCCAATCAGGAGCGGGCCGGGCGCTGGCGCTGGGCCTCGTGAGCGGCAAAGCGCTGGGCTAGCGCGGCGCAGTGGGCGGGGCCCGTCCCGCAGCAGCCCCCGAGGACACTGGCGCCGGCCCGTCGCCACGTCTCTGCCAGGTCCACGTAGCGGGCCGCGGCGGGGACGTCGGCGGCCGTCCAGCCCAGCGCGTCGTCGGGGTGGCCCGCGTTCGCGTAGGCGCCCACTCGCCCCCCAAGTGCAGCCAGCGCCTCGACGTAGGGGAGGGTGAGGGCCGCCGGGGTGCAGTTCACCAGGATGCAGCTTGCGCCCCGCTCGAGCGCCCCTCGCGCGGCGGCGTGCATGGCTTCCGGCGTGAGCAGCGTCCCGTCGGGGCCGGCCGTGAACGCGGCCCAGGTCTCAACCCCGGTGGCCACGCACTCTTCCACTGCGACCCAGGCCTCGCGCGCGACGGGGAAGGTCTCGCAGAGCAGGAGGTCGCAGCCGGCCTCGGCGAGCGTGCGAGCCAGCTGCCGGTGCTCCTCCCGCGCCCCCTCGAGGGGGCTCAGGTCCGGCCGGTAGCAGTCCTCCACGGGCGCGAGGCTGCCTGCGACGCGCGCGCTCGTCGGCACGGCCGCACGCGCGAGCTCCACCGCCCGGGTGGCCAGCGCCTCGAAGCCGGCGCCCAGCTTGCGCGGTTGGGTGCGGAAGGTGTTGGCGGTGTGAACGCTGGCCCCCGCGCGAGCGTAGTCGGCGTGGATCTGGCTCAGCACCTCGGGCGCCGAGTCGATGGCCCCCGCGCTCCACAGGGGCAGCGGGGTCTGGACCCCTCGGCGCAGCAGCTCCGTGCCCACAGGGCCGTCCAGGATGTCCACGTGTTCGGCCGGGAGACCCGACACCTGCGCCTCAGTCGCGCAGCGACGCGTCGCGCTGATCCGTGGCCAGCTCGGGTCCGAGCTCTTGGAGGGTGGCCATGTAGCGCAGCCAGAGGCGATGCATGACCAGAGAGTCCGGCCCCAGCTCGTTCTCGAACACCAGGAAGGTGTCCACGCACACGACGCCGCGAGGCCCGAGGGCCACCAGCAGGTCGGGCTCACCGTCGGCGACGCCGTAGTCGACCGCGCCGCTCATCATGCCCTCGCAGGTCTGCTGCGCGCCGTCCCAGTCGGAGCGGGCCACGATCGGGAGCGGGGTGACGTCCACGTCGCTACCGGTGCCCGCCGTGTCTCCGGCGTCGCCGCACGCTCCGAGGCTCATGGCCATCAAGGCCACGAGAGCGCTTCGCGCAGGCGCGAAACGCAGGGCACACCCAATGGCGCCAAGTCGGAAGGAGGGGAGGGGCACGGTTTGCTTGTAAGGGTACCGGTTCTGCGCACGCGGTCAAGACTCACGACGTCTGGCCAGCGCGGGCGCATGACGCAGCGCGGGCGCCTCGCGCGCCGTTCAGTCGTGCAGGTGCTGACCGGTGGCGGCGCTGACGAATTGCGCGAGGATGCCGTCGGCCACGCGCAGGCGGCGGCTGAGCTCCCGCGCGACGTTCATGATGAAGATGCTGTAGGCCTTCGGGTCTCGGCGATACAGCAGCTCCTCGAGAGACTGGGGCGTCATGCGGAGCATCAGCGTGTGCGCGACGGCGCGCACCGTGGCCGAGCGTGGCTGCACGTCGATCAGGCTCATCTCGCCGAAGCAGTCCCCGGGCCCGAAGAGCGCCACACGGAACTCGCCTCCGCGCCCGTGCTTCACCACCTCGAGCTCGCCCGCGATGACCAGGAACATCTCCTGTCGGTCATCGCCCTCTTCCACGACCGCGTCGCCGGGCTGAACGGTCATGACGGGGAGCTCTGCGGCCAACACGCGCAGCGTCTCGTCGTCGAGCCCACCGAAGAGGCCGACGTCGCGCAGCATGTCGGCGCGGATCTTTGGAGGAGGCGGGATGGACGTGTCGACCATAGTTCCGGCAGCGTACAACGAAGGCGGGCGCGGAGAGGACCCAAAATGCGCGGGACGCCGGGGAGTATCGTGCTTTACCTGCCTCGCCCCCGCGGGCTAGAGTCCCCTCTGGGCCGGCGCGTCTCGACCGAACACGCTCGCCCGAGCCTCCCCCAAGGTTCTCGTTCGTTTCACGAGCAGCGTTTGGCCATCGGCACCGAAGCTATCGATCTTCCACGCCCTTTCGGGCCGTACACCTTGACCCGCCGCCTCGCCGTGGGGGGCATGGCAGAGGTGTACGTGGCGAAGACCCAAGGGATCGGCGGCTTCGAGAAGCTGCTGGCCATCAAGGTCATCCACCCGACGTACTCGGAGGACGAGCAGTTCGTCACGATGCTCGTGGAGGAGGCCAAGCTGAGCGTCTTGCTGAACCACAACAACGTGGTGCAGACCTTCGACCTCGGCTGCACGGACGACACCTACTTCATCGCGATGGAGCTGGTGGAGGGAGCGGACTGCTACCGCATCATCAAGGCCCTGCGCACGCGCAAGGCGTCGCTCCCTCTCGACATCTGCGCCTACATCGTGTCGGCGGTCTCCTCGGCCCTCGACTACGCGCACCGCAAGCGCGACAGCAAGGGGAACCCGCTGCGCATCGTGCACCGGGACGTCTCGCCGCAGAACGTGCTGGTGAGCTTCTCGGGGGACGTCAAGCTGGCGGACTTCGGCATCGCCAAGGCCGCGTTGTGGACGCAGGACACGCAGGTCGGCGTCATCAAGGGCAAGTACTACTACATGTCCCCCGAGCAGGCGTGGGGGGACCCCATGGACCACCGCTCCGACATCTTCTCCGCGGGGGTCGTGCTGCACGAGCTGCTCACGGGGGAGATGCTCTACCAGGCCGACAACCTGCCCGAGCTCCTGGACCGCGTGCGCAAGGCGGAGCTGCGGCCCCCGTCCGCGTACCGCCGTGACGTCCCCCCAGAGCTCGATGCCATCACCATGAAGGCGCTCGCGCGGCGCCCCGAGGACCGCTACGAGTCGGCCCATGACTTCGGTCAGGCGCTGACCCAGTTCCTCTATCAACACCAGCCGTCCTTCACCACCGCGCGCGTCGCGCGCCTGATGGCGCAGCTCTTCACGGACGAGTACGCGGCGGCGACGGGTGCGCCGCCCCTCTCCACCGAGAAGCTGCTGGCGACCGATCCCGGACGGCGCGACTCCGTGGCCTTGAAGATGACGGTCGACGAGTACGAGCCCGGTGCCAAGAGCGTCATCTTCGACATGAAGCGCACGCGCGACGACCTGCCCACGCTCGGTCGCCCGTCCGGCGCCGACGACCGGCCGACCAGCCCCAACGCGATTCGGGTCACGGCCCGGCCGCCCCGCTACACCTCCAAGCAGGCCCCTCCCGTGGTCGTCTCACGGGCCGGCGACGACGAGGACGCCCCCACGATGATGCTGGACCGCGGCAACCTCGCGCTCGGCGATCTGGGTGGGGAGCTCGAGGCAGACGCCGGCTTCGACGACGACGAGGCGACCGTTGTGGAGGACCTCGATCTCGGCGGCCGCTTCAAGGATCTGGTCGCCGCCGAGGTGCGTCCGGCCTTGCCGGCGAGGGGCTCACCCTCCATCGAGCTCAGCGCGTCACTCGCCGAGGACGCGGACGTGTATCTGAACCCCGTGTCGGTGTCGGGTCCCAACGTCATCCCCAAGGCCCCGCGCGTCCCTCGTGAGGCGGCCGCCATGATGACGCCCAGGACCGACACCCCGGCTGCGGCCAGTTCCGATGCGAGGTCGCGACGGATCCTCCAGGCGGCGCGTTGGCTCGTGGTGGCGGCCCTCGTGGGCGTCATCACGTACCTCGTCATCGCCAGGTTCATGACCCCGGGTGCGCCGCCCGTGGTGCGCATCGACTCCGCTCCGCCGGGCGCCCAGCTGCTGCTGGACGGTAACCTCCTGTCAGAGCCCACGCCGGCTCGCATCGAGGGACTCGCCGTGGACAGCGATCACGCCATCGAGGTGCGGCTGGCCGGACATGAGCCCTGGACCACGCACCTGCGTGTGCAGGCCGGCGAGCAGGAGCAGGTGGCGGTGCTGGTGCCTCTGACGCGCGTCGTGGAGGTGGTGTCCGAGCCGCCAGGGGCCGAGGTGCGTTGCGACAATGTGCTCGAGGGGCGCACGCCGCTGCGCCTCGGTCGGCGGCGCGTGGGGGAGACGCTGGACATCAGCGTGACCATCGACGGACGCGAGCCGGTGTCGCACCGGCTGGTCGTGCTGGAGGGCGAAGGCGCTCAGACCCTGCGAGTCCTGGGGAGCCAGTAGCGGCGGGGCTCGCGCCCGGCGACGGCTGGGCTCTAGTGGCTGCTGGCGCCGAGCTCGGCGTTGTCTATCAAGCGCGTGGTGCCGATGTGCGCCGCGATGAGCACGACCAGGCGCGTGGGGGTGGTGCCCGCCGGAGGCGCCTGGAGCGTGTCGGGGTCCACGGCGCTCACGTAGTCGATGCGGTCTACGCTGGGGGCGACGTGCTCGTGAGCCGCGGCGGCGAGCCTGGCTGCGTCCCGCTCGCCGGCTGCCCAGAGGGCCTCCGCGGCTCGCAGGCCTCGCGACAGGCCGAGCGCGCGGGCGCGGTCGGTGGGGCTGAGGTAGCGGTTGCGTGAGCTCAGCGCCAGGCCGTCGGCCTCACGGACGATGGGGCAGCCGACCATCTCGACGGGCATGGACAGGTCCTGCACCATGCGCCCGAGCACACGCCACTGCTGATAGTCCTTGGTGCCGAAGGCCGCCGCGCAGGGCCCCACCAGGTTGAAGAGCTTGTTGACCACCGTGGTGACGCCGCGGAAGTGCCCGGGCCGGAACTCGCCCTCGAGGGGCTGCGTCACGGCCTCCACCTCCACGTGCGTCTGGAAGCCCGGTGGATACATCGCCGCAGGGGAGGGGGCGAACACGAGGTCCACGCCGGCCGAGCCGCACAGCGCGACGTCATCATCGAGCGTGCGTGGGTAGCGCTCGAGGTCGTCCGTGGGCGCGAACTGCAGCGGGTTCACGAAGATGGTGAGCACGCGCAGGTCCGTGAGTGGGCCCAGCGCCGCGACGAGCGAGAGGTGCCCCTGGTGCAGCGCACCCATGGTGGGGACGAGGCCCACTCGCTGGCCAGCGGCGCGCGCCGCGTCGCAGGCAGCGCGCAGCGCGACCGGATCATGAATGACGCGCGGCGGCATCGGGCTCAGGCGACCGGTCCGTAGGCCGGTCCGGGGCGGCGCTCGGGGTTCGAGGGCAGCGACGTGCCGGGTAGGGGGCTCGCGCTGGGGCCGGCGTCTTCACGTCGCACCTGACCGAAGGCGTACTCGTCGGTGGGGAAGGCGCCGCTGCGGACCTCTTCGCAGTAGCGCGCGGCGGCCCGCTTGCCCTCCTCGAACCACTCGGCGTAGCGCTTCACGAACTTGGGCCGCAGGTCTGGCGTCAGACCCAGCAGGTCGTAACAGACCAGCACCTGTCCGTCGCACGAGGGGCCCGCGCCGATGCCGATGGTGGGGATGGCCACTGCGTCCGTGATGGCCGCGGCGAGATCACTCGGGATACCTTCCAGCACCAAGGCGAAGGCCCCGGCGTCCGCCACGGCGCGCGCGTCGTCGAACACTCGCGCGGCCGCGTCCTCGGTCTTGCCCTGCACCCGGAAGCCGCCCATCGCGTGCACGCTCTGCGGCGTTAGCCCCACGTGGCCGACCACGGGGATGCCCGCGTTGACGATGCGCTCGATGGTGCCGGCGGCGTTGCGGCCACCCTCGAGCTTCACCGAGTGCGCGCCTCCCGTGGAGAGGAAGCGGGCGGCGTTGCGCAGCGCGTCCTCGGGGCTGATCTGCCAGCTCATGAAGGGCATGTCGCCGACGATGTGCGCGCGCTGGGTCCCACGGGCGACGGCGCGGCAGTGGTAGACGATCTCGTCGACGGTGACCGGCAGGGTGGAGTCCAGGCCCTGGACGACCATCCCGAGGCTGTCGCCGACCAGCAGCATGTCCACGCCGGACTCGTCGAGCAGGCGGGCGAAGGTGGCGTCGTAGGCCGTCACCATCGTGATGCGCTCACCCGCGCGCTTCATGGCGCGCAGCGTCGGAACAGTGACGGGCTTGGTGGACGGAAGGGTCCCCTTGGGCTTGGTCATGGGCGTTCTCCTGGCTTCGGTCGCGGCCGGGGCGATTCCCGGTCCACGCGTTCACCTGGCGCTAGCCGAACGGTAGCACGTGCTTTCGACGCCCGCACAGAGCTCGTGATTCAGTGGCCGGGCGCCGGGGGATCAGCTGGCCAGGGCCGCGAGCTTGCTGGTGAGATCCTCGCGCAGCGGGCCGTCCTCCGGGGCGAGCACCAGGCCACGCTTGAGCATCCGGCGCGCCTCGTCGTCGAGACCGATGGCGGCCAGGAGGCGGCCTGCCTCGCCGTGTGCGCGCGCGCGGTCGTGCTCGGGCCCGCCGTCGGCCAACATGCGCCAGACGTCCGCCGCGCGGTCCAGGCGCCCCTGCCGCTCGTACAGGGCCGCGAGGGCCCAGCTCGTCCGCGGCGGAACGAAGGCGTCGCCCCGGTCGACGAAGCGCTTGAGCACGTCCTCCAGCAGCTCGGTCGCGCGAGCCCCCTGGTCCAGGCCTGCGCAGGTCAGACCGATCTCCTCGAGCAGGCTCCAGTCGGGCGAGCTGCCGCCCCGGTCGAGGGCCAGCTCCAGCACCTCGAGGGCCTCGGCGGGGGCCTGGGCCAGCCTCAGCTGCTGCCCCAGCGCGAAGTAGGGCCGGTAGTCGTCCGGGAAGTCCTCGACCGCGCGTTGGAACGCGTCCAGGGCCGCCTCCTGGTCGCCACCCAGGCTGTGCAGCGCACCGATCTGCAAGTGCGCGCCCAGCCTGCGGTCTCCGCCGGCTCCGTCAGGGAGGGCGTCGAGGAAGCGCTGGTAGCCGGCGACGGCCGCTTCGCTGTCCCCCGCCAGCGTGCAGGCCTTGGCGTGCTCCAAGATGACGTAGACCGGAGCCTCTGCGCTCGCGAGCACGGACGCGAAGCCGTCCCGCGCGGCGTCGAAGCGCTCGTCATCGAGGGCCAGGAGGGCGTCGAAGAACTCGTCGCCATACTCGGCGTACTCGCTGGCCTGCTCTTCGTACCAGGAGCCCGCGAGTATGGCGATGCGCTCGTCTCGGGTGAGCGTCACCTTCCGGTTGGCCTGCTGGACCTGGACGCGGTCGAGGTCGTCCAGAACGGTCAGCGCGGTCTCGGCGATGTCGGGGCTGGCGGCCACCTCGAGGGCCCCGCGCAGCTCCTCCGCCGCGAGCTCCAGCTCGCCTTGGGCTCGGTAGGCCCGGCCTTGCTCGAGGCGAACGCGGGCGATGCCGTCGCGGCACGCGTCGATGCGTTCCGTGAGCGGCTCGCGCTCCGCGCGCCGGTGGTCTGGCAGGGCGTCACGGGCCTTCTCGTAGGCGAGCTTGGCCTCGCCGAAGGACCCGCGCTCGAACAGGGCGTCGGCGTTGCGGCGGTGCGTGTCCGGGTCGCCGCCGAAGAGCTTGCGTAGGAAGGACATGGAGGACCTGCGCTCGGGGCTAGGTGCGCCCGGCTTTGTCTAGGGTGTCGAGGCGCTGGCGCGCGACCGTCTTGATGGGCTGCGCCACCGAGCGGCTCTTGGCCAGCGTGCGGAGGTCGTTCACGCGCATGTGCGGCACGAAGCGCAGTGAGATCCCCACGGGGGTCTTGGGATTGAAGAGCAGGGCGCTCTTGAGCTCGTAGCTCTGTAGCCACTGCCGGCGCGTCCCGATGTAGCGCAGGATGTCTTCGCCGATCTCGCGTGAGCACGCGATGTTGGCCGCTTCTTTCTCGGTCATCTTGGGCGACGTCATGGCCGCCATCGCGACCCCCTTGTTCGTGTCGCGCACGAGCAGGGCGCGCGCGGCGGCGTCTCCCACCACGGCGAGCCGCAGCTTCTCGCTCTTGGTCATGGACTTGATCTGAAAGCTGAGGGGCTTGAACTTGTCCGCGACCTTCTCCTGGCGCTCATCGCGGGCGGCGTCGGTCAGCTCTTGCTGCACGGCGTCCAGCTCGTCGGCGTCCGACGCGAGCGCCTCCCGGAAGATCATGTCGCCGGGCAGCGGCTCGTCCGTGGGCTCCGGGATGAGCTGGCCCTGAATGGCCTCGACGTGATCCTTGAAGCTCGGGATGCCGGTCAGCTCGACGCCGTTGCGTGCGCACAGCTCCACCAAGCGGTCGGCCGTGGACATGCGCATGTTGCGGTTCTTGTAGAGGGCCTCGACGATGGTCGGTTCCTTCAGCAAGCGCTGCTGGTTCGTCGCGATGACCTCGCAGAGGTGGTCGCTGGCCGAGCGGGCGACGTACAGCACCGCCGCGTCGGGCGTGTTGTGGTTCATCACGAGCGCTTCCATGAGCGCCTCGCGGTCGCTGAACTTGCGAGCCAGGGCTTCCAGGATGGCGGCGGGGAGCGCGGCCTCGGCGGCCGCCCGGAGCACGTTCTCCGGAAGACCCGTGAGCGTGGCGTCGGCGGCGCCCGCGATGCCCGCGTCGGGGTCGGACGCGAGCTGCACCATCAGGGTCACGAGGTCGCCGCCCTTGATGGGCACGAGCCCCTTGGCGGCCATCAGGCGCGCAGGGCCAGGGGACTTCGGATCGGCGAAGCGCCGGAGCGACTCAGGCAGCTCCTCGAGGGGCAGGGGGAGCGTGGTGGACTCGGACATCGTGCCAAGGTGTATCAGAGATCCACCGGGAACGGCGAGTCGGCGCAGCGTGCGACGGTCAGTCGTCCGCGAATTGCGGGGTGCGCTTCTCGCGCATCGCGGCCAGGCCCTCGGTCGCGTCGGCCGTCGTGAGGGACTCGCTCTGCAACAACGCCTCGTGTCGCGCGGCGCCCACGACGTCCCAGTCGAGCAGCGTCGTCATGGTCTGCTTCATGAGGCGCACGGCGCGGGGCGACGAGATGGCGATCTCCTCCGCGAGCGCCATGGCACGCGGCAGCACCTGCTCTCCCGGCAGGGCCTCGCTCACGAGACCGATGCGCTCCGCCTCGGCGCCAATGACCAGGCGACCGGTGTACAGCAGCTCGGCGGCGCGCGAGACCCCGATGAGCCGCGGCAGCATGAAGCTGATCGCCATCCCGGAGTGGATGCCCAGGCGCGCGAAGTTGGCGCCGTACTTGTCGCGCTCGTTGGCGATGCGGATGTCGGCCATGAGGGACAGGCCGAAGCCACCCCCCACGGCGTGCCCCTGCAGCGCGGCGATGACCGGAACCCGGACGTTACGCAGCTCGAGGAAGGGCTCGTACATGGCGAACGAGCGCTCGTGGGGCAGGGCGTTGGGGTCCCCGGTCTTGAGCGAGGAGTGCAGGTCGGCGCCGGCGCTGAAGCACGAGCCGCGCCCGACGAGCACCACGGCGCGCGCGCCACGGTCCGCCTTGGCCTCGGCGACCGCGACGGCAAAGTCGCTGAGCAGCTCCGGCGTCATCGCGTTGCGCTGGTCGGGGCGGTTCAGGGTGAGCACGCCAATGTGCCCGGTGCGGCTGTAGAGGACTGCGGCTTCGGTCATGAGCTCGGTTCTGAGCCACATTTTGCTCGCCGTCGAGTGCCAGCGTCCCTGTCACGCTGCGGCGCGTGTGTCACAATCCGGGGGTGCGCGCCCTTGCTCTCGTGACCCTGGCCTTGCTGGCCTCTGCCTGCCAGGGCGGCGAGGCGCTCGGCCCAGACGGCGGCCGCGACCTGGGTCGCGTGGACCTCGCGCACTACGACGCGGGGCAGGCCTGCGAGAGCGTGGACGACTGTGACGACGGGGTACCCTGCACGCGAGACGTGTGCGACGAGCGTGGCATCTGCGTCCACACACCGGATCCCCTCGCCTGCGATGACGGCTCGTTCTGCAACGGGGCCGAGATCTGCGACCCCAGCGCTGGCTGTGTGCCGGGGCCGCTCCGGGACTGCAACGACCGCAACGTCTGCACGTTGGACCGCTGCGACGAAGCGCGCGGCATGTGCCTGCACCTGCCCCGGGACTTCGACAACGACGGCGAGGCGGACGCGCGCTGCGTCGGGGGCAGTGACTGCGACGACGCGGACCCGTTGCGCGGGACGCTGCAAGCCGAGCTGTGCAGCGACGGAGTGGACAACGACTGCGACGGTGACATCGACGAGTCCACGTGTGGGCGACCGCGCCACGACCTGTGTGAGGACGCGCTGGACGTGAGCGCAGGCGGGGTCTTTCAGATCGCGACGGCGGGCGCTCGGGATGACTACGGGGCGACCTGCAGCGGACCCTCGAGGGAGGTCGTGGTGCGCTTCACGCTGGAAGCCGTCGCGGACGTGACGCTGCGCGCAGACGCCGCGGGCACGACGCAGGTCGAGCTGCGGGCGGGCTGCGGTGGCGCAGCCACGCCGCTGCGCTGCGACACGGGCGTGCCCGGCGAGGTGCGGCGTCGCAGCCTACCGCCCGGAACGTACTACGCCTTCGTGGCCAGCAGCGCGGGCCCGGTGGAGCTCACGTTGAGCCTGGACGCACCCACGTCCCCGCCCACCAACGAGGACTGCGCGACCGCCACGACCCTCCAGCCCCCGTTCGCCCTCAGCGGGTCATTCGTGGGGGTGGCGGATGAGCTCGAGCTGTCTTGTGGGCAGCCGCTCGCGGGGGAGCTGGTGTACGCCTTCGAGGTGCCCGCGGGGCCTCCCCAAGACGCCCTGATCGCCTTCTCGGCGACGTCCACCGGTGACGCCGTCCGCTTCTCCCTGCGCTCCGACTGCGCCGCGTCGGGCAGCGAGCTGGGCTGCGTCCGCGGCAGTCCCGCAAGCGCCCGCTTCCGTTCCCTGCCGCCGGGGCCGTACGCGCTCATCGTGGAAGGGCCGAGCGAGCGCGAGGTCGACTTTGCGCTGGAGGTCAGGCTGGAGCCTGGCACGCAGCCGCCGGTGGGAGACAGCTGCGCCGCCCCCATCGACACCCCTCTCGAGCAAGTCGTTCACGGGCAGCTCGGCGACAAGAGCGACCAGCACACGACCTCCTGCGGCTACTTCTACCGCGACGCCGTCCACCGCTTCGTCTTGAACGAGCCGCGCGACGTGTCGGTAGACCTGCTGGCCGGTGAGAACGGCGCTACCTTCGTGTACGGCGCGCTGAGCGAGACCTGCGCGTCCCGCTTCGAGCCTCCTGCGTCGGTGTGTGTGGGCGGGGCGCCGGCGCGCCTACAACGCTTCAATCTCCCCGCGGGGGAGCACTTCTTGGTGGTCGAAGCCGTGGGAACGCCCAGCTACCAGCTGGAGATCCACACGTCACCGCCCACGACGGTCGTCCAGGCCTCGGCCAACGACACGTGCGCACAGGCCATCGAGATCCCCGTGGCCAGCAAGGTCGTGTACACGGGAGACACGTCCACGCTCGGCAATGACGTGACGTCCATCTACTGTGGCAGCGGCGCCACCTCGCCCGACGCGACCTTCGCGCTCACGCTGACCGAGCCCACGACGCTGCGGCTGAGCACGGCCGGATCCTCCTTCGACACAGTGCTGCTGGTCTTCCTCGACGGAACCGCCTGCGCGAACTACCCCTACAGCTGCGACGACGACAGCGGCAGCGCGGGGACCTCCCTGATCGAGCGGGAGTTCCCTGCGGGTCGCTACAACGTCGTGGTGGACGGCTTCGGCGCGCACAGCTCGGGCCCATACGTCCTGACCATCGAGCGCGGCCCCTTCGCCCCTTGAGCGCGGCGAGGCCCCCGTCCTCCTACGAGCAGCGGTCCTCGCTGGTCGGAAATTTGCCCACCGCGTTCCGAGTGCGGTACCGGAAGGCATGCGCAGCTTCGACCCTGATGACAGCAATGTGGTTCGGCCGTTCCCGTTCTTCCGCGCTGGCGTGCGGGCGGATCCGAGCGCAGCCAACCGGCCCATCCTCGTCCTCGAAGACGTCTACAAGTACTTCCGGGCAGACAAGCCCACGCTGCGCGGGTTGAACCTGACCGTCGAGCGCGGCGAATTCCTCTTCGTCACCGGTCCAAGCGGGGCGGGGAAGAGCACGCTGCTCCAGCTGATCTATCGGAAGCACACAGTGGAGGAGGGGCGCATCCTCTTCTGCGGCAGGGACATCGCGCGGTTGACGTCGAAGTCCATTCCATACCTGCGTCGCAACCTGGGTGTCGTCTTCCAGGACTTTAAGGTGGTCCAGCACTGGACCGTGTTCGAGAACGTGGCCATCGCCCTCGAGATCCTGGACATGCCGCAGCGACTGGTGCGGTCGCGCGTGGTGGAGACCCTCGAGCGCGTCGGCCTCGGTGGTCGCGGCGGAGACCGGACCAGCAACCTCTCCGGCGGCGAGCAGCAGCGCGTGGCGGTCGCGCGCGCCATCGTGACCGAGCCAGCTCTCATCCTGGCGGACGAGCCCACCGGCAACCTGGACCCGCATCTCGCCATCGACATCCTGACCTTGTTCGAAGAGGTCAACGAGACGGGGACCACGGTCATCTTCGCGACGCACGACCACTCCCTGATCAGCAAGCGCGACCACCGCATCATCTCCATCGAGGACGGTCGGGTCTCCGAGGCCCGGCGCGGCCTTCGCAGCTGGTCCGCCCGCGACATCATCAGCGCCGCCGACACCAAGCGCGGCAGCGGCGTTCACAAACACCCCGTGGCCGTGTAGCGGCCCCCGACGAGTGACCACGAGCCTCCCACGATTGACGGTGATCCGATGGACATGAAGCAGCTGATTACGCGCGCACGGCGCGGGCTCCGCGAAGAGATGCGTCTCTACTTGGTGGCGGTCTCCAGTCTCGCCGTGGCGTTCCTGTGCCTGGGAGGCGCGCTGCTGGCGCTGACCAACCTCTCCGCCGTGGCTCGCGCGTGGGGGCAGTCTAGCCGCATGACCGTCTACCTGCGCGACGGGGCGGAGGCCGAAGACGTCGCGCAGCTCCGCGCGCTCGTCGAGGGGTTGGCCGAGGTGCGCGCCGTGGAACACCTCAGCAGCGAGGACGCTCGCGCTCAGTTCTTGGAGCACTCGGACGTGGAAGCCGGCCTCGCCGCGCTGCCCGCGGAGGTGTTTCCCGCCTCGCTCGAGATCACACTCGCGCAGGACACCGGGGCGCCCCGCGCCGCGCGCATCGCCGAGCGCATCGCTCAGTTCCGATCCGTGAGCGACGTCGAGACCTATCGCGGCTGGTTCAGTCGACTGGAGAGCTTGCTGCAGGCGGGCCGCGCCATCGCGGGAGCTCTCGCGCTGCTCGTCGCGCTCTGCGTGCTCGCGGTCATCGGCAACACCATTCGCCTCGCGGTGGCCCGGCGCCGCGAAGAGATCGAGGTCATGAAGCTGTGCGGCGCGACCGACGAATTCGTCCGCGGGCCCTTCGTGCTGGAGGGCAGCTTCCAAGGGTTCATGAGCGCGCTCCTCGCGGTGCTGTTGCTGATGGGAGGGTTCTTGCTGGTGCGCGACGAGCTGGACGCGACCGTGGCGGCCCTCACCGGCGTGCGCGCCGCCTTCCTGCACCCCGCAGCCCTCGTTGGGCTCACTCTCGGTGGAGCCGCTGTCGGCGCCATCGGCAGCGCTCTCTCCCTGCGACGCTACATGGCGGTGTGACGATGACGCGACGACTCCGACTGCTCCTGCTCTGCTGTCTCGTGGTGGCCGCACCCGCGCTCGCGCAGCCGGGGTTCGCGCCGCTGGCGCTGGGAGCGTCGCCTCGCTCGCTGGTCGAGGTGGACGAGGCCATCGCCACGCAGGACCTCCTCGTGCGCACGGAGGAGGCTCGTCGGGCGCGTCTCGCGGCAGAGCTCGACGCGCTCGGCTCGGCCCGCGCCGACTTCGAGGAGCGCATCATCCGTCAGGGGCGCGCGCTGTACCGCATTCGCCGCACCGGGCTGCTCCCGGTGGCCGGCGGCTTCGAAGCCATGCTCGGGCACCTCTCGCGAGTGGAGCGCCTCGAGCGCCTGGTGCAGCGCGAGATCGAGAACGTTCGGACCACGCGTGACCGCCAGATCGCGCTGCAGCACGACATCGCGCGCCTGGACCGCAGCGTCGAAGACGCGCGTCAGCAGCTGGCGCGCCTGAACGGTGACCGCGCGCGCATCCAAGAGCAGCAGCAGCTGGCCATGCTCTACGAGCAGACCTTCATGGCCCCGTCGTTGCCCCTGTCACCCGTCATGCCCGGCATGGGGACGGGGCTGCAGATGTCCGACGGGAGCGCGCTCGGCCCGACGTTCGCCACCATGCGAGGGCGCCTGGGCATCCCCACGGAGGGCCGCTACCGGACCACCGACGTCCAACGCGAGGATGGGCCAGCCGTGGAGTTCCGCACCGAGGGTGAGGCTCCCGCGCGCGTCGTCGCCGACGGCCGGGTCGCCTTCGTGGGACGCTACGGGAACTACGGGCTCATGGTGATCGTCGAGCACGGCGAGAGCTTCTTCACGGTGTACGCCGGGCTCAGCAGCGCGGACGTGCAGGTGGGGAGCGCGCTCCGCATGGGGCAGCGCGTGGGTCGCGTGCTGGGTAGTCCGCTGCTGTTCCAGGTGCGCCGCGGTACGCGGGCGCTGGACGCGCGGAGCTGGCTGGGGCTCTGACGACGATGTCGGCGGGGAGCGACTACACCTTCGTCGAGCGCCCTGCCACGCGGGCCTCGGGCGCCAACCAGACCTGGGACGTGCTGCTTGGTGAGCAGGTGGTCGCTCGTGCCGACGTGTACTTCGGAGAGTCGCAGTGGGGCGTGAGCCTCGCCGACAAGCTCCCCGAGCTGGACACGTCCGAGCTGTTGCGAATCGTCGCGCACCTGTTGGTCTGGGAGTGCGGCTGCCGCGCGGACACGGTGGACGTGGTGCTGTCACGGACCGGAAACCACTATCCGCTCATCCGGACCGGGCCCGACTACGTCTGAAGGCGCGTTCCGCCTTCGGCGGCGCAGCGTGCCCTCAGTCTGGCCGCGGCGCGCGCTCGGAGATGGGACACTGGTGGTCGCGCTCGTGCACCGCTGCGATGACGCTGGCGTACACTTCGAGTGCGAGCTGCAGCTCCGGGCCCGCCTGACGGGCGTCGCTGACTTCGAAGTCGAGGAATGAGTCTCCGCAGGGGCAGCGCACGACCTCGGGGCCGGCCGGTGTTTGGGCGCCGTCGCTGAACTCGCCGCTCACCAACCCCGCCTCACGCACGAAGTCTGCGATGGCTTCGTGGACGTCCGCGCTGCGCGTCTGCGGCGTCAGCGCGAGCAGCGCATCCGGCAGCGACGCGCGCACCCGCGCCGTCACGTCGTTCAGGGGCTTCACGCGCCGCTGCGCGGCGACCATCGCGCGGTCGAAGACGCCGGCGACGCGCACCAGGCCTGCGAGCACGACAGTGAAGAGGATGAGCGCGCCAGTGGTCTCGAGGCCCCGCCCAAAGGAGGCGGCGACGGCCGCGACGGTGAGCGCCGCGCAGACGCCGTACAGGGTCAACACGGCGTGCCGGTGTGTCAGCCCCATGTCCAACAGCCGGTGATGGATGTGCCCGCGGTCTGCCGTCATGATTGGTCGGCGGGTCAGCGCCCGGCGGAGCATGGCGATGGCGGTGTCGGCGATGGGCAGGCCGAGCACCATGATGGGCACGAGGATGGCGACGACGGTGCTGTTCTTCACCAGGGCGCCCAGCAGTGACGTAGCCGCCAGCACGAACCCGAGGAACATGCTGCCGGAGTCACCCATGAAGATGCTGGCCGGGTTGAAGTTGAAGACCAGGAAGCCGACGATGGCGCCCGCCAGCGTCGCGGAGAGCAACATGACCATGTAGGCGTCGCTCAACGCACCCATCGCGAAGTTGCCCACACACGCGAAGAAGGCCACGCCCCCGGCGAGCCCGTCGAGGCCGTCGATGAGGTTCAGCGCGTTGATCACGGCGACGAACCAGAGGCAGGTGGCTGGGATCGCCAGCCAGCCCAGGTGCACCGTGCCCAGGTACGGCAGCATCATGCCCTCGATGCGATAGCCGCAGGCGTAGGCGAACAGGGCCGCGAGGGTCTGCACTGCGAGCTTCGTGCGCGGACGCACGCCACGCACGTCGTCGAAGGCCCCCAGCAGGGCTACGATCAAGCCTCCACCCAGCAGCCCAATGATGCGGCTGGGCTGGTCGTAGAAGATGGAGGCGACGTAGCTCTCGGTGAAGAACAGGGCGACGAGAGGGACGAAGAAGCCCAGCACTACCGCGATGCCGCCGAGGCGCGGGATGGCGCCCTGGTGCACGCGTCGGCCGCCGCCTTCGTCCACGGCGCCGACCTTGCGCGCGACCCACTTGGCGAAGGGGATCAGCGCCAGCGAGACCAGGAAGGCGCCCAACAGTCCAGCAGCAGAGGCGCGCATCTAGGCCTTCACCCCGCCGCGTCGGCCGGGTCCGCGGTGTAGGCGTAGGACTCGGAGCGATAGTACTGATGGTAGCCGTAGCCGTAGGTCCGGCTGTTGACGTCCACGTCGTTCACGACGCAGCCGATCATCACGGCGTCCACGGCGCGCATCTGTCGCAGCGCGGCCTCGACGCTCTCGCGCGTGGTCTGCTGGGCCCGTACCACCAGCATCACGCCGTCCACTTGAGGCGCGATGACGGCAGAGTCGGTCACGGCGCCCACGGGGGGGCTGTCGAAGATGACCCACTCGTAAGCGGCCATGGCGGCGTCGCGCAGCGCTTGGAACGCCGGTGTGTGGAGCAGCTCGGAGGGGTTGGGGGGCACCGGCCCAGACGGCAGGAGATGCAGGCCGTCGACCTCCGTGTGGGCCACGGCCTCCGCCAAGGTGGTCTCACCCAAGATCACGGAGGTGACCCCGACCTTGTTGGCGATACCGAAGGGCTTGTGCGCGCGCGGGCGTCGGAGGTCCGTGTCGATCAACAACACGGACTTGCTCGAGTGAGCCAGCGCGATAGCGATGTTGCAAGCGATGGTGGTCTTGCCTTCGCGAGGGGAGGCGCTGGTGATGACGAAGCAGCGGGAGGGCCGCGCCGCGTTCATGAACGTGAGGTTCGTGCGGATGGTGCGCGCACACTCCGCTGCTGCCGAGGTGGGACGGTGGTGCGAGCTGAGCTCGGGCAGGTCCATCTCGGGGAGCCTCGGCAAGATGCCGACCACCTTCAGGCCGAGCGCCTCCACGTCTTCGACCGACTTGAGGCGGCGGTCGAGGCGCAGCAGCAGCGCGATGACCGCGAGGCCCAACACGAGCCCAGCGGCCGACCCTCCACCGAGGTTGGTCATGAGGACCGGGCTGATGGGGGCTGTGGGGGGCAGGGCGCGGTCCAGGACGTGCGCGTGGGTGACCTGCAGCATGCGCGTCAGGTCGGTCTCGGTCGTGCGCTGCAGGACCAGCTGGTAGATCTCGGCCTTGTTCTCTCGCTCGCGGTTGAGCCGCTGGTACTCGATCTCGCGCAGATTGAGGTCCAACCCGTCGCTGTGCGCCTCGTTGACGGCGGCCCGGAGGCCACCCTCCACGCGCCGCGCCTCTTCGAATTCGCCCTCGGTGCCGTTGATGACGGAGCGCATCTCGCGCACGAGCTGCTCCTGCTGCATGCGGATCTCGGCGTTGAGCGCCACCATGTCCGGGTGGTTGTCGCCGTAGCGCACGGAGAGGCGCTCGCGTTCGGCGAGCTTGGCGACCAGGGCGGAGCGTAGCGCAGCGATGGCCTCGACGTTGGTCAGACCGGACAGCGGGGCCTCGAGGGGATCCATCGACAGCGCCCGACGCAGGCGCTCGGCGCGGGCCGCAAGCTCGATGCGGCGCGTGCGCGCCGTGGTGAGGGCCTCGCTGAAGGCCAGGATCTCGTGGGCGATGACGTTCTGGTTCTCTTCGAGCGACAGCGAGAGGACGTCGTGTTCCCGCTTGAATTCGTACAGGGCGTTCTCGGACGCCTCGAGGTCCGAGCGCAGGGCGGTCAGCTGCCCATCCAGCCACTCGAGCGCGGTCACCGTCGAGCGCATGCGGTCTTCGAGGGTCTTCTCGATGTAGGCTGCGGCGATGGCGTTGGCGATGCTGGCGGCGCGCTCGGGGTCCCCGTCTTTCACGACGACGTTCACGAGGCGCGTGCTGGGCACAGGCTCCACCGCCAGGCGGCTGGCGAGCAGCGCCGCGGTGGATTCTATGGAGCTGCCTTCGAAGTTCTCGGCCGCTTCACCCGTGTGGCCGTGGAAGCCGGCGTCTTGGTGGAGGGCGAGCTGCTGGACGACACGGTCGAGCACGTTCCGGCTCGCGATGACGCGGTTTTGCGTGTCGAAGAACTCGCGGCTGGCCCAGAAGTTTCCGAACGGGTCGGCCACGTCTTCCACGCCACGGCCCAATGGACGGGGCGGGTTGGGCTCGTACTCGAGCGTGGCGGTGGCGCTGTAGATGCGGGGCTGGCGCGAGGTCCACACGGCGCCGCCGACGCCGCCGAGCACGGCGAGAACAACCGCGATCCAGCCGAACCGAACAACGACTCGGACTGCCTCACGCGGGTCGAAGCGCCGCCCACCGGCTTCGGCCGTGTCTTGCCCGTCGCTCACGTTACCCCGCGAGCCTGCAATTGCTGCGTTGCACCGTCAAGCGGAGGGCGCAGTGACGGGGTTCGCAGGGCGCCCACTTGCCGGGGGCTGGGCCGGCGCTGACACCGGTGTTGGCGAGGGAGAGAGGGCATGAGGGGTTCGCGTCGCGCCTCGCGGGCGCAGAGGGCCGCTCGGTTGGGTGCGCCGGAGCGCGGAAGATTCATTCTGCGCTCACCTGGGTGACGGCGCCAGTCCTGGGGGGCTCGGGTTGAGCCGGTCCACCTGTTGTTCGGCGCTCCGACATGCCGCGCTATCCCGTCCCTGCTGACGGCATACGTGCTGCGCGGCGGAGCGCGCAAGGCCCAGGCGCCGTCCTTGCACGGCGAGGTGCAGCAGGGCGGCCGCTGCGGGGCCGTCTGGGTCGAGCTCCAACGACGAGCGCAACAAGGCGATGCCGTCGTCGGTGTGCCCCATCCCGGCGAGGAGGCGACCGTGTCGCGCGTCGATGTTGGCGATGGCTGCGCTCTGTCCGGCCGCCGCCCGTCGCAGATTGGCGACGATCTCGTCGAGCGCGGCGCGGTCGTCTGCGCGCGCCGCCACTTCCGCGAGACTCCAGGCGGTGCTGACGGACATGCCTGGCCGACCTCGTTCGGCGAGCGCTGCCGCCGGGTCGACCAGCACCAGCACGTCCAGCCAGACGTCCAGTGCGCCGTCGTCGTCAGGGTGTGCGGCGCGCAGCGCCTCCGCCGCGAGGCGGGCCTGCTCGGGCTGCGTGGCGGCGAGGCGACGGTAGTGGCGCGTGTGCGCGGCGTAGTCCAGCGCTCCCTCGGCGACGAGCGCCGCATCGATGGCGGCCCCATACGCGGCGTCGTTTCCTCGGCACGCACGGGCTTGCTGGAGGGCGGCGGTGATGTCGTTCGGGTCCGCGCTGGCGCGGCGGATGCGTTCGAGGTCGAACTCGTCGCCGATCGCCTCGCAGAGTGCCCGGCGGCCGGCGCCTGTGCGCAAGCGCTCGGCCTCGCGGATCTCCATGAGCGCCTGGGCATGTTGCCCATTGCGCGCGAGCCAGAGCGCGGCCACGACGTGGGGGTCAGGCCACTCGGGCGCGAGATACATGCTTCGGTTGAGCCAGCGTCCCGCGCGCGGCGACCCGTGCTGCGCGAGGCGGTGCCCGAGCAACCCGCTGAGCAGGCCGTCGGCGGGGTGCAGGGTGGCTACCTCGCGCTCCAGCTGCGCGAGCTCCGTGCCAGAGAGGGTGTCTTCCGCCAAGCGCGCGCGGATGGCGGCGGGGTCGTCGACGGGCAGGCGGACCACCAGGGCAGCGGTCCCCAGCGCGGCGGCGGTGGCGATGGCCCATACGTAACGGGCGCCTCGGCGCGTCTCGTGCGAGCGCGTCCACGCGACGCCGGCGCAGGCCGCCGCGGGGACCGCCACACCAGGCAGCTCCAGCGCGAAGTCGAAGAGATCGTGCAAGAACACCAGGACCAGCGCACCTCCGGCGAGTGCGGCGGACGTCTGAGTGGAACGCAGGGCGCGCAGCGTGCTCTGGCCAAAGCCGACCAACGCCAGCAGCGTCAGGGGGACGCCCAGCTCCGCTCCGTACTGGAGGAGGATGTTCTCCGGGTGCGTGTAGCGCGCGAGGAAGCTCGAGCGAAACAGAAAGGCCGGCTCGAACGCTCCGCGCCCCGTGCCCGCCATCCAGTGGTCCAGGACCAGCTCCGCGCTGCGCTTCCACACGTCCAAGCGCTCGACGTCGCTCAGCCCGTGGACCTCTCGAATGCCGAAGAACACCACCGCCAGCCCGGCCGCCGCGGCCGTCACCAACGCGCCCAGCCCGACCTTCACGGGCAAGCTCACGCGCGCCCCGCTCCGGCGTGAGAGCAGCACCGCGATCCCCGTCGCGACCAACAGACTCAGCGCCCCGCCGCGGGATCCCGTCAAGAGCGTCAAGCAGGCGGCGCAGGTTGCGCCCACGTAGGCGAGGCCTTTTCGTGGCCCGGACTCTTCCTGCAGTCCCAGACCAAGGCAGAGCAGCGCCGTCAGCGACGCAAACGCGCTCAGGTGGTTGACGTTGATGATGGGCCCGAAGGAGCGATTCACGATGGGGGTGTACAGACCGAAGACGGTGGAGGCGCCCACGGCGGCGTGACCCAGAGACACCAGCACGATGGCCACACACGCGGTGGCGATCGCGCGCATGAAGCCGCGCGGGCGGTGACGCTCGACCAGCAGGGCTAGCGCCATGGCGGTGCACAACACGTTCAACCCCAGCAGCAGGCTCAGGCGTGTGCGCCCTGGGTCTCGCGAGAGCGGTATCCACGTCGGGGCGGCGTCGCCGAGCATCGCCGATATGTGCAGGGCGTCGTCCGCTGCGAGCGGTGAGAGCAGCTGGACGAGGGCGATGGGGAGGGGAATGATCTGCACGACCGACGCGAGCCCGAGCCCGACGAGCACGGCCATCCCCGGCGACCACGGCAGCGGCCTGCCCCGGTCGCTGAGCAGCACCACGAACAGCAGCGCCACGGCCGACACCGCGCTGGTCGCGGCCGCCCAAGGGTAGGCGCCTGCGAGGAGCAGGGGCGCGAGCGCTACGTGGATTCCAACCAGCACCTTCGCCCACAGCTGCGGCGGAGGCTCGAGCGTGCGGCGCCGGCGGCTCGCGCGCGTACGTTGACGGCGCTCACGGATGCTCGAGGGCGCGGCTGTGGTGTCGCTGGACATTCGTCTGGCAGGGTCCCGGCGGGCAGGGTAGCAGGGTCGTGCCGTCGGGCACGATGCGTTTCCGGCGGTGGCCTGCTAAGACACCGCCGTGCGCCCACGTCTGCTCATGGTCATCGCAGAGGACTGGTACTTCTGGTCGCACCGCCTGCACGTGGCGCAGGCTGCGCAGCGGGCGGGCTACGAGGTGGCCGTGGCCACCGCCGCAGGGGAGCTGCAGGGACGAATCGAAGCCGAGGGCTTCCGCTACTTCCCGATTCAGCTCGACCGCGGAAGCACCAACCCGCTGGCTGAGGCGGGGTCCGTGGCCAGCGTCACCGCAGTGTTGGCCCGCTTCCGCCCAGACGTGGTGCACTTGGTCGCCCACAAGCTCGTGCTGTACGGGTCCATCGCGGCGGCGCTGACGGGGGCGCCGGCGGTGGTGTGCGCGGTCGCCGGCATGGGCTACTTGTTCATGGGCGACGGGCTGAAGCGGCGTGCACTGCGTGGAGTCGTTCAGCGCGCCTACGGGTCGTTGGTGCGTCGGGGGGCGCGCGTGAGCGTCATCCTGCAGAACCCGGATGATCAGCGCGAGCTCGCCGCAGCCGGCATGATCGACCCCGCCCAGGTCACCATGATCTGTGGATCGGGCGTGGACACGGAGCGCTTCGCGCCGGCCCCTCCACCTCCCGGCGTGCCGGTGGTGCTCACCCATAGCCGGATGCTCGTGGACAAGGGCATCGGTGAGATCGCCGAGGCAGCGCGCATTCTGCGTGATCGTGGGGTGCCGGTGCGCTTCCGGTTGGTGGGCGACCCGGACGAGCAGAACCCCAGCACCATTCCGGCCGCCACCCTGCGCGCGTGGGCAGAGGAAGGTCTGGTGGAGCACCTCGGGCGACGCAGCGACATTCCCGAGCAGCTGGCGGCGTGTCACATCGCGTGCCTGCCCAGCTACCGCGAGGGCGCGCCGCTGTCGCTGATCGAGGCAGCCGCCGCGGGCCGCCCGTTGGTGAGCACGGACGTGCCGGGCTGTCGGGAGATCGTGCGCGACGGCGACAACGGGTTCTTGGTCCCCGTGCGCGACGGCGCCGCCCTGGCGCGTGCCATCGAGGCGCTCGCGACGGACCCTGCGCTGCGCGAGCGGATGGGGCGGCGCAGCCGTGAGCGAGCGCTGGCCGAGTGGTCCCGCGCGCACGTCGCGCAGGCCACGTTGGACGTGTACGCCGCGCAGCTAGCGCGTCACCCGCGTGGACAGAGGGCGCTGCGCAAGCTCTCGGCTACGTAGGCCAGCTCGTCGGCGCGCAGGGCGGCGAAGATGGGCAGGGCCAGGCTGGTGGCGGCGGCCTCGTCCGCGACAGGGCAGCGGGTGGAACCGGCGACGCTGGCGAAGCATGGCTGGCGGTGCAGAGGTAGCGGGTAATACACGGCGGTGCCCACACCCGCCGCCGAGAGCTCGCGCTGCACGCGGTCCCGGGTGGTCCCGTCCGTGAAGCGCACGACGAACTGGTTGTAGCTGTGCTCGCTTCTGTCCGGAGGCAGGCGCAGCTCCGGCATGTCCCCGAGAGCCTCGCGGTAGAGCGCAGCGTTCGCGCGGCGGCCCGTGAGCTCGGCCTCTACGAGCGGCAGCTTCACGTGCAGCAGCGCGGCTTGGAGCGCGTCCAGGCGGAAGTTCCCGCCCACCACGGCGTGGTGGTACTTGGGCTCGCTGCCGTGCGCACGCAGCACGCGCAGGCGCTCCGCGAGGACCGGGTCGCGCGTGGTGACCAGGCCGCCATCGCCGTAGCCGCCCAGGTTCTTGCTGGGAAAGAAGGAGAACGCGCCCGCCGTCTCGATGCCGCCCACGGGCCGTCCGTCTCGCCGCGAAAGGAACGCCTGCGCGGCGTCTTCTATGATGGGCAAGTCTCCGGCGACGGAGCGCAGTGCGCCGAGGTCGGCTGGCAGCCCGAAGAGATGCACGGGGATGAGCGCGCGGGTGCGTGGGGTGATGTGCGCGGCGACTTCGTCCGCGTCCATGTTGAGCGTGTCCGCCCGCGAGTCCACGAACACCGGCGTGGCGCCCAGGCGCGCGACGGCGCCCGCGGTGGCGAAGAAGGTGTAGCTCGGGACGATGACCTCGTCCCCGGGCCCGATGCCGAGCGCCATCAGCAGCATCAAGAGGGCGTCGGAGCCGTTGGAGACACCGAGGGCGTGCGGCACCTCGAGCAGCTCGGCGCAGTCGCGCTCGAAGGCGCTCACCGCTGGCCCCAGGATGTACTCGCCGCTTCGCAGCACCTCGACGGCGCGCGCCTCGAGCTGCGCCTGGAGCGCCGCCGGGATGCGCGTGACGTCCAGCAGCGGGACCTTCACGCGGGGCCCTCCGGCTTCCAGTCGTCGTGTGCGCGCTCGCCACGCGCCAGCGACGCGGGCAGCGGGGCCTCTTCGTCGAGGTCCAGGCAGCGCACACCGTCTGCTCCTTGCTGGTAGCGCAGGCCGGACTCCGGGCAGGTGGCCCGGCCGTCTGTGAAGCGCAGGCGGTGTCCGTGGCGGCTGACGAAGCCCACGACCTTGCCGGGCACGCCCAGCACCAGCGCGTAGTCCGGCACGCTCGCGGCCACCACGGCGCCGGCGCCCACCAAGCAGTAGCGGCCCAGGGTGACGCCACACACGATGGTCGCGTTGGCCCCGACGGTGCAGCCGCGGCGCAGCAGGGTCGGCTCGTAGAGGCTGCGCCGGTCCACCTGTGCGCGGGGGTTGGTCACGTTCGTGAGCACGCAGGACGGCCCGAGGAAGACCTCGTCCTCCACGACGGTGCCGGCGTAGAGCGAGACGTTGTTCTGCACCTTCACGCGGTCCCCCAGGACCACCCCGCTCGCGACGAAGCAGTTCTGCCCCAGGTTGCAGTCTCGTCCGATGCGCGCGCCGCTCATGACGTGCGAGAAGTGCCAGATGCGGGTGCCGTCACCGATCTCGGTGGGCTCGTCCACGTAGGCGCTGGGGTGGGCCACGTAGCCCGGCGCGCTCATGGGCGTGCCTCCGTCGCTCCGCCTTCCAAATGCGGGTGCGCCCGCTCGGGTGCGGGGGTGATCAGCTCGGCCGTGCGCAGCTTGTACGAGAGCTCGATGGAGGGGCGCGCGTCCTCGATGCCAAAGCCGCGCCCCGCGAGGATCTCCCGATACACCTCGGAGTGCAGGTCCGTGAAGCCGCTCGAGAACTCGAGCTCGTCGCCGTCGAGGGTGAGCGTGCGATGCGCGTGTCCGCCGGCGTCACGCACGGCCTGGGGCAAGTCCGACGCGCGGGTGGAGAGCAGCCAGCGCACGTCTGCGTGCTGGAGCGCCAGAAAGCCGCTCACACGGTCGCGCTCGCGTTGGTGCACCTCCGCCTCCTGCGGTGCCCCGAACATCCACACCAAGAGGTCCATCAGGTGGATGCCGATGTTGGTCACCAGGCCGCCCGACTTGGCCTCGTTGCCCTTCCACGAGACGTCGTACCAGCGCCCGCGGCGCGTGGCGTAGCTGAGCACGACCTGGTGCCGGATCCCTCGCTGCGCGTCGGCGGCCACGCGTGCCCGCACCGCGATGAGCGATGGCAAGAGGCGCAGCTGGAGGACGGTGTAGACGCGGGCGCTGCTCTCGCTCTCGATCACGCTGAGCTGGTCCAGGTTCCACGGGTTGATGACCAGCGGCTTCTCGCAGATGGCGTGGGCGCCGAGGCGCAGGGCCAGGCGGCAGTGCGCGTCGTGCAGGTAGTTGGGCGAGCAGACCGACACGTACTGGACGGCGCTGGCCTCCGACTCGCGGCGACGCTTCTCGAGGAAGCGGTCGAAGCGCTCCACCTCGGTGAAGAACGCAGCGTCCGGGAAGTAGCGGTCCATGACCCCGACGGAGTCGAAGGGGTCGCAGGCCGCGACCAGCGTCCCGCCGTTGTCGGAGATGGCCTTCAGGTGACGGGGCGCGACGAAGCCGCCGATGCCAAGGAGCGCGAAGTTGGCGGTCATGCAGGCGGCAGGGTAGCAGGGTGGCGGATGCTAGAGGATTCGAACCTCTGACTTTTGGCTTCGGAAGCCAACGCTCTATCCAGCTGAGCTAAGCATCCCTAGGGTTCGGGCGAGCCCGAGCGGGCGACGTACATACCCAATGCGTGCCCGGCTGGCAAGTCATGTTCGCTCGACCACGAGCGCCATGGCGATCCCACCCCCCGCTGGGATGACGATGGCGCCCAGGGCTTCGCCGCGTGCCTCGAGCTCGTCCAGCAGGGAGCTCACCAGGAGCGCCCCCGTCGCGCCCAGCGGATGACCGAGCGCCAGCGCCCCGCCGTTCGGGTTGAGCTGCTCCTCGCGCAGGCCGAGGCGGCGCTGCACCAGGAGCGCCGTCGCCGCGAAGGACTCGTTGCACTCCACGACGCCCAGGTCACCGGGAAGACAGCCCGCGCTGGCGCAGGCGCGCTCGAGCGCGAGCGGCGCGCCCTCCAGCATCACCAGGGGGTCGCTGGACAGGCTCGCGAAGGCCCGCACGCGGGCCCGGGGTGCGCGCCCGAGGTCGCTCGCCAGCTCCGGCCCGCCCAGCAGGACGAGGGCTGCCGCGTCGCACATGGCGGGAGAGCTCGCCAGCGTGTGCACGTGGTCGATGGCGGCGAGGCCGTACGCGGCGCGGGCGCGGGCATCGCCGCCGCCCGACGCGCCCACCTCGGCGAAGGCCGGGGGGAGGGCGGCGAGCTTCTCGGCGCGCGTGCCCGGGCGGACGCACTCGTCGTGTGCGAGCAGCACGCTGCTCGTCGCGGGGTCGGTCACGGGGATGCGCGACGGCAGCGCGCCACGTGCCTGCGAGGCCGTCGCCAGCCGCTGGGACCGGAGCGCGAAGGCATCGCAGTCGGCCCGCGTGATGCCGTTGCGTGTGGCCAGGATGTCGGCCGCCACGCCCATGTGGACGAACTGGGCCTGTGCCGCGACGTGAGGGTCGCTGAACCACGCCCCCTGGTCCGCGAACATGCCCACGCGCGACATGCACTCCACTCCGCCCGCGAGCACGGCGCGGGACATGCCGCTCGCCACCTGCGCGCTGGCGTAGCGGAGCGCGTCCAGACCGCTGCAGCAGAAGCGGTTGAGCGTGACCCCCGGCACGTGCTGGCCGAAGCCGGCGTAGCGCAGGGCCGTCTGGGCCACGTTGGCTCCCTGGTCGCCCACCTGCGAGCTGCAGCCGAGGACCAGGTCGTCCACCAGCGCGTCCTCGAGCCCACGGGCGCGCTGGGCCGCGAAGAGCTGCGTGAGCAAGTCCACCGGGCGCAGGCCGTGCAGCGCGCCGTCGGGCTTGGCGGCGCCGCGAGGGGTGCGCAGCGCGTCATAGATGTGAACGTCGGCGAGCATGACCCACAGTCTCGCACAGGTGGCGGGGCTGACCCGAAGCATGCCCTCGTGACCCGCCCGGAGGTGCTTGGGTCAGCGCGGCGGTCCACCGAGCTCGCGCACCATCGTGCTCAGGCTTCGCAGGGCATCCAGGGTCGGGCGCTCTTCACTCAGGCGCCCCGATGGCGCTTCCCCAGGGGTCTCGAGGCGGATGGCGTAGGGCTCGAGCGCGGCGTGCTCGTCGGCGCGGGTCAGCTTCCACAGGCTCACGCCACGCAGCTGGGGCAGGGCACCCGCGGACAGCGCAGCCGTGAGCGCCTCGAAGGCGCGCGTGCGCTCGCGGGGATCGAGGGGCTGCTCCGCCCACGCCACGCACTCACTGCCACCGTCGGCGCGCGGGAGGGTCTCGAAGCCCTCGTAGGACCACGGCCGCACGGCGCTGTGCGCGCGCCGGGTGAAGCCGAGCTCGCCCAGGTACACGGGCAGCGCTGGGCGCGAGGGGCGAGCGGCGGCCACGCGCGAGAGGCCGGCGAGGTGCTGGGCCCAGGCAGCGCGAAGGTCTCCCGTCTCGCCCGCCCGTCTGAGACCGAAGTAGGCGGTGGAGACGATGGCGTCCGTCGCGTCCCAGAAGCCCACCTCGCTGTAGCTGTCGAAGCCTGCGCCGTAGCTCAGGAGCCCGTCGAAGTGTGCGCGAGCCTCGTCCAGGATCGCGCGCCAGGCGTCGTCGTGCCGTGCCCGCCGCGCCCGCAGTCGCGCCTCCCGGCCGGCTGCCTCGCCCGCCACGCGGATGGCCCAGCTGCGCAGCGCGCGCTGCTCTCCGGCGACGGCGCTCGCGAGGTCCGGGTACTCACCGCCGTCGTGCCAGCGGACGGGCCCGGCGCTCCGACACTGACGCAGCGCCAGCGCCTCCCGCTCGAGCTGCGCATCGTCCAGCCCGCGCGCGAGCACGCCGGGAACGTCCACCCCGGTGCCGGTCAGCGCGTTGAGCTCGTTGCCGATCACCAGCAGCGCGACCCCCTCTTGCTGGGCGACCTCCGCAGCGCCCAGCACGAACTCCCGGTAGCGGGCGAAGAACGCGTCCAGCGCCGCCGCGCGCGGCCACGCCAGCCCGTGCCACAGGTGCCGGTTGCGCGGCTCCCGCTCGTCCAGGCGCACCCGCAGCACCAGCATCAGCGCGAGCCCCGCCTCGCGCGCTTGTCGCAGGCGGGGGCGCAGCACCTCCGGGGGGTCGTAGCTCAGCTCGGCCCCGTCCCACTCGCGCAGGCGTGCCTCGTAGGACACCTGTAGCGTGTCCAGCTCGGCGTCGTGCATGGCGCGCGCGAGCCCGCGGATGTCCGTCTCCCCGACGTCGATGCCGCCCAGCAGCACCGGGGCGCGAGAAAGGGGGCTGCCCGCGTGCGTGCCCGCCGCCACGGCCGACTCGCCCCGCATGGCCGCTGTCCCGAGCAGCAGCGCCGCGAGCCCGAGGGTCAGCAGCGGCGTGCGTAGTCGTGGTCCGGTCATGGCTCCTGCACGCCGTGGCTCACGTCAGCGCCGCGCACGCTGGCCGACCTGCAGCTTGGTGCGCGACGCGACGGCGGACAGCAGCGGGTACTGCGCCCGCACCGGCTCGAAGACGTGGTCCAGCCAGAGGATGTCTTCGGCTTCGTCGTTGGTGCCCACCACGATGGGCAGGATCCAGTTCTCGCCTTCGTCCAGAGCGGTGAACGCGCGGTTGTAGCCACGGGGGATGACGATGGTGTCGAGGCGCCCCAGCTCCGCCTCCTGTTCGCCGTGGTCACCCCAGGTGATGCGGAAACGCCCCTCCAGGACGCAGAACATCTCCGTGCTCTTGGTGTGCACGTGCAACGCCGGGCCCGTGCCGCGCGGGGTCTGCACGAACACGGTGACCAGCTCGTCCGGGCCGGCCACCGCGAAGGCCAGGGGACCGCTCGCCGCGGGGCCGAGCGCCAGGTAGAGGTCACGCGGGCTCAAGAAGTCGCCAATCTCGTCGGGGATCCACGAGAACGGCGGACGCGAGCGCAGAGGCCGCAGGTCTCGTTGCCGCGCGATGCGGTTGCCGGGGGGCAGCGGGCGCCCGGTGCGAGGCACGAAGCTCAGCTGCAGGACCTCGGCTTCCGGGCCCGAGGGGGCGTTCACCAGCCGCACGGGCTCACCGCGGTCCGCGAGGCGCAGGCTGCGCGGCGTCAGGGTCTCCCCGCTGCTGTCCCGCAGCTCGCCGCGCACCACGATGAACACCGCAATGCGCGCCGGCTCGGGTGGCGGGGAGAGCACGCCGCCGGGAGTGACGCGATGCAGCTGCAGCGCGAAGCCCGGCGGGCCCTGGACGGCGGCGCGTGACGCGCTCTCCAGCTGCCGTGGCGCGGACGGCTCTTGAATCAGCCACGTGGGCGCGTCCCCGGCGGCGCGCTGCTCCGCGTAGCGCCCCACACGTTGGTGCAGGCGCTGGGGGTCTTCGGCGGCCTCGAGTTCGAGCGTGTTCAGTCGCAGCATGGTCGGTCTCCGAACGTGGGCCCCGAGTATGCCACGAAGGGCCGGCCCGAGTTGCGCCGCTCCCGGGCCAGCGTCACAACCGCGCATGGCCAACAAGCACACCGTCCGCGAGCGCCCCGAGGGTCTCGACAAGCCCTGGGTCAAGCCCTTCATGAACCGCATGACCAAGGCGAACGTCTGGGTCTACCAGAAGACCAACGGGCTCATTGGATCCAAGTGGCGCGTGGGTGCGGCGTTCCCGCGCGGCGTAGACGTGTGCCTGCTGACCACCACAGGTCGCAAGAGCGGCGAAGAGCGCGTGGTGCCGCTGCTCTACTTGAAAGAGGGGGACAGCGTCGTGGTGGTGGCCTCCACCGGCGGCATGCCCAAGAACCCCGCGTGGTTCTGGAACATCAAGGCCAACCCCAGCTGCGAGGTGCAGATCATGGGCGAGAAGTGGCGCGCCAACGCCCGCATCGCGGACGCCGAGGAGCGCGCCAAGCTGTGGCCCAAGCTGGTGGAGCTGTACTTCGACTACGACAACTACCAGCGCTGGACCGACCGCGTGATCCCGGTGGTCGTGCTGGACCCGGTCTGAGCTCCGCACGTCCTGACCCCGCGCGACGGCACCCGTGTCAGCGCTGGTAGGTCGCTTTCCACACGTCGTAGGGCATCCCGTAGACGTGCTCACGCGCCGCGGGGTCGCTGATCTCGATGCTCCGCTCGGCGGCGGCCTCCCGGTACCACTTGCTGAGGCAGTTCCGGCAGAAGCCGGCGAGGTTCATCAGGTCGATGTTCTGCACGTCGGTACGCTCGCGCAGGTGCGCGACCAGCCTCCGAAACGCAGCGGCTTCGAGCTCCGTGCGGGTCGCGGCGTCGAGCCCGGCGAGGGGGTCGTGGCTCGTGGGACGGTCGTCGTCGGTCATGGTCGGAGCATGCCCCAGCCCGTGCGGCCCGCGCCAGCCTCATGCTAGTGTCAACAGATGGTTCATCGCTTGACGCTGGGGCAGCGGGTTGCGTGCGTGTTGGTGAGTGTCGTCTGTGTCGGGGTGACCGCCGCGAGCTCCGCGGCTGCGCAAGGAGACCCCATCGCGCCGCCCACGGCGAGCGACGACTACTACGTCCCCCCGGGCTACGCGCCTGCACCGCAGCCACCCGCCCAGCCGTATCCCGGCCCCCAGACGCAGCCGTACCCAGCGCCGCAGACGCAGCCGTACCCGGCGCCGCAGGCGCAGCCGTACCCGCAGGCGCAGCCATACCCGCAGCAGCCCTACGCGCAGCCGTACCCGCAGCAGCCCTACGCCCAGCCCGGCGCTCAGCCCTACCGGGGGCGCCGGCGCCTGGAGCGCCTGGGCCGCGGGGAAGAGGCCCCACCTGGCGTGGAGGTGATCGAGCGTCGCCGCCTGGTGCTGTCCTTCATCGGTGTCGGCGTGTTCGCCGGCTCGTACTTGCTGCCCGCCGTCGTGATGATCGACAGCGGTAGCGACAGCCGCCGCACGCTGCTGCCGGTGTTCGGGATTCTGCTGGAGAACGCACACAGCGACTATCTCCTGAACGGCAGCTGGGGGCTCGCCATGCTGGACGCCGCCACGCAGACCATCGGGCTCACGCTCTTCGCGCTGGGCATGCGCCGGCAGCGCTACGCCGTGCTCTACGTGGACACGGCGCGCGGCCGCACGCTGGCGTTTCGGCCCGACGTCGGGCCACGCGGGGTTGGCTTCAACCTAGCGTTCTGAACACCCCGTCTCGGGATCCGGGGGGGCGCTCTCGTATCGTTCGCGATCACGCGGTCGACGGTGTCGGCGAGCTCCACCCCTCCCACGGCCCGCCCTGCGTCGGGGGGCGCTGGCCAGGTGTCGTCCGCGCCTGGAACGAACCCGCAACGGGTGGTAGACGCCACCCCATGTCGTTGAAGACCAACCCAGGCAACTACTTCGAAGACTTCCAGACGGGCGCGACCTTGGTGCACGCCGTCCCGCGGACCATCACGGAGGGCGACCAGGCTCTCTACGTGGGGCTCACCGGCGACCGCTACCCGCTGCACTGCTCGGCGGAGTTCGCGCGGGCGCTCGGCTACGAGCGCGAGACCGTCAACGACCTGCTGGTCTTCCACATGGTCTTCGGCAAGACCGTGAACGACGTGTCCCTCAACGCGGTGGCCAACCTGGGCTACGCGTCCGTGAAGTTTCACATGCCGGTCTACCCGGGTGACACCGTTCGCACCGTCAGCGAGGTGATCGGCAAGAAGGAGAACAGCAGCGGCAAGAACGGCGTGGTCTGGGTCCGCAGCACGGGGACCAACCAGCGCGGCGAGACGGTGCTCTCGTTCTACCGCTGGGTCATGGTCAACAAGCGCGACCCCAGCACGCCCACGGGCGCGGCCGACGAGCCATCCATGCCCAGCGACGTGCCGGTGAGTGAGCTGGCTGTGCCTGCGCACCTCGACCTCGGCAACTTCCCTGCCTGGGCCGCTGGCGGACGGGCCTTCTTCGGGGACTACGAGGTGGGCGAGCGCATCTATCACCTCGACGGAATGACCATCGAGGAGAGCGAGCACGCCATCGCGACGCGCCTCTACCAGAACACGGCCAAGGTCCACTTCGACGGTCACCAAGCCAAGGGCACCCGCTTCGGGAAGCGCCTGATGTACGGCGGGCACGTCATCAGCGTGGCTCGCGCGCTGTCCTACAACGGCCTCGAGAACGCGCTCGCGATCTTGGCCTGGAACGGCGGGGCGCACGCGAACCCCACCTTCGCCGGGGACACCCTATACGCGTACAGCGAGGTGCTGGACAAGCAGCCGCTGCCGGGTCGCACGGACTGCGGCGCGCTGCGTGTGCGGCTGGTGGCCGTGAAGAACGAGGATCCCAGCACCGGCGAGGTGCCGCTCAAGGTGGACGGCAAGTACCACCCCAGCGTGGTGCTGGACCTCGACTACTGGCTGCTGATGCCCACGGGCAGCTGAGCCCTCGCCCGCTGTGGCGTCCTCGCGGTTGCCGCCCGGGGCGCGGTGCGCGAAGCTGCACCGATGCGTGCCTCCCGTTCCCTCGCCGCCGTCCTCGTCGTCCTGGCCAGCTCGGCGGCCGCTTGCCTGATGCTCGTGGGTTGCGGAGGGGGCGGCGATGACGCGCCGGACGCCAGCAGCGATGGCCCCGTCTTCCGTGATGCGCCGGGCGGTGACAGCGGGCCAGACCTGGGCCCGCTCGTGTGTACGGCGTCGGCGCTGGCCGGAGAGATCGGCGGCGCGTGCCGTGGCGCGGGGCTGCAGTGCAACGGCAACCTGGCGTGCATCCGCGAGCAGCGTGCCCCGGTGGGCGGCTCACGCGACCCCATCCTGGACCTCCCCGACGGTGGCACCGAGAGCTACGAGCTGGTGGACTTCCCGGGCAACTACTGCGCGCCGGCGCTCGCCACCTCGGGTTCCTGCTCCACGGCGGACCGGGCCGCGTGCGCTGCCCAGTGCGGCGTCTGCGTCCCAGTCTTCAGCGACGCCAACGTGTGCCTCAAGCAGTGCACCCCGAACGCCAGCGACAACGACATCTGCCGCAACAACTACCAGTGCGACGTGCTCCGGGGGGCCTGCGACACCGGCTGCGCCACGGACGACGAGTGCCGGGTGTCCCGCGAGGACACCGACATGAACGGCAGGATCGAGCGCTTCAACGTGGACGCCGGGACTGGCGACCGCCTCGTGTACCACCCCAACTCGCAGGCCACGTGCGACCCCGACACCTTCCGCTGCGTCCACCCCGGCACTCCGGGCGCGGTGGCGGGCGACCCCTGCGTGTTCAACGAGGAGTGTGAGGCCAACGGGCGCTGCCTGGACGAGCTGCGCTTCGACTTCCCGGGCGGGTACTGCAGCAAGTACCGCTGCGACTTCGAGGGCAACGGATGCGCTGGCCCCGGCACCGTGTGCAACAGCCGCGGCGTGGGCTTCCCCTCCTGCCTTGCGGGCTGCACCCTGGGCACCGGCGTCACGCAGGGCGACCCCTCCACGTACCTGAACAACACCCAGGGCTGCCGCACGGGCTACTCCTGCGTGTGGGACGGGCGGAGCGCGGCACAGCCCATGAACGGCGGCTGCCTGCCCGGCGAGTACAACGCGGTCACCACCCCCAACATCGGCGCGCCCTGCACCGAGGCGTCCACCTGCTACTCCCCCTTCGGACAGGGCGTGTGCCTCGACTCGGACTCGGGTTACCCGGGGGGCTATTGCACCGTCCTGGACTGCGGCACGGTGGGCATGCCCGCAGACGTCTGCGGCGACGGAAACCTGTGCGTGGCTCTCGGGAGCGGGACGCGGGTGTGCTTGCGCGGGTGCGCGGTGCCCAGCGACTGTCGCCTGGGCTATGCCTGCGGCGACGCGGACGGAGACGCCCTCACCATGGGCAAGGTCTGCTTCAGCGACTGCCTCAGCACCGACGAGTGCCGCGCGGGCGAGACCTGCCTCAACGGCGCCTGCACTCCGTGAGTCAGTCTCAATGTCGAAGCGCCTCTATCAGCTGATCGCCATCGCTACGCTCCCTCTCGCCCTCGTGGGCGGGTACGCGCTGGGGCGGCCCATGGCGGCCGGACTGCGGGGACTGTGGGAAGGCGGGAGCGCGCTGCTGGCGCTGCTCGGGTACGTGCTGGGGGTCCTTCTGGCCGTGATCGTGTGGGCGCTCCTGCTGCTTCCCCTTCGCGCCAGGGCTGGCTTCACCCCCATTGGTCAGGAGGTCGCCCAGCTCAAGGCCGAGGGGCTCGGCAACGCGATAGCTCGAGAGCAACAGACCCTGAAGCGGCGTGCCCTGTCCCGTGACCCGGCCGAGCGGGCCGCGTATCACGGTCCGCTCGCGCTCGTGAGCGTGCTCTTCGCATTGGCGGGCATGGCGCTGACCGTCGTTCTCTTCGAGGACGGGTACGTCTTCGCGCTACCTCTGGCTGCCGCCCTGGCCTCGCCGCCGCTGGCGATCTATCACGGCGTGCAGTGGGTGCGGGCTCGGCTGGCAGCGTCGGCCTGAGCGTCTGAGCGCCGCGGTTGAGACAGCCTACGAGCGCGCCGCGGCTTGCTGCCGCGCCAGCTCCGGCGCGCCCTCGTGCCAGGTCACGTCGGCCTCGTAGAGCTCCGCGAAGTGGTGCACCACGCGCTCGTGCAGCTCGCGCATGGGGACACCCACGCCCGTCTCGCGCTCGAGCGAGGTCACGCCCTTGTCGGCGATGCCGCAGGGCACGATGAGCTGAAAGTGGGACAGCTCCGTGGTGTTGTTGATCGCGAAGCCGTGCATGGTCACCCAGCGGCTGATGCGCACCCCGACGGCGCCGATTTTGCGGTCCCCCACCCACGCGCCGTTGAACCCCTCGACGCGCGCGGCGGTGACCCCGTAGTCGGCGGCGGTGCGGATCATGGTCTCTTCCAAGGACGCGACGTACTTGCGTACGTCCAGACGGTCCGGGTGCAGGTCGATGATGGGGTAGCCCACCAGCTGACCGGGACCGTGGTAGGTCACGTCGCCGCCACGCCCGACCTCCTCCACGCTCACCCCCTGCTCCGCGAGCACCTCGCGGCTGAAGAGGATGTTGCCGGCCTTGGCGCCCCGCCCGAGGGTCAACACGGGGGGGTGCTCCAGCAGCAGCAGGGTGTCGTGGATGTCGCCCGCCTTGCGCGCCTCGACGAGCTCTCGCTGCAGCGCGTGGGCTTCGTCGTAGGGCATGACGCCGACGCGGTAGACGTCGAGCTTCCGTGGCGCGCGCGGGATCACTTCTTGTTCATGACGTGGATGGCTTCGCCGATGGCGTGCTTGAAGGACTCCATCATGCCTTCACCCAGCGTCGGGTGGGGGTGAATCGTGAGCGCCACGTCTTCGGCGAAGGCGTCCATCTCGATGGCCAGGGCGGCCTCGCTGATGAGGTCACTCGCCTCCGGCCCGACGATGCCCACGCCGATCACCTGGTTGGTGTCCGCGTCGATGATCGACTTGATGAAGCCGTCGGTCTCCCGCACGGCCATGGCCCGCCCGCTCGCCGCGAAGGGGAACTTGCCGACCTTGATGTTGCGGCCGGCCGCGATGGCCTGGGCCTCGCTCATGCCCGCCGTGGCGATCTCGGGCTCGGTGAAGATGGCGGCCGGGATGCTGCGCCAGTCGGTCGCGCGGTTGTGTCCGGCGATGACCTCCGCGCAGATCTCGGCTTCGGCCGAGGCCTTGTGCGCCAGGTAGGGCCCGCCGGTCACGTCGCCGATGGCGTAGATGCCGTCCACGTTGGTGCGCAGCTGCTGGTCCACCGTAACGTGACCGCGCTGGTCGAGCGCCACGCCCACCGCGTCCAGGCCGAGCCCCACTGTGTTCGGCTTGAAGCCCACACACACGAGCAGCGTCTCGGCCTCGATGACCTCCTGCTTGCCCGCGCGCTCGACCGTGACGCGCACACCCGCGCCGCTCTTGTCCACGCTGACGGCCTTGGTGTCCAGGCGGACGTCGGCGCCGCCCTTCTTGAGGTGCTTCTGCACCACCTTCACCATGTCGGTGTCCACGCCGGGCAAGAGGTTGCTGGTCAGCTCCACCACCGTGATCTTGGTGCCCAGCTTCATGTAGACCATGCCCAGCTCGAGGCCGATGACGCCCCCGCCGATGATGCACATGGACTTGGGGGCGGCCTGCAAGGAGACGGCCTCGCGCGCCGTGATGATCTTCTCGCCGTCCGGCTCGAAACCCGGGATGCGGATCACCTGCGTGCCGGTCGCGATGACGATGGCCTTGGTGGCCTCGTAGGTCACGGTCTCCCCGGTTGCGGTCACGACCTGCACCTCGCGCGGGCCGGTGAGCGTGGCGTCGCCGATCACGATGTCCGCGCCGTTGCCCTTCACCAGCGAGGAGATGCCGCTGGTGAGCTTCTTGACGATGCCGTCCTTCCAGACCTGCATCTTGGCGACGTCCACCGAGAGCTCGCTGACGGTGATGCCCATGTCGCTGGCCGACTGGATCTTCTGCACCAGGCTGGTGGCCGCGATGAGCGCCTTGCTGGGGATGCAGCCCCAGTTGAGGCAGATGCCGCCCATCTCCTCTTTCTCGACGCACAGGGTCTTGATGCCCAGCTGGGCGAGGCGGATAGCGGCTACGTAGCCTCCGGGGCCGCCTCCGATGACGATGGCTTCGTACGACTTGTCGGGCATGGTCACTTGCTTCCGTGGGGTTCGGTCGGGGTCGTGTGCGGGCGAGGGTAGCGCAAGAGCTCGCCTCGTTGGGTCTCTAGGTGTGCTGGGCGCGTCGCGTAGACGTCGTCCAAGAGGGTGTCTGTGGCCACGGCCGGCGCGGCCTCGGCGTCACGCAGCGCGTCCGCGATCTCGGCCTCCAGCTCCGCCTCGAGGGCCTGCTCCGCGGGCTCGGTCAGGAGGCCGCTGTCGCGCAGGTGGGCCCGCAGCCGGGCGAGGGGGTCACGCGCTCGCCAGCGCTCCACCTCGGCTTCGTCGCGGTAGCGCGAGGGATCGTCGCTCGAGCTGTGGGCGCCGATGCGGTAGGTCAGGCACTCCACCAGCGTGGGCCCCTCTCCGCGACGCGCACGCTCCACGGCGGTGCGCACCACGTGGTGGACGGCGAGGGCGTCGTTGCCGTCCACGCGCACACCCGGCAGCCCGTAGGCGCTGGCCTTCTGCGCGAAGGTGGCCGACGCCGTCTGGCGCGCGACCGGCACGCTGATGGCCCACTGGTTGTTCTGGACCACGAAGACGACGGGGGCGCGGAACACACCGGCGAAGTTGAGGGCGGCGTGGAAGTCCCCTTGGCTGGTGGCCCCGTCGCCGCTGAAGGCGAGCGCGACCATGTCGTCGCCTCGGTGCACGGCGGCCATGGCAGCCCCCACGGCCTGCGGCAGCTGCGGGCCAATCACGGAGGACCAGCTGACCACGTTGGCGCTGCGGCCGGCCATGTGGCTGGGCATCTGCCGCCCCTTGGCCACGTCATGGGCGTTGCCGTAGACCTGCGCCAGGTACGTGGCGAGGGGGAAGCCGCGGGTCAGCAGGATGCTGCTCTCGCGCAGCGCGGGGAACACCCAGTCGGTCGGGCGCGTGGCGAAGCCGCAGGCGATGGGTACCGCCTCCTGCCCCGTGACCGAACCGTAGAAGCCCACCAGCCCCTGCCGCTGCTTGGCGAGCATGCGCTCGTCCAGGCGCCGCAGCAGCCGCATGGCCCGGTACATCGCCAGCCGCTCGGGCGGGGCAGGGAGGGGCGGCAGCGCGTCCGGCGAGGCCGCTCCGGCGGGGCTCACGAGCTTGCCCGCGTCGTCGAGCACCCGATAGAGACCGAGCGCCGGGTCGTCGTGCTCCTCTTTGCTCGGCTGCATCGCGCGCGATCATGGTCTCTGGGTGCGGGTGGGTCAACGTGCTATCCCGTCGCCATGAGGCAGCGGATGGCGCGTGGTGAGCCTGGGCAGGAGCGCGCGGCGTGGAGCGCCACGGCTGCCACGCGTGTCCTCGCGCCGACGCTGCTGCTGGGCGCGCTCACGCTGCTCGCGTGCCAGACGCCACCGCCCCCCGGGCCCGCCGAGACGCTGCGGCAGTTCCTGCGCCTCATGGACGAGAGCGCCATTCGGAGCGGTCCCTCCGGTGAGGTGCTCACGGACGAAGACGCGCTGAAGGGAGCCTACGGGCTGCTCTCGGCTCAGACGCAGGCGTCCCTGCGCGAGCGCTCCGACCTCGCGGCGTCACTGGCAGGGGGCGACTACCAGCCGTGGGACGTGCTCATCCCGGGGCGCTTCCGCCTCCGCTTTCAGCCAGTCGCGTTCGACGAGACCATCACGGACGGACACCCGCGGCGGGCGACGGTGCGCGTGCGGGGCAGGGCTGCTGCGGAGGTCGCGGAGGTGCCCCTGGTGGAAGAAGACGGGCACTGGCGTATCACTCTGGATATCCCGCACGCGGCCGAAGCCAGCTTCTGAGGTTCTGCGGGCCGTAGGGGGGGGCGGCCCAGGCTGCAGCGGGGTGCGGCCCAGAAAGAACCTCACCCAGCACTGCCGCCGCACGGCGCCGCTCAGACGATGGTCAGCGGGCTCTCGACGAAGTCGTCGGTGCCCGGCACGTGCACGTGCAGGCGATGCTCAGCCACGGCCCCCTGCTTGATGCTCACCACGATGTACGCGCAGGGCCACATCAGCTGGCCGTTCTGGGCGAACGTGGCGGCGTCTTCGGCGCTGAAGTAGGCGCCCGCGTCGCAGTGCGAGTGGTAGATGACCTTGAGCGGCCGGCCGGACTCCTCGCCCGCTGTGAACGCCCGCTGCGCGCGCAGCTCGTTGATCTTGAAGTACATGGCGCTCGTGCGCGGAAAGGTCTCCGGGTCGAGCTTGTGGTACTTGTCCGCCTCGTTCTCCTCGCGGCGCGCCTCGTCGAGCAGGTCGGGCTCGCTGGCGGGGCCCATCACGAAGCCGCAGGCCTCGCTCGGGTAGGCCTCGAGCGCGTGCGCTTCAATCTCCGCCATGACGGCGGCCGGGATGCGCAGGTCGCCTCGGATCCAGGGCTTGTCACCAGACATATTTCTTCTCCCACTTGAGCGGCGCGAAGTAGCGGTCGTGCCGGTCGCACGCGATGGTCACCACACAGCCCGGCTCGCCCTTGGCCGTGAGGCGCTTGGCGAGCGCGAGCGCGGCGGCCACGTTGGCGCCGCTCGAGTGTCCCACCATGAGCCCCTCTTGCTCCGCGAGGCGGTCGGACATGTCCCAGCCCGCGTCGGTGCTCACGGGCAGGATCTCGTCCGGCAGCGTGGCGTCGTAGATGTTCGGGACGATGCTGCTGGCCATGTGCTTGAGGCCCTCGAGGCCGTGCAGCGCCTCGGCCGGCTCGGCAGCCACGCAGACGATCTTGCGGTGGTGCTCGCGCAGCCGCCGCGTGGTCCCCATGGCCGTGCCGCTGGTGCCCAGGGCCGCCACGAAGTGCGTGATGCGGTCGCCCACCTGCTCGAGGATCTCCACCCCGGTCCCGAGGTAGTGCGCGCGCGGGTTGCTGGGGTTGCTGTACTGATCCGAGTAGAAGTACTTGTCGGGGTTCTCGGCCACCAGCTTGCGCACGAGGCGAATGGCGCCGTCGCTGCCCTCCATGGGGTCGCTGAAGATCAGCTCCGTGCCGTACGACTGCGTGATGTCCTTGCGGGGCTTGCTCACGTTCGCGGGCATGACCAACGCGATCTTGTAGCCCAGGGCCGCGCCGAAGAGGCTGTACGCCACGCCGGTGTTGCCGCTGGTCGCGTCGATGAGGGTCTTGTCACGCGTGAAGCGGCCGCTCTCGATGGCGTCCAGCAGCATCTGGCGCGCGGGCCGGTCCTTCACGGAGCCGCCCGGGTTCATGTACTCGAGCTTCAGGTACAGCTCCACGCCGGGCACGTCCTTTTCGATGGCGTGCAGGCGCACCATGGGGGTCTGACCCACGGCTTCGATGATCGATTCCATTCGGCGGAAGCGCACGTCAGTGGTCTCCAAGCAGGAAGAGGTCGGGGGGGAGCGCCGCAGGTTGGCCCACGCCGAGGGCGCGCTTGACGCCCTCGACGGCCGCCAGCGCACCGATCAGCAGGTCGGCTGCGGGCGCGAGCGCGGCGGGGGACGCGAGGGGGCCGAGCAGGTGCACGGCGACGACGTCGGGCTGACCCGCGTCGCTCGCCGCTGTGGGCGACGGCGCGCTCACGTCCGCCGCGTCGGCGACCACGCGCACACCGGCGCGCGCCAGGTAGTCCGCAGCCTGGTGACGGGCCGCAGGCGCGCCGCCCACCAGCTGGAGGCGGGTCGACTCGAGCCGGGCCTGCCCCTCGGCGCCCACCTCGCTCAGCATGCGCTGGCGCAGGTAGCGGGGGCCGTCGTCACCACGCGCCGACACGCGCTTCAGCGCCCGCCCGCGATGGCGGGGACGATGCTGATGGCGTCGCCATCCTTCACGGGCGACTCGAGGCCGTCCAAGAAGCGGATGTCGTCGTCGTTCAGGAAGATGTTCACGAAGCGCAGCACCTTGCCCTCGCCGCTGAGCACGCGCTCACGGATGCCAGGGTGCGCTGCCTCGAGCGCGTCGATCGCTGCGCCCACGGTGGCGCCCTCGAGCTTGATCTCGTCTGCGCCGCCGGTGAGGGTGCGGAGGGGGGTGGGGATGCGGAGCGTAACAGCCATGATGTCTATTCCTGATGAGGGCGCAGCTAGGCCGCGTCGTGCTGGGGGGAGGGGACGTAGCGCTCCATGCGCAGGTCCGTGATCTCGCCCGCGCAGAGCGGGCAGCCCGGGCGCGGCCGAGCTTGAAACCGGCGCAGCTTGCCGGCAAGGGCGTCGTAATGGAAGAGCGTGCCCACGGCCTGCGTGTCGCCGGCTGCGTGGGAGAGCACCAGGGCGCTCTGCAGCGCCGCGACGACGCCCACGACGGGGCCCATCACGCCAGCGGTCGCGCAGGTGTCGGCCCGGCCACGCGGGATGTCCTCGAACACGCAGCGCAGGCACGGACCATCCGCCGCGTTGGCGGCGCTCATGAAGGCCCAGCCGCTCCAGCGCACGGCTCCCGCGTGGACGGCGGGGACCCGACGCAGCCGAGCGGCGTCGGCGGCCAGGAACTTGGTGGCGAAGTTGTCCGCGCCTTCGATCACCAGGTCTTCGTCGGCCAGGAGCTCGGCAGCCTCCGCAGGACGCAAGCGAGCACGCACGGCGCGCAGCTCGGTGGGGGACTCCGGGTGCTCTCGACGCAGGCTCTCGGCGGCGACGCTCACCTTGTCACGGCCCACGTCCGCGTCGTGGTAGAGGGTCTGCCGGTGGAGGTTGCTCACGTCCACTGCGTCGTCGTCCAGCAGCGTCAGGCGTTTCAGCGCGCCGCTCCCGAAGACCACGCGCCCCGTCGGCGACCCGAGGCCGCCACAGCCCACCAGCAGCGCGCGCAACGCTGTCGGCGGGTTCGGCTCGGCCCCGGTGTTCGCGTCCGCCCGGTTCACGCGAAGTACTCGGCCAGGCTGAAGTAGCGCTCCCCCGTGTCGCACAAGAACGTGACCACGTTGCCCCCAGGGCCAACCTCACGCGCCACGTCACAGGCCACCGCCACGTTGGCGCCGGCGCTGATGCCCACCAGCAGGCCCTCCTCGCGGCTCAGGCGCAGCTTCATGTTCCAGGCGTCCACGTCCTCGACGGTGCGCAGCTGGGTCACCACGCTCGCGTCGTAGTTCTTCGGCACGAAGCCCGCGTTGAGGCCCTGGATCTTGCTGGGGCCAGGCTGCCCGCCGCCCAGCACCGGGCTCGCGGCGGGCTCCACCGCGACCACCTGGATGTCCGGGCGCGCCGCGCGCAGGGCACGGCCCACGCCGGTGACCGTCCCTCCCGTGCCCACCGCCGCCACCACCGCGTCCAGCCGCAGGCCGTCGAAGGCCGTCAGGATCTCGTGCGCCGTGGTGCCGCTGTGCACCGTGGGGTTGGCCGAGTTCTCGAACTGCTGCGGCATGAACGCGCCGCGCTCCTGCGCGATGCGCTGCGCGGCTTCGAGCGCGCCGTCCATCACGCGCTCGGGCTCCGTGAGCACGATCTCCACGCCATAGCTCTTGAGCAGCTCGCGACGCTCCAGCGACATGCTCGCCGGCATGGTGAGCACCAGCTTGTAGCCCTTCTTGCGGCAGACGATGGCCAGGCCGATGCCTGTGTTCCCGCTGGTGGGCTCCACCACCGTCATGCCGGGCTTCAGCGTTCCGTCCCGCTCCGCCGCTTCGATCATGGCGAGGCAGATGCGGTCCTTGACGGACCCGCCCGGGTTCAAGTGCTCGCACTTGACCCAGACGTCGGCGCTGCCCTCTTGCACGATGCGGCGCAGGCGGACGACCGGGGTGTTTCCAATGAGTTCGAGGACGCTCGAGACGACGGGTGCGGGCATGCGGGCTCCGGAATCAGATCGAGTAGACATAGCGCCTGGGCGGCCCGCGTCGAACCCCATCGGCTTCGCTGCGGGCGCACAGGTCGTCCAGGGTGAAGGCGTCGAAGCACGCCTCGATGCTCGCGGCCAGCTCCTCGAACACCTGTTGGGTCACGCGTCGGCTCAGCGCGTCGCCGGGCCCGGCGCTGGTGTCTGCGTCCGCCTCTATCTGGGTGGGGCCCTCCAGCGCACGCACGATGTCGCCGACGCGGATGTCCCCCGACGGCTGGGCCAGGGCATAACCGCCGCGCGGCCCGCGCTTGCTGGTCACCAGCCCCGCCCGCTTGAGGTCCTGGAAGATCTGCTCGAGAAAGCGGGGCGGGATGGCCTGCCGCTGCGCGATGTCCTTGATCTGCGTGGGCCCGCCGTCGTTGTGAAACGCGATGTCGAACATGGCGCAGACGCCGTAGCGGCCTTTGTTGGACAGCTTCACGGGGTATATATGAGTTTTCCCATCGATTGCGTCAAGAACTTCTGTAGCCGATGGGGATGTTGGTGCAGGTCGCGTTCGCGCCGCAGTCGTCGAGCAAGACGTCGGCGCACTCGGCTCCGCGGGCACACTCGGCTCGACTGCACCCACGCGGGTCGCGCGGTGCTACTGCGCGCGATCAGCTGCCGAGGAGCGGTCTGGCGCGTGCACCTCCTCGCGTGACGTTGCTCGCCTCGCCCTCCTAGCGGTGTTCGATCCGGCTGATAGGATGGGGGTTCACGGAGGCGCGCGCATGCACGGAGAGACGGTGTCGAGTGGAGCACGCTCGCGGATCAGAGAGGCTCTGCTTGCGGGGCTGGTGGCGCTCGCAGGATGCGCGCAGGTCCACAGCGTCGCGACGCATGATGCGGCGCCCCAGGGTGGTGACGGCGCCGGGGTCGTCGTGGCGTGTACCGCTGGCGCAGCACCACCGCCCGTGGGTACGCCCTGTGCTTTCGCGGGACGCTGTCCTGCGGTGTTCACGGACTTTGTCGACGGAATGTGTGGCGACGAGGGCTATGAGTGCAGCGCGGGTCGCATCGCGGAGTACCAGAACTTGTGGTTCTGCGGCTCTCCGTTCCCGGACCCAGACGGCCTGTGCGGCCGGACCAGCGCCACGCCGGAAGCCTTCCCCGCTGAAGGAACCGAGTCGTTGGGAACCGGCGGGGTCCTTCAGGCCTGTGCGTCCGCCTCGGGCTGGGACCAGTGCGACGGCGGCACGGTCTCCATCGACCTTGTCGGCACGAGTGGGTCGCTCGCGACGCTGGACTTGATCTTCGACACCAGCGACGTGGTGCCTGCGGAGCGAATCTGTTGGCTACGCCCCAGCGACCCGGCTCGCGACAGCGTTCCGTGCTCGTTTCATGGTGTGTTCGATCTATCGGGACAGGCTTGCGGAGGAACCGAGCCTGTTACGCGCCTGTGCGGTGAGCTTGTCGTCGACCGCGACGGTCTCGCTATCGCGGCGACTATTGCCCTTCAGGTCTTGGACGTCGGTCTGTGCTTCTGAGCGCCATCGGCGCGGCCCGCGCATGTGATCGACCCGGGGACGGCCAATGCATCGCGAGGGGGCGGCGAGACCAGGAGCGCCGGCACAACGGGTTGGCTTCGGCGGGGCCCTACGGGACGGCTCATGGCTGGGTGCCAGCAAAGCGACCGAGGTCGGGGGTCAGGCACTCCACCAGGCGCGCGCGCGTGGCCTGCACTCGCGCGCTCTTGCGCAGGGCCGCGGGGCTCAGCAGCCAGAGCCCGATGGGCGTCTGCTCGACGGCGCCGACGCGCACGAGCTTGGGGTGCGCGTCGCCCACGAAGCACGGCAGCCGCCCCTCTCCCAGCCCGGCGGCGATGCACTCGGCCATCGCGGAGTCCGTGTTGACGGCGATGGCGGAGCGCGCTCCCGCGACAGGCGTGCCCTCGTCGCGCTCCGCGAGGCGGCCGACATACAACAGACGTTCGCCCTTCGGCCGCCCTGACTTGCGGCGATAGGTCGCCCACCCCATCCCGGTCAGCCGCGTGCCCACCAGGTCGGGCGGAGGCTCGGCGGTGGGCCGCAGCGCCAGGTCGGCGTCGCCGCGCTCGAGGGTGCGCGTGTCCGGCGTGGCGTCGAGCTCCAACGTCAACTCTGGGCACTGCTCGCTGAGGCGCGTGAGGGCCGGCAAGATGGACGCCACGAGCGAAGGCACCGTGGTCAGCCGCACGCGACCGCGTGGGACGCCTTCGCGCCCCTCGAGCGAGCGCTGGACACCCTGCAGCTCGTCCTCCACCCGTGCGGCGTGCTCCGCGATGAGCTGCCCCGTCTCGGTCGGTGCGTACCCGCCGCCAACCCGGTGAAAGAGCGCCTGCCCAGCGTGCTCTTCCGCGCGCTGCAAGCGACGGAAGGCGGTGGAGTGATGTACCGCGAGCGTGTCTGCTGCCCGCTGTAGGGAAGCCCCCCGCGTCAGCGCCAGCACCAGCGCGAGGTCGTCCCAGTCCATGCTTGCGTTCATGCAAACGAAGTGTGCGCAAACGCTCATCGACTTGCAACATCGCGATGAGCACACTGTGACCACACAGAGGAGTACAACCATGACGACCACTACGCTTCGACGCGCCCAAGAGCGCGGCATCGCCGACCACGGCTGGCTGAACAGCGCTCACACGTTCTCGTTCGCCGACTACTACGACCCCCGGCACATGGGGTTCGGGGTGCTGCGCGTGCTCAACGACGACCGCGTAGCTCCAGGGTACGGGTTCCCCCGCCACCCGCACCGCGACATGGAGATCCTGAGCTACGTGGCGGAGGGCGCCCTTGCTCACAAGGACACGCTGGGCACCGGGTCGGTCATTCGCCCCGGCGAGATCCAGCGCATGACGGCTGGCCGTGGCGTCGCGCACAGCGAGATGAACGCGGCGCAAGACGAAGCCACGCGCTTTCTCCAGATCTGGTTCCTGCCGGCCGAGCGCAACACCATGCCCAGCTACCAGCAGCAGCACTTCCCGTACGACCGCGCGCGCCCCATCGACCTGATGGTCACTCCCAGCGGCGAGGGCGGGACGGTGAGCATCGGGCAGGACGTGCGCATCTTTCGCGTGCGCTTCGACGACGCGGGGCACGCCGAGCAGACCTTGCCTGCGGGACGCGCCGCCTGGGTCCAGGGGGTGCGTGGGACCTTGCGCGTGAACGGCGAGGCCCTGGGCGAGGGGGATGGCTTGGCCATCCAGGACGACGCCGCTGCACATACCTTCCAGGTGGAAGGTGACCCGGGCGCAGAAGCCCTCTGGATCGAGGTCCCGAAAGTAACCCATGTCTGAGACCACGCGCACCACGCCACTCACGCTCGCTCTCTTCACGGGCAGCCTGCGCCCCGACGGGGTGAGCGCGGCCGTGACCCACTCGGTCAAGGCTGCGCTTCCCGCGCACGTCACCCCGGTCGACGTCGCCTTCGGGGGCTTCCCCTTGTACGACCCACGCCTGCACCTCGGGCCGCTCGGCTCGCCGGATGGCGCCGACCTGCCTGAGCCCGTGCGCAGCGCCTACCTCGCGGTGCGCGCGGCCGCCGGCGTGGTCATCGCTACGCCCGAGTACAACTATGGCGTCCCGGGCCCGCTCAAGAACGCGCTCGACTGGCTCTCGCGGCCCGCCTTCAAGAGCGTGTTCGCAGGGAAGCCTGTCGCCGTGATCTCGGCGTCTCCCAGCGTCACCGGTGGAGTGCGTGCGCAGGGTGCCTTGAAGACGGTGCTGGGTGGCATGGTAGCCCGCGTGTTCCCGTACCCTGAGGTCGCGCTGGCCGCTGGCCACGCGGCGCGCGGAGAAGACGGCGGTCTCGCTGACGCGGGTGCACGCGCGCGGGTGGCCGAGCTAGTGCACGCGTTCGTCGCGACGCTATAGCGCGGACTCGGGTTCGCCCCGCTTCTGCTCGCGGGCCACCTCGCGGAGCATGAACTGGTACAAGCTCTCGACCTTGGCGCGCGCCCAGGGCGTGCGCCGCAGGAACTTGAGGCTCGAAGGAACGCTGGGGTCCTGTTGAAAGCAGCGGATGTCCACCAGCTGCCCGAGCTCGACCCAGCCGTAGTGCGCCTCCAGCTCGGTCACGATGCGTTCGAGCGTGACGCCGTGCAGCTTGTTCTTGGGTTGCTCGGCGCTCATTGCGCGGGAGTGTACACGCTGGACACCCCAGGTGCGCACGCCCCCGTGCTTCCGGACTGCGCGTCCTGAGTGCGCGAATCCCCGCGAGTCTATCCACGCACGAGCGCGCCCAGGAATTGGGCGGCGCTCGTGCGGCTTGGTTCGAGCGCCCGGCCGTCCCATGGGATGCGCGACAAGACGTCCCTCGCGGGCGCAGAGAGGTCCGCTTCACGGCAGCCGACGATGACCTCGCGTTTGACGTCTGCGCGTTCGCTCCGCGATGGCTCCAGACTCACGGCGTCTCCTCGACGTCTAGGTCGCGGAGCACGGTGTCGATGTCGGCCCCGGTCGCGGCTAGCTTGCGCAGGCGGTCTGCACGGCTCTCGCCTACGACTACGAACTGGCAGTGGGGGTGCCCTTCGCGCGTGCAGTGCGTCTCCTCGACGACGAGGCGCCTGGACGCGAGGTGCGTGAACATCGCCGAGAGCATGCCGGACAAGAGCGCGCAGCGCCGACCGGTGCCGCGACCTGCGGCCGCGAGGATGCTGTTGTCCAACCGGATACGGAGCGCACCGTGTGTGGCGCGGGTGAAGTCGAAGGTCGGAGCGCCCCAGCCTTGTCCTTGGATCACCCGCACCATCTCTTCGGCTACCACCGTCATGGGCTGATCCCGAAAGCTCTGACCCGTGCGCTCCAGCCACTCGGTCTCCAAGTCCACGACCGTGCGCCGACCCCACATCACCCCCCACTCGCGACAGAATATCTCCCACGTGGACGGGGCCACACGGTCACACGTCCGGAGCAACGCGTCGAACAGCACCTGCTGCGCGTGCACCACGCGCTGCTCGCGCGCGTCTCGCAGGACGCCTGCCTCGTCCGAGACCAGCTCCTCCAGCCTGGGTGCGTGGGCGCGCGCGTCCGGTCCGGAGCGCATGGGCAAGAACGTCCGCCGGTTGACCAGGAGGTAGAAGCGCTGGTGGTCTCGCGACGCGACGACGTCGATGGTGACCTCTTGAGCTCCGAACTTGAAGTCGAAGACGTAGTTGAACGCGACGACACCTCGACCCGGAGGTTGGCTGATCACCTCGCGGACGCGTCCCTCGAACTCTGGGGTGGCGGTGCAGGGGGCGACCTCCGTGAAGAAGTCGCGACCGATCACGGCGGTCCGGTCCAGTCTCGCGAACCGAGCCTCCGCGATATTGTACCGGAGGATGATCCCGTGGGCGTCGATGCAAATGACCCCATAGGGGAGCTCATCGAGCGCGCCATCGTCCAGGGCGTCGATCGCCAGAGGGTCGGTGCCCCGTTGTGCACTGAATTCCATGCTCATGAGGTCGTCGTTCATGGCTTCTTTCCAAAGGCGTCTTGGATGACTCGATCCAGATCGGTCGCGGCTTGCGCTGGTTGGGGTGGCGGTGTCGTCGACGCCCGTGGCGGCCCGGTGACCGTCCTGCCTTGTTGCCAGAGCACGAGGGCCTCCTTCAGTTCGCCCATGGTCTGGAAGCGCTCACTGGGTTGCTTGCGGGTCCCGCGCGCCAAGATGCTGAAGAGCGGACCATCCAGGGTCCCGTTGCGGGGAAACGGCAACGGCGCCTCGCGGACGCGACGGAATATTTCCGCCACGCTTCCGTGGTCGAAGGGAGACTGGCCGACAGCGGCCGCGTAGAGGCAGACGCACATCGACCAGATGTCCGTGTAGGGTCCGATGGGGCTGCCGAGGGTGATTTGCTCGGGCGCCATGTAGGCGGGAGTCCCCAGCGGGCCGGTCGTCAAGTTCGAACCCAGCTCCTCGATGCTTGCGATACCGAAATCGATGACCTTCGGGTGCAGGGTCCCGTCGACACCCCGAACGAGGAAGAGGTTGTCGGGCTTGAGGTCGCGGTGAACGATGCCGGCGCGATGTGCTGCAGCCAGACCGTCCAACACGGGGAGCAGCAGGGGGATCACTACGTTGCCGCCGGCGCCTGGATGACGCTCCACCCAGCTGCCAACCGTCTCGCCTTCGAGCAGCTCCATGACGATGAACGGCGAGTCACTGGCATCGGTCTGGATGTCGTAGATGGTAACGAGGGTAGGGTGTTGCATGCCCGCGAGTGCCCGCGCTTCGCGCTTCATCCGAACCGCGTACTCTTCGTGCAATCCGACGCTCTTGGCGATTCGCTTGATGGCGACGTCGCGACCCAGGCGCGCGTCATGAGCCCGCCACACCTCGCCCATGCCGCCTTCGCCGAGGCGCTCTCGCAGCTCATAGCCGCCCATCATGGCGACCGTCTTGGGACCCGCTGGCGACGAGCTGAACATTGGGGGCACCATACGCCACGGCGGCCGGGGTCCGCCATCGGGTAGTGACCCCACCCCCACCCACCGCCAGAGCGCGCGGGCCTTCGCAATCGCCGATGGCACCGTGCATGTAGTCCGCCAGCCGACAACGACGACGTCAGGGCCCAGCCTCGCCAGCGGGCTGCGGGCTGTCCCGCACGGACGTTCGATGCAACCAGCGCAGATGTTGCGTTGCGAGTGGGAAGCGTGCACGCGTTGCGTGCGGTGTCCGTCGAAAACGCCTTCGTCCGTGAGCGGCATGCAAGCTGCAACGCGCGGTGTGCGGCGCGTTGGGACGCTACGACGAGGTGGAGGCCGCAGCGCCACCGCCGGTGGACCCTTCTCTGCGCATGCGGGCGGCGATCGGCGCCGCCATGTCGCGCAGCAAGCGGGAGATCCCCCATTACTACCTCGCGCACGAGGTGGACCTCGGCCCGGCCATGTCGTGGCTCGCCGCTCACAACGCTTCGCGTCCGCCCAGCGAGCGTGTGCTCCCGGCGGCGCTCCTAGTTCGGTCCGTCGCGCTGGGTCTCCAGCGTGCGCCCGAGCTCAACGCACATTTCGTGGACGGGCGGGTCGCGCCGCAGGAGTCCATCCACGTCGGCCTCGCGATCGCGCTGCGTGGCGGGGGCCTCGTTGCACCGCGGATCGAGCGGACCGACACCCTCTCCCTCGATGAGCTCATGGTGGCGATGACCGATCTCGTCACGCGCGCCCGGCGCGGAGGGCTGCGCGCGTCGGAGATGACCGGCGCCACGATCACCATCACGAGCCTCGGCGACCGAGGGGTGGACCTCGTCGTGCCGGCGATCACGCCTCCTCAGGTGGCCGTCCTCGGCATCGGGACGATCACGGAGCGCCCGCGCGTCGTCGAAGGCCAGGTGGTGCCGCGGCCCGTGGTCACCATCAGCCTCGCGGCCGACCACCGTGTGTCGGACGGGCACGCAGGCGCCCGGTTCCTCCACCACGTGGCCACCCTCCTCATGACCCCGGAGAAGCTATGACACGAGACGAAGTGATCGCTCGGCTCCGCGCCCACCTGGGCGATCTCGTCGGCGACGCGGCAGACGACCTCGGCATCGATCAGGACATCCGCGACGAGCTGGACATCGACTCCATGGACTTCCTCCAGGTGGTGCGCGCCGTGCACGCCGACCTCGGCGTGGAGATCCCGGAGGTCGACTACCGGCTACTCCCGACGCTCGACGCGTTTGCGACCTATGTCCTCGAGAGGCTTTGACACGCATGGTCCCGCATCGCTCCCTCCTGCGGTTTGCATGGGAGCTGGGCGACCCGTCATCGCGGCGACTCGCGCTCACCCCCGACCAAAGAGCTCGTACAGGTTGAGGGCGATCTCGACCACGATGAGCACCACGATGTACCACTCCACTCGCAGGGAGCGCCGAGTCTGGACGACCTCGAGGGTGGTGGTGGCGGTCGCGTTGATCAGGGCCAGCTTGCGCTCGAGCGCGATGTGACGCGGCGCCAGCTCGTACTCCTCGGCCAGGCGCAGGTGCAGGCGCTCGAGCTCCGGGTGTTCCCACACCAGCTCGGGCTTCTCGGGGATCTCGACGCGTCCGACCATCTTCTGCTGGATGAGCAGTGTGCGCCCGATGTGGCGCAGGAGCCCGGGAACGCTGCGCCCCGCCCGGCGCCCCGCAGATAGCTCCGCGGCCAGCGGCTCGATCGCGTTGAACACCTCGGCGACCTCAGCCTCGTACTGGGACAATACGACGCTCTTGGCCAGCACGTCCGCGGCGACCTGCAGGCGCGGCACGCTAGGGTCGCTGATGCGGATCTCGCCGGGCTCGCCGACGCCCTCGTGGCCGACGGGCGCGACCCGGAGCGTGACGGACTCTCGCTCCGGCTCCGCGTAGGGCGCGCTGACGCAGGGACGGATCGCTTCAACGAAGCTCGCCCGCGCTGCTGCAGGGACGTCGAAGAACACGATCACGCCGTAACGGAACAAGGCCGCGCAGCCCCCCTCCGGCACCTCGACCACGAGCGGGTTGCTCGCCACGCGCCGCGCCGTGGCGCGCATGTCGATGCGCTCGCCGAGGAAGAGCGCGTGTGCTTCACAAGACTCCCCGCGCGGCTCGCAGGCCTCCTGGACGGACACCACTTCGTGCTCCGACATGCCCTCATGATGCCGCGGTCGCTCGCGCTGAGCTACCGGGCACCAGCCAATGCCCGGCGGGGTCGTGTCAGCGGAGGCTAGCTGCACCGCTGGGGTCTGCTGCTGGCGGCGCTCCGCGCGAGGTCCCCGGGAGCGCGAGCAGGCGCCCGACTTCGCGGACAAACTCCTGTGTGATGTCTTCGAGGTCGGGAACTCGCTCGCGACAGGCCAGCGCCCCGAGGCACATGTGGCTGGGCGTGCTGAGCACCGTGAGGTTCAGGCCCGACCCGTGCTGCACTGGGCCAAAGGGGTAGATGCGGCTCACTCTCGAGCCGCCGCAGTAGAGGTCGCGCGTGGGCCCGGGGACGTTGGAGATGACCAGGTTCCAAGGGGCGGGGACGAAGTCTGCGGCGTGCGAGCGCGCGTAGAGTCCGACGGCGTGCGTGAGCACCCAGGGGACGGTCAGGTTCAGCACCAAGTCGCTGAAGTGCTGAAAGACGTTGCCGCCGCGGCCGCGATGCTTCCGCTTTTGGACGCTCGTCTCGGCGTGGATGAGCCGGAGGCGCTGCACGGGGTCGCGCTCCTGCACCGGCAAGTGGACGCGCAGCATGGAGACCCTGTTCCCGGTCTCCGCTTCGCCCTCGGGGGCGCGCACGGCGACGGGCACGTTGGCCACGAGCGGGTGTTCGGGGAGCGCGTCGTGTTCGGTCAGCCACCGTCGCAGGCCGGCGGTGCACGCCGCGAGGACCACGTCGTTGATGGTGGTCTCGAAAGCGGCGCGCACGGCGCGGAGGTCGTTCATCGGGACGTCCGCGAACGCCACGCTGCGTTTGGTGGTGAGGGCGCCCGTCCATGGGGTGCGAGGCACGCCGAGCGGAGTGCGCTTGGGCCCGGACGGTGGAGCCTCTGGTGGCGGCGCAGCGGCGCCTTGCGCTGCAGAACGGCGCAGCGACTGTCCGATCTGGGCGACCGCGTGGGCGGCGTTGCGGGGCTTGTGGGCGAGCGTGCGTAGCGTGTCGGTGGCGAACCAGAGGGTCCCCGGGAGGCGGTCAGGCTGCCACGAGTCGTGCGCTGGCGACGACGGCGGGGCGTCGGGGGCCGCGTCGAAGAGCTGACCCAGCAAGGCCACCAGGCGCCCTCCGTCCATCGCGGCGTGATGAATCTTCGCCACCACAGCGACGCGCCCGCCCGCGAGCCCCTCGACGAGCATCAGCTCCCACAGAGGCTTGTCGCGGTCGAGCAAGCCCGCTGCGTAGGACCCCACGAGCGCGGCCAGCTCCCGCTCGGTCCCGGGCGCGGGCAGCTGGCGTCGCAGCAGGTGCGCGTCCAAGTCGAACCCAGGGTCCTCGATCCAGCGCAGGTCCCCAAGCTTCAGCGGGCCCTGCACGAGGCGTCGACGAAACGGGGGCACCCCCGCGATGCGAGCCTCGATCAGGCGCCGCAGGTGGTCGTAGGCGGTGGCTTCGGAGCCCTCGGGGACGTCGAGGATCAGCACTCCCAAGGTGTGGAGCGGCATCTCCGGTGTCTCCGCGATCACCATGGCCGCGTCGAGACTGGCGACGGGAAGCATGCCCCTGAGTATCACGCTTGCCGCCGCGGGCCGCGAGGGCGAACACCGAGGAAATCGATTCCGATGGTGGGCCCAACGGCTGGAGGCCGAGTGGGCCCTGGTCGTGAGGCCGCCCAGCCCATCGTAGACGTGAGCGCCGTCGGGCAGTGGCCGCTCAAAGCTGGATGAACTCTGCTAGCGCCTGCTCCAGGTGGTCCTGGTCGCGCGGGTAGTAGTCCTTGTCGAGGCTGCCCGTGACCAGGGCCGAGGTCGGGGCGTCCAGGTCGTCGCGCAGGAGGCCCAGCATGCGCGGCTCCGCTACGAGGATCAGGCGCGAGAAGCGCTGCTCGAGCCGGGCCTTGTTCAGGATCTCTGCCAGCGACCTCGCGAAATCGGCGATGACCCGCTGATGGGGGGTCTCCTCGCTGTGCAGGGCGGTCTGGGCGAGCGTGCTCGAGTTCACCACACGGCCTGGACGATCGGAGGCGATCTCGCTGTCTCGCGCGCGCCCCAATTCGTGCGGGATCGTGCTGACCAGGTGCAGCCCGTCGCCTGGGGTGTCGTGGCGGAAGATGCGCGCGCCAGAGCGTTGAGCAACGAGTATCCAGGTCGTCATGATTGCCTCCTTCAGTGACCAGCCACCCGGAACGAGCAGCCGCTCCGCGTCACATGCAAGCCTCGGGCCCCACGATCTGTACGTGACCAAGGTGTCCTCGGCGGCGCGTGAGCGCCTTGGATGCGAGCGCTTTCGGCGCGCCGGTGTCCACTCCGTCCAAGGGCACGTGCGGCTCCTCGGCGCCGCGTTTGCGCACCGCGCGCAGGAGGGGCGCTCATGGCGCGGGGCGGCCCCGGTGGAGGTCGCGGCGCTGGCGGCGCTGAGCGCGGGCCACGCGCTCTTCAGCGCTCGCGGAGTTCCGCCGGGGTGACGCGCGCTCGGCCGGGTAGGCGCGCCGGGTCGGTTGACCTGCCGCCCGTCTCGGGTTCGGATGCCGGGATGGCCTTCACGCGCATCGTCTGTGTGTTCTTCGCGCTGTCGTCGTATCCCCTCGCGCTGTGGCTGCTGGTGGTGCCCGACGGGTTCTGGTCGCTGTTGGGTGTGGGGGGCAATCCTTTCGTGCAGGCCATCTACGCAGGCGCGATCACGGCGGAGGGGGTCATGTTCACGCTCGGGGCGCGTCAGCCTGCGCGCTACGCCGTGTTCTTCGAGTACATGCTTGTCTACAAGACGGTGGCGGTGCTGGCCGGTGCGCGCGTGTGGCTCACGCTGACCGACGCGCCGCTCGGCGGGCTGGCCATCCTCGGCGGCTGGGCGGTGGCCGGCGCTGTCTCGGGCCTGGTCGTCGTGCGCAACCGCCGTGCGCGCACCCCTGCGCCGGGGTGACCGCGCTTCACGGTCCGGCGCGGAGTTGGCGTCTCAGCGCAAGGCGGAAAAGTCGCCCGACTGGATGGCGTGGCGGCCGCGGCGAAGGAGCCAACACGTGACGCCCAGTCGGTGGATCTTCATGACGTCGGTGCCGACCGAGAGGAGACAGGCCGAGCGAGACTGGAGGTGCAGCGCACCCTCGATGACGGGCTCGTACGCCCACGTGAAGTCGTTGTTGTAGATGAGGTCGAAGCGCTTCTTGGGGTTGGTCTCGCGGATGACCCCGAGCGCTTCGAGCGCGTCGCCGAGCACGTCGAGCAGGCTGACCGACGTGTCCAGAGGCCGCTGTGGACGAACCCACCCCAGGAACAAGACCACCTCCGCAAGCTCGGGGAGGGTGGCCTGAACGAGCGCGTCGGACGACTTCAGGGCGGCGTGCATCCCGGGACTGTTTCACGGGCCTCGCCAGCAGCGCAACCAGCGCGAGCGCCGCGTGACGGCTGCCCGCCGAGTGCTAGCTTCCGGCCATGAGCGAGCAGGCGGAGGCGGCCTTGGCCAGCGTGAACATGGAGGGAGCGCATCCAAGCGTGCCGGCCGCCATGGACCCGGAGTGCTCGCGCTGTGGAGACTCCTGTCTCGCGTCAGTGATTGCGTGCGCGCCCGCGCCCGCGCCGACTCGAGAGCGGCAAGCGGCGTCTCCGCCGCAACGCCCAGACCGTCTGCTCGAGCTGCACCCGCACACCCGACCTGCCGCGCGTCAGCGTCGGTTGAAGTCCGCGGTCTTTCCGCGCTGATAGCCCACCGTGGCGCCGACTAGCGCGGCGAGCGGGCCGACGATGAGCGTTCCCGCGAACCCGGCCGCGATCTGGTCGCCAGCGCCACCCGCGCTGACCCACGCGAGAGCGCGCGCTGCGGCACCCGCCCCGGCTGCGTATCCCAGCAGCGCACCCACCACCAACCCAACCCAGCGTCGCCACATCATCCGCGTCGTCCATTCCGTCTCAGTCAACGCCCGTTGATCGCGCTGCGGAGCACCCACGCAATGTAGCGCGCCTGGTCTTCGGGGAGGTTCTTCACGAGGACAGAGTCCGTCCCGTCATGGGTCCGCGCGACCACGTGGAACCGGCGCTGCTGGTTCACCTTCAGCTTGCTGACGACCGACCTCACCGTCGCCACGTCACGTGCGAAGTCAGCACCGTCGGCTCACGTTGCCTCGGGAGCGCGCTTCTTCCGGTGCACGCCGAGCAACACGGCGGCGATACCCCCGAGTGAGAGCAGGGTGCACGCGGCGCCGCCGAGGACGCCCACCACGCGAGTCACGATGTTCTTGGGGGGCGTCGCGACGGGCTGGTTGTTCCGCGGGTCCGACGGTTCGTACCGGACGGCGAGCGAACGCTCGGTGCGGGCGCGCTCGAAGGCCTCTGGGGTCACGGGGGCCCAGATGTCTTCGGCGCCGTACTCGTCGGTGCCCGTGTACGTCGTGCCTCCCAGCTCGAACGCGTATCGGACCTGGAACTCCGTGTCGCTCCACGGGTACATCTTGCTCTCCGACGTGTCGACGACGCGCGCCTCTACGACCACGCCCGAAGCCTCGAGCTCTCGCGCCCTGCCCAGGTCCGCCATCGACGAATAGATGAGGCACGGACCGATGAACCAGCCAGCGTAGGTGATCAGGCGAGTGTAGAACTTGGGTGACATAGGAGAGCGCTCCTTCTCGGAGCTGTTGGTCGCACGACGCCACATCCGCCATCAACGCCTATCGCTTCGATCCCGACGTTGTTCCCAACCCGAAACATGGTCCCTGAGCTGGCCTACCTGTCCGACTCGGACAGGCTGCCCCGCGCGCCTCGAGCGCGCACTGGAATGCGACCACACCGGTCAGCGGTGCGGCTCAGTATGGGTACGGGAAGTTCACGTTGAACGCGCTCGCGCGGAACGCCGGCACGCGCGGCCTCTGAACGGCCTGCGCGATGCCGGTGTTCGCCAACACTGGTGCCCTCCCGTGGGCCGCGACGTCGAGCTCACGGGCCTCCGCTGAGCGTGACGTAGAGCACCGGCAGCGCGACCCCCAGGCCCACCAACAAGCCCCGTCGACCGAGGAGCCCCGAGCGGGCCGGAATCATGAAGAGCCCGCTGAGCGCCAAGAACAACAGCCCCACGGCGTAGGCGTCCGCGAAGTAGGTCCAGGCCGCCTTGCCGCGGTTCAGGTGCAGCCAGTTCGCCACGCGCAGCAGCGGGCGCGCGCGCCGTGCTTCGAGGCGCGCCGTACCTGCCGCCTCGTTCACGTGCACGACGTCCTCGCCAGCGCGGAGCGCCACCTCACCTTCGCCTTCGTCGTAGCGCTCGTCCAATTCGCCCTCGACTCCCAGGGCGCGGAGGATGGCCTGGTCGCGTGCGTCAGGGTCCAGGTGAGCCACACCCGCGAGCGACATGCTCTGCTCCACCTCCGTGAAGTTCGGGTCCCACTCCCCGATGTGGTTCACGGCCAGGCCGCTGACGGCGTAGATGATCGTCATGCCGACCGCGAGGTAGCCCGCGTCGCGGTGCAGCGCGCGCAGCCAGCGGCGGGCGCGGGCCGCAGTGAGACGCTCAGCCATAACGCTCCTCGCGCCACGGGTCACCGTGGTTGTGGTACCCGCGTCGCTCCCAGTAGCCCGGCGCGTCGCGCCCCGTGAAGTGCACACCGGTGACCCACTTGGCGCTCTTCCAGAAGTAGAGACTGGGCACCAGGGCCCGCAGCGGTCCGCCGTGGTCACGCTCGAGCGCCGCGCCGTCCAGGCGATGACTGAGCAGCGCGTCCGGCGCCAGGGCCTCGCGGAGCGGCACGTTCGCCGTGTACCCGTACGGGGCCTCGAAGATCACGTGGCGGGCGCTCGGGCGCACGCCCGCGCGCTCTGCGAGGGCACGCACGGGCACGCCCTCGAAGCGCGCACCGAGCACGCTCCAACCCGTTACGCAGTGCACGTCGACGCGACGAGTGACCACCCCCAGCTCGAGCAGCTGCGCGAAGGTCAGCTCGTAGGGGCGCTCGACGTCGCCGTACACCCGGATGCGGAGGTTCTCCACCGAGGGGTCCCCCGGCGTTCCGCCCATGGGTCGCAAGCGCCGAATCACGCGCTGCCCCGGCGGCAGCCGCGGTCGTCCGTCGCGTAGCGTCTGCGCGCGCGCCTCACGAGTGAGGCCGTCGTCGATCAGGCCGTAGTAGCCCAGCACGGCCAGCGCGGTGCCGCCCACGGCCTGGGAGACGAAGCGTCGGCGCGTGATCAGGCGCTGCCTCGAGAGGAACGCGTCGACCTCGCGCTGGTCGGGGTCCGAGTCCGCGTCCTGCGGCACGCGCTCGGGTGGCTGGCTTTGCGGGAGTGGTGTCACAGCTAGACCATAGGCGCCGCGAGCCCGGACGTTACGTGGTGACGCAACTGCGAGACTCGGCTGCCGCGACGGACGGCCGCCACATCGACCTGATCCTACGGCGCGGTGGGAGGCTCCCGGGGCGCGCCGAGCCTCCATGGACGGGGAGCGCGGACCCGGCGGCGGGAGTGGCCACATCTTCGTGCCCCACGCGCGGCGAGAGACGCGGGCCGCACAGCGCAGCCGTGCCGTGGACGGCCGCACGGCCGAGTGTGACCGTGCCGCTCTTGCTGGCATCCGTCGCGTTCGGCTGTGGCGGCTCGCCCGGTGAGCCGGACGCTCAGACAGACAGCGCCAGCTGCGTCCCGGTCGTCGAGACGCAAGCCGAGGGCACCTGTGACGACGAGGTCGACAACGACTGCGCGGGCCTCTGAAATGTCAGGCACCGACGGCGAACGTCACATCACCGCGCTAGAGCAACGATCAGGATCGCCGGAAGGGCCTGGCGCAGGGCGAAGGTTCGCAGGCAAGGCGCGACGACGAGTCGATGCGAGCATCGGCAAGGAGGAGCAACGCCGCATGCGGGCCTTCGAACAAGCCAGGGCTTCCGCCGAGCCTGGATCGTGCTCTAGGTCGATGCGGTGATGTGCCGGACACCGTGGGGGAGCTGACCGAGCTCGCGCAGATCCAGCTCCTCGAGGATCTCGTCGAGCGTGCGCGCGATGACCGTGGCGTTCCGAATCTGGGCGAGGCGAGGCCAGGTACTGCGCTTGCCCGCGTCGATCAAGCCCTTGATCTCCTCGTCGCCGCGGTAGTCGAACAACACGTTCATCCAGCGGAAGTCGCGCTTACTGAGGATGATGTTGATGTCCCCTGTGTAGTCTTGATCCAAGAGCGCGTGCGCCATGAGGATGGCCGGGCTCATGAGCGGCACCCCGAGCGTGCTGCCGAGATCCTCCAGCGTGAGCAGGGTTTCGCCGGCCAAGCTGCGACCCAGCTTCTTCATGGTGTCGGACACCCGTCGCCGACGCCGGATCTTCGGGTCGTCGACGAAGGGCACGGCCACGGGGTTGATGAGGCTGACGATGTAGTGATTGATCCCGAAGAGACGCGCGAGACGCTTCGCCGGGAGGTCCTGCGCAAACGACCCGTCGACCCACTTGCGCGAGGGCAGGTACGGCTTGGGCTTCCCGTCCGCGCCCTTGGCGTAGAGGGTCACCGGAGGCACGACGCCAGGGATGCTCGCGGAGGCGTCGATGGCCGAGCGAATGTACACATTGGGCGAAGTGATGGCGTTCAGCAGACGTGAGGCTTGATGGCGCTCCACGGGGGCGATCGAGATGTTGATGTAGCGACCCGTGTGCTCATAGGCCTCTTGGAACGTCATGTCGTTGCAGAAGCTGTCGATGGCCATCTGCTTGACCACTTGAGGCGTGACCTCCTTCTCGAGACCGGCGAGGACTCGAAAGGGGCTGAGGTGCGTCGGGAGGTCGTAGCGGAAGTCTTCGAAGTGCCCTCGAACGAGCTCTTCGTCGGTGCGCGTGCCGATCTGCGCACAGAGCCACGAACCGGCGCTGGCGCCTGAGAGGACGCTGGGCAGCAGTCTCTCGCGCACGAGCGTCTGGACCACCCCGTGATGGAAGTAGATCACGCCACCGCCCCCGCTCAGCATCAGGGCCGAGCGTCCGTAGCAGTGGCTGGCGCGTCGGAAGAAGTCGACCTTCTCGACGAGCGGGATCTCCCGCGGGCTCGCGGCGGCGACGCAGCGCAAGGCCTCCACGATCACGTTGACGTAGTCGTCGATGAGCGCCTTGGTCCCCGACTTGGCCTGCGCGTAGAGGGTCGCGCGACCCATCCCGCCCATGTTGCCGTGGAGGCCTTCGTTCAGCGCATAGAGCACGCCGTGCACGTCGCCAGCGTCGATGGCCGCGCGAAGCTGGTCGTGTCGCTGGCGGATCTCGCGATGGTCGTAGAGGGAGCTCGGCTCGCGCCGTCGCCAGGCATCCATGCCCGTCTGCCGGTCGTGCTCCTGCGCGACCTGTAGCCACGTGGGGTAGTCCGTTGCGTGGTGCAGTCGCTTGCTGAGCGCGTGCTTGGAGCTGTGCCGCGCGAGGGTCCGCGGGCGGTGGGCGAGGGGGGGATTCGACACCTGGTGAGTATACCCGCAGGTCCAGGGTGAGTGGCATCTCGAGGCACTCCGAAGCAGATGGCTGCTCGTGGTCGGTGCGCCTCGAGTGGTTCCGTCGCGAAATCGCAGCGGCGGCCGCCCGCTGCTCTAGGGCACGGTGCCAGTGCCGCTGCTGATCACGCGGTAGCCATCGGCGCTCGTGTACTGGCTCCAGATGGAGATCTCGTCGCCCGAGACCAGCGCCGCCGGGGCGCCGCTCGTGGGGAACACCTGCGTGGCGCCCCCTGGAATCACACCGAAGGTGACGGGCCCCGCGAAGTTGCCCATGTCGGCCAACACCATCCACTTGATGTCAGCGCTGCTGTCCACCGTCACCCAGGTCGCGGGGTCGTTGGGCGTCCACGAGATGATGTTGCCCGCAGCCGTCACCGTCAGCGTGACGGTGTCGTAGCCCTCGTCGAGGGTGAACTGCAGCGCCTCCGTTGGGCAGACCGGCGACCAACGCTGGCCGTACCGGAACGCCATGCGCGTGGAGTCAACCTCGGTGGTCGCGCTGCCCCAGAGGGTCAACGAGCCGAAGAGCGCGGTCGACACAGAGAACGACCCGTCCAGCCCGGAGACCGACGTGTACATGCAGCTCTCTAGCGCCGTCCCGCAGACCGCGAGTAGCTCCTCGCTGGTCACGAAGTCATCCCACGCCACCACCACGGCCCCCGCGATGGGAGCGCCGCGGACGTCCCGCACCGTGCCGTTGATGGTGCACACCTGGAGGTCGAGCTCGTTGGCCGCGGTGAGCCGCAGCTCTCCAGCGTCGGTGCAGTTGCCCCCGCACGTGGCTGCCGCGACGTCGATGTCCACGTTGCCCATGTCGTAGACCTTGCCGTCGTTGACGACGCGAACCGACACGCTCTGGGTCTCGCCGGTGACCCCGTCCTGGTCCACGTCTTCCCCGGGCCCCTCGCTGCGCATGACCTCGATGCAGAACGAGCCGTCGGCGGCGGTCACGACGGGCGTGGACGAGCCGTTGTAGGACACGCCGCGCAGCGTGACGGTGGCGCCAGGTACAGGCGTGCCGCGAGAGTCCACCACCACACCGCTCACGCAGCCGTGGGACTCCACCGGCCAGTCCACGTTCCAGTACGAGAAGTGCGTGACCTCCCCCTCGGCCGCCACGGTGCCGCCGTAGGTCCCCGCGCGGATGGCAGCGAGGTCCGCCTCGGGGATGAGCGCGCCCGCGCCGTCCACGAGGTAGCCCGTCCCGTCTGCGTCCCAGGCGCCCGCCTCCTCGTCGAAGGAATAGAGCGGGACCTCGACGCGATCCGTCCCTGGCTCCATGTCCACGATGATGTTCCAGGTGTCGCTCGGGACCGCCATGCGCACCGTCACGGGCGCCGCGAGCGTGGTCACCGGGTCCCCGCTGTCGTCCGTGAGGGACACCGAGGCGAACACGCCCGAGATCAGCATCGCGCCGTCCCGCTCCTCGAAGCCACCGGGGAAGGCGTCGGCTTGCGCCACCGGGTTGAAGACGGCCGCCGAACCCCCGAAGCCGTCGGGCAGACCCTCCAGGACGAGCTGCCGCCCCTCGAGAGCGCAGCCCGCAGCGTCGCAGGTCAGGGGCTCGAGCTCGGTCAGCGTCACATCGAAGAGCGCCTCGCCGTAAGGGCCTGCCACCAGGGTGCGGAACTGAGGTGCGTACCCGTCGCGGCGGACGCTCACCACCACGCGATCTCCTTCGCTCGCGGGTGTGGTCAGCGTGTATGCGCCGTCGGAGTCGGTGGTGGTGGCGGACGACTCCCCACCGTCGACGCGGCCATTGCCGTTGCGGTCGACCGTGACCACGACGTCGGCGCCCGAGAGTGCGCTGCCCTGACCGGCGCCCGATGAGCCAGACACGCGCCCGTGGGCCCACAGCTCGGGCCCGTTGTAGACGCCGGCATCGTTGCCGCCTCCACCACCCGAACCACAGGCGGTGAGCCCGACAAGCACGAACGACACGCCACTCCAGCGTGCCAACAGACCAAGAGAGAACGAGCTGCGAAACATGGAGCCTCCGTTCGAGAAACCAACGCTCCGGCCGAGAGCAACGCTCGTGCCACGCACGGATTTCGCGGCGTTCGGCGCCGTTGGGTCGGGTGTCGGTGCCCGGCCGCACCGTGCGTTGCGCGCCCAGTCGTCGGCGCGCACACCCGGCGCGTCGGATGCGGCGACCCATCCGTTGCGGGAGGAGCAGGGCCGCCATCGAACCCGGGTCCTGTCGTTTTTGGAGGGTGTGGCGGCCCAGCCTCGGGTGGCTCGGACGCTGGCACCGTCGACATGGCTCTCCCCGACGCCGGCCCCGGTGCTAGCTGCGCCGACGACAACGGAGGCTGCGACCCGCGGACCACCTGCACGGTCGAGCTCAACGCGGTCTCGTGTGGAGAGAGTCCCGCTGGCTACAGCGGCACCGGGGCGACCAGCTGCGACGATGTGGACGAGTCGCGAACATCGGCAGCCCGTCCTGGCTCGCCATCGACGAGACGAATGGCCGTCTCTACGTCATCACGTACAACAACACCGAGCTGGTGCGCGCCAACCTCGATGGGACGGACGGCTGGCACGTGGCGGTGACGGTTCCCTGAGCGCGCCGCACCCACGTCGACGCTGGATCACACGCGCCACCACGGCGTCGCCGTACTCGTCGCGCCTGGGCCAGGTCACGCAGGTCGCGCTCGAGTCCACGACTCGGCCGCTACTCGGGTTCCGCACGCGCCAGCAGCCCGGACGAAAAAAAGCGCAGGATCTCGTCCGTGATCTCGGTCGCGGTGCGCGGCGCGTTCGTGTCGCTCGCGGCGGTCAGGAAGATCTCCTTCAGGGCGCCGATGCCCAACGCCACCATCAGCGCGCGGTCCCCGCTGCGCACCAGCCCGATGCGCTGCCCCTCCTCGAGGCTCTCCTCGAGGTAGATGCGCAGCGCGGCATAGAACTGGCGCAGCTTGGCGTCGAGCTCGGCGTCGAGGCCCGGCACGTCGTACAGGAGGATCTTCATGAGCTTCGGCTCCCCCAGCGCCAGGTCGCAGAGCCGCTCGAGGTTGTCCCGGAGCTGGACCAGCGGGGGGGCCGCCTGCGGGCTCAGGTCGATGCTGCGGATGGCCAACGAGATGCGCTCGAAGAAGCCGTCGACCAGCGCCGCGAGCAATGCGCGCTTGTCGGGGAAGTAGAGGTAGAAGGTGCCGCGCGCCACCTGCACCCGACCCACGATGTCGTCGACGGACGTGGCCACGTAGCCGCGCTCCACGAACAACTCTTGAGCGGCTTCGAGAAGCTGGGTCCGCCGGTCCTGCTTCGACTTGCGGCTTCGTGCGGCCATGGAACCGGGACCCTACCATTGCCCTCCCAGCGTCGCTCCTTTATGCTCTGCACAACTGACGGTGACGTCAGTGTCACAAACGGGGTCAAGTGACGGGCAAGTCGAACATTCGTGAGGTGGTCATCGGGCTGGATGTGGGTTCCACTACAGTCAAAGCCGTGGTCGTTGACCCGAGGACGCTTACGATCCTCTGGCACGACTACCAGCGGCACCACACCAAGCAGCCCGAGACGGTGCTCGAGTTCCTGGTGCGGATCGGCCAGTTCACGGCCGACGTGGCGCTCGAGGACATGCGCGTCTTCATCACCGGCTCGGGGGGCGGCCCACTGGCGGCGCCGCTCGGAGCCAAGTTCGTCCAAGAGGTGAACGCGGTGACGCTGGCCGTGGAGAAGCTGCACCCCGACGTGCGCGCCGTGGTCGAGCTGGGCGGGCAGGACGCCAAGATCATCCTCTTCAAGGAGAACGCCGAGACCGGTGAGACCACGGCCACGTGCTCGATGAACGACAAGTGCGCGTCGGGGACGGGCGCCACCATCGACAAGTGCATGATCAAGGTGGGCATGCCCGCGGCCGAGGTCGCCGCGCTCCACTTCGACCCGACCAAGCTGCACCACGTGGCCGCCAAGTGCGGCGTGTTCGCCGAGACCGACATCGTGAACCTGGTGAAGTCGGGCATCCCAGCGCCCGAGATCATGTGCTCGCTGGCGGACGCCATCGTCATGCAGAACCTCTCCGTGCTCACGCGCGGCAACACGTTGCGCCCGAAGGTGCTGCTGCTGGGCGGGCCCAACACCTACCTTCCGTTCTTGCAGGAGTGCTGGCGCACGCGCATCCCCGAGACCTGGGCGGAGCGTGGCTTCGAGTTCCCGCAAGACGTGCCCATCGACGAGCTCATCGCGGTGCCGAAGAACGCCGAGCTCTACGCGGCCTACGGCGCCGTGCTCTACGGGCTGCACGAGGCCTCGCACGTGGGTCGCTACGCGGGCATCGAGGGGCTGCGCCGCTACGCCACCGAAGGCCGCGCCGCGCGCCTTGGTGAGAGCGCGGGCCCGCCGCTCGCGCAGGACGCGGACGACCTCGAGGCCTTCCGCGCGATGTATCGCATCCCCGAGTTCGCCCCGCGACGGTTCGCGCCAGGGGACTTGGTGCGCGCCGTCATCGGCGTGGACGGCGGGAGCACCTCCAGCAAGGCCGTGCTGCTGGGCGAGGACGGCGCCATTCTGCGCAAGGCGTACGCCCTCTCGAAGGGGAACCCCATCCAGGACACCAAGGACCTCCTGCGCCAGCTGCGCGACGGGGTGCGCGCCGACGGAGCCGAGCTCGAGATCATCGGCTTCGGTGCCACCGGCTACGCGGCCGACGTGCTCCAAGAGTCCATGAACGCCGACGCGAACGTGGTCGAGACCGTCGCGCACATGATGAGCGCCACCAGCCTCTTCGGTGACATCGACGTGGTCTGCGACATCGGAGGGCAGGACATCAAGGTGCTCTTCCTCGAGAACGGCGACATCAAGTCGTTCAAGCTCAGCAACCAGTGCTCGGCGGGCAACGGCATGCTGCTGCAGGCCATGGCCGACCAGTTCGGGCTCCCGGTCACGGAGTACGCCGAGACGGCCTTCCGCGCGCAGCTCGCTCCCAAGTTCAGCTACGGCTGCGCCGTCTTCCTCGACACGGACCGCGTGAACTTCCAGAAGGAGGGCTTCGCCAAGGAGGAGCTGCTCGCCGGGCTGGCGCAGGTGCTCCCCAAGAACGTGTGGCAGTACGTGGTGGGCGTCCCGCGCCTCGCTTCCCTCGGGCGGCGCTTCGTGCTGCAGGGTGGCACTCAGTACAACCTCGCTGCCGTCAAGGCGCAGGTCGACTACATCAAGGAGCGCGTGCCCAGCGCAGAGGTGTTCGTGCACCCGCACACGGGCGAGGCAGGCGCGATCGGCGCCGCCATGGAGACCCTGCGCGTGGTGAAGCGCCGCAAGAGCTCCACGTTCATCGGCCTCGATGCCGCCATCGATCTGCAGTACACGGCCACGAACGACGAGACCACCACGTGCCACTTCTGCGCGAACCACTGCTCGCGCACGTTCATCGACGCGCAGCGCCCGGACGGCTCGACGAGCCGCTACATCAGCGGGTTCTCGTGCGAGCGGGGCATGGTGGAGTCCCACGACGCGATGCTCGAGGTGGTGCGCCGCCGCAAGGCCGTGATGAAGGAGTTCCCGAACCTGGTGGAGTACGAGGGGCGGAAGCTCTTCCAGTCGGGCTTCAAGGCCGAGCCGCTCCCCGCGGCGGGCTCGCCCACCGAGGGCGTGCGCGTCACCAAGGGCTTCTGGGGAGCGACTCGCCGCGAGCGCTTCACCCGCGGCTTCGAGCGGAGCGGGGAGGCGGCCCGCGCGCACCGCGCCACCCTGCGCATCGGCATCCCCCGCGTGCTCAACCTGTACTCCACGGCGCCGTTCTTCCGGACCTACTTCGAGGCGCTGGGCGTCTCGCGCGGCAACGTGGTCTTCTCGAGCGAGACCAGCGAGGAGCTGTGGCAGGAGGGCGGCAAGTACGGCTCCGTGGACCCCTGCTACCCGTCCAAGGTGGCGCAGGCCCACTTCCACGAGCTCTTCTTCCACGTCCACACCAAGCAGCCGCTCGACATCCTCTTCTTCCCGATCCTCACGCACGTTCCGTCGTTCGTGAAGAACGCCGTGGACTACGCCAGCTGCCCCATCGTGGCCGGCACGCCCAACGTCATGAAGGCGGCCTTCACCAAAGAGAAGGACTACTTCCGCGAGCGCGGCATCAAGTACATCGACGCGGCGTTCACGTTCACCGAGCGGCACCTGCTGGCCGAGCGGCTCTTCCAGACGTTCGCCGAAGACCTGAAGATGACGCGCGACGAGAGCGACTTCGCCTGCGCCCAAGCCTGGAAGGCCCTCGAGGCGTTCGACCAGGACCTGCAAGAGAAGGGGCGCGCCATCCTCGAGCAGGTGGAGTACGAGAACCGCATCGCCATCCTGCTCCTGGGGCGGCCGTACCACCTCGACCCCGGGCTCCATCACGGCATCCCCGACGAGTTCCAGGCGCTCGGCTACCCCATCCTGAGCATCCGCTCCATCCCCAAGGACGAGGCCTGGCTCGAGCGCTTCTTCGAGGAGGACCTGCGACAGGGGCTCATCGACACGCCGCTCTCCATCGCGGACGTCTGGCCCGAGAACTACTCGGCGAACAGCGCGCAGAAGGTGTGGGCCGCCAAGTTCGCGGCTCGCCATCCGAACGTCGTCGTGCTGGACCTGTCCAGCTTCAAGTGCGGCCACGACGCGCCCACCTACGGCATCATCGACGGCATCGTGCAGAAGAGCGCGGTGCCGTTCTCGGCGCTGCACGACATCGACGCCAACAAGCCGGGCGGGTCCATCAAGATCCGGGTGAAGACCTACGCGCACTCGCTCCGCCTGCACCAGGAGAAGCTCGAAGACGTCTCCCGGAAGAAGCACGAGCTCGAGTCGCGCATCGCCGAGAAGCGCCTCGAGCTGCTGGAGCTGAAGCGCGCGCAGATCGAGGCGCGGCGCGAGGCCATCGACCCGGAGCTGCGTCGGCAGATCGACGCGCTCGCCGAGCAAGTGCGCGCCTACAGGGCGGCCGGCGGGGGGGACGGTGCCGCGAGCGAGCAGAGCGCCGGGCTCGTGAAGCTCGGCAGGAAGAACACGGCGGGCCAGGTGGTCCGTGTGGCCAGTCATTGACGCGAACGGCAGAAGCGGCTGCAGGGGCAGTCCGGTGAGGAAGGGCGACATGAAGCACAGTACGGATCTCGACATCGACGCCGCGCTCGCGGAGTTCGAGCAGCAAGAGCGCGCACGCCTCGGGCTGGACGCCGGCCCACGCGCGCAGTGGCGGGACGCCATGGTCGACCCGTTCTTCACGGCGTCGCAGCGCCCCACCACCACGCTGCTGGTGGGAGGCCTCACCATGGCGCACGACTACCTCGTGGAGGGCGCGCTCGAGGGGCGCGGCTACCGCGTTCGGTCGCTGGCCTGCCCCGACTACGACTCGCTGCGCTTCGGCAAGGAGTTCGGCAACCGCGCGCAGTGCAACCCCACGTACTTCACGGTGGGCAACCTGGTGAAGGAGCTGTGCCGCCTGCGCGACGAAGAGGGGCTCAGCAGCGAGGCCATCATCGAGCACTACGTGTTCCTGACGGCCGGCGCGTGCGGGCCCTGCCGCTTCGGCATGTACGTCACGGAGTACCGCAAGGCGCTGCGCGACGCGGGCTTCGACGGCTTCCGGGTGCTGCTGTTTCAGCAGACGGGTGGCTTCAAGCAGGCCACCGGCGAGGAGCTCGGGCTGGTGCTGAACCCGTCGTTCTTCATGGCGCTGGCTCGCGCGCTGTTCGCGGGAGACGTCATCAACCTGATGCAGTACCGGCTGCGCCCCTACGAGCTCGAGGCCGGCGCCACCGACCGGGCGCTCGCCGAGGTGAAGCAGCGCTGTCACGACGCGCTCGCGCAGAACCGCAGCATCGTCGCCGCGCTGCGCGCCAGCCGGGACGTGTTCGGGGCGGTGAAGGTGGACCGGAGCGTGCCCAAGCCGAAGGTGGCGGTGCTCGGGGAGTTCTGGGCCATGACCACCGAGGGAGACGGCAACTACCACCTCCAGCGGTTCATCGAGCAAGAGGGTGGTGAGTGCGAGATCCAGATCCTCGCCAACGTGCTGCTCTACAACCTGTGGGAGCTGCGCCACGACACGCGCGAGCGCGCCCAGCTGCGGGGCACCGACGCCGGGCAGTTCGGACTCGAGGGGACGGACGTCGGGCTGAAGATGGCCGGCCTCTACCTGGCGGAGGCCGCCCTGCGCTCCATCTTCCACACGTTCGCGTGGGCCATCGGGCTGCGCGACCACCACCTGCCCAACATGGACGAGATCGCGGCGGTCGGTCACAGCCACTACAACCAGGAGCTGCGCGGGGGCGAGGGCCACATGGAGGTGGCCAAGCTCATCCTGAACGTGACCAAGAACAAGGCTCACATGACGCTGAGCGTGAAGCCCTTCGGCTGCATGCCCTCGAGCGGCGTGAGCGACGGCGTGCAGAGCGCCATCACGGAGCTGCTGCCCGAGGCCATCTTCTGCGCGGTCGAGACGAGCGGCGACGGCGCGGTCAACTTCTACAGCCGCGTGCAGATGTTCCTCTTCAAGGCGCGGCAACGCGCGGCCGAGGAGTACACGCAGGTGCTCGCCGAGCACGGCGTCACGCAGGAGCAGGTGCGCGCCTTCTTGGCCAGCAGCCACTACGGGCATGCGCTTTACCGGGGGCCGCATCGCGCCGCAGGCACGGCGGCCGACTTGGTGCACCAGGTGGCGCCCCTCATGGGCAAGGGCCGCGTCGAAGCGGCGCGCGTGCACCTCGAGCGCGCGGCGCAGGCGGTCGAGCAGGCCGTCTCCCACAGCCTGCCTGCCGCATGGGACAAGGCGCGTGAGGTGGCCCCCTACGCTCCGTCGCTGGTCCGCTTCGCCGCCAGCGAGGTGAGCGCGGCGCTCCCGAGCCCCAGGGCCGCGTGGAACGCGCTTGTGGACAAGGCCGTGGCGCTGACCGCGGACGAAGCACGCCAGGTGGCCGTGGCCGAGTCCGCCACCGTGGCGGCTCCCTCGTCGGGCAGCACCTCTGCCCGGGAGGACCGGCGCCTGCGCGTTGTGGCGTGAGGGCAGGCGATCCAGCGCGCGGCGACTGGACCCTCGCGCGTGGTCCGGCGCTGAGCATGGCGTCGCTCAGCCGGACACTTCTGGCGTGCGTCAGAGTTCGGGCAAACAACCCTCGAGCTCGGGCCCGAACGCGGAGTCATCCCCCAGGATGACCCAACCGATGTCATTTGGGGCCCACGCGCTCACGCCGGGGTCTCACCGCTCGAGCGATTGCCTCACGGACGAAGCGCGCCGTGACGGCGGGACCTGCGTTGCTGGAGCCTGCACCGGCTCAGGTCAACGATAGGAGTCTGTGCCGCGCGCCTCGATCAAGACGAACGGCGCCCAGAAATAGGGGTGAGGACGGCCCTCGCGAACGGCTCGCAGCGCCGCTCGGGCGGCCGTGGCTGCCCCGTCTCCGCTGGCCAACCGCTCGTAGAACGCGGCCATCCACGCGCTCGTGGCGCTGCCGTCCACGCTCCAGAGCGAGCCCATGATCGAGCGGGCGCCGGAGAGCCGTGCCGCGCGCACGAGGCCCCGGATGCCCTGGCGCGCCTCGCCGCGGGACGTCCCACAGGCACTCAGCACCACCAGCTCGGTGTAGGCGATGCCCAGCGCGGCGAGCGCTCGCTCCTCGAGCAAGCCATCGGAGCTGGAGGAAAAGAGAGGCGGCTCGGGCAGCTCGTCGCCTATCCCCGCCAACAAGATGGCCGTGCGGGACGCCACCGCATCGACGCCGGTGAACACGAGCACCGCGCGGACGATCCCGGTCGGCAGCCCGTCGACGTCGGCACGCACGGCAGTCAGCAGCGCATCGAGCCGCGCGCGAGCTGATCGTAGAGCAGCGCGTAGGCGTCGAGCGGCGCGTCGACCGGCGGGGCCGCGGTGGGCCCCGTCCCGGGCTGGCTACGTCGCTCCGGCTCTGCCGGCGTGGCCTCGCCGCTCGCCGGTGTGGCTTCCTCGCCTCCCTCGTCGGCGTCCTGGGCGCGGCCCACCGTTGGGGTCACGAGCCAGAGGGTAGGGATGACTCGAGCGAGCGCGCGCCCCGGGGGAAAGACGGGTCCACATGGTGCGCGAGCGTGCCACGACCCGCGGCGGGGTTTTCAGCGCCGTCAGGCGGGCTGCGGGGGGACGACGGGCGGCCCCTCGTGCCAGCTCACACCAGCCTCGTAGACGCGGGGCCCGCCGATTGATCTTCATCTCTCATGTGTGACACTGGGCCCGACGGGGGGGCACGCCCGTCTCGTCCGCACCACGTCCGATGTCGCTTACACGCGACCGATGCAGGAGACCCATTCGATGACCAAGTACGTTCCGGCGCTCGCACTCGCTCTGGCGACCGCCTTCGCCCTCGCCACGCCGGCCACGGCGACCGCGGACGCGCGTGACGACAAAGTGCAGCTCTACATCGAGGTGCACAACCAGTTCTCGAGCGGGATGCACGCCCGCTATGAGCGCTACACCGCCGCCCTCCAGGGGCTCAACGCGGAGGCGCCATGTCAGGGCGAGCAGAACCCGGGCGCAGCCATCTACCACGCGGGGGACGCCACCGGGACCATCCGCGGATTTCGAACCCGCCTAAGGCGCCGCCCGCAGCTCCCCATGGACGCGCAGGTGACCGCCATGCTCGACGCGGCCGCGGCCGAGCTGCCGGCGTGGAACGGAGCCTACGCGTACTATCACCGACGGGGGCACCTCGAGGACGGCTGCGCCGAGGGCAACCGCCTCCACGCGACGCTCATGGAGTCGTACCGCGCCTTCCAGGCGGCGGACCGAGACCTGCTGGCCTTCCTCGACCAGGAGTCACGGGCGGCGCACGAGCGCGAGCTGGTGCAGGTGGAGCGCGAGCACGGACAAGGCTTCCGCCTCGCGCAGGTGCGCATTGTGGGTCAGTTCACCGCCCTCCGCGACCTCTTGCAGACGCCGCAGCCGGACCTGGCGGAGCTCGGCCGGATACTCGACGCGATCGAGGGGCTCAAGAATGCGGCGCAGACGTTGGTCGACGGCGCCAGCGACGAGGTGCGGTCGGACCTCTATCAGGGTCACTACAACATGTTCCTGCAGCGCTGCGACACGCTGGTACGGCAGGGGCGCGCGCTGATCGAGACCATGCAGAACCCGCGCGCCGACGCGAACCGCCGAGAGCGCGCAGTGAGCGCGTTCCAGCGTGCGCACGAGGACGCGATCCGCGTGTCGAACTCGGTTGGGTATTCGCGCCGCGTGCACTGAGACCACGCTAGCGCAAGGGGACCGTGCGGCCGCACTGCCCACTACCGCCCCGCTCCATGACCCACGACGATGCCGGAACGCCCCGTCCCATCCGTCGAGCGAGAAATTCACCCGCCGATTGAATACCGGCCTAGCAGCCGGCGTCCGCGCCCGGGTCGAGGGCGAGGCCTTCGTCGGAAGGACGAGCGGAGATGGTGGTCGGAAACTCTCGAGGCGCGTGGCGTCTTTTCGTCGCGGTCGCGACCCTGACGCTGACCCTTGGGTGCGGTGGCCCCACCGCCGGCGGCAGCGACGGTGGCCCCTCGGGCGACGGTGGCCCCTCGGACGCCGGGATGGATACGTCGACGCCAGGAGGGGACGCGGGCCCGGACGTCGGTCCACCCGTTTCGTGCCTCTCCACACAGTGCACCATCGACGGAGCGTGCGTGGATGACGGCGCGCTGGCACCCGGGGGATGTGGCCGGTGCGACGTGGATCGCGACCCGTCCGGCTACTCGCCCGCGGACGCGACCCTCGTGTGCCGCCCGGCGGCCGGCGCGTGCGACGTGGAAGAGCGCTGCGACGGTCTGAGCCTGGACTGCCCCGTCGATGCGTTCGCCGCCACCGACGCGCCCTGCGGGGACCCGACCGCGACGGCCTGCGACGCCCCCGATGCGTGCGACGGCGCGGGGGCTTGCGTCCCGCGCTTCGTCGCCTCCGGCACTTCCTGCGGAGGGCCCGACGAGGTCGTGACCGAGTGCGACGGAGCCGACGTCTGCGACGGCGCCGGCAGCTGCACGTTGGGCCTCGCCGCAGCCGGGGCGCCCTGCGGCGACCAGAGCGACACCGCCTGCGACGCCGCGGACTCCTGCGACGGCGCCGGGAGCTGCTCACCCAACTACGCGCCAGCCACGACCCCCTGCGGCGCGGATCCCGGCCCAGGCGCGTGCGTCCTTTCGACCACCTGCGACGGCGTGGGCGCGTGCCCCGCACCCGCGCCGGTGGCCGACGGCACGTCGTGCGGTGCGGGTGAGCTCCGCTGCTTCGACGCCGCTTGCGGCCCTCGCGCATGGATCGGTTTGGGCCCCGTGCCCGCCCCCGCCAGCGGCGACGACATCCGGCCCCTCGCCCTCGTCACGCGTGGTCCGCTCTCGTTCCTCGCCGTGTGGGAGATCAACGCGAGCGCGGCTGGTTTGTCCTCGAGTACGTACGAGAGCGGGTCGGACACCTTCGGCGCGCCCGCCGCGATCCTCGGCGCCAGCTTCGGCGGGTCTTCCGCCACGTTCGGCGGCGTCGACTTCGACGCGACCGGCCGAGGCTCGATCGTCTATGTGCTCGGCAACGCGGTGTACGGCTCCGAGCACGCGGCGGGCAGCGGGTCGTGGGCTCCCCCGGCTACGGTCGGTTCACCGGCCACCGTCTCACCAAGGCCCGCGGTGGCGGTCAGCGACGACGGGTCCGCGCTCATGGTCTACGCCTACTCCACGGGGGACATCAACAACCGGCCGGCGCTGGTCGCCGCGTACCGCGACAGCAGCGGCGTCTATTCGCCGATGCCGCTGACGACGGGCGCCTACTTCCGAGATCGCCCGCACGCCGTCGCTTGGCCGTCCGGCGACGTGGCCGCGATCTGGCTCCAGGAGGCCGGGAACGGTTCCGTCACGATGCGCGCGCGCGCGCGCCTCCCGGGGGCGATGACCCCGGGGTGGCAAGCGGAGTCCGTCGGGCCCGCCACGTCTCCCGAGTCCCTCCGCGCCATCGCCCTGGACGACGGGCGGCTGCTGGTGGTCTACGTCGAAGCGGGGCAGACGGGGGCCAACGCGATCGCCACGACGATCTGGGATCCGTCGGCCGACTCCTGGACGACCCCTCAGCCTCTCGGCGATGCGACGGCGGAGGTCCCTTACGGCTCGCTCGCGCTCGCGTCCAATGGCGACGAGTCCGTCGTGCTCGCGTGGGTCGGGAGGCTCTACGCACCGCCGGACTACGGCTGGCAGCCGATTCGGGACGAGTATCGGATCCGGGCTCGTCGGTTCGACGTTGCGACGGGCAACTGGGGCGGCCCCATCACGGTCGTCGAGAACGAGAGCGCGTACACCACGAACGTCGGCCGGCTGAGCGCGATCGAGGGACTCCAGGTCGCGATGAACGCGTCGGGGGACGCGCTCCTGGGGTGGGTGCACAAGAACAGCCTCTTGGACAGCGGCGCGCGTGACACGCAGCTCGAGGTGCGCCGCTTCGTCCCTGCGGAGGGCGCGTGGGCGGAGCCCCTAGACCCGGGGCCCGGGGACTCGGAGCTGCCCGGCAGCGGCTGGTGGGCGCCGGTGACCCTCGCGTCGCAGGCGGACACGCCGTCTTTTCCGCTGCACACGCCCCGGGTCGCGCTCGATGACGAGGGCTACGCTGCGGCGATCTGGGGTGTGGGCTACGGGCGCACTGGCAGCGACGGCCTGGGGTCCGCCGTGTACCGGTGAGCAACGACACGAGGCCATGCTCGTGTGCGGCCGCGACGACGGCGGGCGGCGAGCGTGGTGAGGGCGGCGAGCGCAGCCAAGGGCCCCACGCCGACCCCGCGGCCAGAGGGGCCCGCCGAGCAGCCGCTCGCCGCCATGATGGGCGGGGCTTCCGCGGGGCACACGAAGTTGCTCTCGCGGGTCTCCCCGTTGGCGCCCACGGCGGTGACCCGTAGGCACGCCGGGTCCGCCTCGAAGCGGTTGCGGTGCGTCACGTAGGAGGGCGCCCCGCACTCACCGGGCCACGCGGCCGGGCCGTGGTGGTCACCAGATAGGCGGTGTTTGGCGTGAGCGGGCCCGGGCTGAACATGTCCTCCACCGCGGAGCCAGGGCCGGCCCAGTTCACCACCACGCCGTTCACCGTGATGCTCGTGGGGCGCGAGTACGTGTTGAGCCGCAAGAAGATGCGCGCGTCCACCGGGATGTCGGTGGCACCCTCTGCGGGGTAAGACCACACGATGGCCGGGTCCGGCGGGACGCAGGACGCGCTGGCCCGCGACGTCACCGAGAGCGCGAGCGCGATCCCCACAGCGAGGGCCAAAAGGGGTGGGGTGATCGCGAGAGCCGAGCGTCGTGTCATGCGCCTCCTACCAGCACATTCCGGCCTGCACTTCTGGCACATCCTGGCACGGGGGGAGGGCGTGTGGAGAGGACTCTTTGTGCCGCTAACGATCGACCGGGCTGGTCGCGGGCGCCTGAGATGGTCGCGGGCGATTCGTCGGATGCCAGGACACGGACCTCCAGCTTCGCCGCCATCGCGAGGTACCCGCGAAGCCGTGCGGCGCCTCACAGGAGCCTGCATGAACACGGTGAGCTAGCTTCTTGAAATGTCTACGTAGACCGAGTTCTGCGCAGGACGCAGCCGGTCACCCGGCGACGTCCTCTGCAATGACTCCGTCGGCCCACTCCAGGCACACCACGCGGAGCGGCGCCTTCCACGTCACATCGCCAGACGCCTCCCGCGTTGTCGCCAGGATTGTTGCCACGAGCGTTCTCTGTGCCTCTTCGGGAGCGTCGTCGTCCGGCTGTTGCTCGTCGTCCAATGCCTCGATGCCCGCGCTCGAGGCGACGGACGGGCGCGCGCGACTCGCGTCTACGTGCCCTTTGCACTAGGCTCGCGCTTCCATGGAGGTCACGTCTATGCGCGTTCGGCGCTCGTGTTGGCTGCTCGCGTCGTGCGCGTCGTGCGTGTTGGGCTGCGCGCACGGGGCCCCGACAGCGCCTGCTGCAGCTTCGGTGGGTGAGATAGGCCCCGCGGCCGTCGAAGAAGACCAGCACCCTTCCGACGGGGTGCTCCGCTACACCGGGGTCCTCGAAGAGGGGGACCGCGTCATCCCCGATGACGGGTCCTGGGCCGATGACTACGACGTGGAGGCGCAGGCGGGGTGGGTGATCACCGCCACGCTCGTCAGCGACGACTTCGACCCGTACCTCTGGATCCTCACCTCCGACCGGGACCACGCGCAGCAGCTGGCGTCCCAGCCCGGGACCCACACGCTGACGCTCGCGTACACGGTGCCCGAGACGGGGACGTACATCGTGCGCGCCAACAGCAACGTCGGTGGCGAGCAAGGCGCCTACGTGCTGGAAGTGCGGGTGGAGCCCCCAGGTACTGAGACTGGTGGCGCTGGAGCTTCTGCCCCATAGGGTGCGCGCCCCTGAACGCGTTACGCCTGCGGACCGTCGGCGGGGTCGTCGCGCTGGTTCGCGCGCGCTCCATGCTGCGCTGGCCCACGACTTCGGGCTCCACCAGCGTGTTGGTGTTGGCGAGCACCTCTGCTGAGGCGGATCCCCTGCTCGGTTGAGCACGCCGCGTGAGGCTGCTGGCCCGGGCGAGCACACGATGGACCTCACTGTTGGCCGGTCATTTCACCCAGGATCACGGTCCGGTGTAGACGGCGTTGCAGGAGCGCGGGGCGTTGGCATGGAGCCGGCCGCGACGGAATAGGTGACGAGGCCCCGAGTTTGGCGACCGGACCTCGACACGCCCCGGCCACCAATCACTAGTAGCTACCAGGGTCAGCGGTTCATCGTTCATCAAGGCTCAGACGTCAACTCTTGGGAGCAGCGTCTGCCGTCGGTTGAGGAGGTGCGTCCGCGGCGCTGCCCGAGCTGCGGCGTTGCAGGCAAGGCTCTTGGTGGGCCGACGAGGCTGCATGGGCACGGCGTGCGTGAGCGGTTTGTGGCGGGGCCGACGGATCTGGGAGGCGTGCCGCGGGAGGTCAGCGTGGTCGTGCGCCGGTACCAGTGCCAGTGCTGCGCGGTGGTCGTGATGGTGGTGCCGCGGGGCGTGCTGCCGCGTCTCCGGTACACGCTGGTGGCAGTGGTAACGGCGCTGGCGCAGTGGGGGCACGGTGGTCGTGCGGGGTGGCGGGTGCGCGGGGAGGTCAGCCCGTGGCACAGCTCGGGGGACGAGTGCCTGCACGGCTGGCGCTCGCTTCGGCGCTGGCTGACTTGCTCCGTGGCGGCGGGGCTGTACGTCGACGCCACCGCGTCACCTCGCGTGCGGGCCGCCTCGCTGTCGACGCAGCTCGCCGCCATGGCCCCGCTGCCGACGGGCGTCGTCACCGTCGACGCGGTCTCCGGTGCGCTCCATCGCTGATGCGCATCACGCTTGAAAGTGGGCTCCAAGTCTTCCCACCAGGGTCGTTCGTTCCAGCGGATGTCGACCTCGGCGATGACTCTCCGCGCCGCGTGAAGGACGCGCGCAAAGGAGAATCACCATGACCCCATCCCCTGACCTACTCGCTCCCAAGGACTCGGCGGAGGACCTAGCCGTCTTCCGCTCGCAGGTCGTTGGTCCCCTCTTGTGTCGCGACGGGCGTACGCACGGCGAGCTCGCCGAGGCGTTGCGCGAACTCGCGCGCACACCCGTCCGACCACCTGGGTCGGCGGCCCACAGGACGTACTCGGTCGCCACGCTGCAGCGCTGGTACTACGCGTTCCAGGCTTCCGGCCTGACCGCGCTCCGACCTGCGCGGCGCGCGGGCGTGCGTCTTGCGCAGGCACTCAGCGACGCCGAGCGCGAGCTGCTGCTCGAGATTCGTCGCGCGCATCCGCGTGTCCCGGTGAGCGTGATCCTTGTCACGCTGATCGCCGACGGGCGCTTGGATCGGACGCGCATCTCGGCGTCGACGCTGCGGCGCTTCTATCGCGCGTACGGGCTCGACGCGAAGACCCTGAAGCACAGCGACCTCGAGCCGAGGCGACGCTGGCAGACGTCGTCGCCCAACGCGCTGTGGCATGCGGACGTGTGCCACGGCCCCGCGCTGCGCATTGACGGCAGGTCGGTGCCGCTGCGCATCCATGCGATCCTCGACGACTACAGCCGGAGCGTCATCGCGCTACAGGCAAGCACCAACGAGCGTGAGAGCGAGATGCTCATGCTGATGATCAAGGCGCTGCGCTCGCACCCCGCGCCCGAGGTGCTGTATCTCGACAATGGTGCCACCTGCTCTGGCAAGGCACTCGCGACAGCCTGCGCCAGGGTCGGCATCGGCCTCGTGCACGCCAAGCCCTACGACCCGCAGGCGCGCGGGAAGATGGAGCGCTTCTGGCGCACGCTGCGTGAGCAGTGCCTTGACCACTGCACGGGTCTCGGGTCCCTCCACGACGTGCAGGTGCGACTGCTCGCGTGGCTCAACGACCGCTACCTCGTGACGCCGCACGGCGGACTGCTCGGACGCACACCTGCCCAGGCGTACGCGGACGGCGAGCGCCGTGCGCCCGTCACGGAATCCGTCCTGCGCGAAGCACTCATCGTGCGCGCGCGGCGGCGCGTGCTGGGGGACGGGACTGTGTCCATCGCCGGCACCGACTTCGAGCTGGACCAGGGCTACCTCGCTGGCCGCAACGTCACCATCGCGCGCTCGCTGCTCGACCCCACCGTGCTGCCGTGGGTCGAGCACGAGGAGCAGCGCCTCGCGCTGCGTCCCGTCGACCCGCAGGCGAACGGCAAGGCCAAGCGCGCGCCGCGCGCCGTCGGTACCAAGGGCGTCGACAGCGTGCCCTTTGATCCCGCCGAGGCCGTGCTCGACCGCTTCGTCGGCCGCGCGCCGAGGCACGCAGCCGAGAAGGGAACGGCGCAGTGACCGACGCCCACACGTGGTGCCTCTTCTACGACTTCGTGGCGCCGCCCTTTTCGAAAGAGATCGCGGACGAGGACCTGTGGGTCCCCGCGTCTCGCGAGCGACGCGTCGACCGCCTCGTCGAGGCCTGCCACGAACACGAGCACATCCTGCTCACGGGCGAGCCTGGGGTCGGAAAGACCTGCGTCCTGCGCTCGCTCCGACAGCGCCTCCCCGAAGCAGGATTCCGTCTCACCTACTGTCACAACGCCACGCTCGGACGTCGCGACTTCTATCGCCAGCTGTGCCTCGCGCTGGGGCTGAGCCCGCGCGCGACGGCGGCCGCGGTCTTCTACGAGATCAGCCAGCACATCCATGAGCTCGGTGCCGCACGAGTCCATCCGGTCTTCCTACTCGACGAAGCCCACCTGCTTCACCAGGACGTGCTCGACCACCTGCACATCCTCGCCAACTACGGCTGGGACAGCCGCGCCCTCCTCACCATCGTCCTGGTCGGCCTGCCCGAGCTCGCAGACCGCCTCGCGCTACGCAGAAACCGCTCGCTCCTGAGTCGCGTACACACCCGTGTCCACCTTGGTGCCGCGTCTCCTGAGGACACCGCCGAGTACATCGACTACCGCATCCGCGCCGTCTGTAGCGGCACCAGCCCCTTCTCGAGCGACGCCGTCGCCATCCTCCACGAGGCCAGCTCCGGTCGCCTCCGCGACATCGACCGCCTCGCCACCAACGCCCTCCGCCATGCCGCCGCGCGCAAGGTACGCATCGTCGACAGGTCCATCATCGGCAAGGTGATCGGCGACCACCTCAACGACCTCATCGACTGAGGACAGCCGCCCCACTTGATGGCCATCATCTCGCTGCGCGAAGTGCGCCGCTGAGTTGATGGCCATCGTGCGTCGCGCCCACATGCGCGGCACCGTGATGGGCATTGCCGCCGTGGCCGGCCCCGCGCAGACGGTGATGCCCATCAAACATCGTGACGCGATATCCATCGCTGGGCCTGCTCGCTAACAGTTGGGCCCCCAGGAGTAGTCGTGCGACCAGCGGTTGACGGTGATGGCGGCCATGTCGCGCTCGGCGAAGAAACCTCCGGGCCCCAGTATGCGCGTGAGGTCGCTGCGGATGTGGCGCTCGTAGGCCTCGATCTTCAGCCCGAACAGGGCCTCGCGGGCGGCACGCAGCGCGGCGCGCGGGTCTGCCGCCGTGGGCACCAGCGGCACGTGCACCATGTGCACCATGATGGGCTCCGGCGATCACCCCGTCGCGGGCATCGTCACGGTGAAGGCCAGGGACATGAAGGACCCCTGGTGCGTGGCTACGATCCGCACTGACCTGACCGCCAGCCAGATCGTAGCGATGTCAGGCGGGCGATTGACGATTGAGGAGACGTTTCGCGACGCGAAGAACCCTCGCCACGGACTCGGACTCTCGGAGGTATGAGTCAAGCGGCCGGAACGCAGAGGCAGCCTGATTCCGCGGACCTCTTCGGAGTCCTCTGACATGTCGCTAGCTGTAGCCAATATGAGGGGTAGGTTCAGGTCTCACCCTACCGTCCAACCCTTCGCGATTACACGCAGATCTGCGGAGCCGCATGCATGTGGAGAAAGGTAAACATCCGCGTTCCACGTGGGTGCGATTGCATCAATATCGCGTCCAAAGCAGACGATTCTATCGATTAAAGCGAACACAGAATGACCATCACAGCTAGTAATTCGCCACGTATCACCAATGGCGATATGATCGATGGCGCGACCACTCACGATCACCTCGTTACTCTCGAACGTCACTGAGTCGATCTCAAATCTTTTCATCATTGAACACCCAAAAAGAAGTTCCAGGCTCATAGCCTGCATGAACACGGTGATATGACTGCTAAAAATGCTATTAATAGGAGCTCTTCGCAGTGCGCCGGCGCGGCTTCGGCGAGAAGAGCCTGCGACACCCAAGTAGAGACTGATGACCATCTCGGGGTGGTCCTCGACGCCTACTGGTAGAACGCGAGCGCCAAGACCGCCGGCTCCCCCACCTCGACCCTGCGCCAGTTCACGAACGCCGCACACTCCACGAGAGCCGCGTACTGATCGGGGCAGCGAGCGCGCAACGAAGCGACGTGGTCGACCACCAGGGTGACCACACCGCCCGGCTCCGCGTGAACGTTGGTCATGCCATCTCTAGGCTCGTCCAGGGAGGTGAGACAGTCGATCCAGGCATTCATGTTGCGGCCGTAAAAGCCCGGAAATCCGAAGGCCTCCGTGAAGACGTTGTGGAACGTGTCCCAGTCCACGATCCGGTCGCCGTCGATGCGCACCACGGGGGTGTTTGGCTCTTTCATCTCGAAGGGGAGTCTACGCGAAAATCATCACCGCCTATGTCGGCACCGGCTAGCGCAACGATCAGGATCGCCGGAAGCTCTGGCGAGCGAATCAGTCGAGCTCAAAGCAGAGGTAGTCGTCGACAAAGTCTTCGCAGGCGAGGGTGGCTGGAGCGGCGGCGGGCAGGTTCACCTGGCCGTGGTGCACCGCGCCGATTAGTCCACTGTCCATGACGCACGGCAGCGAGCGCCCCACCACGGTGTAGCCGCCCGTGACCACCAGCACCCCACTGGCGCCACTGGGCGCGCACACGACGCGATACCCCACCCGCAGTGCCGCGAGTGCGGCTTCCTCGAAGGTGTCGACGGCGTCGGGCAGGAGGTCGTCCAGCGTGAGCACGCTGTACGCGTTGTCGGTCCTCGCGACGATGCGGTAGTCCGCGTCGTAGAAGTGCGGGGGAGGGGGACACAGAGGCGCGGTGTCCATCGAGCAACCCGCGTCGGCGCGATAGATGGGGAACGACTGCCCCTCGAGCCCGCGCGCGAAGATGTGGACGCCGTCCACACCGGCGGGGCGGGTCAGCGTGTGCTCGCGCAGCCCGGGGTGAGGTTTGCCGCGAGTCATGCGAATGCGGTGCACAGCGAGAGGCTTGAAGGTTGGCGCCTAGAACAATCCAAAGAGCCGCCTCTTCTTGGGTGCTGTCCCGGATGCGACGCTGGGGCGTCCCAGCTGCACCAACTCGGTCACGCCAGCCTTCTCGAGCAGGTCCATCAGCAAGTCGGCGCCGTGCTCCAGCTTTAGGTTCATCTCGTCGCCGTACAGAGGGTACACGCCCAGGATGTAGTGCTCCTCGCCGTTCAGCTCAACGCTGGCGAACTCGGGCGGCAGTGACATGGCAGGGAGGATGATGACGCCGTCGAAGCCCACGCCCGGCGCGTACTCGAGCGCGGGCGCGCCGTTGGGTACGGTGTGGTCCATGAACAGCCAGGTCTGGTACTCGTGCGGGAGCCGGGCCAGCATCTTCAGGAGACGCACGGGCCAATACCAGCGCTCGTCTTTGAAGTCCTCTTGGGAGAGCTTCCACTCAGGCGGCAGCGCCAGCATGAGTTCCAGTCGCTGGGGCGACCCCGCAGGCGACGACATGGGTAGGTCCGACATGCCAGTCGTGAAGAGAGTCCACATGGGGCGCTGCTCAGTGGGCGCCACGACGTGGACATCGATGTGCACCAGGTCCGAGATGAGCTCGTGAAAGACCCACTCCACCGGGCCGACGAACCGCTCCATGTGCGCCTCGATGGCCGCCGTGCGCTCGTCGTCGTGGTCCGCCATGCTGAACTCACGCTCACGCGCTTCATGTCGATACACCGTGCTTCCGCCCGGGCTCACCTCTGTGGGGTCGTCCTCCGCCATGCGGAGCACGCTAGCACTTCGGCCTGGCGCAGGTGAAGGGGGTTCCCGTGGCAGGACTCGGCTGCTACCTACGCGTCATGATGGAGCGTGCGGCAGGGCACACGGACCGCTGGCTGGGGGTGTTCCGCTCTGTGGGGCGCGAGCCGATGAGTGAGGCCCACTACGCGCAGGTGGAGGTGCACCGGAAGCGCTTCAACTCAATTCCGCCGGACTCCCAGGCGCCTCTCACCGACGCGTGCAGCGAAAGCGCGCGAACTTGAAGCGATGCCCCGGCGCCACGCCCCGCCGGGCCGCGATGCAGGTCGGCACCCGCGGCGCCACGCCGCGGGCGACCCGCTGCTCGCCGCCGCCGGCGGTCGCGCCCAGCAACAGAAGGGCGTCGCCACTGGCCAGCGGTCGCAACCACCCTGTGGTGTATTCGCAGAACGCGCCGAGCAGATCCTCGACTCCGAGCGGACTCGCCAGCCCCGGCGCCTGCCCCACGCGCCACGGCACGTTACCGCGATTGAGCGCGGCGCCCAGCGGCCCGAAGTCGTCGCCCCACGGGAACCGCCGCGCTGGACCACCGGTGGCCGCGAGCTGCCACTCGCCCTCGGTCGGTAGGCTCCATCCGTGGTGACGCGCGAACGCGTCGGCTTCGGCCCAGGACACGCCGGTGACGAACTCGTCTGGCGCCGGCGTCCCGGAACCCCAGCTCGCGGGTCGGGCCGCACTCGTCGTCGCCATGAACGCCTGCCACTGCGCGTTGGTCACCGGGTGCCGCATGATCTCGCCGGCCGCCACCGCCTCGCGGCCCGCGCCGACCGCGAGCTCGAGCCCCGCGACGATCTCCCGCCGACGCTGCTCAGGATCGAACCCGTCGAACCCGAGGCTCTGCTCGGCCTCGCGATCGCGCAGCTCGATGTCCAACAGCGCCCCGGCCAGCCGCTCCCGCTCGCGCGCGTCGATACCTATCGTCACCACCGTCGCCGGCAGCACGCACCAGGCGACCGTTACCTTGTCCTGTCGCTCCGGAGCACTCATCACGCGGGCCGTCGCTGCGGATCCGCCCGAGCGCTCCAACGACTCCCATCCGTCGTCGCGCAGCCCCTGGGCCAGTGACTCCATCATCGACGCGACGGCGCCCTCCGGTGGCAACCACGCAGACCACAACACACCGATGGTAAGCCGGCCGTCATCCGTGAGTGACACCCGCACCGGCGCCTCGGTCTCGAGCAAGAGTAGATGCGGGTCGAAGGAGTGGTCTCGGACAGTCACGACGCCACGGCGAGCGACCTCGATCTCGCTGCCGTCAGGGAGGTCGACGTGATAGGTCGCTTGGCGGAGCTCGACATGACGGACCGAGGCGCCACTGGCGATCTGAGCCTCGATCCATGTGCCGACGGTCTCTCCATCGAGCCGCGCGAACTCCACATGCCTGGGCCCTCGATGGTCACGTCGCGCCCCCGCCGCGTACAAGACGGTCATCGGCAGCTCGCGATCCCGAGGATCATCGACGTCGATCAGCAGCGCGGTCGGCACCAAGACTCTCCGCAAACGGCGGTCGACGTCTCGCCACATGGCGTCCATCGAACGCGGGCGCCGCTGCCACACGAAGGTCCATCCGGGAGAATCAAAGACGCTTGTCTGCATCACCGTAGCTCATAGATGGGATGAAGCGCCGGAGCTCCACGCAGCTGCCAGACTGAAAGCTGCGGCGTCGGGCCGCGACGGGAGACGCTATCATGGACCACGTAGGCATCGACGTTCACGAGGTCAGCCGCCAGGTCTGCGTGCAGGGAGAGGACGGCGAGCTGCGGGAGCTTCGGATCCCGACGAGCCGGGACCGGCTGTGGGAGACGCTTGGCGCGATGGCGCCCGCCGAGGTCCTGCTCGAGGCGCGCGGCTGGACCGACCAACGGCGCACGCGCCTCGCGACGGTTGTCGAAGCTCTCCTCGCGCATCCGCAGTGGGCTGCCGCTGTCGAGGGTGCCCTGGACTCGGACGACCGGGCCGCGCGAGCGCAGGGGGAACGCGCGGCGCGTCTGCTCGACATCGACACTTTCGAGAGGCTCTCCGGCTCGCGGCTCGCTGCGAGCATCCCCCGTTGTCTTGTGAGCCCGCCTGATGCACAGTCCGCGAATGCAGGAGTTGCAGTTCGAGAGGGCAGAGCAGGACGAAGTGCGTCCTGTCGAGGGGGAAGACGCGTCGCCTGACGGCGGCAGCGCGTCCGCGGGTCACCCGCCGTGCGCGCTCTGTCGGGGCGAGAACTACGCGAACTACTACACGGTCAACGACCAGACGGTGTGCGCGGGATGCGGCGCGCAGCTCGCCGCGGGTCCGCCGGGGACGCGGAGCGGCCGCCTCGCGCGCGCGTTCGCGTTTGGTGCGGGGGCTTCGTTGCTGGGTGGGCTGATCTGGTACGCGATCACCGCCATCACCGGCTACGAGCTGGGCCTCGTCGCGATCGCGATCGGGGTGGGCGTCGGGCAGGCCGTGCGCCACGGCTCGGGCGGCGTCGGCGGGATCGGCTACATGGCGCTCGCCGTGTGGCTCACGTACTCCGGGATCACCATGACCTACGTTCCCCAGGTGCTCGAGGGCTTCGCTTCCGCGGCGTCGGCGGAGGTCTCGGAGTCGGGAGACAGCCTCGGAGCGCCGCCGAGCGTTGGAGCGAGCGACGTGGTGCCCGAGTCGTCCGGGGAGGCGGGAGCGTCCGAGGGTGCCGGCGTCGTCGGGCTCATCATCGCCATCCCCTTCGCGTTCTTCGTCCCGCTCATCACGCTCGTGACCGACCCGGGGAGCGGCGTGATGGGGATCATCATCCTGGGGATCGCGCTCTGGTACGCGGCGAAGGTGAACCGCAAGATCCCTCTCGTCGTGGAAGGGCCCTTCGCGGCGGCCTGAGCCGCGTGCGCTGCCCAGCGATTGGATGCTCCCGGTGTCTCCAACGGAATCCGCGACCGTCTGCGACGGGTGCGGGGCGGCCCTCGCGGTCACCGCGCTCGCCTGCTCGCAGTGCGATCGCATCGTGCATCGCACGCGCCTCGAGTCCCTCGCGCGCGCCGCCACCGAGGCATCGGGTGAGGACGCGATCCGCTTGTGGACCGACGCCCTGACGTTGCTCCCCGAGGGCTCGCGGCAGAGCCGCGTGATCCGCGAGAAGGTCGCTGCTCTCCGAGACGCGCCGACGGCGCCGGCCGTCCCCGCGAGCGCCACGCCGAAGTGGCTCGGGGGGCTCGGGGCCCTCGGCGTCTTCCTCTGGAAGTTCAAGGCGCTCCTCGTCCTCCTGCTCTCGAAGGCGAAGCTCGTCCTCCTCGGTCTGACGAAGTGGAAGACCGCGCTCTCGATGCTGCTGAGCCTCGGGGTCTACTGGGCTGCGTGGGGCTGGCCCTTCGCGCTCGGCTTCGTGCTCTCGATCTACGTCCACGAGATGGGCCATGTCCTCGCGCTCCAGCACTTCGGCTATCCGGCGAGCGCCCCCATGTTCGTGCCCGGTGTGGGCGCGTTCATCCGAATGAGAGAGGTACCTCGCACCCCGCTCGAGGACGCGCGGATCGGGCTCGCCGGTCCGGTCGCCGGGCTGGTCGCGGCGCTCGCGTGCTTCGTCGCGTTCCACGTCACGGGGGCCGCCATCTTCGCCGCGCTGGCCCGCGTGGGCGCGTGGATCAACGTGTTCAACCTGATCCCCATCTGGCAGCTCGACGGCGCGCGCGCCTTCCACGGGCTGAGCCGGGCTCAGCGGCTCGTCGCCGCCGGCGCCGTGGTCGTCGCGTATCTCGCGACCAGCGAGACCATGTTCCTCCTCGTCGCGGCGGGCGCCGTCTACCGGATTGTCGCGACCGCGGCGCCCCAGGAAGGCGATGGCCGCGGACTGCTCGGCCTCCTGGGTGTGCTCACGGTGCTCTCCGCCTTGCTGACTGTGCCGGTGCCGGGAGTCGGCACGCCCTGAGCCGGTCCATCACACGGCATGCTCAGCCCAGTGTCGTCGGACCATCCCCTGGTCCCATGGTCCTGAAAACCTAGCGGTCCCTGCCCGTCGTGCGGGTCGCTCGAAGACGTCACGGACGACCACCGGAGCTGCTCCGCCTGTCACGCGCCGATGCCCGAGCGCCCGGCCTTCTGGTGAGGCGGGGCGCCCGCTTCATCGGTGGGCGTCCGGCTGGGCGCGCCAGCCCACGCCGTCGGGGTCGTCGGGGAGGGGGATGAACGGCTGGTACCCCCCGGTCGGGCAGCGCGCGCCGAGCGCGGCGCGGAGCTCCAAGCGCTCACCGTCGAAGGTGTACGCCCTGCGCGTGGTGTCCTGTGTGGCGGGCGTCCAGCGCTCGCCGCGCTCCTCGAGTTCCATCAACTCGAACAGCCCGGGGCCGCGTTCGCGCCGCTCGGAGACGCACAGCTCGGTCCGTCCGTCGCCGTCGAGGTCTGTGGTCACGTAGCCCTGCACGACGACCTCCGTCGCCGCGTCGTACACCTCGTGGTTCCACTGCGTGAAGAGCGCGACGGGCCGCACCCGACAGCAGCGCTGCGCCTCGGTGAGCCCGGCCTCGACCCCTGCGACCACGCCGCGGTACCGCCCGTACATCCCGTCGTGCTCGAAGCCGTGGGTGACGAGCCCAAGCAGCAGCACCTCGCCGCCCACCCGCAGCTGGGACACCTCCGGCAACACGCAGCGCATCGAGCCATCGGGCAGGGTCTCCGCGTCCCGCACGTCGTTGGTGCTGCACAGCCCGCTGTTGCCGTGCGCCGCCCAGAGGCCCTCCGGCACGAACGCGAGGCAGTCCTCGTAGGAGCTCATGGCGGGCCACTCGAGCACGAAGCGCTCCGGTGTGTGCGTGCGCATCGCGGTGGGCGCCACCGTCACCGCGGCCGACGTCCCCTCCGACGAGCCGGAGCAGGACACGAGGAGCAACATCACGGCGGGCGCGGCCCATGGGGGCGGCTTCATGGCGGGCGCAACGCCCCGCGCCGTGCCCTCCATTCCCAGCGGGTCCGCGCGCGACGTCGGTGCCCCGCGCGCTGCGGCACCGTGCGGCCCTGTCCTCGTCGTGACCCGCCTCAGGGCAGGAAGGGGTTCGAGAAGCGCTCGTCGGTGACGAACCCGTGGTCGGTCAGGGTCTCCAGGAACGCCACCAGGGCGTCCATGTCTTCGTCAGAGAGCCCGAGCTGCCGTGGTGGACCGCCGGGGCCGTCACGGAGAATGGGGTCCAGGTTCGGGTGGTCCTGCACGCCGGTGTTGTAGTGCTCGATGACGCCGCGCAGCGTCGCGATGGACCCGTCGTGCATGTAGGGCGCGCTCAGCGCCACGTTGCGCAGCGAGGGCGACTTGAAGAGGCCCATGTCCGCGGCGCGTCCCGTGATCGCGCCCACGCCCTGGTCGTCACTCGTGTCCGCGTCGAGGCCGTTGTTGCGCGGCGCGGGCATCTGGAAGATGGCGAGGTTGCCCTGCACGCCTGGCGCGCCCGGCGGCGGGTTGGACACGTGGCACGTGGCGCACGCGACCCCGCCGTCCTGGGGAGCACCGAAGAACAGCAGCTTGCCGCGGTTCTCGTCCTCCGTGAAGTTCGCGAACGTCGCGAGCACCTGCCCGTTCGCTGCGGCGAGCCCCTCGTCGTAGCGTGAGCTGCTGCTGACGTGCGCGCGCACGAACTGGGCGAGCGCGAACGAGATGCGCTCCGCCGTGATGGCCGGGTCTCCAAAGGCGAGCTCGAAGAGCGGGGGGTAGTGGCTGGTCCCTTCCAGGCGCGCGACGAGCGCGTCGAGGGTCATGCCCATCTCGGTCGCGTCCTGGATGGGCCGCAACACCTGGTCCTCCACCGACGCGGCGCGCTCGTCCCAGAACATGGCCCCACGCTGGTAGTAGCGCACGTTCACGAGCCCCATCGAGTTGCGCCCTGTCAGGCCTCCTTCGAAGCCCACGCTGAGGCGCTCGGTGTCCGAGTAGCCCTCGTCGCTCGCGTGGCAGCTGGCGCACGCCACCGTGCGGTTCGCAGACAGCGCCACGTCGAAGAACAAGACGCGGCCCAGCGTTGCGCCCTCGTCGGTGATGGGGTTGTCCGAGTGCGTGTTGATCATCCCGGTCACCGCCGTGCTCAGGAAGTGGGCGGGCAGGTCGGGCTCGTAGTCGAAGGGGGTGGCGGGTAGGTCGAGGACACTCTTGATGGCGTCGTCGTCGTACGATGGGCTCGACGGGGCGTCGTCGGTCCCGGCGTCCGTCTCCGAGATGGGGTCGGGGCCGGGGTCGAGCGCGCCGCCGTCCGAGGCGCAGGCGAGCAGCAAGAGAGAAGCGAAGAGAACCAGGGAAGACCGGAGTGTGGTGGGATCCATAGTGGATCCTTCGTCGCCGGACGTTGCTGCGGGTCTGTGTACCGATTGTTGCGAACTGTTAAGCGCGCCTCTGGGGAAGCTCGACCACTACCTGCGTGCCCCGGTCCAGCTCGCTCTCGATGCGGACGGTTCCGTCGTGGGCTTGCACGATGCGCTGCACCAGGTTGAGCCCCAGACCGACGCCGCCCGTCCCCTTGTGTCGGCTGCGGTCGCTGCGGAAGAACGGCTCGAACGCGCGCGGTACGTCGGCGGCGGCCATGCCGATCCCGCGGTCCACGACCGAGATGGACAGGATGTCGCCGCGGCGCACCGCCCGCACGGTGATGGTCGCCTCGGAGTACTTGCACGCGTTGCTGATGAGGTTGTCGATGGCCCGCTCGATGAGCTGCGGCTCCGCGCGGCACAGGAGCGGGCGGGGCTCGACCTCGAGGTCCAGCGTGCGGTCGGGGTGGTTGCGGCGGAAGCGGTCGGCGAGCCCGTCCAGGATGTCCGCCATGTCCACCTCGTTCAGCCGATCGAGGCCCGTCGTCATCGCGAGGCGCAGCGACGCCAGCACGTCACTGCTCATGCGCTCGAGCTCGGCCACGTCCTCGTCGATGGCCGCGAGCGCCGCAGGAGACGCCATCTCCGGACACTCCTGCAGGATGTCGAGCGCCACCCGCACGCGCGCCAGCGGCGTGCGCAGCTCGTGCGACACGTTGGCCATGAGCTCGTTCTGGGCCTCGATGAGGCGCGCCGTGCGCGCGGCCATGTCGTCGAAGGCGCGGCCCACGGCGCCGAACTCGTCGTCGCTCGCGAGGTTGACGCGCGCGCTGAGGTCACCGTCGCCGTACCGTCGCGCCGCATGCTCGAGCGCGCGCAGGGGACCGGTGAGGCGCTGCGCGAACGCGTAGGAAGCGCCGGCGACCAACACGAGGAGGATGCCGGCCACCGCGAGCAGGACGGGACGCGGCGGCGTGGGACCCGTCGGTCCGCGCGGTGGGGGACGCAACGCGCCAGGGGGGTGACCGGGCATCCCGGGAGGGGGTCCGGGCTCGATCAGCCCGTGTGGCGGACCGTCTCCGCGGAGCTCGAAGCCATCCGGGCTGGGCCGGAAGAGCGCGAAGTGCCACGCGGCGACGCCGAGGAACACGCCGACCGCTCCGATCACGCACACCGCCGTGTAGGCGTACACCAGACGGGTGAGGCGCTTTCCGGGATCCGCGTTCATGACGTGGAGAGGAGGTAGCCGACGCCGCGGATGGTCTTCAGCAGGGTCGGCTTCCTCGCGTCGTCGCCGAGCTTGCTGCGCAGGCGCGAGATGTGGACGTCCACCGAGCGGTCGAAGGACTCCTCGGCGTTCCCCTTGGCGAGGTCCAGTAGCTGCTCGCGGGAGAGCGCGCGGCCGGCGTTCTTCGCGAGCGCGTACAAGATGGCAAACTCGTGCGACGTGGTCTCCACGGGCTGCTGGTCGAGATAGACCGCGAGCCGCTCGGGCACCATGCGCAGGCGCCCCACCTCCAGCTGCCCCAGCTCGGGCCCCACGCTCCCGCGCGCGCGGCGGACCGTGGCGTGGATGCGGGAGAGCAGCTCGCGCGCGCTGAACGGCTTGCTGACGTAGTCGTCGGCCCCGGCGTCCAGCCCGATGACGCGGTCGAAGAGTTCGTCGCGCGCGGTGACCATGATGATGGGCACGGCGCTGCGCTCGCGGATGCGGCGGCACACGGCGAGCCCGTCGAGTCCGGGCAGGTTGAGGTCCAAGAGCACGACGTCGAACTGCCTCGACGCCACCTGTGCGAGTGCATCGGGGCCTGTGCTCGAGCGGCTCATGACCAGACCGTGGCCCTCGAGGTACTGCGTGGTGAGCGCCGCCAAGCGCTCGTCGTCTTCGACGAGCAAGACCTTGATGGCGGCGCTGTCTTCGGCGGTCACGCGAGCACTATATCCGACCGCGAGGGCCTGCTCGCCGCGCTTAACACTTCGCAACATCCGGCCCAGAGGAGGCACGACGCGCACCGCACGAACAGGAGCACACCATGAGAGCCATCATCGCCAACAAGCCAGGGGGACCCGAGGTCCTCGAGCTGGTCCATATCGAGCCCCCGACCGCCCGAGACGGCGAGGTGGAGCTGCGCGTGCGGGCCTTCGGCCTCAACAAGGCAGAGAGCTACTACCGCACGGGCAACTACGGGACGTTCGTCCCCGGTCAGGCGCTTGGCCCGAGCGCCGTGAACGGCGTCCAGTCGCGCACGCGGGGCACCAGCCGGCCCACACGCGCGAAGCGGCGAGCCCAGGGCCGTGGAGAAGGAGCGCTCATCGGCCGGCACATTGACACGGGGGGGGCGGTCGGGAAACAACGACGACCAACACCCATGATGAACCTCGAGCGCCGCTATTCCTTCCAAGACGACCAAGCCGTGGCGCGCCTGACCGCCCTCACCGACTACTGGCACCGCAAGCACGGCCTCACCTGCACCTGGACGGGCAACGCCTGCCACGTGCACGGCAAGGTCAAGGGCGTGAAGTTCGACGCCCGCGTCACCGTGACCGGCGGGCTGGTGCGCGCCGACGTGGACGCCGGGTTCTTGGCCGAGAAGCTAGGCGGCCGGAAGTACGTGGAGGGCAAGCTGGACGACTACCTGGACCCGGCGAGGAGCCTCGAAGAGCTGCGGGCCAAGGCCAACGGGTGAGGCCAACCCCACGAGGTAGAGGCTCGACGGAATCATGATTCCTATAGGCGTCTGGTCTGCGCTCCTGGGGTTGTACGTGCTGTATCGCGGACGAGAGGTGGTTCGTGCGAGGTACCCTGCGGCTGCGGGGCTTCACGGAGATGCGCTCGAAGCTCGTTCCGGTGCGCAGCTGGGATCGACTCGACGTTGGCGCTGGTTGACCTGGGTGTGCTTTGGGCCGCGAAGCGCAGAGCACGTGGAATGCACCTACGACTATGCAATGGCGTGCATTCTAAGCGAACGCTGGGGCGACGCGGAGTCCGCGCTCCTTCAGTGCATCCGGCTCGGTCACGCGCGCGTCGACAACTGGCCCCTCATCGCCAGATCGCTCGAGGAATTGGCGAGATGCCGCGCCCACGTCGCGGACGTCGATGGCGCCAAGCGCTACCTGGACCGAGCCGAGTCGATTCGGAGCAACCACCTTCCGCAGCGTGCAGGCAGGCACAAGGATTTGCTCGAGATGCGTGCCCGTATCGCCAGGATCAGCGGCGACTACAAGCTCGCCGAGACCTTGCTGAGAACCCTCAGACGCGTTCTGGAGGAGGAGTCGAGTGACATACCGACACCACCCCAGGAAGGCGGGGGCGAATGGCCCTTCCCCGAGACTCTCGCTGACATCGATGCGTCGCTCGCACGCGTGCTCTACTTGCAAGGAAAGAGCGAAGCTGCGGGTGCATTCGACGTGGATGCGATTGAGCGGGCGCGCGAGGATCGAGGCGCCGATGAGTTCCGCCGGTTCCTGCAGCGAGTCGCGGCACGGCGGTACGCCGACGGGTTCCACTCGGGTGCCGTCCTCTTTTACGAGCACCTCCTCGAGGTCTCCTCCGAGGCGACTGACCCGAGTCATGACTTGGTCGCCGCTTGGCTCACGAACGCTAAAGCATCGGCGAGCGCGTGTGAACTGACCAAGATCGGAGGCGAAGAGCACCGGTAAAGATCGCGATTCGCTACCCATGTCATCATTCGATGACATTTCCATCAAGTCGCCTTTCGACGACATTTTCTCATTGTCGCCGTTCGATGACTCCGCTAGATTGACGTCGAACGGCGACATCGCGCCCCTCTCGAACCATGCGCGCACGAACACCCTTGGACATTGGCCTCACGGTTCGCGAGCGGCGACGCGAGCTGGGGCTCAACCAAGCCGAGCTAGCGGCCAAGGTCGGCGTCAGCCGGCAGTGGCTCGTGGCGGTGGAAAATGGCAAGCCGGGGGCGGAGCTCGGCCTCGTGCTGCGCCTGCTGAACGTGCTCGGGGTGGACGTCTGGCTCGGCGAGCTGCCAGCGGCGCAGGACGGTCCGCCGCCGATCGTCATGGACCTGGATCGCGTGATTGCGCGCGCGAGGGGGTCGCTCGATGAAGAGTGACAAGGAGCTCGCCGTGCTGTTGTTCGGGGCTCGTGTCGGCACGCTCGCGTGCGACCGCGGCGGGAAGCTCAGCTTCGCCTACGATGGCCGGATCCCCAACGTGGTTCCCCTCTCCGTGTCGCTCCCGCTCGCGCGACGCGAGCACGGGCACAAGACCGTCGAGGCGTTCCTGTGGGGTCTCCTCCCGGACAACGACAACGTGCTCGAGCGGTGGGGCCGCGAGTTCCACGTCTCTGCTCGAAACCCGTTCGCCCTGCTCGCACACGTGGGGAGTGACTGCGCGGGCGCCGTGCAGATCGTGCCCTTCGAACGCGTGGAGAGCATCGAAGGCCCGGGCCCGGTTCGCGTGGACTGGCTCGACGACGCGGCCCTGGCAGACCGCTTGCGAGCCCTCCGTGTCGACGAGACCGCGTGGAGCCGCGCAGATGACGAAGGCAGGTTCAGCCTCGCGGGCGCGCAGCCCAAGATGGCGCTCTTCTTCGATGGAGAACGCTGGGGATCCCGGTCGGACGAACGCCGACGACACACATCTTGAAGCCAGCCGTCGGCGTGTGGGACGGGCAGGTCGAGAACGAGCACTTCTGCCTGAGGCTCGCGCGCGCGCGCGCTCGGGCTGCCCGTCGCGCGCTCCGAGATCCAGCGGTTCGGCGAGGAGACCGCGATCGTCGTCGAGAGATACGATCGGGTGAGGATCACGCCCGAGCTCGCGTCGCCCATCGCTGCTTCCGCGGCCGGTCAGCCTCTTCGACTCCATCAGGAGGACTTCTGCCAAGCGCTCGGCGTCCGACCGCAGCTGAAGTACCAGAACGACGGTGGGCCCTCCCGCAGCAAGTCGTCACTGTGCTCCGCGCGCACTCGACCAACCCCGCAGAAGACGTGGCCACGTTCACCGATGCACTGCTCTTGAACTGGCTGATCGGCGGAAGCGATGGGCACGCGAAGAACTACTCGGTCCTCCACGCGCAGAGGGGAGTCCGCCTCGCGCCGCTGTACGACATCGCGAGCGCGCTGCCCTACCCAGACCTGAACACGCCGAAGCTGAAGCTCGCGATGAAGCTGGGCTCCGAGTATCGACTTCACCGGATCGGTGCCGCACACCTATCGGAGTTCGCGGTCTCCACCGGACAGAAGCCCGAGGCCGTCCTCGAGCGCGCCCGCCTCCACGCCTCGCGACTGCCGGATCTCGCACACGAGGTACTCGAGTCGTGCACGCGAGACGGACTGACGCACGCCATTCTGAAGCGAACCGCAGACGCGGTGGCCGAACGGGCGCAGGCATGTCGGACCCGGTTGATGTAGCCGTGCGCCGCGCCACAACCTCTCCCCGCTCCAAGCGCGCAAATGCGCGCACAGCATGAATCAAGTGGGATCCTGGTTCGGCGAGCACTGTGGACCACGACCGCTCAGCCGTCGACTGCCTCCCCTCTTGAGGCCAGGTCCGTGGCAGCCTCCGCAGCTGGCGCGAGCCTGGTTGAATTGAACACGGTCGGCGCGGGCCTGACGGCGGGCCACGCCGAGTCGCTCGGGGAGGTCCACCTCGCGCCCGCAGAAGACCTCATCGGGTGTGCGCCCGCCGAGGACGGCGCGGGGGATCAAGACGCTGTGGTCCTCAACGAAGGTTGCGATCAGCGTCTTCCGGGCAGCGGTCGTGTCGAGGTCGTGGAGATACAGCCACCGGTGCTTCAGCTGGGCCCAGAAGGACTCTATCAGCGAGTTCGAGTACGTCACGTCGACCTGGGCGCGCACCCGCCGGAGGCCCATGCCCATAGATGGGATGAACGGTGTTTGCTAAGTGTCCGAAATGTTTACATAAACCGAATTCTGCGCAATGCGCCGCCGGTCAGCAGTGTCGATTGCGGCACGAGTTGTAGCGCGGCTGATGGAAGCCACAGGCAGGACACGCGTGCAGATGCCCCCCGGAGCGCCGCCGTCCGACAGCGCTCGATGGCCCGCAGCACCTGGTGTTGCTCCGGGCGGAGCACGTGCTCCGCGCGCACGCGCTCTCCATGAGCGCGCGCGATCATACCGACACTCAGCCCAGGCTCGCGCCGGGCCACAGACCCGTGCTCGTGCGCCACGTCTACCGTCTCCGTGGCTAGGCGATTCGCGCCCCGTCCGAGGTCCCGAGGACAGTCAGCGGATTGACGAGCGTCTGACGGCGCGCTTCCGAGAGGTGGGTGTAGCGCGTGGTGCTCTGAATAGAGCGGTGGCCGAGCAGAATCTGCACGGACCGAAGGTCGGCGCCGAGCTCGAGCAGATGGGTCGCGAAGCTTTGGCGCAGCAGATGCGGATAGACGCGCTTGGTGAGACCCGCGCGGGCCGCCGCGAGACGCAGCAGCTGGTGCACCGCCTCGCGCGTCAGCGTCGCTCGGCCCTTGCGTCCTGGAAACAAGCTCTCACTTCGATGTCGACGCTGACGCATCCAGCTCCGCAGCGCCTCGAGCGTCACGGCCGGCAGCGGAACGATGCGGTCGTGGCGCCCCTTGGCGTGGCGGATGGTGAGCACGCCGCGTCCCGCGTCCACGTCGGCGACCGTCAGCGACAGCGCCTCGGAGATGCGCAAGCCCGAGCCATAGAGCAGCATCACAATCGCGCGGTCCCGCGGGCGCTCAATGGCGTCGAGCAGGCGCTGCACCTCGCTCCCCGAGAGGATGGCAGGCTGCACGTCGTGCTCGACCACGCGACGTATCGGGTACATGACCTCGGGCCGGCGCAACGTGACGCCAAACAGGAAGCGCAGCGCGCTCATCGCCACGTTGATGCTCCGCGGAGCCCGGCCCGCCCGTCGAAGATGCATCACCCACGCCCGCACGTCCTCCGTGTCCAGCTGGCGTGCGTCGCGACGGTGGAACGCCACGAACTGCTTCGCGTACCGCAGGTAGGTCTCCCGTGTGTTCGCGGCTACCCCGCGCAGGAACAGGTCCTGCTCCATCCGCTCTCGTACTTCGCCCATCGCTCGCCTCCGTGCTTGGCCACGTCCCCGATGGACGGGCTCAATCCACAGCGTCGGTCCGATGAAGCAAACGCGCCTCTGCTCCGCGTGATGCCCTCCAGTCCCGCGACATCAGGCTTGCCGCGGAGCGGCTTCGTTAAAACCGAGTTCTGCGCAATGCGCCTGTTAGCGTTTTATGGAAATGTCGGGTCCCCGAAGGTCGGAGGAACGCGCACATGTCTGCCGCCTACCAGACCATGAGCCACAAAGAACTGGATCGCAGCGAGGCGACGCTCTCGCGGTCGGGGGAGCGGACGGACGTGATGTGGGCGGCCGCGTGCTCGCGCTTCAGGTCCTCGGTCGAGACCGGCTCACCGCGGTGATCGTAGATGGTGGGCACCGCTCAGGGGTGCCGTCGATTCCGTGACGTGGTCGAGTCTGAAGCTGCGCTACACTCCTCGAGTCTCGATGGGGAGTTTCTCGTATCGCTTCTCGGCGTCTTCTGTGTGGGGGGTGAAGTTTGGTTCGTCTGCGCGAGGTGTTGTTCGGTGCGAAGCACCGTGTGGTGGATGTGTCCTGGTTGGACCTAGTCGCAATGCTCGGCCAGGACTCATCGGGCGGCGTGCGTGCTGCGCTCGATCAGCAGCCCGAAGTCCTGTTGGCCCTACCGCCAGCCACTTCGCATATCGGGCGCAGAGTCTACGAGCCCGTGATCGTCCTCAAGATCGAACAGAGCGGCGACTCGTTCAGGGTTGCAGCGGAGATTCGCGTGTCCTGGGCGCTTCAGGTCACCGCTGTGGCAGCTGCGATGTGGGCGACAGTCGTTGGCGTCCACGGTGCGTTGAGCAGAAGGCCGGACGAACTCCTGGCGGCGGCGTTCGCGCTCTTCGCTGTCGGGTTCATGCGGGGGGCGGCGCTCGATTGGGGCGAGGAGCTTCTGGGAGGTCCCTTCCGGCGTGGGCGATACTCCCGGTGACGTCAACGCGAGGCCGTTGAATGCGAGGGCCTAGAGCACCCCCCGCCGCCCCCACCCCCCGCTCACGTACCCCCCGCGGGGCCGTCCGAGTGTTGCTGGGCGAAGCATCGGCGCGTAGACTCGCGCGATGCAGGGAAAGCTAGGACTCACCGCAGCGTGCTGCGTCTCTGTCGCGATCTTCGTGTTGATCGCGTGCGGCGACTCCGGGAGGTCGACACCCGACGAGGGAATGCCCGACGCGGGAGCGCCTATCCCCGACGAGGGAACGCCAGTCGTTCGTGACTCCTGCAACGGCGTGGACGACGACGCGGACGCGGTCGTCGACGAAGACGCCGCCTGCCGCCCTGCGAGCGGCGAGGTCAACTCAGCCTGCATCGATGGGCGTTGCGTTGGTGACTGCGCGCCGGGACGCGTGCACTGCGGTTCGGCGTGCGTCTTTGCCGACACCTTCAGCCAATGCGAGGCGTGTAACCCGTGTGAGCAAGGCCAAGTGTGCGCGAGCGGTGCATGCGTCGACGTCTCATCGCTGGTTGTCCAGGGCGAGTTGAACACTTCCGTGAGCGTCGCGTGGCCCCACCCATCGGGATGGGTCATCAGTGGTCGGTTGGGAAGAGGGGCGACGATCGGCCCAGCAGTGTCCATGTCTAGGGGCATGTACGTGACGTTGATGGACTCCACCGCAACCCCCGCGTGGACGACCTTCGGGACCATCCCCACAGGAGGGAACAATGCCGCGCACGTGTCCGGACTCACCGTCGTGGGTACCGACGTGTTCGTGACGGGGGGCTCACAGGGTACGCCCTTCACGCTCGGGTCGGTGTCGAAGACCGGGCCGGCCAGCAACACGGAGGCCTACCTGGCGCGGTTGAATGCGACCGGGGACACGCAGTGGCTCACTGACCTCTCGCTCCCAGGGTACCCTTGGTTCTCGTCGGGCACGGGGGTCGTTCCGTACGGCTCTGGCATCGCCGTGAGTGCACACTACAACGCTGGCTCGGGCGGGACGTCATCGATGGTCAACACCGTCACGGTCGCCGGCGTCCAGGGAACCCGCAACACGGTGGGCGAAGGCGTGACAGTGCCCCATTTCGTGGGTTCGGGGTCTTCCCTATGGGTGTGGGCGAGCGTCGACGACTACCTTTTCTACGGCGGAATGGCATACACAGCGCTCGACAACGACCACAGTTTCGTGGTGCGCATGTCAGGCACTCCATTGACGGATGGCACCACGGCGCACGACTACGGCGTGGCTGGCGTCCGCGCGATCGAGACGAACGGAACGGGCGGCTACTTTGCGTGGTTGTCGTCGGGCCACCTCGTGTCCTCCAACGGTGCGACGGAGACGTGGCGAGTGGCCGCTAGCGGGCTGACCTGGTTACGCCTTGCCGCCGTGGGGGGGAGGCTCTTCGTGGCGATGGAGGGCTCCGAAGCCGCATCCATCGGAACGGTGTCGTTCAGGGCGCACACAAACGACCGCATCATCCTGGCGGAGCTCGATCCAGACAACGGAACGATCGTGTCGAGTGCGGTGCTGGCCCTGGGGGGCACGCTCGAGCTGCAAGGCCTCGTGCCGGCCGCAGATGGCGAGTCGCTCCTCCTGTTCGGAAATCCCAGCGGGACGCTCCCCGCGGCGAATGTCTCTACCGCTCCGACGTACTACCAGGGTGTGGCTCTCGTGGTGCCCACCAGCGTGCTGCTCGCCAACCCATAGCGCCCCTGCAAGACCCAGGGGCGCCCCCCGCGGGTGGTCCCATGGGCCTGCAAATTTGGCCCATCACGTGGTCCCATGAGCCTGCAAACTGGCACCAGTATCGGCCCTCGCTACAGAGAATTCGAGCCCCTTCGGAGCGTGTCAATGGGTTTGAGCCAGGGCCCGGTTGAGTTCTATGTCTGATCGGTGCCGGGGAGCGGCGCGCCCGGGAGCACGGGCGTCGACCTGGTGATGGGCGGTGGGGTCGACGCCATGAAGTCGGCGTCGCCCGCCTGCAGCAGCTCGGTGAGCGGCATGGGCCCGGTGGGATCGATGGGGTTGATGGCCACCACGGCGGGGGGTCGCCGGACCTGCGGGCGCCCCTTCACGAAGCGCTCGGGGTGGGTGTCGAACGCGGTGTCCATCGCGCGCTGACGGGTGTTGGCGATGGCCTCGACGCGACGAAAGAAGACGTCGGCCGGCGTGAAGAGTGCGAGGCCGCTGTGGCGGTGTTCGTCCGCGTACCAGGGAAAGAACTCCGCGAACCATTGGCGCGCGTGCGCGACGCCGCGGAAGCGGCCTGGGTAGTCGGGCTGGTACTTGACCGTCTTGAAACAGGACTCCGAAAATGGGTTGTCGTTCGAGACGCGAGGGCGGCTCAGGCTGCGGTCGACGCCGAGCTCGGCGAGCAAGTCGATGAAGCCGGTCGCGGTCATCGGTGCGCCACGGTCGCTGTGCACCGTGATGGTGCCCGGCGCGATGTCGTAGCGCGTGATGGCCTCGGCGAAGAGCTGCTTCGCGAGGGCGCTGTTCTCGCGCTCGGCGACCATCCACGCCACCGGGTAGCGCGAGTACAGGTCGAGCACGAGGTACAGGTTCAGGAACACCCCGGGGTGCCGGTCGCCAGCTTCGAGATGTCCCACGTCCACACCTCGTTCGGCGCGCGGGCTTCGAGACGCGGCACAGCGTGCGAGCGTGCTGCACGCTGGTTGCGGCGCTCGCGCGTCTCGCCCTGTTCCGCGAGGATGCGGTACATCGTGCTGGGCGACGCGAGGTACTCCCCCTCGTCGAGCAGCTCGGCGTAGACCTGCCGTGGCGTCTGGTCCTCGAAGCGCTCGGAGTGCAGCGTCGACAGGACCTTCAGGCGCTCCTCCTGGCTGAGCCTACGGTGGCTCCGAGGACGCGGCGCGCGTGGGCCATGACGACGCGGCGCCAGCCGCCTCCGGGCTGTCCCACGCGGGATGCCCAGGACGTCGCACGCCCGACTGAACGGGATGATGGGGTCGCGCCCAACGAGCAGCTCCATCAGAGCTCCTCGTCGTTCTCGAGACTCGGCAGCGCGACACCGAGAATCTCGTGCGCTTTTCCCGCAAGCTCGATCAGCTTCCGGGCCACCAGCAGGTCGTGCTCGAGCCGCGCCGTCTTCCGCTCCAGCTTTTCGATCTCCAGGTCACGCTCGTCACGGCGCATCTTCGGTCCGGGCTTCTGGGGCTCAAGGCCCCGCTCGCCGTGGGCCTGGAGCTGCTGCCGCCACTGAGCCAGGTGGGAGCTGTAGAGCCCCTCCCGGCGCAGCAGCGCAGACACCTCGCCACGGCCAGTGCTAGCGTCGACCTCCTTCAGGATCGCGACCTTCTGCTCACGCGTGAACCGGCGTCGCTGACGGCGGTCGTTCTCGGCCAGCGCCACCACTTCGGTGTTGAGTTCGTTCATCGGCTTCTTGGGCATCTCTCGGGGTCCAGTCTCCGCCCTCGCTACAGAGAATTCGAGCCCCTTCGTGGCTCACCCTTGATTGACACGGAGGGCCTTCGTGGCTCACCCTTGATTGACACGGAGGGGCCCGAACCGTGAGGTGAGGGCCGCCCCCCACCGCGATCAGAGCATCCACGCCACGATCTATTGGCGAACTCCAACCAACTCTTGGTACATCTTCTCCCCTAGATCCACCAACGTCATACTATCAAAGCTTGCGAGTATGCGCAAGAGTTCTGATGGTTCAAACTGTAGACCTAGTCGGAGCACATTTGAATCATCAAGTACATGTTTTCCGGCGCTATTGGCAACCGACGCAGCACTCACTGCCGCAAGACACTTCGACGCGCGAGTGCTGTCTCTATTCGGAGCAAACGAAAGCCAACGTTCATCAGGAATCCCAAGGTCAGGAGATGCCGGAACGAGGTTGTGGATCGCTACTACGGACGACGACCTAGCTTGAATCTCCCACAACCGAGCTCCTCTTCTTGACAATCCCTGGTCGACTACGTGAACGTCATGCTTCTCCACAAGACCGCAAGAAGATAGCCCGGATTTCACTGATCTAAGCAACTCCTCGCTGTTGATGTCGCCTTGCATGTTGACAAACATTACGAACGACATTGAGCTGCCTCCAGCGTTAGATGGTCAAGCGAGGTCACCCGCAACTCGAATGGCTCCTTGCGCAATGACGAGGGCTCCATCGCTAGCGAATATCGTAACTGATGACACGACACACGCGCCCATCATGCCAGACAAACATCGCCCTGGATCGGCCACACGCGCAAGAGTGAGCATATTGGCGACCGTAACATGGAGCATGTGGTAGTAGCGTGCGAGAGCACGCATGCTTGCCTCCTCGGAACGTTCAATGGTGTGAGCTGTGTTTCTAAACTCATAGTAGGCTTGAACGGGGTCACCAAACTGATTGAAGTGTTTACGTATGCCGAATTCTGCGCAATGCGCCGCCGGTCAGCGCGCATGAAGCGGGTCTGCGTGCCTGGAGGGTGCCACGGGGGTGGGTGTTGGCGGTAGTGCGGGGGCTGTTTTGGGGTGGCGGGCGGACGGGTGACTGGCGAGGGGGCCGCAGCGGAAGCGGGCAAACCCATGCCACAGGACGCCGCAGCTCAGATGGCTTCGCAGGGCCTTGGCCACAAACGGTGGCGGCGGGCGGGCGTGGCGGGCGGCGAGGTAGGCGTCGAGGCTCTGGTGCAAGAGCTGGTGGAGGGGCCCTGCGGTCGGGTCGCGGGGTTGGTACTCCGACGCGCCCACCGATGCCGCCGGCCTGCCTGAGTGCGCACCATTTACACCGCGCCCCGCCGGTGAGAGCATGTGCAGACCGTGAAAGTTTGCACGATTTGCCGTGCCCGGTATCGGGGCAACCCCACCGTGTGTCCGTTGGACGGCGGCGCCTTGCGCGACCTGCCGGATCCGCTCATCGGCCGCACCATCGCGGGGCGCTACCTGATCCAGGAGCGCATCGGGCAGGGGGGCATGGGCACGGTGTATCGCGCGCGGCACGAGGTGGTGGGCCGCGACGTCGCGCTCAAGTTCCTCTCGAGCGACCTGGCCCATCGCCCAGCGCACAAGACCCGCTTCCTGCGGGAGGCGCGCGCGGCCAACCGCATCAACCACGAGCACATCATCGACATCACGGACTTCGGCGAGACCGACGACGGCCTGGTGTACCTGGCGATGGAGTTCCTGGACGGTGTCCCGCTCAACAAGCAGATCGCAAAGCGCGACCTGAACGTGCCGCGCGCCCTGGGCATCACGCTGCAGGTGGCGCGCGCGCTCGGTCGCGCGCACGAGCTCGGCGTCATCCACAGGGACATCAAGCCGGACAACATCTACCTGCTGCAGGGCTACGCCAGCGACTTCGTGAAGCTGCTGGACTTCGGGCTGGCGCAGATGAAGGGCGAGCTGCGCGTCACGGCGACCGGCACGGTCTTCGGCACGCCCGAGTACATCGCCCCGGAGCAGGCGCGCGGGGCGCCGCTCACCTACGCGTGCGACCTGTACTCGCTGGGCTGCGTGCTCTTCGAGATGCTGACCAACGAGCTGCCGTTCAAGGGCGGCACCTCCGAGCTGGTGCTGGGCCACCTGCGCACGCCGCCCCCGGCGCCGTCCAGCCGCGGCGTGAGCGTCCCACCCGAGCTGGACGCGCTGGTGCTGCGGCTGCTCTCGAAGCAGCCCGAGGCGCGTCACCCGAGCGCGTACGCCCTCGCGAGCGAGCTGAGCGCGATCATGGAGGCGATGGACGCGGCCACCGTGGAGCCCATCCCGCTCACCCGCAGAAGCATCGCGCCGCGCAGTGGCGAGGAGGACACGGCCGGGCGCCGGACCGTCAGCGCCATCGAGGAGACGCTCGGTCTGGACGGTGTGATCTCCGCCTGGGAGAACCGCCTGAGCGTCCTCGACGACGTCAGCCGCCGCGCGCACGTGGGGTCCGCGGCGCCTCCGTGGCTGGACGAGCACCTCGCCCGCATGCGCGCCCACGTGGAGGCCATGACGCGCGCGCGGGCGCGGCTGCACGCCCAGGCCGGCGCCATCACGGACGACGAGCGCCAGGTGCGAGAGCAGCGGCTCCAGATCGGGCGGGCGCTGGACGCGCTCGGCGGCGACGAGGCGCGCGCCGCGCAGCTCATCGATCAGCACGCCATCGCGCTAGGGAAGGCGCGCATGCAGCTGGACCAGGCGTCGGGGGCGTGGAGTGAGGTGCGCGCCGAGCTGCTTGCCATGGCACCGCGGCTGCCCGAGCGCAGCCCCAGCGATGAGCAGCTGAGCGCGCTGGTGCGTCTCGGGCAGGCCGCGGCGCGGCAGCTCGGCGCGAAGCAGGCCATCGACACCCACATGCGCGACCTCGCGAAGGCGCGCGCCGAGCACGACGACATCCGCTTCCAGATGTCTCAGCTGAAGGGGCGCATGGGCTCGTTCACGGCCGGCGCCGAGGTGGACATCAACCCCGCGCGCGAAGAGCTGGCGGCGCTGGAGCGGGAGATCCGAGAGCACCTGGACCTGGTGCTGGGAGATGCCGAGCCGGTGGTGCGGCACTTGATGTCGTTTCCGCACCTACGCGACCGCATCCGCGCCGCGGCCGAGCCAGCCACGGGCTGAGGGACGCGCGGGTCTGCGTTAGCGCGCAGCGAACGCGGCGTGGTCGCGCAGACGCTGTGCCATGGCGGGCTGCTGCGCGCGCGCGGCGAGGGCCGCCGCGAGGAAGAGGTTGCGCTGGTCCGAGCCCATGGCGTCGGGTTCGGGGGCGAGCACCGGCAGCTCGAAGGGGGGGACGCGCTCTGGCAAGGCCTCGCTGGAGAGCTGGGGGAGGCCGGGCACGGCGCACGTGAGCGCGTGGAACGCGTCGCGCGCGCGCCCCTCGTTGGCGAGCGAGCGCGCCCGGTTCTCGGCCTCCCAGGCGAGCAGCCCGGCGGTCCCGGGGGAGCCGTCCTGGAGCGCGGCGCGAGCGCTCGCGACCAGCGGTGAGAGGGTGTCCGGCTGCACGTCCACGCCGCACGGCGCCATCACGGAGAGCAGCCCCACGACACAGCTGGGCAGGCCCAGCTGCGCGGCGATGCGCGCCTCGTTGGTGAAGGCGGCCCGTCCGACTTGCGCTGACAGGAAGCGCCGCACACGCGCCTCGCGCCCTCCGGGGCCGCGGACCTGGAAGGGCCGGAGGTCGGGGTGACGCCGGTAGAGCAGCTCCCACAGCCAGCTGGAGCTCGCGAGGCCGAGGGGCAGCACCACCACGTCGGGGCGCTGGCCCTCGACCTCTTGGAGATACATCAGCGGCGCGGCCCAGTGGTCCGCTTCGACGACCAAGACGGCGTCCCGCGGCAGCTCCGCGAGGGCACCGGCGCTCAGCTCTCGCGTCACCTGGTCGCGGGCGCGCGACCGCGCGAGGGGCGACGGGCTTGCGAGGAGGGTCACGGCGAGCAGGGCGGAAGCCGCGGCGACGAGCACGACGCGGCCGCGCGACGCGCTCCACTCGACCAGCAGCGCCGCGCCCCCGGCCAAGAACCAGAGGGGGGCGCCGAGGTAGCCGAGGTAGTCCAGCACGCCGGGCGAGAAGGGGTCGTACCGCGCGTACCAACACACGTTCGCGACAAACAGGGTGGCCACCAGCGGGAGCTGCGCGCGCGCTCGAAGACCAAAGCCGACGAAGCCGAGGGCGACGAGCGGCAGGACACCGGCGCGCAGCGACCACTCCGCGAACGCGCGCAGGTGAGCCAGGAACTCGGCGGAGCCAAGCCCCACGGACTTGCCCGAGAAGTCGGCGCCGCTCAGGTACGCGCGCAGGGACGGCCAGTCCACGGGGCGACCCCACGCGACGACGTCCGGGTCCCGCGCGGCGAGCGGCACGTAGGCCCAGACGAGCATCCCCACGAGCGCGGCCGCGATGGCCGGGAGCAGCGCACGCCAGGGCAGCGTCCGCTGCACGAGCGCACGCAGCGTGGCCGGAGCCATGGCGAGCGCAAAGAAGCACGCGGTGAGGGCGTTGGCGCCCGTCGTGAGCGCCAGCGCCAGCCCGGCTGCGGCCATGTACCGGTGGCGCAGCGCGGGACGCTCCGGGGCCGCGAAGGCCGCGGTGAGGAAGGCCACAGAGAGCGCGCCGAGCAGCGTCCCCAGGGGATACACCTCGATGCGCGTCGCGGGCTCCCACACCGCGCCATGGACGCCCACCAGCGCGATGAGCCAAGGCCGCGCCCACGTGAGGACGCCGTCTGAAGGCGGCCGCGAAGCGGCGTGGTCGAGCACGTACACCACGGGCACCAAGGTCAGCGCGCAGGCCAGCGCGGAGAGCGCGTTCAGGCAGAGCAGGGGGGCCACGCCCAGCAGCCCACCGAGGCCCACCAGCGCGTGGCCCAGCAGCGTGTGCAGTGGCTGACCAATGGGGTGTCCCACGCCTCCCTGCACGGCTACCAGCGCCAGCTCGGGGCTGTCGTAGAAGCCCATGTCGCGCGACATGGTGGCCAGGTAGTAGACGGCGAGCAGGGCGCAGGCGGCCCACGTGTGGCGGGGGTGAGCGAGCGCCCACGTGGGCGGTGGCGGCGGCGGTGGCGTGGACCCGGTCACGGCTCGCTCCGAGGGGCCTCGGTCGCAAGCGTGGCGGGACGTGGCGCGTCGGCGCGGAGCACGCTCACCAGCCCGCCCACCCCGGAGACCACCAGCTGGGTGGCAAAGAGCGCGAGCGACGCGGCGACGGCGACGGCCCCAGGGACGCCCAGGGGGGCGTAGAGCTGGACGAACGCTCCCTCACGAATGCCGGCGCCGGCGTGGGTCAGCGGGAAGAACGCGGAGACGGCGGCGAGGGACACGACGGTGAGCGAGTGCGTCCAGGAGACCTCGGGAGCCAGGTCCGCCACCAGCACGTGCCCGCTCAGGGCGGTGAAGAAGTGCGTGAGCGTGGAGAGGCCGAGCGCCAACGCGAAGGGCCCACGCCGCGCGAGCGTGGGGACGCGCGCCGCGATGCGGCCGAGGAAGCCCGGCAGGAGCGGGGCCAGCCTGGGTGCGAGGGCCACCGCGAGGACCCCGCCGGCGGCGGCAGAGATGGCCAGCGCCGCGTAGACGACGGGCACCTGCACTCCCGGGAGGGGCCACAGCGAGAAGCTCACGCCCACGAAGAAGAACAGCCCCAGCAGGCCACACAGGCGCTCGACGAACACGACGGTCAGGCCGGCCGTGGCCCCCGCATCCCCGAAGGCCTCGCGGCTGGCCACCCCGCGCACCACGTCACCGCCGACCCCGCCCGGGAGCCACAGGTTGTAGAAGAAGCCCATGAAGTAGAGCTGCAGCAGGCGGCCGGGGCCCGGCAGCCGCTGAGCGCCGTAGGCCTGCATCACGGCAGCCCAGCGCCAGGTGCCGATCACGGCGGTCAGCGTGATGAGCCCCGCGCTGCTCACAAAGGCCGTGGCCGAGATGCCGCGCAGCGCCGCCAGCAGCGCGCGCGGGTCGTTGCGGCTGATCACCAAGCCCAGGATGGCCGCGGAGAACGCCAGCTTGGCCGCCAGCCACAGGTAGCGACGTCGCGCGTCCTGGCGCGGTGGGGGGCTGCCGGTGGGGTCACCTGGGCTCATGGGGCGGTTGTAGCGCGGGCGCCGTCTGGCCGCAGGAGTTCGTGCTGGCGCAGGTGCGCGAGCAGGGGGTCCGCCTGCCGCTCCACCTCGGGCCGCAACCCTGTAAGCACCTCGGCGACGCGCGCGCGGTCGCCGTCCGCGAAGCAGAGACGGGGGCGCCGCCCGAGCGCACGCTCCAGGAACTCGGAGACCCGCGCGGGCTCCCGGTAGGCGTGCGGTGGGCCGGCGTCCTGCAGCCTCCGCAGGAGCGCGGCGAAGCCCACGCCTTGGTCGCGGAAGGCCGCGTCCAGGTGCTGAGCGCGCGTCAGCTCCGCCGCAGCTTCGAGGGCGTCCACATAGGGCGCGCTCGGGTGACGCTCGAGCAGCACTCCGTCCAGCAGCAGCTCGCTGCCTACGTGCGCCACCGCCCGCGCCGTGCCCCACGCCACCCCGCGCGCCTCCAGCTCTTCGCGCGCCAGCGTCATCAGGTGCAGAAAGGCGGGCGCGGCGTGAAAGGCGTCGTCCGTGCGGTGATGCAGCGCGACCCCGGCCGCCACCGCCGCCACCGGCACCGTGCCGAGGCGCGTCCCGGACATGCTCGCGAAGTCCGGCAGCATGCTGCCGAGGAGGTAGCGTGGGTCCTGCTCGAACCAGCCGGCGACCACGACGTGTCCGAAGAAGTTCATGGGAGCTGCGCCTCGATGAAGCGCTCGAGCGCTTCGCGTTCGGCGCCGTTCAGCAGCGCGCGGGCCGTGCTGACGCGGTCCACGCTGGGGTCGCTGCGCAGCCACGTGCGCTGACGCCGGGCATACACCCGCGTGGCCTTGCGGATGAGCCGCCGCGTCTCGTCGAGCGTGACGCCGTCGCGCAGGTGCGCGACCACCTCCTTGTACCCCACGCTGCCGAAGGCTCGAGCGCTGTCCGGGTAGCGCTCCAGGAGCGCGCGCACCTCGTCCACCAGCCCGGCGCTCAGCATGGCGTCCAGGCGCTGCTCGATGGCGCGCGTGTGTGCGTCGCTCGGGAGGTCGAGCGCGAACATGAGCGACTCGTAGCGGCGGGCGCCCAGGGCGTGCTCCGCCTGCAGCTCCCCGAGCGGGCGGCCCGTCTGCTGATACACCTCCAGCCCTCGCACGATGCGGAGCTGGTCGTTGGGGTGCACGGCGGCGGCGACCCTGGGGTCCACCTGCGCCAGGCGCGCGTGCAGCGCGGGGGCTCCAAGCTGGGCGCACTCCGCCTCTAGCGCGGCGCGCAGCGCGGGGTCCGCCTTGGGCAGCTCCACCAGGCCGCGCAGCAGCGCGCGCAGCCACAGCCCCGTCCCGCCCACCACCACGGGCACACGCCCGCGGGCGCGCACATCCGCGATGGCCAGCTGGGCGAGGCGCGCGTACTCGCCGGCGTCCATGCCCTGTTCCGGGTCGAGCACGTCGATGACGTGGTGCGGCAGGCGCGCCTGCTCGGCGGCGCTGGGCTTCGCGGAGCCGATGTCGAAGCCGCGGTAGACCTGCACGCTGTCCGCGCTGATGACCTCGATGGGATAGCGGTCGGCGAGCGCGAGCGCGACGCCGGTCTTGCCGCTGGCCGTGGGGCCGGCGAGCACCAGCAGCTTGCCTGCGCTGGGGGGCGCGTCGGGGTGGGCGGCCATCCGCTAGCGCCCCAGCCGCTTCTCGAGCTCGCGGAACGACACGTCGTAGACCACCGGTCGCCCGTGCGGGCAGTGGCCGCGGAACTCGCCCACCTCGTCCATGGCGCGCAGCAGGGCCTGGCACTCGGGGATGCTCAGGGGGTCGCCACCACGGATGGCCGCGTGGCACGCCATGGTGGCGATGGCCATGTCCACCGCGTCCCCGTAGGCGCGGTCCCCGGCCCGTGTGATCTCGTCCAGCAGGTCGCGCAGCAGCCGCGCCGGGGCCGCCCGCCGCAGCAACGTCGGCATGGTGTGGATGGCCAGGGTGCGGGCCCCAATCGCGCTCACCTCGAAGCCGGCGCGCGTGATGGCCTCCTGCGCTTCCTCCACGAGCGCGACGTCCGCCTCGGTGACCTCCACGCGCTCCGGGAACAGCAGGCGCTGCGTGCTCACGCTCGCGTTGGCGTAGGCCTGCTTCATGCGGTGGTAGACCACGCGCTCGTCGGCGGCGTGTTGGTCCAGGACCACCAGGCCCTCCTCGCCCTCGCAGACGATGAGCATCTGCCGCACCTGACCCAGGACCCGCAGCCGGCCGAAGGCGCCGCTCGGCTGCAAGAGGGCGTCCGCGCCGCCCGTCACGCTCTGCAGGAGCGTGCCCTGGGCCCCGGGCATGCGCTCCGCGAGGTGCGAGCTGCCCGCCGGCCACGCGGCGTGGTGCGCCGGAGCTGCGCTATAGGCGACCGGCGCGGGAGGGAGCGCGGAAGCGGCGGAGAGCCCAAGCCCCGCAACGTGCCCGGGCGCGGCGGCTGCCCCCGTGGGCACCGGGCCTCCCTGGGACCCCGTTCGTTCACTGGCCGCCCCGAGACCGCCCAGGCGCGCTTCCCAGAAGGACCCAGCCGGGCGATTGGCGGGCCCTCCGAAGGCCTGCGTGCCCAGCTCCTTCGCGAGCACGCGCGTCACGGACTCGTACACGGCCCCCCCGGCCGCGAAGCGCACCTCCGTCTTCTGCGGGTGGGCGTTGACGTCCACTTCCTCGGGCGGGAGGTCCACGTGCAGCACCCCCGCGGGGTAGCGCCCCCCGGAGATGACGCTGCCGTAGGCGAAGGTGACCGCGCGCGCCAGGGCCGTGTCTCGCACAGGGCGGCCGTTGACGAAGAGGTAGAGGTTGCGGGCGCCGGTGCGCGCCTTCTCCGGGGCGCCGAGGGCCGCGCGCACGCCCAGGCTGCCGCGCTCTCCCTCGATGCGCTGCAGCGTCTCGTCGCCGAAGTTGGCCTGGGCGCGCGCGAACCAGTCCTTGGCCGGGAGCCACTCGCCCGCGCGGCGCTCGTTGCTGAACACGTGCAGCCGCAGGGCAGGGTGGGCCAGCGCGACGCGCCGACACACGTCGAGGACGTGGCTGGTCTCGGTCTGGCGCGCCTTCAGGAACTTCCGCCGGGCCGGCACCGCGTAGAAGAGGTCGCGCACCTGCACGGTGGTCCCGCGCGCGCAGCCGATGGGCTCCGCAGGGTCCGCCTCGCCGCCATGGATACGCACGCGCACGCCCTCCACGTCTTCCGCGCGGCGCGTGGTGAGCTCGAAGCGGCTGACCGACGCGATGGAGGGCAGGGCCTCGCCCCGAAACCCGAGGGTGCGGATGTGCGTGAGGTCCTCGAAGCTGCGCAGCTTGCTCGTCGCGTGCCGTCGCACGGCGAGCACGGCGTCCACGGCGCTCATGCCATGCCCGTCGTCGTTGATGGTGATGCTCTCCGCGCCACCGTCCACGATGGTGACCGTCACCGTGGTCGCCCCGGCGTCGAGCGCGTTCTCGAGCAGCTCTTTTACGACGCTGGCGGGGCGCTCGACGACCTCGCCGGCGGCGATTTGGTCGATCAGCGCGTCGTCCAGCAGGCGGATGCGCGGCTCGGGCGAGGTCATGGCCATCTCCGGTATCAGAGCAGCGCGCGCACCGCAACGTCCACGCGACCCGCGCCAAGGACGCCGGAGCGCGCGGTTTCCAAGGGGTTGGACCTACTGTGGTGGGTGCCTTTCGTTGACCCTCCACCCCCCCGGTGATACGGTCTCGCCGACCTACGAGAGCCTTTTCCCTGCTTAATGATGGCCACTAAGATCTGCCCAGTTTGTAAGAACGAGTACGAAGGCGGCGAGGTCTTTTGCCCCATCGACGGCGCGCGCGTCGTCACGCACACGCAGATGGAGTCGGGGGAGCCGCCGGATGACCCGCTCATCGGGCAGATGCTCGACAAGTACAAGGTCATCCGCCAGATCGGCGAGGGCGGCATGGGCCTCGTGTACGAGGGCATCCACACCGTCATCGAGAAGCGCGTGGCCATCAAGCTGCTGCGCGACGACTTCTCGAGCCGCCCCGAGGTCGTGGCCCGCTTCCGGCAAGAGGCGAAGAGCGCGTCCCGCATCGGCCACGAGCACATCGTGGACATCAGCGACTTCGGCGAGACCCCCTACGGCGCGAGCTACTTCATCATGGAGTACCTCGAGGGCGAGGACCTCGCGAACGTGTTGGAGCGCGAGGGCGTGCTCGCCGTGCAGCGGGCCATCGCCATCGTCAGCCAGTGCTGCCGGGCCCTCGGGGCGGCGCACGCCAAGGGCATCGTCCACCGCGACATGAAGCCCGAGAACATCTTCTTGGTGTCGCGCCACGACAACGCGGACTTCGTGAAGATCGTGGACTTCGGCATCGCGAAGATGTCGGACATCGAGACCGAGGGAGAGCCCGGCCGCAAGCTGACCAAGACGGGCATGATCTTCGGCACGCCCGAGTACATGTCGCCGGAGCAGGCGGCCGGTAAGCACCTGGACCACCGCGTGGACGTCTACGCCATGGGCGTGATCCTCTTCGAGTGCGTGACGGGGAGGGTGCCGTTCGTGGGGGACTCCTTCATGGGGATCCTCACGCAGCACATGTTCGAGGACCCGCCGCCGCTGGCGGAGGTGAACCCGCACGTGGAGTGCAGCGCCGAGCTGGAGATGGTCATCTACAAGGCGCTCGCGAAGGCGCCGGAGGACCGCTACCAGGACATGCCGGAGCTGCTGGAGGCGTTGGAAGCGGCCTCTGAGGGGCGCGTCGCCAAGTCCACCCTCGCGGGCTACGGGGACCCGGTCAAGGCGTCCCGCAAGCCGGCGCGCTCGCTGGCGCCGGGCCGCTCGGTGCCCGCAGTGGCGCCCGAGGGCAGCCGGCTGCCCATGATCCTCGCCATCGTGACCGTGCTCGCGGTGGGTGGAGGGACGGCCGCGTGGTTCATCAGCCAGCGGCCAGTGGTTGTGGCCACCAACCCTGCGGTCAACACGCCGCCAGGCCCGGACGGCGCCACCGTGGACGCGGGCGGGCAGCCGCAGGTGGCGCTCGCGCCGCCGGACGCCCACGTGGAGCCCGACGCCGGTCCTGCCGGGCCCAGCATGACGCGCATCCACGTGGAGACCCGCCCGGACGGGGCCAGCGTGCAGGTCGCCAACACGGAGCAGATCTGCGGGCCCACCCCGTGCGACCTGGAGGTCCTCACCGGTGTGCCCATCGTGCTGCAAGCGCGTCACGGCCTGTCCGTGGCGGACCTGGAGATCACTCCCGAGGGCGCGAGCACCACGGTGCAGATGGCGCTGGTGCGGCGCACGGGCGCGGGCCGGCCACCGTCCACCATGGGGACGACCACCAGCAGCGACACGCGCATGACGGACACGCAGACGAACACCATGATGGGCGGCAGCGACCTCAAGGTGCCGGACATCTTCCGCTGAGCTGGGCTCCGCGGACCGCGGTCCATCGTTGAGGGCCCTTGTGACGCAGGGCTAGAAGGGGCGCACGCGGAAGGTCGCCAGCCACGGGAGCAGATCGCCCAGCAGGAAGGCGAGGGTGCCGCGCGCCACCGGGACGCCGTCGCTCGCGCGCGTGATCTCCGTGTCGAGCCTGGTCATGCCCGAGAGCACGCCCAGCAGCGGCACGTTCTTCTCGCCATGGAGGTGGTATGCGAGGCCGTCATCGCCCCTGAAGTCGAGGTCGTAGACCAGCGTGCCGCGCCTCTTACGGGGCGTCATCTGGAGCGTCCCTCGGCAAGGCGAGGCGGTCGCGAAGCCGTCGACCGTGGTCGTGCCCTCGAGCTCGAGCGCGCCTCCCACCGGGCTGGGCAACCCGCGGACCACCGCGCGCCCGTCCGAGGCGTAGCAGCGCACCGTGAACGCCGCAGCGGCCTCGCGGTCGTCTTCCACGAAGGTGCAGGAGCCGCTCATGGTCTCGCTGAACTCGAAGGCGGGACGCGCTGGTGCGCCTCGGCGGTGGCCGCTCCGTGCCCGCGTGCCCGAGGGGTCCTCGATGCGGCGCTCCACGAAGGTGCTGGCCCGCTCCGCCAGCGCCATGATCGTCACCTGCGGGTTCACGCCCAGCGGCCCGTTGACCGACGAGCCATCGGCGACGAAGAGCCCCGGTACGTCGTGGGTCTCGTTGGTCGGTCCGACCACGGAGCGCCTCGGGTCCACGCCCATGGCGCAGCTGCCGAGGGGATGGAACGCCATCAGGTCCAGCCGGTGCGCGGCGATGTTGCCTGCGTCGGAGAGCAGCGCGCGCACGTCGCTCTCGCAGGTGATGGGTGCCACGCCGTGGATGCCCGGCAGCACGTGCTCCGCGCCGGCCGCCAGGAAGAGGCGCGCCAAGAGACCCTGCGCGCGCACCACGCGCTGCGCGTCGAAGTCGTTCATGCGGTACAGCACCTGCGGCGCCCCCTTGGGGCCCAGGACCACGCGCCCGCGGGACGTCTCGGCCGTCATGAAGCCAAAGCACGCCATGCGGTCGTAGGCGTCTACGAAGCGCGTCCAGTCGTCGCCCAGCAGCGGCAGCGTCGCGGCGGCGATGTCGAGGGGGATGGAGGCGCCCTCGAAGCGGATGCCTTCGTGCGCGAATTGCTCCACGCCGTAGCCCTGCGGCACTCCGTCCCAGCCGCGAATGCTCTCGTCGAAGAGGGCCCACGCGTTGGAGCAGGGGTGCACGCTCAGGTTGCGGCCCACCTGGCCGCTCGAGTTGGCGAGGCCCTGGCGCAGCAGCATGGCCGGGGTGCCGAGCGCGCCCGCGGCGAGCACCACGGCCTTGGCCAGCACGCGGATGCGCGCCCCGTGCCCGTTCGTCGCCCGCGCGACCACGCCCACCGCGCGGCCCCCGCTGATGAGCACCTCTTCCACCCGCGCGTGGTGGAACAGCATGGCGCCGCGGTCGAGGGCGGCCGGGATGTAGCTCACGTTGGTCGAGCGCTTGGCGTCGGTCGGGCAGCCGAAGCAGCACACCCCCTGTCCGTCGCACCCCGGCGCGTTGCGCGGCAACGCCTCGTGCGCCCAGCCCAGCGCCTCGGCCCCGCGCGCCACCACCTTGGCGATGGCCCCCAGGTAGCGCGCCTCGTTGGGCCCCACCTCCAGCATGGCCTCCACCCGCGCGAAGTAGGGCTCCATGGACTCCGGGTGCAGGTCGCGGAGGCCGTGCTCGAAGCGCCAGCGGCGCATGACCTCGTGCGGGGTGCGGAAGCATGTGCCCGAGTTGATGGTCGTGGTGCCGCCCACGGACGAGCCGGTCGGCAGGACGATGGCCGTGTTGCCCAGGGTGACGTGCTGCCGCTGCAGCGCGAGGCTGCGCTCCGAGGGGCGCCCGACGAAGTCCGCGCGCGTGTAGTGCGCCCCCGCCTCCAGCACCAGCACCGCGTGGCCGCGGCTGGCGAGCGCGTGCGCCACGGGCCCGCCGCCGGCGCCCGAGCCAATCACCACCGCGTCCACCTCGAGCGTCTCGCCCTCGTGCAGCGTCCCCGCGTCCACCAGGCGCTCGCCCCAGCGGTGCGGCTCCTCGCGCACCGGCACCACGGGCAAGCCCACCTGCCCACCGATGCTGGACGGGACCCCTTCGCGGGTGACCTGCGCCAGCTTGATGGGCCCGGTCACCACACGCGCGAAGTGGTGCGTCGCCACGCCGCCCGCAAGCTGCTGCAGCGCCGCGCCGCGCTCCGCCAGAGGGAGCTGCGTGAGCCGCTGCCCCGCCAGCGGCACGCCCGCGAGGTCGAGGGCGTGCAGCATCCCGCTGTAGACCCCGAGCCCCTCACTGCCGAGGCCAGCGAGGATGCGCTCCACGCGCCGCACGGTCTCGCTGTTGGGAGGGCGCACGTGGACCCCCGCAGGCGTGGCGACCTCGGCGATGGCCAACACCAAGCGCGCGGTCTCCGGGGCGAAGCGCATCGTGTAGTCTGCTGCGTGGGGTGTCGTATCCATCGTCGCCTCCAGTGGGTTGCCGCGCTCGTTCACTTTCGGTATGTTGCGTCCAGTTAGTCACGTTTTCAAGTGTTCCCTTTCGTCTGCGCGCGCTGTCGCCGAGCTGCGGGTGCCGGCAGGTGGATTTCCCGACTAGGAGCCCGCGATGGACCGCAACGACTGCAACGCCTTTCGCTACGAAGGGGGCCGCGAAGGCCACTACGAGAGCTACTTCCAGCGGGCCAACCACCCCAGCGAGCCCCGCGCGTTCTGGATCCGCTACACGGTGTTCTCGCCCAAGGGGCGGCCCAGCGACGCCGTGGGCGAGCTCTGGGCGATCTACTTCGACGGTCTCACTGGCCGCATCACGCCCGTGAAGACGGTGATCCCGTACCGCGACACGCTGTTCGCCCGCTTCACGCTGGACGCGCGCATTGGGTCCAGCACGCTGGACGGCAGTGGGCTGGTGGGCGAGGCGTCTTCGCTGGGGCACACGCTCGCCTGGGACCTCCGCTACACCTCGCCCGAGCCGCCGCTCCTGCTGCTGCCCGAGCGCCTCTACGGCGCCTCGTTTCCGAAGGCCAAGGCGCTGGTGGGTTCCCCAATGGCCGTCTTCAGCGGCAGCCTGCAGGTGGACGGCGTGCCGGTCTCCATCGACGGCTGGACCGGGAGCCAGAACCACAACTGGGGCGAGAAGCACACGGACGAGTACGCCTGGGGGCAGGTGGCCGGCTTCGACGACGCGCCCGGGACCTTCCTCGAGCTGTCCACTGCGAGGGTGCGCGTGGGCCCCGTGTCCACGCCGTGGATGACGCCCATCGTGCTGCGCCACGAGGGGCAGGAGCACCGGCTGAACGCCATCACCACCAGCATCCGGGCCAAGGCGCGCTACGAGTTCTTCCGCTGGGAGTTCGCGTCGCAGCGCGGCGACCTCAGCGTGAGCGGTGTCATCGAGGCGGAGCCGTCGGCGTTCGTGGGGCTGCCCTACGACAACCCGCCGGGGGGGCGCAAGACCTGCATCAACTCGAAGCTCGCCTCGTGTCGGCTCACCGTGACCGCGGGGAAGCGCGTGACGCGCCTGGCGACCAAGCACCGCGCCGCGTTCGAGATCCTGACGGCGCGGGACGACCACGGCGTGCGCGTGTTGGCCGTCTGAGCGTGTCTCGGGGCGCAGCGCGCGCTGGCTTGCGCTTTCTGGGTGTGAGCCCCAGGGTGCTCGCGCCATGACGGACCCGGACTCGGACACGCTCGACAAGACGCTCGCTGACCTCGAGTGGGACAGGCTCTCGCAGGCCGTCGCGGAGCGCTGCCGCGGGCCCCTGCGCGCGCGCTTGGAGCGGCTCCCCATCGCCCAGACGCGCGAGGGGACCATGGTCTCGCTGACGGAGACGGCCGAGGCCATGCGGCTCTCGTCCATGGGTGAGGCGCTGCGCGTGGACGGTGCGCGCGAGGTGCTCCCGCAGCTCGCCCGGCTCCAGAAGAAGGGGGCCCTCGACGGTCCGGCGCTGCGCGACCTGATGAGCGTGCTCGGCGTGGCGCGCGCGCTGCGGCTGTTCTTGGGTCGGCACCGTCAGGTGGCTCCCGCGCTCTTCGCCCGCTGCGCCATCGACCCCACGCTGGACGTCCTGCTCGACGAGCTCGAGGCGGCCATCGAGTCGGACGGCAGCGTCTCCGACCACGCCAGCCCCGAGATCCGCCGGCTGCGCACGGAGGTGGCCAACCTGCGCGCCAAGCTCATTGGCAAGCTCGAGGAGATCCTGCTGGAGAAGGCCGCGATTCTCTCCGACGCGTTCTACACGGAGCGTGACGGCCGCTACGTGGTGCCCGTGCGGCGCGACGCGCACGAGACCCTGCCCGGCATCGTGCACGGCACCAGCGCCAGCGGGCACAGCGTCTTCGTGGAGCCGCGCGCGGTGGTGCCCTACGGCAACCGCCTGAAGATGGCCCAGAGCGAGCTGGACCGGGAGATCCAGCGCGTGCTGCAGGCGCTGTCGGACCTCGCCGCCGAGCGCCTGCCCAGCCTGATGGCCGCCGTGGACGCCATCGATCACGCGGACCTGCGCGGTGCGTCCGCCCGTCTGGGGGAGGACCTGGGCGCTCGCGTGCTGGACCTCGCGGACGAGGTGGAGCTCGACCTCAAGCAGGTGCGCCACCCCCTCTTGCTGCTGGACGGAGTGGACGTGGTGCCCAACGACCTGTCGCTGGCGGCCGGTCGTGCCCTGGTGCTCTCGGGGCCCAACGCGGGCGGCAAGACCGTGGCGCTCAAGACGCTGGGGCTGGCCGCGCTCATGATGCGTGCGGGGCTGCCCATCCCTGCGGCGGACGGCAGCCGCTGCGGCTTCTTTTCCCATGTCGCCAGCGACGTGGGCGACGACCAGAACATCCACAAGAACCTGTCCACCTTCTCCGCCCATGTGACCCGCCTGGTGCGCATGCTGGACGAGACCGAGCCCGGCGCGCTCCTGCTCATGGACGAGCTCGCGGGGGGCACGGACCCGGAGGAGGGCTCGGCGCTGGCCTGCGCGCTGGTGGACACGCTGTGCCGGCGTGGGGGCGCCGTGGCGGTGACGACGCACTACGAAGCCCTGAAGGCCATGGCCATGCGCGACGAGCGCCTGTTGAGCGCGGCCGTGGGCTTCAACGTGGCGGAGATGCGCCCCACCTTCGAGGTGACGCTGGGCATGCCCGGCGCCTCCAGCGCGCTCGACGTGGCGCGGCGCTTCGGTGTGCCTGACGTGGTGATCGAGCGGGCCCGCGCGGTCCTGCCAGAGCAGTCCCGTGACTTTGATCAGCTGGTGCGGGGCATCCAGCTGCTACGCGAGGAGACGCAGCGCACGCTGGCGAGCGCACGGGAGCGCGAGCGCGAGGCGGACGCGCTGCACCAGAAGGCGCAGGCGAAGCTGGAAGCGCTCATGGCGGCCGACCAACGCAGCGTGGAGCGTGCCACCGTGAAGCTCTTCGACGAGCTCCGCGACATCCGCGCGCGCATCAAGGACGCGCGCAAGACGCTGCGCGAGGCGCGCGACGAGCAGACCCTCCAGGCGCTCTTGCGGGCCACCGACGAGACCCAGCGCGCGACGAACGAGCTCGCTGCGCAGGCGGGCGGGCAGGGCGGCGCGCGAGACCTTCGGTCCGACGTGGCCGAGCCCGGCGGCGTGGCGGACGTGACCGTAGGGGCGACGGTGCACGTCGCGCGCCTCGGTCGGAGCGCGGTGATCTTGGAGGGGCCGCTCAAGGGCAAGGTGCGCGTGGCCGCGGGGGCGCTCAAGCTCTGGGTGGACGTGAGCGAGCTGGGCGCGAGCGCCGTCGAGGGGCGCTCTGCAGACCGCTCGGGTCCGGGGCCCGAGCCCGCGCCGTTGCCGGCACCCAGCGCGCCCAGCATGCCGACGGCGGACAACACCCTCGACGTGCGGGGCCTGCGGGTGGACGACGCGCTGGCCATGCTCGAGGCGTTCCTGGACCGCATGTTCGGGGCCGGGGAGGGCACGGCCTACGTCCTCCATGGCGTGGGTAGCGGCGCGCTGCGTGACGCGGTCCGGGCGCAGCTGCGGGAGCACACGCGCTACGTGCGCGCCTCGCGCCCGGGAGAACGGGACGAGGGCGGCGAGCGCGTGACCGTGGTCAGCTTGGTGCGCTGACGGCCAGGCCCCTGCGCAGAGGCTCCGGCCAAGCGCGCTCAGAACGGCTGCGGCGCGTGCCGGTTGCTCTTCATCTCGCCGCTCTTCAAGCGCCCCCAGTAGGAGTCCAGGGCCGCCGCGATCTTGGGGCTCAGGATGACCACGCCGATGATGTTGGGCAGCGCCATCCCGAGGATCATCATGTCGCTGAAGTCGATCACGCTGCCGAGCTGCAGCACGGAGCCGAGCACCACCGCGCCCAAGTAGATGAGCTTGTACCAGAGGCTGTGGCCCTCGCCGAAGAGGTAGGCCCAGCAGCGCTCGCCGTAGTAGCTCCAGCTGATGAGCGTGCTGTAGGCGAACAAGAAGACCGCCACGCCGAGCACGTCCGGGAACCACGGCACCACGCGCGCGAACGCGATGGACGTGAGCGCGACCCCCTCGGCGTCCGCCGTCCACGCGCCGGTGACGATCAGCACGAGGCCGGTCATGAGGCACACGACGACCGTGTCGATGAAGGGCCCGAGCGACGCGACGATGCCTTCACGCACGGGCTCGTCGGTGGCCGCGGCGGAGTGCGCGATGGCGGCGGACCCGACGCCTGCTTCATTCGAGAACGCCGCGCGCTGGAAGCCCACGGCCAACACGCCGACGAAGCCGCCCGTGACGGCCTGCGGCGCAAAGGCGCGCTCGAAGATGAGCGCGAAGGCGGCCGGGATGTCCGCGAAGCAGGTGACGAGGACGATGATGCCCGCGGCGATGTAGAGCCCGCACATGATGGGCACGATGGCCGACGCGACCTGGCCGATGCGCTTGATGCCGCCGATGATGACCATGCCGACGAGCACCGCCAGGACCACGCCGTAGATCAGCTTGCCCGGTGCGTTGTCGAGCGCGGGGATGATCTGGATGACGCCTTGGTAGCTCTGGTTGCTCTGGAACATGTTGCCGCCACCGAAGCTGCCGCCGATGCACAGCACGGCAAACCCGGCCGCCATGAACCTCCCGAGCTTGGTCTGTCCCAGCTCCGCGAAGCCGCGCTTGAGGTACTGCATGGGGCCGCCCAGCACGCGCCCTGTGTCGTCGACGCTGCGGTACATCTGGCCGAGCGTGCACTCGGCGAACTTGGACGTCATGCCGAAGAAGGCGGCGACGACCATCCAGAAGAGGGCCCCTGGGCCGCCGAGCTTGACGGCCACCGCGACCCCCGCGATGTTGCCCAGCCCGACCGTCGCCGAGAGCGCGGAGGAGAGCGCCTGAAAGTGGGAGACCTCGCCGGGGTGCGAGGGGTCGTCGTAGTCGCCGCGCACGACGCGAAACGCGTGGGTGAAGCCGCGCAGGTTGATGAAGCGGAAACGCAGGGTGAAGAAGACCGCGCCCAGGATCAGCCACATGACGATGAACGGGACCTTGGTGTTGTCCTGCGCTGCGACCGGGTCGTCGGGGTCCGCGGGGTTGTCCCAGAACCAGACGTCGAACATGAGCACGGCCGCGATCGGGGCGACCACGATCCGGCCGAACTCCTGATCGACACGCGCGATGCGGCGCTCCATGCGGGTGGGCTCGGACTCGTCTGCGCTAGGGACGTCTGCGATCGACTCCGCGGCGTCCGGTGCCTCTTGGGCGATCGCGACGGATGGGAGTGATGAGAAGGAGAGGAACAGCAGCGCCGCAGCGGGCACGCGTAGAAGAAAGGACGTCGCGCACGGCGCGACCGTTGACTCACACATGTCCGGGACCATCGCACACTCGGGCGCACACTTCACCCTCGGCCCCCGCGCACGGCGTGCGAACAACCTTGAACCGCGCGCAGCGCCCGGTTATAGGAACGGCGTGAGCGAACGCGGGCAACCGACGATCAGGGACCTTCAGCAGCGCGCCGAGCGTGCGCTCGAGGCTGGGCGTCGCGCTGAGATCGAGCGCACGCTCATCGAGCTCGCGCGCGAGGCGCCGGTGGGGAGCGAGGCCGCGCTGTTCGCGCATCGCCACCTGGCAGAGCTGCACCTCGAGGACAACCCGTGGAGGGCAGCGCTGCACCTGCGGCGGGCAATCGACGCGGGGCACCCACGGCACGGTGACGTGCTGCACGCGCTCATGGGGCTGTGCCAGGCCTTGCTCGGAAACTACGCGTACGCGGCCCGTTGCTACCGGCGCGCGCTCAGCTTCGCGCCGGGCACGCCCTGGTATCACCACAACCTGGGGCACCTGTTGGACGTGGGCTTGGACGACCTCGTCGGGGCCGAGCACCACCTGCGCGTGGCCTACGAGCAGGAGCCCATGCACGACGAAGTGGTGGCCTCCTTGGCCCACTGCCTCGCGCGCCGGGGCAAGCTGGTGGAGGCCTTGGTGCTCGCGCGTGAGGCGCTGGCGCTGGCGCCACACCACAAAGAGCACCGCTCGCTCTTGGAGTGGGTGGAGCAGGGCGCTCCCGCGAAGCGCCCACGCACCGTCAAGGGCGTGATGGGCCGTGTGGGCGCGGCTGCGGCTCATCGAGACGACGTCGAGGACGTCTCGCACTACGAGGATGAGTTTGCCGAGTGCGTGGCCGCGTTGCTGGTGGACCAGATGATCGCCGGCGGCTTCGACCCGGACGACATCAACTGCGCACGTGACGTGCTCGACGACTACATCGGGCTGCGCGACGCGGTGGGCAGGCCGGACGTGCTGGCTGCCGCGGTGGAGTACACCGTGTCGCAGCTGCGCGGCCTCGGGCTGAGCCAGCAGAACATCGCGGACCGCTACGGGGTCACGCGCGGCGCAGTAGGGCATCGCTCGCGCGACATCCGCACCACGCTCTCGCTGAACCCGAGCGGTCGCTGAACCCAAGCGGTCGCTGAACCCAAGTGGTCGCTGAACTCGAGCGGTCGTCGCTGAACCCAAGCGGTCGCTGCTGAACCCAAGCGGTCGCGGACGGCTGCGCACCGCAGCACGCCGCGCAATGTGCGCTCGTCGGAAAGTTGCTCCGCGGGACGGCTTCGTCGTATCCGGTGAGGGTGGATCGACTCCCCGCTGCCACCTCGCTCTCTCGTGCCCTGCTCACCCTCGCTCGCTCGTCAGCGACAGGCGTCCTCGAGGTCGTCGCGAGCGGCGTCGAGCAGGGACCATCACGTGCGTGCGTGAGTATCGTCGGCGGGACGCCGCGGGCCATCTCTCTATCGGAGCCGGACGGTAACGCGCTCGGGGATCTCTTGGTGGCGTCGGGGGCGCTCGGGGCTGCCAGCACGGTCGGAGGAGCGCCCATTGGCCCAGTCGGCGAGTGGCTGGTCGCGAGCGGCCGCGTGGCGCGGGAGGACGTGGACGTCGCGCTGCGCCTCCAGCTCCGGCGGCGGCTGTTGCGCCTCTTCTCCTTTCGCGATGCGGATTATCGCTTTCGCGCCGGGAGTCCGGAGGTGGGCGCGCCCTTGCTCGACACGCCCGTCAACGTCGCGGAGCTCGTGCTGGGCGCCATGCGCGAGGCGCTCGCAGAAGAGGACCCGACGCTGCTGCGAAGGCGGCTCGGAGAAGAGACGCTCGAGCTGACCCCGCTCGGAGAGCAGCTCTTGGGCGAGGTGTCCCTCGACCCGAGCGAGCTGGCGATGGTGTCCATGCTGCGCGCCGGGGCGTGTGAGGCTCAGGCCGTCTTGGCGGCCTCGGCTGGGAGCCTCCGTGCGCTGCGCACCCTCGCCGCGCTGAAGCTGATCCGGGCGGTGGCGCAGCGCGGACCGGACTCCTACGGCCTCCTGCTACGCAAGCACCGAGAGGTGCAGCGACAGGCCACCGCGTGGGCGTTGTTGGACCTCCCCGCGACTGCCCGTCCCGAGCAAGCCCGCGTGGCGCTGCGCCGTCTTGCGCGCAGCCTGCACCCCGACCGCTTCCAGGGGAGCGGATCGGATTCCGCGCGGCGCATCTCGCACGAGGTCCTTACCGCGCTCGTGAGCGCGGAAGCCGACCTGCGCTCCGCCCGTTAGCGACGCTTCTTGGGCGCAGCCTTCTTGGGCGCGGCCTTCTTGGGCGCAACCTTCTTGGGCGCAACCTTCTTGGGCGCAACCTTCTTGGGCGCAGCCTTCTTGGGCGCGGCCTTCTTGGGAGCGGCCTTCTTGGGCGCGGCCTTCTTGGGCGCGGCCTTCTTGGGAGCGGCCTTCTTGGGCGCAGCTTTCTTGGTGGCGGCCTTCTTGGGAGCGGCCTTCTTGGTGGCGGCCTTCTTGGGAGCAGCCTTCTTGGTGGCGGCTTTCTTGGGCGCAGCTTTTTTGGGCGCAGCCTTCTTGGGCGCAGCCTTGTTGGGAGCGGACTCTTGGGGCGCAGCCTTCGCGGTTGCCGCCTTCTTGTCTGCAGCCTTCTTCGGACCAGCCTTCTCGGGAGCGGCCTTCTTGGGAGCCGCCTTTGGGCTGGGCGCTTCGACCACCTGGTCGGCGTCCTTCTTCTTGCGCAGGATGACCCGGCGCGCCTTTGGAGGCGCCTGGTCCGCAGCGGGCGTCGGGGCGCTCACATTGCCCGCCGACGTGATGGGAGTCCGGGCGCGCCTCATGCCCAGCATGTCCGCCGTGGGCATCTGCCCAGCGCGCGCCGCGGCGCGGTGTGCCGCCTCCATGCCCCCCGACTTGCCGAAGTAGCGCTTCATGGGGTCCAAGTACGAGCTGCGCCAGATCTCCCGGGCCGCCGCCGAGTGGCCGGCCGGGATCTGCGTGTGCGAGATGCTCACCTTGGTCCCACCTGCGGCAGGTTGCAGCTGGATCTCCACGTGGGAGTCGGGCGCGTCGGCCGGGAAGTCCTGCGTCCTCCACGCCAGCAAGATCTGCTTGCCCGTGTCGAGCTTCACGTGGGTCGCTTCGACGAAACGAGCCCGCGCGGTCACACGGCCTCCCACCCACGGATTAATCACCGCTACCGATCCAGTGATCGCGCTGTGGCGCCTCGAGTCCATCCACGCAGCGTAGATGGCGTTCGGGCTCGCCGGTATCAGTGATGAGACTTGAACCTCTTCGAGGGACATAGCGGTGCTCATCCGTCGCGTGTCGTGAGAAAGAAGTCCACAAAAACCTTGACGGCCTGCGCATCTTTGCAATGGGCCATTTCAAAAAAGGGAGCAATTTCAATGTGGGGATTATTGGCGACCGGGGAGCCTTCCGAGATCGTGAACCCCCCAGCGCCTCCGTGTCGCGCCGCTCGCACATGACGAGCGTTCGCTCTAGGCTCACGGCCCGGTGACTCAGCACCTGCACCCCATCTACCTCGACCGCGGCGGAACGTTCTGTGACGGCGTCACGCGTGATCCGGACACGGGGGCATGGCGTGCCACGAAGCGGCTCGCCACGGACGGGCCTCCTCTCGATGTCGTGCGCGACCTGCTGGGCCTGTCGCACGCAGATCCCCTCCCACCTTGCGACGTGCGCATGGGGACCACGCTGGCGACGAACGCGCTGTTGGAGCGGCGGGGCGCGCGCACGGGGCTCGTGGTGACCAAGGGCTTCAGAGACCTCTTGGTCATTGGCGACCAAGCGCGGCCAAAGCTCTTCGAGCTGGAGATTGAGACGCCCGCTCCACTCTACGAGGCGGTCGTCGAGTTGGACGCCCGCGTCAGCGCCAACGGCTCGCGCTTGAGCGCGTTCGACCCGGAAGAGCTGCGCGCACAGCTGCGCGGCATGCGCGACGCGGGCATCCAGTCGCTGGCGGTCGCGCTGCTTCACGCAGCGGCGGCGCCAGAGGACGAGAGAGTCGTTGCGCAGCTCGCCCGCGAAGTCGGCTTCGAGTGGGTCACGCTCTCGCACGAGGTCGCCAACACCCGGGGCTACCTGGCGCGGGCGGAGACCTGCGTGGTGGACGCTTACCTGACGCCCGTGGTGAGGGCCTACGTGGAAGCCCTCCGTGCCGCGCTGCCCGGCAGTCGCGTCCGCATGATGCAGAGCAGCGGTGACCTGTTGGACGCCGAGGTCTTCCGTGGACGCGACGCCGTGCTCTCCGGGCCAGCGGGCGGCGCGGTCGCCGTGGCAGATGTGGCGCGCCGCGTGGGCGCGAAGAAGGCCATCGGCTTCGACATGGGCGGCACCAGCACGGACGTGTGTCGCTACGCGGGGGAGCTCGAGCGTGTCTTCGAGGCGCGCGTGGCGGGGACCCGGCTGCGAGTGCCCATGCTGGACATCCACACTGTCGCGGCGGGCGGTGGCTCGCTGTGTCGCCGCGTTGGGCGCCGCTTGGTGGTCGGACCCGAGAGCGCCGGCGCGCGCCCTGGTCCTCTCTGCTACGGCGACCCGAGCGCCACCGAGCTCACCCTCACGGACGTCGCGTTCTTCCTCGGGCGCGTTCCCGCCGGTCGCTTCCCCTTTCCCCTGGAGCGCGAGCGCGTGGACGCTCGCCTGCTGCAGCTGGCCGACGAGCTCGGCTTCGGCGCAGACAGCAGCGGGGCAGTGCGGGTGGCCGAGGGCTTTCTCGAGGTCGCCTCGGCGACCATGGCGGAGGCCCTTCGCAAGGTCTCGGTGGCGCGCGGTCATGACGTCCGTGAGCACGCGCTGGTGGTGTTCGGGGGCGCGGGCGGGCAGTACGCGTGTGGGGTGGCGCGCCGCCTGGGCGTGCGTTCGCTGGTGTTTCACCCGCTCGCCGGCGTGCTGTCGGCCTACGGGATGGCGGTCGCGGACACGGCCTGGCATGGCGTGCGCGACGCGGGCGGGATGGTGCTCGACGAGAGCGCGCTCGAGCCCCTCCGGGCCATGGCCCGCGAGCTGGCCGAGGAGGGCGATGCGGTGCTCCGCGGTGACGCGGCCCAGAACGCAGACCTTCTCGCGTCGGACGTGGTCGCCTCGGTGGAGCTGCGCTCGGAGGGCAGCGAAGCCGCCCTGTCTGTCCCGCTCACGGACGCCGCCACGATGCGGGCGACCTTCGAGCGCGACCATCGCCGGCTCTTTGGGTATGTCCGCGCGCGCCCCGTGCTCTGCGCCACGGTCCGCGTCCGGGTGACGTCTGCCACGAGCGCCGCGCCGCGCCGGAGCCCCAGCTCGTCGCTGTCTTCAGCCGCCGCGCCCGACGGCCCCGGTGGCGCACAGCCGGCACACCCCGTCGCGTGGCAAGGCGAGCGCAGCCCGCTACGCGTGGACGGACAGTGGGTGGACGTTCCTCTCTACCAACGCGAGGAGCTACCTCCAGAGCTCGTCGGACCCGCCCTCGTCGTCGACGCGACCGCCACGCTCGTGGTCGAGCCGGGCTTCGTTTTACGACGGCGCGCGGACGAGATCCTGGTGCTGACGGACGAGCGGCCGGTCGTTGCGGATGGCTGCGTGGGGCAGCGCGACCTGCGCGTCGACCCCGTCCGCCTGGAGGTCTTCCACAACCGCTTCATGTCCATCGCAGAGCAGATGGGCGCGGTGCTCGAGCGAACGGCCATGAGCACCAACATCCGCGACCGCCTGGACTTCTCCTGCGCGATCTTCGACTCGGCGGGCGCCCTGATCGCCAACGCGCCGCACATCCCGGTGCACCTCGGAGCGATGAGCGAGTCGGTCGCGGCGGTCTGTCAGGCCCATCCGCACATGAGCCCGGGCGACGTCTTCGCCACGAATGACCCCGCGGGCGGCGGCTCGCACCTGCCCGACATCACGGTGGTCAGCCCGGTGCACCTCGCCGGGGAGGCGCGTCCGGCCTACTTCGTCGCGTGCCGCGGCCATCACGCGGACGTCGGTGGGATCACACCGGGCTCCATGCCGCCGTTCTCGTCCTCACTGGCCGAAGAAGGGGTGGTCTTGCGCGCCCTCCAGATCGTCGCTGCGGGCCAGCTGCTGGAGGAACCCCTGCGGCGTGCGCTTGGCGCGGGGCCGCACCCGGCTCGGCGGCCGGACGAGAACATCGCGGACCTCGGCGCGCAGGTCGCCGCCAATCAGCTCGGCGAGCGTCTGCTGCGCGAGCTGGTGGAGGAGCAGGGCAGGGAGCTTGTCGACGCCTACATGGGGCACGTCCAGGACGACGCCGAGGCGTCCGTCGCGGAGGCGGTGGCGGCGTTGCCCGACGGGGATCATCGCTTCGTCGACGCGCTCGACGACGGTACGCCGATCTGCGTCACGGCCCGCGTGCATGGGCAGACGCTCGCGCTCGACTTCTCGGGGACGGGGCCGGCGCGGCCCAACAACCTCAACGCGCCTCGCGCCGTCACGCGCGCGGCCGTGATGTACGTGCTGCGCTCCCTGGTGTCGCGCGAGATCCCCCTGAATGCCGGCTGCGTTCGCGCGGTGAAGGTCACGGTGCCGGCTGGGTCGGTCTTGGATCCCCCTGCGGACAGCGCGGTCGCCGGGGGGAACGTAGAGACCTCCCAGCGCGTCGTGGACGTCCTGCTGGGCGCGCTGGGCCGGGTTGCCGCGAGCCAGGGAACCATGAACAACCTGACCTTCGGAAACGAACGCTTTGGCTACTACGAGACAATCGGCGGCGGCGCGGGCGCGAGCGCGCTGCGGGCAGGCGCGTCCGGGGTGCACACGCACATGACGAACTCGCGCATCACGGATGCGGAGCTGCTGGAGGTGCGTTACCCGGTGCGCGTCCTGCGCTTTGCGCTGCGCGCGGGGTCTGGGGGCGCCGGCCGTCACCCCGGTGGCGACGGACTGGTGCGCGAGCTCGAGTTCCTGGCGCCGCTCGACGTCAGCCTGCTCTCGGAGCGACGCACCCACGCTCCCTTCGGTCTCGAAGGCGGCGGGTCGGGGGCTCCGGGCGCCAACTTTCTCAACGGCGTGGCCGTGGCGGGTAAGTGCGCCCTGCGTGTCGCGCCCGGCGACGTGCTGCGCATCGAGACGCCCGGCGGCGGGGGCTTCGGTTCCGTAGCGCGCGGAGCTGGCGCATGAATCTCTGGGGACGGCTGAGGGACATGGTGGTCACCCGCATCCTCGGGCTCGACGACTCGCCTCAGCGCATCGCGCGCGGCGTCTTTCTCGGCTTCGTCGTGGCCATGACCCCGACCTTGGGTCTTCAGATCGTGCTGTACGTCACGCTGGCGGCCATCCTGCGCGTCAACAAGGTGTCGGGCGTCCCGATCCTCTTCATCACCAACCCCGTGACGGCGCTGCCCATGTACGGCTTCTGTTGGTGGCTGGGGAACGCCGTGCTGCACGGAGGCAGCGGTGGGGCCGGCTGGGAGGAAGTGCGCGCGCGCCTCATGGAGGAGTCGGCCCGCTCCGACAGTGTCTATGAGCAGCTACTGTCGGCGGACTTCTGGAGCCGCGTGGGGGAGGCCATGGCGCAGCTCGGGGGCGAGCTCTGGCTCGGCTCCCTGATCAGCGGCGTGGTGCTCGGCGCGCCGGCGTACCTGCTCTCACTGTGGGGGGTGCGCGCGTACCGTCGCCATGGCGATCACGCGCTCAACCCGGAGCCCGACGTCCCCGAGCCGAACGTGCGCAACGAGCGCAGCACGCCGCCACCGCCCATGGTCTAGGCGACAGACTGCCCGCACTCAGCTCGCGGGGAGCTGCTCCGCGAGCACGGCAAACTCTTCCACCGACAAGGTCTCTCCGCGACGCTGCCCGTCGATGGCGGCTTTGTGGAGCGCGGCGTCCAGAGCCTCGGCGTCTGGAAACAGCGCCCGCAGCGCGTTGCGCAGGGTCTTGCGGCGCTGGTGGAACGCGGCGCGCACCACCGCCTGCAGCGCGGGCGTCTCCTCGGCGCGCGCGGTCGCTCGTGGGGTGAGCCGCACCACGGCGCTGTCCACCTTCGGCGCCGGGTGGAAGGCTCCACGCGGCACGTCCAGCACGTGCTCAATCTCGAAGGCGGCGGAGAGGAACACGGTGGGCACGCCGTAGGGCCGCTCGCCCGGGGCCGCGAGCCAGCGCTCCGCGACCTCGCGCTGGACCATGACGACGACCCGCGCGATGTGCGCGCGCTGCTCCACGAGGTTGCGGGCGATCATGCCAGTGATCGCGTAGGGCAGGTTGCCGACGACCACCAGCCGCTCCACGCCGCCGCCCGCGAAGGCGGACAAGTCCACGCGCCCGGCGTCTCCGTCTTCGACCCGGAAGTTCGTGCGGCTGCCGTGCTCGGCGTGCAGCACGCGCAGCATGTCGGGATCACGCTCGATGCCGATCACCTCCGCCCCCGACGCCAGCAAGGCGGCCGTCAGGGTGCCGAGGCCCGGGCCGAGCTCCACACAACGCTCCGTGGGCTGCAGCCCGACTGCGCGGGCGATGCCGCGCACCGTAGGCTCCGAGACGAGGAAGTTCTGGGAGTAGTGGCGCTTGGCGTTGAGGCGGTGGCGGGCGAGGAGGTCGCGGGGATCCTCGAAGACGAAGTCGGTCACGAGGCGAGCCTGCCAGAGGTGTGCGGTTGCGCCAGCGCAGCGACCGCCTCGCTGCCCCGCGCCACCTGGGTCCGCACGCCCAAGTGCCCGAAGAAGGTGCGCGCCTCGCGGATGTGGCGGGCCTCCATGCGACCGTAGACGGCCGCCTCGAGGGGTGTGTCCACCGGCGTGGTGACCAGCAGGACGGTGAGCGCGTGCCCGTGCGCGTGCAGCAGCTGCACGGTGCGTCGCAGGGCGTCCGTGTTGACCACGCCGTGGTAGTCGGTGATCAGCGTGATGGAGCGCGGCGCCCGCTCCCGCGACGCGGCCAGCTGGAGCGCCTCGGCCAGCGCCGCCCCCTTGCGGCCGTAGTCCGGGTCCGGTCGATGCGGGATGTGCAGCCCGCGGCTCCGGCAGAACGCGCGCAGCGTGCGGGCCTCGGGCGTGTCGGCGTGCACGTTCTGATCGAAGGCCTCGCGGTCCAGCGAGGCGTGGACATGTCGCACCAGCGAGCGGTAGCGCCCCGACTTGCCGGGCGAGAAGTCGAGCCCGTCCTGGTGCCGGATGTAGCGCGCCACCAGGGCGCCCACCTGGTCGTCGTCGAGCGCGGTCAGGTCGGCGTCCACGACCTCCGTGGCTGCCAGCATCGCGTCGTAGAGCTTGGGGAGCTGAGTGGCCCCCTCGCCGACCGGCACGTGGGCGATGGGCCGCTCGTCCGCGAGCACGAGCCCCACGCGGTCCCCGTCTCGCAGCGCCCGCAGCGCCAGCGCGGCGCACGCGTCGATGGCGTGGTCCAGCTTGCGCGTGCCCGGCTCCCCGCCTCGCATGGTGCCGCTGACGTCCAGCACGACCACGTGCGCCTCCTGGACCTCTTGCTCCACCTCCTTGATGAGCAGGCGCCCGCTGCGGGCGCTGGCCTTCCACGCGATGGACTTGAACGAGTCTCCGGGCTGAAGCTGCCGCAGCTCGTGGAAGTCGGTGCCACCACCGCGGCGGCGCAGCGCCGTGCGCCCGGCTCGGCTGGCGGCGTAGCCGGTGCGAGGGTGGCTGCGTCGCGCCAGCGCCGCCGCGCGCGGCAGCACGCGCACCACGAGCGGGTTGGGGAAGTAGAGGGGCATGCTGAAGAGGCCCAAGGGGCCGCGCAGGGACACCGCCAGGCCGTGCAGCACGACCCGCCCGACGGCCTTGGCGCTCAGGCGGCACGTGAACTCGGTGCGCGAGCTCGGCGACACCAGCAGGTCGCTCGCGGGCACCGGCAGGAGCTCGACGCCGTCTGCCGCGAGGGGCCGTACGTCGGTCAGCGCGAGCGCGTCTGCGCCGCGGTGCCGGACGTAGCAGCGCACCTGGAAGGGGGCACCGGGCACGATGGTGCCGCTGCTGCCGCCCGTGGCGCGGTCCAGCCACCACGCGAACTCCAGCCGTTGCCGCCGGACGCGACGACCGAGTGGCACCGTCCAGGCGGCGAGCGTGGCGAGGGTAAGGAGAGTGACGGACGCGAGCGTCACGGCCGCAGCGGACGAGAACACGAAGCCCAGCGCCAAGAAGCTCACGGCCGTGGCGAACAGCAAGCGAGCTTCACGCGACGGGACCGGGAGCATGTCAGTCCCGCCGCAACGCCACGCGCGAGAGGGTCTGGGTCAGGATGTCCTCGGCCGTCGCGCCGTCCATCTCGGCCTCCGGGGTCAGCACGAGGCGATGCGCCAGCACCGGCCCGCAGAGCTGCTTGATGTCGTCCGGCAGCACGTAGTCGCGCGCATCCAGGAGCGCCTTGGCGCGCGCGGCGTTCACCAGCGCGAGGGCCGCGCGCGGGCTGACGCCCAGCAAGAGGCGCCCATGGGAGCGCGTCGCGCGGGCGAGGCGCACCACGTACTCGAGCACCTCGTCTTCCACGTGGACGCGCTCCACGAGGGCCTGCAGCGAGAGGATCGCGGCGGGCGTGAGGACGGCGGAGGGCATCTCGGGGGCGCGCGCGAAGCGCCGCAAGACGCCCAGCTCGGCCTCTTCCGTGGGGTACCCGAGCACGATGCGCACCAGGAAGCGGTCGATCTGCGCCTCGGGCAGCGGGTAGGTGCCCCCCTGCTCCACGGGGTTCTGCGTGGCGAGCACCAGGAACGGGGCTGGCAGCGCGCGCGTCTCGCCCTCCACGGTGACCTGGCTCTCCTGCATGGCCTCGAGCAGGGCGCTCTGGGTCTTGGCGGGCGCTCGGTTGATCTCGTCCCCCAGCACCACGTTCGCGAAGATGGGCCCGGTGCGCAGCTCGAAGGTCCCGTTGCGGGGGTCCAGCACGTAGGTGCCCGTGATGTCGGCCGGGAGCAGGTCGGGCGTGAACTGGATGCGGCGGTAACCGCAGCCGAGCGTGGACGCGAAGGCCTTCACCAGGGTGGTCTTGGCCACGCCGGGTACGCCCTCCAGCAGCACATGGCCGCGGGCCAAGAGGGCGACCAGCAGCAGCTCGGGCACAGCGTGCGGGCCTACGTAGACCGACTGGACCGCCTCCACCACCTGGCGCGCTTGCTCGGCGGCGTGCTTCAGGAGGTCGGCGGGGATGGCCGCCGAGTCGGCTTGTCCAAGCGCTTGAGCGGGGTGGGTCACGAGTGTCCTACGGCGAGGTCGGGGAAGGGGTCTGCGACGGGGCACCTGCTGCGGTACCCGGCTCGGGCAGGGCGGCCAGCACCGCCTCGCCGCGTTCTACCATGGAAGCCAGCTCCGCTCGCCGTACTCGTGGTGTGCGGCCACGCACGTCTACCTGCGTCCAGAGCCGCTCCAGACGTGCGAGGGTGGACCCGCCCGCGCGCCCGACCGAGGGCGGCAGCCGAGCTGCGTCGAGCGCACGCGCCACGTGCGCGGCGTCCGTGTCGGGGTGGAGCCGCAGCCGGCGGCGCAGCTCCGCCAGCAGCTCGAAGCGGTAGGCGAGGGCCGCCGAGAGGGTGTCGCCGTCGATCCGCAGGCGCGCCAGTCGCCCGCCCGTCCCGCCGCTTCCACGTGGGTCGACCGGCAGAAAGATGCTCTGTTGATACGGCGACGCGGAGGGGAGCGCAGAGGCCGCGAAGAGCAGGAGGATGGCGGCGATGGCCACGGCGAGCATGCGCACCATGAAGCCCGGGAGGTCCAGAGAGGCGGCGCGCTCCAGGGCGAGCCGCGTGCGCTCGAGCGGGCGGTCCGCGTTCAGCGTGCCGAAGCGACCGTGCAGGGTGGCACCCGGCAGCAGCAGGAAGATGCGTCCGGAGCCGCCTTGTGAAGTTATGTACTGCAGTAAATTCAACGCGAAACGCTTGTTTCCTCGAAACTGCATCATGTTGTTGATCAGCACGCTGGGGTCGCCGAGCACCACGAGACGGCCCGACCCGACGGCGCCGGCAAGCACCACGGCCTGACCGGGGTCGCCCACGGAGAAGACCGGCACGAGCTCCGGATGAGACAGGCCGGTGGGGTGGTTGGTGACCAGGGCGCTTACGCCCGCGGTGATCGGATGGGCGCCGCGTGGGGCAGCGATGGGCAGGTTGGGGTTGCCGCGCAGACCCTCGGCGTGGATGGCGGCGCGTTGGATCCCGAAGGTGCGCAGGAACTCGTCGGCGGCGCCGAAGTCGTCCGCGACAACCACGCGGCCGCCTTCCGCCATGAAGCCGCCGAGGCTCATCGGGAGTGGCTCACTCGGGAACAGGACGATGAGGGCGTCCGTGGCCCGCAGCGATCCGAGGTCGAGATCCGTGGGGGTCTCGAGGGCGATGTGGTGCTCACTGGCCAGACGCAGCAGCTCACCGAGGCCGTCCCACTCGCTGCTGTCCGGGGCGTAGGGCGCCTGCGCGACGGCTCCCGCGACTCCGACGCAGAGCGTCAGGAGCCCCGTGAGCGCGGCGCTCGCGAGGCGCGACGCAGCGCGGTGGGCCGGCTGCGGGCGAGCGACATACACGGACGCGACGGGGCGGGTGGGCATCAGATCAAACGAACCTACAACAAGGACACCGGGCACCGCGAAACGTTTCGGGCTGCGGGTCGTCTAACAGTCAGGACCCCACGGCCGGGGTCCCCAACACCTGGCTCCAAACAAAAACACAGTGTGAATGTTGTCCCCCCCCGAGCGCGCTTGGTATAGTGGGCAACGAACGAACAACAACGTGCTACCTCCGTTCATCATCGACCAAATCAGGCAGCGAGAAGAGCGAGAACGGTCCATCCGTGACCAGCCCGCTCTCCAGCTGCCCATGCCTCCGAAGCGGCCACCCCTGCCGCACACGGAGGAAGATGGTCGTGACCCCGACGCTCCCGAGCGCGGCGTCGTCATCATCGACCTGTAGGGGTCGGCGGTGCCTCGAGCCGCGAGGTGAGCGTCAGCGCGTAGCGTCGTCCCAGCGCGCAGCGATGACGTCGAGGTCCAGGGGCTCGTCTCCCTCCCCGAAGTAGCCGTCGGTCTCGCTGGCCTGGTGCGCGAAGAAGCGTGACCCCGCGACCCCCAGGATCGCGCCTGAGACATTCGCGGCGCGGTCGGACAGCAGGTGCGCGACCAGGGGCGCGACGTGCTCCGGGGTCAGCTTGGCCCGGCCCGACTGGAAGAGCGGGAGTTCGGCGGTCTGCCGTGTGAGCGCGGTGGGAACCACGGCGTTGACGCGCACCTTGTCCGGCCGCAGCTCGAGCGCAGCGGTCCGAACGAACCCCAGCAGCGCGCCCTGGGCCATCGCGGCCGCGAGGTCACGGCGCTGCCCCTGCAGCCCAGCGGTCCCGGCCATCACCACGACGCTGCCTCCGCCGGCGCGCTGCATGGCCGGGTGCGCGGCCCGTGTGAGGGCCAGCGGCGCCTCGGCACCTACCGCGAAGGCCTTCGCGCGTTGCGCCGCCGTGGTGCGCGCAAAGCGGGCACGCTCGACCACGCCCGCGCATGACACCAGGCCGTCCAGTCGGCCGAGCCGCGTGACGGCCAGCGACACCAGCGCGTCGGCCGCGCCGTCCTCGGTCACGTCCGTCGCGTCTGCCACGACGTCGGCGCCGTCTCTTTGCAGCTCGCGGGCCACGGCCTCCACGAGGGTGGGATCGGCGCCGTGGCCAGCTTCGTCGCAGCCCAGGTCGTTGAGGAGCAGGCGCACCCCTTGCCCAGCAAGGAGCCGCGCGCACGCCAGCCCGATGCCGCGGGCGGCGCCGGTGACGAGGACGACTTGGTCGGAAAGGGCAGGCACGCGCACGGGTGTATCGCACCCGCGTCAGCCGCGCATCTGGGAATGCCGCCACGCTCTCTCCTCGTTGCCGCCGCGTGCCCGCCACATCCCGCCGTCATCCTCTGGGGATGCTCCTTCACCGCGTCCTCCCGCTTGCGCTGTTCAGCGCGCTGGCCGTCGCTCTCTTGGGCGCGCGGGCCGCCTATACCGGCGAGCTCGCGTTCCTGGTCTTCGGCTGGAACCTCTTCCTCGCCTGGGTCCCGCTGGGCCTGGCGCTCTGGTTGGAGCGGGTCCAGCGCCCGTTGCCAGCGGCGCTGCTCGGCCTGGCCTGGCTGGCCTTCTTCCCAAACGCTCCCTACTTGCTCACGGATTTCGTGCACCTACGCCATCGGCCGCCCGTGCCCCTTTGGTACGACATCGCCTTCTTCGCGTCGCTCGCCATGGCGGGACTGTTCGTGGGGCTCGCGTCGCTCGAGATCGTGCACAGGCAGCTGCGCGCCCGACTGCGAGCGTCGTCGGCCTGGTCGGCGCTGGTGATCATCTCGGCCCTCAGTGGCTACGCGATCTACCTCGGGCGCTTCCTGCGCTGGAACAGCTGGGACCTCGTGACCCGCCCGCGCGGCGTGTTGGCGAGCGTGGCGGAGGACGTGGTGCAGCTGCGACCGTGGGGTGTGAGCGTGGTCTTTGGCGCGATGATCTTCGCGAGCTACGTGGCCTACTGGGGTCGCGGAGGCCACGCGCCGCGGGAGCTCGCGGCGGACCCCTCTTCTTGATGCGGGCGCCCCCCCGGAGTACATCGCCTCGATGCCGTGCTGTGCTCGCCGCCCCGTTTCGCTCAGGCTCGCGCTGGGCGCTTGCGCCCTGGTGGGCGCGGGGAGCCTCGCGGCCTGTGGCGGTGACCGAGCGGCCCAAGCGGACCCCGAGCCCGTGCCGGAGGTGGCGCCTGCCGCCGCGCCAGAGCCGCCTCCACCACCCGCTGTCCCACAGGTTCGCGTGCTGGCCATCGACACGCACGCGGACACCACGCAGCGCATGCTGGACGAGGGGGCGGACCTGTCGCAGCGCTTGCCGGACGGGCACCTGGACCTCGTGCGCATGCGCGAGGGCGAGCTGAGCGGCGTGTTCCTGAGCATCTGGGTGGACCCTCGCAAGTACGGGGGGGAGCGCGCCTGGCGCCGGACGCTCGCGCTGGTCGGCGCGGTGGAGTCCTTGGTGCGTGAGCACCCCGAGCAGGCCGCGCTGTGCACCAGCGGTGACGAGGTGCGCGCGGCCTTCGAGTCCGGCAAGGCCGCCATCTTGATGGGGGTCGAGGGAGCACACGGGCTCGGCACGAGCGACGTCCGTGAGGCCATCGAGCGCGCCCGGCAGCTGTACCGGCGCGGCGTGCGCTACATGACCATCACGTGGTCCACCGACAACGACTTCGGCCACAGCTCGACGGGCCGGCAGCCCTCGCAGGGGCTCACCGACGCGGGTCGCGAGCTCGTCGCCGAGCTGAACGCGCTGGGCATGATCGTGGACGTGTCGCACGTGAGCGACGCGACCTTCGAGGACATCCTGCGCGTCACCACCCGGCCCGTGCTGGCGTCCCACAGCTCCTGCCGCGACCTGGCCGCGCACCCGCGCAACGTCACCGACGCCATGATCCGCGCCATCGCGGCCAACGGCGGCGCCGTGTGCGTGAACTTCTACGCGCAGTTCCTCGATGCGGCCTACCGCGCAGGGCGCCGTCGAGTGCAGCGGCAGTACGAGACCGAGTTCTCGGCGCTGGCCGCGGAGCACACGCACCACCGCCCGCGAGGGGTCGCGGCGCGCGCGCTCGCGCTGCAGCTGGATCCCGCGCTGAGCTATCCGACTGTGGATCGGCTGGCCGAGCACCTCGCGCACGTGGTGGAGGTCGGTGGTCCGGGGGCCGCCTGTCTGGGCTCGGACTTCGACGGGGTGGGGGAGCTGCCCACTGGGCTCGCCGACGTGTCGGACCTGCCGGCGCTGCGCGCGGCCCTCGAGGCTCGTGAGCTCCCCGTGTCGGCCATTTTCGGTGAGAATGTGCTCCGGGTGCTCGACGCGCAGCACGGCCCCGTGGTCTCCGCTGCGCCAAGCCCGGCGCCCACTCCCCCGCATGCCCCATGACCGATAGCCGCCAAATCGTCGTCGGACGCTCACGAGACTGCGGACTCGTCTTGAGCGACGGTTCGGTCTCCGGGCGTCACGCGCGCCTCAGCTGGCAGGGGGCGACGCTGCTCGTGGAGGACCTCGGCAGCGCAAACGGGACGTGGGTACGCGGCCAGCGCGTGAGTCAGGCGCAGCTGCGGCCGGGGGACGACCTGCGCCTCGGCGCCGTCTCGTTCCCCTGGGGCCACCCAGACCTCTATGCCTTCCTGCGCAGCGGCGCGGCGGGAGACACCATCCTCGGGATGAGCATCCCCGGCCGCAAGTACATCTGCGGCGCCTGCGGTCAGACGGGCCTCATCCCGCGCGGCTTCGGTGGAGGCACGCTCGAGTGCGCGGCCTGCCACACCGCGCTCATCGTCGGCCGCAAGCCGCCACCGGGGAAGCCCGGTGGTCGCGTTGGGAGCATCTTCCTGTCGCTGATCTTGCTGTCCGCAGCGGCCGGGGTGGGCGTGTGGGTCTGGCAGCACGGGGGTGAGGAGCGCGCGCGTGTCGTCCGCGAGCAGCTCCAGCCGATTGGGCCGCGCCCCACCAGCGAGCAGGAGCTCTCCGTACGCGTGCACACCCGCGACCGCGTGGTGGCGTCCATGGACAGCTCCGACCCCGTGGTGCGCAACGCGGCCGTCCGGCTGGCGGCGAGCCAGCAAGGCAATTTCAGCGTCGAGCAGGTGGCCAGCATCTTCACCCACGTGCGTGGCCGCTGGCGCTACGTGAACGACCCGCAGGGGGCCGAGTACTTCGCGCACGCGAGCGAGACCATCACCAACGAATACGTCGGAGACTGCGACGACTTCGCGATCGTCGTGGCCTCGATGATCACGGCCATCGGGGGGCGCGCGCGCATCGTCATGATGAGCGGCCCCGCAGGCGGGCACGCCTACCCGGAGGTCTGCCTCAGCGGTGAGGCCGAGGAGGTGCGCGCGCACCTGGATGCGCACTACCAGGCCCTGACCGACCGCAGGCTGCGCCAGCGGGTGAACGGCATCCACTACCGCCCTGCGAGCGACTGCCCGCTCTGGCTGAACCTCGACTGGAACGCGGGGGTGCCGGGTGGTCCGTACGAGGCCGAGAGCTGGGCCGTCGCCATCTATCCGGACGGAACCACGGAGACCCTGGCCACGGCTGGGGCGGCGGCCAGTCCGGCGCCTGGCGGCTGACGCGCGGTCAGTCCACGCTTGGGGTCGATGACATCCCCCCATCCACTCATCGTGACCGACTCCGCGCAGATCGGGGTCATCGCCCTCGACGCGCGCCGTGTGGCCGTGCTGGGCATCAAGCCCGAGTCGCGCAAGGACCAGCCCGCGTACTACGTCCCGGCGTACCTGGACTCCGTCGGCGTCGAGGTCATCCCGGTGCCGGTGTACTACCCGGAGGCCAAGGAGATCCTCGGCCTGCCCGTGGAGCGCGACCTCCAGCGCCTGCGCGACATCGACATCGTCGTGGTGTTCCGGCGCTCCGAAGACGTCGCGGACCACGTGTCTGCGCTGCTCGCGCTGCGGCCCAAGTGCGTCTGGCTGCAGTCGGGCATCCGTGACGACGCCTCCGCGCTCAGGCTGGCGGACGCCGGTATCGCGGTGGTCCAGGACCGCTGCATCATGGTGGAGCACCGCCGGGCCCGGCACTGACGATGGGCCGCCGGGCGCTAACGGCGCCTGCGCTCAGAGGCGAATCAGCGTGGCGCCCCAGTTCAGCCCGGAGCCCAGCGCGAAGAAGCAGATCAGCTGACCGGGCTTGGCGCGCCCGTCGCGCAGCATCTCGTCCAAGAGGATGCCGATGGTGGCCGCCGATGTGTTGCCGAAGCGCGCGATGTTGCTGGGGACCTTCTCCGCGGGCACGCCGAGCGCCTTCTGCACGGCGGCGTTGATGCGGTCGTTGGCCTGGTGCGCCACGAACCAGTCCACCTCCTCGAGGGTGACGTCGTGCTTGGCGCACAGCGAGCGCACCACGCGGTTGAGCTCCGTGACGGCGACCTTCATGAGGTCCTGCCCCTGCATCTTGGGGATGTGCTCCTCGCGCTCGAACATCTCCGGGGTGAAGTAGGGGCGCGTCTTGAAGCCGCCGCTGGCGATGTAGATGCGGTCGAAGAGGCGCCCGTCCGTGTGCACCTCGGTGCCCAGGAAGCCCGCGCCGTCGGGCGCCTTCTGCACCACCAGCGCGGCCGCCCCGTCGCCAAAGAGCACCGCCAGGTTGCGGTGGCGCGTGCCCTTGTCGTAGGCGTCCTCGGTGATCTCCCGGTCGGTCTCGCCGGTGAGGATGTCCCAGTCGTCCCAGGGCATGAAGCCCGCGTGCGCGTCCGCGCCCAGGATCAGCACCTTGCTGGCTTGATCGGTCATGACCAGCCCGTTGGCGACCTGGAAGGCGTAGGGCATGGCCGCGCACTGCTGCCGGATGTCCAGCGCGGGGACGCGCGGGATGCCGAGCTTGGCCCCCAGCAAGCCGCCCGAGCCGGGGAAGATGTGCTCCGGCGTCATGGTCGCGAAGATGATGTAGTCGATCTCCTCGGGCTCCATCCCCGCGGCCTTGAGCGCACGGCGGGCGGCGATCAGCGCGAGGTCGCTGACCCCCTCACCCTCCGCGACGAAGTGGCGCTGCTCGATGCCTGTGCGCTGCCGAATCCACGCGTCGTCGGTGTCCATGACGCGCGCCAGGTTGGCGTTGGGGATGGGCTCGCCCGGGACGTAGTGCCCCGTACCGACAATCGTGATTCCGGCCATGTGTGGTTTCCTTACCCACACTGGGGCTCGTGGCAACGCTACGGGACCGTTCTGTCCGCTCTGCGCGCGGTAACGTGTCTCCGGCGTAATGGAGGTGCCGCCGGCGCGGGGCGGCCAACGCCTCCCGACCCGGCCAACGCCTCCGGACCGGGCCACCTTTCTGCGTCCACGCGGGAGCAAGGTTGCGTCGTCGCGGGTTGTCGGGATAGATCGGACGGTCCTGTTCGTACCATCCTGCGCATGTCCCCGCCGCCCCTCGACTTTCAGAGCTACGTCCGGTCCCAGTCGAATGGGGGCGCGGCGGCTCGCCCGAGCGGCGCACCGGAGTACGCCTTCTCCGCGGACGTGGCCATGCTGCGCGCCTTCCAGCGCATGCGCCCCGTGGAGCTGGCGGCGGCGTCGGTCGTCCGCGCGAGCGCGCAGCTCATGGACGCGCAGCAGCTGGGCACCATGCTGCGGGTCAGCGAGCAGCAGATCCCGCGGCTGCACGCCATCGCGCGGGGCTGCGCAGACACGCTGGGCATCGCGCTGCCCAAGCTCTACGTCGCCAACAGCCCGGTGATCAACGCCTACACCTTCGGCACCAACGACGACGCCTTCATCGTGGTGCACTCGGCGCTGCTGGACCACTTCACCGAGGACGAGCTGCGCTTCGTCATCGGGCACGAGATGGGCCACATCCAGAACCGACACGTGGTCTATGGCACCGTGCTGCGCGTCCTCAAGACCAGCGCCGCCATCTTCCTGCGGTGGATCATCGCGCCTGCGGAGATCGCGCTCGCCACCTGGTCGCGTCGCGCCGAGATCACCTGCGACAGGGCGGGGCTGCTGTGCAGCCGCGACCTCGACAGCGCGCGCCGCTCGTTCCTGAAGCTGGCCTGCGGCAGCCAGAAGCTCTACGACCAGATCGACCTGGACGTGTACCTGCGGCAGTTCGAGGACGGGCGCGGCAACCTGGGGCGGTACCAAGAGGCCTTCGCCACGCACCCCTACCTGCCCAAGCGCATCCACGCGCTGCAGGTCTTCGCGGAGAGCGCGCTCTTTCGCCGCGCCATGGGTGTCGGGGACACCGGCATCGACATGGCCGAAGTGGACGCGCGCACGGCGCGCATCATCGAGATCGCGGACCCGTCGCTCGCGGGAGCGCCGGGAGCCGCGGACAAGGAAGGCTGAGGTAGACGTGGCCGCTGACTACACCGAGCTCAGGTCCGAGGCGCTGACGCGGCTCCGCAACGTGGCGCGCCTCGCCAAGAGCGCGGGCGCCGCGACGCTGGCCAAGACCCTGGAGCAAGACCGCATCGCGCGGCTGCGCGACGAGCGCTTCCACCTGGTGGTGCTCGGTGAGTTCAACCACGGCAAGACCACCTTCGTGAACGCGCTGCTGGGCAAGGCGGTGCTCCCCTCCGGCGTCACGCCCACCACGGCCGTCATCCACCGCATCCGGCACGGCGAGGAGCAGAGCGCCACGGCGGTCCGCACGGACGGCACGGAAGAGCGCCTGCCCTTCGCGGACATCGCCAACTACGAGGTGGGGGGCTCGGCCATCGCGGACGGCGTGCAGCACCTGGACCTCGAGTACCCCAACACCGTGCTGGGGGAGGGCGTGATCCTGGTTGATACGCCGGGTGTGAACGACCTCAACGACGCGCGCGCCGAGATCACCTACGAGTACATCCCCAAGGCCGACGCCGTGATCTTCCTGCTGGATGCAGGGCAGATCCTGAAAGAGAGCGAGCGGCAGTTCATCGTGGGCAAGCTGCTCAGCGCCAGCCGCGACAAGGTCGTGTTCGTGGTCAACAAGATGGACCTCTTGGACGCGGAAGAGCAGGCCGAGGCGCTGGCCTACGCGCGCATGAACCTCGCCAAGCTCGTCCCCGAACCCCGCGTCTTCGGCATCAGCGCCGAGCAGGCCCTCGAGGGGGCGGCGGACTCGGGCTTGCCCGAGCTCAGCGAGTTCCTCACGCGCTACCTGCGCGAGGAGCGGGGCCGCGTGCTCATCGACAACGGGCTCGAGGCGGGCATCCGCGCGGCGCAGACGCTCGTCACCGGCATCGAGGTGCAGCAGCGCGCGCTGCAGATGGAGGCGTCCGACATGGAGCGCCGCCTGGGGGCTCTGGAAGCGGACCTGGACGCCAGCGAGGAGCGCATCGCGGCCCGCAGCGCGCGCATTCGCGAGAACATCGCCGCCGTGAAGGCCGTGGTGCGCGCGGACGTGCTCAGCTTTGGGCGCAGCTTTGCGCAGTCGCTGCCTGGGGAGATTGACGCCGCCGAGGCGAAGGACCTCCAGGCTCACCTGGCGGGCTTCATCGAGGCCCGCTTCCGCGAGTTCGCGGAGGACCAGACTGAGGAGATCGCCAAGCGGCTCGAGCGGGTCGCGGAGGAGGCCATCGCCTTCGTCAGTGAGGACGCCAAGACCCAGGCCGAGCGCCTCCGGAAGTCCCTGGGGGAGGGCGGGCCTGCGCTGCACCTGGAGGTCAACACGCTGGCCTACGACGTATCCGTCTTCGCGGTGGGGGCCTTCGGCGTCACGCTGATGGTGCTGAGCAACATCGTGGTGGGCGGGGCCATGGCGCTCGCCGCGCCCGTGCTGGCGTACGTGTTCCGCGGCCGCGCCGAGAAGCAGACCAAGGAGCGCGCCAAGGCCGAGGCCCCCAAGGCCGTGGAAGACGCCGCCGCCAAGATGGCCGACGCCTTCGATGAGCGCATCGACGAGTTCGGTCAGCGCCTGGCTGCGTTCGTGGCCCAAGCCAACGCCGAGGTGACCCGCAGCGTGGCCGAGCTCATCCGCACGGCGCGTGAGGCGCGCGGTCGCGGTGAGAGCGCCCTCGCGGAGCTCAGCAACGGGACCGGCATGACGCTGGTGCAGCTCTCGGACGAGCGCGCCCAGATGGAGAGGCTGCGCGCGTCGCTCTGGAAGTAGGCAGCCGGTTGCGTTCCACGACCCGAACGCCATAGTCCCCCGCTCATGAACGCGGACTCGCTGCAGGCGCTCCTCGCTCCGCCGCTTCCATGGCTGGTCTCAGGGGTGATCCTGGTGCTGCTCTGGTGGGCGCACCTCGGGTTCTGGGTGGGGCGCCTCCGGACGCACCTCCACTATAGCCTCTGTGAGCGCATCCCGACGGCCGACGGCAGCGCGGTCGAGCTCCGCCGGGTGGGCCAGAACGAACCCACCGCGGCCGCACCGCCCGTGCTCATGGTGCACGGCGTGGCGGCCAACCACCGCAACCTGGACGTGCGGGCCGACTGCAGCATGGCGCGGCACTTCGCCGCTCAGGGCCGCGACGTGTGGCTGCTCACCCTGCGCTCGGGCCGCAGCGACCTCTCGTGGAGAGAGAGGCGCAACACCCGCTACCGCGTCATGCGCGACCACGACCTGCCCACCGGGGTGCGCGCGGTCTTGGAGCGCACCGGGCAGGCTCAGCTGGACCTGGTGGGCTTCTCCATGGGCGGCATGCTCATCTACGGGGCGTTGGGCCGCACACTGCCGGAGGCGTTGGTGCGCCGCGTGGTCATCGTCGGCTCCCCCGGTCGCGTGTACCGGCCCTTCGGCTTCTTGCGCGTGGCCGGACTGCTCCCGCGCTACGTGGTGCCGCCGCTCTCGCTGCGCTTCTGGGCGCGCTCCTTCGCGTTCATGGTCGACTACCTGCCCGGCCCCTTCCACCGCCTGGTGCACAACCCCGACAACGTGGACAAGGGCGTCGCGCCGAGCGCGCTGGTGGACGTGATCGAGAGCATCCCGGGGGCCCTGGCGGCAGACTTCGGCGAGTGGCTGGGGGACGAGGGACACCTCCGCGTCGAGGCCGAGCACGTCTGCGAAGGGCTGCGTGACGTGCGCGTTCCGGTGCTCTTCTTTGCGGGGGCCGCGGACCGGATCGCGCGCGTGGATGGGGTGCGCTACGCGGCCGAGCGCTGGGGCGCGGACACCGGCCAGACCCCCACCGTGCACGTGCTCGGTGTGGCCACGGGCTACGCGGCGGACTACGGGCACGGCGACCTGGCCGTCGGCCGCCACGCCGCGCAGGACGTGTTCGAGCCCGCGCTGCGTTTTCTGGACTGACCTCTGGCCCCAGCGCACGAGCGGCGGGCGGCTGCTTCCGCTCACACAACCGGTGGTCGCGCTCTAGCTCGGCTCCTCGTCCAGCGGCGTCGTTCTCGAGCGCAATGGCGCTCATGCCGGCCAGCGCAGGCGGAGGGCGTGGGCCCATCGTGTCCCCGGCCCCAGCGGGGCGTCAACAGCCGCTACTCGCGGGCAAACAGCCGCACGGCCACGCCCTCGGGCCCCACCACCAGCGCGTCACGCTGAAACACTCCGCGCCGTGAGCAGTCCTCGGCGCGCACCCGCCAGGTCCCCTCGCCCACGTGAAAGTGCCGCGCGCTGTTCGGGTCGATCACCTCGGCGGGCGCCAGGCGGTCGTGGCCCCACGCGCGTGGCTCCTGAGACACGTACACGTAGCAGACCAAGTCCCCCGTGCGGTTCTCGAGCGTCAGGCAGCCGGGCGCGACGCCGCTGGTGATCAGGTTGCGCGCGTCCGGCACGGGGACATGCGCCCGACAGCCCGGCAGGAGCAGGCTGGCGAGGAGCAGGATGGGCGGCACGAGGGAGTGGAGGTGGCACGTGGCCAAGACGCGCGACGAGCGCCCGGTCGACGTCTCACGGCGCCGCCCGCGGGTCATGCGCGCGCTGCGTTCATCCGCTCCACGAAGCGCTCGAAGAGGTAGCGCGAGTCGTGGGGGCCGGCGGCGGCCTCGGGGTGGTACTGGACGGCGAAGGCCCCCGTCTCCGTGTGCTCGAAGCCCTGGCAGGTGCCGTCGTTCAGGTGCACGTGCGTCATGGTGCACTTGCCCGCCATGGACTCCACGTCCACGCAGAAGCCGTGGTTCTGGGTGGTGATCTCGATGCGACCCGTGGACAGGTCCTTCACGGGCTGGTTGAGCCCGCGGTGACCGAACTTGAGCTTGTAGGTCTTGCAGCCGAGCGCCAGCGCGAGCAGCTGGTGCCCGAGGCAGATGCCGAAGAGCGGGGTCTTGCCCACCAGCTGCTGGATGGTCTCGATGGCGTACGTCGCCGCCGCCGGGTCTCCCGGACCGTTGGACAGGAACACGCCGCTGGGCTTCAGCGCCAGGATGTCCGCCGCGGAGGTGCGCGCCGGGACGACCGTGACCTTGCAGCCCACGTCCACCAAGCAGCGCAAGATGTTGCGCTTCACGCCGAAGTCCACGGCCACCACGTGGAGGCCGGTGTCCTGCTGCGCGGTGGTCCAGGGGGCGCCAGACTCGCTCCAGGCGTAGCGCTCCTTGGTGGTGACGTTGCCCGTGAGGTCCAGGCCCTCCATGCTGGGCGCGGCCTTGGCCTTGGCGACGAGCGCGGCCGGATCCCCGGTGCCGATGACGCCCGTCTGGGCGCCGTGGTCGCGGATGTGTCGCGTGAGCGTGCGCGTGTCGATGTTGGCCAGCCCGACGATGTTGTGCTTGACCAGGTAGTCGTGCAGGGAGCTGTTGGAGCGCCAGTTGCTCACCACGGGAGACAGCTCGCGCATGATGAAGCCCGACAGGTACGGGTGGCTGGTCTCCGGGTCTTCGTCGTTGACGCCGGTGTTGCCGATCTGCGGCGCCGTCATGGTCACGATTTGACCGCAGTAGGACGGGTCCGTGAGGACCTCCTGGTACCCAGTCATGCCCGTCGTGAACACGGCCTCGCCGCTGGTCTCGCCCTCGGCTCCGACAGAGATGCCTGTGAAGACGGTTCCGTCAGCGAGGGCCAAGTGTGCGGGGCGGGCGGGCGTCGTCGTGTGCATGATTCGGTGGGTCGGCGGGGGGTGGCGTGGAGCGGGCGAGGGCGCGGGGCCGGGGCTCAAGAGCGCGGCGCCTCGTAGATGACGGCGCCTCCGGCGATGGTGCGGTGGATACCCCCTGTGACCTCGTGGTTCAGCAGCGGGGTGTTGAACGACTTCGAGCGTAGCGCTTCTCGGGTGACGGTCCAGCGACGCTCGGGGTCCACCACGGTGATGTCGGCTCGCGAGCCCTCACGCAGCGAACCGGCGTCCAGGTCGGGGACCAGCTTGGCGGGGGAGGTGGAGAGGGACTCGACCCAGCGCAGGGGGCTGAGCTGGCCCGCGCGCACGAGCGCGAGGGTGCTGGCGATGGCCGTCTCGAGGCCGTTGATGCCCACCGACGCGGCGGAGAACTCGCAGTCCTTCTCCATGGTGGAGTGGGGCGCGTGGTCGGTCGCGATGCAGTCGATGGTCCCGTCGGCCAGGGCCGCGATCAGCGCGGCGCGGTCCTCTTCCGTGCGCAGCGGCGGGTTGACCTTGCAGTGGGTGTCGTAGTTGATCAGCGCCTGCTCGGTCATGGTGAGGTGGTGCGGGGTGACCTCCGCCGAGACGCGCAGGCCGCGCGACTTGGCCTCACGGATCAAGCGCACGGCGCCCATGCTCGAGATGTGGGCTACGTGGTAGCGGGCCCGGGTGCGCTCCACCAGGATGAGGTCGCGCGCCACGATGATGTCCTCGGCCTCACGCGGCCAACCGCGCAGACCCAGGCGCGTCGAGAGCTCGCCCTCGTTCATCTGCGCACCCTCGGTCATGTGGTGGTCCTCGGCGTGCTGCGATACCAGGAGGTCGAAGGTGCTCGCGTACTCCAGGGCTCGCCGCATGACGGCGGCGTTCATCAAGCAGCGGCCGTCGTCGCTCACGCCGATGGCCCCGGCCTTGCGCATGTCGCCCATCTCGGCGAGCTCTTCACCGGCGAGGCCCTTGGTCATGGCCCCGAAGGGCAGCAGCCGGACCCCACGCCCGACGGCCTTGGCGCCGCTCATCATCATCTCGGTGATGGCGCGGTTGTCGTTGCAGGGCCTGGTGTTGGCCATGGGGCACACGGTGGTGAACCCGCCGGCGGCAGCGGCAGCGAGGCCGGACGCGAGGTCCTCCTTGTACTCGTGGCCGGGCTCGCGGAGGTGCACGTGGAGGTCGATGAACCCCGGCACCACCCACTTGCCCGAGCAGTCGATGCGCTCGACCTGCTCTCGGCCGGCGAACTCCCCTGCGGCGCCGGGTCCCACGCGGACGATACGACCAGCTTCGACCACCACATCTGCCGTTTCGTCTCGACCGGTGGAGGGGTCGAGCACGCGGCCACCGAGTAGGAGCAGCATGGGCCTCGCGATTACGTGAGCGGCCGGGGCAAGTCAAGCGCTGGCCCCGGCCAGACGCGGATCAGCCGACCTTGGCGCTGGCCGCCTCGTCGCCCGACTCGTCTTCGTCGCGGGGGGACGCGATCGTACCGACGGAGGACTGGGCGACGACGTCCGCGTCCTTCTTCTCGTTGACCCGCTTCTTCATGGTCATGACCTTGCGGTAGACCGAGGCGAAGTCCTTGTTCCGAGTGGCGAGGTGGGGGGACCCGCCGCGAAGGAGAGTCTGGAGGATGAACTCGAGGACTTGGATTTCGCCCTCGGAGAAGCTGTTGGAGATCCGCATCCGGACGATCTATCACCACGCTCACGAGATGACAATCCGTGTCGTGCAACGTAGGGTCACATTACATGATGTCACTCGACGTATTGCCTCCTAAGTTGTTGAAAGCATTGCCGAATGCCGCGCGTCAGAAATCGACCAAGCGATCGCGATTGTTCGAGCCGATCGCCTCTTCGGCAATCGATCGCTTTGACAACGGCGCGAAGCGCGTTCCACCCCGCGACCAGCGCACGGCGCCAGCTGGCGACCTGTTCTCCGTTGCAGCTCAGCTCTTGCGCGCGAGGATGATGCGCTTGAGCGCGTCGCCCACGGACTGCGCCAGGGTCTCGACGCGCTCTTGACCTTCGTCGCCGTAGCGGACGTCGTCCGCGACGAGCACCGCCACCGTCTTGTCCATGACCTCCACCGGGCACACGACCACGACGCCACCGCGGCTGCCTGTCGCGGCGCGGAAGAGGTTGTCTGCGGCGGTCACACCGTAGGAGCCGGCGTAGGTCACGCCATCTTGAACCACGCCGCGAAACATCGACGGTGTGGAGACCGGGATCCAGAGGTTCCGTACGGAGTCTGCCGTCAGGCTCCCACCTCGTCCGGACCAGCCGCGCAGCACCTGGCCGCGCAGCGCTAGAAAGACCGCGGCGCGCGCGACCAAGAGGGTGGCTTCGCAGGCCATGGTCAGCACCGCGTCCCGGTCGCGCAGCGTGCGCATCTGCGCGAGCGTGGTGCCAATGTCCCCGGGAGCGCGCACGGGCGCCTTGGAGTACGAGCGGCGCGGGCCGCGAGGGGCGTTGACGACGGTGGCGGCCTCCACAGCCGCGGAGTTGGTGATGCTCGGCGCGTCCAGGTCGTCCCAAGAGTCCGACAGGTCGATCTCGATCGACGCGCCCGCGCGACGTAGCATCGCCCCGGAGCCCCAGGCATCCGACGCGTCACGGAGGCTGAGCCGTGCGTTCGCGTAGCTGTCGACGGTGCTCACTCGGGCGTTCTCGTCTGCGCTGCTGGCGGTCGGGGCAGGGGGGGCATCCGAGGGCGGGGGGGGCGCCAACGTGGACACGTGCGGGGCTTCGACGCCCGGCGGGCGGCTGAAGCGCTTCTTGGGAACCGTGCCGTCCTTCGGCACCAGGTTGATGGGCGCGCTCGTGGCCTGCTCGGCCTTGGGGCGCATGAGCAGCACCACGTCCTCCGAAGGCGGGGGCTCCTCCTGACTGCGGCCCAAGCCCGCCGCGGGCGTGCGCGGGCGCGTGAGCTCGAAGGTGATGTCCGGCTCGTCCGTGTCGGCTTCCGTCGGGATGTCGTTCGGGTACGCGCGGTCCAGAGCGGCGCGCAGGGCCGACACGCGCGCCGCGCGGGGCACGAGCAAGGTCCCGCTGACCAGAGCGAGCTCGCGCGTCACGTGTGCGTCCGTGGGGTCCGCCATGGCGACCACCAGGCCTTCTTCGTCCATGCGCAGCGGCAGCGCCCAGAGGCGCTGGGCCACGTGGCCAGGGACGCGCGCGAGGGCGGAGGGGCTGCACTGCAGCTCGGTCTCCACGTCGAACCCCTCACCGCGCAGAAAGGCCTCGAGCACGCTCTCGTTCAGGCCGGCCGCGACCAGCGCCGGGGCAAGCGGGAGCCGGGTGCGAGCCGCCTCCGCCACTTGGTCACGGCTGACCAGTGTCGCCGCCAACAACCTCCCTCCGAGATCGTCAGCCACGGCACCGCTCCGATCTGCCTACGACACGGCCGTCGTTCGATGGGCTACGCTGCATGGGGGCCGTGACATTACCACGGCTTCCGGTGCAGGCTCGTGTCAATCCGGACTGAAGGTCGCTTACAGCTTGTGCGGGGGTAGCGACCCGGCGCTGAGACGGTCCCCCACGCTGGGGGCGTCGTGCTCGCCGTCCAGCGCACGGAGAGCCGCCGAGATCCGGGTGAAGCCCGCCGCTTGGGCCGCGTCGCGCTGAAAGATGGTCGTCGCCCGCAGCGCGCGCATGCCCGCGTTGGAGCCGAGCTCCGTCTCACGGTCCAAGAACGCCTCCAGCGATCCATAGCCCTTCACCTCGAAGAGGCGCGCGTCGTTGACCTCCGTGAGCAGCTCGCCGACGTCGTAGAAGGTGCGCTCCAAGGTGCGCTTGTGGCCGCGCAGCTGGGCGATGACGCCCGAGATGCGGCCGAGGCGGGCCTTGAGGTCGTCGGCCTTGGCGGGCGTCCGGATCGTGTCGATGGGGGCAATGGGCGCACGCATGCGGCCCGGTGATGCAGGCTTCACGCGTGGTGCCTTGGTGGCCTTCTGGGCGGCCGGCTTCTTGGGGGCTTTGGACGGTTTGATGGGCTTGGCAGTCTTGGCAGGCTTGGCGGTCGCCGCCTTGGTGGGCTTCTTGGGGGCGGCCTTCTTGGTCACCTTCGACGTGGCCGACGCAGCGGCGGACTTCACGGCCTTCTTGGGGGCGGCCTTCTTCGGCGCGGCCTTGGGGGCATTCTTGGCCACCTTCTTCACGGCTGGCTTGGACGCCGCTGTACGCGTGCCCTTGCTGGCGCGCGGCGCTGCGGAGGACGCGCCCTGTTTGGACGCCTTGGTTCCGCTTGCGCGCTTGCTTCCGCTTGCGCTCTTGGATGAGCTCTTCGATGCCTTGACCACGGCCTCTCCTGGCGCTGCCGGATGACCCCCCGGTAGTGCGTCTGCCCCATATCACTTGTGGTTTCCGTTTGTAAAGTGCCGTCGCCATGCGACAACCCGCAAACCATGGCGGTCTACACCTCGCTCAGTCCCGAAGACGCGAGCCGTATCACCAATGCACACGGCCTCGGACCCTGCCTCGAGGTCGTGCCGGTGTCTGCTGGCAGCGTAAACTCCAACTTCTTCCTTGTTTCTGCGGGAGGTCGGCACTTCCTGCGGATCTACGAGGAGCAGGGGAAGGACGGGGTCGAGTACGAGTGGGACCTGCTCGACTTCCTGGGCGCTGCGGGCGTGCCGGTCCCAAAAAGAGTGCCAGGGACCACCCCGGGGCAGATCTGCGTGGCCGGAAAACCGACGGCGCTCTTCGAAGTCGTCCCCGGGGGGGACATCTGTCATCGCCTCTTCGACGTGACGCGCGCACGGCAGGTGGGTCTGACGCTCGCTCGTATCCACCGCATCGGCGCGGGCTTCCAGACGCACAGAGCGAGCCGCTTCAAGCGCGACACGTTGCCCGAGCGGCTCGACACGGCTGCCGCGCATGGGCGCCCGGAGCTCATCCCAGTCATCGCGGCGCTGCGCGCGCTGTGCGCCGAGGTGGACCGCGCCTATCCGGCGGACCTGCCGCGGGGCGTGATTCATGGCGACATGTTCCGCGACAACGTCTTTTGGGAGGGCCAGAGGGTCTCTGCGGTGATCGACTGGGAGAGCGCGTCGGACGGCGAGCTGATCTACGACCTGGCCGTGGTGTTCCTGGCCTGGTGCTACGCGGACGACTTCCGCTGGGACGTCGCGCGCGCTCTCTTTGCGGGATACCAAGAGGAGCGAGCCCTGACGGACGCAGAGCGCGGGGCGCTGCGGACGGTCTGCCTCGCAGGCGCGACACGCTTCGCCATCACGCGCATCCTCGACTTCCACCTCCGTGGGGACGGCGTGGGTGACCGCGTCATGAAGGACTACCGCCGCTTCGTGGCGCGCGCGGACACGCTCGCCGCGCTCGACAACGCTCAGCTCGTGGAGCGCCTGTTGGGCCCCACGCGCTGAGCGTGTATCACTGGTGAACCATGTCGTAGAGCTCTTCGTCGAAGCGCGGCGTCTCCATCAGAGACCCGTCGGGCGCGTCGCGGCGGACTTGCAGCACTTCGCGTGAGATGACCTCGTCGTTCTCGCGGGCAAACACGGTGATGTAGTTGATTCCGCCGTGCAGCGGGACGTTCGCCTCGAAGGCGAGCTCTCGGGTGTCGCTGCTGGGGGCGGCGCGGTAGAGCACCTTGCGGGCCCCCACGAACACGTACAGGTCTCGGACGCGCTGGTCGTCCCGCGCGGTGCCACGGAGCGTGAAGGTGGCCTCTCGCGTGACGTGCTGGTCGTGTGTGGCGATCTCGATGGTCGGCGCCCGATGAGTGATGGGGTAGTCGAGCTCTCCACGCGCGGACCCAGAGCCGAGCGCAGAGGTGGCGACCCAGGCAGGACGCCCGTCACCCAGGTCGACCCGCGTGAAGTCCCCCAGCGTGGCCGTGCGCGGGACGGCGACGGGCGTGCGGGCGACGGCGACCACCGGGGCGCTGGGGCTGGCCCACGCGCGCAGCTCTGTGTTGGCGTTCACCTGCACGCGCCCCGTGGCGGCGGCCACCGTGCCCGCCGGGTTGGCCAAGGGGACCTCGACGTTCTCGACGACCGACTGGCGCAGCTCCGTGTCGTACACGGAGATCTCCAGCTTGGCGGTCTCGCGGCGGAACTCGGGCAGCACCTCGAAGGTGAAGCGCACCAGGCGGTCCGCGCCCGGAGCGATGGGCTCGAGCTCGAAGCGACCGGCGTGCAGGAGCACGCCCGTGCCGCTCAGGTTGCGGAGGTTGGCTTGCACGCCGAAGGTCGGTCCCTCACCGACGTTGCGCACCCGCATGTAGATGCTGCCCATCTCGCCCACCTGCAGCTGACCGTCACCGTTGCCGCGCACGTCGTCGGCGACCTGCAGGGAGTAGGCGAATTGAGGGCCGACCAGGGCGTGGAGCTCTGTGCGGATCTCGGCGGGGGCCGGGGCGCGTCCATGCGCTTCGTCGAATTCGACGCGGATCGCGTCTGCCCGGTCGATGACGTCGCGCGGCAGCCGGCACACGCGCTGGTTGCGGGGCTGCTCCGTGGTGCAGAGGCCCAGCGTGGTGCTCCACTCCCGCGTCTCCCCAGGGTTGATGCGCCCGAACACCAGCTCGCGCCCGTCGAAGAGGCCGTAGTCGCTCTTGGTGATGGCCCGGACCTGGTAGAGGGGGTGCTCGCCGCGGTTGGTGACGCGCGCCGTGAGCACGAAGTCCTGCCCGGCGGTCCCCTGGTTGTTGGCGGCGTTGGTGCTGAGGACGACCTCGGTGGCGCTCGCCCCCGCGTTGGGGCCCGTGGACCAGTCCACACCGAGGGTGCGCAGCTCGGTCACGGCGCGCTCCATCTCGCGGGCCTGGGTCGTGCTGATGACGTCCGCCGCGTCGGCCAGCATCTCCAGCCGCCCGGGACGCTGGGCCCCGCGCAGGATCTGCTGGGCGAAGCGGATCAAGAACTCCGCCTCTTCCTCGTTGTCTTCGTTGGCGTCGGGGTCGGCCTCGGCCAGGCGCCGCCGCGCTGCCGCGTCGAAGTAGTACCGGACGAGCGGCACCGCGGCGCCCGACTGCCGCGCGCTGTCGTGGGTGAGCGCGGCACGAAGGTCGGCTTCGCGCAGGTAGGTCTCGTTGGGCAGCAGGTCCATGTTCTCGCGGTCCACCGTCATGGGGACCACGTTGATGTCGGGCACGATGCCCACGCCCTGGATGCTGATCTCGCCGGGGGTGAGGTACTGCGCGATGGTCAGCTTGAGGGCCGAGCCGTCTTCGAAGTTCTGCAGCACCTGCACGGAGCCCTTGCCGAAGCTGGTCTGACCGATGACCAGCGCGCGGTTGTGGTTCTTGAGCGCGCCCGCGACGATCTCGCTGGCCGACGCGCTGCCGCCGTTGATGAGCACGACGATGGGGTAGTTGGGCTCGGTCCCCTCCGCCTGCGCGAACTTCTGATCGCGGTTGCGGCTGTCTCGGGCGTCCGTGCTGACGATTGGCCCGCTGGTCAGGAAGAGGTCCGCGATGCGCACGGCCTGGTCCAGGAGCCCACCGGGGTTGCCGCGCAGGTCCAGCACGAGGCCGCGCAGGTTCTCGCGGTGCAGGGCCACGAGCGCGCGCTGGAGGTCCTCCGTGGTGTTCCCCTGGAAGCCGCTCACCTTCACGTAGCCGATGTTGTCCGCCAGCATGCGGTGCTCCACGGACTCGATGTGGATGATGGCGCGCACCAGGCGTACCCGCCGCGGCGCGGACCAGGTGGTGCCCGAGCCGCGCGTGAACCACACGTCCACGGGCGAGCCCGGCTCCCCGCGCAGACGCGAGACCGCCTCGGCGAGGGGCATGTTGAGCGTGCTCTCGGCGTCGATCTTCACGATGCGGTCGCCCCGCTCGAGCCCGCCGCGCGATGCAGGCGTGTTCGGCATGGGACGGATGACCGTGAGGTGACCGTCGCGGATGGAGATGACGATGCCCAGGCCCCCGAACTCGCCATGCGTGCTCATCCGCATCTCTTCGAAGACGTCGGGCGTGAGCAGGTTGGTGTGCGGGTCGAGCGTGCGCAGCATGCCGTTGACCGCCGCGTACTCCACGTCCCGGAGGTCGAGGTCGGTCTCGCCGCCCAGGTTGGCCTCCAGAAACTCGAACACGCGCCGGAAGCGGTCCGTCAGAGCCCACGGCGAGTTGATGTCGTTCACCGCGAACGAGGCGCGCTCCGAGCGCACCTGCAGGTACACGCGGTGCTCGGCCTCGCGGTAGTCCACCATCACGGGCGCGACGCTGCGCTGAATGGCGTTGAGCCCGGCCAGGAACATGCGCTGATGGTTGACGCGGTCCGGGTCCACGTACCCGTCCGAGACCTCTCGGATGGCGCGGCTGAGCACCCGCACCTGCGACAGGCCGTAGGGCTGCTGCGCTCTCGCGGCTGCCGCCGACTCCGACGGGTCCGCCTGCTGCGCGTGGCTGCGGTGGTCCGACTGGGAGAGGCGAAACGCCAGCACGATGGCGACGAGCGCGAGCAGGGGAGTGCCAAATCTCTGAAGTTGCTTCATTTTGTCTGTCTCGCGGGCGCCCCCGTGGTGGCACGTGGGGTCGCTGCCTCGGTCTCGTGGGAGTGTAACGAGGGTCGGGCCAGGTGGCTACCACGGCAACCACCGGTTGGGCACTGGGATTCCATTCAGGGGTCGTTGCGCGTCGGTCACCGTGATTCGCGTTGACCGGGCGGAGCCCGACACGAATCCTAGCGAGTCCGCTTCCGATGACTTCGACCGAACGCCACAGCACCGACTCACGGGTGACCGACCCGCGCACGCCCGCGCCGCCCCTGCTCACCGCCTCTCTGGTCGGGCGGCAGGAGCAGCTGGGTGAGATGATGGACGCGCTCGCGCGAGCGCTGGCCGAGCGGGAGCCCCGCGTGCTGACCGTCCTTGCGCCGAGCGGCCTCGGCAAGACGCGCCTGTTCGACGAGTTCGTGAAGGAAGCCGCCCGCACACACGGAGACGGGCAGCTGCGCATCCTGCGAGGGCGCATCCACCCGACCGGGCCTGCCGTCGGCATCATCGGGCGCATGCTGAAGGCGCGCTTCGGGATGCACAGCATCCACCGCGCCGAGGACCGCGAGGCGCATCTGCGTCAGTCCGTGGCCCAAGTCCTGGGCGACCAGCGGGTGAGCGAGTTCCTGCACTTCCTCGGCGGCTACCTCGACATTCGCTTCTCCGAGTCTCCCCTGACTCACGCCATGGAGGACGACCCGCAGCCGCTGGCGCAGGTGCGCCGCGCCGTGCTGCGCCGCTTCCTGGAGATCGACGCCGCCGAGACGCCGCTGGTCTTGTTGTTCGACGACGTCACGGGAGCCCCTGACGAGCTCCTGGAGCTGCTGAAGTACCTGGCCACCACGCTGCGCGGGGCGCCCATCCTGCTGGCCTTCGCTGCCCGCGACGAGCTCCTGACCGACCACCCGGGCTGGGCCGGGGGCGCCAACCACGACGTGATCCGGATGCCGCCCCTCAGCGACGAGGAGGCCAAGCGGCTGGTGCGGGAGTTCCTCGCGCGAGGGGGCGCCGTGCCGGACGAGCTCGTCGAGGCGGTGGTGCGGGCCGCCGGCGGGAGCCCCTACCTGGTGCGAGAGACGCTGCGCACCTACTTCGACGAGGGCGTGTTGGTCGCCGAGCCCAGCGGACGCTTCCGGGTGGACCAAGCCAGAGTGGGCCGCGTGACGCTCCCCACGAGCGTGGAACAAGCGCGTGACCACCGCCTGTCCGGGCTGTCCGCCCTGGAGCTCGAGCTGCTGACCAAGGCCGCGTGCGTGGGCGACGTCTTCTGGCTCGACGCGCTGGTGGCCCTCGAGCACCGCGACCACGCGCCACCGGACCTCTGGGGTGGGCACGAGAGCCGCACCACCGACTACGGGCCCACGCTCGAGCGCCTGGCCCAGCGTGAGTTCATCACGGCCAGCTCGGAGCCGCTGGTCTCCGGGGCCCTCGAGTACGCCTTCTGCCAGCGCGCCGAGTGGGAGGCCCTGCTGGCGCGCGTGCCCGCGGCGCAGCTCGCTCAGAGCCACGCCACGGTGGCCGACTGGCTCGAGTTCCGCCTTGCGCCGACGGAGCGTGACGAGGCGCAGCTGGAGCTGCTGGCCACGCACCACCAGGCAGGGGGGCACGTGGAAGACGCTGCGCGCTACTGGGTGGAGGCGGGGGCGCTGGCGCGTGCGCGCAACGCCACGGAGCACGCCGTGAACTACTACTCCCGCGGCGTGCCGCTGCTACGCGAGACGGACGTGCGCCGGCGGCTGGACGCGCTGCACGACTACGGTGACGTGCTCCAGCGGCTCGGCGACTACGACGAGGCGATCCGCTGCTTCCGTGAGATGCTCGCCATTGCCTACCGCCTGGGTCTGAAGGCGAAGGGGGGCGTCGCGCACAACCGCATCGGTCGCGTGCACCGCGCGGCCGGGCGCCTGGACGAAGCGCTGCGGCACCTCGGCACCGGGCACGCGCTCTTCGACGCGGTGTCGGACGCGCGCGGCATCGCGGCGTCGTTCGACGACGTCGGTCGCGTGCACTTGCTGCGCGGCGACTACAGCGCGGCGCGGCGGTTCGCGCACCGCTCCCTGGAGCTGCGGCGCGAGCTCGGGGACCCGCGCAGCGTGGCGCTCAGCCTGGACAACCTCGGCGCCGCGTACTTGGCCAGCGGTGCGTTCGAGAGGGCCACCGAGGCGCTCGAAGAGGCGCTCGTGCTGCGCCGGCAGATCGGCGATGAGGGCGGCATCGCGGCGTCGCTGACCAACTTGGGGCGTGTGCACCGCGACAACGGGCAGCACGCTCGCGCCCAAGAGCTCTTCGAGCAGGCGCTTCATGCGTCGCGCGCCGCCGGTGACCGCGCTCTCGAGGCGCAGGTGCTCACGCTGCTGGGGGAGGGGCACTACCGCCTGGTGGATCCCGAGGCGGCGATCTCCCTGCTGACCGAGGCCGACCAGCTGGCCACCCGCATCGGTGACAAGCTGCTGGAGGGGGCCGTGCGGCGTGGCCTGGCGCAGGCGCAGCTGCTCATGCAGGAGCCCGAGGTCGCCCGGCACCACATCGAGAAGGCCATCGCGCTCTTCGAGGGGGCGCGCAGTCAGCCGGCGCTCGCGCGGGCGCTCGTCACGCGCGGCGAGATCGAGGCGTCCGCCGGCGAGCTGCGTCGCGCGCAGGCGGCCTTCGAAGAAGCGCTCGAGATCCTCGAAGGGGTTGGCGACGAGCTCGGCATCGCGGACGCGTGCAGCGCCTACGCCACCTTCGCAGCTGGCGCGAGCAGCCTGGGCGTCGACTCGGAGGCCTTGGCCATGCGTGCTCGCCGCATCCGTGAGCGCCTGCGGGCGAGCGAAGACTACGTCATCGAGCCTCTCGAGCCCGTGAGCTGAGGGCCGCAATCATGCGCGCCGGGCCCTGGGCTGCTACAAACCGGCCGATGCTGGCGCTGACCACAACGCAACGAGAGGCCATCCCCGACGACGTGGTGGACCTCTGCCGGCGCCTCCGTGACAACGGCGAGCGCGGTTGGATCGTTGGTGGCTGCATCCGCGACGTGCTCCTGGGCCGGCCCATCTCGGACTGGGACGTGGCCACCAGCGCCACCCCCGACCGTGTCCAGAAGATCTTTCGCAAGGTGATCCCGACGGGCATCGAGCACGGCACGGTCACGGTGCTGCACCGCGGCACACCCTATGAAGTGACCACACTGCGCGGGGAGGGGGCCTACACGGACGGTCGCCGGCCCGACCAGGTCTTCTTCGTGACGGACATCGAGCGGGATCTCGCGCGGCGGGACTTCACGGTGAACGCCATCGCCTACGACCCCTTGGACGAGCGCCTGATCGACCCCCTGGGAGGGCTCGCCGACCTCGAAGCCCGCAGCCTACGGGCGGTGGGAGATGCCGCCGAGCGCTTCGGGGAGGACGGCCTGCGCATCCTGCGAGGCGCGCGCTTCACGGCCACGTTGGGCTTCGACCTCGACCCGACCACGGAGGCCGCGTTCCACGGCGCCATCGGGGTGTTCAGCAAGGTCAGCCGTGAGCGCGTGCGCGACGAGTGGATCAAGACCATGCGGGCCGAGCGCCCCTCGCGCGCCTTCGACGTGATGCGTCGCACCGGCATACTGGACGTGACCCTGCCGGAGCTGGTGCAGCAATACGGCTGCGAGCAGAACAAGTGGCACGCCTACGACGTGTGGCACCACACCATGGCCGTGCTCGACGCCATCGTGGGGGACGCCACGGACAAGCTCTCGGCGCTGCTCCACGACATCGCCAAGCCGCGCACCCGCGCCATGAGCGACAAGACCAACGACTACACCTTCTACAACCACGAGCGCGTGGGGGCCGACATGGCCGACGCGTTCCTGCGCGAGTATCGCTTCAGCAACGACGAGCGTCAGCAGGTGGTGCACCTCGTGCGGCACCACCTGGTTTGCTACCAGTCGAGCTGGACGGACGCGGCCGTGCGGCGCTTCGTGCAGCGGGTAGGGCGCGAGGGCGTGGACCCGCTGCTGCGGCTGGCGCAGGCCGACGCGCTCGGCAAGGGCCGCCCCGTCGAGGAGGAGCTCGCGTCGCTCGAGGAGCTGCGCGGGCGGGTGGCGTCGCTCATGGCCGCCGGCGCCGCGCTGTCCACGGGAGACCTCGCCATCGACGGACGCGACGTGCTCGCGCGCCTGGACGGTCGCGGCGGTCCCATCGTGGGCGAGCTGCTGCGCGAGCTGCTGGAGGCGGTGCTCGAGGACCCTTCACTGAACGCGCGAGACCCGCTGCTGCGCGCGCTGGACGCCGCGGTGACCCGTCGTCGCCAGGGCGCCCAAGAGGAGCCCAAGGCATGAGCGCCACACCCGGCTACGTCTGTCTGCACCTGCACTACCTGCCCGGCATCGACGATGGCGTGAAGACCGTCGCGCAGGGGGTGGAGCTGTGCCGCGGCCTCGCCGAGCTGGGTTACACGCAGCTCGTCACCACCCCGCACATCCGCAGTGAGCTCTTCGAGAACCGGCGCCCGGGGATCGAGGCCGCCTTCGCGGAGTTCGTCGAGGCGACGCGCGACGAGGGGCTGCCGGCGCTCGGCGTCGGTGCCGAGCACCACCTGGACGACATCGTCTGGACGCTCCTGGACACGGGGCAGGGGGTGCCGTACCCGGGCGGTCACGCCGTGCTGATCGAGCTGCCCGAGGCGCACCTGCCGTCGGGGCTGCGTGACCGCTTCTTCCGGCTGCGCGTCCGCGGCACGCGCGTGGTGCTGGCCCACCCGGAGCGCTACCGCCCCTTCTTCGACCGCACCCACGAGCTGGACCCACTCTTGGACGCCGGGGCCTTGCCCCTGTTGGACGTGATGTCCCTGACTGGGCACTACGGGCGGGCCCCGCAGCGGGCTGCGGAGCGCATGCTGGAGGAAGGCACCTACTTCGCGGCGTGCAGCGACGCCCACAAGCCCGAGGACGTACCAGAGGTCGCGAAGGGCATCGCGCGGCTCCGGGAGCTGGTCGGCGACGCAGAGGCCACAGAATTGCTTTCCACCAACCCGCGGCACATCCTGGCGGGGACGGCCGAGTACGACTGAGGCTCGGGCCGAGTGGAACGCTTTGCTTACTGAACCGACCGATTCCCCCGCCGCCGCCGCACCCGGCCTCGCGCGGCGCATCCTGCCCAAGCTCCTGCTGTCGCTGGTGCTCGGGGGGCTCCTGGCGTGGCTGGCGGTGCGCAGCGGCGTGGACATCATCCCGACGGACGGCGCCGCTTGGGCGCAGGTCAGGCCCTGGGCCATCCCGGTCTATGCGCTCACGCTGCTGCTGACGCACTTCCTGCGCGCCGCGCGCTTCCGCTACCTGATCGCGCCCATCAAGCCGCTGCCGCTGCGCGAGGTCGTGCTCATCAACTGGATCGGCTTCTTTGCGATCTTCGCGCTGCCCCTGCGGCTGGGCGAGTTCGCGCGGCCCGCGCTCACCAAGCTGCGCCACGGCGTGAGCGTGTCCGCCGGGATCGGGACCATCGCGGTCGAGCGCGTCCTCGACGGCTTGATGACCAGCCTCTGCGTCGCGTGGGTGCTCTTCGTCCTCCCGCGCCGCGAGGTAGACGATCCACTCGCCCGTGCGTTGCCGGGCTACGGCTTGGCGGCCCTCGCGCTCTTCAGCTGCGCCTTCATCGCGTTGGGGGTGTTCTTGTGGAAGCGCGCGTGGGCGGTCCGCACCACGGAGCTCGTCATCGGCCTCGTCAGCCGGCGCTTGGCCTCGTTCCTCTCGACGAAGGTGTCCGACGTCGCGGATGGCCTCAAGACGCTGGCCGACCCCCGCCTGGCCTTCGGCTTCATCTTCGAGACGGCCCTCTACTGGGGCTGCAACGCCTTCGGGATGTGGGTGCTGGCGGTCGGCTGCGGGCTCGAGCTGAGCTTCGGCCAGGCGGTCGGGGTCATGGGCGTGTTGGCCATCGGCATCCTCCTGCCCGCCGGCCCCGGCCTCTTCGGCAGCTTCCAGCTGGCGGTCACGCTCGCGCTGCAGCTCTTCTTCGCGAGCGAGATCGTCAACGGAGTCGGCTCGATCTACGTCTTCTTGCTCTTCGTCGTGCAGGCCGTGGGCATCGTCTTGGCCGGTGTGGTCCCGCTCTTGACGCTGAAGGTGCGGCTCGCGGACCTCATGCCGCGGCTCGATGGCCTCTCGTCCGAAGGCGCGCGCTGACCCAAAAATTTGGGGCTCCGAAGGCGCAGGCGTAGCGTCGGGGTATGGCTCGCTCCACCCGCTCGGTCCCGTCTTCATGGCCTCTTCGGCGCCTGTCCTCGCTCGCGCTCGTGGGCGCGCTGCTCGCGTTCGCCACGTTTTGGGCGGCGCCGGCGGCGGCGCGCAGGACCACGGACCTCGGCTACCGCTACGATCAGGTCTGGACGGCGGCGGTGCGGCTGGTGCGTGTGGACTATGGCTTTACGGTCACGGAGCGCGATCAAGAGCTCGGCTTCGTGATGTTCGACTACATCGAGTCCGGCCGGACCTACGGCGGCTCCATCGAGGTCTTGCGCACGGCGGACGCGCTGGGGCGTGACCGCGTGCGGGTGGTCGTGGTCATCCAAGGGCAGCCCGAGTACGTGGAGCGGATGATCATGGACCGCCTGGAGCGTAAGCTGCGGGGCGACTACGGTGCGCCTCCGCGAGCGGAGCCGCAGCCGCCCGCGGCCCCGACGCCGACGCCGGACTCGGCCAGCGCGCCCGAGGCCCCCGCGGACGGCGCCGCGCCCGACGCCTGAACGGCACCAGAACACAGGGTTGGGCGTCGGCCACGCGGCGGGGCATACTGCCCCCATGCTTAGATGGGTCACGCTACTGGGTTGGGGAGTGCTCGCCGTGGCGAGCCAGCTGCCGGCGGCCGCGCGTGCACAGCCGTCCGTCCGTGAGGGCGCCACGGCGCTCAGCGCCCCGACGGCGCCAGTGGGAACGGTGCCGCCGCCGCCCGCCGCGCCCCCCCCGCAGACCACCTCACTCGGCGACGTCCCGCCGCCGCCACCGCCCCCCGGTAGCGCGTACGGGCTCCCCAGTCCGAGCGGCTACGTGCCCCCGGCGCCAGTGGGCTTCCAGCTGGACGCCGACACCGCCACGCGCCTGCGCGTGCTGGACTCGGACCTCCAGCAGCTCGCGCGGGCGGGGAACCCCATTGCGTCGGGTGTCATCACCATGGCCACCGGAGGGCTCTCCATCGCGCTGGCGTTCTTGGCTACCGAGGACTCCTTCCTGCGGAACTACTTGGTGCTGTACGGCAGCGCCAACGTGCTGACCGGCCTCACCGAGCTCGCCATTCGGCCGAACGCGAGCGGCGCCTCCATCGCGTTCACGCACATGCCCATGGGCAACGCGTCCGAGGCCCAGGCGCGCCTCTTGTTCGGCGAGGCTGCGCTGCAGCGCATCGCGCGTCGGGCCCGGGCGGCGCGGCTCATCACCGCCTCGCTCGACGTGGCGGTGGGCCTGGCGATCATCCCCATGTTCCTGGGCCCGAACGACTTCTCCGTGCGGGACCCCTTCGACTACTTCGTGCTGTTGGGGAGCGGTATCTCGGTGGTCACCGGCCTCATCAACCTCGTCACGCGCTCCCCTGCCGAGAAGTACTGGGCCGCCTACGGAGAGCTGGATCAGCGCCTGCGCGCGCCGCGCACCACGGTGTCTCTGGGCGTCGCGCCGCTGCGGGGTGGCATGCTGCTCTCACTGGGCGGCACCCTCTAGGTAGCCGAGTTCAGGGCTGCGGCGGGGACGGCGCGAGGGCGCGCAGGGCCTGGCGTGCCCCGGCGTGACCGGGCGCGAGGCGCAGGACCTCCTCGAGCGCCTGGCGTGCGGGTGCCAGCTGTCCCTGGCGTGCGAGCGCGAGCCCGAGCACGTAGCCGGCGAGGACCCGCGGGGGCTCGCTCGGTCCACGGTGGATGGCGTCCGCCGTCTCGGGCTCCCCGCTTCCCTGCGGGAGCGCGAGCAGATCGCGCGCGCGCTGAGCGGCCAGCGTCGTGTCCCCAGCCTCGAGGGCGACCCACGCGCGGAGGGCGGCGCAGCGCAGGGGGCAGCGTGGGAGCGCGCGCGCCAGGGTCTCGTCCGCCGACACGGTGTCGCCTGAGGTCAGCTGGGCCGTCGCCAGCCCCAAGTGCAGGGCCACGGACTCCGGCTCGAAGGCGAGCGCCGCGTGCAGCAGCGTCACGGCGCGCGTCGCGTCGCCGCGGGCCAGGAGAACGTCCGCCAGGCGCAGCGCACGCCCGGCGTCCGGCTGGAGCTCGAGCGCGAGGCGCAGCGCTTGCTCGCAGGTGTCCGCATCACCTCGCTCGAGGGCCAGCAACGCCACCGCGTCGAGCGCCGGCGCGAGCGTGTGCGCGCTTAGCCGGGGGGCACGCGCCAGCACGCGGAGCGCGTCCCGGTGATCGCCGGTCGCGGCCAGCGCGGTCGCCTCCGTGAGCTGGAGCTGCTCCTGGCGCCGGTCGGGCGGCACCTGCTCGAGGGCCGTGAGCACGCGCGTCGCGCGGAGCTGTGTGGCCCGGTCGGGGGCGGGCAGAAGCTCGTCGAGGGGGGGCAGCAGCGTACGGCCGAGGCCGTCCACCGCAGCCGTCGACGTGGGGTCGAGCTGCAGCGCCCGGCCGATGGCGCGCTCGGCGGCCCTCCGCTGTCCCCGTGCGCGCAGCGACTCCGCGCGAGCGACCTCGCGCACCACGCGAGCGTCCAGCGTGGGGGGCTGCCCGCGCGCGACGAGGGGTGTGCCGGCGCCGCTCAGCCACAGCGCGCCCAGGAGCGCGACGACGAAGCGGACGGGAGCAGAGGCCACGGTCCGCAGCGTAGCGAAGGGCAGGGCGGCATGCGAGCTTGGCGCGCGATGGCAAGGTGCGCGGCGCGCGGGTTCAATTGGCCGATGGCGCAGGGTACGCTCCACACGATGCGTACCTTGCTCTCGCCCACCCCGACTCGTCGCGCCCGCTCCGGCGTGTTCTCCGCGGCACGCCTGACCTTCGTCGCGCTCGCCCTCGGCTGTGGTGGCGCTGCGCCGCCGCCCACGGCCTCGAGCGGAGAGCCCGCCGACCCGAGCGCGCGCGAACCGGGTGCGGAAGAGCTCGGGCCCCCGCGCGTATACGCGAGCGGTCACGCCGGACCAGTCCTAGACGCGAGCTTCAGCCCCGATCAGCGCACCCTCGTCACGGCCGGGGCCGACGGGACCGCGCGCATCTGGGAGCTCGCCACCGGCGAGGCGCGCGCGGAGGTGTTCGAGCACGGCGCGGCCGTGACCACGGTGCGCTTCAGCCCCGACGGGAGGACGCTCGCGACGGCCGCAGCCGACGGGGCCATTCGCCTCTGGAGCGTCCGTGGCGGACAGCTCCGCGCCGAGCTCCCGGACCAGACGGGGCGCCTCCAAGCGGACAGCTTCAGCCCCGACAGCAGCGCCCTCGTCACGGGCGGCGCGGACGGCGTGGCGAGCATCTGGGACACCACCACGGGCGGCCTGCGTCGGACGCTCGAGCGCCACGAGGACGTCATCACCAGCGCCACCTTCAGCCGCGACGGGCAGCGCGTCCTGACGTCGAGCCTGGACGGGAGCGCCAAGGTCTGGGAAGCGCGGACCGGCGTGCTCCGCGTGTCGGCAGAGGGTCACCCCAGGGGCCTGGTGCTGGCCGCGCTGAGCCCGGACGGCCGTCGCCTCGTCTCGGCCAGCACGGACGGCAGCGCCAAGGTCTGGGAGGCCGAGACCGGGCGCGTGAGCACGTCGCTGGTCGGGCACGAGGGCGCGCTGGTGGCTGCCGCGTTCAACCCGTTCGGGCCTTCGGTGATGACCGCCGGAGTGGACGGGACGGCCCGTATCTGGGACCCCCGCGACGGCACGCTGCGTGCGCTGCTCGAGGGCCACGAGGGGCCGCTCGCCACGGCCCGCTACAACCGTCAGGGGAGCGCGCTGGTGACCGCCTCTCGCGACGGCAGCGCCCGCGTCTGGGACTCGGCGACCGGGGAGCTGCGCGTCGCGCTGCTGGCGCACACGGGGCCCGTGCACAGCGCGGCCTTCAGCCCCGACGGGGAGCTGGTGGTCACGTCCGGTGAGGACGGCAGCGTGCACGTGGTGAGCGCGCACACGGGCGCCGCGCGCGTCACGTTCACCGGCGCCGCGGTTCCTGACGCCACGCAGGATTGACGCCGCGCGCGGTCGCGAGGTGCGCCGTCCGTTGTTTGGGCGTCAGGTCTTGCGCTCGATCCGGTAGAGCAAGTCCTGCGCCGCCGTCCCGCGGGCTGCCCCCTGCGGCCGTGCTCCCAGGCTGCTAGACCTCCGCCACGATGCGAATCACCCGACTGCGCGGCGCCCGCACCCACAACCTGGCCGGGGTGGACCTGGACCTCCATCCCGGAACGCTGGTGGTGGTCGCCGGCCCGTCGGGGGCGGGCAAGTCTTCGCTGGCCTTCGAGACGCTGCACGCCGAAGGGCAGCGTCGCTACGTGGAGAGCTTCAGCGCCTACGCGCGCCAGTTCCTGGAGCGCTCCGCGCGGCCGGCCGTGGACAGCCTCGACCCCGTCCCCGTGAGCATCGCTGTGGACCGCAGCGCGCCCATTCGCACCAGCCGCTCGACGGTGGGGACGATGTCGGAGGTCAACGACTACGTGAAGTCCCTCTACGCGCACGCGGCCACGCTGCGCTGCCCGGGCTGCGGAGAGGAGGTGGCGCGTGACGACGCCGCAGCCGCGGCGGCCGAGGTCTTGCGCGCCGCGCCACGCGAGCGGGTGGTGGTCACGTATCCGGTCGAAGTGGAAGACGCGGAGAGCTACCTCGGGGTGCGCGAGACCCTGCTGGCGGCTGGCTACCGGCGCTTGTTCGTGGACGGGCGCGCGCGCGACCTGGACGAGCTCACCCCCACCGAGGCGCTCCGCGATGGGGCTGGGCGCGTGCGCGTGGTGGCGGACCGCGTGGTCGCCGACCCGGAGGCCCGCGGTCGCCTGGTGGAGGCGCTGGAGGTGGCGCTCGGGCGCGGCGGTGGGCGCGCGGAGGTGCTGCGGGCGGGGGGTTCGGGGGACGGCCCGCAAGAGCCAGCCATGGCGTTCTCACGCGGGCTCCACTGCGCGCGCTGCGACCGCCACTTCAGCGCGCCCACGCCGGGGCTCTTCTCGTTCAACAGCCCGGTCGGGGCCTGCCCCACCTGTCGCGGGTTCGGGCGCACCCAGGGCGTGGACTGGAAGAAGGTGCTCCCGGACGAGTCCCTGAGCTTGGCAGAGGGCGCCGTGCGCGCGTACGCGGGCCCCTCGGCCGAGTGGGAGCGGCGCGACCTGGCCAAGCACGCCAAGCGCGCCGGAGTCCCGCTGGACGTGCCCCTGCGCGACTTCACACCGGCGCAGCGCGCCTGGCTCATCGAGGGCGAGCAGCCTGCGCGCAAGGGCTCGTGGTACGGCTTGGCCGGCTGGTTCCGCTACAAGGAGAGCCGCGCCTACAAGATGCACGTGCGGGTCTTTCTGGCGCGCTACCGCAGCTACGACCTGTGCGTGACCTGCGAGGGGACGCGGCTTCGCCCGGAGGCGGGCTGGTGGCGTCTCGCGGGCCACACCGTGGCGGAGCTGTACGCGCGCTCCCTCGCCGAGACGCGGGCGCTGTTGGCCGACGAGGCGCCGCGCTTCGCGCCCGACCGCGCAGCCCGCACCCTCCACACCGAGACGCTCCGACGCCTCGAGACCCTCGAGGAGGTCGGGCTCTCGTACCTCACGCTCGACCGGCAGGCGCGCACGCTCTCGTTCGGCGAGGCGCAGCGGGTGTCCATGGCCACTGCCCTCTCGGCGTCGCTCAACGGCGCCCTGTTCGTGCTGGACGAGCCGACCGTGGGGCTCCACCCCAGCGACGTGGCCCGGCTGATGCCGGCCGTGCGGAGGCTCGCGAGCGGGGACAACATCGCGCTCATGGTCGAGCACGACGAAGCCGCGCTGCAGGCCGCAGACCGCGTGGTGGAGCTCGGGCCCGGCGCCGGCGACGACGGCGGGCACGTGGTCTTCGACGGAGCGCCGCAGGAGCTGCACCACGCCAAGACCCTCACGGGGAGCGCGCTGCGTGGCGAGCTCCTGCCACGGCGTGAGCCGCTGCCGCCGCCCGAGCTCTTCATTACGCTCGAAGGGGCGACCGGCCACAACCTACGCGGCGACACCCTGCGCATCCCCATGGGGCGGCTCACCTGCGTCACGGGCCCGAGCGGCTCGGGCAAGAGCAGCTTGGTGTTCGGCACCCTGCTACCGCTGCTGGAGCAGGCGCGCGGCGCGAGCATCGAGGACGAGCCGCTGCCGGCCACGGGGCTGCAGCTGCCTCAGCCCATCGAGCACGTGATCGCGGTGGACCAAGCGGCGCTGGGGCGCACCGCGCGGGGCAACCCGGCCACCTACCTGGGCGTGTGGGACGCGTTCCGCAAGGCGCTGGCGGCCACACCGCTGGCAAAGTCACGCGGCTACACGGCTGGCTTCTTTTCGTTCAACGTCGCAGGTGGTCGCTGCGAGCTGTGTCGCGGCGAGGGCGCCGAGACGGTGGAGATGCAGTTCCTGTCGGACGTGACCTTCTCGTGCGCCACGTGTCAGGGCCGGCGCTTCGTCGGGCCGGTCCTGGACGTGCGCTACCGCGAGCACACCGTCGCGGACCTGCTCGACCTGACCGTCGCGCGCGCGCTCGCGCTGTACGGGGACGTGAAGGGTATCGCGCGGGGCCTCGAGCCCTTGGCGCGCCTCGGGCTGGGCTACCTGCGCCTGGGGCAGTCCTTGGCGACGCTGAGCGGTGGTGAGGCGCAACGGCTCAAGCTGGCGGCGGCGCTCGCCAGCGCCCACTCCGACGCGCTGATCCTCATGGACGAGCCCAGCGCCGGTCTGCATGCGGCGGACCTCGCGCCGGTACTGGAGACGCTGGACGCGCTGGTGCGCGGGGGCGCCACGGTGGTGCTGGTGGAGCACGACATGCGCCTCGCAGCGCGGGCGGACTTCGTCGTGGACCTCGGGCCGGGCGCAGGGGCCGAGGGCGGGCGTATCGTCGCGGCCGGGAGGCCTGCGGAGGTGGCGGCCTCGGAGGGGCCCAGCGCGGCCTTCCTGCGCCCCTACGTCGAGGGCGAGGACAAGCCCGACGAACTGCGTCGGAACGCCGAGCCCAAGAAGACCGGCAGGGTCGGAAAGGCCAACAAGACCACCAAGACCGGCGAAAAGGCTCGCGCCGCGGAGCCAGGCGCGCGCGGCACGCACGAGGACGGCACCCAGCAAGTGCGCACCGAGCTGGGAGCGCCGATCGAGATCCGCGGCGCGCGTGAGCACAACCTGAAGAACCTCACGGTCCGCCTGCCGCGTGAGCAGCTGGTGGTGGTCACGGGCCCCAGCGGCAGCGGCAAGAGCAGCCTCGCCTTCGATGTCCTCTTCGCCGAAGGGCAGCGCCGCTACCTCGAGACGCTGGCCCCCTACGCGCGTCAGTACATGCCGCAACTCCCGCGACCGCAGGTGGATCTGGTGGCCAACGTGCCTCCGTGCGTGTCCCTCGAGCAGCGCAAGACGCGCGGCGGCGTGAACTCCACCGTGGGCACGCTGACGGAGGTGGCCCACCACCTGCGCGTGCTGTGGGCGCGCGCAGGTGTGCTCTACTGCCCGGACTGCGACCTGCCCATCGAGGCGAGCTCCCCCGAGGCGATGCTGCGCACGGTCTCGCGCGCCGTCTCTGCCAGCTCCGGTGTGGCCTCGCTGGGAGTGCTCGCGCCCATCGTGCGTGGCCGCAAGGGGCACCACCGCGAGCTGCTCGAGCGCCATCGGGCCCTCGGCTTCACGCACGCGCGGGTGGACGGCGCGCGCGTGGCGCTCGTCGGTGGCCTGTCGCTCGCGCGTCACCGCGAGCACGACGTGGCGCTGGAGGTGGCCGAGCACGCGATCGTGACAGGCAAGCCCGGGCGCGCCCGCGAGACGGGCGACCCCACCGTGGACGTCGAGGCGCTGCGCGCGTCGCTCCTGCGCGCCCTCGATGTGGGGGAGGGCACGGCCCTCGTCACGCTCGGCGAGCAGGAGCTGTCGCTGTCGGCGACGCGCACCTGCAAGCGCTGCGGCGTGGGCTACCCAGAGCTCGACCCGCGCTTCTTCTCGTTCAACACGCGCCAAGGGCAGTGCGAGAGCTGCGAGGGCGTGGGCGAGGTCACGCGCGAGGTCGGGCGCGGCAAGGCGAAGCGCAGCGTGACCGAGCCCTGCACGGCCTGCGCGGGATCACGCCTGAGTCCGCTGCCTCGCGCGGTCCGCTTCGAGGGACGTCGCATCGAGGACCTGCTCTCCCTGTCGGTCGAGGACGCGCTGACGGCGCTGACGGCGCTCGCGTCGAGCGCGCTCGACGACCGCGCCGCGGCCATCGCAGACGTCCCCCTGACCGAAGCGACGCGTCGCCTCGGCTTCCTCGCGCGGGTTGGCCTCGGCTACCTGGGGCTGGGGCGGCCCGCCAGCTCCCTCAGCGGTGGCGAGCTCCAACGGGTGCGGCTGGCCGCGCAGCTGGGCAGCGGTCTGACGGGGTTGCTGTACGTCCTGGACGAGCCCACCATCGGCCTGCATCCACGCGACACCGGCAAGCTGGTGGACGCGCTGCGCGCCCTGGTGGACTCCGGCAGCTCCGTGGTCGTGGTGGAGCACGACGCCGACGTGATCCGTGCGGCGGACCACATCGTGGACATCGGGCCGACGGGCGGAGCCGGGGGAGGGCACGTCCTGGCCGAAGGGCCGAGCGCCGAGGTGCTGGCCGACCCAGCGTCGGTCACGGGCCGAGCGCTGAGCGCCGCGCCCCCTCGAGCCCGGGGACGCGCCATGGACGACGTGGCGTGGCTCACGCTCCGCGGAGCGCGCCAGCACAACCTAAAGGGCCTCACGTTGCAGATCCCGCACGGGCGCCTCACCGCGGTCACGGGGGTCAGCGGCTCCGGCAAGAGCACCCTCGTGCGCTCGGTGCTGCTCCCGGCCGTGCGCCAGGCTCTCGGTCTGGTTCAGGACACTCCGCCGGGGGAGCACGCTGGCCTCGACGGCGTGGACGGGCTGCGACGCGCCGTGGAGATCGATCAGTCGCCCATCGGCCGCACCCCACGCTCCGTGCCCGCGACCTACATCGACATCTGGGACGTCATCCGCGGGCTGTTGGCCGGTACGCCGGAGGCGCGCGCGCGCGGCTACGCGGCCACGCGCTTCTCGTTCAACACGGCGGGTGGTCGCTGCGAGGCCTGCGCGGGGAACGGCTCCTCGGTGGCGGAGATGTCCTTCCTGCCCGACGTCGTGGTCCCGTGTGACACGTGCCGCGGCGCCCGCTTCGACGAGGCCACGCTGCGCGTGCGCTGGCGTGGGTTGGACGCCGGGGCGCTGCTGGACCTGGACGTGACCAGCGCGCTGCGCGTGTTCGAGAGCGTGCCCAAGGTGCGGCGACCCCTCGAGCTGCTCGCCGACCTGGGGCTGGGGTACCTGCGTCTCGGGCAGCCCAGCCACACCCTCAGCGGGGGCGAGGCCCAGCGCCTCAAGCTGGTGTCCGAGCTCAGCAAGGCGAGCGGGGCCGGGCCGACGCTCTACGTGTTGGACGAGCCCACCACAGGGCTCCATCGCGACGACGTCACGCGCCTGGTGGAGGTGCTGCAGCGCTTCGTCGAGCGGGGAGACAGCGTGGTGGTGATCGAACACCACCCCGACTTGATCCACGCCGCGGACTGGGTGGTGGACCTGGGCCCGGAAGGGGGCGCCGGGGGCGGTCAGGTCGTGGTGGCAGGTTCGCCCGACGCCGTCATGGCCTGCGTGGACTCGCACACGGGGCGTGCGCTGCGTGAGCTGCGCGGCGACGGGCTCGAATCACCTGAGACACCCTCGCGTCGCGCGCGTGGGCGTGCTACTTCGCGAACGTGACCGAGCCGCCGCCTCCTCCTCCGGAGAGCACAGAACCCAGCGCGCGAGGACTCCTGCCGGCCGCCCTCGTGTCGCGGGACCTCCAGCAACGACTGGTCTTCTATGGTCTCTGGGGCGCCCTCATGCTCGCCATCGTGGTGGTGTTCCGCGAGGTGCTGCTGCCCTTCTTTCTGGCTGTGGTCGTGGCGTACGTCATGTCGCCGCTGGTCGACCGCCTGCAGCGCTACATGGCCCGCTGGGTGGCCGTCGTGACCATCTACGCCCTGCTGGTGGGGAGCATCGTCACCTTCGCGGTGCTGGGGGTGCCACGGCTGGCGGCCGAGATCGAGAAGCTGGCCAAGGACGCTCCGAGCGCCCTGGCGGAGCTGCGTGACTCGTGGCTGCCCGCGCTCGAGCAGCGCATGCGGGAGTCCATGGGGCAGCGCGGGGGGGCGCTCTCGTCGGAGGTCCTCGAGCCTGGCGCCGGGGGGGCTGCGGCAGCAGGGGATGCGCCCGCGGATCCAGCCTTCGACGAGGACGACGACCCAACCAGCCCCGACACCGCCCACGCAGGCGACCACCCGGCCAGCGACCCCGACGCGGGCCGCGGGGCTGCGCAGCCCGACGCCACCCGAGCACGCGGCGGGGCCCGCGCCGGGGGCCCTCCGCCGACCGACGAGCCCATCACCGTACGCCGTGTCCGTGGTGGCGGCTTCGACATCCACCTGCCGTCCGATGGCTTGGTCGTCACCCCCGAAGGGGACGGCTACATCGTGCGCACCGCCCACCTGGAGCGTAGTCAGGGGGATCTCGCCGCCGCCTTCGTGGAGGCCGTCCGCGGCGTCACCCGCAACACGCAGGACACGGCCACGACGCTCCTGGCCACCGCTCAGACGGTCGTGCGGGTCGTGGTGAAGGGCATCTTCACGTTCTTCATCATGCTCATGCTCTCGGCCTACCTGCTGGTCACCAAGGACGAGGTCATCGGCTTCTTCCGGAATTTTGCCCGCCCGGAGAAGCGCAGGGTGTTCGACAGCCTGCTCCGGCGCATCGACCGAGGCTTGTCTGGCGTGGTTCGTGGGCAGCTGCTGATCTGCCTCATCAACGGGGTGCTCAGCGGCGTCGGCTTCTACGTCTTGGACCTTGCGTACTGGCCGATCCTCACGCTGATCGCGACCCTCTTCAGCATCATCCCCATCTTCGGCGCCATCCTCAGCAGCGTGCCCGCGGTCGTCCTGGGCTTGCAGCACGGGGTGGGGACGGCGGCGCTGGTGGTGCTGTGGATTGTCGTCATCCACCAGATCGAAGCCAACCTGCTGAACCCGAAGATCATGGGCGACGCCGCCCACGTACACCCCGTGTTGGTCGTCTTCGCGCTGCTCGGGGGCGAGCACCTGTTCGGAATCGCTGGGGCGCTGCTGGCGGTGCCCGTGCTCAGCATCTTGCAGAGCATGTTCTTGCACTACCGCGAGCAGGTCTTGGGTGTCCCGGCTCCCCGGCGCGCCGACACCTCCAGCATCAGCCAGAGCTAGGGCGCGGCACCGGAGCCATGGGTCCGTGGCTGCGTGTCAGCCGGCGTCAGCCGGGCTCAGGGGTTGACCTGAACCACGATGGCCGTGATGTTGTCGCGGCCGCCGCGCTCGTTGGCCAGGTCGATGAAGCGGCGCGCGCCGGCCTCCGGACCGAGCTGCACGATGCCCGGAATCTCGGGGTCTTCGACGTGCCCGTGCAGGCCGTCACTGCACAGCACGTAGGCGTCGCCCACGGCGACCTCGAAGAAGCGCGTGTCCACCTGCACGTACTCGCGGCTGCCCACGGCGCGCGTGATGACGTTGCGATGAGGCGACACGAGCGCCTCAGCTTCCGTGATGATGCCCTGCTTGAGCTGCCAGGCGACCAGCGTGTGGTCTTCGGTCAGGGGCGAGGCTTGGCCACCACGCACCAGGTAGACGCGGCTGTCGCCCACCTGGGCGGTGATCCCGTAGCGGCCGCAGATGGCGAGCGCCGACAGGGTGGTGCCCATGCCCTGGGAGTCCGGGTCGTGTTGGGCGAGGCCGAAGACCATGTACGTGGCCGCCTGGACGGCGCTCTCCAGCACCCGGATAGCGCTGCGGAGCGCCTCCTCGGAGTTGTCCCCGGACGCCACCCGCCGCAGCTTCTCGCGCTCGTTGCGGACCATGCCGTGCACGGTGTCCACCGCCTCGGAGCTGGCGACGTCACCCGACGAGTGCCCGCCCATGCCGTCGGCGACGACATAGAGGCCCAGCTCGTTGTCGAGGAAGAATGCGTCTTCGTTGAAGCTTCTTCGTTGGCCGATGTCCGTCAGCCCAGCACCAGTTACCCGCACGCGCACCCCGCTCGAGGAGCTATCTGAGCGCCCCTGCGGCGCCAGCACGCGCACCCTAGCCCTTCTCGGTGGGCCTCGCCAACCCCCAACGCGCCCGAGCGTGAATGAACCCTGTGGGTCACGTGTTGGGGCGATGTACGGACGGAGACCCCAGTCGTGAACAGCACATCCCTTCCACGTCACACACGAGCCCTCTCAGCCACCCTCCTGGCCGTCGCGCTCTCGCTCGCGCCGTCGGTTGCAGGGATAGCCAGAGCCCAGGATCTCACGGACGCCCGGCGCATCGCCATCGCAGAGGCCCTCAACACCAGCACCGTCGCCGTCATGATCGGCCGGGGCAGCGGATCGGGCTTCGTGGCAACGGCGGATGGCTGGGTGGTCACGAACGCCCACGTCGTCCAGAGCGGCCGCGGGCAGGCGCAGCTGCGCCTGGGCAGCGGGCAGGTGGTGCCCGCCCGGGTGCTGGCCGTGGACCCCACGCATGACCTGGCCATCCTCGCGCCCGTCGGCGGTGCCATGCCGGCGCCCCTGCCGCTGGCGGATCCGGAGACGGTCCGGGTGGGGCAGACCGTGCTCGCCTTCGGGAGCCCCTTCGGGCTCGACGGGACGCTGACCCAGGGCATCGTCAGCGCTCGGCGCGATCTGCCCGGCGTCGGGGGCGGGCAAGTGCATGGGCTGATCCAGACCGACGCCACCATCAACCCCGGCAACTCGGGCGGCCCGCTGGTCAACACGCGCGGTGAGGTGATTGGGGTCAACACGGCCATCCTCTCCCGTACGGGCGGCAGCCACGGCATCGGCTTCGCCGTGCCGGTGAACTACGTGAAGGCCCTGCTGGACGAGGTGCACGAGCGCCTGGAGGTGGCCGAGGCGCAGGCCCAGCGGCCGCACGCGGTGGCTACGCGGGATGCCGCGCCCCAGCCGTCGCGCAATGCGGTTCCCTCGCGCTCGGAACCGCCCGACGCCGCCCCTGCCGTGTGGCTCGGAGTGTATGCCGTGGATGTCGGCGGGGGGGTCCGCATCGAGCGCGTGGTGCCCGGCGCCGCAGCCGCGCGTGCAGGCCTCCTGGGGCGCGCCGACCCAGCCCCACGCGCGGTCGCCCAGCTGGGCGTGCCCTGGACGGGGCACATCATCTACGCGGTGGACGGGCAGCGGGTGCGCTCCCTAGCCGAGCTGCAGCGCGTCCTCGTCGGCCGCCGCCCGGGCGACAGGGTGCGGGTCGCGGTGGCCATCGGCGACGGCCGGCTGAACGGAGAGACGTTCGTGGAGCTGGACCCGCGTCCCGCGGAAGACCGCTGACGCGCGGAGGGGGCGCGGCGTGGCGCCTGCGAGGGTTTCGCGTAAGCTCGCGCGCGATGACGATCGACGTGCTCGCCCTCCGCCAAGCGGCCCTCTCCTCCCTCGAGTCCGGGGACCGCGCCGGCGCGTGGTCGGCGCTCGAAGCGCACCGCGGGGCGCTCGCGCAGGACGCCGAGCTGGCGTGGCTGTGGCTCGACCTGCTGGGGCAGTCTCCAGCGCGCCCGACCTTGCTCGCCGAGGCCAGCGTCATCCTCGACGCCTTTCCCCATGACCCGGTGCTGGTCATCGCCGCTTGCGACGCCCTCAATCGAGCGGCCGAGCGCTTCCCCATGGACACTCCACCGCTGCGTCGCGAGGGGCCGGCGCAGCTGGCGGCCGCCGCGGCGGAGCGGTGCCTGCGCGCCCTCCCGGAGGCCGACAGCCGGCGCGTGGAGACGGCGGGCTACCTGCACATCAACCGCGCGAACGCGCTGCGCATGGCCGGCCCAGACCGCGACGAGGAGGCCCAGCGCGCGTTCGCCGAGGCGCTCGCCATCGATCCCGCCAACGGCCACTGGTGGTTCGATCTCGGCGTGCTGCACAAGTGGCGCGGGCGCTTCCGAGACGGGCTCGACTGCACGCTGCGCGCGCGCTCGCGGCTCGGGGAGACCAAGGCCGTGCAGTGGAACATCGCCATCTGCGCGACCGCGCTGGGTGAAGGCGACCTCGCGGCCGGCGTCTGGAAGGCGCTGGGGATGCCCGTCGAGCTGCAGCCCAGCGGCATGCCGCTGGTGCCGGGCCTACCGCCCATGCAGGTGCGTGTCCTGGCCAAGGGGCCGGGCACCGGGCCGAACGCCGCCGTGCCGGATGCGTCGGTGAGCTTCGAGCTGGTCTGGGTGGCGCCCCTCTCGCCCTGCCACGGGGTCGTGCAGAGCGCGACCTTCCGCGAAGCGCCCATCGACTTTGGAGACGTAGTGCTCTGGGACGGGGCTCCCGTGTCGGTGCTGAGCACCCCCGACGGGCCGGTGCCTCGCTTCCCGCTGCTGGAGATCCTGCGCAAGGGCGACGAGGAGCGCATGCGCTTCGTCGCGCTGTGTGAGACGCCGGGGCGCCTGGCAGCGCTCGAGGCGGCGCTCCCCCCGTACGCGCGGCTGTTCGTTCACCGCGAGCAGGTCGAGGTCGCCGCGCCAACCGACGAAGGCGCCCCGGCGGCTCGGCCGCAGGGGGCAGGGGGGCAGGCGGACGGCGCGGGCTTGGTCTACGGCAAGATCGTGCTGCCGGCTGGCGCGGACGTGCGCGGCTTTCGGGCCAGCTACGAGAAGGCCATCGGGGGACGGGGGCTGGCCATCGCGCTCCCGCGTCTCTACGAGCTGCTGGGGGACAGCAAGCGCGCCGGCCAAGAGCATCAGGCGTGGCGTGGCGTGGAGCGCAAGGCCATCAAGCAGGGCCTCCTGACATGAGCGCGGGGGGAGGCTCGTCAGCGCGGGGGCACGACCACGAGTACGACGTGGACCGGGAGCTGTTGCCCCACGAGCAGCACATCTTCGACGACCTCCCCAAGCTCGCGGCCGGGGTCCTGCACGACCGTCGAGAGACCGTCTTCCTGGTGCTGAGTGGGCTGTTCCTGGGCAGCCTGACCATGCTCAACATCCTGGGCGTCACGCGCTTCTTGGACCTCTCGTTCACGCTGCCGTGGTTCGGGTGGCACATCCCCATGCCGCTCGCCGTCGGGGTGCTGCCGTACCCGCTGACCTTCCTCTGCACGGACTTCCTGTCCGAGCTCTACGGGCGGCGCCGCGCGAACCAGGTGGTGTGGATGGGCTTCGGGCTCAACCTCTGGGTGGCCCTCATCCTGTGGCTGGGGGGTGCGCTGCCGGTGGCAGGCGGCAACGAGGACGACGTGTTCGCGCAAGTGAGCGCGCTGGCGTTCGCGGCCATGTTTGCGTCCATGCTCGCGTACCTGGTGGCGCAGCTCGTGGACGTGCACGTGTTCCACTTCTGGAAGCGCCGCACCCGCGGAAAGCACCTCTGGCTCCGCAACAACGGCTCCACGCTCGTCTCTCAGCTGGTGGACACCGTGGCGGTCATCCTGGTCACGCACTTTGTCGCGGAGGCGTTGCCCATCGCCACGGACCAGCCGCTGTGGCCGCAGCTCACGACCTTCATCGTGTCCGGCTACGTCTTCAAGCTGGTCGCCGCCCTGCTGGATACGGGGCCCTTCTATCTGGGCACCAGCGTGCTGGTGCGCTACCTCCGGCTACCCCCTCCGGGCGAGCTGCCCGATATTGTCAGCGTCTGATGCGCGTCACTCCCCGCTCCCCACGAAGAAGACCGCCCGCTCTCGGGGCTGCGCTGCTCCTCGCTGGGCTCGCGTGGTGTGTGGCGCCGGCGAGGGCGACGACGCTGCGCTATCAGAGCGTGCAGGAGCTCGCGGCGAGCGCGGACGCGGTGGTGTGGGCTTCGGTGACGCGCGTGGGCACGCGCATGCAGCGGGACGCTGGGCGCCTGCAGCCCGAGCGCGAGGCGCAGCTGAGCGTGCGTGAGGTGCTGCTGGGCGAGGTCCGCTCGCCGCTGGCCGTGCAGCTGCGCGGCGGGGTCCACCCGGGCGGTGCGCGGCGCGTCGACGGCGAGGCGAGCCTGCGCGAGGGCGAAGAGGTGGTCCTCTTCCTCACGCGAGACGGCACCCGGTGGCGCGTGCTGGGCATGAGCCTGGGCGTCTTTCGCGTCAGCCACCCTGCGGGTCAGCCGCCTCGCTTGGTCCGCCGCGTGGCGGACGCGGTGGTGTTGGGGGCCGACGGGCAGCGGGTGCCCCCCGTCGACGAAACCCTCACGTTTCCTGAGCTGCGTGCGGGCATCGCGCGCCCACGGAGGTCTCCATGAACACGCATCGCCCCTCGCAGGCATCGGGCTCGCCCGCCCGTACGTCGCTCGGTTGGCGTGCGTCGAGCCTGGTGTTCGGCGCGCTGCTCTTGCTGGGCACGCACGCCGCGTTCGGCGCCCAGCCCGTCCGTGCCTATCGCTGCCTGCGCTTCGGGTGTCCCAGCTGGTGCGGGCCGGTGCAGGTCACGCTCACGTCGCACAGCGCAGACCTCGAGGCCATCGCGCCAGGGACCACGCTGTCCACGGTGGACGAGGCCTTTTCAGACTGGACCCGCGTGTCGTGCGCGTCCCTCGAGGCGAGCGTCACGGAGTCTCTCTCGGCGACCCCGCCCTTCTTCGGCGACGGCGCCTCGGAGGTTGGCTTCATCGAGACCAACTGGCCCTACGACGCGAACGCCATCGGGATCTCGGACGTGCAGGTGATCGGCGGCTGCATCCGCGAAGCGGACACCGTGCTCAACGGGCAGAACTACACCTGGGTGTTGGGCGCGGGCGACGCGGGCCGCGTGAACGCCTACGGCGCGGTGCTGCACGAGGCCGGGCACTTCTACGGTCTCGGTCACTCTGCGGAGCCCCGCTCCGTCATGTGGTTTCTGTATCGGGGCGGGCGGCCCATCCTCGAGGCGGACGACTTCGCCGGGCTGTGCGAGCTCTACCCGCGCAGCGGGGATCCGGCCGACTGCGACGTGACGGGCTGCCCGCTGGGCTACGCCTGTGAGGCACACAGCTGCGCGCAGGTGGGCAATCCGGGCTGCATCCGCCACGAGGACTGCGATGAAGGCGAGCGCTGCGACGCGGTCACGGGCGCGTGTGTGCTCGGGGCGCCCACAGGCGATGCGCTCGGTGCCCCATGCGTGGACGACCTCGACTGCCTGAGCGGCCTGTGCGCGCAGCTGGTCACGGGGGGCGTCTGCACGCAGGCCTGCGACGGACTCCAGCCTCGCGCGGTGGCGTGCCCTGACGGCTTCATCTGCGATGGCGACGCCGTCGGCGTGTGCGGCACGGGGCTCTGCCTCGTCGGTCGTCCCGGCGACGCTTCGCTGGGTGCCCCCTGCGAAGAAGACTCCGACTGTGCGAGCTCCATGTGCGATGGCGCGGTCTGCGCCACCCCCTGCGACCCCGATGGCGTCGACAACTGCCCCAACGGCTTCGTGTGCGAGCCGGGGCAGGCGGCGGGCTGCGGGGCGTGCAAGCCACCCCTGGCGCTGGGGGCCCGCTGCCGCTTCAACGAGGACTGCCGCGACGGCATGTGCGTCACCAACGAGGGCGCCGAGACGGGCGCGTGCGCGTCCCTCTGCGACCCCAGCGAAGGGCGGCAGGCGTGCCCGGCAGGCTTCCGCTGCGACGTCGTGGGCGACCTCTCGCTGTGCGTCGCGTCGGCCATCTCGCAGCCCGGTCTGCGCGGAGGTGCGTCCTGTTCCGTCACGCCGGCGCTCCGGACCAGCGGATCGAGTGGGGCTGGCCCGAGCAGTCCGCTCGGCGTGACCGGCTTGCTGGGTGCGCTGGTCTTGCTCGCGCGCAGGGCTCGGCGGCGGAGACCGGCGTAGCCGCTCGTGGGTGGCTCTTCTTGCTGACCTAGGGGCAGGGGGCGCTTCGTGCGCCGTTCAGCCCCCCGCGTTCTTCTGGAGCCGCTCGAAGCGCTTGAGGATGAACACCAAGGCCGCGTGGGCGGTGCCGTACGCCACCGCGAGGCTGGCAGCCACCCCGCCGGGCCACCACTGGTCGGCCGCGATCAGGATCGCGCTCGATACAAAGAGTGACCCCACCACGATGCCGCTGAAGAGCCGTCGCCCCAGCTTGTCGGCGGTGTTGGCCGCGTCGTCGTCGGACACCCGCAGGCGAAAGGCGCCGTTGCGGAGGTCTTCGAGGATCTCTTGGACCTGCAGCGGCACCTCGGTGGCGGCCGTGCTCAGGCGCATGGCCCCGCGCATGAGGTCCTGGGTCATCCGCTCCGGGGCGTAGCGCTGCTTGATGAGCGTGAGGAAGTAGGGGCGGGCCTCTTCCAGCAGGTCGAGGTCGGGGTAGATCTCCTTGCCGACCCCCTCCACCGTCATGAGGCTCTTGCCCAGCATGAGGAAGTCCGCGGGCATCTCGATGCTGTACTTGCGGGCGCCTCCCACCAGATCACGGATGAGACCACTGAACTCGATGTCGCCCAGCTTCTTGCCCAGGTACTTCTGCGCCAGGAACGCCACCTCCGCCTCGTAGGCCTGGCGGTCGATCTTCTTGGTGGGTCGGCCAATGGCCAGCAGCGCGTCCGCGATGCCGCGATAGTCTTCGCGCACGGCCGCGATCATCAGGTCGATGGTCTTGTCGCGCATCTGCGGCGAGAGGCGCCCCACCATGCCGAGGTCGACCATGCCGAACACCGGCGCGTCCAGCTCACCCATCATGATGATGTTGCCGGGGTGGGGATCCGCGTGGAAGAAGCCGTCCTCGAAGACCTGCTGGACGATGACCTGGATGGCGCGGCGCGCGATGGTCTCGCCGCTCATGCCGTTCTTGATCGCGTCGTAGATCTTGTGGCCGTCCAGGTACGAGAGGGTGAGCACGCGCTTGCTGCTGCACTCACGGTACACACGAGGGAAGACCACGCCGCGGTTGCCCTCGAAGTTGCGCCGGAACACGTCGCAGTTGTCGGCCTCCAGCACGTAGTCCAGCTCCGACATGATGGAGCGGTCGAACTCCTCCACCAGCCGCACCGGGTGGTACAGCCTGGCCTCGGGGATGCTCCTCTCGATGGCGCGCGCCAGCCAGTAGAGCAGGTCCACGTCGCGCTCGATGATGTCCTTGCAGCCCTTGCGCTGCACCTTGACGACCACCTCCAAGGGGCCTGCGTCGCTGGCGAGGGTCGCCCGGTGCACCTGACCGATGCTCGCCGTGGCGAGCGGCGTCTCGCTGAAGCTCGCGTAGACCTCGCACAGCTCGCGGCCCAGCTCCGCTTCGATCTCCGCGCGGATGTCCTCGAAGGGGGCGGGGGGCACGTTGTCTTGCAGCTTCTTGAGCTCGAAGATGACGTCCTCGGGGATGAGGTCGGGGCGCGTGGAGACGATTTGGCCCAGCTTGATGAAGCTGGGCCCGAGGTCCTGGAGGACGAGCCGCACACGTTCGCCCACCTTGGTGGGGTCCCCGCCGTGCTTGGCCGTGCCGGGAAGGAGCGACCCCAGACCCGTGCGTTGCACCACCTCACCGAAGCCGTGGCGGGCCAAGACGGAGACGATCTGACGGAGCCGCTCGAGGTCGCGGACGGTGTTGAGAATGCTTGGCATGGCGGGGGCGTGTCGGCCTAATGTCGCAGAATCTCGCCGGTAGAGGCCATATTTACTGCTACGAAATGATTGCGAAACAATCCACGGCTAGACCACAATCGAACTACCCCAGGAGGTTCTCGTGAAGAAGGTGGAAGCCATTATCAAGCCGTTCAAACTCGACGAGGTCAAAGAAGCCCTCGGAGAGGTCGGCGTCAAGGGTATGACCGTCACCGAGGTCAAGGGCTTCGGCCGTACCGGCGGTAAGCGTGAGGTCTATCGAGGATCGGCCTACGTGGTCGACTTCGTGCCCAAGGTCAAAGTCGAGGTCATCGTGCCGGACGCGCTCGTCGTGCCGGTGCTCGACGCCATCGAGAAGGCAGCGAAGACAGGTCGCATCGGCGACGGTAAGATCTTCGTGTCGCCCATCGAGGAAGCGATCCGGATTCGTACCGGAGAGCGCGGCGAAGACGCGGTCTGAGAACCGCACTGGTCGAGCCCCGAGGCGTCCGCCCACGCTCCCACCCGGAGTGACCACGCTGACGCCTCGCGGGAGCTCCCGCTCCTTGTCTCAAATGTGAAATGGCTCCCTCGTCGAATATCGCCGGGGCTCGGCGGTTGCGCCTGAAGCTCGCGTGCAGTCCGGGCGGAAGCGCCTTGCCGCTGCGCGGTCGGCCCCCCATATTGCATCCCACTTTCAACTAGCGCGTGGCGCTCGACGAGAAGCTCAAGGAAGACATGGATATTCAGGAAAGACTTACAGCCTTCGCCATGCTCGGCGCCGGTTGGGTGATGTGGCTCCTCGTGGCTCTCTCGATCGTGGCCGTGGCCATCGCCCTCGAGCGTGCCTACGTCTTCTTCTCGCGCCGCGACGACACCCGCACGCTGCGTGAGGATCTGCAGCGCTTCCTCGGCAAGGGCGATGTCACGGGCGCCCGCGCGCGCATGCAGCAGAGCAAGAGCTTCGAAGCGGAGATCGTGGGCTCGGCGCTGGGCGTCGTGGATCAAGGGGCCCATGCGGTGGAGCAGCGGCTCGAGGGCGAGAAGGTAGTCGCGCGCGCCGCCATGGAGCGCAACCTCGCGTTCCTCGGCACCGTCGGCAACAACGCTCCCTTCGTCGGGCTGCTGGGCACGGTCATCGGCATCATCCGCGCCTTCGCGGCGCTGGACCAAGAGAACCTGGACGCTACCGGGACCGTCATCGCCGAGGTCGGCGAGGCGCTCGTGGCCACGGCCATTGGCCTCTTGGTCGCGCTCCCGGCGGTCGTCTTCTACAACTACTACCAGCGCGTGATCCGGGGCCGCCTCGTGTGGGCGGACGCCATGGGGCGTGACGTGCTGGGCTACGCCGGCTCCGAAGGTGCTCCGGTAGCCGCCCGCGAGGCGGAGAAGCCGAACGCCAGCGCCAAGGACCAGGCCAAGGAGAAGGGCTGATGGCTGGCGGCGCCGACTCGGGCGACGAAGACATCATCTCGGGCATCAACATCACGCCCCTCGTGGACGTGGTCTTGGTGTTGCTCATCATCTTGATGGTCACGGCCAAGCAGCTGGTCCAGCAGGACGCCATCGCGATGGACCTGCCGCAGGCGCCCACGGGAGAGTCGCAGGAGACGGTCCCCACGGAGCTGCGCATCAGCTTGGAGGCCAACGGCGAGCTGCACCTGAACATCACGCAGAACGGTGAGCAGACCCTCGCGCAGACTGTCGTGACCCAGGCGCAGCTGCTGGAGCGCGCGCGCGCCGCCCACGCCGCGGACCCGGAGGCGCGGGCCATCCTCTCCGCGGACTCGGCCGCCTCCCACGGGTCGGTCATCGCCGTGATCGACATCCTCCGGCAGGGCGAGGTCAACCGCTTCGCCTTCAGCACCCGTCAACCCTCGGAGCTCCCCAGCCATCAGGGCTCGCAGGCTCCTGCACCAGCCGGGGAGTAGGCTGAGGCGATGAGCGGGGCCATCGAGAAGCGCGCCAAGTGGGTCCTCTGGGGGTCCATCTTGTTCTCGATGCTGCTCCACGTCGCCGCGTCGGCCGGGCTCTCGCTGCTGCCCTCCACCAGCGTCGCGCTCGCGGCCATCCAGCGCGAGCGCATCGAGTTCGAGATGGAAGATGCAGACGAGGCGCTTGCCAACGCGGAAGCCGAGGCCGCCGAGCCTGAGGTCGTGCCCGAGCCCGAGGCGCCCGCGCCGCCAGAGCCTGAGCCCGAGGTTGCGCCACCCGTGCAGCGAGAGCCTCGCCCTCGCGACGAGCCCGAGCCACCCGCAGCGGCGCCCTTGGCCGAGCAGGTGCACGACTTCGGCGGTGAGGTGCTGGGCACGGTCGGCCCCGGCGCCAGCTGGTCCACCGCACAGGCCAACGGCCAAGACGTGCGCGGGCCCATCGGCAACCCCGTCGCGCGCACCACCGGACGGGACGTGGCGGGGCGCACCGATGGTGAGGTGGGTGGCACGGGCACAGCGCCCGCAGCGGCGCCCCGCGTGAGCTACAGCAGGCCGCCACGTCAGCCCGCCGGGATGGCCGGGCACCTCGAGCGCTTCTATCCGACGGGCGCCTACGCGCGCGGTGTCGAAGGACGCGCGCGCGTCATGGTGCGCGTGCTCGCCGACGGCAGCGTCGAGGCTCAGCGTGTGGTCACGGAGACGCCCGCCGGAGAGGGCTTCGGGCGGGCCTGCATGGCCGCCGTCAACGCCTCTCCGCGCTGGACTCCCGCGCTGGACGAAGACGGGGAGGCCGTCACCAGCCGCCCCGCGCCTTTCGACTGCCGCTGGCGCCAGCGCTAGAGCCAGCGTCAGAGCCCCGCTGTCGCTCTGGTCGGGAAGTTGACGGGGTCGCGCTCAGCGTCGTACGTGACGCGCTATGCGCGGCGCGACTCTCTTGATTCTGATGGGCTGCATGCTTGCTTTCCCGCTCTCGGGCTGCCCCGTGGACCCGAGCGGCGAGGTGGTGGGGACGTACAACGTGACCGGCAGCCTGGTGGAGAACAGCTGCGGGAGCACGGCGTTTGCGGCCCAGGATCCCATCGACTTCGTGGTGGAGCTCCGCGCGGAGGACCACGGCCCCGCGTACTGGCGCCGGCCCACGGCGGCGATCGTCAACGGGTCGCACACGGGCGACGTGTACCGCTTCCGTACGGAGGTGCCCGTGACGCTCTACGCGGCGGACCCCACGACGGGCACCCCAGGCTGCACGTTGGCGCAGGTGGAGACCATCCTGGTGACCGCGAAGGCCAGCGAAGCGGGGGACGGCGGTGTCAGCACGCCGAACGACCAAGGCAGGGCCGATGCAGGCGCCGCATCCGGGGAGATCTTCCGCGGCGAGAGCGTCATCGAGCTGGTGCCCACGGCGGGGTCCAACTGCCTGCGGGCCGTGGCGCTCTCGGGCGGGCCGTTCCTCACGTTGCCCTGTCGCGTCGAGTACGACCTCAGCGGCGCGTCCCGCTCACCCGTATTCTGACTTCGACGCTTCCGCTTGGCGGGGTAGGGACGCGCGCGCCGTGGCAGCCCACAGTTCGCGAGGGTGACCTATGCCGGGTCGTCGCCGTTCGTGCCGCTGGGCTTGGCCGCGTCGGCCTCGGGCTTGGGGCCGCTGTCGGTCGGGACGCTCACGGCGCTCGCGCCAGCACCCGGAGGTGGGGGCGGGGGCACGGAGGGCATGGTGGGTGACGGTGTGTCGCGCGCGCTCAGACGCCGCTCGGCCAGGACGATCATGCGGGGCGACTGCGCCCCAAAGAACACGCCCGGCGTGGCGTAGCGCCCCGTGACTTCGACGACGCGGAAGCCCTGGACCTGCAAGAGCTGACCCAGCTCGTGCAGGGCGTAGAGGCGGATGCTGTAGTGGCGATCGTGCTGCCGGCCGTTGTCCAGGATGACGTTGCGCTTCACGTTCAGCCGCGAGGCGTAGTAGTTGAAGTCCGTCTCCTCCATGCAGATGCAGCCGTCACCTTCGAACCACACAAGGTTGGGCTGCGACTGGATCACGTGGTCTCGGTTGACCACATCGATGAGCAGGCGGCCGCCAGGCTTTAGGGCGCTGTAGAAGCGCTCGATGACGCTGCGGTTCCCCTCGTCGTCGAAATAGCCGAAGGTCGTGCCCCAGCAGAGCACGGCGTCGAAGCCTCCTTCGAAGACCATCTCGCGCATGTCGGCGTGGAGGAAGTTGATCTTGATGCCGCGGTCTTGCGCCTCGTCCGCAGCGCGCGAGAGCATCGGCAGCGACAGGTCGAGCCCGATGACGATGTAGCCGCGCAGCGTGAGCTCCACGGCGTGCATCCCGAGGCCGCAGCCCACGTCCAGGATGATCGCGCCGGGGTCCAGCTTCAGCATGGCCAGGATGGCGTCGCACTCGCGGGCCACCTCCTTGGGCGTGGGCGCGCGCACCGTGCGCAGGTAGTCGTCGCTGAAGAAGTCGTCGAACCACGGCTTGCGCTTTGGCGTGCCTGGGGCTTGAGGCGGTAGGTTCGGGCTGCTCTGGGCTGCGCTCGGGGTGGCCGCGGCGGGTGCTGCGGCGCCGTTCGTCGCGGGGATGGCGGGGGCCGCCGCTGGCGGGAGGGAGGGCGCGACCTCCTCGAGGTCGTCCATGTCCAACACGTCGTCATCGGCGCCCCCTTCGGGGAGACCGTCGATCGTGATCTCGGCGGAGACCTCTTCGTCGAAGTCGCTCTCCTGCGCGGCGCTGATCTCGGCCGAGGTGTTGGCGTCCGCCGCCTCGACCGTGAGCTCGACGTCGCCGGAGTCATCCGCGCCGACGACCTCGAGAGGAGCGGGTGGAGTCTTGATGGCGCTGAGGGGGACGGGCTCGGCGGCCTCGCTGGGGGAAGGCGGCGGCGGCGGCTTCGAGAGCGCGCGGCTCGTCGCGCTCGTCACGATGACCGACTTCATGGCGACGACGGACGCGCGCTCCGGCTTCTTGACGAGCTCCGCCGCGTCTACGGCGGCGTCTGCCGGGACCGCCGGCAAGTCGACCGCGGTCGTCTCTTCGGAGGCGACGGAAGGGGCGTCGTCGTCCGAGATCGAGTGGCGGGCGACCTCGTCCACGGGCACACGTAGCGGCCGATGACGCATCCGGCTCCCAGTGGCGTTGGCGGCTTCGTCGCTCATCTCGACCTCCTGGGGACGGCGATACGCTGCCCCATGTACACCATGTCGCCGGGAGCGACGCACCACTCGAGGTCGCTCGGGGGAAGAAAGACCACGGCCGTCGAGCCCAGGTGGAACAGGCCGAGCTCCGCGCCCCGGTCGAGGTAGGGGCCCTCCGAGCCATAGCGCTTGAGGCCGGACTCGCGCCCCACGTTGGTCTCGATCGCGTCGTAGGACATCGAGATGTGCCCGACGCCGATGGCGCCGACCATGATGGTGACGACCTCACCGTGTTGCTCGCTCGCCTGCAGCGTGACCACCCGCTCGTTCCGCGCGAAGAGGCGGGGCACGAACTCGGTCCCGATGCGGTTGACCGGGTAGAGGGTGCCGGGCACGTGCCGAGCGGCCACGACGCGCCCGGCCACAGGCGTGTGAACCCGGTGGTAGTCGCGCGGCGACAGGTAGACGATGAAGTAGTTTCCCCCTTGATACGCCTCGCCCAGCTCGACGTCCCCAAGCAGGTCGCCAACGCGATACGGCTTGCCCTTGACCGTCACGGATGCCTCGAGGTCCACCGGGCCGAAGTCCTCGATCTTGCCGTCGGCCGGGGACGTGACGGCGGTCGGGTCCGCGTCGATGGGCCGCGCCCCAGGCTCGAGCTCGCGGGTGAAGAAGTCGTCGAAGCTGCGGTAGCCCCCGGCAGGCACGATGGCCTGCTCCATGTCGACGTCGTACGCCTTCACGAACGCGTTGATGGCCCGCGAAACGATGGCCTGCGGCGCACGCGTCGCAGCAACGGCTCCTAGCGCGCGGCTGATGCGTTTCCGGGGGAGCAAACGCAATGCGTCGGCTGCGAATCGAGCGGGGCTGAGCTGCATCGTGTTGGGTTCCGACCAAACGGAGCCTCTGATGCTATCGAACGCTCCGGAGAATGGTCAATTTTTACCGCCAACGGAGGCGCAGGACCCGGTTCGTGTTCAGAGGGGCGGCAGGGCGACCTTCATGAGCTCGCGCATGACGACCGTCGCGTAGCTGCCTTTGGGGAGCGTGAAACTCACGCGGTAGCCGCCTTCGGCGGGCTCGACCTCGATGCTGGGGATCATGACGCGCACGTAGCGCCGCGTACCCTCGCCCCAGCGCGCGATGCGGCTCAGGTCCTCCTCGGAGATGTCGTGTCGAGCGAGCAGCGCGGCTTCGCGCTCTCCAGCCTCCCGCTCGGCGCGGCGCATCTTGGTGCCGAACATGGGGCCGGTGGCGCTGAGCTCCCAAGCGTCGGCGCGCGCCTGTGCCTCCGCGACGTCCTCCACCACGAACATCCCGCCCGTGGTGTGCTTCTGGACGAGCTCGCCCGGTCGGATGCGTCCCAGCTCCCCGGCGCTCACGCGCTCCGCGACCACGTGGTTGAAGAGCTCGGACTGCAGCGCCGAGACCAGCATCTTGCGCTCGAAGGGGGCCTTGGGGGCGCGGGCCTCCCCCTTCATCCACGCTCGCGCCCGCAGCGCGTTGTCGAAGTCACGGCCAAAGCGCTGCGCGCCGAAGTAGTTGGGCAGCCCGTCGCTCACCAGCTGCGCGGCCGCCGCGCGGACGGCCTCGAGATCGGCGTCGGCGGCGTCGCGGACACGCAGCGTGAAGCGGTTCCCGTGCAGGTGGCCAGTGCGCAGCTTGCTGCTGTGGGGGATGGCCTCCAGCACCTCGATGTCCGGCAGGGCGAGCGCGAGCGCGGCGTTGGCGTCGGCGCCAAAGAGGCTGACCCACTGCGTGGTGGTGGCCTGTCTGTCCTTGAGCCCCGCGTACCCCGCTGCGCGTTCGTCCACTCCGAGGGCTCGCGAGAGCTCCCGCACGGCGTCGGGGGTGGTGCGGTTGACCTTGCGGATGCGCACGAAGAGGTGGTCGCCCGTTCCGCTGGGAGCGTACGCCGGGACCTCCTCCACCACGAAGTCGTCGGGATGAGCGCGCAGGGTTCCGCCTGTGGGCGGGATGGCTGCGGTCGCGTAGGGCAGGCTGAGGGTGGGGTCGACGCGCGGTGAGGAGTCCATGAACCAAACTTTCGATAGACCGGTGAGGGTTCAATCAAGTACCTATCAGGTTGGTGGGCAAGCCGAGCGTCGATCGGTTGAAGCGTCAGATGGTCCGGCTCCTCGAGTCAGGGGCGGCCGGTGGCGTGTTCCCGGGGGCGAGCGCGTGCGTGCTCTACCGCGACCCGGACAGCGGCGCAGCGATCTCCGTGCGAGCCGCCGGGGGTGCCCTGGCGCGGGGGGAGGCTCCCGTGCGGGAGGCGACCTGCTTCGACCTGGCCTCGCTCACCAAGCCCTTCGTCGCCAGCGCGGCGGCGCGCATGGTCAGCCGGGGCGCGCTGAGCTTTGGGGTGCTGGTGGACGAGGTGCTGGCCGATGCGCGGGGCACCTCGCTGGCTGGGGTGACCCTGGAGCGACTGCTCAGCCACGAGAGCGGGCTTGATGCGTGGGGAGGGCTCTACCTGGACGTGCAGCACGAGGTGGGCAGCGCGGCCGCCCGCCGCTGGATAGTCAGCGAGGCCATGCGGCGCGACGGGGACCAGAACAAGGGCATGGTGTACAGCGACCTTGGCTACATCGTGGCTGGCGAGCTGCTCGCCAAGGTGGCGGGCCGCCCGCTCCAAGACGTGGTCCGCGCCGAGGTCCTCGCGCCTCTCGAGATTGAGGAGCGCGTGTTCTACGCCGGCGCTCTGACGGCGGCGGCGCGCCACCAGCTCGCGCCGGAGGTCCCCCCCACGGAGCGCTGCGACTGGCGCGGTCGTGTGGTGCGCGCCGAGGTGCATGACGAGAACTGCGCGGCCTTGGGCGGCATCGCCGGGCACGCGGGGCTCTTTGGTGACGCCGAGAGCGTGGCCCGGCTCGGGCTCGCCTGGCTGGACGTGCTCGCGGGTCGTGGTGACTTCGTGCGCGCGAGCGTGCGTGACCGCGTGTTCGCGCCGCGCCCCGGGAGCCACCGCTTGGGCTGGGACACCAAGAGCGAGGGGGGCAGCGCCGCTGGGCAGCGCATGGGGCCTCGCACCTTCGGGCACCTGGGCTTCACGGGCACCAGCATCTGGTCCGACCCCGACCGTGACTTGGTGGTGGTGCTGCTCAGCAACCGGGTGCATCCCACCCGCAGCAACACCAAGATCAAGACCTTCCGGCCGGCCTTCTACGACGGTGTGGTTCACACCTTCGACGGCTGAGCGGCCTCGCGCAGGCGGGCGGCCAGCTTGCTGTTGACCTGGTTCACGTCCCCGTTGCGAGCGGCCTTGGCCATGGCCCGCGGGTCCCCCAAGAGCACCACCAGCCGCTTGGCGCGCGTCACGGCGGTGTAGAGCAGGGCGCGGCTGAGCAGCATGTGGTGCGAACCGTGCAGCACCACGATGATGCCCTCGAACTCGCTGCCCTGGACCTTGTGCACGGTGCTCGCGTAGGCGAGCGTCAGCGCGTCCAGGTGCTCGAACTTGTATTGTACCTCGCGACCGTCCACCAGCACGTAGGTGACGCCGCCCTCGATGCGCCGCACGGTGCCGAGGTCCCCGTTGTAGACGTCACGCTCGTAGTCGTTGCGCAGCTGCATCACCTTGTCGCCCGGGCGCAACGTGGCGCGCGGCCGGTCACCGCCGCCGCTCTTCGATGCCCCTGCAGCGGAACCGTCGTGGGCGTCCTCGCCCGGGTTGAAGCGCGCTTGGAGCACCTCGTTGAGCGCGTGCGTACCCGCCGGGCCACTGCGCATGGGGGAGAGCACCTGCAGGTTGCTCATGTCCATGCCGTAGGCGGTGTTCATGCGCTCCACCAGCTGCACCAGCTTCTCGTGCAGCGCGTCGGGGCTGGTCGCGCGCACAATGAAGAGGTCTCCCTCACCGCGCTCGCCCGCCGGCGTGGGCTCCGGGAGCTCGCCGCGCAGGATGGCGTGGGCGCCGCGCACGATGGCGGAGCGCTGCGCCTGTCGGAAGACCTCGCCCAGGCGCACTACTGGACAGATCTCACTGTCGATCAGGTCGCGCAGCACCTGCCCGGGCCCGACGGGGGGAAGCTGGTCCACGTCGCCGACCAGGACCAGCGTGGCGGACGGCGGCACCGCGAGGAACAGCCTCTCTGCGAGGCGTACGTCCAGCATGGAGGCCTCGTCCACGAGGATCAGCTCCACGTCTACCGGGTCGTCCTCCCCCTTCTCGAAGCGCGAGAGGGCCGGGTTCCACTGCAGGGTGCGGTGCACGGTCTTGGCCTCGTGCCCGGTGGCCTCGGTCATGCGCTTGGCGGCTCGCCCCGTGGGCGCGCACAGGGCCACGCGGTGTCCGAGCGCACGATGAGCCGCGACCACCGCCTTGATGGTCGTGGTCTTGCCCGTTCCCGGGCCACCCGTGAGCACCATCAACCCCGTCATGAGGCTCGCCCGCACCGCCGAGCTCTGCGTCTCGCTCAGCGATGACCCGGCGAGCGCGGCCGCCACGGCTGCCTCCCCAGCGGGAGGCAGGGCGCGCTGTCGCGAGAGAGCCGCCAAGAGCTTCGCGACCCGCCGCTCTGCGCGGTGCAGTGGCGGCACGTACAGATCCCCCTCGTCCTCCACCACCAGGCCGCGCAGGAACAGCGTGGGGAGGGCGGCCTCCACGGCGTCGGTGGGCACGCGCAGGGGCCCGCAGGCGGTCAGCAGCTGCTCGCGCGTGAGGAAGAGGTGGCCGTCGTCCGCTGCCTTGCCCAGCAGGTGGAGCGTGGCCCCCGCAGCCCGGCGGGGGTCGTCCTCGGTGAAGCCCAACCCGCGCGCGATCTGGTCCGCCGTGCGGAAGCCGATGCCGCTCACCTCTTCAGCCACCATGTACGGGTCGTCGCGCACGCGCTGAACGGCTTCGTCTTGGTAGCGCTTCATGACGCGGTCTGCGGCCGCCTGCCCGATCCCCAGGCCGCGCAGAAAGACCATGGTCTCCACCAGCGCGTGCTTCTCGCGGACGGCCTTCGCGATGGACGTGGCCCGCCCCGCGCCGATGCCCGGGACCTCGCGCAGGCGCTTGCTCTGCTGTGTGATGATGTCGATGGTCTCGTCGCCGAAGTGCTGCACCAGCCTCTCGGCGAGGCCCTTGCCGATGCCGCCGATCAGCCCGCTGCCGAGGTAGCGGACGATGCCGGGCGCGGTGGTGGGCAGCACGGGCGTGAACCCGTTCACCTGAAAGCGGCGACCGAAGCGCGGGTGGTCCGAGAAGCGGCCGCGCAGGCGCAGCGTCTCGCCCACGCTCACGTTGCCGAGGTTGCCCACGGCCGTCAGATCGGCGGCCTCCGCGCTGTCGCGCGTGCGGACGGCGCGCACCACCGCGAAGAGGCCGTCGTCGCTCCGAAAGAGGACGTCTTCGACGCTGACCTCGACGACCTCGTCCTGACGATGCGGGGCTTCGCTCACCGTCCAAGCGCTTACCACGTTTCACCCTCGGCGGCGCGGCCGGGGGTGCACGGCTGGCGGAGCGCGAAGGCCTCGGGCCGTTCGTCCCGCGGGTTCGGCGCCGAGCGGACGCTGCAGCGCCCCGGGTTGCCCCCCAGGGCCGGCACCGCGGCCAAGCGTCTGTTCTGTGCGTCGCGCAGGAACAGCGGCTCACCCCCGTTGGTCAGACCGCCCGTCGCGATCGGTCCCGCCAGGCGCACCAGCGGCAGCCCCGCCGGAATGGGCGCGTCTCCCTCCATGGCGTCCGGCTCGAAGTGCTCGGACACGAGCAGCACGCGACCCCCCGGAGGCACCCGCAGCGAGCTCGTGACGAGATCCCCCTCACGCGACGGATCATCCGCGAGACGCAGGCCCATGAGGGGGACGGGCTCCTCCCCGTAGTTGAGCAGCTCCACGTACTCCTGCGCGGGGTCGGGTCCGAGGGGGTCCGCCAGCACCTCGGTGATGGTGAGCGTCATCAGGGGCGGGTGCGTGCGCACGAGCGTCTCCAGCAGATGGGCAGACCCGTCCAGACCAGTGGCGGTGACGCGCAGCGAGTAGAAGGTGTCCGGGTCCAGGCCCGGAAGGCGCAGCGTCACCTCCGCACGCTCCGCGAGGGCCCGGGTCACCAGCCCGGCCGCACCCAGCTCGACGATCGCGCTGGCGGTCAGGAACGCGCGCACACGCAGGGAGTCATCCCCTCGCAGCAGGCAGAAGCCGGCGACTCGCTCTTCGTCGCGCTCGCACTCGCCGGTGGAGGGAAGGGCGGGGTCCACCGGGAGCGCGGTCACCTGGAACTCCGCGAAGGTGGGCTCGATGGGCTCGCCCCGGACGTCCAGGCTGCCCTCGTCGAGGCCGAGCTGATGCACGCCGGCGTCCAGCCTCACCAGCGGGTCGAGCCGCAGGCAGACGCTGGCCTCGACGCCCATCTCGCCACAGGGGCGCTCCTCCGCCCGGTGCGGTACGGCTCCCTGGGGGCCGCGCCAACCCGTGCGGACCTGCTGCAGCGGGCCGCCGCTGGCGATGGCGATCCAAGCGCGCGGCAGCTCGTCCGGGACGCCCGCGGCGCCGTCCGCGGGCCAGGTCGCGAGCAGGAGCGGGGCCTGGAACACGCCAGCGTCCGTGTGCTGGCCCTGATGAGTGGGGACGCCGGTGTCGATGCAGGCGCAGGTGAGCAGCGCCACCGCGGCGCAACACAAGGCGCGCCCAGAGGACTGAGGGCGCAGGCGGGCGAGGGGGAACCGAGGGCGCGCGCGGGCAAGGGGGGCAGTGCCGCAGACCTCCGCGACCGCGTCGGGATCGCTGCGTTGCGCTGTTCGGACGGAGAGGGGCTGCGGGGCGGACGACATGCCCCGGTATCGGCGCGCGGACCGGGGAGTTGCGCGCCGCTCAGCGGCTGGGGCGGTGCACGATCTCGACGCGCACGTCCACGACCCCGGCGCGGATCATGTCCAGCTCTTCGGCCGCCGCGCGAGACAGGTCGATGATGCGGCGCCGGTCCCCGAAGGGGCCGCGGTCGTTGACGCGCACGTAGGTCACGGCGCCCGTGTCCGTGCGGGTCACGCGCAAGATGGTCCCGAAGCGAAGGTCCCGGCTGGCGGCCGTGAACTCGGTCGTGCGGTAGGGCTCCCCGCTGGCGGTGCTGCGGCCCGCGAGCCGGTCGCTGTAGTAGCTTGCGCGACCGTCCAGCGTCTCCAGTGTCGTGGCGCGCGCGTACTCGACGGCGTACGGGCTGGCGGAGCCGGACGCCGGCGGGGGCGCCGTGTGGGTCGTCGCGCCTGCGGGGGGCTGCGTGGTGCTGGACGAGCCGCCGGCTGGCTGGCCGGACGCGCCCGCTCCGCTGCTGCTCGCCCGAGGCGTGGTCTGCGAAGACCCCTCGGCCGTCTGGCCGGCGCAGCTGACCAGCAGCACGCTCAGCGCGGCAGGGGCGACGGCGCGAAGGAGCGAATCGAGAGGGTGGCTCATGGGGTACCTCCGGCGGGGGGGAGCCCGTGGCCGGGCACGATCAAGGTTCTGCGGTACACGTCGTACATGAAGTGGTCGCTGTGCTCTGGGTTGTGGCAGCCGACGCAGATGCGCTCCGGGACGTCCGTCCGCGCGGACGCCACCGTGCCATCGCTGGCGACGTGCGCGCTGCCTGGGCCGTGACAGTTCTCGCACCCCACGTTGCGCAAGGCGCCGTCGTCGCCCAGCTGTGTCACGGTCGATCCGCCTGGCTGCAAGTAGCCGGTCACGTGACAGCCGACGCAGGTGAGGTTGTACTGCTTGTGCCTCACCTCGAGCGTGCTGTAGGCGCGCCCGTGCGGGTGGTTGCGCCACCACTCGAAGGCCTGCGCGTGACAGCTGGCGCACGCGGCGGAGCCCACGAAGCGCGGCTCCCCCTCCGCAGGCGGCTCGGGCGCCCAGTCGGCCAGCGCGATGCGGTTGTGATCGTTCACGCGACGCGCCAGCGCCTCCATGGCCGCAGTCACCTCGGCTTCACGAGGGGCGTCGGGCGGGAGCTCCACGAAGGTGGCCGCGAGCGCGCGCCGGTCGCTCGGCACGGGCGGTGGGGCGAGGCCGTCCAGCTCTGCCTGCATGGCCACCAGCCGCGCGCGCTGGCGGGACACCTGCGCCGCGTCCGCGCCCTCGGCCTCCCAGCGCGCGAGGTTGGCCTCCAGCTCGCGCACGTCCGCCGTGAGGGTGGCGCGCCGGGTCTCCACGCTCCACGGGCTCACGTCGACGATGCTCGGGCGTTCGCTCGGGCTCGCACCCTCGTTCGCCGCAGCCGGCAGGTAGACGCGCGCCAACGTGAGCCCCTGACCCTGGCGGCTCGCGTGCAGCACCAGCGCGTCGCCTACCTCGGCCGGGGGGATGGGCTCGTCCACGTCGGCTCCGCCCATGACCACCACGTCCACCCCACTGACCCGGGCGAGCGCCCGCGCGCTGCGCCGTCCGCCGCGCGTCAGGACCACCACCAGCGAGCGCGAGGCGTTCTCAGGCAGGTCCAGCAGGCGCCGGGTGGAGGCCTCGGCTGCCTCCGGGTCCTCCTCCGCGACGCCGATCACCAGCACGTGGTGCTCGCCCACGCGCCGCCGCACCGCCGAGGTGGCGCGGGCACCGACCAGCGGCAGGTGCGCACGCTGCGCCAGCGCCGTGAGCGCGGCGAGCTGCGCGAGGTCATGGGGGCCGGGGAGCGCAGCCCCCACCTCGAAGCGCGCCAGCACGTCCGCCACCGTCTCCGCGCTGAGGGCGTCTTGGCCCTCCTGAGCGCGCGCGGCGAAGCTGGGGGAGCTCGCGCCGCTGCTGGGCGCCGCCCCGGGGGCCGCCGTGGTCGGCGCGGGGAGTGCGTCCCCAGCATCAGGAGGGGGCGGCTCGCGCCCGGGCGCTGCCGACTCGGCGGGGTCGGGCGCCACGTGCGGCCCGTGCGTCTGACCGGAGAAGAACAGGTCACCCGCCATGAGGGTGAGCGTGGGGCCCTGCGCCCGGCACGCGGACACCTGCGCGGCCAGACGGTCGATCCCGCCGAGTGGCCGGCTGGTGCAGCCGCAGGGCTCCAAGTAGCCCTTCAGATCCGTGATGATCGCCAGAGTCAGCGTGGGTGGCGGTGTCTCGGCGCCATCGGGCCGCTCTTCGCGGCCGCAGCCGCGCGCGCCGCAACCCACCACCAGCAGGAGCAGACAGCCCATGACCAGCGTCTTCGGCCGCGCCGGAACGCGGAGGCGGGAAGGAGGGAGAGGCATCGTTGGCACTCATAGCGACAAAGCGGCCGCTGAACAAAGCATTCCCTCACGGCCGGACATGGGTGGTGCGACCGTGCACTCAATCACCAAGTCGACTTGACCGTCCCGCACAAGCCCGCTAGCTTCCGCGGCCGGTTGCCCCCGAGGACGTCTCCTTGGCGCAAACATCCCGGTAAAAGAGGAATCTCCCCATGGTCAAGGTTCGACTTGCCCGACGTGGCGCGAAGAAGCGTCCGTTCTATCACATCGTCGTCACGGACAGCCGGAATGCGCGTGACGGCCGCTTCATCGAAGAGATCGGCTACTACGATCCCTCCCGTGAGATCACCGAGGCGCACGTGCTCTACGAGCGGCTGGCGCACTGGGTCTCCCAGGGTGCTCAGCTGAGCGAGCGCGTCGAGAAGGTCGTCAAGGCCCACAAGAAGGCCTCCGCAGCCGCGGCCGCCTGAGCTAGTGCCGGTTCTCGCGTTGCCCTCGCGTCCTGACGCGGGGTGAGCGGGGCCGGCATCTTTGTTCTCACCAGAGGCTCGTCGGTACCTTGCAGGACCTAAAAGATCTCGTTGCCTACATCGCCCGCGCGCTCGTGGACGATCCCGACTCCGTGGAAGTCTCCGCGGTGGAGGAAGATCGCGCCATCGTGCTGGAGCTGAGCGTGGCCGAGGACGACCTGGGCAAGGTCATCGGCCGCGAGGGGCGCACCGCCCGCGCACTCCGTGCCGTCGTGGCCGCAGCGTCCACCCGCTTCGACAAGCGCGTGGTGCTCGACATCCTCGAGTGAGTCGCGTCGCGTGAGCTCTCCGCGCGACCGCGACGCCAGCGCTGCCCCGGACTCCGAGTGGGTCGCGCTCGGGGTGGTCACGCGCCCGCATGGCGTGCGGGGCGAGCTGCGCGTGCACGCCTTCAACGCAGACTCGGAGCTGCTGGCGAGCCTGCGCACCGTCCACCTGCGTGATGCAGCGGGGGCCCTGCGCGAATACAAGGTCCGGTCCGCGCGGCGCGCCCCCAAGACCTGGCTCATGTTCTTGGCTGGCATCGACACCGTGGAGGCCGCCGAGACGCTGCGCGACCAGGAGCTGTGCATTGCCCGTGAGCACATGCCGCCTCCCGACCCGGACGAGTTCTACCTCCGTGACGCCATTGGCCTGCCGGTGAAGCGCGCGGGGGAGATCATCGGTGAGGTGCTCGAGGTCATGCTCTACCCGAGCATGGAGTGCTTCCGCTGTCGCTTCGAGGACGGCATCCGCGAGGTGCCGGTCATGCGGCCGTGGGTGGAGGGCGTGGACGTGGAGGCCGGCGAGGTGCGCGTCGGCGACCTCGACGATCTGCCGGTCGAGAAGCTGGGGGGCTGATGCGCTACGAGGTCGTCACGCTCTTTCCCGAGCTGTTCGCCGCGGCGGACGTCGGGATCCTGGGCAAGGCGCGCGAGCGCGGAGACGTGTCGCTCACGTTGCTCTCGCCGCGGGAGTTCGCCACCGACAAGCACCGCTCCGTGGACGACTACCCGTACGGCGGCGGCAGCGGCATGGTGCTCATGCCCGCCCCCGTGGTCGACGCCCTCGAGCACCTGGACCAGGCGCGCGGCGGTCCCACCCGGCGCATCCTGCTCACCCCGCAGGGCGCGCCCTTCACGCAGCGCACGGCCGAGAGGCTGGCCGCCCAGCCGGCGCTGACGCTCGTCTGCGGGCGCTACGAGGGCTTCGACGAGCGCATCCGGCGGCACGTGGACGAAGAGATCTCGCTCGGGGACTTCGTCTTGCTGGGTGGGGAGATCGCCGCGCTGGCCATCATCGAGGCCACGGCGCGCCTGCTGCCCGGGGTGCTCGGCAACGAGCGCTCGGCCACCGACGAGTCGCACGCCAGCTTCCTGCTCGAGTACCCCCAGTACACGCGGCCACCCGAGTTCCGCGGGCAGGGCATTCCAGACATCCTCATGAGCGGGCATCACGCCAAGATCGAGGCCTGGCGCCGCCGCGAGTCGGTCAAGCGCACGCTGCAGCGCCGCCCGGATCTGCTGGAGGGGCGGGAGCTGGACGGGGAGCTCACCAAGCTGGTGGCCTCCGTGCGCGCCGAGCTCGCCGCCGAGGAAGTCACCCGCTCCGAGGATCGCGGCGGCGGCGTGGACCCTACGGCCAAGCCCGGTGCGTCGGGGGACCAGCCGTGAGCCCCCGCCGTGTCTACAGCGCGCTCGTGCACCACCCGGTGAAGGACCGCGACGGAGCCAGCGTGGCCACGTCCGTCACCAACCTGGACGTGCACGACATCGCGCGCTCCTCCCGCACCTACGGCCTGTCCGGCTACTACGTCGTCACCCCCATCACCGCGCAGCACGCCATCGTGGACCGCATCCTGGCCCACTGGCGGCCCGGGGCCCCGGGAGCCGGTCGCGTCCCGCAGCGGGCCGAGGCCCTGCGCCTGATCCAGGTGGCTCGCAGCATCGAGGACGCCGTGGCCGACATCGAAGCGCGCGAGGGGCGGCCGCCGCGCGTCTGGGCCACCGGCGCGCGCGCCCCGGCGGGAGTGGACACGCTGTCCTTCGCAGAGGGGGGCGAGCGGCTCCGTTCGGACCCGGAGGTGCCCACGTTGATCCTCTTTGGGACGGGGCACGGTCTCGTTGGTGATACCCTCGCGGCGGCGAACGCCGTGCTGGCGCCCATTCGCGCGGGTGGAGACTACAATCACTTGTCTGTGCGGGCCGCAGCGGCCATCATCTTCGACCGCCTCTTCGGCGAGTCCTGACTCCGCAATTGGATTGACATCCTTCGGGATCAGGCTAAACAGCGACCCCCAACGCCCGCCCGGGCGATGACGACCCGCGAGACGCAGGTAGACCCATGAGCACAGCCGTTCCTCAGATCCAGGCGATTGACGCCACCCAGGCCCGCACGTTGACCCCGTTCCGCCCGGGCGACACCGTCCGCGTTCACTACCGCATCCGCGAGGGTGAGAAGGAGCGCGTCCAGGTCTTCGAGGGCGTCGTGATTCGCCGCAAGAGCGGCGGCGCCGGGGCCACCTTCACCGTCCGCAAGGTCTCGTACAGCGTCGGTGTGGAGCGCATCTTCCCGCTCAACTCGCCGCGCATCGAGAAGGTGGAAGTGCAGGCTCGTGGCCACGTGCGCCGCGCCAAGCTCTACTACCTGCGTGACCTGCGCGGTAAGAAGTCGCGCCTGCGCGAGACCAAGAAGGCCCGCTGATCCTGGCGGTGTGACGCAGCGGCACCCCAGAGTGGTGAGCCGCAGCGTCGCGACCCTGAGACGACGCCCTCGGACGCGATGTCCCTGGGCGTTTCGTCGTTGTGCGGGCCGTGATGCGGGAAGGGGCGTATGCTCGCGCCGTGCGATTCGACGAGCACTACGACGAGCGCAAGCCCCTCGCGAACGGACGTGTGGTGCACCTGCGCGCCATTCGTCCGTCCGACAAGGCGCAGCTGCGTGAGGGCTTCGAGCGCCTCGGCCCGGCGTCGCGGTACACGCGCTTCTTCACCGGGAAGAAGACGCTGCACGACGCGGACCTCGTGTACCTGACGGAGGTGGACGGCATCGACCACGTCGCGCTGGTGGCGGGCGAGGACGGCCCCGATGGCGTCGAGCGGGGGCTCGGTGTGGCGCGCTTCGTGCGGTGCGCCGACGACCCCGAGGTGGCGGAGCCTGCTATCGCGATCGTCGATGACGCCCAAGGGCAGGGGTTGGGAGGCCTGATGCTGCGTCGCTTGGTCGCGGCGGCGTCGGAGCGAGGTGTGCGGCGCTTCCGCTGCCCGGTGCTGGCGGAGAACGACGCGATGCAGGCGCTCCTGGCGGACCTCGAGCCGCAGATCGTCAAGCGCTCGGCGGGGCCCGGGGTGACCTTGATCGAGATGACCTTGCCGCCCGTCCCGCCCGCCGCGCTGGAGGACGACGCCGCCGGGGCCGCGGGCGAGGGGACACCGGCACGCGAACCGGGCAGCGGGTTGCACGTGCTGAGCTCCGCCGTGCATCGCTTGCTCGGCTTCGTGGCGCGGCAGAAGGTGTCGGTTCCCTTCCGCGGTCGCTCCGAGCCCTTGCCATAATTCCGCCAGGCGCCATGGTTGCCCCCTTGGCCGCCCCCCACGAGAAGACGCTCGGATCGTACCTGCGTCCCTACTGGCGCTCGCTCGCCGTGGGCGGCGTGTTCTTGGTGCTCACCAACGTGGTGGACAAGAGCATCCCGTGGATCCTCCAGCGCGCCATCGACGCGCTGGTGGCGCACGAGCTCGGAGCCGTGCGCGACTACGCGCTGGTCGTCCTGGGCCTGGCCGCGGTCATGTGGGTCGTGCGCATCCAGTCGCGGGTCCACGTCTTCAACGTGGGCCGGGACGTCGAGTTCGACCTGCGCAACGAGATCATCGACAAGGTCCACCAGCTGGGGCCCAGCTTCTTCCGGCGCATGCCCACCGGCGAGATCATGAGCCGCGCCACCAACGATCTCGGGCAGCTGCGCCTGCTGGTCGGCTTCGGCGCGCTGAACGTCGTCAACTCGCTGTTGGCGTACGTCGGCGCCATCGCGCTCATGGTCGCGATCTCGCCGCGCCTGACGGCCATGGCCCTGCTGCCGTACCCCCTGTTCATCTTGGTGGCGCGTGGCTTCGGCAAGGCGCTCTACGACCGCTCACGCGACGCGCAGGCGGCGCTGGGCACGCTGGCGGACCGCGCCCAAGAGAACCTGGCTGGCGTGCGCGTCGTGCGCGCGTTCGGGCTCGAGCCCCAACAGAAGGAGCGCTTCGAGGAGGCCAACCAAGGGGCCATCCGCGCGAACATGCGGCTGGTCGTGACGCGCGGCTTCATGTGGCCCGCGCTCATGCTGATCGGCTCGCTCGGGACCTTGATCGTGCTCTTCCAAGGGGGGCGCATGATCCTGGCGGACGAGCTCACCGTGGGGCAGTTCGCGGCCTTCAACGCGTACCTGGCGACGCTCGTTTGGCCAACCTTGGCCTTCGGATACATGCTCTCCGTGGTGCAGCGGGGGCGCGCCAGCTTCGAGCGGGTGCGCGAGATCCTGGACGCCGAGCCGGACATCGCAGACCCGGTGGAGCCCGTGCCCATGCGCGGTACGGGGGCCGTCCGGGTGAGCGGCCTCGAGGTCGAGCGTGGCGGGCAGCCGGTGCTGCGCGATGTGTCGCTGGAGGTCCCGGCCGGGAGCTCCCTCGCCATCGTGGGGGGCATCGGGTCCGGCAAGAGCACGCTCGCGGCCACGCTTCCGCGCCTGCTCCCGGCGCCCCCCGCCACCATCTTCGTGGACGACCAGCCGGTGGAGGCCCTGGCCTTGCGTGAGCTCCGGCAGACGGTGGCCTACGCGCAGCAGGAGCCCTTCCTCTTCTCCACCAGCATCGAGCGCAACATCTCCTTCGGGCTCGGCAACGACGAGCCACGCCCCGACGAGCTGCGCCGCCGGGTGCGCGCCGCCGCAGAGGAGGCCTGCATCCTCGAGGAGATCGACAACATGCCCGCCGGGCTGGACACGCTGGTGGGCGAGCGTGGCGTGCAGCTCTCCGGGGGACAGAAGCAGCGCATCGCGCTGGCGCGGGCCCTGCTCAACGCGCCGCGCGTGCTGGTGCTGGACGACCCCCTCAGCGCCGTGGACGCCAAGACCGAGTCGCGCATCCTCGAGGCCTTGGACCGCGCCGGCGAGGGACGCACGCTGATCCTGGTCACCCACCGCGTGGCGGCCGCGGAGCGCATGGATCAGGTGGTGGTGCTCGAGGCCGGGCGCGTCATCGAGCGGGGGACGCACCGCGAGCTCATCGAGGCGGGCGGCCCCTACGCGCGCATGGCGAAGCGGCAGGCGCTGGAAGCGGAGCTGTCCACCCTATGAGCCTCGGCCGCAAGAAGAGCCCCCGAGTGAAGGGTCCGAGGTTGCTGATGGTGGCGTCGGCGCAGGAGTCGCTCGCGCCAACCGGCGAGGCGGGGGACCTGCAGCTGCTGAAGAGGCTCGTCCCTTACGCGCGCCCGCACGTGTGGCTTTTCGTGGCGGCCCTGGTGACCATGCCGCTCGCCGCGCTCGCGTCGCTGGTGCAGCCCCTCATGATCAAGGGGGCCATCGAGGCGACCCTCGTGTCGCAGAGCATGGACGCGCTCATGGCCGTGGTCTTCTCGTTCGCGGCGGCCATCACGGTGGAGTTCCTGACCAAGTTCGCCCAGACGTACGTCATGCAGCTGGCCGGGCAGCGCACCACGGCGGACCTGCGCCGCGCCGTCTTCGAGCACGTGCAGCGCCTGCGCGTAAGCTACTTCGACCGCGAGCCGGTGGGGCGCGTCGTCACGCGCATGACCAACGACATCGACGCCATCACCGAGCTCTTCGCGTCGGGCGCGGTCACCGCCATCTCGGACCTGCTGATGCTCTTCGGTATCGTGGGCTTCATGCTCTACCTGGACGTAGAGCTGACGCTCATCGCGCTGCTCGCGCTGCCGCCTCTGGCCCTCTCGGTGAACCTCTTTCGGCGCTGGGCGCGTGAGGCCTTCCGCAGCATCCGCGTCCACGTGGCGCAGCTCAACGCCTACCTGAACGAGCAGGTGCAGGGCATTGCCATCGTGCAGGCCTACGGGCGCGAGGCCGAGTGCGGCGCCGAGTATCGCGAGATCAACGAGGACTACCGCGCCGCGAACTACCGCAACATCAAGGCGGACGCGCTGCTCTACTCGGTGGTGGAGTCCGTGGCCACGGCCTGCCTGGCCATGGTGCTCTACTACGCCGCCACCCAAGCGGGCCTGCTCGAGGGCAGCGCGGCGATGGCGGCCTACGTGGGCACGGTGGTGGCCTTCTACGACTACATCCAGCGCTTCTTCGTGCCCATCCGGGACCTGGCCACCAAGTACACGGTCATCCAGTCGGCGCTGGCCTCGGCCGAGCGCATCTTCTCGCTGCTGGGCCACCATGAGCCCGACGCGCCCGCCATCGCGGTCGACAGCGCGCGCGAAGAGACCGGTAGCGCCATCGAGTTCCGCGGCGTCACCTTCGCCTACAAGCCCGGTCAGCCGGTCATCCACGACCTCCACCTGCGCATCGCCCAAGGGGAGCAGGTGGGCATCGTGGGCGCGACGGGGTCCGGCAAGACCACCCTCATGGCGCTGTTGCTGCGGCTCTACGAGGTGCAGGAGGGGTCCGTGCGCGTGAACGGGCAGGACGTCCGCGCCCTCTCGCGGGAGCAGCACCGGGCTCGCTTCGCGACCGTGCCTCAAGACGTCTTCCTCTTCACCGGGACCGTCCTCGAGAACATCGCGCTCGAGGTGGGCGAGCCCGACCGGGAGCGCGTCCGCGCCGTGCTGGAGCGGGTAGGGGCCTGGGACTGGATCGAGGCCCGCGGCGGGCTGGACGCCCGCGTCGAGGAGCGGGGCGGCAACTGGAGCGCCGGCGAGCGGCAGCTGCTGGCCTTCGCGCGCGCGCTGTACCGCGACGCTCCCATCCTGGTGCTGGACGAGGCGACGGCCAACGTGGACAGCGAGACCGAGGCGCGCCTGCAGCACGCGGTCAGCGAGGTCATCACCGGGCGGACGGCGCTGGTCATCGCGCACCGGCTCTCCACCATCCGCGCGCTCGACCGCATCCTGGTCTTTCACCACGGGCGGCTGGCGGAGCAGGGCACCCACGACGAGCTGGTCGACGCCGGCGGCATCTACGCCCGCCTGCACGCCCTCCAGCTGGCTAGCGAGGGCGCCGCCGCGGAGTGATACAGTCGGCTGCTCATGGCCGACCCGAGCGTCACCTACGGAAAGTACCAGCTGCTGGAGCGCATCGCGCGCGGCGGCATGGCCGAGGTGTACCGGGCCAAGAGCCACGGCGTCTCGGGCTTCGAGAAGGTGCTGGTCATCAAGCGCATCCTCCCGGAGTACGCGCGCCACGCCGACTTCATCGAGATGTTCATCAACGAGGCCAAGATCGCGGTCTCGCTGACCCACGCGAACATCGTGCAGGTCTTCGACCTCGGCTACGCGGAGGACAGCTACTTCATCGCGATGGAGTACGTGCCCGGGCCCGACCTGGCGACGCTGCTCAAGCGGGCGCGCAGGGAGCGCATCGCCGTGCCCCTGGGCACGCTCGCGCTGATCGGGTCGTCCGTGGCGCGCGCGCTCGACTACGCGCACATGAAGCGGGACCTGGCCGGGCAGCCGCTGCACATCGTGCACCGGGACGTCTCGCCGCAGAACGTGCTCGTGAGCGTGGACGGGGAGATCAAGCTGACGGACTTCGGCATCGCCAAGGCGCGCACCAGCGTCTTCGGGACCGAGGAGGGCGTCGTCAAAGGCAAGTTCACGTACATGTCTCCGGAGCAAGCGCGCGGGGAGCTGGTGGACCCGAAGACGGACATCTTCGCGCTGGGCACGCTGCTCTACCACGCGCTGTCTGGGGTGAACCCGTGGAAGCGCGAGAACACGGAGGAGACGCTCGCGGCGGTGCGCGCGGGCCGCGTGGAGGACCTGCGCAGGCACGCTCCGGACGTCCCCGACGGCCTGGCGGCGCTGATCATGCGCTGCCTCGCCGCCGACAAGGCCGCCCGGCCCGCCAGCGCGGGCGAGGTCCACGAGGCGCTGCAGCCCTTCCTCTTCGACGGAGGCAGGCGCGCACGCGCGGCGGACGCGGCGGCGCTGGTGGCCGAGCTGCGCGGCGCGGAGAGCTCCTACACGGCGGCGGACGACGTGGCGCCGCGTCTGTCGACGTCGTTCGGCAGCGCGCGACGCACCTCCCGGCCGCCCGGGCGTCCCGGAGGCGTGCGCCACCAAGGCCTGTCGGCCACGCCCATCGAGAGGCCCAGGGCTTCACGGTCCCAGCCGCCGCAAGGGGTCGGGACCACCAGCTCGAGCGAGTCCAGTCGCGAGCGCGCGCTGGGCGTCGCGCGTCCGCAGCCTGAGAGGCGGGACGTGACGGTGGCGGTCTTCGGACCCGTCGAGCGGCCCCTGCCGGCCGCCCTGGCGCAGCGGGTGGCGTGGTTCGGTGGGCGGAACGTGCGCTCCACCGGCGACCTGCACGCGGCCATCTTCGGGCTGGACACTCCCGATGGGCGCGAGGGCGAGGCGGCCGCGCGCGCCTTGTTGGACCTTCGTCGCCGAGCGCCAGCGCTGGGTGTCGGGCCCTTGCGCATGGGCCTGCACTCGGGTCGCGTGCTGGTGGACATCTCGTCGGCCCTGGTCCCGGACGAGCACTTGCACGCGCTGCTCGCGGCCGGGGAGGCCTGCGCGGGCGCCGCAGCGCCAGGGCAGATCCTGGCCACCGTCGCCGCCCAGCGTGTCATCCACCGCAGCTTCGACGTGCGTCGGCTCGTGGGCACCGAGTACCGGCAGGTGCTGGAAGAGAGCGCCGTCACGCTCACGTCGGCGCCCTTCGTGGGTCGCGCGGCGGCGCTGCGCGTGGTCGGCGACGAGATTGGCCGCGCGGCTTCGGGCGACCGCCGCTTGCTGGGCCTGGCGGGCGAGGCGGGTAGCGGGAAGACGCGCTTGCTGGCGGAGGCCATGTCGCGGCTGCGCCGGGATCACCACAACGTCTCCACGCTCACCGTGCGTCTCGACCAGGCGCGGCAGGCGGTGCGCTATGGCGCCCTGCAAGAGCTCTTCCGCGTGGTGCTGGGGATGCACGAGCGCGACAGCGACGAAGAGACGCGTGAGAAGCTGGGGCGGCTACGGGAGCTCGGCGCCGACGAGCTGGGCGCCCGCGCGGTCGCCCAGCTGCTGGGGCTCGCGGCGCGCGCGCCAGACACGGGAGACTCCTTCGACGCTGCGCTGCGGCGCGTCATCGCGCGGGTTGGGCGGCGCTTGGCGATGCCGCGCCCGCTCGTGGTGGCGTTCGACGGCCTCGAGAACGCGGACCGCGCCAGCCTGCGCGTGTTGCGCAGCATCCTCGAGCAGCCCGAGCGCTCGCCGATCCTCGCCATCCTCGCCTACAGGCCGGCGCCCGGGCAGCCGTGGAGGCGCCTGCCGAACTTCGTGGAGCACCAGCTCGCGCCGCTGGACGAGGGGGAGACCACGGAGCTGCTGGCCGAGCGGCTGGGCACGCAAGAGGTGCCCATGAAGCTGGTCCGCGAGGTCCTGACGAAGAGCGCCGGAAACCCGCTGTATGTGGAGGAGTACGCCCACGCCCTCAGCGAGGCGGGCGCGGTGGTGGTGAGCACGGACGGGGTCACGTTCCGCGACGACATCGCGGTGGGCGTCCCGACCACGCTGCGCGGCATCATCCGCGCTCGCCTGGAGCACCTGTCCCCCACAGAGAGGCATCTGGTGCAGGTGGCCAGCGTGCTCGCGAGCGAGCTGGACGTGCAGACGCTGTCGCGGGTCGTCGACGAGGACGAGGACACCGTGGAGGAGGCGGTCGGGCTGCTCCTGCGCCGCGGCATCCTGCAGCGCACGGAGCGGGGCTATGGGTTCGTGAGCGAGGCCATGCTGCAGGTGGTCTTCACCAGCCTGACCCTCGCCGCCCGCGCGGAGATCCACAGCGCGGTCGCCGTGTCGCTCGAGGAGCTGTACCCACAGCGGCTGGACGAGCTCGCGGCGGCGCTGGCCGCCCACCACGAGGCGGCGGGGTCCACGACCGAGGCCATCTCCTATCTAGAGCGGGCGGCGCGGCGCAGCGCGCTCGACGGCGCGTACGCCGCCGCCTTCGCGTACCTCGAGCACGCCCTCGACTTGGCGGCGCTGGCCAGCGACACCAGCCACGAGGTGCGCCTGCGGCTCTACGGGGCGCTGGGGGAGGTCGCGTTCGCCGGGCGCATCCTGGTGGCCGGCGCGGAGCGCATGGGCGCCGCCTTCGAGCTCTCGGACGTGCTCGGTCGGCTGCCCGAGCTGGCCCACTTCGCCATGCTACGCGGGCTGCTGCTCAGTCACGCCAACCGCATGGACGACGCACGGCGCTGGCTGGACCGTGCGCGTGCGGCGGCGCGCGAGCTCGGCGACGCGCGCCTGCTGTGCGAGGTCACCGTGGCCACCGCGGACACCGTGGCACGTGTGGGAGACCACGCTGCGGCGACCAGCCTGCTGCGGGAGGCCCTCTCCTTTGCGCGCGAGCTGCGTGACGTGGACGTGCAGGTGCGCTGCCTGGCGGGGCTGGCGACGTCCTATGCGGCCGCAGGCGACGGAGTCGGCGCGCGCGACGCGCTCTGGGAGGCGTGGGAGCGCACCCCCGTGGACGCCCCGGCCCACCGCCGCTGCTCACTCCACCTCGCGGACATGCACGTGCAGGCGCTGGTGGGTGACCTGCGCGACGCCATCGACGCAGGGCGCCGCGCAGAGTCCATCGCCAAGGAGCACGGCTTCGAAGACGAAGAGGTGGAGGCCTTGCTGCTGATTGGCGAGTGCTATCTGATGTTGGACGAGAACGGCCGCGCGTTCTCCGCGCTGCGCGTCGCCTACGAGCGCGCCCACGAGTGCGGCCTCACGCGACGCGAGCATCAGACGCTGCGCCTGCTGGGCTTCTTGGACGCCTCTCGTCACGCCAGCCGCGAGGGCTGGGCGCGCATCGAGAAGGCGCGCGCCTACGCCGAGGCGGAGGGCTACGCCGCCGACATGCTGGAGTGCGACTACCTGCTCGGCTACTTGTACGCGCGTGACGGTGAGCGCCTGCGGGCGATTGGCACCTTCCAGCAGACGCAGGCGCTGGCGGTCAGCCTGGGCAACCACCACTACGCGCGCTTCTCGGAGCGCGCCATCGACGCGCTGCGCATGGGCGAGCCCGTGCGCTTGGCCCGCTGAGGGCCGCTCTGCCTGAGAGGCCGGTGACGCCGTCAGCCGCCGTACTCCAGCGTGAGGGCGGCGCGGTACTGGATCTCCACCAGCACCGGGAAGCGCAGCACCGGCGCCTCGACCACCAAGCTGAGCAGGTCCACCTGCACGGTGGCATGCCGCAGCACCGCGTAGCGCAGTCCGGCGGGGCGCACGGCCACGTACAACCCGGTGGTTCCCGCCCTGTTCAGCGGTTGATGATGCAGCAGCGTGGAGGTGCCGACCGCCAGCGAGGCGCTGACCCGCCCGTTGGCGTAGAGCAGCTCGCCGCCCACGGCGACGTTGAGCACGCCGTTGACGTACCGGAGGTCGAGCTCGCTGAGGATCCAGTGGTCTCGCTCGACCAGGCCGAAGACGCCCCAGCGCCCGAAGCGCGCGCCCCCGCGGACTCCGTAGCCGAAGCGCGGGAGCAGCGTGGAGCGGTCGAGCAAGTCGCCGAAGACGGATGCGTGAAGGGTCGCCGCCACCCAGAGGCGTCGAGGCGCAGCGGCCGTGGAGGACTGCGGGGTCTCTTGGGCGCCGAGCCCGTCAACGGAAGGGCTTGGGGGGACCGGCGTGGCCTGCGCGCGGGCCACGGGCGCACCGCCAGCGAGCGTCGCCGCGCACAGCGTCCACGAGAGGGCGTAGGCGACCCAGACTCCCCTCACCGGCCCGTGCCTCCTGCACGCGCTCGAGACCCGCGCCGTCGTGTGCGACGAACCAGGCAGCCCGCAGAGAGCACCCCGAACAGCCAGACACCCTGGGGCGTACCGGCCCGCGGAGAGGGCGCCGCCGCGCACGCAAACGCCGGAGTCGTCGGCTGACGTCGCGCGATGGCGAGCCAGGGGGACGCGCAGTAGTCGTTGTCGTCGGTGCACGCCTCGAAGTCGCCGAGCGCGGCCGGGTCCGCGAGCGTCAGCCACGTGTCCAGCGCCTCCTCGACCAGGAGCAACGTCGGCTGGGTGCCCTCCATGTCGGCACGCAGCAGCGCGCTCGCGACCTGGAGGAGCTGAGCGCTGGCGTTCACGGTGGCGTCGTAGCGGGCCCCCTGGAGGGGTCTCTCGCCCTCGTCGAGGGGGAGCGCGCAGCGGTCCATGGTGACCGAGTGGGCAAGCCCGTCGCGAGCCTCGTCGAGCCGCCCCGCGACCGCAGCCTCGAAGTTCATCACGTGCACGACCGAGTGCATGGTCGGTCCGCGCAGCATGTGCGAGAAGCTGTCCTGCAGCGTGTGGAGCGCGCGCCCGAGGTGGTACGCCGGAAGCCACACCTTGGTCTCGAACGCGCCGTACACGTCGAGCGTGACGACGATCTCTTCGACCTCCCGATGTCGGTCGCCCTCGGCGGCCCGCACGGCGTCCAGGGCGCGCACCACGCTTGCCAGGATCTCCTCGCGGCAGCCGGCGAGAGCGCTCGCGTTGCCCGCGTCGTAGTCGTCGTCTCTCGCGCGGAGGCAGTGCGCGTACTGCCCCGTGGGGTTCGACTGCGCCGCCCGCAGCGCCTGAGCGTTGGTGATGGAGTGGCCCTCCGTGTCGGGCGCCCGGGCACCGAGCACCACGCTGTACAGCGCGAAGCGCGCGCCGCGATCGAGCTCCTCGTCTACGTTCAGGTACACGGACGCGACGTTCTCCCAGTCGTCGCGAGGTACCGCGTCAGCAGGGAACGCGGGCAGCTCGGGCAGGCTGCGCAGGAAGGCGTCGGTGGCGAACTGCTCATGACAGCCGTCCGTGAACCCCGTGCGGATGGTGAACGCGCGGCTGTCCGACGGAAGCAGCGCGACGGCGAGCAGCGCGAGCAGGGCCAGCACGCGCGAACTCATGGCGACCTCTCTCGAACGCCGAATTCCACGGCCAACACGGTGCGGTATTCGATCTGCACGAGGGGAATCCCGGTGAGGTCGGGCAGCAGCATGGTGAACGTCAGCGGGTCGATGACCAGGACGGCCGCGCGCGTCAAGCGGACGCGCACACCGACCGGACGCAGGTCCACGAACACCCCCACCGCGCCCGCGTTGCCCACGCTGTTGTCGCGCAGCAGCACGGAGGGGCCGCCGCTGAAGGCGGCTCGCATGCGCCGGTCGAAGTACACCACGTCCATCCCCACGCCTATGTTCAGCGCGACCTGCAGGGTCGCTGCAAAGGGGTGCGAGGCGTCGTCGCCGGGCACCTGCGGCCCGAACCAGTGGGCGACATCCAGCTGGAGGAACCCTCCCAGGCCGCGTGGCCCGGGCTCACGGTGGCCCAGCTTGATCTCCGCACCGAAGGTGAGACCCCGCCATGAACCGTCGACCAGGTCACTGGCGAACGCGCTGTGCAGGCCGCCGCTCAGCCACGTCAGCGCAGGCTCAGGCTGAGGCGGGGGCTGACCGGGCGCGGGCTCGGCGTCCGCCGCAGGGGGCTCCTCGTTGGCCCTCGCCGACGTGGCCGGCAGCGCGAACAGAGCAAGCAGCAGCGCCCCGGCCGTGGACCAGACCCGAGCGCCGCGGTGGCGGCCTGCGTTGGCGGCGGGGTACCGGGTCGAGCAGGGGCGCTTTGCGCCCTGTGACGACGCGGGGGAGGCAGGCAGAGGTCGGCGGGTGCGCTGTGGGCTCATGGGCAGCCGGTGGCCTGAGCGCTCAGGCCGTGACGCGCGCGAGCCGTCCCGGGCGTGCCCCTGTGAGCTTGCCGTCGCGGGCGATCATCTCGCCGCGCACAAACGTGGCGAGGTAGCCGCGCGCCCCCTGCATGAGGCGCCGTCCGCCTGCCGGGAGGTCGTTCTGGATACGCGGGTGCTCGAGGGCGAGGTTCTCGTGGTCGATGACGTTGAGGTCCGCGCGCTGGCCCACCGCCACGAGCCCGCGGTCCGCGAGGCCCACGAAGCGCGCCGTGTCGTGGCACTGCATCTTGATGACCTTCTCGAGCGGCAGCCCGTCCTTCCGGTCCCGCGCCCAGTGCGTGAGCATGAACGTCGGAAAGCTGGCGTCGCAGACGGTGCCCACGTGCGCGCCACCGTCGCTCAAGCCGGGGAGGGCGAGCGGGTGCTGCAGCATCTCGTACACCTGGTTCAGGTTGCGCTCGATGTAGTTGTAGAGAGGGAAGTAGAGCAGCGCGCGCCCGTCCTGCTCCAGCAGCGCGTCGTAGATCACGTCCAGCGTGCCCCTGCCAGACTCGCGCCCCTGCACGTACAGGCAGGTGTTCGGGTCGGGCTCGTAGTTGGGCTGCTCCCCAAGCTTGAACAGGCGCAGCGCGATCATGTCGATGCGCGCCAGCAGCTGGTCGGCCAGCGGCGGGATGGGGCTCCCGTCGCCCGAGAGGGGCTCGTTCTTCTCGGTCAGCAGCTGCGCCTTGAAGGCCGGATCACGCATGATGCGGACCTGCTCGTCGAGCGGCAGCTGGGAGATCTTCTTGTACGAGGGGAAGCCGATGAAGGGGTGGAAGGTGGCCTGCAGGCCCAGCATGAGGCCGATGCCCCGCGCTCCGACCTGCACCTTCACGTCCAGACCGCGCTCGTTGGCGGCCTCCACGCGCTTCAGCACGCGGCGCCACTGGCCGGGCTCCTGGTCGCGCTGAATGAGCGACATGCTCAGCGGCCGGCCGGAGGCCTCGGCCATGCGCTCGAGCAGGTCGAACTCCCCGTCGAAGAGCTCCGGGCTCTTGGCCATGTCGAAGTCGCTGACCCCCTGGACGACACCGTGGCTCAGCCCCTTGAGCGCCTCCGCGATGCCGACCAGCTCTTCCATGCGCGCCTCGGACGCGGGCGTCTCCTCGCCGCGCACCGAGCGGTGGTTGTCGCTGCGGCCGGTGCTGAAGCCCACGGCGCCGGCCTGCACGGCCTCGCGCACCAGGTCGCGCATGCGGGCGATGTCCTCGTCGGTCGCCACCGAGTTGGCGACGCCTCGCTCACCCATCACGTACACGCGCAGCGCGTCGTGCGTGACCTGCGCGCAGAAGTCGATGGCGTGCGGGAAGTCGATGCGCTCCATGTACTCGGGGAAGCTCTCCCAGCCCCAGGGGATGCCCTCTGCCAAGGCCGCGCCTGGGATGTCCTCGACCCCCTCCATGAGCTCGATCAGGCGCGTGTGGTCGGCGGGGCGCACGGGTGCGAAACCCACCCCGCAGTTGCCCATGACGGCCGTAGTCACGCCGTGCAGGGACGAGGGCGCCAGGTCCGGATCCCAGCTCACCTGACCGTCGTAGTGGGTGTGCAGGTCCGTGAAGCCGGGCGTGACGATCGCCCCCGTCGCGTCGAAGGTCTCGCGCGCGTCACCCTCACACACCCCGACCGCCACGATGACCCCATCCTTGATGCCGACATCTCCCGTGAAGCGCGCCCCTCCCGATCCGTCGACGATGGTTCCACCAGTGATCTTGAGGTCGTATGTGCTCATGCGGTCGGCTCCTGTTGCTTGGCGGTCCGTAGTATGGCACCGAGTGCCATTAGTGTCAAAGCGTATCCACGGCGGGCTTGCGGCGCCCCATGACCGCCACGTCCAGCTCCCCCTCGCCGGCGGCTTGATGGGCCTGCAGCGTAGCGCTCAGCGCGCGGAGCGCCGGCATGGCAACGCCCGGCGCGCAGCTCATCATCAAGCCAACGTCCTTCTGCGCGACGTCCACCGTCCAGAGCGGCTCCACGTTCCCCTCGGCCATGCGGCGCCCGCGACCGTCGAGCACGTAGCGCACGTCGATCACGCCGAACACGTCCAGGGCCCTCTCCGCTGGGATGCCGAGGCCCTCCGCCATGCTGAGGATGTCCGCGAGGCCGTGCAGCATGGAGAGGTTCATGGCGTTCCCGAAGAGCTTCATGGCGGCGGCGAGGTCGGGGCGGGCGCCCACGTGCTGGAGCTTCGCGCTCATGGGCGCGAGCAGAGGCTGGACACGCGTGAAGACCTCTTCGGGACCGGCGACGATCATGGTGCCCTGTGCCGCGCGGGCCGCGCTGGGCGACATGAACACCGGTGCATGCAGGTAAGCGAGGCCGCGCGCCGTGAGCGCCTCGGCGCGGGCCGCCGTTCCCGCCGGCGACGTGGTGGAGTGGTCGACGATGGGTATCTGACGCGATGCCAGGTCCGCGAGGCTGGGCTCGAGCAGCGCCAGCACCGCGTCCACGGCGGTATCATTGGTGAGCACGATGTGCACGATGCCTGCGCCCTCGACCGCGTGAACCGGGCTGGAGTGGACGCTCCCGCCCAGCTGGCTGATGGGCTCGGCACGCTCGCGCGTGCGGTTCCACACGCGGACCGCGTCTCCACGGTGGAGCGCGCCCTCTGCCATGCCGGTACCCAGCAGCCCCGTACCCAAGAATGCTCGCGTGATCATCGCGGGAGCATGCCCCCGTGAATCAATAGGACACAATGTATTTTTATGACAATGTGCGCAGCATGATCCTGCGCAAGCGCGTCGCCCCTGTTGTGCTCAGCGGCACGGTCCACCCTGACTTCGAGCGCGTGCGCGCCACGTTCCAAGCGGGCTTCGACAGCGGCGAAGAGTGGGGCGGAAGCGTGGCGGTCTGGCACGCCGGCGAGCTGGTGGTGGACCTCTGGGGCGGGCTGGCCGACGTGGAGCGCGGCCGAGTCTGGGAGAGAGACACGCTAGCCACCGTGTTCTCGTGCACGAAGGGCCTGGTCGCGCTCGCCTTCTTGATGTTGGCAGACCGCGAGCAGCTGGACTACGGCGCCCCCGTGGCGCGCTACTGGCCCGAGTTCGCCGCGCAAGGGAAGGGCGCCATCACCGTTCGCACCCTGCTCAACCATCGGGCGGGGCTGCTGGGCCTGAGCGAGCCCATCACGCTGGACGACATCGCCGCGCGTCCCGAACACGTGGCCGCCGTGCTCGCGCGGCAGACCCCCCACTGGACCCCCGGCGAAGACCAAGGCTATCACGCGGTCACGTACGGGCTTTTCGCCGCAGAGCTCTTCCGCCGCATCGCAGGGGAGTCGCTGGGCAGCTTCCTCCGGCGCGAGGTGGCGCAGCCGCTCGGCGCGGACATCCACCTCGGGCTGCCTGTGGAGCACGAGACGCGCGTGGCCGTGAACTACCCCGTGACCACGCGCGAGCGCCTCACCAAGATCGTCCCGAAGGCGCTCGCGTCGGACAGCACGGAGGGGAGGGTGTACCGCAGCGTGCTGCGGGGCGGGGATGCGGCGCGCGCCTTCGCGCACCCACGTGAGCTGGGGCCGGCCGGCGTCCAGAACTTCAACACCCGGCGCGTACACGCGCTCGAGCTGCCTTGGGGCAACGGCATCGCCAACGCGCGCGGCCTCTGTCGCGTCTTCGCGGCGCTGGCCAACGGCGGAGAGCTGGACGGCGTGCGCTTGGTGCGGCCCGAGGCCATCGAGCCGGTCATGCGTGAGCGCGGCTGGTCCGAGCGCGACCGGGTCCTCAACAAGCCGGTGGGCTGGAGCCTGGGCTTCCTCAAAGAGAACCCCGGGCTGTTCGCCGCGCACGCAGAGGGCTTCGGTCACGCGGGCGCCGGCGGCTCTCTCGCCTGGGCGGACCCCCTCGACCGCGTCGCCATCGGCTACGCCATGAACAAGATGGACCACATGATCCGCTCCCCCCGCGCGCTCGCGCTGTGCGCGGCGGTGCGGGAGAGCGTGGCGCGCCGCCGCTGACACCGGGCACGGTTCTTCGCGCGGGCGGCTTGTGCCTTGCCGAAGCGACGCTTGACCATGGCGACCAAGGTCGTCAACCGCGGCGCCTGGCGCGTCCGCACCAACGAACCTCGTCACCCTCTGCGATCTGCGCACGACGCCGTCGGTCAGGCAGTGGTAGGCTGGAACCGCCATGCGTCGCGATCACCACTCCCCCATGTACCCGCGCTCAGCCGCGTTGTTCAGTCTCGTGCTCCTCGTACCCCTGGCCGGGTGCGGTGGCGGCTTCGATGGTCGCGCTGCAGGAAGTTGTCACGTGCGCTTTGGCACCCGCGACCCAGCTCCCGAGCTTCCTGCCGGTGAGCGGACGGAGCTGGTCGACGCGCGCGTGACGGTCGATGGCGACAGCGTCACCGTCGCGTTCGGCGACTGCACCCTCTCGGCCACCCATCTCGATGGGTCACCGCCCAACCACTACCGCATCACCTCCGGGCACTGCCGGGCAGATGTGCCGACACGAGGCGTGGCCGAGTTCGACATCGCGGACCGACGCCCCGACGGTGCGCGCACCGAGGACGGCGGCGAGGAGGCCTATGTGAACGTGTCGGATGACGACGTGTTCATCATGTTCGAGGCGCCCGTGCCGAACGGCATGGTCCGATACGACTGCGAACTCCACCGCGCAACGCCGTAGGCCGGAAACCAGTTCGCGCGGCGAGAGGCCGGCGCCTGTCACCCCCGCCCGCAAGCCTGGGGAGGTCCCCGGCCCCTTGGCCTTCAGTCACCCAGCATCTCCGAGAAGCCCCCGAAGTCGTCCGCCGAGGAACAAGCGCCCGCGCCCCACGGGGCACTGGGCACGAGCTACACACGCGCCCGGCGATGCCTCTGCCGCCTCGACCGGGTCAGGCCGGAGACGAGGCACACGAGCGCCAGCCACATCCCGCCCTGATGGGCATCGTTGCCGCCCACCGCGCACCCGCCTCCGCCGGCCACGCCCGCGTCGGGCGCTGCGCCGAGGTCGCGCGCGACGCCGACATCCGTCACGCTTCCCGCGTCGAGCTCGGTACCCGCGTCATCGACACCCGTGCCGGCGTCGGCCAGCACGCCCATGTCGGTCGTCCCCGCGTCAGGCGAGCCGCAGCTCGACGGCCCCGCAACTTCGGCCTCCGAAGTGCCCTGGCAGCCGTGTGCGTCGGTCACGACGACGGTGTACATCCCCGCCGCCAAGCCAGACGCGGTCGCGTCCGTCTGCCCACCCGGGCTCCAGGCGTAGACATAGGGGGCGGTACCGGTCGACGGAGTGACGGTCGCGCTACCGTCGGAGCCCGCGCATGACGCGCTCGTGGTGGACACGCCGGCGGTGACGTCCAAGGTGACGCTCGACACGTCGACCATCCCTTGCGTCGTGCAGCCCGCACCGTCCGTGACGGTCACCGCGTAGGACCCCGCAGCGAGGTTGGCGTTGGTGGCCGAGGTCACACTGTTGGACCAGACGAACATGAAAGGCGGGGTCCCGCCGCTCGGGGTGACCGTGGCCGAACCGTCGCTGTCGCTGCAGGTCGCGGGTGTGCTCGAGAGCGACAAGCTCGCCCCGACGACGGTGACGACCACCGCGCTCTCGGCCTGTGCGGCCTCCGCGGCGGCTCCCTGTTGGGCTGAGACAGAGTACGTGATGGTGTGCTCGCCCGGGCCAGCCATGGACGGATCGAAGGTGCTGCCCGAGACGCCAGGACCGCTGAAGGTCCCGCCCTGCGTTCCCGTGGGCGTCAGCGTGACCGGCGCCTGACAAGCGGTGAACGTGGTCGCGGGGATGCTGAAGCTCGCGTCGGGCGGGACCGTGAGGCGCACGGTGTAGCTCACCGCGTTGTTGTTCTGCACCAGGATCGCGAAACATGAATTCGTGGTCACCGTGAGGTCGGCCAGCAGGTTCACCTGCACGTCGAAGACCCCTGCCTCGCTCGGCGTCCCCGAGAGGGCGATACAGCCATTCGCGGGCGACGCGTAGGACGCCTGGTTCGTGGCGGCGGTGACGCCGGCCGGGAGCCCGGAGAAGGTGTAGTCGTGGGTCGAGCTGATTCTGACCGTCGTGCCCGCGTTCGGGGGCGAGATCTCCCCGGCGTCGAAGCAGCTCGTAGTGGTGTGGAAGCTCACGGCATCCGCGTACGCCGCCCCGAGCGTCGCCTGAGGGAACGAGGAGGCACACAAGCCGCCCTGCGGCGGGAGCGTGGCCAAGCAGTTGACGGGGGTGCACTGAGCGCGAACCGGCGCGGCCGCCATCGTGGTGAGCGCCAACGGGAACGCAACTGCAAGAGAGGGAAGCCAGCGGAATCTCATCGGTTCATAGTGCGAAATTGCGTAGGTAGCGCATAGGGGTAAATCAGATCGCTCGGTCGACCCAACACGATGTCTGAGGCATCACGGCCGCGACGTGGGTGGACGTTCGCGGGGCGTTCGATGCCGTGGGCGCGGAGGCTGTCTGTGCCGTCGTCCTCCTCGAAGACGTCCACTCGGCTACCTCCCACGGCGTTGGCCTCGGGCGTGGACTCGAGCACGTAGAGCTGGCCACCGTAGTTCAGCGTCAGGCTGTTGCTCACCTTGCGTCGATGGCCTCCTTGATGGTGGTGATGGAGCGGAGCCAGAGCGCCTTCACCAGGCGGTCCTGAAGCGTCTGGTTGGCGCGCTCGACGCGCCCTTTGGCAGGAGCAAGCCGCGGGGCGCACGGTCTTCGAACCCAGACGGGCCTTCGCGTCGATAGCGGGCCAGCAGTCGCTCGGTCTGCCGTACGCTCAGGCCAAGCATGATCGCCGCCTCATGCTGCGACAGACGACGTTCCAGCAGCCGGTGCATCACCTCGGTGCGATCCAGTTGTTTGTGGCCGGCCTGACGCTCATGTACGGGCCTACCGGCATGTTGGCGTACCTGGTGCTGCGGCTGGTGGCCGGCTAAGCGAGTAGCTCGCCGCGTCGAACAGGTGCTACCGTCTCGGCCTCGGGACGAACCCAGGAGGAGAGAGTCATGAAGCGGACTGCATGGTTGTTGGCGATGTCGTGGATCATGTCGGCGGGCGTGATGGGGTGTGAGGAGGAGGCGGCCACGTGCACTGCGAACTCGGATTGCGAGCTCGAAGCTGTGTGCGGCCCAAATGCGCGCTGCCAGGCCGGGGGGGTGGGAGACCCTTGCGTGAACGAGTCCCAGTGTGACCTGGACCTCGTGTGCGAGGACTCCCGCTGCGACGTCTCGCCCTGCCAGGGGACGGCCCGCCCATGCTCCCTCAACGCCACCCTGTTCACGTGCGACCTGGCTCCTGGTTGCTACGACAATGGTTCTTGCGGCGGCGTGGCGATCCCCTGCAGCTCGTTCTCGTCGAGCTTCACGTGCAGCAACCAGCCCGGCTGTTACTGGAGCAGCTTCGACGACGCCTGCAGCGGCATCGTGCTTTCGTGCAGCACCCGCCTCTTGGAGAGCAGCTGCGAAGACACCCTCGGCTGCCTGTGGAACCCGTCGTGCGTTGGTGATGCCTGGGAGTGCGACACGCTCCCCGCGGACATGTGCCTCGACCAGGGCGGCTGCTTCCTAAACTGACCAGCTAGAACAGGAATCGCGTGCGGGCGATGCATCGCTCGTCGCCCAGCTGGATCAAGTCGAACGCCGCGTACGACGCCCACTCGGACGCGATCCATGCCCGCGCAACCAGGTGGTGGCCCACGTGGCGTCCCCGGTGTCGGCCTACGGGGCGATCACGGTGGTGCTGGTGTTGCCCCTCGCACGAGCGCTCCAGCCATTTCGAGTTGACGACCCAACGCGCCGCGATGGCGGCAAAGTCAATCTGTCCGCTGGGCGGCCGGAAGTTCAAGGGGCCGAGGGGACGCTCTGCGGCGAGCGGCACCTGTCAGCGCGAGACCACGGGCTCGAATTCGCACGCTTCGTGACGGGCTTGCGCTGGCGACTGCGTAGCTGTGGGTATCTGGGCCAACGTGCCGTTCGGCATGGTCGCCTCGAGTCACAAGAAGGGTTTCACCATGAGCTTGAGAAGTCACAGCTGGATATTCATCGCCGCTTTCACCCTGGTCGCCTGCGGGGACGAAGAGGGCCCCCGTGGTCCACAAGGAATTCAGGGTCCGCAGGGCGCGATGGGTGCCCAGGGGGTTGCGGGTGCCCAGGGTGAGCCGGGGCCTACGGGCGCCCAGGGACCTGCGGGGCCTGAAGGGACGCAGGGACCTGCCGGGTTGCCCGTCTTCACCAACCCGGACACGGGTGACACGTGGTCCGAGACGTCCGGCTTCTGCGGGCTTACGCCTGCCATGACCGGGAACCTCGGAGGCGACAGGGGCGCCAAGACCCTCTGTGAGACGGCGTGCGGAACGACTGGGGCCCACATGTGCACCGCTGCAGAGTTCCATCGGTCCTACACCACCGGCACGGACATCCCCGCCGGACGTCCATGGGTGTCTCCAGGCTTCATCTACGACAACAACAACGGACTGGTGAGATCCTGCCTCGGCTGGGGTAACTCGTATGTCAGCGAGCGCGGCCCCGTCATCGGAACGTACCCTCTTACGTTCGACAACCCCGGTGGACCCACTCTCCAGTTCGAGACCGAAACCTGTAACGTCGCGCGACCGGTGGCTTGCTGCAACTGACGGCCGAGCTCGTCGCCCGTGGCCACGCGTCGCGCGACTCGACGTGAGTCAGTTGCTCGGGGCAGAATCGTAGCGTTCGCCTGAAGAGCGGCCTACCTGCCAGCCCGCCGCCTCACGTGGGCATGCCCATGCTTGCGTTCGCTGGTCCTATGGGGTCACCACGGAGGCCGGCACGGAGAACACGATCGCGCCGCCCGTCCGCCTCGCTGGCGGGCGGCGTATTGCGCCGAAGTTTGCGTCTGTAGATGTGTGCGGTCGACTAGATGACACCGTTTGTGCCGACTAGCCTATTCGCGTGAGCATCGAACTCCTCGTTCTTCCCCTCAGCCGATACCTCAGTGGGGACTACATCTCGCCCGCCATGCGCGCGGCGTGGGACCTCGGGAGCGACTACGTGCGCGTGTCGCCGAACGAGCCGCCGCTGCGAATTCCCGCGGGGCAAGTGCTCGGAGGCGCGGCTGCTGCTGCGCGGCGCGCGGAGATCCTCCCCATGGTCGTCGACATGCAGCGCAACGTGACCGGCAGAGTTGACGCATGGGACGAGCGGGTCGGTGGTGACACGCCGGGCTTCATCCTCGACCCGGTGGCGTTCGAAGCGTTGTCTCGAGACGCGCTCGCTACAGAACGGACGTCGATCTTCAAGGCCCTGACGCGGACGGCGCAAGCGTCTCACCTCGGCCGCGGCCAGTTCTTCCTGCCTCACCCGTTTAGACACGTGCTCGACCAGGGCGGATGGATGCTGGCGTCGCTGCCGCGCGCGAGACAGGAACTGCAGGATGTCATGTGGTCGGCGGACGCCCTGCCGGCGGTCACCGTGCTGACGGAAGCGATTTCCCTGGCCTGCAAGGTCCGCCTCCCGCTTGTGCTCGATTGGTAGTCGGGAGCCCATCGATGGGATGAAGCGCCGGCGCGTCACGCCGCATTCGGCGCCGTGTTGGCCAATGTGCCGAGCTCGTATCGGACACGAGGAGTCGCCGCGGCTATCGCATCCAGCCCTCGACTCGGTACACCCGCTCCAGCAGCTTGCGAGGCTCGCCGCCATCTGGCGTGAACCACAACTCGATGCGCGCCGCGTAGTAATGGTTCCAGTTGCCCTCGTAGATGGTGAACTCCGCGCGTGCCGGCTGAAGTGGGCCGTCGGCCGTCCCCTGCACACGAACGCGCGAGCGGTCGGCGATTCTCTCAGGCGAGAGCGGCGTGTTGGTCGTGAACTCGAACGCGCGCACCTCCAGCGTGCCGAGCTCCCCCGGATTGACCCACGCCTCCAGCTCGTAGATGCCTCCCTGCATCCCGTTGCGCAAGGTGAAGTCAGGCGCCGTCGGCGCACCGACAGGCGTCGCGTCCGGTGACACACCGACAGCGTCGGGTGACAACGCACGCTCCACCTCGGCCAACGCGGCCCGCGTCAAAGCTCGGTCGCCAGCCGCGGACTCCTCGAACACCTCCACCACGACGTCGCCGTGTCGAACGCCCACGTAGCTCACCGGTAGCCCTCGCTGTCCGGGCTGGTTTCCAGGCTCCACGGGCACCGCAACGACTGCACCGATGGGCAAGAGGGCCGCGTCGTTGCGCGAAGGCGCGCCAACACCGAGACGGATCCGGAGCCTAAACTGGAACGACGGACGAGACGTCGTGTAGGGCAAGTCGTGCTCCGTGTAGAATCCGTTGAGCGTGACTTGGTAGCGACCAAACATGGGGAGCATGCGCGTCGCGTATCGCTGCCCGCGTTCCTCGTAGATGCGCCACGCGGCCGAGCGAGCCAGGCGCGTCTCCACCTCGACCAGGTCCCCCGCCACCAGCGCCAGACGCGGCATGCGGGTGTCCACAGTCGCGGGTCCCGGGGCCGCCGCGGTGGCCCCGGCGAGCAACGCATCGAGCAGCGGGTCATCAATGACCGCCGTCGCGCCGGAATCCGTCTCGGACAGTGGGACCCGCACGTCGAGTCCCTGTGGGACGCTCCACTCATCCGCCGAGTGGTCCTCGTCGAGGAACATCGCCATCACGCGCGCGAGGTCCTCCTCCGTAGGCTCATCCGAGGCGGAGCCAGGGCTCTCGGCCGACACGGCGGGGGCCTGCTGCGGGGTCGCACAGCCGCTCGCGAGCACCGCCACCAACACGGCGTCGCACGCCGTTCGTCGAAGTCCTCGTCTCATCCGCACAGCCTAGCACCGTCCGCCCCGTTGACTGACCGGCGGCGTTGTCAAAGAGCACTAGAGATGTGGGGGCCAATGTAGATGCGTGCCCCCGGGAGGCGTTCTGGGTAGCAGCGTTGACGCGCCACCCCCCCGGTGCTCGTGAACGTGCACCACGACCTTGACCGCATGATCGCTGCGAACGTACAACCGCCACCGGCGGGACTCCGTCGCCAAGTCCGAGGAAACTATCGTCATGCCGCCTGACCGTCGTCCCACCCCAGCTTCGCGCGCGTTCGCACTGATGGCCGTCCTGGCTTGTCTCGGCTGCGCGCAAGGCTACCTGGTGCGCGACAGCGTCGCCCCCACTGGCTGCCCGGCCGAGACCATCACTGTGTCCAACCACACGAGGCGGGACCTCAGGCACCGCTGGACGGCTCAGTGTCAGGGTCGGACATTCTACTGCCAACAGGGCGAAGGGGGTGCCACCTGCACCCAGCAAATCGAAGAGACCGCAGGTGCAGAGGAACGCTGTCCGACGACGGTCGAAGCTCCGCCACCTGGCTGTCAGTACGATACCCAGTGTCGCGGTGAGCGAATCTGCGAGGCGGGTCAGTGCGTCAATCCGTCGGTGGCTCCCGCAACGGCACCCTGACCCAGACCAAAGCAGCGTTGACGGGGCGGCGCGCAACCTGCAACAAGCTACGAAAGAACACTGCGGAGCCTCGCGAATCCCGCGATGACGTCCTCGAGTCCTCGATTTGGAGCGAGGCATCGTTGGGACCGGTGCTGATTGCGCGCTCGGACATCTCCCGCCGTTGTGGAATTATCAGCGGGCTCTCCGTGGATGTCTTCGTCGTGGCGCTCCGAGAAGCAGGATGAAGCAACTCCACCACTTCCTCCGGGAGCTGGATGACGCTTGGAAGCCGCTGACCAACACTCGGTGGGCATTGCCCCTGATCGGCTCTGGCGCGTTGATGCTGCTGACCGACTACGAACGCGGCACGAAGGACGGGGATGTCTTCCAGACGGCGGACATTTCGGACACTGTGAAGTCTCGGCTCCTGACGCTCGGAGGGAAGGGCACCCCGCTGCACACACGGCATCGGCTCTACATTGACGTTGTCGACAACGGCCTGCCGTTTCTGCCTCAGACTCCTGTATGGCTGTGTGAAGAGGTCGCTGCAGAGCAAGGCGCCCGTCGTCGTATCGAGTCGGTAGATTTGGCCGAAGCGACAGCTGTATGAGCCGATCAGACAAGTCAGGAACACCGGTCCAATGCAGGATAGCGACCCATGGTCCCCCACACTTCACCACCCTCCCGCACGGTCCTCGTCCTCTGCGTTGGGGCCCTCGTCACGTTCGGTTGCAGCAAGGCCCAGAAGGCGCCCGAACACGAGCCCGGCTTGCTCAGCGACCACGCCGCCCGCTTCGTCCCCGAGGATACGTCCCTCGACATGGTCCTCCCGTCGTTCGCGCTCGACGGCCTGCGTCGCGCCATGGGGCCGGTGCCGGAAGGCTGGGGCCCGACCCCAACGTTCACGCTCGAGGACGACACCTACTTCGCGCGGATCGCCATCGAGCCCGGCACCGACCTCTATGGGACGGGCGAGATCGCCGGTCCGCTGCTCCGAAACGGTGCTCGCACGCAGGCGTGGACGGAGATGCCGAACCCCTCGACGGGCGGCCCCGGTGGTCTTGCCTACGACGATCGACACAATCACCTCTACCAGGCCCACCCTTGGGTGCTCGCGGTCCGCGCCGACGGGTCGGCGTTCGGGGTGCTGGCCGACACAACGCGCCGCACGTGGATGGACCTCACCGACGGGATCCGCTTCGAGGCGCCCGCCCCGTTCCCCATCGTGGTCATTCAGGGGGCGAGCCCCGAGGAGGTCCTGCGTGAGCTGGCGAACCTCACGGGGCACCTCGACATGCCCCCCCGCTGGGCCCTCGGGCACCATCAGAGCCGCTTCTCGTATCCCGACGCCGCCGCGATGCGCGCCATCGCGAGCGACCTCCGCGAGCATGAGATCCCGACGGACGTTCTCTGGTTCGATGGGGCGTACATGGACGGGTACAGGCTGTTCACGTTCGATGACGAGGCCTTCCCCAACGCGCCCGACCTGATCTCGGAGCTCCACGACATGGGCTATCGCGTCGTCCCGATCTTCGACCCGGGGGTGACGATCGACGAGACCTTTCCGCTCTATCAGGAAGCCTTGGAGCGGGACATGCTGCTGAAGAGGCCCGATGGATCGATCTATCAGGGTGTGGTGTGGGGGTCTCAGCAGTATGCGTTCCCGGACTACAGCTCCCGCGCGACGCGCGAGTGGTGGACGCGGCGCATGGGCGACTTTCTCGTCTCGAGCGGCTTCGACGGGATCTGGGACGACATGAACGAGCCCGTCATCTACGGAGTGGTGCGGTGGGGCCTCCCAGAAGACCTGCCCACCCGCGGCGACGACCGGTACCGTGCCGGAACGTTCACCGAGTACAACAGCGTCTACGCGCTCCAGCAGCTCGAGGCGTCGGAGGCCGCGTTCCGCGAGGCCTACCCGGAGCGCCGTCCGTTCCTCCTCACGCGCGCCAACTACATCGGTGGGCAGCGGCACTCCGCCACGTGGACCGGCGACAACACGCACTCCTGGGACCATCTGCTCTGGTCCATCGCCATGATCCAGAACCTGGGCCTCTCGGGGCAGCCGTTCTCCGGAGCGGATATCGGTGGCTTCTTCATGCCGGCCGGCATGCGGGAAGCACGCGACCCCGAGCTCTTCGTTCACTGGATCGGCATCGGTGCCTTCTACCCGTTCTGCCGCAACCACTCCGCGGGCTTGGATGACGCGTTCACCCGGCAGTTCGGCGGCGGGCCGTCTCAGCACGCCTGGGAGTTCGGGCCCGAGATCGAGCAGGTCTACCGACAGGCCGTCGAGCGACGCTATCGCCTGCTCCCGTACCTCTACACCTTGATGCGCAACGCGTCTCACGAGGGGGCGCTGGCGATCCAGCCAGTGTTCTTCGCGTCACCGGGCGAGGCTCGCCTGCGCGCGGAGGACCGCGCCTTCCTCTTCGGCCCGGACCTCCTCATCGTCCCACACTGGCCCGAGGGGACCATCGACAACACCTCACCGCTCGAGCTCCCGAACGGCTTCGACCGCGAGATCACGCTCGTCGGAGAGACGCCTGACGTGGACGTCGCGCTGCCTCGCATCCGCATCCGCAACGGCGCCATCGTGCCTACGGGGGTGGTGGGCCAGACGACCGCCTACGACCCTTCGTCTCCGCTCGACCTGTACATCAGCCTCGACGAAAACGGCGCGGCCACCGGCACGCTCTACGAGGACGAGGGCGAGGGACATGGGTATCTCGACGGCGAGTACCGCCTCATCACCCTGCGCGCCGAGACCGTCGACGGTCAGGTCATCGTCACGCTCCAGCGAGACAGCGGTGACCTCGAGCTCCCCTCCCGTGTCGTGCGGGCGCACCTCTACCGCGATGGCGGGGTCACCACCGTGGAGGGCATGACCGACCGCGTGGAGATCGCCGCCGTCCCGTGAGCCGTCTTCCGCGCGCTCGGGTCTCTGACACATAGCGACTGTGCACCCAGGCGGAGTTCTCCAAGCGCTTGGCTCACCAGAACCAACACCGCGGAGCGCGCCGACAGCATCGGGCGCCTCAGTGATGCCATCGGTTGTCGTGCCGGAGCTGATGCCGCGAGTTGGCACGGCCTTGTCACCAGGTCGTCGCGGACGGCTTCGGCATCTGTCCCATGGTTCGCGGCATGGCACTCGCGTCTCGTCATCGGTCGACCATCCTCGTCATCCTGGGCGTGGGCCTCGTGACCACGGGCTCTCTCTACGCCTCCACGCGGGGGAGTCGGGTGGGAGTCGCCGAGCCTGTCACTCCGACGGTTGCTGCCAGCGCAGCGAGTGTGCTCCCCGAGGTGCCCCCGAGCGAGCGACGTGCCGTCACGGAAGCGCGGATGCTCAACCTCGAGGCCTCCGTCCCGCCGCAGTGCTACACGCGCACCGAGGGGCAGCACAACCCCTGCTACACCTGCCACCAGGTGTACGACCGCAGCGCGCAGGACCGCCTCAACCAGCTGGATGACGGGAACCTGCAGGGGGAGTACGGCTTCTCGGAGGTGGGCGTGGAGAACCACTGGGAGAACCTCTTCGAAGACCGCCGCGCGTGGGTGGCGTCGGTGAGCGACGAGGCCATCCTCGCCTACGTGGGCGGGGACAACTACGCGCCGCTCGCGGGGCGGCTCCGGGAGCAGGGCTTCGAGGGGTTCATGCCGGACCTGGCCGCCTTCGCAGACGGCGCCGCCGCGTTCGACGAGCGCGGGCTCGCGCGGGACGGGAGCCACTGGGTGGCCTTCAACTACAAGCCCTTCCCGGGCACGTTCTGGCCCACCAACGGCTCTGCCGACGACGTGGTCATCCGCCTCCCGCGCGAGTTCCGCGAGAGGGCCGGGCGGTTCGAGCGCGACCTGTACTACGTGAACCTCACGCTGGTGGAGCTGAACCTGAAGCAGCTCGCGCGCGCGCCCATCTGGGCCGTGGACGAGGCGGCGCTCGGCTTCGACGTGGACGGGAACGGCACGCTCGCGACGGCCACCGAGGTCGCGCTCGGGACGCACTACGCAGGGGACGCGAGTGACGTGCTCGTGGCGTTCCAACAGTTCCCCGCGGGCACCGAGCTGATGCACTCGGTGCGCTACCTGAGCGTGGACGATGGAGGGCGCGTGGTGGCCTCGCCCCGCATGAAGGAGCTCCGCTACATGCGGAAGGTGAGCGTGCTCTCCCGCAGCGAGATCGCGAACCGCTACGCCGCAGAGCGCCGCGAGAAGCTGCTGGGGGAGCTGCCGAGCTACCTCCGGCGCGGTGACGAGGGCCTCGACAACGGCCTCGGCTGGTTCGTGCAGGGCTTCATCGAGGACTACGAGGGCGAGCTGCGCCCGCAGTCCTACGAAGAGACCAGCTACTGCATGGGCTGCCACACCTCCATCTCCACCACGCTCGACAGCGTGTTCTCCATGGGCCGCAAGGTCACCGGGGGCGAGGGCTGGCGCTACGTGGACCTCGTGGGCATGCCCGACGCGCCCTCCATCGCCGAGCCCGGCGGAGAAATCGCCAACTACCTGGCGCGCGCCGGCGGGGGCAGCGAGTTCCGCGAGAACCTCGAGATGCTGCAGCGCTTCTTCGACGCCGCGGGGCAGGTGAACACCGCCGCCGTGGCCGCCGCGCCCGACGTCTACACGCTGGTCACGCCTTCGCGGCGTCGCGCCCTCGACCTCGACAAGGCCTACGTGCACATCGTTCGTCACCAGAGCTTCATCCTGGGTCGCGACGCCAGCATCGCGCCGGTGACGAACGTGCTTCGGAGCGTGGACGACACTGCGGTGCCGCTGCGGCCCGAGCACCGCTTCTTCGGGTGGGATCTGCGCCTCGACTGGTCGGCAGCCACTCGCCCGGTCGAGTGACGCGCGCGTGACCTCACCGGCTCGGGGGAGCCCGCTCGGCGTCACGCGATGTTGCCGCGCGTGCACGAGAGTGTCGAACCCTCGCCCGTTGGCTGTCACGCAGCGCTCGTATCCCTGCCTCCGACGCCGAGCGAGTCGGCAACCAACCTCGGAGGAGTGAAGACATGAAGCGAAACAAGATCCTGACCGTGTCGCTGCTGGCGCTGCTCGCTGGCTGCGCGGCAGACGGCGTGGACGGCATGAACGGCACCGACGGCATGGATGGCGATCCGGGCCAGCCTGGTCAGAACGGCGCGCCTGGTCAGAACGGCGCGCCCGGTCAGAACGGCGCGCCCGGTCAACCAGGAGAGAACGGCGAAGACCTGACCGCCGCCCCGCGGCTCATCCGCCTTGCCACCACGCCGCTCGGCGCCGAGCTGACGGGCATGGAGAAGACCGACAACGGGGACTTCTTCTTCAACATCCAGCACCCGTCGAGCTCGCTCCCGGGCGCCGAGGCCAACGCCGCCGTGGGCGCGTGGGTGGGCGTGGACATCGACCGCCTGGACCCGCGCATGGAGTCCCTCCCGGTGCCCGACGCCACCTCGACGTTCGCGCAGACCACACAGGTGGCCCTCGGCACCTATCAGGTGCTCGGCCGTCACGGCGACACGTTCACCGGTGCGCTGCCGTTTGGCTTTGGCAACATCCCGAGCGCGGACGGAAGCACCGGCATCATCCAGAGCAACGACCCCGACTTCAACGGCTTCGTGCCCACCAACTTCGATGGCACCGAGGGCTACCTCTTCACGGCGTGGGAAGACCGCCCGGGCGGCATGACGCGCCTGGCCGTCACGCGTGAGACGGACGGCTCGTGGACCGTGAGCGACGCCATCAACGTGGACTTCAGTGACGTGAACGGCACCATCATCAACTGCTTCGGCAGCGTCTCGCCGTGGGGCACCCCGCTCACCTCCGAGGAGAACTACGAGGCGGAGAACACGGTGCGCTGGAACGACGCAAGCTACGGCAGCGGCTACCCGAACTATGCCGACGTGCAGCGCATCCAGCAGTACCTGGGCGGCACGTTCCCCAACCCCTACGACTACGGCTACATCGTCGAGGTGACGGCGGCGACGAGCGCGAACCCCGTCCCGGTGAAGCACTTCACCATGGGCCGCTTCGCGCACGAGAACCCGGTGGTGATGCCCGACCGCCGCACGGTCTATCTCACGGACGACGGCAGCAACAAGGGCTTCTTCAAGTTCGTGGCCGACGTGGCCGGCGACCTCACCGCCGGCACGCTGTACGCGGCGCGGGTGTGGCAAGACGCCACACGCGACTCCGGGCGCGCGGGCTTCGACATCGAGTGGATTCGTCTGGGTCACGCCACCAACGCCGAGATCGAGGCCTGGGTCCGTGAGTACGACGGAATCGACGAGGGTGACTTCGTGACCGGGCAGACCAGCTACATCACCGACGCCGAGGTGGCCGCGTGGTCCGCGGGCACCGCGCCCGACGACCGCGTGGCCTTCCTCGAGACGCTGCGCGCTGCACGAGCGCTTGGCGCCACCGTGGAGTTCAACAAGATGGAGGGCATCAACATCAACTACGCCGGCGCCGCCTCGGGCGCGGTCCCCTTCATGTACGTAGCGATGTCCGACGTGGCCGGCGCGATGGCCGACAACGTGGGCGACATCCGCATCACCGCCAACCGATGCGGCATCGTCTACCGCATCGGCCTGACCGCCACCTACGACGTGATCCGGATGGACCCGGTGGTGGTGGGCGGGGCGTACGACTCCACCGCAGTGCCGAACCGCTGTGACGTGAACGCCATCGCGCAGCCCGACAACATCACGGTGCTGAACGACGGGCGTGTGCTGATCGGTGAGGACACTTCCAACCACGCCAACAACATGCTCTGGATCTACAACCCGCGCGGCGAGTGAAGCTCCACAGCTGAAGTACGAAGCGGGGCCGCGTGGTGAGCGTCGAGGACAACCACGCGGCCATCGCTGGCAGCGGGGGGGGCGCCTCTCACGCGCGCAGCGCCCAACGCCAACGCCATCGCGGACAGGATCCGTTCGCAGGTTTGGGCCGAGCGTTGCGTCGTGCCTGCAGGCCACTACGCCCAGACGCTAGCGCGCAGCCCGGTGATCATCGCGTCCACGACGCGCGCCTCCGGGAGGCCTGCCTGCCGCCTGGCTTCGGTCGTGCCGCCGAAGCTGGACACCACGCGGCCGGCGTCCAGCGCCGCGATGGCGTCTGCTCGGGCCTGAGCGACCGCGGCTCGCTCCCAGGGGCAGACGCGGGACGCGGCCCAGGCATCCACGGCCCAGGCGAGCGCCGCGTGGGACGTCTCGTCGTCGGCGATGAGCGTGAATGCTGACGCCACGCGCGGGTCGGTCGCGCAGACTGCTTGGTAGTGGCCGAGCGTCGCGCCCAACGTCTCGCGTACGCAGCCCTCGCGCGCGTTCTCGAGCGCGACCTCGAACAGCGGGCGGACAGGGTGCGCCCGAGGCGCGTCGAAGGTGACGTGGGCACCGTGCGACTCGGCGAGTGAGGCCAGGGCCCGGGCGTGGCGGCGCTCGTCTTCAGCGCTGGTCTCAGCCCACGCGACCAGCTCAGGGGGCGCGCCGTGGGCGCGGAGCTCGGCGGCCAAGCGCACGAAGGCGTCGACGGCGGCCGCTTCGAGGTACGCCGAGCGCGCGAAGTACTCTCCGAGGTCGGTCGTCTCGCGCGAGCCGTCCGTGGGCCTATGCCGACCCATGCGTCCCAGGCCGTCTCCGGTGAGGCGACCGACCAGGACCCAGCAACCCATCCCGTCGAGGTACGTGTTGTCTCCCGTGGAGACCGCCCCTTCGCGCGTCACCTCGAAGCTGACGGTGTAGCGGTCCCAGCTCAACCCGTCTGGATGGCACGGCAGCGTCGTGCCGACGCCGACATACCCAGTGTCCGACTCCACGACCCCTCCTGGGACGCCCTCCGTGCAGGAGACGTGGACCAACTCGCGCAGCAGCGCCAGGCTCGCCTCCTGGGCTGACTCGACGGTGTCGGAAACGACCTCGTCGAGGCTGACCTCGCCATAGTTCGAGCCGCGCCGCGCCCAGACCACATAGGCGCCGTCCTCTTGGTAAGTCATGGATCGCGGGCCCGGGAGACTACCATCCGCCGCCGCGTAGTCCCCGGCCACGTAGATGGTCCTAGGTGCGCGGTAGTCGATCTGCCACTGCGCGGCGAACACGGCGATTCCGTCGATTCCGTCCGGCAGGCGGATGCCCGTCAGGTCGGCCGCCTCGGTGTCCCCAAAGCACGCAGGGCGGAACGCCCCGGAGCCGAGATCGAAGCGCGCGAGGTCGGGGCCGCCGACGTCGGAGCTCAGATCGCGGACGAAGAGGTCACGCCCGGCGTCCCGCACGGACAGATCCCGCGCCGCGTCCGCCACGTTGACGTCGGCGTCACGAGCGCCCCGCCCCCCGTCGACATTGGTCGTCCCGGGCTCGAACAGGTGACTCTCCGCGCACCCGACCTCCGGCATGCCCACCGCGGACGAGAGCGCCACACCTCGGAGGATGTGCCGAAACACCTCGATACGGCCCCGTTCGACTCGCTCCCTCCACCACTTCTCGGTCATCTGCTGCCTCCTCGCCCTCGCGCCCGCGATTCCCACCGCCGCCTGGTCACCATACCCGGGCACGCGCCCCGCGCACAACAGTGGACGCGCCGCACGTGCTGGCCTGCATCGAGGGCGTCCGCCAGCTCGAAGGCCTCGAGCGCCCGCGCCCTTGTGGACAGGGAGCCGGGCGCGTATATCCGATCCTTGGAACCGGGGAGGACTCGCGTTCCTGCTCGGAGACGCCATGCCTCTTTCCATCTGGTCGCTGTTCCGCCCCCTGCCTCTGCGCGCGTGCGCCCTGCTGGCGTTGCCCGCCGTGTGGTTATTCACCGGCTGCGGCAGCACCAACGACACCATGGTGGACGTCGGGACGAACGACGCCGGGACGGGAGTCGTGGACGGATCCCTCGAAGTGGATGGATCCCTTGAAGACATGGCGCTTACCGATGGCGGGACCGTGGACCAAGGCGCGGGCTGCGACGTGAACAACGGCGGCTGCTCGGTCTCGCCGATGGTCGTGTGCGGGCTGACCACGGGGGGCGCGGTCCTGTGTGGCGCGTGCCCGACGGGCTACACCGGCGATGGGCGCGTCTGCACGTCGTCTACGCTCATGAACGAGTGCGCCCTCGACACGCACAACTGCTCCCCCGACGCGACGTGCACGGACACCGAGGCGGCCTTCACGTGCGCGTGCGCAAGCGGCTTCATGGGCGACGGCGTGACCTGTGTTCGCGAGGGCTGCAGCGGCCCCGCCGACTGCGACGACGGAGTGGCCTGCACCGTGGACACGTGTGGCCCCTCCGGCCGCTGTCTGCACGCACCCAGCGCGGCGCTGTGCCCCAGTGGCTCCCTCTGCCACCCCACCACGGGGTGCATGGCGGGCACCATCTGTGGCGGGCCGAGCGACTGCGTCGACAGCGACCCCTGCACCCGCAACGAGGTCTGCGACACGGCGACGGCGACGTGCTCGTTTTCGTTGCTGGACAGTGACCGCGACGGTGAGATCCCGATCGTGTGCGGCGGCACCGACTGCAACGACGCGCGCAGCAGCGTGGGCGCGGGCGCCAACGAGATCTGCGGCAACGACGTAGACGACGATTGCGACGGCGTCATCGACACCGACGCCACCATCGCGTCCGACCCGTTCACGTTGTTGAACTCCGAGGCGAACTGCGGCGCCTGCGGTAACGTGTGTGCGCAAGGGCAGTCCTGCTACCGGGGCACGTGCGTGGACTGTGGCGGCAGCGAGGGCGCGCCCTGCTGCGCCACCACCTGCACCAGCCTGACCTCGTGCAGCGGCGGGGCGTGCAGCAACGGCGGGGGCTGCATGGTGTCTGGCGGGTCGGCCACTTGCACCGCGAGCTGCGGCGGGCACGACCAAATCTGTTGCTCAGGCACCGTGTGCGCCGGAGGTGGCGTGTGCTCCGGAGGCGTCTGCATCGACCCCAGCATGCTCCAGTGTCCCGATGCCGGCAGCGCCACGCTCTACCGCCTGGCGACGTTCCATATCCCCACGCCCCAGGACGCCAACAATGGCGACGTCGTCGGGCACGACATCGACGACCAGGGCAGTGTCTGTGGCGTACCGGACTACACGGGTCGCGTGGACAACTCGTTGATTGACCTCGCGGATGCGCTCCCGTCGCTTTCCCCAGACAGCCCGATCGACCTGCAGGCTGAGATCGACGCCGCGCTCGGCTGTCCTGCGGACGCGACCGACTGCGTGCGCCTCGACCTCATCCTGAGCGTCAGCATCGGCACCGCGTGTGCGGTCATCGAGGTCCTCGACGGAACCGCCAGCTGGGCCGAGACCCTCGCTGGCCCGTTCGTGGCGACGCTCGATGCCTCGGGGAACTTCAGCGGTCGGGTCCCCTCCCTCGCCCTGGCCATCCCCTACGCCACCGGGACGGGGTCCGTCGACATCAACCTCGCGATCAGCAATGTCCGGGTCACCGGAACGTTGGGCGGCAGCGGCGTCTCCAACGTGGTGCTGGGTGGCGCGCTGATCCAGGCGGACTTCGAGAGGACCATCACGGACCTGCTGCCGCTGCTGGGTGGCAGCATCGAGTTCGACGACATCGCCCCCATCCTCGCGAACCTCTATGACGTTCAGATCGCTGGGATGTGCCAAGGCCTGTCCGTGGGCTTCACCGCCAGCGGCCCGCGCCTGCAGTAGCCCCCGGCGCCACCCCACACCTGTCGGCACTCGTCCGAGCAGCTGCAGCCCCACGCAACCATGGCGCACTCCATGGCTGACTCGAACCTAGAGCCCGCTCAGGCGTCGGGCACCGGCAGCGTGACCCAGAAGACTCCGCGCAGGTCGCCAGCCGCAAAGCCTGTCGCCTGATCGGCAGGGTAGTGCTCCGCCAGCGCTCCCCTCACTTCTGCAGACAGCTCGTTCCCGTGGCAGGTCAGGCACATGGGCGCGGTCGTGATCGGCTCGGCGTAGCCCACCCGGTTGTCGCCAAGGTCAATCACCATCGGATCGCGATCCTGGCTGCCGAGGTAGTGGTCGATGGCGCGCCGCTGCCAGTCTGTGGGCGCGTTGGCCGGGTTCCGAAGGCGATGACTGCTGCGTCCAATCTCGAGGCCGTCAATGCTGGCAGCGGCCGCAATCGCGGGCGCGTCCAGGCGACACACGTCGATGGCGTTCTCAGGTCCCTGCGCCAGGCCGCGCTGCAGCGCCTGCATCAGCTGCTGCTTGAACGGTTGCAGGCCGGCCGCGGCGCGCGCTCTGATGGCCGCCCGGTCGTAGCGGTCTTCACTCTCGTCCGTCGCGGCGGGGGTTGCCGGCTCCGCGGCGCCCGTCGGCTCCGTGGGGGCTGCCGGCTCTGCCGCCTCGGAGCACGCCGGTAGCAGGCCAAGGGCCAGAAGAAACGTCCAGATGTGCTTTGCAGGACTCATCGGTGCACTCCTTATCGGGGTCGAACGGTCCCGAAACTCTGCCATCGCCCGGCGCGAATGGTTCATGGTTCGTTCATGAAGCCGTTCGTGCTCGAGGCGCAGTCGCTGCGTTGGTCGGGGGTCATCCACCCAGAGAGCAAAGCGCAGGTCTCCGTCCGCGTGCCCTACACCCAGGAGGGGTTCGCCGCGCTGCGGCGTGCCTTGCTCGATGGCGACGCGGTCGCGGCCGACGAGGCGGTGCGGACCGTGCCCATGCCGTTGACCATGCTGCACGACCTCGCGAAGCGCTGTCTCGCTGCTGGGCGCGAGGCCGCGCTGGACGTAGCTGCGGGCAAGGGCGCTCCGGACGCTCGGTGGGCGATGGCGCTGGCCGAGATGGCCGGCGACCAGGGCGCTGCGGGCGTGCTGCAGCCCGCGGTCGCGCGCGAGCGGTACCGGCCCACGAAGGATCTGCGCGTGAACCGGCTGCGCGAGTTCGGAGGCGCGCTGGCCGTGCTGGCCGACAACGTGGTGCACGCGGAGATCGAGCCCCGCTACGCGCTGGCGATTGGCGAGGGGACCCGATGGAGCACCACCGACTTCGCGACGCCGCGTCAGGTCCAGGTGGCGCTTCCGCTCCCGCTCGTGGCGCCGCTGGACAGGCTCTGGGTCACGACGCGCGAGCCGAGCGGCGCGGTGGTGCTCGACACGTACTCCCCCGACGGCGAGCGGCAGAGCCGCGAGGAGGGCGTGGCGCCGTCTGCGGTGCAGCACGTCTCGGCCCTCGGCGTGCACCGCTGGCTGCACTGCGAGCGGCACCATCAGCTGTTCGGCTCGGCGTTGGTCGTCGAGCACCAAGACCCGTGGAAGCGACCGCTGGTCGTGGGCAGCTGGCTGCTCTCGTTCGGGTCGCGGCACTTCGACGACGCGCGGCGAGATCACGTCAGCTCGCACTTCACGTGGACCTCGCTCGACCGCGCCGCGAGGGACGTCTCGTTCTCCTGGAGCGAGACGGTCTTCAGCGCCGCCGTGACGGCAGGCTTTGCCGTCGTCGGCACGGCCAACGGTGTGTTCACCATCGCACCGGGAGGCCAGGCCGAACGCCTCGCGGAGGGTCGCTGCTTCAGCATCGCTACCGACGACACCCACTTCGCGGTCGCGGCGGGGCGCACGCTGCAGCTCTTCGACGCCGTCAGTCGGGAGCTGGTCAGCACGTTCTCGCTCAGCAGCGAGGCTTATCGCGTCACCCTCACGAAGGGCTGCGTGGTGGCCGCTGACTTCTCGCGGGTGTGGGTCTTCTCACGCGCGACAGGCGCGTGCGTGTTCGATCCAGGCGAGCGCCGAGAGCCCATGGCGCAGCCGCTCCGAGATGGCCACACGCTGGTGTCGGCGGGTGAGGTGGTGGCGGCGTTCGACACGCAGGGCACGCTGCTCGGCAGCAGCTCGCTGCCGTACGACGGGCAGCTCGTGGGTGCGACGGACACGCACGGCGTCTTCGGTCCGGTGTCGGGTGGAACACCCCGCACGCAGCCCGATGGCCTGTACGCCATCGACTCGCGCGGTCAGGTGGTCAGCGCGCTGCGCTTCGAAGATCCGCGCTACGTTCCCCGGCCGGTGCGGACCCGCTACGGCGGCGGCACCGAGACCGACGGTGGGTTGATCCTCCCCGACGGGGTGCTGGTGGTCAGTAGCTCGGGGGCGCTGCTGGAGTGGCGCCTCGCGGACACGAAGTCGGTGCGAGTGCTGGCTCAGGTGAAGCGCATGCCCGTCGCCGAGGGCGTGACCGAGACGCGCTTTCACACCACCAACCCGCGGGACGAGTGGCCGATGCCCGGTGTCGAGGTGCAGGGTGCCACCTTCCTCGCCGTGGGCTGCACGTATCGGGGCACCACCGGCGTCTCCCTGGACGTTGCGGCGCGCGTGCGCAACGGCGCTGTGGCCACCTTCGTGCGCTGCAAGCTGGGTGGCGACGGCGGTGGCGTCGAGGCCGAGCAGGGCAGCACGGTGGTCCTGCAAGACTGCGACATCGGGCCCGGCGCAGTGAAGCTGGGCGCGGGCTGCCACCTCGTCGTGCTCTGACGGCAGCCGTGTTCGCCGCTTCGACGGACGTCATCGCGGGCGTTGTCCCGAGGGTGATTGCCTAGCGCGCAGAGCAAGAATAGCATCCCGCAACAAGGTCTCCGCGTTGGGGACGAGGAGGGCTGCATGACGAAGAAGTACTGCCGGACGTTATTGTGCCTCGTGGGACTCGGGCTGGGCCTGATCGCCGGCTGCGGCGACGACGGCGCCCCCCCGCTACCGACCACCGCGCTCGTCTTCGTCAGCGACGTCGTCAGCGACCACTGCCGCTTGGCCGTCCGCGTCTACGATCCTGCGACGCGGGTCGACTACCGCGACGCGCTCGAGCGGCTGGAGACCTTTCCCGCTCAATACGACACCGACCCCGGGACGTGGGATGTCGAGTTCTACGAGAACTTCTTCGACTGCCCACAGGGCGTGCTCTTCGACGAGAGCATCACGGTCGTGGAGGGGGAGCGGCGGCTCTACGTTGTCTCCAACCGGAGCGGCGCGGGCGCCGAGGAGCTCCTCAGCTACGACGTCTCTTCGCTGCCCATGGACGAGCAGGCGCTCGTCATCGTCAACCTCAGCGGCGCCCCCGCGTCGGTGGGGGTCGACGGCAACGCGGATGGCGCGGCAGACGCACCAGTCGACGTAGCGAACGACGCCATGACCATCACGCTTGCACCGCGCAACGGCACGACTCAGACCTTCGTCGCCTCGGGCAGCCTCGGCGTCGCCCGGCAGACCGTCACACACAGCGACTTCTACGACTGGCACGTCGACTACACCGTGTGCAGCGTGGTCAGCGACCGCGCCGGAGGGGTGTCGCTCGCCTGCGAGCAAGTCGCGCGCACCTACTTGTGACCACGGTTGAGGTCGCCCCCTTGTGGTTCCCAAGGTTGCGCCACGCTTAGGAGGTTCAGGACCTGCCGAGCGAGGGCTCCGATGCTCAGCCATCGCCTGGACGGCGCGGCGCTCGAGCGTGACCACGGCGGACCGCTGCGGGCCCTGGTGCCCAGTCTGTACTTCTGGAAGAGCGCGAAGTGGGTCACCGGTGTGCACTTCACGGAGGTGGAGCAGAGCATGTCGCTCGCGGGTTTGGCGCACCTCGACGCCGACGCGCGCGCCAAGGCCATCCTCCGCGCGCTGGAGGTCGAGGGGAGGTTGGACGAGCGCTACGACGAAGGCGAAGTGGCGGGGGCCCGGCGCCGTTGGGTTCCTCGACGACGCAGAGCACTTCGATCACCACGTTGGTCGGCCCACCGCGCGTGCCAGCAGCAGCGTGGCCAGCGCGTACAGCGTGAGGATGGCGGTCTTGCGCCTCGGGCAGCTGGTAGGGGGACGTTTCCTCGAGACCTGACGCAAACGCGCGGCGGCAGGCCCGCGCGTGCGTGGGACGGCGCTCGCGCCAGGCGTGCGTCAGTTGTTCGAGGCTCCGCAATGCACGCCAGCGTCGGCGGTGCGCGGCGGGTAGGTCAGGCACTCGACGCGGAAGCGCACGCCCGGGATGGCCTCGCTGCCCGGGGCATAGCGCGCCAGCTCGTTCCACCAGCCGAGACTCGGGTCGAAGTCGTCGTAGTACCAGCCGTCGCCGGTGATGACGGCGCCTGGTACGCGGTCAGCGGGGGGAACGGCAATCTGCTCCACGACGCAGACCTCGCGGTCGTCGTCCAAGCGCAGCAAGGTGCGGCCCGCGAGGTCTGCGCAGCGTGCGCCTGACGGGAGGGTCTCCGTCCACTCGCAGGCGATGCGTCCGTTGGCGTCGCGCGGGTAGGGGCGCGGCAGCGCAGCCCCCGGTGGCCCTTCGTCCGGGGCCAGAGGCGGAGCCAGCGCGCTGCTGAGAACCCCCAGATCGAGCGCGTAGTCTGCCGCGTCGGCATCCACCGGGCTGCAGATGGAGCTCACCTGCCCGCTCGCGCCGCGGGCCTGCATCCCCTGCGCAACCTGCAGCAAACGACGGCTTGGCAGAGCAGGGAAAGCAGCGGCCGTGCTCGTGGGGTCAGCCGGGTCGGGGCGCCCACAGACGGGCACCACGGCCGCACCGCCAGCATCGAGGCGTTCGCTCATGCCCGGATCGGCGAGCAACGCGGAGTAGTCCGTGGAGCGCGAAGTGAACCCGTTCTGGTTCAACTCAGTGGAGTGGGCGTCCAAGAGCGTGGGGTCCACTCCGGCGACCGTCACGAGCGCGAGCCGGTGCTCGGCCCCCGGGCGTAGCGCCGCGAAGCCGTCCACGTAGCGCTGAACCGGGTGGAGCGCCCCGCGGTAGCTGGCGCACTGCGCGCTTGGGTCGGCGCTCTGCGCGCTCAGGGGCGAGGGGTACTGTGGCGTCGCCCCTGTCGGCGTGTACAGGTCCATGTCTCCGCTGGAGCAGTCGTCCTCGTCGCTCAGGAAGGCGACCACCAAGAGGGAGTCCTGGCGCAAGAAGCCCGCGTTTGCGCCGTCGCCGTGTCCTGGGGTGTCGCTCTCCACCGCTCCGCCGCGCTCGCGCACAAAGCGCAGGGTGGACGTGGCGCTGGTGAGCGCCTTTAGGGCGGCCTCGAGGGGTTGCTCGAACCCACACCCAGCGGCGCCCGTGTGCGCGAGGCACGCGACCTGGTCGATGGCGGCGTCGAGGTCCCAACCCGGCTCGAAGGCTACGAAGGGCTGCGTCAGCGCGACGCCCGCGCACGCAGGGTCGTCGCCCGTGTGCTCCCGCAGCATCCGTCCATCGCCGCCGAGGGGCCGCTCGCAGCCCGCGCTCAAGGACCCTGGTCCGCCGACGCCCATGTCCGTGGTGACGACAGCCACGTGCACGCTCTGCGCTCGGTCGCCTGCGACGCCCGCCGCATGGAGAGCGCGCGTCACGTCAGCACGCAACGAACGCTGCTGGCCGCCCATGGACGCCGAGTCGTCCACCACCAGCAGCAGGTCCACCTGCGAGAGCCTGCTCACGGCGACCTCCTGGGTGAAGACCGCCACGGAGCACGCGGGAAGGTTCACGGGTGGGGGCGCGTCAGCGCACGCCACCAGCGCCAGCGTGGTCGCCAGCAGCGCGGTTCGGCACGTCCCAGTGGTTGAATTGGTGCTCACGAGTTCTCCTCCTCTGACGCAGTGCACTCAGCATGACACAGCCGGCGCGCTTGCGCGCTGGCGTGCCTGGTACACTGGGCGCGAACGTCGATGGGTTTCACGGGCGCACGCGCACTTCAAGTCGTCGAGCACGACCCCCACACGCGCCGCCTGGTGTTGCGCGTCGGAGGCATGGACAGGCGCGAGGTGGCTCGGCACGTGGGCGCAACGCTGTTCGCGGTGTTGCCCTTGGCCGCGATGCTCACGGTGCACGGGTTGGCCGATGCGGCGTCATGGCACCTCGCGTGGGTCGTGCCGGTGGGGGTCATGCTTCTGGCGTCGACCGTGCGGCGGGCGCGGCCGCACCTGGTGGAGCTGGGTTTCGACGGCGGCTCCGGACGCGTTTGGACGGTGGAGCGAGGGCACCTCATCTGGTGCCTGCGCAAGCGCGCACAGACGGTGTCCGCTGGCCTCGCGCTCGCGTTCCAGGGAGGCCTTCACACAGCTGACAGCGATCACCTGGGTGTCGTCGTGGAGCTGAGCAGCAGCGAGCTGACGGGGCCCTTCGCCATCGCCGGGGTGCACCGCCGCGACACGCTGCGCGCGCTGGCCAGTCACGCGGCCGCGCTCTTGGGGCTCACCGTGGTGGTCGAGAGCGACAGCGTGCAGCGCCTGCGGCTCTTCTGCGCGGCACGGGGGCAGCGCAACGACCCCGCTGCGCAGGGCGCTGGCACGTACCGGGCGGCGGGACCCCAGACACTCAGGCTCGAGGGGGCCGCCGGCTTCGAGCGGGTGGCCACGCCGCCGCCCCCTCTGAGCGCCTCGGGCGGTCGCGGCGAAGACGCGAGCGCGGAGCTGCGCGAGACAATCGAGGTCGACGATCAGGGGCGCGTCACCTTCCACGTGCCTTCGCCGGCCCGCAGTCCGCTGCCGCGTCTCATGCTCGTCACGTACGCGGCGGTCGTCGCCTTTGTCGCCGTCTTCTGGGTCAGCCAGCCCAGCACGCGGCCCGCCGCGCTCGTGGTGACGGCTCAGGTGCTCGCCTCCCTGGGCGCGATCACCCTCGCGGTGGGCCTGTTGGTACGCGGCTATCGCCTTGGTGAGTGGGCGCTCATGTGGGCAAGCGAGCTGCGCCGCGCGTGCCTCGGCGACCCTTGGCTCGCGCCCGACTCGACGGTGAGTCGGCCGCAACGGATCACCCTGGACGCCGCGAGCCTGACGATGGTGGACCGCCGAGGCCGAGCGCAGGGCGTACCCGTGGACGAGGTCCTGTTGCTCACGCACGACCTTGGCTCGGACTGGGTCGCGATCGTGGTGCGCGTGCTCTCCGGCGGGCGCTGGTGGCATGTGACCGAGACCTGCCCCGTGCGCAGCAACGGTGCCGCTTCCTTCGTGGCGCGACGCGTGGCCTACGAGCTCGCCCTGCGCTGCGCCGCGCCGCTGCGCTCGCTCACCCGTGTCGCCTGAGCGGGCATCGAGCGCTCGCCGTGGATCGAGCGCGGCACGCCGCGGCCCCTATGCAGCGCGCCGCCTATTGGCCGCGGTCGCCGCTCAAGAGACGGCGCATCTCGTCGTCGGCGAGGCTGGCGAGGGCCTGTTTCTTCTCGGACTGAGTCAACTCGGCGAACGCACGGATGCGTACCTCGCGAGTCTCCCCCGCGTCGAGCACGACGCGCAGTGGGAGGGCGCGAGCTTCGGCTGGGGTCCGGAAGTCGCCGGGTGAGTCGGGCTCCGCGTGGGCCTGTCGATAGCGCTCCAGCGTCGACTGCAGATCATCGAGCAGCGTGCGGACCTTGGCGGGGGTCAGCACGTGGCTGTTCCCTTCTCGCATGAGAACGCGCACGTAGTGCTTGGGCGATGCAACGCTACGGGGTGCGCGGCCCTGGCGACGCGCCTGGGCATCTTCGCGTTGTTGCGCCTTCATCTGCTCGAGCGTGAGTGACTCCGCCTCGCGGGTGACCGTCTTGACCTCACCCCACGGCAAGAACGCGCGCTCGGTCTGAATCCCATCCTCGCCCACGCTGGCCACGCGCGGACGGCGCAGCGCGACGCCGGGGAAGAGCGCGTCGAACGCGCGAAAGAGCAGCCACACGACCGTCGCCACCAACGTCACCTGCGCAACCAGTGGAGCGGCCTCCCCGACGCCGAGGAACATGATGCCCGTCAGGCCGACCAAGCCGACCGTCGCCACGGTGAACACGCGACTCGTCGTCGCGGGCCGCCGCCCTGCATGGTTCCGAACGCCCATGGTGGCGAGCATACACGTCACGCCTCGGCAGGTTGGAAACGTGTTGCAGGCTCTGATGCCGCCGTCGGCATGAACCTCAGAAGGGTCTCGAGATCACCCGGAACGGCGCGGCCGAGCAGGTGACCGCTCAGGTCTACTCTCAGCCCGGGACCAGCACCACGCAGCTCACGAGATGGACGCCTGGCTTCACGCGCTGACGGGACGCGGCGCTCCTCATGTCTGCGGGGACACGGACTGGAGCCAGCCCCTCAAGCACGAGAGGCTCTCTCTGCAGTCATCGAGCTCTGCGCAGTCCTGCAAGGCGGACTTCACATCGTGCCGGAGCCAGCCGAGCCACACGGCCAAGGAGCCGTCACCGCAGCTTGCCCAGCTCAGGCCACAGGCTGCCATCGCGTCACACACGCGGCGGGACGTTCCCTCGTCCGGCTCCAAGTCGTTGCAGGCGGCCTCCTCGCCGCAAGCGGAGTTGGCGGTGCACTGGTAGACGGCGGCGGCCTGGGCGCGCTCGGTCGCGGCGAAGAGCTCGCAGTGCCCGGCGGCGTGAGTCGGCTGGCCACAAGCGACGTGGTGAGCCGAGGCCAGCTGGCAGGCCTCGAGGATGGATGGGTCCTGTTCGCCCAGCGTGGCAGTGTGGGCCCAGACGCGGCAGCCGTCGTTACGCCCACAGTGCCGGTTCCTGCAGGTCTCGGTATAGTCGCAATAGGCGGCACAACCGAAGCCGCCGATCTCGTAGCAGGTGTTGCAGCTGCGCGCGCCGCTCGCGTAGCACTCGTCGTACCCGTCATCGCACCAGGGCTCCTCAACGGTGCAGGTGCCTTCGATGCGGTAGGCGGTTTCTGGAGTGCTGCCGTAGGGGGCCTGCTCGCAAGCGAAGAGGGAGAGCGCCGAGAGAATGGCGCCCAGGGAGGAGGGCTTGGTATGGTTCATGTCGCCGTTGTCGGCGGCCGCCGGCGGAAGTTTCCTAGGCGCCGAGCAGGGCCGCAAGAACGCCATCTCGCGCCGAGCAGACCCCGTCCGTGCTTGCGATGGGCGACCGTCGTTGGCGGTTGGCAAGACGGCGTCTGCCTGCCCTTGCCCGTGGCAGGGGAGTCCTGTGCGGCGTCCGGATGGTGCAGGCAGGGCACCGGGCTAGCGTGCGTCGCTGGCGTCTGCACGGCGCGGTCGGCCGACCGTTGCCGATAGCCTGGCGTCGACATAGACGGACACCCTCGCCGGACGGGCACAGCCCGCTGGCCCAGCAGAGCGCGCCCTCAGCTGTCCCGCTAGCGCCGGAGCCCTGCGCTCGCGTGGGCCGCGCGCTCGGCCGCGTCACGGCCTGCGTTTCTGCCGCTGAAGACGCAGTCCGCGAGCGAGAGTCCGCTGACGTAGGAGCGCGAAGCGACCCCCACGGCGCTGCGTCCTGCGGCGTAGAGGCCGGGGATCTCGCTGCCGTCGGCGCGGAGCGCGCGCCCGCGGAGCCCGTCCACGCGCAGCCCTCCGAGCGTCAGGCAAGGCCCTGGGAAGAGCGCGCTATCGAGGGAGCAGTCGAACGCGTCGAAGGGTGGCACGAGGAGCGGCGCGCACGACTCACGTGCCTTCCCGAACGCGTCGGGCCGGCCGCTGGCGATGGCGTCGTTGTACTCGCGGATGGCCGCCACCAGCACCCCGGGCGGCATCGCGAGGGCCTGCTCCAGCGCCTCGAGCGTGGGTGCGCGGCGACGGTTCACGTGGCGGTTGGTCAGGTAGCAGTAGTTCCGGAAGAGCAGGTGGTTGGCGTGCCCCGCCGCGAGCTGCCCCAGCGTGAAGTCACGCACGCGCTCCTCCTGCTTCATCTGCTGCTCGGCGCGGCTGCGGATGGCGGCGTCCGTGATCACGTACGCCACGCCGCCCGGGCGCTCGCTGATGGCCTTGCTCAGCGTGGCGCCGTACAGCGTCTCGTCGCAGAAGCGGCGGCCCGTCCCGTCCACCAGCGCGCCCGTCACGAATGCTTCGGGCGGCGCGATGAAGCGGGACGCCGCGCAGCGCTCGGTCTCGCCGCTCACCGCCCCCACAGCCTCGCCCAGGCGGATGGCCGCGCCGTCGTCTCCGGCCGTCCCGAGAGGCATGCACTCGGCGTATCGCGGCGCCCGCTCGCGGAGCAGGGCCTGGTTGAACACGAACCCGCCACTCGCGAGGACGACCCCACCTCGCACGTGGATGCGGGACGCCCGCCCCCAGCGTCGCTCGAACGCCTCGAGGGTCTCGCGGGCGCGCTCGGCTCGCTTGGACCTCGCCGAGCGGAGGGCTTCAAACACCCCCTTCAGCCCGAGGTGCGCCGCCCGCAGGGGCTGCGAGGCCGGCAGCGAGAGGAGCTCCACGCCCACCACCGTGCCGTCGCCGGACACCACCAGCGACTGCGCCCCGGTGTGCCTGCGCACCTCGATGCCGCGCCGCGCGACGGCCTCCGCGAGCGCGGCGAAGAGCACGTGCCCGGTCATGCCGTCGCCGTCCACCACGTGCCCGCGCGGCGCGGGCTTCGCCGCGTGCGCCCGCTGCTTCTCGTTGCCCGACCAGTAGAGCCCGTAGCCATCGGGCGGCTGCGTGGTCTTCGCCGCGAAGAAGGGCAGAGTGAAGCGCGCGCCCTGCGCCTCGAGCCAGGCCGCGTTGTCGAGGCTGCGCTCACAGAACGCACGCAGCGTGGCTTCGCTCACGGCGTCCTCCGTCTCCTCGCGGAGGTAGCCGTACATCGCGTCCACCGAGTCGTCCCAGCCCGCGCGCCGCTGCGAGGGCGAGCACCCTCCGATGTAGACCACCCCGCCGCTGCGCGCCGTGGCCCCGCCGCCGGTGAAGCGCTCCACGATCACCACCCGCGCGCCCGCGTCATGGGCCTCGATGGCGGCGCAGGCCCCGGCTCCCCCAAAGCCCACGACGAGAACGTCGCAGTCGGCGTGCTGGTCTTGCGGTTGACTCATCGCGCGACGCTACGCGGGCGGCTACGCCACGTCCACCACCACGCGCCTCCCTGCCAGACCGCGCACCGCGTCTCAGAAGGATGCTGATGAGTGGGGGCGGAGAGAGCGGTCATCATGTGAGTCCCTCGCGCGCCCAACCAAGAGGGGTTGCGGCGCGAGTCGCACTCAGGGCGTCAGGCGGTACAGCCGTCCGCGACCATACTGCGCGCCGGGGCTGGTGGTGCACCGGTCGGAGAATGTCGCTGCATAGACGTAGCCATCGGGGCCCACGTCCCAGCCGGTGGCGTTGGCGAGGTGGGTGAGGTGTTCGTCGCTCGCCACGCGACCGTCATCATCTAACGTCATGCGTCGCACGAAGCCGACACACATGTCTCCGTACAGCACCGAAGACGCGAGCCGGCCCGCGTAGGGGTCGGGGCGGTCCGGGTAGCTGGCCCGCGCGGCCCACGCGACCCGCGGCCAGCCGATGACCGCGTTCGCGTCGTCGCGCACGAAGGGGTGCGTCTCGCTGCGGTCCCAGTGCAGCACCGGGTCCACGAACCCCCCGCATTCGCCACTACAGGGACCCTCGGCGGCGGGCCAGCCGAAGTTCTGTCCAGGCGCGGTGATGACATCGATCTCCTCGTGGGTGGCCTCTCCCACGTCTCCCAGGATGATGCGCCCGCGGTCGTCGCGGAAGCCCATCCACGGTGAGCGCAGGCCTTTGGCGAAGAGGATAGGGCTGCTCCCGGCAGCAGAGTACACGGGATCCTCGGGCGCCTCGAAGCCCCCGTGCTCCGGGTCGCGCGAAGGGAAGAGGCGCACCACCCCACCGAGCGGAGACGTCAGGTCCTGGGCGTTCGCGCGCACGGTCTTGTCACCGAAGAGCGCGAGCAGCGCCCCCTCGTCGTCGAACATGAGCGAGCCCACGTTGTGCCAGGGCTCCGCCGCGTTCTCGTCGCCCAACTCCAGGATGGTCACGTAGGAGGCCTCGACGCTTGCGTAGTCCAGCGCGTCGTCATCGGCACCTGGGACAAACGTTACGCGCCCAATGGCGCTGTGCTGGTCGTCAGTGCAGTGCCCGAGGAACACAAAGCCGTTCTCGTCAAAGTCGGGGTCGAACGCCACGCTGATCAGCCCGCAGTCGAGCGAGTCGTGGGCACCCTCGATCTCGAACGACCCAAGTAGGCGGGTGGACATGGACTCGGCGTCCACGAGGTGGTGTTGCACCTCGCCCGAGAGGAGCAGCACCAGCAGCTGGTGCGTGCCGGGGACGAACCCTATGGCCGAGATGCGGCTCGGCCCTCCATCGAGCCGCAGCTCCACGAATGACCAGGGCGCCGGAGGCGGCGGGTCCTCGCAGGCGCTCGCGACGGCCATCACGAGGATCAGAGAGACACACCTGGCCACGTTCCGAATGGACTTCACAGCACACCTCCGTAGAGTTCCATGACGCGCGCCCGCGGGCGCGACTAGCTAGAGCGACTCGATCCATGCGTGGACGAGCGCAGCGGTCTGTTGGTCCCGACGCTGCACGCCGAGGGGTGGCATGGGGGCGGCTGGCTGCCGCGCGACGAACGCCTGATAGAGGACGCTGGCCTCGGGATCGCCCGGCACCACACGCAGCCCCGCCGCAGACGCCGAGCCGGTGGTGGGCATACCCACCGTGTTCGCCACGAACACCTCCGAGCGCATGTCGAAGCTGGCCCCCGGGACGCCGCTCCCGTTGTGGCAGTGGACGCAGTTGCCCTGCACGTAGCCCGTGACGTCGCGCTCGAGGGCCGCACGCTCGTCGTCATCTTCGTCCTGTTCCGGCTCGTGAACGGCGAGCTGCGGCGCCGTAAAACCGAGCACGGGTCCCATGCCGGCCTCGTGGCACGCGGCGCACTGGGTCTCGTGCGGGATCACGTGCGAAAACGTCTCGCCTTCGAACACCACCGGGACCTCGCGCACCCCGTCGGGCGCCATGCGTCGCGCGCCGAGCGCACTGCCGTCCTCGTGCACGTACACGGCGTACTCCGGTCCGCTCTCGCCCACACGGATCACGCGCGTCTCGATGACCACTCCGTCATAGGCGAACTGCTTGAAGAACAGCGTCCCGACCGGGATGGCCCCGGGGTGTGCCGGCGTCCCGTCGGGCGTCTGGACGAAGCGGCGCTTGTCCGCGCCGTTGGTCCACAGTGGGAACGCGGGTTCGTACGAGGGGAGCTCCGCCAGGTCCGGCGCCAGCCGATCGAGCCGCTCGGGGAAGCCGTCTCGGGGGCGCTCGTGGTCCTCGGGCGTGCACGCGAGCGCGCCGAGCACGAAGCAGACCGCGAGCGCAGGGAGGCTGAACCCCTCGACACGGAGGAGCCCCTGGGGTGCGACGGAGGAGTGCGTGTAGAGTGGCATGGTGGATGGGACGGACGACGACCCGACCACCCGAGCGGGCAGCATGGCGTTCGCCTCGTGTTCGGTCGGGCTAGGGGTTGGCGTCGGCGGGACGCGGGCATCCCTGGTCGGGGATCCCGAGGTCCGGCGGCAGGTCGCAGCGAGCGGCGTCTTGGCCGGCGTCCACGACGTTCAGGTCGGCATCACGGGAGACCGTGATGGCCACGTCGCGACCCGCGCAGGCGGTGCTGGACACCGAGACCGCACCGAGGAGCACGCCTCGCGCAAGTGAGCAGAGCCGCCGGTTCATGAGAGCGCAGTGTGCCTCACGCGGGAAAGCGTCTCACGCCCAGTCACTTTCGGGCGCTCAGTCATGGGCCCCAGGAGAGACCTGCGGTGACCACGGCGAAGGGCCCCGACCAGTCGACCGCGGCGACGCCGCCCACCAGCAGGCGCGTCCGGGGGAGCGTCCAGCCCGCGTACACCCGCACGGGCACGCGGAAGGCCCCGGCGCGCAACGCAGCCTCGACGCGCACCACGGGTCCACTCCAGGGGACGACGGCGCGTGCACCCGCGAGCGTGGGGTCGGCGAGCGAGGTGCCTGTGAAGAAGCTGAGCGCGCCGACGTAGCCAGCGCCGACATCCAGCGAGGCGCGTCGGGTGTGCACGTGACCCGAGACCAGCAGCTGCAGCGTGACGAGACGCGACCGCACCGTCGCGCGCTCGAGCGTGCCGCGACCGCCCCCCACGAAAGCACCCAGCGAGACGCTCAACCTGCGGCGTGGTTGGGCGCGCAGCTCGAGCTCCCCCACTGCCTGCGCCCACTGTGAGCGGCCGGCATAGAGCAGCCCCATGCCCACCGAAGCCGTCCAACGCGGCAGTTTGGGCTCGATGAGCGCAGGCATCGAGAGCCCGTCGGCCTGCTCCGGCTCTGGGTCCGTCGAGGGTGGTGACGCGACCGGCAGCGCGCGCAGCGGCTCAGCGCTGCGCTCCCGCTCGCCTTCCGCATCCGTCATGACGCCGGGCGCCAAGACCGGAGCCTCGGGCGGCTCGCCGACGCCGACCAGCGCACGCGGGGCCGCGTCGGCCGAGAGATCGCGGCAGGCCTCGAGCAGCTCCACCACCGCCAGCGCCACGAGACGAGGAAAGCCGGCACCGAGCCGAGCGTCGTCGCCCAGGCGCACGGGTGCTCCGCACGCATCACCATGCGTGGTGAGCTGGAGCGTCGTGCGATCGGCGGCGCACGAAAGCACTACCGCGGCGGAGGCCGCGCTGGCCCACGCGCGGGCTTCGGGCTCCACGCCCCGCAGCTCGAGCTCCAGCGCCGCGTCGAACGCGGTCTGGTCGGCTCCCGCGCAGGCCTCGAGCGTGAGCGCGACGCCTGGCGTGGCCTGTGCGCGTGCGCCCGCGGGCACGAGCGAGGTGCACAGCGCGAAGACGGCCGGAACGAGGGCACGTGCGCTCGACCCTATGGCAGTCCCCCGAATCTCCGCACGGCCGACAGTCGGCGCCCTGCCGGGAAGCGCGCTTGGTACTCGAGCGCGAGCGCGTGGGCGCGTGCAGCGTCCCCGGCGCGGTGCCACGCCTCCACTTCGCGAGCGAGCGCGTCCTGCGCCAGGGTGCCCCCCGGCGCCTGTGCTCGCGCCCGTGCGAAGGCGCGCGCTGCCTGGGCAGGCTGGCCGCGGCTGAGCAGCATCCGTCCGACCGTGAAGCTGGCCAGCGGCGCCTGCGGGTGGGTGGGATGCTCCCGCCAGACCCGCTCCAAGTAGCCGATGGCCTCGGCGCCGTGACCGGAGAGGCGCGCCACGTCGGCCGCCAGCATCAGATCTTCGACGTCGTCGCGCACCCGGTCCGCGCCGCCAAGGCGCAGCGCCTCGTAGGCGGTGGCGTGCTCTCCCGCACGCGCCAGAGCACGCCACGCGTCGGGCGTGACAGGCACAGGGGCGGGCTCGGCGGTAGCGGGCCTCTGGTCCGAATCCGGAACCAGCAGGTCCGCGCGCGCTCGCGCGGCGCCCGGCTGGGGGGCGTCGGGCGCCGTGTCCGACTCGTGCCGCTCGCCCGAGACTCGTTCCAGAGCGCCTGACGTCGCGACGTCGCGCTCAGGCGGCGCACACGGGAACGTACCCTCGGCGCCGGCGGGGAGCATGGCCTCTCCCGAGGGCCAACGGACGCGCACCAACCCACGCGTCACGCTGATGTGCGCCTCGTCTCCGTGGCGCTCCACGCCGAATGCCGTGCCTAGCACGATGACCTGCAGGCTCCCGACCTCCACCACGAAGCGGCGCTCCACGCCGGGGGTGACCTCGAACGCTCCCGCGCCGCGCGTGAGCCGCACGCGCACCTCGGAGTCGGTGGTGAGCACGCGCTCGAGCGTGGTGTCGAGGCCCACGGGGATGGCGCGGGAGCCGTCGCTGAAGCGCAGCTCCCCCGGAGCGGCCGGGGCAGCGCTCGCGGCGACCACCGCCGACTCCTGCGCGGGGCCCTGGGTATCCGGGTTGGGTGGGAGCCCGAGCATCGCCACACCCACGACCGTCACACCGAGCGCCGCAAGGGCCGCGCCGCCACGCGCGACACGCCGCCGTCGCCGGGCGCGGTGGAGGCGCGCGAGGCCCTGCTCCACGCGCGGGGCGTCCCAGCCATCGAGCTCCACGCGGTCCACGAGCTTCTCGGGGACGTCACTCATGGTCCATGACCTCCGCGATGTGCGCCTGGGCCACGGCGATGCGCCGGTGCGCCGTGGCGCGCGAGCAGCCACACAGCTCCGCCACCCGCGGCAGCGTCTCGCGCTCCACGCAGTGCAGGTGCCACGCGATGCGCACGTCAGCCGGGAGCGTGTCCAGTGTGCGGAACACGGCGGCCAGGACCACGCGCTGCTCGGGGCTCGCGTCACGGCAGGTGAGCGTCGCGTAGTCCGAGACCTCGTCCAGACCCACGAAGCGCCTCAGGCGGTGACGACGCAGGCGCTTCCGGACGTGGCGGACGGCGATGGTGTAGACCCAGCTGCGCAGCGCCGCCGGATCACGAATGGAGAGGAACCCGAGGTGCGCGTCCAGGAACACGTCCTGCACCAAGTCTTCCACCTCGTGCGGCCGCCCCAGCATGCGCAGCCCCAGCCGCGCAACCACCGGCGAGAATTCACGGAAGAACTCGTCGAGGGTGTTCACGGCTCGGGGCGGCGCGGCAGGCGCCGGCAGCAGTCGCAGCTGAGGCTTCACGTCCAGGCAGTGTTCCACGGGCCGAGAACCGTCTCACTGAATCTTCGGCTGGCGAAGCGCGACCACGTGCTGCGCGCTGAGCGTGCCCCCCGCCTCCCTGTTGTGTTCCGCGCTAGGGAATGAACACCGAGCTCCCCGAGTGTGCTGTCGGGGGTGAGCTCCGTGATGGAACCCACAGGGCACGAATACCGGAATCCGTCCGGACGCAGGGGGGCAGGCAGGTGCCACCGTTGAGGCACGGGTTCGCATCGCACGGGATGTTCATGTTCGCGCTGGAGCTCTTACAGGCCGCTGGAGGGTGGTCGGTCGCAGGAGTTCTGGCACTATGCGCCAGTCGCGCCCCAGACCGGCCTGACCGCACCGGAGCCATCGAATGTCTATCCTCCTTCGCCTCCGCCAGCTCCCGCTGGCAATCCTATTGGTGCTCACCGCGCTCCCCTTGCAGTCGTGCGACGACGGACCGGGGCCACGCCCGGAGCTGGACTTCGCGGCCTTCGACGCGGCCATGGAGGCGTTCCTGGTGGAGCACGAGCTCGAGGGCGCCGCCGCCATCGTGGTGCACCGCGACTGGGGCGTGCTGCACCAGCAGGCCTACGGGACGCACACGCTCGAGCGCATCAGCCTGCTGGCGTCGTCCAGCAAGATCTTGTCGGTGGGTGTGATCATGCGGCTCGTGGACCAGGGCGTGCTGGACCTCGACGAGCCCATCTCCACGTATGCCACCGACCTCCAGGGGAGCCGCAGCTTCACCTTGGCCCAGATGCTGTCCAACAGCGCAGGGCTCGTGGGGCTGATCGACAACCCCACGTACGCTCCGTACCTGTGCCAGTACGCGTTCTTGGGCACGCTCGGCTCGTGTGGCCGCTTGATCTACGAGGCGGACGACGCCGCGGACACGGTGCCCCCGGACACGCAGTTTCGCTATGGGGGCGGGCAGTGGCAGCTGGCCGGGTCCATCGCCGAGCGCGCGTCCGGACGCACCTGGGCCGAGCTGGTCCAGGAGACGTACGTGGACACCTGCGAGCTCGGGACGCTGGCCTACACCAACCAGTTCGCCCAGGCCTTCGCCGACGGGGGCGTAGACGCGGCCCTGGGCTACCCCAGCTTCTTCGACGGAGACGTCTCCGTGCTGCCCTTCACCCGCAACCCCAGCATCGAGGGGGGCGGCTACACCACGGTGGGGGACTACGGCGAGGTGTTGCTCATGCATCTTCGCGGCGGCGTCTGCAGCAACGGCGAGCGCGTCCTCAGCCAGCGCTCGGTGCGCCGCATGCAGGCGGACCGAATTGGGGAGGTCTACGGAGGGACCACGATTGATCCCATTCATCCGGGCTACGGCCTGGGCTGGTGGGTGAGCCGCGACGAGCCGGGGGTGGTCGCGGACGCCGGGGCCTACGGCGCCATGCCCTGGCTGGACGTGGAGCGGGGGTATGGGGTGATGATCCTGCTCGAGGCGGACCCGGAGGACGGCTACGCGGCCCGGGCCGTCACCAAGCCAATCCTCGAAGCCATCCTCGACGAGGCGCGCTGACCGGGCCCTGACGTAGCGCCAGAGGGCGCTCGGTCAGTGCCCCCCACGCTTGCTGCGCCGCCGGAGGACGCCGAGCGCCAGCAGCACCAGCGCCATGCCGGCAGGGACGTCCTGCCCACCAGGCGCCGGAACGCGGCAGCCACAGCCGCTGCTGACCGGGGGGCGGGGCCGCCCGCCGCCGTCGGCGCCACTGCCGCCACCGTCCAGGCCTCCAGTGCCACCGCCGTCGAGGTTGCCGCCCGTGCCTCCGTCGCCCGTGCCCGTGCCGCCGTCGCCGCCTGTCACGGGCGGGATGTCCACGCAGTTGCCCATGGTGCACATCTCGCCCGCCGGGCACGTGGCACCCAGACAGGCGTCCACGCACTGCCCGTTGCTCGGGTTGCACACGGTGCCCGCCGCGCAGGTGACACCCACACAGTCGGGGTCGCGACAGAGGCCCGAAGCGGCCTCACAGCTGAGCCCCGCGCCGCAGCCGGAGCACGAGCAGGTGTCCACGCAGATGCCACCCTGGCATGCCTTCATGGCGCCACACACCACGTTCGCGCAGGGGTCCACGCAGGCGCCCACGCGGCACACTTGCTCGCCGGGGCAGACGATGCCGGTGCAGGGGCCCACGCAGCTGCCTCCCCGGCAGACCTGTCCGGAGGGGCAGCTCACGTTCTCGCACGCGGGCTCGTAGCACTCACCCGTCGCGGCGTTGCACGACAGGCTTGGGTTCGAGCAGCCGAACTCCTCGCAGCGACCCACGCAGCGGCCGTTCTGGCAGACCGTGCCGGACGCGCAGAGGTCGCCGTCGTCCACGGTCCCGTCGCAGTCGTTGTCCAGGCCGTCACAGGTCTCGGCGGCCATCACGTTGACCGGGATGCACTCGAGGGTTGCGCCGCTGCACTGCGTGAGCCCCTGCGCGCAGATGCCCTGCGCCCCGGGGACGTCGCAGGTCTCGCCCGCGCCCGAACAGGTGATGCCCGTGAAGAAGAAGACGTAGTCGTTGTAGTCGCCGTCGTTGCTCCACCCCGTGGCCGTGGCGTTCCCGTCCTCGAAGGCGACGTAGAATGCGTTCGGCGTCGTCGTGGACTGGTAGCTCAGGCTCATGATCCAGCGGCCCACGTATGCGGGGGCGCCGTCGTCACAGGGGCCACCCGTGCACTCCGGGTTGTACTGCCGCTCCGTGAAGTAGTAGTTCGGGGCGCTCGCGCGGATGAGCGCGAAGCCGATCAGGCCGCCTTGGTAGTTCGGGCTCTCACGGATGGTCTGCCCGGTGACGGTCATGCCCACAGAGCCATTGCCCAGCGGCCCAGCGAAGATGGGGTAGATCTCGGACGCCGAGGGGGCGCTCCCCGTGACGTTGTACCAGCCTACGTTCAGCGTGGATCCGGACTGCTTCAGCACCAGCGTGGCCGTGAAGTCGCACAGGGGCGAGAACGCGTTGGGCTGCTCGCTGGCGTCGTTGACCCAGTCGATGGTCTCGCCGCGGTTGCTGAAGAGCGTGAAGAGCTGCGTCTCTCCGTTGTTGGGGTTGACGGGGTAGACCAGCCCGTTCGGCTGCGTGATCTGGGCCGACACACCTGAAGCGGTGGCAACGAGGACCGACAGGGAGAGCCCGAGGAGCGAGGGGAGCGTGACGCGCATGACCAGAAGCGTATCCCGAAATCTTGCCTCTGTGCGCGCGGGACCGGAAATGGCACATCGTTGAAAACATGCCGCGCGGACGGAGCGTTCGGGCGTCAGTGGCGCGTCGCTTCAGGCGGGACTGCGTCGCTCATGCGGTCCCCGTAGTCCCAGCTCTCGATGTTGACCGGCTCGAGCACCAACGCGAGCTCCTCGCTGCGGCGTGAAAGCAGCCACCGGGCCAGCCGTGAGTCCAGGCTGCCGAGGTACCGCTGCAAGAGCCTCTCCAGCACCTCACCACCGCGCGCAGCGTCGAGCTGTACCGTGGCCTGGCCGCGCACGCCCCGGTACGGCGGCGCGTTGAGCGCGACCTCGAAGGCGCAGTGGGGGTTGTCGCGCAGCCGCCGCACGATCTTGGCGTCGCGATGGACCGCCGCGACCAGCGTGTCCCCCTCACGCGCGAACCACAGCGACAGGAGCACGGGGAACTTGCCCGCGGTCTGGACCGCCAGCCGCATGGGCACGACCGTGTCGTCCAGGAAGGCAGCCACGCGGGCGCGAGAGTAGGGGCCACGGACAGTGCAGTCGAAGGTGGACATGAGGGTTCCTTGTTGGCGAAGGGGCTAGGGGGCCATGGAGCGGAGCAAGACGTCGAGGGCTTTGAGATCTTCGAGCCGCTCGGCACGGGTATCGGGTAGCGGGAGCGAAGCCGGTCCGCCGAAGATGAGGCGCGTCGACCGGGGCAGCCCCGCGGAGAGCACGCGCGCAACCTCGCGCACCTCTGCGGGCGAGAGGTTCACCACCGAGAGCAGCACGACTGACACGGGGCGCACGCTCGCCACGAACGCGATCTCCGCCTCAGGCACGTCTGCACCAAGGTAGAGCACGGTGAAGCCCCTCAACGCCGCGAGCATGGCGACCATCAGCGCCCCGAGCTCGTGACGCTCGCCACGTGGCGCGGCGGCGACTACGACGCCCAGTCCTTCTCGCGGTGGATAGAGGCGGGTGAGTCCGAAGAGGAGTCCGCGCGCCGCCGCGGTGGCGACTCGTTCGTGGGCGATGCGCAGCTCACCGCGCTCCCAGCGCTCACCGACGGCGCGCAAGGAGGGGGCCACCACCTCCAGCAGCAGGCGCTCGGCGGGGAGGGTGATGGCCGCTCGCGAGAGCACCGCCTGTGCGCTCGCCACGTCGAGCCTCTCGACCGCGTCCAAGAACTCCTCGACCGGTGTCTCTGGGGGGGTCGCGTGGGCAGCCTGGGACTCCACCGCGCTCATGCGCGCGAGCTCGGTGCCAGACAGCCTGGCGACGGTCCCGATGGCGTGCCCGGCATCCACCAGGTCGCGTAGCAGCCGTAGACGCTGGATGTCGTCCTCGGAGTAGAGCCGCCCGCCGGCCTCCGTACGCTCGGGGACCACCGCGTCATAGCGCCGCTCCCACGTGCGAAGGGTGTGCGGGGACAAGCCGGTGAGCTTGGCCACCATGCCGACGCGGTAGCTGTTCTCCTGTGGCATCGGCAGAACGTAGCAAAAAAGTTAGTCAGAATGTGCGCAAATGCAGGCCAGCACTTGTCATCACGCTGCGGCGTGTCTAAGTTGTGTCCATGAAAAACTTGTCACAACCTGTGCACAGAGCGTCCGAGCTCGAGCTCTTCTACGACGGCGACTGTCCTCTCTGCATGCGGGAGGTGCGCATGCTCCAGCGTCTCGACAAGAACGCCCAGATCCGGTTCACGGACATCGCGGAGCCAACCTTCGTGCCCCCGCAGGGGGTGGACTACGCGGGTCTGATGCAGCGCATCCACGCTCGCCGAGGCGACGTCTGGTACCACGGGGTCGAGGTCTTCCGGCAGCTGTACGCGGCCGTTGGCTTCGGGCCCGTGGTGTCCCTCACCCGCCTCCCCGGGCTGGCGCAGGCCCTGGACGCCGGCTACCGGGCGTTCGCGGCCAACCGCCTGAGGCTCACCGGGCGCTGCAGCGATGGAAGCTGCGCAGTCGGGGAGGCCGCGTGATGGCGCTGCACGACGACGAAGTGATCACGGAAGCGACACTGGTGCGGCGAGCCCGCGCGCTGCGACCGGAGCTCGAGGCGCGCGCCCAGGAGGCCATCGACCTGCGCCGAATCCCGGACGAGACCATGCGCGCGTTCGAGGCGAGCGGGTTGCACCTCGCCGTGGTGCCAGCGCGCTTCGGCGGCTACGAGCTGAACCCCCGCGTCATCTTCGACATGCAGCTCGAGCTCGGACGGGCGTGCGCGTCCAGCGCGTGGGTCTTCGGAGTGCTCAGCGTGCACACCTGGCAGCTGGCGCTGTTTCCGGAGGAGACGCAGCAGGAGATCTGGGGCGCCGGGAGGCACCCGTGGATCGCGTCGTCGTACATGCCCGTAGGCAAGGTGCAGGCGGTGGAGGGCGGCTACCGCCTCAGCGGCCGCTGGTCGTTCTCGAGCGGCTGCGACCGCTCCGAGTGGATCATGTTGGGGAGCTTCGTGCCCGTGGAAGAAGGCGCGCCGCCGGACATGCGCACCTTCCTCGTGCCCCGGAGCGACTTCGAGATCGTGGACACCTGGTACGTGACGGGTCTGCGCGCCTCGGGCAGCAAGGACGTGGTCGTGAACGACGCGTTCGTGCCGTACGCGCACACGCACAAGTTCTCCGACGGCTTTCGTGGGAAGAGCCCCGGGAACGCGCAGAACGAGCAGCCGCAGTACCGCTTTCCCTTCGGTCAGATCCACACGCGCTGCGTCTCCACACCGGCGCTGGGCGCGGCGCTGGGCGCGCTCGAACACTACGCCCGGGAGTGCGGCGACGAGCCCGGGGCGGCCCGCTTGGTGGAGGACTGCGCGGCCATCCTGGACCGCGAGATCTGGGTCTTGGAGCGCAACTTCGCGGAGATGTCCCGCTACCTGGCGGAGGACGAGGGCATCCCGGTGCCTCGCCGCGCGCACTTCCGCCACGACGCCGCCGCTGCGGTGACCGCTGCGGTGTCCGTGGTGGACCGACTGGCGGACGCCTATGGGCGGCGTGGGATCTTCGAGAGCAACCCCATGAACCGCTTCTTTCAGGACGCGCACGCCATCCGCGCGCACCACGCCAACCAGGTGGAGAAGCCGGCCGCCAACCTGGGCGGCATCGGCTTTGGGCACAAGAACACGGACTTCTTCATCTGAGCGTCCTGGCGGGCCAGAGCCCGCTACCATGGGGGTCGCATGAGCTCCGAACAGCCCCCCCGCCCGAGCGTGGCGAGCCTCCCCATTGCGGAGGTCGCCGCGACGCTGGGCGTCCACCCCGACGACCTGTCCCTCTACGGACGCGATGTGGCCAAGGTGAGCCTGAGCGCGCTGGACCGGCCGCGGCGTCTGAGCGCGGCGTCCAAGCTGGTGCTGGTCAGCGCCATGACCCCCACGCCGGCGGGAGAGGGTAAGACCACCACGACCATCGGCATCGGGCAGGCCTTCAGCCTACTGGGTGAGAGCGTGTGCCTCGCGCTGCGGGAGCCGAGTCTGGGGCCCTGCTTCGGCGTCAAGGGCGGCGCCACGGGAGGCGGACAAGCGCAGGTCACCCCCATGGAGCGCATCAACCTGCACTTCACCGGGGACTTTCACGCCATCACCTCGGCGCACAACCTGCTGGCGGCGTTGATCGACAACCACCTCTACTTCGACAACCCGCTGGACATCGACCCGGCGCGCGTCGTGTGGCCGCGGGTGCTGGACCTCAACGACCGCGCGCTGCGGCACGTGAGCGTTGGGCTTGGCGGGCCGAAGCACGGCGTGCCGCGCGAGACCGTCTTCGACATCACGGCGGCGAGCGAGGTCATGGCCATGCTCTGCTTGGCCACGGACCTGACCGACCTGCGCGCGCGGCTGGCACGCACCCTGGTGGCCTACACGCGTGCCGGAGAGCCCGTGTATGCGGAGCAGCTGCACGCCGCGGGGCCGATGCTGGCGTTGCTGCGCGACGCGCTCGCGCCCAACCTCGTCCAGACCCTGGGAGGCACGCCGGTGCTCATGCATGGCGGGCCGTTCGCCAACATCGCGCACGGCTGCAGCTCGCTCTTGGCCACGCGCCTGGCGCTGCACCAAGCGGAGTGGGCCTTCACGGAGGCGGGCTTCGGCTTCGACCTGGGCGCTGAGAAGTTCTTCGACATCAAGTGCCGCGTCGGCGGGCTGGACCCTGCGGGGGTGGTGCTCGTGGTGACCGTCCGCGCGCTCGCCATGCACGGCGGTCACACCCGTGAGGCGGCGGGCGCAGCCAGCCCGGAGGTCGTGCGGGCAGGGCTCCCCAACCTGGACAAGCACGTCGAGAGTGCCCGGCGCTTCGGGCGGCCGCTGGTGGTCGCGTTGAACCGCTTCGCGAGCGACACGGAGGCGCAGATCGACGTGGTGCGCGCCCACTGCGCCGCGCTCGACGTGCCGTTCGCGGTGTCCGATCACGTCGCGCGGGGAGGGGAGGGGGCGCTGCCGCTCGCACGCGTGCTCATCGACACCTTCGGTGCCTACGGAAAGGGCGCACACGCGCCTTTGCGCTTCCTGTATGAGCTCGAAGACGGCGTCCCGGACAAGGTGCGCAAGGTGGCGCGGGAGATGTATGGCGCGCGGGACGCATTGTTCACCGAGCAAGCGCAGGAGGACCTGCGCCAGATCGAGCGCCTGGGCCTTTCGCGGCTGCCGGTCTGCATCGCCAAGACGCAGAGCTCGCTGAGCGACGACGCCAAGCGCCGTGGGCGGCCGCGCGACTTCGACATCACGGTGCGCGCGCTGCGCGTCAACTCCGGGGCTGGCTTCATCGTGGTGCTCACGGGCAACATCGTCCGCATGCCCGGCCTGCCGCGAGAGCCGCTGGCCGAGCACATCGACGTGGTGGACGGTGAGATCACCGGGCTGCGTTGAGCAGGCTGCGCTGAGGGCGACGCCTACTGTGCGTAGACGTTGGCGGAGGTGCCGGGTTGGCCGTTGGCGTTGGGGTTGGGTGTGCCGCTAGCCCCCGCGCTACCGCCAGAGCCGCCGGTGGGCATGCCGTTGTCGATGGCGAACTGGTTGGACGCCGCGTAGTTGGGCAGCGTCACGCCCGACGCGACCGTCGCCACGCCGAAGGCCGCGCCACCGCAGCCGCCGCCGCCGCCGCCGCCCGTACCGCCCGTCCCGCCGCGGCCGCCGTTGCCGGAGCGGAAGTCGACCCAGAAGCCGTTGCTCCCGGCTCCGCTGCCGCCGTTGCCGCCGTTGCCGCCGCGCCCGCCGGCGCCGCCCACGCCGCCGTTGCCGCCGCGTCCCCGCTGGATGATGTTGGCGACGACAGTGGGCGCCGAGGGGGCCGTGCTGCCGGAGGGGAAGGTCACCAGCAGGCCGACGCTCGCGCCGCCCGTGCCGCCTGCCGTGCCTGCGCCGCCGCCGCAGCCGCCAGCCCCGGCGCCGCCGCCGCTCGCGCCGCGCCGGAACCGGCCCGCCGTCCCGTTGGGAGCCACCCCAGTCGGGGCGATCTCCATGGCGCTCGCCGTGGCGATGCCTCCGCTCGGGGCGCCGACGCCGCCACGTTGACCGGGTGCCCCGCTGGCGCCCGACACGGCCGCGCCCGGTACCCACACCCCCGCGACGAAGCTGCCCGCACCCGACGCGCAGCCGCTGCCCTGGGAGCCCTCGGCGCCCGCCGCACCCGGCCGCCCGTTGCCGCCGTCTAGGGGAGCGATGTTGGTGGGGAAGCCCGCTTCCGTGATGTGCGTGTTGCAGTCACCGTTGTTGGTGGCCGAGTCGCGCGTCCAGTGATAGCCGGGGGCGCCGTCCAGTCCGGGGATAGCCGGGGTGTAGCTGGGGTTGAGCGCCGGGTTGAGCAGCCCGGGGTTGAACGCGGGGCACACCGCAGCACCACCGGCCACGCCGTTCGCGCTCCCGCACTGCGGGTTCACGCCTCCCGCGCCACCTGCGACCTGGCCGGTGCAACCGGTCGGGCAGGTCGCGTTGCCGCTCTGCTCGGACTGCGACCCGTTAGCGCCGTTCAGCTGGTTGCCGCCAGCCGATGCCGAGCCGAAGCCCGCTGCGCCCACCGTCCCGTTCGCGCCGCGTCCGCCCTCGCCGCCTTCGATGCGGTTGTTGTGCAGCACCACGGAGCTGTCGCAGTCGTCCAGGATCACCGCGTAGGTAGACCCGCCCGCGCCCGCTGCCGGGACCGCGGTCTGGTCGAAGCCGGCCAGCACGAACCCGCTCACGATGGTCTGGTTGGGTCCGCGCAAGCCGGTCGCGCGCAGCGCGGCGACTGGAGGCGCACCCACGGCCGGGGCCGGCGGGCGGATGGTGCTGGGCAGCGTCGCGATGTTGCGTGTGCGGAAGTTCTGGCTGTAACCCCCGTAGAGCTCGACCCCGGCCGTGAGCGTCACGCTCTCCGCGTAGGTCCCAGCCGCCACCAGGATGTACTCCGCGCCGCTCGCGGGGAACGCCGCCACGGCCGCCATGATGGTGCGGAAGGGCGCGTTGAGGCTTCCGTCGCCTCCAGGAGCAGCGCTGGCGGAGACGAAGAGGGCGTCACCGATCACGCCGTCGATTCCGTCGCAGTTCTCGTCGACGTAGAGCGCCTCGACCCCGGGGTAGGCGCGGGCGCCCATGGTGTTGAAGAACTGCACGTCGGGCGGGTCGATGTCCGTGTTGCCCGAGACTCGGCGGCACTCGCAGCCGTCTGCGTCGAGCCCGTTGGCGTTGACCCAGTCGGTCAAGACGTTGCCGATGACCTCCGTGACGCACTCCTGTATGGCGCACGCCGGCGTGGGCAGCGACCCGTCGCAGAACGCGACGGCGTGATTGACGGGCGGCGACCACAAGAAGGTGCAGTTGTTGCCGCAGGTGCCACAGTGCTCGATGCGGGTGTAGCGGCCCATCGAGTCGGTGTAGTCCTCGTCCACCGAGGTGTCGCAGTCGTTGTCGGCCAGGTCGCACACCTCCGGCACGAGGCCGTCGGCGCTGCACATGGCGAACTCGAAGCTGCCCATGTTGTTTTCACAACGCTCGAGACCCGGGCAGCCCATGGCGTCGCAGGGGCGCTCGAGACCGAGGTTGCTGGCGTTGCAGGAGCAGCTGCCCGAGTTGGGCACGCACTGCATGTCCCCTGCGCCGACGTCCGTACAGCTGTAGCCTATGGGGCAGGTCGTGCCGTAGGGCGAGTCGTCACCGCAGCCACGGCCGCAGACCGATCCGCCGCCCGGCAGCGTCACGCAGGTGCTGGACGGCACCAGGCAGTCCGCCCCGGTCTGACAGGGCTGGCAGAGGTTGTCGGGGAGCGGCAGGCACACCACGCCGCCCTGGAAGAGGAAGAAGCCTGGCTGGCACTCCGTCGCGCGGCACGTCGGCACGCCGGCGATCAGGGCGCACTCGGTCATGGTCGCGTTCGGGACCAAGAGGCTGCAGTCGTTGCCGCAGGTGCCGCAGTGCTCTTGCGAGGTGTACATGCCGTTGCTGTCGACGAAGGTCTCGTCCACCAGCGTGTCGCAGTCGTCGTCACGCAGGTTGCAGACCTCCACCGAGGACCCGAGGCCGTCGCAGAGCTGCGTGCAGAGCTCGCTGCTGAACTCGCCCGCGCCGAAGGTCTGGCAGACCCAGTCGTCCATGCAGCCGGCGCTACAGGTCGTGGTGCAGTAGCCGCCGTTGACCGTAGTGATGCACTGCCCATCCGCGCACTGGTAGCCGAAGATGCACGCCGCACCGACCGGGCGGGTGTCAGGCGCGACCACCTCACGCGGCCCGTCGTACACCTGGCAAGTCCCATCCACACAGCTCAGGTCGTCCGGGCACTCGTTGGTGAACGCGCACGGACACACCTCCGTGCTGCAGTCGCGCGTGCGGGGGTCGAAGTACTCGACCTCCGTGACGTGCTTCGTGGAGCACGCCGGGACACTCGCGCAGAGCAAGAGCCCGACCACGAGGGCCGCGCGTCCGAGGGATCGACTAGTAGCTTCGGACATTGCCGCTCTCTCCGTTCTGACCGTTCTGTCCCGAGGCCGACCCGGACGCGTAGCCACCCAGGCCACCTGCGCCACCGGTGGGCGTCCCGTTCGGGACGCCGAAGAGGTTGTTGGCGCTCAGGCTGGCCGCCGGGATTCCGGTGCCGACGATGCCGTAGGACACGCCGCCGCACGCTCCACCGCCGCCTCCGCCGTCACCCCCGGCGCCGCCGCTGCCTCCGTCGCCACCCTGACCAGCCGCCCACGAGGGCCAAGCCGCCAGCCCGCCGCGTCCTGGGTTGCCGCCGAGCCCGCCCGCGCCGCCCGGACCGCCTGCCCCGCCTGCGCCGCCCATCGCGCGCGTGACGAGGTTGTCCCGAAGCGTAGGCGTCTGACCGCCCGCAGTGGGCGTCACGACGATGGCGACGCTGGCGCCGCCGCCGCTGCCTGGAAGTCCCGGCGCGCCGCCGCAGCCACCCGCGCCGCCGCCTCCGCCCGAGCCACCGAGGTCCCCCTGGTTGTTGCCCAGTGAGGGGATGGTGCAGGTGGCCGCCTTGTTGTTGCGCACGCCGCCGCCGGCCGTGCCCCCCTGACCGCCCGTCCCCGGCGCACCGGTCGTGCCCATGCTCCCCGTGGCCGGCACGAAGCGGCCCGCCACGAAGCTACCGCCAGCCGTGGAGCAGCCGTCGCCGCGCGTGCCGTTGCCACCTGTCGCGCCGAGCGCGCCCGACGTCCCGTTGCGGGCACCGCCCGGTGGGTTGAAGTCGTAGCGGCAGTAGGCCGCCGAGCTGCCGTTGTACGTCCCTTGCAACCCTCCCTGCGCGTAGGTGCAGCCAGCGACGGGAGCGGAAGCGACCTGCGGCGACTCGGTCCCGTCGGACTCCATCCCCGCGCACCCCGCCGCCGCGCCGCAGCTCGCGTTGGTCCCGCGCACACCGCCGGCCTGAGAGTTGCCCGTGCACGTGCTGCTGGTGCAGAGAGACGCCGCCGCGCCGTTTCCGCCATCGCCGCCGCGCGCACCGGGGGCGCCCGCTGCGCCGGAGGCGCCGTCGCCGCCGCGGCCAGCCAGCACGGTGTTGTGCGTGAAGCGCAGCGCGCTCGTGCAGCGCTCCAACAGCACGGCGTAGCTCGACCGCCCCGCCGTGGCCACGTCGTACCCCTCGATGGTGAAGCCGGCGAAGAGAGTGGGTGTGCTGATGTCGCTAGCGCGGACCACACCGTGGTCTGGCGAGGGCGCGCTGAAGTCCGGCGGCGGTGCCGTGATGATCGTCCGGTGGAGGGCGATGTCGTGGCTGCGGAAGTCCACGCTGTAGCCTCCGTACACCTGCACGCCGGCGACGAGCGTCACGCGCTCTACGTAGGTCCCGGTGGCTACCAGGATGTGTCGATGGACGCTCGGGTTGAACGCGGTGATGGCGGCCTGGATGGACCCGAAGGGCGCCGCGAGCGTGCCCGTCCCCGTGCCGCCCGCCCGCACGAAGAGCGCCCGCTCGGTATCCCCGTCGATCCCGTCGCAGTCACGGTCCACGGTGGCGAAGCTGCTCGTCGGGTACGATCCCGGAAGCTCGGGGGTGTCTTCTCCGTTGGCCGTGGCGGGGCATTCGCAGCCGTTGAGCTCGAGGCCGTCGGTGTCGGTCCAGTTGGTCTGCGTGACACACGCGTTGGCGACGCAGGTGGCGGAGCGCCCGAAGGTCGTCTGGCACTCTGCGTCGGTGGTGCACGCCGTCGTGCAGAAGCCGCCGCGGCAGACCGACGGGCACTGCGCGTCGGTCGTGCAGGCCGTCGCACACTGGCGGCGGCGCAGGTCGCAGGTGCTGCCCGTCATGTCACCCGCGCAGTCCAGGTTGGAGCTGCACGACGTGCCCCCGCCGGCCGCGTCCGGGACGCACGCAAACGCACAGCTCGGTCCGCTGGTGTTGCAGCTGCCCGTGGCGTGGTGCGTCGCGAGGTTCCAGCGCGTGGTGCAGTCGTTGCCGCAGCCACCGCAGGCCGTGTCCAGCGTGTAGGCGCCACCGACCGTGAAGTTGTCGTCCGCCGTCCCGTTGCAGTCGTTGTCGCGCTCGTCACAGATGTCCGTCACGAAGCCCGTGTCACAGCTGGACCAGCCCGCCGTGCCGCCCATGTTGGTGCATGTCTCCACGCCCAAGCAGGTGGTGGCGCCAGCGTCTCCGGTCCGGGAGCACACGCGCTGCAGCCCGAGGTTGTCCGGCGTGCAGCGGCAGCTGTTCGAGTTGGGCACACACACATGTCCCCCGCCCTGGGCCGTGCAGGTGGTTCCGTCCGGACAGCAGTCCTGCGTCCCACCCGCCGCCGTGCAGCTCGCGTCACCTGAGCGGGCATCGCAGAAGGCGAGGCAGAAGCTGCCCTCGCCCCCGAGGGGCTCACACGCGTGCCCCGAGCCGCTGCCGCAGTCGGCGGGCTGCGCGCAGGGTTGGCACTCGGCCGCAACGCGCGGGAGACAGACCACCGCGTGTCCAGACGCATCGAAGAAGGGCGCAAAGCCGGTCGCGCACAACACAGGCTCGCACGTGAAGACGCCGCCACCGTCGTTGCGGCAGGTGGTCGCGCCGGGCACTACCTGGCCGTTCCCGTCGGTCAGCAGGTTGGGTAGTAGGTTGGCGCAGCGCAGCCCGCACTGCCCGCAGTTCTGCGGCGTGGAGAACAGGCCGTCCGCGCCCTTGAAGTCCTCGTCCACCCGCGTATCGCAGTCGTCGTCGCGCGCGTTGCACTGCTCGGGCTCGGGGTCGCGAAAGCCGCAACCGTCACCCACTGCGGCGTCGGGGTCGGTCCCGCTGCCGCCATCGATGTAGACGAACTCCGGCGCGCACATGCCGTCCACGCAGATGGGCAGCGCCGGGTCCATGCAGTCCGTGCGGGACTCGCACTCACACGTGCCGGCGTCGCGGCAGGGGATCATCAGGTTGGGCTGACGGTCGATCTCCACAACGGTCTTGCCGCAGCCGAAAACGGTCCCCGAGACAGCGAGTATCAAGAGTGAAACGTGGGCCAGGGAGGCCGGTGTTTGGCGGCGCATCGTTCGAGAGTAACGCAAGCCGCACACGTCGAGAAGGATCCCGGCCGAAATAGGTGTGCGATTGCTGCGCGGTGGCGCGGAAGCGACCGCACGCGGCTAGAATGCGCTACGGGGCGCGTGGCGCAGAAGCAGGAGCGTGCCGGCACCGGTGCCGTTCGCGGCGATCTCGAGGACCACCTCGGCTGCGGGCTGGTCCACGCTCGAGCGCGGCAGCAGCTGCGTGAGCGGTACCTCGTACACGAGGGCGTCTGCCTCTAGGGTCACCTGGCTTGCCGTCACGGTTCGGCTCGCCTCCGTGACGCTGTGCGCCTGAACGTAGCGCACGGCGCCGGCCGTAGCCTCGACTCGGAAGCGGCCGACGCAGCTGGTCAGCCCAGTCGAGCCCCGCTCACAGCTGATGCCCAGCCCGGCAACGCGCTCGCCCGACCGCAGCGTCTCCGCCGGAGTGGCCTCGAGTCGCGCCACGAGCGCGGCGAAGGCGGCGCGGCGCTGGGCCTCGTGGCGCTCGAGCAGTACATCCAGGCGCGCGCGGCGCAGCTGGACGTCAGGGTGCGCCCAAGTCAGCCAGGTGGCTGCGCGGGACAGGGCCTCGCGGCTGGGCTCGAAGCGACTGAACTCGACGAGAGGGACTCCGTCGTCGGGCACGCGGGTGGTCATGTCGCGAGCCATCGCCGCGTCGACGGCTCGTAGGAGGCCCGGTGCCCGCGCGTTCACGTCGGAAGGGGGCAGGGCGGTGCAGCGCGCACCAAGCGGGCCCTGCACCGCCTCGATGGGGAGTGCTCCTTCATAGTGGAACGTCAGCGTGCCCAAGGCGTCGTGGCGGATGAAGTCGCGGTCGCGGAAGCGTAGGGTGATGGTGTCGCCGACGCGCAGCGCTAGCGTGGGCGCACCAAACGAGAACACTCGCGTGTTGTCGCTCCCGGACGCCGCGAATTCATGGCCCGTCCCGATGCGCCCCACCACGCTGAGGTCAGCCCGCGCGCGTCGGGAGTCGCGAAACGCGGGGCGGGGGTCCTGGGCGGGCCCGGTGTACTCGACTCGGCAGAACAACACCGTCGGGGCGAGCTCGCCGCGCAGCGCGCCGTCCGCGCGCGCAAGCCGCTCGGCGGCCCCGCCGAAGAGCGGCCTGTGGCGAAAGACCCCGCTCCGGTTGCTACCAAACTCGTTGGCCCACCACGGCACATCGCTGGGCAGCGGCGTGGGCGTGTCCGGCCACGTGACGGTCGTGAGGTCTGGTTCGGACTCGACCGGCTGGGGCTCAGGGGCCGGGGCGGTGTAGCGCCAGTCCTCGGGCTCGGCCAGCGAGCCGCCACAGCCCAGCGCGCTCGCGGCGAGGGTCGCAAAGGCAGCCAACGCGCCGAGTGGGTGCGCGGGGAGGCGGCGTGCGTGTCTGGACATGACGCGATGGTGCCCGAGAGCGCCCGGTGAATAAAGGCGGGTGGGCTGGGAGGCACCGCCGCTACGCGAGTGCCAGCACGGCGTCGTGGCGAGGGCAGCGCAGCTCGTGGTCGTTGACCATCCCCACGGCCTGCATGCAGGCGTAGACGATGGTGGGGCCGCAGAACTTGAAGCCGCGGCGCTTCATGTCCTTGGCGATCGTCTCACTGAGGGCCGTCTTGCCGGGCGTCGCTCTCCACGTCGCGAGACGGCTGTCGAGCGGCCTGCCGTCCACGAAGTCCCAGAGGTAGGCGGAGAAATCGAGGCCCGCCTCGCGCATGGCCAGGTAGGCCCGGGCGTTGCCGATGGTGGCCTGCACCTTGGCCCGGCTGCGGATGATGCCCGGGTTCTCGAGCGCGCGCGCGATGCGGGCGTCGTCCCAGCGCGCGACGGCCTCGGGCACGAACCCGTCGAACTCGGCGCGCATGCTCTCGCGCTTGCGCAGGATCGTGATCCAGGAGAGGCCCGCCTGGAAGCCGTCCAGCTGGAACTTCTCCCACAGCGCGCGCGGGTCGCGCTCGGGCACTCCCCACTCGGTGTCGTGGTACGCGCGGTAGAGCGTGTCGTGGAGGGGCGCCCAGCCGCAGGGGAGGTCACTCGGGTCACTCATCTGCGGCAGGGTCGCATCCGGGGCGGGCACCGTCGAGAGCCACGAAGCCACCGCTGCGCTGGCCTCACCACCCACGCAGATGGGCTGACCGGCGGGTGGTCAGATCGGCGAGCCGCCCAGCAGCTTCGTGAGCAGCGCCTTCTCGACCGGGAAGGACGTGGGCGCGCCGTGCTCCGGAAACACCCGGTGCAGCAGGTTCAGGATGCGGGTGCTGGTCTTGGGCGAGATCCGGTTGGAGATGGAGTAGAAGCGCCCCTGACCCGTCATGACGAGGCGGCGCTTGTCCACGACACCGTCGAGCACCATGTGCGCTGCGCGCTCAGGGGTCATGATGTCTTTGCGGTCGGCGTACTCCTTGGTGGGCGCCATCATCTCGGTGCGCACCAGGGGCAGGTAGATGTTGCTCACGTGCACGCCTTCGTGGTGGCACTCGGCCGCGAGGCAGTTGCCAAACGCCTCAAGGGCGGACTTGCTCGCCAGATACGCCGAGAAGTACGGCCCCGGGATGAGCACGCCCATGGTGAGCACGTGGCAGACCGCGCCGCCCCTCTCCCGCAAGCCTGGCAAGAGGCCCATGGTCAGCCGCACGGGCGCGAAGTAGTTGAGCTGCATGGTGCGCTCGTAGTCGTGGAAGCGGTCGCGGCTCTCCGCGATGCTGCGTCGAATGGAGTGCGCCGCGTTGTGCACCAGCACGTCCACGCCGCCGTGCGCCTGGGTCACCGTAGCGGCGAGCGCGTCGAGCGCGGCGAAGTCGGAGAGATCCGTCGGGTAGGTGGTCACTTTGGCGCCATCGGCGCGCAGCTCTGTGGCGAGCTGCTCCAGGGCCTCGGCGCCACGGGCTACCAGCAGCAGCTCGGCTCCCGCACGAGCCGCCTGCCGGGCGACCTCCGCACCGATGCCCCGTGAGGCCCCGGTGACCAGCACGACCTTGCCGCGGAGCGCCTGCGCATAGCGCAGCGGGCGCTGGTGCACGTAAGACAGGTGGTCCTCGTAGTAGCGCACCATAGGGCGCACGTAGTCCTCGAGGGGCGGGCATGCGATGCCGCTCCCCGACAGCGCCGCCTGCGTGTTCAGGTCGTCGAAGCGGACCCGCAGGTTCAGCGCGTCGATGCCGGTCGCGGGCAGGCCCAGGTCGTCGAGCACGTCGCGGCGCAGCGCGCCCACGCTGGGCAGCATGTTCGCGAGGTTGAGCGCGTTGTCCACGCCGGGGATGCCGCGCACGTCAATCTGCATGCCGAGACCTGGGCCGTGCAGCTCCCGCAGGAACAGGGCGTTCATGCGCATGAAGGGGGGCGGGCTGGGGTCTACCAAGTGATACACACGCCCGTTGGCCGCCGTGTCCCTCGCATCCGCCGCCAGCCCGATGTGCACCAGGGCCTCGGCCACGAAGTCCACCGGCACGAGGTTCATGCGGCCCCGCACCTTGGGCGTCGGCAGCTTGACCCAGCGAGGGACGGTCGCAGCCAGCTGCTGCAGGCCCGCGAACCCGAGGTACGGACCGTCCACGCGGTCCATCTCTCCCGTCTGGCTGTGGCCCACGACGGCGCTCGGACGGTAGATCCGGTGCGTCACGCCCGCCTCCCGCACCTGCCGCTCCGCGTTGAACTTGGAGCGGTGGTAGGCGTGTGGGAACGACTGCTTCTCGTCGAACATCGACTCCGTGAAGGTGCCCTGGTAGTTGCCCGCGACGGCGATGCTGCTCACGTGGTGGAGGACCCCCGCGAAGCCCTTGCGCAAAGCGTCGAGCAGGTGTCGCGTGCCGGCTTCGTTTGCAGCTACGAGCGCAGCCTCGTCGGCGTTGATGTCGTAGAGCGCGGCGAGGTGGAAGACGTGGTCGGCGGCGGCCAGCGCCGCGTGACCGTCCGCTCCGAGCCCGAGGCCCGGACTCCCCAGGTCCCCGTCGACGACGCTGAGCGTGGCGCCGTTGGTCGCGGCGTCGCACATGGCGCGCAGCGCATCGAGGCGCTCGGCGCGGGCAGCCATGGACGAGGCGCGCACGACCATGGTGACCTGCGCTCCACGGCGCAGGAGGGCTTCAATGGCGAAGCGCCCAATCAGGCCGGTGCCGCCAGTGACGAAGACGCGAGGGTGTGCTTGGGTCATCGGCAGATGGTGCGCCCGCGCGCGCCACGAGGGGAGAGTGCCTTTCGGTCGCCTGGGGGTCATTTGCGGCCACATGGGCCACGAATGCACTAGAATCCCGACGCATGCGCCCGAGAGACGCGACTGCGCCCCCTAGCACGCCGGCTCCCGCAGGCTCCCCCGCGGCCATCGCCACCCACTACACGGGGCTGCTGGTGCGACACCTGGTGGACGACGGATACGGTGAGGCGGAGCTGCTGCGCGGCTCGGGGGTCTCGGCCGAACGCCTGGCGGACCCACACGCGGCCATCACGTTCAACGAGCATCGCCGCATCGTGCTGAACGCGCTGCGCATCACCGGAAACCCTGCGCTCGGCATCTGGTTCGGAAAGCAGCTCAAGCTCGCCTCGCTCGGGCTCGTGGGCTACGCCGCCATGAGCAGCCCGACACTGGGCGAAGCCGCCGTGCTCATCTCCCGCTTCTACGCGCTGCGCACACAGCACCTCGAGCTGCACGTCGAGGCAGCGAGTCCAGGGGAGGGGCGGCCAGCGCCCACTCTGCGCTTCGACGAGACCCGGGACTACGGGGACATCCGCGTGTTCTTGATCGAGTCGGTCCTGCAGTGCGTCAGCGATCTCAGCGCCATGTTCCTAGGAGCGGCGCCGGATAGCCTCAGCTTCGACGTCACCTACCCAGAGCCTGCGCACTGGGTGGACGTCCACTTTCCCCATCCCGTCCGCTTCGGGCAGGCGGCGCATCGCATCCACGTGGGGCGTTCCGCCTTGGCGGCGCCGCTGCCCAACGCCGACCCCGGCACGGCCGGAGCCATCCTCGCGCTGCTCGAGGCGCAGCTGGACGCGCGGACCTCAGCAGGGCCGCTGCAGCAGCGGGTGCGCCGGGTGCTGACCGAGTCCTTTCGCAGCGGGCGCGGAGAGTTTCCCGATGGCCGCGAGGTGGCCGAGCAGCTTGGCTGCTCGGCGCGCACGCTTCGTCGCGACCTCCACGCCCAGGGAACCAGCTACCGCGCGCTCGCCGACGAAGTGCGCTGCCGGCTCGCGATAGAATCACTGCAAGGCGACAAGCTGAGCGTCGCGGAGCTGGGAGCGCGCCTCGGGTATCGCGACACCGCGAACTTTCGGCGCGCCTTCAAGCGCTGGACGGGCAGACTGCCTAGCGAGTACCGCGCCGGGGTCCCTCTCCCTCAGGGGAGCAGGATGGCCGTCGGGAGCCGCTCGTCGAAGCCGTCCCCGAGGCTCCCTGCGAAGCGGGACCCCGCGCACTCGCGGGAGCCATCCGTCCGCACGCCGCAGCGCAGGCCATAGCCGGCGCTGAAGCTGCTCCACACCCCCGTCGGGTTGGGGATGTTCCCGTTGACGTCGAAGGACGGGAAGTTGTCCGCCCAGCCCGTGTTGGTGCCCCAGTAGCAGTGCAGCACCCCAGCCCGCAGCGAGCACGCGCCGCCCTCGAACGCCACCAGGGCCGAGTGGTCGAGCGCGCTCTCCACCTGGAGCAGCCCCCGCGCCCAGCCCGAGTTGAACGTGTAGTCCGTGCAGTACATCGCGCCCGAGGCCTTCCTGGCGCATGTGGTCCCGCTGGCCGTGCTGATGCCCTCCACCCAGTCGGTGTCCGTGCCGATCTGCGTGGGCACGCTCACGCCGACCCCGTTGGGGTTCTGGCCCCAGGCCCACAGGGTGCCATCCGAGCGCACGGCCGTGGCGCGCGCGGCGAACACGTGGACGCTCAGCCAGCCGGTCGCTGCCGGGGTGGTGACCGCCACGGGCGTGTTCCGCTGTGTCTCGGTCCCGTCGCCCACCTGCCCGTAGTTCGAACGGGCGAAGGGCAGGCTGTTGGTCCCGCCACCCCAGCAGTGCAGCGACGTGTCCGCCGCCACCGCGCAGGTGGAGTTGGTGCCCGTGGACACCTGCGTGAACGTGACGCCGGGCACGTCTACCAGGGTCGGCTGCGCGCGTCGCTGCGCGCCACCGTCGCCGATCTGCCCTGCTTCGCCCGAGCCCCAGCAGTACACCGCGCCCGCGCGCACACCGCACGCGTGGCCCTGGTCGATGGTGCCGGCCGCCGTCACGTCCACGTCGGTCCAGTCTAGGTCCGCGCTCACGGCGGCGGGCGCGTAGCTCAGCGGGACCTCCTGGCCGACGTGGGGACCCACGCCCCAGCACGCCAAGGAGCCATCGACCCGCAGACCGCACCCTCCCGTGTGGCTGACGGCCACCTGGCTGAAGCCGGTATCGATTGCGATTACCTGGGGCTCGCCGCCCAACACGCCGCGACCGAGGCCGCCGCTCGCCCACTGGTTGTCTCCCCAGCACACGATCTCGCTCGAAGACAGCGCGCAGTGCACGCCATAGCGCCCCACCACGCTCGTGAATCGGCCGCTGTGCGTGATCCGGAGCGGCGACGGGCTCTGCTCCACGAGCGCGTTCACGCGCCCCAGCTGTGCGCGTCGGTTGTCGCCCCAGCAGCTCACCAGGCCATCGGTCGCCACGGCGCAGGCTCCCCCGTCGGCGGCGACGACATCGCGCCAGACACCAGGCACCTGCATCGGGACGTGCGTGTACGCAGGCATGGTCGACCCGATGCCGAGCTGCCCCTCGTAGTTGCTGCCCCAGCACCAGAGCCCGTCGGTGGCGTCGAGGGCGCACGCTTGACCGTCGCCCACCACCACGGAAGACCAGTCCGTGCGAAGTCCCACGCGCGTCGGGGTCAGCAGGAGCTCGGTGACGGGGTCTTGACCACCTTCGCCACTGTAGTTCCCCCCCCAGCAGTACAGCGCTCCCCCGACGTCGATGGCGCAGGTGGCGTAGTTGCCCGCCGAGACCGTGGTCCAGAGCCCCGTTCCCACCCGCGTCGGCGCGGCGACGTCTTCCTCGTCCCCGAGTCCCAGGGCGCCATCGGAGCCGGACCCCCAGCAGTAGAGGGCGCCGGCCGAGTCGATACCGCAGCCATGGTCCGAGCCCAGCGCCAGGACCTCGAAGTCATGCGCGACCGCCGTCGGCGTGCTCGTGACATCAGCGAGGGACGGGTCCCCGAGCTGGTCGTCCCAGTTGGCCCCCCAGCAGTAGGTCGCGCCCGCGCGACGCCCGCAGAAGCTGTACTCGCCGCCCACGATGGTCTCCCAGTCCGTCGCGGTGCCCACCTGCGCGGCCCGGCCGAGGGTCTCGTCGTCTTCCCCGCCGTTGCCGAGCTGACCGGCCTCCTCGTGACCCCAGCAGTAGAGACCCCCTTCGCCCGAGATGGCGCACAGGGCCGTCTCGGTGGTCGCGAGCGCGCGCCACCCGAACGCCAGCGACCAGGAGTGCGTGGCCGGCGTCGGGTCCACGTCTCCATCGGGGTCGACAGCCCGCGCCGCGAGGGTGTGGTCGCCGGCCGAGAGGTGGTCGAGGACCAGGGTCGCGTCGCAGGGTGCGTACGCCGCGTCGTCCAGGCTGCACTCGAAGGTGCAGGTCGGCTGGTCACAGGCGAGCGTGAAGGCGCTCTCCTCTGCGGAGTTCAAGCCCGCGCCCGGCGCTGACTCGAAGCGGGTGTCGGGCACGGTGTCCAGGGGCGGGGGGTCTTCGTCGCCGCCCCCGCAGCCAGCGGCCAGTGTGAGGACATAGAGCAAGCACGCGGATCGAATTCGCATCGTTCGGTCTCCCGGGGCGACAGCCGCCCCCGGTTGGCAGTGGCCGCCCGGTCCGAATCGATCACGCGCGTGGAGATTCTCGGTCCGGAATCGACTCTCCATCCCCCGAACGGCGCCAAGGCAGACGCCACGGGCGCTCCGGGTCTTGGGGCATGGCGGCGTTGCGCGCGGACGATGCCGAATGCGCCGCTGCGGTTACGGCGCCGTGACATCGAGTAGACTCCCACTGCGGCTACCGCCCAGGGTCACCACGTGATTTCCGACCACCCTCCACACGCCGGCCAACCGTCCGTCGCCGCGAGCCTCGGCCAGCTCGCCACTGCGGACCTCTCACTCCTGGGGGAGCGCGCGCTGCTGAAGCGCGTCGACACGAAGTTCGCGCTGAGCGACGTCCAGCTGGCGAGCGTGCTGGCATCGCTGGACGGGCGCTACGCCGTGGCCCGCGTGGGCGGTGCGCCCCTCGATCGCTACGAGACGACCTACTTCGACACGCCCGCGCTCACGTTCTTGAACCAGCACCTGCGGGACCGGCGGCCGCGCTACAAGGTCCGCATCCGGCACTACATGGGCCGCGAGCGGAGCTACCTGGAGGTCAAGCAGAAGACCAGCGCTGGCGCGACCCGCAAGTGGCGCCGGGAGCTGCCGTTCGGTGAGGATGCCCTCAGCGAGCTGAGCGCCTCCTTTCTCTCGGACGTGTGCCCCGTGGACGCAGCGCTGCTGCGGCCCACCGCGTGCACCAACTTTGACCGCATCACGCTCGTGGGTGTCGACACCATGGAACGCGTGACGCTCGATCTGCGCCTGCAGTTCATGGCGGGCGGGCGCGAGCGGGAGCTGGGGCCGGTGGTCATCGCCGAGGTCAAGCAAGACCGGCAGCGCTGGCGGAGCCCGATCATGCTGGCGCTACGTGCGAACCACGTGCGCGCGCTGTCCATCAGCAAGTACTGTGCGGCCGCGGCGCTCTTGATTGAAGGCGCCCGCGTGCAGCGCTACCGCCCCCGTTTGCGGGAGCTTCAACGGCTGGTCTCTAGGAGTGCGGAACATGCTGGATAACCTGGGCTTCCAAGAGTGGATCGACGTCGGGGACTTCACGAAGCTCGCGTTCCGCCTGTTGGTGGACGTCTTCTTCTGCGCCGTGATCGTGTCCGGCATGTACCGCCGCATCTACGGGAGCAACGAGTTCCCGTTCACCTACTACGCGTTCAACGTCATCACGTTCACGGTGTGCTTTCTGCTGCGCAAGGTCCCCACCGACCTAGGCTTCGCGCTGGGCCTCTTCGCCGTGTTCGGCATCCTGCGCTACCGCACCGAGCAGATCGGCATCCGCGACCTGACCTATCTCTTCATCGTGATCGGCGTCGCCATCATCAACGCGAGCGCCAACAAGAAGGTGAGCGTCGCGGAGCTGGCGCTGGTCAACATGGCCATCGTCGGGATGGTGATGGTGCTGGAGCTGGCTCCCTCCGGTAAGCGCGAATTCAGCCGGCGAGTCATCTACGACAACCTCGAGCTGCTGCGCGCCGAGGACAAGGTGCCGCTCTACGCCGACCTCTCTGCCCGCTTGGGCGTCAGGGTCCAGCGCGTGTCGGTCCTGCACGCGGACCTGCTGCGCGACACCTCCGAGCTCACCGTCTACTACGTCGAGCCCCCGCCCGAACCTGCGCCGGGCAAGGACGCGAGCAAGAAACCCGACGCAAGCGCCTAGAGCGGCCGGCCTTCACCGAGGATCGCCTCCACCGCCAACGTGGCGCTCTGGCAAGCGCCCTCCATGGTCGTGGTCCAGTCCGTGCGGGTCCAGTCGCCGGCGATCGCCAGGCCGGGCACCTGCGTCCGCTGTGGAGGCCGCACTCCCGCGGTTCCGGGCCGCTGCGCGAAGGTCGACGCGGGCATGCGCACGATGTGGCTGTGGACCACCTGCGCGTCGCGCGCGGCCGGGTAGTAGCGTCGCAGCATGCCCAGCTGCTGCTCCAGGATCTCGGCGTTGCTGCACCGCACCAGCTCGTAGGCGGCCGAGACCGTCGTGGAGTAGAACCACGTCTTGACCGGGTCGCGTCCGTGCATGCGCTGGCGGTCCCAGACCTGCTCCAGCACCCCCTCGCCCCCGTACAGGATCTCACCCCAGTCAGCCATCTCGATGGAGCGGTCCAGGTAGAGGTTCACGCTCACGATGGGGACGGGCGTGAGGTGCTCACAGGCGCGGTAGATCACCTCGTGTCCCGGGACCTGGTCCAGCAGCCCACGTACCTTCCACACCGGGACCGCGCAGATGACCGCGTCCGCCCGCAGGCTCTCGCCGCTCACTAGGGTGACGCCTTGCAGGTGCCCGTCCTGCACATCCACGCAGCGCACCGTCGCGCTGGTGCGCACGGTCACACCTCGCTCGGCGAACACCTTCTCGGCGCCCCGAATGAAGAGGGTGTCGAGGTCCACCGTGGGGTAGCCGATGCTGACCGGAGTGCGCGTCGCGATGGCGCGCCGAATGCCGGTCGCCAAGAGGTCCGCAGGGACCTTCGCGGAGCTGATGTCGGGCTTGTCGCCGGTCAGACCGATGACGATTCCGTCCCACTGTGCCTTGCGTGCGGACGCGGGCATCCCGATGCGCCGGAACCACTCGTCCGCGGTGATCTCGTCGAGGTCGGCGGGCTGGCGCAGCGACTGGCGGATCAAGCGTGCCTGCGCCACAGCGGTGCGTGCCCGGTCGAGGCCGGTGACGCCAGGCAGGTCCCCTAGCGCCGGGCGCAGGGCCGCCAGCCCCTTCACGGACTGCTGTTGCCACGCGCCCCCCGGCATGCGGAAGGTCATGGTGCCTGGGAAGCGCACGTGCTCGCGCGTGCCCACGCTCTCGAGGTAGCGGAAGAGGTGCTGGTAGCCACTGGCGAAGACGTGCTGCCCGTTGTCTGGGATGTCGTCCACCTCGGCCTGGGGAATGGCGATGGTGCGCCCGCCGAGCGCTCCGCGCCGCTCCAGCAAGGTCACGCGGTGCCCCGCCTCCGCGAGCCAGACCGCCGAGGCGAGCCCCGCGAGGCCGCCACCCACCACCAAACAGTTCATGTACATCTCCGCGCGCGAGCGAGTAGGATTCAGCAACTCACCTACCGGTGAATTGTGGAACGAGCAAGCTCCGCGAACGCCGTCGCGGCTCCTCGCACCACCCCTGGCCGTGCGCGGCCAGGGAGCCAACGACCCCCTCGCGAGATTCGCTGCATGCATGCCACTTCATCGCTCTACCGCTCCCGCCGGCTCCTCGGCGTCCGCTGCCTGCTCGTGTGCGTGAGCACCTGGACTGCTGCCTGTGGCGATTCCGCCGAGCGTGGCGCAGACCTCTCGGAAGAGCTGAGTGGTGGTGAGGGGGTCTACGTCGCGTCCGCGGGTGGCGTGGCCGTGCCGGACGGGTACGAGCTGCACGAATACCTCGCCACCGGCGTCGCAACAGCCTACGCGGCGGGGGAGCAGGGCCTCCCCGATGACGGTCGCTGGGATCTCCTCCGTACGACCACCGCCCCGTATCGCACGCGCGTGGTGGTGCGACGGCCAGCGGAGCGCGCGGCGGCGAGCGGCACCGTGATCGTCGAGTGGCTCAACGTGAGCGGGGGCGTGGACGCCGACCCCGAGTACGCGACGTTGGCCGAGGAGATCACCCGCGCTGGCCACATCTGGGTGGGCGTGTCTGCGCAGCTGGTCGGTGTCGAAGGTGGCGCGGTCCTGGTGTCCACAGGCGTCCCCGATCCCAACGCCGGCGCCGGGCTGCGCACCATCGACCCGGAACGCTACGGCAGCCTCAGCCACCCAGGCGACGGGTACGCCTTCGACATCTTCACGCAGATAGCGCGCACGCTGAGGCGCGGGGGCGCTGTTCTTGGTGGCGTGCGCCCGAGCGTGCTCATCGCGGCCGGTGAGTCGCAGTCGGCCATGGCGCTCTCCACCTACTACAACGGCGTGCAGTCCACCGAAGGGGTCTTCGATGGGTTCTTCGTGCACAGCCGAGCGGGCTTCACGCTGCCGCTGGTGGGGGAGGGCGAGTACGCCGACATCACGCGTGCGCTGTTCACGCGTGAGCGCCCCGTGTTCCGCGACGACCTGGACGCGCCCGTCATGAACATCCAGACCGAGAGCGACACCTTCGGCATCTTGAGCTCGTACCGTGCGCGGCAGGCCGACAGCAGCACCTTCCGCCTCTGGGAGATTGCGGGCACCGCGCACGCAGACCGTCACCTGCTCGGCTTCGCTGCGGAGTTCATCGACTGTACGGTGCCCATCAACGACGGTCCCACGCACCTGGTCGCCAAGGCCGCGCTGCGTGCGCTCGACCTGTGGGTGCGCACCGGAGCCACGCCTCCGACCGCGCCCCGCATCGAGCTTAGCGAGGACGCCACCAACCCCGTGCCGCTACGCGACGTGGACGGTATCGCCCTCGGAGGCGTGCGGACGCCGCTGGTGGACGTCCCGGTCGACATCCTGTCGGGTGTCCCGGGGAGCTCCTCCATCATCTGCTTGCTGCTCGGGTCCACCACGCCCCTCCCAACCGAGCGGCTAGCGGAGCTCTACGAATCGCGCACGGACTACGAGCAGCAGTTCGAGGCGTCGGCCGTCGCGACCATCGCCGCAGGCTTCACGCTCGAGGACGATCACGCCGCGTTGACGGCGTACTCCCAGCCCGCGCGTGTGGAGGCCGCTGTGCCGTAGCGGCGGCGCGACGCGCGGGGGCGGGCGGAGCAAGGGGACCCGCGACGACGTGGGCGCAACGTCATTGTGGTGCCCCTCCGAAGGTGTCCAGGTCCTGGGCCGCCGCCACCAGCCGCGCGATGTTCGCGCTGGTGAGCGCCTCCCCATAATTCTGCGGCGGCGTGATCAGCCACCCGATGACCAACCCCCACGAGACCGCGCGCCGGTAGAGCTCGAAGGCCTCATCCGGTGTCGGCGGGTTGTGGACCCCGTGTCCGGCCAGCTCGGCGCAGTAGTGCGCTATCAGCGCCCCCTCGTGGGCACGCCGAGTCTCCGTGGAGAGACCCGTCGCGATCACATAGGCCACGTCGTGCGCCCAGCAGCCGCGCATCATGAGCTGCCAATCGAGGAGCCCGCCGGGTCCGCGCGGCAGGGTGTACGTGTTCCCGATGTGGACGTCGCCATGCAGCAACGTCATGGGCTGCGTGCGCATCGCGCGCTGCACGTCCCACATGGTCTTCCAGAGGGAGTCCAAGTCGCGGCCGAGCGGCGAGATCAGCTCCGCCTTGAATGGATAGAGCTGCAGCTGCGCGCGAATGAGCTCCAGGCCGATGCCATCGAAGAGCTCGAACATGCCGCCCGACGTGGAGGTGGGCACCCACGCGAGCGCGCCGCGCAGCGCCGGGCTCTGCCAGTGGCGCGCGTGGAGCGCGGCCAGCGTCTGCAGCAGGCCCGCCATGGCGTCGGGGGTGAGCGACTCGAGCGCGCTCGGGAAGTGCGCGCCGCGGGTGCCCAGGTCCTCCATGAGCACGAAGAACCCGCGCGAGGAGGGGTGGCGCACCGCCGCGTAGGCGGCCGGGGTCTCGATCTCCAGGGTCGGACGAATCTCCCGGTAGAAGCGGACCTCGTTCTCGTACATCGCGTCGGGCGCCTGCGGGAAGCGCTCCTGAAAGCGCGTCAGCCCGTGGAACAGCTTGCGCTGCAGATGGCCACCCGCCGGCAGGCGGGTGACTCCGTGATTGAGCATGGAGAGGGCGTGCAGGCTCGCCGGACCCACTCGCGCGCCACTCCCCAGAAAGATGGTCTTCAGCAGGAGGTCCTCGCGGAGACCGTCGGGGTTCTCGCTGTAGCGGGCTCGGAGCTTGATGCGGTCGGCGGTGCTCGCCAACCCGTCGCCCGCGTGGGACGAGCCGGCCAGGGACACTTCGGCCACGCGGGTTGTCGGGTGACGCTCGCGTAGCACCGCCTCCAGCCACGCGGGGCTCAGCTCCTCTTCGGACCCCGGCAGGGCCACCGCGCGAGGCGACTGCGCGGCCCGCACCCGGGCCGCCAGACCTTGCGCCTCCCTCTGATAGAGCGCGTCCACCAAGGGGCGTGCGGCGGCGCCCACGCGCGCGCCCAGCGCTCCCGTGAAGCGCTCTCCGTGCGCGATGCGCGTGCCATCTTCCACGGGCTGGAAGCGCAGGTAGTGCTCGCCCTGGAAGATGCCTGGGATGCCGCCGCGCCAGCGCAGCTCGCTCCGCGTGAGCGTGAGCAGCTCGACCGGTACTGGCGCGCTCAGCCCGCCGGGCAGGGCCAGACCGAGCGTCCCGCGCGCTTTGGACGCTCGCCCAGGGGTGGCCGACTCGACCTTCAGCGTCGTCAGAAAGGAGGACCACTCGTCCCAGCCCGGCTCGTCCAGCTGGGCGCGCAGCTCCGACGCCGGCAGCGGGGAGACGCACTCCGAGTGCACCAACGCGCGGTCGGCGTGGGTACGGTGCAGCGCGCGCAGCCTGGTCTGGAGGGGGTCGCGTGGCGGCGGTGCGCCGTTTCGGTAGGGCGACAGCCCGCGCATGAACGAGCGCACGGCACCGCTCGCGAGTGGCGTGACGTGGCGCAGGACCCCCATGCGCTCCCGCACCGTGGCTTCGTAGTCCGCGCGCGTGTGGCGCTGAAAGCCGAGCACGGCCTCGGCCTCGCGCGTGTCCATCCAGCCCTCGGTGAAGTAGTCCTCTGCGCGCGCCGAGGGCGGGCTGAAGGTCTCGAACTCCGCTGCGGGCAGGCCACGCAGCACGAGCTGCTCGGACACGCTCGGTCCATGTTGTCCGCGGAAGGACGGGTCTCCGCCGATGAGCAAGACCCGCCCCACGGCGTCCGGCGCTTCGCACGCGCGCGCGAACGCGAGGGCGGCGTCACGTGGGTCGATGGCATGCCGCAGACCGTCCCACGGCACCTCGAAGAGCATGCGCAGCGTGAGCATGGACTCGAGCCCTCCCTCGAACGGGATGACGGCTCCCAGGCGCAGGATCACCGCGGGTAGTCCGCTTGCCCGGACGGCCTGCTCGGCCGCCAGCTTCGAGCGACCATAGGCGTCCACAGGTGCCGTAGGGGTGTCCGCGTCCAGCAGCTTCGGCGCCGGCGCGCCGTCCGGGCCCGGAGCGCCAGGGTGCTGCGCGCCATAGACCGAGTACGACGACGCCAGCACGAAGCGGGTGTGAAGCCCTGCGCTGTGTGCTGCGGCCAGCAGCGCGGCAGTGCCTCCCCGGTTCACGGCGTCGACGGGCGCATCGGGGGCCTCGCTGAAGGGTGGCAGCACCGCCGCGAGGTGAATGATCGCGCTGGGCCGCGCCTTCACGACGACCCTCGCCACAGCCTCGCGGTCGCGCAGGTCGAGCCAGACGGTCTCGAGGTGGGCGCCGTGCTCGCTCCGAAACCGGCGCGCTCGGGCGCGCGTCTTCGGCGTGGCGAGATCCACCGCCAGCACCCGCCGGGAGCTGCGCAGGAGCGCGTCGAGCACGTGGATGCCGAGGTTCCCGAAGGCCCCCGTGACGAGAATTGGGCGCGAGTGTCTGTTCATGGGCGAGACCCTCTCTGTACCTTCTCAGCGAGGTGGTCGCGCGTCTCGAATAGAACCTGTGTTCCATCCACGCCCATGGGTGCGCCCTCGCGCGACGCAGGGCAAGCGCTACTCGGCGAGCGCCTCGAGGATGATCCCCACGGACCGGTCCGCAATGCTCGTCAGCATCTCCCGACCCACGGCCGAGCTGGCGCTGAAGCTCCACGTCATCCGGCCGTCGTAGGTGGCTGCGGACGTGTTGAAGGAGTTCAGCACGTTGGTGTTGGTCGCGAACGCGAAGGCGGTCAGCCGCACGGGGCTGCCGGGCACGTCCACCTGCACGCGCCCCAAGTTGGACACCGCCAACCCCTCCGGGTGCATGCTGCCCAAGATCAGGCTGAAGGCCTCGGCCCGGTCATGCCCGAGCGCGCGAGCGATGCGCGCGTAGCTGTTGTGCGTGGCGGCGTGGAAGAAGGGCAGGGGCGTGTCGATGCCCGCCTGGAGCCCCACGCGGATGTCGCGCGACAGGTCCCAGAAGCGCGTGTTCGCGTCGATGCGGTGCATGCTGGTGTTGCCGGTCGCGAAGAGGCCGCAGTCCTCACCCACCGGGGGTACCAGGCGCTCGCGCAGGTCCAGCACCTGGCTGCAGGTGGTCGCCTCCAGCCCCTGCGTCGGGCGGGTCTCGGCGACGGCCATGGTGAGCGCGGCGTTCAGCACGCACTGCATGGTCACGGACTCGGCCTTCGCGCGCTTCGCCACCTCCCGCACTCGGTCCGGCTCCATGACGCGCGGCTCGATCATCAGCTGCTGGTCGGCCAGGGGGATGGAAGAGTCCGACGGGATGCCACGCGGGATTCCCGCACGAGACATGAAGCGCCAGGCCGCGTCCCAGGTCCGCGACACCGTGTCCGTGAACTGGGCGACGTTGCTGTACGTCTGCATCGTCCGGATGCGGTCCCCGTAGTAGTCCATCAGCGGCAGCGCGGGGAGCCCGGCGCTCTCACCTCGGGCTTGCTGCGCCAGGGACTGGAGCAGGTCGCGGATCACGAAGGTAGCCGAGCGCCCGTCGGCGACGGCGTGGTGGTAGGTGAAGACGAGCCCGAAGTCCGCCGGCCCGCGCTCGAACAGCACACACCGGAGGAGCGGCCCTTCGGCCGTGTCGAAGCCGGTCGCGAGCGAGCGCTCGAGCACGCGCCACTCGTCGCCAGGCGCGATGTCCATCCGCTCGACGGGGATGGGTCGGTCGGTCTCGAAGAACCACGGGGTATCACCCACCAGCTCGATCCTGGCGCGCAAGAGCGGGTGACGGACCTGGACGGCCGCGAAGGCGCGTGTCATCGCCGGTTCGTCGTAGGCGCCATGGAAGCGGGCGATGACCCCGAAGTACAGCGGGTTCACCGAGTCGAAGCGCCAGTACATGTCTTCGGTCGCGCCGAGCGCGCGCAGCGCTCCGGCTCCCGGCTGCGCGTGCTCAGCCCGCCGAAAGGGCCGCATGATGCGCTCGCGCACGCTCACGGGCGGCCCTCACCGACCCTCGTAGAACGGCTCTCGAGCGCTTTGATCTGAGCGTCGTGAAAGCGGCCGAGCAACGCGAGAGCGGTGACGGCCCCCACCAGCGCCAGCGCCATGTCCGACTGCGTGTCCCACACGTAGCCCTGTGTGCCCAGGAAGGCCTCGGCCGACTCGCCGCTGGCCTCGGCCACCGCCCACTCGATGAGCTCGTAGAAGGCGCTGAAGGCCAAGCAGATGCTCACGACGACGAAGCTCAACCAGCGGCGGCCGTTCACCACGCCCCGGCGCAGCAGGATCTCGCGGGCCAACACGGCCGGCACGAAGCCCTGCGTGAAGTGTCCGAGCTTGTCGTAGTTGTTGCGCTCCGCCCCGAACAGACCGTCGAAGAGCGGCACCTCCGCGTAGGTGTAGTGCCCGCCCACCATGAGGATCAGGCAGTGCACCAGCACCAGCACGTAGAGCAGGGGCGTCAGAGGGAAGCGCTCCCGAGTGACCAGGATGAGCGCCACCCCCAGCAGCGCTGGGAACACCTCGAGGAACCATGTGAGATAGTCCTTGGGGGCGATGGCGGACCAGACCAGCGCGCCGAAGAAGGTCAGCAGCCAGGCCACGTGCTTTGCGCTCATGCCGTCAATTGTCGGTGCGGCGCCGGAAAGTCATCAACTTTCTGCGGCGCCGTCACGGCGCGTGGCGCAGCACGTCGTCGCGCCTCCTTCCCACTACAGCCGCGCGGCCAGCTCCGCCCCTTGCGCGATGGCCCGCTTCGCGTCCAGCTCGGCGGCCAGGTCCGCCCCACCAATCACGTGCATGCCGCTCTCGCTGCGACCCCCACGCTTGCCCTTGCCCTCGGGCGCCAGGTCACGCAGCGACACCTGACCGGCGCAGAGGATGATGTGGTCCACCTCCAGGAGCTCCGCCTTGCCCGCCCGGCGGATGTGCAGCCCCTGGTCGTCGATGCGCTCGTAGGTCACCCCGTCCAGCATGCGCACCCCAGCGCGCTGGAGCGCGATCTTGTGCACCCAGCCCGTGGTGCGCCCGGGTCCTGTGCCCATCTTCTTGAGACCCTCGCTGCGCTGCAGCATGGTGATGGCGCGCCGGGGCTGCTCCACGTGGGGAGGAAGCAAGCCGCCCGGCGAGTCGCCGCTCGGGTCCACGCCCCACTCCGCGAACCAGGCCTCGAGGCTCATGTCCGGGTCCTGCAGCAGGTACTCGCACACGTCCACGCCGATGCCTCCAGAGCCAATCACGGCCACGCGCTGCCCCACGGGCTTCTTGTCGCGGAGCACGTCCGTGTAGCGCAGCACCTTCGGGTGTTCGATGCCGGGGATGTTGGGTACCCGCGGCACCACGCCGGTCGCGACGATGACCTCGTCGTAGCCCGTGAGCTCGTTCTGGCTCACCCGCGTGCCGAGCCTCAGGTCCACGCCGGTGCGCTCCACTTCGTACTGGAAGTAGCGCAGCGTCTCGCGGAACTCCTCCTTGCCGGGCACCACGGCGGCCATGCGGAACTGACCGCCGATGGCGTCCGCCGCCTCGAACAGCGTCACCTTGTGCCCACGCTCCGCCGCCACGGTGGCCGCCGAGAGGCCGGCCATGCCGGCGCCCACCACGGCGATGCGGCGTGGCGTGCTCGCGCGCTCGTAGCGCAGCTCTCCCTCGCGCGCGGCGCGCGGGTTCACCATGCAGGTGGCCCGCTTGAGCGAGAAGGTGTGATCCAGGCAGGCCTGGTTGCACGCGATGCACGTGTTGATGGCTTCGGGGCGCCCAGCGGCGGCCTTCTTCACGAAGTCCGGATCGGCCAGCAGCGGCCTGGCCATGGACACCATGTCCGCGTCACCCGCGGCGAGGATGGACTCGGCCACCTCGGGTGTGTTGATGCGATTGGAGGCGATGACCGGCACGTTCACGGCGCGCTTGATGCGCGCGGTGACCTCGCGGAAGGCCCCGCGCGGAACCGACGTGACGATGGTGGGCACGCGCGCCTCGTGCCAACCAATGCCGGTGTTCAGCAGCGTGATGCCCGCCGCCTCCAGCGCCTTGCCCATGGTCTCGACCTCGTCGTAGGTGTTGCCGCCTTCGACCAGGTCCAGGATGGACAGGCGGTACATCACGATGAAGTCGGCGCCGACCTCGCGGCGCACGGCCTTCACCACCTCCACCGGGAAGCGCATGCGCCCGTGGATGTCGCCCCCCCAGCGGTCCTTGCGCTCGTTCACGCGGGTGCAGGCGAACTGGTTGAGCAGATAGCCCTCGCTGCCCATGATCTCGACGCCGTCGTAGCCGGCGCGCTTGGCGATGGCGGCGCTGCGCGCGAAGTCGTCGATGGTGGAGAGGATCTGCGCCTCACTCATGGCGCGCGGCTTGAACGGGTTGATGGGCGACTTCTTGGCGCTGGCGGAGACCGACCAGGGGTGATGCGCGTAGCGGCCCGTGTGGATGAGCTGCAGCGCGATCTTGCCGCCGTGGTCGTGCACCGCCCGCGTGACCAGCTGGTGGGGCAGGGCGTCCGCGGCCTGGTTGACCGTGCCGGACCCCGGATAGAACCAAGCCCGGCGGTTGATGCTGAGCCCGCCCGTGACCATCAGCGCGACGCCCCCCTTGGCCCGCTCCGCGAAGTAGGCCGCCAGCTTGGGGTAGTTCCAGAAGCGGTCCTCGAGGCCCGTGTGCATGGAGCCCATCACCACGCGGTTGCGGAGGGTGGTGAAGCCCAGGTCCAAGGGCGAGAGCAGGTGAGGGAAGGGTTGTTCCATGGTGAGCTCCTGTCGTGCCGTGAACGGCACGCGAATCTGTACGGCGTTTAGATGACACCCAGTCTGAACACTGTCAAGATCGCCCGTGATGTCCCCCAAGCCGACCCAGCGCTACCACCACGGCGACCTGCGCCCGACGCTGCTGCGCGAGGCGCAGTCCATGGTGCGCGAGCTCGGCTTGGACGGCTTGTCCCTGCGACAGCTGGCGCAGCGCGCCGGGGTGAGCGCCTCGGCGCTGTATCACCACTTCGACAACAAGAACGCGCTCCTGTGCGCGCTGGCGGAGGAGGGCTTCGGCAGCCTGGACGCGGCGGTGCAGGGCGCGGCGCGCGATCAGTCGGGCGACCTGCGCGATCAGACGCTGCGCTTCGTGCGCGCGTACGTGGGCTACGCGGCGGCGCACCCCGAGATCTACGACCTCATGTTCGGGCGCAGCATCTGGAAGGCGGGCGAGCCCACCGAGAGCCTCCGCGCGCTCGCGTTCGGCACCTTCCGCCGCTACGTGGACTACGTGGGCGCCATGGACCCGCACGTGGGGCGCGGAAAGACGGGGCTGCGCCGCGCACAGGCGCGCTGGGCCGCCGTGCATGGCCTCTGCCGCCTGGTCATCGACGGCGTCTACACCGACGGCGCCGACCTGGCGGGGATGACGGCCGCCACCGCGGACCTGCTCGTGGGCCCAACCGACTGACGGTAGGCCGCAGCCCCATTTTTGCCTCCGCGCGGGCCGACTCGAGTCCCGCACGTGTTATGGTCAGGCCCTTGCGACGGTTCGGTCCGGGTGGGCCGGGGTCCGTGCGGGGGCACGTGGGGTCTTGGGTGAGGAGTCTAGAATGTATCGATACGTAATCATCACCGTGTTGGCGATGGCTGTTGCCCAGCCCGCGAGCGCTCAGACGTCGTCACGCGACGCCGAAGCCCGGTTGATGTTCGAGGCCGGCGTTCGCGCCTACGAGGCCGGTGACTACGAGGCAGCGCTGCGACGCTACCAAGAGGCCTACGACCTCAGCCAACGTCCCGCGTTGCTCTTCAACATCGGCACCGCGCACGAACGGCTCCGCAACGACCGTGAGGCCGCAGACGCCTATCGGCGCTACTTGGAAGCTGTCCCCGACGCCGCCAATCGTGAGTTCGTGGAGGGTCGCATCGAGCTCCTCTCACGCTCGGCGGCCGCAACGAGCGAGGCCACGCCGGAGGGCACGGCTACCCCCGACCTGACCCTGCACGCAGCGGACGCGCCAGCGGACGAGGCTGCGCGGTCCTCGTCTGCGGCCTCGTCCGATGACGAGGGCACCGCCGTCACGAAGAAGTGGTGGTTCTGGACCATCGTCGGCGTGGTGGTGGTGGGCGCCAGCGTCGGCCTCGCGGTAGGCCTGCGAGGCGGCGGTGGTGGGTCCGGCGACCCGGTCCCAGGCAACTTCGGTGGTGTCGTCGTGACCCTGGGGGCGGCACGATGAGGGCGTCTCTTTCCATCGTCTGCGCGCTGTCTCTCTTCATCGCGAGCTGTGGTGGGGCCGGCGGTGACGTCACCCAGGTCATGCTCGAGGTACGCGCCACGCCTGGGGTACTGGCCCGCGATCCGGTCGTGAACGTCCAGGTCTTCGGCGCGACCGCCGGCGGCACGTTCATGGAGCGCCTCAACCAGAACGTCCTAGACAGCGACACGTGGCCGCTGCGCATCGCGCTGGTGCCCGCCGGCAAGGACGCGACCCGACGCTTTCAGGCCATCGTGACCGCCACCGACGGTGGGACGGTGATCGCCGTCGCGCGCGCTACCTCGGGGTACATCGAAGGGCGCGTGCTCTTGCTGACCGTCCTGCTGAGCGAGGTCTGCGGAGACTGCGGGGCAGGGCTCACCTGCGACGGTTCGGCGTGCGTCTCTTCCACCGTCGAGCCGACGGAGCTGCCGGACTACGAGCCCGGCACGTGCAGCATGGTCACCTACTACCGGGACGTGGACACCGACGGCTTCGGCGACCCAGCGGACTCCCTCGAGGCTTGTTCGCCGCCCGCTGGCTACGTGAGCAACGGCACGGACTGCAACGACGCCTGCGCAGAGTGTGAACCGGGCGGCACGGAGGTCTGCGACGACCGCGACAACGACTGCGACACGCGCGTGGACGAGGACCTCTCGCGCGCGTGCGGCACCGATGTGGGGGCGTGCATGGCCGGCACCGAGACCTGCACCGGCGGCGCCTTCGGTGCGTGTGAAGGGGAGGTCGCCGCGTTGGTAGACGAGCTCTGCGACGGGATCGAAGACGATGACTGCGACGGGAGCGTGGACGAGGGCTGCGCCTGCACCACGGGCGAGACCGAGTCCTGCGGGACCAACGTCGGGACGTGCACCGAGGGGACGCGAACCTGCAACGGCAGCGTGTTCGGGCCCTGCAGCGGTGTCGGCATGGAGAGCGAGGTCTGCGACGGGGCGGACAACGACTGCAACGGCGTCGTGGACAACGGCTTTGCTTGTCAGCAAGGCGCTAGCGTCTCGTGTTCGACCTCGTGCGGCACGGTCGGGACTGGCGCCTGCACCTCCGGCTGTCAGTTCCCGACGGCAGCGAGCTGCACGCCGCCGGCCGAGACCTGCGACGCGATTGACCAAGACTGCGACGGCCGCATCGACGAAGGCACACGCGTGCTGGGCGCTGCCGTGGCGGGCAGCGGCACGACGCTCGTGTCCGAGCTCGAGGTCGTCGCGACGTCGTCCGGATTCGCCGTCACGGAGCTCCGTGGAACCACGTTGGTGCTGCAGGTCGTGGACCTGAACGGGCAGCTAGCGGGGGCCGCGCTGACCGTCGCGACAGGGGTTGCCGTGGGCGCCGCGGCTTCGTCTGTCGGCGATGATGTCTACATCAGCTACGGCACCGCGCCGAACAGCACGGACCGCGTGTATCACGCTCAGCGCGTCGGGGTGACGACCACGGGTGCGTTCCTCAACGGCAGCCCCGTCAACAACTACCACACGGCAGGCAACACCTTCCTCAACCGGCCCCTCGCGGCGGCCAGCACGACCCGCGTCTTGCTCGGTGCCCAGGCCAACGGCACCCCGATGCGCGAGTACAACCGCGCCCTCACCACGCAGCTGCAGACCGGCTACATCAACGGCGCCTCCGGCCACGCCAGGCTGAACATGCTGCCTGGCACCGAGAACGCGGCGCTGATCGACTCTGGGTCAGGACAAATCCGCGTCCAGCGGGTCGTCAGCAGCGGTGGCGTGATCATCGCGAACATCGCCGGGTACTTCGTCGGCGACCGCGCCGAGGTCGGCAGCTACATGGGGGCGCGGGCCATCTTGGGCGTGGACGGGACGCAGGTGGGTTGGGCGCAGATCGACCCCAACAACACGGACTCCGGCCAGACGCTCACGACGTGGTCCAGTGGTCCGCCTCCCGTGAGCGAGCGCTGGGCGGGGCTGGGCTTCTACGGGGGCATGTGGCACGCGGCCTACCTGCAGCCCGGCGGTGCGGTTCAGGTCCGCTCGTTCAGCGCGGCCTCCGTGGACCACCAGCTCGCGACCGCTCACAACGCGAACGCAGGCACCGTGGGAGCGGCCGTGCACCCCAGCGGCGTCATGCTCATCGCATACTCCACCGGAAACGCAGGCAGCGCCTACCGCACCTTCGGCTGCCCGTGAAGTGGGTAGGGTGCGCGGCGGTTGACACCGCCGTGCGCCCCGGCTTCGATGGAGACGATGTCAGGTCAAGTCGACTCGGCGCTTCAGGTGCTCGCGCGGGACGAACCGCCGACTGCGACGAGCGTCGCCGAGTGCTTGGCCTCGTCGCGCGTGGTTGCCCGCCTGACGCGGAAGCCGGTGGACTCTGGGCTCCCGCTGGTGTGGCGGCTGCTGGCGCTGAGCGAGATTCCGTTCGCTAGTCGGCTCCCGTACACGCAGGCAGCCACCGCGCGCGCTCTCTGGGAGCTCGCGACACCCGAGGGCTTTTCGTACACGGGGCGGGTTGCGGACATCGTGCCTTGCTACAACGCCATGCTGGTGACGGCGCTGTGTAGGCTAGGTCACGGGGATGACCCTCGCGTGCAGGCGGGCGTGGAGTGGATCCGGCGCTACCAGGCGTTCGGGCGCGGCGTGCTCACGGCCTGGCCGGGCGAGGGGATCACCCGCCACGGTGGCTGTCTCCGTGCGACGCCGTGCTTCATCGGCGTGGCGAAGTCGACGCGCGCGCTGCTGGCCGCTCAGGGACCCGAGAACGCGGGCCGAGACGCGCCCCTGATCGACGCCGGCGTTGAGTACCTGCTCGAGCATCGGCTGTACCGGCGCCAGACCACCGGAGAGCCGATCAGCGCGCACATCCTCGATGTCTCGTTTCCGGAGACCTATCACGTGACGCTGCTGGAGCTGCTCCAGACCGTGGACGCGGCCGGCAAGCTGGACGACCCGCGCGTGGACGACGCCATCGAGTACGTTCAGGCACGCCGCGGCGAAGCTGGCTGGACGGTCACGTATGCGTACGCGGCACCTGGCTACGTCGCGTTCGACCGTCGCGGACGGCCATCGGCCTGGGTGACCCGCGAGCTGGACCGCATTCTGGCCAAGCGTCGGTCGACCGAATCGCCACGCGCAGCCCAGCGCGGCGCCACCACGCCTTGATGGAACGGCGGCCGGGGGCGCCATGCCTGCAGGTCCGGGGACCCGACATCTCTATAAAACGCCCAGGTCGTATTTCGCAGAATACATATTATGTAAACTTTTTGAATCGGGGTCCCAACGGGGGTGCCCCATGGCTACCGATGCTGAGCTAGCCCCGTCGGGAGCCACAGCTGGGCGACCCCGCCTGGAGCCACATCCGAGGTGCGTACGAATGGCGTCGCGCATAGACTTGGTCGCCAAGCCGCCTGATGTCGACTCACACACGATTCCGCTCCCATGGAGTTCCGCTGCGGAGCGCGCCCGCCACACTGCATGGGATGCTCGTACCTGAACTCGACGAAGTCGAGCTCGGGAGGCGCTGGGACTCCGAAGGCTGCGTCTTGCTGCGCCAGGCGCTCTCGAAGGCCAGCGTCGCCGCGGCTCGCGACGCCATGCACGGCTTTCTCCTGCGCGCCGCGAACGTCCCGGGCACGGCCGACGACGCCGCGCGGGCCGTCACGGAGACGCACAACCGCATCCACAACTCGCCCACGGCTGCGCCGCCGGCGCCCATCGCGGCGCTCCGGGACGACCCTGCGCTGGCCAAGATCGCGCACGTGCTCCTGGGCGGGCCCGTCGCGCCGCTGTCCGTGGTGTGGCTGCGCGCCCGCGGCGCCCGCGACTTCCAGAGGACGAGCAGTCCGCACTGCGATGCCCCCTATGTGGGTGGCCACACGGACGGGTTTTGCACTTTCTGGATCCCTCTGCAGCCTGTGAGCGCCGCGGACGGGACCATGATCGTGATGCCTCGCTCACACAAGAGCGCCCGCCTCGCTGCGTATGCGGGGTCGGACCTCCTCGGTGGCGACGGCGCGCTCCGCATGGGCGCGGGCTATTGTCACCACCCAGACGATGCAAGCGCCGATCTGCAGCTGCCCTGGTGGACCGCCGAGTTCGAGGTCGGTGACATCCTCGCGTTTCGGCCCAACTTGCTGCACGCGGCTGTCGACAACATGGGGCAGCAGCTTCGATGCTCGGTGGACGTGCGGCTGGCTCGGCGCGAGCTCAGCGCCCCCGGCTTCTGGTCAAGCCCAGCACCTGTGGACTTCGATGGCTATTTCATGGATGCCCAATGAGTTCCCCACCCCCTGCCCCCAGTGAACGGCGCACGACTCGGCGATGAACGACCCCAACGCATTGGAAGAAGTGGTCCTCGCTCGGCAGTGGTTCTACCCCTTCGCGCTTCCCAGCGGTCGCACGGCCCCCTGCGCCATCGGGCCTGCAGGCGCGTTGCACGACACGCGCGAGCGGATGCTGCTGCATGAGATCGGGCGTCGCTTCCCGGAGGGGGTCGCCGGCCTCAGCTGCCTCGACCTCGGCTGCAACGAGGGGTTCTATTCCTTCGCGATGGCACGGGCGGGCTTTGGTCGGGTGGTCGCCGTCGACCTGCAAGAAGAGAACATCGCTGCTGCCACGCTGTTGCGGGATCTCTTCGATCTACCGCAGGTGTCATTCTTGTGCGCGGACCTCGAGAGCGCCGACGTGCGGTCCCTTGGCGTGTTTGACGTCGTTCTCCTGCTGGGCGTCGTCTACCACCTCGAGGATCCCGTTGGCGCCCTGCGAACCGCCCGGGCAGCGACCGGAAACCTGTGTGTCGTCGAGTCGCAGCTCGCCCCAGAGCAGCTCGCGCCGTTTCCGTGGGGTGCACGCCGCAACATGCGCGCTCCGGTGGGCTCCTTCAGCGTGCTCGACGCGACGCCAGACGTGGTCGAGTCGCCCCGGTACGTGCACCCTTCGAAGGTGTCTTTGGTTCCGAGCGCAGCGGCCATGGAGTGGTTGCTGCCCGCCGTCGGGTTCCACGACGTGCACCAAGTGCCGGCCCCAGAAGACGGCTACGAGCAGATGGTCAGCGGCGACCGGCGCATGTGGTCGTGCCTCAGCTCCGAAGACGACGACGCTGCCGGCTGAGCGGCGTCCCTCCCGGCTGGGCCACCGCTCGCTCAGACTCGGCGCGCAACCAGATCGTTCAGCAGCCCGGCCGCGGTGTCCGCGTCGTCCACGGTGACTGCCAACACGCGGTCGCCGCGCAGCTGTAGGCGCAGCCCCGGACCCTTGCGCAGCACCACGGCCGCGCGACCCATCAAGCGCAGGCTGCCGCGGTAGCCCCAGCCGCCCCACTCGAGCGGCTGGATCTCGATGGCCTCGGCCGTGACCACGTCACCCAACCGAACGCCGGTGCGCCAGAGCCCGAAGCTCCCCCAGCGCACCCACAGGCCGCGCTGGTCCACGCTAACCACCGCGGTGGCCATCTCGCTGCAGAGAGCAAGCCACACCGCGCCCGTGACCGTCAGCGCCGTTTGACCCAGCGCCAGGCCAACCACCAGGAGCGCCCCACCGAGCGCCGCCAGCCCGTAGAGCCAAGGCGCTGTGACCCGCCGCACCCACACGGCGTGCTCGTCTGCCCGGAGGCCCACGGTCGCGGGCGCCCCCTGCCCTGCACCTTCGGCTGGCGTGTCTCCTGGCCAGCGCCGCGCCGCTAGGGACAGGAAGCTCCCGGCCGCAAGCGACACACAGAGGATGATCGCGAGGTCCAGCAGGCTGGGCCCCGAGGCCGCGCGCCAGTCCACGACACCACGCTGTCCGCGCACCACCTGGCAGGCCACGCCAGCCAAGAACGCTGCGTGGGCACCACCCAACCCGGCGAGGGCTCGCCGGGCCCCGCTCGCGAGGCTGCGCGCCGCGGCTGCCCACCAGACGCTCACCACACCCAGCGCGGCCAACCCGCCGATCAGCAGGCCAAACCCGAGCGGTGACGTGGCGCTCTGGGGATGCCCCGCAAGGTCCCACTGCGTGGCCATCGGGCTCGGCAGCTCCGCACGAAACAGCCACACGGGCGCAACGCTGAGCGCGCCGAGGATCAGCCCTGACACCGCCAACACCGCGCGTCGCCACGTCACAGCTGCGCCCTCACCAGCTCGAGAATGGCCTTGTCCGCAAAGCCGAGTCGCCGCGCGCCGCGCACGAACGCGGCGGCTAGTTGAACCACGGTAGCCTGCGCCTCCGCACCGGCCAGCACCGTGACGCTGCGCCCCCGTCGCATCTCGATGAGCCCTTCGTCACGCAGCACGGCATAAGCAGCGCGCACGGTGTGCATGTTGACCCCCAGGGACTCGCCGAGCTCACGCACGGGCGGGAGCCGCTCACCGACGGTCAGCTCGCCGCTGGCGACCGCGCCGCGAATGGAGGACGCGATCTGCTCAAAGAGCGGGGTATCAGACCAAGGGTCGACTCGTATGAGCATGGTTCTAGTGTATATAGAACCAAATCTGAGTTTGACAAGCTTCTTCTCGAGCGTGACTGATCGGGGTCTGCCACCTTCGTCTCGATGCCACGGAGACCATCATGAGCGACAACCCACATCTCGAGAGCCTGCGCACCAGCGGGGCATTGGGACAGCTCGCGTCCGCGGACCAGGAGGTCCTCGCTCCTCTCTTGCGCGCCTCCACGGTTCCCGCCGGCGAGGTGCTCGTGCACGAAGGCGAAGCCGATCGCGCGGTGCACCTGATCGTCGCGGGACGTGCCCGTGTCGAGCGTGGCGGCTTCACCCTCGGCACCGCCAGCGTTGGTGACCACGTCGGTGAGCTCGCCCTCTTGGTGGGGCGCGCGCGGGCGGCCAGCGTGGTGGCGGAGACTCCCTTGTCCATTCTGACGCTCACCCATGACGACTTCACTCAGCTGGCCGAGCGCTGGCCCGGGGTCGCGCTGCGTCTGGTGCAGGCGCTGGTGGGGGGCATCGTCGACCGCTTGCACGACATGACCGACAGCGTGGGCCTGCTGTTGCACGAGCGCTCGCTGCCACAGCGGGCCACGGTGCAGGTGCGCCTTGGCGAGCGCAAGCTGGAGGTCCGCACTGGAACACGCGTCGGGAGCCTGTTGGCGGAGCACGGGTCCATGGACCGCGTGGTGGCTGCCCTCGTGGACCAGCAGCCCACCTCCCTGGGCGCGCCGCTGCTGAACGCCTGCGCCGTCGAGCCCCTCAGCGTCGACCACTGGCAAGGTCAGCGCATTTATCGTGAGAGCCTCGGGCTCTTGTTGCTGGAGGCCGCCGCGCTCGAGCGCCCAGGGCTGCCCGTCCGCATGGGGCACTCGGCCGGATTTGCGCAGCGGGTGCTCGTGGCCGGCGTGGACGGCGAGGCGCGCGCCGAGCTGGCCGCCGTGATCCTGGCGCGCATGCGCGCGCTGGTGGAGCAAGACCTGCCACTGCGTCATGAGCTCTGGACCCTAGGCGAGGCGCGGGCGCACTTTCGCGCGGTGGGCTGGGACAGCGCGCTCTCCCTGCTGGAGTCGTGGCGCAAGCCAGCGGTCGCCATGGCGAGCTACGGGAGCGTCCAGACCCTCGCCTTCGGGCCGCTGGTCTCTCGGACGAGCGCCCTCGGCGGCTTCGACGTCGCCCCCGAGGCCGACGGGCTGCTCTTGCTCTACGGGGACAAGGGCTCGTCCGCCGAAGAGCCTCCGAGCCCGAGTGCCGTCCCAGGCAGCCTGAAGCGAGCCCGGCTGGCCACGGAGCAACTCGCCACCATGACGCGGCCCCCATCCCGCTGGCTGGCGACCCTCGGCATCGAGAGCGTCGGCGCGTTCAACCGCGCCTGCGTGACGGGCAGCGTGCCATCCATGATCCGCGTCAGCGAGGGCTTCCAAGAGAAGCGCATCGCGGACATCGCGGACCTCATCGCGCGCCGCGCCGAACAGGTGCGCGTGGTGTGCATCGCCGGGCCGTCCTCCACGGGCAAGACCACGTTCATCAAGCGCCTCAGCGTGCAGCTGCAGGTGAACGGCATCTCGCCGGTGGGCGTATCGCTGGACGACTACTACGTGGACCGCGACCACACCCCCCGAGACAAGGCGGGCGAGTACGACTACGAGGCCTTCGAGGCGCTGCGGACGGACCTGCTGCAGGCGCAGGTGAAGGGCCTTCTGGCAGGCGACGAGGTGCAGCTGGCGCGCTACGACTTCGCGAGCGGTGTCAGCCACCCGAGCGGTGGTAAGCGGCTGCGCCTGCGAGCCGGCGACGTGCTGCTGCTGGAGGGCATCCACGGACTGAACCCGGCCCTCTTGGCCACCCTCCCCGCCGCGGAGGTCTTTCGCATCTTCGTGTGCCCCCTGACCAACCTACCCTTCGACCGGCTGCACCGCGTGCACGCCTCGGACGTGCGCCTGTTGCGGCGTATCGTCCGTGATCGCTTCACGCGGGGCAGCGACGCGGCCGGGACCATCCAGCGCTGGCCCAGCGTCAGAGCCGGTGAGCGCCAGCACATCTTCCCGTTTCAGCACCACGCGGACGCGGTCTTCGACACCTCCCTGGTCTACGAGCTGAGCGTCCTCAAGGTCTACGCCGAGCGGTATCTGCTGGAGGTGCCTCGCGACCACCCCTCCATGGGCGTCGCGTACTCGCTGCTGCAGCTGCTGGACCCCTTCGTGACCATCTACCCCGACCAGGTCCCGTCCACGAGCATCCTCCGGGAGTTCATCGGCGGCAGCGCCTTCGACTACTAGATAGAGCGCGACCCAAGCGCGGGCCCCTGCCTAGGAGCCTAACGCTCCTCGAGTGAGCGCAGCTCCAGGTCGGCGTGGCGCAGACGCTCTGCCACCAGGCGCGCGATGCGCTCGTAGACCAGGGCCGCCACGCCCGGGTCACCCGCGGCGAGTCGGTCGAAGGCCGCGCGCGGGAGGGCGTAGAGCTGCACGTCCGTGGCGGCCACCGCGTCGGCCGAGCGCACCCCACCGTCCAGAAAGGTCACCTCGCCCAGGACCTCGTCGGAGCAGAGCGTGGCCAGGTGATGGACCTTCCCCCCTTCCAGAGGCAGCAGGATGCGCACACGGCCACTGCGGACGAAGACCAGGCTGTCACCGGCCTCCCCGTGGGCAAGGACGGTCGCACCGGCGGCGTGCGTGCTCTCGGTGATCACCGCCCGCAGCCCCGCCAGCTGCGTGTCGTCGAAGCCCGCGAAGAACGTGAGATGTTCCAGATCGAGCGCCAGGTCGACCTCGGTGGGGCGGTGCCCCGCGGCCTCCAGCAAGCGCTCTTCCATCCACTCGAGCCCTGCGTCCCGCGTCTCGAAGACGACGATGCCCTGCGCGTGTCCCACGCCCAGCTCCTCCAGGTAGCTCTCGATGTCTTGGCGTGAAGCCTTCGTCGACGGCATTCCGCACATCAGCAACGCGCCGCCTCGCTCGTGGAGTCGCGTCCGCATCTGCTCGAAGAAGCCGGCTGCCGTGTAGTCCACCGAGTCCACGCGCCGCAGGTCCAGCAAGATGTACCTACGCTTGTCCAGGTCTTGCTCCAGCTCGTTCAGCAGCTGGTCCGTCGTCCCGAAGAACAAGTCGTCGCGCAGCTCCACCAGGACGGCGTCCTGCCCCGCCTCGTCGAGCAGGTGGTTGGCGGCCTCGCCGCGGCGGCGCTTGGAGCGCACGGTGCGCAGGTCTCGCTTGCCACGGATCACGCTGGAGCGAATCTGGGCCCGTATCACGAACAGGATCGAGAGGCTGATGCCGACGACCGACGCCTGGATAAGCCCCACCCCCTCGGCCACGACCACGACCGCGACGATCACGAGGAAGTCCAGCCACGTGGAGCGGTGACGCAGCAGCCGGAACATCTTCCAGTCGAACATGCGGTAGGCGACCACCAAGAGGATTCCGGCGAGCGCGCCGACGGGCACCCAGGCCATGGCGCCTCCGAGCGCGGCGTAGGCCAGCAGCGCGAAGAGCCCGGCGAGCACCCCGCTGGCGATGGTCTTGCCCCCGCTGGTCACGTTCACCAGCGAAGGCCCCATCGTGCCAGCGCCGGCCATGCCCCCCAGCGCGAAGGAGGCCGCGTTGGCGGCTCCCTGCGCGAGCAGCTCGCGGTTGGAGTCGTGTCGGCGTCGGGTCAGCGCGTCCAACACCACCCCGGTCTTGAGCGTGTCGATCGACAGGAGCACCGAGAGCGTCCCCGCCGGTGCGGCGACCAGCGCGACGTCGGCCCAGCTGACGCTCAGCAGCCCGCGCCCCCGAGCCACGGAAGCGTCCAGCAGGGAGCCCGAAGCCCGCACCGGGCCGAGCACCAGCGTGTTGCCGTCCATTTGGAGCAGCGCAGGCACGACGAGTCCGAGGGACAGGTACGCAAGGATGCCCGCCGTGAGGCCAAGGATCGCGGCCGGCACCCGCTTCACGACGCGCGGGGCGACGAGCGTGACGACGATGGTGACGACACCCACGACGATGCTGGGCCAACGCCACATGGCGGGCGCCGACAGGGCCTCGAGCACTCCGGTTCCCGTCGGCGCGCCCAGCAGCTTGGGGAGCTGTCCCAACGCGATGATGAGACCCACGCCGGACAGATACCCGCTCACCACTTGGTGTGGGATGTACTTGATCAGCCTTCCTGCGCGCACCGCACCGTAGACGAGCTGCAGTCCGGAGGAGAGCAAGGCCGTGAGCGCCAAGAGTCCCATCACGCGGCCTGGCTCGAGCTGCTGTCGCTGCGCGAGGTCCAGCGCCAGCCCCGAGAGCACCGCGGCGGCCGGGGCGCAGGGGGCCGTGATGAACCCGGGGTTGCGGCCTACCAGCGGGGCCACCACGCCGAGCGCGATAGCCCCGACGATGCCCGTCAGGGCGCCCATGCCCGCGTAGTCGGCGCCCAAGGGAGCGTACACCAGCGCGCCGAAGGCAATGGCGGACGGGAACGCGACCAGCATGGCCGCGAGGCCTCCCCAGACGTCTGAGAGGCCCAGGCGGGGCGCCGGTGGTGGGTGGCTGAGGCCGCTGGTCATCTGCCCCGCAAGGTTGCCACATGTGAGGCAACCTGACCCCCCACGACGCGCACTCTCAGCCCGCTGCCGGGGGGCCTGAGCCCCGAGGCGAGTCGCCCACTGGCGCGCCGTGCCCGGCCTCTTGGGCTCGCTTCACCAGCTCGTGGGCATAGGCCACGGCCGCGCGCGTGGACGCCAGCAGCTCGGGCCGCTCTTGGAAGAGCGCGTCGGCACCAAACGACTCCACCAGCCCGGCCCTCTCGAAGGTCCTCCGCATGCCCGCGCGCACGCCGCACAAGATGAGCCGCCCGCCGGCCTGGCGCGCCTTGGCGGCGGCCTCACCAAAGGCCTCCGCCACCGTGACGTCCATGTTGTAAGCCTCTTGCACACGGACCACGAGCACACGTCCGGGGATCACGCGGCGCACCAGCTCGGCCTGCAGCTCTTCGGCGGCTGCGAAGTACAGCTCCCCTTGCAGGTTGAGCACCACCACCAAGGCGTCGGGGTCGTCGGCGACGTCCACGTCCTCCCGCAGCCCCCCCTCGGGCGTCTCGCTCAGCGCGCGCAGCTTGAAGCCCTCCGCCCGCCGGAGCGCGGAGTACACGGAGGTGGCGATCCCCACGAAGAGCGCCTTCTCCAGGTGCTCGGCGAAGAGCACGGCGATGAAGGTGCACACCAGCACCAGGCGGTCTCCCGAGGTGGTGCGAAACAAGGCCCGCAGGCGCGCCACGTTCATGAGCTTGAGGCCGATGTGCACCAGCGTGCCCGCCAACGCGGCGATGGGGATGGCGTTGGCCTGCGGGGCGAACACCAGCACGATCACCAACACCAACACGCCGGAGAGGATGCAGGACACGCGGGTGACCGCGCCGGCCTCGTGGTTGACCGCCGTGCGGCTGAAGGACCCGGACGACGCGAACCCGCCCACGGCACCAGCGGCCAGGTTGCAGAGCCCCTCGCCGATGAGCTGCTGGCTGGCGTTGAACGGGTGCCCCGCGCGAGCGGCGAGCGCCTTGCCAATGGCGATGGCTTCGACGGCCCCCATGAGCCCGATCGCCAGCGCAGGCCCCAGCAGCTCACGCCAAGAGATGTGCGTGAACGTCGGCCAGCGCGGCCCCGGCAAGAAGCGCGACAGGGGCTCGATGTCCGCGATGACGCGCACGCGGTGAGCCGCCCCTGGCTCGGACAGTCCGAGCGCCCACACAGCGACGGTGACGCTCACCACCGCGACGAAGGGCCCCGGCAGGCGCCGCCCAATCCGCGGCTCGAAGCGCTGCAGCACGCGTACGATGACGAAGGTGCTGGCTGCCACGGCCGCCGAGACCCAGTTCACGCCGTGCAGGGAGCGCAGGAAGCGCGCCAGGTCGAAGGCCGCGCAGCGGGGCGGCACCCAGCCCCACAAGTCGGGCGCGAGGACGGAGCGGTCCACGCCGAAGAACGAGGCGAGCTGGTTGATGATGATGTACAGGCCGGCCCCGGCCGTGAAGCCCGTGAGGACCGGCTCGCTCACGAAGCGGGTCAGCGTGCCCAGGCGCGCGAGCCCCGCGCCAACCTGCATGAGCCCAATCAAGAGCGTGAGCAGGACGATGGCCTCGATGGCGTTGCCCTGCGCCGCGAAGAGCGCCGCGTTGCCCGCGATCATGACGACGATGGCGTTGGTGGGCCCGTTGATGAGGAACTCTGAGCTCCCGAAGGCGGCGCCGATGATGGACGCCGCCACCGCCGTGGCGAGCCCCGCCGCGGGCGGAAAGCCAGCGATGAGCGCGTAGGCCATGCCCTGCGGGATGGTGAAGAGGGCCGTGGTCAACCCAGCCACGAAGTCCGGCCGGAAGTTCGCGGCCCGGTACTCGCGTAGCGTCCGCATGAAGGGGAACGCCCGGAACCAAGCAGGCTCGCCCGGCCGCAGCACAGGCGGCTTGGGGTTGAGCGGAGGCGGTAGCACCGAGACGTTCATGGCGGGCTCACGTCCCGCTGGCTTCGGTGGTGTCGCCCAGGGTTCCATCAGCCAGCGCCTGGTCGCGCCGCATGACGCGTTGGCTGAACTTCACGTAGGCCACGAAGCCCAACACGAGCACGGGCAACCCGTAGACCCAGTTGCTGCGGATCATGTCCTTGCCGCCGTGCACCAGCTCCGCGTAGCTCATGTCCGCCGTGTGGGTCCCCAGGAAGTACCCCACGGCGGTCAGGATGGTCACCCACAGCCCCGCGCCCAGCCCCGTCCAGACCGTGAAGCTGCGCAGCGGCATGCCCGACAAGCCCGCCGGGATGCTGATGAGCTGACGAATGCCGGGCAGCAAGCGGCACACGAAGGTGGCCCCTGCGCCGTAGTTGCGGAAGAGCTCCTCCGCGCGCTCGAGCTTGGCGGGGGGCAGCAGCACGTAGCGCCCGAACTTCTGGAGGAAGGGCTGGCCCAGCTTGGCCGCCAGGCCGTAGTTCACGTAGGCGCCCAGCAGCGACCCGAGCACGCCCGCGAGGATGGCCGTGGCGGCGTCCAGCACGGGGGACGCGAAGGTGAGCTCGCCGCGCGCGGCCATGAAGCCAGCCGGGATCATCACCACCTCGCTGGGAAACGGGATGAACGAGCTCTCGATGGTCATGAAGAGCACCACCAGCGCAAAGCCCCAGACGGGGGCCCAGACGGCAACAACTTCGATGTACTCGATCAACGCGTCGGTCATGGTCGGCCCTCTCGGGGTCAGAGACGCGCGGAAGCTAGCACGTCCCCGGACCGCGCAAAGGGCTCTCAGAACGCCGCGTGAAAGCGTCTCCAGCGGGACGAGTCGGCCGCGCTCGGGTCCATGACGGTGAAGCTGCCCGTCGCCGCGTTCGTGAAGGCCAGCACCAGCCCAGCCGCGCCGGGGAGCGGGACCAGGAACTCCACCTTCGCGCCCAGCCAGGTCTCGTCCTGCATGAGACTGACCGTGTCGAAGCGGCTGACATAACCGTCTCCGTCGGCCACCCAGAGCGTCGTGAGGTCGTGGCTCATGACGGCGCGGTCGATGCCCGTGGTGGACAGAGGCGTGGCGGAGCGATCCTCCAAGCTCACCAACGCCCCCGGTGTACGCCCGCGCGAGTCGGCGATGTCGAAGACGTCCGGGAAGCCGCTGCCTTGGCGGAACGCCACCAGCTGCGCGCTCGTGACGTCGGCGGTCATGGCGATGGGTGTGAAGTCCAGCTGCAGGCTGCCGACCGAGCGGATGTCCAGAGGCGCAGCGCCGAAGTCCACGAAGGTGAGGCGCCCGGTGGCGCCGAAGAGCACCAGTCGGTCGCGTACGTTGGGGTCTCCGGGCGCGGTGCCCTCGAAGAGCAGCGCCTGGTCTTGGCCGGCGCTCAGGGTCACGGTCTCGCGCAGCCCCGCGTCGAGGTCGAACACGTTCAGCACCCCGCTCCCCACGGCGAGCAAGCGCGGGGTGCTGCTGCGCTCATCCACGATGAGGCGGCGCACGGGGCCTCCTGTGATCAGCGTGCTCAGGGTCACGTCAAAGCGCTGACCGGTCCCGCTGTCCTCGGTGAGCAGAGTCACCACGAGCAGCTGCGAGCCCCCCTCCGTGCGGACCACGATGCGCTCGCCCACGAACACGGCCTCCACAGGGCGCGGACCGGTCGTGCCTGGAACCGCGTTGGTGGGGATGGTCACCGGCGGGAGGTCGGGGGCGTCCAGGTCGAAGAGGCTCAGCTGCCCGGACGCCAGCAGCGCCACCACGCGCAGCTCGCCGCCCCCCACGCCGAGCGGACGGGACACGGCTACGTCCGTAGGGACCTCGCCACCCAGCGAGCGCAGCGAGAGGCCCACCGGGTTGCTGTCGCTCGGCTCGGCCGCGAGGTCCGCGAGCTCCACGCGGTTGTCCACCACCAGGCGACCGAGGGGCGCAAAGGCCATCGCGTAGCGCTCCTCTCCGGCAAGGCGCACGGACTCGTACTGGTCATGAAAGCGCCATGGGGTGCCCTCCGGCCCCGCGCTCGACACGCGCACCAGCTCCGCGACCGAGCCCTCTTCGCCCTCTTCGGCCGGCACCCCGGACGTAAAGACCAGCACCTCGGTGCTCCCACTCGCCTCCGAGCCACGGCTCAGGAGAGTGGCCGCGCCGTCCCCCAGGTCGAAGTCCAGTCGCCCCGTCCCGCGCTCCGCGAGCTGCAGCACGCGAGCGCGCGCGTGGACGTCGTCCACGGCCAGCAGCGCGTCGGGAAGCGGCGCCATCTGCGTCATGGTGAAGCCCGGCTCGGGGCAGCCCAGCAAGGGCAGCGCGCCCAGCAGCAAGAGGGCGCGGGTCTTGTGTGCGAGGGTCATCGTAGCGCTCGTTGGGTGGGTGATCGTGAGGGTCATCGGCGGACTCCCGCGCCCAGCTCGAAGCCAGCGACGGTCTGCGTCTGCTCGGTGGGCCAGAGGTAGAAGGTCACCCGCCCGCCGTCGGCCTCTTGGCCCACGAAGGCGCGCTCGAGCCCCGGAAAGGTGCCGAGGGTGGTGGGCGGTGCCAGCAGCGGCAGCTCGTCCACGGCGAAGGTCTCGAGATCCATGATCTGCATGGCGCGCACGCCCGACGCGTCGTTGCGCAGCGCGACCAACATGCGGCCACCCGCGTCGTCGATGACGAAGCCGTCGGCGCGTGGCTCGGCGGCCGTCAGCTCCAGCCGCGTGAAGCCGGTGGCGAGATCGATGACCGAGTAGCCGTGCTGCCTGTCGATGCGCTGGTCCGAGCTGAGACCGCCGGCGTTGGGGTCGCCTGGGACGCGGTCGTGCAGCACCAGCGCGAAGGTGTTCGCCGAGGAGAAGGCCACGGCCCGCACTCCCTTGCGCAGCGGCAAGCGTGTGCCGGTGTCGTCCAGCGGGTCACTCAGGTCGAGGCGCGTGATCGCTTCGACGCCGTTGGTGGTGCTGTAGAGGAGCGCCCAACGCCCGTCCGAAGAGAGCTGGACGGCCCCCACCATGTGCGTCGAGAGGTCATGCACGCGCCACGTGCTGCTGTCCGCGAAGCCGGGGCCCACGGGGATGCGGACCAACAGGCTGTGGCTCCGCAGCACCACGAAGACCTCGTCGCCTGACGGGCTGAGGTCCATGTCGGTCACTAACGCAGGCTCGGGCGGGGGCGCGTCCGGGTCCGTCGAGACAGGGATCACGTCGTCGAGGTCCGCGATGCTGACCGTGCCATCGAGGAGGCTCAGCAGGCGCACGTCACTCACCCCTGCGACGCGCGTGACCGCGCTGGTCCCGTCTGGCGTGATCTGGGTGTCGATGACTGGCTCGAAGGAGCGGAAGCTCACCAGGGGCGCGCGGTAGGTGCGCTCCGCCGGCAGCATGCCGAGGTCCACCACGCTCACGCCGTCCTCGGTCACGACGAAGAGCGTTCCCCCGCTCTGATCAAAGGTGATGCGGGAGGGCCCGTAGCCCACGACCACCCGCAGGAGCCGCTCGTCCCCTGGCGTCAGGGTCATCACCGTGATGTCTTGGAGGTTGGTGCGCAGCTGCCCGGGCTCCTCGGCCTCGTAGAGCACCGCGAAGAGCCCATCGGGGCTGAACGCCACGCGGTTGGCCGCGTGCGCCAACGGGAAGCTCTGCACCTCGGTGACGACCCCCCCTGGGCCGCTACGCAGAAGGTCCACGGAGCTGTCGCCGCGGTTGAGGCTGAGGGCCACGTCTTGCCCCGGCACAGCGACGGCCGGCAGGGGCTGCGCGCCCACCGCCACGGTCTCGATGCGAAAGTCGTCCGCGTGCACGACAGCCACGCGACCTGCGCCCGTGTTGGTGGCGAAGAGCACCGTCGCGCCAACCGCGGGTGGCTCGAAGCTCAGCTCCACCTCCTGCTCCGGGGGCGGCCCGAGGTCCGTGTTGGCCACCCCCCCGTCGAAGGAGCCCCCGCCGTCCGGGTAACCCCCCGCTGCGCCATCGTCCGCGCAGCCTGCGCCGGAGCCCGCGCCCAAGAGGCTCGCCAGGACCCCAAGTGGGGCTATCCAGAGGAGATGTGCCGATGTGTGCCAAGGAAGTCGTCTCAGGGTCATGCGCGTGGGCTACAGCACGATGCGTGCCGCCCTGCGCTCCAAGCGCTTGACGCGCGGCAGTAGATAGGGAAACTTAGTTTCCCTTGTTCCTCCCACCGGCCGCTAGGCCCGGAGCGTTCCCATGTCGCCTGAGGTCGCCGAGCCCAGCCCGCCCCTCCCTGCTGCCGTGGAGCCCGCCCTGACTGGGCTCGCCGATGCCTCGTGGCCGCGGCGCGTGTTTGCGTACGCCATCTTCCCGGTCGCGTTCTTTGGTGCTCTGCTGATCACGTATGCGTGCTTCCAGGAGGGCCGAGCACCCGCGCTCGCCACGCTGCCGGGCATCGCCTTTGGCACGCTCATGGTCATCCTGGGCGAGTGGGTGCAGCCCCGCTCCGCGCTGTGGTCCAAGAGCTACGGAGACACGCCCACGGATCTCAAGCACGTCCTGTTCTCTCAGCTGTTGCCGCCACCGCTCGTCGAGCTCGCGCTCAAGGCCACCGCGGGGGTCGCGGCGGTGCTCATCGCCGAGCGTCTCGGGCGCGGCCTCTGGCCCGTCGGCATCCCCTTCGTCCTGCAGGTCGCGCTCGCGGCCGTCATCGGGGAGTTCGGTCAGTACTGGTGGCATCGCCTGTGTCACGAGAGCCTCTGGTTCTGGCGCTTTCACGTCACGCATCACAGCGCGCCGCGGCTCTGGTGGCTGAACGCGGCGCGCTTCCACCCGCTGGACACGGTGTTCTCGTACACGCTCACCATCCTGCCCCTCATCCTGCTGGGCTGTCCGCCCGAGGTGGTCGCCATGATGGCCACGTTCACGGCCGTCCACGGCGTCTTTCAGCACGCCAACATCGACCTCCGGCTCGGGCCCCTGAACTGGATCTTCAGCATGGCCGAGCTGCACCGCTGGCACCACAGCCGCACGTTGAGCGACGCCAACACCAACTACGGGGCGAACATCATCTTCTGGGACATCGTCTTCGGCACCCGGCACCTGCCCAAGGACCGCGTGCATCCGCCGGCCGACGTGGGCTTCCTCGGAGACACGGCCTTCCCCACCACCTACGTGGGTCAGCTCTGGACCCCCTTCCGCTGGGGGGCGCTGCTGGTGGAGCTCGACCAGGCCGCTCGCTCCACGGCAGACACCACAGACGCCCAGGGTGTCGAGGACGCAGCCCCCGCGTCGACGGCCACCGAGTGAGCGCGCCCGCAGACCAGCCGGCCCCCGGCGACGCGCGCCGTCTGGGCCAAGCGGAGCTGGAGCGCTTGCGCCGGACGATCATCTCCCACTTCGCCTCGCACCTGTACCACCAGGTGGGCCTGCGCGAGATCTGCAGAGACGCGCAGGTGAGCCCCAAGACCGTCTACAAGTACTTCGGCTGCAAAGAGGAGCTCATGCTGGCGTGCGTCGAGCCCGACCTCGAAGAGCTGCTGCGCCACACGCGGGTGGCGGTCGAGGGCGCGACGGGCCGGCGAGAGGCGCTGTGGGCCGTCGCGCGCTGCCAATTTGCCTTCTACGCGGAGCGCCCCGCCGTGGCCCGGGTGGTGTTCCTGAACCTGCCCGAGGCGTACTGGATGGAGCAGCGTTCCCCGGCGGAGCTCGCGCGCGAGGCGCTGGTGAACGAGCTGCTCGCGGCGGCGGCGCCGGAGCGACGCCGCGGCGAGGCAGCGCTGGTCATCGACGTGTCGGCCGGCGCGGTGCGGCGCTTGGTGGTGCGTTGGCTGATAGAGGGCCAGTCACACGACCTGCGCGCACGTGGCGAGGCGTTTCTGTCGTTGATGGAAGGGGTGGTCGACGGCTGAGCGATAAAGTTCACGCCGAAATTTTGGACGCTCACACACACTGTGAGAGGGTGTGCACAGATGTAGGACAAAGTGGTTTTGAGGATCACCTGTCCGTACCCCCACCCCAGTTGAGGAGCAGCGCCCATGACGTCCCGCGGTCCGAAGTCCTACAGTTCCATGGCAGAGTTCGAGCGTGAGGAGATTCGCCCCGGTCAGAAGATGGGCTGGTCTCTGGACGACCTGTACGCCGAGGCGAGCTTCAACCCAGGCGACGACGACTCGCTGTACGACGACTCCAAGCAGGAGCTGAACTTCGACTTCTGAGCCCTCTGGGTGCTCTCTGCGCGGAGTGTCACACCCGCGTGCGATGTACGAGTCGAGTCCCCCTTCACGCTCGCCCGCGTGATTCTCGACTCTCGGTCCCTGCCGCTCCGCAACCCTTCGGCACGGACCACCCAGCTGCCTCGAGCGTCGCCCCGCGAGAGACAGCCGAGCCCGACGAGTCGCCCCTCGTCGGGTTCACTTTTTCCGTCTTCTTTGCGCGCCCTCGGCCGTCCCCGGAGATGTTGCGTTGAATGATGGGAGCGACGCTGGTACAGCACACCCCTCATGGGTCGCGTCGTCGCCATAGCGAATCAAAAAGGGGGCGTGGGTAAGACCACGACCGCCGTCAACCTCGGCGCCTCACTGGCGGTGGCCGAGCAGCGCGTGCTCCTGATCGACCTGGACCCCCAGGGCAACGCCTCCACGGGCGTCGGCTGCGCGCCGGGGTCGGTCGTGCGCAGCAGCTATCAGGTGCTCCTCGGCGAGGTGGCGGTGGAGGACGCCGTGCTCGAGACCGAGCTGCCGCACCTGCACGTCATCCCGAGCACGCCCGACCTGGCTGCCGCCGAGCGCGAGCTGTTCGGCGACGAGGACTGGGCCACGCGCTTCCGCGACGCCATCGCGTCCATCCGCATGCAGTACGACTTCATCCTGGTGGACTGCCCCCCCTCGCTGGGCACGCTGACCATCAACGCGCTGACCGCAGCGGACCTCGTGGTGGTCCCGCTGCAGTGTGAGTACTACGCGCTCGAGGGGCTCTCGCAGCTGACCAACACCATCGAGCGCGTGCGCAACGGCCTGAACCCTGGGCTGACCATCCACGGCGTGGTGCTGACCATGTTCGACCCGCGCAACAACCTGGCGAACGACGTCGCGGCCGAGGTGCGCCGGCACTTCCACGTCTACGAGACGGTCATCCCGCGCAACATCCGTCTGGCCGAGGCTCCCTCGCACGGCAAGCCCGTCATCCTCTACGACGCGGCGTCGCGCGGCAGCTACCAGTACCTCAACCTCGCGCGCGAGATTCTCGACGCGCTGCCCATCCAGGCGGCTTGAACGTGGCAACTCGTCGACTCGGCCGAGGTCTCGACGGCCTCCTCCCCTCCGCGCCCAGCGCGAGCCCGCGCGCGGCCTCCACGGCGCTGATCGAGCAGCTGCACCCCAACCGGGACCAGCCGCGGCGGCACTTCGACGACGAGGCCCTGCAGGAGCTGGCGGACAGCATCGCGGCGCATGGCGTGCTCGAGCCCATCTTGGTGCGCAAGCGCGAGGCGGGCGGCTACGAGATCATCGCGGGTGAGCGGCGCTGGCGGGCGGCGCAGCGGGCGGGCGTGCAAGAGCTGCCCATCCACGTGCGCGAGCTGAGCGACGCGGTGGCCTTCGAGGCGGCGCTGGTGGAGAACATCCAGCGCGAGGACCTGAACCCCCTCGAGACGGCGCGGGCGTTTCAGCGGCTCATCGACGAGTACGGTCACTCGCAGCAGCAGGTGGCGGAGCGCGTGGGCAAGAGCCGCGTGGCGGTCACCAACTCGCTGCGCCTGCTCAAGCTGCCGGACGAGGTGCTGGACCTGATCGACGGCGGTCAGCTGACGGAGGGCCACGGGCGCGCGCTCCTCACGGCACCGGACGCCGGCACCATGAAGAAGCTCGCGCGCATGGCAGTGGCCAAGCGGCTCAGCGTGCGGGAGCTGGAGAAGCTCGCCCGGGCAGCGGCCAGCGGCCAGAAGCCCGACGCCCCCGCGAAGGTGAGCAAGGAAAAGTCCGCCAACGTGCGGGACCTCGAGCGCCGCCTCTCGCACGCGCTGGGGTCCACGGTCAGCGTGGAGGACGGCCCCGGCGGCAAGGGCGAGCTCCGCATCGCCTACGGCAGCTACGCCGAGCTAGACCGGCTGATCGAGCAGCTCACCTGAGCGTGCGGCTCACCTGAGCGCGCCCCGGCGGCCGGCGCCGATCAACGGAGGACGGCGTTGGCCACGAGCGTGCCCTCCGCGGCGCTCATGACGGCCTGCTGGACTGTGATGTCCATGCGGACGTGCCGGTCGTTCAGGATGCGCAGGCACGCGTCGGCGTCCGTCGGGGCCTCTGTGGCGACCCGGGCGCAGGTGGTGTCGTAGCGGCGGTCCGACGTGGCCCGCAGCGCGTCCACAGCCGCCTGCGCGCCATGGCCTCCGAGCAGGCGGTAGTCGTTCGTGGCCGCGACGTGCCCGCTCCCGGCGCGCCGCACGACGCCACGCGTGGGCGTGCGCTCCACCACGGCGAGCTCGTCGTTCTGCGTCCCGCTCACCAGCAGCAGGCAGTCGCACACCAGCGGGCTCGCGCGCAGGTGCTCGACGGCGCCGTCGAACGGAAGGCAGGCGACGAGCGCCTCTCGCAGCAGCAGCGCGACAGGCATGCCCTCCCCCGGGGGGTCTTCGCTGACCACGGCGTTGAGGGAGACCGCAAACGCGCCCGGCGAGACGCCCGTGAACACGCCGATGAAGCCCGGCCACGCGAGGCTCTTGCAGACGACCTCCCCGCCGCTCGTGTAGACGTGCACCTGCGAGTGACGGCGCAGCGCGTCGCGTGGGCTGTGCCAGTCCAGGTTGCGGGCGTGCAGCGGGCCAGCGGGTGTGTTGGTGCCGAATGCCGTGCAGGCCATCGCGTGCTTGAACGCGTCGTAGTAGACGTTGACCAGGGTGAGGTCGAGAGGGTCCACGCCAGTCCGCGCCGCGATCGAGTCGAGCTCCACCTGCTGGTCCAGCGGGATGTAGGCGTCTCGGTAGTAGGTGAGCAGCTCGCGGAACTCGTCGACCTGTCCGATGTCCTGCTTGTAGACCGCCACCAGCTCCGCCACGGCGTCTGCGTGAGCCTCGATGCCCGCCCAGCGCTCAGCCGGAGGGGCGTCCAGGTCGAGGGTCATCGCGTTGAGGTCGGACATGGCCGCTCCAGCCTGATGCCACGACGGCCGACGTCAAGCGCGGCCGAGCGTCGGGCGCAGGTGCTACGCTCATCCTGTGGAACCGGAGGCACAGCAGCTCGACGAACGCGTTACACGCTGGTACGTGGGCCGCCCCTCCATGGGCCTCGAGCCGCTCGGCTCGAACCGGGCCGACCACGTCGCGCGCTACCGTCGGCAACAGTGGCGGTGGCTCGGCGCAGGCCTCGCAGCGTTTGTCCTCGGGTTCTTGGCGATGGGGGTGATCGTGTTGATCACCGGGCCGGTCGACCCCTTGCCCTGGCTTGTCTTGGGCGCGATGGGTTGGGGCGTCGCGTGCGCGGTCCGCTCACTCGTCCTGCTGAGCCGCGTGAGGGGCTTGGACCGCCACTCGCTGTGCGAGCGCTTCCACGGGCCTGGTCCAGAGACCCAGCCAAGCGCGAAGGTACAGCGCGCGCTCCGAAGTATCGGTGTGCGCCCAGGCAGCGTGGTCTCACTCTTCGTGCTCCCGGGCTCCGACCTGCTGCTCTATGTGGACGAGCGCCCAGTGCCCGTGAAGCGCATGTCCAGGGTCGCGCTGACGAGCGCGCTCGCGCCCCTTGAGGACCACGCCTACGGCGGCGAACGCAACTTGAACCCCATCGAAGAAGCGGAACTGAGGGCGCTATGGGTTCGGGGTTCCCGCCCGCGTCTACGGGACATCGTGGGCTTCTCCGGTCTGGCGACGCTAGTGCTCGGCTTCCCTGCTGTGTTGACTATCGGGGCGCCGCTGAGGCTCTACTTGCTCGCCTTCTTCGGGTGCTGGGGGCTCTCGGGCCTGCTCCTCTACGGCACCACCTCATTCGTGCTCGCGCGCCGCGCACGGCGCCGGCCCATGTCGGGCACGCTCCTCACCCGCAACGGAAGCACCCTGCTGTTGGGGCAGGGCAAGCTCGTCTGGCAAGAGGGAGCCGTCCCCGGACCGGCGCGGCTCGCGCGCGGCGGCCTTCGGAACGCGTACCTAGAACCCGACGTCCGCGCCCTGGTGGAAGTCCGCCCGGTCACGTTCTGAGCGCTCTAACGACCGTCCCCCAGACTGGAATGTCGGTGCAGGTCGCGGGTATATAGCTTTTAGGTTATCCGGCTGCACACATAACCTTTACATGATATCGCGCGCTCGATAGTGTTTAGGTTATGAGTGCCAGCCCAACCGTCATCCAGCGGTCAGCAGACATCAGCCGGGTCATCCGTGAGGCTCGGCTCGAGCAAGGGGTGACCCAACAGCTGCTCAGCACGCAGGCGGGCATCGCCAGTCCTGCCCTGTCCAACATCGAGCTGGCCAAGGTGGACCCACGCCTCGACAGCGTGCTGCGGCTGCTGAGCGTCCTCGGGCTGGAGCTGGTGGTGCAGCCCCGTCCGTCCACGCTGTCGCCGGGCGATGTCTGGAAGTAGGCGCGCGGTGGCCGACACCCTCTACGCGAGCATCAACCAGGTCCCTGTCGGCGAGCTCCAGCGGGGTGCCGGGGGCGTGCTGCTCTTCACGTATGCGCCCACGTGGCTGGGTGACCCCCGCGCGACCCCCATCTCCCTCTCCATCCCGCTCGCGCGAGCCACCGCGTCGGGCCCCGCCGTGCAGCACTTCTTCGCGGGCTTGCTACCCGACCGCGACGACGTGCGCGCGCTGCTCCGGCGCACCTTGGGCGCCCGTAGCGAGCGTCCCTTCGACCTGCTGGCGGCCATGGGGCGGGACTGCGTGGGGGCCCTCGAGCTGAGCGAGCAGCCGCACCCTGAGCCTCCCGACCCTCGCCACCCTCGCCGCTTGGGGCAGCGCCTGAGCCGCGCGCAGGTCGCCAAGCGCATCCAGCAGCTGACTGACTTACCGCTCGGCATGGCGGAGAGCGACGCATTCCGCCTCTCGCTCGCCGGCGCGCAGAGCAAGACGGCGCTGCTGCTACACGAGCGGACCTGGTATGCCCCCGAGCCGCCCACTCCCACCACCCACATCCTCAAGCCGCAGATGGGCGCGCTGCAGGTTCCCCGCGGGCAGGTGGCCATGCACGACAGCGTGGAGAACGAGTGGCTCTGCCTGCGGGTGCTACGAGCGCTCGGGCTGCCCGTGGCGAACGCGACCATGGAGACGTTCCGCGACCAGCGAGTCCTCTCGGTAGAGCGCTTCGACCGTCGGGTGCAGGTCGGCCCGGGTGGCGTGCGGTTCGTGCGCTTTCCTCAAGAGGACTTCTGCCAGGCGCTGGGTCTGTCTCCCAGCGACAAGTACGAGAGCAACGGTGGCCCGGACATCGCGGCGTGCATGGAGCTGCTGGCACGCGTCAGCACGGACCGCGACCTGGACCAACGGGTCTTCTTCACGGCGCAGCTGGCAGGGCTGCTCCTGGCCGCACCGGACGGCCACGCCAAGAACTACAGCCTCTTCCTGCTACCTGGCGGGCGCGCCTCGCTCACTCCGCTGTACGACGTCCTCTCGGCCTACCCCATGATGGCCCGCGGCGACTGGCCGCCTCAGCGCGTGGAGCTCGCGATGAGCTTCCGGGGCAAGCACAAGCACTACCGCTGGCGGGAAGTGCGTGTGGACCATGTTCGCGCGACCGCCGAACGCTGCCGGGTTCCGGGACACATCCTCGACGGCTGGCTGAACGCGCTGCTCGCGCGCGTGCCGCGCGCCGTCGCCGAGGTGCGCGCCGCGCTCCCCAAGGGTTTCCCCGTGGACGTGGCGGTGCCCATTCTCGACGGTGTGGAGCGCACGGCCGCGCGTTTGGGGCTTCCCTAGCCCGCGCCCGGCTGCTACCTCCGTCGCATCATGTCGGACCAAGCACAGATCATCGACGGCAAGGCTCTCTCCAAGGTGGTACGCGAGGAGGTCAAGGCTCGCGCCGAGGCGTTCCTCGCGCAGCATGGCCGGCAGCCCGGGCTGCACGTGGTCTTGGTGGGCGAGGACCCGGCCAGCCAGGTCTACGTGCGCAACAAGGAGCGCGCGGCCGCGCAGTGCGGCATCGCCGGCGAAGTGCACCGCATGCCGGCGGACACCAGCATGGAGACCCTGCTGGCCAAGGTGGCGGAGCTCAACGCCGCCCCCGGGATCGACGGCATCCTGGTGCAGCTGCCACTGCCCAAGCACCTGGACGACCAGACCGTGGTGGACGCCATCGACCCGGCGAAGGACGTGGACGGCCTGCACCCGGTGAACGCGGGCCTGCTGGTGGTTGGCCGCCCCGGCTTGCGCCCGTGTACGCCGAGCGGCTGTATGCGCATGCTCGCCAGCGTGGGCACGGAGCTCAAGGGCAAGCGCGCCATCGTGGTCGGGCGCAGCACGCTGGTGGGCAAGCCCATCGGCCTCATGCTGCTGGCCGAGCACGCCACCGTGACCATGGCGCACTCGCGCACCGTGGACCTGGCCGCCCGCGTCGCGGAGAGCGACATCGTCATCGCCGCCGTGGGCGTGCCCAAGCTCGTCAAGGGCGAGTGGATCAAGCCCGGCGCGGTGGTCATCGACGTGGGGATCAACCGCTTGGAAGACGGTAGCCTGGTGGGCGACGTGGACTACGAGGCCGCCCTGCCCCGCGCGAGCGCCATCACGCCCGTGCCCGGTGGCGTGGGCCCCATGACCATCGCCATGCTGCTCAGCAACACCGTGGACGCCGCCGAGCGGCGCGTATGATCCTGGACTGCCACGCGCACTTCGACCCGCAGCTGCTGGACGTGCCCACGGCGCTCCGCAAGATGGACGAGGTCGGGGTCGCCCGCGTGGCGCTGATCCCACCGCTGAACGGCCCCATCCCCGACACGCCGAAGCACCTGCTGGCGGTCATGCGCCACCTCATGAACGGTCGTGGGCGGCCGCTCGCCGAGCGCATCCACCGGCACGCCATGGTGGATGGCGGGTTCAAGCTCGGGAAGCTGGCCTTCCCCATCTTCCCGCTGCCTGACAACGAGCCCGTGGCCGAGGTCCTGCGCGCGCACCCCACACGCTTCCTGGGCTGGGTCTTCCTGAACCCGGCGGTGGACCCGACGCCCCTGGACACCCTCGAGCGCTACCGCACCGTGCCCGGGATGGTTGGCGTCAAGCTGCACCCCCACTGGCACGACTACCGCACGGAGGTCCTCGGGCCCGTGCTGGCCCGCTGCCAAGAGCTGGGTCTGCCCGTGCTCATTCACCTCGGCTTTGGCGAGCGCGGCGACTTCCGGGCCATCTGCCGTGACTATCCACGCTTGAACGTGATCAGCGCCCACGCCGGCTTCCCCTTCTACAAGGACCTGTGGCGCTTCCGCGACGAGTGCCCGAACCTGCACGTGGACCTGTCGAGCCCGTACATCGACGAGCGGTTGGCACGGGCCACCGTGGCGGCCATGGGCGCGGAGCGCTGCCTCTACGGCACGGACGCCCCCTACGGGTTCCACGCGGAAGACAGCAGCTACGACTACGGGGAGATCCTCGGCTGGGTGGCCCGCATGCCGCTCAGCGAGGTGGAGCGCGACGCCGTGCTGATGCAAAACGCCGCGCGTTTGCTCCGGCTCGAGTGACCATCCACGGGCAGCGATGCTGCTGTGGTGGGAATATTTCTGCGGACTTGTATCCAGGCTCCCGCTAGGCCGTAAACCCGTACAGCGGAGTGCACTCCGCGTGTCGAAGTTGCCGCCACCACGGAAAGTCCCCCCGCATATGAAATGGCTCATCGGTTCGCTCGCTGTGATGTTGACCCTGGGGGCGACAGACGCCCAGGCACAGACGTTCCCCGCAGATGGCGCGTACGTGCCATTTCTCTGTGGTCTCCCAGCGATGATCAGCACGGACCCACGGACGGATGAGTCAATTGGTGCGATCAACCTGGTGGGAGACGCGAACAACTATGCGTTTGGCTGGCACGTGGACGCGGCAGGGTCCTTTGCGTACTTCCGCATGCGGCTCGAGGCTGACCCGCGTTTTCCGGCCGGCGACTTTCGGCAGTTCGCGTGGTCCTTCGCCATCGACACGGACGGCAACACCGCGACCGTAGAGCGCCGTGTCGTGCTCGACGGCGTGGCGGAGATCATTCGTATCGTGAACGGCGCGGGCGTCCAGGTGGGCGCGAACACGTACAGCCCGGCGATGAACGCGCGGGTCACCAACGCCGGGACGAGCATCGGTGGCGGCACCGACGTGTTCCTGACGTTCGCCCTGCCCTTCAACGACCTCGTGGCCGCGGGCATCACCGGTACGATCCGCGTGTGGGCTGGGTCGTCGACCAACTCGACGGGCTTCACCAAGGACGCGGCCTGCGCGAACAACGTCACCGACACCACGGTCATCGTGGTGCCGCCGACGCCGACCTGCGGCAACACGGCCATGGGCGCCATCGACCAGGGCTGCACCGCGGCGCGTCCGGTGTGTGACTTCGGCTCGGGCGCGCCGACCTGCCAGGTGTGTGAGGACAACACCGTGGGTGGCCGCGACTTCTCCTGCCCCGCCACGGCGGCGGGCGGCGCGTGCGTCACGTCATCTCCGTGGGCACCGCCCTTCTGCGCGGCGTGCACGGTGAACGCGGACTGCTTGGTGGGTACCTGCAACACGGCGACTCACATGTGCGTGATCATGTGTATGAATGACACCGTGGGCGGCATCGACACCGGCTGCAGCGCCATGGCGCCCGCTTGTGAGGAGCTTGGTGGTGGTCTGGGCAACTGCCTGGCCTGTGAAGACAACACGAACATGGGCAACGACAACGGCTGCGCGAGCGGCGCGCCAGCGTGCTCAGAGACGGGACCGGCACCCGTCTGCGCCGTCTGCACCGACGACGGCGATGGCGTGGTGGACCACGGCTGCGACACGACCAATCCGGCGTGCTCCCCGAACGGCATCGCGGGGCCGACCTGCCTCGAGTGCACGGCAGACAGCGACTGCAGCTCGGGTGTGTGCAGCGGGAACGTCTGCGTGGCGTGCGCAGATGACAGCGTCGCGGGTATGGACTCGGGCTGTCTTGCTGCAGCGCCCTTCTGCGACACCAGCACCGCTCCGGTCTGCGTGGAGTGTCTCACCAACGCGCACTGCCCCGGCGGGGCGTGCGACGCGGGCAGCTGTGTGCCGTGCCTCGACACCACCACGGCAGGTCCGGACGCCGGCTGCGGTGACGTGGGCGACGCCGGGCCGGTGTGCTCGGGCTCGGGCAGCACCGCCACCTGCGTCCCCTGCGAGTCCGCGGGCAACTTCGGGTGCGGCGCGCTCACCCCGGTCTGCGACACGAGCGGCGTCACCCCCATCTGCGTGGCCTGCGTCTTGGATGGCGACTGCACGTCGGGCGTGTGCGAGAGCAACGTCTGCGTCGGCTGTCGTGACAACGGGCTCGGCGTGGACGACGGCTGTGGCGGCTCCCTGCCCGTGTGCGACACGACTGGGGCCCCCACCTGCACGGCGTGCGCCGACTCGGGCATGGGCACGGACGACGGCTGCTCCGCGGCCACGCCGAACTGCGACACGACCACCACCCCGGTGTGCGTGGAGTGCTTGAGCAGCGCCGACTGCGGCGCCGGCATCTGCGTGGGCGGCATGTGCACGGCGGTGTGCACCGACACAGCGAGCGGTAGCGGCGTGGACATGGGCTGCACGGCGGGTAGCCCCGTGTGCGTCAGCGTCAACGCCGCATCGTTCTGCGTACCTTGTGACAACCAAGGCGACGGCGTGACCGACGACGGCTGCAGCGCCGCCACACCGGCCTGCACCATGGCGCGTTCGTGCGTCGAGTGCACCGCAGACGCGGACTGCAGCGGCGGCGTCTGCTCGGCCTCCAACACGTGCGTGACCTGCCTGGACACCACCACAGGCGGCACGGACGCAGGCTGCAACGTCGGCGCGCCCGTCTGCAACGTCTCCGCCGGCGGTCGCAGCTGCGTCCCCTGCGAGGACACGGGCAGCGGCACGGACTTCGGCTGCAGCATGAGCGCCCCCACCTGCATGGGCACGGGCGCGGCCCGGGTCTGCGTGGAGTGCGTGACCGACAGCGAGTGCCCCGGCACCTTCGTCTGCGACCAGACCTCCTTCACCTGCGGTCCGGAGTGCCAGAGCGACGCCGACTGCACCATGGAGGTCTGTGACATGGGCACCTGTGTTGGCTGCGTGGACGACCTGGACTGCGGTCCCGGCAACCGCTGCGTGGCCTCGACCTGCGAGCCCATCTGCACGAGCGACGCCCAGTGCAGCGCGCCCACCCCCGTGTGCGACGTGCCCAACACGACCTGCGTCGAGTGCGTCATGACCAGCGACTGCGCGTCCGACCAGGTGTGCACCGCGTCGAACACCTGCGTCCAGGGGTGCGTGGACAACAGCCAGTGCAGCACGCCGCTGCCCGTCTGTGACACGGCGGCAGGCAACTGCACGCAGTGCTTGGTGGGCGGCGACTGCCTGAGCGGCGTGTGCACCAGCAGCCAGGTCTGCGTGGAGTGCGAGGACGACGCGGACTGCACGGGCGGCGACGTCTGCGCGCCCAACAACACCTGCGTGGGCTGCGTCACCGACGGAGACTGCGGCGTGGGCGAGGTGTGCGGCATCCTGCTGCAGACCTGCATGCCCGGCTGCGTGACCGACGCCGACTGTGTGGACCCCCGCCTCCCCGTCTGCGACGGCAGCGGGACCTGCGTGGAGTGCACCACGGCGGCGGACTGCTCGAACGGTGAGCTCTGCAACAACAACGTGTGCGAGCCGCCTTGCACCAGCGACGCGGACTGCCCGGCAGCGCACCCCGTGTGCAGCGACGCGTTCCTGTGCGTGGACTGCCGGACCGAGAGCGACTGCGACGCCAACGAGGTCTGCATGGCCGAGACCTGCGTCCCGAGCTGCGTCACCGACGCGGACTGCACGGAGCCCGCAGCGCCCGTCTGCAACACCACCGTCGGAGCCTGTGTGCTCTGCACGGCCACCAACGCCACGGCGTGCGCGACCTCCAGCGCGGGCCAGCTGTGCGTGGACCTCGACACGACCCCGGCCTGCGGCTGCAGCGGCGACTCGGACTGCCCCGCAGGCAGCTCGTGTGGCAGCAACAACCGCTGCATGGTCAACATCGCGGCGCCCACGGGCGGCATCAGCGGCGGTGCCTTGTGCACGGCCGGTGCCGGGTCGTCCTCGGGTCTCCCGGCAGCCATGGCGCTCCTCGCCCTGGTCGCCGTGGTGACGCGCCGCCGCCGCCGCTGAGCGGTCCCGCCCTGACCGGGCGGTGAAGACGAGCTCGCCCGCGCAGGCCCCACACCGGGCTCGCGCGGGCGACTTCGTTTCCGATGACCCTCTCAGCCGCGTCTGCGCCTTTGAAACCCGCTCCCGCGATGGTACACCGCGCCATCATGGCGTTCCGTCCCGTCAGTCCCAGCGTGAAGTTCCCCGAGCTCGACGAAGAGCTCCTCGCGTTCTGGGAGCGCGAGCGAATCTTCGAAAAGACCCTCGAGGCACCCCCGGGTGAAGACACCCGCCCGCCCTTCGTGTTCTACGAGGGCCCGCCCACCGCCAACGGCATGCCCCACGCGGGCCACGTGCTCACCCGCGTCATGAAGGACGTGTTCCTGCGCTACCGCTCGATGTGCGGCTACTACGTGCCGCGCCGCGGCGGCTGGGACACGCACGGCCTGCCCGTCGAGGTGGAGGTCGAGAAGGCGCTCGGAATCAGCGGGCGCGAGGCCATCGAGGCCTACGGCGTGGAGGAGTTCAGCCGCCAGTGCATCGACTCGGTCTTCCGCTACATCGAGGAGTGGCGCCGCATGACGCGTCGCATCGGCTTCTGGGTCGATCTGGACCAGGCCTACGTGACCTTTCACAAGAGCTACGTGGAGAGCGTCTGGTGGGCGCTGTCCTCGCTCTTCGAGCAGGGCCTGCTGTACCAGGGCTACAAGGTGCTGTGGTGGTGGCCGCAAGGGGGCACCGCCCTCTCGTCCGGCGAGGTCGGCCAGGGCTACCTCGAGGTGGACGACCCGTCCGTGATGGTGCGCTTCGGCGTCGTTGGCGAGGACAAGACCTCGTTCCTAGCGTGGACCACCACACCGTGGACGCTGCCCAGCAACGTCGCGCTCGCGGTGGGCGCCACACTCGACTACGTGACCGTGGAGACAGGCGAAGGCGCCGACCAAGAGCGGCTCATCCTCGCCGAGGCGCTGCTAGGCAAGGTCTTCGGGGACACCGCGCACACGGTGGTCGCGCGACACAAGGGCGCCGACCTGGTCGGCAAGGCCTACGTCTCGCCCTTCAGCTACGCCGCGCCCGAGGGAGGACGCGCGCACGAGGTCGTGGCCGCGGACTTTGTCTCGGTGGAGAGCGGGTCCGGCTTGGTCCACCTCGCGCCGGCGTTCGGCGAGGACGACTACCGCGTCTGCCAGGAGCAGGGCATGGGCTTCCTGCAGCTGCTGAAGCCCGACGGAACCTTCCCTCCGGAGGTCACGGACTTCGCCGGGCGCTTCTGCAAGGACGCGGACAAGGACATCATCCGCAACCTCAAGGGGCGCGGCCTGCTCTTCAAGCAGGAGGTCTACCGGCACGACTACCCCTACTGTTGGCGCAAGATGAGCGACCCGCTCATCCAGTACGCGCGCCGCGGGTGGTTCGTGCGGACCACGCAGGAGATCCACCGCGTACAGGCCAACAACCAGGAAGTGAACTGGGAGCCGAGTCACATCAAGGACGGGCGCTTTGGGCAGTTCCTGGCCGGCAACGTGGACTGGGCCCTGTCCCGCGAGCGCTTCTGGGGCACGCCCCTGCCCGTGTGGATCAACGACGAGACCGGCGCCATGGAGTGCGCGGCCTCCGTCGAAGCCATCCTCGCCAAGAACCCGCAGGCCTTCGACCACTTCACGGCCGCGCGCGAGAAGGACCCCACGCTGCAGGAGCACCTCATGGTGCACAAGCCGTGGATCGACGCGGTCACCTGGCAGAAGCCCGGAGAACCGGGCACCTACCGCCGCGTCCCGGAGGTGATCGACTGCTGGTTCGACAGCGGCTGCATGCCCTTCGCGCAGCTGGGCTACCCCCTGCAGAACCACGCCGAGTTCGAGCGCACCTTCCCGGCGGACTTCATCACCGAGGCCGTGGACCAGACGCGGGGCTGGTTCTACTCGCTGATGACCATCAGCACCCTGCTCTTCCAGGAGAAGCCCACGCCCCACCCGTTCCGCAACTGCGTGGTGCTGGGCCTGCTCACCGACGAGCACGGCAAGAAGTACAGCAAGAGCCTGAAGAACTACACCGACCCCATGGTGCTGATGGACCGCGTGGGCGGCGACGCGGTGCGCTGGGCCCTCTACTCGGCCACCGTGCCCGGTCAGAACACCCGCTTCTTCGACCAGGCCGCCACCGACGCGGTGCGCGAGTTCCTGCTCAAGATCTGGAACGTCTACAGCTTCTTCGTGACGTACGCGAACATCGACGGGTTCGAGCCCAGCAGCGCGCCCCCCATCGCGCAGCGCGCAGAACTGGACCGCTACATCCTGGCCGAGCTGGACGACACCGTGGGCAAGGTGCGCGCCGAGCTGGACGCGTACAAGAGCCACCTGGCCGTGCGCCACCTACAGAGCTTCGTCGACGCGCTCAGCAACTGGTACGTGCGCCGCAGCCGCGACCGCTTCTGGGCCCCCGAGGGCGAGAACCCGGCCGACAAGCAGAGCGCGTTCGCCACCCTGTACGAGGTGCTGGTGGACCTCACGAAGCTGGTGGCCCCCTTCGTGCCGTTCATCGCGGAGGAGATCTACCAGAACCTGGTCACCACGCTGACTCCGGCGGACGGCCGGGCTCTCCCCGCGTCCGTGCACCTCGCGGCCTTCCCGGAGCCCATGAGCGAGCGCGCCGACGACGAGCTGCGCGCCTCCGTGGCTGCCGTGCGCAACGTGGTCAACCTCGGCTCGCGCGTGCGCAACGACGCCAAGCTCAAGGTGCGTCAGCCGCTCAGCGAGGCCATCGTCGTGGTGGCCGACGACACCGAGCGCGCCCGCATCGACCGCTTCGCCGCGGACGTGCGCGAGGAGCTGAACGTGAAGGCGCTGAACTTCACGCAGGAGCCCGCCAAGTACGTGGAGTTCGACCTGCAGCCCAACTTCCGCGTGCTGGGCCCCAAGCTGGGCAAGCAGGTACCCGCCTGCAAGGCCGCGCTGCAGAAGGCGGACGGGTCTGCGCTGCACGCCACGCTCGAGCGCGAGGGCAGCATCACGATTGATCTCGCTGGGACGCCGGTCACCCTGGACGCGAGCGAGCTCGAGGTGCGGCTGCGCGCCAAGGAGGGCTTCGCGGCAGCCTCCGGCGGCGGGCACGTGGTACTGATCGACACGCAGATCACGGACGCGCTGCGCCGGGAGGGGCTCGCCCGCGAGGTGGTCAACCGCATCCAGCGCGTGCGCAAGGACCGCGACCTGGCCTACGACGCGCGCATCGACGTGACCTACAGCACGGACGACGCGGAGCTCGCGCAGGCCCTCGCGGAGCACGCCGAAGGGATCGCCCGTGAGACCCTGGCCACCCGCTTCGAGGCTGGGCAGGTGGAGGACGGAGACGCTAGGGTGTCCACCGACGTCGACGGCGTCGCGCTCGCCCTTGGCATCCGCTGATGTATCCGACCCTCTTCACCTTCTTCGACTACCCCGTCCCCGCCTACTTCACGCTGCTGATCATCGGCTTCTCGGCGGCGACGTTCCTCGGAGCGCGCATCGCCAAGCGCGGTGGCCACGACCCCGACACCATCATCGACCTGGGGCTCTTCTCGCTCATCATGGGCGTGCTGGGCGCGCGGGTGCTGCACGTCTTCGCCGACGGCTTCTTCATGCAGTACGTCTACCAGTGCGTGGACCCCAGCCAGGTGGCCTGGCCCATGCCCGAGGCCGAGTGCCTCGCCATCGAGGGCTGGCGCTGGAACGCCGAGCTGGGCGGCTGCGCCCCACTCGAGCGCGACTGCCTCGCGTGGGCCAAGTTCTGGCAAGGGGGCCTCGCCTACTACGGCGGGCTCATCGCCGCGAGCGTCTTCGGTATCTGGTTCCTGAAGCACGACAAGTACCCGGTGCTCAAGGGCGTGGACATCGCCGGCATGGGCATCCCTCTCGGGCTCTTCTTCGGTCGCATGGGGTGCTTCCTAGGGGGCTGCTGCTTCGGGGTCATCAGCGACAGCCCGTGGGCCATCGTCTTCCCGCCGGGGTCCTCCGCGTCACGCGAGCAGCACGAGCACGGCCTCTTGGCGAGCGTGAACCTCGAGTCGCTCCCGGTGGTCCCCGCGCAGCTCTTCGAGGCCATCGGCTGCCTAGCCATCGCGGCCTTCACCATGCTGTGGCTGCGCCCCCGCAAGCGCTTCGACGGTCAGCTCATGCTGGTGTTCCTGTTGCTGTACGCGGGGCTGCGCTTCGGGCTCGAGTACGTGCGCGCGGACGACCGCGGAGACTTCGGCTGGTTCACCACGTCCCAGTGGATCAGCATCGTCATCGTGGGCTTCTGTGCGGTGGCCTGGCCCCGGCTACGCGCGCACGCGCAAGCGCTGATGGCGGCCCCTGACGTGGCACCCGCAGTAGCCGACGCCGCGTCAATCCCCGACGCCAGCCACACCGACGTCTAGAGCGCTCAGCGTGGGAGCTGGCGCACCAGAACCCCTGGAGCAACGACCCCGGTGAGCGACACTCCGCGAGCGCGAACTTCGATGGGCACCCGGCCATCCTCGTGCGGGGGCCGAGCGGTGGCGGGTAGATCCTCTGCGGCGATCACCTCGACTCCCGGACGCAGCTCGATGCTTGCTCCCGCCGGGACTCGCCATGGCGTCCGACCGGGACCGCCGAGACCCCCGATTCCAAAGCCCGACCCAGCCGGGCTGAGTTTCGCGTCCGTCCAGCCGAAGAGATAGGGACCGTGGCCAACGCGGATTGCCGTGAACGCGCCGTCTCGTCGCACCACGTGGACACGTACACGTTCGGGCATGCTCACGGTGTGGGTGACGGGGCCCCCTGGGGTGGCGCGTAGCGAGAACGTCACGGGCGCCAGCGCTACCTCGGCCACGGGAAGTCGCTCTGGGCTCTGTGGCCGGCCACCCGCGATCCGTGTGGTCTCGATGTCCCCCTCGAACGCGCCGACGTCGTGGACCGTCGCCCCCTCCAATACCTTCACATCCGCGCGCACGCGGGTCATCCCTGCATTGCTCCCCGGCCCGACCACCGTGAGCACATCACCTGCGTCGAACGACACCGACACCCCTTCGAGCCGCCCCGAGACGAGTGTCACGACGCTGCAGTCGCCCGACGCCATGTAGAAGCGCGCACCCAGCACCGGGTGGATGACGCGGACGGGCAGTCGCCCCTGAGTGGCGGGACCCACGACCGCGTACGTCGCCGAACCGTAGATGGTGAGCAAGGGCTCTTGATCGAGCGGGCTCGCGAAGAGCCTCCCGCGTTCGTACGGGAACGGGGCACTGCACGACGCTGGCATCCACGGGGGCACAAGGGTGCTGTCTTGAGCGCGAACGTGGACGGCCGACCCACCTCCGATGGCAACGCCCAGCGTGGTCGTGCCGACCAACGCCGCACTCGCAAGCGCGGCCATCACCTTGGGTCTCGACATCGCCAAACGACCTCCGTGACGTGTAGTGTAGCAGCGTTCAAGACGCGGACGAAGGGGATGAGGCGGCGGCTCGACCGGCTGAACGCGCAAGGCGCTCAGATGACGAGCTCGCCCTCGTCCTGCGCGTCTTGGTCCGCCGACTCTGGCGCCTCGGGGGCCGCGTCCGCGGCCTCGGCAGGGGACGCCGACGCAGCCTCGGCGGCGAGCTGCTGCGCCCGCTCCCGACGCCCCTCGGCGAATCCGTCGAGCAGGATCAGCACCACGCCGACCGTGATGTGGATGTCGGCGACGTTGAAGGTGGGGTACTCCCAGCCTGGCTGCAGAAACCACCACCCGTCCCGCACGTAGAAGCGGATGAAGTCCACCACGAACCCGTGCACCACACGGTCGTGCAGGTTGCCAAGGGCGCCAGCGACGATGAAGGGCACGCTCCACACGAAGAGGCGCCCTCCCTGCCCGCGCAGCAGCATCCACGGGAGCAGGAGCACGGCGAACAGGGCAGCCGGGAAGAAGATGTAGCGGCGCAGCGCGAAGTCGCGCAGGAAGCCAAAGGCGGCGCCACAATTCTCGGCGTAGCTGAACTCCAGCACGCCGTCGATCAGCACCACGGGGGCGCGGCGACGCCGCTGGTTGCGGATGTAGCCGTCTTCATCTGCAACGCAGACCTCGCCTGCGGGGACGAAGCTCTCCGCCGAGAGCGCGTCCAGCGCCCAGACCTTGGAGCCGAGATCCATGGCGGTCAGCAGCGCAGCGGCCGCGAGGCACACCAAGAGAACCTTGTAGGAGCGGGGACTGCGGGCCGTAGCGTGCACGCTGCCGACTTGCCTCATCGGGACGCGACCGGCAAGCAAAATGGGTTAGCTCGCGCGACCTAGACGGACACAATGTGTCACATATCGAATCACACCATGATATTCCACGTTGTTTTACGTCGCATACGTATGTAAATACTACATTATTTTGTCGTGATACAAAATCGACGCAAAGGCTTGCTTGTATCACGCCCCGTGTTACAAAGGGGGAGTGACGAACGCGAACGACAGCAGCCCGCCCCCTTCCGACCCTGAGAGTGACGGCCCCGTGAACGACGAGTCCGATACGGACGACGCCAGCAGCACCAGCCCCGGTGGGGCTCGCCCTGGTCGCAAGGAGCGCGTTCTCCACACTCGCGTGCCAGCCGTGTTGGAGTCGGAGCTCAAGCGCCTCGCTACCTCGTGGCGCATGCCGGTGTCCAACGTCGTGCGCGCCCTGCTCGAGGACGCCCTCGACGCGGTGGACAGCGTCGGCACTCGCGCGGAGGGAGAGCTGCGCGGCGCCGCGGAGCTGCTGCGCAACCAGCGGCAGTCGCTGCGGCAGCGGGCGCACTCGGACGTGCCCCCCGCCCCTGAGTCCCAAGATGCACCGCGGCCCCCGCTCGAGGGCGCCGTCGGCTTCACCCCCATGGTGCTGGCGCACGCCACCACCTGTGCTGTGACCGGTCGCGCCATGGCGGCCGGCTCCCAAGCGTTCCTCGTCCTCTTCACCGAGGCCGGGCGGAGCGCCATCGTGAGCCCCGAGGCCGTGCCCCAACCGGGCTGAGCCACACGCAACCCCCCGGCCCTCTCATTCAACACGCCCACGCCGCCGCGCGGGTGACGGGAGAGCTGCGTCCTGAACCCCACCCCGAGCCACCGCGCTCAGAACACGGAGAACGCCATGAACCAGACCAAGCAGACCTACGAACCCGTCCTCGTCCCCCAGATCCAGAAGGCCGCGAGCACCCTCGTGGACGTCACCAAGCTGTGGGCCAGCCATGGCTTGAACGTCGGCAAGCAGGTCCTCGAGACCTCCGCCAAGAGCCTCTCCATGACCGCCGAGGTCGTGGACGGCTTCAAGCAGCGCGTGGACGGCAAGACCAAGCGCTGAGCTCCCTTCGCTCTCTCTCGTCACTCACCAGGAGATCATCATGTTCAACCGTCCCGCATCTACTTCCCGCGACCTCACCCGTGGCCAGACTCAGCAGATCGAGGAGATCGAAGAACACCTGCGCGGCGTGGCCGGCAACTTGGCCGAGGTCAGCCGCCTGTGGGCCAGCCAGGGTCTGCGTGTGGCGCAGACCAGCCTGAAGGTCGCCGAGGACGCCCTGCGCGAGACCGCACGCACCCTGGCCGACCTGCGCGAAGACATCGAGGGCTGAGCGCCACCGCCGCGCTGCAGCGCCGAGCGCCGAGCGACTACTCGTGCGGCTCGGCCTGCAGCGAACGCAGGCGCGCCGCGACGTCGACGGCGAGCTGTCGGAGGTCCGCCCGCGCCTCGCTGTCGTCACCGAGTTCTGCCAGGCTCTCCGCGGGGGCCGTCAGGACGTCCGGGTCGGTCTCTCGCTGCTCGAGGGCATCGAAGTCGATCCGCTCCGCGATCTGGGAGGCGCTCCTGAGGGCACCGGGAGCGAGCGCCGGGTCCGTACCCATCGCGATCGCCACCACAGCCTCCAACAGGAGCTCGGGCGCCCGCGCGTAGGGAGCCGCACGAAGCGCCGCCAGCTGTAGCTCCGGCGCAGCGTCTTCGTCGCGCAGGACCCCCGCAAGGGCCGGGTCGCCAATGCGCCGCGCCACGGCGGCGTAGTCCATCGGGTCGGCGCTGACTACCGCCAACAACGCCTCCGCCGCGGACCCGTCCGCCCGCGTGCGGGGCGCAGCGCACAGGCCCACGGCCACGGCGATCAGGACCAGGCTGAGGGGAGACCGGAGCATGGCGGAGGGTATGCCAAGAACGACAGGTGGGCGCCAGTCTGTGTGTTGAGGTCGGAATCCTTGCGCGGTGACATACAGCACCGTACCTTGTCCTGACTTGGGGGCTTCTGTGCGACATTTCCTACTACCGCTCCGTCGCGTCTCACTCGCGACAATCCTCGGTTCCGCCATCTTGCTCAGCGGCGTTGTCGGTGTCCCGCACGCGCAAGCGCAGCGCGGCCACAGTCGCGCGCGGGGACGCACCGCTCAGGCAGCGCCCCCCTCCATTACGGACGCCACGCGCGCCAAGCTCGCGTCCAGCGACGCGGGCGCGCTCGAGGAAGCGCTGATGGAGCTGGTGCAGGTCGGGACGCCGGACGCGGCCGTGTTGATCGCGGAGCGTCTGCGGCAGGGCTTGCCGCGCGCTCTGGTGGTGCACTTCGTGGAGACGCTGGGCGTGCTCGGGCACGCCAGCGCTGGCCCCGCGCTGATCGAGGTCGGCCTCCCGCACCGCCACCCCGACGTGCGTGCCGCCGCCATCCGCGCTGTGCAAGCGTGCCGTCCGCCGGGCGCAGCGCTCGCCATTCGCGCGCGCCTCTCCGACCCTGCCCCCTCGGTGCGCGCCGCAGCCGCCGTCGCGCTCGGAGGCCTCCATGACCACGATTCCGTGGAGCCCCTCTTCCTGGTGCTGGACAGGCACCTGTACGAGGCTGCGCCATCGCTGGCGAGCCTGGTGCAGGGTGACGAGATCCGGAGGCTCACAGCCTACGTGGGGCGGCTCCCCTTCGACGTGATGAGCCCCGCGCTCACCGAGCTCTTCGCTCGTGAGGACATCTCCGAGCGCAACAAGCTCGACCTGGTGGCGCAGCTGCAAGAGCTGGGCACGGCCGAGGTGAAGGTCTTTCTCGAAGACCTGGCGGACTCCATCCCGGCCCAAGGACGCGACGCGCGCGTGCGCCAAGCTGCCTCGGATGCGGCCATGCGCATCGTCGACTGAGCGAGGAACCATGAACCACCGTATGCCTTCATCGTCCCGCCCCGCCCTCGGTTCGCTCGTCGCCGGCCTCGCTCTCGTCGTCGGCAGCGGCTGCGCGCAGTCCATTCACTACGACACCTTCGGCATCGCCGCGCCTGACAACCGGCCGGAGCGCATCGAGGCCGTGCTGGCCCGCTTGGCTGCCGCCCCCGCTCCACGCGAGCACGGCGTGGCGTACGGCGTCGGGGGCGACCCCAGCGAGCTGTTCGTGACGGACCTCGAGACGGGTCGCGAGCTCTGGAGGCAGCCCGCCCAGCCGCGCTCGTGGCCGCACCTGGCGGGCGACGTCATCGTGTCGCACGAGGGCGAGCGCATCGTCGCGCGGGACGTTCGAACCGGGGCGCAGCGCTTCGCGTTCCCAGACCACGGGCTGTGGTTGGTCGGCGCAGCCGGGTCCGGCCACATCGGGGCCTTCACGCTCTCCAGCAACGCAGGCGTCACGGCCCACGCCGAGCTGGTGATCGTGCACGGCACCGAGGTCACCCAGCGCCTCAGCGCACGGCACGTCATGGGCAGCCCAGAGGTCGCGGCGGGCATGGTGATGGTTCCCTGGGGCAGCCAGTACCTCTCCTTCCTGGACGCGCGCACGGCGGAAGAGGTCGCACGCGTGCGTGTCCGTGGCTCCGTGCTGGGACACGCTTTCGCGCAGGGGGGCCACGTGTACATGGGTCAGCGCGACCTCTTTCGTCTGACCCCCACCATCGCCTCGGGGAGCAGAGAAGACTCGGCGCACTATGTCCCCCCCACCGTGGACCTGCCGGGGCGGCCCGCCTTCATGGTGGACCCCTATCAGGAGCCGCCCGCCGTGGACTCCGCCATCAGCCGGGTGCGTCTCGCGTTCCGGCCATCGGGAACAGGTGAAGACGTGCGGCTGACCGACGACACGCTGTACGCGCTCTTCCATCAGGTCGTGTTCGCGTTGGACGCCGAGAGCGGCGCGGTGCGCTGGGCGTATCGCGCGCAACAGAACCTCACGGGCGCAGAGCCCATCGACGGGGCGCTGCTCCTCGCCGAGGACGACGGGGCCATCACCATCCTCGATGCACGCGACGGAAGCGTGAGCCGTCGCATCGAGGGCTCGCACGCAACCACGCTCGTCCGCTTCCATGTGGGGGACGTGCAGCGTGGGCCCGCCGCCACCGCGGACCCCGACGTCGGCGCGCAGCTCTCGGCCATCGCCGACCACCGAGACATGCGACTCTCGGCAGCGAGCATCTTCGCGCTGCGTTCTCTCCGCGCGCTCCCCGGTGAGGGCCCGACGGCGAGCCTCGTCGGCCTCTGCGAGAGCGAGACGGCCGCACGGCCGATCCGCGAGGAAGCCTGCGACGGGCTCGCCGAGCGGAGCGACGGTCAGCAGGCGGTCCTGCGTGCGCTGGCGCGGCACGCAGACTTCGTGTCCGGCACGCGGCTCCCTGCGGTCGCTCCCCTCGCCGACGCGGCGGTCCGGATGGGCGCGGTGGCCGCTGTCCCGCTGCTGGTCGAGCATCTGTGGGACCCGGCGACTCCCGACGAAGCCCTGCCGAACATCGTCGCCGCGCTGAGCACCCTGGGGCCCGCCGAGGCCGCCCCCGCGCTCCTGCGCTTTCTGCGCCTGTATCACGCCGACGCGGCCACCAACGGCCTCCGCATCGCACTCGAGACCGCCATGAACGCGCTGGCCGAGCTCGACGCGGACCTGGTGCAGCCTGCGCTCTTGGAGATCGCGTCGGACGAGGCCAGCTCCTCCACCCTGCGCTTGCGCGCCCAGTATCTCTTGCAGCAGCAAGCTTCCCGACGCGCGGCGGCCGAGGCTGAGCGTCAGGCAGAGCTGGACGCTGCAGCGGAGGAAGAGGCCGCGGCTCAGGCGGCCGCGCGGCCGGCCACACCCGGCACCCGCACGGTGGTCTCCACCGAGCCTCTCTCTCATCTCACGCGAGAGGTCGCCTTGGTGACTCTCGAGCCCGTGATGCCCGCCGTGCGCGCGTGCATGAGCGACGCTGGACAGGACTCGGTGAGGCTCATCCTCGTGGTCAACCCCACGGGCGAGTGGTCGGCGGTAGGCACCTCGCCAGCGTCCCTGCAGACCTGCGTGGCGCCGCTGGTGCGGTCGCAGCGCATGCCCGCGGTCACGTCCTCGCTGCGGCAGCGACTGACCTTCGTCGTGTCGCGCTAGCCTGGGGGCTGCTACTGTCTCTGGCGATGACGCACCTTCTGCCTCTGGTCACCGCCCACGAGCGTGAGCACACGTACTGCAGCTTCTGCCCCAAGCTGTGCCGCGTGGCCTGTCCGGTGAGCACCGCGCAAGGGAGCGAGACCACCACGCCCTGGGGCAAGATGACCAACCTGCACCACCTGGCGAAGGGGCAGCTGCCGCTGGACGAGGCGCACGCCGCTTCGCTCTACGCGTGCACCGGCTGTCAGCGCTGCAAGTCGTACTGCGACCACGACACGGAAGTGGCGGCGGCGCTGAACGCGGGTCGCGCCGAGGCGGTGCGGGCACGGGTCGCTCCGGCCGCCGCGTACTCCATCATCGAACGACACCAAGCCCGCCAAGAGCACGCCGCCAGCGCGGCCGAGCGCATCTTCGGGCAGGACAAGCTGGCGCGCAGCGACGCGCCGGTGGTGTTCTTCCCAGGGTGCACCGCCTGCGCCGTGCGGCCGGATGACGCGCTCGCCGGCGAAGAGGCCGTGCGCCGGCTCGCTGGCGTGCCCACCCGCGTCGAGGCCTCCGGCTGCTGCGGGCTCCCGCTGCTGGAGGCGGGCGACCGAGACGGCTTCCTGTCGGCCGCGACGCGCATGCTGGCGCGCTTCGAGGGAGCCCAAGAGGTGGTCTTCGAGGACCCGGGGTGCTTGTATGCGCTCTCCGCGATCGCGAAGCGCATGGGCCTCGAGAGCGATGTCCGCATGTCGCACCTGAGCCAGCTCGCGGACCGGCACATCGCCCGGCTCGAGCCCATCCCCGACCTGCCCGACGGGCCCGTGCGCTACCACGACCCGTGCAAGCTAGGGCGCGGTCTGGGTGTCTACGAAGAGCCTCGGCGTGTCTTGCGCAAAGCGCTCGGCCGCCAGCTGAGCGAGTTTCACCACCACGGTGAGCGTGCAGAGTGCAGCGGTGGCGGCGGCCAGCTCCCGCGTACGGATCGCGCGACGTCGGACGCCATCGCCCAGGAGCGGCTGCGGACCCACGAGCGCGAGGGGGGCGGCCTGCTGGTGAGCGCGTGTGCGGCCTCGGCGCGCCGCTTCGAAGCGCAGCCCGACGCACCCCAGGTGGCCTCGTTCGCGAGCTTGCTGGTCCGCGCCATACGGGACTGACGCAGCGTTAAAGTTGCCTGAGGGCTGGTCGGATGGCACCAGTTCGGGCATGGATGCTGTGGTGTTTCCCATGAACCTCCCGGTCGCGCCGAGGGCGCTCGCGCTGCCTGCGGCGGGCTCTCTCTCCATGCTCCAGAGCGCCTTCGCCACAGCGCTGCTCGCCGTGTCCTTGCTGGGCTGCCCGCGCCACACGGGCCCCGACACCACGTTGCCCCTGGTCACCACGGACAACCGCGCCGCAGAAGACGAAGTGCGCGCGGCTCGGGAGGCAGCCGACGCGGGACGTAGCGCGGAGGCCGTGGAGCGCTACGAGGCCTACCTCGCCCGCTACCCCGATGATGCGCTGCGGCCCGTCGCGCAGCTGGGCTTGGGGCGACTGCGGCTCGCCGAGGGACAGCCGAGCGTGGCGTTGCCGCTCTTCGAGCAGGTGGCGCGGCACCCGGACCCGGCGGTCGCCGAGAGGGGACGCTTCTACGTGGGCGTGACGCGGCACTTCCTGGGCGATCACGCCGCAGCTGTCGCGATCCTGGAGCCTCTGCGTGGCCGCACGGTGGACCCCGAAGAGACCACCCTGCTCTTGCGCACGCTGGCGGCCTCGGCCCTCGCGACCAACGACGTGGAGCGCGCCATCGTCACGCTGGACGCGCTGCTGGCCGAGCCCGCGTCCGACGCAGACCGCGCTGAAGCCGACGCGCGTCTGCGTGAGGCCTTGAGCGCTCCACTGCCCCCCGAGGTCGCCACGCGTCTGTACGAGACGCTGCCTCACACGGGAGTTGCGTGGCCCGTCTTGGCGCGCGCGCAGATGCGCGCGGCGTTCGCGGCCGGGGACCTGCCGCGCGTGCGGGTGCTGGCCGGGGCGCTGACCCGGGCCGGCGAGACGTTGGAGCCCGACCTAGCGTCCATGGCGATGCGCGCCGAGCGCACGGGGACGGCGGATCCACGCGTGATTGGCGCGTTGCTGCCGCTGAGCGGGCGGGGGCAGGAGGCTGGCCAAGCCGCGCTGCGAGGCATGGCCCTCGCGGCCGGGTCTCCTCCGACCGGGCCGCTCACGGCGAACGACTTCCAGATCATCCACCGCGACATCGGGGACGATCCGGCCGCCGCGGTCGCCGCCGTGGACGAGCTGGTCACGCTGCATCGCGTCGTCGCGATTGTCGGGCCCATCGGGGGCGAGGCGGCCACGCTCGCGGCGGCGCGCGCCGAGGCCCTCGGCGTGCCCATGATCACCCTCAGCCCCGCAGGAGGGATCGAGGCCCGCGGGCGCAACATCTTCCGCATTCTGCCTTCCCCTCTGGAGGAGGTCCGCGCCCTGCTGCGCACCACGCTCAGCGCGTCCGTGCGCCGCGTGGTCGTCTTGCATGCTGCGCACGGCTACGGGCATGCGGTTCGGGACGCGGTTCGCAGCGAGGCCGGTGCCCTGGGTGGTGAGGTGGTCGGTGCGGTCGAGTACGCCCCAGGCACGACCGCGTTCGGCGACGCCATGCGGGCCACGGCGGCGCTCCGCCCGGACGTGGTCGTCATCGGTGACGGTGCGTCAGCGGTGACGTTGATTGCGCCTTCGCTCGCCGCCGTGGGGCTGATCAGCGTGGGCCCCGGGCAGACGGTGCCCAACGGCCGCCGCGCCATTCGAGTCCTGCTGCCCAGCTTGGCCTTCGACGCGGGGCTCGCCCGCTCGACCGGTCGCTACCTCCAGGGCGCCCAGGCGGCGCGCCCCTTCGACGCTAGCGGCCCCCTGTCGGCGACCGCGGAGCAGTTCCGAGACGCGTTCACGACCCGCTACGGTCAGCCCCCGAGCATGCTCGCCGCGTACGCCTTCGACGCGGTGTCCATGATCCAGGGCCGCGTGGAGGCCGGCAGCGCGACCCGGGAGTCCCTCGCCAGCGCGCTCGCCGGGCTCCAGGACTCGACGACGGCGGGCGCATCTCAGGGCTTCAGCGCGGAGCGCGGCCCGAACCACGCGGCCACCATCGTCCGCCTCGACGGCGCCAGCTGGGTGCGCACCGCCCCCTAGATGAGCGGGTTCGCCACGCTACCTAGCTGAGCAGCGCCCACGCGACGCCCGCTGCGGCGATCAACAAGGTGACGACGACGCCAACCCCGACCCACAGCAGCACGGGTGAGCGCGGGAGGGCGTCGACGCTCGGCCGGTCCGGGGGCATCGAGACCATGGCGGGCGGAGCCTCGAAGCCGGCGTCCATCGCACCGAACGCGGGAGCCGCGGGCGGGGTCGCGCGACTCAGGGCCAGCTCGATCTCGGCGACGGACTTGTCGGCCCACTCCTCGACGCTCCCCGTGAGCCCGAACGCATGCAGCGTGGCCGCAGCCAGGGCGGTGACGGACGGGTAGCGCTGCGCCTTGTCTTTGGCGACCCCCTTCTCGATGACCGCATCCAGCGCCTGCGGTAGGTCGGGCTCGAGCGCGCTCGCAGGCGTGGGGTCGCCCTTGATGATGTTCATCAAGATGGCCGCGACGTTCTCGCCGTCGAAGGCAACCCGGCCCGTGACCATCTCGTGCAACATGGCCGCGATGGCGAACACGTCGGTGCGCTGGTCGACGTCCAGCTTACCCATCGCTTGCTCGGGAGACATGTAGTAGGGCGAGCCCAGGGTGGTCCCGAACGCGGTGAGCTTCGGACCGGTCTCCATCTGCAGCTTGACGGACCCGAAGTCGAGGATGCGCACGTCGTCGCCCGCCTCGCGCTTGCAGAGGAAGATGTTGTCCGGCTTGAGGTCGCGATGGATCACGCCGAAGGAGTGCGCGTAGTCCAGCGCCAGCGCGGTCTGACACAGGGTCTGGATGACGCGCGGCAGAGGCTGCGCGCCGTCTCGCCGAATGGCCGCGCCCAGCTCCTCGCCGTAGAGGTACTCCATGGTCATGAAGTACGACCCCTCCGGGGTGCTCCCGAACTCGTGCACCGACACGATGTGCGGGTGCCGGAACTCGTTGGCGGTCTCGAACTCCCGCTTGAAGCGCTCCACCGCGACCGAGTCCGCCGCGATCTCGGGGTGCAGCACCTTGATGGCCATGCGCTGACGGGTCTCGGGGTGGCGTCCTTCGTAGACGCGACCCATCCCTCCGTCGGCGACGCGCGCCACGACGAGGTAGTCACCGAGCTGCGTGCCGATGCGTGGGTCCTCGTCCCCCTCGGGCTGCACCTGCAGGGTGATGGTCCCATCGTGCCCGCAGAAGAAGGTGGCGTCTTCGAAGACGGTCGCGCAGTTGGGGCACTTTCGACTCACCGGGGCGATCCTATCTGAGCGTTGCCGGCCGCGCAAAGAAGCGAGGCCGGACGGACGACTACCACGCGAACCAGCTCTTGTTCGCGACGTCGAAGGCCAGCGTGAGCTCGCGGTAGCGCTCGGTGTGGACGCGGAAGCACACTAGCTTTCCGCCGGGGAGGTGCTCGCCCTCCTCCCAGCGGCCCATGACATCCAGGATCGGGATGTGCTCGTCACCCCGGCGCACCAGCTCGGGTGCGAACACCCACGGGCCGGACTCGCGCACCGCGACCTCGATGGGGGCGAGCCGCACGTCCCAGATGGGCGCGGCTTCGTCGAGCTCGGTGCGGATGGCGTGCACCACGAGCTCGATGTGCTCCAGCAGGGGCTCATCCAGTGTCCCCGCGCTCGTGAGCACGATGAGCGCAAACCCGTCCGAGACCCGCCGGAGCATCAGGTCCCGCTCGCTGCCGTAGACGATGAAGTCGAGCGCGTCCCCTGCCATGAGGCCCACGACCCGTGGCTGGATCTCGCTCAGCACCAGGATCAAGTGCGCGCCCGCGACCTTGGCGTCGTAGGGGTCGATGCCCACACAGTAGTCCACGCACTCGCCCTCGTGGTCGACGAAGACCGCCGCGATCACCCCCGGCGCCGCGCGATACAGACTGCGGAGTAGAGGGGTGAAGGCGCTCTCGACTTGGTCCCGCTCGGTCTCGTGGTCGTCGTGCCAGGGAGGCGCCTCGGTAGTCACGTCCCGGGCCCCGCCTGCGGGCCGACCAGCGGCAACAACGCCTCCGTGTTGCGTGTGGACACCGCCACGGGGAAGCGCTCGGCCGCGGCGCGGACCAGCGCCTCGAACGCCTCGCGGCGCGCCTCGGTCACCATGCGGCGCCGCGCGATGGCCAGCGCCTCTGTGGAGCCCGCCGTGATGGGGGGATGAATGGCGGTGACGGCGACAGCGTGCCATCCGCTCGGGGTCCGCACCGGCGCAGCCACCGGCCCGGGCGCCTGAAGCGCAAAGACGGCCTCCCGAAACCCGTAGGGCATTGGCGTGCTTGGTGTGGCGGGGGGCGGGTACTGGGACACCACCCGCAGCCCGTCGTGCTCCTCGGGCTGGACCGCCCAGACAGCCTCTACGCCGTCGTGCGCCATCCGCGCCAGCGTGCGCTCGGCGTATACGCGACCGGTCTCCACCTGAGCTTCGGTCGCGTCCGCTGGCAGCTGCACCAGCACCTGCAGACAGTCGCGGCGCTCTTCCTGGACGAGCTCGGCCACGTGGGCTTCCGCGTAGGCGGCGACTTCGTCCTCGGTGGGCCCCTCGAGGGGGTGCTCTCGTTCAAGGTCGAGCAAGACCCGCTGAGCGAGGACCTGCTCGCGCGTGCGCGCCGCGACGGCCTCCGACACGCCGGACCAGCCGGCCCGCCGCGCGGCGAGTCCCAGGAGAGCGTCGTCCTCCAGGGCTCGCAGCGCGTCGCGCGGGCTCACCCCATGCTCGGCGACGTACGCCCGGACGGCGTTGGCGTCGATCACCTGCTCCCCGACGCGCGCGACGACCTCCTCCTCACGAACGGGGGGCGGCGTGTGTTGAGCGGGTGGCTCCCTGCCGCACGCCGCGAGCCCCCCGGCGCAGCAGGCCGCGGAGACGAAGCGGCGAAGCTGTGGGCCAACCTGCCGCACTACTCCCCCACCGTTGGCCGCAGCAGCTCCACGCCGGCCCCCAGCAGGGCCAGGCCCACCATCAGGACCACCACGGCCGCCAGATAGTCGTGCGCGCGCAGGCGCATGAGCCCCTCGAAGCAGGTAACGAGGGAGGCGACCACCAAGGCCCCACCCGCGACATCACGTACGACCCAGCGCATGGCTGGGGAGCTTATCACGAAGCGCCGATGTCGATCTTGTCGATGCGTCGCTGGTGCCGCCCGCCCTCGAACTCGGCCGCCAAGAAGGCGTCGAAGATCTCCAGCGCCAGCCCCTCGCCGACCACCCGCGCTCCCAGGCAGAGCACGTTGGCGTCGTTGTGTGCCCTCGTCATCTTGGCGCTGAAGACGTCGCCACAGAGCGCCGCGCGGACCCCGGGGTGACGGTTGGCCGTGATACAGACGCCGATACCGGTGCCGCACACGAGCACGCCCCACTCGTCGCCTGCTGCGACCCGCGCGGCCACCTGATGGGCCCAGTCCGGGTAGTCCGTGGAGGCGCTGTCGTGAGTGCCGAGGTCCACCAGCGTGAAGCCGAGCTCCTCTGCGCGCGCCTTGAGCACGCCCTTCAGGGCCAGCCCGGCGTGATCACTACCAAAGACCAGGTTGCGCTTGCTGCTCACGAGAACCTCCTGAACACCAGCGACGCGTTGGTGCCGCCGAAGCCAAACGAGTTGGACAGCACCGCGTCCACGGCCCGCTCGCGCGCCACGTTGGGGACCAGGTCCAGCCCCTCCGTGCCCTCCTCGGGGTCCTCGAGGTTGATGGTGGGCGGGACCGCGTTGTCGCGGATGGCGAGCACGGAGAAGACCGCCTCGAGGCCGCCGGCAGCCCCCAGCAGGTGCCCCGTCATGCTCTTGGTGCTGGAGATGCTGAGCCCGCTGGTGGCGTGGGGGCCGAAGACCGCGCGGATGCCACCGAGCTCCAGCATGTCGCCGGTGGGCGTGCTGGTCCCGTGGGCGTTCACGTAGCTCACCTGATCCGGCGAGAGGCCGGCGTCTTCCAGCGCCATGCGCATGGAGCGTTGGCCTCCCTCCCCCTCAGGGGCCGGCTGGGTCAGGTGGTAGGCGTCCGCGCTCGCGCCGTAGCCGACGATCTCGCACAGGATGTTGGCGCCGCGCCGCTTGGCGAACTCCAGCTCCTCCAACACCATGACGCCGGCGCCCTCACCGATGACGAAGCCGTCGCGCCCCTTGTCGAAGGGTCGGCTGGCCGCCTCAGGGGCGTCATTGCGCTTGCTCAGCGCTCGCATGGCCGCGAAGCCGCCGACCCCCATGGGCGTGACGGCGGCCTCCGTGCCGCCAGCGACGGCTGCGTCGATGCCCCCGCGCACGATCCACTTGAAGGCCTCGCCAATGGCGTGCGCGCCCGACGAGCACGCGCTCGTGTTCGTGTAGCTCGGCCCACGGAAGCCGTAGCGCATGCTCACCTGGCCTGGCGCCAGGTTGGAGATGGTGGCCGGGATGAAGTAGGGCGTGATGCGCCGCGGCCCCTTCTCGAACAGCGTGCGGCAGGTCTCTTCGAAGTACTCGATGCCGCAGAAGCCGACCCCGATGAACGTGCCGATGCGGTCACGAACCTCCTCGGGGAAGCCGTCGATGCCGGCCTGGGAGACCGCCTCGGCCGAGGCGCCGAGACCGATGTGAATGAAGCGGGCGCTCTCGCGCAGCCGCTTCTTCTCCACCACGGTGAGCGGGTCGAAGTCACGGCACTCACCTGCGATCTGGGACCCGAACTCCTCCGGGTCGAAGCTAGCGATACGCGCGATCCCGCTCTTCCCCTGCAGAACGCTCTGCCAGCTGGCCTCGGCAGTGATCCCACACGGGCTCACAGCGCCCACACCGGTTACCACGACCCTGCGCATGATAGGCTCCTTCTCTATCCCTGCGTGACGACGCCCGGCGCGCCCGCTGTAGACGGACGCTACTTGCCCGCGTGCTCTTTGATGTACGAGATGGCGTCGGCGACCGTGCGGATCTGCTCGGTGTGCTCGTCCGGGATCTCGATCTCGAACTGCTCCTCGAACGCAAGCGCGAGCTCCACGATGGCGAGCGAGTCGGCCCCGAGGTCGTCGATGAAGTTGGCGCTCTCTTCGATGGACGCCTGGTCCACGTCGAGCTGCTGCGAAATAATCTCTTTGACCTTCTCGGCGATATCCATGCGTGTCTCCTGCGTTTGAATCTCTATTTCAAGCCATCGTGAAGCGGAACTGGGCCCTGCGCAAACGCAAACGGCCTCGTGTCTTCAAACGTACATTCCGCCATTTACACGTAACACTTGACCGGTGATGTAAGCCGCTTCGTCGCTTGCCAGAAACAGCACCGCGGCGGCGACCTCCTCCGGGCGACCGATGCGTCCGAGGGGAGTCTGGGTGAGGATACCCTCACGCGCCGCCTCTGGCAGCGATGACGTCATGTCGGTCTCGATGAAGCCGGGCGACACGGCGTTGACCGTGATGTTGCGCTTGGCGTACTCGCGCGCGAGCGTCTTGGTCAGGCCGATGATGCCCGCTTTGGAAGCCGAGTAGACGGCCTGCCCTGGGTTCCCCGACTCCGCCACCACGCTGGAGAGGTTGATGATGCGCCCGGTCTTGGCGCGCATCATGGTCCGCAAGGCCGCCTTGCTGCAGAACAGCGTGCCGTTGAGGTTGATGGCCCACGTGGCCGCCAAGTCCTCGGGCTTCACCCGCGCCAGCAGCTGGTCGATGGCCACCCCGGCGTTGTTCACGAGGATGTCGAGCCGGCCCTTGCGCGCGACGACGTCCTTCACGGCGTTTTCGCTCGCGTCCGGGTCGGACACGTCGAAGCCCAAGATCTCGCCATCACCCCCGGCGGCGCGCATGAGCGCGAGCGTCTCTTCCGCAGCAGCCTCGCCGCTGCGGAAGTTGACGACCACGTAGGCCCCAGCCTGCGCGAGAGCCACGCAGACCGAGCGCCCAATCCCCCGGGACCCACCTGTGACGATGGCGACCTTATCGGTCAGATCGAACATCGGACACGGTCACTCGGCAGCGCGAACGCTCAGCCGAGTTCTTCCTTGCCCTGGAAGAACTGTCGGCCCTTGTAGTGCCCGCAGGAGGGGCAAATACGGTGCGGGACCATCATGTCTCCGCAGGTGGGGCAGGCGATCAAGCTGGGCGCGGCCACCTTGTCATGGTTGGCTCGGCGCTGCTTGCGCTTCATGCGGCTAGTGCGTCGCTTCGGAACGGCCACGGGGTTACTCCTGTTTTCTTGGTGCAGACGCTGCGTCTGGTAGCGCCTGCCTGAGCTTCTGAAGGGTTTCCAGCTGACTGTCGGAGACCCCGAAGTCAGCTGGGGGGCGCACATGCGCCGGAATCTCGATGCCCGCGCAGGACTCGCTGCAGAGGGGCTTCATGGGGACCTCGAGGATGAGGTTCTCGCGCACGATGTCGTCGAGGATGACCTCCACGCCGTCGTAGAACTCGCGGTCCAGGTCCTCCGGGGTCAGCTCCAGCTCCTCGGGGAGCTCCTTGGCGGAGGAGCGCGGGCTCACGCTGAACGCCAGCTTGACGTTGGCGTCGATGCGCATGTCTTCGAGGCAGCGCACACACGTGGCGATCAGGCTGGCCTGGACGCGACCGGAGACGGCCACGTCATCACCGATTTTGTGAGCGGTGACGCGCACTTGCCCAGGCTCACCGGGGACGCCGCGCAGGTCGGCGTCTGCCATGACGCTGTCCAGCCACGACGGCTCGACGGTGAAGGAGTAGTCCTTCCCGCTCTCGCTGAGCTCGTTCGTGTGAATGATGAACGTCGACATAGGCGTGGGCCGGTTGGCGCACAGAAGCGGGCTACCTTAGCGGGGGGACCCGGTAAGTCAAGGTCCGCTGGGGGCGTGGCTGAGGATGGCCAGGCCGCCCTCCCGCAGCTCCAACACCACGGCGCCGTTGGGGGCGCGCGAGCCGTCGCGGCGCTCCACGGGCGGGCCCGCGATGCGGCCCACGACCACCTGAGCAGCCGGATCCGCGGCGCGGTCGTCCATCAGGACCGCCCCCTCGGCGGTCACGCGGGTGGCCATCCACGCGGCGTGCGGCGGCCAGGCGAAGATCCCGCCCGTAATGCCCGCCTCGCGCATGAACTCCGAGAGCGTGGGATCGCCGCCGTCCGTGCCGCTCTGGTCGCGCGCGACGCCGCCGGCGGGCGCCGCCCAGGAGACCATGTAGCGGCGGGCTTCGTCGGCGTCTGGCAGGGAGTCCTCGACGTCGTCGAGGTCGTCCTCGTCATAGCCGCAGGCCGAGCGGTTGCGTGCGTAGCGCCCCCCTGCCCCGCCGGAGGTCAGCGCGAAGACCGTGTCTCCGACGCGCACGGCGTGGAACGGCCGCAGGTCGATGACGTGGCTGCGCGCGGCGTCATCCAGCGCGTCCCAGGCCTCCTCGAGCACCTCGAAGTCATCCCGCCCGCTCGCCAGGACGAGCGAGAGGCCCGGCGCGGCGGCGAGGGCGCGGAGGGTGCAGAGCGCGTGCGCCTCGCTGTCCCCGAGCTCCCCGAGGACCCAGGTGACCTGGGCTCCTAGTGGCGCGAGGGCCGCTATGGCCGCGCTCGGGTCGGCGCTGCCCGGCCCGGGTCCCACGAACGCGGCCATGCGCAGCGCCCCGTCGAGCCCCCCGATGCTCAGGACGCGCCCCTCGGTGTTCAGCTGGAGATCGCCCACGGTCCACTGGTTCACGGCGGGCTCGTCCACTGTCATGCAGCGCACGTAGGGGTGGTCCCCACCGGCGCGCAGCCGGCCGGCCTTGGTGCAGCCGTCGCAGCCCACCGCGAGCGTCGCCATAGCCAGGCAGGCCAGCAGGGGCGTGGCCAGGGACCGCCAGGACGGCCAGGGCAGAGAGGCGCGTGGGTTCGCGGGCATGCCCCAGGCCTTGTCACGGCGTCCGCGCGCGTGCAATCGCGCTCGCCGCGGGCGCGCTTCTGGTGCAGGGTTGGCGCATGGACGCGTTCGACCTCGACCGAATCGGTGGCCACAAGGGCCTCGCGGCGCTCACGGACGAGCTCCTGGCTTGCGGCGAGCTGGCCCTGCGGCTGTACTCCGGAGGGGCCGCGGCCCGGACGCAGCGCAAGCCCGACCGCAGCCCCGTGACCGAGGCGGACCAGCTCGTGGAGCAGCGCCTCATGGGCTTCCTCCGCAAGCACTACCCCGACGCGAGCTTCTGGGGCGAGGAGACCGGCAGCGAGGACCTCGGTTCGAACGGCCTGCGCTTCCTGGTGGACCCCATCGACGGGACGCGGGCCTTCGTGCGGGGGCTGCCCACCTGGTCGGTGCTGCTGGGTCTCGAGGCGGACGGCGAGCCCGTCCTGGGCATGGCGCTCATGCCCGCCAACGGTGACCTGTTCGTGGGGGCCACCGGACACGGCGCGACGATGAATGGACGGCCTCTGCGCGTGTCGCAGGTAGGGTCGCTGGACGACGCGGTGGTCTCGCACGGGGGGCTCGACCAGTTTCGGGCGGCCCAGCGCACGGACCTGCCGGCCAAGATGAGCGAGCGCATCTACACCTGCCGCGGCTTCGCCGACTTCGACGGGTACCGGCAGCTGCTGCTGGGGCGCGTGGACGCCATGATCGACTTGGACATCAAGCCCTACGACGTGTGCCCGGCCGCGGTGCTGGTGCGCGAGGCTGGCGGCCGCTTCACGGGCTTTTCGGGGAGGGACAGCATCCACGAGGCGAACACCGTCGCGAGCAACGGCCTGGTGCATGACGCGCTGCTCGAGCTGGTCGGTCTCGAGGAGACACGCAGCTAGAGACCGTGGGGCGCCCTGACTGCTGCGGACACGCGCGCGTGAAACACCTGAGCCACCAAGAGGACCTCTGACAACCCACCGTCTCCCGTGGAAGTCCCTAGTGCCCGCCGCGCTCGCCGCGCTCGCCGGGTTGGGCGTGCATTGGCTGACGCACATCCATCGACCCATGGCCGAGGCCTTGGAGAGCGACATGGGGGGCTTCAGCGCCCGCGCAGGTCAGATCCTCCATGGCCCCTTGGACGCACTCATCGCGTTTCAGTCCGTCGGCGAGTCGCTCCTCCTCGCAGCGCTCTCGCTCAATGGCCACTGGGACTCGTACGTGGCGCTGACTCTCGTCCACGTGGGAGCCTGGCTCGGGGGGCTACTTGCCACCAAGAGACTGGCTGAGAGTTGGTCGTTGGGCCCGGCGGCAGTCCTGTTCTGCGTCGTGGTCTACGCCACTTGGCTCCCTTCCGCGCTGTACTCGAATCTGTGTTTGAACGAATCCGTGGGCGCCTCACTGGTGCTCATTGGGGCCGCAAGCTGGGTGACAGACCGCGGTCGGGAAGCCTTCGTGGGCGGCGTCGCGCTCGGCCTGGCATGTCTATTTCGCCCAAACGTCACCCCGATGATCGCGATATTGTTCGCGCTCTACATCTGCGCTGGGGCCAACGCACGCTTGCGACTTGGTCGCGATTGGACGACCGCAGGTCGCCACCTTCCGTTCTGGGTCGGGTGCGCCATCGCCGTGGCGCTCGGTCTGCTGGCGACCCGACTGGTCGCGCCTGGGAGCGTTGGTTTCGCCATGAGCGATGCGATGAACCTCTACCTCGGCGTGAAGCCAATCCGTGGGCTGACGTTCGCGAACGGAGGCGGGTGGATGCCGCTCGTGAACAACAACCTGTATACCTACATCGAATTCTCGGACGCGAGCATGATGGACAGGGAGCACTTCTTCGCTGCTGCCGCTGAGCAGGTGCGGACGCACCCGACCGAGAGTCTCTTGCGCTGGGGTCGCAACATCGTGGAATCGACCGGGTATCACATTGGATATTTCCCAGGTCTACCCGGGTTCAATTGGCTGCTCCGACCGTTCGCCCTCGCGAGCTCGCTGTTTGCGGTCATCGGCATGTTCGCAGCGTGGCAACAGAGGCAGCGCGTGGTCGGACAACTCACCTTGGCCGCCGGGTTGTGCATGCTCGTCACGGTAGCGTTCTTCATGGGAACACCCCGCGCTCGCTTTCCGTTTGACATGGTGTTTCTCGTGGCCGCCGTCGCTGGAGCGCGCACCGTCGCGCAGCGCTGGAGCTCCCGGCGCTTGGATTCGGGAGCTGCCCGCGACGTTGACTTGCGTACGCCCCCTGGGCCCCTGTAAGTTCCGCGCCATGGCTGACACGCACCACGACGAGCCGGACGTCCCGGGCCTCCCCACCATCCAAGACGAAGCCGCCGACACGCCCATGTGGGTGCCCGCTACCGGCCTCGGCCTGCTGGTGCTGATGGTGCTCATGCTGGTCTATCACGTGTCCAAGGGTCCCGAAGACGCGGCCGCCGAAGGCGACGTGGCGGCGGACGTGGCGGATGGTGACGAAGCAGCGGACGGCGCGGAGGCGGCCGGCGGCGGTGCCGATGAGGCTGCTGGCGAGGCGGCCCCCGAGGCCCCTGCGGACGACCACGCCGGCCACGGCCACTGAACAACTGACGAGGGGACCCGGACGGGATGCGGCTTCGGCGGCGTCCCGTCTTGCACTTGTGCGCGCGCTGCGAGATCGTCACCGACCCTGGTGGCCGCAGTCCGGACTGGCGCGTGGTCAATATTACGCTTACATGCATGTCACCCCGGTTGGTGAAACGACCACCCTGGGTCCCTACCCTCCTTCCATAGCGGAGACTTCAGCAACATGAGCAAACCGATCAGGCGCGTCGGCGTCATCGGCGCCGGCGTCATGGGCAGCGGCATCGCCTCGCATTTTGCCAATGCGGGGATCGAGGTCCTGATGCTCGACATCGTGCCCCCGAACCTCACGGACGAAGAGAAGAAGAGCCAGGACAAGCGCAACAGCTGGGCCGCAGGCGGTCTCGCCAAGGCGCTCAAGTCGCGCCCGGCCTCCTTCTTCCATCCGGACATCGCGAACCTGGTGACCGTCGGCAACACCGAGGACGACCTCGCCAAGCTGAACGACTGCGACCTGATCATCGAGGCCATCATCGAGAAGCTGAGCATCAAGCGCAGCCTCTTCGAGAAGCTGGACGCGACGCTGGACGGCGACACGGTCGTGGCGTCCAACACGTCGGGCCTGCGCATCGTGGACATGCTCGAGGGGCGCAGTGAGCGCTTCAAGAGCCACTTCCTGGTGATGCACTTCTTCAACCCGGTCCGCTACATGAAGCTCCTGGAGCTGGTGGTGGGACCGGCGACCGACCCGGCCACGCTCGAGCGCATCAAGGACTTCGGGCGCAACCAGCTCGGCAAGGGCATCGTCGTGGGCAAGGACACGCCCAACTTCGTGGGCAACCGCATCGGCACGCACTCGATGCTGTTCACCATGCACCAGATGCTGGCGCAGGGGCTGACCCCCGAGGACATCGACAACATCACGGGCATCCCCATGGGGCACCCGAAGAGCGCGAGCTTTCGCACGGGCGACATCGTGGGCTTGGACACCTTCGCGCACGTGGCGGACAACTGCTACGCGGAGCTCGAGAACGACCCGCAGCGGGACGTCTTCAAGGTGCCCGAGTTCATGCGCAAGATGGTCGAGCTCAAGTACCTGGGCGACAAGACCAAGGGCGGCTTCTTCAAGAAGACCAAGGACGGCATCCTCACGCTGGACCCGGGGACGCTCGAGTACCGCCCGCGCGGCGGCAGCGAGGACATCAAGAAGCTCTGCAAGAAGCTGAGCGGCATCGAGGACGTGCGCGAGCGCGTGCGCCAGCTGGTGGCCGACCAGGGCCCCGCAGGGAAGCTCGCCTGGACGGTGCTCGCCACCTCCATGGGCTACGCGGCCACGATGATCCCCGAGATCTCGGACGAGGTCGAGGCCATCGATAACGCCATGAAGTGGGGCTACAACTGGGAGCTCGGGCCCTTCGAGACCTGGGACGCCCTGGGCTTCAAGGCCACCGCAGAGCGCCTCAAGGCCGAGGGCATCTCGCTCCCGGCCAGCATCGACACCATGCTCGCCGCCGGCGCCGAGAGCTTCTACACGGCCGACGGACGCGTTTGGGACCTGACCAAGGGCGAGTACGTCGCGCGCGACATCGACCCGCGCAACGTGACGCTCGCGCAGCTGCGTCAGGGCGGCGCGCCGGTCTTCAAGAACAAGAGCCTCGAGGCCTGGGACATCGGCGACGGCGTGCTCTGCATGACCTTCACCAGCAAGTCCAACTCGATCGACTCGAACATCATCGCGGGCATCCCGCAGGTGATCGAGATCGCCGAGCGCGACTTCGACGCCCTGCTGCTCTTCAACGAGGGCCCGCACTTCTGCGTGGGCGCCAACCTCTTCGAGGTGGTGATGGCGGCCAAGGCGGGCAAGTGGGACGACCTCGACGCAATGATCGGGAACTTCCAGGCCGCCGTGCAGCGCATGAAGTACGCGACCATCCCGGTGGTCTCGGCCCCCTTCGGCATGACCGTGGGCGGCGGCTGCGAGCTCTGTCTCGCGTCCGACAGCGTGCAGGCGTACTCGGAGACCTACGTGGGTCTCGTCGAGGTGGGCGTGGGCTTGCTCCCCGGCGGCGCAGGCAACCTGAACCTGCTCTGGCGCGGCCTGTCGGCCATCCCCGAGGGCGCGACGGTGGAGCCCATCCACTACGTGGCCAAGACCTTCGAGAACATCGCCATGGCCAAGGTCGCGACCAGCGCGGTCGAGGCGCAGCGCGTGGGCTACTTCCGCAGCACCGACGGCGTGAGCTTCGACAAAGCGCGCCACCTGTACGAGGCGAAGCAGCGCGCCGTGGGCCTCGCCCGCAGCGGCTACCACCCGCCCGCACCGCGCTCGTTCCGGCTCCCCGGCGAGAGCGGCATCGCGACCTTGCAGATGATGATCGACACGCTCCGCAACGGCGGCTTCGCCAGCGACCACGACGCGCTCATCTCGCGCAAGGTGGCCGAGGTCCTGTGCGGCGGCCCCGCCGGCAACACGCACGAGGTCACGGAAGCCGAGTTCCTCGCCCTCGAGCGCAAGGCCTTCCTGGCCCTGTGCAAGGAAGAGAAGAGCCAGGCCCGCATGGAACACATGCTCATGAAGAACGCGCCCCTGCGTAACTGAGCCCCCACCAACCCAAGAAACACGAGGAATACAACATGAAAGACATCGTGATTGTGGATGCGGTTCGCTCCGCGGTGGGTCGCTCCAAGAAGGGCTCGCTCGCCAACCGTCGTCCGGACGAGTTCGCCGGTGAGGTCATCAAGGGCCTCATGGCGCGCAACCCCGGCGTGAAGCCCGAGCTGGTCGAGGACCTGATCCTGGGCTGCGCCTTCCCCGAGGGCGAGCAGGGCATGAACGTGGCGCGCTCGGTCGGCCTCCTGGGCGGTCTGCCCCAGGAGTCGTCGGGCCTCACCATCAACCGCTTCTGCTCGTCCGGCCTGCAGAGCATCGCGTTCGCGGCGGGTCAGATCGCCGCGGGCTACAACGACATCGTGATCGCCGGGGGCATGGAGAGCATGTCCATGGTGCCCATGACGGGCTTCAAGCCCAGCGCCTCGGGCGAGCTCATGGACGCGATGCCCACGGCGTACACGCCCATGGGTATCACTGCTGAGAACGTCGCCAACCGCTTCGAGATCGCCCGCGAAGCCCAGGACGAGTTCGCGGCCGAGAGCCACGCGCGCGCCCTCAAGGCCATCGCGGATGGCAAGTTCGTGGACGAGATCGTCACGGTCAACGGCGTCACCTACGGTCCGAACGGGGAGCGCACGCTGGTGCCCTTCAACGTGGACGAGATGCCCCGCCCGGGCACCACGGTGGAGGCCCTGGCGGGTCTGCGTCCGGTGTTCGCGGCCAAGGGCTCGGTCACGGCCGGCAACGCGTCGCCCCTCTCGGACGGCGCGGCCATGTCGCTCGTCATGAGCAAGGCCAAGTCCGACGAGCTGGGCCTCAAGCCCATGGCCTACTTCCGCGGCTTCGCCACGGCGGGCGTGGACCCGGCCATCATGGGCATCGGTCCCATCCCGGCCGTGCAGAAGCTCCTCAAGAAGGCCGGCCTCACCATCGCGGACATCGACGTCTTCGAGGTGAACGAGGCCTTCGCGAGCCAGGCCCTCTACGTGAAGCAGCAGCTGGGTCTCCCCGCGGACAAGCTGAACGTGAACGGCGGCGCCATCGCGCTCGGGCATCCCCTCGGATGCACCGGCGCCAAGCTGACGGCCACGGCCCTCAACGAGCTCAAGCGGCGCGAGGGCAAGTACGCCATCGTGACGATGTGCATCGGCGGCGGCATGGGCGCGGCGGGCCTCTTCGAGCGCGTGGTCTGAGACCCGCGCCACCCGCGTGAGGCCGCTGGCCCTCCACGTGACGCGGCGGCCCCGGAGCGCAGGTTCCGGGGCCGTTTGCGTTCGCAGCGGGTCGGCCACGACTCCTGGTCGCGCGGGTGAAGCGCGTAGGGCCGCGCGCTGGGCTTGAGCCGCGCTCGAGCTTGGTCTATCGCGTCCGTGGAGTGATGCGAGGAACGAGCGGAGCCACGAGCAGCCCCTCCGACGGGCACCGAGCGGCCACGTCTGACGGACGTGCGCGCTCGCTGCATCGAGCCTGGGCGTGGCTCGTGGGTGGCCCGCTCCTGCTCGTCGTGCTTCAGAAGGGGGCGCGCATCGCCTCATTCTGCGAGACGGCGCCTGACACGACGCTGCTGGCTCGCGTCCAGCTGCTGGTGCCGGATCTGCTCTTCGCCATGGGCCTCGGGGCGCTGGGATGGGCCGCGCTGGCCGGACCGCGTGGCAAGGTGGTGCAGGTGGCGGCGCTGGGGGTTGCGCAGCTCCTGCTGGCCGCGGTGCTCTTCGCCAGCACCGCCAGCCACCGCTACTTCCTGGCCACCGGGACGCCCCTCGACTACCCGCTGTTCTGGCTGGGTCTGGTGGAGATCGGCGAGCGTGCGCGCGTGGCCACGAGCGAGATCCCCGCGTCCACGTGGCTACTCCAAGCGCTGGCCTTGTTCACCTCCCTGGTCATGCCGTGGCACGCCGTGCGCGGCTGCTCCGCGCGACCGGGTCCACGCGGCAGACACCTCGCCACCGGCATCGTGGGTGGGCTCTGCGCGCTGACCGCGAGCGCGTGGGTGCCACCTCCGGCGGGCGTGGGTAGCGACTTCGCGCGCCCCGCCGTGGCGCAGCTGCTGATGACCGCGCGCCCCGGCAACGCGGTGAGCGCGGCGCTGCTGTCGGAGGCCCGCGCCGCCCCTCGCGGCGCACGCGCGCTGACGCCAACCGAGGAGGCCGCCCCGGGCGCCCGCCGGAACGTGCTCTTCCTTGTGCTGGAGTCCACCAGCGCCACCGCGACGACGCCCTACGCGCCGCAGCAGACGACCACCCCCGCGCTGGCTCGCTGGGCCACCCGGGGGACACTGGTGGAGTCGGCTTACGCGGTGGTTCCGCACACCAGCAAGGCCCTCGTCGCCATCTTGTGCGGCTTCCCACCGCGCGTGGGCGTGCGCGTCTCGGAGGCCGTGCCGAACGGCATCCCCGGGCGCTGCCTGCCAGCTCTGCTGCGCGACCAGGGCTACGCCACCGCCTTCATGCAGAGCGCGCGCGGCTCCTTCGAGAGTCGCGGGGACCTCGTCGCCGCGCTGGGCTTCGAGAGCTTCCAGCACTCTGGCAACCTGCCCACGGCTGGCTTTCAAGAGGCCAACTACTTTGCCCACGAAGACGACATCCTGCGCGCACCGGCGCGGGCCTTCGTGGCCGCCAGCCGCGCCCGGCAGCAACCCTTCGTGCTCACCCTGCTGACGGGCGCGACCCACCACGACTACCGCGAGGTGCGGCGCTACGGCACGCAGACGCACGACCCACACAACCCGGTGCGCAACCGCTGGCTGAACGCGGTGCGCCGCCAGGATCACCTGGTGGACGACGTGCTTCACGACCTCACGGAGCTCGGCGTCCTGGACGAGACATTGGTCATGGTCGTCGGGGACCACGGTGAGGCCTTTGGGGAGCACGGCCTGCGCACCCATGACGAGGTGCCCTACAACGAGGTGCTGCACGTGCCGCTCCTGCTCCTGGACGGCCGCGCGCCCGGGCGTGTGCGCGGCCCGGTGACGCAGCTCGACCTGGTGCCGACGGTGCTGGACCGCCTGGGCTACGAGGCGGTGGGCGGGCGCTACCCGGGCCTGGTCATCACGCCCGACATGCCCGAAGACCGGCGCATCTACGCGGCCTGCTACCACGAGCTGCGCTGCGCTGTGGAGATCGAGGGGCGCCGCAAGCGCATCCACCGCTATGGCGTGCTGCCCGACCAGCTCTTCGACTTGGTGGAGGACCCACGCGAGGAGCGCGACCTGGTGGCCCTCTCGGGAACAGACTCCGAGGCAGCCACGGAAGCCGCACGGGCGACGGCGCGCAGCCGCCGCTGGGTCCAGGTGACCACGCTGATGAGCCAGGCCACCGACGGCGTCCAGCGAGCCATCGACGAAGCGCGCGTCCAGGCCTTACCCGCTGACGCCGTCGCGGTCACGGGCCGCTTCGGCGACGTCATCCGCGTGCTGGGCGTGCAGCACCCCACCACGCCCACGCCACGCGGTGGCTTCGTCCGCTTCACGGTCTTCTACCAAGTGCTCGACGCCGTGCCCCCGCACATGCGGCTCGTGCAGTTCGGACGCAGCAGCGGACCGCACGTGCAGCGCTACACGCACACGCCGGTGGCGGGGCTGTACCCAGCGGCCCTCTGGCAACCCGGGGAGATCATCGCTGACACCTTCAGTCTGCGCGTGCCCGCCAATCACCCGGACGACTACATGGACGTGAGCGTAGGCTTCCGCGCGGAGGACGGCGGCGAGCACCTGCCCGTCAGCGAGGGCGAGACACGCCACCCCGGAGAGCTCTTCGTCGCCTCCGTTCCCATTCGGCGCTGAGCGCGATGGGCGGCGCTCAGCGCGTCAGCCCTCGGCCTTGCGACGCGCCAGCAGCTCGTCCAGGCACGCCTGCATCATCCCGTGCACGCGCTCGTGGCACTCCTCCACGTAGTCCGCGTCCTCGGCTGCCTCGGGCCCGCTGCGCTCGAAGCGGACGGGGGGGAGCACCTGCTGGTAGACGCGCGTGGGGACCGGTAGGTGCAGGATGGGCGGACCAAGGGTGAGCCCCCACGGCAAGCACAGCGTGATGGGCCAGCGCTTCATGCCCAGCACTCGGTCGATGCCCGTCATGCGCGCGATCCGCTCGCCGCTGGTGAGCACGATGAGCGTCTCGTGCCCGCCGGCCGTGACGACCGGCACGATGGGGACGTTCTCGCGCAGCGCGAGGCGAATGTAGCCGCGCCGTGTGCCGAAGATGATCCGGTTGCGGTCGGCGAAGCTGCGCATGGAGTCGGTCTCGCCCCCCGGGAACGCGAGCACCTTGTAGCCACTCTGCAGGAGCTCCGAGGCCATCTCCGGCGCGGCCGGAACAGCGCCCAGGGCCGTGAAGAAGCGGGCCACCGGACCCACGCGAAAGCTCGTGCCGTGCACCAGCGTGCGCGGCAGCGCGTCGGCCCCGTGCACCGGGAACCACGAGTAGGCCAGCACGTGGATCTCCGGCATGACGCCCACGGAGTTGTGGTTGGCCACCACCAGCGCGCCCCCCTTGGGCACGTGCTCCACGCCGAACACACGCGGCCTGAAGAAGAACTCGGTGGTCTTGCGCGTGGCGTCCAAGAACGTCGCGAGGGCCTTGGGGTCCGGACCCTGATCGATGGACGTCGGCGGGTCCGCGCGGAGGAATGCAGGGATGGGCATCACTGCGCCGAGCGTACTACGAGCGCCCGCCGCCGAGGCGGGTCAATCCGCGGGGTGCGGCGCGGGGGGGCGCCCCCTATACTCCGCGCCACTTCGAGGATTTTCGTGCGTCGCGTTGCCATCTTTGCCTTCTTCCTGTCGGGCGCCTCCAGCCTGATCTTCCAGAGCATCTGGTCGCGCCTGGCGCACCACGTCTTCGGGGCCACCAGCATCGCCATCAGCACGGTGGTGACGGCCTTCATGGCCGGCCTCGGACTCGGCGCGTTCATCGCGGGGCGCTACGCCGACAAGGTCAAGAACCCGCTGCGCGCGTACGCGCTGGTGGAGCTCGGGGTGGGCGCCTACGCGCTGCTGCTGCCCACCATCCTGGACCCGGAGGGCTGGCTCGCCGTGGTCAACGCGTCGCTGCGCGGCAGCCTGGGCGCCGAGTCCGCCGCCTTCATGTTCGCGCGCTTCTTCTGCGTGTTCCCCTTCCTCCTGATCCCCACCACGCTGATGGGCTCGAGCTTACCGCTGCTGGCGCGACACTTCGTGCGCTCGGACCAAGACCCCAGCGCCGTCGCCTCCTGGGTGGGCACCCTGTACGCCGTCAACACGGTGGGCGCCGTCGCCGGCACGGCCCTCAGCGTCTTCGGCCTGATGCCCACCATTGGGCTCTGGGCCACCGGCATCACCGCCGCCGCCATGAACTTCACGCTGGCGGGTCTGATCTTCCTCACCCAGCGGCAGGGCTGGGACCAAGCTCCGCTCCTCGCTCCCACCGGCGAAGAAGAGGCCGACAGCGCCGCGCTCGCCAAGGTGCCTCGCTACGCGCGCCGCGCTGCGGTCTTCGCCTTCTTCGTGAGCGGCGCCGCGGCGCTCTGCTACGAGGTCGTCTGGTCGCGCGCCCTGGCCATGACGAACGGCTCGTCGGTGTACGGCTTCGGCATCATCCTGACCACGTTCCTGGTCGGCATCGCGGGCGGCAGCGCCACCGCCTCGGGCCTGCTCGCGAGCGCCACGCGCCGGCTGGACGTCTTGTCCGCGCTCTCGATCGCGCTGGTCATGTACGCCGTCACGTCCTTCTCGCTCTTCGACCAGGCGCTGGTGGGCGGCGTCGCGCTGGGCGCGGTCACGCTCCCGGCCGGGCTGCTCTCGTGGTTCCTGCTGTCGTTGCTGGGGTCCGCCCCCGTCGTGGTCCTGCGCTGGCTCTCGGCGCTGGGCCGTGAAGACGAGTCCGCCGCCGCCACCAGCCAACGCCTGGACAAGCTGGCCCTGCTCACGCTCACCGTGCCCCTGCTCTTCGCCATCATCGGAGCCGCCATCCACAGGGGCGCCAGCTACGGCCAGTACCCGCAGATCGTGGCCACGGTGGTGGTCTGCGTGGTCGCGCTGGCCGTCGCGCTGCTCACGCTGCGCAACCTCCCCGTGCTGCAGCTCGCGGTGATCCAGCTGCTCATCGCGCTCTCCACGCTGGCCAACATGGTCTTCCAAGACGAGGTCAGCTGCGCTCTCGGCGCGCTCGTGGGCGGCCTCGAGAACCTGCCCGATCACGTCGGCACGGTGCGCTTCTTCTCGTTCCTCACCTCCTCCCTCTGCACCCTGCCCGCCACGCTGGGCATGGGCGCCATGTTCCCGCTCACGCTGCGCCTCTTCTCCGTCAGCGGGGCCACCATCGGTGACGACGTCGGCAAGGTCTACGCGAGCAACACGCTGGGCTCCATCCTGGGTGCGTGGGTGCCGGGCTTCATCCTCATGCCCCGCTACGGCATGCAAGCAGCGCTCTTTGCGGGTATGGCCCTCAACTTCGCCATGGCGCTGCTGCTGCTGGTCGTCGCCGCCGCGGACCCGGAGGAGGACGCGAGTGGGTTGCCCGAGAACGAGTCGGACCCCGCTGGGCAGGACGGCGCTCCCGGCGCCCCGGCGAAGGGAGCCGTCCCAGCCAACAGCCGCGCCGTCGTCGAGAGCATCCTCATCTACGCCCTCGCGCCCATCATCCCTGCGCTCGTCGCGCTGGTGTACTTCGGCCTGTTCCGGCCCAACGCCCCGTGGTTCGTGCCGAACCTCACGTGGGACCCCGGGCGCATGACCCTGGGCGTGTTCCGCCCCTCGGTGGCCCGCTCCGCGTGCCGCGAGCTCGCCAACACGCACGTCGAGCTCCTCTACTACCACGACGGTCTGAGCACGACGGTCACGGTCGAGCGCTACTGGGGCACCCACCTGGCCATGAAGAACAACGGCAAGGTGGACGCCAGCAACGGCGAGGACATGCCCACCCAGATCAACCTCGCGGCCTATCCCCTGCTCATGCACGAGCGGGGCCCCGAGGGGCTGGACCTGGCGGTCATCGGCTTCGGCTCGGGCGTCACGGTGGGCACGGCCCTGCACTTCCCCGTGCGCAGCGTCGACGTCATCGAGCTGGAGCGCGCCATCCCAGAGGCGGCTCGCTGGTTCACCGAGTACAACCACCTCGAGTTCCCGCTGCCCGACTTCCCCTACGTGCAGATGGACCGCCTGGAGGTCATCAACGACGACGGGCGCAACTACCTCGCCGCCACCGAGCGCGAGTACGACGTGATCATCAGTGAGCCCAGCAACCCCTGGATCACCGGCGTTGCGGACCTCTTCACGGAGGAGCACTTCCGCATCAGCAAGCGGCGCCTGCGCGAGGGCGGCATCTACTGCCAGTGGGTCCAGCTGTACGAGCTGAGCCCAGAGAACATCAAGGCCATCTACCGCACCTTCGCGTCCCAGTTCGCGCACGTGGTGGCGTTCTCCGCCGACGATTTCTCGCCGGACACCATCCTGCTGGGCTCGGACAGCCCGCTGCCGCTGGACCTCGAGCGCGTGACACGCGGCTTCTCCTTCGAGAGCGCGCGGGCCGACCTGACGGCGGGCACCCTGCACCGCCCCCACGACGTGTTCTCGCGGGTGCTCCTGGCCAACCGCGACGAGGTGCAGCAGTTCACGCAGATCGAGTCGGTACGCGACACCGAGGGCAGCCGCTGGGTGGCGCACCACGACTCGGACAACGCGCGCCCCTGTGCGGCCCCCTTGTGCCGCCGCGAGCCAGTCCCCACCAACACGGACGACAACATGCTGATCGAGTTCGCGGCGCCGCGCGACCTCATCGGCTACCAGCGCTACGAGCGCTACCTGCCGGACCACCTCTACGCCCCGACCTGGCCCTACGGCAACGTCGTCGGGCGCATCGAGGGCTTGGGCGAAGGCCCCGAGGCGGCCGCCAACCTGGCCGAGCTCTCCATGGCCCTGCTCGCGGCGGGGCGTCGCGGCGAGGCGTCGTCCTTGGCGGAGCAGAGCGTGGAAGCCGGCCGCGCCCCGGAGTCGCTCGTGGCCATCGAGGTCATGCGGCGGCTCCTCGGGCCCGAGGGAGAGCCCGCCATTCGTGTCTCTCCCCCGAGCGCTGGCCCCGAGCTGTCGCCACGCCAGGCGCGCGTGCTGAACGAGGGCTTCCTGGCCGTCCGCGACGGCGTGGACTCGGGTGACTATGGCGCCGCGCTGAACGCCATGGAGGACATCCCCGCTCCCGTGCGCCAACACAGCGGCCCGTCCATGAAGCTCCTGTACGCCTACCTCCTGTACAAGACGGGGGCGATTCGACCGCGCTACGACGAAGTCGTGACCCTCCTAGAGGAGCTGAGCGGCACGCACCCGCGCTGGGTCGCGGAGCGCCCCGAGGTCCGCTACTTCATGGCGCGCGCCATGTGGGCCGAGGCGGCGTTCGGAGACGCCGTGCGCGTGATGCGTCAATACGTCGAACGCATGCTCATCGACGAGGCTGCGGCGCGCGACGAGCGCGAGCGGGCGGCCGCAACCCCCTCCCCAGACGGCAGCACGGCCGCTCCCGAGGACGTGGGCCCGACACCGGCTCGACCCTGAGCCGGTGTCGGCTCGGTGCGTAGCCGCCTATGCACCTCGACCAGATCGCTGCATAGGCGCGTTCGCAATGACCGCACATTGCGCACCACGGCACCTCGAACAGTTCCACATATTGCGCGCAAACTGTTGAAACTATTAGCGTCACTTTCGAGCGCGAGATGTCCCGGAAACCTGGCACAGCCCCTGCTTTGCTCGCCGGCGCGGCCCAACTGCGGGCACGCGGGGGATCCTTCACCATGAGCACCGAGACCATGTCCCACACCCAACCTGCCGCCGGCGACGAGCGCGGCGTCAAGATCCTAGCCAAGTCCGTCTACAAGCAGCTGAAGCAGAGCGGAGCCTCGCGCGCCGAGATCGTCGGCTTCACCAACGCCATGCTGGAGCTGGTCACCACCGAGATCCGGGACGGCGCCGCACCAGACGCCTGAGCCCATTCCCAGTGGGGACGTGAACGCCCCTGTCGTTCAGCTGCCGCCGCCGCGCTCTCGCGCAGGCGGCTTCTCTGTTTGTGCGCGCGACACCCCGCGCGAATTGGCCGGCCGGCGGCGCGCTTCTGTACTACCCTGCCGAGCCCGGACCCCGTCGGCTCCGGTACGAGAGAACCATGCCCATCAAGATCGGTATCAACGGCTTCGGCCGCATCGGTCGCGCGGTCGCGCGGCTGCTCCTCGAGGACGGCAACACGGGTGATGTCCAGCTCGCGGCCATCAACGACCTGACGGACACCCACTCGCTGGCTCACCTGCTGCAGTTCGACACCGTACACCGCACGTTCTCGCGCAAGGTCGAGGCCAGCGACGACGGAAACATCGTCGTGGACGGCGCGCGCATCCCCACGTTCGCGATCCGCGAGCCAGAGAAGCTGCCTTGGAAGGAGCTCGGCGTGGACGTGGTGCTGGAGTGCACGGGCATCTTCACCACGCGCGACCTGGCGGCCAAGCACCTCGAGGCCGGGGCCAAGAAGGTGGTGGTCTCCGCCCCCTGCAAGGGCGCGGACGGCACCTTCTGCTTCGGCATCAACGACGACGGCTACGACCCCGAGCTGCACACCATCATCTCGAACGCGTCGTGCACCACCAACTGCCTCGCGCCCATGGCCAAGGTCCTGGACGAGACCTACGGCATCATCAAGGGCCACGTCGTCACGGTCCACTCGTACACCAACGACCAGCGCATCCTGGACCTGCCGCACAAGAAGGACTACCGCCGCGCACGCGCCGCCGCGGAGAACATCATCCCCACCAGCACGGGGGCCGCGTCCGCCATCGGGCTGGTCCTGCCCAACCTCTCGGGCAAGCTGGTCGGGTCCGCCGTGCGGGTGCCCACGCCCAATGTATCGCTCACGATCCTCACCGCCCACGTGGGCAAGCAGACCACCGCAGAAGACGTGAACGAGGCCTTCCGCGCCGCCGCCCAAGGCCCCCTCGGACGCATCCTCAGCATCGAGCCGCGGCCGCTGGTCTCGAGTGACTTCATCGGCAACCCCGCGTCCGCCACGCTGGACCTCGCGCTGACCACCGTAGTGGGCGGCGACCAAGTGCAGGTGACGGCCTGGTACGACAACGAGTGGGGCTTCAGCACCCGCATGATCGACCTGGTCCGGACCGTGTCCGGCGTGGCGCGCTAGGAGGTCACCGGTGTCCAACGTTCTGAGCATCGACGACGTGGAGCTGGACGGGCGCCGCGTCTTCATTCGGGTGGACTTCAACGTCCCCCTCGACGCCGATGGCCACGTCACGGACGACACCCGCATTCGCGCGGCGCTGCCCACCATCGAGTCCGTGCTCGAGCGCGGGGGTCGGGCCATCTTGGCGTCCCATCTCGGTCGCCCGAAGGGCACGCCCGACCCCAAGTTCTCGCTCGAGCCTGCCGCGCAGCGCTTGGCGGAGCTGCTGGGCTTGGGTGAGGTGCTGCTCACGGACGACTGCATCGGGGACGGTGCCCGCAAGGTGGTCCACGACCTCCGCGACGGCCACGTGGTGCTGCTCGAGAACCTGCGCTTCCATCCGGGCGAGGAGAAGAACGACGAGGCCTTCGCGCGTGAGCTGCTGAAGTTCTGCGACGTCTACGTGAACGACGCCTTTGGGGCGGCCCACCGGGCTCACGCCTCGGTCAGCGCCCTCCCGCGCCTCGCCGAGGTGCGCTGCGCCGGGAAGCTCATGCAGAAGGAGCTCGCCGCGCTCGGAGCCCTGCGCACGGACCCAGCGACGCCGTACATCGCGGTGCTGGGCGGGGCGAAGGTCACCGACAAGATCAAGGTGATCGAGGCGCTCATGGCCAAGGTGAACGCCATGTTCATCGGTGGCGCGATGGCCAACACCTTCCTGGCCGCCCGCGGCTACGCCATGGGCAAGAGCCTGGTGGAGGCGGACAAGCTCGCGCTCGCGCGCTCCCTGATGCAGCGCGCCGAGGACGCCGGCATCGAGCTGCTGCTCCCCGTGGACCTGCGCGTCGGTACCAGCTTGGAGGACAGCAGCGCGACCGTCGTAGCCTTGGACGCCGTGCCCGAGGACGCGATGGCGCTGGACGTAGGGCCGGCAACGGAGGCGCTCTTCGAGGAGCGCCTGAGCCACGCGCGCTCGGTCTTCTGGAACGGCCCCATGGGGCTCTTCGAGAACCCCGCTTTCGCAGGCGGCACGCTGGGGGTGGCGCGCGCCATGGCCGCGAGCGGCGGCTTCACCGTCGTGGGCGGCGGGGACAGCGTGGCCGCCGTGCAGCAGGCCGGCCTGGCCGACCGCTACACGCACGTGTCCACGGGCGGCGGCGCCTCGCTCGAGTTCCTCGAGGGCCGCAGGCTCCCCGGTGTGGAGGCGCTGGCATCATGAGCGCCCGCGTTCCCTTCATCGCCGGCAACTGGAAGCTGCACCACAACATCCCCGCGGCGGTCGCCCTGGCGGGACAGATCGTGGACGCGATGGAGCCCCTGGCCCGCGCCGCAGGCCCCAGCAAGACCGTCGAGGTGTGCATCGCGCCGGTGGCCACGGCCCTCTACGCCGTCGCGCAGTCGGTCGCGGAGTCGGAGCTCCTGCTCGCCGGACAGAACTGCCACCACGAGCCGCAAGGGGCGTTCACGGGAGAAGTCAGCCCCGCCCTGCTGCGTGACGCCGGAGCCTCGCACTGCATCATCGGGCACAGCGAGCGACGGGCCCTCTTCGGCGAGACCGATGCGGCCATCGCCCTGAAGCTGCGGGCTCTGTTGGAGGCCGGCCTCGTTCCCATCCTGTGTGTTGGCGAGACCCTCGAGCAGCGGGACGCGGGGGAGACCGAAGGGGTCGTCATCGCCCAGCTGCGCGGTGCGCTTGGTGACCTGAGCGCGTCGGCGCTGGCGACGCTCATCGTGGCGTACGAGCCCGTGTGGGCCATCGGGACCGGCCGCACCGCCAGCCCTGCGGACGCCCAGGCCGTGCACGCCGCCATCCGCGCCGAGCTCGCCGCGAGCCACGGGGACTCTCTGGCCCAAGCCGTGCGCGTCCTCTACGGCGGCAGCGTGAAGGCCAGCAACGCGGCCGAGCTGCTGAGCCAGCCCGACATCGACGGGGCGCTGGTGGGCGGAGCCTCCCTCAGCAGCGAGCTCTTCGTGCCCATCATCGCGGCGGCCTACGCGGTCGCCTGAGCCCCGCCGGGTGCGCGCCCGTCGCGCGTCCGGACCCGAACGTTGGCGACCGGCCCCCGCCGTGCTATTTCGCCTCCCCAACAGCCTCAACCCGCTGCGAACCGACCCATGCAGACCTTCCTCACCATCGTTTATGTGCTCGTGTGCCTCTTCCTCATCCTGGTGGTGCTCCTCCAGTCGGGCAAAGGCGGTGGCATGGGTACGGCGCTCGGCGGCGGTAGCGGCGGAGCGCAGCAGGTCTTCGGCGGTGCCGGCGCGGGCAACATCCTGACCAAGGCCACCGCGGTGAGCGCCGCGCTCTTCATGATCCTCTCCGCGACCCTCGCCTACATGAGCAGCTCGCCCGACCAGGCCCTCAGCCGCGCCGTGGAAGAGGCCCAGGCCGCAGCCGCCGGGGACAGCATCGGCGCGGGCTCCGAAGACAGCGACAGCGACGCGGAGGAGACCACCACCCCGCCGGCCGACACGACCGACGAGGACGGGGCCGAGGGCGCTGCGGGTGACGGTGCCCCGGGTGCCGATGCCGACGACGCTGCCGACGCTGCCGAGGCCGACGACGCCCCCGCCGCGCCGGCCGCAGCCGAGGCCGCCGCGGGCGCCATCGGCGACGCGGTGGGCAACGCCCTTGGTCGCGCCGTGGACTCCGCGGGCGCCCAGGCCGTAGACGCCGCTGAGGCCGTTGGCGGCGCCGCCACGGGCATGGCGTCTGGCATGGCTCCCCGGCCTGCCCCGGCTCCCGCCGCCGGCGAGTGACCTGCCGCTAGCAGGCGTCTACCGACTGCGGCCCGTTTGCCCGCGCCCGGCCATGTTACGGCTGCGCGGCGCGGACCTGGGCCACCTGCGCGAGCGCCTGAGCGCAGTCCGGCCTCCCGGGGAAGAGCTCCAGGCACCGGCGCAGGAGCGGCTCGATGTCGTCAAAGCGGTCGGCCGGGAGGGAGCTGGCGTGGATCAGCAGGAACGCCGCCTCCTGGCGCGTGCCCGCGAAGCGGCGCTCTCCCTCGAGCGCGACCGCCAGAGCAGCCTCTCGCCGACGAGTCTCGACCATGCAGTGGCCCAGGTGGGTGAGGTAGCGCGCGTCGGACGGGTCCAGGTTGGCGGCGGCGCCCAGGAGCGGGATGGCTCCATCACAGTCCCCCTCACGCCGCAAGTGCAGCCCCAAGAAGCCATGCGCCCACGCCTGCTGGGGAACCCGCTCGAGCGCGTCTCCATACAGCCTGACTTCGTCGTGAAAGAGCGCGGTGGCGAACACCAGGAGCGGTCCCGAGAGCAGCGCGAGCAGGACCGGTAGCCCGAGAGCGGCACGCCTCAGACGAGGGCGTGCGTGCGCGAGCGTTTCGAGGCCCCCGCCCAGCGCGAGCACGAGGCCGACGCTCGGCAAGTACAGGTACCGACCGAAGCCGGGCCACAGCACCGTGCTGATCAGACACGCCGGGGCGATCGTCAGCCCAAACCACGCGAGCCCGAAGCCAACGGTTGGCGCGGCCCGCCGCAGCGCGAACGCCACGAGGGCGAGCGCGACGCACCCGAGGCAGGCCGCGGCCACCACGAGCGGCGTCGCGAGCGCGTAGTCGTCGCGCATGCTCCGCAGCCCGTAGGCGCTGGGCAGCAGCGCGCGATAGAGCCCGTCGAGCTCCAGAAACGGCAGGTTCCGGAGCGCTGCCAGCAGCTGCGTACCGTCATCGTGCGTCTTGAGGCCGCGGAGCGCCGTCGCGCGGAGCCCCAGGTAGACGCCCAGGGCCAGCGCCGGCGCCGCCACGGCGCCCGCGAACTGGCGCGCGCGCAGGGGACCCGCAGCGAATCCCTGCCCGTCCTCGCGACGAATCCACCAGGGCGCGAGCACGATGAACGGCAGCGCCAACACCGCGACCTCCTTGGACAGGAGCGCCAGCAGACACGCGCCCCCCACGAGCCCCCGCGACCGTGGCGTGGGCGAGCGCAAGGCCGCGTGCAGGGCCAGGAGGACGAAGAGCGTCATGAGCGGGTCCGAGCGCCCGTTGATCCACACGTGCGCTTCACTGAGCCAGGGCGACAAGCCAAAGGCACACGCCAGCCCCACCCGCGTGACGCTCGGGAGGCGGGGAAACACGCGCCGGAGCAGCGCCAGCAGCGCCGCACACACGCTCACGTGGAGCGCCATGTTCGTCAGGTGGTAGGCCCACGGCTCGCGCCCCGAGAGCCACGCGTCCCAGAAGAAGCTGAGGAGTGGCACCGGGCGGTAGGTGTCGAGCGCGGGCTGCCCCACCGCCGCGTCGAGGCTCGAAGCCACCATGGCGTGCCGGGTGAACGCTCGAGGGATGTTCGCGGGATCGTGGATGAACGCCCCCCGCACGATGACGAAGACGTCGTCGAACACGAAGCCGTTGGCGAAGCGCCCGAGCGTCAGCAGCGCGGGCAGCAGCGTGACCGCACTGTATTCGAGCGCGCGCGCGCGCCGGGAGCCCTCTGGCTCAGTCATGGTCGTTGCGGGCTGCAGCGCCGAGCAACACGCGCAGGAGTGGGCTGGCATCCACCTGGGCGCTCTTGAGCAGTCGGTCCAACAACGACTGTCCCAGCCGTGCCAGGTCGAGCAGCTGCGCGATGCGTGACGCCTGTACCTCCGCGCGCACGCGCTCTTCGCCCTCGCAGGTCTCGAGCCGCACGTTCAGGTGCTCGAGCGCCTCTTCCATGACGTCGATGGCGTCCAGGATCTCGCGTCGCTCGCGCTCCTCGAACACGCGCGAGATCATGCGCCAGAAGTTGCCCTCGGCCTCGAAGTAGTCGCGCCGCTCACCCTGCACCCAGACGCGCCGCACCACGCGCCACTGCCCCAGGCTCTTGAGCGTCATGGAGACCGCCCCGGCCGAGAGCTGCAGGCGCTCTTGGATCTCCTGGGCGCTCAGCGGTCGGTCGCTCAGATAGAGCACGGCCCAGATGCGCCCCATGTTGCGCTTGAAGCCCCAGAACTCGATCAGTCTCCCGATGGCGTCGCTCACGAGCACCTCGGAGCGCCACACTTCGTTGCGGGCATCATGGTCTTCTGGCACGCGGGGTTTGTACCACGACTGAATGGTCACGGGGCGCTGGCGCGCGGTCCGATGACGAAGCCGTCGACTCCGCCTGCAGCCCCGTCCGCCGCCACGACGACGTCCACGCTCAGGCCGCCCGCGTCCAGCACCAGCAGAGGCACGTCACCGCGGGTGGATGCGAGCGGAGGGCGCGCGCCCGCCGTGAAGCTCTCGCCCAACGCGGCCTGCAGCATGGGGGCGATCTCGGCGAGCGCCCAGCTGGTGGCGGCCCGCCGCGCCTCCGGGTCCTCGTCGTCCACCGCGGTGCGCGTCTCGAGCTCGTACCAGCGCGAGAAGCCAAACCCCGGCAGCCAGACCTCGGCGCCGAGCAGCCGCTCGTCGTCCAACGTCAGCACCACGACGACCTGGCTGACCCTCTCGACGACGCCGCCCTCGTCCGTGGGGAGCGCGAAGCTGACCCGCAGGGTCTTGGTGCAGCGCGTGGCATCGCAGACGGGCCGCGGATCCGCGGCGAACGCGCGGTCGAGCTCGGGGTGCGCCTGGACCACCTGCTCCATGGGCTGCCCCCACGTGTCTACGCGCAGGAGCACCCCCAGGAAGAGGTCGAGCCGCTCGCGGGTGAAGCCACGATGCGCACGCAGCGCCGCCGCAGCCGCCGCCTCGGACGCCTCGCGCGCCCGCGTGACCGCCGCCGCGTCTTCGGCGTCGCGTCGGCTCAGCGCCTGGAGCTCAGCGTGCGCCGCCGCCGCGTGGCGCCCCGTGGGGTAGACGCGCAGGTAGTCGCGCAGCCCGGCGGCGCTGCTCGCGCGGACGGCATAGAAGCGCTCCTCCTCTGCCCCAAGGGCTGCCCGCACCTCCTCCGCGTACACCCCCTCGGGATAGCGCTCGAGGTAGGTGGCGCCTGCCAGCGCGCGGGCGGATTGGTCGTCTGCGAGGCGGTAGCTGCGGTAGGCGTCGTAGTCGCCGTGGGTGGCGCGCAGCGAGCAGCCCAGCGGCGCAGACGCCAGCAGCGCCAGCCCGAACACGACGCCCGCGAGCGCGGCCACGCGCGGACAAACGCTGCCGCTCCTCACGGCGCACCCCCAGCCGGCGCTGCCGGACACACATCCACACAGGCGTCGAGTTCCTCGATGGGGACCCGCACGTTCTCCTCGAGCGCGAGCGCGTCCAGGCACGCGTTGGTCTGCAGGCTGGTGGGCCGTGGCACGCAGCTTGGCGGCCAACCGGCTCCGACGCAGCTGTTGGGGATGGTGTCGAAGCACGCGCTCAGCGACTCGCCTTCGAGCTCCCCGCGCGCCTCCGCGCGGCGACACTCCCACGCCGCCTGGTCGCGGCAGAAGTCCTCGGCCTCCACGACGAACGGGTCTGCTCCGCAGCCGCCGACCTCGCCGGGGGCCGGGCCCACGAGGAGCAGCGCGAGCAGCAGCAGTGGCAGGCCCTGGGCCACGCGACGCTCCTGAGCCGGCGCCTTCATGGCAGGCGCTCCAGGTCGACGCGGACGCCCATCTCGAGTGAGATCATGGCGGGCCGTGTGAAGACCGCGTCACGTGTCCCGCCACCCGCCACGATGCTGGCGGTGGCCTCGGCGTAGGCGCCGAGTGAGGCGCGCACCATCCAGGCGAGCCCGAGCGTCCCGGAGAGCCCCCACGTTCGCCGCGGCGAGACGACCCAGACCACCGCCGGACGCAGCTCCAACACCACGCGCGGCACGGGCGCACGCGAGGGCACGAAGCGCACCGTGAAGCCCGGCGACACCACCCACTGCGCGAGCGGGCCGACGCCGCGGACGGCGGGGCCGTCGTGCGTGAGGTTGGTGCTCAGCTCGAGTGTGGGGCCGAAGCGCAGCGCCGGCCTGTCGCTGCGGGTGATCCAGGTGGCCGCGAGGTCCATGAACGCGGGCGCCAGCCGCTCCTGCCGAAAGTTGGAGTCCACGGCGGTGCGCACGCTCACCCCCCCACCGAGCTGCAGCACCAGGCGCCCGGGGAGGGGAGCGCGCTCGGGCGCTCCGCCCTCGTCGACGGTGGGCTCGTCACCGTCGTACCAGCCGCTCGGCAGCCCCTCCGCGCGCGCGCCCTGCGCCCCGACGACGAGCACGGTGACGAGCGCGACGGCAGCAGCGCGGGCGCTGGCGACCACCACGCGCTCTCGCACGCCGTGAGGGTGGCCCGCGTGACGGCCCCCGTGCCGAGCGCCCCCCTGCCCCACTACCGCCCCAGAAAGCGCGGCGGGCGCTTCTCGGCAAAGGCGCGTAGCGCCTCGTCTCGGTCCGCGGAGAGCAACGCCCGCTCGTAGCAACGCCGCTCGAGGTCCAGACCGTCGTCCAGCGTCCCGTCCGCCGCGCCGTCGATGGCTGCAAGCGCCGCCCCGAGCGCGATGGGCGCCGACTGCGCGAGCTGCGTGGCCAGCTGCATGGCGAGCGCCACAGCCCCTTCGTCTCCGGCGACGCGGTGCACGATGCCCAGGCTCGCTGCCTCGTGGGCGGTGACGCGCTGCGCGAACAGGATCAGCTCCTTCGCCTTGGCGGCGCCCACGACGCGTGTGAGGCGCTGGGTCCCACCCGCACCAGGGATGATCCCGAGCGACACCTCGGTGAGACCGACGCTGGCGTGTGCGTCGGCCACGCGGAGGTCGCAGGCTAGCGCCAGCTCGAGCCCACCGCCCAGCGCCACGCCGTTGATGGCGGCGATGACGGGCTTCGAGAGGCGGTCGATGCGCCCCGCCGTCACGCGATAGAGGTCGAGCAGGGCGCGCGTCTCGTCGTGGGTGAGACCCTTGCGCTCCTTCAGGTCCGCCCCGGCGCAGAACGCCTTGGTTCCCGCGCCCGTGATCACGACCGCGCGGACCTCCGGGTCCGTGTCTGCGGCACGCGCGAGCTCACCGAGAGACTCCATGGTGCCGCGGTCGAAGGCGTTGCGCGCCTCTTCGCGATCGATGGTCCAACGCTCCACGTGGCCCACCCGCAGGACGCTCACGCCGTGCAGGGCGCGTACGTGGCTGTTGCTGCCCTCGGAACTCACGCTGCACCTCGCATGAGCGCTTGACGCCCGCCCCGTGGGGCTGAACCATCGGCCGCATGAATCGCAGCACTCTCGAGAACATCTTGGACCGCGCGAGCGGCGTGACGCGCGGGGCGAAGAATGGGTCCGTGTTCGAGGTCGAGGAGGGACATCGAGTGACGTTCTACCTCGGTCGGCCCGGTCAGGCGATGGAGATCTCCGACCTGCAGCGCTGCACGCTACACGACGACTACGTCGAGCTGGCCAGCGGGGAGTCCGAGACGATCACCTTCGTGGAGTACGAGGCCATCCACGCGCTCGCCGCCAAGCCGCCCAAGGGCGACGCAAAGCGGCGCGCGGGCTTCGCCTGAGCGAGGCATGGCGCGCGTCCTCATCGTCGATGACGAGCCCGGCGTCCGTGAGATGCTGGGCGTCCTGCTGCGACGCTCAGGGTACGCGTGCGAGTCGGCGGCGGGGGCGCAGGCGGCTTGCCGCCGCATCCAGGAGGACCCCCCGTACGACGCGGTCGTCACCGACCTGACCATGCCCGACGGCAGCGGGATGGACGTGCTGTCCGCCGCGCGCGTGCGTGATCCCCACACGCAGGTGCTGATGATCACCGCGTACGCGACGACCGAGCAAGCCGTGGTCGCCATGCGCAAGGGGGCGTACGACTACATCCAGAAGCCGTTCCGCAACGCGGAGCTGCTCGCCACGCTCGAGAAGGCGCTGGAAAAGCGGGCGCTGGTGGACGAGAACCAGGCGCTGCGTGCGGAGCGCGAGGGGGACGCGCTCGGGATCGTCGGACGCAGCGACGCCATCCAGCGGGTGCGCGACCTGGTGGAGCGTGTCGCGGACGCGCCCAGCAGCGTGCTGATCACCGGGGAGAGCGGCACGGGCAAGGAGGTCGTCGCGCGCGCGCTGCACTACAGCGGTGCGCGCAACGCAGCGCCTTTCGTGGTGGTCAACTGCGGCGCCCTGCCCGAGGCGCTGATGGAGAGCGAGCTCTTCGGACACGAGAAGGGCGCCTTCACGGGCGCGAGCGCGCGCAAGAAGGGTCTCTTCCAGGAGGCTGAAGGGGGCACTCTGTTCCTGGACGAGGTGGGAGAGCTGCCCCTCGCGTTGCAGGTCAAGCTGCTGCGGGTGCTGCAGGAGCGGCGCGTGCGCCCCGTCGGTGGCGCCAACGAGGTGCCGGTGGAGGTGCGCATCGTCGCCGCCTCCAACCGCGACCTCGAGGAGGAAGTGCGCCGCGGTGGCTTCCGCGAGGACCTCTACTACCGCCTGAACGTCATCCGCATCGAGCTGCCGCCGCTGCGGGAGCGCGCGGACGACATCCCGACGCTGGCGCGCCACCTGCTCCGCAAGCACAACCTCTTGCAACGGCGTGATCTCCAGCTCAGCGGCGACGCCCTGCGGTGGCTGAGCGCGCAGTCCTTCCCGGGCAACGTCCGGCAGCTGGAGAACGTCATCGAGAGGGCGGTGACGCTGACCGACGGGCCGGAGATTCTCCCGCGGGACTTCGTGCCGCAGCGCGCGCTCGCACCGGCTGACGCGCCCCTGGGGGTGCTGCCCGAACAGGGGCTCGATCTGGAGCAGCACCTGGCGCAGATCGAGCTGGGCCTGCTGCAGCAGGCCCTGGAGCGCACGGGCGGCAACCGCACGCAGGCCGCCGCGTTGCTGGGGATGAGCTTTCGTCAGTTTCGCTACCGCCTGGCCAAGCACGACCCCGCGGGCACCTCGAGCGGGGCGGACGAGGACAACAGCGAAGCAGACTGAGGAACTCTCGCCTGGCACGGCACTTGCGTGATAGCGTCGCCGCCAGCCGGAGGTTTTCTATGTCGCGTCGCCAAGTGTCGAGAGTTCAGGGATTCACGCTCATCGAATTGATGATTGTGGTCGTCATCGTCGGCATCCTCGCGGCCACCGCGATCCCCTCCTTCCAGCGGCAGGTCATCCGCTCACGCGCCTCCGAAGCCCCCGCCATGCTGGGCCGGATCCGCATGAACCAGGAGAGCTATCGCGCCGAGTTCGGCCAGTACTTCGGCGCGACCACGGTCTCCGCGTTCTGGCCCACCACCACCCCCAGAGCGCAGAGCGCTCCGTGGAACGGCACGAGCAACAGCAACCCCTTCCGCCTCCTCGGGGTGGACCCCGACGGCCCCGTGTACTTCAACTACAATGTGCAGGCTGGCTATGGCAGCGCCCCCGCTCTGCAGTACCCGAACGGGTACGAGGACTGGTGGTTCGTCTCCCAAGCCACCGCCGACCTGGACGGCAACGGCGGCTCCGCGCTCTACGAGGCCATCGCCGGGCGAGCGGCGCTCTACCACAACGGCAGCTGGTGACGCTTCTCGGCGGGTTGCGCGCCAGAGGTGACAAGTTTCGTCACGTCAGCGTCCGACCCCCCCGACATCCTTGGAGTTTCACGATTGGCACGGTTCTCGCTTAGTGAAGGTTTGCAGTGGCCCCGCATGTCGTGATGCCCGCAACCCCCGAAAGAAGGTCCCACATGAAACTGAGACTCCCGCGCCGCAAGAAGGATCAGGGCTTCACCCTGATCGAGCTCATGATCGTCGTCGTCATCATCGGAATCCTGGCCGCCACGGCCATCCCGGCTTTCCTCCGCTTCGTGACGCGCTCCAAGACCACGGAGGCAGGCCTCCAGCTCAAGGAGATGTTCGTCGGCGCGGCGGCGTACTACGCCAACCAGTACACCCAGCAGGGCTGGTCCACCACCACTTCTGCGGTGAGCGGCTGCTTCATCGGCAACGCCGACACGGGCCTGGTCCCCGACAACGCCAAGCACGTCTGGCTGTTCACGGGCACGAACGCCGCTGGTCTCACGGGCACCACGCCGGGCATCGCAGGTCTGGGCTGGGGCCCGGCGGACCCCCTCTACTACCGCTATGAGATCTCCGACAGCGCGACGGGCTGTCCCACGCCGGCCATTGTCGGCCCCGCGCTGACCTTCCGTGCCATCGGCAACCTCGACGCGGACGCTACCACCTCGGTGTTCGAGATGTCGGGCGGTGTGCTCCTCGAATCCGGCCTCAGCCACATGCCCCTCTACGTCGAGAACGAACTGGAGTAGGCTGCGCGTGGCGCCCGGCGGCACGCTTGTCGGCCGCCGGGCAGCACGAACTGATGAGTGTCGCGAGCTCCAAGACCCCCGCCCCCGGCGGCCTGCTTCCTCTCCTGATACTGTCACTAGCGCTCGGCGTGCTGGTGGCTTTCTTGCGTAGTGCGCTCTTTGCCGCGGCGTCGGACGCGCAGGAGCTCGAAGACGTCTACTACCTGCCGGCAGACCCCAACGCCCTCCGCACCATGACGCTGGGCTACCGCGAGGTCGCGGCCGACCTGCTGTGGGCGCGCGTGTTGCTGTACCACAACGAACGGATCGCGACGCGCACGGAGGCCGTTTACGCCATGCGATACGTCGAGTCCCTGGTGGCGCTCGATCCCGACTTTGCAGAGGTGTATGAGTGGGCAGGCTTGCTGCCCTTCTATACGACGGTCGAACCGTCGCAGGAGCTCGCGCTCGAAGGCGTGCGCTGGGTGGTCCGGGGGGCGGACCGCTTCCCCCGCGACGGGGAGATGGCGTGGGACGCCGCAGCAACCATTCTCTACGAGCTGCTCCCGAAATTCGAGGGTACCGAGGCCGAGCGCGCGCACTGGCAAGAAGAGGCGGTGCGCCTGAGCGAGCGAGCCGTGGAGCTAGGCGGCGGGCCACCGTGGCTGGCCACGAGCAACGCGACCCTCCTCTTGCGCCTGGGACATCAGGACCGGGCAGCTCGCTACCTGGAGCAGCGCCTCTCCTCGACGACCGACCCAGAGGAGCGGATGACCATCCAGAATCGCATTGCGGAGCTGCGCGGGGGTACCGAGGCGGTCATGATCGAGGCGGAGACAAGGCGCCTGGAGCGCGACCGAGAGCGCGACTTTCCGTACTTCTCCGTGGACGAGTACATCGTCTTTGGTCCGCGCCGGATGCCGTAGGTCGGTCCCTCGCGGGGGCGAGACAGACTTGCTGTGGATGCGCGGGCCTGCTAGGCGAGTCCGGTGCGACGCAAGGCCATCGTGGGTGTCACGCTCATCGAAGTGTCACTGGCCATCTCGGTGATCGGGGTCGCGTTGTGCATGTTCCTCCCCGCGTTCATCCAGCACCTGCAGTTCAGTAAGTTCGAGGACGCTGGCCACAACCTGAACGCGCTCACCCGCGCCATCCAGTCCTACTACGGCAGCACCCACGAGGTCCGTGGGGCGCAGCGCACCCGCTGCCTGCCACCAAGCGCAGGCCCCACGCCGGCCGTGGTCGGCGTCGACCCGGTTGAGCACGACTTCGCCGCAGACGAGAGGGGTGGCGCCACGTGGGCCGCGCTAGGGTTTCAGCCGGCCCGGCCCGGACGGTTTGCGTACTCCGTGAGCGTCAGCCACGCGCGCTGCAGCGTCACCGCGGCCCCCGGGACGGTCATCGCCAGAGCGGAGGCACGCGCGGACCTCGATGGAGATGGTCAGTACTCACTCTTCCGGCGAGAGCTGGTGGTCGGCGAGGATGGGCAGCTGCACGACGGCCCGCTCCTCCGTGTGCGGGACCGCACGGAGTAGCCTCGCGGGGTCGCTAGGGAGTGACAACCCGAGGCCGGTTCGGTACCTTCGCGGCACCTGGCCGCCATGACGAGTCAACCTCCAGCCGCGCATGAGGGCGCGGAGACGCTCCGTGCTCGGAGGGCGCTCCGCCTCGACTACGGACTCCTGGCGCTCGCCGTCGCCGCCCACATCACCTTCTGGTTCTTCGGCACCAGCGACGCCCTCCTAGACGTCGACGTGGCCAACCTGACCTACGGGATGGTCGAGTTCAACCTCGCGCACTTCAACCCGCATCCGCCGGGATACCTCCTGTACGTCCTCGCCTTGCGCGGACTCCACGTGCTGCTGGGCGGCGGGGACACCCCCATCGACCGGGTCCACACCGCGCAGGTCCTCTCGCTCCTGTTCGCGCTCGCGACCGTCTGGCAAGCGTTCGCAGGCGCACGGCGCCTGTACGCCCGAGCGGGGGCGGCAGGCTGGGCCGCGCTCGTGGTGGCCCTCCACCCAATCTTGCTCTTTCACTCCATCGACGCCCAGACGCACACGTCCGAGGCCTTCGCGGCAGCGTGGTTGCTGCGGCTCGCCGTGGAGGCTCGCGCTCGGCCCTCCACGCGCAGCGCCATCGCGCTCGGCCTCGTGTTGGCGCTCGGGGCCGGCTTCCGGCCCTCGTTCGTACTCTTCGGAATCCCGCTCGTGGTCCTCACCTTCGGCCGCGCGCACTTCCGCGAGCTCGTGATCGCGGGCGCCGTCAGTGCCGTTGGAGCGGCCGCGTGGTTCGTGCCGACCATCGTCATGTCGGGCGGCTACGCGATGTGGTCGGCAGCGACCCACGCGCTGGTGCAGGGTGCGTTCATCAACACCAGCAGCCCTCTCGCCGGGTCGTCCCTCGGCATCTTGATCTTGGCGAACGACCTGGCGCTAGCGGTCGCGGTCGCCCAGATCTTCCTCCCGCCGTTGGCCGGCTGGCTCCTGCTGAGGAGTGGCGGTGGGCGCCTTGCTGCGCGCACGCAGGAGATCCCGCGGCTGGGGTACGTGGTGGCCGCGATCTGCTTGATCCCCATCGTGTACTACGCGCTCACGTTCTTCTCGGAGCCGGGCTACATACTCACTTGCGTGCCCGTGGTCGCCTTGTTGATCGGCGGCCTCGGAAGCGGCCCCCGGGGACACATTCCGCCGGCCGCGGCGGCTCTGCTCACCATCGCGTCTGGGCTCATCCCGCAGGTTCCCGTGGCCATCAAGGTTGCCAGCGTGGACTCCTGGCTGCTGCGGCACGACCTGGTCCACGTCTCGCTGCGCCTCCTCCGTGAGCGAGTTCCGGCAGACGCCCGCGTGCTCTTCATTTCGGACTTCCCGGACATCACCGTCGCGCGGCAGATGCCCATGCACCTGCCCAACGTGGATGTCTTGTTGATCAGCGACGACGACCTTCCGTGGCACCCGACGACGTCGTTCGCGTACGTGACGCGCGACGACTCGGTGCCCATCCCCTCGTCTCATCTGCTCAGCAACTCGGGTTCGCGTGAGCTGCGCGTGGACACGGCCTATGACGCCTTGTACCTCGACGAGATGGTCTCGCCGGCTACGCTGCGCGCGCTAGCGACGCAGTCGCGCTGTCCTATCCCACGGGCCATCGATACCGGCGCCTATCTCCTACTCCCCCCCGCCTGCCTGGTGGATCAGGCGCTGACTATCGATGGCGTGACGTTTGGCTTTCGACGCGTTTCGCCTACGGCGACCCCACAGCCCGGCGCAACCCCGTAGCCCAGCGCCGGGGCAGCGCACAGTCGATGGAGGTCCTGACGCAGTGAAGGCGCCCCGCTCTCGCGACGCGCCTCCAAGCAAAGCCCGTGCTGATTGGCGCCTACTCGGGGCGGTCGAGGGTCAGCACGCGGGTCGTGACCTGGCCGGCCTCGATGGTGACGCTGACGCTCTGGCGAATGTTGAAGTCCGGGTTGACAAGGGTGACCCGGTGATTGCCGGCGGGCAGCGAGATGTTCATCTGCGGCGTGTTGCCGATCAGACGACCGTCCACGTAGACCTGCGACCAAGGCCGGGTGTTGATGCGCAGCGTGCCCGGGCCGGTCCCACCTCCACTCATCGGGGTCTCGGCGGCCACGGCGGTATCCATCGCTGCGGTGCCGCCCATCGCGGGGTCCGCCGTCGCCATGGCGGTGCCGCCGCTGTTGCCTGTCGCGGACGCGGTGGCGCCACCCGCAGAGCCACCCGTGGGCCTCCCAGCGCGCTCGAGCGTGGCGCTGACATCCGCCTCACGCGCGGCCCCCGTGACTCGCAAGGGCTCGCTCCAGTCCTGGTAGCCATCGAGAGTCATGCGCACGGTGTAGGGGCCGTGCGTCAGGTCCACGTCGATCTCGGTGGGTGTAGCGCCGATGCGACGCTCCCGGTCCGCCGACACCAGCACGACCGACGCGCCAGGAGGCGTGGAAGCGAAGCGCACCAGGACTTCCGCCGGGCTCAGGGTCACGGTGGGGACGGCCACGGTCTGGCCGGCAGCGATCACGATCTCGTCTTCCCAGGTCCCCTGCCCGGACATCTCGACGCGCACTTGGTGAGCACCCGCGCTGAGGTCGGCGGCCGTGACCGGCGTCACGCCCGGCACCCGCGTGCCGTCCACGTAGACCGTGGCGCCGGCCGGCGAGGTGTTCAGCGTGAACCCTCCGGTGGCCCCCTGCGCCGCGACGGCCCCGCCACCCGACTCTGCGATGAGCGTGACGGCGTCCATGGAGAGCTCTTGCCCCGACTGCACGGTGATGGGCGCCGACCACGCTCGGTACCCGTCCCTACGCACCTCCACGATGTGGGGCACGCCAGGTTGGACGTTGGTGATGATGAAGGGGCTGCTGGAGCCCGCGACCCTCACGTTGTCCATGTAGACCTCCGAGTCCGGGGGGGTCGTTGCGAGGCGGATGGTGCCTGGATCCTTGGCGAGCAGGAACCACGCGGCCGCCGCGAGGCCCAGCAGCACGGCGACCAAGCCGATCACGGCCGGGCCCATGCTCTTCTTGCCCGCATCCGGCGCCGCTGCCGGCTTTGCGGGCGCCGCCGCCGTGACGGGAGCAGTGGCGTCCGCCGCCTTGGCCGCAGGCGGAGTGCCGGCTGGCAGGTCGTCGAAGGGAGACGGGTTGCCCAGCGGACCAGCGGTGATGATGGGCGCCGACAAGCCGCCGGACAGCGTCGTCGACGCGGGGGCGGTCGCGGGCGCGCTCTCGAGCTCGTCGAACTTGTCGTAGATCTGGGTGGCTTCGCCGTCGTCATCCCAGTCCATGTCCATCGCGGGGGCCGGCGCCTGTACGGGCTTGGGCGGCGGCGTCGGCGCGCTGGCCCTGGCTCCCGGCGGGATGGGCGGGGGCAAGCTCCCACCTCGCAGCGACGGAGAGCTTCCCACCCCTTGGATGGTCTGGCTCGGCTGGTTGATGGGCTTCTTCGGAGACCCGCCTCCGGGTGGTAGTGGTGGTGCGTTCGACATAGTGGCTTGACCCTGACCCTGGCTCGTGGGGTTGGCGCCGGACGAGGCCGGCGGCGTGGGAGGCGTCTTCGACGGGCCCCTCCCGGGGGGCGTCGCCGGAGGCGCTTTGATCTTGCGGTATTGCTCGTCCCGGGCGGCCTCTTTGGCGACCTCCTCCGCGAACGTCTGCCGCATGTAGGCGCTTAGATCCTTGCGAGCGAAGAAGTTCCCGCTCGTGTACATGAACGACTGAAGGTCGTCGTGCAGGTCCATGGCCGTCTGGTAGCGGTCGTCGACGTCTTTGGCGAGCGCCTTCAGGAGGATGCGCTCCAGCTCTTGCGGGATGCTCTTGTTGTACGTGGTCGCGGGGACAATTTCCACGTTGCGGACCATCTCGAGCGTGTTGAAGTCGCTGTCCCCATAAAACAGGCGCTCTCCGGTGAGCAACTCGTAGAGACAGATACCCACGGCGAACACATCGGAGCGCCGGTCAATGGGCAGACCCCGCACCTGCTCGGGCGACATGTAACCGAACTTCCCCTTGAGAATTCCGGCCTGCGTCTTTCCTGCTTTATTGGCTGCCTTGGCGATACCAAAGTCGACAATCTTGATCTCACCATCCCATGTGACCAACAGGTTCTGAGGGCTCACGTCGCGATGAACGAGGTGCAGATCCCGACCGGCGGCGTCCTTCTTGTTATGGGCATAATCAAGCCCCTCGCACACCTTCATGATGGTGTAGCAAGCCATCGGGATGGGGACCGGTTCCTTGCGCTTGCGACCGCGGTCGAAGATGGCGCGGACGTCCTTGCCGGCGCAGAACTCCATGGCGATGAAGAAGCTGTCGCCCACCTTGCCGAGGTCGAAGATCTGGCAAATGTTCGCGTGCGAGAGCTGCACGGCGATCTTCGCCTCGTCGATGAACATCGTGATGAACTCTTGGTCTTCGGCGATGCTCGGCAGGATGCGCTTGACGGCCACGAGCCGTTCGAAACCCTCCACGCCGAAGGCCTTCGCTTTGAAGACTTCGGCCATTCCGCCGATATTGACTCGCTCCAGCAAGAGGTAATTGCCGAAGGGGATGGGCTGCTTCACAGGGGGGTCTTTCGTGCGCGCTTGGGGTCCGAGAACGCGCAAGGATAGACAATGCTCGTGAACGCGGTCAATAGTGCGATAAGGCTCGGGATTCGGAAGTGGCTAGCGAATCACTGCTCGCCTGGCGTCCGGGAGAAGCGGCGGGTGCGCCCGGCCTCGTAGCGATAGCGCACGCGCGTATCCTGGATGCGCCCCCACTCCATGTACGGCCGGGGCCTGGTGTCGGGGAAGAGCACCTCGGTCTCGGGGCGCTCGTCGGCGATGAAGGCCAGCGCTTGGTCTGGCGCCACGGGGCGCTCGTACGCGTCCGGGGCCACAGTCTGCGAGCCGACCACGAACGCCAGCCGGACCGTGCCCTCGAGCGCCATCGCGTCGGACACGCCTGCCTCTGCGAGGCGCTCCCGGAGCGTCTGGGTGTCTCCCGCTTGGCGCTCGGCGTACAGCAGGAAGCCGTCGGCGTCGACGGCGATGGCGGCCTCCGCAGCGGGGACGTCGACAAGGCTCCGCCCGCGCAGCACGACGGTGGCGTCCGCCGGCGGGGCACCGAGAGCGTAGCGCCTCCCGACCATGGCCTGCGTGGCATAGAGTGCCAACGGCCCCCGCTGGGCGGCGGCGTCCACCAGATATGCGAGCGGCCGGGTCTGCCCCTCCGGCGCGAGCGGCCGGGGGGGTGCGCGGCGCGGGTCGATGCGCACCAGCCAAGTCCGGGAACCGGGCTCCCGGCCAAGGTAGGTCCGCGCGAACGCGTGCGGCCAGCCTGCGTGGGGCAGCCCCGTCGTCTCGAAGGTGCCCTCCCCTTCGGCGCGCGGCGTAGCGCCCGCCGGGACGTCGGGGCCCGGCAGGGTCGGCCGCAGCGTGAGGTAGAAGAAGTCGCGGGGGTCGCGCTGGATGTAGCGCGGGAAGCGCATGGGGGTCATGGAGCGCACCAGCTTGCGGCCGCGCATGTGGAAGGCGCCGCGCGTGTCCGGGACGCCCATCTCGAACTCCAGCTCGCGGTCGATGGGGCGGCCCAGCTCGGGAAAGGGCTCGCTGCTGGGCAGCACGTTGTAGAGCTCGAAGGCCGTGTGCCGGTCGTTCATGTCGAGGTGGAGTCCGCGCACGCAGCGCGCGGCCAGCATGGCGTCCGCCAGCGCCTCGGAGCTCATCGCCTTGCCCCAGAAGTACACCATGAAGCCCTCGCTCGTGAGGCACATGCCGGAGCGATGGATGAACACCTGCTGACCGTCGTTGGAGGGCGCAGCGCCCCACCACCAGCGGCGCCAGGGGTTGACCTCGGTGCCCTCCACCACGCTGGTGAGGTTCTGCCGCATCTCGACGATGTCGGCCGGGATCTGCTGGAGGGCCCACTCCTCCTCGAAGGTGGTGACGCCCTCCGGCGGGTCCCGCCAGGACCCCATGGACGTCCGCCCGTCACGGTACACCGCGACCGTCGCGGCGAACGGCTTCGGCGGGAGATAGACGCGCCCTTCGCTCATCATGGCGAACTCGCCGTGGAGCGACTGGAAGCCCCCGTTGAAGCCTGCGACGACGCGGCCCATGGTCTCCGCGTCGCGAGGCACCAGCCCCGGGCCCGTCTCGCCCGTCGCGCTCTCCGGCTCACGGGTCCCGGTCATCACGCGCAGCTGCACCTGCCGTGGGTCCCACACCACCATGTAGACGCGCGTATACGGACGCTCGGGGTCCACACGCAGGTGGGTCGAGTAGAAGGCGGGCGGCGCGTTGGGGTACGAGCGCACGAAGGGGTCGTCCACGATGGGGTTCCACTCCCCCTCGCCACTGGCGCGGCCCGGCACGCGACCCACGAGCGGCGCCGGGGGCCAACCCAGCTCTGGGTCCGTCACCGAAAGCTCGGCGCGCCGCGCGCTCTGTGGCTCGAGCGCGAGGTCGGCGGCCGCCTCGGCCTCCGCGTCTGCCGCGCTAGCGCCTGCCAAGCGATACCAAGCCCGCTGCAGCACATCGCGCACGCCAAAGACGCGGTGCTCGAGCCACGCGATGGGCTCCGGGCCGACGAAGCTCAGGTTGCGGACGCTGTCGACCACCCAGGTGATGGCGCCGGGCTCGCCCTTCTCGGCGGCGCGCACCTCCACCTGGTCGGCCCCCTCGCTCGCGGTCCAGGCGCTGCCCTCACGCGTCAGGGTGAGCGCCAGCGAGGGCCCGGTGACACGCACCGCGCCGTGGTCCAGCTGGAGCTGCGCGTCGTCCTGGGGGGTCACGAAGCTGACGCGGGTACGCCCGAAGCCCGCGGAGCGCCCCGTCTCTTGCAGGTTCGTGATGCGGTTCTGTGCGCGGGTGCGCGCGGACCATCCGGCCGTGACAGCGGCCGGCTCGCCACGCAGATCCAGCAGCGTGAGGGCGTCGACGCCGTCCAGCACGCGACTGAGGTAGGCGACGGTGTGCTCGTCTACGCGCGTGAGCCCGAACTCGTCCGCGCCAGCCGTGCGGGTCAGGTTGCTGAGCGCGTGAATCCCCAAGACGGAGGCGCTGCCAGCGCGCACGCGCGCGTGATAGACCTCCGCGTCCCCTCCATCTGCGGCCGCGATGAAGACGGCGGAGCGGAGGCTGGTCGGGGAGGTCGGGGCGTCGACCCACACAACGGAGGCTGGGTCCAGCTCGAGACCCTGCGCCGCGAGCGCCTCGGTCAACGCGCTGGGCACGTCGGCGGCGACGCGCACACCGGCCTGATCGACGACGATGAGCACGGACGCGACGATGGCGCACGCCGCCAGCAGGTTGCGCCGCGCGGTCGCGTGCGTCTCGAGGGAGGTGATCCAGGTGCGCTGCACGGGGCAGGCGTAGCAGTTTGGGCGCGAACGCGCGAGCGGGGCTCGCCCCTGCCTGCGCGTTCCCTCGGGCCGATGCAGGCGGCCTGTGGCACGCTCCCGCTGTGGACTCCCCTGCCCGCCTGGCACATCCGAAGCGGCAACGTCAGACCGCGTCGTCCCGCCGCGCCGCGGGGGGACCCAGGCTCTTCGTGCTCTGCGTCAGCCTGGCGCTGACGGCCGTCGCCACGCCGCTCGCGGCGCGCGCGCAAGGAGCCTCGACGAGGGCTGCCACCCCGCGAGCACAACGGCCAGACCCTGCGCCCACGCTCGAGAGCCTGATCGCCGCAGCCGTCGCTGGCGGGAGTGACGCGAGCGTCGACGCCGCTCTGGACGCGCTGCGCGAGCGCGGGGACGAGCGAGCGAGTGAGGCGCTGGTGTCGCTGACCACCCACCGTCGCGTGGGCGCGCGGCGGCGCGCGTACCTCGCGCTGGCTGCGCTGCGTGGCGAGAGAGCCCGCGACGCCGTCTCCAAGGGCCTCTCCGACATCGACGGGGGCATCCGGAGCCTCTGCGCTCGCGCGCTCGGCGAGATGGGCGCGCGCGAGGCCCTCCCGCGCCTCTTTCTGGCGCTCGAGAGGGGTGTGCACGACGCCGCACGCTCGATCGGCGCGCTCGCGGACGAGGAACAGCTGCCGCGCTTCCACGCGCAGCTGGGGCGCGTGCCGCTCGGCCCGATGCTGGAGGGCTACGGGCGCTTGGTGCGGCGCACAGACGTCTCGTGGGCGGCGAAGCAGGACATCCTCCACCGCCTCTTCGAGGTCTCCGGCCTCGAGGTGCGCGGCTTCCTCGTGCAGTGGCACCGGGAGCTGCCCACCAGCGCGCCCGAGGGGCTGCGCGCCGATCTGGAGCGGTCCATCCGGCGCATCCCCCTGCGGCCCCGGTCCCGCGCGCTCGTCGCGCCCTCGAGCGCTCCGGAGGCACCGCCCGTCACCCCGCAGGGGGCGCAGTGAAGCGTGGAATGCGTTGCACGCCACGGTCGGCCCTTGCCGGCCGCTCCGGTCATGGTCGTCTCCCCGCGCTCCTCGCCCTGCTCGCGACCACCCTCTCGGGCTGCTCACCGGCGCTCCCCGACACCGTCGATCCGCGCCGTGCGGCCAACGACGCCGCGCCCCTGGACGCACTCGCTGCGCGGCTCGCAGGTGAGTCCGTCACGGCGCTGCCAGCTGGGTTCGCGGCGCTCAGCGAAGCTGGCCAGCTGATCTACGTCGACGCGACCGGGGCCGTCCCCTTCGAGGTGGCCAGCCCTGCCCACGACCTCGCCGTGTGCGGCGAAGGGGTCTGCGAGCTGGGCGACGACGAGCTCTCCGTGCGTGCCTGGCCCAGCGGCCGCCCGCTCGGGGCCTTGGCGCGCGTCGAGGGCGGCCAGTTCGTGGGCGGCTCTCTAGAGGGTGCGGAGTTCGCGTGGGTCGAGGCGCTGGGACCGCGCTCCGGTCGCATCGGGCTGGCCACGTTGACCGGAGGAGCGCCCCGGGTGCGCCACCGGCTCCTCGCGGACGGTCAGCTCGGGGCGCCGCTGCTCCGCGCCGGAGTGCTGCTGGTTCCGCACGACCGTCACGAGCTGCTCTTCCTGGACGGGGAGAGCGGCCAAGAGCTAGCGCGGCGCCGCTCCAACGACGACACCATCGACTGGGCGCGGCTCGACGGCCGAGGCACATACTACGGCGGGCGACGCGTCTACGCGCTGCGGCCCGGCATGGCAGAGCAGCGGCGCGAGGACGCCGTGCTGGATGCTGACCTGGTCCTGGTGCCGGCGCCCTCCTTCGACGCGGCCCTCGACCCCACCCCCCGCTACGAAGGGCGACGAGCCGGAGTGGCGCAGCCCGAGCCGGTGCATGTGACGCGCGTGCCGCTCGAGCCCTCGGCCGCGCCCGCTACGGACCGCGTCTACGTGGTGACGCGTGGATACGTGTTCGCGTTTGACGGCACCGGCGCGCTGCGCTTCGTCCACACGCTGCGCTCCGCACCGCTGGCCTCGCTCGCCACCGCAGACGGGTTGACGCTCGTGCACCGCGATGGCGCGCTCCAGGCGCTGCACCCCGACGACGGCTCCCTGCGCTTCGAGAGACGCCTCGCGCCGCTGCGCGTGGCGCGAGCTGTCCGCGGGCTCGGCGAGAGCGCACGCGCCGTGCCCGTCCGCGCTGCCCCGGACACCGTCGAAAGCCTGCTGCAGGTACTGCGCGCGCGCGACACCAGCCAACTCCCGGACCAGGTCTACGCCGCGCACCTCCTCATGACGGCCCCGACCAGCGTGGCGGCGAGCCTACTCGACGTGTACGTGGACCCGACCACGGAGCCCCCTGTGCGTGACGCCGTCGCCATGACGCTGCGGGCGCGCAGCGCGGACACGGACCCGCTCGTGGCCGCGCTAGACCAGCGCTACGACTTCCTTGCGCCCGGCGGTGAGCGGGCGCCCCCGCCGCTACGAGCCATCCTGCCTGCGCTCGCCCGCGCAGGGCGCACCGACGCCTACGACGCGCTGCTGCCTCACCTCGACCTCCCCGAGACGCCCGTGGACGTCCTGCCCGCGCTGATCGATCAGCTCGTGCGCTGGGGTGGCCCGGCGTCCCTGTCTCCACTCCTGTCGTTCGTGCAGCGCTACCGGGCAGACAGCACGTTCGCGGAGGACCCGACGGCCCTGTTGCACGCGGCCCTCGCCGTCGAGAGGCTCGGGGACACCGCGCAGCGCGGACAGCTGGAGACGTGGCTCTCCCTGCCAGGCACGCAGCCCTCCCTGCTGGCTGCGGTGCAGCAAGCGCGGCAGGAGGGCGCGCGCAGCCACAGTCCGAGCGCCAGCGCGGGGCAAGGCGAAGACGCTGCGCCGCAGGTCGACACCACGCACCCACCCATCACGCGCCTGGCGAGCGCAGACAGCGTCGAAGCCCACGCGCTCGCCCAGCTGGAACAGCTCACCCCGTGTCTGCGTGCCGCCCAGCGTGGGCAGCCGTCGCTGCGCACGGTGCGGGTCCGGTTGGTGCTGGAGCGTGAGGGCCGCGTCGCCTTGGTGTCGGTGCTACCTGGGGACGAGCTCGAGCGCTGCATCGCCGACGCGGTGTACGCCATGCGCTGGCCCCACATCCGCGTTCGCCGTCAGCAGGTGGGCTTCACCCTGCACCTGGCCCCCGATCAAGCCCCCGAGGCCAGCGCATCCGGCGTGCTGTGGTGGCAGGTCGCGGCCGCTCGGGCGCCGCGCGGGGTCGCGGCGCAGGCCGGGCTCGCGTGGTGGGACTCACCAGAAGGCGGTCACACCGCGAGCACGGCGCAGGACGGCTGGTGGCGACCGGTCGGTGAGACCGACGCGGCAGACGCGGCGCGAGACCCGTTGGACCGCTGGTGGCGGCCCCCAGCAGAGGCCCCCTAGCCAATACGAGCTCACTCCTCGTAGACGCTCGCCACGCGACGTGCTCGGAGCAGCACAGGCTCCATCGCTCGCTGCGCGTCCGCCCCTTCCACCAGCGAGATCTCGTCATGCTCCGGGTGCGTGGCGACCACCGCGAGGAAGCGCTCCATGGCGGCGGCCGGAGTGATCAACCCTAGCGCGCGCCCGGGCAAGACCAGGGCCGAGCTGCGCACGCCGGCACGCGTGAGGGTGTCCAGCATGGCCTCCAGCGCCTCGTCGAAGGCCTGCGCGTCAAAGTCCTTGGCGGCCCCGGCGCCGCGCAGAAAGAGCTTGTCGAAGGCCACCTTGGACTCCCCCGGAATCAACAACGACTCCCCTCGCTCGCCCGTCGCGATCCCCTGCTGAATCATCCGTGAAACACGCCCCGCCAGGCGCCAGTCCAGGAGCCCGAGGGCTCCGCGAAGGGGCCACTCCCCCTCGAACAGCGCTGCGGCGAGGGCTTCGTGGCGGATCTTGTCGAGACGGCGCAGGTCCGGAGCGACGAAGGCGATGTCCACGGCATCACTCCTTCTGGAGCTCGGTCGCGATGCGGTCGAGCACCCCGTTGACGAAGCCCGCGCTCCCCTCGCTGCCAAAGCGCTTCGCCAGCTCGATGGCCTCGTTCAGGGTGACCCGACGCGGGACGTCGTCGAGGAGCATCAGCTCGCAGGTCGCCAAGCGCAGGATGTTGCGGTCCACGCGGGTCATTCGCTCGATGCGCCAGTGGTGGCTCACCGACCGGATGGTCGCGTCGATCTCTTCGCGGCGCTCACCGAAGCCCCGCACCAGCCTATCGACGAAGGCGCGCGTCTCCGCGTCGAGCGCGTCCGGGAGCTCGTCGTCGTTGAGCGCGAGTCCGTCGGGGGCGTCGTCCGCGCGCGCGAGCGAGCCCCAATAGAGGCTCAGCGCGGCCTCGGCGGACGCGCCCACCGTGTCCATCTGGTAGAGCACTTGGAGCGCCGCCTGCCTACCGTCTCGTCGCTGTCCCATGAGTCCTTTTCGTCTTCGTTCGCGTACGCGTCGCCCGGCGGGGCTGTCGCCTAGAGACCGTCGCGACCCAGCGCCGCGACGAGGCTCGCCATCTCGAGCGCCGTCTGAGCGGCCTCGAAGCCCTTGTTGCCGGCCTTGGTGCCGGCGCGCTCGAGCGCCTGCTCGATGTTCTCGGTGGTGATGACACCGAACGCGACGGGGACGCCCGTCTCCAGCATCGCCGCGCTCGAGCCCGACGCCGCCTGTCCAGCCACGAAGTCGAAGTGCGGGGTGGAGCCACGGATGACGGCCCCGAGCGCGATCACGGCCGCGAACTTGCCGCTCGCGGCGAGCCGCTTGACCGCCAACGGAAGCTCGAACGCCCCGGGGACCCACGTGAGCACCACGTCGCTCTCGGGGACGCCACCGGCGCGACGCAGCGCGTCGAGGGCACCCTCGACCAAGCGGTCGACCACCAAGTGGTTGAAGCGACACGCGACGATCGCGAAGCGAGCGCCCTCGGGCGCGCGGAGGTCTCCCTCGTAGGTCTTGACGCTCATGTGGCTGTGTTTCTCCGTATCGTTCGAGGGGTCGCGCGGCACGCCGCCGCCGCACCGCTGCGACGCACTCTGTCCCATTTCCGCCCGGCGTGCGAGCCCGAAGGCTGCCCGCCGCCGCAGAGGTTCATGCGGGCCGTTCCGTTGGTGGCTACTCCGCGGCGGGAGGCACGGCGCGCGCACCCTCCCCGCCCTGAGCGGGCTGCACCAACAGCTGCTCCACGACCTCCAGGTGGTACCCCTCCAGGCTGGGGAGCCGGCGGGGGCGGTTGGTCAGGATGCGGATCTGCTTGAGGCCGAGGTCGCTGAGGACCTGCGCACCGAGACCGTACTCCCGCAGAACGACCCCCGGCTCTGGCCGCGTGGGCTCGATGGGCTCACCCAGGTAGAACGCGATGTCCGTGACGGGGTCTGCTTGCCCCGGGATGAACAAGATGACCCCGGCTCCCTCGCGCTCGATGCACTCGATGGCGTCGCTCATGTGCACACGGTCACCCATGCGGACCTGGAACACGTCCCCGAGGACACTCCCCGTGTGGACACGCACGAGCGTGGGATCCTGCGTGATGGTCCCGTAGCTCATGGCGAGGAACTGCCGGCGCTCGTCGAGCGTCACCTCGTAGGTGTGCGCCGTCCACGTCTTGCCAGTTGGCATGACGACCTGCGCGTCGCGCACCGGGCGCACCATGCGCTCCCGCGTCAGGCGGTACGCGATCATGTCGGCGATGCTCAGGATCTGGAGCCCGTGCTCCTGCGCGAACTCGAGCAGGTCCGGGTAGCGGGCCATGGTCCCGTCATCCTTCATGATCTCGCAGATCACTCCGGCCGGCGCGCGTCCCGCGAGCCGCGCGAGGTCCACGGCCCCCTCGGTGTGTCCCGTGCGCTGCAAGACCCCGCCCGGGCGCGCCCGCAGCGGGAAGATGTGGCCGGGGCTCACGATGTCGGACGCACGCACGTCGGGCGCCACGGCGGTCAGCACGGTGTGGCAGCGGTCTGCGGCGCTGATGCCCGTGGTCACGCCGCGCCGGGCCTCGATGCTCACGGTGAACGCCGTCTCGCGGGACGCGCGGTTCTGGGTGACCATCATGGGCAGCTCCAGCTCGTCGACGCGCTCGGCTGTCATGGGCAGGCAGATCAGGCCGCGCGCGTGCTTGGCCATGAAGTTGATGGTCTCGGGGGTGCAGAGGTCGGCGGCCATGACCAGGTCGCCCTCGTTCTCGCGGTCCTCGTCGTCCACGAGGATGACCATCTTGCCGGCGCGGATCTCGTCGAGAGCGCGCATCACGCGCTCAATGCTGTCTTGCATCGTCGTCATTTGTCTTCCGATCGGTCCTTGACCAGCGGGCCATCCATCCAAACGTCAGGTCCTCGCCGCCGCACGCGCGCAGGCGCAATCCGGTAGGCGCCGGCCATCCTATCGCTCCCCCTGCCGGACGCAAACGCAGGGGCCTCCCGGTCGCCGACGATGCGCGGCGCGACGAAAACGGAGGCGTGATCCGCCAGGCCAGCGTCGAGCAACGCGCCGTGCAGCGTCCCGCCACCTTCCACCAGCACCCGCACCACGTCGCGAGCGCCGAGGACGCGGAGCCCAGCGAGCAGGTCCACCCCACCTGCGCCCACCGGCAGCGCCTGCAGCGTCGCTCCGGCCGCGCGCAGCGCAGCGGCGTTGGCAGGGCTCGCCCCCTCACTGTGCAACACCAGCGTCCCTGGACCCCCTGCCTGCAGCATGGCCGACCGCGGGGGCATGCGCAGATGAGTGTCAAACACGACACGCAAGGGGTCCCTGCCCTTCACGTGCCGCACGTTCAGGAGCGGGTCGTCCGCGATGACGGTCTGTACGCCTACGAGCACCGCATCGCTGTCCGCTCGTAACCTGTGGGTCTCCTTGCGGCTCTCGGGCGACGTGATCCAGCGGCTGTCGCCCGTGCGGGTGGCCATCCGCCCGTCGAGCGTCACGGCTGCCTTGAGACAGACGTACGGGAGACCCGTCGTCAGGTGCTTGAAGAACGACCGCACCAGCTCGTCGGCCTCCTCGGCGCAGACGCCGACCTGCACCTCGATGCCCGCCGCGCGGAGTCTGTCGGCCGAGCCGGGGACGTGCGGGTGGGCGTCCACGCTGCCTACCACGACGCGGCTCACGCCGGCCGCGATGACGGCCTCGGTGCAGGGGGGCGTGCGCCCGTGGTGGTTGCAGGGCTCGAGCGTGACGTAGAGGGTGGCGCCCTTGGCGGCCGCGCCCGCCCGCGCGAGCGCGTTGATCTCGGCGTGCGGACCGCCGGCCCGGACGTGGTAGCCCTCGCCGACGACCTGCCCCTCCCTGACCACGACCGCCCCGACGCGGGGGTTCGGGCTGGTGTCCCCGCGTCGCGCGAGCCGCACGGCGCGACGCATGAAGCGCTCGTCGTCTCGCTGCACAGGCGCCATGACTCAGCTCGCGCTCTCGTCCACGAGCGTGCGCAGCTCGTCCATGAACTCTTCGGCGTTCTGGAACTCGCGGTAGACGCTCGCGAAACGCACGTAGGCCACCGGGTCGGTGTCGCGGAGGGCGCCGAGCACCTTGCTGCCGAGCAGCGCCGAGCTGACCTCCGGGTCGCCCGTGTCCACCAGCTGCCGCTCCAGGCGGTTGAGCAGCCGCTCGAGGGTCTCGGCCGAGACGGGGCGCTTCACACACGCGCGACGCAAGCCGGCCAGCAGCTTGACGCGGTCGTAGGGCTGCCGCCGACCGTCCTTCTTCACCACCAGCGGAAGCGTCTGTTCGATGCGCTCGTACGTGGTGTAGCGACGGCCGCAGCCCTCGCACTCCCGCCGGCGACGAACGACCTCGCCGGCCTGCGAGAGCCGGGAGTCGATGACCTTGTTGTCGAGCTTGCTACAGAAGGGGCAACGCATCGTGAATCGCGTGGGTCCTACGACGCAACGCGCCCGGTATCAAGCCGGAGCGAGACGGACCAGCAGCGCGACCGTCTCGACGTGTGGGGTGTGCGGAAACATGTCGAAGCCGCGCACGCGCTCGAGGCGATAGCCGCCAGCCACCAGGTGCGCCAGGTCCCGCGCGAGCGTGCGTGGGTCGCAGGAGACGTAGACCACGCGCTCGGGTCGGTGAATGCCGAGAATCCGCTCCACCGCGTCCGCGGCGCCTTCCCGCGGGGGGTCCAGCACCACGCGGGTGAAGCGCTGGCGGGGGGACTCGCTGACGTCGCGGTGATGGGCCTTGGCGCTCAGACCGCGCGCGGCGAGGTTGGCGGCGGCCAGCGCGGTGGCGTCTGCCTCGCGCTCCACCGAGGTGAGCTCGGCGCCCGCTGCGGCCAAGGCCACGCTGAGGTTCCCGCTGCCGGAGTACAGCTCGAGCGTCGCCTGACCGCTCGCGTCGATCCAGTCGACCACGGTCGCGACGAGCGCCGCGTTGACCCAGGGGTTGGCCTGCGAGAACCCGCCCAGCGGCACACGCAGCGAAGTCTCGCCCGCCGCAGCGCCGCTCCCGCCGGACGTCCCGGCCGCCTCGGAAACACCCGGCGAGACCTCGGACGGGTCCCCAAAGATGGCGTGACAGGTAGCCCCACCAGCGAGGACGCCCACCCCCTCTAGCGTCCCCGCCGCCACCAGTGCTTCCAGCATCCCGTAGAGCTCCGGCGGCAACGCGTCCTCCGAGCGAAGCTCCGCGACCACGCCGTGCGCGCCAGTCCCGAGGTGCACGTCCATGCACACCCCCGTGCCAGCTGGCGACGAAGCCCGCAGGGCGTCCCCCAGCGCAGCCGCCGCGGCCGCGATCTCCGGGGCTTGGACCACGCAGCGATCGATGGCCACCAGCGCGCGACTCCCCGCCGCACGATAGCCGAGCACCCCCTTGTCGAAGTGCATCCGCGCGCGGCTGCGGTACCCCAGCGTGCGCTCGGCTGCGGTCTCGTCGAGCTCCACCGGGTGCTCCGGCGTCAGCCGCGCGTTGCTCAACGCGCGCTCGATGAGCTCCTTGCGAGCGGCCCGCTGCGCGCCCGGAGCGAGGGACATCCACGCGCAGCCCCCGCAGGCCGCCGCGTGCTCACACGGCGCGTCCACTCGGTCGGGCGACGGCTGAAGGACCTGCGCCCCCTGGGCGACGACGTGCTTGCCTCGCCGCCGCAGCCCGGACAGGCGCACGCGCTCTCCCGGAAAGACACCGGAACAGAAGACATCCCCGTGTTCGGTGCGCAGCACCCCATCACCGCCGCTCGCCAGCTCGACGACCTGGCCCTCGACCACGCGAGGCAGCTGCGCCGCGGGGCGTCCGCCGCGGGCCATCGGTCGCTTGGCCCTCACGGGTAGCGCTGACCCGGGCGGCCACGAGCGAAGAGGAACGTGAAGTACCCGTCCAGCGACGCCGTGGAGGGGGGCTCCTCGCCGTCGTCCATCATCACGCCCGCGAACGACCCGCTGGTCTCTGGGCCGTTGTTCTCTCGAGGGTCATGGATCGCCGTGAAGGTGACGGTCCCGCTGCGCGCCAAGAGCACCACCGAAGGATCACGGCGCCCCGGCCGACAGGTGCCCGCCAGGGTCAGCACCATGCTGACGGGAGCGTCGGGGTCCGCCAGGTCGATGGGGGTCCCGACGGTCTCGCGCACGGCGTCGAGGTCGTGCACCGACAGCACCACGCCGTTGCTCAGGTCCAGGTAGTCGCTGCCGTGCTGGATGCGGATGACGGCGGTGTTCATGTTGGTGTCCTGGACGAAGAAGTTCGCACCCAGGTCCCACGCCGTGTTGTCGATGCCGCACTCCGGGGCAAAGACGGCGCCGGTCACCTCCCCCTCGCCCACGCCGTTGGCACAGCCGAGCAGCAGCGAGAGGACGACCGCACACGCGAGGCGGGCGGCGCGCCGGCTGCGACCCTGACGAGACCCGTCAGGCGCTGGCATGCTGCACCTCGATGGCTCGCTCTTCGGTGATGAATCCGCCGCCGATGACCTCATCCCCCACGTATACCACCGCCGCCTGCCCCGGTGTAATGGCGCGCTGAGGGGCGTCGAACTCCACACGGAAGCCCTCTTCGGTCGGGAACACGCGGGCGCTGGCAGGCTCGTGGCGATAGCGCACGCGCACCGCACCGACGAAGGGCTCGAGGGGCGGCTGCCCCGCGACCCAAGCGGCCCCACCTACGTGAAGGGACGACGAGGCGAGCGCCTCCTCACCGCCCAGGACCACCTCCCGCTGCGCCGGCAGGATGCGAAGGACGTAGCGCGGCTTCTCGGAGCCGCCTCCGATGCCGAGGCCTTTGCGCTGACCCACCGTGAAGCCCTCGATGCCTCCGTGGCTCCCCAGCGTGCGCCCGGCTTCGTCCACGAACGTGCCCGGCGCCGTCCCGCCGCGCTGACGGCCGACGAACCCGAGGATGTCTCCGTCCGGCACGAAGCAGAGCTCTTGGCTGTCCGGCTTGTCCGCGTTTGGCACGCCCAAGCGCCGCCCCTCGGCGCGCGTCTGGTCCTTCACGAGGTGCCCCAGCGGGAAGACCATGCGTGCCAGGGTGTCCTGCGGCAGACCGTACAAGAAGTAGCTCTGGTCCTTGCCGTGGTCCACGCCCCGCAGCAGGCGCGCGCGGCCGTCTTGCTGGATGACGCGGGCGTAGTGACCCGTCGCGACGTGCGTGGCGCCGAAGCGCGCGGCCAGCTCCGCGAGGTGCACCAGCTTCACCGTGCGATTGCACTGCACGCACGGGATGGGTGTGCGACCGCGCGCATACTCGTCCAAGAAGGGCTCCACCACGTGCCTGCGGAAGGCTTCCCGCTCGTCCAGCACGTAGTGCGGGATGCCGAGCGCCTCACAGGTGCGCCTGGCGTCGTCGCGGTCCTCGGGAGCGCAGCAGCGACCCACCTGCTCCGTACCACTCGCGTCCCAGAGGTGCAGCGTCACGCCCACCAGGTCGTGACCTTGCTCGTGCAGCAGCGCCGCCGCGACGGACGAGTCCACACCGCCGCTCATCGCGACGAGGATACGCTGGGGCTCTGGCCTTCCGGTCATCTGCGACCGTAGTAGCAGCGACGCCCCGCGCGCGCACTCGCGCGGCACGCCTCAGCTGCGCGAGAGCACCCTCCCGAGCGCCGCGCAGGCCAGGGAGATCTCCTCCTGGGTGGTGGAGGGGGCGAGGCTGAAGCGCACGGACGACGTCGCACGCCATGGTTCGCCGGGATGGAGCGCCAGCAGCGCCGCCACGGGCTCGGTGAGGCCGCTCGAGCAGGCTGCCCCTGCGGACGCGCAGACGCCCTCCACGTCGAGGGCGGCCACCAGGACGTCGGCCCGCTGCCCCGGAAACGCGACCTGCGTGACGTTGGATACGCGTGGCAGCGGCAGGCCGTTGACCACGCCGCCCAGCGAACAGGCGTGCTCCTCGAGCTGGTCGCGCAGACCCGCCGCGCGCTCGAGCTGCGCGGCCGACGCGAGCGCTTCGGCACACGCCGCCCCGAAACCAACGTGTCCGAGCACGTTCTGCGTGCCGGCGCGGCGACCTCGCTCCTGACCGCCACCGGTGGCCACCGAGCCAAGCTCCACGCCGCGGCGCACCCAGAGCGCGCCCGTGCCGGTTGGCCCGCCGATCTTCTGACCTGCGACGGCGACCGCGTCGAAGGGGCTCTCGGCGACGTTCAGGGGCCACTTTCCGAGCGCCTGCGTCGCGTCCACGAACACACGGGCGCCGCGCGCGCGGGCCAGCTCCGCCCACTCACGCACGGGCAGGATCACCCCGGTCTCGTGGTTCACCCACTGAACGGCGAGCAGGTCCCCAGGCCCAAGCCGAGACGCCACCTCCTCGGGGTTGGGCCAGGCGTCCGCCGCGCACGGCAGCCACGTCACACGCCCGACCGCTTCGGCAGTCACCCGCACCGCCGGGTGTTCCAGCATGCTCGTGAGCACCGCGCCGCTTGCCCCGCTGCTGCCCACGAGGCCGCGCACCCCGAGGTTGCAAGCCTCTGTGCCGCCGCTGGTGAGCACGACGTCCGCCGCCCTGCTCCCCAGCGCCTCCGCGACCTGAGCACGCGCCGTCTCGAGCAGAGCGCGCGCCGCGCGACCGGCTGCGTGGACGCTGGATGGATTGGCCCAGGCGCGGTCGCGCGCTGCGTGCATGGCTTCCTCCGCCACGGCACGGAGCGGCGTCGCAGCGTGGTGGTCCAGGTAGATCATCGCTCGTGGCCCTTGGCGCCCCCGTCGCGGCTGGCCTTGAGCATCACCAAGGTGCCGGTCGCGCGGTGACCCGCGACGTCATCCACCGGTGGCGATTGCATGCTGACGGTGCCGCCGTGGGCCTCGAATACGCGCCGGGCGAACGCCAGCCCCAGACCCACGCCCTGGTGCTTGCGCGTCCGCGTTCCGTCGACCTGGTAGAAGGGTTCGAACACGCGCTCGAGCTTGGAGGACGCGACCCCCGGCCCATCGTCCGCGACGAGCAAGGCGTAGCCCGCGGGCGACTCCCCGTCGTGCCCGCGCCCCTCCACGCGCCGGACCGCGACACACACCTGGGCGCCCGGCGGCGAGAACTTCACGGCGTTGTCGAGCACGTGCACCATCGCGCGGCGGATCTTGTCCGCGTCGCCCTGACTGCCTGGCCCGCGCGCGGCTGGCTCCTGCACCAGCTCCACGCCCAGCGAGGTCGCGAGCCCGCGAACCTCGTCCACGGCTTCGCGCGCGACGGACAGGAAGTCGTAGGGACGCGACGTGAACGCCATGTCGCCCGACTCGTAGGTGCTCACGTCGAGCAGGAGGTCGACGACCGCGCGCAGCCGGTCCGTCGACCCGGACATGGCCTCCACGCACTTCACCTGCGCGGCGCTCAGCGGACCGAGGTCCTGATTCTGCAGCAAGCGCAGGTAGCCGACGACGGGCGTCATGGGGGTGGCGAGCTCGTGCGTGACGTTGCGCAGGAACTCGCGTCGCAGGCGCGCCATCTCCTCGAGCCGCGCGTTGGCGTCCGAGAGCTCGCGCACCTTCGCCTCGAGGCGCGCCACGATCTCCTGGCTCTTGACGCGCAGACGGGCTTCGCCGCTTGCCTGGTCGCCCCGCTCGCGGCGGCCGGCGATGAAGCGCTCGATGCGGCGGGCGAAGACTCGCGCGTCAATGGGCTTTCCAAGGAAGCCGTCGCAGCCGACCGCCAAGCTCGTCTCGCGGTCACCCTCTGCGGTGATGGCCACGATGGGTGTCGCGGCTAGCGCCGGTATCCCGCGCAGGCGCAGCGTGACCTCGTAGCCATCGAGGTCCGGGATGTTGATGTCCACCAAGATGAGGTCCGGCTCCACCTGCTCCGCGAGGCGAATGCCCTCGAGCCCCGTGGCGGCGTCCACTACGCGATGCCCCGCGGCAGCGAGCAGCTTGGTGACGAGGCGACGATTGACGGGGTCGTCTTCGATGTGGAGCACGGTCGCCATGGGTTCAGCCTCGGGTCACCACACTGGCGAAGCGCTCGGCCTCGGGTGGCAGCTCACCCCCGCCGCGTGTGAAGCGAATCAGCGGCAGCGCAAAGCGCTCGCACGCGTGACTGGTGGCGACCTCCTGCCAGCTGACACCCTCGCGGGCGCTCGGTGCCTGGGAATCATCGGTGCCCAACAAGGCGGGCCACGCGCCAGCGGACCCCGGCGTCTCTGGCGGGCCGCCCTCCCGGGCGACGAGGCTCTCGAGCACGTCTACGCCCGTGGCGGCCGCAACCGTGGTGTACGCCACGCGGGTGGCGCGCTCACCGGTCCAGTCCACCAGCAGGCACTCCCACTCCTCCGGGCTGCGCTGGCGAGCCAGGAGGGAGCCGCCGCGCTGCTCGTCACCGTAGACGAACGCCGCCACGACCGGCTCGAGGGCGCGCAGCTTGGTCAGGAGCTCCGCCTGGAGCGCGCGATCGTCCTCCAGCGCCAGCATCGCGACAAAGAGGGCCTGGGCGCGGGACCGGTCGACCTGCTCGTCCGAGACGTCCCGGAAGAGGAGGCTCACCAGCTGCCGTCGCGCGGGCAGCGTGTGCGCGCTCCACGCCAGCGCGAGCTCGTCGAGGGCGTCGTCGTCCCGCAACGCGCGGCTCAGCCATGCGCGCAGGGGTCGAGACACGCCGCGGTCGGTGCGCGCGAGTCCGGGTCGCTCGAGCGTGCTCATCTAGGAGGAGGCTAGCAGCGGCGCGCCGCCGTGCCTATCGCCTCTTGCGAGGGCGCCCGGCTGGCGCGTCGAGTGATTCCGGTCAAGGTTGGGGGCCGTGTGCGTAAATGTGCTCGATCGAGCACACGCGCCCCCAGAGCACTACTCATGAGCGACACCGACAGCGCCACCCTGCTCGCCGAGCACAAGCCTCTCATCCACGCCATCGCGCGCCGCGTGCGCAACGAGATGGGCAGCCAGGTCTCCACCGAGGACCTCGAGGCGTTCGGCATCCAGGGGCTGTTGGAAGCGCACTCGCGCTTCGACCCGACGCGCGGCGCCCGCTTCGCGACCTTCGCCTACTACCGCATCCGCGGCGCGATGCTGGACGGTGTCCGCAAGATGGTGGACGCGCCCCCCAAAAGCATGCTGCGCACCAAGCGCCAGCAGGCCGCGGACGACATCGCGGAGAGCGCGGGCCTCGAGCGAGCGGCGGACCCGGGGCGCGGGTCGGAGCGTAGCGCCGAGGCGATTCAGCGGACGCTCGCACGCCTGACGACCTCGTTCGTGGCGAGCTGCGTGGACGCCGACCCCGAAGCGGCACCCACGCCGGACGGGCCGCTGATGCGGCGCGAACGCCAGGCCGAGGTCCGCAACGCGCTCCAGCAACTGCCCGAGCGTGAGCGCGTCATCCTGGTGGGCTACTACTTCGAGGAGCGTCCCCTGGAGGAGCTGGCCCGGGGCCTCGGCCTCAGCATCTCGTGGGCCAGTCGCCTGCACCACAAGGGCCTCGACCAACTCCGTGAGCTGCTGAGCGAGAGCCGCTGAGCGCCGTCGTGGGCCAGCTCGTGGCAGGGCGGCTATGCTAGCCGCATGTCCAAGGTGCTCCGCATGCTCGCGCTCGTGCCCATGCTCATGGGTCTGCATGCCGTGAGTCCGGAAGGCGCCTGCGCACAGCCCCCCAGCCAGGACACGGATCTGACCGCGCGCCGCGTCGCCCGGATGGAGCGCGCGCTGGCTCTGGGACGCGCCCGCGCGAACGCCGGACAACCCAGCCTCGCGCTCTCCCACTTCGAAGACGCGCTCCGCGCTCACCCCGCGTCACCGGAACCCTACGTCGAGCTCGGGCGGGCGTTGCTCGCGCTGGGGCGGACAGCAGACGCCATCGCGATCCTGACGACCGGACGCCGAGGCGCACCGGACCACCTGGGCCTCACCGCCGTCCTCACCGACGCGCTGGTGGCCAACGGGCGCGCCCGCGAGGCCCTCGCCCTGCTCCGTGAGGCCTCCCGCAGACGGCCGCGCGCGTGGGAGCTCGCGCAACGGCGAGCGGAGGTCGCGCGGGAGCTCGGCGCCTGGTCGGAGGCCGTCGACAGCTACGCCAATGTGCTCGACATCGCGCGTGACAACCCCGCTGTTCCCGAAAGCGTCTGCGATAGCGCACGGCAGATGCTCAGGGCGCTGGCCATCGTCCTCGACGAGAGCCATCCGCGTGCGCGCACATGCGGAAGCTTCGCCGCCTCGCCGCGTTCGACCAGCGACTCGCGTTGGTCGCGCGCGCTCGCCGCGTGCGGAGTCGTGCCCTGACGCTCACCGGCCCCGGGCCACTGCCGGGGCGCTCACTGCTGCGACTGCAGGGTCTGCTTGATGGCGCCGGCAGCCTTGTCCACCACCTTGCTCCCCAGCTCGAGCTCTTGAGTGTGGCGGTAGACGCGCGCCTGAAGCGCGATGAGCGCCTCTGGAGCGAGCTGGCCGTGGGTCCCTGAGCGCATCGCGCGGTCCATCGCCCGCTCGTCCGCCGCGATTCCCTCTGCCACTCGGTGTAGTGCGGCGCGAAACGCACTCCCGCCTCTCGCCGGCTCCCCCGCAGGCGCAGCGGGTAACGTGAGAGAGGCGGCCGGGACTGTGGTGACAGAGGCGGTGGTCATGACGTGGGTCTCCAGGGGTTGCGGCCTTGTCGGCTCGGCACGGCCCATCTTGCGGGGACCACCCATGTAGGCGTTTTTTCCTATGCACATAAAATTGCGCTTTCGCTGCTTCATTGCAGTTTCTCCTGCTATTCTAATGTTGGGGACCATTCTTGTCGGACGAGGCGCAAACACCACAGAGCAGCTCGCTAAACCGGTCGCTTGGCTACGGCCCGGCGCTGGCGGTGTTGTTCGTCGGATGCTCGCTCGCGTATGCTGGGTTCCGTTACGCGCGGGCCGCCGAGGACAGCTCGCTCGCGTCTCGCTTCGGCCGCGCCTGCGAGGCCCGCGCCGCCACCATCGAGAGCGCGCTCGACTCGCGGCTCTTGGCGCTGGACGCCATCTACGCTTACGTCGACTCCCGCGACAGCGTGGACCAGAACGGTCTCGAGCACTTTGCGGCGCCGCTCTTCGAGCGCGTGGCGGAGGTGGAGGCCCTCGCGTGGCTGCCCCGTGTTGCCGGCGGCGACCGCGTGCGCTTCGAGGAGACCCTCAGCGCGGAGCAAGGAGACGCGCTCGTGGTGACCAACCTCGACGCGAACGGACGCGCCAACCAGGCCGGCACGCAAGACGAATTCTACCCTATCGCCAGCACCTTCCCGGTCGAGCCCAACCGGACGTTGATCGGGTTGAACATGCTGTCGGAGCCCTCGCGGGCGCGAGCGTTGCGGCGCGCCCTGACGAGCGGCGAAGCGGCAGCGACCGGGCCCCTCCCGTCCCTCGTGGCGCGGGACGACGAAGCCGAAGCGCAGCCGGGGCCTGTGCTCACGGTGTTCGTGCCGATCTTCGACGCCTACGCGCGGCGAGGTCGGCGTCCCCGGGGCGCCGTCATGGGCGTCTTCCGCGTGTCGGACATGATCCGCGAGGCGCTGCGTCACTTCTCCGAAGACATCACGGTGCGGGTCTACGACGTGACCACGCCTACCGACCGCCGCCTGCTGTGGGCCGGGGGCGACGCCGAGGCAGAAGCTCCCTTTCGCCGCTCACAGACCCTCGCCGTAGGAGGCCGAACCTGGTTGGTGACCGGGGACGCGGGACCAGACTACCTGCGTGAAGGGCACACGGGCTCCCCGTGGTCCGTACTCCTCGGCGGCGTGCTCGCCTCGGTGCTGCTGTGCGCCTATGTGTCCATCGGAATCCGGCGCGCGCGGCTGATCGACAACCTGGCTCGCGACCTCGATCGCATGTCCCGCGAGGACCCCCTCACGGGCATCGCCAACCGCCGCGTGTTCGACCTCCGGCTGCGCCGGGAGTGGCAGCAGAGCACGCGCAACGGCGCGCCTCTGTCGCTGCTGATGATCGACATCGACCACTTCAAGCGCTTCAACGACTCCCTCGGACACCAAGCGGGTGACGCCTGCCTGCGCCAGGTCGCGCAGGTCCTCGGCACCACGGCCGCGCGCTCTACGGACCTTCCGGCTCGCTACGGCGGCGAGGAGTTCGCGGTGGTGCTGCCCACCACGGACGAAGGCGGTGCCGAGCAAGTGGCCAAGACCATCCTCTACCGTGTGCGGCGCCTAGAGGTAGCGCATCCGGACTCGGCCACGGCGCCCTACGTGACGATCAGCATCGGCGTCGCGACCATGGTCGCGACCGCTGCGAAGGCGGAGAGCGAGCTCATCAAGGCGGCGGACCGCGCGCTGTATCGCGCCAAGAAGCAAGGGCGCGACCGGGTCGTGGTCGCCGTGCCCGACGACACCCTGGACTCGGCGAGCTGAAGCGGCCGACGCGGGCGACGAACTTGCCGACGCGCACCGGGGTTGGCAGGCTGCCGCTGTGTCCAACACCGTGCTGGATCAGCTCGCGAACATCGTCGCAGCGCTCGGAGCCGGAGCCGTCACCGGGCTCGTGCTGCCGCTCGCGCTCGCGCGGCCCGTCGAGCCGCCGCCACGGCTGGCGGAGACCCCCGCGGACTCGCAGCTCGTCGACACGCTCCCAGACTACAGCCGCAAGGTGCGGCGGCCCCTCACTCACGCGCCCCGCATCGAGCGCTTCGACGTCACGTTCTGGCACATCCACACGCGGCAGATCCTGCCGGTCGCGACCACCGCTGCCCCGTCCGCTGCCGTGCTCGCCCGCTTCCTGCGATGCCGAGTCACGGGAGCCGAAGGGCCAATGAGCGTGGAGCCGTTCGCGCTCGCCACCACGCTGGCGCGGCGGGCCGGTCGGCACCGCGTGCACGTCATCAGCGGCTATCGCTCCCCCAAGTTCAACGCCCACCTCCGCAAGAAGGGCCACGAGGTGGCTGAGTCGAGCTACCATATGAGCGGCGCCGCGCTGGACTTCCGTATTCCGGGCGTGTCCACGCCTGAGATGACGCGTGAGCTCGAAGCGCAGCACGACGGGGGCGTCGGTCGCTACCGCCAGAGCAACTTCGTTCACGTGGACACGGGGCCGAGGCGACGCTGGCGCGGTCGTTAGCTGCCGCTGCTCGCCAGCCCCACCGCAACGCCGCCGCCTGACCTCAGTGGCAGCCCTCCACGGTCATCGCTCCGACCGCCGTGACGGAGTCGCCCTCACCGTCATCCATGGTGCACTCGATGTCGAAGGTGACCGTCCCGTAGCTGGCGTCGGAGCTGCGCGTGGAGATGAAGCATCCGGCGTCGGACTCGAGCGCGCTGTAGGTCACGCCGCCGATGTCGACCGACGCGCCCTCCGAGGACACGCTCAGGCTCCGCAGCCCCGTGCTCGAGTCGTCGCGCGCGATCAGCACGTCGAAGCCGTCGCGCGTCACGGTGCACTCGCCAGCGACGTTGGCGTTGATGGCGCGCGGCGAGCGAACGAGCGTGGTCGCCACGGGGAAGTCCACGATGAGCGTCACGTCCGCCGCGACCTCGACGTCGATGTGACCAACCACCACGAGCGGGTCGCCCCCACACCCCGCGAGCGCCGTGACGAGCGAGCTGAGAACGAAGCACGACGAGAGACGAGCGGAGGAGGAGCGTGCGAACGGCATGGTGGGGGCTCTTGGTGAGGGTGCGACGACGAGCGCGCTCGGGGCGGCCGGCTTCGGGCCTTGCGACCACCGTGCCAACGCCTCGAGGGCGCTAACACGCTACCAATTCGCGCACGTTCCTGCCACGGCGCAGCGCGCCCCGTCCACCCTGGTTTCCGGACGTGACCGCTGGTTCACGCTCAGAAGGGCTTCAGGATGGCCAAGAAGACCACCAGAGTCCCCAGCGCCAGCACGGCGCTCGACAGGACCCGGGTCTTCCCGAGCGCGAGCGGCACGTCGCCCTTGGCCGCCTTGCGCAGGTGCGCGGAGAGGACGCCCGTGAGCGCCGACGCCACCAGCACGAGCGTGAGCTTGGCGTGCATCCAGCCCATGCGCGCGTAGACGCTGGTGAACGCCGGCACCAAGATCAGGAGTCCGCCCACCCACGCCGTGGCCATGCCCACGCTGACGCGCTCGAGCAGGCCCCGACGACCCACCTGCGCGATCTTCTGGCCGTCGACGTCCGCGTCGTGCGCGGCGGCGCCGAGGCTGCCCACGAAGGCCACGCCTCCGATCCACAGGATGGCACCGACGATGTGCAGGGCACGGAGAGCGAGGGGCATGGCACCAGAGGTCAGCATTAGAGAGCTTTCTCGTACACGCGGTACGTCTTGTAAACCTTCGCGCGCATCGCCTTGATGCCGAGGTTGATGGGGCGGTTGTCCTCCAGCGTCCAGCTGAGCTCGGCCCACTTGTACTGCGGCTTCTTCATGCCGCGGTAGGCGAGCTCGGCGTACATGGCCGTGGACAGCGCGCCGTAGCGCTTCTTGGCGCGCATCTCGCGGCGCAACCCTAGGAGAATCAGCCGCGCCGAGGACGTGCCCTGCACCTTCAGGCGGTAGAGCAGCTTGGCCCAGCCGAAGGGCAGCAGCTTGCCGTTCAGGTCGTGCGCGGCCTCGTTGAGATTGGGGATGCAGACCACCATGCCCACCTCGCGGCCCTCTACCTCCGCGAAGAAGGCCAGGTCCGGATCCAAGAGCAGCTTGAAGTCGGAGGCCATCTTGGCGACTTCGCTCTCCGTGGCCGGGACGAAGCCCCAGTTCTCGCTCCATGCGTCGTTGAAGATCTCCACCAGCGTGTCGACCTCGGCGCGCATGCGGGACTTGTCCACGCTGCGGAAGCGCACCTCGGGGAGCGCCATCATGTCCGCGTGCGCCTTCGCGGCCCGTGGGGGCGGCGCCTCGACGACGTACTTCCACGCGTAGAGGTCCTGCACCTTCTCGAAGCCGTAGCTCTCGATCAGCCCCGCCTGATAGCGGGTGGAGTGCGGCATCATGATCACCGGGGGGTGCTCGAAGCCGTCGATGAGGACCCCCGACTCTTCGTTGATGGTCAGCGAGAAGGGCCCGCGCACGCGCTTCATGCCGCGCGCACGAAGCCAGGACTCCGCGGACTCCAGCAGGCGGTGCGCCACGGCGGCGTCGTCGATGGTGTCCAGGAAGCCAAAGAAGCCCGTCTCGTCCTGGTGCACGCGCAGGTGCTCACGGTCGATCTGCGCCGAGCAACGGCCGACGATCTTGCCGTTGCGCCAGGCGGTGAAGAGCGTGCCCTCGGCGTGCTCGAAGAGGGGGTTCTTACCAGGCGTCAGACGGTCACGCAGCTCCAGCTCGAGCGGCGGCACGTAGGCCGGGTCGTTCCGGAAGATGTCGTACTGCACACGGATGAAGTCATCCAAGTCGAGCCCCATGCGGTGCTCACGGATCTCGACCGGGGCGCTCATGACTTCTTCACCTTGAGCGAGCCGACCATGTCCTCGGGCTTGACCCACGCGTCGAACTGCTCAGCCGTGAGCAGGCCGAGCTCGATGGCGGCGGCCTTGAGGGTGCCGCCCGACTTGTACGCGTGCTTCGCGACCTTGGCCGCGTTGTCGTACCCGATGTGCGGGTTGAGCGCCGTCACGAGCATGAGCGAGCCGTGCAGCTTCTGGTCGATGGTGGCGCGGTTGGGCTCGAGGCCGGCGACGCAGTGCTCCTCGAAGCTCTCGGAGCAGTCCGCCAGCAGCCGGATGGACTGCAGCAGGTTGTAGGCCATGACGGGCTTGTAGACGTTGAGCTCGAAGTTGCCCTGTGAGCCCGCGAAGCCGATGGCCGCGTCGTTCCCGAAGACCTGCACGCACACCATGGTGGTAGCCTCGCACTGGGTGGGGTTGACCTTGCCCGGCATGATGGAGCTGCCCGGCTCGTTCTCGGGGATGGTGAGCTCGCCGATGCCGCAGCGCGGGCCGCTGGCCAACCAGCGCACGTCGTTGGCGATCTTCATGAGGGCGGCGGCCAGCTGCTTCAGCGCGCCGCTGGTGCCCACGTAGGCGTCGTGCCCGGCCAGCGCCGCGAACTTGTTGGGGGCGGTGACGAACTCGGTCCCGGCGAGCGCCGAGATCTGGGCGGCGACCTTGACCGCGTAGTCCGGGTGCGTGTTGAGCCCCGTGCCGACCGCCGTGCCGCCGAGCGCCAGCTCGCGCAGCTGCGGCAGCGTCGCCTTCACCGCGCGGAGGCCAGCGTCCAGCTGCGCCACCCAACCGCTGATCTCCTGCCCGAGCGTGAGCGGCGTCGCATCCTGCAGGTGCGTCCGGCCGATCTTGACGATGTCCTCGAACTCCTCGGACTTCTTGGCCAGCGTGTCGCGCAGGCGCTGGACCTTGGGGAACAGCTCCTGCTCGATCTTCATGACGGCCGCGATGTGCATGGCCGTGGGGTACGTGTCGTTCGACGACTGGGACTTGTTGACGTGGTCGTTGGGGTGCACGGGCTTCTTGCTGCCCATCTCTCCGCCCGCGAGCTCGATGGCGCGGTTGGAGATGACCTCGTTGACGTTCATGTTGCTCTGCGTGCCGGAGCCCGTCTGCCACACCACCAGGGGGAAGTGATCGTCCAGGGTGCCCGCAATGACCTCGTCTGCGGCCTTCACGATCAGGTCCGCGATGGTCGCGTCCAGGTTGCCGAGGGCCAGGTTGGTCTGGGCCGCCGCCTTCTTGAGGATCCCGAACGCCCGGATGATGTCCGTGGGCATCCGCTCCTCGCCGATGCGGAAGTTCATGCGCGAGCGCATGGTCTGCGCGCCGTAGTAGCGGTCGTTCGGCACCTCGATGGTGCCCATGGAGTCGGATTCGATGCGGGTGCTCATGTGCGGGTCTCCAGAGAGGCTGTGCGGGGCTTAGCGCCCCCGGCCGGGGCGTTCAACCGGGATTCGAGGTCGGTCTCGGCCCTCTCCCCACGGCGGCTGCCTGGAATGGTGGGCCCGAAGCGCTAGAGTACAGCATGTCGCTCGTCGTCACGGGGCTCCCGCGCGCGCCCAAGGTACTCTCTCGTGTGTTGACCGCGTCCCTGCTCGCGGTCGGTGTGTCGGTCGCTCTCGGAGTGTCTGCGCTGGGCAGCGCCCAGCCCCCGGACCCGGACACCGCAGACCTGGCGCGGCGGATCGAGGCGCTACGGCGCTCCGGCACGCATCTCCCCGAGGGCACGCTGCTCAGCCTGGAGTACACCGTGGAGACCGCCGACGCGATTCGGCGGAACCACTCGGACGCTGCCCGCGCCTGGCGCCGCCGCGCCGCACGCTACCTGGACCGGGCGGAGGCGGGCCACGACCCGTTCCAAGAGGAAGCCGGGAAGCTGACGGCCCGAGGCTACCGCTCGCCCATCAGCCAGAGCACGCAGAGCTACTCGGTCTACCTGCCGCCCGGCTACGACCCGAACCGGCAGTACCCACTCTACATCGCGCTGCACGGAGGCTCCTCCAACGGGAACCTCTTCCTGGGCGTGGTCATGGGCCAGAATCTGGACTGGGAGACCTACGACCAGCACCTCTACGACGAGTTCACCGCGCGCTGGACGCCAGACTGGATCGTCGTCGCGCCGACTGGGTTTGGTCAGGTGATGTGGCGCTACATGGGCGAGCAAGACGTGCTGGACGTGCTGGACGACGTGCAGCGCCACTACCCGGTAGACCCCAACCGCATCGTGCTGGCCGGGCTGTCGAACGGCGGCGTGGGCGCCTACGCCATCGGCACGCGGCACTCCTGGCGCTTCTCGCACGTGCAAGCCATGGCCGGAGCGCCCAGCTGGCTACAGTACCTCGGCCGCACCAGCTCCACCGACCGCCGCGTCGTGACCCCCTGGTCGGGCCTGCACCTGGCCGAGAACACCGCCAACACGCGCTTCTTCTACTACCACGGCCGCACCGACGGGGGCCCCATGCGGCCCGAGTTCGTGAACGCGTTCAGCCAGACCATGCGGGAGCTGGGCGTGCCCAACAACGAGACGTGGTTCAACGCCGGCCACGACATCCTCAACCTGACCCTCCGACATGGACGGGTGTTCGCGCAGCTCGTCGCGCCGCGTGACCCACGCCCGAGCGAGGTGCGCTTGGTCAGCGGCGACTACCGCGCGTCGCGCCAGCACTGGATCGAGGTCACCCGCTTCACGCATTTCGGCACACTGGGCAAGGCCCGCGGCCGCGTCCACGAGCGGGCCGCCACGCTCACCACGGAGAACCTGGACGCCATCCGCCTGCACGTGAGCGACATGCCCTTCACGGGCGCGCCGGGGGACGAGGTGACGCTCACGGTGGACACGCACGAGGTCTATCGCGGCCCGCGTGAGGCGCTGGGCACGCACCTGCAGCTGGCCCGCGTGGACGGGCAGTGGCGCACCGGCCTGCTGCCCCACACCCCGGGCGCGCTCGAGAAACGCCCGGGCCTGAGCGGGCCCATCGGGGACGCCTATTTCGGGCGGATCGTTCACGTGTACGGGACGCAGCGAGAGGGCAGCACCGCCGACCTGCGGGCCGCAGCCGAGCGCGGGGCGCGGGGCTTCCTGCTGTGGGGCTGGGACATCCGCCAAGAAGTGATTCCGGACACGGACGCTGGCGAGGCCCGCTACCGCGACGCGACCCTGATGCTCTACGGCGCGCCCGGAGACAACGCCGTGCTGGACCGCCTCGCGAGCCGCCTGCCCATCCAGGTGGAGGCGCAGGCCGTGGTGGTCGGGGCACAGCGCTACAGCGGCAACGACGTGGGCGTGCGCTACATCTATCCGAACCCCGAGAACCCAGCGCGCTACGTGATCGTGTCGACAGGCGTGAACGCCGCGATCATCCGGGCGGCGTCCAACCTGCCCGAGTGGCTGCCCGACTGGTTCGTGTACAACACGGCGACGGTGCGCAACACGCAGCCTCGTGTGCCAGGCCGGCGGAACCCGGAGGTCGCGTCTGGTTTCTTCGACGACCACTGGCAGCTCCCGGGCGCGACCACCGCAGCTGCCACGGCGACTGCACCGGCACCGTCGCCCAGCGCGCGGCGCAGCGGTGAAGGTGGTGGTGACGACGACGCCTCTGCCCCTATCGTCTCCACGCTACCCATCCCGCGCGCGCCCGCCGTCCCCGGCCCTCCCGAGCGCTTCCTGGCGCCCGAGTCCGACCCCGCCGGGCCCGCCGCACGCGCCATGTGGGCCCGTATCCCCGAGTTCTACAACTTCCGTGCGCACATCCCGGGAGCCGAGTGGCGCGTCAGCGAGTCACAGCGCTTCTCGGTGCGGCCGGAGGCGGAGTGTCTCGCGGACCTCGCATCCAAGGGCGTCGTCGCGCGTCGTCGTCCCGACCTCGTGACCCCCGTGCCCTCCCCGGTCGAGCTGCTCGGTCCGGTGGACGGCGTCTGGTTCCTGAGCTCGCACATCGAGCGCCCCATCGTCATTGCCTGCGAGCTGGCGGCACGACTGCCCGCGCTGGCGGCAATCCTCAAGCGGCACGGGGTGGAGGGCGTGGAGCTGATCAGCGACTACCGCGAGGAGCCCTTCACCAGCTTTCACACCATGGGCATGGCGCTCGACATCGGGCGGCTCTACCGCGGGCGCGGCTTCATGTCCGTGCAGGCCCACTACGAGGCCACCCCCAACCAGCGCACCTGCTCCGGTCCGCAGCCGAGCGGAGCGTCGGCCCGTGTGCTGCGGCGCATCGCGTGCGACGTGTACCGCAGCGGTCAGTTCCACTCGATGCTGACGCCCAACTACAACGAGGGGCACCGCGACCACTTCCACATCGACATCCGCCCGGACGACCCGCGCGCGTTTCTGCGCTGAGGCCGCCCGGGGCACCGCGAGCGCCGAACGTGCTCAGGGCACGAGGGCGGTCGGGACGAAGAACACCCCTGCGAGATCCTCACTCACCGAGATGGGGTCGTTCGAGTTGTCGCGGGACTCCACGCGCCACTGGTAGTACATGCCCGGGTCGAGCGGACCACCGTACTCCACGCTCGGGTTGCCGCTGCCCGAGAAGCCCGGGACCGTCGTCTGCCAGACCTCTGTCCCGAACGCGTCGTAGACCTGCACAGCGTAGGACTGCTCCCCCGAGTCGTCGTCCCACTCGAGCATGAGCGTCGCATCCGCCGCGACCTCCGTCGGCCCGGCGGCGCCTGGGCTGAAGATCTCGAGCGCCCCCGTGACCTTGAAGCTGCTGCTGACGGTGATGTTCACCCCGGCGACATCCACGAACACGATCTGGGTCCCCGAGATCCCTGGGTCCGGATCGCGCACCAGCAGGTCGTTCTCGAAGGCCGCGAGCACGGCGTAGCGACCCGCGGGCACGCCGCTGATGCTGTAGGCGCCGCTCACGTTGGGGGCGGTGCCGGGCTGGGGGGCACGCAATCCGGGGCCGACTTCCCCGCGCACGAACGTGTCCGTAATCTGCTGGAAGGTCGACGCCGGGATGAGCACGACGCTCGTCGCGCTCTGCCCGTTGCCGTTCACGATCTGAAGCTGTCCGGAGACGGTCGCGAGCGCGTCCTGGTTGGCGGCGAGGTCCACCCCCATGAGCGACGTGTCCGCAACCGTGATCTCGACGCTCGAGAGGGACGACCCCGCGCGATAGCCTCGTACGGTGTAGTCCCCCGCCGGCACGCCGTAGATCACGTACCCGCCATCGGCGTCGGCGTAGCCAAAGGGGCACGGGGCCAGCGCGCACTCGGCCACCACCAGCGTCCCGGCCGGAGTGGCTCCGCCCACGTTGCCCGCGACGCTCGGGCGCCCCCGCTCGGCCTCAGGCACCCCGATCAGCACGACGTCGGTGCTGGCGTTGTCGGTCACGTAGCCCACGTCGTCGACGGCGACGCCGAGCGTGGCATCGATGGGCAACGCGGGGCGAAAGCCGCTGGGGAACGGTAGGTAGTCCTCGGCAGCGACGCGCAGCGTGAAGGTCCCGGCGACCGGCGCGCCCATGGCGTCACGCACGACGGGCACCGCGAGGCGGTAGTTTCCTGCGGCGTCGGTGACCGCGACGCGGGTGACCACCGAGCCCGCGTTGTCCGCGGCCAGCACGCGTGCCCCGGCAACAGCGCCGCCATCCTCCGCGTTGGTGACGGTACCGTCGACGAACACCGGGACGAAGCAGGCGTGCTCTCCGGTCGTGAGCGGGTCACACACCGCGCCATCACCGCATGCATCCGCAACCGACGGGTCGCACACGTCGGTGCACACCGCGTCACCCCCGTCGAGGGCGAGACACACAGACCCGTCGTCGCACGCCGGGTCGCTCAGGTCACAGGCGCGGTGCGACTCGCCACCCTTGCAACCGGGCGAGAAGAGGAGCGAGGCGAGTAGTGTGGCGAGCGCGGCAAAACGTGGAGCAGTCATGCCTGGTATACCGGCCGACACGGCCCATGGATACGCTCACACTGTACGGGAGGTCACGCGGGGTCCGCGACAGCCCTAGCCCCAAGAGCGAGCTGCGGTGGGCGCGGGTCGTATATGCCCGAGTAGAACCGCGTGCAGCGCGCGCGCCGTGCCTTCGCTGGGGGCAGCACCACCCACGCTCACCAACGCAAACCGGTCGACCACCGAGAGGCCTGCGGATTTCGCAATGACGTGGGACGGGAAGAGCGCCAGGGTGCGAAGCTCCCGCAACAGGAAGGCCAAGAACCCCGCCCGGTCCGGAGCCCGGACGTCCAGCTGCAGCGCTCCTTCGGTGGCGCGTTCGAGCTCGAAGCGGTCCAGCCAGTGGTGCCCAACCGACGCGGCGCGGTCCTCCGCCTGTCGCAGCAGGTGCGCAAGGTCGAGCGACGGCCTCCCGCGCACGCTGAGGTCCACGTCCCACACCCCGTCCCGGTGCACGGCGACGAGCTCCGCGATGTCTTCTCCGAGCGCGGCCAGCCCCCCTGCGAGGCGCTCCGTCCAGAGCAGCGGCAGCTCGGCTACGAAGCGATACCGCGTTCGGCCGGGTTCATGGGCCACGTCTACCGGGAACTCGATGGGCGACATTGCGGCGACCCTAGCAAACCCAGGTTTCCGTTCTGTAAATCCGACCGAACGCGCGACGTGCGGCGCAAGAATGTCACTCGGTGATGTAGACGTGGGTTCCCGGAGAGCGCCGGGTGGCGAACGCTCCGTGCCACGACTCGGGCAGCGTGGGAGTGCTCCAGCGGAACACCCAGCGCGCGTCAGTGGGCGAGAGGTTCACGCAGCCGTGGCTACGTACGCGCCCGAAGTTCGAGTGCCAGAAGGCGCCGTGCAGCGCGTAGTTGCCCTCGAAGTACATGGTCCAGGGCACGTCTTCGATGCTGTAGGCAGAGTCCGCGCTCGCCAGGTTGTCCATCGTCGTGGAGACGTGCTTCGACTGGATTCGGAAGAGCCCCCGCGGGGTCTCGAAGCCGGGGGCGCCCGTGGACGCGATCGTCGCGAAGACCGGGACGTCGCCTTCATAGGCCACGAGGGTCTGCTCGCTGAGGTCCACGTGGATCCAACGCCCATCTGCGGGCACCCCCTCGGGACGCGCGCGCAGCTCCGCGTTCCGCAGCGAGCTCGTGCGAAACATGGACCCGTCGTGACCGACGGCGTACTCGTTGCGACGCCACCGCGTGCGCTCCTTGACGGCGATGGGCGTGCCGATCTCTGCCACGCCCCGATCCAAGAGCGACCCATCCGAGGCGCGTCGCAGCAGGCGGCGCGTCCCGTGGCGATAGACGAACGCGATCGGCAGCGACCAGCGCCCGCCGACGACCACGCCGCGCACGGAGGTCGGCTCGCTCTGGCGCATCTGTGACGCGCGCACGTAGGCTCCGCGCACCGTGCGGTACCAGGTTCGCCCGTCGACCCGCTCCTCGCTGTCGAGGCTCACGTAGAAGCCGCGCTGCATGCGCATGCGCACGAAGTCGGGCAGCTCCGGAGGGGTCTCCTCCAGCTGGACGTCGCCCTCGTCTTCGGCGTTGGCGATCTGACCCGGGGGCGGAGGTGCCTCGACGGCGTGCTCCCCGCCCGCTTCGTCGGGCGCGGCTTCCGTGCCTTCGGACGCAGCGTCGTCTTCCACCGCCTCGGCGCGGGGCGGCGTGCTCACCGTCTGCGCAGCCCGGGCTGCGCTGCGCTCTCGTGCGGTGGTCTCGCGCCGCCGCAGCGCGCTCAGCACCTCACGGACCGAGGCCTCCCGCGCCGCGTCGGGCATGCCCCAGTACTGCGGGACGTCATCCTCCGCAGCGAAGGCATAGAGGTAGGGCAGCGCGTCTTCCAGAGCCGGCTCACGCGGCACCGGAGAAAACGACTGGGGCCCTCGCCCGATGGCGTACCCCTCGCCCCGACACACGAAGCCGCTTCCGGGGACCCGATACCAGCCGCCCGCACAACCGCGCGTGGCTTGCTGCTCGGACGCGCGAAAGCGCGAGCCGCGTCGCATGTAGCCGACCACGGCAGACGAGGTGGAGGCCTGCGCGTAGACGCGCGCCAGGAAGTGCGTCGTGATTCCTTCGAGGGGATACGCCCGCTCGAACGCACGCGCCTCCGCGACGCGACGCTCCTCCTCCGCCGCTTGCGCGGCGACGCGCGCCTGCTCGGCGGCCTCTGCGGCGGCCCGCGCAGCGTCACGCTCCGCCACGGCGGACTCGGCGCGGGCGGCCGCCGTGCGCGCCCGCTCGGCGACCGAGGCAGCCTGGCGCCGCTCCTCTTCCGCCGCCGCCGCGTGCCTCTGCGCAGCGAGCAAGTCTGGGTCGCGAGTCTCGAGGCCTTCTTCCGTCTCGATCGCCGCGTGGGCGTCGCCCGAGCACCCGGACAACGTGACTGGCGGGGTAAGCGAGGCCATCACGGCCAGCGCGGCCGCGTGGAGGGGCCTCGGGGACCAGGCAATCCAACGCATACCGCCCCGTCGCACATCGACCCGACGCTTGTCCAAGAAATGGCCCACACGCGCCGCCGGCCCCACGACTTGACGTCTGGTCGGGGCCTCCCACACTCGTGCCCATGCATCCCGCCCGGCCGTCCCTGCCCGCGCGCCGCTGCCCTGCGTGTGGGGCGACGGTCGATCCCTTGCGCGCAGGGGCCATGGTGATTTTGGAGGACGGCCCTCGCTACCTCTGTGGGGAACCGTGTCAGGCCCGCTTTCGCGGGGGCGACCGCCGCCACGATCGCTTCAGCGCTCCGGCCCCCACGGTCCGAAGCCTCTCCGAGCGGGTGCGCGACGCCACCTTGGCACAGGTGCCGGCGGCGCGAAGCGGGCGCTACGCGAGAAAGCGAGGGGCCCGCCCCAGCCTCTATGCGGCTGGCGAAGGGGTCAACCCCGCGCAGGGCCTTGGTCTGGCCGCCGTCGGCCTGCTCACGTCGCTAGGCGCCTCGTTCGCGTTCCTGGCCGTGCTCTCCACCTTGGCGACGCTCGGTGCCGCTGGCATCGCGCTGCGGGACAGCCTCCCGTCCCGCCGCGACGTGGGGACCCTCGGCTGGGCCCTGGGTCCCACGGGCGCAGCGCTCGCTGCCCTAGCGGGGCTCGCCGCCCAGTTCGTGGACACGGCCAGCGCTTGGCCGCTCGCCGGCGCTGCCGTCGCCGCCGGGGCGATGGTGGTCCGGGCGTGGCTGGATGACAGCGCCCGCGCCCCCTTGGCCGAGTCCCTGGCGCGGCTGCGAGCGGCGCTCCCCACCACCGCGCGCGTCCCTCTGAGCAGCGAGCCCTCGCTCGACATGCGCTTCCGACAGGTACACATCTCGGAGGTCCACGCCGGAGATCGCGTCTTGGCGGTTGACGGTGAGGTGGTGCCCGTCGACGGCGTCGTCGAGGCCGGCACCGCCAGCGTGTTGCTGCACCCGGGCGCGACTGCCGCCGTGGAACGCGGTCCGGGCGAGGCCGTGCTGGCCGGCGCGCGGGTGACTCGGGGCGCCGTGCGCCTGCTGGCGACACGCGTGGGAGACGACCGCGGCCTCGTCCGCGCGGCGAGCTACGGCGCCGACACGGGGGCCGGCTCGAGCCGCATCGCCCGCCTGGCGGCCCAGTTCATCCGCTGGGGCGGGCTCGCCACCGTTGGTGCAGCCGTCGCAGGCTTGGCTCTCTCGCAGGGCGACAGCATCCCCGCGCATCTCGCCGCGGCCGCCGCCGTGCTGCTCGCGGTGCCCCTCCTGTCCGTGCGCCGTAGCAGCGACTCGCCCCTCGTGGCGGCAGGACTCGCTGGCGCGCCGCGTGGCATCGTGTTTCTGAACGGGCGCGCAGTCGAAGACGCCGGCAACATCGCAGTCGCCGCCTTCATGACGCGCGGCACCGTCACCACCGGTCACCCCGAGGTGCTCGAGGTGCATGCCATCGGCGATGCCGACCTGGAGGAGCTCCTGTCCCTCGCGATGGCGGCGCAGCTCGTCGCGCAAGGTCACCCTGTCGCGCTGGCCCTACAGCGCTACGGGGCGAGCAAGGGCATCGCCGTGGGCAACGTGCGGCGCGCGACCCTGCACGCGGGGCGGGGCGTGAGCGCCCTCGCCCCCGGCAGCAAGGCGTTGGTCATCGGGACACGGCAGCTGTTGCTGGACGAGGGCGTCAGCGTGGCCGTCGCGGACTCCATCGCGGGTCGCGCGGAGGAGCGCGGGCACACGGCGGTGTTCGTCGCGCTCGACGGCCGCGTGCGGTTGGTCATCACGCTGCAAGACCCGGTGCGTATCGGCGCACGCGCGGCCGCGCAGCGCGTCTTCGACCTGCCGGCGGAGGTGGTCCTCATGAGCGGCGACCACCGCACGACCGTGGAGGCCCTCGGCCTGCAGATGGACGTCGCCCACATCAAGGCCGAGCTGCTGCCGGAAGAGCGCGCCGCGGAGGTCCGTCGGCTCGGGGAGAGCGCCGGACACGTGGCCGTAGTCGGTCGCGTTCAGGACGTGGAGGCTCTCGGCGCCGCGGACGTGCCCGTGGTGCTGGGCGCCGCGGGTGGCATCGAGGGCGACGCCGCGGTCGCCCTCGCCAACGAGGACATCCGGGACGCGGCGGCCGCGCTCTTCATCGCCCGCGCGGCACGCACGGAGACCCTGCGCTGCTTCATCGCCAGCGTCGTCGTGGGCGCCGTGGTCGGCTGCGGCGCCATGTTGGGCGTGGTCCCGCCCGTGGCCGCTGCGCTGCTAGCGCTCTCGGTGGACGCTTTCGCCCTGCCGAGTGGCGTGCGTCTGCTACGACGCGTCGACTTGCGAGTGCCTGCGCGCGCCTGAGCGGTGCCGGCCACTGTTGGAGAGCATCATGAGTGACAAGGCCTGGGGCGGACGATTCGAGGAAGAACTCAACGACGTGGCGCTGCGCTACAGCGCCAGCGTCGACGTGGACTCACGGCTGGCGCCGCAAGACATCCGTGGCTCCATCGCGCACGTCCGCATGCTCGCGGCGCAGGGGATCGTGCCGCAGGCCGACGCGGACGCCATCGTGGCTGGCCTCGAGGCCATCGCCGTCGAGATCCGGGAGGGGCGCTTCGTGTGGGACAACGCCCGCGAAGACGTCCACATGAACATCGAGGCGACCCTCAGCGAGCGCATCGGCGCGGTGGGCGGCAAGCTCCACACGGGACGCAGCCGCAACGACCAGGTGGGGACCGACATGCGTCTCTTCACCCGTGAGGCCTGCGAGGCTACCGCCGCCCGCATCGACCGCATGCTGGCCGTCCTGGCCGTGCGCGCCGCCGGCACCGTGGACGTCTTGATGCCGGGCTATACCCACCTGCAGCGCGCGCAGCCGGTGCGCTTGGCGCATCACCTGCTGGCCTGGGCCGAGGGCCTGGACCGCGATCGCGGGCGCCTGCTGGACTGCGCGCGCCGCCTGAACGAGTCTCCCCTCGGCAGCGCCGCGCTCGCCGGGACCACCTTCCCTCTCGACCGCGCCATGACGGCTCGGGCGCTCGGTTTCGCCCAGCCCACGCGCAACAGCCTCGACGCGGTCGGCGACCGCGACTACTTGGTCGAAGCCACCGCCGCGCTCGCCAACTGCGCCGTGCACCTCTCCCGCATCAGCGAAGAGCTCGTGCTGTGGTCGACGCAGGAGTTCGGCTTCGTGCGCATGAGCGACGCGTTCACCACCGGCTCTTCCATCATGCCGCAGAAGAAGAACCCGGACATGGCCGAGCTCGCGCGCGGCAAGACGGGGCGCGTGGTCGGGGACCTGGTCAACCTGCTGGTGATGCTCAAGGGGCTCCCCTACGCCTACAACCGCGACATGCAGGAGGACAAGGCGCCCGTGTTCGACGCGTTCGACACGGTGGACGACACCCTGGACGTGCTGACCGGCTGCATCGCGACGGCGGCCTTCTCTCGCGACGCGATGCAGCGCGCGTTGCGTGACGGCTTCCTGGACGCGACGGAGGTGGCCGACTGGCTGGCCGAGCGCGGCGTCCCCTTCCGAGACGCGCACCACGTGTCGGGGAAGCTGGTGGCCCTGTGCGTGCGCGAGGGCAAGGTGCTGAGCGACCTCTCGTTGGCGGAGTTCCAGGCGGAGCACCCCTCGTTCGACGCCTCCATCTTCGGCGCCCTCGACATGGAGACGGCCGTGGAGCGCCGCGACCTCCCGGGTGGCCCCGCTCGGCAGCGGGTGTTGGCGGCCATCCAAGAGCTGCGTGGTCGGTTGAGCGGGCGCGAGCTGGACGTGGACGCCGTCGCCGCGAAGTTCTCGGCCCGTCCGGTGGTAGACCCCCGCAGGGAGCAGGCCTGATGGGCACCGAGCACGACGCGCCGGACACCCGCCAGGGCGTCCCCAGCTCCCCCTTCCACGGGTACGTGAACGGGCAGCTGACCAGCGGCGGTGTCCCGCTGGCCTCCGTCGCGGAGCAATTCGACACGCCCACCTACGTCTACGCGCCGGCCTCCATCGACGCGCGCTACCGCGCCATCGACGACGCCCTCTCCTTCGCCCCGCACCTGATCGCCTACGCCGTGAAGGCCAACGGCAACCTCGCCATCCTGAAGCGCCTGGCCGCGCTGGGCTGCGGCGCGGACATCGTGTCCGCCGGTGAGCTGCACCGCGCGCTGCGGGCCGGCATCCCGGGCAGTAAGATCGTCTTCTCCGGGGTGGGCAAGAAGCGCGACGAGATCTGCGCCGCACTCCACGCAGGGGTCAAGAGCCTGCACGTGGAGTCGGCGCAGGAGCTGGACATGATCGAGACGGTCGCCAAGCGCGTGGGCGCGCGTGCGCCCGTGTCTCTGCGCATCAACCCCGACGTGGACCCACAGACGCACCCCTACATCGCGACGGGCCTGCACTCGACCAAGTTCGGCATCGAGACCGAGGAGGCGCTCCAGCTGGTGCCGCGCGTCGTCGCAAGCCCGCACCTCGAGATGGTGGGCGTGGCGTGTCACATCGGCAGCCAGCTCGGCTCGGCCACCCCGCTCGAGGAAGCGGTCACCTTGTTGGGGCGCTTTGCGCTCACGTGTCGGGACCTGGGCGCGCCCATCCGGGAGATCGACGTGGGCGGCGGGTGGCCCCTCGACTACGGTCACGAGGCGGTCCCCTACCCCGGCGCCGACGTGTTCGGGCAAGCCATCCGGCGAGGGCTCGAGGCCAGCGGTGCGCTCGCGCTCGGCGCCGAGCTGATCACGGAGCCGGGTCGCAGCCTGGTCGGCGAGGCGGGGGTGCTGCTGGCGCGGGTCGTTTACGTGAAGGAGCGCCGCAAGCGCTTTGTGATCGTGGACGCCGCCATGAACGACTTGGTGCGCCCGGCGCTCTATGGGGCCTACCACGCCATTCAGCCCGTCTCGGAACCCGCCCCGAGCGAGGAGCTGAGCCCTGCGGATGTCGTGGGCCCCGTCTGCGAGTCCGGGGACTTCCTGGGGCGCGACCGGCTGCTCCCGCCGCTCGGGCCGGGCGACCTCGTGGCGGTGCGCTGCGCCGGGGCCTACGGCCGCGAGATGGCCAGCACCTACAACGCCCGCCCAGCGGCTGCCGAGGTCTTCGTGGAAGATGGTGTGGCCACGCTGGTGCGGCGCCGCGGGGACCTCGCGTCCCTCTGGGCCGGCGAAGAAAGCTGACCGAGGCAGCCAAGGCGCGCGAGCCTTGGCTGCCTGGCGGCTGCGCTCAGCCGAAGTAGTTGTCCAGGCAGCATCCCGTCAGGCAGAAGTTGGGCGCGATGCACGGCGCCGACCCGGGGAAGTCGCAAGGCGGGACGTTGTTGGGGCAGACATAGGGCACGCCGCCGTCCGGGATGGGCCCCGCGTCTGGAATCGGGCCCGCATCGGGGACGCCGCCGTCGACGCCCGGGGCGCAGCGGCCGGGTCGGTTCGCAGCCGAGAAGCAGTCGCAGGGCAGGTCGTCGACGGTCTTCCCGAGACAGAGCTCGCAGCGCTGGCAGCTGTTGTAGCAGTTGTCGTCGCCGAGGCGCGGAGTGCACGGCGCGCAGGCGTCGTCGTCTGCTGCCGCCGCCGCCGCGAGCGTGCAGGTGGGCGCGCGGTTGGCCGCGCCCGTGCCGATGAACACGAAGTTGCTGCTACCCGCGGGCAGCTCACAGCACCCGAAGCAGTCGCAGCCGTTCGGCACGAGGGGCCGGCAGTTGGTGGCGCACGCTGGCGCTTGGACGAGGGGGCACGAGTTGCTCCCCACGGTGCCGCTATTGTACGTGCACAGGGGGTCGGGCTGGAGCGGGTCGCAGCGCCCACTCCAGCGGCAGCCGTCGTTGCCGAAGCCCACGTCGCGGTCGTAGTAGCAGTCCAGGTTGCAGCTGTTGGTGTCGCCCCCGCCCGAGGTGGGGTCGAAGAAGCTGAACGTCGCCTCGTGATCGTCGCAGAAGTTGAGGCACTCCGGGTCGCGCTCGTCGACCAACCCGTCGTCGTCGTTGTCCAAGCAGTCGCCGCACTGACCGCGAATCTGCCGCCCCTGCGAGTCCACGCAGATCTTCACGAAGCACTCCGTGGTGCCGCCGTCGCCTGCGTCGACCAGCACCAGGCCGCCGTCCTCGATCCCGGACGAGCCGTCGAACCCGACGGTCCCGTCCACCGCACCATCCGTGGTCGTCACGGCGCCGTCCAGTCCGCCATCTGGCAGGTTGGACGCCCCATCCACGCCACCGTCCGAGGACGGACCCGATGGTGAGCTACAGCTGCAGCCCGACGCTGCGAGAGCCAGGGTGAGCACCCCGAGGACGGTGCACGGACGAAGCAACCGGAGGTCGGTCATGTTTGGTAATACGCACTACCCATTGAATCGGATACGGCCGGAGCAGCACGCTCCCGCTCCGTACCCTTCTTGAAGCCGCCTGGAACCGATGCGATGCTGCGAGCAGCATCCAAGCCGTCACCCAGCCCGTATACGCATCAGGTGCCCAAGCTCTACACGCCGTCATTGCTCATCTGCCTCGCCCTCGGCGTGGGCAGCGCGGCGTCGTTCATCGCGCAGGCCAGCGCCCAAGCCCCCGTGAGCCCCGCGGGGTCACCGGCCTCGGACGCACCTGGCGACGTCACGGGTACCCTGGCGCGGCCGGAGCTGGCCACGGTTCGGGTGGAACTCGAGCGCCTCGCCGACGGGCTGGCCGCAGACGGTCTCCCCGCGGTGATGATTGAAGAAAAGGCCGCGGAGGGCCTCTCTAAGCGCGTGCCCGCCCCGCTGATCGTGCGCGCCTGCGTTCAGGTCGCCGAGCGTCTGCGTGCGGGGCGCGAGACGCTCGTCACGCTGGGGCTGCCCGTGCAGGAGGATCTGCTGCGCGCCCTGGTGGACGCTCAGGCGGTGGGCGCGACACCAGCGGCCCTGGTCACGCTCGGTCAGCAGGTGCGCGCGCCGGTGCGCCGGGAGCGGGTCCGGGCCACGCTCGCCGCCGCCGCGGCCGTGGCGGAGCTCGGCGAGCGCGACTTCCCCATCGCCGACGCGCTGTCCGCCGTGGGGGACGCCCTGCGCGCCGGCGGCCCCGTGGCCGTCGGCGCCCTCGTCACCAACGCTCGTGGCCTGCGCGGCTCGCCGCAGGCACGCGGCCAGGCGCTCCGCGCGCGGGCCGAACACGGTCGCCCGGAGTCCCCGGGCCGCTCGGGCAGCTCTCAAGGCAACGGCCCCCCTCACGATGTGGGGTATGGCCAGGGACAAGGCCGGGGGCGCGCACTAGGAATGCGGTGACCCATCTTTGCGCATCTTCTGCTATAGTCAGAGGCATGACGGTCAGTCTTTGGCAGATCCAGGATGAATATGGCGTCACGAGCGAAGAAGCGTTGCTGGAGGAGCGTCGCTGGGCGCTGCTCTCGGCCGAAGGCGACGCACGCGCCTTTCGCAGCATCGTGGAGCGTCACCACCGTGGCGTGCACCAGTTCATCCTGCGCATCGTCGGGTCCGAGGCCGACACGGAGGAGCTGGCGCAAGAGACCTTCGCGCGCGCGTTCGTGCACATGGAGCGCTTCGACCCGAAGTACCGCCTGTCCACCTGGCTGTATCGCATCGCGCTCAACCTCAGCCGCGACCACCTGCGCTCGGCCAAGCGACGTGAGCGCCCCTACGAGCCCGGCTCCAACGCCCTCGACCCGGGCGAGCTCTCGACGGGTCCGGACATGATCGTCGGTGCACAGTACGAAGCGCAGCGACTGGACCGGGCCCTAGCCGGGCTGCCGGACTCCTACCGCGAGGTGCTCATCCTGAAAGACGTCGAGGACTTCACGTTCCAGGAGATCGCGGAGATCACGCAGTGCACCGTGGCCGGCCTCAAGATCCGGGCCGTGCGCGCGCGCGCCGCGATGCGCAAGAAGCTGGAGCGCCTCGCATGACGCACGAGCGCGAAGAGCTCGAGGGCTCCCGTGCGCAGGACGACCAGCGCTCGGAGCGCGAGTACGAGCGCGCGATAGCGCTCCTGCGTCGGTCCCGCGGCGAGCCCGCCGAGGACTTCGTGGACCACGCGGTCTTGCGTGCGGTGCGCGCCCGCGCTGCTCATGTTGCGCAGCCCAAGCCTCTGCTCAGGCGCTACGCCAAGCCCCTCCTCTTGTCCGCGCTCGTCGGAGCCGCTGCGCTCGCGGTGTTCGCGCTCGGAAGGTCGGCAGCGTGGCCCGACACACCGTCTGTCGCGGCTACGCCGCAGCGCTCCAGTGCCCCACCGAGCGACGTGGAAGACACGGTCCTGTCGGACAGCACAGTACCCGTCCGCTTCGTGTTGCCCGCCGCGGGCGCCCGCGAGGTATACGTAGCCGGTGAGTTCAACGGATGGGACGCATCCCTGTCACCGCTACGCGACGAAGACGGCGACGGCGTCTTCAACACGACCCTGTCCCTCGAGCGCGGCGCGTATGCGTACATGTTCGTCGTCGACGGGGAGCGCTGGGTCACGGACCCCTTTGCGGACGCCTATCGCGACGACGGCTTCGGCAACCGAAATGCCATCGTCCGGATCCCGTGACGGCCGCAACTCACCCGAGACAGTCGGACGCTGGTGGCGAAGGGCCGCGAGCGAGCTGTGCGGGTCCCTGCTCTCCGTCGCCGTCTCGACGGCGGTGGCCACGGCCCCAGGGCTGAGCGCCAGGGCGCAGACCAGCGAGCGCGCCCACCGGGCCGGCGTCGACATCGCCGTCGGCGGTGACTCGAACCCCGCGCTCGCGGCCAACCCTCGCGACCGCGCACGGATGGACTCGACGGCGCTCGCTCCGGCTGGGACCCTGGCGGTGGACGTCTGGTCGCGTATCGCGCTCGTGGACCAAGAGACGGGGTCGGTGCATCTCTCCCCCTACTTCACGGCGCGCGGGTTCTCGAGCGGCGGGGCGTACGTCGACCTCGGGACCGGCGCGCTGGGCGCGCTCGTCCGCGGCCCCCTCTCCCTCGAGGCAGGCGCGACGCTCGGCGGGTACGCCGCCACCGTTGCCGTGGACAACGCGCTCTACGGAGACCTCTCGCTCGCGACCGCAGCCGCCATCGGCCCCCTCCGACTTCGCGCGGAGGGCTACGCGCGCTTCCGCAGCTACACGGAAGACCAACTCGATGGCCTGTTCGGTGCTCGCATCAGCGTCCTCGCCGACCACGGCCGGGTCTCCTGGGGGGCGCACCTGAGCCTGGATCAGCGGCGCAGCAACGCCCCCGAGGCACGCCGCACCGAGCTTGGAGCCACGGTCGAGGCCAACGGCGTGGAAGGGGCCTGGCGCTGGCTCGCCGCGACGACGGTCTACACGCGCTGGTTCGACACGGCGCAGCGTGACGGTCGCGAGTGGCTGCTGCGCGGTCGGCTGGAGCGGACGCTCAACGCGCGACTGGGTCTGTACCTGGCCGTGCAGGCCGGCCGGGCCCGCGCGGTGCGCGGAGGAGAAGACGCGCTCCGCTACGGGCGCGCGGCGGCCGAGGTGGGCGTGTCCATCCGGCTGCACCCCATCGAACGAACACCCGACGACGAGAGCGTCACACGCGTGGGACCGGGTCGCTACCGCTTCGCGTTTCACGCGCCGGAGGCCACCGAGGTCGTCCTGCTGGCCGACTTCCTGGACTGGGACGCCGAGCGCGGGACGCTCTCCCCTGCTGGCCCGGGTTGGTTCGAGGGCACCTTCGACGTGCCCGCTGGCCACCACCGCTACCGCATGCTGGTCGACGGGGTCCCGGTCACCCCCGCCGCGCGCGCCTACGCCGAAGACGGCTTCGGCGGACGCGACGCGGTGTTGGTAGTCGAGTAGTCGCCCCGGCTCAGCCGAACACGATGGTGCAGGTGGCCGTGCAGACACCCGAGAGCGGCGGGTCGCACTCCTCCCCCAAGTCCCCGTCCACCGTGCGGTCGCCGCACACGCGCCGTACGCAGCCGGCGGTGCAGGGCTGGCCGGCTGTGCCGTTGGCGGCGCCCGCGTCACAGCCCTCGGTGCCTTCGCGCACCCCGTTGCCGCAGACCTGAGTCAGGTTGCAGTTCGCGTCGCAGCCCGACATCGTGACCGGGTCCGCCGGGTCGCAGTCCTCACCGAGACCCAGCTGGACGATGCCGTCGCCGCAGAACTCCAGGCGGCAGGTCGCGCTGCAGCCGTCGTTGCTGAGCGTGCCGCCGTCGTCGCACTGCTCCGGCGTGACCGGGTTGCTGGGCTCCACCACGCCGTTGCCGCAGAACACGAGGCTGTGGCAGGTCGCGTCGCAGTTCCCCACGTTGGGCGGCTCGCAGTCCTCGCCGATGCCGCTCTGGACCATGCCGTCGCCGCACCGCTCGATCACGCAGCTCGCGCTGCAGCCGTCGTTGCCGAGCGTACCCCCGTCATCGCACTGCTCCCCGTTGTCGAGGTTCCCGTCGCCGCAGACCGGCGGGTAGAAGCAGCCCGCGGTGCAGACCGCCCCGGTCGTCGGCTCGACCTGAGTCGCCGGATCGTTCGGATCACAGGCTTCGCCCGGGTCGAGGTCGCCGTCGCCGCAGACCCACTCGTTGGTGCAGGTGCTGCTGCAGCCGTCGCCGTTGTTGTTGTTGGCGTCGTCACACTGCTCGCCACCGTTGATGACGCCGTTGCCGCACAGGCTCTCCGTCTGGCAGGTGGCGCTGCACCCGTCACCCGGGTTCGTGTTCCCGTCGTCGCAGGTCTCGCCGGGGTCGGTGACCGAGTTGCCGCAGATCTCGAGCCGGCAGCCCGCCGTGCAGCCATCACCACCCATGGTGCCACCGTCGTCGCACTCCTCGGTGCCGCCCACCGTCCCGTCGCCGCAGTAGTTCCCCAGGCGGCAGTTGAAGGCGCACACGGCCGGGCCGGCCATCGAGCCGGGCGGGTCGCACTCCTCGCCCAGGTTGGGCATCGCGTTGTCGACCACGTTGTCGCCACAGAAGTGACGCACGCACATGGCGTCGCAGGGGTTCGTCGGCGCGCCGTTGTTGGCGCCCGCGTCGCAGGACTCACCGTTGTTCACGATGCCGTCCCCACACACGTTGAGCCGGCACATGTTGTTGCAGGCGTCGAGGGCGTCGGTGTTGCCGTCGTCGCAGGTCTCGGTGCTGTTGTTGACCACGCTGTCGCCGCAGAACTCCGTGACACAGGTGGCGCTGCAGCCGTCGCCGGACATGGTGCCGCCGTCGTCGCACTCCTCGGTGCCCGTGGTGTTTCCGTCACCGCACATGTCCAGGCGACAGTCCGCGCAGTTGGGCGTGCCCACCTCGCACTCCTCACCGATGCCCGTCTGCAGGATGCCGTCCCCGCAGAACTCCACCACGCAGCTGGCGTTGCAGCCGTCGCCGGCCCGCGGCAGACAGGTGCTCGCGTCGCCGCAGGTGGTCAGGCCCACGGCACAGAACGCCCCGTTGTTGCAGCGGCCGCCGTCGTCGCAGGCCTCGCCGTTGCCCTGCGTCGCGTCTCCGCACACCGGGAGGAACATGCAGAACCCGTCGCACTGTCCGGCGCTGGGGGGCTCGCACTGCTCGGTCGTGTCGTTGACCGCTCCGTCGCCGCAGAACTCGATGCGACACACCGACGAGCAACCGTCGCCGCTGGCCGAGTTGCCGTCGTCGCACTCCTCGACGCCCTCGGTGTTCCCGTCGCCACAGACGCTCTCGAGCAGACAGTTGACGGTGCAGCCGTTGCCCGGGTTGGGCGGCTCGCACTCCTCGCCGGGGTCGACGAAGGTGTCGCCGCAGACCACGTTGAGGGTGCAGTTCGCGTTGCAGCGCATGCCGGGGAACGCGGGGTCCATCGGGTCGCACTGCTCGTTGGCCTGCGTGACACCGTCACCACAGACGCACTCGGTCAGCACCGTGACCCGCGCCGTGTCGGTCTCACCACCGCCCAACAGCGCCGTGTACTCGAAGACCTCCACGCCGCCGCAGACGGCCGGCTTGCTGAAGGTGACCGTCTGGCCGCCCGGGGTGATGCTGATGCGCGCCGCGAGCGCGGTGTTGCCCAGCGCGTTCAGGCTCTGGATCTGAACCACGTTGTTGGCGCAGGTGCCGGCGCTCCGCACGTCGTTGTCCAAGACGTTCAGCGTGCTGGTGGCAGGCCCGGTGGTGTTGATCGCGTAGCTGTCGTCGCGCGCCTGGGCGGGCGAGAAGCAGTACGGAAGCGGCACGCCGCCAGGGCCGTCGTCGACGCACACGGTGCCGGGCACGATGGCCTGGCAGTCCGCGTCCGTCTCACAGGTGCGAGCGTAGAGGCGGCAGGGCTCCGAGGGGTTGGTCGCGCAGAGCACAAACGAACCGCCGTCGTAGCCGGCCTCGGCGCCATCGAGCGGCCCCGCGAGCATGCTGGCGCTCCCGTTCGGGAAGAGGATCCCGGGGATGTCCGAGCTCGCGAACTCCGGCAACACCGTCGCCGCGCCGCCGCTCGTGTCGTAGAAGTGGACCAGCTGGTCACCCGCCGCCGTGAACGCCGAAGCGAACAGGTTGGCGCCGGGGATGACGAAGGCCACGTCCGGGTTGCTGTTTGCCGACGCCGCGCCGGAGGCGAAGGAGAAGGCGGCCGTGAGCGTGGCGCCGTTGCCGAAGCCCGTCGTGGTCCCGTTCTGACGCGGGTACACGTAGACGCGCTGGTCGTCCGCCGAGGTCACGTACATGTCTCCGCCGTCCGTGATGGCCACGGCGGAGGCGTTGCGCACGGCCGTGGTGCCGTTCTCCTTGCGGAGGTTGGCGGTGACCGAGACGCTGAAGTTGAGCCCGACGCCGGTCTGCTGTGTCGTGGCCAGCGGGACCACCTGCACGGAGCTGGTGTTGCCCCCCTGCACGAACACGACCGTGTTGTTGAAGGGGTTGTAGGTGGCGCCGTCCAGCGACGAGCCCGACGCGGGGAAGGTGCGCCGCTGGTTGAAGCCCGCGCCCGTGCCGTTCTCGCGCACGGTGCCGTCCAGACAGAGCTCGATGGGCTTGGCGCCGGTGCTCTTGTAGCCGACGAAGGCGCGCAGGAGCGGGTCGAAGAACAGGGCGTTGGGGCTCACGTTGCTGACGTTCCAGCTGAGCACCTCCACGAACTGCACGATGGGCTCGCACTCGCTGCCGCCCATGCCGTCTCCACTGCACACGAAGAGAGGCGTGATGGTGCAGTCGCTCTGACAGCCGCTGTTCGCGACGCCGTTCTGCGAACCCAGGTCGCACTGCTCGTTGCCGCGCAGGATGGCGTTGCCGCACACCTCTGCCATGCAAGTCATGGTCAGCGGGTCACAGTACGCGCCGTTCTGGACCTTGCAGCCCACGCAGCGGCCGGACGCGCCGGTCCATGCCGTGTCGCACTGCTCGCCCGGATCGAGCGTGCCGTTGCCACAGGCCGCTGTGGTGCAGAGGGAGCCTGGCGTGGGGCAGCCGTAGCCCGAGTCCACGGAGCGACAGTTGGCCGAGCAGCCATCGGGAGTTCCCGGCGAACCCTGCGTGTTTCCGTCGTCGCAGGCCTCGTTGCCCTCGACCGCGCCATCGCCGCAGACCGTCTGGCGACAGACACCCGCCGCGCAGACCCAGCCCGGCTCGACGCGGCAGATGATGCTGCAGCCGTCGCCGGACTCTGGCAGGCCCGTCACCGCGTTGACGCCGTTGTCGCACTCCTCGGTGCCCGCGCGGATGCCGTCACCACAGCGCGCCGCGCTGCAGATGCCCGTCATGGGATCGCAGACGTTGCCCGGCTCCGTGACGCACGCGGCCGAGCAGCCGTCCCCGCTGCGCGGGATGCAGCTGGAGCCATCCAGACACGCCGCACCACCCTGGGTGCAGTTGTCGCCATTGGCGCAGTGCGTGAAGTTGTCGCAGGTCTCGAAGCCCTCGACCACGCCGTCGCCGCAGTAGGTGCAGGGGCTCCCGATGGTGCGGCAGTCGTAGCCGGCCTCAGACTGACAGCGATCCGTACAGCCGTCGCCGCTGACTGGGGTCATCTGCCCGTCGTCGCACTGCTCCCCGAGCTCGAGCGCGCCGTTGCCGCAGCGCGCACACGGGAAGCCCACCACGTGACACTGGTAGCCTGCCTCTTCCTGGCACGTGGAGGAGCAGCCGTCCCCGCTGACGGCGCCGCCGTCGTCGCACTGCTCGTTGCCTTCGACCTTGCGGTCGCCGCAGCGCGTGCAGATCTGGTGCGTGGTGCCGTTGGGCTGCCGCAGGCAGACCCAGCCCGCCTCCAGCGCGCACGTGCGTGAGCAGCCGTCGCCCGACAGGTTGTTCCCATCGTCGCACACCTCGGTGCCCTCGCGCTCGCCGTTACCGCAGCGCAAGCAGCTGGAGGGCGCACCCGTGCAGGTCCAGTAGGTCTCGGTCCGACACGTCGCGCTGCAGCCGTCGCCGTTCGCCGGCGTCATCTGGCCGTCGTCGCACGTCTCCGTGCCTTCGATCATCCCGTTGCCGCAGCTCTGGCAGACGCTGGGCAGGCCCGCGCAGGTCCAGCCACCCTCCACCTGGCAGGTGGCGCCGCAGCCGTCGCCGCCCATCGCGTCGCCGTCGTCGCACTGCTCACGCGTCTCGATCACGTTGTTGCCGCAGTTGGCGCAGCCGTCGTGCAGCGTCACTCCGTTGACGTCGCGCGTGTAGCACTGCCAACCCGCACCGCTCTCCACCTGACAGGCGTTGCAGCCGTCGCCAGCCGTCATGTTCTGGTCGTCGCAGGTCTCGCCCATCCCGCCCGCGGACTGGACCACGCCGTCGCCGCAGCGCGCGCAGCCCAAGAACGCGTTGGCCGCGCCCGTGTAGCACGTCCAGCCGGCTTCCTGACGGCAACCCAGCGAGCACCCATCACCGCCGACGTTGTTGCCGTCGTCGCAGGTCTCCCCGGCCGCAGCGTCACGGACGCCGTCGCCGCACCGGTAGCACACGTTGGACACGCAGGTGTAGTTGGGCGCCACGGTACAGGTCGCCGTACAGCCGTTCGTCGTGGTGCCGCCCTGGTCGCAAGCCTCGTTGCCCTGCCGCACTCCGTCGCCGCAGTTCTGACAGACGCTGGGCTGCGCCGCGTTGCAGGTCCAGCCACCGGACTCCACCTGGCACGTGGCGCTGCAGCCGTCTCCGGCGACCGGCGGCTCGACGCCGTCGTCACAGGCCTCGCCAACCTCGACCTGCCCGTTGCCGCAGTTGGCGCAGCCGGCGTGCAGCAAGACGCCGCCTTGCATGCGCTGCGAGCAGACCCAGCCGCCCGCGGTCTCGACCTGACACATGTCGCAGCCATCGCCGCTGCTGGTGTTCTGGTCGTCGCAACCCTCGCCCACGCCGGAGGTGCTGCGCTGCACCACGCCGTCGCCGCAGCGCACGCACGCCGCGTGCGTGACCCCGTCCGCCTCGGTGAGACAGGTGTAGCCCGCGGTGAACGCCGTGCAGGTCGCGTTGCATCCGTCGCCCCCGAGCGTGTTTCCATCGTCGCAGACCTCGGTGGGGTCCAGGCGCCCGTCGCCGCAGCGGAAGCACTGCGCCGGAACGTCGCTGGTGCAGCGGTAGTTCGGCTCCAGTCGGCAGGTGCCGTCGCAGCCGTCCCCGGCCACGGGCTGGCAGTTGGTGGGCGCACCCCCACAGCCGTTGACGTCGCCCACCGTGCAGACCGCGTTGTTGTCGGTGCAGCGGGCGCCGTTGTCACATACCTCTTCGCCCTGCAGCATGCCGTCGCCGCAGCGGTTGCAGACGGTCCCGCCAATGCGCTGAGAGCACTGCCAGCCGAGCTCGAGGCGGCAGTCGGTCCCGCAGCCGTCACCCGCGCGCGCCGTGCAGTCAGCCGGCACCCCGCCGCAGGCCATCGGATCGCCAACCTGGCAGACCGTGTTCGTGGTCGCGCAGCGGCCACGGTCGTCGCAGTCTTCGCCGGTGGCCATCTGGATGGCGCCGTCGCCGCAGCGCCCACACACGCTGACCCCGCTCATGTTGGCGTTGCAGTCCCAGCCCAGCTCCACCCGGCAGCTGGACGAGCAGCCGTCGTTCGGTTGGGTGTTGCCGTCGTCGCAGTCCTCGAAGCCCGCCGCGATGACGCCGTCACCGCAGCGCTCGCATGCCCCACCCGTGAGCGGGCACGCCCAGCCGTTCTCCGGCAAGCACACGCTGCGACAGCCGTCCCCACCGCGCGGCTGACAGGCTGATCCGTCGCCACATGCGGCGCCACCGATGGTGCAGTCCGAGCCGTCGAGGCAGTTGGTCCCGTCATCGCAACGCTCGGTGCCGGCGACCACCCCGTTGCCGCACTGCTCACACACCGAGCCCCCCGTGGTCGTGTCCGTGGTGCAGGCCCAGAAGGCCTCCACGCCCGAGCAGGTCGCGTTGCAGCCGTCGCCACTGATGACCACACAGTCCGCCGGCACGCCGCCACACGCGGCGCTGTCGCCCAGCACGCAGGCAGCCCCGCTGAGCGTGCCGCCGCAGTGCCCGCCGTTGTCGCACTGCTCGGCGGGCTGCTTCACGCCATCGCCGCAGCGGAAGCACTGCCCGCCACCAACGGGGCAGGTCCAGCCATTGGGCTCCACCTGGCAGGTCGCGCTACAGCCGTCGTTGCTCCGCGGCTGACAGGTGCTGCCGTCCCCGCAAGGCAGGGTCGGTGCGCACTGAGAGCCGTCATCGCAGCGCATGCCGTCGTCGCACATCTCCGGGTTGAGCGTGCTGTCCGCGTTGACCACCTGGTTGCCGCAGACCGTGCACTCGCCCGCTACGCCGCTGGGGCAGACCGCACCCGGCTCCACCTGACACGTGGGTGAGCAGCCGTCGCGGCCGAGCAGGTCCCCGTCGTCGCAGAGCTCACCCATCTCGAGGACGTTGTTGCCACAGCGCGTACAAGCGCCGCCGGTAGGCGGGCACGTCCCGCCCGGCTCGATCTGGCAGGACGCGTCGCAGCCGTCTCCGTTGCGCGCGTTCCCGTCGTCGCACTGCTCAGGGAGCCCGGCGTCGTTGGTACCGGTCTCGACCGACCCGTTGCCGCAGCCATCGAGCACGATGGTGCCCATGTCGTCCCCGAGGTCCACACCGCCGTCAGCGCCGAGGTCGTCGCGCGTGCCGATGTCCCCAGCGTCCCCGGCATCCGCCATGACGCCGTTGTCTCGCATCGGGGTGCCATCACTGCCCCCACATCCGGAATAAAGAGCGGCGAATGTGAGTAGAAATGCGAGAGACTTGGTGCGATTCATCGAATACCCCACGTGCGCAACAAGCGGTTCGATAGCGCGCGACGTGGCACCACCTTAGCCCCGCGACACGCGGACACAAAGTCAAATTTTACGCTAAACGGGCACAAAAGCAGCCCATACGATCGCACGTTTCAGATGGATACAGGGCGGTCACACGGCGTGCTCATCGGCACGATTCAAACGCCATACGACACACCTCGAGTTCGGATACGCGCGAACGTACATTCGCACATCTTTTTCTCCGCGAACGTCAAGAGCACCTCCGACACACTTTTCCGCTGGGGCTCACAATCCTCCGTATCCCAGCCGATGTCCGCTTCGTACACACCTGTGTGAAGCTCCCTCTGCATCCGTTTCGAGCGCTCCTCGCCCTTGCGACGGTTGCCGGAGGCCTCGTCGCGTGCGTCGGTAACGACGGTGCTCGGGATGGCGAGCTGGTCACCGGTGACGCCGGGGCGGGGGATGCCTCTGCACCGAGCGACGCTACCGTTTCTGGGGACTCGGCCGTGGACGGCGGGTATGACGTCCCACGTGGCTGCTCGCTCAGCGGCGCGCTCGTCGTGACCGAGGCGTCCGCTGGTGCCCTCGGTGACTACGCTCTCGGCGGCGGCGCCGAGTCCTTTCGGATCGTCTTCTCCCAAGGAGACGATCCCCCGCAGTTGCTCACGCGCGAGCTCGTCGGCGGCCCGACCCTGCGTCCGTCGGTCCTCCTCGGCAGCAGCGTCGCACGGCCGCACCCTGCGATCGTGTCGACCGGAGAGGCGTGGCTGCTTGCCCACGAGGACGTGGTGGAGGGTGCACGCCAGATCGTGGCCTATCCGCTCGCGCCGTCGGGTGAGCCTCTAGGTGACGTCACGCGGGCCGACCTGTCGGGCGGGCCGGGGACCGGCGTGGACCTGGCTCGCGCTGGCGACCGGATCGTCGCGGCGTACCGACTGCCCGAGGGTGTCGCCGTCCGGTCGATAGACACCAACGGGAGACCCACCGACGAGCCGATCCTCGCGGCCTCCGGTGCAGCGCTGAGCGTGCAGATCGCCTCGAGCTCCACCGGCAGCTACGTGGCTTGGTCGCGGACGAACGGATCCATCGAGGGGCGTCGCCTGCGCGTCACCACGCGAACCCTGGAGGCCCTCCACGAGCTCAATGCGGGTGATCCGGCGCCGACGGGCGCGTTCGCGCTGGGCTTCGGTGGAGTCTCATACGGCGCTCTCACCGGGCTGAACGACGTAGACGTTCGCACCACGCGCTTTCGGCGCATCGCGGACAACGGCGACGTGGCACCGGAGCCGCAGCTCCTCCCCTACGCGGGCGGTCACTACGCAGCGTTCTCGATCGCGCGCTTCGCGGCGGGCTTCGCAGTGGCGTACCGACGGGCCGAGTTCGGACGCAATCAGCTTCGCCTCGCTCTCCTGAGCGCGGGTGGAGACGTTCTCTACGACACCTTCTTGCGCACGTTGCTGAGCGGCGAGGGCGACGTGGTCGCGCGCCAGGCGGCCGACGGTCGCGTCGCCATCGCGTGGGACGACACCGCCCCCGACGGGCGCCTACTTCGAGTTGCCGAGGTCACATGCCACTTCTAGCGAACCGCGGAGCCCACACCCTGTCGCTCCCCGCCCTCCTCTACAGGGCCCGCGTGATCTCGATCCTGGCTGCGACCGTACTCAGCGCGTGCGAGCCGGTCCCCAACAGCGGCCCGCCCGTCTTCGACGGCGGCCCCCCGGTCGAGTGCGCTCGTGCCGCCACCGGCTGCCTCTGTGAGCCCGGCGAGGGCCCGGTCCGTTGCACGCCCCGCAGCACGGGCGACGGCGCGACCTGTCTAGTCGGCGACATGTACTGCCGCGGCGGCGTGTGGTCCGCCTGCGAGTCCCTGCAGCCCCTCGACACCTCCCGTCGCCGCAGCGGCGGCGCCACGGCGGCCCTGGTTGGACAACCTTCCGCGTGCGACCCCTGCAGCCCAGACTGCGCCGAGGTGGTGGATGCCCCGAACTGCACCGAGATCACCGCCACCAACGCCACGGGTGACACCATCTGCGCTCCCGGCGGCGGCTTCACCATTCCGCCGGGCCCCGTGCCCGCCGTGGTGCCCTCGTGCACAGAGTCCATGATGGGCCTGCCCCCCGGCGGCAGCTACGCCGACTTCTGCGCAGCGGACGGCTCGCTCATCCTGCTCGCGGCGGACGCCTCCGGAAACACGGACCCGAGCACGGAGGTGTGTGCCGACCAGCTGGCCGCCGACACGTTCACGCAGGCCCTGTGCAGCTGCAAGAACATCGACTCGGCCTATTCGCTCACCACCGACGCCTTCAACAGCCTCAACGGCACGTCCGGCGCCAACACGGCGCACGTCTTCACCAATGAGCACTGGCGTCCGGGCGGGCGCGCACAGATTGGCGGAGACGTCCTGGCCTTCGGCAGCGGCACGCACAGCCCGGGGGGGCAGAACCACATCCAAGGGCGCGCCACCTTCAACGGTCCCCTCAGCACCATCCGCGCGTTCAACGCCGGCCTCGCCACCGGCGACCTCTTCGTCAACGGCAACATCGCCTTTGGTGCCGCCGTGAGCGTGGGCGGCAGGGTACATCAGCCGTCCGGCTCCACCATGACCGGTGGGAGTGGCCTGACGCGCGTGCTCGAGCCGGTGTCCGTGCAGGCCCCGTGCGACTGCGGCGCCGCCAACGTCATCGACATCAACGGGTTCGTGGCGGCCTTCCGCACGGCCAACGACAACTCGGTCATCGGCCTGGGCCCGAACGACTGGGCGTCCGGCGCCAGCGGCAGCCTGACGCTCCCCTGCGGGCGCTTCTACCTCAGCCAGGTCAACACGGGCGCCAGCTTCACCATCACGGCCACGGGCCGCACGGCTCTCCTCATCGACGGGGACCTGCGTACCGGCGCGCAGCTCACCATCGGCCTCTCGGGGCCCGCCGCCGAGGTGGACGTGTTCGTCGCCGGCACGGTCGACGCGGGCGCCTCGGTGACCCTCGGTGACCCGTCCCGCCCGGCCTCCGTGCGCCTCTACGTGGGTGGCTCACAGCCCATCGACTTCTCCGGACACGGCTCGTTCGGAGGCAACTTCTACGCGCCCAACGCGGACGTGAACTTCGGCGGCACCATCGACGTGTACGGCTCGCTCTACGTCGGCAAGGCCATCGGCACGTCGAACCTGCGCATCCACTACGACGAGGGCGTGCTCACGCCCGACTGCCCCCCGCCCGCGACAGGCACCTACACCCGAGTGTACGACTACTCGCAGTACTGCGGCGTGGACATCGAGAGCCGGCCCGACTGGGGGGACTTCACCTGGGACGCCGACGTGCCGGAAGGCTCCGAGCTATACTTCGAGTTCCGCACGGCCGAGACCGCAGCCGGCCTCGCCACCGCGCAGCGCGTGCGCCTGCCCGTGCCCCCGAACACCCCCGTCGTGAACGTGGGCGACATGCTGATTGCGGCCGGACTCCAGAACTTCCTGCCCTTCCTCTCCGTGACCGCACACCTCAGCGGCAACGGCACCGTGGCGCCCGTCGTGCGAAGCTTCTCCACTCAGTTCGAGTGTGGCTTTGGATCTTCGGGCGTGAGCGACCCAGGGGCGTTCTCCTGCGGCGGGTCCCCGCTGACCTGCAATCAGGTGTGTGGCGCGGAGCAGTGCACGGGCGGGACCGACGACGACTGCGACGGTCAGGTGGACTGCGCCGACAGCGACTGCGCCACGGACCCCGCCTGCTCGCACGGGGAGATCTGCGGCAACTTCCTGGACGACGACGGGGACGGGCTCGAGGACTTCTGGGACACCGCGGACTGCCCCTGCGCGGCCGAGGCCTGCAACGACGGCCTGGACAACGACGCGGACACGCTGGTGGACTGCGCCGACACGGCCGCCTGCGCGAACGGCGCGTCGTGCAACGCGTGGGGCAGCGTGTGCAGCGGCGGCGCGTGCGTGTGCCCAGGCGGCGCCACCAGCGAGACGAACTGCAGTGACGGCTTCGACAACGACTGCGACGGCTTTGCCGACTGCGGCGACGGGGACTGCCTGACGAGCCCGCAGTGTCTCTGCGGCAACGGCGCCATCGACGCGGTCTCCGGCGAGCAGTGTGATGACGGCGGAGTCGAGACCGCGACCTGCGACCTGGACTGCACCAACGCGTTCTGCGGCGACGGGCAGCGAAACATGACCGCCGGCGAAGCGTGCGACACGGCCGGCAACTCCGCGACCTGCGACGCCAACTGCACGACGGCCGTCTGTGGCGACAGCTACGTGAACCCCGCGGCCGGCGAGACCTGCGACAGCGGGGTCGGCGAGACCGCGACCTGCAACGCGGACTGCACGACCGCGTCGTGCGGCGACGGCAAGCTCAACCGAGCTGCTGGAGAGCAGTGTGACCAAGGCGCCGCGATGCCTACCGCCACCTGCATCGCCTGCATCATCGCGGGCTGCGGCAACGGGGTGACGGAGCCCTTCCTCGGGGAGACCTGCGACACGTCTGGCGAGAGCGCGACCTGCGACGGTGACTGCACACAGGTGGTGTGCGGAGATGGGCGGGTCAATGCGGCCGCTGGCGAGCAGTGCGACACCAGCGGCCCCACTCCCGGGTGCAGCGCGACGTGCCAAGTCATCGCGTTGCCCACGCTGGTGTTCGAGGGGGTCTTCGACACGACGACCGGGCTGCTGAACGGCGTGGCGGTCGCCGGGTGGAGCGCGGCGACGCACCGACTGACCTGGGGCGGCCACGTCAGCGTCCGAGCTGGAATGACGCTCACAGTCACGGGGGCCTACCCCCTGGACGTCACCGCCGCCGGGAACATCTCCGTGGTGGGCACCATCCTCGCGCGCGGCGGAGACGGCCCCACCATCACGGTGCCGCTCTCTCTGCGCGCGCTCGGAGGCGTTGCGGGCCCCGGCGGTGGCGACGGTGGCCGCGGAGCCGACGAGTACTTCGTCTCTCAGTCGGGAAGCAATGCGACCGGCGCCACCACTGGCCGGGGCGGCGGCGGCGGCGACCAGAACAACCAGGCTGGCAGCGGCGGCGGTGGCGGCGGCTACAGCAGCGCCGGCACGGCAGGCACCGCGGCCACAGGTTCCTCGGGCGGCACCGCGGGAGCGAGCTACAGCGGCTTCTTTGGGGGCGCCGGCGGTGGTGGCGGCGGTGCCGACGTGAACGGCGGCGGTGGTGTCACCGACCATGCAGGCGGCTCTGGCGGTGGCGGCGGCGGCGCCGTGCGCCTCACGGCCAGCGGGACCCTCACGGTGAGCGGCACGATCGACGTGCGCGGCGGCAACGGAGGCGGCGCCGTGAGCGGCGGCGGCGGCGGCGGCGGCGGCTCGGGAGGTGCGATCGCGCTCACCGGTGGTACGGCACCGGCGGTGACGGGCAGCCTCCTCGTCAGTGGCGGCAACGGTGGCAGTCCCCGCGGTGGCGCCGGCGCGGCCGGACGCATAACCCTCGCCCCGTGATGAGAGCCCGAACCATGACGCGCACACGAACCAACACCTCGACGGCCTCACTGGGCCCTCGCGCCCTCCTGGCCACCTTGCTGGGGCTGGCCGCGCTCGCTTCCGGGTGCGGGTCGCCTGCTCCCCCCGGGCCTGGCACGGACGGGGGGTTCCCGGACGGCGGCTTTCGTGACGGCGGTACCCGAGACATGGGCGGAGACGGATCGACGGTGCTCCGCGATGGCAGCGTGGACGGGTCACCTGCGGACGCCGAGCCGAGCGACTCGGCCACCCCGGGCGACGGCGGAGATCCGGCCGATGGCGGCAACGCGGGCTCAGACGCCGCAACGGACGCCTCCACGGCCGACGCTGGCACGGACCTCGGTCCGCCCGGCGCGACACCCCGCATCGTGAACGTCGCGTGGACGGTGGCGCAGGACGGGAGCTGCGGCCCAGGGTCGGGTCTGCTCTTCACCGTGGTCGTCACCGACGACGACACCGACGCGTTCTTCCTGACGCCCACCGTCACGGGCATGGGATCCTGCTTCTTCTTCGGTTCGACGAGCGCGACGGAGATGGTGGACATCACGCTGACGAACTGCCCGCATGACCAGGCCTACACGCCGACGGTCACGCTGCGCGACCCAGAGGGTCACGTGGCCGCCGTGTCGGGCTTCACCGTCCAGCCCTGCACCAACGGCGCTCACTTCCCCTGACGCCATCGCAGAGGCCCCTGCGGGTGCCTCCTGCGCCACGCGCCCGCTCGAGGTGCGCGGGTACATCGGCGCGCCTGCGGCGCATCTGGGCCCGCCTACGGCCCTCCTGCGCGCATCGTCGAGCGGCGCAATTAGAAACGCCCCCTTGCGGGGGCGTCAGTCGTTCAAGAAAGAACGGTCTTCGGCTCAGCCGTTGACCAGGTCCTTGAGCTTCTTGAGCGGGGTCGCGCGGACCTTCTTGCTCGCGGGCTTGGCCTCGCGCTGCTTCTCTTCGCCGGTGAAGCGGTTGATGTAGGTGCCGGCCTTGGTGGCCTTGACCTTCTTCACCTTGAGCTTGAGCAGGTCGGGGATGACGAATTCCTCGGGGGATCCGCGCTTGGTCAGCTCGCGACGGATGAGCTCGCGGAGCTCGTCGAAGACGGCGGCGACGTCCTTCTTGGTGAGGTTGGTCTTCTCGGCGAGTTCGCTGATGATCTGAGCCTTCGTGAGGCGCTTAGCAGTGGCCATGATTCCCTCCGGGAGTGGAAGTTGGGAGAGTCGAACCTGCGAATCGGTCTGTAAAACAGGCCGAAAGTGAACTTGGGCACAGGCAGGCGCATGGATGCCACCTGCGCTCTCGGGTGACAAGACTTTAAAGCCTCGCGCAGCCGTTTTTTTTGCGTGTCTCCCGACTCACGCGCTCGAACGAGCGCCTGTTAGAAGCGCTGACGGCGATCAATCCACCGCGAAGCGCCCCGAACAGGCGGCGCGAGACGGCTCCCGCGCGTTGTTCCCACACGTCATCCACAGGGCGTCCCAAGGCTATCGCAGCTGCCATCCCCAAACAGGGTCACCGGCGCGAAACGCAGTGTATTCGGACACTTACCCCACGTAACGAGACACTTGCAGCCGAAACCACGAGGTGCGTTCTACGTTCAGACACCACTTATCCACAGGCTCTCGCTCAGCTGTGGGACCGGATACACGCGGCACGAAGGACGTCGACCATGGCGTTCATGCGGCGCTCCTCGTCGTCGGTCTGGTGATCGTAGCCCAGCAGGTGCAGCAGACCGTGCGCGAGCAGGATCGTCACCTCGGCGACGATCGTTTTGCCCCCCGTGATCGCCTGTCTGCGCGCCGTATCCATGCTGATCACGACATCGCCCAGCAGGTCCGGATGCAGGCCGCCGCCTTCTCCCTCCCGCATGGCGAAGGCCAACACGTCAGTCGGGCTGTCCTTGTGCCGGTAGTCGCGGTTGAGCGCGTGGATGGTCGCGTCGTCGCACAAGAGGACGCTCAGCTCCGCGTTGGGTAGGCGGAGGGCCCGGAGCATCTGCTCGGCGCGCCAGCGCACATCACGAGGGCGGACCGAGCGACGCTCGAGCCGGGTGGTGCTGACCTGGACGCTCATACGTCGACGTGGCGCGGAATGAAGGTGGTGTCGTACTGCCCCGCGCGGAACGACTCGTTACCCAGCACCTGGCGCAGCTGCGCCATGTTGGTCGCGCCCGGCCCGACCTGGCTCCCGGCCAGCACGCGGTCCAGCGTGAGCACGGCTTGGTGCCGAATGGGCGCGTAGGTGGAGATCTTCGCGACCAGCAGACCATCGTCCACGGCGCGCACGCCGCGCTCGTCCACCGTGGACTCCACGCGCACCCGGCGTGAAGGGTACGGCGGGGAACGGAAGGTCGTGGGCTCCATGTCCGCGTTCTCCGCAGCCACCAGCCAAGCGCTGACCGCGTGTCCGCTGGGACGGGGATAGAGGGCCGCGTCGGGCATGGCCTCGCCGGCGGCCAGCTGGAGCTCGAGCTGAACGAGGTCCACGCCGGTGACCATCTCGCTGATGCCGTGCTGCTTGGGGAGCCCAATGCGGGCGCCGCTCATCCAGAAGTGCGTGTCCGCGTCCAGGAGGAAGTCCACGGTCATGAGACCCACGTGGCCGACGCCCTCCAGCATGCGAATCGCCGCGTCGAACATGGCCTCGCGGATGGCGTCACCGTCACCCCGGAACACGAGCTCGGGGGACGGGCACTCTTCGATGAAGCGACGCCCCCCGTCCGACAGGCTGCGCTCGCGATCACAGAGAGCCACGCGCTCGCCATGGCGATCGGCCGCCACGAGCACCTCGATGTGGCGGGCGCGCTCCAGCCAGTGCTGCGCGATCACGCCCCCCGCGCCTGCACGGGCCACCAGCCCGTCGAAGGCCGCGTCCACCTCGTCTGCCGAGTCCACGCGCACCACGCCCAGCCCGCCGCCGGCGAAGCGTGCGCGGAGCGCGAGCGGATATCCGGACTCGTAGGCGTAGGCGCTGACGTCCCCGGCGTCCTCGAGGGAGCCGCTGGAGGCGACCCGCCGCACACCGGCAGCGTCCGCGATGGCCGCGAGAGCCACGCGATCGCGCACGGTCTCGAAGTGCTGATGGAGGCCCGTCAGGCAGCGCTTGCCGACCGCCTCGAGGGCCTGGGCGAGCTGCAAGTGGGAGCGATGCGAGGCGTAGCCGGGGTAGACGGCGTCTGCCTCGATCTTCTGGGCCAGGTCGACGATGTCGGCCACGGCGATGCTGCCGTCGGCCTGCGCCGCGATCTCGTGCACCCCTTCGCAGCCGTAGGCGTGGACTCCCGAGCTGTCCCCTCCGAGGACGCCGGGGGTCGCGACGGTGTGGGCTGCTGCACCGAGGAGACGGCAGGTCCGTGCAATACGGACGACTACCTCGCCGCGGCGGGGGATGAGGACACGCTCGAACATCGGCGGAGCATACTCGCCGGGCCGGGTGCTCACCAGGAAAGGTCACGCGATGGGTGCCGAGGGCCCGGCCGAGGAGGCGCCCCAGGCAGCGCGTCGGGGCGCGGCGGCGCGTTCGTGTTCGTTTTCGCTAGAGGCCATGAAGCGGCTCTGCGTGCCTGGACGGTGCCACGGGAGTGGGTGTTGGCAGTAGCGCGGGGGCTGTCTTGGGGTGGCGGGCGGGCGAGGTGTGGGTCCCGTGACTGCGAGCGCGTTACTGTCGACGGCCGCTTCGTTCGACTCCCGCCGAGTGGACCAGCGAGTACACTCGTCCGGATGAGCCGTTCGCCGCACGACCCCCGCCTCACCGTGCCGTTCGGCGGCCGCGAGCCTTCGTTCAAGGTCATTTTCGTTCCGGTGTGGGTCCTGCTGGGTGTCTTCTCGACGTTCGGCTGGGTGACGCTGTGCGGCCCGCCCGCTTTGTGGAGCCTGATCCCCGCGGTCGTGATCAACCTGGTAGGCGTCCTGCTGGGTCTCTCCACGCGGTTTGCCGTCGGCGCGCGGGCGGTGCTGGTCGTCGCCTGCGGGTTCAGCTTCCTGTTCTCCGCGCTGCCCATGGCTGCCGCGGTCGGTGATCAGGTCTTCCGTGATTCGACCGTGCGCGTGGGGTGTTCCGAAGTCCAGAGCGTGCAGCCGGCCACTGCAAGGTGAGGCGTGGCCTGGTTCCGGAGTTGTCGGCCAGGGCTCGCAGTGATGGCTACCGCGCGTAGTTCACGTCATACGCTTGCGCGGCCGGCCACATCCATTCGCGACCTTCGCAGTCCAGCACCAGGCGGAGCATCTCTACGATGGAGTCGCACACACCCAGGATCTCGTATGGGTACGTCTCGTGATGGCAATCCACGATTCGCCCGAAGTGTGCGCTGAACCGGTCCGTCTGGATTGCGAGACACTGCGCGTTCCCGCGAGACGCAACCACCGCGACGAGCGCCTCGGGGCCGGGCTGGTACACGAACTGCTCGGGTCGTGCGAGCTCGCGCGTCGACAGGAGCCGGCAGGGGAAGTCGCCGGTGTGCCACAGGTCCGCTCCGTTCGTCGCGCGCAGCACCTCGAGCAACGGCAGCGGTAGCTCCAACCCCAGCCGCGACTCCGCGTCGTCAATCTCGGCCTCCGTAGCGCCGGCTGCGCACCGGTGCTCGGCCAAGAGGCGCGCGATGAGCGCGGACGGAACGGTGTGGGTGGTGTCGGTCATTCGGTCGCTGGATGCACCGCAGCGTACACGATGTGTCGCTACCCGTCGGCCGTTGGTGTCGTGTGCGGGCTGGTGAACGCGTCCGTGGCTGGGCGCTTGCGAACGGCCGCCAGGAAAGGTCACGCGATGGGTGCCGAGGGCCCGGCCAAGGGGGAGCACAGGCCGCGGGTGGGCTCGCGGCGGCGCGTTCGTGTTCGTGTTCGCTAGAGGCATCCCCGGTGGGGGTGCTAGGCTCCGGACCCGAGGCCGAGCCGTGACCAGTGGGGTGCGGAGAGCAGGCCCGCGAAGGCGACCCCCGTGTCATTCCTCCGAGACCCTCAGATCGAGCGCAACGTAAACCGCCTGCCGATCGCGTTCGACAGCCACGGCGTGGATCGCTTCGGCGTCGACAAGGAGTGGCTCATCCGCGCCTACTCCCCGTTCGCGCACATCTACCGCAGCTACCTGAACGTGACGACCTTCGGCATGGAGCACGTGCCCAAGACGGGACGTGGGCTGCTCATCGGCAACCACTCGGGCGGGATCGGCGCGGACGCGGCGATGACCATGACCTCGTTGCTGATGAACCACGACGCCCCGCGCCTGGCGCACGGCATGGCGGAGTACTTCTTCAACACGTGGCCGTTCGCCTCGCAGCTGATGAACCGCACGGGGCACCTCACGGGGCTGCCCGAGCACGCGGAGATGCTGCTCTCGGCTGGGCGCATCGTCGTGGCCTTCCCCGAGGGCGCGCGCGGCACGGCGAAGCTCTACCGCGACCGCTACAAGCTGGTGCGCTTCGGAACCGGCTTCGTGCGCTTGGCGCTGAAGATGCAGACCCCCGTGTACCCCTTCGCGTTCATCGGCGGCGAAGAGGCCTTCCCGACGATGTTCCACATCAAGGGGCTCAACAAGCTCATCGGCGCGCCCTACGTCCCGGTCGCCCCGCAGCTGGTCATCTGGCCGCTGCCGGTGAGCTGCCAGATTCACTTCGGAGCGCCACTCTACTTCGAGGGTGACGGGTCCGAGACGGACGAAGTCATCCAAGGCTACGTGGAGCGCGTCAAAGAGGCGATCGCGCAGCTGATCAAGAACGGCCTGGACGTGCGCCCCGCCGCGTTCACACGGAAGCGCGTGGACAGCCCCTACGACCCCACCCGGCCCGAGCTCAAGCAATGAACGACTCGACCAAGACCCCCAAGAAGCGCGCGTCCTCCAAGAAGCCCGTGGGCCGCGCAGCGCGCACCAGCGTGGTGCCACAAGCCCCGAGCAGTCCCGTGCCCGTGGGCGGCGACGCTGCGGGCGCATCCCCTACGACAGCCGCGCCTGCCGCCGGAGCCGTAGCCAGCAAGCCCGTGCGCAAGCCTCGGGCCAAGAAGCCCTCCGCGCGCAAGGCCGCAGCGAAGAAGAGCCCAGCGGCCAAGCGGGACGCAAGCAACGACGCACCCGTGGCGGACGGGGCGGACACCAAGGGCGCACCGGACGCCAAGGCTGCGCCGGCCGCCAAGGCTGCCCCGCAGGCCAAGCCGAAGGCCGCCGCGACGCCCACCACGTCAGCCAAGCGCAGCGTGTCCGCCAAGGACCGGCCGGCCGTGGTCTCGAAGCCGCTCACCGTGCTGGTCACCGGCATCAGCGGGACGCTCGCCCGAGGCGTGGCGCAGCGCCTGGTGCAGCGCGGGCACGTCGTGCACGGGATCGACCGGCGCCCCTGGCCCGACGCGCCCGACGGCATCGAGATGCACACGGCGGACATCCGCAAGCGCCCCGCCGAGGACGTGTTCCGCACGGCGCGCCCGGACGTCATGGTGCACATGGCGACGGTCACGCACTTCACCACGGGCTTCGACGAGCGCTATCGCATCAACCTCGGGGGGACGCGGCGCTTGTTCGAGCACTGCCACGAGTACGGCGTGAAGCAGGCCCTCTTCATCGGGCGCCACACGGTCTACGGCGCCACGGCGGACTCGCCTCTCTACCACACGGAGGACGAGCCCCCCCTGGGCGGGGCGTCCTTCCGAGAGCTGGCCGACCTGGTGGCTGCGGACCTGTATGCAGGGAGCGCGCTCTGGCGCTGGCCCAAGCTCTGCACCGCCGTGCTGCGCCTCTGCTACTTCCTTGGGCCCAGCCAGCGGGGCACGCTCGCCAACTTCCTGGGGCACGACCGCGTGGCGCTGGTGATGGGCTTCGACCCGCTGTTCCAGTTCATGCACGAGTTCGACGCCGAGGAGGCCATCATCCTGGCCATCGAGAAGAAGCTGCGCGGTGTCTACAACGTGGCCGGGCCGACGCCCGTGCCGCTGAGCGTGCTGGTTCGCGCCACCGGGCGCCGCGCCGTGTTGGTGCCGGAGCCCCTCTACGGTCGCCTGCTGAAGCGCGTGGGCCTCAGCTACCTGCCGGGCGACGCGGTGGCGCACATCAAGTACCCCATCGTGGTCAACTCGGAGCCCTTCAAGCAGGCCACGGGCTTCGAGCCAAAGTACGACAGCGCCCAGACCATGGAAGGCTTTCGCTGGAGCTGAATTGAGCGAGACCCGCCGCGGGATGGCGACGGGTCTCGTGGTGGCACGCCCAGTGACGTGCGGAGGACGCGGGCGCGCCGCAGCGCTCAGCGGGAGGCGCCGACGATGGTGGAGCGGCCCGCGAAGATGGCGCCCTCGCCCAGCTGCTCCTCGATGCGCAGCAGCTGGTTGTACTTGGCGATGCGCTCCGAGCGCGACGCGGAGCCGGTCTTGATCTGTCCGGCGCCGGTGGCCACCGCCAGGTCCGCGATGAAGGTGTCCTCGGTCTCGCCGCTGCGGTGCGAGATGATGCTGGAGTAGCCGTGCAGCGCGCCCAGGCGGATGGTGCTGAGGGTCTCGCTGATGGAGCCGATCTGGTTGACCTTGATCAGGATGGCGTTGGCCACGCCCTGGTCGATGCCCTTCTGGACGCGCTCCACGTTGGTCACGAAGAGGTCGTCGCCCACCAGCTGCGTGCGCTTGCCCAGACGCTCCGTGAGGGCCTTCCAGCCGCTCCAGTCGTCCTCGTCCATGCCGTCCTCGATGGAGAGGATGGGGTACTTCTCGCAGTAGGCCGCGTAGATGTCCACGAGCTGACCCGCGTCCACCTGCTTGGCGTCGAAGGTGTAGACGCCGTCCTTGTGGAACTCGCTGGCGGCGCAGTCGAGCGCGATGGCGACCTGCTCACCGAGGCGGTAGCCCGCCTTCTCGATGGCCTTGGCCACGAACGAGAGCGCCTCTTCGTTGGTCTTGAGACGCGGCGCGAAGCCCCCCTCGTCGCCCACGCTGGTGGCCTCGCCCGCGTCGCTGAGCAGCTTCTTGAGGGTGTGGAAGGTCTCGGCCCCCGCGCGCAGCGCCTCGCTGAAGCTGCTGAAGCCCACGGGGTAGATCATGAACTCCTGGATCTCGAGCCCGTTGTCGGCGTGCGCGCCGCCGTTGATGATGTTCATCATCGGCGCCGGGAGCACGCGCGCCTGAGCGCCGCCCAGGTAGCGCCAGAGCGGCAGGCCCAGCGCCTCGGACGCGGCCCGCGCGGTGGCCATGGAGATGCCCAGAATGGCGTTGGCGCCGAGCTTGCTCTTGGTGGGCGTGCCGTCCAGCTCCAGCAGCGCTTGGTCCACCGCCAGCTGGTCCAGGGCATCGATGCCGATCACCTCGGGGCCCAGCTGCGACATGACGTTGTCCACGGCCTTGAGGACGCCCTTGCCGAAGTAGCGGCTCTTGTCGCCGTCGCGCAGCTCGAGGGCCTCGTGCTCGCCCGTGGACGCGCCCGAAGGCACCGCCGCGCGCCCCACGGCGCCCCCTGCGAGCCCGACTTCGACTTCCAGCGTCGGGTTTCCACGCGAGTCCAGGATCTCTCGGGCGTTTACAAAGGCGATCTCGGTCATGTCTGGGGTCCTCGAGGTGAGCGTTGCAGGGCCGCCGCAGCGGGACGCTCGAATACCACCCGATTTCCGGCTGTCAACGTCCAGCGAGCCTCACACCAGGCGCCATGTGGCGCCTAAAGCGCGCAGAGGGCTCCCCTACTCTAGTGCTCGTGCAGCCCCCCCAGCGGGTCGATGCCGGGCAGCAGCTGCTCCCCGTGGCGGTCCTTGATGAACGACCCGCCCGTGTCCACGTGGAAGTGGTTGCGGTGGTCCGCGTTGTAGTTGGGCGTGAGGATGGTCTGGAAGGCTCCCTCGCTCCACATGGCGCACGCGATGGTGTGCAGCGCGGTGTCCGCCGCGCCGGTGGGAGCGCCTGGGCAGGTGGCCCCCGAGGTGATGTTCCAGTCGTCCAGCAGGGTGTACTCCGTGGTGGAGCCCGCCAGCCCGAAGCCGTAGAGATCGATGGCGCGCCCGAAGGAGTGCTTGCTCAGCACGCAGTCCGGATCACTGAGCGGCAGCCCGCCGATGCAGCGGTAGTTGTAGATGCCGATGTGGATCACCTCGTCCATGCCGAGAGGCTTGATGATCTCGGTGAGCTGGTACAGACGGGGCCCCAGCGTGCAGTCCATGATGAGCGCGGTCGGGGCCGTGTTGCTCACGTAGCGGAACGACACGCCGTTGATGACGGGCTCCACGCGCACCGGGTCCGCGATCCCTTGGCGCGGGGTCGTCACGGACCAGTCGAGACCCAGCGCCGTGAGCATGGCGTGGCAGGAGCTGTCCGTGCTGGCCGTGACCTCGACGGTGACCTCGTCGCGGGCGACCTCCTCGCCGTCGGCGTCGAGCCCCACGGCGACCAGCGTCCGCACTCCGGGGGTGCTGAAGACGGCGTCGAAACCGTGCGGCGCGCTGTCGCTGCTGCCGGCGTAGACGGCGCCCACGAAGTACTCGACGCGCGTCACACCAACGACGGTGACGTCGAGCGGAATGACGGCGGCCCAGTCGTGCCCGTCCACCTCGTCCATGGGGTGGGGGCTCGCGACGGGCGCGATGCTGAGCGAAGGCTCGAGGGGCCCGCTCGCGTCCACGTCCACCTCCGCGTCAGTCACGACCGCGGAGTCCGTGAGCAGCCCGGCGTCCGCAGGGCCGCGCACCGCGACGCTACCGCTGGGGTTGGGAAGCTCGTTGGGCGCGGTAGACGGCCCCGCGCAGGCCACCAGGGAGACCGTCGCCCACAAAGCCACAGCCAGGAGCAACGGCGCCCTCTGGGGCCTGAATGACGACGAGACCGTCAGCGTTCGCACCGGGACACCATGCCTTGCTGGTCGGGTCGAGGGCAAGGCCCCACGCCATGGAATACCGTTCGCGTCGCTACGTGGACCAGTCGATCTGCTCGAAGATGCGGGCGAGCGCGTCGCCCCGGCTGGGGCGCAGGGCCCGTGCCCAGGCCACCCTGCCCTGCAGATGCGCGCGGAAGTCCGGCACGCCTGCGCGGTTCTGACCAGCCACACCGTGGCGCACGCAGTTGGTGAGCGTCGCCTCGAGGCGTTCGAGCTCGTGACGCGGAAGTGAGGGCCCTGCGTTGATGACCACACCCCCCAGCTGCTGCCGCTGGCTCGCGCGCATCACGCGGGTCTTGCGCATGTTCAACGTGAAGCCGCACTCGATGGCGATGGCGCCGACCGTGGTGACGAGGCGCTCCGCGTCACGCGCCAAGTGGCCTCCTCCCGAGAGCACGAGATCGTCCGCATAGCGTGAGTAGCGTGCCCCGACGGACGCGGCGAGCCCAGTGAGGCGCGCGTCGAGGCGGCGACACACCAGGTTGGCGAGCGCCGGGCTGGTGGGTGCGCCCTGGGGCAGGTGCGGGGAGCGCAGCCGTGCCCGCTCGGATTCACTCACTCCGCGCAGCGCGCTCGGGTGCGTGACGTGCGTCGCGATGGCCCCGAGCAGCTGGGCCGTCGGGCGCGCGAGTCCTCCATGCATCAACGCACGAACAACCAGCGCGCGGCGCACGGTCTGAAAGAACGAGGCGAGATCGAGACGCAGCACGACGGCTTGCCCCGCGTGGAGCGCTGCGTGGTCCACGAAACCCACGCCCGGCCGGAAGCCCATGGCCGCGTCGTGAGGAACGAGGGGCTCGAGGAAGCGCCGCAGCACGGCCCGCTGGACGCTGAGCAGGCGCGGCCGCGGGCACTCCAGCAGGCGCTCGCCGCCGCGTCGCTTGGGCACGCGCACGTAGCGGTAGTGTCCCTGCTCCGGGGCGCCACGGCGCAGCCTCTCCTGGGGGTCGGCCAGCCACATGAGCTCGTCCCAGCGGAGACCCAGCCGCTGCGCGACGTCCGCCGGGGCGAGCACCCGCGCATCGTTCGACAGGGGCGGCAGCGGCACGCGCCGGACCGGCAGCCGCGCGAGCAGCTCCTGCGCCTCGGGGTCTAGCAGCGCACCGAGACGGGCCGCGACCGCCTCGGCATCGGCGACACCCGCCGTGGGAGGGAGCCCCAGATCGGCGGGCGTCACCGCTCGCGCGGCTGTGCGCAGCGGCGCCGGGACGTCGTCGAACACGCGCTCGAGCGCGGTGAGCAGAGTGTCAGAGGGAGGCCAGCCCGCACTCACCACGTCCTGCCAGAGCTCGAGGCAGGCCAGCGCCAGCAGTTCGAGTCTCGAGCCGGTCCGCCGGTCACGCGTCACGAAGTGTGGTGCACCCGCGACCCAGCGTCGCGGGTGCCTCCCCGACGAGTCCCGCCGGGCCCGCCCAGGCGGACATGAAGTGTCCGGACGGGCGCGCCTCGCAATGGGCGACTAGGTCGTGTCTCCGGGGTAACCCCGGAGAGGCAGAGACGAGCTCCGCCAGAGTGTGCACGCTCGGTGCGACACGGCTCGGGTGAGTCCACACAGCCAACGTATACGGACCGGGCCAGGCGCGTCTACCACCGCCTTTGGGTAGAGCGCCGCCGCGCGGCGCCGCTCTAGGCGCGCAGCTCTGCGAGCGCGGCCAGGAGCCGAGCGTGGAGCGCGCCCTTCGCGGCGTCATCGGCCAAGAACACCGTGTACGAGGCCACCGCACCTTCTGTGCCCCCGATGGACGGTGACTTGAAGGAGAGACCTGCTCCGCCGAGCCCATCGCCGAGCTCGAGCGTCTGGAGCGGCAGAAAGAACACGCGGGTGCCGCGCTTCTCGCCGTGCACGCCCACTAGGACGGCGCTGCGGGTGAGGACCACGGCTGTCCAGTGCTCGACGTCGGCGTCGCCCACTCCCACCATGCGCGCGAGCAGGCCGGGCTTCCGCAGACGCCGCGAGTGCGTCTCGACGGCGTCCATGCCGCGCACGTCAGGTACCCCCTGCGCGCTGCCCACCCGCTCGAGCTCGCTCGCCAGCGGTGCCGGCAGCTCGGCCACGGTCAGGGTGCGTGTGTTCCGCTCGTAGTCGCCCGTCATCCGCGCATTCCTAGCACGACGTGGGCTTGCTCGGCTCGCGTCGCGAACGGCGTGTTCCGGCTACGTGAGTGCCCCGGGACAGAGGCGCTCCGCACCGGAGTTGGGCCACTGGCCGCCCCCCTGCTACGTTCCGCCCGTGCTTCCCTGGATCAAGGCCGCCCCCTTCTTCTTCCCTACGCCCATCCCCCTGCCCTTTGCCGGGCTGGAGGAGGGCATCCCGATGCACCCGTTCGCGCTGCTCGTGATGACCGGCGCGCTGGCGTCCGTGCGCGCCGCGGACTGGTACGCTCGCAAGAACCGGCTGAGCACGGCGGTCGTCGGCGACCTGACGGTGCACATGCTCTTCTTCGGGTTCATCGGCGCGGCCGTGTTCAACACCCTCTTCTACTTCCCCGAGCGCCTGCTCGAGGTGGCCGCCAACCCGAGGCACGCCGCGCGCCTCTTCAGCGGCATCTCGTCGTACGGCGGCTTCTTGGGCGGCGTCATCGGCTCGTTCGTGTGGCGCCGGCGCCGACAGCTGCCGTTGCTGGAGCTGGGCGACGCCACCGCCTTCGCGGCACCCTTCGGCTGGCTCTTCGGGCGCTCCGGCTGCGCGGTGGCGCACGACCACCCCGGCGGCGTGACCAACTTCTTCCTGGGCATCCGCGAGTGGGACGGCACGCCCTACACGCGCCACGACCTGGGCTTCTACGAGGTGCTGTGGAGCGCCGCGGTCATGGCGCTCCTGCTGGTGCTGGTGCAGCGCAAGCGCACCCCGGGCTTCTACGTGGCGCTGGTCCCCACCCTCTACGCGCCCTACCGCTTCCTGCTGGACTTCCTGCGCATCGACGCGGCGCTCCCGGGCGGCGACGCGCGCTACGCCGGCCTCACCCCGGCCCAGTACGCCGCCGTGGGCACCATGATCATGGCGCTGATGGTCCTGCGCCACTCCCTCACGGAACCCGCCGCCGAGCTACCCAGCTACGCCCGCCTGAGCGCGTGAGAGCCCAACGCCGAAGGGCCCTACCGAAGCGCTTCGATAAGCGCTTCAGCAAGGCCCTTGGGCTGGGTTGGCGCCTTCAGCGCTGGAAGTAGATCGGGTTGGTCACGCCGAAGGGCACGCGGTTGGGGTGCACCGGCGCCAGCGAAGCGGTCTCCGCACCGGTGCCGTCCAGGTCGCCGCGCGCGTGGAACACGACGTAGCTCGCGCCCGCGGGGATGTTCACCGCCACGTCCATGTCGAGGCGCAGCGCGTTGCCGGTGTCCGGGACCGCGATGGTGCCGTCGAGCACGCCGTTCACGTACACCTCGAGGGTGGTGACCGTGATCCAGGTGGGGGCCTGCACGGTGACCCGGATGTTCTCCACCGCCGTCGCGCCGTTGACCTCTTGACCCGGGCCCTGCCCGCTGTCTGCGGTGGCCGTGAGGAAGACACCGCCGCTGACGACCATGCGACCGCCCAGCACGAGGTCACGGAGGTCCTCGGCGTCCAGCGTGGTGCGGAAGACCTCCGGGTCGTCCGAGCCCGTGATCACGCAGGTGCGGGGGTAGCCCACGGGGGAGCCGGCCATGACGTCGTGGCTGTCCGAGTCGCCCACCGACGCGACGTGCTTGCCGCGCCCGAGGAAGCTGAACCAGTCCTCCACGGTGGAGTCGAAATTCTCCACGAAGGAGGAGTCGTTGAAGGTCTCCATGACGCTGAACGCGTCCTCGTCCCAGAGCTCCGTGTTGGCGGCGACGCCCGTGGTGGGGTTGTAGCCCGACGCGGTGAAGTACGCGCCCGGCACGCCGAGGCCGCGCGGGTGGAAGATGATCAGCGCCGGGTTGGTCGGGAGCGCGTCGATCTCCTCGAACATCTCCGGGGCCAGGCGCAGCCGCGCGAGGCCGGCCGCGCCCTCGTCGGAGAGGTCGCGCCACTGGGGCGCACCGCCGTTGGGCCGCGTGGCATCGGGCGTCAGGGGGAACACGCCGAAGTGGCCGTAGTCGAAGGTGGTGAACTCCACGGCGCTCACGCCGAAGGCCCAGTTGTCCACGCCCAGGCGGTTGAGGTTGGGCTCGAAGGCGGCGACGAACTCGTGGTCCGTGCGCACCGGGATCTCGAGGCCGTCGCCCAGGGCGTAGCGCAGCTTGTCGTCGCCGGGGTCGCCGGCGTCGGGCGAGCGGTCCGTGTGGATGTGGAAGTCTCCGCACAGAGTGTTGGCCGAGTTCACGCTGCGCACCAGCGAGGGAGCCAGCTCCGTGGTCTCACCGGCCGTGACGACCACGGCGGCGTCGTCGAAGATCTCGTACTCGTAGCCGCGCGACACGACCACCCGGTAGGTGCCCGCGGCGACGCGCATGGTCACGTCGCCGTCCAGCGGGAACTCCACGTGCTCGCGGTCACCACCCGGCAGCTGAGGCTCGCCAAAGGCGGAGAAGGGCACATCGGCCGTGCCGGGACGCGACACCGTGCCCGTGTTGATGACCTGCACGCGGACGGGCGCGGGGCCCGGCGTGGCGCTCATGGACTCGATGGTGGTGGCGGCGACGTGGATGAAGCCGGCGGCCGGGAGCGTGATGTCCCCGGCCGTGGCCGCACCCGCAGCCACGTTCACCACGGGCGCCACGCCGTCGCCGCGACGGTAGGCGTGCAGCTGGACGGCGGCGTCGGACGCCACGTGCAGCGTGTAGTTGCCGCTCGCGTCGGTGAGGGCGCGCGTGATGTAGGCGTCGCCGGCCGCGTTCAGGGCGTGTACGCGGACCCCGACGGCGGGGGCCCCACCGGACTCCACGACGCGACCGGTGATGGCGCGCGTGCTCTCACCCGCGCTGTCCGCGTAGGCCTCGCGCACGCCGTCCAGGCCGATGCCGCCGACGTTGACGCGGGCCATGTGCACACGCGTGGTGCTCTGCGCGGGGAACGCCAGGTCCACTCCGCCCGCGAGCACGTTCACGCCCGAGATCTCGAGCAGCGTGGCGATGGTGGTGCCGGGGACGCTGAGGGCGTAGCTGGTCGCGTCGTCGTCCACGTAGGCCACGAAGGGGTGAGCGCCGACGACGTCGAAGCCGCGACCGGGAGCGTAGAGGGGCATGCGCTTGGTCTGCATGGCCAGGATGCCCTGCTTGACCGTGTCGAACCCCTCCTCCGTGGGGTTGGTGATCTCGAAGAACACGTCCACGTGGTGGGCGCCGGGCTGCAGCTCGTAGTCGACGACGGCTGTGAGCGACGAGTAGTCCGCCCGGAAGAGCGCGCGACCGATGCTGTCGATGAAGGGGATGGGGCGCATGACGCCCTCGACACGAATGACGGCGGGTCCGCCGCCACGCCCGGAGCGACGCACCTCGACGGAGGTGGGCTTCACGGTGAAGCGCCCGAGCGTGATCATGAACTCGTTGAAGTTGGCGGGCCGCACGATGGCCGCATCTTCCAGCTCACCCAGACCGACGATGCCGCCGCCCCACGGGTTGTAAAGGTCGGACTCGCCGATGTCCTCGATGATGACCGCGATGTGCTCGTTGGTGAGGGCCAAGTCTCCGGGGGCCCACACGGCGAGGCCGGCGGGGTCCGCCGGGAGGTCCTCTGCCGTGAGCACGCCCGCGTAGGCACGCCCGGCTGGGACCGCGAGCGGGTCCACCGCGCCGTCCCCTCCACCACAGGCGGGGAGCAGCCCCACCACCAACGCCAACATTACCGCCCGGGTCGCATAACGAGTCATGCCCGAAACGTATCAGCAACAAGGGCGTGACGAAAGTCGCGCGGACGTTCGGAGGGTGAACTCGCGACGGCGCCCCGAGATTCCCCGAAGCGCGGCGGGGACCTGTCAGGGCTCGGCGCGGAAGATGGCGATCCCGATGTCCTCGCCCAGCTGCGGGATGGGCACCACGGCGTAGCCATAGTTCCGCCCAAAGAGCGTGATCATGCCCGTGTAGCCGTTGGGGCGCTCGGCGAACGCCGCCTGGCGCGTCTCGCGATTGGGCACGAGCAGGTCCAGGTCCGGGGGCGTGCCGCGGTGGTGGATGTGCTCGCCCTCGTAGACGTAGGCCCAGATGGCCACGCCGCGCTCGACGTCGGCGGCGTGGTTGCCGCGCAGCTGGCGGGTGATGCGCTGCGCGATGCTCCAGAGGGGCATGGCCGCCGCCACGGCGCCGACGGTGCGGCCTTCGTGACGGGCGGGCGCGGCGAAGAGCACGCTCACGCTGCGGGCGTCGCCCTCTTCGGCGACGAACTCGGCCAAGCCGCGGCCGCGGCGCCCCTCGTTGAGCGCCGAGGCCACGACGGGGTAGCGCCCGCCGAAGTCCTGACCGCGCAGGCTGTCGGGCTCGGCGTCGCGGGCGATGACGGTGCCGTCGGTACCCACGGCGACGAGGAAGGTGATGGGCGAGGGGACGAACTCCGGGATGGCCCTCGGGGGCCGACGCGCGCCGTGCAACGCCTGCCGCAAGCGGCGCTCGCGCGTCTCGGCGTCATCCAGGACGAACACGGGGGCGTACTGCTCCGCCGCGCTCGCGACGCCGGCGGAGGCCCGCGCCAGGTCTTCCCGGATCCAGGAGATGGCGTCTGGGATGTGCTGCTCGCGCAAGATGCGCCGCTCGGCGGCGGCGTCGTTGGGGCCACAGCCGGCGAGGGCCCCCAGCCCCGTAGCGACGAGCAACATCAGCACACAAGAGAGCGAGCGAGAGCGTTTCATGTCCCTATCGTCGCTCGCGGCGGCGCTGCCCGTCAATGCACTCGGGCGTGCCCTAGAGGCCTAGCTGCTTCGCGATGATGACCTTCATGATCTCGCTGGTGCCGGCGTAGATGCGCTGCACGCGCGCGTCCATGTAGGCCCGCGCGATGGGGTACTCCAGCATGTAGCCGTAGCCACCGAAGAGCTGCAGGCACTCGTCCACCACCTTGCCCAGCATCTCCGTGTGCCAGAGCTTGGCCATGGAGCACTCCTTCACGAGGTACTCGCCGCTGCAGTGTGCCTTCAAGAGCCTGTCGATGAAGACCTGCCCGATCTCCACCTGCGTGGCGCACTCGGCCAGCTTGAACTGTGTGTTCTGGAACTTGCTGATGGAGCGGCCGAAGGCCTTGCGCTCGTGGGTGTAGGTGATGGTGTCCTGCAGCGCCTGCGCGGCGCAGGCCTGTGCGGCGATGGCCACCGCGAGGCGCTCCTGCTGCAGCTTCTTCATCAGCATGATGAAGCCGCCGCCGGGCGCGCCCAGCAGGTTGGCGGCAGGCACGCGGCAGTCCTCGAAGGAGAGCTCGCTCGTGTCCTGCGAGTCCATGCCCATCTTCTCGAGCTTCTTGCCCTTGGTGAAGCCGGGCGTGCCCGCCTCCACGACGATGAGCGAGAGGCTGCGATGCGCGTCTTCCTCGGGCCCGCCGGTGCGGCAGGCCATGATCACCAGGTCGCAGAGCTGCCCGTTGGAGATGAAGGTCTTGGCCCCGTTGATGACGTACTCGTCGCCGTCCAGGCGCGCCGTGGTGGAGATGCCCGCCAGGTCGCTGCCGGTGCCAGGCTCGGTCATGCCCACGGCGGTGATGAGCTCGCCGCTGGCGCAGCCGGGGAGCCACTTCTTCTTCTGCGCGGCGTTGCCGAACTCGTGGATGTAGGGGACCACGATGTCCGAGTGCAGGCTCATGGCGAAGCCGCTCTCGTACACGTGCGCGAGCTCCTCCATGATGATGGCCGAGTGCAGGAAGTCCCCCCCGGCGCCGCCGTGCTCTTCCTCCATCCACGGGCAGAGGAAGCCCGCCTCGCCGGCCTTGCGCCACGTCTCGCGGTCCACGATGCCGTCCTCGCGCCAGCGCGCCTGGTTGGGGACCACCTCACGCTCCACGAAGGAGCGGAAGGCGTTGCGGAAGAGGTCGTGCTCCTCGGAGAAGATGTCGCGCTTCATGGGGTTCCTCTATGCACCAGATGGTGAATGAATCGCCATTCAGTATCAGCTCGGGTGCGTTCACGCAATACCCGTCGGACCGTCCACCCGGCGCTGGTTGACAGCCCGCCCCGCGCCCCCAATGTCCCCGCCATGACCGAGCCCGCCGCCGCGCCCGCGCCCGTCCTTCACCGTTGTGTCGAGAACCTGCGCCTCATGGGCATCGCGGAGGGCATCTCCTTCTTGTTGCTGCTGGGCGTGGCCATGCCGCTCAAGTACGCCTACGGCATGCCCATGGCGGTGCGCGTGGTGGGCAGCCTGCACGGGCTCTTGTTCGTCACCTTCCTGGCGCTGCTCTCGCACGCCGGCATCAAGCGCGACTGGTCGCCGCTCACGTCGCTCGGCTTCCTGGGGGCCTCCGTGATCCCCTTCGGTTTCTTGCTGGTGGACGGCAAGCTCAAGCGCGAGCGCAGCGCGCCGTAGCCCAGCGCGTGGGGGCCTGCTAGGACCACGCCGTGCTCGACGATCTCTCCCCCCTGAGCGGCGGCCTACAGCGCGCCACGGCCACCACGGAAGCCGCCGTACGCGCGCTCGCGGGGACGGCGCGTGTGGATCTGGCGGGGCTGCCTCCGGGTGCCGCAGCGCTGCTGCTGGTGCGGGCCAGCCGCGCTCACGCCGGCCCCATGCTGGTGGTCACGCCCGACCAAGACGCCATGCGGCGCACGGCCGAGAGCCTGCGCTTCTTCCTCGGCGAGACCGAGGGCGAGCGCACCCAGGTGCTGCACTTTCCGGCCGCGGACACCTCGCCCTTCCTGGACGTCGCGTCCGACCGCCGCGCCACCATGGACCGCCTGGCCGCGCTCTTTCACATGGCGCAGGGGCTGCCGTGGCGCTTCCTGGTGGTCTCCGCGGCGGCGCTGATCCGCAAGGTGGCCCCGCGCGAGGCCATCACGTCGCGGTCCAAGTGCGTGCGCGCCGAGGACGAGCTGGACCGCGACGAGCTGGTGCGCGTGCTGGCCGACGGTGGCTACCTGCGCGTCCCTGTCGCGGAGGACCCCGGCACCTTCGCGGTGCGCGGCGGCATCCTGGACGTGTATGCCCCGCACGCGCCCTACCCGGCGCGCATCGATCTCGACGACTGGCTGGTGACCAGCATCAAGTACTTCGACCCGGACACCCAGCGGACGGTGTCCGAGACCGACAGCATCTTCGTGCACCCCGTGCGCGAGACGCTGCTGGGAGAGGCGGAGGTGGCCCTCGCGCGGCAGCGCATCCGCACGCTGTGCGACGACGTCAACTGGCCCACAAAGAAGACGCTGGCGTTGCTCGACGACATCTCGGCGGGTCGCATGTTCTATGGCCTGGACGGGCTCCTGCCGGCGTTCTATCCGGCGCTGCAGACCCTGTTCGAGTACATGCCGAGCGACGCGCGTGTGGTGTACCTGGACCCGGTCGCCTGCCACCGCACCATCCGGGACGAGCGCGAGCAGGCGCGCAACGACCACGGCGCCAAGGTCAGCGAGGGGGCGCCGACCTACGCGCTGCGGGACCACTACCTCGACGAAGCCGAGCTCGCGCGGCGCTTGGAGGCGCGCCCGGTCGCGGCCATTCATCGCATGGTGTTCACGGGCGCGCCGAGCGAGGACGCGTCACCGCTCGCCGTGTACGAGCACTGCCGCGAGGAGAGCGTCCTGCACCTGGGCGCCACGGATCACTCGGCGCTGGTGGGGGAGCTCAAGGCGGCCCGTGGTGGCAGCGGCCGCGAAGAAGGCCTGGCCCCGGGGGCGCGCAACGCGCAGCGCTGGCTGGACGCCGGCATGCGCGTGCTCTTCGTGGCGCGCAACCACACGCAAGGAGAGCGCCTGCGCTCGCTGCTGAGCCAGTACCAGGTGCCCACCACCGGCAAGCCCGAGCCCTTTGAGCCGAGCATGATCGAGGGGCGCCCGCCGGGCGCCGCGCAGGTCAGCGTGGGGGCGCTCGCGGACGGCTTCGTGATGCCCACCGAGGGCCTGGTGTGCATCACGGAGGGCGAGATCTTCGGGACGCAGACGCGCAAGCGCGCGCCCAAGAAGCAGAAGGCGCGGGACACGGAGGCCTTCCTCGAAGACCTGCGGCAGCTGGAGATTGGCGACTTCGTGGTGCACGCGGACCACGGCGTGGGGCGCTACCTGGGGCTGGAGCGCAAGTCCCTCGGACAGAGCCAGTTCGAGCGCTACGTGGGCGACGAGGAGCGCTACGTAGAAGTGCTGGTGGTGGAGTACAAGGGCGGCGACCGCCTGCTGGTGCCCGTCACGCGCCTCAACCTCCTGCAGAAGTTCGCCGCGGGGGACGCGCACACGCCGAAGGTGGACCGCCTGGGCGGCAGCACCTTCAGCAAGACCAAGGGCAAGGTGGAGAAGGCGGTCCGCCAGCTGGCGGAGGACTTGCTCAAGCTGTACGCGGAGCGCGCCGCCGCCGAGCGCGAGGCCGTGCCCGCCCCGGACCGCAGCTACGCCGAGTTCGAGGCCACGTTCCCGTACGAAGAGACGCGCGACCAGCTGGCGGCCATCGACGACGTGATGGCGGACCTCGACCGACCCACGCCGATGGACCGGCTGGTGTGCGGCGACGTGGGCTTCGGCAAGACCGAGGTGGCCCTGCGCGCGGCCTTCCGCGTGGCCATGGCTGGCCGGCAAGTCGCCGTGCTGTGCCCCACCACCGTGCTCGCCCAGCAGCACTACAACAACTTCGTCGCGCGCATGTCCGACTACCCGCTGCGCGTGGGCGTGCTCTCGCGCTTCGTGGACAAGGCGGAGCAGAGCGAGGTGCTGGCGGGGCTCAAGGAGGGCAAGGTGGACGTGGTCATCGGCACGCACCGCCTGCTGAGCAAGGACGTGCACTTCAAGCAGCTGGGGCTGCTGGTGGTGGACGAGGAGCAGCGCTTCGGGGTGTCGCACAAGGAGCGCATCAAGAACCTGCGCAAGAGCGTGGACGTGCTCACCCTCTCCGCCACACCCATCCCACGCACCCTGCAGATGGCCATCGGCGGGATGCGCGACCTGAGCTTGATCACCAGCGCCCCCGTGGACCGGCGCGCGGTGCGCACCTTCGCGTGCCGCTGGGAGGACCACACCATCCGGGAGGCCATCCTGCGGGAGATGAACCGCGGCGGGCAGGCCTTCTTCGTCTACAACCGCATCGACGGCCTGTACGAGCGGGCCGACCGCCTGCAGAAGCTGCTCCCAGACGTGCGCATCGCGGTCGCGCACGGACAGATGGGCGAGGTCGCGCTCGAGCAGACCATGACGGACTTCATCGACGGCCGCTACGACGTGCTCTGCTCGACGGCCATCATCGAGTCGGGCATCGACATCCCGCGCGCCAACACGATGATCATCGACCGGGCGGACACCTTCGGGCTCTCGCAGCTGTATCAGCTGCGCGGGCGCGTCGGTCGCAGCCGAGAGCGAGCGTACTGCTACCTGCTGACGCCGCCGCCTTCCACGCTGAGCGACGAGGCCCGCTCACGCATCGAGGCGCTGGAGCGCTTCACCGAGCTGGGCTCCGGCTTCAAGGTGGCGTCGCTGGACATGGAGCTGCGCGGGGCGGGTGACCTCCTGGGCGCCGAGCAGAGCGGCAGCGTGTCCCTGGTGGGCTTCGACATGTTCGTGCACATGCTGGAGCAGGCCGTGGCCGAGCTGCGCGGCGAAGAGGTGGTCGCGGACTTCGACACCGAGATGACGCTCGCCATGGAGCACTACCTCCCCGACGACTACATCGACGACGTGGGCCTGCGCCTGTCGCTCTACAAGCGCCTGGCCTCCGCGCGCGATGAGGAGCGCGTGCACGAGCTGGCCGTGGAGATGGAGGACCGCTTTGGCCCGCCGCCACCGCCCGCCCAAGCCCTGCTGCGCGTGATGGCCCTTCGTCCGCTGCTGCGCGAGTACCGCATCCTGGGCTGCGAGGCCGACGAGCGCCGCGTAGCGCTCCATCTGCGCGCCGACACCCCGCTGGACCCGGCCAAGGTCATGGCGCTGGTGGGGCTGCCCCGCAGCCCGTGGAAGCTGACGCCCGACATGAAGCTGACGCATCATCGTCAGCCCGCCGACGAGCAGAACCGCCTCGATGGCGTGGACCACGTGCGAGAGGTCTTGCGCGTGCTCCCTTCTCTCTGCAAAGACTCCTGACCATGACCGACCCAAAGCGTTCTCTCGATGCGATCTTCGATGCCGACCGGGCCCTGCGCCAAGCGGAGGCGCAGCTGCTGGCCAGCGGCAAGCAGGGGCTGGTGCGAGCGCTGGTGGGCGCCGTCGCCGAAGCCAAGGAGCTCGGGGCTCGCAACCCCAGCGAGGCCGCCATGCGCCTCGAGCGGCTGGCCGACCTGTGCGCCCAGGTGCCGGGGCCCGAGATGACCGACGCGCTGATCGACATCATGGACTACGACGAGCCGCCGGTACGCATCGCGGCTGGCGAGGCGCTCTTGGACGTGGCCTACGAGTACTACGCCGAGGTGGCGCGCGGCATCGAGCGCGCGCTGGACGCGGGTCGGCGCGGCCTCGCCATGTGCGAGCTGCCGCACGTGCTGGCCGAGGTGGGCGAGCCCAGCGCCATGGCGCTCATGAAGCGCTTCCTGGACACCGATGACGCGGAGATCATCGCCGCGACCATCGAGGCCTTCGTCACGCTGGACGACCCGGCCGCGGTGCCCTTCATCGAGCGCTTCTCGGACGACGAGCGCACGGTGGCCTTCGACGAGGCCGACGAAGAGACCGGCGCGACGCTGGGCGAGCTAGCGCAAGAAGCCGCGGCCGCGCTGGGCGCGAACGACGACGAGCTGGACGACTGATCTGCCGCGCGGGGCGCCTACCGAGGGCGCCCCGAGCGACCGCCACCACCGCCGCCACCGCCTCCGCCGGAGCGACCACCGCCACCGCCGCCTCCGCCTGAGCGACCGCCGCCGCCTCCGCCTGAGCGACCGCCACCCGGCCGACCGCCGCCACCACCGCCGCCGGACCTGCGTCCTCCGCCGCCTGAGCGACCACCACCGCCGCCGCCACCGCCGCCACCGCCCGAGGGACGGCTCTGGAGGTCGGTGATGGGCGGCAGAGGCCGCTGCGGGGGATACGGGTGGTCCTCGACGCGGTCCACGTGCCGCTTCATGAGCCGCTCGATGTCCGCCAAGAACGGCCGGTCGTCGTCCTCGCAGAGAGCCCAGGCCACGCCCGTCTCCTCCGCGCGGCCCGTGCGCCCGATGCGGTGCACGTAGGTCTCGGGCACGTTCGGGAGGTCGTAGTTGATCACGTGGGACACACCGCTCACGTCGATACCGCGCGCGGCGAGATCCGTGGCCACCAGCACGGGCAGCGTTCCGTCGCGGAAGCCATCCATGGCGCGAGTGCGGGCGTTCTGAGACTTGTTGCCGTGAATGGCCGCCGCCTGGATGTTGGCCTTGTCCAGGTGCTCCACGATGCGGTTGGCGCCGTGCTTGGTGCGCGTGAACACCAGCGTGCGCGTCACCTCGGGGCGCTTCAGCAGGTCCACCAGCAAGCTGCGCTTGTCCGCGCGGTCCACGAAGAACGCCTGCTGCGTCACCAGCTCGGTGGCCGACGACACGGGGGCCACGGCCACGCTGACGGGGTCCTTGAGCAGCGACTCGGCGAGCTCACGGATGACGGGCGGCATGGTGGCACTGAAGAAGAGGGTCTGCCGCTGCTCGGGCAGCGCCTTCACCACCCGCTTCACGTCCGGCAGAAAGCCCATGTCCAGCATGCGGTCGGCCTCGTCCAAGACGAAGATCTCGACGCGCTTGAGGTTCACGTGCCCCTGCCCCATGAGGTCGAGCAGGCGCCCCGGCGTCGCGACCAGCACGTCGATGCCGCGCTTCAGCTCCGCGATCTGCGGGTTCTCTTTGACCCCGCCGAAGATGACGGTGTGCCACAGGTCCAGGTTCGCGCCGTAGGTGGCGAAGCTCTCGCCAATCTGCGCGGCGAGCTCGCGCGTGGGGGTCAGGATGAGCGCGCGAATGGCAGGGTCGTCACCGGCCGTCGCGTCGATACGCTGCAGCACGGGGAGCGCGAAGGCGGCCGTCTTGCCCGTGCCGGTCTGAGCGCAACCGAGCAGGTCGCGGCCCGCCACCACGGAGGGAATCGCCGCGCGCTGAATGGGGGTTGGGGTCTCGTAGCCGGCGGCCGCAACGGCGCGCAAGAGGGGATCGATGAGTCCGAGGTCTGCAAAAGTCACGGCGCTGCGTCGCACATTGGAGCGCAGACGCAAGGCCTCACCGCTGCGTCACGCGCGTCAGGGCGCCGGCGTCAGCATCATGGGCAGGTCGTCGCAGCCGCTGCCGTCGGCACCGGGTATGACGATCTCGACGATCTGCCGGTCGATGAACGCCCGCCCGTCGCCGACGAAGAGCAGCTCCAGCCGGAAGCGCTGCGGCCCCACGCCAGGCGCGACCACCCCGTTGCGCAGCGCCACGCTGAAGACCAAGAGAGTCCCCGCGCGCACGCCCAAGAAGGCCTGACCTGGGATGTCCCGGCCAGAGATGCCGTCCATGGGCACGGCCCGGACCGGGATGATGCCGTCCACGAACTGCAGCACGTCCACGCCGTCGTTGCGGTCGGGGTCTTGAGCGATGACCGAGATGTCTTGGATGGCCGTGCTCGCGAAGGTGCGGATGGCGTCCACCACCCCCGTGGACAGGCGCTCGCCGACGGTGCCGATGTCGAACACCAGCGGCGCACCGCGGTCGTCCACGGCGCCCGTCATGGTGGCGAGGCGTCTCAACGGGGGTGCGGCGGTGCCCCCGCCGGAGTCGAAGCCGAGCACGCGCGCGCCGATGCGGTCCAGCTCCGCGAGGGTCTCGTCCCACGTGTGGGGCGCTGGGAAGACGCCCACGTACTCCGAGCCCGCTTCGAACGGGTCGTTGTGAAACTGGGCGTCCGTGAAGAGCATGATGACGGGCAGCGCGTCCGTGCGCAGACAGGCGTAGCCGACGCCCCCCGAGGGGCAGCCCACCGAGGGCGGCACGAAGCTGCCGATGCCCGCGCCGGTCGCCACCTGATAGAGCGCCTCCACCTGCGACTCCCGGCGGTCGAGGCCGTTGGAGAGGCGGATGCTGTCGACCGCGCCCTGGGCAGACTCCACGGCTGCGCTGCTGGACAGGTGCAGCGTGAACGGGGTGTCGCCGTCGGCCTGCGACCCATAGTCCGCCACGGGGAAGTCCGCAAAGCTGGCCACCGCCAGCTGGGAGTCCGGGATGGCCGCGCGGATGGCGGGGGCGATCCGGTCGCGCAGGCGGTCGCGGATGCGGCTGATCTCTTCCGACATGGAGAGCGTACGGTCGATCAAGAAGACCACGTCGGCCCGGCCGACGCGGGCCTCGGTCTCGAGTTCCACCTCCACGATGCCTGCGTCGAAGGGGATCTCGAGGCAGGGGACCTCCGCGTCCACCGCCATGTCCATGGCCATGTCCACGCCAGCGTCGAGGCCGATGTCTGGCGCTGGCAGGCCAGTGCGCGCACCGCAGCCGACAGTGAGCGCCCCGAGAGCCGCCGTACAGAGGAGCCGAGTCAGTCTAGTTAGGGTCACAAGACCCGCATGCTAGCAGGCCGCCCGAACGTTGGCATGAGCGCGCCCTGTGGAGCTCCCCCAGCGCGACGCGCCGCTGCGCCCCCGAAGAGTGCGCACAGCCGAAGGCTGGGCCGCCGAAGGCTGGGCACAGCCGAAGGCGTCTGTGTCCGAGTACCCCATGTAGAACCGTGCCAGCACCCGATCACGTAGTCCCCCCCGAAGGGGGGACTTGATGCGCGCGATCACCTGGTCTGCTGCCCCGGGCTTCGAGCCCGGGGTGCCCTAAAACAAGGCCGCTCTACCATCCGACAACGTTCGCAAACGGAGTCAGTGTCAGTGCCAGAGTCAGAGTCAGAGCCAGAGTCAGAGTCAGAGTCAGAGCCAGAGTCAGAGTCGGAGTCGGAGTCGGAGTCGGAGTCGGAGTCAGAGTCGGTGGCTGAGTCGGAGTCGGTGTCGGAGTCGGAGTCAGAGTCGGTGGCTGAGTCGGAGTCGGTGTCGGTGGCGGTGGCTGAGTCGGAGTCGGAGTCGGAGTCGGTGTCGGTGGCGGTGGCTGAGTCGGAGTCGGAGTCGGAGTCGGTGTCGGTGTCGGTGTCGGTGTCCGTGTCAGACTCGGAGTTGGGGGGTCAGCCGCCGAAACGCGGGGGGCGCCAGCGGGCTCGGCGCTTGGCGGCGTGGGCGCGCTCTCGGTCCCGGCCGAACAGGTCTACGTAGTCGATCTCCACGGCCTCCGGGGGGCGTGCCGGGCCGAGGTCGTCGCGGCGCGCGTCTACCGTGTCGAGAAAGCGCAGCAGCCCGGCCGTTGCGCCCGCGAAGACGTTGGGAGTCACCAGCGGGCGAGCGCCCGTGAGCTGCTCGGCGCAGCCACTCCCGATGACGCCCTTGCTTGCGAGCTCCGCGAAGGACGCGTTCAGGGTGCTGGGGTGGAAGCCTTGCTGGAGCAGGATGCCCGCGCCCACGCGGAGACAGGCCAGGGGGTCCAGCAAGCCGTCCTCGAGCAGCACCAGCGCGGGCTGGAAGTAGTTGAAGAAGGGGCACACGCGCGGCCCGAAGGCGTCGAACATGGCGGGCGACGACACTCGGTCCAGGTGGATGAAGATGCGGTGAACGCAGTCGGCGCGCGGCACGCGCCCGGCCGTGCGGACGATCTGCCCGATGTTCTCGGGATACACCCGCGCCGCGTCCAGCACGGCCATGAGCTGACGGTTGTCCACCCTGCCCGCACAGAGATCCGCGTACAGGGAGTAGATGAACGCGTCCGCCTCCGCGTCGTCGCCGAAGAGGACCTCGCGGTGGTCCCGGTCGCCGTGCACGCGCGCTGCGAGCAGCGCCTCGAGCTTGTAGCTCACTTGATCCTTGAGGACGCGAAAGCGGCCCTTCAGGAGGTTGTCGAGGCTGGGCTTGAGCGTGAAGGAGTCCCAGCGGATGCCGTCCAGGCGCAGCTTGGCCTCCAGCACCCGGCGCATCTGCTCGGGGCTGCCGGACAGGATGAAGACGGCCGCGGGGTCGGTGGCGCGCAGCTCGCGCAGCAGCACCGAGGCTCCTGGGACGGTGCGCTTCCGGGTAGCGGGCTCGATGGCCGTGCGCAGCAGGTCCCGGATGCTGTCGAACTCGGTCCGCAGGTAGGTCTTGTCGAGATCCCAGCGGTACACGACGCGGGTGGGGTCGAGCGAGGTCGGCACACGAGGACTCTAGCAGGACGTTGCCGAACTGGCCTTCCTATCGCGCCGGCAACCAGGGCTCGATTGGCGTCCGGCGAGGGAGCAGAACCTCGATGGTTCTGTGACCGAGGCGGGCGACAAGTGGGCCCTGGGCTGCAAGCGAGAGGAAGGGAGGGTTCTTCAACGGGCTGCTAGGCCGCGCCCTTCTCCTCGAGCAGCATGACGATCAGCTCGGCGCTGAGCAGCTCGGCCATCTCTTCTGGGGTGAACTGCACCGCGAACTCGTCCTCGAGCGCCAGCACCAGGTTCAGGTGTTGCAGCGAGTCCCACTTCTCGATGGTGTCCTGCGACGAGCTGGGCAGCACGTCCGACGCGGCGACGCCAAAGAGGTCGGCGATGACTTGCTGCACACGGGCGAAGAGGGAGGCGTTCACGAGGTCAGTTTCTCCACATGACAGTCCACCCACGCTGGCGGCAGTAGCGCCCCGTCGGTGAGGTCCAGGTGGTAGCACACCGCGTCGCCGTCGCGAGCCTGCTCGCGGAAGCCATGAGCGCTGTAGAAGCCACGCGCCGGCTCGTTCTTGGCGGTGGGCACCACCCAGCCCGTGAGGCGCGTCTGGTCGGCCGCGAGGGCCTGCTGCGACACGAACGCGAGCATGGCCGTCTCGAGGGTGCGCCCGATGACGCGGCAGCTCATGAGGAAGGTGTCGATCTCCCAGCCCTCCGCCGACGGCAGCGTGATGGCCACGCCGACGATGCCGTGGTCCCCGAAGCGGTCGCTCGCGCTCATGGTGTAGACGTGCCCCTCCCGAGCGAGGCGCAGTACGTCGGCCTCCGAGTAGCGCTTGGTGGTGACGTTGAACTGGTTGGTCTTCTGGGTGAGCTGCGCGACCCGCGCGAGGGTGAGCGGCGTCACCTCGGCAAAACGCGCCTGCATGGCTAGCGAGCGGTAGTAGTCCTCCACGTTGCTGGCCGCCCCCGCGTGCGCCTCACGCTCGCGCGCCGCGGCGTAGAAGCGCCCACGGCTGCGGTCCTCGTCCGTGAGCGCTACGCGCTCGAAGAGAGGTACGTCCCGGAGGCACGCCGCGTAGGCCACCGGGTCGGAGGGCAGCTCGGGCACATACACCTCGGGGAGCTCGAGGCGCACACGCGCGCGCTCGGCCGGGTTGTCGTCCAAGAACACCAGCGAGTCGGTCCCGACATTCAGCTCGGCGGCCAGCTCGCGGCAGCTCTGGGCCTTGTCGTTCCAGTTGATGCGCGTCGCCGCGAGCTGGGCCTCACGCAGCAGCATGCCGGGGTGTTCGCGCAGCGCGGCCAACGCGTCGGCGGCGTCGTTCTTGCTGCTGATGGCGAGCAGCACGCCGCGCTGGTGGAGGTCCAGCGCGACCCGCTGCAGCGCTTGATACGCCGCGCCGGGGTGCTCGCTGCCCAGCTGGAGGCCCGCGAGGCCCACTTCCCCCAGCACCCCACCCCACAGCGTGTCGTCGAGGTCCAGCACCAGCACCTTTGCCATGCGGCCGGCGAGCGGCAGCAGCAAGCGCGCGTACTCCTTGGCCAGCGGCAAGAGCGCCTGCCGCGACAGGGGCATGCGCGCGGTCAGCCAGCGGTGCTGGTCCCGCCACGCCTGCGCCCCATGCCGCGCGACGAGCGCGTCGTAGTCGAGCACGTACGTGCTCGGCACCGAGCGACAGACCGCACGCAGGCGTCGGTTGAGCTCCCCCAGGACCTCCCGCTGGCTGAGCTCCGCCTGCGCGTCCCAGACCCCGTGGTTGGGAGCCGTGGGGAGCTCGAGGTTCTGCAGCACCAGCGGCGCCGAGGACGCCGCCCGGAACGCACGCAGCCACGCCTGGAGCGAGGCGAGCGCGTCGTCCACCGTGGACTCCACCGCAGCGTGGGACTGGCCTGCGAAGTCCGTGACCAGGGCGGGCACCAGGTCCTCGGCCAGCACGCACAAGAAGACCACGTCGGGCTCGAACGCGTAGAGGGCGCTGTGCGGGTCCAGCAGCTCTTGCGGATAGGCGTTGAAGTCGCCCACCCAGGTCTCGATGGGCAGGCCCAGGCAGAGCGCGTAGGCCTCGAGCAGCGGGAGGACCGGCTCGAGCGTGAACGAGCGCAGGAAGGCCACACGCACGGGCCGCACCCCGTCTTGGACGTCCGCCCCCTCACTACCCGTCGCGGCGTCCGCGTGTGCGCCTGCGGGACTCCCCGTGAGAGACGAAAGCGCCGCGCGGTGCCGCAGGATGGCGCCCGCCGTGGCCGCGCTGGGCTTCGCGCTCAGCAGCTGTTCGAAGCAGCTGCGCGCCTCGCCCACGTGTCCCTGCCGAACGGCCTCCTCCGCCCGGGCCCGGAGGTCCGCTTCGGTCATGACACGAGACCGCCCGACACGGGGATGTTGGCGCCATGTACGAAGCCGGCGTCCTCGGAGCAGAGCATGGCCACCACGTGCGCCACGTCCGCGGGCTGGCCCAGGCGGCGCAGCGGCACCTGCATGGCGGCGAGCTTGCGCGCGCGCGGCGAGACGTCGCGCACCATGTCCGTCTCGGTCATGCCGGGCGACACCATGTTCACGCGGACTCCCTTCGGACCCAGCTCCGCCGCCAGGGCGCGCGTGAGCCCCAGGAGCGCGCTCTTGGCCACGGTGTAGCCCAGCCAGCCCGCGGGTGGGCTCTGGGTGGTCACGATGGACCCGATGTTCACGATGGCGCCTCGGCCGCGCTCCAGCATGGGACCCAGCACCGCCTGCGTGCACACCAGCGCGCCCCGGACCTGTGTGGCCAGGTGCTGGTCGATGTCGTCGTAGGTGAGCTGCTCGAGCGCGCGCGGGTTCACGTGACCGGACGCGTTGTTGACCAGCACGCCGACCGGTCGCGACCACGCGCCACGTGCCGCGGCGCACATGCGCTCCACAGCCCGCGCGTCGCTCACGTCCGCCTGGAACGCGAGCGCCTGCCCTCCCTGCGCGCGAATGTCTGCCGCGACGTGCTCGGCCCGCTCCACGCTGCTGCGGCAATTGACCACCACCGGGTGTCCGCGACGCGCCAGCTCGCGCGCGATGGCCGCGCCGATGCCACGCGAGGAGCCCGTGACCAGCGCGACTGGCGGCGCGTCGTCTTCGGGGGCGGTGGCTGCGGGCTGCTCCACTCGCGGCTCCAGCACCATCACCTTGCCCTCGCCGGAGAGCACGGCCTCGCCGCGCTGGTTGTGCGCGGCCAGCTCCACCACGAGCGTACGGCTGCCCTCGGACTTCTGCTTCACGCGCAGCACGAAGCTGATCTCGTCACCCACGAACACAGGCGCCTGGAAGTTGAAGTGCTGCTCGGTCCAGAGCGCGCCGGGCCCGGGCAGGCGCATGCCGATCATGGCGGACACCTGGGCCGCCGAGAGCATACCGTGCACCACCCTGCCCGGGAACTGCGCCTGGGCTGCGAAGGCCTCGTCCACGTGCAGCGGGTTGTGGTCGCCGGACAGCTTCGCGAACGCCTCGATGTCGGCCTCCTCGAAGCGCTTGCGGAGCGCGACCTCGTCGCCCACCTGAATCTGATCGAAGTTCGCGAAGGAAAGGGACATGTCCTGCCTCTATCGTGAAGACGCGGGGGCCGCCGGCATGACGCGCGCGGGGTTGCCGATGGCCACGTACGTGGCCGGGACACGACCGCCCACCACGGCCCCGGCCGCGATGACCGCCGCTTGCTCGAGCACGCTGCCGGCCAGCAGGACCGCGTTCGCGCCAATGCGTACGTCGTCGTGGATCAGGACCGGGGTCTCCAGGTAGTCCTTCTCCATGGCCTCGTACTCTTCCATCGTGAGCTTGTTGCCTGCGATCAAGGCCGAGCCCATGTAGCGCCCGCCCGTCATGCTCACGTGGGGGCCGATGAAGACGTTGTTGCCGATCTTGGACTTCTCCGCCGTGGTGACGCTGTTCTGGAAGCGGGCGTTGTCGCCCAGGGTGGTGCGCCACTCCAGCACGCACTGGCTCCCGAGCGCGCAGTTGTCGCCCACCACGGAGTGCTCGCGCAGCACCGAGTAGTGCCCGGTCTGTAGGCCCGTCCCGACCTTGCAGCCCTCGTACACGATGGTCCCCGAGCGCAGGCACGCGCCGGCACCGAGCAGCGCACCCGCGCCACCCTCGAAGCTCTTGGTGGCCACCACCGAGCTCTTGGCCGGGTGCCCGATGATCACGCCGTCGCCCAGGATGCAGCCCTCCCCCACGACGGAAGCGCCGAGCACCTTGCACCCGGCGCCCAGCACGACGGACTCGTGGACGGTCGCGCGGGGATCGACCCAGGCGTCCCTCATGGCGCCCCGTGCGCAGCCCGCGCCGCACGGTTGACGTCCGCCAGCGTGGAGTGGGTCACGCTCGCGGTGGCGACGTAGTCGAGCAGCTGCTCGAAGAGCGTGCGCACGCCCGGTCCTGGGTGACGCTTCTTCAACAGCGCGTCCGGATCGCGCTGCACGGCGCGGCTCTCGGCGTAGTGCGCCTCGGTGTGCGTGTTGAGGAACACGTGGATGGGATGGAAGTCGAAGACCTTCAGCCCCGGCCGGTCCAGCTGCAGCCCCGCGAGCTCGAAGCCTGTCTGCGCACCCATCAGGTCGATGTGGTCCATGTAGTAGATGGGCATCTCGAGCACGCCCCGCTCCTTCCACACGGGCGCGAGCCCGGCGCTGAGCGGCAGCGCGTAGGTGCTGTCGTACTCGACCCCCTGCTCCGCGTACACGGCCATCAAGCTGGAGTCGTAGAAGAGGCAGTGCGAGCGGGCGCCGACGGCCTCCGGGCAGAAGGACTTGGTGCGCGCGACCACGTGCCGGAAGATGCGCTCGTCGTCCGGCGGACCGTCGTAGGCCCGCATGGTGTCGCCGCCGAGGCGGTAGTTGGGGTGCAGCGCGCGCTCGTGACCCGGGAGCTCGATGCCCGCGTGGGTACAGAAGAAGGTGCAGGCGAGGCCACGGCTCTCCACCAAGCGCACGGTGTCTGCGAGCACCTCCGGGTGCGCCCAGTCCACGTCGAAGGTGATGCAAAAATGGTCAGCAAAATTCATGACTTGAGCACCCATGGAGGTGAACTTGAGTACATCAACGGCGCAGAGGTGTCAAAGCCGTCCGGCGGCCCCGGGGAGCGCTACCCAAGCTGGATGGCCTGCACGTCCCCCTTCGTGAGAGGGAGCCGCAACGCGGCGAGGTCGTCCCGCATGTGCTGCGGGTCGCGGGTGCCCGTGAGGGGGAGCATCTCCATGAGCTGCGCGAAGCGAAACACCACCTGCGCGGGCGTGACGTCGTAGCGCGCGGCCAGCTGGCGTACGGTCTGACCCGCCAGCACCTGCCTGTTGGCAGTGAGCAGAGAGAAGCCCTGATACACGACCCCGTTCTGACGACACACGGAGCGCACCTTGGCGTCCCAGCCCTGGTTGGCGTAGCAGCGGTTCTGGACGAAGCGCGGCGCCACACGCGCGAAGGCGACCAGCTCCGACACCTGCGTGGCCTCCACGTTGCTGATGCCCAGGCTGCCGACCAGGCCGTCTTCGACCAGCGCCTCCATGGCGCGCCAGGCCTCGTAGTCGAGGGCGTGCAGGTGGCCTGCCTGCATCGGCCCGTGCAGCACCAGGCTGTCGATGAAGTGGAGCCCCAGGTGCTGCTGGGAGCGCTCGAAGGACTGGCGCACCTGCGTGGCCACGGGCGCGGCTGGGTCGTAGGGCAGCCGGTGATCCTGACCACGCGCGAAGGTGTACTTGGTCTGGATGAAGAGCTCTTCGCGCCGCACGGCGCCCGTCGCGAGGGCCGCCGTCAGCGCCCCGCCGACTCCCGCCTCCACGTAGTGCTTGCGCTGGTTCGCGGTGTCGATGCCCCGGAAGCCGGCCGAGAGCGCGAGCGCGACCAGGGCCTCCGTGTCGTCCTCCTTCCAGGCCGTCCCGTAGAGCAGCGCGGGTGGTGCTGCGAGGCCGCGCCCAGCAACGAGCGAGCGACCCACCGCGCGGTCGTCCAGAAAGGGCGTGCTCGTCACGGTGCCGTCCTTGCGAGCGCTTCATCCGCGCGAGCTTCGATAGCGTCCAGGAAGAGAGAGGTGGAGGCGGTCACGCGCCGACGAAGCATGAAGAGGGCATACCCGTACGTGACGAGCATGACGAGCACCAGCAGCGCACCGCCAGCCGCAGAGATGCGCGGTGCCTGCGCCAGGAAGACGAACACGAAGACGAGCATCCCCACGCCGAAGGCGGGACAGAAACGCGACTCGAGCTGCAGCGTCTCTCCCTCTACGCTGCCGAGTATGGCGACCACGCCCATGACGCGATTCCAGCCGAACATCTTGTGGCGCGCGCGGAGCCACCCGCGCCGCCCCTCGAAGCCTCCCGTGGCCTCCTCGTCCTCGTAGCGCAGGCCACCCAGCCCAAGGCTGTCCACGCTGGGCGGCGCCCACGCTCCGTCGCGGTAGGACCCGCCCGTGGTCCACCGCAGAGAGAGCACCTTCTCGCGCGTGATGAGCGGCACGAACGCCAGGCGCGAGTAGAGCTGCGGGGCAAGCATCAGGGCCGCCCACTCGGCGACCCACACGACCATGATCACCACCAACCACGATTGATCCATGCGCCGGTCTATCGCGAGTGGGTGCCCAACCGCAACGACCCACCGCGACGAGCCTCTGGGAAGCGAGCGCCGAGCATGGCATAGCTTCAAGGCTGCATGTCCACGCCCCCGCTCTCCACAGTCATCCTCGGCCGCTCGTCACGGAGGAGCCTACTGCCCCTCGCGCTGGGCGTGACGCTCGCGAGTGTGGTCTGCGTGGCAGCGACCGCGTCCGCGCAGCGGCCGCGCAGGCGCGCTCCGAGCGCGACGTTGGACGCAGGGCCCAGCGACGCGGGCGTCAGCGATGCTGGCGCAGCGGATGGCGGGGTCGACGCGGCGGTCGTGGTGCGCGTCCCGGTGCCCGGCACCTCCGCTCTCGAGATCGCGACGGCGGCTGACGCGACCAGCGCCACGCTGCGCTCACTGCGGGTCGTGACCCGCGACAACGGCAGCGTCGCGGCGGGCCAGAGCCGGCTCGCGGCAGCGCACGCGCAGATCGAGACGCTCAACGAGAGCCCCCTGCTCCGGCAGCTTCCGTCGCTGGACGGGCGCACCCTGCTGGACGTACGGCAGCGCTGGAGGCGCCCAGAAGAAGCCATCGACGAGGCCCTGTCCTCGGTGCAGGACCGGCGCGCCAGCCTGGACGCCGCGCGCGCACGCCTGGAACCTCTCAGCGCGGAGTGGACCGGCCGGGTGGAGCTGCTGCAGCGCTCCGACGTTCCCGAGGAAGTGCTGGCCCGTGCGGTCGACATGCTGGAGCAGGTGGCCACGGAGCTCGCCTCGGTGGAGGAGCGGTCCGCGGCGGTGGAGAGCCTCCACGAGGCGCTGAGCACGGAGGCGCTGCGCGTCGCCAGCATCATGGAGCAGCTCGATGACGCCGAGGTGCAGAGCGAAGCCAAGCTCTGGGACCGCGGCTCGCTCCCTCTCTATCGCGTGTTGATGTCGGGGGGCGCCGGCGTGGGGCTCGGAGCCCAGATCGCCGCGGCGGCCGCCACTCACTGGGAGCTCTTGCAGAGTGGGCTACAAGGCGAGGCCGAGGGCTTCGCGGCCATGCTGGTGGTCTATCTGCTCCTCTGCGCCACCCTCTTGTATCAACGCCGCCGCAGCCCGGAGTGGGAGGGTGATCCGGACGTGCTGCGGCTGGCCCGACACGTGGTCAACGCGCCCTTGGCCTCGGCGCTCTTGGTCGTGCTGCTGGCGACGCCGCTGTTCGCGCCCACCGCGCCGGTCATCATCTACGACATGGTGTTCGTGGCCCTGCTCTTCCCGGTGCTGCGGCTGCTGCCCCCCCTGCTTCCCACGGTCATGGGGCCGCTGCTGTACGGCTCTGCCGTCGCGCTGAGCTTCGACAAGCTCACCGAGCTGGCGCCCGAGGGCGAGTCGCTGCACCAGCTGATGCTCACGGCAGAGGGGCTGGTCACCGCCATCTGGCTCGCTCGCTGGCGGTCGCGAAACCACCGCGCGCTGAAGACGAGCCATGACGCGACCGTCGTCATCGGGATCGTGTTGCTCACCTTCGTCGCGCTCGCGGCCGCGCTGGGGTGGGAAGCGCTCGCCACGATGACGGCCGGCGCCACCATGGCCAGCGTGTTCACCGCCATGGTGGCCTTCGCTGGCGCGCTGGTGGTCGAGGCGGTGGTCGCGTTCCTGATGCGTAGCCGCTTGGCGCTCCAGTCGATCAGCGTGCGGCGGCACCGGCGCATGCTCACCCACCGCATCCGTACGGGGGTGCGCGCCGCGGCGGTCCTGCTGTGGCTCTGGTCCACGGTGTCCGGCTTCCGCCTGGAGGAGCCGCTGCGCGAAGCCGTGGACAGCGTGGGGGCGTTGTCCGTCCAGACCGGAGAGATACGTCTCTCCGTGGGCGCCGTCGTGGCCGCCATCTTCATCCTCGTCTTCGTGACCTACTTCGCGCGCTTCGTACGCTTCGCCATCGAGCAGGAGGTGATGACCCGCCTGGACGTCGCCCCCGACGTCTCGGGCAGCGTGTCGCGTCTGGTCGGCTACTTCGTCGTCGCCATCGGCGTCATCGCCGCGCTGGCCGCCGTGGGCATCGAGAGCGCACAGCTGGCCATGCTGGCCGGCGCACTCAGCGTGGGCATCGGCTTCGGGCTCCAGAACATCGTCAGCAACTTCATCTCCGGGCTCATCTTGATGGTGGAGCGTCCGGTCAAGCTCGGCGACTTCATCGAGGTGGGCGCGCTGGTGGGTGAGGTCAAGAGCATCGGTATCCGCGCGAGCACCATCGAGTCCCTGGACGGCGCCGAGGTGATCGTGCCGAACGCCGATCTGATCTCCAACAAGGTCGTGAACTGGACGCTCTCCAACCGCTCGCGCCGCGTGTCGGTGAACGTGGGCGTGGCCTACGGCACAGACCCCCACCGCGTCGCGACCGTCCTCGCCGAGGCCTGCGCGCATCACTCGACCATCCTGCCGCAGCCCGCCCCGACCATCTTGTTCACGGGCTTCGGCAACAGCTCACTCGACTTCCTGGTGCACTGCTGGGTGAGCGAGTACGCCGACCACCACAAGCTGCGCAGCGACATCACGCACTGGGTGCACGACGCGCTCTACCGCGAGGCCATCGAGATCCCCTTTCCGCAGCGGGACCTGCACCTCCGCTCCATCGACGAGAGCGTTCGCCAGGCGCTGCGCGGCGAGCCCGAGCGCAAGGGCACGCCGCACGACCCGAAGCCGCCTCCGGACGACGGCGGCGCACCGGAGTAGCGCGAACGGGCTTACCAGCCTCCGCCGTCGGCGACGATGGCGCACGCGACCGTCGGATGCGCAGAAACGCAGAGCGGCGGACCCCGAAGAGCCCGCCGCCCGGCGCATGACAGACCTTTGGTCTACTTCGTGAAAGTCTTGCCGGCCTCGGCCATCTCACGTAGCAGCTTCGGCGGCGTGAAGCGCTCGCCGTACTTGCCGGCGAGCTCCTCGGCGCGGCGCACGAACTCGGGCAAGCCCACGTAGTTCACGAACTGCAGCAAGCCGCCCGTCCAGGGGGGCGCGCCGATGCCCATGATGGAGCCGATGTTGGCGTCGGCCACCGAGCGCAGCACGTTCTCTTCCAGGCAGCGGATGGTCTCGATGCTCTGGATGTAGAGCAGGCGGTCCTTCATGTCCTGGAACTGATGCTCGCTGGGGACACCCCCGTCGGCGCGCAGGAAGTGCTCCTTCAGCCCCGGCCAGAGGTGCTTCTTGCCCCCCTCCGGGTACTCGTAGAAGCCAGCGCCAGCGGCCTTGCCCTTGCGGCCCAGCTCCACGCACATCTTGTCGATGACGGGGTCCGCCGGGCTACCGGTGTAGGTCTTGCCCTCCGCCTCGAAGGCCTTCTTGGTCTCCTCGCGCACGTGGCGCCCGAGCTCCAAGCTGACCTCGTCGTTGACCGCCAGCGGACCGACCGGCATGCCTACCTGCAGCGCCGCCTGCTCGATGGAGTTGGCCGCGAAGCCCTCCGCGAGCATGGCCACGCCCTCCATGGCGAACGTGCCGAACACGCGCGACGTGAAGAAGCCGCGGCTGTCGTTGACCACGATGGGGGTCTTCTTGATCTTGACCACGTAGTCGAAGGCCATCGCGAGCGCCTCGTCCGAGGTCTTGTCGCCCATGATGATCTCCACCAGCGGCATCTTGTCGACAGGCGAGAAGAAGTGCAGACCGATGAAGCGCGTGGGGTCCTGCGACGCCGTAGACAGCCCGGAGATGGGCAGCGTCGAGGTGTTGCTGCACATCAGGAGCCCAGGCTCGCCCGCGGCCTCGGCCTCCTTGGTGACCTTGGCCTTGAGCGCTGCGTTCTCGAACACCGCCTCGATGATCATGTCGCAACCGGCAAGGCCGCTGGCCTCGGCCGTCGTCTCGATCAGCGCCAGCATCTGGTCGGCGGCCTCGCGGGTCATGGCCCCACGACCCACGCGCTTCTCCAGCAGCTTGGCGGAGTAGGCCTTGCCCTTCTCCGCCCCCTCGAGGGTGACGTCCTTGAGCACACACGGGATGCCCACCGAGGCCGTCACGTACGCGATGCCCTGCCCCATCATGCCAGCGCCGAGGATGCCCACCTTCTTGGGCAGCTTCTGCGGGACGTCCTTGGGACGGCTCGCGCCGCTGCTGATCTTCTGCAGGTCGAAGAAGAACGCCTTGATCATGTTCTTCGCGACCCGGCCCGTGGCCAGCTCCACGAAGTAGCGGCTCTCGATGCGCGACGCCGTGTCGAAGTCCACCTGCGCACCCTCGACCGCGGCGCTCATGATGGCGCGCGGCGCTGGGTAGTGTGCGCCCTTGAGCTGCTTCTTCAGGTTGGCCGGGAAGGCCGGCAGGTTGCCGGCGAGCGCCGGGTGGCTGGGGGTGCCGCCGGGCATCTTGTAGCCCTTTTGATCCCACGGCTGCGCCGACTTGGGGTTGGCCGCGATGAAAGCGCGCGCCTTCTTCAGCATGTCGTCCGCGTCCGTGGCCAGCTCGTGGATCAGGCCGAGGGCGAGCGCCTTGTCCGGCTTGAGGCGCGGGCCCTGGATCAGCACATCCATGATGGCCTTCTGTACGCCGAGCAGGCGCACCGTGCGCACGATGCCGCCGCCGCCGGGGAGCAAGCCCAGCGTGACCTCGGGCAGGCCCAGCTGGATGCGCGGGTCGTCGAGGCAGACGCGGTGGTGACAGGCCAGCGCGATCTCGAGCCCGCCGCCCAGCGCCGCGCCGTTGATCGCCGCGACCACCGGGATGCCCAGGGTCTCGAGCGCGCGCAGCTGTCCCGTGATCTCGCGCACGTGCGCGAACATGTCACCCGCGTTCTCGGGCTGAGCCTGGCTCAACATCTTGAGGTCGCCGCCGGCGAAGAAGGTCTTCTTGGCAGACGTGAGGATCACGCCCTTCACGGCGCCCGACTTCACCTCCTCCTGGAGTCGCGCGACGGTGCGCTTCATCGACTCCTGGTAGAGCTCGTTCATGGTGTTGGCGGACTGGTTGGGGTCGTCCATGGTCAGCGTGACGATGCCGTCTGCCCCGAGGTCCCAGCGGATTGCGGTCTGTTCAGTCATGTTCTTTGGTGCCTTTCGCGTTTCCGGTGGGGGCTCTCAGAGCCGCTCGATGATGGTGGCGATGCCCATGCCGCCGCCGACACACAGCGTGGCGAGGCCGTAGCGCTTGTTCTGACGCTCGAGCTCGTCGAGCACCGTGCTGAGGATCATCGCGCCGGTGGCGCCCAGCGGATGCCCCATGGCGATGGAGCCACCGTTCACGTTCACGGTGTCCGGATCGATGTCCATGTCCTTGATGAAGCGCAGCGCGACCGACGCGAAGGCCTCGTTGATCTCCCAGAGGTCGATCTGATCCTTGGTCATGTTGGCGCGCGCGAGCGCCTTCTTGGCGGCGGGCGCCGGGCCCACAAGCATGATGGTCGGGTCCGTGCCCGTGACGGCGGTCGCGAGGATGCGGCCACGCGCCGTAAGGCCCATGCGCTTGCCCGCTTCCTCGGTGCCGATCAGCATGAGGGCGGCGCCGTCCACGATGCCGCTGCTGTTGCCGGCCGTGTGCACGTGCTCGATCCGCTCCACCCAGTGGTACTTCTGCAGCGCCACCGCGTCGAAGCCGCCCATCTCGCCGATCATGGTGAAGGCGGGCTTCAGGCTGCCCAGGGCCTCCATGGTGGCGTCGCCGCGGATGTACTCGTCGTTGTCCAGCACGACGATCCCGTTCTGATCCTTGACGGGGACGACGCTCTTGGCGAAGCGGCCCTCGGCCCACGCCGCGGAGGCGCGCTGCTGCGAGCGCAGCGCGAAGGCGTCCACGTCCTCACGCGTGAAGCCCTCGAGCGTGGCGATCAGGTCCGCGCCGATGCCCTGCGGGACGAAGCCCGTGTCGTAGTTGGTCGCGGGGTCCATGGCCCACGCGCCGCCGTCGCTACCCATGGGGCAGCGCGACATGCTCTCCACACCACCCGCGATGACCATGTCTTCGAAGCCCGAGCGCACCTTCTGTGCGGCCAGGTTCACGGCCTCGAGACCCGAGGCGCAGAAGCGGTTGATCTGCAGGCCCGCGACGGTGTCCGGCAGACCCGCCGCGATGGCCGCGGTCTTGGCAATGCAGGCCCCCTGATCGCCCACCGGCGTGACGCAGCCGAGCACGAGGTCGTCCACGTTGTCGACGTCCAGGTTGGGCTGCCGCTCGCGCAGCGCGTCGATGAGGCCTGTGACCAGCGAGACGGGCTTCACCTCGTGCAGGGTCCCGTTCTGCTTTCCTTTGCCACGCGGCGTGCGCACGGCGTCGTAGACGATCGCTTCGGACATGGTTCGCTCCTGTAGGTTCGGTTCGGCCGCGCGGGGCGTGCCGACTGAATGAGTATTCAATGTCTAGACGAAGCGGGACCGAATGTAAATCCCCCTGCGTCGCCAGGCTTGATTGCGCAGTGAATGCGTGGCTAGTTGGAACTCAGCCGCGCGTGAGGACACGAACGCAAGCATGAGCAGCACCGAGGGAGCGCTACACACCCGCTTTCGTGAGGCGGCGCGCGGGTTCGCGGGCCGTCACGCGTCGCTTGCCGTCGGGGGTGGCCTGCTCCTCGCGCTCACGCTGCTCCCCACCACGCTGGCGCATGACTCGGACCGCCCGGCCGTGGCGTGGCGAGCATGCCTGGGCGCGCTGTTGAGCCTGGCGCTCCTCGGGGCGTGGCGGCGCCGACTGGCAGCCGAGCGCACCCTCCCGTGGACCGCAGGCCTCTGCACCCTGGCGCTCGGGACGCTGCACGCCGCGCTCGAGGTCGCGGCGCTGCTGCTCGCGCGGCGGGTGAGCGTGCTGGCCCCGGTCGCGGCCTCGATGGGGTTCTGCGCGTCGTGGGGGGTCGCGCTGGTCGCGGCGCTCGTGGTCGCCTGGGTGCTCCGCGAAGCCTTGGAGGGGCCTCCTCGGAGCCTGCCCGCGTGGTGTCGAGCTGCGTCTTTCCCCGCCCTGGCCGCCACCACGTTGCTGGCTTCGCTGCTGCTCCCGCCCGCGAGTGCCCTGCCCACCGTCCCTCGTCCAGTGCCCCGGCGCGCGGACCAGCCGCCGGAGTCCAAGGAGCTGGCCAACTTCCGAACGGACTACGGGCCGCGCTACTACGCGCCGAGGCTGGAGCTCGATGGCCAGGCGCTCCTGGTCACCAGCTCGGGCGCCTTCTGGTGGGTGGGCCATGACGGCCTCGAGCCGGTGGCCATGGCGGACGTGCCTCCGGGCGCGAGCTCTCCTTTCCCGAGGGTGACGCATGTGTTCATGGAGGGAGGAGCGCTCGTCGCGGACTTCATCTCGGCCGCCGACGTGGCCATCGCGCACGGCGCGAGCGAGGTCGTGTCGGTGCTTCCGCGGGGGAACCGCCTCCCGGGAGACCCCTCGGTGCCCGGGCTTCCCCAAGAGACCCACTATCCGACAGAGGCCGAGTACCGCCCCGCGTGCACGCCGACGAGCTACGGAGTGGGCGAACTCATGACGGGTCCAGTGACCCAGGGCCCCATCGTCGTCCACGCGGTGGGGCATCCAGACGGGGTCCTCGGGGGTGTGCCCTTCACCGACGAGGTCGCCTCCCTGGCCGATCTCACGCTGGCGACGCTGCAAGAGCGGGGCATGCAGGTGGAGCTCCAGCGTTGGTCCTCCTCGCCGCGCAGCTTCGGCTCGCAGCGGAGCGTGCTCGGGCGTCTCCTCCTCGGCCTGGCGACGGGGCTCGGGTGCTTCTTGGTCGCGCTCCTGTGGGTGGCCCTACGCGCACAGCGGCTCTGCCGGCAACCCAACGCGCAGCCCCTGCCGCGCGACGAGGCGCGGCCTCTCCTCCCCCTCTATCCCGCCTGGCTGCCGCGCTCTCGGCTCTCGCACGTCGTGACCGACGGACCACCCTACAGGCGCACCCAGGCGCTTGGCACCACGAAGGGGCTGCCCGTGCTGCGTGAGGCCTACGCGCGCCTGCGCGGCCCCATGATGGCTGTCGTCGCGCTCATGCTGGCGGTCAGCGCCACCCTCCTCGCGATCACCTGACGTCCGCGCTTGATGACCGCGCGCCACGACACGGCGGTGTCGGTAGCAGCTCGACACGGTCGTTGACCGGGGCCCTGGCGGCGGCGCAGCCTGGGGGCATGACCAAGCCTCAGAAGCACAGTCACTGCTCCTACTGCGGCGCCCCCTTCCCAGCGGAGGCAGGCTGGCCGCGCACGTGCGCGAGTTGCAGCATGGTCAGCTACCTGAGCCCCAGCCCGGTGGCCGTCCTGCTGCAACCGGTCGACGCAGGGGTGCTCGTGATACGGCGAGGGATCCAGCCTCACCGCGGAGGCCTCGCGCTGCCGGGCGGCTTCATCGACCACGCCGAGGACTGGCAGACGGCCGCAGCGCGCGAGCTCTTCGAGGAGACCGGCATCCGCATCGACGGCGACACCGTGCGCGAGAGGCGTGTCTTGAGCGCGCCGGGAGGCACGCTGCTCATCTTCGGCGAAGCGCCACCCCTACGCGCCGCAGACTTGCCCCCCTTCGTGCCCAACCACGAAACGCTGGAGTGCCTGGTCATCACCGAGCCAGTCCCGCTGGCCTTCGACCTGCACGCGCGGGTGGTGCGCGAGTGGTTCGCCGAGCGCGCGCGCTGAGCGGCCTGCCTCGAGAGCCGGACTCGGCGCGGCAGGCGCCGCGAGCTCGGCACACGCTACGAGGCGGAGTCGCCTCGGTCGTCGAGCCCTCCCCACGCCAGGACGACGGGCAGCACGAAGAGCTCCGGCTGGAAGAAGAGGGTCAGGGCGATACCCGCCGCGAGGAGCAACACCGCGACCGCGTAGCCTTTGCGCAGCCGCTCGAACAGGAAGAGCGGCGCCGCGAGCTCGACCGAGAGCGCGTAGCCTGCGGCGAGCGTCAGCGCCGTGGGGTGCTCGGCCAGCCAGAGCCTGGCTCGCGCGATCACGTCGGTGTGACCGATGTTCTTTTCGAGGAGCAGCCAGGCGTGGCGGTGCCCATCGACCCAAGAGAGCCCGCTGTTGCTCAGCTTCGCGAGCGCGGCGAGGAAGAGCGTCGCCGCGAACACCCCGCACGCGACCTCGTGCGCCAGGCGCCGCTGCTGGTCGCGGGCCTCGGGGCCCGCTGGCCAGAAGGCGACCAGCGCCCACCCGAGGAAGACCGCGACGCTCATCACGGTGGTGACGCTCGCCATCTCGACCCGCCTGCCCAGCATCTCGGCGTGTGCCGCCGCGAAGAGGACGACGAGCGCGAGCGCCGCAGCGGGAGCCTCGAGGCGCCGCGCGACGAACGCCAGCAGCGCCGCTCCGAGCAAGACGCCGAGCGCGAGGCACCCGACGGGTGTGCGCATGAGCAACGGGACGTCCGGCATGTGAACGGCCCGAGGAGCCGAGAGGACGAACGCGAGCAGCAGCAGCAACGCGAACGCGCCACGACGGACGGTGGTAGCGCTCATCGCCGGCACGCCAGCCCTCGGGTGAGCACGACCGGCGGATCGAGCACAGGGCGCCCCTCGGCGTCGCGGCGCAGGATGGCGTGACCGAACTCGACCGGCACATCGGCGGCGCGTCCGGAGGGGTGCTCCTGCTCACTCACGACCCGGAGCCGCCAGGCCTGCCACACGTACTGCGACGAGTACGGCACACCGCTCGGGGGCTTCACCAGCTCGGCGTCCACCCCCTCGAAGCAGCCAAAGTCCTCGGGGCGTGCGGCCTCGCCGCCGGCCACGAACGCCGGCACCGCGACGGGCTCCATGACGATGTGGCTGTACATGGCGAAGGGCGAGAACGGGAAGCTCTCGCCGACGAGCAAGCTGGTCGCGGTGTACGCGGCGAACGCGAGCGCGGCGGCCTTCGGGAGGGGCATCGCGCGCAGGCTACCACGGGCCCGACCCCAGCCGAGGCAAGGCCGAGGGGTGGGCCCTCAGTCTTCGAAGCTGCGCTCGATGGCCTGATAGCGTGGGTGCATTCGGTCGAGGTTGCGGTGTCGGCCGGCGTAGAGCCTCACGGGCACGACCCACGCGGCCACGATGACGAGCGCGAGCACCGCCGCGAGCTTCTTCCAGGCCACCGCCGGCGCCTCGAAGGTCACCTCCCCGCCCCCCTGCACCCGGAAGAGCCGCGGCCAAGGGAACGAGAAGAGGGTCACGTAGAAGATCATCCCCGGGTACAGGATGTCCAGCAGCACGTGGGTGCCGAGGTGAAAGGCGATGAGGAGGCAGCCCCAGAGCGGCCGAACACGCGGGAAGAGCACCCACAGGGCGGCGCCGAGCTGAATCACCACGGTGCTGACCGCGATGGCGCTGCAGAAGACCTCGCTCTCCACCATGGCCCGGCCGAGACCCATGTAGAGGTCGCCGTCCTCCACCGGCATGTGCTTCAAGATCATCTGCCGGATCGTGCCTGGGTGCGTCCAGCCGAGCCCGGACGTGGAGAGCTTGGCGATGCCCGACGAGAGGTACACCACGCCGATCAGCGCGATGGCCCCCTGCTCGCTCCACGCCTCGGTCGTCTGCCGGTCGGAGTGGCCGCTCGCGCGCGAAAACGCCTCGCCAGCGAGCCAGCCCATCAGGACCAGCCCGCTTGGGTAGAACCCGCGCCCCGGACCGAAGCGCGCCGCGAAGGACTCCTCCACGCAGAAATACGTCAACAGGAGCATCGCAGCCGCCTGCCAGGGGGCGTCGCGGCGCGCGAAGCGGAGCGCGCAGAGCGCCGCGACGAGATAGGCGGCGCCCACCACCGCGGGGTGGTTGGTCGCCAGCAACCAGGCGGGCGCGAGGGGGTTCTGCGTCTCGAGCCCGGCCTCGGCGCTCACGAGCTGCCAACACAGCACGGCGAGATCGGTGAGCACCCACGTCAGGATGGCGAGACGCATGCCCCGGCGGTCCACGGTGCCCCAGGTCGACGCGCTCATGGGATCCGCCTCGCGGTGCAGGAGAGGACCGGGAGGTCTTCCCACAGCAAGCGTCCATTCGCGTCGAAGGAGTAGACGCGACGGACGATGCGCACGGGGTCTCCGCCTTCCCCGCGGTGATTGACGATGTGGTGGGCGAAGTCGTGCTCCAAGTACGCTTCGGAGGTGCCCCGCTCGTTGCCGAAGGGGCGCTCGGCGCTCGGGTCGACCGGCCCGTCGCAGGCCCAGTCGACGAAGCTGTCGAGCTCCTGCGCGCGTCCCTCGGCGTCCAGCACGACAGTGCGGGCGGCGCTCTCGTCCCCGCTCGACGAATACATGTCGAACAGCGAGAAGGGGAAGAGGTGCAAGACGCCCTGGCTGGTGGCGATGTAGGAGAGCACCAACATCACCTGGAACGCGGCCACGCGTTGGCGAGGCCCCGAGGCGGCGAGCCTCCCCCAGAAGTCATCGCGCCACCGAAACGCGACGACGAGAAGCCCAAGCAGCGTCAGCCCGGCGAGCACCCACACCTCGACGTGGAGCTCATCGGCAGGCGATCGGGCGCCTACCGCTCCTTGGGCGGGGGTGAGGCCGCTGCTCGCATCCACGAACAAGCCTTCTGGGAGGGCGCGCACGAAGGCCTGCGCACGCGCGTCGAGCGCGGCGGAGGCAGGGGCGCCGCTGGGCGACACACGCGCCCGGACGTCGAAGGGGTGGGCCGCGCCGGCCTCGGATGCGTCGTCGAGGTCGCGTTCGACGGGGCGCACCAAGACGGTGTACGGGGTACCTGCACACGTAGTGGTCGCGGACAGCTCGCCTGCCGCAACGGAGATGGACGCGGGCGAGCAGCCGTCGAGCGACAGCGCTTGGGCCGCCTCCATGATCTCGGCTTCCCGGCCAGGGGGCACCACCCACTGGCCCTCTCGCCCGCCTTGCGCAGCCGCAGCCGAGGGGGACAGCACCAAGAGCGCGAGCAGCATCGCACCAGCAGAAGCGCGATGGGTGTGCTCGTGCGCCGGAAGCATTGGCGCGAGACTAGTGCTCCCGCCTTCGGAACGCAAAGCTGGGTTGATCAGCCTGGCTCCGGACGCTGGCGCCAGCATCGCTCCGCTGAGAGGCGGCGGCGCGCGCCTACCGCGGATCACGGGCCAGGCCACCGAAGCGTCCATCCCGTGGGACTCGATAGGGGTCGCCACGGCGGACCACGGCCACGACGTCTTCGTGCCACAGGGGCAGCGCTGGCAGCTCGGTGGCGAGTACCACCGCCACGTCATGGTAGGCCGCCTGACGGTCAGCAAGGCCTGGCTGCGCGCGCCCGCGCTCCAGCGCCGCATCGAGCGCGTCCGACGCAAAGCGCCAGCGGTTGGCGCCAGGATGCCCCGGGCGCGGGATGTGTTGGCTGCCGAAGAACCAGCTGAGCACGTGCGGCTCGATGACCTCCGGCAGCTGCAGCATGCACACCTGAAAGCGCCCGCGGTCGAGGTCCGCGATGAGCGTTGCGGTCTCGCTGGGCCGCACCTCGAGCTCCACCCCCACCTCGCGCCACATGGCTGCGATGGCCCGACCCACGCTGACGCGCGAGCGGTCGGCGCCCGTCCGCAGGGTGAGGCGCAGACGCGGGCTGCCGTCCTCGCGTTCGGCGAAGCCTGCCTCACGGAGCAGCTCCCGTGCGCGCGCAGGATCGTAGGGGTAGCGCGGCAGACCGCTGGCAGAGGCCCAGTGTTGGTCGGGGATGAAGCTCTCGGCCACCTGGGCGTAGCCCTCGAGCTCGGCGCGCACGAGGGCCTCCCGGTCCGTTGCGTATGCCAGCGCGCGCCTCACACGCACGTCGTCGAGCGGCGGGTGACCGGTGTGGAAGCCCAGGTATGCCGTGCCGACGCCCGGGGCACGGCGCACGTCGTACTCGGGCTCCTGCGTGAGGAGCGGGAGCAGAATGGGCGGCACCACGCCCTGAGCCAGCGACGCGGCGCCTGCCCGCAGCCGCAGCGCACGGGTGTTGTCGTCGCGCACCGTCACGAAGCGCACCTTCTGCCGCGCCGCGAGGCCGGCGTACCACCGCGGGTTCTGCGTGAGCGTGAGCCGCCCCGGCGCGCGCTCCGCGAGCACGTACGGACCCGCGCCCACCGGCGGGGCGGCGCCTCGGTCCCCTACCCTCCGGCCGCGGTCCTCGGCCCGCAGGATGGGCAGCTCCAGGTCGGTCAGGAAGGTCGCGTGGGGCGCATCCAGGTCGAACTCCACCGTCAGGGCGTCGCGCGCCACGACGTGCCGGATGCGGCGGTAGGCGTGCCCATGACGAGCCCCGAGGGCCGGGTCCACGACGCTCTCGAAGGTCGCCACGACATCCGCGGCGTCGAGCGCGCTGCCGTCCGAGAAGCGGAGCCCCGGCCGCAGCGTGGCCACGTAGCGCACGGGGCTCTCGAGCTCTACGGACTCCGCCAGGTCCATCACGGGCAGAAGCGTGTGGGGATCGATCGTGACCAATGACGCGAAGATCAACCGTGACACACGCAGCCCGTTCGGGTCGGACACGAAGCGGGGATCCAGCTGCTCCACGTCGCGGTCCACGAGCACCACGAAGGCCCCGTCGTCCGTGTTCGCGTAGCCATTCGCGCCGCCGCTGCAGCCCGAAAGCAGGGCGCTCAGCGCGAGGGCAGAAAGCACGCACCGAAGCGTGGCAGCCCGGCCCACTGGCGCGGACGGGGTCCTGGCGTCCCTCACGACGCCGCCCAGGGCGTCAGCGTGCGGCCCGACCAGCGACGGCAGCAGCGCGGCCCCCGGATGCGACCCCCGGCCACACCTGCTAGCGTCGCCCTCATGCTGTATCGCCACGGATGGGTCGCGCTGCTGGTGCTCCTCGTTTGCGCCTCGCTCAACCACGACACGGGCAGCGCCCAGAGCAACGCGTTGGCCGGGCGCCTGCGCGACATCGTCAACGAGGCCAACCTCGGAGACGGCGTGGGGGTGCACGTCATCGACGTGGCTTCGGGGCAGCAGATCTTCGACCATTCGGGCAGCGTGGCGCGGAACCCCGCCAGCAACATGAAGCTGGTGACCGCGGCGGGGGCGTTGCTGCGGCTGGGGCCCGGGCACCAGATGATGACGGGGCTGTACGGCCGTGTCACGGACGGCGTGGTGGACACGCTCGTGCTGCGGGGCTTCGGAGACCCCACGCTGCGCATGAGCGACCTGGTGGAGCTCTGTGAGCGACTGCAAGACCGGGGCGTGCGCACGGTCCGCAACATCGTCGTGGACAACAGCTACTTCGACGACCAGGACCTCCCCCCGGCCTTCGACCAGCAGCCCAACGAGACCGCAGCGTTCCGCGCGCCGATCTCCGCCGCGCCCGTCGAGCGCAACGCGTACATCATCAACGTGCTCCCTGGCGCCGCGCCGGGCGAGGCCGCGCGCGTGCGCCTGGCGGCGGCCGGGTACTTCGCGCTGGACTCCCAGATCGAGACGGTCGCCGAAGGAGCAGCGCGTGTCATCGCCGTGCAGCGGGCCCGTGACGACGGGCAGATGAGCCTACGCCTGCGCGGCAGCGTGCCCGCCAACGGCCTGCCCTCCAGCTTTCGTCGCCGCGTCGAGGACCCCATCGGCTACGCCGGACACGCGCTGGCAGAGGCCCTCGAGCGCACTGGCATCCGCGGGCCTCGCAACGTGCAGCAAGGATCGGCCCCCGACGGCCTGGCCCTGCTGGCCAGCCGCTACTCACCCACCCTGAGCCAGCTGCTGCACGCGGTCGGCAAGGACAGCGACAACTTCGTGGCGGAGACCGTGCTGAAGGTGATGGCCGCCGAGGACCGCCGGCCCGGCACCAGTCAGCACGGCACGGAGCTGCTGCAGGCGATGCTCACGGACGCCGGCGTCCCGGCGGGTCAGGCCACCATCGTCAACGGTTCGGGGCTCTTCAACGGCAACCTCATCGCGCCCTCCCACCTGACGGCGGTGCTTCGGCACGTCTACATGAGCCCGGCCGTGCGCGGCGAGTACCTCGCGCACCTGGCCATCGCGGGTCAGGACGGTACGCTGCATCAGCGCCTCACGGACCTGCCGGCGCCGGGTATCGTGCGGGCCAAGACGGGCACGTTGAACGACGTGATCAGCCTGAGCGGCTACGTGCTCGGCCCCAACAACGGCCAGGTCATCGCGTTCAGCGTCATCGTGAACGGCGCCCGAGGCCGGCAGCACGCCGCCCGCACCATGGCGGACGACCTGGTGCGCGCCATGGCCCAGTCGCTGTATCCACGCTGATCCCGCGCGCGGCGGGCTAGCTGGCCTTGGCGAGGTGCTCGCGCAGCCAAGCGCGTGCGTCGTCTTCGCTGGCGAACGGCTTTAGCGGATAGACAGGCGAATGGACCCAGCTCACGGCCGTTAGCACACCACGCATCAGCCCGCTCTCGGTCACCACCGCTGACGCGCAGACCTGCCCCTTGGTCTTGGCGTCCAGCTCGCTGACGATCTCGGCCAGGCGGCGACGCTCCCCAGCCCCTGCGGGGGCCGCGCCGCGCACCTCACTCATGATGGCGATGGGCCCGCGCAGCGCGGCGTACTCCGCCACGAACTGCATCGCGTTGCTGAAGTCGATGAGCGTGAAGCCGGCGCCGTACGTGAACTCCACGAGCCGGGGCTCGGACGCTCGGATCTGACAGCGAATGGCACCAAACTCGCGAGAACCAGGGACTAGAACACCGGCGGCTTGCATCGGCCGCGAGTGTAGTTCGACGCGAGGAGGCCGTTCACCCCCAAACACGAGAGTATCGCACTTGACTCCCGTCCACCAAGACGCCGCAAACGGCAACGGGCCGACCCTTGTGAGGCCGGCCCGTGTCCGTTGCGAGGTGGCGCGGCGAGCCGCGCTCCCCAGGGCTCTCAGGCGTCGTCGTCCTCGTCGGACGACGGGGCCACGCTGAGGTCACCCAGCTTGCCCTTGAGCAGGTCGCCCAAGGTGGCCGCGCTCGGCCGCGAGCTCGCCGGAGTGGCGCGGGGGCGCGCCTTCTGTGCCTCGGGGTCGTACTTCATCTCGCTGCGCACCTCGGAGCCCTCGGCGCTCTTGAGGGACAGCGTGATGCGGCGGTCCTCGTCGTCCAGGCGGATGACCTGGGCCTTGACGATGTCGCCGGCGTTGAGCACCTGGCCCGGGTCCACCGACAGGTCGTGGTGGATCTCGGCGCGCGGGATGCTGCCCTCGACGTTCTGCTCGAGCTCGACGTGGGCGCCGTACTCGTTGGTGCTGACGACGCGGACCTCCACGACGGTACCCTCGGGGTAGCGGTCGGGGATGAACATCCACGGGTCTTCGTACAGCTGCTTGATGCCGAGGCTGACCTTCTTCTCCTCGTCGTTGACCGAGAGGATGATGGCCTGCACCTCGTCACCCTTGCGGTACAGCTCCGCCGGGTTGTTGATGCGCTGCGTCCAGCTGAGGTCGGACTTGTGCACCATGCCGTCCACGCCGTCCTCGATGCCGATGAAGACACCGTAGTCCGTGATGGAGCGCACCTTGCCCAGGATGACGTCGCCGGGGTTGTACTTGTCCGTGAAGACCGTCCAGGGATCCGGCTCGAGCTGCTTGAGACCAAGGCTGATGCGCTTGTTCTGCGCGTCGATGTCGAGGACGATGCACTCGACCTCTTGGCCCATGTCGAGCACCTTGCTGGGGTGCTTGGGCTTGGTCCACGTCATCTCGCTGACGTGGATGAGGCCCTCGACGCCCTGCTGAAGCTCCACGAAGGCGCCGTAGTCCGTGATGGACACGACCTTGCCGCTGATCTTCTTGCCGGGAGCGTACATGTCGGCCGCCTGGTTCCAGGGGTCCTCCATGGTCTGCTTGAGGCCCAGCGACACGCGCTCGGTCTCGGCGTTGTACTTGAGGACGCGCACGGTGACCTCGTCGCCCACGTCGAACATCTCCGACGGGTGGTTGACGCGACCCCAGCTCATGTCCGTGATGTGGAGCAGGCCGTCGATGCCGCCCAGGTCCACGAACGCACCGTACTCGGTGATGTTCTTGATGGTGCCGGTGACGATCTGGTCCTCCTGGAGGTTCTCCAGCGTCATGGCCTTCAGGCGGTCGCGCTCCTTCTCGAGGAGGACGCGGCGCGACAGGACGATGTTCCCGCGCTTCTTGTTGAACTTGATGACCTTGAAGTCGAAGGTCTGGCCGAGGAGCTTGTCGAGGTTCCGCACGGGGCGGAGGTCCACCTGCGAGCCGGGGAGGAAGGCCTTGACCCCGCCCGGGATGGTGACCGACAGGCCGCCCTTCACGCGCTGGGTGATGGTGCCCTCGATCAGCTCGTCACGCTCACACGCGGCGCTGATCTCGTCCCACACCTTGAGCTTGTCCGCCTTCTCCTTGGAGAGCATGACGAGCCCGTGCTCGTTCTCCTTGCTCTCGACCAGGACGTCCACCTTGTCGCCGGCGGCTACCGTGAGCTCGCCATTGGCGTCGTAGAACTCGCTGATGGAGATGACGCCTTCGGACTTGTAGCCGATGTCGACGACGACGGTGTCTTTGCCGACCTTGAGGACCGTACCCGAGACGATGTCGCCTTCGTTGATCTGGTCGGACTGCGTCGCGGAGGCTTCGAAGAGTGCCGCAAAGGATTCGGCGGCAGGGTTGGCCTTAACGGCCTGAGTTGTGTCTGTCATGTAGTGGTTTACGTGCTCAGGGGGTGGCCTGAACTGGCCCCGGCCCGAAGCCCGGTTGGAGTAGAGGGAATATCCGTTTGGTCGACCACGTTGCGCTTCCGTCCGCGCAAGCCCCTCTCTGAGAGGTGGTGTGGGGGTCGCGACGCGCCCGACCAATTGGAGCAAGGTCCCCGCGGAGACCCGTGGGGGGCGTACGGATAGCAGCGCCCCACGAGCGTGTCAATCCACGCCGCGCACCCAAAGCCCTGGCCCACGAGCGCGCTACTCGTCGCGCAGCCGACCCGTGGCCACGTAGCGGATGATGTCGGTGCTCGTCAGGATCCCGACCAGCGCGTTGTCGTCGTCTGCCACGGGGAGCGCGTGGAAGCCGCCATCGGCCAGCTTGTCCGCGGCCTCGCGCAGAGTGGCTTTGGGGTGGAGCCGCACGAGGTTCCGTTCCATCGCGTCCCCCGCCAGGATGGCCCCGAGCGCCGCGCTCCCATTGTCCACGGCGTAGCGCGCGATGTCCCAGCTGCTGAGCAGACCCACCAGCTCGTCGCCCTCGACGATGGGGATGTGTTGGATGGAGCTCTCGACCATCAGCTCCCAGATCTCGAGGAGCGTGTGCGAGCGCTCCGCCACGACCAGGTCGTCGGAGCTCATCAGCATGGAGACGGGCGATTGCATGAAGTCCACAGCGGCTCATATCACGGCCACTGCCCGCGCCACCACGGGGAAGCGAGCGAGCGGCCGGGCGCGTCCCCGCTCCCGCCGAGCGCGCAGGCCCTCCGCAGCACACCACGCCCGCGGTCGTGGTCAGTCGAGAGCGGGGAGACACACCCGCGCCTCGCTCTGGTCGGGACCGTGCTCATGGTCGCCGCACTCGCACCAGCGCGAGAAGAACGGGGCTTGGTCGGTGCTGTTGGAGCAAAGCTGCCCACGCACCTGCTGGTTGGTGCGCACGCGCGCGCCCGGGCCGAGCTGCAGCAGCGTGCTGCCGAGCGTGCAGCGCACGTCGGTGGGCACCACCGTGGACGGCACCCACACCTGCGCGCGATGCGCCACCTCGAGCACCCCACGCTGTGAGTCGTACGCGCCGTCCTCGACGCGGAAGCGCAGGTTGTTCAGGTAGCGGCCCAGGTGTCCATGCATGGGCAAGCGACTGCTGCGCAGCAGCTCGAAGCCGAACCCGTGCAGCGCGCTGACCGCGTGAGGGTAGCGCTCGCGCACGCCGCGCACGGCGGCGTCGATGTCCACTTCGCGTGTGCTGCGCGCCGACGTGCTCGCACCGACCTCGGGGCCACGCGTGACCCGCAGCGCGACTTCGTCGCCGGCGACGACCGTGACCATGACCGTCACCTCGATGTCGAGGCGCGCGTTCAGCGGCTTGATCTCGAAAGGGGGCAGCCCACCCAACATGGGCGTCCACGCGCGGTACACGTGCACGTTCACCGGGCAGCGGAGCGTGGTGCCCTCGCGCACGGGCTCGCCCAGCCACACCCCCAGTTTGAACGGCCACATGCCGTCGGAATTGCGCGGGTTGTCGGCGGGCTGTTTCTGGGGGTCGCAGCGGCTTTGGAGCTGAAACCCCGACAAGACCACCGCGTGCTGCTCGGGCACCCTGCCGAGAAAGGCGTCGGCCAAGTCCACGGAGAGCTCGGCGCCGCGGTCGCTGCACGCTTGCGGATAGCGCCCCCCGTCCACTTCGTCGGTCCACGCGAGCGTCACGCTGCGCTGCACCGAGCCAAGACCGGGCGCACGCAGCACGGCGTAGTGGCCGACCGGCCGCATGTAGTTGCCATCGACGCCCGTCGCCTGTCCGAACGCGAACTGCGCGCGCCCGCCCTCCGTAGACACGAAGCTGTGCAGCTTGCTGACGCGGTGCGGGGTGCGAAACCCGGCCACGGTGCGCAGCCAGTCGTGATCGAACCCCCGCCACACGAAGATGTCGTCGTTTGCGCTCATCGGGCTTCCTCCGGCCCAGCCTCTGGCTCAGCGGCACCCTGCTCCGCGTAGGGGCTGGCTCCCGGCAACAAGGCACCACCGCCCAGCACCATCGCGGCGGCGATCAGGATGAGCTCGCTTCGTTTGGTCCGCGCCATGCGCGAGAGGGTACACGAGCGTGCACGCGTTGTTCGCACGCGTCGGGCATTCTGCACAGCCGGCGGGGTCGTTCACGATGGACCGCTAGAGCACAGGACGGGATCGTGCTCTAAGGTCCAAGCGTGTCTCTCTGGGTCTTCGGCTATGGGTCCTTGGTCTTCCGCCCGGCGTTCGAGCACGTGCGCCGCGAGCCTGGCTGGCTCAGCGGCTACACACGGCGCTTCTGGCAGGGCAGCACGGACCACCGCGGGGTGCCCGGCGCGCCCGGGCGCGTCGTCACGCTAGTGCCCGACCCCGCCGAGCGCTGCTGGGGCATGGCGTACCTGGTCCGTGACGCGCAGCAAGACGCCGTGCTCGCCACGCTGGACCACCGCGAACAAGGGGGCTACGAGCGCCACGATCTGCCGGTGGAGCTCCACACGGGCGAGGTCGTCGAGGCCTTGGTCTACGTCGCCACTCCCCAGAATGCCGAGTACCTGGGCGAGGCCCCGCTGGAGGAGATCGCCGCCCAAATACGGGGCTCGCACGGGCCGAGCGGCAGCAACGCGGACTATCTGCTGGGTCTGGCGGCTGCGCTGCGCGAGCACGGAGCCCGGGACGCACACGTGGAGGCCTTGGCGCAAATTCTTGTCGAATCGCGTTGACGACTGACCAATAGATCTCTTATTAAACCTCGTTCGGCACACATTACGTGTGGATGTCGGGCGATGCGTACAACGTAAGAGAAGGTCGGAAGTATGGCGCGGATAGCAAGAGGTGCGGCCATCGTGGCGGGTGTGTGTGGGCTCTTGGCCTGCGCCCCGACCATGGACACGGAACGACAGGGCGTCACGCGCGGCACGCTGGGCGAGGAGGTCTACCGCATCGCCTGCCAGCGCATCGCGCGTGAGGCGTATCCCAGCGACGTCACCGGAGCGCTCAGCCGAGAGCTCTGCCGGGGTCTGGCTGGCCCAGAGACGGCGGCGCCCGGCCGGCTGCAAGCGCTGGCCGAGCAGCGCCCCGCCACGGTGGAAGCGCTCGAAGCCATGCTGCCCGCCAGCGCCGAGGACGACCTACAGGCGCTGATGGTGGGCATCCTGCCGCTCTACGATGCGCCCACGGAGCGCCTCCCGGCTCAGACTCGAGGGCTCGCGGCGCTGCTCGACCGCATGGGCGCGGACAGCGACGTGACCGACGCGCTGGGGCGCATGGCGGCCCGCCAGGGCATGCGCAGCACCCCGCTGCAGCTCGGTGTGGTCGCGCCCGCCCTGCGCTACCCTGAGCTCCCGAGCCTGACCCGCACGGGGCTCGCTGCGCTGGCATCGGGCGGCGCAGCCGAGGGAGCGTTCTCCGAGCTGCGTTCGGCGCTGGCGCTCGAGCTCGCGACGCTGGTGGCTGACGACCCGACCGTCGACGGCACGCTGGATGTCTCACGCGCCCTGCTCGCCAGCCGGCACACGACCTTCGACGGGGGGCTCGCGGGCCACTACGTCGTGCGCGACGAGCGGGGCTTGCCGCGCCCGCGAGCGCTTGGAGCCAACGGCTTCGTCGACGGCGACGGCGATGGACTGGCCGACGTCAACGGCGACGGACGCTTCGTGGGAGCCGACGGCGCAGAGCTCTTCTTGCCGACCCCGTACGCCACCGCGCTGGACGCTCCCGGCGACACGGCCCTGCGCGACGCACGGGGCCTCGCCGCAGGTGACGGGGGGCTGCCGATCTACGAGGCCCGCTCCGCAGACGGGACCTTGCTCGCAGCGCTACTGCGAGAAGCTCGCCCGTGGGTGGCTGGGGACACGCCGCTCGCGGAGGACGCGGTCTTGGCGCTCGCGGCGCAGCTGGGCACAGAGCAGACGGTCACGCGGGAGTTCGGCGCGCTCACGCACAGCTACCCCGGGTACGACACCGACACCGGCGCGCTCTTCGACGTGCTGCACGCGACCTCGGCCCTGTTGGACCAGCCCGAGACACGCGACGCGCTGACCTTGGCGCAGCAGCTCCTGAGCGGTCGCGAGAGCGAGCTCGCCGCGCTGATCGACGCCGGCCTCTTCGGCGACACCATCGCCGACAGCATGCCCAACGTGTCGCTGCGCCAGGAGAACGAGCTGTGGGACGACGTGCTCGCCGTGACCGAGCGCATGGCGCGCCGCCCGGGGATGCTCGAGGCCGTGCTGCGCGCGCTGAGCGACTCGCGCTCGGAGCGGCTGGGCCAGATCCTGGCGGAGATGGCGCGGCACCGCGACCGCCCCGTGCTGGCAGCGGCCAACGGCGGGCGCGACACGCCGCCGCTGCGCAGCCAGGAGTGGACCACCGAGGTCAGCCGCACGACCCCGGACAACGGCGCCAACCAGAGCCTGCTGCAGCAGACCCTGAGCGCGATGCACGAGCTCAACGAAGCGGAGTTCTGCAACAAGCAGGACGCGCACATGATCATCCGCGTGGCGGGGCTGCGCATCGACCTGATGGACAACGCCCTGTTGCGTGTCTTCGGGCTGCAGCTGGACCCCTTCGACCGCTGCGAGCTGCTGCACCTCGAGAACACCACCGAGGCCTACGTGCTCTCCATCCAGGGCCGCCTCGACCTCGAGCCGCAGATCAGCGCGGCCTTGCCCGGCTACCTCACGACGCTCACCAACATCGCCAACGCGCTCGGTATCGGCGCGCTCACGCTGGACGGCATCCTCGAGGACAACAGCGGCATCCCCGGGCTGCGCACACGCCCCACCCCCGAGGCCATGAACCGCTTGGTGTACGGCCAGTGGAACGAGTTCCTGAACGAGATGCTGGAGCGTCCCACGACGCGCGACGGACTCGACGTGGCCACGCGCCACAACGGCAACGTGCTGCTGGCCTGGGAGCGTCAGTTCCGCTTCTGCGGGGACCGGCTCCTCGAGGGCAGCCAGACCTGCGCCGGCGCCGTACAGAACATCACCTTCTACCAGGCCTTCACGCCGCTCTTGGCGGCGTTCACGGACAACGACCCGGCCGCGACGCGCACCGGGCCCTACCTCTTCGGGGCGCTGGCTGGAGCGCTGCACCAGCACTACCCGACCGCGGCCAACAGCATGTACCAAGAGGCCAACCCCAACGGTGCACGCTACGCCCGCGCCGACGGGGCCGTGGCCTACGAGCCCATCCTGATGCAGCTGCTGGGGGCCTGCAGCTGGGACCGCTCCGGCGCCGGCCGCACCTGTGACCCGAGCGCCGCCGGGCAGCTGATCGCGCGCCTGGGGCGCCTCCTGCGCGCAGCGGACGCGCTCACCGTGGCCCCGGGCGTGGACGGCATCGACGCGCTGGCGGCGGTCACGGAGATGGCCGTCGACAGCAACCAGCACCCCACGCTGCGCAACCGCGCCGGCAGCCGCACCACGCAGACCAACCGTGGCACCCGAACCGTGAACTACTCCCCCGTCTACCTGCTGCTGGACGCGCTCTCCGCCGTCGACGACACGTGGAGCGCGGCCCCCGACGAGCACGAGCGCTGGCTGCGCGCCCGCGGGACGCTGGTGGACCAGCTGCTCGCCACCGAGGTCTCGGGCGGGCAGTTCCGCCTGAGCAACCGCCGCAGCTACGGGATGGTCACGGTGCTGGTGGACTTCCTTCTGGGACGCATCGACGAACACCGCGGGGACGGAGACCTGAGCGCGTGGGCGCAGGGCCTCACGGGGCGCGCGGAGACGACCCTCGGCGGGCCGCTCACCACCGCTGCGCTCAGTCTCTTTCGAGCGCTCGCGACCGACACCCCGGCACGCGACGCGGTCATGGGGTTGCTGGGGCACCTGCTGAGCGAAGACACCGACGCGTACCTGGCGACGCTGGTGGCGCTGCACGACCTCCTGCAGGTGCTGGACGACGACGACAACCTGCGCCCGCTCGGCCGCGTCCTGGCCACGGCCCTCGCGCCGGATGTCCTCACCGCCATCGAGAGCGGCAGCGCGCTCGGCGGTGAAAGCAGCCTGGCCGAAGCGAGCATCGAGCTCTTGAGGGAGGTAGCGGCGGTCGACACGGACGACACGCTGAGCGAGCTGCTGGCGCGCACCGTGGCGCCGCGTAGCGAGACCGACGTGAGCACGCCCTTGGACGTGCTGCTCGACGTCATCGCCGAGGTGAACCGCAGCGAACCGCACGCCCGCACCACGTACCGCGCGGCAGACCACACGGTGCTGTTCCATGAGGTGAGTGACTTCCTGCTGGACCCCGAACGCGGGCTCGAGCGCCTGTACGCCGTCGTGCGCTCCAGGGAGGGTGAGTGATGTCCATCCGCAACGTCTCCGTCGCGCTGCTGGGCCTCGCGCTCAGCACGCTGATCCTGGCGCCTGCCACCCCTGCCCGCGCAGGGGGCTTCTTCTTCTCGGACCGCGGCACCCGACCGGCTGGGCGGGGCTTCGCCTTCGTCGCGGGCGCCGACGACCCGCAGGCGCTGCACTACAACCCCGCAGGCCTCGCCTACTCCGGACAGCAGCTGCTCCTGGACGTGAGCTTCACCTGGTTCCGCGGGCAGTACACGCGGGTGGACTCGGGCGGCAACACGTTGCCTACGATCAACCTCGACACCATCCCGCTGCCCATCCCGGGCATCGCCTATAGCCACCCCCTGAGCGACGACCTGACCCTGGGCGTGGGGCTGCTTGTGCCGAACGCGCTCCTGGGCGACTACCCCAACGGGGTCACGTCGGACGGTGGCCGCTGCAACCCGGACACGGACCCGGGCTGCCAACCGGCGCCTCAGCGCTACTCCCTGTACAGCCTGGCCGGCACGGCGCTGGTGCAGCTGGACACCGCGCTCGCCTGGCGCCCGCACCCGCGCGTCAGCATCGGCGCGGGCCTGGGTGTGCTCGTCGGCAACTTCAACGCGGAGGTGGGCCTCAGCGCCTGCGACAACGCCATCTGCGCCCAGCGAGAGAACCCCGACTTCGACGCGCGCGCCTCCATGTCCCTCGAGCGCTTCTGGGACCTGGCGCCGCACGTGGGGGTCATCCTGGACTTCGAGAAGATCCGCCTGGGAGCCGCGCTGCGCTTCTACCCTCGCGGGATACAGGGCACCGCCCAGCTGCGCGTGCGCCTGCCCAGAGACCCCTTCTTCGACGGCGCCGCAGTCGACGGCGACCGCGCCAACGTCGACATCCCGCTGCCGGTGGTGTTTCGGATGGGGGCCGAGGTGCGCCTGTTCGACCGCCTGCGGCTGGAAGCCGCCTTCGTCTGGGAGCGCTGGTCGCGGCAACAGCAGATCGCCATCCGACCCAACAACGTGACGCTCACCAACGTCACGGCCATCGGCGACTACGCAGTAGGCGCGCTGAACATCCGCCGCGACATGAACGACACGCTGTCGCTGCGCATCGGCGGCGAGCTGAGCGTGGCCGATGGGCTGCTGGACCTGCGGGCGGGGCTGAGCTTCGAGAGCTCGGGGTTCGACAACCGCACGCTGACGGTCATGACCATCGACACGCGCAAGGTCATCCTAGGCATCGGAGGCAGCCTGCAGGTCACGGACGGGCTCTACCTGGATGCCGCCTACGCCCACGTCTTCATGCAGAACCGCACGGTCACGGACAGCGCGGTGCAGCAGCCCAACGGCATTCGCCCGCCCATCAGCGGTGCCGACGCGGTGTACATCGGCAACGGCCGCTACGAGTGGTCGGCGGACATGTTCGCGGTCGGCCTGCGCTACCAGTTCGGCGCTGGGGCTCCCGTCGAGCCAGGCACGGTGGATGCGGCAGACGGCGAGGGACATGACAACCCAGAGGCCCAGCCCGCTCCTGCGGCCGAAGTGCAGCCCCAGGCGGAGCCCGCGCCGGAGCCGGAGGCAGCCCCGGAGCCAGAGGCCGCCCCTGCGCCACCCCCGCCACGGGCTCGCGGTCGCCAGCGCGCGAGACAGCGCTGACGGGCCGAGCGCCCACGGCGCGCTACAGTCCACGGGTGGCGCCCACCACCGAGCGAGCGAGCATCTTCGACCCCGACGCCCTCGAGCGCGTCCGGCGCGAGCTCCGTCTGCACCCGCAGCAGCTGCGTGTGGTGCGCAACGCGTACTTCAAGACCTTCGCGTCGGAGCAGGAGACGCTGGCCCTCTTCCCGGCGCCGGAGCGCGTCCACCTGGACCCGCTCCCGCTTCATCAGCGGCTCGACTCGACACTCGACGGGGCCAGCAAGCTCCTCTTCCGGACGTCCTCGGGCCTGCTCACCGAGGCCGTGGTGCTGCGCCCTCGCAGCGGACGCTCGTCGCTGTGCGTGTCCAGCCAGGTTGGCTGCGCGGCGGCCTGCCGCTTCTGCGCGACGGGCACCATGGGCATCGCGCGCGGCCTGAGCGTGCCGGAGGTCCTGGGGCAGGTCGTGGCGGCCGGTCAGCTGCTCGCGCGAGAACAGCGTCGCCTGCGCAACGTGGTGTTCATGGGCATGGGCGAGCCCTTTCACAACGAAGCCAACGTGAGCGAGGCCGTCGCGCGGCTGATCGACCCCTCGTACTTCAACCTGTCGCCCGGCAAGGTCATGGTGTCGAGCGTCGGCGTCACGGACGGCATGCTCCGCTTCGGCGAGCGCTTTCCGCGTGTGGGCCTCGCGCTGAGCCTGCACAGCGTGCGGCCAGACGTGCGCGAGCAGCTCATCCCCTTGGCAAAGCGCTACCCCCTCGACGAGCTGCGCAAGACCGTGCGCGAGCTGAACGTGATGCAGGGTCGGCCCGTGATGCTGGAGTACCTCATGCTGGCGGGGCTGACCGACACGGACGAAGACCTACGCGCGCTCCTGGCCTGGACCGACGGGCTCGACGTGCACGTGAACCTGATCCCCTACAACCCCATCGACGCCGCGCCGGAGCTCGTCGGCTCGTCACCCGAGGTGTGCCGCGTGTTCGCCGCCGCGCTGAAGGAGCACGGGCGCAAGACCACCGTGCGGCGGAGCCTCGGGCGCGACATCGAGGCCGCGTGCGGGCAGCTGGTCAAGGCGCACACGCTCAGCGAACGACGCGCCCCTCGCTCCGACACGTCCTCCGCGTGAGCGGCGCAGCCCCGTAGCGCCCCAGCCTCGGACCCGTGCCAACCGCCTGGTGCGCCGAAGGCGTCAGGCGCCAGCAGTGCGGGCCAGCGCGGCGATCTGCGCGATGACCTCGTCCATGCCCAGGAAGGTGCTGTCCAAGTGGACGGCGTCCTCGGCCGGGCGCAGCGGAGCCACCTCGCGCCCACTGTCCTGCGCGTCGCGGGCCTCGATCTGAGCGAGGATCTCCGCTTCATCCGCGGCCTGCCCACGCGCGGCCAGGTCCAGCACGCGGCGCTTGGCGCGCTCCGGCGCAGCGGCCGTCAGGAAGACCTTCACCTCGGCGTCGGGGAACACCACCGTGCCGATGTCGCGGCCCTCGAGCACCACCCCACCCTCTGCGCCGAGGCGCCGCTGCAGCCCGAGGAGCGCCGCCCGCACAGGCGGGTGCGTGGCCACTTTGCTCGCTCCCGCTGCGATGTCCGTCGTGCGGATCTCGTCCGCGCGGTCCTGCCCCGCGATGCACAGCCGTGGCTCGCCGTCCGCGGCGAGCTCGAAGGTCAGGTCCAAGCCCGCCGCCAGGTCCCCGAGGGCGTCGGCGTCGGTCCACGGGATGCCCGCGTCACGCGCCGCGAGCGCCACGCCGCGGTAGAGCGCCCCCGTGTCCACCAAGACGAAGCCCAGCTCCGCCGCCAGCTTGCGCGCCGTGGTGCTCTTGCCAACGCCTGCGGGCCCGTCGATGGCCACGACCGGCCGCGCGCGGCCGCCGCTCACGAGACCACCTCCACCTCGATGTTCGCTCCCAGGGAGCGCAGCAACTCCGGGAAACCGGGGAAGCTGGTCTCGACGCACTCGACGTCGTCCACGATGGTCTCCCCCTCCGCCACCAGCCCGAGCAGCGCGGCGCTCATGGCGATGCGGTGGTCACCTTGGCTCTCCACGCGCGCGGCGCGCAGCGGTCCACCGCCCTCGATGATCATCCCGTCGGGCAGCTCCTCGCAGGGGCAGCCGAAGTCGCGCAGCGCCTTCGCCATCACGGCGATGCGGTCGCTCTCTTTCACGCGCAGCTCCTCGGCGTCACGGATCTCGGTCTTGCCCTTCACGGTAGCGGCCAGCACGGCCAGGGCGGGGACCTCGTCGATCATGCGCACCAGCAGCTCGCCGCCCACCGTCGTGGCGCGCGCAGCGCCGTGGGTGGCCGTGAGATTCGCGACGAGCTCACCGCCGGCGCCGTCCCCCTGCGACTCGAAGTGGGGCGCTACGCCCATGAAGCGCAGCACGTCGAAGAAGCCCGTGCGCGTGGGGTTCACGCCCACGCCGGTGGTGCAGACCTGGCTGCCCGGGACCATCTGCGCGGCGGCCAGCATGAAGGTGGCGCTGGACGGGTCACCGGGCACCTCCCAGGTGAAGGGGTCCCAGCCTCGCGTCCAGCCCTCCTCTTGCGGGTCCAAGCGGCACATGGACCCCGCCGTCTCGAGGGGCACACCAAGCGCCATCATCATGCGCTCCGTGTGGTCGCGCGACAGCACAGGCTCGCGGATGGTGGTGGGCCCGTTGGCGTAGAGCCCCGCAAGCAGCATGCAGCTCTTCACCTGCGCGCTCGCGATGGGCATGTCGTACTCGATGCCCGAGATGAACTCGCCCTCGACGAGCGGCGCGATCGAAATTGGCGGGTAGAGGGCGCCCGGCTTGGCCCCCGAAGTGCCCGCGATGTGAGCGCCACGCGCACGTAGCGGCTCGATCACGCGGCCCATGGGGCGCCGCGTGAGCGAGTGGTCTCCGACCATGCGGGAGCCGAAGCGCTGCGCAGCGAGCAGGCCAGCCAGGAGCCTCATGCTGGTGCCGGAGTTGCCGCAGTCCAGGACGGTCTTGGGCATCTGCAGGCCGCGCAGCCCCACGCCACGGATGCGCGCGGAGCGGTCGCCCAGCTCGATGTCCACGCCCATGGCGCGGAAGCAGTTGGCGGTAGCCACGTTGTCGAGCCCACCCGACAAGCCGGTGACCGAGCACTCACCGCGCGAGAGCGCGCCGAAGATGATGGCGCGGTGGCCGATGGACTTGTCGCCCGGGATGCTGACGGACCCGCGCAGGGGGCCGCTCTTCTGGACTTTGTAGCGCTTCATGGAGTGGTCCGGGCCGTGTCGGCCGGCTCGGTGGCGTTGGCGGCACGCGTGCGGAACGTGGCGAAGGCCTCGAGCATGGTGTCGTTTTCGCTGGGGGAGCCGAGGCTCACGCGCAGGTGGTGAGAGAGAGGGGGGCCGAAGGCCCGCAGGATGACGCCTTGACGCAGGAACCACTCGTAGGCTTGCGCGGAGGGCGCGTCCACCGACACCAGCACGAAGTTGGCCTGACTGGGGGCGACCGCGAAGCCCAGCTCGGTGAGGCGAGCCGCCACGCGCTCGCGCTCCTGGCTGTTGAGCGCCACGGCGCGCGCCAGGTGGGCGGTGTCCGCCAGCGCGGCGATGGCCCCGGCCTGCGCGAGGGCGTTCACGTTGAAGGGCGCGCGCAGGCGCTCCAGCCAGCCGATCATCTCGGGGGCCGCCACGGCGTAGCCCACACGCAGGCCGGCGAGCCCGTAGGCCTTCGAGAAGGTGCGGAGCACGATGGTGCGCGGGTGCAGGTGGCGCAGCGAGAGCCCGCTGACGTAATCCGGAGCCGTCGCGAACTCGGCGTAGGCCTCGTCCAGCACGGGCACCACCTCGCGCGGGAGCTCGCTCAGCAGACGCCGCAGCGCCTGCTCGCCCACGTAGGCCCCGGTGGGGTTGTTGGGGTTCGACAGAAAGAGCAGGCGCGTGCGCGGCGTGACGGCGGCCAAGAGCGCGTCGACGTCCCAGGCGACGTCGTCCACTAGCGGCACATCGGTGAAGGGAATGCCCCCCGCGACGCACGCGATGCGGTAGCAGAGGAACGAGGGCTCGCCGAAGACGACGTGGTCCTCAGCGGCGGCGAAGACGCGCCCGATGAGGTCGATCAGCTCGTTGCTGCCGTTGCCGAAGGCCAGCTCGCCGGGCTCGATGGCCCAGTGCCGCGCCAGCGCAGCACGCAGGTCGTGCGCGCGTGGGTCCGGGTAGAGGTGAACGTTGGCGAGCAGCTCCGCGAGCGCTTCGGCCACGCGCGGCGAGGCCCCGATGGCGCTCTCGTTGCTGGCGAGCTTGACCAGCCGGTCGATGCCGTACTCGCGCCGGATCTGCTCGATGGGGGCGCCGGGGACATACGGCGCGAGGAGCGTGATGGGTGTCGGGACGAGGCTGGGCATGGGGTCTCGGGGCGGCGCGGGGCGCACCGCCCCCCGCAGTATGCGGCGACTCGCCCCGCCAGCAACCACGTTTCAGGAGTGCTCGGGCGTGTCGTCCAGCAGGGCGCGCAGCCGCGCCAGGGCCACCAGGGCGTCGAGCGGCGTCATGCGGTCCACGTCCAGCTCGGCCAGCGTGCGCTCCACGGCAGACGGGCCCCGCTTGGCCTCGCTGGCAGGGACGAAGAGCGAGAGCTGGGCCTTGCCGGCCTCGTCCAGCGGGCGCATGCGCGCGTGGGCGCCCGACGGTAGCGCCGCGCCCTTCTCGAGGTCTTGGAGGAGCGTCTTGGCGCGCGCCAGCACGATGGGCGGCACCCCGGCCAGGCGCGCCACCGCGATGCCGTAGCTGCGGTTGGCGCCCCCGGGCACCAGCTTGTGCAGGAAGACGACGCTCTCGCCGTGCTCACGCGCCGCGACGTTGAAGTTCACCACGCCGGGGCGCGTGTCCGCCAGCTCGCAGAGCTCGTGGTAGTGCGTGGCGAAGATGGCGCGGCAGCCGATGGCGTCGTGCAGGTGCTCGGCGACGGCCCAGGCGATGCTGAGCCCGTCGTAGGTGCTGGTCCCGCGCCCGATCTCGTCCAGGATCACGAGTGAGCGGGCCGAGGCCCCGCGCAGGATGGACGCCGCCTCGGTCATCTCCACCATGAAGGTGCTCTGGCCGCGCGAGAGGTTGTCGCTGGCCCCGACCCGCGTGAACACGCGGTCCACCACGCCGATACGCGCCTTCGCGGCGGGCACGAAGCCGCCCGCCTGGGCGAGGATCACGGCGAGCGCCACCTGCCGCATGGCGGTGGACTTGCCGGCCATGTTGGGCCCGGTGAGCACCATCAGCCGCGGTCCGTCCGAGTCCAGGAGCACGTCGTTGGGCACGAACTCCCCCGCTGCGGACAAGCGCTCGACGATGGGGTGACGGGACTCCAGCAGCTCGAGCGCCGTGTCGGTGTCCACCTCGGGGCGGACGTAGTCGAAGCGGTGCGCCACCTCGGCCAACGCGGCATGCACGTCCAACACCGCGAGCTCCGAGGAGAGCGCGCGCAGCGCGTCCGCCTCCGCGCGCACGGCCTCGCACAGGCGCTCGAAGTGCGCTTCCTCGAGGGCCTTCGCGCGGTCGTCTGCGGTGAGGATGCGCTCCTCCAGGTTGACCAGCTCCTCCGTGACGAAGCGCTCGGCGTTGGCCACCGTCTGCTTGCGCACGAAGTGCGCGGGGACCGCGCCGAGGTTGGAGCGCGTGACCTCGAAGAAGTAGCCGAAGACCTTGTTGAAGCGGATCTTGAGCGAGCCGATGCCGGTGGCTTCGCGCTCCCGCTGCTCCAGCGCCAACAACACGTCTTTGCCCGTCTCGGAGAGCCCGCGCAGCTCGTCGAGCTCTGCGTCCACCCCCGGCCGCACGATGCCCCCTGCCCGCGAGGTGGTCGGGGGATCCTCCACCAGCTCGCGCTCCAGCTGCGCGCGCAGCGCTGGGCGCAACATGCGGGGCACGGCGTCACTCAGCGGATCATCCGTGAACCCAGAGCCCCCTTCGACCAGCTGTGCGGCCAGGGCCTCGGCAGCGCACAAGCTCGCGCGGATGGCGCCCAAGTCACGAGGGCTCGCGCTGTTCATGGCCACGCGCGTCGCGAGGCGCTCGAGGTCACCGGCCGCGGCGAGCGTGGCGCGGAGCGTGCCCCGCAGCGCAGCGTTGCCCACCAGCGCCTCGACCTTGTCGTGGCGTCTGCGGATGCGACCGACGGCCGTGAGCGGCGCCAACAGCCGACGCCGCAGCAGCCGCGCGCCCATGGGCGTCTTGGTGACGTCCAGGTGGTGCAGCAGCGAGCCCTGCCGCTCGCCGGCCAGGGTCCGCACGATCTCCAGGTTCCGCACGGCCGCCTCGTCCAGGATGAGCTGCTCGCTCGGATCGTAGTGCCCCACGCGCTGCACGGAGAGGGGCGTACCTGGCTGGCTGGCGCTCGCGTACGCGATCACGCTCTCGATGGCGCGCAGGGCCTCGGCGCTGAAGGCCGCGCGCGTGTCCGCGGCCTGGTCGGACCCCAGCACCTCGGCGAGCAGGCCGGCTTCTGACGCTGGGGCCAGCTGGCCGGGGGTGTTCTCCAGCTGGGCGCGCACCGCGTCATGGAGCGGCCCGCTCAGCTCGGGCAGCAAGAGCTCGCGGGGATCCAGGCGCACCAGCTCCGCCAGCGCCGCGTCCACGTCAGGCAGGTCGCACGCACGGAGCGCGCCTGTGGACAGATCGAAGGCGCACAGCCCCACGCGCTCTCGCCCCGCGTACAGCGCCGCCAGCAGGTGCTCCGCGCGGTCATCGAGGGCGTCGGGCTCGAGGCATAGGCCCGGGGTGATGACCCGCACCACCTCCCGCGGCACGACGCCTTTCACCGTAGAGGGATCAGCCATCTGCTCACAGATGGCGACCTTCTGCCCCATGCGTAGCAGGCGCGTGAGGTATCCCGAGGCCGCGTGATGAGGCACGCCGGCCATGGGTATCGGGTTACCGTCCGGGTCCTTGCCGCGGAAGGACTGCACGATGCCCAACAGCTCCGACGCGCGCACGGCGTCGTCGAAGAAGAGCTCGTAGAAGTCCCCGAGTCGGAAGAAGAGCAGCGCGTCGGGGTACTGCTCCTTGGCCTTGAGAAACTGCAGGATGACGGGGGAGTGACCCTTGCTGTTGGCCACGCCGCCCGCCCCTACTGCACCGAGGTCTGACGCGACAAGGGATCGAGGGCGTACTGCGCCATGGACGACGCCGCCGAGTCGATCACGATGAGGTTGTCGCCGTTGGGCGTCAGGACGACGTCCGAGACGATGCGGCCCACGTCGATGAGCGCCACGGGCGGCAACGAGCGGGTGGTCAGACCCAGCGTCGAGCGAATGCCCTCCATGCTGCCGATGGTGGTCCCATCCGAGCGAACCGCGCCCACCTGGAAGGCGATGTAGGGGTTCACGTACGCGCGCCCCACGAAGGCGCGCCCCTCGACGCGAGTCTGCGGATCAGCCGGGTCGAACGGCCGCGTGGCGTCCACACGACAGCTGCCCCCGACGGAGACGACCCGATGGAGAAAGGACGCGAACGAGCTGCGCAGCAGATAGGCCGCGCGCGTGTGGACCGCGAAGGGCGTCACCCCGGGGAAGCAGGTCTGCACGTCTGCAAGGGTGTAGCTCACGGGCGGCATCCCCGCGATGGGCGCGCCGTTTACGCCGCGGCGCACGGGCAGCCGCACCACCACGCCCGTGTCGGTGGCCTCCACGATCTCGAGGTAGACCTGATCACGCGATGACGCGTCCAAGAACGGGCGGCAGCGCTCGAACGAGGAGCTGGTGCCCGCGTCCAACGCGGCTTGGATGGAAGGGATGAGCTCCCCGGTGAACACGAGCCGGTCGCCCACGTAGCCCGCGAGCGGGTCGTCCGCCGACAGCCCCGAGGCCGCGACGTCGTTCTCACCCAGCACCCCCCACTCGCAGAAGCTCACCCCTGTGCCCACGAAGAGCGTGCCGTCGCTCGTGTCGAAGCGGCCTGCGGAGACCGCGAAGGGGAGCTGCCCCTCCCACTCGCCAGACCATGTCTGTGAAGGGCTGGACCAGGGGTCCGCCGAGGCGCAGACCAGCGCGGCGCCGGTGTCTGGAAACACGCTGAGCATGCCGGCGGGGCAGGTCGAGAACGGAATCAAGCCGGGGCCCGACCCGGTGGACGGCACACCGCTCTCTTGGATCTGCCCGGCGCTTCCGTCGAAGCTGAGCGACGGAAGCCCCAAGAGCGTGGGGTCGTCGGCCACGAACGTGCCGATGCGTGGACGGTGGCGCTCGATGCGGACGTTCACGTCGCTGTCGACCTCGGGATTGCGACACGCGGCGCCGCCGCGGCACGGCGCGTCCAGGTCGTACACGTCGACGATGGCGAGGTTGCCGTCCTCTTGGCCGGCGAGCAGGAACACGCCACGCAGCGTGTCGGGTCGGGCGTCTTCGGCTTCCGAGCTGACCGCGGGGTCGCACTCGGCTGGGGCCATGCCGCCCGCGACGCTGTAGCTGGGCGCTATCACGCGCAGGCGGCCGGCCCCTGCGCGCATGGCGACGCGGTCGTTCGCCGTGTGCCCCGTGTTCACGGGGAGCACCGCGCCAAAATTCGGCGCGCCGTCCGTGTAGTCCATCGCCAGCACCGAGTTGTCGGTCGCGTCGATGGCGTAGAGGTAGCGCTGCGTGGCGCTGCGCTGCCCGGTGGTGGCGGGCACCGCGGGCGTGACCACGACCTGCTCGGTGGGGACGGAGGGCGAGAGGGGCGCGAGCGCGAGCGCATCCGCGCCGGCCGCGTCCAAGACCAGGCGGTGGATGATGGGCAGGTTCGCATCCGCCACCAGCATCACGGGCGGCGTGACGGTCGTGTCGAGCGTGAGCTGCAAGGGCCGCGGCGTGGCCCCGAGCTGCAGCGGCGCACGAGGCGCAGTCAGCACGGGGTGCGGCAGACCATCCTCGGAGCCCGTGGGACAGAAGCGCCGATACGGATCTCCGTCTGGCACCGCCGCGACGGGCGCGGGAACGGTTCCGTCGAGCGTGATCTCGCGCACGAACGTCAGGGGCGCGGTGGCGCTGCTCACGTCCACGGCCACCTCGGCGATCGTGCCGTTGTCCGGCAGGGCGACGTAGAGGAAGTCCTCGGCGGGCGACAGCACCATGTCGGACGGAGAACCCGGCAGACTGAGCTGCCCGCCCACGTCCCCGTTGGTCACGGCGTCCGGGTGAAACTGCGTCAACGGCAGCCACGAGATGGTGCGACTGCTCTGGTTCGCGACGAAGGCGTAGCGTCCGACGAGCGCCGGCACCGCGATGGCGGTGGGGTTCTCGCCCACCAGCACGAACGTGAACCCGGGCACCCGCAGGTCGGCGTCCAGGACCAAGCGCTCGTCCAGGTCCACCGCGGCGACCTCGCCCTGGGCGGTCTGAGTCACCAAGGCGATGAGGGCGAAGTCCTCGCTGTCACGGTCGAGCTCGATGTCGTCACAGCTCGCGAGCGGCACGAAGGTGTTCGCCGTGCGATCGTAGCAGGCAAACGCCACGCGCTCGGGGCGGTCGAAGGTGCGCGGCTGAATGACCGTGCCCTTGTTCCCGCAGGCGGTCAGGACGTGCAGCGCGGGCAGCGCCAGGAGCACCACGAGCGGGAGCGACGCCGCTCGCGCGGGGCGAAAAGGCAGCTTCTCTGGCGTACGGGCGCTCATCGGAGGCCTCCCTGGAGCGTGGTCGGGCGCCCGATGAGGCCGAGCAGTTGCGGAGCACACTCGCGACCGGGGACTCCGGGTTCATCCAGGCACGCCAGCATCGGCGCGAGGTCCACCACGCGCAGGACCGAGGTCCGGAAGTCCGCGATGTAGGCGCGCTCGCGCACCGTGTCGACCTCGAACTCGAAGGGCCCGGTCATGCCGCGCACCACCGCGGTGAGCTCGCGCGCCACCAGGTCCACGACGTACACGTCGCGGCTGTCGAAGCAGCTCACGAAGGCAAACTCGCGACCGTGCAGCGTGACGACGCGCAGGCGGGACGGTCCTACGCCGACCTCGACGCTGTCCACCACGGACAAGCGACCGTCTGGCTGCAGTCCCCCTTGGGCGACGACCAAGGTGCCGGGCAGCCGCGTGAGCACGAGGGTGTTGCCTTGGCTGTCGAAGGCCACCCCGCGCGCGTCGAGCGTTCCGTCGCCGGTCACCCCCGCGACCCGCGCGAGTCCAGCGTTGTACAGCAGACCGTCCTCGACCGCGATGTCGGCGCTGCCGTCGAGGCCGACGCCGATGCGCGCGATCAGCGGGGAGAGCGCGCTGGGCATCCACACGGCGCCGTCCGGGCCGAGAGTTGCCGCGATGAGCTCGCTGGAGAAGCCGTCGATGCTGTCCACCATGGTCAGCCCGTCGCCGCGGTCGATGAGGAAGCTGGCGGTCCCGGAGCGATGAGCAACGATGATCGCGCTCCCCTCCTCACCTGCCACCAGGTCGGCGAGCGGCCGCACGCTCAGGCCGAGAGGGTCAGGCTGCAGGGAGAGCCCGCGCGCGGCGGCCAGGGTCTGGTCCACATGCCGGTGCGCGGCGTCACACTCGTGAACCTCGCCGGCGTTGCCACCGCAGCGCAGCCCACCGTCGGCTTCTAGATCCACCACGGTGATGTCCGCGTCGGCCCGGATGCCGAGGTACACGCGCTCACCCGCGGCGTCGAGCGCCACGCTGGAGCCGTAGCTCCCCACGCGCACTTCGCCGACCAGGAGCCCCGGAGCCGTCGTCACGATCAGCTGACCGCCTGCGTCGTCCACCCGCTCCAGCTGCTCCGGCACGACCACGCAGGCCTCCGGAACGGCGCAACCTTCCGTCTCACGGCACTCCGCGTCGCTCAAGCCCGCGCGCGGCGCCACACAAGCCGCGTCGATGGTGGCGTTGAGCACGTCGAGGTCGTAGCTGTGCAGAGAGCCCCCGGCGTAGCGGAGGTTGAAGTTCGAGTTCAGCACCAGCAGGTGAGTTGGGGCGCCGGACGACGGCTGGCGCATGGCCGTGGCGATGGGCGACAGGAGCAGCCCAGTGGGGGGTGCCTCGCCCGGGTTGGAGAGGCAGCTGCAGAGCAGACCCACCAGCATCGCTGCGGACGGCGCCCGCACGTAGCCAGCGAAGGCGGGGCGTCGGCGCCCCTCCCGCGAAGCGGCGCGCGGCGCGCGTTCTGGAGACCGGGCTAGGTGGGTCGACATCGGCGCGCAAGGTAGTCGGAACCCATGGGGGGAGCAACCGCCGCCGCCGTTTGCGCCCAAAAAACGAAGGCCCTCGTGAGAGGGCCCTCGTGTGGCGGGTCGCGCGGTGCGACCCCTGAGCCGACGCCTAGTTGGCCCAGGGGTCCAACACCTCCGAGCCCGAAGGGCGCATGGAGGGGGTCATCGCAGGGGGCGGGCTGTCGTTGCTGCCGGAGGACGCGGCGCTGCTGGAGCCAGACGACGAAGGAGGCCGACGGCCGGACGAGCTCCGCTCGCGGTCCAGGGTGAAGCTGATGCTCTCCGCGCGGGTCAGCGACGAGATGGCGAAGTCCTTGCTGTCGTACCCGTCGAGGCGCAGCTGCAGGTCCAAGCGCTCGTCACCGGTGGGCCGGGGCAGCTGGAGTGGAGTGTTCCCGATCAACTCGTTGCCGCGCCACACAGCCGCTCCGGCGGGCTCCGAGCTGATGCTGATGAGGAACTCTTCCACGACAGGCGGGGGTGCCTCGACGACCTCGGGTACCGGCGGCGTGGGGATCGGCGCAGGCGCGGGGATCACAGCGATGGGCGGCTGGGGCGCCGGCTCCGGCTGGTTCATGGCGACGAAGATACCCCCACCCGCCGCCAACAGCACGACCGCACCCACGACGGCCACGATGATCCCGGTCTTGCTGCCGCCGGAGGTCGGGGCACCCGTGACTGCGCCGACGGTGGGCGCCGTGCGCCGCGTCGAGTACGCACCTGTTCCGTCCGCCATGGCGAGCGCCGGCAGGCCATCGCCCACGCGCACGAGGTCGTCGTAGAACTCGCCCATGTTCTGGTAGCGCGTCTCGGTCTGCTTCGACATCGCCTTGAGGATGACGGCCTCGAGCTCGCGCGGGAGGTTGGCGTTCTTCTGGGTGGGCGGGATCGGGTCCTCGTACAGGTGCTTCGTGAGGATACCCATCAGGTTGTCCGCATCGAAGGGCACGTCACCGGTGACCATCTCGTAGAGCATCACGCCGATGGCGTAGATGTCCGTGCGGTGGTCGACGTTGCTCCCCGAGCACTGCTCCGGGGACATGTAGTGCGGCGTCCCGAAGACCTGCCCGGCGCGCGTGAGCTTGCTGTTGCTGCCACCCACCTTGGCGATACCGAAGTCCAGGACCTTCACGAAGTCCGTGTCACCGCCACGCTTGATCAGGTAGACGTTGTCGGGCTTGAGGTCGCGGTGGACGATGCCGTTCTCGTGCGCCGCGCCCAGCGCCTGGGCGAGCTGCTTGGCGACGTGCACCACACGATTGGCGGGCATCTGGCCGGCCTTCTCGATGGCGCCGCTCAGGTCGGTGCCGTCGAGGAACTCCATGACGAAGTACGTCGAACCGTCGGGCAGCGTGCCGAAGTCCGAGATGTCGATGATGTGCTGGTTACCGATGGAGGACGCGCTCTGGGCCTCCTGTCGGAAGCGGGTGATGATCTCCTGGTCCTTGGAGACGTCCGGCCGCAGAACCTTCACGGCCAGGGGCTTGCCCAGCACGATGTGCTTGCCCAGGTAGACCAGGCCCATGCCCCCCTCGCCGAGCACGCGCTCCACGAAGTAGCGGCCGTCGATGGTCGTCCCTACGAGCGGGTCCTTCTGACCCTGATCTTCACCTTCGATCACGCGCAGATCCGCTTGGTTGCTCGCTTCTTGGGTCATGCTCATATCCTCGGGCGGTGTAGTCCGTCAGGAACAGATCGTTACTGCGAGACCATACGACTCATCATCGACAAAGTTAGGTTGCTTGAAAAGGTAGCGTCCGGATGGACCCCATGCCAGCCTCACATAGCGTCTCAGGACGTATACGAACCGTCAAGTCATCATCCGGGTGCCGTACCGTACGCACGAACGCGTCACAGGCTTCCTACCCCGCTAGCGCGCCACCCCTTGGGTGTCCGGCCAGCCGCAGCGCGGCCTGAGCGGTTGCCAACCGGGCCACGACGAGGCGCGTCAGGGAACACGAGACGTAGTCCACCCCCTGCTCGGCGAAGAACTGGATGGAGCGCGCCTCCCCGCCTTGGGCGCCGCAGACCCCCAGCTCAAGCGTGGGGTTGGCGGCCCGGCCTCGGGTGATGGCCAGCTGGATGAGCTCCCCGACGCCCACGATGTCCAGGGTCCGGAACGGGTTCTGCGGCAGGACCCCGAGCTCGTCGACGTAGGCCGGAAGGAAGTGGGCCGAGTCGTCGCGGGAGATGCCGAACGCCGTCTGGGTGAGGTCGTTGGTCCCGAACGAGAAGAACTCCACGTGCTGCGCCATGTCCCCGGCGACCAGGCAGGCGCGGGGCAGCTCGATCATGGTGCCGACCTTGTAGGCCACCCGCGCGCCTTGCTCGGTGAAGACCTCTTCGGCGATGGCGCGCACGGCCTCGGCGACGCGGCGGACCTCTTCGCCGACGGCGGTGAGTGGGACCAGCAGCTCCGGGAAGACGCCCTTCCCGCTGCGCGCGACGGCGACGGCGGCGCTGAGGACGGCGCGGATCTGGGCGCGGTAGATGGCCGGGATGGTGAGGCCGACGCGCACCCCACGGTGTCCGATCATCGGGTTCACCTCGGCGCGGGCGCCCGCGCGGCGCTTGGCCTCGCGCAGGGGCACCGACAGACCCGCCGCCACGGCGGCGAGCGACGCGTCGTCACGCGGCATGAATTCATGCAGCGGTAGGTCGAGCAGACGGATGGTGACCGGGTGCCCGGCCATCGCGTGGAAGATCTCCTCGAAGTCCCCTCGCTGCATCGCCTCGATGCGCCCCACCCAGCGCTCGCGCTCGCTCTCCTCCGATGCCAGCACCACGCAGCGCAGCGCAGCGAGGCGCTCGTCGGCGAAGAACATGTGCTCCGTCCGACAGAGCCCGATACCCTCGGCGCCGAATGCTTGTGCGGCGCGCACGTCGCGCGGGGTGTCGGCGTTGGCCCGGACACCCATGTGACGCCGCTCGTCGGCCCAGGCAAGCAGCGTGTCCAGCTCCGGCAACGTGCTGGCCGCCACCACGTCCAAGGCACCTTCGTAGACGCGCCCGGTGCTGCCGTCCACGGTGAGCGTGTCGCCCACGCGAAAGGTGCGGGGTGAGGCGTCGGAGCCTCGTCTTGGGCGCGCCGTCAACACGCCGGCTGCGTAGTCCACGTGCAGGGTGCTGGCCCCAGCGACGCAGCACTTCCCGAGGGCGCGCGAGAGCACGGCCGCGTGCGACGTGAGACCGCCGGCGGCGGTGAGGATCCCTCGTGCCCCTTTCATGGCCACGATGTCGTCGGCGGTCGTGTCACGGCGCACGAGCAGGACGTCTTGCCCCTCGGCGGCCATGCGCTCCGCCGCCTCCGGATCGAACACGATACGCCCCACTGCCACACCGGGGCTCGCCGCGAGGCCCGTGGCGACCGGCTGTACCCCGCGCGCGAGCAGCTCCTCGGGGCTTGGCAGGCGGGTCCGCAGCAGCGTGGCGATGGCGTTGGCGTCCACCATGAGCAGCGCCTCGTCGCGGGAGGCGCGCCCCTCGTCCGCGAGCGCCACGGCGATGCGCACGCTGGCCTCGGCGGTGCGCTTGGCGCTGCGGGTCTGGAGGAGATAGACGCGCCCTTCCTCCACGGTGAACTCGATGTCCTGGACGTCGCGGAAGTGCGTCTCCAGCTGGTCGGCCAAGGACTGGACCAACGCGAAGGCCTCGGGATCGGTCCGCTCGAGCGAGCGGTCTTCGCGCCCGGGCACAGCCGTGGCGGAGGTTAGGGACGAGGGCGTGCGCGAGCCGGCGACCACGTCTTCCCCCTGCGCGTTGGCCAAAAATTCACCGTAGAGCGCGCGCTCCCCGGTGCTGGGGTTGCGCGTGAAGGCGACACCCGCGCCGCTGCGGCTGCCGCGGTTGCCGAACACCATGGCCTGCACGACGCAGGCCGTGCCGAGCTCGTCCGAGATGCCCTGGAGCGCCCGGTAGCGGCGCGCACGGACGTTGTTCCACGACCGATACACGGACGCGATGGCCAGCTCCAGCTGCGACTGGGGCGAGCCGGGGAAGAGGTCCGCGCGCTTCGCGCCGAGCGTGGCCTCGAAGCTCTGGACCAGACCCGCGAGAGCGTCCTCGTCCAGCTCCGCGTCTGTCATGGATGGGGACCCGAGCCGCGTCTTGGTCGCGCTGATGAGCTGCTCGAAGACCTCCCGCGAGACCCCCAGCGCGACGTCGCCGAACATCTGCAGGAAGCGCCTGTGGGCGTCCAGGGCGAAGCGCGCCCCTCCCTGCGCTGCCAGGCCCGCGCGCGTGGTGCTGTCGAGGCCCACGTTGAGCACGCTGTCCAGCATGCCGGGCATGGACGCCGCGGCGCCCGAGCGCACCGACACCAGCAGCGGCGCGCTGGGGTCGCCAAAGCGCAAGCCTGTCGCGGCCTCCACGCCCGCGAGGCCCTCGCGCACCGCGTCGCGCAGCGAGTCCGGGAACGCCGCGTCAGGGCCCATGAGCGCGCGCCCCGCCTCCACGCTGATGGCGAAGCCAGGTGGCACGGGTAGCCCCAGGCGGGTCATCTCGATCAGCCCCACCGCCTTGCCCCCGAAGCGCTCGCGCAGAGCGTCGAGCGGCTCGTCAGTGAGCGGCTCGCGGCGCGTGGAGTCGAAGCTGTAGATCAGCGCGGGCATGTCGGAGTGGGCTCGGGCCCGCCCGAAGCATACGCAAGCTCAGGTGGAAAGGGCATGGAAGTGCGCCACCTGGCTGACCGTGTCCGCGATCTCCGCGAGCAGGCTCAGTCGGTTCTGCCGCAGCGCTTCGTCCTCCACCATCACGAACACGCTGTCGAAGTAGCGGTCGATGGGTCCGCGCAGGTCGGTCGCGACAACCGCGAGCGCGTCTTGGTACTGACCGCTCGCGGTCGCGGCGGCGATGCGGGCACGGGCGCCGCGCCAGGCCTCGGCCAGCTCCCGCTCGGGGCCGGCCTCCAAGAGCGCGTCCTTTACCTCGCCGCGCGGGATCTCCCGCGTGATGTTGTGGGCGCGCTTGAAGGCGACCGCGAGGGCCTCGTACTCGGGGCGCTCTCGGAACGCGTCCACGGCCGAGATGCGCGCAGCCACGTCGCGAATGGACGCACCAGGCCAGGCGGCCACGCACGCGTCCACGACGTCTCCGGGGAAGCGCTCGCGGTAGAAGGCGCGCAGACGGGCGCGCACGAACTCGTCCAGCTGCGCGAGCACCTCGTCACGCGGCCCGAGGATGCCCGCCGGGAAGCCGTCGTAGGCCGCAGCGAGCAGCTCCGTGATGGACACGTCGATGGCCCCGTCGACGGCCGTGCGCACGAGCGAGAGAGTGGCGCGACGCAGCGCGAAGGGGTCCGCGGAGCCCGTCGGGACCAGCCCGATGCCGAAGCAGCCCACGAGGGTATCGGCGCGGTCGGCCACGGCCACGACGCTGGCGAGCGCGGTGGGCGCCGGCTCGTCGGACGCGCCGGTGGGCTTGTAGTGGTCGGCGATGGCGTCGGCCACCTCGGCGGGGAGTCCCTCGGCGAGAGCGTAGTGGCGGCCCATCAGGCCCTGCAGCTCGGGGAACTCGAAGACGATGAGCGTGTCGAGGTCCATCTTGCACAGCAGCGCGGCCTGCGAGGCCTGCTCCACCGCCACGCCCGCAGCGGGGGCGAGGGCACGGGCCAGCGCGTCGATGCGCCGGATCTTGTCCCCCACGGAGCCGAGCTTGGTCTGGAAGGTGACGTTGTCCAGGCGCGTCAGCCTGCTCGCGAGCGGGGTCTTCCGGTCCTCGCGCACGAAGAACTGCGCGTCCGCGAGGCGAGCCCGCAGCACGCGGTCGTTGCCCTTGGCGATGACCTCCGGCGCGAGCGCGGTGTTGACCACGTTCAGGTAGGTGGGCAGCAGGGAGCCGTCGGGGCGACGCACCGCGAAGTAGCGTTGGTGATCCCGCATGACCGAGACGATCACCGCGTCGGGCAGCTCCAGGAACTGCTCGGCGATGGTGCCGGGCACGACGAAGGGCTCCTCCACGAGGGAGGTGCACTCCTGCAGCAGGAAGTCGTCGGGCGAGAGCACGCCGCCGTGCTGCGTGGCCGCCGCCACCAGCGCGTCGTGCATGCGCTGCTTCTTCTGCGCCATGTCGACGATGACGTGCGCCTCGGCGAGCTTGGGCTCGTAGTCCGTGGCGTCCGCGAGGTCGAAGGTCTGCGGCGCCAGGAAGCGGTGTCCGCGGGTGGTGCGGCCGGCGACGAGGCCGGCGAACTCGAAGGGCACGACCTCCGTGCCGAAGAGCCCCACCAGCCAGTGCACGGGGCGGCCGAAGGCGAAGGTGCCCTCCCCCCAGCGCATGGACTTTGGGAAGGTGATGCGCGCGCAGAGGCCCGCGAGCAGCTCGGGCAGCACCTCGGCCGCGTCACGGCCCGGCTCGAAGACGTTGGCCGCGACGTACTTGCCGCGCTCGGTCTCCACGGCGACCAACGCGTCCACCTCGACGCCCTGCTTCTTGGCGAAGCCGAGCGCGCCGTTCTTCGGCTTGCCGGCGTCGTCGAAGGCCGCGGCCCACGGCGGACCCTGCACGGTCTCCTGGCGGTCGGGCTGCCTGTCGGGCAGGCCACGCACGCGCAGCGCGAGGCGGCGCGGGCTGCCCAGCGTCTCGATGGACTCCGGCGTCAGGCGCGCGGACGTGAAGAGCTCTTCGGCCGCGGAGCGCAGTGACGACAGGGCCTGAGCCAGAAAGGAGGCCGGGAGCTCTTCGAGGCCGACTTCGATAAGCAGTTCACGAGGCATGGGGGATCCTAGAGGTCGCTTGGGGACGAGGCGGCGGCGGAGGACGCGTCAGCGGGCGCGCTCGGGTCGCGCAGCAGAGGGAAGCCGAGGGCCTCGCGCTGAGCCAGCCAAGACTCCGCCGTGGCGCGCGCGATGTGGCGCACGCGGCCGATGAAGCGCTGCCGCTCCGTGACCGAGATGGCGCCGCGCGCGTCCAGCACGTTGAAGTAGTGGCTGCACTTGATGACGCAGTCGTAGGCGGGGAGCACGAGGCGGTCGAGGGGCTCGCGCTCGTAGACCAAGACGCCGCCCTTGCCGCGCTTGTCGCTCAGGCTGAGCAGGCGCGTACACTGCGCCTCGTAGGCGTCGAAGAACTGCTGGTGCAGCTCCACGTCCGCGCGCTCGAAGTTGTACGTGCTCCACTCCCACTCGGAGCGCTTCCAGATGTCGCCGTAGCGCACGCCCTTGTTCCACTCGAGGTCGTAGACGTTGTCGACGTCCTGGAGGTACATGGCGATGCGCTCGAGGCCGTAGGTCAGCTCGCCGCTGATGGGCTTGCAGTCCACGCCACCGCACTGCTGGAAGTAGGTGAACTGGCTGATCTCGAGCCCGTCGAGCCAGACCTGCCAACCGAGGCCCCAGGCGCCCAGCGTCGGAGACTCCCAGTCGTCCTCGATGAAGCGGATGTCGTGCTGGAGCGGATCCGTGCCGAGCGCGCGCAGGCTGTCCAGGTACAGCTCCTGGATGTTGAGTGGCGCGGGCTTGAGGATGACCTGGTACTGGTGGAACTGCTGGAGGCGGTTGGGGTTGTCGCCGTAGCGGCCGTCCGTGGGGCGCCGTGAGGGCTCCACGTACGCGACGTTCCAGGGCTCGGGGCCGATGGCGCGCAGGAAGGTGGATGGGTTGAAGGTGCCCGCGCCGACCTCCGAGTCGTAGGGCTGCACGAGCAGGCAGCCGCGGTCCGCCCAGAATTTCTCGAGCGTGAGGATCAGTTCCTGAAAGGTCATTCGTCGTCGTCCTCGTCGTCGTCGTCGTCGTCGTCATCCGACTCGTCGTCGTCGTCGTCCTCGTCGTCGTCCTCGTCGTCGTCATCCGACTCGTCGTCGTCGTCCTCGTCGTCGTCGTCATCGTCATCGTCATCGTCGTCCGAATCATCGTCGTCGTCGTCATCAGTGTCGGAGTCGGAGTCGGAGTCGGAGTCGGAGTCGGAGTCGGAGTCGGAGTCGGAGTCAGTGTCGGAGTCAGTGTCGGAGTCTGAGTCAGTGTCTGAGTCTGAGTCTGAGTTGGCGTTGGCGTTGGAGGGGGTGTCGGTGGCTGACTGGGCGGCGGTCGCGGCGATTCGATCCTCGTCGTCGTCTGGGTCGCCGAATTCCGACTCGGTGGCCTCGTCGACGGCCGCCTTCGCTTGGGCTTCCACGCTTGCCAGGTCCAGGGGCTCGCCCATGCGGCGCTCGAAGATGTCTCGGCTCTCGTCCGTCAGGTCGCTGAACTCCTTCAGCGTCGGGAGGTCGCTCAGGCTGTTGAGGCCGAAGAACTCCAGGAAGTAGGCCGTGGTGCCGTACAGCAGCGGTCGGCCGGCGTCTTCTTTGCGGCCAACGACCTTGATGAGCTGGCGCTCCCCCAAGGCGTTGAGGGCGTAGCCCGAGTCCACGCCGCGGATGTCGTCCACTTCGGGGCGGGTGACGGGCTGGCGGTAGGCGACGATTGCCAGGGTCTCGACCTGAGGCCGAGAGAGGCGCACTGGCTTGGCGGCCACGAGCTCGCGGACGAATGCGGCGTTGCGGGCTGCGGACCGGAATTGATACCCGCCCGCGACCAAATCAAGACTGATACCGCGCTGCTCGTAGTCTGCGGTGAGCTCGATGAGCAGGGGCCGGATCTCCGCCAAGGACGCGCGCGCTGCGACCGCGAGCTGCTTCTCTGTGAGCGGCTTTTCGGCAACGAAGATGAGGCTCTCGAGGATGGACTTGAGCCGCGCCGGGTCTGGTGGCGGGACGAGGCCTGCACGCTCCAGACCGGGGCCGCCGGCGTGGTCGCTGCCGGGGATGGCGTCCTCCTCGTCGGCGCTGTCGGTGACGGGATCTTGGTCGGTGGCGGAGTCGGTGGCGGAGTCGGTGGCTGAGTCGGAGTCGGAGTCGGAGTCGGAGTCGGAGTCAGAGTCGGAGTCAGAGTCAGAGTCAGAGTCAGAGTCAGAGTCAGAGTCAGAGTCAGAGTCAGAGTCAGAGTCAGAGTCAGAGTCAGAGTCAGAGTCAGAGTCAGAGTCAGAGTCAGAGTCAGAGTCAGAGTCGGAGTCGGAGTCGGAGTCGGAGTCGGAGTCAGAGTCAGAGTCGGTGTCGGTGGCTGAGTCCGGGTCAGTGTCGGAATCGGAGTCGGTGGCGGAGTAGTTGGCTGAGTCGGTGTCGGTGTCCGAGTCTGTGTCCGAGTCCGGGTCGGAGTCGGGGGCTGAGTCGGAGTCGGGGGCCGGGTCGGAGTCGGGGGCCGGGTCGGAGTCGGCGCCCTGGGAGTCGGTCTCGGCGGTGGCATCCGCCGGCTCGAGCTGCTCGGTGCCGTCCGTGTCGGTGGGGTCCACGGGCTCGACCACCGACTCGTCCTCGGATTCAGTTGGACCGCTCACAGGTCCCCCTCGTGCTCGTCGTCGGTGTCGTCGTCATCGTGGGGCTCGCGCTCTGGGTCGCGGGCGCTGTCGTCCGAGATCCCGTCGGCGTCATGCAACGAAAGGCCTTCGTCTTCAAGTTCTTCGTCTTCCTCGGCGCCGAGGTCTTCGTCGAACTCGAAAGGCTCGTCACTGTCTGCGTCGTCAGCGCCGTCGTCGGGGCGCCAGTCCCCCGCCAGGAGGTCGTGGTCGGCACCGTCTTCCCCGGAGCTGGGGGTCCAGAGCGTGTCTTGCTCGTCCGGGTCGTGGAGGGTTCCGTCCGCCGGGGCCTCGCGGTACTCGAGGTGGATGGGGGCCTCCGGGTCGGCCTGGTAGATGCGCAGGCGCTGCATCTTGGCCATCTCGAGCAACGCGAGGAAGGTCACCACGAGGTCGTAGCGCGTGGTGAGGCCCTCGAAGAGCTGCTCGAAGCGGCAGCGCCGCTGGGCCGTGAGCATGTCCACGACCTGATTCATGCGCTCTTGAATGGTGATGCGCTCGGCATCCACCTCGAGCGACGCCTCGCCCTGCACGCGCTTGGCGATCTTCTGGAAGGCGTCGATGAGCTTGAACAAGCTGAGCGAGGCCAGCGGCGGCTCGCCGGACGCGGACTCCCCAGGCGCGCCTCGCTTGAAGACGTCGCGTCCGGCTACGCCGCGCGCGCCGAGCTCTTCGGCGACCTGCTTGTACTTCTGGTACTCGAGCAGACGGCGGATGAGCTCGGCGCGCGGGTCCAGCTCCTCCTCCGGGTCGTCGTCCTGGTCCTCGGGGGGCTTGGGCAAGAGCATCTTGCTCTTGATGTGAGCCAGGGTCGCCGCCATCACGAGGTACTCGGCCGCGATGTCCAGGTTCAGGCTCTGCATCATGTTGATGTAGGCCAGGTAGCGCTCCGTCACGAAGGCGATGGGCAGGTCCAGGACGTCCAGCTCGTGCTTCTGCACGAGGTACAGCAGCAGATCGAGCGGCCCCTCGAAGTTGGGCAGCTCGATGCGAAAATTCGGATCCAGTGCCAGGGGCGGATCGGCGGACATTCAGGAATGGGCTCGTGACAAGAAGTGAGCCGGGGCGGACCCCGGCTGGCGGGGCGCGATCGTGCCGCGTTGCCTTGGGCGTGTCAAACGTGGACGGCGGCAGCCAGCGACGCCTCCGGGGAGAGCGCACACGCCTCGAAGCGCCGCTGAGCGACGTGCCGCAGCACGCTCGCGTCTCTCAACAGCGATTCGGCTGGGTAGTCGCGGGTGTAGCCGGCGCCGCCATGGACCTGCACGGCTACGTCCGCCGCATGGGCGGCGGCTGCGGCGGCCCCGAACAACGCTCGCGCCGCAGAAGCGAGGTCCCCGCGAGAGGCGGCCGCGAACGCGACCAAGCGGCTCGCGTCGGCTGCGGTGCGGGCGTCGGCCAGCATGAAGCGGATGGCCTGGAAGTCCGCGATGGGGTGCCCGAACTGCTGCCGCTCGAGGGCGTAGGCCGCCGTGACGTGGGTGGCTCGCAGCGCCACCCCGGCAGCCACCGACGCGAGCGCGGCGACGCCCAGGGCCACGTCCGGGGCGGTGAGCGCCTCGCCGTCGCCGCTGGGGCAGAAGCCACCGATGTCCGCGCCGTCCACACCGACGCTGGTGGCGTTGCCCGCGCCGCCGGGCGCGACGCGCCAGCCAGAGGGGCCCGCGACGAGACCGCGCGGCGCGCCGTGAGACACGTAGAGTCCACCCCCGGCGTCCAGCTCCAGGTCCAGAGGAAGCGCGACGGGCTCCCCGCTACGCCACTCGCGCGCGCGCGTCGGCGCCGTTCCGTCGGCAGCTCCTGCCGCGAGGTTCTGGGCCCACACGAAGAGCGAAAGGCCCGTATCCGCCTGCGCCAAGGCGTGCACGGCGACGCAGAACGCCTGGGGTGAGAGCTCCTCGGCGGCGTCTGCTGGCGAGCCCGACAACAGCTCCAAGAGACCCGCGCGCTGCGCGGCCGCACGGCCCGCCTCCAGCCTGTCGGCGCCGGTCGCCGCCGTCTGGTCGCGCGCCACGCGCAGGGCCGTGGCCTGAATCGCCTGCAGCAGCTCGTCGTGCTCGAAGTCCATCGTGTCTCCTCAGCTCCCCGCCCCCGGGGCGCCAACCGGGCCTGCGGCGCCCTCTGCGCCCTCGGTAGGAACCTGCCAGGTACCCGCGGAAGCGCCCGAGCCCGGAGCGCTGCCCGCGCCCGGTGTGGGCTCCGCGCCGACCCCTGCCTGGGCCGGGTCACTGCCCGTCGGCGCGGGCGCGGTCACGCGAAAGCGCTGCTCCGGCCCACCCGGGGCGTAGACCTGCACGGCCTGCAGCGGCGAGTTCCCGGAAGGCGAGAACGAGTGCGGCGTGTGGGGCGGGATGTACACGAAGGTCCCCGGACGAACCGCCACCAGCTGGTCCCCGACGCGCATGCGTCCCTCACCTTGCTCGATGAAGATGACCTCGGCGGACTCCTCGTGCTCGTGCAGCGGGACACCCGCCGTAGCGCTCGCGTCGAGGCGGGTGAGCGAGGCGTGCCGCGTCCCCTGCCCCGGTCCGTCCAGCAGCAGGCTCACCCGCAGCTCGCCCCCCGCATGCACGAAGGGCTGCGCACCCAGCTCCGACAGGGCGGCCGCGCCCGCGCTCTCGCCGCAGGCCGGGTCGGATGGCGCCAGCTGCATGTCCAGCGTGGCGTCCGGACCGAAGCGGCGCGCCACGCTGCGGCTGACGACGAGATACAGCTCGGTGTCCCGCGAGCTGCCGTTGCCCACGGCGGCCCCCTCTAGCCCGAAGCGGACGGCCCGCCCGGGCAACAGCACGCGGCCGCCATCGAGCTCCGCGGCGCCGTGCCGCACGTAGACGAACACCTCCTGGCACACGCTGGTGGGCAGCGTGAAGCGCGCACCCGGGGGCAGCAGCACCTGCGCCAGCAGCACCCGTGGCCCACTGCCCAGCACGCGCGTGCGAGGCGACGCAGAGCCGGGCGCAGCCAGGGAGCCGCCCTGCTGCGACGCACAAGAGGAGAGCACGGCCGCGCAGGCGACGACCACCCAGGCGAGCCGAGAGCGCGCGCGCGCGGTCACAGACTGCGGGGCTCCACGTTCGCGTGCAGCCAGTCCACGATGTCCGAAAGCGGCGCGCCCGGCGTGAAGACCTCGGAGACGCCCGCTTCTTTGAGCCGCGCGATGTCGTCCTCCGGGATGATGCCCCCGCCGAAGAGCAGGATGTCGTGCCCGTCCCGCGCACGCAGGGCGTCGAGCACCGCAGGAAAGAGCGTGTTGTGCGCCCCGCTCATCACGGACAGCCCGACACAGTCCACGTCTTCCTGCACAGCGGCCGCCGCGATCATGTCGGGGGTCTGGTGCAGGCCCGTGTAGATCACCTCGAAGCCAGCGTCACGCAGCGCGCGGGCGACCACCTTGGCACCACGGTCGTGGCCGTCGAGACCAGGCTTGGCGACCAACACACGAATCTTCGAGGCAGACATGGCGCAGAGGATGGCCAGGACCGACCAGGCGGTCAACCGTTCGAGGAGGCGGTGGCTCCCCCACAGCTGGAGCCCTGCCCCGCCGTGCAGCCGAAGCAGTGCCGCCCCGTGACGACCTCGCGCCCCATGGCGCCCTCGCGGGCGAGGTCGCGGACGTGCCCCAGCCCCTGGCCGTCGCAGGGCAACTCCAGCATCTGGTTGAAGTCACAGTCGTAGAGACGACCGTCCCAGCCCACGGAGATCATGCTCCGGCACATCACGCCGGCTGCCGCAGCGGGGTTGTACGCCCGCACCAGCCGCCCCATGTACGCCTCCACGTTGTCGCTAAGCGCCAGCCACTCCAGATACCGCGCGATGGGCATGTTGGTGATGGCGATCAGCTGGTCGAAGACCACGCCGTGATCGGCCAAGAGCGCGCGCTTCCACTCAGCTTCGATGGACGCTTGCTGCGGCGGCAGGAAGGCCCCCACAGGGTTGGTGACCAGCGTGAGGCGCAGCCCCGAGCCGGGCTGACCGTAGCCCAGCGCGTTGAGCCGCTGGAGCGCGCGGATGCTCTTCTCGTACACGCCGTCGCCCCGCTGCCGGTCCGTGTTGAGGCGACGATAGTGCGGCAGGCTGCAGACCACCTCCACCCGCTGCTCGGCCAGGAACTCGGCCAGGCCGCGCTGGGAGCCGCTCTCGAGGATGGTGAGGTTGCAGCGGTCGATGACGTGACAGCCGAGCCGCCGTGCGCCCTCGACCAACATGCGGAAGTTGGGGTTGAGCTCTGGCGCGCCGCCGGTGATGTCCAGCGTGGTGACGCCGGTGCGCTCGGCGGCGTCCAGGCACTCGCGCGCGGTCACCTCGTCCATCATCTGGTCGGTCCGGTCGGGCCCCGCGTCCACGTGACAGTGCCGGCAGGTCTGGTTGCAGAGCTTGCCCACGTTGAGCTGCAGCACGTCCAGCGCGAGAGGGCGCAAGGGAGAGAGGCCGGAGCGCGCGAGCGCCTGCTGGAAGTCAGCGTCCGGCGCCGCCTGCTCCATGAGGGCCAGCTGCTGCGTCGGGGTCATGCCCGCCGCGCGCCCTGGGTCGGGCAGGAGCGGAAGCCGCGCGGTAGACGTTCCCGTCACGCTCACATCCCGATCTTGGTGGCGACGGTGCGCATCTGGACACCGTGCACCAGCGACGCGCCGCCCCGGATGGCGGCCGCGACGTGCACGGCCTCGGTGAGCTGGTCCAGGTCCGCGCCCTTCTCGAGCGCGCCGCTGGTGTAGGCGTCGATGCAATAAGGGCACTGGATGGCGTGCGCCACGGCCAGACCGATGACCGCCTTCTCGCGCGCCGAGAGCGCCCCGTCCGCGAAGACAGCGCCGTACCAGTCGAAGAACTTGCGAGTCAGCTCGGGGACGTTCTCGCCCATCTCGGCGAACCGGGTGAGGTCGTGGGCGCAGTAGTAGGGTCGGTCACTCATCGGTTGGTTCCTGGTGGCGTGACCGGGGGTACGCGCCGGCGCCGTGCGGGTTACCGCCTGCATAGCACGGTCCGCTTTCTTGCGAATCTGGCGCGCGTCTCCGAGAGTCGACCCATGTGCCCGGCCTCCAACACCGCGACCGCCCTGACGCCCACGGCGCCCGCGGATCCGCTGGTGGGGAGCGTCCTTTCCGGGTCCTACGCGCTGGGTGAGGTCATGGCCCGCGGCGGCATGGGCGTGCTGTACGCGGCCGAGCACACGCGGCTGGGCACGCCGCTGGTCGTGAAAGTGCTGCGTCAGCGCTACGCCAGCCACCCCATCGCGCGAGCCCGCTTCGAGCGGGAGGCGCTGGCCACGGCCAAGCTGGACGCCGCCCACGTGCTGCGCGTGCTGGACCTGGTGACCACGCCCGATGGGCGCCCGGCTGTGGTCACGGAGAGGCTGGTGGGGGAAGACCTGCAGCAGCATCTCAGCCGCCGCAGGACACTGCCGGTGCCCGTGGCGCTGGAGATCACGCGCCAAGTGCTGAAGGGGCTGGAGTCGGCGCACGCGGCCCACGTCGTGCACCGCGACATCAAGCCCTCCAACATCTTCCTGTCGCCCGGCGAGGGCAGCCCGCACGTGCGGGTGCTGGACTTTGGCGTGGCCAAGCTCGCAGACGCGGCAGGCATCACCAAGGCCGGCGCCGTGGTGGGCACCCCGGCCTACATGCCACCCGAGCAAGCGGCCGGACGCCCGGTGGACGTGCGCGGCGACGTGTACGCCACGGGCGCCGTGCTGTACCGCATGCTGAGCGGCCGCCCGCCCTTCAGCGGAGACGCCGACGCGGTGCTGCGGAGCGTCCTCGGCACGCAGCCTCCCGCGCTGACCAAGCTGGCCCCCTCCCTCCCCGAGAGCGTCTGCGCCATCGTCGAGCGCGCCATGAGCCGCGACCCGCAGGCGCGCTACGAGAGCGCCGCAGCGATGCTGCTGGCCATAGACGCCCTGCCCTCTTCGGCGACCGCGCCGGTACCCACGCAGGGGGGGCTGCCTCGTCTGGGAAGCTACCCGCGGGCGCGCCTCTGGGCCGCGCTCACGCTCTGTGGCGTCTTCGCCTTCGTGGGCGCCGTGGCCTACGTGACCCTCGCCCGCGAGGCCGCGCTGCGGATCCCCCTGGCGCTGGTCTTCGGCGCGCTGGGTGCTGCGTGGCTGGCCGTCATCCAGCAGGCCTATCGCCACGGCGGCGAGAGCCCTCCGGCGCTTGGCGAGTGGGCTCGCGCGCGGCGCGTGGCGCTGCTCCAGGGGCTGGCGCTGCTGGGCGCGCTGAGCCTGTCGCAGGCTCTGGGAGTCCGCCTGCGCGGGCCCGTGGAGGCCTGTTCGCTGCTCCCCCTCGCGTGGGTGGAGCTGCGCAGCTGGCTGCGCGCGCGCGCCCTGGCGCGCTGATGGCTAGCCCTCGAAGAGGGTCAGCTGCCCCGGGCGCACCACGTCGCCCTCGATGTGCACCCCCTCCAGCTCCAGCAGCGCGCGCTTGCGGTCGAGCCCGCCCGTGTAGCCCCCAAGCTGGTGCGACGCGGCCACCACGCGGTGACACGGGACCACGACCGGCAGTGGGTTGCGGCCGTTGGCCAGTCCGACGGCGCGCGTGGCCCGGGGGTTGCCGATGTCCAGCGCGACGCCGGAGTAGCTGCGCACGGAGCCACGGGGAATGCGGCACAGCTCGTCCCACACCTGATGCTGAAATGGGGTCCCGCGCGCGTCCCGTGGCAACGTGTGCAGCTGCGCGTCCTCACCATTGAAGTACGCCTTGAGCGGCTCCGCGTACACCTTGGGGATGGCCAGGCTGGGCACTCCGACGGTGTCCAGCCAGTCGAACGGCGCGAAGGAGACCTCCACCAGCCCAGCCTCGCTCCAGGCCAGCCACAAGGACCCGAAGTCCTTCGCGCTGAAGCGACCGACCGCCACCACCGGGGCGCGACCTTCTCGTTTGAGAGCGTGAGTGCTAGGGTCCGGGCTCATGCCCTTGTCGCTACGCTCTGTCTGCTCATTGTCGCGGGTCTTCATGGTGGGCACGCTGGGCGTGGTGCTGGGGACGGCGCTCGGCTGCGGACCGAGCATGCGCATGATCCACGAGAGTGACACGTATTACGAGCGTTGTTATGCGGCGGACGTGGATCCCGGCATCAGCGTTGAGCTGCGGCGCGAGTGCTGGGCCCGCTGGCTCGAGCACTACACACCGGGGCAGCCGCCCGACCGGGTGGCGCACGCTCGCAGCCGTCACGCGGAGCTGGAAGCCGGTGTGACGGCGCCGCCCCTGCCCGGCACCGTCGTGGCGGAGGTCCTGGAACCCGAACCCTCAGCCACCCCAACGGAGGGCGACGCAGGTGTCGGCGCTGTGGAGGCCGCCACAGAGGGCGCCCCCGTGGCTGCGGACGGAAGCGACACCGGCGTGCCACGCCCGGACTCCCCCGAGGTGCGCGCCGCCTACCACTCGCCACCCCCCGTCACCAACACCACCGCCTGCGACCCCCTCTGCCGCGTGGGCTGGGACGACTGCATCCCCCGCTGCGACGACCGCACCCGCGCCTGCCGGGCCGCCTGCCAGGCCCAGTACCGAGCCTGCCAGGCTGGCTGCTACTAGCGCTCTTCTCGCGCTTGCGGGCCTCGCCAATCCGGTGGCGCGCCAAGGTGCGACCGCATGGTGCACCCGCCGAACCTCGCGAGAGAACGCTGCCTCGTGTCACGTGTCGTGCGCCCGGGGGTGGGGGCAACGCGCTCAGCGGACGTGCGCCTCCGCCCAGCGGCTCAGACCCAGCAGCAGCTTGGCGAGCTCGCGTCCGGCGCTGGTGAGCGCGTAGCCGTCCTCGCCGGCCTCGACGACACCCAGCGCCCGTAGGTCGGTGAGGCGCTGATTCAGACTGCTCGGCGAGACGTCGTCGCACGCATCCCGCAGCCCGCGAAACGTCAGGGGCCCATCGCGCAGCTCCCACAACACGCGGAGGCTCCAGCGTCTACCCAGCACGTCCAGCACCCGCATCACCGGGCGCCCCGTCTTCGATCCTCGAACCGACATGCCGGGACCTTATCGCTACAAAAGTTGTAGCGCCAGAGAATCGCGTTCGCTACACATTCCGTAGCAAAGGAGCAAACCCATGAACCGCAGCGCGCCGCCCCACTCCTCACCGTCCTCTGGAACCGCCCCTCGCCTCCCGCCCGTCGAGCCCCCGTGGGGCGACGAGGTCGCGGAGGACCTCCGGAAGCTGATGCCGCCCGGCGTCCCGCCGCTCGGTTTGTTCCGCACGCTGGCCCACAACCCACGCGTCCTTCGCCGCGTCCGTCGCGGTGGCCTGCTCGACCCCGGCTCGGTCAGCGTGCGCGACCGCGAGCTCGTCATTCTACGCACCACCGCGCTGTGCGGCGCCGAGTACGAGTGGGGCGTCCACGCCGCATTCTTCGCCAGGGCAGCCGGCCTGTCCCCCGCGGAGCTGGCGGCCACCGTCAGCGGCGACCTCGAGCCCTTCGCGCCTGCCGAGCGCGCTCTCTTGCAGGCCATCGAAGCCCTGCACGCGTCTGCCACCATCCCGGACGACCTCTGGGTCGCGCTCGCCACCGACCGCTCACCCGCCCAGCTCATCGAGCTGGTGACGCTGGCCGGCCAGTACCACACCATCAGCTTTCTCACGAACGCGCTCGGCCTCGCCCTGGAACCCGCCGCCCTCCGCTTCTCGCCGTGACGAACCCCTGGCGGCTCAGCGGGGCCCTCCGTGGTCCACACAGCGCTCGAGCTGGCCGCGGGTATGGGGAGGGGCCCCGCAGCCCCGCGCATCGCCTCGAGCGCATCGCCTCGAGCGCACCGCCTCGGCGCACCGCCTCGGCAGTGTATGCTCGCCGCGCATTCAACACAGCTGGTCTGCGGCCCGTGGGCCATTCAGAGGCCGACTGTCGACCAGGCACGACCAGGCAGGACACCCATGCGCACCCCGCTCACGCTCCGACAATCGCATCCACTTCGCGTCCCCGCACCGCTCTTGGGCGCCTGCCTCGCGCTGGCCTCGTGGACCTGCACGCCGTCCGCACGCTACGCGGACGAGTTTCGGACGGTGCACGTGCGCGCCTCGGACTCCGTTGCGACGCAGCTGGCCACACACGCGTGCGCAGGGCTGTACAACCGCCGCCTCGGAGGCTCCGTGTTCGTGCAGAGCGATGCGGACGTCCCCCAAGCCGCCATCGACGGCGCCATCGCCCAGGACGAGCTCTGGCTCGACGCCCTCGGTCTGGAGTCGGCTCGAGACCAAGAGGTGCCGGAGTTCCTCGCGGAGTGTGTCGCCGACTTCGGCTGCGTTCGGTACTCGTACGAAGCGCAGCAGGAGATCCTCCCGAGCATCATGACGGTCGCCGCCGTCCGTGGCGCGCCGATGCTGTCGGACGAGGCCCCCATCCGCTGCGAGGACCCCCTCGTCGACGCGACGCTGGAGTTCGCCGGCAAAGACACGCAGCTCCTGGCCACCCAGCACGTGTACGAGAACTACCTCGAGCAGACGACGGGACTGGCGATGCTCAACCCGGGCTACAACCGCTCGCCCGCCGACCTCGCGAATCCGGAGATCTCCGAGAACATGTCCATTGCGCTTGTCGACTACGTCTTCGAGCGGAGGCTCTTCGTCGCGTTTCTGGTCAATGGGTGTACGGCCGGGCACCCGGAGAGGGAGCTGCTCTCCAGGGTCGTGAACGAGAGCGGCTGGGAGACGCCTCTGCCGGTGTACGGCTACAACGACTCGTGGCTGGTACAGGGCTACCTGCACGAAGCCCAGACGCGCTGCCTGGAGAGCGCCAACATGGGGGCGATCCCGACGCGCACCTCCAACCTGTCCTTCTTCGGCAGCCGTCGCGCACCGATCGAGCGAGAGGACGAGCTTCCCCACAACGACCCGCAGGCGGTGTCCTATGACCCCACCAAGGTCTACGTCGCGTTCGTCGTCGGAGACGGCGACAACGTCCGCTACATCATGTCGACGCGGCGGGACTGGATGGAGCAACGACTCGCTCAGTGCCGAGACGCGAGCCCCGCATGCCCTCCCCTCACCTGGACGATCTCGCCGCACCTCCCCGAGCTCGCCCCCGACGTGCTCGAGTGGTACTACGCCGCTGCGGAGTCCACCGGCTCGGACTACTTCGCGCTCCCGCCAAGCGGACACCTCTACTCCTACCCAGGCTCGATGCCGCCGGAGGAGCAGGCCCGCTTCGTCAGCAACACGGAGCGGGTCGCACGCATCCTCGGGACGCACAGCGTGGTGCACTGGGAGTGGTTCTCGACGTGGCGGGGGTCCGTTCAGGAATTCCTCCCGCGCTACGCGCACGAGGGCGGTCAGATTCAGGGGATCTTCCCGGTCAACGTGCCCTACCTCATCGACATGTTCTCGGCCTGGCCCGCGGAGCAGGAGTACCAGCTCGTCCCCGGCGCCGACGGTTCGAACGCCGTGATCTTCCGCTCGCATTCGTGGCGCGGCGTGAACGGGAGCGACGCCTACCACCCCAGCGCCCAGGAGATGTCCGACCGACTGGCAGCGCTTCCCGCGGGCACGGTCACTTGGGTGTACATGACCAGCGACGGCGGGCTCACGCTCGAGAACTCCTACACGGCTCTCACGGACATCCTCCCATCCAACGTGGTGCTCGTGTCCGCCGACGCGGCGGCCCAGCTGGCGCTCGCGGCGGGCGGGATCTGACCTGAAACATCCCCCGTGACCAGCGCGGAGGTGTTTGGGTCAGCCTGTGGGTTGTAGGGGGACCAGCGCCAGACCGAGTTCGGCGGCGCTTCGCTCGAGGCCGAGGCGGCGACGGTGTTGGTAGCGGGCCTCGTAGGCTGCTTGCCCGACGTCGACGTAGTCAGCGCCGAATCGAAGCATGCGATACACGAGGGTCGCGAGCTTGCGAGCGACCACAAAGACGGCGCGCGCCCCGCTGTGGCGAGAGGCCTGCCTCCGGTATGCGGCTCCGAGAGCCGATTTCGAGCGACTGAGGGTCACGGCGGCGTTGCGGAATACGGCGGCCAATCGAGAGGCACCCATGCCATTGCATCTCTTCTTCAAGGGCTTGCCGCCAGAGACGGCGACTCGAGGACACAGTCTTAGCCATGACACGAAGTGCTTCTCGGTTGGGAACTTCGCGATGTCGAAGCCGATCTCGGTGAGGATCGTGCGCGCGTTCTCGGCACCGATGCCATCGATGGTTGTGAGGTCAACGCCAGCGACGCGCCACAGCGTCTCGCGCAGGGGGAGCTCTCCGCGCGTCTTCATCGTCTTCGCCTTGCTTCGATTCGGATGCGGAGGACAGGGCTCGTCCTCGCGGTCCTCAGGCCGCAGAGTCTGCAACTCCACATCCAGCCGGGTGTCGTATTCGGCGACGATCGCGGTGACGTCGTCGTACATGCGCAGCGCCATCGCGAGGTTGAAGAGGTGCTCCTCGTGCCAGGTGCCTGTCAGGAACTCGGCGATCTTCTCCTCGGGTTGCCGACAGCGCGGATGTCGAAGCGCAGCCAATCGATGAGGGTCTCGCTCGCCCTCGACGATGGCACGGATGATGGCCATCCCCGTCGTGCCCGTGATGTCGGTGACCGCCCGGTGAACCAGCACATTCATCTGGTCCAGCGCCTTCTGCATGTGATGAACCCAGCGCTTCTGACTCTCCGAGTAGCTGCTCCGTTCCCGCGTCAACGCACGTAGACGTCCGAGTTGGCCGCTGGGACGAAATGACCCCCGCAGTAGGCCGCACGCGTGCAGCAGCTGGAGCCACTGGCAATCCGCCATATCCGTCTTGCGCCCCGGCACGTTCTTGAGTGTTCGCGCGTTCACGAGCACCGGCTCGATCCCGGCGGCCTCGAGAACCTCGTAGACCGGGACCCAGTAGACATAGGTGCTCTCCATCGCCACCGACTCGACCTGCAGCTCCTGCAGCCATGCGACCATGCGATGCAGCTCCGGCGTGGTCGCGCCGAACTGACGCACTTCGCGTTCGCCGTCGTCCTGCTCTGGACCACACACCCAGTGCTCGGTACTCCCTATGTCGACTCCCGCGACCCATCGACGTGACGGACTCAGCTCGAGTCGTCCGGCCCCACTTGATTTCTTCTTCCTGTTCATCGATACCTCCAGAGAGGCGCCGCTGCGGCCCGAGATGCGTCCATTTGGAATCTGACCTCGGGGAGTCCTCGTGAAATCACGACGCTCACCAGTGAAGGATGGCCGGCTCGGACCCAAGCTAGAGCTGAGGCAATACAGCGCTAGTGAACAACGGGGTGTAGCTGCCGCAGCGGTGTCTCCCCTTCAAGGTGCACCACATCTCGCGCAGATGTTTCTCTCCTGCAGGATCCGGCCCCGGCCGGTCGCTTTGCTAGAGCAGGATTCCGGTTCCGCGGGACGTGCTGAAAGACCGGGAAGACCGGGACGCTCTAGTCCGCCGGGACCGCGAAGACGACAATCGCAACCAGCAACAGCGCGAGCGCTCCGAAGCCCCACGCGCGCGGGTCGCTCCTTCGGTGCGCCACGACCGCGGCGCTGGTGGCTTGGAGGGCGTAGTAGAGAGCGAAGGCGCGTGACGCGAGCGAGATGACTTCGAAGATGTTCGCGGTCCACGTCAGCGCCGCGGCCAGCGCCAGCAGGATCCCGTAGCCGAGTCCGACGCTCACACGGCTCCGCGTCAGCTCATGAATGAGGCCCCCTCCGCCGATCGTGTCGGCCACCGCCGCCGAGAACTGACTCATGAGCGCGGCCACCAGCAACATGTGCGGGAGCAAGGGGTGAACCACGGCGGTCATTTGAATGACGGCCGTCTCGTCCGCGCTAGCCGGGGCGTTCGCCAAGAGAGGAACGCAGAGAGCGACGAAGACCACGTAGATGGCCCCCGACACCCACTGCGCAATCTTCATGGTCCGGGCCCGGACCTCGGCGGTGTACTCGGCACCGAGATAGCGGCTGGTCTCGAAGCCCTGAACCACCAAGAGGAGCCCCGCGAGGACGCGCACGGTGTGTAAGGGGGTGTTCGGCGGAGCGGTGGGCAGCGTGACGGTGCCAGCGCGGAGTGCCTCCCAGTCGTAGGCGCTGACGCCCACCAGGAGCGCGGCGATGATGGCGAGCTTGAGCGAGACGGCGAGGTCTTCGAGAGACTCGAGCGCCTCGAGGCCGCGCGCCATCCCCCACACGCCGATGCCGACGAGCACGGCGGTGGTGAGCGCGCGCTCGGCCAGCACATGGTCGTCCAGCGTCAGCGGGGAGAGCGCGAAGGCCGAGAGGAGCCGCAAGTAGAACGCGACCGAGATCACGTAGGCCACGGCGAGCGTCGGACCTGACGCGCGCTCCAGTCCCTGCAGCACTGGCGACGGGTCGTCTTCGGCCAGCAAGGCCTCCGTCACGCGGATCTGATAGCGAACGCAGGCGCCGACCCCATAGGCCAGCAACACGATGCCCGCCATCGCGACGGGTGCCCACGCGCCCACGGTGGCGCCCAAGAGGGGCCCGACAATCAGAAAGCCGCTGCCGATGATGGACGCGAGCGGCGTGGCGATGGCGCGCCAGGTGTCGCTGTGCCGCATCCGTGGCGACAGGAGCCAGATCATCACGGCCGCGCACACGATCAGGATCACGGTGCCGAGGAACATACGGGGTCCTACTCCCCTTCGGACATGGCAGCCAGCGCTGGAGAGAGACGAGGTGCGGCCACCCGTTGGAAGCGGGACGACCTGCGTCGCGCTCCGGCAGCGGCACGCTTGCGTCAGCCCGTCTCCGTTGGTGGTGACACGCGATTCGAGTAGGGTGGGCGGATGCGCGCCCCTCGCTTCTTGCTTCTCTGCTCACTCTTGCACCTTGTTTCAGGCTGCGGCGGCGGCGCGCCTCCGGTCACCGTGGAGGACGCTGGCGTCCCGTCGGACAACATGTGTGAGCGCAACCTGGACTGCGACGACGGGCTCTTCTGCAACGGCGCCGAGCGCTGCGCCCCCGCCAACAGCAGCGCCGATGAGCGGGGCTGTGTGGTCGCCGAGGCGCCGTGCTTGCAGGGTCAGACCTGCATCGAAGCGTCGCTGAGCTGCCGGACGACCTGCTCGGAGACCGAAGATGCCGACGACGACGGGCACCGCGCCATGGTGTGCGGCGGTGACGACTGCGACGACAGCGACAGCGGGCGCTTTCCGGGGAACACCGAGGTCTGCGACGTCGACGACCGCGACGAGGACTGCGACCCGAGCACGTACGGCTTTCGCGACCTGGATGGCGATGGCGTGGGCGACGCCGCCTGCTGCAACGCCGGCACGGACGGCGAACCGAACTGCGGGCGGGACTGCGACGACGCTGCGCCTGGCGTCAGCCCGACCGGCACCGAGGTGTGTGACGGCCTCGACAACGACTGCGACGGCACGCTGGACGAAGGGGTCTTCGCCACCTTCTACCGCGACGCGGACGGCGACGGCTTCGGCGACCCCACGGTGCCGGTCGCGCACGCGTGCACGGAAGCGCACTCGGACGCGCTCAATGGCTTCGACTGTGACGACACGGACGACACGGTGCGCCCTGGTGCCGCCGAGCTCTGCGACGGCGTCGACAACAACTGCGATGGGCTCTTCGAGCGTGATCTCGACCATGACGGGCACCTGGACCCGAGCTCGGTGTGCGCCGGTGGCACGGCGCCGCTGGACGACTGCAACGACTTCCGCGCCGACACCTACGCGGGGGCGCCGGAGCTCTGCGACCGCGTGGACAACGACTGCGACGGTCGCATCGACGAACGGGTGGACGCCGACGCCACGTGCTCCACGAACCAGGTCGACGCGGGCTTCTGCATCAGCGGGAGCTGCGAGGTCGCCCTGTGCGAGGCCGGCGCCGGCGACTGCAACAACAACGCCCTGGACGGGTGTGAGACGGACCTCAGCAGCAACTCGCTGCACTGCGGGAGCTGCGGCACCGCGTGCCCGCTGGGGGAGACCTGCACGGCAGGGTTGTGCGCGGTCCCCACGGCCACGTCACTCTCGGTGGGCGAAGGTCACGCCTGTGTCGTGACCAGCAGCGGCGCGATCGGCTGCTGGGGCGAAAACAGCGACGGGCAGCTCGGCGCCGGCACGAGCGAGATGCGCGCGTATGCCTCCCACTCGAGTCGCTTCGGCGAGTCGTCGGCCGTGGCCGTCAGCGCCGCGACGACGTGCGCCGTGGCGACGGACGGTCGCGTCTTCTGCGACGGCTCCAGCCTCTATGGGGCGCGCGGCGTCTCGGTCGCGGCCAACTACGCCGTGGTCACCGAGGTGCTCGGGCTGACCCAGGCGCAGTCCATCCGGGGTGGCTCGCGCAGCTTCTGCGCAACCCGTGAGGATGGCGGGGTGTGGTGTTGGGGCTGGGGTCCGGCCCTGTTCGACTCCAGGGTGCCCGTACAGATCACCAGCGGGGCGAGCAGCCTGGACGTCGGATGGGACTCGCTCTGTGGGTACGGCGGCCCGGTGTCCGGGGTGTGGTGCCTGGGCTCGGACGTGTTCGGACAGCTCGGAAACAACGACCCTCTGCCTCTCTGCACGTGGAGAGAGCCGACCCTGCCCGTCTCGGGCGAGGACCCGTGCTCGAGCACGCCCCTCGCCGTGGACCCGAGCCACGCGCACCCCCTGGTTGCAGTCGGAGAGAGCTTCGCGTGCTCGACCGATGGGCAGAGCATCGCGTGCTGGGGAGACAACAGCGACGGTCAGGGGCTCGTGACGCCGCCCAGCGTCATCGAACAACCCCTGGCCCTGGGCCTCCAGCCGCCAGGCAGCCCCGCGCTGACCGCGCTCAGCGCCGGCCGCGACCACGTGTGTGCGCTGCGCGCGGACGGCAGCGTGGTGTGCTGGGGGGCCAACGACCAGGGACAGCTCGGCCGCGGAACCACGGGCTCCTACGGGGGCGTGGGCTCCGCAAACAGCCCCGCGCGCTTTGCGTCCATCGACGCAGGCGGCGACACCACCTGTGCCATCGACGAGGTGGGTCAGCCGTGGTGTTGGGGCCGCAACGCCCAGGGACAGCTGGGTGACCGGACCACGGACAGCCGTGACATCCCCACCGCCGTCACGGGCTTCGACACGGCGAGGGCTCCCGTGCGCGGGGCCCCCTGCGCGGTGCTGCGGAGCGGCGCTCTGCGCTGCTGGGGCGACGGCGATCCGACCGCCTCTCCAGTGACCGAGACCGACCAGAATCATCAGGTCACCTCTGGCGCTCGGCACACGTGCGCGCTGCGTGGCGACGGGGAGGTCTGGTGCTGGGGCTGGAACGAGTTCGGCCAGCTCGGCAACGAGAGCATCGCCAACGGCGTGTTTCCGGCCTCGCGCGTGACCTTGCCTCCGACGACCAGCCTCAGCGCGAACGCCAACACGACCTGCGCGGTGCTCACGTCCGGCGAGGTTCGCTGTTGGGGTCAAAACCGCAATGGCCAGCTGGGGCTCGACACGACCATCACCGCAGGCGGCGTCCCCACGGGCATCGCGGGGCTCGACGACGCGCTCAGCGTCTCGGTGGGCGATACGCACGTGTGCGCGCTGCGGCGCACCGGGGGCGTGGTGTGTTGGGGCGCCGGTGGAGCCGGCCAGCTGGGCAACGGCCTCGGAGCCGACAGCCTCACGCCGGTCGCCGTGTCTTCGCTGAGCGACGTGGTGCAGGTCGAGGCTGGCCACGACGTTTCCTGTGCACGGCGCGTCGGGGGTAGCGTCTACTGTTGGGGTACGGGGACCAACGGGCAGCTCGGCGCGGGCGCCAACCGCACCTTCTCGCCGACGCCCATCCAGGTGCGAGACGTACGCAACGCGACCGCGCTGCACCTGGTGTCCCAGACGGCGTGCATCGTCGACGACCTGGCGGAGGTCTACTGCTGGGGTCACAACGTTGCGGGCCAGGCTGGCGCCGACGCGTTCACGACGGAGCGCCTCTTCTTGGCGGCGCGCGTACCGGGCGTGCTGGCCACACGCATCGGCGGGTCGCCGAGCACGACCTGCGCCGTTGGCCTGGACGACGCGGTGCGCTGCTGGGGGGACAGCTACGACGGGGACGCAGGGGTCGTCATCACGGTCTGCAACTCCACGTGCACGCCCGGTGGGGGGTGCTCCGCGACCTGCCCTGCGCCGCCCACGGTCGTGCGGGGACTCTGAGGTCCATCGGTGTTTCCCAGGTATGAAGCTGAGGAACCGCCCGGTGGACGGACAACGCGCATCGGCGTAGTACGGACCGTGCCTTCGCTCACGAGGATCAACATGCAGAACACGAAGCCGTCACGACGGAGCGCAGCCGCCTCGGCGCTCTTATTTGCCTTACTGACGCTGGCCTGTAGCGACCAGCCGGCCACGTCCGCCGCGGACACGGGCACCGAAGCCGTCCAGTGGGTGGAGTCGGGGGCCACCCTGCTCGACGTCCGTACCCCTGCAGAGTTCGCGAGCGGGCATGTGCGCGGAGCCATCAACATCCCCGTCCAGGAGCTATCGCAACGCATCGACGAGGTCCCCGCGGGTCGCGTCGTGGTCTACTGCCAGTCGGGGGGACGCAGCGCGAGCGCCACGCGGACGCTGCGCGCCACGCAGCGAGAGGTACTCGACCTGGGCGGCATCGCGAACTGGCCACGCCGCGAAGACGTCGCTCCCTGACCCAGCGCCCACGGGCGCTCTGCTCGGGCGCGCACACCCCGGACCCCTCGTGGGTGTCACGCTACCACGACAGGGCCGAGAAGCCGGGAACGGCCCGCTCGAGACTGGTCAGCACGCTCGACGGGTCCACTGCGGCGTTGCGCGTCGCGAGCCAGTCCAGGGCCTCCGTCGGAGTCGCGCAGACCCTCTCTTCAAAGGGTGGGCGCACGATCCAGTTGATCGCGGTGAGCAGCCCGCGCCCCAGGGTCGAGTTGATGACCAGCGCGTGCCCAGCAACCAAGTCGAGCTTGGGTGACGACTGCAGGGCCTCCACGATCCGGCGCCGCTGGACAGCCGTTGGCATACCCACGTCGTGCGTGATGTCCAGCACCACGCGCCCCGGCTCGATGCGCTCCGACATCCGACGAAGATGCGCAACGAACTGCTCCATGGTCACGTCGTCCAGCGTCCCGTGGATGAACGCCCACTCGCACACTCCAGCCGTGCCGGTCACAAGCTTCATGGCGGCGGAGGATACCCGCTTGCGCCGCGCCTCGCCCCCTTGTGTTGGTTCCCGAGCGCGCATTCGCGCGGGGGTCGCGGCCCGCTCGGTCGCGTCACGGGAGCGCGCTCGCTGCCCCCACGTTGGCGCGCGCTGCTATCATCCCCCCATGCAAACACGGTTCATGAGCCTGATGATGGCGTTGGCGCTGGTGTCGGGATGCGGGGGCGGCTCGACCGAGCCCACCACGACGGAGCACACGGAGACCGCAGAGGCCACCGAGCCCGAGGTCGACTCCGCGGACGACGTGCCGGCCGAGAGCGCACGCGCTGTCCCTGGCGGCTGGGGCGAAGGCGACGTGAACGCCGACGGCCCCCGGGCGGCTGCGGCGTTCGCCGTGCAGGAGCAGTCGCGCGTGAGCGGCGACACGATCGAGCTCGTCAGCATCGCGTGGGTGTCGCAGCAGGTCGTGTCGGGCATGAACTACCGGCTTGGCCTGAACGTCACGCGCAACGGGACCGCCGCGCAGGCGACCGCAGAGGTCTACTCCCAGCCCTGGACTTCCACGACGCAGCTAACGGGCTGGACCTACGGCGCGACGCGCTAGAGCACAGTTCAGGATCGCCGGAAGGGCCTGGCGCCGCTCGTGACCGGCTCACGACAGGATACCGAGTCGTACGGCTAGCAACGTCGCTTCGCTCTTGGTGGAGACACCCAGCTTTGCGTAGGTGCGCCGCACGTAGATGCGCACCGTCCCGAGCGAGAGACCCAGCAACGCCGCGACCTGGCCCGCACACCATGACGCACTCCGCAGACGCCGAATCAGAACGCCTCTTCCGCGCCGCGCGCTACGCGCAGTTCCCCGACGTGCGCCGAGCAGCCGCCGCGGCGCGCTTCGGGGTGTCGCTGGGTGCTCTTCGCCGGGCCATCCGCGAGCTGGGCCTCACGTGTCGGCCGCGCCTGGGCGACTACGTCCTGCACACGCTCACGCGTGGCGGAACCGTCACGGCAGGACCCCTGCCAGAGCTCGACTCCGTGGCGCGCTACCTCGACTACGTGAACAAGGACGGCAGCCGGCCAGAGGACGTCGCGCGCCTGCTGGAGGAGCTGACACGGGAGGGGATGATCGAGCTCGAGGGCGACCGCTGGCGCCTCCTCGGAGAGTTCCCCTGAGAGCCGGTCGGGTTCCCAGACGCCACGCGCTCGCGCCCGGTCGCGTGCGCGTGCCCGCTGAATGAACGACCCGCGCGGCGCTCTAGCGGGGCAGCGCCGGGGTGTTGCCGGGAACGCCCAGGAAGTACGCCATGGCGCTCTTGCCGAGCGCGGTGGTGCCCGCCCCAGCGATGCTGGCGGAGACGATGCTCCCAGCGCCGGGGACGAGCTTGACCAGCTGCTGGGCGCTCCAGCGCAGCCCGAAGCCCGCGCCGCCCACCAGCCCCAGGCCGGCGATCCACTCTCCGGCCGTGCGCAGGTCCCACGGGCGGCCCGAGATGTAGGCGACCGCGGTGACCATCATGGCCTGAAGCGGCGCGATGAGCGCCATGTCGGACAGCGGGATGGGGGTCACGGCGACGGTGACCGCCAGGGTGCCACTGGCCTGCACCACACGCTGCGCCACCCGCTCACGCCCCTCACGTGCGAAGGGCAGCGCGCGCGCACACTCGATCATCGCCTCGTCGGGCATGGCGGCCAGGATGGCCTCCGAGAGCTCGCGCGCCCCGTAAGGAGGCTCTTCCGGGTCCGCCGACTCAGACGAGAGCGCGAACACGTCCGCGGCGATGACCCCCGCTTCGGCCAGCTGTCGCTCGAGACGCTGCCGCAAGAGGTCGATGGTGATGCGCTGTGAGTCATCGAAGGGGCGCCCGCGCGTACCCACCAGGTCCGCCCGGCTCAGCGCCGCCAGCAGCTTGGGCCTCTCCTTCGGGGTGAGGGTCTCGATGGCCCGCCGCACGCCGTCCAGGATGTCTCCGAGCCCCGCCTCCACGTGCGTGGGGCCAGCGAGGAAGAGCAGCACGTCCACCGCGCGCTCGTCGAAGGCGCGCCGGAGCGCGGCAGGCGTGCCCGCGTCCAGCGGGTCCAGCTCCAGCCAGTCCACCTTCGCTCCCGCAGCGTCCACGCCAATCCACGCGCCGTGGCTGAGGGGCGCGTCCAGAGGCAGGGCCGGCCGGTCCAGCAGCGTGTTCAGGGCGTGCGTCTTGCCCGCCCCGCGCGGCGCGAGCACCACGATGCGCGGCACACGCCGCAGATAGACCACCCGCCGGAGCGCGCCTGCGTCGCGCTTGAGCCCCCCGAGGAAGGGCACGCGCTCGAGCACAGCGAGGACGTCGTCGAGCGAAGAGGTGCTTCCCATGCTCAGCATCATCCCGGTCGAGGGCCAGAACGCAAGCGCGATGCCACTCTGAAAGCGGGGCCCGCGCCGATATGTGCTATCCCGAAACAACATGGCAAAAGGTAAGCAGAACAAGCAGCCCTCGACCTCCTCCGCCCCCGCCGCTGCGGGCGCCGCAGAGGACGCCACGGGGCCAGAGGCCACAGCCGCCCCTGGCGGAAGTCCCTACGACCGCGAGCCCGAGGCAGGTGGCGGTGCGCTCGTGTTCCTGGGCATCATCGGCGTGCTCCTGGCCGGTGCGGTGTTGGTGGGGCTGCTGCAAGGGTAGTGGCGCGTGGCGAGCTGGCTCGATGAGCTCGAAGAGCGAGCGGGTCCTCTCCACGCGGCGGCGCGTGCGTTCTGCGCCGCGTACGGGATCGACTGGGCCGCAGACGGCGTCGCTGCGGCAGAAGCGTTGGGGCGGGCCGTGGACGCGTTCTGCCACCAGCAGGAAGACGAGGATCCGCACCAGGAGGACCGCTTCCTGGAGGGAGCGGGCGCCTACCTCGGGCTGTTGGTGCTGCATGCCCACGGGGGCCCTGGACATGTCAGCCACGCGGGGCGGCACCGCGTCCTGCTCGGAGCGCACGGCACCTTCGACCCCTTCGCGGCCATCGACGCCGCGCTCGACGCGGAGGAGCCGCTGCTCTCGCTCGCGGACAGCCTGACGCTCGCGGAATCCGAGGCTGCGGACAGCGGCCCCATCTCGAGCGTGGTGGCTGCGCTCGCCGCCGCGCTGCTCCGGGCCCGGCCCGACGAGCGCGTAGCGCGACGCTTCGAGCTGGAGATCGAGCTGCTCGACGGAACGCAGATCGACCTCCGTCGCGTCGCCGCGAGCTCGAGCTGGCCGCGCTCACCGAGCGACACGCTGCGCCTGGCGCGCGACATGGAGCGCCTAGTGGACATGCTCCCGCAGCGACGTGGCCACGCACCGCTGGAGGCCCCGTCCATGACCCCCGAGCAGGCGCGCGAGTGCCTGACTCGCGTGCTGCCGCGGCCAGTGCCCGTGACCTTCGCGCGCGAGCTGCCCGAGGGCGTTGCCCTGGCGACGGAGCGACTCGGGGACGACGTCCTGCTCGCCTTCGTGGAGCAGCACGCGGGCCGCGCGCGCTTCCTCCGCATGGACGAGCTCGGCCACCTCGGAGGGTTGGCCGTGGTGCGCGCGGCGGCGCTCCGCAACCTGCGCGCGCGCTCCGAGCGCATGCGCTTCGAGCCCCTGCAGGTGGGGAGCTGCACCTGGCTCGCCGGCAAGTCGGGCGACGGCCTGGACGCCGCTCGGGTGGTCCTCTCGGAGGCCCACGCCCGCGCCCGCGCGCTGCTCCCCAGCGCCTCCGTGGCCGTCATCCCCCACCGCGACACCATCCTCTTCGGCCCCGCCGAGGACGCCGAGGCCCTCACGACCTACGCTCGTGACCTCATGGCTCGGGCACCTCACCCCATCAGCGCGACGCCGTTGCGGCTGCCCGCAGCGGACGCCGCAAGCACCCTGGACTAGACCCGCGGCGCCTCAGCGCTTGGGCGTGATGGGCCCCACGCCGCTGCCGCTGAACAGCGACGCGATGCCGAACGCGTTCGGATCTAGAGGCTGCGCGCCCAGCTCCAACGTCTTCCCCTGCTGCGCGGCGGCGAAGGCATCCAGCTCCGCGGAGAGCATGTGGGCCACGTCCATCTCTTCTTGGAGCGACGCGGCGGAGCGCGCCTCGCTCTTGCGGGCCTTCATGACCGAGTGCAAGCCCATGAGCAGCTGCACGTCCTTCGGTCCCACTTCGGCGTCGATGCGCGCCAACAGGGCGGCGGCCTCGTCCGCAAAGTCCCCCGCCGTGGGGATGCGGTTCACTGGTTGCGACTGCAGGGTATGGCGCACCAGCTCGTCCACGGCCTGGCTGACGCGCGGGTTGATGGCCGGCAGCGGTGGCACCTCGCAGGCGGCCACCTTGCGCACCGTCTCGGCGTCGTCGCGCCCGTGAAACAGGCGCCGCCCAGCCAGCATCTCCCACAGGATCACGCCCAGCGCGAAGATGTCCACCGCCTGCCCGTGGGGCTCCTGGCGCACGATCTCCGGCGCCAGGTAGCCGAACTTGCCGCCGATCATGCCCTCGCCCAGCGCGCTGTTGTCCGACGCGTCGGCCAGGCCGAAGTCCGTGAGCTTCACGACGCCGTTCTTGCCCAGCAGCAGGTTGTGCGGCGACACGTCGCGGTGGATGATCTTCATGTGCTGCCCCTGCGCGTCCACGGCGGTGTGCGCGTAGGCCAGGCCGGCCGCCAGCTGCTGTGCGATGTACAGCGCGGTGGGCTCGGGCATGGGCCGGCCCGCCTCGAAGGCGCGGTCCAGCAGCCCCTTGAGCGAGTCCCCGTCCACCAGCTCCATGATCATCAGGTAGGTGCCGCCGATGTCGCGCGCGTCGTACACGGGCACGATGTTCGGGTGGCGCAGGGTCATACCCAAGCGCGCTTCGTCCTTGAACATGGCGCGAAACACGGGGTCCGTGATGCTGGGGAGCACGCGCTTGATGGCCACCGGGTACTCGTCCCCGCCCTCGAAGGTGGCCGTCCCGCGCCAGACCTCCGCCATGCCTCCGACCGCGATGCGTGAGACTGGCTTGTACTGCGTCGGCGCCCGACGCAATCGCACGGAAATACTCGATTTTTTTTCCGGCTGGAGCACTGCGGAGAGAATACGCTAGGGCAGCGCTGCGGCTCCGTCAATCTGCGTCGCGCTCGACCGCGAAACGGGCCTCGGCGAAGGCGCTGGCCGCGCTGAGCGCCCGCTCGAAGCCCCACGGCGTGCGGGCCTCGCGGTGGTGACCGAGGTCGCTGTGCTCGGGCAGACGCGCGTGGTGGTCCACCAAGCACAGGGCGATCAGCTCCTCGCCCAGCCGGACCCCCTCACGCCACTCGTCGACGTCGAGGGGCGGCGGGACGGCGGGGTAGTCCCCCTTCAGCAGGGCATCGAAGCGCTGCTGGTAGGCCGGCGCCATCAGCCAGGTCAGCGCCCAGGCGATGACCTCGCGTGCAGCAGGGGGCTGCGGGAGCTCCGAGGCCCACGCGGCCAGCACGTCCTCGTCCACGTTGCTGGCCCCGTCCGGCCCGTGCGTGGGGAACGCCCGCGCGCGGCAGGACGAGCGTGACGAGAGCAGGCAGTTGTCCGGGATGGCGCGCACCGCCAGCGCGTGCGCCCACGGGCGCTCACCGCGGTCCTTGCGCACGGTCACCAGCGCCAGCTCGCTCTGCTGCATGGCCTCGATCAGCGCCGGGCGGGGGCGGTGGCAGAGAGGCGCGACCGGAACGAAGTACGCCGACTCGAAGGGGCGGTAGGCGATGGGCAGGATGCAGCGGGCGGGGTCCTCAGCCCAAGCCCGCGCGAGCGCCTCCCGCGCGCGCGCCGGGGAGTAGTGCTGCTGCTCTTGGAGTGCGCGGGCCAGATCCGCGTCTTCGCGCCCCGCGAGGAAGCGCTGGACGCGGTCTCTGAGGCGCGCCGGATCACGGTCCACGACCACGTCGTCCCGGTTGGTCTGCACCCCCTCCTGGTGAAAGGGCATCAGCGCCGGGAGCGCGACGTAGTCGCTGGGCCACTCGTCCCCGGCCCCCGCGCCGAAACGGTAGAGGGGCGCGACCGGCGTGGTGAACGCGCCCTCCCCCGCCGGCCACGCGGCGAGCGCCGCCCACTTCTCGTCCAGGGTCCCGCGCACCCGCCAGGTGCCGACGCGCGCGCGCACCGCGCCCTGCTCGTCCTCGGCACCCCTCCCGCGCGACCACGCGGTGAGCACGGCCACGCCCGGCCGCACGCCGAAGACGTTGTCGTCACGCCCCGCCATGCGGGCCACCAGCGCGCTGCCGCCGAGGTCCCACACGGAGATGCCGTCGAACCAGCGGCAGAGCGCGCCCCGCAGACCGCGGTGCACAGGGCCATCGAGGAAGGACGCGTTCATCACCAGCGAGACGACGCCGCCCCCTTCGGCGCTGCGCACGGCCTCGCAGGCCCAGCGCAGGAAGCGCACGTAGGTGTCCGAGAGCACCCCCAGCTTGCGCTCGGCCAGGCGCTCTCCGTCCACGCCGCGGCGGAAGTCCTCGAGCAGCGCCTCCATGCGCGCGTCGCCGCGGTTTTCGGAGCGCGCCGCCCACGGGGGGTTGCCCAGCACCACCACGCGACCGCCGGGCGGCAGCTCCACGTCGCAGGCGAGGGTGTCGCGCGCGTCGAGCGCGAGCGGCCAGCCTGCCGCCGAGAAGGCCTCCCCGAGGGCGCCGCGAGCGTCGCGGAGGACGTCCTGGTCCAGGTCCCAGCCGCTCACCCGCCACGGGCGCGTAGCGGCGCTGCCCGGACCCGCGACGGTGTGGGCGGCGGCCAAGAAGGTGCCCGTGCCGCAGCTGGGGTCCACCAGGTGCACGCTCTCGTCGGCCAGTCCCCCGCTCGCTCCCAGCGCGATCAGCGCGGCGTGGGCGCGCTCTGCCATGGCGCGCGCCAGCTCAGGGGGCGTGTGCACCACGCCACGCAGGCGCCGCTCGGCGTCGCGCTCGCGCCACGCCTCACTGCGCCGAAGCGCGGCTTCCCACGCCGCGCGCTCCACCGGACCGAGCTCGAACACGCTCAATCGCAGCGCCGCGCGCAGCCCTCGTCGTCGTCGCAGTCGTAGACCACTTCCTGGCCGCAGACCGAGAGCGTGTAGCGGCTGCGCGCGCGCTCCACCTGGCGTACGTCGTCGCAGCCGAACTCCGCCGCGGCCCAGCGCGCGACGAACTCGCCGTGGTCGCCCTCGGCGGGACCTTCCCCGGTGAAGGAGGACGCCACGGGGACGTAGTCACAGACCCGGGTGCAGGTGCTCTCGTCGCACTCGTAGGTGTGGCGCTGGCCGCAGGCCTCGAGGGCGTAGCGCGCGCCCCGCGTCCACTCCATGCCGCCCACCTCGCGGATGTCCGCCGGGGCGCAGTCGAACTCGTCGGCCGCGGTCAGCTTGGCCCGCCGAAACGGGGCGCCTGGGGTGGTGCCGCCGCAGGCTGCCAGCTCCGGCAGGCACAGCGACCCCAGCAAGGCCAACAGGAGCAGCGAGGCCGAGCTGGAGTGGAAGCGCCGGGGCGGGCTTGCGACGGAGAGGGGCGCGGCGGTGGGCATCGCCGCGAAGGTGCCAGAGGAGCCCCCGGAGGGCAACGTCGGGCGCGAAGCTCAGCCCAGGCGGAGGTAGCGGGCCGTGGAACCCTCCCGGAAGCCCACCCCGCAGGGGTCGAGAACCAGGCCGTCCTCCCGCTCACCGAGGGCTCCCACCACCCACTCGGGCTCCTGCGTGCGCAAGGCCCGCTCGAGCGCGGCGCTGCGGCCCTCGTCGTGCCCGCGAGCCAGCGTGAGGAGCGCGCCTCGGGCGTCCGTGAAGGCCAGGGCGCCGTCTCGGGAGGTGTGAGCTGGCGCGAAGACCACGAAGGGCTCGGACAAGCCCGGGTAGGCCTTGATCTCGCGCTGGCAGCGCGCGCGAACGACGCTCAGGTCCCGCTCGGCGTGCTCCAGGATGCGGGCATAGCCCAGCGCGTCGAGGCCGTTCGAGAGCTCGTACTGGAGGACGCGAATGCGGCGCGGTGACGGCCCCGGGTCCACCTCGGCGAGGCCGACGCGCACCGTCCGGGGGCAAGGGCCGAGGGACGCCACCCCCTGGCGCGTGCGGCACTCGACCAACAGCTCGCCGGACTCCGTGTCGATCAGCAAGCGCCTCTCGATGCCGCTGCGCTCCGCGCCGGCGACCCACTCGCGTGCCAGCTCCACCAGGACGCGGTCCGACACCATCTCGGCGCGCGAGTCCACGAACGGCCCCATCATGACGCGCAGCCGCTCGCGCTCGGTGCCGCTGGGCGTCCTCTGGCGGGCAGCGGCGGTGAAGCGCGAGGCCTCGTCGAGCAGGCGCGCCACGACCACTACGTCCCGCGTCAGGAGGGCCGCGCGCAGGCGCCCCAGGTAGCGCGCCAGCCCCAGCGGGAGCGGCGCCGGGCTGGCCGCGATGAGGCGCTCGCGAGCGGCCAGCACCGAGGGCGCCTCGGCCGCCTCGTCCACCCCCACCCGCACGACCGCCGTCACGAGGTCCTCGAAGGCTGCGGCTGCCCCGGCGAGGGGTTCGTCGGCGCGTGCGTGCTCGTCCGGCGGCGGGAGCGACTCGCGGCGCAGCGCTGGACGCTCCGGTGCGATGGTGGGGCTGCGCGGCGGGACGCTCGGCACGGCGCTCGGGGCGGCGCTGTCGTAGCCGAGCAGCGCGAGCGCGGCGTCCACGAGTGGCCCCTGATGCAGGCCGTCGGACGTCACGGCCCGGGCCCCGCTTCCGTCCGCGCTCACGGTGACGGTGACCCACTCGCAGCGTCCGTCGAGCTCGACCTCGAGCAACGCCCGCCGCAGCCCTGGGGCGCCTCTCTGCGGCGCGGGGGGTCCCGAGTGCCCGGTCATTCGCCCAGCCTCCTGCCCAGCGCCTCGTTCAGGCGCTGCAGCTCGAAGCGCAGCTCCGAGGGCGCCCGGCGTAGATCCAGCGAGAGGGCCTCCGCCACCAGGCCGCGGGCGATGTCGTGGCGCCCTCCCCGCTCCAGCTCCTCGGCGCGCCGCACGAAGGCACGCGCGACCGCGGAGACCACGGCGGGGTGGCGCTCCACTCGCGGTCGCTCCGCCGCGAGCGCGCGGCGGAAGGCGTTGAGCGCCTGCGCGTACTCACGGCGGCGCGCGAACGCGAGGCCCATGGCGATGAGCGGCCGCGCCCACCCCGGCCGCTGGGCGGAGGCGAACTCGAAGCGGGCCGTAGCCCGGGCGACCGCTCCGAGCCCGAGCCAGACGGCCCCGATCAGGGTGTTCCAGTAGGCCCGCAGGCGCTGTCGGAAGGGCGCGTTGACGCCGCGCTCGGAGGCCGCCGCGTCCCGGCTCTCGTCCGGGTCTGGCACGATGGCCTCCTCGCCGCGGAGCTCCATGCGCGCCGCGATGGCGTCGATGGCCTCTTCGATCTCCGCCCGCTCCGCAGACACCGCGGTGGCCCGGCGATGCACACCCAGCTGGGTCAGCACACGCCCGTCGGCGATGCGCGCGAGGGTGCGGCAGGCGCGCGTACGCAAGGCGGGTTCCGAGGACTCGAGGTAGCGACAGACCGCGTCGCCCTGCTCCGCGCTCCCCAGCGCCTCGAGCGCCTCGAGGACGAACGGCGCAAGGGACTGATCATCCCGCGCGAGCGCGTCGGCCACCTCGCGGGCGCCCCGCGGGTCGCCAGCGAGACCGAGCGCGCCCGCGATGATGAGGTGGGTGTCCTCGAGGGCCGTCCGCTCGAACGCTGCTCGTAGCGCGACCACGGCGCGGGGGTCGTCGATGCGCCCGAGCGCGCGCGCCGACTCCCTCACGAGCGCGTCCACGCCGGAGTGCAGCGCCGCCACCAGAGAAGGCACCAGGCGCGGGTCCCCGGCGTGACGCAGCGCCGCCAGCACGTCGCGCCGCTCCGGCGCAGTCAGCGCGCCGTCCGCTCCCTCGACCAGCGCTCCCAGGTGCCCCACGACCGCGTCCGGAAGATCTCGCACGCGCAAGAAGACCTGAGCCCTCTCGGTGCCCGCGAGCTGGACCACGGGCTCGTGCTCCAGCTGTCCATCCCAGAAGTGGGCGATGTCCGCCTCCAGCTGCTGGACCAGTCGCTCCCAGCCCTCGCGCTCTGCCCTCGTCGCGCGGCCCCCACCCTGCAGCCGCGTACGCACGCCGGCCAGCTCGTAGGCCAGCTCGACGTTGCGGTTCTGTGCCACGCCGTCGGCCACCACGCGGAGCTGCTCGCTGGAGAGAGCCCGGTAGTCCACCAGCGCGGAGAGGCGCTGCAGGGCCGCCCGGCGCTGCCCCAGCGTGCCCCCGCGGGCCAGCGCCAGCAGCGTGTTGACGTCGGTCATGTCGGACAAGACGATGGCCGAGCCCGCCGGGGCCATGACCTGCCCCATGAAGGACGAGTCCGCGGACGCTGGACCGAGCGTGCTGGCGCCGTCGGGGCGCTGTGGGTCTGTGCGCGAGGCGGACTCGAGCGCCGCTCCGTCGCTCCCGCGGGGCAACGCCCCTGCGAGCGTGGCGGCGTGACAAGCCGAGAGGATCTGCACCAACGTGAGCGCCACGTCGCGGTCGTCCGTCTCCGCCGGCAAGGCGAGCTCGGTACGCACCGTGCCCTCGGCGGCGCCCAGGCCCACGCGCAGCGCTTGCACCAAACGCGCGACCCGCGCGTCCCCCGCAGCCAAGGTCACCTCTCGCTCCCGCCCGCGCCCAGGTCCCGGCCCGAACGACGCAGCAGCTCTGCCGAGAAGTCCTCCGTGTCTTCGTCGGGCCCGAGCGCCCCGGGCTCGTGCTCGTCCCCCTCGAGGGCAGGCAGACCGGGCAGCTCCAGGCCGGCCAACACCTCGACGCCCGCCGCGGCGTCGCCGTCGTCAGGCGCGCCGCTACCGCTCAGCTCCCCGAAGAGGGCGTCCACCCCCAGATCCTCGTCCAGACCGAGCGCGTCGCCCTCGCGGGTGTAGCCACCCTCGTCCTCGTCCAGAAAGAGCAGCGCTGAGGGGTCCACGGCGTCCTCGGCTGGGCCGACATCGTGCCAGCGCTGGAGCGACCCCGACTCGTGCTCCAGGTCCCCCGGCAGCAACGACGCGGGGTCCTCCAGGTGCGACTTCGCGTCGTCGAGCCCGACCACTTCGTCGTCGTCACCCGCGATGAGCCCGTCCAGGTGGGACTCGTCCTCCAGGTAGCTCTCCTCGCGGGGCAGCAGCGGGCGCGAGGGCTCCGACGGCTTGCGCGGGGGCAATGGCTCCGACGGCTTGCGCGGCGTCATCGTCCCCCCTCCGCCGGGCCCTTGCCGAGCATGCCCATCACCAGCTGGAGGTCCTCCCAGACGTCGCGCTTGAACTGAGGGCTCCGGAGCAGGAACGCCGGGTGATAGGTGGGCATGACGGGGACCCCTTCGTACTTGCTCCAGACGCCTCGCCAGCGCTTCTGCCCGGGCGTCATGCAGCCCAGCGACTCGGTGGCGCACTTGCCGAGAGCCACGATGGCGCGCGGCCGAACATGAGCCAGCTGACCCCGCAGAAAGGGCGAGCACGCCTCGGCCTCCGCCGGCAGCGGGGTACGGTTCTCGGGTGGCCGGCACTTCACGACGTTGCAGATGTAGACGTCGTCGCGCCCGTAGCCCATGGCTGCGATCATCTTGTCCAGCAGCTGACCGGCCGGGCCGACGAAGGGCTGGCCCTCCTGGTCCTCGTGGTAGCCGGGGCCCTCGCCCACGAACACCAAGTCGGTCTGGACCTTGCCGCGAGCGAACACGCTGGTGGTACGCCCGACGTGCAGGCCACACGCCGTGCAGGCAGCCGCCTGATCCTGGAGGACGTTCAGCGGGGGGAACGCGGCGGCTAGGGGGGGCCGCGGCGCGTCAGGAAGGTCGCGGGCGGCTTCGGGCGACGCGGGGACTTCGGGCCGCGGACGGGCCGCTTCGGGCAGCGGACGGGCCGCTTCGGGCAGCGGACGGGCCGCTTCGGGCAGCGGACGGGCCGCTTCGGGCCGCGGACGGGCCGCTTCGGGCCGCGGACGGGCCGCTTCGGGCTGTGGGCGGGCCGCTTCGGGCGGCGCGGGCGTCTCGGCGCTCTTGCGACGCAGCTCCGGCACGCTCACCGCGGGGAAGCCCTCCCCGGCGAGCTCCTGCTCCCAGCGCAGCACCTCGTCGAGGGCGTCTGCGATCGCGAGGAGCTCGCGCTTGATCTCTTCGGGCATGGTCGTTGGGTACACGTCCGAGGCGCTCACAGCAAGCCCCGCCGGAGGGAGCCGGGCCGAGGGCCCAGTTATGCCCAGCGTCCCTAATTGCGGTCCCCCTGTGTGCACTTCATTGACGAGGGCCGGTCAACGTTTGTACCTTCGCGTCACCGGGCGATTCCGCTCGGCAGACCCGCAGCAGCGCAAGGCGAGACTCAGATGGCATCCCGTGCCCGTGTGCTGGCCGTCGGACACACCGACGTCGGCATGAAGCGAGCCCACAACGAAGACAACTTCGATGTGATCGACGAGTACAACCTCTACGTCGTTGCCGACGGTATGGGTGGGCACGCGTCTGGCGAAGTCGCGAGCCAAATGGCGATCGACACCCTGCGGGAGTTCTTCCGCGCCACCCACGCCGACCCGGAAGCGACGTGGCCCTACAAGATGGACAAGTCGCGGGGGTACGAAGAGAACCGCCTGATGACGAGCATCAAGCTCGCCAACCTACGCATCTACGAGGCCGCCCAGCGGGACCCGAAGCTGCGTGGTATGGGCACCACCATCTGCGGCATCTTGGTCGTGGACGAGGGCGTGCTCATCGCGCACGTGGGCGACAGCCGCGTCTACCGGGTCCGGGACAACAAGCTCGAGCAGCTCACCGAGGACCACTCGCTGCTGAACGACTACATCAAGATGAAGCGGCTGAGCGAGGAAGAGATCGCCAACTTCCCGCACAAGAACGTGATCGTCCGCGCGCTCGGCATGAAGGAGCACGTCAAGGTGGACACCATGCTGGACAAGCCCCAGCCGGGCGACATCTACGTGCTGTGCAGCGACGGACTCTGCGGGCCGGCGAGCGACAAAGAGATCGAAGAGACGGTCAACGCTCACTCGGACCTCAAGACGGCCACCAAGGCGCTCATCGACAAGGCCAACAGCAACGGCGGCCCGGACAACATCACCGCCGTGCTCGCCAAGGTCGTCGGCGTCGGCTGAGCCTCAGGGGACCGGCAGGACGCCAAACGGGCCGATCAGCGCCCGGGTGGCGCTCGAACGGACGGTGGTTCCCGGCCACACGACGCACTCGTGCAGGCGCACTCCGGAGGCCACCTCGGCGTGGGGCCCGACGAAGCTGCGCGACAGGTGCGCCTCCGGCATGACCCGGGCATCTGGGTGCACCGCGACGGTGCTCGGATCGGCGTCCAGCGCGTCCAGGTGGGCCGCCAGGTACTCGGCGTGGGTCCCGACGTCGCGGAAGGTCGCGTCGCTGGGCGCGGCGTAGACGGGCAGCCCCTCGTCCACCCAGTGGCGGTACCCGCGCCGCACGATGCACCCCTCCTCCGGCAGACGCCCGAAGACCTCGGGCGACAGCACGTGCACACCGGTGAACATCCACTCTTCGGCTACCTCACGCTCCGCGGGGGTGCCCAGCAGGCGCACTACCCGGCCCTGGCGGTCGCTCTCCACCGCGCCGAGCCGCTGGGCCTCGGGGTGCGCGCGCACGACCATGGTGGCCAGCGCGGCGCGCGTCCGATGCACCCGCACGACCTCGGCCAGGTCCGGTCGAAACAGGATGTCGCCGTTCATCACCAGCAGCGGCCGGGTGCGATCCAAGAGCGCCCAAGCCGCGCGGATGCCCCCTCCCGTCCCGAGCAAGGCCGCCTCGCGCGAGAAGCGCAACGTGACATGAGGAGGGACATGCGCGGGCAGCGCGGCCTCGAGCGCGGACGCCAGGTAGTGCGTGTTGACGGCCACGTCGCGTACGCCCGCCGCAGCGAGGTGCGCGATGGCGTGAGCAGCCACCGGAATGTGCAGCAGCGGCACCCCTGGCTTGGGCAGGTGCTCGGTCATGGGCCGGAGGCGCGTACCGAGACCCGCGCCCAGGACGACCGCCTGGGTGACGTCCCCGGCCGCGCGTGGCTCGCTGCCTGCCGCGCCCTGTGCTCCGCTCGTCACTTGGCGTCCTCGTGCAGCAAGGTGGTCGGCCTGAACACACGCCTCACCCCACCCTCCCGGGCCAGCGCTCGCAGCCGCCGGGCACACGCGCGCGCGCCGCTGGGCAGGTCGTGGTCGAGCGCGAAGGCAAACAGACGGTCGCCCGGCCGCTGTGGCTGCTCCGGCGCGTGCGGCACACCGATGGCGCGCACGACGTGCTCGCCCACCGGGTCGGGGGGCAGCCGAGCTCGCGTCCTGGCCGCAAAGCTCTCCGGGTCTCGGGCAAACTGCAGCGCGTACAGCCCTGCACGCCGCAGCCCCCCGTCCACCAGGTGCGCAGCGGCCACGTCCGGCAGGAGCGCAGCGGCGCGCGCTAGCTCCTCGAAGTCCCGCAGCAGCTTGGTGTCGCCCGGCCCGTGTCGCCCCTTCACGAAGTGCCCGACCAAGTGCGCGAAGCCGTCATAGGGCTCCGGCACGAGCACGGGCGCGCCAGCCAGCACCTCGTCGCGTCGGCCCCGTGCGATCATGGCGTCCCCGCGCAGGCGGAAGAGCCCATCGGGGAACAGGTCGTAGTGCAGGTCGAGCTGGAAGCCGTCCTCGGACACGTAGAGGCGCGCGACATCGCCCGGAGCGTCGATCAGCAGGCGGTACCCGAGGGCCACCAGACAGGTCTCCACGCGCGGGAGGTCCGCTCTTCGCACCAAGAGGTCCAGGTCCGCAAAGGGGCGGTCGTCGGCGTCGCGATACGCGTAGTGCTGCAGCCACATGCCCTTCAGCACCATCAGCGGCAGACCCTCCGCGGCCAGCGCCCCCGCCACGCGGCCGAGATGGAAGCTCGCGACCTCGCGCACCGCCCAAGCCCCGAGGACCGTGTGGCGACGCGGCGTCGGGCGCGTCTCGGCCGTCATCGCTCGCGTCAGCGCTCGACGACTTCGGCGTCGCGCACTTCTTCCGTGGCGCTGCGCGCGCTGGACTCGGCCTTCACCTGCTTGTCGGCTGCGGTGGGAGCCGGCGTCACGTTGATGTCGTCGTCGGCCGCCAAGCCGCGCTTCAGGTTGCGGATCGCTTTACCCACGCCCTCACCGAGCTGCGGCAGACGGCTCGCGCCGAACACCAGCATGACGATGATCAAGATGACGATGAGCTCGCCCATTCCGAGGTTTGGCATATGCGTACTTCTTTGCCTTGGACCGGCGCCGCCGGCTCGGCACTCCATGGGGAGCGCGTGACTTCAAGCTACGTCAGCGAACCCCGTCGAGCAAGCCGCGCATGGAGCGCATGGGGGAGCGGCGCTTGCCTTCGCGGCGGCGCTCTCCGAGACTGGCGCAGAGGACGAACGCTCATGTGCATGATCACCGTCGCGAACGCACCCGCGTCGCTGCTCCAGAGGCTCTTCGGTGGTCGGAGCGGCGCGCGCTCGCTGCACGTCTCCGGCACGTCCATCTACGCACGCCGCGAGGGCAGCAGGCAGATCGTCGTGTACTCCATGAACCTGCGCAGCCCGGGCGAGGCGGCCATGATCCTCCCGCTGCCGGTGCGTCCCGGGCTGCCGGAAGAGGACGCGCACCAGTTCGTCGCGCTCGACGGCGCGCCCACGCTCTTCGACGACCTCTTGCAGCTCTTCGCCCAGACGCAGTTCCTCGGGCAGTCGAAGGGTGGCGGGCCGCTGCGCCGGCAAGCGCCCCGGCCCCGCTTGGCGGTCAAGACGGTGGGCAGCTTCGACGCGAGCTTCGTCCCTTCGATCGCGGACTTCGACCGCCTGGACCCTCGCTTTCGCCTGCCCTCGACGGTGTGGTCGGAGCTCCCCGGCTACGGCGACTACGGGTTCGCCGTGTTCAAGCTCCGGCCCGGGAACGCGCTGGTGCACCCCATGGCGCTGTGGTTCGAGACCCGCAGCGCGGACCAGCTCTTCTTCCCCACCGTCCACGTGCACGACGGGAGCGTCCACGCGGAGGCCGCCTTCGACCACAGGCTGTACTGGGAGACGCCGGGGCCGGTGGGGCAGCTCGCGGACGGCGTGGCCCCGGAGCCCTCGCGGGGCCTGCAGGTGCCCCCGTGGCTGAAGGCGCGGGCCAACGGCGTCTTCGGCGACGGATACGTCCAGCTGCGTGTCTTGCGTGGGACCCACCCCAACCGAGACCAGTGGCAGCCGGCAGCCTCCCGCTGAAGACCGGCCACAGGGGCACGGCCCGCGGCGAGCAACACGGCGCGCGCGCCTGCCCTCGCGGGTCCTGCGTGGTACATCTCGCCACCGTGACCCGTGACGTCCACTCATCCAGGCCTGCTCGTGGCTGAGGTCATCCTCGGCAAGGGGCGCGTGCGCCCGGTCTGGGCAGGGCACCCGTGGGTGTACGCCCAGGCCGTGAAGACCCTGCGCGGCGCGCCCGCGGCGGGGGACCCGGTGCGCGTCCTGGACGAGTCCGGCCGCTTCCTCGGCAGCGGCTTCTGGTCGCCCAAGAGCGCGCTGGTGGTGCGCATCGCCAGCCGCACGGACGGCGAGCACTTGGACACGGGCTGGCTCGCGCGCCGCATCGACGCGGCCGCCGCGCTGCGCCGCGCGCTGGGCTTCCCGAGCGCCACGGACACGGGCTACCGCTTGATCAACGCGGAGGGGGACTCGCTCCCCGGGCTCATCGTGGACGTGTACGGAGACACGGCGACGGTGCTCTTCGGCACCATCGGCATGTGGCGCCTGGCCGAAGACATCTACGCACACGTGCAGCGAGTCACCGGGGCCAAGCGGGTCATCGCGCTGGCGGCAGACCGGCAGGCCCACGAGGAGTTCACGCAGGCGCACGAGGTCACCCGCGGCACCGAGGCCGACGCGCTGCGCTTCGTGGAGCGAGGCATGGCCATCACCGTGCCCAGCACCATCACCCAGAAGACGGGCTACTACTTCGACCAGCGCGAGCAGCGCGCTCGTGTGGAGCAGCTCGCCAAGGGCCGCGACGTGCTGGATGCCTTCTCGTTCATCGGCTCCTTCGGCTTTGCTGCGGCGCGCGGGGGCGCCACGTCCGTGTTGAGCGTGGACAGCTCCGTCGCAGCCACCACGGCGGGTGTCGCGGTGACCAAGGAGCTCGGGTTCATGGAGCGGCACACCTTCCTCACACAAGACGTGAAGCAGGCCCTGCCGGAGCTCGCACGGGACGGCAAGCGCTACGGGCTGGTGATCGTCGACCCGCCCAAGCTGGTGCCCAGCGCCAAGCACCTCGAGCGCGGTCGGGAGGCCTACCGCAAGCTCAACCAGAACGCGCTGCGCCTCGTCGCGCCCGGCGGCTTCCTGGTGAGCTGCTCCTGCTCCGCGGCCATGCGCGCGGACGACTTCCTGCGCACTCTGAGCATCGCGGCGGCCGACGTGGGGCGCTCTGTGTCCCTGCTGCACCTGGGGCAGCAGGCGCCGGACCACCCCATTCCCCCGGCCTTCTCGGAGGGCGCGTACCTGAAGACGGCGTTCCTGGCGGTGAGCTGATGCAGCCGCTGGCGGACATCCAGGTCGCTCAGCTCCAGGCGCTGGACGGCCTCGCCTTCGACATCGACGACACCGTCACGAGCCACGGAAAGCTCCAGCCCGAGGCCTTCGACGCGATGTGGAAGCTGCACGCCGCCGGGCTGCGGCTGGTCGCGGTGACGGGCCGACCGCTGGGCTGGGCCGCCGTCGTGGCGCGGCACTGGCCGGTGGACATCGCCATCGGCGAAAACGGCGCGGGCTGGTACGCCGGGACCACGCGCCGCCCAGCGGGCACGCCCGAGCGGGGCTTCTTCGACGACGCCGCCACGCGCGCCCAGCAGCGCGTGCTGCTCACGCACATCGAAGCGGAGGTGCGCCGGCAGCTGCCGCACGTGCAGCTGGCCAACGACCAAGGGGGACGCCTCTGCGACCTGGCGTTCGACGTGGGCGAGGAGGCGACGCTGCCCCCGGAAGACCGCGCCGCGCTCGTGCAGCTCATCGAAGCCGCCGGGGCGCGGGCCGTGGTGTCGAGCGTGCACGCTCACGCCGTGCCGGGGGACTGGAACAAGGCAGAGGGCATCCTGCGCGCGGCGCGGGAGCTCCTCGGAGCGGACCTCGCGCGCGACATGCACAGCTGGGCCTTCGTGGGCGACAGCGGCAACGACGTGGAGGCCTTCGCCTACTTCCCCGTCTCCGTGGGCGTGGCCAACGTCCGCGAGCAGCTGCCCCTCACGCACACGCCTCGCTACGTGACGCAGGCGATGCGGGGCCAGGGCTTCGCCGAGCTCGCCGCAGCCATCCTCGCGGCCCGCCGCTGACGCGCCTCACGCATTGACCGCGTGCGGTACTCGCGATACCTGCCGGGCATGGGCAGCGCGCGCATCCCGACCCCCCTCGTCCTCGTGCTCTCCGGCACGATGCTGGCGATCGGGGCCCTGGCGTTCCTGAGCCCGCACCTGGGAGAGCCGGACGAGGAGTCTCTCGAGCCGCTACCCGGCGCGACCCCACCGCCAGTGGACGTGCGCGACGGGACCCCCGAGGCCGTGGCCGAGACCTTCCTGGACGCGTGGCGCAAGCGGGACTACGAGGTGGCGATGGCGCTCAGCGTGGCCCGCGCGGCCGCCGAGGTGGAGGCCCGTCGGCGCCGCGAGAACGCCATGACCGAGCAAGAACGCGAGACGGCGGCGCAGCTGTGGAACACCATGGCCGAGCACCGGCTGACGCTGGAGATCCACGACCGTCAGGCCCCCGACGACGACCACCTGGTGCTGGCCGCCGTGGCTCGTGGGCGCTTCCTGAACCAGGACTACGCCAACGCGGTGCGCTTCGAGCTCCGGCGCGACTCCGCGGGGGGCTGGAAGGTCGAGGCCATGGACTTCCCCGGCGCCGAGGACCCCTTTTCGGCGGCCCCGGAGGCGCCGTGAGCGGCCGGAGATCCCTGAGCGCGGAAGAGCAGGCCTTCCTGGCGGAGGCCGAGCGCGCCTTCCTCGAGCGCGGCAGCGTCGCGCACTACGAGGACGCGCCCTACTACCACCGCACCTATCAGCACCGGAAGGTGGACGTGCGCTGGTACACCGAGCTCTGCGCGGCGCGGGGCGGCAGCGTCCTCGAGCTGGGCTGCGGGACGGGGCGCATCACGCTGCCCCTGGCGAAGGCGGGCGTGCGCCTGACCGGCGTGGACAGCATGCCCCCCATGCTGGCGGAGGCGGAGGCGCGCCTGGCGAAGCTCCCGCGGGCCGCCCGCGAGCGGGTCACGCTGCGGCTGGGAGACCTGCGCACCCTCTCCCTGGGGCAGAGCTTCGACACGATCATCGCGCCCTTCAACGTGCTGATGCACATCTACTCGCCCGCAGAGATGGCGAACACGCTCGCGCGCGTGGCGGAGCACCTGGCCCCGGGCGGTCGCTTCGTGTTCGACGTCCTGCTCCCGGACCCGGCCCTCTTGGCGCGCAACCCCGAGCGCACGTACAAGGGGCGCGCCGTGCGCCACCCCAACGGGGAGCGCTACGCCTACTACGAGAGCTTCGACTACGATCCGGTGGCGCAGGTGTTGGCCATCACCATCGAGCTGACCAACGTGGCGGACCCGAGCGACGTGCGCGTCCAGCTCCTGACGCACCGCCAGTACTTTCCGCTGGAGCTCGAGGCGGTGCTGGCGCACGCGGGCTTCGAGGCCGAGGCGCGCTACGGGGACTTCGAGGGCGAGCCCCTGAACGCGTACGCCGAGAGCCAGGTCTGGGTGTGCCGCCGCACGGACGAGGCTCCTGGAAGTTGACGGCCGGTCGGCGCCGGGGCACCACCAAGGCGTGCAAGACCAGCTCATCTTTCTGCTCTCGGCTCCCCGCTCCGGTTCCACCCTGCTGCAGCGCATGGTGGGCGGCCACTCGCAGATCTACACGCACCCCGAGCCGCACCTGATCTCGCCCATCGCGCACCTGGGCTACTACGACAACATCGACAAGGCGGCCTTCGACCACGTGAACGCGGCGGAGGCGCTGAAGTCGTTCGTGAGCGAGCTGCCGCGCGGCGAAGAGGACTACCTGGACGCCCTGCGCGCGTACACCAACATCATGTACGGACGCATGCTGGTGCCCACCGGCAAGCAGCGCTTCCTGGACAAGACCCCGGCCAACTCGCTGGTGTGGCCCTTCCTGACGAAGCTGTACCCGCGCGCCAAGTACCTGGTGCTCACGCGCCACCCGCTGGCGGTGTTCTCGAGCTTCGCCAACAGCTTCTTCGATGGGGACTGGCAGACGGCCTACGAGTTCAACCCGATCGTGGAGCGCTACGTGGGGGCCCTCGGGCGCATGCTGCGTGAGCGCCCGGTGCCGCTCTTCCACGCACGCTACGAGGACCTGGTGAAGGAGCCGGCCCTCTACCTGGAGCGCATGTTCGCGTACTGCGGGCTGCCCCACGAAGAGGGCGCGGAGGAGTACGGCAAGGGGCCGGAGATGAAGAAGGGCATGGGCGACCCCATCGGGGTGGCCAAGCACGACCGCCCCGTGACCAACTCGATTGGCAAGTGGACGCAGGAGCTGCGCGGCGATCCGAAGAAGCTGGAGCTGGCGCGGCGCATGCTGGACCGCTGCGACCCGGCCGACCTGCAGATGTGGGGCTTCGACGAGCAGTCCCTGTGGGCGCCCTACGAGCGGGAGACGGGCACGCACGCACCGAAGCGCACGCTCAACAGCTACACCTTCCAGCGGCGCGTGATGCTCGCACTCAAGAAGGACATCGACACACGCCCCCACGGCAAGCTGGTGCGGCGCGTGAAGTACTACTGCGACGTGCTGCTGCGCGAGTGAGCGCTAGGCTGTTCCGATGAGCCTGCGCCTCTGGACCTGGGAGCTCCCACAGACCCTGATCGGCAGGGCGCTCAAGGCCGTGCGGCAGGAGCGCGGCAAGGTCCTGGCCGTCGAGCGCATGGCAGACGGACGCGAGCTGGTGGAGACCGAGGGCATCGCGGTGTCGCTCGGTGGGTACGTGTTCTGGTCACGCACGGACCGCTTCGGACACCCCTTCGAGGTGGACCTCATCCGCGCGCACGAGCTGGGGCACACGGTGCAGTCACGCCGCCTGGGGTGGCTGTACCTGCCCGTCGTGGGCGTCGTGTCGAGCACGCGCGCCCTCTACGCGCAGGGCTGGCAGCACCGGCACGGCAGGCCCTGGCCCCGCTACTACGACGCCTGGCCGGAGAGCGCCGCGGACGCGTACGGGGGCATCATCCGCGACGAAAGCGGGCAACGGCGCCTGCCGCCCGCCGGCAGCCCGTTGGACCAGCCCCTCTGAGCCACGCGGGACGGGAGCCGGTCTGTTCAGGGCGCAGGCGGGGTCGCGGCGGCGCGTGCGGAGGTGGCACGCGGGAACGGGTACAGGTCGCGGATGCGTCTCCAGCTGCCCTCCAGCATCGTGTAGCGGCTGGCCGTGTGCCAGAACAGGAAGCCGTCGGACCCCCCTTGCCGCGCGCCACGGATCTGGGCCGCGAAGAAGCGCGGGTTGAACTCGTCGGCCCCCGTCGCGAAGGCCTGCAAGTAGGGGCGGATGACCACCTGCTCCCCGACGCGTGCGCGCAGCGCCGCGACCCCGTCCTCCACGAGCGTGTGCGCGCGGTTCGCCTGTCCCACGCGCCAGTCGCGCATCGCGTTGAGGTACAGCATGGGGCTGATGACCTCCACGTGGTCCAGCCAGCGCACCAGGTCCTGGCCGAGCCCGCTGGGGTCCCCTTCGCGGTAGGCCGCCAGGCCGAACACGTCGACGCCGATGGGGATGTGCAGCCCCGCGTCCAGCGTGCGCAGGAGGCTCACCAGCGCGTCGACCCGCGTGCCCTCCCCCGCCGCGGGAAAGGTCGCCCACGCCGTGGCCCCGTCGACCGGGAAGCGGACGTAGTCGAGCTGCAGCTCGTCGAAGCCCAGCGCCTGAACCTCGAGCGCCAGCGCCAGGATGATCTCGTGGTTGCGCGTGTTGTGCGGGTCGAGCCAGGTCCCGCCGGTGCCGCCGGAGACCCAGGTCTGCCGGTCGCGTTGATGGCGCACGGCCAGGTCCCGGCGGCGCCGCGGGAGCTGGTTGTCCGAGAAGCAGGACACCCGGGCGATGGTGTAGATGCCGGCGGCCCGGAGCTCCGCGAGCTTCTCGCGCAGGTGTCGGATGCGGTGCCGGCGCACGGACTGGGGCCGGAGCTCGGGCACGTGCGTGTCGATGTACACGTTGCCGGAGCTGTCTTTCACGTCGATGACGACGGCGTCGAAGTGCAGCCGCTGCAGCGTGGTCACCAGGCGTCGTGCGCTGGTCCGACGCATGCTGCGTGCGTTCATGTAGAGCCCGCGGGCGGAGCGCCCCTGCTCGCTCAGCTCCGCCTGCTGGTCGGCCCCCGACGCAGACGCGGAGGCGCCGCCCCCGACACCGTCTGCGTCCCTCACCTGGGCGGGCCGGGCTGGCGTGGCGGGCGAGGTCGGTGCGGCCACCACGGCGGGGACGTCACCCGCGCGCGTCCCCCGCTCGTCCCCGTCTTCGGCGCGCGCACCCGAGTACGACAGGACCACCGCCAGGGTGGTGGCGGCGAGCGCTGCCCTGGCGGCGCGGCCTGAGGTCATCCGAGCGTCCGACAAGCCCCGATGGTGGCCGCCCAGCCCGCCGGCGATCAAGTTTGCCGCAGGCGCCCGCGCTCAGCCGGCGCGCCCCTCGATGACCCGCGGCACCCTCCCGAGATCGCGATGGACGGCGACGTCGACGAAGCCCGCGTCGGTGAGGAGCCGGAGCCCGGCCTCCGACTGACCGACCCCGAGCTCGATCAGCACCGCCCCGCCCGCCCGCAAGCGCCCGCGCGCTGCGGCGACCAGCGGCCGCACGCAGTCGAAGCCGTCGCGCCCCCCGTCGAGCGCCAGCCGCGGCTCGTGCTGCCGGACGTCGGGCATCAGGGTCTCCACGTCGACCGAGGGGATGTACGGCGGGTTCGAGACGATCAGGTCGAAGCCCCCCTCCGGCACGGGCACCGCAGCAAAGAGGTCCGAGCGCAGCAGGGTGACGCGGTCCATCACGCCCAGGCGCTCTGCGTTTTGGCGGGCCACGCGCAAGGCGTCCTCGGAGATGTCCACGAGGGTCACGTGCGCGCCCGGGCGCTCCGCCGCGATGGTGAGCCCGAGGCAGCCGCTGCCGGTCCCGACGTCCACGACGCGGGCCGTACCGTCCTTCGGCAGGATCTCGAGGGCCCGCTCCACCAGCGTCTCGGAGTCAGGCCGCGGCACCAACACGGCCGGTCCCACGTGGAACATGCGCCCGTAGAACGCGCGCTCCCCCAAGATGTACGCGACGGGCTCCCGCTTGCGGCGGCGCTCGACCAGGGCCCGCACGGCCGCCCGCTCGGCCGCCACCAGCGGCCTCTCGAAGTCCAGATAGAGGCGCACTCGGTCCACCCCCAGCGCGTGGGCGACGAGCAGCTCGGCATCCAGACGGGGGCTGTCCAGCCCGCGCTTGCGAAAGTCCTCCGTGCACCACGTGAGGAGCTGCTGGATGGTCCAGATCTCCGCGGACAAGCTAGCGCATCCTGACGCGCTGCTTGGGAACCACGCCGGCCCGCTGGAGCGTAGAGATGGCGAGCTGCTTCATCTCGGGGTGCCCCTTGGTCGCCATGGCCATGACGATGTTGGGCTCCACCTGCACGAGCCTCGCCATGGCCTCCGCGGCGAGACCCCGCTTCTTGAGGCCGAAGAAGGTGTAGATCTGCGCGCGCAGCACCAGGGGCCGCACCTCGGCGAGCTCCGGGTCCGCCTCGTTCAGCCCTTCGAGCGCGGAGCGCGCGTCCTCCGGGCGTCCGTTGCGCGCAAAGCTCTCGGCGCGCACGGCGGCGTAGAGGGCCTTCTGCTTGGCCTGCGGCTGCGCCTCGGGCTTGATGTCCCGCGCCAGGTCCAGCGCGTTCTTGGGCTTGTTGGTGAGCAGGTACATCAGCGCCAGCTGCGCCCGGATGTCGTTGCGCAGGATGGCGGGGGCCTTCTCGATGTCGATGCCCTCGAGCTTGGCGATGGCGGCCTGCGGGTCGTCCTGGGCGAGCAGCTGCGCCTGCGCGAGGACGTTCATCGCGTCCTTGCCCTCGGGGGACTGAGCGGCCAGGGCGGCCAGCGCGTTGGCGCGGCCCTCGGCGTCCGTGGCGCCCTTCATGATGTCCACGATGGCGGAGGACTTGCGCGTCATCTGCCAGATGTAGAGACCGAAGCCGATGGCCGCGGCCGTCAGCACGCCCACCACGGCGATGCCCACGTAGCCCATCATGGGCATGGCCATGAAGGCCAACAGCCAGAGGACGCCGAAGCCCAGCAGGATCATCCCGATCACGCGCCAGTTGGCGCGCGGACGCTCTACTTGGCGCAGCGCCTCGTTGGGGTCGATGCGCTCACTGCCTGCTTCCAGCTTCTTGCCCTTTTTTGCCACGGGCTGGAACTACCCCGAGCGTGCCCGCGGGGCAAGCTGGCTCATGCGTCTCCGCCCGCCCAGGGCGACAGCGCGGCGCGCAGCTCCGCCAGGGACGGCCGCTGTCTGGGGTCCTGCCGTGTCGTGGCGCGCAGGAGCGAGCTGAGCTCTGGAGGCGCGCTCCCAGCGGCGGCGGCCAGGAGCTCCTCGGCGGCCCGCCCCAACGCGAACACGTCGGCGGCCGGCTGCGCGGGCGCGGCGCTGCCCTGCTCTGGGGGCATGTACTGACGGGTCCCCTCGGCGGTCTGGCCAGAGGGGCTGGCCCCGATGGGCAGCGCGATGCCGAAGTCAGTGAGGACCACCCGCCCGTCCCGGCGGAGCAGCAGGTTGCTGGGCTTGATGTCGCGGTGGACGTAGCCCGCCGCGTGCACCGCCGAGAGGCCCTCCGCCGCGCTCGCGACGAGGCGCAGCGCATGGCCCACGTCATAGCCTCCGCGGTCCAGCACCGACCGCGCCGAGCCGCTGGGCAGGTACTCGAGCGCCAGCCCGTAGAGCGCCTCGTCGAGGTCCAGCACCCGGCACACCAGGGGGTGCTCGATCTGCGCCGGGGTGCGCGCCTCGACCAGCAGCCGCTCCCACTCCGCCCGCCCCCGCCGGTGGTAGATCTTCAAGGCCACGAGCCGCCCGAGCCGCACGTCCCGCGCTAGGAAGACGGTACCCGCCCCACCCCGCCCGAGCTCCCGCTCGATGCGGTAGCGCCCCTGCGTCATGGCACCCTCGGCGGCCAGGGTGGCCCCCCCCGCCGTGTTGGCGCTGCGCTCTCGGGCGTCCAGGCGCTCCAGGCGCGAGGCCGCCCGCGCGTGTCCCACGTCACGAGCGAGGATGGCTTCGTACAGCTGCCGCGCCTGGTCGATGCGCCCGGATCGCTCGTGGATCTCGGCGCTGAGCTGCGCCGCGAGCTCGTCGAACGACGCGTCCTGCAGCAGTGGCCCGAGCACGCTCTGGGCGTCGGGATCCTGAGCCCGCGCGCAGAAGGTCTCGGCCATGGCGAGACGCAGACGCGGCAGCAGCGCACCGTGCGCCAGCACGGCCGACGCCAGGCTGAGCGCGCTGCCCGCGCGCCCCTCGGCCTCCATGCGCTCGAGCGCGGTCACGGCGGCGAGCTCGTCCACACGGCGCGGGTCGGACGCCATGCCGCGCAGCACCTCTTCGGCCGTCGGGGGCCTGCTCGCCGGGGGCGCAGAGCCCGCCGCAGCAGCACCCACCGTCGCGCTCGGCTCGTCAGCGACCGACGCGGCGGGGCTCGGCGTGTCGGCGCTCGCGTCGGGCTCTCCGCGCAGGGCGTGGCGGACGCGCTGCCAGAAGCTCACGCCACGACCTCCAGGCGCACGCCGTCGAGCTCGAGCTCGTCGCCCACCAAGAGGTCCACGGGCGCGACGCAGCGCTGACCGGCGAGCGTCAAGGTGGCCCCGGCCGCTGCGCGTAGCACCACGAAGCCCCCTTCGAAGGTCACGGAACCGGCGACGCCCGGCAGCGGGAGGGGACCCGCGCCGACGAGCGTCACGGACCCCGCGTCGAGGCCGCTCAGCACGCGCACCGCGAGCCCCTCCGTGCCGGGCTCCACGCGCACCAGCACGTCGTCACCCAACCCCACCTCCGTGGCCTCTGCGAGCACCAGGGGAGCCCCCAGCGGAACGCCCCGCACCAAGGTCCCGTTGCGGCTCTCGAGGTCCTCGAGCACGCAACCGCGCGCGTCCCGCAGGACCCGACAGTGGGCCCGCGAGACGCTCGTCCCACGGACGCGGACGTCCCCCTCTCGCCCGAGGGTGACCGGGAGCGTGCCCAGCACGCCCACCGTCACCGCACCCACCCTCAGCGTGCAGCGGCCCGCCGCCGTCCGCCGAGCCTCGAGGCGCCTGACCAGGTCGCGCACCTCGGCGTCGGCTGTGGCGTCCCCCGAGGCGCCCGCGTCCCGCTGCTGGGCCCCGGTGACGGCGCGCGCCAGGGCCGCCATCGCCTCGCGGCGCTGCCCCACCACCATGGCCACCTCGTAGTCCCGCACGGCGCTCCGTCGCCGGTCACGCGCGGCCGTCTCGCGGGCGGCCGCTTCCAGCAGCGCCTCCAAGCGCTCGATCTCTCCTGCGATCTCGAGACAGCGCGTGGCCTCCTCGCGGTTGCCGAGGAGCTCGTAGGCGGTCGCCGCGTAGGCGTGGCGCCCAGCCGTCTCCAGCTGCTCGGCCGCGTCGATCAACAGGCGCCGGTCGTCTGCCGTGTGGACCCCGCGCCGCTGCGCCTCCTCGAGGCGCGCCATCCCGATGTGGCCCGCGATCTCGCGCGCCCGCTCGCCGCCTTCGGGGAACCAGCGCAGCGCGTCGCGGTACGCGGCCACCCGCGCCTCCACGTCCTGCTGACGGGCCGCGAAGAACAGCCACGCCGCCCCCGCCTCCGCGTCGGCGCCCGCCTCGGCGTACAGCTCGGCTGCCTCACGATACGCCCCGCGACCTTCGGCGCGGCGCGCACGGCGGTAGGTTCCATCGAAGACCCGACGCAGGAAGCTCATTGGGCGGAATGCTAGCAGGCAGCCCCCCTCGGGTGGACCACACGTTTGCTCCGCGAAGCTCGCCGTTTGCGGTATCCTCGGTCGGTCGTCCCGCCACCCGGCGGTCCCCACCCCCGTCACGGAGTATTCGGTTCATGAGCAATCGCCTCGGAGAGCTTCTCGTACGTGAAAAGCGCATCAGCCTAGAGCAGCTGCGCACAGCACAAGAGACTCAGCGGCGCGACAAGGTCAGCCTGGGCTACGCGCTCGCGCGTCAAGGTGTCATCTCGGACGACGAGATCACCGAGTTCCTGAGCGCGCAGTATCGCGTGCAGTCCATCGACCTCAGCAACTACGAGATCGACCCGGACGTCATGAAGCTGATCTCTCCCGAAGTGTGCATGCGGCACAAGGTGGTGCCGGTCTCACGCGCGGGCTCGGCGCTCATCGTGGCCATGGTGGACCCCTCCAACCTGCACGCCATCGACGACATCAAGTTCCTCACAGGCTACAACGTCGAGCCCGTCGTCGCCTCCGAGGCCGCCATCCTCGCCAAGCTCGAGGAGGGCAACAAGGCGCCCGAGATCTCCTACGACGACATCATGGATGGGTTCGACGAGGAGGACATCGACTTCACGGGGACGGAAGAAGACGTCAACATCATGGACCTCGAGCGCGCCTCGGGGGACGCGCCGGTCGTGCGGCTCTGCAACGCCATCCTGCTGAACGCCATCAAGAAGGGCGCGTCGGACATTCACATCGAGCCCTACGAGAAAAGCCTGCGCGTGCGCTACCGCATCGACGGCGTACTCAGCGAGGAGATGCGTCCGCCCCTCAAGATGAAGAACGCCATCTCGTCGCGCATCAAGATCATGTCGTCGCTCGACATCGCCGAGCGACGCCTGCCCCAGGACGGCCGCATCAAGCTCAAGATGGGCAAGGGACGCGAGATGGACTTCCGCGTGTCCGTGCTGCCCACGCTCTTCGGCGAGAAGATCGTCATGCGTCTGTTGGACAAGTCCAACCTGCAGCTGGACATGACCAAGCTGGGCTTCGACGCGGAGCCGCTCGCCGACTTCAAGGACAACATCCATCGGCCGTACGGCATGGTGTTGGTCACGGGCCCGACAGGCTCGGGCAAGACCACGACGCTCTACTCCGCGCTCTCGGAGCTGAACACGATCGACACCAACATCAGCACCGCCGAAGACCCCGTGGAGTTCAACCTGGCCGGCATCAACCAGGTCAACATGCACGACGACATCGGCCTGAACTTCGCGGCCGCGCTGCGCAGCTTCCTGCGCCAGGACCCGGACATCATCATGGTCGGTGAGATTCGTGACTTCGAGACGGCCGAGATCGCGATCAAGGCCGCCCTCACTGGTCACATGGTGCTCTCGACGCTGCACACGAACGACGCGCCCAGCACCGTGACCCGCCTCCTGAACATGGGCGTGGAGCCCTTCCTGGTCACGGCCTCGGTCAACCTGGTCGTGGCCCAGCGCCTCGCGCGCCGCATCTGCTCCGACTGCAAGGCGCCCACCAGCTACACGGAGCAGGCCATGCTCGACGTCGGCTTCAAGAAGGAGGAGCTGAAGGACCTGAAGCTGATGAAGGGCACCGGCTGCAACACCTGCGGCGACTCCGGGTACAAGGGCCGCGTGGCTCTCTACGAGGTCATGCCCTTCCGCGACCAGCTCAAGGAGCTCGTCCTCCAGGGCTGCTCCACCGCGGAGCTCAAGCAGGAGATGATCCGCATTGGCATCACCTCGCTGCGCATGGCCGGCCTCGCCAAGGTGCGCGCCGGCATGACCACCATCGAAGAGGTCCTGCGCACGACCACGTCGGACACCAACTGAGCGCGAGCCCCCTCTTGCACCGGGGGGGCCTCACGCCCACGGCGGACGCTCAGTATTGCGGGATGCTCGGGTCGACGTCGCGGGACCACGCCGCGATGCCTCCCGCCACGTTGTAGACCTGCGTGAAGCCGAGCTTCAGACAGTGCTCTGCGGCGGCCTGGCTGCGCATGCCGTGGTGGCAGTGGAACACCAGCACAGTGTCCTTCTCGAGGTTCTCGAGGAGCGCCCGGCCGGCGTCGTCCAGCAAGCGCGTCCCGTCGATGGCGGCGGTCTCCCGCTCCGCCGGGGTGCGCACGTCGAAGAACTCGAAGGACTTGCCCTCGTCGAGCCAGGCCTTGATGGCGGCTGGGGGCACCTGCCGCACCTTGGGCGGCTCGTTGGGGTTGTCGATCTTGAACCCGCCCTCGCCGTTGGGGCCCTTCACGAAGTCGATCACCATGCCGTCGGCGCGTTTCGCGCTGGGGCGGTCGAAGAGCAGCTGCAGCCCGGGGCCCGAAACCACGAGGTCGCCGGGCTGCTCGCCGTCGAAGTCCATGCCGTACTCGAAGCGGCCGCTGATCTGGACGCGCACGGAGAGCGGGCCCTCGCCGTCGTGGAACTCGCGCAGCGCGTTGAGCGCCGCCTCGGTGACGGCCACCTCGGGCGGCGCGACCTGGGCCGGACGGCGACCGAGCACGTCCGCGAGCTCGCCGCTGGCGTTGAGCTCCTTGACGATGTCGCAGCCGCCGATGAACTCGCCCTTCACGTAGAGCTGGGGGATGGTGGGCCAGCTGGAGAACTCCTTGATGCCGGCACGCACCTCGGGGTCGGCGAGCACGTTGACGGTCGCGTAGTCGTCCAGGAAGTCGTCCAGGATGCTGACGACGGTGGCGCTGAAGCCGCACTGCGGTGCGCTGCGCGTGCCCTTCATGAACAGAACGAACTCGTTCTCTTGGACCAGCTTGCGGAGGGACTCTTGCGTGCTCATGCCCCCAAGCAAGCACTGGAACGCACCGTCATGCAAGCCGCGTTCGCGCCCGCTATGCTTGGTCATGCGCCGCGACCTCGCCGCCCTGCTGTCCGTGCTGATCTCGATCGGCCTGCACGCTGGCTTCGTCGCGTGGCTGCACCGGGAGGCGCCAGGGCCGCGGCCGCGGACCGCAGTGAGCAGCCCAGAGGCGCGCGCCCAGGCCGTCGTACGCGGAGCAGGTCACGCGGCTCTCGGTCACGAGCGCGCGGGCGAGATCCCGGTGGAGCTCGGAGGCCCGGACAGCGCCCAGAACGTGGACCGCCCGGAGCGCGGCGAGGGAGGTGACGGACGCGCTCCCTCGGACGGCCTGCGCTTGGCCATGAACGTGGATGACGTACGCCTGCAGGACGCCCCCTGGAACGCCGTCGGTGTGGCCCAGGTGCAGCGCATCGCCACCGCCACCAGCCGCGCGTCGTGGGACGACCGCCGAGCCACGCCCAACCCGCACGACCAGCCGTTCTTGGCGAGCGGCGAGGGGCGTCTGCGGGAGAGGCGTCGCGTATCGGTGCTCGAGCCCAACGAGGGCGCGCCACGTGCCCGCGCGCAGAGCGCCGAGGGGGGCGCACAGCAGAGCCCCAGCGCGGCGCAGTCCAGCGCCACCCAAGGCCTGGAAGAGCGCTCTTCGGCAACGCAGCACCCGGCTCCTGAGGCGCTGGGCGCGGAGCACGCGAGCCCGGGCACGGGGGCGGTCGGCGGCCACGGCCGTCGCGAGAGCGCAGAGGCGCCCGTCGCGACGGGGCGCCCCGCGGTAGACGAGGGGCCCGCCGCCACGCTGGCGCAGGAGCGCGCTCGGCCCCGCGACGACACGGACTCCGAGCAACTCGCCACGCAGCTGATGCAGTCGTGGGTGGACGCGTCGCCGCGCGCCGGGCGGCAACAGGGCGCGGGCAGCGGCGGCGTGGGCGGAGGCGGCGCGGCGGGGTCGGCAGGCGGCAGCGGTGAAGGCGGACAGGCCACCGCGCACGCGCCGGGTCCCGGTGGGCGCGGCGCCCTCGACACGCGAGACGCCCGCTACCAGAGCTGGCTGCTGGCGCAGCGGCGGCGCGTCTACGGCGCGATGGTCTTCCCGCGCGAGAGACGCCTCGCGATGGACCAGGGCATCGTCGTGTACTCGTTCCAGGTGGACCGCGCCGGTCACTTGGTGGGCTCGCCCCACTTGGCGCGCAGCAGTGGCTTCCCCGACATCGACGCCGCCGCGCTCCGCGCGATCCAAGCCGCGCTGCCCACCGCGCCGCCACCCACGGCGCTGATGCAGGGTCGCAACGAGCTGCCGGTGCGCCTGCACCTCGACTTCAGCAACCCAATGGTGCGCTGAGCGCCGACACACACGCTACACTCGACACCTCATGAGCGTGCCCCCCCTACTCCGCCGTCTCTTCCGGTTCCGCCAGCCGGGCGGGCTGCTCCTGCTGGCGCTCGCGCTCTCTGCGGGCTGCGAGGACCCCACGCGCTACGTGGCGCCGGTCCATCCCATGGTGCAGGCCAGCTTGGATCTCGCCGCCCCCGGACACTCTCTCGACGAGCGCATCGCGGCGTTCGAGGCCGGCCGCTCCGCGCACCACGAGGCCACCACGGACCCGCTGGTCGGGACACTGGAAGCGGGCCGCGCCGCCGAGTTCCAGCTGACGCTGCGCGGCACGTACTGCTACATCGTGGTGGGTGCGGGCGAGGACTCCATCGAGGAGCTGGACCTCGAGCTCATCGACAGCCAGGACGTGCTCGTGCTGCTGGACCGCGACCCGTCTCGCATGGCGACGCTGGGCATCCGCGACGCCATCTGCCCGATGTATCCGGACGCCTACCGCCTGCGAGTCACGGCCACGAGGGGGAGCGGGGCGTTCGAGGCCCGCGTCTACCAAGCGAGCAACCTGTAGCAGGGCTCGCGGGCGTGGCGCGCTCAGGATGCCGACGCGTGCGCGCGCTGACGGTGCGAAAACGCCGTCAGGCCGGTCGTATCGAGGGCATCCTGTTCTGCGTGCTTGCGCAAGAAGGCGAGCGCCACGGCCCAGTCTGTCTCGACGACCGTGGGCACGGGCGGAGGCGCCAACCAGTGGATGGCCGAGATGCCGGCCCGGACGATCGCCGAGCTGACCATCAGGGCGTTGGCCACCTGCCACCGTCGAAACTCGTCCTCGTGTGACTTGGCCCAGTCGCCCATGCGCGTGCGGGTCTTGGCGTCGGGCATGCCGGCCACGGCGGAGGAGTCCGTGATCGAGACGTAGCGTGAGCGGAGCGTGAAGATGGCCCGCGTGTCGTGCTCCAGCAGGTCCGCGTAGGACATGTCCAGCTGCGGCGGGAGCACCAGCACGACCAGTGGGAAGTACTTGAGGTCGATCACCTTCGTGACGGGGAGCAGCATCTCCGGACAGTCTGCAAAAATCCGGGACAAAAGAAAAGTCTCCAGAGCGGGTACGAGGACTCAGCCACCTGCGTGCCCTGACTCCCCAGAGCCATCCACTCCCAAGGCGCGGCGGGCCGACACATAGCCCGGCGTGAACTGACCGTCCGCCCCGCGGATGCTGAGGGACACACCGCGTGGCTCGCTCGTCGGGGTGAACAAGGCCATCTCGTAGACACTCAGGAAGGGCTCTGCGCGGTCTTCTCGCATGTGGGCGTCGAGCCAGCTGTGCACCTGCAGACCCGCCTCCGCGGCTGCGGCCCGCACGCGACCGTCAAAAGCCGTCTGATGGACCAGGTAGAAGCGCCCATCCGCGCTCAAGTGCCGCGCCGCCGCGTCGCAGTAGGCCTCGACCCCGCCGCGCAGCTCGAAGCGGCACGCGAGCCGCTGCGGGTCCTGCGGTAAGACCCCCGTGTGCGTCGGGAAGTACGGCGGGGAGCCCGTGATCAGCGCGAAGCGCCGCCCCAGATCCAGCTCGCGGAAGTCGTGCTGCAGCACCTGCAGGGGCGGCCAGCCAGGACCCAGGTCGCTGACGGCACGGCTTGCCAGCAGGAAGCTCGCGCGTTGGGCCTCCACGCCCACGCAGACGGCTGGGCGCAGCCGGTGGGCGACCATGAGGAGCACCGACCCCACGCCGCAGCCCAGGTCCAGGTACGACGCGCACGGCCCGCTCGCGCGGTGCGTGGCGTAGTAGGCGGTCAGCACGTCGTCCGTGCCGGTGCGGTGACCGCCCCGCCGTTGGTAGAGATACACATCTCCGATCAGCCGGTCATGGGTGACGTCGGCGGGCCACTCGGGGTCCGCCTCGAGCTCATGCGCGCGAGCGTTCACTCGAGGGCACCGAGGTCCGGCATGTGCGCCAACGCGCCGAGCTCGGCCACCTGCGACATCATCACCATCCACTCGAGCGCCGCAGAGGCCCGACCGGATGAAGCTGGGGCCTCTCCGCCCGGAGCCCCCTGACCGAGGTCCACGCTGCCCGAGGCGTCGCCTCCCAGCACGTAGTCCAGCAGGCCGCTCGGTCTCCCGGGGGCCACGCGCACGCGGCAGCCGGGGGCCAGGTGTGCCCGCTCCCGCGCCCTGGCGAGCGCGGAACCGAAGCCCCCGAGACGGTCCACCAAGCCGAGCCGTTGCGCGCGGTCCCCGGAGAAGACGCGACCCTGTCCGACCGCGTCGACCTCTTCCACGCTCATGCCGCGGCCCTCGGCGACCCGTGCGAGGAACAGCTGGTACATCTCGGTGATGAGCTCGCGCAGCCGCTCGCGCTCGTCGTCCGTGAACGGCCGAAAGACCGACGTGGCTCCGCTGCGCGCGCCGCGTCCGAGGATCTCGACGTTCACGCCGACGCGCTCCGCGAGGTCGTGAAAGTCTACCTTGCCGTAGTAGATACCGATGGACCCTGTGAGGGTGGCGGGGTCCGCCCAGATCTCGTCGGCGGCCGACGCGATGTAGTAGCCGCCGCTGGCCGCAACGGACCCCAGCGACGCGATCACGGGCTTGTGCTCGCGGGCGCGGCGCACGGCGCGCCAGATCTGCTCCGACGCGAGGGCCGAGCCCCCCGGCGAGTCGATGCGCAGCACGATGGCAGCGATGTTGGGGTCGCGGGCGTACGCGTCGAGCGTGGCGATGATGGTGCGCGCGCCGCTCTGGTGGATCTCCACGAGCGGGATGTCGACGTTCTCGCCGTCCACGATGGCGCCGTCGATGACGACGACCCCGACGCTGCGGCGTGGCCCGTCCTCGTCACGGTGGCGTCGCAGCCCCGTGCGGACGCCGCGGGTGCCCAGCACCTCGCGCGCCGTGTCGCGCAGGTCTTCGGCGCCCAGGGCGGCGTCCACCAAGTGGCCCGCCACGGCCTGCGACGCGACGTAGGGCCCCGCATCCACCCAGCCGCGCACCTCCGCCACGGACACCTCGCTGTCGCGCGCGACGTCGGCCGTGAAGCGACGGTAGATGTCGTCCAGGAACGCTTCGTACTCCTCGCGGGCGGCGGCGCTCAGCGCTTCGTTGGTGAACTGCTCGGGCGCGGACTTGTACTCACCGATGCGCACGAAGTCGGCGTGCACGCCGGCGTTCTCCAACAGGCGCCCCAGGGTCATCATCTCGAGGGACGGACCTAGCAGCTGGACGGAGCCGGCCGGGTCGATGAAGGTGCGTGCCGCACCAGCGCAGGCGTACCACTCGCCCGCGGAGGCCGACTCCAGGTGGCAGACCACGGGCTTCCCGGCAGCCACGAGCGCGTCCACCATGAGGCGCAGCTCTTGGGCTTGCGCCATGCCCAGGCGCACACGCGGGCGCAGCACCACCCCCGCGACCTCCCGCTCGTGCAGGGCGCGGTCGAGCACGTGGATGACGCTCACCAGGCCGCGCGCGCTGAAGTCTCGAATCTCGATCTCCGCGACGTAGCGGGGCTCGGGCAGGCCGCGCGCGCTGGGCCCACCGAACTCGCCGGTCACGTAGTACGAGCTGGAGCGCGCCCCGTCGGGCAGCACGCCGCCGATGACGCCACCACCGATGGTGTGCCCGCCCCAGTCGGCCTCGAAGCCGCCCGTGACGCGCACGACGCGCTGACCGCCCCCCCGCTCGCGCACGTTGTCCACCTCCACCTGCGCCACGACGTCCCCGAAGCTCGGCACCCGCCCAGTGACCGCGCCACGCAGCCCGGTGCGGTTGTTGGTCGACTGCGCGACACCCAGCTCAGCCCGGAAGCGCGAGTCCCCCGAGAGCATGGCCAGGGCGAGGTGCACGGTGGCCGGGACGTCGGCGTTGGCCGTGACGAGCCCCAGGGGCCCGAGCAGGTCGTGCACCGCCAAGCTCATCTCCATGAAGCGGCTGGGCCGCAGACCCAGCGAGAAATTGAGCCCGGTGACCCCGCTGTACGGGCCGCCGCCGAGGTAGGTCAGGGTACCGCCGAACGAAACGCTGCGGCTCGGCGCCCACGCCAAGCCGAGCGACAGACGGCCGAAGTTGTCGGCGGCGCCGAGGGCGTCCGTGCTGTCCACGCGCTCCGCCGAGAGCCCGAGGCCGATGCCGAACGGCAGCCCGGCGACCGCGTAGACACCCGTGCCCTCCCCGTCCACGAGCCCGCCCTGGGTCATGGTCCCCACGTGCACGAAGCGGACGCGCACCCCGTCGGTCCAGGCCATCGCGGCGGGATGAGTCGCGAGTGTCAGCGCGCCCTCGGGTGCCGTCCAGAGCCGGGCCGGGGACTGCACGCCCGCCGTCACCGGGCGGGTCTGCGCCTGGGCGGCCGCCGTCAGGAGCGGTGAGAGGAGCAGCGACGACAGCGCCATGAGGCGAGAGAGGCGAAAGAAACGACTCGTTGCGGGCATGGCCGACGATAGCGCAGACGAGGGTCAGGGTGCCAAGTGAGGCTCGACAGCTATACTCCGGTCGAATGCGCCCCCGCACAGTCATCTGCGCGCTGCTCCTCGTGTCCGCGAGCTGCCTCGGAACGCCCACGAGCGTCGAAGCGCAGTCGCGCGCGGCCGTTCGTCACTACGAGCGCGGCCGCGAGCACTACCAGGCGGGGCGCTATCCCGAAGCCGCCGAGGAGCTCGAGGAAGCGCACCGCCTCGACCCCAACTCGCCCACGCTCGCGTACAACCTCGCGCGGGTCTACGAGCTCATGGGCGACTACGATCGGGCGACGTCGTACTACTCGCGCCTGATCGAGATGACCCCCGAAGACGACGCCCAGCACGTGTCCGCGCAGGCTGCCCTGGAGCGGGTACGGGGCGCTCAGGCGGCCCTGGACGCGCAGCGCGAGGAGCAGCTCGCCGCAGACGAGGAGCGCCGCGCGCGCGAGGAACAGGCGCGCCAAGAGGCCCTGCGCGAAGCGGAGCGGCAGGCACGGGAAGAGGCCACTGTCGAGACAGAGCGGCGCTTGGGCCGGCGCGGCCGAGCGGACGGCCTCTTCTACGGGAGCGCCGCGCTCGCCATCGGCGCGCTCGGGGGCGGCAGCGTGCTGGGCTTCTACGCGCTGCGGCAGGACAACGAGGCGGACGACTGGGTGGTGGGGCCCAACCACAGCGCGCGGCAGCGCTCGGCCGCGCAGGCCTCGGCCCGCCGGATGGCCATCGGCGCCGACCTGCTGCTGGGGACCGGGGTCGCTGCCGGCGTGAGCGCGCTGCTCCTCTACTACCTGCGCGAGCGGCACCCGCAGCCCGACTCAGCGAGCGACCTGCGCCTCTCGCTCCAACCCAGCCACGCCGGTGTGACGCTGTGGATCGGAGGCGACCTTTGAGGCGCGCTGCCGGCGTGGCGACGCTGAGGCCCGCTGCAGTCCGGCTGTCCTGGGCGGCCCTAGCTGCGTGGGGCTGCGTGTTGCCCATCCTCTCGGGATGCACGCTCTTGGTGGCCGACGACCCGATCCGCTGCGTGGCGCAGCCGGGTGAGCCGGACCCGTGCCCGCGCGCGCGGGTGTGCGTGAGCGGCTTCTGCGTCCCCGCGCCCGAGTGCATGCCGACCACGGAGCTGTGCAACGGCATCGACGATGACTGCGACTCGAACGTGGACGAGGGGCACGACGACGACGGCGACGGCTTCACCTGGTGCGGCGGCGGACGGGTGAACGAAGTGGACTGCGACGACGCCCGCGCCGACGTGCACCCGGGCGACGCCAGCGGTACTCGTCCGGCCGCCCAGGAGCTGTGCGACTCGCGAGACAACGACTGCGACGAGCGCGTGGACGAGGCCCCCGAGACCCTGTGCGCGCCCACTGAGTACTGCTTCGCGAGGCTGGGCTGTGCCCCGCCCAACTGCACGCTGCCGGGCTTCGAGTGCGACCAAGGCGACTCCTGCGACGTCGCTCAGTCGCCGCCTGCGTGCGTGACGGGCGTCTGCACACCCACCAGCTGCCCGAATGGGCAGATGTGTGACCAGAGCTCTGGGTCGTGCGTGCTCCCGTTGCCCCTGGACTCTCCGTGCGTGGTGTCAGCGCAGTGCGCGGAGGGCGCGTGTGTCCCGGCGCGAGCGCTCACCGGCGGCTCGGGCAGCGTGTGCGCGAAGGCATGCTGCGATGACACGCAGTGCCCGTCCGGGAGAATCTGCTGGGCGTCCGGCAACGGTGGGCGTGCGTGCGTGCTGCCAGGCACGATTGGCTCGGCCTCCGGCGCCGGGGCCTTGGGCTCGCCCTGCACACGCGGCACGGAGTGCGCGAGCGCGCGCTGCCTCGACGGCGTGTGCAGCCAGACGTGCTCCGCGGACCCGAGCTGCCCGTCCGGCGACTCTTGCGCGTTGCTTCTCAGCGACGACCTCGACCCTGAACAGGTCCTCGCCTGCACGCCCGACACGGGCGGCGCCGCGGTGGGCGAGGCCTGCGGCAGCACGTCCTGCGCCTCACGCATGTGCGTCTTTCGCCTGGAAGTGGGCGGCTCGGTCTGCCTCGGAGGCTGCCGCACGACGGCGGACTGCCCGGACACGATGTACTGCGGGAGCGTCATGGTCGGTGGGGGCATGGGCAGCCCGCGCACGAACATTCAATCGTGCGAGCCGCGCATCCACTCCGGGGGCGCCACCAGCGGCGAGTCCTGCACCACGGGGTGGAGCTGTCGGGACCTGGCGTGCGTGGGCAACCGCTGCGCGGACACCTGCTGCACCGACGCGCACTGCCCCACGGACTACACCTGCGCGCCCGTCAGCCGCGGCAGCGGTGCGTACGAGATGCGCTGCGTGCCGCGCTGAAGCAGGGCGTCACCGGACGCTCAGGCGTGGCGTCCGGTGCGCGCGGTGGTGGCGAGGCCTTCAGTCGAAGCGCTCGTAGGCCGCCCCACCCCGCATCGCGGTTGTCGCCGCGGGGGCCGCGGGTCTGTTCGCGCTGGGCGAGGGGCGGCGGCGGACGCGCGCGAGGCGTACACGCTGCGGGGTCTCGATGGCCGCGAACAAGTGCCTGGCCGGCTCATAGCCGTCGAGCCTGAGCTCGACCTCCAGCGCGGCGCCGGCGGCCAGGGGCGCCACGAGCGGCGTGGTGCCGATCAGTACGCCGTCCGCCCAGACCTCGGCCCCTGGCGGCAACGAGTCCAACGTGGCGCTCACCTCGGTGGTCGTCGCGGTAGGCGCGGGCGCAGGCGCCACGGGGCGGTCGGGCCGAACGTCGTCCGCGATCGCTGGCGCCGCGGCCGCGCTCACCCGGCCCGTGTCGTCGCGCAGCGCGTAGGCCAGCCCGAGGCCTCCGACCAGGAGCAGCGCGGCCACTCCCGCCAAGGCGGAGAGCCCAGCCCGGCGCATCTTCGGCCGACGCCAAGCGCGGTCCAGAGCGCGGGTCACCTTGCTGGCCGAGGCAAAGGCGCGCACCGCCGGGCTGGCCGCGGAGAGCGCCGCCAGGAACTCGGTAGCGTCCCGGTAGCGATCATCGGGGCGCTTCGCGAGCGCCTTCATGACCACGCGGTCGAGCGCCGGCGGGATGGGCGCCCCTGGAACGCGCTCGCGTGTCGGGATCGGGCGCTCCCGAATGTGGTGTGCCATCACGATGACCGCATCGGGGTCGTCGAAGGGAGGCCCCCCCGTCAGCATCGCGTACAAGAGCGCGCCCACGGCGTAGAGGTCGCTGCGCCCGTCCAGCTCGTGCCCCTGCGCCTGCTCGGGCGACATGTACTTGGGCGTCCCGAACACCGTCCCGGCTTGCGTCTGCAAGGCGTCCACGCTGACTTCGTTGTCGATGATCTTGGCGATGCCGAAGTCCAGCACCTTGACGAGCGGCTCGTCGGAGGTGGGGTCCTCGGCCAGGAAGATGTTGTCGGGCTTCAGGTCGCGGTGGATGACCCCCTTCTCGTGCGCCTCCTTGAGCGAGCTGAGGATCTGCGCGGCGATGTCCACGGCGTCCTGCACGCCCAGCTCCTGCTCGCGAATCGCTTGGCTGAGCGTGCGCCCCTCGAGGTACTCCATCGCCAAGAACAGCAGGCCGTCGTCCGTCTCGCCGAAGTCGATGACCCGTACGGTGTTGGGGTGCACCAGCAGGCTCATGGTCTTCGCCTCGCGGTGGAAGCGCTGAACCGTGTCCCTATCCCAGGCGGAGTGCTGGCGCAGCACCTTCAGGGCGACGGGCCGGTCCAAGCCGAGCTGCGTCGCGCGGTAGACGGTGCCCATGCCCCCCATGGCCACGATCTCACCGACGTCGAAGCGATCCGCGATGCGCTTGCCTTCGAGGTCCTCGGCGAGATCCACGGGCACCCCGTCCCGGAAGCCCGGCGCGTCCTCGAGTTCGGTTCCGTCGCGCGGACAGACTCCTTCTCGGCCGCTGAAGGATGTTCCGCATGTGGGGCAGATCCGCATTCGTCCACCCGGACGGTAGCACCCGCAAAGGACCCGTGAAAGACTCGCTGGGTGAGCCTCGCCGCCACCGTGTCGCTTCCCGTCCACGTCGTGTCGAGCAGCCGTGTCGGGGACCCGAGGAGCTCGCAGCTGTACTTCGCGTCGCTCCTCGCCCAGCGGCGAGCGGTGGGGGGCGAGCTGTGCGTCGCCCTCAGACGCCTGCACACGATCGTCGGCACCACCGAATTCGACCACCTCCGCGTGTCGCGTTTCCCGCGGCCCGCCGCCGTTCACCGGCTGGACCGCTGGGCGAGACTCGCGCCCCTCGCTCGCTTGCGTGCTCGCGGCGTGCGCGACCTCCGGGAGTCCCTCGCCAACGTGGAGCGCGCACCTGCGGACTGGCGTGAGCTCAGGGCGGTGTGGGCCCTCCTCGACGGGCCGGACGTGATTGGGGTCCCAGAGCGGCTCACGGACCGGGTTCTCTCTCTCCTCGCTGAGCACCCGGAGACCCACGGGAAATGCGTCTTTAAGGCGTCGCTCGCGTCCATCCCCCGCCCTGAGGGGTCCGTGGGGCCTCCCCCGCTCGCGGCCGCGGAGCTCACGCTGGTTGGCTTCCCCAGCCCACGAATCGCACTTGATACGCTCCGTTTTCCCGAGTTCCGCGCGCTGATCGCAGGCGCCGCGTCGGCCGCGAGCCCGTCCGGCCAGTGGGCGCTCCTCGAGCGGGTGTCTCTGCGCGAGATGCTGACCCCCGCCTGAGCGGCCCACCGGGCGCGCAAGGGGCGCGGACTTGGCCCTGCCGGCCGTTGGTGCCATAGTCCCGGCAGCGCTCTCATCACGTCGCGTTACGGACAGCCCCATGGGTACTCTCGCTACCATCCTCCTGATCTGCGCCGGCTGCGCGCTCTGCCTGTTCCTCCTCGGGGTCTGGTCCACGGTGCGGCACACCTCCCTGCCCACGCCGACCATCGAGGACAGCGCGTACCCGCCCATCTCGCTGCTCAAGCCCATCAAGGGCACGGAAGAGGCGCTCGAGCTCAACCTGCGCAGCTTCTTCGAGCAGGACTACCCCGCCCCCTTCGAGCTCGTGTTCGCCAGCTGCGAGGACGGGGACCCCGGTATCGCGCTGGCGCGGCGCGTCGCCCGCGGCTACCCGGAGGTGCCGGTCCGCTTCGTTCGCTCGGACGCCAGCTTCGGGCTCAACCCCAAGGTCGCGAACCTCAAGGGCGCGCTGGACGCCGCCACCCACGACTTGGTGCTTCAGTCCGACGCCAACGTGCGGGCACGGCCCACCTACGTGCGGGACATCGTCGGTGAGCTGGTCTCGAACGAGGCCTCGCTGCTCAGCAGCATGGTGGTAGGCGTGGGTGAGCGCTCGGTCACCGCCGCCATGGAGAACCTCCAGCTCGGCGCCATGATCGCCCCGGCGACCTGCACGGCGCTGCACGTGGCGGGGGTCACCTGCGTTATCGGCAAGTCCATGCTGCTGCGCCGCTCGGAGCTGGAAGAGCTCGGCGGCCTCGAGCTGGTCCGCGACATCCTCTGCGAGGACTTCATCCTCGGTGAGACCTACCGGGCCGCCGGGAAGCGGCTGGTGCTGTCCTCGCACACGGTCGAGAACGTCAACGAGCAGCTCTCGCTCGAGGCCTTCCTCGCACGCCACTCGCGCTGGCTGAAGATGCGCGTGGTGATCCACTTTGGCTCGTTCGTCGCGGACATCTTCGCGAACCCGGTCTTCCTGTCGCTGGCCGCCGTCCTGGCGAGCGACTTCGACCAGCGCGCCATCGCGGCCCTGGTGCTCGCGACGCTCATCAAGGGCTCCGGAGACGCATTTTTGGTGCGCGTCTGCCGCGGCACCCCCATGCCCGCCCGCTACCTGCTGATCGCGCCGTTCAAGGACGTGCTCATGGGCTTCGTGTGGTTCTACAGCGCCTTCTCCCGCAGCGTCACCTGGCGCGGGGTCAAGCTGCGCTTCGGCAAGAACAGCCAGCTCCGGCAGGACGACGGCACCCTCCCCGTCCGCGTCGCCCGTCGCCTGTTCTCCGGCGACGACGCGCGCTGAGCGCGGCGCATCGACAACACGCGCGCTGAGCGCGGCGCATCGCCAAACGCGCGCTGAGCGCGGCAGGCGGCGGATTCAGTGCGCGACCACCCAGTTCGCGCCACACCCGATGTCCACCACCAGCGGCACGCTGAGCGTCATGGCGCCCTCCATGCAGCGGCGCACCAACGCCTCGGCCTGCTCGCGCTCCGCGGTGGGGACCTCGAACACGAGCTCGTCGTGCACCGTCAGCAGCATGCGCGTCCCCAAGCCCGCGCGCCGAAGCTCGGACTCGATGCGGACCATCGCGACCTTGATGATGTCCGCCGCCGTGCCCTGAATGGGCGTGTTGCGAGCGATGCGCTCCGCCCCCGCCCGCAGGTTGTGGTTGCGGCTGCGGATGTCGTTCAGGGTGCGCTTGCGGCCGAGCTCGGTGGTGACGAAGCCCGTGCGGTGGGCCTCCTCCACCAGCCGGTCCATGTAGCGCTGCACGCCCGCGTAGCGCGCGAAGAACGCGTCGATGTAACGCTGGGCTTCGCTGCGCTCGATCTTGAGGTTCCGAGCCAGCGCGAACTGCGTCTGTCCGTAGATGACCGCGAAGTTCACCGTCTTGGCCTGCGCGCGCTGGTCACGAGTGACCTGCTCGGGCGGGACCTCGAAGAGGGCCGTGGCGGTCCGAACGTGCACGTCCATCCCGGTCCGGTAGGCCTCGATCAGCTCCGGGTCTTGGCTGAGGTGCGCCAGCACGCGCAGCTCGATCTGCGAGTAGTCGGCCGCCATGAGCAGGCAGCCATCCGCGGCGATGAAGCACTCGCGGATGCGCCGCCCGATCTCCGTCCGAATGGGGATGTTCTGCAGGTTCGGATCGCTGGATGACAGGCGCCCCGTCGCCGCGACCGCCTGGTTGTAGTGCGTGTGCACGCGCCCGGTGCGCGGGTCCACCTCGCGCGGCAGGGCCTCGATGTACGTGCTGAGCAGCTTGGACAGCGAGCGGTGCTCGATGATGGCCTCGGGCAGAGGATGCAGCGGGGCAAGCTCCTCGAGCACGCTCTGGTCGGTGCTGCGGCCCGTCTTGGTCTTCTTGACCACGGGCAGGTCCAGCACGTCGAAGAGCACGTGCTCGAGCTGCTTGGGAGAGCCCACGTTGAACGGCTCCCCGGCCAGCTCGTGGCAGCGCGCCTCGAGGGCGGCCAGGTCCCGTGTGACGCTCTCGGACATGGCCGCCAGCGGCGCGACGTCGAGCCGCACGCCCGCCCGCTCCATGCCAGCCAGGACCCGCGCGAGCGGCAGCTCGATGTCGTACATGAGCCGGTGGAAGTCCGCGTGCTCCATGCGCGGACCCAGCACGCCGGCCAAGCGCAGCTGAAAGTCCGCGCGCTGCCCCGCGTAGGTGAGCAGGTCGTCCGCGGAGGCGTCCTCGAGCGGCACCTTGGTCCTGCCCTTCCCCAGCACCGAATCCAGCGAAACCAGCTCCGCGTCCAGCTCGGCCCGGGCCACCTCCTCGAGGCTGTGCCCGTGACGGCCCGGGTCCAGCAGGTAGCTGGCGATGCTGGGGTCGAAGCGCTCGCCGCGCAGCAAGAGGCCGCGCTCCCCCCACACCAGGTGCTCACGCTTCACGTCGGCGACCTTACGCAGCAGGGAGTTCGCGAGCAGCGGCGCCAGGAACGCCTCGAGCGCCCGCGCGTCCACGCCCGCGTGACCCAGCCGGGCCACCGGGATGTAGGCGGCGATACCCTCGGTGGCGGTCAGCGCGACGCCCAGCAGCGCGCCGCGACGCGCGTCGTCGCCCACGACCACGCTGTGGATGGACAGCTCCCCGGCCTCGCGGATGGCCACGCCGAGCGGGCGCAGGTCCTCTTCGTCCGTGATGAGCTGATAGTGACCCTCGAGCGTGGGCACGGGGTCCATCTGCGCGAGCATCCGCGTGAACTCGAGCTCCGTGAAGATCTTGCGGAGCGCCTGCGCGTCGCCGCCGTCGTAGCGCGCGGACTCCAGTCGGAAGGGCACGTCCACGTCGTAGCGCAGGCTGACCACCTCGCGGGACACGTAGGCCTCCTCGCGATGGTCGAGGAGCTTCTGCTTGAGCGCCTTGGCCTTGATGTCCTCCACGGCGGCGTAGATCCCGTCCAGGGACCCGTGCTCCTCCAGCAGCTTGGCGGCGGTCTTCTGCCCCACGCCCTTCACTCCCGGGACGTTGTCGGACGAGTCGCCCATCAGCGCCAAGAGGTCCCGCACCTGCTCGGGCGGCACGCCCATGCGCTCGATGGTCTCCGCGCGACCGAAGACCTTCTCGCGCATGGTGTCGTACATGGTGACGCCGTCGGTCACGAGCTGGAGGAGGTCCTTGTCGGCGCTGACGATGACGACCTGCAGCCCGGCCTCGCGCGCCCTCTTGGTGACGGTGGCGATGATGTCGTCCGCCTCGAAGCCGGCCAGCTCGAGCGGGTGCAGGCCCCACGCGGCGGCCACCTCTTGGACGCGGACGATCTGCTGGCTCAGGTCCGGCGGAGCGGGTGGCCGGTTGGCCTTGTACGGCTCGTAGAGCTTCTTGCGAAACGAGGGTCCCGGGGCGTCGTGGGCCACCACCACGTACGCGGGAGCGCGCTCGGTGATGAGCCGCAGCAGCATGGAGGTGACGCCCTGCACCGCGTGAGTGGGCTCGCCACGGCTGTTGGAGAGAGGGGGGAGTGCGTGATAGGCCCGAAACACGTACGAGCTGATGTCGATCACGTAGAGGGTCTTGGGGTCACCCTTGGGGGGCAGCGTCGCAGGGGCGTCGGACATTGCGCGCACGATCGCGCGTAGGTCCCGTGGGGTCAACACGGGCGCGCGCGACGGACGCAGCCCTTGCGCGGCCGGACTCGCCGCGAGGAGGCCGGAGGCACGCGGCCGCGTTCGTCCTACGCTCGATCACCTCCGTCGCTATACTCCGGCCAATGTCGAACTCCTCCGCAGAAGCCGCGTCGCCCAAGGACGCGGAGTCTCTCGCCCCGAAGGCGCGCATCCTGATCGTCGAAGACGACGCGTCCATGCGGGAGCTGATCGAGGAGAGCCTCGCGCAGGAGGGCTTCCAGACCCTCAGCGCCGGGAACGCGGAGGGCGCGCTCAAGTTGCTGGAGAGCGAGTCGGTGCACGCGGTGGTGACGGACCTCAACCTGGGCGGCGTGAATGGCCTCGAGCTGTGCCGCCGCATCCACGCGCTGGACGCGCTGCTCCCGGTGGTGCTCATCACGGCGTTCGGGAGCCTGGACGCGGCGGTGGGCGCCGTGCGGGCGGGCGCCTACGACTTCATCACCAAGCCGTTCAAGATGGAGCAGCTGGTGCTCGCCCTGCGCCGGGCCGCCGACCTGCGCGCCATCCAGTCCGAGCTGAGCACGCTGCGTCGTCGGGTCGCGGACGCGAGCGCCTTCGAGACGCTGGTCGGTGACAGCGCTCCGATGCAGCGGCTGCGCAGCACCCTCGACCGGGTCGCGCGCTCGGACGCCGCCGTGCTGATCCTCGGCGAGAGCGGCACCGGCAAGGAGCTCATCGCCCGCTCCATTCACGCGCACAGCGACCGTCGCAAGGGGCCCTTCGTCGCGGTGAACATGGGCGCCATCCCCTCCACGCTCATCGAGAGCGAGCTGTTCGGCCACGCTCGTGGCGCCTTCACCAGCGCGCACGACAAGCACGCCGGGCTCTTCGTGCAGGCCAACGGGGGCACGCTCTTCCTGGACGAGGTCGGAGAGCTCCCGCTGGAGCTCCAGCCCAAGCTGCTGCGAGCCCTGGAGGGGCGCTCCGTCCGCCCGGTCGGGGCCGAGCACGACGTGTCCTTCGACGTACGGATCGTGGCCGCCACGCACCGAGACCTGGCTGGTCGCGTCGAGGAAGGCACCTTCCGCGAGGATCTCTACTTCCGGCTCAACGTGCTGGACGTCCACGCGCCGCCCCTGCGGGCTCGCGGTCGGGACGTGCTCACGCTCGCTCAACACTTCCTCGCGATGCACGCCGAGCAGACCAAGCGCCCCGGCCTCGCGCTCTCACCCGAGGCGGCGCAGCGCATGCTCGAGTACACCTGGCCTGGCAACGTGCGGGAGCTGAAGAACTGCGTGGAGCGCGCGGTGGCGCTGTCACGCACGGACCTCATCGCGCTCGCCGACCTCCCCGAGAGGATCCGCGACTTCGATCCGGGGCACCTGGTCGTGGTCTCGCGCGACATCGACGCGCTCCTGCCGCTCGAGGTCATCGAGCGCCGCTACGTGCTGCACGTGCTGGAGGCCGTCGGGGGCAATCGGACCGTGGCGGCCGACGTGCTGGGCATGGGTCGCAAGACCCTCTACCGGAAGCTCATCGAGTGGCAGGTCGAGCCCGGAGCCACCCGCCCGAGCTCGGCGCCCAAGTAGACGCCCGCTGGGCTGCCTCCGCTCGTCAGTGGGCGGCTCCGCCGGCCTCGTGGAGCGGCGCTGTGTCCGTGTGCGGTGGCCCATCCGTGTCGGCGTTGTCGCTCACGATGCCGTCGGTCAGCGGCCGCGCTATCGACTGAGGCGCCATCCCGCCGCCGAGCAGCAGCGCGCCGAGCAGCACCAGCACGGCGCGCTCGCGGGTCCCGACGTCCGGCACGCGCACATCCACGAGCTGCGGCGGGCGGGGGCCGAGGAAGATGCGAAAGGCCAGGAAGAGCACGGCGTAGCCCAGGGTGGACACACCGGTGAGAAAGCCCACCAGGAGCACGGGGTGATGCGCGATCGAACCGTGCAGCGTGAGGTCCTCGCTGATGAAGTCGATGGTGCCCGGCAGCCCTACGCAGGCCAACCCAAAGAGCAGGAAGCTCGCCGCCAGCGTCGGGGTCTGGTCGTGAAAGCCAGAGTGCTCACGCAGGTCGATGTCGCCGCGGCGCGTGAACAGAGCCCAGATGACGATGGCGAAGCCCGTGAGCGCCAGGGTGCTGGCGGCCCACATCGCGAGGCCGCCCATGTGTCCGAGGGGGTTGGGGTCGAGGACGCCCAAGAAGATGGTGGAGTGGAGGCTCACGACGAACCACCCGAGGGCGCGCCGCAGATGTGTCTGCACCACGACCATGCCGGCGGCCAACGCGGCCGAGATCACCAGCAGGGTGGCCGAGGCGCCGGGCACCTCCCCTAGCGTCACCGCCACGGTCGGTGTGATGACGCGCTCGACGACGATGAGCATCGACATGGGCGCCACCGACATGATCAGGGGGCCGAAGGGGGCGCTCTCGAAGAGCCCGACCAGCCAGCTCTGGAAGGGGAAGACCCCCAGCCGCAGCGCGAGTCCCAACACCACCAAGCCGAAGGCGCCGGGACGCGCCGTGACCACGGCAGGCAGCGCGCTGAGCGCGGTGGTCCCCGCCGCATCGGCGAGCCACGCGAGGCCTGCGCCAACGAGCGCCAAGCTGAGCGCCTGCGAGTAGCGCGCGAGCCGGCGAGCGCGGAACTCCTTGAAGGTGAGGATGGGGACCGCAGTCACCAGGTAACCCAGCATGAGCGAGACCACGCCGTGGCTGAGCAGCACCCAGCAGCCGCCCACGTAGATGATCAGAATCGCGCTGACGTGAGATCGCGTGAGCTCGCGCTTGGGCAGCGCCGCGAGCACGGCGAGCACGACGCCCGACGCCGCCACGAGGAGCGGACGCGCCACCGCGTCCAGCGCCAGCCCCGTGTGGGCGGGGTCCAAGGGGACCTCGTCACGCAGGAGCACCAGGGAGACGAAGCTGGCGAGGGTGAGCGCAGGGACCCCCAACAGCAGCGGCCGCTTCGTGGCCAGCACCGGCCAGATGCGCACGGCCAGAGCCAGGAGAAGCGGCAGGGCGAGGGAGCCGCCTACCAGCCATTGCTCAAGAGAGGCCACGTCGCACCTCCCCTTCGCGCTCGAGCGCTCGACGCGCCTCCACCGTCTCGACGGTCTCGACGGCCGGCAGCGGAGCGCGCTCCAGCTGCGCCGCGAGCGCACGGTCCAGCCCGTCGAGCGCGGTCAAGAAGCCCCTGACTCGCTGCACGACGAAGCCGCCCAGCTCGTCGATGTACCAGCGCTCCAGGGTCAGCCGGTAGATGGCGTCGCGCCAGGCTTGCGGGAGGACGTGCCGGACCGACTTGCTGGCGGGTCCGCGCAAGGTCTCGCGCGCCCGCCAGTCGCGCAGGAAGGAAGGCGCCCGCAGCAGCTCCCAGGTGCGCAGCGTGGCGTGACCCGCCATGTGGACCAGGGCCAGCGTGGTGAACCCGAGCCCCACCTCGACCCAGATCAGGCTGACCTGCGCCACGGACGCGTAGGCGAGCTTGCTCTTGATGTCGTTCTGGGCGCGACCGACGGTGGTCGCGTGCAGCGCCGTGAGCGCCCCCACGAACACCACCACGCCCCTCGCGACGGAGGCGTGCTCCAGCAGCGGCGAGAGTCGCAGCAGCAGGAAGGGCCCCGCGTGGATGGACAGCGCACCGTAGAAGATGGCGCTCGAGGGCGTGGGCCCCTCCATGGCGCGGGGCAGCCAGCCCGTGAACGGGAGCATGGCGGACTTGCCCATCGCCGCGAGCACGAAGAGCAGCGCCACCCCGTTGAGCGCAAAGGGGGAGAGGTGCTCTCGGAGCGCGGGAAAGGCCTCCGAGAACACGCTGCTGTGGGTCAGCTCATGAAAGAGCACGACGCCCGCGAGAAAGCCGACGTCGCACGCGCGGTAGACCGCGAACGCCCGCAGACCATGGCGCACCGGAGCCTCGCGCAGGTGAAAGAAGGCGATGAGCAGCGCGGACGAGAGGCCGACCAGCTCCCAGCCACCGAAGACGATGTCCAAACTGCCGCCGGCCGCGATGGCGAGCATGCCGATGGCGAAGAGCAGCAGCAGCAGGAAGAAGCGACCGAAGCCGGGCTCGCGGTGCAGGTAGCGGCCCGAGTAGACCGCCACCAGGATGAGCAGCGAGGTGGTGAGCGTCATGAAGACCGCACCAGGCAGGTCCAGCAGGATGACGGTCTGGAGAGAGTAGCCAGGGACGCTGAACCAGGAGCCCAGCGGCACGCTCAGGCCGCCATGGGTCACGGGCCCCCAGGCGCTGACGAGAGTGGCCACGCTGGCGAGCCAGGAGAGCATCAGCGCGCCCGTGACGAGGTTGGTGATCAGGCGCTCCGACCGGCGGCCCGGCAGAACGCTCAGGAGCGCGAGCAAGACGAAGGCCGCGACAGGAACCGCCAAGACCGAGACACCGAGCGCCGCAGTGAGACCGATGGACATCATGAAGCCACCGCCAAGCTGGGGGTGTGGGGGATGCGCCGCTCGAAGACGCCGCGGCGGAAGACGTACTGACTGCGGTCGACGGGATGGATGAGGGCCATCTGGACCCACTCGTTCTCGATGAGGCGCGCGACGACCGGGTTCGCGGCCATCACCTCCTTCAGCCGAGCGGGGGTGGCCTCCACCACGAAGAGCAGTCGCACGGGCTCGTGCACCTCGACCATCTGCCAGGGGAGCCCGGTGCGCAGGTCGCTCGCGTGTCCGTCCATGACGCCGAGCAGACCCGTGAGGTTGTGGGGCAACTTGGTGCCCGCGCCATAGCGCTGCGGGTCCACGAACGAGAAGTAGTACTCGAGGCTGATGCCCGCGCAGACCGGCACGACGGCCCCCAGCAGTCCATCGAGCAGCTTGCCCGTGTCCGCGTTCGGGTTGTAGGAGACCAAGAACGCGCGCCGGTCGAGATCGAGGCCGCGACTCCAGGCGCGCCGACCGACGACACAGGCGGCGTTACGGGCGTGTCCTAGCTCGGGGCGCGGCTGGGCCAGGTCCTCAGCGCGTGCTTGTACGTGACGAAGCGCCGCTACCCCCTTCTTGCCGACGCCGCTGGCGAAGGTCTTGCAGCGCTCTTCGGCGTCCAGGATGCGCGCCCGGTCGAGCGACGCGACAAGCCGCTTCAAGACCTCCTCGTGAGTCTCGGGGAGGAGATCCGTGTCGTAGAGGGTGATGGCCTCGTCGGCGGTGTCGTGGTTGCCCCCGACGAACCAGGTGTCCTCCGGGATGTGCGCCCCGAAGCGCTCCACGAGCAGCGCGCGCACCTCCGGCGTGTTCGCCATCTGCGCGAAGGCGCGGCCGTTGGGACCGCCATGCCCCCCCGCGCAGGCGCCGCAGTTGTACGCAGCCGACTGCGGGTTGTTCACCGAGTGAGAGCCGTGACCCAGCATCAAGACCAGCGGGGCGAGCTTGTCGAAGACGCCCATCGGGGCGAGCAGGCCGTAGACGATGTTGGCCATCTCCTCGTGACTGAAGCCGACGAGCAGGCCGTCCGAGAGCGCCTCGCTGGTGCGGAGCAGCTCGAGCCGCGTGGTGTGCCGCTGTCGCTCGCCCGTCGCTCGCGCCAAGAGTCGAGGCGCGAGCACCCCAGCGGACATCGGCGCAAAGGAGACGGCTCCGCCGAGCGCGACGAGGGCGCCCCGGACGAGGGTGTGCGAGAGGCTGTTCTTGGCCAGCTGCGGCAGCACGCTGACGCGGCGCGACTCGCGCTCTCCCTCGGCAAGCACCTCCCGCACCTTGTGCCGTGGGGTGACGACCGGCGGACAGAGGGGAAAGGTCTCGTGCTCACGGAAGCCCTGATAGGCCATCGCCACGCCGAAGAAGCCAGCGGCCGCGTAGGTCTCCATCTCGGGGTCGATGGCCTCGAGGTGGCGGCGCAGCGACTCCTCGCGGTCGTCGATGCAGCAGATCACCTGCGCGACGGCGCGCGCCCGGAGCGTGCTGGGGCCGCTGGGCGCCGGGGGGAGCTGCGCCAGGTGCGCCGCGACCTGGTCGAGCACGCGCTCACGGTAGTTCCGCTCGTACGCCTCGTGGAAGAGACGCAGGCGCACGGTGGCCGTGTTCGCGTCCCATGCGCGGAAGAGCGACGTGACCTCGGCGGGGGAGAGCGCGCTCAGCGCGGCCGCGTCCAGGCCCAGCAGCTGCGCCAGCCGGAAGAGGCGATACACGCTCACGAGCGTGGACGGCGCGGGGGCAGGAGTGGCTGCCTCGGCGCGCTCGGCCCGCTCGATGTCGCGCGTGGCGGTCTTCAGGAGGAGCGCCACCGCGAGGAAGTCGAGCAGCTTCGCGGACGGCGCGTCACCACCCGGGAGCTGGTCCGGGCGGTCTTCGGCGCGGGCGAACATCCCCGCCCAGCCGGGCAGCTCCAGCAGAGTGGCTCGCACGTAGTTGGCGCGCTCGTCGTCAGGCACGTCGAGCGCGGTGAGACACCGCAGGACGCACTCTTCCGCGCTCTCCGTCGGCGCGCCGCGCGCGACGTTCCCGGCCAACGTGAGCAGGTTGCTCCCAACTGTCCCGTGCGCCATCGCCATCTGGCGGAACCCCTCGAAGAAGCCCCGTGACCGGTCCGGCTGGGTCCACTCGGCGACGCCGCAGTCCAAGTACGCACCAGACCAGCGGATGAGCTTCGCCCGGCGCAGGTCTTCGGTCGCGGTCCGCCGTACCGGGCGCTCCGTGCCCTCTTGGGGCGCTGGCGCGCCGGCCGCGACCACCGCAGCCCAAGCGGACTCGGCCGCCGCGTAGAGGGCCCTCACGACATCGCGCTCGGACGCGCCCCCCCGCAGAAGACGCGAGCGCGCGCTGGCCGAGATTCCGGGACAGAGCTTCTCTAGCGCGGTCCCTTCGCTCAGCTCGAACGCCACCGCGGCGTCATCGTCGGTCGTCACACCGTGTCGCAGCGCGAGCTCGGCCAGGTGCCTCCGGGTGATGCCTGGGAGCACCTCCTCAGCCTCGATCCCTTCCTCCAACACGCTCCGAAGGTCGTCGTCCGTGATGCGCCCCGTGCCAAGACAGGCGCGGTACTGCGACTCCGCCATGTAGGAGGCCGTGCCGAAGAGCTGCCCCGCGATGGCGAGCGCATCGTGAAACGAGTGGGACTCGAAGGCGTGCAACGTGTTGTGGTGGACGAAGCGCTCCAGCGGGTTCTGCGCCGGCAGGTAGTGGCGGGCGTGCTCGAGCGCGTGGTGCAGGTCGAAGTGGGCCATGGTGTGCCTCAGGCTTTGACGGCGGGCCGGCGGGTCGCGTGGGGGTGCTGGGAGACCGATCGGTGCCGCTCGAGACCCTCGATGTGCAAGGTCGCGTTGGGCCACTCGTCCGCGATGAGGTGCACCTTCTCCTGGAAGGTGTGGTCGACCAGCGTCGCGCCCTCGAAGTCCATGACCACCTTGCGCACCTGCGGAGGAATCCGCGTGAGCGCGCGGCGGACGGGCAGGAAGTTCAGGAAGGTCGCGGAGCCGTGGATGGTGAGGTAGAGGGTCTCTCCGTCGACACGCTGCGTGAGCGGGTTGCGGAAGAGGTCGCGCGCCGAAGCCCCGAGCACGAGGTGCAGCACGACTTTGAGCAGCAGACCGGCAGCGACGCCCACCAAGAGATCCTCCACCAAGGTCACGACCATGGTGGTGAGGAAGATCAGGAGCTGGTCGCGGCCGATGTCGTACGTGTGCTTGAACGACCCTGGAGACGCGAGACGGAAGCCCGTGAAGACCAGCATCGCAGCCAACGCGGCGAGGGGGATGAGGCCGAGCAAGCTCGGCGCGAAGGCCACGAAGAGCAGGAGGAACAGGCCGTGGAAGAAGTTGGAGCGGTGATCCACGGCGCCGGCGTCTACGTTGGCGCGGCTACGGACGATCTCCGAGATCATCGGCAGACCACCGATCGCGGCAACCGCGGTGTTGGCGACACCCACGGAGAGCAGGTCGCGGTTCAGGTCGGACACGCGCTTGGTGGGGTCCATGGAGTCCACCGCCAGCACGGAGAGCAACGACTCCACACTGCCGACGAGGGCGAACATGACCACGTACTTCACGCAGACCCCGGTGTGCGTCTGCCAGGCCGAGAAGTCGGGCAGCGCCACGGCGCCCAGGAGGTTCCCCGGCAGGTTCACCAGGAAGCGCGGCCCGAGCTCGAAGGTCCCGCCCGCGAACTCGTAGGTGTGGTTGTGCGGCAGGTCGATCAGCAGCGACATGGGCACCGCGAAGAACAGCACCCCCAGCGGCGCTGGGATCTTGCGTACCTTCTCCGGCAGCTTGGACCAGAACACCAGCATCAGGAGGGCGACACCGCCAATCAACGCGACCTCGGGGTTCGAGTACAGGATGTCGCGCGGGATGTGCATCAGCAGCAGCAGCGGCGGACCGGAGTCCGTGACACCCAGGAGCGTGGGGACCTGTTTGGCGATGATGATGACGCCGATGGCGGCGAGCATCCCGTGTACGACGCTGCCCGGCATGCTGGCCGCGATGTCACCGGCGCGCACCAGCGCGAGGATGATCTGGACCACGCCGGCGACGACGCCCACGGCGAGCATACGGCGGTAGCCGAGGGACGCGTCTCCGTCACCGAGCTCGGTCACGGCGCCCGCCACGATGACGATCATGCCGGCGGCCGGCCCCTTGATGGTCAGGGGGGCGCTGCCCAGGAACGAGGCGATCAAGCCACCGGCCATGGCGGTGAGCACACCAGCCACGGGGGGCGCGCCGCTCGCGAGGGCGATGCCCAAGCTCAGGGGCAGCGCGATCAGGAAGACGAGGAAGCCAGAGGATGCGTTCTTGCGTAGGTCGGATTTCATGTGAGCTCCGCCCCCCGCCGAAGCAACGCCCGTGCCACCGATCATTCCGTCGCAATTCCAGAACGTTTCGCGTACCTCGCGGGTGCTGGTGGGTCAGTCTGACCCAGGCTCTTGGGTCACGAGTCACGTTGACCCGGCAGCCGCGGGCGTGACAGCGTCGGGCGTGCGACTGGCCCTGAAGCTGACCCTGGTGCTCACCGCGTGGACGCTGATCGTGCTGTCCGGCTACGGCTACTACCGCATGAAGCACGCGCTCGCCTGGGTGGAAGGCGACCTGCGCCGCGACGAGCTGCTGGTGGGGAGCGTGCTGCGCCCGGCGGCCGAGCACGCCTACGCGCACGGCGGCATCGAAGCGGCCGAGCGCGTGGTGGCGTCCGCCAACGCCAGCGAGAGGCTCGTGCGAATCCGTATCGTCGAGCGTGTCGACTCGCGGGGTGAGGGCGGCGAGCAGTACCTCTACATCCCGAGCCGGGACGCGCCCGAGAGCCTGGTGAGCTACGTGCCCCTCTCGCTGGATCCGGAGGTGGTTGGCGACGACGTGGACCTCGGCCTGGAGCTGGTGGTGAGCCTCGACGAAGAGCGGCTCCTGGCGCGCAACACCCTCGAGGACCTCGCGGTGGTGCTGCTGCTGATCGGCGTGTGCTCCTTCGGGCTGGCGTCGTGGGTCGGCTGGCGGCTCGTGGGCCAGCCTGTCGGTGCGCTGGTGCGGCTCGCGCGCGAGGTCGGCGCCGGGCAGGACCCCGCGCCCGTTCAGCTGCGAGGCCGGGACGAGCTGGTGGACCTGGCACAGGAGATGAACCGCATGGTGGAGCTGCTGGGCGAGAGCCGGGGGCGCGAAGCGGAGGAGGCCAGTCGGTCGGGGCAGCTCCAAGAGCAGCTGCGCAACGCCGACCGCCTCGCGACGATGGGCATGCTCATGGCGCGCGTCGCGCATGACGTGGGGACGCCGCTGAACGTGATCAGCAGCCGCCTCGATCGCGTGCTGGTCGGTCGGGTGGAGGGCGAGGCTGCGCTGCGGGACGTGCGCATCGCCAACGAGCAGACCGAGCGCATCACGTCCGCCATCCGCTCGCTGCTGGACTTCGCGCACCGCGGCGAGTCCGACCTCAGCGCGATCACCCCGGACGAGCTCCTGCGCCGCGCGCGTGAGCTGCTGGTCACGCTCGCACGCGCGCGCGCCGTGACGCTGGTGACGGTCTCCCTGGCGCCACCCGACACGCAGCTGCGCACGGTCCCGCAGCTCGCCTTGCAGGCCCTCACCAACCTCTGCGTGAACGCGATCCACGCGTCCCCGAGCGGAGCGGAGGTCACCCTGCGGACCCGCCCCGCGCCAGACGCCGAGCCCCCTGCGGGCGTCATCGCGCACGCCGGCCCGTTCGTGTGCTTCTCCGTCGAAGACCACGGTCCGGGCCTGCCGGAGGGCAAAGAAGCGGAGATCTTCGAGCCCTTCTTCACGACGAAGCCCGTAGGGGAAGGGACCGGCCTCGGCCTGCCCATCGCCCGCAGCATCGCGCATGACCTCGGGGGCTGGCTGGCCGTGCACGCGGTCGAGCCGCATGGCGCCCGCTTCGAGCTGTACCTTCCCACCAACCCTCTCTCCTGACCGGGACCTCGCGTTGCGTCGGCGCGCCCCTCCGTGCTACTCCGCACCCCCACTCCCGGGACCCGACCGCCGCTGCGGACGCTGCGCTCCCGGCCCCTAGGACACGCGACGACACCCATGTTTGAGACCCTCACCAAGGGCTTCCGGGCCGCCCGAAACAGACTCGCGGGCGTCACCGAGCTGACCGAAGAGAACATCGAGCCCGCGCTGCGCGATGTGCGCTTGTCGCTGCTGGAGGCCGACGTCGAGTTCAACGTCACCAAGCGCTTCCTCGCGCGCGTGAAGGCCGAGGCCATTGGTCAGGTCCAGCAGACCGAGATCACCAAGGGGCAGCAGAAGCTGCGGGTGGGCGCCGCAGAACGCTTCGTCAAGATCTGCCAGGACGAGCTGGAGGGCATGATGGCCTCGGAGGGCGACGCCGTCGTCTTCGCCCCCAAGCCCGCGCCGACCGGCATCATGATGGTCGGACTCCAGGGCGCAGGTAAGACGACCAGCGCCGCCAAGCTCGCCCGCCTCCTGGAGGCGGAGTTCGGCCGAAAGGTCCTCTTGGTGGCCGCCGACGTCGCGCGCCCCGGCGCCATCGAGCAGCTGAAGGTCCTGGGCGAGCGCATCGACGTGCCCGTCTTCGCGATCCCGGGCGGCATCCCCCTCGAGATCTGCAAGGAGGGCGCGAAGCACGCCAAGAAGCTGAAGCGCGACACGGTCATCTTCGACACGGCGGGCCGCCTCGCCATCGACGAAGCGCTCATGCAGGAGCTGGCCGACATCAAGGCCGCCGTGCGTCCCGAGAACATCTTCATGGTGGTCGACGCCATGATCGGTCAGGACTCGGTGAAGACCGCCAAGTCCTTCCACGACCAGCTCGAGCTCAGCGGCGTGCTGCTCACCAAGCTGGACGGCGACGCACGCGGCGGCGCAGCCCTCTCCATCAAGGAGGCCACCGGCGCGAGCGTGAAGTTCGTCGGTATGGGCGAAGAGCTGGACCGCCTGGAGGTCTTCCGCCCGGACGGCATGGCCAGCCGCATCCTCGGGATGGGCGACGTCGTCGGGCTGATGAAGGACTTCGAGTCCGTCGTCGACCAAGAGAAGGCCGAGGAGGACGCCCGGCGCATGCTCGAGGGGCGCTTCACCTTCGACGACTTCCTGCAGCAGATCGAGATGATCCAGAGCATGGGTCCGCTGCAAGAGATCTTCGAGAAGATGCCCTTCTTCGCGGACTCCATGCCGGAGGGCTTCCAGGTCGACGAGAAGGAGCTCGCGCGCACCAAGGCCATGGTCAACTCCATGACCAGGGACGAGCGCCGCGACCCGCTGCTCTTCCAGAAGCACCCGTCGCGCTTGGTGCGCGTGGCCAAGGGCTCCGGTCGGGACGCGAAGGACGTCGCCGAGCTGATCCAGCGCTTCTCGTTCATGCAGAACATGATGGGCAGCATCGGCCAGCAGGCCGGCATGCTCTCCAAGATCCCGGGCATGAAGCAGCTGGCCAAGGCGAACCAGCTGCGCAACGCCGTGAGGACGGGCGGGCTCGAGGGCAACCCCATGATGGCCAACCTCGCAGAGCAGCTGCTGGAGGCCGCCGTGGCGGAAGGCGGCCTGCCTCCCGGCATGAGCGGCCTCCCCGGCATGGGCGGCTTCCCCGGCATGGGCGGGATGCCCGGCATGGGGGCCATGCCCGGCCTGCCACCGGGCTTCACGATGCCTGGCATGGGTCGCAACCAGAACCCACGCAAGGTCGTCGACAAAGCCAAGAAGAAAAAAGAGCGCAAACAGCAGAAGAAGTCGCGTCAGAAGTCGCGAAAGTAGGGACTCATGGGGAACAGTGCGTGGGCAGGGAATCTTCTGGTAGTGCTCGGGCTGACCGGCGCGTTCGCGACGGCGTGCGTGGAACGCTCCGAGGAGCTGAGCGCCGCTCAGCGTGAGCGCGTCCGGAGCCAAGTCTCCACCGTGGCGACGCACCCCACCCACCCGCTCGACATCGCCTTCGGTGATTCCGTGGAGCTGATCGGCTACGACGTCAGCGAAGAGACGTGGTCGCGCGGCACCGACCTGACCATCACCTGGCACTGGAAAGTGCTCGCGCCCGTCGGGGACGACTACCGCCTCTTCACGCATATCGAGGCGCGCGGCATGGACACGCTCAACCACGATGGTGATGGCGCGGTTCGCAGCCTCTACCCGCCATCTCGTTGGCAGGCGGGCGAGTACATCCGTGACGAGCAGCGCGTTCACCTCCCCGCCAACTGGGCGCCCAACGAGGCCACGTTCTATCTTGGATTCTGGCGCGGTGGTGAGCGGCTGCCGGTGCGCAGAGGGCCCCAGGACGGCGACAACCGTGCGCGACCGGTCTCGCTGCGGGTGACGGGCGGCGAGGCCGCTCAGGTCGGCCCTCCGCGCATGCCCGAGCTGGTGGCGAGCCGTGCGCTCAACACGATCACCATCGATGGCGACCTGCACGACACCGGCTGGCTGGCTGCGCCGTGGTCCCAGCCCTTCGTCCAGACCCTCAACGGCGCGCCCGCGCGCTTCGAGGCCCGTGCGCGCGTCGTGTACGACGACGCCAACCTGTACGTGGCCTTCCAGGTGACCGACCGCGACCTCTCGAGCCCACACCGCAACCACGACGACCACCTGTGGGAGCAGGACTGCGTCGAGGTGTTCCTCGACCCCGACGGCGACGGCCGCAACTACTTCGAGATCCAGGTGAGCCCGCGTGGCGTGACCTTCGACACCCGCTACGACAGTCGTCGCCAGCCCCAGCCCTTCGGGCACGTGGACTGGGAGAGCCAGGCCGAGGTGGCCGTCGGGCTGCAGGGCACGCTCGACGACGAGCAGGTGGACGAGGGGTACCACGCGGAGCTGCGCATCCCCTTCGCCGCCCTGGCCACGGGCACCCCACCCGTCACCCCGCCCACGCCTGGCGTCACGTGGCGCATGAACTTCTACGTCATGGAGAAGTCCGCGCAGGGCCAGGACGCAGCAGGCTGGTCCCCCGTGCTGGTGCCGGACTTCCACGCCACGGACCGCTTCGGTCGTGTCACCTTCCGTGACCTGCCGGGCACCCAGCGCGCGGATCCCGCGCGACCGTCGATGGAGGCCACTGCCCAGGAGCTGGAGCTGCGCGGGCGGGCCGTGCGCGAAGTGGCCGAGGAAGCGGAGGCCGTCGACCGCCCCGCTCCCGGTGAGCGCGTCCCCCGCCCCTGAGGCCTGCGGAAGAACAGAGGCGCGCGCCGTGCTCCCCCAGGCAAGCGTGAATCAGGGCGACCGGCGCAGCACCACGTAGTGGTAGTCCGGTGCGTACGCCACCTGCGCCCTCACCCGGAACTCCTCCTGCACGAACGGCATGCGCGCGACCTGGACCTCGACCGGGTACCCCGCGAGCCCGAGCAGCGCGCCGCCCTGCCCCGCGGGCGCTGGACCGACGCGCGCAGGCAGGGAGGAGTGCAGCACGATGGCGTCCACGCCACGCTGGCGCAGCAGCGTCTCCGGGATGCGCTTGCTGAGGTGCCCACCCGGCAGCCGCGCGATCTCGAGGTCGGTGATGCCGCCCAGGTCGACGACCTCGAAGCCTCCGGCGTACGCGAGGTGGCCCACGTCGACCAACGCGACCCGCGTCGCGCCATCGAGAGCGCGCAACACCTCTCTGCTCCCCACCTCCCGGGCGCGCGGCTGCGCCCGCAGCCCGGGGAGCGCAGCCAGTCCCGTCAGCAGAGGAAGAGCCAGCGTGAGCACCGCCGCGAGCGCCCGGTGGGCCGGCAGCGAGGCGAGCGCGCTCCCCACGCAGACCGCCAGCAGCGGCAGGAGCGGCACGAGCAGCCGCCCGGCCGGCATCCAGTCCCCCCCCGCGAGAGTGACCGCAAGCAGACCGACGCCCACCGCGTAGCGCAGCGGGAGCGGACCGAACGAGGAGAGCGTCGTCCGCAGCGCTGCGTCTGTGCCGAGCCTCACGCGTAGGACCCAGGTGACGACCACGGCGGACACGGCACCCGACACCAAGAGCGCCTGGCTGACGTAGCGCAGACCGTGCAAGGGGTCGCTCGGCTTGGCGAGCGCGGCCAGCGGGAGCGGGTGCCCAAACACCACGATGCGCATGACGATGACCCCAAGCGTGCCCAGCAAGACCGCGCACACCGCGTGGACCCGCGGGCTGCGCAGGGCACCCGAGCGCGGGGCGTACCACCCGGCCACGAGCGCGACCGGGACCAGCTCCGGGCGCAGCCAGGACACGCTCGCGAGCAGCAGCCACAGCAGCCGCGCCCCCCGCCCCGTCCCAGTCCCGCGCACCGCGCTCACGAGCTCCTCCGGCGCGGTCGTCCCCGCGCCCACATCCGAAAGGAGCCCACCAGAGACGAGCGCGACAACAAGCGTCGCCAGCCCCGTCTCGAGCCCCGCCCCGGCCCACACCACGAGCGGCAGCTGAACCCCCAGGACGAGCGCGGCGTACCGCCTCGTGCGCTCGGAGTCTCTCGCACCCCCAGGGTCCGACACGAACGCGCCATCAGCCGCGCGGCGGCCGACGCGGAGCAACACGAGCGCTCCCGCGAGCAAGACGCACGCGGACCCGAGCAGCCGCGCGCCGAGCGCCGTCGAGTGAGCGGGCGCGAAGCGCGCCCAGACCGCGAGCAGCGCTCCCCAGAGAGGCGCCGTCACGCCGTCGGCAGGCGCGTCTCCTTGGAAGGCCCAGGCCTGGCCGGCGCTTACGCGCTCGGCGACGCGGAAGACCACGAAGGCGTCGTCCACGACGTAGCCGCCGGCCACCCAGAACGCAGACGCCGTGAAGGTCGCCCACAAAAGGACCACCCACGCACCTCGGCCCCACGCGCGATCGTCCTCGGTCGGCATCCGGCCGCAGCGTACACCGCCGCACCGGAGAATCACGCGGCTGGCAGAGACCTCCCCGAGCAGGCATGGTTGCCCGCATGAGCGAGCGCCCGACCAGCTTCATGCGGCCTCTCTTCTACGAAGCCGACGAAGCCACCCAGGCCAACCTCTTCGACGACCACTTCTCCCAAGAGACCCACGACCCAGCCTGGTGAGCACAAAGCCCCCACTCGCCAGGCACCCGTCCGCCCGCCACCCCAGAACAGCCCCCGCACTACCGCCAACACCCACCCCCGTGGCACCCTCCAGGCACGCAGACCCGCTTCATGCGCGCTGTCCGGCGGCGCATTGCGCAGAATTCGGTTTACTTATGTAAGCATTTCAAGCGGTTGGGTGACCCCGTTTATGCCTACTATGAGCAACGGAACTCTCTATGATTGGCGGGATTCTTCGCTCCGGGAGGACACCGGAGGACACCATGGCTGCCGTGACTACAACCAACACCGTGGACGCCAGGTTCTTTCGTGAACAGATGGGACGAATCGTGGAGTGGAGGCGCTCTCCCCGACGGATAGTCTCCGTCGAGCATATGGACTTGTGGCTGTCGGCTGTGTTTGACCACGGATACGATGTGAGTGGCTTGGTGGTTGCGGAGCGAAACCCTACGGACCCTGGTGTTGTTCTACTCTTAGACCGACAATCGGATTTTGTGCGGGGGTTCTATGGGTACGACGACTGGCTGACACTTTCATGCGAACTCAAGGAACACGGTGGCTGGTTTCGCCCAACGAGGACTTGGGGCCTCGGGGATAGTTCGCCAACGCGGTGGACCTACGTTGACGGCGACTTCGGGGTGGACTCCGTGCAGTGGGTCGGTCCGGATGGACTGGCAACCGACTTCAAGTACGAGCGCGCGTCCGACGGGCGGCTGCTTCGTGTGCTCCAGTCGAGCGCTGGGCACACCGAAGTGCTCTGGCCCGCTCCTGGGCGAACAGAGATTGCGCGGGCGCTCGAGGAAGTCGGGAGCCTCGCGGAACCGATCGTCGGCACCATCCACAAGGTCGCAGCCTCCAGAGCGGGACTCGTCGTGCTCTCATTCTCGCCCGACGCCTCATATGTGCCGCCGTCGCTGTCGTGGCTGGCTGCAGAGGAGGCTCCCGCGCTGCGAGCGGCCGGCGTCGATGACCTCTGGATGACTGGTGAGTGGTCACAGACGGACATCCCGTACCTCGACCCGTCAGAGGCAATGCGATGGGAGGCGCTCAACGACGCCGTACGTCGCAAGCCGCGCGCTGCGGAGAAGGCGCTCGTGGGCCTGTCACGTAGGATTGAGACCCAGCTACGGGGCAGTGGCTTCCGCGGCGTCGTTGTGGCGCTCCCGCTCGAGGTCGGCGAGCGCCACGAGCGGCTCGTCAAGAAGCAGGTCTCCGCGCAGGAGTGGGCTCTGCTTCGGACGTGGGGCCTTGTGCGGTGACTACGGAGCAGCCGGCGGCGTATTGCGCAGAAGGAATAGGGATTTGCGGAGCGTCGATGCGATGGAGCGCAGCGAGGCGTCGTTCGCTTCGCAAATCTGAGTTGAGCGAGGCCGCGGATCCCGATGCGTGGCTATGGGGAATTCGGGTCGGGCAAGGGGGTGTGAGCGGAGCGTGAGCCCCCACTCTGGTGGCGTCCGAGACCGAAACGACGCCCGTCGACGGCCGGCGGGCGGGCTTGCAGAGGTGACCGTTCAGCGACGCCGGGATGCGGGCGACCACGCGCTCTACGCGATGCTGCTCGAATGGGGCTGGGACTTCGTCATCCGCTTTTGTGACCGCATCCACGTGACCAACGCCAAGGGCGAGACGCGGACCGCGAAGGAGTGGGGCACGTCGACAGGCCACGCCAAGATGCTCGCGGACGTCCGCGTGACCAAGGAGCGGCAGCCCATCCCGGCCATCGTCACGGTCCACGCGAAGGCATGAAGGAGCCCTGGGCTCTCGCGACGTCCCGCGCCGGCTGCGCGCGTCGCGCCATCGTGACCACCTGGATCGGCGCATCGTGACCACCAAGATCGGCGCATCGTGACCGCCAAGATCGGCATCGTGACCACCTGGATCGGCATCGTGACCAGGTAGATCGGGATGGTGATCGCGTGGATCGGCATCGTGACCACCTGGATCACGATGGTGACCACGGGGGTCACGGCGGGGTGCTGGCCGGCGAGCGAGGATCATCCTCGGCGCCGAGGCAGTCGAGCGACGTCAGGTCGAGCAGGGAGTCACTGGCCTCGAAGGAGGCCGAGATGGCGACTGAGCGACTGGTCATGCGAAACGTAAAAGAGATTCTGCGGGCGAAGTGGGAGCTGGGGCTCTCGAACCGCCAGACGGCCAAGAGCGCACGGGTGAGCCCGGCGTCGGTGGTGAACGTGGTGCGGCGCGCCAGAGCGGCGGGGCTGAGCACCTACGCGGAGGTAGTCGCGCTCGACGAGGCCGATCTCGAGGTGCGCCTCTACGCGGAGGGTGGCGACGGATCTGGGGCGGCGTTCCCACGAGTCGAGCCGGACTGCGCGTGGATCCACCGAGAGCGCGTGCGGCCCGGCGTGACGCTGGACCTGCTGCACCAGGAGTACCTGGTGCAGTACCCGGGCGGGCTCCAGTACACGGCGTTCTGCGAGCGCTACCGCGCCTTCCTGAAGCGCCGGCAGCTCTCCATGCGGCAGCACCACGTCGCGGGCGACAAGGTGTTCGTGGACTACTCCGGCAAGAGGCCGCAGCTCGTCGATCGAGCCACGGGTGAGGTGCGCGAGGTGGAGCTCTTCGTGGCCGTGCTCGGTGCCTCCAACTACTCGTTCGCGGAGGCCACGTACACGCAGCGGGTGCACGACTTCGTAGGTTCGCACGTTCGAGCGTTCGCGTTCTTTCAAGGCGTCGGTCGCGCGGTGGTGCCCGACAACCTGAAGAGCGGCGTGACGCGCGCGTGCATCTACGAGCCCACGATCCAGCGCAGCTACCAGCACATGGCCGAGCACTACGGCACCGCCATCCTTCCCGCGCGGGCTCGCAAGCCACGCGACAAGGCGAAGGTCGAGGGAGCCGTGCGGATCGTTCAGCGATGGGTCCTCGGGCGCTTGCGCAACCGCGTCTTCCACTCACTCACGGAGCTCAACGTCGCCATCCGGGAGTGCGTCGATGACTTGAACCGCAGGCGCATGCGCACCTACGGCAAGAGCCGCCTCGAGATGTTCGAGGCGTTCGAGCGAGCAACGCTACTCCCGCTGCCGCGCGACCACTTCGAGATCACCGAGTGGAAGAAGGCCAAGGTGAACATCGACTATCACGTCGAGTTCGATGGGCGCCTGTACTCGGTGCCCTACCGCCACGTGGGCGAGGAGGTGTGGATCCGCGCCACGCCCACCGCAGTGGAAGTGCTGTTGCGCGAAAGGCGCATTGCCGCTCATCCGCGGAACGGCAAGGATCGACTGTCGACGATCCCCGACCACATGCCGAGCGCGCACCGTGCGCACGCGGAGTGGACCCCATCGAGGATCCTGTCGTGGGCCGCGAAAATCGGACCCGAGACGAGCGCGCTCTGCAGCGCGATTCTCGCCGACCGCCCTCACCCCGAGCAGGGCTTTCGCTCCTGTCTCGGGATCTTGCGGCTCGCGAAGAAGTACGGCGACGCCCGCGTGGAGGCAGCGTGCGCGCGCTGCATGCGTGTCGGCGTGCGCTCGTACCGGAGCGTCGAGTCGGTGCTCCGACATGGCCTGGATGCGGTCGCGATCGACGATCTCGCAGGCGACACCGAGACCCCCATCGACCACGCGAACGTGCGTGGCCGGGACTACTACCTGAACTGAAACCGAGGACCTGAGACAGCCATGATGACCGAACCCACGATCGAGAAACTCCGAGCGCTGAAGCTCTACGCGATGACCACCGCGTGGATCTTGCAACGCACCGACCCCTCTATGAGTGAGCTGCCCTTCGACGAGCGGCTCGCGCTGCTTGTCGAAGCGGAGGCGCTCTCACGCGAGAACACGCGCCTCGCCAAGCTCATGCGCGAGGCCAAGCTCAGGATCCCGAACGCCTGCATGGAGGACATGGACTACGCCCCTCGTCGGCAGCTGGACAAGGCACTGCTGCGACAGCTCGCCACGGGGCGCTGGATCGCAGACCGACAGAACGTGCTCATCACGGGCATGACCGGCGTGGGCAAGAGCTACCTCGGGTGTGCGCTCGGACAGCTCGCGTGCCGACTCGGCTTTCGAGTGCTGTACCGCCGCGTGCCCAGACTCTTCGAGGAGCTCGCCATCGCGCACGTCGATGGCAGCTACGTGCGGCTGCTCGCTCGCCTCGCGAAGACCGACGTCCTGATCCTGGACGACTGGGGTCTCGCGCCCATGACCGACCAGCAGCGGCGCGACATCCTCGAGATCCTAGAGGACCGACACGGCAGCCGCTCCACCATCGTCACCAGCCAGCTCCCGGTCGAAAACTGGCACGACTACATCGCCCACCCCACGATCGCCGACGCCGTGCTCGACCGTCTCGTGCACAACGCCCACAAGGTCTCCATGAAGGGGCCCTCTCGCCGAAAGGAGAACGCTCAAGCCCACTCCTGACGACTCTGCTCGTCGCTCCGCTCCGACACGTGATCACGATGCCCGATCACGGTGATCACGATGCGGCGATCTTGGTGATCACGATGCGCGGAATGCGCACCGACCTCTCTGCGCTCGGCATCCGGCCGCAGCGTACACCGCCGCAGGGGAGAATCACGCGGCTGGCAGAGACCTCACCGAGCAGGCATGGTTGCCTCCATGAGCGAGCGCCCGACGAGCTTCATGCGGCCTCTCTTCTACGAAGCCGACGAAGCCACCCAGGCCAACCTCTTCGACGACCAACTCTCCCAAGAGACCCACGACCCAGCCTGGTGAGCACAAAGACCCCCCCTCACCAGGCACCCGTCCGCCCGCCACCCCAAAACAGCCCCCGCACTACCGCCAAGTACTACATCTGGGTCCTCCGTCAGTTGCGGAGAGCGGAGGCGCGTGCCCTTGGTGCCTATCCCCGTTCGACGGCCGCTGTCGCAGATGCGCTCGCCAGGGAGCTTGGTAGAATTGGCGGAATACTCTCGTCTGGACGGACGCCATGGCTACCATGAACGCTATTTCACTGCCCCAGCCATCGATGGCAGAGTGCGAACGTGTCGCTGCCTCCATCGTTGAATGGAGACGTTCGACCCGGTCCTTGTTGGCCGAGGAGTCGTCCGAGTTGTGGACTGTGTTCGATCTCGAACACGGCTTTGACGCAACGGGACGACTGGTGGCTGAGCGCGCTGTGGCCGACCCCAGAGGCCTCCTGCTCCTTGCCTACCAGCCGGACGGTGTTGTCGTATTCTCCGCTCGCGCGGGCCGCTGTACTCTGCGCGCCTGGCTCGTAGAGCACGCGGGCTGGTTTCGCCCGATTGCCATCTGGGCTCCGCCCTTCGAGGACGTTCCCAGGACGTTCGAGTACGGCGACAGTGACTTGGGCCTTCAGCGAATCCTGGAGACGAACCCGCGCGGCGTAGACACGGAGTACGTCTACGAGCGAGGTTCCGACGGGCGTCTCCTTAGCGTCACTCAGGTCGACGAGTACACCAGGCAGCAACTCTGGCCCGTGCCAGGTCGAGCGGCGATCGCGCGCACACTCGAGGAAGTTGGGACGTTGGCGGCACCGATCGTCACGACCATCCAGAAGGTCGCGGGCGCTTCGAAGGCAGGCGTCTGTGTGCTCTCATTCTCCCCCGAGGACTCCTATGTGCCGCCCGTGCTGTCGTGGCTTCCGGCGCAAGAGGTCGCCGCACTGCGATCCGCTGGCGTCGACGAACTCTGGATGACTGCCGAGTGGGCGCAGACAGACCTGCCCTACCTCGGCCCGTCGGAGGCAACTCGATGGAGTACCCTCAACGCGGCTGCGTGTCGCAAACCGCGCGCGGCCGAAAGGGCGCTCCTAGCCGTTTCGCGGAGCATCGAGGCCGAGCTCCGGGCCGGCGGCTTTCAGTGCGTCGTGGCGGCGCTTCCACTCGAGGTGGGCGAGCGTCACGAGCGGCTCGTGAAGAAGCAGGTGAGTTCAAACGAGTGGGCCCTGCTGCGCACGTGGGGCGTTGTGAGGTGAATTTGTGGCGAGCCTCTCTTGGCCGGTATTTCCGGCGCTCCTGACGTGAAAGTGGGTCAGGTCAGCCTCGGGAGGCGTGGGCAGAGCCCCCCGAGCTTCATCATGGCGAGGGCAATCAGCGGCTTCTGAGAGTGGAACCCGTAGGCCAGTCGCGTGAGCAGCTTGAGCTTGGTGTTCACGCCCTTGAGGCGAGCATTGGAGAGCCCGTTCAGGAGCGCGGCCTGGATGGCGTCGCGGTGCTTCTCGATGCTCTCGGCAGCTCGCTTGAAGGGAGCCAGGCGGGAGCGCTTTGCCGTCAGGATCCACTGCTGCAGCAACCAGCATCCCTCCCAGCCCTTGGTCTGGAAGACGGCGCGCAGCTCCTCCTTCAGCAGATAGCCGGCGAAGAGGTCGCGGTTGTCCTCCTTGAGCTGAGCGAGGGTGGAGCGCTGGCTCTTCGTGAGGTCGACGGGGTTCTTCTGAAGCGCCCAGCGCGAGCCCTTCAGCGCGCCGGCCTCGTCAGCCCGACCTTGTTTTCGTAGCTTGTTCCAGTTCGCGCGCCGCAACTGGTCGAGCGCCTTGGTGACCCACGCCACGACATGGAACGGGTCCATGCAGCGCGTCGCGTTCGGGCACCTCTTCTTGACGACTTCCGCGATCCACGAGGCGGCATCGGCGCTCACGAGCCGAATCTGCTCGCAGCGCTTCTTCCCGAGGCTCTTGAAGAACTTCGTCAGGGTGGCCTTGTCGTGCCCCGGGTGCGCCCACATCAGTCGGCCCGTGTCGTGGTCGACGACGATGGTCAGGTAGCGATGACCCTTGCGATAGCTCACCTCGTCGATGCCGATGCTCGAGACGTTCTCGAGCGGCGGCGACTTCGCCTTCATGGCGTCCCCGACGCGGCCCAGGATGGCGCCAACCGTGCGCCAGGCGATGGCGTTCAGGTCGCTCACCGCGGACTTGTCCATGCGCACCGCCTGCCACGCCACCATGTCTTCGAAGCTCGTCGTGAACCCCGCTCCGGGACGTGCCCACGGCACGTGAGCCACGAGGATGCCGTGGACGGGGCACCGGACACGCGGGACCACGGCCTCCACGAACGTCTTGCCCAAGCCCAGAGGGTGCGTCCGCCAGCGTCGCGGCCGGTCCGCCTGGTCGTATCCTGGGCACTCCTCCTGGCACACCGGACAGCGGCTCAAGTCCCTTGTGCGAAGGCGAATGTGGACCACGAAGCCTGGCTGCTCGGCCAGCTCTTCCACCTCCTCACACACTGACGACTCGACGCCGAGCGCCCGAGCCAGCATCTTCTTGCTGCGCACCATGCCACCTTCTTCCTGTTGGTTCTAGACAACCCAACCGTGAGGCAAAGGCGTGGTGCGCGCCTGTTTAACCCACTCCTATGTCAGGAGCGCCGACGTTCATCGCTCGCGCCCGCACGAGAGCAGCGCGTCTCCTTCAGGATTCAGAGTCCATGCCTCACCTCCAAACGACCGCGACTGCATCCACGTGACCGACGCCAAGGGCGAGACGCGGACCGCGAAGGAGTGGGGCACGTCGACGGACCACGCCAAGATGCTCGAGGACGTCCGCGTGAACAAGGAGCGACAGCCCATCCCGGCCATCGTCACGGTCCACGCGAAGGCCATGAAGGATCCCTGGGCGCTCGCGACGTCCCGCGCCGACCTCTCTGCGGTCGGCATCCGGCCGCAGCGTACACCGCCGCAGGGGAGAATCACGCGGCTGGCAGACACCTCCTCGAGCAGGCATGGTTGCCCGCATGAGCGAGCGCCCGACCAGCTTCATGCGGCCTCTCTTCGAGGGCGTCATTCAGGACGACATGCTCGTGCCCTTCCCGGACGTCCCGTCCAGTCAACGGGAAGCCCTCGCCGACGCCGAGCTGCGGGCGCGCGACACGAGCCGCCGGGTGCTCGATGGCCGCGCGATCGACCGCGCGGGGGAGATGCCTCGCGAGACCCACAGCGCGCTGGCGGAGGCAGGCGTGTACGGTGTGACGCTGCCCACGGCGCACGGGGGCGCGGGCCTCGGCCTGCGCGCGTCGGCCACGTACTACGAGACGCTGGGGAGCATCGACCTGAGCGTCGCGGCCACGTCCATCGCCCACGCTGGCATGGTGGGCCGCGCCATCGCGCGCGCCGGTACGGACAGTCAGGCGGCTGCCTGGCTGCCGGCCATGGCGTCGGGGCAGCTCTTGGCAGCGTTCGCCCTTGCGGAGCCGCTCACGGGCAGCGACGCCGCCGCCGTGGGAACCCGCGTCTTCGAGCGTGGCGGCGCCCTCACGCTGGACGGGACCAAACACTACGTGACGAACGGGCGCCATGCCGGGCTCTTCCTCGTGTTCGCCAAGCGCGAGGACGAGCGGCCGGGCGAGCTGAGCGCCTTCTTGGTGCCAGCCCAGGAGGGCACCAGCCGCGGGCCCGTGCGGGACTTCGTGGGGCTACGGGGCGCGGGTCTCGGAGCGGTCTCCTTCGAGTCGGTCACGCTCGCGCCGGACGCCGCGCTCGGCCCGCGAGGGGCAGGTTTTCGGCTCGCGATGGAGGTGCAAGACGCCGCCCGCGTAGAGCTCGCGGCGTCCTGCATCGGCGCGGCCCGAGGCGCCCTCTCCCAGATCGTGGAGCGCGCGTCCTCTCGGCGCGCCTTCGGCCGGCCGCTACGCGAGTTCGGCATGGTCCAGCAGCGCATCGCCCACATGTCCTGCGCGCTCTACACCGCATCGTGTGCCACGCGCCTGACCGCGGGCTTCATGGACGCTCAGGCAGGCGCCGACGGTGAGCTCCCGGACTGCGGCATCGAAGCGGCCATGTGCAAGGTCCTTGCCGCCGAAGCCTACCAGCAGGTGGCGCTGTCCTCGCTGGACCTGGCGGGCGGCATGGGCACGCTGACCGACCATCCCTTCGAGCGGCACCTGCGCGACGCGCGCGCGATGATGGTCTATGGGGGCAGTCACGACGTGCTGCGCAGCTTCATCGCGCTGGCTGGGCTGGAGCGCACCGACGAGCGCGTGCACACCAGCTCGTCGACGCTGCGCGAGCGGGTGAAGCAGCTCGGGGTCATCCGTGAGCTGCGCGCCCAGCGCGCTCGGCGAGGGTTCGGGCGCGAGCGTTTCGGAACGGTGCACCCTTCGCTGGCGCGCGAGGGCGTCATCTTCGAGGAGCTGATCGCGCGCTTCGGGAGCGAGACGGAGCGCATCGCGCGCAAGCACGGGGACGCGCTCGGGAGGCGGCAGTTCGTGCAGCACCGCCTCGCGGATGTAGCGCTCGACCTCTTCGGTGTGGCGGCCGTGCTGGCGGCCACGTCGCAGGCCGTGCTGCAGCGCGGCCCCGAGCGCAGCCGCGGCCTGCTGGACCTCGCGACCGCGTGCGTGGAGCTGGCCCGCGTGCGCGTCGGACCCGCGCTCGACCACATGGACCGGGACGCCGACGAGCTGCTGAAGCAGGTGGCGGCCGACGTCTGCGACCAGGCGGCTGCGACCGCCCTGCGGTCGTCGTGACGAGCCGCTCGCAGGTGGCCGTCATGGTCGTGCTGGCCGGCGCCCTGCTCGGGTGCCACGAGCTCGGCAACCCCGTGACCCGCACCACACAGGCGACGCCCTTCCCGTCCGAGGCGCCACACGAGACCATCACCCACGTCACCTACGCACACAGCAGTGAGGCGGTCGCGTGGCGCAGGGCGCCAGCCCACACCCTCGACAGAGACCTGCCGAGCGCCCGCTACATCGCGCGGATCGCGGTGGAGCACCCGGCCCTCGGGGGCCAGCGTGGACGTGTCCAGCTCGTCACCACCATCGCCTTCGCAGACGGACGCACGCGCACCGTCCAGTGGGCGGCTCCCTCGGACGAGAGCCCCTGGTTGCTGGATCTCGCGCTCGCCGCGTCACCAACGCGCGCCATCACGCGCATCGTCCGGCGCTGAGTGGCAATCACGCGCAGCCCGCCTCGGCAGGTGCGCGCCCCGCGGCCCTACTCCATCTCGCTGATGACGATCTGGATGTTCCCGCTGTCGCAGCGGTAGTCTTCCACCGTGTTCAGGAACAGGTGCGCCACGTCCGGATCGAACTGCGAGCCGGTGCAGCGGTGGATCTCGCTGGTGGCCACCTCGTGCGGGAGCGCCTTGCGATAAGCGCGGTCGCTGGTCATGGCGTCGTACGTGTCCGCCACACTGATGATGCGCGCGATGAGCGGGATGTCCTGGGCCTTGAGGCCGAGGGGATAGCCGAGTCCGTCCCAGCGCTCGTGATGCAAGTGCACGCCGGGGATGAGCGGATGCAGGAACGAGATGGGCTCCAGGATGTCGCGCCCGTGTGCCGGGTGCATCTTGAAGACCTCGTACTCCTCCTGTGACAGCTTGCCCGGCTTGTTGAGGTTCATCACGCAGCCGATCTTGCCGATGTCGTGCATCAGCGCGGCCTGGCGGACGATCTCCACCTGCTCGTGCGGCAGACCCAGCTTGATGGCCAGGATCTGGGCGTAGGCCGCCACCCGCTCGCTGTGACCCGCCGTGTAGCGGTCCATCTTGTCGATGGCGCTCGCGAGGCCACGGATGGTCTGCCGGAACGTGGCCTGTAGGTCCTCGTAGAGGTGGGCGTTCTCGATGGCGGCCGACGCGCGGTTGGTGATGATCTGTTGGAGCTTCCGGAGCCCCTCGTCGTAGCGCTTGCCCGCCGTGTAGCTGGCGCAGCAGACCATCCCGGAGAGCTTTCCGCGGATGCGCAGCGGCGTCGCGATGAGGGAGACGGGGTCACCCACCTCCGGCAGCTCGGCGTAGAAGGGCAGCGCCGCGGCGCCATGCTCGCGCAGCGGGCGCTCGTCCTTGAAGCGCTCCTTGAGGGCCTCGATGTCGAACTTGCCGGTGGACGCGAGGCGCCGGAAGCGGGGGTTGCGCTCCTCGGCCCGCACGAAGAACGACCCCTCACCATCATCCAAGATGACCGTGACCACGTCGGCCTCGATCTCGTGGAGCGCGGCGTCCATGACGGTGCGCAACACCTGGTCGAGCGAGAGGCTGTTCGCGATCGCCTCGCTGACCTTGTAGAGCGAGAGCGCCTCTTTCAGCCGGATGTTCTCCGCGGCTAGCTTCTGCTTCTCGAGCCCGCGCCGGATGGTGTGGACCACCTCCTCGACCTTGAAGGGCTTGAGGATGTAGTCGTACGCGCCACGCTTCATGGCGTCGATCGCCGTCTCCACCGTGCCGAAGCCCGTCATGATGACCGTGACCACGTTCGGCATGTGCTTGGCGATCGACTCCAGCAGCTCCAGTCCGCCCATGTTGGGCATCTTCAGATCGCTCAGCACCAGATCGTAGTGCGTCCGCGAGAGCTCGACCAAGGCCGCCGCGCCGTCCTCGGCCGTGCGCACCCAGAACCCCTCCATGGACAAGAAGTCAGCGAGGATCTCGCGGATCACCTTCTCATCGTCGACGACGAGCAGGCGGGGGGAGTCGTTGGTGGGCGTTGGGCTGGACGTCATGGGCGCCCGAAGGCCGTGGCGTAGGTGGGTGCGACCGGTTGCGAGGAACGTTCCGACGCCGCCCACTGGCCGCGTTTCCTCGTCCACCGCAGTAGATGGGGGGACATCGGGTTCTTGATAGTTCTCACGGCAGGTCCGTGTCAACACGCGTGGCGAAGGCGAGGCAAATCGCTCCGTTGCCGGAGACGGGGCGCACTGGTAGGTTCCACCTTCGTGTTGAGCAGACGCATGGGTGCGGCGGTGGTGGTCTACAGCCTGCTGGCAGCGGTTGCCCTGGCGTGGACGCTGCTGCGGCGGCAGAGCCCGTTGTCCCTGTCTGCGGACGCGGCGTGGTTGAGCGGCGCCCTACCCCTTCCAACTCGCGTTGCGGTGTCTGCGGTTCTCGGGCTGGCCCTGGGGCTGGTCGCGGTGCGTGGAACCAAGGAGCTCGTGCGACGCACGCGCTGGGCCGAGCGCCTGCACATCGAGCTGCGGGCGCGGGTGGGGCCGCTGACGGGCGCGCGGATCGCGTTCTTCGCGCTGATGTCGGGGGTCAGCGAGGAGCTCTTCTTCCGCGGCGCGCTGCAACCCTTGGTGGGCATCTGGTTGACATCACTCGTGTTCGGCGCCGTGCACATCGGCCCCACGCGCGCGTTCGTGCCTTGGACGCTCTGGGCGGCGGTCATGGGTCTGCTGTTCGGGACGGTCTATCAAGCCACCGGCTCCTTGGCGGGGCCGGTCTTGGCGCATGTCCTCATCAACTACGAAAACCTCCATTACTTGGTGTCCTACGACCCGGTAACCGTCGCGCGAGAGCGCCGTATCACACCTGAGTCCCCATCTCTGGTGGGGCCTCGCGTCCGTACCAGCGGCCGCTCCACGCCCGCAGACCCGACCTGAGGGTTCACCTGTCGTGTCGAGCTGTTGACGGCCGCCGCCGCTCTCTTCTACTCTGAAGCGACCAGCTCCCCGACGGCACCGCCGGGGTTGGCACCGCTCCATGGACTCGGACATCAAGACGCGCGTCACTCCCCTGGAGGACCTGAAGCTCCCGGTCAAAGAAGGCCAGGATTGCCTTGTGATCATCTACTCGTCCGACGCGCGTCAGTTCGGCAAGCGCTACCTGCTCACGGCGGAGACGGTGAGCATCGGGCGCGGCAGCGAGAACGAGGTGGTGCTCGAGAACGACGCGGTCTCGCGCAAGCACGCGGTCATCGAGAAGCGCTCGCGCGCCTACTACGTGCGCGATCTCGAGAGCACCAACGGCACCTACGTCAACGACTCGCTGGTGCGCGACTATCAGCTCCGGCGAGGCGACCAGGTCAAGATCGGCGACACCATCCTGAAGTTCCTGTCGGGCTCCGACATGGAGGCGCAGTACCACGAGACCATCTACAAGATGACGATCGTGGACGGCCTCACCGGGGTGAACAACAAGCGCTTCTTCCTGGACGCGATGGACCGTGAGATCCCCCGCGCCCGCCGTCACCAGCGCCCTCTGTCCCTCGTCATGATGGACCTCGACCACTTCAAGGGCATCAACGACACCTTTGGCCACTTGGCTGGGGACTTCGTGCTCAAGGAGTTCGCGCAGCTCGTGAAGTCGCGCCTGCGGCCAGACGACATCCTGGCTCGCTACGGTGGCGAGGAGTTCGCAGTCATCCTGCCGGAGACCGACCGCGACGGCGCCTGCAAGATCGCGGACGAGATCCGCAAGATGGTGGCTGCCCACCGCTTCGAGTTCGAGCGGGAGCCGGTGAGCGTGACCCTCAGCTGCGGGGTCGCGCAGCTGGCGGAGGGCTGGGACGTCCTGCACTTCGTGAAGGCGGCAGACGACCGCCTCTACGTGGCCAAGAACTCGGGCCGCAACCAAGTCGCCTCCTGACGGAAGGGCACCTGCCTAGGCGGCCGCCCGCGCGCGACGACCACGCTTCGGCGGCACGCGCCCTCTCGCTCCAGCCCTGACTCAGAAGTCGCGGCGCGCGCGCAGGCAGTCTCCGAGCGGGTAGCGCTCGCGAAGCGGGGCCATGCTGGGCTCCAGCAGGAGGTCCTCGTCGCGCAGGACGCCCGCGTGGTAGCTCCGCCGCACCGCCTCGAACCACGCGTCCAGGTCTTCCATCGGGGGCACGATTGGCTCCTCGCGGAGCGGGTCCAGGGGCGGGAACGGGCCGCCCGTCTCCATGGCCACGCGAATGGCATGCACGTCGTCCCGCTCATCGTCCGGCGCCGCCTCTTCCAGCTGAGAGAGCATCCTGACCCAGCGGGAGGGCGAGCCCGTGCGCCTGGCCAGCGGCGCGACCACCTGCGCGACCCACAGCGGCGACGTCTCTCGCTTCTCCCAGGCCGCCGAGGGGGCGCGCGCCGCCAGGCGCGAGGACGCCTCGTAGGCCTCCGCCCGCTTGTCGATGAGCACGGCGATCTTGAGGGCCTCCCAGTCACACCAGGGCAGCGGCGGGACGCAGCGCGCGGCTGCCAGGTACGCCCGCATGGACTCCTCTGGCATGCCGGCGCGCTTCCGTGCGTGCGCCACGCTGGCGTAGGCCGTGGCCACGTCCGGTTCCACGCTGACGTGCCTCTCGCCCTTGCGGAGGTACACGTCCAGCGTGAACTCGGCCCCGAAGTCGCTGCTCTCCCACTCGCTGACGCAGGTCTGACACCAGCCGTCCATGGTGCGGTGGATCATCCGCTCTTCGCCGGTGTCCGGGTAGTAGTCCACGATGGGCCACGTGTCCGAGACAGGCCCGGCGCTCCGATCGAACGCCAAGAGGCTGCCCTCCGCGGTCTCGCAGAAGGGCAGCAGCAGCTCCGGGTCCAGAAAGTCCTTCTTGACCGCCTCCGCGTAGTCCCGAACCGCAGCACCGATGGTCCCCGGCTCGAGGCCGACGGGGAGCATCTTTCCGACCGGCAGGTCGCCACCGTTGAAGCGCGTCAGGATGAGGCGTAGGTCCGAGGGCAGCGGCCCGCCGAGCGTCTGCTCGAGGGCGCGGAGCTCCGCGTTGGACGCGGGCGGGTTCAGCGTGAGCGTCGCGCGATTTGCGCCGACCCACTTCAGAAACTGGCGAACACCTCGATGCACGGACTCTCCTGGTTGGCCCGCACGCCGCGGCGCGCGAGGAGCGGGGGACCCGCGCTGCGATGTCTACCGCGCTTCGCCAGCTAGGTAAACGATCGATTCCCCGCGCGACCGCCCGCCAAGATGTGCGCTAGAGCCCGGCGCGGTGGGCTGCTAGCCTGCGGTGTGCCGTTCCGCTCCCCCAACAGCATCCCCTGCGCGCCACACCCCGTTCGCGGCGTACCACGGCTCTCGCGTACCATCGCAGTCTGGGCGTTGTGGGCATGCAGCGTGCCGGCCTGGGCGGGCGCGCAGGCGGTCTCGGGCGAGGAGGCCGCCGCGCTCCAGGTGCTCCGCGAGGCGGAGCAGGCGCTCTTTCGGCCCGTGTCGTCCGCGCACACCACGGCTGGCGCCACCCCCCGCGTGATGGACCGCGTGCCCAGCGCGCTCAGCTCCGACGCGCCTGCGCCCACGCCGGTGGTCGCACGCGGCCAGACGGACCTCCAGTGGCTGCGCGGCATCGCCCTCCCCGACCTGCCCCTGCGCTGGGACGAGCGCGTCGTGCGCTTCCTCGAGTACTTCCGCACGGACCCACGCGGTCGGCAGCTGATGTCGGGCTGGATCCAGCGATCCACCCGCTACGGTGCCATGATCGATCGGGAGCTCGCCAACGCCCGGCTCCCCCGCGACCTGCGCTGCGTGGCGATGGCGGAGAGCGGCTTCGATCCGACCGTGCGCAGCTACGCGGGCGCGGCCGGCATGTGGCAGTTCGTCCCGCGCACGGGCGAGCAGTACGGGCTGACGCGCACCCACTGGGTGGACCAGCGCAACGACCCGATCCGCTCCACCCGCGCGGCCGCCGGCTACCTGAGCGACCTGCACAGGCGCCTCGGCTCCTGGGAGCTCGCCCTCGCCGCCTACAACATGGGCTATGGCGCCATGGCGCGCTCCATCCGGAAGTACAACACCAACGACTTCTGGGCGCTGGCGCGGCTGGAGTCCGGCCTGCCCTTCGAGACCACCGTGTACGTCTCGAAGATCCTCGCGTGCGCCATCGTCATGCGGAACCCGGAGCGCTTTGGCTTCGCCGAGCTGACGCGCGACACGCCCATCGAGATTGAAGAGGTGACCGTCTCCGGCGGGGTCCAGCTGTCGACGCTGGCCCGCGCGGCGGGGATGCGCACGCAGGACTTGAGCGCGCTGAACCCAGAGCTCTTGCGGGGGCGCACGCCACCTGGCGCGGAGTACGCCGTCCGCATCCCTCGTGACCGCATGGAGACCTTCGCGCGAGCCTGGGCGCGCGTCCGACCGCGCGACCACACCTTCGGGACGCACGTGGTGCGCTTCGGCGAGTCGCTGTCGGACGTGGCGTGGGCCTATCGCACCACGGAGGAGGCCCTGCGCGAGCTGAACGAGCTCGCAGACCCGAGCGACGTCACCGCGGGTTTGGCGCTGGTGGTGCCGGCCGGGACGCCCCGGCAGCGCAGCAGCTCGGCGCGCCGCGAGGTCGTCAGCGTACCGGCCACCGTCATCGAGGTGCCCGGGCGACGGCGCGTCTTCTATCCGGTCGGAGGCGGCGAGTCACTCGACGACGTGGCCACCTTCTTCGACGTGAGCGTCGACGACATCCGACGCTGGAACGCCCTGGACCCGCAGGCGCGGCTCGTCTCGGACATGGTGCTGCAGCTCTTCGTGGATCCCAGCCGCGACGTGTCGCAGACGGTGGTGCTGACGCCCGACGACGTGCGCGTGCTGGTGGTCGGTACGGAGGAGTTCTTCGAGTACCACGAGACGCAGGCCGGGCGCGTGCGGCTCCGCTACATCGTGCAGCCTGGCGACACCTTGGGAAGCCTGGCCGAGCGCTTCGGGCGGCGCATCGGGGACCTCGCGCGCATCAACCGCTTCTCACGGCGGAGCGCCGTCGTGCCCGGCCAGGAGCTGGTCATCTACGCGGACCCCACGCGCGTACCCAGCGCCGGCCTCTCGGTGCCGACCGACGGGGCGACCCCATCGCCTGCACGGGCCAACGCCCCCGCGGGCGCGGACGACGACGATGACGGCGGGGACGATCTGGACGATGACGACGACGGCGAGGATCCGAGCGATCCACGCGCGCTCGAGGACGAGGACGACCGCGACCCGGATCCCCATCCCGAGGTGGGCTGAGATGCTGAACATCGGAGACGCACTCACGCGCGTGATGACGGGGGCCGCTCCACTCGGTAGCGAGCGTGTGCCCCTCGAGGCCGCCCACGAGCGCCGGCTCGCAACTGGGTTGCTCGCGCGCATGGACAGCCCCCCCTTCGCGAACAGCGCCATGGACGGTTACGCGCTGCGCTCGTCCGACCTGACCGCCGCTGCCCCCGACGCCCCCGTGTGGCTGCCGGTCGTCGGCGAGTCCAGCGCGGGGGTCACGTCGGTCCCGGAGTGCGCTCCCGGCGGAGCCGTGCGCATCTTCACCGGCGCGCCGCTCCCGCTCGGTGCGGACTGCGTCGTCATCCAGGAGAACGTGACACGGGAGGGCCAGCGGGCGGCGTTTCGAGCCCCCGCTGCGACAGGTCAGAACGTCCGCCAGCAGGGGGAGGACGTGGCCGTCGGTCAGCCCTTGCTCGCCGCAGGGGCCCGCCTGCGCGCTGGAGAGCTGGGCCTGCTCGCGAGCCAGGGCATCGGCGTGGTCGACGTGGTGCGCCGGCCGCGTGTGGGCATCCTGTCCAGCGGCGATGAGCTCCGACGCCTCGACGAGCCGGAGCGCCCAGGCAGCATCGTCAACTCCAACGCGTACATGTTGGAGGCGCTGGTGCGCGACGCGGGCGGCATCCCGGACGTCCGCCCCCTCGCCGCCGATCGCCTGGACGCGCTGACCGAGAGCGTCGAGGCCGCCCTCGAGGCGAACGACGTGGTCCTCTCGACGGGCGGCGTGTCCGTCGGCGACCACGATCTGATGCGTGACGCGTTCGTCGCGGCGGGTGTGGAGATGGGCTTCTGGAAGGTCGCCATCAAGCCCGGCAAGCCCCTCGCGTTCGGGCGTCGCCCGGATGGTCGAGCGGTGATTGGGCTGCCTGGCAACCCGGTGAGCGCCTTCGTGACCTACGAAGTGCTGGTGCGCCCTCTCTTGCAGGTGCTCGGCGGCCACAAAGCCCCGTACCGCGCGCACCTGCGCGCGACGCTCCAGACGACGGTCAAGCGCACCCGCGACCGCGACGAGCTGCTGCGTGGGCAGCTCGTCGCGGATCCAAGCTCTCCCAGCGCGTTCGCGTGCGTCCCGGTCGCTCGGCGCGGTTCGGGCGCGCTCCCGTCGCTCGCCGGGGTCGACGTCCTCTTGCTCGTACCCATGGGAGACGGCGAGCTCGCCGCTGGGAGCACGATCGACTGCTTGCCTCTCTTCGACGCACCAACGGTCGCGCAATCTCCCTTCGTGGCCGCCATCCAGGCGCCGGGGAAGATATAGCTCGGCCGCGCGTTCATCGGATCAGGCGGTGCTCCGCTGGGCTATAGTCCGGTTCTGCACCGAAGCGGGGGAACTTTCTTCGCCCGACACGGTCCACTTCGAATGACACGCTCCTCCGCGCTCTACCCCACGCTCGCCACCTGTCATCGCCAGGATGCGCCCCCTCCCGAGGGCGAACGATGAGTGCCACGCTCCCACAGGAGCTCGCGCGTGCGGTCGGGGCAGTGCGACGGCGGGTGCGCGCCCGACGAGCGCTCTCCGCTGCGTCGCTGTTCACGGTGGTCGCCCTGGCCGGCTGCGCGTTGGTCATCGCAGCCGTGAAGACCCACGCGCTCACCCACGACCTCGGGGTGCGCTGGCTGCTCGGGTGCGCCGCCCTGCCCCTACTGGGGGCACTGCTGGGCGCGCTGCGCCGCGTCCCCCCTCTCCACGCGGCCCAGCTGCTGGACCGCGCGCACGCGCTCGACAGCCGCGTCGCGAGCGCGCTGGAGTTCGCCGCCCTGCCGGCCGCCGAGCGCAGCGCCTTCATGGAGGCGGCCATCGCGGACGCCGTGCAGCGCGGCAGCGGGCTGGACCCTGCGCGCGCCATGCCGCTGCGCGCACCCCAGGACTGGCCGTATGCGCTGGCGCTGGGGGCCGTGGTGCTGGTGGTCGCGCAGCTCGAGGTGCTCGGCCGCGTCCCGGCCCCGCCCATCACGCAGCTGAACCCCATGCTGGTGCATCCGGACGACCTGGACGCGTTCGAGAGCGCGCTGCGCCCCATGCTGGACAACCCGGAGACGGACGAGGCCCTGCGCGAGGCGGCGCGGGACTTCAACGACGTGCTCGAGCGCCTGGCGGACCGAGAGCTGGACCGCACAGAGGCCCTGCGCGAGCTGCGCGAGCTGGAGACACGCCTCGCGGAGTCCCGCCCCATGGAGGCCGAGGCCCTCAACGAGGCTCTACGCGAGCTGGGCAACGAGCTGCCCCACCAAGGGCTCACGGAGGCCGCGTCGGAGGCCATGCGCGAGGCCAACGCCGAGGCCGCAGCCGACGCAATGGAGCAGCTCGCGGAGCGGGTGCGCACGGAGGCCATCTCGCGCAGCGAGCTGGAGCGGCTTCGCCAGGCCATGGAGCGCGCGTCGCAGGACAACAGCCAGCGCGACCGCGAGGAGCTGGAGAGGCGCCTCGAAGAGCAGCGCGAGGAGATGGAGAGCCTGCTCCGACGCCAGCGCGAACAGGGGCTGGACGAGGAGGAGGAGAGCCTGCTGCGCCGACGCCAGCGCGAGCTCGAGACCCTGCAGCGGGACCAGGCAGCGATGGAGGAGCGCCGACGCCAGCTGGACCGGCTGCGCCGTGAGATGGACCAAGCCGCCCAAGACCTGAACCGCAACGCCCGTGACGAGGCCGCCCAGCGCATGCAGCAGATGGCCGAGGACCTGAACCGCATGGCGCGCGAGCAGATGAGCGAGGAGCAGCGGCGCGAGATGCAGCGGCAGATGGAGCAGCTGCGGGAGATGATCCGGCGCGCGCGTGAGCAACAGCAGCAGAGCGGCCAGCAGGGTCAACAAGGGCAGCAGGGCCAACAGGGGCAGCAGGGCCAGGGTCAAGGGCGCGAGGGCATGATGCAGCGCTTCCGCCTGGGAGCCGCTGGCGAGGGCGGGCAGCAAGTCCGCATCCGCATGCCGGGTGAAGGTCAGCAGGGCCAGGGCCAGCAGGGTCAGGGTCAGCAGGGCCAAGGCCAGGGCCAGGGCCAGGGCCAGGGCCAGGGCCAGCAGGGTCAGGGACCTGGGCAAGGCCAAGGTCAGCAAGGTCAGGGTCAGGGCCAGCAGGGTCAGGGTCAGGGCCAGGGGGGACAGCCCGGTGGCTCGGGCCAAGGCCAGGGCCAGGGTCAGGGTCAAGGCGACATGGAGCTCACGCTCGATCCCAGCGGGCAAGGCGGCGGCAACGCCGTGCTGGAGATGCCCGGGGAAGGCCAGGGCCAGGGCCAGGGTCAGCAGGGACAGGGCGGTGGCGGCATGGGTCCGGGGGCTGGCTCCGAGCGCGGGGGCGACATGCTCAGCGACGACCCAACCCGCATCAACTCCAACACCCGCGACTCGCGCGTGGAGGGGCAGCAGAGCGACGGCCCTTCGCGCAGCGAGGTCATCCTGGGCGCGGCGGAGCGAGGCTTCGTCGGCCGTGGCTACCGCGATGTGCACACGGACTACTCCAACCACGCCGAAGAGGTGCTGGAGCGCGACGAAGTGCCGCCCGGCTATCGCTTCTACGTGAGACGTTACTTTCAACTCATCCGGCCGCGCGACGCGGCAGACGCCCCGAGCGCGGGCACGCCCCCGGCGAACCAGGAGACGACCCCATGAGCAAGGACACCCCAGCCGAGACCGTCGAGAGCTTCGGCCGCGACGTGCAGCGGGTGAAGGCCGAGATCGCGAAGATGATCGTCGGCCAAGACGACATCGTCGATGGTGTACTCACCTGCCTGCTGGCCGGTGGGCAAGCGCTGCTCGAGGGCGTGCCCGGCCTCGGCAAGACCATGCTGGTGCGCACGCTGGCGGAGTCCATGCGCCTCGAGTTCTCGCGCATCCAGTTCACGCCGGACCTCATGCCGGCCGACATCCTGGGCACGACCGTGCTCTCCGAGGACAAGCACGGGGGCACCAAGCTGGAGTTCCGCAAGGGGCCCATCTTCGCGAACATCGTGCTGGCGGACGAGGTCAACCGCGCCACGCCCAAGACCCAGAGCGCGCTGCTCGAGGTCATGCAGGAGCACTCGGTCACCATCGGCGGCACCACCTACAAGATGGACGAGCCCTACTTCGTGCTCGCCACCCAGAACCCGCTCGAGATGGAGGGCACCTACCCGCTGCCGGAGGCGCAGCTGGACCGCTTCCTGTTCAAGCTGCAGGTGGAGTTCCCATCGCGTGACGAGCTGCATGCCATCCTGGACCGCACCACCGGCGCCGACACCCCCGAGGTCAAGCCCGTGCTGGACCGCGAGACCATCCTGAAGATGCGCAAGGTGGTGCGCGACGTGGCCGTCGCCCGCCACGTGCAGGACTACGCCATCCGCGTGCTGGAGGCGACGCACCCCGGACGCCCTGGCTCCCCGGACAGCGTCAACCGCTTCGTGCGCTTCGGTGGCAGCCCTCGCGGGGTGCAGGCCACGCTGCTGGCCGCCAAGATCCGCGCGCTCTTCGACGGCCGCTTCAGCGCCAGCATCGACGACGTGCGCTGGGCCACGAAGCCGGCGCTGCGCCACCGCATGATCCTCAACTTCGAGGGTGAGGCCGAGGGCGTGCGCACGGACCAGGTCCTGGAGGACATCCTCAAGGCCGTGCCCGAGACAGCGAAGTAGCCTTCGTGCGCGACTGGTTCAGACGACGAGCGACGGGTACGGGCGCCAGCCCAAAGCCCGCCCGTGCGCGCAAGGTGCAGAGCGCCGACGCGGACCTCTTCGACGAGGAGTTCCAGCGGCGCCTCGAGTACCTCGCCATCGTCTCGCGCCGCATCTACAACGGTCGCATGCGCGCCGAGCGCCGCTCCAAGAAGACGGGCGCCGGCATCGAGTTCGCGGACCACCGCGAGTACGCGGCCGGCGACGACTTCCGCTACTTGGACTGGAACATCTATCAGCGCACCGGCCGCCTGCTCTTGCGCCTCTTCGAGGAAGAAGAAGACCTCTCCGTGTACATCCTGGTGGACGCCTCGCGCTCCATGGGCATGGGCGACCCGGCCAAGCTCACCTACGCCAAGCAGCTGGCCGCCGCGTTCGCGTACGTGGCGCTTGCCAACCTCGACCGCGTGTCCGTGCTCACCTTCGACGCCGGCATGAGCGCCCGCTTGGCGCCCACGCGCGGCAAGAACCGCATCTTCAAGGTGTTCGACTTCCTGCGCGAGGTGCAGCCCAAGGGTGCGACCCACATGGGGGACGCGCTGCGCACCTTCGCCGCGCAGAACAAGCGCCGTGGCGTGGCCATCCTGATCAGCGACCTGTACGACCCAGCCGGGTTCGAGGCGGGCATCAACCAGCTGCGCTTCGCGAAGTTCGAGCCCTTCGTGCTCCAGGTCTTCGACCCGGCCGAGGTGCGCCCCGAGCTCAACGGCGACGTCCGCCTGGTGGACCGCGAGACCGGTGAGCACCGCGAGGTCACCATCACGCCGCGCCTCCTCGAGAAGTACGCCGAGGCCCACGCCGCTTACCGCCAACGCATCCAAGACTTCTGCACCAAGAAGCACGTGGCGTATCAGGCCGTGCAGACCGACGTGCCCTTCGACGACGCCGTGCTCGCGGTGCTGCGTCGCGGAGGCTTGCTGGGCTGAACCATGGGCGGCACCGGACTCACGCTTACAGGGCTGACACTCACCCAGGTGCTGATGGTGCTCGGCGGGTTCGGCCTGGGCGCCGTCATCCTGTACTTGCTCAAGCTGCGTCGGCGGCGCGTGGAGGTGCCCTTCGTGCGCCTCTGGGAGGACATCCTCGCCGAGAAGCAGACCACGCGCCTGTTCTCGCAGCTCAAGCGCTGGCTGTCGCTCCTGCTGGCGCTGTGCATCATCGCGCTGCTCGCGTTCGCGCTGGGGGACCCGCGCTACGCCGGCGCCACGGAGCAGGGGCGCTCGCTGCTCGTGCTGGTAGACGCCAGCGCCTCCATGTCCGCGACCGACGTCGCCCCCTCGCGCTTCGACGCCGCCGAGGCCGAGGTGCGCCGGTTGATCGACGGGCTGGGGCCCGCCGACCGGCTCCAGATCGCGCAGCTGGATCAGACCGCAACGCCCCTCTCGCCGCTCACCACGGACGCGCGGGTGCTGCGTGACGCGCTCGAGTCGCTGAGTCCGACGCACCTCCGTGCCCAACTCCGGCCGGGGCTCCACCTCGCCCTGGACGTGCTGCGGGGCCAGCCCCGTGCCGAGGTGGTGGTGGTGACCGACGGCGGGCTCAGCGGCTCGGCCGCCATGGAAGCCGAGCTGGCCGAGGCAGACATCCGCTTGAGCTGGGTGCGGGTCGGCCGCACCGACGACAACGTCGGGCTCTCCGCGTTCGCCGTGCGCCGGTACCCCTTGGACAAGAGCCAGAGCGAGGTGCTGGTGGAGCTCTGGAACCCCACTGACGAAGCCCGGCAGGTGGAGCTGCAGCTCATCGGCGACGGCGAGCCGGTGGACGTGCAGACGCTGTCGCTCGGGCCCGAGGAGCGCCTACGCCGCACCTTCCGCAACGTCTCCGGCGTGGACCGCACGCTCGAGGCGCGCCTGGTCACCCGCGAGGGCCTGGACCACCTGGACGCCGACGACCACGCCTACGCGCGCCTCCCCGAGCGGCGTCGCGCGCGTGTGCTGCTGGTGACGCGCGGCAACCTCTACCTGCAGGCCGCCCTGGTGCTGGACGAGTACCTGGACGTGGTGGAGATCACCCCCGAAGCGTACCCCACCGAGGGGCGCTTCGACGTGGTGCTCTTCGACTGTTGGGTGCCCCCTACCCCGCCGGAGACCGCCGCGCTGTACCTGAACCCCATGCCCGAAGAAGGCGTGGAGGGGCCGTTCGAGGTGCTCGGCGAGGTGGAGGCCCCGTCGGTGGACCACGTGGAGCGCCGCCATCCGCTGGTGCGCTGGACGGCGCTGACCGACGTCAACATCGCCGCCGCTCTCCGCGTGGAGACTCAGCGTGGTGATCGCGTGGTGGCCGGCACCGACGCGCTGCCCCTCATCGTCGAAGGCCGTCGCGCCGGGCAGCGCTTCGTGTCGGTGAACTTCGACCCCCGCCGCAGCGACCTGGTGCTGCGCGTGGCCTGGCCGCTCTTCCTGCTCAACACCATCGACTGGTTCGTCCAGGAAGACGCACGCTACGTGTCCAGCTACTACACCGGGGACACCTGGCACATCCCCGTGCCCGCGGGGGCCACACAGGCCACGTTGATCGCCCCCGACCAGCGCGAGTTCACCGTACCGGTGGTGGAAGGGCGCGCGCTCTTCGCGGGCTCGCGCACGGGCATCTACACCATCCGCACCGAGGACGCAGACGGCTCGGTCAGCGAAGACGCCTTCGCCGTGAACCTGGGCGCTGGCGAGGAGACGCAGATCGCGCCCGCCGACGCGCTAGAGGTCGGCACCACCACCGCGGGCGAGGTCACCGCCGGAGCCGCCGGGGTGCGCCGGGAGCTCTGGCTCTACCTGCTCGTCGCGGTGCTCGCCGTGCTCGGTCTCGAGTGGTTCTCGTACCACCGGAGGTACACGGTATGAGCCGCACGCGCTCCATGAACGTGGGGGTGCTCGTCTTCACGCTGGCGCTCGCCGCGGCCGCGTGCGTGTACATCGCGCAGCAGGTCTGGCACCACGACCTGACCTGGGAGATGAACGGCGAGCGCTACGAGTTCCTCGCGTCGCGCGCGCTAGTCGCGCTCGGTCTGCTGCCGCTCTTGGGTTGGGTCGCCACGCTCTCGCTCGCGGACCTCCCACCTCTCCAGAAGTGGCTGGGGGTGCTCCTGCGGGCGGCGCTCATGGCCACGCTGGTCCTCGCGCTGGCGCGCCTCTCGCGCACCACGGACAGCGCCCGCATCAGCACCATCTTCCTGGTGGACGTCTCCGACTCCGTCACGGACGCGGCCATCGCCGAGGCTCGCGAAAAGGTGCAGGCCGCGCTCGACGCGCGCGGTGAACACGACGTCCAGCTCATCACCTTCGCGCAGCACGCCCGCGTGGTGCAACTGGCGCGAGAAGAGACCGCGCTGCCCGAGACGCTGGAGCGCCACACGGACGCGACCCACCAGGACGCCGGCGCCGGGTCCAACCTGGCCGCCGCGCTCCAGCTGGCCTACGGGCTCTTCCCGCCCGGGCACCTGCGACGCGCCGTGCTGCTCACGGACGGCGGTCAGACCGAGGGTGACCTCCTGGCCGAGGCCAGCCGCGCCCACGACTTCGACGTACGGCTGTTCCACCACGTGTACACGCAGGGCGCGCCTCACGAGGTGGCTGTGCGCGATGTGGGGGTGCCCGAGCAGCTGCGCGTGGGGGACCCCTTCCCCGTCCGAGCACGCGTCTTCTCCAACTACGAGGCCGAGGCGCGCGTCCGCCTGTATCAGGGCGAGACCCTCAACGGCCTGGACTCGGTGCGCGACGTCACGCTCACCCCCGGGGACAACGAGATCGAGTTTCAGTCCGTGGTGCGGGTGGCGGGCCCCGTCACCTATCGGCTCGAGCTCCAGCCGCGCGGCGATGACCGCTTCCCCGCCAACAACCGCTTCGAGACCACGGCCGTCGTGCCGGGCAAGCCCAGCGTGCTCTACGTCGAGGGCGCCGCCGGGCGCGCCAACTACCTCAGCCGCGCGCTCGCCGCGGGTGACTTCGACGTGGACGTGCGCAGCGCACGCTCCATCCCCACCAGCCCCCAAGAGCTGGAGCGCTTCGACTTCTTCATCTTGTCGGACGTGGCCGCCGACGAGGTCTCGATGAGCCAGATGGACGCCATCGAGCGCTACGTCCGCGACCAGGGCGGCGGGTTCATGATGGCGGGAGGCGAGAGCGGCTTCGGGCTCGGCGGCTGGCAGGGCTCGCGCATGGAGCGCCTGCTGCCGGTGCGCATGGACGCCGAGCGACGGCGCAATCAGCCCTCGCTGGCGCTCGCCTTGGTCATCGACCGCAGCGGCTCCATGAGCGGTCAGAAGATGGAGCTGGCCAAGGAGGCGGCCCGCGCGACGGCCGAGATGCTGGGCGCCGACGATTACATCTCGGTCGTGGGCTTCGACTCACAGCCCGAGCGCATCGTGCGCATGCAGAGCGCCCGCAACCGCCTGCGCATCGTGCGCGACATCAGCCGCATGACCGCCCGCGGCGGGACGCAGATCTTCCCCGCGCTCGACATGGCCTACCAAGACCTGGCCGTCACGCGGGCCCGCGTGAAGCACGTCATCTTGCTCACCGACGGGCAGGCCCCCGAGAGCGGCATCGCCGAGCTGGTGCAGGTCATGCGCGCCGAGGGCATCACGGTCACCACGGTGGGCCTCGGCTCGGACGTCAACCGCGTGCTGCTGGAGAGCGTCGCGTCCCTGGGCGGCGGGCGGAGCTACTTCACCAACGACCCACACAACGTGCCGCGCATCTTCATGCGCGAGACCACCACCGTCGCCCGCTCGGCCGCCGTCGAAGAGTACTTCCAGCCAATGGTCGTGCAGAACGCCGACTTCCTGCGTGGCATCGACATCCGCACGGCGCCGTATCTGCACGGCTACGTGGCCACGCGCCGCAAGCCCACCCCGGCGCAGGTGATCCTCCAGAGCGACCTGGGCGAGCCCATCTTGGCGCGCTGGCGGGTGGGTCTGGGCTGGTCCATGGCGTGGACCAGCGACGTGAAGAACCGCTGGGCGGTGGAGTGGCTGCGCTGGCCACAGTTCTCGCGCTTCTGGACGCAGCTCGTGCGGGAGCACATGCGACAGCGACGGCGCGAGACGCTGGACATGACGGCCGAGGTGCTCGACGGCGAGGTGCGCGTCACGGTGGACGCCATCGACGCGGGCGACCGCTTCATGAACGACCTCGAGTCCGTGCTCACCGTCGAAGGTCCCATGGGCGCGCCCGTGGCGCGGGCAGGCACGGACAACGCGCAGGCCCGCGCGCGCGAAACCCACGCGCTGCGGCAGACGGCGCCGGGCCTGTACGAGGCTCGCTTCCCCCTCGAGCGCTATGGCTCCTTCATGCTGACGGCGACGCACGAGCGCCAAGGCCGTCCCGTCGCCGAGAGCACGGCGCAGCTGGCCAACCCCTACCCGCGCGAGTACCTGACTTTCGAACCGAACCGCGCGCTGCTCGACCGGGCGACGGCCATCACCGGCGGTGGGGCGCTGGACGCCATCGACGCCCTGTTCGACGCCGGGGACGAGACCATACGATCTCACGAAGAGCTCTGGCCGCGCCTGTTGTTCCTGGCCCTCGGCCTGTTCCTGCTGGACTTGCTGCTCCGACGCGTGCGCCTCTTCGACCGCGACTTTCGCCGCGCTTGACTCGCGATTCGGCATGGTTACCATCGCTGGTCCCGCTGGCCCTGCCTCCCGAGGTCGAGCCCGCCAAAGCCGAACTGCTCGGAGCCGATCACGATGAAGAAGAGCGAAATCAACCGCCTGCGCAAGATCCTCGAAGAGAAGCGCGAGAGCGTCATCCGTCGCGCCCGAGAGACCATGGAAAACGACATGGCGCTGGACGTGAACGAGCTGCCCGACGAGATGGATCTCGCCAGCAGCGAGTACATGCAGTCGTTCACCCTCCGCCTGCGTGGCCGCGAGCGCGTGCTGCTCCAGAAGATCGATGTCGCCCTCAAGAAGATGGAGACGGACGAGTACGGAATGTGCGTCGAGTGTGAGGAGCCCATCTCCGTGAAGCGGCTGGAGGCGCGGCCCGAGACGGAGCTCTGCATCCGCTGCAAGGAAGACCAAGAGCGGCAAGAGCGGGACTTCACGTGAGCGCGGAGACGGCCGCAGAAGCCGTCCACGCTCCTGCAGAAGTAGCTGGTCGCTTCGTCGCAGCCCTCGCTGCCCGCGACGAAGCGTCGCTCCGAGAGCTGCTCGCGGCGGACGCAACGTGGGTGCGCCCTGGGAAGCCCGACTGCGTCGGAACAGACGCGGTCTTCACGGCCTTCCGCGTGACCGCCGACAAGGTCCAGCAAGACGGTCCGCTGCGGGTGACCCGCGGATCGGAGGTGGCGTGGCCAAGTCGCGAGGGTGGAGCGGAAAACGACCCAGGGCGAGCGCGGGTGGACATCATCGACGTGAACGGTGACGGGCGCGTCCAGACTTGGACGACCGTCTCGGACGATCGCAGCGAGGCCGCCCAGGCATCGGGGGCTCCCGCGCGCCGCCAGGCGCTGGCGCAGTATGTCGAGCGCGTGGGCCGCGCAGACGCAGAAGCCACGCTGCTTCTCTACTCCGGCGAGTGCGACGTGGAAGACCCCGTGGGGACACCGGTACATCGCGGTCGCGCGGCAGTCGAGACCTTCTATCGCGGCGGGCTGTCCGCCATCACCGGCACGTCGCCTCTGAGTGCCGCAGTCGTGTCGGGCAATGTAGGTGCCATCGCGTTTCGGGTGGAGCTCGCGCTCCCCGATCGCGCCATCGCCATCGAGGTCATCGACGTCATGACCTTCGACGACGACCACCTGTTTACGTCGATGCGGGCCTTCTGGGGCCGCGTGAATCGTCTAGCCCGCTAGGCCCGAACCCCTCACCACGGATGCATGGCGCCGGCCACCGGGGAGGCGGGGGCGACGAGGCTGCGTCAAGGGTGAGAGCAAGAATTTGCGAGTCGCAGAAGAAACGCGCGCGTTACAAACGCGCGCAAGGCTGGTACAGTGCCCAGGTCGTTCGACTTCGAGAGGCGCCCCATGCGTTTGGCCAGCACTACCACTATCCGAACCCTCATCACTCTGACTTTATTCGGAGGACTTCTCTCCGCGTGTGCGCAGGGCGCACCGGATGATGAGCCGGATCAGGGCCGGGACCAAGGAACCGGCCAGGATGTGGGCACCGACGTCGGTATGGACGCGGGTCCGATGACTGGGCTCTGTCAGGAGTGCGTCGTGGACGACCAATGCCCTGACACCGCCGAGTGTGTCCAGTTTGGTGATGCCAAGCTGTGCCTCGAGCGCGTCGCCGGGGAGTTCTCGGAGTGCCCACGCACCTTCGAAGCCGCCCTGCTCGCCTCGCGCCCCGGCAACTACTACTGCCTTCCGACCGAGGGCTGCTGCATCGACGAGGACGACGACAACTACGGCGAGGGCGTGTTCTGCGATGGCCCGGACTGCAACGACATGGACGAGCTGGTGCACCCCGGCGCCGACGAGCTGTGCAACGGCGACGACGACAACTGCGACAACATCGCCGACAACATGCCGATCGACTGCGCCATGCAGGGGTGTCGGTTCAACGGGACCATCTACGAGCAGTCGCCAACGGCCGCCTGCAACAACGGGCAGTGCGACCAGGTGACGATCACGGGCTGCGGTCTGTACTCGTGCGTTGGCGGCCTCGCCAACGGCGACGTCTGCGCGGGCACCTGCCTCGTCTCTGGCGTTCAGAACGACGAGTACTGCATCCCCGGAGCCCACTGCGAGCTGGCTGGCTGCGTCATCGACTACCCGAACGGGTCCGCGTGCGGCGAGGACAGCGACTGCGCGAGCGACCACTGCGAGAACGGCTTCTGCTGTGGCAACGGCGCCTGCTGCAACGTGGACAACGACTGCCCAGGCTACCCCGGCCAAGGCGTCATCTGCGACGACCGCCCGATGTGTCAGGGGACCATCGGCTCGGTGATGTGCGGCGCCAACAAGGAGTGCGCGACGATCAACGGCGCCGCCAACGACTCGGGCTGCACCAGCAGCATCGAGGCGAACAACTGCGGCCCCTACCCTTCCATCTATTGCAGCGGTGGCACCAACCAGAGCGCCCCGGCTTGCGCGACCTCGTGCAACGTGGACGCCGAGTGCGACGCGAACGCGCACTGCGACAACAACCTGTGTCTGTTGGACCTCCCCGACGGCAACGCGTGTGACGAGAACTCGGACTGCACCAACTCGCACTGTCAGAATGGCTTCTGCTGCTCTGGCGGGGACTGCTGCGCCATGGCGAGCGACTGCCCCAACACCTACCGCTCCGCCTCCACGTGCGTCGACCCGTCCACCTGTCAGGGCACCCGCTCGGACGCCACCTGCGTCGCCAACGTGTGTGGCACCGTCGCGGGCATCCAGGACGACACGGGCTGCGGCAGCATGACTCAGGCGGACGACTGCGCGTCTTTCCCGTCCGTGTTCTGCAACGGCATGGCCACGCAGACGCGGCCGATGTGCGCGACGGCCTGCACGCTGGACAGCCAGTGCGACGTGGGCTCGCACTGCGACGGGGTGTGCCTCCCGAACGTCCCGAACGGCGGCGTGTGCGACGAGGCCTCGGACTGCAGCTCGGGCCACTGCCAGAACAACTTCTGCTGCGCCAGCGGTGACTGCTGCTCGACGCCGACCAACTGCCCGGCCAGCTATCGCGTCGCGAGCGCGTGCGGCAACGCAACGACCTGTCAGGGAACGCGCTCGGACGCGACCTGTCAGATGAACCAGTGTGGCACCGCGGCTGGTATCCCCGACGACTCCGGGTGCACGTCCTCCAGCGTGTCCAGCAACTGCGGCAGCTACCCCAGCGTCACCTGCAATGGTGCCGTCGACCAGTCGGCGCCTATCTGTGCCACCAGCTGCTCGGCGGACGGTGACTGCGACGCCAACGCGCACTGCGACAACGGGCAGTGTCTGCTGGACGTCCCCAACGGCGACGCCTGCGACGAAGACTCCGACTGCATCGCCAACCACTGCCAGAACGGCTTCTGCTGCGCGTCCGGGGACTGCTGCGCCACGGCCGCCAGCTGCCCGGCGAGCTACCGCAGCGTCGCGACCTGCACCTCCGTCGCCACCTGCCAGGGCTCGCGCACCGACGCGACCTGCACCATGAACCAGTGCGGCACCACCCCGCCCATCGATGACGACCGCGGCTGCGCCGCAGGCATGTTGGCCATGATGTGCGGCCTGAACCCCAGCGTGTACTGCTCCGGCACGGAGAGCCAGGTCGCGCCAGTGTGCTCCGCGGCCTGTACGCTCGACACGGACTGTGTTGCTTCCGCGCACTGCGACACCACCTGCGTGGCAGACCTCCCGAACGGCTCGAGCTGCGACGAGGACTCCGACTGCATCGCCAACCACTGCCAGAACGGCTTCTGCTGCGCGTCTGGGGACTGCTGCTCCACAGCCGCGAGCTGCCCGAGCAGCTACGGCTCGCTGCCGGTCTGCAACACGCCCGCCACCTGTCAGGGCACGCGCTCCAACGCGACGTGCAGCGGCGCGAACCAGTGCGGCACCCAGATGAACGTCGACGACGACAGCGCGTGCAACACGTTCACGGTCGCCAACACCTGCGGCTTCTTCCCGAGCGTCAACTGCAACGGACAGGTCGTCCAGTCCCCGCCGACCTGCAGCACAGGCTGCACCAACGACGCGGACTGTGACGCGAACGCGCACTGCGACGGCGGCAGCTGCTTGCCGGACCTCGCCGACGGCAACAGCTGCGACGAAGCGTCGGACTGCATCTCGAGCCACTGTCAGAACAACTACTGCTGCTCTGGCGGCGACTGCTGCGCGACCGCGAGCAACTGCCCCGCGAGCTACGCGGCGCCCGCGACCTGCGTCGACCCGGCCACCTGCCAGGGGACGCGCTCGGACGCGGTGTGCTCCGGCAACGTCTGTGGGACCACGACCAACGTCCCCGACGACACAGCGTGCAATGCGGGCGTGCTCGCCAGCGACTGCGGCCCCTACCCCAGCCGCTACTGCAACGGACTGGCCGCGCAGGTAGCGCCTGTGTGTGGCGGCAGCTGCAGCACGAACGCGAACTGCGACGTGGACGCCCACTGCCGCGGAGGCCTGTGCGTGCCTGACCTCGCGGACGGTGGGTCGTGCGCCATGGTGGGCGCAGCCGCCTGCATCAGCGGCATCTGCAACAACAACTTCTGCTGCTCCGGTGGGACCTGCTGCTCCACAGCCACGGACTGCCCCGCGTCCTTCCGCACGGCGCCAGTGTGCGACAACGCGGCCACCTGCCAGGGCACTCGCAGCGACGCGACCTGCGTGGCGTCCTCGTGTGGCACCACGCCCAACGTCCCCGACGACACCGCGTGTTCGGCCTCCACCGTCGCCAACACGTGCGGCGCCTACCCGAGCGTCATGTGCAATGGCTCGGCCACCCAGACCACGCCCATCTGCTCGATGACGTGCACCGCGGACGGCGACTGCGACGCGAACGCCCACTGCGACTCCAACGTCTGCTTCCCGGACCTGGCGGACGGCAACGTCTGCGACGAGGACTCGGACTGCATCACCTCGCACTGCCAGAACGGCCGCTGCTGCATGAGCGGCGACTGCTGCTCGGCCCCGGGGCAGTGCCCGGCGAGCTACCACTCGGACCCCGTCTGTCAGAGCCCCGGCGTGTGTGACGGGCGCCGCTTCGACGCGACCTGCAACAGCTTCATCTGTGGCACGTCGGCCGAGATCGACGACGACAGCGCCTGCACCATGGCCACCCTGGCCAACGGCTGCGGCACCTACTCGGACGTGTACTGCAACGGCCAGGTCAACCAGTCGGCGCCCTCCTGCTTGACGAGCTGCAGCAGCAACTCGCAGTGCGACAGCGGCGCGAACTGCATGGCGCCCAACTGCGTGACCAACGGGACCTCGGGTGACCCCTGCACGTCCGACAACCAGTGCATGAGCAACCACTGTCAGAACGGCTTCTGCTGCGCGTCGGGTGACTGCTGCTCGGTGGCGGCCAACTGCCCGGCCAGCTACCGGAGCGCTCCGACCTGCGACACCCCGTCGACCTGTCAGGGCACACGCGATGACGCCGTCTGCACGGCCCAGAAGCAGTGCGCGACGACCGTGGACATCGCGGACGACACCGCCTGCACGACGTCCGTGACCGCGAACCTGTGCGGCTTCTACACCAACCTGCTCTGCACGGGTGGGGCCATGCAGAGCGCACCCACCTGCCCGTCGTCGTGTACCAACTCCAGCCAGTGCGACGCTGGCGCGTACTGCAACGGCTCGGGCCAGTGCGCTCCGCTGCGCACGCAGGGGCAGACCTGCAGCGCTGCGTCCGACTGCGTCGGCGGGCTCGCCTGCGCGGACGGCGTGTGCTGCGGCACCAGCTGCACCGGACTCTGCCAAGCGTGCAACCTCGCGGGAAGCCTCGGCACCTGCACCAACATCCCGGTCGGTCAGGACCCAGCGAACGAGTGTGGTGCGCTGTCGTGCACGGGGTACTTCTCGGGCTGGGGCGGACCCAACGGCGATCAGTGCAGCACGGTCCAGAACGCGGCCGCCAATGCTGTGGACTGCAACGGCGCCGGCGCCTGCGAGACGGCCGCTCAGGTCTGCCCGACGCAGCCCGCGAGCACGCTGGTGCTGGACTGCGACAACACGTGTCAGACGAGGAACCTGTCGACCTGCGTGAACCAAGTGGCTCCCGTGTGTGACTCGTTCACGCCGACCCCCTCGACCCAGAGCTGCAACCAGGGTGTCTGCCAGCAGACCATCCAGCGTTGCATCGCGGGCGTGCCGCAGAGCTGCCCAGCCTTCATGTCGCACCCCAACTACAACCCGAACGACATCTGCGACGGCCTCGACAACGACTGCGACGGAGTGCCGGACGATGGCGCCGCAGGGCTGTGCTCGCTCCCGAACGCGACGGCCTCCTGCGGTGGCGTGGCGGGCTGCCAGGTCGCGTCCTGCATGGGTTCTTACCTGAACCCCAACATGCTCAACCCCGACGGCTGCGAGTGTCTGCCCGAGGCAATCGGCTCCAACACATGCGCTGCGGCGCTCTCGGGCGCTGCGTTGCACACGCTCTCCGAGGGCCAGTCGCAAGCGAGCGGCGTCATCGGCAACCTCGACACCATGACGGACGGCGACTGGTACAAGGTGGTCTACACGAACGGCCCGAACCCCGGGTACCGCCCGCAGCTGTCGTTTGCCAGCCGCTCGAGCACGGACATCGTGTTCGACGTGTACCAGGACAACTGCTCCACGACCGCGCCTGGTCTGGCGGGCTCGCGCTCCGGAACCTCCTGTTCCGGCACCGGCAACGCGCCCATCAACATCAGCGCTTACGAGATGGACGCCTACGAGTCGACGGCCTTCTGCTCGCAGGTCAACGACAACGGCACCGTCTGCAACGGCGCCCCGACGCGCACCTTCCTCATCTTCGTCCACCGCCTGGCAGGCAGCGCACCCACCTGCGCCACCTACACCATCTCGCTCTCGAACGGCTGAGCTAGGCGCACCCGACCACTGAGAGAGCCCTCCTCGCGGAGGGCTTTCTCGTTTCCGCGACCCCAGACTGCGGCGACGCGTTCACAAGCCCATGCGCTCCCCGCGACGCCGTGGGAGCGTACGACGGCGCCCCGACGACCGCGCGCCTGCCCCGCCACCGACGCGCGCTCGGGTCTAGTGGACCAGGGCGCGCGTGCTGCCCGATGACGAAGCCTCGTGGGCCTCGTCCTGGGGAAGCTCGATGCGGAACGTGGTGCACCCCGGCTTGCTCTCCACGGCGATCTGCCCGTGGTGGTCGCTCACGATGCTGTGGACGATAGCGAGACCGAGGCCCGTGCCCCCCTGCTTCCCGTGCGTGGTGAAGGACTCGAACAGACGCGAGCGGATCTCCTCCGGCACGCCCGGGCCGTTGTCGGAGAAGGCGATGCGGAGCGCCCCCTCTGGCGCACGAGAGACGCTCAAGACACAGCGCCCCTCCCCGGCCTTGACCGCCCCGCTCGAGATGGCCTCCGCGGCGTTGCGCGCGAGGTTGTGCAGGGCGCGCAGCATCTTCGTCTCGTCGAAGTAGGCCGTGCCCCGCTCCTCCAGCACCAGCTCGAGAGCGATGCCTCGCGGCTCGAGCTCGCGGCGCAGCTGCTCCGCCGCCTCTTCGAAGAACTTGTACAGGTACACCTTGCGGATCCAGATGGTCCGCTCGCCGCGCGCGAAGGCCAAGGTCTCCTTGGTCATGGTGTTGAGCAGATCCACCTGCCTCTGGATGGTCTGGGCGTACTCGCCGCGCCGGTCCGGGTCGCTCTCCTTGCTGAGCAGCTTGGCGTAGCCTTGGATGACGGTCAGCGGCGTCTTCAGGTCGTGCAGGACGCTGGAGAGGAACTGGCCGATGGTGCTGAGCCGCTGCTCTCGGGCGCGACGCTCGCGCCCACGGGCCTGCGTGATGGCAGTGGAGATGTGCCCGGCGATCACCGTCGCGAGCTTGACGTCGTCCTCCGTGAACGGCTCGGTCCCAGCCGCCTTGTTGAGCAGCTCGACCGCGCCGATGCCGTCATCCCAGCGCAGCGGCACGCAGAGCACGGAGCGCGGGTGGTAGCCCACCTCCTCGGAGATGTTCCGGCTGTGGCGCGCGTCGGTGTCCACGTCGTTCACCACCTGGTGCTGCTGGTGCTGAGCGACCCACCCGCAGATGCCCTGCCCCGCCTTGATGCGCAGCCGCTTGATGGCCTCGGGCTCGCCCCCCACGGCCGCGCGAAAACGGAGGTCACCCGTGTCCGAGTCCGCGAGCAGGATGGAGGCCGCCTCGGCGTTGACCGCGCGCATGGTGCGCGCCAACACGCCCTCCAGCAGCTCGTCCAGCTCCTGCGCGCTCGCGGACACCTGCGCGATCTCGAAGAGAACATCCAGCTCACGGACCTTCTGCTGGAGCTTCTCCTGGGCCTCCAGCAGCTCGATGTTCTTGCCGATCATCGAGAGGAAGAGCTTCGAGTTCTCAATCGAGACCGCGGCCTGGCTGGCGAGCGCACCGAGCAGGGCCTCGTCTTCGACCGTGAAGTACCCGTCGCCGCTCTTGTTCAGACACTGGACCACGCCAATGATGCGGCCGTGGTGGTTCTTCATCGGGACGCAGACCGTGGAGCGCGTCCTGTAGCCCGAGCGCCGGTCCCAGTCCGCGTCGAAGCGAGGGTCTTGGTAGGCGTCCTTGATGTTCAGCGTCTTTCCCGTGAGCGCGACGGTGCCGGCGAGACCGTCACCCACCTTCAAGCGGATCTCGAGCCAACGCTCCCCCTGCGCCACCTTCGACCACAGCTCGTTCGTGTCCTCGTCGAGGATGTAGAGGGTGCTCCGGTCGGCCTCCATCGCCTCCGAGATGCGGTCTACGACGAGCGTCAGCAGCTCTTGCAGGTCGAGCGTCGACCCCAGCGCAGCGCCGACGTCTTGCAGCGCCTTCAGCTTACGCTGTTCACGCTTGACGGACGCCTCGAGAGCGTCGATGTCGGGGCTGTCGGCCACAGCGCGAGTCTCGCCCACCTTGGGGGAGACAATCAATCGCTTCGGTCGAGCAGCCCCCTCGCGCTCAGAAGCCCTGGCGCATCTGCGCCCGGTCGCCAACCTCGACGGCGCGAATGGACGTCGTCATCATCACGGTGCACGTGTGCTCGCGCACCTGGACCACGCGCGCTTCGGCGACGATCTCGTCGGGATACTCATCCGGACGCTCCGTGTCGGGCACCGTCTCTCCAAGGTCGATGCGGTGGGCCGGCTGATGCTCACGCCACTCGTCGCCGGCTCGCACGATCATGAAGCGATTGCCCAGCTGCACCCCCTCGGCGCTGCCGCGGTCGAGGAAGCCGACCTGCTGGTCGGCCAGGAAGACGGTGGGTTGCAGGAGCGCGACGATGGTCGCGTCCACGTCCGCCTCGTTCACGCGCGGCGGAACCACGGCAAAGCTCCGGTCGATCTCGGCGATGAGGAAGCCTCGCTCGATGGGCTCGAGCGACTCCACGATGGTGGCACGCCCCAGCTGACGGTCTCGATCGTAGTCCATGAGCCGCACGGTCCCGAGCACCCGCACCAACACGCCCGCGTCCTGATCGGTGCGCTCCGAGCGCCCGATGTTGCGGTAGACCGTGTAGATGCGACCGGGTGTCGGCGTCACCTCGTCGCCGAAGCGCACGTAGACCTCGTCGTGCTCGGAGAGCAGCATCTGGTCCTCACGCGACCCGACGATGACCCCCGAGCGCTCCCGCGCCTCGGTGTCCAGGTAGCCCTGGTCCCGGAGCCAGATGGTTCCGCTGCTCACGCGGGGTCGGCGCTGGATGCCTGGAGCCGATGCCACCTCGGTCCCACCTACGCGCAGGCGCACGTGGTCGCTCGGGTAGATCCAGTGGGGGTTCGTGATCTCCGGGTTGTAGGACCAGATGCGCGGCCACTCCCACGGGTTTCCGAAGTAGCGTCCCGAGATGTCCCACAGCGTGTCGCCCGTGCGCACGACGTGCACGTCGGGCACGTTGCCACCCCCGCCGACGACGCGCACGGACTGCCGCTGCGCCCGCGCGGTGGAGCCTGTCTCGAGCGCGGCGTCCGCGACCGGCAAACCCATGAGCGCGAGAACCAGCGCGATACGTCGATAGGACTTCATGACGCTTCCTCCCGTGACGCAATCCGCGCCGCGACCGTGTCTGGGTACTCCTGTTGTACCCGCTGAAAAAGTACCCGCGCGCGACCTGTGTCACCGCTGCGAGCGTGGCAGAGGCCCATCTTCAAGAGCGCGTCGGCCACCTTGGCGTGTCGGCTGTGCCGCTGAACGAAGACCTCGAAGGCATGTAGCGCGTCGCGATACCGGCGCTGCGCGTAGATCGCCTCGGCGCGCCAGTACTGCGCGTTCGCCGCGTAGGCGTGCTGCGGATGGCTCGCAAGAAACGAGTCGAAGGCCTCGACGGCCTGCACGTACTCGCGGTCACGCAGCTTCGCGAGCGCAGCCCGGTACGCCACGACGGCGGTGTCGGCCTGTTCGGCTGCGCGCGGCTCGGGAGCCACGGGCACGAAGGCGCCGCCAGCCGCGACCGTGGCGGGCAGAGGCGCACCCGCACCCGCACCCACACCCGCACCCACACCCGCAAAGGATGGAGGTACCCCGCTGCCGGGAGCGATGGGAATGGGCGCGACCGGCAGCGGCTCCACGCGCGGGAGCGGCGCGAGTGCCGGTCCGTCTGCGGCGGCAAAGCCAGGAGGGGCAGCACCCGGCGGAAGCGTTGGCGTGGGAATCGCCATGGTGGGCTGCTCGGCGCTCGGCACGCCGCGCACCCGCAGCACGGGCCGGGGGCCGCGGTCGGCGCGCTGGGGCTCGTCGACCACCACCTCCCCTGCGTCGGGCTCGATCCAGGCCGCCCCGGGGTCGGCCTCATGGGTCCCCGCGAAGTCGGACGAAGAGCCGCCGTCGACTCCGGAGGGCGCGTCCGCGCGAATGGTGATGGACGCCACGCGCGTGGTGGACTGCGCGCTCCGCAGCGCTTCGGCCTCTCCGCGCGCGATCGCGAGCTCGCTGCGGAGAGCGCGGATCTCCTCGTCCTGCTGCCGTCGCGCCTCTTCCAGCTCGGCGAGGCGAGCCTGCTCCCCGTCCGGCAGCGTGCCAGCGGAGCCCGAAGACGAAGTCGACGCGCCGCAGCCGGAGCCGAGCGCGACGAGGAGCGCGAGTGCGAGGTGAAGACGGGTCACGATGGGTCCAGGCGCGCCTAGAGAGCGGCCTCGTCCGTATCGTATGTAGCCCCCCGTTCGCCCGTCAAAAAACCTGGCGACTCGCTCCGCGCTAGCCGCCTGTGATGGCGCCGATGCTGCGGAAACGGGCGTAGCGCTGAGCCACCAGCTCGGGCCCCGACATCCCGGAGAGGTCGGCCAGGTGCCGACGCAGCGTCTTGCCCAGCGCGGTGGCGGCCGTCGCCGGGTCGCGGTGCGCACCGCCGGAGGGCTCGAGGATGAGCTCGTCGACGATGCCGTGCTTGATGGCGTGCGAGGCCAAGAGCTTGAGCTGCTCGGCCGCCCTGGGCGCCTCGGCACCGTCGCGCCAGAGAATGGAGGCGCACCCCTCTGGGGTGATGACGCTGTAGGTCGCGTACTCGAACATGAGCACGCGATTAGCGACGCCGAGACCCAGGGCACCTCCAGAGCCGCCCTCGCCGATGACCGTGGCGATGACAGGCACGGGCAGGCGCGACATGGTCAGCAGAGCCTGACCAATCGCCTCACCCTGCCCCCGCTCCTCCGCACCGATGCCCGGGTACGCGCCCGGCGTGTCGATGAAGGTGAAGACCGGGCGGCCATAGCGACCCGCCAGCTCCATGATGCGGACGGCCTTGCGATACCCCTCGGGGTGCGCCATCCCGAAGTTGCGCCGAACCTTCTCTTTGGTGGTGCGCCCCTTCTGGTGCCCGATGACGGCGACGGCTCGCCCATCCAGGCGCGCGAAGCCACTCACGATGGCCGGATCGTCCGCGAAGGCGCGATCACCGTGCAGCTCCAGGAAGTCGTCGAAGATGGCGCCGAGGTAGTCCAGGAAGTAGGGGCGCTCGGGGTGACGGCTGAGCTGCACCTTCTGCCACTCGCTCAGGGAGGAGTAGAGCTCGCGCTGAAGCCTGCGAGCGTGCTCCTGCAGCGCGCCCACCTCCGCGGACACGTCGTCGCCGGGAGCGGCGGCCGCGCGCAGCTCTTCGATGCGACGCTCCAGCTCAACCAGCGGTTTCTCGAAGTCGAGGTGTGCCACGGCGTAGAGTTAGCGTGGAACGCCCATGCGGGCTAGCCGCAATACGTGGTCTCTCGCGGTCTGCCGAGCACGGTCACGCCCCGAGGACCACCGCTTCAGTGGCTGGCGGTGCGGTCGTCCCAGCCCTGCAGAGGCTTGGCCCGCAGGACGTTGTAGACCTGCAGAGGCTTGGCCTTGCCCTTGGCTTGGATCTCGCGCGGAGGATCGAACTCGAAGTAATCCTTCACCTCGGCGTAGGTCCACTCACTGATCAGGCACTCCCCTGCCGCGGCGTGGGAGCAGAGGCGCGCGCCGACGTTCACGGAGTCTCCGATGACCGTGTACTCGAGTGCCTTGGAGCTGCCGAGGTAGCCCGCCACGACCTCACCGGTGTTGATCCCGATGCCGATCTTGATGGGTGACTTGCCGTCGACGGCGCGCCTCTCGTTGAGCTGCTCCAGCACCTGATACATCTCGAGCGCGGTGCGGACGGCACGGACGGCGTCGTCCCCGTAGGACACGGGCGCACCGTAGAGCGCCATGATCTCGTCGCCGACGAACTTGTCCAGCGTGCCTTGGTACTTGAAGATGATGTCCACCATCAGCTCGAAGTACTCGTTGAGCATGTCCACCATCTCGCGAGCGGGGATGGCCTCGCTCATGGACGTGAACCCGCGGATGTCGCTGAACAGCACGGTGCAAGGGCGCGCCTCGCCGTACTTCTTGACCTCCACCTTGCCCGCCAACACCTGCTCCGCGATGGCCGGCGAGAGGAGCCGCTGGAAGCGCTCGCGGGTGACGGCCTCTGCCTCCAGGCGCTGCGCGAAGAGGCTGTTCTGGATGGCGATGGCCGCCTGGTTGGCGACGTTCTGGAACAGCTGCAGGTCCTTCTCGTTGAACGCGTTCGCGGCGATCTGCGAGTCCAGCAGCATGATGCCGAAGACCTCTCCCGCGTGCAGCAGGGGCACCGCCATGCTGGAGCGAATGCCCTGCATGATGATGGAGTGCGCCCCGGAGAAGCGTGAGTCCACGGACGCGTCGCTCGAGAGCACCGCGGCCTTGTCGCGCAAGACCTGGTCGATGATGGTCGTCGAGAGCACGACCTCCTCGCCCTCGGCCTGCTGCCGCTTCGTCTGCACGCAGCGGGGCGTGAGCTCCTTGTTGTCGTCGTACAGGAGGATCACGCCGCGGTCGGCCGGGAGGATCTGGAACGCCGCCGCGAGGATCTTGGTGAGCAGCTTGTCGACGTCGAGCTCCACGCCGATGGCGCGCATCATCTCGTAGCTGACGCGCAGCTTTTCGTAGTCCCGCCGCAACACCTCGGGGTCCTGCACCATGTGTGCGGGCACGAAGGACTGCTCCAGCACCGCATCCAGCTTGGTGCGGATGTGGCTCTCGACCATGCCGGGCGCCATGGTGACCGAGGCCTGCCGGCGACGTGGCTGGGCCGCAGCCGCCGCCAACGCGGTCGCCGCGGCGGCTGGGTTGGCGACGTCTCCCGGCGCTGGGGAGCGATGGGACTCGGGCCCCTTCGGGAGCGTGGCGCCAAAGCCCTGCTGCTCGATGGTCTGAGAGCGCGGGGGCGCGGCCGAGTCGGGACGCGCGACGTTGTCGGCCCGGTAAATGATGCGCGTGGAGCCCATCATGATCTCGTCGCCGTCGGACAGGGGGTGATCCCCCACGCGGGCACCGTTCACGAACGTCCCGTTCAGCGAGCCGAGGTCGCGCAGGATGTAGCCCCCATCGACCAGATCGATGTGGCAGTGCTCCTTGGACACAATCCGATCGAGCACCTGGTGGGTGTTGTTCGGATGACGACCGAGGGTGTTGTGCGGGAGCAATTCACGGTCTTGTTGACCGTCGGCTCCGATGATCGTGATTCTGGCCATGTAAGCGCAAAGCGAGCAGCGAGAGCCGCGATGGTAGCGACCCAGGCGGGTGGAAGTAAAGCCGCAACCGACCAGGTGGCCTTTTCCACCGGGATCCTCCGACGAGGCACCGGCACGCGCTCAGGCCACGAAAAAAGCGACCCCTGGGGGTCGCTCTGTCTCGTATTCGTGGCGGCGGTGCCCGCCAGTTGGTTCAGGCGCCCTCGGCGGCCTTGGTCTCGGCGATGTAGGCGTCCACGGCATCCTTCACGGGCGAGGCGAACGAGACACGCTGCTTGGCGATCTCACGCAGGGCCGTCACCGCCGGGCGGTTCTTGCTGGCTACGAGCGCCGGGGCCCCCTTCATGAGCTCCCGCGTGCGCCGGGCGGCCAACACCACCAGGGCGAATCGGTTCTCTTCGTGCTCGAGGCAATCTTCGACGGTAACGCGTGCCATGGGTACTCCAGTTGACGGGCGCGAACGCTAGCAGCTCTGCGCCCCCTTCGCAATTGCGCAACCACCTTGCTTCGCGTGACGTTGTCGACTACCGACCGGGACATGAGCGCACCGCGCCCCCTCCCGTTGCCCCGTCGCCGGCCGCTGCTGTCTCTCCCGGGGACATTGGTCCTGCTGGCGTGCGGCGTCTGCTTGATGGCGTGTGGCGGTTCGGCTGCGCGCCCGGCGGCGGATCCCGACATCCGGGCCTTGCAGGTACACGAAGCGCGTGTGACCGAGCTCGCCGCGGCCGCCCAGGATACCGCCCTGCCCTGCGCAGAGCGTCGGCGCGCGGCGCGGGGGTGCGCCGACGAGGCCGCGCGTGCGCACCAGGATCTCGAGGGGGTCCGTGACGCCGACGCAAGCGCGCGGGCGGCGCGGCTCGCCTCCCTCTGCTCGGCGGCCAGCGCAACGGCCGAGGGCCAGTGTGGACCGGACGCCTGAGCACGCTCGGGGCGGCGCCTCCGGCCTGTTGCTGCCGGCGCTGGTCCTGCTCGGAGCGGGAGCGCTGTCGGCCGCGCGCCTGGTGCAAGGCCAGCCTCTGGACGGCCTGTCGTTGGCGCTCCACTTCGCGGCTGCGCTCGCCGCGCTCCGCGCGGTTCACCCCATCGCCTCGCGCCTGACGGCCCCGAACAGCCACGTCCGGGCGCCCGCGCCCGCCTCGCCGGCCATCGGGGTCGTGACCACGGAAAGCGCCCTGCGCCCGCTCGCGACGACCCGGGTGTCCCCCACGCAGCGCTTCGACGAATTCGTGACCGACTCCGCCGCAGACCCGGCCGCCACCGCCCTCCCCGCTGGAAGAGGCTGGCTGTGGAGCGGCCCCTACGCCGGCCTCGTCTTTGCGGTGGTGTTGGCGCTCCACGCCCTGGCGGTGCCGCTCCTGCGGACGCCCCTGAGCGCTGCGGTGGCCCTGATCTGCTGCACGCCCCTCGCGCTCTGGTGGTGGCGGGGCCGCCGGCTCCGACGTGCCCAGAAGGGGGTCGCTGCGCTGCTCGCGCCGGACCAGATCATCGTGCGCGACGCGTTGGGCGCGCGCAGCGCCGCCTGGGGTGACGTCCGCGCCGTCACCATCCAGACCAAGGCCGAGTGGGACACCCTGCGCGGCTCCCGACGCGCCTCGCGCTTGGTGCTGGAGAGGCGCGGAGCGGCACCGTTGGTGCTGCGCTCGGACGACTTGGGGATGCCCGTCGAGCGCGCCCTCGAGTGGGTGGAGCGCTATCGGGGCGCCGCGCTCTCCGATGCCCCCGACGCCTCTGCGGCCGATGCGGCCGGCTCGCCTGCGTCCTCCTGAGGCTCTGGAGCGGGCGGCGGGAGCTCCTCCTCGGCGGGCACGACCGCGCACGCGGACACCAGGACGCCCGGACTGGTGCGCACGCTCAGCTCGCGCACCGGACCCGTCGCGTCCACGACGACCTGCGACTCCCCGGCGACCACGGGCAGACGGTGACCGGCGAGCTCGAGCGTCCCCGCACCGCTACCTCGCACGGCGCACACCACGCGAACCGGCCCGCGTGGGGCGCCAGCGGCTGGGAGCGTGAGGCTCGCGCCCATCTGCGCACCGCAGCCCTGGTCGGTGCACTCCCACTCCCCACCGCGGGCGCGCGGCGAAGCCGCCACCACCAGCCCCCGACCGGAGGCGCGCGGGAGCCCCCCGAGACGCACCAAGATGGCCACCCCGGAAGGCAGCGGCTGCTCCATGCCGAGGAAGCGCCGGACTAGCGGCGCTGCCCCGCGGTCGCCGAGCTGCGCGAGCGCCTCCGCCTCCGCCGCGCGCGCAGGGAGGTAGCGCTCGGCGCGGAGCTTCCGCCGCAACGGGGCCACCGCACGCCTTTCGCCGATGGCACCCAGCGCGGTCGCAGCGGCGGGCCCCAGGCGAACGTCTTCCAACAAGGCGATCAGCGTCGGCAGCGAGCTCACCACGCGGAGCTCGCCCAGGAGCGTGATCGCGCGCCGACGGGCGCCCTCCTCCGCGCTCGCGTCTGCCGCCCACGCGACGAGGGTCGCCGATTGGGAGGCATCGCCACGCTCTGCGAGGGCCAGGGCCGCGCGCCTGCGGAGCTCGAGAGGCGCGTCCGTGCGCTGGGCGATCACGCGCACGAGTGGCACGCTGCCGTCGTCGCCCAGCGCCAGCGTGGCCAGCGCGGCCTCCTCGCGCACCGCCGGGTCGGCGTCTTCGTCACGGACACGGGCCAGCGTCGCGAGCGCCGGGGCGTAGCGCAGCCTCCCGAGCAGCCGTGCCGCGCCGCCGCGCACGGCGGGACGGCTGTCCCCGAGCAGCGGCACCAGGTCCGGCGCGACCGCGACGTCCCCCAGTTCGGCCCGCGCGAGAGCCTCCGGCCACGCCTGGGCGCCAGCCAGCGCGAGCGCCTCGACGCGCGGGATGCTCGCGACGAAGCGGCTGAGCTCGTCACGCAGCTGCGCGAGCACCTCCGGTTGGTCGCCGGCCAGGTTACGCCGCTCGCGGGGGTCACGCTGCAGGTCGTAGAGCTGGCAGCGCGTCGAGGCCGTCTCGCAGATGGCCTTGTGGTGCCCGTCGGTCACCATGCGCGCGTCGCCGACCTCGGCGAAGGCGTACGCGGGGCCACCCTCCTGATGCACCAAGAGCGGGCCGAGGTCGTCGCCGCGCATGCGGGCGTCACGTGGAATGGCGAGCGCCGCGAGCAGCGTCGTCGCGATGTCCACCAGCTCCACGGGCGCGTCCGACACGAAGGGCCGCACGAGCCCCGGGCTGGACCAGATCAGCGGCACGCGCACCTGCTCCTCGTACAGGGTGGAGCCGTGGTAGAGGCCGCCGTGGTCGCCAAACTCCTCGCCGTGGTCGGCCGTCACGATGACGGTCGCGCCGGGCCGGTAGCGGCGAAACAGGCGCACAAGCTCACCGATGGCGTCGTCCGCTGCAGCCACCTCCGCGTCGTAGCGCTCCTCGGCGCTGCCGCCGCGCGCGAAGCGGGGGTCCGGGTCGTAGGGCTCGTGGGGCTCGAAGAGGTGGACCCACGCGAAGACGTCTCGCGGGGCCCCTCGCTCGGCGTCGATGGAGTCGAGGTACTCGCGCAGCTGAGGCACGCGCCGCGCCGCCGGGGCGAACATCTGCTTGCGGTACTCGAAGCCGAAGTGGCTGTCGCGCAGGGCCTCGAAGCGGTGCGCGTCCACAAAGAAGATGGCGGGTGGATAGAACGCCGCCGTGCGCATTCCGTAGCGCCGCAGCAGCTCGGGCAGTGCCACGTGCTCCGAGCCGGCTCCTGGCAGGTCCAGCACGGGGCGCAGGTACTTGCCGGTCAGCAGGCTGGAGAGGGCATAGCTGGTGTGCGGCGTGGGCGTATAGGCGTGCGAGAACACGGCAGACTCGGCCGCCAGCGCATCCAGCTGCGGGGTGGTGCCCGCGGCGCTCTGCAGGCGGTCCGCGCGCAAGGCGTCCACGGTGATGAGCAACACGTTGCGCGAGGTCAGGCGTAGCCCGCTTCGCAGGTCCACCGCGGCGGCGTCCTGGCCGCCGTCGCTGGCGGTCTCCGTGCCCGCCGCGCCGTCCGCGTCCCCCTCGGACTGTACGCCGCCCAGCGCTCGCGTGAGCCCCAGCAGCCTACCCGTGAAGCCCGCGTACTCCGTGACGACGAAGGTGAGGTTCGGCGCGAGCGCCGCCTGCGTGAGCGCCACGGGCAGCGCCAACAGCGTGACCAGCGCGAGCGCGACCGGCCCCACCCGCGCCAGCTGACCCCGGGCGGTGACCCCGAGGCGGGCAGTGGGCAGCGGCAGCAGCCAGGCGGCGAGCCCGCTGAGCAGCACGCTCGTGACCCCCAAGGCCAAATGGAAGACGGGGTACAGGCGGCGCAGCAGGGTTGCGTCCGCCAGGGTCGCGGCGGCCGCGCCGAGCGCGAACAGCAGCGCCAGGAGGATGCTCCCGCCCGCCCGCGCGCGCCGCTCGACGGGCGCACCGAAGCGCATGACCAGCACGCTCGGCAGCAGCGCGAGCAGAGACACCGCAGGCACCCGCAGCGGCGAGCTGCGCACGCGCCTTCCCTCGGTCAGCAGGTAGAGCACGACGGCGGCCACGGCGAACGCGAGCACCCCCAGCAGACGCGCGCGTGCCTCGGGTTCGCGCGCCAGCCGCGCGCTGAGCAAGCCCATGGCGTACACGACGGCCGCGCCAGACACGCCCGCCACCACACTCAGCCCGATGAAGGTGTGGCGCTCGGCGTCCCCCAGGAAGAGGGACCAAGTCTGCGACCCGCGCGCGACAGCGACCTCCAGGGCCGCAGCGAAGAGCCCGGCCAACAGGGCGCGCAAGGGCCAGTCCACTACTTGCTCTGTTTGGGGCTCGGTGCTCATCCGGACTCCTCGGCCACCACGGCCTGCTCCAGCACACGTCGGACCGCGTGGCGCGTGCGCGCGTGCTCCGGCGCCGTCAACGCGGGGTCCTCACGGGCCAGCTCTCGCGCCAGCTCTCGCGCCTGCGTGAGCCTCTCGAGGTCCCGAAAGAGGTCCGCAAAGCGAAAGCCCGCGCCCCCCGCCTGGCGCACCCCGAACAGCTGCCCGGGGCCCCGTATGGCGAGGTCGCGCTCGGCCAGCTCGAAGCCGTCCCCCGTGGCGCACATCGCGTCGAGGCGCTGCTCCGCGTCCGCCGTGAACTCGTCCCCGTGGACCAACAGGCAGGCGCTCTGTCGCTCACCCCGCCCCACCCGCCCTCGCAGCTGGTGCAGCTGCGCGAGACCGAAGCGCTCGGCGTCCTCGACGATCATCAGGTTGGCCGCGGGCACGTCCACGCCCACCTCGACGATGGTGGTGGCCACCAGGACCGAGGCCCGCCCCTCGACGAAGTCCGAGAGCGCGTCGCGGCGAGCGTCCGGCCCGAGCTGCGCGTGCAGCATCCTCACGCTGGCGTCGCCGAAGCGCGCGCTGAGCTCCGCGTACACGGCCTCGACACCGTGCGCGCCCGCGCCCTCAGCGTCGTCCCCCTCAGTATCCCCGCCGCTCGACGCGGCGATGGTGGGGCACACCACGAAGGCGCGCCCCCCCGCGGCGAGCGCGCGCTCCAGCTGGCGGTAGGCCTCCGCCCGCGCCGCGCTCGCGTAGCGCCGCGTGATGATGGGCTTGCGGCCAGGTGGCAGCGCGCGGATCACGCTGACGTCCAGGTCCCCGTAGAGCACCAAGGCCAGGCTGCGCGGGATGGGCGTGGCCGTCATCACCAGCAGGTGCGGCGCCCGCCCCCCCGCTTTGTCCACCAGCTGGAGACGCTGCGCCACGCCGAAGCGGTGCTGCTCGTCCACCACCACGGCGGCCAGCGCGTCGAAGCGCACACGCTCCCCGAGCAGCGCGTGAGTACCGACGATGATGTTCGCGCTGCCGTCCTCGATCTGCCGCAGGCGCTCGCGGCGCTCTTGGGCGCGCAGCTTGCCAGCCATGAGCACGGGGCGGAGCCCGAGCGGCGCTGCGAGCGCCAGCACGCTGCGGAAGTGCTGCTCGGCCAAGACCTCGGTGGGCACCAGCCAGGCCACCTGGGCGCCGGCGTGCGCCACCTGTGCGCTCGCCAGGAGCGCCACAGCCGTCTTGCCGCTGCCCACCTCGCCCTGGAGCATGCGGCGCATGGGGGCCTCACGCGCGAGGTCGGCGCGCACCTCGCTGAGCACGCGCTGCTGGTCGCGCGTCAGGGTGAAGGGCAGCCCCGCGGCGTGCTGCGCGGCCGCGTCCGCGGTCATCGCGCACGCGCGCGCTGGGAGCCCCGCCTCCTCCACACGCCGCTGCTGCAACGCGAGCTCCAGCAGGAAGAGCTCCTCCGTGGCGAGGCGCCCGTGGTGCTCCGTGTCGCGCGCGTTCCACACCTCGAGGGCGTCCGGGGGCAGCTCGGGCGGTGGGCTGTGCAGCGCCGCGACCGCTTCTCCCACCGAGGAGAGCCCGGCGCGCTCGCGATAGCGCTCCGGGATGGCGTCCGGGACGAGCGGACCGACGCGGGCCACCGCCGCCTGGACCGCCTTGCGCAGCGCCGCGGCGGTGACGCCGGGGATGTCTGGGTAGCGAGGCACGATGGTGCCTTCGTCCGTGGGCAGCTCGGGGTGGGCGATGGTGAGCGTGCCCCGGTGCTCGTCCACGCGACCGAAGACGCGCACGGTGGCGCCCACGGGGAAGCGCTTCTCGAGCCCCGGCAGCCCGTGGAACCACACCAGGCGCAGCTGAGCATAGTGGCCCGGGGCGTCTCCCACGCGGGGCACCAGACGCACCTCGGACAAGCGCTTGCGGCCACGCGGCGGAGGCTGCGACACGCTGCGCACCACCCCCTCGGTCATGCAGCGCGCGCCGGGGACCAGGTCCGCGATGGGGCGGACGACGCGCCGGTCGTCGTAGCGCCGCGGGAGCAACCAGAGCAAGTCTCCCACGGCCGCATAACCCCGCTGCGCCAGGGCCTTTCCGGACACCTTGCCAATGCCCGGCAGCGTCTCGACGGACGAGGCGAGCAGTCCGTCGAGGGCGTTCGGGTTGTGGGCGAGCGTGACGTTCGTCGCGCCCGTCGTCCCTGCGAGGTCGTTCGCGTCCATCGCGCCCATCAGCCTGAGGGCCGCGCAGCGCTCAGGGCTGCGACCAATGGACGGCCGTGATCTCGTAGGTGCGGACGCCACCGGGCGTCTTCACGGTGACCTCGTCACCCGCCTCGCGGTTGATCAGCGCGCGCGCCACGGGGGACGTCACGGAGATGAAGCCCTTCTCCACGTCGGACTCCTCGGAGCCCACCAAGCGGTACACCTTGACGGTGCCGGACTCCACCTCCTCGAGCTCCACCCAAGCGCCGAACTTGACCTTGTCACCACCGAGCGTGGCCGGGTCGATCACCTCCGCACGCGAGAGCTGATCCTCCACGACAGCGATGCGAGCCTCGACCATGCCCTGCTTCTCGCGGGCCGCGTGGTACTCCGCGTTCTCCTTCAGGTCGCCATGATCCGCCGCCTCCCCGATCATCTGGGAGATCTTGGGGCGCTCGGCCTTGAGTTCGGCCAATTCGGTCTTGAGGGCGGCAAAGCCCTCGGGAGTCATGGGGACCCGTTCCATGAGCAAGTCGTAGACGTTTCCACGCACGGACGCAAGCATGACGCCGTGCGGCGCAGGGGGCGCCGTGATATGAGCCTGGCGATGCGCGTCACCCCCTACCCCATCACGGCCTACGGGCTCGCGTGTGGTCTCGGTCGAGACACGGCGGCGGTCCTCGAGCGGCTGCGCGCGGGGGAGCGAGGCTTGAGCCCGGTCCCGCTGGACGTGCCCTTCGCGACGGTCACGGGGACCCTTCCTGGCGAGCTCCCGGAGCTCGACTCCCGCATCGCCCAGCACGACTCCCGCCTGGCGCGCATCACGCAGTTGGGCTTCGCGTCCATCGCGGACGAGGTGGCGCGCGCGGTCTCGCAGTGGGGCCCCGCCCGGGTGGCCTGCGTGCTCGGCACCAGCACGGGCGGCATCTGGGCCACGGAGGTCGCGCACGCGGCGCACCACCGCGAGGGCACCCTGCCCAAGACCTTCGACTACGCGGCGCAGCACCCCTTCCACATCACCACGGACATCTGCCAGAAGCTCGGTGGCTTCGAGGGCCCTCGTTACATCGTCAGCACGGCCTGCTCGTCCAGCGGCAAGGTCTTCGCCTCGGCACGGCGCCTGCTGGACGCCGGCCTGGCGGACGCGGTGCTCGTTGGCGGGGCAGACGCTCTCTGCCACACCACGGTGCGCGGCTTCTTCAGCCTGGGCGTCATGGCCGAGGGGCCCTGCATGCCCTTCAGCGCCGACCGTCCCGGCATGAACATCGGTGAAGGCGCCGCCTTCGCGTTGGTGGAGCGCAGCGGCGTCCCGCGGGCCACGCTGCTGGGAGTCGGCGAGAGCAGCGACGCCTATCACCCGTCGTCGCCGCACCCCGAGGGACGTGGCGCGCTGGCCGCCATGCAGGACGCCCTCGCGCAGGGTGGCGTGGCCGCGAGCGAGGTCGACTACGTCAACGCGCACGGCACGGGCACCAAGCACAACGACAGCGCCGAGTCGTGCGCCGTGGAAGCGTTGTTGGGGCGCGAGGTGCCTGTGGTGTCCACCAAGGGCTACACGGGGCACACGCTGGGTGCCTGCGGTGCGGTGGAGGCCATCTTCGGCATCGTGGCCATCGAAGAGGGCTTCCTGCCGGCCAGCGTGGGCTCGACGCCGCGCGACCCGGAGATCCCCATCCGGGTGCTCGCGGAGCGACTGGACATGACCCCGCGCTACGTGCTCAGCAACTCGTTCGCTTTTGGCGGCAACAACTGCAGCGTCCTGCTGGGGAGGCCGGAGTGACGAGTGCGAACGCCGTGATGCAGCCCGTGCACGTGCTGGGGCGGGGCTTCTTCTCGCCAGGGTACGCGAACCTCGCGGCCTTCCGCGCAGGGCAGCCAGACGACGGGGCCGCACGCCCCGCGGTGGACTTCGTTCCGTCCCGCAACAAGCGTGGCTGTAGCATCCTGACGCTGGCGGCCGCAGAGGTAGCGCAGCAGGCGTGCACGGAGGCGGGGGTCTCTGCCTCGGAGCCCGCGTTGGTGTTCGGCAGCTGTCACGGGGAGATGGAGATCGCCGTGGCGCAGATGGAGATGTTCCAAGAGGACAAGGGCCTCTTGTCCCCGGCGCGCTTCAAGAACAGCGTGCACAACACGGGGGCGGGCATGTTCTCCATCGCCGTGGAGAACCGGGGCTACGCCACGGCCATCGCCGCCGGGCACGACACGGTCGCGCTCTCGCTGTTGGAAGCCATGCTGCTCATGCGCCACGACCGCTACGAGTACGCGTTGGTCGCGCTGGCGGACGAGCGCCTGCCGGCCCCGCTGACGGCCTGCTCGGAGCACGAAGCGCTGGGCGTGGCGCTCCTGCTCGGGCGCGAGCCTCACCCGACCCGCGGCTCGCTCGGTACACTCGGGATGCCCACACGCGGCAGCTTGGCGCAGGAGGCGCCGTTCGCGACGGACGCGCTCTTCGGCCAGAACCCCGTCGCGCCGTTGCTGCACATCATCGACGCGCTCGAGCGCGGGGAGCCGTGCGACGTGCCTCTGAGCCTGCCCGGTGGCGAGCCCTGGTGCGCGCGCGTGGAGCCACGTGCGTAGCACTGCTCTCATGGGCTCGAGCTCGGACGTGCGCGTGGCCATCACCGGGGTGGGCTTGGCCTCGCCCATTGGCAACGACCTCGACACCGCGCTCGCGGCCCTGCGGGCCGACGCCAACGGGGTGAGCCGCACGGACCGCTGGCGCGCCTACGGCGGCCTCGACGTGGAGCTCATCGCGGAGGTGACCGACCTGGACCTCAACCGGTGGCCTCGCAAGCAGGTGCGCACCATGGGCCGCGTCGCGCGCCTGGCGCTCCACGCCAGCGAGCAGGCCATCGCGCAGGCGGGCGTGGAGGAGAGCGTGCTGCGCTCGGGCCGCGCGGGCATCGCCTTCGGGTCGACGCACGGCAGCAGCGACGCCTGGGAGCGCATGGCCCGCAGCTGGCTGCTGGACAACGACCTGCGCGGTGGCGGCTCCAGCATCTACCTCCAGTTCATGGCGCACACCTGCGCGGCCAACCTGGCCATCCACTTCGGCGTCACCGGGCGCGTGCTCCCGACGTGCGCGGCCTGCGCCAGCGGCAGCCTGGCGGTGGGCCAGGCCTACGAGGCCATCCGCGCAGGGGTGCAAGACGTCATGATCGCGGGTGGCGCCGAGGAGCTGCACCCCACCCACGTGGCTGTGTTCGACGGCATGTATGCTGCGTCGCTCGCGCACGAGCACCCTGAGCGAGCCTCGCGCCCGTTCGACGTGGGCCGCGACGGCCTGGTGGTGGGCGAAGGAGCCGGCTGCGTCGTGCTGGAGCGCTGGGATCACGCGGTGGCGCGCGGCGCGGAGATCCTTGCCGAGGTGGTTGGCTTCGGGCTGAGCTGCGACGGTACGCACGTCACGGCCCCGTCGGCAGAGGGCATGTCCGCATCCATGCGGCTGGCGCTCGAGAGCGCGTCGCTGCCGGCCAGCGCGGTCGAGTACGTGAACGCGCACGCAACGGCCACCACCCTCGGAGACGTGGTGGAGAGCCAGGCCACCTTCGCGGTGCTGGGTGGCGACGTGCCTGTGAGCAGCACCAAGGGGCACACGGGTCACACCCTGGGCGCCTGCGGCGCGATCGAGCTCGCCTTCTGCGTGGGCGCCATGCGCGACGGCTTCTTGCCCGGCACGCGCAACCTGGAGCAGGTGGACCCAGCCTGCGCGCCGCTCCATTACATCCGCGAGCCCCGCGCCGCGCGGCCACGCGTGGTCATGAACAACAACTTCGCATTCGGCGGGATCAACACCTCGCTGCTGCTGCACGCCCCATGAACACACCCACCTACGACGTCATCATCATCGGCGCGGGTCCCGCAGGGAGCACCGCTGGCAACTTCCTCGCGCGGGCCGGCCATCGCGTGTTGGTGCTCGAGAAGGAGACCTTCCCGCGCTTCCACATCGGCGAGTCGCTGCTCCCCGCAGATCTGTCCCTCTTCGAGCGGCTGGGCGTGGACATGTCCGATCAGGGGCGTTTCGTTCACAAGGCGGGCGCGGTCTTTCTGGATGAGCGCAGCGGCGAACGCGTCCGCTTCGACTTCTCGAACGGGCTTCCGGGGACCCCGCCGCACGCTTACCAGGTGGAGCGCGCGGACTTCGACTTGATGCTCGCCCAGCGCGCAGAGCAGGTGGGCGCGGAGCTGCGCTTCGGGACACGAGCGGAGAGGGTCACGGTGGAAGCCGAGGGCGTGTCGGTGAGCACGAGCGCGGGGGTGTTCACGGCGCGCTACCTCATCGACGCGACGGGCCAGAACGCGTTCATGGCGGGCCAGCAGCGCACCCGCCGCCGCATCGATGGTCTGGGGCTGGCTGCCGTGGGTTGGCACTTCGAGGGCCTGAGCGAAGCGGCGACCGCCGAGCTCTACGAGCACGGGGACATCCTGGTGTTCATGGTGGAAGACGGCTGGGCGTGGGCCATCCCCCTCTCCGGCGGGCGGCTGAGCGTCGGCCGAGTCACCTCCAAGCGCGGCGTCACGGAAGAGACCCTGAGTGAATTCGTCGCCAACTCACCCACCATGCAGCGCCTGACGGCGGGCGCCCAGCGCATCGAGCGGCTGACCATTGGCAACTACAGCTACAAGAACGACGCCCCCTCGGGCGCTCGCTACGCGTGCGTGGGCGACTCGGCGTGCTTCCTGGACCCCGTCTTCTCGTCTGGGGTCACGTTCGCCATGATCGGAGCCGAGAAGCTCGCGGACCTACTGAGCTCTGCCCTTCAATCCGGACAAGAGGCCGATCCCGGGCTGGCGACGCCGCTCTTGGACTTCATGCAACACGCCTATGACGTGTTCGGTTCACTGTGCGGACGCTTCTACAAAGCGAACTTGGTGCACAACATCTTCTTCTACGGCGCGCCCGACCCGGCCATCAAGCAGGGCGTGGTCAGCGTGCTGGCGGGCGACATCTACCGGGACGACAACCCGTTCCAGAAGATGCTGCTGAGCGACCGGCGTCGGCTGCGCATCTGAACGCAGCGCTGCTCCGTTGACGCACGACGCGCGCGGCTCGGCAGGCGCGGGCCTCACACGCCGCGGCGGTAGCGCGCGAGGTCCAAGCGCCCCGTGTCATCGAACTGCACGCCTTCGCGCGCGAGGCACACCCGCTGCTCCACCTGGGCGGCGCCCATGAAGTCGCCTGAGCGCGCGCTGATCTCGCCCTGGGCGTTGACCACGCGCCACCACGGGACGCTCTTGTCGCTCAGCGTCGCGAGCGCGTAGCCCACGCGGCGCGCAGACCCCGCCCTGCCCGCGAGCTTGGCCACGTCACCGTAGGTCAGCACCGCTCCCATGGGGATCTGCCGGATGATGTCGTAGTAAGCGAGGTACTCGGCGCAGGTCACTGGGCCTCCAGGTGGTCCCGCGCGAGCGTAGCAGCGAAGACGTCCCGGTGGACCCCGGGACGGCGACTCGAACGGGCTCTAGGGACGGTCGAGCACACGCTCCACGAGCGTCAGCAGTGCGGTCACGTCGAACGGCTTTCGGAGTACCTCCGCGCCGAGGGAACCCAAGGTCTGCTCGTCCACCCCCGTGATGAAGCCACTCACGGCGATGATGCGCGTTCGTGGGTCACGAGCGACGGCGGCACGCACCACGTCGATGCCGTCCTTCCCGGGCATCTTCAGGTCCGTGACGAGCAGGTCGACGGGGTGCTTGCCAAGATGGGCGATCGCCTGCTCTCCGTCCTCGGCCGCGGCCACGTTCGCGAACAAGGTCTGCAGGACTCGTACGACCACGTCGCGAACCATCGGCTCGTCGTCGACGACGAGCACCTGCTCTTGGCGCAGCCCGTCGGCCGTCATGAACGCTTCGCCTCTCGCTCGAGGGGAATCCGCACGACGAAGCGTGCGCCGACGGGGTCGCGTGGCTCGAGACACAGGGACCCGCCGTGGTCCACGCAGATGCCGTGCGAGACCGAGAGGCCCAAGCCCGTGCCGCTCCCGGGCGCCTTCGTGGTGAAGAACGGGTCGAAGACGCGCCCGGCGTGCTCCGCCGCTACGCCAGGTCCGTTGTCCTCGACGGTGTAGACGACCTGTTCGCCCTGCGCGGCGATGCCCACGTGGATGACCCGCTCGGAGGTCGTCGTGCTGCTCTCGAGCGCGTGTCGGGCGTTGACGAGCAAGTTGACGAACACCTGCTGGAGACGGTCGGCGTCCGCGCGTGCGCGCGGGAGGTCCGGTTGATAGTCCCTGTCCACCCGGATGCCGCTCTGTCGATTGGCCTCCTGGACCAACACCAGGGCGCTCTCGACGGGAGCGATGGGGTCGATGCTCTCCACGACGAGCGAGCGGCCACGCGCAAAGGCACGCACGCTGTCGACGATGCGCCCCATTCGTCGGGACGCGTCCGCGATGGTCGCCAGGTCCGCGGCGCACTCCGCGATGGTCGCGTTCGGCTTGGATCGGAGCAGGTCCGTGATCATGCGGATGACCGTCAGGGGTTGGTTGAGCTCGTGTGCGACCCCAGCCGAGAGCTCACCGAGGGCGGCCAGCTTCTCGGCCAACACGAGCTGATCGCGGGCGCGCTGCAGGTCTTCGCGCTCGCGATCGAGGGTCGCGACCAGGAGGCCGACCTCTTCCGCCGTGGCGTTCACCATGAACGCGAGCACGTCCATCGCGCTTCCGTCGAAGGAGCGCGGTGCCCGCACGTCGAAGCGGCCGCTCGCGACCGCGATGAGCACCTCGGTGACGACGTCGAGACCGTGCGGCGACTCGAGGACGAGCTCCTCAGTTGATGAGTCCACCGTGTGTCTCCACCATCTCGCGCGCCCAGACGCGCGCCTCAGCAAGGCTCGCGAACATCCGCGTCGGCACGGGCCCACGGCTCAGCCCGAGAAAGAACGAGCCGATGGCTCGCGACAGGACGTTCGAACAGACAAGGGCCTGTGCGCAGCGCGTCTCTTCGGGCCGCGCCTGCGACCAGACGCGCCGGCTGGCTGGGTCCTGCGACACCACGCGGTCGACCATGACCACAATGGCGGCACGACGCCCTGTCGTGTGGACGATGCGGTCGAACTCGATCAGCGAACGCGTGGCTCCTTCACCCGATTGAACGTATCCGGGCCTGGGCACAGCCAGGATGACGTCCGGGTCCAACAGGTAGTAGCGACCGGCGTCGGTCCCGCCGACGGGTTCCAGTGCGGCAAGCTCTGAAGACATGGGCGTGACTTGGGGCAGGCGCGGAGTCTAACGCGTAGGGCGGCTCCATAGCGAGCACCGCGCAGCGGAGGAGAGCCCGCTAGGGGCGAACCTCGAGCGACCAAGCGCCGCCCACCGCGCGAGCCGTGATCAGGCGCCCCCCGTGCCAGGCGCTCTCTTGTTGGTCCGCCGCGCCACTCAACGCGACCTGTAGGTCGGCGTGTTGTTCCGGCAGGTACAGGCGCAGCTCGGCGCCCGCCAGCGCGTCGCTGCCTGCCGCCTCGAAGCGCCGCGTCCCCGGGACCCAGCGGATGCTGTCGATGGCGCCGGGCGCCCAGTGCAGAGCCGGGCGCGAGAGCGCGTTCACCAAGCCGTCAAAGGGCTCCATGGGCACGTTGGCGATGTCGCAGCGAATGACGTTCAGCCCCCAGCCGTTGGCGACGCCCCCCTGCCCCAAGACGTGATACGCGGCGTGAGGATCACCGCAGGCAGACTGGTACACCCAGTTTGCCGTGCTCCAGTGCTCCTCGTCCTGGTACTGGAGCATGCGCTGGATGTAGCTGCCCTCCGTCTCGGCGTCTTCGGGGCCGCTCCCCCACTCACCCACCAGCACCGGCCAGCCGCCCAGCGCCGCAGCCTCGTCACGGACGCGCTGAATCTGGGACTGATCGAGCGCGATGTTGGTGATGCTGTCCTGATAGGTGTGAGGGCCAAAGGCCATCTGTGGGTCGTCCGTGAAGGCCCGCACCGTCCACCCGGACGGCACCTGCGCCCACCCGGCCGAGGGCTCCACGACGATGATGCGCGGAGCCACACCGGCGCGCGCCTCACCCGCTCGGATGGCCTCCACCGCGCGCGTGTACAACGGCTCCAGGCTGCGACCGAAGAACACGTTGGGCTCGTTGATGACGTCGTACCCCATCACGCCCGGGCGGCCGCCGAGGCGCGCCGCGAGGTGCTCCCACATGGCGTGAAAGCGAGTCTGCACGCCCACCCCGCCCGGTCCCTCGGCGTCGTTCATGAAGTTGGACCAGGCCTCGACCACCGCCGGCGAGAACTCCCGCACCAGCACACCGCCGAAGGTGGGGGCGCAGCGGCTCGTGGCGTCGTCGACGATCGTCGCCCACGCGGGAGCGCCGTCCCACCCCGGGGCCGGAAAGCTCGAGCCTTCGCAGACGGTCCCCGGAGGAGCGGACAGGCTCGGTCCCCAGGCGTCCTGATGCATGTCCACCAGCGTGAAGATGCCGCGCGCATGCAGCGCGTCGATGACGTCGCCCACGCGGGCGATGTACGCCTCGTCATACTCGCCGGGACTTGGCTCCACGTACGACCACGTGACCAAGAGGCGCACCAGGTTGAAGCCCATGGACGCGAGGCGGTCCATGTCTGCCTCCGTGAACTCGAAGACGGGGGCCACGTCGGGGTCGTACTGCCAGTACTCGGCGAGCGAGTTGACGTTGATGCCGCGCAGCATGATCTCGCGGCCGTCCGCGTCCACGAAGATGCCGTTCCCGCCTTCCACGTAGCGCGCGAGGATCGGCGCTGGCGCGTTCCCCCCCGAACCGCAGGAGGGCAGGAGCGAGCACGTGACCAAGAGGAGGCCGCAGGCCCAGAGGCTACGAGGATAGGTGGTGAGCATCGTTCTGTGCATGTGGGAACGGTCTAGCGCACCGGGCGCGAGCTGGCGCGCCCGTCGAGAGAATCCCCCGAGTCTGCGCCCACGAGAGCGACGAGACAAACCGTGTCGGAACCGACGGCTCCTCGGCCGTCTCGGCGCGGCAGGACGGGTTGCACGAGACTGACTTCCATCGTAAATCGCCGATGAACGTTCCACTGGGCCACCAGACCTCTATGAAGAAGACCCAGAAGACTGACTGTTGCCCTCCGGCGGAGCCCGCGCCGCCCGTACCGACCGACGAGAAGACGGCCAACGAGCACCTCGCCCGGCTCGCCAAGGCGCTCGCCCACCCAGCTCGCGTCGCGATCCTCCGTATGCTCGTGCGCCACGAGGGCTGCATCGTCGGCGACATCGTGGACGAGCTGCCGCTGGCCCAGTCGACCATCTCGCAGCACCTGAAGCAGCTCAAAGACGCCGGCCTGATCCGGGGCGAGGTCGATGGTCCGCGCGTTTGCTACTGCGTGGAGCCGGGCGCGGTCGCGCTCTTCAAAGCGCTGGTGCACACCCTCTGATCAAGAGCCCTTCCCTCCCGCATCCTCGAGAGATCGCCATGCCTGGACTCCACTTCGACTCCGTCCTGTTTCTCTGTGTCGCCAACTCGGCGCGCTCGCAGATGGCCGAGGGCCTCGCCCGCGACCTGTTCGGCCACGCGGTGCGCGTGCAGTCAGCCGGCTCCGAGCCGTCGCGCGTGAACCCGTACGCCGTGCGCGCCATGAGCGAGCTGGGCATCGACCTCGGGACCCACACGTCCAAGTCCGTGCAGACCATCGACCCCGACAGCGTCGACCTGGTGATCACGCTGTGCGCCGAGGAGGTCTGCCCCGTGTTCCTGTCGCGCGCCGCGCGCATGCACTGGCCCTTGCAGGACCCGGACCGCAAGCACGAGGACCTCAGCGACGAGGAGCGACTGGCGCACTTCCGCGTCGCGAGGGACCAGCTGCGCGCGCGCCTCGAGGTGCTCGCTGCCCTGCGGGACCTGCCCGAGGGGCCTGACCCGCGGGAGTTTCACGCGAGCATCCGCGTCCCCAACCTGCCCGCAGCCGCGCGCTTCTACGCGTGGCTCCTGGGCGTTGCGCCCAAGGAGTGGACCCACCGCTACGTGACCTTCGTGAGCGAGGCGCTGCGCACCAACTTCGTCCTGCTCGTCGACGACGGCTTGGCGCTGCACCAGGACACCCTCTACCACCTGGGCATCGACGTCGGGACGAGGGCGGCGGTCGTGGAGGCTCATCGACGAGCCGAGGCCGCCGGCTGGCCCATCCACAAGCCGGCGCGCACCACGTGGCGTGGGACCCCGCTGCACGAGCTCTGGCTCCTGGACCCGGGTGGCAACCTCATCGAGATCTACGCGCGCCTGACCGACGACGAGCTCCGCGAGATGCCAGCCGACAAGGAGCCGCTCTTCCTCGTCGAAGCGTGAGCGTGACCCCGGGCCTGACGGTGGATCCTGAAGGTCGCGGCGGACTATTGACTTACGTTCAGCAGCGTCTATTGTCTGTTGACCTGGGTTCAATAGCGACCGCGCCAGTCGGCGCCGAGAGAGGCCGAACACCACCATGAATGCCCACACCACACCCATCGCGCCGCAGCAAGCCCGCAACCGAGCACCCATCCCCCGCCGCAAGATGGAGTTCGACTTTCACTCGGCCGAGGAGCGCTTCTGGTTCGCCAACAACGGCCTCATCACCGCGATGCTCTCGGCTCTCTCCGCGACGTTCCCACCGGGCGAGAAGGAGTTCGTCCAGAGCGTGATGCACTACCGCGACCAGATCTCGGACCCCGTGCTCCTCGAGCAGATGAAGGGCTTCGCGTCGCAGGAGGGACACCACTCCTACCAGCATCGGCAAGCCAACGCCTGGCTGGACACCAAGGGCTTCGCGGCGACCGACATCGAGCAGGACACGGAGCGGAGCATCGCCGCGATGGGACCGAAGAGGGGGCCCGCCGAGCGCCTCGCGAGCACCGTCGTGCTCGAGCACATCACGGCGATCCTCGCGGAGTACATGCTCACCCACGACGAGATGATGGCGTCGATGCCGGACGCCGCGCGCGAGCTCTTGAGCTGGCACGCGGTCGAGGAGATCGAGCACAAAGCCGTAGCGTTCGACGTCTTCGAGGCGGTCAGCGGCGACCGCGACCTGCTGCACCGGGTGGGCGCGATGACCACGGCCTTCTTCCTGTTTCAGCAGGTCCGTCGCACCGCGCTCACGCTCAAGGCGCTGGGTCATCGCCCCACCGTGCGCGAGTGGAAGGACACCGCGACGTTCCTCTTCGGGCGCAAGGGCGTGATCACGTCCGTCGCGAAGCCGTACCGGGAGTTCTTCAGCGACACCTTCCACCCGTGGGACCACGACAACAGTCACCTGGTCGAGCGCTGGAAGGCCACCCACGAGCCAGCCGTGCACGCCTGACGCGTCCACCGCTCCAGCGCACGCGCAGCCTGAACGCCAGTTCGTGGCGCATGATTGGCGCCGAAGGGCGTCCCCTCTCGCTGTTCAGAGGCCTCGGCGGCCGGGCGCGGACTCCGCTTGCGACTGCCCCCGCGACTGACGCATAGTGCGGGACCTAGAGGAGGGCCTCCGTAGGCCACGACCTCCGGGTGTCCAACGCAGACGAGGGGATGGGTTTCATGGCACGACGCTTGCTTTACTCGACGAGAACCATGTTCGACTCGACGCGTCCCGCAACATGCCAACGCCCCCCCTGGCGACTGCTGGCTCCCCTCACCGTGGCCCTCGCGCTCGGCTCATGCACAGCGGGCGAAGGTGACTGCTACGACATCGCGGCGACGGGGAGTCTCCGGGTGCGCATCGTCGCGCCGTATCGAGCCGACGGTGAGTATATCTACGACCCAGACCACCTCGGCACGCGCTTCTCCCCATCGAGCGACCCTCTGTGTGCCTCGCTGGGTGACCTGGACCTGGGAGACGCGCTCGTTTTCACTGGGATCGAGGCGCTGGTCATCCGCTCCAACGAGTGCACGCAGTACGCGAGCACCGGTCTCGTGTTGCCACCACTTAGCCACCTGATCCCGAGAAGCGTCGGGTACCAAGTGGGCGACGTGGAGTGGTATGACCCCGACCACGAGTCCGCCCTCGTCTCGTTCAGACCGGTCGATGGCCCAGGTATTTCCACGTCGTGCCAAGGGAACTACCGCGTCTTTCTCGTGCCCATGGGGGCCAGGCACGGCTCCACTAGCAGCGTCGCGACGCCGGGCGAGCTCCCTCCGTGGCTGCTGGTCCGTCAGTTCGACAGCTTTGTCTGTGGCGCGGAGTACGAACGCATCGAGTGCGTCGAGACCTGGGTCGTGGAGGTCTCGCATGAGGAACCCTGAGGTCGCCCTTCGACACAACGCTTACCAGGTCGCGCTCCCCCACCAACCCACGAGCTCCCCAATGACGACACCCTTCACTACTCTTCGGGCGCGCCTCCTCCTCGGCTGGGCGCTGCTCGCCACACTCCTGATCAGCTCGGGACCGGCTAGCGCCCACGCACAAGACAGCCAGGCTCGCGTCGAGGGACAGTCGCTGGTCGTCGTGCTGCCAGGCGGGGCGGAGGCGGTGGTCGCGCTCGGCTGCACGCCGGTCGACATGCGTGTGCGGGGAGACCGCGCCTTCGTCGCGTGCGCCCGCGAGGTGCTGGTCGTGCGCATCGGCGAGACCGCGGCGGCGCTCTTGTCGCGGCACGCCGTCTCGGCCGAGGCTGTGCGCTTCGTGGACGTCGGCGCCGAGCTCTGGGTCGAGACCCACCGGCGCGCTGCGGAGCCCGTCGCGGAGCTGGTCGCAGGGAGCGTGCCGGAGACTCACGGTGAACGCGGCACAGGCGTGACGCCGGTGCCACACTCGCGCTCTGTCCCCGAGCCCAGCCCGGCCCACGAGGCCAGCCCGGCCCCCGAGGCCCGCGGTGCGGTCGCGCGGGGTGAGTCGGTCGCCGTCACGCCCGCCGACGGGGACTCGGTGGTCGTGGCCCTCGGCGCGGACCATGGTCTCGAAGTCGGTAGCCGTATCGAGCTGTTCGTGGTCCGCGAGGAGGACCTCGGCGACGGTCAGCTGAGCGCGCAGGAGCAGCGCGTCGCCGTCGGCGAGGTGGTCTCGGTCGGCGCCGACCGCTCCCGGGTGCGGGTCGGACTCGGGGAGCGCGTGCCCGCCGACGCGCGCGCCAGGCCCACCGACCGTGACCTCACGCGCAGCCTCGTCGCGCCGCCGCGCATCGGTGGCTTCGTGTCCACTTCCGTCGTGCTGCGCGCACTGCTCGCGGTGCAGCAGCTCGGCCTCCTCGCCATGGCCGACCTGCGCGCGACCTATCACGGGGAACAGCCCTACTTCCTGCGCGCGGAGGTCGATCCGGTGGGCCTCTCCATGGTCGAAGGGCCGAACCAGGCCGTCTTCGGAGCGCGCATCCTGGCAGGCTACGACCACGCGCTCTTCGGTGTGGGCCTCGGCGTGGGCGCGGCGCGCGTCGAAGACCGCTTCTGGGTGGACGACGAACGCGTCCGCTACGAAGTGGACGCCGTCGCCTTCACCATCGACCAGTACGTGCGGGTGGGCGCCGTCGACGGACTCAACCTCGAGGTGACCAGCGGCTTCGCCCTCGAGCATGGCATCTTCCGCTGGGCCCGTGTCCGCGCCGACGTCCAGATCCCCGTTGCGCACGCCGTCTGGCTCACCCTCTCGGGCGCGGGCGGTCACACCGGCGTCGTCACGGGGGAGATCGGCGTGCGCTACATGGCGCGCGGCGACGGCGCTGCGGGGACGCTCTTCATCCTCGGCTCCGCCGGCGGCGGCAGCTTCTTCTACGGGCCCGGCCACTACGAGGGAGCCCACGTAGGGTTCGGCTTCGAGCTCCGGCTCTGAGGACCGGTTGCATGTGCGAGCGGGCCCCTGACGACAGTCCGCCGCGCGCTGTGCCTCGCGTGTTCCCGCCCGTCAACGAGTGACGCGCGGGGGGAGCGAGATCGTGTCCGCGAGGCAGGGATGCCCGTAGCGCGCGCCGCCCGTGTGGACGACGAGGTTGGGGCGCAGTGCGGCGACCCCAGGCGAGTGCGTGTGCCCGCAGTAGACCTCGAGCGTTGTCGTTGGGTGCGCGTCGGCGGCCTCGAGCAGCACCGCGCCTACGGCGGCGCAGCTGAAGAAAGGCAGCCATTGGTCGTCGGAGAGCGCGCCCTCGTGCCAGCAAGCCTCCGCGAAGGGTGGAATGTGGGTGGCCACGATGAGCCGCTCGTAGGCCGGCAGCGCGGCCTCGAGCTGCGCGACCAGCCTGCTCGCGCTCTCGTCCCCCAGCCCGCGCAGGACCGCGTTGCGCTCCTTCGTGTCGAGCCAGGCCAGCTCTTCGATGTAGCGGAAGTCGTTCAGCAGAATCGGCGTGGTGTCTGGAGCACCCAGGCGAGCGTCACCCCAGCCGTCGACACCCACCAGTCCAACGCCCGAGCGCAACGGCACCACCTCGGACGCGTGCAGCCACGTCAACCGCGGCGACTTGGCGCACAGCTCGCGAACGCTGCGTCGGCCGCTCTCCACTGCGCCGTGGTAGTAGTCGTGGTTCCCCAGCACGAAGTACACGGGCACGCCCACCGTGTCGGCGATCTCCACCAGGTGAAGCCCTAACGCGCGCTGGTCCGAGATGTCCCCCGTGAGCAAGAGCGCCTCACAGCCCGTGGACGCCACGTGCTCCGCGAACGCGCGCCGTTCGGGCGCTTCCAAGAAGTCCAGGTGGATGTCCGTGGCCCACGCTAGCATCACGTGATTGTGCGCCGTTCGCAGCGCGTTCACATGCGCAATTCGCCGGAGCGGGTTCAACCCACCGTGAGCGGCCCCGTCTTCTCCGTGATGCGCGCGACCACCTCGGCGGGGGTCTCGAGGTTCAGCTCGCCGCGCCCATTGAGCGTTACCAGCACCGTGCGCGCGCGCGCGGCGCGCTTGCCGCTGGTCAGGTTGCGCACCTCGTAGGCGATGCACAGGCGCTGGGTCACGTCCTTGAACCACGCGTCCACCCGCAGCTTGTCTCCGTAGCGCAGCACGCCCGTGTGCTTGCACTGGGTCTCGCCCATGACCAGGCCGCAGCCCAGGGCGCGGATCTGGTCGTTGTCGAGCTCCACGCTGCGCATGAGCGCGGTGCGCGCGATCTCCAGGTACTTGTAGTAGTGCCCGTGCCAGACGATGTTGAGCGAGTCCACGTCGTGGAACGGCACCTCGAGCTCCACCGACACCACATGACGCGTCATGAGGGCAGCCTCCCCCGCGTACGACCGCGCCACATCCAGCCGAAGAGCCGCCCCATGATGCGCATGGTCATCAGGCGTGAGTGCATCAGGCTGATGAGCACGTTGTCCTTGAAGGCGTGGAAGTGCGACACGCCTCCGTCCTCCGCGGAGACGTAACGCACGCGCGTCTGGACGTTGCGCGTGGGGACCCCGGCCCACACCAGGCGCACGGCGATCTCCGGGTCGAAGTCCATGCGGTCGCCCCACACGCGCACCTCGGCGCTGACCGGCAGCGGGTACACGCGAAAGCCACACATGGGGTCCGCGATGGCGCCGCCGCCCACCTCGAGGCGCGTCCAGAAGATGGTGATGCGCCGCCCCACCAAGCGCGCCTTGGGGGCGCTCTCGTCGAACACGGGCTGCCCCAGCACCAGCGCGTCCGGGGCCTCACGAGCCGCGTCCAGCATGCGCGGGATGTCCTCGAGCGTGTGCTGCCCGTCCGCGTCCACCTGCAGCGCGTGGGAGAAGCCCGCGTCACGGGCGTGGCGCAGCGCGTCCTTGACCGCCGCGCCCTTGCCGCCGTTTGCGCCCCGGTGGTGCACCATCGCCAGGCCCTCTGAGCCGAGCGCGGCGATGGCCTCGCGGCCCTCGGGCGCGCTCCCGTCGTCCACCACGATGACGTCCGGCACGTGGCTCTTCACTGCGAGCACCACGCGCCGGATGGTCAGCGGGTTGTTGTACGACGGGATGATGACGCAGGGGCGGAAGGTGTCCGACCCTGCGCTCATCGGTTCTCGGCGACGAACGCGGCCAGCGTGGCCACCGAGCGGAAGATCGCGCGCGTGCCCTCGTCCTCCGCGCGGATCTTCACGCCGAAGGCCTTGTCCAGCGCGATGGCCAGCTCCAGCGCGTCGATCGAGTCCAGCCCCAGGCCCTCGTTGAAGAGGGGAGCGTCCGTTTCGATCTCGTCCGGAGTGACGTCGTCCAGCATCAGCGCGTCCACGATGAGCTTCTTGATCTGGCTCTCTAGCTCGGGGTGCGTGCTCTCACTCATGGTGTGCTCCTGACTCGCTTCGCGCGCTCACGCCGTGGCGGCCATCTGCCGTAGCACGTACTGGAGGATGCCGCCGTGCTCGAGGTACTCGACCTCTTGCGGCGTATCGAGCCGCGCCACCACCTCGAACGACTTGCCGCCATCCGTGGTGACCGTCAGGCGCTTCTTGGGGGAGAGCCCGTCCGCGATGCCGGTGATGCTGAGCACCTCTTCGCCCGTCAGGCCGAGCGTCTCGCGCGTCTGTCCGTCCAGGAACTGCAGCGGCAGCACGCCCATGCCGACGAGGTTGCTGCGGTGGATGCGCTCGTAGGTCTCGGTGATGACGGCCTTCACACCCAGGAGGTACGTGCCCTTGGCCGCCCAGTCGCGCGACGAGCCAGTGCCGTACTCCTTGCCCGCGATGATGACGAGCGGCACGCCGTCCGCCTGGTACTTCATCGACGCGTCGAAGATGCTCATCTGCTCGCCGTCGGGCAGGTGGCGCGTGACTCCCCCCTCGGTGCCCGGCGCCAGCAGGTTGCGCAGGCGGATGTTCGCGAAGGTGCCGCGCATCATGACTTCATGGTTGCCACGGCGGCTGCCGTAGCTGTTGAAGTCTGCGGGCGCGACGCCGTTCTCTTCCAAGTACTTCGCGGCCGGCCCCTTGCGGGCGATGTTGCCGGCGGGCGAGATGTGGTCCGTGGTGACCGAGTCGCCCAGCAGCGCCAGCACGCGCGCGCCCGAGATGTCACCCGGCTTCGGGGGCTGACCCTTGGTGACGCCCTCGAAGAACGGGGGGTTGCGCACGTAGGTGGACTTGTCGTCCCAAGCGTAGCGGCTGCCCTCGGCGAAGGTGACCTCGCGCCACTGCGGAGGGCCCTCGAGCACCACGGCGTAGCGCTCGATGAACTGCTCGCGCTTGACCGCCGTGCGGATGGCCTCGGTGACCTCCGCGTTGCTCGGCCAGACGTCCTTCAGGAAGACGTCCTTGCCGTCCGCGCCCTGCCCGAGCGGCTCGGTGGCGAGGTCGATGTCCATGCGCCCGGCCAGCGCGTAGACCACCACGAGAGGCGGCGACGCCAGGTAGTTGCAGCGCGTGAGCGGCGACACGCGCCCCTCGAAGTTGCGGTTGCCGCTGAGCGCCGAGGTGACGCACAGGTCGTTCTCGCGGATGGCGGCCGTGATGTCGTCGTCCAGCGGGCCGCTGTTGCCGATGCACGTGGTGCAACCGTAGCCGACGATGTTGAAGCGCTGCGCGTCCAGCTCGCTCAGCAGGTTGGCCTGCTTGAGGTACTCGGTCACGACCTGCGAGCCAGGCGCCAAGCTGGTCTTCACCCAGGGCTTGGTCTTGATGCCGAGCGCGTTGGCCTTCTTCGCGACCAGGCCGGCCGCGAGCATGACCGCAGGGTTGGACGTGTTGGTGCAGCTGGTGATGGCCGCGATGACGACCGCGCCGTTCTTGAGCTCGAAGCTTGTGTCACCGCGCGTGATGGTGACGCTCTTGCCGGGGTCGCTGGTGAACTCGGTCTGGGCCTTCAGGTAGGCCGGCTTCGCGTCGCTGAGGGCCACGCGGTCCTGCGGGCGCTTGGGCCCGGCCAGGCTGGGGACCACGTCGCCCAGGTCCAGCTGAAGCGTGTCCGTGAACTCCGGCTCGGGAGCGTCCGAGGTGTAGAACAAGCCACCGGCCTTGAGCACGGCCTCGACCATGTCCACGTGGGCGTCGTCGCGGCCGCTGAAGCGCAGGTAGCGCAGCGACTCGGTGTCGACGGGGAAGAAGCCCATGGTGGCGCCGTACTCGGGCGCCATGTTCGCGATGGTGGCGCGGTCCGGCAGCGAGAGCGTCTCCATGCCCTCGCCGTAGAACTCCACGAACTTCTCGACGACGCCCTTCTTGCGCAGCATCTGGACGATGGTGAGCACGGCGTCGGTGGCCGTCGCCCCCTCGGGGAGCTTCCCCGTCAGCTTGAAGCCCACGACCTGCGGAATGAGCATGGCGATGGGCTGCCCCAGCATGCAGGCCTCCGCCTCGATGCCGCCGACGCCCCAGCCGAGCACACCGATGCCATTGATCATGGTGGTGTGCGAGTCGGTCCCGACGAGTGAGTCCGGGTAAGCGACGCGGCGGTCCCCGTCCTTACGTAGGCAGACGACGGGCGCGAGGTACTCCAGGTTGACCTGATGAACGATGCCCGTGCCCGGCGGAACCACGCGCATGTTCTCGAAGGCGCTCTGGCCCCACTTCAGGAACTGGTAGCGCTCCTGGTTGCGCTCGAACTCGAGGCGGACGTTTTCGTCGAACGAAGCCGCCGTGCCGTAGGCGTCCACCTGGACGGAGTGGTCGATGACCAGGTCGGCCGGCTCGAGCGGGTTGATGCGTGCGGGGTCCCCGCCCATCTTGGCGAATTGGTCGCGCATGGCGGCCATGTCCACGACCGCCGGGACACCCGTGAAGTCCTGCAAGAGGACGCGGGCGGGACGGAAGGCGATCTCCGACGTGGGGGCGGCCTTGGGGTCCCAGGCCGCGACGGCCTCGATGTCGGCCTTGGTGACCGTCTTGCCGTCCTCGCAGCGGAGCAGGTTCTCCAGCAGCACACGGATGGAGTACGGCAGGCGCCGGACGTCCCCGTGACCAGCCGCGTTAACCGCGTCCAGACGGAAAATGTCGATGGAATTGCCGCCGACGTCGAGGGTCGTGCGGCTCTTGAAGCTGTCCAGGGAGCGCGTCATGGGCGTTGCCTACCACGTCCGACTACGCCGTTCTACCGGGATATTGATGCTCGCGGCCGCCTCGGGGCCCTTGAAAACGTGTTGGTCTCCGATTGATTTATGATATAGACCCGCAATCAACCCGATGAACGTTGCCGCCTCAAACAAGGAACGTTCGAGAACAGGAAAAGAACATGGCAGCTCGCAAGCGCGCAACGACCAAGAAGGCTGGAGGCCGCGGAAGCCCCGAAGCCATCGCTAAGCGGCGCACCGCTCGGCAGCTCAACGCACTCCTCGAGGGTGGGACCAAAGAAGGCCCAAAGCTCGACGGACGTACCGAGAAGCGCCGCAAGCGTCTCATCCAGGAACTCAAGGACGGCAAACGCGGTGAAGCGCTGAAGCCCGTCGAGGCGGTCAGCCACACCAACGAGCTGCTCGGGCTCGGCGAGAGCCTCGCGTCGCTCAAGCGACAGGGCGTGAAGCCCCGCAAGTTCGACACCTCTCCCGAGATCATGGACGTGGTCCGGGCCACCCAGACCGCGTACGGGTACGCCGAGGACGCCTGGAAGATCATCGGCATCACGTTGGACGCCCCGGCCCCCGAAAAGAAGGCCAAGCGCACCAAGAAGTGAGGCCGGCCGCGCCCTTCAGAGGGCTGGACCACTTCGGGATGGACAAGAGCGCAGGCTGGCGCTAAACGTCCATCCCCCCGGCGCCGTAGCCAAGTGGTTAGGCAACGGTTTGCAAAACCGTCACACACCGGTTCGAATCCGGTCGGCGCCTCTCACCCCCCGCAGGACGCCCCAGGACCACACCCCTGGGGCGTTTTGCGTTCCGGCCCATCTGGCCCTAGGGGACGGTCCCCGCCCCTCGCTCCCCCCGGCATGCTCGCAACGCCCGACGAAAACACCGCCCCGCGTGGGCTAGGCCTCAAGTACGCCGGAGCGGGGCTCCTCCTCGGCGCGGGCGTGGGCTTGGTCACGGCGCTCGGGGACTTTGGTGCGGAGTGGCTCTGGCTCCAGCTGTGGAGTGACCGCGCGGGCTTTCTGGCGCGGCTCTTGTGCGTTCAGCTCAGCTTGGGGGCGCTGCTCGGGGCGCTGGCCGGCGGCATCGCGGGGGGGCTCGAGCCAGCCATCCGCCGGAGGGCCGCGGCCGCCGCCAACAGCGAGCGCACTCTGCGGGCGCTGCGCCCCCTGAGCGGGACGGCGCTGCTGGCTGCGCCCGCCATGCTGGTCGGGCACCTGCTCTTCACTGGCGGCAAGATGTCCATGATGCCGCACCGCGGCTTCTTCGCGGCGCTGCTGGGGCTGGTGCTGGTGGGCGCGGTGTACGTGGGGCTGCGGGTGGCCTTGAGCGTGGCCCAGGCGCAGTGGGCCACGCGTCCACGCCAGCTGGTCGCCGCAGCGTGTCTGGTCGGGACCGGCGTGCTGGGCAAGCTGGACCAGACCTTCCTCCCCAACCTGTACGACTACCTGCACGCCTGCCTGACGGCGCTGCAGTGCGGCCTGGCTGCCCTGGGGCTCTGGTTGCTGCGCGGCGAGCTGCGGGCCCGAGTGGCGTTCCTGCGCCCGCCTGCGACGCGTGGCTCCGTCGCGGGAGCGCTCGTGCTGGCCGTGGTCGCCCTGGGGGTCACGCTCGCCACGCTGGAGTGGAACCAGAACGTACGCGTGGCGTTGGTGGACGCCCGCGCGTCCAACTCCCGCAGCGTGATGCAGGCCATGGAGCCTCTGCTGGCCATGTCCCGGCGGGACGCGAGCGAGGCGGCCATCGCGGGCGCGAGGGAACGCCGGGCCCGGCGTGGCCGGGAGGCCATGGCGCAGCGGGGGGACCAGGGAGCACCGCCGCCCTCCATGGCGGAGGCGCACATCCTGTTGGTCACGGTGGACGCGCTGCGCGCGGACCACCTGGGCGCGTACGGCTACGAGCGCGGCATCAGCCCGGAGATCGACCGCTTTGCAGCGGACGCGGTCGTGTTCGAGAGGGCCTACGCTGCCGCGCCTCACAGCAGCTACTCCCTGTGCTCCTTGATGGTGAGCGAGCATCTGCACCAGACCACACGCCTGGAGCTCCCGCTGCCGGAGGCGACGCTCGCCTCCACCATGGCGGACTCGGGCTACGCGACGACGGGCATCTACACGCTGGGCATCTTCCACACCGAGGGCGAGAACCTGCGTCTGTACGAGCACAACTCCCTCGGCTTTGCGCGCCATGAGCACGCCAACCTGGACGCGGAGCTGCGCACGGACTTGGCGCTCACGGAGATCGACCGCGTGATGGCCGACGGGGAGCCGCCCAGCTTGCTCTGGACGCACTACTTCGACGTCCACGAGCCCTACCAGGACACGCGCTACGGCACGTCCGACATGGACCGCTACGACGGCGAGATCAGCCACGTGGACACCGCCTTCGGCCGCCTGTTGCGCGAGGCCCGCGCGCGGCTGACGCGGCCGCTCATCGTCGTGTTGACGGCCGACCACGGCGAGGAGTTCCGCGACCACGGCGGCGTCTACCACGGGTCGACGCTGTACGAAGAGCAGATCCGGGTGCCGCTGATGATCCTGGCGCCGGACTACCCGGCTCGCCGCATCCCGGCCCCGGTGGAGCTGGTGGACGTCGCCCCGACGCTCCTCGGCCTCGTCGACATCCTGCCCCCCAGCACCATGCACGGCGAGGACCTGCGCCCTCTCATGCGCGGCGACGTGTCCGACGTCGGGCCTGCGTTCGCGGCCGTCTCGCGGCAGCGCATGGTGGTGGACTGGCCGTACAAGCTCGTCGCCGACCTGCGCTTCAACACCTTCGCGCTCTACAACCTGGAGACGGATCCCGGCGAGCGAGTGAACCTCGCCAACGCCGAGGGCGAACGGCTCGAGGAGCTGCGCGGCGAGATCTACGCGTTCATCGACGCCCTGCAGCAGTCCGGCGCGTCTGCACCGCTGAGCCCGCACGAGCAAGCGCTGGCCTGGGGCCGCATGAACGACCGGCGCGCCGTGGAGCCCCTGAGCGAGCTGCTGGTGGACGGGAGCGCCACGCGCGAGCAGCGCTGTGAGGCGGCGCAGATGATTGGGCGCTTGGCCGACGACCGCTCGAAGCCGGCGCTCATGATTGCGCTCGCAGACGAAGACGCGTTGGTCGCTGCGGAGGCCGCCATCGCCCTCGGTCGCCTCTACGACCCCCGCGCGCGCGACGCCCTGCGCCGCCTCGTGCACGTCGAAGACACGGACCTCCGCACACGGGCCTCCGTGTCGCTGGCGCGCCTGCGCGACCCGGACGCGGTGCCCGGTCTGCTGGACACCCTGCGGCTCACTACCGACACCTACGAGCGCGAGGAGTCCGTGCGCTGGCTCGGACGGCTGCACAGCCAGGTGGCGCTGGAGCCGCTGATCGAGCTGCTCACCGAGTTCCGCTTCCGCTACTTGTCCATCATCGCGCTCGGCCAGCTGCGTGACCGGCGGGCGTATCCGCACCTCGTCGACATCCTCACGTGGGAGAGCCGCTCCAACGTGCGCGACGGCGTGGCGCGCAGCATCGGCCAGCTGGAGGACCCACGTGGGTTGCCGGTGCTCATGGACATGGCCGCCCACGAGGCGGAGGTCACGTCCGCCCCGGAGTCCCTGATCCGGCTCGGCGCGCTGCGTCTCGGCCTCATCGGAGGTGCGGACCTGGACCGCGCGGCCGGCCGCCGCAACCGCAGCATCGCGGCCTGCCAGGAGCTCCCGCTGGAGCGCGACTGGGACTACCTCGACCGCACCACCTGTACCTCGCGCGCCAACGAGCTCAACGTCCGGCTTGCCCTGCCCGAGAGCGTCCGCGCACCGGCGACGACGGGCACGACGGACACGACGGGCGACGCGCCCAGCGCGGAGCCGGGCTCCTCGTCCGAGCGCGTCCTGCTCATCGTCCGGCTGCGCCGCGTGGGCGACGGCGCCCCCTTCCCGGTCACGGTCACCGTAGACCCCGCGCGGGACGCGCCCGCCTTGCCGGAGCTACACGTCGAGGCCTCGGCCGCCTGGACGGAGTTCCGCACGGAGCTCCCGCGCGCCGCGCTGACTGGGACCTCCACGCGCGCCACGGTGCGCGCCCCCGAAGGGGAGCGCGTGGAGGTGGACCACATCCTGCTCGTGCCCATCACGCCCGCTGCGCCACCGGCGCCGTAGCGCACGCTCCCCCCGAGCCGAGCAGACCCGAGCCGCCTGCGTCCTTGCCGAGATCCTCGCGCACACGTGGACAGCTCGCCTACGCGCCGCCCCCCGTCGCCTGCTAGTCGCGCGGCCGACCGACCAGCTCGTCGACCAGCGCACGAGCCTCGACGATGTTGTCCTCGATGGAGCAGTAGGTCCACGAGCCGTAGCGCCCGATGCTGTGCACGCCCCGCTCCCGCAGCAGCGCCTTCTTCTCGGCCACGTCGCGCAGCGAGTCCACCGTGATGTGCACGTAGGCGGGGTTCATGACCACGTGGTGCTTCGAGACCAGCTTGTGCCCCGCGACGAAGCCCACCCTCTCGAGGTCCCTCAGCACGGCCGCGAGGCTCTGCTCGGCGACGTGGGCGTCCACGTTCTCCGTGGCTTTGCGGCCCAGCTCGACGTACAGCGACATGCGGTCGGAGCCGAAGATGTTGTCGTAGAAGCCCACACGGTAGAACGCGATGTCGCGCTGCGGGAAGTACACCCAGTGGTGCCCCTCGGGGCCCTTGCGGTCGAAGCCCAGGTTCCAGACCTCCACCTGATTGTACGAGTAGACCGCCGGATCGAAGGCCACACCGGCGGCGCGCAGCAGCACGTCGAAGGGCGCGGAGCTCACCAGGTGCTCGAAGCGAACGCTGCGGCGGTTGGTCCGCGCGACCTTGGCCTGGAGGTCCACCTCCAGCAGGCGCTCACCGAGCGAGACGCGGCTCTCGTCCACCCCGCTCATCAGCGCGTGGACGTACTGGATGGCGCCTCCTTCCGGGTACGTGAAGGTCGCGTTGTAGCTGCTGTTGTCGCGCTTCAGAAAGCCCGCGATGATCTCGTCCAGCTCCGCGTGCGGGAAGAAGCGCCCCATGGCGTCCACGTCGAGCGTGCCGAGGTCCGTCGCGTAGAGCTTCTCGTTGTACGGGATCAGGAACTTCTCGGAGATGGCGCGCCCGAACTTCGCGTAGAGCATCTCGAGGAAGCTCGTTGGCACGTCGGCGCTGCGGAAGTAGAGGTCGTGTAGACACTCCAGGAACTCGTCGTGTGGCAGCTGGTGGATGTTCTTCTGAAAGGGGAAGTCCACCATCTTGCCCGCGTAGTAGATGCGGCTGTCCTTGACGACCTTGAGGACGCGCTGCTCGCGCATGCGCCCGGTCAGCTCCGCTTCAATCTCGGGGTGTCGAAAGTGGAAGAAGTGGCCGGAGTAGTCCCACACGAAGCCGTCTTGACGGATGGTCTTGCAGTACCCGCCCACCTCGGTGTCGGCCTCGAGCACGAGGTAGCTGCGGTCGCGACCCAAGCGGTCCGCGACGGCCAACCCGCTCATTCCGGCGCCTACGATCAGGTACTCGACGCGGTCCATGTGTCCTCCGTGTTCGGCTTCGGCGGGAAGCCCCGCACGACATGTACACGCTCGTCGCGGCGCTCCCCCAGCGCGACGAGCTCCCCGCCTGCGTCCAGCAAGGCGAAGACCGGCCCGCTGGGCAGCTCGTCCCAGGACGCGATGCCCAGCGCCTCGAGCGGCAGCGCGCGCCCGTAGCGCAGCTCGGACACGGCGTGTTCGTCCACGCGCAGCATACCGAGAGAGGCCACCGCGTCGGGCAGCGAGAGCAACGCAGCCCGCGTCGCGGCGCGACAGGCCTCGTCGTGGACGCCAGCGAGCAAGCGCCCATCCAGCGCGCCCGTGGCGTCGAAGGCCCCGTTCTGCGTGCGGCGCAGCTGCACCAGGTGGCCAACCGTTCCGAGCGCAGCCGCGAGGTCGCGCCCCAGCGAGCGCACGTAGAAGCCCTTGCCCGTGTGCAGCGCGAGGGAGACGTCCACGGCCCCGTCCGGGTCCTGGGGCACGGGCGTGAGCGCGAGCACGTCGATGGCATGACAGAGCACGTCACGAAAGGGCGCGTCCACCACCTCGCCGGCGCGCGCGCGCTCGTGCAACGCACGCCCCCCCTGCTTGATGGCGCTCACCACGGGCGCCTGCTGGGAGATCGTGCCCACGAAGCGCTCAGCGGCGGCGCGCACCTGCGCGAGGGTCAGCCCGGCAGGCACGGGACGCCGCTCGTCGACCTCCCCCTCCGCGTCCAGGGTGGTGGTCCCACGCCCTAGCCGCAGCGTGGTCTCGTAGCGCTTGTCCTCGGCGCCCAGGTGCGCCATCAGCTTCGTGCCCTGCCCCACCCCGAGGACCAGCACGCCGCTGGCCATGGGGTCCAGCGTCCCGGTGTGGCCCACTTGGGACGTGCCCAGCACCCGTCGGGCCCACTGCACGACGTCGTGCGAGGTGGGACCCGTCGGCTTGTCCACGACCAGCAGGCCGTCCACGGGCGAGGTCTTGGGCGGCCTCGGCTTAGCCACGGGTCGCTTGACTCAGAGGCGCCCTCAGCATGGAGGCGGCCCCAGGAGGGCGAGCGCCTCGCGACGCACGCGAACTTGCACGGTCTCGAGGTCCTCGCTGCACTGCGCGCCGGCCGCGTTGCGGTGACCCCCTCCGCCCATGGCCACCGCGATCAGGCTGATGTCCGCGGTGCCGCGCGAGCGCAGGCTGATCTTGGTGTCGAGGCCCGTCTCGGTGGGCCACTCCCAGAGCAGCGCGGCCACCTCCACCCCGCGCAGCATGCGCCCGTAGTTGACCATGCCCTCCACCATGTCGTCGTTGGCGCCGACCTCGCTGAGCATGGCCCGCGTGACGCGCAACAGCGCCAGCCGCCCACAGTCAGAGACCTCGAGGGTGTCCAAGATGGACGCCAGCAGCTTCATGCGTGGCTCCTCCCAGCCCTCGAAGAGCTCGTAGGCGGCCTCCCAGGGGTCCGCGCCGGCTTCCAGCAGCTCCGCGCCCAGACGCAGCGTCCTCGGCTTGGTGGCGGGGTACCGAAAGCCCCCGGTGTCCGCCACGATGGCCGCGTAGAGGGGGGTGGCGGCGGCCCGCGGCAGCGGCCACACGCCCAGCTTGCGCGCCAGCAGCGCGATGACCTCGCCGGTCGCGCAGGCGTCGGTGTCGCGCAGCTTCAGGTCGCCGACGTCATCGTGGGCGGCGTGGTGGTCGACGACGATGAGCGGGCCCCGCACCTCGCGCCCTGGCAAGCCGTCCGGCAGCAGCGTCTTGGCCGCGGTGTCCATGACCCAGGTGGAGTCGAAGCGCGCCTCGGGCGGCAGCTCGCGCACGCGCGGGACGTAGTCCACCAGGTACTGCAGCGTGAGCGAGAGGTCGTCCGGGACGTACAAGGTGACGTCTTTCCCCAGCTGCCTCAGCACGGCGGCGAAGCCCACCGCGCTCCCGTAGGCGTCGGCGTCCGGGCGACGGTGGCACGCGACGAGGAAGCGCTGTCCTTGCTGGACCATGCGCACCGCCTCGGCGATCCCTCTCACGCGCCGTCCTCACCAGCGGGAGCCGCTTCGTCGCCGCTGTCCTCGCGAGCACGCTCCTCCTCCTGAGCGTCGGCACGGATCTCGGCGAGCACGGACTCGATCTGCAGCGCCGAGTCCACGACCTCGTCCCAGAAGAACTGGAACGCGGGCGTGTAGCGCAGCCCGAGCTTGGCCCCAACCTCCCGGCGGATGTACCCCGCGGCGTGCTCGAGCCCCTTGACCACGGCAGCACGCTGCTTGGCGTCCGCGGGCTGGAGGGTTCGGACGTAGACGCGCGCGTGACCCAGGTCGTCGGTCACGCGAACCTCGGACACCAGCACGTCTTTCACCCGCGGGTCACGGACAGCGCCCCGCAGGAGCAGCTCCATCACTTCGGCTCGGACGCGCTCTGCCACGCGAACGCTGCGTTTCTGCTCAAGTCGTGGCATGGCCGTGTCCCAAGGGTGGGCTCTTCTGACCGCGGATGCAAAGCCCGAAGCCGGGGCGCACGCTCAGAGCGTCGCCTCGACCTGGACCAGCTCGTAGGCCTCGATGATGTCGCCCTCTTCCATGTCGTTGAAGCCGGCGAGACCGATACCGCACTCGAAGCCCGTGCCCACTTCCTTGACGTCGTCCTTGTGACGACGAAGCGACGCCACGTCACCCCGGAAGAGCACCTCACCGCCACGGAGAAGGCGTGCCTTGCCCGTGCGCAGGATCTTGCCGTCCGTGACCATGCAGCCCGCGATGGAGCCGGCCTTGGGGATGGTGAACACCATGCGGACCTGAGCCTTGCCCAGCTCCTTCTCGATGTAGGTCGGGGCCAGCAGCTTCCGCATCGCCGCGCGCACGTCATCGAGCGCCTCGTAGATGATGGAGTAGTTGCGGACGTCGACGTTCTCCTTCTTCGCGATGGCCGTGCCCTTGCCCTGCGGGCGCACGTTGAAGCCGATCACGATGGCGTTGGATCCGCTGGCGAGCATGATGTCGTTCTCGGTGATGCCGCCGACGCCGCTCAAGATGATGTTCACCTTGACCTTGTCGGTGGTCAGCGCCGCGAGCGACTTCTTCAGCGCCTCGAGCGAGCCCTGCACGTCGGCCTTCACGACCAGGCGCAGCTCCTCGACGTCGCCGCTGTTCATCATCTTCTGGAACTCTTCGAGTCCGCGCGCGCCCGACATGGGGCCTTGGATGGGCTTGCCGCCGGCCTTCTTGTAAGAGTCCGCGACCTCGGCCGCCTTCTTCTGGTTCTTGACCTGGTAGATCATGTCGCCAGCCGACGGGAGGTCCTGCAGGCCGAGGATCTCCACGGGGGTGGCGGGCCCGGCGACCTTCACGACGCTCCCGCGCTCGTCCATCATGGCGCGAACGCGACCCCACGCCTGGCCGGCCACCACGTAGTCGCCTGGCTTGAGCGTACCGTCGCGCACGAGCACGTTGGCCACGGGACCACGACCGCGGTCGAGCTTGGCCTCGAGCACCACGCCCTCGGCGGGGATGTTCGGGTTGGACTGCAGGTCCAGGAGCTCCGCCTGGAGCAACACGGACTGGAGCAGCTTCTCGATGCCGAGACCCGTGTGGGCGCTGGTCTCGACGTAGATGGTGTCGCCGCCCCACTCCTCGGGCTGCAGCCCGAGCGAGGCCATCTCGTTCTTGACGCGCTCCGGCTGGGCGTCCTCGCGGTCGCACTTGTTGAGCGCGACGACGATGGGCACCTTGGCCGACTTGGCGTGCGTGATGGCCTCACGGGTCTGCGGCATGATGCCGTCGTCGGCCGCGACCACCAGGATGACCACGTCGGTGGCGTCCGCGCCGCGCGCACGCATGGCCGTGAAGGCCTCGTGACCGGGCGTGTCCAGGAACACGATGGTGCGCTGCTCGCCGTCGAGCTCCACGCTGACGCGGTAGGCGCCGATGTGCTGCGTGATGCCGCCGGCCTCTCCCGCAGCCACGGACGCGTTGCGGATCTTGTCCAGCAACGAGGTCTTGCCGTGGTCGACGTGACCCATGACGGTCACCACCGGGGCACGCAGCGAGCGGTCCTCTTCGAGGTTCTCGAACTCACCGCGGGCGTCGCCGACGATCTCGTCCTCGGTGCGGGCGACGTTCTCGACCTCGTAGTTGAACACCGACGCGAGCAGCGTGGCCGTGTCTGCGTCCAGCGTGCTGTTGATGTGCACGTTGGTGACGCCCTGCTGGATGAGTTCCATCAGCACGTCGGTGGCCTTCAGGCTCATGCGCTGCGCCAGCGTCTGCAGCTGGATCTGATCCTCGATGCGAATGATGCGCTTCTGCGCACCCGGCAGCGTGGCCTCGAGCGGACGCATCCGCTTAATGGTGCCAGGGGCGCCGGGCTTGGGGCGACGCTGCGGACGCGCAGGCGGCCGGCCCGCCGGACCGATGCTGGAGCGGTTGACGATCTTGCGCCGCGTCTGGGTCTGGGTCTGCTGGTGCTGCGCGACGATCTTGCGGCGCTTCTCCTCGGAGACGGTCAGGGCGCGGTCGGCCACGGTGTTGCCGCGACGGGTGACGCCGGGGGGCAAGTGCGTGTGGGCGAAGCGCTCCGAGGTGGAGCTGGGGGGGACGCTCTGTCGCTCGTCCCGCATCTCCTCGAGCTGTTCTGCGGTGGGTGCCGGCACCTTCACGGCGACGGTCTCGCTCTCGGCGCGCAGCTCGGAGAGCGGTACGGCGCGCGGGGGCTCTTCGACCGGGGCCGGGGTGGCGGCCTTGGCGGCCTTGAGCGCCTTGTCGGCGGCCTCTTCCGCCGCGGAGTCCCGGGCGCTCGCTGCCTCCTTGGCCGCGCCCTTGTCGGCGGCGGCCGGAGCCGCGGCCTCTTGGGCCTTGGTGTCTGCAGCCTTGGTGGCGGAGTCATCCTCCGACTTGGCGGGCTTGGCCGGCGCCGCTGCGCTCGCGGGCTCCTTCGCGGGAGCCTCCACCTTCGCCTCGGGGGCGTCCACTTGCGCGGCGCTGGTCCGAGCCGTCGGACGCGCGGGGGCGGCGGCCACGGGAGCCGCGCGCTCGGGCTCGGCGGGAGCGGGGGTCGCGGCGGCCGGCGCCTCGTCGGCGTCGTCCTTCTTCCGCTTACGCCGCACGACGGTCGGGCGAATGCGCTCCTCGACCACGTTGCCCGCGTTCTCCTTCTCGATAGAGCGGCGAATCTGGTCCACCTGGAACTGCTCGAGGACGCTCATATGGTTGCTTACGGGGATGCCCAGCGTCGCAATGCGCCGCATGAGCTCCTTGTTGTCGATCCCCAGCTCTCGCGCCACTTCGTAGACTCGCACTTAACCTTCGTCCTCTCTGAGTGCCCGTATTCTCGCAGCCGCCTGAGCAAACTCAGCGGATACTCCCGCATCGAGGAGGGCGAGCACACCGACCTCGTTCTTGCGGAGCAGCGCGCCTAGCGCCGCCTTGTCACCGAACACCACGCACGCGGTGCCAAGGCGCTCCGCGGCTTTCTCAATCTCGAACCTTCGTCCTGCGGCGTCGTGTGCCACGACCAGCAACGTGATGCCACCCGCACGCATCGCTTCGCGGACCGCATCGGTGCCCAACGCCAGCAAGCGTCGGCGATGTGCCGCGAGGAGCAGACTGCTAGCCCGCCGCTCTTCGAACGCGACCAGCGCGTCCACGATCGCGGCGAGGTCCAAGTGCACTGGCTGACGGGCCGCGCGCGCGAAGCCACCGCGCGCAATGGCCCGCGAGAGGCACGCACGCGTGGGGTGCACGGAGGCCCCCTTCCCGCCCAAGCGACGGCCCGGGTCCGGTGCCACGTACGGAGGCGTCGGACCCAGCGCGAAGCGCACGAGCTCGTGCCGCTCGGCCTTTTGCCGGCAGCCCACGCACAACCTCTCGGGGTGCGTCTCGGTGTTCTCGTTCGCTTCGGCTTGGTTCATTCGCGTGGCGTCGCCAGGAGGCGCCGCGTCCTACTCCTCATCCGTGTCGTCGTCGTCGTCGCTGGGCGCGCTCGATCCCGCACCCTCACCGGCCGCGCCCCGCTCGGCAGCGGCGGCGGCCGCCTTGTCAGCGGCCTCCTTGCGAGACTTGGCGCGGTTCGCCTTGATCGTGGCCTCGAGCTCTGCCCAGGGACCGTCGACGAACTCCTCTACGGCCTGCTTGAGGTCGCGCGCGTAGAGGGCGTCCAGGCCCGCGTTCAGCGCGAAGCGGTCCACGTCGGTCTCACGCAGGATGGCCTGCAGCGAGCCGTAACCCCCTGCGTCCAAGGCGTCCACGATGCGCTGCGACACACCGGGCACCAGCAACAGCTTGAGCTTGTCGTTCGGCACCTCGTCGCCCTTGGCCAGCTCGAGCATGCGCTCCTTGCGCATGGACTCGACCTCGACCTCGGCGACACGCCGCAGCTCCTCGGCGTTGGTCACGCCGTCGATGCCAGCGAGCTCCTCGAGGCTGGCCTCGGCCACCTCGTCGAGCGTACGGAAGCCCAACCGGTAGAGGGTGCGGCCCAGGTTGGGGTCGCCCACGCGCCCCAGCACCTCGATGGCCTCCTCCTCCATCTGCTTGAAGCGGACTTCGCTGACGATGTCCAGGCGCCACTTGGTCAGCTGCGACGCGAGGCGCACGTTCTGACCGCGGCGACCGATGGCGAGCGAGAGCTTGCTGTCGGGGACCACCAGCTCCATCGACTGGCCGTTCTCGTCGATGACGACCCGCACCACCTCCGCCGGGGCGATGGCGTTGCACACGAAGCGCGCCGGATCGCGGTCGAAGGGCACGATGTCGATCTTCTCACCGCGCAGCTCTTGCACGACCGCCTGAACGCGCGAGCCCTTCATGCCCACGCACGCGCCCACCGGGTCGACGTCGCTGTCGCGGCTGCTCACCGCGATCTTGCTGCGGGCGCCCGGCTCGCGCGCGGCCGCCACGACCCGCACGATGCCCTCGAAGATCTCGGGGACCTCACGCTCGAAGAGCTTCACGAGCAGCCCGACGTCCGTGCGCGAGAGGATGATCTGCGGGCCACGGGCCTCGCGGTCGATACCCTTGAGCAGCGCCTCCACTCGGTCGCCCGGCCGGTAGCTCTCACGCGGCGTCTGCTCGCGGCTCGGCAGCACGGCCTCCACGCCGTTGCCAAAGTCCACGATGATGTTGCTGCCGCGCTCGAAGCGCCGCACCACGCCGGTGACGATCTCTCCGATGCGGTTCTTGTAGTCGTTGAAGACCCGCTCGCGCTCCGCGTCGCGGACGCGCTGGATGATGACCTGCTTGGCGGTCTGGGCGGCGATGCGGCCGAAGCCCTGGCGCTGCTGCGAGATGCCCAGCAAGTGACCGAAGAGGCGGTCCTGCTCGCGGGCCCGCTCGACGTCGCTGGCCAGATAGAAGATCTGAAAGCCCAGCTCCTCGCCGATCTCGGCCTCGAGGCCGTGACGCTCGGCGTCGTCGGCGCTGATCTCGAGCTCGGGGTCGTCGACCTCATCGACGACGGTCATGTACTGGAAGAGGTCGACCGCGCCCGTCTCCTCGTTGTAGCGCGCTTCGAGCTCCCGGTCGGGCCCGAAGGTCCGCTTGGCGGCCGTGAGGATGGCTTGCTCCGTGGCCTCGACGAGCACCGATCGCTCGATGCCCTTCTCCTGGCTGACCAAGTCGATAACGCTTGAAAGAGACATGTTGCCCTGACTCATGACATTCCCTGCTGCCGTCGCGCGGCTCAGAACCGATACACCAGATTGGCTTGAGTGATGGTATCGAAGGGGATACGCAACTCCGACCCGTTCACGTTCAGCTCAACGAACTCTGCGCCGTCGTCCAGGAGTACGTACCCCTTCAGAAGGCCTTGAAACTTACGCTGCTTGCTCGGTCCGACCGGGGTCAGCGTGCGCAGCGCCACCTCTCGGCCCGCGAAGCGGCCGAAGTCGGCTGGCTTCACGAGGGGGCGCTCCAGGCCCGGCGAGCTCACCTCCAGGTGATAGGCCCCGGGGAGCTCGTCCTCGTGGACGTCCAGCGCGGCTGACACGTCGCGGCTGACGTCCGTGCAGTCGGTGAGCGTGATGTCGCTGCCGTCCTTGCCGTCGCTCCGCGCACGGTCGATGGTGATGCGAATGACGGCCGCGCCCTTCTGAGGGACGTGGCGCACCTCGACCAGCTCGACCCCGTGGGCCAAGCAGACCGGCTCGATGATGGCTTCGAGCGTGGTGATCAGTGTGTCAGTGCGTTTCGACATGCGGGAGACCCGAAGAACCCCCAGAAATGCGAAAAGGGCGGACCCGGGAGTCCACCCTTGCAAGGATTCTTACAATGGCGGGCGGAATCTACCACCCGCCTGCCCCACATGCAAGTCAGCCGAGGAGGCCGGCCAGCTCCGCGTAGTGCACGTCCAAGTAGTGCGCGAGAACCGTCAGCGCGTCGGTGACCTCGCTCGGGTCTAGCTGCCCCAGCGGGTACTCTACGGAGAGGACCACGTCGAGGTCATCATCGATGGAGAACTTGGCGAACATGAGCACGTGATTGAGGCGCAGCAGCGCGTCGTAGAGCGCGGCCGACCGGACGCCATCCTCTGGCGTCTTGACCACCGGGACGACGGCGAAGGTCAGGTAGCCCGCGTGCGCCCGCACCAAGAGGGGGAACGTGCGCCCCGCGGCCGTGACGTGTGTCCGCCACGTGTCTCCGGCGATGGGCGTAGAGGGGTACCCGAGCGAGAGCAAGTGCTCCGCCAGGTTCTCCTTGTCGATCCGTACGTCGGAGCCGGTAGTCATCGCCGTGGCGCGACTTTACGCGAGAGCGGCTATCTTGCGTGCACTTTTCGACCGTATGCGGCAGGGCTCAGCCCTGCGGGGTCTCCCCGTGGACCCAGACGTACGTCGGCGTCGTGTCCGCCTCACCTTCCGGCGCCCAGATCGAGTGCCAGTTGGCAGGCAGCCCGGGGGTGGTCCAGTTGAAGAGCCAGCGCGAGTCCAGGGGCGACATGTTGATGCACCCATGGCTCTTCGTCCTGCCGAAGTTGTCGTGCCAGAAGGCCGTGTGGAACGCGTAGGAGCGCCAGAAGTACTGCACGTAGGGCACGTCCTCGATGCTGTAGGGCCCGTCCACGACCGTCCCGTCGCCGTCCATCGTGTTGGTGATGTGCTTCTCTCGGATGCGGAAGACACCGCTGGGCGTGTGGTGGTCCAGCTCCTCGTCGCCACGGCGCTTCACGCGTCCGGAAGAGATCAACGTCACGTACGCGGGGCGCTCTCCGTCGTAGGCCACCAGGGTCTGGTTCTCGAGGTTGACCTCGATCCACTTCACCCCTTCCGGGATACGCTCTTCGCGCTCCACACGGTCCACGCGCATGACCACGTCGGCGCGGTAGTACAGGCCGTCCGCGGTCACGTAGTAGCGACGATTGCCGACGGTCTCCTCGCGGGCGATGGCAAACGAGTCCCGATGATAGGCGCGCCTCGCGCGGCGCAAGCGGCCACGCTCGGGGTCCATGGTCTCGGCGTTGGTCCCCTGTCGGCGCGAGATGAAGCCCACGGGGAGCGTCGTGGTCTCGTCCAGCGCGAGCCCGACGAACGTGCTGCCCTCGCGGGTGGCAACGGCGCGCGCGGGCACGAACCCAGCGGCCTGGGTACGCCAGTAACGGCGCGGGCCCGAGCGGATGCGGCGGTCGAGGCTGACCCAGAAGCCGCGCATCGCGCGGTGGTGCACGACTCCCTCGCCACGCAGGGAGTCCAGCGTGATCGGCTCCGGTGGCGCTTCTTCCTCGCCCGCGTCCTCCTCCGCCGCGGCCGGTGCGGCGGCGACGGCGGGCGCTGGCGTGCCGGCCGGGCGGGGCGTCGCCGTGGGTGAAGCGGCCGGGTTTGTGCCCGATGCAGCGCTCATGTCCGTCATGGCGGCAACCATCCCGCTGGCTCCATCACCCGCTGGCGCAGCGCCTTCGCCCGCAGGCCCCGGCGTGCCACCCGCCGGACGCCCGGCAGTCTCGGTCGCGGCTACGGTGCCGCTGCCGGCGGGACGTGCGGCAGTAGCCCCTTCCGCGCCACCAGCGGCACCGTCACTCTCCGCCGGCTCCGCGTTGGGAGCGCGCCAGCCTTCATGTTCGGCAGCCTCCTCGTCATTCGGAGGGCGGCGGTACACGGGCACATCGCTGCGGATGTAGCCGTACTCGTAGGGCAGTGGATCCGTCAGGCGTGGCTGTCGAAAGCGCGCCTCGGGCAGCCGCGGCCCGTCGAACGCGGTCACCTCACGCCGGTTGCACACGAAGCCCCCAGTCTCGAGCTCGTACCAACCCGCCGGGCAGTCGTCGTAGCCGACGGGAGAGCTGGTCTTGGCGTTGAGCACTGCGCCGGCCCGCAAGCGGCCGATGCGCGTCGACGTCTCAGCGGGGCGTTCACGCACGTTGACTACGAAGCGGGCCGCGAAGATGCGCTTGGGCACCCCGGCACTCTCGCCACCGTCCTCGGGGCCGCCGTCTTCGATGCCGCCGTCCTCGGCCTCGCCACCCTCGACCGCAGGCCCGCCGGCTGTGCCCTCCCCTTCGGGTTGCTCTGCCGACTGTGCGGGCTGGTCACCGGTGGGCTCGCCACCGCACCCGGTCAGCGCCATGGCGACGGCTACGCAGAGCCCCCCCACGTGAAGGGTGCTACGAAGGGCGCGCCCCTCGAAGAGGTTCGGTATCGGCGAGTCAGCGTGGGGCACAGGCATGGACGACATGAGGAATCAACGGCGCCATGGCAACATTCCCGAGCATCGAGGCGGGCGCTCTGCGCCCCGAACTCAGGTGAACCCTTGAACCCAGCTTCTCAGTCCGTCAACCCCGGGACCGCAACCGGCGCATGAATGAGCCCCCCCGCAACAGCGTCCGCCGAGGCGTGCTGACCACCCGCATCGCCCGGTACGCGCTGCCGCTCGCGCTCGCCATCTCGCTCGGGCTGCACGGCGCCGTGGCGCTGACCGTGTCGTCTCTGGCGGACGTCCCGCAGCTCGACTTCGAGTTCGCCATGCCGGACCAGGTGGAGTTCGGGATGACCGAGGCGATGGAGGCGGTCCTGGTGAACTCCCCGCCCCCGCCCGCCGAGCCCGAGGTCGCCGCGCCCGAGGCTGGAGCGGACGGCGCGGGCGGCGAGGGGGCCGACGGACGGCGACCCGCGCAGGTCGACGCGGGGGTACCCGACGAAGAGGTGGCCACGGGGGCCGACGCGGGCGTCCCCGACGCGGCGATCGCCGACGCGGGCGGCGCAGCGGATGTGCTGGACGGGGGCGTGCTCGCGCAGGGCGCAGACGCGGGCCTGGACGGCTCGGTGGATGGCGGGCCAGACGCAGGCCCGACGCGCCCCCGTATTCCTGTCGCGAGCGCGACGATGCGCGGTCCGGCCCGCATCCCGGCCGGCGCCCAGCTAGCGCTGCGGCTGGACATGGGGCGCCTGCGGCAGTCGGCCGTCGCCAACGAAGTGCGCGCGCTGATCGCGGCCGTGCCGGACTGGCAGGAGCTGCTCGGCGGGTCTGGCATCGACCCCCTCAACGACCTCGAGCGCGTGCTCATCGCCACACCCAACCGCTACCGAAACCGCATCCTGGTGGCCGGCCGACACGTCCACGACGAGGCCTTCACGCGCGCGGTCGTGAGCCAGATGGCGTCAGCTCACGGTGCCCAGGCGTCCTGGTCCACGCAGGACGGCGTCGCCGTGGCGCCCTGGGCCAACGAGGGCGAGACGGCGCGCGTGCTCGCGCTGCTGGGGCCACAACACTTTACGATCTCGCGGCCGGAGGACCTCGCCGTGGCGCTGGCGATGACACAAGCGCGCGCGGCGCGCGGGGCCGAGGCCGAGGGGCTGGAGGAGGCCAGCGGCCCGGACGTGCTGCTGTCCATGGGGCCGGGCGAGGGGCTCAGCCTCGAGATCGAAGGCGTCCACGCGTTCTTGACCGCCGGAAACCCGAACGTGATCCCCGTTCGCGCACGCCTCGCCATCCGCGAGGTCGGGCCGCGCATGGTCGGCATCGACGGGCTGGCCGTGTTTCCCTCGGAGCAGGCGGCCCTCGACGCCGTCGTCTACTGGAGCGGTCAGCGTGACGGTGCGCTGCGGAGCATGGGGGTGCGCTTCATCATGGGAGACCGCCTGCGCGTGCTCGAGAGCTTCACCTTCGAGCCGCACGGCGACCGCGTCGAGATCCGCGGGCGGGCCAGCGCGGACGACGTACGCTGGGGCCTCGACTTCGCCCGTCGGCAGTTCGAGGCCTGGGCCCTGGAGGCCGAGCGACGCCGCGCGCAGGCGGCTGGCGCTGCGGGCACCGCACCCGGCGGCGCGAGCGGCAGCGCTGGCGGTGGCGGTGCCAGTCCCGGCGGCTCGGGCGGCGGCCGGCCCGCGCAGACGGGTGACACGAACGACTCGGCGCCCGCGCCCTAACGAGCGCTCGAAGAACGCGTACGGAGCCCCATGAGCGAACTGACCGCCACGTCCTCCCCATCTCTCCAGGACTTCGTCCGCGAGTACTACGGAAAGCTCCTCGCTTCGAGCCTGGACCTCGCGACCAACGCGTGCTGTGCCAGCGGCGCGCCGCCTGCGTGGATAGCCGCCGCGGTGGCCAACGTGCACCCCGACGTCGAGGCTCGCTTCTATGGTTGTGGCTTCCCGGTCCCGCATGCGCTCGCGGGCAAGGTGGTGTTGGACCTGGGCTGCGGAACCGGGCGCGACGTGTTCGTGCTGGCGCAGTTGGTGGGCCCCACGGGGACGGTGCACGGCGTGGACATGACCGCAGAGCAGCTCGAGCTGGCGCGGTCGACCGAAGGCTGGCACGCCGAGCGCTTCGGCTTCGCTCGCCCCAACACGCGCTTTCACTTGGGCTTCATGGAGGACCTGGGCGCGCTGGGCTTCGAGGACGGCGGAGTGGACGTGGTCGTGTCCAACTGCGTCGTCAACCTGAGCCCGCGGAAGGACCGGGTGCTGGCCGAGGTCGCCCGCGTGCTGCGCGCGGGCGGCGAGTTCTACTTGAGCGACGTGGTCGTGGACCGGCGATTGCCGGCCGATGTCGCGAGCGACCCGGTCCTCTACGCGGAGTGCCTCGGGGGCGCGCTCTACGAGGCGGACTTCATCGCCCTGGCCAAGCAAGCCGGGTTCTTGGACCCGCGCGTGGTGACGCGCGCGCCGATCGCCATCCACAACGCCGAGATCGCGCGCAAGACCGGCGCGGCTCGCTTCAGCTCGGTGACGTACCGACTGTTCAAGCTGCCCGCCCTCGATGCGCGCTGTGAGGACTACGGCCAGGTGGCAACCTACCGCGGCGGCGTCCCTGGGGCGGAGGCGCTCCTCTGGCTCGACGACCACCACGCGTTCGAGCGGGGGCGGCCGGAGCGGGTGTGCCGGAACACGGCGGCGATGCTGACCGAGACGCGCTTTGGTGCGTTCTTCGACGTGAGCGCTGCGGGCGAGTCGCACTTCGGCGAGTACCCCTGCGACCCCACGATCGCGGCGCGGCAGTACGCGTCCGGAGCGGACGCTGGCGGGGGCGCGTGCTGCTGAACGTGCAGTCGAGCGCCGCTCTTGGTGGACGGGTTCTCGGGGCTCCGGACGTCGTTGCGCTGGCCACACCTCCCTGAGCCGATATACTCGCCGCACCATGTCTCTTAGCGCTTCGTTCCGCTGCACCGCGGGCTGTCCCGGCAGCTGGCCTCTCGACACCGTCATCTACCAGTGCCCCGCGTGCGGCGAGCTGCTGGAGGTGAACCACGACATGGAGGCGCTGAAGCAGCAGAGCGGCGACGAGTGGAAGGCCACCTTCGACCGTCGCTGGATGACGCGGCAGTGGCCCTACGGCAGCGGCGTGTGGGGCAAGAAGGAGTGGGTGCAGCCCCACCTGCGCGACGAGAACGTGGTCAGCACGGCCGAGGGCGGAAGCAACCTCTTCTGGGCGGAGCGCTACGGCAAGTCGTTGGGCCTGGACGAGCTGTGGATCAAGAACTGCGGCAACTCGCACACGGGGTCGTTCAAGGACCTGGGCATGACCGTGTTGGTCAGCACCGTGAAGCAGATGATCGCGGACGGGAAGCCCATCAAGGCCATCGCCTGCGCCTCCACCGGCGACACGAGCGCGGCGCTCGCCGCCTACTGCGCCAGCGCGGGGATCCCCAGCGTGGTGCTGCTGCCCAAGGGCAAGATCAGCACGGCTCAGCTGGTCCAGCCGCTGGCCAACGGCGCCAAGGTCTGCGCGCTGGACACGGACTTCGACGGCTGCATGGCCATCGTGCAGAAGCTCGCCATGGAGCAGGGCATCTACCTGGCCAACTCCATGAACTCGCTGCGCCTCGAGGGACAGAAGACGGTCGCCATCGAGATCGCCCAGCAGTTCGACTGGGACGTGCCGGACTGGGTGGTCATCCCGGGCGGCAACCTGGGCAACGTGGCGGCGCTCGGTGCGGGCTTCGACATGCTCTTCGAGCTCGGTCTGGTCACACGCCGCCCGCGCCTGATCCTTGCCCAGGCCCAGCAGGCAAACCCGCTGTACCGCGCGTACAAGGCCGGCTACGACAACTTCGAGGCGATCACCGCAGGCGCGACCGAGGCGAGCGCGATCCGCATCGGCAACCCGGTGAGCGTGCGCCGCGCCATCCGCACGCTCAAGAAGTTCGACGGCATCGTGGAGCAGGCCTCCGAGGCCGAGCTGGCGGAGGCCTCGGCCTCCGCGGACCGCAGCGGTGCCTACACCTGCCCCCACACCGGCGTGGCCCTGGCCGCCCTCGAGAAGCAGGTCGCGGCGGGCAACGTGCAGCCCGGCCAGCGAGTCGTCGTCATCTCCACGGCCAACGGGCTCAAGTTCACGCAGTTCAAGATCCGCTACCACGAGAGCCGGATCGAGGGCGTGACCAGCAAGCACCCCAACACGCCCGTCGACCTGCCGAACGACTACGAGGCGGTCAAGCGCGCGGTCCTCAGCGGCTTCGACCTCTGAGCGCACGAACGCGGGAAGCGATGGGCGCGGAGCCGCTTCGCGCTCGTCGAGAGCGCGCTGCGCGTCAGCTGTTGCGCAGCGCGTCGAGAGCCAGGCGCGACGACTTGGGCAAGGTCACGGGACGCAGGCGCACGTCGAACCATCCGTCGGCCCCACGCTTGCTGCCGAGCGCCTTGCCTTCGACGGGCAGCGGGCTGTCGAGTGCGAGCACCACCCGCACGGGGGCGCCGGGCGCGAAGGGCACGGGCAGGCGCACGCGGAGAAAGCTCCCGTCCCACCCCAGGGCCGTGCCGGGCTGCCCGTCGCTCAGCGTGAGGCTCACCACCCGCGGAGCCTGCGCGGCGTCGCGCTCGGCGGCGCTTTCGCCCATGTCGCGGGCGGGCGGCGTGGTGTCGGGGCTGTCGCTCATCGGCGCCTCGCTGCGTCGCGCGCTTCGTTGAGCTCGGCCTTGGCCTTGAGGGCCTCGCGCTCGTCGCCCTTCTTCTTGCCGCGCCCGAGGCCCAGCTGGCACTTGGCCACGCCGTTCTTGAAGTAGACCTGCAGCGGCACCAGCGTGTAGCCCTTGGTGGTGAGCTTGCCGCGCCACTTGTCGATCTCTTCACGGTGGGCGAGCAGCTTGCGCACCGCCTTCGGCACGTGGCCGGTGTAGCCGGTCTGGGCGTAGGGGGCGATGTGCATCTTGTGCAGGAAGAGCTCGTCGTTCTCGATCACGGCGTAGGCCCCGTCGAGGTCGGCCTTGCGGTTGCGCAGGCTCTTCACCTCGCTGCCGGTCAGCACCATGCCCACCTCGAGCTTGTCCTCGATGTCGTAGAGCTGCGCCGCCTTGGGGTTGCGGCAGACGAGCAGCTCCATGCCGACGACGCCCTTTTCGACACGCTTCTTCGCCACGCCGGGGTCTACTCCGTTTCCGTCGTCGAGGCACGCCCCCGCGCCGTCTCGGCCAGCCCGCGGATCAAGCCGCGCCCCGCGGCCAGAGCGTCCACGTGCGCCCCCTCGGCCTGCGCGTCCAACGCGAGCACGGCGCGCTCGGGGTCGCCGCCCTCGAACAGCGCCAACAGGCCGAGCTCCACCGCCAGACGCGAGATGGTCCGCGCGTCCCCGACTCGGCGGGCATCCCCGAGCCGCTCCATGCGGACGCCGCGCTCCTCTTGGTAGTAACGCCCAGCGGCGGCCTCCATGGGCACGAAGCGGCCCTCGAAGCCAGTGAGCGGGATGGCCACGCTGGCCGGGACGGGCAGCCCGGCCAACGCAAAGCGACCGACCACCAGCAGCTCGGCGCGCGCGTCCCCGCCCACATCCTCGGCCCGCTCGGCGCAGGCCCCCTCTTGAACCATGCTGGTGTCCACGGGCACCTCCTGCGCGCGCCCGCGCCGGTCCAGCCGCACCACGGCCACGCACTCGGCCACACGCGCGTGATCCGCGATCACGATCAGCAGCTCCACGCGCCCGTCGCCGTCCAGATCGCTGCCGGACAGAGGCGCGCGCAGCCCGCGCACCCGCTCGCGCGTGGGGAAGCGTCGGTCCGGCGCGTCGAGGCCGAGGGCCACGCCAATGTCGGTGACTACGCGCACCGCGCTCGCGCCGTCCGCGCGCAGCGCGTCCAGCATCACCACGTCCTCCGTGTCCACCAGCAAGCGCACTGCATAGCCCTCACGCTCGAGGGCCCGCGAGAGCGCGGTGGCCTCCTCACGAGGGTCCACACCCACCCGCAGATACACGAGCGGATCTCGCGGGGGGGCGGGCTCGGCGCAGCCCACGAGCAGCGCCGAGCCGAGCGCCGCGACGACGACCAAGCTCAGACCTCCACGCGGACCGCGCGCAGTTCGGGCGCGGCCACTGCCGCCACGCGGACGCCGCCCAGCGGACGACGACGCCCCGCGCCCAGCCCGTGCGTGGCTGCGGCTACGCGCGCGCATCCTCGCCAAGCTCGCTCAAGCTGCGGGGCACGCGCACGGCGTGGCCGTGCTCCAGCATGCGGAAGCGCAGCTCATTCACCCTCTGCTCGCGGAGCGCCGCGGTCAGCTCGCGCTCGGGCTGCCCTTGCTCGTCGTCGGCGAGGGCGAAGCTGCCGTAGTGGACCGCCACCGAGGTCAGCGCGCCCAGATCCAGGTGCGCTTGCACGGCCTGCGCCGGGTCCATGTGCACGGGGGACATGAACCAACGCGGCTCGAACGCCCCGATGGGCAGGAGCGCCACGCGCGGGCTCCCCAGGCGCTCGCGCACCTCACGAAAGTGCGCGCAGTACCCCGTGTCGCCGGCATAGAACACGCCGCCCGCGGGTGCGTGCACGTACAGACCGCCCCACAGTCGCTTGTCCAGGTCCGTGAACGAGCGCCCCGCGAAGTGCTTGGCGGGCGTGAACACCACCACCACGCCGGGCGCGACCTCGGTGGACTCCCACCAGTCCAGCTCCACCACGTTGCCGATGCCGTTGCGCTTCAGCACCTCCCCCACGCGCAGCCCCGTGACGATGAGCGGCGCCGAGTGCGCCTGCAGCCGCTGCAGGGTCCACACGCACAGGTGGTCGTAGTGGTCGTGGCTCAGGAGCACCACGTCGATGGGCGGCAGGTCCTCGAAGCGCAGGCCGGGGGCCCGAAAGCGCTTGGGACCGGCGAACACGAAGGGACTGCAGCGCTCCGCCCAGATGGGGTCGGTCAGCATGTTGAGCCCGTCGTGCTGCAGGAGCACCGTGGCGTGCCCCACCCAGGTGACCCGCACCTCGCTGCCGGTGACGCGCGGAACAGGCGCCGGCCCGGGCTCGCTGGGCACGGGGACCACCTTGGGGCGCTTGCGCGTGGCAAACCACTTGAGGGCGTCGGCGCTGCTGCTGTGGCGGCGGCCGCTCACGTCCGTGTTGAAGAAGCGACGTCCGTCGAAATGATCAGAGCCCTGCGCCATGCGCCTCATCATGCGGTGAGGCGCGGCTGGCGCAAGGCTCCGTGAGCGACACGCGGGGAGTGGGCTCAGCGCTCCGAGAACGCCTCGATGGGCATCTGCATGGTGCTCTTGATGGGGGAGGTGATGGCGCCCGCGTGCGCCCGGCTACGCGGCAGGACGCGGTCGAAGTAGAACTCGCCCGTCTGGATCTTGGCGCGGTAGAACTCCTCGGTCTCGGCGCCGTCGCCGCTCGCGAGCTTGCCGTAGGCGGCCGCCACCATCTTGGCCCAGAAGAAGGCCATCATCGCGTAGCCGGAGAACATCAGGAAGTCGACGGCGTTGGCGGCGACCACGTCGCGGTCCTTGCGCGCGCCGATGGCGATCCGCAGCGTGAGGTAGTTCCACTGCGCGCAGATCTTCCCGAGCGCCACGATGAAGGGCCGCATCTTCGCGTTGGTGGCGTGCTCACCGCAGAACTTCATGATCTCGGCCGTATACTCCGCGATGGCCTTGCCCTTGCTCGCGATGAGCACCTTGCGGCCCAAGAGGTCCAGCGCCTGGATGCCGGTCGTGCCCTCGTAGAGCGTCGCGATGCGCGTGTCGCGCACGATCTGCTCCATGCCGTGCTCACCGATGTAGCCGTGCCCGCCGAAGACCTGCACGCCCATGTTGGTGCACTCGAAGCCGATCTCGGTGAGGAAGCCCTTCAGAATGGGCGTGTAGAAGCCGAGGCGCTCGTCCCACAGCTCGCGCTCCGCGTCATTGCCCTGCTCCACGGCGATGGTCATGAAGTCCGCCATCTTGGCGGCGTGGTAGAGCATGGCGCGACCGCCCTCGGCCACGGCCTTCATCGTGAGCAGCATGCGCCGCACGTCGGCGTGGTGGTGGATGGCGTCCGCTACCTTGTCCGGCTCCTTCTTGCCCGACAGCGCGCGCATGGAGCGGCGCTCCTGCGCGTACGCGAGGGCGCCCTGGTACGAGAGCTCCGTGGCGCACACGCCCTGCAGGGCGGTACCGATGCGGGCCGTGTTCATGAACGTGAACATGCACTCGAGACCCTTGTTCTCAGGCCCCAGCATGAACGCGCGCGACCCCTCGAACTCGATGGTGCAGGTGGCCGAGGCCTTGATGCCCATCTTGTGCTCGATGCCGCTGCACACGACGTTGTTGAACTCGCCGACGTCCCCGCTCTCGGTGGGCAGGAACTTGGGGATGATGAACAGGGAGATCCCGCGCGTGCCGGCGGGAGCCCCGGGGAGGCGCGCCAAGACCACGTGGACGATGTTCTCGCAGAGGTCGTGGTCGCCGGCCGAGATGAAGATCTTGGTGCCGGTCACCGAGTAGGTGCCGTCGCCGCGGGGCACGGCCTTGCTGCTGACCTGGCCCAGGTCCGTGCCGCACTGCGGCTCGGTGAGGCACATGGTGCCCATCCAGCGCGCCTCGGTGAGGGGCGGCATGTAGGTGTCCCGCTGCTCGTCGGTGCCGTGCAGCATGATGGTGTTCATCGCGCCCAGGCTGAGGCCGGGGTACATGTTGAAAGCCCAGTTGGCCGTGCCCATCATCTCCGCCTTGAAGACGCCGAGCGACATGGGCATGCCCTGTCCGCCGTACTTCTCGGGGTGCGAGAGCCCCTGCCAGCCGCCCTCGACGAACTGGTCGTAGGCCTCTTTGTAGCCCTTGGGCGTGGTGACCTTGCCGTCCACCAGCGTGCAGCCCTCTTTGTCGCCGGACTGGTAGAGGGGCGCCAGCACGCCCTCGCAGAGCTTGGCGCAGTGGTCGAGGATGCTGTCGACCACGTCGGGGGTCGCCTCGCCGCCGTTGGGCAGCTGGGCGTAGTGGCCGGGGTAGTCGAGGACTTCGTTGATGAGGAAGCGCGTATCCCGGAGGGGGGCTTTGTACTGCGGCATGGGGGTTCTCCAAGTAAGCGCGGGCGCACCCGTCGCGTCTCGTGGCGGCCACCCAACCGGTGGCGCACTGGCTCTCTACCACATGGTCAGCGTTTGTCTACCGAATGGTCAGGTCAGCGCGCGCTTTGCTCCGAGCCGCTGCTGAGCGTCCATGCCCGCGAGCGGATCCATCCCAGTGGGGGCCACACGCGAGGCCCCCCGCAGCCCCCCTTGGGCGTCAGCCGTAGCGCAGCACGGAGCGTACGGGCGCCTGGACCTTGGCGCTGCCGCCGAGGAACGCGAGGTCGATCAGCACGGCGACGCCGGCCACCTGGCCACCGGCCTTCTCCACCAACTCCACGGTCGCGGCAGCCGTGCCGCCAGTCGCCAAGAGGTCGTCCACGATCAGCACGCGCGCCCCCGGGCGCAGCGCGTCGCGGTGGATCTCGAGCGAGTCACGACCGTACTCGAGCTCGTACGACACCGTGAGCGTGGCGGCCGGGAGCTTGCCCGGCTTGCGCACCGGCACGAAGCCACAGCCCAGCGTCGTGGCCAGGGCCACACCAAAGAGAAAGCCGCGCGACTCGATCCCCACGACGGTGTCCACCTCGAGGTCCGACGTGGACTCGAACATGAGCGTGACCGCGGTCGCGAAGCCCTCCGCGTCGGCCAAGAGCGGCGTGATGTCCTTGAACAAGATGCCGGGCTTCGGGAAGTTGGGCACCTCGCGGATGAGGCCCTCGACGAGGGTCAGGCGGTTGTCCGTGGTCATGGGGTCTCCTTCGAGGGCCCGGCCACGAAGGCCGCCAGCCCGAGCTGAGTGGTATCGGTCACGCGCAGCGAGAGGGGCGCCACGCTGACGAAGCCTGCGTCGACGGCCTCGGTGTCCGAGCCGGCCATCTCGGGATGATGCACGCCGCCAGCGCCGCCGATCCAGAAGTAGGGGCGCCCGCGCGGATCGTCCCGCAGGTCCACGCCCTCGGCGTAGTGCCGCTGCCCAAACGAAGTGGCGACGATGCCGCGGGGCTCCGGACGGTCCGGGAAGTTCACGTTGATGAGCGGGGCGTGGCCCTCGTCGTCGGAGGGCGTCGCCTCACGCAGCGACTCGAGCATGCGCTCGCAGAGCACCGTCGCTAGCTGCGCCATGGCCTCCATGTTGGCGTCGTGGAGGTTCGAGAAGGCGATCGCCGGGATGCCGCGCAGGGCCGCCTCACGGGCCGCCGCGACCGTGCCCGAGTAGTGCACGTCGGTGCCCAGGTTGGCGCCGTGGTTGATGCCGCTCACCACCAAGTCCGGCTTGCGCGGCAGCAGCGACTCCATGAAGAGGGCCACGTAGACGCAGTCGGCCGGCGTGCCGTCCACGGCGTGGACGCGGGGCTCGAGGGTGCGGTAGCGCAGCGGCACGTGCAGGGAGATGGCGTGGCTCTTGGCGCTCTGCTCGTACTCGGGCGCGACGGTGTACACGTCGGCGATGCGATGGAGCGCGCGGCGCAGCGAGACGTTGCCGAGCGCGTTCACGCCGTCGTCGTTCGAGACCAGGATCAGGGGGCGTTGGTGCTCGCGCGTCATGAAGACCCTTCGCGCGGTCCGCCGCGCTCTGCGGGGAGAGTACGGGGATCTCGGGTGATTGCCAGCGCGCGCGACGTGGGGCTTGACGCGCGCCGCGCCGCCGTGCAGATTGGTCGGACCATTCCACCAATGTCCGCGCCGACTCACGCTACCGACTTCGACCCTCTCAGCGCACCCAGCACGGTGGACCTGTGCGCCTCGCAGCTGCGGGCCCGCATCCTCGAGGGGGGCATCCCGGTCGGAGCGCGCATGCCACCCGAGCGGCAGCTGGCCGCTCAGTTCGGCGTGAACCGCGTGACGGTGCGCAGCGCCCTCGCACGCCTCATGTCGGAGGGCCTGCTCTCGGTGCGGCAGGGGCGCGGCTACGAGGTGCAGGACTTCGAGCGGGACTCCGGCCCCACCCTGCTGCCCAGCGTCCTCTCGGTGGCGCGTGAGCGCTCCCGCGCGGAGCTGGCGGCGTGGGTGGCAGACATGCTGGCAGCGCGGCGGCACCTGGCGAGGGCGGTGCTGCTCGAGCTGGTCGACAGACAGCCCGACACGCGCCACGTGGTGGTGGCGCTGGACGCCTTTGCGCAGGCGGTCGAAGAAGGCACGACCGACGCGCGCACGCTGGCCACGCTGGACATGAACATCGTGCGCGCCCTCTTGGACGCCGCCGGCAACCGCGTGCTGCGCCTGGCCTTCAACCCCGTGCTCGACGCGCTCGCTGCGCTCCCAGAGCTCGAAGCGCAGCTGTACGCGGCGCCCAGCAGCAACGTGTCGGGCTACGCGCTGCTGCGTGCGTGGCTCGCTGCCCCCAACGCACACGCCATCGAGCCACTGCTCGCAGCGCTCGCCCAGCGCGACAAAGTGAACGTCACGCGCCTGCTGGCGCTGCCCGCTGCCCCCCTCGCTCCCTCCCTCGCCTCGGAGAACAAACCATGATGCTCGACCGCGCCCTGCTCTACCCCATCCTGTTTCGCCCCGACGTCATCGACGCGCGCCTCGAACAGATCCGGCGCGCGGGCCTCGTCCAGGATGTGCCCAACGCGTGGCAGATCTCGCTCGGCGTGCTGCGCATGTGGCACCGCGTGTTCTTCCGGCCGGAGAGCATCGGCATGTCCGTGGACCATCCGGTGCGCCCCAGCTGGCGGGCCAAGCTGCTTGCGTCCCGGCCATTGCGCTTCCCGTTCCTGCTGCGCGAGCGCGCCGTGGCGCCGTTGGACTTCTCGGGGCTGCTGAGCTCGCCGGAGCGCGTCATCCGGCACCTGCTGGGCGCGCACCACGACGGCGTGCAGTTCGTCTACGACCTGCAGATGCTCTCGGTCCACCCCGGCAAGCTCGAGGAAGCTCTGGCACAGGCGCGCGCCGTCGTCGCGGGCAGCGACCCGCGTGGCGAGTGGCTGCGCGACCTCACCGTGTACGAGGGTTACCACGAGAACCTCCTGGCCGCGCTCGAGCGCGCCGTCGAGGGGGACTACCCCATGCCCCCTCACCAAGTGAACGACCCGGACATCTCGTTCCTGGCCTATCTCACGTGGTGCGCCAAGCAGCCCAAGACGCCGCAGGAGACCATCGAGGCGCTCACCGCCGGCCGCTACAGCGTGGCGGAGGGAGCGCTCGCCGCGTGACCGAACGCCCTGGTGGCCCAAAATAGAACAAGTTTCATTTTCGTCTGGCGGGGCCCTTGTCTACGCTGTATATCTTTTCATTCCGTAACCCTCAGTACCCCTTGGAGGCTGGCAGATGGATAAGGTTTCGAGCATTGATGAGTACTTCGCGCGCCTGGGCGAGCGCTTCGTCGCCAGCGAGGCGAAGGGCGTGAGCTGCGTCATCCAGTACGACTTCTCGGGCGACGGCTCGGGTCAGTTCCACTTCGCCGTCGAGGACGGCACCCTCGGCCCGGTGACGCCCGGCGAGCACGCCAACCCCTCGGTGACCATCACTATGAAGGGCGAGCACTTCCTGCAGATGGGCAACGGCGAGCTGGACGGCGCCAAGGCGTACATGACGCGCAAGATGAAGGTGAAGGGCAAGATCCCCCTCGCCCAGAAGATGAAGAAGTTCCTTCCGCCCGCTGGCTGAGCGTTGTACGGCTCGCGCGCCTCGCGCGCGAGATCCGCTCGGTATGAGGGGAGCGCACGGCGCCTCGGGACCTGTCGAACGATCGCCCAGCCAGGGCGATCCATCGGTAGGCCCTCAGAGCTTGTTGGCCAAGAGGTCGGCGACGAGCCGTTCGGCTGAGACGGCCGCAGGGAGCTCGATGCGGGCCTCGGACGTCCAGCCTAGGACGGTTGCCACCGCCTCTTCGACGGTGTCCACGACCTCTTCGCGCGTCGGAGGGGCGGACATCCAGAAGATGGCACGCATGACGCCCCGCACGACTGGTGACGGCATGACGCTGGCGACCCCGAGGCAGCGCTCCTTGATGAGGTCCCAGTTGTCGTCCTGCCACTGAGCGAGGCGCTTGCGCTGTAGGGCGTTCGCTTGCTGCTGCAGCCCGCGGCAGTCGCGGATGGTGACGAAGGGGAGGCCCCGTCGGAGCGCGACCTCGTTTGCGGCTAGGACCCCCTCCATGTCGGCGAGGTCGAAGTCGTTCTCGATGACGTTGATGACGACCGGCCAGTAGTCCAGCGTGGTGCGTGCTCGCGCTCGGCCCTGCACATGCGTCATTCGGTGACCACCATACCCCAAAAAGGCGAAAGCCCGCAGCGTGAGCTTGCGGGCTTTCTAGTCGGGGCGACTGGATTCGAACCAGCGACCCCCACACCCCCAGTATGGTGCGCTACCAAGCTGCGCTACGCCCCGATGAGTGCGTACTGAAAAAGGTGGGGTGAGGGACGCGGAAGATACTGCAAGACGCCGGGTTGGCAATGCCTTTTTCACCGAAACGCGCCGTTACTTCTGGCGTGTCGGGTGCCGCAGCCGAGCGACCGCGGGCACGACGGACTCGACGCGCACCGCTGCCTCGGGCTCGGCGCGGTGTTCGTGCTCGCGCGCGTCGAGCTGGGCGAGGGCACGCATCAGATCGGCCCGCAGCGCGAGCAGCTCGGCGCGCAGCGCGACCTCCCGCTTGGGCGCGACGGCCGGGCGGTCACTCAGCTCCGCGAGGCGCAGCTTGGCGCCGGCGACGGTGTAGCCCTCGTCGTGGAGGAGGCGCCGGATCTGCATGGCCATGTCCACGTCCGCGCGGGTGAAGTGGCGGTGCGCGCCGCGGGTCTTCTTGGGGCGCAGCTGGTCGAACTCCCCCTCCCAGTAGCGCAGCACGTGCGGCTTCACGCCGACCATCTCGGCGACCTCGCCGATCTTGAAGAAGCTGCGATCAGGGAGACTCGGTCGCCGCCTCACCACGCCGCTCCATCACCCCTGTTCCGGCTCGCTGCCGCCGGTGCGCGTGGCGGCTGCCGGCTCTAGGTCGGTGGATGACTCGCGGTGGGGATTGAGCGCGCTCTTCAACACCTGGCTGGGCTTGAAGGTGAGAACGCTGCGGGCGCTGATGGGGATGGGCTCACCGGTCTGCGGGTTGCGACCCCAGCGCTGGCTCTTGTCGCGCACCACGAAGTTGCCGAAGCCGGAGATCTTGATCTTCTCACCTTCGGCCAACACTTCCTTCATGGTGTCGAACATGGCCTCCACGACCTCAGCGGCCTCCTTCTTGGAGAACCCCCCGACCTTCTCGTACACGGCGTCGATGATTTCAGCTTTCGTCACCAGGAACCTCGCACGGCAAGAGCGCCAGAAGGACACGAGAAAAACACAGGTAGGCGGGAAGCTCAAGCGCCAGGTTCGGGCGCGGATCCCGCTGACCGGTTGAGGTCATGAGCGCCTAGCGCTGCTGCGCCGCGAATTGTGACGAGACGGCCTTCACCACGCGCGCGTGTGCGGCGTCCACGTCCTTGTCCTTGAGGGTGCCGGAGGGGTCTCGGTAGGTCACGCGGAACGCGACGCTGCGATGCCCCGTAGGGATCTGCTCGCCACGGTAGACGTCGAAGATGACGACGGACTCCGCCAGCGGCGCACCAGCCGCCGCCATGGCCTCGGCCACGGTCCCCGCCGGGTGCTCGTCGCCCAGCAGCAGCGCGACGTCGCGCGTAGCGGCTGGGAAGCGCGGCAGCTCGCCCGCCTGCCGCACCCCCGCTGCGGCTGCCGCCTCTCCGAGGGCGCGCATGTCCAGCTCCGCGTAGAGAGGCCGCCCGTCTAGCTCGAAGTCCTCGACCACCTCTGGGTGGAGCTCGCCGATCACGCCGAGCGAGACCCCCGCCGCGAAGACCCGCGCGCGCCGGCGCGGGTGCAGGTTGGGGGCGCGGGCCTCAAGCTCCTCGTCGACACGCAGCTCGGGGCCCACGCCCACCAGCGTCTCCACCAGCGCCTCCACGCGGCCCTTGATGTCGTAGAAGTCGTAGGCGCGCTCCTCGCCCAGCCACGTGTCGGCCGCCCCTGTGAGCAGCACGGAGAGCCACTCGCGCTCGATGGGCAGGTGCGCGTCGCCGTCACCCTCGCTCGCGCCTGCCTCCGCGACCGTCGCGGCGCTGCGCGGGTGGAAGGTGCGCCCCCCCTCGAAGAGGGCCACCGAGGGGGCCTGGTGGCGCTGCGCGGCCCCGGCGGCGGCCAGCAAGCAGGGCAGCAGCGAGGTGCGCATGACGCTGCGCTCCTCCGAGAGGGGGTTGGCGAGAGGCACGGCCTCGGTCGCCACGCGCGCGCGGCGCAGGTCCGAGGGGGCGACGAAGCGGTAGTTGATGGCCTGGTGCAGGCCCGCTGCGGTGCCTGCGAGGAGCGCGCGGCGGCGGAACGTGACCGCCGCGGGAGTGCCCGTGTCCGAGGGGCGCACGCGGGGCGTGCGGGCCGGGATGCGGTCGAAGCCGTGTATGCGGGCCACCTCTTCGATGAGGTCCACCTCGCGGCCGAGGTCCGGCCGGAAGGTGGGCGCGTCCACCTCGAAGCCGGCGTCATTGCGCTCCATGGCCTCGCACCCGATGCCGCGCAGCACGCGCTCACAGACCTCGTGCGGCACGGGCTGCGCCGAGCAGCGCCTCCACCGACGCCGTGCGCAGGGGATGCGAAGCGCGGGCACGTCGCTCGCGATGACCTCGGCCGCGGCCGCGTGCGCCACGCCATCCCCGAGGTCCGCGATGAGCTGCGCGCGCGCGCGCGAGCACCTGGCGCAGCGCCCGCCTGTCGACGCCCCGCTCGAAGCGGTGGCTTGCGTCCGTGTGCAGCCCGACGCGCCGGGAGGTGCGCCGCACGGACTGCGGCTGGAAGTACGCGCACTCGATCAGCACGTCGCTCGTGCTGTCTTCTATCTCGCTGTCGAGCCCGCCCATGACGCCCGCGAGCGCCACCGGCCGCTCCGCGTCGCAGATGAGCAGGTCCCCCTCTTCCAGCGTGCGGGTGACGGCGTCCAGCGTCTGCATGGTCTCGCCGGCCCGCGCGCCGCGCACCACGATCTGCTGGCCGCGCACGCGCCCGAGGTCGAAGCCGTGGATGGGGTGCCCGTGCTCGAGCATCACCAGGTTGGTGGCATCCACCAGGTTGGAGATGGCGCGCACGCCGAGGTTCTGCAGCCGGTAGCGCAGCCAGAAGGGGCTCGGCCCGACGGTCACGCCGCGCACCAGCGCGGCCCCGTAGCGCGGGCCGCGCACGGCGTCTTCGATGCGGATGCGGATGGGACCGGCCGCGACCTGGGCCTCTGCGGGGGCGTCCAGCGGGGCGGCGCTGGCGTCCGCGAACGCGAGCTCGAAGCGCTGGGCGTCGTCGACGGCGAAGCTGTTGGTCGCGGCGGGCACCACGGCGCGGCGCGGCGCCGGGGCGACGGGGGGCAGAAAGGGCACGCCGGCGAGGAGCGCCACCTCACGGGCCAGCCCGATGTGCCTGAGGCAGTCCGGTCGGTTGGGCGTGAGCCCGATCTCGAAGATGGTGTCGTGCAGACAGAGAGCGTCCGCGATGGGGGTGCCGGGGGCCGAGGTGTCGTCGGCAGGGAACACGTAGATGCCCTCGCCGCCAGGACCGATCTGCAGCTCCCCTTCGCTGCAGAGCATGCCGCAGGACACGATGCCGCCCAGCTCGCGCTCGGCGATGACGAAGTCGCCAGGCAGCACGGCCCCCAAGGTGGCCAGGATGACGCGGCCGCCGGGCGCCGGGACGTTGGGGGCGCCGCACACGACCTCCTGCTCCCGCTCACCGTCGAAGACGGTCACCAGCCGCAGCTTGTCGCGCGCGGGGTGGGCGCGCATGGAGCGCACCTCGGCCACGACGACCTTGTCCAGGCCCTCGCCCTTGCGCGTGAGGGACTCCACCTCGAGGCCCGCCGAGGTCAGCTTCTCGGCCATCTCTTGGGCCGTGATGTCGACGCCGCTCAGCGCCTTCAGCCATTCGTAGGAAGCAAGCATCGGTCGTCCTCAGAAAGCGGAGAGAAAGCGCACGTCGTTTTCGTAGAGCAGCTTGATGTTGGGGATGCCGTATTTGAGCATCGCCAGACGGTCCATGCCCATGCCCAGCGCGAAGCCGCTCACCTCGGTGGGGTCGTAGCCCACGTTCTCGAACACGACGGGGTGGATCATGCCGCAGCCGAGCACCTCGACCCAGCCCGAGCCCTTGCACGCGGCAGGCTGCCGTGCGGGCGGCGTCGCCTTCCCACGCGCGGCAGAAGACGCACCCGAAGTCCACCTCGCCGCCCGGCTCCACGAAGGGGAAGTAGCTGGGGCGCACGCGCACCGTGATGTCCTTGTGGAACAAGCGCTGCGCGAAGAGCTGCAGCACTCCCTTGAGGTCCGCGAAGGTGACGTCCGTGTCCACCACGAACGCCTCGATCTGGTGGAACATGGGTGAGTGCGTGGCGTCGTCGTCCCGCCGGTAGACGGTGCCCGGCGCGACGATGGCGAGCGGCGGCTTGCGGCGCGACATCTCGCGCACCTGGATGGTGGAGGTGTGCGTCCGCAGCAGGGTGGTGGCGGCGTCGCCGCGCTCGCGCTGCGTCACGAAGAACGTGTCCTGCATGTCCGTGGCCGGGTGGTCCGGCGGGAAGCCCAGCTTGTCGAAGCAGTTCTCGTGGAAGTCGATGTCGGGCCCGTCCGCCACCTCGAAGCCCAAGGTCTCGAAGATGTCCAAGAGCTCGTGCTGGATGCGGGTGATGGGGTGCAGGTGGCCGACCGGGCGCGCTCGCGAGGGCAGGCTCACGTCGAGCGCGGGGCCCTCCAGCTCAGCCTGGCGCTCGGCCTGCGCCAGCCGCGCCAGCTGCCCCTCGAAGGCCGCCGCGATGGCCTGCTTGAGCGCGTTGCCCTTCTGGCCGAACTCCTTGCGACGGTTGCCGGGCAGCTCCGGCATGCGCTTCATGAGCAGCGTGAGCGAGCCCTGGGCGCCGACGAAGCGGGCATTGGCGGCTCGCAGCGCGTGCTCCTCGGTGGCCTGCGCGAGCGCGTCCGGGTACTCGGCCTCGATTGTGGCGAGGACGGCCTCGAACTCTACCATCGGGTCCTGTTCACTCATGCTCTTCAACTCCAAACAGAGACGCCGTGACCAGGAACCAACAATTGTTCCCGGGTCACGGCGTGCTGCACTGGTCCAGCGGGAACTAGCGGGCTGCGTCGACGACGGCCTTGAAGCCGACTGGCTCGTTCATGGCGAGATCCGCGAGGACCTTGCGGTCGATCTGGATGTCCTTGTTCTTGAGCGCGTGGATCAGCTTGGAGTAGGTGATCCCGTGCTGGCGCGCGCCCGCGTTGATGCGCGTGATCCACAGCTTGCGGAAGTTGCGCTTCTTCTGGCGGCGGTGCGCGTAGGCGTCCTTCCAGGCGTGACGCACCTGCGACACGGCGCTGCGGAACTGACGGCTGCGAGCGCCGTAGTAGCCCCGGGCTTGCTTGAGGACACGGTTACGGCGGCGGCGGGCTTTGAACCCTCGTTTGGCGCGTGGCATATCTTTTTTCCTCAGCCCTGTAGGAGACGAATGATGCGCGGGTGGTCGGCCGAGCTCACAATGTCGTTCTTCTTGAGGTTGCGGAGGCGGTTGGCCGACTTGCCGCGCATCAAGTGCTGCTTGCCAGCCTTGCTGCGCCGGATCTTACCGGTACCGGTGAGCTTGAAGCGCTTGGCCGCAGCCCGCTTCGTCTTCATCTTGGGCATCTCTAATCCTCACTGAAAAGCTCGAACACCAGCGAACACGCGGCGGCGAGCGGAAGGGGGCGTGGTTTACGAGGCCGGCGGCCCCTGAGTCAAGTCTCGTCGGACGCCTCGGCTGCGTCCGCGTCGTCGGCGTCGTCGAAGTCGTCATCATCGTCGTCGTCGTCGTCGAGGACGTCCTCCACGTACTCGTCGTCGTCGTCGTCCGTGGCGCTGTTCTCACGGTTGCTCGTGTCGCGTGCCGCACGCGGCTTGGCTTGACCCGCGGCGCGAGCATGGCCGTCATGGTGCGGCTCTCCATGCGCGGATACAGCTCCACGATGGCGACGTCGCCCACGGCCTCCACGATGGCGTCGATCTGACGCTGCGCCGTCTCGGGGTGCGTGATCTCACGCCCGCGGAAGCGCACGGTGATCTTGACCTTGTTCCCCTCTTCCAGGAAGCGACGCGTGTGCTTCACCTTGAAGGCGATGTCGTGATCGTCGGTCTTGGGGCGGAGCTTGATCTCCTTGAGCTCGACCTGCGCCTGCTTCTTCTTGGCCTCGTTCTGCTTCTTCTTCTCTTCGTACTTGAAGCGACCGTGGTCCATGATCTTGCAGACCGGGGGAACCGCTTTCGGGTTCACCTCGACCAGATCGAGATCAGCCTCCCTCGCGATGCGGCGCGCCTCGTGGGTCTCGAGCACCCCGAGCATCGCGCCGTCCGGGCCGATGACGCGCACCTCCGGAACGCGGATGCGCTCGTTGACTCTGGGACCAAAAGGACTCTGGCGGTCACGGGGATCAAATCGACGGCTAGCGATGGTGGCTTCTCCTGAAAGGATTCTGGCGCCTCTTCTACTCACTTTCGGGAAGCGGGCAAGTGAAGCGGCGCGCGTAGCCTACCCCGGCCCCTATGAAAGCGAAAGCAGACTGTGCGAGGGGCAGCTTCTGCCCGGCACGGCCTCAGCTCAGGAGGCCTCGCAGGGCTGCCAGTGACGCCCCCGCGTTCTGAAAGCGCTCCCTGGGATCCACCGCGAGCGCCATGTTGACCCAGGCGTCCACGCTGGCCGGCAGGTCGGGGCGCAGCGCGTGCAGGCTGGGCCGGGGGCGCTGGTGCAGAGCTTGTAGGTGTCGATAGGGTGCTTGCCGACGAAGGGAGGGGGCCCCGCGAACACGCGGAAGATCATCGCCCCGAAGCCATACACGTCCATGCTGGGTGTCACCGGCTTGTTGCCCCACGCCTCCGGGGATAGGTAGCTCGGGCTGCCGGCGACGAAGCCGTCCGCCGTGAGGCTGCGCAGGTGACCGAACTTCGCGAAGCCGAAGTCCATCAGGCGCACACGACGCCCGGGGTCGCGCGACAGGAACACGTTCGCCGGCTTGAGGTCGCGGTGCACGATGCCGAGCGCGTGAGCGCGGCTGAGCGTCTCCGCGATAGGGTCGAAGAGCGCGAGCGCCTCGTCGTCCGTGTGCATGCGCGCGCCTCCTGCTCACCGCGCGTGAGGTAGTCGTCGAGCTCTTCCCCTTCGAGCAGCTCCGTGACCAGCGCGAGGTTGCCGTCGTCGGTGAAGCCTTGGTCCAGCACCTCGAGCGCGGCCGTACCGGCCAGCACCATCAGCGCACGGGCTTCGCGCACCAGCCGCTCGCGCTGGTTCGGGTCCTCGGCCACCTCGCTGTGGAGGATCTTGACGGCGACGTGCTCCCCGTCTCGCTCGTCCACCGCGCGGTACACCGCCCCCTGCCCGCCCGAGCCGACCACGTCCGTGAGGCGGTACCGCCCCTTGACCCGCTGGTTGAGTCGCCGCCGTAGTACGTGGATCGAAGGGCCTGCCATGGTACGAAGGAGGCCGCCGCGTCAGGCGCGACGGCTCTTCGGGAGGGACTCTACACGCAAGCGCGACACGACGTCATCGAGGGAGATGAAGCCGAGGTCCTTGTCCTCGTCGCGCGAGCGGATGGCCAGCCCGCGCCCCTCGGCCTCGGCCTGGCCGATGACGCCGATGTACGGGATGCGCTTCAAGCGCCCGTTGCGGATCTTCGCCCCGAGGCGGTCACGGGAGAAGGTCCATGGTCACGCGGAAGCCGTGCTTGCGCAGCTCCGCGGCGGCCTGCTCCGCGTAGTCGTTGAAGTCCGGAGCGACGGTGACGAGGTGCACCTGCTCGGGCGCGAGCCAAGTCGGGAACGACCCACCCACGTGCTCGATGAGCACGCCGAAGAAGCGCTCCACGGAGCCGAGCACCGCGCGGTGCAGCATGACCGGGCGGTGCGTGGTGTTGTCCTCGCCCACGTACGTCAGGTCGAAGCGCTCCGGCAGGTTGAAGTCCGCCTGGATGGTGCCCAACTGCCAGGGGCGGCCGAGGGCGTCCTTGAGGTGGAACTCGATCTTGGGGCCGTAGAAGGCGCCCTCCCCTCGGCGATGGTGTACGGGAGCCCCTTGGCCTTGACCGCTTGCTCGAGCGCCTGCTCGGACTGGTCCCAGACCTCGTCGCTGCCCAGCCGCTGGTCCGGGCGCGTGGCGATGACGATGCGCACCTCGTCGAAGCCGAAGTCTTCGTAGACGCGATACACCAGGTCGAGGAACTGCGTGATCTCGGCCTGCACCTGGTCCAGCGTGCAGAAGATGTGCGCGTCGTCCTGCGCGAAGGTGCGCACGCGCGTGAGGCCCTGGACCACACCGCTGCGCTCGAAGCGGTGCAGACGACCGAAGTCGGCCACGCGCCACGGCAGGTCGCGATAGCTCCGGTGACCCATGCCGAACACGAGGCAGTGGCTCGGGCAGTTCATGGGCTTGATGCCGAAACGGATGGCCTCGCTGAGCGCGTGCCCGCACTCGTGGGCGTCCTTGGGCGGCTTGTCCACGAGCGCCTGGCTGGCCTTCTCGAGGTTCTCGATGGTGGCCGCCATGAACATGTTCTCTTCGTACGAGGGCAAGTGCCCCTGACGTGACGAACAGCTCCTTGTCGAAGATCTGCGGCGTGATGACCTCCTCGTAGCCCGTGTCCGCGTAGAGAGCTCGCGCACGTAGTCCACCAGGCGGTTGTAGATCTGCGCGCCGCGCGGCAGGGGAAGAACGGCGACGCCGGGGCCAGCGGGTGGAAGGCGATCAGGTCCAGCTCCTTGCCGAGCTTGCGGTGATCACGGGCCTTGGCCTCTTCGATCTGCTTGAGGTGCGCCTTGAGCGCCTTCGGGGACGCGAAGGCCGTCCGTAGATGCGCTGCAGCATCGGGTTGCGCTCGTCGCCGCGCCAGTATGCCCCGGCGACCGTGGTCAGCTGGAAGGCCTTCAGGAAGCCCGTGCTGGGCACGTGCGGGCCCTCGCAGAGATCCACCCAGTCCCCGTGGCGGTAGACCGAGATCTGCCCCTCGAGGCGCTCCAGGTGCTCGAGCTTGAAGGGCTCGTCCAGCGCCCGCAGGATCTCGCGGGCCTCGTCCTTGGTGACGTTCTCGCGGCGGAAGGGCGTGTCCGCGTCGATGATCTCCTGCATCTTCGCCTCGATGGCGCGCAGGTCTTCCTCGCTGAACGAGCCGTCGGGACGGCTGTAGTCGTAGTAGAAGCCGTTCTCGATGGCGGGGCCGAAGGCCACCTTGGTGCCTGGAAACAGGCGCTGCACGGCGTCCGCCATGACGTGCGCGCTGCTGTGCCGGATGATGCTCAGCGCCGTGTCCTGGTGGGACTCGATGGGAGTGAGCTTGGTGTAGGTCTCGGGGAGCTGGGTGTGCAGGTCGACGATCTTGCCGTCCACCATCGCTGCCACCGTCTGCTTGGTCAGCTTCTCGCTCGCTTCGAGCACCGCTCGTGCTGTCTCAGCCATCTCTGCGCCTTGTCTCTGGGCGACCTCTGGTGATCGCGCTCGGTGCTTGTACGGCGCGGCGCAGCCTCTGACAAGGCCGGATCTCAGCTACGGGCTTCTACGGAAGCAACCGGCTCACGCCAGGCCGCACTGCCACGAGTCGTCGTCCATCTCGAACACCTCGGCCGTCGCCTGCTCGGCGGTGACGACGGAGAGCAGCTCCTGGACATCGAACTCGGTGCTGTCGGTGAGGGCGGGCGGCGCCAACGAGATGCGCGCGAGGTTGTCGAGCAGGTCGAGCTCGGCTTCGGCTTGCTCGCTGGGAGTGGTCGGGGCGCTGGTGAACATGGGGCCTCTCTTCGGTCCGGGGCTGGCGGGCAGCGGCACGCTGCGCGCTTCTACAGCCAGTTTACAGACGAGTTACCCCAGTAAACCAACGCTACCGAGAAAGATTCACCTTGCCGGCCAAAGAAACTTCCCCGGTGACCGTGGTCCACCCCCGAAGGGGGCGGACTACCCGGTAGAACGCTGGCGAGGCCTCCGTTCGAACCCGGCCGAAGGCCCCGGTGTCCGAGTACCTCATGCAAGACGACGCCCGCCTACCCACCACGTAGTCCACCCCCCGCAGGGGGACTTGATGTGGACGACCACCTAGTCTGCTGCCCCGGGCTCTCAGCCCGTCCACTCATCGCATCTCACAAGACACCTTGAAATAGGCACATTTGGGCACCCCGGGCTCAAGCGCTCAAGCCCGGGGCAGCAAACTAGGCCGCGTGTCGTGGATAAGTCCACCCCCAAAGGGGGCGGACTGCGCGATAGAAAGCTGGTGAGGCCTCGGATTGAACCCGGCCGAAGGCCCCACTGTCCGAGTACCTCATGTAGAACGCCGCCCGCCTACCCACCACGTAGTCCACCCCGCAGGGGGGACTTGATGTGCACGATCACCTGGTCTGCTGCCCCGGGCTTTCAGCGCTTTCAGCCCGGGGTGCCCAATCTCAAGCGGTTTTCCAACTTTCGATGAGCCCTCCGACCTAGGCCCGAGCTTCCCAGCTGTGCTTGTTGCAAGCCTGACCGTGAAAGGCGACGAACCCTCCGACCTAGACCCGAGGTGCCCAGCCGAGCCTGTCTCAAGCCCGATCGTGAGACGCGATGAGCCCTCCGACCTGAGCCCAAGCCGCTCAGTAGAAGGTCTTGCCCTCGTCCGCCATCTTCCGCAGCAGCCCGGGCGGGCTGAAGCGCTCGCCGTACTTGGCGGCCAGCGCGTCCGCGTCCGCCACGAACTTGGCCACGCCGTAGTTGTCGATGAAGGTGAAGGGGCCACCCGTGAAGGCCGGGAAGCCGACCGCCATGATGACGCCCACGTCGCCGTCGCGGACGTCGGTGATGACACCCTGCTCGAGACAGCGAGCCGCTTCGAGGCACTGCGTGAAGAGGTAGCGCTGCCGCACCTCGTCGCCCGTGGGCTGCGGCGCGTCCTGCGCGATGAACTCGGCCAGCGCGCTCTCGAGCTCGGGCCAGATACGCTTGGTCTTGCCGTCGTACTCGTAGAAGCCGCCTGGCGTGCGCGGGGTTCCGTCGTCCTTGGGCGGCGGGTAGGCGCCCCAGCGGTCGTAGGTCTCGATGAGCTTGGCGATGACCCCCTGCGCCGGGCTGGGCTTCCACTCCTTGCCGGCGGCCTCGTGGTCCTTCTTGGCCTGCTGCGCGACCTTGTGCATGGTCCCGAGGCCCACCTGGTCGCTGATGCTCAGCGGCGGCATGGGCATGCCCGCGAGCTTGGCCGCGTTCTCGATGAGCGCGGGCGCGACCCCCTCCAGCAGCAGCTGGTTGCCCTCGGTGATGAACGTCCCGAACACGCGGCTGGTGTAGAAGCCCGGGCTGTCGTTGACGACGATGGCCGCCTTCTTGATGGCCAGGATGAAGTCCCACGCCTTGGCCAGGGTGGCCTGCGAGGTCTTCTCGCCCATGATGACCTCCACCATCTGCATCCTCTCGACGGGCGAGAAGAAGTGCATGCCGATGAAGTTCTCCGGGCGCGCGGAGGCCTCGGCCAGCCCGGTGATGGGCAGGCCCGACGTGTTGGTGGCGAAGACCGCGTCGGGGCCGAGCACGGCCTCGGCCGCCTTGGTGACGGTGGCCTTGATGCCGCGGTCCTCGAACACGGCTTCGACCACCAGGTCACAGCCGGCGAGGTCTGCGTAGCTCGCGGTGGCGTGGATGCGCGCCAGCAGCGCGTCCATCTTGGCCTGCGTGGTGCGGCCCTTCTCGAGCGCGCGCTGGAGCGTGCTCGCCACGCGCTCCTTGCCGCGGTCCGCCGAGGCCTGGTCGCGGTCCAGCAGCACCACGTCGATGCCCACCTTGGCCGACACCTGCGCGATGCCCTGCCCCATCAAGCCGGCGCCGATGATGCCGATCTTCTTGATGGTGGTGCGGGGCACGTCCTTGGGGCGACGCGCGCCCTTCTGACACTCCTGCAAGCTGAAGAAGAGCGTGCGCAGCATGCTGCGCGCCGTGGGGTCCTGCAGCAGCGTGATGAAGTAGCGCGTCTCCACCTTGCCGGCGCGGTCCATCGGCAGGCCCAGGCCCTCGTAGATGCTGGACAGGATGGCCTGCTGCGAGGGCATGTTGCCGTAGGTGTTCATGTGGGTCATCGCGATGGTGCCCATCATGGTCTGCATGAACTTGGGCGACTCGGCTCCGCCCCCCGGCACCTGGTAGCGCTTGTCATCCCACGGCTGCACGGCGCTGCCGCCCTCCGTGATGTAGCGCTTGGCGCTCGCGAGCAGCGCCTCGGCGGGGACCACCTCGTGCACCACGCCCTGCTTGAGCGCCTCGTCCGGCGAGAGCTGCTTGCCGGTCATGATGAGCCCCAGCGACGCCTGCACGCCGATCAGGCGCGGCAGACGCTGCGTGCCACCCGCGCCAGGCATGAGCCCCATGCCCGCCTCCGGGAGGCCGATCTTGGCGTGCGGCGCGTCCACCGCGATGCGGCGGTGGCACGCCAGCGCGACCTCGAGGCCGCCGCCCAAGCAGACGCCGTTGATGGCGGCCACCACCGGCTTGCCGCAGGTCTCCATGCGGCGCAGCTGGTCCAGCACCAGGCTGGTCTTGGCCAGCAGGTCGGCTGCGTCGATGGGCCCGCTGCCCAGCGCCTCGATCTGCTTGAGGTCGCCGCCCGCGACGAAGATGCCCTGCTTGCCGCTGGTCAGCACCACGCCCTTCACGGCGTCGTCGGCGACCGCGCGCGCGATGCCGGCGTCGAGCTCCGCGAGCGACTGCCCGTTGAGCACGTTCATGGGCTGGCCCTGCTCGTCCCACGTCAGGATGGCGCAGCCGTCTTCTACCTTGTAGTCGATGATGGTCACTGTCGTTCTCCGTGGTCGCTCAGACGCGCTCGATGATGGTGGTGGTGCCCATGCCGGCGCCGACACAGAGGGTGATGAGGCCGCGCTTCAGGTTGCGGCGCTCGAGCTCGTCGAGGACGGTGCCCACGAGCATGCCGCCCGTGGCTCCCAGCGGGTGCCCCATGGCGATGGCCCCGCCGTTCACGTTGGTGACCTCGTGGGTGATGCCCATGGCGGACATGAAGCGCAGACACACGGAGGCGAACGCCTCGTTGATCTCCCAGATGTCGATGTCGGCGGCGGTGAGCCCGGCGCGCGCGAGGGCCTTCTGCGCCGAGGGCGCCGGCCCAGCCAGCATCAAGCAGGGCTCGGTGCCGATGCTGTAGGAGGTGACGATGCGGGCGCGGGGCGTGAGACCCAGGCGCTTGCCGGCGGCCTCGTTGCCGAGCAGCACGGCCGACGCGCCGTCCACGATGCCCGAGCTGTTGCCGGCGTGGTGGATGTGGTTGATGGCTTCCACCTGCGGGTAGCGCTGGATGGCCACCGCGTCGAAGCCGTAGTTCTCACCCATGACCTTGAAGCTGGGCTCGAGCTTGCCCAGGCTCTCCACGGTGGTCTCGGGGCGGATGAACTCGTCGTGCGCCAGCATGGTCACACCAATGACGTCCAGCACGGGCACGATGGACTTCGCGAAGCGCCCCTCGTCCCAGGCCTGCTTGGCGCGCCGTTGACTCTCCACGGCGAAGCTGTCCACGTCGTGCCGCGTGTGGCCGTCCAGCGTGGCGAGCAGGTCGGCGCTGACCCCCTGCGGCACGAAGTGCGTGGGGAACGCGATGGCCGGGTCCGTGGCCCAGGCGCCACCCGCCGCACCCATGGGCACGCGGCTCATGCTCTCGACGCCACCGCCGATGACCACGTCCGCGTCGCCTGCCTTGATCTTGGCGGCCGCGAGGTTGACGGCCTCCAGCCCGGAGGAGCAGAAGCGGTTCACCTGGAAGCCCGGCACGCTCTCGTCGAAGCCGGCGGCCATGGCGGCCAGGCGACCGATGTTGGCGCCCTGCTCCATCACGGGCTCGACGCAGCCGAGGATGACGTCGTCGATGGCCGCGCTGTCGAAGTTGCCGCGTGTGGGCAGGGCCGAAAGCACGGTCTTCGCGAGATGGAGCGGCGTGGCGTCGGCCAGGCTGCCGTCCTTCTTGCGACCTTTGCCGCGTGGCGTGCGCACGGCGTCGTAGATGAAGCACTCGGTCATGGGGATACCCTGGGGGCTCGGGGGCTCGGATGAGGGGCAGCACGCGGCCAGGGGCCACAGCGCCAAACTGGAACACGTTCTAGTTCGAAAGAGCGCGGCGAGCAAGCGGGCTTCGACGGTGGACGGGCTCGAGCGGAGTCCAACGGCGCGCTGGCGCAGCACCCGTGGGCGCGCGTCGTCCGGCAGAGAACGCGGCCGGCATCTGACGGAACGAGGAAACCCCGGTCGAGTGACTCAGAGGTCTCTCGCCGGGGCCCGCGTCGTGGCTCGCGTGCCCGGGTGACGCCGGGCCGCGCGCTCAGGTCAGACCTGAATCTGGATACCGAGGCCCTCGCGCAGCGCGAAGTACTGCTCGGACACGCTGAAGAGCACCAGCTCCTTCAGCTTGTCGCCCGGGGGCAGGTCCGCCGAGCCGGCCGGCGGCAGCTGACGCACCAGGTTGGCGGCGGTCTCGAGGTCGTTGCAGAGCAGGAAGCCTGCGCGGATCGCGGTGGACTCCACGCACTGCATCCAGACCTTCACGTCGGCTGCACCACCTGCATCGATGAAGCGGCGGCAGAGCGCACGCAGGCTGTCCACCTGCGCCTGTTGGAAGTGCGGCAGCAGCTGCTGCGCCCACTGGTCCACCTGCGGGTCCGCCGCCCCCACACCCGCGATGCGAAGCGCGGCCAAGAGGACCATGCGCAGCTCCGTGTGGGACTGCAGCATGGTGCGGATGAAGTGCTCGCCGCGGTAGTATGCGAGGTGCCGACCGATCAGGAAGGTGAGGTCCTGAGGCTTGTACCCCGTGAGCACGCCGTTGCCGGCGATGACCGACGGGAGCGGCTTGCTGCACTGGTCGGCCATGCCGCCGGGCACGTTCTGCAAGACGAAGAGCCGCGGCTGGATGGCCAGGTTCATCACCTGCATCACGAACCCGAAGGTGCGCGCGAACATGACGTCCGACGTGGCGACGTCCACCGGCTTGTGCTGGTGCAGGTTGAGCGCCTGATCGGACGCGCCCTTCACGGCGAAGAGGGGAACCGCCATGAGCTCGAAGATCTTCGAGAGCACGAGGTCCTCGTCCGGATGGAAGAGCAGCTTGAGCCAGCGCTCGTTGTCGATGCGCGAGGTCGGCCGGATCATGCCTTCCTGCTTGTACTGCTGGAAGAACTGCTGCTGCTCGTTGTCGGCCTTCTTCAAGAACGACAGGGTCGCCGCCACGCACCAGGCCTTGTCGTAGGCGCGCGCGTCGAAGTAGAGCTTGTAGAGCGCGCGGTAGGACTCCACGCGGTTGGGGTCGCGCTTCAGCAGCCACTGGTGCTCGCCGATGGCCTCGGCGTTCTTGCCGTCCATGGCCGAGTAGAGCTCTGCCAGGATGACGTGCACCGTGTCGGCTTCGGGGTTGATGCCCGACGCCATCCGGAACGCCTCGGCCGCCGAGTCGAAGTTCTTCTGACGGTCGCGGTAGATGATGCCGAGGGTGTGCAGCAGGTTGAACTGCAGCTCCTTCATGTCCGGCATGTTGATGATGCGGTGAAGCATCTTGCGGTACGCGCGCTCGAGACCCTTCCAGTCCTTCTTCTCGGTGAGGATCTTGTTGATCGCCTCGAAGGCCTTCAGCTCCTTCGGGTTCGTGTCGAGCGCCTCGTTGAACTTGTCGATGGCGCCGTCCACGTCCTTCAGCTCGTCGCGCCGGATGACGGCCACGGTGTAGCTGAACTTCGCACGGGCGGTCTCGCGCTTGTCGGCAGCGGAGATCTGCTCGATGATGTCGATGGCCTCTTCCCACTGCTTGGTGCGCTGGTACGCAGCCAACAGCTTGTGGAGCACCGGGTGGTCGTCCGGCTTGAGGTAGGTCGCCTCGCGGTAGGACTCGATGGCCTTGCCCGGGTTCTTCTGCTTGTCGTTCCAGAGGTCACCGACCTCGACGTTCAAGTTGAAGCGCTCGTCTTCGGTCTCGGCGACCTCGAGGATCTGCTTCTTGTAGTGGATGACCTGGTCCCACTTCTGCTGCTCTTCGTAGAGCGCGATGACCGCTTCGAGCGTCGGCCTGTGGAAGGCGTCCTCCTCGAGGGCCTTGTCGAACATGTTGAGCGCCTTGCGCTTCTCGTCCTGCTCGCGCTTGACCACACCGAGGCGGTAGAAGATGTCCGTGATCTCCTCGCGTCCGAGTGAGTCGCGATGGTGCACCAAGAGCATCTGGTAGAACTTGAAGGCCTTCTCCCAGTCCTTGGCCGCGTAGTACGCCGCCGCGACGCCCGTGAGCGAGGGCAGATGCGCGGAGTCGATCTGGTAGGCCTTGTTGTAGGCCTTGATCGCCTCCTCGGTGTTGCCCACGGCCAGCGCGGACTCACCCAGCATGAGCGCAAGACGGTGCTGCTCGTCCTGCTCGCGCTTGGCGGCGCGCTTCCCCAACAAGTAGAGCAGCGGATACGCCTCGGCGTGCTGTCCAAGACCGAAGTGGTGCTCCGCCAGCGGCAGCGCGGCCTCCTCGTTGTCCTCGTCGAACGCCAGCGCCTGCGCGAAGGCGGCCACGGCCTTCTCCGGCTCGTCGAGGTTGTCGGCGTAGACCCGACCCAGATCCACGAGGCGCTCGGACTTCACCCGCTCGCTCTCGGTGTACTCCACCTCCTGCTGCAGCGTCTTCGACGCGGAGAGCCAGTCGGCGGAGTCGAGGTGGATCTTGCGGAGCGCTTCCAGTGAGGGAAGGTGCCCGGGGTTGACGTCCAGCGCGGCCTCGAAGTGCTCGAGGGCGCCACCGCGGTCACCCAGCTCGTCCTCGAGGATGCGACCCATGCGGAAGCGCAGGTCGATGATCTCCTCGGGGTCGTCGATGAGCTTCACCAGCTGGCCCATCATGTCGAGGGCCGAGCTGTGGTCGCCCCGCTCCTCGTAGAGGCGGGTCAGCGCGTCGAGCGACTCGACCTCCTCCTCGTCCACCGAGAGGGCGTTGAGGTAGCTGTCGATGGCGCGGTCCAAGTCCTTGAGGGACTGCGCAAACACCTCACCAGAGGCCTTGTGGAGACGGACCTTCTCGGCGCGATCGGGCGTCGCTTGGACGTGACGCTCGTAGGTGTCGATCAGCTTGTCCCACTCCTGCATGCCCCGGTAGATCCGTGCCAGGCCGTTGAGCGAGGGCTCGTGGTTCGGGTCGATGTCGACCACCTGCTCGAGCCGGTCGGCTGCGATGGCCGGTCGGACGAACTCCTCTTCCTGCATGAGCGCGATGCGCGTGAGCAGCGCGATGCGCTCACGCTCCGTCTCGGCGATCTCCAGCTGCCGCTCCAGCACCTCGAGCAGGCCCTGATACTGCGCGGTCTGCGCGTACAGGCGCTCGAGGCCCTTCATGGCCACGATGTTCATGTCGTCCGCTTCGAAGACCTCGCGGTACACGCGGATGCCGTCGGCGGGCTTGCCCAGGCGGTCCTCGTAGAGCTCGGCCAGCTGCAGCTTCGCTGCCAGGATGGCCGGCTGCTCGGTGAGCGCGGCCGCCTTGCGCTGGAGGATACCCAGCAGCTCGGGGAAGCGTTGCTCACGTCGCAGGACACCCTCGAGCGCGGTGAGCGCGGCCACGTTGGCGGGCGCCACCTCCAGGGCCTGGGTGTAGTACTGCCCTGCCTGCTCGGGGATGTTGAGGTGCGTGTCCGCCAGCTGGCCCATCTGGACGTACGTGTCGGCCAGCACCTCTGGGTCGTCGGTCATCTCGACCAAGCGCCCCAGCACCTGCGCCAACGTGTCCCACTGCTTGGTCGAGCGGTAGAGCTCGGCCATCTGCTGCATGGCGGGGACGTTGTTCGCGTCGATCGCCAGGATCTGCTGGTAGTACGGGATGGCGTACTCGGGGTGACCGAGCTCCTGTCCGTACCACTTGGCGCAGTTGAGACAGATCGCGATCTTGGTCTCGGCGTCGTCCGTCTCCTGGAGCGCCGCGTTGGCGGCCGCGAGGAGCTCGTTCCACTTCTTGGTCTTGCGAGTGATGTCCTCGAGCTTCTCGGCGGTGCGCTGGTTCGTGAAGTTCACGTTCCAAGCGAGGAGCAGCGCGTCGAAGGCCTGGTCGAGCTGCTGGAGCTTGCCCTCGTTGACCTGGGCGACCTTGCACAGCAGCGAGACCTGCTCCTCCGAGCTGTCGGTGTTCTCGACGCGCTGGACGTAGACCTCGATGAGGTCTTCCCAGCGGCCCGCCGCAGTGTGCAGAGCCTCGAGGCGCGAGAACGCCACGTTGTGCATCGGCTCGAGCTCGGCGATGCGATGGAAGGCGCTGGTGCCACGGTCTGCGTCGCCGTACTCACCGGCCCACGTGTTGGCGATGGCGAGCAGCTGCGCGATCTTGTCGTTCGGGTTCTGGAGCGCGTTGACACGCTGCTCCATGACGCCGATCGCCTCCTCCCACATACCCTCGTTGCGGTAGATGACCTCGAGAGCGGCGAGCGCGTCGAAGTGCGCGGGGTTGACGTCGAGCGCGTTGCGGTAGGCCTCGGCCGCGTCCAACGGCTGCTCCAGCTGCGACGCGTAGAGGTGGCCCAGCTGCATGTGGACGTGCGTGATGGCGGCATCGTCCATGGTCGCCGCGCCGGCGTCGACCGTGCGGTGGAGGGTGTCCGCCAGCTCGTGCCACTGCTGCCCGGCGCGGTAGATCTCGCTGATGTTCGCGAGCGCCACGGTGTTGCCGGGCTCGATGGCCAGCACCTCTTCCCAGGCGTCGAGCGCGTTGCGGTCGCGCTGTAGCTTCTCGTACCAGACGCGACCCAGGTCGGTGTAGATGGCCTTGCGCTGCTCCTCGTCGCTGGTGATGGCCACCTCGCGGTCCAGCACCTCGACCAGGTCCTTCCAGTTCTCTGCGTTGGCGTAGATGGAGCCGAGCGCGTTGAGCGCCTCCACGTCTTCGCCGCGCAGCTCGAGGACCTGCTTCCAGAGCGTCACGCCCTGCTCCGGGTCACCCAGCTCCACGGTGGCGAGGCGCGCCATCTTGGCCGTGATGTCGCCCTGCTGAGCGTCTCCGAAGACGACCCCCAGCTCCTTCTGGAATACGGCGAACAGGTTCGCCCAGTCCTCTTGGCGAGTGTAGATGACCTGCAGCGCGCGGATGCTCTCGGCGTGCTCCGGCTCGAGCTCGTCGAGGATGCGGCGGAACACCGCGATGGCCTCCTCGGTGCGACCCAGCTGCTCCTCGAGGACGGTGCCGAGGCGGAAGGAGAAGTCCACCTTGTCGACGCTGTCCGAAGACGCGGCGACGCGCATCTTCAGCACCTCCGACAGCGCGTGCATCGCGCCGTTGGCCACGTAGATGCGGTCCAAGGCCTCGAGCGCGTCCGCGTCCGCGGGATCCACGCTGAGCACGAAGCGGAAGGTCTCCTCCGCGCGCGCCACGTCGGCCAGCTCTTCCTCGTACACGCGAGCCAGCCGCTTCCCGAGCGCGACCTTCTGCTCCGCGTCCTCGGTCCGCGCCAGCGCGTCCACGTAGGTGTTGGCGAGCTGCGCCCAGTGGTCCAGGACCGACCCGAGGCGCTCCACCTCCGCCAACGTCTGCTCGTTGCTGGGATCCTCGAGCAGCGCACGCTGCACCCAGACGTAGGCCCGGTCGTGGTCCGCCGCGCGCTCCTCGGCGATCTCCGCGATGCGCTGCATCATGTGCACGCGCTCGTGGGGGTCGCTCTGGTAGTTGAGCTGCACCTCGTGCACGTTGAGCAGCCGGTCCCAGGACTCGCTCATGCGGTAGATGGGCTCGATGATCTCACCGATCATGAGCGGCCGCACGCCCTCCGCGAAGAGCAGCTCGAGCGCGCTCATGGCCGGCTGGTGCTCCGGCGCGGCCGCGAGGATCTCGCGGTACTGCTCGATGGCGCTGTCCACGTCGCCCAGGTGGTGCTGATACACCTGACCGAGGCGGAACTGGTTGTTCAGGATCTCGTCCGGGGTCGCCGCGACCTGAATCTGGAGACGGAGCACGCCCGCCAGCTCGGCGTAGCGCTCAGTGCCCTCGTACAGGCGGTCGAGGGCGTTGATCGCCTCGAGGTTCGTGTCGTGCGCACCAAGCACGATGGTGTAGCGGTCGATCGCGCGGTCCACGTCGCCGACCTGCACCTCGTAGATCTGCGCAGTGCGCAGCGCCATGTCGACCACGTCGTGCGGGGCGTCACGACGAATGCGCTCCACCTCGACATCGTACAGACGTGTCACGTCGTTCCAGCCGTTGACGATGTCCGCCAACCGCTGCAGCGACCCGAGGGTCACCTCGTTGTTGTTGTCCAGCGGGAGAGCACGCGCGTACGCATCGAAGGCCTCGCGCGTCTGGTCGAGGTGGAGCTCGTGCAGCTCGGCCACCTGATGCAGCAGCTCGACCGACCGCATGGGGTCTTCTTCGTGCTGGATCTGCACCTCGTGCACCGCGATGAGACGGGCCGACTCACCCAGCTGCCGATAGATGGGCTCCAACACGCCCGCCGCGGCGACGGGCTCGGTGCCCTCGGCGATCATCGCCTCGAGCGCGGCCGTGGTGGGCGCGTGCGCGGGGTCCACGTCCAAGATGTCGCGGTAGATGTCCACCGCGCGCGTCGCGTCGTTCAGGCGACGATGCCACAGCTCCGCGATGCGGTAGCGGTAGGAGATGACCTCCATCGGCTCCTGCGCGAGCTCAGCCTCACGCTCGAGCACACTCATGAGCTCCTGCCAGTTCTCGGTCGTCTGGTAGAGCTGATCCAGACGCTGAATCGCCGTCAGGTCCTCGGGGTCGATCTCCAGGATGCGCTGGTAGGTGTCGATGGCCTTCGCCACGTCGTTGAGCTCACGCTCGTACACGGCGCCCATCTCGACGTAGATGCGCTTCTTCTCGTCCGGGTCGTAGACGATGTCCGCCTTACGCTCGTAGACCGAGAGCAGCTGCGGCCACTGCTCTAGCCGCAGGTGCAGCTCGATCAGCTTGTCGAGAGCCTGCTGGTCCTCGGTGTCGATCTCGAGCACCTTGCCGTAGACGCCAATGGCCGCCTCGGGGCGCTCCAGCAGCTCTTCGTAGATCTGGGCGCCACGGAAGAGGTGTGCCTTCTGCTCGTCCGGATCCGTGAGCATGCCGCTCTTGGTCAGGTAGATCGCGGCAAGGTCCTCGTAGCGCTCGCTCAGGTGGAACAGGCGCTCGAGCGCGCCAGCCGCCTCGAGGTGCTGGTCGTCGAGCTCGAGCACGCGACGGTAGTGCTGGATGGCGCGCTCGGTGTCTCCGAGCTGCTCCTCGCGGATCTCGGCCGCCTTCACGTGCAGGCTCGCCGCGAGGACGGGGTCTTCCACCGTCGCGACGCGCTCTTCGTAGACTGCGGCGAGCTGTTCGGCGCCGCCGATCATCAAGTTGAGGCGGTCGAGCTGCGCCTGCGTGGTGGCGTTCGCCGGGTCCTCGGCGAGCGCGCGCGCCATGGCGGAGAAGGCCGACTGCGCGTCGTCCAGAGCCTCTTCGTGGAGCTCGCTGATGCGGTGCAGCAGCTGCACGCGTCGCTCGGGGGAGCTGGCGTGGGTGGCCTGGATCTCGTGCACGCCGATGAGCTTCTGGTACTCGGAGTGCGTGAGGTAGATGGGCTCGAGGATCTCGGCGATGACCACCTGATGCTCCGGCTGCGCCAGGAGCCGCTCCAGCGCCGTCGTCGCCGCCGCGTTCGACGGGTCGCGGTCCAGGACGTTGCGGTAGATCTCGATGGCCGCCTCGGTGGCGTTCATCCGCGTCTCGCGCAGCTGCGCGAGCTGCAGCATCAGCTCGATCTGACGGTCCGGGTCGTCGGCCATGGCCAGCTGGCGGTCGACGTTGTCGGCCAGCTCGGTCCACATCTCTTGCCGTGCGAACAGGCCGTCCAGCGCGGCGAGCGCGTTCTGGCTCGTGGGGTCGATCTCCAGGATCTCCCGGTGCAGAGAGATCGCGGCCTCGGGCTCCTCCAGGTACTCGTCGTGAATGAGCGCCATCTGGGACAGCAGGAGCTCTTGCTCACCCGGATCGGTCGAGATCGAGACGCGGCTGCGCAGCACACCGACGAGAGCGCTCCAACGCTCGGTGCGGCGGTAGAGGTTCTCGAGGGCTTCCAGCACTTCGAGGTCTGCGGGATCGAGGTCGAGCACCTTGCGGTACGCACTCACGGCCCCGTCGACGTTGCTCAGCTGCGTGTCGTAGATCTGCGCGGCCTTGATCCACAGCGTGCGCGCCAGGTCGGTGTCCTCGACGCTCCCGGCGAGCTCACCCACCAGCTCCACCAGCGCGGCGAAGTTGTCCTGCTCGATGGCCATGGCCTCGAGGCGCGCGAGCGTGTTGGCATCCGAAGGGGCCTCACGCAGGGCCTCACAGAAGGCGTCGAAGGCCTTCTGTGGGTTCTCGATCTGATACGCGTAGACATCGCCGATCTGCGTGAGCAGCTCGAGCCGGTCCGCCGAATCTTCGGTGCCGCGATGCAGCACGCGCAAGGCACGGATCAGGCGCTCGTTCTCTTCGCGCACCTGGTAGATCGGCACGAGGATGCGCGCCGCCTGGACGCCCACGGCTTCGTCGACGAGCAGAGCCTCGAGGGCCTCTCGGGCGCCGTCATGCTCCGGGAGCGCGCTGACGACCTCTTGATAGAGCTCGACGGCACGAACCTTCTGATCGAGGTGCTCTTCGAGCGCCCGCCCCAGTCGGAACTTGAGCGCGGCCTCTTCCTCCGGCGACTCGGCCAGGAGGATGCGACGCTCGACGATGTCGGCGAAGTCGGACCACGCGCCCTGCCCCTCGAAGAGCTCGTCGAGCGCTCGGTAGGCGTCGACCTCGGCGTCGCCGTACTCGGCGAGGATCGCCTGGTAGGCCTCGACGGCGTGCGCGGGGTCGGCCAGCTCGTTCACGAACAGCGATGCGCGCGCGTACGCCATCTGGCGCCGCGCCTCGGGGTCCGACTCGAGCTCGATGCGCCGGTCGTAGATGCCCAGCATGTCGCTGAAGCGCTCGGTCTGACGGTAGAGCTCCGCGAGGGCAGAGATGGCCCCCTCGTGGTCCGGGACCTCGTCGTACACGACGCGGTACTGGGCGATCGCGTCATCGATGCGCTCCGCCTGAGTCAGCACGCCACCAAAGCTCATGCGGAGCTCGGTGATCTCGGCGGGATCGGTGCCCGACTCGATGGCGCTGGCGTACGCCGCGATGACCCGGTCCACTCCGCCTTCGACGCCACCCGAGAGGCGGTCGACGTCCTCGCGCACGACCTCTTGGTGGGGCGCGACCCCGAACGCCTCGAGATACTTCTCGAACGCCTGCTCGGGCGCGCGCAGGCGCTCCTCGTAGAGCAGGCCCGTCTCACGCAGCAGCGCGACACGCTGGTCGGGGTCCGTGACGTGGCGCAGGCGCACCTCGTAGACCGCCACCAGCTTGCGCGGGTCGTTCGCGCTCTCGTAGATGGGCGAGAGCGACTCGGCTGCCTGCAGGTTGTCGGCGTCGATCTCGAGGACCTTCTCGTAGGCACGGGCCGCGCGGTCGGGCTTCTCCTTCTTCTCTTCCCAGAGCCGGGCGGCGCGGAAGAGCAGCGAGATCTTTTCCTCGTCGGGAGTCTCCTTCGCGTCCGCTTCCTTCTCGATGAGGCGGATCAGCTCGTCCCACTTCTCGCTCTCGGCGTAGAACTCCTCGAGCTCGTCCCACGCCTTGAGGGCGACGTAGCGGCGCTTGAGCTGCTCCTGAGCGCGGCGATCGTTCGGGTCCAGAAGGAGCACGCGCTGGAACGCGCGCACCGCGCCAGCGTCATCGCCGATCTTGTCGGCGTAGATCATCCCGAGCTTCTGGAGGTCGGCGAGGAGCTTGGTCTGATCGGGGTTGCCCTCACAGAGGACCTCGAGGATCTCGGCCAGTGGCTCCCACTCGCGCGCGCGCTCGTACAGGTTCGAGAGCGCCTCGAGCGCAGCGCTGTTGGACGGGTCCACCGAGAGCACGCGCTTCCACAGGTCGATGCAGATGTCGGGCTTGCGGAGGCGCTCGGTGGCCAGCTCGGCCATCTCCACGTAACGCAGCGGGCGGTCGGCTGGGTCGAGCATCTCGGCCTCGCGGCCCATGATCCCGATCAGGCTCTCCCAGTCGCGACGCTTCTCGTACATCTCCTTGAGTCGCGTCATGGACTCGAGGTCGTTCGGCGCGACCTCCAGCACCCGCTCGAAGCACTTGATGGCCTCGGCTTGGTTGCTGGAGCGGTCGAGGTAGAGCATGCCCGCCGCTCGGTAGAGGTTGGCTTGAGTCTCCGGGTCCCTGTAGAGATCAGCCTTCTGGAGCAGGGTGCGGATGTAGTCCGACCAACGCTTCTGTCCCTCGAACTTCTCGAGCGCCTCGTCCAGCTCGGCGACTTGGGCCAGCTCCTCAGCGCTCAGCTCCATGGAGACCGGCGCGGCCGAGGCCTCGGGGGTAGCCTCTACCGTCTCTTCGGACGTCTCTTCTGCTGCGGTGTCGTCGATCTCGTTCTCGTCGGACATGCTCTTGATTCCCGCTGAATGATAGGGTCGCGCTCTTCGCTACTGGAAAGAGCCGCGCCCGTCGTCTCTGGGTTGGGGGGCCTACAGTTGGAGCTGATCTAGCTTGGAGCGCGCGGCGCGGACGTAATGCTCGGGGGCGTTCTGTCCCGCGCCGGCGACGTACAGCTCGAGGTAGCGCACGGCTTCCTCGCGGTTGTCCATCTGAGCGTACGTCCACCCGATGGAGAAGAGCGCGTCGCTCATCGCCGGGAGGATATCGAGGGCCGCGCGGAAGGACTCCACCGCAGCGGCGAGGTTGCCCTGCTCCTGCTGGATGGTGCCCAGCACGTGGTAGAGCTGCGCCTGCTCGTCGGTGCGCGGAATGGCCACGTCGAGCCCGCTGCGCAGCACGCGAATGGCCAGGTCCGGGAAGCCTTGATCCGCATAGAGGCGGCCGAGCGCGACGTAGGCCTCGATGAAGCGCGGGCCGCGGCGCGCGCTCTCGGTGTAGTTCACCAGCGCGCCGTGCGGGTCATCCAAGCGCTCGAGGCACTGAGCCAGCTTGTAGTACGCCTTGAAGAGGTTGGGGTCCGCCGCGATGGCGCCCTCGAACGCCTCCTTGGCGCGGTCCCACTGCTCGAGCTGCATGCGGACGGTGCCGAGCTTCTCGTGGTAGCCCGCCGGCTCGGGGTTGACGGTGATCGCGCGGCTGAGGTGTTCCTCAGCGACCTCGAACTCCGACATCTCCATGTGGACGATGGCAAGGTTGAAGAAGGCCTGGTCGTTCGTGGGGTCCAACGCGATGGCACGCTCGAGCGCCTCCTTCGCGTCTGCATAGCGGCCCGTGCGCGCCGCAGCGACACCGACGTTCATATGCGTCATGGACTCGACACGGGCGCGAGAGCAATTGCCGCCCGTCAGAATCACGAAAAAAACCAGTGAAAAACCGATGGTCTGGAGCCGGCTCATGGGGCACCGATGGTACGGAATTCAGGACGCAGATCACAATGCAAAACTTTGCTCACTTGCAGGTTGTCGATGGTCCAAAGTGGACCGAGGGGTCGGGCGACTGAGATTCGTGGTCCGGGCGCACACGAAAAAGGCGCCCCCTCTCGGGAGCGCCTCTTCATTGGGAACCCTCGCGCTCGGTCAGTTGGACTCGAGCGTGAACGGATAGGTCACCGATACCAGGCCACCACCGTCCGGAGCTGGGAAGGTCCAGCGCCGCACGGCCGACGCGACGCAGCTCTCGACGCGGGCGCTGCCCAAGGTCGAGCCCGAGACCGTGGAGGTGGTCACCGAGCCGCTGGCCGAGATGATCCAGCGAACGGAGACCGTGCCGCGCAGATCGGGCTGCGAGTTCAGGGCCTGCTCGTAGCAGAACCGGACCTCACCGAGGTGGCGACGAACGACGCGGCGGATGACGTCCGCCGAGAGTGAGCCGCGCACGTCGGCTGCGCCCGGACGAATCTGCGGACGTGCGGCCTGGCGATCGCCGAGCCCGCCACCGTCGCCGATGCCGCTGCCCGTACCGCGTCCGCTGCCGTGGCCGATGGTGCCGATGGTGCCCATACCGATGGTGCCCTGACCGAAGCCACCACCACCGCGACCGGTGCCCGTGAGACCCAAGCCGCCCATACCGAAGTTGGAGCCAGCCTGCGACCCGGTGAGCGCGCCGAGGGCGCTGATCTCACCCGCGCCGATGGCCTGATCACCGCCGTACGGCGAGGTGGGCGACATGAACGACCCCGAGAGCGCCGCGAGGGCGCCGACGACACCGGCGGTCGCCGCGTTCTCGCGCGCCTGCTCACGAGCCATCTGCTGATCTTCGGGGTTGGCGTCACCCTGGATGGAGTAGTGGTTGTCCGTGCGCTCCGCGCGCTCGTCACCCATGGCGCCGCTCTCACCTTCGTGCGCGGTGCCCGTCCCGCCAGCGTCCTCGGTGGGAGCCTCTTCCTCCTCCTCGGGCGGCGCCTCCGTCTCCGGCGGCTCGATGATGAACTGCGCGAGGCGGCTGTTGGGGTCGATGATGTCGTTGTTCAGGCCGGCGACCGGCGGCGGCGAGAAGTACATGGCCGTGAGGAGCGCGGCGACGAAAGCCATGACGCCACCCAGGTACGCGAGCGGTACCCAGTCGAGCGCGAAGCCCACCGCGACCTTCTTACCCGCCTTGACCGGGCGCACCATGAAGGTGAAGCCCTTCCAGGACACGCGCACCATGGCGCCCTCGGGGATGAGGTACTGCTGCGCGCCAGGGACCTCGGGGCAGGCGCCGAGGTTGATGCTCTCGATCGCCGTGGTCTGGTCCCCGATCATGACCTCGCCCGTTGCTCCCTGCGGGAACACCATGGCCAGAGAGCCGCCGTTGACGATGCAAACGGGCATGCGCTGCGTGCCGATGATGTCGGGGGCGATGAGGTAGTCGACCTCTTCCTTGCCCTCGGGCTCACCGATCCAGAACGTGCGGGCGGGCTTGAGGTGGTCCACGTGGAGCACCGACTTCCCCCACATGACCATGACCTCGAGGGCCTGCTCCGAGGTCTCGACGTCGTTGGGGTTGACGGGAGGACCGCTCGCGACGATGCCGTACGTCAGCTTCTCCGGGTCGATCGTGCTGAGGTCTACGTCATCCAGCGAGCGGCTGCTGGCACCCGCGGGGGGTGGCGCGAACGGGTTCGGAAGCGGCTTCTTGGCGGCGCCGAAGGGGTTCGCCGCAGGCGAAGCCGGAGACGCGAAGGGGTTCGATGCGGGGGCCGCCGGCTTGGGAGGCGGCGGGGCCGCAGCCACGGGCGGCGCGGGAGCCACGGCGGGTGCAGCAGGCTTCGCAGCGGGCGCGGCCGGCGGCGGCGGCGCTGCCTTCGCGATCGGCGGAGGGGCTGCTGGTGCGGCCGGGGCAGCCGCGACGGATGCAGCGGCGCCGATCTCCAGCACCACACGGCTCCCGCCCAAGGTGAGCTCGTCGCCGGACGACAGCTGCGCCTTGTTCACCTTCTTGCCGTTCACGACCGTACCCGAGGCCGAGCCGAGGTCGATGATGAACACCTCCGTCGGACTGGTGACCTCGATGACCGCGTGCATGCGCGAGACGTTGTCGTCATCGATGCGCAGGTGCGACGAAGGCAGCTTGCCCACCTTGATGATGTCCTGCGTCAGCGACTCAGTCCGGACGAGGGTGTCGCCGGTGTAGATCTTGAACGAGATCGGGATGTTATGTGCCACTAGCTTCTCCAAACGGCCGGGTATGGACGGTCGTCAGACGGGATCTCAGAATCTCAGAGGTCTTCGACGGACTTGAGCATCTCCGGAATGAAGTGCTCACGGATCCGGATGAGGGTCGACCGGCGCCCGCGCCGCCGCACGTTCAGGAGCTCGCCGTTCGGGCGAACGAGATCGCCCGTGACGAGGTCGCCGTCCTCGAAGTTGAATTCCGTGGTCTCTGGCTCCTGCGCCGACGCGCTGGACGAGCCGAACGTGAGGTCGACAAGAAGAAGGGCCGCACCTAGGACCAGGAGTTTTGCGATTTCTTTCATGATTATCCTCTTGTCGCGCGCTACCGCGCCTGACGGGCGACGCCCGGTGATCAACGTCGCATCGTATCCCTTCGGGCCTCCGATGGTCAACGCTCTAGTGTGCAACGCCTGACCATTCGAAGAGGGATACGCGGGTAAGACACCGCCGCGGATTCGAAGTTCCGCCCTTCCCTCACTTCATGGCGAGAGGCGGCGCCCAATTGAGAGAGCCCCGCGGCAGCGCCGCGAGGCTCGCTTGGTAGCGGACGGTGGCGTCAGCCGCCTTCGGCCGCCGCCGCGCGCTCGAGCGCTTCCTGCTGGCGCTGCATCTCTTCGACCTCGCGCTGCATGGCCTCACCCTCGCGGACGGCCGCGATGATTTGCTCGATCTGTTGGATGCGACCGGGCGCGCAGGTCTGGGCCCCACGACGGCGACGCCGACTGCTGCTGCCGCGCTGGGGTGCCTCCTCGGCGCAGCGCGCGGTCACCTGGCTGACCGTCTCGGCGTAGCGTGGCGCGCTGCCCGCCTTCTGCACGAACTGCTGATAGTACTGCTTGGCGCGCTCCAGCTCCGGGATCGTGCCACCGCGGTACTCGTGGTAGAGGATGCCGAGGTTGTAGTAGGCCTCCGGACGGTTCGCATCCAGCTGGATGGCCGCGTTGTAGCGCGCCTCGGCCTGCTCCACCTCGTTCAGGCCGCGGAGCGCCGCGCCGAGCCCCAGGGCAGCGTCGTAGCTGTTGGGGCGCAGCTCGAGCGCCCGCGAGAAGGCGCCACGCGCGTCCGCGTAGCCACGGAACGAGAACGTGATCTGTCCGAAGTTCATCTGAGCCTCATACAGCGAGTTGTCGATGACGATGGCGCGAGCGAAGAAGCGGAGCGCCCCGTTCACGTCACCACGCGCGACCTTGATGAGGCCCCACGTGTTGTAGATGGGGGCGTAGCTGTCGCTCAGCAGCTGCGCCTGACGGCAGACGATCTCGGCGAGGTCGTAGGCTGCGGGGTTGTTGCGCTGACCGCGGGTGTAGTACAGCAACGCCATCTGGTTGTAGGCCGCCATGTCGTCGGAGTCGATGGCCAGCGCACGACGCAGGTTGTTGAGCGCCTCGGTCTCCGTGGTCGTGCGCTGTTCCCCCGTCTGCGCGGCCGCCTCGCGCCGCTGCAGGATCGCCAGGTTCGTGTAGCCCGACGAGCAGGTCGCAGGGTTGTCCTCGACCGCCCGCGCGAACGCCTGACGCGCTTCGGCGACGTTGCCCGCCTCGAGCGACATCAGGCCGATGGCGACGCGCGGCTTGCACATGGTCGCCGTGACGGACAGCGCCTGCTCGAAGTGGCGGCGCGCACCGCTCTGATCACCGCAGCGCAGCACCGCGAGGCCCGCCATGTAGTGAGCCTCGGCCAGCGAGCGCTGGGCGCCGATGGTGGCCTCGTAGGCGTTCTCGACCTCGGTACAGCGCCCGGGGTTCCAGCCCTGCTCCTCGTAGCGAGCGAAGAGCGTGTTGGCGCTGGTCCAGCGGTTGTGAGCCTCCACGGAGACCGCCTGCCCGGAGGCGCTGGTCACGGTGGTCCCGGTCTCCGTGGTGGCGGCCTCGCCGCCGCTGGTCCCTTCGCCCCCGCCGCTACCGCCGCCACCGCAGCCAGCGCTCGCCGTAGCGATACCCAAGAGCACGAAGCCCACCTTGATGTTTCGAAGGGTGTTCATGACTGATCTCCGGTGGCTGCGGCTTCCCCGCCGGCCGTCTGCGCGTCATCGCCCGAACCAAGCTCTTCCGCACCCGGCCGCGACGGCGGTTCCACCATGTAGTCTGGAGGACCACGGAGCTCGGCCGACATGGGGTACTCGCGCGGGTTCAAGCGGTTGAGGTTCGCCTCGCAAGCACGCGACCACTGATTGAACCAGCGCACGTTGGTCGCGGTGGTCAGACAGAAGCGGTACTTGTCGATGGCTTCGCGAAGGTAGGGCTCCGACGCGTCGTCCAACGCCGTGACGTAGATGCCGTAGAGCTCCTCGTCGCGCTCGATCTCGGCCGGGATGGGCGCCTCGCGGAAGGCCTGCACGAAGCGGTCGAACATCTCGCCGATACGGGATGCGGCGGCGATCTGCCAAGGCGGCGAGTCGATGGTCCCGGTTCCCTCGATCTCCACCGTGACGGTGGCGATCTTGTTGTACTCGTTGATGGCCGCGCCGATGGCCGCGAACTTCCGTTGCACCCACTGGATGAACTCGGTCTGCGCCCAGCGGTTGACCCGGTCCAGGCTGCGACCGCCGCGGTACTCGGGGAAACGAATGGCCTGCGCCTCTTGGAACTTGTACTCCGCGAGGTAGAAGAGCGCCTCCGACGTAGCGTCGACCGCCTGCCTCACCCACGCGACGCGCTCTTCTTGAGACACGTCCTCCATGCCGAGAATGCGCCGTGCTGCACCACGCTGCCACGCAGCCGCGGCCGCACGGAAGTTGGAGGCCGCCCCACCCTGGTCGTCCTGCGCCCACATCGCCCGTCCGATGGCCGTGTTGGCCTGGATGATCTGGTGGGGCGAGGCCGTGCGACCGTAGTCGCGCAAGAAGTGCCGGTAGTAGCGGATCGTGTGGTCCAGCTGGTTGGTGCGCTCGTAGATCGAGCCGATGGAGAAGTGCACCTGGGCCGTCTCACGAGGCCGCGTGCGACCGTAGTTCGTCGCGAAGAGCTCTGCGTTCGCGATGGCCTGCTCCGTGTCACCGAGACCCATGCGGAACAGGGTCGCGTTGCGGAGCGCGTCCGGGGCGCTGGGGCACAGGCTGGCTGCGCGGTCAGCGTCGGAGCAGTCGGTGCCGTCCATGCGCGGATACTCACGAGCGAAACGCTCGTAGAACTCTGCGGCCCGCTCGTAGAAGGCGAGTGACTGGTAGTTGGCGCCAATGAGGTAGACCGACTTGGCCGCCAGCGGACTGTCGGGGTGCAGGCGGATCAGGTTCTGACGCGCCTGGATCGCCAGACCCACCAGGTTGGCCGCCTCGAGGTTGAGGGCCGCGTTCCAGAGGAGCTCGTCCTTCGCGCCGCAGTCCTGGAACTCGACGTAGATGTCGCGGTAGACACCAGCAGCCTCACGGAACTGGTGGTTGCGCTCGAAGAGCTCGGCCTGCTTGCGCCGCAGCTGACAGCGAATCGTGTCCAGCACGGGACACAGGTCCTCGTACTGCTGACGACGCGCGGGCGTGGCGCAGTAGAGCTGCGCCAAGGGCGGGATGGCGGTCTCCATCTCGGTGAGACAGGCCGCGTTGCCGTTGCCGATCAGCGTGCCGAGGACGTTGAGGCTGTCCAGGTACAGGTTGGCCGCGAACTCGGCCTGCTCCGCGGTGGGGTGGTTCATCGCGATGTCGCGGAACGCCACGGCGGCTTCCTGATAGTGGTTGGCCTCGTAGTAGATGCGTGCGCGGCGGTACTTGACCGTCACGACCTCGCTGGCCTCCGTGACGAAGCACAAGTAGCGGTTGAACGCGCGGACCATGCCCGCCTCGAGCTCCGTCAGGGGGCGGGGGGCGTACTGGGAGGATGCGTCCTGCCCAGCAGCGGCCGGAGGCGCTGCCGTGCGAACCTCGCCCTCGCGGCCCTGGTACTGCGCCTGATAGAGGTTGTTGTAGCAGAGCACCGCAGCGTACGCGGCGTCGGCCGTGTACTCACCACGGGGGTCCAGGCTGACGACCTGGTCGAAGGCCGGGCCGCAGCGCTGCCAGTCCTGCATCTTCCAGAGCAGCTCGGCGGCGTAGTAGCTGATGCGGTAGCGCGTGGGTCGGTCGCGCGGGTCGATGTCGGCGAACTCGAGCTCGTCCAGATCGGGGTAGCCGTCCAGGATGAGCTGATAGAGCGCCGCAGCTGCGCGCATCGTCTCGACGTTGTTGGTGCCCGGATGCTCTTCGTCCGCGCCGACCGCCTCGCGGTGCAAGCCAACGGCCTGCCACAAGAGCACGGTCGCGGTCTCGGCCTTGCACTCGTTACGAGCGGCCACAGGGTGGGACTCGTCCGCCACGAAGCGCGCCTGGATGTCGCGCAGGCGGCTGAGCTCACGCACGTGCGCCTGGCGGTCCGAGTTCTTGGAGATGGTCGCGTTGGTGACCTTCGACTGCCACTTGCAGAGGTGGTCGCTGTTGGGCGACTCGGCCATCAGCTGGTGGTAGACGGCGATCGTCTCGTCCCAGTGACCGGTGTCGTAGTACTGCTCACCCAGCGACTCGAGCATGCGCAGCGCCTCGGCTTCGTCCGTGGCGTACCGCCGGAAGAAGCGCAGGGCCTGGTTCGGCGAGCCGGTCCGTGCGTACGGCATGATCAGCTCGAGGCGCGCCTTGCGAGCCAGGTTGCCACCATCGGCGGCGGACTCGTTCTGCGTCGCGAACTCGATGACCTGCACGAAGGCGCGCAGAGATGCCGCGAAGTCCTCGTTGTTGTACTGAGCCCACGCGGACTTGTAGAGCGCGTAACCGTAGACCGAGTTGTTCTCGGGCGGGTACTCCACGACCTTGTTGTAGAAGCGCAGGGCCGCGTCCATGTCGCCCTCGTCGAAGTAGTACTCGCCGAAGCTCAGGTACGCGTGCGGAACGAAGCGGCTGGTGGGGTAGTCCTGGATGAGCTTCAGGTAGACCTCACGCGCCTGGTCGTGCTCACGAATCTCGCTCAAGCCGAAGGCCAGCGAGAAGAGCACCTCGTCCATGCGCGGGTAGTCCGCGTGCTCGGTCATGAGCTGGTAGTAGGCGCGGATGGTGTCGCGCTGAGCCTCGGACAGGCGATCGCGCGCGGCCTGCTGACCCTGGCGCTGGGTCGCGCACTGCGTGCGGTTCGGGTGGTTGTTGCAGTGCTCGTAGATGGGCTCGTTGAAGGACTGCACGTCCGCGTTGAGCGCCGCCTGGAACTCGAACAAGGTCGAAGCCAAGCGCAGGAGGATCTCCGGACGGCGGGGGTCTGTCTGACGCGTGTTGCGCACCAGACGACGCAGCAGCGTCACCTCTTGCTCCACCAGCGCACGCTGGCGGGCTTGGATCTGAGCGCCCCGGGCCTCTGCCTGGCGGTCGATCTGGTACTCTGGGCCGGCGGTCTCGGTGGCCGCGCGCTGGTCGGGGCCAACCCCGGACGGAGCACGTGAACCCGCCCGGACCTCGCGGCGCTCCAGGCCCTCCTGGCAGGCCTCGACCTCTTCACGGACGTTTGGCGGAATGCACACGCCGCCGGTCTGAGCGACCGCGACGCTTGCCCCGAACGCGACCGCGCCGAAGGGGGCGACAATCGCCAGCAGGAGACCAACTTGGGAGATTTGGTTTCGACTCATCGTTCACCTACCGCACTGGTTGGTGACCTGCTGACGGTAGAAGCCCAGCTCATCGCGCCAGTACTCACCGTCGAAGGGCCACATTTGGTGCTCTTCGTCCACGACCACGTCGCCGGCAGCGGCGCTCCGAATGGCGGTGAACTGCTCTTGGGTCTCCTGGTCGAGCTCGTCACGCCGGAAGGCGACGATCTCGACCTCGACCGTGTCGACCTGGTTGCTCAGGTCCATGAGCTCGTCGATGAGGCGGTTGTAGCGCCCGCGAGCGAGGTCACCGGTCTGGTCGACCGCGAAGGACTTCGCGAGCGCGACGTCCTGAAGGACGCGCCCGCCCGCACCCGAGTTCTGGAAAGCCTCGGTCATCTCGTTGAGGCGCGCCTCTTCCGCGTCGAGCAGCCGGACGTACTCCACGTTCTGCAGCAGAGTACGGTCCGACATGGCGGAGGACACCAGGCCGCGGATGCGCGGCGAGAGGTCCGCCTCGCCGGCGCGGACGCGCTGCAGGAACTCGTAGAACGCGGTGTTGTCGGTGAAGTTCTGGAGGGTGGCCTCGAGCTCGTCACGGACGGGATCGTAGCGCTCGTGGAAGCTCCGGATGGTCGCCTCGGCGTTGTCGATCTGACAGTTGACGAAGAAGGTCACGGCCTTGATGACGAGGGCCTCGGGGTAGTACGCCTGCGGGAAGTACGGCGACTCGAGGCTGTGGACGTTGCCGAGCGCGCGCGAGAACTGGTCCGCCAGGAAGAACGCCCAGCTGGACTCGAACATGGCGTCCAACCAGTACTCCGAGGAGACATCCACCTGGTTCCAGCTCTCCACGGCCTGACCGAGGATGGTGCCGTCCACGTCGCGATTGCCCTCGGCGTCCACGCGGTTGGCGGCCGTGTAGTACACGCGCGCCAGCGAGATCCACGCCAGGTTGCGCACGCGATCCGGGTCGTCCGTGTGAACGGTGCCGGCGTCCAGGCCCTCGAGGATGGCGCGCAGCGCGCGCACCGCGGGGCGGGCACGGCGCAGACGCACGTTGGTGATGCCCTGGAAGAACTTGGCGTCCACGAAGTACACCGAGCTGGGCGGCACGCGCCCGAACAGCTCCGCGGCCTGCTCGAAGTCGCCGTCCTGATAGAGGTAGCGACCCATGAGGTACAGCAGCTGATGGTACAGCTCGAGCGACGCGGGGGTGTTGAACGCCTCGAGCGAGGCGACGCCGTAGCGTCCGATCTTCTCGATGATGCCGGCGGGCTCGGGCAGCTGCGACGCGAGCTGCACCAGCCACTGCAGCGTCTCGGCGAAGAACAGGTGCCCCTCACCGAGCGCCCCGATCTCGTCGAAGATGACGAGCGCGGACTGGTAGAAGCGCAGGTGGTAGAAGCACTTGCCCAGGAAGAACTGCGCCTTGTGTACGTTACCGGCGTTGTCCGTGGTCTCCCCATCGATGATGCGTTGGAAGATCACGGCCGCCTGCGCGTACTCGTTCGCCGCATAGAGACGCAGTGCCTCGGTCAGCTGTGGCGAAGGAGGCCCTTCGGTGGGGGCCTGCGGCGTCACCGCGACCTCTTCCTCACCGAATGTCATGTCCTGCGCGGCGGCGGACGAGCTCGTCCCCGCCAACACCAAGGCGCTCGTGACGAACCAGATTCCCAGTAGACTGCAACGAGTCATCGTGTCGCTCCTCAAGGCGGGCCAACCTTCCACGTGTGCAGGGCCGCAGTGGCAGCCCCAAATCTTCAACAAAAACGGCAAGTTGGACCTAAATCGGGAGGCCATCATAAGAAGACCTGGCTGCGAATGTCAAGCCTATCCTTCGGTGGGTACCGCAGACCGTGGTGCGGGTCGCGATTGTCGTTCGTGCTGCTTGACGCGTCGTCATGGGATTGAGTAGGTTCGGTGGTCTCGCTGGGCGCCCGGGAATCCGAGCCGTGGCGGCAACACCACTCCTTGACCTAGACACCCAATCTCGACGACTCTTGGGTCTTGCGGCGCTGGTCTTCTACGCAGGTCGAAACAGAGGCCTGTAACCACTCTCCGGAGCATCGATGTCTCAGCTTCTCTCCCGTTCCCAAAAGCTTCTGCGGGTAACCGCGCTGGCCCTTTTCGGCCTCGCGATGCTCGGCTGTCCGGCCACCTCCGGCGTGGGTGACCCTTGCGACCCCGAGAGCGTGCCGGGCGGCGGCTTCGATCCGAACGAGGTCTACCTCGAGACCAGCTCGGTGCAGTGCCGGACGCGCGTGTGCATGGTGTACAAGATCGACGGCCTCCCGTCGGACTCGCAGGCCAACGAAGATCGCGTGTACTGCAGCTGCCGCTGCGACGCACCGGCGGACTCGAACACACCCACGTGCAACTGCCCCAACGGCTTCGTGTGCGAGACCATCCTGAACCAGGGCGGCAGCGGCATCCAGGGTGGCTACTGCGTGCTCGAGGAAGACGCAGTCCCGGTGATGTAGCGCGCTGCCCGCGAGCAAGTCGCGGTCAACGCCGTGCGCGAGGCCCTGCCCGTCGCGCGTGTAGGCGCCCCTCGAGAGAGGCGGCGCCTTTTTCGTGGCGCGCTGTGCAGCGCAAAGACCCAGCTCGCGAAACGGCGATCGGCGATCCGAATCTGACCGCTCCAGCCACGGCTGGCCCCGGATCGGGTCGCCCGAGAAAGGCTGGGGCCTCGACGGAGCGCGAGCTAGAGCGCCCCCTCGTAATACTCCATGCGGGGCTGCCCCCGCACGCCGTCGAAGGTCAACGCGGCCGCGTCCAGCCGAACAGCCTGCCCAGACCGCCCTTCCCGTCGAAGCCACTGCCGCGTGGCCTCCCGCACGCGCGCGACCTTGGCGCGGTTGATGGTCTCGGCCGGCGTCCCGTAGCGATCGCTCGTGCGAGACCGGACCTCGCACACCACGAGGACCCCGTTGCGCTCCGCGACGACGTCCAGCTCCAAGCGCCCGGCGCGCACGTTCAGACCCAGCAGCCGGTAGCCCTGCCGCACGAGGTGCTGCGCGACGTATTGCTCGCCGCGCCGCGCCAATTGCTGTCGTTCGATGGTCATGAGGCGAGCCTAGCCGCCCCCTGTGACATCGCGCCGCTCAGTCGATGGCGGCCTGCATCCGGTCGCGGACGCCCTGGATGGCCTCGAGGTGCTCCATCGGGACGCCAGCCTCCCGCGCGTGGGCGATCGCGGCGTCCAGCTCGGCGATCTCCTTCGCCTGTGCGGCACGCAACGACGTGATCATCTCCGCGAACGCCTCGAAGACCTCCTGCAGCTCGTCTCCCTTGCGCAGCTTCCCCATGATCTTCAGCTTACCGCTCGCAACTTCGTGGATGAGCAGGCGCAGCTTGTATGCGGGCCCTACCAAGCGGTGCGTCACGATGATGCCGGTCAGGCCGAGGATGACCCCCATCAAGACGATGCCGCCCACGATGTTCAGCAGCACCTCGCGATCGCGCTCGGCGGACATCTCCTCCAGGCTGCCCTGCAAGGGCGCGTCGATCTCCATCATGGCCATCTGGATGGTGAGGCTCTCGGTCTGAGCCTTCGACGACCGGTATGCGATGCTCCCCAGCACCGACGCCACGACCACCGTGACCAACACGACCATGCCCGTGTACTTCAGCTGGAAGCGGGGATCGAGCAGGTAGTTCCGCAGGTGGCGCTTTGGTTTTCCGCCCTGGGGCGGGCTCGCTGTCGGTGCCTGGGAGGTCATGTGTTCTTCGTCCGTCGAGACCGGGCCCGAACATCCGGCCGGCTCGCGGGGATCGTATGCCCCTCCGGCCGTCCGCTCAACTTCTCCGTCGCTCCCTTGGCAGAGGCAAACGCCCCGCGGGAGCTCGGGCGCTCAGCGCGAGGCACGCGCCCCACTCGCTTCCATGGCTTGCGGGAGACGCCGAAGGGAGCCCTGCACGGCCCCCTGGACCGCGCGGCGCACGGCCTCCGGTCCCCTCGCGTTCGGTACCCGTGCAGAGCCACTCAACATGGCCCGCATGTCCCGACCAGGGTACGTCGCCAGGATCACGGACACCCGCGCCGTAGTTCCGTCGGCGGCCTGCTCGACGCTGACGACCGACGCGTCCACGTAGTAGCCAACCAGCCGGTTGGAGCGCAGCGCGCTCGTGCCGGCGGCGGTGCTCTCACCCGATGGCGCCAGCACCACGCCTTCCACCGCACCCACCTGCTCCGTGATGTACTGCTGCAGGGCTTGCAGCTCACTCGCTGGGAGCGCGGACGAATTGTCGCCGGGCACCCCGATCGCCACATAGTAGCGCGGCGTCCCCGTCGTTCGGGGCGTGGTCCCCGTCCGACCCGTGGCCGTCGCGGTGGCCGCCGCGGGCGTGGCGCCGGCAGCCTCGAGGCTGGCGATGGCCCGGCGCTCGGCGTCCCGCACGGTGGCGTCGCGCTCGGACGCCTCGGCGGTCCGCAGCGCCGCGAGCACCTGCGTGTCCGCGAGGCGCTCCATCGCGGAGGCTGCGGCAGCGCGCACTGCGGGCGCCTCATCGCGCAACGCCGCAGTCAGCGCCGTGCGCACCTGCGCGGACGGCGTGACACGCCCGAGGGCGAGCGCGGCCTGTGCACGCACGCTGAACGACGTCGACGACCCCAAGAGATCGATGAAGTACTGAGTGCGGTCGGTCTGCGCGCTCGCTACGGCGGACGCCAGCACCACCGCACCGATCAGCGCGATCCACGTGCTCTTCACTCGTCGCGTTCCATCGCGTCGCGCCATGCCAGCGTGCTCCTCGAAAAACCGTGATGTGCCCGATCGCTCGGGCGCCGCGTCTCCGACGACGGCCACGGATGAATGTTCACCGCGCGGCGAACGAGCAGAGTATCACCCGTTCCGACGCCGCTTTCCAGAGCCAAATAGGCGAAAACCCCGACCGCGGAACAAGCCGTTCTGAGTGAAACCCTGGTACCCTCCCAAACATGTCCTTGCGTGACATCGAGATCGATCCGTCGACCTACCGCGCCGCCGACGAGGTAAGGCAGATCGAGTGGGAGGCCAACATCCAGGAGCTCTTGGAACCAGGCCACGCGGTGGTGGCACATGGCGGCACCTTGCTCACCATTGACCACACCGAGCAGCAGTTCGTGCTGACCCTCAAAGACGACAGCGGCGCGATCGTGGCGAGCGCAGCGCTCCTGCACCACACGCTGCGCGACGGAATCCGCGAGTACGTCGAGATCGTTCGACAGATCGCAGGCCTCGACCAGGAAGGCGGCGGCGTGGCGCGACTCGAGGCGCTCGACATGGCCAAGAAGGCGACCCACGACAGGATCGCGCGCACGCTCAAGCGCGAGCTTCGCCCCCTCGGGATCGATCACGACACGGCGCGTCGACTGTTCACGCTGCTGCTGTCCATTCGAGTGGACACGACGCGACTGCACGGCGTACACGGTCACCGGAGAATCGGATGAGCACGGTCGATGTCCTCGTCATCGGCGCCCACCCCCCGGCGTTGATCGGTCTGCGTGACCACCTGGGCCAGGCGCTGCACGGGTCCGTCTTCGGCCTGAACGTGAGCGCCAAGGTGTGCGGCGTGGGTATGGGTGTGGCGGGAGCGTGGACGGCCAAGCGTCTGGTCCAGCTCTCACCGCGCGCCGTCGTGCTGGTCGGCACCGCCGGCATCTACCCTGGTCAGGCAGGCTTTCAGCCGCTCGACGTCGTGGTCGCGGAAGAGCTCAAGCTCCTGGACCACGCGGCGCTGGGCGGGCACACCGCCTACCCGACACCCATGCAGACGCAGCTCGCGGCGCCGTCCGCGATGGTTGCCGGGTTGCTGGGCAATCAGCGCGGGCGCACGCACCGCGTGAAGCTCGCGTCCCCACTGGCCGACACCCGCGACGCGGAATTCGCGAACAGCGTGCCGATGCGCCTCGGGTGTGCCGCCGAGTCCCTCGAGGCCTTCGCCGTGGCGCAGGCCTGCCAGCTCATGAACGTCCCCTTCGGGATCGCGTTGGGCGTGTCCCACGTGCTGGGGGAGCACGCCGAGACCGACTGGCAGCGCTACCACCGCGACGCGTCGAGGGCCGCCGCGACGGCCCTGCTCAACTGGGTCCACGCTGGGGCGCCCGGCATGCCTCATCGTTGACGCGCCGTCGTTGACCCCCGAGCTGCCGCAGCAGCAGCGACCCTGTGGCCGCGCGGCGGCCAGAGGGCGGATCAGCGCGCGACCCCCATCACGTCGAACATGTCGTACAGGCCGGGCGGCTGACCCACGACCCAGGCTGCGGCGCGCACCGCGCCACGCGCAAAGATGGTGCGGTCCGTCGCTCGGTGCGTCACCTCGATGCGCTCCCCTTCCCCGAACAGGAAGAGGGTGTGCTCGCCGACCACGTCGCCGCCACGCAGCGCGAAGACGCCGAGCTCATCGGCCCCCCGCGCACCCACCTGCCCTTCGCGCCCGTAGACACCCGCCTCACCCAGCGCGAGGCCCTTCGCCTCCGCGACGACCTCCGCCAGGCGCATCGCCGTCCCGGACGGCGCATCGACCTTGTGCCGGTGGTGGATCTCCGTGATCTCGGCTTGGAAGTCCGGGCCGAGCAGCTCCGTGGCGCGCTTGGCGAGGTGAAAGAGCGCGGTCACGCCCTGGCTGTAGTTGGGCGCGAACACGACCGGGAGCTCGCGGGACAGCGCGTCCAGAGCGGCCCGCTGAGGCGCGGAGAGGCCCGTCGTGCCCATGACGAGCGGCACGCGCGCGGCACGGCACGCGGCGATGACAGCCTCGCTGGCCGTGGGCAGCGAGAAGTCGATCAAGACGCTGGCTCCCACGAGCGCCGCCGGGAGATCGGCCCCAACCGCGAGACCTCGCGCCGGTCGTCCGGCCAGCACGTGCGGGTCAGCGCCCAGTGAGGCGGCCTGCGCGTGCTCCACGGCCGCGTGGAGCTGCGCTTGGGTGGACTCGTCCAGCACGCCGATGATGGCGCGCCCCATGCGCCCTGCGGCGCCGTGCATCGTGACTGCGAGGGTCATGCTGCGGTCGTGTCAGATGGCGCGCGGCGCGTCAACGCTCGCGCGAAGAGCCGCCACCACCACGCGCCAGGGACCGTCCGAAAACAACGCGTCGTCCACGACCGTGTCGCCCGTGCCGAGCACCGCCGAGCGCGGGACCCAGACACGATGGTCGGGCAGCGGCAAGAAGGTCGCCTTGTCGACGTAGCCGTCCACACGGGCCTGGACGGCGTGCCGCGTCAGGTCGCGCAGCGCCACCGCGTTGAGGATCACGCCGTAGGCGACGGTCACCAACAGCGCCGCGCCGAAGGTACCCACCGCCGAGAGCGCCAGGTAGATGGACAAGAAGGTGGAGATCACGAAGCGCCGAGGGAACGGCGAGAAGACGTAGCCCGCGCCGATGGGGATGTAGACGCCGAAGGTCAGGACCCCGACGATGCTGGCCGCGACCACGGTGGTCAGCGCCTGCAGCCGGAGATCCCCCGCGACGGACGCGGGGCGATAGCGGGCGTCGTCGCGCCCGTAGCCCGGGAGCCCGCGCCGGGCCGACTCGGAGCAAGGGGACACGGCGACGAGGCGGGCGTGGGCAGCACACGCGGCGAGGCCCGCTTCGACCTCCGCGCCGCTCGCAGGGAAGAGATAGAAGCGGCTCTCCCAGGGCTGCTCCTCATCACGCCCCACCACCGTGACGGCTCGCACGGTCGCGGACTCGGCGAGGCCGATGCGCCGCAGCTGAGCCTCCGGGACGCGGAGCGTGCGCTTGCCGAAGAGCGCCTTGGACACGAAGCGCAGCTCGTCGGCCCCGAACATCAAGTACCCGTGCCGGGCCCAGCCCACCTCACGGGCCTTGAAGGTGTAGACGCGCAGGACCGCACGCTGCGGGTCCGCCCCAATCGCCTCCGCCTCGGCGCGCGCCCAGGGTGGCAGCGCCAGCGGCGCGCGGTCCGGATTCGCGCGCCGCACCAGGCTGAAGAGCACACGGATGTAGATGCTGGTCAGCCGCGCCAGCACCGGCCCGGTCACGAGCCCCACGAGCAGATAGACCACCACGACGACGAGCACGACGGTGCTGTCCGCGAACACCAGCCCGACGCCCGTCGCGATGACCGCGAAGGCATCGTCCGCGAAGCTGTGCGCCAGCTTGAGCCCTGGCACCGGGACCAGCGTCAAGAGCAAGCGCGCGCCCACCTTCCCGACGCTGGCCAGGTAGCCCGCGAAGGTTCCGAGGGCCACGGTCAGAACGGCCCAGCCGATGGACCCCAGCGCGAGCGCCTGCGCGCCGAGCACGGGCCCATCACCCACCTGCGCCATGGTGGGCACCGCCCCGCTGGGCACCGCGAGCCCGGCCCACGCCAGCACGGACGCGAGCGTCATGGCCGCGAAGGGGCGCCAGGCGCTGGACAAGGGGACCAGCCACGCCTCGGCCCCCGGCACCTTGTCGCCGAGGGACTCGAGCAGCGCCAGCAGGAGCATGACCGCAGCGCAGCCCCACAGCCACGGTGCCGGCGCGAGCGTGTGCAGCCTGGCTTGCACCTCCGGCTGCAGCACCCACGACGGAACACCCGCAGGCGCGGCCACCAGCGCCAGCAGCCCGATGGGGACCCAGGGGTTCTTTCCTGCGGCGGCGCTCACGAGCACGGCGGCGACCAACGAGGAGGGCACGGGCGACATGTGGCAAGGATACCCGCAGCGGCAGTTCAGGCGCAGCTCGCGTGGCGGCCTCGGCCACTTTCACCCGCTGGCGGGGGCGCGCTCCGACACGCCGCAGGGTGCGCGGCGCAGGGCGAACACCGTCGCGAACACGCACCGGACGAACGGGTCAGCGCGGGCGAACGAGCGCGAGCAGCTGCACGAAGAACACCTGCAGCTCGCGCGGGCTGTGGACCCTGAGCCACGGCACGAAGTCAGCGCGCCCCGTGACCTCGAAGCCCGCGTCTGCGGCCACCTGCGCCAACACGTCTGCGGGGCCGTCAGGCATCCCCAAGGCGGGGTCGGGCGTGCTCAGGAGCAAGGTCCCGCGCCGCGCCAGAGACGCGAGCGCACCCTCCAGGAAGGCGAGCGGATCCGCCAGCACGTCCACCAGATGCAGCGCCACGAGGGTCTCGCAGGCGCCCTCGCGGAGCGCGAGCTGCTCGGCGTCCATGACGGCCGCGACGACGGGGCGGGGCGACGCCTCGGCGCGCTCACGGGCAATGAGCACCGCCCGAAACGAGCGGTCCACCATGACCAGGCCGTCCGAGCTCGCGGCCAGGGCCGCGCTCGCGTTGCCCGCACCGCAGCCGACCTCTACCGTCCGCCCGAGCGGGCGCCCGTGCAGCTCGAGGAGCCTGTCGAGCGGCGTGGTCGCCGCTGCCGAGGCCACGAACGCGGCGAAGTGCGCGTCCTCCGCGACCAGCGGGGTGGTCACCGCGTGCTCTTCATCGCGGGTGAAGTCGTCGTCGAAGAAGCGCTGCGTGGTCACCGGACGGCGCCGCGCCCAGCGCTCCACGGTGGCCACGTCGACCGGGCTGCAGTCTGTGAGCTCCGCGAGCGCCGCCAACAGCGACGTGCGGTGCTCGGCCATGTAGCCCACCGGGTCCACCACCAGGATGGGTACGCCGGCGACGACCGGGTACTCGGCGCTGCAGCCCGTGCACGACAGGTCGCCCTCGCCCAGGGGCGAGAGCTTGGCCGCGCACGCGGGGCACCCGAGCAGCGCCAGACCAAGCGCAGCGCGGGCGGATGCGTCTGCACCCTTCCCGCTCATGCGCGGCCCATGCTCATCAGCGCTTGCCGATCTCGACAAAGGGCATGTCGATGTCGCCGACCCAGACCTGCGACGGGCGGTAGATGCGGTTGTCCTCGAGCTGCTCCAGCAGGTGAGCGAGCCAGCCCGCGACGCGGGAGATGGCGAAGACGGGCGTGAAGAGGTCCACCGGGATGCCGAGCTTCTCGTAGACGATGCCGCTGTAGAAGTCGACGTTGGGGTAGATGCCCTTGTGACCCACAAGGTCTTCCATCTGCTTCTCGAGCTCGACGGCGACCGAGTACACCGGCGTGCTGCCGTACTCCGCGAAGAGGCGCGTGGCGAGCCCCTGCAGGATGGTCGCGCGCGGGTCCTTCACGCTGTACTCACGGTGCCCGAAGCCCATGATCTTGTCCTTGCGCGCGAGGCGATCCTCCGCGTAGTTCCGCACGCCGGTCGGGGACGTGTCCGGGATGGCGCGCAGCACCTCGAGGACGCGCTCGTTGGCGCCGCCATGCAAGCGACCCGCGAGGGCCCCCACCGCGGAGGCCACGACGGCGTACGGGTCCGTCAGCGTGGAGCCCACGACGCGCGCCGTGAACGTGGAGGCGTTCATGGAGTGCTCGGCGTGGAGGATGAGCGCCACGTCCATGACGCGAGCGGGAAGCTCCTCGGGCTCTTCGCCCTCGAGCATGTACAGGAAGTTGGCCGCGTGACCGAGGTCCATGCGCGGCTTGATCGGGTCGTCTCCGCGCCGGATGCGGTGCCACGCCGCCACGACGGTGGGCAGCTTGGCCAAGAGGCGGATGACGCTCACGCGGCGGAACTCGGGGTCCACCACGTGGTCGCCCGGGTAGAACATCCCCAGCGCCGCCACGGCCGCCGTCAGGGCGTCCATCGGGTGGCCGCTCTCGGGGAGGGTCTTGAGCACGTCGATGATGCGGAACTTCAGCCGCCGCTCGGCTGCGAGCTCGGCCGAGAACGCGGCCAGCTCGGCCTGCGTGGGCAGGTGGCTGTTCACGAGCAGGAACGCGACCTCTTCGTAGGTGCAGCGCTCTGCCAGGACCTCGATTGGGTAGCCCCGGTACTGGAGCTTGCCGACCGAGCCATCAATGTAGCCCACTTTGGAACGCGCCGCGGGCACTCCCGCAAGACCTGGACTGTACTCGGACTTATCCGCCATGTGTCGACCTCTCTCTACGTTCTGCGGTCCATAGCGCGCATGTCCGCACCGTGCACGCTAGAACCACCACCGGGTGAGCCAACCGTCCTGCAAGACCACCGGGTCAGGGTGCCCCCCGAGCGCCCCGGCGAGCCGCGCAACGTAGACCCCCCACAGCGCCAGGATCACCCCCACCGCGAGCCAGCCGGTCGCGCGTGGGGACAGCCTGAAGCGCTCCTCGCTCACCAGCCCGCTGCGGACGAGCGCGGGACGAAGCAAGAGCCAGCCGAGCAGCGGGCTGACCAGCGGCGCGAGGGGGTGGAAGCGGAGCACTCCGGCCCAGTCGAGCTGCAGCATCGCGAGCGTGGCGCGGGTCAAGCCGCAGCCCGGACACGGCGCCCCGACCGCAAGCTTGAAAAAGCACGTGGGGAACGGACCCACGAGCACCACCAAGGCGATCGCCAGACCCAGCCCGGCGCCGGTCCACGAGCGGGGCGTCTGGGAATAGGCCGCCTGCGGGGCGGGTTCGACGCCGGAACCCAGTGTCTGGCCCGTGTCGGCGTCGGGTGGTGCGGCGTCGGCGTTCATGCCGCCGCCCTAGTCAGTTGGCGCAGAAGAGAATGGCGCAGTTCTTACGATGAGCGTCTCGAACCCGGTTGCACAGCTCGGCGAGATCACTGTCGATGTCGACGACGTCACCTTCGGCGGCGCGGCCCGCGTCGTCGTAGGAGCAACCGTGCAGGGCGATCCAACGCCCTTTGCACTCCGGGTTGGAGCAGATCTCATTCCACGTCATTCGGTGTGCCATTGACGACTCTCTCCCCCCGGGTGGGACGTCGTGGACCCTCTGGGGGCGGTCTGCACGACGTCGGCCGGGGTTGTCAGGCCATGAGACTTAGCGGTTCCGTCCGTTGAAGTAGTGCGGGCGGGGGGGCGGGGTCAACAATCTGACAAAGCGCACCCAGCGAAGTGACCTGGATCCCTAGTGGTGGATCGAAACGATGGCCGAGTATTCCCACCCGTTCGTGGGCCGTGCAAGCCGATTGTGACGCGGGGCTGAACGCACTATCAGGGACGGCACCAGTCACCGAAGTGCTGGCGTGCGCTGCCGGCGGCGTTGACGCCGCGCAACTGTCGGTAGAGCGCACGGGCCTGATCGCAGCGTCCCATTTGAATCAGGATGCCAACCTTCGTTCCGCCGCGCTGCGCCAGCTGGCCTCGAACCGCCGCGACGTCGCTGTCGTTGCTGCCGAGGGCTCGCTGAGCGGTGCGTAGCGAGGAGATCGCGCGCTCGACGTCGTTCTGGCCCACGGCAGCCCGAGCGGCTGCCAACGCCGACTGCCCGGCCGCGCGGTCCCCGCCCGAAGGTGCCGAGCTGGAGCCCGAGCTCCGACCGTTGTTACGGCTGGGCTCCTCTTCCTCTTCGGCTTCCGGCTCTGGCGTGGCCGCGACCGCGGGGGTGGGTGTCGGCGTGGGCGTCGGAGTCGGAGTTGGAGTCGCCGTCGGCGCGACGGCCACGGGCTGCACCTGTGTAGGCGGCTGAGGCGTGGGCGCCACGGGAACCTGGTTGGGGTCTGCCACCTGGGTGCCAACGGGGGGAGCCACGGGCTGAGGCTGCGCCATGGTCGTCGTGTCGGGCGTCTGGGACAACATCCAGATCAGCAGTACGGCGCCTGCTCCGCCGACGAACACCACCAGGGCGACCGCGATGGCGATCCACTTGCCCATGCCGCTGCCCTGCGCCTGATGACCCCCGGTCTGGTAGAGCCCGCCGGTCGCGTTGGGGTCGTAGCCCATGCTGCTGGGGCCTTGGCCGGGTTGGCTTGGGTAGAGGGGCTGGTTGCCCGGCTCGCTGTGCATGGGCTGCGGCGTCCCCACCGACGGCCGCGAGACCGGCATCTGGGGCGCCGTGTTCATGGGCGGGTTGGTGGCTGCCGCCGCTCCCCCGCTGATGCCCGCGCTCGTCGCCATGGTCCAAGCCGCCTGGGCGTCCTGAATCCCGGTGAAGTCGTTCAAGAACTCCATGACCGTGGCGTGGCGGTCGTCGCGGTTCTTGGAGAGCGCCCGCATGATGGCGGCCTTCTTGCGCGGAGCCAGGTTCGCGGTGACGGCGTGCGTCTCGAGGGGCGTCGGCGGCGCCGTGAGGTGCTTGGTGGCCCACTCCCAGGGGGTCCTCGCCTCGAACGGCAGGTGCCCCGTGAGCATCTCGTAGGTCATCACGCCCAACGAGTAGATGTCACTCCGTGCGTCCAGCGACTGCCCACTGAACTGCTCGGGGCTCATGTAGGGCGGCGTGCCCAGCACCATGCCCTGCTTGGTGAGCTTGGCCTGCGACTCGTCCTCGGCCTCGTTGCGCTTCGCGATCCCGAAGTCGAGCACCTTCACGAAGTCGGTCTGGCCGCCGCGCTGCGTGAGCAGCACGTTCTCCGGCTTCAGGTCGCGGTGAACGACGCCCATGTTGTGGGCCTCGAACAAGGACCCACAGATCTGGATGAGCAGACGGTCCGCGCGCTCCGAATCGATGGCGCCGCGCTGCAGGGTGTGCGCGAGGTCCTCGCCCTGGATGTACTCCATGACGATGAAGAGCGTCTTGTCCTCGAGCTCGCCGAAGTCGTAGAACTGGACGGTGTTGGGGTGGTGCAGATCGATGACGGTCTCGCACTCACGATGAAAGCGAGCCACGAGCTGAGGGTCGCTGGTCAGCTCCGTGTGCAGCGTCTTGATGGCGACGCCGCGCGTGGCGGTGCCCATCTTTTGCTCGGCCAGGTAGACCTTGCCCATGCCCCCTTCGCCCAGCAGCTTCGTGACGCGGTAGCGCCCGAGCAGGATCCGGCCGATGAGCGGATCCGCCCCTGCGACGACCTCCTGCTCCAGCATGGCGCCGCACTGATGACAGAACTTTGCGTCATCAACGTTTTGGTATTCGCACCTCGGACACGGGCTCGCCATTCTTTTCCCAATCTACGCCTGTGGACGTGCGGCGGAGGCAGGGACCCCCGCGCCAGTCCGTAGACCACGAGCATACTCCGACCCTTGGGTTCCTCCAAGAGCTGTGCCTTGCGATTGTGGGAACGGCTGCCATGCGGCATGCTCGCGGCTGCCGATGCGGGAGCTGCGCGACATCCACGGAACCCTCGCGGTCACCACCCCGGAGAACGTCACGTTCGAGTTCGAGCTCGCCGGCCCAGCCACGCGCGCGGCGGCCTGGGTGCTGGACCTGGTCGCGATGGGGGTGATGCTGACCATGCTGGGCATCGCGCTCAGCGTGGCGGGCCCGGCCCTCGCCTCGCTGGCCACCGTCATCATGATGGTGGCCTCGTTCTTGGTGCTGTGGTGGTACGGCGCGCTCTTCGAGTGGGGGCTGCGCGGTCAGACCCCGGGCAAGCGCCTCTTCGGCCTGCGCGTCCTGCAGCGGAACGGGCTGCGGCTGACCTTCGCGCAGGCGGTCATTCGCAACCTGGTGCGCATGGTGGACGTGCTCCCCGTCAGCTACCTCGTCGGCGGGGCGAGCCTGCTGCTGGACCCGGACCAGCGCCGGCTCGGGGACATCGCCGCCGGCACGATCGTGGTGCGCGAGCGCAGCCTCCCGGCCCCGTCGGCCGTGGTGCCCCCGGCGCTCCGCTACAACACGTTCCTGGACGACCCCAACGTCCGACACGCCGCGCGACGGGTCACAGCTCCGGAGCGAGACGCCATGGTCGCCCTCGGGCTGCGTCGCGACGCCCTGCCGCTGCACGTCCGGCACGAGCTGTTCGAGGAGCTCGCGAAGCACCTCGAGGGGCGCCTGGCCCTCCCCCGCCCCCCCCAGCTGTCGGCCGAGCGCTACGTGCTCAACATCGTCGCCGTCGTGCTCTCGGGGGCGCGGGCCTGATGGAGGGCTTCGACGTCAACCGCTTCATCACGGAGCGGACCCCCGGCTGGCGCGCCCTCGAGCAGCTGGTGCTGGACATGGAGCGTCGCCCGCGTTCGCAGGACCTGGACGACGTCCGGCAGTTCGCAAAGCTCTACCGGGCCGCCTCGAGCGACCTGCTGCTCGCCCGCACGGAGCGCATGGACGCGACCTTGGTGGACTACCTCAACGGACTCGTCGCCCGCGCCTACGCGATCGTGTATGCGACCCAACCCCGTAGTGAGAAGCGCATCTGGCGCTTCTTGACCGCGACCTTCCCGGCGCTCTTTCGCGCGGAATGGAAGGTGATCGCGCTCTCGGCGGCCCTGCTCTTCGCCGGCGCCGTGGTCGGGGCGGTCGGCATCGCGGTGGACCCCGGCTCGCGCGCCGTGCTCATCCCGGAGCAACACCAGGCGTTCTCCCCGGAAGAGCGGGTGATGCGGGACGAGGGGCAGGTGGCGAGCGCCGGTCACGCGTCCGTGTTCTCCGCGTTCCTCTTCACGCACAACATCAAGGTCACCTTCTTCGTGTTCGCCCTCGGCATCACGTTCGGGCTGGGCACCGGGCTTGTGCTCTTCTACAACGGCCTGCCCCTGGGCGCGCTCGCGATGCAGTACCACCTGGCCGGCGAGGGCCTCTTCTTCTGGGGCTGGATCCTGCCGCATGGGATCCCGGAGCTGACGCAGATCTTCATCGCAGGGGGGGCCGGCTTGATGATCGGCCGGGGCATGCTGTTGCCCGGGCGCCGAAGGCGCGGGCGCGCCGTGCGGGAAGAAGCGCAGAACGCCGTGCTGCTCGTCGTGGGGGGCATGCCGATCCTGGTGCTGGCGGGCGTCATCGAGGGAACGATCAGCCAGATTCACGCGCCGACGCTGCCCTACTGGGTGAAGCTCACGTTCGCCGCCGTCGTGGGCGTCGGTCTCTACGTGTACCTGCTCAAGAGCGGCCGCGACGCGGCGCCCACCGTGGAGTCCCCCACGCGGCGCGGGGGCGGCGAGGCTCAGCGTACGGACCGCAAGGCGGCCTGACGCTCGTGGACCTCGATCAGTAGGGCGAGCGCAGACAGGGCCTCGGTGCCAGCCACGGGGACCAAGGCGCGCCCCCGCGCGCAGATGGCCTTGAAGCGCAGCCAACGCGTCGCGTCGATGCCGAGCAGCGACGCGACGAGCACCGCCTGCCGCCCGCTCTCGGGGAGCTCGAGCAGGTCGGCCACATCGCGCAGGGCACGCTGCACGAGCCCGTCCAAGCGCGCCAAGGCCTCCGCGATGCGGCCCTCCGACAGGTCGAGCTCGACCAGCCGCACGCCGGCGGCCTCACCTCCGAACAGGGGCGCCCAGCTTGGGCCGCCGCCAGGCAGAGGGCCTTGCTCGACCGCGGTCGGAGCCGGCGGCGGCTCCGAGAGGAGGCGGGGGGGCGCGACGGTCTTGGCGTCACGCGCGAACGCGACGCGGCTCACTCTGGGAGCGGCCGCGTCATCGGCAACGCCAGAGGCGCCCGTGTCGACCTCGTCGTCGAAGTCGTCCCACGAGGAATCCGACGCTGGAGCGGGCCGGGACGAGAGCCCGGACACGGGCCGGGACGAGAACCCAGACGCGGGTCGCCCGGACGGAGATGAGAATGGCGCGGGCGCAGTGCTCGACGTGCTAGCAGCAACGGAGGCGGGCGCGGGGGCAGACACCGCCTGGAGCACATCACCCGGCTCGTCGAGGTCTTCGAAGTCGTAGCGCGTGTCGCTCGTGTCGTACGTCGTCGCAAAGCCAGGCCGAGGCGGCGGGTCCGTGGGATACCCACGCTCGTCGTCCACGCGCCACACCTCGGCGCTTGCGCGCCCGATCTCGTGCTCGAGGGCTTCCTCGGCGCGGTGGAACTCGGGATCGACCAGCGGCTTGGGCTCGGCACCCAGGAGCTGCCGACCCTCGAGGTCGTCCATGACGGCCTGCACCAGCGCGTCCAACGCCTGGATGACGCCCTCCCCGTCGGCCGCGCAGGTCCCGAAGGCGGGCGCGCCGTGGGGGTTGAGCGCCTCGTCCAGCTCCTCGATGTCCATGACGTTCGGGAGGTCCCGCTTGTTGTACTGGAAGACCAGCGGGATCTCGTCGATGGAGCGCCCGTGGGTCTCGAGGTTGGCGGCCAGGTTCTCGAGGCTCTCCAGGTTCGCGTCATGGCGCTCGCGCTGGGAGTCCGCCACGAACACCACGCCGTCGGCGCCGGTCAGCACCAGCTTGCGCGTGGCGTTGAAATACACCTGCCCGGGCACGGTGAAGAGCTGCAGGCGCACGTGATGACCACGGACGCTGGCGGCTCGCAGCGGCAGGAAGTCGAAGTACAGCGTCCGGTCCACGGGCGTCGCCAGCGACACGATCTGGCCACGCGTCTCGGCGGGCGAAGCCTGGTGGATGCGCTGCAAAGACGTGGTCTTCCCGCCGAGCCCAGGCCCGTAGTAGACGAGCTTGACGAGCAGCTCGCGGGTGAGCGGGTTGACCTGCGCCAAAGCTCAGAGCTCGTCGTCGGACGACGAGTCGGCTCCCTCTTCTTCGTCCCAGCTCACTTCGCGGCCCGTGACCGCTCTGCTGGACCCGTCACACGTGTCGGGACCCTGGCGGCGGCGCTTGATGGCCGTCCAGGGGCCGCCGCCGGTGCGGTCCTGGTCGACGCCCCACTCCCCCGTGAGGACGTTGTCGTTGTCCTCGTTCAGGCTGAGGCGGAAGTAGCCGCGGCCGCTCACCTCGACCGGGTTACCCGGGACGTAGGTGCGCGACTCCTCCCAGTTGAACCAGAGGATGTCGCCGTCGATTTCGCCGCGGATACGGCCTTCTCGCTCGTTCTTGACGTAGTTCCCGATGACGTTGCGACCGGTCACGCAGAGGTGCATGTCCCCGTATTGCGGGGAGAGCCAGGCCCCGTGGAAGGAGCCCCCCTCGGGCATGGTCCCGGGGTGGACGCCTCGCGCCCCGTTCCCGCCGCACGCGACGAGCGCCAAGACCGGCAGCAAGCATGCGGCCATGCGCAGACGCGCGGCCGTGGACTCGAGAGAGCGGCCGGAGCGAGCCGAGTGCGGCGCGTGGCGCGGCTCAGCGTGAACGGTCGAAGCGGTTGTCGGGGTGCGCAGCGCAGGGTGCATGAATCGAGAGACCTCCAGAGGCGCGAGGATAGACGAGCGGATCGAAAATGGAAACCGGGTGTGTGCGCCTCAGCGGATGTCTGGGAGCCCCATGGCGTAGTAGAGCGCCTGCTCGGGGCCGCCCAGCAGCGTGACGAGCTCTGCCAGATCTGGAGCCAACGGAGCGAGCAGCGCTCCGACGGCCGGGGCCAGCTGCGCGAGCGGGCTCGCGACCCCGCCGTGGTGCTCGGAGTCAGCCCCCGTGGACGCATCGCCGTCGACCAGGAGCCGCCGAAGCGTCCCGTCGCCCATGAGGGGACGCATCTGGAGCACCACCGGCTCCAAGCTCGCGCGCTGCACGTCGGGGACGTCCGCGCGGCGGCGCACCTCCTCGAGCGCGATGTCGAAGCCGCCCAGGCGGTCGACCAAGCCCCGCGCGGCGGCGTCGCGGCCCGACCACACCCGCCCCCGTGCGAGCGGCTCGATCACGTCGACCGGCTGCCGCCGCCCCTCCGCGACCAGGCGCACGAAGTTGTCGTAGAAGGCGTCGAGCTCGGTGTCCAGGATCTGTCGCTCGCGGTCGTCCAGCTCGCGCGCCGGGCTGAACATGTCCGCGTGGGGAGCGGAGCGCAGCACCTCCGTGTGGACCCCGACCTTGGCGAGCAGGTCACGTGCCAGCAGCCGCGCCGACACGACCCCGATGCTCCCGGTGATGGCGACCGGCTGGGCCACGATCGCGTCGGCGGGCGCCGCGATGTAGTAGCCACCGCTGGCAGCGACGTCCTCGAAGTACGCCACGACGGGCTTCTCCTGCTTAAGCCGCACCACTTCGCGGTGGATGCGGTCCGAGGCGAGGGCAGACCCTCCCGGCGAATTCACCAGCAAGACGACGCCCACGCAGAGCTCGTCCTCACGTGCGGCGCGCAGCGCCCAGAAGGTCTGACGGATGCCCCGCGGTTCCTCGTCGTTGTCGCGGATGGCCCCCTGCACGCGCACGACGCCCACGTAGGGGCGCTCGCGCAGCGGAAAGAAGAACTCGTGCTCGGACCGCGCAAGGAACGCCCCGGCGCCGTGCATTTCGACCGCGGGGGCGTCCGGGGTGCGCTTCTTCTTTGGCTTCGACCAGGGCGAGCGCTTGGCCTCGGGCTTGCGAGGGTGGTCGGGATAGAGGCGCGCCAGCGTCTCCGCCAGCTGATCCTCGTACGCGAAGCCGTCGCAGACCCCGGCCGCGATGGCGGCCTCACCGCGCAGGAAGCCAGCGGCGAACACGGCCTCCACGCGCTCGGGGCTCATCCCCGGCCGCGCACCGAGCGCCTCCACGAGCTCGCCATGCAGCGACCCAAGCAAGGCGGTGAGCTGTTCGCGCTGCGGGTCGCTCATGCGGTCGCGTGCGGCCGTCTCGGCGGCGGTCTTGAACTCCTTCCGCGCGAAGGACTCCACGCTGACGCCGAGCTTCCCCAGCATGGTCTTGATGTAGCGGCTCTCCATGGAGAGGCCGAGCGCCATGAACGTGGCCTCCGGCCCGAGCAGGATCTTGGACGCGCCCGAGGCGACGTAGAGCTCCAGGTTGCCGCCGCCGCGAGGCAGATACACGACGACCTCTTTGCCGGCGTCGCGCAGCGTGCGGAACACGTCGCGCAGCCCGCGGGCACGCGACCAGCCGACCTGCAGCGGCGGGACCTCCACCAACACCCCCAGCACCGACGGGTCTTTGCCGGCGGCGACCGCCAGGCGGCGCAGAGACGCGAGGGGCGTGGGCTGCCGCAGCTGCAGCTCCGGCACGAAGCGCGCGATGCTGGGGAGCGCGCTCTGGAACTCCGAGAGCCGCGGCCGCAGCTCCAGGTGGAGCCACCCCGTGGGCGCCCCACGCCGGCGCGCCAGCGCGTACACGGGATAGAGCGGTGCCTTCAAGACGTTGGCGACTGCGCGGAGCGGTGTGGTCAGCAAGAGAACCCTCGCAAAGTGAAGGCGCACCATGCGCACCCGCCATGCGGCTGACAAGGCGCGGCGTCTACCCAAACGAGGACATTTCACGGCCGGGTGCTTGGGGCTTTACCGAATGGGGGCGCATCTGGTAGTACCTGGGCTCCGCGCCGCCCGCGAACACCCCCCTGTCGGGGCCCATCAGCGGACTGCGGAGCAAGTACCGATGCAGCGCACACAAATCGAGCTACGGATCGCCAGGAGGAGTTCATGACGAACCCGCAGATGGTGATGTACGAGGAGGAGTTCAATCAGATCCAAACGATCGTCGATCGTCTGGTTCGCGAAGCGAACGCCCAGGTCGTATTCATCATCGACAAGAACGGCCAACTCATCGCCAACGCCGGCGAGACCGAACAACTGGACACGACGTCCCTCGCCTCCTTGACCGCAGGCAACATCGCGGCGACCGGGGGCATCGCGAAGCTCCTCCGCGAGAACGAGTTCAGCACGCAGTTCCACGAGGGCGAGAAGAGCAACATCCACATCCAGCTGGTCGGGAACCGGGTGATCCTGGTGGTCATCTTCGACAACAAGACCAGCTTGGGCCTGGTGCGCCTGCGCGTGAAGAAGGCCAGCGAGCAGCTGAACCTCATCTTCGAGGCGCTCTTGAACAAGGTCCAGGACCCCAATCAGGAGACGCCCTTCGCCGAGATCACCGATGACGACATCGACAACCTGTTCAACGATTAGGAGCTGATCGTGTCGTTCATCAACTACATCAACCGCGAGATCAACTGCAAGATCGTCTTCTACGGACCGGGTCTGTGTGGCAAGACGACCAACCTGCAGCACATCTATCAAAAGACCAACCCGGAGGCGAAGGGGAAGATGATCTCGCTCGCCACGGAGACGGAACGCACGCTCTTCTTCGACTTCCTCCCGCTGGCGCTGGGTGAGATTCGCGGGTTCAAGACGCGTTTCCATCTCTACACCGTGCCCGGCCAGGTCTTCTACGACGCTAGCCGCAAGCTCATCCTGAAGGGTGTGGACGGCATCGTGTTCGTCGCGGACTCCCAGATTGCGCGCATGGAGGCCAACATCGAGTCGATGGAGAACCTCCGCACCAACCTGGCGGAGCAGGGGTACAGCTTGGACAAGCTCCCCTACGTCATCCAGTACAACAAGCGCGACATGCCGAGCATCGCTTCCGTGGAAGAGCTGCAAGAGCTGCTGAACCCCAACAACGTCCCGTACTACGAGGCGTGCGCCGCCAGTGGCGAGGGAGTGTTCGACACGCTCAAGGGTGTCGCGCGCTTGGTCCTCGGCGAGCTCAAGCGCGGCGGCGCCGGGGGCTGACCCAGCCGGCCGTTGGCCGCCCGTCGTTCGACGCCACTCTCCCTCGAGACAAGCAACCGAGCCCGTGCCGAGACCCCGAAGGTCGGAGCCGGGCTCGCTGCGTTTCGGCACCGACGCATGCCGCAGAGCCGCCGCAGAGAGGAGCGCCTGCGTGTCAGCGGGTGGCGAGACCGTCACACAGCGTGCGAACGGCCAGCGGGATCTCCGCCCCCGTGGCCACACTGCGGCGCTCCGCCAGGGTGAGCAGCGGCGCGACGCGAACCCCCACGTCCACGGGGCACCAGGGGTTCTGCACCAGCGCCAGGCGCACGGCGTGGCGGGCTGACCACCTTAGCGAGCGGTAGACCTCGCGGAGCACGGCCGGTTGGACGGGGCGACGCGCCGCCAAGCGCACCACCTGGGCCTCCACGAGCGAGGGGTTCCCCAGCAGGATGCGGATGACGGCGGGGTCGGGGTCGCGCAGCACCCTCGCCACCACGTCCGGGTTGCGCCCCCGCGCGACGGACTTGCGCTCCCCCAACGTCAGCGGCCGCCCGACGCCGAAGTCCGGGACGCTCAGGGGTGCTCCCTCGGGAGGTGGCTCCTCCTTCGGAACCAGGTACGTGGCCACCAACGGTCGTCCCTCTCCGAGAGCGTGCAGCGCCGCGCGGCCACGGAGGGCGTCCCAGTCACTTGCCTCGAGCGCCAGACCCAGCGCAGCCAGCGCGTCCTGACCGTCCGGGCGGCCGTCCCTCACCGCGTCGAGCGCGCACTGCACCACCGCAGACAGCTGCGCTGGCCCGAGGTCGAGGAGGCTCAGGCGGGCGGCGCCAACGCGCAGCGCCACGTCGTGGACGCCACGCAGCCGACGCGTCAGGTCCTCGAAGTCGCTCTGGTCGGGCGCCGCAGACTCGCGCATCATGGGGAGGGTGACGAACGCCGCCCCTTAACGCCAGCTTGACGCAGTGCGTCGTTGCGGGCTATTTGCACAGTCCCCTCGTCGTGCCCCCTCCCCCCAGTGAAGCCGCCCGCGTCCCACACGCCCATGGTGAAGTCAGGAAACCCGGAATGAACGAGATCTCCGCCGGAGCGCAGCGGGTGATCAAGCGCTACGCGAACCGTAAACTCTACGACACGCGTGAGAGCCGGTACGTCACCCTCCAGGACATCGCGGAGTTCGTCCGCGTCGGGCAGAACGTGCAGATCATCGACAACAAGTCGAAAGAGGATCTGACGCGGGTCACGCTCGCGCAGATCATCTACGAGGAGGAGCGCAACGGCGACGAGCGGCGCACGCTGACGAGCCTGCGTTCCTTCGTGCAGGAGGGCCGCGACCGCATCGTCAACACGTTCATGGACGGGCCCATGGGCAAGCTGGTGCGGCGCGAAGACGAGGAGGCGCACCGCCCCAGCGAGCCACCGCCCCGCCCAGCCACGGTGCCGCCTCCGGCGGCGGAGCGCCTGGATCGCAAGCTCATGGCCAACTCGAAGGAGGCCTTGGACGAGTTCCAACGCAAGGCGGACGACCGCGTGAAGGCCATCGTCCAGAGCGCCATGGGCACGGTCCAGCAGCTCCAGACCGAGGTGCGCCGCCTGCAGTCGCGCATCGAAGAGCTGGAGGACCGGCTGGTGTCCGTGGCCCGGCGCACCAAGGACCCGGCGGACGAGCACGACCCGGACGCCCCAGACGACCCGGCCTGAGCGGTCGGCCTGGCCCAGAATCGCGCTCGTGTGGCATGCTTTCGGCGAATAGAACCCCGCCGCCGGCGTTTCTACTGAGCCATGGGCATTTTCTCCAAGAAAAACAACACCAAAGCGGCAGACAAGGCCCGCCTCGAATTCGAGCGCGACGCCCTGCCGCACCTGGACACCCTCTACGGGGTGGCGCTGCGCCTCACGCGTGCCCCAGCTGAGGCCGAAGACCTCGTGCAGGACACCCTGCTCAAGGCCTACCGGTTCTACGACCGGTTCGAGGCGGGCACCAACCTGAAGGCCTGGCTCTTGAAGATCATGACCAACACCTTCATCAACCGCTATCGCCGCACCGTGCGCGAGCGCGGGGTGTTCGAGGGTGAGATGGCCCGCCCCGTGGGCGAGGCGACCATGAGCCGAGCGACCATGCGGCGCCTTCGCAACCCGGTCGACGACATGGAGCGCAAGATGCTGGCCGACGAGATCGAGGCCGCCCTCGTTCGTCTGCCCGCCGAGCATCGCATCATGATCGAGCTCGCGGACATCCAGGAGCTCTCCTACCGCGAGATCGCGGACATCGTCGGCTGTCCCATCGGCACCGTGATGTCGCGCCTGCACCGCGCTCGCAAGACCATGCAGGGCGAGCTGATGGAGCAGGCCCTCGCGCTGGGCATCATTCAGCCTGTGGTCTCGGACGTCGCGAACGCGGCGGACGCCCCCATCTCGCTCGCGGAGTTCCGTGAGCGTCAGGCGGCCCGCAGCCACGCGGACGGCGCCCTCGGCGTCGCGGCCGGGGCAGGACACCTCGTTGGAAAGGACGCGACCCCGACATGAAGTGCGACCTGGTCCAGCGGCACATGGGGGCGCTCGTCGACGGCGAGCTCGACCCCGCCACGCAGATCGAGTTCGAGCGTCACATCGAGGCGTGCGCCGACTGTCAGGAGCTGGTGGAGCTCGACCGCGTGATCCGCCACGAGCTCCGGGCTCGCGCGCAGACCACCGTCACGCCCAGCAGCCTGGAGGAGCGAGTGCGGCTCGCGCTGCAGCAAGCGCCGGCCGAGCAACGGCGGGCACCCATCGTCACGATCTCCCCGGTGCCGCTCAAGCAAGCGGTCCCCATGGTGGCCGCTGCGGCTGCCCTGTTCATGGTGGTTGGCAGCGTGGGGGTCACCGACGACGCCAACGTGACGTCTGCCAGCATGCTGGAGGACGTGGTCCAGCTGCACTCCAGTCAGCTTCCGTCGGACGTCGCAGAGCCGGAGCCCACGCAAGTGGCGCGCTACTTCCGCGGCAAGGTCGCGTTCCCCGTGCGCCCGGCCCGCTTCGACCGCCAAGACGCGCGGCTCGTCGGTGCGCGCGTGTCCAACGTGCGCGAAGAGCGCGCGGCCGCGTTGTTCTACGAGGTCCAGGGGCGCCGAGTCACCGTGGTGGTCTTCCCCTCGCGAGCAGGCGCCATCGCGGGCGCCCCCGTGCGCTTCGGCAACCACGACCTCTTCTACGGCAGCGCGCGCGGCTACTCCGTGCCCGTCCGGCACCAGGACGGCCTGACCTACGCGTTCACGGGGGACATGGACCGCGAGTCCCTGATGCGCTTGGCCGCATCGGCGCGCGTCAGCCCGTGACCTCCCCGTCCCGGTGGCCGCGGGCCCCGCACGTCGGGTCCCGCGCCGCGTCCATCCTGCTACGCTGCGCTCATGGCCAAACCCTTCGAAGATGACGGCGACGTCGTCGTCGAGACCCGCACCCGGGAAAAGACGAAGCGCCCGCCCATGTACCGTGTGCTCCTGCACAACGACGACTTCACCACGCGTGACTTCGTCGTTTTCGTGCTTATGAGCGTCTTTCGGCACACCGAGGCCAGCGCCACGCGCGTCATGCTCCACGTCCATCACAACGGGGTCGGTGTCGCTGGGGTCTTTACGCGAGAGGTCGCGGAGACCAAGATCGACACGGTAGAGAAACTGGCTACGGAGCACGAGTTCCCCCTCCGGCTGAGCATGGAGCCCGAGGACGGGCCCAAGGAAACGGACGACTGATGGCTGGACCAAGCATCGCCAAGGACCTTCAAAACACGCTGCGCGAGGCCTTCGCGACGGCGGAGCGCATGCGCCATGAGTACGTCACCCTGGAGCACCTCCTGCTCGCGCTGCTGGACGACCGCACGGCGGGCAAGGCCATCAGCGACTGCGGCGGCAACCGCGCGCGCATGCGTGCCCGCCTAAACGAGTTCCTCGAAGAGACCCAGACCCCGCTGCCCGCCGGGGCCACCTTCGAGGCCCAGCAGACCCTCTCGCTGGACCGCGTCATCCAGCGCGCCGCCATCCACGCGCTGTCGTCGCAGATGGACACCATCGACGGGGCGCACGTGCTCATCCAGTTCTTCAAGGAAGAGGACTCCCACGCGCTCTTCGTGCTGCAGCAAGAGGGCCTCACCGCGCTGACCCTGAAGCAGTACGTCTCCCACGGCGGCGAGTCCTCGGACAAGATCGTGCGCCGGCGGGGCGACCGCGCCTTCGACGACGATGGGCAGGACGAGCTCGAGGACGGCGAGGGAGCGTCGGCCACGGACCCCCTCGAGGCGTACACCACGGACCTCAACGCCGAGGCCGAGGCCGGCCGCATCGACCCGCTGATCGGGCGCGCGGTGGAGCTCGAGCGCATGCAGCAGGTGCTCTGCCGGCGCCGGAAGAACAACCCCGTCCTGGTGGGCGAGCCCGGCGTGGGTAAGACCGCCATCGCGGAAGGCCTGGCGCTGCGCATCCACGCGGGACAGGTGCCGGACGTCCTCGCGAAGGCGCGGGTCTTCAGCCTGGACATGGGCGCGCTGGTGGCCGGCACCAAGTTCCGCGGGCAGTTCGAGGAGCGCCTGAAGGGCGTGGTGAAGCGCCTGCGCGAGATCCCCGGCGCCATCCTGTACATCGACGAGCTGCACATGATCGTGGGCGCGGGGGCCACCACCGGCTCCAGCATGGACGCCGGCAACATCCTCAAGCCCGCGCTGGCGGACGGCACGCTGCGCTGCATCGGCTCCACCACCTACCAGGACTACAAGCACCTGGAGCGCGACCGCGCGCTGGCGCGGCGCTTCCAGAAGATCGACGTCCCCGAGGCGACCGTGGAGGACACCATCCAGGTGCTCAAGGGCCTGCGCCCCTCGTACGAAGCGCACCACGACGTGACCTACACCGACGAGGCCCTGGACGCGGCCGCGCGCCTCTCGTCGAAGCACATCGCCGAGCGCTTCCTGCCGGACAAGGCCATCGACCTCATCGACGAGGCCGGCGCCTTCGACCGCCTCCTGGGCGAGGCCCGCCTGCGCACCATCGACGTGCCGCAGGTGGAGCGCGTGGTGAGCAAGATCGCGCGCGTGCCCATCGAGTCCGTCACCGCGGTGGAGCGCGAGCAGCTGCGTGGGCTGGGGCCGGCTCTGCAGCGGGTCATCTTCGGTCAGGACGACGCCATCGAGACCATCACCACCGCCATCACGCTGGCGCGGGCCGGGCTGCGCGCCGACGAGAAGCCCGTGGGCTCGTTCCTCTTCGCCGGGCCGACCGGCGTGGGCAAGACCGAGCTCGCGAAGCAGCTCGCCAAGGCCATGGGCGTGGAGTTCATCCGCTTCGACATGAGCGAGTACAGCGAGCGCCACACGGTCTCGCGGCTGATCGGCGCACCCCCGGGCTACGTGGGCTTCGATCAGGGCGGGCTCCTGACCGACGCCATCCGCAAGCACCCGCACTGCGTGGTGGTGCTCGACGAGATCGAGAAGGCGCACCCCGAGCTGTTCAACATCCTGCTGCAGGTCATGGACCGCGCCACGCTGACGGACAACAACGGGCGCGAGGCGGACTTCCGCAACGCCGTGCTGATCATGACCACCAACGCCGGCGCCTTCGAGGCCTCCGCCAAGGTGGTGGGCTTTGGTGGCGAGGCCGCCGAGCAGGCCCTCGGCGAGTCGCGCGCCAAGGCCGCGATGGAGCGCACGTTCACGCCCGAGTTCCGCAACCGGCTCGACGCCGTCGTGTACTTCCACGGCCTGTCGCGCGAGGTGATCCGTCGCGTCGTGGACAAGGAGGTAGCCCTCCTGGCAGGCATGCTGGAGGCCAAGCAGGTCACCCTCACGCTGTCCGACGAGGCGCTCACCTGGCTCAGCGAGCACGGCTACGACGCCACGATGGGCGCGCGCCCCATGGCACGCCTGGTGGAGACCAAGCTCAAGAAGCCCATCGCCAAGGCGCTGGTGTACGGCGACCTCCCGGAGGGTGGCCACGTGCGCGTCTCGGTGGAGGCGGACGACATCGCGCTCGCGTACGAGAGCGCGCCGCCCCCAGCCGAGGCCATCGAAGCGTGACGGGGACGGAGCAGGCCGACGTCGAGCGTGCCCTGCGGGACAGCGCCGAGGACCACCGGCTCTCCCGGGAGGAGCGCGGTTCACTAGAGGAGCTGCTCGAGCGCGTGGTGGAGTCGGCTGAAGACGTCGCCTTCGTTCGCAACCGGGCTTTCGACATCGCGCGCGACGGGGACCTGGCGCAGAGCGGGCACACGCTGCTGCGGTGGCTCGAGGACGTGATGAAGGCGCTGCCGTTCGTGCAGGCGCAGGGGGCCACGCGCGGGGCCGCGAGCGAGGCGCACTTCAGCCCCGGCGAGGCCTGCCGGGAGCGCATCCGCGCGCTTCTGGACGCGGCGCGCAAGACGGCCGACATCTGCGTGTTCACCATCACGGACGACCGCATCAGCGAGCGCATCGCCGCCGCCCACCAGCGCGGGGTCGCCGTGCGCATCATCACGGACAACGACAAGTCGGAAGACGAGGGCTCGGACGCACGCCGGCTCGAGCGTGGCGGTGTGCCTCTGCGGGTGGATCGCTCCGAGCACCACATGCACCACAAGTACGCCGTGTTCGACCGCAGCGTGCTGGTCACGGGGAGCTACAACTGGACCCGCAGCGCCGCGCTCTACAACCGCGAGAACATCGTGGTGACGCACGAGCCGCGCCTCGTCGAGACCTTCTCCCGCGACTTCGACGCGCTTTGGGGATCCCTCGGGCGATGGTCTTCCTCCTGAGCGACGCCCTGGCCTTTCCACCGCCCGAGCGCGCGTCACCCGAGGGGCTCGTGGCGATCGGCGGCGACGTGGCGCCCCAGCGGCTGCTGCTGGCGTACAGCCAGGGCATCTTCCCCTGGCCGACACAGGGCGCGCCTCTGCTCTGGTTCAGCCCGGACCCCCGCTTCGTGTTGCAGCCGCGCGCCGCCGTCATCGGACGCACGCTCAAGAAGCAGATCGCGCGTGGCCGCTACGAGCTGCGGGCGGACACCCGCTTCGTGGACGTGATGCGCGCCTGCGCCGCGGTGCCCCGGCCGGGCCAAGCGGGCACCTGGATCACGGACGAGCTCGTGGCGGGCTACACCCGTCTGCACGAGCTCGGCTTCGCCCACAGCATCGAGGCCTACGAAGACGGCGACCTGGTGGGGGGGCTGTACGGCGTCAGCCTGGGACGCGCGTTCTTCGGCGAGTCCATGTTCGCCCTGCGCCCGGATGCGTCCAAGGTCGCGTTCGCCACGGCCCTCGCGCACTTCCTGCGCTGGGGCATCGACCTCGTAGACTGCCAGGTCCCGACGGCCCACCTCGCGAGCTTTGGTGCGGTCGCCTGGCCGCGGGCGCGCTTTCTGGCCGTCTTGCGCGAGACCGTGGCGCACCCGTCACGGGTTGGTGCCTGGACGCTCGACCAAACGCCGCAGGAGGTGCTGAGTAACCTCGGGCTCGCGCCCCGAGACGCGCTATCGTGAGGCCGCGTGACCTCGTCGCCCGACGCCCCAGACCTGCCTGACGCGCCCAACACGGACGCCGCCACGCCTGCGCCGCGCCCGGGCCGGCGTTGGCTGCGGTGGGGCCTGCGCTTGGTCGCGCTCGGGATGCTGACCATCGCGCTCGCGGCGGGCCTGACGCTGCTCGCGCTCGGCAACCTGCAGCACCCACGGGTGAAGCCGCACGTCGTGGCGGCCGCGCTCGAGTACGGGGGCGTCGCGTTGGACTTTCGCGCGCTGGCCGTGTCGCCCTGGTCGGGAACCGTACACGCGGAAGGGCTCACGCTCGCGCAGCCAGACCGCTTCGCGTCGCACGCGCCCAACTGGCTGAGTGTCGGGCGTGTCGATGGGCAGCTGGATGTGGACGCGCTGCTGGATGGCCGCGTACACCTGCTCGACCTGCGCGTGGACGAGGTGGCGCTGGAGCTGGTGCGCGACGCCGAGACCGACACCTTCGGCCTGCTCTTTCCGAGTGATCCCGACGACCAGGCGCCCCCTACCCCGCTCTCGAAGATGCTGGACCTGGTCCGCGGCCTCGGGGTGGACGTGGACCAGGCGAGCCTGTCGGTCACGCGCGTGGCGTTGACGGAGGTGGCAGGAGAGCAGCTCGTCTCGCAGGTCGTCCTCGAGGACCTGGCGCTGAGCGCACATGTGCACGAGACCGCCGGTGAGCCGGACCTCGCGCTGTCGCTGCACCCACCCGAGGGCGCCCGCTCGCGCGTGACGTGGCAGCAGACCGAGTCGGCGGAGCGCGACGCAGATGGCGCGCCCCTGCGCGCGGGCTTCGAAGGCAGCTCGGAGTTCGCCCTCGACGTCGAGCTCGCGGTGCGGAACGACGTCCAGCTGGGCGTCACCGTGGAGGCCTGGCCCCCGCCAACGCTGGTCCCCGAGACGCGCGTCCCGCTGCGCGCCGAGCTCGCGCTGGGCGTGACCTTCGACCAGGCGCGAGAGCGCACCAGGCTGGACCTGCAGATCCCTTCGGTGTTGGGGGGGGTGCTGCGTGGACACATCGCGGGCGAGCTCCACGACAGCACCCCGACCACGCTGCGCGCCGCCACCGGGCGTGTGGACGCGCAGTTCGACGAGCTGCCTCTCGTGCTCGAGGGCGTCCAGGCCTCGGGCTTCCGCGCCGCCCTGGTGCTGAACGACGCCACCCTCGGGGCGGAGGGCGTGGCCGGGCTGATCGACCTCGACGCTTCGCTCGAGCGCGGTTCGCTCGAGGGGGGCTCTCCGCGCGGGCACGTCGAGGGGGCCCGCCTCTCGCTCGAGACCCGCGCGGCCTCCACCGAGGTGTTCGAGACCTACGCGCTCGAGCTGGACGCCACCCGCTTCGACTTCAGCCAGGACGTTGCGCTCACGGAGGCACAGCAGGCCGCCGCCACGGCTCCGGTGAGCGCTGAGAGCGCTGGAGCGGACGGTTCGGTGCCCGCGGTCTCCGAGTCGGCCGCCGTCATCGCGGTGGCGTCGCAGTCGGCGGCGGGAGAGGCGCTGGTGCTGCGCCTGACGGGGCCCACGCTGGACACGGCCTGGGTCACGGGCGTGCCCGCTGGGAGCGCGACGGGCGCGCCCGCTGGGAGCGCAGCGGGCGCGTCCACCCACGACGTGCTGACCGTGGGGCTGGCACGCCTCGAGCTGCGCGACGGGCCAGACGGCCTCACGCTGCTGGCTCCCGACGCGCGGGCCGAGGGCGCGGGGCTCCTGCGCGCGGGCCTACAGGGGCTGCCGCTCACCGGTGACGTCGCGCTCGACGCGCGCGAGCTGGCAGCGCACGCAGGCCGAGACCGCGTCAACGCCAGCCCTCTGCGCGCACGTGTCGCGCTACACCAGCTGTCCCTCGACGGGGCGGGGCTGTTCGGGCTGGGTGGGGCCCTGGACGTCGCGGTGGACGGCGATGTGCGCTTCGCGGCCGCCGGCCAGGCCGGTGACGCGCGCGGACTGGCGCCACGGCTGCACATCGACCTGGACACGGGCTCGGTGCACGGCGACCTGGTGCTGGGCTCGCTCAGCGTGCGTGAGCGGGGCGAGACGTCGCTGTCCGTGCGCGGCGTGGCGCTGGCCGTGCAGGGTGAGGGCCTGGACACTCTCGCCCCGCCTCGAGCCCGTGGCCTGCTGCGGCTGGACGGTCACGTGGGACACGTCGACGCCGGCAGCACGTCCGTGGACCTGCCCCGCGTCGTGCTCGCCCTGCGCGGCGAGGGTGGCGCGTACGACCTGCAGCTGGACGGACGAGCGGCAAACCTCGAGGCCAGCGGCGAGTCCTTCGCCGGCTCGCACCCGCTGCGCGTGGTCGCGCGTGCCGACCTCCGCGCGCACGTCTACGACGCCGAAGCCCGCCTGGGTGCGTCCGCCATGGCAGACGGCGCCCGCACACGCGACGAAGCGGACCCCGCCGCGCCGGACCTCTTGCTGACCGCGCACGCCGCGCTCGGGTCTGACGGTCAGTCGGTCGAGCACCGGGTGAACGGTTCGGCCCGCAACCTCGCTGCGGTGCTGCGGCCCTACCTCGGGGCGGACACGGACCTGCGCTTCGAGGAGCTGCGCATCAATGGGGAGGGGACTCTGACGGACGCCCTCGCGAGCCCCGCGCGCTCGGGCCGCTTCCTGGCGCTCTCCACCGACGTCACCCAGGCGCTGCGCACGGAGCAGCACTTCAGTCTCGCGCTGGACGGCGTGCGCTACGCGACGCCGGAGGGGCTGGTGACCACGGCGAGCACCACCGAGCTGGACCTGCGTGCACGATCTCGGGAGGGAGTCACGGAGCTCACGCTGACCGCGCGCTTGCCGCACGCCGAGGTGGTCGACGGGCGACGGCAGGCGGAGCTCTCGGACCTGAGCGGGACCGTGGTGCTCAGCATCCCCGACCTCGACGACCCCAGCACGCTACAGGCGGCGATCGACCTGCGCGTGGTGCACGTCGGTCAGAACTTCTTGGCGGGCTACCCCATCGCCAACGCCCACCTCGAGGCCGCCCTGGACGTCACCCCGGTGAGCGCCACCCTGTCCCGGCTGACGCTCGTCAACCCTGCCGGCCGGACACGCCTGGAGCTGAGTGGCGCGTACGAGGGGGCGCTCAGCGAGGTACGCGCGGGACGCACGGCTCACGCCGCAGCGGCCATCTACGGACGTGAGGCGCTGGGGCTCTCTGGTGTCCTCGAGCAGGACCTGGAGGCGTTCTCTGGGACGAGCTTCGCCCGCACCGCGCGGGGCACCCTGAGCGTCCCGCTGGTGATCGAGTCCGGCGACCTCTCCACCTTCCGCGTGAGCGCGCGCGTCGTCGCGCGTGGCGTCTTCCTCACGGACATCGGCGTCGCGATAGAGAGGCTGGAGGGGGACATCCCCATCGTCGAGGTCATCACGCTCACGCCGACGGGCTACACCATTCAAGCGAGCCCTCGCGGGAACCCGCTCAGCCACGCGCGCTTCCCCGACGTGCAGCCGTTCTTGGCCCGCGACGCGTTCCTGTCCGCGGACCGCATCATCCTCGGCGACCAGGTGATCGGCCCGCTCGCCGGAAACCTGCGCGTCGAGGGCACCACGCTCGCGCTGGACCGGCTGCAATTCGGTTATCGGGGTGGCGTCGTGACGACGCAGCTCGAGGCGGACGTGCGGCGTCGCGGCGCGTACATGACCATGCGTGGGAACGCCACCGGCGTGCAGGGGCGGCAAGCCACCGACATCCTCGACGCGAACTTCGCGCTGCGCTTCGCGCCGGAGACGCTGGCCTTGGACGGGTCCGTGCAGCTGGTGCGCATGAGCCGCTCGCACCTCGAGGCGCTCCTGAACGTGCTGGACCCCTACCGCGAAGACACGAACATGAACACCGTCCGCGCGCTGCTGCCCTTCGGTCATCCGCGCACGCTGCAGGCCCGTATCGAGGACGGTCTGATGGACCTCGAGCTGCAGCTGGGCGGCATCGCGGGCGTCGCCAGCATCCAGGGCATCCGCGCAATCCCCATCGCGCCGCTGCTGGACGACTACGTGGCGCCCATCGTGGACCCCCTCTTCCGCGAGCCCGACGCGGACATCGAGGTCCGACGTAACCAGCGGCCGGCCCGGCGGGCGACCGCGCCCGACGAGTCCCCCGGCGGCGCAGAAGCACGCGCAACGGAGACGGACGACGCGAGCGATGCCAACGGCGCCGACGCGGCACGCGACGCGACCGTTCGAGACGAGGAGCCCCATGCGGATCATTGACCGGCAAGCCCTGCGGACGACCGCCCGAACCTCGTGCCTCACGCTGAGCCTCCTGCTCTCACAGGCCTGCGTGCACGCCGAGGTCGCCGTCGTCAGCCAGCACACCGCCCTCGAGCGTCAGGCAGCCGGCGAGTACCCCGCGCGCGAGCAGCAGCTGGATGACGCCGCCATCGAGCCAGGGCCCGAAGCGATCCCGCGGGAAGCGCTCGCCGCAAGCGGTGAAGGAGGCGAGCTGGGCGTCGTCGCCGAGCTGGTCGCCCGCGCGGAGACGGACGACGAGCGCATCGAGGCCCTGTTGATCGCGCGGTGCCTGGGCGAGGCCGCAAGCGGTCTGCTGGTCGCTCGCGCGGACGACTGCCGCGCCGACGTCGACCCCGACGAGCTCGCGCGCCTGGTGGCACGCGAGAACCTTCATCGCCGACAGGTGTGGGAGTTCCTCAGCACGCGCGCCGAGGGGCGCAGCGTGGAGGCCGCCGGTGCCGCGTGGCGCGAGGTCCACCTCTTGCGCGTGCCGTGCGGCGCGTTGGTCGAAGCGCAGCCCGGGCAGTGGGGCCCGAAGGAGTGCGACCGGTGAGCTCGCGCCGGACACTGCGCGCAGGTGTCGCGCTGCTGTGCGCTTGGCTCGCGCTGCTGACCCTTGCCACGGGGGGGCGCGCCCAGGTCGACGGCCTCGAGGACGAGCTCGCCGTGCGCCTGCCCGTGCGCCTGACGGCGGGGCACAGCAACCACCTGATGGCGAGCTACTCGGACACCAACGACGCGCTCTACTTCGTCGGGGACGAGGTCGGCACGACGGAGATCCTGGTGCAGTCCCCGCCCAGCAGCGCGCCGGTGCGGCTGTTCGAGGCGCTCGGAGACCACGCCTTCCCGCGGGTCAGCCCGGACGGTCGCCGCATCGCGTACCTCTCGTTCGTGCACGACGCCAAGGGCGACGTCTGCGTCCGCAACCTGCCCAACGGCGCAGAGCGCTGCGTGACGGACGACGAGACCGCGGAGCTGGAGGTGATCTGGCTGGACGAGGGGTCGCAGCTGGGCGTGCTGTCGCGGCGCGACCTGCACAGCGGCTTCGTGTTCCAGGCCATCCCCGCGACGGGAGGCGCGCCGAGGACCATCCTGCAGCGCGACATGATTGGCCTCTCGCGCTCTGCCGACGGCGAGCGTCTGGCGTACGTGGCCGTCGAGGCCCGACGCCCCGAGATTGGCGTCAGCTTTGCCAGCCGCGTGGGCCGCGGCATCCACGTGGTGCCGCTGGGGCGCGGTGCGGAGGGGGCGCGTCCGGCCGTGTTCGTCCCGGACCTGCCAGGCGTCTCCGGCTTTCCGGCGTTCTCGCGCGACGGCCGCTTCATCTACTTCTCGCAGTACCTGAACGACACCAACCGAGATGGCGTCATCGACGGACGCGACAACAGCGTCATCGCCCGCGTGGGCTTCGACGCGTCGCGCGCAGACCCCTTCGAAGGGCAGACGCTGGAGCAGCTGACCAGCTCGCGGTGGAACTGCCACTACCCCGCGCCCGGCGCGAACCGCCTGCAGATGACGTGCTCCCACGGCGGCTCCCTGGACATCTACGCCCTGCCCCTGGACGGTGTCGTGCCGGCCTCGTGGGACCTGACACGGCTGCGCGCCGAGCTGCACGTGGCGCGCGACCGCTGGGCGCAGCTCTTGGTAGCCAGCCGTCTGCTGGTGCTGCTCCCCGACGCGGCCGAGCGTCTGTCCGCCCTGCAAGAGGTGGTGGCGCTGCACCTCGACCTGCGGGAGTACGAGTCCGCCATCTACTATGCAGAGCGACTGGCGGCGCGAGCGGGAGCGGGCACGGCCATGGGGGGCTGGGCCCAGCTGATGGACAACCTGGCGCGACACCGGCGCGAAGACCTCGCGCTGGCCCGTGGGCAGCTGAGCCGCGCGTACGTGGACAGCGAGCGGGCGCGTCTGGCGGCTGTGCGAGCGCTCTGCCCGACCGGCAGTGGCGCTGGCGGACCGACGGCGAGCAGCGCGGCGGCCCCTCCGTCGCCGGCGGACACCTGCGCGCTCTCGCTGCTGGTCGCGAGTGAGCTGCTGGATGATCTGGGCGACAAGGCCGAGGCGCTCACTACCTTGGACCGGCTGCGCTCGGAGCACGTGACCGGGCTGGGTGACCCGCACACGCTGCGCCTCTACGGGGCCTTCGCGGCCCGGTTCTATGGGCACCTGGCCGACCGGGAGGCGCGTGTGTCCGCGCAGGCGGCGCTGGCCGCGCACCCTGCCCTCTCCGTGCAAGAGCGCATCGTGCAAGCGCTCGACGTGGTGACGGAACTCACGCGGGGCCGGGCGCGGGAGGCCGCCAACGCCGCGCTCCAGCAGGCCCACGCAAGCGCGCCTGCAGGCGGTGAGTTGGCCCTCATGCTGGAGGTGGAGTTGGCGCTGCGCACCCTGCTCGACCCGCTCGAGAGCAGCGCGGACGAGCGAGAGCTGGGCGACGAGGCGGGGCGTGCCGCCGCGGTGCGACGGGTGGAGGAGGCCGCACGCGAGCGCCTGTTTGCGCTCTACACGGGCGACCAGGACACCGACCGCCGGAGGGCCATCGCGCTCCGCACGGTGCAGTTCGCGTCGCGCCACGGCAGCGAGTACCTGCAGTATCAGTTCGCCACCACCTGGGCCAGCGGGGTGCGGGCGGAGGCGCCCGAGCGGCGCTACGCCGAGGAGCTCTACCGCGCCATCGTGCTGGAGCGCGCCTACGGTGAGCTGCACGAGAACGACCTGCGCGAGGCGGCAGGGTACTTCTTCCAGGCCAGCCGCAACCCAGGGATGCTGGACGCGCACGTGGGCTTCATCGAGGCACGCGCCGCTCAGGGAGAAGACGTGCGGGCGTTCTACGACGAGCGCTTCGCGCGGACACCGGACGAGCCGGCCTACCTCTTCGCGCGGGCCTACCTCGACGCGCGCGAGCTCCCCGCGGTGCCGCGCACCGAGGCCGGCGACCAACGCTTCGCTGAGATGGTCTCCCGGTGCCTGACGTGGATCGCCCGCGTGGACGAGGCCCTCCCGCGGGACGTCACGCTGCATCAGCTGTGGGGCTACGTGCGCCACGAGCAGGCGCGCCGCGAGCGCTCACGGGTGGCCGCCGCCGAGGCCAACCACCACTACCTGCTGGCGCTGGACCTTGCGCAGACGCGCCCGCGCGCGCAGGCCGCCCTGCTGCAGGCGCTGGGCACGCTGCAGGCCTCCCTGGGTAACCACCGCCGAGCCGTGGAGCACCTGGAGCGCCGGGCGCGGCTGCCCTTCACGCGCCCGGAGGCCCAGCTCGCGTTTCACCTGACCATGGCGCGCAGCCTCTTCCACGCGCGACGTCAGCCGGAGGCCGTGGCGGCAGCGCGGGAGGCGCTGACTCTTCTCGAGGCGCACCCCGAGCTCCGCAGGCATCGCGCCATGGTGCTGGACCAGCTGGCGTTCCAGCTGGCTCGGCAGGACGAGCACGCGGAGGCCGCGCAGCACTACGAGCTGCTGCTGACGGCGCTCGAGGGTGAGGACGACACCCCGGTCAACCGGCTGAAGGCGCTGATCGGCCTGAGCGCGGAGCGGCTCTCTCTGGGTCAGCACGAGCGCGCGCTCCAGTCCCTGGACCAGGCCGGCGCGCTCTTGCGCGCCCATCGAGACATCCGCTCGCGGCCCGAGGGCTCGCTCCTGGACCGCTACGTGTACGGGCACGAGCGCTACGAGGCCCTGCTGGCCGGCCTGCGCGCGGAGGCCCTCGTGGGCCTGGGCCGCAAGCGCGACGCAGAGGAGGCGCTCGCCCGGCGCTCACAGCTGCTCGCGCGCTTCTTCGAGGAGAGCGACTCGGACGACGATCTGTTGCCGCTGGCACAGGTGTGTCTGCGTCGGGCTGTCGTCGCGCGCGCCGAGGGGGACCTCGCACGAGCGCGCACGCAGCTGGAGCAGGGGCTCGCGCACGTGGCGCTCTTCAACGAGCGCACGGGCAGCGTGGTCACGGACGTCAGCCAAGGGCTCCTGGTGCAGCTGGCCGAGCTGGTCCTCTTCGAGGGCGTGTCGCGCACCGCCACGTCCGTGGACATCGAGGCCCAGCTGGCAGCCGCGTACGCGTTCATGACGCGCTTCCCCAGTCCCCGTTGGCGTCGCGACCGGCTACGCTTGGAGCTATACTTGACGTTGCTGCGCCTCCGGGCGGAGTAGCCACGCCACCCACACGAGGAACACGAGATGCGTCGAAGCAACGGGAAATTCTACTTTGGCTTGGTCTTCGCGGCGCTGCTGGCGCCCGCCGGGGGCTGCGAAGAAGAGCCCATCGACCCGCCGCCCGCGGACCCCTTCGGTGACCTCTACAGTAGCGCCACGTTCCAGATGTGCAGCGACTGCCACAGCCCCACAGCCCCCGGCTTCGTGCAGGGCACCGAGACCACGCAGAACTGGAGCAGCCGCAGCGCCGCGTTCAGCAGCCTGCAAGGCAACGCGGCCGGGCTCGAGGGCAACTTCGCCGGCTGCAACGGCGTGCCCCTGATCGGCGCCACCTCCTCCACCAGCCTGCTGGTGGCCGTGCTGGACGCCGACGTGCGCGCCACCTTCAGCGTCCCCGGCTTCCCGGACTGCACGGCCGACGCCATCGCCGACGAGACGCTGCGCGTGGGCAGCGTCCCCGCCAGTGTGCTGCAAGACCTCAAGGACTTCATCGACGAGGGCGGCTTCAACTGAGCTGAGGCCGCTCGGGGCTGAGGCCACTTGGGAGGGGTGGCGCGGCGGCGGGGTGGCCGCCTGCCAATTGAAAAGGGTCGCAGCTCGAGGGCTGCGACCCTTTCTCGTGTTGAGCCCCTCTCGGGGCGCGGCTCAGCCCACCCGGCGGCGAGCCCGACGGCCCGCCCAGGTCAGGAGCGCGAGGAGGAAGAACAGGCCACCGGTGCTGCCACCCGTGGTCCCCGCGCTACACGCGCCGCCACCCATGCCGCCAGGCGTGACAGGGCGCCCCTGGTCTGGCGCAGGCGTTCCGTTGTCGATGGTCGAGCCACCTGCGTCGGTCGTCATCATGCCGCCGCCGTCCACGGTGACCACGGGCACGCCCGCGTCATCCGTGGGGGGGTCGACGATGACAGGCCGCGTCCAGAGGTCCGTGCGGTCCGGCAGCACCGTCGCCGGGTCGCCCAGCAGCAGGTAGACCGCAAGCTGCGCCGTTGACGCGTTGGCTCGCGTCGCGCCATCCCACAGGCCCAGCACCACGTCGCCCATGCGCCCGTGCTCCAGGTTGTCGCCCGTGAGCAGACCGCGATGGAACGCCTCCGCGATGTTCTTCGACTCGAAGGTGCGCCCGGCTCCGGACGGGCCGTACAGCGCGATCGCGCCGCCCGGTGAGCCGTTCAGCAGCAGCTCGGAGATGCTGTCCTGGCCCGGCACCTCGAAGCGCGACGTCGAGCACGACATCCCCGTGAAGATCGTCAGCGCGTTGCTGTTCGTCAGCCCGCGCACGTCCGCCAGCGTCAGCAGACCGTCGTCATCCAGCTGGTTGCTGGCGCCGTGTCCCTGGTAGTGGAACCAGAAGCTGCCGCCATTGACCGCGTCGATCAGCTGCGTGCGGGCCTCGCTCAGCGTCAGCGCCGCGCGGTTGATCCGCTCCACGTTCACCCGCTCGTCCAGCTGCGCCGTCAGCGAGTCCACCAGGTCCGTGAAGTTAATCTCGCGGTTGATGCCGGACACCATGAGCGCGTCCCGCGTGTACGCGTCCAGGCCCGTGCTCTCGTACGCCACGACGCGCTGGATGAAGGCGTTCGCCTCTTCCACCGTGTGTGCCGGCACGCGCCCGATGGCCAGCTCCGCCGTGCCGTCACCGTCCGTGTCGCCCAGCAGCATGTCGCTCGCGTAGATGCCGCGGTCGGTACGTGCCAAGAGCGGCGGAATCGTGCCCGAGCCGTTCGGCAGCGCCCCGCGGTAGTCCACGTTGCCGTCACCCAGCAACAGCACGTAGCGCGGCGCCGTCTGCCAGTTCTCCTTCGCCACGCGTAGGAACTCGCGGATGGCGTACGGGTCGTGGTCGCCGTAGCCGTACGCGTCGTAGATGTCCTGCACGTCCACCACCGTGGTCGTCAGGCCCTGCGTCTGCCGCCGTGTCGCCAGCGTCGTCGCCGCGTCGTAGAGCGCCGCCGGAGCGATCACCACGTACTCCGCTGCTCGGCTCGCGTCCGCGAAGTTCTGCTCACTGCGCGCACGGAGCGCCGCCGGCACCTGCAGACCCGTCTCGCTGGCCACGAAGTACTCGTGGTTCGCCTGAGCGTCGAAGGTGAAGCGGGCACGCGTGCCGTCGATGTCGGTCCGCGTCGCCGTGACCACCCGGTCCAGCGTCGCGTCCACCAAGAACGCGGTCGCACCCACCGCCGCGTCAAGCTCGTAGCTCAGCGCGCCGTTGCTCACCGCCTCGAAGCGCCCCGCCGCGCCGAACTCGAGCGGCGCACCGTACGTCAGCGTGTACCCGTCCACGTACGCGAACGCCGTGCCCGCCGGAGCCGCCGAGCTCGCCCGCACGCGCACTGCGTTCGGGCCAGGCAGCAGCGCACCCGCCGGGATCGTGAAGCGCACGGTGCCAAGGCCCCCCGCCGTCACGTTCTGCGCCTCGACCGTCTGACCGTTCAGCGTCATCGTCAGCGTCAGCGGCAACGCCTCGCTCAGATCCGGCCCGCCGTAGAACGACAGGTCGAACGTCGCGGCCTCGCCGTCCACGTTGTTCAGCACCAAAGACGTGTTGTAGTCGCGGAACGAGTTGTGGTTGCCCAGCGCCGCCTCGAACCAGAACTCTTGCGTCGGGTCCGGGTTCACCGCCAACGCCGCGAAGTTGTCCACCTCGCGCACCAGGCGCTGCCGCCCCGTGCCCGTCGCCACGTCGCCCAGCGAGCGGTCCACCGTCGCCAGCTCCGCTCCCGCAGACAGACGCACCTCGTACGGGCGCGTCCCTCCGTACACGCTGGTCCGACGCCGCGCCGTGAACACGACGCTGTCCGCTGCGCCCGTCGACCGCGTCCACGCCACCGGCATCCCGTGGTCGCTGATGCTCAGCTCCCCGGCCGCCACGCTGCTCTCCACCGCCGCAACAGGCACCCGCAGCGCCGTCGCCAGCTCCGCCAGCGTCACACGCATCAGCCCCTCGTTCGCTGCCAGCGCAAACACACCCACCGGCGTGTCCCCCGCAGCCTTACGCCGCGCGCCCGCCGACGGCGCCGCGTCCGGCGCCATGTCCGGCGCCCCCGTCAGCGCGTTCGCCGTCACGCTGTAGTTGCTGTCCGTCAGCGTCGCCGAACCACTCCCAGACGCAGGCGTACCCTCGTACACCACCAGGCTCCGGCCGCTCAGCTCGTGCTCCACGATGCGCACCGTCCGCCCTCGCAGATTGCCCGCGCGGAGGCGGTAGGTCGCCCCCTGCGCCGCATCCGGCAACGCCGGCAGGATGCCCTCGTGCAGGTCCAGCCACTCGCCGCGCTGCTGCACCGACACGTAGAACCCAAGCGTCCCGGCCTCTCCCGCCGTCGTCCACTCGAGCTCCCCGCCCACTACCCGCACGCTGCTCACCACCGCTTGCGCATTGGCAAAGCAGCAGCTGCCGCTTGCGCTGCGCGGACAGGTCGCCACAAAGCCTGGGGCGTCAGCCGGATCGGACACGCCACCCGGAAGCAGGCAGCCGTACCCGTTCGGGATGGTGCACGTCGACGTGCACCCCGAGTTCGCGACACCGTTCAAGGCGCCCTTGTCGCACTGCTCCGGCATCGCCACCGCGCCGTTGCCACAGAAGCTTGGGCCCTCGCAGACGTACCGCTCGTTGCCGCTCCGACAGCCCAAGTCATTCCACGCGCCAGCCGCATTGCTCGTTACGCAGTCCTCGTTGCCCAGGTTGTTGGGCTCGCCGCCGTTCCAGAATGTGGGCGACATGGTGACACCATCGCGCCACACGAAGGTGCCCTCCTGGTGCTCGTCTGTACCACCCAACCAAAACGTGCCCATGAAGACGGTTCCGAGGAGGCTGTTCTCGAACATGCTGTTGACACGCGCCAAGTCCCAACCCGCGCCGTACGCCTGACAGCGCAGGTGCGCCTCATGGGCGTTTTGAAGATTCCCGCAGCCCAGGTACTCCACCCCGCTGGCAACCGTTTGGCTCCCGGAGGCTGGCTGCGCGCCGTTCTCGGCGAGCAGTTGCGCGGGCGTCATCGGGAAACGGCTGAAGAATGTCGTCGTGGTGCAAGCACGGAAACACGCAGGCTGCCCAACGGTGTTGTAGATGGGCGGCTGCGGACACACCCACCCCACCTCCTTCTGACACGTGCTCGAACAACCGTCACCGCTCACGGTGTTGCCGTCATCGCAGGTCTCGGACCCTTGAATCCGCTGGTCGCCGCACGAGACGCTCTCGGCCGTGCAAGTGGCGCTACAGCCATCTCCGCTGACCGTGTTGCCGTCATCGCACGTCTCTGTGGACGACCGGAACCCGTCTCCGCAGACGTTGGTCACCTCGCACACGAAGGGCTGGTTGGTGCCGCAGGTCGCGTCATTCCAGCGCCAGTCAACGCCACCCGCGTTCCAGAAGGTGCCGCAATCCTCGCCGCCACTGTCGTTGGGCTCACCTGGTGCCCACTGCGTGTAGAAGCCACCAATGGGCGTGCCACCGCTCGTCCCTGTCCAGAAGTGGTCGTTGTTGTTCGACCAGCGCCATGTGCCCTCGGCGGCGATATCGTTCCCGCCATGCCATACGGAACTGCCCTGGCTACCAACTAGACCAACCGCTCGCGTCAAGTGGTACTGCTCATCGATGCTGTCCACCCGCACCAGGTTGCCCCCAATCTGCGTGCAGTATTGCTGGGCGTTGGCCCAGTTCTTCGTGCCACCTCCATTGCAGAACGAGTAGACGCTGTTCCCCAGGGCCGAGCGGGTTGGCGTGGTGGAACAGACCGTAGTGCAGTCGCCCACGTTGGGCCCCGTGCAAACCTGGCCGGGAGGTGGGAGACCCTCGCAGAAGAAGCCGTCCGAGGTCGCAGTACAAGCCGCGTCGTTCCAGACTCCACCACCGGTGTTCCGCTGCTCCGCGCAGTCTTCACCAGCGCCCGCGTCATTGGGTTCACCGGCACCCCACGGCGGAGTGCCAGTCGGAGCGTTCACGATGTCGACCCCGTTGAACTGTGCGCGCGTCCCGTCGGTCCAGTTCCAGACCCCCTCGGTGACGGCGTCCGTCGCGCCAATCCAGGCGCGTGCCACGGTCTGCTCAGCGAGGATTGCCGCTCGCTCGGCGGTGGTCTCTGGCCGAGCAAGGTAGTAGGCGGTGCCCCCGGCTGGGACGAACGCGGCGCACCGAGCCTGTGCCACGGCCTGGGTGACCGCATCGTTGCACCTCCAGTAACGATGCGTGCCGAAAGTGAAGAACCGCAGCCCGGAAGCGCAGGTCTGAGCAAACGCACCCGTGGCGGGGGCGAGGGTAGCCAGTACGAGCGCTACTGCGGCCACCCGTCGGAATTGAAACTGGTTCATCGAAAGTCTCCCTATGGGCCCACCGGCCCCATCACCTAGCGCGACGCGTGGACGCTACCATGCCACAGGGCCGCTGCGCCATCACGCCTCCCTATCCCGGCGACAGCCCAGAAGCAAGGCTCGCCTCTATGGATGGCCGCAACGCGCCTGCCTCCAGCCTGCCAATTGAAAAGGGTCGCGGCTCGAGGGCTGCGACCCTTTCTCGTGTTGAGCCCCTCGCGGGGCGTGGCTCAGCCCACCTGGCGGCGAGCCCGACGGCCCGCCCAGGTCAGGAGCGCGAGGAGGAAGAACAGGCCACCGGTGCTGCCGCCCGTGGTGCCCGCGCTACACGCGCCGCCACCCATTCCACCCGTTGTGCGGCCGGCGTCCACCGTCCGGCCCGCGTCGGTGCGCGTTCCACCTGCGTCCGCACCACCGCCGCCGTCCACGGTGACCACGGGCACGCCCGCGTCATCCGTGGGGGGGTCGACGATGACAGGCCGCGTCCAGAGGTCCGTGCGGTCCGGCAGCACCGTCGCCGGGTCGCCCAGCAGCAGGTAGACCGCAAGCTGCGCCGTTGACGCGTTGGCTCGCGTCGCGCCATCCCACAGGCCCAGCACCACGTCGCCCATGCGCCCGTGCTCCAGGTTGTCGCCCGTGAGCAGGCCGCGATGGAAGGCCTCCGCGATGTTCTTCGACTCGAAGGTGCGCCCGGCTCCGGACGGGCCGTACAGCGCGATCGCGCCGCCCGGTGAGCCGTTCAGCAGCAGCTCGGAGATGCTGTCCTGGCCCGGCACCTCGAAGCGCGACGTCGAGCACGACATCCCCGTGAAGATCGTCAGCGCGTTGCTGTTCGTCAGCCCGCGCACGTCCGCCAGCGTCAGCAGACCGTCGTCATCCAGCTGGTTGCTGGCGCCGTGTCCCTGGTAGTGGAACCAGAAGCTGCCGCCATTGACCGCGTCGATCAGCTGCGTGCGGGCCTCGCTCAGCGTCAGCGCCGCGCGGTTGATCCGCTCCACGTTCACCCGCTCGTCCAGCTGCGCCGTCAGCGAGTCCACCAGGTCCGTGAAGTTAATCTCGCGGTTGATGCCGGACACCATGAGCGCGTCCCGCGTGTACGCGTCCAGGCCCGTGCTCTCGTACGCGACCACTCGCTGGATGAAGGCGTTCGCCTCCTCCACCGTGTGTGCCGGCACGCGCCCGATGGCCAGCTCCGCCGTGCCGTCACCGTCCGTGTCGCCCAGCAGCATGTCGCTCGCGTAGATGCCCCGGTCGGTACGCGCCAAGAGCGGCGGGATCGTGCCCGAACCGTTCGGCAGCGCCCCGCGGTAGTCCACGTTGCCGTCACCCAGCAACAGCACGTAGCGCGGCGCCGTCTGCCAGTTCTCCTTCGCCACGCGCAGGAACTCGCGGATGGCGTACGGGTCGTGGTCACCGTAGCCGTACGCGTCGTAGATGTCCTGCACGTCCACCACCGTGGTCGTCAGGCCCTGCGTCTGCCGCCGTGTCGCCAGCGTCGTCGCCGCGTCGTAGAGCGCCGCCGGAGCGATCACCACGTACTCTGCAGCTCGGCTCGCGTCCGCGAAGTTCTGCTCACTGCGCGCACGGAGCGCCGCCGGCACCTGCAGACCCGTCTCGCTGGCCACGAAGTACTCGTGGTTCGCCTGCGCGTCGAAGGTGAAGCGGGCACGCGTGCCGTCGATGTCGGTCCGCGTCGCCGTCACCACCCGGTCCAGCGTCGCGTCCACCAAGAACGCGGTCGCGCCCACCGCCGCGTCAAGCTCGTAGCTCAGCGCGCCGTTGCTCACCGCCTCGAAGCGCCCCGCTGCGCCGAACTCGAGCGGCGCCCCGTACGTCAGCGTGTACCCGTCCACGTACGCGAACGCCGTGCCCGCCGGAGCCGCCGAGCTCGCCCGCACGCGCACTGCGTTCGGGCCAGGCAGCAACGCACCCGCCGGGATCGTGAAGCGCACGGTGCCAAGGCCCCCCGCGGTCACGTCCTGCGCCTCGATGGTCTGACCGTTGAGCGTCATCGTCAGCGTCAGCGGCAACGCCTCGCTCAGATCCGGCCCGCCGTAGAACGACAGGTCGAACGTCGCGGCCTCGCCGTCCACGTTGTTCAGCACCAAAGACGTGTTGTAGTCGCGGAACGAGTTGTGGTTGCCCAGCGCCGCCTCAAACCAGAACTCTTGCGTCGGGTCCGGGTTCACCGCCAACGCCGCGAAGTTGTCCACCTCGCGCACCAGGCGCTGCCGCCCCGTGCCCGTCGCCACGTCGCCCAGCGAGCGGTCCACCGTCGCCAGCTCCGCTCCCGCAGACAGACGCACCTCGTACGGGCGCGTCCCTCCGTACACGCTGGTCCGACGCCGCGCCGTGAACACGACGCTGTCCGCTGCGCCCGTCGACCGCGTCCACGCCACCGGCATCCCGTGGTCGCTGATGCTCAGCTCCCCGGCCGCCACGCTGCTCTCCACCGCCTCAACAGGCACCCGCAGCGCCGTCGCCAGCTCCGCCAGCGTCACACGCATCAGCCCCTCGTTCGCTGCCAGCGCGAACACGCCCACCGGCGTGTCCCCCGCAGCCTTGCGCCGCGCGCCCGCCGAAGGAGCCGCATCAGGCGCCATGTCGGGCCCACCCGTCAGGGCGTTGGCCGTCACGCTGTAGTTGCTGTCCGTCAACGTTGCGGAACCACTCCCAGACGCAGGCGTACCCTCGTACACCACCAGGCTCCGGCCGCTCAGCTCGTGCTCCACGATGCGCACCGTCCGCCCTCGCAGATTGCCCGCGCGGAGGCGGTAGGTCGCCCCCTGCGCCGCATCCGGCAACGCCGGCAGGATGCCCTCGTGCAGGTCCAGCCACTCGCCGCGCTGCTGCACCGACACGTAGAACCCAAGCGTCCCGGCCTCTCCCGCCGTCGTCCACTCGAGCTCCCCGCCCACTACCCGCACGCTGCTCACCACCGCTTGCGCATTGGCAAAGCAGCAGCTGCCGCTTGCGCTGCGCGGACAGGTCGCCACAAAGCCTGGGGCGTCAGCCGGATCGGACACGCCACCCGGAAGCAGGCAGCCGTACCCGTTCGGGATGGTGCACGTCGACGTGCACCCCGAGTTCGCGACACCGTTCAAGGCGCCCTTGTCGCACTGCTCCGGCATCGCCACCGCGCCGTTGCCACAGAAGCTTGGGCCCTCGCAGACGTACCGCTCGTTGCCGCTCCGACAGCCCAAGTCATTCCACGCGCCAGCCGCATTGCTCGTTACGCAGTCCTCGTTGCCCAGGTTGTTGGGCTCGCCGCCGTTCCAGAATGTGGGCGACATGGTGACACCATCGCGCCACACGAAGGTGCCCTCCTGGTGCTCGTCTGTACCACCCAACCAAAACGTGCCCATGAAGACGGTTCCGAGGAGGCTGTTCTCGAACATGCTGTTGACACGCGCCAAGTCCCAACCCGCGCCGTACGCCTGACAGCGCAGGTGCGCCTCATGGGCGTTTTGAAGATTCCCGCAGCCCAGGTACTCCACCCCGCTGGCAACCGTTTGGCTCCCGGAGGCTGGCTGCGCGCCGTTCTCGGCGAGTAGCTGCGCGGGCGTCATCGGGAAACGGCTGAAGAACGTCGTCGTGGTGCAAGCACGGAAACACGCAGGCTGCCCCGTGGTGTTGTAGATGGGAACGGTGGGGCAGACCCACCCGCGTTCGGTCTGACAGGTGCTGGAGCATCCATCATTGGATATTGTGTTTCCATCGTCACATGTCTCGCTGCCTTGGATACGGCGATTGCCACAGAGGACAGACTCAGTGGTGCACGCGGCACTACAGCCATCGCCGCTGATGAGGTTCCCATCGTCGCAAGTCTCAGTGGACGAACGGAATCCGTCGCCACAAACGTTCGGCAACTCGCACACGAAGGGCAGATTGTTGCCGCAGTTGGCGTCATTCCAACGCCAGTCGGCACCACCAGCGTTCCAGAAGGTCGCGCAGTCCTCATTCCCGCTGTTGTTCGGCTCGCCTTGAGCCCACTGCGTGTAGAAGCCGCCGATTGGCGTGCCGCCGCTCGTCCCTGTCCAGAAGTGGTCGTTGTTGTTAGACCAGAGCCAAGTCCCTTCGGCCCCACGGTCGTTGCCGCCGTGCCACACCGAGCTGCCCTGGCTACCGACCAGACCTCCTGCTCGTGTCAAGTGGTACTGCTCATCGGCGCTGTCCACTCTCACTAAGTCTCCACCGCTTTGATTACAGTGCGTCTGGGCTTGCGCCCATGTCCTGGTCGTGCCGCAGTACATGTACACGCTGTCACCCAGCGCCGAAAGCGTGCAACTCTGCTGACAGGCTGAACCATCGATGCAGATGTACCCTGCCGGGAGCACGCCCTCACAGAAGAAATCGCTGGTGTCGGTGCAGTTCTCGTCGTTCCACCGTCCCGTGTAGTTGAACAGCCCCTGATTCTGAATCTCAACACAGTCCTCGCTAGACGAGTTCGGCTCACCACCGTTCCACGGCGGGGTTCCAGTGCTACTCGTGACAGGGCTGCTGTTCCAGATGGCGGGGGCCCCGTTCGTCCAAAGCCACGTGTTTTCGGTAACAATGTCGTCAACCCCGATCCAGGTGTCCACAGGAATGGCACCACGACGGTTGGAGTCGAGCGCGTTGAGCTCAGCGACCGTTTCTGGTCGCGCCAGGTAGTATGGCGACCCACCCACGGGCGAAAACGCCGCACAGCGGTCCCGCGCAGTCGTCCAATTCACCTGATTTCCACATCTCCAGTAGTGGTGGCCACCGAAGGTGAAATAAACCAACCCGGACGTGCAGTTCTGAGCTCCTGCGACGGAACTGGACAGCAGCACAGCTGCGACCAGTCCAAACCAGACCAAGCGTGAGCGGTTGACGGTGAGGTTCATGGAGATATCTTGAGGGTGAGCAGGCTGGCCGTATCCGCCAGCGGTGGCGAAGGGTACATATAGCACAATCCGCGATCGGTGACCAAGTGCCGAAGAGCGAGAAGAAACAGGTACGGTACGTCTGATTCCCCGGGAACAAGACGCGCGTGCGCTGCGCGACGGCGTCATCGTCTACAGCATGAGCCGCGGGGGCAACTGCTGGGGCAACCCAGTCACCGACAGCTTCGTCGCCACCATCGAGCAGGAACTCGTCCGCCACCATCCCTAGCCGACGTACGCCACCACGCGAGATGCCATCGCAACAGCATCCTGATGTTCTGCGACCCGCAGCGACAGCAGTCGGTGCTCGGCTGCCAAGTCCCAACCGAGTTCGAGCGGCACAAGGGTCACCCCCTGTGTCGCGGACGGGTCACCCTTCAACGAACGACGGACACCCGGATCACAATCACCGCACCAGCCACAACCGCACCCGCAGCCCCAGCGTGCTGGTGTACCCCACCTCGCGGTTCTGGATCTGCCCTTCCCCGTCCACCCAGAAAGACGTGGGGAACGCCCGGACGCCATAGGCTCGGGCCAGCACGCCCGAGGGGTCACCAACGGTGGGCATCTCTAGCCCGCGCTCCTGCATCCACGCCGCGATCGCGCTGGGGCGGCCGGAGTTGACGGCCACGGTGAGGACCTGGTGGTCGCGGGCGACGGAGGCGACGTTGGGGTCCACGTGCTCACAGACGCCGCACCAGGTGGCCCAGAAGTAGACCAGGGTGGGCCGGCCGCGCAGGGCCGCGAGCGAGAGCTCTTGCCCTGGGTCTTGCACGGAACGGCCGGCGATGGCGGGGGCGAGGCCCTCGGCGGTGCCGCGGAGCTGCCACGCGCGGATGCCCAGAAAGGCGACCAGCAAGAAGATCGCCTGGGGGCCCCAGTGGCGCAACGCGCTGCGGAGGCGCGAGCGGGGGCCGGGGGGAGTCGGAGGCGGGCTGGCTCCCGCAGACGGCGGGTTGGCTGGAGTCGGAGGCGGGCTGGCTCCCGCAGACGGCGGGTTGGCTGGAGTCGGAGGCGTGCTGGTCATGAGGAGGCCCTCCCTTCATGCCGCGCCCGGCGCGTGGACACCAGCGCGTTCGCCGCGCCCCCGCATCGGGGTTGCGCACTGCACCAGCGCGCCTTCGTCGCGCCCCGCCGCCCTCAGCTCGGTGGCGCCGCCGCGAGGCCCTTGTCCTGCTCGGGCGCGCGCCGCTGCGGTCGCTGGTGGTCCAGCAGCTCGCGGAAGCGCACGCGGGAGTCCACCGGGTGGTGCACGGGAAGGCCCATGATGTGGAACTCGGTCGTGGCGTCGGGCTCGATGTGGTAGCGGCGCACCAGCGTGGTGACCATGATGCGCAGCTGCATCTGCGCGAAGCTGCGGCCGAGGCAGAGGCGCGGGCCGCCGCCGAAGCCCACCATGTACTTGCCCTTGGCCTGCTCGTTGCCCAGCGCCGGGTCCCAGCGGCCCGGGTCGAAGGTGTGCGGATGCGGGAAGGACTCGGGGCAGCGGTGGCTCATCCACGGGCTGTAGAACACCGGGGTGCCGGCGGGCACGCGGTAGCCCTGGAACTCGAAGTCCGCGGACGCGGCGCGCGGGAACATGAACAGGCTCGGCCCGCAGCGCTCGATCTCGCGCAGGAACCAGCTCACTTGGCGCAGCTTGCTGCTGCCGGTGAGCTGATAGGGCTCGTCGCCCAGCACCTCGAAGACCTCCTCCCGCAGGCGTCGCTGCCACTCCGCCTGGTGCGCCAGGTGGTGGATGACCCAGGAGCCCGCCGACGCGGTGGTGTCGTAGCCCGCCCAGTACAGCAGCAGGACCTGGTGCAGCACCTCTTCGTCCGGCAGGGGGCGCCCGTTGGCGTCGCGGTACTCGGTCAGCAGGCCCAGCACGCCAAAGCGCTCGGACGCGCCGCGGGCGCGCTTCACGTACGGCATCAGCCGCGCGTAGAGCACGTCGCGCGCCTTCATGGCCTTGTCCAGCGTGCCGCCTGGGAAGCGCAGCTGGGTGTGGGCCATGGCGCCCGCGATGACCGCCTCGAAGTACGGGCGCAGCTCCTCGATCTCGTCGCTGTCACGCAGGCCCGCGAGCACGCGCGCGGAGACCTCGTAGGTGGCCTTCTGCGCCACCACGTACACGTCCTCGGGGGCGCGCCCGGCCAGCGTCTCGGCGTGGCGGTTCCAGATGTCCTGCACCGGCCCGATGGACTCCTCGAGCCCCAGTCGCGACACCGCCGGCTCCAGGATGGCGCGCGTCTTGGCGTGCGTCTCGCCGTCCATGAGGAGGATGTTCTTGGGGAAGAGCTTGGCGAACGCGAGCTTGCCGTAGCCCCCCTCGTAGGAGAACTTGTCGCGCTCGGTGACCATGATGGTGCGGTTGGCCTCGGGTCCGATCATCCAGACGCACGGATACGCCACGGACGAACGGAAGATGGCGCCGTGCTTCAGGTATCGCTCTTCCAGGAAGCGAAAGGGGTTCTGGATCATCTCGCGCAGCTCGAGGGGCGAGCTGCTCCCAGGGATGGCGCGAAAGCCTGGGTCGAACGCGTAGCTGAGACTCATGAGTGCTGCCTCCTGGGAACTAGAACGTGTTTCACTCCTGGTGCGCCAACTGCACGCCGCGTGCCACCCAGATTCGTGGGGATTCCACGCCGTCTGGTGTCGGGCGAGCGCACTCCCTGCGCCGCCCCGAAGCGCCAACGCAGCCCTTGCGTCCACCACCACGGGCTCGCGCGCCTCCACGAAGCCTTTCCCCAGCCAAATCGCCCGCCCGGCGCCTCTCGTCCTACGCGCGTGTCCTGGCACTCAATTCGCAAGCGCCACGGACATGCCGCCCATCCACGACTGCCCCGCTCGCTACGCCCTGCCCAACCTGACGGCCAACGACTGCGCGCGCTGCCCGCTGATCCCGGTGCGGGTGGACAAGGGCCAGCTCCTGCCGCGCTTGGTGGACCAGCCCGGCGCGCTGAGCTTCGTGGCCAGCGGCACGGTCACCCGCTCGCGCCACCTGGAGGAGGCGCCTCCCACCATCTTCGACGTGGTGCCACCCGGGGAGGCGTTCGCGCAGCGTCGCGCTCTGGCTCAAGAGGGGTGGTCGGACGAGTGCCGCGCCATGACCGACACGCAGGTGTGCTTTGCCTCCCCTGCCCTGCTGATGGATGCCCTCACGCAAGATCCGTCCGCCGTGCCGCGCACGCTGGCCGTCTACGAACGCATGACCGACCGCGTCGCCGAGTGGTCAACGCTGCGGGCCATCCCCAACGCGCGCGAGCGGGTGGTGCGCACGCTGCGCCTGCTCGGCGGCGTCCGACCCAGCTGGGCGTCGCTGGGGGCGCTGGCCGAGATCACGGGCTTGCGACGGGAGACGGTGTGTCGTGCCCTGCGGCCGACGCCGGACGCCCGCCCGAGGGGAACGGAACCATCTGCTGAGCGTCTGCGTCCCACAGCTTGAGGCTGAGCGCGGCCCACACGTCGCGCGGGCGCAGGCGGGTCACGCCGGGGTGCTGCAGCTCCGGGAGCGCGTCCATGGCCTCGGGCAGCCGGTAGAACGGGATGCGCGAGTTGAGGTGGTGCACGTGGTGGTAGCCGATGTTGGCGGTGAACCAGCGCATGAGCGGCCCCATGGGCATGTAGCTGGACGACTCGAGCGCCGCGCGGGTGAACTCCCACTCGTGCCGCCCGCGGAGCTTCACGCCCTCGAAGTTGTGCTGCGCATAGAACAGGTACGCGCCCGTCACGAAGGCCACGTTGAGCGGCAGCAAGAAACCCAGCAGCAGCCCCTCGGCGCCGCCCAGCGCGAAGGCCAGCGCGCCCAGCGCCACGTGCAGCCCGAGCGCGGCCCAGGCCGAGCGGTTCTTGCGCGCGTCGCGGCGCAGCGGCGAGACGTTCATCCCGATCAAGAACACGGTCACGTACGCGCACAGGATGGTGAAACCGTTCCGGGCGATGGCGTAGGCGCGCTGGTCCGCAGGGGAGAGCTTGCTCCAGATGGCCACGCTCAGCGTCGGGTAGGACCCGATGTGCGAGCCCACCAGCTTGGCGTTGTGCGCGTGGTGGTAGTTGTGGGTGTCGCGCCAGACCTTGGGGGGCGTGAGCACCAGCAGCCCAAACAGGTTGTACACGGGCTTGGCCCACGCCTTCCCGCGCAGCAGCGCCCCGTGCTCGTAGTCGTGGAAGAGCACGAAGCCGCGCACCAGGGTCAGCCCCAGCACCAAGCCGGTCAGCGGCTTGAGCCACACGGGGGTGAGCGCGTGCCCCACCCACATCATGGCGATGATCAGCATGGTGCTGATGGTCGCGCGCGTGCTGCGGGCCACGTCTTCTTCGGCGAACTCACGACTGGCACGAACCAGGGCGTTGCCGCTCCGCTCGCCGTCTGCTGGTAGGGCGGTCTCTGCGCTCATGCGCGCAGTGTGGAGCCGTTTGGCGTTCGCGTCTTTGATTGGCATCAATTTTTCTGTCCCCGAGCCCACGCGCAGCGCTTGCGCTGGGGGTTCGCGCCCGGGGTGGTTTTTGCGCGCCCCACCGCAGCTAGGCGTCGTTTTCGCGGGCAATGTCGCTGGCACGCACCATGCAAAGCGCTTGAAAACTGAAACACGTTCTAGTTGCCCCGGCGGACTCCGCAGGGGCGCAGGCCGACGAAGCCAGAGCCCAGAGCCCAACAGCCCGCGAGGGTCAGGAGAGTCACGATGAGCGAGTCACGCTTCCCCTTCACGTCCAGTCCCAAAGGTTGGTTCGCGGTTGCCCTCAGCCGGGAGCTCGAGCCCGGCCAGGTGCTGCCGGTCAAGGCCTTCGAGAAGGACCTCGTGCTCTTCCGCGGCGAGGACGGCAAGCCTGCCCTGCTCGGAGCCTACTGCCCCCACATGGGCGCTCATCTGGGTCACGGGGGCAAGGTGGTGGAGAACACCATCAAGTGCCCGTTCCACGCGTGGCAGTTCGATGGAACCGGGGGTTGCACCAAGATCCCGTACTCCGAGCGCATCCCGCCGAAGGCCAAGGTGCGCCCGTGGTCGATCATGGAGCGCAACGGCATGATCCTCGCCTGGAATGACATCGAGGGCGGCGCACCCGAGTGGGAGGTGCCCGTCATCCCGGAGATCGGGTCCGACGAGTGGACGGACTTCGAGGTGCGCGAGTGGGACATCCGCACGCACAGCATGGACATGGCGGAGAACCAGGTGGACGTGGCGCACTTCCAGTACCTGCACGGCACGCTGGACTACCCCGAGAGCGAGGCCTCGGTCGACGGCCACATCATGCGCGTCTTCAGCAAGGCCGGCATGGGCACCAAGCAAGGCGCCGTCGCGGGCAGCATCGAGTCCACCTCGTACGGCTTCGGCTTCAACACCATCCGCTTCAAGGGCATCGTGGAGACGCTGCTGGTCACGTCGGTCACTCCCACCGACGCCGAGCACGTGCACGTGCGCTTCTGCTTCATGGTGAAGAAGTCGCTGGGCGCCGCGCTGGACAAGGGCGTGGGGAAGGCCTTCATCGCCGAGGTCTCGCGGCAGCTCGAGCAGGACATCCCGGTCTGGGAGAACAAGGCGTTCGTGCACCCACCCATGCTGTGCGAAGGCGACGGGCCCATCCCGTTGTTCCGCAAGTGGCTCCGCCAGTTCTTCCCGGCTGGCACGTTCGACAACATCAACGTGACCGCCGAGTCCCACAACGCCTGATTGGAGCAGCACGATGGGCAACAACGCAGAAGCACGACAGAACTCCTTCAAGGGCTACCCGCGCGGGTGGTTCGTGGTGGCCTTCTCGGACGAACTGAAGAACGGCGACGTCCACACCCTCAACTACTTCGGTAAGAAGTACGCGCTCTACCGGGGCGAGGACGGCGTGCCGCGCATCATGGACGCCTACTGCCCACACCTGGGCGGCAGCCTGGCGCGCGGCAAGGTCAACGGCGACTCGCTGGTGTGTCCGTTCCACGCGTGGAGCTTCGGGCCGGACGGCAAGTGCAACCACATCCCGTACAGCGCGCGCATCCCCGGCAAGGCGCTGGTGGAGACCACGCCCTGCAAGGAGGTCAACAACATCGTCTTCATGTGGCACGACCCGGCCGGCGGGGCGCCGCAGTTCGACGTGCCCGTCATGCCGGAGTGCGAGGACGACGAGTGGATGCCGTGGGTGCACGCCAAGCTGCGCGTGCACACCCACCCGCACGAGCTGGTGGAGAACGTGGTGGACGTGGGGCACTTCAGCCCGGTGCACCGCACGCAGGTGGAGAAGTTCGAGAACGAGTTCACCGGGCACATCGCCAAGCAGATCAACTCGGGCGTGGCCTACCCCATCGGCGGCGGCGTGGACAAGTACCACATCGAGGCGACGTACTACGGGCCGGGCTTCCAGATCTCCCGCTGGGACGGCTTCATGGAGGCGCGCCTGATCAACGCCAACACCATGGTGGACACGGGCTCCATGGACCTGCGCTTCGCGGTGATGCTGAAGAAGGGCAAGGACGCGCGCCAGACCGAGGCCTTCCAGCGCGGGTACGTGGAGAACATGAGTAAGGGCTTCCAGGAGGACATCGATATCTGGATGGAGAAGCGCTACGTGGAGAACCCGGTCCTCTGCGAGGGCGACGGCCCCTTCCACAAGCTGCGCAAGTGGTACGCGCAGTTCTACGCCTGACACCCGCTCCGCCGACCCCTGACACGTATCGCCCGAGACCCAACGCAGAAGGATGCGCCCATGAGCCTCACTCCCCGCCCCGCCGCCGCCCTGCCCGACGAGACGCTCCACAAGACCCTCGTCGCGCGGGCCGAGGCCCTGGTCCCTGCCCTGCTCTCTCGTGTCCCCGAGGCGCGTGAGGGGCGGCAGGTGCCCCGCGCCACCATCGACGACATGCAGGCCGCGGGCTTCTTCCGCGCGCTCCAGCCCAAGCGCTGGGGAGGAGCCGAGGCGCACCCCGAGATCTTCTTCGACGTGGCGCGCACCGTGGCCAGCGCGTGCCCCTCGTCGGCGTGGGTGCTGGGCGTGGTGTCGGTGCACAGCTGGCAGCTGGCGCTCTTTCCCGACGAGGCCCAGCAGGAGGTGTGGGGGAAGGACTCGAGCACGCTCATCTCCAGCAGCTACATGCCGGTGGGCAAGGTCACGCGCACGGAGGGCGGCTACACGCTGAGCGGCGAGTGGGGCTTCAGCAGCGGCGTGGACCACTGCGACTGGGCCATGCTCGGCGCGTTCGCGCCCAACGACGACGGCACGCCCAACATGCAGGACCTGCGCACCTTCCTGGTGCCCAAGGGGGACTTCGAGGTCAAGGACGACTGGTTCGTCTCGGGGCTGCAGGGCACGGGCAGCAAGAGCGTGGTGGTGCGCGAGAAGTTCGTGCCCGAGCACCGCACGCACAAGTTCGGCGACGGGTTCCGCCAGAAGAGCCCCGGGCACGCCGAGAACACCGCGCCGCTGTTCAAGATCCCCTTCGGCCAGATGTTCGTGCGCGCGGTGGCCTCGGGCGGCATCGGCATGCTGGACGGTGCGCTGCGCGAGTTCGTGGCGCTGCAGAAGAGCCGCGTGGCGCGCAGCACGGGCGGGCGCGTGGCCGAGAACCCCATGGCGCAGCTGGCGGTGGCCGAGGCGGCCGCGACCCTCAAGGAGCTGCGGCTGGTGTTCTACGACCAGCTGCAGGACATGATGGACTACGCGGTCAGCGGCGAGAAGATCCCGCTCGAGAAGCGCGTGCAGTGGCGTTACGAGACCTCGCGCGTGGGTCCGAAGTGCATCGCGGCCATCGACAACCTCTTCCGTGCGGCGGGGGGCAGCGCCATCTACGAGACCAACCCGCTGCTGCGCTACTTCAACGACATGCACGCCGCCGAGGCGCACTACGTGAACAACCCGCACAAGCCCGCGCAGAACTTCGGCGCGGTCATGCTGGGCGCGGCCAACACGGACTTCTTCATCTGATGGGCGCGATCAAGCAGCTGGGCTACCTGGGCTTCGCGGTCAGCGACCTCCCACGGTGGGAGGCCTACGCCACCACCGTGCTGGGCCTGGAGCTGTCGCGACGCTTCCCGGACGGGGGCTTCTCGCTCCGGCACGACGACCAAGAGCAGCGCCTGTTCATTCGGCCCGGTGACGCCGAGACGCAGGACGACCTCGACGTCCTCGGCTTCGAAGCGGAGGACGACGAGGCCTTGGCCAGCGCGGCCGCGAGGCTCACCGCCGCCGGCGTCGCGGTGGAGCCGGCGCGTGACGCGGAAGCGCAGGCCCGTGGTGTGCAGCGGCTGCTGCGCTTTCGCGAGCCGGGCGGGACCGCCTGCGAGCTCTACGTGGGGCCCGCGGCGGCGGCCACCCCCTTCGCCCGCGAGGTCGTGCGCGGTGGCTTCGTCGCGGGCGCTCAGGGCTTTGGCCACCTCGCCCTGCGCGCCAACGACATGCAGGCCTCGGAGCGCTTCTTCTGCGACGTGCTGGGCGCGAAGCTGAGCGACCGCATCATCACGCGCATCGGCGAGCTGGACATCCGCATCACCTTCCTGCACTTCAACGCCCGCCACCACTCCGTGGCGCTGGGCGCGGGTCTGCCCAAGCACCTGCACCACTTTATGCTGCAGCTGAACGACCTCCGCGACGTGGGGATCGCCCTGGACCGCATGGTGGACCATGGCGTGCGCATCGTGCAGACGCTCGGGCAGCACCCCAACGACAAGATGATCTCCTTCTACTCGGAGACGCCTTCGGGCTTCGAGGTGGAGCTGGGTTGGGGGGGGCGCACCATCACGGAGGGGTGGCAGCCGGAGACGCACGGCATCTGGACCGAGTGGGGGCACCGCCCCCCCTCCATGTTCGCCCGCTCCGGTCGCGTCCGGGAGGCCCGATGAGCGCGCCGGCCGTGAAGCTCGGCGGGCCCGCCCCGCACGAAGACCGCGCACTGCTGGAGGCCAACCTGTCGCTCGTGGCCGAGCGCGAGGGGCAGCTCTATCAGCGGGTCTACGCGATCATGTTCCGCGATCATCCCGAGGCGGACCAGCTGTTCCTGCAGTACGGCGAGGAGCGCCAAGCCGAGATGCTGAGCGAGACCTTCACCTCCGTGTTCGACCTGCTGGACGGAGAGTCGTGGACCCCCGGCCACGTGCAGGCCATGGGCGAGAGGCACCGCCACGGCTACGTCGTGCGCGACGAGATGTACGCGTGGTTCTCGGACGCCATCGTCGCAGCGCTGCGTGAGGTGTCGGGGGACGCGTGGACGGCCGCTACGGAGGCCGCCTGGGAGCGCGCCCTCGACGCCGTGAACGCCCTCATGACGGGTCGGGGCTGAGCGCGCTCGGCGGCGAGAGCTGGCCCGGTGAGACGCGCTGGTGGGAGCCGTCCGCGTACGCGCGGATGACCACGTCTCCGTCCCAGCCCGTGCCGTAGAGCGCCGCCTCCAGAGGGTACTCCTCAAAGGTGCGCGGGGCGGTGGCCACCCTCACGCTGCGGGCCGGCGCGCTGCCGCTGAGCTGCGTCGCCAGCAGCGCGACCACCTCGCGGCGCGGGTGTCCGAAGGTCAACGCGGAGTAGGTGCCCTCGCGGTCGGGGGCGCCCATGGCGATGACCGCGGTCACGGGTGTGAGCGCGCGCAGGAGGGCCGGCGTGCTCGCGTTGTGCGAGCCGTGGTGCCCCACCTGAAGCAGGTCGATGTCGAGCACCACGGGGTCCGACTGAGCCAAGAGGTCGTGGATCCCCTGGCGCTCGAGGTCGCCCATGAACAGCGCGCGGAACTCCCCGAACTGCAGCCGCAGCACCACGCTGTGTTCGTTCTCGTTGTGCAGCTCGGTCTGGCTCCACCCTGCTGGGGCGGAGGCCGCGTCCACGCGCCCGAAGAGCACACGCAGGTCCGGGTCGGCGTCGGCGCAGGCGAGAGGGTCGAGGTCGCGGTTGGTCGTGCCCAGGGGCGTGCCCGGGTTCGCCATGTGCACGACGCGCGTGTGGGCGCTCGCCGCGGCGATGCGCTCGGCCTCGCGCTGCTCACAGCTCCCCGAGCCACCGTCTTGGCCGTTCGTGACCAGCACGCCCACGTCGAAGGCGCGCATCACGGCGGGCGCGCCGCGCGTGTGGTCCACGTGCGGGTGCGTCAGATAGACCGCGTCCAGGCGCCGACCGAGATCGCTCCTGCCCGCAAAGAAGGACTCCAGGTAGCGCATGAGCTGGGCGCTCCCGTCGTAGGTCGCGGGCGCGAGGTGACCTGGGTTGGGACAGCCGCTCCCGCGGTGGTCTGCGGGCTGTCGCTCGCCCCCGGTGTCGATCAGCACCGCGCCGCACGAGAACTCCAGCAGCGTCGCCGCCCCCTGCCCCACGTCGATGAAGTGCACCTGCATGGAGGGGCCGCTGCGCGCAGGCGGGCTGAGCTCGACGGGCTGCGCGTGGGCGGCGTCGGCGGTCGCCTGCGCGGCAGAGCGGGACCGCACACCCGAAGATGGCGACGCACATGCCCCCAAGCTCGACGAGAGCACCACCAAGAGCGGAAAGACCACCGAGCCCCGCGCGTACCGCATGCGGGGACAGTGCCACACCCGCACGCGAACGCCCTCCACTTCTCGCGCGCTCGCAGAGCGACCGCCCCGCGCGGATCGCGCTTGACGGCAGGGACGCGCGTCGCGTAGCTGAGGTCTGTTCTGGCCGAGGTCATGAAGGGACCGCGGGGGAGACGCGCGATGTTGACGAGAGAGCACGACTACAGCTTCGGCCCCTGGCCTCAGCCCGCACCGGACTTCTTCGAAGATGGCGCGCCCGCCGTGTTGAACGTGCCGGAGGACGTGCAGAAGGACTGGGACCGCCACGTGGGGCGCCGGTACATCAAGCAGGTGCTCCTGGACACCGTCCCGAGCTGGCTCTGGGCGCGGCGCAACCCCGGCCTGCGCAGCGTCTCGGACGAGCGCTTCTGCGAGCTCCTCTGCGACGGGATCTTCTCCAAGTTCCTGTTCCCTCGAAGAGACCCCAACGACCCGCCACGCGATCAATTCGACGCGCCCGACGAGCGGCTCTTCGCGGCCTACCTCGACGGAAGCAAGGGGCCCGGACTCGAGCCGGGCGAGGCGTGGTTCAAGAGCGACTTCACGCCCATGCGCCTGGTCCCGAGCGACGCGGACAGCTCCACCGTACCGTCGGTCGTGCTCTTCAAGCGCCGCGCGGATCGGTCCTACCAGCTGGTGGCCATCGCGCTGGACCAGACCGTCTTCGACCCCAGTCACGAGGGAGGCTGGGTCGCCGCCAAGTACTTCGCGCTGCAAGGAGCCGGCGTCATCACCACGCTGCTCATGCACCCCAAGCTGCACTTCCCGAGCAACGCCATCGACGCCATCACGCGCACCCGGCTGTCGCCCGGGAGCACCCTGAAGCAGCTGCTGCTCCCGCACTTCCGGCTGGCCATGGCCGTGAACTACGCCGTGCTCTACGGAAACGAGACGGTCCTGAAGCCGGGCAAGATCTACGCCCCGTACCCCGGCACGCTCGAGCAGCACGCGGAGATCGTCGCCACCCTCTGGCGCGGCCTCGATCACCCGGACGGAACCCCCAACCGCGCCTACCCGCGCTACCGCTTCCCCATGGACGCGCCGGAGATCCACTCGCCCTACGGCACCTTCCTGGGGCGCTACCACGAGACGTTGCTCGCCTTCGGTCGCAAGGTCGCCCCCAGCATCACGGCCGGGCGGCCCCACGAGGTCGCAGAGTGGGCCAGACACTGTGCCGCGTGGGTGCCCGGCTTCCCGGACGCCAGCCGCATCTTCGACGAAGACGTGTTGGCGCGGGTCTTCGCCAGCATCGTGCTGGACGTGGGTGTGTCGCACTCCGCAGACCACTACATCTACGGGCAGGTCGACCCCCGCGAGGTGCCCTTCCGCCTGCACATGGACGTACCGAGCGCCTCGCAGCGCGTGGCCCCCGACCCGACCACGCTGGTGACGGTCCGCGACAACCTCAACTACAAGATGTGCTCGCTGATGTTCTTCGCTCCTTACGTCGTAGAGAGATTGCCCGAGATCGACTACGGTTTCGCCGACCCTACGCTCCGCCAAGCCAACGCCGAGTTCCGCTCTGCGCTCGCCGCCACGGAGAGCTCGCTCATCAACGACGGCGTCCCGCGTTACGTGCCGCTGCACGACATCGCCACCAGCGTGCAGTTCTAGCCCCAGAACGAGAGACTCATGGTTCCCCCTCCGTACCCCCCACATGGTCGCGCCAAGGGCCTGCTCTTCAACTACCTGCACGAGTGGGTGATCGACAACCACGGCGAAGACGCTTGGAAGCGCGGCCTCGCCCGCGCGCAGCCTGGCGAGCGCGCCCTCTACGACGGCCTCATCCTGGCCTCGAGCTGGCAGCCCGTTGCCGCGTGGAACGGCGTCTGCTCCGCCTTCTTCGGCATGCAATACCCCGACCCCAACACCGGCATGCGGCAGTTCTGCTCGTACCTGGGCGACCGCGAGCTCACCAGCCTCGTCAAGATGGTGCTCAAGCTGGGCTCGCCGGAGTTCATGCTCAAGCGCACGGGGTTCCTGTGGGGGCGCTACTTCGACACCGGCAAGTTCGGCGCCGAAGAGGTCGGGCCGGGACACTGGCGTCTCTGGCTGGAGGGGCCGGCGGACGACCAGACCACGGCAGGCGCGCTCACCTGCTCCAACGGGCCCGGCCCGTGGCTCGAGCGGGGCTTGGCGCTGTCGGGCAACGGCGGCACCGTGCGGCACGTTCGCTGCCGCTACCAGGGACTGGACCGCTGCGAGCTCGAAGCACGCTGGACGAAGTAGCCCGAACAGGCGGATAGTCTACGCCCTATGACCGCGCATGGTGCAGGAGGTTCGAACGAGGACGAGCTCACGCAGCGCGAGCTCCTGCTCGCCGAGGCGGAGCGCATCGTTCACCTCGGCAGCTGGATGTGGAACACGGAGACGGGGGCCATCCGCTGGTCCGACGAGATGTACCGCATCCTCGGCTACGAACCCGGGAGCGTGGACCCGAGCGTCGAGGGCTTCTTCGGACTCATCCACCCCGAAGACCGCGCGCGCGTCGAGGAGGTGGCTGCGCGCGGTGTGGCGAGCCACGCCCCCGAGCCCGTGGACTTCCGCCTCCTGCGTCGCGACGGCATGGTGCGACACGTCCACATGGAGGGGGCGGCCGTCCAACAGGACGGGCCGCTCCGTATCGTAGGCACGGTGCTCGACGTGACCGAGAGGCTGGAGCTCGAGGCCGAGCTGCGCCGCTCAGCGCGGGTGGAGGCCATCGGAACCGTCGCCGGCGGCCTCGCGCACGACTTCAACAACTACCTCCAAGTCATCCTCGGTCACGCACGCGTGACCGCGTCGAACCCCAGCATCGACGCCCGCGCGAGCGCCTCCCTGGATCAGATCGCCGCAGCCGCCGGGCGCTGCCAACGCCTCGCGCGCGATCTGCTGTCGTTCGCCCGACGCACCACGCTCGCGCGCGAGCGAGTCGACCTCTGCGCGCTGGTCGAGCACGCGGTTCCGCTGATGCAGGCGCTGGTGGGCCCCGACATCGCCGTGGTCCACGAGGCGTGCGGTGAGGCGCTGGACGTCGAAGGCGACGAGGCGGCCCTCGAGCAGGCGCTGCTCAACCTGGCCGCCAACGCCCGGGACGCGATCTCGACGAAGGGCACGCTGACGCTCAGCACCCGCTTGATCGAGGATGCCCAAGCCGGGGCGGGGAGCGCGCCGAGCAAGTGGGTGGGCCTCACCGTGCGCGACGACGGCTGCGGCATGAGTCCGTCGGTCGCGGAGCGCATCTTCGAGCCGTACTTCTCCACCAAGGCCAGCGGCCAAGGCACCGGGCTCGGCTTGGCCTCCGTGCTCTCCCTGGTGGAGCAGACGGGCGGGACCATCGAGGTCGAGAGCCAGCTGGGCCTCGGGACCACGTTCCTCATCCGGCTGCCGTTCGCTCCGCCCACCAACGGCGCGAGCGTGCCCGACTCCCGCGGTCACATCCTGGTCGTCGAAGACCAGGACGCCATCCGCGGGCTCGTCCGCGATGCCCTCGACTTGGCCGGCTACACCGTGGTCGAGGCGCGCGACGGGCTCGAGGCCCTGGACCGCCTGGCGGGCGCACCGCACATCGAGCTCGTGATCAGCGACATCTCCATGCCGCGCATGACGGGCATCGAGCTGCTGGAGGCCGTCGCCGAACAGGACACGGGGCCAGCGTTCCTGATGATGACGGGCGTCCCCGACCCGCAGCTGGACAAGACCGACACGCCCACGCTGCGCAAACCCTTCAGCGAGACCGAGCTGCTGCAGGCCGTGCAGGAGCGCATCACGCGCGTACGCGCGCTCCGCTGACCGCGCGTCGCGACGTGGGAACGCGACTAGCCCTTCGCAATCGACCAGAGAGGCGCTAGGGTGCCGTCTCCGCCGCGACCCCTCGCGGCCCGAATAGAGAAAAAGGGAGACTCATGAGCGAAGAGCATGTGCAGGGCTTGGGTACGTTGGCACTTCACGCAGGGCAGGAGGTGGACCCCACCACGGGCTCGCGCGCCGTCCCCATCTACGCGACGTCGAGCTACGTGTTCCGCGACACGGACCACGCGGCCGCGCTCTTCGGGCTCACCGAGTTCGGCAACATCTACTCGCGCCTGATGAACCCCACGGTGGACGTGCTGGAGAAGCGCATCGCGGCGCTCGACGGCGGCGTCACGGGCCTCTGCTTTGCCAGCGGCCAGAGCGCCATCACCGCAGCCATCCTCACCATCTGCCACTCGGGGCAGAACATGGTGGCCAGCACCAGCCTCTACGGCGGCACGTACACGCTCTTCACGCAGACGTTCAAGAACCTCGGCGTGGAGGTGCGCTTCTTCGACCCCAGCAAGCCGGAGACCATCCACGGGCTCGTCGACGAGAACACACGCCTCGTCTACATGGAGTCCATCGGCAACCCCAAGTGCGACGTCCCGGACTTCAAGGCCATCGCCGACGCCGCCCACAGCGCCCCCCACGGCGCGCTGCCGCTCATCTGCGACAACACCGTCATGACTCCCATGCTGCTGCGCCCCATCGAGCACGGCGTGGACATCGTGGTGTACTCGACCACCAAGTTCCTCGGCGGGCACGGCACGCACATCGGCGGCGCCATCGTGGACTCGGGCAACTTCGTGTGGGCCAACCAGCGCGACAAGTGGCCGGAGTTCTGCGGGCCGTCGCCCAGCTACCACGGCGCGGTCTTCGCAGACCACCTCGCGCCCATGGGCAACATCGCGTTCAACATCCACATCCGCACGCACTGGCTGCGCGACACCGGCGCCGCCATGAGCCCCTTCGCCGCGTTCCTGTTCTTGCAGGGCATCGAGACGCTGCACCTGCGCATGCCGCGTCACTGCGAGAACGGGCTGGCGGTGGCGCAGCACCTCGAGAAGCACCCCGGCGTGGAGTGGGTCAACTACCCCGGCCTGCCCAGCCACCCCGACCACGCGCGCGCCAAGCAGTACCTGAAGAACGGCCAGGGAGCGATCCTGGGCTTCGGCATCAAGGGCGGCGCGGAGGCGGGCAAGCGCTTCATCAACGCGGTCAAGCTGTGCAGCCATCTCGCCAACATCGGCGACGCCAAGACGCTGGTGATTCACCCCGCGTCCACGACGCACTCGCAGCTCAGCGCGGAGCAGCAGGTGTCGGCCGGTGTGTCGCCCGAGTACATCCGCATCAGCGTCGGCCTCGAGGACATCGCCGACATCCTCGCGGACATCGACCAGGCCATCGCCGCCGCCACCAAGTAGCTCATGACCGACGGCTTCGAGAGCACCGACTCCAACCGCAGCGGGGCTGTGCTCGAGGCGCTGCGCGTCGTGCGGCTCGCCGAGGGGCTGACCACGGCCTCCGGCGAGACCCTGCGCGACGTGCAGGTCGCGTACGAGACCTACGGCGAGCTCAACGCCGCGCGTGACAACGCGGTGCTGCTCTGCCACGCCATGAGCGGCGACTCGCACGTGGCGCGGCACCACCCCGAAGACAGCCCCGGCTGGTGGGAGCGGCTGGTGGGCCCCGGCCGAGCGATCGACACGGACCACTTCTTCGTCATCTGCTCGAACGTGCTCGGCGGCTGTCGCGGCACCACGGGGCCGGCCAGCACGGACCCCGCCACCCAGCGGCCGTATGGGTCCAGCTTCCCCACCATCACGGTGGAAGACATGGTGGACGTCCAGCAGCGGCTCCTCACGCAGCTGGGCATCACCCACCTGCGCGCCGTCGTGGGCGGCTCCCTCGGGGGCCACCAGGCGCTGTGCTGGGCCACTCGCTACCCGTCCTGGGTCACCACGGCGGTCGTCATCGCCGCCTCGGCGCGCCTGTCCTCGCAAGCGCTGGCCTTCGACGTGGTGGGCCGCAACGCCATCCTGAGCGACCCGCACTTCGCCGGCGGGCAGTACTACGGCGCCGAGGCGCAGCCCGACACGGGCCTCGCCATCGCGCGCATGGTGGCGCACATCACGTACCTCTCGTCGGCGTCCATGGACGAGAAGTTCGAGCTCGACCGGCACCGCCCCCGCGAGCTGGCCACCGCGTTCGAGAAGCGCTTCTCCGTGGGGTCCTACCTGGCCTACCAGGGCGAGCGCTTCGTGGAGCGCTTCGACGCGAACTCGTACGTGACCATCTCCCTCGCGCTCGACCAGTTCGACCTGGGCGCCACGGAGGCCGAGCGCCGCGCCGCGCTCTCGCGGGCCACGTGCGACTGGCTGGTGATCTCCTTCTCCAGCGACTGGCTCTTTCCCCCGGCGCAGAGCCGCCAGCTGGTGGAGAGCATGACCGCGCTCGGTCAGCCCGTGACCTACTGCGAGGTGCCCACCGACGGTGGCCACGACGGCTTCCTCCTGCCCGACGAGATCGACCACTACGCGCCCCTGGTCGCGGCCAAGCTCGGGCGACGCAGCGCGCACGCCCCCGCCATCAAGCCAGAGCATCACCGCATCGTGGAGCTCATCGCCGAGGGCGCGTCCGTGCTGGACCTCGGCTGCGGCGACGGCGCCCTGCTCGCCCACCTGCGAGAGCGCGGGCACAGCGACCTGTGCGGCGTGGACGTGGACAGCGCCAAGCTCACGGCCGCTGCGCAGTACGGCGTGGAGGTGCTGGACTACGACCTCAACCTCGGGCTCCCGCAGTTCGGAGACCAGCGCTTCGACTACGTGGTCATCGCGTCCACGCTGCAGGCCGTGCCAGACGTGCAGAAGATGCTGCTGGACGCGCTCCGGGTGGGCCGCTTCGCCATCTTGAGCATGGGCAACTTCGCCTACCGGCCGCTGCGCGAGATGTTCTACCGGGAAGGGCGCGTGCCCAAGTCCCCCGACGGCGTGTTCCCCTACGAGTGGTACGACACCCCCAACCGCCGCTTCCCCTCCATCCGGGACGTGCTGGATCTGTGTGAGCAGCTGGACATCGCCGTGGTGGACGCGCGCTACTACGCCCTCGCAGAAGAGGGCCGCAGCGTGAGCGCCGAGGAAGACGCGAACCTCGCCGCAGACACGGCCGTCCTGCTGCTGCAGCGGCGCGGACACGCAGACGCCCCGCCTAGCTGAGCCGGGCGGGGCGCTGCGGTTGGTCGTCGGTGCTCAGTAGCCGGTGAGGCGGCGGTTGCGGTTGCCGCTCTCGTCGTAGCACTGACGGCTGCTGCCCTCTTGGCAGGTGCTGCCGACCACGCCGCTGATGCTGCAGCTCGAGCCGGTGGCGTCCTCGCAGACGCTCTCGGCGCGGTGACGGGCGGCGTTGTCGGAGCCGGGCACGCACACGACCACGTCCTTGCCGCGGAAGCCGTAGCAGTCGGCCGAGGCCGTCGCGGTGACGCCGAAGAGAGCGACGCAAGCCGCGAGGAGGGTGAGTGTCTGACGCATGGTTCTGAGAGCTCCTTTTACTGGTTGGAATCTGGCCCGCTTCGTCGCGGACTCGGACCCAACATACGCGCTCGTTCGCGCCAGGCCCCCTCGCGGGGGCCTAGAGAAGTCTCTACATCAGCGCGGCTGCACGACGGCCGGCATGACCCAGCTCGACTCGCCCACCGCGGGATCGTCCCAGTCCACACCGATCATGCCGCTCTGCATGGCAGAGACCCGCCCCGGGTACCACTGGTGGTTCTGGGGGTGCTGCGCCATGACCATCGAGCCCACGGCGATGCCCCCACCGGGCGCCGCGCCCTTGGCGTAGGGGTCGTGCTTGGCCGGCCCTGGGTCGTGCTTGACCGCCTGCTTGGCGTACGGGTCGTGCTTGACCGCCTGCTGTGCGTAGGGGTCGTGCTTCACCGCCTGTTGCGCGTAGCCGGCCACCTGCCCCGCAGCCCCGTGCTGCTGGGGGTGGAGCTGCATCTGCTGCGGATAGACGGCCGTGGTCTGACCGAGGTGCGCCTCTTCCCAGTCCACGTAGTACATGCCGTTCTGAGCGAACTGAATGCGGCCCGGGTGGTACTGCCCGTCCTGCCACTGCGCCATGACGCGCGTGCCAATCTGGAAGCCCCCCTGCGCACCGGGCATCTGACCGGGCATCATCTGTCCCGGCATCCCCTGCCCCGGCATCTGACCCGGCATCATCTGACCGGGCATCCCCTGCCCCGGCATCATCTGACCCGCCACGCCGGCCATGCCCGCCACCCCGGCGACCATCCCCGCCATGCCGGGCATCATCTGCCCGGGCATCCCCTGCCCCGGCATCTGACCCGGCATCATCTGCCCCGGCATCCCTTGCCCCGGCATCTGGCCGGGCATCATCTGTCCCGGCATCATCTGACCGGGCATCCCCTGCGCCATCGCGGGGCCCGTTCCCATGACCTGCACCTCTTGCGAGGCACCCGGGTCCACCTCGTTGTCGATGTCCGCGGACGCGCGCAGGTGGTACGTGACCACCCCCTGGGTCGTGCTCGGGAGCCCGCCCGGCACGCTCAGCTGGAAGGGGAAGCTGCTGGGCTGCCCCGGCGTGCTGGTGAAGTTCTGCGTGACCACCGTGCGCGGAACGACGTCACGCGACTCGGTGTGCTGCTGCGGCCCCTGCGGCGTCATGCGCGTGCCGCGCGAGTCCATGGTCATGCGGATCGCGATGTTGGTGATGTTCTGCGCGCGCTTGCCACCCGTGAACACCACGTTCCCGGACACGGTCCCGCCCGACGACGCCTGCCCCATCACCTGAATCTGGAGCGATCCGCCCCCCGCCCCGAACATATCGAATAGACCCATGAGACCTCCTGAACCTGTGTGTTTGCCTAGCGACACAGGAGCATACGACAAGTGCGACGGAACTTTCCCGCCGAATCACCGTGGGCGTTGCGCCGCAGAAACGCACGGTGTTAGCCTCTGCGCGCCTCACACTAGGGGCGCAAGGCACGCCCTTGGGGATCGAAAGGATGCCAATGAAGATGACCAGTCGTTCTGTAGGAGTTCGGGATGCGCTGCTTGGCGCGCTGGCGTTGTCGCTCACGACCGCAGGAGGATCTCTGGCCGCGTGCGGATCCAGCGGAGACGCGCCTCCCACGCCCGCCCCCGCCGTGGCACCCGTGGCCGTCGTGCCCGGCATTCCGTACCGCGTGGAGCCCGGTCTCCCGGAGTGGAGCAGCTCGTACGCGGCCGTCGGCCTCACGGACGCGAACCCCGCCACGCAGTGGTACACGCCCATGAGCCCCACCTTCCCGGTCGTCGCCACGCTCACGCCGCTGGCGCCGTCGCCCGTGGGCGGCATCGACATCGACACGACCCTCGGCGGGTACAACACCTCGGGTGCGCGCGAGATCCAGATCGACATCATGACGGCGGACGGCTCGCCTCCGCGCAGCTTGGCGTACAGCCTGAACCAGGGCGGCGTGAACTCCATCGCCATCAGCCCGCCCGTCGTCCCGAGCCAGATTCGCCTGACCATGCGCTCGAACCACGGTGGCGCATACCTGGGCATCGCGGACTTCACGCTCCGCCCCATGCCGGGCACGGGGACGGCTCCGGCGCCCATCGCCCCGACCGCCGGCATGGTCGTGCCGCCCACCATGCCGCCCGTGCCGCCGCCCGCCGCGGGCGCCGGCGTGCCGTACACAGTGGCCCCCGGCCTGCCGGAGTGGAGCTCCTCGTACGCGGCCTCCATGCTCAACGACGGCAACCCCTCCACGCAGTGGTACACGCCCATGAACCCCACCTTCCCCGTGCAGATGACGCTGCTCCTGGCGCAGCCCACGCTGCTCGGCGGGCTCAGCTTCGACACGCACATGGGCTCCTACGCCACCAGCGGCGCGCGTGACGTGCTCATCGAGCTGATCGGTCCCAACGGTCAGCCGGCCGGCGGCGGTGTTGGCTCGCTCGTGCAGGAGAACATCACCAACGTCCCGGTGGCGTCCAATGGTCCGGTCTCCTCGGTGCGCGTGACCATCACGGCCAACCACGGTGGCGCCTACCTCGGCATCGCCGAGCTGCGTCTCCTGCCCGCGGGCATGTGATCCCCGCCAACGTCTCTGCATAGCTGCGGGGTGACGATTCGTCGTCACCCCGTATGCTTTCCGTCGACCCCCCATGCCACGCATCCCCAACGCCATCCGCCGCCACGGGCAGCGCACCCTCGGCCGCGCCGTGGTCGGCGCCCTCGACACCATCCCCAAGCTCACGCGCAACCTGCCGCACGCGCGACGCCGGCGAGAGGGGCTAAGCATCTGGGAGGACGTGGCCTACGCGGGGAGCGGAGAGGCAGCCCATCGCCTGGACGTGTTCCGGCTGGAGGACGCTCCGGCCCCGCAGCGCAGCCTGGTCTACGTGCATGGCGGGGGCTTCTCGTCGTGCTCCAAGGCGACGCACATCAGCTTGGCGGTCGCGTTCGCGCGGCGCGGGTTCACGGTGTTCAACATCGACTACCGCTTGGCGCCCAAGCACCCCTACCCGGCGGCGTTCCAGGACCTGGCGGAGGCGCTGCGCTTCGTGCGGCGCAACGCCGAGGAGTACGGCGCGGACGGCGAGAGCGTCACGCTGGCCGGTGAGTCCGCCGGCGCGAACCTGATCACCTCGGCGGCCCTGGCGTGCAGCTACGACCTGGACCTGCCGGGTATCGAGCGCCTGGCCGTGGACGGTCCGCGCCTGAACGCCATCCTGGCGGGCTGCGGGGTCTACCAGGTCAGCGACATGGACCGCTTCTGGCGCGACCGCGCGGCGCCCCCTCCCCGCCTCGCGCGCGGCGTGGCCCATGCCATGGAAGAGGCCTACCTCGGGGCCCGCGGACACGCGCCCGGCGCACACGCCCTGGCTGACCCGGTGGTGCTGCTGGAGCGCGACGCGCCGCAACGCCCGCTGCCCCCCTTCTTCGTCTTCTGCGGCACGGGCGACTTCCTGGTGGAGGACAGCCAGCGGCTGAAGCGCGCGCTGGACCAGCGCGGGGCCGTGGCCACGCTGCGCACGTACGCGGGCGAGCCCCACGCCTTTCACGCGCTGCAGACCCGCCCTGCCGCGCAGGCCTGCTGGCGCGACCACGACGTGTTCATCGACGAGCACGTGGCGCCCACCCCAGCGTGACGACTGCTTGTGTCTTGGCGGCGGGAGGACGTAGGCTCGCCGGATGAAGCGCCCCGACGACACCCTGCTCACGAAGAGCGCTGACGGCCTGACTCGCTGCCCGACCTGCCGGCGCCACGTGGTGGCCGGGCAGACCCCACGCGACCGCCGCTGCCCCTTCTGCGCCACGAGCACGGCCGGCACGGCCAGCACGGCCCCACGGCTGGGCTTGCGGGGGGGCATGGTGGCGGCCTCGCTCATGGGCCTCGGCGCATGCGGCCCCTCGGCAGCGGAGGAGCAAGCGCGCATCGAGGCCGAGCAGGCCTTGTTGAGCCAGCAAGAGGCGGACGCCATCGCGCGCATGGAGGCCGAGCGCGCGGCCGCTGCAGCCGCGCTCGAACAAGCCCGGGCGGCCGAAGAGGCGCGCCTGGCCGAACAGGCCGCCGCCGAAGCCGCCGAGGCGCAGGCCGCCGCAGAAGCCGCCGCCGCAGAAGCCGCCGCAGCCGCTGCCGAGGCCGAAGAAGCGCAGGCTTCCCCACGGGGCCGTCGCCGCCGGGCCGACCCGGAGTACACCGAGATGCGCCCCACGCGCGCGCCCGCGCTCACGTACGGGCTGGACTTCTGAGCCGTCGGCCGGCCAGCAAGACCCGCGACCTGAGCGACGCGGACCTCGCCAACCCGCACCCCGTGTACGCCGTGTGGGAGCTGACGCTGGCCTGCGACCTCAGCTGCCAGCACTGCGGCAGCCGCGCCGGAGAGGCTCGCAGCGGCGAGCTCAGCCCTGCCCAAGCGCTCGACATCGTGGACCAGCTCGCCGACGTCGGGGTGCGCGAGGTCACGCTCATCGGCGGCGAGGCCTACCTGCGGGAGGACTGGCTCGACATCACGCGGGCGCTCGTGGGGCGAGGGGTGGTCGTGGGCATGACCACCGGCGGCTTCGCGCTCGACGCCGCCCGCGTGCAGCAAGCGGAGGACGCGGGGCTGCGCGCCATCAGCCTCTCCATCGACGGCATTGGCCAGACCCACGACGCGCAGCGGGGGCGCAAGGGGGCCTACGACGCGGCGCTGGCTGCGGCGCGGCGGGTGGCGGCCTCCGGCATCCACCTGTCGGTCAACACGCAGATCAACCGCCTCTCGTTGCCGGAGCTGCCAGCGCTGGCGCGCCTCATGGCCGAGCTCGGCGCGGACGACTGGCGCGTGCAGCTCACCGTCCCCCTGGGCAACGCGGCGGACCGGGCGGACCTGGTGCTGCAGCCCGTGGACCTGCTGGACCTCTTCCCGCTGCTCGCGTGGATGCAGCAGACGCTGCTCGAGCCCGCTGGCATCCGGCTGCGCCCGGGGAACAACGTCGGGTACTTCGGCCCCTACGAGGAGTGGGTGCGCTACCAAGGCGCCGAGGGGGCGCACTACTCGCGCTGCGGCGCGGGCGAGTACGCGCTGGGCATCGAGGCCGACGGCACGCTCAAGGGCTGCCCGTCCCTGCCCACCACGGCGTACGCGGGCGGCGACCTGCGCGTGACCAGGCTGCGCGAGCTGCTCACCCGCGAGCCCCTGCGACGCCTGGCCGAGCGCACCGTGGACGACCTGCACGGCTTCTGCCGCACCTGCTACTACGCCGAGCCCTGCCGGGGCGGGTGCAGCTACACCGCGCACGCCTGGCTGGGTCGGCCCGGGGACAACCCCCTCTGCATCCATCGGGCCCTCGCCTTCGAGGCCGAGGGCAAGCACGAGCGCCTGGTGCGCGTGGAGCCCGCCAGTGGGCGCCCCTTCGACCACGGCCGCTTCGAGATCCGCGTAGAAGACCTGCCGGCGCGGGACGCCCCCACGCTGGCCGGGGTGCCGCTTGCGCGAGCGGCGGCGGCCCGCCCGAGCGACGGCGGCGCGCACAGCGTCGCGAACCTGCGGCGCCGCCTGCGGGTCCTCTGATACGCTGTGCGGCGCTATGGACGCAGCCAGGGACCTCGAGGAGCTGTATCGACGCGTACGCGCAGTCGGGCGGCATGACACGGGCGCGCGCCTCTTCGGCGCCAACATGCACGGCTGGAAGGTCTTCCGCCTGAGCCCCGAGGAGCAGACCGAGGCCGAGGCGCGGCACCAGCTGACCCTGCCGGACGCGTACCGCTGGTGGATCAGCGACGGCCCGGGTGCGGGGGTGGGCCCCTTCTACGGCTTGCTCCATCCCCTGGACACGGAGCGCGCGGAGGGCGAGCTCGACGGCGCCATCCCCCTCAGCGACCACGGCTGCGGCTACGCGGACTACCTCTACACCCGCGGCGAGCGCGCCGGCCAGGTGTGGGTGGACTTCCGCGAAGCGGACGGCCCGCTGGTCACCTGGTACCCCAGCTTCGAGCGCTGGCTGGACGCGTGGCTCACGCGCGCCTTCGCCGAGTGGGGCCTCGAGTACCTCACGGCCACCCCGCCCGAAGGCGCCGACGAGCGCTTCCTCACCGAGGTGGACGAGGCCATGGCGCGCATCGACGCGGGCGTAGACGACCCCATGCTCGCGCAGTACCCGCTGCCGGCGGACAAGCTGCGCATCGCCCGCGGCCGCCGGCACCTGCACGCGCAGCGGTTCGACGCAGCCCGCGCGGCCTTCGATGCGGCAGCAGCCGTCTCACGCGAGCCGGACGCGGTCCGCGCCCTGGGTGAGTGCGAGATCGCCAGCGCCACCTCGGACCACGCCGCCCTGCTGAGCGCCGCCGACACCGGCCTGCTCGCCCAGCCCCTCTGGTGGATCTCCGAGAAGCAGCTGCTCCTCCACCGCGTGCACGCGCTCGAGGGCCTCGCCCGTTGGTCCGAGGCCTTCGAGGCCCGCGTCAAGAGCGCCAAGCACGACCCCAACGACGTCAAGCAGCAGCTGGACCTGGTGTGGATCAACGTCCTCCGCAAGGACATCGACGCCGCCGCCGACCACCTCCTCGCCACCGCACAGCGCGGCACCGGCTGCGACCGCAACGCCCCCCTCGCCGCCCGCATCGAGTACCTCAGCGCCGGCCTCCTCGACGCCCTCCGCGCCGAAGACATGCGCGACCAAGCCCAACAGCTGGAAGCCGCCCTCGCCACCCGCGTCGCCCATGCGTAGGCCACGCCCGATGGCCTCGAACGTGAACCGCACGAACAGCGACCTGGCCGCGTAGTCGTGCAGACGACTGCACCAGCCCTGCTGTTCGAAGGCCCCGACGGGTCACAGATCCGCATCAAACGTCCCGAGAAAGCGGAGCACATCGGTCGACTGGAAGCTCCCGTCGAATCCCCCCAGGGCCTGCTGGAAGACGAGCACGACTGTTGCGTGAGGCCCGATCGAATCCACGATCGTCGCGAGGTCACCAGCCGCCAGCAGTGTGCCGAGGTAGGCAGCGTGCTCTTGCCCATCGTCCGGGTGCAGCGTCTCGATGAAGTCAGCGTCGAGGTACTGACAGCCCGGTTGATCGTCTAGCAGCGCCCACGTGGGGTCCTCATCAACCTGTGCGTCTGGGTCCTCGAACGCACTGACCACCGGTGGCCATCGCTCCTCAGTGTAGGAGGTCGCGGCCTCAAGCGTCGAGAAGTCCCCCACGAAGATGTGGACCTCAGTCTTCATCGATTCCTCGTTGCTCGTCCCGCATTCGGAGCAGGGTAGACGAGTTCATCCCTTGCTTGAGTGCCATCGCATTGGCGAGCTGGCCTTGAGCCGGATCGCGCCCTTCAAGGGTTAATAGTGGACCGGCCGGCTCCGGGCAGTTGCGGGGGGGGGCGAGCTGAGCCGGACGCCATGCGACAGCGCTCGATCGGCGCGCGAGCAGCAGCTGCGATTCAAATCGTAGCGTTCAGCCACGCAAGAATCCGCGGCTCCGGGAGGCCTTCAGGCGTCGCCGGCAGCCCGTCGCATTCGAATCCTGGTGGGAAGTCGCCCTCGTATTCGATGCGCTCGACGAACTCGGCCTCTCCGCCGCCGGCATCCTGGCGTCGGATGACACGGCCCTCGTCGTCGCGGGTCAACGTCGTCACGCGGACCTCGCCGTACGACCAAGTCGACGTGATCGTCGCGAGTCGCCCTGCGGAGTCATATGCATACGTCAATGTCTCCATTCCTCGCACCATGGATGCGAGTCGACCGGCGGTGTCGTACGTCAAGGTGGTGACGTTGGCCGGCTCTCCGTCATCGGGCGGCACCAGGGTGGTGGTCAATGTCGCAATGCGGCCTTCCGCGTCGTACGCAAAGGTCACTCGATTTGCCACTGCGCCGCCGGTCGCCATCTCGCGCACGCTCAGCCGACCAGACCCATCGTAGCGGTACAGCAGACGGTATTGCTCGGGGCCCCTCTGCGCGCCGAAGGCCATGTAGCTCGCCACCGACTCGACACGACCGTCGTCGCGATAGTCGACCACCATTTCACCCCCGACCTCGGCACCTGGGTCCTGGCGAAGCGATACCAAGCGGTCCCCGATATACGCCAACACCGTCTCCCTGTTCGGGCCCCCCGAGTCTTCCGTGAGGGCACGAACAAGGCGCCCCCCCTCGTAGGTGTAGACCGTTGCGCGGCTCGGGCTCGCGACGCGACACGTAGCCGCAGGGCCTGCTGGCGAGCGTGCGGATTCGTCCTCAGGCCCGCCACCCCCACCACTCTCCGGTGGCGCGGGTGCGTGGGATCCGCCGGGTGTCGACGACCCCCCACTGCAGCCGGACGCCAACAGGACTAGACAGGCAAGAGCCCGATGTGACGTTCCCTTCCGCTCCATCCCCGTCCCCTGCAGTTCCATAGAGGCTGGAGTCTGGGACACTCGTTGCTACCCCGTCAACCAGCACAGGGGGGCTCAGCATGGGGCGGGTCACTGCAAGCCTAGGCGTTCCGGATCAGCCGGCCCCTCGACATGCAGTCAACTGCACCGGCCAGGCTCCTGTTTGGGGCCTACGCGATCCAGCGGACCTCTGCGGGCAGCTCCTTGCCCGCCTCGCGGAGCTTGCCGACGAGCGACGCGACGCCGTGCGCGTCCATCGAAACGAGGCCCTTCGCTTCCGCATCCGCCGGAACGGTGATCTCGTGGTCCCACGAGGTGGTGTCCGCGACGAACTCGCCGAAAACCTCCGGGGCCGCTGCATAGTCAGGGTAAAACCGATATCGGGCCGCAGTGTGCTCGACGCTGAGCCGGTGGCCTTTGTAGTGGAAGACGCTCATGATGCTTGGCCCGGTGAGCCTAGCGTCCACGTGGCCACCATGGTGCAAGAACGATCGGGGATGAGGCCGCATGGAGAGAGACTTGGACCTGAGCGCGTGGGGACTGCGCCCGCACACAGTGGGCGGTGCCGGATGCCAGGGCTCTGTAGACGAGGCATTTGCCGCTCTGGGCCAAGCGCGGACCACACGCCACCGGAACTGCCTGTGCAGGCCTACGTCGGCGATGACCTCGTCTACTTGGCGGATGAGTACATCGGCAGCTGCGGCGTGCTCTATGTGCCGTCTGCCACGACGTTGATCCGGCTCGGCTCCTACACGAGCCTCGACAACTTCCTGTGGGCGTTTCAACGGGGGCTGACCCTGGTGGGACACACGCAGAGCGAGCGCCCGAACACGCTGACCATCACCGCCGTTCACGCGCTGGCCGCAACCGTGGCGTCCCTCTCGTCGCTCCTGCGCCGACCGGTGCTCGAGACCGAACTAGCGGCGCTCCCGGCTCACATCGAGGCGGGTGACCTCTACTTCGACATCCCCGCGCTTCGCGAAATGGAAGAGGCTGGCGTGTGTGACTTTCGCCTGAACGTGACAGAGGGCGAGCCTCCGCCTGAACAGAGCCGCTGACGGTTGCGGCCGGGTCGCACCTTCAACTCATGTCTCTCCGTCTGGTGCTACGCTCAGAGCGTGAACTGGGACGCAGAACGCGACCGCCTCTTGGCGGAACTCGAACGGAGGGGAATGGGTCAGGTCGACACTGACGCCATTGTTGGCCCCTTCGAAGGTTGGCCCAGCGGCGACGCCTGCCGATGCTTCGTTGCTTGCACAGAGGCCGACGGCGAGCAGCTCATCGAGCTGCTCGGGCACGAGACGGATCGCCTCGTGGTGAAGCTCTTGATCTTCGCGACCCACGCTGTGCCCGAGCCGATCTTCGAGGCGACCGTGCGCGCGGGCGTGCTCACGCAGAACCCGTCCTTCAACAAACACTTCATCTGGCCATGCGCTTTGCTCTATGGCGTCCCGCGAGTGCTTGAGACGATCGCTGCATTGGAGAGCCGCGAGGAGATCGATGGTGCCAAGGCCCGGTACTGGCTCACGATGCCGGTCGACGACATGGTCTTCCCGGACGAGCGGGGTTTCGCGGAGAGACGGGCCAAGCTGATCCGGCGAATGAAGCCGCCGCTCTGAGGCTCTCGGTGAGGCATGGCCTAGCGGCGATGCATCGAGGCGATTCAGCGGTGAGCACCACCCGTGTTGGCAAAGCGCACGCTCAGTCGGCCTTCCGGAAAGGGACGGAAAAGACTGACCCCATGAGCGCGTCGGTGTTGCCGAACGCATCTCATGGGGTCATTTGGGTGTCCCCAGCGGGTCACTGCAGGAGCTGACGCTTCGGATGAGCCTAGCGGCGTAGGCGTGCAGACGACTGCATGGGTGCGCGCCCATCTCGGTGCGAGGTGGAGCGTGGCCGGCTCTGAGAGTAGGCTCGCGCAATGGAGCGGAGCACTCACAGTTCGCCGAGCCCCGCCTCGCAACAGGCAGGATGTGTCGAATGAAATCGAAGGACGAAATCGAGAACTACTCGGAGGCAGTGCGCACCGCGACCGACTGCGCAGAAGCGCTCGAACTCGCCGCGCCCCTCATCGGCGAGGCCCAAGGCAACATGGCAGCGGCGGCGGCTCTGGTCCGACTTGTTGGAGATTGTCGCTTTGGCTTCCGGGCGTCGGAGAAGCTGCTGAGCGACGTACTCCCGCACGCGGACCATTGGCTTCTCAGGCGGATTGGTCTCGCCGCGGCGGCCGTGGTGGACATCGACGACCTGAACGCGGCGCCCGTCGCTCAGGGCTTCTTCACCCAGCTGGTCGGTCAGCTGAAGCAAGCTTGCGTACTCGAACCAGCGAACGCGGACCTGGCCGCAGCCCTCGCGAGCGCCGCGCACCGGGGCGGTCGGTCATTCGACGAGACGGCAGAGGACGCCTTCGCCGCTGCCATCTCCCTGGAGCCAGACGAGCCCAACCACCGCTACAACCGTGGGCTGTTCTTCAAGACACGGGGCCGGTTCGAAGAGTCCGTGGAGGACAACCGACAGGCCATCGCGCTGGGGATGGACGCGGCAGGGGCTCAGTGGAACGTTGGCATCGCCGCGACGGCCAGCGGTCAGGGAGCGCTCGCACTTGAGACGTTCACGGGGCTCGGAATGAAGCTCAAGCTGTCGTCGCAGGGACGTGCCGAGGGCACCTTCCCAAGTTGCAAGTTTCGGGCTGCACAGCGGCCGCTCGCAGAACGGGACCCGACACAGGATGAGCCAGGCACGCAGGAAACGGTCTGGCTGGAACGCGTCGGGGCTGCCCACGGTGTCATACGCAGCGTTCTCTACCGAGACCTGGGCGTGGACTACGGCGACGTGGTCGTGTTCGACGGGGCACCAGTCACGCGCCACAAGGTGGGCGATGAGCTGGTGCCAGTCTTTCCCCACCTGACGACTCTCGAGCGCCGTCACTATCAGCGGTACGCCTTCGCGGGAGAGCAGCGGGAACCGCGGCAGGACGTGGTCGCGAGCGAGCACCTTCCGGACGACGCGATCCTCTATTCGCACACGGAGAGGGTCGCCTTCTTCTGCAACACCTGCGCGAACACAGACTGCAGCGAGACAGGTCACGACGGCTCCCGTGAGCAGCACACGTACGTCGTTGGCGCGCTGATGGCGCCCCCAAACATCCCAGCAGTGGAGCTGCTCGAGGCCCTCGACCGCGCCTTGGAGCACACGCCCGCGCTGCGTGTGGCCTGCCCCGAGTTGTCCCGCGCGGCGGGTGTCGCCGACGAGGTAGAAGAGCGCCGATTTCAGGGCTGGGCCGCGAGCGCCGGCGCGACACAACGAGTGCCGACGCCGCGGGGGTGACTTCACCGGTTCACGCCCAGCCGAATGACGCGCATGATCCACCACCCATGAAACTCAGCGCCAGCTTCTCCGGAGCCCTCCGAACCTTCGCCTACTTCATGGCCAGCGGCACTCAGAATACGCTGCAAGGTGTCGACTACGTCTCGTTGTACGGCGAGGAGCCGAGCGCCATCGAGCTGGTCTTCGCGATCTATGCCAACGTCATCGAGCTGGACGAGGATGGCACCGTGGTCAACGCCAAGTATGCGGAGAAGCGCGCGACGGACTCCCTACGGGCGTATTGCGACCCGAGCTTCGTTGTGACCCCGCCGTACGAGGACTGGGAGACCGTGCTCCACGGGCCCCCGCCCCTCCGAGACAGCGTGTCGCCAACGCCCTAGCGCATCACCCGAGCGGCCACGTTCGGCCAATCGGAGCGACGGAAAAGACTGACCCCATGAGCGCCTCGGTGTTGCCGAATGCATCTCATGGGGTCATTTGGGTGTCCCCAGCGGGGTTTGAACCCGCGTTACAGGCGTGAAAAGCCAGGGTCCTGGGCCACTAGACGATGGGGACGGAGGTTTTCTGCCTTAGGGAGGGGGAAAACCGGTGGGTCGTGCGGGGGTTGAACCCGCGACCGTCGGATTAAAAGTCCGCTGCTCTACCGACTGAGCTAACGACCCCTACTTGAGGCGACGGGTTCCTAACAGCCGTCATGGGGGTCGTCAAGCCTTGGCACGGGGGTCGGACGGCTCCACCGTTCGCTACGTGCCCCTCGTCGAGCTGCCGTGCGTCTTTGCCTTGCTCTTTCTGTGGTGTTGGACGTGCGTGGAGGTCTCCGTCCGGGCCGGTCGTGGGCCCTACTGGGGTGCGCTCGGCCTGTTCTGCAACCCGCTGGTCGTCCTGTTGTTCGCCCTCCCCGGCGCCGACGCCGAGCTCGAGCTGCCGCCCTGGTCCACGCGCTTGCGGGCCGCCTGCTGGCTGAGCCTGCTGCAGCTGGGGCTGCTGGCCGCCGTAGCCGGCTGGGCTCTCCACCGCGCGTGAATCCATCACGCTGGTGTGCGTCTGCGGGTATCTTGTGACGGCGCGCCCCCTTTGGGCGCCCTCCACCCCCCGAGGTACCTGCTGATGCGCTCTCGTCCCTGGTCTCGCTCCGCCGCCCGTTGGACCCTCCTGCTCGCCCTCGGGCTCTCGGGCGTGGCCACCTCCACGCCGCCCGCTGCGGCCTTGCGCGCGGTCGAGTCGACCTCCCCGCCGCCGGACACCCGCACGCTGACGCGCACCCTCTCGAACCGCCGCGCCACGACACCGGAGCGCGTCGCCGCTGCGCAGGCGCTCAGCAACGTCCAAGAGGCCGGCGTGCGGCGTGCCCTCGAGCGCGCCCTGCGTGACCGCGATCCAGAGGTGCGGGCCGCTTCCGCACGCGCCCTGGGCACCGCTGGAGACGCGCGCTCCCTCGCCGCCCTGCGGCGCCTGCGCCCGGACGCGGTGGCCTACGTGCGCGCCCAGATTGGGCACTCCATCGCCCGCCTGAGCGGCGACACCGCCCTCCGCGCGCGCGTCCGCGTGGGCAACATTGCCGTCGCTCAGGGCGCCGTGCAGCCCACCGAGACCACCGCCTTCGTGCGCGCCGAGGCCGCCCGCATGCTCACCACCCTGCCCCGCACGGAAGTGCACGACGTGGAGCCGCCGCGCCCCGACGACCACTCGCCGGACGCCGTGCTGCGCGGCGCCGACGGGGTGGTGTTCCTGCGCCTCGAGATCGCCGTCACCACCCTGACCTACACGGTGGAGAACAACATCGCGACGGTGCGCGCCGAGATCCAGCTGGCGCTCACCAACGACCCGGGCCTCATGATCCGCGCGGTGGACAACACCTCCGCCAGCGTGCGAGCCAACGTCAACGTGCACAACACGGAGCGGCAGCGGCAGCAGATGATCGAGGCCGCGCTGCGCTCCGCCGTGACCGGGGCGGCGCGCAACCTGGACGGCGGCATCGAGGACATCTACGGCGCCCGCTGAGCGGCAAGGCGCCCGCTGAGCGGCAAGGCGCCCGCTGAGCGGCAAGGCGCCCGCTGAGCCCACAGCGTCAGAACGCGACGGGGGCGTCGTCCTCGCTAGCCGGGGCGTCCGTGCCCCCCGTTGCCCCCCGCTCCCACCAGCGCTGGTCGGGGTCCGGGGGTGTCAGCGCGCCGTGCCGCTTGCTGAGCACCAGCACCAGCCCGCACACGGTGAAGATGGGCAAGCTCAGCCACTGGCCCATGGTGAGCGGCGACACGTTGGGGTCCAGCGTCTGGTACTCCTTCCAGAACTCCACGATGAAGCGCGCCACGAAGTAGAGCCCCAGCAGCGTGAAGAAGAGCGCGCCCGGCCGCAGGCGCTGCGCGTGGTGACGGTTGACCCACACGGCAAAGCCGATGAGCAAGAAGCCCAGGGTGGCTTCGTAGATCTGGGTGGGGTGGCGCGGGACGGAGTCGATGCGGTCGAAGACGATGGCCCAGGGCACGTCGCCCGGCCGCCCGACGATCTCGCTGTTGATGAAGTTGCCGATGCGCACCCAAGGGAAGACCCACACGGCCGCCATCATGGTCGCGTCCAGCAGCTCGAAGGTGTCCAGCTTCTTCCGGCGGGCGTAGCTCCAGACGGCGAAGATGCAGCCGAGGCCGCCGCCGTGGCTGGCCAGCCCGGAGCGCACGTCCAGGATGGGCAGCAGGTGCTCGAAGTCGGGCACCCGCCAGAAGCGCACAAGCAGCTCCGTGTCGTAGAACACAATGTGCACCAGGTGCGCCCCGATGATCATGCAGAAGGGGATCCAGATGGAGAGGGCGTTGGCGTGCTCCTCCGTGAATCCCCGTTGCTGGTAGTAGCGGGGGAGCAGCGTGGCGCCCCACAGGATGCCGATGGCGAAGCAGACGCCGTACCAGCGCAGCTCCAGCGAGCCGAGCTCGACCAGGATGGGGTCCGGACTCCAGTGAAATGGCATGCGGCCTGATAGCGCATCCGACTGGCATCTCCAAGCGGGTCGCCGGCAACTCCAGTAGCCACCCGGTGGCCACTGGAGTGACGGGCGGGTCCGTTGGGCGCGCTGACGCAGGGGATCACGCTTGACGCGACGCGTCGTGGACTACGCAGCGCGTCAATCGTGACGCACCGGGTGACGTCACGGGGGCACCCAAGGCGGACAGAAAGACACGGTTCTGAAGTACTTAGTGAAACGTTTGCAATGCAACCACGTCATCCCCTGTAGCGGCAGCGGGCCGCGAACACCAAAAAATCAAATAGTTTCGGAGACAACACCCTCAACCAAGGACATCCACACACGTCTGGCACGATGATTGCTTAGTGATCCGACTGCCGACGCACACTCAGGAGACGCGTCATGAACCCCACCCTCTACACACTTGCCATGGTCATCGCCGAGCGCGGAAGCGACTGGGAAAGCTGGGTCGACCAGCTTCGCCGGGAAGCCGACGACGTGTGCCTGATCGTGCAGCAGCCGGGTGAGACGGTGTCGGAGCTTGCGGCGCGTGTCCGTCAAAGGGTGGACGCCCTCCAGCCCTACGAGGCGCTGGGCAAGGCCGTGGTCGTCAGCGGTGGGCGTGTGGACCAGGACGCCGTCGCGGCCCGCTCGCTTGCCATCCGCGCCATCGTGGCCCCCATGGTCCGGGCTGGCCACGGCAACGTGGTGCTGGCCAGCAACGCCAAGGACCGCTTCAGCATGATGGGCCTCGCCTCCACGGTGGCCTCCATGATCCGCGGCACCGGCGTGGACATCCAGCCGGCCGCGCAGCTCGCCCGCGTGGCGTGAGCCGGTCCGGTCGCCTGCAGACCGCGAGGCCTCGGCGCCTGCGGCGCGCCTCGTAGCGCGCGGTCACTGAGGCGGTGGGGCGTAAGCCTCACGAACCAGCTCCGCCGTGAAGCTGCGCCGCAGGTAGAAGCCCCGTGGCTGCGCCCAGGTGAGCTCCCCGTCCTCGCTGACCACGATGCGGCGGACGCCGCCGTGGGCAGCCTTCGGTCGCGTCTGCAGCGCCACGCCGAGGCGCGCGTCCAGACGGTGGATGTCCCCCGCGGCGACGACCCGCGCGATGGCCTCCCAGTCGTCCCGCAGCAGCGCCTGTTGGAGCGGGCTGGGAGACCAGAGAAAGGCCGCGCCGATGCGACGCTGCGCGAACGCGAGATCGGGCTCGCTCTCGACAGGGACGAAGAGCACGCGCGCCAAGCGACGAGCGAGCACGCTGTCCTCGAAGGACGTGCTGGCGAGCTCGTTGAGGGGCACCGTGCAGACGAAGGTCGTCTCGCGTGGGACGCCGTCGCGGCCCACCGGCAGCGTCTTGATCTCGATGCCCAGCGTGGGCAGGTCCGGCTCGCGGGACGACCCCCCCGCTGCACCCAGCGCCTCTTCCACCAACTGCCCGACGCGCCCCTTGCGGCGGGTCCCGCCGGCCGTGTCGTCGTCCCACGCCGGCCACCCCAGGCGCGCCGCCAGCTCGCCGAGGGACAAGCCCGCGATGGCGGTGGCTCGGGCGACTAGCGCGGCTTCGCTTGCGGGTTCGCCCACCGCAGCTCACACGCCTTTCTGCCGAAGAGCCGCTCGAGGCTCGCCAGGAGCCCGTCCGTGGGCTCCACGTGCAGACCCGTCTCCGCGAACTCCACACTCCAGGACTGCGGGTTGGAGAGCGTCAGCGCCACGGGGCAAGGACCTGGGTGCGCCTCGAGGGTGCTCCGCAGAGACTTCAGCTTCTGCCGCGACACCTCGTCCACGCTCAGCTGCACCACCACGGACGTGGTCTTCTGCGCGAGCGCGCTGGCCAGCAGTTGCACGTCGTTGAGCACCAGCTTGGGCTGCTCCGGGGCGTCGTCGTCCGCCATGCGGTCGCGCTCGAACTGCACCCGCCCGGTGAGCAACACTGGCTCGCCGGACTTGAGGCGCTCGCGGTTGTCGCCCTGCTCCAGGATCTTGGGGCGCACGATGACCTCTACGCGGCCCACGGCGTCCTCCAGCTCGAAGAAGGCGATGCTGTCGCCGCGCTTGGTGCGGCGCTCGCGGTAGGCCTCCACGGAGCCGCCCAGGACGATCACCGTGTTGCCGTCCACGCTGCCCAGGGTCTCCGTGTCCGCGTTGCAGAAGCGGCGCAGCTCCGCGGCGTAGCGGTCCAGCGGGTGGCCGCTGACGTAGAAGCCCAGCGTGGCCTTCTCGCGCTGCAGCTGGTCGCGTGAGTCCCAGTCCTCGGCCTCCGGGAAGGTCCCGCCACCGCGCGTGTAGGTCTTGGCCGTGTCCGCCTCGTCCAGCAGGCCAAACAGGCTGGTCTGCCCGCTGGCCTGCTCGGCGGCCAGGCGCTTGCCTCGCTCGATGGCCTGCTCCAGCGCGGCGAAGGCCCGCGCGCGCGACACGTCTTTTGCGCCGTGGCTCGCGTCGAAGGCGCCGCACTGGATGAGGGCCTCGACCACGGCCTTGTTCACGCGACGGAGATCCACGCGCGCGCAGAAGTCGAAGAGGTCCACGAAGGGGTCCTCCTTACCGCTGTCGTCCTTGCGGCACTCGAACACGGTGTCGAGCGCGGCGCTGCCCACCCCCTTGATGGCGCCCAGCCCGAAGCGGATGCGCGGCACCTGCGGATCATGCACGACACCCTTCTGACAGACGGGCTTGTCCTTGGGGCGCCGCACGTCCCGCCCCTCCTCGGGCGCGTACACGACGGAGAAGTCGATCTCGGACTCGTTCACGTCCGGCGGGAGGACGGTGATGCCCATGCTGCGCGCCTCCGCCACGGTGCGCACCACCTTGTCGCTCTTCTCCTTGTCGGCGCTGAGCGTGGCGCAGGTGAACTCCACGGGGAAGTGCGCCTTCAGGTAGGCCGTCTGGTACGTGATGAGCGCGTACGCGGCCGAGTGCGACTTGTTGAAGCCGTAGCCTGCGAAGAAGGCCATCAGGTCGAAGATGTCGCCGGCGGTCTTCTCGTCCACGCCGTTCTTGGCGGCGCCCTCCACGAAGGTGGCCTTGTGCTTGGCCATCTCCGACTCTTTCTTCTTGCCCATGGCGCGGCGCAGCAGGTCCGCGCCGCCGAGCGAGTAGCCGCCCATCACCTGGGCGATCTGCATGACCTGCTCCTGGTAGACGATGACGCCGCGCGTGTCGCGCAGGATGGGCTCGATGCTGGGGTGCGGGTACTCCACGCGCTGGCGCCCGTGCTTGCGCTCGACGAAGTCGTTGTGCATGCCCGCGCCCATCGGACCCGGACGGTAGAGCGCCACGGCGGCGACGATGTCCTCGAAGCAGTCTGGCTTGAGCTTCTTGAACAGGTCCTGCATGCCCGTGGACTCGAGCTGGAAGACGTTGGTGGTCTCCCCAGAGCACAAGAGCGCGTAGGTCGCGAGGTCGTCCAGAGGGATGGCGCTCAGGTCGAAGCGGCCCTCGCGGTCGGGGCGCCGGTCGATCAGGCGCACCGCCTTGTCCAGCACGGTGAGCGTGCGCAGACCCAGGAAGTCGAACTTGACCAGGCCAGCCGCCTCCACGTCGTCCTTGTGGTACTGCGTGACGTACACGCCCTCGTCCGGGCAGAAGACCGGCACGTGGTCCCAGATGGGACCCTCCGACATGACCACGCCGGCCGCGTGCATGCCCGCGTGGCGAGTGAGGTTCTCGAGCCCCTGGGCGATGTCCAGCACGTCACGCGCGGCCGGGTCCGTGGCGTAGAGGGTCTTGAGCCCCTCCTCCTCCTGCAGCGCCTTCGGGATGGGCGTGCTCTTGCCGGCGATGGGGTCCGGGATGAGCGCCGCGATCCGCGCCGCGTCGCCCGGGGAGAGCCCCTTCACGCGCCCCACGTCTTTCACCACGCTCTTGCTCTTCAGCTGGTGGAAGGTCGCGATCTGCCCGACCGACTGGTGCCCGTACTGCCGGCGCACGTAGTCGATGACCTGCTCGCGCTTGTCCATACAGAAGTCGATATCGAAGTCCGGCATGGAGACGCGCTCGGGGTTCAGGAAGCGCTCGAAGAGCAGCCCGTAGGGCAGCGGGTCCAGGTCCGTGATGCGCAGGCTGTACGCCACCAGCGAGCCCGCACCCGAGCCTCGGCCAGGCCCGACCGGCACGTCGTGGTCCTTGGCCCAGTTGATGAAGTCCTGGACGATCAGGAAGTACCCCGGGAAGCCCATCTGGTTGATGATCTTGGTCTCGACCTCCAGGCGCTCCTCGTACACGGGCCGGTCGTAGGCGATGCCGCGGCGATCGAGGTCCGCGAGGCGCGCCTCGAGCCCGCGCTTGGCGTGGTGCTCCAGCAGCGACTCTTCGGTCTCGCCCTCGGGCACCGGGAAGCGCGGCAGCTTGGGGTCGCTCAGCGGGCTGACCTGCCCGGCGCACATCTCGGCGATGGTGAGGGTGTTGCGGACCGCTCCGGGGACGTCGCGGAAGAGCTCCACCATCTGGGCGGGAGACTTCACGTACATCTCCGAGCTGTTGTGGTGCATGGCCTCCATCTCGCGCAGGCTGCGGCCAGCGCCGATGCACTGCAGCACCAGCTGCCCGGGGGCCTCGTCGCGCTCGTGGTAGTGGCAGTCGTTGGTGGCCACCAGCGGCAGACCCAGATCGCGGGCCAGGGCGCCCAGCACGTTGTTGAGCGGCCGGTTCTCGGGGAAGCCGTGGTCTTGCAGCTCGACGTAGAAGCGCCCCGGCGCGAAGCAGTCGCGCAGCTTGGCCATCGCCTCACGCCCGGCCTCGGGGCCCTGCATGAGGACCGCCTGCGCCAGGTACCCGCCCATGCAGCCGGAGAGCCCCACCAGGCCGGCGCTGTACTTGGCCAGCAGCTCGAAGTCGATGCGCGGCTGCCCGAGGGCCGTGAGCCCCTCCACCCAGCCCAGGCTCACCAGGCGGACGAGGTTCTGGTAGCCCTGCTGCGTCTCGGCCAAGAGCACCAGGTGGTGCAGACGGGGGTCGTTGGGATCGGCGCGGTGCCCGGGGGTGATGTTCACCTCGCAGCCGACGATGGGCTTGACCTTGGAGCCGGCGCAGAGCTTGTGCATCTGCACCGTGCCGAACATGTTCCCGTGGTCGGTCAGCGCCACGGCGCTCATCCCCATGGCGGCCGTCTGCTCCAGCAGGTTGCTCAGCCGAACGGAGCCATCCAGCATGGAGAACTCCGAGTGAACGTGGAGATGAACGAACTCGCCGGGCATGGGCAGGACCATACGCGCTCGGGGGCTCGGGATCCACGCAGACGAGGCCCGCGCACGCGCCGTTTGCACGCCCCGCGCACAGCGTGCTAGATCCCGCGCCCCGCGAGCGCCTCGTGACCAGTCCGTGCGCGCCTCGACGAGCCTCTTCACCTCTGCCCGCGCAGACTCCGGCCCCCGGAGTTGACCGCCGGCGCCAACAGACACCCGGAATCATCATGACCAAGTCGCCGCTCGCCATCGTCAAGGAGCGCTTCGGAGACAAGCAGAAGCTCGTCGAAGCCCTCAAGAAGCTCGCCACGGACGACCTCTTCCTCGATCGTGCCAACGCCGAGAAGGGGCTCGATCACGTCTCGAACCGCAAGCTCGTTCACCTTCACGACCTCCTCACGCAGGTCAAGAAGGACCACGGCTCGCGCGCGGGTCTCATCAAGGCCGTCGCGGCCGCCGAGGGCCACGCGGACGACGCCAGCTTCGTCGCCAGCCTCGAGCGTTTCCCGACCCCGCGCCTGGTGGATCGCCTCCGCTCGGCCCAGAAGCGCGCCAACTGATAGGGCTGGCAGAGTAGCGCCGTAGTTCCCAACGAACTTTTTCGGCGCTACGCTGTCATAGCCTTCGTGACGCACGCTCCTGACATGACAACGCTGCCCGGCCCCGAGCTGGGTGGCAGGGTCCCTGGGATGGACGAGATCGACCCCGAGCTGTTGGCGCTACCCGCGCCTCCTCGGGGTCTGCGCATCGCCACCATGGGGATGATGGCCGTCGTGGTGGCCGCCGCGATCTCTCTGGCGCTGAGCTTGAGCGTTGATATCGCGTACTTTTTTGGCCAGCGCGAGGTCACCCAGCTGGGGAACGCGACCACCCTGGACCCGGCGCTGTTGGTGCCCAACACGTACGTACAGATCGAAGGCAGCCCCATGCTGTCCACGGCCGTGCGCTACCGCCGCATCCTCGGGAGCGACCACTACACCCTGTACCCGTTGGCGGGGCAGCGGAACGTGTATGTGCAAGTTGCGTACGAGGATGACGACCAGGAGCGCCTGGCGACGCGGCGCGAGTTCGCGGGCCGGCTCGTGACCTTTGGTCAGCTCGGGGGGCGCTTCTCCTCGGTGCGGGCTTACCTGGAGACCCGCATGAACCAGCCGGTCTCGGCGGACTCCATGGTGCTGCTCGCGGACGAGCCCCCGTCCAGCTATGCGTGGGCGCTGGGGGTGGTCCTCTTGGCCGCCTTCATCGCGCTGCTGGATTCCTGGCTGATTCTGCGCTGGTTTCGGCCGCTTCCCAAAAGCGACTGAGGGCGAATAAGGGCGCACGAGGCCAGGCAACGCTTGACAGTGTTGCTCCCGCGCGGCTACCTTCGCGCCCTCCCTTTGCAGCAGAGCAGCCATGTCTGACGAGCCTCAAAAGCCACGTAAAGTCAAGGACTTGAAGGCCCGCCTGGGCCGGACCATCGCCCCCAGCACCGTTCAGGCAGGTGGAGGCGACATCGCCCCACCCCCGAACCTCGGAGGAGTGGTACCGCCGCCCTCGTCGGTGGGTGGTCTGCCCGCGCCCATGCTCGGTCAGGCGAAGTCCAAGGTCGAAGCGCCTCCCATGATCCAGGCGCAGCAAGCTGCTGCGGCCGAGGAAGAGGAGCGCCGCAAGAAGGCCAAGGCCGATCCCTTCGCTGCCGGTGAAGCCGCTGCGGGTCCGCAGCAGGTGCGCATCGTCATCGACGGGGAGCCCGTGGCGGACAGCGAGGTCGGTCGCAAGCAGGCCGGCAAGATGGCCGCGTTCGGCGTCGTCTTCGCCATCATCGGAGCCATCATCGGTGTCACCATCGCGGGCGCCCGCAACAGCTCCGAGCAGCGCGAGGCGGCCATCCGCGACGCGCGCTCCATCCTGGAGAAGGCGCAGGAAGCGCAGTCGGCGGTGGTCCAGGCGCAGCAGCTCGTGGACCGGGCCGTCAACGCGTCCAACCCGCAGCGCACCGGCGGCGCCCAGGTGGACTACGAGGCCATCCAGGGCCTGCGTGCCATCGCTCGCCCGGAGTACAACGTCGCCACCTTCGCCCAGTCGCAGTTCAACCAGTTCTCGGCCGCGGCGCAGCCCATCATCCAGTACCACATGCTGCTGGAGCAGCTGTTCACCACCATCGAGAGGGTCGCCGGTCAGACGCTGAACGCGCGCAACCGCGCTGCGTTGGACGCCGCCGCCGCCGCCCTGACGGGTGTGGCCACGGACTCGCTCGCGCGCCCCACCACGGGCTGCGTGCCGGGTGTCGTGGGCGGGCAGCTGGTCTGCAACATGCACTTCATCGACTGGCCGGCCACCCCGCCGACCACGCCCATGACCACCGTCCCGGCCCGCCCCACCCGGCGTGACCGGCCCACGGACAAGACCATCTACACCAACCAGCCGCTGACGACGACGCCCGAGAACTACGTCATCATCGTCAACCCCACCACCTCCCGCGACGTGCTGGGCGCGCAGGGCGCGGAGTTCGACGACTACCGTCGCGACCTGCTGGAGCTGCGCACGCTGGTGAACCAGACCATCGAGGTCCAAGGGCAGCTCGAGCAGGCCCTCGGCCAGATCGTCGCCCACGAGAGCTGAGAGGACTCACACTCCGTGAGCCAACGAGGCGGGTCGCGAGAGCGGCCCGTTTTTGTTTTGGTCGGTCGCTTCCCGTTTCCGACGGCATGTGCCGTGTTATCGTTCGCTTCCGTGCGCCGCTATCGACTCCGCTACCAATCCACGGACCTCGAGATGCCAGTCGGCGAGTTCGTCATCGGCCGCAGCGCCGAGTGCCACTTGGCCCTGGACGACACCCTGGTCTCGAGGCGGCACGCCAGCCTGGACGTGCGCGCCGACAGCGTGCGTATCCGCGATCTGGGAAGCCGCAACGGCGTGTCGGTGAACGGCACGCCCATCAGCGGCGATCACACGCTGACCCACATGGACCGCATCACCATTGGTGGGCAGCAGATGACCTTCGTGGAGTTCCAGCCCAGCACCGGGGTCGGACGCCCCACCACGGACATGCTGCGCTGCCCTGCGTGTGGCCACTTCGCCGAGGCCAAGACGCGCGTCTGCACCAACTGCGGGACGGCGTTCAGCATGTCGCACGCCACGGTGGAGATTCAGCTGGACCCCAACGCGACCCTCTCCACGGAGGGGCGGTCGGTGTCCGCGTTCGCGCTCATCAGCAACCTCGCGCAGAAGTCGCTGCAGCTGAACAAGTTCACGGACGCGCAGCAGATGCTGCGCCCCCACATGGACAACCTGCTCGCCAAGCTGCGCCAAGAGGGCAGCGGGAGCCACGCCAACACGGACGTGGGCACGCTGTCGACCGCGACGCGCTTCGCGCTGCAGCTGGCCGAGGGGCTCGAGTCCCAGGAGTGGCTGGACTGGGTGTTGGAGGCGCACTTGGCCGCGTCGGTCTTGCTGAGCTCGGACCACATCGAGCACATGCACGTCCTCGTCCGCAAGGTCCGCTACCGCAACGTGAAGGCCCTGCGCGCCTACATGGAGGCCATGCAGGCACGCGCGCACGCGTTCTCGCCCGCCGAGCGCTTTCGGCTGAAGCGGCTCGAAGGCCTCGAACGAGTCATCGCCGCATGAAGACTTTCGACGGGCTGGAACTTCCAGAAGCCGAGTTCGCCTGAATGTGATATTTTCCAGCGCGGAGCAAGCTCGGTGGCACGATTCAGACTGAAATTCCTGCTGCAAGAGTTCGACCTGGTCGGGCCGGAAGTGTTGATGGGGCGCAGCCCGGAGTGTCACGTGACGCTGGAGGACCCGCTGGTGTCTCGTCAGCACGCGCGCATCCTGATCGGCGGCGACACCGCGCAGATCATGGACCTCGGCAGCCGTAACGGGACGCGCGTCAACGGGCAGCTCATCGAGGGCGCGGCGCTGCTCCACGACGGCGATCGCGTGCGCCTGGGCACTCAAGAGCTGCTCTTCTACATGGTGGACCGTGCGCCCCGCGAGGCGAAGACCACCGGGTTCATGACCATGTGCCGGTCGTGCAAGACCCCCTTCCCGGACACCGCCAAGGAGTGCCCGCACTGCGGGACGCCGGCCATCGCGGAGGACGAGACCTTCAGCGGCTTCGCCGTGGAGCCCAGCCGCAGCTGGACCTATCAGCTGCTGGGCGAGGTCGTGGAGCGGGCGCTGGATGCCGGCCGCACGGAAGAGGCGGCGCGCATGTTTCGACGCGTCGCGCGCGAGATCGAGGTGCGCATCGAGCAGGGGGACCTGCTCGAGCCGCGGCAGATCGAGACCGTGGCGACCTACGCTGCGGCGCTGGCGCGCTCGGACGTCGCTACCGACTGGTTCGCCTGGCTGCTGGACCTGCACGTGCAGCACGGCTGCCCCGTGAGCGACGCGCTCGTGGAGCAGCTCCAGACGGCCGTGACGCTGCGCGGCCACACGCACGCGCGGCGCTATCTCGACTGGGCCCGGGACGCTGGCCTCTCGAGCGACGCGCTGGACCGACTGGACACGCTCGTCGGGCACTGAGTCGTCGCCGCGGGCGGTGTCGGAGCTGCGGCCGCGCGTCGCGCAATGGACGCGCGGCGGTCGCAGGTGAAGGGCCCGCTCAGGGCGCGGCGGCTGGTGCGGCGGCGGCGGGTGCGGCGGCGGCTGGTGCGGCGGCGGCGGGCGCGGCGGCTCCCGACGCCGAGGTCGCGCGGAAGTCGAAGGTGATCGGGGCGGCGGTGGCCACCTTCTCGCCCAGCGCGGCGAGCGTGCGCTGCGCGAGCGTCCCAAACGCGCTGCGCGGGCGGATGTCGAACTCCTCGAGGCCCACCTCGACCGGCGCGAGCGAGCGAACACGCACGCTCGTGGCCTGCTCCCCGTCGTACGTGAAGGTGAGCTCGACGCGCGCCGTCTTGGGTACGGTGTGGCCATGAATCCGCAGCTGACCGTGCAGGGTCGCCTGCACCGTCCGCTCGGGGCCGGTCAACGCGGTGACGTCGGCGGCGCTGAGCTCGTCCACCCGCTCGACGCGGAACTCGGCCCAGCGGTTGGCCTCGCGGACGTCGGCCGGAGCGTCGGGTGAGATCTCGAACCACGTGCGCACGTGCTCGTTCTGGGTCTCGTTGCGGACCTCCTCTCCGAACGCCTGCTCCGCGCTCTCACGCTTCTGCTGGAGCACCTCGAGCTGGAGCAGGTCGATGCGCACGAGCGCCGTGCTCGTGGCCAGCTGCCCCAGGTCCACGCTGAGCTCGCCGTGCACGGACGAGGGGGCGCGACCGTGGATGTGCTCGAGCGGCGCCTCCATCAGGAAGTCCACGGCAGACCCGTCGGACACGACCTCGAAGCGGCTCGCGGCGGCGGGCGCGGCGGGCTCGGCGAGGGGCGCGCTGGCGGGCTCGGCGGGGGTGTTGTCACCGCAGCCACCGAGGGCGGCGCACGCCAGCGCCAGCATGGCGAGACGTGGGAGCGGCGGAACCGAAATGAGCGAGAGCAGACCTGAGGACATGGAGAACTCCTTCTTCGTCGCGCAGCGCGACCGACAGTGCGTCATACCCCGAAGCGCGCTCGATGTTACGCCGCGTGTCCGCGGAGGGACGCCGTCTGGTCGCGCGGCGCGGATTGGACTAGACCAGCGGGCATGTCGGCGGACGCACTCCACCAAGAAGCCGGGAACTCGTTGCGCTACCGGGCGGGATTCGGTCGCACGGAGATCACGGCGTACGAGCATGGGATGGCCATGCTTGGCTGGGAGCACCCGGAGCACAGGGTGCGCGGCGTGGCCACGCCTCTGTTTGCGCGCGCGCTCTTCGTGGAGGACGCGGAGCACGGGGGCCGGATGGTCCTCGTCGTGGCCGAGCTGGGGTACCTCACGTGCGCGATCCGGCTGGGGGTGCTGGCGGCCCTCACGGAGCGCGCAAAGAACGAGCCCGCGCTGCGAGGCCTGGGTCCGCACAACGTCGCGCTGAGCGCCACGCACACACACTCCGGGCCCAGCGGCCTGTCGCAGTTCCCGATGTACAACACCACGAACCGCGGCTTCTCACCGCCGGTCTTCGACGCGGTGGTGACGGGCATCGTGTCCGCCATCGCGCAGGCCGTGGAGCGCGCCGAGCCGGCGACGCTCCGCTACGCGGCGGCGCGCATCCCCTACCACGTGCCGGTGGCGTTCAACCGCTCGGTGCGGGCCTTCAACGACAACCACGACACGCGCCCGGTCCCAGCAGCACGCCCGGAGCTCGCCACCGCGCGCGAGAGCAAGACGCTGCGCGTGGACGACGCGGCCGGGCGCGGGCTCGGCCTGGTGAATTGGTTCGGCCTGCACGGGACCAGCCTGCACACGCATCTCGACGAGCTGCACTCGGACAACAAGGGCATCGCGGCGGTGGCGGTCGAGCAACGGGCGGCGTCAGCGCCTGAGCAGCGGGACGACTTCGTCGCGATCTTCGCGCAGGGCGCAGCGGGCGACGTGTCCCCCAACCGCCGCTGGCATCGTCGGCGCGGCGAGGCCATCGGCGAGCACGACGACGACCACGCCAGCGCCGAGCTCAACGGCGCGCTGCAGGCCGAGTACGCGTGGCAGGCCTTCGAGCGCGCGGCGCGGACTACCCCCCTTGGTGGCGCCGTGGGCGGGCGCACCCTGCACCTGGACATGGCCGACGCGCCGGTCGCTGCGCGCTTCGTGGGGGAGCGGCCACACCCACCGGCACCGGGAGCACAGGTGCGCACGCGCGGCGCCAGGCTGGGGCTGAGCATGAGCCTCGGCACCCTCGAGGGGCCGGGCCCCCTGCATGGCCTGCGCCCACTCTTTGCGGCCATCGCGACCCTGCGCCGCCGGGCGGCCAAGGACGACCCGCAGGTCCCGCTCATGGAGGTGGGGCACGGCGTCCGGGGTCGCGCTCTCGGGCTGGTGCCGTACACGCGCCTCGCGAGGCTCGGCCGCTTCGACTACTCCATGGCCTACATGAGCGCGGCCTACGCGGGCGGCGTGCTGGGGGACGACCCGTGGGCCCCACGCTTCTTGCCCCTGCAGCTGCTGTCCATTGCCGGCCTGCCCGTGGCGCTGCTGCCAGGGGAGCCCACCACGACCGCCGGGCGCCGCGTGCGAGCCCTGCTGCGCGAGCGCCTACCACACGCGGTCGACGCCGTCGTGGCCGGACACTCGAACGGCTACGGTGGGTACATCACCACGCGCGAGGAGTACGCCCATCAGCGCTACGAAGGCGCGTCCACGCTGTTTGGCCCGCACACGCTGGGGGCGTACCTCACTGCGCTAGACGGCCTCGCGCAGGAACCCGTGGCCGAGGACCCCGAGGCTGACGCGCTGGGCCCTCCCCTGGCCCCCTTCGACCACGCCCGCTTGGTCGCCCAGCGGGAGCAGGCCCGCGCACGTATCCCGGACGCGCTGCGCGGGAGCTAGCCCTCCGCTGGCGCGTGCCTACGCGTCGTCTTCCGGCCGGACCACGTCGAGGATCTCCGCGCGCCGAACAGCCGGGAGCAGCTCGAACGCCTTGGACCGCAGGAGCATCTCCAGCTCCGCGTCGCGATCCAGCATGTGCAGGCACTCGATGGTGGCCTCGACGACGTCGGCGTTGACCTCCGCGCGCTGCAGGTATGGCAGCGCTTCGGCGTGACGGCCCAGGCGCGCGGTGCTCACGCCAATCAGCGCAAAGACGCTGCGCACGGCCTTCTCGGGGAGGTAGCTCTCCTCGCGCAGGCGATGCCCGAGACGTAAGGCCAGCGCGTAGTCCCCCGCCTCATAGGCCGCGCGGGTGTCGGCCAGCATGGCCTTCACGCGGGGGTTCTTGGGGCGCACGATGTCCCCGGGGGCCTCGCCCATGATGACGCGCAAGTTCTGGTGGAGGAAGTACAGGGCGATGAAGCCCAGGAACATCATGTCGTTCGCGAAGCCGAACACGGCCCCCGCGCCCAACACCGCGATGGACACCGCGTGCGTCACGCGCTCCGCCCAGAGCGGCCGGACGACCTGCAGGAGCCCTAGCCGGAACAAGCGGCCCCCGTCGAGCGGCCACATGGGCAGGAGGTTCACCAGCGACCACAGGATGTTGATGTAGATCATGAAGTCGAAGGCCTGCGCCAACGACTCGTTCGGCGTGATCCCGCCGACGCGGAGGCCGAAGTCCACGCCGAGCACGACCGCCCCCAGCAGCAGTCCCGCGAACGGACCCGCGAAGATGATGAGCGCGTCGTGGCGATCTCGCTCGGCTCGCTCGTGCGCGCAGAGCCCCCCCAGCCCGTGCAGCAGCACCTGCGGCGAGAGGTGGTAGCGCTGCGCCACGAAAGCGTGACCCAGCTCGTGCACCAGGATGCTCACGCTGACGCAGAGGGTGAACAACAGCCCCTGCCGCCACCCGAGCTGATGCACGTACAGCCCCCCGAGCAAGAAGAACCAGGGGCTGACCCAAACGGGAATGCCCCGGATGGAGAAGATGCGCAGACCGGTCACGCCCGCAACGTCGTACGCGCGGGGCGACCGGTCAAGCGTCGCTCACATCGCGTCGTGGTGAATCACGAACTCGACGCGGCGGTTCTGGGCGTGCTCTTCCTCGGTGCTGGCGTTCTCCACCACCGGGCGGGTGGAGCCGTAGCCCTCCGAGCTGAGGCGCGCGGCGTCCACGCCGCCGATGTTCACCAGGTGGTTCATGACCGAGCGAGCGCGGCGCTGCGAGAGCAGCAGGTTGTTGCGCGCGCGGCCGCGGCTGTCCGTGTGCCCTTCGATGGCGATGTGGGCGATCTCGGGGTGCGAGTTGAGCACGTTCGCGATCTGCGCGAGCAGGGGGAACGAGCGCTCCTCGATGACGTCGCGGTTGGTGCGGAAGTAGATGATCTGGGTGATGACCAGGCGGTCTTCCTGGATCTCGACGAACTGCTCTTCCTCACAGCCATGGTTCTCGCGCGGACCGGCCTGGTCCGGGCAGTTGTCCATGCGGTCGACGATGCCGTCACCGTCGCGGTCGGGCTCGGGGCAGCCACGGGCGATGCCCACGCCAACCTCGTTGGGACACGCGTCGTCCACGTCGGGCACGCCGTCGCCGTCGTTGTCGCGCTCGGGGCAGCCATCGCCGTCCTCGAAGCCGTCCATGTCCTCGGCCTCGCGCGGGCAGGCATCCGCCGTGTCCACGATGCCGTCGTTGTCGTTGTCCAGCTCGGGGCAGCCGTCCTCGTCCTCGAAGCCGTCCACGTCCTCGGCCTGGTCCGGACACGCGTCGTTGTGGTTGAGGATGCGGTCACCGTCGCGGTCGTCGTCCTCGGGCTCCGGCGCCGGCGGGGGCGGGGGCGGGCCACCGGCGGACCCGAAGGCCAGATCGAGACCCACGGTGGCCTGCAGGCCGAGCGAGAAGTCCGGGAACAGCGCGTACGCGCCCGGCTGGACGAAGATGCCGACGTTGGGCGTGAAGCGGTAGCCGATGTTGGCGCCCAGCTCGACGCCACCGAGGCCTGTGCGCGCCCAGGGGCGATCCGCGCCGATCTGCTTCGGTCGCACCTGGATCTGCCCGACGCCGCCACCCAAGAAGAGCGACACGTGCAGGCCGTCCGGCTTGGGCACCACCAGGCGGAAGTGCGCGCGCAACCCGACCTGTACGAAGGCCAGCGTGCCGCCACCGTTGCCGAAGCCGATGCGGGCGCGGAGCGAGAGTCCGATGCGCTCCGTCAGCCAGGCGCCCACGCCGACGTGGATGCCCGGAGCGAACACGAAGAGACCCGACGTGACACGCACACAGTAGTTGTCTGCGGTCGCCGTGGTCGCCGAACCAGCTGGCGCGGTCGCGTTGCAGCCGTTGCGCCCGCCCAGGTAGTAGCTGTCGTTCGCCGGATCGTCGTCCAGCTGGGGATCGAGACGGTCCGGGATGGACGCGCTGCCAGGGAACGTCCCTAGCGTGGGCGCGTCCGTGGGCGTCATCTGGTGGCTCGCCGTCGCGGCGGCCATGTTGAAGCCCACCTCGAGGAAGAAGCGCTGCCACGGCTGCTCTTCTTCGACGCGCTCGCCGGGAATGCACTGGTTGTCTTCGCAGATGAGGCCGCTCATGCACGCGTCATCCGAGTGGCAGGAGGCGCCCTCGTGCCCGCGGGGCTCGTCTGTCCCGCCCGTGCTGCCCGTGCCACCACTCCGGCGAGCGACTTCTTCGGGCGAGAGGCTCCCGTCGATCGCTACGTCCTCGCGGGCGTCCACCAGGATGGCCTGCAGATCCGGCGTCGCGAGCTCCGGGTCGAGCTCTACCGTCGCGTCCGTGTGCACCGCCTGCCGGAACATCGCGCGGGCGCGGTCACGGTCCTGTGTGGCAGCGTACTCCACCATGCCGAGCAGCACGTAGTAGCGCGCCATGTCGGCCGAGTCGCAGCCCCCGCGCTCGCATGTGTCCACCGCCGCTCGGGCTTGCTCTTGGGCCAGATCCAGGTCCAGCGAGTGGTAGGCTTCACGAGCCGACTGGGCCTGGGCTTGTGCTTGGTCCACCGCAGACTGCGCACGTGAACTCGCCGGCAAGGCAAGCACCGCAAAGACCAAGATTAGCGAAAGTCGATTGTTTCTGGCGTGTAGCATGGCGGTCTCTCTCGGGCCGGACGATACAACAAACGGAAATACGAGTGGGCCACGAAGTTGGCATACACGCCATTTTTGGTGGAGATGCCCGCGAAGCGGATGCGGAGGTCACGCGAGACCGTCGGAGCTGGAATTGAAAAGGGCCCCCTGTCGGGAGCCCTCTTCGTTGTGGTGTGGTCAGCGATGAGCCGACCGACGCCTCACCAGCGACCGCCGCCGCCGCCGCCACCGTCACGGCCGCCACGACCGCCGCCGTCACGACCACCGCGGCCACCGCCGTCACGGTCACGACCGCCGCCGCCGCCGTAGCCGCCGCGACCACCGCCGCCGCCGCCACCGCCACCGCCGTCACGACGGTCCTGGGCCTCGTTCACGTTGAGCGTACGACCGTCGAGGGTCGCGCCGTGCATCTGCTCGATGGCCTGGTCAGCCGCGGTGTCATCCGCGAACGTCACGAAGCCGAACCCGCGGCTGCGGCCGGAGTCACGATCCGTAATCACCTTCGCGTCGGTCACGTCACCAAAGCGCTCGAACGCCGTGCGCAGCCCTTGATCATCCGTACCCCAGCTCAGGCTGCCCACAAATAGCTTCTTCGACATCACATTTCTCTCTTCTAGCCTCTCGACCTGACCCGCCCCAAGCGAGCTCAATGGAGCCCGCGAAAGACGCCGCAGCAGTCAACATGACTGCTTGGTTCGATCACGCATGAACCTGTTGTTGTGCGTCCCGAAACCGCTGCGAGAGTACCTTGCGGAGGTTCATGGGCCCTCGCGCGCCGCTCAGCAAGCCGAATCGTCCCACGCGTTGCGGCCACTCCCCCTTGCGGATACACCTCCCCACCTCCGTTCCCCCACCCCGAGGCGCCCCAACCATGCCCGTGAACGCTCCCTCCACAACGCGACGGCGCAAAGAAGCGCCAGCTCGCTTCGCCCCGCTGGCCGCCCGCGACGTGGACTTGGCGGGCTTCGCACGGGATCTGGACGCTCTGAAGCGGGCCATTCGCGCGGACGCCGGACCCGCCGACCTCGAGCACTTGGCCAAGATCGAGCGCTGGGGCCGCGCCTGCTCGGCGCTGGGCTACGCCACCGCCACGCTTGTGCCCAACCCGCTGTCGGCCTTCCTCATCAGTCAGGGGCGGCTCACCCGCTGGGCGATGGTCGCTCATCACGTGTCGCACCGGGGCTACGACCACGTGCCAGGGGTGCCGGAAGAGCGAACCAGCAGGCGCTTCGCGGCGGGCAGGAGGCGCTACCGCGACTGGCTGGACTGGATCGACCCCCAGGCGTGGAACGTGGAGCACAACCGGCTGCACCACTACCGCCTGGGAGAGACCGCGGACCCCGACCTGGTCGAGGCCAACCTGGACTGGCTGCGTGAGTCGCCGCTTCCGCGCCCCGTGCGCATGGCCATCATCGCGTTCTTCGCGAGCACCTGGAAGTGGACGTACTACGCGCCCAACACGCTGCGCGTCTTGTTGGACGATGCCAGCCGCCGCGAACGCGGCGACAAGCCCGGCGCCGACGCGGCCACCCAAGCAGACGGGGATCCCCGCCACGCGCGCACGCTCGCCTCCATGTGGGCCGAGCCCGAGCTCTGGACCCGCTGCCTGCTCCCGTACGCCAGCGTGCACTTCGGGCTGCTGCCGCTGCTGTTCCTCCCCCTCGGACCCGTGGCCGCCGGCAACGTACTCGCCAACAGCCTCCTAGCGGAGTGGTTCACCAACCTGCACTCCTTTCTGATCATCACCACCAACCACGCGGGTGAGGACATGTACGCCTTCGAGGAGCCCGTGCGTGACGGCAAGGGTGAGTTCTACTTTCGGCAGGTCGTTGGCTCGACGAACTTTCGGACGGGGGGCGACCTCAACGACTTCCTGCACGGGTTTCTGAACTATCAGATCGAGCACCACGTGTTTCCGGACATGAGCATGCGGCAGTATCAGTTGATGCAGCCGGCGGTGCGTGAGCTCTGTGAGAAGTACGGCGTACCGTATGTGCAGGAGTCCGTCTTCACGCGGCTGCGCAAGACGCTGGCCGTCATGCTGGGGGACGCGGACATGCTGCGCGAGGCCCCTCCGGCGGCGCAGACGGCGTAGAGCGCTCGCTCACGCGGCACCGACCGTGGGGCCGTCGGCGCGGACGGGAGGCGCCGACGGAGGGACGCTGCTGAGCCGGCGCACCAGCTCGCGGTCCTGCGTCTGGCGCGCAATGGACGCGCCGAGGATGAGCGCGAGCGGCAGCGCAAAGTAGAACCCGCCGAGGCGGTCGCAGAGCAGGACCAGCACGCTCACGGCGCCCCAGGTCAGCTGCAGGATGAGGCCGTGAGCCAACGCGAGCGGCACGGACCCCCCGAACATGAGGCGGACCACCAAGCCCGTCTGGAGCACGCCGATGCACAGCCAGAGCAACGCCCGGGACGTGCCGGACAGGTCATGTCCGACGAGAGCATCCACGCCGTAGACCGAGGGCCCCACGGTGAGCAGACAGAGCGCGAGCGTGGACGACGCGGCCCGCCAGGGACGCTTGGACCGTAGGTGGAGGACGCTGCGAAAGAGCCAGTCCGTGGCGCACACGAGCGTGGACGCGAGCACGGCGATGAACAGAACGTTGACGATGAGGCTGGGCATGAGAGAGCTCCGGTGAGAGGCCCGTGTGGCGCACGGGGCGGTGAGTCTCGGCTCGCGGCCGAGTGCCCCTACTTCGGCGCCAGGCGCCCAGACTTGCGTCGCTCAGGCGATTTCTCACCCCTGACCGCGGCCCGCGCCGTCGGCATGACAGCGGAGTCCGAGGCGGGCATAGTCGCTCGCCATGCGCGCCATTCACGCCTTCCTCGACCGCCTCGCTGGCCTGCAGTACCGCCGCGCGGGCACGTTCGTCGCGCTCGCGCTGCTGCTCGCGGCTGCCGCCATCCCGCTGGTGCGCCAGCTGGGGCTGAACAGCGCATGGGACGCCCTGCTCCCGCGCGACAAGCCCAGCGTTCAGGACATCGAGCGCATCCAGGACCGCGTCGCGGGCCTCAACACGCTCACGCTGGCCATCGAGTCCGACGACACGGACGCGATGAAGCGCTTCGCGCGGGAGCTGGTGCCCCGCCTGGAGCAGCTCCCCCCCGAGCAGGTGCGCAGCGTGGACTGGAACGTGGGGGCCTACGAGCGCTTCGTGGAAGCCAACAAGCACCTGTTCGCATCGGTCGACGATCTCCGTGAGATCCGCACCGCGCTCGAGGAGCGGGTCCTGTTCGAGCAGAACCGTCGCAACCCCTTCTACGTGTGCCTGGAGGACGACTGCGACACGCCGCCGCCCGGCCCGGAGGAGGTGATGGAGCGCATGCAGGCGCGCGCCAACGAGGGCCGCGCGCGCCTCAATCGCTTTCCCGATGGCTTCTACATCCACCCCGACGGCAACATGCTGGTCATCTTCCTACGCAGCGACCTGCGCGGCGGCAACGCGCGCGGCATCCGCGCACTGCGGGAGGCCGTCGAGGCCATCGTCGCGGACGTCGACCCCAGTCGGTTCGCGCCGGACCTGCGGCTGACGTTTGCGGGGGACCTGGTGGTCGCGCGGGAGGAGCACGACGCCATCAAGGACGAGCTGGTGCTGGCGACGAGCCTGACCATCATCCTCGTGCTGAGCTCCATCTTCATCTTCTTCCGCAAGGCCCGGAGCATCCCGCTCCTGGGCGGCGCGCTGATGGTGCCCGTCATCATCACCTTCGGCTTCGCCGAGCTGGCCGTGGACTACCTCAACACCTCCACGGCGTTCTTGGGCAGCATCGTGATCGGCAACGGCATCAACCCGAACATCATGTGGCTGGCGCGCTACTTCGAAGAGCGACGCGCAGGCCGCGACGTGCAGGACGCCATCGCGCACACCCACCGCGGCGTGTGGTTGGCCACGGCAGCCGCGTCCCTTGCGGCGGCGGTAGCGTACGGCTCGCTCATGATCACGGACTTCCGCGGCTTCCGGGACTTCGGCATCATCGGCTTCGCCGGGATGGTGCTCTGCTGGTTCGGCGCCATCCTGGTGCTGCCCGCCATGACCGCGCTGAGTGAGCGCGTGCGGCCGCTCAAGCTGGCTGAAGAGGGCGTGCAGTCGAGCATCTTCGGGCGCGTGTTCGCCGGCATCGTGGAGAAGGCGCCGCGGGCCACCATCGCGCTGAGCGCGCTGCTCGGCATCGGGGCCAGCGTCGTCATGTACCAGTACCTCACCGGCGACCCGCTGGAGTACGACTTCCGCAACCTCAAGTCGCTGCGCGAAGGCTCCACCACGGCTCAGCGCATCAACGTGCGCATCGGCGAGTTCCTGTCGTCGTCGGACAAGGGACAAGGCATCGTCTTGGTCGTGGACGACATCGCCGACGCGCTGCCGCTGCGGGACGAGCTCGTCCGGCGGAGGGAGGAAGACCATGCCCCCTGGTCGCGCGTGCGGGTGATCCACGACCTGCTTCCCGCGGATCAGGAAGCGAAGCTGCCGCTGTTGGAGGAGATCCGAGAGCTGCTTACGGAGATGCGCCCGTTCGCGTCCGACGAGCAGCGGGCGCAGCTGGACGAGCACACGCCCCCCGAGGACCTCCGCGCATTGACTCTGGCGGACCTCCCGGAGGACGTCGCGCGGCCGTTCACCGAGCGCGACGGAACGCGAGGGCGTCTGATCGTGGTGGAGAAGGCCCGCGGAGAGTCGGTGTGGGACGGCCGCTACCTGATGGAATGGGCCGCCGCACTGCGCGAGGTGCGGCTCGCCGACGGCACCCGGCCGCCGCTGGCCGGCCGCGCGCCCGTGTTCGCGGACATGATTCAGGTCATCAGCGACGACGGCCCGCGCACCATCCTGGTGTCGTTCTTCGCGACGTTGATGCTGGTCATCTTCACGTTCCGCACGCTGCGGGAGCGCGTGCTGACGATGTTGACGTTGCTGCTCGGCATCGTCTGGATGGCGGCCTCCATGGCGCTCGCCGGGATGCGCCTGAACTTCCTGAACTTCGTGGCGTTCCCCATCACCTTCGGCAACGGCGTGGACTACGGCGTGAACGTCATGCGCCGCTACACGCTCGAGTGTGAGGCCAACGCGCCGAACCCGGTGCGGGCCGCCATCGAGGAGACCGGCGGCGCGGTGGTGCTGTGCTCGCTGACGACCATCGTCGGCTACTCGACGCTCTACACGAGCGCCAACCAGGCGCTGAACAGCTTCGGCGCAGCGATGGCCATCAGCGAGGTCACTTGCCTCGTGAGCGCCGTGCTGACCATGCCGGCGCTGCTGGTGATGCTGCGGCGTCGAGACGCCGCGCGCGCGTCGCGCTAGGACCAAGCCGTCGCGCGGCGGCCCACGTGCGCGCTCGTGCGGCCACGGCGTCCATGTCGAAGAAGATGACGAACACCAGCGGCATGAGCAGGAAGCCCACGTAGAGCAGGACGAAGTTCGCCACGTGAAAGGCGGCTACGGCAGCGAGGAAGAGCGCGCGCGCCCGGTCCCTCTTCATGAACAGCACCAGTGGGAACGCGGCCTCCATCAGCAGCACGGACCCGCCCATGAGCTCGAGCAGCCGCGGCTGATGGGCCAGCCAGAACGCGAGCTCGTTGCCGAGCGCCTGTCCGTGGTCGTCGAGACCCCACATGGCCGAGCGACGCAGCAGGATCTCCTGGAGCTTGCCGCCTCCGGCGAGCCAGTCCGCCCCCGACACGCGCAGCTTCGCGATGACGGACCAGAGATAGAACGACACGGTGTAGAGCTGCATCGCGCGGATGGGCCAGCTGGCCCGCCACTCCGGAACAGGGGGCTCGCTGGCCGGCGCGGGGCGCCGCCGCGCGTCCACGGAGTACGCGCGCCCGCAGTCCGAGAGCAGCAGGAAGAACAGCACGACGGCCCAGATCAGCAGGCGGTGGTGGGTGTCTCCCACGACGCTGTCGCGCGCCCCCTTGAGGTAGATGCTGCACACCAGGACCGCCGCTATCGAGGTGCGCGTCCAGTTGCCCACCGTCATCGAGCAGGTGGCCAGGAACAACGCCGCGAGCACGCTCCAGCACACCACCGGTTGCAGGCGCTCGAAGCCCAGGAGCTCGAAGTACCAGATGGGCTCGAGGAAGAGCCACTCGGCTTCGGCGTCGAGCTCGAGGAAGGGGAAGAACTGGGTCACCTGAAACAGGAGAAACCCGAGCCCGATGGCCACGCGCAGGGCACCGAGGCTCTCCACGCTGTACCCCTTGAAGAAGAAGGCGTTCCAGGACTGCCTCATGCGCCGGACGACCTCACTCATGCGACCACCCCTCACTCCAGCGTTCGTTCCACCGCAACCTCACGCGCTCTTCGGTCTTCCACCAGTCGTCCGGGTCTCCCTCGGCGAAGTGCGCGACGGTGGCCTGCGCCTCGACGGCGACGATGAACGCCGGATCGGCTGGCTCGCGCTCGAGCGTGGCGTTGACGCTGGTGAGGATGCGGCGCGACCAGTCTGCGTCGTAGAGCGCCTGGCCCGGTGCGAGGCCCCGGAGCGCGTAGCACCACGGCTCCATGGGCGCGTTCCCGTGATGGTGCGTGTTGGGCGGCCGCCCGAAGGCGCGCTCGTAGTACAGACGCCAGAACGAGAGCAGCGGGATGTTCAGGCTCGTCTCCGTCAGCAGCTCGACTTCGCCGTCGCGGCGCAGCGCGCGCAGGGGTCGGCTGCGGTCCCACTGCGGAACGTCCACGGTGCCTCCTTGTTCGCGGACGCTGTACATGGGCGCCCAGGTCAGGGGGAAGAGATCCACGCGCAGCGCGACCGCGCCCCACGCGACGAGCAAATGCGTGACGAGCAGCACGTTCACGGCGCGCCGACTCATCGGAGCCTCCGGTGGGCCACGCGAACGCGCGCAAGAGTCCGGGCGGATGCGGGGCGCATCCGAGCTCGTGTCAGGTTGGTCATGATGTCTCCGCTGCCGCGTCCGCTGGACCGCGCGAGATGCTTGGTCCTCCCATCTGGGCGCGCGGTCGTACGTGCCAATGCAAACACCGTGCCGACCGGCGGACGACCGTGAAGTGCCCTGTGCGTGCGACGACGCCCGACTTCGGAGGGTACGGTGTGCGCCCCAGTCACGCTCTGTGCGCGCTGGTCACGGATGTACGAGGCACGGGAAGCGCTACGGGCGGGCCACCTCCGTCGGTGCCCGGCGGCAGGAGCGGCACGAGCAGCCCGTTGACCAGCTGCCGGCTAGCGCGCCTCGGTGAGCGGAGGCGGCGGGAGCTGGTCTTGGACCGTGGCGTACCAGTCGCGTGCGCCACGCGCAGCCGCTGCGAGGTCGAGCGCGAGCCGCTCCCGCTGGATGTCGAAGGTGAAGCGGCTCCCGACGCGCCCGCTGAACGACTGCAGCGCGCGCAGCGCTGCGTCGTCCACACGCGACCAGGGCGAACCGTCGTGATGAATCCAACCTGGCGTCCCGTCGAGGCGCGTGTACCCGCGCAGGTCGTAGGTGTCGGGCGTGGGGTCGTCCAGGAGCAAGACCAGCGCGTGCACGGCCGGGCGGTAGTCGAGCCAAGCGAGCGCGGTCGCGGCGGCGGAGCGCGGGAACGGGTGCGGGTCGCTCAACAGGGGGAGCAACGCTCGAGCCACGTCGTCCCGCTCTGCGTCTGCGGGCCCGACGATGGACGAGAGCGTCGTCGCGGCGCGCCCACGCACCCCCGGGTCCGCGTGGGTAAGCAGCTGGCGCAGGGCCGCACGCAGGGTCTGCTGCTCGGGCCAAGCCGCGCCGAAGCCGACGAGGCGCAGGAGGGAGCCGGAGACCAGCCACGCTTCGGGTGCGTCGAGGGCGTGCACGAAAGGTGCGATCTGCTCTGGGTGCGTACGGATCTCGGAGGACTGGGAGAGCGCCTCGAGCGCCTCGTAACGCGCCGCAGGGATCGGCGATTCCGTCGCGAGCTGCACCAGGTGAGCGACCACGGTGTGGTCGGGGGACTCTCCCAGCAGGCACTTCGTGGAGGCCTGCATGGCCGCCGCCTGCACGGTCGGCCGCTCGTCCTGCAGCCGCAGGGCCACGACCTGTGCGTACTCGGGCGTCAGGAGCTGCAGCTGCGCGGCGTAGCGCTCGCTGTGGGTCCACGTGGTCTGCAGCGCGCGCAGCGCCGCCGTCGCCAGCTGTTCGTCGGCGGCGGCCTCGGCGAGCGAGAGAAAGATGCGTGCGTTGTCTCGGACGAGGGCGGCCCGCGAGAACTGATCCCCGCGCCGCTCCGCGAGCACCTGCGGCACACGCGCCAGCTCGGCCGCGGAGAGAGTCACGATGCCGGCCCCGACGCTGGGCCCCGAGGAGCCCGCAGGCGCTGGCGGGTCGCTGCAGCCGCACACACCGATGGCCACGGTCACGGTCACGGACATGGCCACAGGCAGCGAGGCGGCAAGAACGACGGAAGTGACCGCGACGCGGGTCGCGGACCAAGCGGCCGAGCGGATGCGGAGCTCCATACGCGCACTCTGACACCGGACGAGCCGACGCGCCGAGCGACGGCGCCCGCATGGTATCGTCGGGACGTGGTGCCCTCGCGGATAACGGTGTGGCTGTGGACGCTCGGCGCGTGCCTGAGCCTCGGCGCGTGTGACGGGAGCAGCGAGCGGCGCCTGTTCGAGTCCTGTGAGGCGACGCCCGAGTGCTCCGTCGGGTTGGACTGCGTCGTGCTGCGCGCGGAGCAGAGTGGCACCACGGCGGGCGCGGGGTTCTGTACGTCCCGGTGCGCGGAGCGCTTTCCGTGCAGCGTCGCGTTCCTGTGCACGCCGGTCGACCGCGATGGGGTCGTGGTGGGCCCGGGGGACCCGGCCGCGCGCAACGCGTTCTGCCTGCGACCGTGTGAGGACGATCACGACTGCGCCGCCGGGATGAGCTGCGAAGCGACGTCCAGCGGCCCCTTATGCATATGATTTCGCTGTGTTCATCGAGCTCCGCGCGGCACGAGAGGGCCGCTTTGCGACTCCCAGTCACTGACTGACCGGCAGTCAAGAAAGGGGTTGCCGCGCGTGGGGCCTGGCGCTACGTCTGCTGCTCAGTCCGCCTGGCTCCCCGCGTCATGTCGTCAACTACCCCACCCTGCAAGCCCCTCTCACGCCGTGAGCGTGAGCGGCAGGCGCGCCGCGAGGCCATCGTCGCGGCGGCGGAGGAGTTCGTCGTGGAGACGGGGTACTGGGAGATGTCCATGGACGCCGTCGCGCGGCGCGCCGAGCTCTCCAAGGGGGCGCTGTACCTGTACTTCCAGAACAAGGATGCGCTCTGCGCGGAGATCGCAGTGCGATCGATGAGGGACTTCATCCCCGCGCTGCGGGCGGCGTCCGACCGCGAGACGGTGGGCATCGCGAAGATCGCCCAGATGCTGAACACGTACGCCGAGTGGTTTGACCAGCATCCGCACATGTTCCGGTTCGCGATCAGCTGGAACGTGCCGGGCCAGAACCTGGACCCCAACAGCGAGTCCTTCGACGAGTACCGCAAGTCCGTCGGGGAGATCACCAAACTGGGACTGGACGCCACGCGCATCGGACAAGAGGACGGCAGCATCCGCGCCGACCTCGACCCCTTCCTCCTTAACATGCAGCTCTGGACCAGCCTCCTGGGCGTGTTCATGGCGCACCTCGGCGGCGACGACTTCCGCAAGCGCGTGCCCTTCCCCATCGACATGGACGCCATCGTGCCCTTCCACATCCAACAGAGCCTGCGCGCCATCGCCGGGCCGAGAGCCGAGAGCATCGCATGACTCATTCTCGCTTCGCGCTCGTGAGCAGCCTAGCGCTCTGCCTGTGTCTCGACGGCTGCGTGTACCACCGCCTGCGGGACCCCCAGCCGGCGCGTCCGCTTCCCAGCGAGTACTCCTCACGCGCCGAGGCCACTGCGGCGTCGGAGGGCGAGACGGGGATCCCCGCGCCACCGGCAGAGTACGAAGCGGCCGAGGCAGCCAACGTGTGGTGGGACCAGCTGGGCGACCCGGCGCTGGACGCGATCATCCGGCGGACCCTGGCCGTGAACCTGTCGCTCAACGCGATGCGCGCCCGCGTCCGTCAGGCCGAGGCGTTGGCGGACATCGCGCGTGCCTCACGCTTCCCTCAGGTGAGCTTCGAGGCGCGCTTTGGAGTGGGCACGCAGCGCAGCGCGTTCCAGGGCAACACGCGCACCATCAGCGTGAGCGCGTCTCTTCCGGTGAGCTACGAGGTGGACCTCTGGGCCCGTCGCAGCCGCGAGGCGGAGGCGAGCCGGCTGGACGTGGAGGCCATGCGCTTGGATACACAGGCGGCGTACATCACGTTGGTGGCTTCGGCGACGGAGGCCTGGTTCGACCTGCGCTCCGTGCGCGCGCAGCGAGACCTGCTCACCACGCAGCAGGCCAACAACCAGACGTACCTGGAGCTGGTGGAGCTGCGCTTCAACCAGGGCCTGGCCAGCGCCGTGGACGTGCACCAGCAGCGTGTGCAGGTGGCGGACGCCGACGCTCAGCTGGCCCTCTTGGTCGGTACGGAGGAGGTGCTCCGGCAGCGGCTGTCCGTGCTCATCGGGGAGCCGCCGGGGGCGCCCTTCCCCGAAGCGGCTGCGACGTTGCCCGACCTCCCGGCGCCGCCTGACGCACAGTTCCCCGCGTCGCTGCTGATGAACCGGCCGGACGTGCGCGCGGCGGCCCGCCGCATCGAGGCGTCCGACCGGCGCGTCAGCGTCGCCATCGCCCAGCGCCTGCCCACCATCGTGCTGCAGTTCACGCCGACCTACGGCTGGAACAACTCCGAGATCATCGAGCCCGGCGAGAACACCATCCCGGGCTTCGACGCCAGCCGCTTCACGGGCGCGGTGCACGGCTTCACGTACCAGGCGGGCGCGCAGCTCTCCGTGCCCCTCTTCGACGGCTTTCGCGGCCGTGGCATGGTCGAGCTCGAGCGCGCGCGCGTGGCCGAGTCCATCGAGAACTTCCACGACGTCATCTTGCACGCGCTGCTCGAGGTGGAAGCGGCGTTGGTGCAGGAGCGCCAAGAGCGCGTCCGCATGGAGCACCTAGAGCGGCGCATCGAGCTGACCGCGGCCACCGTGGACGCGGCGCAGGCCCGCTATCGGCAGGGCCTGAGCGACTTCCTCCCCGTGCTGAGCGCCATCGCGATGCACCAGGGCGCCGAGGCGGCGCTGCTGGACGCGCGGCGTCAGCTCATCTCGCATCGAATCCAACTCCATCGCGCGCTCGGGGGAACCTGGGCCGAGCCGATCATCGCCGAAGCGGAAAGCAACCACCCATGACCAACCTACGTTCTCGCAGTGAGAAGGGTCGCGCGCTGGTCTCCTTGCTCTTGATCCTGCTGGTGCTCGGCGCTGCGGCGGGCTTCTTCGCCTACATGAAGGCCACCAAGCCGGAGGCCGAGCGCGTCAACCGTGTGGACGAGGGCATCTTGGTCGACGTCACGACGGTGGCGCGGGCCACGCACGAGGTGCGTATCCGAGCGCAGGGCACCGTCCGGCCGGCGCGGCAGATCGTGGTCATCCCCGAGGTGGGTGGGCGCGTGCGGGCGCAGCATGAGCAGCTGGTGGCCGGCGGCCGCGTCCAGGCCAACGACATCCTGCTGCGCATCGACGCGCGCGACTACCAGCTGGCGCTCGAGGCGGGCAGCGCCGAGGTCCACCGCGCCGAGCTCGAGCTCCAGATGGAGCGGGGGCGCGCGGCCGTCGCACAGCAAGAGTGGGCGTCGTTCGGCGACCCGGAGGCTGGCGACAGCGGACGCGCCCTGGCGACCCGCGACCCGCACCTGCGCACGGCGCAGGTGGGCGTCGTGGCGGCGACCAGCTCCGTGGAGCGGGCGCGCTTGAACCTGTCGCGGACCACGATTCGCGCCCCCTTCAACGCCATGGTCACAGCCGAGGCCGTCGAGGTCGGGCAGGTGGTCAGCCCGCAGTCGCAGCTCGCTACTCTGGTGGGCACGGATGAGTTCTGGGTGCAGGTCAGCGTGCCGGTCGCGTCCCTCGCGAGCATCGTCGTCTCGGAGACGGAGGGCTCGGCCGCCACGGTGATTCAGAACGTCGGCGGCGAGCGCCTGGAGCGCACGGGCAGGGTGGTGCGCCTGCTCCCCGAGCTCGACCCGAACGGCGTGATGGCCCGCCTGATCGTGTCCATCCCGTCGCCTCTGGACGGACCGGGAGTGCCCCTGCTGCTGGGCTCGTTCGTGGACGTCGAGATCGACGCCCCACCCCTCGAGAACGTGATCGAGGTCCCCCGCGCCGCCGTACACGAGGGCAACATCGTCTACACCATGACCGCGGAGAACCAGCTCGCGACCCGGCGAGTCACCGTGGTGTGGGGCCTGCGGGACTCGGTGCTGGTCTCCGAGGGCCTCGAGTCGGGCGACCGCGTCATCCGCAGCCAGGTCGGAACCGCCCTACCCGGCATGCTCCTGCGCACGGCTGATCAAGCGCGCAGCCCGGCGACCGCGCAGGCCGCTCCAGACGCGGCGACCGCCGAGGGGGCCCCGTGAGCGAGCCGACCACCCCACACCGCGAGGTGCCTCCTCCCGACCCCGAGGTGCCGCTCGACGACCGCGTCAGCGGGCACTCCGACGGGATCACGGGCCCCGTCGCGTGGATGGCGCGCAACGGCGTCGCCGCCAACGTCCTCATGTTCGTGCTCGTGCTCGGCGGGCTGTTGGCGCTGCTCAACGTGCGCCAAGAGGTCTTCCCCGAGGTGGAGCTCGACACCATCTCCATCTCGGTCGTCTACCCCGGCGCGAGTCCTGCCGAGATCGAGCAGTCGATCATCCTGGCGGTGGAGGAAGCCGTGCAGGGACTCGACGGGGTCAAGGAGGTGCGCTCCGCCGCCTACGAGGGCAACGGGCTCGTGTTGGTCGAGCTGGTGCTCGGCGCGGATCAAGACCGCGCGCTCAACGACGCGAAGAGCGCCGTCGACCGCATCACGTCGTTCCCCATGGACGCTGAGCGGCCCGTGGTCAGCCTGATCTCCAACCGCACGCAGGCCATCAGCCTGGTGCTCTACGGCGACCTGGATGAGGCCACGCTGCGGTCGCTGGCCGAGGACACCCGCCGTGACCTGCTGGCGGACAGCCGCATCACCTACGTCGAGATCGGCGGCACGCGCGAGCTGGAGATCAGCATCGAGGTGCCCGAGGCGCAGCTGCGTCAGCACGGCCTCACCATCGACGACATCGCCAACCGAGTGCGCGCAGCCTCCGTGGAGCTGCCCGCCGGCACGGTGCGCACCACCGCCGGCGAGGTCCTGCTCCGCACCACCGAGCGACGTGACCGCGGCGCCGAGTTCGGGGACATCGCCGTCCTCGCACGGCCGGACGGGACGCAGCTCCTGCTGCGCGACATCGCCAACATCCGCGACGGGTTCGCGGAGGACGAGCGGGCGGTGCGCTTCAATGGTCAGCGCGCGGTCATGGTCAGCGCCTTTCGCGTTGGCAACGAGACCCCGCTGGCGGTCACGGACGCCGTGAAGGAGTACGTTGCGCGCGTGCAGGGAGAGCTACCGGCGGGGGTGAACATCACCACCTGGGCCGACCTCAGTGAGATGTACGCGGACCGTATCGACCTCCTGCGCCGCAACGCGCTGCAGGGCCTGGTGCTGGTGCTGCTCATCCTCGGCCTCCTGCTCGAGGCGCGGCTCGCGTTCTGGGTCACGCTCGGCATCCCCATCTCCTTCGCCGGCTCGCTCATCTTCTTCGACGCCGCCGACATCTCCATCAACATGATCTCGCTCTTCGCGTTCATCGTGACGCTGGGCATGGTCGTGGACGACGCCATCGTGGTGGGGGAGTCCGTCTACTCGCTGCGGGAGAAGGGGTACTCACGTGTGGACGCGGCCATCAAGGGCGTCACGAGCGTCGGCACGCCGGTGGTGTTCTCCATCTTGACCACCTGCATCGCGTTCATGCCGATGCTCTTCGTGCCGGGTGTCATGGGGAAGTTCTTCCGCGTGCTGCCCATCGTGGTCATCCTGGTGCTGCTGATCTCGCTGGTGGAGTCGCTCATGGTGCTGCCCGCGCACCTCTCGCACAAGATGCCCTGGCTCCTGGAGAAGAGCCTCTTCTTCATCCTCATCCCGTTGCAGCTCCTGCCCAGCAAGCAGGTCGCGAAGGGCCTCGACTTCCTCATCCACCGCACCTACCTGCCCACGCTCAAGCTCGCCCTGCGCTGGCGCTACGTGACGCTCATGGCGGGGCTCGCGCTGATGGTGGGGTCAGTCGGGTTGATCGCCGGAGGGAGGGTGGGCTTCTCCTTCCTACCCAAGACCGCCGGCGACGTGATCACGGTCATGCTCAAGATGCCGGTCGGGACGCCCATCGAGGATACCCGGCGCGCGCTCGAGCAGATCTCGGGGGTGGCCGAGGAGCTCATCGCCGAGCACCAGAGCCTGGACGGCGGCACCATCTCGCGCGGCATCTACCTGGACATCGGCGCCAACACGTCGCTGGAGCCCGACGTCACGGGTGGCGCGGGCGTCTTCGGGAGCAACCTGGGCACGGTCATGTTCTACATGGTCGGCCAGGAGCAGCGCGCCGTGACCACGTCGGAGATCGTCCGGGACTGGCGCGCACGCGTCGCGAACATCGCCGGCGTGGACTCCTTGGTCTTCAACTACGACGTGGGCGTGCAGCCTGGATCGCCCGTAGCCATCGAGCTCATCCACGAAGACAGCGCGACATTGGAGGCTGCGGCGCGCCGCCTGGCGGAGGAGATCCGGTCCTACTCGGGCCTGCGCGACATCGACAGCGGCGTCGCGGTCGGCAAGGAGCAGCTGGACTTCACGCTGACGGCCGAAGGGCGCGCCATGGGCTTCACCGAGGTGGACCTCGCCCGGCAGGTGCGCGCCGCCTACTTCGGCACCGAGGCCGTCCGGCAGCAGCGCGGGCGTGACGAGGTGCGCGTCTTCGTGCGTCGTCCCCGCGAGGACCGGGCGTCGCTGCACGAGATGGAGCAGATGATCGTGCGCGCGCCGAGCGGCGCCGAGGTGCCGCTCGCGCAAGCCGCTCACGTGGAGCGTGGCCGCGCCTACACGGTCATTCGTCGCACCGAGGGGCGCCAGACCATCACGGTCACCGCCGACGTCGAGGACGGCGACACCAACGCCGGTGAGATCGTGGAGCGCATCGTAGGGCGCGAGGTGGCACAGCTGGAGCGGGACATCCCGGGCCTCACGCACAGCCTGGGGGGCGAGCAGCAACGGCAGGCCGAGACCATGAGCTCGCTCGTGATGGGCTTCGGGTTCGCACTCTTCGCGATGTACGCGCTGCTGGCGGTGGCCTTCAAGAGCTACGCCCAGCCCATCCTGGTCCTGCTGGCCATCCCCTTCGGCTTCATCGGGGCCGTGTGGGGCCACGTGTTGATGGGCTATGACCTCAGCATCATGAGCCAGATGGGCATCGTCGCGCTGGCTGGCGTGGTGGTGAACGACTCGCTCATCCTGGTGGACGCCACCAACGAGTTCCAACGCGAAGGGCACGACATCTGGCGGGCTACGCTGATGGGGGGCGCGCGCCGCTTCCGCCCCATCCTGCTCACCTCGCTGACCACCTTCTTCGGGCTCGCGCCCATGATCTTGGAGACCAGCGTGCAAGCGCGCTTCCTGATCCCCATGGCCATCAGCCTGGGCTTCGGCGTGCTCTTCGCGACCTTCATCACGCTGCTGCTCATCCCCGCCGCGTACATGGCGCTGGACGACGCCACGCGCGGCGTGGGCAACTTCATGCACTGGCTGAAGGGCGAGAAGCCGGACGAGGAGCCCGAGGAGCCCGAGGGCCCACCCGACGCGCTCATCTCGGACCCCGGACTGAGCAGCAGCCCGGGGTGACCAGTCCGCCCGCGTGACCGTCCCCCTCTTGGCGGGAGGGACTTGTCCACGACACGTGGCTTGATTTGCTGCCCCGGGCTCATGCGCTCATGCGCTCGAGCACTCATCGGATGTCGGGAAAACGAATGAGTCTGGGCTCCCGGGGCCGAAGGCTGAGCACTCATCTGAAGGCGGAATACCGCTTGAAATTGGGCACCCCGGGTTAAAGAGGCTGTCCTAAAACCCCCCGAACTAGCGCCACCAAGCACACAGCGGGGCCCAGGGCGGTTCTCAGCGGTGGCCGCTGGCGCACGTCCGGGGCGAGCATGACCGCCCAGGACGGTTGTCAGTCGCGGATTCCGCGCTCCCGGCCAGTGGGCGGCGAGGGGCGCGGCCGCGGCCCCGTCTAGCCCGTGAGGCCCAAGGTGAGCCGTCCAGCGGACCAGAAGGCGACGAGCTTCCGCACGTTGATGGCGGTGCAGATGAGCGCCCACTGGGCTTGCGCGCCATCGAGGCCTCGCACCGTGAAACGAGAGAAGCCATCTATCGTTTTCACCAGGCCGAAGATGTGCTCGATGATGCTCTTTCGTTTGCGGACGAGGGCGCGGAGGTTCGGGTCGCGCAGCTTCGCGGCGTTCCGATCCAGGGCGTCAGCGTGCTCGGTTCGCTTGATCGAGCGGCCCTTCTTGCTCGTCGTGCAGTCCGTGCGAACCGGGCACTCCGTGTTCCGACATCGATAGAGCGAGGTGCTGTAGTCCTTGCCGGTGGTCGCGCTCCAAGTCCCCTCGAGCGCCAGGACTTCACCGCGCGGGCAGACGTAGGCGTTGCGCTCGGCGTCGTAGGTGAAGTTCGACTTGCTGAACTCGCCTTTGGTCGACGACTCCGCCTGCTCGTTGACCAGCACAGGGAGCTGGAGCTTCTCGGCTTTGGCGATCGCTGCGCCACCCCAATAGCCAGTGTCCGCGACGCTGTGATCAGCACTCGCACCGGTGTTCTCACGAACGTGCTCGAGCATCGGTACCAGCCGCGCGTGGTCCGTCTCGTCGCCGGACACGTCGGCGGCGACAATGAGGTCGCTCTTCTCGTCGGCCACAGCCTGCGCGTTGAAGCCGAGAATCCGGCCTTGGCGAGACTTCATGACGCGGGCGTTGGGATCCTGGCGATGGCGATGATTCGTCTCGGCCTCGTCGAGCTCCGCGAGCAGCTCCGCGACCTTCGCTCTGCGCTCCTGCGCATCGCACATCGATGCCGGTAGCGCGTACGAGCCTTGCTCGGACTTCTCCGCAGCTTCGGTCGCGGCGATCGATTCGTTCACGATGGCGTCCAGCTCCTTGAGCTTCTTTTCGAGCGTCGCGCGGTGCTGAGCGGTGCTCATCGAGCTGGCCGACGCCACCTTGGTTCCATCGAGGGCATGGAGCGCAAAGCCCACCAGCTCAGCCTTGACCGCGACCTTCACGACGAGCTTGAACAGCTTCTGGAACGCGGCCTTGTTGTCCCGGAAGAACCGCCAGAGCGTGTTGTGATCCGGGTGCAGATTCCCCGTCAGCCACACGAACGCCAAGTCCCGCATGCACGCGCGCTCCAGCGCACGGCTGCTACGGATGCGCTCCATCCACCCGAAGAGCCAGACCTTCAAGAGCAGCTCCGGGGCGTAGTGCGGGCGCCCCACGTCCCCTTCCGCAAACTCCTTGAGACCGAGCTGGCTCAGGTCCAGCTCGTCCACCAGGTCCCGCACCATGCGAACCGGGTGGTTCTTCGGGACCCAGTCGTCGATCGAAGGCGGCAGTAGGAGAAGCTGGGAATAGTCCGGGCGAAGCTTGCGGCTCACGAACGTGTTTTCGCCTTCCAGCAAGCCTCGATCAACCCCAACCGCATATGATCACGCATGGTCACAGGCTACTTCTGAGACAGCCTCTTCAGCCCGGGGTGCCCAATTGTGCTTGCTTCAAGACTGATCGTGAGATGCGATGGCTGCTCAGGCTCATGCGCTCATGCGTTCGAGCGCTCATGCCCGGGGTGCCCGGTTGTGCCCTCCGCGTCGGCGAGCGCTGGTCAGGCGAGCAGCGGCTTGCCGAGGATCAGGTCACATGTGCGCTCGGCAACCGCGACCGTGGGAGCGTGTGTGTTGCCGGACGGCAGGAGCGGGAACACGGACGCGTCCACCACGCGGAGCCCCTCGAGGCCGTGCACGCGGCAGGCGCTGTCCACCACCGCCAGCGGGTCCTCGGCGGCGCCCATCTTGGCGGAGCCCACCGGGTGGTAGACGCTCATGCCGTCGGTGCGCCAGAAGTCGAGGATCTGCTCGTCGGTGACCACGCTGTCACCCGGGATGAGCTCATGCGTGGCGTGCGGCGCAAAGCTCTCCGAGCGATAGATGGCGCGCAGCAGCTTGAAGCCCTCCACGGCGAGCGCGCGGTCGTGCTCCGTGTCCAGGTAGTTGTGCACGATGTCCGGGAAGGCCTTCGGGTCCAGGCTGCTGGCGTGGACGCTACCGCGCGACGTAGGTCGCACCACGGTCACCGTGGAGTTCACGCCCGGCTCCTTGCTGGCGACCATGTTGCCTTCGTCGTCCTGCGTACCCGCGCCCGGGGTGAAGTGAATCTGGAAGATGGGCCGCTCGGCGCCCTTGTTGGGCACGAATGCGCCCACGTTGGCGGCGGGGAAGGTCAGCGGCCCTTGCTTGGTGAAGAGGTACTTGAACGTGTTGAACACCACCTTCGGGAACTTGCCGTCCTCCGAGAGCACCTGCTTGGTCTTGACGCCCATCTGCACCCACAGCTGGAAGTGGTCCTGCAGGTTCTCGCCCACGCCCAGGAGCTCGTGCTTCAGCTCCACGCCGAGCTTCTTCAGCACCTCCGGCCGGCCAATGCCGGACATCTCGAGGATGGGCGCAGAGTTGTAGGCCCCGGCCGCGAGCACGACCTCACGCGACACGTCCACGCGGTGCACCTTGCCACGCTTGTCCTGGTACTCGACGCCGACGGCGCGCTTGCCGTCCAGCACCACGCGCCGCACATGGGCGTGCACCACGATGTCCAGGTTGGGACGGGCCTTGACCTCCTTGTTCAAGAAGGCGTCCGCCGAGCTCCAGCGCTGGCGGTCCTTCTGGTTGAGCTGCATCAGCCCGATGCCCTCTTGGTCCGCGCCGTTGAGGTCGTCATTGCGCGGGATGCCGATGCTCACGGCCGCATCCAAGTACGCGTCCGTGATGTCGTAGTGCCACGAGGGGTACGTGACGTTCAGCTCGCCACCCTGCCCGTGGTACTCGCTGGCCGGACCCGGCTCGTAGTGCTCGGACTTGCGGAAGTAGGGCAGCAGCTCGTCGTAGCTCCAGCCCTCGCAGCCCGGCAGCGCGGCCCAGTCGTCGTAGTCTTGGCGCTGCCCGCGCATGTACACCTGCCCGTTGATGGAGCTGCAGCCGCCCATCACGCGCCCGCGCACCACGTGCACGCGACGGTTGTGGAGATGCGGCTCCGGCAGGGTCTCGTAGATGTTGCTGACGGACTTGTCGTACATCAGCCGGCTGAAGCCGATGCCCATCTTGATGAGCGGGTTGTTGTCCTTGCCCCCCGCTTCCAGCAGTAGGACGCGCGTGGTCCCGTCGGCGGAGAGGCGGTTGGCGATGCAGCAGCCGGCCGAGCCAGCGCCGACCACGATGTAGTCGTACTTGGAGGTGGTCATGGAATTCCGTTCAGCGCGCGTAGCCGCTGTCGAAGAAGACGAGCACGGCGGCCACCTGGCGCAGCTGGGTGTAGCTCCCGCAGCAGCTCTGCGCTTGTCCCCAGCGTGATCCGTTCAGGTAGATGTCTCCGTCGCTCTCGATCTGCCCGATGCGACTGCCGCTCATGTAGACGTCCCCGTCGCTCTCTACCTGCCCCACCCGGCTTCCGCTGCGGTAGATGTCCCCGTCGTCCTCGACCAGCCCGACCCGGCTGCCGCTCACGTACACGTCCCCATCGGACTCGATCTGCCCCACGCGGCTGCCGTTGATGTACACGTCGCCGTCGTCTTCGATGACGGCCCAGCGCGAGCCGCCACGGTAGATGGTCACGTCGGCCTGGGCGCTGCTGGCCGCGGCGGCCATGAACGCGAGGAGGCCGCTGAACGCGGCGAGGAAGAGGGAGCTGCGAGTCATCTCCGGAAAGGTATCAAACTTCGGTGGATGGCGGCGCGTCCACGCCGACCGCGTCCGCGACGCGCTCGAAACCGTCGCGTCGCGCCAGCCGCTCGAGGCCGAGGGCCAGGCGCTTGGGCAGCATGGGGCCGTGGTACACGAAGGCCGTGTAGATCTGGATCAGGCTCGCGCCTGCCCGGATGCGAGCGTAGGCCTGCGCGGCGGTCTCGACGCCGCCCACCGCCACCAGGGTCATGCCCGGCCCGACGCGGGCCCGGAGCCTCCGGAGCACGGCGAGCGAGCGCTGCTCGAGAGGCGCGCCGCTGAGGCCCCCTGCCCCGCACGCCTCCACCTTCCGGGGGTGCGAGCGCAAGCCGGCGCGCGAGATGGTGGTGTTGGTGGCGATGATGCCGTCGAGCCCGAGCTCGGTCGCGAGGTCCGCCACGGCGTCGATGTCGTCGTCCGCGAGGTCGGGGGCGATCTTCACCAGGACGGGGATCTTGCGGTTCACCGGCGCCACCCGCGCGACGGCCTCGCACACGGCCTCCAACAGCGGGCGCAGCTTCTCCACGGCCTGCAGGTTGCGCAGGCCGGGCGTGTTGGGAGAGCTGACGTTCACCACCACGTAGTCCGCGTGCGGGGCCAGGCGCTCGGCGCTCAGGACGTAGTCGGCGGCCGCTTCGTCCTCGGGCACCACCTTGCTCTTGCCGAGGTTCACCCCCACGCGCGCCGTGCGCGGCGCAGCCAGGCGCTCCGCGGCCGCCGCGCTGCCGCCGTTGTTGAAGCCCATGCGGTTGACGAGCGCCCGGTCCGCCACGAGGCGAAAGAGGCGCGGCTTGGGGTTGCCGGGCTGGGCCTGACCCGTGAGCGTGCCCACCTCGATGAAGCCGAAGCCGAGCGCGCTGAGCGCGTCGATGCCCTGCGCGTCCTTGTCGAAGCCCGCCGCGAGACCGATGGGGTTGCGCAGCTTCATGCCCAGCGCCTGCGTCTCGAGCGCCGGACTGGTGGCGACGCAGATCTTCCGCAGCAGCGCGCCGAGCAGGGGCAGCCGCGCGAGCAGACGCAGCGCCGCGAAGGTCAGGTGGTGGGCCGTCTCCGCCGGGAGGAGGTAGAGCAGCGGCCGCAGGAGGAATCGGTAGAACATCGGGGCGGGCAGCCTAGCCCGTTCTCCCGGTGCAGCAACGGGCGTGGTCGCGTGGGCGCGACCCGCGCTGCCTGCTAGGGTCGCGCCATGCGCATCGCAGACCGCCTCAGGCACAAGCGCCCCGTCTTCAGCTTCGAGTTCTTTCCCCCCAAGACCGAGGCGGGCGAGGTCGTCCTGTGGAAGAGCCTCGAGCAGCTCGCCAAGCTCCGGCCCGACTATGTCTCGGTCACCTACGGCGCTGGTGGCAGCACGCGGGCCCGCACCATCGAGCTGGTGGGCCGCATCAAGCGCGAGCTGGGCATCGAGGCGATGGCGCACCTCACCTGCGTGGGCTCCAGCCGCGACGAGATCGCGGAGATCCTGGACCGCTTGGGGGAGCTGGGCATCGAGAACGTCCTCGCCCTGCGCGGCGACCCACCGAAGGGCGCGGAGCGCTTCGAGGCGACCGAGGGCGGCTTCTCCCACGGCACGGAGCTCGTGTCCTTCATCCGCGAGCGCTACGGCGACGCCTTCTGCGTGGGCGCGGCGTGCTACCCCGAGGTGCACCCCGAGGCGGCCAGCGCCGAGGCGGACCTCGCTCATCTGGTGGAGAAGGTCCACGCGGGAGTGGACTTCCTGGTGTCGCAGCTCTTCTTCGAGAACAGCAGCTTCCTGTCGTTCTGCGAGCGCGCGCGGGGCGCGGGCATCGACGTGCCCATCGTGGCCGGGATCATGCCCGTGACGAACGTGAAGCAGATCCAGCGCTTCACCGCCATGTGCGGCGCCAGCTTCCCGGAGCGCTTCGCGGAGCACCTCGGCACGATCGAAGACGACCCCCAGGAGGTCTTCTGGGCCGGCGTGCAGTACGCCGCGCACCAGTGTCGGCAGCTGCTGGACCCGCCGCGCGAGGACGTCTTCTCGGAGGCCCCGCTGGGCGTGCCCGGGATCCACTTCTACACGCTGAACAAGTCGCCGGCGTCCCGCGCCATCTTCGAGATCCTGCAGCTCACGCGCTCAGCGATCTGAGGCGGCACGGGGGCCGCCGTCGCCCTGCTCGTCCGCGGCGGCACCACCCGTGCCCGCTGGTGCGACCTGTTCACCCCCAGCGTCCTCATCCTGCGCGCCGGACACGCTCCCGTCTTCGCCGGCCGCTGGAGCGCCGCCGTCCTCTCCCCCCGCCTGACTGCCGGAGGCGCCACGCCCCGCAGGCACCCCCGCGTCCAGCACCGGGAACCAGCGCAGCAGGCCGTCACCGTCCGCGTCCACGTAGATGGGGTTGGTGAACGCCATGGGGATGATCCCCCGCCGACCGAAGAAGTCGTCCATGGGCGTGCTGGAGCGCACACGCACCACCACGGGCGCGTCTTGCTCGACGGGCACCCGCAGCTGGCCGCTGTAGCGCAGCACGGGCGGCGCGTCGCGGCCGCTCAGCGGGCCGGGATCCACGACGGGCCGGGCGTGCCGAATGGGGATGGTGTGCACCAGCGTGCGCCCCACGAAGACCTGCAGCTCCTCGACGTCGATGTAAGCCGGCGCCCGCACGACCACATCGATAAGCACTTCGCCATCCACCGCAGTGACCCGCGCACCGGGCAGGTTGCCGCCGATGCTGGCCTCGAGGAACGGACCGCTGGTCACGAACACGCGCCCAGCGCGCAGCGCCTCGAGCACCTTCGTGGCGTCGCGGGGGCCATCGGGAGCGTAGACGTAGGTGCGCGGGTACCCGGCCCAGTGGTAGCGCACCGGGTGCGAGTCGCTGTTCCCCGTCCCAACCACGCGGAAGCCGCTCTCCAGCAGCGCGAGCCACTCCTGGAAGACGCGCTCGACGAAGGTGGGGCGCGTCAGGTCGTAGCCGTTCCACACCTCGATCAGGTCGTAGCCGGCGTCGTAGTTGCCGGTGGCCTGCCTGGTCAGGGGGTCGAAGCCGGTGAGGTCGAAGTACCCGATGTTGGGCTCGAGGCGGGGGTGGTTGACCTGCACCAGCATGTCGGCGCGCAGCGCGTGCAGCTCCGCGAACAAGCTGGCCGGCGTGCGGTCCATGTGCGCGGGCGCGCCGTTGTGGGGGGCGTCCGGGTTCAGCGGGTATGGAAAGGCGTTGAAGTGCCCGAAGTTGGGCTCCCAGGTGGTGACCTCCACGCCCGTCACCGTGCCGAAGTCCTCGAGCGCGTGGGCCTCGATCCCCGGCACGTAGCTGGTGACCTCGTTGTGGTCCGTCGGCACGGCGAAGGACACGCCCTCCGCGACCAGCGTCGCGACGCGGTCCTCGATGGTGACCTCGCTGTCTGGGCTGGGGCTCTGGTGGACGTGGAAGTCGCACGCGATCCAGCCCCGCGGCGGCACCACGTGCTCGATGCGCGCGTCGATGACCGGCCTCTCCCCCTCGGTCACGACGACGTCCGACACCGCGATGGACCACTCCGGCCCGTGACTGACGATGATGCGATACGAGCCGGGCGGTAGCGGGATGAGCGCCTCGCCGGTCGCGGTCACCACCGCATCACCCGCGCCGCTCGCGACATAGTCGGGACCCAGGTTGGGCGTCTGGGTGCCGAGCCGTCCGATGATGCGAATGCGCGCCGCCATGGGCGTGCCTCGCAGGTCCCCCAGGCGCACCCAGACCTGGCCGCCCTTCGGGATGACCAGGCGAATGCGCTGCCCCGCCTCGACCACCTGCGCGTCGCTGGGGAGATAGCCATAGGCCTCCGCGCGAACCACGAAGGGGTCGCTGGGGTCGACGGCCCCGAGCAGCGGCACCACCGCCACGCCGCGCGCGTCGGCGTGAGCGACCAAGAGCTCCGCCCCGCTCTGACGGCGAAGGCGCACGCGGGTGCCCGTGGGGGCAGCGGGCACCACCACCGCGACCTCCGGGTAGGGCCTGCCCTCGAGCCAGCCAATACGCCGGACGGCGTCCGCGAGCCCGAAGCCCGACAGGGCGAGACCGAAGCGCTGCCGGCGGGGAGTGCCGGGCGCGAGCGGCGCGACGGGCACCGACACGCGCGTCTGGTCGAGCTCCTCGGCAGCGCCGTGCTGGTGGGTGGCGACGCGCACCGACACGGGGGAGTCGTGTGCGTACACGGCGGCACCGGTGATGCCCTCGGCCCCGCGCATGTCTGCGCCCACCATGGGGGCCTCCACATCGAGCGCGGTGACGACGCGCCCGTAGCCGGGGATGTAGGGGGCGTGCCCGCCCCAACGCACCACCAGCGCCGGCGCCGCGTCCAAGGCGACGTCCGTGGCTAGCTGAGTGCCGATCAGCAGGGCGTAACGGTCGTCGCTCAGCCGATACTCGACCGTGACCCGCACGGGCTGCTCGTGCACCTGCGCCGCTCCGGTCAGGTGCAGCGCCACGCGCTCGCCGGCGTCACCCCTCTCGACGATGCGAAAGGCCTCGAAGACGATGGGGTACTCGCGCGTACCATCGGTGAGCACGGGCAACAGCGTCGCACCGCGCGCCAACCCCTCGCCGTTGGCCAGCGATGCTTCGAGTACGGCGCCGAGGGGCGCGTCGGGGCGCCCACCGCCCGCAATGACCACCCGCAGGGCGTCGCTCTCGATGAGCACGTCGCCGCGCGCGGCCACCAGGCCCAAGCGGCGCGGCGCCCGCTCCTCGGTCTCCACCACGCGCATGGTGACGCCACCGCGCGCCAGCTGCATGGGCCCCTCGTTGAATCGTCGGATGGCGAAGAAGGTGGCGCAGCCGGCGATACCGACTCCGAGGGCCAAGGCGACGAGGATGCGCTTCATACGACGCTGACGACCAGTGTGGGACGGCCGGTCCTCGTCTCCGTCGCTCATCGACAAAGGGCGGACCAGACCTCGTCGTCCGCCAGCCGTTGCCCGACGGAGACCGAGAACGCGTGCTCGATGGGCGCCAACAGCTCAGGCGTCGCGCCGTGCACCTCCATGAGGGCGGCGCGACAGCGCGCTACCGCAGGGCGACTCATGGAACCGAGAGGCGCTCGCAGACCGTGTGAGAGCATACCCAGGCCGGCCATCATGGTCTTGATGGGGCTCGGGTTGCGGAACTTGTCGGTGGTGGCGACCTCCCGGCCCGACGGCAGCACGCGAGTTGCGGGGACAGTGCAGCCGACGAGCGCGAACAGCGGACGCAGTTGCCGCTGGACCTCGAGCGCGCGGGCAGAGTCCCCCGTCGCCTGCGCGCGGACCATCTCCGTCATGGCCGCCGGGACGATGTTGCTCATGACGCTGATCACGCCGGAAGCACGGATGCGCTCGTCGGTCATCATGGCCAGCGTGAGGTCGTCGTCGCCCGAGAGGATGCCGAGGGAGTCCCCGGCCAGGGCGCGGTCCTCGGCCATGCGGTCGAGATCGCCCGTGGCTTGCTTGACGGCGGGGACGAGCTCCGGCGCGGCCTGGTGCAAGATGGCGACGTCGGCGGCCAGCAGCGCACAGCCACTGCGGCCCGGGATGATGTAGGGGACGATAGGGAAGCCGGAGACGGCCGCGAGTACGCGCTCGTAGTACTCCTCGCGCAGCTCGAGGGAGCTGGGCCCGTTGTAGTAACAGTCCACCAGCAGCCCGGCGCTCGCGCCGAGGTCGCGGGCGTGCGTGGAGCTCATGATCGCTTCGTCCGTGCTGTTGCTGCCGGTGCCCGCGAGCACGCTGACGCGCTCCCGCGTGACCTCCACACACAGCTCGATGACGCGGTTGTGCTCGTCCCACGTCAGCGTGGGCGACTCCCCAGTGGTGCCGCAGGGGACCAGGCCCGTGATGCCGCTCGCCACCTGGAACTCGACGTTGGCGCGAAACGCCCCCTCGTCGCACTTCGCCTTGTCGTCGCGACCCGTGAACGGTGTGACGAGGGCGGTGAAGGTACCGTGCGGATCAAAGGGCTTGCTCATGACCGCCCGAAGATAGCAGCCCGAAGGGATTGCGCATCAGCAGGCTGACAGCAGAGCCCCGAGCGCGTCCTGCTCCGGACGGATCAGTAGCCCGTCGTAGTCCGGGCGCCCGCGCTCGGCGACCATCCACGGCAGCGTCCCAACGCCGTGCTCGCGGGCCGCGTGGAGCATGCCGCGCATCACCTGGAGGCGCTCGTCCGGGAGCGTGTGGGCACCCGTCTTCCACCCGAACTCCTCCATCAGCAAGGGGACGCCGTAGCGGCGCGCCAGGGCGGCTCGGTCCGCCACGAGCGCCCGGGCGACCTCGACGGCGGCGCTCGCGCGCGCGCTCCAGGGCTCCACGCGCAGGAGCCCCGGGTGCGTGGCAAAGGGGTAGAGGTGCAGCGTGGCAAAGTCCACGGCGCCCGTGGCGAGCACGGCCTCCATGTCCTCGCCATGGTCCCCGCGGTGCCCCGACCCCCCCCAGCCGACGAGCTGCTGCGCGCCCCCCGCGTCGAAGGCGCGGCGCATCGCGACAGCCCAGGCAGCCAGGGTCCGCCCGGGGTGGCGCGAGGCTCTGCCGCGCAGCGGCTGGCTCAGGTGCCGCAGCCGGCTGCCCGGCGAACGCCCGAGGCGGGCCTCGTTGCAGAGCTCCCACGCGAAGACCGTCGGGTCCTCCCCGTAGCGCTCGCCGGTGATGTGGTTCTCGCGCGTGAGCAGCGCCACGATGAAGGCGTGTTGCGCGCGGAGGCAGCGTGGGTCGTCGAAGAAGCGGTCCTTGTCGACGGGCGCCGTGGGGTCCGCCGCCTTCGAGACCATGCGCACCACGGCCCGCGCGCCGCCGTAGTCGTCCCAGTTGTTGGCGACGGGCAGGATCAGCGCGACGCCGTGCTCGCGCGCCATGGCGAGCACCTGGTCGAGCGCCCGCAGCCCCGGTTCGTACAGCGTCCCGTCCGCGTTGCGGAGGCGCGCCGGGCTCGTCCCACCTTCGAAGAACGCATTGGTCCGCAGCAGCGGGCGACCGAGGGCGTGCGCCTGGGCGAAGATGTCCCGGATCTGTGGGACACGGCCGCGCCCTGCGTGATCCAGCAGCGGGTAGCTGCCCAGTCCACGCGGCACGAACGGCTCTCCCCGGGCGCCGGGAGTCACGAGCGGCATCCTTGGAGAGGCCGGAGCGATGAAGTCCCCGCCTTGGACACGCACGAAGGCGGAACGCCGCGCCCCGGCCGCCGCGCTCACGCGCTCTTCATCACTTCCCGCGCGATGACGTGGCGCTGGATCTCGCTCGTGCCTTCGTAGATGCGGGTGACGCGCACGTCGCGCTGGCAGCGCTCCACGGTGGCGCGCCCGGGATGGCCCAGCGGCACGCGCGCCGCGCTCAGGTCGCAGACCAGCTGGCTGGCCTCGGTGGCGAAGAGCTTGGCCATGGAGGCCTCCCGCGTGAACGGCACCCCGCGCTGCTTGAGGTTTGCAGCCTGATGGACCAGGAGCCGCGCGGCGTCGAGGCGGGTGCGGCAGTCCGCCAGCTGGAAGTCTGCGAGCTGCCCCGGGCGCGCCTCGTTCACGTAGCGGCGCAGGACCGCGAAGGCGCACTCTCCGATGCCGATGGCCTGCGAGGCGATGCCGATGCGCCCTCCGTCGAGCGCCATCATGGCGACGCGAAAGCCGCGCCCCTCCTCGCCCATGAGCGCCTCCTCGGGGACCACGACGTTCTCGAGCGCCAGCGCACACGTGGCGGAAGCGCGCAGCCCGAGCTTCTCTTCCTTGCGGACCACGCTGATGCCCGGCGCGTCTCCCGGCACCGCGAAGCAGCTGATGCCGCGCTCGGTCTGGGCCCAGACCACCAGGACCGCGGCCCGGTCACCGTGGCTGATCCACTGCTTGTCTCCATCGATGCGGTAGCCACCGCCCGCGAGCGGCGTCGCGCGGGTGCGCATTCCGGCAGGGTCACTGCCCGCGTTGGTCTCGCTCAGCGCGAAGCCACCGAGACCGCCTGCGGCGAGCTGCGAGCAGTAGCGCGCACTGAGCGCAGGGTCCGCGAAGGCCGCCAGCACCTCACCGACCATGTTGGTCACGGCCATGGTCACCGCAGTGGACGCGCAGCCGGCCGCGATCAGCATCATGGCCTCCGCGTAGTCCCCCACTCGGAGGCCTGCGCCGCCGAGCTCGGCGCGCACGTGCATGGCCATCAGGCCGTCCGCACCCAGCGCTCGGTACACGTCCATGGGCACCAGCTCGGACGCTTCGTGCCCGGGCGCGGCCTCCGCCAGGCGAGCGCCGTGCGCGCGCGCCGCGATGCGCCATGGCTCGCTCTCGACCGGGTTCACGTCGCTCACGTGGCTCAAGGTGCCTCGAAGGTCACCTTGGCGGTGTACGAGCCTGGGTCCGGGAAGGGCCAGCGCGCCACCTGCCGAGTGACGCAGTCGAGGGCGGCCTGGGAGTCCGCGGACGGGTCGCTGGGCACGAACGAAGCCCCCACGGCGGCCACCGTGGCGCCGGGGTCGACGTACACGGTGATGCGCAGCTGGTCGCCCGGCACGTTGCAGACGCGCAGCCCGGACCCCGCCTCGCGCAGCGTCGCGCGCAGGCGCGAGGGCTGCCACGCGACGGGAGGGCGCACGTCTTCCGGCGCCGCCAGCTCGATGCTGTCCTGGAACTCCGCGTCGCCACCGACCGGGCCGGGGGAGAAGCGCATCCCTGCAGCCACCCCGAGCAAGCAGCGCTCCGTCTCGCGGTCACCCACGGTGGAGTTCACCAGGTGCACCCAGCGGACGCCCCCGTCGCCCCGCACACGGAAGGCGAGCGTGGCGGACCCTGCCAGCACGGGCAGCGCGTCGTAGCGGGCCGCGAAGCACGCGCTGAAGCGGTCCATGCGCTGGGCCATGGCCCGCGAGATGGTGGACTGCGCGAGGGAGCCGAGGATGCCCTCGACGGCCATCCCGTCGTCCTCGACGACGGGGTCCCCTTGCACGCTGCCCTGTCCGGTCTCGGTCTCGGTCTCAGTCCCGTGACCGGTGCCGGTGCCGCCCGCCTGCCGTTCGCCGCCTGACGTGTCGCCCGTGCTCGACGCGACGTCGTCATCGCGCTCGGCCTCGCCACCGCCGCAGCCTCCCGCGAGCGCGCCGGCCAGGACCACCGCCCACCAAATTCTCGTAGAACCCTGCTTCATCGACCTCTGTCTCCTGTCACGCTTCCGTCGCGGCTCAGCCCTCGAGGGCCTTGGCCGCGATCACCAAGCGCATGATCTCGCTCGTGCCTTCGTAGATCTCGGTGATCCGCGCGTCGCGGTAGTGCCGCTCCATGTCGTACTCCTCGGAGTAGCCGTAGCCCCCGTACACCTGCAGAGCCTGGTGGGTGATGCGGGTCGCGGCCTCCGAGGCGAAGAGCTTGGCCTGCGCGGACTCCATGGTGTGACGCAGCTTCTCCGTGCGGGCGCGGTCCTTGAGCCAAGCCGCGCGCAGCGTGAGCAGCCGCGCCGCCTCCAGCTGCGTGGCCATGTCCGCGAGCTTGAACTGGATGGCCTGCTTCTTGGCGATGGGCTCGCCGAAGGCGTGGCGCTCGTGGCTGTACGCGACGGCCTTCTCGAACGCGGCGCGGGCGATGCCGACGGCCTGCGCGGCGATGCCGATGCGGCCGCCGTCCAGCGTGGACATGGCGATCTTGAAGCCGTCCCCTTCGTTGCCGAGCATGGCGCTCTCGGGCACGCGGCAGCCCTCGAAGAACATGGTGCACGAGTGCGCCGCGCGGATGCCCAGCTTGTGGTCCGCCGGCTGTGGGTTGAAGCCCGGCGTCCCGGCCGCGACGATGAACGCCGTCACGCCGCGCACCCCCGCCTCCCGGTTGGTGTTGGCAAAGACCAGCATGGTGTCCGCGTGGGGACCATTCGTGATCCAGTTCTTGCTTCCGTCGATGACCCAGTGGTCGCCGTCGCGCACGGCCACGGTCTGCATCTCGCTCGCGTCCGAGCCGCTGCTGGGCTCGGTCAGACCGAAGCAGCCGAGGGCCCTCCCCGACGCCAACGGCGTGAGCACGTCTCGCTTCTGATCCGCGTTGCCGAACTTGTGGAGGGGGTCGCACACGAGCGAGTTGTTGACGCTCAAGATCACGCCGCAGGACGCGCACGCCGCGCTGATCTCCTCGATGGCGAGGGCGTAGCTCACGTGATCCATGCCGGCCCCGCCCTCGGACTCGGGGATGGCCACGCCCATCAAGCCCAGCTCCGCCATCTGCGCGAGCAGGTCGGCGGGCCAGCGGGACTCCTTGTCCAGCTCGCGCGCGCGCGGCGCGACCTCACGCTCGGCGAACTCGCGAGCCATGTCGCGCACGAGGCGCTGGGATTCGGTCAGGGTCAGGTCCATGCGGTCTCCGCGCGCGAGGATACCCGCCACGGCGCACGACTGCCCATCAAAGCGACGGAACGGTCGCGACAAGCTCGCTCGCGGGCCGTGCGCACGCGGCCCGTCGTGAGCGGAGAGGTCTACTGGATGGCCCGCCGCGCGCGGGCGGCGAGGGGCCCGACCGGATGGAGCGCGAGGTAGCGCTCGTAGGCTGCGCGGGCCTCGGGGGAGTTCGAGCGGCTCAGGGCCTCGCCCAGGTAGAACCAGCCCTCGCTCGGCGCGCCCGGGATCTCGAGCGTACGCCGCAGCAACACGGCCGCCTGCGCCAGCTCCCGCTCCTCGACCATGATGCGCGCCCGCATGACGCGCAGGCGCGCCAGCGTCGCGGGCGGCCGCGCCCTGCCCCGCAGTCCGGCCTCCGCGCGGTCCAGGTTGACGCGCGCCTCGCGATACTTGCGCGCGCGCAGCAGCACCTGCGCGAAGCCGATGAGCGCCTCGGGATGCGATCCGTCGAGCGCGATGGCCCTCTCGTACTGCGCGCTCGCGTCCAGGGTCCGGCCCGCGTCGTAGAGCGCGTCCGCGTAGAGGGTGATGAGCCCCGCCGTGGCCGTCTCGGCCTGGGCCGCCTCCGCGAGGACACCCACGGCCTCGTTCGGCTCGCCGCGCATCATGTAGAACTGCGCGGCGGTGGGCATCACGTCCGGTCGCGCACGCACCGGCTCCGGCAGCTGAGCCCAGAGGGCCTCCGCCAGCTCGAAGTCCTCCACGCCCAGGCTCGCGCGCAGTCGCCGCAGGACCCGCTCGTCGGACTCCGCGTCTGTCGCCGCGCCTTCGTCCGGGGCGAGCTCGTCGAGCACGGCACGGAACTCGCCCGTGTCGAGCCGCAGGTCGATCAGCCGCAAACGCACCAGCTCCCATTCGGGGGCCAGCGCCAGGGCGCGCTCGACGGACGCCCGCTCCGTGTCCCGCTGCCCTCGCTGGCGCGCGATCCACGCGCGCTGCAGCGCCACGCGGGCGTGCATGGTCGCAGGAGCGGACTCGAGCAGCTGCGCGAGCGCCGCGTCGGCCTCCTCGAGCTCTCCGCCCGCGGTGAGCGCCTCGGCCAGGGCCCAGCGCACCAGCGCGTCGTCCGCATGCGCGCTCGCGAGGGCACGAGTCTCCGCGAGCGCGCTCGCGTCTCCGGTGGCCACGCGGAGGCGCAGCTGGGTGGCGCGCAAGGCGGTGGACAGCTCCCCGCCAGCCTCCGCTCGGGCGCCGAGCGCGCCGAGAGCCGTGCTCAGCAACGCACCATCCGGGGTCGCGCTCCACCAGGGTGCGGCGCGCAGCAGCGCCGCCTCGGCGCGCAGCCGCAGCAGCTCGTCCGCCGGCTCCGCGCCGTCCGCCTCGAACGTCGTGAGCTCGCTCGGGACCTCGCCGCGGGCCAGCGCGCCCTCGAGCTCCGCGAGCGCGGTATCGGGCGGAGCGGGGGCGGCAGTCGGCTCGGGTTCAGGGTCCGGCGTCGCGGGCGGCGGAGGGGTCGGCGCTTCCTCATGGCCGCCCCGCAATAATGCGACGCGGTCGTCGATGGCAGCGGACCAGGCAGGCGGCAGCACGCCGGCCACGTGCGCGCCGACGCCAGCGCCGAGCGCCGCAACGATGGCTACGAAGAGCCAGAGCCCCTTGCGTCCGCCCTTGCTGGCGCGGGGTGTGACCGTCTCGCCGCCCTCCTGTGCCGTCGCTTGCAAGGCGGGCTCGGGCTCCGCCGCAGGGACGCCGCTGGGCGACGCGCTGACGGGGAGAGGCGCGGGACGCGCCGACGGTCGCACCTCGCCTTTGGACCGCGGAGCCAAGCCAGCGAGTGACGGCAGCGAGGCCTTCTTGGGCAGCGACACGGGGGGCGCCACGGCGCCGGTGGAGACGACGAACTCAGGGAGGGTGTCAGCCAACGGGGCGGGCGCCGCAGCGGGCGCGGGCGCGTCTGCTGCGACGTCATTCAGCGCGGCCTGCAAGCCGTCGCGATCCATGAAGGACGTCGGCTCGTCGTCATCGTCCGCCGAGGCCCGCGTCGCGGGCGGGGACACCGCCGGTGCGGGCGGGGAAGCCACGGTAGGTGGCGGTAACTGCGCTGCGGCAGGCGGCACCACGGGCGGCGGCAGCTGCGCTGCGGCGGGCGGCACCACGGGCGGCTGCAGCTGCGCTGCGGTGGGCGGCACCGTGGGCGGCGGCAGCTGCGCTGCGGTGGGCGGCACCGTGGGCGGCGGCACCTGGGCAGCCATGCTCGGCGGGCGCACGCTGGGAGGCCGAATCGCCGGCAGCGGCGCGGTGCTCGCGGGAGGAGCCACCGACGCCGGACGCGCGGGCGGCCTGGGGGGCGCAAAGCCCAGCAGCGTGGGGGGCTGCGACGCGGACCCGGCCGCGCGGCGACCGGAGAGCGCGCCCGCGGGCCCCGGACGCGCGCCGCCCAGGTGTGCCGGGCCCTGACGCCGCAGCACCGGCGACCCAGGGGCGCACGCCAGCTGGCGAGGCAGCGGCCGGCAGCGCGCCCCCCCCGCAGCCACCCAGCCACGGGCGCCACGCCAGACCGCGCAGGGGGGCAACGACCGGCGCCGGCACCGCGCTCGCCCGCGGCACGGACACGACGGGCCCACCGCCCTCGGGCGCAGGCGGCCGGCCGGAGGCCGTCTTCATTGCCTGAGCGAGCAGCGCCGCCACGTCCTGCTGAAGCTCCTCGCGCTCGCTCAGCTCCCCGCCCGCCCAAAGCCCGCCACCGACCCAGCTCCGCCACCGACGCCACCGACCCCGACCCCGACCCGACGCAGACTCCGCCACCGACGCGACACCGACCCCGACCCCCACCGAACCCGACGCAGACTCCGCCACCGACGCGGTCACCGACTCCGACTCAGCCTCCGACTCCGACTCCGACTCCAACGCAGACTCCGACTCAGACTCAGCCACCGACTCCGACTCCGACTCCGACTCAGACTCCGACTCCGACTCCGACTCCGACTCCGACTCAGCCCCCGCCCCCAGTCCACCACCACCACCACCACCACCACCAAGCACCCGCGCCTTCGCAAGCGCCGCCTCGGCCCGGCCCTCGTCGCCGCGCATGCGCAGCGCCTCCGCCAGCAGCTGGTAGGCCTCTGCGTCCTCGGGGTTGGCCCGGATCACGCGCGTCAGCGTCTGCTGCGCACGCAGGGCGTCCCCCTCAGCCAAGAGCGCACGCGCCGCCAGGCGCAGCAGGCGCGCGTCGTCCTGTCGTGCGGCGAGCCCCCGTGACAGAACTTCGAGCGCCTCCTTGGGGCGTGAAGCGTCCAGCAAGGCCGCGGCAAGCGAGGGCCCCTCGTCCGCTCCGGGATCGGAGCGAAAGCGCAGCAGCCGCGCGTCGAGGCTTAGATCGTGAGACACGCCTGGACTCTACCAATTCCGCCGGTTGGGGCCGCTTTCCGGCAACGTGCGGCTGCACGGGCACCCACAGCACCCTGAATTCATCAACAATTTCAGCACGCCGGTGTCACCGAGCGCGCGATCCGTCCCCCCAGCGGGCATCCCTCGCAGCCATCGGCGCCAGCTCGCGCCGGGCAAAAGCGCTCGCCCACCGCGCGCATCGCTGGCACTGTTCGACCGCATGCCTTCGCCCGACTCCCGCTCGCTGCCCTTCGTCAGCGCGCTCGCGCGCACCTCCCAGCGCCAGTGGCGCGGCTCGCTCATGGCCCTCTCGCTGGCGAGCGCCTGCCTGAGCGGAGTCGCGGGCTGCGCGGGCGGCGGCGCCTCCGCCGACACCACCGTGCGAGAGTTCGCCGACGCCATCCGCGACGACCGACCTCGGGTCGCCTATGCGCTGTTGTCCGAGGACTACCGCCAGCGCGTCCCCTTCGAGGACTTCGAGCGCTACCTCCGCGACCATCCCGAGGAGGCCCGCGACGTCGCCGCGCTGTTGTCCCGCATCGACGGCGACCCGGAGGTCAGCGCGACCGTGCGCTACGCAGACGGACAAGAGCTCACGTTGGTGCAGGAGGACGGCCGGTGGCGCATCTCCGGCAACCCCGCGAACCTGTACGACCAGTCCACCCCGCGCGCCGCCGTGCGCTCGTTCGTCCGCGCGATGGAGCGGCGCCGCTATGACATCGTCCTGCGCTTCGTGCCCAACGCGAGCCGCGAGGGGATGGATGAAGAGCGCCTGCGCGAGTCGTTCGAGGGCGAAGGCCGCGAAGAGATCGAGCGCCTCCTCGCCAGCCTGCGCGCCAACCTCGACAACCCCATCGAAGAGGTGGGCGACCGCGCGACCATGTCGTACGGAGAGGGCGCCGCGGTGCAGCTGATCCTGGAAGAGGGGCTCTGGAAGGTCGAAGACCCCGACTAGAAGACAGACCAGGATCGCCGCGGGGCGCGTCCTGCATCCCGTACGGGCCCCGCGCGGGGGCCGACGGAAGGGTCAGTCGGGCATGATGGTGAACTCGACCCGCCGGTTGAGCGCACGCCCCTCGGGAGAGTCGTTGGGCGCCACGGGGTTCCGCTCCCCGTAGCCTTCGTACAGCAGCCGATCACGGCTCGCCCCCTGCCGGACCAGGTAGTCGACCACGGACCGTGCGCGCTGGTAGCTCAGGTCCGCGTTGTACGCGTCGTCGCCCTCGGAGTCCGTGTAGCCCTCGACGCGGATGCGGCGGCGGCCTGGCAGCGAGCGGATGACGTCGGCCACTTGGTCCAGCAGCGGGAGGCTCACCGAGCGGATCTCGGCGCTCTCGAAGTCGAAGTAGATGCGCTCCGAGATCAGGATGCGCGTGTCGGTCACCGTGACGATCGCGCGCTCCGGGCCCGGCTCGGGGCAGCCGTCGTCGTCCTGATAGTTGTCGCGGTCTTCGGGCTCCATCGGGCACTGGTCCACGCCGTCCGCGATGCCGTCTCCGTCGTTGTCAGGCTCCGGACAGCCGTCCTCGTCCTGGTAGTCGTCGAGGTCCTCGGACTCGAGGGGGCACGTGTCTCGCTCGTCTGGGATGCCGTCCGCGTCGTTGTCCGGGTCCGGGCAGCCGTCGTCGTCGGCGAAGCCGTCGGCGTCCTCGGGGTCGTTCGGGCAGAGGTCCACCGTGTCCTCTAGGCCGTCGGCGTCGTTGTCGAGCTCCGCGCAGAAGTCGCCATCCTCGAAGCCGTCGAAGTCCTCGGGGCCGGCGGCGCAGGGCTCGCGCTCGTTGCTGTAGCGAATGATCACGAAGCCGCGCACCTGCGGGGCGCCGTAGCCCGCCAGCACCCCCGTGCCCACGCCGATGTCGACGGTCCAAGCGACGCTGGGGAAGAGCCGCACGCCCGCGTCCACCTCGAGGGGAAACTCGTTGCTGCGCCGGGTGCGACCGCCGACTCCGGCGCGCAGCTGCCCCTCGGCGATGAGCGCGAGCGCGGGGATGACCCGATAGCTCGCGCCGAGCTTCACCTGCAGCTCGTCGTCGAGCTCGAAGCCCGGCACCGCCGAGCGGTCGCGGAAGCGATAGGCCAGGTCGGCCCCGAACGTGAAGTCCCCCGCGTGGTGCGCGTAGACCAGCGCCGGCGTGAGCGTCCAGTAGCGCTGCCGCGCGTAGGTGGCGCGCCCCCCGCTCGGCAGGGTGCCCTCGACGCGGCCGGAGAGCGCGTTCTGCCCGCGCAAGAAGGGCACCTTGAAGCCAATGCGCACGTCCCCCAGCGAAACGTGCGTGTCCGTCTGGATGGGTCCACTCTGGGCGAAGAGCCCGGTGCTGCCGAACACGACGGGCAGCGCCACTCCGAACTCGACCCACTCGAAGAGGCCCAGCGCGAACAGCAGGTCGGCCTGCACGCGCCACGGCGCGATGCTCTCGCCGTCACCGCGCTCGAGCAGGCCAGCCGCCCCGTTGACTCCCAGGCCGGCGACGATGGTGAGGTGGCGGGGAACCTCCGGGCGGTCGAGGGTGAAGGTACTGCCAGACGCCAACGTGGGCTGGAAGAGCTGGAGATCCAGCGTGGGCCGCTGCGCCTCCACGCGCGAAGCGGGCGACGCGAGCATCCCGCCGAGCAGCGCGACGAACAGGTAGGCGCGCACGACCAGAGGCTGAGAGCGAGAGGGAGGGAGAGGCTGACCCACGCTCGAACGGTACCACGCCCGTCGCCGCCCCCGGCATAGGATCCGCGGCGCGAGCACCCCGTCGCCGTGCATTGACACCCACGCCCGAGGATTTCTGTCATACTCCGCCACCATGCTCCTGGTCGCGTGCTCTGGCTTCCCCGTCCCCGTGAGTCGTTATTGGGATGCGTTCCCGGCGGTCGAGATCTCGGACACCGAGATCGCGATGCCAGGCCGCGGCTCCATCCGTCGCTGGACGCGGGAGTCACCCAGCGGGTTCGTGTTCTCGGTGATGGCGCCGAAGCTGCTGGGCGAGACCGGGTTCAAGAAGAGCCAGGAGTCGGACGACGCCCTGGCCGCTGTGCTTGGGCTCTGCGGCGAGCTGGGGGCGCGCGCCATCGTGTTCGGGGCGCCGCCCACGTTCAAGGCCACCAAGACCAACCGGGCCGCCATCAAGCGCCTGGTCTCGCAGAAGACGCTCGTGCGTGGTCCCGCCCTGGTGTTCGACCTGCCGGCCTGGAAGCCCGCCCAGGTGCTGGACGCTGCCGAGCGCGACGACGTGGTGGCCGCGTACGACCCACTCCTGCACGACCCGGTCGACAGCGGCCCGCTACGCTACATCCGGCTCGCGGGGCCCGCCGGGCACCGTAGCCGCTACGACGAGCCCTCCATCGATCAGCTGGCCGACCACATCAAGGGCTTCGAGGACGACTCGGAGCGCGACACCTTCTGCGTCTTCTGCAATATCGACATGGAGACCAACGCCACCCAGCTACTCGGCCGCCTGGGCTGAAGGGCCCCATGATCCAGCCTCCCTCCGTCGACCCGCTCGACGACGCCGCCGACACCGACGACGATGACGAGCTCGTCACTCTGAGCGCGCCCCCGAGCGCGGAGCCCATTCGCGTGGTGCTCCGTGAGCAGGACGCGGGCGAACGCCTCGACCGCCTGCTCGCCGAGAGGGAAGAGGTGCCGCACTCCCGCAGCGTCATCCAGCGCTTCATCGCGGAGGGACGCGTGAGCGTCGACGGCAAGGTCATCGACCGCAAGGCCCTCGCGAGCCCTCTCGGCGTGGTGCTCATCCGTCCGGCCCCGCCGCCCCCCATGGTGGCCTTGCCGGAAGATCTGCCGCTGGACGTGCTCTTCGAGGACGAGCACCTGATCGTGGTCAACAAGGCCGCCGGCATGGTGGTCCATCCGGCGCCCGGCCATCCCAGCGGCACGCTGGTCAACGCGCTCTTGCACCACGCCCAGCTGCACCCCTCCCTGCGCGACGGTCAGGGACGGCCAGGCATCGTGCACCGTCTGGACAAGGACACCAGCGGCGTGCTGGTGGCGGCAAAGACCCCGGCCGGACACGAGGGCCTGGTGCGCCTCTTCCAGGCCCACACCATCGAGCGTCGCTACGTGGCCATCGCGGTGGGACCGCACCTGCGCTCGCAGACCTTCGACACCCTGCACGGCCGACACCCGCACGACCGCAAGCGCTTCAGCTCCAACGTGAGCAAGGGCAAGAGCGCCATCACGCACGCCGTGGTGACCGAGCGCCTGCACGGCGGCGGGTTGGTGACGGTGACCCTCGAGACCGGGCGCACGCACCAGATTCGCGTGCACCTGAGCGACTCCGGCACGCCGGTGCTGGCGGACCCCCTCTACGGCAAGAAGAGCCGCGACCCGCGCCTGCAACAAGCGGAGCAGGCCATTGGCCGTCAGGCTCTACACGCCGAGCTGCTGGGCTTCGTGCACCCCATCACGGGCGAAGCTGTGCGCTTCGAGGCTCCGCCGCCAGCTGACTTCCAAGCCGCCCTCGCCATCCTGCGCGAGTGAGGCGACCGGAGGCTCACCACATGACCGACTCGACGTGGCCCTTGCTGCGCACGAGGATGTCGATGATGGCGCGGTCGTAGAAGTTCTTCTCGAAGAGCTCGGGGGCCACGCGGCTGCGGAAGAGCGCGCGCCCCTCTTCGATCTCACCCTCGAGCACGGTGAAGAGGTTGTCCCCCTTCACGCCCTCGACGATCTTGTCCTCGTTGTACAGCGAGAGGTCGCTCGCGATCGCGCGGGAGAGACGACGAGCAGCTTCTTCGGTTTCGATCAGGGCCATGACGCGATGTGTACCGCGTTCGGCCTCGGGCTGTCAAAAGCGTGCGGCGAGGTAGCGGATATAGGCAGACCCGGCGTGCTGGACGTAGTCGTTGCGGACGACGAGGTCCCCGGGAGCGCCGGTCATGCCCCCGCGCATGGCGTCGGGGCGGCTCATGAGGTGGGTGGGGCCCGGGAGGAACTGGTGCTGGAGCAGCGCCTGCACGCCCCGCTCCACCTGGCGCACGAGGGCCGGGTCGCTGGGTTCCTCCCCCCCGGCGAGCGCGGCGAAGGCCTCGGTGCGGGAGGCCGTGCCCGTGATCTGGGCGGGAATGATGGGACCGAGCCCGTAGGCGCCAGTCACGTCCCAGACCGTCTCGCCAGGTTGGTACTGAACGCGCCGTGAGAAGGCCGCCCAGCGCTGGCAGAAGTCCCCGACCGCCGGAAGCTCGGCGCGCAGCAGGGTGCGGTACTCGCCATAGGCGATGCAGGTCCAGTGCTCTTCCTCGAAGAGATAGGGCTCGCCCAGCGCCCGGCGGGAGTCCACGGCGAGGTAGCGCAGCAGCCTCTGGGCCGCGTCGCGGAGCTGCGCGTCGCCCGTCAGCGCGGCCCCGCGCACCAAGGCGAGGGCCCCCTCCCCGCTGAAGTACATCAGCTGCACGTCAATGGGCTCTTGCCGCAGAAGGTCGTAGCCGTGCATGAGCTCTCCGTCTGGGCGCTGTTGTTGAACGATGAAGGCGAGGAGGTCGTGGTGGAGCGCCGCGAGCTCCGGCGTGTCGGCCGCGCTGCGCAGGTCGTAGAGGGCCACGGCCAGCAGCGCGGTGGCCCCGAACTCCGGTCCGTTCTCGGTCACGATGCAGCGCGCGCCAGCCGGCCCGCAGGGCTGGAGCATCTCGAGGAGGTAGCTCACGCCGCGCTGGGCGCCCTCGGTGGCGCGTGACAGCCCGAGCTCGTGTCCCGCCTGAGCCAGGAAGTAGGCCACGCCTGCGTGGCGCGTGAAGTCGTAGCCCGCGTTGGTGGTCAGGCCCCGCGCCGCGTCCACCTGATACGCGAACACACCATCGAAGCGCTGATGCCGCAAGATGAAGTCCACGCTGTCGTGGATGGCGGCGCGCACCCTTTCTTCGCTCGCGTCCGGGAGCGGGCGCCTGCGGGACGCGTCGCGGTAGGGCGGGTCGGTGTAGGTGCGAAAGCGGAGCAGCTCGACCTCCACCTCCGGCGACCCCTGTGCGGCGGCGTCGGGCGCGCCAGCCGGCGCGAGCGCCGGAGCCTGCTGCAGCCGGGCGACGATGGCCTCGAGGTCCGTCCCGAACTGAAAGACCGGCATGGGCGAGAAGGGGACCGCCACGTGCGCCCCGATGAGCTGGAGCGTCGTGGGCGTCTCGATGGCCAGCGCGCCGGCCCGCCGCACCAACACCCCGTCATGGAGCGGCGCGAGCTGCAAGAGGGACAGCCAGGGAAAGAGCGAGGGCCGCGAGCGCCGCGTGGGCACGCTGATGACCCAAGCCCCCTCGCTGGGCAGGAGCCCAAAAAAGCGCTCGCGGGCGCCGGCGAGGGTCTCGCGCAGGGACTGCGTCCCGATGTGCTGGGCCCGGACGCGTCCGTGACGCACGAGCTCCACCACGACGGGCCCGGCGGCGACGTGCTCGGGGAGCTCGCCTGTGCCGCGCACCGCCGCGAACGCCGCCTGCATGGTGGCGTCGCTAGGTGGCTCTACCGCGTGGCCCACCGCCAGCGCGCGCCCCGCCGCGAAGGCGACGACCAGGACGCTGGCGCTGGCCGCGAGCAGCCGGCGCAGCCGCCGCCCGAGCGTCCCCGGTGGGCCTCCGTGACGTGCGGCGAGATAGCCCACCTGGAGCGCGGGGAACACCACCAGGTACGGTAGAAAGAGCGCGACGCCAAAGGCCATGAAGCCGACCCCAACGGGCCCCACCGCACCAAAGCGGCCCGTGATGTCCGCGGCGGTTAGCGCGAGCAAGACCATGAAGCCGAGGCCCAGCACGATGCGCGCCCCGGCGGCCCAGGCAGCGACGCGCGCGCCCGGCTGCCCCCCGCGTAGCAATGCCAGGGCGGACACCAAGAAGGTCGCGGCGAGCACGCCCAGGGGCACGTCGAAGGGGAGATAACGGGCGGGCAGCACGAACAGCGCGAACGCCGTGACGAGGCAGAGCCCGAACGCATCCACCAGGGCGAGCCAGGGGTGCTTCTCCGGGCGCTGTGCTGCAGCCGACCCACCGGCCGGACCCTGCGTCGCTGCGTTGTTCGACTCGTCCGAGGTCACGAGCGCACGTTACGCGGCTTGCGCCGTCACGACGAGCGCGAAGGGCTGGCGCTCCGGGCGCGCCAGCCGATGTCGCGCCGCAGCATCTTGCCGTCGAAGGTGATCGCGTCGGCCGCACGATAGGCACGCTCCGCGGCTTGCTCGAGCGTGTCCCCCACGGCCGTGACGGTGAGCACCCGACCGCCATGGGTGACCACCTGCCCGTCGCGCTCGGCCGTGCCTGCGTGGAAGACCTCGACGCCTTCCACGGCGGCCGCCGCCTCGAGCCCCTCGATGACCTTGCCGGTCTCGTACGCGCCGGGGTAGCCACCCGAGGCCAGCACCACACACAGGCTGGTGGGGGCCTCCCACACGGGCTCCACGGCGCTCACGTCGCCGCGCGCCGAGCCCTGCAAGAGCGGCAAGATGGACCCCTGCCAGCGCATCATCATGCTCTCGCACTCGGGGTCGCCGAAGCGCGTGTTGTACTCCAGCACGAGCGGCTCGCCGTCCACGATCATGAGCCCCACGAAGAGGGCACCGCGAAAGGGGTGACCCTCCGCGCGCATGCCGGCGAGGGTCGGCTCCACCACGCGGGCGAGCGTCTTCTGCCGCACCTCGTCGGTGAAGACGGGAGGCGGCGAGTAGGCGCCCATGCCACCGGTGTTGGGCCCCTGGTCGCCGTCGTACGCGCGCTTGTGGTCCTGCGCCGGAGCCATGGGCACGTAGCGCTCGCCGTCCGAGACCACGTGGAAGCTGACCTCTTCGCCGACCAGGCACTCTTCGATCAACACGCGCGCGCCGGCCCCGCCGAACTCGCGCTGTCGCATGATGCGGTCCACCGCGTCGGCAGCCTCGTCGGCGTCCTTGGCCACGGTCACGCCCTTCCCTGCGGCCAGACCGTCGGCCTTGACCACCAGCGGGCGCCCGGCCGCGCGCACGTAGGCCTCGGCCTCGTCGGCGTCGTCGAAGACGCGGAAGCCGGCCGTCGGGACGCCGTGGCGCGCCATGAACTCCTTCGAGAAGATCTTGGAGCCCTCGAGCTGGGCCTGGAAGCGCGCCGGGCCGAAGGCCTCGATACCGGCAGCCGCGAGCGCGTCGATGGCCCCGTCCACCAGCGGCGCCTCGGGGCCCACTACCACGAAGCCCGCGCCCACCTCCGTGGCCAGCGCGACGATGGCCTCCGGCGTGGCCTTGGGAAGCGGCCTGCGCTCCGCCACCGCGCCCATGCCCGCGTTGCCCGGCGCGACGACCACGTCGACGCCCTCGTCTTGCGCGAGCTTCCACGCCAAGGCGTGCTCACGCGCGCCGCTGCCGATGACCAGGACCTTCATGAGTGACCTCGTAGCTCAGTGACGGAAGTGGCGAACGCCCGTGAAGACCATGGCCAGCCCGGCCGCGTCCGCTGCCGCGATGATGGCGTCGTCGTTCTTGGAGCCGCCCGGGTGCGCCACCGCGGTGATGCCCGCCGCGGCCGCCGCCTCGATGCCGTCCGGGAAGGGGAAGAAGGCGTCCGACGCCATGACCGCGCCCTGCGAGAGCTCGCCGGACTTCTCCGACGCGATCTTGACGGCCGTGACGCGCGCCATCTGCCCGGCGCCCACACCCACGGTGCGGTCGGGCTTGGCGAAGATGATGGCGTTGCTCTTGACGTGCTTGCACACGCGCCACGCGAACTCGAGGGCCGCCCACTCGTCCTTGGTGGGCTCGCGCTTGCTGACCACCTTGGACTCACGGATCTCGGCGCCACCGGTGGCGTCGCGGTCCTGCACCACGATGCCGCCGCTGATGCGCTTGTAGTGCAGCGCGTGGTGCTCGGGCCCCAGCCAGGCGCCCGTGGCGAGGATGCGCAGGTTGCCCTTCTTCTTGAGCTTGGCGAGCGCGTCGTCGTCGTAGCCGGGCGCGATGACGCACTCGATGAAGGTCTCGGCCAGCGCGCCGGCCGTGGCCAGGTCCACCTTCTGATTGAGCGCGACGATGCCGCCGAAGGCGCTCTGCGAGTCCGCCTCGCGGGCCACGCGATAGGCCTCTTCCAGCGTGGCAGCGCGCGCGACGCCGCAGGGGTTGGTGTGCTTGACCACCACCGCGGCGGGGCCCTCGGTGAACTCACGCACGGCGTCCAGCGCCGCGTCCACGTCCACCAGGTTGTTGAAGGAGAGCTCCTTGCCACCCTCGTCGAGCGACTGCGTCAGCGCCAGGCTGCCCGGCTCGGCGTCGCGGTCGATGTAGAACGCACCCGTCTGGTGAGGGTTCTCGCCGTAGCGGACGTCGTAGCCCTTGCGGAAGCTGAGCGTGAGCGTACCCGGGTACGCAGAGCCCTCTTCGCGCGTCATGTAGGCGGCGATGGCTCCGTCGTAGGCCGCCGTGTGCGTGAAGGCCTTGGCCGCCAGCTCGGCCCGCAGCGCGAGGGTGGTCTCCCCGCTGCCCGCGATCGCCTCGAGCACACGCCCGTAGTCGGCGGGCTCGGTGACGATGGTGACCCGGCCGTGGTTCTTCGCGGCGCTGCGCACCATGGATGGCCCACCGATGTCGATGTTCTCGATGATCTCGTCGTGCTCGGCGCCCGCCGCGACGGTCTTCTCGAAGGGGTAGAGGTTCACGCACACCAGCCCGATGGGCTTGCCCCCGATGCTGCTGAGGGCGGCGCGGTCCTCGTCTAGGTCGCGCATGAGGATGCCGCCGTGCACGCGCGGATGCAGCGTCTTGACCCGGCCATCCATGATCTCGGGGGACTGGGTGTACTCCGAGACGTCGATGACCGTCAGGCCCGCGTCCCGCAGGGCCTTGGCCGTGCCTCCGGTGGAAAGGATCTCGATGCCGGCGGCGGCGAGGCCCTTGGCAAAATCCACGACTCCGGTCTTGTCCGAGACCGACACCAACGCTCGTTCGATGCGCACGACGCTACCTCCAGCTCGGCGTAGCCGACGGTGACCACGCGCAGGAAGCTGCCCGTATAGCGTCTAGCGCGAGGCGGTCAAACCGAGTCGCGCATGCGTCCCCTTCCTTCGCGCGCTACCACTCCGCATGAGCGTCGCCCGCCCACCTACCCGGGAAGCCCTCCGTTCCGCGCTTCATCGCTGCATCACGGGCGAAGGCGGTGCTCCCCTGCGTGCGCGTCACGACGGAACCCTGCTGGGCGAGGCGTTCTTCGGGGCGCCGCTGGCGGGGCCGCCGGGGCGGCTACACGGCGGCCTGCATGCCTACGCGCGCGTGGTGTCCGTGCTGCGCGCCCTGCGCGGGGAGGAAGCTCTCGCGGAGGCCTTTCCGCTCCGCTGCAGCCTCCGCCTGGAGCGGCCCCTGCTGCTCGAGACGGCGCTCCACTTCGAAGGCACGTACCGCGAGGACGCACACGGCTTCGCGCTGACCACCCGCTTCATGGACACCCCCAAGCTGGACGCGCACGCCGAGAGCGCGGGGCCCCTCGGGCCGGATGCGGTGGCCCCGTTTCGGGAGCTGGTGGAGCGCACCGCCCACGAGCCCTCGCGCACCCTCATGATCCGAGACTCGTTCCCGGTCATGGCCTACACCAGCGGCTGCATCATGACGGTGGACGAGGCCTTCTTGGCGCTCCCCCGCAACGAGCTGGCCGCCACCGTGCGCGTGGACGGCGGCCTCGACGCGGCGTTCACGTGCGTCGCGCTCGACTGGATCGGCGCCATCGGCATGGGCGTGCGCTGGCAGGCACGGCTGTACACCACGCACCTCAGCCTGCACCTCGCGGTGGACCGTATCCCGCACGAGGAGCGGCTCTTGGTCGTGGTCGACTGCACCCGCCCCGAGGTGGACCCCGAGCAGCCCCTCGACCCCGTGGTGCTCCACGGCGAGCCCGTGCGGGCGACCTCGCTGCCGGTCGCGCTCCTGTCCGGCGACCTCCAGCGCGCCTACGCCACGGGGCGCGTCACCCTGCTCCCCCTCGCGGGCCAGACCGAGCGGCTGGGCGCCCCCCTACCCGCGCGCTAGCCCGAAGACCGCCCGAAGACCGCCCGAGGGCCCTGCTCTAAGCCCCGGCTCGCGCGCCGTCGATCTCGTCGCCCTCGCGCATCTTGGCCGTCGTCGCGGCGGCCCAGCTGGCGTAGCGAGCCTCCTCGATGGCGCTGCGAGCGCCCTGCATGAGCTCGCCGTAGAAGTGGAGGTTGTGGTGCGTCAGCAGCCGCGGCAGCAGCATCTCGTTCGCCTTGTAGAGGTGACGCAGGTAGCCGCGCGAGAAGGTCGCGCAGACGCTGCACCCGCAGTCCGGGTCCAGCGCCGCGTCGTCGTCCGTGTGGCGCGACTGCTTGATGTTCACCCGACCGTGCCACGTCAGGGCCTGGCCGTTGCGGGCGTTGCGTGTCGGCAGCACGCAGTCGAAGAGGTCCACCCCGGAGCCGACCGCCTGGATCAAGTCGTACGGAGTGCCGACACCCATGAGGTAGCGCGGGCGGTCGGCTGGCATGGTGGGCGCCAGCTGCTCGAGCAGCGCGTACATGGTCTCGATCGGCTCTCCGACGGAGAAGCCCCCCATGGCGAAGCCGTCGAACGGAAGCGCGGCGATGTCCTCGAGGTGACTGCGCCGGAGGTCTTCGTGCACGCCCCCTTGCACGATCCCGAAGCGCGCCTGCCCCTCCGCCGCCGGCGCGGCCAAGCAGCGCGCCGCCCAGTCGGTGGTCAGGCGCATGGCCTGCTCGATCTCGCGGCGCTCGGCCGCCCCCGGCGGGCACACGTCGAGCACCATCGCGACGTCCGAGCGCAGGAGCCGCTGGACCCGCATGGACTCCTCGGGCGTCAGGCGCTTGAGGTCCCCGGTGAGGTGGGAACGGAAGGTGACCCCGTCGTCGTCGATCTTGCGCCGGGCGGCCAGCGAGAAGACCTGGAAGCCGCCGCTGTCGGTGAGCATCGCGTGCGGCCAGCCCATGAAGCGCTGCGTGCCGCCGAAGCGGTCGATCAGCTCCGGACCCGGCCGCAGCCAGAGGTGGTAGGTGTTCGCCAGGATGATGCGGGCGCCGGTGGCCTCCACCTCGCTGGGCGTGAGGCCCTTCACGCTCGCCTGCGTCCCGACGGGCATGAAGACGGGCGTCTCCACCACGGCGCGCGGGGTCCGAAAGCGCGCGCGGCGCGCCGGTCCGTCCGTGGCCAGCACGTCGAACGAGAAGCCTTCCGTGGGCAGCGCGTGTGCGCTCATGATCGCGGCCTCTCGAGGAGCATGGCGTCTCCATAGCTGAAGAAGCGATAGCGAGCCCGGATGGCCTCCGCGTAGGCGGCGCGGAGCGCGTCCTCGCCAGCGAAGGCCATCACCAACGCCAAGAGGGTGCTGCGCGGCAGGTGGAAGTTGGTCACCAGCCGGTCCACCACCCGGAAGGCGTAGGGGGGCCGGATGAACAGCGCCGTCTCGCCGTCGCCGGCCGCCACGACCTCGCCCTCGGGCGCCACCAGCGCGGCGGCCTCCAGGGTGCGCATGACCGTCGTCCCCACCGCGACCACCGGGCGGCCGTCGGCGCGCGCCTGACGCAGCGCTCGCGCTGTCTCCACGGGGACCGAGTAGCGCTCGCGGTGCATGACGTGCTCGTCCAGCGTCGCGGCTTTGACCGGGCGAAAGGTGCCGGGCCCGACATGCAGGGTCACGTACGCGAACTCGTGGCCGGCCGCGCTCAGCGCATCGCGCAGCTCACGGGTGAAGTGCAGCCCCGCGGTCGGCGCCGCCACGGCGCCCGGTGTCCGCGCGAAGACCGTCTGGTAGCGCTCGGCGTCGGCGGCCTCGGGCGCGCGCTCGATGTACGGCGGCAGCGGCAGCTCACCCACGGCGTCCAGCGCGGCCAGCACGGAGTCGTGTCGCAGCGGCTGCAAGGCCACGCGCAGCTGCCCCTCGTCCAGGCGCTCCAGCACGCGAGCGCTCAGCGCCTCACCGAAGTGGAGCTCCTGCCCCGGCCGCAGCGGCTTGTTGGCGCGCCCGAGCGCGAGCCAGACCTCCTCGGCCCCGCCCCCTCCGCGCGACCTCGGCTCAGCGACCGACGGGGCCTCGTCGGGCGCGGGCTCCAGCAACAGCAGCTCGGCCTTCCCGCCGCTCGCGCGGACACCACGCAGGCGGGCGGGGATGACGCGGGCGTCGTTCCAGACGATGAGCGCGGGCGGAACGAGGGACGGCAGATCGCGCACGCTGCGGTGCCTGTCTTCACCGTGCAGCGCAGGCACCAAGAGCCGCGCCGCGTCACGCACCGGCGTCGGGTGCTGCGCGATGAGCTCCTCGGGGAGCTCGTAGTCGAGGTCATCGGTCCGCATGGCGCCTACCTAGCAGCGTGAGTCGCTCAGCGCAGCGCGGCGAGCGAGCCGCCACGGAGACCGACGTAGATGGTCCCATCCACGCCGATGACGGGCGCCGCGTTGGCTCCGCCGCCCGTGACCCGCGTACGCCAGCGTTCCTCGCCCGCGCTGTCGATCGCCAGCAGCACGCCGTCCTGCGTCAGCGCCAGGCTCGTGCCACCGAGATCCACCACCACGAAGCGCGCGAGGTCGAGCGACACGTGAAAGAGCTCCACCCCCGACGCGTTCAACGCCAACACCCCGGAGCCCAAGATGGCGGCGCGCACGCTCCCGTCCGAGGCGATGGCGAGGCCGCCGTGAGTGACCGGGCCCGCCCCTGGGGCACGCACACGGACGCGCACGCCCCGGCTGGCTTCGTAGGCGACGAGCTCGTGCCGAGTCAGCATCCAGACCGTGCCGTCCAGAGCCACCGCGGGCCCCGCGACCGGCGGGTTGCCGAGCGGCTCGCGGCGCCCGATGGCTCCCGCTTCGTCCAGGAAGATCAGCTCGTCTGTCGTGGCGACGACGAGCAAGCCGGCCGGGGTTCGCGCGATGGGGGAGTGCGCTCGCGACGCCACCGGGAGCGAGAAGAGCTCGCGCCCTTGCGCGTCCAGGCGCAGCACCCGCGCGCCCGCGCTGACCACCACCGAGCCGTCCTCGAGCACGAGGGGGGCGTGGGGCGAGAGACCCGCCACGGGCACCCGCACAGCGTCCGAGAGCGCCGCGCCGAGGAACAGCAGGCCGTCGGTCTCGGCGATCACGTATCCGCCGCCGGGCGTCAGCGAGACGCCGGCTCCGCCACGCAGGGACACGCTCCCGGGCTCGAGCGTCCCCGCGGCGCTCAGGTACGCGACGGTGTCCGAGGTGGCGACGAGCACGGCGTTGTTGGTGAGCGCGACGGGGCTGGCGGCGGCGTCGGCGCCGACGCGCGTGGTGTAGACCGGACTCGGCTCGCGGGCGGCGAGCCGCACCAAGCTGCGGTTGTCGCGCGCAGGGCGCCCTCCTTCGGTGATGCTCGGGTGGCTGCGCGCCACGCCGAAGGGGAGCTCCTGATAGACGCCGATGGTCACCGGACGCGCGCGCACGGCCTGCTGGCCGCCGACGACGCAGGCAGCCAGTGAGGTCGCGACCATGAGGAGACGCGCGCGCCGACGAGCGGCGCTCAGCCGTCCGCCTCGCTCAGCCACCGTCCACCCCCGCGAAGACCTCGAGCACGTACAGCTCGAGGGGGTTGGCGCCGGCCGTCTCCGCCGAGTTCATGTCCACCGACACCTCGAAGCAGGTCTGCCCGGCGAGCACGCGCAGGTCCTTCACGCTCTCCCCCTCGCCCACCCCCTCCGCGTCCACCTTGGTGCTGGACTCCTCTGCCCGCTGCACCACCCGCAGCACCAGATCGAGCCCCGGGACCCCGCTCACGCGAGCGCCCACGCGATCCGCGGACCCGTCGACGCAGTAGAGGTCCACGTCGTTGCGCCACCCGATGCGCCCGCGCACCACGCCCATCAGCGGAACGCTGCCTGCGGTCTCGAGGGCGTCGTTGGGCTCGCGCTCTTCGTCGAGATCGAGGGTGCGCACGCGCCACACGATGCTGTAGGCGTCGCTCACGTTCTCCACCGGCCGCGCCCCCGGCCGCACACGCTGACGGACACGCACGAGGTAGTCGTCATCCTGCACCGCGAACGCGAGGATGGACTCGCCCTCCCCCACCCCTCCGGCATCGACCTCGATCGCGGGCACGGCGCTTCCCACGCGCACCAACGCCACCACCATGTCCACGTTGGGCACGCCGGACACGACGATGTCCAGGTGCTGCCGCCCCGCCCCGCGCCGCGCGAGGCGGTAGAAGTCCACGTCCCCCTCGGTCTCCGACACGCGTCGCCCGAGGTGCGCTGCGACCACCACATCGCGGTCCAGCCGGGAGGCCTCTGTGGGCTGGCCGTTGGGCTCGGTCTCCTCGGTGGGTGGGGTCAGGCTGGCCAGGTAGCGCCGCCCATACACCACGCCGAGGGCGATCAACGCGGTCAGGAGGAGCGCCCCGAGCGCGTAGGCGGCGGCACCGCGGCGCTGGATGCGCGTCTCGAAGCCCTCCACGTCACCGCGTGTGGCGAGCTGTGCGACCCTCCGTCGGGACGACGAGCTCAGGTCCAGGCTCTGCAGCGCCAGGCTCGGGTCGGTCATGTCGTAGCCGGCAGCGCCGAGGTACTCGACGAGCGCAGCGCGCAGCGCGTCGGCATCCGGATAGCGGTCACGCGCCTCCTTCTCCATGGCGCGCGCGATGATCACGTCGGCCTCGGGAGGGAGCTCGGGCAGCTTGTGGGAGGGCGGCGTCAGCGCCTCGGTGAGGTGCTTGGTGAGCACCCCCATCGGCGTGCTGGCGACGAAGGGCGGAGCGCCCGTGATCGCCTTGTACATCATGGCGCCGATGGCGTAGATGTCCCCGCGGGCGTCGACGTCCTCCCCGCGGATCTGCTCGGGGGACATGTAGTAGGGCGTACCGACGATGGCGCCCGCGCGCGTGACCGTGTTTCCGGCCTGCGTGTCGCGCAGCTTGGCGAGGCCGAAGTCCAGCACCTTGGCGGTCTCCCCCTGCTCGGGCCGCTCCACGATCATGACGTTCTCGGGCTTGATGTCGCGGTGCACGATGCCGAGGCGGTGTGCCTCGGCGACGGAGGCGCAGACCTGCGCGGTGAGTCGCGCCACGCGGGCGAAGTCGAGCGGCCCGGCCTCGCGGATGAGCTGACCGAAGTCGCGCCCGTCGACGTACTCCATCACCAGGTACATCAGCCCCTGGCTGGAGCCGAAGTCGAACACCTGGACGGTGTTCGGGTGACTGAGCTTGGACGCGGCCTCGGCCTCCCGTCGGAAGCGCTTGATCGTGTCACGGTCGCGGGCGAGCTCGCCGTGCAGGAGCTTCATCGCCATGACCTTGCCGATGTGGACGTGCTCCACGCGGTAGACCACGCCCATCCCACCACGCCCCAGGAACTGCAGGATGCGGTAGCGGTCGGCGATGACGCGGCCCACCAAGGGGTCGGCCATGACCTCGTGGCCCAGGGCCTGGCTCTCGCTCGCCAGCTCGTGCCCACAAGCCCCGCAGAAGCGCGCCTCCATCGAGTTGGGGCGGCCGCAGTCCGTACACGGTCGCTGCTCGAGTGTCTTCGCGGTGGCTTTGGGGTCCATGAGCTTCAATCAACGCACCGGCAGCACGAAGCGCGCGTCCACCCGGGGCACCGTCATGGTGGCGCCACCCGAGCGTGGCTGGAAGTCCTGCTCCCCGGCGACCTCGCCGATCACACGCACCCAGGTCCCCGCGGTCGCGTCGGTCGCGGCCGGATAGGTCACCCAGAGCGCGCAGCGCTGTCCGCCACCGCAGTCGCGCACCATCATCTGGAGCACGCTGCGCCCCTCGTGGACGTCCACGTGGTACACGCGCCCCTCGAGCGCGATGCTCTGCCCTCGGTAGATGACGGGGTTCTGCGCGATGCGCGCGTAGGTGAGGCTCTGGTCCACGGGGTAGCGCGCGGCCTCCGCGGCGAGGTCCGCGACGCGCCGCACCACGATCTCGCGCTGACGGGGGGCGAAGCCAGCCTGGCGGGCCATGAGCAGGAAGCGGTGCTCGCGGACCTCCGTGAGCGGGACCCGCTCGAGAAAGCGCCCTTCCCGCAACGTCAGCGCACGCCCATCGAGGGTCACGGTCGCGCTCGGGTCCGCGCTGCCGGCCACCTCCACGCTAGCCTGGTCCGTGATCAGCTCGTCTCCCGGACGGTCCAGCCCCAGCGCGGCATACGGCACGCGCGTCGTGATGCGACCGGACTCCGTCGCGCCACCGGGGGTGCTGACGTCGTAGCGAACGATGCGCTCCACGCCCTGGTCCTCGGCCGAGGCGACCACGGGGTAGTCGTGCTGGCCGCGCCCGCTGGCGTCCAGGGTGACGGGCCGCCCGTCGAGCAGAACGGTGGAGCCCGGCTGGGCTTCCACCCTGTAGCGCAGCACCGGGGGGCGCTGCTCCAGCGCGCTCAAGTCGGCCTGAATGCGGTAGGCGACCAGCAACGTGAGCGGGAGCTCCTCGGTAGAGCCGTCGGGTGCCACGAGCACGACGCTCAGCTCGTTGGGGCCGAGATGCAGGGTGTCGGACGCGAGCGGAAGGGTCGCGCGGCCGGCTTCGATGGGCACCTCACGGCCCGCGAGGCGCACCCGCGAGCCCGCTTCAGCCTCGGCGACCTCGAGCTGCAGGACCTCCCCCGCGTCGGTCTGAGCGACCACAGCGCTCACTTCAGGGCCACCTCCCAACAAGGCGACGCCGAGCGCGACGAGGCCACCCACGACGAGCAGCACCGCAAACACCGCGGCGATGATCACGGGCGCCTTGCTCTTGGGCAGCGCCGGGAGGTCGTCGCTGGATTCTGGCACCGGGATGGCCAGCATTCCGTAGTTGGCCGAGGCGCGGGCGCGGCCGGGGCGCTGTTCGTCGGCGACCGTCGGGGCGGCGCTGGGGGCACTGTCCCCCACCATGGTGAGCCCCATGTCGTTGCGCGACTTGCGGCGCGTCCGTGCCGTCAGGGGAGAGGAGTCGCGCGTGCCGTCGTCCGCCCCGGCCTCCGCGGCTTGGGCCACGCGCGCTGCCTCGGCGACCGCCGCAGCGGGCATGCCCAGCATGGTCCTCGCGGGCATCGCCTTCTTGGGTGACGCAGCGACCGGCGCGGCCGCCGGTGCAGCGGCAGCCGGCGCGGGCGCGCCGTGGTCGGGGAGAGGCATCACCGCCGGCAGGCCAAGCATGGTCCTCGCGGGCGCCGGCTTCTTGGGCGTCTGAACCGGCGCGGGCGCAGGAGCCTGGGCAGGCGGCAACATCTCGGCGGGCAGCCCGAGCATCGTGCGCTGAGGAACCCGCTGCGCCGGAGCCGCGGGCGCCACCGGGACCACGGCAGGGGCCGGGGGCGCCACCTGCGCCATGCTCTGCCCGCATTGCCCGCAAAATCGAACGCCCTGGGCCTGGGGTGCGCCGCAGTGGGGGCAGGATTCCATCGCTGACATAGACCTGACGAGCGTAGCCCCATTCCACCGCGAAGTCCCGCTTTCGCCCGGCGCCACGCGCAGCGTGCCCGTTCGAGCGTCACGGCGGTGTGGGATTATTTCACGGCTCTTTCGTTTTCGGACGAGGCGCTGTAAGCTCTCAGACCATACCTCCGGCTGGCGATGGGGCCTGGTGGGGTCAAACATGGAGTTGCGGATGAAAAATCTTTCTAGAGTGCGTGGGGGACTTCTCCCGATCTCGTTGTTGATCGCGGTCGCCAGTAGCGGTTGCGGCGGTGGCGATGGGAACAACAACACCGATATGGGGACACCCCGCGACATGGGTTCTCCGGTGGACAATGGGCAGGCGGACACGGGACCCGAGGACCAGGGCTTCGACGCCGGGCCCCAGCTGGACCCGCCCCAGGTGCGTGTCGTGCAAGCCGTGTCCGACCTCCTCTCGGAGGCCGACGTCCCTCTCCGCGGCATTCGGCTCTGCATTCAGACGCCCTTCGGTGTCACCCCGCAGCCGGCCAACGCGGACCTCATCCCCGAATTCGACCTGCGCCAAGGCATCCCGCACCGCGCCGTGACGCCGTACCTCGCCGCGCTCCCGATGTCGACGGTGCGCGTCTACGACGAAGCCCTCGTCGATGACGACAGCCCCGGCGCCCCCGCGCCGGCCGTGAACTGCCCCGTGAGCCACGACGGAATGCCGGGGACCATCCAGAACCCCACCAACTTCGACAGCGACTGCACGGACGACGACACCCCGTGTCTTTTCCAGGTCGCGTTCGACCCGGCAGGGCTCGAGGACGGCAAGTTCTACTCGCTCATCATCCAGGGCTTCCTGGACAACACCAACACCTGCGGCGCTGGGATCGCCTGCCCGACGGCCACCCTCCGGGCCGGCGTCTCCGAGGACGAGGACGAGTCCGACTCCGTCAGCGGGAGCGCGCGTGTCCGCGTGTTCCACGGCGTCCACAACCTCTTCCCCGTGGACGTCTGCTACGACACCGACGGCCTCGCGGGTCAGACCGCCGCGCCCGTCGCCCTGCAGACCACTGTCCTCCCGGGCACGGTCTCGAGCTACATGACCATGCCCGCGCTGGCCGCTGGTACGGGCATGGTGTTCCTGACGTTGAAGAACCCGGCGGACGCCACCACGCTCACGGGTCCCTGTGCGCTGTCCAGCACGCCCGCCGGGAGCGGGCTTCCGTCCAACGTGGTGCCCGTGTTCTTCAGCGCCGCCAACGCGCAGACCCAGAACCCCGCCACCAACGTGGTGGACGGCAGCGTCTTCACCATCTTCGTGACGGGTGACTCGCGCTTCATCACGCCGCCCATGACGCCTCCGGACCAGTCGCCGGAGTGGGCCAACTTCGTCGGCCGCACCCCGCTCCCGCTCGTGTTCTTCGAGTACGACCCCAGCGCCATCTGAGCAGGGCTCACACACAAGCAGAGGCTCACCCACGCGGGTGGGCCTTTCTTGTTTCGGGGAGCCGATGGTATGCTCCCCCGCGTGTCGCTGACCCTCGATCGCCTCACCTACGTCTACGAAGGCGACCCGGGCCCGCTCGGCGAGCTCCTGGAGTCCGAGCGCCGCGTGGTGCGCTTCGGCGCCGAGGGGAGCGGCATCATCCATCTGGATACGCTGTTGTCGAACGAGGGGCCTGCGGTGCCCGAGACGCGCATCCCGGTGCGCCTCATGGAGGCGGGCACGCTACCAGACCCCCTGACGGCACTCCTCGCGAACGAGCCGCTGCCTTGCCTGGTGGGACACGCGGCGGCCTCGGCCATCGTGCTTCTGGGTGCGGACGGCGTCGCGCGCTGCGGGAACAGCCCGGCGGACCTGCGTGGCAAGCTGCGCTTCGCGCTCGCCCGCGTGGGCTGGCAGCTGCGCTGAGCGGAGCGCGGCCGGCCTCGGGCCGCAAGCGGGGTGCTGAGGGGCCGTCTGACGGTTCCCTACGGGAGGCAGAGGAGCGGCAGGCAGATGTCGCGGTCACGCCCCCCCACGGCAGGCGCCGCCTCCGTGAAGCAACCGTAGCCCGGCCGGCAGCCCGTCGCGAAGAGCGTGAAGTCGCAGCGGGCGTAGCAGCGCAGCGTGTCGTCCGGCGCCGCGCAACCCGTGAACGCGTTGGGGCCGGGCTGATCCGGGCATGACGTCGTACATGCGCGCGTGCAGTGGCCGCCGGGATAGCCCTCGGACTGCAGCTGGCAGACGCCTCCCGTATACGCGCAGTCCGTGTCGCCGTTGCACGGCCCCCCGATGAAGCCGGCCAGCGCCGCCGAGGGCGTGGTGGTGTGGTCGCAGGCCCCGAGCGGATTGCTGTTGGCCACGGGCGCGACGAGCAGGGCCCGGTCATCCGCGAGCGCCACGCTGCTGACGCCGAGCAGCGCGCTGGTCACGGCCGGCGACACGTCGAGCACGGCGGCTTGGGCGCGCTCCTCGGCGCACACGTGTGGCCCGCTCGTCGCGGCCTCCACCACCACACAGGCGCCCCGTGCGAGGTCGACGACGCGAAGCCGCTGACCGCAGCCGAACACCTGACTCCGCGCGGCGTAGAGCCCCGTCCCATCGCCCGTGCCGCCACAGCTGAGCGTCACCGGGGCAGCCACGCTGCCGATGGTGCGGACCACGTAGCGCTGCCCCATCGGCCCCTCACTCGGCTCACTCGCACCGACCCGGAGCTCGCACGCCGCTTGCGACTCGGCCGGTGGGCCTGCCGTGTCAGCGGGGACGTACGCCAGCGGCAGCGGAGCGCAGCCTCCGTCCTCACCCACGCCTTGATCTCCGCCAGCGTCTGCTCCCCCGTCGGCTACCTCCGCGTCCGTCACCCCCAAGTCCCGGCGCGCGTCGATGTGGGTGAGGCCACCCTCGTCGCACCCCACCCCGAAGAACGCGACACAGACGCACAGCAGGCGACACACCCCACGGTCGCGGAGAGAGAGCGAGCGGCGCAACGCGGTCATGGGAGCGACGGACAGCATCTCGGGACTCTAACGCATCTCGGCGTGGAACTACCGACGACCCCAGCGGCGCCGCGCGGCCCACTCCGCCACCAGGGCCGCCACGAAGAGCGTGAGCGCCGGCCAGGACTCGAAGGGGAAGCGCGTCGCCACCCCGAGTGAGCGCGTGCGCCGTGTGTCGAAGTCCGCGAGCGCCGGCAGAGACGCGGCGGACACCAGCCTCCCACCGGTGCGCTCGGCGAGGGCGCGCAGCAGCTCGGGCCGTGGACGTGGGTCCGCGAGCTCGTCGCCCCCCTCTTCCACGATGAACCACTCGCTGGCCAGCTCCGTGGACGCTGTGCCGCTCGCCGCAGCGTCCACCGCAGGGGCGACCGCACCATCGACCGGCGCGCGCACCATTACGCGATACCCTCCAGGAGCGTCGGGAGCGCTCAGCTCAGCCGTGAACGCCCCCGCGGCGTCGGTCGTGATCGTGCGTGACGCCACGGGCACCTCGCCCCCGGCCGGGACGAAGAGCAGCGCCAGCTCGCGTGACGCATAGGGCTCGTGCACCGCGTCGCGGATGACCCCGTCGACGCGTACCCGCCCACCTGCTGCGTAGCGCTCATGGTCGGTTGCGACGCGCGCCGGCTCGAGCGCGGGGTCCTTGGTGAGCCAGCGCAGCGCGCGGTCCCAGAAGCGGTCGTACGCGCTGGCGTCGCCGCTCTGGCCGGCCGTGGTCATGCCCCAGCGCCAGCTCGTGTCGGCCATCAGCGCCAGCACGCGCCCCTCACCGGCCTGCCCCACCGCCAAGATGGGCAGCGGCCCGCCCTCGAGCGCGCGCTCTCGGGGGTGTTCGAGCAGCGTGTGGCCGAACGGGGCGAGACGCGTGACCTGGTTGGCCCCCTCGAGCGGACTCAGCGAGTCCCACAGGCGCAGGCTCTCGGCTTCGTCTGGTAGCAGCGCCACGAGCGGGTGGTGGCGGTTGGCGGTCACCACTCGGGGCTGGAAGCGGCCCTCCACGAGCGAGCGCTCGGGGGGCAGAGACTCCGGCGGGACGCCCACGGGCAAGATCGTCGCGACGGGGGTACCCTCGTAGCCCCCTGGCCCGAACGCGCGCTCTCCGCCCACCATCGCAAAGGCGCCGCCGCGCTGCACGTAGTCCCGAATCCGCGGCAAGTACGGACCCATCTCGTAGGGGGCGTAGTCGAAGTTCTGGAAGATGATCGCGTCGAAGCTGCCGAGGTGCTCGCTGAACAGCTCGTCCGTCGGAAAGGGAATGAGCGCGAGCTCCTCGGAGGGCGCCATCGTGAGGTCGTTGGCGGTGCGCAGAATGAAGAACGAGATGAGATCGATGGCCGGATCGCGCTTCAGGAAGACGCGCAGGAAGCGGACGTCCCAGCTGGGCTGACCTGTCACCAGCAGCACGCGCAGCTTGTCGCGCCGCACGTTCACCAGGAACGAGCGGTCGTTGTTCTCCGGCACGGCGTCGCCGGTTCCGACGGGGATGCTCACGCGATAGAGCGCGCGCCCGAGGTGCGTGGGCGTGAGCTCCAGGGGCACCACCACGTCGCCGCCGGCCGGGATGGTCACGACTTGTTCGCGCACCAGCTCTTGTCCCTGCCAGAGCCGTAGCGGAACCCGGCGGTCCTCGGAAGAAGTGGTTCCGAGCCGCACCCGAACGCGCATCGGCTGACGCAGGAACCCGACCGCGTCCGCGCGCAGCGCCCGGATGGCGTCGTCCTCCACCTCGTCGTCCTCGCCGAGGGTCACCGCGTGCACGCGCACGCCGTCCAGCGCGAAGTCCTCCGGCAGCGTGTCCACGTCCGTGTCGGCACCGTCGGACACCACCACGATGGCGCCCAGTTCGAGCTCGGTGTCCTCGGCAGCGAGGCGCCGCAGGCTCTCCACCAAGCGCGAGCGCTGCTCGTCGGTGGGGTACGCCGCCACCAGCTCGTCGAGCGAGGTCTCGTGCAGCTCGGTGCCGAAGCGGGAGAAGCGCGCCCGCCCGGCGGCCGTGTCTCGGGCCCAGGCCGCCATCAGCGCCTGCGCCTGCTCACGGCGCGAGGGGTCGGAGAGCGCGAGCTCGACGCTGTGCGAGCTGTCGACGAGGACGCGCAGGTGCCCTTCGATGGTCTCGTGCTGCTCCGACGAGCACCCAGGCCGCGAGCAGACCAGCAGCGTGAGCGTGAGCGTCAGCGCCCGCAGCCCGAGCAACACGCGCTTGCGGAGCGGGGGCAAGCCCACGACGTCCCGCAGCGAGAGCCAGCCGAGGGCCAGGCAGCCGAGCAGCAGGAGGCCGGCCGCAGGCGCGCCTCCCGGGATGCCGAAGAGAAACGTCGCCGCGAGCATCGCGGGCGGTATCAGGGCGTGCCTCCGCGCCGACGCATGATGAACGGCGCGTGCACCTGGTCGTCTTTGTAGTCCAAGCAGAGGGCGTACATGATCACGTTGACCCCCAACCGGATGGCCAGCTCACGCTGGGTCTCGCCCCCTTCCACGGCGTGCTGCCAGGTGCCGAGGTTGTCACGCGCCCAGGCCCCGCCCATGTCGCTGCGGCTGTAGATCACGCCCATGCGCCCCTCGCGCTCGATACCCTCGAGCGGCCGCGTCCCGCCGGTGCGTCCCGCCGGCCCATGCAGCAGGTAGAAGGAGCGGAAGAGCGTGTGGTCGGATGGGATGGGACGCAGCGGGCGGGTCGGAAACGCGCGCTGGAGCAAGCGTCGGACGCTGGCGTCGAAGGCGTCGCGCGTGGGCTCGGCGTCGTCCACGAAGAGCAGCCCACCGAAGTCGACGAAGCGTCGCAGGCCCACCACCTCGGCCTCGCTGGGGTCCGCGAAGCCCGAGTCGCCAGCCAGGTACAGCAGGGGCGTCTCGAAGATGGACGGGTCGTCGAGACGCGCGCGCGAGGGACGCAGCCGCGTCTCAATGCTGGTGCGCTTGCGCGCCTCCCAGGCGATGCGCTGGCGGGCACTGGGCCGCGGCTCGTCCTCTTCCCGCCGGTTGTCCAACACGACGCCGCGCACGTCCACGCGGGTGCTCTCCCCAATGCCCCGTGCCTGGGGGACGAGAGTCAGCAGCGACGCAAGCGCGCTCGTCAGAGCGAGCAGCGAGGTCACGAGGCGGCGGGAGTCGCTGAGCCGGTGGCGCATGGTGCGCGGAGGATAGCACCGGGCGCCGAGCGCGCGACGCCCAGGAGCCCCGGCTACGGTCTGTCGTGACTCGAACTTGCGCGCGGGCCGTCGGGACGCGAGTCTACGCTGTGTCCAACGACCCGACCGCCACGCGCGCCCGCGACGTGAGCTCCCACCACCCACGCCACCTGCGCGCCCGGACCTGGCTTGCCCCGGCCCTCGGCCTTGGCCTGTGCGCCATGGGCTGCAGCGGCGAGGGTCCTGCAGCCGAGGCGGTCAATGTCACGGCGACCAGCGCGGCGCCCCAGGCGGAGGCCGACGACGGGCTGCGCTACATCAGCCTGAGCCGCCCCCTGATGGGCACGATCTTCCGCATCAACGTGGTCTCCACGCAGGAGATCGCCGAGCCCGCCATCCGCGCCGCCTTCGCCGAGATCGCGCGCCTCGAGGACGCGCTGAGCGAGTGGCGCGAGGACAGCGAGATCTCGCGCATCAACCGGGAAGCGGGCCGGGCCCCCGTCACGGTGGGCCCAGACGTCTTGGCGGTGGTCAAGGCCGGGCTCGACGTCTCCCGCTGGAGCGAGGGGGCCTTCGACCTCTCCTGGGCCGCGCTGCGTGGCATGTACAGCTTCCCCCCGCACGAGGAGCGCGTGCCCAGCGCGCGCGACCTGCGCAGGCAGCTGCCCCTGGTGCGCTACCAGGACATCATCGTCGACGAGGCCGCGAGTACCGTGTTCCTGCGTCGCGCGGGCATGGCCATCGGCACGGGCGGCATCGGAAAGGGCTATGCCCTCGATCGCGCGGGCGAGGTGCTGCGCGAGGCGGGCATCAACGACTACATGATCTTCGGTGGCGGCCAGGTGCAGGTGCACGGACAGCGCGGCTCGCGCGACTGGCGCGTCGGCATCCAGCACCCCCGACAGCAGGGACAGAACAGTTACTTCGCCGCCCTCGAGGCCACCGACGTGAGCATCAGCACATCGGGCGACTACGAGCACGCGTTCTTCCGCGACGGACGCCGCTACCACCACATCATCGACCTGCAGACGGGGCTCCCGGTGGACAAGTCCATGAGCGTGACCCTGCTGGCGCCCGCGGGCCTCTACGCGGACGCGCTCAGCACGGCGGTGTTCGCCATGGGGGCCGAGCGCGCGCTGGAGATGCTGCGCACCATCGACTACCGCGCGGAGGCCGTCATCGTGGACGGAAACTGCCGCGTGCACACGACCCCAGGCACGGACGCGCGCCTGCGACTGAACGTGGAGCTGCGCGACGGCTTGCTCCCGGACTGCACGCCATGAGCGAGAGCGCCCTCCCCGTCCCCAAGACCACCATCCTCGTCGTAGACGACGAGCGCAACATCCGTCGCACCCTGCGCATGGTCCTCGAGGGGGCAGGCTTCGAGGTCGCGGAGGCCGAGAGCGCCGAGGGGGCGCTGGCGTCTCTGGACGACCTCGAGATCGACCTGGTGATCCTGGACATCCGGCTGCCCAAGATGAGCGGCATCGAGGCGCTCGAGAAGATCCGCGCGCGGCCCGAGTCGCGCCGACTGCCGGTGCTGATGGTCTCGGGCCACGCGTCCGTCGCCGAGGCCGTGCAGGCCGTGCAGCTGGGGGCCACGGACTTCTTCGAGAAGCCACTGGACCGCGAGCGCGTGCTGGTGAGCGTGCGCAACGCGCTCAAGACCTGGCAGCTGGAGCGCGAGGTGGAGCGCTTGCGCGGGCAGGTGCAGCACCGCTACGAGATGATCGGCGAGAGCCCGGTCATGCGGCGGCTGTTTGCCCAGGTGGAGAAGGTCGCGCCCACCAACGGGCGCGTGCTGGTGACCGGGGAGAGCGGCACCGGCAAAGAGCTGGTGGCGCGCGCGCTGCATCGCCTCAGCCAGCGCAACAAGGAGCCCTTCGTGAAGGTCAACTGCGCCGCCATCCCGGCCGAGCTGATCGAGAGCGAGCTCTTCGGCTACGAGCGCGGCGCCTTCACCGGAGCCGCCGGTCGCAAGAAGGGTGTGTTCGAGCTGGCGCACGGCGGCACGCTCTTCCTCGACGAGATCGGCGACATGAGCGCCAGCGCCCAGGCGAAGGTGCTGCGCGCGCTGCAGAGCGGCGAGATCACGCGCGTCGGGTCCGAGCGCAGCATCGCGGTGGACGTGCGCATCGTCGCTGCCACCAACCGGGACCTCGAGGCGGACGTCGCCGAGGGGCGCTTCCGCGAGGACCTCTTCTTCCGCCTCAACGTGGTCCCCCTGCGCACGCCGGCCCTGCGCGAGCGCGCGAGCGACATCCCCGCCCTCGCGGTCTCCTTCCTGCGGGAGTTCTGCCGCGAGAACGGCCTGCGGGAGAAACCAATCGACGACGACGTGCTCGAGGCGTTGGCCGAGCGCACCTGGCCCGGAAACGTGCGGGAGCTACGCAACGTGGTCGAGCGCATGGCCATCCTGAGCGGTGAGCGCATCGGCCTCGACGACCTGCCCAGCGTTGGCCGCCTCTCGCGCGCTCGCGCGGCGGAGGACCTGTCGGCGGCGGCCAGCGAACGCCCCAGCTCGGCGCCCCTGCCGCTGCCGCCGGACACGCCCGACGGCGACGACCGCCTGTCGCTGCGCGACTACCGGGAGTACGCGGAGAAGCAGTACATCCTGGCGACACTCGACGAGGTCGCCTGGAACATCAGCCGCGCGGCCGGTCTCCTGGGTGTGGAGCGCACCAACTTGCACAAGAAGCTGCGCGCCTACGGCATTCGGCGCGATGACGAGGTCTGAGGTCGGATGATCGTACGGAGCGTGAAGTTCTTTTGGTCCTTGTTGGTGCTGGCCGCGCTGACGTGGTTCGTGTTCTTCGTACCGCTGGGCGAGCGCACGCTCTTCCAGCACGTCATGCGCATCGCGCAGACAGACGAGGCTCAGGACCTGGGCCGCGAGGTCCACGAGGCCGGGCGCCGCGTGGGCGAGGAGGTGCAGCGCACCGTGGAAGAGACCGAGCGCGAGCGCCTGGAGCGCGAGGCTGCACGCGAAGCGCAGGACGCGAGCGAGTAGCGCCGAGAAGGCGGCGGGGGCTCAGGACCCCTGGCGCTTCTTCCACTCCTCCACGAACTCCCAGTCGGCGAGCAGGCCCTTGCGGATGAGCAGCGTGAGGAGCGACGCGAACAGGACCTCCCACTGCTGATCGGGGAGCACGTCGCTCACATCGGCGCCCTGCGCTCGCGCCACGAGCGCCGACACGAGGTCGCTCGCGGTCAGGGCCCCCTCGGTGGCGTCTGCGCTCTGTCGCTTGGAACCCGGTGCGGGCAAGCGCACGGTCGTCCCGTCGAGCAAGGTCAGCGTGACCATGCGCACGCCCTTCGGCTCCGCCGCAGCGGCGGTGGCCACCTCCGCTGCGCTGGGGGTGGGCGTGGACGCGGGGACGAGCGACGCCGCCACACTGGACGCAAGCGCCGCAGGGCCCGCAGGCACGCGCTGCTTGGGAGCGGCGGGCGCCGCCTGCGTGGCGGGGGTGCCCGCCTCCGAGGAAGCCGCGGCTGGCGGCGCGGCGGAAGCGTGGGCTGGCGCGGAGGCGGCCGGCGGCGCGGCAGCGGGCGCTGGTGCGGCAGCACCCTGAGACGCTTCGGCCGCATGAGCTGGGGCGGCCGCAGCCGACGTGGCGGCAGCGGGGGCTGCTGCGACGGGCGGCGCCGCTGCGGGCGCTGATGCGGCGGGCGTGGCGGCAGCGGGGGCTGCTGCGACGGGCGGCGCGGCAGCGGGGCTGGTGCGGCGGGCCGCGCGGCTGGCGCGGCGGTGGCCGGCGGCGGCGCGGCGGGTGGCGGCGGCGCGGCGGCGGGCGGGGCTTCGCGGGAGTGGCCGCCGAGGGTGGCGGCGGGGCCTGCGCGATGGTCTTGGCGACGGACTCAGGGGGACCCTGGACGCCGGTCTCCCACTCCTCCGCGCTGGCGGGCAGGCTGGTCTCGCCGAGGCCCGTGGGCGGCGCCTTCGGGATGCTGACAGTCTCCTGAGCAGCGGGGCTCGCGTCCGGGTGCCGTGAAGCGCGCCGCTCGGGGGGATGGACCTGCGGCGCCCCGCCCAAGTAGTAGACGCGGATGGCGTGACGGATCTCGGACGGGGAAGACACCATGGCCTTCACGGGCAGCCCCGTCGTCGTGATCAGCTCGTCGATCGCGGCCTCGTTGGTCGGGTCGTCCATGGCCACGTACAAGGTCTCGGCCGACCGCACGCGCCGCATGTAGATGGGGATCACACAGAGCCGGTTCGCGACCTCCGCGGGCACCATGTTCAGCAGGTCCCTGGTGAACTCGATGCGCTGGAGACTCACCCACGGGATCGCCAGCTGATTGGAGAGGATCTGCGTGAGCTGGAACTCCGTGACGAAGCCTTTGGCGACGAGCTCCTCACCGAGGCGCCGCCCCGAGTCGCGCTGCGACGCGAGCGCCTCTTCCACCTGAGCTGCGGTCACCAGCTTGGCCGCCACGAGCAAATCGCCGATACGCACCCTGTCGGACATGCCGCAGCCTACCGCGAAGCGGGCGTTGGGCTCAAACTACACGACCGTGAAGGCGAAACAATCCGGCGTCGAGGCCCTGTTCGGACTTGCTAGGGCCAGCTCAGCTCGAGCCGCTTCATCTTGCGCCAGAGCGTCGTGGAGGACAGGCCCAGCACCTCGGCGGCCTTCTCCTTGTTGCCGTCCACCTCGCGGAGCACGGTCATGATGGCCTCGCTCTCGGCACGGTCGACCACGTCCTGCAGCAAGCGGGGAGCGGCCTGCGCCTCGCCCCCCTGCCGCATCTCGGGCGACACGATGTCATCCAGCTGCACCTCTCCGTCGAGCGCCAGAGCGATGCCCTGCTCGATGAGGTTCTCCAGCTCGCGGATGTTGCCCGGGAAGGGGTAGCGCTCCAGCCACTCCATGACGCCGTCGCCGAGGCGCGCGTGGCGACGCATCTTCTTGCCGTACTTCTCGAGGAAGTGCTCGGTCAGCGGGGCGATGTCCTCGCGCCGCTCGCGCAGCGGAGGCAACACGAAGCGCGCCACGTTGAGACGGTAGTAGAGGTCCTCGCGGAAGGACTTCTCCTCGATCATGGTCTTGAGGTCACGGTTGGTGGCGGCGATGATGCGCACGTCCACCTGCACGGTGTGGTTGTCCCCCAGGCGACGAATCTCGCCCTGCTGGATGGCCCTCAGCAGCTTGGCCTGGAACGATGGCGCGGTCTCCGCGATCTCGTCGAAGAAGAACGTGCCCCCGTTGGCCTCCTCGAAGAGGCCCTTGCGTGACGCGACGGCACCCGTGAAGGCCCCGCGGTTGTGTCCGAAGAGCTCGCTCTCGAGCAGGGTCTCCGAGATGGCGGCGCAGTTGATGGTGATGAAGGGCTTGTCGGAGCGCAGCGAGTTCACGTGGACGGCGCGCGCCACGAGCTCCTTGCCGGTGCCGCTCTCGCCCGTGATGAGCACCGTAGCGTCCGTGGGGGCGATGCGGACGATGCGACCGAGCACGTCACGGATGGCGCCGCTGCGTCCGATGATGTTCTCGAAGTGGTAGCGCTCGCGGAACTCGGCAGCCATGGCCGAGACCTGCCCGGCCAGCTTCCGCGCTCGCACGGCGCGCGCCACCTTCATCAGCAGCTCCTCCTCTTCGAAGGGCTTCTGGATGTAGTCGTGCGCACCGAGGCGCATGGCGTCCACGGCGCTCTCGATGGTGCCGTAGGCCGTCATGACGATGACCTCCGTGAGGGGCGACACTTCGCGCGTCTTGCGCAGCACGGCCAGGCCGTCCGTGGTGCCCATCTTGAGGTCGGTGAGGACCAGGTCGAACGCCTCCTCGGCTACGCGCTCGCACGCCACGTCGCCGTTCTCTGCCTCTTCCACTTGGTGCTCAGCGCCGCGCAGGAGCATCGCGAGCGTGGTCCGCATGTTGCGTTGATCGTCGACGACGAGAATCTTGGCCATCCGGCCGCGAGTATCGACCCGCGCCACTCAGAAGACAACCGCGACGTGCGCGCAGCAGGCATGGCCCTATCATGGGACATGACCTCCGCCGCACTGCGCGCACCGCTGCGCCTCCCTGAGACCCTCCGCGTGGACATGACGGTCGCGCTGGGCGCCACTCATGTGCAGGCCCTGCGCGCCCGGGACATCAGCGCGAAGGAGGCCTGCACGCTGGTGGACGAGCAGGGGCGCTTCTTCCGCGCATCCGTGACGCGCCTTGACGCGCGCAGCGGAGAGGCCCTCGTCTACGAGGCCATGTCGGGATCCACGGAGTCCCCGGTGGAGCTGACGTTGCTCTGCGCCGTCCTCGGGCGACAGCGCATGCTCACCATCATCCAGAAGGCCACGGAGCTGGGTGTGGCGCGCGTCATCCCGGTGCTCTCGGAGCGCTCCGTACCGGCCTCCGGCCTGGCCCACGAGAAGGCGCACGCGTGGCCCAAGCAAGCGACGCGCGCGGCGCGCCAGTGTCGACGCGCCAGCTTGCCGGAGATCCGCGAAGCCACGGGGCTGCGCTCTGCCCTCACCGACCCGGCCTTCGCCGGCGCCGCGCTGCGCGTGTACCTCGACGACCGGGCAGCCTCCTCGTCTGCGCTCCCTCCTCTCCCGGCCGCCGGCCCCTCGCCACACAGCGTCGCGTTCGCGGTGGGCCCCGAGGGCGGCTGGAGCGACGCGGAGCGCACGCTGCTCACCGAGCAGGGGGCCACGGGGCTGCGCATCGGGGGGCGGGTCCTGCGCGCCGAGACGGCCGCTCTGGTCGGGCTGACCCTCCTACAGCAGGCCTACGGGGACTTCTAGCCGCGCCGAGGAGGACGTACGCCACGCCCGCCCTGCCCTCGGCGCACCCTACGCGGCGTCGCCCAGCAGCGGCCCGAGCGTCGCCTCGACCTCGTCGCGCAGCTCACCTGGGAAGATCAAGCGCGAGCTGGTGAGGCGCTTGTTGCGCAGCTCCTTGAGCAGGAAGGACGCGTCCCCGAGGCGCATGATCGCTCGGTGGCGCAGCAGCAGCCACAGCCCGTCCGGTGAGTCGTCCTCGGGCTCGGCGTAGGGGACATCGCTGGTGTGATCCAAGAAGACATGCAGGTCGGGGCGCAGGCCGTGCGCCTCCGCCAGGGCGTAGGTGCGCTGCAAGAGCTCGTCGAACAGCTCCGACCGGTCCACAGGCAGCGGCAGCGTCTTGGGCAGCGCTCGTGCGCGCAGGCGCTGAGCCAGCCGCGCGAGCACGGGGTCGCGGTCCTGCTCCCACTCGGAGAGCGCACCCAGGAGCGCGATGTCGTCCAACGCCAGGTAGTGCCCCAGCGTCACGGCCTCCCCCCTCGCCGCCGCGCGCAGGGCCTCGGGCGTGCCCACCGGCGGCCTGCCCTCGCGCACCAGCTCGCCAACGCGGATGAACACTCCGCGAATCAGGCCCTCCGCCGCGCGGGTCGCCTTGTGATGGTAGACCTGCGCATACATGTGCTGGCGCGCGAGGAAGAACCCTTCGATGGGAGGCAGCCCCTTGCGCCCCTCGACGGCGAGCACCCACTCGTTGCCCACCTGCCCAAACGCCAGCGCGCGCAGGAGCCAGTCGAGATCGAAGAGGCCGTAGCGCACCCCTGTCATGTAGCTGTCGCGCAGCAGGTAGTCGGCGCGGTCCACGTCGATGGTGCCGCTGATCGCGCGCGCGAGGTATGCCAGCCGATGCCGCCCCTGCAGCATCGCGGCGACCCGCTCGGGCATGCCCGCGGACAGGCCCTCGAGTGCGCGGTGCACGTCCGTGCTGCTGTCCAACAAGATGTCGCGCGTCCACGCCTCGTGGTGCCGCGGGTTGGGCGAGACCTCTTCGTAGAGATGCGAGAAGGGGCCGTGGCCGAGGTCGTGCAGCAGGGCGGCCGCCAGGGCCTCGTCTGCGGCCGCGTCATCCAGCCGCGCCTCAGGGGGCAGCTCGGCCTGAGCCACCACGATGCGGGCCTGCAGGCGCTGCATGACGTGGGCCGCACCAAGGGCGTGGGCGAAGCGGGTGTGCTCGGCGCCGGGAAAGACGAGGGAGGTGAGGCCCAGCTGCTTGACCCGCCGCAGGCGCTGCACCTCGCGCGTGGCAAGCAGCGCCTCGATCACTCGCTCGGCGCGCCCCTCGAAGTCCACCAGCCCGTGCACCGGGTCGCGAAGAAGCATGGGCTACGGTAGCGGGGCACCCGCCCGTGGGCAATCAGGCACCCTCTCGATCCGGCACGGACGACAAAGGAGTAGGATTGGGTTCGCATGGCTGACCTGCTCGCCAGTCCTCCCACCCTCGACGAGAGCGTCGGCACCGGTCAGCTCACTTTCTGGCAGCGCATCGAGCACCTCGCGACGCGGGACGAGTGGCTGTGCGTCCTGCGGCAGATCACATGAGCAAGGGCGGCGTGACGCCGCGGCTGGCCCGAGGGGCATGGTTCGGGCTAGAGCGACGGGCATGAGCGCTGCGATCCCCCCACGCGCCGCGAGCCTGCGCATCGTCGCCGTCAACGACGTGTACTCGCTGGACGAGCTCCCCCGTCTGGCGAGCCTGATCGCCGAGGCGCGGCGCGTGGACCCCCCGGACCGCCTCCTCATCACCGTGGCGGGCGACTTCCTCGCGCCCAGCCTGCTCTCCAGCCTGGACCAAGGGCGCGGGATGGTGGACTGCCTCAACGCGCTGGGCGTCACGCACGTGACCCTGGGCAACCACGAGGACGACCTCGACACGGAGGACCTGTTCGCGCGGCTGGAGGAGCTGGACGCGCTCGTGGTCCTGAGCAACGCGCCCGACTTCCGGGGACGCCACGTCTCCGAGGATGTCGTCCTGGTCGGGCCGCACCGCGTGGGGCTGGTCGGGGTGGTCAACGGGGACCCTGGGCTCTACCGCCGCGCGCCCTTCGGGGGCGCCACCGTCGAAGAGCCGAACGAGGCGGCCGTGCGCACCGCGCGGGTACTTCGAGGCGCCGGTTGCGTCGCGGTGGTGGCGCTGACCCACCAGTGGCTGGAGGACGACCGGGAGCTCGCCGGGCTGGGCGTGGTCGACCTCGTGCTCGGCGGCCACGAGCACGAGGGCTACCTCGAGACCAACCACCGCGCCCCCATCGCGAAGGCGAAGGTGGACGCAACAGCAGCCGTGGTGGCGGACCTCGTGCTCGCCGCGCAGAGGGCGCCGACCGCGCAGCCCGCTTCAGCGGGTGGCGGCGCGCTCGAGCCGGCCGACGCAGCCCATGTGGACGTGTCCGTGCACGTGCGCTCCGTGCCCGTCGCCCCCTACCCGGAAGACACCGCCATGCGGGCGCGCGTGGACCGCCACCTCGAGCAGGTGCGCAGCCTTCGAGCGCGGACGTTGATGCAGCTGCCGGCCGGCACCGTGCTCTCCTCGCTCGGCTCACGGCTGCACCAGACCTCCATGGGGACGCTGGTGGCCTCCCGCCTGCGCGACGCGCTGGGCGCCGAGGTGGGCCTGTTCAACGGCGGCGGCCTGCGCGGCGACGAAGAGCGCCGCGAGCGCCTGACCTACGCCGACTTCTGCGAGGAGCTCCCCTTCGAGAACGAGGCCGTCGTGGCCACCCTGCCCGGGGCCGTCGTGCGTGACGCCCTGCTCTTCTCACGCACGGAGCGCCACAGCACGGGCGGGTTCCTGCAGGTGGACGACGCGACCGAGGTGGACGACAGGCACGTGCTCCGAGCGCTGGCGGGCGCGCCTCTGGACCCTCAGCGCCTCTACCGTGTGGCCATCGTGCGCGACCTGCTGGTGGGCTCCGACAACATCGAGCCCTTCGTGGACTATTGGCGCGCGCACCCGGGCGCGGTGCCCCCGGCGACGACCGGCCTCGATGTGAAGGTGGCCCTCCTGCGAACCTTCACGGGGGGCGCTCTGCACGGGTCGAACTGAGCCGGTTTCGTGCTAAGAACGCGCGGCTCGAAGCCTCGGAAAAGGACAGCCCCATGGGACGCATCTTCGAAACCCGCAAACAGACCATGTTCGCCCGCTGGGACCGCATGGCGAAGGCCTTCACGCGCTGCGGCCGTGAGATCGCCGTCGCTGTGAAGCAGGGGGGCGAGCACCCCGAGACCAACCCTGCGCTGCGCCGCGCCATCCAGAACGCGCGCGCCGTGAACATGCCCAAGGACAAGATCGAGAGCGCCATCAAGAAGGCGCTGGGCAACGACGCGGCGGACTACCAAGAGCTCATCTACGAGGGCTACGCGCCACACGGCGTCGCCGTCATGGCCGTGGCCGCCACGGACAACCCCACCCGCACCATCGCGAACATCCGCGTGCGCTTCAACAAGGGCAACGGAAGCATCGGCAAGGAGGGCAGCGTGGCCTTCGGCTTCACGCGCATGGGCGTGTTCCGGCTGGACGCGGCCGCGCTCCAGAAGGCCAAGGTCGACCTCGAAGAGCTCGAGATGGAGCTCATCGACGCCGGTCTCGACGAGATGGGCGAGGCCGAGGGGGAGAAGGGCGAGCCCCAGGTCCTCATTCGCTGCCCGCTGCAGGACTTCGGCCGCATGCAAGAGGCCCTCGAAGCACGCTCAATCACCCCCGTCTCCACCGCGTCGGAGTTCATCCCGAGCACCTTGGTGGAGCTCGACGACGAGCAAGCCGCCGAGGTCATGAAGCTGGTGGACCTGCTCGAGCAGGACGACGACATTCAGCAGGTCTTCCACAACCTGGCCTGAGGCGCAGAGGGGCGTCCCTGCGGCCGCTTCACTCTGGAGCGGCCAGCCGGGACGAGCGCGAGAGCACGAGCCGCCTCCCGCGCGACCGCGCGCGGGTGCCGCCGAGCAGCAGCAGCAGCGCCAGCGCGCAGACGAGCGCCGGCGGGGCCGCCGCCCCGGCTCCGCCCACCGTGGCCACGCTGCAGTCCATGTGGCCGCGCGCTGGACCCGGACCCCCGAACACGCCCGCGTCGCCTGGGCCCGACGTGACGCCCGCGTCGCTCCCACCCAGCACTACGCCCGCGTCCGGACCCGGCTCCGTGGGCGGCCCGGCGTCGGGCAGCGCGGCAGCCGGCACCACCTCGACGTCGAAGCGCAGCGCGTCGTCGGCCGGACCGCCCTGCCCTGCGTCCGAGAACCACGTCACGCCGGTGTGCACCAGCGCGAGGTCCACGGTGTGGACCCCCAGCGCGTTGCCGCACAGCTCGAAGCGGAAGGTGTGCTCCGCGCCCAGCGCGACGTTCGCGTCCACGCCGGCGACCCGGGTGGTGCTCGGCCACGCCGGGCTGGCCACCGCGGGCAGCGCTCCGTCGCGCGGCCCACTGAGCGCCAGCTGCACGTCGCCGTCCCACGCTACGCCCCCGGTGTTCTGCACGGTGAGGCTGAGCTCCTGGCACTCCCCTTGGCGCAGCAATAGGGGCGCCTCGTCGCGGGCGGGAAAGCTCTGCGACACCACCGTCGCGCGACGGAAGGTGAGCGCGAGCAGCTGCTCGTAGGACCCGTCGAAGACGTTCGAGTCCACCCCACCCGAGACGCCGCTCACCACGCCCATCTCCGAGTACTGCCAGAAGGTCCACGCGGCCCAGGCGTTGGGCGTGTTGGGACAGTGTGCCGTCGTGCGGTCGTTGAAGTAGTGCGCCACCCACACGGGCAAGTCCGCGAGCGCCGCGCTGCCCACGTAGGTGTCCCAGAAGTAGCCGCCCGTGTAGATCATGGGGCGGCGACCGGTCTCGGCCTCGATCGTGTCGACGAAGTCGAGCACACGGCTTGCGTAGGTCGCGGGGCTCGGAGCGCCCGAGGACTCCTCCACGTCGACGACCAGCGGCAGCTCACCGAGGTCGCCTGCGTCGTCGAACTGCGCGAGCATGTTGCGCGCCTGGTCGGCGCCCGAGTACGCCGGGTTGAAGTAGTGATACGTCCCGCGCAATACCCCAGCGTCGCGCGCCGCCGCCCAGTTGGCGTCGAAGTAGGGGTCCACACCCGTCAGGCCGTAAGACGTGCGGATGAAGGCATACGCGATGCCGGCGTCCGCGACCTTGGTCCAGTCGATGGCCCCCTGCCACTTGGACACGTCGATCCCGCGCACGTACTCCCCGCCACCACAGCGGGCCACGGACTTGTCCGCGGTGGCGCCCCACAGGGGGAGGCCGCGCTCGGCCCTGACGTCGGCTTCGTCAGCCGCGTCCGCCGTGCCGCAAGCCGCGAGAAGGAGGGACGAGGCGAGGACGAGGATGGAGGGGCTTGTGGGTCTCATGCGTACACCTGTGAGAAAACGTAACCGAACGGTCAGCATTTTCAAGAGGCACGCGTGCTTTTCTTTTCGGGCGCGACCGAGTGCGCCTCGAGCGCAAGGGAGCGCTGCTCCCCCAGGAAGACCATCCCCATGCCACCCTCTCCCAGCAGTCCGTCGACCGCGATCTCCTCAGTCGAGCTGGGGCCGCGCAGCTTGGGCAGGGCGACCTCGCGCGGCGCCAGCTCGGGCTGCGGACACGCGATGGTGCCGTCCTCTCGCAGGGTCAGCGCGCTCGGATCGATGCCGACACGCTGCCACGTGAGCTCCAGCTCGGACGGGGGAGAGATCACCACACCGCAGGGTAACGCGAAGTGGGCGCAGCGTCGGAGATCCCTGCGCGCCTGCCGGGGGGGGCGACGACCCCCAAGCCTTGCGCGGCGCGCCCCCGCGCGCATAAGGTACGCGCTTGCTCTTCCCTGAGAACATCGCCGAAGACGACGAGGCCTTCTGGCGGCAGCAGGAGCTTCGCCGCCAACAGCTCGGCCAGCCGTGCTGTACCCAGTCCAACATGAGCTGGGCCATGGTCGACTTGGTCGGCAACGTCTCGGTGGTCATCCACGGCGAGAGCGACTGCCTGAACTGCTTCTTCCACCATCAGGGGCGCCTCGCGGTGGACTACTACTCCACGCGACTGAGCGAGCATCAGCTCATCATGGGCGACACGCGGGCGCCGCTGCGGCGTCTGCTCGAGCTCATCGCGAAGGAGCGCCGGCCCGAGGTGGTGATCGTGCTGGGCACCTGCCCGGTGGAGGTCATCTACGACGACTTCGAGCCCGTGGTGCGGGCCGTGTCGCAAGAGACGGGCGTGCCCATGATCGCGCTGCGCACGCACGGCCTCAGCCTCACGAGCCAGATCGCCTGCCAGGACTGGCTGTACGCCACGCTGGCCGGCTTCGAGCCCCCCGACGCGGGCGCGCAGCGACGTGGCGTGAACCTGGTGGGCCTACCCGCCGGCGTGGGCCCGGGAGAGCTGACGCGCGTGCTCGGCGAGCTGGGCATCGCCGTCAACGGCGTGTACCCGAACCAAAAGGAGTTCGCGCACTGGCGCCGCATTGGGCTCGCAGAGCGCAGCTTCATGGTGGACCGCACCACCTTGCCGCGCCTCTGCGCGGTGATCGAGGAACACGGGCAGCGCGTGGACGAGGTCCCGCTGCCCATCGGGCTCTACCACACGGAGCGCTTCTACGGGCTCATCGCCTCCCGCATGGGGGTCGACGACGAGCGCGTCGCAGCCTGCCTACGCCCGCTGATCGAGGAGCACGCGCCCGCCCATCGCGCCCTGCGGGAGCGCGTCCGCGGGCGACGCCTGGCCCTCTGCATACGCATGCACAAGTCGCATCAGTCCGACCTCTTGGCCTACGAGGGGCTCACCAGCCTCGAGCTGCTGCGCGGCGCCGGCTTCGACGTGCACATCCTGGTGCAGGGCCCCCCCGAGGAGCGCGCACGGCGGTCCTTCGCAGGCCGGCTCGCGGAGCTGGGCTATGGCGACGTGCCCTTCGACATCTTCCGCGGCCCGTGGGAGCTCGGCGAACAGCTGCGCATCGGCGGCTTCGACGTAGCGGTCATGTCGGACTTCGCGAGGAACGTGGTGGAGAGGGCCGGCATCCCCTGGATCAGCATCCAGCGCTGGCAGCCGCTGTTCAGCGGCATGGCCGAGAACCTACGCATGCTGAACCGCGCGGTAGACCAGATGGAGCCTTGAATGAGTGACGCGAGTGGCGCCGACCTGACCCTCGAGGATTACGCCATGAAGGCTGGCTACGGCCGCCTGACCGGCGTCTCCATCGCCTGCCACGCCATCCGCGACGCGTACCTGCTCATGCACGTCGGCGTGGGGTGCAAGAACAAGGTGACCCACCTGCTGGCACACGACTGGGAGCAGCACTGCAACCTTCGCCAGGGCTGGACCGAGGTCAGCGACCAAGACCTGATCATGGGGTCGTCGCGCCGCATCGGGCCCTACCTGCGCTCCTGGCAGAAGCGCATGGACTCCGGCTACGTGGTGGTGGTGTCAGTCACGTTCCTGGAGCTCACGGGGGAAGACGTGGAGGGGGAGATCCGACGCGCGTTGGACGGTGCGCCCGTGCCGGTGGACCTCATCCCGGCCCTCGGCTTCGACGGGGACGAGTTCGACGGCTACGCGTCCCTGGCGCAAGCCGTCCTTGCGAAGGTGGACTGGAAGCGCCCCGTCAAGCGCGGACAGGTGTCCGTGCTGGGGTATTTCTTCGACCGCTACGAGGGAGACCACACCGGCAACATGGTGCAGCTGGCCGGTCTGCTGAGCGGCGTGGGGGCTTCGCTGGGGCCGGTGCTCTTCAGCGGCCGCACGTACGCGGAGCACCTCGAGGTCTCCACGTCCGAGGTGCTCGTGACCCTGCCCTATCTGCCCGAGGGGGAGGCCGCGGTCGCCGCTGAAGCCCGCACACAGGGGCGGCGCGTGGTGGCCACGGATCTCCCGATGGGCTTCGCGGGCACGACGCGCTGGCTAAAGACCGTGGGCGAGGCCTTGCGCATCGACCCCCGCAAGGTGGCCGCCTACACGGACAAGCGAGAGGAGCGCGCGCGCGGTTCGCTCGAGAAGATGTTCAGCCGCTGGAGCCGCCACCGCGTGGCGGTGTTCGCCGAGCCTCCGCTCGCTGCGGGCGTGTGCGCCATGCTCCTGGAGCTGGGCATGCAGCCCACGCTGGTGGGGCTGCGAGGTAAGGGGCTGGGCGGCGCGGCGTACTTCCGCGCCGTGCTGGAGCGCAACGGGCAGGCGCTGCCGGAGGGCGCCGAGGTGCTCGAGGACCCCAGCCTGGCACGCATCCAGAGCGCCGTGCGCCAGCTGCTGGAACAGGGGCTGGTGGACGGCATCATCGGCTCGGCGACCGAGCTCAATCCCGTCCGCACGATGGACGCGCGGCAGCCGCGCGCGCGGGCCGAGAGCCCACTGGGCGAGCCCTTCGTTCTGGAGCTGGGCTTCCCCTGCCTCAACTATCACGCGCTGCAGCAGATGCCCTTCATGGGCTACGGCGGCGTGGTCTCCTTCGCGCAGCGCATGATCGACGCGCCCCGCCTGTGCCTGAAGACCGAGGACTGAGCCGGCGCGCGCTGAGTCTGGCATAGTGAGGGCCGGTCCCATCACGCGGACCACGAGGTACGAGATGCAGAGAATCGTGTTCTACGGCAAGGGTGGCATCGGCAAGTCGACGATCTCGTCGAACATCTCCGCAGTGGTCGCGCTGGACGGGAAGAAGATCCTGCACGTGGGCTGCGACCCCAAGCACGACTCGACCGTGTCGCTGATGGGCGGGAAGATGATCCCCACGGTGCTGGACTCGGGCTTCACCAGCCAGCCCACGGCAGAAGAGCTGGTGAGCGTGAGCTCCACGGGCGTTCACTGCGTCGAGGCTGGCGGGCCGCAGGCTGGCGTGGGCTGCGCCGGGCGCGGCATCTCGCGCACCGTGGACATCATGCGGCAGGCGGGGCTCCTGGCCGCGACCTCGTATGACGCGGTGGTCTACGACCTGCTGGGCGACGTGGTGTGCGGCGGGTTCGCTGCGCCCCTCCGCCGCGAAGTGGGCGAGAAGGTGGTCATCATCAGCTCCGAAGAGGTGATGTCGCTGTACGCCGCGAACAACGTCGCGCGCGCCGTGGTGAACTACGCCGAGAACGGCATCGTCTGCGCGGGCATCATCTTGAACCTGCGCGACCCCAACGAGGACCTCGCCCCGGTCACGCGCTTCACTCAGCTGCTGAACGTGCCCATCCTGGGCATCATCCGGCGAGAGCCACTGATCCGTAAGGCCGAGTACGCGCGGCGACCTGTGGTGGAGTACGCCCCCGACGCGCCCATTACGGGGCAGTTCCGCCGGCTGGCGCGCATCATCTTCGACAAGACCGCGGCCGACTGCACGCTGCCCACGCCGCTGTCCGACGAGGCCTTCTACCGCCTCACGCAGTGCGAGTTCCAGCCCAACGAAGAGGACCTCGCGCGCTCAGCCGCGGCCCGGCCACGAGGCTCGCTGCCCGTGCTGCAGGGGCCGAACGCCGACGTGAGCGAGGCGCCTCCGGACGCGGGAGTGGACGCGGCGAGAGAGCGCTTGGACGAGGCGGCCGCGCTTGCGCGACGCGACTACCTGCGCGACCTCGAGGCCGGGCGGCTGGCCGTGAAGCGCGGGCTGGTGGACGAGGCCCTGGCGCTGACGCGGCTCGCCAATGCCTACCCACGCTTCGCGCGTACGCTCACGGTGCAAGACCTCCAGAGCGCATAGCAGCGCGGCCGTAGCGCGCGTCCAGGTAGCCGAGGATGTCGGCCGACTCGAACATGCGCGAGCCGGTGTTGGGGTCCACCAGGAACGGCACCATCATCCGCCCGGAGAGCGCGACGAAGTCAGGGCGGCTGGGGCTCCGCTTGGCCACGTTGTGCAGCACGTAGGGCAGCTCCAGCTCGCACAGACGCTCGCGCACCAGACGGCAGTAGGGCGACGCTTCGAAGCTGTACAGCTCGAGAGGCTGCTCGGGCGCGCGGGACGGGACCGCCCGCAGGCCACGGGTGGGGCGGAACGCGGAGACCAGCAGCGGGAGAGGCCGCACACGGAAGGCGAGCGGCACCGCCCCCGAGCCGTAGCGCGCAAAGAGATGCCGCACGATGTCCTCCGACTCGTAGAGCGCCGCACCTGCGCCGGGGTCCACGAGGTAGGGGAACTGGGCGCGCCCTCCCCGCGCCACGGCCTCGGGACGGAAGCGCTGGCCGCCCTTCGGACATGGCCGCACCAGCACCTCGAGGTCCAGCTCGGACAGCGCCTCGCGCACCTTGCGGCAGTACGGGCACGCCTCGAAGTCGTAGAGCACCAGACGCTCCGTCGGGCGCGGACCGAGGTCCCGCCGGGTGACCAGCCCCATCCCCAGCTCGGCGATGGAGCTCGCCCACGACGTGGCGACCGAGAGGGTCACGGGCACGTCTCCGCGAGCTCACTCCCGCTCACGCTCGGGTCTCCCGACGCCAGCACGAAGATGCCGGGGAAGCCGTTGGTCTCGAAGCCGAGGCTCTCGTTGGCGCACAGCTGCGAGCGACGGATGCTCAGCGACCCAGTGCGGTTGTTGCTGACGAAGAAGATGCCGCCGCCCCCCTCGTTCGCGACGTTGTCACGCAGCTCCGAGCCGCACAGGCTCAGCGTGAAGCGGTTCCCGTCGTTCGCGATGGCGCCGCCGTTGCCACCCCCGGGCGTCCCCGGACGCATGGGGTTCGCGCCGTTCCCGGTCGCCTGGTTGTGCGTGAAGACCGAGTTGATGACGGTGAACGACACGCCGATGCTCCCGAGCGCGCCCCCGTTGGAGCAGTGGTTGCCCAGGTCGTCGGCGCCACCGAAGGTGCTGTTCACCACGTAGATGGGCTGGTCGCGGTGCTGGTCGAACGCGCGGATGGCCCCACCGGCGTTGTCCTGCCCCACCGCATCGCACTCGTTGCGGAAGAAGCGCGAGTTCACGACGCGCAGCCGGCCGCCCCGCACGAAGATGGCGCCGCCCCCGTCGGGGTCCTCCCCGCTCGCGTTTCCGTCCACGAAGGTCAGGTTCTGGATGCTAAGGCGTGGGTGGTCCTGGTCGTTGCAGTGACTGGTCGTCCAGACCTGCGCCTCGTCGCACGTGTTCATGTACAGGATGCGGCGCGCGCCACCACCGCTGAGCGTCACCAGCCCGCCACCATCAATCACGATGTCCGGGCCGGTGTCATTGAACACCTTCGCCGTCTCGGTGAGCGTGATGGTCACCGGGTCGGGCCCGCAGTCGAAGGTGATGACCCCGCCGTCGGCCACGGCCGCCACGAACGCCGCCGACGTGCAGCTGGCCGGCGTGCCCGTGCCCACCACCGTGCGCGGCGCGCTCACGGGAAGCGGCGCGCCATCTGCCGGCACGGGGCAGGCCGCCTCCGCGGTCCCCGCGGGGGGGCCGGACGCGGGCTGGGCCAGCAGGTTGGGGAACGACACCCCTCCTCCCTCCCCGCACGCGAGTGAGAGCGACACGAAGCCCACGAGCACGACCGACGAGCGACCCCGTCGAAGGCGCGACCAACCTGAGAAGCGGCGCATGCCGAAGCGTAGCGCGGGCCAGCGCGCGGGGCGGAGACGGAAAACGAACGCGGTCCTTGACGTCATGCGAACGACCGTGCTATTTTCGGGACGTGTCCAAAGGCGAAGAGACCCGACAAGCCATCCTCCACTGCGCGACCCAGCTGGCGAGCGTACACGGGCTCGACGGCATCAGCGTCGGGGGACTCGCCAGCGCGATGGACATGTCCAAGAGCGGCGTGTTCGCGCACTTTCGGTCCAAAGAGGCGCTCGACGTCGCCGTGCTCGAGTACGTGCGGGACCGCTTCCTCACGGACACCCTGCTGCCGTCGTTCAAGGCGAAGCGCGGCCTCGCGCGCATCCACGCGCTGCGTGACCGCATGGTGGACTGGATGCACGCCGACTGGCTGCCCGGGGGCTGCCCCATGCTCCCAGCAGGCTTCGAGCTGGACGACAAGCCCGGCGCAGCCAGAGACATCGTGGTCGCCGCGCAGCGGGACCTGCTCTCGGCCATCGCGCAGTCCGCGCGCATCGCGGTGGACGAAGGGGAGCTCGACCCACAGCTCGACGTCGAGCAGTTCGCTTTCGAAGTCCACGGCGCCATCCTGGCGAGCCACCAGGCCATGCGCCTCCGACGCGACCCACGCGCCACCGAGCGCTTTCGTCGCGCCGTCGACCGCGTCATCGACGACGCGCGCCTCCGCTGAGCGGTCCCATCCCGGGACCAGATAGGGAACGAGCCATGACCACGACACCGACACCCTCTGCATCGCACCCCGATAAAAGCACGAACGGTCGCTCTTTAAATCCACGAACCTCGCCTGGGTTCAGGGACGCCCTGCTCCACCGGGCCGTCGCGCTGGGCGGGCGCGTCGCCCCCTTCGAGACAGGTGGCCTGCTGGTGGACGTGTTCACGCGCGCGCCGCGACCCTACCCACGCTCCGCCGACGTGGACTCGCGCCTCATGTTCGCGGAGCCCTGGTCGGTGGCGGTCGCGGGCCGCACTCTGCGCGGGTTCACGCTGCGGCCAGAGGGCAGGCACCCGAACGAAGACGGCGATGGCCCCGCCGTCCTGCTGGTCCACGGCTGGGCGGGCGGCGGCCACCAGCTGCTGCCCATCGCGCGACCCCTGGTGGCCAGGGGCTACAGCGTGTCGTTCTTCGACCTCCCGGCGCATGGCATGAGCGACGGCCACCACGCCACGCTGCGCGACATCGCGGACGCCATCGCTGGCGTAGCGGCGTCTCTCGGCCGCCTGCACGCGGTCGTCGCGCACTCTGTGGGCGGGGCAGGCACCATCCTCTCGCTGCTCGACGGACGCCTCGACGCTGGGAGGGTCGCGCTGGTCGCACCACCGACCAGCCTCGAGGAGCAGGCGCGCGCGTTCGCCGAGATGCTGCACGCGCCGGACGCGGCCGTGCGCGCGATGCTGGCCACACTGCACGGCTTGGTCGGACGTCCCATCGACCGAGCGAGCTGGCTGCGCGACGTGGCGCACCTGCAAGTGCCCCTCCTCGTGGTGCACGACCGAAAGGACCGCATCACGCCCTTCGATGGCTCGAGCGAGCTCGTGCGGCACTGGCCGGGGGCGCGACTGATGGCCACCGAGGGCCTGGGGCACGCACGGATCCTGACCGAGCCCCAGGTGATCGACGCGATTGTGCGCTTCCTGGGTGCGCCCGCAGCCGTGAGCGCGATGCGCGCTGCATGAAGCCCCGCGCGAGGGCGGCGCCGCGCGGCTGCGCGCGGGACCTACGCGCGGCGCCCGACCCAGACGAAGAGCGCCACCAGGCCGCCGAAGCCCCAGAGCTCCAGGGGCAGGGACTCGCCGAGGATGAGCGCGGCCGCGACGAACGTGAGGAAGGGCTGCAAGAGCTGCACTTGGCTCACGGTCGTCACACCGCCGAGCGCGAGCCCGGTGTACCAGGGCACGAAGCCGAGCAGCTGCGAGATGGTGCCCACGTAGAGCAGGCCACCACAGGCCGCCGCGCCGGGCCAGGTGGCAACAGTACGCAGCTCGAAGAGAGCCCACGGCACAGTCAGGGGCGCGACCAGCAGCACTGCCCATGCGATGACCTCGACGCTGGGCAGCTCGTGGGCCAGCCGCGCTCCTTGGCTGTAGCCGAGCGCCGTGAACACCACGGCCAAGAGCAACAGCGCGTCACGGGTGCGTAGCGCGCCGCCACCGTGGTGCTGCGCGAAGAGCACGACCGTCAGCGTGGCGGCCCCCGACATCCACCAGAAGCGCGCGGAGCGCCGCTCACCGTAGCGCAACGCAGCGAAGGCCGCCGTCGCCATGGGCGCGAGGCCGAGGATCACGCCTGCCTGTGAGGCGCTGCCCGCCTGCATCGCCCAAGCGATGGTGATGGGAAAGCCCACCGCCACGCTGAGGCCCACGCCCGCGAGGCGCAGCGCGAGGCGCCATCCTGGCCACGGTGCGCGTCGAGCGCACAGCAGCGGCAGAGCCACCAGCGCCGCGATGGCCGCGCGACCGAGCGCAACCTGAAGCGGAGCCAGCCCATCGAGCGCCAGGCGGGTCATGGGGAAGGTCAGGCTGAAGGCCGCGACAGCGACGACGCCCAGGAGCAGGCCGATGGTCTGCTCACGGGTGCGAGCGGCCACCGGTGACGCGCTGCTGGTCGTCCGGGGCTGCGCCGAGTCGGTCTGGATGCTGATGGGGAGGTGCGTGCTGGACATGTACAGAGCGTGGAGCGTGGACCCCAACCGGCACAGATTCAGACGACAGACAGATTGACCAGTACAGTTCTCTTTGACATCATCTGTACCGCTCCTTCGACTCCCGGCTGTCATGCTCTACGAAGACGTCGCCCAGCGCCTCGAGCGCTTGATTCACGACGGCACGTTGTTGCCGGGTCACCGTCTGCCCTCCGTGCGCCACTTGCGGGACCGCTGGGGCGTCAGCGTAGCCACCGCACAGCACGCCTTCCGCGTGCTAGAGACCCGCGGCCTGGTCGAGGCGCGCGCGCGGTCGGGCTACTACGTGCGGGACACGCCCCGCCTCTGGCTACCCGCGCCCGAGCCTGCGGCGCCGCGGCCCGAGACCGAGCGGCTGCGCGGTCTGTCGGTCCTCCGTGAGACCGCCACCCCCGACCTCGTCGCGCTCGGTACGGCCCTGCCCGACCCGCAGCACCTGCCGCTGCACGCGCTCGGTCGCTTGGCGACACGCATCAGTCGTGAGAGCCCCGAGCTGGCGTTCGGCTACGCGCTGCCCCCGGGGCCCGCCCCGCTGCGGCGGGTGCTCGCAGCCCACGCGGCCGACGCCGGCGCGACGGTCCAGCCGGGCGACATCATCACGACCACGGGCGTGATGGAGGCGATGTACTTGTGCTTGGCCGCGACCACGCGACCGGGCGACCGCGTGCTGGTGCAGAGCCCGACCTACTTCGGGATCATCGAGAAGATCCAGTTCATGGGCCGGGTCGCGATCGAAGTGCCGAGCACCGCCGAGCACGGCATCGACCTCGGCAGCTTCGAGCGTCTGCTGGCCGAAGGGCCGGCGGCGTGTGTCCTCGTGCCCAACTTCAACAACCCGTGCGGCAGCGTGCTGTCCGACCAAGACAAAGCGCGCGTGGTCAGCCTGTGCACCCGCGCGAAGGTGCCGCTCATCGAAGACGACATCTACGGGGAGCTGGTCTTCGAGGGGCAAAGGCCCACGTCGCTCAAGTCCTTCGACCGGAAGGGGTGGGTGCTGTCCTGCTGCTCCGTCAGCAAGGTCCTGTCCCCTGGTCTGCGCGTCGGGTGGGTAGTGCCTGGGCGCTTCTACGACGCCGTGTTGGACGCGAAGCTGGCGGTCTCCTTCGCGTCCGCCAGCCTCCCGCAGCTCGTGGTGGCGGCCTACCTCGAGAGCGGCGGCTACGACACCCACATCCGGCGCCTGCGGACGGCGTATCGCGAGCAAGTTACGGCCGTGGGCTTGGCCGTGCGCCGTCACTTCCCGGCGGGGACACGCTGCACCCGGCCCGCCGGGGGCCACGTCCTGTGGGTCCAGCTGCCCGAAGGGGTCGACGCCATCGCGCTCTATCGCCGCGCGCTGCGACACGGCGTGGGCATCGCGCCGGGTCCCTTGTTCTCCCCCACAGGACGCCACAGCGGCTTCGTGCGAATCAACTGCGCGAGCCCGTTCGACGAGCGGACGGACGGCGCGCTCGCGAAGCTGGGCGAGCTCGCCCGCGCGGACCAGCTGAGCCCCAAGCGCGTAGCCCGCGCGGCACGCTGACGTGGCACCCGCTCGCGTGACGCGCGTGGGCGCGCCGGGATGAGGTGCGAGCCAACGCGAGGCCTGCTAGGCTCTGCCTCGTGATGCACTCGGGGCGCCCACGCAGGTGGGCTGAGAAGAACCCGTCGAACCTGATCCGGATCATCCCGGCGGAGGGAAGTGATCATGGCCCCGACTTCGTGGTCCCCTCTGCCCCTTGCTCTTCGGAGCGCAGTGAGGTCGTACGTGTCGCAGCCTGATTCCTCTCCCATCGCCCTCCCCTTGCACGGCGCCCACAACCCCTCCAGCACGGGCGCGGGCACCACACCGGGCTCGTTCGCGAACGCCGCACAGGTCGGCGGGCCGCTGACCTTCTCCTCGCCGGACACGCCCGGCATGCCCGCTCCCAGCGACAAGACCGCCTGGGACTTCATGCCCCCGGACTGGACCTTCGTGCACGGGCGCTGGACCCCCCCCGAGGGCTTCGAGCCGCGCACGCAGCTCGAGTTCGCGCGCCTGGGTCAGATCACCCCGCAGATGAAGCGGGTGGCGGAGCGCGAGAAGCACCTCACCGCCGAGCAGGTGCGTGACGAGGTCGCCGCCGGCCGCATGATCATCCCGGCCAACCGCGTGCATCTGCAGCACAAGCTCGACCCGATGGCCATCGGCCGCGCCAGCCTGACCAAGGTGAACGCCAACATGGGGGCTTCGCCGGTGTCGTCGGGAACGGCGGACGAGGTCGAGAAGCTACGCTGGGCCGAGCGCTGGGGCGCCGACACGGTCATGGATCTATCCACGGGCGGCGACCTCGACGCCACGCGCGCGGCCATCCTGGCCGCATCCAACGTGCCCATCGGCACCGTCCCCATCTACTCCATGATCATCGGGCGCAAGATCGAGGACCTCACGCTGGACGTGATCCTCGAGACGCTACGGCACCAAGCCCAGCAGGGGGTGGACTACTTCACCATCCACGCGGGCGTCGCGCGCGCGCACCTGCCGCTCATCCGGGACCGCCTGATCGGCATCGTCTCGCGGGGCGGCTCGCTCTTGGCCAAGTGGATGCTCACGCACAAGGCCGAGAACCCGATGTACACCCACTTCGAGGCCATCTGCGACATCATGCGCGAGTACGACGTGTCGTTCTCGCTGGGTGACGGTCTGCGCCCCGGCGGCCTGGCCGACGCCACGGACGCCGCGCAGCTGGGCGAGCTCCAGCGCCTGGGCGAGCTGACCGAGAGGGCCTGGCGCAAGGGCGTGCAGGTCATGGTGGAGGGGCCGGGCCACGTCCCCTTCGACCAGATCGAGTACAACATGAAGCTGCAGCGCCGCCTCTGTCACGGCGCGCCCTTCTACGTGCTGGGGCCCCTCGTCACGGACGTCTTCCCCGGCTACGACCACATCACCAGCGCCATCGGGGCCACCGCCGCCGGCTTCCACGGCGCCAGCATGCTCTGCTACGTCACGCCCAAGGAGCACCTGGGCCTGCCCAAGCAGGAGGACGTGAAGCAGGGCTGCATCGCGTACAAGATCGCGGCCCACGCGTCGGACGTGGCCCTCGGCATCCCGGGCGCCCGCGACTGGGACGACGACCTCACGCGCGCGCGCGCCGCGCTCAACTGGGAGAAGCACTTCGAGCTGGCCTTCGACGGCGAGTTCGCCCGCGCCCTGCACGACGAGGACCTCAGCGTGGACACGGACTTCTGCGCCATGTGCGGGCACGACTGGTGCTCGGTGCGCATCAGCAAGGAGATCGTGGAGTTCGGCAGCGGCAAGGACCCCGAGTTCGTGCGCGAGCGCGTGGCCAAGAGCCCAGGGCTCACGGCGCAGCAGCAGGCCACCCTCGAGCAACGCGGCTATCTCTCGCCGGAGGAGATCCACCAGCTGGCGCAGCAGACCAAGGGTGTGGTCGTGGCGCCGGGCAAGGACAAGGCCGACTGCCACTCGGACTACGTGGATCCCGACGCCGCAAAGAGGCTCCAGACCGAAAAGCTGGTACAAGTCGGTCGCAAACCCGGCACGAGCGCCACGCCCTCCGCGTGAACCTCGGCAGCAGAACAGCGTTCAACGCTCAACGTTCAAGGAGACTCAGCATGAAGAAGTTCGGAATGGTGATGGCAGCGGCAACCCTGATGCTCGGCGCGTGTGGCGGCAGCGGCGAGGGTGAGGGCGAAGGCAGCTCTGGCGGCGAGCACGTCGCCAGCTACGAAGGTGCGGTCACGTCCACGGACGTCGCCAGCGGCCAAGAGGCCTACACGAACTTCTGCTCGGGCTGTCACCAGGACGGCACCGGCGGCGACGGCGCCGCGCCCGCGGTCAACGGCATCGGCTGGACCCCCGCGCACATGCGCCAGCAGATCCGTGAGGGCGAGGGGCGCATGCCCGCGTTCAACGCCAGCGTCCTGCCGGACGATCAGCTCGAGGCGCTGATGGCCTACCTGGTGTCCACCGGCGGCGTCACCAACTGAGCCCAGCGGCCCGCCTCAATAGCGGGCCGCCAGCAGCTCGGCGAGGGCGATGCGCCCGCTGTCCTCGCTGTAGCCACGCTCTCGCAGCTGGCCCCAGGCGCTCTCCGCGGCGAGGGCGTCGGCCGGCTCGAGGCGCGCGGACTCGCCGTCCAGCAGGGCCACCACCGAGCGGCCCACGCGCGCGATCTGAGCGCGCCTCGACTCGAAGTAGGCCGACTCCAGCTTGGCGAGCTGCCGCGGGAAGAGCGCGCGATAGTCCACCTCACGGGGCAGGTCCGCCGTGCGGTCCGGCTGGTCGATGGCCCACGCGGCCAGGCCGCCCAGCACCGTCGCCCGGAACTCCTCGGGGTCGGTGACCTCGAGCGTGGCCTCCACCGACTCCAGCAGCTCGGTGTCGGGGTCTTCGTACGCTTGGGTGACGGGGTTGAGCCAGCGCTCGCCCTTCACGGCGTGGGACACCTGCGCCACGTAGCGGGCGAAGAGGTCCATGTAGCGCTCCTCGGACACCAGCCCGGTCGCCGTGCGCAGCTCGAGGTCCACGCGGTCGAGCCAGCGCTCGCGCACCACGTCCACGAAGGCGAGCGCGTCGTGGTAGCCGCCGTCCACGTCGAGGCGCAGGAAGTCGTAGTCTCCCTCGGCGCAGAGCGTCTCGAGGCGCGCCAGCACGGCAGGAGGCGCCAGACAGGAAGCCCGCGAGTCGGCGGCCACCTCGAGGAGCACGCTCCGGACCTCACGCGCGGACGCGCCCAGGAGGCCCTCTGACGTCCCCACCAGGGACTCCGCGTACACGTCGGCGAGGCCGCTGCGGAGGGCGAGCTGCTCGTCTTGCTCGAGCCGCTCTGGGACGCTTCCGTCGGCGTAGAGTTCGGCCTTCTCGAGAGGGCTCAGCGACGCCGCGATCGCACCCAGGGTCGCGTCGTCGTAGGCCGCCTGCTCCGGGCGCCGGAGGCGCGTCAGCACCGCCCAGAGAGCCGCTACGTAGGTCGTGTGGGGGGCGACGGGCACGCTCACGTTGGGCACGATCTGCGTGTCGTAGATGGCCTGCTCCTGACGGTAGTCCCGCAGGTACGGCACCACGATGGGCAGCATGCGCCCGCGGAAGGAGCCGTAGTCGTGGTGCTCGCGGAACGCGGCGAGGTGGAACTCGTTGCTGCTCGCCACCAAGAGCGCGTTGAGCGTCATGGTGGAGAAGCTCAGCGGCACGCTGCCCTCCTCGATGGCGAGCAGCAGGTAGCGCCAGGCGTCCAGGGGCCGCTTGAGCAGGTCGCTGAACTCGACGATGCCGGCGGCGCCGTCCACCAGCGGGCCATAGCTCTCGAAGAGGGTCAGCGCCGAGAGGGACGCGGGCAAGGACGCCAGCGAGCGATCCGCCGTGATCTGGCGCTCGCTCGCGTCCACCGACATGGCCGGCCCGATGGTGACCGCGCCCGAGCGATAGCGTCGGCTGATGTCGAAGCGCTCGACCTGAACGTGCGCGAAGACGCGCCGCAGGTCGCCGCGGTAGTCCGTCAGCAGCGCGTCGAAGATCTGCTTGTTCTTGTGGCTGAGCTCGCCCGCCGCCAGGAAGGCTGGCAGCGGCGCGTCAGGAGGCAGCACCTGCGCCAGCAGCGCGCGCCGCTCCGCGCGCGGCAACAGCAGCAGCGGATGGTCCTTGAGCTCGCTGGTGAGTTTGACGGCGATGCGCGACTCGGGGAGCAGGGCGAACGACTGGTGTTCGCCCCGCCCTCCGGGCGCGCCCGCAGAGAAGCCGATGCCGGTCTGGTCGCCGGTCTTGGGGAACACCCACGCGAAGCGGTAGAGGGCCCCCTCGGCGACACGTGAGTAGGCCTCGAGGCCCCGCATCAGACACGCGACGAAGGTGGACTTGGCGCTGCCGTTGGGGCCGTGCAGCATCACCATGCGGTTGACGCGCCCCTCACGGATGAACCCCTCGAGCGCCCGCCGGAAGCTCTCTTGCAGCTCCTCGTGTCCGATCAGGCGGTCGCGGTCGTCCGCGTGCCCGTCCCGGCCGCGCTCTGCCTGCGGCGCGCCGTCGCTGCCGCCGTCGAACGCGAGATCAAACAGGCGGTAGCGCCGCGTGACGCCGGTAGGCCGTGTCACCTCGTAGCTGCCGAAGTGATCGAGGGCGTCGCGGGCGTAGGTGGCAGCGTCTCGCACGGAGCGCCGCGGCTCGCGCGCGCAGAGGTCGAGGTAGGCGTCGAAGCTGAGCACCCGGCGCTCCTGCTCGAAGCGCTCCCGGGTGCGCGCGTAGGTGTCGTCGAGCAGGGCCTCGAGTGAAGCGCTGCGGCCCTCGGGCGCGTCACCACCCACCGCGGGCCGCGCGTCCGAGGGTCTCTCGTCGTGCTCGCCCGGCGCGCTCACTGCACCGCCAGGGAGAGCGTGAGGGTGCGCTCCTCGGGCACGCAGTTGCTGGGGTTGCACATGGCGAACTGCACGCGCGCGCGCACCTGCTTCTCGCCCGCCGAACCGGGGGTGAAGGGCACGTCGAAGCGCACACGGGCCTCCTCGTACTGGGCGGCCTGCTCACGCTCGAGGCGCGCGCTCGGAAAGCTGACTCCCTCGCCTTCGAGCTGCACCACGGTGGGGTACTCCATGTTCACGTGCCAGCCACCGCGCCCGGTGAGCTCGATCCCGAACTGACCGAGCTGCCCCGCCGTGTAGGACTCGGCGCCCGAGGACACGAGCGCGAAGCTCGCGCCCGTCGCGGAGGGGCCCGACGGCTCCGGCGCCGGCTCCGGTTCGCCGGTGCTCACGCCCTCCGTGGCCTGCCCTTCCAGGGGCGTCGTGGCGGGCGCGGGCGCGTCCTCTCCACAGGCGATGAGGGCCGAAGCAGCCAGAGCCAGAGCGAGCCAGGTCCTGACCCACCGACGAAGTGCATGTGTTCCGAAAACCATGGCCCAACTATAGCGCGGTGACGGCCCCGCGAGCGCGCTTCCGGCCGCGTCCTCCGATGAGCGCCCCTGCGACGAGGTGCGAGCTGATATGCTGCCGGCGTGTCGGAGCTCGACCTCTTCGCCGTGCAGGCTCACATTCGCCCCGCGACCTATCGGAGCGAGCGGGCTTTTCGCGAGACCACGCGCCGCTACGTCGAGGAGTGCGCTCGCAGCAGGCAGGCGGGGAACCCGGCGCTGCTGGTGTTTCCAGAGAACTACGGCGCCTTCTTGGCGCTCACCGTCCTCGGTGGCCTGTCCACGCGGATGCCCACGGTCGACTCCGCGTTCGCGCTCGGCATCGCGCAACGGCCGCTGGCGTTCGCTCGGGCGCTGCGGCGTGTGGGGCGCGCGCACGTGCAGCGGGCGGCGCTGCTCGTGCTCACCCGCGAGATCTCGGAGATCTACCACGCCACCTTCGCGGACCTGGCGCGCGCCCACGGCGCCACCATCGTGGCCGGCAGCGCGCTGCTCGAGGGACCCGACGCGCAGGTCTACAACGCCAGCGTCACCTTCGCCGAAGACGGGTCCGTCGCCGCGTGTACGCGCAAGGTCAACCTCGTGCCGGAGATCGAGGACGGCATCGGGCTGACACCCAACCACGGCGGCGCGACCGAGGTCGCGCACTCGGCCGTGGGCACCGTGGGGACGCTCATCTGCTACGACGGGTTCCAGGTGCCCCACACCGCGCACGAGCCAGACTGGCGGCCCGTCGGAGGCGGGTTTGCCGACCAGGGAGTGCACGTCGTCGCGCAGCCCTCCGCGAACCCGTGGCCGTGGCGAGGAGCCTGGGTGCACCGACGACCCGGCGAGGAGACCCTGCGCTGCGAGCAGTGGGCCAGCGAGGGCTTCGAGGCCCGCCTCACCCAGCTCGCCGGCGTGCGCTACGGCGTCACGGCCCACCTGGTGGGGACCATCTTGGACCAGCGCTTCGAGGGCCGCTCCGCCATCTACGCGCGCAGCGCGGAAGGCGCCGTGCGCATCGTCGCTCAGGCCGAGCGCGAGGACGCGGGAGAGGTTGTGCACGCGCGCGTGGAGGCGTCATGGTTGGACGCATGAAGGCTGTCCCCCTGTCGTGTCTTGTGGTCGCGCTCGCGCTGGGGGCGCTGGGCGCGTGCGGCGCCGCGCGCTCCGCCTGTTCCACGGCGAGCTGTCCGGCCTCCACCGTGTGCGACTTCGACGGCACCTGTCGCGCCCTGCCCGATCCGGCCCAGGCGGCGACCTTCAGCGAGGCCGACGTGGTGTACCCCCTCGGGTGGAACAACCCCACCCGCGCGCTGCGCCACCGACCGCCCGGAGACCGCCTACTCCTGGGCGGCGACGAGGGCGCCATGGTGGACTTGGTCTTCGCGATTCCCACGCATCGGCGCTCGGTGGTGGAGGCCGTCCTGGTACTCTTCCCATACCCCAACGCTCGCAGCACCAGCGAGCCGGGCACGCTGAGCGTCACCCGCATCCGCGCGGCAGAGGCGCTGAACCCGCGGCGTCACACCCCGCTGCTGCGCATCGGCCGGACCCTCGCGGCGCGCGTAGAGACTCCGTCGGCTCGCCAAGCCATCCGCCTGGACGTCACCCAGGCCGCGCAGGACACGGTGGGCGCACGACTCGGCCTGCGCGTCCGCATGGCGCGCGGCGGTGACGACACAGCGTGGCTGCTCGCGTCCCCGGAGTCCCTGGACGAGACCCTGCGGCCGCGCATCGAGCTGTTGCTGCGCTGAGAGCCCGAGCCCGGCACGCGGCTGGGGCGGCCGTCAGTTGTAGTGAACCGTGGTGCGGGGACCGTCGGTCACGCCGTGCATGCGCGTGATCAGCTCACGGACGCGGGCCTGCACGGTCTCGCTCGCCGGCTCGAGGTGGAACGCGGGCTCGATCGCGCCCGTCTCCTCGTGGACCTGCCACTTCACGAACACCACGAACTGCTGCCGCAGGATGCGCGCCTCCTGTCCCTGGACGCTCTCGAAGCCAGGATCGCCCGGACGGGACACGAGCTCGAGCTCGTCCGGGAGCTGGCCGAAGAGGCGGCTATCCACGTCCAGCGTGATACGGTAGGTGACCTCACGGCGCGGCGTCATGTCCTCGCGGAACGTGTGCCCGGTGGCCAGCGCGATGGCCTCGGCGCGCTGCACGCGCAGCTCGAGCGCCTCGGACCACTCGGCCTCCCAGCCACCACCCAGTGCGCTCGGGTCCGCGATGTAGCTGACCCCGCGATCGAAGAGCGCGGCGTCGCCCTCCAGGAACGGCGTGGTGGCCTGCACCTCGGGGGCGGCGGCGCCACAGCCAAGCGCCAGCGCGGTGCCGACCACCAGCAGCGCGACCCCCCGCGCACGTCCCGCGCTGTGAGTGAAACGGGCCAAGGGGAGCGGCAAGCGTGGGGTGAGGCGGTTCATTGCTCCGAATGTAGCCGCTCTAGAGGTCAGGTCCAACGGGAGTACCCGACACGGACCGCACCAAGTGGTCGAGCTCGTCCGGGAGGGGCGACCGAATGTGCAGCGGCTCACCCGTCACGGGGTGCGTGATGCTCAGCGCGTGGGCGTGGAGAGCGTGACGCGGCAGCACCAACCGCCGCGCGAGCGCGGGCGTCATCCCCGTCTCGATGTACTCCAAGAAAGGCGCCGGCCCCTCCACCCCGTACAGCTTGTCCCCCACGATCGGAAAACCCAGGTGCGCCAGATGCACGCGCAGCTGGTGCTGACGCCCCGTCTCGGGGGACAGCTCCACCAGGGAGTAGCGCTCGCCCGCCTTCAGGGTCCGGAAGGTCGTGACGGCGCTCAGGCCTTCGCCCGGAGGCTTGACCTCCATCATCACGTGCAGACCGTCGGTGACCGGCGCGATGTCCCGGTCGATCAGCCCGGTGGCGGGAGGCGCCCCGTGCACCACCGCCAGGTACGTCTTCTCGGTGTGGCGATACTGAAAGGAGTTCTTGAGCGCGCGCTCCATGTCGCGGGTCTTCCCGCAGATCACCACGCCGCTCGTCTCGCGGTCGAGGCGGTGAGCGAACTGGGGAGGATCGGCCCCATAGCGCTCCTTCAACAACCACGTGAGCGTGTGCTTGTGGTAGGTGGCCGTCGGGTGCATGGGCAGCCCCGCTGGCTTGTCGACAACCAGCACGTGCTCGTCCTCGTACAGGACCCCGAAGTCGAGGGGCGCTTCGGGCTCGTTCATGGGTGGCCGCACCAGCAGCACCACCTCACCAGCCCGCACGCGCTCGCTCGCTCGCCGCCGCGTCCCGTCCTGGCGGTAGGCGCAGGCCTTCACGATCTCGTTCGCGCGGGTCCGGGACAGGCGCGGGATGCGGTTCTGGATGAAGCGATCGAGGCGCAGCCCCGCGAACTCGCGCGGGACGGGAAAGGTGAGCAGGATGGACTCGGGGTCGCAGCCAACCGGGATGTACGGGCTCTCGGACAACGCAGCGGAGTATGGTGCGCCCGGGACGAATCTGCGACCCCCGCCTGTTAGAGTGCACGACCCATCGACCCCCACTTGGAAGACGCTCCGAAACCACCCGAGGCGCACGCGCCGACCAAGGCTCCCCACGGCGGCACGTGGGTGGGTCTGCTCGCGCTCGCGCTCGTGCTGGTGCCGGGCTCCACTCTCCTCCACACAGACCCGGGCGGGGCGGCAGAGGGGCTCGCCCCTGGGGGCGCCGCCGAAGCGCAAGAGGCCGTCGCGGAGGGACGCGCCTCGCTGCGGATCACGCTCTCGGGAGACGTCCCAAGCGAGCTCCCGGCGGGCTCCCTGATGGTGCTCGAGTCCGCTGGGGGCGCGGCAGGCGCGCAGCGCACGCTGAGCGGTGTCGACCCCATTCGCCTGGATGGGCTGCCGGAGGGGGACTTCACGCTGACGCTGCACGTGCCCGGCTACGTGGTCACGACGGCCCAGGTGACGCTCTCCGCGGACGAGACCAGCGACATCACGAGCGCGCTGGCCCCCGCCGCGCTCGCGCGCGTAGAAGTCGAGGCGCGCGACGCGGGCGAGCGGGAGGCAGGCGGTCTCCACCTCCAGGACGTGCACATCTTCGCGGTGGCCCCCGGACGGCAGGCGCCGCGCTACCTGGCGCACATCGAAGAGGGCGCGCTGGTGTTCGACACCCTTCCCCCTGACACCGACTTGGTGGTCTACGTGTCGGCACCCGGCCACGAGAGGGCTCAGCAGGAGCTGCACACCGGCGCCGCGGGCGAGTCCGTGGCCACCACCATCGCGCTCTCCCTCGCGGCGCAGCTCGCGGGCGTGGTGGTGGACCCGGAGGGCGCCCCCGTCCCGCGCGCCCGCGTGGTGCTGGCGGGGAGCGGCGTCTGGCCCCCGCGCGAGCGGGAGACCGACAACGCAGGGCGCTTCTCTTGGCCCGACGTGCCCGCCGGGATCTACGAGCTGCGCGCAGCGCACGGGGACCTCGTGGGGCGCCCGCGCGGAGGGGTCATCGTCGGCCCTCACGCTCCCACCCCGTTCGTGCGCCTGGTGCTCACGCAGGGAGCCGTGCTGGTCGGCAGCGTCCGCGACTCCACCGGAGCCCCCGTGGCCGACGCGGAGGTGTTGGTGCTCGAGGAGGCCATCTCGCTGCTCCCGCGAGCCGCGTCGACGGACAGCGCCGGTGCGTTCCGCGTGGGCGGGCTGCTTCCCCAGCAGCACGTCGTGCGGGTCTCGGCGGAGGGCTTCGTCCCGCGCGAGCTGGACCACGACCCCCGCGACGGCGCGCTGGATGTCGTACTAGAGCGGGCAGCGTCCCTCGCCGGACGCGTGGTCGACCACCTCGGGCACCCGGTGCCGGGCGCGCTGGTGGAGGTGCTGGACGACTCGGAGCACCCCACCATGCGCTTCGCGGATCTCTTCGCGGTGCAACGCGCCGGTCCCGTGCTGCTGGCCTCCGACGGCGCGCTCGGCGTCACGCTGGGGGAGATCCCGCCCATCCCGCTGGACCTCTCGGGCACCACGCGCCAGCTCACGGGGCGGGCCGTCGCGGACGAGAGCGGCGCGTTCGTGGTGCTGGGAGTCGCGCCGGGGCGCGTCAGGGTGAGAGTCACGGCGTCGGGCTACGCGCCCCTCTCGACGCAGCCCATCGCGTTGCGCGCCGGTGAAGAGCGCGTCGGCGTGGAGCTGGTGCTGCAGCCGGGCACCCTCATCGACGGGCGCGTGGTGGACGCGGCCGGCTTCCCGGTGGCCAACGTCATCGTCGAGCTGCGCATGGTGGGGCAGGCCGACGAGACCACCATGACCGCGGGAGACGGGACCTTCGGGTTCCAAGCGGGTCGCGGCAACGTCTTCCTGACCGCTTCGGCGCCGGGGCTCCCCGCAGTTCGCTCGCGGGTCACGCTCGAGGACGTCGAGCGCCAGGAGGTCACGCTGCGCCTGAGCGCCACGCTCCACACGCTGCGCGGGCGCGTCTTCGACCGGGACGAGCTCCCCGTGCCGAGCGCCACGCTGCGCCTCGAGTCTCTCTCGGCGCGCTTTCCCCACCACCGCGTCGTCATCGCCAACGAGGACGGCTCCTTCGAGATCAACGGCCTGCCGCCGCCTCCGTATCGCGTCGTGGTGTCGGACGAAGAGCTGGCAGACGAGGAGCTGGATGTGGAGTCCACGGAGGAGGAGCTGCGCGTCGTGCTGCTGCCTGCGGGGACGCTCCGCGGGACCGTGGTCGACGACCTGGGCCCGGCGGCGGATGTCGAGATCACGCTCTACCGCGACGGTCGCCCCCGGCAGCAGGCGTACTCCGACGGCGAGGGGCGCTTCGTGTTCGAGCGCATCGGCGTGGCGAGCTACACGCTGCAGCTGCGCTCCACGGCGCACCTCCCCGCCGAGGCCGAGGCGAGGCTGGTCCTCCGGCGCGGAGAGGTGCTCGCCTATCTCGACGAGGTGACGCTCACTCGTGGCGCGCATGTGAGCGGGCTCGTCGTGGACATGCTCGGTGAGCCGGCCGTCGGCGCCGAGGTGGCGCTCGGCCCTGCCCCGGACTGGCAACAGGCGGTCACGGTGGACGACGCCGGCGCGTTCCTCTTGGGGCCCGTCCCGGCAGGGGACCTCGAGATCGTGGCTCGCCACCCCGAGGCGGGCGCGGGCACGACGCGGCGCCCCGTGCGCGTGGGCCCAGGCGAGCTCGTCCAGGACGCATACATCCGCTTGAGCGGCCGTGTACCTCTGGCGACCGAGACCGCCGACGACGAGCTCCGCCCGGAGGACCCCGAGGCGCCCATTCGCGAAGGGCAGCGGGCCACGGGCGTGGCGGTCGCCGTGACTCTCGGCGAGCGAGAGGTGGAGCTGAGCGCGGTGGTGCCCGGGTCGAGGGCGGCTCGCGCCGGACTGCGGGTGGGTGACCAGCTGATCGAGATCGACGACATGCCCGTGAACTCGCCCTCGGAGGCGCGCTCCATGCTTCGCGGCGTCGAGGGGGTCCCAGCGGTCCTGCACATTCGCCGAGGCCGGCGCGACCGGGTCATCTCCGTCCCGCGCGAGCGCTACACACAGCCCAGCGAGTGAGCGACCCGGGGCCTCCGACGGCGAGTCACCCCGAGCAGAGCGCTCAGTCTGCTGGATGCCTCAGTTCAGCCGGAGGCAGATGGCGTCGCCGCCGTTGCTCAGCACCATGGCGATGTCGTAGCTGACACCCGCCGGCGCCGAGAAGCCGTTCCCGCCGTCGAGGCGGCCGAGCTCCTGGCCGCTCTGCAGCGCGAGCGCCAGGAAGGACCCCTGAGTGTCCCCGATGAGCACGAGGCCTTGGCTGGTCACCACGGGGCGAGTCGGAGCACCACGCTCGATGGCGTGGCTCCAGAAGACGCTGCGCGTGTCCGGGTCCATCACCTCGAGGCCGCGGTCGGCGCTGACGACCAGCAGCCGCCCCGAGCTCGCAAGGAGCGAGGTGATGGTGGTCTGCTCCGGCTCACGCCACAGCACGCTGCCGTTGGACAGCGACAGGGCATAGAGTCCTGCGTGGAACGACGCGATGTAGATGGTCTCGTCCACCACCACCGGGGTCGTGTCCACGTCGGTGAAGACCGGGGCGCCGCCCTCGGTCGCCTCGATGTCCACGTCCGTGGCGCGCTCCCAGAGGACGCTCCCGTCGGTGAGGTTGAGTGCGGCCACGGTTCCGTCGCTGAACGCCGCGATGACCCGGCGACCCACGATGGTCAGCCCCGCGTGCCCGGCGATGTGGAACTCACCGGCCGCCTCGCGACGGTAGGTCCAGAGCACGGCCCCGTCCTCGCGCGAGAGCGCCACCACGGCGTCGTCCTCCGTGGCGACGAAGACGGCGTCGTCCGTGAGGAGCGGCTGAGTGCGCACGATGCCCGGCGCGCGGCCGCGGAAGATGACCTCCGCGTTGGCGCCGCGCAGACCGTGGACGCGGCCGTCGGCCCCCGCGACGATGACCTGATCGCGCGCCGCGTCCACCGCAGGAGCGCTCTCGATGGCGGACCCGAGGTTGTAGCGGTAGAGGACGCGGCCCGTGACGTCGAAGGCACGGAAGCGGCCGTCCGAGGCGCCGACGTAGATGCGCCCGTGCTGCGGGTCGAAGCCCGGAGACGCGAGCTCCACCGGGATGTAGTGGCTGTCGTGCTGCTCGATGAGCGACAGCTGCCACAGCACGCGCATGGCCCCGGTGCCCTCTTCGCCACCCTGAGCGACGCGCGAACCGGCTCCGAGCCAGGTGAACGCGGCAGGGCTGGCCCCGACGCTGCCGCAGGCAGCCACGCCGAACACGGGCAGCGAGAGCGGGACGAGCACGACCGAAGCGGCCCAGAGACACGCCGCAGCGCGCCGAACGGGGCGGCTGCCTGAGGTAATGGGCACGCTCAGCGCGCTCCCTGTTGCCTCAGGAGCTGCTCCAGGATCTCGGGGGGCAGCGAGTCGAGGCCGTTGGGCACGGCCGAGCGCTGCACGAGCGAGGCGTCGAGCGTCATGAGAGTCAGCTCTGCCTGGTCACGCACATAGGGCAGCGCGGGAGCGTCCTCTGCGCGGAGGGTCTCGATGAGAGCCTGCAGCCGCTCGACTGCGGTGTCGCGCTCACCCTTCGCGAGGAGAATGCGCGCCTGATGCAGCGCTGCGACCTGTTCGTACGCGCCACCAAGGCCTGCTAGCCGCTCGTACTGCGTCGCTGCGGCGTCCCAGGCCTCTTCGCCTTCGTGCGTGAAGGCGACGCCTTCGATGGCTCCGGAGCGCAGCGTGAGGTTGCCCTCTGCACCACCGAGCGCCGCCTCGAAGAGCGTGCGGGCGGCCGGGAACTCCCCGGCGGCGAGCTTGAAGCGACCGAGCGCGAGACGCGCCCAGGCCGCCGCGTCGCTGTCCGGCTGCTCCGCGACCACGCGCTCATAGGCGGCCACCAGGGCTGCGTCGCGCGCCGCCTCGTCGGCATAGCGCTCTTCGCCTGGGCGCAGGACCTCGCCCTCCTCCGCCTCTCCGACCGGCGATGCCGCGATCAGCAGCGCGGCGCTCATGGCGCTACCGGCTGCGCGCGCCGACGTGCCGCTGAAGTACTGCACCCCCAGCACCACGGCGGACAACACCGCCGCGCCCGCCAGGACCTTCACGATGGTCGCTTGGTGATCGTGCACCCATGACGTGACCTCTTCGGCGCGGACCTGGACCTCGTCCTCGACCTCCTCCTGCGCGGGCTCCTCGGTCACCTTGCGGGCAGCGGCCTTCGCCGCCTTCTGCGTGGCCTTCGCCGCCTTGGCCGCGACCAGGCGCTCGCCGGCCGTGAGCGCCTTGCGGGCCTCGGGGGGGAGCTTGGTGGCCGCTGCGGCTTCTGCCTCGATGGGGGCCGCGTCGGATTCCGTTCCGGCGTCGGTCGATGTCGCGTCGAGGTCGGTGTCTTGGTCGTTCTCGCTAGCCACGTTTGCGCTCCGTGCGGGCGGGTCAGGTCGGATGAACCCCACGCCCGAGAATGGTCGCGGCACTATACACATGGGGGGTGGCGGAGCAAGGACCCCGTGAGCCGCGTCGCCCTGCGCTCCGAACGAGCGAAGGCGCCCCGAACCCGAGAGTCGAGGCGCCTTCTGTGCGGTCATCGTCTACCGGACGAACCCGGTGCTACCAGTCCCCGCCACGGCCACCGCCGTCGCGACCACCACGGCCGCCGCCATCGCGACCACCACGACCGCCGCCGCCGCCACCGCGGCCGCCACGCCCGCCGCCGCGATCGTCGCGGTACCCGCCGCCGCCGCCGCCACCATCACGACCGCCGCCGCCGTAGCCGCCGCCGCCACCGTAGCCGCCGCCATCACGACCGCCACCGCCGCCGTAGCCGCCACCACCACCGCCACCACCGTAGCCGCCACCGCCGCCGCTGCGACGGGGTCCACCACCGCCACCGCCACCGCCCTGGCGCTCCTGCGCGATGTCGACGCGGATCCGTCGTCCGTCGAGCTCGGAGCCGTCCATCTGATCCCGAGCTGCGCTTGCCAGCTCCGGGGTCGCGAACGTCACAAAACCAAAACCGCGCGAGCGTCCGGTCTCTCGGTCCTGCACTACTTTGGCGTCCGTCACTTCTCCGAACGGTTCGAAAGCAGAACGCAGGGTCTCATCCGTGGTCGCCCATGCCAGGCCACCGCAGAACAACTTGCTACTCATCTCACGTATCTCACATTCCGTGGGCCAACCCACCACTCTCACGACGACATGCGCACTTGGACGTGCTACGGAGCCACGCACAATCCGGGCCCGCAATTGAGACGCTAGCAGCGGTCGACTTTCGTTTCCAGCCTCCTGTGAGGAAATTGCTGCCCGGTGGCGGGCCACCACGTCTGTAGACAAGCGCCTTCGGCACAGGGTAGCGCGGCCCCTGTCGCCCCCGCCCCCTGCGGAAGAACCACCCCACCATGACGCCCCCGAGCGCCCCTCACCTGCCTCCGCGGTCTGGAGCCGTGCACTACTGGCGACTGCCGCGTCGGGCGTGGGAACCCGCCCTCCGCGCGCTCGCGAGCTTGGGCTTCGAAGCGGTGGAGACCTACGTCCCTTGGTCCGTTCACGAGCTCTCCCCCTCGGTGTTCGACTTCGGGGAGCACGACCGTCGCAAGGACCTCGGCGCGTTTCTGGATCTGGCCCACCAACTGGGCCTCTCGGCCATCGTCCGTCCGGGTCCGCACATCAACGCAGAGCTGACGTACTTCGGGGTGCCCGAGCGCGTGCTCCTAGACCCCCGCTGCCAGGCCCGCTCGCCGCGCGGCAACCCGGTCATCCTGTACTTCCCTCCGCGCATGTTTCCCGTCCCGTCGTACGCCAGCGAGGCCTACCTGGCGGAGGTCGCGCGCTGGTTCGCCGCGGTGGGCGAGGTCTTGGCGTCGCGCGTGCGCCCGCATGGCCCGGTCGAGTGGGTGCAGGTCGACAACGAGGCCGGCTACTACTTCCGTAACGGCCCCTACGGACAGGACTATCACCCTGACGCGCGGGCGGCGTTTCAGCGGTACGTGAGCGCGCGCCATGGCTCGCTGTCGGCCGCCGCGCAGGCGCACGCTCGCCCGTACGCAGAGGACACCGACGTCGAGCCCCCGCTGCGCTTCGACCCCGCAGACCCGCTCGCGCTGCACCTGGACTGGGCCGCTTTCCAGGAGCACCTCCTCACGCGCAGCCTGGCCACCATGCGCGACCAGCTGCGCAGCGTGGGCCTCGGCCACGCGAAGACGTTCCACAACATCTCACTCGGCGAGGCGGGTCTCCCCATGAGCCTCCCCGCGCTGGCCGAGGAGCTCGATGTCGTGGGCCTGGACTACTACCACCGCGCCTCCGACTTCGAGACCATGCGTCGACGCACGCTCTACCTCGCGGGCAGCACGCCGGGCGCCTACGCGCCGGAGCTGGGCGCAGGGGGACCTCCGTGGTTTCCGCCTCTCCACACCGAGGACTCACTCTTCACGGCCTTGGTCGCGTCCGCGTACGGGTTGCGCTCCTTCAACGCATACATGGCGGTGGACCGCGACCGCTGGTACGGCGCGCCCATCGACGAGCGGGGCGAGCGCCGCGCCGAGGCGGAGCGCTGGGAGCGGCTGGTGCGGGGGCTCGCCGAGGTGGAGTTCGAGGCGATGCGACGACCCACGCGCGTCGGCATCGTGTGGCCACGCAGCTACATGCGGCTGTCGCGCGCCACGCACGTATATGGCCCCCTCTCCCCCTCCATCATGGAGGTCGTCTCGGGCAGCCCGGTGCACGGCTGTCGTCAAGACTCGCTGGGTCTCGGAGACGTCGTCCAGGTCGCTTGGTGGGAGCGCTGCGAGGCCGTCGCAGCCGCCCTGACCCGCGCCCGCATCCCCTTCGTGATCCTCGACGGAGACGCCGCCGCTGAACGCTGGGACGGGCTCGACCTCGTCTTCGCGCCCACCTACGAGTTCTTCGAGCGCCCCCTCGCGACGCGCCTGGCGGCCTGCGCGGCCCGCGGCGCGCGCGTGGTGTGCGGGCCCCGCCGTCCACGACGCGACGAGCACGGTCAGGCGCACGGCTTCGAGGAGCTGGCTGGGACACAGCTCGATCTCCTGCGAGACCCCGACGAAGCCATCGCCCGCCTCGGCAGCGCGCTCGACCTCGCGCGGGATCTCGATCTCGGACCCGGGCTTCAGACGACCACGCACGAGCACGCGTCGGGGCACCGCGTCGTGTTCGTGATCAACCCCGGCGATGACGCGCTGCGCGCGCGGCTGACGCCCGAGCTCGTGGCCCGCGGCCGAGACCTGCTCGTCGGACCTGCAGACAGAGGACCGCTCGCGGCGTCTCTCACGGTGGAGCCGCGCTCCGTGCGCGCCCTGCTGCTGCCACCTCCGCCCGCAGCGCGCACCGCAGGAGACGCCCGATGATCGTGCGCGAGGACATCCGCTTCGAAGGCTTCGACGCCCGCAGCTGGGCGGCCCTGCTCGCGCTCGTGCGGCCAGACGCGCGCGGCCGCCACGGCACGCTCCTGGTCGCCGTCGACGAGCAGCGCAATGTTCTGAACGCCTGCGTGGTGGGACGCGGTCTGGTGCAGGTGGCCTCCCCGGTCGCGGCAGACGTCCAGCTCGCGGAGCTGTGTCGCGAACACGACGTGGCCCGCGCCATCCTCCTGGTCGAGGGGGCGTTCGAGGAGGTCGCGGAGCGGCTCGCCCTCGACCTGAACGCGGCGCTCACCGGCGCGCGAGGGGCACATGCGGAGCCCTCGCGCGGCGCGCTCGGTGATGACCTGACGCAGCTGGCGGCGCTGCTCGGCGCGCTGCGTGAGGTGCACGCTGCTGGGTGGCTGAGCATCTGGCCCCCGCTGCCCTCCATCCCGCTCACGAGCGCGGCCAACGTGCGGCGCGCCCTGGACCTGCTCTTGCCCGTCGGGCACTCCTTCACGCTGGTGCTCTACGACGACGACGCCGTGAGCACGGCTGTGGCGCTCAGCCGTCGACGGGAGGGCATCGACCACGTGGCGGGCCCGGAGACTCTGCTGCGCTGGACTGGTCCCCTGAGCGGAGACTACCACCGCGACTATCGCGCCCTGTCGGACGCCGTCAGCACCAACCTCGCACCTCTCCACTTGGGCGTGTTCGCGCAGCGAGAGACGGTGGAGAGGCTGCTGCGTGTCCCCGACCCCGGCGCGTGGGTGACCGCCGTCGCGGCGCGCGAGGTCCTGGTCCACCCCACGCCAGCTTACGTCGCCGTGGCTCTTGGCGCAGACGCGCTGCGCTCCCTCACGCGCGCCACCACGGAGCTGCTCGGCGGGGTCGAGCTGCTCGAGATCTTTCGCCCGATGGGGCGCGCCCTGCGCGAGCGCCTGCCCGAGGCGACCAGCTTGAGCGCGACGCTTGGCTGGAACCCCCTCGCGACCCTGGCCCGCGCGCTGCGGCCACCGCGCTCCGCGCATCGGCCGGTCGAGGACCCCGCACCGCGTACGGAGCCTTCGGACCGGGGCGAAGGTTGAAGGCCGGAGCCGACTTCGCGCGCTGCGGCGGCGTGCGCTGACGGGTGGACCTCCGCGCGGGCGGACCGCGCGGACTCGCGTCAGCGGCCGGACGACGTTGGCCCGAGGACTTCCTGGGCGGCTTCGCTGCACGACACGCTCCGGAGATGAAGCTCGGTGCCGTCGAGCTGCGCGACGAGGAACGTATCCCCGGTCCACACCACCCGCGCCAGGGCCGGCGCCAGGGAGGGTGGGACGAAGCCCTCGAGGCGGTCGCGCCCGACGGGCAACGGGATCTGCCGGGCGCCAATGCGCAGCGCAGGCTGCCCCTGCTCGCAGCGCGGCGCCAACACGGCCCCCACCGGCAAGGGGCTCACGCCGGGCGCGTCCAGGCGCACCACCTCTCGGCCGCTCGGGCAGTCGGCCGCGAAGAGGGCTGCGGGGGCTGTCGCGTCGCGCGCGTCATCCCCCAGCGCCATCACGCCCAGCGGCTGGCATCCCTCGAGCGCGGGATCCGCTTGGGCGTACTGCGGCTCCGGCTGCAGCAGATAGAGCATGCTGCGCGGCACACCGGCCAGAACGGCGCAGAGACCGTAGTACGTGCGCCCGCCGGTCTCGACGATGCCAGGCAGGGGCCACTGGCAGACGTCCCGCGCCGCAAGCGCGGGTCGCCCAGGGCGCGCCGGCGGCGAGTGGCCGAGGTCGCTGTGGCGAAAGGTCGCGCAGGCCGGTTGCCCCTCGCAGGCGATCGGGGTGGCGCGATGCAGGAGCCGGAATTCCCCGGCGGACGTCACGCGGAGCGCGAGCTCGCGGGCGCCCAGCGCTGCTCCGGACGCGTCGTCGGTCGACCACCGCTCCAGCTCCACGGCGGGCCCGAACGAGAGCTGACGGCCCGCTCCGAGGGCTCTCTCGACGAGCACGGTGCCGGCCTCCGTGCGGATCCACGCGACGGCGGCCCGCCCGGCGGACGAGCCGGCCACCAGCGACCACACCTCGCCGTCGGTGGGCGCGACGCGGACCGCCGGCCCTACCTGCTCACCCCCGCGATCGAGCCGCGTGGCCAGCACTTCGCCCGCGCGAGCGGTCACCAGGAGCGCGCCGTCCGCAAGCACACGCAGGTCGAACGCACGAACGCCGTCCGCGACGAGCCGTGAGACGACGTGTCCCTCTGGGTGGACGGGACCAGGGGCACCCACGGCGCGCGCGGGAGCGTCGTCCTCTGCGCGTGAGTCCGCAGACGATCCACACGCGAGGAGGAGTGACGCGAGCGCGACGCACGACAGCGCACGGACGCGCATGCCAGCGCGACACGTCGGACCGGCACCTGTTATATGACGCTTCATGATCAAGCTCGACGCCGCCGACGATCTCTTGGCCTTCATCGACCGCGCGCCCTCTCCATACCACGCGGTGCGCGAGGTCCGCGCCCGCTTGGACGCCGCGGGCTTCCGGGCCGTCGACGAGCGTGATGCGCTCGCGCTCGAGCCGGACCAGAAGTTCTACGTCGTACGGGCCGGCACGACCCTCGCGGCATTTCACACGGGGACCCGCCCGCCCGCCGAGGCAGGCTTCTCGCTGATCGGGGCGCACACGGACTCCCCGAACCTGCGCATCAAGCCGACGCCCGACACGGACGCGGGCGGGTGCCGGCAGCTCTCCGTCGAGCCCTATGGTGGCGTGCTCTACCACACCTGGCTGGACCGCGACCTCTCACTGGCCGGGAGCGTCGCCGTCGCGGGCGCCAACGGGGTCGAGCTGCGCATGGTGGACTTTGCCCGCCCCCTGCTGCGCGTGCCATCCCTCGCCATCCACCTGCACCGTGGGGTCAACACCGACGGGCTGATCCTGAACGCGCAGAAGCACCTGCCTCCCGTGTGGGCGCTCGCGAGTACCCCCGCATCGCTGCGCGACGCGCTGGCCGCCGAGCTCAGCAGCGGAGGTGAGGTCGCCCCCGAGCAGATCCTCAGCTGGGACCTCGGGTGCTACGAGCTCACGCCGGCGACTCGCTCGGGGCTGCACCGCGAGTTCCTGCACGCAGGGCGGCTGGACAACCTGGCTTCCTGCCACGCCTCCATCTCGGCGCTCGTCGCGGGGTCGGGCATGCCCTGCGACCGGACGCGCGGGGTCGTGCTCTTCGACCACGAAGAGGTGGGCAGCCGCAGCGCGCAGGGGGCCGCAGGGACGTTCCTTTCGACGTGGCTGGACCGCATCACCATGGCGCTGTCAGGGGCCAATCCGTCGCGCGAGCACACGGCCCGCGCGATGCGGCACTCGTTCCTGGTGTCCGCCGACATGGCACACGCGGCCCACCCGAACTACCTCGACCGACACGACTCGTCGCACCGCCCGGAGCTCGGCGCGGGGCTGGTCATCAAGACCAACAACAACCAGAGCTACACGACGAACGCGGAGAGCGCCGCCCTCTTCAGCGCTCTCTGCAAGGAGGCCGACGCGCCCGTGCAGCACTTCGTGACGCGCTCGGACCTCGGATGCGGCAGCACCATCGGCCCGGTCACGGCGGCCCAGCTGGGCATCCAAGCCATCGACGTGGGGAACCCCATGCTCTCCATGCACAGCGCGCGCGAGATGGCCGCCGCGGACGACGTGGCGCCGATGATCCGCGCGCTCACCCGCTTTCTGCAGCGCTGAAGCCAGCCGCCGCGGGACGCGCTGCGAGCGGCGGGCCCAGCGCAGCGCTACGCGCAGCACACGCTCAGAGCAGATCGAACTCCTTGCAGATCAGGATGGGCGCGCTCGGGTCCAGGTAGCGCGAGCGCCGGTGGCGGTGCGTGGGGAAGCCGTGCACGCAGCGCTCCTGCTCGTCGAAGAGCGCGCAGTCCTCGCAGTTCCAGCGCAGCGCAAAGCGCTCCCGCTCCTCACGGAAGGTCTCGTCCTGCGGGACCTCCATCAGGTCATCCCGAACTTGCGGAGCTTCTTGTGAAGGCCCTCGCGCGTGATGCCCAAGGTCTTGGCTGTCGCGCTCTTGTTGTTGTCGTGCTCTTCCAGCGCCGTACGCAGGATGGCCCGCTCCACTTCGTCCATCATGTCCTTGAGGGTGCCGCCGGCCGGCAGAGCACGCAACGTGGCCCCCTCCACCTTGCCGATGCGCGAGCTCAAATGTCGCGGCGCGACGATGCTCTCCCCCTCGTCCATCTGGATGACCAAGCGCTGCACCTCGTTCTCGAGCTCACGCACGTTGCCGGGCCAGCTGTACGCGCGCAGCAGCTCGGCGGCCTCCTGCGAGAAGGTGGCCGACGAGCGACCGAACTCGCGCGCGTAGCGCTCGAGGAAGTGCGCCGCCAGCAGCAGCACGTCGTCGCCTCGCTCGCGCAGCGGCGGGAGACGCAGCGGGAACACCTGCAGACGGTAATAGAGGTCCTCGCGAAAGCGCCCTTCGCGCACCTCCTCCTCCAGCGTGCGGTTGGTGGCCGCGACGATGCGCACATCCACCTTGCGGGTAGTGTTGCTCCCGACCGGGCGCACCTCCCCCTCTTGGAGCACACGCAGCAGCTTCGCCTGGAGCGAGAGAGGCATCTCGCCCACCTCGTCCAAGAACAGCGTGCTCTGGTCTGCGATCTCGAAGAGCCCCTTCTTGTCCTCGGTGGCGCCCGTGAACGCCCCCTTGCGGTGGCCAAAGAGCTCGCTCTCGAGGAGGTTCTCCGGCATGGCCGCGCAGTTCTGGGCGACGAAGAGGCGGTCAGCGCGGTTGGACCAGTAGTGCACGGCGCTCGCCACCAGCTCCTTGCCGGTGCCGGTCTCGCCTTCGATCAGCACGGTGACGCGCGTGTCGACGACCTTGCGCAGCTGCGAGCTGAGGCGCTGAATGGCCGCGCTCTCGCCGATCATCCCCTCGAAGCGCCGCGTCTTCTCGCGAGACTTGAGGTAGGTGTTCTCCGTCCGCTGCTGCTCCTCGGCGCGCTTCAGCTTGGCCAGTATGCGCGCCCGCACCACGCCATGGCTGGCTGCCTGGGCGATGAGCATGAGCAGGTCCAGGTCCTTCTCTTTGAAGATCCCGCTGGCGGCGCGGTTGTCCACCTGCAGCACGCCGACGATGTCCTCACCCTGCCAGAGCGGCACTCCGATGGTGGACAAGATCTGGGCGGCCATGAGCGAGGCCGACGCGCCCACGTCGGTCTTGGCGTCGGCAGCGAGAACGGCGGCCCGCTCCTTGACCACCTTCTTGAACACGCTGCGCGTGACCGGGATGGGCTCGCGGGTGGTCGCCCCCCGCACGCGACTTCCGACGGCGACGTACTGCGGAGTCTTGGAGCGCGACCCGTTGTCGTCCTCCTGAGCGAGCGCGATGGTCATGTGCGTCGCGCGCGAGAGGAACTGGAACACGGACTCCGCCACCGCGTCGATGACGCTCTCGAGGTCCAGCGCACCGCTGATTCGCTTCTGTGCCTGGTAGAGCGAGCGCAGCACCTCGCGGTCGAGGGACGCGCGCTCCTCGACGGGGCCGACATCGGCCACCTCGCGGGTCTGCACGAACTCCGTGGCGTCGCCGTCGTCCGTGAACAGCACGCGCACCTGGACGGCGTGCTCGGGCTCGCCCAGCAGAATCACGTCGCCGCTGCGGAGCAGCATCTCGCGCCCGGGCTGTGCACCCAGCCCGAAGACCTCCGAGCCACGCAGCAGGCTGGTGCCGTTGGTGCTGTGGTGGTCCCGCACGACGTAGCCGTCCGCACAGAAGACCACCGAAGCGTGGGTCGCTGAGACATGGTGCGCCGAGAGAGGCAAGTGCGCGTCTGGCCCGCGGCCAATCCGCAGCACGTCGACGTCACGCTCCAGCGCGAGCCCGGCTTCTTCGCCGGAGATGACCTCGAGGCGCACCATGCTGGGCCGTCAGCTCGGCATGCGGGCGCGCAGACGGGCCTGGATGGGAAGCGCGATGCCCTTGAACTGCGTCCAGATGGCGCGGCCCTCTTCCTGGGTGCGCAGCTCTTCGATCTTGTCGATACCGGCCTGGCTGCCCTGGGTGGCGATGTGGTCGAGGGCGAGCAGCGCCGCGAAGCGCACCGGGAACGCCGCGTTGCCGAGCTGCGCCGCGAGACCGGTCATGGCCTCGGCCTGGTTGTCCGGCGCGAGCAGGCCGACCATGTAGGCAGCCTTCTCGGCCACCAGCGGGTCGCTGTCCGTGAGCTTGCCCACGTAGCACGCCACGTCCACGTCGCAGTCCGCTGCCACGGTCAGGTAGGCGCCCACGTGCTCGTTGTAGCGGGCCGCGTTGTCTTCGTCGGCCGCGATCACGGCACGCAGCTCGGTGGCCTGCGCGCGGTTGGCCAGCTTCGCGAGGCTCGCGATGGCCGTCTCGCGGAGCGCGGGGTGGGCCTCCGTGTCACGCGCCGTGGTGAGGAAGAGCGGCAGGTAGCCGGGGTCGAAGGTGTTGGCCATGGTGGCCAGCAGCTGAGCGCGCATCTCCACCTGGTTGGCGCTGAAGCTCCCGTAGAGGGCCGTGATGACGGTGCGCACCTGCGTGTGCTGCGCGTCGCTGAGCGTCAGGCGCGTGAGCGCGATGCACCCGTTCAGCTTGCGGTCCACTTCCTCGGCGCGGGTCTCGGCGAGCAGGGCATCGAAGGAGTCCGCGAAGCCGAGCATGCCGAGGGTGGTGGTGGCCTCGGGGCCGACGACCTGCGCGCGGGTGAGGCTCAGACCAGGCTGACGCTGCTGCACCACGGCGATGAGCGCGTCGGCGGCGGCGTTGGCTGCGGCGTGCTGACCCGCGAGCACCTGCAGCATCGGGGCGAGGGAGGGACGCCCGATGCGCACCAGCGCCTCGGCGGCGACGTCGTTCATGCGCATGCCGGGGTTGTTCGGAGCGAACTGGAACAGGGCGCCGATCATGGGCTCCACGGCCTCCGGGTCACCTAGCTCACCCAGCTCGCGGGCGGCGAGGCGGTTGATGAGGAAGTGCTGGTTCTCCGACTGGTTCTGCATGACGCGCACCAGCACCGGCGTGGCGGACGTGTGGTGCAGCGTGCCGAGCGCGCGCACGAACTCGACGCGCATCTGGTTGTCGACCTCGCGCACACCCGTGATCTGGTCGAAGGCGGCGCCGAGCGCCGTCGCGACGCCGGGCTTCTCGCCGTCCGGGATGGTCATGCTGGCGATCGCCTGGGCGGCGCGCACGGCGTGCAGCTCGGTGACACCCGTGCGCCACTCGAGGGCCTTCTTGAGCGCGGGCAGAGCGCGCGCGTCTTGCACTTCCTTGAGGAGGTCCAAGATGGCCTGCCCGTTGCTCCGATCTTCGGGGAACGCCAGGTAGGTGTCGTTCAGCGCCGGCGCGATGATGTCGGCGACGGCCACGACGGGCGCCGAGCTGCGGTCGCCGTGGTTGTCCGCCAGCGTGTTGGTGTAGATCCGTTGAAGGTTGTGGATGGCGTTCTGCCGGCGAACGGGGTCAGCAAGCTCTTCGGCCTGCCCCTCTGGGTCGTTCTCGTCAGCGTGACAGGCAAGCAGCGGCGCGGTGAGCGCGGCCATCAGCGTCAACAGCAGAATACGGGTAGGAATCGCGCGCAGCGTCATGCGGACCTCCAGCCCCACGCGTGGTGGGGGCGTGACAAAAGCCCCTTAGAATTCAGGAACTTAGATTGTTCGCCGCGACTATACATGCGCGACCGAGCGCCCGTCAACGACATTTGGCGCCGTGATTCTCGGCGATTGGCCCGCCGCGTGGGCGCTCAGGGGCGGAGGTTCCAGCGCAGGTCGACCCGACCGCGTGCCCCCGTGAAACGCAGGATCACGTGGTCGGCGTCAGGCGGGATGGCGGGCGTCCCGTCGTCTCGTGTGGCCGGAAAGACCAGGCGGAAGACCTCGCGATAGCTGGTCACGGACGGGAAGTAGACCTGCTGCGCGGCCGTCGGCCGCCGGACACGCTCGAGATCGATGGGCTCGCTCTGGGTCCCGTCCGGGGCGATGAGCAGCACGCGCCAGGCGCTCGCGCGCCCCGCCAGGTTGGACTCGCGGAAGTAGTCCCCCGCCAACGTCACGAAGAAGCGGTGGTGCGTGCCGGCGTCGTCGAGAGTCGCGCGCAGCATCTCGTCGCGGGCGGCGGGCACGAGGCTGTGGTCTTCGGCGTAGCGCACCACGTAGGCCCAGCGGAACTCCCAGGACTCGAAGGTGGCCGTGACCCTCAGCACGTCCCGCATCTGACCCCACGCGAAGTCCTGCTCGGTGCGCGTCCAGCGCTCGTAGACGTCGTGGTAGTCGTTGGGCGTGTAGCTCCGAGGGCCAGTGGCGAGCGAGACCTCCACGGGCCTGGCGCACCCCGCGCTGATCAGCGCTGCGCCGAGCACCGCAGCAGCGACCGCCGCACGGAGCGGGGACCCGCGTCCGTCGCCTCGAGCGTTCACGAAGAGGCTCCCTCACCCATGAAGTCGGTGCGGGTGTACAGCGAGACATAAGGCACGCCCGCGTCGTCCAGGGCCTCGCGGCCTCCCTCGAGGCGGTCGACCACGGACACCACGCCCGCGACGGTGAGTCCCGCCTCGCGGATCTGGGCGACGGCACGGAGCGTGGAGCCCCCGGTCGTGATGGTGTCCTCCAGCACCACGAGGCCCGCTCCCGGGCTCAGGTGCGCGGCGCCCTCGAGCAGCTTCTGGGTGCCGTGACCCTTCTGGCTCTTGCGCACATACACGGCGTCCAGCGGCCGCCCGCGCCCAACCGAAGCATAGGCCACCGCGCTGGCCAACGAGCAGCCGCCGAGCTCCACCCCCGCTACCGCGACCAGCTCCGGCGCGAGCTGTAGGGCCGCGTCCATGAGCGCCGCACCGACGAGCACGTGCCCGTGCGCGCGCAGCACCGTGGGCTTGCAGTCGATGAAGAAGTCGCTCGTCTTCCCGGAGCTGAGGGTGAACGTGCCGCGTCGGAAGCTATGTTCGCGCAGCATGTCGAGGAGGCGGTCGGTCATGATTCCTTGGGTGTCGCGGGCCTAGCGCCGCTCGGCGGCGACCCGCGTCAGGCGCGGCATGGTCAGCGGCGGCCGGACGAAGCTGGCGGGCGCCGGGGCCGGGCTGGCGTCGGACGCTGGGGTGATCAGGCGAGCGCGCCGCACGCGGGGACCCACCGTGGTCGAGGCCGGTACGGCGACGGGCGCTACGGCCGTCACGGGAGCGGGCGTTGCCACGTGCCCGGGAGCGGGTGCGAGCGCGGGAGCGAGCGCGGGTCGCGCCACGGCGGCCGCGGGTTGAGCGAGGGCAGGCGCGTGTACGACCGCCCGACGGGACAGCCCGGCCTCCGCGCCGATCTGGACTCGGCCCTTCACGTGAGCGCCGTCGGCAACCTTCACGCGGGGTGCCCGGAGGTCCCCGACGACCTGCGCCGTCGCCTCGACCCGCACGCTCTCTTGCCCGATGGCGTCACCGGCGAGGGCGCCGCGAACGACCACGCTGGACGCGCTGACGGCGCCGCGCACCGCCCCCCCCTCTTCGATGATGAGGAGGCCGTCGATCGTGATGTCCCCCAGCACGCGGCCGAGCACCACCAGGTCACCTTTGCCGGAGAGCTCGCCCTCGACCGTGACCCCACCTGGGATGAGCGAAGGTCGCGTCATGGCGCCTCCAGCAGCCCAGCGGGCAGCGCCACGTCCATGTCGATCGCCCCGTCCAGCAGCCCTCCGTCGTCCAGCGACACACGCGCGGCGCGTACGTCTCCGGTCACGCGTCCGGTCTCGCCGACGTGCAGCGCCCGAGTCGCGACGACGTCGCCCGTCACCCGCCCGAGCGCGGTCAGCGACCCAACCGTCAGCGGCCCGATCACCTGGCCTCGCTCTAGTACGCGAACGTGTCCGCTCACGCTGATTGTGCCCTCGACTCGCCCATCGATGTCCATGTCGGTGTCTCCGCTGACGCTGCCCTTGAGCGTCAGACCTTCACCGATATAAGCCTCTAAGGGTTGCTGGGTCACGTTTCTGGACTTTCGAGTGCGGGACCCCAGCCAGATACCACCTCCACTCGGCCGTGTCAGCCCCTCACGGGCAAGGGCTCGGTATGTCCTGCCCCAAGGCGATCCCCCCGAAGCGGCCGACGTAGCCGTCGAACGTCACCGCCACGCTCAGGGCGTCGCACGGGAGGTTCGGGTCGGGCTCCTCGGGTGGGTCTTGCAGGACGTCGATCATGTTGCTGAGGATGGTCTGCAGCGTCCGGAAGAGCGGCGTTCCAATGCACACGCCCACGTTCGGCCCCTGCGCGATCATGTCGTTGAAGCCCCAGCGCCCGGCCACGATCACCCGTGGCGGGGTGGGCTGCGGGTCGAAGAACATCTCGTAGACGTTGCCGGTGGCCAAGAGGTCCGTCAGCGTGACCTCCACGCCCAGGGTCGTGCCCACGAGCTTGATGGGGGTGCGGTCAGGCAGCCGAGCCACGAGCACGCCGTCCGTCACATAGGCCGTGGTCACACGCACGTTGGGTGTGTTGACGTCGTTCGCGATGAAGGTGTCGGAGCGGCCCCAGAAGTAGTCGTTGCCATCCCAGTTGGGCGGCGGCGCGGGGGAGTCGTCCGGTTGGAAGGCCTCGCTGCCCACGATGTTGATGTTCGGGGGTCCGCCGCCAGGCGCTCCGGGGGTCCCGAACACCGTCTGCGTCACCGTGACCGTGACCCGCGAGTCGTTGGGCTCGCCGTTCCAGTCGTCGATCAGGAGCAGCACGGCGCCCACGCCGCGCTCCTGCGTCATGATCAGGTCCGTGTCGATGCCGGCGGCGCCCAAAGACAAGACAGGGAAAAAGCTGTTCCCGAAGGTGTTGTCGATGCCGTCGTTCCCGTCGACCTGGATGGGCAGGCCCTCGCTGGGCGGGCGACACTCGGTCGCCGCTTCCGTCGCGGTGGTGCACAGGTTGTCCAGGTTGAAGCCGATGTCCCGCCACGGCGCGGTCGCTGGGTCGTCGCCAGGCTCGCCGCGCTGGTCGATGAGGATGTCGCGCAGAACGACCACGTAGGTCTCATCTCCCGGCGCGTCGGCGTCCGCCACCCGTGCGGGGGGGACGCGACCGGTGCAGCCGCCACCCTCGCTTGGGAGCAGCCCGGGGTCAAAGACCGAGCATGCGCTGGTCCCCACACTCGAGAGTGCCACGAGCACCGCGAGTGCTCGAGTGTCGAAGCAAGCCGCTTTCCGCCATTCCATGAGGCCGAGTATAACGAAACTATCCGCCGGACGGTGACGGAATGCCACGGAGGTGATCGCGATGGCCTCCGTCCGCGAGCGCGACCGCCTTCGTCGTGAGCCGTGCCTGCGGCCGCGACCCCTGGTAACGTCCCGCGCCGGCGCGCGACCGAGTGCGACCCAGGAACGACCGTCGAGGACCAACGTGGACAACAAAGAACCGAGCCCCCCGCTCCTGAATGGCCTCGACGACCTGCTGCGTCCGTTTCACGAAGCCGAGAGCCCGCGCAGTGAGTTCCGTGTGGGGACCGAAGCCGAGAAATTCGGCGTGGACTCGGAGCTGCGCCCCGTGAGCTTCGACGGGCCGCACGGGGTGCTGCGCGTGCTGGAAGCGCTCTCGGAGTCCTTTGGGTGGGTGGCCAAGCGCGAGGTCCCGGACGCGCCACCCATCGCCCTGGTGCGCGGCGACGCCTCCATCACCCTCGAGCCCGCCTGCCAGCTGGAGCTCTCGGGCGCGCCCCTCGCTGACATCCACGCCACACGGGCCGAGATGGACCAGCACCTGGCCGAGCTGCGGCAGGTGTCGGAGCCCCTCGGCCTCACCTGGCTGGGGCTGGGCTTCCACCCGCTGGCCACCCTCGGCGAGCTGCCCCGCGTGCCCAAGCTGCGCTACCCCATCATGGAGCGCTACCTGCCGTCCGTCGGGGCGCGCGGGCTGGACATGATGAAGCGCACGTGCACCGTGCAGGCCAACCTGGACTTCGAGTCGGAGGCGGACGCGATGCGCAAGCTGCGCGTGTCGCTGCGCATCCAGCCCATCGTGACCGCCATGTTCGCGAACAGCCCGTGGCACGAGGGGCGCCACCGCGGCCGAGTGGGTGAGCGGCCGGACGTCTGGCTCCACATGGACCCCCCGCGCACCGGGCTCCTGCCTTTCGCGTGGAGCGAGGGCGCCCGCTATCAGGACTACGTGGCCTGGGCGCTGGAGGCCCCCATGTTTCTGATCGTGCGCGACGGCCGCGTCGTCGAGAACACCGGGCAGCGCTTCTCGGACTTCATGGCGAACGGCTACCAGGGCGCCCGCGCCACCCGCGCCGACTGGGAGACCCACCTGAACACGCTCTTCCCCGAGGTGCGCCTCAAGCGGACGCTCGAGTGGCGCGGCGCCGACAACCAGCGGCGCGACCTGGTCTGCGCCCTCCCCGCGCTCGCCCGCGGGCTGCTCTACGACGAGGTCGCACTCGACCGAGCAGAGGCGTTGGCCTCACGCCTCTCGTACGACGAGGTGCTCGCCGCCCGTGTGGACATCACCGTGCGCGGGCTGCGGGCAGAGCTTGGCGGCCGCACCGTGGGTGAGTGGGCAGACGAGCTACTCACCATCGCGGAGGAGGGCCTGGACCGCCTCGACGTGCGCGACGCGCACGGACGCACGGAGCGCGTGCACCTGGTGCCGCTGCGAGCCCTGGTGGACGCGGGAGCGTGTCCGGCAGACTTCTTGCGGGCGGCCCTCCCGGAGGATCAGCCCGACCCCCGCGCCATCGTCGAGCTCACGCGCGTCTGAGCGCCGCGTACCGTCGTCGAGCTCGCTGGCGGCCCGCGGTCGCCTCCGAACCCAGTGTGGGGCTCCGCGGCACCGTCAGCGGATGGTGATGCGCGCCCAGGCACGCTTCCCGGCCTTGACCACGTAGGGCCCACCGACGGCCAGCGACGCCTTCAAGTCGGACACCTTCTGCCCGTCGACCTGCACCGCCCCCTGCTCGATGAGCCGGCGAGCGTCGCTGCTGCTCTTGCACAGGCCCGTGTGCGCCAGCGCGCGGGGCAGCCAGACGCCCCCCTCCTCCGCGGGGAGGGTGTGCTCCGGCATGTCCTCGGGCACCTGCCCCTGCGAGAACTGCGCCTCCCAGCGCGCCTCGGCCTCACGCGCCGCCGCTGCGGAGTGGAACCTGGTCACGATCTCGGCAGCAAAGCGCACCTTGGCCACCTTGGGGTTGAGGCTGCCGCTCTCACAGTCCGCGCGCAGACGCGCAACCTCGGCCACGGGCTGCTCCGAGAGCAGCTCGTAGTAGCGCCACATGAGGGGGTCGCTGATGCTCATGAGCTTGCCGAACTGCTCATCCGGCGACTCCGCCACCCCGACGTAGTTGTCGAGCGACTTGCTCATCTTGTCGCCCACAATCTTGCCGTCTTCGAAGCGCGCGTTGAGCCCCTCGAGGATGGGCGTGGTCATGACCACCTGCGGGCGCTTACCGAACTCCTTCATCAAGTCGCGGCCGACCATGAGGTTGAAGAGCTGGTCGGTCCCTCCCAGCTCCACGTCGCACTCGAGGTGCACGGAGTCGTAGCCCTGCACCAGCGGGTACAACAGCTCGTGGATGGAGATGCTCTGGTGCTCCTGGTAGCGGCGCTTGAAGTCGTCGCGCTCCATCATGCGCGCCAGCGTGTACTTGCCTGCGAGCCGGATGACGTCGTCGAAGCGCATGGTGGAGAGCCACGCGCTGTTGAAGACGACGCGCGTCTTCTCGGGGTCCAGGATGCGGAAGGCCTGCTCCGCGTAGCTCTCGGCGCCGCGCGCGATGTCCTCGGCGGTCGGAACGGTGCGCGTGGCGCTCTTTCCGGAAGGATCGCCAATCTGCGCAGTGAAGTCGCCGACGATGAACACCACCTCGTGCCCGAACGCCTGGAACTGGCGCATCTTGTTCATGAGCACGACGTGCCCGAGGTGCAGGTCGGGCCGCGTCGGGTCGAAGCCCGCCTTGACGCGCAGCGGACGGTGCTCGCCGAGACGCTTCACGAGGTCCGCCTCGACGTGCAGGTCGACGACCCCCCGCTGGAGCTCGGTGAGCTGTTCCGCCGCGCTGGATGAGATGGAGTCCGACATGGGCCTCGAACCTGACGCAGAAACGGCGCCCGTCAACCGTGACGAGACGCTCAATCGTCGTCGTCGTCGTCGTCGTCGTCGCTCGTGTCGGGAGCCGCGCCGTCCGGTCGGGCGTTGCTGCGCGGCTGATTCACCAGCTCCTTCAGCTCCTTGCCCACCTTGAAGAAGGGCAGGCGCTTGGCCGCCACGTGCACGGGCTTGCCGGTGCGCGGGTTGCGCCCGCTGTACGGCGGATACTCACGCACGCTGAAGCTGCCGAAGCCGCGGATCTCGATGCCCTCGCTCTGCTCCATCGCCTGCGTCATCGAGTCGAAGACGCAGTTCACCACCTGCTCGGCACGGCTCTTGGTGATCTTGGTTCGCTGCGCGACAGCGTCGATGAGTTCGGACTTGGTCATCGTGTGGTTGGCCCCGGTGGCGACTGCGAAGTGCGCGTAACCACGGCGAGAATAGGAAAGGTCGATCGTCTGGTCAACTGGCTTCCGCGCGACCAGACGATCCGCATCACCGGTTTGTCTCGGCGCGCAGCTCCGCGGCGAGCTCCTCACGCGCCACTTCGGACGCGACGCCCTCCGTGTCACGTGCCCGCAGCAACAGGCCACGCTCCGGCAGGTCCCGCATCGCGCGCGCGGCCAGGCGACGCGTCACCAGGTCTTCGCTCTGGATGGCGTTCCACAGCTGGCCGCGGATGTACGCGCGGCTCGCGCCACCGGGGCCGCTCCAGCCGTTGCGCATGACGTCCAAGACCTTGTTCCAGGCGTAGCTGTAGCTCTCCGAGGAGCCCGAGAGGCCCTCCCGCAGCTGGGCCGCGGTGCGCAGTCGCCGCCAGAGGGCGGACTGAGCCATGTCCTCGGTGATGAGGCTGAACCAACCACGCTCTTCGCTCAGCACGGCCTCCTGGAGGATCTGGGCCAGCTCGCGGTTCTCGGCCAGCTTCTCCATGAGGTGCGTGACCGCCGCGCTGCCGCCACCGAGGGCGATGGCCATCGCGGCGCCGCGCTCGGACTCGCGGTCGTCCAGCATGCGGATGAGCCGGTCGTCGGACTCCGGGTTGGCGGCGTAGCCCACGGCCAGGGCAGCCGCGCGGCGGATCTCGTAGGGCACCTGCGCGTTCGCGGCCAGGTCGAGCATGCGCGCGTTGAGGTCGGGCCGTGAGCGCTGCCAGAGCGCCGCCGCATAGTTCTTGCGCGACTGCAGCGACAGCGCGGTGTCCAGGATCTTCGTGAAGATGGCGCCCATCTGCTCGTCGCTCGCGACCATGCCGATGTTCGCCGCGGCAATCTCGCGGAGCTCGTAGTCGTCCTGACCGTCCTCGACGATGACGATCATCTCGTCGACGATGTCAGGCCGCCCGAAGGCACCGAGGCCCATGAGCGCGGAGCGCCGCGCATCCAGGACCGACTGCGTCGCGAGCGAGCGGTCGCTCGGGCCCGTGGTGCCCATCGCGAGGTTGCGCGGGCGAGTGGCCAGGCGACGCAGGCGGGTAAACCCCGGCGTGTAGTCCAGGTCGGCCAGCGCAAGCGCCGCCGCTCCCGCGTCGGTCTCCTCCAGCTGCTCGATCAGGAAGGGTCCGAAGGACGCGTCGCCCGAGCGCCCCATGGCACGCAAGAGGTCTGCTCGGCGCGCAGGCCGATGCTCGAGCAGCTCGCGGAGCGTAGCGGCAATCTCGGGGCTCGCGACCAAGCGCAGCGCCCCGAACGCGTCGTCGGCGCGGCCCTGGCCGGTGCGCGCCACGGCGGCGAGCACGGGCGCTGCGCGCGAGTCCTCGAGGTCCGCCAAGCCGAACGCCGCCTCCGTGCGGATCTCCGCGTCATCGTTGGTCAGGTAGCCTGCCAGCGTGTCCGCGACGCGCGGGTCATGCGTGCGAGCCATCATCTTCACCAGCTCCAGGACCACGTCGCGGTCGCGTGCCTCGGCGGCGAGCACCGCCAGCTGCGTGCCCGACGCGCTCTGCCGCAGCGACTCGATCACGGCGCTCCGCAGGTCGGCGTGTGCGTTGAGCACGTTGAAGAGAGGGCGGGCGGCGCGGGCGTCTCCGGTCCGACCGAGGCCCGCCGTCACCGCGCGGATCACCTCCGGCGAGCGGGTCCCGGCGGCGGCCTCGCGTGTCGGCGCGGGGCGCTCGAGCTCGGCGGTGAGCATGCGGGTGAGCGGCTCCACCACGTCGGCGCCGCGCCCTTCCGCGAGCGCATGCGCGGTCAACACGCGCACGCTCTCGCTCTCGTGGCGGATGAGCCCGTCCGAACCCAAGCGCTCCGTGCCCAGCACGCCGACCACGACGTCCGGCGAGAAGCCGTCCAGGGTCTGGAGGCGCCCGCCCGTGAACATCTCGAGCACCGCGTCGGCGGCGCGCTCTTCGCGCAAGAGCGCCAGCGTCCACACCACCTGCGCGCGGTCGCGCTCGTCGGTGTCGCCCAGCACCGCGAAGAGCGGCCCCTTCGCGCTCTCCGCGGCAGGCAGCCCAATCTCCGCGAGCGCTCGCGCGGCCGCGCGGCGCACCACGCCCGCGTGCTGCAACTCCCCGATGATCACCGGCACCGCCTCGGCGTCGTGGAAGTGACCCAGGTTCGCGAGGATGCGCTCCTTCACGTCATCGTAGGGCGCCTCGGGCAGGTACGCGCGCAGCGCGGCGAGCATCTCCGCGCGGTCGTCGATGCGGCCGATCTCCTCGAGCCGCTCGAAGCGGGTCTCGTGGTGCTGCCGACTGATGAAGCCCCACGCGCCGACGCCGATGATGGCCACGACGAAGGCCGCGAAGATGTAGCGACCCGACTTTGTGGTGCGTGTGCCGATCTTCTCGAGCGAGCGGTCGTCCTCCTCACCCAGCGTCATCCCTCCCCCGAGGCCAGCGCCGCCGAGACCGCTGCCCACAGCAGCGAGCGGGTTGACCTGTACCTCCGCGCCAGCCGGAGGCGCGGCCAACGCAGCCACGCCGAAGGGGTCGGCGTCCTTGGGCACCGGCGCTGCGGCCAGGGCCCCTGCCCCGAAGGGATCGAGCGCTTCGCCCGCTTCTTCCGGAGCCGGCGGCACGGGCGGCAGGCTGTCCAACATCTCGAGCCCGAGCTCCTCGACGTCGTCGGTTTCGGGGAGAGGCGGAGGAGGCGGCGGGATGTCGTTGCTCATGGCGGCGCAACGATACCGGGACCGCCCGCCCGCATCAACTGTCACGAGGTCAGCGCGGGTCGCGAGTGACGCGCCGCGTCAGGGCCGTTGCAGGCGATGATGACCGTCCGGAGCGAGGCGACGGTGCTCGCTGCGCGAACCGTCGGGCCAGCGCACCACCACGTCCACCAGCGCGCCCGTCGGCAGCCCCAGGTGCAGCCGCGTGGTCATCGAAGTCCGCGCAGACCGTCGCGGTGAGCCGCGCCGGGTCATCCACCCCCACGTTCGCTGCCACGTCCGTGGAGTGGGCATCACCGTCGTTCAGGAAGAGCCGGCGGCGATCCGTCAGCGCGAACGCAGTGAGTTCCAGGGCAGGGCGATCCTCGTAGCCATTCACATGAAACAAGTCGACATCGCCGTCCAAGTCGAAGTCGGCGGCGCACACCGCCCATCCCCAGCGCGGCGTAGGCGTGCAGGCCACCACTGCGAAGGCGAGCAGAGCCAGACCGCACCGAACCGTGCGACTCGATGACTCAGTCCTGGAGTCCGCGAGAATGGCCACGTCATCTCCATAGCAGGAGGCAGCGCCCCGACCCGACGCGAAGAAGCCCACCGCGAACGCTCGCGATGGGCTGCTTGCTTGGTGTCTGCGCTTGGAGCTCAGCGCATCGCTATGGGGTGGGAGGCGTCACGGGGCACAGCGTGAGCACCTGTCCCGCGGTCACGCAGACGGGAGCGGCGCCGTTGTGCGTGCCCATGAGCTGCACGTACGCGTCCAAGGTGCCCATCACCTGAATGACGAGTGCGCGCTGGTTCATGAGGAAGCACGAGCCGTTGCCGTTGCAGCGTAGCCGCGCTCCAGAGGGCGCTGCGGGCGCTCCCATCGGCGGGTTCGCCCCGAAGGTCGCGATCTGCATGTTCACCGCGAGGTCCTCCTTGGTGTTCATGAAGGGCGGAATCATGTTGCAGATTGCGCTGCTGCCCGTGCAGCCGATCGTGCCGCTCACTTCGGTTCCGCGCAGCGTGCTGGTGAACTGCGCGAGCGCGCCGTTCACGTGATAGCCGCCGGACAGGTCGCCCGTAGCCGGAGCGCACATGTCACCCGCGCTGACGCCCGCGCTCACCACGAGGTCGACCACGATGTTGGCGTTCAACGTGACGAAGGGGAAAGGCGAGTAGCTGACCGGGATGGTGATGCCGACCACGACGTTCAGGTCGGTGACCTGGAACGCGCCGTTGCCGGGCCCTGTGTTGCCCACGTTGGGTGCGTACCGCACCACCATGTGACCAGGCCCGAAGCGGTCCCGGCTGGTGTAGGTGGGGTGCAGCATGCGCGTGACGTTGGCGAGGCCCATGGGCGTGTTCTCCGTCTGGAGAATCGTCCCGTCGAGCGCGTAGCGGACATCGTAGCCAGCACAGCCTGCCGGCGTGCACATGATGCCGTTCCCGGTGTACCCCATGGGGCAGGCGCCGCAGGTGAAGCCTGTACCGGGGGCTGGGACGTCCGTGCAGGTCACCCCAGCGAAGCAGGGGTTGCCAGCACAGCCATTGATGTCGGTGCAAGTGAAGCCGTCACCGGTGTAGCCCGCCGGACAAGCACCACAGGTGGCACCCACGCCCGGAGCCGGCACGTCGGTGCAAGTCACGCCCGCGAAGCAGGGGCTCGGCGAGCAGCCGTTCGTGTCCGTGCAGGTCACACCGTTACCGCTGTAGCCGTTCGGGCAGGAGCCGCAGGTGCGGGTCGTGCTCGGAGGCGGCTGATCGGTGCAGGTCACGCCGGGGAAGCAGGGCATGGTCATGCACGCGTCGAGGTTGGTGCAGGTCACACCGTTGCCCGTGTACCCAGCAGGACACGCGCCGCAGGTGAAGCCTGTACCGGGTGCTGGCACATCGGTACACGTCACACCCGCGAAGCACGGGTTGCCCGCGCAGCCGTTGATGTCGGTGCAGGTCACGCCGTCACCCATGTAGCCCGCAGGGCAGGCGCCGCAGGTGCGCGTCGTGCTCGGAGGGGGTTGGTCGGTGCAGGTCACGCCCGCGAAGCAGGGCATGGTCATGCACGCGTCGAGGTTGGTGCAGGTCACACCGTTGCCCGTGTAGCCCGCAGGACAAGCGCCGCACGTGCGGCCCAAGCTCGGCGGAGCGTCGTCTGTGCAGGTCACGCCCGCGAAGCAGGGCATGGTCAAGCATGCGTCGATGTTGGTGCATGTGATGCCGTTGCCCGTGGTGCCGGCCGGGCAGGCACCGCAGGTGAAGCCCGTGTCGGGCGCCGGCACGTCGGAGCACGTCACGCCGGCGAAGCAGGGGTTCCCAGCGCAGCCGTCAATGTCCACGCAGTTGGGCGGCATGCCGCTCGTGCCCGCCGGGCACGCTGTACACGTGAAGCCAGTACCTGGTGCGGGTACGTCCACACAGGTCTGACCTGCCATGCAGGGGTTACCCGCACAGCCGTCCGTGTCGGTGCACGTCACGCCGTTCCCGCTGTAGCCCACGGGACACGCACCACACGTCCGACCCAGGCTCGGCGGCGGCAGGTCGGTGCAGGTCACGCCCGCGAAGCAGGGCATGGTCAAGCACGCGTCGATGTTGGTGCAGGTGATGCCGTTGCCTGTGGTCCCGGCGGGACAAGCGCCGCAGGTGAACCCGGTGCCGGGCGCCGGGACGTCGGAGCACGCCACGCCGGCGAAGCAGGGGTTCCCAGCGCAGCCGTCGATGTCGGTGCACGTTGCGCCGTTGCCCATGTAGCCCGTCGGACAGGCGCCGCAGGTACGACCCGTGCTGGGCGGAGGTTGGTCGGTGCACGAAACGCCCGCGAAACAGGGCATGGTCAAGCACGCGTCGATGTTGGTGCAGGACACGCCATTGCCCGAGGTGCCCGCCGGACAGGCGCCGCAGGTGAAGCCCGTGCCGGGCGCCGGCACGTCGGAGCACGTCACGCCGGCGAAGCACGGCATGCTCGCGCACCCGTCGATGTCCGTGCACGTCTCGCCGTCGCCCATGGTGCCCGCTGGGCACGCACCACAGGTGAAGCCCGTGTTGGGCGCCGGCACGTCGGAGCACGTCACGCCGACCGCGCACGGGTCGCCCGCGCATCCATCGATGTCCGTGCAAGTCTCGCCGTCTCCCTCGGTACCCGCAGGACAGGCGCCGCAGGTGTATCCGGTGCCTGGGGCGGCGACGTCCGTGCAGACCACCATCGCCGCGCAGGGATCACCTGCGCAGCCGTCGATGTCTGCGCAGGTGACGCCGTCGCCTTCGGTGCCCGCAGGACAGGCACCGCAGGTGTAGCCCAGACTGGGTGCCGGATCGTCCGTGCAAAGCACCCCAGGCGCGCAGGGATTGATGGCGCACGCGTCTGTGTCGGTGCAGCTCTCGACATCCGCACCCGAGAAGCCTGGAGCACAGTTGCAGACCAAGCCGGTGCCGACCACCGCAGGCTCGCACACCGCATTCGCGGCGCACGCGGGAAAGCACTCGGTCTGAACGCAGGTCAGGCCGTCGCCGGAGTAGCCGTCGTTGCACTCGCAGTCGCCGTCGGCGGTGCCGTCATTGCGCGGGTTGCAGGTCGCGTCGGGGGAGCAGGCAGGGTCACAGGTCACGGGGAGACACTCGCCGCCTACAGGGAGAAAGCCGTCATCGCAGACGCACTGGGCTGGTCCGCCAGACTGCTGAACGCAGCTGCTGTTGTTCTGACAGCGGCCACACAGCGTGTCGTCGGTGCAGGTGACGCCGTCGCCGGAGAAGCCATCGTTGCAGTCGCAGATCGCGCTGCCGCCGCTGACCAAGCACGTCGCATTGACGCTGCAGGTCGCGCAGATGGCGGGCCCCATGTCAACGCCCGTTCCTTGGTCCACGTCCGGGCCGAGGTCCACCGTGATGTGGGCGCCGTCTCCGCAACCGCCAATCGTGAAAACAGTCGCCAATATGGCTACTGCGCCTAAATGTTTGAGTCTAAACATCGCCACACACCCTTTGTCGTGTCGTTACATGCGTTCCGAAGCGCTTTCCGCGCTCGTGCGTAACGTATACCCGAGTGTGCCGACGAATTGAACAGTCGGAAAAATGTATGTTTGGCACTGAGTGCCGTCAAAGTGTTACTACGGCGGATAGTTCTCGCGCGGCTGTGCAACTACCCCACTTTGCGGAGCGCACCGGCCAAATCTCGGATGAGATCGTCCGTCTCTTCGATGCCCACGGCGTAGCGAACCAGACTGTCGCGGATCCCGATGGCTTCGCGCTGCGCGGTGCTGAGCTCGAAGTAGCTCATAAGAGCTGGCTGCTCGATGAGACTCTCCACCCCTCCCAGGCTGGGCGCGATGCGTGGGATCTCACAGGCGTCGATGAACGCGCTGGTTCCCTTCAGGTCGGAATGGAGGTCGAAGGTGACCACTCCCCCGAACCCCGTCATCAGGCGCTTGGCCACGTCGTGGTTCGCGTGCGAAGGCAGCCCGGCGTACCAGACCTGCCGGACCTGAGGCTGCTGCTCGAGCCACTGGGCCACGGCCAGCGCGCTCGCGTTCTGCTGGGCCACGCGGAGCGCCAGGGTCTTCATGCCGCGGTGGATCAGGTAGGCCGCGTGCGGGTCCAGGTTGGCGCCGAACACGTGGCGCTGATCGCGCACCAGCGACACCAGCGCTTCACTGCCGGCCACCACGCCGCCCAGCACGTCGTTGTGCCCCGCCAGGTACTTGGTCGCGGAGTGCACGACCAGGTCGATGCCGTACTCGCACGGGCGCAGGTTGATCGGCGTGGCGAAGGTCGAGTCGATCATGGAGTAGATCTTCTGACGCTCCTTGCGGCGGGCGCGCACCAGCTCCGCGACGACCTCGAGGTCGGGGACGGTCTGGTACGGGTTGGTGGGCGCCTCCGAGATCACCAGGCGCGTCTCTGGGCGAATCGCCTCCGCCAGGGCCTTCACGTCGGCCGGAGGCACCAGCGTGCACGTGACCCCGAACTTGCTGAGGAAGGTGGTGACGAACTGCCGCGTGCGGCGGTAGCAGTCTGCAAAGAGGATGACGTGCGAGCCATGCTCGACCAGCGAGAGGATCGTCAGCGTCACAGCGGCCATGCCGCTCGCGAACGCGGCCGCGTCCTCGACCCCCTCGAGCGCAGCGACCTTCTTCTCCACGAGGGCGACGGTGGGGTTCCCGTAGCGCCCATACTCCATGCGCTCGATGCGCCCTTCGAAGTAGTGGATGAGCTCCTCCGTGTTGGCGAAGGAGTAGGTGGCGGTCTGCGCGATGGGAGCAGCCAGCGCATCGTAAGGATAAGAGCGCGGCTCACCGCCGTGAACCGCGGTGGTGAGAGGTGAGCGCTTGGTGGACTCGGACATGATCGCGCGAGCCTAGCAGCGCGGCCTCGGTGAGGCACGTTGCCGGCTGCCGCGCTCGCGCCGCCCTGTAGAGCCAGACGCGAGAAGGCCCAGAGCGGTAGCGCCCTGGGCCGTCTCTTCAGCGCATCGTGGCCTACTGCTCAGTGGCCGCGCTCGCGGTCCACGCCAGGGTGGCTCGGGTCGCCGGGCTCGTGGCGCGGGTTGGCGGTGAGGTAGCTCCCGTCACGACCGGGCAGCGAGAGCAGCGTCTCCTTGTCGTACAGGAAGTGGTCGCGCGAGGTGCTGGGCGGCATGTGCGCGCCGGTGTCCATGCGGATGGCGTCGCAGGGGCAGGCCTCCACGCAGTAGCCGCAGAAGATGCAGCGCAGCTCGTCGATGACGAAGGTGACCGGGTAGCGCTCGTAGCCGTGACGCGGGTCGCTCTCGTCGTACTCGCCGGCCTCGATGTGGATGCACTGCGCGGGACAGGCGGTGCTGCAGCACAGGCAGGCCACGCAGCGAGGGGAGCCGTCCGCGCGCTGCGTCAGGCGGTGGATGCCGCGGAAGCGCTCGGGGTACGCCTCGGTCTCCTCCGGGTACATGAGCGTCACGATCTCGCCGTCCTCGCGGCTGCTGAACGTGTTCTTGAAGAAGCGACCCATGGTGAGGCGCAAGCCGCTCGCGATGGCGGGGACGTACGCCTGGTCCGCGAGGGTGCGGGGGGGCTTGGTGAGGACCTTGACCGTAGCAGCCATGATGAACTCCTTGCCGTGCGTCAGGACGCAGCGGGCTGAGCGCCAGCGGGGACGCGCGGGTCGCGCTTGAGCGCGGGGAGGAAGAAGAAGACGATGCTGCCGACGACCACGAAGGTGCCCGACCAGACGGCCATCTGCATGGCGCCTTCACCCAGGAGCACGACCACGCCGGTGAACAGGATGTTGCCGAGCGCCGCGGGCAGGAGACCCTTCCAGCAGAGCTGCATCATCTGGTCGTAGCGGAAGCGGGGCAGCGACCAACGCGTGAGCAGCTGGAACCAGATGAGGGCGACGATCTTGGCGAGGAAGCCCACCACGCCGAGCGCCAGGACGCCCCAGTGCGCGAGCGCGATGCCGGTGGCGTCGATGCCCTCGACGGCGCCGTTGTACTCCACGCCCATGACGAAGGAGGCGAGCTGCGCGTCCCAGACACCCGGGAAGTCGATGCCGTCGCGGTACACGAAGGGCAGGTCCCAGCCACCGAAGAAGATGACCGTCGCCACGGCGGCGAGCCCGACCACCTCGATGAACTCGCTCATGAAGAACATACCGAACTTCATGCCGGAGTACTCCGTCAGGTAGCCGCCCACGAGCTCCGACTCACCCTCGGGGAGGTCGAAGGGGATGCGCTTGGTCTCGCCGATGGCGGCCGTGAAGAACAGCACGAAGGCGATGGTGATGGGCAGCACGCAGATGCCCCACACGCCGTTGTCGTGCTGCCAGGTCGCCATCGCCTCGAGGCGCAGCGAGTCGTAGATCATGAAGCAGGGCACGATGGTGAGGCCGAGGGCGACCTCGTAGCTGACCATCTGGCTGGCCGCGCGGATACCACCGATGAGCGAGTACTTGTTGTCCGACGCGTAGCCGCCGATGGCCGCGCCGATGATGCCCGTGCCGGCGATGGCGAACAGGAAGAGCACACCGACGTTGAGGTTGGCCACCTGCAGGGGGATGGCGGTGACGTCGCCCGTGACCACGCCATTGCGAGGCACCACGGCGTCCCAATGCTCGAGGTAGAGCACGTCGCTGAACGGGATGACGGCGAAGACCGCGATGGCCGGCATGAGGGTGATGATGGGCGCCAGCGAGTGCAGGAGCTTGTCCGCCTTGGGAGGAACGAAGTCCTCCTTGAAGATGAACTTGAGCGCGTCCGCGAGCGGGTGCAGCAGGCCCGCGAGGGAGATGTTGCCGCCGTTGTCGGCCAGCATGCCGTGGATCTTGGAGCCCACGTCGAGGATGCCACCCAGCACCAGCAGGCCCACGCCCGTGGCGGTCAGCTCCAGCGGCGACACCGGCAGCCAGCTGGCGTCATCGGCCGCCCACGCGAAGGCCAGCAGGAGCAGCAGGAGCGCGCCTACAGCGCCGCTGGCCGCCGCCGCGAGGCGCATGGGCAGCACCGAGGCACGGAAGGCGTCGGCGGCGCCCGCCGGCAGGCGAATACCAGCACGGTGGGGCCCGATGCGGTCTTGCATCATGGCGCTCTGGCGGCGCTCGGCCCACACCAGCATCGGCGCGAACGCGCCCACGGTGACCAGGAGGATGAAGAGGATCTTCAGCGCCGTGGTCAGCAGCAAGAGTCCAGTCGTCATGCTCGTGCCTCCGCGCCACCGGCCGTGGCGCCCGCGCCGGCCGCAGCGGCCAGCTTGCTACGAATGTCTTGGAGCCCGCCCAAGCCGAGGTCATGCCCCAGCGCCTCGGCCAGCTTCGCGACGGTCTTCCAACCAGGCTCCACGCCGGGCTGCGAGGCCACCGCGCGCCGGAAGCCCTGGTGCGCACCCTTGGCGTTGACGAAGGTGCCGTGGGTCTCGAAGACACTCGCCACGGGCAGCACCACGCTCGCCGTGGCGGGCAAGGCGCCCACGTGGCTGGTGAGGCTGACCACGGCGTCCAGCTTGGTCAGCGCCTCGAGCTCCGCGAGGGTCTCGAGAGAGGCCGCGCCCAGCGCGATGACCGCCTCCACCTCGCCGCCCAGGATGTCTTGCAGCAGGTCCTCGGTGGTCTCGTCCAGCGCCCCCCCCGCAGCGAGCCGCGCGCCCGCCGTGTTGGGGTTGGGGTCCGCGCTACGCAGGATGGCGTCCGCCACCCAGCCCTCGCGCTCCGCGTCGAGCTTGGCCAGGTACAGCTTGGTGGTGCCGAGCTTCTTGGCCAGCTGCGCCAGCGCGTAGTTGTCCTCGTTGCTGTGCTGAGCGCTGAGCACCACACCGATCTTGTTGGGCGTCACGGCCCCCAGCTGCGCCGCAGCGCGCGCAAAGGGCTCGTCGCCGAAGGCAGGCACGCGCGCGTCACCGCGGCCGACGGTGGCCGCCAGCACGCGGTCTTCGGTCTGGCGGCGGTACGTCATCATGCCGTCGTCGCACATCCAGAACTTGTTGACCGCCATGTTGTCCCGCGGGCGCAGCCGGTAGACCTTGCCGTAGCGGGGGTCGAAGTCCACGTGGGTGTTGCAGCCCGTGGCGCAGCCCGAGCACACGCCCTCTTGGCTCTTCAGGAACCAGACGCGCGCCTTGAAGCGGAAGTCCCTGCTGGTGAGGGCGCCCACCGGACACACGTGCTCGGTCATGAGCGTGTAGCGGTGGTCCAGCTCACGCCCCTGCGCGAGCGTGATCTCGTTGCGGTTGCCCCGCTCCCGCATGTCCAACACGTGGTCACCGGCCAGCTCGTCGCACACGCGGATGCAGCGCGTGCACATGATGCAGCGCTCCGCGTCGTACACGATGGTAGGACCAAAGCGCACGCCCTTGGGCTTGTGCACGGGCTCCGTGAGCTTGCGCTTGGCCGTGCTCTGGTGCTCGTAGTAGTAGTCCTGCAGCTTGCACTCACCCGCTTGGTCGCAGATGGGGCAGTCCACCGGGTGGTTCAGGAGCAGCAGCTCCTGCACCGACGCCTGCGCGCGCTTGACCTCGTCGCTCTCGCTGCTGATGACCATGCCCTCGCCGGCCGTCTGCTGGCACGCAGGCGTGAGCTTGGGCTTGGTGTCGGGGACGTAGGCCTTCTTCTTCTCGTCCCACTTCACGATGGGCATCGCCATCTGGCGGCCGCTCTCGATGTGCACGAGGCACATGCGGCAGTTGGCGGCCACGCTGAGGCCGGGGTGCCAGCAGTAGTGCGGGATCTCGATACCGGCGCGCCACGCGGCCTGCATGATGGTCTCGCCGGCTTCGAAGGGGATCTCGCGCCCGTTCAGGGTAAACGTCGACATAGCTAAATAGACCTCAGCGATCGCACTCGCCGCCGATCATGTTGATCGACCCGAACGTTGGGATGATGTCCGCGATCATGTCGCCCATGACCATCTCGCGCACCGCCTGGAGGTTGAACCAGCAGGGGGGACGCACACGGATACGGTAAGGAGTGCCGCTTCCATCGCTGACGATGAAGAAGCCGAGCTCGCCGTTACCCGCCTCGGTGAAGCTGTAGACCTCACCCTTGGGCGGCTTCAAGCCCTCCATGATGAGCTTGAAGTGGGCGATGGTGCCCTCGATGGTGTTGTACACCTCGCTCTTGGGCGGCAGGGTGATGCGCGGGTCGGACACGGACACGGGGCCCTCGTCCGGCATCTTCTCGAGGCACTGCTCGAGGATGCGCAGCGACTGGTGCACCTCTTCGAAGCGAACCGAGAAGCGGTCCCAGTTGTCGCCGTCCTGCCCGATGGGCACCTCGAAGTCGAGGTCGCCGTACACCAGGTAGGGGTTGTCCTTGCGCACGTCGTAGGGGATGCCCGACGCGCGCCCGATGACGCCCGTGCAGCCGAGCGCGATGGCGCGCTCCTTGGTGAGGATGCCCACGCCCTGGGTGCGGTCCAAGAAGATGCGGTTCTTGATGAGCATCGTCTCGGTCTCGGCGATGACCTTGCGCACCTCCGGGATGCGGGCCCGCACGGCCGCCTTGAAGCCGGGGGTGGGCTCGGCCGCCATGCCGCCGATGCGCGCGAAGCTGTGCGTCATGCGCGCGCCGGTCTCGGCCTCGAGGATGTGCCAGAGCCACTCGCGCACCTTCAGGATCCACAGGAACGGCGTGAACGCGCCGAGCTCCATGGCCGCGGCGCCGTTGCACGTGAAGTGGTCACAGATGCGGGCGATCTCGGCGAGCATCACGCGGTAGTACTGCGCGCGGATGGGCACCTGGATGTCCAGGAGCTTCTCCACGGCCAGCGCGTAGCCCACGTTGTTGCACATGGGGGACACGTAGTTGAGGCGGTCCGTGTACGGGAAGACCTGCGCCCAGGTGCCCCGCTCACAGCTCTTCTCGAAGCCGCGGTGCAGGTAGCCCGGCTGCACGTCCACGTTCTGGACGGTCTCGCCGTCCAGGTCCAGGACCATGCGAATGGTGCCGTGCATGGCGGGGTGCGAGGGCCCCATGTTGAGGCGCATCGGCTCCGCGGGGAGCTCGAGGGCGGCGTCGTCGTCGAGCAGGATGTCGTCGGCTGGCTCCACGGTCTACTCCTTCGGACTCTGGTCGGCGGTGGCGGCAGCGGCGGCGCGCTTGGCCTCGAGCTGCTCCATCAGGAGCTGGGCGGCGGCGCTGTCGCTGAGCGTGCGGGTCTGGCCCTGCTGCTGCGCGATGGACGGGCTCACCTGGCTGGGCTTGTCGGCCGACAGACGGGCCTCCCAGTCGATGCGCGCGAAGGGCTGCCCCTCTTCGATGCCGAAGGGCGCGAGCTTCGCCATGTCGGCCGAGTCGCGGTACTCCACGATGGGCTGCACGCGGTCGATGGGGTAGTCCTTGCGCAGCGGGTGCCCGACGAACTCGTCGTACATCAGGATGCGGCGCATGTCCGGGTGGTCCTTGAAGCGGATCCCGAACATGTCGAAGACCTCGCGCTCCGCCCAGTTGGCGCCCGCCCAGACGCCGGTCAGCGTGGCGGGGGTGGCCCCGTCCGCGACCTTGGTCTTGATGATGACGCGGTGGTTCTTCTCGAGCGAGCGCACCATCAGCACCAGCTCGAAGCGGGGCTCGTCCGGCTCACGCTCCGGGTAGTCCACGGCGGTGAGGTCCGTGAACATGTTCATCTTCAGCTGCTCGTCGTCGCGCAGGAAGGTGGCTACCGCCAGCCAGTCCCCGGGCGCCACGTAGGCGCTGTCATCCCCGCGGAAGTCGCTGGTGGACAGGACCTTGTCCCCGAACTGAGCCTTCAGGCGTGCAATCGCGGCCTTGCTCATCCGTGACCTCCGCTCTTGGCGCCGCCGGTGGGCTGCACCGGGAGCTCGCCGACTCGCTCCTTGAGCTGACGCGGCACCTCGTTCGGGAGCACGATGGATGGCTCGCGGTTGCCGTTGGTGATCTTCTCTTGCAGCAGCATGAGACCGTCGAGCACGGCCTCGGGGCGCGGCGGGCAGCCCGGGATGAACACGTCCACCGGGATGACCTTGTCGGCGCCGGGGATGGTCGTGTAGTTGTCGTAGAAGCCGCCGCAGCTGGCGCAGGTGCCGAAGGCGATGACCCACTTGGGGTCCGCCATTTGCTCGTAGATGCGCTTGAGCACGGGGCCCTGCCGCTGGCTGATGGTGCCCACCACCCAGAGCACGTCCGACTGACGCGGGCTGAAGCGCGGGGCCTCGGCGCCGAAGCGCGCCACGTCGTAGCGTGGCCCGGCCACCTGGAAGAACTCCATGCCGCAGCAGGCCGTGGCGAAGGGGTACTGGAAGAGGGACCACTTGCGCGACCACGCGAGCAAGGCGTCGAACTTGGTGGTGAAGAAGCTCTCGCCGCTTGCCCCACCGATGACCTTGAGTTGGTTCAGCTCTCCCATTCGAGGGCTCCCTTCTTCCAGGCGTAGATCAGGGTCACGCCCAGGATGACGATGAACAGCAGCATCTCGACGAAGCCGACCCAGCCCAGGCTGCGGAACATGGCCGCCCACGGGTACAGGAAGACCGCTTCGATGTCGAAGACCACGAAGAGGATCGCCGTCAGGTAGAACTTGATGCTCATCCTGATGTGGTTGGCGCCTGTGGTCTCGGACCCTGACTCGTACGGAATGGCTTTTTCCGCGGTCATGTTCTTGGGCCCGGCCAACGAGGTGGCCGTGAACATGCCGACAGCGACCAGAGTGGCCACGCCCAGCATGATGAACACGGGGAGATAGACGGCGAACATGAAGCGTAGCGCTCCGGTTGAGGGGTGGTTTCGGCCTTCGATCGGGGCGTCGCGGGGCGTTCTTGCGAACGTCGCGAGGGGGCCCGGGTTCGAGCGGCATGGTGATAGTACCCTGGCTTCCGGGTGTCAATGAAGGTCTCTCGACCGGCGCGCAGTTCCTGCGTGACGGTGCGAGAGCTAACCGGGCGGGGTGCGTGGGGTGGGAGCGGAGTGGGACGCGGGCGTCCGGCGAGATGGGGACACGGGCGTCGTCCCCGGGTCTACTGGGCGGCGTCCGCCGTGGCGCCGGCCTCGAGGGCACGGGCCAGGCTGGCCTCGAGGCCACTCACCCGGCGACGAGCGCGCGTGACGACCAAGAGCAGCACCAGGGCGAGCGCCGCGTGACCCCCCAGGCCCCCGATCAAGATCGCGCGCAGCGCCGCGGAGGAGCCCCGGGTCACGGACACGGGCCCCAGCATGACCAGGGACTGCCGCGAGTCGGCCGGCTGAGGCGCGATCACGGCCATGACCGCGACGTCTTCCGGGAGCATTCCGTCGACGGCTCCGGCCACGAGCGCGCGCACCGCGGCCTCGTCGTAAGGAGGCGGCCCCGCGTGGTGCTTGAGCAGCACCGAGGCGCGCGGGCGCTGTGGCGCGTCGTCCATCAGGCCCAGGCGGCGGTCCGGGAGGGCGACGTGCACGCGCGCGTCCAGCACCCCGTCGATGCGCTCGAGGGACCCGGCGAGCTCGCCGGCGAGCGCCATCGCAAGGCGCGCGCGCTCCTCCGTGGCCGTGGGGATCAGCCCCCCCTCGCCGAACACCTCGTGAATACCCGGCTCGCGCGCAGCCGGCAGCCCCGCCTCGCGCAGGACCCGCAGCGCAGGCCCCACGTCGTCCGGCGCGACCTGCACGTCGAAGGTCACGTCGCTGCCGCCGCCCTGCCCCGGGACCTTGTCGGCGCCAATGCCCTGGCCGTGCAGCGCGACGATGACGGCGTCCGCCTGGGACTCGTCCAGCCCGCTCTCGAGCGTCGCCTGACAGCCCCCGAGCGCCAGCACGACCACCGCGCCGAGAGGCGCAACAACCCGCGACCATGTACGCATGAGTGCGTGAATGGCCTACACTGCCCCCACGCGCAAGCTCAGCGCGCGCTGAAGCGGTAGCGAGCCCCCATGCGCGGCGCTCCAAAGGTCGGGAAGTGCACCCCGCGGACGACGCGGTTCACGCAGGACTTGAACTCCTGGCTGCCCTCGCGCGCGCTCGCGCCCTGGACCTGGCCGTTGCCCAGAATGGCGATGTCGATGGTGACGTTGCTGAGGTTGCCGCCGCGGCCCTGCTCGGGGACCACGCACGCGCCGTACACGCGGTTGACGTTCTGATTCATGACCGCCGCGACCTGCGCCGAGGTGAGCTGGCCACCGCCCGCGCCGCCGCCGCTGATGTCGCCCATCTCCACGGCGCGGTTCATGGCGTCCTCGTAGCTGAGGCCGCCGCCCCCTCCCCCGCCGCTCTCGCCAGCGCCTCCGCCGCCGGTGGAAGATCCGCCCGCGGCGTGCCCCCCCCCGCCGCCGTGCCGTCGACCGCCGCCGCCGTGGGGCGTGTCGGGCAGGGTCTCGGCCGTGCCCTCGATGGCGATCTCGCCCATCTCGTAGAGCCCGTCCAGGTCGGCCTGCGCGAGGCGCTCGGTGTCGCTGGCGTTGCGGGTGAGCGCAAAGGCGATGCCCGCACCCGCGACCGCGAGGATGATGCCCCCGGCCACCAGCACCTTGGTCCGCCCCGCCCGCTTCTCCGAGGTGGCCACCTTCTCGACGGCCACGGCCGTGGCAGCCTGCTTCACCTTCGCGGCGTGCTGCGCGGCGAACCCCGCGAACTCCGGCCACTCGTCCACGAGCTTGCGCTCGCCTGTGTCCATGTTCATCAGCCGGTGCGTGCCGAGGACCTCGCCGGCCGCGAGCATGCGCACCAGCTCCCTGCCGGAGTAGGGCCCGTGGTCCAGCCCGTCCTTCACCACGATCCAGCGCTGCGAGTCGTTCTCGGTGACCTGCGCGAGGAGCGAGCCCAGGTCGACGATGGCGGAGGGCGCGGCCCCCGCGGCGGGCGCGGCCGGCGCGCGAAAGGTCTCGTCGAGTGACACGCGCGCGCCGACTTGGGGACGCTCGCCGGCGCTGGGGTCGGGCGCCACCAGGGACACGCGCCCCGCGACCCCCGCCTCCCGCAGCGCCACGCCAAAGTCCTCGGTGGGAGCGGGCGCCGGCGCGTGCTGGACCAGCTCGTCCAGCGTCTCGCGCACCACGTCGAAGATCGCGTAGCGGTTGGCCGGGTCCGGCGCCAAGCACTTCAATAACCAGCTATCGATGTCCGGCGTCGCGTCCGGGTGCGCCTTCGACGGGGGCACGTAGCCCTGCGCGGTGGAGCGACCGGTGAGCAGCTGGTAGCTGATGGCCCCCACCGAGAACACGTCGGACTGCAGGGTGGCTGCCCCACCCGCCTTCACCTCCGGGGCGAGGCAGGTCTGCTCCTCCACGGGCAGGACACCGATGCCGAGCTTGCCGACGAGGACGTTCGCGACACCGAACTCCGCGACCTTCACGACGCCGTTCTGCCCCAGCCAGACCGCGTCGGGGCGCAGGGCCCCGTGGGGCGCCCCGTCCCCGTGCTCCTCGGCGGCCTCGAGGGCCTCGCAGACTGCGTGGATGACCTGCGCGGTGCCGCGCAGCGACACCGGCTTGCCGGCGCGCTCGGCCAGGCGGGCCGCCAGCGTCTGTCCCTCGATCCACTCGAACGCGAGGACGTAGGCGCCCAGCGCGAGACCGAGGCCGAAGGTGCTGGCCACGTTGGGGTGGCGGATCTTGGTCGCCGCGCGCACCGCAGCCTTGAGCGCCTGCACGACGGGCTCGGTCATGTGGGCGGGCCGGAACACCCGCAGCGCGATGGGGCGCTGCGTCTTGGTGTCCTTCGCGCGGTAGAGCGCGCCCAGGGCGTCGGAGTGTGCGAACTCGACCACCTCGAAGCGGTTGAGGACGAGCGTACCCGGGGGCAGCGACGGGATGGAGGGGTCGGTCATGAGCACGCCCAGAGTACGACGTCGACGCTATCTTTTTGAAACGAAACTTGTACACTCCGGCTCCGCCGCGCGCGTCCTGATACGGTGATCAAGGTCCACGACATCCATCTAAGCTTCAAAAAGCCCGTCCTACGCGGGGTTTCCCTTGAAGTTCCGCACGAGTGCATCTACGCAGTCATCGGCCCCGGTGCGGCTGGCAAGAGCGTCTTGTTGAAGACCATCGCTGGCCTGCTCACGCCGGACACGGGCCAAGTTTGGATCGACGGGGAGGAAGTCACCTTCCACGACGAGCTGAAGCTGGCCGAGCTGCGCAAGAAGATCGGCTACCTGTTCCAGAACTACGCCCTCTTCGACAAGAGCGTGGGGGACAACATCGCCTTCCCGCTGCGGCGCCTGTTCGGCAACATCGGCGAAGACGAGATCAAAGAGCGCGTGGCCGAGCGCCTCATGCGCATGTCGTTGCCCGGCTTCGAGGACCGCAACCCGAACAGCCTGTCCGGGGGCCAGAAGAAGCGCATCGGCGTGGCCCGAGCCACCATCATGCGCGCGCCCTACATCCTCTATGACGAACCCACGGCGGGCCTGGATCCCGTCACGAGCCAGCGTATCTGCAACCTCATCCGCGACGAAGCCCGCGAGCAGCGGAGCACCGTCATCGTGGTCTCGAGCGACATCCAGCGCCTGCTCAGCATCGCCGACCGAGTGGGCATGATGCTCCATGGGCAGCTCATCTTCGACGGAACCGTGGACGAGGCCTTCGCGTCCGCCAACCCGTACGTGCACCAGTTCATCCGCGGCGAGACGGAGGGTCCGCTATGAGTAACGGAACGTCGGGCGCCCTGGCCATTCCCGAGCGGGTGGGCGCCACGCTGCTCGGCATCGCCGGTCAGGCGGGCGGCATCGCCATCATGGCCGGGCAGATCCTGCGGCGCTCGGCGCCCTGGAAGGTCGACCGGTACGAGTTTATCCGCAACATGTACCGCATGGGCGTGAAGTCGCTGCCCATCCTCGCCGCCACGGCGTTCTTCACGGGCGCCATCATGGTCATCCAGGCGGCTCCGCTCGTCATCCGGTACAACGCGCGCAGCTTCGTCGGCTGGTCGGCCATCTACACCACGTTCCGTGAGATCGGGCCGCTGCTGATGGCCCTCATGTTCAACGGACGCGTGGGGGCCAACAACACGGCCGAGCTCGGCACCATGGCCGTCACCGAGCAGCTGGACGCCCTGCGTGCGCTCGCCATCGATCCCATCGCCTACCTGGTCGTCCCGCGCGCCATCAGCATCGTCATCATCCTCACGCTGCTCTGCGTGATCGGCGACTTCCTCGCCATCGTGGGCGCCATGGGCATGGCCAGCTTCATGCTGGACGTGAACTGGATGCTCTTCCTCAACTCGTCGCTGCCGCGCCTCGAGGTCTGGGACTTCGCCGTGGGCGTCATCAAGGCGTTCCTGTTCGGCATCATGATCGCGCTCAACTCCTGCTACTACGGCCTCTCCACCAGCGGTGGGGCGCCGGGTGTGGGCCGCGCCGTCAACGCCTCGGTCGTCGCGGCCGCCAGCGGCGTCTTCATCGCGGACTACCTGTCCACCTTCATCATGGACTGACGCGCGCATGACCACCGCCACCGCCGAAAGCCAAGCCTCAGAACCCGACGACCTCGACGACGTCGAGGAGAGCCAGCTCGAGTTCTACGCGCGCGAGATCAAGGACCTGGTCGGCGTCTTCAGCCGCACGCTCTACTACTGCGTCCGCGGCAAGCGCGAGAAGGGCGACATCGCGGCCCAGATGTACGCCATCGGCAACGGCTCCATGTTCTTCATGTGCGTCACCATGGCGTTCATCGGCGCCATCGTGGCCTACCAGATGGGCCTGCAGACCAAGAAGATCATCCCCGACATGTCGCTGCTGGGGGCCACCTTCCTCAAGCTGCAGGTGCGCGACCTGATCGCGTCCGTGGGCGCCATGCCGCTCGCCACCCGCGTGGGCGCGGGCATCGCGGCCGAGATCGGCTCCATGGTGGTCACGGAGCAAACGGACGCGCTGCGCATGAGCGCCGCCGACCCGGTGGACTTCTTGGTGGTCCCGCGCTTCATCGCGTCGGTCATCATGGGCACCGTCGTGCTGTGCGTGGGCGGCGGCGTGGGCATCTTCTCCGGAATGCTGGTCGCCATGGTCAGCTTCGATGTGAACCCCAACACCTTCCTCAACTTCAGCATGCTCACGTCGGGCGACGTGATCCTCGGCCTGCTCAAGATGGTCACCTACGGCGGCACCATCGCCATCGTCAGCTCCCAGCGCGGCTTGCGCACCTTCGGCGGGTCCGAGGGCGTGGGCATCGCCACCACCGAGGCCGTCGTCGGCTCGTTGTTCGGTATCATCGTCTGGCAGTTCATCCTCAGCGCCATCGGCTACGTGCTGCTCCCCGCCTGATCATGTCCATCATCTTCGAGAACATTCACAAGGCCTTCGGTCCCAAGGTCATCCTCAAGGGGGTGGACCTCGAGATCGGCACTGGCGAGTGCTTCTTCATCATCGGTGGCTCGGGCGTGGGCAAGAGCGTGCTCATCAAGCACCTCATCGGCCTCCTGCGCCCAGACGACGGAAACATCTATCTGGGCGAGCGCAAGCCGGAGAACGAGGTCAGCCGCAAGTCCGAGACCGAGCTGTACCCCGTGCGCATGCGCTGCGCGATGGTGTTCCAGAACTCCACCCTGTTCGACTCCATGAACGCCGTGGAGAACGTGGCCCTGCCGCTCCGCAAGCACAAGGGCCTGTCCATGGACCAGGCGCTCGAGCAGGCCATGGTGCAGCTGGAGAAGGTCCACATGCAGGACTTCGCCAAGTCCTTCCCGGCGGAGCTGGGCGACGGCATGCGCAAGCGCGTCGCGATCGCCCGCGCGCTCACCCTCGACCCGGAGTACGTGCTCTTCGACGAGCCCACGACCTCTCTCGACCCCATCAGCGCCCGCCGGGTGGACCAGATGATTCGGGAGCTGTGCGACGTGGTCGGCGTGACCAGCATTGTGGTCAGCCACGACTTGGTGTCGATTGAGTCGATCTCAGATCGCATCGCGATGCTGTATAAGGGAACCGTTCGCCTGCTCGGTACGTGGGCGGACTTCGAAAACACCGACGACCCCGTGGTGAGGCAGTTCATCAGGGGAGAGGCGGAAGGGCCGATAGAGCTATGAGTAAAGGTGGAATGTCTCTCGAGGTGCGCGTCGGCCTGCTGATCTTGGTCGCAGTGGCGCTGCTGGGCGTGTTCGTGGTCGCGCTTGGCGGTGGCCCTGGTGGCGACGTCAAGACGCTCTACATCGACTTCGACAACCCCGGAAACGTGCTGGGCGGGGCTCCCGTCAACATCGGCAACATCCGCGTGGGTCGCGTCGAGGAGATCGAGTACCGCGGCGGTCTGCTGGACCCGGACACGGGGCGCAGCCCGCTCATCCGGATTCGCCTCCAGATCCAAGAGGAGTACTTCGGCAGCATCCGCGAGGACGCGCGCGTGTACGTCACGTCCACCAGCATCGTGGGAGAGAGCCTGATCGCCATCGACCCGGGCAGCCAGGACCGCCCGGCCGTCGCGGACGGGCACATCCTGGTCGGCATCGACCCGCCGCGCATGGACCAGGCCTTCGCCATGATGTTCGAGCTGCTCGAGAACATCCACGGCCTGCTGCGCGACAACCGCGAGGAGCTGGACTCGCTGCTCTCGGCGGCCGCCAACATGGTGCGCTCCCTCGACGGCATCTTCACGCGCCACGGGGACCGCATCGACCGCATCATGCAGAACATCGAGACGGCGACGGACCAGACCAACGACCTGCTGGGCAACGCCAACGAGCTCATCACGGGGCCCCGCGTGCAGCGCACCCTCCGCAACGTGGACGGCATCACCAGCAGCATCAACCGCGACATCGACCCCCTGCTGGCGGACGCGCGCAGCATCGCCGGCAAGGTGGACGACCTGCTGGACATGCTGGGCGAGGAGCAGCAGGCCCAGATTCAGTCCACGATCGCCGATGTGTCGGACATCTCGCACCGCGCCACGGGCATCACCCAGGACGCCGAGCAGATCGTCACGCACATTCGCCAGGGCCGCGGTACAGTCGGCGCCATGCTCATGGACGAGGAAATCTACGACGACGTCCAGGAGATGCTGCGCGACCTCAAGCACAACCCCTGGAAGCTGTTCTGGCGCGAGTAAACTCGGCCTCCCCGCGCCCATCTGGTCACCGGTTGAGGCGTTGACATGAAGCATCCCCCCCTGCAAACTACTTGACGGGTCAGCGCGTTTTTTGACCCACGGAGCAGCACCACCGATGTCCGATCAGAAGGAATCCTCCGTCCTATTCAACCTCAAGGAGCTGATGAACCTCGAGGAGGACCGCATCCAGTCCGAGGCCGAAGCGGCCGAGGCGGCTGCGAAGGCCGAGCGGGAGCGCATCGCGGCCGAGGCAGCCGCCCGGAAGGCAGCCGAAGAGGCCCGTATCCGTGCGGAGCAGGAGGCCGCCGCGGCCGCCGAGCGTGCACAGCGCGAGGAAGAAGAGCGCCTGCGCCGTGAGGCCGAGGAAGGTGCGCTGCGGGTCCGTCTCGAGGCAGAAGCTGCGGCCCGGGCCGAGGAGCAGGCGCGCCTGCTGGCGCACGAGCAGAAGCTCGCCACCATCGAGGCGGAGAAGAAGAAGGGCGTTCACCCGGGCATCATCGTGGGCATCATCCTGCTGTTGGTGGGCGGCGGCGTGGGAGCCTACTTCGGGGTCGTGAAGCCTCAGCTGGAAGAACGCGACCGTGCCGCACGTGTGGCCGCCGAGCAGGCCGAGCACGAGCGTGTCGCGCGAGAGGCGGAGCGTGCGCGCCTGAACGCCGAGGCGGAGCGCGCCCAGGCTGAAGCGCGGACCGCACGCGAGCAGGCGGCGGCGGCCCAGGCGGCGGCTGCGGCGGCGGCGGCCAGCATGAGCACCAGCGGTGGCGGCGGTGGCGGCGGCGGTCGTCGGCCCAGTCGTCCCAGTGGCGGCGGTGGCGGCGGTGGCGGTGGCGGCGGTGGCGGCGGCATGAGCAACAACCCGCTCAGCGGCCTCGACTTCTGAGCCCGGTCGATCCAAGCACCAGCATGACTGACGAGCTAGTTCAGCCTCGCGCGCCCAGTGCGCGCGAGCGCTTGGTGCTGCCGCTGGACGTGCCGGACCTGGTCAGCGCCCAGGCCCTCATTGCGCTACTCAAGAGCGACGTGGGCGTCTTCAAGGTGGGGCTCGAGCTGTTCACCGCAGTGGGCCCGGACGCCGTACGGGCCGTGCATGACGCTGGGGCGGCGTGCTTCCTGGACCTGAAGCTGCACGACATCCCCGCCACCATGGCAAAGGCCACAGCTTCTGCGGCCAGGCTGGGCGTGCGCTTTCTGACGGTGCACGCGGCAGCGGGGCCCAGCGCCCTACGTGCGGTGGCGGCCGAAGCGGGCGACACGACCCTGCTCGCGGTGACCGTGCTGACCTCCATGGACGACGCAGAGCTGCTGCAGGTGGGGCTGGCGGGCCCGGCCGCGCAGGCTGTGGAGCGCCTGGGCGCCCTCAGCGTGGAGGCTGGCGTGGGTGGCTTGGTCTGCTCGCCGCTCGAAGTGGGGCTGCTGCGCAACCGCCTGGGCAGCGGCCCTGCCCTCATGGTCCCCGGAGTGCGGCCCGCTGGGGCGGCCGTCGGCGACCAGAAGCGCGTGGCCACGCCGGCCAGCGCCATCCGGGACGGGGCGGACTACTTGGTCGTCGGGCGACCCATCCGTGACGCCGAAGACCCGGTCGCTGCCGCCCGGGCGGTGGTGGCAGAGATCGAAGGCGCGCTGGCCGCGCGCTCCCGGGTCCCCGCGTGAAGCGCATCCTGACGGGGCCGCGCTTCGTCGCCGAGGCGCTGCGCAGCGGGGCCCGGCAGCAGGTGCACGTGGTGTACGTGCACGAAGGCGACTCCGAGTCCCTGCGCGAGGTGCGGATGCTCGCCGAGAAGGGCAAGGTGCGCGTCGAGGAGCGTCCGCGCGCCGTGCTGGACGACCTGGCGAAGGGCGTGAAGCACCAGGGCGTGGTCGCCATCACCGGGGACTACCCCTACGTGGACATGGCGGAGCTCCAAGCGCAGGCGGGGCCCTGCCCGCTCTTCGTCGCGCTGGACAGCCTGACCGACCCCCACAACTTCGGCGCCATCGTGCGCAGCGCGGTGGCCTTCGGGGCTCACGGCATCCTGATCCCCAAGCACAACTCGGTGAGCGTCACCCCCGTGGTCGTGCGCGTGTCGGCGGGGGCCACGGAGCGCGCGCGCATCGTGCGGGTGACCAACCTGCAGCGCACGCTCATGTCCCTGCGCGACGACGGCCTACAGATCGTCGGGCTGGACGGCGACGGCGACACGAGCATCTATGCGTTGCCCGAGGCGCCACAGGGCCGTGTCCTGGTCATCGGCTCCGAGGGCGAGGGCATGCGCCGCATGGTGCGCGAGCGCTGCGACCTCGTCGCGCACATCCCCATCACTGGCGAGGCCGAGTCGCTCAACGCATCGGTGGCCGCCGGCATCGCCCTCGCAGAGGCGCGCCGCCAACAGCTGGCTGCGGGCAGCGCAGGGTAGGCAGCGCGCCCCTCAGCCGATAGACTCCACGCCATGGAAGCGTGGATGATCATTCAGGGAGTCGGGGCCGTGGGCGCCGTCGGGAGTCTCGTGGGCGCGGGGCTGGCGTTCAAGCGCGGCAAGAAGCCGCTGGCCGTGGGCGCGCTGCTGCTGGCAGGGGTCTTCGGCTTCCTGGTGCTCAACGCCACGGCCTTCGTGCCCACCCCCGTGGACAGCGAGGTCGCGCCCACGCCCGAAGACGACTTCGACGCCCCCCTCTGACACCCGCGCGCGTCAGGTTCGGCGGGCCAGCTTCTCGACGGGCAGCGCGGCGGTGAAGGCGTCTGCGGCCACCTGACTGGCCAGCGCGTCGACGCTGTCGAAGGTGACGCGCACCCGGTAGGTCGGGTCGCTCAGGACCAGATAGCTGCCGATGGTCACGGCGGGGTGCGCGAAGGTCAGCGTGGTGAGCAGCTCGGCGATCTCTCCCTCGTCGCAGTGCGTGTACACCGTGTGGTTGAAGAAGCGCTGCCCCTCGTCCAGCCGCTCCCGCAGCGCGTCCAGCTTGCGCTCGAAGATCTCGGGCACGCCCGGCAGGATGTAGACGTTCTCGCAGACCACCGTGGGCCACCCGCTGCGCGCGCTGCGCACCAGCTCCGAGCCCTCGGGCATGTTGGCCATGCGCAGGTGGGCCGGCGTCACGATGTCCCCGAAGTGACTGCGGATCATCGCGGCGATCTCGGGCGACTCCACCACCGGCCGGCCAAAAGCCGCAGCGACGGCGTCGATGGTGATGTCGTCGTGGGTCGGCCCCACCCCGCCGCTGGTGAACACCATGTCGTGCGCGGCGCGCAGCGCGTTCAGCTCCCGCACGATGATGTCCGTCTCGTCCGGACAGATCACCACCTGCCGCAGCGCGACGCCCAGCTCGAAGAGCACCCGAGCCAAGTAGCGGGTATTGGTGTCTTCGATCTTGCCCGTTAGTATCTCGTTCCCGACCATCAGGGCGGCGGCGGTCTTTGGCACGGCAAGAGGATAGCGTGTCGCGCCACCGCAAGGAACATCATGGACACCACGAGCAACGGCTGGACAATCTTGGATCGCGAGGCGGGGGTGCTCAGCTTCGAGTACAGCTTCGCCAAGCAGGGACTCGCGAACACCTTCGTCGCGCGGATGGCGAACGACAAGCTGCTGGTCGTGAGCCCGGCGGTGCGCATCAGCGACGCCGCGCTCGGGGACCTGGCCGAGTTCGGTGAGGTGGGCGCCGTCATCGCGCCCAACGGCTTCCACCACCTGGGCGTGGCCGAGTGGCGCGCCAAGTTCCCGAAGGCCCGCTTCTTCGCCGCGCCCGAGACGGTCATCCGCGTGCGCGCGAAGAACCCGGAGGCGGGCGAGTTCGAGCCCATCAGCCTGGTGCCGCTCATCGCCGGCCCGCGCATCGGCATCGGCGAGGTGGAGAACACCAAGTGCGGTGAGACCTGGGTGTGGGTGGAGGTCGCCGGCGGCCACATCTGGTTCGTGTCCGACATCCTGGCCAACATCCCCAAGCTGCCGAGCAACCCGCTGGCGTGGATGGCGTTCAAGGCGACGGGCAGCGCGCCGGGCTATCGGGTGTTCAACCTGGCCATGAAGTTCATGGTCAAGGACAAGGCGGGCACGCTGCGCACGCTGGCCGACGAGATGAAGAAGCACCCGCCCAGCATCGTGGTGCCGGCCCACGGTCCACCGCTCGCGGGCGACGACATCGCGGACCGGACGCAGGCGCTCATCGCGGCGGCCCTCGCCTGAGCGTCGCTCAGCGCGGGATGGGTCGGAGCTGCACGCGGAGGGTGGTGGTGCCGGGCGGCAGGTCCACCTCCACGTCGTGCGGGAAGTAGCCGTCCGCCTCGATGCTCACCTGGTGCCGCCCGCGCGTCAGTCGGGGGGGGCGTGCCTGGATGACCCGGGCGCTCCCCACGTCGCGGTCGTCTATGCGAATCCGCGTGTTGGGCGGGTCCGTGATCACCGACAGCCGGGTGGGCTCGCCCGGATGCTGCTGCGCACCGCAGCCCAGCAGCGCGGCAGCGAGCAACGCCCCCGGGAGCAGCGCCGAGACGCGGGGCACGCTCACTCCCACTCGATGGTGGAGGGGGGCTTCGACGAGATGTCGTAGCAGACCCGGTTGCAGCCGCGCACTTCGTTGATGATGCGCGTCGAGGTCTTGGCCAGCACGTCGTGGTCGATGCGCGCCCAGTCCGCCGTCATGCCGTCGCGCGACGTGACCGCCCGCAGCGCCACCACGTACTCGTAGGTGCGCTCGTCGCCCATGACGCCCACGGTCTTCACGGGCAGGATCACGGCGAAGCTCTGCCAGATCTTCTCGTACAGGCCGGCCGCGCGGATCTCCTGCTCGAAGATGGCGTCGGCCTCGCGCAGGATGTCGAGCTTCTCACGCTCGATCACCCCGGGGCAGCGCACGGCCAGACCGGGCCCCGGGAACGGCTGCCGCTGCAGCACGTCGTGCGGCATGCCCATGGCCTTGCCCACCTCGCGCACCTCGTCCTTGAACAGCAAGCGCAGCGGCTCCACCAGGGACAGGTTCATACGCTCGGGCAGGCCTCCCACGTTGTGGTGGCTCTTGATGACGGCGCTCGGGCCTTTGAAGGACACGCTCTCGATCACGTCCGGGTAGAGCGTGCCCTGCACCAGGTGCTTGGCGTCGGTGATCTTCTTGGCCTCGCGGTCGAAGACGTCGATGAAGACCTTGCCGATGATCTTGCGCTTGGTCTCCGGGTCGCTCACGCCCTCGAGCGCGCCCAGGAACTCGGCCGAGGCGTCCACGTGGATGACCTTCAGGTGGAGGTTGTCCGCGAACATCTCCATGACCTTCTTGCCCTCGTCCTTACGGAGCAGGCCGTTGTCCACGAAGATGCAGGTGAGCCTGTCGCCGATGGCCTTGTGCACCAGCATGGCCGCCACGGACGAGTCCACGCCGCCCGAGAGCCCGCAGATGGCGGCGCCCTCCCCCACCTGCTGCTGGATGGCCGCCACGGACTGCTCGACGAAGTTGCCCGGGGTCCAGTCGGCCGTGACGCCGGCCGTGTCCACCAGGAACGCGCGCAGCATCTCCACGCCGCGCGGGGTGTGCACCACCTCGGGGTGGAACTGCACGCCGTACAGGCGCCGCGACTCGTCGGCCACGGCCGCGAACGGGCTGTTGCTGGACTTGGCCACCACGTGGAAGCCCTCGGGCAGCGCCGCCACGCGGTCGCCGTGGCTCATCCACACGTCCACGTCGGCGCCGGCCTCGAACGCGGCCAGCAGGCCCACGGGCTTGTCCACGTGGATGGTGGCCGGGCCGTACTCGCGCTCCGTGGCGGCCTCCACGCGCCCACCCAGGAGGTGGCAGGTGAGCTGCATGCCGTAGCAGATGCCCAGCACCGGGACGCCCAGCTCGAACACGCCCTTGTCCACCGTGGGCGAGCCATCCGCGAAGACGCTGGCCGGGCCCCCGGAGAGGATCACCGCCGCAGGCTCGAGCGCCCGCAGCGCGTCGAGCTCCATGGTGCAGGGCTGGATCTCGCAGTAGATCTGCAGCTCGCGGACGCGCCTCGCGATGAGCTGGGTGTACTGCGAGCCGAAGTCGAGGATGATGACGGGCGACGACATGAGGCGGCGTTTATCACGCGACGGCGGCAGGGTCGACTGGGCTTGGGGGGAGACGGAGTCGGTGGCGGTGGCGGAGGCGGAGGCGGTGGCGGTGGCAGAGTCGGAGTCGGAGTCGGTGGCGGTGGCGGTGGCGGAGTCGGTGGCCGTGGCGGTGGCTCAGTCCTTGGCACAGAAGCGGTGCAGGAGGTGGCCGTAGAGGGTGGTGGCGTGCTCCAGGTCCTGGACGCGGAGGGTCTCGTTGGGCTGGTGGGCGACGGCGATGTCGCCTGGGCCCATGACCACCGTCTCCATGCCCAGCTCGCTCAGGTAGGGGGCTTCGGTGCCGAACATGACGGCCATGGACTTGTGGCCCGAGCTCTGCTCGCAGGCCTGCACGAAGGGGGAGTCCGCCTGGGTCTCGAAGGGGGGCACGCCGTCCACCAGCGCGCCGCACTCCGCGCTCAGGCCCAGGCCCTTGATGGCGTCTTGCACGGCGGCGGCGACCTCGCGGCGGATGGCGTCGGGGAGCATGCCTGGCAGGGGCCGCACGTCGAAGTGCAGCTCGCAGTGGGCGCAGATGCGGTTGGGGCTGTCGCCGCCCGTGACCTTCCCCAGGTTGAGCGTGGGGCCCGGCACGCTGAAGCTCTCGTCGCGGTAGCGGCGGGCGAAGTCCTCGCGCAGCGCCCCGAGCGCGGCGATGACGCGGCCCATGCCCTCGATGGCGTTGGCGCCCAGGGACGGGTCGCTCGAGTGGCCGGCGTGGCCCTCCAGCAGCACGCGCTCCATCATGACCCCCTTGTGCTTGCGCACCGGGCGCAGGCCGGTCGGTTCGCCGATGATGGCGTGACGGCCCAAGCGCCGCCCCTCGCTCACCAGCTGCTGCGCGCCCCACATGGTGCTCTCCTCGTCGGCCGTGGCCACCAGCACCACGGGCTTCTGCAGCGCGCCCGCGCCCAGCTCACGCACGGCGTGCAGCACGCAGGGGAAGAAGCCCTTCATGTCCGCCACACCCAGACCGAAGAGCGCGCCGTCCTCCCCCGTGGTCAGCGTGAAGGGGTCGGTCTGCCAGTCGTCGCGGTCGAAGGGCACCGTGTCGGAGTGCCCGGAGAACACCAAGCCCCCCGGCTGGTCTGCGGGGCCCAGGGTGGCGATAAGGTTCGCCTTGTGAGGCGCGCGCGTGAGCGGCACCACCTCCACGCGAAAGCCCAGCTGCTCGCAGAGCTCGGCCAGGTGGTCGATGACCGCGCGGTTGCTCTGGTCGAAGCCGGGGTCGGGAGAGCTCACCGAGGGGGCCGCGACCAGGCGGCGCAGGATGTCCGTGTGGGACGGAAGGGAACGCATACCGGGCATCGTACTCCTCATCGCACTCGTGTAGAGTGCGCGCCATGAGCGACGCGCCCTCCGTCTACAACTTGGCGGTCTTTTGTGATTTCGAGAATGTGGCCCTGGGCGTCCGCGACGCGCGCTATGACGCGTTCGACATCCAGCTGGTGCTGGCGCGCGTGCTCGACAAGGGCAAGGTCGTGGTCAAGAAGGCCTACGCCGACTGGGACCGCTACAAGGCCGCCAAGCGCCCCATGCACGAAGCCGCGTTCGAGCTGATCGAGATCCCGCACGCGCGCATCAGCGGGAAGAACTCGGCGGACATCCGCATGGTGGTGGACGCCCTGGACCTCTCGTACACCAAGACCCACGTGGACGGCTTCGTGCTCATCACGGGCGACAGCGACTTCTCGCCCCTGGTGAGCAAGCTGCGCGAGAACGACAAGATGGTCATCGGGGTGGGCGTCAAGAACAGCACCAGCGATCTGCTGGTGGATAACTGCGACGAGTTCATCTACTACGACGACCTGGTGCGCGCGCAGCAGGGGCGCAGCAGCCGCACCGCAGCGAGCCGGCGCAAGAAGGGCCCCGCGCAGGCCGCGAGCGCCCCGGCAGCCACCAGCGCGGCGGGCGGACAAGCGAGCGCAGCGCCCGCGGCAGCCGCAGCCACCAAGAAGGCCGAGGCCCCGAAGGACGCGCGCGACGCGACCAAGGACGGCCGGGAGGGCGGCAAAGAGGTCAAGGTCAGCTCCCGCAACAAGCCCACCGCCACCGAGGCGCTGGGCACCCCCGAAGAGGCGCTCGAGATCGTGCTCGAGACGGTGGAGTCCCTCTTCGCCGACCGCGACGGAAACCTGTACGCGTCGATGGTGAAGCAGGTGCTCAAGCGCAAGCGCCCCAACTTCTCGGAGGCCTACTACGGCTACCGCACCTTCAACCAGCTGATCGAGGACGCCGGCGCGCGCGGGCTGCTGGTCATTCAGAAGGACGAGCGCTCCGGCGGCTACGTGATCCTCAGCTTCGGCCCCGAGGCCTGAGCGAGCAGCACACCGGGGGGTTGTTGAGTGGCTCGGGGAGCGTTACAAGCACGGGATGACCGCGACCTTCGACCCCTCGCTCCGCCCCCAGGCCATCGGGATCCCCTCCATCGTCGAGACCACACACCGTGGCGAGCGCGTGTGGGACATCTGGAGCCGCCTCCTCAAGGACCGCATCATCTTCCTGGGGACGCCCATCGACGACCACGTCGCGAACCTGGTCATTGCGCAGCTGCTCTTCTTGGAGAGCGATGATCCCGACAAGGACATCACCATCTACATCAACAGCCCGGGTGGCATCGTCACGGCCGGTCTCGCCATCTACGACACCATGCAGTACGTGCGCTGCCCGGTGGCCACGGTGTGCATCGGCCAGGCCGCGTCCATGGCGGCGCTGCTGCTGGCGGCCGGCTCGAAGGGCATGCGCCGCGGCCTCCCGCACAGCCGCGTCATGATCCACCAGCCCCTCGGCGGCTACCAGGGTCAGGCCACGGACATCGAGATCCACGCCAAGGAGATCCTCTCGCTCAAGCGCCGCCTGAACGAGATCATGGCCGCCCACACCGGCAAGACCTTCGAGCAGGTCACCCATGACACGGAGCGCGACAACTTCCTGAGCGCCGAAGAGGCGCAGGCCTACGGCATCCTCGACGAGGTCATCAACACCCGGAAGTCGGGCCCGGAGAAAAAGAAGAAGAGCAAGTGAGCGAGCGCGCCCCCATCGAGCTCACGCTCGTCCGCCACGGCGAGTCCACGTACAACGTGACGGGCACCTGGCAGGGTCACGGGGACGCGCCTCTCAGCGAGCTGGGCAAGCAGCAGGCCGCGCGGGTCGGGGAGCGGCTGCGCGGTGAGCGCTTCGACAAGGTGGTCAGCTCGGACTTGGCGCGTGCACACCAGACCGCGCTGGCCGCTGGACATCCCGTGGACGTGCGCAAGGAGTGGCGCGAGATCGACGTGGGCCGCTGGGAGGGGCTCACGCGCGCCGAGGTGGCCGAGCGCTACCCGGACGAGGTCAGGGCCGCGATGCACGGCGACCACGTCAAGATCGGCGGGGCCGAGTCCTGGGCGGACCTCAGCGCGCGCGTCGAGGCCGCCATGCTGACGCTGCTGCGCGAGGTGCACCCCGGCGCGCGCGTGGCCGTGTTCGCGCACGGGGGCGTCATCGCCAGCCTGGTGTCCGGCGTCTTGGGGCTGCGTGAGCATCGCCCGCGGCCCATCGGGCGCATCTCCAACACGGCCATCAGCCGGCTGCACGTGTTCCTGGACGACGCCCAGCAGGCCGTCACCCACGCGCGCCTGCTGGCCTTCAACGACGCCTCCCACGCGTTCAGCGTGCCAGCGTGGGCCAGCGAGATGCAGCGGGCCGGGCACACGCTGACCACGCTGGTGTCCGACGGCGCCGAGCTGCCCGTGCCCACCTGGGCTGGCACGGAGGGAGACGTCACGCCCGTGGGCGTGGTCAGCGGCGCGAGCGACGCGGCGCGGGGGCTGGCAGACGCCCTACGCGTGCCCTTCGAGCCCTTCACCGCCGTTTCCCCGGAGCAGCTCTGGGCCCTGCCGGCCGCGCCCACGGGCCGGCGTCTGGTGGTGCTGCCCCCCGCAGACATCGCTCAGCTGGTGGGTGAGCGCATGCGTCACGCCGCCGACGGCCCCGCTTCGGTGGGCGCCCCGACCGCGGGCAGCGTCACCAACGTGGTCGTGACCCCCAAGGGACACACCTTCGCGGACTACGCGAGTGTTCGTGCGGGGGACTGAGCGCGCGTGAGCGAGAGCTCGGGCCCGACCGCGCCGCACCCCACTGGGCCGCCACCCTCCTGGCCGGCGTCTTGGCGTGCGCTCGGTTGGGTGGTCGCGGCGGCGAGCGCGGCCTATACGCTGAGTGTCCCGCTCGGCCCTGCCCTTCCCGTGCCCCCGCTGGCCGGCGCGCTGCTGGCCTTCCTGATCACGGGGGCGGCCATCTGCGGCGTGGCGGCGGTCTGCCCCACGGCCAAGCCTCGCCAGCTGGCGCTGCTGCTCCTCCCGCTGGGCCTGCTTGCGGCCGTGCTGCAGCTGCGGGCGTCCCTGCCCCCCAGCGTGGCCGCCGGGCTGATCAACGCGGCGCTGCTCACCTTTGGAGGCATCCTGGGGAGCGCCGTGGGGGGCCGCGTGGAGCACGCCGGTCACTTGGTGTTGCTGGCCTGGGTCGCGTCGGTGGTGGACGTGCTCAGCGTGTTCGTGCCCGAGGGGCCCACGGCCCAGATCATCGCAAGCCCCGAGGTGGCCCTGCCGCTGGTCACGCTGAGCTGGCCCATCTTCGGGACCGGAAGCGTGGAGCCGCTGATCGGGGTGGGCGACGTGACCATCGCGTCGGTGTACGGCGCCGCCGCGCGGGCCACGGGCTTACGCCGCGCGCGGCTGATTGCGGGGCAGTTTGCTGGCTTCGTGCTGACCTTTGCCGCGTTGGTGGCCTTCGAGCGGGCGCTGCCGGCCCTGCCCATGCTCAGCCTGGGGGTGGTGGTGGCCCTCGCGCCCGCTTCGCTGCGCGTGCCCGCCGCCGACCGCAAGAAGGGCTTCGCCTTCGCGGCCTTGCTCACGGTGGGCGTGGCCGTGCGCCTCGGGACCTGGCTGTGGGGTGGTTAAATGCGTAGACCGGCCGGCTCACCAGGGTCATAGTCAGGGCCGATGGGTTCTATGGACCGTGCACAGCCCGAGGAGCTGACTCCCTTCGTGGTGGTGAGTTCGCCTGCGGGTCTACGCGTCGTCGAGCTAGAGGCGGGGCGGGCGCTGCGCGTGGGCAGCACACCAGACAGCGACGTGGTCGTGACGGGCGCCGCTCCGGGCAGTGAGCTGGCCACGCTGCTCTGGGAGGAGGACACGGTCACGCTCACCTGCGTGGTTGGTGAGGTCCACGTGGGCGGCAAGCCGGCCGAGCCCACGCAGCCCCTCGAGCCGGGCGAAGACGTGGTGGTGGGGGACACGCAGCTGGTGCTGGGCATCCCCTCCACGCTGGACGCCGTGCGCCGACGCACGCTCACGCACCAAGAGTTCCGCGAGCGGCTGTATGAAGAGCTGGCCCGCGCCGGGCGGCAGTCGCGCCCCACCACGCTCATCATGGTCACCGCTCCCCCGGGGGGCGGCAACATCGTGGCCGAGCGCGCGCTCGAGAGCTTTCGTGCCGGCGACGTAGTGGGCATCTACGCTCAGGACGAGCTCGAGTTCCTGCTGCCGGACACGGCGCTGGGCACGGCCAGCACCGTCATCGAGCGCCTGCTGGACGGGCTCTCGGGCGTGAGCGTCGGCCTGGCCGTGGCGCCCTTGGACGCCGACCAGCCCGAGCGCCTGATCTGGTCCGCCCGCAGCGCCCTCGAGACCGACAGCATGCGGCAGCGCCACGCGCGTGAGCCCGTGGAAGACTCGGCTACGGACTACCCGGACGACCTGTCGCTGGAAGAGGCCACGGACACGCTGCGGGCCGCGCTGGACGACGTGCCAGGCGACAGCTCCTGGCTCCTCATCACGGGCGAGATCAGCACCGGCAAGGGCCTGGCCGCGCGCATCCTGCACGAGCGCGGGCCCACGCCGCACGGCCCCTTCGTCACGCTGTACTGCTCGGAGCTGTTCGACGCGGACCGGCTGCGCGTGGCGCTGGGGGACCCCGACGCCCCCGACGACACGGCGCGCATCGACGCCGCCCGCGGCGGCACGCTCCTGCTGGACGAGCTGGGCGACCTCCCACGCGAGGCGCACGTGGCCATGCGCAAGGCGCTCTTGGCGCGGCGTGGGGCCTTCCGCGTGCTGGGCACCACGCAGCGCGCCGTGGCCGGGCTGGTGGCCCGGGGCGCCTTCGACGCGGAGCTCTTCTCGCTGTTCACCAGCCCCCCCGTGGAGCTGCCTCCGCTGCGCACGCGCACCGCGGACATCCTGCCGCTGGCCACCCGCTTTGCCATCGAGGCGGGCTCGCCGGAGCCGGTGCGTTGGTCGCCGGGCGCCGTGGCGCGCCTGCGCAGCTACCCGTGGCCCGGCAACGTGCTGGAGCTGAAGAACGCCATGCACCGTGCGGTGCGGCTGGCGGGCAACGGCGAGCTGCTGGGGGAGCACATGCCCGCCGAGCCCATGCCCATCGCGTCCAACCGCGGGCGCCTGCGTGAGCACGTGGACGGCATGGAGCGGGACGCCATCATCAAGACGCTGGCCGACTGCAACCACAACCAGACCCACGCCGCGAAGGCGCTGGGCATCTCGCGCCGCGCGCTCATCTACAAGATGGAGAAGTTCGGGCTCAAGCCGCCGCCGCGCAGCGTGCGCCGTGTGACCACGCGGCCCGACCCAGCTACTTGATCAAGCGCAGGTGAGAGCCGCGGGGCGCGGGCGGAGGGGTCTCCGGCTCGTCGTCGTCGCCACGGGTGGAGCGCGCCGCGTTGGTGGCGCGCGAGGGGCGCTGGCTGGGCTGAGCGGCCTTGGCCTGGGGGCGCACGCTCTCGGCGGGGCTCTTGCGGGGCGGCACGGAAGGCAGCTTGGCGGGGCGGGCGGCGTCGTCTGTGGCGCCCTCACCAGAAGCCGCGCTCTTGTCCGGGCGTGCCGCGTCGGACGGGGCCTGGCCCGCGCTCGGTGCGTCCTTCGCGCTGGTGTCGGCGCTCGGGCCGTCCCCGGGCTCTACCAGCTCCAGCGTGTCGCGCTCGCGCACCCCTTCGTCCTGCACGGCCGACAGCGGGCTGGGGACTGACGAGGGCCTCTGCGCGGGCGGAGACGATGGCCCCGCCGCCGGGGCGCCCGGCGCGGCGCTGGGGGTGCGCTTGGCCTGCTGGCTGAGCCCCCCTTGCAGCGCGCTGAGCTTGGGCGCGAGGCGGATGACGTTGCCCGGACGGCCCTTGCCGCTGGCCTGGGGCCTGTCGTCGTCGTCATCGTAGTCGTCGTCGTACTCGTCGTCGTCTTCGTCGTAGTCGTCCCGCAGGTCCGCGACGGCGCTGAGCGGCACGGGGCCCTGGCGGCCGGCCTCCCGCTCCACCTCGGCGAGGATCTCCGGGGGCATGGACTCCGGCCACACCATGCCGCGCCCGTCGTCTCCGGCCAGCGCGAAGATGGCGTCCCAGCCCACGATGCAGGTGAAGGGCGAGCGGTTGAACGAGAGCGTGCCGTACACGCCGTCCTTGTCGATGCGCAGGTCCACGATGGGCACGACCATGTCGAGCCCCATCTGCAGCACGAGCTGCGGCTGCTTCCGCAACCACGGGGGCACCACCACCCCCTCGACCCGCGGGTCCAGGTGCACGAACATGCTGCCCCGCAGCAGGAGCGAGCGCGCGACCTCGCGTTTGTCCGGCGGCAATTCCTTCGACATCTGTGGGGCCTCTTACCTCAGACCACACGTCCGGGCCACCCGGAGCGGGCCTGGCCCATTGTAGCGCGCCCCTTGCGCCCGGGCCTGCGGGTCCCCATAGTCGCTCCGACCTTTGACAACACGAGTCTCCCCCTGCGCGGCCGCACCGCCGTGCAGGCGCTCGTACCTTGGACACATCCCAGGGGGCGATCGGTTTCGACGGGGACGCAGAAGGATTGGTTGCGTGACCGTCGGCCTGAGCACGACGTAAATACGTTCAGGAACCCATAACTGCCAACGATAACGCAGTTGCTCTTGCGGCCTGAAAACCCATGAGCCGTCGAACCCGCGAGCCCGTCAGCGCTCTCGGAATAGACGTCATTTGAGCTGACTGGTTCCTCCGGGCGTGACCCGACGGGGGGACGAGACAAAGGGACACTAGCGGTAGGGCGAGCCTGTTCGTGGGCGCAAGCTGCTGCGAAATCTCAAATCACGAAATACGCACGTAGACGCCTCTCTGGAACGTTCTCGGACGCGGGTTCGATTCCCGCCGCCTCCACCATTTAACCTGTCATCTCAAAGACTTACTGACGCTGATGACACAACTCGCGGCAAGACCCGCGGCGCTCGGCGCGTTGCTCACCATGAACGATGGGTCGACATCCCATCGCTTGCAATCAACCGAGCGCTTCCGCCCAGCAGGGCGCGGGTTCAGGCGTACAGGTCCCGGGCGCTGACGAGCGTGACCTCGCCCGCGCTCGCGCGCCGCTGAAGCGTGCGGTGAAACCCTCGCGCGAAGACGAACAGCTGCGGGGTTCCCCCGCCTGCGATGGCGTCGCGGTGCGCGATGAGTTGATCGTGAACATG
>JACKEI010000010.1 GCA_020633075.1 Sandaracinaceae bacterium
GCGCGGGAGGACTCGCTGCGCGGGACCACGCGCTACGCGTATGACGCCGCGCACCGGCTCGCGACGGTCACGCACGCGGACGGCCGGCAAGAGGCGTACACGCACGACGCGGCCGGCAACCTCCGCCAGAAGCCTGGGCTGCGCGACGCGCACGTGGGCGGGCGCGACGACGGGCTGGTGCAGCTGGACCGCGGCAACCGGCTCTACCGCGCGAACGGCGACCGGTTCGCGTACGACGAGCGGGACCACGTCCGGTCGCGGTCAGGAACGTGGGGCAAGCTGGTCTACGAGCACGACGCGCTCGACCGCTTGCGGCGCATCTCGTTTGCGGCGGCCGAAGCGGGCGAGGCCTACCCGCCGGGACACCCTGCGTACGGGCTGGAGATACACCGCTACGGCGCGCCCGAGACGGTGTGGGAAGCGGACTACGACGCGCTCGGCCGGCGCACCGAGGTGCGCGCCTATGGACGCGACGCGGACGGCGCGCGGGTGTGCGAGCGCAGCCGGTTCTGGTGGTACGGGGACAGGCTGGCCGCGGAGGAAGGTCCGACGGGGTCACTGCGTGTGTATGTCTACATCGACGAGCGCGCGCTGGTGCCGTTCATGGCGGTGGACTACGCGTCCCGAGAAGAAGCCGCCGAGCGCCCGGAGGACGGCGACCGCTACTACTACTTCACGGACCACCGGGGCTGCCCCGAGCGCGTGGAGGACGACGACGGCGAGGTCGTGTGGGAAGCCACCGTGCATCCGTACGGCGAGTGCGAGGTGCACGTCGGGGTGGACTTCCACCAGCCGCTGCGCTTCCCCGGGCACTACCACGACGCGACCACCGGCCTGCACTGCAACCGGTTTCGGTACTACTCGCCGGAGCTCGGGAGGTACCTCGAGAGTGACCCGGTCGGGATCACGGGCGGGCTCAACCTGTACGGCTACTGCGCCGATGGGAACCCGCTCCGCGACGTGGATCTGCGCGGGCTCAACAAGCCCTGTCCTGGGAACTGCCCGCAGCAGGCCACGCCGGAGGAGGGCGCCGCGGCCGAGGGCACGGACCCACCCGGAACACGACGAGACAGCAGTGGGCAGTTGCGTTACGCACCCGGACACGAGCGCGCGGGCCAGTACGCGCCGGACCCCAACGCTTCCGGCAGCCGCATCCCCGACCATCGTGCTGACCGCGCGACTATCGACGCCCACGGCGCCGCTCTCGACCCGAGTGCCCCCGCCACACGGCGCGCCCTGCGGGACAGAGCGCGCGCCCAACGTGACCTCGAACGTGCCCGCGCCGCGGGTGACGAGGCTGCGGCCACCGATGCGCAGACGCGTTCCAACCGCGCGACTGAGCAGCTTGGCGAACAGGCCGCCGACGCGTGGGCTGCCGCGGCACACCCGGAAGCCGAACGCGTGCACGCGGGGCGAGGCCCTGGCACCTTCGACCGCGTGTACGAGAACCCCCCGCACCGAAGACCCCCGCAGTACATCATCATCGAGGGCAAGGGCGGCTCCTCCACCAACTCGTCCTCGCGTCTGGATGACCTAGGCGAGAGACACCAGCAGGGGACCACGGGGTATCGACAGTCCGTGGCAGAGCACATGCGTGACTCGCCTCGCTCCGATGCGGACACTCGGTCCGTTGGACGGCGTCTGCGTCGGGCCGACCCGAGCAGCGTCGCCTATGTCGAGGTCTCTCAGCCGCTTGGCGCTGACGGATCGCTGAGTCCTATTCAGGCGCGTAGGTACTCTGACCGGGCGCCCGACGCCGACGACTGAAAGCCCTCTCATGATCTCCATACCTTCACATCCATTTACATCCAACTACTCACGCGAGGAGCTCGACGAGACCGCGCGCGATGTTCGCGATCAACTACAGCCCCTTGTCGAGCGGTGCCCCTCAGAGGGGGGCCGCCTCGTGAAGGGCCAAGAGATCGACACGTGCTGGGCGCACTCTCTGGGTGCCACCGAGGCGGCCCGCCGCTTTCTGTCGCTGACCGTCGACCTGTGCGCGTGCACATTTGCGGCTGCCAATGCGACTGGCGACACCATCGAGTTCGAGTTCGACGGCCAAGTGCTGAAGGGACCTTCCGCTGGCTCACGGAAGTACGTCGCCGGGTTCAACCTTTATCGCGGTCTCCTCTACGGCACGGCACTGAAGAAGACCCGTCAGGTCGAGACCCTGCTTGCGCACGACGCGAGCGCGCCCTTTCCGGGTGGCCACCCCAGCCACTTCCACGTCTCTCTCGCACAGGGCATGTCGGCGTGGCTCAAAGGCGAGGAGCGGTGGAAAGACGACTTCGAGTACGCGCAGTTTCTCACGGCGCCGGAAAACCTGCGGGACTACAGCCTGAGCGAGGTCCAGGTGTACACGTCCATCATCCCCGTCATCCACGCCATCCACGCAGGCAGTCAGAAGGCCTTCACGGAGGCGGTCGCCGGGGCCGTCAAGGCCCACAAGAAGCACTTCGGTCGCGGCGCACGCTCGAAGCAGGGCACCAGCGTGCTCGCCATTCACGCCAGCTGCGCGGCGGCCATTGGCGTGCAGCGTGGCCTGTTGTTCGAGGTGGAGTCGCCGTATGCGCCACGCTGGCTGGTGGAAGGCGTTCAGCCATGAGCCGCGGGGTCATGGCGTATACGGTCGACCTGGACCAGATACGCGCCCTCTTGGAAGTGCCCAGCGAGCAGGCGATGACGCCCACTATGCGTGGCAACGACGCCGCCGAGCTGGAGGTGCTGCGGACCATCGTGGGCGGCGGCGCGCCCGTGCTCCCCGCCTCGGAGTATGCGCACATGCTCGAACGCCTATGCGACAGGCTGGGCCGCACGCTCCCCAACAACAGCCTCTCGCCTGGCTCTTGGCAGTTGCTGCAGTCCATCGTGCAGACGACCCCGGCGGCGTTCGTGGCGCAGGGCCTCGACACCAAGAAGCTCTTCTTTGGTGGCCCGCCCGTGCACTTGCCGGCCGTCGAGGACTATCCGGTCATGGGGCACCTCGACCTCCCAGAGCTACGTCGCGTGGCGACGCTGCTCGAGAGCGTCGACCTGACCAGCTCCGAGCCGGAGGCCGATGACGCCCTCGCCGACATCGCCGACTGGGTCGTGATGGCTGTCGC
>JACKEI010000011.1 GCA_020633075.1 Sandaracinaceae bacterium
CTCGACGCATCCTCCGTCGCCGCCCTGCTGAGCGTGATCCAGACGCTGCAGCAGGAGCTCGAGTCGCGTCGACACGAGACGGCGCAGGCGAGGGCCGAGACGGCCGAGGCGCGCGCGGAGATCCGGCGCCTGGTCGAGATGGTCGAGGGGCTGACGCGGCAGCTGGACGCGCTGCTGCGGGACCGCAACGACGAGCGCCGAGCCGAGCTCGCGAAGGTCCAGGCCGAGGCGCGCGCGGTCGCCGAGGCGCACGCTGCCTCGGCGGCGGACGAGGACGTCGCGCCCCTGACGCCACCGTCCGACCGTGCAGCCCCGAACCGCTCGAAGCACGGGCGAGGCGCGCTTCCTCCCCAGCTCGAGCGGAACACCAAGACCGAGGTGCCGCCGAGCTGTCGCGACTGCGGCGGCGTCGACCTCGAGCGCGAGAAGGTCCTGGTCACCGAGGAGCTCGACTACGTCCGCGCCCACTTGCGCGTGCGCCGCACCGAGCGGGTCGTCTGTCGCTGTCGGACCTGCCTCGCCCGGACCACCGCCGACGCGCCCCCGATGCCGTTCGACCGCGCCTCGTGCACGATGGCCCTGCTCGCCTGGCTCTGCTACGCCAAGGTCGGCCTGTTCCTGCCGCTCGATCGGCTTCGTCGCGACTTCGCGGACCAGGGTGTGACCCTCGCATCGTCGAAGCTCACGCGGTGGTGGCAACGAGGACCCGACCTCCTGCTGCCGATCGCCCAGCACCTGCGCCTGTCGCTGCTCGCTGGCGATCACGTCCGGACCGACGGCACCGGTCTGCTCGTCGTCTTCCCGAGGCAGAAGGCGAATCCGGTGAAGGGGCCGGCCCGCGAGGGCGAAGTCGAGCCCGACGGCTTCCTCGTGAAGCTGGACCCGGTCCGCGGCCAGATCCTGGTGTTCGGGGACGACCGCCACGCCGTGTACGTCTACACCCCGACGAAGGAGGGTCACCACGCCCTCGACTTCTTCACGCTGGGGCATGACGAAGAGGGAAAGCCCATTCGCTGGAAGGGCACGGTCACGGCGGACGCGCTGAACGCTCACGACTGTCTGTTCGTCGACGACGAGCGCGTCGAGTCCGGGTGCAACGCCCACGGGCTGCGCAAGTTCCGCGACGACGCCGACAAGGCGCCGCTGCTCGCGGGCCGCGCGCTGGCGTACATCGGCCGATTCTATGCCGAGGAAGCCAAGGCGCGGGAGCAGGGACTGACAGGCGCTGAGCTGCTGGCCTGGCGCCAGTCGAACATCGCGCCCATCACCCGGGAGTTCCGTCTCTGGCTGGACGAGCACCGCGACGACTTGCTGCCGGACAACCCCGTCTACAAGGCGATGAACTACTACATCAAGCACTGGGACGCGCTCACGCGCTTCCTCGAGGACCCCGACGTGCCCCTCGACAACAACTGGAGCGAGCGGGCGCTCCGCAGCGTCAACTTGATCCGGAACAACTCGCTGTTCGCCGGCGGCGAGGAGGGAGCGGTCCGCCTGTGCACGCTGCTCACGCTGGTCAGCACATGCCGGCTGATCGGCGTCGACCCGTTCAGCTACCTCGAGTGGGCACTCACGCGGGTAGTCCCGCACCGAGCCAACCGCGGCCTGACGCCCGCCGACCTGACGCCGCACGCCTACCAGGCCGCTCAGCAGGCAGGCGCTTAGGAGGGGCGCGGCGTCGGGTGGCGTGTCGAGCATCCGACACCAGGTAGCGCAGGCCGCCCTCGAGAGGCCCCCGACCTTGGCGGAGGGCTTAC
>JACKEI010000002.1 GCA_020633075.1 Sandaracinaceae bacterium
TCTGAACTGTGCTCTAGCCGGCAGCCTACGGCAGCGCGCCAGGCAGGTGCTGGGCGTCGCCCGGTGTGCGTACCACGAGGCGGTAGTCCCCGACGGCGAGGTCGTGCGGGACGCCGAACGCACCAAAGAAGCGCCCGCGCGCGTCCGTCACGGCGACTCCCAGCAGCCGCTCTCCGCGGCCCGCGAGCAGCACCTCCACGCGCATGCTCGCGACGGGGGCGCCGGCAGCGTTCGTGACCTGCCCTTCGAGGTCCAGCGCGCGTCCACGCAGCACTTCCGAGCTGGCCGCGGAGAGCCGCACCTGCACCCCCTCGCGTGGGCGGGGGGCGCTGCCTCCGCTCCCACTGCCGCTGGTCGCGGTCGCGCTGCCGTCGCTGGTGACGCCGCCTGCGCCGCTGCCATCCTGGCCCCCGCTCGCGCTGGTGGTGACGCTGCTGCTGCTGCTGCCCGCCCCGGGTTGATCAGCGCTGCCCTCGCCCCCCTCGGCTGCGCTCGCGCCGCCACTCCCCGTGGTCTGTGCGGCGCGCTCCAGGCTCGCGCGGTACGCTGGCGGGCGGGGCAGCGGGTCCGCCATGCGCGGCTCGTAGTGGGGCGCGTCTGTGTTGCCCTGCGTGCGCACGCCGGCGGCGGCGCCACCGAGGTCGATGCGCATCCACTCGCCTGCGGGGAGCCGCACCTCCACCCAGGCGTGCGCCTCGTTCATGACGAAGTGCGTCGGGATGCCCAGCGCGAGCGCCGTGATGGTGAAGGCGTAGGCTCGGTGCCGACACACGCCCAGCATCCCCCGCGCCAGGTCCAGGTAGATGTCTTGTCCGTCGCCGAAGGCCTCACGCGCCTCCCGGAACGAGCGGAAGTGGTGCACCAGCGTCTCGAGGGCGTGGCGGTAGGAGCTGCGCGGCGACAGGCCCAGCTCGGCGGCGAAGAGCAGGGCGTTCTCCCGCACGGAGCTCGGGAGGGGCGGCACCTCCGCAGCGCGCGCGCCCACGGGTAGGCTCGCGTCCGGCAGGCTCTGGTTGAAGTACCCCACCGGCGCGTCGGTGAGGAAGGCCAGGCGCACCACACCTGGGGCGCCCGGCGCCACGCGCACGAAGTAGTTGCCCGCCTCGTCGCGCTCGAACACCACGGGCACCCGCGGCTCCGTCTGGACGCTGAGGATCTGGCTCTCGGGGCTCACCGAGGGGATGGGCACCCGCACGCCCGAGCGGAAGTCCAGCGTGACGCTGCCCCAGAAGCGGTCGCGTCCGACGCCAGGCGCGCTCGCCACCGACAGCGTCTCCGGCGGCCTCGTGGGTGCGGCCAAGACGGGCACGCCGTCGGGCGCCAACACCACGCGGTCGAGCGCGCTCACACGCTTGTGCGGCATGACCGAGGGCGCGAACGCCACGCTGTAGTCCACGTCCTGCTCGAGGGTAGTCACGCGGTCGGGGCGAAATTCCGGTGAGCGGCGCCCCGCTTCGTCCTGGCCCAGGCCGTCACCCGGGATGGCCACCATGCGCGGACCGGGGGCCTCTGCGGCGGTCAGGTTCGGGGCGGCGAGGACCTCCCCGTCGTACACGATCGCGCTCGGCGCGCCGCTCTCGCCCTGCCAGATGCTCAGCTCGTCGTCGCTCACCTCGGGCACGTACTCGTGGAGCACCGGTCGCTCGTCCGCGGTGGCGTGCCAGGGCAAGAGCGCGCTCACCAGCACCGTCACGCAGCGCATCAACACGCGGGTCGACGCGCGGGCCTCAGCAGGTATCCTGTTCGGCAACGTGGACGCGCTTACGATTCTGGTCTCCATTGTGGGTCTCTCTGTGATGGTCATCGTACACGAGACCGGTCACTACCTGGCGGCCCGGGCCTTCGGTATGCGGGTGCTGCGCTACAGCATCGGCTTTGGCCCCACGCTGTTCAAGTGGCAGCCCAAGGGGAGCGACACCGTCTTCCAGATCGCGGCCGTGCCTTTTCTGGCCTACGTGCAGATCGCCGGGATGAACCCCTATGAAGAGGTGGACCCCGAGGACGAGGGGCTCTTCAACAAGAAGAGCGTCGTGGGCCGCATCGTGACCATCGCGGCCGGGCCCGTGGCCAACTACATCCTTGCCGTGCTCATCTTCTTCGGGCTCTTGGCCACGTACAACCTCCCGGACAGGTCCCTGGCGGAGCCGCCACAGGCGGGCAGCGTCATCGCGGGCTCGGCGGCGCAGAGCGGTGGCCTCCTCCCGGGTGACGTGTTCGTGAGCGTCGCCGGGCAGCCCGTGCACACCTTCGAGCAGGTCATCCAGGCGACCCAGGCCCGCGGCGGCGTGGCGACGGAGTACGTGGTGGAGCGCGCGGGAGAGCGCGTGACGCTCACGGTCACCCCGGCCGACGACAACGGCGTGGCGCGCATCGGTGTCGCCAGCGCGGTGACCGAGACGCTGACCGGCATGCCCGTGGGCGAGGCGTTCAAGACGGCCCTCGTCATCCCTTGGCAGCGCACCAAGGAGACCATCACGCAGATGGCCTCCATGTTCCAGACGCGCGACACGTCCGGCGTGGGTGGCCCCGTCCAGATCGCGCGCATGTTGGGCGAGGCGGCGGACAAGGGCTGGCAGCCCTTCGTGAGCCTGATCGGGCTCATCTCCATCGCGCTCGGCGTGTTCAACCTGCTGCCCTTCCCGGCGCTGGACGGCGGGCGCTTGGTGTTCCTCGGCTACGAGGTGGTCACGCGCCGCAAGCCCAACGAGCACTTCGAGACCGCCGTGCACGTCATGGGCATCTTGTTCCTGCTGAGCGTCATGGTGCTGGTCACGTACCGCGACATCTTCGGGGGCTGACGCGGCGCGCGCTGGCGCGGTTGACAGAGGGGCGCTGACCCGGCGACTGTCGGGCCATGCATCTCCGTAGCGACTCCTTCGAACACGACGCTCCCATCCCCGCGCGCTGCGCGTTCGGTACCTACGACCCCGAGAGCCACGTGCGGCTGAGCGACAACAAGAGCCCGCACCTGGCCTGGTCCGGTGCGCCGGCCGAGACGCAGAGCTACGTCGTCATCTGCACGGACTTCGACGTGCCCAGCAAGGCGGACGACGTGAACCAAGAGGGCAAGACCGTGCCCTATGACCTACCGCGCGTAGCGTTTCATCACTGGGCGCTCGTGGACGTGCCGGCCAGCAAGACCGAGCTGGCCGAGGGGGAGCTGTGCGACGGCATCACCCCGCGCGGCAAGAGCGGCCCAGAGAGCGCGGGCGGCACCCGCAGCGGGCTGAACGGGTACACCGAGTGGTTCGCGGGCGACGCGGACATGAGCGGCGACTACTACGGCTACGACGGCCCGTGCCCGCCCTGGAACGACGAGCGCGTGCACCGCTACCACTTCGTGGTCTACGCGCTGAGCGTCCCGCGCGCGCCGGTCGAAGGCACCTTCCGCGTGGAGCAGGTGCTCGAGGCCATCGCCCCGCACGTGGTCGCCAAGGCCGGGCTCGCGGGCACGTACCACATCTACCCCGACGCGCGCTGAGGGGCCGGTAGGAGGCGCGCCCGGGGTGCCCACGGGTCGCTCGCGACCGAGGTCACCCGCTACAGGCGCATGCGCACGGGCACCGAGATCTCTTGTTGGCGCCAGTGCGGTCGCAGCTCTGCGGGTGGAGCGGGTACGCTCCCCAGGCGCTGCGCGGCCTCCAAGACGGCGCTGTCCAGGCTGGCGTGCCCGGAGGAGCGCTTCACGCGCCAGCGCACGACCTGACCGTTCTCGTCCACGATGAGCCCCAGGGTCACCGTGCCCTCGATGTGCGCGATGATGGCCGCGCGCGGGTAGGTGACGCCGGGCCGCACACGGCCGCTCAGCAGGTTCATGTAACCGCGGGTGAGCCCCACGAGGTCCACCGCCGGGCCGGTGCCCTCGGTGGCCTGCGCGGCGCGGGGGTTGGTCTCCCCCTCGCGGACCGTGCTGCCCAGGCCGTGCGCGCTGCCCCCTGCGGCGCCCGCGGTGAACACGGGGCCCCCGGCGCCGGGGTTCGTCGCGGCCATCACCTGGGCGGCTGCGGGCGGGGGCGCGCTCTCGGCCTCTGCCTGCTGCGGGGGCGGCGTCGGCGCAAGCGGCGGTGGGGTCTCGCGCCGAGGGGGCGGCACGGCGGCCGCGGGCAGCGGCGCGGGCGGCTCAGGCGGTGGCGCCTCGGGCTCTGGAGCCGGCGGCTCCGCGGCGAGCACCTCTTCCACACTCAGAAACACCAGCTCCCGCTCTGGGGCCACGGGCCGCTGGGCCAGCCCGGTGGGCACGAAGGCGACCACGATGGCGTGCACCACGACCGAGCTCACCACGCAGAGGGGCACGTGCCACTCGGGAGCCACCCGGGGCCTGCTGCGTCGCACGGGGGCGGGCTCGACAGCCCGAAGAGGGGCTGCACTCAGCATTTCCGTCGTGTTTTCGAGGGCCGGCATGGGGGCTGGTCTAGATATTGATATTCGTATTCGATTTCAGCAAGTCGAATCGTGCTCTTCTCGGTCGTACGCCAGGCGCCTTCTGGGCCTTCCTCCGCCCCCGCGTCAGCCGGCTCACGCCCCGCGGGAGCGCGCGCCGGCGGGTCAGCGCGGAGGACGAGCGCTCCGGCGCCTGCGAGCCAGGCCTAGCGCCAGCAGCAGCGCTCCCCAGGCGTGTTCCCAGCCCGCCCGCGGCGCGCCGAGCGAGCACAGGCCACCGCCGGCGACGATGATGCGAGGGGCGTCGCTGTCGTCCTGGAAGTCCCAAGCGCCGTCTCCGTCGCTGTCTGGCAAGGGCAGGGGCTCGCCGCCCACCGAGGGGTCCACGCGGTCGGCCAAGCCGTTCATGTTGGTGTCTCCGGCGCCGTCCAGCCGACCGTCGCCGTTCCCATCCACGCCGCCCGCCTCGACGGTGTCGTTCGCGCCTTCGGCGTCCGCGTCCGGGTCCAGGTAGTCGGGTGTGCCGTCCGCGTCCGTGTCCCTCGACGGGATGACCGAGGTGATCAGCGTCACGTCACCGTCGTCGGCGTCCGCGGTCGCGTGCAGGCCGTCGCGGTCCGCGTCACGCGTGTCGTCCAGGCGCCCGTCGCGGTCCAGATCCAGCACGTCTCGCCCGGCGTTCTCGAGCAGGTCCGGCACCCCGTCCCCGTCGGAGTCCAGGTCGAGCTGGTTCGGCACGCCGTCGCCGTCTGCGTCGCTGAGGTCGTCCGTGCCGTCCTGGTTTTCGTCGACGAAGCGTGGCGAGTCGGTGTCACGCCAGTTGGGGATCCCGTCTTGATCGAAGTCGAGCGAGAAGTCGTAGCCGCCGCCCTCCACCAGGTCGGTGATCCCGTCGTCGTCGTCGTCTGCGTCCTTGTCGTCGGGGACCCCGTCCCCGTCGCTGTCTGCCGTCGCGAGCGGCGCGCAGCGCCGCCGTGGCACATCGCACGTCGTCCCCGGCCCGCAGTCGGCCTCGGCGAGGCAACCGCAGCGGCGCCCATCGGTGCCATACACGCAGACACCGCCAGCGACGGCCGCCCGGCAGGCGTCGTCGTCCAGGCACGAACCGCAGCGTCCCGTTTCTGCGTCGCACAGCCCTGCGCCCGGATCTCGGTCCAGGCACTCGGCGCTGATGAAGCACACGCTGCACCCGCCGCTGGTGCAGATGGGGGCGCTCGCGGGGCAGTCCAGGTGACTCACGCAGGCCACGCAGCGGCCATCGCTCGCGCAGCGGAGGCCGCTCGTAGGGCCACAGTCCTGGTCGCTGACGCACGCCCGACAGCTGCGCGTCGCGGGGTCACACACCGGGTGGAGGAGGTCGCAGGCGCTCGAGTCCTCGGCGCTGCACGCGACGCAGGCGTGGTCCTCGAGATCGCACACCGAGAGGCCCGGGGTGGTGCAGTCCGCGGAGGTGTTGCAGCCGGTGCAGGTGGGCGCGAGGCTCCACTGCAGCGGTCGCGCCGGGTCGCACAGCTCGCACGCGTCAGAGGGGTTCGTCGCTCCGGCGGGGACGCACACGGACGCGATCACGCAGCCGCTGGCGACGACGTTCGAGCAGGTCCCTTGGGCCTCGTCGCACGCGTCGTCGGTGCAGCTCAGGCCATCGCCGCAGGGGCTCGCCCCGCCCGTGCAGGTGCCCGCGAGGCACTGGTCGTCCGCGGTGCAGAAGCGACCGTCGTCACAAGGCACTCCGTCACGAGCGCTCCACGCAGTGGCGCTCACGCTCGCGTTGCACTGCTCACAGGGATTGCTGGGGTTGGGCTCTCCGTCGGCGTAGCAGGTGGCGCCGATGGCGCAGGGACACGGGGCGCCGTACTCGAGGCGCAGCTCCTCGAGCGTGGCGTATGGCTCGGGGGCGCCTGGCGTCGTGCTCGTGTCCAGCAAGGTCGCGTCCACGCGATACTGCACGAACGCCCCGCTCGGCACGCCGCTCAGGGAGGCGCCGTCGGTGAACGGGCCGCTCCACGGCGCCGTCGACAGCGCGTTCACGCTCGACCCGGTGCGTACGAAGACCAGAAGCGTGGCGCTGGCGGTGGTCGCGTCCAGCTCGAGAGCTTGCAGCTGACGGGCACCACCCAGCGAGAACACCGCCGACTCGAGCGAGCTCAGCAGGCCGCTGCGGAACTCGAAGGGCACCTCGGTCCCTGCCGCGCCGTTGTTGGGCAGCGTGCCGAGCGGCAGGTTCACTGCGGCCGCGGTGGCGACGTCCGCGAACACGAGGAAGCTCTGCAGGTTGGTGCGCGCCGTGATGGCCCCGCTCACGACCGCGCCGGTACCCGGGAGCGTCAAGATGAAGCCGTCCGCGCAGCCGGTGCTCCAGCTGTGCCCCACGGCGCCCGCGCCCGCGACGAGCGTGACCTCGCCCGGCTCGTCGGCGTAGACCAGCTCGACGCCGGGGCTGGCCGTGAAGCGTGCGTCGAAGCCCGCGGCGCAGCCCATTTGACCGGAACCGTCCGCGACGGTGACGAGGCTGAGGACACCCGTCGTCGTGTCCCGATGCACGAAGACGTGCGCCTCACGGCACGTAGGGGGCGGCGCGGCGAGCGTGATCGCGCAGCCGGTAAAGCCCACGTACTGCTCGGCCGTCGTAGCGCTCGCGACGACCCGGAGGGCACGCGTGGTGCCGTCCGTGGCGCGCACGAAGGCCACCGTCGTGGCCCTCAGCTCACCGCTGACCTCGTGCGACCACTGACCCGTGGCTGACGCGAAGCCGACCTCACCGGAGAGGTCGTTGCTGCTGCTCAGCCCCGGGCCGGCGCTCCAGTCGGACTGCGTGAGTGTGTCGGCTCGGGCGCTACCACAGAGGGCGAGCGCAGCGAGGGGCAGCACGGCCGACGCGACGCGCAACGCGGCGGCGGCCCGTGGACAAGCGATAAGCATGCCCCATTGTACGCACGAAGGGGCCGTCCGGTAGCCGACTACTCGTCCGTGACGCAGCCGAGCGAGGCCGACTTCACGTTCTTGATGTACTTGAACAGCGTGCCCCGCGTGGCCTTGAGCGGAGGCGCCTGCCAGCGCGCACGCCTGGCCTGCTGCTCGGCCTCGCTGACCTTCCAGTCCACGACGCGGGTGGCCGCGTCGATCACGATGCGGTCGCCGTCTTCCACCAGCGCGATGGGTCCACCCTCTTGGGCCTCCGGAGTGATGTGCCCGATGATGAAGCCGTGGCTTCCGCCGCTGAAGCGGCCGTCGGTGATGAGCGCCACGTCGTTCCCCAAGCCCGCGCCCATGATGACCGACGTGGGCGAGAGCATCTCCGGCATGCCGGGGCCGCCCTTGGGGCCCTCGTAGCGGATGACGATGACGTTGCCCTTGACGATCTCGCCGCGCTCCACCGCCGCCAGCATGTCCTCTTCGCAGTCGAACACGCGCGCCGTGCCCTCGAAGTGCAGGCCTTCCTTGCCGGTGAGCTTGGCCACGGAGCCCTCGGGCGCGAGGTTGCCGTACAGCATGCACAGGTGACCGGTGGCCTTGACCGGCTCGTCCCAGGGCTTGAGCACCTTCTGGCCCTCGGTCAGGCCCGGCAGCTCCGCCAGGTTCTCGGCCATGGTCTTGCCGGTGACCGTCATGCAGTCCCCATGCAGCACGCCGCGCTCCAGCAGGTACTTGAGCACGGCGGGGGTGCCGCCCACGGCGTGCAGGTCGGCCATGACGTACTGTCCGCTGGGCTTCAGGTCCGCCAAGAACGGCGTACGGTCTGCGATGGTCTGGAAGTCCTCCAGGGTGAGTGGGACGTCCACGGCGCGCGCCATGGCGATCAGGTGCAGCACCGCGTTGGTGGACCCACCGAGCAGCATGGTGAGGACGATGGCGTTCTCGAAGGCCTCACGAGTCATGATGTCGCGCGGCTTGATGTCGCGCTCCAGTAGCACCTTGAGCGCGGCGCCGGCGCGCAGGCACTCTTCCTTCTTGCCTGCGTCGAGGGCCGGCAAGGACGACGAGTAGGGCAGGGACATGCCCAGGGCCTCGATGGCGGAGGCCATGGTGTTGGCCGTGTACATGCCGCCGCACGCGCCCGCGCCCGGACACGCGTTCTTGAGGATGTCCAGGCGCTTGGGCTCGTCGATGCGCTTGGCCAGGAACTCGCCGTAGCTCTGGAACGCGCTCACGACGTCGAGCTTGTCGCCCGTGCTGCTGAAGCCGGGCTTGATGGTGCCGCCGTAGACCATGAGCGCGGGCCGGTTGAGGCGCCCCATGGCGATCAAGCAGCCGGGCATGTTCTTGTCGCAGCCGGGGATGGAGATGTTCGCGTCGTACCACTGGGCCGCCATCACGGTCTCGATGCTGTCGGCGATGAGGTCTCGCGACTGCAGCGAGTAGCTCATGCCGTCGGTGCCCATGGAGATGCCGTCCGAGACACCGATGGTGTTGAAGCGCATGCCCACCAGGCCGGCTTCGACCACCCCCTCTTTGACCCACTCCGCGAGCAGGTTGAGGTGCATGTTGCAGGTGTTGCCCTCGTACCAGACGCTGGAGATGCCGACCTGCGCCTTGTCCATGTCGGCGGTGGTGAGACCCGTGCCGTAGAGCATGGCCTGGGAGGCGCCTTGGGCCTTCACCTGGGTGATACGAGAGCTGTACTTGTTGAGCTTGGACGTCATGAGGCCGCGACGATAGCGCGCCTCGGGCGTGCTCGCACACGGTCTCGACCGGGCGTTCAGTTCGAGGACGGCGCGGCGTTGGCTTCCAGTTGGCGGACCACGCGCAGGTCTTCGTCGCAGTCCGCGATGTTGCCGGCGTATTCCAGGATGTGGACCCCGGTGATGTACCAGGTGCCGACGATCAGCAGCACCACCTGGACGAACACGGCGAGCGCGATCCAGAAGCCCCACAGGACCCCTGCCGGCACGGCCAGCACGGCCAGCACGATCATCTTGAAAGCGTTGTTGCGGTCGCGTTCGCTCGAGGCCTTGAGCGCGACCAGGCGCTCACGCTCGCGTTCCAGCAGGAACCGCCGGTGCGCGAGGCCCTCGGGGGAGTCAGGGTCCGCTTTGTGCTGCACCAACCCGATTTGGCACGCGACCTTCCGGCGGTCAACGGCGCGCGACCCGGGGCGCGCGGGAACTTGCGCTCGACGGACGGAGGCCGCACGGTTGGGGCCTGCCGCGAGGATGGCGGAATGGCAGACGCGCCGGGTTTAGGTTCCGGTTGGTTAACACCAGTGGAGGTTCGAGTCCTCTTCCTCGCACCGCTTGAAACGACGCGCGTACGTCAGCCTGGAGACAGCGGCAGACGGATCCGGAAGGTGGCGCCCTGGCCGGGCTCGCTGTCGACGTCAATCTTGCCGTGGTAGCTCGCGACGATGCCGTAGACCGTGGCGAGGCCGAGGCCCGTGCCTTCGCCCTCTGCCTTGGTCGTGAAGAAGGGCTCGAAGATGTGGTTGCGGGTGGCGGCGTCCATGCCCACTCCGGTGTCTTGCACCTCGAGCACCGCGTGCTCGTCCTCGGCACGAGCGCGGATGGCGAGCGTCCCGCCGCTGGGCATCGCGTCCACCGCGTTCACCACCAGGTTGACGAACACCTGGCTCAGCTGTGAGCGCGCCGCATCGATGAAGAGCGGCTCGTCGGAGTGCTCGACCACGAGGGTGACCTCGCCCGGGGTCAGGCGGCCCAACATGGGCTCCAGCTCTCGCAGCGCCGCGTCGAGGTCGACTCGTTCCACCGGGGTCGGGCTCTGTCGCGCGAACGACAGCAGCTGCCGCGTGAGCTCGCTGGCGCGAGCGGCGGCGTCGAGGATGCCGGCCACGCCCGACGCCACGCGCGGGTCCTCCCCCGCCGACTTCTGCACGATGCGCGCGCTGCCCATGATCACCGTCAGGATGTTGTTGAAGTCGTGCGCGACCCCTCCGGCGAGGCGGCCGAGGGCCTCCATCTTGGTCGTGGTCTCGAGGCGGCGGGCCATCTCGCGGCGCTCCTCGGCGACGCGGTCCCGCTGGAGCTCCCGCATCAGCTGCACGTAGATGAGCCACGACACCAGGGCCACCAGGAGCAGGGCGAACAAGAAGACCTCGTCGGGGCGCGTGGCTTCCAGATCCCTCCAGAGCTCGTCGCGGGGCCACACGCGCAGCGTCCAATGACGATTCAACACCGTGAGGTCCGTCGTCGATGCTGGCCGGTGCTCCGTGGCTTGGGTCGCCGCGGCGCTCGGGTCGTCCGGACCGAGCAGGCGCTGCCCCGCGTCGTCGTCGAGCTCGATCCAATAGCCGCTCAGCACGCGCCCTCGCAGCGCGGTCTCGACGATGGGCGTCACGCGGAACACTCCGTTGATGAACCCGCCAGCATGGGGTCCCTCTCGGATGGGGAAATACACCGCGAAGCCGTGCCCGCCCTGAAACAGCTCGAGCGCGTCGGTCAGGTGGGGCTCGCCCGTCTCGCGGGCGCCCTCGAAGGCCGCGCGGGCGTGCTCCCGTCGACTGACGTCACGGCCGAGTGCGTCACGGTTCTCTGCGACGGGCGTCACCAGCTCGATGACGCCGCTGGCCGTCATGCGGTTGATGGCTTGGAAGCCCCCGAACTCGCGCTGCACGGTCAACGCCTGGGCCGTGAATTCGTCGTCGTCGCGCATGGCGCGCTCCGAGGCCATCAGGCCCCGGGTGGCGAGCAGACGTGCGCGGACGTAGTCGCCCAGGCGCATGGCGGCCTGGTCGCCGACCAGGTCCACTTGGGACCTCACGCTCGCGGCCCACTGTGCGCGCTGCTGTGCCCAGACGAGCCAGAGCACGCCCGAAACGACCAGGAAGAGCAGCAGAGACAGCGTGCGCGCGCGCTTGATCTTCCGAGGGTCGGGTGGTGGCAGGCCCACGATGCGGCGAGCGTACCGCCTTTTCGGTCAGGCGGCCCTTCAAACCAGCTGCCGCGCGAGCCGAGCGCGAGAGGGCGGGGGGAGAGGCACCGCCCGCGCCGGTTCGCCGCTCGGGGACGCTCAGCGCACGCGCACGGCGACCGCCTCGGAGGTGCGCCCCACGGCATCCACGAAGAGGACCTCCACGTCCTGTCCGTGGGACGCCACGTTGCCGGGGCGAGAGGGCTGACAGCGGCCGCCGCTGGGGCTGAAGGTGAAGCTCGTCTGCTCCGGCGTGTCGATCGGCAGGGCGAAGCCGTCTGCGGCAGCCGGGCTCCCCTCTGCGGTCACGGAGCGCACCACGACGCCGTAGGCGCCTGCAGGGGCGCGACCGCCCAGCGCGAGGGAGTTGTACTCGCTGGTCGTGCTCGGCCCGCGGGGCCCCTGCACCTGCCGCGAGGGGTAGTAGCGCAAGCTGGGTCGCACGGGGGGAGGCAGCGGCTCGGTGCTGGCGGGCCCCGCCACGAAGGCCCGCTGCTCCGTGCCGATCAGGCCCGTGATGGCGCCCGTGGTGCGCCGCTGCGGCCGCAGCACGAACCAGCCCGGCGCCAGCTCGACGCGCTCGCTGCGGAGGGCCCGGGTGCCGCGTCGCAGCGACTCTTCCGGCGTGGTGCTCGCGCCCGGAGCAGCCGGGCGCCGCGTGCCGCTCACCAGTGTGGGCACGAACAGCACCCCGCCGTCGGCGGGAACGACGCTGTCAGCGGCGGCCGCGAAGCCTGCCGCGTAGCGCTGAACGCTGGCGCAGGCCCCGGCGTGTGCGCTCTCGACGGGCGTCACGCTCGCCGTCAGGGCGAACGCTGCCAGCACCAGCCCCAGCCCCTGTCCCAACCTCTTGTTCGTCCGCCGCATCATCTTCACGTGCAGGTCACCTTTCCTCGCGCGTCACAGCGACGGCGAGCGCCGGCAGCGTTCCACAAGGCGGGCACAATGAACAGACCTTGACGGTGACCCGCCCTGAGTCTATTGAACTTTCAAGAACTTTTGAAAGTTCTGAAAGCATGACCCGCCCCGCCCGCAGCATGATCGCCCCCTCGTCGGAGTCGCCAGACAGCGCTCCGGCCTGGTGGCACGTGGAGCTCGAGGTGGCGGAGGCCGTGGGCGCGCTCATGGAGTTCTGGGGCTTCAAGCGGCAGATGGGCCGCCTCTGGACCGTGCTCTTCCTGTCTCCAGACCCGCTGGACGTAAACGCCCTCGGCGAGCGGCTCCAGATGAGCCCGAGCGCGGTGTCCCTCTCACTGGCGGAGCTGCAGAAGTGGGGCGCCGTGCGCAAGACCTGGGTCACCGGCGAGAGGCGTGACTTCTTCAGCGTGGAGCCGCGCGTCTGGCGCCTGGTGCGTCGCGTCTTGGAGCGGCGCGAGCTGGTGCTCATCCGCGACGCGAGCGAGGCCTTCGCCGCAGCCGACGGCGCGCTCAAGGAGCTGAGGGCCACCGGCGGGGACCGCAGCGCCATCGCGTTCAAGCGGCGCCGCCTTGCGTATCTGCGGGCGCTCGCTAGCGTCGGCGATCGGATGGTGCGCGCCTTCGTGGCGGGCAAGACCGTCGATCCGAGCGAGCTCTCTACCGCCGAGGAACAAGTCTGATGTCGTTGCTCTCCGCCGTTCGCGCCGATGCCTCGCGCGATGTCCTCCGCAGCCTGCGCTCCATCTGTGACGAGCAGGGGCTGGCCGAGCTCGCCGCGCGCCTGGCGGACCTGGGCGATCTCGTGCGCTGGGACATGAAGGACTTCGAGAGCGCCCTGAACGCGCTCCCCGCTCGGTCGGCCGAGCAGAACGTGGTCACCAGCAGCGCGCTCCACCTCATCGCGCGCGGTGGCAAGCGCCTGCGCCCCATGTGCGTGGCGCTGGCGTCGCGCGTGGGGTCCGGCTTCAGCGACCAGGCGCGCGAGATGGGCGTCGCGGTGGAGTTGGTGCACTGCGCCACGCTGCTGCACGACGACGTCATCGACGAGAGCGAGCAGCGCCGCGGCGCGCCGGCGGCCCGCATGCTCTACGGCAACGCCGCCAGCATCTTCGCCGGAGACTGGCTGCTGGTGGAGGCCCTGCGCCGCGTGCGCGTGGCGCGGGTGGAGGGCACGCTGGACCGCCTGCTGGCCATCATCGAAGAGATGATCTTCGCGGAGGCGCTGCAGCTCGCGAACCGCGGGAAGATCGACACCCGCCGCGAGAGTTACTTCAAGGTGGTCGAAGGCAAGACAGCCGCCCTCTTTCGCTGGGCCATGTACGCGGGCGGGCGCGCGGGGGGGCTCGACGAGTCCACCTGCAAGACGCTCGAGGACTACGGAACCCACCTGGGGATGGCCTTTCAGCTCATCGACGACTGGCTGGACTACGCTGGCGACGAACAGGCCACCGGCAAGGCGCTGTTCACGGACCTCCGTGAGGGCAAGATGACCTACCCGCTGCTCCACGCCTACGAGCAGGACGCGAGCATCGGGACGCTGCTGGGCGAGATCCTGGGCGCCGACGAAGGCGACCCCGCCCGCACGGCGACGCTGCATGACGCGCTCAAGGACGCGCTCCAGCGCACGGGCGCCCTCGACGCCTGCCGTGCCCTCGCGCTCTCCCACGCCGACCAGGCCGCCTCCGTGCTCTCTCCTTTGCCTGACTCTCGCGCCATCGAGGCGCTCCTGACCGTTGCGCAGGCCACCGTCCACCGCGAAGCCTGAGCCCAAGAGACCATCATGACCGACTCCGTCACCAGTCGAATCCCCGGCTTCTACAAGAAGTCGCTGCGCGAACGCCTCGCTCGCCTCGTCGAGACAGGCCGCCTCTCCCCCGAGTCCATCGCCTTCCTCGAGGCCGGCGGCGGGCTGCCGGCCGATGTCGCGGACCGTATGAGCGAGAACGTCGTCGGCTGCTACGGGCTGCCGATGGGCATCGCGCTCAACTTCCGCGTGAACAACCGCGACGTGCTCGTGCCCATGAGCGTGGAGGAGCCGTCCGTGGTGGCCGCCGCCTCGAACGCCGCGCGGCTGGTGCGCATGACGGGCGGGTTCACGGGCAAGGCCAGCGCGTCCATCATGACCACGCAGATCCAGTTCGACGCCGTGCCCGAGCCCGCGCAGGCCACGGCGCGCGTGGAGGCCATCCGCGAGCGCATCTTCGCCGCGGGCGACGCCAGCATCCCGGGCATGGTGCGGCGGGGGGGCGGCTGCCGGGACCTCGACGTGCGCGTGCTGGACGCGGCCGAGGGCGTCCTGGTCGTGCACCTCTACGTCGACGTGGGCGACGCGATGGGCGCCAACGTGGTGGACACCGTCGCGGAGGCGGTGGCGCCGCTCGTGCATGCCGAGATCGGCGGCGAGATCGGGCTGCGCATCCTCAGCAACCTGCCCCTACGACGCACCGTGAAGGTCACGTGCGAGGTCATGGCGGACGCGGTGGGGGGCGCCAAGGTCGCGGACGGCATCGCCAAGGCCAGCCGCTTCGCCGAGCTCGACCCCTTCCGTGCGGTCACTCACAACAAGGGCATCATGAACGGGGTCGACGCCGTGGCGCTCGCGACCGGTCAGGACTGGCGCAGCCTGGAGGCAGGCGCCCACGCCTTCGCTTCCCGCGACGGACAGTATCGGCCGCTGGCCACCTGGCGCCGCACCGAGCTGGGTGTGCGTGGCGAGCTCGAGATGCCGATGGCGGTGGGCACCGTGGGTGGCTCCACGCGTGTGCACCAGGGTGTGCGCGCTGCGTTCGAGCTGATGGACCTCGAGCGCGCCGGCGATCTGGGCGTGGTCATCGCGGCGGCCGGTCTGGCCAGCAACCTCGCGGCGCTCAAGGCGCTGGCGGGCGAGGGTATCCAAGAGGGACACATGCGCCTCCACGCGCGCAAGGCCGAGGTGGCCGAGAAGACCGAGGCCGAGGAGGCGCCACGTCGCGCGCTCGGCGAGGGAAAAGCACCATGACCGAAGCTCGCATGGGCTCCGGTCAGATGTTCGACAACATCGCGGACCGCTACGACCGGCTCAACCGCATCATCTCCATGGGTGTGGACCAGAGCTGGCGGCGCAAGACCGTGGCGGCGCTGCAGGTGACCGACGGCGCGCGCGTGCTCGACCTCGCGACCGGCACGGGAGACCTCGCGATCCAGATCGCCGAGACCCACCCCGAGTGCAAGGTCGTCGGCGTCGACCCGTCCGTGAACATGCTCAAGGTGGGGCGTGCCAAGCTCGACGCCGCCCAGCTCGGCCGCCGGGTCACGCTGCTGGAGGGGGACGCGCAGTCGCTGCCTTTCGACGCGGGCTCGTTCGACTCCGCGTGCATCGCGTTTGGCATCCGCAACGTGCCAGACCGCGAGCGGGGGCTACGCGAGATGGCGCGCGTGGTGCGGCCTGGCGGCCGTGTCTGCGTGCTGGAGCTCAGCGAGCCCAAGCGCGGCCTGCTCAGCCCCTTCGCGCGCTTCCACATTCGACAGGTGGTGCCGCGGCTGGGCGCGTGGCTCTCGGGCAGCAAGGAGTACCGCTACCTGCAGGAGAGCATCGCGGCCTTCCCGGAGCCGGAGGAGTTCGCGGCCATGATGGAGCGCGCCGGCCTGAAGATGGTGTCGCTCGAGCGCCTCACCTTCGGAGTGTGCTGCCTCTACATCGCAGAGAGCCAAGGTGGAGGCGCCGCGGCATGAGCAGCAGCGCCGCGCAGCGTGAGCCCGCTCACGCCCCGCTCGGAGGCGAGGCCGCTGCCGCGTGCACGCCGGACGAGTGGGTGGTCGCGCTGCGGCGTGGGCTGCGGGCGGCGCTAGAGGCTCACCCCGGGCAGCGGGTGCACGTGACCCTGCCTGCGCCCGTGGCGCACCCGGCCCAGCTCTTCGAGGCGGGTCGTGCGCGCGCGTCCGTGTACTTCCACCCCCCTGCGGGGCTCGCGGTGGCCGGGCTCGAGGTGGCGCTCGAGTGCCGCCAAGACGCGGGCCTCAGGGCGCAGCAAGACGCCATCGCGGCCGGTCTGCGGAGCTTGGTGGTGGTCGCCGCCGACGGTGCCCCGACCCCGCGCATGTTCGGTGGCCTCGCGTTCGCGCCGGGCGCCTCGGCCGGGACCCCCTTTGCGCCGCTGGGCGACGGGCTCTTCGTCATGCCGCGCGTGCAGTACGCGGTGAGCGGCGCGCAGGCGTGGCTCTCGTTCTGCGTCGTCGCGGCCGAGCAAGACGACGCGCTGGTCGACGAGGTCGGCGCGCTGGTGGAGGCGCTGACCCGCACGCCACGAGCCCCCGCGGCGGCGGCCGTCGCGCACGTCCTGCACCTCCCGCGCGAGCGCTTCACCGACATGGTGAGCGACGCGCGCGAGGCCATCGCGGCCGGCGCGCTCGAGAAGGTGGTGCTGGCGCGCTGCTCCGAGGCCACTGTGGCGGCGGGCGCCATGCCGGACGCCGTGGACATGCTCGCGCGCCTCGACGCGCGCTTCGCGTCCTGCACACGCTTTGCCATCTTCCGGCGCGACGACGCCGGCGAGGCCGTCACCTTTCTGGGCGCGACGCCGGAGTGCCTGGTGACGCGCACGGGGGATCGGGTGCACACCGAGGCCTTGGCCGGCTCCATGCCGCGGGGAGAGAGCGCCGCGCTGCTGGCCAGCGACAAGGACCGCCGCGAGCACCGCTTCGTGGTCGACGCGGTGGTCAGCGCGCTCGAGCCCTACTGCAGCGCCATCACGCACGACCCGCAGCCCGGCACGCGTGAGCTGCCCGACGTGGTGCACATGCGCACGCCCATCGAAGGGCGCCTGCGCGACAGCGCCAGCGTGCTGGAGCTGGTCGGCGCGCTGCACCCGACGCCTGCGGTGGGCGGCGTCCCGCGTGAGGCCGCCATCCGCTGGATCACGGAACGCGAGCCAGAGCCTCGGGGCTGGTACAGCGCGCCCTTCGGCTGGACCGACGCCAGCGGCGACGGCAGCTTCGTGGTCGCGCTGCGCTCGGGCGTGGTGCGCGGCGCGCGCGTGTCTGTGTATGCCGGCGCCGGCATCGTGCGGGACTCGCGGCCCGACGCGGAGTACGACGAGACCGAACTCAAGATGCGCGCCGTGTTGAGCACGCTCTCGGGCGCCTGAAGGGCAGGGCGGTCCAGGTGAGCGCGGCACAGGATCTCCAGTACGCCTCGGCGCGCTTCCTCGTCGGCGCCCTCACGCGCGCCACCGGCGCCACGCGCTGGGTGGTCAGCCCGGGCTCGCGCAGCACGCCGCTCGTGCTGGCCCTGCACGACCTCGGCGTGCCCCTGCATCACGCCATCGACGAGCGAGCGGCGGCCTTCTTCGCGCTCGGCGTGGCGCGCGAGACGGGCGTGCCCGCGCCCCTCCTGTGCACCAGCGGCACCGCGCTCGCGCACTATCTGCCGGCCGTCATCGAGGCGTCGGAGACGCACCTGCCCATGCTGGTGGTGTCCGCCGACCGCCCGCCCGAGCTCCACGGCTGGGGCGCCAACCAGACCATCACGCAGCACGGGCTCTTCGGCGCCTTCGTGCGCGCCGAGCTGGACCTGGGGTGCGCCACGACGCTGGCGGACATCGACTCCTGGCGCCCGCGTCTGCGAGGCTTCGTCCAGGCCGGGCTGGGGTGCGCGGCGGTGGGCCCGCTGCACCTCAACGTGCCGCTGCGCGTCCCCCTCGAGCCGAGCGCGACGCCGAGCGCCGAGGCCAAGGCGGCGCACGCGCAGGTGGACGAGTGGCTGGCGGAGGTGTCGCCCGTCCCGCGCGCGCAGCCCGTCGCCGTCGACCCCCAGGGCTTCGAGGCCCTGTCCGCAGCGGTGAGCGATTGCGTCGCGCGTGGCGGGCGGGGCGTGCTGGTCGCCGGGCCCCTCGCCGTGGGCAGCGCCGTCCCCGCGGCGCTCGTGCGGCTCGCGCGGGCGAGCGGCCTTCCGCTGCTCGCCGAGGCCGCCAGTCAGTGCCGCTTCGACGTGGGCGCGCAGGGCGTCGCGCGTGTCGGCGCGTTCGATGCCCTGCTGCGCAGCGCGCGCGGCCAGGCGCAGCTCATGCCCGAGCTGGTGCTGCAGGTGGGCGCGGCCCCCACGTCCAAGAGCTTGGAGCTGCTGGCAGAGGCGAACGTGAGCGCGCGCTTCGTGCTCGCGCCCTTCGGGCGACCCGACCCGGCGCGCAACGCGAAGGCCATCTTGGTGGGGGACGTCGCCGCCGCGCTCGACCGGCTGAGCGACCAGCTCGCGGCGCGCGCGCGCAGCTCCGTCCCTGCGTCCTCCTACGCGCAGACCTTCATGGGGCTCGACGCGCACGCGCACGCCGTGATCGAGAGGGAGCTCGCTGCGGAGGGCAGCTTGACGGAGGGAGCCGCGACGCAGGCCGTGGTGGACGCCCTCGGAGACGACACGGGTCTGCTGCTGGGCAACAGCCTGGCCATTCGCCACGTGGACGCCTACGCGCGGCGCTCGCGGGCCACGGGGCCCGTGCACACCCAGCGCGGCGTGTCGGGCATCGACGGGCTGATCGCGGGTGCGGCCGGCGCGGCGTCCACGGGGCGCGCGATGGTGGCGCTGCTGGGTGACGTCAGCTTCCTCCACGACCTGGGTGGCCTGGGCGTGCACTTCCCGGGGAGCTCGCTCACGGTGGTGGTGCTGCAGAACGGCGGCGGCCGCATCTTCGAGATGCTGCCCATTGCGCGCTATCCCGACGCCCCCATGGGCAGCTTCACCACGGAACATGGTGCCGACCTCCGGGCCGCGGCGCAGGTCTTCGGTCACGACCACGTGGCGGTCCGGACACGAGAGGCCCTGGTCGATGCGCTCGCGCAGCGGGTCGGCGCGCCGGGGCTCCACGTGGTCGAGGTGCAGGTGCCGCCGCACGATGCGGTCGCACGTCAGCGCGCAATCTACGCTAAGGTGGAGGCCCTGATGCCCGCGCTCCCAGCCCCACCCACGTACACTGGGGGTCCGTCGTGAGCCTCGTCCTCGTGCATGGCTTCACGGGCGCTCCGAGCAGCTGGGACGGCGTGGCGGGGGCCCTCGGCCAACAGTCGTCGCGGCCCATGCGGCTCTTGTGCCCCGCCATCGCTGGCCATGAAGGCGCGCACACCTCGGGCTCGGAGGCCTCGCTCCCCTCGCTGCCCGCGACCTTCGAGCAAGAGGTGGACCGCATCGCACGCACGCTGCCGCGGGGGACGCTGCACCTCGTCGGTTACTCACTGGGCGCGCGCTTGGCGCTGGGGCTCTTGGTGCGCCACCGCGTGCGCTTCGAGACCGCGACGCTGATCGGCGTGCACCCGGGCTTGCAGGCTGCCGCGGAGCGCGCCGCGCGCACCGCCGCGGACGACGCGCTGGCCGACCAGCTCGAGCGCGATGGCATCGAGGCCTTCGTCGCCGCGTGGGAGGCGTTGCCCATGTGGGCGTCGCAGCGAGCCCTCTCGCCCGCGCGGCTGGCTGCCCAGCGTGCTCAGCGTCTGGCGCACGATCCGGTCCGGCTGGCTCACGCACTCCGCACGCTGAGCCTGGGACGGATGCCCTCGTGGGCGTACGCGCTGCCACAGCTGGACTTGCCCATCACGCTGGTCGTGGGCAGCGCGGACACCGCCTTCCGCGAGCGCGCTGCGGCGTTGTCCGGTGTGTTGCCCGCCGCTCGGCTGGTCGTCATCGGCGACGAGCGGCGGCCGATCGGGCACAATGTGCCGCTGGAGGCGCCGGAGGATCTGGCGCGTGTGCTCTTGGAGACCGTGGATGTCTGATGTGCGACCTGGTTCTGCGCGCGCCTGGCTGCTGGCGTCGCGCCCGGCGACGTTGAGCGCGGCGTTGGTTCCCGTCGCCGTGGGTACGGCCTGCGCCGATTCGCAAGGCGGGGTCGCTTGGCTGGCGGCAGCCGCGGCGCTCTTCGGCGCGTGCATGATCCAGATCGGCACCAACTTCGCCAACGACGTGTTCGACTTCGAGAAGGGCACGGACGACGAGCAGCGCCTCGGGCCCGTCCGCGCCGCGCAGGCGGGCTTGCTGACTGCCGCGCAGCTCAAGCGAGGGATGTTCGTGAGCTTCGGGCTGGCCACCGCTGCAGGCGTCTACCTCGTGTGGATCGGCGGCTGGCCCGTGGTCGCCATCGGGGTCGCGAGCGTGCTCTCCGGCATCGCGTACACGGGTGGCCCCTTTCCCCTCGGGTACCACGGGCTGGGCGACGTCTTCGTCATGCTCTTCTTCGGGCTGGTCGCCGTCTGTGGCACCGAGTACGTGCAGCTGGTGCAGCAGGTGCCCGCGCCCCCGCACCTGCCGGCCCAGCTCCCCACGCCGCTCGCGCTCTACGCCTCGCTCCCCGTGGGGGCCCTGGCGACCGCCATCCTGGTGGTCAACAACCTCCGTGATCGCGTGGGGGACGCCCGCAGCGGCAAGCGCACGCTGGCCGTGCGCCTGGGCGCCACCGGCGCGCGCCTCGAATACCTCCTGCTCATCGTCGTCACCTACGCGGTCCCGCTGTACCTCTTTCACGCTGGCCTGGTGGGCTCGCTGATCTTCGTCGTCTTCGTGACCTCGCCCGCTGCGGCGGTGCTCTTGCGGGCCGTGTGGGTGCGCGACGGGGCCGAGCTCAACAGCGCGCTCACGGGGACGGCCAAGCTCCTGCTCGCCTACGGCCTGCTCTTTGCCCTGGGGATCTCGGTGACCACATGAAGGTGGCGCTCACGCTCCGGCCGCTGCACGGGACCCTGGAGCGTCCGCTCACCAACGCCGTGGCGAGCTTCGACGAGCGGCGTGGGTGGCTCGTGGTCGCTCGGCTCGCGGGTGTGTACGGCCTCGGCGAGGCGTCGCCGCTCGTGGGCTACTCGAGCGATGGTCCGGACGAGACGGAAGCGGCCCTGCGGGCACTCGGCGGAAGCGTCGTCGTCGCCACGGACACCCTCGAGGACTTCGTCGCGTCGGTCGCGCGCGCTGCGGACCAGCTCCCCAGCACGGCCCATGCCGCGCGCTTCGGCCTCGAGAGCGCGCTCTTCGACGCGTACGCGCGGGCGCGCGGAGTGCCCCTCTGGGCCGTGCTGCGGCACGGGCTGGAGCTGGGCGCGCGGGGGGCACAGGCGCCGACGTCGCTGGGGGTGGCCGCCTGGGTGCCGGAGGGGGATCTCGCCGCGGCCGAGGCGGCCAGCGCGGCGGGCGTGCACACCTTCAAGCTGAAGCTGGGGCGCGACCTGCCCGCGGAGCTGGCCTTCGCCCGGCGCCTACGCGCCCGCTTCCCCGCGGCCAGGCTGCGCTTCGACGCCAACCGGTCGCTCGCCGGCGCGCGCACCGGCAGCGTCCTCGTGGCGCTGGCCGCGCTGGGCGCGGACTTCTGTGAGGAGCCCAGCGCCGAGCTGCCCGCGTCGTCCCCCCTGCCCTTGGCCCTCGACGAGTCCCTGTGCGGGCTCGCTCCCGAGGACGTCCCCGACCACCCCAACGTCTGCGCGTGGGTGCTGAAGCCCACGGCGCTCGGCGGGCTGTTGCGCTGCGCGGGCTTCGTGCGCGAGGCGCTCGCGCGTGGGATCGAGCCGCTGGTCTCGCACACCCTCGAGGGGCCCGTCGCCGACGCCATCTTGCGGGAGCTGGCGCTGGCCATCGGGGGTGGCTCGCCGGTGGGCTTGGGCGACCACGGAGGCCTCCGCGCGCTCGCGCCGCCCTTCACCTTCGAGGCGCACGCGGGTCGCGCTGGAGCGGCCGCGCAGCCGCATCAGCGCCCGGGCGCCGGTGTCTTCGAGGTGGACCTCAGCGTGCGCGAGGCCGCCCGCGCGCACCCGCAGCGCGTCGCGATCGAGGCGCCGGAGGGCCCGCTCACCTACGCGGCGCTGGCCGAGCGCTGCGAAGCGCAGCAGCGCGCCTTCGAGCAGGCCGGGTTGCGCAGTGGGGACGCGCTGGCGTTCGTGCCGCAGCTGGACACGGACACGGTGGTCCTCGTCTACAGCGCCATCGAGGCGGGGCTCGCGCTGGTGCCTCTGCACCCCCGTGGTACGCCCGATGAGCACGAGCTGGTCGTGCGCGAGAGCGGGGCGCGCTGGCTCCACCAGCGCTCTTCGCGCCCCCCTCTCGGGGAGCACGAGGCCGCCAAGCACCCGCTTCCAGAGACACCGCTGGCGATCCTCTTCACGTCGGGCACCACGGGCAGCCCCAAGGGCGCGCTGCTGTCCCGCAGGGCCTTCGTCGCCGCCGTGTGGGCGTCGGAGGAGCGGCTCGGCGCCGCGCCGGACGAGCGCGGTCTCGGCGGCTTCTCCACGGAGCGCAGCCCCGAGCGCTGGCTGCTCTCCCTCACGCCCGCGCACGTCGGCGGCCTCTCCATCCTGGTGCGCGCGCTGGTGCAGCGCGGGACGCTGGTGCTGCCGCCTTCCGCCGAGTTCGAGCCCGCCACCTTCGCGCGGGTGGTGCGCGAGCAGCGCGTGTCCCAGCTGTCGGTGGTACCCACCATGCTTGCGCGTCTGCTGGACGCAGGCTTCGTGGCGCCGCCCACGCTGCGCGTCATGCTGGTCGGCGGCGCGGCAGCCGACGCCGACCTCGTCGCGCGCGCCCACGCCGCAGGGCTGCCCGTGCGTCTGACCTACGGCATGACCGAGACCTGCTCGCAGATCGCGACGCAGCGCACGCCCGCCGACCCGGGCTGTGGCCCGCCGCTCGCTGGAGTGCAGGTGCGCGCTCGCGAGGGGGTGCTCGAGGTGCGCGGCGCGACGCTCTTCTCGGGCTACCTGGGCCAGCGCGAGCCCGTGGACGAGCATGGCTGGTTTCGCACCGGGGACCTCGGTCGCGTGGACGCGCAAGGCTGCGTGCACATCGAGGGGCGTCGGCACGACCTGATCGTGACCGGTGGTGAGAACGTCTACCCGGCCGAGGTGGAGGCCCGCTTGGCCGACCACCCCCACGTGCGCGAGGCCGCCGTGATCGGGGTGCGTGACGCGACCTGGGGGCAGCGCGTGGTAGCGGTGTGCGTGCTGCAGGACCCAGGTGACCGATGTGATGGCGACGGCGCACTCGGGACCCTCGCCGAGGTGGCGGCGGCGCTGGCCACGTCGCTCGCGCGCTTCAAGCAACCGAAGGAGTACTGGCTGGTGCCCGCGCTGCCGCGCACCTCGCTCGGCAAGGTCGCGCGGGCGGGCCTGCAGGGTCTGCTCGACGCGCCAGACACGCGCGTGATCGACGCTTCCGCCCTCAGGCTTTAGCAGCACGTTGAAGAACCCTCCCTTCCTCTCGCTTGCAGCCCAGGGCCCACTTGCCGCCCGCCTCGGTCGCAGAACCATCTAGGTTCTGCTCCCTCACCGAACGCCAATTGAGCCCTGGTTGCTGGCGCGATAGAAAGGCCAGTTCTTCAACCTGCTGCTAGCCTCTCGTCCATGACCTCACCGACTCGCACACTCCACTCCGTCCTCGGCAACAGTCAGCGCCTCGATGGTGGCAGCATGTTCGGTAACGCGCCGCGCGCGCTGTGGGAGCGCTTCATCGCTCCCGACGAGCGGCACCGCATCCCGCTCGCGTGCCGCTCGCTGCTGGTGCGTGAGCCGGGCCGCACCATCCTGTTCGAGGCGGGCATCGGCGCGTTCTTTCCGCCCGCCATGCGTGACCGCTTTGGCGTCCAGGAGAGCCATCACGTGCTGCTCGAGAACCTGGCTCAGGTGGGTGTCGGGCCCGCCGACGTGGATGTCGTGGTGCTCAGTCACCTGCACTTCGATCACGCCGGCGGCGTGCTCTCGGCGTTCGATCCCGAACAGCGCATGCAGCTGGTCTTCCCGCACGCGCACTACGTGGTGGGGCAGCGCGCCTTCGAGCGGGCCGTCGCGCCACACGCCCGCGACCGCGCGTCCTTCATCCCGGAGCTCCCGCAGCTCCTGCAAGACACGGGTCGGCTCGAGCTGGTGCCCGACCCCGAGGGGGACGTGGTGGCCGTCTCCCGCGCTCTGGGCAAGGACTACCCCCTGCACTTCGCGGATGGACACACGCCGGGGTTGATGATGGCCGAGATCCCGAGCGAGCACGGCCCGCTGCTCTACGCCTCGGACCTGATCCCTGGCGCGTCGTGGATGCACCTGCCCATCACCATGGGCTACGACCGCTACCCGGAGCGCTTGATCGAAGAGAAAGAGGCGCTGCTCAACGACCTCGAGGCCCGCGGCGGAGGCGTCTTCTTCGTGCACGACCCGAGCGTGGCCTGGGCGCGCGTCGCCCGCGACGAGCGCGGGCGCTTCTTCGGGGCGGACCCGCAGGCCGCGCTCGGGGCGTGACGCAGACGCTCCCCAGCCTGCTCGCGGAGGTGCGCGCCTGCCGGGTGTGCGAGGGTCACCTGCCGCTCGGCCCGCAGCCCGTGCTGCGCGCGAGCAAGACCGCCCGCCTGCTGATCGTGGGGCAGGCCCCCGGGACCAAGGTGCACGCGAGCGGCGTGCCGTGGGACGACGCCTCGGGGGACCACCTGCGAGAGTGGCTCGCGCTGGACCATCAGACCTTCTACGACGAGCGGCAGGTGGCCATCGTCCCCATGGGCTTCTGTTACCCGGGCACGGCCAAGAAAGGCGGGGACCTGCCGCCGCGGCCCGAGTGCGCGCCTCTCTGGCACGCACGGTTGCGCGCGCTCATGCCGAGCGTGGAGCTGACGCTGCTGGTGGGGCAGTACGCGCAGGCGCACTACCTGGGGCGGCGCAAGAAGGCGACGCTGACGGAGACGGTGGCCGCCTACCGCGAGTACCTGCCCGACCTGCTGCCCACGCCGCACCCCAGCTGGCGCTCGCGCCTGTGGATGCGCAAGAACCCGTGGTTCGAGGCGGAGGTGGTGCCGCAGCTGCGCGAGCGCGTCGCGGTCTTGTTGTCTTCGACGGCCCGCTAGAGCAACGCCGCATGCGGGCCTTCGAACAAGCCAGGGCTTCCGCCGAGCCTGGATCGTGCCCTAGGCGCAGGGCGCGTGCCGGAGGCTCAGAGCCACCAGCGCAGCAGGTGAGCCCACCAGGGCGCCGGTCGTTCGCGGGGTTCCCATTCGTGTTCAGCCATGGGCCCATCCTCGCCGCGGTCACGCGCCGATCCAAATTTCGTGTGACGCGCTGCGGCATGGCGTTCAGCGCTATGCTGCGGCGCTCCAGGCGGCGACACAGCCGGTGCCACGCACCAACCTTTGATAAGCTCGGGGGATGCTCGAGCCCGAGAAGCCCATGCGCTCACGTCGCCCCTCTCTCCCTGGACCATCCGCTCGTGCTCCTCGGTGGAGCGCCTCCCTTGCCCTAACGACGGCGCTCGGTCTCTTCCCCTTCGCGCTGGCGGTGGGTTGCGCGCACACCACGCGGACCACCACCCTGGCTCCCGAGACTCCGGCAACGGAGCCAACCGAGCCGTTCGTGAGCGCGTGTGAGGGCGAGGCGCCGCTGGTGACCGTGCGGCCGGCGGAGAGTACGCCGGACCCGCTCGCGTGCGACGAAGTCGCGGTGGCGCCCGCTGAGCCCCCGCCCACGACCGCCACGGCCTGTCGCGCCCTCGCGCCGGCGGAACGCGCTGATTGCGTGGCGAATGCTCGCGTGTTTGCGCGCGCCCAAGGGCTCCTGCGGCGCGGCCGCGAGGCTCAGTCGGCGGGCGACTGGCCGCGCGCGCTCGACGAGTTCGAGGCCGCCGTGGACATTCTGCTGTCCAACGGACTCGACGACGCCGGCGTGCAGGGCGAGGCCGCGTGGGCGATCTACCTGGCGCGTCAGTGGTGCGAGAACACGCAGGACCTCGAGGACCTGCGCTATCAGGACACGTCTGGGGGCGAGCCCTCGCCCGTCGCCACCCTGTGCCTCGAGCGGGTGGACCTCGCGGTGGCGTTCGAGCGGCTCGAGCAGGCGCTGACCCTGGACATGGGTGCGGAACGCCGCGCCATCCTGCTCTACAACGCCGGACGTGTCGCGGCGGAGGTGGGTAGACCGGACGAGGGGGCCGAGCTGCTGCGTCAGTCGCTGTGCCTGCGACCCAACGAGACCGTGCGTGACCACTACGCGCGGCTGCTGTGGGAGGCGGGTGACAGCGTCAGCATGGGCAGCCCCACGCAGGCCCGGATGCTCTATCGACAGTCGCTGCAGGTGCGCCCGTCTCCGGAGCACGCGAGCACGCTCGCCGACATCGAGCAGGCGCGCGTGATGGGCTTCGCGCTCGAGCCCACGTCGCTGGGCGAGGCGGTGGTCTACCCCAACCTGGACGAGCTCTGCCGTGCCCGTCTCGCGGACCTGCTCAGCGAGCCGCTGCTACCGGAGGACGAGCTCGAGGGGTGCGACGTGGACGGCTGGCAGGCCATGCAACGCGAGGGGGAGCCCGCGTGGTCCGTGGGCGAGCTGCGGCTGGCCAGCCCCGAGCACTATGACGGCTTCACCAACAGCGTGTACATCGTCGCGCGGTTCTCGGCGGGGGTGATGGTCTTGGTCGAGCTCGGCGACGAGCATGGCGACAGCCGCACAGGGAACGCGTACGTCGGCAACGTGAGCGTGGACGCGGTGCCGGAGCCCGCGCGCGCGTCGCTCGCGGTGACATGGGTCGCTGGAGAGGCCTTCGCCGACGGCTGTGACTGGGAGAGCGAGGCGACGGCTCGGTTGGCGCTGTGCGGCTGGGAGGGGCGTCGGCCCCGCTGCTTCGCGCAGGCCTCGCTGGGGCCGGCCTCCTACGAGAGCGACAGCATGTTGGGCACCATCCAAGAGTCGCTCGGTCGCTGCGACTACGACAACGCGGTGCCGTCGCCTCGCCGCCCCGCAGAGTACGCGCCGCGGTACGCCGTGGAGGTGGGTGCGCACGAGCTCGTGGTGACGCGCGAGGCGTCCGTGGACGACGACGAGGCGCAGGGGGGAGTCGCCTGCTTCCCGCTGAACGAGACCCTGTGCGCGCTGGACTCCCGCCCTGTCACCGGCTGCCCCTCCGGGTCCTAGGACCGCCGTGAGGCGTCGCCTTCGCCCTCAGCGTCTGATACGTTCTTCGTCCACGTTAGAGGAGCACGCCATGGAACAGACCCAGACCAACTCGTCCAAGACCCCCTCGACGCCCAGCATCGCGGAGCTGGTCGAGCGCACCCGCGAGCGCTTCGACACGGGCATGACGCGCTCGCTGCGCTGGCGCCTGGCGCAGCTCGACGGGCTCGCGCGCTTCTTGGCGGAGCGCGAGTCCGAGATCTACGACGCGCTGGCGGCCGACGTGGGCAAGCCGCGCTTCGAGGCCTATCTCGCCGAGATCGGCTACATGAAGACCGACATCGAGCACACCAAGAAGCACCTGCGCGCGTGGGCGGCTCCCGAGGAGGTCCCGACCCCCATGGTGGTGCAGCCCGGCAAGAGCGAGATCCACAAGGACCCGCTGGGGGTCGTGCTGATCATCTCGCCGTGGAACTACCCCTTTCAGCTCATGATGGCGCCGCTGGTGGGGGCCATCGCCGCCGGAAACTGCGCCATCCTGAAGCCCTCCGAGGTCGCGCCGGCCACGTCCGCGCTCTTCGCCAAGTTCATCCCCCGCTACGTGGACCCGGACTGCTTCCCGGTCGTCGAGGGCGGCGTGGCGGAGACCACCGATCTCCTCGCCGAGCGCTTCGACCACATCTTCTACACCGGCAACGGCACGGTGGGGCGCATCGTCATGAGCGCGGCGGCCAAGCACCTCACGCCCGTCACGTTGGAGCTGGGCGGCAAGAGCCCCGTCATCGTGGACCGCACGGCGGATCTGGACGTGGCCGCCAAGCGCATCGTCTGGTCCAAGTTCGTGAACGCCGGCCAGACCTGCGTCGCCCCCGACTACATCCTGGTGGAAGACAGCGTGCATGACGCGCTGGTGCACCGCATGGCGGCGTACGTGCGCGAGTTCTACGGCGACAACCCGCAGAACAGCCCCGACTTCGCCCGCGTGGTCAACGGCCGCCACCACCAGCGCCTGATGAAGCTGCTGGGGGCCGGCGAGGTGGTCACGGGAGGCGTGGGCGACGAGGCCGACCGTTACCTCGCTCCGACCATCATCAAGGACGTCCCCGAGGACTCGGCCGTCATGCAGGACGAGATCTTCGGGCCCATCCTGCCGGTGCTCTCCGTCGCCAGCGTGGACGCCGCCATCGCGTTCATCAACCGGCGTCCCAAGCCCCTCGCCCTGTACCTGTTCTCCAGCGACGAGCGCACTCAAGAGCGCGTGCTGAAGCGCACCTCGTCCGGCGGCGTGACCATCAACCACGGCTGGCTGCACCTGGGCGTGCCGGACCTGCCCTTCGGCGGCGTGGGCGAGAGCGGCATGGGCGCCTATCACGGCAAGCGCAGCTTCGACGTGTTCACCCACCAGAAGGCCGTCCTGCGCAAGGGGACCCGCGTGGACCCGCCGGTCATGTACCCGCCCTACAGCGAGTGGAAGCAGAAGCTGGTGTCGCTGCTGGCCTGAGGCCGCAGGCGCGTCCCCTCAGGGCTTCTTCTTGACGTCCTCGGGGGACCCGCCCACGTGCAGGTACACGCCGATGCTGGGGCGCTCCGGGCCCAGCGAAGGCCGCCGCGCTGCGCCCGCAGGCGGCGCGCTCGGGGGCTTCTGGCTCTGGCCCACCAGGGTGTCCTCGCCCTCGAAGTCCGTCTCGAGCGCGATCTGATCCGTGGGCGCGCCCGAGTCGGGGGTGTACCCGTTGGGTTCCGCGTCGTGGTCGGCGGACGGCGGATGGTCCTCGCTCGAGAGCCCCCCGCGCAGACCGAGGCCCAGGGCGAGACCGTCAAGGTCCGTGGAGTGCGCGGAAGGGGTATCCGAGGCGCGTGCGGGGGAGTCCGAGCTGCGCTCCGGCGGGGGCGGCGCGCTGGTCCGCGTGCTGGGCAGCGAGAAGGGCGCCGACGCGTCCATGGCACGCTCCTGTCCCGGAGGGAAGGCGTCGGCCAGGTATGCGGCCACGCGCGCCGTCCCCAGCTGAATGCGCTGCGCGGCGGCGAAGCCCTCGATCTGACGCTGCAGCACGTCGGCGCTGGCCGGCCGCCCGTCGGGGTCCCGGGCCAAGACGCCCGCCAGGATCTCGCCCAGCACGGGCGGAAAGCCCGGCCGCACGCTGCTGGCGGGGGGCGCGTCCGCGTCCATGAGGGCGCGCCGCAGCCGCTCGCCGCGCCCGTCGTAGAGCCGGGTGCCGGTGGTCATCTCGTAGAGCAGCACACCCAGCACGAACACGTCCGCGCGCCGGTCTGGCGGCTCGTGACCCAGGATCTGCTCGGGCGCCATGTAGCCCGCGGTGCCGCGCCCGTCGCTGCCTGTGGCGTCCAGCTGGTCCCGCGGCAGGGCGCAGCCGAAGTCCATGATGCGGGCTACGCCATCTCGGCCCAGCACCACGTTCTCCGGCGCGAGGTTGCGGTGCACCATGTGGCTGAGCTTGCCCTGCGCGTTGGTGGACTCGTGCACGTGGTGCGCAGCCGCGCAGAGCTGGCTCACCACGGTCAGCGCCAGGCCCATGGGCAGCGGCGTCTGCCGCTCGCGCTCCATCTCCATCACCCACTTGAGCGTGGGCCCTGGGATGAATTCGAGGGCGATGAACCAGCTGCCCGAGCGGGGGTCCCGCTGCAGGTCGTACACGTGCGGGATGCTGCGCTGACGCAGCCGCGCCAGCAGTTGGGCCTCGCCCTGGAACGCGCGCAGGCTGCGGTCGTCGCCGACCAGCGCGTCCTTCAGACGCTTGACGAGCACGTCGCGTACGAAGCCTCCGTCGCCGTGCTGGATTGCGGCGTACGTGTCGCACAGGTCATTGTCGCCGAGCCGGCGGATGAGCTGGTAGCGGCCGAGCCTCTCTTCCATCAGGCCGCAGGGTAGCCCTCTTTCAGACCCCGTGTAGGAGAATCGAATGGGCCTCCAGGCACAGCGCGGGGGGCGTTGGGGGCCCGTGCTGGCTGCCCTGGGCGGCCGCGCGGCGGTGGAGGCTAGCTCGCCTTCGGGGGGTCCGAGCGTCCCGCGCGCGGCGGGGGCAGGGTGCGCAGGCGCGCAGAGCGGTCCTGCCACTTCGCCCGCGCCATCTCGCGCATGTCCTGCACGGCGTCGGCCTCGTCCACGATCTCCATGCCGAGCACGGTCTCGATGACGTCTTCCATGGTCACCAGGCCGTCCACGCCACCGTGCTCGTCGGCCACGACCGCGATGTGCTCGCGCGAGTCCAGCAAGCGCTCGAAGAGGGCGGGGACCGGGAGGGTGTCCGGCACCACGAGGTGGTCGCGCACGAACTCGCCTACCGTGCGCTCTTGCTCCTGCTTGGCCGCGCGCAGCAGGATCTCGTTCTTGAGGACGTAGCCGATGATGTTGTCGATGCTCCCGCGCCCGACGGGGATGCGCGAGAAGGTCATGGCCCCTGGCTTGTCCAGCACCTCCGCGAGCGTGGTGGTCTCGTCCAGCCAGAACACCACCGTGCGCGGGGTCATGATGTCGCGGGCGCGCAGGGTCCCACAGTGGATCAGGCTCCGCAGGATGCGCGACTCCGTGGGGTCGATGGTGCCGCCTGCCTCAGCCAGGCCTGCCAGCGCAGCGATCTCCGCCCGCGTGATGGCGGGCCTGGGCGCGCCACCACGCTTGATGATCTTGGTGACCATGTCACCCAGCAGCACCAGCGGCGTGAGCACCTTGATCATGGGAGGCAGGATGAAGGCCGCGAGCGGAACGAAGCGCTGCCAGTAGACGGCCCCCAGCGTCTTCGGAACGAGCTCCGAGAAGATCAAGATGATGAGCGTGAGGAGGCTCGAGGCAATCGCCAGCGCATCCGAGCCCCAGAGACGGGCCGCCTCTGCACCCACGCCGGCGGCCCCGATGGTGTTTGCCACCGTGTTCAGGCTGAGGATGGCGGCCAAGGGCCGGTCCACGTCGTCTTTGAGCATGCGCAGCTTGGCGCCCACACGCGGGTGCGTGTCTTCGTAGTGCGCGACGAAGGTGGGCGTGACGCTCAGCAGGCACGCCTCCAGCAACGAGCAGGTAAACGAGACCGCGAGCGCGATACCAGCGTAGACGAAGAGCAGGGTCATCGGGGGGAGCTCGACGTGGGCCCCGTGGTGCCAGGGGCCGGCGCGAGCGCGTGCGGGCTGGGTAGCGCGTCTGCGCCGCGCGGCAAGTGCGTCACCAGGCGCGTGCCGCGCTTGTAGGTCACGTACGCCCACATCCACTCGAAGAGCACCATGACGCGATTGCGGAAGCCGATGAGGTAGACGATGTGCACGAAGCCCCACGCCAGCCAGGCCAACAAGCCGCTGGTGGTGAGCACGCCGGACTGCACTACGGCGCGGGAGCGCCCGATGGTAGCCATGATGCCCTTGTCCACGTAGACGAAGGGCTTGCGCGCCATGGAGCGCAGGTCGCCCCGGATGGTGCGAGCCACGTAGCGGCCTTGTTGGATGGCCACGGGTGCGAGTCCAGGCAGTGCATCCGTCGCGCCCGCAGGGATGAAGGCCGCCATGTCGCCGATGCAGAAGACGTCGGGGTGGCCGAGCACGGCGCAGTTGCCGTCCACGCGGACCTGCCCGCGGCGCGTCAGCTGAACACCCAGGCGCTGCGCGAGGGAGACCGGCTGCACCCCCGAGGCCCACACGACCAGCGAGGCCGGGATGAGCTCGCCGTTCACGACGGCACCTGCTGCCGTGACATCCGTCACGCGCTGACCCAGGCGCAGCTCCACGCCCAGCTCGCGGAGCTGGTCCGCTGCAGAGGCGGAGAGGTCCGGACGAAAGGGGGTGAGCAGGCGCGTCGCCATCTCCACCAGGATCACGCGGATGTCGGACGAGTGAATCCGCTGGTACTCGTCGGCGAGCACCGTGCGGCCCAGCTCGCTGATGGCGCCGGCCATCTCCACGCCCGTGGGGCCGCCGCCGATCACCACGAAGGTCAGCAGGCGCTTGCGCGTCGCGTCGTCGGTCTCCTGCTCGGCGGCCTCGAACGCCAGCAACACGCGCTCGCGGATCTGGATGGCGTCGCGCAGGTTCTTGAGGCCGATGGTGTGCTGCGCCCAGTGCTCGTTGCCGAAGAAGTTGGTCTTCGCGCCCGCCGCCACCACCAGCCAGTCGTAGCGCAGCGTGGCGCCGCTGCTGAGCGTCACCTCCTTGCGTGTGAGGTCGACCCCGAGGGCCTCACCCAGCACGACCCGCGTGTTCGGCTGCCGGCCGACGACCGAGCGGATGGGCACGGCGATGGCGCCGGGGCTCAGGCCCGAGGTGGCCACCTGGTACAGCAGAGGCTGGAACAGGTGGTGGTTCTCGCGGTCTACGATGGTGATGTCCACGTCGGCGCCGTCGAGCCCGCGGGCTGCGTTGAGCCCGCCGAAGCCTCCTCCGATGATGACGACTTGCTTCCGTTGGCTCATGAGCGGCCTAACCATGACGTGTTTGCCGCCGATGAGCCAGACCCCTGGGAGGCGACCGGGCGCGCAGCGGCGGACGAGGAGAGGCGTGCGCGCCAGACACGAAGTGTGATACCTATGCTCCCCGAGACGTCGACATGATGGGACCACGACAAGGGAGCTGTCCAAACTGCGGCGGCCCGATCGAATTCAAGCTCGGCTCCTCCGCTGCCTGCGTCTGTCCATGGTGTCGTCACTCCGTGGTGCGCACGGACCGAGACCTGCAGTCCATCGGGAAGGTCGCGGACTTGGTGCCCACGGCCGCCGTCATGGCGGTGGGCGACATCGGTACGGTAGACGGCGAGGAGTTCGTCGTCGGCGGGCGCCAGCAGCTGGACCACGGGCGTGGTCCTTGGGACGAGTTCTTCGTCGAGTTCACGCAGTCGCGGCGCTGGGCGTGGGTAGCCAAGGCGCAGGGCAAGTTCTACGTGACCACGGCGCTCACACCCAGCGCCCCGCTCCCCGCTTGGGAGCAGATGGTGCCCGGCAACCAAGGCGTGCTCGAGGGCAGCAACTGGACGGTCGCAGAGCGCGGCGCCTCGGCCCTGGTGTCTGCCGAGGGGGAGCTGCCCTTCGCGGCCAAGCCAGGAGACTCCGGACGGTACGTGGACCTCGAGGGCCCGAACGCCGCCTTCGCCACCATCGACTACGGCGACGGCCGTGAGCCGCCCAAATTCTTCGTGGGGCGCCAAGTGGACCCCACCAAGGTGGTGCTCGTGCGCACCGCCGTGGGTCCGCGTCCGGAGCAGAAGGTCGACCTCGGCAAGCTCAAGTGCCCCAGCTGCGGCGGGCCCATGCCCATCCGCACGCCAGAGACCACCGAGCGCGCGGCCTGTCAGTTCTGCCACGCGCTGGTGGACGTCAATCAAGGCAACCTCGCCCTGGCGGAGACGCTGCGGCAGCCCAAGATCGAGCCCCTCATCCCTCTCGGAACCGAGGGCACGTTGCGGGGCGAGCAGGTGGTGTGCATCGGCTTCATGCAGCGGGGCACCCGCTCCGACGGGGAGCTCTTCACCTGGCGCGAGTACCTCTTCCACGCGCCCGGCGGCTACCGCTGGCTCATGGAGGACAACGGCCACTTCATGTGGATCAAGCCCGTCAGCGCGGCGTCCGTCAGCGTCCAGGGCCTGAACGCGCGCCACGAGGGGCGCACCCATCGCCTGTTCTCGACGGCGCACAGCACGGTGGACTTCGTCATCGGCGAGTTCTACTGGCGGGTGCGCGTGGGCGACACGGCGGACCTCGCGGACTTCATCGACCCGCCCTACATCGTGAGCGAAGAGCGCACGGACAACGAGGTCAACTGGTCGGCGGGCGAGTACGTGGAGGGCAAGGAGCTCTGGAAGGCGCTGGCGCTGCCAGGCTCGCCGCCCAAGCCGCAGGGGGTTGGCGTGGCCCAGCCCAATCCGGTCAGGCTCGGGCTCGTGTCGGGCATCGCGCTCCTGCTCATGGTGGGCTTCTGTCTCATCGCCGCGGTGCTCGACGGGGCGACCGGGGGGCAGGTGGTCTACGAGGGGCCGCTGCCGATGCCGCCCGTCGCGGGCGAGACCCCAGAGGGCGCCTACGCGAGCTACTCCAGCACCTTCCCGATCGGTCCGCGCACGCCCCTCGAGATTCAGGTCTCCACCACCTCGGACAACCAGTGGGTCGCGGTGGCGGGGTCGTTGGTCAATCAGAACACGGCCGACGTGATCGACTTCTTCGTCGACGCGGGCTACTACCACGGCTACTCGGAGGGTGAGTCCTGGACCGAGGGCAGCCAGAACGGGAGCATCAACATCTCGGCGCCTCCGCCGGGCAACTACTTCGTGCGCTTCGACCCAGAGTGGCAGGCCTTCCCGCAGCCGGGCGCGGCGCCCATCTTCTCGGCGCCGACGGCCACCGTGCGGGTCCTGTCCGGCAAGCGCGGCATGGGCTGCTTTTGCTGTGGCTTCATGCTCCTGCTGCTACCGTGGGGTATCAGCTTCATGCGCCGTGGCTCCTTCGAGAACCGTCGCAACCAGAACTCCAACCTCCACTAGGCCAAGCTCGTGCGTCACCTGCTCTATCCCCTGTTCGGCGCCACCGTCATCGCGGTCTACACGTACACGGCGGCCATGGGCATCGACCCGTTCGCGAGCTCCACGGAGCGTCGGACGATGCCGCCCGAGGTGCGCGCGCAGCCCGCGGGCCCGGGGGCGGCGGTGTTCTGGTACGGCGGCATGCACGGCGGCAAGTGAGCGCCCCGCGCGCCGCTCGAGCCCAGCGTGCTCAGCGCGCCAGGTTGAGGTTCACGTACTCGCGCTCGTGCGTGACTTCGCGCACCACGTAGGGGGCGAGCCACTCGGGGAGCGTCGGTAGCTGGTGCGGGTCGTCGAGCTCCACCTCGGCGAGGAAGAGCTCGCGGTCGTCGAACGCGTCGATCTGCCAGAGCAGGTCTCCCTCCCGCAGCTCGTAGCGACGCTTGACCACGCGGCGACCGTCGGTGAGCGCCCAGAGGGCCTCGAAGATGCCCTCGCTGGTGGGCTCCTCGAGCTCCACGCGCTGCACGCCCCGGCCGAGCTTGATGGTGCGTAGGTACGTCGTGGTCTCGCCCTGCGTGACGGCGCGCACCCGCTCGTGCAGGCGCTCTCCCGGCACGTAGCCCTGACGCAGCTGCAGCAGTGCGCCAGCCTTCTTGGCCTTGGGGGGCAGCGCGTGCAGCAGGTACTTGCGCTCGATCTCGACGTCGGTCGGCGCGTTCTCGAGGGCCTGCACCAGCGGCTCCACCCGTGAGAGCAGCTCCAGGTGGCGAGCGCCGAGCGTGGTCTTGTCGGGAGCCGGAGCCAGCTGGGCGATCTGCGAAGGATCGATCAGCGTGCTCAGCCCGGCCGCTCCGAGGACGGTCTCGATGGCGGCGGCGGTGACCTTGGGCCGCAGCGAGCGCGTCAGCGTGTGGCACACGCGCAGCGCCTTGGCGGCGTCGTCGTTCAGCGCGTCGGAGAAGTCTCCGGTGGCGCACAGCCCCAGCAGCAGACTCAAGCGGCGCGTGTGCTTGGCGGCGCGGCGCGTCTCCACCAGGGCGTTGTCCAGCGACTCGGACGCGTCGGCCAAGCAGCGGCGCAAGTGCCCCGAGAGGACGCGGTCGAAGCGCTCGACGGGAGGTGCATCGAAGTGACGCGTGATGGACGGGTAGGCCCGCAAGACGCTCTTCGCCGCGCGCCGCGCGTCGTGTTGAGCGCGCGCGACGTCGTGCCTGCCCCGCGCGTGCTCCAGCCGCAGGTAGCCCGCCACGACGGGGGCCGTTTCCGGGCCGAGGCGCGCTTCCACCCACCCCGCCAGGTCCTCGGCGGCCGCCATGTCGGCGAGTCGTCGCTTCGCGCGAGCGAGCAGCGCGCGCGCGCGTCGATGCCGGCGCGAGGCCTGTCTGACGAGCTGCTCGTTGGCGTGGCCCGCGATGTCGTCGCCGGAGCCGACGAGCGAGCTGTGGAACAAGGAGAGCGCGTCGCGCAGCGTGACGCACGCCTCGGTGAGCGACGTCGCGGCGACACCGGACGGGTCACCGAGGCCGTCGTCCAGCGTGGTCGCGTCGCCAGCTTCGCCAGCTTCGCCTTCGGGTTCGTCGCCCGAGGGGGGCTCGTCCAGCTCGGTCGTCTGTGCCAGCACGCCGTGCGCCAGCATGCGCACGATCAGTCGCGCGGCTTCGTGATGGGAGCGTTCGCGTAGGTCGATGGGTAACACGCACCGAGAGTAGCAGCGCGCGCAGGCGGCGTCGCGTGCGCGCTGCAACACGGAAGCGCGCGCGGCGCTGCGCACGCGCCCGGTTGCCGCTCGACGCGCGTTGCGTTGCCCGTGTCGGGAGCCCGCGCGACACTCCGGGCGATGAGTCTCGCGCACCCCGTCGACGGCCAGCCGCTGCCTCCATGGAGTGACCCGCGCGCCGAGCAGCTCCGTAGAGCGCCACGTCTCGCGCGGTGGTGGTACGCGCTCAAGCCCGCCAGCTGGCCCAAGCTCCTGGTGCCTGCCTTGTTGGGGCAGGGCGCCGGCGCGCTGCACGCCGGGCGCGTGGACGTCGCGGCGGCGCTCTTGGGGAGCGTCTTCAGCCTGGGGCTGCTCGTGTTCATCGTGCTGCTCAACGACTGGAGTGACGCGGGCGTGGACCGAGTGAAGCGTGCGCTCTACCCATCGGAGTGCAGCCCCAAGACCATCCCGGACCAGCTGCTCGAAGCGGGCGCGCTGCTGCGTGCGGGGCTGCTGGCGCTCGCGCTGGCGGTGTTCGCCGCGTTCGCCGCCGAGCAGCTGCTGGCACGGGCGTGGGCGGGCTGGGCCGCGCTCGCCTGCGCGGGGATCTTCGGGGCGTACTCCCTGCCTCCGCTGCGCCTGAACTACAGGGGAGGCGGCGAGCTCCTCGAGGCGCTGGGCGTGGGCGTGGCGCTGCCCGTCTGGAACGCGTACGTGCAGGGGGGCGCCGCGCTCCCGCCCGTGCTGTCGGACCTGCTCCCTGCCTTTGCCACGCTCTCCTTGGGCAGCGCGCTGGCGAGCGGCCTGAGCGACGAGGTGAGCGACCGATGCGGTGGCAAGCGCACCTTCACCACCTGGCTCGGGAACCCGCGCGTGTGTCGCGCCGTGCTGGCTTGTACGCTCGTGGCGGCCGCGCTCTTCGTGCTGGCGCCGCTCGCGCGGCTGCGCGGCGGGTCGATGGGCCTCCTCGAGGCGCCCGCTGCAGGCATCCGGGCGGTCGGGGCTGCGAGTCCGCCCGCTCTGGGTCCACCCGATCTCGGGGCCCTCGTGGCTGGGGCCGTCGGCGCCTGCTTCTGCGTCGTCGCGTTCGTGCGGATGCGCCGCGTGTCCCCGGCCCCGCGCACGGACGTCTTCGCCTCGCAGGCGCTCTTCAAGCAGCGCTTGCACGGCGCGATATGGTATGGCTCCGTCGCTGTGTTGGTCATGCGCGCGCTGCTGATGGGACGAGGATGAGCCGGCTGGAATCCGTGTGCGCCGAGGACACGCTCGCCGACACGCTCGCGCGCCTCCGCGCGCTGGACGCGGCCGTCTCCCAGTCGCCGAGCGGTGGCCTCAGCCTGGACCCGACCTCGCCGGGGCGGCGCGCCACCACGGCCCACGGTCTGCTGCTCGCGTTGACCGACGCGCCCGTGGAAGAGCGCCTGACCTTGGGCGCGGCGCTCGCCGAAGTGGGGGAGTCCATGCTGCGGGCCTTCCCCCTCAACCTCTTCTGGGACATGGACGGCGTCTTCGCCGAGCTGCGGCGTGCCAGCCGCGTCTCTCTGGACGACGCGCGCGCGCTGGCCGCCGCGCTCGCCGAGCTCATGACGCTGTTCGGGCGCGACTCCCCCATCCAGTTCCAGTACGTGCACGACTTCGTGTATGGCTTCGACTGGGCCGAGTGGGTGCGCCGCGAGCCCTCGGGACGCAAGGGCGTACGCCCCTTCGACGCGCGCTACGTGGCGCGCACGCACCAGCGTGGGATCGAGCTGCTAGCCCTCATCGAGGCCGACGACGACAAGTACCCCACGCTCCCGAAGGGCGAGTTCCGCAATCCCTTCTCCTTTTCGCGCACGCCGCAACAGGAGCGCCGTCTCTTCGAGGCGCTGGCTGCGGCCGGCGCCATCCCCAACCCGGCCTGGTCGTGCGACGAAGAGCCTTGCTGGGCGCGCGACTTCGATGCCGAGCGCGAGACCATCGCCGCGGAGCTGGGGCTGGTGCGCACCGCTCGGTGAACGGATGCGCTCTCCCGGGCGCTACGACGAGATGTTGAAGCTCGCCGGGTGGGACGAGCGCGACGGTGCGCCTTGGTACGTGTGCAGGCCCACGTGCTCCCGCGCGTGCACCTGACACCACGCGGTGGCGTCGCCGGTCTCCGTGCGCACCGCGGCGCAGTCCGCGCAGACGGGCGCTGGTCGGTCGCTCTTGCGGCAGCTCGCGTACGAGCGCTCCTTGGCGATCAACACCGGGCAGCGGGCCTCACGCACCAGCGTCTCGGCGACCGAGCTGTGCAGCAGGCGGTCCAGCCCGTGCCGCGCATGCGTGCCGCAGACCAGCACGTGCGCTTCCACGTCCACCGTGAACTGCAGAATGGCCGCGACGGGGCTGCCGATGCACGTGGAGAACTCCGGCTTCACGGCTGGCCAGTCGCCGGCCGCGACGCACACGTCGTTGAAGTAGGTCTGTATCTCGCCGGGGTCTTGCGCCAGGATGCGCTCCTCCTCGACGAGTCGTCGCAGCTCGCCGAGGCGCGTGGACTCGACGGTGTGGATGACGTGCAGCGCGTCACCGGGGCGCGCAATGCGCACTCCGGCGATGACCGCTGCGTCGGATGCAGGGCTCAGGTCCACGGCCACGACAATGACCTGCCGGAACCCTTCCTGGGTCTTGGTTTCTTGGTTCATGGGAACCGCCTTTCCCCCGCCGGCCCTCGAGCCACGCGGGCTGGGTTGCGGCGACGCGCCAATCATGGTGGTCGTCGTACCTACACCGTACCCCCGCGCGCGGCCGATCGCACGCACAGCGCTCACTTCTCGCGGATCGCGACCTACGGCGGCGTCGCTAGCGCCCACGCGAAGGCGGCCACCCACGCCGTCATGGCGGCGCCCTGGATCAGCGCGAAGGCCAGCCGTCCGCGCATGACGAGGTGGGCGCACAGGATGCCGGCCGGACAGGCCATCACCGCTTGTTCGAACCCGCTCAGGCGGGGTGCCGCCAGCCACGCGGCGAGCGCCATGGCCGCCGCGAAGAAGCCGATGCCCAGCGCGCGCGCCCTGGGCTCACCGACCACGACGGGCAGGCTGCGCTTCCCGGCCGCTCGGTCCGCGTCGACGTCGGGCATAGCGGTGGTGATGTTCCCGGACACGCCGAAGAGCACCATGGGGAGCAGCACGGCGAGCGGCGCCTGCGGACTTCCGGACACCAAGTAGTAGCCCACCCACGGCAGCACCACGCCGATCCCGAGGCCCTGCAGCCACTCACCCCCGCCGCGGTGCGACAGACGCGCGGGTGGATAGCTGTAGAGCTGCAGGAGCGCGATGGCCGCGACGCACGCGGCCAGCAGCCAAGGACGCGACCCCGCGAGCAACACGCCGAGGCCCAGCAAGCCGAACCCAGCCAGCAGCGCGGCCCGACGCAGCGCCCCTTCCGAGAGAGACCCGTCTACCAACACGCCCGATCCCCCCGACAGCAGCGTGCGCGCCGCGGTGTCCGTGTGGCGATCCGCGTAGTCGTTGGCGAACACGATCATCAGCTGGTCAAGCACCGAGAAGGCTGCGCAGGCCGCGAGCGCCCAGGGCTCCATGCGGAACCCCTCACCGGTAGCGGCCGCGACGCCGAGCGCGATGGGCAGCGCGATGTTGGCTTGCGCCAGCGGCCGCGCGGCGCGCACCCAGGCTAGCGCGACGGAGCGAGCGGGCCGGGGAGGGTGGGGCGCAGCGTCTGGCATGAGGAGGGGACTCTACTCGGGTGCGCTGTGCTATGCCCAGCCGATGCCCGCCCGTCCCGTGCTCACCGAGCCTCTGCCCGCGCCCTTCGATCGGCGCGTGCAGCTGTTCACGGGCAAGGGAGGCGTGGGCAAGACCAGCGTGGTGGCGGGGCTGGCCATGGAGGCCGCGCGCCGGGGGCACAGGCCGCTGATCGTGGAGCTGGGTCACCGCGCCAGCGTGCCCGGCATCCTCGCGCCGGGGCGCGCTCTCGAGGTGGGGTACGCGCCCGTGGAGGTGGTGCCCGGCGTGTTCGCCATGAACATGTCGCTGGATGACGCGCTCGAGGACTACATCACCGCGCAGGTCCGCGTGCGACGCGCGGCGCGCGCCATCACACAGAGCCAGGCACTGCGGCGCTTCTTCCACGCGGCGCCGGCCGTCAACGAGGTGGTCACGCTGCATCGCCTCAGCCGGCTCGCGGAGGCGGCCCCATCCGCGCGCGGGAGCTTCTCGCCCATCCTGGTGGACCTGGACGCGACGGGGCACGCCCTCATGTTCCTGGAGCTGCCGCGTGTGTTCGAGGGGCTCGCCAGCAGCGGGCCGCTGCGCACGCTGCTGGATGGCTTCTCCAAGCTCTTGCGCGACGAGGACACCACCGTCTTGCACCTCGTGGCGCTGCCCCTCGAGCTGCCCGCGCAGGAGACCCACGAGCTCTACGAGCAGCTGCGCGGCAACACGGCCACGGGAGTCACCGCGCGCGTGCCTCTGGGCGCGCTGATCGTGAACGCGGTGCCCGACCGGCCGCTGACGCCGGAAGAGCTCGCGTTGCTCCCCGAGCTCGAGGCGGCTGCCCCGGCGCTGCGCGCGGACGTGGCGCTGGCTCGCGGCGCGCAGGCGGCCGCCGAAGACGCGCTGCGGGTGGTGCGTGAGCTCGCGCAGCGGGTGCCCTTGCCCCTGCGCCGGCTGCCACGCTGCGAGGGCGCTCTGGGCGCCGACGCTTTGGCCCGGCTGGGCGCACGCCTGCTCGGTGGCGCTCCCGTGAACGACGAGCGGCTTGGAGTGAGCGCATGAGCGGCGCCCAGGTTGGCTTGGACGAGCTCCTGCGGACCCGTCGCCTGGTGGTGTGCGTGGGGCCGGGAGGCGTGGGCAAGACCACCAGCTCAGCGGCCATGGCGCTGCGCGCGGCGCGCATGGGGCGGAGGGCGCTCGTGCTGACCATCGACCCCGCCAAGCGCCTGGCCGACGCGCTGGGCCTCGACGGTCTGGACGACGAGGTGCGCCGCGTGCCCGGGCTCGACGCGCTCACGCCTCTCGACCCGGGTGGTCGCGTGGGCACCCTCGACGCCGCCATGCTGGACACCAAGGCCAGCTACGATGCGCTGCTCACGCGGGTCACCGACGCGGCGTCGCGGGAGCGCATCTTCGGCAACCGCGCGTACCAGGCCTTCTCCCGCACCATGGCGCGCTCGCACGCCTACGTCGCCATGGAGCGCCTGCTGCATGTCGTGGAGGAGGACCGCTGGGACCTGATCGTCTTGGACACGCCCCCAACGCGCAGCGCGCTGGACATCCTGGACGCTCCCGAGCGGTTGGTGCGCTTCCTGGACGAGCGCGTGGTGCAGTGGTTCCTGCGTGGGTCGGGCGAGCCTCCCGAACCACTCGAGGGTGACGCCATGGAGGGCGCTGCGGCGGCGAGCGCCGGGAGCTTGGGCGGGCGGGCGGCCGTGAAGCTGCTGAGCCTCCTGGTGGGGGCCGAGGTCGTGACCGAGCTGGTCTCTTTCTTTTCGGTGCTGGCGCACCTGCGCCAGGGCTTTCGTGACCGGGCGGCGCGCACGGCAGCGCTGCTGGCCAGCCCGTCCACCGCGTTCGTGCTGACGGCCGCGCCCATGCCCAGCGGCCTGGCCGACGCCGCCAACCTGCTCGAGGGCCTGCGTGCGCGCCGGGTCCCCTTGGCCCTCCTGCTCTTCAACCGCGCCTTCACGACCGAGCCCGTGGTGGCGGGCGATGCAGCCGCAGCGCTTCACGCGGTGCGCGGCGCCGCAGACCGCCGCGCCGCCGACCGCCCCGCCGCCGACCGCCCCGCCTTCGGGGAGCAGCCTCTCGCTCCCGTCGTGCAGGCGGTGCCGGCCCTACCTGGGCCACTCGAGGCGCTCGCTCAGCGCCTCGCCGCCGTGCGCCGCGCGGCCTACGACGCGAACCAGGCCGACCTCGCGCGCATGCGTGCCTTCGCTGGCAGCGCCGAGGGAGTGCCGGCCTGCATGCTGCCCCGCGCCCTGCGCGAGCTCGAGGACATCCGGGACCTGGACGGCCTGCTGGCACGGCCCCGTCCTCTCGTGGACGGGCTGTAGTTGTCCCCGCTCGGGGACGTGCCCAGATGAGGTCTTCCACTCGTTGGGTTGATCGTGTCCAATGCCGGCATGTGTCCGAACGCCCCCTCCCAGCGCTCACTGCGCGCGCTGCTGGTGTGCCTTGCCCTCGGGATCGTCCCCTGCGCGCTGCCCGCTTGCGGTAGCAGCTCGACCCCGGCGGGCCGCCCCAAGGTGGCCGTGTCCATCTTCCCCCTGTACGACATCGCGAGGCGCGTCGCGGGCGACCAGCTGGAGGTGGTGCTGGTGCTCCCCGTGGGACGCTCGGAGCACTCCTACCGGCCGACCCCGCGTGAGATCGCGCGCCTGTCGGGGACACGCCTGGCCGTCGGGGTGGGGTTGCAGCTGGACACCTGGCTGACCCAGGTGGTGCGCAACGCCTCGGACACGGAGGTCGAGGTGCTGGAGCTGGGACCGCTGCTGCACCCGCGCCACATGAGCGGTCGCGAGGTGGGCGTGAACGAGGTGCACGGCGCCGACGAGCCAGGCGAGCACGAGGACGACGACGCCGACGGTCACCACGAGGAAGGGCCCGAGGAGGCGAGGGGGGCGCACCATGCGGACGAAGAACGCGCGCAGGCGGCCGCGGAGCACGAGGGCCACCACGAGCACCACCACGGCGGGCTGGACCCGCACTTCTGGCTGGATCCGGTGCGCATGATCGAGGCCGTGGACCTGATGGTCGCGGCCTTCACGCGCCTGGACCCGGCCGCCGCGGACTCCTTTCGCACGCGCGGCGACGAGGTGAAGCGCGCGCTGCAGGCGCTGGACGAGCGGCTGCGCGCCGAGCGCGCCGGCTACACCCGCGACACCATCATCACGTTCCATGGGTCGTTCGGCTACTTCGCGGACCGCTACAACCTGCGCATCGCGGCTGTGGTGGAGCCCTCGCCCGGGCGCGAGCCCACGGCCCACTACCTGGCCGAGGTGCTGGCCGTCATCGCGGAGACGCACCCCGCCGCCCTCTTCAGCGAGCCGCAGCTGGACCCGCGCCCCGCGCAGGTCATCGCGCAGGACGCCCGCTTGCCTCTCTTCGAGCTGGACCCGGTCGGCGGCACGGAGGGGGTAGCGACCTACGAGGCGCTGCTGCTGCACAACGGGTCGGTGCTGGCGCGGGCGCTCCGATGAGCGCCGGCAGACCGTCCCTCGGCTCCCTCACGCAGCCCGACCGGGAGACGCAGCCCTGCGTGTTCGAGGTCTCCGGCGTGACGAAGCGCTACGGCGAACACCTGGTGCTGGACGACGTGTCCTTCTGGATCCCCAAGGGGGAGTTCCTGTGCCTCTGCGGTCCCAACGGCGCGGGCAAGAGCACGCTGCTGAAGGTCATCCTGGGGCTGGAGAAGCCCGACAGCGGCACGGTGCGCATCGGCCCGCCCGGGCGCACCACCGAGCGCGCCACCAGCCACGAAGTGGGCTACGTGCCCCAGCACAAGGCCTTTCACCGCGACTTCCCAGCGCGTGTGGAGGACCTCATCGTCGCGAACTTCCGCGGCCGCTGGCCTTACCGCATCCGTGAGCAGGAGCGCGCCGCCGCCGACGCCGCGCTGGCGCGCGTGGGTGGGCAGCACCTGTGGGGCAAGGAGATTTCCAAGCTCTCGGGTGGGCAGATGCAGCGCGTGTTCCTGGCGCGCGCGTTGGTCACCAACCCCACGCTGCTCATCCTGGACGAGCCCACCGCGGGCGTGGACATCCGCGGGCGGGCCGAGTTCGTGGAGGTGCTCTTCGAGATCAGCCGCAGCGAAGAGCTGGCCGCCATCTTGGTGACGCACCACATGGGCGAGGTGGCGCGCACGGCGGAGCGCGTGCTCTATCTCGAGCACCGCGTGCTGGCCTGGGGGCTGCCCGACGAGCTGCTGGGGCGCGACGACCTGGCCGCCATCAGCGACCCGGGCGCGCGCAGCACCCGCTGGGACCCCCTGCCGGTCTGCGCCGAGGAGCACACATGAGCTGGCTACTCGACCCTCTGTCGCAGGGCTTCATGCAGCGCGCCTTCATCGCCGGCATGCTGGTGGGCGGGCTGTGCGCGTGCATCGGCGTCTTCGTCGTCAAGCGCGGCCTCTCGTTCATCGGCGACGGGCTCGCGCACGCCACCTTCGGCGGCATCGCGCTGGGGCTCTGGCTGGAGCTCGGCGTGCAGCAGGCCGTGTGGGTGGCGTTGCCCTTCACGGTGGTGGTGTCGCTGGGCATCGCGTACGTCCTCCGCTCGGGCCGGCTCGGCGGCGACGTGGCCACGGGGGTGTTCTTCGCGGTGTCGTTCGCGCTCGGCGTGCTCTTCCTCGGCCTGCGGCCTCCCGAGGCGCCCATGGTCAACGTCGAGAGCGTGCTCTTCGGGAGCATCTTGGCCATCGGGCACGCGGACCTGTACATGGTCGCGGGCGTGACCGTGGTGGCGACGCTGCTCCTCGGGGCCACCTGGAGCCGCCTGGCCTACGCCACCTTCGACCCGGCCCTCGCGCGCCTCTCGGGCGTACCCGTGGCGGCCCTCGACTACATGCTGCTCGCGCTCACGGCCGTGGTCATCGTCGTCTCGGTCAAGACGGTCGGCGTCGTGCTGGTCAGCTCGTTCATCGTGATCCCCGCCGCCGCGGCCGGCCTCGTCGCGCGCAGCATCGGGCGCATGTCGCTGCTGGCCGTCACCCTGGGCGTCTTCGGCGCGGCCAGCGGGCTGCTGGCCAGCTACCACCTCAACGTCGCCAGCGGCGCCACCATCATCTTGCTGCTCGGCTTCTTCTTCGCGCTGGCGTTGGGCTTCCACACGCTGCGGCGTAGCTGACTCGGAGACCCGCATGCGGTACGTGGCCATCGGCGACCCACAGGCTCCCTACGACACCTTCCTGAGCATCCTGCGCGGGCACGCGCTCTTGGACGGGAGCGACCGGCTGCGTGACGACGTGCACTTGGTCTCGATGGGCGACCACTTCGACTACGGCCCACCGGAGCGTCGCGAGATGGCGGCGACGGACGGCGAGGCCATCCTCTCGTGGCTGGCCGAGCACTCGAGCGAGCAGGTCACCATCCTCCTCGGCAACCACGACCTCGCGCGCGTCTGCGAGCTGGCCGACTACGACGACGAGGCCTTTCTCGCGGCCTACGCGGAGGCCCGCTTCGTGTACGACCAGGGCGCGGACGAGAGCGCCTTCCGGGCGCGCCACCCTCAGGTGCCGGACGCGGAGTGTGTGGCGCGCGACTACTCGTGCTTCCGCGCGTCGCAGCGCGAGCTCGTCACGCGCTTGCTGCGTACGGGGCGGCTGCGCATGGCAGCGCACCACGCGGGCCTGCTGCTGGTGCACGCCGGGGTCACCGCCGAGGACCTCGCTGCGGTGAGCATCGAGGCGTCCGGCGCGGCCGCCGTCGCCGATGGCCTGAACGCCTTCCTGGACGCGCGCGTCGCGGCCTGGACGGGGGGCGCGCTCGACCTCGCTCCCCTTCATCGCGCGGGCTCGGGCGCCCACGGCGAGGGGCGTGGCGTGCTCTACCAGCGGCCCTGTGATCCCGCCTCGGAGCACCCCGGCCGCCTCGACGGACCTCCTCGCCGTCGCTTCGATCCGCGCTCGCTGCCAGCCGCCTTCCCGCAGGCCATCGGGCACATCCGTGACGGAAAGTGTCGCCAGCTGATGCCCGCCTGGTGTCCGTCGGGGCCCGCCGTGGACGGGGCGCTGCGCTCGCTGGTCGTCAGCGGCCAGGACGTGCGCTACCAGCTCGGCTGCGCGCCCGAGGCGCGCCTGCTCTTCACCGACGCGGGCATGTGGCACGTCGCGAGCGAGCGCTACGAGCTCCTGGACCTCGCGGCCCGGCGGCCCCTGACGCGTCCGTAGAGCGCGACTCGGGAGCGACGTTCAGGTGTCCAGCAGGAGCGCGGCGATGCGCGCGTGGTGGTAGGCCGCGTCACCGAAGAGCAGCTCGCTGTGCTTGTTGCGCTTGAAGAAGAAGTGCACGTCGGACTCCCACGTGAAGCCGATGCCACCGTGCAGCTGCACCGCTCGGCTGCTGGTGAAGGCGGCGGCCTCGGCGGCCTGGGCCTTGGCCATGTGCGCCAGCAGGAGCGCGTCGTCGGCGCCTTGGTCCAGCGCGTCTGCGGCCGCGTAGACCAGCGACTTGGCGCGGTCGATGGCCATCATGGCGTTCACCAGCGGGTGCTTCACGCCCTGGAAGCTCCCGATGGCGCGGTCGAACTGCGTACGGACCTTCGCGTACTCCACCGTGGTCTGCAGCAGCCACTCGCTGGCCCCGACCATGTCGGCGGCGAGCAGCAGCCAGACGTCCGGCATGGCCGCCGTCAGCAGCGCGTCGCCGCCCAGCAGCACCCCGCTGTCGCTCACGACCACTCCGTCGAAGTGCAGGGTGCCCTGCTCGCGGGTCAGGTCCACGATGCCGTCGCGTTGGCGCCGCAGCCCGCTGGCGCTCCCCGGGACCAGCAGCAGCTCTACACCCGATGGCCCCTGCGAGCGCACCACGAACCACTCGCTCTGCCCCGCGTCCTGCACGAAGTGCGCGCTCCCGCTGAGCGTCCGCTGCTGGCCCGCGAGGGTGTGCCGCACGCCGCTCTCGTGTTCCCAGTCGCCGTCGGCGTTGCACACGGCCAGCGTGGCGCGCGCGCCTTCGCCCAGACGCTCGAAGAGGGCAGCCGCAGCCGCTGAGTCCGCGTGCTCTTCCAGCGCGCGACGGGCCAGCAGCGCCACCGACAGCGTGCTCTCCGTCGCGCTCGGGAAGGCGTGCTTGCCCAGCTCCTCGGCCAGGGCCACCAGCGCGGCGCGCGGCAGCTGCAGGCCCCCCTGCGCCTCGGGCACGGCGGCCGCCACGAAGCCCAGCTCGTGGGCCGCCTGCCAGGCGTCTTCGCTGGGCCAGGCGGTGGGCATGCGCGTCGGCTCGGGGTCGAGCGCGGTCGCGCGCCGCAGGCCGTCCAGCCCCGCGTGCGTGCTCAGAAACTTCCGCGCGCTGTCTCGGAAGAGCGCGCAGTCGTCGTCGAAACCGTAGTTGGGTCGGCTCATGGTGGTCAGCTCTTCGGCAGCCCGAGGACGCGCTCCCCGAGGATGTTGCGTTGGATCTCGCTGGTGCCCGCCGCGATGGTCGCGCCGAAGCTGTTCATGTAGGCCAGCGCCCACTGCCCGCCCACCGGGGCGCGCTCGTCGCTCAGGTACAGGGACGCGGCCGGGCCTTCGACCTCGAGCGCCGCCGCCGCGAGGTCTTGTGCCAGCTCGGTGGACGCGAGCTTGACCTGCAGGGGCAAGCGCATGGGGTGCTCCACCAGCGCGCCGCTGCGGGCTCGCTTGGCGTTCTCCAGCATGCCGCGCTCACGGATGGCGAGCGCCGCGATGCGCGCGCGCAGCTGCGGGTCCTCGGCGGCGGGTCGCCCGTTGCGCCGCTGCTCGCGCGCGAGCGTGACCAAGCCGCGCACGTTGTGCGCCAGGCCCTCGCTCCCGACGCCCCCGGCTGGCGTCACCAGCGGGCCCGCGCCGCGCTCGTGCAGCAGCGTGGTCATCGCGACGCTCCAGCCCTCACCGGTGGCTCCCAGGCGCCACGCGTCCTTCACGGGCGTGTCCTCGAAGATCACCTCGTTGAAGCCCGCCTCGCCGGTCATCTTGATGAGCGGACGCACGGTGACCCCGCGGTGTCCTTCCACTGGCACCACGTAGTAGCTGAGCCCCTTGTGCTTGTGTTCGCGCGAGGTGCGCACCAGCAAGATCATCCACTGCGCGAAGTGCGCCAGGCTGGTCCACACCTTGTGCCCGTTGAGCAGGTAGTCGCCCGGCGCGCTGGGGTCCGGCGTGAGGCTGGCCTGCACGCTCGCCAGGTCCGAGCCGCTGCCGGGCTCGCTGAAGCCCTGGCACCAGATCTGCTCGCCCGACAGGAGCGGCGGCAGCAGCTCGCGCTTCAGCTCCTCCTGGGCGTGGTGATAGATGGTGGGTGCGGCCATGCCCAGGCCCACCATGTTCACCAGGAAGGGCGTGCGTGCCCGGTTCATCTCCTCGTTGGCGATGCGCTGGAAGCCCTTGTGGCCGCGGCCGCCGTACTCGACGGGGTAGTCGGCGCCGACCAGACCCGCGTCGTAGCAGCGCCTCTGCCAGGCCTGCAGGTAGTCCAGCTGCGCCCGCGTCATCGTCTCGATGGGGTGCTGGGGCAAGCGCACCGGCGCGGGCGGCGGGCGATTGTCCCTCAGCCACGCGCGGCAGTACTCGCGGAACTCATCGTGCTCGGTGCGTGGCTCGGACTTGGGCTCGGGCGGCGACGTCATGCGGCGAGCGTACCACCGGGGGCGCTGCTCCCGTCAGCAGTGAGTGGAGCCTGCGTGGAGGACCCGTCGAGGGCTGCTCGAACGTGACGACGGTGACGCGAGTCGGCGGGGCTACCCGCCGCCGCAGCCCCGCTCGCGGTGCGTGAGGCCCCAGCGGGAGAGCGTGGCGAAGGCAACCTCGCGGCTCTCGAACACCGCGATGAAGCGGTTCTTGTGGCAGAAGATGGCCCCCGGCACGCCAGTCACGGCGGACAGGGCCTCGCCCTCGAGCCCGGCCCACGACGCGGGGAAGGGCCGCTTCTCCTCGAAGCTGCCCAGGGTCGGCGCGACGGCGATCACGCGGTAGTCGCGGTCGCCGGGGAACGCGACGTAGTCCGTGGGGTGCGTCTCGCCACCCAGCTCGTAGTAGGCGGGCTTCCACTTGATGTAGCGAGCGAGCTCCACCACGGACCCGCCGCTCTTGATGGCGGCCTGCATGGCGGCGTCCACCTCGGCGTGAGCCTCGCGGGCGGCGCGCCAGCCTGCTTCAATCCCCAACACCAGCGCCAGCGCGAGCTCCGCCGCCTGGCCGAACAGCGCGTTGTAGCCACCGCGTGTGGCGTTGGCCTCGCCGATGGCGCCAATCACGCTCGAGAAGCAGGGCACGCCGAACTCGGGGGTGCGCTGTCCGTTGTCCACGGCGTCGACGTAGTCCACCAGCTCCGCTCGCAGACGCGCGGCCAAGTCCGGGTCCACGTGGCCCTCGTCCTGCAGCCACGCCAGCACCATACCGGCCGACGAGAAGGGACCGTCGTACGAGCGTTGGTGGTGATCGAAGCGGCGCGTCGCCGGGTCGTACTCGCCGCCTACGTCCACCACGATGTCGGCGGCCGCGATGCGTGCCTGGTCACGGGTGCGCTCGACGGTCGCGGACGGGTCGACGAACGCGCGCACGAGCGCGACGGCGAGGACATCGTCCGCGTGGAAGGAGCCCGAGTGAGTGACGATGTGCAGCGGCGTCTCGCTCATGGGGTGCAGTTGCTGGGAGCCGGTGCGCACAGCTCGGCGCTGCGCAGGGTGCCGCGCAGCGCGATGAACGTGGCGGTCCCCGGGTTCCGGTTGGGGATCAGGAGGTGCGATCCCAAGAGAGACGTCGCCGTCACGTCCGTCAGGTCCTGGCCGGGCACGCCCACGCGGAAGCCCGCCGTGGTGAGGTCGCTCGAGTCGAACACGAAGGGCACGAGCTTCTGGTCCCACTCGCCGTTCTGGATGTTCAGCGTCGGCAGCGTCTGTAAGCCGCCGCTCGTGACGCACTGCAACAAGACCCCCGTGCCGTTCTCGCAGGTGATCACGCCGCCGCTGTTGTAGCCCCTGAAGCAGCCGACGCCGTCGGGGTCCAGCGACTCTTCGGGCGTGAAGTTGGTGATCGCTCCGGGCGGTGCGACGTCGCAGGTGCTCCACGCGATGCTGTCCCCGCTCAGCGTCCCGGCCGCGTATCCGCAAGCCCGCTCGGGCACCAGCACGTCGATGTCCGTGAGGATGTGGATGAAGGTGCTGGGCGTCAGGGTGATGCGCTGGTCGAACTCGAGGGGCAGGAACATCTTGACGATGCTCACCGGGCCATCGCCGGGCGCGTCTCCGTTCGCGCTCACGCGCAGGGTGATCTGGCCGGGCCCGAAGGGGAGCGTGTTGATGGTGGGTTCGTTGTCGCCCGCCGCCGCGCGGAACGGCGCTACGACAGGGGCGAAGATGTAGTAGTCCCCGGCGAGGTCGTAGGTCAGCAAGTGGCTGTCGCACTCGCAGGTGGGGGCGGGGGTCCACGTGCCGTTTGCGCTGCAGGTGCTGGTGGCGGAGCCCACCAACCGGAAGTTCCCGTCGCAGGTGTAGGTCACCGTGTCACCGAAGTTGTTGCCAGTGGCCATGCCGGCGCTGCCGTTGACCGGCGCGGCCGGGGGCAGCCCAGCGCAGGTCACGGGCACGTCGCAGTTCGCCCCGGTATGACCGACGCAGCCCACGCAGGTGTAGGCGTTGTCACCGTCCTGGCAGCGGCTGCCGTTCTGGCAGGGCGCACCCGCGCAGTCGTCGACGCTGCGCTCGCAGTAGGTGCCCGTGAACCCAGCGGGGCACGTGCAGCTGCCGAAGGCCGACCCGTTGGGGACGCAGGTGCCGCGCACGCAGGGGCTGGGTGAGCAGCTGGTGGCCGGGACGTTGCAAGTGGGGCCGCCCGTGCCTGCGGGGCAGCTGCAGTACGCGCGGCCGACCTCGTCCACGCAGCTCCCTGCGCCGCACGAGAGGGACGCACAGTCGTCGACGTTGGTGCCGCACGTCGCCCCGCTGAAGCCCGGGTCGCACGCGCAGGTGAAGCTGCCCACCGTGTTGGTGCAGGTGCCGTGACCGCTGCAGCCGCCGCCGGCGCACTCGTCCACGTCTTCGCTGCAGTCCGGCCCCGTGAAGCCGGCGGCGCACTCGCACGTGAAGCCCGCCTCCCCGTTGACGCACGTGCCGCTCCCGCAGCTGGCCGCGAAGCAGAAGTCGAACGCGTCGCAGGTGCGCCCGGTGCGCCAGGGCAGACACTCACACACCCCGCCCAGCTCCGCGTCCATCGTGCACTCCCCGAAGCGGCCGCAGGGCTGATCTGCGCAGTCGAGGGGGTCTATCACCTGAGCGTCTGGTGTGCCCACGTCGATCCGAACGTGCGGGTCGCCGCAGCCGAGCGCGACGAGGCCCAGACAACATGTCAGGGTGATGCTCACGCTTGTGCGCGCGGTTGGCGTCCTCATGGCCTCTCCGTTCATGTTCCGGGTGGCCAGTCGCTGGCATGCCGGGGGGGGGGAGTAGAGACGCTAACAGGTTCGGAGTTGACCTCGCCACCCTTTGGTGACGTGGATCGACGTCCGCGGGCCTCAGCGCGGGCTGCCCGCCATCGCCACGGTGGCCATGCGCAGCTGGGCCTCGTAGGCGCGCGGCGTGCGGGGGTCGCGCAGCGGGTCGCTGACGCCCCACGCCACCAGCGTCTGGAGAACGCGCGAGTGCACGTCCAGGACCGCGAGCTGGCTCGGGGTGCACGCGGCTTCGCTGCCGTCGTGCGTCGAGTCGACCGCCTCGTTCAGCGTGTTGGCGCAGCGCTGGTGCGCGTAGCGGGCCGTGGCGTAGGCGTCCAGCACGCGCCCGGTGGCCTCGTAGGCCTGCGCCATGCGGTGCGCGACGATGGGGTCGCCCATGATGGACGGGTCGCCGGCGCGTAGCACCGCCACAGCCAGACCGGGCCGCTCCAGGTCCAGGTAGGTCTCCGCGAGGCGTCGGGCGAGCGCGCGGTTGCTGGGATCCATCGCGAACTGGTCCTCCAGCGAGGTCAGCGCGCTGGTGCCGGGGTTCTGGGGGTCGAGGTCGGAGGCGGGCTCAGCGTTCTGGAGCGAAGCGACGGTGGCCATAATGACAAGGAATATCGCTGCGTTGCATCTGGCTTCCACGTCTCTCCTGCTCTCTTTCACACGCGCCCGGCGCGGGATGGACGCTTGTTGGACAGTGTTCCCGCCCAGAAGTTCCGTGTCCAACGCGAATTGCTTCATCTTGGGTACGCGCCCGCGCGGCGACTTCTTCCTCGCTCGTGTTTCCCCTCCCGCGTGGGCTGCTATACCGGCCCTCGTGACGTCCGCCCCAACCGATGACGGCCCCCGAGCCGCCTTGATGGCCGCCATCTTCCTCACGATGGCCGGCGTGTATGGGGTGGGTCACGGGGTCGAGTCCATGAGCGGTCCACGCAGCGTGACCACCACGCCGGACACCGACCCCGAGCTTCGTGAGGCGATGCACCGCTTGCAGGCGAACCCGTCGGCTGCGGCCCTTGGGGCCTCCAACATCCTGGTGTCGGTGATGCTCATCGTCGCGAGCATGCTCATCACCACCCGCCGGCCCAGCGCGCTGTGGTTCGTGCGGCAGGCCATCGCCGCCAACCTCCTGTTCATCGCGGCGCGCTTCGCGGTGGACGTGCACTACCTCTGGTCGCTCGGTTCAGCGCTGGACCCCATCGGGCGTGACGCGTTCGAGCGCTCGCAGAGCTGGTTCCCCAACCCGGGGCCGCCACCGAACTTCACCTCCATGACCCGCTCCGGGATGCTGTTCAGCCAGCTCTTGGTGGCGGGGCTGAGCGGCGGGCTGCACCTCTATCTGGGGTGGAAGTCCACGCGCCCGGCCGTGCGCGCGTTCATCGAGGCGGGCCCCAAGAGGTCTTAGAGCTGCGTCAGGTCGGGGGCGTTGTGTGGTCAGCGTTCTGCGGCCGCGCCGAACGCCGGGACATAGGGGATGCCGAAGAAGCGCTGGGCCTGTTGCTGGTGGCAGCTCATGCACGGAGCGACGAGCCCGGCCGAGGTGATGGTGCCCTCGGGGGTGGCCGTGGCGTAGATCCAGCCTTCGTCGGTGCCGGGCGTGGCCGGGTCCAGCCGAATCAACATGAAGTCGCCGAGGCTGCGGCCCGGATGGAATGCGACGCCGTCGCGCATCGCGGGCCAGAGGCCGCGCGGGCCGTCCCGGTCGGCGTAGGTCCCCTCGGGTGGCGGCTCGCGCAGGGCTTCGTAGGCGTCCTTGAACAAGACCTGACGCACTCCCGCGGCGACGAGGGCCCGGTGCGCGTCGCACCCGGGGCAGGGCTGCCCCTCGGGGCCGCGATCGGGCGGAAACACGTAACCGGGAAAGCCGTAATCTTCCGGAGCGAACGCGAAGACCGTGAAGAGCTTGCCGGCGCCGTGTGTCGCCGCGTCTTCGCTGGCGCTGAAGCGGGCGGCTGGCGGTGGCGGCAGGCGGCAGTCGAAGGGCGCAAAGCGCGCGCGGTCGTCCACGCGCCCCCAGCGCTCGTGCGCGGCAATAGCGAGCCGGACGAGGTCGTGCCAGCGTGGATCATTCGCCGGAGCGTCCGCCACCAAGGCCGGATCCGGTGCGGGAGCGCGCTCGGTACCGGAGGCGGGGGCGCGACTGGCCGGGGCGGGGTTCGTCGGCCGCGTGTCTGCCGGGGAGCGGGAGCACGCCCCCAGCGCGAGGGCAGCCAGCAGGGCGACCCGGCATGACATCGGCTAGAGCGCTCCCACCGAGAAGCCCAGGGTCCCGAGGGCCGCGCAGCGGTCGTTGCGGAACGCGTCGTCCACGGTGGCGGGGTCGTCGATGGCGAGGTACTCGTGGGCGGCCACGGTGAAGCGCGGCCAGCCTCCTTCGAACTCGGGCGCGCCCGTGCGGGCGAACGAGCTCCACGCGGTCTGCATGCGCGCGGCCGTGCGGTCCTCCCGCTCGCCTCGCATGGTGGAGAAGAGGGAGAAGCGGTCGAGGGTGCCGAACACGAAGGGGATCTCGAAGCCGTGGCCCACGCCGAACGTGTCGGCCTGATCACCGACGACGTGCTGGAACTCGTAGAGGTAGACCTCGCGTCCGGCGCCAGCGGCGGCGTTGGCGATGGCCAGGGCGCTGCACGAGAAGGAGCGGTCGGTCGCGAAGTCCACGAAGGCGCGCGGGGCGTCCTCATCGGTATTCACCTCGTAGAGCGCCATGAGGGCGTCCGTCCGCGTCACGTCGTCGCCCGTCGCGGCCATGAACTGGGCGCGCATGGCGTCGGGTGTGGCGGGGCGCGTCGTCCCCAACAGGAACACGGTCATCTCGTTCAGGTTGGAGCCCACCACGATGGGTACGTCCACGCCCTCGCCGGCGGCCAGGAGCGCGCCCGGTGAGTCCGTGAAGACGGCGCCGTCGACCGCCGGGCCGTAGGGAGCAAAGCCGAGCCCGGACGCGTCTTGCATGACCGCGGCCAGGATGTCCTGTGTGCTGAGGGCCCGCATGCACGCGAGCTCACCCGGACCGCTGCAGCCCAGGCGCTCGACGAGGGTGTCTCCCACGTCGAAAGTGCCTCGCGACCCGCCTCGCAAGGGGCTCGCGCTGCACCCGCCGCTCTCGATGATGCCGCGGTGGAACAGACCCTCGGAGCCTGCCGCCGCGAGGAGGGAGCAGACCGCCGAGCCGCCGGCCGACTCGCCGAAGATGGTCACGTTGTCCGGGTCACCGCCGAAGCCCGCGATGTTGGCCTGGACCCAGCGCAAGGCTGCCTGCATGTCGAGGATGCCCATGTTCCCGGCGCCGCCGTCCATGTCGGCCCGCTCGGCCTGCAGCGCCTCGGTGGACAGGAAGCCCAGCGCGGCCAGGCGGTAGTTGATGCTGACCACGACGACGTCGCCGTTGTGCGCCAGGTTCGCGCCGTCATAGACCGGGATGTTGGAGGCGCCGTTGACGTAGCCCCCGCCGTGGATCCAGAGCATCACGGGGCGACGACCGCCCGCGTTCGGCGTCCAGATGTTGAGCGAGAGGCAGTCCTCCGCGGCCGGCAGGGGGCGCAGCACCAGGTCGAGGGGCGTGCGCGTGCCGGGGCAGCTGGGACCGTACTCGGAGGCCACGAGGGTCTCGGTGCGCGCGAGCGGGTCTGCCGGTGGCAAGAAGCGGAGAGCGCCCGTCGGGGGCGCCGCATAGGGGATGCCCAGGAAGGTGCGCACGTCCTCGACGAGCGTCCCTTGTACCGGACCCTCCGTGGTGGCCACCACCAGCGGGGGCGCGCTGTCGCCGCAGCCGAGGCAGGTCACGAGGCCGAAGCCGGCGAGAAGGAGGGAGAAGCCACGAGGAAGACGGAGCATGCGCATGCTCCGGAGGATGCGGAGTGCGGGCGCCGGTGTCTAGCAGGCGATCGAGGAGCGGGTAGCTAGGCCAGCGCACTCTCGTTGCCGCTGTCGCCGAGGAAGAGACAGGCCGAGCGCGTCAGCTCCACGCTCCGCTGCACCAGGGAGAGGTCCGGCTCGTGAGGCAGCGCGAAGATGTCGAGGTCGGACTGCGGCGCGTTGGCCAGGCACTGCTCGATCTCCCCCTGTGTCAGCGTGAGTTGTCGCCTGGGCCGGGCGCATAGCCCGGATCCAGAACCCCACCACACCACCTCGGGGGCGAGGCAGGCAGGGACCCGATGGGTCGATATTCGAGCGAGTTCAAACAGAGCATGATCCAAAAGCTGCTGCTGCCAGGCGGGCCGTCTGCGACGGCGTTGGCAGAGACCAGCGGGGTGTCGCAGGCCACCCTCTCGCGGTGGCTGCGAGAAGCGGCTAGCGTGGCGCTCGTGGCAAACGACACAGACAAGAAGCCGCCCCCTCGGGAGGCCCGCCGGCCGGAGGACTGGTCTCCGGACGAACGGCTCCGGGTGGTGCGAGAGACTGCGGGGCTGACGGGCTCGGAGCTCGGCGTGTACCTCCGCCGGGAGGGCCTGCACGAGGCCACCGTGACCGAGTGGCGGGGGCAGGCGCTGGCCGCCCTCGGAGGCAGCCGCGCACGGACCAAGGAGCAGAAGCGCATCCGCGAGCTCGAGCGCGAGCTGACGCGCAAAGACAAGGCCCTCGCGGAGACGGCGGCGCTGCTGGTGCTTGCAAAAAAAGCCCGCGCGCTCTGGGGGGACGAGGACGACGACACACCGGGGAGGAGCGGCAAATGATCCTCTCCCTCGTCGACGAAGCCGTCCGCTCCGGAGCGCGTCACCACAAGGCCTGCGAGGTCATCGAGCTGCCCGCGCGGACGCTCCAGCGCTGGCGTAAGCAAGGCCCTGATGGTGGCGACGACCGCCGAAAGGGGTCGCACACGCCGCCCGCGAACAAGCTGAGCGAGGCGGAGCGCGCGAAGGTCGTGGAGGTCGCGACCAGCGAAGCCATGCGCGACCTCTCGCCGCGACAGATCGTGCCGCGCCTGGCCGACCAGGGCGACTACGTGGGCTCGGAGTCCACCTTCTACCGGGTGCTCAAACAGCTGGGGCTGATGACCCACCGCGGCCCCGTGAAGGCACGCACGAACACGCGCCCGAAGGCACGCGCTGCCACCGGCCCGAACCAGTTGCTCTGCTGGGACATCACCTACCTGCCCGCTGCGGTCCGCGGCACCTTCTTCTACCTCTACGTCTTCCTCGACGTGTGGAGCCGGAAGATCGTGGGCTGGGGCGTCAACGACGAGGAGTCGGACAGCTTCGCTGCACAGCTCCTGCACGCCACCTGCGACCAGCTCGGCGTGAGGAGCAAGGGCATCGTCCTGCACTCGGACAACGGCTCGCCCATGAAGGGCGCGACCATGCTCGCGATGATGACCTCCCTCGGCATCGTGTCGTCCTTCAGCCGGCCCCGGGTGAGCGACGACAACCCCTTCATCGAGGCGCTCTTCCGCACCCTGAAGTACCGCCCAGACCACCCCACCAGCCGCTTCCAGACCTTGGAGGAAGCCGTCGCCGCCATCGAAGCCTTCGTCCGCTGGTACAACCACGAGCACCTGCACTCCGCCATCGGCTTCGTCACCCCGCAGGCACGTCACGTGGGCGCCGACCTTCCGATCCTCGCCCACCGCCGCCTCGTCTACGAGCAGGCCCACGCCGAGCACCCAGAGCGCTGGACCGGCAAAATCCGGCCCTGGGACCGACCCGAAGTCGTCCACCTCAACCCCGACCGGCCCGCGATCACCGTCTCACCCACGGTGGGCAACGCCGCTTGAAGATTTAGGCGACAACTCGTTTGACACACACCGATCTCGCCTGACATCACGGAGAGCTCAACGGAGGAGGGGAGCCGCGCGGCGTCCTGGAGCTCTGCCAGCCACGCACCCGCAGCGGGTGCCCCGGCTTCGTCGTTGACCACCGCGTACACGCGGAGCTTCGCGCCCCATGCACGCTGCAGGCGCAGGGCGGTCAAGATGGCCAGGTGCAACCCGTGTGTGGTCAAGCTGAGCGACACGTGTGTCTCGCAGGCACCCGGAGGGAGCCACAGGTGAATGACGGCGCGCTCTCCCATGCCCGCCTCCGGGTGCCGCGCGAGCAGGGCGAGACCCACGCGCAGCCGTCGGCTCTCGGCCCAGAGTCGCTCCACCGTGGCGCTGTTCGTCCCCGGCGATAGCGAGAGGAAGAGGACGTTCGGGCGAAAGAACGCAGAGCGCAGCGCCTGGAGACCGCTGACGACGGCGGACTCGAAGTCGGTCGAGTCCAGCACGCTGTAGGTGGTGAAGACCCCCTTCCTGCGGAAGTCCCGGGTGAGCTCGCTCATGCGCGCCGACACGGCCGAGACCGTCTCCTGCGCCGCCACACCCAGCAGCTTGATGGAGCCCTCCGGTGCGACGAACTCGTGCAGCAGCTGAAAGCTCCCGCGCATGACCGGGGTGTCCTCCGCAGGCACCAGCAGGTTGGGCTTCCAGGCGCGGGGGTTCTCTGCTTCGAGCTCGGTGGCGCGCGCGGCGGCCCACTCGGCGATGGCCGCGAAGATGCCACTGCGCGAGTCCCCGGCGCGACCCAATCCACGTCGCAGGCTGACGGCATAGAGCCCGAAGACCACCCCCAGCGAGAGCAGGCTGACCGTGGGGTTGACGATGAACATCGCGAAGGTGCAGCCGAGCGCACCCATCAGCGGGACCAGGCGCGAGACGCGCAGGGTGGGGCGGTAGCTCTGCAGCCCCAGGCTGCCCTCCAGCAACACCACCACGTTGATGACCCCGTAGGTGATCAGGAAGAACATGGAGATGAGCGGCGCGATGGCGTTCAGATCCCGAAGCAGCAGGCCCAGCAACACGATCGCCCCGCTGACGAGCATGGCGCGGCGAGGCTCGCCGTTCTTGGACACGCGCCCGATGCCGCCCACATCGCGCACGATGCCGTCACGCGCGAGCGCCAGGAGGATGCGCGGCGCGCCGACCAGAGAGGACAGCGCAGAGGACAAGGTGGCGCCCAGCAGACCGATCAGCACGCCCGGGCCCCACAGGCTAGCGTCCGCCATGAACGTGTAGTTGCTGGTGAGCTCCTCCGTGGTGCCGGCTCGAGACAGCCAGACGGCGAGGGCCAAGTAGACCAAGGTGGACACGGCGATGGCCGCCATGGTGCCGAGAGGGATCGCGCGGCGCGGGTCGCGCAGCTCGCCCGACATGTTGGCCCCCGCCATGATTCCCGTCGCTGCCGGGAAGAAGACCGCGAACACGGCCCAGAAGTCGGTGCCCGCGAAGCCGTCTTCCGGGGCGCCGCGCCAGGACCCGGTCCACTCGATGTCGCCGGTCCAGCCGGCGGGGCTGGCCAGCACGAGCACCAGCGACACCGCGATGACGGCCATGATCACGTACTGCACCTTGAACGCGAGCTCGGCGCTGACGTAGGCGATGACAAACACTGCCCCGAAGGCGCAGAGGTCCACGGCGAGCGCAGAGTGCGCCGGAAAAAACCACAGCCAGCCCTCGCGGAAGCCGAACACGTACATGGCGACGGCCAGCGCCTGGCTGAAGAAGAGCGGTACGCCCACGGCCCCGCCGACCTCGAGGCCCAGGGAGTGGCTGATGATGGCGTAGGGGCCGCCGGCGCCGAGGCGCGTGTTGGTGCTGATGGACGAGAGGGACAGGCCGGTGGTCGTGGTGATCGCGATGGCCAGGCCCATGACGAGCAGCGCTCCGAGCAGCCCGCCGTTGCCGACGACCCACCCGAGCCGCAGGTACATGATGACGCCGAGGATTGTCAGCAAGGTCGGGGTGAACACCCCTCCGAACGTCCCGAGCCGGCCGCCATCTTGGTTCATGCGCGTGGCCCTCCGTCGCTAGCCGGGGTCGCTCCACACCTGGAGCGGTGAGCCATCATCCACCAGGCACACCCCCTCTGCCTTGTGCACGATGCGCCAGCCAGGCAGGCGGGGCTGGGGGGGCGGGTTGTCCGAGCAGCCGGGGTCGTCGCCGTCCGCGAGGTCGTTGAAGTCGTTGTCCACGCCGTCGGTGCACGCCGTGGTGCTGTCGCGCGACTCGGGGCCCGGGCGGCTGGTCAGGAACTGCTCTCCCTGCCACGCCCAGATGCGCTCGAAGAAGGCGTGGTACTGCGCTGCCAGCGCCCGGTCGCGCAGTACGAAGGTGTTCTCGTCGTTGCCTCCCTCGCCCGCGGACGTCCAGTTCATGGAGCCCGTGATGACCCACTCCCCGTCGATGGCCGCCGACTTCATGTGCATCTTGCCGCCCCAGCGCTCGATCACGACGGGGATGCCCACGGCGCGCAGCAGCTCGTGCTTGGTGTAGCCGTTGCTGGCGGAGGTGGCGTCGAGGATCACGCGCACCTGCACGCCTCGTAGGTGTGCCGCGATCAGGTCCTGCGCGATGCCCTTGTGGGTCAGGTAGAAGACCGCGACGTCGATGCGCTCGCGCGCGTCGCGGATGAGGCGCCGCACACGCCGCGTGATGGGGCGGTCCTGCGGTGAGAAGAGCAGCTCCAGCTGCGTGTCCCCCACGCGCGTCTCCATGGCCGGGCGGCTGCGCTTCTGCCGGTGATAGCGTCCGTGCACGTACATCTGCTCGAACTCTTCCGTGAACCAGGCGGCGACGCGCGGCGAGTCCACCACGGTGACCAGGTTGGCGTTGTAGCCGCCAGTGCCCGAGTCGCTCATGTTGGTGCTCCCGGTCCACACGTGGCGGCCGTCCACCACGAAGAACTTGTTGTGCATGATGTCGCCCTCGGACTCGAACTGGCCGTGGGCGGCGTGCGCGGCGACCAGGCAGGTGTCGCCCAGGTCGTACACCAGGCATTGGAGCGGGCCCTCGAAGCCTGCGGGTCGCTCGCACTGGGGGACGCGGTCGAACTCCGTGCGGTCGAGCTCGGCCTCGGCGGCGGCGAGCTCGGCCGCGTGGTCGCTGCGCACCACGTCGGGCCCCAGGGCGGCGGCGACCTCGTCCGTGCTGGCGTAGTAGTTGTGCCCCTCGCGGTCGCGGTCCACCACGCCGCGGATGCGTACACCCCGCCGCTGGGCCGCATAGAGGGCGTCCACCAGCGCCGTCTGGTTGCGGATGCCGTACACCGCGAAGTCGATGGTGTGTTGGGCGCCTTGCAGCAACTCCAGCAGGGCCGTGCAGACCTCCGTGTCGCAGGCGTCGGAGGGTCCCGGTCGCCCGGTCGGGTCGTTGAGGATCAGGCGGACGCTGCCTGCTTCGCCCGTGCGCTCGCTGCTGTCGAGAGGGCCGTGCCCCGTGGTGGCGCACGCTTGGGCGACCAGCGCGACGAAGAGCGAGAGCCCGAGACGTCGCGCAGGAGCAGCGCGTCGCGCAGGCGGCCCGGGAGACCGAAGGGATGCGGAGGTGTTCATCAGAAGGCCTGCTCGAGCTCGATGCGAGCCCAGTGCTCCGGGTTGGGGGACCGCTGGCTGGTGCTCTCGCGCGTGTCCAGGTAGTGCAGCACGTCGTAGCGCACGCGCATGGTCAGCCGGATGGGAAAGCGATAGCTCACGTCGGCGTAGTACCAGAGCGACTGCTCCAGGCGGTCGCGGTGCGCGGTGTCCTCGAAGAGGAAGCGCGCGCGAATCACGAAGCGTAGCGGGTCGATGGGGTTGCCGCGCAAGCTGATGAAGGCGGAGGCGTCGCGGCGCAGGTTCGCGTCGTGCACGCTCGAACCGTCGTCCAGCCACTCGTGTCGGTACTGCGCGAGCAGCGTGTACCGACGGCCGAGGGCGACACGCAAGCGCGCCGTCATCTGGAACTGCTGGCCGCCGCAAGGGATGGGCTCCCCGTTCTCGTCGTTCTCCACCGAGGTGGAGAAGCAGACGTTCAACCGCCCGCCCGACTGCAGGTCCTTGTCCTGATACTGGAGCCACAGGCCCGGGCTGATCACGTCGCTCACGGCGAGGTCGGCCCGCACGAAGGTCAGCAGCTTCAGCCGTCCGTCCGAGGGCTGGCTCCAGAGGTCGGCCGAGGCGCGCAGGTTGATGACGTCCTCGATGTTGCCGGTGTAGCGCACGCGGCCACCCACCTCGTCGCGAGCGCGGTTGCCGTTCTGCTCGTCCGACGCGGAGATGCTCCGACCGTAGGGGTTCGCGAAGTCTGCACCGTAGTACCGTGCGCTCAGCTCCAGCTCCTGCCGCTCCCAGGTCAGCGTGCTGCGCACGATCCCGCCCAGCCCGCCGCCGCCGTCCGTCTCTTGGTCGAAGGTGTGCGCGACCTCCATGAAGACATCCCAGAGGCCGCGTCCGAACGCCGCGTCCGCGCCCACGGCCCCGTAGACCCCGCCGCCCGAGGGACGCGACGACCACTCCTGGAAGTCCAGGTCGATGCCCTGCGCGAGGAAGCGCGCGTGCGCGGCGTAGCCCGTCACGCCCACGTGGGCGCGGCGGTTGAAGAAGTAGCTCACGTTGCCGCCGCCCAGGGCCTCGGCGTAGGTGTTGTCCAGCGTCTGGAACGAGAACTCGCTGGTGGGGGCCAGGAGGTCGCTGTCGTTGCGGCGGTAGAGGTCCGGGGCGGCGCAGTTGGGGTCCGAGTCGTTGCGTGGGTCCGCGCAGCGGCCACGGTCGTAGAGCTCGTACTGGTAGATGCTCTGGGGCTGGTACGAGCCAAAGGCGTAGAGCTGCAGCCAGCCGTCGCCCAGGCTCAGGTGCTCCGCCCCCACGGCGGCGCCCATCAGGCTGTTGCGCCAGCGCAGGTCGCTCGTGACGCGGGCTTGCCCTTCGGGGCCGGCGCAGGGGGAGTCGCTCAGCTCGCCGGTGGACTCGCGGCAGCGGGTGCTCATGCCCGGGTTCCAGAACACCGCGTCGTCGGCGTAGATGCCGTTCGGGGTGAAGCGGTCCGAGTTGTCGAAGGTCAGGCGCTGACCGAAGCCGGCGCGAAAGGTGCCCAGCAGCAGCTCGGCGTGCTCCCCCTCCCAGCGCACGAAGAACTTGGGCACGTGCAAGCGCGTGCGCGGTGCCTCCGCGGACAGCGCATCGCGGACGGGGTCGTAGCGCACCGGGCCCACGCGCAGCCGTGTGCTCACCAGCGCGAGACCCACGGAGAGGTGGCGCAGCGTGGTCACCCGCGCCTGCAGCGAGGTGGAGGGAGCGCGGTCGTCTGCAGGCGAGCCAACCATCTGGAAGCGCAGGCGCCCGTTGGTGGCCGAGAGCGGCCTGAATTCGCCAGCCACGGTGAGGAACGGCGCGATCTGCAGCAGCTGCTCCTCGGTCAGCACGCCCGCCGGCACGAGCGAGGCCGGGTCGTTGATGGTGCCGGCCTCCTGTCGGTACGCGAGGATGGCGTCCACGTCGTCGTAGCGCAGGTTGGGCAGCGCGTAGAGGGCCTCGCGGTCGGCGCGGTTCAGGTCCACGCCCGCCCGCATGATCTGCACCAGCGTGTTCCACGTGTCCTCGGAGATCTGACCCGTGGTGAAGAGCTCCTGCAGGTCCTCCTCGGTGTCCACGTCGATCAGCATCTCGTACTGCACGGCGCGCGCGCGCGACGGGCCCAGCAGCACGAGCGACGCCAGGACCCCCAACCCAACGAGCAACAGCGCCGGCCTCCGCGCCTCGGTGGGCGCCGCGGCGCTACCGCGCGTCACGCGCCTGTCCTGCTTCCGAGTGTGGTCCACGCTCAGCATGGGTTGTCCGCGCACACCGACCACAGGCCGCGCCCTTCGTCGACGGCGCGCGTCTCGAGGTCCTCGTAGAGCGGCGCGAGCTCCTCGCCGTTCGGGGGGATGTGCAGCACGCACGCGTAGCCCTGCTCCACGAGCAGCTGGTTTACCACGCGACCATCCACCTCCACGTAGGCGAGCAAGCGGTCGAAGCGGTCCGTGCAGGCCACGTCGTAGGTCAGGCGCACCTCGCGCCCCTCGACCAGCGCGCGGTTGAAGGCCGTGGCCTCGGCGCCGAAGCACTCCACGCTGCTCGTGTTCTCGGGGGTGTCCACCAGCAGGTAGCGCACGCGCTCACCACCCTCCAGCTCCACCGTATCCCCGTCGATGACGCGCGCCACCACCGCGCGGGTCGGACCGCACGCGCTCCCGTCCGTGGCGGGCACGCAGGCCACGAGGGCGAGCGCCCCCAAGACCGCACACAGCGCCGTTCCGTCCGTCACGGACATACGTTCGCCGTGCCTGGGGTGCCGAAGTTCATGTTCGCCGCCGCGCCGTACGCGGTGTCCGAGTTGCACCAGTTCGCGAGGTTGTCGTTGGCCAGGTGGGGGTCCACCAGTCCCGGCACGAGCGACCGCGCGCGGCCGTTCATGGTGACGCCCCACGTGACCGTGTCCAGGTTCGTGGCCGGCGTGGAGATGGACAGCATGCTGTTGTCGTTGGTCATCGTCACGGAGCCGTACGTGAAGTCCACGCCGCTCACGTCGCCGTTGCTCATTGGGTCCGTGCTGCGCGCGAAGAGCAGGATCTCACCGCTCATGACGGGGATGCAGTCCGGCGTGGAAAACGGGTAGCTCGCCGTGGCGTTCGACACGCTGACCTCGTTCAGGTCCACGTCCGCGGTGGCGATCAGCTCGAACCACTCGGTGGTGGACTCCGCCGTCGCGGGGTTGGGCATCACCTCGTTGATGTACAGCTGCCCGACGGCGGGCGATACGATGGCGCGCGCGACGCCTGCGTCCCAGCACTCGCCTGCGTCCAAGCAGGTGTTGTTGACCGACCCGGGGGTGCCGAGGTCGCCCGCGCCGTACGCCGTGGTGCCGTTGCAGGCCGCCGAGCGGAACGCGTCGTTGGTGTTGTGGTCGTAGTCCGACGGCTCGAGCTGCAGGGACGCGCCGGGCGGCGAGGAGGTCCAGCCCACGGCGTCCAGGAGGCCATCGTTCACGCCGATGAAGAGGGCGCCCCCCGTGTTGGTGAGCGCGAAGCCGTAGGCGATGGCGCTGGCGCTCAACCCGCCGTTCATCGCCATGTTGCCGTTGCGCGCGAAGACCACGTAGGTGCCCGGCAGGGCCCGCACGCAGTCGTTGCGCGTGAGCGTGAAGCGCGTGGTGCCGAAGGTGTTGCCCACCTGCAGCCCGTTCAGGTCCACCCCGCTGGCCGCGGCGACGTACACCTCGAACCACTCACCCACGGTGTCGTCCACGGCCACCGGGTCCGGCATGACCTCCGTGATGATCAGGTCGCCCGCGACGGGCGGCACGATGCTGCGCACGACGGATCCGTCCAGGCACTGCCCGGGCAACAGCACCACCGGGCACGCGACGTTCGCCGCGCCCGGCGTGCCGCGGTCTCCCGCGCCGTACACCGTCGTGCCGTTGCACGCCACGGTGTCGAACGCGTCGTTGGTGGTCGGGTCCAGGTCGCTCGGGTCCAGCTGCATGGACGCGCCCGTGGGGGAGTTCGTCCAGCTGACCTGATCCAGCAGCGTGTCGGCGATGCCCACGAAGAGCGAGCCGGGGTCGTTGGCCAGCGACCGGCCGTGCTCGATCGCCCCGGCCGGGAGGCCGCCGTTGACGCCGCTGTCGGCGTTGTTGGCGAGGAGCACGTAGGTGCCCGCCGTCACGTGCACGCAGTCGTCGCGCGTGAGCGTGAAGCCCGGCGACCCAAAGGTGCTGCCCACTTGCAAGCCGTTGAGGTCCACGTCCACGTTGACCAGCAGCTCGAACCACTCCCCGACGGGGTCACCGACGGCGGCCGGGTCGGGCATGACCTCCGTGATGACGACGTCCCCCAGCGTGGGCGAAACGATCGCGCGCGGCACGCCGCCGTCCAGACACTGACCCGCCGGCAGCACGAAGGGGCAGGCCGGGTTCGCGGCTCCTGGGGTGCCCCGGTCGCCCAAGCCGTACGTGTCGGTGGCGGCCGCCGCGCACCAGTTGCTCTCGGTCTCGTTGGCGCTCGCGTCGAGGGCGCCCGCGTCCAGGCTCCGGGCGACCCCGGCCGACGACGTGAACCACAGGGCCGTGTCCAGCACGGCGCCCCCCACTCCGACGAAGAGCGTGCCAGGGTTCGCCGAGGTCGCGCTGTTCCCGAGCGTCAGCGTGTCGTAGTCGATGGCGCCGCCCGGGAGGCCGCCGTTCGCTCCCGCGGCGTCCTTGGCAAGCAGCACGTAGGACCCGGCGGTGACGCGCAGGCAGCTGGCCTGTTGGATGCGGTAGCCCACCGATCCGAGGGTCGTCCCCATCTCGAGGCCGTTGAGGTCCGCGTCGCTCGCGAAGTACGCCTCGAACCACTCGCCGTTGGTGTCGCTGACGGCGCCCGAGTCGGGCATCAGCTCGGTGATGACCACGTCGCCCAGCACCGGCGGGACAATCGCCCGCAGCGTCCCACCGTCGTCGCACATGCCCGCCGGGATGGGGAACATGCACTGCTCGTTGGCCCCGCCGGGCGTGCCTCGGTCACCTGCCCCGTAGGTCATGCTGCTGCGGCACCACAGGGCCTCGTCGTCGTTCTCCTGCGCGCTCAGATGGCGCGGGTCCAGCTGGGTGGACGCGCCGTCTCCCGAGCTCGTGTACGTGAACGTGTCCAGCACGCCGCCGTCGTAGCCCACGAACAGGCTCCCCCCGGAGTTGGCCAGCGCCAGGTCCGCCACGAAGTTCACCGGGTCCACGCCGCCGTTGGTGGCGCTGTCGGCGTTGGCCGCGAACACCAGGTAGGTGCCGGCGCTGACGCTCAGGCAGCTGGGGTCCGACAGCGTCTCGAGGACCGTGCCGGCGACCTTGCCCAGCTCGAGGCCGTTCAGGTCCACATCCGCCAGCGCCAGCACCTCGAACCACTCACCCTCGCCGTCCAGGACGGCGTTCGGGTTGGGGTGCAGCTCGGTGATGACCAGGTCGCCCTCGCTCGGGGGCACCACGTCGCGCTCCACTCCGCCCTCGGTGCAGCGCCCCTGCGCCGTGCGGCCACACGGGGGGTTGCGCACTCCAGGAGACCCGAAGTCTCCGGTGGAGAAAGTGGCCGAGCTGTCGCACCAGCGCGTCGTGTCGTCGTTGGCCGTCGCGTTTGGGGGCAACGCGCCGTCATAGGCCCGGGACGCGCCGTCCGTGGTGCTGAGGTACACCACCTCGTCCAGCACGCGGTCGCCGCAGCGCACGATCACGCGCCCCGCCGTGTTGCCGAGGTCGCCCAGGCTCGAGCCGTAGCCGTAGTCCACGTACGTGGGCCGCGCCGCGTCCAGCACACCACCGAGCACGTAGTAGGCGCCGGCGGCCAGCATGTCGCCCGTGGCGAGCACGTGGCTGCGGGCGCCGGTGCCGTCCTCGGCGCTGCGCACCAGCTCCAGCCCCGCGAGGGCCAGCTCGCCGGACGTGCTGTTGTAGATCTCCACCCACTCGCGCCCGCTGTCCGCGCCGCTGGGGTTCGCCATGACCTCACTGATCACCACGTCGCCAGGCAGCAGCCCTTCGCAGGCCGACGTGGGGGCCGCGTCCGAGCAGCCGGCGTTGGCGCCGACCAGGAGCAGGCCGAGCACCGCCAGCGAGCGCATCGAGCGGGGCACAGGGAGGACTCGCAACGAGAGCGGGGGCGTCATGGGGTCACCTGGGGTGCGCGGGGTGGAGCCGCCGAGGCGGCCGAGGGTGTTGGGTCGGGGGGCGTGGCGGTCGGTGACGCGTCCGTAGGCTCGTCATCCGGGGCGTCCTCATCGGCGCTGTGGGCGTCGCCGTTGCCTGGCGGCGTGTAGGTGGGCACCTGCACCTGCGACGCCTGGTCCACCCGCAGCTGCAGCTGCTCGCGCCCGTTGTATGGGTTGGTCCAGCGCTGAACGCGCCCGCGCATGCGCACGTACTCGCCCTGGAACTCACGCGCGCGGCTGTCCTCGAGCACGTACGGGTCGAAGAACACGGCCGGGACGTCCGAGAACATCCGCCGGCTGAGCATCACGCGGACGGGACCGCGCTCCCCCTGACGGATCTCACCGACCGTGGCGAGCACGGTCACGTACTCCCCTTCGAGCGCGTCCAGGCGGCGCAGGGCGTCCCAGTTGGTCAGCGCGATGAAGTCGGCGCGCCCCTCGGCGTCGCGCTCGAACGCCTGCACGAAGTCGGCGCGCGCGTCCCACCAGGCCAGGCGCGCGTCGTAGTCGGTGTAGTGCTGCTTGCTCGGGTCCCAGATGCCGCGCTGGGCGTCGCGGGCCTCGCGCTGTGCGGCGACGAACTCGTCGTGGAAGCGGCGCGAGTACCCGTACTTGGTGAAGTAGGGGCTCATCCCCGCGCGCACGCACTCGACGTTGTAGTTGACCCAGCGTCCGTCCCGCTCGACGAAGACGTAGGCCAGGAAGCGGTTGAAGCGCCCGCGGATCTCGCGCGGGTGATCGCGCTCGATGCGCACGCGCTGCACGCCCTCGAAGAAGTCGCGCGCGAAGTACTTCGCCTCTTCGCCCAGCGGCGTGGGCACCTTGATGGGGCGGCTGGTGCGCGCCATGCGCGAGGCCAGGTAGGACTCCCAGCCCGCCTCGTAGTCGCGGCGGTCGCGTTCGGACTTGAAGGTCTCCTCGGTGTCCAGCGCCAGCAGGCGCAGCGAGCCGTCCAGGCCGCCCACGCGGATGGTGTCGCCGTCCACGACGCCGTTGCTCCGCAGCGGGAACTCCCCCAGGACCAGCCCGGCGTCGGTGCTGAGGGACTCTCGGGCCGCGCCACGGTCGTACTCGCCCCCGGCAGACGCGCCGCCGCACGCCACGAGGGCACCCGTGAGCGCACCCATGAGGGCGAGGGTCAGCGTGGCCCGCAGGCCCGCTCCGATGCGCACGCCCAGGCTCACGGGCACACTCGATTCGCGCCGCCGGGCGTGCCGGGGAGGCCAACCTCGACGCTTGGGCTCTGCGCTGGCTCGTCGTCCACGCACCAAGGGGGCACCACGTCCCCTGCGTCGTTGCTGGCGCTGTCGTTGAGCGCCGCGTCGGGCGGCGCCGCGCCCGAGAGCGCGAGCGTCCCCGCCGTGGGCAGCGCCCGGTACAGCACCGAGTCCACCAGCGTCCCGCAGGACCAGACCTCCACGATGGCGCCGCTCGGCAGATCGCGCGTGTAGTCCGCGCCGAAGCCGTAGTCCGCGTCGGGGGGCAGGCGCGTCACGCACGTGTCCGTCGAGCAGGTGCGGTCCACCGCCAGCACGGTGTAGTCCCCGCTCGCGACGCTCAGCTGGCTGTCACGCACCGTGATCGTGCTCGCCGAAGAAGCCAGCGGGCGCAGCACCAGCTGCACGCCGGTCAGCGCGATGCGGTCGGCGCTGGCGTTGTACAGCTCCACCCACTGGCCGCGCGTGTCCGTGCCGGTCTGCGGGCCGCGCACCTCGCTGATCACCAGGTCCCCGGGGCTGAGCTCGGCGCAGCCAGGGTCGAGGGGAGGGCGTACACAGCCGGCGGCGCAGAGCGAAGGGACTGCACCTACGAGGTACACGCACGCCAGCTTCGACCATCGCCACATCGCGACAAGACTACCGGAGTCTCGCCTCCTCGCCCACCGGACGATTGTCACTCTTCGGTGACACGGGTTTACGCGACCGCGAGGCCGGGCTACCACCACCCCGTGACCGCATCGTCTCGCCCGGTGGCGCCCAGGCGCTCATCCCTCCGGCTGCTGCTCGCCTCGCTGGGCGTCGGGCTCTTCCTGCTGCCCCCCGGCTGTCAGTGCGCCGAGGCCCCGCCCCCACCGGCCCCGCGCGGACGGCTGGTCATGTCCGTGGTCATCGACCAGCTGGGCTCCGACACCCTCGAGCGTCTGTTTCCCGTGCTGGACGAGGACGGCCTCATCCGCACGCTCGCGCGCCAGGGCGTCTATCACCACACCGTGCGCTACGAGCACGGCGCCACCATGACGGCGCCCGGGCACGCGACTCTCTACACGGGGCGCTCGCCGCGCGAGCACGGCGTGATCGCGAACATCCTGCTGGACCGCGAGACGCGCGAGGACAGCACCCCGCTCAGTGACCCCGAGTTCCCCATGATCGGGGCGTCACCCTACACCGCCAGCCCGCGTGGCATGCGGGGCGACAGCGTCTCGCTCGCGCTGCTGGACAGCACGGACGGGCGCGCGCGCGTGCTGGCGGTCTCGCTCAAGGACCGCGGCGCGATCCCCGCGGCGGCTCGCGCGGGAGCCACGCACGCCTTCTGGTACGAGTCCCGGGCCAGCGGCTTCACCACCTCCACGTTCTACGCGGAGCGCTATCCGGCGTGGTTCGAGGCGTTCCTGCGCGCGCACCCCCTCGAGCGGCGTCTCGGGCTCTGGGAGGCGGACCCCGCGCTGGTGCAGCGCCTCCTCGCGCTGGGCCTGCGCGACGACGTCGAGGGCGAGCAGGACTGGTACGGTCTCGGCACGACGTTCCCGCACGACGTCTCTGGCAGCTCGCGGCCCGCCACGGTGTTCCGCGTCACCCCCGAGTCGACGGCGTACATGCTGGACCTGGCCCGCGCGGGCGTGCAGGCGCTGCAGCTCGGCGAGGACGAGGTCCCGGACCTGCTCGCGCTCAGCATCTCCGCGACGGACTACGCGGGGCACATCTTCGGCGCGGAGTCATGGGAGTACGCCCACACGCTGGTGGACAGCGACCGGCAGCTGGGCGCGCTCTACCGCTCTCTCTCTCGCCGCTCGGACGTGTCGGTCCTGCTCACGTCGGACCACGGCGGCCCGCGGCTGCCCGAGCGCGCGGGCACCGGGCCCAGCCTGCAAGAAGACGAGCTGGTGGCGCTCTTGGAGGCGCACCTCGACAGCCAGCTGGGCCCGGCCGACTACATCGCGGGCTTCAAGGACGTCTACATCTACCTGACCCCCACGGCGCTGCTGCAGCGGGAGCGCGTGAACCCGCTCGCCCTCGCGTTCCTGGAGCAGCAGCGTGGCATCCACCGGGTCTTCGACGTGGCGCAGCTGGCGGCTCAGCCCGCGCCGACGGACCCGCTCACGCGGGCCGTGTGGGAGTCCGTCTCGGCGGGGCTCGGCGGCGACCTCTACGTAGTCCCGCAGGAGCAGTTCCTGTTCGGCGCAGGCTACGTGCACGGTGGCGTCTGGCACGGGAGCCCCTGGGACTACGACCGCAACGTGCCCGTGCTCTTCATGGGTCCGGGTGTGGTGCCCGCCGACGGCCAGGCCACCATGAGCACGCTGCAGGTCGCCCCTACGCTCTGCCGTCTGCTCGGGGCGCGCGAGCTGGAGGGCGCGTCCATGCGGGCCCTGCCCGGCGCGCCATAGTCTGCCTGCCAGACGTCACGCCCCGTGGGCGCGGTTCCACGCCACGCAGTCGGCGTAGCGCACCAGCGTGCCGCCGAAGAGATCCAGCGCGCTGCCGAAGGTGAGGTCCACCCGGCCGTCGCTCAGCTCTTCCACACGCGCAAGGTCCTCGAGCGCGCGCCCACCGCCCGCGTAGGTGCAGGGCAGGGGACACTCCGCTCCCAGCAGCGTCACCAGCGCCTCGTCGATGCCCTCGCAGCGCCCCTCGACGTCCGCCGCGTGCACCAAGAGCTCGTGACAGAGGGGCGCGAGCGCAGCCAGCGTGGGGCCGTCCACCGGGGTCTGCGTCACGGTCTGCCAGCGGTCCGTGGCGACCCGCCAGCCCCCGTCCACGCGCCGGCAGCTCAGGTCCACCACCAGCCGCTCGGGCCCGATGGCGCGCGCCAGCGCCTCCACGCGGCCGAGGTCCAGGCGCTTGTCGACGAAGAGCCAGCTCGTGACGATGACCTTGCCGGCACCGCGCTCGAGCCACTCCGAGGCGTTGTCCAGCGTCACACCACCGCCCAGCTGCAAGCCCCCCGGCCAGCAGCGGAGCGCCTCGCGCGCCGCGTCTTCGTTGCCCGGCCCGAGCTTGATCACGTGGCCGCCCTCGAGCCCGTCCTCACGGTAGCGCTCCGCGAACCAGGAGGCGGGCTGCTCCGCCACGAAGTTCTCGCGCGGGCCCTCGCCTTCGTCGCGCAGCGTGCCGCCGACGATCTGCTTCACCTTGCCGTCGTGGAGGTCGATGCACGGGCGGAACACGGTCATGAGCGGCTCATAGCAGGTGTGGCGCCGTTCTCACGCGCCCGCGCCGCCACGGATCGCTCGAAGCGGACCGCGGCCCGCTCGTCCAGGCGCTGCAGGATGGCCATGATGGTCTGGTCGCGGTCCGGGGCGTTCGCCACCACCGCGTCCACGATCTCGCGCGTGGCCGTGCGCAGGTACCGTGGGTCTCCGTAGAACGCGTCCGCTACGCCCGGGACGTTGCGGATGACCCCCTCCACGGTGTTGAAGAGCGCCGTCGCCCCGAAGTGGCCCGCTGCGTCCAGCACGGCGCGCGTGAAGGCCAGGTCGGCCTCCATCAGCTCGTCCTGTGTCTCGGCGGCCTGTGTGCGCTGCACGGCGGCGGCCAGACCCGGGGCTGCGGCCACCGCGTCGATGCGCGGCGCGAGGTGCAGGGTCACCAGGCGCCGCAGCTCCATGCACTCGCGGAACACCCGCGCCGCCTCCTTCGGGTTGTCCGAGAGGGCGTCGAACCACAGCGGCAGGAGCGACAGCCCACCCGTGCGGGTCGCGTCCAGCACCCGCACGCCGCTGCCGTGGCGCGCCTCGACCAGGCCGTGCGCCTCGAGCCGCGCCGTGACGCGCTGAATCGTGGGGGCGGTCACGTCGAACTCCGCAGCCAGCGCGCGCACCGAGGGCAGGTTCGCGCCAGCCGGGTACTCACGCCGCAGGATGCGCCGCACCAGCGTGCGCTCGAGGACATCCACCGTGGTCTCGCTGCGTTCGTGTTCGGACATCTCGCGCCGTTCGCTTGGGGAGGACCCTTGACAGGTCCAGAAGTGTGATACACAACTGTGAAACACAGTCGAGCCGATGTCCAGCACCAACTGCCGTCGCGCCAGCCTCTCTCCGCAACCCCCTCGCGCCCCTGGAGCCCCCATGCCGCATCGCTACTCCCTCGCCGCTCGCCTCGCGCCGTTCGTCGAAGCGGGTCTCGTCCCGCGCATCCCCACCGCCGCGCAGATCCGTCAGGGGGAGCTGCAGATGCTGCCGTATGTCATCAGCAGCGACGCCACGAACGAGCTGTACTACGCGGGCACGCCGCTCGGACATCCCGTGGTCCGTCAGCCCGTGCTGCTGGGGCTCATCGGGCGCGACCACCTGGAGACGGGCACCGGCTTTGCGGCCAAGCTGGACTCGGTCATCCGGCACCTGCACTTCACCTACCACCAGGGCATGCCCGTGTGGGACCTGCAGGTCATCCAGACGCACCCGGGTGGGCTCGCCGCGCTGCGGGCCGAGACCGAGGCCATGCTCGCGCCCACCACGTTGGTACACCGCGCGCGCCGCGCGCTGCTCGGGCTGATCGTGGCCGACCCCGACGCCTACCTGCGCCTCTTCCTGGGGGACGACGGCTACATCGCGCGGGCCGAGCGCTTCGACTACCCGAAGCCCAGCGAGGAAGACGCCGAGTTCCCGCCCGAGTTCTTCAGCGTGATCGACTTCGTGAACTACTGTGCCGTGGCGTTCCCGGCGAGCGTGCCGCTCCACCAGGTCCCGCAGCGCGCGCTCGAGGTCGTCTCGCGCCGCTTCCGTGAGGGCAAGCGCATCGAGTGGCTGGAGCGTGACCCGCGTGAGGTCGCGCGTCGCCGCGCCGCGCGCCGCAAGGGCAATGGTGACCGCGCGCCCGTCGCGCAGACCGTGTAGGCTCCCGCGCCGAGCATGTTCAGCGGACGCATCGAGATCAGTGGGCGCGGCTCGTCGCGCCGCATGCGCTACGTACGAGGGCCGCTGCTGGCGCCCGCCGCGGGCGAGGTGCGCGTGCGCGTGCGCTACGCCGGGGTGGCCTACGGCGACGTCATGCGGCGTCGTGGTGTCCTCGCGCCCCCCTTCGACTTCACGCCGGGCTACGACGTCACGGGCGAGGTGGACGCGCTGGGCCAGGGCGCGACCCTGGTGCAAGGTCAGCGCGTGGCCATCCTGCTGCCCGTCACCGGCTTCGGTGGCTACGCGGAGCACGTCGTGGTCCCGGCGGCGGCGTGTGTGCCCATCCCCGACGCGGTGCACGCGCGCGAAGCCATCGGCCTCGGGCTCAACGCCATCACCGCGCTGCAAGTCCTCACTCGCGTCGCGAAGGTTCCGGAGGGCGGGAGCGTGCTGGTGCACGGCGCGGCCGGCGGAGTGGGCTGCGCCGTGCTGGACGTGGCCAGTCAGCGCGGCCTGCGCGTGTACGGCACCGCCTCGGCTGGCAAGCACCACGTGGTGCGCGAGCGCGGCGGTGAGCCCATCGACTACCGCACCCAGGACTTCGTGCAGGTCATCCGCGAGCACACCAAGGGCCGCGGCGTGGACGCCGTCATCGACGGAATCGGCGGCGCGCACTTGCAGCAGAGCGCCAAGGCGGTGGCGTCCGGTGGCACGCTCGTGGCGCTGGGCGTCTCGGGTGACGTGGCGGGCGGGCTCCCCGGAGTGGTCGGTGGCATGCGCCACGTGCTGCGCGCCGCGCTGCGCCCGTCCCTGCGCGTGCGCCTCTACGGCATCACGGCCAGCCCCGGCTGCGGGCCCGCGGCCTGTCGCGCGGACTGGGCCGAGTTGATGCGTCTCTTGGCCGCCGGAGCCCTGCGCACGCCGCTCATCGGCGCCGAGCGGGCCCTCGCGCGTGCAGAGCAGGCGCACGCCTTGCTCGAGGGCGGCAGCGTCACCGGCAAAGTGGTCCTGCGGACGTAACGCTCGCTGGCAGGCTGACGACGCACTCGACCTCCGCCCTCCCTTCACCCCAGCGAGATCATCATGCGCGCGATTTGGATCCCCAAGGCCGGCAAGGCCGACGTCCTCGAGCTCCGCGAGAGCCCCGATCCCGAGCCCAAGGCGGGCGAGGTGCGGGTCCGTGCCCACGCCGTGGGTCTCAACTTCGCCGAGGTGATGGCGCGGCAAGGGCTCTACCCGGACGCCCCGCCCATGCCCTTCGTCCCGGGCTACGAGGTGGCCGGGCTGGTGGACGCCGTGGGCGCGGGCGTGAGCGGCGTGTCGGTGGGGCAGCGGGTCGCGGCCCTCACGCGCTTCGGGGGCCACTCGGACTGCGTGGTGGTGCCCGAGAACCAGGTCTTCCGCATGCCCGCCAACATGAGCTTCGAGCAGGGCGCGGCGCTCCCGGTCAACTACCTCACCGCGTACCACATGCTCTTCCAGGTGGCGCGCATCAAGCCCGGGGACCACGTGCTGATCCACATGGCCGCCGGCGGCGTGGGCACCGCGGTGCTGCAGCTGTGCAAGACCGTCCCGAACGTGACCACCTACGGCACGGCCTCGGCCGCCAAGCACGACTACGTGCGCTCACATGGCTGCGACCACGTCATCGACTACCGCACCAGCGACTACGTGGAGGAGATCAACAAGCTCACCGACGGGCGCGGCGTCAACCTGATCATGGACGCGCTCGGCGGGCGCGACTGGAAGAAGGGCTACAGCATCCTGCGCAGCTCGGGTCTGCTCATCGCCTTCGGCTGGGCGAACATGAACACGGGGGACAAGCGGCGCATCGGGCGCATCCTGAAGGAGCTCACGGGCCTGCCTCTGTTCTCGCCGCGCAATTTCATGGACGACAACCGCGGTATGGCCGGCGTCAACCTGGGGCATCTCTGGCACGAGGTGGACATGCTCGCGGCGCAGGCGCACGAGCTCATGGCCCTCTTCGAGGCCGGTAAGGTCGCGCCGCACGTGGACAAGGTCTTCCCCTTCGCGGAGGCGGCCGAGGCGCACCGCTACCTCGAGCAGGGGAAGAACGTGGGCAAGGTCGTGATGGTGCCGTGAGCGGCAGCGCGCGCCCCGTGATCAGGGCGCGCTCGCTTGGTTCACTCGACTCCCTGGGCGGGCGGTCATCTCCGGCGCCCTCCGGTCCCCCGCGGTTCGGCCTGATCAGCGGCCCCGACGCCGCAAGAATGCGGCGCCCAGCAGCACCAAGCCGATGGCGGTGGGCAAGGCAGCGCTCTCGCGCGGGTCGACCGTGCAGCGTCCGCAGCCGCGCGAGCTCTGCGGGGACGCGCTGCCGCTGCCGCTGGTGGAGACCCCCGCGGGGAGGGCGGCGCCGCTCAGGGTCGGGTCCTGCAAGCGACCCGGCGCGGAGATGGGGGCGCGGTTGTTGTAGCCCCACTGACCACGCACCGGGTTCCGGCAGCTGATCTCTCCCTCCCACGGGTGCAGCTGCACGTAGCGCCCCTGAAAGCTGTTCCAGCTGCCGCTGGGGATGGCGCCCGTCTCGGACAGGCGGCCGTCTGCGTCGGGGATCCCGTTGCCGCCGCGGATGCCCGGCGCCGGCCGGAACACCAGGTCCTCGCCCAGGATCTGCTCCGTGTAGCGGAAGTGCAGGCGCGTCAGGACCCAGTCACCCCCTGCGCCGCTGGGCACCACATCGCCGCCCAGCGTGAGGATGTCGCTGCCGTCCAGCGTGGGGCCGGGGCAGGGGTCGCACGATGACGCGCTCCACGCGTACTCCGTCAGCACCGCCCCAGGGTGCTGCTGCAGCGTCTCTTCCAGCAGCCGCTCGTAGAACGCGCCGAAGTGGTCCCGCACCTGCTGGTCCACGACGATGTTGGTGGGGATGGTGGCGTTCGGGTAGTTGGCCACCTCGTAGCGGGTGCCGTTACCCAGCGTGTGCACGATCAGGTCCTGCTCTCCCTGGCTGTTGAGCAGGCCGAGGCGCACGGGCAGCTGGAAGTGAGGGTCGTCGAAGTGGAAGCGCAGCGGCGACAGCACGGCGCGTCCGTTCGCGTCGAACTGCACGCGCCCCGCGTCGATCTTGGCGACGAAGAACTTGGTGCCGCTCTCCACGTAGGGGCGCAGCACGCGCGCCGCACCGGACGGGATGTTGTAGCCCTCGTCGTGCAGCCAGCGCTCGAGGCCGTTGCTGTCCCCGGCGCTCAGGATCACCACGTCGTACTCGGCCACGCTGAACTGCGCCTCGATCTGCACCTGATACCCGCCCCCCGACTCCGAGGCGGACTCATCCATGACGGCGCCGCTGGGCACGGCCATGCCCTCGTAGCGATACTGAGGCTGGCAGGGGTCCTCCTCCCAGTACTCCACCAGGCGCGGCGCGCTCAGCTGGTCGATCTTCCGGAAGATCTCACGGGGGAGGGTGCGCACGTCCTCCTCGTGCAGCACCTCCGGCACCGGCACGATCATCGCGAAGTCCTCCGTGGGGCCCGTGTAGCTGTTCTGCATGCTCAGCACCGTGCGCTGCCCGTCGCGCATCAGGACCACCATGGTGGCGTCGTTGTAGAGGCTGGCGTCGGCCCCCGCGACGTAGAAGCCGCAGAATGCGCGCGCCTGCGGGGTGGCGAGCAGGCTGGCGCCGAGGGCGGCCAGGAGCGTGATGAGCGGCGCGGGCGCGAGGGACGGGACGAGACGGGACATGGAGACCTCCGGCGAACGGAAACGTGAGTTCGCCTCCTCAACGTCCGCGGCACCCGTAGACTTACACGTGTTCGCAAGAGAGGGTTGACCTGCGCGCAACCGAGCGGGATCATCGGAGCCGGAGACCAACTGACCGTGAACGTGATCCTTGCACCCGATGTCTATGTCAACGCGTCCGTGAGTGTCGGTACGCCCCCCGAGCAGGTCGTCCAGCGCGTGCTGGGCGGCGTCGCCAAGCACGGCAAGAGCAAGACCTCCGCGTGGGTGCTCGCCCGTGTCGAGGCCATGCTGAACGCCGTGCCCGCCTTCAAGCCCGACGCGGTCGCGGCGCAGATGAAGACGATCGGGTCGCTGGTGGACCAGGTGAAGATCGCCGACCACGGCGCGGACGACTGGGCGCACGCCCTCGCCGCCACCGCCAAGGCCGCCGGCGTGACGCGCGTCATCACGGACCACCCTGACCTCGCCGACCAAGAGGACGTGGACGGGGTGGAGTTCCTCTCCAGCGACGCGTGGCTGGTGGAGCAGACCACACCGCCGCCGCCTCCTCCCCCGGGCAAGTGAGGGGAGGGCCGGGACGGCCGTGCGCCGCGTGCTAGCCACGAAGCGCCAGCACGCGGTCGGCGCCCTCGCCGGGGGCGTCGACCGCCTGTTCAACGCCAACGTGCTCAAGGCCAAGCGCGCGCCCAAGGGCTCGCCGGAGGAGTACATCGAGACCCTCGGCGCCTTCGTCGCGCGCTGGAACGACCCACGCTGGGTGGAGGACATCGACGGCTTCTTCGGTGCGCCGCAGGTGCCCGACGTCACACGAGCGCGCGCGCGCCTCTCCGCCGCGAGCGCGCGGGGACGCACGGTCGAGGACCTGCGCTACCCGAGCCCGCACGTGCCCTACTTCGGCGAGGTGGGCGAGCGCTTCGCGGCGTTCGAGGCAAATCGCCAGGTCCACGCGCGGCGCATCCTCGCGGGGCCGCTGCCCGCGCGCACGGCCATCGTGCTCGTCCACGGCTACCTGGGCGGATCACTCGGCGCCGAAGAGTGGGTCTGGCCGGTGGAGGCGTTCTCGCGGCGCGGCGTGGACGTGGTCCTCGCGGTGCTCCCGTTTCACGGCAACCGCCACGACGGGGGCCTGAGCCGTCCCCCGCGCTGGCCCGGCCCGGACCTCACCTTCGCGCTCGAGGGCTTTCGGCAGGTGGTGGCGGACCTGCGCGCCCTCGTGGCGTGGCTGCGTCAGGCGGAGGGCTACGCGCACGTGGGCATGATGGGGATGAGCCTGGGGGGCTTCTCCACGGCCCTGCTCGCCACGGTCGAGCCCCAGCTCTCGTTCGCGGTGCCCTACATTCCGCTCGCCTCCGTCGCCGATTGGTCGCGCGACGCGGGTCAGCTCCCCGGCAACGCGCGCCAACGCGACGAGATCCACCGCCTGCTGGAGGACGCCCACGCGCTCATCAGCCCGCTGCGGCGCCCGCGGGTGGTGCCTCGCGAGCGCTGCTTCGTCGCCGTCGCGGAGAGGGACGCCATCACGCCCATGAGTCACGGGGCGCGCATCGCGCAGCACTTCGACGTGCCCCTCGAGGTGTTCCCGGGCGGCCACATCCTGCAGTCGGGCCGGGCGCGCGCGTTCCGCCGCCTGCACCAGCTGATCGACTCGCTCCCGCAGGAGGGTGCGGCGTGACGCGGCGCGTACGCGGCGTAGGCGCGGCTGCGGTGCTGGGCCTCTGCGCCTGCGCCTCGGGGCCCCGCGCCGAGGTTCGGGCCGAGGTGGCAGAGCGCGACGTGGCGGGCGCCCTCGTCGCGTACGAGCGCGTGCGCGGCAGCGACGGGGCCGACGCGGCGTTGTTGCGCGACGTCGCGGCCCTGGTCCTCGAAGAGGCCGTCGCGGGGACCGACCTCGCCGTGCGCGACGCGGCGCTCTCGCAGCTGCGTCGTGGGCGCGAGCGCTCGCGGGCCGTGCTCGCGCGCCTGGCCGCTCACGAGGACGAGGCCGTGCGGGCCGCCGCGCTCGAGCTGCAAGCGAGCGCGGGGGACGAGCTGGCCAGGGCGCAGCTGCGCGCCTCGCTGGACTCGACCGACCAGGTCGCGCGTGCGGCAGCGCAGGGGGCGCTCGACCCGCGCGTCCCCGCTGACCTGAGCGCGTTGCACGACGCCTTGGTGGACCCCAGCGCGCGCGTGCGGCGCGCGGCCGCGCTGCGCCTGCGCTTGGCCGAACCGTTCGACGACGTGCGCGTCGCGCTCGAGCTCGCGGCGCGCGTGGATCCGAGCACCACGGTGCGCGTGGCGGCGCTGCAGGCCCTGGCCCGCCAGGGTGCGGAGGCCTTCCACGCGCTACGCGACCGCCTGGCCGACCCGGAGCCGGGCGTGCGGATGGCCACCTTGCTGGCGCTGCACGTCTGCGACCCGGCGCAGGCCCGGGGCGTGCTGAGCGGCTTCCTGGCCACGCCTCCCAGCCCGGACAGCCTCGAGGCGGCGCGGCTGCTCGCGGCGCGCGGCGTCGAGGGGGGCGAGGGCGGCGTCGAGGCGGCCCGCGCGGCGGACTACCTGCTCGCTGCGCTCAGCCACGAAGACGAGCCGCTGCGCTCACAGGCCGCGGTCGCCGTCTCCTCTCTGCCCACGCTGTTCACACCGCATCCGGTGGACGGCATGCCGCGCTTCCAGGCGGCCCTGCTGGCGCGGCTCCAGCAGGAGACGACGCGCCACACCCGCCTCTTGCTCGCGCAGACGCTCCTGCGCAGCAGCGACACGGCGCCGCAGGCGGAGGTCGCCTTGCGCGAGCTGCTCGCGGGCGACGACGTGCCTGCGGTCATGGCGGCCACCGCGCTGGCGCGCCTCGGCGACGCTGCCGCGCTCGCGCGCCTCGACGTGGCGCTGACGGACTCGCGCGCCACGCATCGGCGCATCGCCGCGTCGGCGCTCACCTGGGACGCGGGCGACCCCGACCGCGCCCGTGCGGCGCTGGGAGACGAGGACGCCTTGGTGCGCGTCGCCGTCGCGGGCGGCATCCTCTCCGCGCACTGACGCGCGGCGCGGCGCGCGCTGTAGCCCCCGCGGCGCGGCGCGCTGTAGCCCCCGCGCCTCACGGCAGGCGCGCTGTAGCCCCCGCGCCCCACGGCAGCCGCGCCTCGCGCTAGCCGCGCAGCTCGTCCAGCGCGTCGAGGAAGACGCGCGCCTTGAGCTCGGTCTCGGCGACTTCGCGCTCCGGGTCGCTCGCGGCGACCAGCCCGCCGCCCGCGAAGTAGTGCATCGCGTCGCGGTGCACCAACGCGGTGCGGATGGCCACCGCGAGGGACAGCCCGCCCGCTTGGTCGATGTGGCCAATGGCCCCGCAGTAGACGCCGCGGGGCTCGGGCTCCAGGGCCTCGATGGCTTGCATTGCGGCGAGCTTGGGCGCGCCCGTCACGCTCCCGGGCGGGAAGGTCGCGCGCAGCACGTCCACCACGTCCACCTCGGGGCGCGTCGTGGCCGCGACGGTGGTCACCAGGTGCGAGAGGCGCGCGTAGGGCTCCACGGAGAACGGGTCCTGCACGGTGACGCTGCCGGTCTCCGCCACGCGCGCCAGATCGTTGCGCATCAAGTCCACGATCATCGCGTGCTCGGCGTGCTCCTTCGCGTCGGCCCGCAGGGCCCGCGCGGCGGCCTCGTCCTGCCCTTCGGCGCGGGGCACCGTGCCCTTGATGGGGCGCGTGGTGAGGCGCCGCGACCCCCGCTCCCAATTCAAGAAGGTCTCCATGGTGCGCGCCAAGACGGTGTGGTCACCCGCGTCCAAGTAGGCGCCCAGGGGCACCGGGCTCGCGCGCCGCATGGCCAGGAACAGGGCCAGGGGGTCACCGTGGATCTTCGCGGTCCAGCGGCGAGCCAGGTTCACCTGGTAGAAGTCGCCGGCGGCGATGTGCTCGAGGGCCGCGCGGACCGCGCGCTCGTGCAGGGCAGGCGACGGAGCCCACGCTTCGCTCATCACGGGCGCTGGGGGTGCCGGGACAGCGGTGTCCAGCACGCGGCGCAACCGGGCGCACGCGCCCTCGTCGTCGGCCAGGAGGAACGCGTCCCCGCTCGCGTGAGCGAGCGCGAGCACGGCGTCGTAGCGCGCGAAGTGCAGCGTGGGCGTTCTCGGCTCGCGGACGTGCCGCGCGCGGAGACGGGGCTCGAGGGCGAAGGCCGCGTCGTACGCGACATACCCAATGTAGCGGGGCACACGGGACAGCGGCGGCAGCGCCTCCGCTGCGGCAGGCCCTGTGTAGACCCGCGCGGAGGGGCTGGCAGCGACCTTCAGATCCCGGAGCGGCGCGAGCGGATCTGCCGCGTCGAAGTGCGAGCGCAGCGTCTCCACGGGGTCACACGCTAGAAACGACCACCCGTCGCGCGACAAGCCCTCGCCGTCCAGCCACGCCAGCCCCCCCCGCGCGCGCATGCGCTCGGCGAGCGTCGGGATTTCGTGCTGGACGCCGTAGCGCTCGACCCACATGCCTCCCATGTACTGTCCGCGAGCCGGCGGGTAAAGCGTCCCGCTGCCACGGATCTGCGGCCCGGCCGCGCGTGAGCGCCCGAGCTGCGCAATTGTGCGAGACACGTCCACCGTTTCAGGGTCATCATTGCGCGGCAGGACGGAGGGCTCGCGTGGCCAGTTAGTGTCCGTCGATGGAGTCCGATGCGCTCGCAACTTGCTTGGTCACGACTCGAGGTGCTCGGCTTCCTGCTGGCAGGCTGCGCGCTCGCGTACCCGTTCTGGCACACCGCTCGGCCTCCCATAGAGGACATGCCCCAGCACGTCGCCATGGTCCGGATGCTCGGCCACCTGCACGACGATACGCTCGGCTACGCGGCGTATTACGAACTATCCGGTCGGAACCCACCGTACTTGGCCTGGTATTCCGTGATCGTCGCCCTGTCGTATCTCGTCGGGCCGGTCGCTGCGGTGAAGTGCGCGTACACAGCGCCCATCGTGCTCACACCACTGGCCGTGCGCGCGACGCTCCGCTCGCTGGGCAGGCCCACGGGTGTGGCCTGGGCAGCCTCGGGACTCACATGGAACAGCATGTTGCTGCTCGGCTTTGTCCAGTTTCTGACGGCCGTTCCGGCATTGTTTTTCGGGATCGCGGCCGCCGTTCGACTGCTGGACGAGCCGACACGCCGAGGGCGCTGGTCGTGCGGCGCGTGGGCTCTGCTCACGTTCTGTTGCCACCCCTTCGCTTCGTTCGTGCTGCTGTGCTGCCTGGCCGGCGTGATGGTCACAGCCCGCGAAGGTGCGCGGAAGTCGCTCGTGCTGGCGTGCACCCCCGTCGCGCTGGCCGTGCTTGCGTGGGCGCTTCTCGTGGGCGGCGATGGGCAAGCGCGCGGGGCGCCTGTCTACGTCGCAGCAGAACAGGCTCGCCAGGACGTTCCTCTGTGGCTCGGGGACATCTTGAGCGGACCAGGGGACGAGCTGCGGCTCGCGGCGTGGCTCGGGCTCGTCGCGGTCGGATGTCTGGCGGCCTTCTGCGACCCACGAGATAGCGAGCCCTTCCCGAACAAGCTGCGGGTGCGAGCCCTTGGCGCGGTCGGCCTCGGCCTCATGGCCGCGTACTTCGTCTTGCCCATCGCGGTGGGCTGGATCTGGCCCATAGCACCGCGCGCGCTCCTGTTGGGCAGCTTGCTGCTCTTGGTGGCGCTGCCGTGGTCGCGTCGGCTCGCTCCCGTCCTCGTCACGCTCCACCTCACGCTCACTGCCGTCACGGCGGTTCAGGTGACGACGGCTTTCGCGGCGTTCGAGGAGGAGGAAGGGGACTTCGAGACGGCGATGGAGCACATCCCCATGCGCACCCGGTTCGCGCTGTGGGCGCCGCGCACCGACTCGGCCCACGTGGGCTGGTGGCCTTACACGCATTGGGGCGGCTGGGTTCACGCAGAGCGAGGAGGAGGCACTGCGTTCTCATTCGCCTCGCATCCCAGCATGCCCGTAGCGTGGCGGTCCTCTCTGCCACCTCCGCCGCCCATCCCGGGCAACGGTATCCAAGTCCATCGGGCCAGCCCTGCGCGGGACCTCCCCTGGTTCGAGCACGTCCTCGTTCGCGGGGACGGTACGGCGCTGGCGCGCAGCGGGCTGTTCCAACCCGTGTACGTCGGCCGAGAGTGGAGTGTGTGGGAGCGGACGACTCCGGGTTCGGTCCGGGTCCGCGCGCCTGCTCCCGCGTGGACAGACCACAGATGAGTTGACTCGCAAACCACGCTGACGCGGAGCCATGAAGGCGCACAGGTGGTGGCGATTGACGAGGGCGTCCGCTCTTCGCTCCCGCGGTGCAGCTGTCGGCGCGCTTGCCCCAACGTAGAGAAGCGGGCTACACGAGCGTGGTGAAGCTGGACCCTCGCTCAGGCTCGCTCGGTTCGTCATGTCGCCTCGCGCTCGCCGTCGCGCTCGCGCTGACCCTGGGCTGCGCCGGGCTCTCCGACGACCTCCGCCATGCGCGGCGCAGCTACGCGGCCGCGGCCTACGAGGACGCGCTGACCTGGTTGGTCGCCGTCGAGGGGGACATCCCAGCGGCGACGCCCGCGCAGCAGGCGACCTGGCACTACCTGCGCGGGATGACGGAGTACCGGCTCGGGCATCGGGGAGAAGCCCGGCACTATCTGGCCCTCGCTCACGTCATTGGGGGGGAGCGGGGCGTGGGGCTGCAGCCGGAGTGGCGGCGCACCCTGGCCATCACGCTCGCCGAGCTGAGCAGCGAGCTGCCCGGCTCGACGGAACCGTGACGCGTCAGCGGCTGGTCAACCCCGCCAGCTCGTCCTTCAGCGCGAGCTTCTCCTTCTTCAGTTGCTGTAGCTCCGTCTCTTCGTCCGCGGTGAGTGACAGGCGACCGTCGAGCTCGCACACGCGGGCGTCGATCTTCTGGTGCTTGCTCGTGAGGCGCTCGAGCTGGAATTCGAGCTTTTCGGACGAAAGCGAGGACTTTGACATAGGCGCTCCCAGGGGGTGGGGGCTCTGGCGAACTGGCTGAGCGCGCGCAGAGCCGGTCGAGACCTCCAGGCTAGAGAGGCTCGTTCCCGAAGGCAACCTTCTTGGCGCGCAGCCTGTTCCCTCAGCCTGGGAGGTCGAGAGGCTCGACGCGAATCCACGAGAGCGTGCGCTCGAGGCCCTCCGCGGGCGTGACCCACGGCGTGTAGCCCAGGAGGCGCTCGGCCTTCTCGTTCGAGAAGTAGAAGTCGCGCCCGAGGATGTACAGGTGGAAGCGGTGGAACGGCACGTTCACTCGGAACACGCGGTGCACCAGCTCCATCCCTCGCGCGACGATCGCCAGGAGCCCGTAAGGCATGTGGTGCTTCGGCAGCTGCACCCCTCGCGCCTCGGCGTAGGGCCGCAGGAACTCGAAGTAGTTCAGCGCGTTGCCCTCGCCCACGAAGAAGGCCTGGCCTCCCACGCTCGCGCGCGTGGCGGGGTCCATCAAGCGCGCGGCGGCCAAGAGGTGCGCGTGCACCACGTTGTCCACGTACACCACGTCGAAACGTGCGCTCCCGTCGCCCAGCAGGAAGGGCAACTTCCCGCGGGCGATCTCGGTCAGGCTCACCTTGATGGCGTGTGGATCGTGCGGGCCGTAGAGGTGTACCGGGCGCACGGAGCACGTGGCGAGCGTGTTCACGTCGTTCGCAGCGAGCACGGACTTCTCGCCCGCGATCTTGGTGCGAACGTAGTCGTGCACGAGCACGTCCGGGTAGGGCAGGCTCTCGTCGCCGAAGCTCACGGGCTCCAGCCCCAGCACCACGTCCTCGGAGCTGGTGTACACCAGCTGACGCACGCCGAGCTCCTGACAGACGGCGACGACGTTGCGCGTCCCGTCCACGTTGACAGCGTCGATGAGCGGGTTCTTGTCGAGGCCTACGTCCACGATGGAGGCGAGGTGGAACACGGTGTCGGCGCCAGCGAGCGCGGCGCGCAGGTCCGCGCGCGAGCGGACGTCGCCGACGGAGCTGCTGAGCGCGACCTCCGACGACACCGCATCACGGGGCGTGAAGGGTACCGTGTCGAGGACGTGTACGGCGTCGAAGCGCGGCCAGCCCGGAGGCGCGTCGGCTGCGGCGCCGAGGAGGCACGCGACCAAGCGCTGGCCGAGAAAGCCAGCGCCGCCGATGACCACTGCGCGACGTGGCGTGAGGGAGGAGGGGGGAGTCACGACCAGGCTTATACTCCAGTCGGCCCCGTTGCAGGCGCCGGATTCGCAGGACAACCCCCTTCCGGCCGAGCTCGGACCGCGTACCCTCTAGGGCGAAGGAGTTCCAGCATGACGAACGCAGCGCCCTACGCATGGGTACCCGCCCCGATCCTTGTCACGTCGCTCTGGCTCTCCGCCTGCGGTGGAGGCGCGACGACGGCTGCGAGCACCACCCCCCCGGCGACGGGTATGTCCAGCGCACGGCAGATCGGAGCAGGGACGCCGAGCGCCGACGAGCGCGCCTGCCGCAGCGCTGGCGACGCGCGCACCTGCTTGGCACTCGGTCGTCGCTATGAGCTCGCGCGCGGGGTCGACCGCAGCGTCCCGCAGGCGCTCGAGCTCTACCGCTTGGCGTGCGAGCAGGGCTTGGGCGCCGGCTGCTTCGCGTGGCTCGCGCTGATCGACACGGACTCGTACTTCTGGGAGCAGCGCGAGCCCGCCCTCGCCGCGTCGGTGGCCGCGTGCGAGAGCGACTCCGCGGACGCCTGCGCCGCCGTGGGGTTCGCGCACGACAGGGGCTTGGGGGTGGACGTGGACTACGCCGCGGCGCTGCGCTGGTATCAGTCGTCCTGCGCCAGCGGCAGCACGCGAGGATGCACCGGGCTGGCGGACTTGTATTGGAGCGGCGACGGCGTCGAGGGCGACCCGCAACGCGCGGTGCACCTGTACACCCAGTCGTGCGCCGCCGACGACCCATGGGCCTGCTCTCAACTCGGGCACATCTACGACGAGGGCGAGGTCGTCCCACAGGACTACGCGCGCGCTCGTGAGCTCTATGAGCGGGCCTGTGAGGGTGGGGATCCCCTCGGCTGCAGCAACTGGGGGGTGGTGATGCTCGAGGGCATGGGGGTGACGCCCAGCGCCGAGCGCGCCGCCCAGCTCTTCGAGAGGGGCTGTCGCGAGGGGGACGCGGGGGGCTGCAACGAGCTCGGTCTGCTCTACGAGCATGGTCGGGGAGTGCGTCGTGACCTCGCGCTCGCTCGGGAGCTGTTCGTCCAGGCCTGCATGGCGGACGTCGCGGAGGCGTGCGAGGGTCAGGCGCGGCTCGACGGCGACGGCGACTGAGGGACCGGGCGACGGCAACGGAGGCCGGGCGAGACTGGTCATTTCCGGGCTGGGCATGAATACTCCGCGCCGCTGCGTCGTTCAGCCCACGGAGCCATACTGACCACCATGCACGCTACCCTCTCGCATCCCCGCCGCTCGACCCGTGTCCGCCTCGCCGTGCTGCTCTCCGTGCTCACCAGCGCCGCGTGCATCGCGGGGGCCGAGGCACAGAACCCGGCGCCGGACACCTCCATGCGCGCGCGGCAGCCCCGGCCCGCGACGCCGCCTGCGTCGACGCCCGCCCCGGCGCGCATGACGGCCGCTCAGGTCGCTGGGCTGGTGCAGTCGTTCTACGACCAGACCACCAGCTTCCAGGCCAACTTCGAGCAGGAGCAGTACACCAAGGTCTACGACCGGCGTCAGCGCTCGCGCGGGCGCGTGGTGTTCGCCAAGCCGGGTCGCATGCGCTTCGACTACGCCGCACCGAACGGTCAGGTGTTCGTCAGCGATGGTCAGCGCCTGGTGGTGTACCAGCCCCCCGAGGAGGGCGAGACCGAGGGCCAGCTGATCGAGCGCGCCATGGACAGCGACCAGCTGCCCCAGGCGTTCTCGTTCCTCACCGGCACCGGCCGCCTGGACCGGGACTTCAACTTCCGTCTGCTCAACGCCGCCCGCCACGAGTTCCCGGACGGCTACGTGCTCGCGCTGCGGCCCCGGCGCCCGAACGCCAACTACGAGCAGCTCCTGTTCTTCGTGCGCATCGTCGGCGAGGGGGAGCAGCGCGCCGGCGTGGTCCAGCGGGTGCTGATCCGCGACGCGCAGGGCAACACCAACCGCTTCACCTTTGCGGACATGCAGTTCAATCGCGACGTGCCCACGGAGCGCTTCACCTTCCGCGCGCCGCCCAACACCCGCACCGTCCAGAACTGAGCCGGACGCGCTCGCGGCGGGTGAGACCTGCTGCGCTCAGCGGCCTCGTACCAGCGCGTCGAGGCGAGGCGCGAGGCTCTCCCAGGTCTGAGCCCGGGCAGCCTCGAGCGCCCGCGTGCTGCGGGTGGCCGCTGCGTCGGGGCTGAGCAGCAGCTCGCGCAGCGCGGCGTGCAGCGCGGGGGCGTCGTCGGGGGGCACCAGCGCGCCCAGCTGCCCACCCGCGAGCAGCTCGCGCACGCCTCCCGTGTCGGTCGCGACGACCGGGAGCCCCACCTGCATGGCCTCCTGCAGCGCGGTGGGGGTGCCCTCTTCGCGGCCGGACGCGAGCCGCCGCGACGGCAGCGCGAACACGTCGGCAGCGTGCAGCAAGGCAGCCTTCTCGGCCCCCAGCACCACCCCCGGGAAGACCACGCGGACGCCGCAGCGCGCAGCGAGGCGTTCGAGAGCCTCGCGCTCCGGCCCCTCGCCGGCGACCACCAGGGTCACGTCGGGTAGACCCCGCAGCGCCGTGAGCAGCACGTCCAGCCCCTTGATGGGCACCAGCCTGCCCATGGTGAGCACCACCGTGCCGCGGAGCCCCAGCCGCCGCCGCGCGTCCTCACGGTTCTGCGCGTTCCGCTGCGGGAGCGTGGGCACACCCATCGCCAGCACCGACGCGTGGGGCAGCGGCTCCCCCACCAGCGCCTCGAAGCGGCGTTGGTGCTCGCTCGACACAAAGGTCAGCGCGTCGCTCTCGCGCGCGATGCGGCGGGCCACCACCCCCCCGAGGGGCATGCGCGTCAGCAGGTGCACGTCGGCGCCGTGCGTGACCACCACCCGCCGCGGACGCCGCTCGAGGAGGCTGCCACGTCGGTGCGGAAGGGTGGCTGCGTAGCCGCTCGGCACGGCCCAGTGTGACACCAGCACGTCGACGTCCCGCAGCCGCGTCGCCACGTAGGCAGCGAGCACCGCGGGATAGGTGAGCGCCCCCAACGCGGCGAGGGGGTCCGTGCGCAGGTTCTCGGGAGCGCCCGCCCGGTGAAAGGTCCGTTGGAGCGCGCTCGGGTACGCGTAGCGCAGCCGCTCCACGCGCACCGGTACACGCGGAGCGCTGTCGCCGTCGCCATCCGAGGTGTGCGTCGAGCTCGGCGCAGTGTGTCCCCCCACGGCAGGAGCGACGACGCGCACGTGGTGCCCAGAGCGGGCCAGCGTCTCGGCGAAGCCCTGTACGAACAGCCCCGCCGTGTCGGCTGCGCTCAGCGGGTAGCTGGTCGTGAGCAGGCCCACGCGGAGGCTGTCGGCGCCACGCGCGGACGCCTCGTCGGGACGGTCGTGTCCCATGCTGCGGCGGATCACGGGGGTGGCGCGAGGGTCACCCGCGCCGCCAGACCGCCCGCCCGCGGAGCTCCCACCCCGAGGTCGGGTTGCGCGCCGTCGCTCACCAAGCGCCGCGCGACGCTGCGGCTCAGCACGTAGGGCACGACGAAGAGCGCGTGACGCCAGCCGATTCCGCTGACCTCGTCGCGGTAGACTGGCCGCACGGGGACGTCCACCACGCGCACGCGGCGGGCGGCGCACTGCGCCAATAGGTCGTTCGGGTAGCCGTAGCGAGGCCACAGGCCGCCCAGGTCGAGGCGCGCCGCCGCATCGCGGTGCAGCGCGCTGTACCCGCACTGCGAGTCCTCGACGTTCATCTGCGTGGCCGCGCGCGTCAGCGCCGACAGCACGTGGTTTCCGGCGAAGCGCTGAATGGGCATGAGCCCCCGCGCGCCGGGCCAGGCCAGGCGGTTGCCCTTGGCGTAGCCGGCCCCACCGTCGACGACCGCGCTCAGCAGCGCGGGCAGGTCCGCCGGGTCCATCTGCCCGTCACCTGCCATGACCACCGCCACGTCGGCTCCGGCCGCGAACGCCTCGCGGTAGCCCGTCACCAGCGCGGCGCCGACCCCACGGTTCTCGACGTGGCGCACCACCCGCACCCGCGGGTCCGTCGCCGCGAACGCCCTGGCTCGCTCCGACGTGTCGTCCGGGCTCCCGTCGTCCACCACGAACACGTCGTCCACGTAGCCGGGCACCGCACGCAGGGCGCGCTCGATCATGCGCCCTTCGAGGTACGCGGGCATGACCACGGCGACGCGGGCGCTCTTCCACATGGGCCAAGGGCTAGCAGCAGAGCCGGGCTGCGTCCAAATTCGCCCTTGGACCGGTCCCAGGGGGCGGTGACGCGCGGTCTGGCCCAACGCTGGAATCTTGACCCCCGGGGCGTGGTGGGGTCAAAAACAGGAATGCGCCTCGTCACCGTGCCTGCTCGCCTCTCGTTCCCCCGCACCTTCGGGTTGGCCGCTGCGGTCACGTTCGTGGCCACTGCGCTCGGTTGTGGAGGCACCTCCGCGCCCGAGACGGCCTCCGCGCCAGCAGCCACGGTCGAGCGTCCCGCCGAACCCCCGCAGCCTCGCCGCGAGGGCGTCATCGCTCGTGAGGAGCTCTTGCCGATCATCGAGGGGGGGCTGGGTCGCTTCTTGGGCGGGGTCGGCACCGAGCCCCAGGTGGAAGCGGGTCGCTTCGTGGGCTGGCGCATCACGCGGCTCTACCCGGAGGACCCACGCTTCACGGATCTCCCCCTGCAGCTGGGCGACGTCGTGACGCGCGTCAACGCGCAGCCCATCGAGAGGCCGGAGCAGGCGTTCCAGGTATGGGACAGCCTGCGCGTCGCCAGCGAGCTGGTCGTGGACTTCCAGCACGAAGGCGAGGCGCGACAGATGCGCTACGCCATCGTCGACTGACCCCCAACGCCGCGCCAGAAGCCTCCCCCCATGCCCTTCGAGCCGCTCTTTCGTGACCTCAACGAGCTCTTCCAGCGCAGCGTCGCGCAGTACTCGGAGCGGCCCCTCTTCGGCACCAAGCGGCGGGGAACGTGGACCTGGACGTCGTATGCCGACTTCGGCCGCGACGTGGACGCGCTCCGCGCGGGCCTAGCGAGCATCGGGGTCACGGCGGGCGACCGGGTCGCCATCATCTCGGACAACCGCGTCGAGTGGGCGGTGCTCGCGTACGCCACCTACGGGCTGGGGGCCGCCTACGTCCCCATGTACGAAGCCCAGCGCGCGGACGAGTGGCGCTACATCCTCGCGGACTGCGGCGCGCGCGTGCTGTTCGTGGCCGACAGCAAGATCGCGTCCGAGTTCACGCAGCTGCGGGCGGAGCTGCCCGCGCTCGAGCACCTGGTGACCTTGGCGCCGCGCGCCGAACACGCAGACAGCACCTACGACGCGCTGCGGGAGCAGGGCCGCCGCAACGCCGTCTCCATCGTCCCGGCGCAGGCCACCACGCCGGCCACCTTCCTGTACACTTCGGGCACCACGGGCCAGCCCAAGGGTGTGATCCTCTCGCACGCCAACCTGGCGCTGAACGTCAGCGCCGTGCACGAGGTCTTCCCCATGGCCCCGGAGGACCGCTCGCTGAGCTTCTTGCCGTGGGCGCACAGCTTCGGACAGACGGTGGAGCTCCACGGGCTGCTCTCCATGGGGGCGTCCATCGGCATCGTAGAGTCGGTCGACACGATCCTCCCGAACCTGGCGGAGGTGCAGCCCACGCTTCTGTTCAGCGTTCCGCGCATCTACAACCGCATCTACGACAGCGTGCACAAGAAGGTCGCGGCCGAGGGAGGCGCCAAGGCCGAGCTCTTTCGCCGCGCTCAGGCCAACACGCAGCTGCGCACGGAGCTCGCGGGTCGCAACCAGGTCAGCGGCTGGGCAGACCTGCAGCACATCTTCTTCGACCGCGTCGTCTACGCGCCCATCCGCGCCCGCTTCGGCGGCAAGCTCAAGTATGCCTTCAGCGGCGGCGCCGCGATGTCGCGCGAGGTGGCCGAGTTCGTCGACGGCCTGGGCATCACCGTCTACGAGGGCTACGGGCTGACCGAGACCTCGCCCATCGCGACCATGAACTACCCCGGCTCGCGCAAGATCGGGTCCGTCGGTAAGGTCCTCCCCGGTGTCCGCATCGAGATCGACCGCAGCGTCACGGACGACCCCAAGCACGGCGAGGTGCTCATCTTCGGACACAACGTGATGCTGGGGTACCACGGGCTGCCCGAGGCAGAGGCCGCCATCTTCGTCGAGCGCAACGGAGAGCGGGGCCTGCGCAGCGGGGACATGGGTTACCTCGACGGCGAGGGCTTCCTGCACATCACCGGGCGCATCAAAGAGCAGTACAAGCTGCTCAACGGCAAGTACGTGGTCCCGACGCCGCTGGAGGAGCAGCTCAAGCTTAGCCCCTACATCTCCAACCTCATGATCCACGGCGCCAACCAGAGCTTCAACGTCGCCGTGATCGTGCCGGACTTCGACGTGCTGCTGCCCTGGTGCGCCCAACATGGGGTGCTCGCCACGCCCGAGGAGGCCATCGCCGACCCTCGGGTGACCGCCCTCTTCGAGCGCGAGCTCGACCGGCAGAGCGGCTCCTTCCGTCAGTTCGAGAAGGTGCGCGCCTTCCTGCTGGTGACCGAGGAGTTCAGCACCGAGAACGGGATGCTGACGCCCACACTCAAGGTCCGTCGTAGCCAAGTGCGCGCCGTCTACGGCGACCGACTAGACGCCCTCTACGCCTGAGCGCGACCTCCGCGGGTCAGTTGATGGTGTGGTCGATCGCCAGCTCGCTGGGCTCGCGGTTGGAGTACTTGGCCAAGAGGGCGGTCAGCAGAAAGCCCATCATGGCGATGCCCACCGCGCCGCCGACCTGCAGGGCCGAGGGCTCGAACGCGCGCGTCGGCCACTTGTGCATCGGCAGCTCGGCGATGCGCTCGGCGGTCATGCGGATGCCCCCCACCAGGTCGCCGACGCTCGGGCGGTAGAACTCGCGGAAGGGCGCGAGGCCCAGCACGCTGCCGAGCAGGAAGCCCAGCAGCGCGCCCAGCGTGGGCTTCTCGTGCCGCTCCAGCATGTACTCGAAGAGATTGCTCACGGCGAGGACGCCCACCAGGACGCCCAGACCCACGGGCAGGATGACGTCCATGAAGGCGTCGCTCGCGGCCGCCGGCGTACCCGCCTTGAGCGCATCGAACAAGACGCTGATGGCGTCCAGGACCGGCAGGTAGGCGCCCAGCAGGATGAGCACGTAGCCGCCGCTGATCCCGGGGAGGATCATCGCGCTCGCCCCCGCCACGCCCGCGATGAACATGATGCCGAAGCCCGAGGCCGAGGCGGTCTCGCCGCTGTCGAACGCGGCCAGCGCGGCCATCAGCACGAAGGCCGGCACGGCGCCCGCGATGACCCGGCCGTCCGCCGGACGCGCGAGGCCCCAGACCACGGGCACCCCGCCCAGGGTGAGACCGATGAACAAGCTGTACATGACCCAGCGGTACTCCACCGTGGCGCCGCGCACCGTGCCGGCCAGCACCACGATGGCGAGCCCGGCGCACAGCGCGACCATCCCCAGGATGAACAGCCCCTGCTTGCGGAACTTGAGGCGGCTCAGCTCGGCGACGGCCTGCACGAAGCGCGGGTAGATGCCGCTCGCCAGCAGCATGGTCCCGCCGCTGACACCGGGCACCAGGTTGGCGAGCCCCATCATCACGCCCCCGACCACGCAGCGCAGCGTCAGGAGTGGCCAGGGACCGTAGCCGTGAATGGCCCCCACCTGCTCCTCGGGCACCGGCACGTCGTCTTGCTTGGGGTCGGTCATGTCAGAGAGTGTGCGCAAGCACGTCAGGCGCGTCCAGGTAGACGAGAGGCCTGCGCAGCACTACACCCCTGACCATGCGTTTCCTGTCCCTGGTGCTCCGGACCTTCGCGATCCTCGCGGTGTTGTTCTCTGCGGTCGCTCGCTACCTGGGTCGCCGTCTGATGGCCGGGCGGATGGACACGGAGGCGCGCGACCACCTGCGCGGCCAGGTGTTGGTGGGCGCGCTGGACAAGCTGGGCGCGACGTACGTCAAGCTCGGTCAAATCCTCAGCACGCGCCCCGACATCATCCCGAGCGGCATCGTGAGGGAGCTCGAGACGCTGCAGGACAAGGTGCAGCCGATTCCGTTCGCGCAGGTGCAGCAGGTGCTCGACGAGGACCTCGCGCCAGCCGCTCGGGCGCGCATCGTGTCCATCGACCCCGTGCCGGTCGCCGCAGCCTCCGTCGCGCAGGTGCATCGCGGCGTCCTCGACGACGGGCAGGTCGTCGCGCTGAAGGTGCAGCGCCCGCTGGCCGCTCCGCAGATCGATCGGGACCTCGTGCTCATGGCCCTGGGCGCCCGCATGCTGGAGTGGATTCCCTCGCTGAAGCTGCTGTCGCTGCGCGGGGCCGTCGGGCACTTCGCCGATGCCATGCATCGTCAGGTGGACTTCGAAGAGGAGGCCCGCAACAACCGCCGCTTCGCGGCGAATTTCGCCAACGTCGAGGGGGTGTCGGTGCCCGCGCTGATCGACGACCTGTGCACGCGCCGCGTCCTCACCATGGCCTTCGTGGAGGGGGTGCGCGCCACGGAGCCGGAGAAGGTGGGGGGGGACCGCAAGCTGCTCGCGCAGCGCGGCGCGGCGGCCATCCAGCAGATGGTGTTCAAGGACGGGTTCGTGCACGCAGACCTGCACCCCGGCAACATCTTGCTCACGGACGCGGGTGAGGTCGTGCTGATCGACCTGGGGCTGACCGCGGAGATCCCGAAGGACCTCATGCGCCCGTTCATCGAGACCTTCCACGCGCTCAGCCAGAAGGACGGAAAGGCCGCCGCGCGGCTGTTCTACGTGTACGCGCCCACGGTGGGCACCAAGGACTACGCGCAGTTCGAGCGTGAGGTCACGGCCTACTTCGACACCTTCTACGGGAAGGCGCTGGGGGAGCTCGAGGCCAGCGAGATCGTGGCCGGCATCATGAACATCCTGCGGCGCCACAAGGTCCAGATCGACCCGAGCTTCACGGTCGTCCACATCGCCATGCTGGTGGCCGAGGGCCTGGGCAAGCAGCTGGACCCGGAGATCGACCTCATCGCGCTGGCGACGCCCATGCTGCTCGAGGTCGTGGTGACCGCGCCGCCCGGACGTGCCCCGGAGCGCGAGGTGCCGGGCGCAGCCGAGGCCGCGCAGGCTGCGCGCGAAGCCAAGGCAGCCCGCCGCGCGGAGCGTCGCGCGGCGCAGGTGGACTGAGGGATCGTGGCCAAGTTCGTCCTACTGTTCACGTTGGTGCCGCTGATCGAGCTCTATCTGCTGCTCTATCTGGGCCGTGTGCTCGGGTTCTGGACAACGGTGGGCATCGTTCTCGCGACCGGGCTCCTCGGGGCTGCCCTCGCCAAGAGCCAAGGGCGACGCGTGATCGCCAGCTGGCAGGAGGCCCTCGCGGGCGGCAGCATGCCCGCCGAGGGCGTCCTCGGCGGTGTCCTGGTGCTCATCGGCGGTGTCTTGTTGGTCACCCCCGGCGTGTTCACCGATCTCGTCGGGCTGTCGCTGCTGGTCCCGGTGACCCGCGCGTTCTGGGCCAAGCACCTGCGCGCCTGGCTCGAGAAGCGCGTCCAGAGTGGCGACGTCCAGGTCATGAGCATGAGCTCGTTCTCGATGTCCGGCTTCGATGCGACTTCACCTCGCGCGCAACGCGGAGACCGGCGCGGCGCCGGCGCCGTGATCGACGTGGAAGGCTACGAGGTCCCCGTGGAGCCGACACCAGCCGCGACCGCCGGCTCCCTCCTTGTGCAGGCCGAGCCCGGTCCGGAGGACGACGTGAAGTAGCGGCGCGCGCCCTCCCAGGCAGAGCCGCGCCACGCTGCGGCCAGGCTCAGTCCTCTTCCAGTGCTTCTTGGGCGGCGCGGATGCGCTCGCCGGGTGCGCGTGCGCGCGGCGCGAGCGTCTGCGCGTGTTCCCAGGTCCGAATCGCTTGGTCATGGCGGCCCATGAGCAGCAGCGCGTCCCCGATCAACAGCTGCCCCTCGATGCCGTCGCGCTCGAGGTCGCGCGCGCGCTCGGCCCAGCGCAGCGCGTCCGCCGCCTGCCCAGCGCCGAGGTACGTTCTCGCGATGCCGAGCGCCGCCTCCGTGCTGCGGGGCTGGATGTGCAGCGCCAGTCGATATCCCGCGAGGGCATCCTCGAGCTCGTCGCGGGAGAGCGCGCGGGACGCGCTGCGCAGACTGCTGCGGTAGCGTTCGACCGTGGCGCTCGCGCCAGCGTGCTCGTGCGGCATGGGTCCCGGGTCGATGGACGAGAGGCGTGGCGGCGACGGCGGCGTCGCTTCGGGTGCTGGCGCGGCGCTCCCCGAGCTCGAGCTCCCTGCTGCCGCGGCGCTGGCCGCGCCCGAACTCGCGCGTTGTCCGTCGGCGGCGCCGGCGGGCGGTGCGGGCGGCCGCAGCGCTGGTGCAGGGGCTGCTCCCGCGCTTGGAGGCGCTGCGGCGGCGGGGCGCGGCGTGGCCGCGGGCGCCGCCATGGAAGGGGCCGCTTCGGAGACGCCGGCCACGGGCGGGTCGCCTGCGACCGCGAAGGTGAACACCAGCGCGAAGCCGGCGAGCCCAGCGATGACCACGCTCAGCGCCAGGACCACGTGCTTGGCGGAGATACCCCGCTTGTGAGGAGCTGGCGCAGCGACGGCGACCTCGCCCCCCATAGGCAGCGGTAGGGCGATGCTGGACGACGAGAGCCGAGCTGGGCCCGCGCTGGAGGCCACGCTCGCGAGGGGCCGCGGCGGGACCGGCGGTGACGTGACGGGTGGCGCAGGCACTGCGCTGGTTGCGGCCGCAGCCGGTTGCGCCACCGCTCGAGCCGCCGCGCCCGACTGCGCGACCGAGACGGGCGGCGGCGCGGTGGTCACCGGAACGCCCGACGGTGCCGGTGGGGGCGGCGCCGAGCGGCGCGGGACGGCGAGGCCGGGGGGCGTTGGGAGCGCTGCTGCCGGCGGGGGGGGTGGCGGCGCGGAGGTGCGCGGCATGTGCGCTGGTGCGTCACGCGGGGCGGGCGGTCGGTGGGTCTTGGCGGCTGCTGGCGTCGGTGGCGGCGGGGGCAGCGAGCGCGCCACCCGCGCCGCTGCGGCGCTCGGAGCAGGAGGCGGGAGCGACTTCGCCGCGCGGCTCGGCGGGGGAGGGTGTGTCCCTCGACCGGGCGGCGGCGGCCGCGTCACGCTGCGGGGCGGCGGCGCGCCAGGGGACGTCGTGAGCTGTGTCCCCGTCGCGCCTGTCGCGCCTGTCGCGCCTGCCGTGCCGGTCGCGCCTGCCGTGCCGGTCGCGCCTGTCGTGCCTGCCGCGCCTGCCGCGCCTGCCGCGCCTTTCATGGCTGCCGGGCCGGTCGTCTTTGGTGGCGGTGGCGCGATGGGAGGCGCCCGCCGCGCCGTGACCGCTGCGGCCGCTGGGGACGCGCTCAGCGGCGCGCGTGGCGCGACGCGACTCAGGGGCGCAGGCGCCGGGGGGGCGCCAGGCGCAGGAGGCCGCCCCGCTGCGCGTGGCCCGCTCGCCGCTGGAACGCGTGCAACCCCTCGGGGGCGCGTGGGGCTCCCGTCGAGCGCGTCGTGGAGCCCACCTACCAGGTCTTCGAGCTCATCCACCAGCGCCTCGGTCTCGGTGCTGTTGCTGGGCTCACGCGTGCGTCCCGCGCGCGACGGCCGCGAGCTGCGGTCCGGGGGCGGAGGAGGCGCGGAGCGGCTGTGGGTCTGAGGGACTGGGCTCCCCTCGGCGTGTGCCGCTCGCACCGCCTCGTCGAGCGGCATTAGCATGTTGGCCTGCGAGGGGTGCTCTGCGGGGGTCACCTGGATGCGCCCCGAGCCCGCCACCAGCAGGCAGGCCATGGCGGCGGCGCCTTCGACCTTTCGCCCGTCGGGCAGCTGCGCGCTCGCTCCGGCCACCAGGCTCTCGGCCAGCGCGAGGTTGACTTGTGCGCCACCGCGTACCTTGCAGACCAGGTTCCAGGCGTCGCCCGTGGCCAGCAACACCCTCACGATGCGGGTGGGCCCAATCGCCTCGAGGCGCACGACGAACGGCTCTCGGCTCGCCGCCCTCGCCCTCAAGGCCGCCTCGGAGTCCGTCAGCCTCGCGATGTTCGCCGCCAGTCGCTCGATGCGAGGCGGCCCGTTGGCCGGGAGCAGCTCCTGGGTGTTCATGACCACCAGGGCCGCCCACCGCAGCTGCGGGTCGCTCCGCAGCCTCGCCACGGCCTCGAAGCCCCAGTGGTTGAGGCCTTCCTCGTCGATCAGGGCGACCTCCGGATCGAGATCACGCGCTCGGTCCCAGCCAGAGCCGTCCGCCGACACCACCACCACCAGCGCGTCACACGCTCGCAGCTCCTGGGCCAGGGCGTCCGCGACGGCCGGGTTGTTGGCGATCAGCAGGAAGCGTCGCCCCCGCAGCGCGGCGCGCGCGGAGCCCTCCTGCGTGCCCTCGACGTCCTCTGGCAGGAAGAGGGGCGCCAGCGGGGCCTCGTGAAAGGTGTACTGAAGCGGCTTCGCATCGGCGACCAGTGGCCGGACGCGCTCGATGAACTGCCGGATGGCGTCCCGCATGGGCTGCCCGGCGCGGACCACGAAGCGCTCCGCGCGCTGCCCATCCACCTGCGACACCGACAGGATCCCGCTCTGCAGCTCGCGCCCCAGGATCTGCACGAGGTCATCCACCGACGCCTCGGCCAGCTCTCCGGCCTCGTGCACCTCGGGGTCGTCGTACAGCCGCTCCGCCAGCTCGAGGACCTCGCGTGCCATGGCGTGCGCGCTCGCGCCACGTGGCAGGATGGTCACCGCGCCGAGCTCGGAGGCGCGCAGCCGGGCCTCGAGGCTGTTGTCTGCAGCGAGCAGCGCGACCGGGCTCGACGCGATCAGCGGGTGGGCCTGGAGCTCGCGCACCAGCTGCGCGGCGCGCTCCGGCTGGGCGGCGCGACCGACGAAGACCGTCAGGTCGGGCACGCTGGCGAGCACCGCCGCCACGGCCGAGTCGGCGTGCTGCTGCACCGTGACGTGCGCGCGCGTGCCCAGCGACGCGACCAAGGCGTCGAGCATGGTCTCCCCATCACCGAACAGCAGCAGCGTCGGTCGGTCGTCGTCGAGCAGGGTCACGCGGATTCCTGGGCCGATGGTAGCGAGCCACATCACAATTTGGAAAAGCTTTGCCAGCCAGCCCCCCGAGCGGGCGTCTCGACATCCCCCGCGCGTTCGGGTACCAAGCGCCCCATGTCGTTCATTGCACGCACCCCCTCTGCGCTCGGTCTGGCCGTGGCGCTCGTCGTCTTGTCCGCAGGCTGCCGCGCCAACCGCAACGACGGTCTCGGCGACACGGCGGAAGGGACCGCGAACGCGGCGCCCCGCGGTCCGCGCGCCCAGGCTCACGAGGACCCACCGCAGGCCCAGAACGCAGGCGCCGCGGCCGCCGCAGCCCAGGCCGAAGCGCCCGCCGAGGAGGCCCCAGCGGCCCCGGCCGGGCTCCCTGCACCCGACGACGTGGCCGCCCCGCCCGCCAACGCCCAGCGCACCGAGTCGGGCCTCGCCTCGCGCGTGCTCGAGCGTGGCCGTGGCACACAGCACCCGACCGCGCAGGACGTGGTCATCGTGCACTACACGGGCTGGACGACCGACGGTGAGATGTTCGACTCGAGCGTCCAGCGCGGCGTCCCCATCTCCTTCCCGCTGCGCGGCGTGATCCCCGGCTGGACCGAGGGCGTCCAGCTCATGGTGGTCGGCGAGACTCGCCGCCTGTGGATTCCGGAGGAGATGGCCTACCGTGGCATGCCGGGTCGCCCGGCTGGGATGTTGGTCTTCGACGTGCAGCTGCTCGGCATCGAGACCGTGCCCCCCGTCACGCCCGACAACGTGGCGGCTGCCCCTCGCAACGCGGAGCGCACGGCGAGCGGCATCGCCTCGGTGGTGCTGCAACCCGGGACGGGCACGGAGCACCCCACGGCGGCCAGCACGGTCAGCGTGCACTACAGCGGCTGGACCACGGACGGGCAGATGTTCGACTCGTCGCTGCGGCGTGGTCGTGAGGCCAGCTTCCCCCTCAGCGGCGTGATCCCCGGCTGGACCGAGGGCGTGCAGCTGATGGTGCCGGGTGAGAAGCGCCGCTTCTGGATCCCGGGCAACCTCGCCTACGATGGTCAGCCGGGGCGTCCCCAGGGCACGCTCGTGTTCGACATCACCCTCATCTCCATCCAGTGAGCTAGGAGCCCGCCATGGCCGACTACATTTTCACGATGCAGGGGGTGACCAAGGTCCACCCCCCGGACAAGAAGGTCGTCGAGAACCTCTACCTCTCGTTCCTGCCCGGGGCGAAGATCGGGGTCATCGGCGTCAACGGCACCGGTAAGTCGACCGTGCTGCGCATCATGGCGGGCGTGGACACCAACTTCACCGGCGAAGCCTGGAAGCGCGCTGGGCTGACGGTGGGCTACCTCGAGCAAGAGCCCAACCTCGGGGACGCCAAGACCGTACGAGAGGCCGTGGAGCAGGGGGTCAAGCCCATCCGCGACCTCCTGAACGAGTTCGAGGAGCTGAGCCTCAAGTTCGCCGAGCCCATGAGCGACGAGGCGATGAACAAGCTGCTGGAGAAGCAGGGGGCCCTCCAAGACAAGATCGACGCGGCGGACGGCTGGAACCTCGAGCACACCCTCGAGCTGGCGATGGACGCCCTGCGCCTGCCGCCCGCAGACGCCGACCCCAAGGTGCTGAGCGGCGGCGAGAAGCGTCGCGTGGCCCTCTGCCGCCTGCTCCTCGAGAAGCCCGACATGCTGCTGCTGGACGAGCCCACCAACCACCTCGACGCCGAGAGCGTCGCGTGGCTCCAGGGTCACCTGCAGGCGTACCCGGGGGCCGTCATCCTGGTCACGCACGACCGCTACTTCCTCGACAACATCGTCGACTGGATCCTGGAGCTGGACCACGGCAAGGCCTTTCCCTTCAAGGGCAACTACTCGGAGTGGCTGGACAACAAGCAGCAGCGCCTCGAGAAGGAGGAGAAGTCCGACAGCGCCCGGCGCCGCAAGATCGAGCGTGAGCTGGAGTGGGTGCGGGCGTCGCCCAAGGCGCGGCAGGCCAAGAGCAAGGCGCGCGTCGCCGCGTTCGACACGCTGGTGGCCGAGGCCGGCCGCGACCAGCGTGACACCACCGAGATCCGCATCCCGCCCGGGCCGCGTCTGGGCCGCAAGGTCATCGAGGTCAACGGCATCAAGAAGGCCTACGGCGACAACCTGCTGTACGAGGACCTCAGCTTCTCCGTGCCTCCCGGCGCCATCCTCGGCATCGTGGGCGCCAACGGCGCCGGCAAGACCACGCTCTTCCGCATGTTGGTCGGCCAAGAGCAGCCCGACGCCGGCAACATCGAGGTCGGCGAGACGGTGAAGCTCAGCTACGTGGACCAGAGCCGCGGGGACCTCAACGACGCCGCGTCCGTGTACGACGAGATCGCCGGGGGCGCCGAGGAGATCGACGTGGGGGGTCGCACGGTGCGCTCACGTCAGTACGTGGGCTGGTTCAACTTCAAGGGCAGCGACCAACAGAAGAAGGTCGGCGCGCTGTCCGGCGGCGAGCGCAACCGCGTTCACCTGGCCAAGCTGCTGCGCAGCGGCGGCAACGTGTTGCTGCTGGACGAGCCCACCAACGACATCGACGTGGAGACGCTGCAGTCTCTGGAGCAGGCGCTGCTGGAGTTCCCCGGCTGCTGCCTGATCGTCAGCCATGATCGCTGGTACCTGGACCGCCTCTGCACGCACATCCTCGGCTTCGAGGGCGACAGCCGCGTGGTGTTCTTCGAGGGCGGCTACTCGGACTACGCCGCAGACAAGAAGAAGCGCCTCGGTGACGACGCGGACATCCCGCGCCGCATCAAGTACCGCAAGCTGACGCGCGCTTGACGCGGACGTGACGCACTCACCCCACCGTCGCGGCCTCCCGCCGCTCCCCGTGGACGACCTGCTCGGGTCGATCACCGGGGCGCTGCGCGCGCAGGGGGCGGTGGTGATCGTCGCCGAGCCCGGCGCGGGCAAGACCACGCGCGTGCCTCCGGCGCTCCTGTCGCTGGGGCGTGACGAAGGGCGCGAGGGCGAGGTCTGGGTGCTGGAGCCACGCCGCCTGGCGGCGCGCATGGCCGCCGCGCGCGTGGCCGAGGAGCTGGGCGAGGCGCTGGGTGAGACCGTCGGCGTGCAGGTGCGCTTCGAGACGCTGGCAGGGCCGCGCACGCGCCTGCGCTTCGTGACCGAGGGGGTGCTGCTCCGCCGGCTCGCCGACGACCCGACCCTGCGGGGCATCGACGCCGTGGTCTTCGACGAGTTCCACGAGCGCAGCGTCTCGTCGGACCTGGGCCTCGCGCTCACCCGCCACGCGCGCGCCACCTCGCGGCCCGAGCTGCGCGTGGTGGTCATGAGCGCCACGCTGGACCCCGAGCCCGTCGCGGCCTTTCTGGACGCTGCGGTGGTGCGCGTCCCCGGGCGCGAGTTCCCCGTGGACGTGCGCTTCGCAGAGCGCGAGGACCCGCGTCCCCTCGAGGAGCGCGTGGCGGGTGGTGTGCGCCGCGCCCTCGCGCAGACGCCGGGCGACGTGCTGGTCTTCCTGCCGGGCGCGGCCGAGATCCGCCGCGCGGCCGAGCGCTGCCGTGAGGTGGTGGAGCACGCGGGCGGGGAGCTGGCCCTGCTGCACGGGGACCTGCCCGCGCGCGAGCAGGACCAGGCCGTGCGCGCCAGCGCTCGCCGCAAGGTCATCCTGTCCACCAACGTGGCCGAGAGCTCGGTGACCATCCCCACCGTCACGCACGTCATCGACAGCGGCCTCGCCCGCGTCGCGCGTCACGAGGCCTGGACTGGCCTCAGCAGCCTGGTGACGGACCGCGTCAGTCGCGCGCGCGCCGTGCAGCGCTCCGGGCGCGCCGGGCGCGTGCAGGCCGGCACCTGCGAGCGCCTCTACACGCGCCACGACTTCGACGCGCGTGACGCCCAGGACGCCCCCGAGGTAGCACGGGCCGAGCTCGCCGAGGCGACGCTGCTGCTGGTGACGCTCGGTCACGACCCGCGCACCTTCGCGTACTACGAGGCGCCCCCCGAGGCGTCGCGCCGCGCCGCCTTCGAGCTGCTCGAGCGCCTGGGGGCCATCGACCTCGGCGGCGCCGGCTGCGCGCCCACGACCGTCGGCAAGCGCCTCGCGGCGCTGCCCACACACCCACGGCTGGGGCGCCTGGTGCTGGAGGCCGGCGCGCGCGGGGCGGGCGCGCGCGGGGCGCTGATGGCGGCGCTCGTGGCGGAGAGAGACATCCGGCGCCGTGGTCGCGCGTCACTCACCGCGCACGGCGAGCGCGGACGCGCCAGCTCACGCGTCGAGGACAGCGACGTGGTGGAGCAGCTCGAGGCCTTCGAGGAGGCCGAGGCTCATGGCTTCTCGGCGGGTGTGTTGCGCCGCCTCGAGCTCGACCCGGCGCTGGTCCACACCGTGCGCCAGAGCCGTGATCAGCTGGCGCGCGCGCTGCGCCTGCCTCGGGCACCCGACGCCTCTCTGGATGACGAGCGCGCAGCCCTCGCCCGCGCCGTGCTGGTCGGCTTTCCGGACCGGGTCGGCAAGCGCCGCGAGGCGGGGCGCCCGGCCGTGGTGTTCGCAGGCGGCGGCAGCGGGGAGCTGTCGCCCGAGAGCGTCGTGCGTGAGGCAGCCTTCATGGTGTGCGTCGACGCACGCCGGCAGGGCCCCCGCACCGTGATCGAGCGCGCCAGCGCCATCGACGCGGAGGACCTGCTGGACGCCTTCCCGGAGCGCGTGGAGAGCTACGTCGAGACCCGCTTCGACGCCCGCCGCGAGCAGGTCGAGCAAGTCGCAGGGCTGCGCTACGACGGCTTGGTCCTCGACGAGAGCGTCCGGCGAGACCCCACGGGCGACGAGGTGGCCGAGACCCTGGCGCGCGCCGCGCTCACGGCCGGGTTGCATCGCTTCGTGGACATGGACGCGCTCACGGCGCTCCAGCACCGTGTTCAGTTTGCGCGTGGCCATGGGGTCGACACACCCGCCGTCGACGACGCACGCGTCGAGGAGGCCCTGCGTCTTCTGTGCACCGGCCGCCGCACCTTCGCCGACCTCAAGGCGCTGCCGCTGGTGCCGACGCTGCTCGGCATGCTCCCGCCCGCAGCGCGCAGGGCGCTCGACCAGGTGGCCCCCGAGACGGTGTCGTTGCCCGGGCGGGCGCGCGTCCCGCTGAACTACGAGGCCGAGCGAGACCCGTGGATCGCGTCGCGCATGCAGGATTTCTACGGCCTCAGCAACGGCCCCCGCGTGGCCCGCGGCGAGGTGCCCGTGGTGCTCCACCTGCTGGCCCCGAATCGCCGCGCGGTGCAGGTCACGACGGACCTCGCGGGCTTCTGGCAGCGGCACTACCCGAGGCTCGCGTCGGAGCTCCGCCGCCGCTATCCGCGGCACTCGTTTCCCGAGGACCCAGCCTCGTGAAGTGCATCGTCCGCGCTCGGCAATCATTGACACTTTCCGTCCACGACGCGACCATGAGCGCCCCATGTCGGCCCTGACGTCGCTGCTTGTGCGGGACCGTGTGGTTCCCGTGAAGAAAATCGAGGAGGCGATCCAGCGCCAAGTCATCTCGGGTGGCGCGCTCGACACGGTCCTGCTCGAGGTCGGCGCGGCGCCGGAGAACGTGCTGGCCTCCTATTGCGCGGCGGTCTTCGAGCTCCAGCCCGTGGCTGCGGCGGACCTGATGGCGGTGTCCCGCGAGGTCGTGCGCTTGTTGCCGCGCGAGGTCGCCGAGCAGCACCGAGTGGTGCCCCTCGAGGCGCGCGCGGGGCGCGTGGTGCTCGCGGTGCACGAGCCACTGGCGCGCGACGTGGAGCAACAGCTGGGCTTTCTGCTCGGGGCCACCATCGAGCAGCGCGTCGCGACGCAGGCGCGGCTGGAGGCGGCGCTCAGCGCGCACTTCGGCGTGGAGCTCCCTCCGCGACTCAAGCGCCTGGGTCGGAAGCTGGGGGACGCGGACCCTGGGGCGCTCGTGGACGTGGCGCCGCTCGATGACAACCGGCGCGCGGTCGACGCGGACGCGGTGCCGGCCGTGGGCAAGGGAGAGAGCGTGCCGAGCGGCGACTCGGCGGCCGCCGCCATGAAGCCCGAGGCCACCTACGCGGCGCGCACGGGGAGCACGGCCAAGTACGGTCAGGTACCCGACGCCCCCAAGACCAACGCCGCCGTCGCCCTCAACGTGGCCCGCGTCGTGGGGGGCGAGACCTTCGAGCGCAAGAGCTTCCCCACGGACGCGGTGCGTGGCGCGAACGAGGTGCCCGCGTCCACCGAGCCGGCGGCCCCCGACGACGCATTCGAGCGGATGTCGCGCCCGCCGGACGGCGCGGCGGCGACGCCCACGAAGCCCAACCCGCCTGCGCCCGCGCTACAGACCGAGGCGGGCAGTGCGGAGGACACGTCTCCGCGCATGGAGCGACCACCCCGCACGGAGCTGCTCGACCGCATCCGCGGTCCGTTCACGGCGCGACTGGCCGTGGACCTGCTCGAACAGGCGAGCAACCGCGAAGAAGTGCTGCAGGTGGCTCTCGCCTTCGTGCAGCAGTTCTTCGACTGCGCCGTGCTCTTCATGGTCCAAGACGACGTGGCCGAGGGCCTCGACGTGGAAGGCGACGGCCCGGACTACGCCACGGTCCGTCGCACCTCCCTCTCCGTCGAGGACGCCGGTCTGCTGAGCGACGCCTTTCGTACGGCGCAGCCACGCATGGGCGACATCGCGAGCGGGACGCGGGCGGACCAGCAGCTCGCGAGCGACCTCGGACGCACCAAGGCGCAGCCGTGCGTCGTCGCGCCCGTGGCCATCCGTCAGCGGGTCGTGCTGATCTTCTACGGCGACCGCGGTGGCGAGGACTTCGGGATCTCGGACGTCCCGGAGTTCGTGGCGTTCATGCCGCGCGTCAGCGAGGCATTCCAGCGGCTGATCCTGCGGCGCAAGCTCGGAAAGACCGGTCGACCGGAGGAGGCGCCCGAAGACACGAAGGGCACCACCGCCAAGCGCTGGCAAGGCGGACGGCGCAACTGGGTGGCCGAGGTCTCCCACACGCCGCGCGTTCGCGCGCCCAAGCGGCGCACACAGGCGATGGACCTCCTCGGCGTGCCCCGGACGGCGCCTCCGCCGCCCTCGCCCGTCGCCAACACGGCCGGCTCGCGCCCGATCCCACAGCAGAGCGCGCCGGGGGGTGACGATGTCCCTGAGGACCCCGAACCGGCCTATCTCGGCGTTCCCGAGCCGGAGCCGGAGCCTGCGCAGCCCTCGGTTCCACCGCCGACCCCTGTCCCCGAGCCTCCGCCGGGGTCCACCATGCTCGACGGGGCCGAGGCCGCGCTCGACGACGGCGCGCTCGCGACCGGCGAGCATGACGCTCTCGACCCCGAGCTGACCTCCGGCGACGACGCGGGCGACGACGAGGACGAAGGCGACGGGAACGTCGTTCCCGCCGAGGCGCTGCTGCGTCGGCCGACCACCGTCGCGGTGCAGCCCGCCATCCGCGTCGTGGACAGCGAGCGCGTCCGCGCCACGGCACGTGCCCTCGCCGAGCAGGTCGCGCTCGGCACCGCCGCTCCAGCGACCAACGAGCCGGCCGCCCGCTCGCTGGTGACCGAGAGGCCTGGCGCGGGCGTGTACTCCATGAAGGGCACCACGGACGTCGTCGCGACCACGCGCTCGTCGCGCCCACCGCCTCCGCGCCCCGCGACAGCGCCTCGCGCGGGGCAGGTCAACGCCGTTGGCAACGATCGGCGCGGTACCCGCGACGCGCCCACGCGGCCGGCCGCGCAGGAACCCGCCGTCGCTGCCCCCGCCCCCGTTGAGGACGACGACGAGCCCGAGCTCACCGTCACCGAGGCGCATCCGGCAGCGGCCTCCGCCCACGGCAGCGCCCCGAACGGGCGCACGGCCGTCGACCCAGGCATGCCGTCGGTCATCCTGGACCTCGGTGACGGAGTGGAGAGCGCGATCCAGCAGCTGCTGCACTCGGGGCCCGAAGACGTCTTCGCCGTGAAGTCCGCGCTCCGGGCGGGCGAGGCCATCCTCCCGGCGCTGGTGCGAGAGTTCCCAGGGCCGCTCTGGTTCGATCGCAACGCCCCACACCAACGCCTCCCCCGCGGCCGCGACGTCTCGGCGGTAGCCCGCGCGATGGTGGCGTTCGGAGACGTGGCCGTCCCCTACGTGGCCGCGCTCTTGGACCGGGAGGACCACGACGTGCGCTTCTACGCCACGCTCCTCTCCGCCGAGCTCCTCCATCGTGACCTCGTGGGCCCGCTCGGGCGCCGCGTCTTCGACATCGACTCGGGCACCCGTGCGCTGGCCCTCGACGTGCTGCGGCCCCTGCGGCGCTTCCCGCGCGAGTTCGGGCGCGTCATCGACCGAGTGCGGGCCAGCGCGCGCATCCCCGCTCGTCCGCTGCCGATTCGCCTCGCGGCGATCAAGGCGCTCGGGCACCTGCGCGACGACGGCGCGCTCGACCTACTCATCCGCGTCCTCGACACGGACGAGCAGCGTCTGCGGGATGCGGCACACCAGAGCCTCGTCCTGATCACGCGTCAGGACTTCGGGCGGACGCGGGACGCGTGGGAGGACTGGGTGTCCGACCACCGCGGCCAACACCGCATCGAGTGGCTGATCGAGGCGCTCATGCACGACGACCCCAAGCTGCGTCGCCTGGCTGGCGACGAGCTCAAGCACCTCACGCAGGCGTACTACGGCTACCAGCACTCCCTGCCCAAGCGTGACCGCGAGGTGGCGCAGCGGAAGTACCGCCAGTGGTGGGAGAGCGAGGGGCGCGCCCTCTTCGGCACCGGGCGCTGAACGCTCAGCCCAGCCAGGTCAGGTCGAAGCGTGTGTCGTCGTCCCCGAGCGCGCGGCACTGCGTCATGGTGACCTCTGCCTCCTCCGCGCCTGCGTTCGTGAGCAGCCTCTCCAGCATGCCGAGGGTGCACACCCCACCCGTGAGGGTGGACTGACCGTGCTCGTCCAGCGCGAGCTGCGCGTAGCCGCGTCCAACGCGCGTGACGCGGAAGGTCACGCCCCGCACGCTCCTGGCCGCGTACTTCGGGAAGTGCGTCACCAGCAGCTCGGGCGGTGCGTTGCTCAGCTCCACGGTCAGGTAGGCCGTCAGCGCGTTCGCCATCTCGCGCCCGCACTCGACGACCAGGTGCAGGTCGTCCCGCCCCATGGTCGCGTCGATCCGCTCGAGCAGCTCGAGCACGGCGTCGTAGGGCACCCAGTCGTCCTCGGCGACGCCCGCCGCGAAGAGGTCGCGCGTGAGGGCGGGCAGGTAGGTCAACAGGTCGCGTAGCGCGAGCTGCCCGAAGCGGTCCCCGACGTAGCGCAGCACGGCGAGCACCAGCCGGCCCTCGAACGCGCGCTCCACGAGCGTGGGAATCGCGTCGACGTGAGTGTCTCGCAGCGGCACTTCGTCCATGGCCGGCGCCCGCTCGGTCAAGCGATCGCGCTCGACGCCGTCCCCCACCCCCGGCGCGGTATCGAACGACACGTCGATCTCGAGGCTCTGACTCCTAGCCCCCGTGTCGAGCCGGTCGCTGCCTCGGCTCCCCGCCACCGCGACGGCTTGCTCGGGCGCCTCACGGGGCGCCGTCCAGTCGCCGGTGTCCGACCGCTTCACGCGGTCACGGTGCTCGGTCTCTCGTGCCCGCAGGCGCAAGAGGTCCATCGTGAAGCTGTCGGAAGGTTGATCCGCCCGCAGGATCTGTTTCCCACCGAAGGGCACCAGCGCGTCGGCGAACTCCTCGGCGTCGCGCCAGCGCTCCTCGCGCTCTTTGCCGAGCGCCTTCATGACGATGCGCTCGAGGACGTCGGGCATGTCCGGCCGCAGATAGCGCAGCGGCGCCGGCGCGTCGTGTCGGACCTTGTGAGACAGCTCCTGAAAGGTCGCCCCGTCGAAGGGGCGGCGGCCTGCCAGCATCTCGTAGAGCACCACCCCCATGGAGTAGACATCCATGCGCGGGTCCGGGCGGTCGTCGCCACGCAGGCGCTCGGGGGCCGCGTAGGCCGGCGTACCCACGAGCGTGCGGGCGGGGGTGAGGGAGCGCGCGTCGTCGATGGAGCGCGGGCCGATCAGCGTCGCGAAGCCGAAGTCGCACACCTTCACGAAGTCCGGGTCCCCGAACTGCGCGATGAGCATCAGGTTGGCGGGCTTGAGGTCACGGTGCAGGATGCCGCGGTGATGGGCCGCGGCCAGACCGGCCAGGCTGTGCGTGGCGATGGCGCACGCGCGCTCCACGCTGAAGCGTCCGTCGTGCGCGATGGCGTGGGAGAGGCTCCGCCCCCGCAGGTACTCCATCACCAGAAACGGCTGGCTGCGCTCTTCGCCGAAGTCCAGCACGTCGGTGACGTTGGGATGGCCGATGCCCGCGGCGGAGCGCGCCTCGCGCAGGAAGCGCTCGACGGCCTCTGGCTTGCGGGCCGTGGTGGGGTGCAACAGCTTGATCGCGACGAAGCGCCGCAGCAGCTGATCGGCCGCCTTGTACACGGCGCCCACGCCCCCATCGCCGATCAAACGAACGAGGTGATAGCGGTCCTTGATGACCGACCCGACCAGGGCTCCGCTGGCCAATCTGGAAGGCGACGCGTGTGGGGCTTCGCCGCTCGAAGGGGGCGACATGTTGCGGAGTCTCTCCTACCCGGCCGCGTGGAGCAACGGGGGAGTTGCCAGCGGGGTCCCATCTATGACACACCTTGAGTCACCGCGTCATGCACACCACCTCTTTCCGCTCCGCCTTGCGCCGCCTCCTCGGCACGCTCCCCCTGGCTCTGCTGCTGCTCAGCGTGGCATGCGACGGCGCGGCGCCGCGTACCATCGGCGGGTATTGTCGACGCGATCTCGACTGCGTCTCGGGCTTGCGCTGCCTCGCCATGGTCTGCACGGAGCGGCGCGCGGCGGACGGCGGTACGGTGGCGGTGGACCAAGGCGGTACGGTGGACGGCGGGCCCGTCGACTCGGGCGCCCGCGATCTCGGCCGCGCGGACACCGGGGTGGACTCGGGACCTGCAGACACGGGGGTCGACGTTGGCCCCGCAGACGCGGGCCCCGACGACACCGGCGTCGACGCCGGCCCCTGACCCGGACGCCGCTGGAACCCGCGCAGTAGGGTGATATGGTCCGTCGCCGTAGCGTGGGCTGCGGCGGCCTCTCATGAATTCGCGCAGCCGCATCCTCCCCGTCGTCGGTCCGGCGGCCGTCCTCTATCTGCTCGCCGGTGCGGCGGCGGCGGAGGGGCTCGGCCGCGCCCGCGCGCTGCCAGCGCTCTTCGCGTGCTTGCTGTCGCTCACGCCCATGTTCATGCGGCACGTCACGGCGCACGGCGCCCGCCGCGTCGGTGGCTTGGGCGTCCTCGGCGGCATCATCCTCGCCGCGCACTTGGTCCCGGATCCCACGTCCTTGTTGCGGCTCACCTCCCTCGCGCTCGCCATGCCGGCCGCCGGAGCCCGCGTCCTACACCTCGCGCTGGCCGTCCCAGACCGGCCCGGTGGTCTGCTGCGCCTGGCCGCGCTCACGTCGGTGCTGGCGGTCGCGAGCGCGCTCCTGGGCTTGGTAGGCGTGTTTCCGCCCACCGAGCTGCTGGGCGCGGACGTCATCCTGCCGGAAGCCGCGCTGCGCAGCGTCCCGCGCGTGTTCATGTGGGGGGCCTTCGCGGCCGCCCTCGGGCTTCGCGCGCTGCGTCGCCGCCTCGGCAGCGGCCCGGCGGCGCTCGCCTCGAACGCGTGGGGCGTCATGGGCCTCGTGGTCGTGGTCGTGGCCATGCCCATCACCTCCTGGCTGCTCAGCGTCGGGGTCCTGGTAGCCGACCCCACGGCAGAGGCCTGGACCGTCGCGGTGCTCGCCGGCGTGCTGCTCTACGGCCACCTCGCCATGGTGGACCCCACTCGCCGCGTGTACGCCGGCGCCGCCGTGCGTCGCATCGTCCGCGCCGCGCTCGCCATCGGGAGCGTCACCTTGCTGTTCGCGCTCGGTCGCTACGCGTTCGCGTCCGCGGCGCCCCCGCCGATCTGGGCGTGGGCAGCCGCGGCGGGGGCGACCTTGGCCATCGACCGCGCGCTGCTGCCCATCGTCCGCAGGGCGCTGGCTCCCTACGGGGGGCGGTTCCTCGACGCGCTCACCCTGGCGGCGCAGCGCCTCGAGTCCGTGCCCACGTTGCTGGAGCTCGGCGCTGCGGTGCTGCCTGCCTTGAGAGAGGCTGCGGGCGAGTCCGACGCTCAGCCCGTGCTCTACGTGCTCGATCCGGCCCGCGTCGTGACCATCGACGCTGCGGGCATGCCGCATGTCCACAACGCGTCGCTGTCCTCGCGCTTGATCGACTTCGCGTTCGACAACCCGGGGACGCTCACCCTAGTGGCCGAGCTGCAAGCGCAGTCCGTGCGACGCCCTGAGCTGCGCCCGCTGCTGGAGGCGCTCGCGCAGTACGACGCCCTCGCGCTGCTCCCACTGGCCAACGACGGGCACGTCGACGGCCTGCTCATCATTCCTCGTGGGAGGCGCCGCAGCGCTCTCGCGCTCGAGGAGATCAACGCGGCCGAGGCGTTCGCGCGGCGCCTGGCGTCCATCCTCGGGGCCATGGCCGGGCAGCTGCGGGCGCAAGCGCGCGTGGGCCAGCTGACGCTCGCGCACGAGCAAGTCCTCGACGAGCTGCATGAGCGAGAGCTGCGGGTCGCGCGGCTGCGTGGGAGCCTCGAGCTGCTGCGCGCCGGCGCCTCGGCCGGCGGGGTCGAGCTGCCGCGCGTCGCCTACAGCCCAGCCATGCGGGCCTGCGAGGCAGCGCTCGCCGCGCTTGCGCCCCACCGCACACCGTTGGCGCTGCTGGCTCCCGTCGGAGCGCCGGTCCTGCACCTCGTGGAGCAGCTGCACCGGCAGGGGGCGAGGGCGCACGGGCCGCTGGTCGTCGTCGATTGCGCGTCCGTGACGGACTCCGAGAGCCTCGTCGCGCTGATGGGCGACGCCGAGACGGGTGATCCCGGCTGGGTGGCGCACGCCACCGAGGGCACGCTCGCCCTGGTCGACGCGCCAGCGCTCTCGCTTGCCGCTCAGGCGGCGCTGGCCGCGTGGTTGGAGGGCTCGCGGGGACCGGCTGGCGCAGCCGACACCGCTGCGCAAGACGCGGCGGCAGAGGTCGACGCGGCCCGCGTCGTCGTCGTCCTGCGAGCGTCCATCGCGGACCTGGTGGCGCGCGGGACGCTGGCGCCGTCTCTCGCCGCGCAGCTCGAGACGCAGGTGGTCTCGGTCCCCCCTCTCTCGCAGCGGAGCGCGGACATTCCGTCGCTGACGCTGCTGGCCATCGGGGTCGCGTGTCGCCGCCTGGGCAGGCCGCCCCTCGGCGTCTCTCAGGACGTCGTGGACTACCTCGTGCGGAGCCGCCTCCCGGGGGACGTGCGCTGGCTCGCCGAGCAGCTCGAGGCCGCCGTGGCGCGCGCCGAGGGCCCGCTCCTGACGCTCTCGGACCTCTCGCCCACGGTAGAGAGCGCGCTCGCGGACGCCGGAGAGGCGCGCCCGTCCGTCGCAGACAGCGGGGAGGAGGCCACCGACGAGTGGGTCGGGTCCTTCACCGACCTCGAGCGCAAGATCCTGGAGAGGGCCATGACCCGCGCCGGGGGCAACAAGAGCGAGGCCGCGCGCGCCCTCGGGCTCAAGCGGACGACCTTCCTCGACAAGCTGCGCCGCTACGGGGTCACTGGGGACTGAGGCGGGAGAGCCGCTGGACAGCTCGACCGGATGCGCGCGTTGGCCCGCTCGCAGCGGGAGCGGGCCTCCGGGCAGCGGGGGTCTGCGTCCTCGAGGTCGCAGATGCGCGCTGCGAGGCGACAGATCTGCTCGCCGAGGTGAGCGGCGCTCTCACAGTCGGCGGCGTCCAGCGCGCACGCGAGCGCGCCGAGGTTCGCTCCTTGGCTCTGGAACAGCTCCGGCACGTCGCTGCTCTCATCCGCCCCGTAGCCCTCGCGGCGGCTGGTCGAAGGTGGGAGTGCGTCGCTGCCGCCCCCTCGGGGGGCGGGCGGGGCGCCTGCACGGACGGGTGCAGGCGCGCCAGAGGTCTCCTCGCTGACGGAGGCGGGGACGTATTCACTTTGCACCTCGTCGGCATCCAGCCCGTCGGTCGCGCACACGAACGACTCCTCTCCGGCGGTGGGCTCGGCCGCCGTGGTGCCGGTGTGGACGCCCGCCGCCTGGTTGGGGCTGGCGCAGCCGGCTGCGGCACAGAGAGAGAGTCCGAGCCACAGCGCCCACTGCCGCCGTGCAGGTCTGGCCGTCATGGCGTCTCCTCCGCCGTCAGCACCGCGTCCAAGAGCGCTTCGTTGATGCGCAGGGCGGCGAGGTAGTCGGTACTGGCAGCGCGCGCGTCGCCCAGGGCCTCGTGGGCCTCGCCGCGCACGATCAACAGGTTGGCGGTGAGCACGTCGTCGCCTCGGCCGAGCGCGAGCCCCGCCGTGGCTGTGTCGCGAGCGACTCGAGCTTCGCCCTGACGAGCGGCGAGGGCCGCAAGGCGGAAGTACAGGTCCTGGCGCACGGCCCGCGCGTGCGTGGGGGCGACCTCGGCCGGCGGGCTGAGCTCCGACGCCTGCGTGAGCGTGGCACGAGCGGCGTCGAGGTCGCCCTGGGCTTCCGCGGCGTCCGCCAGAACGTGGGCTTCACGCACCTCGCGCACCCAGCTCGCCGCGCTCCCGCGCGCTGCGGAGTCGGTGGCATCGGGCGCGGTGCAGCCTGCCCACAGCGCCAGCAAGAACGTCATCGAGAGCGCCACGAGGCGCGCGAGGCGGCCTGTCGGACGCGCGTCTAGTCGCGTCGGCCGGTGGTGGCGGCGGGGCGTCATGGCGCGTACTCGCCCTCCAGCTGCGCGAGCAGCTGCGCGCGGTAGGGGCGCATGGCGCCTGCCAGTTCTTGCATGCGCGGCGCGCTCTCCGTCGCCGCCGCGACCCCCGCCGCTTGGCTGTCGACGGCGGCGGCCTGGGCGGCGAGCAGCGCGAGCGACGGCGCGGGCAGGGTGGCTACCTCTGCGGACCCGGGGGTACGCGCCACGAACCAGAGGGCGAGCGCTGCCACGGCTAGAGCGCCCGTCAGCGCCAGCCACAGGCCGCGCAGCGCGCGCAGGGGTGCCGTCGGCGACGGCGCGGGTGGCGCCGCCCAGGGAGGGAGCGAGGACTCGATGCCTTCGAAGAGCTCGTCCAGACGCTCGCGGCTCGGCTCTGGCGCCTGCTGCGCCCGCAGCAGGTGCGCGGCCTCCAGCGCAGGCAGGAGGGCCTCGAGTGCGCCCTCCGCGACGACCTCGCGATCGAGGGCGCGGGCCAGCTCGGCCGCTTGCGCGATCTCCTCGTCGCTGGCCTCGTCGTCGTCCAGCAGCTCGTCAACGCGGGTGTCGGTCATCGTCGCCCTCCTTCCCTAGCGTCTCCGTGGCGAAAGCGCCCGGCCCCGCGTGCGCGTCCTCCCAGGCCTTGCGAAACGCACGCAGCGAGCGCAGCAGGAGGACGTCGAACGTCCCGAGCTTCACGTCGAGAGCCTGCGCGCAGTCGGCCCGCTCTCGCTCTTCGAAGAAGCGCAGCTCGATGGCCCGCCGGTAGCGAGGGTTGAGCCCATCCAGGGTCGCCGTGACCCGTGAAGTCAGCTCCGCGTGGTCTTGTCTCGCGCTGACCTCCGAGAAGGGGTCCTGCGACGGCGCCCGCTCCCACGAGAGCAGCTGCTCCAGCTGGGTCAGCGCGCGGTCGGTGCGAGCGCGCACGCGATGCATGTCGATGGCCTTGTTGGACGCGATGCGGGCCAGCCAGTGATAGACGCTCACGCCTTGGTGTTCGAAGGTCTCGAGCTTCACGAACGCCGTCCGGAAGGTCTCCGCCAACGCGTCCTCGGCGGCGCCGGCCGCCCCGAGCTTGGGGAGCAGCACCCGTCGGTAGAGCGCCGGCGCGTAGGCGCGGTAGAGCTCGCCGAACGCGTCGCGCTCGCCAGCGCGAATACGCTGCAGCAACGTGCGCTCCCATGCGATCCGATCCGCTGCTTCCGTTCCGGCCACCCATGCCTCGAGAGTGTGAGGTCGCGCCGTCATCGCGAGAGCGCAGCGCCCCATGGCCTTGTACGGCAAGCGCGCCAGAGTTGAAAGAGCCGCCCGCGGGCCAGCCACCTTCGAGGCGTCTGCCCCACGACGAGACGAGGGCTCCTGGCGGAGGGCGGCGGCGAGGGGCGCGGTGGGACAGGCATGCACATGGCGACAACGCCACAGCGACCGCGACACTTACAGGCTGCGGTCTCGGCGGCGACGGTCAGAGGCGGTGTAAGCGAGGTCGGACGTCGCGCGTTGACCCCACGACACCCAAGGCGTCTCTGGTGCCCTGGGTCACACACCCACCTTCCGCCACCGTGTCACCCAGGAGCTTCGCCATGTCCCGCCCACGTCTCCCCTCCTCCCCCCGATCCTTGCCTCTGCGGGTCGCGCTGGTGCTGGCGCTTTCGGGCTGCAGCACCTCCGGATCGGGCTACGAGTCCAGCCACGCCAGGGAGGGCGGAGCAGGCAGCGGCGGTGACGTCGCCGAGGTGAGCGTCATTCGCACCGAGAGCACGAGGGCGAGCGCGGACACGTACGCCAGCCCATCCGGCGGCGAGGCCCGCAGCGCAGACTTCGCGGCGAGCGATGGCGAGCGCGCCCCGGCGCGGTCCGGAGAAGCCCCGCGCGCCGAAGCGGCGACCGACGGGTGGGCTGGCGGCGGCGCTCCCTCGACCCCCTCCGCGCCCCCCGCCCCTCCAGCCGGGGGTCCTTCGTCGCGGCCGTCGCGCGGAGGCACCACGGAAGGCTACGCCGCCGCAGGACCATCCGTAGCCGCGGGTCGTGCCGCCCCTGTGGACGTGGACGTCACGGTCACGGTCACGGTCGAAGACGAGATCGTCGCGCCCGAGCCGCCGCCGGTGGTGCAGCAGCAGGTCGCGCCCCAGGCGCGCGTGCTCACGGCGGCCACCGTCGGCGACACCGACCGTCGTGGCAACTACCTCGAGTACGTCGCGCGTCGTCCTTTCGAGGCGCAGCGCGCTGGCTTCGACGTCACCCGTCGCGTGCGCTTTCGCGTGGTCGACGCTCAAGGACGACCGTTCCGCGGAGCGCAGGTCACGCTGGGCGGGCAGGCCGGGCAGGTCAGCGGGACCACCATGGCCGATGGTTACTGGGACTACTTCCCCGGCGTCCTGGGAGATGTCGGGCGTGACGTGCAGGCCACGGTCAGCGCCAACGGCGTCCAGGCACAGGTGGCTGCCCGCATTCCTCAGGCTGGCGACGGCCAAGATGTGATCTTCCGGATGCAGGGGGTCTCGGCGCGCGCGCCGCAGCGGCTGGACCTGGCGTTCCTCATCGACGTCACGGGCAGCATGGAGGACGAGCTGCGCTACGTGAACGCGGAGGTCGCCGACATCGTCGGGCGCATCCACGCGACGTCCCCCGAGGTGGCCATCCGCGTCGGCGCCACGTTCTACCGCGACCGCAGCGACCGCGAGCCGCTCCAGGAGATCCGCTTCACCTCGGACGTCCACGGCTTCGCGCGGACGATGCGAGGGATCCAGGCGGACGGGGGCGGTGACTACCCGGAGGACTTGAACGCTGGCTTGGCCGCCGCGTTCGGGCGTCAGTCGTGGAGCGACGGAGACGCCGTGCGCGTTCTGGTCGTCATCGCCGACGCGCCTCCGCAGCACTACGCCTCGTCGTTCACCTACATCCAGGCCATGCGCGAAGCGTCGCGGCGCGGAATCCGTCTCGTCCCGGTCGCCGCCAGCGGCGCGGACCGCGAGGTGGAGTACCTCTTCCGCGCGATGGCCACGGTCACAGGCGCTCCCTACACCTACCTCACGGACGAGAGCGGCGTGGGCAACCCACACATGGAGGCGGACACGGACCGCGTCGCGGTGGAGTACTGGAACGACCAGCTCACCCGGCTGGTGACAGACGACCTGCGCGGCGCCGGGATGCACGAGCTGATCCCCAACTGACCCAGGTCGCGCCGCGCCACGCCATGGCCAGCGGCTCTGCGAGGCTGGGGTTCAGAGGCTCAGCACGTCGACGACCACGACGGTGACGTTGTCGCGCGCGCCGTTGCTGATCGCTTGCTCCAGCAGGTAGTCGCTAGCGTCGTCCGGAGTGCCGCGCGCGAGCAGGGGGCGCAGCTCGGACTCGACGACGGAGTCCGTCAGCCCGTCGCTGCACAGCAGAAAGCGGTCCAACGGAGCCGCATCCAGGAAGCGCACGTCAGGGCGCGCGTCGCCGCCGCCGCCCAGCGCCCGAGTCACGACCGTGCCCATGGGGTGCGAAGCGCGGTGTGCGATGGAGCGGCCGAGGGTCAGCTCCATGTCGCTCACGACAGAGTGATCACGCGTCATGCGCTCGAGCCGTCGTCGGCGGAGTCGGTACACGCGGCTGTCCCCGACGTGGGCGATGGTGGCCCCTTGGCCGAACAGCGACAGCGCCGCGACGGTGCAGGCCATGTCTTGGCGCGGGCTGCACTCATCGATGCGTGCGGCGGCCATCGCGATGGCGGCGTCGAACTCGAGCACCGCGTCACCGCGCGGGTTCTCGCGGAAGTGAGCGCACAGGGTCTCGACGGTCAGACGGCTCGCGGCGTCGCCCCCCGCACCCATGCCGTCCGCTACCACGAACAGGCCGAGCTCCAGCTCGATGCCGAAGCAGTCCTCGTTGGACGTCCTGTGACCGGCGTGTGTCTTTCCGCTCGCGAGTAGCTGCACGTGGCGTGGCCTCGGCGCATCGTATGCGAATCACACGCCGAGTACACGGTCTTCGCGCATCACTCGTCGCAGCTCGCGCTGCGAGGCTCGGGAGGGCATCACCCTCGGACCGTCCAGGAGAGCGTCCCGCTGCTCGCATCGAGGGCCGCGACCGGACCAAGCGGCAGCTCGTGGTTGTCGTCGACATGTCCCACCGGGAGCCCCAGCACGGCCGGGAGCCCGAGGGACCGGGCGTGGCGGACGAGGACGTCGCGCGCGCTGACTCCGTCGGGCCCCGGCGTGGATTCGGTGAAGGCGCCGAAGACGAGGCCGCGGACCTTCTCGAACCAACCCGCCTGCGTGAGCGTCGTGAGCATCCGGTCGAGGCGATAGGGGCGCTCGCCGACGTCCTCGAGAAACAGAATGGCGCCGTCGAGCGGAGGGGCGAACGGGGTCCCGACCAGCGCCGCCAAGACCGCTAGGTTGCCTCCCACCAGCGGCCCCTCCACACGGCCGTCGCAGATGCACTCGAGGCCTCGAAACGCAACAAGGGGGGCACCGCTCAACGCGGAGAACCAGCGCGCGCGCGTGGCGTCGGCTGCGTCCCCCAGCTTCGCCACCATGGACGCGTGCAGGGACGCCACGCCGGCGCGGGCCCAGAGGGCGTGCAGCGCGGTGATGTCGCTGAAGCCAACCAGCCCCTTGCCAGCCGCGCGGACTTCATCCGCGGAGATGTGCGGCAGCAGCCGCGTCGCGCCGAAGCCGCCGCGCGCGGCGACCAGCCAGCGCACCTCGCCTGCGCTGAGCGCCCAACGCAGCTCGCGCACGCGCCGCTCGTCGTCGCCTGCGAAGTACCCATCACGGGCGAAGATGTCAGGGGCGTGCTCACAGACGTAGCCCTGCGCTTCGATGGCGGCCACGCCCCGCTCGAACGCGGCGCGGTCGAAGGGTCCGCTCGGTGCGATCAGCGCGACGCGGTCGCCCGGCAAGAGCGGTGGTGGGACGAGCAGCGCCCGCGTCATGCACCCTCGGGGGCGCCGTCGCCGTCGTCGCCGTTCACCGCGGTGGCGGGCTTCAGCAAGAGCAGCGACACACAGAACAACAGGCAGAGCAGGGTGGCGAAGTTGCCCACCGCGCGGTAGCCCGTCTCGGCGTGCAGGCGCGGCACGTCCATGACGGAGGACCCCCCCGTGGCGAGCGGCATGCGCTGGTGGCTCACCCCTAGCGGGTCCACCAACGCGGAGCCCCCCTCCGCCGCAGCGCGGACCATGTAGCGACCCTGCTCGACCGCGCGGAACACCGCGCAGGCATGGTGGTACTCCGGCAGCGGCGTGCCCTCGAACGCCCGGTCGTCCACGACGCTCACCAGCCACTCCGGGTCCTGTTCTGCGAGCTGCCTGCGGAGGTCGGGGCCGCTGATGTCGTCCCAGCCCACCATCACCCCGAAGGGCACGCGCCCGAGCTCGAACATGGCCCCCCGCTGTCCGGGACGTCGGCCCGCGTCGTGAATGCGCGCACGGGTGGCCGCGGGCAGCGACTCATCGAGCGGCGCGAAGTCCAAGAAGGGCGCGAGCACGGTGGCTTGGTAGATGGCGCCACGCTGGTGGGCGTCGTCCGCAAGGACCAGCACCTGCACGGTCGGGCCCTCGGGGGGATCGTCGCGAACGAGCGTCGCGCCCAGCAGGAAGGGCGTCGCGAGCTCGGCGGGCAGGCGCGGCGCGAGGTCCAGCTCCGTCCACGCGAGCGGCGGGTCGAAGCGCACGCCGGGCCAGACCACGACGTCCACCGGATCTCCGGGGAGCGCCTCGGCGAGCGCTCGGCGGGTCTCCGCTTCGAGCCCTCCGTCCGCGAGCGGCCCATCTTCCGATTCGCCGTCCGCCTGCGGTCCGGGTTGCACCACCAGGACACGCACGCTCGGGGCACCGGTCGCGGCGGCTTCGAGGGCGCTCGAGCGGATGCCGTGGATGCCCAGGCTGCCTGCGACCCCTACCGCCGCGGCCAGCAAGAGGAAGGGCTTTCGACGCGGCGGAACCGCGAGCAGCAGGGTCTCGGCCAGCGCGCCGTTCACCAGCGCGAGGAAGAGGCTGACCAAGGAGGGGCCCCCGATGGACGCGAGCGCGATCCACTCCGTGTGTTCGTAGAGCGCCACGGCGAGCCTCTCTGCACCCAAGGGAGCGAGCCCTTCTGCGGCGACCCAGGCAAACGCGAAGAAGCCTGGCGCGCGCCGGCCGCGTCGCACGGCGTACCAGGTCAGCAACGTCGCGAGGGTAACGGGGGCAGCCTGCAGGGCGGCCGCGAGCTGCGCGCTGAGCAACGCGTCCGCTTCGGGGTAGCCAGCGCGTATCAGCGCTGGCAGGACGGCGAGCGCGGCCGCGTACGACGCAGCGCCTGCCATTCCGGCTCCGAGGAGCATCGCGCCCAAGGCTCCGGCCCACCGGCTGACCCGCTGCGGCACGAACTCCAGCCAGATCATCAGCGGTGTCAGCGCGACGAGCGCCAGAAACGGTGAGTTGGACGTCTGGTAGCCCAGCGCCGCGAGCGGGTCACCGGGGCGGCTGGCGAGCCAGAGCGCCGCGCTGAGCGCAGCGACGACCGGGGCGCTGGCCAACGCGGAGAGGTTTGCGAGGGCGGGGCGGCGCATGGAATCGCCATGTACCACGCGCCGTGCCGTAGACGCGACTTCGCGCGTGCGCCTCGGGCCGAGGTGACACAGATAATGTGTGCAAGAATGTGCCATTCTGTGTTACGCCCTCGCCATGGACGAGGCCTGGAGTGAAGCCTGGGTGCGCGCGGAGGAGCCGCTGGAGCCTGCGCGCTGGACTGGGCTCGTGCGCGCGGAGGCGCTCCTGGTCGCAGGCCGCCTGAGTGAGGGCCTGCTCGCCCTCGAGGACGAGCGGGAGGCTGCCCGCGCGGCAGCCGAGCTCCGCGCCACCTGGCTGGTCCGCGTCGGAGCCGTCGACGAGGCGCGGGGCGTGGCGGCGGCCCTCGGCGCCGCCGGGCCCCCGCCCGCACGGCTGGCCGCCTTGGCCCAGGTCCGCGCCGCGCGTATCGCGGAGCGAGCCGGGGACGTGGACGCAGCGCTGCTCGCGCTCGAGCGCGGGTCCTCGCTGCTGCGGGCCGAGGGCGCGCCTTGGGCAGCGTTGCGTGTGGATGTGCTGGAGGCGGTGATGCGGCTCGCTCGGCGCCGGGACGCCGATGTCCTGCGGGCCGCAGCTGTGTGCCAGTCACTGCCAGAAGGTGCCGTGCGGCGCGCCCTGTACGCTTGGCACACCGCCGCCACGGGGGGCTCGGCGGCGGACATGATCGCCGCCGCCCTGGCGCTCCCCCAACGCATGCTCGGGGCCGAGCTGTTGGCGGCCGCCGTCATCGTGGCGCGCGACCACGAGGGGCGCGCGGCCCAGGAGCGCGCGCAGCAGCAGCTGGTCGGGCGCCTGGAGGAGCTCGGGCTCGCGCTCCCGGCGCGGCTACGGCCTGGTCTCTTCGACAGCCTCGGCCGTGGAGAAGGGCCGGCTCCACGCTCCCGCCTGCTCGCGGACCGCCCGAGCGGCGAGCGCGAGCGCCTCGCGCGCCTCTTTCAGACGCTGACCAGGCTTGCCCGCGAGACCGAGCTACCGCGTCTGCTCGAGAGGATCACGGACGGCGCGGTCGACCTCACCGGCGCGGAGCGAGGCTTCGTCCTGCTCACTCGCGATGCGGCGCTGACGCCGGAGGTCCAGCGCCGCGCGGGAGCTTCCCTGCTCGACGCGAGCGACGCGACCTTCAGCCGCAGCATCGCCCTGTCGGTGATCAAGGACGCGCGCCCCATCGTCACCGTGGACGCTCGCAACGACCCGCGCCTCCACGAGTTCGAGAGCGTCCACCGGCTGGCGCTCACCAGCGTCGCGTGCGTGCCCATCCGGGGCCGTGAGGGCGTCTTGGGCGCGCTCTACCTCGAGCATCGGCTCCGCCGCGCGCGCTTCGACTCCGACGACCTGGACCTCTTGATGGCCTTCGCCGATCAGGCAGCCATCGCCCTCGAGGTGCATGGGGCTCTGCAGACGCTGGCCGCTCAGCGCGACCGCCTGCTCTCTCAGCGGGACGAGCTCGAGGCATCCCGGGCCGCCCTCGAAGATGCGCTCGGTCGTCGCGATGCCGAGCTCGCAGACACGCACCGCGCGCTCGAGAAGGCGCGTGACCCCGCCGTACACGGCTACGAGGCGCTTGGCATCGTCGGACGCAGCGCGGCGCTGACCGACGCTCTCGCGCGCGTCGATCGGGTGCGCGACATCGACCTGCCGGTGGTCTTCCGGGGCGAGAGCGGCACTGGCAAAGAGCTGTTCGCGCGGGCCCTGCACGCGAGCGGTCGTCGCCGCGCCGGGCCCTTCGTGGCCGTGAGCTGCGGCGCCCTGTCCGAGACACTCCTCGAGAGCGAGCTGTTCGGTCACGTCCGGGGAGCGTTCACTGGCGCGGAGCGCGCTCGCGACGGCGTGTTCGTCCGCGCGCGCGGTGGCACTCTCTTTCTCGACGGGCTCGAGGACATGCCCAGCAAGATGCAGCTGGACCTGCTGCGCGTCCTGCAGGAGCGGCGCGTGCGTCCGCTCGGGAGCGACGACGACATCGCCATCGACGTGCGCATCCTTGGGGCGACGCGCCGCCCGCTCGCCGAGTGCGTCGCGGAGGGGACGTTTCGCGAAGACCTGCTGTACAGACTGCAGGTGGTCGAGGTGGTGCTGCCACCGCTGCGCGACAGGCTCACGGACCTGCCGTTGCTCGTGGCGCACTGGCTCGGGCAGCACGGGGGCGAGCGCGGCAGGGCGCGGCTCCGCGTCACGCCACAGGCGCTCGCGCGACTCGCCCAGTCGGGACTGCCGGGCAACGTTCGTCAGCTCGAGCACCTGCTGACCAGCGCCAGCGTTCTCACGGACGGGCCCACCCTGGACGCCGCGCTCTTCGATCAGCTGCTCTCCTCCGTGGGGGGCGCGCCCGTGCTCAGCCCGGCCACGTCGGAGCACCTCCCGCCGGAGCTCTCTCAGCTGACGACAGACGACGCGCGCGTACCGTCGGAGGTGCCGCCCCCGGTCCCCACGAACGAGGCCGACTGGAAGGCGCTGGAGCGCCAGCGCATCTTGGTCGCCCTCGAGGCCACGGGCTGGAACCGCGCGCGCGCCGCCGCGGAGCTGGGGATGCCGCGCAGGACGTTCTACCGACGTCTGAACGAGCATGGCATCCTCTGAGCCATGGCACTCCCTCTGCGCTTCGTCCTCCTCGTCAGCGCTCTGCCGCTGCTCCTGGCGCTCGGCTGCGCGCAGGACCTGCGCGTCCCCGACCCACCCGCAGGCGAGCCGTGTGAGACGCTGGATGACTGCGCGCCCAGCGACACTCCGGTCTGCGGCAGCCTGCGCGCGTGCGTGGACGGCGTCTGCGAGGCGACGCCGACTCTCTATCGCCCCTGCCCGTGACGCTGGCGTGTCAGTCCGGCTCGGAGGCGTCTGCCGCGCTGTCGCCCTCTTCGTCGCCCGCCGCCCCCGCTGCGCCGCCCCCGCGCCGTCGGTACTGAGGGGCCTCCCCGGAGCGTGAGTAGTCCACCCAGTAGGCCGAGCTCTGGCGGGTGTCCAGGTGCACGAACGTGCTGTTCGGGTAGTAGCCGACGCCCGTGTCCGGGAGCTGCCGGCAGTAGTCGCGCACCTCCGTGTTGCTGACTCTGTCCATGCGGAAGTCCACCGCCTGGCCGCGCGTGTGCCGGCTGGACTCTCGCGTGTAGCCACCCGCTCCACGGAACCCGCTGATGATGTAGAGCTTGCGACCGCCGAAGTGGTCGCTGACCTGGACCAACAAGCGCATCAGGCGTTCGTCCACCTCGTGAGTGGCGTCCGAGCCCCGCTCGCGCATCAAGCGTGACAGCTGTGTGCGGGCCGCACGGCGCGGGCGCCCACGGCTGTCCAGCACCCGAATACGGAGCGTCTCACGGCTCGAGAAACGGAAGAACGTGACAACCCCTGGGTTGCGCGGGCGCCCGTACTGTTGGCGCGCGGCCGCCGTGTTCTCGTGGCCCGGCAATACCAGGCGCTGGCCCGGCTGCAACATGGTATCGACCTCGATGCGGTTGGCGCGCGCCAGCTGCTCGGACGTGACGTTGTTCTCGCGGGCGACCTGCGAGAGCGTCTGGCCGACCGCGACGTACGCGACCCCCTCCTCCGGGACGACCAGCACCTGTCCAACCATGAGACGGGCGGTGGTCCGGAGGCGGTTCGCGCCTGCCAGGTTGGACAACGACACGTGGTGGCGACGCGCTATCGCGGCGAGCGTCTGGCCCGCGCGCACCCGGTGCTGTCGTTGGGCGGACGCGACCGGCAGGAGCAACGCGAGCCCGAGGAGCACGGAGGACACTACCAGCCACAGCTTGGGCGGGGCACCCGTCCGTACGAGGGGGCGGTCGCGGGGAGGGGTCTCGGTCGGTTCCTGAGGCACAGGCTAAGGGTCTAACGCGTCGGAGCGGGAGGGGCAACCGACCGGCGGCGGGCGCCCGTCGGCGACAGGACTTGTGCGTTTTTTTGCCCTAGATGTTCGGGGGTGCGAGCATGGCCTCAGTCTGTTCGTTCATTGACATCCGAAAGATGAGCACGAAGCGTCTCGCTGCTGCGGAAACGATCGTGACCCCAACGATCTGCTCGCAGCCCCCATCGGGGCATCGGGCAAGCTCACCCCTCAGTTACCTATAAATTATGGGTAAATGATGCTAACTTGCTTGACGATGCTAGGTTTCACACCTAGCGTGGCTTGTGAATCGGCCCAGGGTGGTTCACACCGCTGCTAGATATCTGCCCGAGCCATGATGGACGACGACGAAAACCAGGAGGCCACATTTCCTGCCGAAACATCGGCAGGTTCCTCTGGAGTTTCGTCGGATCCCTCACGGGAAGCCGCACCCAAAGCGGCTGACGTCGCAGCCTCTCCGCCAGCCATCGCGGCTGCCGGGGCAAGCGGTCGTCGGCCGGGCCCAGCGCCAGTGTCGCAGACCCCAGCGGTCTCGGCGAAGGCACCGGAGAAGCTGTTGGAGGCAAGGGTAGACAAGGTCGAGAGGGCCGAAAGGCCCGAAAAGACCGAGCGGGCGGAGAAGAAGCGGACAAAGACCTCGGGGGGCAGCAAGCCCAACATGGTTCGACGGATCCGGATCGAAAGGATGATGTCCAAGGCAGAGCTGGCGCGCAGTGCAAATCTCTCGGTGTTAACGATCGATCGTGTTGAAAAAGGCTTCGGGTGCCGCGTGGATACCAAGCGGAAGATCCTCGAAGCTCTAGGCCTCAGCCTCGCGGATCGAGTTCGAGTATTCGGCGAGGAGGAGTGATGCGGGTCGATGGCATCGGAAGGCAAGAACCTAGTTGGCGTGGACATTGGTTCCGCGGCGATCAAGGTCTGTGAAATCAAGGAGGCCGGAAAGGGCCCCCGTCAGCTCGTGCGCTTCGGCTTCCATCCGCTCCCCGCGGACACGATCGTCGACGGACACATCATCAACTCCGGCGCCGTCGTCGAGGGGCTCGAGAAGCTCTTCCACGGTTCGAAGTCTCGCAAGGTAGCGCTCCGCGCTAGCGGCCACAGCGTGATCATCAAGAAGATCGCGATGCCGCTCATGACCCCTGCGGAGCTCGCGGAGCAGATCAAGTGGGAGGCGGAACAACACATCCCCTTCGACTTGGCCGAGGTGACGCTGGATTACCAGACCCTCACCCGCCGCGAAGACCAGGGCCAGATGGACGTGCTCTTGGTTGCCGCCAAGAAGGAGGAGATCAACGACCTCTACAACTTGGCCATCGAAGCCAGGCTGCAGCCCGTCGTCGTCGACCTTGACGCGTTCACCGTGCAGAACGTCTACGAAGCGGCGTATGGGGCTCCGCCGCCGGCGGAGACCATCGTCCTCATTCACGTCGGCGCCTCGCTCACGACGGTGAACATCCTCGCCGACGGGACCACAGCGTTCACCCGCGACATCGCCAACGGCGGGAACGCCATCACGGAGGAGATTCAGCGACAGCTGGGCATCAGCCGCGAAGAGGCGGAGGCCTACAAGTGCGGTGGCGATGGACGCGGGATCGTGCCCCAGGAGGTCCCGACGATCATCAATCAGTCCGTCGAGCAGCTGGCCGGCGAGATCCAGCGGTCGTTGGACTTCTACCTGGCGACCAGCGGTGATCGGGAGATCACCAACATCTTCTGCTCGGGCGGAACCGCGAACATCCGCGCGCTGCTGGACGCGCTGGCGCGCCGCTCCCGCGCCCGCGTCGCGCTGCTGGACCCGCTCTTGGTGGCCCAACCGGGCGGCAAGCTCATCGACCCGGTGGCGTTGCAGGGGCGCACGGCGCAGGCGGTCGTCGCCATGGGGCTCGCGCTGCGCAAGGAACGGGAGCGCTCGTCATGATTCGTATCAACCTCCTCCCGAAGACCAAGAAGCAGGCCCAGGCGCAGTCCTCTGGCGGCGGGCCGCTCTGGGCGGGCATCTACCTGCTGGCCGCGTTCGTCTGGGGGATCGGGCTGGCGCTGCTCTTCTTCCAGAAGCAGGGTGAGCTAGAGGGAATCCAACGCAACAACCGCCAGCTCGACGTGGAGATCGCGGACCTGCAGCAGCGCACCTCGCGCCTGGAGGAGCTGCAGGCCCAGCTGGCTCGCAGCCGCGGTCTCGAAGAAGTGGTCGCCGAGCTGAACCGAGCCCGCACGGGGCCGCTGCGCGTGATGATGGAGCTGTCTCAGGTGCTCAGCGTTCCCGGCGGACCGACGATCGACGCCGAGGCCCTCGAGCGTCAACGCCAGATCAACCCGTACGCCGGCTTCCGCGAAGGCTGGGACGTGCGGCGGCTCTGGCTGACGCAGTTCTCCGAGGAAAACCGAGAGTGTCGGATTCATGGCGAGGCACGCACCAACGAAGACGTCGCCGAGTTCTTGCGCAGACTGTCTCTCTCGGAGCTCTTCACCGAGGTCGTGCTCACGCGAACGCAGGGTGCCGAATCCAGGTCGGACGATGTCATCAGGTTCGAATTGAATTGCCGGGTGAGGTACTGAGATGGCAACCGCAAAACAGAGCGCATCGTTCGCGAATGTGCCGATGGCTGGCAAGATCGGGATCCTGTTCGCCATCCTCGGGCTCGTCTCGGCTCTCTACTTCTTCGTCTTGCACCAGCCGATCAGCGACGAGATCGACGCGGCGAACCGTGCGCATACCCAGAAGACGCAGGAGCGTGACACAGCCCTCCGGCGTCAGCAGGAATTCGTCCAGATCCAGCAGGAACTCGCGGCTCGCGAGGCGGTCGATATCCGTAGCCGTCGCGTGCTGCCAGCCCAGGCCGAGATGGCGGCCTTCCTAGAGGAGATCAACCGGGCGACCGAGCTGTGCGGCATTCGGATGGTCCACGTCGAACCCGGCGTAGAGGAGCCAGGAGAGTTCTACACCAGCATCCCGGTGTCACTTCGCTTGACCGGCACACACCACCAGCTCGCGCGCTTCTTCCACAGCGTTTCGCGTCTGGATCGCGCCGTGAGCATGGAGAACATCTCGCTGAATCACACTGACGCTGATTCGCAGAATCTCACCATCGCCGTGCGAGCGATTACCTACAAACGACCTGAAGCCGAAGAGGCGCCCGGCGGCGCACCTCCGGCGGGAGCCGGGACATGAGCAGCGCGACCTACCGTGGCTCGCTGACCGTGGGAGCCCTCATCGCCAGTGTGTTGCTGAGCGCCGCTGGCTGCGACGACCCCATTCAAGCCGGCGCCGGGCGTCCAACTCCGGCTCCGGGCGTCGCCGTGCCCAACCCCGGTGCCGCACCTCCTCCGCCCGCCGGGGAGCCCGTCGACGAGGCGGTGACGCCCGACGCGGGGACGCCCCCGCGCGTCTACGCCGACGAGGAGTTCGTCGAGATCGACATTCAGCAGCGCGATCCGTTCCGTCGCTTCGACATCGAAGTGGTGGCGATGCCCACCGTGCAGAGCATCATGTCCGACACAAGCATCGACGAGATGCGCATCCTCGGCATCGTGACCGGGGGCTCGGGCGCGCGCGCCATGATCGCGGATCGCGGCGGCGTTGGTCACACCGTTCGGGCGCGGCAGTACATCGGTCGCCCCGAGACCGTTCAGGTCGGCGGGGCGGATGGCATCGCGATCCCGCTGGTGTGGCGCGTGGACCGCATCCGCACGAACGAGGTGATCCTCACCCGTGAGAACCCGTCCGCTCCCGACCAGCCGCCTCTCACGCGCACGCTGACGCTGCGCGGCGAGGACCAGATGCTGCTCATGAACCTCGGTAGCGTCGCACCCATCGAGGGTGAGACCGCCACGCCCGTCATCCCGAGCATTCCGAGTGGCGGGTGACGAGCACTCTCTGCCAAAGAGCGACGCTCCACCGATACGAACAATTTTGTTTCGCCTGTTTTTTGCGATGAGTGGCCAACTCGTTAGAAGCTCACGCTACTCACCTCAGGAGTCCTGATATGCGCGCCCTCTCCGCGACCCTTTTTGCAGTGATGTTGCCCGCGATGTGGGTCGACACCGTGTCCGCCGACGTTGCCCCCGCAGCGACGGATCCGGCAGTCGCCGGCGGCGCGAACGGCGAGGGGAGTACGCTCTCCGGTGTCACCGTCGAAACCCGGGACGGACGCGACCGTGTCATCCTGCAGTTCGACCGTGCGTCGGCCTTCCGTGTGGTCCAGCGTGGCGGTGAGAACGTGCTCGAGGTGCGCGGCGCCGTGCTCGACCCGACGGTCTCGCACCAGACGCTAGGCAGCTCGGACGGGCTCGTTCGCCGGGTGCGCGTGGAGCAGACCGGCGACACCGTGCTCGTGCGCGTCGTGCGCGGCCCCGGGGTGACCGGCACGGCCGTGCGCGCTGGCAACCGCATCCTCTGGGTGTTCTCGGGCGACCCCGCGATGCAGGCCCGCCCTCGCGCTCGCACCGTTGCCCGAGAGCGTGACTTCCGCGAGAGCGAAGACGTCGCCCGGCTGGCCGGCGACGTGGAGGATGACGTCAGCATCGCCGAGACGGACGAGGCCGCCGCGTTCCTGACCGACGTGCCCCTCCAGGTCGCTGGCGCCCGTCGGCGTGGGTACTCCGGTCGCCGCATCGACCTCGACGTGCTGGACGCTGACATCCACAACATCCTCCGCCTCTTGGCCGAGGTCGGTGGCGTCAACATCATCGCGGCCGACAACGTCACCGGCCAGATCACCCTCCGCTTGCTGAACGTGCCCTGGGACCAGGCCCTCGACGTGATCCTGCAGGCCAAGGGTCTCGGCATGGTGCGGCGTGGAAACCTGATCCGCGTCGCCCCTCTCTCGCAGCTGCAAGCCGAGCGAGAGGCCGCCATCGCCCGGCAGCGCCAGACGATCGAGCTCGCGCCCATCGAGACGCGGCTCGTGCCGGTCAGCTACGCGACCGCGTCGGAGGTCGCCCCCCGCGTCAGCGACTTGCTCAGCGAGCGAGGGTCCGTGTCCGTGGACGACCGCACCAACATGATGATCGTGCGCGACATCGAGGAGAACCTCGACGCCGTGGAGGAGCTCATTCGTTCGCTGGACACGCAGACGCCCCAGGTGCTCATCGAGGCGCGCATCGTCGAGGCGAGCAGCCAGTACTCCCGCGACGTCGGCATTCAGTGGGGCGGCGACGTGTCCATGAGCAGCTCGACGGGCAACCCCACGGGGCTGGTCTTCCCGAGCAACGTCGGTATCGCGGGTGGCGCCACGGACGCGGCGGGTACGCCGACCGCTGGTCTGTCGCCGTTCTCCAACACCTTCGCAACGCCCAACTACGTGGTGAACCTGCCCGCCGCCGTCGGCACCGGGGCCGGTGGCGCGCTGGGCATGACGCTCGGCAGCGTCGGCGGCAACTTCAACCTCAACGTGCGCCTCAGCGCTGCCGAGGCCCGCGGTACGGTGCGCATCATCAGCTCGCCGCGCATCCTGACCCTCGACAACCACGAGGCGACCATCGCACAGGGCACGTTGATTCCCTACTCGGTGGTCAGCGCGCAGGGCGTCAACACGGCCTTCCAGGAGGCCAAGCTGGAGCTCAACGTGCGGCCGCACGTCACGGCCGACGGGTCTGTCTCCATGCACGTCCGCGTCACCCGCGACGAGCCGGACTTCAGCCGCACCAGCGTTCGCGGTGACCCCACCATCCTCAAGCGCGAGGCCGAGACCGACCTCCTCATCCCGGATGGTCACACCGCGGTCATCGGCGGAATCTACACCCGGACGACCAGCCGTAGCATCCGGCAGGTGCCCTTCTTCGGAGACATCCCGGTCCTCGGCGTGCTCTTCCAGAACCGCCAGGTCCGCGACGACCGCAACGAGCTGCTCATCTTCATCACCCCGCGCATCGTGAACCGCGCGGAGTCGATGCCGTAGCCGGGCGCTTCGGACCCGCGCACCTGTCCCGACCAGAGGGCGACTTCGCGAGAGGTCGCCCTTCTCGTTGGTGCGCCTCCGCCATGCCGCAGACGGCGTCGTCTGCTACGGAGCAGGCATGCGTACGATCTATCTCTCGGGCCCCATGGGTGCCGGCAAGAGCACTGTCGCCGTAGCGCTCGGACGGCGCCTCCAGCGTCCCGTCATCGACCTCGACCAACGCATCGAAGCGCAGGCGGGCATGTCGATCGCTCGCATCTTCGCGGAGCGGGGCGAGGGTGCCTTTCGCGGTCTGGAGGCGGAGCTCGCGCGCGCCACGATCACCGAAGGGGCGGTCGTGGCGCTGGGGGGTGGCGCGCTGACCAACGACGCGCTGCGGCACGACCTGCTCGAAGCTGGGCTAGTGGTGACGCTGCGGGCCGACCCGGAGGTGCTCCTGCAGCGCATCGGGGATGGCGGCGGTCGTCCCCTGCTAGCAGGCCTCGAGGTGGCGCAGCGGCGCGCTCGCCTGCTAGCCCTGCTCGAGGCGCGCGCTTGCGCCTACGCGGAGTGCCACGCGGAGGTGGACACCGGGGACACGAGCGTCGACGAGGCGGTGGAGCAGATCGCGACCCTTGCCAGCGACGTCCGCGTGGTGGTCCCGCTCGGCCTGCGGACCTACCGCGTGGAGATCGGCCGCGGTGTCCGGGCCCGCGTCGCGGAGCGCGCACGTGCCGCCGCCAAAGGGGACGTCGTCCTCGTGCATGACGTCGCGGCGGACAACCCGCGGCCCTGGCCCCGAGACGTGGCGGAGCGCCTCACGCAGGCGGGTCGGCGCTGCGTGTCCGTGCGGCTCGAAGACGGCGAGCGCCATAAGCACGTCGGATCCGTCGAGACCATCTGGGATGCAGCGCTCGACGCGGGCGTCGACCGACACGCGCTGGTGCTCGGCGTCGGTGGCGGGGTCGTCGGAGATCTCACGGGGTTCGCCGCGTCCACGCTCCTGCGCGGCGTCGCGCTGGGCCAGGTGCCCACCACGCTCCTGTCGATGGTCGACAGCTCCGTGGGCGGGAAGACCGGCTTCAATCGGCCGCGCGGAAAGAACCTGGTGGGCACGTTCTATCAGCCGAGCTTCGTCCTCTGCGACGTGGAGACGCTCTCCACGCTCGAGGATGCGGAGCGGGTCTCGGGTCTGGCCGAGGTGGTCAAGAGCGCCTGGCTGGACGGCGAGGACGCGGTTGCGCGGCTCGAAGCGGACGCGGCGGCGCTCCGTGCCGGAGAGGAGGGCGCCACCATCCGCGCCATCGAGATGAGCGTGCGCCTCAAGGCCCGCATCGTCCGGCAGGACGAGCGCGAAGGGGGTAAGCGGATGTGGCTGAACCTTGGGCACACGGTGGGACACGGCCTCGAGGCGGCCCACCACTATGTGGGCCTGCGCCACGGTGAGGCGGTCGCGCTGGGCATGATCGCGGCGTTGCGGGTTGGCGTGGCCCAGGGACGCACCGAGGCCGACAGCGTGGCCCGCCTGACCCAGCTGCTCCACGCCCTGGGCCTTCCAGTCGACCTCGACGAGCGGCTGAGCGAGGAAGCGTTGGACTTCATCGAGTCGGACAAGAAGAAGTCGGGCAGCTCCGTGCGCTTCGTGGTCCCAGGGCGTCCGGGGGACACCTGCGTGCTGCCCCTCTCCCTCGGCGCTATCAAGACCGCGGTTCGCGGGTAGGCGGGCGTTGGCAAGAAGCCCAAGCACGCGACCTCCGTGTCGCTTTCTTGGGCAACGCCGACCCAGCGCGTATGCTGAGGGGCAGTCGACTCGACTACGCGAGGAATTCATGCGCCACTTTCTGCTCACCTCACTCCTATTCTCGGCCCTCGTCGCGACAGGCTGCGCCGACGACGGCTCGTCTCTCTTCGTCGTTGGCGTTGCGGGTCTGACCGATGACTGCTTGGTCGAAACGGGGAACCTGATCCTGAGCGGGGCGGTGGACGTCACGGCGACCGACAGCCTGACCATCTACCCGGTGTTCGCGTCTCAGCTGCGCGACCGGGTGTCCGCGAACGCCGCGAACCCATCCGACATGCATGTGCGCTGGGTGGACGTGCGCCTCTCGGATCTGGGCGGCAACCCTCTCGCGCTCGGCCTGCCCAACCCCTTCCGGGTCCCCACGAGCGTCTTCATCATGGGGTTCACCGGCACGGGCAACCCCAACACCGCGGCCGGCGCGGTGCAGGTGCTACCGCCCGGCTACCCGGCCGCCGTGGCCGCCGCGTCGGGTGGTCCGGTGCTGGCCGAGCTGCGTCCTATCGGCATCACCAACGGCGGCATTCACGTCGAGGGCAACTACGACTTTCAGTACCAGCTGCAGGTCTGTTCTGGCTGCCTGACGCGTTGCGCCATTGGCGACGAGACAGAGGTCGTTCCGTGCACTCCAGGTGAGAACGAGATCACCATCATCGCCTGCCCGTGAGCCCTCAGCGAAGCTGGAGCGCGTAGTCCACGAGAGCCGTGAAGCCGTCTGAGTTCGCGAGCGCCTGGCGGAAGCGCTCCTCCGGCGGCAGCTCCGTGATTCCAACCAGCGCGGGGTCATCCGCGAAGAGGCCTGCCACGGCCGCAGTTGGCTGCCCGCAGGAGATGAGGCCGACCAGGGCGGCACGCGCTTGTGTGAGCGCGAGCAGCTCGTCGAAGTCGAGCATCTGCTCTTGCAGAGCGTGGCGGATGTCCGCCTGATCGCGGGAGGCGATGGTGTGCCAGAGGTCCGCCGCGAGCGACGCCGTGTCGGGGTCGATCGAGCGTCCCGGGTCATGCGGCCCGAACGCCCCCTGAATCGCCGCCATCAGGGTTCGCCCCTCTTCGGGCGTGCGACTGGACAGCAGGATGCTCTCGGGTCGCGCCAGGTGCATGGCGCGCGCGAGGCGGAACACCAGCCGCGCTGGCGAGTCGTCCAGGGTGCACACGAGGACACTCGGCGGGTGGGTCGGCGCCACCCTCACCGTGCCGGCCGTCGGGTCGCAGGCGTACACCGCCACGTCGTGAGAGCGCGTCCGGGCGAGCGCCTCACGGACCGCGAGCGCCAGCGGGCGGTTGCCGATGCCACTCACGCGGCGACCATCCGCAGCGCCATGCTGCCGCAACGTCTTCCGGAAGACCGGCAGCGCACAGTGCCAGACCGCCGAGAGCACGCCGAAGTCCAGCTCTCGGGGTCCGCGGCGTACCGCGTCGATCACGCCGTGGTCGGGCGCAGGACCAATCGCGTGCTCGACCGTCCCGTCGCGAAACCACCTCGCGATCCCGTGGCACATCGCCGCGCGCGGGTCGTCCGCGGGCAGAGCCTCGAGCGAGGCGAGAGTCGGCGCGGCCAGCTCGTTGTCTGGTGACGTTGCGGCGGAGGACCCGGGGGACTCCCCGCATTCGGCGACGGGCGCAGTCTCGCCGACCACTCCAGTGACGGTCCCCTCCCTCTCTGGCGTCTCGGTCCAGGCGGTGGGTGCGTCGGGGGCGGCGCTCGGGCGACCCCAGTCCTCGGAGGCCGCAGCGGGCCCCTGCGAGCCGACGCTCGCGCTCGGGGCTGCGTCGCTCGTCCGCGTTGCCGCCACTCCGGCTGGGTCGAGCTCATCCGCGCGCACCGTGTAGGACGCGGCCTCTGCTACGCGTCCCGCGCTCCCCAGTCGCGCTGCCAAGGCGCGCAGCAGCGTCGCCGCCTGCACCTTGCCGTCGCGCTCGCGTTCGACGATCGCGAGGGCTTCCTCCGCGACCGCGACCTCCGCGTCCAGATTGTGTCGGTCTGCGCCTTCGATGGCGGCGATGATGCACAGCGACTCGATCTGGTCGGGCGCGTCCCAGCTCATCTCGATGCGGTTGCGAAGCCCCTCGATCACCAGCTCGCGCATGGCGGCCACTCGCTCTGGGAGCGTCTCCTCGACCGCGTTACCGAGGCGACGCAGCGTGGGCAGGAGCTCACTCCGGTTGGTCTGCTTGAAGGTCTTCTCGTAGAGCTCGAAGGCGCGCTCCGGCTGCTTCAGGACCTTCTCCGCCAAGCCACCCGCGCGGCGCGTGAGCTCCACGCGCCGATCCGCGAGAGTCGCCCGCTCCGCGAGCGCGGCGAGGGCGTCCACCATGGCGCGCGAATCGGACACCAGCACCGAGAGACGCTCGATGGCGTTGAACACGACGCCCTCGCCCGGGGCCATCGCAAAAGCCTGCGCATAGGCGGTGAGCGCCTCGTGGTTGGCGCCGGCGCTCTCCAACCAGCGGGCCTCTCGGTAGCGTAGGCCGCGCAGGCCGTGAGGTCCCATCGCCCGCGCGCACAGGTCTTCGTACATGGCCTTGGCGCGGTCCACGGCGTCGCTGGCGAGCGTCAGGCGCTCGAAGGTGACGAGCAGCTCGGGATGCGGCGGATCGATCTTCAGACCCCGTGTCGCGAGCTCGAGCGCGGTCAGTAGCTCGCCTTCGCCTTCCAGCGCGCGTACCTCGGCGGCGTAGCGATTGGTGAGCTCCTCGACGTCATCGCCCAGCTCGCGGAGCTGGACGCTCTCCCATGCGTCGACGTCGAAGCCCTCCGACCCCACTCCGGGGAGCGTCGGGCGCCGGGGAGGCTGCGGCTCCGCGACGTCTCCGGCGGCAGCGGCGGGGGGAACGCTGTCGGGGTGGACCGCGCTGACGAGCTCCAGCCACTCGCTGCGCGCCTGCTCCGCTCGCGGTCCCGTCAGCGAGCTCTCCTCCACCGCCTGCTCGATGAAGCCGAGAGCGCGCTCGGGGTCGTTGGCCCGCTGCATGGCCGCCTGTGCCAGACACAGCAGACGGACGCGCCGCGGGCCGACACCCGTCGCGGCTTCGAGGGAGAGCGCGAGCACCGCCATGAGTCGCTGCGTCTCGCCCGTCTCGGTGTAGAGCTCCGCGAGCCGCTCCAACGAAGGAGGATCATGTGGCTCTTCGGCCAGCACGCGGAGCAGGGTGCGCGCCTCGGCCGCGGCGTTCCCCAGCTCGCGCTGGATCGCAGCCAGACGGCGCAAGGGGTCGACCCGCGCCGAAGCCTCCGTCCACGCGACGATGCGCTCCAAGGTCGCAATCTTGGAGGCCTGATCTACTCCGGACTTGGCGAGCTCCCAGCTCTGCTTCAGGAGCTCGCGCTCACCCAGCGTGTCCAGCGCCCGGAGCGCGAGCGTGCACGCCGCGTTCTCGCGCGAGAGCTTGCGCAGCACCGTGAGCGCGTCGGAGACCACCGCGGCTGTCTCCGGAGCGACACACAGCGGCAAGAGGGCTTGATCCGCGCGCTCCAGCAGCGCATCGGCGTCTCTCTCGGGGTCCTGTTCCGCAGCCCGCATGGCGCGCCGCACGCGCTCGAGCGCGACAGCCGGCCGAGGCAGGATGCGGAAGTGCGCATCGAGCAGCGCGCGGCCGAGCTCCTCGTCGCCGGCCCGATCCGCGAGCGTCAGGCACTTGTCCAGCAGCGCGGGCGTGTCTCCGAGGACCTCCCGGGCGGGCGCGACCCAGGCCAGGGCCTCGCTGTCAGGGAGCGCGTCGAAGTAGCGGACGAGGAGAGAGAGCGCGTCGGCGCAGCGTGCGTCCAGGCGCAGCGCCTCCCGGGCGGCGGCGATGGCCACGTCGGGGGCCCCAGCGGCGTCGGCCACGAGAGCGATCAGCCCTTCCAGCCGCGCTGCCTCGCGCGCCTCTGGGGACTGCTGGAGCCGCGCGCGCAGGGCGCGCAGGCGCAGGTCCGGGTCGCCCACCTGGCGAGCCGCGATGTCCAGGCGGGTCGACGCGAACGGGCAGCTGGGCTGAAGCGCGAGGGCCTCCATGGCGGCGCCCGCGCAGCCCAAGGGGTCACGCATCAGCGCGAGCGTTCCGGCGGCTTCGCCCAGCGCGTCGGCCGCTTCTTCGCGGTCCAAGTAGCGTGGGGCGGACAGCAGCAGGTCCACGCACTCGGCCTCGCGGCCTTCGACGCGATACGCGCGCACGAGCGCGCCGAAGGCTGCCGCGTGGTGCTCGGCGGCCCCCGCGAGCGCCGCGCGCAGGCAGTCGATGGCCTCGCTTCGCTGCTCAGGGACGTCGCGGAGGAGCAGCCCGAGGCGCAGCGCGCGCGCGTCGCGCTCTTCCGGGCTGGCCGCATCGAGGTCGCCCCGCGCCACCTGCACCAGCTCGGCGCGGCTGGCCGACAGCTCTCGGAGTCGCAGCACGCGTGGGTCAGCCTCGCTCTCCTCCGCCAGGCCCCGCAGCTCGAGGGACGAGCGCAGGCAGTACAGCGCACGCGCCGGCTGCCCTTCGTCTTCTGCCAGCTGAGCGGCGCGGTCGAGGAGCGCCGCCCGCGCCGCGCGAGATGCGGCGTCTTCTTGGTCGTCCTCTGGGATGCCGCCGTGGCGACCCGCACGCTCGAGGCCGTCCAACAGCAACGAAGGGTGCGCCAGGCGCTGGGCCTCTGCCTCGAGGGCGGTGACGAGCTCGGCGGCAGCTGGGTCGGCGCAGAGGGCGCGCACCAGCAGCTCGGCCGCCCACCCATCGCCCACCGCGTTGGCGTTCGCGCGGGCGTAGGCCTCGTGCGCCTGCCGTAGCCATCGGGCGCGCGCGCTGCCCTCCGTCGCGGTGGCCACCGCCTCGAGGACGATGGCGAGCGGTGCCTCGGTGAGCGCAGCGCGCGCGTCCGCGACGAGGGGGTCGTGCAAGACCTCGAGCGCCGGCTCCGCCACGAAGGCGTCGAGCAAGAAGTCGCAGGCGAGATCGGGGCGCGCGGCCAGCTCGGCCAGCTCGGCGGCTTCGAGCAGGAAGCCTCGGCGTGTGTCGGGGGCGGACGCAGCGGCGGCGGCGATCCGCAGCTCGCTCAGGGCGGCCTCGGCGAAGCCGCCTTCGTTGAGGGCGCGAGCGTACGCGCTGGTGCGCGCTGGGGAGTCTGCGAGGCCGCGCGCGAGGCCCAACAGCGCGCGCGCCCGCTCCGGGCGTCGAACCGCAGCTGCGGCGGCTTCTGCGGTGGCGGCTGCCGCGTCGGTGTCGCCGCGCTGGTACCGGACGCGAGCCAGCGCCTCGAGGGCGTCCCCGTCGCTCGGGTCCGCCGCAAGCGCCTCGACCAGAGACGCTTCGGCCTCGTCTATCGCGCTGAAGCGCATCTGATTCCGCGCGATTTGCTTCAGGCTGCGGGCTCGCTCGGTGGGCGTCCCGGCCGCCGCTGCGGCCGCGCGCGCGTAGGCGTTGCCGAGCTCTACCCGGCCCATCGCCGTGCAGAGAGAGGCGGCCGCGTCGAGGGCGTCGTAGAACGTCGGGTCTGCGGCGGCGGACTCGCGGAAGGCGCGGCAGGCCTCTTCGAGCGAGCGGTGGTGACGCTGCCAGGCGCGTCCGAACTCGAGCCACGCCGTGGCGCGCTCCCGCGCCGGCGCGCTGCTGGTCTCCAGGTTCGCGATGCGCTTCTCGAGCGGGTCGAGGGGGTCGTCCAGGCGCATCAGCACGGGGGGCAGGCTGGGCAGCTTCTGCGCAAACTCCGAGGGCCTCGTGGCCACTGCCGGGCGTGCGCGGACGCCCGTGGGCGGCGCCACGAGTGACCCGCCCGGGAGCGCTGCGTTCGTGGCGGCGGGGGGCGGGGCGATGGTGTTCGGGCGCGGAGGCGGCGGGGGCGGCGAGTCTACGCGTGCGCTCAGGTAGACGAGCCCCGCGCGCAGCAGCGCCGCGATGCGTGACGCGGCGGCGGGTGACGTCGCCAGCAGCCGGGCTACCCGCGGTGGGTCTAGCGCGGGCAGCTCCGCCCAGGCCTCGGCGGCCTCGCGGTGCGCGCTGTCATGCCAGATCAGCAGCTTGTTGGCTTGCGAGCCCACCAGCCCAGCGTCCCGCTCTCCGGCGCGGCGGGCGAGCGCGTCCAGCAACAGCTCGAGGAGCGGCGTGCGGTGCTCACCCGCGCGCGCGCTGAGCGCTGCGGCGGGCTCGAAGTCATTCAGGCCCTGGCCGGCGTCGACGTCCACCTGCAAGCCGAACACGAGCCGGTCCAGCCACAAGGCGCGCAGCCCCTGCGTGAGCTGCGCCGGAGTCAGAACGGACTCCAGCTCGTGCAGCAGCGGGGTACCCGCCATCTCGGACTTGGAGCGAGCGTGACGTGCGCCCGCGTCGTCCAGCCGACCCGCCTTGACCAGAAAGGTGTCGAGGGGCTCGTCCCCGGGCGCCGGGAGCACGCCGATGACCTGCCCCTCGTGGAGCACCAGTTTGCGTCCCCCGATGGCGATCTCCCCGCTCGCGCGTCGCTCGGCGAGCTCGAGCAGGGTTCTCGCGATCGGTCCGGGCACCAGCGCCGACGGTGAATCCATGGGCGCGCAAGTTATCACAGTCGAACCTCGCGCGATGGCTTTCTGCCACGGCCAGGCGCTGGGCTCGCGCGGGGCTGCTAGCGACCGTACCAGCCGTTGGCTTCGTACCAGGCGTGCGTGCGCGCGAGCGCCTCCCGACGTGGGACGCTCGGGGTGAACCCGAAGTCGGCGGCCGCTGCCTCGGCGTGGCAGGTCCACGCCTCCTGCGCACCCATGATGGCCTTCTGCCGGTTCATCAGGCGTGGCTGCCCGTCGATGCGGGTGGCGAGCTCGCCCAAGACGCCAGCCACGAAGGGCATCTGCTTGGGGAGCGAGACGGTGAGGGCGCGTCGGCCGACGACTGCCTGGATGTCTGCCTGCAGGGTGTCCCAGGTGATCGGCTCGCCGTCTGCGAGGAAGTAGCCGCGACCCACCGTTGTGGGAGACGCGGCCGCCTGCAGGATGGCTCTCACCACATCGTCGACATACACGAAGCTGCCCCAGCTCTCACGGTTGCCGAAGAACAGGTTCACGCGGCTGCGTGCCAGCTTGAACAGCTCGAACATGTCGACGTCGCGCGGCCCGTACACGCCGCTCGGTCGGATGATGGTGTAAGGGACTGCGGCGCGCTCCACCGTGCGCTCCGAGGCCAGCTTGCTCTCGCCGTAGAACTCCACCGGGCGGCGCGGGTCGGTCTCGCGCAGCGGCTGGCCGGGGCGGCTCGGGCCGTAGGCAGCCAGCGACGAGATGTGCACGAAGCGCTTGAGGTCGGGGTGCACCGCCTCCGCCGCCCGGAGCAGGTTCTCCGTGGGCATGACGTTGCCGCGCTCGAAGTCCTGGTACGTGCGGCCCTTCGTCGCGCCCGCGACGTGCAGCACGTAGTCCGGCTGTTCGCGCTCCATGACGCGCTCGAGCGACCCGAGGTCGTCGTAGCTCGCCTCGACGCTGCGGCCCGTCTTGGCCTCTGGCGAGCCCGGTCGGCGGATCGCGATGACGTCCGCGCCTTGCTCGAGGAGGGTGTCGCGCAGCCAGCTGCCGATGAAGCCGCTCGCGCCCGTGATGAGGACCTTGCCGGTGATCGTGTCAGTCACCGCGCTGTGATGCCTGCTCAGCGCTCGCGCCGCAAGCCCCCACGCGGCGTGGAGAGGCGACAGTCCGGCGCGTGGGCTCTGACAGCGGTAGCTGGCGCGCGCCCCACTTGCGCCCCTACACTCGGCGTCCATGAACGCACGACTGGCGGTAGTGACGGGTGGCAGCAGCGGGATCGGGCTCGAGACGGCCCGCGGCCTCCTGCGCCGCGGGTTCGAGCGCGTGGCCATCATCGGACGCGACGAGGCGCGCCTGGCTCGCGCGGCCGCGTCCTTGGGGCCAGGTGCGCTACCGCTGCGCGCGGACTTCAGCTCACTCGACCAGGTGCGCGCCTGCGCCGCCGAGGTGCGCGCGACGCTCGGGCCGCTCGCGGTCATCGTCAACAACGCGGGCGTGTGGCATGCGGACCGCACGCTCAGCCACGACGGATACGAAGACACCTTCGCCGTGAATCACCTGGCCCACTTCGTGTTCACGCGCGCGCTGTTGGATCACTTGGCGGAGCATGAAGCGCTGCCCGCCCGCATCGTGCACGTGTCGTCGCGCCGGCATGTCCACTGCAAGGGCGTCCGCTGGGACGACCCCATGCTGGAAGACGGCTACTCCGGGCTGCGCGCCTACGACCAGAGCAAGCTCGCCAACCTGCTGTTCAGCGCCGAGCTCGCGCGCCGCCTGCGCGCCGAAGGGCGCCACGTGCGCTCGAACGCGGTGCATCCAGGCTCGGTGGCGACCGAGATCACCCGCGACAGCGGCGTGCTCAGCTTCCTCAGCGACAAGGTCGCGCGGGTGGTGTTGTTGACCCCCGAGCAGGGAGCGGCGACCTCCATCCACGCGGCGACGCACCCCGCTCTGGATGACGTCACGGGCCGCTACTTCTCGCGCTCACGGGTCGCGCGGCCATCTCGGCTGGCCACGGACGCGGACGCGGCGGCGCGCCTCTGGGAGCTCAGCGAGCGGCTGGTCAGCGCGCCGGCTCGAGCGGGGCATGCCTGAGTCGCCCATCTACGAGGACTACATCGCGCGCTGTCGTGCCGTCTTGGGCGAGCTCAGCGGTGACGGGCGAGCGGACGCGGAGCACGTGCTGCGGCTGGCGGCCGCGCGCGACGCTGCGGCCTCCTCTGCCGCCGACGCGGGAGGTGACGGCGCCAGCGTGCGCCGCGAGCTGCTTGGCTTGATCGAGCGTCTGGGCCGCCGCGCGAGCGCCGGGGTTCCCTTCGCGTCACTCGCGCGCGCGCTGTCGGCTGACCTCCACGGGGCCGTCGCGGTGCGCGCCGAGAGCCTCGCCGCCTGTGACCGCGCCCTCCAGATGCGCGGGCTCTGATGCTGCCCCAGCCCAGCTCGGTGCTCCCTGGAGCGGGGTACCCGTCGGCCCATGATCCCGACGCGCATCAGCCGGCGCTTCGAGGCGGTGGAGGGAGCGGCCCTACATCGGGCGAGGCGTCGCCATGACGACGAGGCTTGAACCCCGCGCGCCGCTGCGGTAGCTCGGTAGCAGCCATGCACGACCTCGCCTCTCTCATCGACCATACCCTGCTGCGCGCCGACGCCGTCGCCGCCGAGTTCTCGCGCCTGTGCGACGAGGCGCGCACGCACGGCTTCGCCACGGTCTGCGTGCCGTCGGCCTGGGTGCGGTTCTGTGCGGAGCGCGTCGCCGAGTCCTCCGCCGGTGTCACCACGGTCATCGGCTTCCCGCTGGGCTGCGTGAGCACCGCCGCCAAGGTGGCCGAGGCGCAGCAGGCGGTGCGCGACGGAGCGACCGAGCTGGACGTGGTGGTGCACCTCGGCGCGCTGCGGGACAGGCACTATCGGACCGTCGCGCAAGACCTCGGGGCGGTGGTGCAGGCCGCCGATGGGCGCGTGGTCAAGGTCATCCTGGAGACGGGTGCCCTCACGCCGGAGCTCATTCGCGTGGGCGCGGCGCTCGCGCAGTCAGCGGGGGCCCAGTTCGTGAAGACGTCGACCGGCTTCGGCCCGGGAGGCGCCACCATCGAGGCGGTCGCGCTCCTGCGCGAGACGGTCTGCAGCCAGATCGGCGTGAAGGCCTCGGGCGGCATCCGTGACGAGGCCGCAGCCCGCGCCATGGTCGCGGCCGGGGCCACGCGCCTCGGCACCAGCGCGGGCGTGTCCATCGTCCAGGGCACGGCGAGCACGTCGTCGTACTGAGCGGTTGGAGGCCCGAACGAGCCCTGCTACACCTCCGCTCATGACCGTCCTCGCCGTGACCGACGCGACCTTCGAGCGCGAAGTCCTCGCTGCGGAGCTCCCCGTCCTCATCGACCTCTACGCCGACTGGTGCCAGCCGTGCAAGCAGCTCGCCCCCATCGTGGCGGCCGTCGCCGCCGAGCTGCAGGGCGCCGTGAAGGTCGTCAAGATCGACATCGAGCGCAGCCCCGGAGTGGCGCAGATGTTCCGCGTCCAGAGCATCCCCATGCTGGTGGTGATGCACGGCGGGCGTCCCGTGGCCGCCGAGCAGGGCGTGCTGGACAAGGCGCAGCTCCTGGACATGCTCGCGCCCTTCCTGCCGCAGTCGGCCACCGTGCTCAAGCCGGCGGAGCTGGCCCAGCTGCTGAAGCAGGGTCAGGTGGTGCCCGTGGATCTGCGCGACGCGCGCAGCTTCGGCCGCTTTCGCATCCCGGGCGCCATCAACGTGCCCCTCGAGGACGCCGTCACGCGCGTCGCCGAGCTCGTGCCCTCGGACGGGCGCCTGCGCGTGCTCTACACGCGCACCGAGGACGACGCCAAGCGCCTCGCCGAGGATCTCGGTAAGCAGGGGGTGGAGGTCGGCTACCTGGCAGGGGGCTTCCTCCACTGGGAAGCGGACGGGCTCGAGGTCGAGCGCGGGTGAGGCTCAGCGCCTTCGGCGACCCTCGGCAGGGCGATGCCGCCGCGCCCCTCGCGGACGCCACGGACCTGGTCTCGCTGGGCGCGCCCACGCTCGTGGTCTTCGGAGTGCGACGTGGTGACCTCGCCCCGGAGCGCTTCGCGCAGCTGCTGGTTGCGGCCTGTCGCGCAGCGTCGCGAGACGCGGTGGTCTACTCCCTGCGTCGTGGCGACGGGCCGTTCACACCTGACCCCGTGACCCGCGCCGAGACGTTTCTGCAGGCCGGCGCGAGCGCCTACCGGGGTGGGCGCGTGTCCGCCGACGCGAGCGCGATCGACGAGCAGCTGCGTGCGTGGGCATCGGAGGACGTTGGCGCGGTGCGGGTCGTGCTCGGCGCGGACTTCGCAGCGCGCTGCCGCGCCTCGGCCGTCGTCGCGCTCACCGCAGGCTTGCCGGCTCTGGCGTTCAGCCCAGCCGCGCGCTCTGTGCTTCCGCGCGTTGGGCTCCAATTGACAGAGCCCCGAGCGAGAGTCGCTCAGGGCCTTGTGGCTCGCGTCACGCGCTGACCCGCGAGGGTCAGGAGGACGCATGGGGGCGGGCCCGGCAGGACCCGCTCCGCCTCACGCGCAGGTGGCCTCGATGATGGGGGCGGCGACCGCGAAGCGGTTCAGGAACTCCCGTCGCTCGCTCTTCATCTTGCCCACCCACTTCTTGTAGTCCTCCGAGCGGCCAACCTTCTCGAAGTAGCGACGCGGCTCGAGGATCTCGGCCGGCACCTTGTCCACCAGCGCGGCGTTCTCCGGCGCGTCGACGTCTACGATCTCGTAGCCGAAGTCCGGGTCGACCTTCCACTTGATGTCCTCGCTCAGGAGGGCCTCCAGCATGGCCGAGCTGTGGCGGATCTTGACCTTGAGGGCCTTGTCCGCCTTCACGTCGTTGGCGTCGCCGCCGACGTAGCCCGTGTTCATGAGCCACATGGTGACGCCGCTCATGGTGGAGGCCAGCTCCGCGAAGCGCTGGGCCTGCAGGCCGTGCTTGCCCGGGAAGAAGGGCTGCGTGAAGGGCGAGCGCGTCTTGCCGCGGTCCTTGCCTGCGGCGCTGGTCTTGCTGGTCTCGCCCAGCATGAAGAAGCCTGCGGCCTGCTCCGGCGAGGTGAAGCGCAGGATGCCGGGCATGGCGGCCTCGGGGCCCTCGTCGCGGTTGAGCACGCCCATGGACTTGACCTCGGGCAGGTTCTTGAAGTCCGCCGCACCCGGGATGGAGCTCATCGGCACGATGGAGCGGCCGTTCTGGCTCCACACCACGAAGTCCCAGCCGTCGGCGGGCACGCCGCGCGCGTCCAGCACCGCGTCCGCCTTGACCTCACCCGAGATGTACTTGTCGACGTTGGCCTCGTTGGCCCCCGTCAGCAGCAGGATGTCACGGACGCGCTTCACTTCCGCGGCGCTGAGCACGCCCTTGTTGAAGTCGTACTCGCCGTCTTCGCCCAGGTACGCGTTCTCGAGCCACGCGTCACCGCGGATGGTGGCCTCGTAGATGATGGGCTCGGACTCGAGCGAGAGGCCCTCGGTCTTCGCGAAGCAGCCGTTCTCCGTGATGCTGATCTCGCCGTTCGGCCACAGGGTGACCATGTCGTCCTGAATCGGCTCGGTGCGGTCGCCCTGCTTCGAGAACGTGGTGGTGGTCTTGCCCGTGCCCGACAGGCCCATGACCGTCATGGCGACCCGCGTGCCGTCCTTGCGGGTGACCGCCTTCGCGCCAGCGTGCAGGACGAGCGCGCCCTTCTGGTACGAGTACTCGTTGAGCATGCGGAGCACGCCCTTCTTCGACTCGCCGAAGTAGTCCGCGCCGATGACGTAGGTGGTCCAGTTCTCGATGTCGACGATGATGGCCTGGCGACCGGGCATGTCCTCGAGGCGCAGGTCCGGCGTGTACACCAGCTTGAAGACGGGCTTGAACGCCTCCTTCAGCTGGGCGGCCGTCTCGACGTCCTCGCGCGGGAACGCCAGGATCTGCTGCATGCCAGCGATGTTCGCGCCCTCGAGCGTGTAGAGCCACGTGGCCCCGAAGGCTCCGCGGCCCAAGCCGACGTAGCCATCAATCGCGATGAGCTTGCCCTTCTCCGCGATGTAGGCCTCCTGGCGCGCGATGATGTCGCGGGCCTTGTCCGGGTCGATGACCTGGTGGCTCCATCGGTCGAGGCCGGAGCCGTCGATGATGTAGGTGTACGCGGCCACGCGGGACTTGTTGCGCGAGACCTTGTTCACCGAGCCGGACTTCGCCTGCTGGACGGCGGGCGTGTGCGCGAGCGCCAGCTCCCGGAGCTCTTCTTGGCTCGGGTTGTCCAGGTACTCGACGTTGAATGGGCGTGGATTCTGCGTAGCCATCGGGTCTTCCCTCCAGGGGGATGTTTGGACCGAAAAGAGCCCCTTCCGTAGCTCACATTCTGGAGCCGCGCTACCGCTCAGGCGACACGCACGGAGGGCGCGCGTGCCTGCCCCATTCCCAAGTACGCGTAGCCTCTTCGAATTTTCGCTTGTTACGCTGTCAGTCGGATATTGCTGAAAAGAATAAAGGCAGGGCCCCTGATGGCGGTCAAGATCGCGCAGCGGTTGTAAATCTGTAAAGCGCTACGCCGGGGTGTCCTCGGCGGTGTCCGCGTCCCCGGCCGCGACGTCTGGCGGACCCTCGCTCGGGGGAGTCACGGCGGTCGACTGGTCGTCGCATTCCGTCGTCGCGTCCGGCGCAGCAGCGGGTTCCGCGGGCGCCTCGTGCAGCGCCGCCATCAAGGGCTCGGGCATCGGGACTGGCGCGTCGTCGGGCGAGCCGAAGACCGGGCTAGCGCGATAGACCCGCACCGCACGCACCACGAAGATCTTCACGACGGCCGCGCCCGGCACCGCCATCAGGACGCCCAGAAAGCCGAAGAGCTCGCTCCCGATCATCAACGCCAGCAGCACCACCACCGCGCTCAGTCCGACCTTGTCGCCCACCAGCTTGGGGGTGATGACGAAGCCCTCCAGCAGCTGCACGACGCCGAACGCCACGAGCACGTAGCCCATGGAAGGCCAGATCAGCCCCTCCACGGCACAGGTCAAGAGCGCTAGGCTGAGCCCCAGCGTGCCCCCCACGTACGGGATGAAAGACAAGAGGCCTGCCAGGATCCCGATGGGGATGGCCAGTGGAGCGCCCGCGAGCGAGAAGGCGAGCGCGTACAGCGCGCCCAGCGCCACCATCACGAGAAACTGCCCGCGCACCCAGTGCCCCAGGACCTCGTCGATGTCCGCCGCCATGCGGAAGACGATGGGGCGGTGACGGTACGGCACGAGCTCGCCGCCCGCGGCGACGATGCGGTCGAAGTCGTAGAGCAGGTAGAAGGCGAACACCGGGACCATCAAGGCGCCGGCTACTGCGCTGAACGCCGACGCGGTGCCTCCCGCGATCCAGCGCAGCGCGGAGGACACGGGCGTGACGGCGTCGCTAGCGAGCTGCCGCGCGTCCACTTGCATGCTCGCCAGCGCTTCGTCGAGCGTGTGTGGGACCGGCACGCCGAGCTCTCGCAACGTGGGCTCGAGGCGCGCGACCCAGTCTTGCAGCTTCCCGGGCAGGGCCGCGGTGAACGACGTGAAGTCCTCGATGATGCCGGGGAGCACCAGCACGAGCGCGAGGGCGAAGGCGCCGAGGGTGCCCCCGAGGAGGATGCCGATCCCGGCTCCACGCGGTAGCCCACGCGCCTCGAAGCGGTCCACGAGCGGGTCGAGGATGTACGCGATGAAGAAGGCGAAGAAGAGCGGTGTCAGCACGGCACGCAGCGCCCAGATGGCGCCCCCCGTACACAGCAGGCCAAGCAGGATCCAGACGGCGCGCGGGACGGCGGGGGCGGGGGCCTCGCGGGGGGGCTCGCTCTCGGAAGGGCCTTCGGTCATCGGTGTATCCTCGGCCACTCGGCGGTGGAACAGCCCCGGCGCATTTTTCGCTGAGGCGTGGTGCCGCGATGGTACCTTCGCAGCCTGATGTTACGGATCGATTTCTACGTCCAGCACCTCCTGAAGCACAAGGCCAACGGGGTCCGCCTCGTGTCCGACCTGCCCGTCACCTTTCACTTCGACGCCGGAGACAGGCAGTCGAGCAAGCCTATCGAGCACGAGCTGCTGGTGGCGATGGTGCAGGAGGCTGCGCCTCCGAACGCACTGCAAGAGCTGCAGGCTCAAGGCCGCTGCGCCTTCGTGCATGACTCGGAAGCGGGCATGCGTGTGCAGGTCGAGGTGCGCGCGGCGGGGCCGTCGTCCTGGGCCCTGCTGATGTCGCCGGCCAAGCCTGCGCGTACGTCGCCCGCCGACGTGGAGGCCATCCCGTTTCCGCCAGCCGATGCGCCGAGCCGCTCAGGCGCTTCGGCTCCACGGGCCCCGGCGCCAGCCCCTGCTCCAGTCGCCGCTCCGGCCGCTCCGGCTGCCAAGTCGAGCTCGGTGCAGACCGGCCGTGGCTACATCGACGACGGAGTGCCCGAGCACGCCGCCGCCGACGGCAAGCACGTGGAGCTCGCGCCCGGCGAACCGCAGATCAACCGCCTGCTGCGCCTCATGAAGATGGTGGACGCGAGCGACCTGCACCTCTCCGCCAACGTCGTGGCGATGGTGCGCAAGGACGGTGAGATCCATCCGCTGGAGCGGCGTCAGGCGTACTCGTCGGAAGAGATCGCGAAGATGATCGCGGAGATCATCCCGGAGCGCAGCCGCATCGAATTCGACGAGACCAACGACGCGGACTTCGCGCACAACATCCCCGGCCTCTGTCGCTTTCGCGCCAACGTCTTCCGCGACCGTCACGGCGTGGGCGCGGTCTTCCGCCAGATCCCCTTCGAGCTGCTCAGCGTCGAGAAGATCGGCGTCCCTCCGAAGGTGCTGGACCTCTGCTGGCTCACCAAGGGCCTGGTGGTGGTCACCGGGCCCACGGGCAGCGGCAAGTCGACCACACTCTCGACGCTGATCGACTTCATCAACATGAACCGGGCGGATCACATCATCACGATCGAAGACCCGATCGAGTTCGTGCATCCCAACAAGAAGTGCTTGGTCAATCAGCGCGAGATCGGAGAGCACACCACCGGGTTCAAGCGCGCGCTGCGCGCCGCGCTGCGTGAGGACCCGGACATCGTGCTCGTCGGCGAGATGCGCGACCTCGAGACCATCGCCATCGCCATCGAGACGGCGGAGACGGGTCACCTCGTGTTCGGCACGCTGCACACCACGAGCGCGGCGAGCACCGTGGACCGCATCATCGACCAGTTCCCGGCGGACCAGCAGGAGCAGATCCGCATCATGCTCAGCGAGTCCTTCCGGGGCTGCATCGCGCAGGTCCTCTGCAAGAAGAAGGGTGGCGGTCGCATCGCGGCCTACGAGGTGCTCATCGGCACCAGCGCCGTGGCCAACCTCATCCGCGAGGGCAAGACCGTGCAGCTCAAGAGCGTCATGCAGACGGGCCGTAACCTGGGCATGCAGACCATGAACGACCACCTGCTGCAGCACGTGAAGAACGACCTCGTCACGCCGGAAGAGGCCTACATGAAGTCCAACGACAAGCAGCTCATGAAGTCCTTGCTGACGGCCGAGGGGTTCACCATCGACCTGCCGCAGGGCTGACGCGACGCGTCTACGCGTGTCCTCCGCTCAGCCGCGGCGCTCGAAGCAGGCGTCCGCGACCTGCAGGCGATAGCGCAGCGCCTCCGTGCGCTCCACCATGCTGCGCGTCTTGGGGTCGTGGTAGCCGCTCACGCGCGGGAGCGTGGGATCGTGGGCGGCGTAGTACGCGTTGAGGCGCTCCATGGCGACCTCGCGCAGGTACTTCCCGATCATGGACGCGATGGCGACAGGCAAGTGATGAGCGTCCGAGTCCACCTCGAAGCGGACCTCGCCGATCCCGTCGACCGTGTACACGGACCGCTGCTTGCTCTCCTCGACGCAGTGCACGTGCGCGGCCGGGAAGCGGCCGAAGTAGCTCTCGTACTTGCGGATGCCCCCGACCATGCCGCAGATGGCCAGGAGGGGCTCGGAGATGGCGGCGCGCGCCTCGAGCACCAGGCGCTCGAAGGCGTGCAGGTCCACCGAGAGCTTGGTGTGACCGAGGGCGAGCTCGTGGTTGAGCACACCCGCGCAGATCACGACCGAGCGCGCGCGCGTGATGCGCAGCGAGGAGCGACCCTCGAGCGCTCGCAGCCGCGCGCGGCCGTCCACGATGTCACCGCCGAAGAGCGGCAGGCTCGGCGCGTTCGACCAGCACTGACGGGACGTCTCGCCGCCAGGGCAGGGTGCGCGCAGCCCCAGCATGCCGTCCACCGCGAGCTCCGCGAAGAGCGAGTCCGCCGTGCGCGGCGCCTCGCCGCCGAGCCTCTCCAGAATGGCGAGCGTGAAGCCTTCAGCCAGGGCCATGCGGCCGAAGGCCGAGCTCGCTTTGGAGTCCGTGATCCCCAGCGCTTCGCCACGGCGGCAGAGGGCGCTCGCGCGGTAGCTGCGAACGTCGAGCGTGACGCCGGTGGCGATCAGCGGCCCAAGGCGTGGACCGAGCCCATTCTCGTCGACTCCGAACACGCGCATTCCGCCGCTGATAGCAGCGTCCGGTCAAAAGGCTAGTGTTTTCGCAGGGCGCTCTCGCCAGCCAGCCGGCCGGAAAGTGGCACACTGTGCACTTATTGTACCTCTGCCCCGAGTGTGTCAGAATCCGTGCTGGCCTGATGTCGATATCGCTCGCGACCCGAAAGCACTCGAACCACGCCCGCGTCGAGCGGGTGTTGGTCGAAGCGATAGAAGCAGTGGTGACGCCCAACATCGCGGCCAAGTTGCTGACCGGTGCGCTGCGCGCGGCGCTGTTGTCGGCGGTCCCGACCGATCGCGCGGAGCTCACGCGCTTCGTCAAGGGGCAGCTCTTCGACTCGCTCGCAGGGATGCTGGGAGACGACGAGGCGGGCATCGTGGTGGAGGGGCTGATGCCGATCCTCCCACGTGTGAGCGACCCCTCCGAGCACAGCCAGATCCGGGCCACCACCCGGCCCGCGCGCTCCGACGAGTTCACGCGCCCCGAGGTCGGCGAGCCGCTCGGGGTCGCCATCATCGCGAGCGCGCACCCCACGCGTCGCAGTGGATTGCTGCACGACCTGGGCTCGGACTGCGTCGCGCTCCACGCCGACGACCTCATGGCGCTCTTCGACCAGGTGCACGCCTCCGCGTTCGCGCACCCCGTGCTGGTGCTGGACTGCCTGTCTCCCTCGGTGAACCCCATCTCCGTGGCCACGCTCGTGCCCGACCTACCTCAAGGCTCCAGCATCGTGCTGTGGGGCGCCTCGGCCGCCCTCGAGGCCGAGGTGGTCGCGCTGGGCCAGGGCCAGGGCCGCTTCATCCGGTGTGAGGGCAACGTCAGCCCCGGGGACGTCGCCTCCCTGGTACGCGCGCTGCTGGGCAACTAGAAGGCTGCTAGGGCCCCGGCACCGTGACGATGCGCGGAGGGCCGTCGTGCGTCCCGATGCGCTGCCACACTGAGATGTCGTCGCCGACGTCCGCGCCCAGGACCAGCTGGTAGCGGCCGACCGCGTCCGCGGTGGTGATGACCCCCGTGCCGCGCATCTCGTTGTAACCGAACACGATGGCCTCGGCGTCGGCATCGCCCGTGATACTCACGTCTCCGTTGACGTCCGGCGTGGAGATCGTGAGGGGCGGCAGAATCGGCGTCACGGGCGTGGTACAGGCCGCGAGCGTGGTGGCGACACAGCAGCCGATCAACCAGGCGCGCACGACCCGAAGCGGTTGGTGCATGGTCCGCATCATATCAGGATCGCACTGCAATACCGAGACCCGCCGCCAGCGGCCGGGAAAGCTCTGCGGAGGCAGCCCTTGGCTGGCAACTCAGTTGGCAACAGCCGTCTACGGAGTTTGCGGATCGATGAAGGAAAAAGCACCTCTCGGGCGGGCCACGACGGCCTGGAAATGCTAGTCTCCGCGCAACTTTCACGCGTCCCGGGGGACGCCAGAGCGCCCCTCCGCGAAGACCCGCGTGCACCCCGCGCAAGGTACCGTCACGCCCATGGCCGAGACACAGAAGAAGTTCCCCGTCACCATCGAAGACGAGATGCGCAAGTCGTATCTCGACTACGCGATGAGCGTCATCATCGGGCGCGCCATCCCGGACGCCCGCGACGGTCTCAAGCCCGTCCACCGTCGCATCCTGTACTCGATGCACGAGCAGAAGGTCACGGCCGGCTCCTCGTACAAGAAGAGCGCGCGCATCGTCGGAGACGTCCTCGGTAAGTACCATCCGCACGGCGACAGCGCGGTCTACGACGCCCTCGTCCGCATGGCGCAGGACTTCGCCCTCCGTTACCCGCTGGTCGACGGCCAGGGGAACTTCGGCTCCGTGGACGGCGACCCGGCTGCGGCCATGCGCTACACGGAGGTGCGCATGTCGCGCCTGGCCTCCGAGCTGCTGGCCGACATCGACAAGGAGACCGTCGACTTCGGGCCGAACTTCGACGAGTCCGAGCACGAGCCGCTCGTGCTCCCCAGCCGCGTGCCCAACCTGCTGATCAACGGCAGCGGCGGCATCGCGGTGGGCATGGCCACCAACATCCCGCCGCACAACCTCGGCGAGATCGTCGACGCCACCATTCGGCTCATCAAGGACCCCACGCTCTCCAACGACGCCCTCATGCAGGACGACGAAGAGACGGGGCGCCTGGGGGTCAAGGGCCCAGACTTCCCGACCGCCGGCTACATCTACGGGCGCGGCGGCATCGTGCAGGCGTATCGCACTGGCCGCGGTCGCGTGGTGATGCGCGCGCGGGCCACCATCGAGCCCATGCCGGGCAAGGGCGACCGCGAGATGATCGTGGTCACGGAGATCCCCTACCAGGTCAACAAGGCGGAGCTGCTGAAGAAGATCGCCCAGCTGGTGCGCGAGAAGCGCATCGAGGGCATCTCGGACCTGCGGGACGAGAGCGACCGCGACGGCATGCGCATGGTCATCGAGCTGAAGCGCGACGCGCACGGCGAGATCGTGCTGAACACGCTGTACCAGATGACCGCGCTGCAGAGCACCTTCGGGTACAACTGCCTCGCCATCGTCGGACAGCGCCCGAAGCTGCTGGACCTGCGCAGCGGGCTCTTGCACTTCATCGACCATCGCCGCGAGGTGGTCACGCGCCGCACGCGCTACGACCTCCGGCAGGCGCTGGCGCAGCGGGAGCTGGTCGAGGGTCTCGGCATGGCCGTGACCGAGATCGACCTGGTCATCGCGACCATCCGCGCCTCGCAGACCACGGACGAGGCGCGCTCGGCGCTGCAGCAGCTGCCGCTCAAGGGGCTGGAGGAGTTCGTGCGCCGCGCGGGCCGTCCCGAAGAAGAGATCCAGAAGGCCGCCGCGCGGGGCGACTACTTCCTGACCGAGCGTCAGGCCAAGGCCATCCTCGAGATGCGCCTCAGCAAGCTCACCGGCCTCGAGCGCGAGAAGCTGGCCGGCGAGTACGGCGGGCTGTGCGAGCTGATCGCCCACCTCGAGGCCATCCTCGGCAGCGAGAAGCTGCTGCTCGCCGTCATCGTGGACGAGCTGCAGGAGGTCCGCGAGAAGTACGGCGACGCGCGCCGCACCGAGATCGTCGAGGCCGAGGGGGACCTCAGCATCGAGGACCTGGTGCCCGACGAAGACGTGGTCGTGACCGTCACGCACCGCGGCTACATCAAGCGCGTCCCGCTCAGCGAGTACCGCGCGCAAGGGCGCGGCGGCAAGGGGCTGCGCGCCATGGACACGCGCGACGAGGACTTCGTCAAGTGGGTGCACGTCGTCAACGCGCACGCGCACATGCTCTTCCTCAGCTCGGACGGGAAGGCGTTCACCCGCCGGGTCTTCGAGATCCCGCAGATGGCCCGCACCGCACGCGGCCGGCCCATGGTGAACTTCGTCGGCTTCGAAGAGGGCGAGACCGTGGCGGCCATGGTGCCCATCCGCGAGTTCGTGGACGACGGCTACCTGCTCACCGTGACGGTCGGCGGGAAGGTGAAGCGCACGGCGCTGTCCGCGTACGACAGCATCCGGCAGACGGGCATCATCGGTGTGGGCATCGACGAGGGCGACTCGCTCTTGGCGGCGCGCGTGGTGATCGACCGGCAGGAAGTGCTGATCGGCACGGCGCAGGGCATGAGCATCCGCTTCTCCGTGGACGACGTGCGGCCCACCGGGCGTGACACGCGCGGCGTACGAGGCATCGATCTGGGCGAGGGCGACCGCGTCATCGCGATGGACATCGTGGAGCCGGAGCCCGCCGAGTCCGAGCCCGCCACCGACTCCCAAGCGACGCAGCAGGTGCTCACGGTCAGCGCCAACGGCTACGGCAAGCGCACGCCCGTGGGCGAGTGGCGTGTCCAGTCCCGCGCGGGCAAGGGCATCATCGCGATGGACACCTCCGAGCGAAACGGCGAGCTGGTGTGTCTGCGCTTGGTGTCGCCGGACGACGGCCTGATGGTCATCACGGACGGCGGCCTCGTCATCCGTACCCGCGTCGCGGAGATCCGCGAGACGGGCCGCAATACGCAGGGCGTACGCGTCATTCGCCTCAAGGACGGAGAGCGCGTCGTGGACGTGGAGCCGCTCACTGGCGAAGACAACGACGAGGAGGCGACCGACCCGAGCGTCGAGACCGGCGTGGGACCCGACGGGGAGCCCGTCGAAGCGGACGGCGTGGCCACGGATGACGTGGGCCTCGGCGAGCCGAGCTCGGGCGGCGACGAGTAGGGTCCCAGGCGGCTGGGCGCCACGCGCGGGACGGACTTTTGCACCCTCGGGCCGCACGGCGATGGTATGGTCGGCCCGCTCGCAACCCTCCGGAGAGTGCATGTCAGACTTGGTCTTGGGGATCGATCTCGGGACCACCAATTCGGTGGTCGCTGTCGCCGATGGCGGCTCGGTCAGGATCCTGGCCGACTCTGACGGGCGCGAGCTGCTCCCCTCCGTGGTGTCCTTTCACCCGACCGGCGATGTGTTGGTGGGCTACGCCGCACGCGACAGGCGCATGCTGGACGCTCGCAACACCTTCTACTCGGTCAAGCGCCTCCTCGGCCGGCCCTTCGCCTCGGACGAGGTGAGGCGCGCGCGTGAGCGCTTCGCGTTCGAGCTCGCCGCCAGCGACAATGGCGGCACGGTCGTCAAGACGCGCGGGGAGACCTACGCCCTCAGCGAGATCTCGGCGTTCGTGCTGCGCGAGCTGCGCCGCATCGCCGAGAGCGCTACCGGCAAACGCTGTTCGAAGGCGGTCATCACCGTGCCCGCCAACTTCAGTGACCTGCAGCGCAACGCCACCATGGCCGCCGGCCGGGTCGCTGGGCTCGAGGTGCTGCGCGTGCTCAACGAGCCCACCGCCGCTGCGCTCGCCTACGGCTATGGGAAGCAGGGGCGCGAGCGGGTTGCGGTCTTCGACATGGGCGGCGGCACCTTCGACGTGAGCATCCTCGAGCTGTCGGGGGAGGTGTTCGAGGTCATCGCCACGGCGGGTGATAGCTATCTGGGCGGCGACGACATCGACGGGGCCGTGGCGGATCTCATGGCCGATGCCTTCCTGCGGGAGCATCGCCTCGACCCACGCGCCGACCCGGAGTCCTTCGAGCGCCTGCGCGCTGCGGCCGAGTGGGCGAAGTGCGAGCTGACGGACCAGGACGAGGTCGAGCTGCGGGTCGAAGAGCTCGCGGTCGGGCCCGCCGGTCAGGGGCTGGACCTGCGCTACACGCTGACTCGCCGCAAGCTCCACGACCTGGCGGGTCCCATCGTGGCCCGCGCCTTCGACGCCTGTGAGACCACCATGCGGGCAGCGGGGATTCGCCCGAGCCAGCTCGACAACGTGATCCTGGTGGGCGGCTCCACGCGCATGCCGCTCGTGCGCTCCATGGTCGCCGAGTACTTCCAGTGTGACCCGCGCGTGGAGATCGACCCCGACGTCGTCGTCGCACACGGCGCGGCGCTGCAGGCGGCGTCGCTCGCGAGCGGGCGGCGCTCGCAGCTGGCCAAGGTCGCGCTCCGCAAGGTCCACATGGAGCGTGTGTCCACCAAGGGGTTGATGGCCGCGCCGGGCGCCGTGGTGCCGGGGCTGGTCAGCGCCCCGGCCGGGGAGGGATACAGGCCCGCACCGCCCAGCGCGTTCCGCACCGTGCAGGCCCCCAGTGTGCCGCCTCCGCCGCTGGCCTCCGCCGCGCGGCAGCTCGCGGAGCGCGCGCGTGCGCCGGAGCCCTCGGACGAGCTCGACCTGCTGGAGCTGGAGGAGTTTGCAGAGGTCGCGCCACCGGCCCGAGCCTCCGCAGCCCCAGCGCCTGGCGCGCCGCCTCCGCCCGCCGTGCGCGTCCAGCCGGTGGTGCCGGTCGCCGGGTCGGGCCCCGCCTACGAGCGGGTCCCCGAGCAGCCCATGCCCGACATCGAGCTGTCGGGGCCGCCGCCGCTGCTGCTGGATGTGACGCCCCTCTCGCTCGGCGTGGAGACCGTCGGGGGCTTCTGCCACACGGTGATTGCGCGCAACACCGCCATGCCCGCGGAGAACACGCAGACGTTCAGCACGGGCCGCGACGGGCAGACCTTCATCTCGGTGCGCATCTGCCAAGGCGAAGAGAGGAGCCTGGAGGCCAACCAGGTGCTCGGCGTCGTGGAGCTCGACGGGCTGCGTGACGCGGCACGCGGCGAGGTGCGCATCGACGTGACCTTCGTCATCGACGCCGACGGCGCCCTCTCTGTCCAGGCGCGTGATCTCGAGACCGGCCGGGAGCAGGCGGTTCGCATTCGGCGCGTGGGCGAGATCGACGACTCGGAGCTCGACGCGCTGCGCGAGCGCATGGAGGCGCGCTTCCGGCCCGGAGGAGAGATCTCCGTGGAGGCGCCCCGCGCATGAGCGATCCCCTCGACGCGCTCGACTACTACGCGCTTCTGCAGGTCGCGCCCGACGCCACGCCGGACGCGATTCGCGCGGCGTTTCACCAGTTTGCGCTGCGGTACCACCCGGACAGCTACACCATGGCCAGCGCGGAGGACCGCGCGCGCGTGAACCAGATCTACCGGCGCGGCGGCGAGGCTTACCGCGTGCTCTCCAACAGCTCGTCGCGAGCGGCCTACGACGCGGGGCTGGCCGAGGGGCGGCTGCGACACCAGGCGCCGTCTGGCACGGACGAAGCGACCGCGCGGACGCAGGGCGCCAAGCGCTCCGTGAACGCGAAGGCGCGGCCCTTCTGGACCAAGGCCCAAGCCGCCATCCGCGACGGGCAGTGGGGCCAGGCCAAGCTCAACCTGCAGATCGCCCTCGGTCACGATCCCGACCATCCGCAGCTCACCGAGCGGATGGCGTTCGTGCAGTCTCAAAAGGGAGGGTAAGGGGGCCGCCCTCTCGCCCCCCGCCTGTCCGCCGTTTACCTGCGGGGGCTCCCGTTTCGGGCTATGGTCCGGGCCTCATGACCCGACGAGCCGAGCTTCATCGCAAGACGAGCGAGACCGACATCCGCGTGGTGGTGGACCTGGACGGCACCGGGCAAGCCCGCGTCGAGACCCCCATTGGCTTCCTCACGCACATGGTCGAGCAGATCGCTCGCCACGGGCTGTTCGACCTCGAGGTCATCGCCAAGGGCGACGTGCACATCGACGGGCACCACACCACGGAGGACCTGGCCATCACGCTGGGCAAGGCCGTGGCCGAGGCGCTGGGCGACAAGCGCGGCATCCGCCGCTACGGCTCTGCGACGCTGCCCATGGACGAGGCCTGCATGACCTGCGCGCTGGACCTCTCGGGCCGCCCCTATTTCGTGTGGCGTGTGCCCATGCCCAAGGCGACCCTGGGCGGCTTCGACACGGAGCTGGCCGAGGTGTTCTTCGAGGGCTTCGTGCGGGGCGCGCAGTGCAACCTGCACATGCGCCTGCACGAGGGCGAGAACCTCCACCACATCATCGAGATCGGCTTCAAGGCGTTCGCGAAGGCGCTGCGCGAGGCGACCGAGATCGACCCCCGCCAGGGTGGGGTGCCCAGCACCAAGGGCACGCTCACAGAGTGATGTCTGCAACCCAACGACAAGTCACCATCGCCAACCTCGGCCTCGGCAACCTGCACAGCGTCGTGCAGTCCTTCGTGCGTCTGGGTGTGACGGCGACCATCACCGCCGACCCGGATGAGCTGCGCCGCGCGGAGCGCCTGGTGTTTCCGGGTCAGGGGGCTTTTCGCGAGTGCGCGGAGGTGCTCTCGGGCGAGGTCGGCCCCGCGCTGCGCGACTTCATCGCCACGGGGCGCCCCTACCTCGGCATCTGCCTCGGCATGCAGGCGCTGTTCGACACCAGCGAAGAGTCCGAGGGGCAGGGCTTGGGGGTCTTCCCGGGGCGCGTGGTCCGCTTTGCCTCGGACATGCACGACGAGGCCACCGGGGAGCGCCTGAAGGTGCCGCACATGGGCTGGAACCAGGTGCAGACCACGCACCCCATGCTGGAGCCGGACGGCTGGTACTACTTCGTCCACAGCTACTACGTGGTGCCCGATGACCCCGGGCTCGTGGCCGCCACCAGCCTCTACGGCACGCGCTTCTGCGCCGCGGTCGCACGCGACAACGTCTTCGCCTGTCAGTTCCACCCCGAGAAGAGCCACCACGCTGGCGCCCGCTTGCTCGAGCGCTTCCTGGCCCAGTAGAAGAGACCACCATGCTCGCCCGACGCATCATCCCTTGCCTGGACGTGAAGGACGGCCGTGTCGTCAAGGGCATCAACTTCGTCGGACTGCGCGACGCAGGCGACCCCGTCGAGTGCGCAGCCCGCTACAGCGAAGGCGGGGCGGACGAGATCTGCTTCCTGGACATCACGGCGTCACACGACGAGCGGCGCACCCTCTTCGAGCTGGTGGAGCGCACCGCGCGGGCCATTGCCGTGCCGTTGACCGTTGGTGGCGGGGTGCGCGAGCGCCGTGACGTGCATGATCTGCTGCACGCCGGCGCCGACAAGGTGAGCACCAACAGCGGCGCCGTGGCGAACCCCAGCTTCGTGGCCGAGGCCTCCCGCGCGTACGGGAGTCAGGCCATCGTCGTGGCCATCGACGCCAAGCGCGTCAGCGCCCCCGGTGAGCCCACGCGCTTCAGCGTCTTCACGCACGGCGGCCGGCGCGACACCGGGCTGGACGCCATCGAATGGGCCAAGCGCGTCGTGGACCTGGGGGCGGGGGAGATCCTGCTCACCAGCATGGACCGCGACGGAACACGCGATGGCTACGACATCGAGCTGACCCGCGCCGTGGTGGACGCCGTCAGCGTGCCGGTCATCGCCTCGGGAGGCGTCGGCAACGAGGCGCACATCCGGGACGGCTTCTTGCTGGCGGGTGCGGACGCCGCGCTGGCGGCCAGCATCTTTCACGACGGGCAGCACACGGTGGCCGAGGTGAAGCACTACCTGCTGGCTGCGGGCGTGCGGGTGCGCCCCCCCGAGGAGTCGGACGGTCCCGGCCCGGAGGGCGCTGCGTCATGAGCGACGTCGCCGAGATCAGTCTCGCGCGCGTGATCGAGCTGTGTCGGGAGCGCGATGTGCGCCTTGCGTACGAGATCGGCGCGTTCGTGGTCTTCGAGGCGTGCGAAGCGGTGTTGGACAGTCCGCGGGTGCTGCGCGCTCGGGACGTGTGGGTCTCCGCCGCGGGGGACACCCGCGCAGCCGAGGGCCCCGTGGCGACGAGCCCGGAGGCTGCGGCGGCGCTCGCGGAGCTGCTGGCCGGCGTCCTGGTCGTCGCGGGCCAGGAGGTCCCACGGATGCTGCTGCACCTGGTGGATGTCGACCGCGCTCAGGCGCTTCAGCTGAACGGCTACCGCGATGAGCTCGAAGCCGCGCTGGTCCCTCTCAACCGCTCGGCGGCGCGGCGCGTGCTTGCGCGGCAGCTGCGCGAGCTTGCGCGCCCCAAGTCGGAGCGGGCGGGCGCAGGGGCGCACGAGGCCGCCGACGCGGACGCCGACGTGGACGCCCTGCTGGGGTACTCCGCGCCCCCTGGCGATGCGCGCGCGGCTGCCATGGACGGTGCGGCAGCCGCCGCTGCGGATGGTGCGCCCACGGCGTCTGACGCTGCGCGGGTGGCTGCCGGCGGCCGCAGCCTGGACGCCGACCCATCCTCGTCCCCGTCGTCTACGGGAGGCGCCCCCACCGCTCGGCGGGACGCCGGTCACTCCGACGACGCGGCACCTGAGGCGGCTCCGTCCGGCGGCCGCGACCCGGACATGCGTGGCATCGTGGAGCATGATGGCGGCACGCGCTTGGCCAAGCTCGCCCTGGCCGTGGCCGTCGCGCTGGCCGTCGCGTGGGGCCTGTACCACTGGTTTCAGGGTCCGTAGCCGCGGCCCGTCGGGCGCCGCGCTGCGATGTCGTCGAGCGCTGCGAGGCGGCAGCCGCGGCGTCGAACTGATACCCTCGCGCGATGGCCAACGCGCAGACACCCAAGAAGCACCTCAAGACCTACCCGGGCGCGTCCGTCGACGTGACCTGGAACAAGCCCCTCTGCATTCACGTCGGCGAGTGCGGCCGCGCCGAGGGCGAGCTCTTCACGGCAGGTCACGACCCGTGGTGCACGCCCGATGTGAGCAGCGCCGAGGACGTGGTGGACGTCGTCCTGCGCTGCCCCACCGGCGCGCTCAGCTACACGCGCAAGGATGGCGCGCCCGGAGAGACGGCGCCTGCGCACAACCGCGTGACGGTCAGCAACCATGGGCCTCTCTATCTCACGGGGGACCTCGCCATTGGCGGCGCGCCCAGCGAGGACGAGGCGCCCGGTGTGCGCTTTCGTGCAGCCCTCTGTCGCTGCGGCCTGAGCAAGAACAAGCCGTTCTGTGACAACGCCCATGAAGAGGGCGGGTTTCGAGACCGGGGTGCGGTGGGCAAGCGGGGCGAGCTCGGCGAGCCTGGCACGGGCACGCTCACGGTGTCGCGCGCGGAGAACGGTCCTCTGTTGCTCAGCGGGCCGTTCTCCATCGTGGCGTCGAGCGGTCGCGTCGCTTTTCGCGGGCAGAAGGCGGCCCTATGCCGCTGTGGCTCGTCCAAGAACAAGCCGTTTTGCGACGGCGCGCATCGTAGCGCAGGCTTCGTCGCCGACGGCGACTGACACGCCTCGAGAGGTCTCCCATGAACCCCCACATCTTCCGTGAATACGACATCCGCGGCGTCGCCGATCGCGACCTGAGCGACACGCTTGCGCGCAACCTCGGCCGGGCGCTGGGCACGTTCCAGAAGCGGGGCGGCCGGCGCCGCATCGCGCTCGGGCGCGACTGCCGCCTGAGCTCGCCGCGCCTGCACCGCGAGCTCCTAGGCGGGTTGCTCGAGGCCGGCATGCAGGTGGTCGACATCGGCGTTGGGGCCACCCCGATGATGTACTTTGCCGTCTTTCACTTGGACCTCGAGGGGGGCGTCCAGATCACAGGCAGCCACAACCCACCGGAGGACAACGGCTTCAAGATGATGAAGGGCAAGGCCTCGCTCTACGGGCCCGACATCCTGACCCTGCGCGAGATGATCACGCGCGAAGACTTCGACCTGAGCCACGACGGGACCGTCTCTTCGTTGGACCTCATGAGCGCCTACGCGGGCTTCGTGCGCGGCAACGTGCGCGTCGCGCGCAAGGACCTGCGCTTTGCCATCGACGCAGGCAACGGCGCGGGTGGTCCCCAGGCCTTGGCCGCCATGAGCGCGGCGGGGCTCTCGCCCATCGCCCTGCTGTGCGAGATGGACGGGAACTTCCCCGTGCACCACCCCGACCCGAGCGACCCGCACACCCTGACGTTGCTGCGCGACACGGTGCTCCGCGAGGGGCTGGAGCTGGGCATCGCCTTCGACGGAGACGCGGACCGCATCGGCGTCATCGACGCGCGCGGTGAGATCATCTGGGGCGACAAGCTGCTGATCGTGCTCTCGCGTGCGCTCTTGCAGGAGCACCCGGGCGCGGCGGTCCTGGGCGAGGTGAAGTGCTCCCAGACCCTGTACGACGACATCGCGCTGCACGGTGGGCGGCCCATCCTGTGGAAGACGGGGCACTCGCTCATCAAGGCCAAGATGAAGGAGGAGGGTGCGCTGCTGGCGGGTGAGATGAGCGGGCATGTGTTCTTCGCGGACCGCTTCTTCGGCTTCGATGACGCCGTCTACGCGGCGCTGCGGCTGCTCGAGATCGTGGCGGCCAGCGACAAGCCGCTGCACGAGCTGCTGGCCGACGTGCCCGAGACCTTCTCCACCCCGGAGCTGCGCGTGGACTGCCCGGACGATGAGAAGTTCGGCGTGGTCACCAAGGTGCTGGAGCGCTTCCGGGCGACGCACCAGGTGGTGGAGGTGGACGGCGCGCGCATCCTCTTCGACGGAGGCTGGGGGCTGGTACGCGCGTCCAACACGCAGCCGGTCTTGGTGATGCGCTTCGAGGCGGCGTCGGAGGCGCGGCTCGCGGAGATCCGCGCCGAGGTGGAGAGCGCGGTCGCGGCGCTGCGGGCGGGCTAGGGCCAGTCCGTCCGCGGCAGGATGGCGAGCTCGTCGCTGGCCGTGCGGGGCGTCGCCGTCCTGACTGGGCGTCCGCTTCGCCGGCGAGCTGCAGTCCTCGCCAGGCGTGCGCCCCGAGGGCGGTCTTCAGTCCTCACCGGGCGTTTGCCTCGCGGGCGAGCCGCACCAGGTCCCAGTAGGGGGCGCGGTGGCCGTGCTCCCGCTGATACGCGGTGGCGGCCGTCTCGACGTGCGCGCGCAGCGCCGCGTGGCGCGCGCCGAGCGCCTGCACCCGCAGGGCCACGGTGGCGCTCATGCCCTCGGGCACGGGCCCGACGCGGCCGAAGCGGTTGAGCACCCAGCTGTAGGCCTTCATCAGGCGCGCCACGGGCAAGAGACGCCAGTCGTGCGTCACGGCGTCGCCGCGGCGCGCTCCTTCCAGCAGCGCGTCGACGACGGCCGCGTCGAGGTGGTCGGCGAAGAGGGCATCGGGGTCGCGCCACTCCGCCACGACGACCAGCTTCGGGTCGTACTCGAGGTCACTCGGGCCGTGCGTCTCGAACTCGCGCACCCCAAACGCCCCGAGCCAGCGCGCGGTGTCTGGGTCGCTCGTGGTGGTCAGCCCCTCCCAGAGAGAGAGCCCCTCGGCGCCGTAGTTGGCGGACACCACCTCCGAGCAGAACTGCTCGCTCGCGTCCCGGCGGTTGCCCTCGAAGTCGTAGGGGATGTGTCGCGCGAGCGCGGCGCTGCGCGCCCGGGACGCCGCGTCGTGGGGGAGGGAAGGGTTCTGGAGCAGTGCTGCTTGGTCGGCGCGCGGGCGTAGCAACATCACGCGTAGCTTGCGGTCCTCTAGGTACTGCTCGATCCCGGCGACGACGACGCCCCGCTCGATGTGGGACTCCACGGTCTCGACCTCGCCCTCGGGCGACACGTAGAGCAGCGCGACGTGCGAGAAATTGCCCGGGTAGTCGTTGCCTCGCGCGATCAGGGCCGACGTGGGCGCTCCCCCGCGCGAGACCAGGATGTCCCCGCTGTGGACCCGCACCCCGCGCAGCTCGGCGCTCGGCGCCGCAGAGGGCTCGTCCTCACCGCGGCTGAGCACCGGCATGTCTTCGGGCCGCATCTGCAGCAGGACCTCCTCGAGCGCGGCCCGGCTGCCGTAGAGCGCGCGATAGAGGAGCCGCCGCGCGCTCGACTCGGACGGGCGCAGCGTCCGCGACAGGCGCTTCACGTCGGACCGTAGCGCGCTCTGGAGGAGCACCAGCTCGTCCGCGCGCTCGGGGTGTGCGGCGAGCGCGGCGGCCGCGTCGAAGGTGGCTTGCTCCACACGCGACAAGACCGCCGTGACACCGGGCGTCACGGTGGCAGGCGCTTCCAGCGACAGCGCGTGCAGCTCGGCGAGCGTGCTCCGTAGGGTAGCGAGCGCCGCGTCGACCGACACTCGCGCCTCCTCCGGAGAGAGCGTCCGCAGCGCTTGCGAGCGACTCTCGAGCGCCTCCCAGACGAGGTCTTGGTTCCACTCGAAGGGTGTGCCCCGCGCGGGCACCGGCGGAAGCGGGCGCGGGTCTGGGATCAGCAGCAAGAGCAGCAGCCCCGCCAGCGCGCAGAGCGTCAGCGTCACTCGCCGCCGAGAGGGCGCGCGCGCTCGGGCGGCGTCGACGGGAGCACCCGGTGTGTCACTCATCCCTCTCCACGGTGTCCATCGAGAACGCTGGCAGGCAGATGGCGACGTACTCCGCGCCCTCGTCCGTGGGCGTGCTGTAGCGCACCCACTCGCCCCGCTGCGTGACCACCGCTTGGCCGGCCTGCACCAGCAGCTCGCCTCCGTGGTGCTCCACCTTGAGGGTGCCGCGCAGCACCAAGGTGTACTCGTCGAACCGAGGCGTCTGCCCGGGCTCTACCCAGCCCCCCGGCGAGCGCATGTGGGCGACGCTCAGATCCGTGTGACCGGAGTTGACCCGGCCGATGTACTCGTCGATGAGCTTGGGCTTGTTCCCGGCGGCTTCGACCCGCGTCGGGGCGGCGATCAGCGTTGGCATGCTGCGAGGCTACCGGAAAGCGCGCGTGAGTTGGGGACTACGCGCAGGAGGGGTTCAGCCCCGCCGGGTGGTGCGTTGCTTCCGTGCCTCTCGACGAATGCGTGCCGCCACCTCGAGGGCGCTCGCCGCCAGCGGCCGGTCCCGACTGGAGCAGAGCACGCTCTCGCGCCGCAGCCCGGAGCCGCGCAGCCTGGTCGTACAGAGCCGCCCAGCGCGCAGCTCGTCCTGCACGGCGCGGGCAGGCAGCAGGGTGTGCCCCAGCCCGCGGCTCACGAGGTCGCTCAGCAGTCGCAGGCTGTTCGCCTCCACGACCACGTCGAGCACCAGCCCGAGCCGCAGCGCGTGCAGCTCGAGCAGCGCCCGGAGGCCGTGCTGGCGAGCGGGCAGGATCAGCGGCAGCCCCAGCGCTTCGCGCAGCGAGACGGGCCCGCCCTCGCTGCCCGGCTGCTGAGAGGGGCGGCTGACCAACGCCAGCTCTTCGCGGAACAGGGGCTCCGTGTGCAGCTGCGCGCTGGCCACCGGGTGATACAGCACGCCGAGGTCGAGCTCGCCGCGCAGCAGCCCCTCACGGATCTCGCCAGTCAGCGCGACAGACACACAGAGCTTCACCTCCGGGTGCTCGCTCCGCATCTGCGCCACGACCTCTCCCGCGAGCTCGACGCCCACGCTCGGAGGAGTGGCCAGGCGGACCTCGCCGCGCAGCACGCCGCTGTCGGCCGCCAGGTCCTGCGCGAGGCGGTCCAGCTCGCCCACCAGCGGCGCTGCTCGACGGCGCAGCTCCGCCCCGGCGGGGGTCAGGGCCACACCGCGTCCTGTGCGCCGGAAGAGCGCCACCCCCAAGCTGGCCTCCAGCTCGCGCAGCCGACGGCTCAGCGCGGGTTGGGTGACATGTAGACGCTCGGCCGCCCGGCTCTGGCTGCCGAGCTCCGCCACGTGCAGGAAGGCGTGCAGTTGGTCGATGTTCAAAGGCGCTCTCCGCGGCCGAGTATCTCAAGATATGCTACATGCGCATAGCTGATAGGAGCTTCTTTCGTTGGACGCATGACATGGCGGCCGGCATGGTGGAGCCATGGTCGCCCCCGCTCCCGCCCCCTCTGCCGTCTCGTCCCACCAGGGCGCGCTCTTCGTCCTCCTCGCGACCTGCTTGTTCGCGTTCAAGGGCATCCTCGCGCGCGTGGTGCTCGGGACCGGGATCAGCGTCGTGGCCGTCGTCTCGCTGCGTGTTCTGCTGGCGACGCCGCTCTACGTGGGGGTCGCGCTGCTCTTGGCCCGGCGTGCGCCGCAGGCACCCAGCAGCCGCCGCGCGCGCGTCGAGGCCATGGTCGCGGGGGCCTTCTTCCTCTTCGCCGCGGGCTGCGACTTCAGCGCCATCGACCGCATCGGCGCAGGTCCCTCGCGAGTCATCCTGTTTTCGTTTCCCGGCTTCGTGCTGCTCATCGAGGCCGCGCGCACCAGGGCTTGGCCGCGCCGCCTGGAGGTGCTCACCTTCGCGGTGGCCTGGGTGGGGCTCGTCGGCGTGGCGGCCCCGGAGGGCCCCCGAGCGCTCGCTAGCAAGGACCTCAGCGGGGTCCTGTTCGCCCTCTGCGGCGCCGTGTCCTACGCCATCTTCCTCACCGCCAGTCAGCGCAGCATGCGCTCACTCGGGTCCGTGCGCTTCACCGCGTACTCCAACATCGGGACCTTCGTCGCGCTCTTGGCGGCGCTGCCCTTCGTGGTGTCCCCGACCGACCTGGACGTGAACCCCACGGGCTTCGCGTGGCTGACCGTGATGGTGGTCGCCTGCACGGTGTTGCCCTTCTTCCTGCTCTCCTCCGGGATCGAGCGCGCGGGGGCGGGGCCCGCCAGCCTGCTGACGCTGGTCGGCCCGCCCATTACCGTGGTGGCCGCCTACGCCCTGCTCGGAGAGCGGCTGACGCCCGTGCAGATCGCTGGCGCCGCGCTGGTGCTGGGCTCCATCTCGTCGCTCAAGCTCAGCGACGCCCGCCGCGCCCGCCTGGCTCAGCGCCGGCTCGACCTCGCGGGGAGCACGCACCCCGCAGCACAGGCGGCTCCCGCCGGCCACGCGCGAGCGTGAGGCCGTCCCAGAGCCGCTCGGGGTGCGGGCCCCCGGAAGTGGGCTGCTCCCACGGCACGCCCGCCCGCCGCGTGAGCCTGTTGCAGGTCAGGCGCGCGGGTCGCGTCGCGCCTTGAGCTCGTCCACCACCGCGCGCACGTCCTGGGCTCGCTCGCGCGGCATGACCAGCAGCGCGTCCTCGGTCTCGACCACCACCAGGTCATGGACGCCCACCAGGGCCACGAGCTTGCCGCTGGGCGCGCTCACGTAGCAGCCCGTCGAGTCCACCATCACGGCCTCGGCCCGTGTCGCGTTCCCCTGCTCGTCCTTACTGGCCAGCTCGTACGCGGTGGTCCAGCTGCCGAGGTCGCTCCAGCCGAAGCTGCCTGGCACGACGGCGATGCGCTCGGCGCGCTCCATGATGCCGTGGTCGAAGCTGACGCTCTCGAGGGTGCCGTAGGTCGCCGCCACCAGGGCCTGCTCGCGCCCCTCGTGCGCGGCCGCGTCGTACTCCTCGAGGCGCGCGGCGAGAGCCGGGAGCTGACGCGCCACCTCCCCCAGCACGGCGTCGGCGCGGAAGAAGAACATCCCGCTGTTCCACACGAAGCCGCCGCTCGCGAGGAACTCCTCCGCGCGCGCCAGCTCCGGCTTCTCGACGAAGCGCTTGACGTCGAAGACCCCCGCGTCGCGTGCGCCGCCCAGCTCGATGTAGCCGTAGCCCGTCTCCGGGCGCGTCGGCTCGATCCCCACCGTCACCAGCGCGCCGTCCTCGGCGGCGGCGAGCGCGGTGGTCAGGACCGCGCGGTAGGCGTCTTCCGCGCCGATGTGGTGGTCTGCCGGGAGCACCATCATGAGGGCGTCCGGATCACGGCGCCGCACGTGCGCAGCGGCCCAGCCCACGCAGGGCGCGGTGTTGCGACCCATGGGTTCGGCGAGGATGTTCGCGCGCGGCACCTGCGGCAGCTCGGCGGCGGTCGCCTCGGCAAGCAGCTCCGAGGTCACGATGAGCACGCGCTCGCTGGGAACGAGCGGGGCAATGCGCGCCACCGTCTCGGCGATGAGCGAGAGGTCACCGCCCGCCAGCGGCAGGAGCTGTTTGGGACGGGTCCCGCGCGAGGCAGGCCAAAAGCGTGTGCCGGAGCCTCCGGCCATGATGACGGCGTAGACGGTGCGAGACATGGGAGAACTCCGAAGGTCGCTAGGACAGGAAGAGCAGCACCGCGAGCGGCACCAGGTAGAGCGCGAACATGAACAGGTTGCCGCGGTGGACGACGCCACGCAGCAAGAGCAGGCTTCCGTAACCCGAGACGAAGGCGACCAGCCCGCCCAGCAGCGCCGGCAGGCCGAGGGCACCCAGGGCTTCGGGGTGGCGCAGCTCGAGCAGCATGGCCCCGGCCACCGCCGGCAGCGAGAGCAGGAAGCTGAAGCGGAAGGCGGCGGCGCCGCTCAGGCCCAAGAGCATGGCGGCCGCGATCGTGGAGCCGCTGCGCGTGAGGCCGGGCAACACGGCGAGCCCCTGCACGACGCCGATCGCGAAGGCCTGCGGCAGCGTGGGTGTGGTCTCTTCGCCGCGCCCCAGACGCGTCAGCAGCACGGCGATGGCGGAGCCCATCAGGCATGCGCCGACGACCTGCGGGTCGTGCGCATAGGCCTCCACAGGCCCCTTGAGTAGGAGCCCAATCAGCGCCGTGGGGACCGACGCCACCAGCACGGCCAGCACCAGCTTCCCGGAGTCCGAGGCCCGCAGCAGCGCAGGCTCACCGCGCAGGCGCAGCACGTCACGCGCCACGGTGGCGAGGTCGCCGCGGAAGGCGACCAGCGTCGCGAGCAGGGTGCCGGCGTGCAGCACCACGCTCAGCGTGAGCGGGGCGTCTCCCATGCCGAAGAGGCGCTCACCAATCGCGATGTGCCCACTGCTGGAGACAGGAAGGAATTCCGTCATGCCTTGGATCAGGCCGAGCGCGACGGTCTTGAGCGTGTCGAGGGCAGCGAGCACGCGGGGTGGTAGCAGCGTGGGCCGGTGGCGGCCACACGGCCGCCTCCCGATGGGCGCGAGCTACTCCGAGCCTTGCAGGGCCGCGTGCACGGTCATGGCGGTCTCGTAGGACACCACCCGCGAGAGGCTGCTGGGGAGCTCGACGACGCCGGGCAGGGCGCGCGCGAGGCAGGGCTCGAACCCCTCCTGGGCGAGCGACTGGGCGTCCAGCTCCAGCTCGGCTGGGTAGGTGTCGTAGCTGCCCATGTCGCGCAGACGCGAGAAGAAGCGTACCTGGAAGCCGGCGCTGGCCTCTTGCTCGTGACGCACCTCCCAGTCCTGCAGGAAGCAGTCTTGCGCAGCGGCGCGCGCGGCGTCCCCTTGCAGCGCGGCCACGATCGGGTCGAAGGCGCGGCTCTCGAGGGGGGTGACCTCGAAGGTGACCTGCACACGGTTGGGGTCGGGCCGGGCTGGCGCCTCCGTGAAATAGCGCTCGGGTGGCTCCGGGAGATCGAAGGCGGCCAGGTTCAGGCCGTCGTAGCGCATGCGTCCGAGCGCCCCGATCACGCGAGCGCGCAGCGGGTCGCCAGGCAGCGTGCCCCGCAGGCAGCGATCCGCCATGCGCGCGGCTCGTTCACGCGCGTCGGCCTGCAGAGTAGCGATCAGCATGGAGTGTGCTGCCCGGCACAGCGTCGCCCCGGGCGGGGTCACCGAGGCCGCGTCGAAGGCCTCGATGGCCTGCACGTAGGTGTCTGCCGCGCCGGATGGGTCGCCCGCCTCAGCTTGCTGGGCCGCTGCAACGCTGAGCAGCTCCGCGCGCACGCAGGTCCGAGCGGCGACGCACACGGCGCCCGAGCAGACCTGGTCCGCGGCGCAGTCGCGCGGGCCCGCGCAGGTGGCACCGGGGATACGCGGCGGGGTGGCCGTGCCCTCTTCCGGAGACGAGAACACCGGGTCTGGGTTGCTGGGCCGCAGCTCACAGGCGCTGCTGCCCAGTAGCAGCACGGCCAACCAGGCCGCCTGACGGTGAGCGAGCGGTCTGCGGGCGCTGCGAGGGTTGTGCGGGCGGGACGGGGGGAGGGTGGGCAACGGACTTCCGTGGGCGGGCGTTGGGCCACCATACGAGCGCCCGAGCAATCTGGTCAACCACGACGGCGCGGCCGGGCCCGCCGCTCAGGCATTTTCTGTCTCCGAACGGCGGGTCTTTGCACCTCGGTGCCAGTTTTCGGCTAGGATGCCCCGGCATCGATGCAAGAGACCTGGAAGGCGGCCCGCGTAGGCCTGATGGTAGTCGTCGGCACGATCGTGGCCATCGCCGTGTACCGGTACGTCGACGAGCGCTCGAGCGACGGCGACGGGTACCACGTCTACGCGATGTTCGACGACGTCCAGGGACTCATCCCCAAGTCGCGCGTGCTCATCGCGGGCATCCCCGTCGGGTACATCGACACCATTCGTCTGGACGGCAACCGCGCGCGCGTCGACATCCGCATCAACAGCGACGTGGTGTTGTACGAGGACGCGCGCATCGCCATGCGGAGCGCGTCGCTGCTGGGCGAGAAGCTCCTGGTCATCAACCCCGGCAGCGTGACCGAGCCGGAGCTCCCTGACGGCGGCCAGATCCTGGAGGCGCGCGAGCCCACCTCCATGGATGCCATCCTCGAGACGGTCAGTGAGATCGCCACCAACGTCCGAGACGTCAGCGTCCAGATGCAGCGCTCGTTCGGCACCGATGAAGCAGGCGAGCGCATGCAGAGCGCCCTGCTCAACCTGAGCGAGGCCCTCGAGGCGGTGAACCGCACGATCCAGTCCAACGAGGCCGTGGTCGGCAACACCCTCCGCAACGTCGAGGGCATCACCGACGCGGCGGGTCCCCGCCTGATTCGCATCCTGGACAACGTGGAGTCCGCGACCCGCAACCTCGAGCAGGTCATCGACGAGCGCCGCCCCGACATCGACCGCGCGGTGGGCGAGGCGGACGACACGGTGGCGTCCATCCATCGGGCTTCGGAAGAGCTCGAGCGCGTGCTGGCAGACGTGCGTCAGGTCACGGACCGCACCGCGCGCGGCGAGGGCATGGTCGGGCGCCTCACCTCGGACGAGACGCTCATCGACGAGGTGGAGGGCATCGCCGAGGGTCTGGGCGACATCGTCGGCGGCATCGGGCGCCTCCAGACCATCCTCGAGATCCGCAGCGAGTACAACATGCTCGCGAACACCTTCAAGACGTACTTCTCGCTCCGGCTCCAGCCGCGCGAGAGCCGCTACTTCTTGATCCAGGTCGTGGACGACCCGCGTGGCCAGGAGCGCACCCGCCGCGAGACGGTGTTCCAGAACCCTGCCGGCAGCGAAGACCCGCCGGTCTACACGCGCACGACGATCACGCGCTCGGACGCGCTGCGCTTCACGATCATGCTCGCCAAGCGGGTGTCCATCGCGACCTTCCGCGTCGGCATCATGGAGTCCACGGGCGGCCTCGGCCTCGACCTGCACCTGCTGGACGACCGCTTCGAGTTCAACCTCGACGCGTTCGCCATCGGCGTCCAAGCGCTGCCCCGCCTGCGCGCGCGCCTGAACTTCGAGCTGGTGAGTCGCTTCTGGCTCGTGGCCGGCGTGGACGACGCCCTCAACGGCACCCGCGACGTCTTCCTGGGTCTCATGCTGCGCTTCAACGACGACGACCTGAAGAGCATCCTGCCCTTTGCTGGGGGCATGCGGCCGTGACGTCCGAGCCGCCCGTCGTCCAGAAGGTCGTCGGGGTGGTGAAGGGGGTGGCGGCCGTCCCCGCCCGGCTCACCCTCGGCTTCTTTGCGGGCTTTCGCTACCCGTTTCGCGGGGCGCGCTTCGTCTACCTGCAGCACCCCGGGCTGGTGCGCTTCTGGATCTTCCCCATCCTGATCACCTCCGTGCTGCTCACGGTGGTCTTCTATCAGCTCGGCACCCACCACCAGGCCTGGACCGAGGCCATCTGGGCCAGCCCGACCGGCGACGGACTGTGGGGCTGGGTGAAGCGCGCCGTCCACGCCGTGTTCGACTGGGGGCTGACCTTCGTGCTCGGCGCGGCGGCCTTGCTGGTGGTCGCGGCTCTGGCAAGCATCATCGCCGCGCCCTTCAACGACCTCCTCAGCGAAGAGGTCGAGCGACGCGAGACCGGTGTCGGTGGCCCTCCCTTCACGCTCGGGGCGCTGCTGCGGGACACGGTCCGAACGGTGCGAGTCGAGGTCACCAAGCTGGTGATCTACGCGTGCGTGATGGTGCCCATGTTCATCCTGCAGTTCTTGATCCCCGTGGTCGGGGCGCTGCTGTACACGGCGTTCGGCCTCGTCTTCACCGCGACGTACTTTGCGGTCGACTACGTGGACTGGCCGGCCACCCGGCGCGGCTACGGCGTGCGGCGCCGCGCCGCGCTCGTGCGGGAGCGCTTCTTGCCCATGCTGGGCTTCGGCGCGGGCGTGTACCTCTTCCTCATGATCCCGTTGGTGAACCTCCTCTTCATGCCTGCGGCCGTGGCCGGCGGGACCCTGCTCTTTCTCGACCTCGAGCGCGAAGGGGCGTCGCCGGAGGAGGCCGCACCAGCCCCTGCAGCCCCAGAGGCGTGAATGCGTAGCGGGCTGTGGCGTCCAAGCCCTGCCCGACTGCTCCTCCACGGCCGAAGGGCGTGCCTGAAGGGTGCGTGTACCCGCCGTGCGTTGTGCGGCGGGTGCACGTATCCTGTTATTACTGACGCTGGCCGGTCCACTCCCCGGCCGGTGTGCCTTCACAACTTGCGCAGGACGCGCACTTGCCGTTGAATGCTGACCTCGGAGGTCTCATGTCCATCACCAAGTCTACCCTCATCCGCGCGAGCATCGTTGCTCTCGGCCTGTCGACGCTGTTGCACGGCGGGGACGTGGACGCCCAGCGTCGTCGTCAGCGGGGCGCCCAGGGAGGCGGCCAACCCGCCGCGGCGCAGCGCGCCCGTGGTCGTCTCAGCCCGGCCATCGCGCCCTCGCTCAACGGCTTGCAGTGGGGCTGGTCGCGCCAGCGCACGTTGCGCTACCTGCGCGAGACCATCGAGGCCGAGTACCAGCCCCTCATTCGTGATGCGCCCGGCGCCATCGAGGAAGACAACGTGCGCGCCGAGATGGCGCGCGCCGTGCGCCGGATCATGGACAGCTACTTCGAGTTCAACGGCACCGTCAGCGGCCACGACTCCAACAACCTCCGCGGCGAGTTCACGCACAACAACCAAGAAGCCATGATGCAGCGTCGCACCGCCGAGTCCGACGACTACTACTTCTTCATCCAGAACCGCCTGTGGAAGCAGTACCGGCAGTTCCTGCCGAGCATGGTGTCCGGGACCACCTTCGAGGACTTCGGCGCGCAGATGGTGGAGCGCTTTGGTCCGTCGCAGATTCAAGAGGGGCGGCTCTACGAGGAGATCGGCCGGGAGACGCGCTGGTACGAGTGGCGCGACCAGACCACGCGCCTGCGCTTCATCGACAACGGACACACCTACGCGCTGGTCTACGAGGACCTCGCGACCGTGGCCAACCTGTCGGCCCTCCGCCCTGTGGCCCCCCGGCAGCGCAACCAGGGCCACGCCCTCGTGGACGCCGTGACCGTGGACCCGGACGCGGAGGTGCGCGACCCGCACGCCGACGTCGCCGACCGCATCTCCGGGACCCAGCGCGCGCAGTGACGCCTTTGGGGCTCACGCCGGCTGTCTCGGCGTGTCCCCACCTCGGTGTGGTCGACTACCAGCGGTGCCGGAACCCCGCGAGGCCTGAGAGGGCCCGCGGGGTTTTCTCGTGGGTGAGCACGCGAACGCCGGGCAGAGAGACGACGGCGCCAACGCGCACCGCCGTGGGCGCGACCTCGGCGAGCTCGTCGCGGAGCTCCGGCGGCGCGGTGAACGCCAGCTCGTAGTCTTCGCCGCCGCTGAGCACCGTGTCCACGGCCGACATGCCCAGCGCCACACAGGCGTCCTCGAAGCCGGCGGCCATGGGGAGCGCGTCTTCCTCGAGCTCCACCCCCACCCCCGACGCGTGCGCCACGTGCGCGAGGTCTTGCAGCAGACCGTCCGACAGGTCCACGGCGCTGGTGGCGCGCTGCCGCAGCACGGCGCCCAGGGTCAGACGCGCGTGTGGGCGGCGCCAGTGTGCGACGGCTTGGTCCTGCGCTCGGCGTGCGGCGGCCTGGGCCTCGGCGCCCTGCGCATCCCGAGCGCCCCCCTGAATGATCGCGAGACCGAGGGCCGCGAGGCCGGGGTGCCCGCTGACGTAGACGTCGTCTCCCACGCGCGCCCCCGTGCGGCGGAGCCCCGCGCTGCCGAGCGGCAAGCGCCCCGTCACTGTGGTGGTGAGGGACGTGCGAGCGCCTCGACTGACGTTGCCGCCAACCACGCGGAGCCCCGTTGCGGAGGCCGCTGCGGCCACTCCGTCGGCCAGCGCGAGCAGCCACGCGGGTTCGGCCCCGGCGGCGATGATCAACCCCAAGAGGGCGGCCTCCGCGTCCGCGCCCATGGCGGCCAGGTCGCTGGCGGCGGCCATGAGCGCGCGGTACCCGATGTCCTCTGCCGGCGCGAAGCGCTGCTCGAAGTGCACGCCCTCGACGGAGGCGTCGACGCTGAGCACGAGCGGGCGTTCATCGCTCGGGAGCACGGCGGCGTCGTCGCCGATGTCCACCAGCGGCACCGTGGTACCGCCCGTGCCGGTGAAGCGCGTGCGCAGCGCCTCGATCAGCTCGAACTCGTCCATCGCTACGAAGCGACGATCGGCAGCAACACGGAGAACGTGGTGCCGACGCCCACCTGGCTGGTGACGCGGATGCGCCCGCCGTGCGCTTCGGTGATGCGCTTGGCGATGTTCAGCCCGAGCCCCGCCCCGCCGTGCTCACGCGTGGAGCTTCCGTCCACCTGATAGAACGCATCGAAGATGCGAGCCAGCTCGCGCTCCTCCATGCCGATGCCCGAGTCCTGGACGTCGAAGCGCACCGCCGGCGTGGACTCGCCACCCATCAGCACGGCGCCCATGCCGGAGGTCTCGTCTTCAATCCAGTCGCGCTTGACCGAGAGCGTGACGCGGCCGCCGTTGGCGGTGAACTTGAGCGCGTTGTCGGCCAGGTTGAAGAGCACCTGTCGGAGCCGCACCAGGTCCCCGTCCAGGTGGGGGAGATCGGCCTCGACCTGGGTCTCCACCTGGATGTCCCGCTTCTTGGCGGTGGGCGCGATGTTGGCCTGCACGTCGCCAAGGAGCAGGGTCGCGTCTACCGGGACGCGGTCCAGGCGGATGGCGCTCTGGTCCATCTTGGACAGGTCCAGCAGCGTCGTGATGAGCGCCAGCAGCTGATCCCCCTTCTCGAAGATGGTGTGGACGAACTCCTTCTGTTCCTCGTTGAGCTCACCCACCATGCCGGACTCCAGCATCTCGGAATAGCCGATGATGCTGGTCAGGGGGGTGCGCAGCTCGTGGCTCACCGTGGCGAGGAAGTTGCTCTTGAGGCGGTCCAGCTCCTTCAGCCGGTCGTACGCGGCGGTGAGGCGGTCGTTCTTCTCGGCCAGCTCCCGGAAGCTCTCGCGGACGCTCGCGACGTGCATCTCGCTCGTGAGGTGGGCGCGATGGCTGCTGAAGAGCAGCAGGTCCAGGATCCCGCGCAGGTGTTCGATGATGCGGTCGCTCGTCTCGGTGCGGACGCGCGGCATCTGCGCGAGGCGGTCGCGCGCTTCGTTCTGGTCGAGCTCTGGGTCTACCGCGAGCAGCGCGGCAGGTACCTCGCGCGTGTCGGCCGGGAGGTACGGACCGAGCACGATGCGGCCCACTCCGCGTCCTTGGTACGTGATGGGCACGATGCGGTAGACCGCGCCGGTGAAGCACGGGTGCGTCACGATCTCCATGCTCGGAGGGGCGTTGCGTACGCCAGCGACCACCGACCGACAGGCGTCGCGCCCGCCCGCGAGGCTGTTCACGTAGCGACACACGCTCTGCTCTTCGTGGACGTCGGCCAGCAACACGCCGGAGCTCGAGAAGATGCGCACGCTCAGCGAGAAGAGCTCGAAGAAGGAGCGGCAGACCTGGGTCAGGGCCTCGCGGTCCACCACCTCTTCGAGCTTCGCCACGTCCCCGAGCGCGATGTCGATCGCGCCTCGCTGTCCGTTCTTGGCCGTCACGATGCGCGTCCTGGCTCGAGGCGCTGCCGGACTTCGTTCATGAACACCGCCTGATTGAGGCCGAACTTGGCTTCGAGCGAGTGCAGCCGCTCGAGGTGCGCGAAGGTGTGCTCCAAGAGGCCCAGTAACGTCTCGAGCACGCCGACGCCGCGCAGCGCGACCGCCTTGAACACGGGCTCCTTCCCACGCTCGGCCATGCGATCGAGCTCTGCGTCCGAGCGCACGTTCGGCATGTCGCGCTTGTTGAACTGGATGACCAGCGGGACCTGATCCGGGTCGAGTCCGTTCTCGCGCAGGTTCTCCTGCATGTTCAGGAAGGCCTCGCGGTTGGCGGCGGTCTCGGCGATCTGAGAGTCCGCGATGAACGCCACCCCGTCGGCACCCTGGAGCACGAGCCTGCGCGTGGCGTTGTGGATGACCTGCCCGGGCACGGTGAACAGCTTGATGCGGATCGTGAGCCCGCCGGCCTGAAAGCTGAGCGGCAGGAGGTCGAAGAAGAGCGTGCGGTCGTCGCGCGTCTCGAGCGTCATCAGGCGGCCGCTGGCCTGGGAGTCCACGAGGGTGTGGACGGCCTGCAGGTTGGTGGTCTTGCCGCTGAGGGCGGGGCCGTAATAGACCAGCTTTATGGTCAGCTCGCGCGCGTTGAAGTCCAGCTGCATGGAAGCGTGTAGCGAGACTATCAGCGCCCCGTGGAGATTGCACCAGCTTGCGTTGCGCGGGGGCGCTCGGCCGCGCGTCACCCTCCCTGGGCCGCCAGCAGGCGGGTGACCGCCCACAGCGCCGAGCCCATCATCAGCCCGGCCACCACCACCGCCACCACCAACGCGAGACGCCGCACGGCCGCGCTGTTGCGGGCTACCGGGGTGTGCTGCGCGAGCATGACCAGCGCTCGCGCCATGATCCGTTGCAGCTGCTTCTCGGCGAGCTCGGCACGCTCGGCGTCCAGCTCCTTGGCGCGTCGGTAGAGCGCTCCGGCGTCCGCCAGGCGTCCGCGCACGGCGCACAGCTCGATGAACGCCACGTGGTGCGCGTCGGACGACCAGTCGCTGAGCACGCTCTCCCACGCCGTGGCCAGATCCTCGGGGAGAGTCGGTTCATGCGGCAGCATCGTCGGAACTCTAGCCGCGTTCTCCGCGCGCCTGGTACTGCACGGATGTCAAGTTGTAGCGAACGCGATCCACTTTGATCCACTTCGATCCCGGCGGAGTGCTGCAGACGAATTGACTAGAAACAAGGGATAAGCTTCGCATACTTAGTTGACTTATCGAAATATGCGGCCGTACTTTCGGGCTCTAGTGGTAAAAGGTGCCAAGCGGTGCCATCATCGCCAGCCGGACTCCCCAGCTGGTCCCACACAGACCCGACATCAAAGGACGCGAAGTTGTTTCGAGGGCGCTACGAACACGCAGTGGATGCAAAGGGACGAACGTCCTTTCCCGCCGCGTTTCGTGAGGTCCTCAACACCAAAGGCGACGCGCGCCTCGTCGTGACCACTGGCCTCGACGCGTGCCTCGTGGCGTATCCGATGAGCGAGTGGCTCGCCTTCGAAGACCGGCTCGCGGCGCTGCCACAGTTCGATCGCAACGTCGCCATGTTGCGGCGCATCTATGTGTCGGGTGCGGTCGAGTGCGAGGTGGACAAGGTGGGGCGGCTGCTCATCCCCGCAGGTCTGCGCAAGCACGCAGGCCTGGCACGTGAGGCCCTCTGGGCGGGCATGGGCCGCTACATCGAGCTCTGGGATCTCGGCACCTTCGAGGCGATGCGTGACGAGGCCCTGGCTGGCGAAGACTCGCGCGCGGCCATGGCGGCGCGCCTCGCGGAGCTGGGCTTGTGAGCGCGTTCCAGCACATCCCCGTCTTGTACGCAGAGACGCTGGCCGCGCTCGAGCTACGAGCCGGCGCGGTGTATGTGGACTGTACGCTGGGCGGTGCGGGTCACGCGGCGGGCATCCTCGAGGGCAGCGCCCCCGACGGAAGGCTGATTGGCCTCGACCGCGACCCGGCCGCGCTCAGCGCCGCCCACGAGAAGCTGGCCCCCTTCGGAGAGCGCGTCACCATCGTGCACGCGCCCTTCGGCTCGCTCAGAGCGGTGCTGGCCGACCTCGGCGTCGAGCGTGTCCACGGTGTGCTCGCGGACGTGGGCGTGAGCAGTCCACAGCTGGACGTGGCCGAGCGCGGCTTCTCGTTCGGGCAGGACGGACCGCTGGACATGCGCATGGACACGTCGTCCGGAGAGACGGCGGCCGAGCTCATCGACCGGCTCTCCGCCGATGAGCTGGCGGACGTGCTCTACCAGCTGGGCGAAGAGCGGCGCTCGCGGCCCATCGCGCGCTCCATCAAGAACGCACAGGCCGAGGGGCGCCTCGAGACCACCGCCGATCTGCGCGCCGCCGTCGTGCGCGTCATGGGCCCGCGCAGCGGAAAGATCGACTCGGCCACGCGCACCTTCCAGGCGCTGCGGCTGGCGGTCAACGGTGAGCTGGATCAGCTGCGCGCCCTGGTGACCGCGCTCCCGGACGTCCTGCACGACGAGGGCGTCGTCGCGATCATCTCGTTTCACTCGCTGGAGGACCGCATCGTCAAGTGGGCCTTCCGCGATGACCCGTGTCTGACACCGACCATCAAGCGACCGGTGACCGCGGGCGAGGCCGAGCTGGCCGCGAACCCGCGCGCCCGCACCGCCAAGCTGCGCGCGGCGCGTCGCGTACCGCGGGAGGTGGCCGCATGAACGCGCGCTTCCTGGTCCTGTGGTTCGCGGCCGTGGTGGCGACGGCGGCGGCCGTGGTGGTGCACCTCTCCATTCGCGCCGAGGTGGTGCGGCTGGGCTACAGCGTGGGCGACGCCCGCCGCGAGCAGCGTGGGCTGGTGGAGAGCCGTCGGCAGCTCGCGTTGGAGGCCGCCACGCTGCGCCAGTCCGCGCGCATCGAGACGGTCGCGCGCGGCTCGCTCGAGATGAGCGTCCCGACGCCGTCGCGCATCGTGCCGATTGGCAACGAGGAGGCGCACCGGCGCGCCACGGCGGGGCGGGTGCGATGAACAACCTCCCCGTGGAGCGCCGCCGCTGGCTCAAGGTGCGTATCGCGCTCCTCGGGTTGCTGTTGCTGGGCTACGCCGGGCGCGTGCTGCTGCGCGCGTACTCGGTGCAGGTCGCCGAGGCACCGGTCATCCGGGAGCATGTCCAGCGGCTCCAGACCCGCAACGTGCGTCTCTCGCCCAAGCGCGGCACCATCTACGACCGGCACGGCGCCGAGCTCGCGGTGAGCGTGGACGTGGACACGGTCACCGCCAACCCCCGCGAGCTGCGCGCGGCCGGGCGCGACCCGGCGGCCACGGCCCAGCAGCTGGCCAGCGTCATCCGTGGGCTGAACGTGGAGACCGTCACGGCCCGGCTCGCATCGGACCGCGCGTTCGCGTTCATCGAGCGCCACGTCACCCCGCAGCAAGGGGCGGCGGTCGAGCGGCTGGCCATCCCCGGCGTGCGCTTGGAGCAGGAAGCGCGCCGCTTCTACCCCAACCGCGAGCTGGCCGCGCACGTACTCGGCTTCGCCAACGTCGATGGCGAGGGCATCGAGGGGATCGAGCTGTTCATGGAGGACAGCCTGCGCGGACCCGAGCGCGAGTTCGAGGCGGTGCGCGACCGTCGTGGCCGGGTGGTGTACTCCGACCACCTGCTGGACAGCACCACGCAGCGTGGGCAGGACATCACGCTCACCATCGACAAGACCATTCAGCACATCGCGGAGCGCGAGCTGGCGCTGGCGGTGCAGACCTTCGAGGCGCGCGCTGGGCACGTCGTGGTGATGGACCCGAACACCGGCGAGATCCTCGCGCTGGCGAACTACCCCACCTACGACCCCAACTCGCCGGGGCGCTTCGACATCTCGTCGCGCCGCAACCGCGCCGTCACGGACCGCTTCGAGCCGGGCTCCACCGTCAAGCCCTTCACCATCGCCGGTGCGCTGGCGGCGGGCACCATCCGCGCCAACCAGACCTTCGACTGCGGCGACGGCTCCATGGTGGTGGACGAAGAGAACACCATCCGGGACTCGCACCACTACACCACGCTGACGCCCGCGCAGATCATCGCCTTCTCCAGCAACATCGGCACGGCCCGCATCGCCGCGACCATGGGCCGGAGCGGCCTGTACCGCGCCATGCGCCGCTTCGGCTTCGGCGAGCAGACGGGGTTGCCGCTGCCCGGTGAGACCGGCGGCGTGCTGCGCCACTATCGGCGCTGGTACGAAATGGACGCCGCCACGATCTCGTTCGGTCAGGGAATGAGCGTCACCTCCGTGCAGCTGGCCACCGCCATGGGTGTCATCGCGAACGGCGGACGGCTGATGAGGCCGACGCTGGTGCGGCGTGTCGTCGACGCGGACGGAGCCATGGTGCAGGACAATCTCCCGCAGGTGCGGCGGCAGGTCATCCCCACGGCCACGGCGCGCTTGGTCGCGGACATGATGACGGCGGTGACTGGCCCGGGCGGGACGGGCATCGAAGCCGCCATCGACGGCTACCTCGTGGCGGGCAAGACGGGGACCGCACAGAAGGCCGACTACGTCACGGGCGGCTACGCGCGCGACCAGTGGCTGGCGTCGTTCGTGGGCTTCGTGCCGGCCGAGAGTCCGCGGCTGGTCATCTCCGTGGTGATCGACGAGCCCCTCATTGCCCACGCTGGCGGCATCGTGGCAGGCCCGGTGTTCCGGCGCGTGGGCGAGGCCGCGCTGCGGCACCTCGGCGTTCCCCCCAACGGGGGCGGGCAGGCGCTCGCCGAGCACTCGGCGCGGCTGCGTCAGGCTCGCCGGGAGGCCCGCATCGCCGCACGTGAGGCCGCGCGCGCAGAGCGCGAAGGGCGCGGCAACCCTGGCGCGAGCGAGGATGGGAGTGACGACTCCGACGTGGACGGTGAAGAAGGCGTAGTCGCGGCGCGCAACGCGTACGCTGGCACGCCGCAGCCCATCCCTGCGGTCGCGCGTCGCGAGCCCCGAGAGGGCGAGACGCTGGTGCCGGACGTGCGCGGCATGAGCGCGCGCGCGGCGCTGATCACCCTGCATCGCGTGGGGTTGATGCCGCGCTTCGAGGGGTCCGGCGTGGCCGTCGCGCAGGAGCCCGCCCCCGGCGCCTTCGGCGCGGTCGGTGCGCCGGTGCGTGTGGTGCTGCAGCGCCCGCGCTTCGACGTGGACGAGGCGATTGACCCCGACGAGAGCGGGACGGTCGCGAGCGCCGCGCGTGTCGCCGCGCCCGCGACGGGAGCGGCACCATGAGCGCGACGCACACCGAGCGCGCGGCGACCACGCTCGCGGATCTGGTGCGGCTCGGGGCCGCTCAGTCGCTCCACGGCGATGGCAGCGCCGTAGTGCGCGGCGTGCAGCGGGACTCGCGCCGGGTGACTCCGGGCGACCTCTTCGTCGCGCTGCCCGGCGAGCACGCCGACGGCAGAGCGTTCGTGGACGCTGCGGCCCTCGCCGGCGCGTGCGGTGTCCTCACGGCCGAGCCGGTCGAGGGCCTCGCGCTGCCGCAGCTGCTCAGCACGGACGTGCGTCGTGGGCTCGCGCGCGCAGCGCACGCGGTGTACGGCGAGCCCTCTCAGGCTCTCGCCGTGGTGGGCATCACCGGCACGAACGGCAAGACCACCACCAGCTACTTGCTGGAGGGCATCCTGGCGCGCGCAGGAAAGCCAGTGAGCTTGATCGGCACGGTGGCCGTGCGCGGCCCGGGATACGTGACGAGCTCCGGCTACACCACGCCCGAGGCGGACGACCTGGTGCGCTACCTGGCACAGGCGGTCGAGGCAGGGGCGACGCACCTGGTGATGGAGGTCTCCAGTCACGGGCTCGAGCTCGAGCGCGTCGCCTACGTCCGCTTCGACGTGTGCGGCTTCACGAACCTGACGCAGGACCACCTGGACTTCCACCCCAGCATGGAGGCCTACGGCGAAGCGAAGGCGCGGCTCTTCACGGAGTACGCCCCGCGCGTCAGCGTCATCTGCGTGGACGGTGAGTTCGGCGCGCAGCTGGCCACCCGCGCCGCTGGCGAGGTGCTGCGCTGCTCGGTCAGCGCGGACGACGAGGCCGAGCTGCGCGTCGCCTCGTGGTCCATGACCCGCGCCGGGCTGCGCGCGGAGCTGCACACGCCGGGCGGCGTCTTCCCGCTGCAGAGCCCCATGGTGGGTGCGCACAACCTCGAGAACCTGCTCGTCGCCATAGGCTGCGCCGCCGCGCTGGGCGTGCCGTGGGCCGCCGCGGTCGCCGCGTGCGAGCAGCTCCCAGGGGCGCCGGGGCGCCTCGAGCGCGTGCCCAGCGACGAAGACATCGCCGTGTTCGTCGACTACGCGCACACCCCGGACGCGCTCGAGCGCACCGTGCGCGCGCTGCGGGCCCTGACCCCCGGGCGGCTGATCACCGTGTTCGGCTGTGGTGGGGACCGCGACCGGGGCAAGCGCCCGCTCATGGCTCAGGCCGCCTGCGGCACCAGCGACCTGGTGGTCATCACCAGCGACAACCCGCGCACGGAGCAGCCCGAGAGCATCCTCGACGACGTGGAGCGCGGCTGCGGGACGGCGGCGGGGCCGACCGCCATCGCTCGCGTGGTCCCCGACGAGCTCCCCCACGCGACGCGCGCCTACACGCGGGTGCTCGACCGACGTGACGCCATCTCGCTGGCGGTCGCGAGCGCGCGCCCCGGGGACACGGTGCTCATCGCGGGCAAGGGCCACGAGGACTATCAGATCCTCGGCACCACCAAGCATCCCTTCGACGACCGAGTCGAGGCTGCTCGCGCGCTCTCGGCGCGCGGCAAGGAGGCGCGCTGATGGCGACGGAGGTACCAGGGAACAAGGCGCGCTTCACGCTCGGTGAGATCGCGGCGCTGACCGGCGGGGAGCTGCTGCCGGGCAGCGCGTCCGACGACGTCGTCACGGGCGTCGTGCTGGACTCGCGCCGCCTCGTGGCCGGCAACCTGTTCGTGGCGCTCCGCGGCGAGCAGCATGACGCGCACGCCTTCCTCGCAGCCGCCACGGCCGTCGGCGCCCCGGCGCTCGTCGCGCGCGGACACGCGTCTCTCGCCCAGCACCCGGGTGTCCGTGGGGTGTCCGTCGACGACCCGTTGTTCGCGCTGGGGGAGCTGGCGCGGGCGCATCGGGCGCGCTGGTCTGGTCGGCTGGTCGGCATCACGGGCTCGGTCGGCAAGACGTCCACCAAGCGGCTCGTCAGCATCGGCCTCGCGGGGGTTGGCGCGCGCGTCTGGTCGACTCCCGGCAACCTCAACAACCGCGTGGGCGTGCCCATGACGCTGTTCGTCTTGGATGAGCAGTTCGACACCGCCGTGATCGAGATGGGTACGAGCGAGCCCGGCGAGATCGCGCGCTTGGCGGACATCACGCGGCCGGACGTCGCCGTGGTCACCCACGTGGCCCTGGCCCACACCGCCGGACTCGGCACCATCGAGGATGTCGCGCGCGAGAAGGGGGCGCTGTTCATGGCCCTCGGCGCGAGCGACGTGGCCATCGGCTGCGGTGACGACGTCCACGTGCAGCAAGCGCTCGCCGCGTGCCCTGCGGGTCGGAAGGTCCGCTATGGCCTCGGCGACGGCAACCTCTGGCGCGGTCGCGCGCTGGGCATGGGGCGCGAGGGCATGCGCGTCGCCTTCTCGCGCGTGGCCGATGAGCACAGCCCCGCCGCGCAGTACGAGCTCACGGTGCGGGTCATCGGTGACGCCGGCGTGGAGAACCTGGCAGCCGTGGCCGCCGTGCTGGACGTGCTGGGCCACGACCCGGCTGGGGCTGCGAAGGCCCTCGCGGGCGCTGCGCCAGAGCCGGGTCGACTGGTCCCGATGCTGCTCTCCGGAGAGCGGCTGATCATCGACGACACGTACAACGCGAGCCCTGCGAGCGTAGCCATGGCCATCGACACCGCCGCGCGCATCGCGCGTGACAGCGGTCGCGCTTTCGTCGCCGTGCTCGGTGACATGCGCGAGCTCGGCCGACACAGCGTCGCGGAGCACCGCGCGGTGGGCGCGCATCTCGCGCGCGCTGGCGTCCGTCAGCTGATCACGGCGGGGCCCGAGATGCGGGCTGCCGCGCGCGCGGCGCGTGAGCGTGGCGTGGCGGTGCACGAGACGGGCAGCAGCGAGGCGGCCGCGCTCGCAGCGCTAGCTCGCGTGCGTGACGGAGACGTGGTGCTCGTGAAGGGCTCCCGCTCGACCAAGATGGAGCGGGTGGTCGCCGCACTGGCTGGGCCTGCCTCCCCCCCCAGCGAGGTCCGTCGATGATCTACTACCTCCTGTACCCCCTGCACACGAACCCGCAGCTCGGGTTCCTGAACGTCCTGCGCTACGTGCCCTTCCGCGTCCTGTGCGCGACGATGACCGCCATGCTGCTGACCTTCGGGCTCTACCCGTGGTTCATCCGCAGCCTGCAGCGCAAGCAGATCGGCCAGGTCGTGCGCAAGGAGGGGCCCGAGTCGCACTTCAGCAAGGCCGGCACGCCCACCATGGGCGGTGCGCTCATGCTGCTCGCGCTGGTGACCGCCACCGTGCTCTGGGCGGACCCCGCCAACCCGCTCGTGTGGGTGGTGACGGCCGTAACCGCAGCCTACGGCGTGGTGGGCTACATCGACGACGCGGCCAAGGTGCAGAAGAAGAGCACAGGCGGTCTCGCCGGGCGCTACAAGCTGCTGCTTCAGTTCGGTGTCGCCTTCCTGGTGTGCGGCTGGCTCTTCATGGGCGAGCAAGGTCTCCCGGCGGACTGGATCGCCGTGCGCTGGCGCCTCTCGGTGCCGTTCCTGGCCTTCAGCAAGTACCCCATCGAGCTCCCTCCGTGGCTCTACGTCGGCTTCGCCGCGTTCGTCATCGTGGGGACCAGCAACGCCGTGAACCTGACGGACGGCCTCGACGGGCTGGCCATCGGTCCGGTCATGGTCAACGCCGGGACCTACGCCATCCTGGCGTACCTGGCCGGTCTCTCGTTCTTCGGGAACAACGTCGCCGACTACCTCCACATCCCGCACGTGGAGAGCGCCAGCGAGCTAGCCATCTTCTGCGCCTCGGTGATCGGCTGTGGCTTCGGCTTCCTCTGGTACAACACCTACCCCGCGCAGGTCTTCATGGGCGACGTGGGGTCGCTGGCCCTCGGCGGTGGGCTCGGGGCGCTCGCCGTCACCACCAAGAACGAGCTGCTCAGCATCTTGCTGGGCGGCATCTTCGTGGTGGAGGCCGTCAGCGTCATCATCCAGGTGGGCTACTTCAAGGTCTCGGGAGGCAAGCGCATCTTCCTGATGGCGCCCATCCACCACCACTTCGAGAAGAAGGGCTGGCCCGAGCCGCGGGTCATCGTCCGCTTCTGGATCATCTCCATCATGTTGGCCGTGGCGAGCCTCGCCACGCTGAAGCTGCGGTGAGCGCGTGACGGAACCTCTCCACATCCGCGACAAGCGCTTCCTGGTGGTCGGCCTCGGCACCAGCGGCCTCGCGGCAGCGCGCCTGCTGGCGAGCCGCGGCGCGCGGGTGTGCGTGAACGACGTCCGCAGCGAGGCGGAGCTGGGTGAGCGCGCGGCCGAGGTGCGCGCGCTGGGGGCCGAGCTGGTGACGGGCGAGCACCCGTGCGCGCTCTTCACGTCGGTCGACCACATCGTGGTGTCGCCGGGTGTGCCGCCTCTCGCCGCCCTCGACGACGCGGAGCGGGCTGGCGTGCCCATCTCGAGCGAGATCGAGCTCGCCTCCTGGTTCGTGGCGGGGCGCATCGTCGGCATCACGGGCACCAACGGCAAGAGCACGGTCACCACGCTGGTCGGGCAGATGTGCGAGCGGGCCGGGCTGCCCACCTTCGTGGGCGGAAACCTGGGTCGGCCGCTGGTCGAGGTGGTGGGCACCGACGCAGCGGGTCCCGACGGCGTGGTCGTGGTGGAGCTCAGCAGCTTCCAGCTGGAGCGCGTGGCGCACCTGCGCGTGCACGTGGCCATGCTGCTGAACGTCACCGACGATCACCTGGACCGCTACGCGGACTTCGACGCCTACGCGGCCGCCAAGGCGCGCATCTTCGAGCGGCAGCTGCCTTCGGACTACGCGATCCTCCCGGCGGGTGACCTGCGCTGCAGGCAGGCCTTCGAGGGGGTCGGTGCCGGGGCCGTGCCCCGCTTCTTCGGTCGCGTGAGCGAGCCGGAGGGGCAGGGTGTGTCCGTGGTCGACGGCGTCATCACCGACGCGCGCACGGGTCTCGCCGTGCCCACGAGCGACCTCAAGATCCGCGGTGGGCACAACGAGGACAACGCCTGCGCGGCGGCGCTCGCGGCGGGGCTGGTGGGTGTGGACGCCGAGGTCGTGGCCAGCGTCCTGCGCGACTTCCCGGGGCTCTCGCACCGCATGCAGCACGTCACGGAGTGGCAGGGGGTCACCTACTACGACGACTCGAAGGCCACCAACGTGGGCGCGGCGGTGGCGGCCCTGGACGGGCTGGCCGAGCTGGACGAGCGGGGCGGGCGCGTGGTGCTGATCGCGGGTGGCCGCGACAAGGGCGGCAGCTACCAGCCGCTGGTCGAGGCGCTGCGCGTGCGTGGGCGAGGCGCGGTCTTGATCGGAGACGCGACGCCCCTGCTGCGTGACGCGTTCGCGGCAGAGAGCCTCCCCCGCGTGGAGGCGGGCAGCATGGACGCTGCCGTGCGCGCGGCAGCGCAGCTCGCGCAGCCCGGTGACGTGGTGGTGCTGGCCCCGGCCTGTAGCAGCTTCGACTGGTACGGCGGCTACGCCGAGCGGGGGCGCGACTTCCAGCGTGCCGCGCGCGCGCTCGGCAACGCAGAGGGGGGTGCATCATGAGCCTGCGCAACATCTCGCTGCGTCCATCCGCCCCCGACGCGGCCGCTCCGACGACCTCCCAAGCGCCGGCCGTGGCGCCCGCGACGGGACGCTTCCCGAAGGTCACCGGCACGGCGGACGTCATCCTCGCCGCCACCATCATCGCGCTGGTCTTCTTCGGCGTGGTCATGGTGTACAGCGCCAGCGCCTCGCTGGCCGCGCGCACCTTCGAGGATGGCTACCACTACCTCGTCCGCCAGAGCATCTACGCCGTCGTCGGGCTGGGCCTGATGGTGGTGCTCGCGCGCATCGACTACCACCGCTACCAGGCGTCCTACGTCACATACCCCATCTTGATGGCGGCCTTCGCGCTGCTGGTGGTGGTGGCCCTCGGCGGTGGTCGCACGGTCGGCGGGGCCGCGCGCTGGATCGACCTCAAGGTCGTGCGCGTGCAGCCGGCCGAGATCGCCAAGCTCGCGATCATCTTCTACCTGTCGTACTCGCTGTCCAAGAAGCGCGACCAGCTGCGCGACTTCAAGATCGGCTTCTTGCCGCACATCCTGGTCGCGGGCGTGTTCATGCTGCTGTGCCTGAAGCAGCCGGACTTCGGCAGCGCCGTCATGATCGGGCTCTTGACCGTGGTGCTGCTCTTCACGGCGGGCACGCGCATCAACTACATCCTGGGCGCGGCGGCCATCGCGCTGCCCATGGTCTACCTGCTCATCACGGGCTCCGAGTACCGCATGCGGCGCATCGAGGCCTTCGTGAACCCCTTCCAGGACCGCGCTGGCGTCGGCTATCAGATCGCCGAGTCGCTGATCAGCTTCGCGCAGGGCGGGTTCTGGGGCGTGGGCATCGGCGACAGCCGCCAGAAGCACGCGTTCCTGCCCGAGGCGCACACGGACTTCATCAGCGCCATCGTGGGCGAGGAGCTGGGGCTGGTCGGCGTCAGCATCCTGCTGTGTGCCTTCGTGCTGGTGGTGTACCGCGGGCTGCGGGCCGCCCTGCACGCCGCCGACGACTACGGCACCTACCTGGCCACGGGCGTCACGCTCTTCGTGGGCCTGCAGGCCTTCACCAACCTGTCGGTGGCGCTGGGGCTGCTGCCCACCAAGGGCCTGACGCTGCCTTTCGTGTCCTACGGTGGGTCGTCGCTGCTGGTGAACTGCGCGGCCGTCGGGCTGCTGCTGAACGTCTCCCGGCCCCGCGACGTGAGCGCCGTCTTGGCGCGCACGGAAGCGGAGAGCACCCGGCGGGCGAACAAGAACGACAAGGTGGACCGGGGGGAAGCGGACAGCGCGCCACCCAAGAGGTCACGCTGGGGGGCGAAACCCAGCGTGGCTGCGAGCACGGAAGAAACTCGGGCGCATGGAGCGCGGGCCAACGGCAAGGGAGGGCGCGCGCGGCCCTCCACGGCGCCGGCGCGTCGCTCCAGAGGGAGTTCGGTATGAGTCGAAAGATCATCGTGGCAGGCGGCGGTACGGGCGGTCACCTCTTTCCGGGCATCGCCGTGGTGGAGGAGCTGCGGCGTCGCGACCCGTCCGTGGAGGTGCTCTTCGTGGGCACCGAGCGCGGCATCGAGGCGCGCGTGCTGCCCCCGCGCGGCGAGCGCCTCGAGACCATGGAGGTCACGCCCCTCAAGGGGCAGAGCCCCGTGGCCCTCATGAAGAGCGTCGCGCGTCTGCCCGGGGCGCTGGGCCGCGCCACCTCGCTGGTGCGCGAGTTCGCGCCAGACCTGGTGCTGGGCGTCGGCGGCTACGCGTCCGGGCCCCTCTTGCTCGCGGCCTCGCGCCTGGGCATCCCCACGGCGCTGCTGGAGCAGAACGCGCACGTGGGCCTCACCAACCGCCTGCTGGCGGGCAGGGTGGGGCGCGCCTACGTGACCTTCGACGAGACCCTCGCGCGCTTCGGGCAGGAGCGCGCGCGCCTGGTTGGCAACCCCGTGCGCCGGGACTTCGTGAGCGCCGCGCAGCGCGCCGTGACGGACCCCATCGGCTTCGAGGCGCGCGCCACGGACATCCTGGTGCTGGGCGGCTCGCAGGGGGCGCGCGCGCTCAACCAGACCGTACCGGAGGCGCTGGCGCAGGCGGGCCTGACCGGCACCAACATCCGCGTCGTCCACCAGTCGGGGCCGGCCATGCGCGACGAGGTGGAGCGCCGCTACCGTGAGCTGGGCGTGGACGCCGAGGTGAAGAGCTTCATCGACGACATGGCGCGGGCCTACGCCAACGCCGCGATCATCGTCGGGCGCGCCGGGGCCACCACGCTGGCCGAGATCTGCGCCGTGGGGCGTCCGTCCGTGCTGATCCCCTTTCCGCACGCCGCCGACGACCACCAGGGCAAGAACGCCGAGGCCCTCGAGGCTGCCGGCGCCGCCATCTGCGTGCGCGAGGAGACGCTCAGCGCCGAGGGGCTTGGTGCCCTGGTGCGCGAGCTCTTGGCGGACCCCGCGCGGCGCCGCCGCATGGCTGACGCGGCCCGCGGACGTGGACGCCCCGACGCCGCCGCGGCCATCGTGGACGACGTCTGCGACTGGCTGGGCTGGGCCGACGTGCGCGGCGGCGGTGGCGGGCAGGTCAGCGAGGCCGACGCCGAGCCCGTCTCGGACAGCGACCCAGCGCCCGCCGCTGGCGGAGACACCGAGCTTGCTCCAAAGTCGCTCCGCGGGGTGCGCCCCTACCTGCCCCGCGCGCGCGATGTCCGCGCCTGCCTCTCGGCTCCCTCTCCTTCGCTGCGCCGTCGCGTGACCGTGGGCGACGCGAGCTGGGAGTAGCGGCCGGGGGCACGCGCCCCCCTCCGAACCAGAGAGTAAGACAGCATGTTCCGCGGGAAGATTCGGTCCATCCACTTCATCGGCATCGGCGGTGTCGGCATGAGCGGCATCGCGGAGGTGTTGCTGGATTATGGCTTCGAGGTCACGGGCTCCGACCTGCGCATCAACGAGTACGCGGCGCGCCTGATCGAGAAGGGGGCCAAGGTGGCAACCGGTCACGCGGCGGTCAACGTCGCGAGCTCGGACGTGGTGGTGTTCTCGTCGGCGGTGTCGCAGAAGAACCCCGAGGTCGTGGAGGCCCGCCGGCGCGGCGTGCCCGTCATCCCCCGCGCGGAGATGCTGGGTGAGCTGATGCGCCTCAAGGACGGCATCGCCATCGCCGGTTCGCACGGCAAGACCACCACCACCTCGCTGGTCGCCACCGTGCTGCGTGACGCCGGGCTGGACCCCACCGTGGTCATCGGCGGCAAGCTCAACGCGCTGGGCAGCGGCGCGTCCACGGGCGCCGGAGACCTGCTGGTGGCCGAGGCCGACGAGTCGGACGGGTCGTTCCTGCACCTGACGCCGGGCATCGCGGTCATCACCAACATCGACCCCGAGCACCTGGACCACTACGGCTCGCTCGAGGCCGTCAAAGAGGCCTTCATCGGGTTCGCCAACCGCGTGCCCTTCTACGGGCTGGTGGTGGCCTGCCTGGACCACCCCAACGTGCAGGACATCCTGCCGAACATCGACAAGCGCATCGTGACCTACGGGCTCGCGGCGCAGGCCGACTACCGCGCGCGCAACCCCCGCTTCTCCGGGCTGGCCATGACCTTCTCCGTGCTGCGCCGGGGCGAGCCCCTGGGCGAGTTCGAGGTGCGCATGCCCGGCATCCACAACGTGCTCAACGCGCTGGCCACCATCGCCGTGGCCGACGAGCTGGGCGTGCCCCACGACCAGCTGCGCGAGGCCCTGCGCACCTTCGGCGGCGTGCAGCGACGCTTCACCATCGTGGGCGAGCACGAGGGCGTGACCATCGTGGACGACTACGGGCACCACCCCGCCGAGGTGCAGGTCACGCTGGACGCCGCGCAGCGCGCCTATGGGCGGCGCATCGTCGTCGCCTTCCAGCCGCACCGCTACTCCCGCACCCGTGACTGCTTCCTGGACCTCACGCGCTGCTTCAACCGCGCCGACGTGGTGCTGCTGACCGACGTCTACGCCGCCGGCGAGGACCCCATCCCCGGGGCAGACTCCGCCGCCTTGGCCGAAGCCATCCGCGCCCACGGGCACCGCGACGTCACGTTGGTGCCAGACCGCGCCGACCTGGTGGACGCCCTGCGCGCGCGCATCCGCCCCGGCGACGTGGTGCTCACGCTGGGCGCGGGGGACATCACCAAGACCGGCCGCGAGCTGTTGGCTGCGCTGACGGCGGGCTGACGCCTAACGTCGCTGATCGGAGAGCCGTGACGTCAGCAGGGTGTCCCATCGCTCATCCAAGGCAGTCGCCGACCAAACGACGTTTGCACCGACGGTGCTCGCCACGAGATGAGTGACGGCGAACGCCTCGCGGGTCTGTTCGTCTTCCAACCCAAGCTCGCTCGCCCAAGTCGTTGGAGCAATCAACAAGAGGCGCTCGGGACTAAGGCAGACGGAGACAACCGAGATGGGTGATGTGCGCGCTGCCCACCCGACGGGTTCCTGGAGATTCGCGACGACGGGCTTGTCGGTGAGGAAGAGCGGTACGGTCGCGTCGATCCTGATCCACACCCAACGAGCGAGCCGATCTGCCCAAGACCCATCTTCTCGCTCCGGCGCTGGCCGGTGACCGCTGAGGACGTCCTGGTGGATGTGGAATGGTGCCAAGATCCCTTCGTCGTTCGCGTGAAACTCGGCACGGAAGGCCTTGGCCAGCGCTGACTCTTCACTGAGCAGGTGCTTCAGATCCCCCAGTAACTCGTCGGCCGTCCGCGTGAAGTCGGAGAGTGCCTCAGGATGGCGACTTGGAAGGACCTGGAGGTACTCCGCGAAGGAGCGCTTCGTTTCGTAGGTCAGCGGGGTCATAGGGTCCCCAGAACGCAGAACGTCGCAAGTGATGCCCCATTGGTTCTCCAGCCGCGCGTAGTGGTCCTCTACCATGAGCGGGCGCCCGGAACGGGCTGGGGCACGCAGTCGATTCAGGTCGGTCTCGAATCCCGTCCACTTCGGAACTCGCGAACTCCGGGCAATCTTGCTGTCGAAGCGCTTGTGAAGTTGAAGCCTGCCATCTCCGGCCCATGCCTTTAGGTGGAACTCAGGCACATAGTGATGTCTGCGACTTTCCTGCTTCATCTTCCGTTCAGGCCCGTCCCTACGTGGATGCCGCATGTCCAGTGCACGGAGCGGTTGGCAGCCGTCGGGTGACGCGGTGCTGCCTGAGACGCGGCGTCACACGTCACCACACCATCCCCCCGCCGGCCTTCCGCAGCGCCTCCCGCCGCTCCTCGTAGTCGGGCATGACGCGCCCCAGCAGCGCCCAGAAGGCGCGCCCGTGGTCGTCGTGCGCGAGGTGGGCCAGCTCATGGGCCACGACGTAGTCCACGAGCTTCCTGGGGGCCTGGATGATGCGCCAGTTCAGGCGGATGTTGCCGGCGGCGTCGCAGCTGCCCCAGCGCTTCTGGGGTTCGCGGATGAGCAGGGCCTTGGGCTGTACGCCCAGCTTGGCGGACCACTCGGCAAGGCGCTCAGGGAGGCGCTCGACCGCGTGGGCGCGGTACCAGTCTTCGAGCAGCGAGCGCACGAGCGCACGGCGGGCCTCGTCCGCTACGCCGCGCGGGACCGTGGCCTCGAGGTAGCCGGCGACGAGCTTCACGCCGGGGTCGGCGCCAGCGCGCACGCGCAGGCGGTGTTGGCGGCCCAGGTAGAGGAACGTCTCACCGCTCACGAACTCGCGCGGGGTGGGCTTGGGCGGCACGTCGGCGACGCGGCGCTGGCGCTCCACAATCCACGCGGCCTTCTTGCGGACCAGGCTGGCGATGCGCTCGTCGGCGACGGCCGGCGGGGCCACGATGTGCACGCTCCCGTCCGGCTCGACGCGGATGGCGAGGGTCTTCTTGCGGGCGCTGCGGGTGACGCTGTACGCGATGTGCGTGCGGCCCCACTGGAGCTCGGCGTGGGCGGTCACGGTCAGCGCCCCTCGCGAGCCTTGAGCAGGTCCAGGATCTTGGGGGCGAGCGCGCTGCGCACGCTGTCGGAGTAGCTGGCGGCCTGCAGGTGGCGCTTAATGGCGCGGCGCATCTCGCGCTGTACGTCCTCTTTGCGCACCCAGTCCACGATGCGGACATGGGGGCGGGCGGCCTCCTCGATGACCTCGGCCAGCGCCTTCTTGGCTTCGTCCAGCTGGCCGTAAGGGAGCTGTGTCTCCAGCACGCCATCTTGGTCGGGCTCGGTGACGAGCAGGCCATAGATGGCGAGCCCCGTCTCGGTCAGACCCAAGTCCTCCGCGATGGCCGAGCGCTGGCGCAGCTCGTCCTCGACCGCGGCAAAGAGCTCCAGCTGCTTGGCGGCGTCGATGCGGCGCGCGCGGTAGTCGGCCAGGATCTGCTCCAGGCGCTCGCGCAGCGACCGGTAGAACGCGGGGTCCTCGTCCACGTGCGTGTGGATCTCGTGGCGGATGGCGTGCTCCATCTCGCTGGCGCGGGCCTCGGGGCTCTTCAGCGCGGCCAGGCGCGCCTCGAAGTCCGGCGAGAAGAGGTTGACCTCCTTGACGAGGATCTCGATGCCGTCCGCGATGATCGCCTCGTCGATGAGCTTCTTGACCTTGTCGCCGCAGTCGCCGATGTCGACGCCCTCCTCACGGTAGCGAGCCTTGGCGGCGGAGCGAATCTTGCCGAGCCAAGCCAAGTCGCCGGCGTACTCGAGGGCGCGCGGGTCGGGCAGCAGCATGTCCATGCTCTGCGCGAAGCGGCGGAAGGCCACGTCGAACTCCGCGCGCACGTCGGCGGGCTCCAGCACCAGCACGCAGCGGTCGAGGTCGCGCTTGTCCTTCAGGGCGATGAAGAAGCGCATGGCGGCCGCGTGGCGCGTCTCGAGGCGCGGCAGCTCGTCCTCCTTGGGCGTCATGGCCTGCTTCACGTCCTTGGGCGCGAAGATGGCGAGCGCCTCCTGGAGCGCCTCGGACACGCCCCAGTAGTCCACCACCAGCCCGTAGTTCTTGTTCTCGGCGGTGCGGTTTACGCGCGCGATGGCCTGGAGCAGCGTGTGCTCCTTGAGCGGCGAGTCGAGGTACATGACCTGCTCGATGGGCGCGTCGAAGCCCGTGAGCAGCATGTCGCACACGATGAGGATGCGCAGCGGGTCCGCTGGGTCCAAGAAGCGCTTCACCAGCAGCTTGCGGTCCTGCTCGCTGGTGGCGTGCTCCGCCAAGCGGCCCTCGTCCTTGTTGCTGGACGAGTAGAGCACCGCGGACTCGGGCGCGTTCAGGTCGTCCAGGCAGCGCTTGTAGGTCACGGCGGCGTGGCGGCTGACGGCCACCACCTGCGCCTTGAAGCCGTTGGGCTCGATGGCGCGCTGGTAGTGCTCCACCAGGTCCAGGCAGATGGCCTTGATGCGCCCCGGCGCGGCAGCGATGGCGGCCTCGGTGGCGTACTTCTGCTTGATGGCGGCGCGCTCCTCGTCGGTGCGGTCCGCGAACACGCGGTCGAAGAGCTTGTCGAGCGTGTTGCCCAGCACGCGCAGCTCGGGCAGGCGGCTCTCGTAGAAGATGGGCACCGTGGCGCCGTCTTTGACGGCCTGCTCGATGGTGTACTTGTCGATGTAGCCGCCGAAAGTCTCGAGCGTGCTCTTGTCCTTCTTGTCGATGGGCGTGCCCGTGAACCCGAAGAAGACCGCGTTGGGGAGCGCCAGGCGCAGGTTGCCGGCCAGTGAGCCGTACTGGGTGCGGTGCGCCTCGTCCGTGAGCACAAAGAGGTTCTCGGCGCGGCTGAGCACCGGGTGCTTGGGCTTCACCAAGCGGCCGTCGCGCCCCACGACGCCGCCAATCTCCTGGAACTTCTGCACGGTGGTCATGACCGTCTTCCCGCTGGGCCCGCTCAGCAGCTCGCGCAGGTGCGCCACGCTGGTGGCCTGCAGCGGGCTCGGGTAGCCGCAGTTCGTGAACGTGCGCGAGATCTGGTCGTCCAGGTCGCGGCGGTCCGTGACGATGAGGATGGTGGGGTTCTCGTTGGTCTCGTCGTGGCGCAGCTTGAGCGCCAGCCACAGCATGGTGATGGACTTGCCCGAGCCCTGCGTGTGCCATACCACGCCGCCGCGCTCGAGGGGCGTGCTGTGCGTGCGCGCGCGGTCGATGGCCTTGTTCACGGCCGCGAACTGCTGGTAGCGCGGCACCTTCTTGACGGTCTTGCCGGTGGAGACGTCCTTCTCGAACACGACGAAGTTGCGCACCAGGTCGAGCAAGGTCTCGGGCGTCAGCATGCCGTAGAGCAGCACGTCCTGCGGGGTGGGCTTCCGGCCCAGCTCCTTCTCGATGGCGGCCAGCTCGTGCGGCCAGGGCTCCTTCCAGCGCAGGTAGAAGCGCTCGGGCGTGGACACCGTGCCGTACACCGCGTCTTGCAGGCACGTGGCGACACAGAGCTGCACCGACTGAAAGAGCCGCGGCGCGCCGAGGTCGCGGTACTTCTCGGCCAGCTCCTGGTAGCGCAGCAGCTGGTCGATGGCCTCGTGCTCCCACTTGTCGCCGATGGTGGGCGACTTGCACTCGATGACGGCCAGCGGGACGCCGTTCACGTACACCACCACGTCCGGGATGATGTGCTTCTTGACCCCCTTGATGCGCAGCTGCCGCGTGACCAAGAGGTCGTTGTTGCGCGGCGAGGCAAAGTCGAAGTAGCGCACCTGCTGCCCGCGGCTGCCGTGCCCGAGGTCCTGCGTGACCGCGATGCCGCGCGTGAGCGTGGTGTAGAGCTGTTCGTTGGCGTCCAACAGGCTGGCTGCGGCCACGTGGGTGACCTCACGCACCGCGCGCTGGAGGTTGCCGTCGTTGAGCCAGGGGTTCAGCCGCTTGAGCGCCGCCTCGAGGCGGGTGACCAGGACCACGTCCAGGGCAGAAGCGCGCTCCTTGTCGAGCTCGTCCGCCGAGACGTAGGTGTAGCCGAAGTGCTGCAGCAGCTCAACGGCGGGGTCCTCGGAGAGGCCGAGCTCGTTCCAGGGCGCGGCCGCAGGCGGCTTAGGCATCGGGGGCAACCCCTCCGCTTATGTGCGCTGCGTCCCTGGTGCTCTGCATCGGAGGGAGCATAGTCGGAACCTCCACGCGGGACCACGGTGTTTGCCCCGACGTCCTCCAGGTGCCCCTCGTCTCGGCTCGGCACGCAATCCGGCTACGGCTTCGAGCGCCTGACTCCGCGGGATGACACCCGGAGGATGAAGGGGGGCTTGGCCGCCTGGAGGTGGCCGCGAATCGCTCCGATGTGCTTCTCCAGCAGCGTCTCGAGGCCCGCGGTGCTCAGGCGCTCGTTGAAGACGACCAGCACGCCGTCGTGCTTCCACACCTCTTCGCACTCGGCTTTGCAGCGGAGGATTTGGCTGTCGCTCGTGCAGATGACCCAGCCCTCCATCGCGCACTGCGGCAACCATTCCGTGTCGGGCGTGCCATCGTCATACACTGCGGCGTGTGCCCGGAAAGCCTCACCGTCGAGGGCGAGTGTCGCACAGAACTCGACGATCCGACGCCCTCCCAAGCACGCATCAAAGTGGAACTTGTACGGCGGGCCGGGGTGCCTACGCGGCATTCCGCTTCTGCCGTGGGAGGGCGTCGTAGACCTTCACGGCTTCACGCACCTTGGCGGTCTTCAAGTCGTAGTCCTTGGCCAGCTCGGCGAACGACTCGCCCTGCCGGTGACGCTTCGACAGGGTGAACAGCGGCACGCTGGTCCCCTCGAGAAACGGCTCCCCAAAGCGATAGCGCGGGTCCACGCGGATGAGGCTGCGCCGCGGGTCGAGCCAGATGCTACTGGCGAGTCCGTTCTCGTACGCGATCGACCGCAGCGCGTCCTCGAAAGCCTTGCGGATGACGATCTGGCCGCGCGGGTCGATGACATCCACCAGAGTGCCGTCGTCGTCGAAGAGGATGGCCGACCCCGAGGTCTTCAGCCGCTCCGAGATCAGCGGCCGCTCCTCGTCGAACCGGTCCTGCAGGAAGTCGATCATCCTTCGCAGAGTCGGCACCCGCTCCCGCTCGCGCAGCGCGTTCAGGACCCTCGCCTCCACCACGTTCGCGAACGACCACTGGTTGCGACCGTCAGGGATGGCGAGGAGCGCGTCCTTGCCGCGCCCCCACCTGCACAGCGTCGTGTACGGCACCTCGGTGAGGGGGACGACCTCTCGGATGGAGTACCGCGGGCGGTGCAGTAGTTCGTGCTGCTCGCTGCTCATGACGACGCCCGCAGTGTGTCACAGCCGGGACTGGGCTTCCACGCCCTTCCTCGGGTGTCAGATGGTGCTGGGCCACCGAAGAAGCCCTCGCATGCCGAATGGGGCTCAAGGCGAAACGCGGCGCCCCGGTGCATACCGCAGCGCCGCGCCGACCGAGCGTTCCCAGTCCGTTCGCCAGCCTCACGCCCGAGGGCCGCGACGTCAAGCACCTGGACCACCGTTGGGCCGACGCACGGGCGCGGCATTCGCCACCCGTGCAGGCGCGCCTACCTATTGGGAACGCATCCGAAGACCTCCCGAGTCACCGTCAGCCCCGCGTCGGATGTGACACGGAACCAGACCGCCTCTGGCCTTGCAGGGTGGCGCTCCACGGGTCCGTTCGCTGGAAACACTGTCCGAGGACCGCGCGCCGTGTCGATCCAGATGTACAGGTCGATGAGCCAGCGGTCCTCGCGGATGCGCCCCTCCGCGATGCGCTTCGATGCTGTGTTGATCACGTACCCAGACGTCTCCGAGCCGTAGGTCTGATGACCCGTGACCGCCTCCTCGAGATCCAGCACGTCCGCCATGGTGCCCTCGTTGACGAACACGAGGACCTTCGGCTCCGCGTAGCGCCGGAGCTGCTTCGCGGCCTTGTGGATGTGGCTCGCGACCCGTGCGGGTGCGTTGTCCTTCCGGGTACCGGACCACGAGTGCGCGCTCGGCCTCTCGACCGTCCAGCCCGAGGCCTCCGAAATGACCGAGGCCTTGAGCGTCTTCACCTCCAGCACCGCGACGCGAGCACCCCGCGAGAGAAGTTCGTAGTCCGGCGTCATCTCGGTCGACTCCGGAAGCCGTCTCAGGTCTGCGCCGCAGCGGTCCCGTAGGAGTGTGCGTACGAGGCCTTCCTGGGGTGACTCGGCTGCTATGGTGTGGAACTACGCGGGCTGAGCAGGCTCTTCAGACGGATCCGAGGCGACGCGGAGGTCGCCGGAGAGGAGGGCAGAGGAGAGGGCGGACTTCAGCCCAAGCAAGCGGTGCATCTCCTGTCGTTCACGCTCGGCGCGCGCATCAGCGGCGCGACACGCTTCGGTGATGGCCCACTGCTCTTCGAGAGGCGGAAGGGGAAGTCGGATATCTCGCAGCGTCGACGACGTAATCACAGGACGGCCGCCAGATCCAACCAGCATTTCGATCTGGCGCACTACGAGCGGAGACAGTGTCAGTAGGTACATCAAGAAGGCGGCCGTCGCTCGGTCGGGCGATAGCCGGACGCGCGTGAGGTTCGACGAGATCAGCCAGCCCACCTCGTCAGCGCTGATCGCTGCGCATCGCCCAATGTCCGCCACCCGCGAGAAGACCAAGTCGTTCTCTTGCACCTCATACTCAGAAAGTTCGCGCGCCTTGCGATCCCCGACGTAGAACAGGCCATCATGAAGGATACGACCTTCGCCCAGCGACTGGATCGTCAGGACCGGAGTCCCCGCAGGGAGGAAGTCCTTGGTCTTTAGAGACGACCCGAACGGCCCGGACCGAACCACTTGCGCACCTGGCAGCCCGAGGTCCCCGATCTGCACGATCGACCACCCCTCCGGGATCTCCCCGATCTCGGTCTGCTTGAAGCGCGTGTGCCGGCCGGGCATCCCGCGGGTCAGCAGCTCCTGCATCATCGCCTTCTTCACGACCTGGAGCTGCGCGATGACAGCCTCGGTCTTCTCGATGGTCTCGTCGACCGAGGAGAGGATGGCGGCGATCTTGCGCTGCTCGGGGAGGGGGGGGAGCAGGAGAGGCAGTTCGCGAATCTTCGCCTTGTTGAGCGTCTTTCCCTTCACAGCATCGTCTGCGACACCTAGCGATGCTGCCGTGGGCGCCGCGTAGTAGAGGAACTCTGTATCGATTGCACCAAACGGTACGAGCGCGGCGATCGCCTCGTTGGTGAACAGAGACACCGACGCGAAGGCGACCCGCCCGATGGTGAGCTTGAAGCTCATTAGTACGGTACCTGGGTCAACAGCCTTCACGTTCGACCGGGCAACTCCTTCGTCCGTGATGGCCTCGGCCGTAGCGGAAACGAAACGCCCACGAAGATCCGAGATCGCAGCCCACGGGTGGCCGGGTTCGTCGCCGGTAGCCCAGTACGACGCCACCCGTCGCGAAGGTGTCCCACCGATTCGCACGTCGATTTCGTCTCCCAGCCGCGCTGTTCGCCACCCTTCAGGCGTCGCCATACCCAAGCTCCTCCAAGAACCGGTCCATCACGGCCTTCGCCTCGTCGCGCGCCTGCTCAGCCTCGCGCAGCGCGCGCACCGCGTCACCCACGTCGACCTTCTCCTGCGCTTCGGCCGTCTCGACGTAGCGGCTGATGTTGAGGTTGAAGTCGTTCTTGGCGACCTCCTCGAGGGGGACGACGCGCGCATAGCGCTCAACGTCCGCGTAGGCCTTCACGGTGGCGGTGACCTTGGCCACGTCCTCGGGGCGCAGGAAGTTCTGGGCTGAGCCCTCGCGGTACTCGCGTGACGCCTCCACGAAAAGCACCTTGCCCTTGCGCGCCTTGGGCTTGTTTCGGTTCAGCAGCAGGACGGCAGCCGGGATGCCTGTGCCGTAGAAGAGGTTCGAGGGCAGGCCGATGACCGCCTCGACGAGGTCCTCTTCGAGCATGCCCTGGCGGATGGTGCCCTCGCTGCCCCCGCGGAAGAGCACGCCGTGGGGCATGACCACGGCGGCCCGCCCCTGAGCGTTGAGGGTGGCCACCATGTGCTGCACGAAGGCGAAGTCGCCCTTGGACTTCGGCGGGAGACCGAAGCGGAAGCGCCCATGGGGGTCGTGGCCGGCCTCCTCGATGCCCCAGCTGTCCAGGCTGAAGGGCGGGTTGGCGATGACGCGGTCGAAGCGCATGAGCTCGCCGGACTCGAGCAGCTTGGGGTCGCGGAGCGTGTCGCCCTTCTCGATGCGCGCGTCGGGGAAGCCGTGCAGCAGCATGTTCATCTTGCAAATGGCCCACGTGCCGAGGTTCTTCTCCTGGCCGCAGAGGCTGAAGTTCTTGGCCTGCCCGCCGTGGTCCACGATGTAGTGCGCGCTCTGCACCAGCATGCCGCCCGAGCCGCAGGTGGGGTCGCAGATGCGCATGCCTTCGGCGGGCTCCAGCAGCTCGACCAGCAGCCGCACCACCTGGCTGGGAGTGTAGAACTCGCCGCCCTTCTTGCCCGCGTCGTCCGCGAACTTCTCGATGAGGTACTCGTACGCGCGCCCCAGCATGTCGGGCTCGGAGAGCGAGCTGTTCTTGAGGTCCACCTGCGCGAAGTGCTGCACCAGCTTGTGCAGCGTGGTGTCGCGCTGCTTGGTGTCGCCCAGCTTGTTCTGGTCGTTGTAGTCGACCCCGCCCAAGACCCCTTCGAGGGACTTGCTGTTCGCGTCCTCGAGGCGCGCCGAAGCGATGTTCAGGACTTCGCCGATGTTGGTGGTGGCCTTCTGAATGTGTGACCAACGAGCCTCCTTGGGCACGAAGAACTGGTGCTCGTCCGGGTCCTCGGTGTCGATGCCCTCCTTGGCGAGCTCGGCGCACTCCTCGTCGAAGCGGTCGGACAGGCGCTTCAGAAAGAGCAGCCCGAAGATGAAGCTCTTGTAGTCGGAGCTGTCGATGGACCCGCGCAGGATGTCCGCCGCGGCCCAGAGGTAGCCCTCTAGCTGCTCGCGGGTGAGCTTGCCGGCCCGTTGGGCGTCCTGCACCTGCCGCGCGATCTCGTCGGCGCTAGGGGCCTTGTTGGTCTGCGCCTTGGGAGCGCCCTCGGCCTTTGCGCCGGCGCTCTTGGGCGGACGCCCCCGGCGGGGCTTGGCGGGCTCCGTGGAGCCGCCGTCGAACGCGAGCTGCGCCTGAGCCGAGCGCTGGGCAGGCACCTTCACGCCCGCCAGCCGGTCGATGATCTCGGCCTTCTCGCGGCCCGAGTCGTCCAGGTCGAGCAGCCGGCAGAGCTCCTTCAGCCGGTCGCGCTTGAAGTCCCCGAGGATGGAGCTGAGCGACACGCGCTTGGACGCTGCCAGGACCTCGATGGCGGGGTCCTTGGCGCGCCGGTCGGCGACCTCGAGGCCGAAGGTGTCGACGGCCGAGAGAAGCTCGTCGCGGGTGAGGTGGGAGAGGATGTCGCGCTTGCGTGTCATGAGGCGGGCAGACGCTAGCGCACGAGCCAAGGACGAGGGAGACAATCGAACTCGCCCAAGCGGCCAGCGCAGCCGCTCCCCGGACTCAGTCCCCGCGGTGGCCCCCCTTTCTTGACCCGAGCTGGCTCGCCGCGCGAGAAGTCCGAGGGAGCGCCGCGTGACCGTGGCGCCCCCCCGAGTACGAATCGAATGGTTGCGACAAACAGACGGCGGCGAGCTTCGGTGGAGCCGGACGCGGAGAGCGTGCGCCCTCCGGCTCGGCCGCGCCGTAAGTCCGCTACGACCGACGCGCCCCCGGCCGACGCCGCGCGCACCGTGCTGCCGCGCAATCAACGTACCCGCACGAGCGCCCCCTCCGCGCCCCCCGAGGCCGCCCCCGCCGCCGCGCCTCCGCGCGCCATCCGCGCGCGGCTCGTGCAGCGCTTCGTGTCCTTCCGCGCCGCGCTCCACGCGCTCGGCCTGCGCTCTTGGCAGAAGGTGCGCGGCCCCGTGCGCGTGGTCGGCAAGCTCGTGGTCCTGGCCGCCTGCGTGGTGGGCACCATCGCGGTCGGACGCCTGATCGAGAGGCACGTGCGCACCTCGCCCGCGTTCGCCATCCGCACCATCACCTTCGCGGGGCACGAGCAGCTCGAGGAGGCCGAGCTGCTGCGCACGAGCGGCCTCGCCGTGGGCCAGAACGTCTTCGATCTGGGCCCCGAGGACGTGCGCGACCGCATCTCCCGGCACCCGTGGATCGCCAGCGTGGAGGTGCAGCGCCGGCTGCCGGGGACCTTCTCCATCGTCGTGCGTGAGCGGCGCGCCGTGGCCATCCTGGCGCTCGACCAGCTCTACCTGGTGGGCGAGGACGGCACGGTCTTCAAGCAGCTGGGCGAGGAGGACCTGGTGGACCTGCCGGTCATCGTGGGCATCCCCCGCGAGCGCTTCGTGAGCGACCGCGCCTACCGCGCCAGCATCCTGCTCGAGATCGTCGCCGTGATGCACGACTACCGGGGCGTGGGGCTGTGGCGCCGCGAGCCCATCGCCGAGGTCCACGTGGAGACCGACGACTCGCTGAGCCTCTACGTGGGCAACGACGCGACCTACGTGCGGCTGGGTCGCGGACCCTTCCGCGACAAGCTCCAGAAGATCCGTCGGGTCTTCGACGCGCTCGACGCGCGTGACACCCGCGCGGCCTACATTTACGCGGACAATGTGCGTCGTCCGGACCGCGTCACGGTGCGCCTGCGAGAAGAGCGCGAGCTCGTCGCCGCCCAGTAGCGGGGGGCGAAAGAATTTCGCTGCACTTTTTTTGGCAGCCCGTTCGCACTCATGTATCGCTCGGTCAGGGCAGAGCCCTCGGAGTAAGACGAAATGGCTGCGAGCGAAATCATTGCAGGGCTTGATCTAGGGACCACGAAGGTCACGGTGATCGTCGCTGAGCTGACCGACGATGGCCTCGATGTCATCGGCATCGGGTCCGTTCCGGCGAAGGGCCTCAAGAAGGGTGTCGTCGTCAACATCGAGTCGACCGTTCAGGCGATTCGGGCTGCCGTCGAGCAGGCCGAGGCGATGGCTGGCGTGGAGATCAACACGGTCTTCGCCGGCATCGCGGGCAGCCACGTCAGCGGCATGAACCAAGAGGGCGTGGCCGCCATCGCGAGCCGCGAGGTGTCGCAGGACGACGTGGACCGCGTGCTGGTGCAGGCCAAGGCCGTGCCGCTCCCCGGAGACCGCGAGGTCATCCACGTGCTCCCGCAGGAGTACATCGTCGACGCGCAGGACGGCATCAAGGAGCCCGTCGGCATGGCCGGCGTGCGCCTCGAGGCGCGGGTCCACATGGTCACCGCCGCGAGCAGCTGCGTAGCCAACATCGTGAAGTGCGCGGAGCGCTGCGGCCTGCACGTGGCCGAGGTGGTGCTCCAGCCCCTCGCCAGCGCGCACGCCGTGCTGAGCGAAGACGAGAAGGAGATCGGCGCCGTGCTGATCGACATCGGCGGCGGCACCAGCGACATCATCGTCTACGTGGACGGCGCGGTGGTGCACACCAGCTCCATCCCCATCGGCGGGATCAACCTCACCAACGACGTGGCGACCGGGCTCCGGACGCCCATGGCGGAGGCCGAGCGCATCAAGATCAAGTACGGCTGCGCGGCGACCTTCATGATCGACGAGGACGAGGTCATCGAGGTGCCGTCGGTCGGCGGTCGTGCCCCGCGCACCCTCTCGCGCCGCGCCCTGTGCGACATCATCGAGCCTCGCGTCGAGGAGATCTTCGTGGCGTGTCGGCACGTCATCGCCGAGACCGGCTACGCCGACATGCTGGCGTCCGGCGCGATCATCACGGGCGGCACGACGCTGCTCGACGGAATGCCCGAGCTGGCGGAGCAGGTGCTCGGGCTGCCCGTGCGGCGCGCGGCGCCCATCGGCATCGGTGGCCTCATCGATGTGGTCAAGAGTCCGGCGTATTCGACGGGGGTGGGCCTCGTGAAGTACGGCGTGAACCGGCTGCAGGCGCTGCCGGTCGAGGAAGAGATCATCCACCATGTCCCGCAGGGGACGGGTCTCGGCGGGCGCATCAGCGCCTGGTTCCGAGAGGTCTTCTGAACAAGTGACGGGCGCCGGCGAGGCTGGCGTCTCTCGAGAACGAACGACGGAACAGTACGGTGACCACGAGTGGGCGAACTCGAGGCGCCGAAATAGGCGGAGCCGGCGACCAGCGCCGGGAGGAAAACAATGGCTATCTCGATTGAGTTTGCAGACGACGCGGATCTTCAGGCGCGTATCAAGGTGGTGGGCGTAGGTGGGAGCGGCGGCAACGCCCTGAACACCATGATCGCGAGCGGTCTCGAGGGCGTCGAGTTCATCGCCGCCAACACGGACGCTCAGGCGCTCGAGAGCAACCTGGCGCCGACCAAGATCCAGCTCGGGCCCATGCTCACCAAGGGCCTCGGCGCCGGTGGCAACCCGGAGATCGGCCGCAAGGCGGCGCTTGAGGACGTGCAGCGTCTGGCCGAGGTGCTCGCGGGGGCCGACATGGTCTTCGTGACCGCCGGCATGGGTGGCGGCACGGGCACGGGTGCGGCGCCCATCGTGGCGCAGGTCGCGCGTGACGCGGGCGCCCTGACCGTGGGTGTGGTCACCAAGCCGTTTTCGTTCGAGGGCAACCGCCGCGGCAAGAACGCGCTCTACGGAATCCGTGAGCTGGTCGACTCGGTCGACAGCATCATCACCATCCCCAACGAGAAGCTGCTGCTGCTCGGGGACGACGACCTCTCGATGCTGGACGCGTTCCAGCGCGCTGACGACGTCCTGCTGCAGGCTGTGCAGGGCATCAGCGACCTGATCATCAACCACGGCATGATCAACGTGGACTTCGCGGACGTGAAGACCATCATGAGCTACACGGGCCGCGCGCTGATGGGCACCGGCTACGCGAAGGGCGACCACCGCGCGCTCAACGCGGCGCAGTACGCCATCAACTCGCCGCTGCTCGACGACATCACCATCGACGGCGCCAAGGGCATCCTGCTCAGCTTCACCGCGGGCCCGGACATCAAGCTGCGCGAGATCAACGAGGCGGCCTCGCTGGTTCAGGCGGCGGCCCACGAGGATGTCGAGATCATCTTCGGCGTGGTCACGGACCCGGACATGAACGACACCGTCAAGGTGACCGTCATCGCCACGGGCTTCGAGGACGACGCGCGCGCCGCGAGCGAAGCCCAGGGTGCGCAGAGCGCGCTGCAGAGCCAGCTGGCGCAGACCAGCCGCTACAGCATGCCGGCCGCCCGTGGCTCGCGCCCGAGCGCTCCCGGCTACCGCGACGCCATCGGCAGCAGCCGCCCGTCGCGCCGTCCCAACGAGGCGCCCCGTCAGGCGTCGGTGCCGCCCGCCCCGCCCGTGCCCACGCGCGCGTTCGGTGCGAGCGCGCTCCACGACGAGGCTGTGCTCGACATTCCGGCCTACATGCGTCGCAGCACCCCCGCCGCGACCCGCGACTGATCCGTCGCGCCTGTTCCTTCGTTCCGGCACGGGCCCGCTTCGGCGGGCCTCTGTCGTTCCGTCCTCTGTCGTTCGCTCCTCGCGCGTACCGTCGCGTGCGTTCCGTCCCCGCGCGAGACGGCACGGGGGGGGCTCGCGGACGGTGTCCACTCTAGCGTACTGTGTGCCGCCTCGGACGCCACGGCGCTCCGCAGCGCTCTCTCAACAGGAGGACTCTCATGACGCACTCGCAGCTCGCACCCCGCACGCTTCTCTCTCGTTTGCTCACCCCGCTCCTCACTCTGGGCCTGACCGCCGCATCGCTCGCCCTCGTGGCCTGCGGAGGCGGGTCGGCCGAGGGTGGCTCGTCCCAGACGGTCGCCTCGTCGGAGCCCGCGCCCGGCGCCGTCTGGGAGGGCCTCTGGCAGACCAACTTCGGCCCCATCGGCTTCGCCTTGGTGGAGGGAGAGTCGTCGCTGATCGCGGGGGCGTACGAGTACGAGATGGATGGCCGCACCATCAGCGGGACGCTGCTGGGGACGGTGCAGGGGAACACGCTGGACGTGAGCTGGGAGGACGAGCCGGGCGGCCTGGGATCCGGACACGCGAGCTTCACGCTCAGCGCGGACGGTCAGACGTTCACGGGCACCTGGGGCCGCGGGGACAGCTACGCAGACGGCGGTGAGTGGAGCGGCTCGCGCTGAGCCAGTAGATCCACGCAGCAAGGGGGACGCTGGACGTCCCCCTGCGCGGGCTGGTAGCAGACGCGGCCGTCAGGGACCGCAGGGGTACTCGATCAGCGCCCAGCCGAACTGCGCGCACTCGTCGTTGTCGGACCACACGTGCTGCTCGAATTCCTGTCGCAGCGCGCCCGCGGTGGAGACGCTTGCGAGCCGTGTGTAGTGCGGCAGGCCGCTGACTACCCCGACGACGCGGCCGCGCCACGTGAGCGCCCCGGACCACTCCGGGAGGTCTGCCACCGGGGTGAGCGCGTCGCCTCGGCGCAGGAAGCTGCTCATGCGCTGCACGACCTCCTGCTCGCACTCCTCCTCGGGGCTGCCCACCAGGAAGCCCGCGGCCGAGGTCTCGAGTACGTCTCCTCCGGCGTCCAGGCGGGCGTAGCTGGCGATGCCTTGCTGCAGTGGCCGGCCCGCGACCTCCGGCTCGGACATCCACGCGCGCACCCGAGCCGCGTGCCCCGCGTCCGCGAAGCGTGGCGCGCCCGTGTCGGTGAGCGAGACGTTCTCGAGGGGCGGAGTGGGGTGGTACCGGAGGTCCGCGTCCCAGAACCCGCTCACTCGCGCCACCGGCGAGAGCGGGCCTGCGCAGCCGGTGAGCGGCCGAGCGAGGGTGAAGGACACCAGGCAGTTGCCCGTCACCAGCACGGTCAGCTCACCGACGCTGGCCTCGCAGGCTCCTTCGGGGGTCAGCACTTGCACGCTGGGTGGCGCGGCCGGCGCGGACTCGATGAGGGCCGCCGTGGCGTCGTAGCGGTGAGGGCAGGGACCTTCCGGGTTCGGCGGTTCCTGGCAGGCCTCCTCGATAGGCAGCCCGGCCGCGAGCACGCGCTCCAGCCCGCGCTCGAGCGCGACGAACAGGTAGGGCTGGTCGTCGTGCAGGATCACGCTCCCGTAGGCGTCGGCGGGCGCGGCGAGCGCGTGCGTGGGGACGTCCTCGAGCGCGGCGGCGCGCCCCCCGGCGGGCGGGTGAGTGGCGGCGCCCGGGTTGCCGCCACAGGCGGCCACGCAGACGAACAGCGACAGGAGCAGGGAAGCGGAGGGGGCGGGGCGGGTCACAGCGGGGCCTTTCGTGTGGTGCTGACGCGAGAGCATACACGCCTCCGACGGCGCGATGTCTTGCGCTACCATCTCGCCGAGCACCTCCCCATGCCTACCTCGCTCCGCCTCGCCCTCTCGCTTGCCCTCTCGTGCGCGCTCGGTCTCGGCGCGTGCGCGGGCAGCGACTCGGCCGCGCGCTGCGACGCGTCCCACGAGACACCCGCGACCTTCGACCCCGCTCTGGCAGCTGTGCTCGCCCAGGTGGTGCGCGACGAGCTCGGTGCGTCGGGCGCGCCCGGCGCCACGCTGACGGTGCGCATCCCGGGCCAGGGCACCTTCGCCGCTGCGGCGGGCTCACGCGACCTCGAGCGCGACCTGCCCATGGAGCCTCGCACGCGCCTGCGGGTCGGCAGCGTCACCAAGACCTTCGTGTCGGCCGTCCTGCTCCAGCTCGTGGCCGAGGGGGAGCTCTCGCTCGCGGACCACCCCGCCGAGCTGCTCGCGGACCTGGGCCTCGACCTGGACCCGGCCATGACCTTCGAGCAGCTGCTCTCCCACCGCGCCGGCCTGTTCAACTACACGGACGACACCGCGTTCCTGCCGCTCAGCCGCGAGACGTGGACGCCTACGGAGATCGTCGCGTGGTCTCTCGGTCACGGACCCGTCGGCCAGCCGGGGGAGCGCTACCTCTACTCCAACACGGGCTACTTCGTGCTGGGGCTGAGCATCGAGGCGCTGACGGGGCGCCCCTTGCACCGGGAGCTGCGCCGACGCCTGATCGGCCCCCTCGCGCTCGAGGACACGAGCGAAGAGCAGCACGAGGGGCGGGACTGCGCGATGAGCGAGGGCTACGTCGTCACGGGGGCCGCCGCGACGGACGACATCGACATGAGCTGGACCTGGGCGGCGGGCGGCTTGGTCAGCAGCGGCGTCGACCTGTGCGCGTGGCTGGACGCTCTCTATCGGGGCGACGTGCTCGACCCGGCCACGCGGGCAGCGCTCAGCGTGCCGAGCGCGGAGTCGATCACGGCCGGCGAGCCCTACGGCTACGCGACCCAGGTGCGGACGCGCGGGGGACGCACGGTGGTGGGCCACACGGGCAGCACGATGGGCTTCAAGGGGGAGGTCTTCATCCACCCGGAGAGCGGGGTCTGCGTCGCCGTGTTGCTGAACGACTTCGTGTCGACCCCGAGCGCCATCTCCCAGCCCGCCTGGGCGGCCGCGTTCGACGCGCTCGGGCTCTGAGACGCCGAGGCGCTCGCGTCAGCTCTGCGCTGGCGGCAGCCCGAAGCGGGCCGCGTTCTCCCGCACGTAGGCCACGTAGTAGCCGATGTCTTGGCGCGCCTCGATCAGGCCGTCCGCGACGTCCGTCTCGAGCCCCTTCACGATGTCTCCCAGCTGGCGGCTGGGGGGCACGCCCAGGTCCTCGATGAGCTGGGTGCCGAGCCCCTTGGGCAGCGCGGGGAGCTTGCTGTCTTCCTTGCGGATGCCCTCGATGCGCTTCTTCAGCAGGCTGATCTGGCGCACGCCCCGCCGACGCCGCTCCGGGCGCTTGGTGGTGATGTCCGCGCGGCCGAGGTCCAGGAGGTCCGTGAGCCCATCGTCCATCTGCTTGTAGAAGCGGCGCACCGCGGCGTCCGTCCAGGATTCCTTGTACTGGCCCGGTCGCAGGTGGTGCAGGATCAGGAAGTGGATGCGCTCGCGCAGGGCGCCCTCGAAGCCCAGCCTGGCGGCGACCTTGCGCTCGAACATGCGCGCGCCGACCTCGCTGTGGCCGTAGAAGGTCACGGCGCCGCTCTCGTCGATGCGTCGCGTGCGCAGCTTGCCGATGTCGTGCAGCAGCGCTCCCCAGCGCACCTCGAGGCGCGGGACGGCCTGCTTGACCACCTGCTTGGTGTGCAGCCAGACGTCCTTGTGCTTCCACTCTCCGTCGCCGAACCCGACCATGGCCGAGATCTCGGGGAGGATGGCGTCCAGCAGGCCGATGGCGAGCAAGGCGTCGAGGCCCACGTCCGGCTGCTTCGAGACCAGGATGGCGTCGAAGGACACCCGGATGGTCTCCATGGGGAGCGCGCGAAAGACGTCTGCCGGGAGCGGCTCAGGGGCTGCAGCGGCGGCGACCTCCTCCTCTGTGAGCTCGCACAGGGACTCGGCCCAGCGCAGCGCCTCTTGGGCACGCAGCAGCGCCGCGGCGTCCACACTGGCAGCTGCGGTCTTGGCGGAGGTGCCGTCGCCCTTGGTGGTCTCGGGCATGGAGCTGTCAGATACCGGCTGTGTCACGAACGAATGGGCAGGCTGCGAGGGTCGGGGAACATAGAGCCTGTGCCCCGTGGCGCAAGCCCCCGCCTCTCTGGACCGAGCCGCGCGCAGGCCTCAGCGCGACGCGCCGAGGGCGGCGAGCAGGGCCTGGTTCTCTGCGGGGGTGCCCACGGTGATGCGCAGGTGTCCCGCCAGCCGCCCGCCATACTTCTGGAAGCTGCGCACCGCGACGCCGCGCGCGAGCAGGTCGTCCGCGAGCGCCTGACTGTCGCCGGTGACGCGCACCAGCACGAAGTTCGCTTCGCTCGGGTACACGTGCAAGCGAGGGTCCTCGCGCAGGCCGCTCACCAGCCGCGCTCTCTCCGCCACGATGGCCGCGACCTGCTCGTCCAGCGTCGCGGCGAGCTCCCCCAGGGCGAGCTCTGCGGTGACCTGCCCGAGGGCGTTCAGATTGAAAGGCTGCCGCACCTTCTCGACCTCGGCCGCCAGCTGCGGGTGCAGGCGCACCCAGCCAACGCGCGCGGCGGCCACGCCGATCTTGCTGAGCGTCCCCAGCAGGCCCACCTGCGGGTAGCGGTCGCACCAGCTGTACAGCGAGCGCGAGGCGAACGGACCATAGGCCTCGTCCACGATGTGCAGCGTGTCGGGGAAGGCCTGCACGAGGCGCTCGAGGACCCCGTCGTCGAAGCGGTTGCCCGTGGGGTTGTTGGGGCTGGCGTAGAACGCGAGGTTGGGTCGCTCCGCCTCGAAGGCGCGCATCAGCGCCGGCTCGTCCAGGTCGAAGGCGTCCGTGAGCGGCACCTCGACCGGCTGGAGGCCGAGCGCCCGGGAGGTGATGCCGTACATGACGAACGTGGGCGTGGGGAAGAGCACCCTCGCTTGCGTCTCACCCGGTCGAGGGGCGGAGCAGGCGGTCATGAGCATGGCGATGACCTCGTCGCTGCCGCAGCCGAGCACGAAGTCGTCCGGGGCGCCGCCCAGCTTGCGCGCGAGGCCGTCGCGCACGTTCTGCGCGCGTCCGTCCGGGTAGCGGTGCAGGTCGATCTGGGCGAGCGCGCTCGCGAGGCGGGTGCGCGCTGCGTCGGGCAGGGGCCACGGGCTCTCGTTGGCGTCCAGCTTCACCGGGGGCGGGGAGGCGGGGACGCGGTAGGCGGTCAGCGCTTGGGTGGACTCCGGAACCAAGGCGCGGAGCGCGGCGAGCGGGTCGGTCATGGCGGGGCGAGTTGTAGCGCGCGGGCGGCGCGGCAGCGAGTCTTCGCACGACCATTTACACTCGGCGCGCATCGTGGAACCCTGAGCGCACGAACCTCTCGACCCAACCGGAGCGCTATGGGGATCTTCTCCCGACTGAACCAGGTGATCAAAAGCAACCTCAACTCCATGTTGGACAACGCGGAGGACCCCGACAAGCTCATCTCCCAGACCGTCGTGGAGATGGAGGCCGAGGTGAAGCGCGCCAAGCGCGAGCTGATCTCCACGCTGGGGGCGTCCAAGCGCATCGAGAAGGAGCGCGAAGAGACGCTGAAGGAGGTGGCCGTGTGGGAGGACCGCGCCGTGCTCGCGCTGCGCAACGGGGACGACGCGCTGGCCCGTGAGGCCCTCAAGCAGAAGGCCCGTCTCAGCAAGAAGGCGACCGAGGCGTCCGCGCGCGCGAACCAGCAGCTGGTCGCGGCGGACGAGATGAAGGACACCCTCGAGCGCGTGGAGCGCCAGATCGAAGACCTGAAGGCTCGCAAGGCCACGCTGGCTCAGCAGGTCCGGCGGGCGCGCGAGGTCCCCGGCGAGAGCGCCTCGTCGCGCCTGGGCGGCGGCACCTTCGACGAGCTCGAGCGCATGAGCGGGCGCATCGCCCAGCTGGACGCCGAGGTGGAGGCGCACTCGGTGCTGGAGGACGTGGACCGCGCCGAGGTGGACGCGAAGTTCCGGCGGCTCGAGCGCGCCGGCGGTGATGGCGCCATCGAAGACGAACTCGAGGCGCTCAAGGCGCGCCTGCGCGAATGAGCTGAACGATGGAGTGTCTGGTCCTGTGGCATCGCGCGATCCCGGTGCTCGACGAGCAGGAGGATCCCGGCGCTCACGACGCGTGGACGGATGATCTGGCCGAGCGCGCCGACGACGTGGGCGGGCGCGTCTTGCTGCGCGTCGGGTCCACGCTGGTGGTGCTGTTCGAGATGCACGACGTCCACGTGGCGCTCCGGTGGGCGCTCGAGACGCTGGAGCGTGCGGACGCGCTGGACCCCAGCATGGCCGGGCTGCGCGTGGCGCTCGGTGTGGCCGTGGGCGAGGTCGACGAGCAACACGGCGGGCTGGTGGGGGCGGCCTTCGACCGTGCTCAGCTCCTGGCCAACCGCGCCCGCTTCGGGGAGCTCGTGCTGGACCCGGCCTGCCACGCCGTCGCGAGGGACGCTTTCCTCTTCGCGCGCACCGTGAACACTGGGTCGGCCGGGCTGCGGGGCGACGCCGTCGACCGTACCCATCCCTTCCTCGCGGACTGCCGGCGTGAGCTCGCCCACCTGCGTCAGCCCGGCTTGGTCGCGCCCATCGAACAGGCCGCGCAGGCCGTCATCGAGGCCGCCACGAAGCCTGGCAGCATGCGCATGGTGCTGCGCGGCCCCAGCGGTGCGGGCGCGGGGCGGCTGTGCTCGCGCTTGGTGGAGTCGCTCGAGCCCTCGCTCTGGCTGCACGTGTCGGGGGTCCCTGGCGGGCTCGAGCCGCTCGGCAGCTTGCGCTACGCGCTGACCTATCACTTTGGCTCCGCGGAGGCCGTCCACGCGGCCTTCCCCCAGCTGGACGACGTCGCCAAGGCGCGCCTGGGCAAGCTCCTGCGCGGTGACGTGGTCTCCTTCACCGACGCCTACGGCCTGATGCGCGCGATGCTGTCCTGGGCCAGGCAGGCAGGCGGCAAGTCCGTGGTCTTGCTGGACCCGGTGGGGGGTATCGACCCGTCCACCGTCAAGCTGCTCAACGAGGTCATCGACGAGGCGGGGGCCGAGACCATCTTGGTGGTGCGCCTCTCGGAGGAGGGGCGCGTGCCTGCCGCCATCCTGGCGCGCGGCGTGTTCGAGTCCACGCTGCCGCGCCTGGGGCCGTCGCTGGCCAGGACGCTCGCGGCTCAAGTCCTGGGGGAGCCCGAGGGGAGCGGGCTGGCCTCCCGCGTGGCAGCCATCGGGGGCGACACCCCGCTAGGCGTGATCGAAGCGGCGCGCACCCTCGTCGCGGCGGGCGACCTGATTCACGAGCGGGGGCACTTTCGGTTTCGTCTCTCGCCTCCGTCGGTGGACGGGGCCGTCCCCCTCGAGCGCCTGCTGTCGGACCGGCTGCGCACCGTAGACGCCGTCGCGTACCGCGTGCTCGAGATGGTGTCGTTGCTGCCACAGGGTGCCGGCGACGCAGCCCTCGCCGCCATCGCGGGCTTCGATGGCATCTCGGCGGACGCGCTCGAGGCGGCCGTGAACGAGCTCGCCGCGGGGTGGCTGCTCGAGCGCAACACAGAGTGGCGCACGAGCTCGGAGCAGCTGCGTCATGTGGTGCTCGGCGCGATGCCGCCCGCGCGACGCAGTGAGCTCTATCGCTTCGCTGCGGAGGCCGCGCGCGCGACCATGTCGGGGGCCGTCTTCGCGGGGGCCAGCCTGGCGTACTACCTCGCGGAGGGAGGCGACGCCGAGGCGGGCGCGAAGGGCTTGCTCACGGCGGCCGTGGCGGCGGCGGACTCGGGGCACCTGCGCGGCGCGCTCCGCTTGGCGGCCGCTGCCGTCCAGTTCCTGCCGGACGACGACACGCGTCGCGTCGCGGCCCACGTCTCTCAGACCATCAAGCGCAGTGAGCGCGAGGCCAACCCGGCGCGTCAGTCTTTTGCTGGCCCGGGAGAGAGCATCGAGATCAGCTCGGCGGTGGGCGCTGCGGCGACGGTGCGTGCCATCGACGCGATCCAGCAGCGCGACTTCGAGCGCGCCGAGCGCTACGTCGAGCTGGGTATCGCTCAGGGCCGCAGCCTCGCGGCGGCGGACCGCATGCGTGTGGTGCTCGCCGTGTTGCGTGGCTCCACCAACGCGGCCCGCGCGGCGTACGGTCAGATGCTGCAACGAGGTGGTGCCGAGCGTCCCGGAGAGCGCACGCGGAGCGCCCTCGCGCACGCCTTGGTGTTGCTTCAAGAGCGCGACACCAAGGCGGCCGTGCGCGAGTCGCTGCGCGCCATCCAAGTGGCTCGTGCCGAGCAGGACGGCCGCGGCGAGGCGGCGGCGCTGACCACCTTGGCCACCTGCTACCGCGCGCTGTCGCGGCCGGACGACGCGGCCGCGCTCGCCGCGAAGGTTCAGCCCATGGCGCCGCCGCCGTCCACGTCGATGGTCTGACCCGTGAAGAAGTCACACTCGAGGATGAACTTGACGGCGACGAAGATGTCCTCTGGCTTGCCGATGCGTCCCAGCGGCACGGACGCGCGCAGGCGCTCGCGCGCCTTCTCGTTCATGCCGGAGGTCATGGGGGTCTCGACGAGGCCGGGGGCGATGGCGCCCACGCGGATGCCGTAGCGCGAGAACTCACGCATCCATGTCTGGGTGTTGGCGGCCAAGGCGGCCTTGGCGGCCACGTAGTTGCTCTGCCCGCGGCTGCCGTGACGTGCGATGGAGGAGATGTTGATGATGACCCCGGGAGTGGTGTCCCGCTCCAGCATGTGGGCCAGCACCTCTTGAGCCATCATGGTCGCGCCGGTGAGGTTGACGGCCAAGACGGCGTCCCAGTCCTTGCGCGACAGACGCTCCACCGCCCCGGTCTCGCGGTTCTTGCGCACCAACAGGGCGTCGCGAATGATCCCCGCGTTGTTGATCAGGGCGTTGAGGCCACCCATTTGCTCGCCCGCCCACGCGACGAAGGACGCCACGTCTGCGTCACTCGACACGTCGAGGTGGCGACGGTGGATGCCCGCAGGCAGCTCGGCCAGGCCGGCTTCGTCTACGTCGCCTGCCGCCACCTGGGCGCCGAGCTCGTGGAGCCGTGTCGCGAAGTGCGCGCCCATGCCGCGCGCTGCGCCGGTGACGATGATCTTGAGGTCTTCGAGTTTCATGAGTGGCTTCCTGGCTGGGGTGGGAGAGCCGGCCGTTCTAGCGCGCGCGCCCGCGACGCTCAATCGCGACCCGGCGCTCCAGGCACGCACTGAACGTCCGTGCGGCAAAATCATTCGTAATTTGGCGTTCGGTTTTGTGTCGAGGTTGGTACCATCGCTGTCCCCCCAAGCGACCCGCGCGTGACCGAAGAGGACCCATGGCGACTGAAGAGACGTTCGACGAATCGGCCAGCAACGACCCAACATTTGCGGAGGCGAGCGCCACGGCGCGCGCGAATCCGTCTGACGACGCGGCGTGGGACGCGCTCGAAGACTGGGCGGGCGCGACCCAGCGGCCAGACGACGTGAGCGTGGTCTACCGCGAGGTGCTGAAGACGGTGAGCAGCGCCGCGCTGGGCGGCCCCCTCGCGCAGCGGGCGCTGAACTTCCACGAAGAGTGGTTCGGCGAAGACGCGCCGCAGATCATCGAGGTCCTCGAGCGCGCGATGGACGTGGACCCCCACGCGTCGGACTGGGCCTTTCAGCGCCTGACCGTGATCTACACCGGCGCGGAGCGCTGGGACGAGCTGTTCACGCTCTATGACCGGGCGATTGCCAGCAGCGACGACGACCGCAAGGCGGGGCTCTTGGAGGAAGCGGCACAGACCGCCAAGGACTTCGCGGGGCGCTCCGACCGTGCCGTGGACTACCTGCGACAGCTGCGCGTGCTGCGGCCCGACGACGCGGGTGTGGCCGCCAACCTCGAGCGCCTGCTCGAGCGGGCAGAGCGCTGGAGCGACCTCATCGAGTTCTGGCGCGCGTCTCTCGGCACCCGCACGGGCGCCGAGGCTCACGCCCAGCGCATGCGCATCGCAGGCACCTTCCTGGACAAGCTGGGCGACGACGCGGGCGCCCTGCGTGAGGTCAAGGCCGCGCTGGTGGAGGCACCAGCGGACGCCGAAGCCGCCGTGGCGATGCTCGAGCGCATCGTCGCGAACGAAGAAGGTGACGCCGACGTACGCCGCGAGGCGCTGCAGAGCCTGAAGGAGCACTACACCCGAGAGGGACGCGCGACCGACGTGGTGCGCACGCTCGACACGGCGCTGGCGCTGGCGGCGGACGACGAGCGCGCCGCGCTGCACAAGGAGGCTGGTCAGCGCCTCGAGGCGCAGGGGCGCAACGACGAGGCGCTGGCACACTACGCCGATGCCGTCCTCTTGGCGCCACAGGACGCGGCCGCGCGCGAGAAGCTCCGTGCGTTCGGTGAGCAGCTCGGCGCGGTGCCGCGCGTCGTCGCCGTGCTGACGGAGGTCGCCGACGCGACGGAAGATGGCGCGCTGCGCACGGCGCTGCGGGTGGAGTCCGCGGAGCTCCTACGAGCGACGGGCGACGCCAGCGCGGCCACCACGCTCCTGGAGGCCGTGCTGACCGAGCCGGCGCTCGAAGCGGCGACGGCGCTGACCTGCGCGCGCAACCTGAGCGCCCTCTACGCGCTCGCCGGGCGCGCCGAGGAGCACCTGAGCGCCCTCGAGCGCCTTGCTGGGCTCGAGCCCGATCCGGGCGCGCAGCGCAAGGTGTGGGCAGAGGTCGCCCGCGCCGCCGAGGCGCAAGGGGCCCCCGACAGGGCGCTGCGAGCCTACGAAGCGGCGCTCGCGCTCGACCCGAGCGACGCTCACGCGCTGGCGGCCATCGTGGAGGTGCTGGAGGCGCAAGGGCGCTGGGCGGACCTGGTGGAGGCGCTGCGACGCCGCTGTGCGGCTGGTACTGGCTGGCAACAGCGCCAGGACCTCGTGCGCATCGCGGGTATCCAGGCAACGCACCTCGACGCCACCGCGGACGCCATCGCAACGTGGACGGAGGTCAGCGAGGCCTACGGCGAGTCCGCAGATGTCGTGGATGCGCTGGCCGAGCTCTACACGCGCACGGAACAGCACGCCGCTCTGGCCGAGCTCTTGGGCCGCGCCGCGGATCGCGAGGACGCGCACCTGGCGGCCGTGCGCTGCCGCCTCGGAGAGACCTACTTCACGCAGCTGGGCGACTCGCGCGCGGCAGTCGCCGCGTACCGCCGTGCGCTGCTCGCGGACCCCTCCAACGAGAGCGCGCGGCAGGGGCTCGCGCTGCTGGCCGACGACGAGAGCGTCCGCGGCGAGGCCGTGTCGGCACTCGCCCGCTCGTACGAGCTGGCGGACGAGTGGGAGCCTCTCTTGGCCTTGCTCGACCAGCGTCTCGCGCTCGCCAAGGGCGACGAGGAGGTGGTGGAGCTCCTCACCGAGGCGGCCCGCCTTCAAGAGCAGCGGGCCGGCGCCAAGTCCGCCGCGTTGGCTTCCATGTGCCGTGTCATCGCGCTGCGTCCCTTCGATCGGCGCGCCGAGGCGGAGGTCATGCGGCTGGCCGAAGAGGCCGAGCAGCCTCTCGCTGCGGCGACGGCGCTCGAAGCCGCCGCGCAGGCTGCCGAGGGGGACGCCGACCGCCGCGCCGCCTTGCTCGAGCAGGCCGCCATCTTGTTCGAAGAGAAGCTCGGCGATCACGCCGCAGCGCTCGGGGCGTACACCGGTGCTCTCTCCGCCATGCCTCGGAGCGCGACCTTCGCCGACGCCGTCGTGCGCCTCGGGCCGCTGGCTGGGGAGGGGGCGGAGGACGTCGTGGAGATGTCCCTGCAGGCCGTCTGTGAAGGCGAGCCGCCGACCGGCCACCTCCGGCTGCTGGCTGGTCTGCAGCGGCGCAATCCCGGTCGCGCGCTCTACGACACGCTGCTGAGGATCTCGGAGCGGGAGCCCGCGGACCTCGCTGGCCTGCACGAGGCCGCCCGCTTGGCGGACGAGACGCTCCACGACGCCGAGCTCGCGCGCACGACGTACGCATCCTTGTACGAGCGCGCGGCGGGCCTCTTGCGCCGCGCAGGCGCGGAGGTCGACGACGCCGTCGTGACCATCGCAGCCGCGGCCGTGCGGCGTCTGGTCGCGCTCTATCACGACGCCTCTGCCACACAGGACGAGATCGCCATTCAGCTGGAGGCGGCCAAGCTCCCCCTCGAGGCGACCGAGCGCCTCGCGTTCCGCCGCGCCGCCGCAGCGCTGGCCGCTCAGGCGGGCGACCGGGACACGGCCATCGAACAGTACCGCCTGGTGCACGCCGCGGCCCCCGCCGACACGGAGGCGACCGACGCGCTGAGTCGGCTCTTGACCGAAGCCAAGCGCCACCCCGAGCTGCTGGAGCTTTGCCAAGAGGAGCTCGCGAACACACAGGACCAGGCGCGCCGGCTGCACCTGCGGCTCGAGATCGCGCGGCTCGTGGCGGCCATCGAGGCGAGCGGCGGACGGCTCGAGGCCCTGCGCAAGAACCTCGAAGAGGTCCCCGGGCACGAAGCCTCCATCGCCATGTTGGCTTCCGTCTACGAAGCGCAGGGACGGCACGCGGACCTCGCGGACATGCTCGCCGCCCAAGCGAACCAAGCGGACAGCGAGCGCGCGCGCGCCCTCTTCGAGCGCGCCGCACGCATCGCCGAGCAGCAGCTCCACGACGACGAGCGCGCCCTCGAGAGCTACCGGCGCGTCGTCGAGTTGTCGCCGACGTCGGACGCGCTGGACGCGCTGGCGCGCATCCACGAGGGGCGCGGAGAGTACGCGGCCGCGGCCCGATGGCTCGAGCGCCGACTCAGCCTCGCGTCCGAGGGCGAGTCCGCATCCATCAGCCGTCGGCTCGCGAAGGCGCTGTTCCAAGCAGGCCGCGACGAGCGCGCCGCCGAGGTGCTCGAGGCTGCACGGGCACGCGCGCCGCAGGACGCGGAGGTGCGCGACCTGCTGGCCAATCACTACCGGAAGACGGAGGCTCTCGAGCCCCTCGCGCGGCTGCTCTCGGACGCCGCGCTCGGGACGTCGGACAGCGCAGCGGCGCTGCGCTACGTTCGCGAGGCGGCCGAGATCTTCTGTGACCGGCTCGAGACCCCTGGCGCTGCCGTCGCCGTGTTGACGCGCGGCGTCGAGCTCGACCCGGAGGACAAGGAGCTGGCTTTGAAGCTGGCGGACGGTCTGCGAGCGGGCGGGCAGCTGGACCAGGCGCGCACGACCCTCGAGGCCCTGATCGAGTCGTACGGGCGCCGTCGCAGCGCAGAGCGCGCCGCCGTGCATCACCGCCTGGGCCTCGTCGCCCGCGAGCAGGGGGACCTGCCAGCCGCCATCGAACAGCTGGAGCTGGCCACGAAGATGGCGATGGCGAGCGCGCCCATCCTCCAGACGCTGGGCGACCTGGCCCGCGAAGCCGGCGACCTGGATCGCGCGGAGAAGGCCTACCGCACGCTGCTCATGGCGGTGCGCCGCCGGGGGGCGGACGAAGAGGTGGACGTCGGGGTCGGCGAGGTCCTCTTCGAGCTGCACGCCATCGCGGCGGCCCGCTCGGACGAGACGCAGGCGCGCGAGCTGCGCGAGAGCGCGCTCGAGGCTGCCGGCAGCTCCGACGCCGAGGCGCTGCGCTTTGGTCGCGCTCTCGTGGCGCGCGGGGACGCCGCTCTGGCGCTCGAGGGGCTGCGGCGGCGCACGGCGGCCGTGGACGACACCCCGGAGAACGCGGCGAGCAGCGCCGCGCTCCGAGCGGCCTTGGGCGATGTGCTCGCGGGACCCCTCGGTCGCGGCGAAGAGGCCCTGGCGGAGTACCTGCGCGCTTTGTCCGCAGACTCCACCGTGGCTCCCCTCCACAAGAAGACACGCGCGCTGGCCCGCGAGCTGGGCAAGACGAGTCTCTACGTCACCGCCCTCGAAGCCAGCGTCGACGCCTGTCGTCGGGAGGAGGACGCCGAGCACTCGGGTGAGCTCTTGCTCCGCCTCGGCCGTGTCATCGCGGAGGACCTGGGCGAGCCGCAGCGCGCGGGCGAGACGTTCCGGCGGGCGGAAGAAGCCCTCGCAGACCCCACGCGCGCCTGGCTCGCGCTGGCTCGTCTCGAGGACGGCGCGGGCGACCTCCGCGAGCAGACCCGCGTGTTGGAGGCGCTCGTGGAGGCCGAGTCGGTCCCCCAGGTGGACCGTGTCGACGCGCTCTACCGTCTCGCGGCGATCGAGCTGGGTGCCGACGGCGACGTCGAGGCGGGCGTCGCGAACCTCCGGAAGGCGTTCTCGCTGGACCCTCGCTACGACCAAGCGGGCGAGCTGCTCGCGGATGTCGCGCGCAGAGACCCCTCCGTGGCCTCCGTGATGGCCTTCTACGAAGAGGTGGCGCGCGGCTCCGGCGACGAGAGCAGCGTGCTCGACTTCCTGAGTCTGCGGTCGACCAGGCCGGACGCCACGCTGCCGCAGGTGCGCGAGGGTGTGGAGCGCGCCGCCAGCGCGAACGACATCGAGCGCATGGAAGCCTTCTTGGCGCGCGCCGTCGAGATCGCGCGCGCGACCGAAGATGCGGCTGCGGTCCGTTGGGCGCTGCTGCTCACGTCGGAGAGGCGCGAGGCGCGCGGTGACGTGCGAGGCGCGCTCGAGAGCCTGAAAGAAGCGGCCGAGTCGGCCGAGGGGGACGAGGCGCGGGAGCTCCGTCTGCGCGTCGCGACGGCGGCGCGGCAGGAGGGAGGCGATCTCGCCTTGGCCGCCGAAGCCTACGAAGAGCTTCTGGTGGACGAGCCCGTGGACCCCACGCTCTGGGAGCCGCTCCTCGAGGTGTATGCGCAGCAGGGCGAGATCGACCGGCTCAACGATCGCGTGAGCGCGTTGATCGACGCTCTGCTCGAGCCCAAGCTGCGGAACCGCGCGCGCATGGTGAAGGGGCGCTTCTTGGCCCAGGTCGAGGGGCGCGAGTACGACGCCGTCGACGTGCTCCGGAACGTCCTCGACGAAGAGCCGGACCACAGCGAGGCGGCCGCGCTCCTGACCGAGCTGTACGAGCGCTCGGGCTACGACGAGGATCTCGTCGAGCTCCTGCATCGGCAGCTGGACGCCGCTCGGGACAACAGCGACCTGGAGGTCATCGCCGCGGCCAGCCTCAAGCTGGGGGGCCTGCTGGAGAAGGTCGAGCGCTTGGACGCGATGGAGATCTACCGGCGTGCCCTCGAGTGGGTGCCCGCCGAGCGCCCCATCGTCGAGGCGCTGCTCCGCCTGCACGGAGACAGCGACGACCCGCGTGAGCTCACGGAGCTGCGCGAGCGTCTCCTCGCGACCGAGCAAGGTGCTGCGGCCTCGTCCATGGCCCGCCAAGTGTACAAGGAGTGGCAGGCGCTGGGGGACGAAGACGGCATGCGTCGCGCGCTCGAGGGTGGCTACCGTGGGAACCCCACCGACGGGTCCATCCGCATGGAGCTCGAGCACTGGTACCGCGAGCGCAGTGAGTACGAGGGTCTCGCCAACTACCTCGCGGCGGAGGCCGCGCGTCTGGAGGACGACGCCGACACGTCGCGTGCGCTGCTGCTCGAGGCAGCCTCCATCCAGCGCGATCAGCTCGGCAACCCCGCGGGGGCCGTGGACGTCCTGCGCGTCGCCTACGCTGCCTCGCGCTCGCTCGCGATCCTCCGCGAGCTGGTGCAGAGCCTCGAGGCGGCCGGAGACCTGGAGGGGGCGGTCCGCGAGGTCGCCGGCGCCCTCGAACGTCATCAGGAGGGCGGTCAGCAGGACGTCAAACTCGTTGCGCTCTTGCGCATGCGCGCCGCGCTCAGCTTGAGTCGCGGAGACGCCGCAGCCGCCGTGGATGATCTCGAAGCGGCGCTCGCCACGAGTCAGGAGCTGGGGGACGACGCGCTGCAGGCCGAGGTCGAGGCGGCTCTCACGAGCGCGCTGACCGCCGCACGCGACGCCGCGGTCGCCACGGACGACCACGCGACTCGCCGCGCCGCGACGCTCCGCTTGGTGGAGCTCTACGCCGCCACCGACGCGACCGCCGCCCGCGAGGAGCTCGCCCAGTGGGTCGAGCACGACCCGAGCGACCGGGAGGCGTTGATCCGCCTCAGAGACATGGACGTGACCGCCGAACGCTGGGACGGTGTGGCTCACGACTGCGCGCGCTTGCTGGGCATCACGGAGGGCTCGGAGCAGGTCGAGGCCGCGCTGCTCCTGGCGGACGCGTCCGAGCGCGCGGGCGTCGCCCAGTACGCGAAGGAAGGGCTCGAGTACGTCTGCAGCGTGCAGCCGGGGATCCCGGCGCTGGTGGAGCGTCTGCGGGCTCTCTACGAGTCCATCGGGGCCTACCGCGAGCTGGCGGACATGCTCCTGGTAGACGCGGAGGGAGCGCCGGAAGAGGACCGCTTCGAGCTCTTCCGACGCGCTGGACGGCTGCTCATCGACGGCCTGGGGGACCCCCGCGCGGCCATCCCGGCTCTCGAGGCAGCGGCGCACATTCGCCCCGACGACCACGAGACCACGCTCTTCCTGGCGGACTCCTACATGGCGTACGACCGGCATGCCGACGCTGGCGCCTTGCTGGAGGCGGCCATCGGTCGACACACCCGGCGGCGCACGCCGGAGCTCGCGGAGCTCCAGCAGCGCATGGCGAAGCTCGCGCTCGCGGCCGACGAGAAGGTCCTCGCGATGCAGTGGCTGCAGGCCGCCATCGAGAGCGACAAGAACAACGGCGACATCGCGTCGGAGCTCTCGCTGCTCTCGATGGAGCTGGGCGACCTCGACACGGCGCTGAGCGCCCTGCGCGCGGTGACGCTGGCGAAGACCCAGGGATCGATGTCCCGGGCGATGGCGTTCCTCTATCAGGCGCGCATCGCGCACGACCGGGGCGAAGCGCGGCGCGCGCTGCTCTGGGCGCGGAAGGCGAAGTCCGAGGATCCCGACCTGCAGGCCGCGACGGACTTCCTCGCCGAGCTGGGCGAGTCCTGACGCGGAGGCCGGCGGGCCGAGAGCGGTTCCGGAATCGCTCTCGGCCTGCTACGCTGCGCGTCTACTATGTCGGGCTTCATTCTTTCCATCGACCAGGGTACGACTGGTTCGACGGTCGTCGTGTTGTCGGAGGACGCGCGCGTCCTCGGCCGCGCCAACCGCGAGTTCGCGCAACACTATCCAAAGCCGGGGTGGGTCGAGCACGACCTGGGGGAGATCTGGCGCAGCGTCACGGAGGCCTCGGCGGAGGCCCTCGCCCGCGCCGAGGTGCAGGGGCACGACTGCTTGGCCATCGGCATCACCAACCAGCGCGAGACGACGGTGGTCTGGGACCGCAAGACCGGGCAGCCCATCCACCGCGCCATCGTCTGGCAGGATCGGCGGACGGCGTCGGCCTGTGAGGCGCTGCGCGATGCCGGTCACCTGCCGCTGTTCCGCGCCCGCACGGGCTTGGTGCTGGACCCCTACTTCAGTGGCACCAAGGTGGCGCACATCCTCGACACCGTGCCCGGTGCGCGGGCGCGGGCGGAGGCCGGCGAGCTGGCCTTCGGCACCATCGACAGCTGGCTCGTGAACCGGCTGACGGCGGGTGAGGTCCACGTCACGGACGCCACCAACGCCTCACGCACGCTGCTCTTCGACATCCACCGTGGCGCGTGGGACGCAGAGCTCGCGGGCCTGTTGCGCGTGCCCATGGCGATGCTGCCCGAGGTGCGGTCGTGCTCCGAGGTGTATGGCGTGACCAAGGGTGTGCCCGCCATGCCGGACGGAATCCCCATCGCCGGGATGGCCGGCGATCAGCAGGCGGCTCTCTTCGGGCAGACCTGCTTCGAGGTGGGTGACGCCAAGTGCACCTACGGCACCGGGGCGTTCATCCTGATGAACACCGGCAAGACGCCGGTGCCCTCGGAGCACGGCCTGCTGACCACCGTCGCGTGGCGGCTTGGTGACGAGACCTTCTACGCGCTCGAAGGCAGCGCGTTCATCGCTGGCGCCGCCGTGCAGTGGCTGCGCGACGGCCTCGGGGTCATCGCCAGCGCCGCCGACATCGAGGCGCGCGCGCGTGAGGTGGAGAGCGCGGGCGACGTGGTCTTCGTGCCGGCTCTCGCGGGCCTCGGCGCGCCCCACTGGGACCCGCACGCGCGCGGTCTGATCTACGGGCTCACGCGGGACACCAACGTGGCCCACCTCTGCCGCGCCACGCTGGACGGCATCGCGTATCAGATCATGGACCTGGTGCGGGCGATGGAGCAGGACGCGGGGGCCAGTCTGGCGCGTCTGCGCGTGGACGGCGGCGCGTGCAACAACGACCTGCTCATGCAGTTCCAGTGCGACATGCTGAACGCCCCGGTGGACCGCCCCGTCATGACCGACACCACGGCGCTGGGCGCGGCCTACCTGGCGGGCCTGGGTGTGGGGTTGTTCGCCAACCTGGACGCCATCCGCGCGGCGCACGCGGTCGACCGGAGCTTCGAGCCCACCATGGCGGCGGAGGAGCGTGCAGAGCGCGACGCTCGCTGGCAGGACGCCGTCCGTCGAGCGCGCAGCGACCGAGGTGCAGCATGACGAACGAAGCTCCCGACACCGCGCCCGTGCCCGTCGCGTGGGAGGCCCTCGAAGACGCCTTCGAGAACAACTCACCCGAAGTCCACAGCTACCTGCAGCTCGAGACCGGCGAGGTCCTGCGCATCGTGGACGGCGTCGCAGACCCGGCGATGCACGCGCGGGTCATCGCCGAGCCGACCTATCTGCGCATCGACCCGGTCTCGTCGCGCGAGCAGTACCGCTGGATGGAGCGCTTCATCGCCACGGTGGACGACCTGGAGCTGCGCCACGACCTGCTGGCGGCCATCGACGGCAAAGGTGCGTTTCGCCGCTTCAAGGACGCGCTCATGGGTCACCCCGTGGATCGCGAGCGTTGGTTCACGTTCCGCTCGGAGCGCCTGCGCGCGTGCATGGAGGCCTGGCTCACCACGCACGGGATCACGGCGGCCGAGCGCCCCGCCTGGCGCGTACCGGAGGCGGTGCCCGGCACCGAAGACGCCGGTCAGACGGCGTCCGCCACCCTCGCCGGAGGGGCGCCTCCGGCGGTCATGACGTCGGTCCTCGCGGCGCTCACGTCCAGCGAGACAGAGATGGTGCATGCCTTCGCGGCGTTCCTGATCTCGAGGCGGAGTCGCTCGGCGCCGACCGTCGAGCCGTCGGAGGACTGAGCCCATGGCCCGCGCGACGCGTCGTGGGCGGTGGAACTCTCGGCACGTCGAGGGACTCCCCCGCGAGCGCTCGTGGCGCAGCTTGGCGCTCGCGCTGAGCGTGCTGTGGGCGAGCGCCGCGTGCGGACATGCCCACGCACAGGCGACGACCTACCGCGTCGAAGGCATCGCGGCGGTCGTCGGGGAGATCGGGGCCGACCAGACCATCATCCTCCTGAGCGACGTCGACCTCCGCGCGCGCATGCACCTCGCGGGGCGCTCCGAGGGGGACGCGCTGCCGCTCGGGCCCCTTCCGCGCGACCTGATGATCGCCACGCTCGACGAGCTCGTGGGTGAGACCCTGATCGCGATGGAGGCCGCTCGCGTGCAGATCGGCGACCCGAGCGAGCGTGACATCGCGCGTGAGCGTGCGCGCCTGGCCACGCTGGCGGGTGGTCCGGCGCGTCTCAGCGAGCTGCTCGCGGCGCTCGGCGTCGACCCGTCTGAGGTCGAACTGGCTGCGCTCCGCCGGGCGAGCGTGGCCGTCTTCCTCGTGGCCAACCTGGACGCGAGCGTCCCCTCCGACCCCGAGGTCGAGCGTGTCTACGACACCGGGCGTCATCCTTTTGCGGACTTGCCGCTAGAGGACGCGCGCGAGCTGCTGCGCGCCTACCTGATGCAGTCTCGTCTCGAGACGGCTGTGGCCCGCTGGGTCACCACGCTCCGGCAGCGCGTCTCGGTCCGTGTGCACCCCGACTTCGAGCGCGTCGATTCATAGCGCTCGTCTCGACGGCGCTACGGCTCCACCGCGTAGCGGTCGAACCAGACGCTGCGAAAGCGCAGGGTCGGGTCGAGGGCCCGCTTGGCGGCCACGAAGGCGTCGAAGGAGGGGTAGCTGCGGCGGAGCTGCTCCGGCGTCGCGTGCGGCCGGTAGGGGAGGTAGTACGTGCCGCCGTGTGCCAACGCGGCGTCGGTGAGTGAGCGGCTCAGCGCCTGCTGTCGTTGGTCACCATCGGCGTCGAGGGAGTCGTGGAAGAACATGACCACGGCGAGGACGTCTTCGCGCGCGTAGGGAAGTGCGCTCGTCGCGTCCGCAGACACGCTGCGGATGGTCATGTTCAGCGCGTCGGCGTCTTGGGCGCGCAGGATGCTCCGCACGTCGCCGAGGAAGCGTCCCAGCCTGGACGGGGGCACGAAGTACTCGTGGAGCACGTCTACGCGGCCGACGCGCCCGTTCAGGAACCACTCGGCCGACTCGTGCTGGATGGAGGTCCGCAGCCGCGTCCCTCCGGCTTCGCCGCCGAAGTAGCGCTCCAGCGTCCAGCGCAGCTCGCGTCCATACGGCGACCGGCTCTGTCCGCGGAAGACCGCGCGCGCGAGCGGCCCGGCGCGTGACTCCTCGAGCGGACCGCTCGGCGCGTCTCCGGTCGGCTCGAAGCGCGTGAAGAGCGCGGTTCGCAGCAGCTCGTCGTCCGTCATGGCCAGGCGCGCATACGCGAACTCCGCCCCGCTACGCCGGGCTGCCGCGAACTCTCTGGCGACTTGGTCGGCATCCACGACCACGGTGTGGGATCGGTAGCGGGCGTTCGGGACCGTCTCGAGAGTGGCCTCGAGGACGACGCCGAACAGCCCGTAGCCACCGATGACGTGGCGGAAGAGAAGGGCGTTGTCGTCTGGCGTGGCGGTCACGACGCTTCCATCGGCGAGCATCACGCGGAGCGCGGTGACCGTGCTGCCGACCGGGCCACGCCCGAGCTGCCAGCCGTGCGCGTTCACGCTCAGGCTGCCGCCCACCGTGAAGTCGTCGTTGGACTGCATGACGGCGACGGAGCGGCCGTGCGCGTGCAGGACCGGGACGACATCCGCCCACCGTGTCCCGCCGCACACCGTCACGAGCGTGGTCCGCGGGTCGTAGCGCACGCAGGTGAACGCGCTCGCGTCCACGAAGACGCCACCGCGCGTCAGGGTCTGTCCGCCGCTCGAGTGCCGCGCGCCCCCAACGGAGACGGGCAGGCCTGCGGTCGTGGGGTCCGAGAGCGCCTGCCGCAGCAGCTCGATCGCCGCGTCTACCGGGGGGCGCAGGCGCACCACGCGGGCTGGCGTGGCCTGGTCGTGGCCTCCGAAGTCCGTCACGACCGCGCCGTCCGAAACGGGCGCGCGCGAGAGCGACTCTCCGTCACTCTGGGCGACACGACCGAGGTGCCAGCCCGCGCGGAGGAGCGGCGCGAGCACCAGCGTGGCGGCCACGAGCAGCGCGGCACGCAGGATACGGGCTCGACGACTCTTCGTGGCCATATGGGCGAGTGTAGGCGCTGGGCGCGAGACGCGTCGCCGGAGTTCCGCTAGCATGAGCCGATGATCACGCTCGCGCCCTCGCGGTCCTCCCTGATCCTCTTGGCTGTGCTGACCAGCGCGTTGCTGGGCTGCGGCGGCGACGAGACACCCGCGAACGCGAGCTCCGCCGCGGCTCCGACTCCTCCTCCGGGTGCGCCGGGCGCCTCACCGGCGAGCGCCACCCCACCACCCGCGGGGCCCACGGCCACGCCCGTGCCTCCCGCCGCTCCTGCGCTGCCGGCGCCCGTCCCGCCCGCCTCGTGGCACACCACCATGGGCGAGCTGACCGTGGACGGAACGACCGTGCGCGACGTGTCGGCCACCTGCGGCATGTTCGCCATGATGCCCGTGGTGCAGGTCATGGCGGGCGCGACCGCCGGCTGTGCGGAGCGCAGCGGCGTGCAGCTCGCGGCTCAGTTCGAGGGCGGGCGCCTGGTCGCTCTCGAGGCTACGGGCGAGGGGGCTGCGTGCGTCCGCGACGCCGTCATCGCCGCCACCACCAGCGTGAGCTGCCAGTTCCAGTTCACCTTTGGCGACGCTGCTCCGGCAGCCCCCGCCCCTTGACCGGGACCGGCCAGGGGACCGCTCAGGGACGGCACGCGGCCGCCACCTCGGGGGGCAGCCGGATGGCGCGCATCTTCTCGAGGTCGATGCAGGCCAGCGTCAGCTGCGCTTCGAGCAGGACCGTGTCGCCGCGCAGGACGCGGTAGTCGAAGAGCATCGTCGCGCGCTGCGTCTCCACGCGCACCTCGATGTCCAGCAGGTCGTCGAAGCGCGCCGGGCGCAAGAAGCGCATGGTCGCCCGCGCCACGGCCATCCCGATGCGCTGCCCTTGCTCGAGCGCCGCGAAGTCCAGCCCTCGCTCGCGCAGGTAGTCCGCGCGCGCGTCTTCGAGGTAGCGCATGTACACGGCGTGGTGGATGACACCGCTCTGGTCGGTGTCTCCGTAGCCGGTGCGCAGCCGGTAGACGTGCGGCGCGTGCGCGGGGGCGTCGGACATCAGGCCGCGAGCTTGGCGCGGACCTTCTCGTAGACGGCGTTGAGCGTCACCAGGTCCTGCAGCTCTTCTTCGGGCATGCTGATGCCGTACTTGCGCTCGACGTCGGCCACGATCTCGATGGCCATCATGCTGTCGATGCCGAGGTCGGCGAACTTCGCGTCGTCGGGCACTTCGTCGATCTCGGCGACCTCGGCGACGATCTCGCGAAGGGCTTCTTTGAGTTCCTGGGACATGGTCTCGTCGCTTTCCTGGTCTCGCGGGGTCTCTCGGGGTGCGGCCGGCGGCGCGCGCCCGGCGCTATTCTGCGTCGTGCTCGGGCAACTGGCCAGCTTCGAACAGCTGCTTGGTCTTGCGTCGCTGGGCCTTGCCGCTGCTCGTCTTCGGTAGCTCGCCCAGCGGCACGATGGCGATGTGCCCGGGCACCAAGCCGAACTCCTCGGTCACACGGCGCTTGATCTGCTCGCGCAGCTCGGCGGCGTCCGCGCGGTTGGCCTCGGCCGCGATGACCAACGACTCCTGCCCGTCCATGTCCACCGAGAAGGCGAAGACGTTGCCGCGCCGTACGCCGGGCAGCTCGCCGACGGACCACTCGATGTCCTGCGGGTAGTGGTTGGCCCCGCGGATGATGATCAGGTCCTTGAGCCGTCCGCAGATGTACAGGTTGCCGTCGGCCACGTAGCCGAGGTCGCCCGTCTGCAGCCAGCCGTCGATCAGCGCCTCGCGCGTGGCCTCTTCGTTCTCGAAGTAGCCCGGCGTCACGCTGGGGCCGCGCACCACCACCTGGCCCACCTGCCGCTCGGGCAGCGGCTCGCCTGCCTCGTTCACGATGCGCAGCTCGTGGCCGGGGAAGGGCACGCCACAGCTCATCAGCTCCAGGACCGCCGGGTCGTCTGGGTCGGCGTCGGCCGGAGCGGGGGTCGCGAGGCCCGCGCGCATGGCGGCGGCGTCCACCTTGTCCACCACCATCTCGGTGCCGCAGGGGTGGAAGGTGATCGCCAGCGTGCTCTCGGCCATGCCGTAGCTCGGGAGGAACGCGTTCGACTTGAAGCCTGCCGGCGCGAAGCGCTCCGCGAACGCGCGCAGCGTCTTCGGGCGGATGGGCTCGGCGCCGCTGCCGACCACGCGCAGCTTGCTGAGGTCCAGCGCGGCCAGGTCCTTGTCCTTCGTGCGCTTCACCACGAGGTCGAAGGCGAAGTTGGGCGCGTAGGTGATGGTCGCGCCGATGCGGCTGATGGTCTCGAGCCACAGCCCCGGCGCGCGCGCGAAGAGCTCCGTGGGCAGGATGGTGGGGGGAATGTCGAAGAGCAGCGTCGCGAGCACGAAGCCGATCAGCCCCATGTCGTGATAGAGGGGCAGCCAGCTGACGGCCTTGTCCTGGTCGTTTCGCTTGAGCCCGTGCTCGTTCATGAACGACTGCGTGTTCGCGACCAGGTTGCCGTGCGTCACCACCACGCCCTTGGGCTTGTTGGTGGAGCCGCTGGTGAACTGCAGAAAGCAGATGTCTTCGTGGGTGATGGGCGGCAGGGCCCAGCCCGCGGGGGGACAGGGATCGGTCTCGAAGGTGTGGGTGACGTCGAGGATGTTCTCGACGCCGCAGTCGTGCTCCCGCACGCGCTCGACGACGCTCTGGTTGGCTTCCATGCAGAACACCACGCGCGCCCCGGAGGTGCGGATGATGTGCGCGAGGATGTCGACGTAGGCGTCCGCGTTCTTGAAGCTGGCGCGTGGGAAGATGGGCACGGGCACCACTCCCGCGGCGACGGCGCCGAGGAAGGTGAGCACGAACTCGTGCGGCTCGGGCAGCACGAGGGCGACGCGCTGTCCTGGCTGTAGGCCCAGCTCGGCGAGCTTTCCGGCGCGGCGATGGACCTCGGCTTCCATCTCTTCGTACGGGTAGTAGCGCTCCGTTCGGTCGCGCCCGATGAAGGTGAAGCCGCGCCCCTCGCCCCGGGGGACGCGGGCCAGCGCGCTGACGAGCGTGAGCGATCTGTCCAGCTGCATGGTGGGGCGTCATAGGGCGCCAGCGCGCGGGCTGTCAAGCGGACGGTGGTCGTCCAAGTGCGCGAGATGTCGTTGGAAAAACGGCCAGACGGCCAGTTGAAAACCGACCGTCTGGCCAGGCCGCGTGGCTTGCGCGAGGTCGCGTCAGCGGGCTATAGCCCCCGCCATGCAGCGCGTCTTCGTCACCGGCGTTGGAGTCGTCAGCTCGCTGGGCTACGGCCGGCAGGCGTTCCTGGACGCCACCGTGGCAGGCAAGAGCGCGGCGCGTGAGGTGGCCCTCTTCGACACGAGCGGCATGGACCGCAACATCGCATGCGAGGTGCACGACTTTCGCCCCCGCGACTTCCTGAGCGCGGCCGAGACACGTCGCACGGGGCGTTGTTCGCAGTTCGCGCTGGTCGCTTCGCGCATGGCGGTCGAAGACGCCGGGCTCTCCGAGGAGCAGCTGGCGGGCCGGCGCACCGCGGTGATCTTCGGCACCACCATGGGCGAGGCCAACCTGCTGGGGCAGCTGGACCGCAAGTGGATTCACGAGGGGGAGCAGGCCGTCTCGCTGGCGCGCTTGCCCGCGTACGGCACCACGCTGCTGCCCATCCACGTCGCGCGCGCGTTCGGTGCCGCAGGCATGGTGCAGACGCTGCCCGCGGCCTGCGCGGCGGGCAACTACGCCATCGGCTACGCGGCGGATCAGATCCGGCTCGGTCGCGCCGACGTGGTCATCTGCGGCGCCGCCGAGGTGATCGAGAAGCTGCAGTACGCCGGGTTCGTGCGCCTCGGCGCCATGGCGCCGGATCGCTCGCGCCCCTTCGACAAGGACCGCAGCGGGCTGCTGGTGGGGGAGGGGGCCGGCGCGCTGGTGCTGGAGTCGGCGCGCCACGCGGAGGCGCGCGGGGCGACCCTGCTGGCCGAGGTGGGCGGCTACGGGCTGGCCTGCGACGCTCACCACATCACGCGGCCGGAGCCCAGCGGGGCTGGCAGCGCGCGCGCCATGCGTGAGGCCATCCGCGCGAGCGGCATCACCCCGCGCGACGTGACCTTCCTCAACGCCCACGGCACGGCGACGCCCACGAACGACACCGTGGAGAGCCGCGTGGTGCGCGACATCTTCGGCGACTACCGCGTGCCGCTCACCAGCCTCAAGGGAGGCATCGGCCACTGCATGGGAGCTGCGAGCGCCATCGAGGCGGTCAGCTGTGTGCTCAGCATCGTGCACGGCGTCATCCCGCCCACCATCAACTTCGAGACGCTGGACCCGGTGTGCGACGTGGACGTGGTGACCGAGGCGACGGAGCGGCCGGTCGACGTGGTGCTCAACAACTCGCTGGCCTTCGGCGGTTACGACGCGGTGGTGGCCTTCGCGAAGCCCGGCCGCCTGCCGGAGCCCTACGCAGGCCTCGCCAGCGCCGCGCACGCGGAGGCGGACGCTCGCGACGCGGCGGACGCGCTGGACGACGAGGAGGCGGGCTGATGGAGCTGGCGATCACCGGTGTGGGCATCGTGAGCGGTCTCGGCGTCGGCCGGGAAGCCTTTCACAGCGCGCTCAGCGACGCGGCCGCGGCACGGGCCAAGGCCTTTCGCGGCGCGAGCGAGGTGCTCGAGGCCTTCCCCGACGCGAACACGGCCGAGGTGTGGGACTGGGACCCGAAGCCGTGGCTCGGCGACAAGGGCCACCGCAACAACGACCAGCTCACCAAGTACCTGATCGCCGCAGCGAAGCAGGCGCTGATCGACGCGGGCATCAAGGACGCGGAGGGCGTCTTCCTGCGCTACGCGGGCGAGCGCGTGGGCATCTCCTCGGCCACGGCCTATGGCTCGCTCGACGCCATCGCCGAGCTGAACCGCGTCGCGGAGCTGGAAGACCCCCGCTACATCAACCCCCAGCGCTTCCCCAACACGGTCATCAACGCCGCCGCAGGCTACGTCAGCATCTGGGAGGGCCTCATGGCCCCCAACACCACCATCGTGGACGGCAACTGCGGCAGCCTGGACGCGGTGCTCAGCGCCTACACGCACCTCGCGTTCGGGCGCGCCGACGCCATGCTCGTCGGCGGGGGCGAGATCGTCTGCGAGTCCCTCTACGTGGCCCTGGCCAAGCTGGGTGTGCTGGCGGACATGCGCTCGGACGGACTCGGCATCAGCGTGGGCGAGGGCGCCGCGTTCTTGGTGGTGGAGGACGCCGAGCGCGCTTGGGAGCGCAGCGCCAACGTGCTGGGCTACATCCGCGGCTACGGCACGGCCTTCGACGCGCCCCAGAGCGAGGCGGTGCTCGTGCACGCGGGCAGCGACGCGGTGCAGGCGGCCATCCAGCTGGCGCTCGCGGAAGCCGAGATCGAGCCCGACGAGGTCGACGTGGTCGCGTCGGCCCGCTGTGGCCTGCCCAGCATCGACGACGCGGAGCTACACGGCATCCGCGCGGTCTTCGGCCACGATGTGTGCGTGGTTGCGCCCAAGCAGCTGACCGGCGAGAACTTCGGCGCGGCTGGCGTGTTCGGGATGGTCATGGCGCTCGCGTGGATGAACGGCGCGAGGGCCGAGCCGCGCGTCGCTGGCCCCAAGCCCGGCGAGGTCGGGACCGCCGTGGTGGTCTCGGTGGGTTACTACGGCAACGTCAGCGCAGTCGTTGTCACGAAAGAGTGAACATGAGCTGGATTGTCGACAAGTCGTACAGAGAGCTGGCGCGCATCCGCGAGGCGAAGGAGAAGCAGGTCTACCCCTACTTCAAGCCCTTCGAGTCGGGTGGGCTGCACAGCACCATCAACGGTCAGCCCATCGTCAACTTCAGCTCCAACGACTACCTGGGGCTCACGACGCACCCGAAGGTCAAGGAGGCCTCCATCGAGGCGGTGAAGCGCTACAGCTGCGGCCTCAGCAGCAGCCGCGTGCAGGCCACCACCACGGCGCACGTGGAGCTGGAGGAGCGCCTGGCCGCTTGGTACGGCTACGAGAGCTGCCTGCTCTTCACCACGGGCTACCAGGCCATGGTCGGCACCATCATGTCGCTGGCCGATCAGGACACCACGCTGGTGCTCGACAACCTGAGCCATGCCTGCATCCTCGACGGCACCTTCATGGCGGCCGGGACGCCGCGCATGGCGCCCGAGGTGCGCTTCTTCAACCACAACAGCGCGCGCTCACTGCGCCGCATCCTGGGCTCGCGCGAGCGCAAGAACGCCATGGTGCTGCTGGAGGGCATCTACTCGCTGGACGGTGACGAGGCGACCATCCAAGAGCTGTGCAAGGCCGCCGGTGAGTTCGAGAACACCGTGGTGGTCTGCGACGACGCGCACGGCACCGGCACGCTCGGCAAGGGCGGACGCGGCATCTTCGAGAAGTACGACCTGCGCGCCGAGCTGCCCGTCATCGTCAGCACCTTCAGCAAGACCTTCGGGGGCATCGGCGGCATCCTGCTCGGGCAGAAGGACGTGGTCGATCACGTGAAGCACTACGCGCGCTCGTTCCTGTTCAGCGCGTCGCTCCCGGTGCCCATCGTCGCGGCCGCCGCGACCATCCTCGACATGCTCGAGGACCACGGCGAGGAGCTGGTGGCCGAGCTGCACACCAAGGCCGCCTACATGCGCAAGAACCTGACCGACCTGGGCTTCGACCTGGGCCTCAGCAACACGCACATCATGCCGGTCATGTGCCGCGACGAGCGCAAGGCCCTGTTCACCCACGTGGCCATGATGGAGAGCGGTGTGATGATGGTGCCCATCACGTACCCCGGCGTGAAGAAGGGCGAGGAGCGCCTGCGCCTCAACGTCACGCGCGGGCACACCTACGAGGACATGGACAAGGCCCTCGAGCTGTTGAAGATCTACGGGGAGGCCTTCTTCATCCTGGGTGGCGACGAGCTCGCGCCGATGGAAGAGTAGGGCATGAGCGCCTCGCCCCCACCCGTCCCGACTCCGCAGCTCGGCTCGCGGGAGGGCTGGTTCGAGGCGCTGCGTCCGTTCGCGTACCTCAACCACGCGGCCGTGTCGCCCCACAGCGCGCCACTCCGCGCTGCCGTCACGCGCTGCATGGACGCGTACGCGAGCGAGGGCATCGGCGGCTTCGGGGGCACCCTCGCGCGACGCACGGCGCTGCGCGGGCGGCTGGCGGCGCTGCTGGACGCGGGCGCGGACGAGGTGGCCTTCGTCCCCAACACCACCACCGGCGTCATCTCCGTGGCGCAGTCCATCGCATGGAAGCCGGGAGACCGGGTGGTGCTCTTTCGCGGGGAGTTCCCGGCCAACACGACGCCCTGGCAACAGGCGGCGCTTCAGTACGGGCTACGGCTGGAGTGGCTGGACCTCGCGGACTTCGACGCCAGCAACGAGGCCGGGCTCGCGGCGCTCGACGAGGCGCTGCGCGTTGGCGTTCGCCTCGTCGCGGTCAGCGCCGTGCAGTTCAAGTCGGGCCTGCAGATGCCACTGGCGGAGATGGCCCGCCGCTGCCACGAGCGCGGCGCGGAGCTCTTCGTCGACGCCATTCAAGGCTTTGGCGCGACGCCCATCTCCACCACGATGGGCTTCGACTACCTCGCGGCGGGGGGCCACAAGTGGCTCATGGGCGTCGAGGGCGCCGGCCTCTTGTACGTGCGGCGCGAGCGCATGTCGCAGCTGCTGCCCCGCCTCGCCGGGTGGCTCGGCCACGAGCACGCCTTCGACTTCCTGGTGCGCGGCCCCGGCCACCTGCGCTACGACGCCGCGTTCCGTCGGGACGCGGAGGTGTTCGAGCCGGGCACCCAGAACGTGCTTGGCTACGAGGCGCTGGGGGTCGGTATCATTCCGGCCGAGACGCTGGGGGTCGCGGCCATCCACGCTCACGTCAACGCGTACCTGGACGCGCTCGAGAGGGGCTTGTTGGCGTTGGGCTTTCGCTCCCTGCGAGCCCCCGAGGCCGCGCGTCGCTCCACCATTCTCTCCGTCGAGACGCCGGCAGGTCTCGACCCCGTGCGCTTGCACGGGGAGCTGAGCGCGCGCAGCGTGGTGTGCGGCCTGCCCGACGGCGTGCTGCGCTTCTCACCGCACTTCTACAACCACGTGAGCGAGGTCCAGGGCGTACTAGACGCGACCCACGACGCCCTCACGCACCTCCAGGCTCTCCCCCGCTCATGACCTCGAGCTCCGACCGTCGCTTCTTCGTCTTCAACGCGCTGGTGTCCACGGCCGCGTTCGCCTTCCTGATCTGGCTCACGCTCATCCAGAACGGCGTGGCCGGGGTCGAGGCGGACCTCTCGTTCGTGCCGGCCGTGAACGCCGGGCTCAACACCCTGTCGACCCTGTTGTTGCTCGGTGGCTTCGCGGCCGTTCGCAGCGGCCGGCGCGAGCTGCACAAGCGGCTCATGGTCAGCGCCTTCGCGTGCAGCGCGGTGTTCCTGGTGGGCTACGTCCTGTACCACGCCGTGCACGGAGACACGCACTACGAGGGGTCGCTGCGGGGGCTGTATCTGCTCATCCTCGGCACGCACATCCCCCTCTCGATGGCCATCGTTCCCGGCGCGCTCACCGTCTTCTGGTTCGCCTACCGCGGGGAGTTCGAGCGCCACAAGCGCGTGGCGCGCGTGATCCTACCCATCTGGCTCTACGTGTCGGTCACTGGCGTGCTCATCTACTTGATGCTGCACGGCTGACGCGTGGCGGCTGGGCAACGGCCGCGCAGGCGCAGCAGACTGCAAGGCGTCAGGATGCGTCCCATGTTCCACCTTGCGCCTCCGACCGACGACCAAGTCCTCGCGCTGCTCCGCAGCCGCGCCGACGAGCCCTTCACGTATCGTGACGTCGGCCTGACCCGCACCCCCCTCTCGGTCGCCCCGCCGGGCTTCGTGCTGGACCGCTACGGGGCGGAGCTCGGTCGCGGGCGTGAGGTCTTCGACCGTGCGTGCGCCGCGTTGGCACGCATCGACAACTACCCACCATCGTTCACCCGCGTCGTGCGCGCTCCGGGGGAGCTCGCGCCGGGCTCCTTGTTCGCGACGGTGGCCAAGCACTTGGGCTTCGTGTCGGTGCACCCCTGCCGCGTGATCTACGTGGCGCGCGAGCCCAACAGCTACGCCTTCGGCTTCGGCACGCTGCCCGGTCACGCGGAGAGTGGGGAGGAGAGCTTCCGCGTCACGCTCGAGGGCGAGGTCGTGCGCTACTCCGTGCAGGCCTTCTCACGCCCTCACGGACTGCTCGCGCGCCTCGGCGGCCCCGTCGCGCGGGCCTACCAGCTGCGCTTCCAACGCGAGACCCTCGAGCGCATGCGCGCGCTCTCGCGCTAGCGCTGGTACGGTCGCCCAGGCCTCGCACGCACCGACGAGGGCTACGTGCCGCTGCTGGGCCCGCGCCAGCGGCGCGCGCGCAACCAGGACCTCCTCTTGCTCCAGGCGGCGCTGCTCGAGGCCATCGAGGCCAAGGGCCTGAGCGTCGGTGAAGCGCCAGCCAGCTAGGCGGGGTCGCTCGAAGTGGGCCGCCGTGCGGCGCCGAGGCCCTCGAACAGCATGCCCGCCAGCAGGACCAGCAGGCCGCTGGCGATGCCAGCCAGCAGCGCGTTGCCCTGCGCGAAGAAGGTGGCGATGTCACCCACCAGCGCGAGCGTGGCGATGACGATGACCAGCAGCATGGGCACCAAGAGGGGCCACGCGGGGCGGCCACGGCGGTGGACGTACAGGGCGATGACCATGAGCGTCAGCGCTGCGAGCAGCTGGTTGCTGGCGCCGAAGATGGGCCAGAGCACCCAACCCACCGCGCGACTCTGGCCCGTCGCAGGATCCGTCGTCTCGGCGAAGGCCAGCGCCATGGCCGGCAGGACGGCCAGCGCGGTGCCGACGTACGCGTTCTCGAAAGGCCGGAACGACAGCGCGCTGCCCAGCTCCGCGAAGATGAAGCGCTGAATGCGCGTGGCGGTGTCGAGGGTGGTCGCCGCGAACGAGATGACGAGCACCGCCATGAGGGTGCGCGCCACGTCGGTTGGGAAGCCGATGGCCTCCAAGAACGCGCCGCCACCGAGCACGAACGCCGACGCGTTGTTGACCGAGGCGTGCCCCCAGCTCTCGTAGTAGACGCCCCAGCTGAGGTCCGCGACAGCGCCCTGACCCGGCAGCGTGCAGCTGCCGACGAGCCCGATGCCGGCCACCGCCGCGAGCGTCGCGAGCAGGGCGAGCGTGCCCTCCCCCAGCATGCTTCCGTAGCCGATGGGGCGCGCGTCCCGCAGGCGGTCCAGCTGCTTGCTGGTGGTCCCCGACGACACCAAGCCGTGGAAGCCGCTGATGGCCCCGCAGGCGATGGTCACGAAGAGGACCGGAAAGATGGGCGGAGCCCCGTCTCCCGTGGTGCGCAGCGCCGGCGCGTCGAAGCTGGGGTGCGACACGAAGAGGCCCACGAAGAGCAGCAGCAGGCCCACCGCGAGCTGGTGCGAGTTGATCAGGTCCCGCGGCTGCAGCAGCAGCCACACGGGCAGGAGGCTCGCCAGCGCGGAGTACGCAAACAGGAAGAGCATCCAGCCCTTCACGGCCGTCGTCCGCTCCACGCCGAGCGCGACGAAGTCGACCGGGACCTTCACGCCGACGAAGACGGCCCCGTACAGCACGGCCAGCGCCAGCAGGGACGGCCACAGCGCGCCGCCGCGGCGGCGGTAGATCCACCACCCCACCAGCGCCGCCACGACGATCTCGATGTTGATGGGGATGACGCTGGCCGGCTGCGACACGAAGAGCCCGGCGATGGCCATGGCGAAGACCGCGAGCACCAGCCACACGATGATGATCACGAAGCACAAGAACAGCAGTCGGGCCCGCGGCCCGATGACGCTCCCGGCGATGTCCGCGACCGAGCGGCCGCGCTCGCGCGCGCTCACCACCAGCGCGCCGAAGTCGTGCGCAGCCCCCATGAAGATGGTCCCGACGACCACCCACACCAGCGCAGGGGCCCAGCCCCAGTAGGCCGCCACGCAGGGCCCGATGATGGGCGCCGCGCCAGCGATGGAGGTGAAGTGGTGCCCCTGCAGCAGGTGCATCGGGGTCGCCACGAAGTCGTGTCCGTCCGCTAGCGCATGCGCCGGCGTGACGATGACGTCGCCGTCCTCGAAGACCCTCTCACCCAGGAAGCGAGCGTAGAGCCGATAGGCGAGGGCGAAGCAGGCGAGGACAACCAGCGCGGCGAGGGCAGCCATGACCGAGACCGTTGCCGCGAAGGGTGCGCGAGGTCAACCCTGCTGCCTGCCGGCCTCAGTCACGCGTGCGGCACATCTCCGCCATCTTGCCAAACGAGTCCATCACCCGCGCGCGCATGTCGGGACTGAGCGCGCTCTCGTCCACCGCGTCCTGCATACACGCGAGCCAGGCGTCGCGCTCGGCCGGCCCGATGTCGAACCGCTGGTGGGCCGCCGGGATGACCACGCGCCCGAAGCGCTCGTTGTAGCGCTGTGGGCCGCCCATCCAGCCGATCAGGAAGGTGGCGAGCTTGTCCGACATCACCGCCAGGTCGTCCTCGTGCATGGCGCGGATGACCGCGGCGTCGGGGCGCGTCCCCATGACCTCGTAGAACCGGTCGACGAGCGCGCGCACGCCCTCGTCGCCGAGCTGTTCGTAGGGGGTGTTCATGCCTTGGAATCTAGCGGAAGTCTGCTGCGGCGAAAGCACTCGTCCAACGCACCGCGCGCGTCATCGTCCGACACGTAGCCCGCGTACGAGCTCGTCGGACAGCCGCGCGCAAGGCCTGCGCGTCCAGAGGTGGGGCGCGCAAGCCTCGCTCTGCCAACACCCCGTCCGTCACGGCGCGGCGAGATGAACAGGGCTCCGTGCAAGGGATTTCCCTACAGTTGTCCACCTGGCTCGCTTCCTGCTTTGTCCAGGAGCGCACCCCCACCAGGAGACGACCCCATGTCCAACACCAAAGACAAGGCCGTGGAGCTCGGCGCGAGCTTGCGCGAGGACCTCAAAGGCTTTCGAACCGAGCTACGCGGCCTCGCCGACGAGATCCGCCTGAAGGTGCACCTCGGCAGCATGGACCTGAAGGACAGCTGGCGCGACGTGGAGCCGAAGCTGCAAGAGTTCGAGGCCCGCCTCGAGAAGGCCGGCGCAGAGATCGGCAAGGAGTTCAAGGAGGTCGGCACCGAAGTGAAGCACGCCACCAAGGACCTCGATGTCCTGGGCGCGAAGCTGAAGCAAGACCTCATCGCCTTGCGCGACCGGTTGGCCAAGCACTAGCCGCCTCGCCGGCCTCGCCCGGCATCCCCGCGACGTCGCCACGGAAGTGTGTATGCTGGACTCGCTGTGGCTGACGCAACGCTTCGCGAGCACGCCGTTCGAGACACCGGCCCGGCGGGCGCCTGCCTGATCGACCTGGCGGGGCGCGTCGCGTTCGTGGACGCCGCCGCGGCGCGGCTGACGACGGGCACGCTGAACGTGGGCGACCGCCTGAGCGAGCGCATCCCGTGGGCGCCCGCCTCGTTCGACGTGGAGGGCTCCGTCGTGGGTCAGCTCGGCTCGCGCCGTGTGCAGCTGACCTGGACGCCCGTGGTCGCCCCGGATAGCGCGCCCGGTGTGCTCGCGCTGGTCGTGTTCGAGGACCACGACGCACTCCGAGAGCTCGAGGACGGACTGCGCGTGGCCTCCGAGACCTTACGGTCGCTCGTGGCCGCGTGCCCGGTGGGCATCGTCACCCTCGACGTGGACATGCTCGTGACCCGCTGGAACCCGGCTGCCGAGGCGCTGTTCGGGTGGTCCAGCGAGGAGGTCCTGGGCCGCCCCTACCCCCTGGTCCCGCGCTCCGAGTGGCCGTCGTTCGTCCAGCTCTTCCAACGCGTCATGGACGGACAGGGCTTCACCGGCGTCGAGGCCCGGCGAACGCGCAAGGATGGCGCGCCGGTCGAGCTCAGTGTTCACACGGCGCCCATGCGGGACCCCACCGGAACCGTCGTAGGCGCGCTCGCGCTGCTCGAAGACCTGAGCGAGCGCCGCAAGCTGGAGGAGCGCGTGCGCCACGCGCAGACGATGGAGGCCGTGGGGCGGCTCGCCGGCGGCATCGCCCACGACTTCAACAACATGCTGGCGGTCATCCTGGGCCTCTCCGAGGTGCTCCTGCTGCGCCCGGACACCGCACCCGACAGCCGACAGCACGCGCTGCGCGAGATCGTCGCCTGCGCCGAGCGCGCGCGGAAGCTCACGGCTCAGCTGCTGACCTTCAGCCGGCGCCAGGTGCTGCGTCCAGAGGTCCGTTCGCTGAGCGCTCTGGTCAACAACGCCACCACGCTCCTCCGCAGCGTGTTGGGCGAGGAGGTCACGCTGCAGCACGTCCCACCCAGCGCGAGCCTCGCGGACGTATGTGTGCGTGTGGACGCCAACCAGTTCGACCAGCTGCTGGTCAACCTCGCCGTAAACGCGCGCGACGCCATGAGCGCAGGGGGCGTGTTCACGCTCCGGATCGAGGACCCGGTCGCGGGTCGCGCGACCGACGGCCGCGCGGTCGACGCCGCGGGGGGTGGGCTGTTCGCGGTGCTGGCCGTCGAGGACACCGGCGCAGGCATCCCTGCCGACGCGCTGCCGCTCATCTTCGATCCCTTCTTCACGACCAAGCCCGACGGCACTGGACTGGGGCTCGCGAGCGTGTACGGCATCGTTCAGCAGAGCGGGGGGTTCATCGAGGTCGCGAGCGAGCCTGGCCGGGGGACCCGCTTTCGGGTCCACCTGCCGCTGGTGGCGCAGGAGGGGCCTGGGCAGGCCCATGTCAGCGCGGTCCCCCACGCCGAAGAGCGGCTGCGCGGCGGCGAGCACGTCCTGGTCGTCGAGGATGAGGCGACCGTGCGCATGGTGACCGCGCACATGCTCGAGACTCTGGGTTATCGCGTCACGACCGCCACGGATGGGGTGGACGCGCAGGCCGTGTTGGCGGCGCACCCGGACGTCGCGGTCGTCATCACCGACCTCTCGATGCCACGCATGAACGGTCGTGCGCTGGCGCTCGCGCTGGAACACAGCCACCCGAACCTCCCCGTGGTGTTCATGTCGGCGCACCTGGACGTGCCCGACCTCCGCTCGCGCGTGGAGCAGGGCAGGGTGGCCTTCATCCAGAAGCCGGCCACGCGGGAGCAGCTCGGCACACAAGTTCGGGCGACGTTGCGCAAGGCTGGTCGTGATACCGTCGCGACGGGGCAAGAGCAGTCGAGGCAGTAATGGACAGGGTGGCCAGGGTGGACGCGGGCGGAAGCTCGCTGGCGTACAAGCGGTTCGGGACCGGGGCGCCGTTGGTGGTGCTCCTGCACGGGTGGATGATGAGCGGTGCGGTCTGGGACCGTACGCTGGCGTCGCTCGATCCCACGCGTGCCACGTACCTCGTCCCCGACCTCCGGGGCGTTGCTGCGTGGACGGACGACGCGGAGCGTCTCGACCTTGCAGGCCACGCGCGGGACGTGTGGGGCACGGTGCTCGCCGCCGCGGGCGGGGACGCCCGCCCGGTGCTGGTCGGGCACAGCATGGGCGGGCAGATCGCGCAGCTCGTCGCAGCGGACCACCCGGAGGTCGTGGCCGGGCTGGTGCTGCTGAACTCGGTGCCCGCGTCCGGCCTTCCGCTGCCCGCCGATGCCCTCGCGCTGTTTGCCGCTTCCGCAGGCGACGCGACACGCCAGGGCGCGATCCTGGACATGGCGACCAACGAGCTGCCGCCGGACGCCCGCGCCGAGCTGCTGTCCATCGCCGGGAGCGTCCCACCGGAGGCCATCCGCCGCATGCTCGACCTGTGGCGGGCGGGGGGCTTCGAGGCGCGCCTCGCGGACGTGCGCGCGCCCACGCTGGTGGTCTCCACGGACGACCCCTTCCTGCCGCCAGAGCTCCTCGACGCGACCATCACCACCAAGATCGGCGGCGCCCGACGCGAACACCTCACGGGCCCGGGCCACTATCCCCTGGTCGAGCGCCCGGCCGAGACGGCCGCGCTGATCGAGCGCTTCTTGGCCACGCTCTAGCGCCACGGTCACGGCCGGCGAGAACCGGGCTCCCGCGTGGCGCGCGCCTTGCTCGCGACCCCATCTGACCAACACTGCGCCTCATGGCACCCATCCTCTCCACGCACGGCGACGCCGCCGAGGTCATCGGCGGGCGCGCCGACGTGCCCGTGGTTCTCTGCTGTGAGCACGCGTCCGAGCGCTTGCCAGGGCGCTGGCGTTGGTCGGACAACGACCGACGCTTGGTGGGCACGCACTGGGCGGTGGACCTCGGCGCCGCGGACCTCACGCGTGAGCTCGCCGACCGCCTCGGCGCCCCCGCCGTGCTCGCGCGCTTCAGCCGGCTGCTGGCGGACCCGAATCGCCCCGAGGACTCACCCACGCTGTTTCGGAAGGACGCCGAGGGGCTGCCCGTGGAGCTGAACGTCGGCATGCGCGAGGTCGACCGCGCGCAGCGCATCACGGACTACTACCGCCCGTATCACGCCACGCTGGACGCGACGGTGGGGGCCAGCCTCGCCCCGGTGCTCTTCTCGGTGCACTCGTTCACGCCGGAGTACGAGGGGCAGCCGCGCACCATGGAGCTCGGCGTCCTCTACAACTACGAGGGCGCCCTGGGCGAGGCCCTCAACGCGCACCTGGCCGCGGCGGGCTATGGCACGCTGGCGAACCAGCCCTACTCGGGCAGGGACGGCTTCATGCACTCGGCCGACACGCACTCGGTGCGCCACGGTCGACGCGCCGTGGAGCTCGAGGTGCGCCAGGACCTGTGTGTGGACCCGGCCTACCGAGCGCGCCTGAGCGAGTGCTTGGTAGCCTTCTTCAAGCGGCTCTGAGGCGGCTCTGAAGCCGCTCGGGGCTCAGAGCCCCAGGTTCTTGCGGATGCGCGCGAGCGGCGGCTGGGTGTCCGGCACGAACGAGTCCCCGCGGATCTGGTCGCAGGCCTCGATGTAGCGGCGCGACGCCTCGACGCGCACGTCGTCCGGGATCACGGGGGAGGGGCCGTCACCGGAGTAGCCTTCGGCCTTCAACCAACGGCGGACGTACTCCTTGTCGAAGGACTCGGGGTCCTCACCGGCCGCAAAGCGCTCGGGGTAGGTGCTCTGGTACCAGTAGCGCGACGAGTCCGGGGTGTGGATCTCGTCGATGACCACGATCTTGCCGTCCGGCGTCTTCCCGAACTCGTACTTGGTGTCCACAAGGATCAGCCCGCGCTCGGCGCAGTGCTTCTGTCCGGCGGCGAAGAGCGCGCGGGCGTACGCGGCGGCTTCGTCGAAGTCGCGCGCGCTCATGCGACCCATCGCCAGGATCTCGTCGCGCGAGGCGCTCACGTCGTGGTCCCCCTTGGGGGCCTTGGTGGACGGTGTGAGCAGCGGCTCCGGCAGGCGCTGGTGCTTCTTCAGCCCGTCGGGGAGCTCGTGCCCACAGAACGAGCGCGAGCCGGCCGCGTAGTGCGTCCAGATGCTCGTGGACGTCACCCCCGTGAGGTAGCCGCGCATGACCATCTCGACCGGCAGCGGAACGCACTCCACGCCCACCATGACGTTGGGGTCGGGCACGTCCAGCATGTGGTTGGGGACCACGTCCTTGGTGTGCTCGAACCACCACGCCGCGAGGCCGTTCAGGACCTGCCCCTTGTAGGGAAGCGTCCCGAGCACGCGGTCGAAGGCGCTGATGCGGTCCGTGACCACGATGTAGCGCTTGCCGTCCCGCGTGTAGTTGTCGCGCACCTTGCCCTCGTACTTCTCGCCGAGGACGTCCAGGTCCGTCTCGTCGAGGGTGGCCTTGAGGCCCAGGTGCAGCGTTTCGTTCGAGACGGTCACAGCGCTCTCCTAGCGTGGCAGGGGACGGAGGGCAGGGTGTAGCAAGTTTGGCCCTGGTGGGCACGCCCTAAGCAACCTGAACACGCGGGGCCCCCGTTCAGGTATGCTCCTACCAATGCAGATCCAGCAAGAGGTGCACGTCGTCCGCGAGGTGCTCGAAGGGGCGCTGCCCGCCGAGCTCGCTACCGCGATGATCTTTCGGGCCCTACGGAACGTGGACGAGCTCCCTCAGGATCGCGACTCCGTGCTCGCGCTCTGTCGTGGACCCCTCGCGGAGGCGCTGACCGCGAAGGTGGGCGCCGACGTGACCGAAGAGGTCTTGGCGCGCATCGAGCAAGTCCTGCTGCGCGGCGACAGGACAGGCACCGAGGTCCCGCTCGAGATCGACGTCGACCTGGACGACGACGTGGACAGCACGCTGATGATGCCGGTCGTGTTCTCGGCTCCCGTGAGCGTCCTCGTGGTCTCGTCGAAGTTCCGCTTCGCCGAGCGCCTGGTCGCGTCGCTGGGAGACGAGCGCGTGTACGTCACGTCCGCCATGGACGAGCGGGAGCTGCGCAAGAGCGTGTTCACCGTGCAGCCGCTGCTGGTGGTCGTCGACGGCACCGCCGCCCCCGCGATGAGCGACGAGGTGCTGGCGCAGTGCATGAAGGACCTCCCCGACAACGCCCTCGGCGTGGTGTGGGGCGACGACACCCCCTACGGGCGCTCGGTGCTCAAGATGCTGGAGTCGACGGGCACCAACAGCGTCGGCATCGACGAAGGGGAGGGCATCGCTCCCCTGCTGGACCTGGTGCTGGCGCGCTACGGGGGCGAGTGACGCCCAGGGGCGCAGAGCGGCGCGCACCACGCCGGGGGCCGAGTGGGCGCTCGAGCGCAGCGCCGGTGGTGGCCCTGGCTGCGTTGATCCTGACCCTGCTGCCGCACGACGTGGCCCCGCTCTCCGCGCAGGCTGCGGGCCCGCTCGAGCTGCGCTTCGCGACGCTCGCTCCAGCAGACTCGCCCCTCGGTCGCGGCTTCGACGAGATGGACAGGGACCTGTCCGACCGCTCGTCCGGTCAGGTGCGCGTGCGCCTCTACGGAGGGGGCGCCGCTGGGGATGAGCGCACCATCGTGCGCAAGATGCGGGACGGACAGCTGGACGGTGCCGCGCTCACGTCGACCGGGCTCGGCGCCATCGCGCGCGAGGTGCTCGTGCTGCAGGCACCCGGGCTGATCACCTCCTATCCCGAGCTCGACCGCGTTCGCGGCCGCCTGCAAGCCGGCCTGAACCGCGCCTTCGAGCGCGAGGGCTTCACCATCCTCGGCTGGGGCGACGCGGGGCGCGTGCGCCTGCTCTCGGCGCGCCGCATCGAGCGTCCCGCGGACATGCAGAGCGGCCGCCCGTGGGTGTGGCGCGACTCGCCCATCATGGAGGCCTTCGTGAGCGCCACGGGCGCGACGGGCGTGCCTCTCGGCGTGAACGAGGTCCTGCCCGCGCTCTCGACCGGCATGGTGGACACCGTCATCACGTCGAGCGTGAGCGCCGTGGCCATGCAGTGGCACGGGCGCCTGCGGACCATCAGCCAGCAGGCCAACGGCGTGGTCGTGGGCGCCGTCGTGATCCGCACCGACCGCCTCGCGCTCGTGCCCCAGGCGCTGCGCGATCACATGGTGGCCCAGGGTCGCAGCCAACAGAGCACCTTCCGGCGCGCTGGACGGCGCCTGGATGACCGCGCGACCGAGGCCCTCTTCCAGCGCCTCGACGTGGTGGACATGGAGCCGTACCGGGCGGCCTGGGACGCCGTCGCCACGCGCGCCCGAGACTCGCTGGTGGGGCGCCTCTATACCCGCGCTCAGCTCGACCGCGTGCGCGCCATCGTGGAAGCGCCGTAGGCAGCGCGCGCCGCATGGGGCATTCTCCATGCATGGATCGGGTGTCTCCATCACATCGCCCAAGCGGGCGCAACGCCGGCACGCAGCGCTGGCGCGACCTGCTCTTCCTGCACTGGGAGCTGGAGCCGTCCGTGCTCCGCCCGCTGGTGCCCGCCGCGCTCGAGCTCGACCTCTACGAGGGGCGGGCGTTCGTGGGCGTGGTCCCCTTCCTGATGCGAGGCATCCGCCCCCCGTGGCTCCCGGGGCCCGGCCTGGACTTCTACGAGACCAACCTGCGCACCTACGTGCAGCGCGGCGGGGACGACCCGGGCGTGTACTTCTTCTCCCTCGAGGCCAGCAGCTGGCTGGCCGTGCAGGCGGCGCGTGTCGGCTGGGGGCTGCCCTACCATCACGCGCGCATGAGCGGCGCCGACAACGAAGGGCAGGTGGGGGTCGGCGACACGCTCGCTTACGAGAGCACGCGGCGAGCTTCGCAGGTGTCCTTCCAGACGCGCTGCCGGGTGGGCGCCCAGCTCCCCCAGCCGCAGCTGGGCAGCCTCGAGCACTTCCTCTTGGAGCGCTACTACCTCTACAACGTGCGGGCCGGGCAGCTGCACCGCGGGCAGGTCCATCACGTCCCGTACCCGGCGCACAGCGCAGAGGTGCTGTCCGTCGACGACGGCCTCGTCGCAGCGGCCGGGCTGCCCGGCGTGGGCACCCGCCCACCCGATCACGCGCACTACTCGCCCGGCGTGGACGTCGAGGTCTTCTCCGTCGCGCCCGTGTCTCCGTAGCGAGCCAGCGGGCGAGGTCGACGGCCAGGCCCCCGCGTGCCAGGGTGCACGCCCATGACGGCTCCGAGCACCCTCGTCGACCGACTCGCGCACTGGGCGAACACCACGCCCGACGCGCCCGCCCTCAACGAGAAGCGCGCAGGTCGCTGGCAGGCCCTGTCCTGGTCGCAGTACCACCAGCGGGTGCGCGCGCTGGGCCAGGCCCTGATCGAGCTCGGCCACCAGCCCGGCGAGTGCGTGGCCCTGGTCGGGGCCAACCGTCCGGAGTGGGTGCAGTGCCAGTTCGCCATCCAGGCGGCGCAGGGCATCCCGGCCCCCATCTACGTGACCAACACCGCGGCGCAGGCGGCCTACATCGTCAAGCACAGTCGCGCGCGCATCCTGATCGCGGACGGTGCCGAGCAGGTGGACAAGCTGCTGGCGGCCGAGGCCGAGGGCGCCTTCCCAGAGCTCGCGCACATCATCACCTTCGACCTGCTGGACGCCGCGCTGCACCCGCGCGCCAAGGGGCGCCTGCGCTCTTTCGACCAGCTGCTCGGAGACGGCCGCAGCTCGTCGCGCGACGCCATCGACGCGCGTATCGCGGCCATCGACCCGGCCGCGACCTGCATGCTGATCTACACGTCCGGCACCACCGGCGTGCCCAAGGCGGTGGAGCTCAGCCACGCGGGGCAGCTCGCGGTCGGCGCCAGCATCCTCGCGTGGGCGCCCTTCATGTCGGAGCCCGACGCGTACCACTGCATCAGCTACCTGCCCCTCTGTCACCAGGCCGAGCAGCTGATCACCAACGTGGCCACGCTGATGGTCGGCGGTCAGGTCTACTTCTGCCCCGACCTCGCGCACATCAAGGAGTACCTCACGGACGTACGCCCCACGGTCTTCCTCGGGGTGCCGCGCGTGTGGGAGAAGTTCGAGGCCGCGCTGCGCGCCAACCTCGGCCAGAAGACCGGCTTCGCCAAGCAGATGGTGGACTTCGGCATGCAGTCGGAGCTCGCCGCGTTCGACACGCAGGTGGAGCGGGGCCTGCGCAAGCACATGACCCCGCGGCGCTTCGTCGCGCGCAAGTTGGTCGTGGACAAGGTCAAGACCGCGCTCGGCCTCGACCGACTGCAGGTGGCCATCACCGGTTCGGCGCCCATCGCGGTCAGCACGCAGCGCTTCTTCGCGTCGCTCGGCATCGGCATTCACGAGGCCTACGGGCTCAGCGAGACCAGCGGCCTCTGCACGCTCACGGACCCGCTTCGTCCTCGCTTCGGAACGGTGGGGCGCCCCCTCTCGTGCGCGCAGGTTCGCATCTCCGACGAGGGGGAGATCCAGGTGCAGGGGGTCCTCAACACCAAGGGCTACCTACACATGCCGGAGGAGTCGGCCGCGCTGTTCACGGAGGACGGTTGGCTCAAGACAGGAGACCTCGGCGCGTTCGACGACGAGGGCAACGTGAAGATCACGGGGCGCATCAAGGAGCTGCTGATCACCGCTGGCGGCAAGAACGTCGCGCCCGTGGAGCTCGAGCACCTCATCGGCGGCATCGACGGTGTGGGCCAGGTCGTGGTCGTCGGGGACCGCAAGCCCTACCTCTCGGCGCTCGTCACGCTGGACCCCGAGGCCATGGACGCGCTGCGCGAGCGCATCGGCGTCGCCGCCGGCAGCGCCCGAGAGCTGGCCGCGCATCGCAAGCTGCGCGACTACCTCGAGGACCAGATCGGCAAGCAGTGCAACGCCAAGGTCGCGCGCTACCAGACCATCAAGAAGTTCGAGGTCTTGCCCGACGAGTTCAGCGTCGACGGAGGCGAGCTCACCGCCACCATGAAGCTGCGCCGCAACGTCATCGCCGACAAGTACGCCGACGTGATCGAGCGCTTCTACTCGGACGGAGTCGGCTGAGCGTCCATACTGCGCGGATGCACATCGCGCGGATCGAGCTCTCCCCCCTCAGCGTGCCGTTGGTCGAACCGTTCGTCATCGCGACGGGTCGCATCGAGGCCACGCGCGCCGTGCTCGTGCAGGTGACGGTGGCGGATGGGGCGGGGAAGGAAGCTCTCGGTATCGGCGAGGCGGCGGCGCTCCCCCCCGTCACCGCCGAGGACCAGCCGGAGCTGCTGGCGCAGCTGGCTGCGGCCGTCCCGCTGCTGACGGGTGCCTCGGTCGCTACGCGCGCGGAGATCACCACGCTGCTGGACGGCGCCTTCCTGGGGCAGGCCGTGGCCCGCGCGGGGATGGAGTGTGCCGTGCTGGACGCCTGCGCGCGTCTGGCCGGGCTGCCGCTGTGCACCTGGCTGACGGGCGCGCCGCCGCGCAGTCTGGTCACGGACATGACGCTCCCCATCGCCGCGCCGACGCACATGGCGGCGCTCGCGCGGGGCTACCGCGACCGCGGGTTCGACGTGTTCAAGGTCAAGGTGGGCAAGGCGATCGACGACGACATCCGGGCGCTCACGCTGATCGCAGAGGCCGTGCCCGACGCTCGCTTTCGCCTGGACGCGAACGCGGGCTTCACTGCGGAGCAGGCGCTGCGCGTGTTGGATGCCTGCCGCGGAGCGCAGCTGCAGCTCGAGTGCTTCGAGCAGCCTTGTGGGCGCGACGACCTCACTGGCATGGCGCGCGTGACGGCCGCCACAGACGTGCCGGTCGTCGCGGACGAGTCGGTGCGCAGCCTGGCCGACCTCGAGAGGGTGGTCGAGGCGCGGGCCGCGAGCGGCGTCAACCTCAAGCTGGTCAAGCACGGCGGCTTGCTCGCCGCGCTTCGGATCGGCATGCGCGCGCGGGAGCTGGGGCTGTCGCTGATGTGCGGCGGCATGGTCGAGACGCGCCTCGGCATGTCGGCGATGGGGCACGTGGTGTGCGCCCTGGGCGGCGCGGACTTCGTCGACCTCGACACGGCCTTCCTGCTGGCGAGCGACCCCTTCGCGGGTGGCTACACCAGCGCAGGCGCGCGGCTGACGTTCCAAGACGTCCCCGGGCACGGCGTGGCGCTGCGCACCTGAACGTACGCGCTCAGGCCGGCACGAAGCTCCACGCCTTCACGACGACGGCCCGCTCCGGGACGACGTGCTCGAACAGCGCGCGATACCGCTCCCGCGCGGCGAGCCTCTCGAACGAGTCCAGCGACGCGAGCTCGATGCGCAGCGCGAGGTCCCAGGAGCGCTCCGAGTCCGCGTCGGCGGGCAGCTCCACGTGCAGGCCGAGGACGTCGGACTCGCCCGCGAGCGCGCTGCGCACGTCACGCGCCAGGGCCGCGCGTGCGCTCACGTTCACGTGCTCGGGCTTCAGCTTGATCAAGACGATGCGTGCGAGTGTCATGGCGTCCCTCACTTGCCCTGCGAGCCGATCTCGAGACCGTAGGGCTTCAACAGCTGGCGCGCGACGGAGGTGCGGTGCACCTCGTCCGCACCGTCGAAGATGCGTCCTGCCCGCTCGTGCCGGAAGAACCACGCCAGCGGCGTGTCGTCCGTCATGCCCAGCGCGCCGTGGATCTGGATGGCGCGGTCCAGGATGCGCTGCATGGTGTTGGCCACCAGGAACTTCACGCAGCTGATCTCCACGCGTGCGCCGCTGGCCCCGTGCCGGTCGATCTTCTCGGCCGTGTCGTAGACGTACAGGCGCGCCGCATCGAGCTCGGCCTTGCTGTCTGCGATCATCAGCTGCACGGCCTGCTTGGTCCCGAGCGCCTTGCCGGGCGCCACCATGCGCGTGGCCGCGCGCTCACACATCAGGTGCAGGGCTCGCTGCGAGATGGCCAGGAAGCGCATGCAGTGGTGGATGCGCCCGGGCCCCAGGCGCTCTTGCGCGATCATGAAGCCGGCGCCCTCCGCGCCCAGGCGGTTGCTGACCGGAACACGCACGTTCTCGTAGCGCAGCTCGGAGTGGCTGGACCAACCCGAGCCCTCTTCGCCCATGACCGAGATGCGGCGCACGTGCACGAAGCCCGGGGTGTTGGTGGGCACGATGATCTGACTCGCGCGCAGATGCGGCGGCGCGTCCGGGTTGGTGACGGCCATCACGATGGCGATGTCGGCTCCGTCCGCGCTGGTGGTGAACCACTTGTGCCCGTTGATCACGTACTCGTCCCCGTCGCGCACGGCGGTGGTCCCGAGCCAGGTGGGGTTGCTGCCGGCGTGATCCGGCTCGGTCATGGAGAAGCAGCTGCGGATGCTCCCGTCCACCAGCGGCCTCAGCCACTTGGCCTGCTGCTCGGCGGTCCCGAACTTGTGCAGGATCTCCATGTTGCCAGCGTCTGGCGCGGGGCAGCCGAAGACGTAGAGCCCGAGGGGGCTGCGGGCCAGCACCTCCACCAGGCGCGCGTGGTCCAGGAAGGACAGGCCCATGCCGCCCAGCTCACGGGGCATCTGCGGGGCCCACATGCCCATCGCCTTCACCTCGGCCCGCAGGGCCGCGAGCTTCTGCGCAGAGCCCTCGAAGTCCACGATGGCCTCCTGCTCGATGGGATAGATCGAGGCCTCCACGAACGTGCGGGCCTTGTCGAGGAGCTGCTGGAGGTCGTCGCTGACGTCGAAACCCATGGTGGGGATCCTTCTCTCGAGTTGCGTGGTAACGTCGCGGCCATATGTCCGCGCCGCCCGATCATACGACGCCTGTCCGCGATGCCCACCGTTTTGACGAGACCGCCCTCGAGGCCTGGCTCAACGAGCACGTCGACGCCTTCGACGGCCCGCTCACGCTGCGCCAATTCCGCGGCGGGCAGTCGAACCCGACGTTCTGGCTGACCGACGGCAAGCGCGCCTTCGTGCTGCGCAAGCAGCCGCCCGGCAAGCTGCTCCCGTCTGCGCACGCCGTGGACCGCGAGTACCGTGTGATGCGCGCGCTGCGCGACACGGACGTGCCGGTGGCCGAGATGCACGCGCTCTGCACCGACCCCGGCGTGATCGGCACGTCGTTCTACGTCATGGAGCACATCGAGGGCCGCATCTTCTTCGACGTGCGCCTCAAGGACGTGTCGCGTGCCGAGCGCGTCGTCATGTACGAGCAGCTGGCCGACGTGCTGGCCAAGATCCACAGCGTGGACGTGGACGCCGTCGGGCTCGGCGACTTCGGCAAACAGGGCGAGTACGTCGCGCGCCAGGTGTCGCGCTGGACGACGCAATACCGCGCGTCCGAGACGAGCGTCATCGAGACCATGGAGAAGCTGCTGGCGTATCTACCCGCGCACGTGCCCAGCGACGACCGCACCACGCTCGCGCACGGGGACTACCGCCTCGACAACCTCATCTTCCACCCCAGCGAGCCTCGTGTCCTGGCCGTCATCGACTGGGAGCTCTCCACGCTCGGGCACCCGCTGGCCGACTTGGCCTACACCTGCATGCTCTACGACGTGGCCATGCCCAAGGTCGGCGGGCTGCTCGGGGTGGACTTCGCCGCGACGGGCATCCCCACCGAAGCGGAGTTCGTGCGCCGCTACCTGGCCACCGTCGGTGGCGAGCCGAGCGCGGACTGGGCCTACTTCAAGGCCTTCTCCCTCTTCCGCCTCGCCGCCATCGCCCAAGGGGTCTACCGGCGCAGCCAGCTGGGCAACGCCAGCTCCGAGAACGCCGCCATGTTCGGCGCCGCCGTGTCTGCGCTGAGCGCCGCCGGCTGTCGGCTGCTCGGTCTCTGACCGGAGCCCTGCGCGATCTAGCCATCCGTTCAGGGGCTGCGGCGCCTCGTCGAGAACGTGCCAGCCGCCATCGGGGCGTCTATCTTGTACGTTTCCGTGCCCACTATGCCTCGCCTCGCCCTCATCCTCTCGCTCCTCCTCACTCTCATGATCTCCCCGGGGTGCGGCGTGCGCACCGGCCTTGGAGTCGACGGCCGTGCAGACGGCGGTCAGGCGGATGGAGGGCTCGGCGACGCCTCGCTGGACGCGGACACGGACGGCGGCCCGCAGGACGGCGACGTCCTCGACATGGAGCAGCCGGACTTGGGTGTCCCGCCTGGGATGGTCAGCTGCGACGCGGTCGCGCTCGAGGTGCTGCCGGGCGAAGTCGTGCAGCTGCGGGCGGCGCACGGTGCCGGTCTGGAGAGCGCCGAGGGGTCGTGGCGATTCCTGGCCAGCCCCGCAGACGAGCCACCGGTCATCACGCCCGTGGTCGGACGGAACGCGTCGTTCACACCGGCGCGCGTGGGCGCGTACAGCCTCATCTACGAGCTGCGTGACGCCACTGGGGAGCTCCAGCGCTGCACCCTCGAGGTCGAGGTGTTGCCCGTGCCCCCCGTGCCGCAGTGTCCCACCGGGACGCTCACGGTCCTGGTCGGCGAGACCCTCACGCTGGTCGCGAGCGCCATCGATGACGAAGAGGTGGTCGAGCAGCGCTGGAGCGTGACGAGCCAGCCGCAAGGAGCGGGAGCGGTGCTGATCGAGACCACGCCCGGCACGGGCCTGTTCAGCTCGAACACGGCCGGCGTGCATGAGCTCACGTACACGGCGACCGACAACGTCGGGCTGTCCGCGAGCTGCAGCGTCAGCGTACGGGTCACGGCGCCTCCGGTGCTGACCTGCCCCAGCGGGCCCGTGCCCGCCGTCTCGCAGATGCCCGTCGACGTGACGGTGACGGTCACCGACGATCGCACGGTCACGCAGCAGGTGTGGCAGGTGGTCTCGCAGCCTCCTCTCGCGAACATCGCTCCCAACCCCGCCATGGGCAGCCCGCGTACGCGCATCACGCCGCCTCGCAAGGGGGACTACACGCTGCGCTTCACGGCGACGGACGACGACGGCCTCTCCAGCACCTGCGACGTGCTGGTGCGGGCCGTCAACGCGCCGCCGCGCGTCACCTGTCCTGCGGCCACACGCGGGGTGGTGAACACCAACATCCCCCTCCTCGCTGCCGCCACCGACGACGAAGGGGTCGCCCGCGTGGAGTGGACCCTCGCCACCGGTCCCATGGGGGCCGTCACCAGCTTCACCCCGCCGACGGCGCTCGGCACCGACTTCCGCTCGAACGCTGGCGGGCTGCACACGCTGCGCTTCGAGGCCTTCGACGACGACGGCGCGAGCGCCTCGTGCACCGTCGCCGTGACGGTCCTGACGCCGCCCGTCGTGGTCTGCCCCACGAGCCCCGTCGCCGCGCAGACGCGCAGCCCCGTGACGCTGCTCGCGACCGCGACGGACAACGACGGCATGGTGGCGACCAGCGCGTGGACCATGCTCACCCGGCCGGCGACGAGCACCGTCGCGCAGGGGCCCTTCGCGGGGACGAGCGTGACCTTCACTCCCGACAAGGTGGGCGACTACCAGCTGGAATTCGTGGCCACCGACAACGACGGGCTGTCGAGCTCATGTCAGGTCACGGTGGAGGCCGCGCCCTCGGCGCCTGTGCTCATGTGCCCCGCAGTGGTCACCGTGCGGCCGCTGCGTGTGGCGACGGTGACGGGCACGCTGATGGCGTCGGATGCTGCGCTCACCAACATCGCGTGGTCTCAGGTGCAGTACCCCATGGGCAGCACCGCGGCGGCCCCCAGTCCCGTCAACCAGCTCGAGACGCGCATCACCCCCGACATCGTGGGCGAGTACGAGCTGCACCTCGATATCCAGGACGCCAACGGCTTCACCGCCGGCTGCGACGTGCAGGTGCGCGCGGTGTCCGACGAGGGGCTGCGCGTGGAGCTCTTCTGGAACTCGTTTGCGGACATGGACGTCCACGTCATGGACCCGGCGGGTACGCGCTGGTTCACCAACCTGGACTGCTACTACGCGAACTGCCGCTCGGGCCTACCGTGGGGCGGTCCCACCACCGCCGACAACCCGCGGCTCGACATCGACGACACCAACGGCTTCGGCCCCGAGAACATCAACATCCAGGAGCCGGTGCCCGGGGTCTACCGCGTGGCTGTCGACGCCTTCCGTGGCGGCGGCAGCGTCTCCGTGCGCATCTACTGCGGCGGCTCCGTGTCGGTCCCGGTGCAGACCTTCGGTCCCACCAACCTGCCCGGCACGGGCTGGATGTGGCGCGTGGCCGACGTCGAGGTCCGCGGTCCGGGCGACTGCACCGTGACGCCCCTGGGCAACCCCACCAACGAGAACATCGAGACCGCACCTCGCTGAGCGAGGGCGTGGACGCAACCCGCGGCCCAGCCGCGCGTCCGTCGCGGTCTCCGGCCTTGTGGTACACGGCTGCGTGCTGCGATGCTGGGGCGTCGTGCGTGCTCTGCTCCCTACGGCCGCCGTGAGAGGCGGCTGTGCGCTGCCTCTGTCCATCGCCCAGGCGCTGGGGGCGTTCGGCTGCGGAGGTGGCGCGGACGGGCCTCCTCATGCCTCCCCGGACGGTGGCGTGCACGCCGACGCGGAGGCGCAGGACCTGGGAGCCCGTCCGGACCAGCCGCTGCTGGACGACGCGGGCGCGGATGCCGGCGCCGGTGACGCGGCGGCGCACGACGCGGGCGTGACCGAGCCCTGCACGGCGTTCGCGAACCCCAGCGCGAGCGGTACGGTGGCCTTCGGAGCGCTCGACGAGTGCTCGGGGCTTGCTGCCAGCCGTGCTCAACCCGGCTTGCTGTACGCCCACAACGACTCCGGCGACAGCGCGCGCTTCTTCGCTCTCGAGGGGTCCGGCGCCTTACGCGCCGAGTACACCCTCGCTGGCGCGACCTTTCGCGACCTCGAGGACATCGCCGTCGGCCCTGGGCCCTTGGGGGCGTCCTACGTCTTCCTCGCGGACACGGGCGACAACGACGCGCGCAGCGGCGGGCCCAACCCCCGCGCCGACGTCTCGGTCTACCGCGGAACGCCTGCTGCTCCGGGCAACGCGCTGTCTACGGGGGCCGACTTCGACGTAGACGGACGGCGCATCTTGGTGCGCACCTACGGCAGCGTGCTGCTCTACGAGGTGGGCGTGGACGAGGCCGTGGGAGTGGCTCTCTCGCGCGCTGCGACCCAGGTGCCTGCGGCGGGCGAGCCGCAGGGCGAAGCGGTGGCTTTCGTCGCGGGGGGCTACGTGACCTCGAGCGAGGGGGCGTCCCAGCCGCTGTGGTTCCAGGCGGAGACCTGCGACTGAGCCGGGCGGGCGGAGGCGGTCACGGACGTGACAGCGCGAAGGCGCGCACGGCGTTCATGAGCACGGCCGCGTGGGCGCTCATGGTGTCCGGGTCGTCGCCGATCTCGGAGAGGTGGTAGCGCAGCAGCCCGCTGGCCGTCGGGATCACGTGGTGGGCGTTGACCTGCAGCAGGGTGCGTCCGTCGTCCATCGGCACGCGGATGGCCACGAGGTAGACGCCGCGCCCCGCGTGCTGTGGCGCGGACGGGATCAGCTCCACGCCCTCTGCGCGCATCCGCTCCACCGTCGCCGCGAGCTGCGCGTTGGCGTACTCCTCCACGTCCACGTCGCCCGTGGCGGTGCGGTCCACCGTGACCGTCGCGATGCGCATGCCGGAGTCGGCCGTCGCGTGGAGGAGCTGGTCTGGGTCGTCACTGCACACGCCCTCCCAGCCGTCTCCTGGCAGCACGAAGCCCAGCATGAGCTCGTCCGACCACGGCTGCACGACGATGGTGAGGTCGCCTTCGGGCTCGTAGGTGACCGAGCAGTCCGCCCCGAACGAGCGGTTGCCGATGTCCAGCTCGGGCTCCGAAGCGGGCGTCGTTTCGCCGTGTCCGCTCGCGGAGCCTCCGCAGCCCGCGAGGCCGGCGGCTAGCAGCGCCGCGAGCGCAGCGTGGGAGAGCGGCGTATGACCGGGGCGGGCGAATACTGCGAGCATGTCCGCAGCGTAGGCCCTAGCTCGCGACTCGCGTAGCGGAATTGCGGCCCCAGGACCTGGTCGTGTCGCGCTGCTGGCGGCGCGTCACAGCAGGGCGGCTGGTCGAGCGCCTCAGCCCCCGCTCGCCCGCAGGGCGGCTGCCAGCGGGCACAGCCCCTGCTGCGCTTGCTCGCCGCGCCGGTAGCGCGCCAGCAGCGCCTTCGAGCGGGCCGCGAGCATCTGCCGCACGCGCCGCCGCTCGCCCTTGATGCGCGCGATGCTCATGTCGTCGTAGGCCGTGGTCTGATGCCGCATCCACGCGATGACTGCGGACTCGGCGCGCTGCGCGAGAGGGATGCGCTCGGTGCGCGCGACGGTGCCGCTCCCCACGGGGGTGGCGTGCGCCGTGACGGCGTCGGCCAGGCGCTGCGCCAGCGCCTCGTGCCGAGGATCGAAGTCCAAGTAGGTCAGCACCGCCCCGCGGAAGTCCTCCACGTAGGCCACCTGCTTCTTCTCCCGTCGGGCACGCGCGGCGTCGAGGCGCCGCCCGTAGGCGGGGTCGGCCCGCTCGGACTCGAGCGCGCTCTGGGCTGCGAGGATGTGCGCACGGGGCGCCCAGACACCGCGAGAGAAGACCTTGCGACCGCGCTTCTCTTGCACGGTCCAGGTCGGGCCGGCCGCCTTCACGCGGCGTGTGAGGCCCGCGTCACCCGGGGGCAGCAGCTCCCAGCCGCTCGGGGCGCGCAGCGTCTCGTTGCGCTCCGTGAGCACGGTGTCGGGGGTGGGGCCCGGGCGGACGATGCGGGTCTCGGTTGGCATGTTCCAGATGTTCCGGACGACCGCTCCGAGGTCCGGGCGGGCTTCCGGCTCCGGGACCTCGCGCGGTGCGCTCATGGGGTCAGGGGTGGCTACCCGTGGTGGTTGTTGCGCCTGTCCGCGAGGATCTCGGTGAGCGTGTGCAGCGCGGCCGTGATCTTGGCCAGAAAGCTCGGCCCGTGCGGGATGAAGTGAAAGCGCGGGTGCTGCTCCCACAGTGCGCGCAGTCGCTTGTCGAGCTCCACTGCGGCTTGCAGCGACTCGATGCGCGCGGGGTTGCCGCTGGCGATGGAGAGGCCGCCCACGGCGGCGGTCTCGAAAAAGATCACGTGGTGGTAGCGCTCGAGCTCGCTCTCGAGCGCGGTACCCATCGCTTTGAAGAAGCCTCCGTCGCCGTTACCGTCGGGCCAGTAGGCCGCGCCGTCCACGGTCCCGCGGTCACACAACAGGATCTGGCCGGGGTAGCGGGCCGCCTGCACGTCCTCCAGGTTGCGCTGCACGTGGAAGATCGCCGTCTGCGCCGAGCGCACCGCGTCGGGCTCCGCCACGCGCGGGAACCCGCCGAGGAACAGCATGGTGGCGGTCTCCGGAACCAGCGCCACGCGGTTGGCGAACTCGCGGCGCAGTAGATCGGCGGCCGTCGTCTTGCCGCCTCCAGGACCTCCCGTGAGGACGATACGCAGCGTGTGTTCAGAGGGTGCGGGCATGGGAGTCTCGCGAACGGTGGCGGGTGGTGGGGGCGGTCGCGACGCTCAGTAGCGCCCTTTGGGGCGCTGGCTCTCGCGCTTGATGAACGCCACGAAGCGCGTCGCGTTCATCAAGCGCAGCCGCAGCGACCCTAGCACCAGCTCGTCGCCGTTGCTCACGGGGACGGCGCGTCCCGGCTCGAGCGGCTCTCCGTTGACGGCGCTGCCGTTGTGCGACTTCTGGTCCACTAGCGTGAGCGCGTTGTTGGCGTCTAGCGGCGCTTCTGGGTCCGCCAAGAGGAAGTGCGCGTGCAGCTTGGACACGAACGAGTAGCGCAGCACCACGTCGCAGTTGCGCGCGCGGCCCACGCTGATGCGGTCGGGGAAGGGGTTGCCCTTGCGCTTGCGCACGGCGGACACCTGAAAGTCCCGCACGGCGTTGAACGCCGCCTCGACCTCGGGCGTCATCTGCGCGGGGTTGGGCCCGAGCGTGGTCTGGTACCCCATGCCGGAGGACCAGTCGTCTCCGCTCTCGTCCAGCTTGACGGGCTCGGCCGGCGCGCTGTGCACCAGGAAGTAGCTCCCGTGCTCCGCCTGGAACTCCGCGACGCTGAGCCCGTAGGCGTCCATGACGTAGTGTCCCGCTGGCTTCATTGCGCGCGCAGCCTAGCACCCGAGCGTCAAAATGAAACGCACCCCGTCACCAGACGGCCAGGTGGTCTTCGACGACGCCAAACACGTCCTGCACGTCGTGGCCCAGCACCTGACCGCGAAACACGCCGTAGGGCTGGATGAAGTCGCTCCGCACGAGGCGCAGGTCCAGGTTCTGGCGGCGGGCCCCGAAGGGCTCGAACGAGAGGTCCACCTCAGGGCGTCCGCCTGTCTGGTCGCGCGACACGATGCGCCAGTCGTTGACGCCGGGGTCCTTGGGCACCTCGAAGGTCACGCCCCCCAAGGGCGCGACCTTGCCGTTCAGCCAGAAGCCGTTCTCACGGGAGTCCCCGGCGGCGTCGTCGTAGACCTCGGCCGAGAGGTTCAAGCCCACGGCGTCGCCCGCCTTGTTGCGGCCGGCGAACGAGGCCCACTTCCAGCGCGTCTCGCGATTCGCGAGGGAGCGGGTCCAGTCGAGGGTGCCGAAGGCGTCGCGGAAGTCGAGGCGCTGGTCACCCAGGTCCAGCACGCCGGTGGCCTTCATGCCGGCCGCCTTGTGTGTGTACGCGGGGCGGTCGGGCGCCAGCGGGTGCAGCAACGCCAGCGCGTCGGCGCTGGCCAGGCGCAGCTCGCCGCGCAGCGCGGTCTTCCCGAACGGGACGTCCAGCTTCACGCGCCACTCCGGCGCCATCCACTCGAACTCCACGCGCGCGTTGCGACGCTCCCAGCAGGTGGTGCCCTCGATGGAGCTCGGAGCGAAGCGCAGCGCGCTGCCGAGGGGCGAGAGGGCCTCGAACTGGCGTGCCGGGAGCGTCGGGCGCCGTCGGTCCACCAAGTACGCGAAGGCGTTGGCCACGTAGCCCAGCTGCACCAGCCCCACCGCGAAGAACCAGTCGTCCGTGGCGAAGGAGCTGTAGTGCCACTCCTTGAGCCGAAAGCGCGTGAGCAGCGGGTTGCCGAAGTCCGGATGGGCGAAGGGCTTCACGTAGCGACCAAACTGCCACGCGTCGCCAACGCGGATCTGACCGGGCGGGAGGGGGAGGGCGCTCTCTTGCGTCATGGTGGCGGCTTCAGGTCGGGAGGTCGGCGTCGAGGGCGCCGAGGCGTTGGAGGTGCTCGAGCAACTGCTCTCTGGGCGTAGTCTGAAGCGGCGGAGCGCTCTGGGCGAGCCGATCCACGCGCGCGGCGGCGTCCAGCAGTCTCTCCGCGAACACCGCGTCCCCGCTGGCGCGCTCCAGCAGAGCCTCGCGCACCTCGAGCGCGCGCTCGACCTTCGAACAGACCAGCAGCAGGTCGCAGCCCGCGTCGATGGCGCGCACCCCTGCTTCGCCGCTCCCGAAGTGGTCCGCGATGGCCTTCATCTCGAGGTCGTCGCTGATGATGGCGCCTTCGTAGCCCAGCTCGCCGCGCAGCAGGTCGGTGATGACGCGTCGGGAGAGGGTGGCCGGTACGCCGGGGTCGAGCGCGTCGAAGACCACGTGGGCCGTCATGATGGCCGGTACGCGCCCCGCCGCCGCGAACGGCGCGAGCTCCACGTGACGTAGGCGCTCGAGGTCGTGCGAGAGCCGAGGCAGCGCCAGGTGGCTGTCCGTGTCCGTGTCGCCGTGGCCGGGGAAGTGCTTGCCGCAGGCGATGACCCCCGCGTCCGCGAGGCCGTCCGCGAAGGGCAGGGCGGCGTCGATCACACCGCTCGCCGTGTGCCCGAACGACCGGTCGCCGATGATCGGGTTGTCCGGGTTGGTGTCGATGTCCAGGACGGGCGCGAAGTCCGTGTTGAAGCCCAGCACGCGCAGCTGCTGGCCAAGCAGCTTCGCAGCCGCGCGGATGGCCTTGGGCCCGCGGCGCGCGAGCTCTCTCGCGGGCGGCAGGGTCAGCACGGGCTCGCGCAGGCGCGCCACGCGGCCTCCCTCCTGGTCCACCGCGATGAGCGGCAGGGAGTGGGGCGCATGCAGCGCGCGGTACTCGCGCGTGGCCTCGAGCGCGGCGTGCACGTCGGGCAGGTTGCGCTTGAAGAGGATCACACCCGCCAGGGCTCCAGCGCGCGCGAGCTCGGCGACCTCAGCGGGCACGGCACCGGCGGGGTAGCCCACCATCAGCACACGGCCGGCGGCTTCGGCGAGCGAGCGTGTCACGCGGTCTGACCGGTGGCCTTGAAGTACGCGATGGCGTCGCGGATGGTCTCGTCCACCGGGCGGAAGGTAGCGCCCAGCTCCCGCTTCGCCTTGTCCGCCCGGAAGAAGCTCGCGACCAGACTGTACTCGAAAAAGTCGAGCGACAGCTGCGGCTCCTGGTTCATGCGTGCAGCGGCCTTGTTCATGGCCGTCACGATGGCACGCGCCACGGGAGTGGGCACGGAGTACAGGCGTCGGTCCTTGCCGGACACCCTCAGGATCGCGCGCAGCAGCTCCTCGTTGGTGAGGTTCTCCGCCGCGGCCACGTAGGTCTCACCGGGCTTGCCCCGCTCCGCCGCCAGCACGTGCACCAGCGCCGCGTCGCGCACGTCTACGTAGGCCGCGCCACCGGGCACGTAGATAGGCGGGCCACCCTTGAGCGTCTCGAGGATGAGCTTGCCCGAAGGTGTCGGAGCGATGTCGCCGGGCCCGAAGACGATGGCCGGGCACACCACGCGGACGTCCAGGCCCCAGGCGGCGAAGTCCTGCGCCAGCTTGCGCGAGTGGTACTTGCTGCGGCTGTACGGGAAGTCGATGTCCCACTCCTTGTAGACCGTGTTCTCGTCCCCGATGGTGCCGGCGGGGGGGCGCCCGAGCCCAACGATGCTGGCCGTGTAGACCACCGTGCCGACGCCGGCGCGCCTGCACGCCTCCAGCATGTTGAAGGTGCCGCTGTTGTTCACCTCGTACATGACCGTCGGGTCGGGGGCGTACGCCTTGTAGACCGCGGCGCAGTGGAAGACCGTGTCGCAGCCCGCGACGGCGCGCTCGCAGTCCTCGCGCTTGCGGACGTCTCCGCGCAGGATCTCGACGTCGAGCCCGCGCACGTTGTCGTCCGGCTCACCGGGGACAGCCAGGATCCGCACGCGCACCTGCCGCTCGAGCAGGAGCTTGACGACCGAGCTGCCGAGGAACCCGCAGCCACCCGTGACCAATGCCTGTTTCATGCCCGCACCATACCTCAAGCGCGAGCGGGCGAGTGCCGTATTCACCAAATGGCGAGTCGCCCTTGCCAGGCCGGGGGCCGCAACCCACCTTGGTGCCCGTGCCCTTGCAGCTCGACCAGATTCGCCAGCGCTTGGCAGCGCACCAGCCGCTCACCATCGACGACCCGAGCTCTCCCAAGCGGGCCGCGGTGTCCGTGATCCTGCGCGACCCTGGGGCTGGGGAGGGGCCCGAGGTGCTGCTCATGCGGCGCGCCACCAACCCCCGCGACCCGTGGTCCGGGCACATGTCGTTCCCTGGCGGGCGGCAGGACCCGGGGGACATCGACCTCGACGCGACCGCGCGGCGCGAGACCCTCGAAGAGGTCGGGCTGGACCTCTCGCTACACGGCGCGGCGCTGGGGCGCCTGGACGACCTCGAGGCCATCGCGCGTGCGCAGCGCGTGGGGATGGTCATCCGCCCCTTCGTGTTCGAGGTCCCGCGCGACACGGCCTTTCGGACCAACTACGAGGTCGCGGAGCTGGTGTGGGCGCCGCTCCCTCCGATGTTCACCGGCGAGGCGGACACCACGCACGAGTACCAGCTGGGCGGCGGTCGCCTCGCGCTCCCGGCCTACGACGTTCGTGGTCACGTCGTGTGGGGTCTCACCCACCAGATGCTGGGCTCGTTCTTCCGGTTGCTGCGCTGAGCGCCGAGCGTGGGGCTCAGCCGTGGCTGTGGCCGGGGTCTTCGCCCTCTTTGGGCGGCGTCCACGCGGTCTGGGCCAGGTCGCCCTGCTCGTACCCGAACCAGATCTTGATCTGCTTGATCATGAACTCCGCGCCTTCGCGCGAGGAGAGGTCCACCCGGTACGTGTTGATGAACTTCACGCTGTCCTTGAGCCACAGCTCCCAGGCCTCGTGCGAGACCTCGGCGAAGATGCGCTGCCCCAGCTCGGACGGAAACGGCGGCTTGAGCAGACCGGGGAGGTCCTTGTCGAGCTTGATGCAGTGGACGATGCGGTTCGGGTCGGCGGCGGGCATGTGGCCCGGAACGTAGCGCATTGGGCGCCCGCTGGCCACGCCGCGCGCGCGATCGTAAGGTCCGGCGATGGATTACCCGGTCTCCCTCGGTTCGTACGCGCTCGTCATTGGAGCCAGCACCACCATCGGCGAGCAGTTCGCGCGCCAAGTCGCCGCCAAGGGCATGAACGTCGTGCTGGTCGCGCGCCGAAAGGAAGAGCTCGAGCGGGTGGCGCGTGACATCCGCGCCGCGCACGGCGTGCAGACCCGCGTGGTCGCCCTCGACCTCATGCAGGACGGCGCCGTGGATCAGCTGGTGACGGCGGTCGCCGACATCGAGGTGGGGTTGCTGGTGGTCAACGCCAACCTCCACAAGGTCAACCTCTTCGACAAGATGGACCTCGACACCAAGCTGCGGATGATCCGGATGAACACGGAGGTGCCCGTTCGGCTGGTGCACGCCTTCGGTCCGCCCATGCTCGAGCGCGGTCGCGGCGGCGTGATCTTGGTGAGCTCGCTCAACTGCCTGTCGCCGCTCGAGATCGACAGCGTCTTCCAGGGCACCAAGGCCTTCATCCTCCTCTTCGGAGAGAGCCTGTGGGCCGAGTACCGCCGGCGCGGGGTGAAGGTCGCCGTCACCCTGGTGAACGGCATCGAGGGCAGCGAGAGCTACGAGAAGAAGCTCAGCCCGCGCAGCCGCATGGTCGCAAAGCTCATCGGGGGCTCCATGCCGCCCGAGCGCATCGTCTCGTCCTCGCTGTTGCAGTTCGAGAGGGACTACCCCGTGCTGGTGCCGGACTTCACCGTGCCCATCAACCGCAGCGCGGTGCAGCTGGGCCTGCTGGTGCGCATGGCCAAGAGCCGCGCGCTCACGCTGGGTGCGTCCGGGCTCTTTGGGCTCCTGCTGGACGGCGACGAGGTCCAGGCCGGGCTCGGCCGTTAACGACCGAGCGCCCCTCGCTGCGGGACCGAGGTCACCGCGGCCAGGGGCGCGCCGTGGTCACACGAGGCTCAGAAGCCGGTGGCGTCGAGCTGCGGGCGCTCCGTGACGGCCAGACGGTAGGGGATGGCCTGACCGGTGGCGTAGCTGCCCACCCACACCTGGTACGAGCCCGGGGGGAACGCGCCCTGGACCAGGGGGTTGAAGTTGCCGCCGCCGTCGTCATCACACAGGAACGCGCCCGCCGGGGTGCGCACCACGAGCGTGGTGTCCTGCTGGGCCGAGCCCACCAGGCGCAGCATGGAGAAGTTCCCCGTGGCGTTGATGATGTGGTTGGGGGTGGGCGTGACGTAGCCGCGACAAGCCGGGTTCATCTGACTGGCCTGCATGGTGCCGCCAGCGGTGCCCGAGAGGACCTGCGGGTCGGGCATGAAGCCGGGCGTGACGTTGGCCATGCTCGGAGCGCCGCCGGTGGGGACGGCGGCCGCTGGCACTGCGCCCGGGACGGCTCCGGTGGGCGCCGGGATCTGCGCCACGCTGAAGCTCGGGAGCTCCGTCACGGCGAGGTTGTAGGGGTAGTTCTGCCCCTGCATGTAGCTGCCGATGTAGACCTGGTAGGTGCCCGGCGCGAGCATGGCCTGCACGGCGGGGTTGGTGCCGGCGCCAGCGCCGTCGTCGTCGCACAGATAGGTGCCGTCGGGCTTGCGGATGACCAGCGTGGTGTCGCTCGAGCCCGCGTTGACGATGAAGCGCACCAGGTTGAACTGGCCGCCCGCCACGAAGAGGTGGTCCGGCCGCGAGCTGACGTAGCCGCGACACTGAGGGTTCAGTGTGGACGCGTCCACGTTGCCGCCGCTGACGCCCGCTGCGATGTGCGGGTCAGGCACGAAGCCGGGCGAGAGCGCGATGGTGCCGAAGTTGGAGTCGCCGCCCGAGGGGGCGACGGGGGGAACGGGGACCGCCGGCGCAACGGGCGGGACGCCGGGGGCCGCGATGGGGGCAGCAGGCTGACCCGGGACCCCCGGGGGCGCGACGGCCGGCTGACCGGGGGCGCCGGGCACCGGGGCGGCTACGCCCGTCCCGGGAGGAGGCGGGGGAGGGGGCGCGTCGTTGCCGCCACCGCAGCCGACGAGGGCCAGGGCCACGAACAAAGTGGGCAGCGCGAGCGAGCGCGCGAGCGTGGATGACGTGGAGAGGTTCACGGGTTCGCCTTTGTCTTGGTGGGCGCACAGAGCGCCATGAGCGCGCCTCGCGCGCGTGTGGCGGCATGATGACGCGGCGGGCCTGCAATGATCAAGCGGCCGCCACACAGGACGGAGTCCCGGGCTCGGCGCTCAGGCGGGTCCGCGCAGCTCCCCGGCGACCGTGGCTTCCATGTACTCCGGAAGGAACTCGAGGAAGCGGCGCTTTCGCTCCGGCTCCGGCGGCAGCGGGAAGGGCTTGGGCTGCACAGCCAGCAGCGCCGCTTCGTCGACGTCGTCGATGAGCTCCGCCGGTAGGTACTTGTGCCCGTACTCGCGGTACACCCCGCTGCGCACGAACAGGTCGAACAGCTCCGGGTCCAGGTGGTTGTCCCGCTTCATGAACGCCATGATGCGCATGGCCTCGGAGAGGGTCTTGCCCTTCTTGTACGGTCGGTCCTGCGCGGTGAGCGCCTCGAACACGTCCGCGACCGCCATGATGCGGGCCGGCACGCTCATGTCGCCCGCGTAGATGCCCTTGGGGTAGCCGCCGCCGTCCATCTTTTCATGGTGCCCACCCGCGTACTCGGGGACGCGGCGCAGGTTGCGCGGGAAGGGGAGCCGCTCGAGCATCTTCACCGTCTGCACCATGTGCCCGTTGATGACGAGGCGCTCTTCGTTGGTGAGCGTGCCGCGCTGGATCTGCAGGTTGTAGACCTCGTCCGCGTCCAGCAGTGGGCGCTCTTGCCCGTTCTCCTGGTAGCGGCGAGCGCCGATCTCCGCGATGCGCGCGCGCGCGGCGTCGGGCAGGAACTCCGAGCCTATGTTGGCGTTCTCGAGGAAGGCCAGCTCGTCGCGCAGGGTCTGCACGGTGGCGTGGAAGCTCGCCTCGGCCTCGGCTCGCGGCGCACCGGCGGCGACCGCCTCCAGCATGGTGATGCGCGCGTCTCGCTCCAGCACCGCGAAGCGGGCCCGCACCACGGCGATGCGGTCGAAGATGGTCTCGAGCTTGGTGGCCTTGTCCATCACGTGCACGGGCGTGGTGACCTTGCCGCAGTCGTGGAGCCAGGCCGCGATGCGCAGCTCGTACCACTCCTCGTCGCTCAGCGTGAAGTCGCGGAAGGCGCCTTCCTGGTCGTCGCAGGCGGCCCGCACCAGCATCTCGGTCAAGATCGGCACGCGCTCGCAGTGGCCCCCGGTGTACGGCGACTTGGCGTCGATGGCGGCTGCGATCATCTGGATGAAGCTCTCCAGCAGCTCGCGCTGGCCGTCGAGCAGCAGCTGGTTGTCGAGCGCGATGCCCGCTTGGGAGGCGAGCGACTCGACCACGCGCTGATGGTCTGCGCGGAAGGGCACCACCTCGCCCGTGTCCGGGTCTTGGGCGTTGAGCAGCTGCAGCACCCCGATGACGGTGCTGTCGTTGTTGACCAACGGGACCGTCAAGAAGGACTGGCTGCGGTAGTCGTTGCGGGCGTCGAAGGCCTTGGTCCCCGTGAAGTCGAACTCCGTGGAGGTCTCGTACGCGTCCGGGATGTTCACCGACTCCTTCATCAAGGCGGCGCAGGTGGCCACGTTGCTGCGGTTGGGCGCGCCGGTGAGAGGGTCGTGCAGCGGCAGCGGGGGCAGGTCCACGGGCTTGCCCGTGCTGCCGCCGAGCGCGATGCCGAGCGAGTCCGAGCGCAGGATGGCGAAGCGCAGCGAGTCGTCGGAACGGAGGTACAGCGTGCCGCCGTCGGCGTTGCAGAGGGCCTTGGCTTCGAGCAGGATCATCTCGATGAGTCGGTCCTTGCTGCGCTCGGCAGAGAGCGCCGTGCCGATGCGGAGCAGCAGCTCGAGCTTCTCGAGCTTCTCCTCCAGCCTGGACTGCGTAAGGCTCTCCATGGGTCGAACTGTAGCGCTTCTTGGCCGGCTAGCTCAATTCGGACACGAAGGAACGCGGCTTTCCCTCGTGGGCGAATGTTTGCACGATCTCGACGCGCACCTCGACGCCCGGCCCGAAGAGGCGCTCCATGGCCCGACGCATGTCTGTGGCGGACACGGGGAGGGACGGGGAGGGGCGCAGACGCACGTCCACGCTGTGGTCGCTGTGCTGGTGCACCTCGTGCTGCACGAACGGGCCCACGTCGCGCAACGCGCGCCCCACGTCGACGGAATTCACCAGGCTCCCGTCTCGGGCCCGGAAGCGCACGGCCTCACGGCCTTGCAGGTGCAGGATCACGCGTGCCTCGCGTCCGTCCGCGAGCTTGCACGTCCCGAGCGCGCCGCGGTCCGAGGAGCGGTAGCGCACCAGCGGCAAGTACGGATTGCGGCCACCCGTGAAGGTGAGCTCGCCCACCTCACCGTCGGGCACCGGCAGGCCGTCTTCGCCCAGCGCCTCCACGTAGAGGTCCGGCAGCAGCACCACGTGCCCGGGCGCCCCCGGCAGCTTCGCCGCGATGGGTCCAATCTCCGTGGCGCCGTAGAAGTCGATCACGGGGCAGCCGAAGTGCTCGGCGCTCGCCGCCGCGTGCGCCGGGTCGAGCATGAGCGCGCTCGAGAAGATGGCCTTCGGGCGGACGGGGACGTCCAGCTCGCTCATCGCGGCCAGCGTGAGCGGGTCGGCGGTCACCAGCTGGGGCGCGAACTCACGCAGGAAGCGCTCGCGGCTGGCGGCGCCTCCAGCCCAGGCGTGGTCCGGCAGGTTGAGCTTGGCGAAGCCCGACTGGTTCCAGACCGTGAAGCAGGTGGCGAACACGAAGGTCTCGCGCTGCGCGCACAGGTTGACCGCCCCCGGGCGGCCCGGCTCGAAGTCCAAGCGGAGCCCGTGCTCCGCGAGCGCGCGCTCCCCGAAGGCGTGGTTCTTGGCCACCGCCCCCGGGTGGTGCAGCACGTTCAGCGCGTGCCCCGTGGTGCCGGACGTGGTGTAGAGCACCGCGTCCGCGAGCGGGGCCTCGTGTGGCACGAAGTCCACCAGCCGCGACGCCAGGTCTTCGCGCGAGCAGGTGGGCACGGCGTCCCAGTCGCGCCGCGGGTCCAGCCCCTCTGGCCAGCGGCGAGCGAGGTCGAAGGTGCTGCGGGTCTGTTCCAGCACACGGGCGAGCAGCGCGTCCGACGGGCGCGTCCCGCTCTCGAGCGGGCTCCCCACGCAGGCTTCGCGAAACGTCTGAAGCGCAGCGGCCTCCGCGTCGCCCACCCGGTCGCCGATGGTGTGGTTCCAGCGTGGCGCGTCCACGTGCTGGAGCAGGGCGCGCAGACCGCGGTAGCCCACCTCGCTCATGCGCGGGGACCGCGCGCGCCACTCTTCGGGGATGCTCATCTCAGTACTCCCTGTCGTAGCGGGCGGCTTGCTCTTCGGCCTGTTTGCGGGCCAGCTCGGCGGCCAGCTCGCGCTCCCGCTGACGCCGGGCGTCTTCGGCGGCCCGCGCCTCTTGCAGGAGGCGCACACGGCGCACGCTGTCCAGCGCGCTGAGGCGGTCCTCGGCGTCCTCCCTGCGCTCGTCTGCGGGCGCAAGCCCGAGGTTGCGGAGCGTGAGCCGCACCAGCTCCTCACGCCGGTCGCTGTCCTCGACGAACTGTCGCGCGGCCACGCACTCGAGCACGCTCATGGGGGCCTCGAGCGCGACCTCGAGCGCGTCTCGACCGGTGCCCCGAAAGGCGTCGTCCATGAGCAACCAGGCCAAGAGGCGGGCCAAGAAGGCGCGCTGTGTCGGCGCGACCGCCGCGCCTGCGCTCTTCTTGCTCGCGCTGCGCTTCTTGCCCTTGGGCGACGACTCTACGGCGGCGCTCGTCGCTGTGAACGCGGACACGAGCTCCTCGGAGGCGGGCTCGCCGCTCTGCACCAGCACCAAGTCGTACAAGATCGCGTGGGTCGCGAGCGGCGCTTGGCCGGGCTCGGTGGCTTCGAGGAACACGCCAGGGATCGCGCCGAGGCGCCGACACAGGCGCTCGACGCTCAGGTCGTGAGAGGGGGTTGCGTCGCTCATGCCTGCCGTCCTTTTGTGTCTGCGGCGTAGGTCCTGCGCGCGAACGCGCGCGCGAAGTCCACCAGCTGGGTCTCGTTCGAGACGATGTGGGGCTCCATGCCGGCGGCGCGGAGCTTGTCCAGGAAGGGCGCATAGGTGGCGCCGCCCGTCGAGAGGTTGAGCGCGGCCGTGGCCCCGCCTCCTGCGTTGCGCACGGCCGTCGCCAGCGTCTCCCAGCCGTTGGCCGTGCCGTCGATCTCCCGGAAGAGGTCACTGTCGGACACCACCAGGATGTGCGTCTTGCGCGTGAGGGGGCCGCTCGCGACGAAGGTGTCCTGCAGGCGCGGCAGACCGAATGACGCGCCCGTGCCCAGGTAGTCCGTGAGCACACCGAGGAGCGCGCGCTCGTCGCGGATGAAGCCCGGCGTCTGCTTGAAGGTGCCCTGCCCGTGCCACTCGCCCGACAAGCACACCATGGCCCGCGCCCCCGCCCGCAGCGCGCTCAGCAAGATGACCGTGCCAGCCAGGGCCGGGTAGCTCAGCCGCTGCGCCGGGTTGGCCATGGAGCCCGAGCAGTCCACCCCTACATAGAGGTCTGGCGGCTTCCGCTCGGGATCCCCGCCCTCGGTGACGCCGTAGCTGCGCTCCACGGTGCTCACCCCAGGGATGACCACCGGGCTCTGGAGCAAGGTCTGAATCCAGTCGATGCGCTCGAGCGACGAGCCGGGCTCCCACAGCTCGAGCCCCTCGGGCAGCGGGTCGCCGGCGCGCGTCTGCAGCTCCACGGGGAAAGGTATCAGGCGCCCGCGCGCCAGCTCCTTGTAGTAGTGCGCCACCAGGTCCTTGGGGTCCCGCTTGACGGCCAGCGCCTTCATGATGCTCACGTACTCTGCGGGCGTGCGCGTCATGGGCCGCTGATCGGGTCGCCCGGCACCCCCTTTCGACTTCCCCGGGCCGCTGCCGCTGCGCTTCCCGTCCGCGCTGCCTCCCTCTGGCTCGGGTCCCGTGGTCCCGAGGTCCCCGGCGATGCTGGGGTCCTCGCTCGGGTGGGCCGGCATGCCGCCGTCCATGGGGCCCCCGTAGGCCTCGTCCTCCACCAGGCCGTCCGGGATCTCCTCGCCCCCGTTCGCGAGCGTGGTGTCCAGCCAGCCACCCAGCTGGGGCGCTTGCTTCTCCAACTCCGCCTGCAGCAGGTACTCGCGCACGATGCGCGCGAACGAGGCCGCCCCCTCCAGCCAGCGCGAGCGGAAGATGCGCACGATGCGCGCCGAGAGGTCTGCGTCGCGCTCGATGGTGGCGGGCACCTCGGCCCGGCCCAGGGTCCCGGTCGTGAGGCTCCAGAGGCGCTCGTAGGTGCGCATGTACAGGGTCCACAGGGGATCGGGGTCGGGGACCTTGAGCGCTTCGTAGACCCCCGCCATGTTCAGCCCGGCGGAGCGCGCGAGCCGGTCGTTCAGCAGCAGGTCCGCATACAGGTTGGCGACCAACGGCGCGTGCGCGTGGAGGTTCGCGCCGAGGCCGAAGCGGGTCCGCGCGAGCAGTCGGCCCTGGTCGCGCAGGTTGCCGGGCGCGTGCACGTGGTGTCCCACCTCGTGCGCCAAGATCTCGCGCGAGAAGCTCTCGAGGCCGCGTTGCTTCACCTGTCGCAGGGAGATCACCACGGCCAGGTCCGTCAGGCGGATCATCGCGAAGGAGCCCACCAGCTCCTCGCGCCGCTCGTCGGCCTCGGTGAGGCAGAAGATGGGCGAGCGCAGGCGCGTGAAGCGGCTGAAGACCGTGCTCGCCGCCGGCCACGCCTCGAGCCACTCGTCGCGCAGCGCGTGCAGCGGGTCCTTCGCCTGCGCGGCGTCCGTCACGCGGCCCCGCTCCGACCCACCACGAAGACGAAGTGGCTGTGAGGGAGGGTCACCGCGGCGACGCCGTCCGCCCACGCGCTGCTGCTCGAGGCCGCCAGCGGGGCGAGCTGCGTCTCGGCGTCTCCGATGCGGAGGACCCCGTCGTCCGCCAGGGAGAACGAGGCGCTGTGCGGCGCGTCCTGGTCGTGCGGGGGCTCCGCCACCTGCCGCAGCGCGGCCCCGAACGCGTCGGCGAAGATCTCGGTCGTGCTGTGTGAGTCGAAGGCGAAGAGGCGCCCCTCCGCAGCCACGACCAGCGGCGGATCACGAAACGGCCCGCCGAAGCCAACGAAGCCCCCCAGTCGGGCGACGACTGCCGGAGGGCCGAGGGGCGCGTCGTCCATGGGAGCAGCGAAGCGGCGCGCGGGGTCGTTGGGCAGCGTCTCCACTCCGAGCGCGGCTCGGCGCAGCAGAGGAGGGAGCTCCGCGAAGCGCGCGTGCGCCGCAGGGCGATACTCGGCGGCCCCTTCGCGCCAGGCCAGCACCAGCCCCAGCGAGAAGAGGGTGTCCAGGTCCGTGCACGAGGGGCCCAGCGACTCGAGGGCGGTCAGCCACGCGAGCGCCCGCGCCGTGTCGAGGCGCTCGAGGCGCAGGGCGCCGTTGCAGACCGCCAGCGAGAGGTCCCGGGGGCGGTCGGGGAAGGCGCTCAGCAGTGGGGGCAGCGTGCGCGTGAGCGCGTGGCGCAGCGCCGCGCTCGGCGCGTCGCCGCCGATCAGTCCCTGACGATGGGCGCGCAAGGTCAGGCGGTAGAGGGCGGTGGTGAGCTCTTCGGCCCGCGCGCTGTCCGCGCCCGCCGTGAGGCCGACCAGCGGACCCACCACGTCGCGCAGGTACGCCATGAAGACCTCCGGCTGTACGCCGCGCCCCTCGCGCCGAAAGAGGGCGTTGAGGTAGTCGCGCCTCGCCGCGACCGCCGCGTGGAAGGCCGCGCTGTCCGGCGCGGAGCTCATGCGCGGCTCCGCAGCCAGACGCGGTAGTTGGTGTAGCGCTGGTGCATGTACTTGAGCGCCAGGATGTCGTCGAACATGTGACCGTAGAGCTTCCCGCCGGCCTCGATGGAGCGCAGCTCGCGCTCGATGGCGTCCAGCCGCTTCTCCACTTCGCGCAGCTCGAGGCCGTCGAGGCCAGTCTCCAGCTGCTCCAGCAGCGTGGCGATGTTGTCGTCGGTGTCGCGTGCCAGGCGGTCGTAGGTCTGGCAGGCCGCGTCGAAGAGGCCGCGGATCCAGCTGACCTGGTCGGCGCGCAGCGAGCCGTTGTCACCCTGGTCGAAGAAGGGGGCGTCGCGGTTCTGCGCGAGCTTGTCGTGCAGCACGAAGGGCAGCACCTGCCGGACGTCCTCGAACTCGACCTCTTCTGCGCCGCGGAAGTAGGCGGCGGCTTTCACGAACACGAGCATGGTCATCAGGGCGCGCACCGAGAGGCCGTTCTGCGTCTGCGCGTTGAGGTCCAGCTGCGTGTCCTTGCCTCCGGCGTCGGCGAAGCTGTTGAGCGGCACGCCGGCGACCTTGACCGTGTCCTTGGTCATGTACTCGAGCTGCCGTCCGCCGGCCTCGAAGAACTCGAATTCGCTCGCGAAGAACTGCAGGCGGCGGCGCAGGGCGAGCGGCACCCGCACGGCGCGGACCTCCTTCTCCAGGCGGTTGAGCTCGGCCTGCGTGAACACGATCTCGGGGGGCACCATGTCCTCGGGCGCCACGCCTTCTTCGATGCGCGTCAGCAGCTCGTCCAGGAAGCGCGTGTTGAAGTGGAGGGCCTTGACCACCACGTCGATGCGGTCGCGCAGCGCCTCGATGACCTGGTAGGTGCCGCCGCCCGCGTCGTCGTTGGCGGTCAGGTACCAAGCCGCCGGCGGGCACTCGTAGATCTGGTCGTAGATCTCCGCGTAGTTGTCCGCCATGACGGTCAACAGGGCCGACTGCGTGCGGGTGGGAATGCGGTTGTACTCGTCGATGATCTTGACGCGCATGCCCAGCCACTTGCGCCAGGCGATCTTGATGTCCTCCATGCGCTCGGCGTTGATCATGGTGCTGGGCAGCGGGTTGCCCAGCAGGTCGGCGATGGTCATCTGCGGCTGCCCGTGCTGGATGCCCTGCTTGACCTCGCCCAGGTCGTAGCCGGCGATGATGCCCAGCAGCGTCGCGATGACGGTCTTGCCGCGCCCCGGGCCGCCGACCAGGAGGCAGCGGCGCCGCACCGCCAGGTTCAAGAGCGGCATGAGCACGTAGCTCGAGTAGCTCTGCGAGGTGGGCAGCGTGACCTCCACCTTCGAGTCGCCGAAGCGAAACACCTTGGGGGGCTCGGCGTTGTACTCGATGTCGTAGAAGGGGCTGATGATCGCGTGGTTGACGATCCAGAAGTAGGCCTGCCGCAGCTTCTCGTCGAGCGCCACGCCGCCCGTGGCGTCGGTCGGCGAAACGACGGCGTCACCCAGCGGCCCCGAGTAGAGCTCGGCGACGTCGAACCCGCGTCGTCGCTCGGCGGCGCGCGGGTTCGTCGGGGCCTGACTGACCTGCTGGTGCTTGCTGCTCGGGGTGGTCTTGCTGCTCATGCGCCGGCGAGAGTACACCCCTCGGCGTGCCGCACGCGAGCGCCTACTCCGCGTTGAGCTCCGCCATGAAGCGCATCACGTCGAGGTCCATGGACCCCAGGATGAAGGTGCCGATGGCCGACTCGCGCCAGCGCTGGAAGCGGTCGCGGATGCGGTCCTTGCTGCCCACCAGGTACACCGCGTCCACCATCTCGTCGGTGACCGCCATGATGGCCTCTTGGCGCTTGCCGGCGAACCACAGGTTCTGGATGACCTCGCACTCGCCCTCGAAGCCGGACTGCGAGAAGAAGTCCTTGTAGAAGTTCTTCGTCTTGGAGCCCATGCCGCCGATGTAGAAGCCCAGCTGCTGCTTCATGGGCAGGCGCGCCTTGTCGAGGTCGTCGGAGATGACCACCACGCAGGTGGTCGCGATGTCGAAGCCGTCGAAGCCCTTGCCCGGCGTCTTGGCGAAGCCCGCGCGCAGGTTGTTCAGCACGTAGTCGGGGCTGTCGGGGTTGAAGCTGGTGAGCAAGAGGCCGTCGCACAGCTCCCCCGCCTGCTCCTGCGCCTTCTGCGCGAGCGCACCCACGTAGATGGGGATCTTGGGGTTACCGTGCAGGATGCTCTTGAGCGGCTTGCCCTGACCGGTGCTGCCCGGGCCCTTGTAGGGGATCTGGTACTTCACGCCCTCGAACTCGAGCGGCGCCTCGCGCTCGATGACCTTGCGCACGATGGTCACGTACTCGCGCACCCACGTGAGGGTCTTGTCGAAGGGCTGACCGTGCCAACCCTCCACGACCTGCGGCCCGCTCGTCCCGAGCCCGAGCAGGAAGCGCCCGCCGCTCAGCGCGTCCATGGTCATGGCGGTCATGGCGGTGTTGGCTGGGGAGCGGCCGGGGATCTGCATGATGCTGGTGCCCAGCTTGATCTTGCTCGTCTGCGCGCCGATCCAAGCCAGCGGCGACACCGCGTCCGAGCCCCACGCCTCGGCCGTCCAGACCGAGTCGTAGCCCAGGCGCTCAGCCTCCTGCACCTTGCTGACGGGCAGCCCGTTGTTGTCGTTCATGCCCACCATCTCGGTGTCCTTCATGTGGGCGATGGCGCCGCCGAGCTGCGCTCCCGAGTAACCAACCATGAATCCGAGTTTCATCGCCTTGCCTTTCGTGCCGAGTGGATGCTGACGGCATAGCGCGCTTGCGCGCCGACGGAAGAATATGACGAAGAATGATGGTTTCGACTTTTTCCTGACATGAGTGGCCGGCGCGTCGGGCGCTCGACCGCTATAGTGGCGCTCGTGTCTGCTCGCTTCGCTCTCGTGCTCGTCGTTGTCGCATTGGCGGCCTGTGCGGCGGCCACCGGCGGCTCGGCGCAGACAGAGGGCGCGGCCCTCGCGAGCGTCCGCAGCGCCGTAGATACCCGCTACTCGGACGTGCGCTGGGTCAGCGCGGACACCCTCTCGAGCTGGCTGGCGTCCGACGCGCCCCCGCAGCTGCTGGACAGCCGCGCGCGCGCCGAGTTCGACGTGAGCCACCTCGCGGGCGCCGTCTGGATCGACCCGGACCACCCTGACTGGAGCGTGGTGGACCCGACGCCGGCGCGGCGTGTGGTGGTCTACTGCAGCGTGGGCTGGCGCAGCGGGTCCATCGCGCAGCAGCTGGGCGACCGCGGTCGTCCGAACGTCTACAACCTGGAGCAGGGGCTCTTCGGCTGGGCCAACGCCGGTCGTCCCATGGTCCGTGGCGGCCGCCCGGCGACGCGCGTGCACCCCTACGACGCGGTGTGGGGGCAGATGCTCCTGCCCGAGCGACGCGCGCCGCTTCCCTAGAACGCGCACCGCCCGCACCCACGGGCACGGGCACGAGCACGAGCACCTGCGCGACGTGGACCCCAGCGGACGCCGTGGTATCCGTCCGCCATGCGGCAACACACGCAGCTCACGCTGACCCTCCTGCTTCCTGCCATGCTCGCCGTCGGCACTTCGCTCGGCGCGCCGTGCGCCGCCCGCGCGCAGGTCGATCGCGACCACGCCGTGTGGGCCGGAGCCATGGCCACTCAAGAGCTGACGCGGGGCGTCCCGGGTCCCTCGCTGTGGCTCGACCTCCACCGCCGACAAGACAGCCCCGGCGCGGTCATGATCATCCGCCCGGGCATCGGGCTGCGCATCACCGACGCCCTGTCCCTGTGGGTCGGCTATGCGTGGGTACCGACCTACCCCGACGGATCCGCACGCCGCGACGAGCACCGCCTCTGGGAGCAGGTGATCTACTCGCGCGCGCTCGGCCGGGGCGTGAGCTTTCAGGCGCGCGGCCGGCTCGAGCAGCGCTTCGCACCCAACAGCGACGACGTGGCCCATCGCTTCCGGCAGCTGCTGCGGCTCGGGTGGATGCACGCGCGTCAGCCCGTCGGCTTCGTCGTCTGGGACGAGCTCTTCGTCGGCCTGGCCGACGCCGACTGGGGCGCCGTTGCCGGCTACGACCAGAACCGCCTGTTCGTGGGCCCCATCTTCCGGATCGCCTCGTGGGCGCGCGTCGAGCCCGGCTACCTGCTGGTGCACCTGGATCGCAGCCCCAATCGCCTGGTGCACGCGGTCGCAGTGAACTTGTTCTTCACGGGTACCCGCGACTGAGCAGCCGTCCCCCGCTGCACGCAGCCGAGGAGCCAGCCTGGGCCGCTTCGGCTGCCACCCGGGTGCGTGAAGCGCGGTCGCGCATCAGTTCACGATGACCAACTCGACGCGCCGGTTGCGCGCGTTGCACTCGTCGGTCTCTTCCTGGCAGAGGGGCTGCGTCTCACCGAAGCCTCTCGGCTGCAGCGTCTGAGCAACCCCCGCCGCGCGCAGGTAGTTCACGACGGACGCGGACCGGCGGTTCGAGAGCGCCAGGTTGGCCGCCGCGTCACCGGTGGTGTCCGTGTGGCCCTCGACGCTCACCGTGTGGATCTCGGGGTGCTCCGCCAGGATCTCTGCGAGGCCCGCGAGGAGGTCGTGGCTCTCTTCGAGGATCTCGTCGCTCCCCGTCGCGAACTTGATGGTGTCGTCGAAGACGATGTGGTCGTCCTGGATGCGGATGCCGTAGCGGCTCAGGAAGGTGCCCCCACACCCTGCGGCAGAGGTGGAAGCGATCAGCACGAGCGCGGCGAGGATGAAGTGTCTCATGCGTCCGAGTGTACTCGACGACACGGAATGGCAAGCCTGCTCGGGCCAGCGCCTCAGGCGGCCGAGGAGTCGGCCTGGGCCGCTTCGGCTGCCAAGAAGCCGAAGGTCAGCGCGGGACCGATGGTTCCCCCGGCGCCAGGGTAGGTGCGCCCCATGACGCTGGCGGTGGTGTTGCCCGCAGCGTACAGCCCCGGAACGGGAGTGCCGTCGGCCTTCATCACGCGGCCCGCGTTGTCGGTGACCAGGCCGCCCTTGGTGCCGAGGTCGCCGGGGTAGATCTGGACGGCGTAGAAGGGACCCGTCTCGATGGGGCCGAGGCAGCAATTGGGCTTCACGTTGGGGTCGCCGTAGTAGCGGTCCTGGGCGCTGATGCCGCGGCCGTAGTCGGGGTCCTCGCCCTTCACAGCGTTGCCGTTGAAGCGCGTGATGGTGGCCTGCAGGGTCTCGGCCGGGACGTCGATCTTGGCCGCGAGCTCCGCGAGGGTGTTGGCCCTGTACAGGTAGGCCCCGTCCTTGAGCTTCTTCGGGACCTGACTGTCCGGCATGACCTGGCCGGGCGCGATGGGCCCCGTGATGGAGGTCTTGCGGTACGATGCGTCGAACACGTGGAACCAGCGCGGCGCGGCGTGCCCGGTCTTCGTCGCGTCGTCGTACATGCCGTTGACCACGTCGATGTAGGGCGCCGCCTCGTTCGTGAAGCGCTCGCCGGCCTGGTTCACGAAGAGGCCGTGGGGCAGGCTCTTCTCCACGACCAACACCCACGCCGAGGGGCTGCGGGGCACCAGCGAGGTGGGCGTCCACCAGGCTTCGTCCATGAGGTCCACGACGCCGCCAGCCTCCATTCCGAGGCGGATGCCGTCGCCCACGTTGTCGGGGCTGCCTGCGGTCCACTCGGTGGTGATGGGCTTGCGCTGGTACTTCTCGCGCATCGCCGCGTTGCGGGAGAAGCCGCCCGCAGCGAGCATCACGCCCTGCCGCGTCTGTACCCGCACACGCTTGCCCTCGTGCGAGACCACGGCCCCCACGATGCGTCCGTCCTCGGTCACGAGCTCGTCGACGCCGGACGAGAGCCAGGTGTCCACGCCGCGCTCGCGCAAGCTCAGCAGCAGGCGCCCACAGAGCGCGTTGCCGGCGCACAGCTTGGTGTCTCGGCCCCACTTCGCGCGCTTGAAGTAGCGCAAGAAGTACAGGAACAGCTGCCACGCCATGAAGCTCATGGTGCGCAGGCCCAGCCCCAACGCCGCTTGGGCTTGGCGTGCCGTGATGCCGAACTTGCCGATGATCTGGGACTGCGGGTGCGGTCGCCGCAGCTTCATGAGGTCTTCGCGCAGCAGGGCGCCATCGAACACGACGGGGTCCATGGAGCGTCCGCCGGGCTTTCCACCGGGGGCCTCCGGGTAGTAGTCCGTGTACTTCTCGAGCGCGTCGAAGCGCAGGTGGGTGTTCTTCTCGAACCACGCCAGCATGCGCTTGGACTCGCGCAGGTAGGTCTCGAGCCGGTCGGGCGCGACCTCACCCTTGGTGATGTGTGTCAGGTAGGCCAAGCCCTCCTCGTCGGAGTCGGGAATGCCCTTCTTGGCGATCTGCGGGTTGTTGGCCACCCAGCACACGCCGCCCGACATCGCGGTGTTGCCGCCGAAGAGATCACTCTTCTCCACGAGCAGCACCTTGGCGCCCAGGTCGTGCGCACGGATGGCCGTGGCGAGACCCGCCGCCCCGCTGCCCATCACCAACAAGTCGACCGTCTGATCCCATTCGCTCATCGAGGTACCTCGTCACGCGCGCTGAACTAGAACACGTTCTAGTGTTTGGTGGATTTCGCCCCGCCTGTCAACTGGCGGCGTGCGCTACAGTTCGCGCCGTGAACGTGCGCCGCGTCGACCTGATCGTCCCGGGCCCCGAGGGGGGCTGGTTGGCGCGCGCGCTCGAGCAAGCCGGCTTGGTCGTCAGGCGGCGCGAGCTCGACGAGCCCGCCACGGACGCGCCGGCGCTGGTGGTGGTGTCGCTCGCGCTCGAGGTGCGCGCCACGCCGCGCGAGTCGTTCGAGCGGCAGCTGAGCCAGGCCCGCGCTGGCGCGTCGCCGACCACCCCGCTCGTCGCCTTGTTACCAGTGGACGCGCAGCTCGACGACTCCCTGCGTGAGCTGGCGCAGGGGGTCTACGTCCGGCCCGTGCCCGTCGCGCGGCTGGTGCACAAGATCCAGGCGCTGCTGGACGTGGCCGAGGGCCGCCCACCGAGGCCTTCGTGGGCGCCCAGTGGGCCGCCGGTCGTCCCCGAGCAAGGAAAGCCGCCCGCGAGCCCGTCGCCGCTCGTGGAGGAGGAGCCCGTCGTGCGGGAGCGCACCGTGCGGCTGGATGACGTCTCGCCACAGCCGTCGCCCGTGGCTGCGAGCCCGCGTCCGCCGCGCTCCTCCCGCCCGCCCGCCGAGCCCAACACCGTGGACTCGGAGCCCTCCAGTCAGGTGTCCGGTCTGGTCGAGAACACTCAGCCGGTGGCCGAGCTCTCGCCTTGGCTGCATCGGATGCTCAGCGAGTGCGACCGGCGCATGTTTCCCGCCGCGCCGCCGTTGGACCTGCGCTTTCCGGCGGGCGATGACGGCCCGCTCGAGCTGGTCCCGCGTGCGCTGCTGGATGCCCTGGGGGTGCCCGTGGATCCCGCGCCAGGAGACGGCTTCGACGATCCGTCCTTCGCGCTGGACCCCCTGTCGGTCTCGCCCACGAGCAGCAAGCGACACAGCGAGTGGCCCCGGCTGGAGTCGAGCACGGGGGGGAGCGCCAGCGGGAGCTCGGTCGCGCGCGCGAACCCCGCAGAGGGCCAGCGGGCCATGGGGTCGGAGCCGCCCCCGTTGACGCGGGAGGTCGCGCTGCCGGATGCGCCTCGCCGCGAGGAGGGCTCGCAGGGCGGCGCCGTGGAGAGCGTCATCGCCCGCCGCCCGGACGAGGACACGCGCCGCGCCAGCAGGCACGCTGCGCGGCGCTCGAGCGCGCCTCCGCCGCCCAGCGTGCCCCCCCTCCCTCCGGCGTCGAGCGCGCCGCGCACGGGGCCGCCCAACTCCAGTCCACCCATGGCGTCGGCGGCGGGTCTCTACGAGACTGCGGTCGAAGCCGCGGGCTTTCCGCCGGTGCCGCGTGTCCCCGTGCCGCCGACGTCGCCGCCCCTGCAAGTCGGCACGCCAACCGCGGATGGCCGCGGACGCTGGGGCACGCTCGCGCCCGAGGCCTGGATGTCGTTCGCCGAGGCGCTGCGCTCGCAGACCACCGAGCACCGGCTCTCGCTGCGCACGGACGGCCCCGGCGTGCTCGTGCACGTGCGCGCAGGCGAGGTGATCGTGCCGCGTCAGCCACACGCCACTGCGGTCCGGTCGCAGCGCTCGGCAGAGCCCGAGCCCTCGCCGTTGTCGGGCCTGGCCGAGCTGCGCGGGCAGCGCCGCGCGGCCCAAGAGGCGGTCATCGCAGCCCTCACGCCCAGCGGCGGGCCAACGCCCGCGACCCACCCCGGCCCCGAGGTGGTCTTCGAGGTCTACGAGGTCGCCCCGGGTGAGGAGCTGGAGCAGGGCTGGCCGGTCGGTTCCCTCGCGGGGCTGATGGCCGAAGCGCTGTTGGGGTGGGCCACGGCAGACTGGCTCCGCGCGCGCTGGCACGACGACCTCGGGCGCGTGGTGCGCGTCGACCCCGGCGCGGTCCCGCGCCTGACGGCACTCGGGTTGGACCCCCTCTGGCTGGAGTGGCTCAGCGCCCACGAGCGTGCGCCTCTCGGTCAGCTCTTGACCGCTCTCCCGGAGCACGAGGCTCTGCCCGGCGTCTTGCTCGCGCTCGAGAGCGTGGACGCGTTCACGCTGGAAGACGCGCCGGCAGGCCCCGCGTCTGGGGACACTCCCCTCGCGCTGCGCGACGCCGCGCGCGCGATCGTCCAAGTGGCTTACACCAACACGCGGGACGCCGACTACTTCGCTCTCTTGGGCGTGCCGCCAACGGCGTCCGCGCGGGCCATCGAGCGCGCCTACGCCGGACGCAGCGCGCAGCTCGCCAACCTGGACCTCGCGGGCCTCGACCTCACCGAGCTCGAGCCTCTGCGTCGCGACGTGCTCGAGTGCTACGGCGAGGCCCGGCGGGTGCTCCGCGACGACGACGCCCGAGAGCGCTACGCCAGAGCTCTCGGGCTGCTCACGCGTGTCTGAAGTTGTCGCGCGCCGGATGCGCGCCATACTTGCGACGTGGCTATCCGACCGATCCTCCACTATCCAGACAAACGCCTGCGCGACCCTGGTCGTCCCGTAGAAGTGTTCGACGACGAGCTCCAGACGCTCATCGACGACATGGCGGAGACGATGTACGCGGCGCCGGGCGTTGGCCTGGCCGCGACCCAGCTGGGCGTGCCGCTGCGTCTCTTCATCGTCGACGTCGCGGTCGACGAGGACGCGGCGAGCGACCTGCGGGTCTTCATCAACCCCGACCTCGTCGAGCTGATCGGCACCACCAGCTTCTCGGAGGGCTGCCTGTCGTTCCCCGGCGCGCGCGAGGACATCAACCGGGCGGAGCGCGTGCGGGTCAAGGCCCTAGACCGCCATGGGCAGCCGTTCGAGATGCTCGCGGACGGGCTCATGGCCATCGCCGTCCAGCACGAGAACGATCACCTGGACGGCAAGCTCATGATCGACCGTCTGTCCATCCTGCGTCGACGCCTGCTGCACCGCGCGATGATCAAGCACGGCGGCGGGGACTGAGCGGGTGAGCCGCCCGCGCGCCGTCTTCTTCGGCAGTCCAGACTTCGCCGTCCCCTCGCTCGTGGCCCTCACCGAGGTCGCCGACGTGGTGGCGGTGATCGCTCAGCCGGACAAGCCCGCAGGACGAGGCCTGGCGTTGCGGCCTCCTGCCGTGAAAGAGCGCGCGCTCGAGCTCGGTCTGCCCGTGCTCCAGCCGCGCAAGGTCCGTGACGGCGAGCTCGCTCGGCAGCTGCGTGAGCTCGCGCCGGACGTCGCGGTGGTGATCGCCTACGGGCGCATCCTGCCGCTGGACGTGCTCACCGCCCCGCGACTCGGCTGCGTCAACCTGCACGGGTCTCTGCTCCCGCGCTGGCGCGGCGCGGCGCCCATTCAGTGGGCGGTCGCCTCCGGGGACCCGGTCACCGGCGTCACGCTGATGCAGATGGACGAGGGCTTGGACACCGGGCCCATGCTCGGCACGCTCAGCACGCCCATCGGAGCGGAAGAGACGTCCGGTGAGCTCTTCGAGCGCTTGGCGGGGCTGTCGGCCCAGCTGCTCAGGCGGGACTTGCCCCGCTACGTGCGCGGTGAGCTCGAGCCGGTGCCGCAGGACCACACACAGGCCACGCACGCGCGGCCTCTCGACAAGGCCGACGGACGGCTCGACTGGACTCGCTCCGCTGCAGCGCTGGCCCACCACGTGCGCGGGATGAGCCCGTGGCCGGGAGCCTTCACGATGGATCAAGAGGTCCCCGTCAAGGTGCACCGGGCTCATGCGCTCACCCTGGACGCCGGAGGAGCCGCGCCCGGCACCGTCCTCGGGGGGGACCGTGACGGCGTGCGCGTCGCCTGTGGGCAAGGGGTGCTCTCCATCCAGGAGCTCCAGCAGCCGGGGCGCAAGCGTCTGTCCGCCGAAGCGTTCCTGGCCGGTCGCGGCTGGCCTGCGGGCACGCGCTTGGGCTGAACGCCGCTGGCGCGGCTCGTGCGGCTTGCCAGGCGCCATGCCAATGGTCGACACTCACGGGCCCATCATGAAGATCTACACGCGCACCGGCGACACCGGGGAGACGGGCCTCTTCGGAGGGCAACGCGTCTCCAAAGCAGACATGCGAGTTGCCGCCTACGGCGACGTGGACGAGCTCAACAGCGTCATCGGCGTCGCGCGCGCGGCGGGACTCGACGCGACCGTGGACGGGCTGCTCGCCCGCGTACAGCTCGAGCTCTTCGACCTGGGCGCCGAGCTGGCCACCGTTCCCGAGAAGCTGGACAAGCTGGACCTCCCGCGCATCGAAGAAGAGGAGGTCGAACGGCTCGAGACGGCCATCGATCGCTTCGAGGCCGACCTCGCGCCGCTCAAGACCTTCATCTTGCCGGGTGGCTGTGCTGCCGCCGCGCAGCTCCACGTGGCCCGCTGTACCTGCCGACGCGCGGAGCGCGGGGTCGTGGCGCTCGCGGCTCACTCGGCCGTGCGGCCCGAGGTCATCCACTACCTCAACCGCCTGAGCGACCTGCTCTTCACGCTGGCCCGCCACGCCAACCACCGCGTGGGCGTGGCGGATGTGCCCTGGCTCGGGCGGGACCGCTGAGGGCCGCAAAATGTTGTTGTGACCATGTAGTCGGTGTTCCGTTTCGAGCGATTCGAGCGTAAGGTGGCGCCCATGTCTCCTCATCGACACGCCCGTCACCCCCTCGTTGCGCTCGGCTTCCTCTTGGGCGCGCCCTTCTTTGCAGGCTGCGGGAGCGACGCGCCCCTCGGCCGCCTGACCGATCGAGTCACGATCGTGCCCATCACGGCGCGCTCCAACCCCGCTGACCCGCGCAACCCGACGCGACCGGATGCGCAGCTGTCGCTCCTGGATGATGGCTTCGGGGACTACGAGCTGGGTCCCGGAGAGCCGCATCAGCTGCTGGTCGTCGGGGGTGCCACGCGGCCGGCGGACGGCCCCTCGCCACGCAGGCTGGCGCGCTTTGCGCACATGCCCGACCTGCAGCTTGCGGACGACGAGTCCGTGACCCGCGTGCTCTTGATCGACGCGCCCGGCATCGCGAGCTCGGCCTCGCGCCCGCAGGACACGTACGGCTGTCACATGGTCAACGCCATGGTGCGCACCCTCAACGGGGTGCATCGGCGCGACGCGTTGGACTTCGTGCTGCTGGGTGGCGACAACATCGACAACGCGCAGACCAACGAGCTCGAGTGGGCGCTGCAGCTGTTGGGCGAGGGGGGCACCATCGAGTGCGACTCGGGTGTGGACAACGATCCCATCCCCGGCCCGCGCAACGACCCAAAGGACCCCTTCGAGTCCGTCGGCCTCGACGTGCCCTTCTACTGGGTCATGGGCAACCACGACGTGTTGATTCAGGGGAACTTCCAGGTGACGGCCGGCCAGAAGGCGGCCTCGGTCGGGACCCTCGCCTCGGGCCGCACGCGCGACTGGTCTCAGCCGGGCGGGCCCGCGGGGAGCGTCGTGCCGGCCGACCCGGAGCGCGAGGCCCTGACTCCCTCGGAGCTCATCGAGCGGGTCGTGTCGCACGACAACGGTCACGGGCTCACGGCCACCCAGGCCGCGAGCGGTCGAGCGTTCTACACCTTCGACGTCCCCTCGACGCCCCTGCGCTTCGTCATCATCGACACCACGGCGACGCTGGGCGGGGCGGAAGGCCTGCTCCGTGAGGCCGACCGCGATCTGCTGGTGGCCGCGCTCGACCAAGCCGTCGTCGACGGCAAGTGGGTCATGCTGGCGTCTCACCACGCGGCGCGCTCGCTGACCACGACGGGCGGGACCTTTGGCACGGTGGACGACCCCCTGGCCATCACCACGGCGGAGTTCACGGACCTGGTCACGTCGTACGACAACGTGCTGTTCAGCTTCGTCGGGCACTCTCATCAGCACCGTATCGCGGAGCTGGCTGGCAACGGTCGCGCGGTGGTGGAGGTCATGACGGCCGCCGTCGCGGACTTCCCTCACCAGTCCCGCATCGTCGAGATCTGGGACATGGACAACGGCTGGGTCATGCTCCGGGGCACGGCGGTGGACTTCAGCACGCAGGGAGACGCGCTCGCGGAAGAGGCGCGCCGCTTGGGGATCGTGGACTACACTGCCGGCTGGGCGGACGAGAACCCGTCGATGGTGACCGACCGCAACGTGGAGATATTCCTGCCCGCGCCCAGCGTGCTCTGAGGGCGAGAGAGCGAGTCGACGAGTGAGCTTCGAAGCGTACGCCGGCACAGACGTCGGTCTCGAGCGAGAACACAACGAGGACTACCTGCTGCGGGACGACGAGCTCGGGCTCTTCGTCGTGTGCGACGGAATGGGCGGGCATGCCTGCGGCGAGGTGGCCTCGCGCATGACCGCCGAGTGCATCAAGCGCGTAGTCCACAGCCAGCGCGCCATGATCCAGGCGGTCAGCGAGGGTCATGGGCCGCCGAACGCGCTGGCCGAGATGCTGCGCCACGCGATCGAGGTCGCGAGCCAGGAGGTGTATCAGGCCTCCGTCGACGACCCACGCAAGCGCGGTATGGGGACCACCTGCACGGCGCTGCTCCTGGCGGGGCGCTATGGGATCATGGGCCACGTTGGGGACAGTCAGCTGCACCTGCTGCGTGACGACACGGGGCTGCAGCTCTCGCACGACCACACGTTCACGGCCGAGGCCGTGCGACGGGGGACCATGACGGAGGAGCAGGCCGCGCAGTCCGCGCACGGTAACGTGCTCATGCGCTGTGTGGGGGCACGCGATACGGTGCAGGTAGACACCTTGGTGTTCGACGTCGTGCCGGGTGACCTGTTGCTGCTCTGCTCCGACGGGCTCTCTCAGTACGTCGAGGGGAGCGCGGAGCTGCAGCGCCTGCGCGGGGGGCGTGGTCCCAAGGACTTCACGCGCGCGCTCATGACCGCCGCCAACGCCCGCGGGGGCTCGGACAACATCACCGTCATCTGCGTGGTGGCGCAGGGTAGTCCCGACGAGCGCGCGGGGCAGTCGCGGAACGATGTGCTGCTGACCCTCGACACGTTGAAGGGCATCCACCTGATGGACGGGCTCTCCGTCCAGGAGGTCATGCTCCTGCGTCAGGCCTTCCGCGAGCAGTCGTACGCGCTGAGCGCGCTGATCACCGTAGAGGGCGAGGTCGGCAGCGACATGTTCGTGCTGCTGGACGGCAGCGCCGAGGTGCGGCGCGGCACGGAGACCGTCGCCACGCTGGGGCGGGGGGCTCACTTCGGAGAGATGGCGCTGCTGAATGATCGGCCGCGCGCGGCCACGGTCGTGGCCACCACGCCTTGTCGCACCCTGGTCTGCGACCGCGCGGCGCTCCACGCGCTGCTCAAGGAGCATCCGACGCTGGCGTCGCAGTTCTACCGGGCCCTCGCGTCGGCCCTGAGCATGCGGCTGGACGCGCTCTACTCGTTCTACGACACGGGAGTGGGCCCCGAAGCCGCCGCACTGTCGGCGCGCACGACGCTCTTTCACGGGACCTGAGCTGCGCACGCAGCGAGCCGAATTGGCGAGGCCCACCGCGGTGTGCAGTGGGCCTCAAATGAATCCGTACCGAAAGTGCCGTTGGCAATGTTGGAGTCGAACCCCTGCTACGAGCAGGTGGGAGCCGGTGTCGTGAGCGTCAGGCTTCCCGATGAAGATCGTCGGGCCGGCACACGGCTCACGTTGAGGCCCCCGGTTCGACAAAAGTCAGGGATTCTTTCTCCGTTTCAACGAGCGCCCCAGAGGGATTCGCGCTCAGCATAGCAGCGCCGGAGAGCGCATGCACCAAGTCCGCGCGCCAACGTCGGGACGCGCCGAGCGCCGCCGCGTCAGCGTGCGCGGCGTGCTCAACGAGGCGTGCCCCGGTCCGCGTCAGCGCCGCGGCCACCTGCCGACGAAGACAGGAACTCGTCGCAGATGGCGGGGTAGCCGTCCCGGTAGCTCGGGTAGCGAAAGCTGTAGCCGGCGGCCCGCAGGAGACGATTGCTGCAGCGCTTGTTGTCGCCGGCGGCGCGGCGCGTGACCGATGCCGATGGCTGCCCGTCGCGCTCGGGGGCGGGGTCGGCGACGAGGTCTGGCGTCGGTGGCCAGGGGGCCCCGATGCGGGCCGCGATGAAGGCCATGACGTCGCGCAAGGGGCCGGGATCGTCGTCCACCCCCACGTAGCAGGGAGCTGGGCTCTCCTGCTCCAGCAGGTGCGCGATGGCGCCCGCGCAGTCCTCTACGTGGATGCGGTTCGAGAGGCGGGAGGCGGGCGGCGCGGGCGTGGTGCCCTCCGCTACGGTGCGCACCAGCCGCGTGCGGGTGGGCCCGTAGATGCCCGAGAGGCGCAGGACCACGCCGCGCTCGCCGAGGCGCTCGCGGAAGAGGGCCTCCGACCGCAGCAGGGTCCGCCCCGAGAAGGACTGGGGCTCGGTGGGTGATCCCTCGTCCACGTCGCTACCGTCGTCCTGCGCGTAGACGGCCGTGCTGCTGGTGAGCACCGCGCGCGTCAGCGGCGTGCCCTCGAGCGCGCAGAGGACGTTCTCGACACCACGCACGTAGGCCGCCTCGTAGTTCTCCGGCGTGCGCCCGCCGGCGGCCGCGCAGTACACCAGGGTGTCCACCTCTGGGAGCGCGGTCAGCGTGCTCGGGTCGCTCAGGTCGGCGGCGATGCCGGCCACGCCTGCGGGGAGCTGGTTGATGGTGCGGCGTAGGCCGAACACGCTGTGCCCGGCCTGGACCAGCTGCGTGGCGAGGGCCGAGCCGACGTAGCCACAGCCGGCGATCAGGACGCGCACTGTACCACCCTGTCTCCGCCCTCGCGCTTGGCACGGTACGCGGCGTCATCGGCGCGCTGTAGGAGCGTGACCGCCGTGTCACCGTGGCGCGCTGCGGTGAGGCCGAGGCTCGCGCTCACGGGTCGCTGGGCGTCGAACTCGATGCCGAGCTCGCGCACCGCCGCGACGAGACGCTCCGCTCCAACGAGGGCGTCGTGCATGGTGGAGCGCGGGTAGAGGACCAAGAACTCGTCGCCCCCGTAGCGGGCGACCACGTCGGACTCCCGCGCGGTGCGCTGCAGCACGCCGGCGATGCGCACCAGTAGGGCGTCGCCGTCCGAGTGCCCGCGCTCGTCGTTGATTCGCTTGAACTTGTCGAGGTCCAGCATGGCGAGCGCGAGCGGACGCTTGGGGGACAGGGCCTCGAGCTCCACGTGGAGCTGGTCCAGCAGCGCGCGACGGTTGTACAGCGACGTCAGCGGGTCACGTGAGCTGAGGGTCTCGAGGCGGGCGTTGGCGTCCAGGAGCGCCTCCTCGCGCTCGCGGTTGGTGCTGACGAGCATACCCACGATCAGGTTGGAGACGGTCAGCAGGACCACGGTGATGGACGAGGCCAACACCCCTTGCGCGAAAGTGGGCGGCGCGGCGATGAGCCCCAGAGGAGCGTGCGGGCCGTAGGCGATGGTCCCCGTCGCGGCGAGCATGACCACCGTCGCGTAGAGCGTGGCGCCGAAGAAGGTGAGCAACATGCCGATGCGGCTGCCTACCACGAGCGTGTTGATGGTGGAGGCGAAGAAGTAGAGCGCGACCAAGACGCTGGTCACGCTGCCCACCCAGTGCACGAGCGCCGTGATGAAGACCAAGTCCACCACGCCACCGATGACGGCGCGCACCTTTCCACCCACGCCGCGCCAGATCAGCCACTGCTCGACCGCGACGACCGCCACGTAGCCGAGCACCCAAGGTCGCTCGTCGCTCAGCCCCGGGTGCAGCTCGGGCATCAGCACCAACACGTAGGCGGCGAGCAGGAAGCGCGAAGTGGCGGCGTTGAAGAGGAGCTTGTTGGTCATGCGGACCCACCGCGGTCGCCACCCTTGGCGAAGGGCGAGGATACCCCACGGGAGCGCCACGTGGGGGAAGCGTCGTCCCCCGCTGTTGACAGCGGAGGGTGAGCCAGCTACACCCGGTCTACTGTGTCATCGTCATATTCGAATGAAGCGATGAAAGAAGGCGCCCCGCTCAGCCTCGAGAGGGCGGCCGGTCTGTGCGCGCTCTTCGGTGACGAGACCCGTGTGCGCCTGCTGTGGCTCCTGTCCGAGGCGGAGCTCTCGGTCGCCGAGATCTGCCGCGTGACCGAGCTCAGCCAGAGCCGCGTGTCTGGGCACCTGGCTCGGCTGCGGGACGGCGGGCTGCTGTCGGCGCGCGCGCGGGGTAGCTCGAACCTCTATCACGTGGACGAGGCCCGGCTATCTCAGGAGGGACGCGCCCTCTTCGAGCTGTTCGCGAAGCGCCTGGCGGACTCCGTGCTGGACGGCGACCGGCGGAGACTGGCCGAGACCCTGCGCGCGCGCACGGGCGGCGAGACCTGGCCCGAGAGCATCGCGGGCGAGATGGAGCGGCACTACTCGCCCGGCCGGACGTGGGAGGCGCTCGGCAACGCGCTCTTCGGCTTGCTCCACCTTGGCGACGTCCTGGACGTCGGCTGCGGCGACGGCCACCTGGCGTCGCTGCTGGAGGGTCGCTGCGCGCGCTACATCGGCGTGGACGTGAGCGCGAAGGTGGTCGACGCCGCCCGCCAGCGCGCGCAGCACCGCGAGAGCCCGCTGCGCACGGACGTGAGCTTCGAGGTGGGGGACATGCACGCGCTGCCGGTCGCGGACGCGGCGGTGGACGTGGTGCTCCTGCTGCACGTGCTGGGCTACTCCCCCGACCCGAAGCGCGCCCTGGGCGAGGCGGCGCGCGTGCTGCGCCCGGGTGGACGCGTGGTGGTTTCCACCTTGCTGGAGCACCCGCACGCGGAGCTCACGGCGCGCTACGGCCACGTCAACGCGGGCGTGGAGCCCGGCGCCCTGCGCCGCCTGCTGCGGCGCGCTGGCATGACGCCACAATTCTGCGAGATCACCTCGCGCGAGCGACGAGCTCCCCACTTTCAAGTCGTTACCGCAATCGCCACAAAGTGAGCCAGACCCCATGACCAGCCCCCTCCACGAACAACTCAAGGCCCTCCTCGACGAGCGCCTGCTCTACATCGACGGCGCCATGGGGACGATGGTGCAGCGCCACAAGCTGGAGGAGGCGGACTACCGCGGCGAGCGCTTCACGGCCCACCCGAGCCAGCTGAAGGGCAACACGGATCTCTTGGTGCTCACCCGCCCGGACGTCATCCGCGGTGTGCACGAGAGCTACCTCGCGGCCGGCGCGGACATCCTCGAGACCAACTCCTTCAACGCGAACCGCATCTCACAGGCGGACTACGGCCTCGAGCCGCTGGTGTACGAGCTGAACGTCGCCGCGGCCAAGCTCGCCCGCGAGGCGGCGGACAAGTACAGCAGCAAGGAGCGCCCGCGCTTCGTGGCGGGGACGCTCGGGCCCACGAACCGGACGCTGAGCCTCTCGCCGGACGTCAATGATCCTGGCTTCCGCGCGGTGACCTTCGACGAGATGCGCAGCGCCTACGCAGAGCAGACGCGCGGGCTGATCGACGGTGGCTCGGACGTCATCTTGATCGAGACAATCTTCGACACGCTCAACGCCAAGGCGGCGACGGCGGCGGTGGAAGACGTGTTCCGTGAGCGAGGCATCGCGCTGCCGGTGCTGATCTCGGTGACCATCATCGACCAGAGCGGGCGCACCATGTCCGGCCAGAACGTCGAGGCCTTCTGGACCTCCATCGAGCACGTCCGGCCGCTCACGGTGGGCATCAACTGCGGCCTGGGCGCCGAGCAGATGCGCCCCTTCGTGGAGAACCTGGGGTCGGTGGCCTCCACGTACCTGAGCAGCTATCCGAACGCGGGTCTGCCCAACGCCATGGGCGAGTACGACCAGTCCCCGCGCGAGATGGCGAAGTTCATGCGCGAGTTCGCCGAGGATGGTCTGGTGAACGTGATCGGCGGCTGCTGCGGCACGACGCCGGACCACATCGCGGCCATGGTGAACGCGACACAGGGGGTTCGCCCGCGCACGCCCGCTCCGGCCAGCCACCAGCCCCGCTACAGCGGGCTCGAGCCCCTGGTCCTGACCAAGGACTCGGGCTTCCAGATGATCGGCGAGCGCACCAACATCACGGGCAGCCGCAAGTTCGCCCGGCTGATCAAGGAGGGGAACTACGACGAGGCCGTGGGCGTGGCGCTCCAGCAAGTGCGCGGCGGCGCCAACATCCTCGACGTGAACATGGACGAGGCCATGCTGGACTCGGAGGCGGCCATGACGCGCTTCCTGAACCTGCTCGCGGTGGAGCCCGAGATCGCGCGGGTGCCCATCATGGTGGACAGCTCCAAGTGGACGGTGATCGAGGCCGGCCTCAAGTGCGTGCAGGGCAAGTCCATCGTCAACTCCATCTCGCTCAAGGAGGGGGAGGCGGACTTCCTGGAGAAGGCCCGCAAGGTGCGGCAGTACGGGGCCGCCGCCGTGGTCATGGCCTTCGACGAAGACGGTCAGGCCGACACGGTGGAGCGTCGCGTCAGCATCTGCCAGCGGGCTTATCGCATCCTCGTCGAGCAGGTGGGCTTCGCGCCGGAGGACATCATCTTCGACCCCAACGTCTTCGCGGTCGCCACGGGCATCGAGGAGCACAACCGCTACGCCATCGACTTCATCGAGGCCACCAAGCAGATCAAGGCCCTCTGCCCGGGTGCACGCATCAGCGGCGGCGTCTCCAACCTCAGCTTCTCCTTCCGCGGCAACGACCGCGTGCGCGAGGCGATGCACTCGGCGTTCCTCTACCGCGCCATCGAGGCCGGCATGGACATGGGCATCGTCAACGCCGGACAGCTGGAGGTCTATGAAGAGATCCCCAGGGACCTGCGTGACGCCGTGGAGGACGTGCTCTTCGACCGTCGTCCGGACGCGACCGATCGCCTGTTGGCCCTGGCCGAGACGGTCAAGGGCGCTGGGAAGCAGCAGGTGGAGGACCTGGCGTGGCGCGACGCGGACGTGCGCGACCGGCTCCGTCATGCGCTGGTCAAGGGCATCACGGACTACATCGAGGCGGACACCGAGGAGGCCCGCCAGCAGCTACCGAAGCCGCTGGACGTGATCGAAGGGCCGCTCATGGACGGCATGGGCGTGGTGGGCGACCTCTTCGGCAGCGGAAAGATGTTCCTGCCGCAGGTGGTCAAGAGCGCGCGCGTCATGAAGCGCGCCGTGGCGTACCTCGAGCCCTACATGGACGCCGAGAAGGAGGGCAGCGGCAGCCAGGCGCGCGGCAAGGTGCTCATGGCGACGGTGAAGGGGGACGTCCACGACATCGGCAAGAACATCGTGGGCGTGGTGCTGGGCTGCAACAACTACGAGGTGATCGACCTGGGGGTGATGGTCGCCGCGGACGAAATCCTGCGCGTGGCGCAGGCCGAGAACGTGGACGTCATCGGGCTCTCGGGCCTCATCACGCCCTCGCTGGACGAGATGGTCTACGTCGCGAAGGAGATGAAGCGGCGGGGCTTCACGCGGCCTCTGATGGTGGGCGGCGCGACCACCAGCAAGCAACACACGGCCGTGAAGGTCGCCCCCCAGTACGACGGCGCCGTGGTGCACGTGGTGGACGCCAGCCGCGTGGTGAAGGTCGTCAGCAGCCTCCTGGACGCCGACGGCCACGGCGACTACGTGGCGAAGGTCAAGGCCGACCAGGAGAACACCCGCGGGCTCTACGCGGAGCGCCGCAACCGGCCGCGTGTGCCCCTCAGCGTGGCGCGCGAGCAGCGCCCGCAGCTGGTGTTCGACGAGACCACGGTGCCGAAGCCGGAGTTCACGGGTCTGCGGGTGCTGGAGGACATCCCGCTCACCGACATCATCCCCTTCATCGACTGGACCTTCTTCTTTGCGGCCTGGGACCTCAAGGGGCGCTACCCGAAGATCCTGGAGCACGCGCAGCACGGCGAGGCCGCGCGCGAGCTCTACGACAACGGTCAGAAGCTGCTGGCCGAGATCGTCCGCGACAAGTCCCTGCGCGCGAGCGCGGCCTATGGCTTCTGGCCCGCGAACGCGGACGGGGACGACATCGTCATCTACACGGACGAGAGCCGCCAAGCGGAGCGGCTGCGCTTCAACATGCTGCGGCAGCAGGCCGAGAAGCCGCCGGGCCAGCCCTACCTGTGTCTCTCGGACTTCATCGCGCCCGTGGGCAGCGGGGTCGCCGACCACGTCGGCGCGTTCGCCATCACGGCGGGCATCGGCGTGGAGCAGCTGGCCGCGCGCTACGAGGCCGAGCACGACGACTACAACGCCATCATGGTGAAGGCCCTGGCCGACCGGCTGGCCGAGGCAGGTGCGGAGTACCTGCACGCCCGTGCGCGGCGTGAGTGGGGTTACGGTCGCGACGAGGCGCTCAGCACGGACGACCTCATCGACGAGCGCTACCGCGGGATTCGCCCGGCCTTTGGGTACCCGGCCTGTCCGGACCACACTGAGAAGCCCAAGCTCTTCTCCCTGCTAGAGGCCGAGCGCGCCGGGGTGACCCTCACGGAGCACTTCGCCATGATGCCCGCCTCGAGCGTGAGCGGCATCTACCTGGCTCACCCGGAGGCGCGCTACTTCCCCGTGGGGCAGCTGGACCCCGACCAGGTGCGTGACTACGCGGCCCGCAAGGGGGACTCGCTCCAGACGGTGGAGCGCTGGCTCGGACCCAGCTTGGCGTACGACACGGACTGAGAGCCCGCCGCGCTGGCGCCGCGGTCGACCGAGGCCTACGGGTCTCCGTCGCCAGGGCCCGTGGCGTCGCTCGGCGGTGCGGCGGGCTGGCTCGCCTGTGGGGTGGGCTTCTCCTGTGGGATGGGCTTGCCCGCCTGTGGGGTGGGCGCGTCTGGTGGAGCGCTGGGCTTCTCCTCCGGTGCCGGTTCCTTCGTACCGTCGGCGTAGTGCAGTACCCGCTGCGGGAAGGGAATTTGGATGCCCTCGCGCGCCAGACACTCCGCCACGGCGGTGCCCAGCTCGGTCTTCGCCCGTGGCCAGAGGTCGTGCTCGCGGATCCAGATGCGCACGCTGAAGTTGACGCTGCTGTCGCCGAAGCCCTGGAAGACCGTGGCTGCCGCTGGGAAGTCGAGCGCGGCTTCCAGCGCCTGCGCGGTCTCCGTGAGCGCCTCGACCACCCGCCGTAGGTCGCTCCCGTACGCGACACCGACCTCCACCTCGACCCGCCGCTGCCGGTCGCTGGCGGTCCAGTTGACGACTTCGTTCGAGATGAGCTGGCCGTTGGGGACGATGACCTCGGCTCCCTGCCAGGTGCGCACCGTGCTCGCACGGATGCCGATGGAGGTGACCTCACCCACCAGCGTCCCCACCTCGATGATGTCGCCGATCTTCACCGGCCGCTCGAAGATGAGGATGAGGCCGGACACGAAGTTGTTGACCACGGTCTGCAGACCGAAGCCGATGCCGACCCCGAGCGCACCCATGATGAAAGCCAGGCTGCTGAGCTCTACCCCGGCGGCGGCGAAGGCCAGCACCAGACCGAGCCCGATGACGGCGTAGCGGCTGAGCATGGACACGGTGGGCGCCACGCCGCGGCCGAGGTTCATGCGCGGCAGCACGTCTTCGTCCAGGAAGAACCCGACGATGCGGCTGCTCCAGTAGGTCACCGCCAGGGCGAGCGCGAAGGCAGCCACGCCCGCGAGCGAGAGGGTCATGGTGCCCACGTGCCAGGACGCGTCCATGGTCTCCCACAACAGGTTGGTCAGCGGAGCGAGCACGCGGAACTCGTCCAGCGTGAGCAACACCCACACCAGGCCGCAGCCCAGGTAGACCACGCGCCGGAGCGCGGCGAGCACCACCTCGGGGCGTGACTGCAGCGAGCTCAAGTGGGAGGCGGCGGGCGTGCGTAGCAGCACGGCCAGGAACGCGTCCAGCGCGCGACCCAGCACGGCCAGGGTGCCGCCCAGGTACACGGTCGCGAGCGTGGCTTCGCTGAGCAGCTGAGCCAGCGTCACGTAGCCGACCACGTTGGAGCCGATGGCGACGACGAGCACCACGAGCGACGTGGCGGCCACGGCCCGCGCGTTGACCCCCAGGAGCCAGTCCGTGGGCCCGCCCGGCTGCGCACTCGGGTCCGTGGTGGCCGCACCAGAGCGCGCGCGCTTGCCTTCCCGCAGGACGGCGATGAGCGGCAGACAGCCGGCCACGCTGGCCATCAGGAGGGTGACCCGGTGCCAGTGCGACGCTTCGTGCGTGAGCACCCGCAGGGCGTCGATGGCGACGAAGGGGATGGCATACACCAGGACGCGTCGCTGAGCGTTGGTGCGCAGCACCCGCGCGAGCACTGCGACGATGGCGATGAGCACCAGGTCGCGCACGAAGGCGGGGGCGAAGGGGTAGAACCCGTGCGTGGACATCAGCGCCACGAAGAGGGACGTCGCCAAGGGGCGTCGCGCGCTCGGCGGTGTGCTCGCCGTGGTGTAGCGGCTGACGTAGCGTGTGGCCGCCAACACCAGCAGGAAGAGCAGCAGGTGAAAGGGCGCGTGCTCACGGCTCTGGAGGGCGAAGCGTCCGAGCGACTCCTGGACGCCGCGCAGGCCGACGAAGGGCGTCGCGTCTGCTTCGGTGGGCCGGTGCGCGAAGATCAGGTCCCCGTTGCGACGCATGAGCTGGCCACGCAGGTGTGCCTCCGCACCGTCGATCTGGTTGAGCACCCCTGTGGCGATGAGCTGCACGCGAGCGACGCTGCGCTGGACCTGCAGGGTCTTGGCGAGGCGCTCGTCCACGAGGCGCCGGGTGGCGGTGATGAGGCGCAGGACCCGTCGCACCTGCTCGAGGGCGGCGGGGGGCAGCGGGGGGTCGACGTCTCGCGTCGCGGTCCAGCGGGCCTGCATCTCGTCCAGGTCGTGAGCCAGGCCCTCGAGTCCGGCGGCACGCTCTTCGAGCGCGGCCTGGTGGTCCGAGAGCTCGTGCTGCGTCGCGAGCCAGGTCTGCCTCGCTTCGTCCAGCTCGCGGAGCCCGAGGCCGCTCGGCGCGACGTCCGCTCGGTCCCGCACGCGCTCTTGCAGGGCGGGCAGGGAGGCCTCGATCTCCTTCACACGCTGGCTCGGCTCCAGCGTCACCTCGAGGGCCTCGAGCGACAGCGTGGTGCTGTTTGCTGCGGAAGCGACCTCGGACGCCGAGTAGGGCACGACGCGCGGCGCCGTCTGGCCCGCGTCCGGCTCGGCCGTCTGCGCGCGGGCCGCGCTGGTACCCAGAGGGAGAGACAGCAGCCCGAGCAGCCCCAGCCGGACCAAGGTCCCGACGGAGGACCGCCGCTGCGCGCCCTGAGGGAGCGTCAGCGCTGGGCGACCGTCCGTCACGCCGCGCCTCCGGAGGCCACCGCAGCGCCGTCGCGGAGCGCCTCGGTCAGCAGCCGACGCACGCTGTAGCGCAGCACGTCCGGGGCGAGAGGGGAGAGAACGACCTCGCGGATGCCCACGGCCTGCAGCATCTGCCAGTCCGGGTGGCTGTCTTCCCGCGCGATGGCCAGCAGGGTCGGTGTGGTGTCCAGAGATGCGTGCATCCAGGCGCTCAACTCCACGGCCCCGGCCCCCGGTAGCTCGTGGTCCAGCAGCACGAGCGTCGCGGGGACCTCGCGCGTCAGGTGCGCTCGAGCGTCCGCGACATCCGTGGCGCGCGTGAGGTGCGCGGAGAGGGCGTCGCCCAAGCCGTCGCGCACCAGGGCCTCGAGGACGTCGTCCTCCGTGACGAGCAGGAGGTGGATGGGGGAGCTGCCGGGGTGCAGCGGCGGCAGCATCCGCTCGGCGGCGGCGAGCAGCTCCGTGCGGAAGGCCAGGCAAGAGGCGGTACGTCGGCTGGGGTCCTTCTCGAGCGCGCGGGCCAAGACCTCTTCCAGCTCCACGGGGAGGTCCGGTCGGAAGGTGCGCAGGCGGGGCGTGGGTGCGCTGACGTGCGCCTCGATCTGCGCCGCAGAGTCGTCGGTGGCGTACAGGCGCCGGTACGTGAGCATCTCGAAGGCCATGACCGCCAGCGAGTATACGTCGACGCGCGGTGCGAGCGCGGCGTGCAGGGCGCCGGTGGCCCTCTCGGGCGCCAGGTACTCGGGGGTCCCCGCCACGTGGGCGACCGGGCCAGGACGGAAGGCCTCCGCCGCCGTCGCAAGGCCGAAGTCCGCGACGCAGACGCGGCCTGCTGGCCCGATCAGGACGTTCGCGGCCTTCACGTCCGCGTGCACCAGCCCGCGTGCGTGGACCGCGGCGAGGCCCGTCGCGACCTGGCTGAGGACCGACACAGTCAACGCCACGGGGGCTGGCTCCTGCCGCGCCAGCAGGTACTCCTCGACGGTCTTGCCGGCCACGTACTCCATCACGATGACAGGCTGGCCATGGTGCTCGCCCACGCCGAAGATGCGCACCACGTTCGCGTGTGAGAAGAGCGTCAGCGCCCTGGCTTCCGCCAGCAGCGCGCGCTCGCGGTCACCCCGCTGCACGGCCCCCAGGATCTTGAGGGCCACGTTGCGCTGCGCCTTGTCGTCGCGCCCCAGCAGCACCGCTCCCATCCCGCCGGCACCGAGCTTACCGATGACCCGCGCGCCAGCGATGGTGTCGCCGAGCTTCGGAGCGCTCGAGCGGGCGCTCGCCTCCTCGTCCCGCACCATGCGCACGTCGTCGCTGCGCCCGGCGCCTGTCGGGAGCTGACTGAGCGACTTGAGCAACGCGGCCGCCTCCTCCGCCGAGGCGGGGCGCTGGGCCGGATCCACGCTCAGCATGCGCTCGAAGAAGTTGTCATACGGCAGGCCCACGTCGGGCCGCAGCTGCGACGCGCGATAAGGTGTGCCACGCAGCACGAGCTGAATCGCTTCACCCATCGGGCGGCTCTCGTCGATGGGGATGGCGTCCACCCCCGTGAGCATTCGGAACCCGAGGGCCCCCGCCGAGTAGAGGTCGGCGCGCGCGTCGGCGAAGCGCGTCTCGATCAGCTCCGGAGCTCCGTAGCGCGGGATCACGCCTGCGGTGATGGTGTACGTACTGAGCGTGCTGTCGCGGGCCGTCCGCGCTCCCCCCAATCCCAGCAGCTTCAGCCCACCGCGCTCGGTCAGGAACAGGTACTCCGGGCCCAGGTTGCGGTGCAGGAACCCTTGTCTGTGGACCTCTCCCAGCGCGCCCAGCAGGCGCTGCATCCAGTTGTGCCAGACCTCCAGCTTGGGGATCTGCCCGCGCGCCATCCAGCTGGCAAAGGGCTCGCCTTCCAGGGGCTCCAGCACGCAGAAGGGGGGCTCGTGGTGCTCGTCCAGGTCGTAGACCGCCATCAGCCCAGGGTGTCGTGAGGCACCCAGGATGCGCGCCTCACGGGCCCAGCGCTCGCGTTTGACGCGGGGGCGCTCGGCGTTCTCGAACGACAGGAGGCGCACGCTGACGGGCCGGTCGTGGCGCAGATCATGCGCGCGAAAGAGCTGCCCAAGGGCGTCCTCGACCAGCTTCTCTTCGATACGGTAGCGATCAGCGATCAGCATGCATGGACCCACGGCCGCTGGGCGGCACAGGGCGTGTCAGCGCGTAAGGTACACCGCCGTGCTGCGCGTGTCGGGTGGCGTGAACACCGCGTGGAAGTTGTCTGGCAGGTCGGGCGCGTCCGCGAAGTTGAAGAAGCGACGAGCATCCTCGGGCGCCAGGTTCACGCAGCCGTGGCTGGTGCGCAGCCCGAAGCGGTCGTGCCAGAAGGCGCCATGCAGCGCGTACGAGCCGCGAAAGTACATGACCCAAGGGACGTCCTGGATGAAGAAGGCGGACGAGAGGTTGTCCTCGTTGTCCATCGTGGCGCTCACGTGCTTGGACTCGACGCGAAACAGCCCCGTCGGGGTCGCGTGCTCATCGTCGCCGGAGGAGATCAAGGTGACGAAGGTCATCCTGTCGCCCTCGTACAGGGCGGCGAACTGGTTCAGCAGGTCCACGTGGATCCAGCGCTCGTTGCGGTAGATGCCCTCCGGACGGTCCACGCGGTCCACGCGGGAGACCTGCAGCGCGGCGATGTACTTGTTTTCACGCGTTTGGTACCACTGCCCCCCCGCTTGCTCGGTCGCGGCGTACGTCAGACGTGAGTGACGTGGGACGCTCTCGCAGCCCGACGGAGCCGCGCCGCGCCGACCCGGGTCGGAGCACAGCCTCGCGGTCGGGTCTGTGACCCACAAGAAGGGGATGGCCGTGTCTTCGTCGACCTCGATGCCGTGGAAGTCCGGCGCGCGCACCGTGGTGGTGCCGGTGCGAGGGATCCACCAGTAGCGGGTCCCGCGGTAGAGCTCCTGCTGGTAGATGTTGATGATGCGGTCGACGGTGAAGAAGTAGCCCTCTTGTAGGCGCCGCACGACGAGCGGGCCGGTATCCTGACCCTGTCGCGGAGGACGGCGGAACACGGGCACACCCTCCGAGGTGACCACGCGGCCGATGGGGTAGGGCATGCCGGAGCTGCGGTCGGGCTGGCGCGGCATGAAGCTGAGCGTCGGCTCCTCGTCGCGGACGCGGACCTCGTCGTCGATCACCCAGCCGGAGGCGCGCAGCTTCCACCAGATCTTGCCGTCGATCTCGCGGCGCACGGTGGGCTCGAAGCGGGCCCCGACGCGGAGGAGGCCGATGGCCCGTGCGCCCACATCCGGCTCGACCCGCACGAACGTGCGCTCCTCGAGGGCGATACCGTGCCCAATGGTCTCCTCGGGGGGCGGAGGTGGGGGAGGCGGCTCCTCGGGCAGCACCGCGTCACGGTCGAACGTGGGCGCGGCGGGCCGGTCGTCGCTGCCACCGCACCCGACACCGAGGCCGGCCGCGCACACGAAGAGGACGAAGAGGGCGAGGGGCTTCCAGAAACTCACGGAAACGTCGTGACGTCCATCAACGCGCGAGTCAACCCTGAGCGGCCATCACCATCTTGGCAGCGGCCTTGACCTGGTCGATGGCGGCCTGCACGTCGTGCTGCCCCCCCGCCCAGCCGACCAGCGAGGCGAACCAGACGTGCTGGAGGATCATGGCGGCGGTGCGCTGTGCCTCCGTCGCCTCCCCGCGCCACTCGGAGGCCGCCTCGCCACGGATGGTGGCCACGGTCAGCCCGGTGATCATCGCGTGGAAGCTGATGACCTTCGAGGCCACGTGCGGATCGCCGCTGGCGATGGACCGGATCAGCGCGCGCGCCAGGTTGGGCTTGCGCGTGAGGCCGCGGGTCATGTTGTCGAACAGGTTGCCCACACGGTCGACGGGGGTGTCGCCGTCCGGCATGCGCTTGCCCAGGCGCGCCAAGAGCTTCTCGCTCTCTTGCTCGAGGGCCGCCACGAGGATCTCCTCCTTGCTGGCGAAGCGCTTGTACAGAGTCCCCAACGCGACCCCCGCCGTGGAGGCGACGTCGCGCAGCCGCACGGCCGCGAACCCGTCCGCCGCGGCCAGCTCGATGGCCGTGTCGACTATTCGCTGCGCGCGTTCATCGAGTTCCGTCATGGGGGACCTCTGCGGAGTGGGGGTCAAAGCGAGCATAGGCGTCCGAGGGTGGGGTCACCGCGCGCCGTCTGCAAGCAGGCTCAGGCAACACCGGCGGCCTCTTTGGCGATCGCCTCGGCCCAGGCGTAGTCCGGCTTGCCGCTCGCGAAGCGCTCCACCGTGTCGCGCTGGACCACGACCCGGGGCACCTTGTAGCCCGCCACGTGCGCGCGGCAGTGGGTCTGCAGCTCTTCCATCGAGAGTGGCTTGTTGCCCTTGGTGCTGAACACGGCGCCGACGGTGGATCCCCACTTGGGGTCGGGCACACCGACCACCAGCGCGTCGATGACGTCGGGGTGCGCCTTGATGGCCTCCTCCACTTCTTCCGGGAAGACCTTTTCCCCGCCGGTGTTGATGCACTTGCTGCCGCGACCCATGAACGTGATGCGCCCGTCTTCCTCGACGGTGGCGAAGTCCCCTGGCACGACCCAGCGCTTGCCGTCCTTCGAGACGAAGCGCTCTGCGGTCTGGGCCTCGTCCTTGTAGTAGCCGAGGGGCAGGCGACCGGTGCGCGCCAGGCGTCCGATCTTGCCGCTGCCCGGCACGATCGGGTTCAGGTCCTCGTCCAGCACCGTCACGCTGTCGTCCATGTAGAACGTAGGCCGCCCGTCCACGCTCTCTTCGTCGTCGGCGGCGCGCCCCAGATCTCCGGACTCCGTGCTGCCGAAGCTGTTGATGATCATCACGTCGGGCAGCAGCTCCTGGAGCTTGGCCTTGTTGGTGCGCGAGAGGATGGCCCCGGCCGAGGCGATGACGGTCAGGTTGGAGACGTCGAAGCTCTTGTCCGTGCGCTGCAGCTGCTCGAGGATGGGATAGGCCATCGCGTCCCCCACGATGGTGAGCGTGGAGACCTCCTCCTCGGCGATCAGGTCCAGCACGCGCTCGGCGTCGAAGCTCTTGCCGGGCTGGATGATGAGCTTTCCGCCCGTCAGCAGGCAGATGAAGCCGGTGAGCTGCGCCGCTCCGTGGATGAACGGAGCGCAGGGCAGCATGCTGACGCAGTAGAACTCCTCCTTGGCGTTGCTCGCGACCTCCTCCGGGCTCTCCACCGGGTCACCGCTTGGCGCGCCACCCTGCAGAGCCGAGAAGAACATGTCCTCGTGCCGCCACATCACACCCTTGGGCATGCCCGTGGTGCCGCCCGTGTAGATGATGAAGAGGTCGTCGCCGCTGCGCTCGCCGAAGTCACGCTCGGGGCTGCCCGCTGCCATGGCCGCTTCGTAGTCGGTCGTCTCTTGGCTGCTCTCGCAGCTCGTGCCGTCCTCCACGGTGATCAACGCGGGGATGGCGGGCATGCCTTCGTTGGCCTGGTCGATGACGGGCAAGAACTGCCGCTGCGCCACGATGCCCTTGAGGTCGGCGTTGTCGATCATGTACCGCACCTCGGGGGCGACGAAGCGGTAGTTGATGTTGATGCCCACGGCGCGGATCTTCATGAGCGCCAGCAGCGTCTCGACGTACTCGTGGCCGTTGAACAAGAACAGGCCCACGTGGTCCCCCGCGCCGATGCCGCGCGACGCGAAGAAGTGCGCAAGGCGGTTGGCGCGCGTGTCGAGCTCCTTGAAGGTCCAGTGCACGTCGCCCGAGGCGAGGGCGGGGCGGTCTGGACAGGCGTCCGCGATCGACTCCATCAGGTCGGCGATGTTGTACTGCATGGCTCTGGGATCTCTCGTGCTTCCGGGGAATGTCTTGTGCGGCGCGCGCGGGCGCTTGGGACGGGGCTCAGGGGCGCTTGCTACCGACGGCCCACATGGCGAAGAACTGCGAGCCGCCGCCGTAGGCGTGGCCGATGGCGATCTTGGCGCCGTCCACTTGGTGGGCGGCCGCGGTTCCGCGCACCTGGCGGGCGGCCTCGGCGAAGCGGATCATGCCGCTGGCGCCGATGGGGTTGGTGCAGAGCACGCCGCCGCTCATGTTGAGGGGCAGCTGTCCGCCGATGCGGGTCTTGCCCTCCATGCTCCACTTCCAGCCCTCGCCGGGGTCACAGAAGCCGAGGTTCTCGAGCCACATGGGCTCGAACCAGCTGAAGGGGACGTAGATCTCGGCGCAGTCCACGTCCTTGCGCGGGTCGATGCCGGCTTGGTCGTAGACGTCCTTGGCGCAGAGCTGGCCGGCGCCGGGGTTGACCTGATCGCGGCCGGCCATGAAGGTGCGCTCGGTGCGCACGCTGGTGCCGAGCACCCACGCGGGGTTCTTGCAGCCCTTGGCGTGCTTGTCGTTCGCGAGGACCATCGCCACGGCGCCGTCCGACGAGGGGCAGGTCTCGGAGTAGCGGATGGGGTCCCACAGCATGGGCGCGGCCTTGACCTCGTCGAGCGTCTGCGTGAGGTGCAGGTGCGCGTTGGGGTTGAGCAGGCCGTGCTCGCGGTCCTTGACGGCCACCATGGGGCCGGCGTCGGGGTGCGCGTCGTGGCGCGCCATGTAGCTGCGGATGAGGGGGGCGAAGTAGCCGCCCGCGCCGGCCACCAGCTGCGGCTGGAAGGGGATGGCGGGCGAGAGGGCCCACATGGCGTTGGCCTCGCTCTGCTTCTCGAAGGCCAGCGTGAGCACCTGCTCGTGCACGCCGTGCTGGATGAGGTGGCTGGCCACGACCGCGGTGGAGCCGCCGACCGAGCCGGCGGTGTGCACGCGGAAGATGGGCTTGCCCACCGCGCCGAGCGCGTCGGCCATGAACAGCTCGGGCATCATCACGCCCTCGAACATGTCGGGGGCGGTGCCGATGACGATGGCGTCCATGTCCGCGAGCGTGCGGCCCGCGTCCTCGAGGGCGCGGAAGAGGGCCTCGCGCAGGAGTCCGGGGAGCGAGACGTCCTTGCGGCTCTCGCGGTGTTCGGTCTGGCCAATGCCGATGACGGCGCAACGTTCGGACATTACTCAGCCTCCAAGACGGCCACGAGGTTTTGCTGCAGACACGCGCCGCTGGTGCAGTGCGCCACGGCGCGCTTGGCGCTGCCGTCCATGATGCGAGACGCGGCCTCGCCGAAGCGGGTGAGGCCGGCGGTCATGATGGAGTTCGCGGCGAGCGCGCCTCCCGAGGGGTTGATGCGCACGCTGCTGTCCAGCCCGAGCGCCTCCTTCAGGATGATCTCCTGGTGCGCGAAGGGCGCGTGCAGCTCGGCCACGTCCACCTTGGCCTTGCCCACGCCCGCCCTCTCGCCCGCCAGCCGCGCCGACGTGCTCACCGTCAGGTCGCGCAGGCCGAGGGAGTTGGCCTCCACGCGGTGGTCGATGCCGCGGATGAACGCGGGCCGCGAGCAGATGGCGCGCGCCTTCTCGGCCGTGGCCAGCACCACGCAGGCGGCGCCGTCCGTGAGGGGCGGGCAGAAGCTCTTGCGCAGCGGGGACGCGAGGTAGGGCTCCTCCTTCAGGATCTTCTTCGCGTCGAACTCGCCCTTCACCTGCGCGAAGGGGTTCTGCATGGCGTCGCGCCGGCTGCGCACCGCGATGTCGGCGAAGTCCTTCTCCGTCGCCTTGCCCGCGTCGATCAGCGCCCGCGCCTGCAGCGCGGCCGAGCTGATCGAGTCGAGCCCCAGCGGCTGCACGTAGTACGGGTCGTTCTGCAGGTTGAGCACGTCCGGGATGGACCCGAGCGAGCCCTTGCCGAACGACATCACCAGCGCCACGTCGATGTCGCCGTGCAGCAGCCGCACCCACGCCTCGTAGAGCGCGAAGGCGCCGTCCATCTCCACGTGCGACTCGCGGATGGGCGGCCACGCCTTGAGCCCGTCCACCGCCGCCACGAACGAGAAGGGGCGCCCGATCAGGTAGTCCGAGCTGCCGCTGCAGGTGAAGCCCACGTCGTCTTGCGTGAGGCCCACCTTGCCGAGCGCTTCGTTGATGATGGGCTCCAGCATCTCGGCCTCGTCGCGCGGATCCGCGCGGCGCTCCGAGGGCAGCTGAGCAAAGGAAACGATCGCGATGTCACGCATCAGAGGTGCTCCGAGTAGCTCTCGAACGGCGCGTCGGGCTCACCGGTCGGTTCGAAATAGAGGATGTTCTCCACCGAGGTCTCCCACTCCTCGCGCGGCTTCCACTTGGCCTTCACGCGCATGCCCATGCGGATCTCGTCGTACGCGACGCCGCTGATGAGGTGGTAGAAGGGCAGGTCCGAGCCGTCCAGCACGATGGCGCCGAAGCAGTAGGGCGGCGTCAGCTTCTGCCCCTCGAAGGGGATGCGCACCACGGTGAACGTCGTGAGCACGCCGCGGTCCGCGACCTCCACGTACTCGTCCATGGGCTGCCCATCCACCGGGCTCGCGCCGCGCGGCGGCACGTAGACCTTGCCGGTGGCCTTGCACTTGCCGCCCAGGATCTTGCCCTGCTCGAAGCCGCGCAGGTACGCCGTCTGGTGCACGCCCGGCATGACGCTGAAGTCCAGGTGCACGGGGCCGAGGAGGATGGGCGAGCTGGGCTCGAAGCACTCGATGTCCTGGATGGTGCCGCGCTTCTCTTTCGCCCAGCGCACGCGCACGCGCATGCCCGTCTCGAGCTCCTTCGGGCTCTTGGCGTCCAAGATGTGCGTGATGCAGCTGTCCGTGCCGTCGATCTGCACCAGCGCGAACGCGAAGGGCGTCTTGCGCGGGTGGTTCGCGCGCGGCTCCGCCACCCAGGTCCACGACTTGAGTACACCCGTCGGGCGCAGCTGCACGAACTCACCCGTGGTGGGCGCGCCCGTCTCGTCGTACTCCTGCGGCGGGCACAGCACCCGCCCGTCGGCGGTCTTCACGCCTTCCAGGATCTCGTAGCGCAGCCCTTCCAGGAAGCGCCCAATCACGGGGCCCATCGAGCGCCGGTAGGTGTACTCGAGGACGTAGGGAGCGGTCAGTGCTTCGGTCATGATGAGTCGTTGTGCTTTCGTGACGAGGCGTCAGTGCGTGGTGCGGGGGGGCAGGAACTGCTTCATGCGCCCGGCGAGCGCGACGTTCCCCTGTACACGTAGGTCACGGACCATGTAGGCGAGCGTCCCGTCCAGCTCTCCGTTGGTCATGTCCACGAACTTGCGCGCGTCCATGCGCAGGGTCAGCGTCGGGCGCTCGGCCATGCCCTGGGAGATCTCGATCAGCTGTCCGCCGCGGACCCGGACGAACCACTGGCCGCCCGTCTCGCCCGACAGCTCGTACTGCAGGGTGGCGCTCACTCCACGGGCCTCATGCGGAACGAAGCGCTCGTCGAGCGTGTCGAAGTACTCTCGTGTATCGCGTACCATGCCCGTCATGTCAGTCTCCGGTCGCCAGCTAGAACGTGTTCTAGTACTTGTTCTAGTTGGTCCCATCCGACACGTCAAGACCTCATCCGCGCCGATGTTTACGATTTGTAACCGAGCGCGTTCGGCCCGGTGTCGGCGCGCTGGGCGGAGCCCGCGAGAATGACGGAGGATCTCGTCGCGCTTCGGCGCACCCTGTTGGCGGAGGGTCTCGACGAGGACGCGGATGCCCACAGCTCGTTGGGGCGTGGCTTGCCGTCGAGGCTCACGCCGCGTCCGAGCGAGCTTCCCGCCGCGCGGCTCGCTACCACGGCCGACTCGGACTACGTGCTGGACTACGTGCTCGGCGAGGGGGGCATGGCCACCGTGTGGCTCGCACGCCAGCGTGCTCTGTCCCGCGAAGTGGCGATCAAGCGCGCGCACTCGCCCAGCGAGAGCGGCGGGCGGCAGCTGCTGCACGAGGCCGTGATCACCGGGCAGCTGGAGCACCCCAACATCGTCCCCGTCCACGCCGTCGTGCACGACGCCGAGGGGCCGGCGGTGGTCATGAAGCGAGTCAGCGGGCGCACCTGGGACGAGCTCATCGACCTGCGTGAGCCGCTGGAGCGGCACATCGAGATCGCGCTCCAGGTCTGTCAGGCCTGCGCCTTCGCCCACAGCCGCGGGGTCCTCCACCGCGACATCAAGCCCGACAACGTCATGATCGGCGACTTCGGCGAGGTCTACCTCCTGGACTGGGGGGTGGCGCTGCGCATGGAAGACGGCGAGGTCGCCAAGCTGGCCGGGACGCCGGCATACATGGCGCCGGAGATGACGCGGGCGCGGTGCGACGTACGCTCCGACGTGTTCCTGCTCGGGGCGAGCCTGCACCACGCCGTCACGGGTGAGCCGCGCCATCGCGGCTCCACCATGCTGGAAGCCGTGGCGGCTGCCATGCGCTGCGTGCCGTACGTTTACGGGCCGGAGGTTCCCCCGGAGCTCGCGGCCATCCTGTCAAAGGCTTGCGCGCGGGACCCGGACGCGCGCTACGCCACGGTCAGCGAGCTTCGCGCGGCCTTGCTCGCGTTCCGAGAGCATCGCGCGGCGTCGCGGCTGGTGGCGCTAGGCCGCGCGCGCGCGCAGCAGCTCGCCGAGCTGGCCACCGACCCACAGCGCGCTGACTACAGCCGCGCGCAGGCGCTGTTCACGGAGACCCGCTTCGCCTTCGAGCAGGCGCGCGAGATCTGGCCGGAGCATCCGGACGCCAACGAAGGTCACAGCGCCGTCGTTGGGCAGATGGTGCGCTTCGAGCTCGCGCTCGACCACGTGGACGCGGCCCTCGCGCTCTTCGAGTCGCTTCCCCCCGGGAGCCGCGCGCGCGACGAGCTCGTCGAGCAGGTGGAAGCGCGCCGCCTCCAGAACCTCGAGCGCGCCTCGCGCGCCATGGCCCTCGAGCGCGACCAAGACCGAACCTTCGGCGCCGCCCAGCGCACCCGCGCCGCGCTGGTCTTGGCCGCAGGCGTCCTGGTGCTCACGCTCGGGCTCTTCGTGCAGCGCCTCGACCGGCCCGCCTTTCAGCCGACCACCGAGCGGCTGGCGCTGGTGGGCGCCGGCGTGCTCGCGGTCATGAGCGTCGTGATCTTCGCGTGGCGGCGTCGCGGGGCGTTCAACCTCGTGAACCTGCGCATCGCGCAGATCTGCCTGGGGACGCTCACGCTGAGCTTGCTCCAGCGCATCACCGGGCACCTGGCGCACAGCTCACCGGCGGCCGTTCTCCTGACCGACGCCTTCCTCCTCACCGGTGGCGGGCTCGCGCTCTCGGTGTTCCACCGCGGGGGTCCGGGCTTGGCGGCCCTGAGCCTGGGCGTGGCGTTCGTCGGCGCGCTTCAGCCCGCCATCATCGACGAGCTGTTCATCGGGCTCTCGGTCGCGGTGCCCGTCGGGGCGCTCGCACTCGCCTGGTACAGCCGGCGGGCCGCGCGCTGAGAGGCGTAAGGTCCGGGGTCAGCCGAAGGCGCGCTCGAGCACGGCCAGAGCGTCTTCGTAGCGCACCTCACGGGGGTTCATGATCAGCGTGCCGTCGTCGATCGCGAGCTGGGCGATCTGAGGGAGCTGCGCCCGCTGAACCTTGCCGGTCTCCGCCAACGTGCGGGGGAGCTTGGCCTGTTCGTAGAGCTGGTCACGCATGGTCCGCAGCCGCGCGATGGCCGCGGTGGCGCGCAGGTCCGGTCGCGTGGCGGCGTAGGTCTCGGCGCCCGCCAGCGGCAGCAGCAGCTCGCCGATGGCTTCTCGCCGGGTGTCGAGGTTGTACTCGAGCACGTACGGCAGGAACACGCTCATGCAGACCCCATGGGGCACGTGGCAGAGAGCCCCAGTGGAGTGCCCGAGGGAGTGCACCAGGCCGACCATGCTGTTGGAGAACGCCACCCCCGCCATGGTCGCCGCCAGCGCGAGCTCGAGGCGCCGCTGCGCGTTGCTGGGGTCGTCCAACAGGGGCACCAAGTGCTCGCTGATCTTGCGGATGGCCGCCGTGGCGTACGCGTCGCTGAGCGGGTTCTTCGCGAGGCACAGGAAGGACTCCACCGCGTGCGTCATCGCGTCCATGCCCGTGGCGGCGGTGAACAAGGGCGGCAGCCCCAAGGTGAGCCGCGGGTCCAGCACAGCCGCGTCGGGCATGAGGAAGGGCGACATGAAGGGCAGCTTGGCGCCCGACTGGGAGTCGCGAATGACCGCCACGCTGGTCGCCTCGGAGCCCGTGCCGCTGGTCGTGGGCAGCACGAAGAGGGGGCGCAGGCGACGCTTGACCACGCCGGTCCCAGCGTACGCGTGCAGGTCGTCGCCTCCCTCGGAGACCAGGATGTTCACGGCCTTGGCGGTGTCGATGACCGAGCCGCCGCCGAGGGCGATGAGGGAGTCGCAGCCTGCCGCGCGGTAGTGTCGGGCGATGGCCGCGACGACGTCCGTGCCGGAGTCTGGCGGGACGTCGTCGTAGACCGGCGGCGGGGCGCTGCCCGCGTGGAGGATGGCGCCCAGCACCACGTCCACCAGCCCCGCGCCGCGCACGCCCTTGTCGGTGATGATCAAGGGCTTGGTCGCTCCGAGAGCGGCGAGCTCATAGGGCACGTGGTCGAGCGCGGCGGCGCCAGCGACGATCTTGACGGGACAGAAGAACTCGAAGAAGGGCTGGCTCATTGGACTCGACCTCGGGCGGCGTTCTTGGCGGCGACGCCGTAGTAGCGCGCTGCAAGTGGCAGGCGCTCGGCGGGTGGGATGTAGGGAACGGACTTGAGGGCACGGGACGCGATGGGCCCCGGCAGGGTGACGGCTTCCATACGATCCAGGCAGCGCGTCATGCGCATGGCCAACGCGGTGTCGCCGTGCACCACGAGGCGCCCGCGCGCGAAGGCGAGGGCGGTGCTCTCCTGGAAAGAGACCACCAGGAAGGCCACGCCCACGTGCTTGAACACGATGTCCAAGGTGGGCCGCGCAGGGCTGGTGGGGTCGAGGTGCACCAGCTGGTCACCGCGGCGCGCCAGCCGCACCTGCGCGTCCGTGCCGAACACCGTCATCGCGAAGACGAGATCCACGGGGAGCGTGGCGACCTCTCGCTGGACGACGGGGTCGACTTCGCTGCCGGCCTCCAGCAAGCCGCCCAGGATGGGCAGCATCGTGCGGGTGAACGCCAGCTGGGCGCGGTAGTGCGGGCGGGCGGCGCTCTCGCGAGGGGCAGGGAAGGAAGACATGCGGGCAGTAGCGTACGAGCTAGCGCCGCTCCGGGCGAGCGATTCGTGGGTCGATTGCGAACGCGACCTCGTCTAGACGGACGGTCACAACGGAGCCCCACGCGCGAGCAGGATCCGTATGATGTGCGCGCCATGGACGCCGTCCCGCCACGCAGCCTGCGCACGCTGATTGCCATTCACGAGGAGGCGAGCGGCGCGTGCGTGGTCTATCCGGTCATGAGGCCGGAGTGGGCGGCCTTCGGTCCGCGGGGGGACGCCATGGAGGAGCTGCGGCTCTTTCTGGAGGCGCAGCTCGCGACGCTGCCCGCGCCCGACGTCGCGCACCTCCACCTCCCGCCGGACAGCGCAGGGCAGCTTGTGGACGTCGTGCTCGCGCGCGAGGACCTGCCGCACGCCTTGCGCAGCCAGCACGAGGTGACGTTCCCGTGCGCGCTCATCCCGCGCGGGAGCGCGCACTGGGTCATCATTCTCCCGCTCGCCCACTCGTTCTATGTCGAGCGCGGTGAGCCCATCGAGCCTGCCATCCGCGCCGAGACCCAGCGCTTGGTGCGCGCGATGGAGCTCACTCCGGCGCAGTGGCTGACGCTCTTGCCCGCGCCGCTGGTGTCCATCGACGTCATCGAGGTCACGCTCGCCGAGCGAGGCGAGCTGCGCGGCACAGCAGCAGGGCTGGCGCGCAAGCTGACCCGCAACGCCGAGCGGCGCGCAGCCCGCGACATGCTGAACCACGTCGGACGCCCGCTGCACGGTACCCGGACGGCCGAGCGTCCATTCGTGGGGCGGCCTCAGGAGCTGGCCGCGCTGGCCGCGCTGCTGGCTGCCCCAAAGCGCAGCGGTGTGGTCCTGGTGGGGGCTGAGGGGACCGGTAAGAGCGCGCTCTTCCACGCCTGGCTGCGGGGCAGCGGTGAGGCTGCCGGTCGTCTCGTGTGGGCCACCTCGGGCGCTCAGCTGATCGCTGGCCAGAGCGGGCTCGGCCAGTGGCAAGAGCGGCTGCGCCGCGTGCTCGAGGCGGCGGAGCGTCTGGACGCGATACTGTACTTCGACGACCTCGCCGACCTCTTCGGCGACAAGGCGGGTGGCTTCGTGGACCTCGCCTCGGGGGTCAAGCCCTTCGTCGACGACGGGCGCGTGCGCATTGTGGGCGAGCTCAGCAACGAGCTGCTGGACGAGCTGCGTCAGCGCGACCCCAGCTTCCTGGCCCTCTTTCACGTCATCGCGCTGCCCCCCATGTCGCGCGACGAGGCGGCGGCCGCGCTGCACGCGCGAGTGGAGAGCGACACCCGCCGCGCTGGGAACGCGCCCGATGCGCCGCTGCTTCGCCCGGAGACCGAGCGCGTCATCCTCGCGCTGACGGAGCGCTTCGTGCCCTACCGCGCCTTCCCGGGGAAGGCGCTGCGCCTCTACGAGGAGGTGGTGTCGTCGGCGCGCAGGGTGGATCCCGGCGGCACGACCAGCATCGACCCGGAGCAGGCCTACGGCACGTTCAGTGGTGTCACGGGGGTCCCGCGCTTCCTCCTCGACCCAGGGCGCGCGCTCGGTGCGGATCGCTTGCGTGCGCGCCTGCGCGCGCGCGTCATCGGGCAGGAAGCGGCCGTGGAGCGCGTCCTCGAGACCCTGGGCGTCCTCAAAGCTTCGCTCTCCCCCGGGGAGAAGCCCCTCGCGAGCTTCCTCTTCGTCGGCCCGACCGGCGTGGGCAAGACGGAGCTCGCGCGCGCCCTGGCTGCGGAGATCTTCGGGGATGCGGGGCACATCATCCGCTTCGACATGAGCGAGTACACGGACCCGAGCGCGGCGGAGAGGCTCATCCGGGGCAGCGACTCGCGCGAGGGGGCGCTCACACGCGAGGTCCGTCGCAAGCCCTTCGGCGTGGTGTTGTTGGACGAGCTCGAGAAGGCCGACCCCAGCGTCTTCGACCTGCTGCTGCAGGTGTGCGGCGAGGGGCGTCTGACCGACGCTCGCGGCCGCACGGCGTACTTCAACAACGTGATCCTCATCATGACCAGCAACCTCGGCGCCCAGCACCGCGCGCGCGCCCCCCTCGGCATCGGGGCCCGCACGCCCAGCGACGCCGAGCACTACGACGCGGCGGTGGAGGCCCGCTTCCGGCCCGAGTTCGTCAACCGCATCGACCGAGTGGTGCCCTTCTCGGCGCTCGACGCGGAGCAGATGCGCGCGGTGACGCGCCTCATGGTCGAGAAGCTCGCGGCGCGCAGGGGCTTCCGCGACGCGCGCGCCACGTTGGAGGTCTCCAACGCAGCCATCGAGGCGCTGGCGCAGGCCGGGCACGACCCCGCGTACGGCGCGCGTGGCATGCGCCGCTTCCTGGACGAGGCGCTGGCGGCCCCTCTGGCCCGCCTCATCGGAGAGCTGGGCGAGCTCTGGGACGGCGCCCGGCTGCGCGTCCAGGCGCGGGACGAGCGCGGCGCCGAGAGCGCTCCACACGAGGCCGCGCGCATCCATGGGATGACGACGGACCGGCTGCACGTCGACGCGTTTCGCGGGGACCGCGCGGGCGCGCGGCGCGACCTGGGCGTCATTGCGCAGTTCTCGCGCCTGCGGCGAGATGCGGATGCCTGGTTTGCCCTGCCCAGCGTCGAGGCGCTGCTGCAGCGTCGACGCTTCCTCACCATGCAGCTGGCGCATACCAGCGCGCGCACGGTCAGCGGGCCCATCGGCGCCCGGCTCGCGCGCGACATCGGCCGCCTCGGCCAGCCCCTCGCCGAGCTCGAAGCCGTGGCGGAGGAGGTGCGGGTGTACGAGGAGCTGCTGCTCGGGGCTCTGTGGGAGGGCGGCGACGAGAGCGCCGAGATCGACCAGGGGCTGTGCGAGCAGCTCCGCCAGCGCTTGCTGTGCGCTGGAGTGCGCGCGTCGATGACCGACGAGCCCGTGGACCGCGCCTCCGTGTTCGTGCAAGAGCGTGACCTGCACGGCGCCGCGACGGAGTGGCTCTCGGGCCTCGTGCACGAGTGCCGGCGCCGCGGCTGGAAGCTGTGGGCCTTTCCAGCGCGCGCCATGACGGGGGTCACGGTCACGGACCCGCCGGGCTCGCGGCCCGCGCACCTCTTCGCGCCCGCCGTCGACGGGGCGGAGCTGCTGCGCTTGCTCCAGTGCTCACCCCGCCGCGCGGCCTCGCTGGTGCTGAGCATCAGCGGCCCCCTCGTCGGAAACTACCTGTACGCCGAGCGCGGGCTGCACCGCTTGGTGGCCGACGGCGACGGAGCGCCGCTGCGGCACTTCGAGGTCACCTTCGTCATCGCGGAGGCACCGCCGAGCGCGGCGACCCTCGCGCGCCTGGTGGAGGCGCCCTTCGATCCCCGCGGTGCGCTGCGCCTCGAGCCGGCCGCGCGCGTGGTGGACCGCGCTCGGCGCACGGTGCAGGCGGACGAGGAGCGGGTGCAGCTGCCTGCGGGAGACTACTGGGAGCACATCGATCACATCCTCGGCGCGCTGCTGCTGCGTGAGCAGCGGCGTGCGCGCGTAGAGCACGAGCGCGACTCGGAGGAGCTGGCGTGAACTTCACCGTCGCCGTCTATCAACGCAAGCTCGCGGGGGGCACGCTGGAGTGGCGCACGCTCGGGCTGGGCGCGCAGCGCGACGTGACCCTGCGGGGTCAGAGCACGGTCAAGCTGGAGTCGCAGCTTCGTGAGCGACTGCAGCGCCACATGGCCACCGACAAGCCCGCTGACCTGCGCTGCTACTCGCTCGCGCGCGGGATGTCGCTGGAGCGACCGCACCTCGAGCTCACCTTGCGCGGCGAGCAGCGCCTCAAGGTCTCGGGGCGCTTTCCCCTGGTGCTGGCGCCACATCAGCGGACGGCCGGCGCGCAGCTGGTCGTGGCCTACCACCCCCAGCGTCCCCTCGAGTGGTTCGCCGTGGAGGAAGGCGCGCCGCTAGCGGAGCAAGCCACGCGCTTCTTTCGTCACGCGTGGGCGGACTGCTCCGCGTGGGAGCTCGAGCGCCTCGAGACGGATGGCCACGACCTGATCCGCGCCGTCGCGTTCAGCGCGCGCGTGCCCACGCTGCTGGACGGCCTCCAGAGCCGGCGCGGGCCCTTCGACGACCTGGACGAAGACCCCGCGCGTCGTGGTGGGCGGTCCCAGGGAAGCGGGGGGAAGGGCGGTAAGCCCAACGGGCTGGGCTTGCTGGGCACGCTCGGCACCGACCTGACCCTGCGCGCGGCCGACGGACGGTTGCCGAGAGGCCAGCCGCGCCCGGAGCTACGCGACGCGTTCGGGCGCTTGCTGGGCACCACGCAGCTGCTCTCGCTCGTGGCGCTGGGCTCGAGCGGCGCAGGCAAGACCACCGCGCTCTACCAGCTGGTCTATGACCTGCTCGACGCCGACGACTACGCCGCGCACGGGAACCTGGACCGCGTGACCCACGTGGTCAGCCTCAGCGGTAAGCGCATCATCGCGGGCATGAGCCACGTGGGCGAGTGGGAGGAGCGGGTCGTCACCCTCTTGCGGGACGCCCGCGCCGCCCGGGTGGTGGTGTGGCTGGAGGACCTCCACACTATGGGCAAGCTCGGGCAGTCGCGCGACAGCACGCGCGCCGTGTCGGACCTGCTGCGAGGGCCCGTCGCGCGCGGGGAGCTCTGCATCATCGGGGAGGCCACGCCCGCGCAGTGGGACAAGCTGCGCGAGGACGCCCCCGCCTTTGCGGATCTCTTCGCCGAGGTGCGGGTGCCGGCCGCGACACCGGCCGAGGCGCTGCGGATGATGCTCGCGCGAGCGCGCGAGCTCGAGGCGACGAGCCCCGTGCGCTTCGACCCGCCCGCCTTCCGGACGCTGCTCGAGCTGGCCCAGACTCTCTTTCACGGCACGGCGCTGCCGGGCGCGGCCCTCGCCTGGATGAGCCGCCTGCCGCGCTACGCGGACGGCGACCACCTCGTCGACCAGGACTCGGTGGTGGATCTCGTCAGCGAGCGCACGGGCCTGCCCTCCGAGCTGCTGAGGCCCACGGAGCCTCTGTCCCCTGCGGACGTTCGCGTGCGCCTCGAGGAGCGCGTGGTCGGCCAGGGTGAAGCGCTGGATGCGGTCATCGACGTGGTCATGCGCATCCACGCAGGCCTCACGGATCCAGGCAGGCCCTACGCGACCTACCTCTTCACCGGCCCCACCGGGACCGGCAAGACCGAGCTCGCCAAGGCGCTCTCGGACTACCTCTACGGCAGCAGCGCGCGGCTGCTGCGCTTCGACATGGGCGAGTACAACGCGCCCGATGCGCCGGCGCGCCTGATCGGAGACCGCTTCCGCCCGCGAGGCGCCCTGACCGAGGCGGTGCGGCAGACGCCGTTCTCCGTGGTGCTGTTCGACGAGATCGAGAAGGCGCACCAGAGCGTGCACTACCTGCTGCTGCAGCTGCTGGACGAGGGGCGCCTGTCCGACGCGGAGGGCAACGAGGCCGACTTCACCCACGCGGTCATCCTGATGACCTCCAATCTAGGCGCGGAGCCTCAGGCCAGCGTCGGCTTCGGGGACCGGCCCGCCTCTGCGGACAACGTCACGCGCGACGTGAAGGCGTTCTTCCCGCCGGAGCTCTACAACCGCATCGACCGGGTGGTGCGCTTCCACCCGTTCAGCGCGGAGGTGGCAGCCAGCGTGGCGGAGAAGGAGCTGACACAGCTGCTGGCGCGACGGGGGCTGCTCGAGCGACAGGTGTTCGTGTTCACCACGCAGAGCGCCACGGCGCGCATGGTGCGGGAGGGCTTCGACCCGTTCCTCGGCGCTCGCTCGTTGAAGCGCTACCTGGAGCGGTACGTGGGGCACGTGCTGGCCGAGGAGGTGGCGGGTCACACGCGCGCCGAGATGCGCATCGTGCGGGTCTACGACGCCGAGGGCGAGTACCGCCTGCACGTGGACACGCTGCGCGAGGCGGAGCCCAGCGGCGGCGAGCTGCGTCTGCTGCCCTTGCTGGACCGCAGCCCCCGTGAGCTGGTCGACGAGCTCCCAGGCGCCCTGCGCATCATCGACAGCCTGCTGGCGGGGCCGCTGCTGGAGCAGGCCGTGAGCGAGCTACGCAAGCACCTGCCGCAGGCCAGCGAGGGTCAGCAGGAGCACGCCGACCACGTGCACCGCGCGGAGCTGGTGCGTGGCGAGCTGCAGGCGTTTCGCGACCGCCTCGAGGCCTGGGTCCACCACGACGACTGGATGGAAGAGGGGCTCACGGAGCTGGCCCTCGAGACCTTCGAGCCGCGCAGCGGTTGGAACGCGCGGGTGCGGCTCTTGCACCCGCGCTACGTGCTGCCGGACGCGCCCCGCCTCTCGCGCAAGGACACGCTGCTGGCGCTCGCGGAGACGTGGTTCCTGGAGCGCGCCACTCGGGCCGCCCGAGACGCCGCTCAGCACAGCGTCTTCGTCGAGCTGCTGCGCGTCGGCCAGGGTCGCAACCGGCGCGTCATGGCGCGCGACGAGGACCTCTTTGGGTGGCTGATCGAGGCCTACCGCAGCGGTCGCGGGGTGCTGGTCGCGGCCGCCGTGGCGCTGCCGGACGGGGCGCGTCGAGAGTTTGGCTTCGACGAGCTCGGCCAGCTGGGTCTGCGCGAGAACCACGGGGCCACGCGCGTGGTGCTCAAGTTCGTGGGCCTGGGTGTGACGGACTTTTTTCGCGGCGAGGAAGGCTGTCACGTGCGCACGTCCATGCTGAGCGGCTCCGAGGTGGTCCGCGTGCGCCTCGTGCCGGACGGCGACGACGCGACCCCTCTCGAGCTGTTGCTGCGCAGCGACCGCGAGCGGGCCGACTTCGAGCGCGCGCTCGAGCGTGGGGACGTGCCCCTGCCTCCCGACCCCGACGGGCTGCTCCCGTGTGTCCGACGTGTGCGCTTCGACCCGCCGCTGCGGCCCGGTGAGCTCTCCCCCATGGAGGTGGAGGACTTCCGGCTGGGGACCTCCGGCTCGCACCAGTGCCGGCGCCTCGCCGACGTCTTGCCCCACTACTGGTCGCTGCGCGCGAGCGAGCGGCTCCCCGAGGACGCATGAGCGACGACAAGCCATCGCTGCGCGTGTACTTCGTGGCGCACCCCGAGGGGCACTGGTCGGGCTACCTGATGCGCACACGCTCCGGCTTCTTCGACAAGCCGGCGCCGTCCGCCTACGGCTTCAGCCGCCACGAGGTGTTGCAGCTGATCGAGCAGGAGCTGACGGAGCGCCTCGCCGCAGGTCAGGAGACGCTGGAGAAGTACCTCTTCACCGAGACCTTCGAGGTGGGTGTCGCCCGCGTGGTCGTGCGACCCGCGAGCCTGGTCGAGAAGCAGGCCGTGGTGGGCGCGCGCACCATCCCGGTGCGTCTCTCGTACGCGTGGTCGAAGCTCCCGACCGGCGGCTACAGGGTGATGCTGCCGCGCTTCGACTGGGGCATCCTGCTCGAAGACCTGGAGCTGGCGCCCGACGCGCTGCGCACGGCTGTCGGGGCAGCGCTCTTGGGGGGGCAGCAGAGCTGGGTCTACGCGTTCGACCAGCAGGGCGAGGACCACGTGGAGGCCTTCGCGCCCGACGAGCTCTCGCGGAGCCGCGCGCAGAGCCCGCGCGTGACCGAGCTCGAGACCCTGCGCGCCGACTTCCCGGTCGCCACTGCGGTCTGCGACGAGTGGGTCGGCCGCCTCGCCGAAGGTCGGCTCCCGCGCTTGCACGCGTCTCCGGGCGCGCTCGGCCAGCTGACGGCGCTGTTGGGTGAGAGGCCGCTCCCCAGCGTGCTCATCGTCGGCGAGCCGGGGGTCGGGAAGACCACCTTGGTGCAAGCGTTCGCGCGTGAGCTGCTGCGCAGGCGGAGGGCGAGTCGCGGGCACGTGCCGAGGCTCTGGGCGACGTCGGCCGACCGCCTGATCGCAGGCATGATCTACCTCGGCCAGTGGCAGGAGCGCTGCCTCGAGTTGATCGAGGAGCTCACGGACGAGCGCGACTTTCTGTACGTCGGCAACCTCGCCGCGTTCCTGAAGGAGCGCTCGGCCGGGTCGTCGGTGGGCGACCTCTTCGCGCCGGTCGTGCTCGCCGGCGGCCTGCCCATCATCGCCGAGTGCACGCCGAGCGAGCGCGAGTGGGTGCGACGCCACGCGGCCACCCTGCTGGACGCCATGGACGTCGTGGAGCTGCCGGAGATGCCGCGCGCGTCGGTCGCGAGGTTGGTCGTGCAGCGCAGCGCTCAGGCGGCGCAGCGTGAGGGACGCCCCGGCGCGGTCGTGCACCCCGAGGCGGTCGAGAGGGTCGTGCACCACCTGTCGGCCTTCCGGCGGGACCAGCGCTTCCCCGGCAAGGCCGTGCACTTCCTCGACTGGCTGGACGCCGACGAGGCGCGCCCAGCGCTGCTCTACCCGGCGGACGTGAGCGTGGCCTACTCACGCTACAGCGGTCTCCCGATCCAGGTGATCGCCGACGAGCACCCCGTGGTCACCCGCGAGGTGGCCAGGGCCCTGAGCGCCGGGGTCATCGGTCAGGACGAGGCCTGCGAGGCCTGCGCGCGCGTGGTGGTGCCCTTCAAGGCCGGCGTGCACGACCCGGACAAGCCGCTCGGGAGCCTGTTCTTCGTGGGTCCGACGGGGGTGGGCAAGACCGAGCTGGCCAAGCAGCTGGCGCGCTACCTGTTCGGTGATTCGAAGCGCCTCGTGCGCGTCGACATGAGCGAGTACATGGTGCGCGGCGCGGCCCAGCGCCTGCTCGAGGTGGGCGAGGGGGTCACCAGCCTCGCTCAGCGCGTCCGCGCGCAGCCCCTGTCGGTGGTGCTCTTCGACGAGATCGAGAAGGCTCACCGCGAGACCTTCGACCTGCTGCTGGGGCTGCTGGGCGAGGGGCGCCTGACGGATTCGCGCGGGAGCTTGGTCGACTTCCGCATGACCATCGTCGTGCTGACCAGCAACCTCGGCGTCAGCCAGCGCGCCGCGACCGGCTTCGAGGGCGCACGCTCGCAGGACTTCGCGCGCGGCGTCCGTGAGCACTTCCGTCCCGAGTTCTGGAACCGCCTGGACCACGTCGTGTCGTTCCGTCACCTCCAGCCAGAAGACGTGCGCCGCATCGTGGACCTCGAGGTCGAGAAGGTGCGCAAGCGCGAGGGCTTCGTGTCCCGCGGTATCGCGCTGCAGGTCACGCCCAGCGCCCGCGCCCGGCTCGCCGAGCTCGGCTACGACGAGCGGCGCGGCGCACGCCCGCTGCAGCGCGTCATCGAGGAGCGGGTCGTGACGCCCATCGCCGTTCAGCTGGCCGAGGACCCGTCGCTCGAGCGCGTCACCTTCCGCGTGGCGTGCGCGGGCGAGCCCGCGTCCACCGAGGCGGGTCGCGTCATCGTGGTGGAGCTGGACTGATGGGGGCGCTCACCGCAATGGAGCTCGGCGCGCTCGCAGCGGGTCTGCTCGGCCTGGCCGCGACCGTCGCGCTCGCGCTGCGCCACGGGGAGCGGGTGCGGGCCGCCGACGCCGAGCAGGTCGCCGCCGTCACGGTCGCCTTTCACGCGCTCGCGGCGCGGCGCCACTTCTCCATCGAGCAGCCCCCGCCGCTGGTCCACCCGATCATCGGCGTGGTGCACGGCCCACCCACGCTGGAAGGCGACGTTCCCGCTGGGCGGGTGCAGATCTCGCTCGGGGGGGACTCCGACGGGCACGACCCCTTGGTGGTCGTGTTCGTGCTGACGGCCCCGGCTGGGCGTGGCGCGTGGCCGACGTTCTCTGTGCCCCGCAGCAACCCGCGCACCGTGGTGGGAGTCGGCGAGGCCGCGCGTGTTGCCTTGGTGGCGCTGTGCGCGCAGGCGCAGCGGGTCGTCGTTGGCTCGGGTGAGGTCGTCGTGCACATGGTGGTCCCCGTCGCAATGGACGGGAGCGCGCGCCAGCGCCCCCGAGCGCAGCTCTCGGTGGACGTCGAGCGCCTCGAGGCCTGCCTCGACGAGCTCGCACGCTTGGCCAGCGCGCTCTGAGCGAAGGGTGCCCCCCACGCGTGTGGGCACGGCGTGGGCGGCGAGCCTGCTAAGGTTGCGTCCATGTTCCAGCGCTGGCTCCGCGGCACACCCGCTGCTCTCTTGCTCTGTGCCGCGACGTGCATCGCTCCCCTCGCGTGCGCCCACCAGACACCCGAGCGCTCTGCACCCGGTTCTGCGGCAGCACATGACACCCAGCCCGACTTCCGGGAGTGGACGCCCGAGGCTTTCGCGGACGCGCGCGCGGAGGGACGGCTCATCTTGGTCAGCGTTCAAGCGGGCTGGTGCCACTGGTGCCACGTCATGAACGAGGTGACGTTCGCGGACCCGCGCGTGCTCGCGCTGCTGGCCGAGCACTTCGTGGTCATCCGCGTCGAGGCCGACGCGCGCCCCGACCTGGCCGAGCGCTACGCCGAGTACGGCTGGCCGGCGACGGCGCTGCTGACGCCAGACGCGCAGCCCATCCTCGCGCTGCGCGGCTATCGCGCCCCCGATGTCTTCGCCAGCGTCCTCGCGCGGGCCGTGGACGACGTCGCGGCGGGCCGTGTCAGCAGCGCGGACGCGCTCGCCGCGCTCGAGGCGCGCACGCCAGCGGGCATCGACGAGGCGCTCTCGTTCACGCGGGCACAGCTGGACCGGATGTACGAGCCCACTCTCGGCGGCTGGGGCCGACGCCAGCGCTACCCCTTCGCGGCGCCCCTGCTGCACGCCTTCTCCCGCGCGGTGATCGACGGCGACGAGGTGTGGGGGGAGCGCGCCCTGCTCACGGCCCGCAGCTACGCGCAGCTGCTCGACCCGGTGTTCGGCGGCATGTACCAGTACTCCACCCAGGGCGACTGGGAGCACCCGCACTACGAGAAGATCGCGGCCATCCAGGCGGGCGCCATCCAGGTGTTCGTAGCGGCCTACGCGGCCTCCGGTGACGAGCGCTGGCTCGAGCGCGCGTGCTCCGTGGGCGACTACGTGCGTGCGTTCCTCGAAGCTCCTGACGGGGGCTACTACGCCAGCCAAGATGCGGATGTGCCCACCACGCGCGGCGTGCTGCCCGGGGCCGAGTACTACGCGCTGAGCGGCGTGGAGCGCCGCGCGCTGGGGCTGCCGCGCACGGACACCCACGTGTACGGCAGCCTCAACGGGTTGTTGATCGACGCCATGGCGCGCCTGTCCGAGGTCGACCCGCAGGGGCCCTGGCTGGCCTCCGCCACCGCAGCCGCCACGCGCGTCGTGCGCACCCACCGGCGCGGTGCGGCCTTCGCGCACGCTGCGGAGGACCCGGCGGACGGGCTGCTGTACCTGGCCGACCAGGCCTACATGGCGCGCGGGTTGGCCACGCTGGGGGAGGCAAGCGGAGACGCGCGCTGGTTCGCGCTCGCCGCAGAGACGCTCGCCTTCTCCGAGGCGCAGCTGCGCGACCAGGCGCGGGGAGGCTTCTACGCGCACACCCCCGACCCCCACGCCGTGGGCGTCTTCGCGACAAGGCAGAAGCCTCTCGAGCAGAACGCGGTGCTAGCAGAGGTCATGCTCGAGCTCGCGCAGCGGAGCGACGATGCCGCTCGCCGCGAGCGCGCGCTCGCCGCGCTGCAAGACGTCGCGGCGCCCGGCAGCGTCGCGCGGCACGGGCGCAAGGTGGGTGCGTTGCTGCTCGCGCTCGAGCGGGCCCGGTCCGGGTACTTCCTGCTCTCCGTGGTGGGCGAGCCCGACGACCCGGCGACCCGCGAGCTGCACGCGGCAGCGTTGCTCCTGCAGCGGCCGGACCGGCTGGTCGAGCTCGGTGTGCCAGGCAGCAGCCGCTATCCGTATCCGGGGGCTGCCGCCGTCTATCTCTGCAGTCACGAGGCCTGCTCCATGCCTCTCCAGACCCCGGCTCAGCTGCCGGAGGGTGTGGGCCGCTTCGCCGCCGCGCTGCGCGCCGGAGCGCCATAGGGCCACCATTGGCGCAACTTTCCGCTGAAAAAGGTCGAGCTTTTCATTTCTGAAATGCGCTGCTACCGATGCGCGATGGCGCGAACGCCCCACCCCGACGAGCTCGCTCGGTCGCTGTCGCAGACCGCCCCCACGGCGCAGGTACGGGACTCCCAGATCACGCAGGCGACGGTGGCCCAGCGCAGCGCGCGGCGGCTGATGGCCGACCAGCTGGGTCTCACGGCGGGGCAGCGCTTGCTGCTGCTGCTCAGCCACGGCGAGGGGCTAGTCCCGGCCACGAGGATCTTCGAGAACGCGGCCCACGAGCTGGGCGTGGGTCTGTCGGTCATGGACACGCGCACCCTCAGCCTGGCCAGCGAAGCGGAGCGCAGGGCGTGGCGCGAAGCCCTCGAGCGCTGCCAGGCCTGTGTCCTGCTCGGCGGGGAAGGGCGCCCCGCCGCCGAGCGCTTCGAGGCGGAGGTGCGCGTCCAGACAGGCGGCAAGCCCCTCGCCATTCTGCGCTTCGACCCGGACGCGCTCCTGGCCGATGGGCTGCTCACGCCCTCCGTGCTGCAGCGCGCCTACGGGCGCTACCTCGCGTCACGCCTCGCAGAGGGCGCGCGGGTCACCGTTCGCTGGCACGGCGCGCCGCCGCTGGTGATGCAGGTCGGCGCCATTCGGGCGTCGTCCCGGCCGCGCGCGTCCCTCGCAGACTTCGACTACCCGCACGGTCACGTCGCAGTGCCCCTCGACGGCGCCGCAGGGCACCTGGCGAGGCCTACGTCCATCCTCGCGCCTCCAGATGCCTGCGACCTCTCCCGCGCCCCTCAGCGCTTCCAGTTCCACGGTGGCGTCCTGCGCGCCGTGTCGGGGGGCGACGGGGCGGCCTGGCTCGGGCAGGTCTCGCGCAGCTTCCCAGGTATGCGCCTGCGCACCCTCGGCTTCGGCTTGGTCTCCCCCTCGCCCTCGGCGCAACAGCGAGCGGGCGTACGCCTCGGCGACGTGGGCTGCACGCTCAGCGTGGTGGACGCCCGTCAGCGGGGCGTGAACGCCAGCAGCTCCGCATACACCGGGCTCACGTTCTGCCTCAACGGCCCAGGGCTGGACGTGGACATCGACGCCACGCCCATCCTGCGTGGCGGCGAATACGTAGAGCCCACGAGCGCGCGCTGAGCCACGTTACGGTGGTTCTACGCCGGCGCCCCTCGGCGGTGCTTCAGAGACGCTCGATGATGGTGACGTTGGCCTGCCCGCCGCCCTCACACATGGTCTGGAGGCCGTAGCGGCCGCCCGTGCGCTCGAGCTCGTGCAGCAGCGTGGTCATCAGCCGCGCGCCGGTCGCGCCCAGCGGGTGGCCCAGCGCGATGGCGCCGCCGTTGACGTTGACCTTGCTGAGGTCCGCGTCCAGGTCCTTGGCCCACGCCATGACCACCGACGCGAAGGCCTCGTTGATCTCCACGAGATCGATGTCGGCCAGCGTCATGCCCGCCTTCTTCAACGCGTGCTGCGTGGCCGGGATGGGCGCAGTCAGCATCCAGATGGGATCTGCGCCACGCACGCTCAGGTGGTGGATGCGCGCGCGGGGCTTGAGCCCGTGCGCCTTCACGGCCGCCTCGGACGCGATCAGCAGGGCCGCCGAGGCATCCGAGATCTGGCTCGCCACGCCTGCGGTCAGGCGGTCCGCGCCCGGCAGGGTCTTGAGCTCGGCCATCTTCTCGAGGGTGCTCCCGCGGCGCGGGCCCTCGTCGGCGCGCACGTCGCCGTAAGGCAGGATCTCCCGGTCGAAGCGGCCCTCGTCCTGCGCGCGGATGGCGCGCTCGTGGCTCTCCAGGCTGTAGGCCTCCATCGCGGCGCGCGTCAGCTCCCACTTCTCTGCGATGCGCTGTGCCGACAGGAACTGGTTGACCTCCACGTTGCCGTAGCGCTCCACCCAGCCCTTGCTGCCGCTGAAGGGGTCCGTGATGCCGAACTGCGTCGCCACCATCATGGCCGCGCTGATGGGGATCTGCGTCATCTGCTGCACGCCGCCCGCGACGACCAGGTCCTGGGTGCCGCTCATGACGCCCTGCGCGGCGAAGTGCACGGCCTGCTGCGAGCTGCCGCACTGCCGGTCCACGGTGGTGCCCGGCACGGAGTCCGGTAGCCCGGCCGCGAGCCAGCAGGTGCGCGCGATGTCACCGGCCTGGTGCCCGATGGTGTCCACGCAGCCGAAGACCACGTCGTCCACGGCGGCCGGGTCGATGCCCGTGCGCTCCATCAGGCCCTTGATCACGTGTGCCCCGAGGTCGGCCGGATGCTCGCCTCCGAGACCCCCCTTGCGGCGACCCACGGGCGTACGAACGGCGTCAACGATATAGGCTTCGGGCATGGCAGATCCTTTTCAGCACAGGGTCAGGGTGGCGGGCGAGAGCGTTACAGAATGTGGGCGCCGATACGGGCGCGGTGCACCGCGGCGGTGCCGTAGAAGGGCGCGAGCGTCCACACGCGCTTCATGAAGAAGTGCAGATCGCACTCGATCGTGTAGCCGATGGCGCCATGCACCTGCAGCGCGACCTTGGCCACGAAGCGCGCGGCCTCTTCCGCGTAGATCTTGGCCATGGAGACCGCCAGCTCGGCCTCGCGCCGTGACTCGCCGCCCGCACGGTCGCGGTTGGCGAGCGCCCAGGCGGCGCGGTACACGACGGGCTGCGCAAACGCGATGCGCCCGGCCGCGTTGGCCAGGTGGTGTTGCACCGCCTGCTGCGCGCCGATGGGCTTGCCGAACTGCTCGCGGTCCTTCGCGTAGGCCACGGCCAGGTCCAGCATGCGCCGCGCCAGTCCCACCATGACGCAGGCGTTGCCGAGAGCAGCGCGCTCGTAGGCCAGCTGAATGGCCACCTGCGCAGCGGCGCCGCGCGCCACAAGGTGGGCAGGCGAGGGCTTGTAGTCGAGGGTGGCCACGCTGGTGGCCCGGTCCACGGCGGTCTGCGCGACCAGGCCGGCCTCGGCGCGCGGCACGGCGTAGAGGGCGTCGCCGCGCACGACCAGCAGCAGGTCCGCCAGCGGCGCGTGCAGCGCCAACGACTGGCGCTCGAAGTAGAGCCCCAGCGTGGCCTCTCCGCTCACCACGCGCTCCACCCACGCAGCATGCGGCGTGCCTGCGCTGAGCTGCTCCAGCAGCGGCAAGCCGGCCAGCGCGCTCTCCACGATGGGCCCGGGCAGGGCCGCGTACCCCGCCTCCTCGAGCACCAGGGCCAGGTCCACCTCGCTCATGCTCATGCCGCCAGCCGCCTCGGACGCGGCCATGCCGACAAAGCCGTTCTCGGCGAGTGTTCCCCACACGGGCACACGCTCTTCGTTGCTGCCGGTCCACACGCGGCGCACCACCTCGGGCGCGCACTCCTTGGCCAGCACGTCGCGCACGGTGTCGCGCAGCAGGGTCTGATCTTCTGAGAATGCAAAGTGCATGGCTCGTCCTCCGCCCTAGCCGCGTGGCAGGCCCAGCACCCGCTGCGCCGCGATGTTGCGTTGAATCTCGTTCGTGCCTGCGTAGATGGGCCCGGCGAGCGCGAACTGGAAGCCCTTGATCCAGGCACCCTCGTCGTCGGCGGCGGCGCTGCCCTCGTCCAGGCACTGCCGCTCGTCCAGGATGGCCAGCGCGGTCTCGTGCGTGCGCACGTCCATCTCGGACCAGAAGACCTTGTTCAGGCTGGACTCCGCGCCGATGGGCTTGCCCGTGAGCATGTCGGTCACGCTTTTGAACGTGTACCAGCGGTAGGCCTGCGCCCCCATCCAGGCGTCGATGACCTGGTCGCGCAGCGCTGGGTCACACGTCTCGCGGTAGCGGCCGTAGAGCTCAATGAGGCGCGTGGCCGTCGCCATGAAGCGCCCCGGGCTGCGCAGCGACAGGCCGCGCTCGCTGCTGGTCGTGGCCATGGCCACCTCCCAGCCCTTGTCCACCTCGCCGATGATGTTCTCGTCGGGGACGAAGAGGTCCTCCAGGAAGAGCTCCGCGAAGCCCTCGTCGCCGTCCAGGCGGTCCACGCCGCGCACGGTCACGCCCTCGCCCGTGAGCGGGAACAGGAAGTACGTGAGCCCCTTGTGGCGCGCCTTGCTGGGGTCCGTGCGGAACAGGCCGTAGGCCATGTCGCTGAACGCGCCGCGCGTGGACCAGGTCTTCTGCCCCGTGAGGAGCCAGCCGCCCTCGGTGCGCTTGGCCGTGCTGCGCAGGCTGGCCAGGTCGCTGCCCGAGTTGGGCTCGCTCCAGGCCTGCGCGATGCTCAGGTCGCCGCGCGCCATGGGCCGCAGGATGCGCGCCTTCTGGGCCTCGGTGCCGAACTCGAAGATGGTGGGCGCCAACAGGAAGATGCCGTTCTGCGTCACGCGGCTGGGCGCCTGGACCCGGTAGTACTCCTCTTCGAAGATGAGCCACTCGTAGAGCGAGGCCTCACGGCCGCCGTACTCCTTGGGCCACGACACACACGACCAGCCCGCGTCGAAGAGCTTGCGCTCCCACTCGAGGTGCAGCGCGTAGCCCTCCCGCGTGTCGCCGCTGGGCAGCGACTGCTTGGGCACGTTGGCCTCCAGCCACGCGCGGCACTCGGCGCGGAAGGCCTGCTCTTGCTCCGTGAAGTCGAGATCCATCATGGCGTCACTCCACCTGCAGCGACGCGAGCGTCGCCTTCGCTTCGGTCATGATGCGGCCGATCAGCTCGGCCACGGTGGGCAGCTCGTCGATGACGCCCACCACCTGCCCCGTGGGCAAGATGCCGGAGTCCTTGCCGTCGACCATGCTCGCCTTGGTGAGCATCGGCGCGTTCGCGGCCATGGCCAGCTGCGACCAGGTGAGCCCCTTGCTCTCCTTCATGGCGCGGCCTTCTTCGATCATGTCCATGAGCTTGGTGTTGGTCAGCTTCATGAGCGTGAGCGCGTTGCGCGCGGCCTTCGGGAAGCGCGTGAAGGGGCTGGCCTGCTCCAGCTCGTCGATCATCGGGGTGCGGATGACCCGCTGCGGGTAGCCGTCGATGGCGCGCGTCACCACGGTGCCGTCGATGGGGGTCTTCACGTACTGCGCCTTGATGTGCTCGGGGACCTGGCTCTCCTGCGTGAGCAGGAAGCGGGTGCCCATGGCGATGCCGCTCGCGCCGCAGGCCATCGCCGAGATCAGGCCACGACCGTCACTGAAGCCGCCCGCGCCCAGGAAAGGGAAGCTGACCACGTCCGCGACCTGACGCATCAGGATGTGCGTGGGAACGTTGCCCGTGTGCCCGCCGCCCTCGTGCCCTTGCGCGATGACGGAGTCCACGCCCCACTCGGCCACCTTCTGGGCGTGCCGCTGCGCGCCGATGGTGGGCATGGTGAGCACGCCCGCGTCCTTCAGGCGCGTGATGACGGCCTTGCCGGGCGCCTGGGCGAAGCTGGCGACCTTGACCTTCGCGTCGATCAGCAGCTCCACGCGCTTCATGACGTCCGCCTGGTCCGCACGCAGGTTCACGCCGAAGTTGCGGTCGGTGCTGTCCTTCACGCGGGCGATGGCCTGCTCCAGCTCCTCGAAGGTCATGGTGGCCGCGGCGAGGATGCCGAGCCCGCCCGCCGCCGACGTCGCCGCCGTGAGCTGCGCCCCCGAGACCCAGCCCATGCCGGTCTGGATGATGGGGTAGTCGATGCCGAAGAGGTCGCAGATGGGCGTGCGCAGCTTGGCGTCGAGCTTCGCGTCCAGGCTGGCTGCTTTGCTGGGCTTTTCGGCCGCCGGCGCGGCCACGGCCGTCGGCTGGGCCACCTTCGCCACGGGCGCGGCCTTGACCGCTCCGGCGGCCTTCTGGGCTGGAGTGGCCTTCTGGGCTGGAGTGGCCTTCGTCGCAGGCGCGGCGTTGTCCGCCGCGGCGGGGGCAGCGCTGGGCTTGGCCTTGGCGCGGGGCTTTGGTTTGGCGGACGGCTTCTTGGCCTTCGCGGTGGACTTCTGCGGGTCGTTCACGACTTCACCTCGCGCGCGGCGATGCCCTTGGGGTCCAGCTCGCGTAGCACGCGCAGCTCCTCGGCCGTGGGCTCCCGCGACGTGGGGACGTCACTCGGGATGACCAGCTCGAAGCCTGTCGCTGCCTGCACGTCCTCGACGCTGACACCGGGGTGCACGGAGCGGAGCCGCATGCGGTGGTCCGGCGTCTCGAAGTCCAGCACGGCCAGGTTGGTGATGACACGCCGGATCTCGTGGCGGGCGCGCGACGCAGGGTGCAGCTTGGCGGCTCGGTCGTAGCCAACACCCGCCACGCAGTCCACCTTGGGCACCAGCACGCGCGGGTTGTGGTCGCCCAGGAAGTAGCTGGTGGTGTGGCAGATGGTGTTGCCCGGCGCGCCGCGCACGCCCAGCAGCTGCACCTTGGGCTGCTTGAAGCTGCCGCCCAGGTACGCGAGGTTCTGGTTGCCGTACTGGTCCACCTGGCTGCCACCCATCATGACGTGGCGCTTGCCCCAGAAGAGGGTGTCGAACACGAAGGGGAAGGGCATCCAGCCCTCGATCACGGCCTTGCTGCCGTCCGCGCCGAAGGGGACGTTCTCCGCGAGGATCATGTTCGCGCCGTCGGTCATGACGATGTCGGGCTCGAAGGTGGCGCGGGCAAGCATGGCGCCCAGCTTGGACACGGGGCTCATGGGGCTGATCATGATCTCGCCGTCCCCACGGAAGCACTCGGCCACCGCGACGGCGCACACGTCGGCGCGCGTGACTGCTTGGTTCTCGGAGCTCACTTCGCCACCGCCTTCTGGTACTCGGCCTCGCTCACGTCGAGGTACTTGGCCTTCCACGCCTCCCACGCCGCCGCGTCCTTCGCGCTCGCGGCGTACTCCTTCTGGAACGCCTCGTCGCGCTCGTAGTCCGGCGGGCACTCCGTGAAGTGCGCTCCGCCGGGCGCGTGCACCACGCCGTGCACCATCATCCGGTTGATCTTCAGCGTGTGGAACGTGCCCTCGTCCAACAGGTTGGCGGTGGGGATGATCTTCTCTGCGCTCATGAGCGCCTTGTCTGCGGCCATGCAGAAGAGCTCGTCCATGTACGGGTCACGCCCCAGGTACTGGCCGTTACCCGCGGTGTCCGCCCGGTTCATGTGGATGAACGCCACGTCCAAGCGCTGCGCGGGGATGGCTACCAGCTCTTCGCCGTCGTCGTAGGGCGACTTCACGGTGCGCAGCTGCGGCTGGTTGATCATCACGTCCGAGCCGAGCCCGGCGCGCGTGGGCAAGAAGGGCAGCCGCCACGCCGCAGCCTGAAGCCCCAGGCGGAACATGCCCTCGTCCAGCGAGACGGCCTCGATGGCGCCGCTCTGACGCGCGTTGCGGAAGTGCGGCTCGAGCGCGATAGAGTCCAGCGACACGAACCCGTAGACCACCTTGCGGGCCTGCCCCGTGGCGCAGAGGATGCCCACGTCGGGTCCGCCATAGCTCACGATGGTCAGGTCTTTCACGCCCGCGCGCACCAGCGCCCGCACGAAGGCCATCGGCTTGCGCCGCGAGCCCCAGCCGCCGATGCCGACGGTCATGCCGTCCCGCACCTCGGCCACGGCCTCTTCGAGTGTCATCGTCTTGTCTGCCACGTGGCTCTTCTTTCAGGGCGTAGCGGCTGACCGCGTGCACGCCCGTTGCGGTTCAGCTGCCGGCCTTGGTGTCGACGTCGCGCTTCTCGACGAAGGCGTCGCGGGCCTCGTCGGCGGCGCCGGCCAGGTTGAGCTGGAAGGTGAAGCCCTGTTCGAAGCGGTAGGAGCGGTTCACGTCCACCGGGTCGATGTTGTTCAGGCACTCCTTGGCGGCGCGGACCACCGCCTTGATCTTCTTCTTGAAGGTCGCGGCGACCTCCATGGCCTTTGCGCGCGTCTGGTCGCGTGGCACCACGGCGTAGACCGAGCCCCACGCCTGCAGCTCTTCGGCGGTGGCGTTCTCGCAGGTGAGCACCATGGCGCGCGCCTTCAGAGGCGGCACCAGGCGCGCCAGATGGGTGGCCGCGCCGAGCGCGCCGCGGTCCACCTCGGGCAGGCCGAACTTGGCGCCCGTGCTGGCGATGATGATGTCCGAGTTGCCCACCAGACCGATGCCGCCGCCGACGCAGAAGTCGTTCACCACGCTGATGACCGGCACCTCGCACTCGTAGACGGCCTTGAACGCCTCCCAGCAGCCCTTGTTGGCGCCGAGCAGGGCCGTGAAGCCCTCGGTGTTCTGCATCTCCTTGATGTCCACCCCGGCGTTGAACCCCTTGCCCTCGGCCCGCAGCACCACGCAGACCACGTCCGGGTTCTTGCCGGCGGCGGTGATCTTGGCGGCCAGGTCGAACCAGCCCGCGACGCTGAGCGCGTTGACCGGGGGGTTGTTCATGACGACTTCAGCGATGCCGTCGGTGATCTCTACGGAGATGGTCATGCGTTCTCAGGGGGCTCGAGAGGGGGGACGTCGGCTCGGGCAACGAGCCTCGCCGCGTGACACGGAAAGTAGAACACGTTTCACTTTGGTGCAACCCGCGGCGGGCATCCAGAGCCTGCCGTGTCCCAAAGACGAAGCCCGCCGACGGTGGGCTCCGTGGGCGGGCGTTGGTCGCTGGACTGGGGCGCTGCGGATCAGCTCTGGCGCGGAGCGAAGCTGGTGCAGGTGCCCATCGGGTGCACGGCGCCGAGCTGCAGGGTGCACTCACCGCAGGCCGTGGTGGGCGCCGGGTTCGGGAAGAAGTTGCAGTCCTTGCAGAGCTTGGTCGCGTCCGTGCCGGTGTCCGTGTAGGACATGGCCTGACGCATCGAGGTCTGCTGCGGGGTGAGGCCCGTCGTGCAGGTGAAGCCGGCGGGCTCTTCGCTGCCGCCGCAGCCCAGGAAGGTGGCAGCGAGCGCGGTGCTGCCGACGAGGGCGGTGCCGCGGTGCAAGAACACGCGCCGTGAGATGCTGGCGCTCGAAGTGGTGGCCTCGGGTTTGGTCTGACTCATGGGATCCATCCTCGTGGTTCGGTTGGCGCACCCCTGCCTAGGCGGCGTCGGTGCTGTTGGGAGAGTGATAGTGCTCTTCGAGCACATCCGCTAGGTATTCGCACACATCTGTTGTGGTCAGAATGCCCGCCAGGCGCCCATCGCGCAGCACCACGGCGGAGCCGACTTTGCGGGTGCCCATCTCGCGCGCGACGTCTGCGAGAGACGCACTCCACTCGACGATATAAGGGCCGGAAGACACGAGACCCCCCATGTCGATGTCGTCGCGCCCCTCCGCCTGCGCGCGCCACAAGTCCCGCTCGCTGACCACGCCGAGGACCGTCTCACCGCGGGTCACCGGGATATGACGGATGTCATGTTCTTCCATCATCGCCCACGCGCTGACGATGTCGGCGTTCGCGTCGATGGAGTACGGGAAGGGCGTCATCAGGCGCGCGACGCGCGGCATCGGCTTCATCGCGGCAAGCATGCCACGGGCAGGCCCCTCCCGGCGAGTCCGGGGGGCGTTCTTGGCTGCGGCCGTTCTTGGCTGCGGCCGCAGGGCGTCAATGGTGGTGGTCGTGCGCGCCGTGTCCGTGCGCGCCGGGCCCGTGTCCGTGCTCGCCGTGCGCGCCATGCCCGTGCTCGCCGTGCCCGTGCCCGTGCGTGCCGTGCCCATGAGCATGCTCGTGTGCGTCTGCGGGGCCGATAGCGCCCTCGTGACCGTGTGCGTGCCCGTGCGCCGCGTCGAAGCGCGTCACCTTCAGGCCATCGAACAGCGCGCTCACGCCGTGTACGTAGACCGTGCGAAGCACCCAGGCGACGAGCACGGCCAAGCACACATGTGCCGCTGTGCCGTGCGCGTGGGCCGCGTGGGTGAGAGGTGCCGGCACCTGATGCACGCCGAACGCGTTGACCGCACCGGCGAGCGCCCACGCCAGCCCCACGGCGCAGAGCGTCGCTGCCCAGGTTGCGCGTGCGCCGAAGCTAGCCCGCATGAAGCCCAGCGTCGCCAGGTTGGTCGCCGGCCCCAGCAAGAGCCCCACCAGCGCGGCGCCCGGGGACAGGCCCTTGGCGATGAGGACGGCGGCCAGTGGGGTTGCGCTGGCGGCGCACACGTAGACCGGCATGGAGACCAGCGTGACCAACAAGATGTCCAGGGACCCGCTGGCGAGCCCACTCAGCGCGCCGGCGTCGAGCGCGCTCTCCGCGTACGCCGCCGCCAGGAGCCCCACCATGGTGAACGGCAGGATGTGCACGAAGAGCTCGTCCAGCTGTCCGAGCCCGCGCTGAAAGCGCGAGTTGGGCCCGCCCAGCTCGAAGTCCGCCTGCGGCGTAGGCCGCAGCTGCTCGCGCGAGGCCAGTACGCGCCCTGCGACGTAGGCGGCACCTGCGGCGACCACGATGGCGCCCAGCAGGCGCACCAGCGCGAGCTGCCACCCGAGGAAGCGCCCCGTGAGCACCAGGCTCTCGATGCCCAGCTCCGGGGTAGCCAGCAAGAACGCGATCACGAACGCCGCGCTCCCGCCGCGGCTGCGGATGGCGTGCGCGACCGGCAGCACCGCGCACGAACACACGGGGAGGGGTCCTCCCGCCAGGGCGCCGCGCAGCGCCTGCCGTAGCGGGCCGCCACCGCTCAGCCAAGCGCGGGGGATGCCGCGCCCAAGTGACTGCAGCGCCGCGCCCAGCAGGAGCCCGAGCAGCAGCGCGGGGGCCGTCGCGAGGCTCAGCTCGAGGAGGGCCTGGCTCACGCTGGCGGCCATGTCGACGTGCGCCGCGCCTTCGTACTCGCCGTGAGCGTGTCCTCCCTGAGACACCAGGGCCACGCCTGCGACCACGGCCAACACGTCCATCACCCGCGCGAAGCGGTCGCGCGACTCCGTCGCCGGCCGGTCGTGGGAGACCACGTGAATCAGCAGGCCCGCGGCAAAGGCGGTGATGAACGGCGTCCACGCGACAGCGGCGCTCGCGTTGATGGCGTCCGCCAGCGCTACCCCCAGCACGCCGGACAGGCCCAGCGCGAGGCCCTGCAGAGAGGCCGTAGTGCGTCCCCACTGCTGCACGAACGCGTGCACCAGCAGCCCCACCACCGGCACCGTGTGGGCTGCGATGGCGAAGAACAGGTCAACGTGGAGGTGCTCCGCGTGCGCGCCGCTGGCGAAGGCGCCCAGCGCCACTCCGTCTCCCATCTGGTGGAGCATCATGGCCACGAGGCTCAGCCAGAGCCCGGCGCGTATGTGCGCGCCGTCGTCGTCGAACAGGTCCGGGCCGTGTGTGAGGCCGTGTCCGTGGCCTGGGCCATGGTGGTGGTGGAACATGAGCCGCGGCACCAGCACGCCTGCGGCGAACACGGCGATCACGCTCAGCCCACCCTCGCTCAGCGCCTCTGGAAGCAGCTGGCCGAACACCACGGCGATGGCCGCCACGAACGCGAAGCTGCGCAGCGGGCCCGATACGCGCCCGTGACCCCCCAGGAGGCCGAGCGCGGTGCCCAGCAGGGTGGACAGGAGAGCGAAGGTGTAGGCGAGCGTCATGGAGCCGGGCGCGGTGGCGCGGCCGGGAGTGTGCGTTGCGCAGCGCGCGTGCGCCACGCGGCCCCGGCGTGTACTGTGAATATCAAAAATTTCAAGTTATTTCCGAGCGTTACGAAATCGATCCTTGACGACAATCGAGTGGAACGGTCATTCTTCGTTCATGTCCGAGCGCAGTTACGACCTGTCCGAGCTCTCCTCGTTGCTGAAGTTCTCGTCCGCTTACTTGAAGATGCTGCTCAAGAAGCAGGCCGGCTATCAGCCCAACCAACCCATCTCCGCGGAGCTCGCGGCGGCGGTTGCGGCCCAAGTCAACCGCCCGTGGCCTCCAACCGCGGCGGGGTGAGCGCCGTCCCCGTGTCCAACCGGGCGCGGCTCCGCCGTGCTCGAGAGGAGCTGTACCGGGGCATCATCCTGGACGCCGCCGAGAGCATCTTCGCCGAGCACGGCTTCGGTGCGGCCAAGATGCAGGACGTCGCGACCGTCGCCAAGGTGTCGACCAGCACCGTCTACGGCCTCTTCGAGGGTAAGGAGGCGCTGTTCGACGCGGTGCACGCGCGCCGCGGCCTCGAGCTGCTGGCCGCGATTCGCGACCAGCCGTCCGCGCTGTCCGAGCCGCTGGACCGGCTCTTGGGGGGCGTCGCCGCGTACGCCGGGTATCTGATGGAGCACCCGGACTACCTGCGCATGCTCAGCCACGTCAACGCGTGGGCGGACCTGCGCCTGCTCGAGAGTCAGGGGCAGGTCGACACCTCCCAACGCGGCATGACGCTGGTCAGCCGCGCGTTCGCGCGTGGCATCGCGGAGGGCGTGTTCGTCGCCGAGGACCCGGAGCTGATGACCCGGCTCATGCACGCGGCACATCAGGTGCGCTTACTAGACTGGCTCGCGCAGGGCATGCGCGTCCCCCCGGCGGAGGTCGTCCGACGCCTGCAGCGCGAGCTCGTGTGCATGTTCTGCCCCCCCGACCGCATCGTCGCGCTGCTGACGGCGCGCGCGCTGCTCGACCCGTGACCGGAGCCCCGCGCTTCGCGGCGTGCTCTTCGGCATGTCGCGAGCTCAGTCGTCGCTGAGCAGGTCGTCGAACGCCGCGTCCAGCTCGTCGTCGTCGGATGCGTCCGGCTCGGAGGCGGCCGCCATGGCCGCCTGAACCTTGCGGATCCTCTGGGAGACGCCGCGGAACACGGCGTCGCGCTTGCGGACCTTCTCGAAGAAGTAGAGGGCCTCGTTGTTGTCGCCGAGGATCTCGTAGGCGTTGGCAAGCTCGAAGTAGAGCGCCAGCTCCTCGCGTTCGTTCTTCTCCTCGGCGTGCAGGCCGGCCCGGAACGAGTTGATCGCGTCTTGCGTGCGCCCCTGCTCCATGCGGCACAGGCCCACCATCGTGTGGCACGAGCACGCGCGCGTCGGGTTGCGCATGGCCACCTGGAACTCGGCGACCGCGTCGTCGATCAGGCCCATTTCCTTGTAGGCAATGCCCAGGTCGAAGTGCGTGTCGCTGTCGGCCTCGTCGACCTGCTCCTCGACCCCCTTCTTGAACTGGGCGAACACCTGCTCCACGTCGAGGATGTCCGAGCCCGTGTTGGCTTCCGGCTCCTCTTCGAGCTCTTCAGCGAGCTTCTCCGCCAGGGCGAAGCTCTCGTCGGCGAGCTCCTCCACGGGGGCGGCAGAGGCTGCGCGCAGCTCCGCGATGCGGTTCTTCAGAGCGGCCGAGTCGGGGTACTCCTCGCGGAGGTCCTCGAGGCTCGCGATGGCTGCGTCGTAGAGACCCTGCGCGACGAAGAACTCGGCCTCTTCGAGGGCCTCTTCGACCTCCTCGGGGACCTCCTCTTCGCTGGCTTCCGTCTCGTCGTCCGCGAGGGCCTCGGCGGCCTCGGCCACCTCTTCTTCCGCTTCGAACAGCTGCTCCGCCGCCGCGGCGGTGCCCGTCGGGACCTCGCCCGCGTCGGGTGCGGTGGCGTCCATGGCGTCGGGCACGACATCCCGCTGCACCGTCGGGACGTCATGGACCGCGTCCAGCCCGTCCGTCGCGCTCACGTTCTTCGGCGGCGGGATCGTCATCGCGTCCGGGAAGTCGCTCGGCGAGGCCGCGTCGACGTCCGGGGCGGAGGGCCGCACGGACTCGGGGCGCCCCACGCGCTGTGGCGGCGGCACGGACCGTCGCGCGCGCGCGGGCTCGGGCGCCGGTACGGCCGCGGCCTCGGACACCTGAATGACCGGCGCAGAGGCCGGCTCGTCCATGAAGAGGATGGCGTCGTCCTCGTCCGGCACCTCGGGCGCGGCGGCTTGCGGCTCGTCGAGGGGCTGCTCCGACGAGACCGAGATGCGCTCTTCCGGGTGCGGAACGAGCGGCTGCTCGACCAACAGCGCGGCCTCGTCGCTCGGCACCGGCACGCTGACGCGCCCGAGCATGATGCGTGCGTCGATGTTGATCGGATCGAGGTCCAGCACCGCGTCCAGGTACATCACGGCCAGGTCGGGGCGCACCTGGCTACAGATGAGCGCCATGTCCAGCAGCTGCTGGACCGAGTCGTCCATCATGCCGTTCTGCTGGTAGACGTCGCTCAGCATCTGCCGCGCCAGCATGTAGTCGGGCGCTTGGTTGACGATCCGCTCGAGCTGCGCCTGGGCCTTGTCCATGAGCCCGAAGCGCAGGAACGACTCGACCTCCGACATGAGCCTCTCGACCTCGGGCCAGACCGCCGGGTCCACGAAGCCGGCGTAGCCCTCCACGGGCTCCTCTGCCTCGAGCGGGGCCGCCGCGTACGCCTCTTCGTAGGCTTGCGGGGCCGCGACGCTCACCTCGACGACGGGCTCCTCCGGCACGGGCTGAGGGGGAGGGGTGTCGTCGATGAAGATGGCCGGCGCGGACTCGGCCTCGTCGTCATCGGCTTCGATGAAGAGCTCGGCTTCGTCGACGTCGTCGAGCTCGTCGTCCATGAACACCATCTCGGGTGCTTCGTCGTCGTCCGCGAACGCCGCGCTGTTCGCGGGCGCAACGGGGTCCTGCACGATGGTGCGCTTCGAGATCGGCTCGGGTCTGACGTCGCCGCGAGGCGGAGCCATGATCGTTCCAGGCGGGACCTCGAACAGAGCGGACGCGTCGCGCGCGGGCGGCTTTCCTTCGAGCGCAGCCCGGGCCTCTGCGTCCTTGGGGTCCAGCTCCAGGATCTTCCGCAGAATGCGCTCGCGCTCGGCGGGACGCTTGCCGTCCTGGTAGATGCGCGCGATCTCCCGGTAGACGCTGATGGTCTTCGGGTGCTGACCCAGCAGGTGGAACGCCCGCGCCAGCAGCTCGAGCGTGGCCACGTCCTTGGGGTTCGCCTGAAAGCACACCTGCAGCTTGCTCAGGGCGCGCTTGGCGTCGTTGCGCTCCAGGTACAGGGTGGCCACTTCGCGCGCGACGACGACGTCGGGGCGGTGAAACAGGAGCCGCTCGGCGACCTTGATGTAGTCGTCCATGCGGCCCTGCTCTCGCAGCAGGTTGGCGCCCGCCTCGAACTCCCGAGCGGCGTCCTCGGGACGCTCCATCTTGCTGAGCGCCTCGGCGTACTTGATGCGCACGGGGATGTTCTCGGGGTCGAGCTCGGCCATGCGACCCAGCGTCTCGATGGCCTTGTCCAGATCCCCTGCCCGCGCGTAGTGCCCAGCCACGTGCTCGTAGGTGGTGAGCGCGTCGCTCACCAGGTCCAGCTGCTCGTACATGTTCGCGAGCTTGAGCTGCGAGTCGATGCTGCTGGGGTCCAGCTTCAGGATCTGCTTGTAGACCGCGACGGCCTTCAGGAAGAAGCCCTGGCTGGCGTACTGGGTGGCGACGCGTCCGTAGGCGTCCACCGCGCGGTCGCGGGCCCCCGTCTTGGTGTACAGGTCGCCGATCTTGAGCAGCGTCCGGACGTCACGCGGATCGTCCGCCACGAGCAACTGATACTGCACGATCGCTTTGTCGTAGCTCCCCTTCGCTACGAGTTTCTGCGCAGTTTCAAGTACTTTGTTGCGGTCGACCAAGTGGGATCCGTCGGGGGGTAGGCCAGCATCACGCCGTAATCACACGGCATTTATGCGTTGCCGGGGAGTGTACGTTTCTTGCTGTAGGCCGGTCAACAACGGCGCACACGAGCGGCTAGGCACGTGTCGAATTTCCCCTCGGGACCTGCTCAGAGGCGCTCTAGGAACCTGGTCGAGAGCGCTCCCGTGCGGAAGTCGTCGTGCGCCAGGATGCGCAGGTGCAGGGGGATGTTGGTGCGGATGCCACCGATGAGCGTCTCGCCCAGCGCGCGGATCATGCGCACGCGCGCCTCCTCGCGAGTGCGGCCGTACGTGATGATCTTGGCCAGCAGCGAGTCGTAGGCGCTCGGTACTCGCCAGCCGCCGTAGACGCCGCTGTCCACCCGCACGCCGGCGCCGCCGGGGGGGTGGTACTCCGTGATGAGCCCGGGCCAGGGCGCGTACGTCACCGGGTCTTCCGCGTTCACGCGGCACTCGATGGCCCAGCCGCGCGGCTTGAGGTCGCGGTTGGGGAACTCCATGGGGACGCCGGCCGCGATGCGGATCTGCTCGGCGATGAGGTCCACGCCAGTGACCAGCTCCGTCACCGGATGCTCCACCTGGATGCGCGTGTTCATCTCCATGAACGAGAGCTCGCCCTTCTCGTTCATGAGGAACTCGAGGGTGCCGGCCGAGACGTAGTTGCTGTCGGCCAGGGCGCGGCGGATGGTCGCGGCCATGTCGAGCCGCAGCTCGTCCGAGACGGCCACGCTGGGGGCTTCTTCCAGGAGCTTCTGATGGCGTCGCTGAATCGAGCACTCGCGCTCGCCCAGCACGCGCACGTCGCCCTTGCCGTCGGCGATGACTTGGAACTCGATGTGCCGCGGCTCTTCTACGTAGCGCTCCACGTAGAGGTCACCGTTCTGGAAGCCCGCGATGGCTTCTTGCTGCGCGGACGGGAACGCGGCGGCCATCTCCTCCGCCGTGCGAATGACCTTCATGCCGCGCCCGCCGCCGCCGCCGGACGCCTTGAGCATCACCGGGAAGCCGACCTGCTTGGCCTGGGCGACAGCGTCTTCCACGTCGCGGAGGACTCCGCTGCCTTCCATCAGCGGGAGGCCCAGGCTCTTGGCGAGGCGTCGCGCGCTGACCTTGTCGCCCCACTGCCCCATGTTCTCTGGGCTGGGGCCGATGAACGTGAGCCCCACGTCACGGCACAGGCTCGCGAACGCGGCGTTCTCGGAGAGGAAGCCGTAGCCCGGGTGGATGGCGTCGGCACCGCTGATCTCGGCCGCCGCGATCAGGGCCGGGATGTGGAGGTAGCTCTGCTTCGCTGCGGCGGGACCGATGCACACGGCCTCGTCTGCGAGCCGCGTGTGCAGGGCCTCCGTGTCTACGTCGCTGTGGACGGCGACCGTGCCGATGCCGAGCTCACGGCACGCTCGAATCACGCGCACCGCGATCTCTCCGCGGTTGGCGATCAGGACCTTGCGAAACACTACGCGACCTTGATCTTGAAGAGCCGGTCGCCGTACTCGACAGGCTTGCCGTTGGTGCCCGCGATCTCCACGATGACGCCGGCGACCTCGGACTCGATCTCGTTCATGAGCTTCATGGCCTCGACGATGCAGAGCACCGTGCCCGGCGTGATGGCCTGCCCGGTCTTGACGAACTGAGGCGCGCCGGGAGAAGGGGCCGCGTAGAAGGTGCCGACGAAGGGCGACGTGATCCACACCGTGTTGGCGTCGTCCTCCACGGGCGCGGGTGCGGCCTCTGCGCTGGCGGGCGAAGCTGCGCTGCTTGCCACGGCGGCGACGCTGGGCGCCGCGTGCGAGACGCTCACCACGGAGCCGCCGCGCTTGAGCGAGATGCGCTCACCGGCCTTCTCGAGCTCCATGTCGCTCATCTGGAATTCGGTCATCGCGCGCATCAGTTCGCGGAGCTGTTCAAGATCGATGTCCATGAGTCGCTTGCTAGCACCAAAACCAAGCGCGCGTCAGCTTTCACCGCACGGCGCCCCGCACTCTCCGCGGTAACGTCAGGGAGCCCCACGCGGCGCGCCAGTCGCCGCCCTCAGGTCAGGCGGGAGGCCAGCGCGCGCAAGCCGAGGAGGTAGCTCTCGGGCCCGAAGCCGGCGATCTGACCCACGCACACCGCGGCGCTGTGGGAGTGGTGCCGGAAGGCCTCGCGTGCGTGGATGTTGCTCAGGTGGACCTCGACCGTGGGCAGCCCGGTCGCAGCGATGGCGTCACGCAGCGCGACGGAGGTGTGCGTGTAGGCCGCGGGGTTGATGAGCACCGCTGCGAAGCGCGGCGGCGCGGACTGAATCCAGTCCACCAGCTGCCCCTCGTGGTTGCTCTGTCGGCACTCTATCTCCAGCCCCAGCGCCCCGGCCAACGTCGCCAGCGCGGCGTCGATGGAGGCCAGGGTGGCGTGCCCGTAGATGCCCGGCTCACGGACTCCCAGCATGTTCAGGTTGGGGCCGTGCAGCACCAGCACGGCAGGGGAGCGCGTCTCTGGGGCCGCTGCCCCGGTGTCGTCGGTGCCTTGGGCCATGACGTCTTCCCGCGGCTGGCTAGGCCAGGCTCGCGGCCAGCTCGCTCGAGCGCAGCCGCATGAGGTAGCGCGCCTTGCCGAAGTTGCCGGCCGGCCGCACCGCCACGGCGAGGAAGTACTCGTCCGTCACCAAGCGGATGATGGTCGTCATGCGCTCGGCCCGGATGGCCACCTCTTGCGCCGCGCCGATGTCGAGCATGTCGGCGGCGTTCCGGATCATCTTCAGGATGACGCTGTACTCCATGCCGACGGTCTCCACGTCCAAGACGGCGTCGTCGTCGACGTACTGCTCCACGGGGATGCCGTCGTATCCCATGAGGATCGCCGCGATCGCGCCGTCGGTCTTCTCGACCACTTCTTGTAGGACCTGTCTGAACATCGGGCCTCCGGAGCCGTCATGAGCGCACGTGGGCGCCCCGAAAGTCAAGTAATCGTGCCCACCTCGGGCGCGCCGTCGCGGGCGTGTGCGTGGCCGGTCTTTGCGTGGGACCGGGCCGCGGGGTATGGCCAGCGTCAACTCACGAGGAGCCCCGATGTCGTTCAAGTTCCCCTCCGAAGCATGGACCAAGGCCTACCAAGACGCGGTGAACGCGAACGAGGGCTACCGCACGCACGGCAAGCCGTGGACCTTCGGCGCGGTGGCCTTCGTCATCAAGGCGGACCCGAGCATCGGCATCCCCGACGACGTCGGGATGATCATGGACGTGCACGAGGGGGTCTGCCGGGGGACGCAGTTCGTCACCGGCATGGACGCCGTGCAGGAGGCGCCGTTCATCGTGGTGGCCGACTACGCGCGCTGGCGTGCGTGCCTCGAGGGCAAGCTCGACCCCATCAAGTCCATGATGGAAGGCAAGCTCAAGCTCACCAAGGGGCACCTGCCCACCATGCTGCGCTTCGTCGAGTCGTCGCGGCAGCTGGTGGTGAGCGCGACGCACGTGGACACGGAGTTCTTGGCCTGATGGAGCCGGCCATCGAGCTGGCCCCAGGAGCCGAAGACCACGGCTTCGCGCCCATGCTGGCGACGCTCCTGCGACAGAACCTGGACGACCACGCGGACAAGCGCGCCACGGCGCTGCGCATGCGCGGGCGCGTGGCCATGGTCATCACGGACCTCGGCATGTCGGTGACCCTCGAGTTCGTCCCCTACGCGGTGCGCGTCCACGCGGGCATCGTCGGCATCCCGGACGTCACGGTGCGCGCTGGCAGCGAGCACATCATGAAGATGTCCATGCTGGAGCTCGGCCGCTTCGGCCTGCCGGACCCGCGCGGCGAGGTCGCGAAGGAGCTCTCCGCAGCCGAGCGCGCTGGCGCCATCAAGTACTACGGCGCGCTCGCCAACCTGCCGCTCATGGTGCGGCTCACCCGCGTCATGTCGGTGAACGCATGAGCGCCCAGGTCCGCATCGAGCGCGACGGGCCAGTCGGTTGGCTGATCTTCGACCACCCTGAGCGCCGGAACGCCATCCACCGCGCCATGTGGGAGGCCATTCCCCTGCGGCTGGCCGAGCTCGACGCCGACGACGACGTGCGCGTCATCGTCATGCGTGGCGCCGGCGAGGTCGCCTTCGTCGCCGGGGCGGACATCAGCGAGTTCGAACAGAGCCGCATCGGGCCGGGCGCGCGGGACTACGACAAGCTGACGGAGCGCGCGTTCCGGGCTCTCGCAGACGTGCAGAAGCCACTCATCGCGATGATCCACGGCTTCTGCATCGGCGGTGGCAGCGGCATCGCGCTGCACGCGGACATGCGCTACGCCGCCGAGGACGCGGTCTTCGCCATTCCGCCGGCGCGGCTGGGCCTTGGCTACAGCGCCACCAACGTCGAGACGCTGGTGGGCGTGGTGGGCCAAGCCTTCGCCCGAGAGATCCTCTTCACGGCCCGGCGCTACGACGCCCGCGCCGCCGAGCGCATGGGCTTGGTGCACCAAGTGCTCCCCAAGGACGAGCTCGAGCCCTTCGTGCGGAAGCTGGCGCTGCAGGTCGCCGACAACGCGCCGCTGACGCTGCGTGCGGCCAAGCTGTGCCTCTCGGACCTCGGGCGGCCAGCCTCGGAGCGCGACGCGGACACCGTCTCCGCGGCCATCCAGGCGTGCTTTGACAGCGAGGACTACGCCGAGGGCGTCGCCGCGTTCCTCGCCAAGCGGCGACCCGTGTTCCGAGGGCGCTGAGCGTTCCCGCTGCGTTGGGCGCTCCGGCTGCGCGGGCGCTGCCGCGTGCTGTCTCGCGCGGGTAGGGTGGGGCGCTCTCCGCGCTGCAGGTCCCGCTCAGCGTCCCAGCGGGACCTCCACGCTGAGCGGCTCGGGCCCGCCGCCCGCGAGCGCGGGGGGGAGCGGCGTGCCGGGTGCGGCGCCCGGGACTGACGCACGCAGCTCACCGTCCGACGGACCGGTGGGCAGCTTGGGCTCACGGTCGAGCCGCCGCGCGAGCACCAGCGAGCAGGCGGACACGACGAAGAAGAGCAACCAGGATCCCCACGTGGGCATGGCGAGAGGAGACCCTAGAAGGACGTCCTTGACAACTCCGTCGAACACACTAGATTCGCGCCCGGTTCAGCGGACGTGGCGGAACTGGCAGACGCGCTAGACTAAGGATCTAGTGGAGTAAAATCCGTGAGAGTTCGAGTCTCTCCGTCCGCACCCTCGAAAGGCTGGCGCCATCCGCGCTGGCCTTTTTCTATTGGGGCCGTGACGGGCATCAGAGAGCGTCCGCGAGACTGCGCTGGCAGTCATCCGTGGTTCGTCGTGCTCTTGGTGAAAATGATATTGACTTTCAATACGCGTGGATCCACAGTGACTCATCATGCTGGTTTGCCACTGCGAGCGCGTGAACGATCGAACCATCCGGAAGTGTGCCCGCGAGGGCGCGCGCAACCACCTGGACGTCGCGCTGGCCTGCGGCGCTGGCTCCCGCTGCGGTGGCTGTCGGCCTCTGGTCGATGAGCTCGTCGCAGAGACGCACGCGGAGCTCGCGCAGGACGGCCTGTTCCACCTCCCCCTCGCAGCACGCTGAGCGCGCGCTGCGGGCTCCTGCTCGTGCGCGCGCCTGCGCCACAATCACCGTGACGCTGCGGTGCGCATGGACTAGCGTGCGTTCCTGCGCTGGCGCCCGCCGTCGCACCAACCCAACTAGGAGAGACCCATGAAGGGTGACCCCGAAGTCATCGAGCTGCTCAACGAGGTCCTCACCTCGGAGCTCACCGCGATCAACCAGTACTTCATCCACTACAAGATGTGTGAAGACTGGGGCTACGTCGCTCTAGCGAAGCAGAAGCGAGGCGAGTCCATCGACGAGATGAAGCACGCGGACGAGGTCATCGGGCGCATCCTGCTCCTCGGCGGCATCCCCAACATGCAGCGCCTGTTCCCGGTGCGCGTCGGTGAGGATCCCGTCGAGCAGCACAAGCTCGACCTGGCCGTCGAGTACGACGCCCGTGACCGCCTCAACCGTGGCATCGCGAAGTGCCGCGAGAAGGGGGACGAGGGGACCCGCGCGCTGCTCGACCGCATCCTGGCGGACGAAGAGGGCGGGATCGACTGGCTCGAAGCCCAGCTCCACATCATCGAGCAGATCGGCACCCAGAATTACCTGGCTCAGCAGCTGCGCTGAGCCCTCGGGCCAACCGAGCGAGGGCGCGACGCGAGGGTGTCAGGGGGGCGTCGCGCAGGGGTTGGGGAGGTCCTGACCCAGGGCCAGGCCGCCGATGTTCGCCGGGTAGGCCTCGAAGGTGATGCCGAGGGACACCGCGTCGCACAAGGTACCGATGTTCTCGGGGCGCGGGTCGAGCAGCACGTCCTGCATGGCCGACACCTGGATCTGGAGCGTTCGGTAGGTCGAGCTGCCCGCGCACACGCCAACGGACTCGGCCGTGCGCAGCAGGTCGGTGTAGCCCCAGCGCCCCGAGATGGTCACGGTCGTGTGGGGCGCGCCGTCCAGGCGGAGGGCTGCGAGGTCCGCCGTGGCGACCATGCCGGACAGCTTGACCCGCGTCCCGAGTCCGTCGCCCACGAGCAGGATCTCGGTTCCGTCTGGGATCGTCGCCACCAGGATGCCGTCCACGACGTAGGCGTTGTTGTCCACCACCAGCGGTGTGGCCGCGTCCAAGTCGGTCTCGGAGGGGATCGCGAACGTGTCGTGGCGGCACCAGAAGTAGTCGGTGCCGTCCCAGATCGGATCCGGCACCGGCATGGTGCCCTCCGGGTCGAGGAACGCCGCGCTGCCGATGACGTACACGTCTGGCGGCGCGCCGGCGTTGCTGGGGGTACCGAACACGCTCTGCGTCAGGATGATCTGCACGCGGTTGTCGTTGCGCTGCCCATTCCAGCCCTTGATGCGGATGAGCGGGTTGCCGAGCCCCCGCAGCTCGGCCGCGATGGCCGTCGCGTCCAGGCCGGGGAACGCGAGATCAAGCAGCGGGAACAGGTTGTGACCGAAGGAGTTGTCGATGCCCTGCGTGCCGTCCACCTCGTGTGAGCGCCCCTCCGTCGGGCTGCACTCGGTAGTCGTCCCAGCGTTGTTCGCGTCCGTGCAGCGCCGGTCGATGTTGTAGCCGATCTCGGCCCAGCGGTCGTTGTCCTGGTCCAGGAGGACGTCGCGCAGGGCCACCCAGAACTCCGGCACATCGGCGCCGGCGTCCGGTCCACTGACCTCCGGCGGGCGCGACGCGGGCTGCTTGCTCCCGTCCGTGCACCCTATGGTCGCGGTCTCGTCCTCGCTGGGCAAGAGGCCCGGGTCGAATGGCGAACAGGCAGGTCCCGCAGACAGCGCGCCGCACAAGGCTGTCGCCAGCAGCGCGGACCGAGCCGTGATGGTGTCAGGTGAGTGCAACATCTGTCACCAGATGTAGCATGACGTGGTGGTTCCAAGCCAAGCGGAATTTGAGCGACCCCTAGAAGGCCGCGACGATCACGGTGACGTTGTCGCCGCCTCCCGCGCGCTTCGCGCGGTCGATGAGGCTCGCCACGCACAGGGGCGTCAGGTCCGGCCGAACGCTGGTCGCGAGCGTCGCCCCAATCTGTGCGTCGCCGACCTCGCCGTACAGCCCATCCGTGCACAAGAGCAGCCGGTCGCCCGCCTGTAGGTCGAAGTGGTGGAGATCCACGTGGAGGTCGTCCGAGCCGCCGCCGAGCGCGTTGGTGAGGACGCTCGAGAAGCGCGAGCGGCGCGCCTCCTCCTCGCTCAGGATACCGCGCTGCACCATCGACTGAGCGAGGTTGTGGTCCTTCGTGAGCCGGAACAGCTCGCCGGCCCTCATGAGGTACGCGCGGCTGTCGCCGACGTGCGCGAGGAGGCACTCGGGCCAGCGGACGTACGCCATGGTCAGCGTAGTGCCGAGGTCCGCGCTCAGGCCCTTGCGCGTCGCCACGTCACGCATGCGCTGTTGGGCCGCTGTGGCCGCGTCCCTGAGCCCGGCCGCGACGGCAGCGGCGTCCCCGCGGGGGTTGGTGCCCAACCAAGGCATCAGCGTGAACGCGTAGTGGGTCATCGCGTCCACCACGACGCTGCTGGCGAGCTCGCCGGCGTCGTGTCCGCCCATTCCGTCGGCGACCATCAGCAGCCACCCGGGCTGGTCCAGGAGCCGCTCCCCGGGGGTGATGGGGAAGCCGCTCTGCATCAGGACGATGGCGCGTTCCAGCTCGGCGACCAAGAACTGGTCTTCGTTGTTCGTGCGCACGCACCCAACGTCGGTCGCCCCGAAGATCGTAGGGCGCTCCGGCGAGGAGGGCGCGCCGTGGCCCGGCGCCAACACCTCATACGTTCTCTTCGCGCTCATCGTATGGTCGAGCGTATCAGGCCCAAGCGTGAAACAATCACCGAAGGTCACCGATGCCGATCTACTGCGATCACCACGCTACGACCCCCGTCGACGAACGGGTCCTGGACGCCATGCTGCCCTACCTGCGCGAGACCTTCGGGAACGCCGCGAGCCGCGGGCACGCGCATGGTCGCGCGGCGCGCGACGCGGTAGAGGGGGCGCGCGAGCAGGTAGCGAGCCTCCTCGGCGCGCGCGCGCGGGAGATCATCTTCACGTCGGGCGCCACCGAGAGCGACAACCTCGCGCTGCTGGGGGTCATGTGCCGCTCGGACGGGAGCGCTGCGGGGCACCTCGTCACGCAAGCCACCGAGCACCCCGCCGTGCTCGACACCTGCGACGAGCTCACGCGCCGCGGTGCGCGCGTGACCCGACTGCCGGTCGACCCGGTGGGGCGTGTGTCGCCTTCCGCGCTCGCCGACGGGCTCGACGAGGACACTCGGCTGGTGAGCGTGATGCTCTGCAACAACGAGGTCGGCACGGTGCAGGACATCAATGCGCTGGCCCGCGTCGAGCGGCCGACGGGCGCGCTCTTCCACTGCGACGCGGCGCAGGGGCTGGGGCTGCTCCCCCTCGACGTGGGCGTCACGCCCGTGGACCTGGTGAGCGTCTCCGCGCACAAGCTCTACGGGCCCAAAGGGGTGGGAGCGCTCTATGTGCGCGCGTCGGCGCGGCCGCGCCTGCGCCCGGTGGTCTTTGGTGGTGGGCACGAAGACGGGCTGCGCAGCGGGACGGCCAACGTCCCTGGCATCGTCGGCCTGGGCGCCGCGGCGCAGCTGGCGCGGGAGGAGGGGGCGTCGGACGCGCTGCGTATCGCCCGCTTGCGGGACCGGCTCTGGGCGAGCCTCTCGGAGCTGGAGGAGGTGCGGCGCTTCGGGGACTCCGCTCACGCGCACCCGGGCAACCTGTGCGTGGGCTTTGGGTACACGGACGCGGCGGCGCTCCTCCTGGCTCTGGAGCCGCACGTCAGCGTGGCCAGCGGCGCGGCGTGCAGCACCCACAAGAGCGCGCCCAGCCATGTGCTGATGGCGCTCGGCGTCACCGGGGATTGGCTGCGTTCCAGCGTACGCTTCGGCCTCGGGCGCAGCACCACGGAGTCGGAAGTGGACGAGGTCGCGTCCCACGTAAAGGCTGCAGTTGGTGCCTTGCGCGCGCGCTCGCCGCTGTTCCGTGCGCGCGGGACGCCGCTGGACTGGTAGCTCTTTCGCGAATGGATCTGGCTCGCGCGGCGTGGCACACAGCGTCATGGCCGCTGCGATGCCCGACCACGAGGCGCCCCCGCCCGACCTCGAGACCTGGGCGCTGCGCTACATCACCAGCGTGGAGCTCCGCGAGAAGCTGGCGCCGTCCCCGCTGCCGAGCGAGTTCTCGGGCGCCACTCCGGCGCCGCCGGCGGCGCCGGGGCGTCCCCCCGAGCTGCGCGTCGTCCAGCATGGCGCCAAGCGTCGCGGTCTCACTCAGCCGCGCGCGCGGGCCGAGCTGCTCCACACCTTCCTGCACCACGAGCTGCAAGCGGCGGAGCTGATGTGCTGGGCCGTGCTGCGCTTCCCGGACGCGCCCGCCGAGTTCCGCCGTGGCCTGCTGGGCATCTGCGCCGACGAGGTGCGGCACATGAACCTCTACGCGGCGCACATCGAGGCGCTGGGGGCGCGCGTGGGGGACTTCCCGGTGCGCGACTGGTTCTGGGAGCGAGTCCCGCGCGTACAGTCTGCTGCGGGCTTCGTCGCGCTCATGGGGATGGGGCTCGAGGCGGGCAACCTCGAGCACGCAGGCCGCTTCGCCGAGCGCTTCCGCGAGGTAGGCGACGAGCCGGGCGCGGCGCTGCAGGAGCGCGTGGGCGCGGAGGAGGTCGCCCACGTGCGCTTCGCGCTGCGCTGGTTCCAGCACTTCACGGGCAGCGCGGACTTCGAGACCTGGCGCGCCCACCTGCCGCCGCCGATCAGCCCGGTGCTGCTGCGAGGCTTGCCACTGGACCGCACGCGGCGTCGCCGGGCGGGGATGGACGAGGCCTTCCTCGACGCGCTCGAGGCGTTTCAGCCCAGCCTGGATCCTCCCGGCGAGGTCGGCTAATGCCGCTCGGGGGGCCGCGACCGCGCCTCTGGTGCCTGAACCTGGACGCGGAGGACGAGCTGCGGCGGGGCGCGGGCTACACGCCGACGCGGGCCACGCTGGCAGCCGTCGCCGCCGCACGCGGTGGAGCCATGACCCTCCTCGCGCCCGCAGACCAGCTGCTGGCGGAGCCGGACGCCTCCGGGGGGCGCGCGGGCGCTGAGCGCGCCCGGGGAGCGGCGGCGCCCACGGAGCCGGAGGGCGGGCGCTTTGACGGCGCGGCGTGGTGCCCGACACCAAGGGCGCTGGCGCGGCTGCGCGCGGCGGGCGCGAACCTCCCTCCGGCCCCCTCCTTCGATACCCTTCGTCGGGTGAATGCGTCTCGCTTCCCTTACGATGTCCTCCCGCCGCGCTTGCCAGGAGCCTGCGTGGTGCACCGGCGCGACGACGCCGAGGCGTGGATGGCGGAGCGGGCTCCCCACGCCGGCGCGTGGCTCAAGCGGGCGTACGGCGCCGCCGGGCGCGGCAAGCTGCACGTGACCGAGGGGCCGCTCAGCCCGCGCGCGCAGACCTTCCTGACCGACGCGGAGCTCGCGCTCGGGGTCGTGCTCGAACCTCACGTCGCCATCTCGCTCGAGGTCTCGCAGCACGGGTGGCTCGGCGAGGATGGCTCGCTCACGCTGGGTGTCCCCTGCGTGCAGCACGTCGAGCGCGGTCGCTTCCTCTCGGTGCGTGTCGCGCGCGCCGACGAGCTCCACGGCGCGGAGCGCGAGGCGCTAGGGGACACGATCCGACGGCTCGCGCTGGCGCTGCGTCACGCGGGCTACTTCGGCCCCTTCGGCGTGGACGCGTATCGCTACGCTGACGAGCACGGGCGAGGCCACTTCAACCCCTGCGGGGAGCTAAACGCGCGCTACACCATGGGCTATGCCGCGGGTATGGCTGGCACCGAACGCAGCGAGTAGCCGCGGACGGCCACCTGCTCCATGCTGCGCGCACCATGTCGTCTTTCGCCACCCTGCTCGTCTCGTGCCCTGACCGCAAAGGGCTCGTGGCGTCGCTCGCACAGGTCCTCTACGGCCACGGCGCCAACATCGTCGACGCCGACCAGCACACGGACGCCGTCGCGGGCCAGTTCTTCCAGCGCATCCACTTCGACATGTCGGACATTCACACCGACAGGACCAGCCTCGAGAGCGCTATCCGCGAGGTGGCCGCGCGCTTCGAGATGGCTTTCCGGCTGACTCGCTCCGACGCGGTGAAGCGCGTGGGCATCTTCGTCTCCAAGTACGACCACTGCCTCTATGACCTCCTGCTGCGGCAGCGCAGCGGGGAGCTGGACTGCGAGATCCCGCTCATCATCAGCAACCACGAGGACCTGCGCCCCGTGGCGGAGCAATTCGGCGTGCGCTTCGAGCACCTGCCCGTCACCAAGGCGACCAAGGCGCAGCAAGAGCAGGAGGCGTTGCGACTCTTGCGTGCAGAGGGCGTTGGGCTCGCCGTCCTCGCTCGCTACATGCAGATCCTGAGCGACGACTTCCTGCGCGCGTTCGAGGGCGACGTCATCAACATCCACCACTCGTTCTTGCCCGCGTTCGTCGGCGGGAAGCCCTACCACCGTGCGTACGAGCGCGGCGTCAAGCTCATCGGGGCCACCGCGCACTTCGCGACGGCCGACCTCGACGAGGGGCCGATCATCGAGCAGGACGTGGTGCGTTGCTCGCACCGCGACAAGGTCGACGACCTGGTCCGCAAGGGGCGCGACCTCGAGAAGGTGGTCCTGGCCCGCGCGGTTCGCTTGCACCTCGCGGACCGTGTGTTGGTCTACGGGAACAAGACCGTCGTCTTCGACTAGGACGCGCGTGGCGGCATCGTGCTCGCGCGTCCGCAGCGGACCCGGAAGGTCGCGGGCGGCATGCCCGTCCAGCGCTTGAAGGCCCGCTGAAAGCTGGAGGGCTGCGCGTACCCGAGGTGATAGGCCACCTCGTCGATGGAGAGCCGCTGCTCACCGAGCAGCCGGATGGCCACCTCGCGGCGGGCCTCCTCGAGCAGCAGGCGATGACTCGTGCCCTCCTCCGCCAGACGTCGCCGCAGCGTTCGCTCGCTGACGTTCAGCTCGCGCGCCACGTCGATGGCCGCCGTGCCGCGCAGGGGGAGCTCACGCACGAGCAGGGCGTACACGCGCCCGCCGAGCGCGCCCTCGGTCTCCAGCATGCCCAGCTCTCGCTGCAGATGCGCGGCGAGGATCTGCCCCACATCGAGGTCTCCGGAGCTGTTGCGCAGCGTGAGCGCGCTCGACGGAAGCACGACGCTGGTGCCCTCCGCGCCCAGGTGGACGGGGCAGCCGAAGGTCTGCCCGAGGGCCTCGAGCGACGCGCCGCGGCGGTGTCGAAAGCGGACCTCGGTGATGGGGAAGGCGCCGAACACGAAGCGGGCCATGCGGCACAGCGCCGCGACGGCGAACTCCACGAGGGAATTCGGTACCTCGGTATCGTCAAGCAGCACGAAGCGCACCGTGGTGAAGTCCTGAGCCACGTCGGTGACGACCGTCACGTTGTCGTAGAAGATGCGGTGGTAGCGCCCGGCCAGGTCAATGGCGTCTCGCAGGGTCTGGGCGGCGTTGATGACGTACCCCTGAGGATCCATGTCGCCGACGTGGAGCTCGCGGGCTGCGATGAGACCGACGTCGGGTCCTGCGAGGTCTTCGGCCTCTCTCCAGGCCTTGTGGATGCTGGCGATGGCGACGCGACCGGTGGCGCAGGGGGCGGTCGACGAGAGGGTGTCCGTAGCCGTGGATGGGAGTGTCCGCGCCACCGCACGACGTAGGACCCCGAGGAGTATCGGAGACGCGGTGCTTATGTCCCTGGAATTCAAGTGCTTGCCCGTCCTTTGGGCAGGCGGGCTTCCACTGTGAGTGGTCCCAACCCGCCTGCTGTCGCGGGTCGTTGTAGCGCTGTATGCGGGGAACCGGGCGCATTTTCGCACCGCAGAAACGGCCAAGGGCGCGTCTGCAGCCGTAGCCGCTGACGCGCCCGCGCGGTGTCCCTCTGCTCAGCTCACATCGCGGCGAGCTGCTCGCCGAAGAGCCACACCAGCTGCGCCACACCGGCGCCCAGGCCGAGCACCGCGCCAGCGAGGATGAGCTTCCACTCGTCCTGTTGGAACGCGGGCCGGAGCACGCCCTCGAACGACTCGGCGTCCAGCGCCTTCATGCGGTCGTTGAGCTCGCCGCGGATGTCCACCGCCTTGGCAGCGAAGGTGTGCAGCAGGCCTCCGTCGCGCGGCAGCTCGGTCTCGATCATCGCGAAGACCTCGGCACGCAGCGGCTCGCGCTGGGCCTCGGGGAGCATCATGGCCGCCATGGGGTGCGTCTCGTACTTCGAGACCAGCTCGTTCACGCGGCCCTTCACCAGGTCCAGCACCAGCTCGCCGGAGGCGCCCTGCGTGACGGTGCGGACGATGTTGTCCGCGTTCAGCACGCGCCCGGCCGTGAGCTCCGCGAAGCGCTCGGACACGACCGCTTGGCGCTTGTGGAAGAGCCCCTGCACGAGGAAGGGGCCGACCTTACGGGGGTTGCGCGGCTCGAAGATCAGCTTGAGCGCGATCCAGTTGGTGGCGTAGCCCACGAGGAAGCCGAAGAAGGGAAGCACCCACGTGGCCGGGAAGAGCACCCACACCACCATCTGCACGATGCCGAAGAGCAGCCCGAGCCAGATGCCGGAGCGCTCGATGAACTTGAACTCGGCCTCGCCGACCTCGAGGAACATCATGGTCATGAGCGACCGGTTGGCCATCACCGCGTCCAGAGTCACCTGCTCGAGGTCCAGGATCTTGGTGATGTTGTCGCTGAAGTCGTCCGTGATCTTGACCACGACGTTGCGGACCTCGGTGCGCAGGTTGTCGCGCACCATCTTCTGCATCACCTCGCCCGCGTTCTCCCACATCACCTTGGCGTGCTTCTCGGCCACCTCCTTCAGGATCTGGTCGGTGATCTCGTCCACCACGAGGTCCATCTCGTGCGCGAAGGCCTCGCCCTTGAAGTTCTCGAAGAGCTGCTCGAGCGAGAGCAGCTTGGTCGTGATCAGCTTCGTGCTGAAGCGCGCGAGCCGCTCCGCGCTGGCGGGCACGATGCCCTGCCAGCCGAGGTACGGCGGGATCCCCACGAACTCCGTCGGGTAGAACATCATCTTCACCGCGATGACGTTGGTGAACCAACCCACAAACGCGGAGATGATGGGGATTAGGAGGACGGTGTAGTCGGACTGGATCAATTCAAGGAAGGCCACGGCAGTCGCGAGTCTGGAGAAAACGCGGTGAAAGTCAACGTGATCGGAGGGCAATCCGTGGCGCTCAGGGACCGCCGTGGGCCCGGACGGGCCCGTGGGGTGGGCTCAGACCCGAGAGGGGCCCTCGGCCTCGCTCCCGGCCACGAAGGAGAGCCAGTAGAGGCCGCAGGCGAGCGTCTTGCCGTCCACGATGCGCCCGTCGCGCAGCATCTCCCGGAAGGTGGCCACGTCGACCGGCTCGACCTCGATGTGCTCGGTGGCGTCCAATCGCTGTCGCGTCGGCACGAGGTCGGTCGCGACGAACCCGATCATCTCCTCGTCACAGAACCCAGGCGACGCGAAGAAGCGCACCAGCGGCGTGAGCGTCCCCGCTTGGTAGCCCGTCTCTTCCTCGAGCTCGCGGTGGGCGCCGGTCGCGTCGTCCTCGCCCGGCTCGCGCGTCCCCGCGGGGAGCTCCAACAGGGTGGCGCCCACGGCGAAGCGCTGGTTGCGGATCAGCACGATGCGCCCGTCCGGCAGGAGCGGAAGGATCACGACGGCGCCCGGGTGTCGGACCACCTCACGCGTCCGTGGGCGCCCCTCGCGATCGGGGACGTCGACGGCCTCGACGCGAAACTTGCGGCCTTCGAGGAGAGTGCGTGCGCTCATGGCGCGAGCATAGCTCACAAGCGGTCGATCTCGGCGTTGACCACACGCCGCTCCGACTGCAATGCTGCGCCCGTGCAGTTTGGGCCGTACACGCTGACCGAACGCCTCGCCGTGGGCGGGATGGCGGAGGTCTTTCGAGCGGTCCAGCGCGGCGACCAGGGCTTCGAGCGCGTGGTCGCCATCAAGCGCATCCTGCCCGACCTGGCGGACGACGAAGCGTTCATCAACATGTTCGTGGACGAGGCGAAGATTTCCGTCCAGCTGAGCCACCCGAACATCGCTCAGGTCTTCGATCTCGGCTGCATCGACGGCGCCTACTACATCGCCATGGAGTTCGTGGAGGGGCGCGACCTGCGCTCCATCCAGCGCCGCTACGGGGACGGCCGAGCGTTGCCGGTGGACATCACCTGCCACATCGCGCTCAAGATCCTGGAGGCCCTGGACCACGCGCATCGGGCGGAGGCCCCCGGGCTCGGTCACCTCGGGATCATCCATCGCGACGTGTCGCCGCACAACCTGCTGCTGTCGTTCGACGGCGAGGTGAAGGTGATCGACTTCGGCTTGGCGCGCGCCGCCGGGCGGGCCGTGCGGACACGGGCAGGCGTCGTGAAGGGCAAGACGCCCTACCTCTCCGCAGAGCAGGCTCGCGGCCAGGAGATCGACCACCGCAGCGACCTCTTCAGCATGGGCACGTGCATGTACGAGTGGCTCAGCGGGACGCGCCTGTTTCTCCGCAAGACCGAGACCGACACCATCCTGGCCGTGCGTCGCGCCGAGGTCGCGCCGCTAGCCGGCAAGGTGGCAGCGGTACCGAAGGCGCTCTCCCAGGTGGTGCACCGCGCGCTCGAGGCCAACCCGGACCATCGCTACCAGAGCGCCCGCGAGATGCACGACGCGCTCGAGGCCTTCGTGTTCCGGAGCGGAAACGTCGTGACGCAGGCGCAGATCGCCGACTGGCTCGCGGACCTCTTCCCTGCCGAGACGCAGTCGCACAACGCGGCCCTTCAGCACGACGAGTGGTCCGACTTCGAGGACACGCAGGTCACGGAGATGACCTTCTGGGACACGGAGGAGCTGTCGCGGCCCGTCATTCCCGGGCTCGAAGGCGACCGCTAGCGTTCCGCCGGGGGGTCGAAGCCCTCCATGAGCGCGTCCAAGAGGACGTTGCCCAGGCGCTCGTAGCCCGTGCGCGTGAAGTGCACGTGGTCGGGGGCGCCGTACGCCGGCTCGGCGGAGGCCCAGGTGACCATGCTCAGCGGTCCGCCCATGAACGCCACCAAGTCGAAGAAGCCGCAGCCGAGCTCGATGGCCACGCGGTGCTGGGCCTCGATCAGCTGCGCGGTGCGCGGGCGGTCCTCGAAGGTGCCGTCCTCGAGGGGGGTGGGGCGGTCCGAGGGACCGACCAGCAGGCAGGAGGCGTTGGGGACCGTCTCACGGACGCGGCTCACGACCTCGCGCAGCTCCGCCTCGTAGGCCGCGATGGGTTGGTCATCGCCGCTCTCGTTCGTGCCGTAGGCCAGCACCACCAGATCGGGGTTGCGGCGGCGCAGGTGCTCCCGGTACAGGCTGTCCTCCCACATCAGGTGGTAGCGCGCGCGCGCCCCGTTGATGCCGAGGGTGTCGACGATGACGCCCGGCCGCTCGCGCTCGAGCGCGACACCGAAGAGGCGCACGTTGCCGTTGCCGTTGGCGCGCACGCGCAGCGAGTGCGGGCCGTCTGGGACTTCGTAGCGGGCGTAGCCAGCGCCCGTCTCCGAGGCGCGCGTGCGGATGCGCTCGATGGGCCGGCCGTCCAGGTAGACCTGCAGGTCGCCGCCGCGTGGCTGCTGGTAGTAGAAGAGCTCGAAGACCGACGCCGCGCGCCCGATCTCGCCGCGGCTGGTGGTGCTCGCTTCGGCCCAGGCGTTGCGCGCGCTGGTCTCGACGAAGACGCCGTGCAGCCCGAAGCTGTCGACCTCGCGCGTGTTGCCGCGCACCTTGGTGGACTCCCAGCGAGCCTCGTCGCCGCGGATGCGCACGCCCTGGTGGCGATAGCTGCGCCAGGGCGCGACCGGCAGGACGAAGCCGTGCCCAGCGTCGCCGAAGCGGGCCTGGAGCTTGTGGCGGACCACGCCGGTGAAGAGGTCGCTCGCCACATGAGACGCGCCGTAGAACACCAGCCGGGCCTGACCCTCGCCGCGCTCGGCGCGGCGCAGCGCCTGATGCAGTGCGTCCATGGAGTGCCCGTTGCGGTCCTCGATGGCGATGTCGACGCCCAGCGTCTGATCCTCAGGGCGAGGGTGTCGCACGCGGGGCCCGCTGCGTACGGTGTCTCCAGCTGCCGAGTGGATGTCGGCGTCGGTGCTCTGGCCCGAGTCCTCACCGGTTTCCGTCTCGACAGCCCCCGTATCGCTGTCGTCTACGGCCGCTTCGGCACCGGACGAGTCCGTCGCCACGGCGGGCTGGCCCACGGCGGAGTCGTACACGCAGGCCCAGAGGAACGCGACAGCCAGCGGAGTCGCGAAGACGACGAGCGGTGAGCGAAGTGGTCCTGACACACCTTCGTTGTTCACGGTGGAAGGCCTTTCGTCAACTTTCCTGGATCATTCGGCGCCTCGGGGGGGCGGCAAGAGTCCCGAAACGCCAAGAGGCGACCCGTGGGCCGCCTCTCGGTGCAGCCCCGTGGGGCTGCGCGTGTGGGGGTGTCCCGCACCGTTCAGGGCTGCTGGCTGCGCAGCTCCGTGACGCTGAGGGTGCCGCGCAGGTTCTGGCCGGCGGTGTAGCTGCTGACCCAGATGTCGTACTGGCCGCTGGGCGGGTTGTCGATGGACACCATCGGGTTCGTGCCGACGGCGTCGTCGTTGCAGTGCCAGTTGCCCGACGCGTCGTTGATGACGAGCGCCGTGTCGCCCTGGGCCCGCACGAAGAAGCGCAGGAAGCTGGCGGCGTTGTTGTACTGGAGAATGACGTCGGGGTTGCTGGTGGCGTAGCCGGTGCAGCCAGCGCCGAGGCCCATGTTGCGCACGTTCAAGCTACCGCCGGAGACGACCGAGACCGTCATCGGGTCGGGCATGAAGCCGCCGTTCAGGCGGTGCACGCCGAAGTTCGCGTTGCTCCCGCCGATGTTGAGGCTGCCCTGCGCGATGGTCTGCGCGTGCGAACCGATGACGAGGAGACCGGCCGCCAGGCCGAGAATCATGTGTAGCTTGCTGAGTCGAGTCACTGTGTCCTCCGTGAATTCCGTTGAGCGAGGGTGCTTGCGGGGTGTGCCTGGCCCGGACGTTTCCGTTGCGAGCAGGGCCTAGACGCCGCGTTCTGGCGGCTATTCACGCCGCTTTGAAATATTCTTACGTCGCCTTGTGCGAGGCATTCCCCCACCGGGGTACTTTATCGGTCACTCGCGAATCAAGGCATTTCGCCCCGGCGGCGTCTCGCCCTGCCAGCGCGGCGTGCTAGACCCGCCCCCGTGCTCGTCGCTGCCCACGTCTTCGAGATCCTGGTCATGCTGCTCGCCGGTGCGGCGCTGGGGCGTGCCCTGCGCGGGGACCGAGCGCTCCCTTGGGCGCTCTTCGGCGCCGGCATGCTCGCGTTCGTGTTCGCCGAGGTGGCGCAGATGGGCGCCTCCAACCTGATCGCGTCCCTGCAAGCGGAGCGCATCCTGCCGGTTCCCACCCGAGAGAGCGCGTCGCGCGCCAGCTTCGTGCTCATCGGCGTGTTCACGGGGCTGACCCTCGAGCCGCTGCGCTGGTTCGTGCTCTCGCGCTACACGCCCGGCTATCGCTCGCATCGCGCGGCGCTCCTGATGGGGGCGGGGGCCGGCGCCATGGAGGGCATTCTCATGGGCGCGGTCGTGCTCATCATGATGGTCATCGCGCTGGTCTTCCACGGGGAGACCATGGACTCGCTGACGGCGGCTGGCCTCACGGGCGGCACAGCGGTCAAGGTCGGGCTGCGCGTCGTAGCCTGGTGGGAGTCCTCGCCCCTCGGAGCCATCCTCGCCACCGGCGAGGCGCTCGTGCGCTTGAGCTTCCAAGTGGGGTGCACGTGCGTGGTGATGGTCGGCGTTCGTCGTCGCGCGCCTCGCTGGCTGGCGCTCGCCGTGCTGGTCACTGCGCTGTTCGAGGCGGCCTGCGCGTGGGCGGCGCACCCCTCGAGCGACCTCGGCGCCGGCGCGGGCTTTGCCGTCGTCCTCGCGGGCCTCCCTCTCGCGGCCGGCATGGTCGCGGTAGCGCGCGCCGCGGCGGTCACCGACGACGCGCTCGAGCAGCCCGGACCCGCCGCAGCGTCCGCAGGAGCCTCCGCCGCCTGAGGCGTGGTGAGAGAAGGCCCCGCCGATGCTCTTCAACAGCCTCGACTACTTCCTGTTCCTGGCCCTCGCCGTGGCTGGCTTCTGGCTGCTGGCCCGGCACCGCGTCGCGCGGCTCGCCTTCGTCGTGGTGGTCAGCTGCCTCTTCTACATGGCGGCCAACCCCAAGTACATCTTCCTCATCCTGGCGAGCACCCTCGTGGACTACGCCGTCGGGCTCGGGCTGGGGGCTACGGACGACGAGCGACGGAGGCGCGTGCTGTTGGGCATCAGCCTGGTGTCCAACCTCGGGCTGCTCGCGCTGTTCAAGTACTTCGACTTCTGGAGCGGCGCGCTCACGGAGATGTACTCGTCGCTGACGGGCACCGCGCACACCCCCTTCCTCCTGCGCTGGGCCCTGCCGGTGGGTATCTCGTTCTACACGTTCCAGACGATGAGCTACTCCATCGACGTGTACCGGCGCGCGCTCGAGCCCAAGCGCAGCCTGCTCGAGTTCACCTCCTACGTGACCTTCTTCCCGCAGCTGGTCGCGGGGCCCATCGTGCGGGCCAGCGAGTTCCTGCCGCAGCTGGAGGGCGAGCCCACCTTGCGCCGCGAGCAGGTCAGCCGCGGCCTCTTCCTGATCGGGACGGGTCTGGTCAAGAAGGTCGCCGTCGCGGACTACCTCTCCAGCAACCTGGTGGACCGCGTGTTCGCGCAGCCGGAGCTGTACACCGGCACCGAGGTCGTCATCGCCCTCTACGCCTTCACCATGCAGATCTACTGCGACTTCTCGGGCTACACCGACATGGCGCGCGGGTCCGCGCTGTTCATGGGCTACGAGCTGCCCGAGAACTTCGACCGCCCGTACCAGGCCACCAACCCTGCGGAGTTCTGGCGTCGCTGGCACATGACCCTCAGCCGCTGGCTGCGCGACTACCTCTACTTCCCGCTGGGCGGGTCGCGCTCGGGGCCCGTCCGCGCGTACTTCAACCTGTGGCTCACCATGATGCTCATCGGCATGTGGCACGGCGCGTCGTGGACCTTCGTGCTGTACGGGTTCCTGCAGGCTACGGTGATGGTCATCCACCGCTTCGCGCGCAGGCGCAGCGGCGCGCGTGACGACGTGGAAGACAAGCTCGCCATGCGCGCGTTCAAGGTCTTCTGGGCCCTTCAGTTCGTCGTCTTCTCCCGCATCCTCTTCCGAGCCAGCAGCATGGACAACGCCCGCGCCGTGATCGAACGCCTCACCTCCGGGACCACCTCCACGGCGCAGATCAGCGTCGCGCTGTGGGCCATGCTCTTGGCCACCTTCGCGCTGCACTTCACGCCGCGCACCTGGTTCGCTACGGTGGAGCGCGAGTTCCTGCGCCTCCCCGCGCCGGTCCAAGGGCTGGCGCTCGGCGGGGTGGGGGCCGTGCTGTCCCTCGTGGCGACCGGCGAGGCCGCCCCCTACATCTACTTCCAGTTCTGATGAGCAAGCGACGACCGAGCCAGCGCCCCTCGCGACCCGCCCCCGCGCCCCGTGCGGCGGCCGTGTCCGGGTCGGCTGCGTCCGCAAGCACGCCTCCTCCGCCCGCCGCGGCGAGCGAGACGCGGCTCGCGCTGCAGCAGCTGGGGGTCGCGACGGCGGTGGTGCTCGGCATGGTCGCCAGCACGTACCTAGTGCCCCCGCTCGCGCGCTTTCGTCCCTGGGTGCCGGGCGAGCGCGTGCCTCTCACCCACATGAGCGAGCGCTTCGACGCGGTGCCGGCCTCGGCGGGCGCCGGCGGCGGGTATCACGCCGCGACGTCCACGTCCCCCGCGCAGGACGAAGCGCTGGGCGCGGAGGTAGCGGCCGCGCTCGCCGAGGAGCGCGAGGGCACGCACACCGGCGCCGGCCCGACCGCCGCAGACACCGAGGCCCACGCGGACGGAAGCGTGTACGTCGCCCCCCGCGAGTCCGAGGGCATCCGGGTGCACATCGAGGACCCGACGGGGCGCGGCATGCGCCCGTTCTACGAGGCCCTGCGGCGCACCGCGCAGGGGGAGCCCGGGGCGCTCACGCGCGCCTCGCACTACGGGGACTCCACCATCGCGACCGACCACCTGACGCACACGGTGCGCCGGCGGCTGCAGCAGCGCTTCGGGGACGGGGGTCACGGCTTCATCCTGATCTCGAAGGGCTTCATGCCCTACCGCCACCAGGACGTGTTCCACACCGCCAGCGAGGGTTGGAGCATCAAGGAGATCATGCGGGCCGGCATCCCGGATGGGCGCTACGGGCTCGGCGGCGTGCAGATCCAAGCGCGCGCGATGGGCGTGGCCACGTTCGGGACGCACGAGGAGGACGAGCCGGACACGGGCCGCACGCTCAGCCGCTTCCAGCTGCTCTATCAGCGCCAAGAGGGGGGCGGTGACGTCCGCCTCACGGTGGACCAGGGCGAGCCCGTCACGCTGTCCACGGGCCTCGGGGGCGGGGACGGTGGCGCGCCCGAAGAGGCGCCGGGGGACGCGGTGTACACCATCGATGTGCCCGACGGACCGCATCGCCTGGAGGTGCGCTACACCGGCAACGGCCGCGTCACCCTGTACGGCGTGATCATGGAGCGTGAGGGGCCCGGCGTGGTGTACGACTCCCTGGGCATGGTGGGGACGCGCGCCAGCCGCATGCTGAACTTCGACCCGGTGCACATCCGCGAGCAGCTGCGCTCACGCGGCACCAACCTGCTGGTGCTGGGCTTCGGCGGCAACGACGCGAGCGACAACACCACGGAGGAGCGCTACTACGAGCAGTTCAAGGAGGTCATCGCGCGCATGCGTGGAGGCCGCGAGGACCTGGGCTGCCTCGTCTTTGCGCCGTTGGACCAGGCGGAGCGCGACGAGCGCGGGAACATCCGCACCATGCCGATGGTGCCGCGCATCGTGGCGGCCCAGCGCCGCGCGGCCTTCGACATGGGCTGCGCCTTCTACGACACCTGGGACGCGATGGGCGGCTCGGGGGCCATGCAGCGCTGGTCGCGTGCGCGCCCGCCGCTGGCCTCCACGGACTACCGCCACGCCACGCCCGAGGGCTACCGCGTCATCGCGGACCTGTACTACAAGGCGCTGCTCGCGGGTTTCGCGGAGTACCTGCGCGAGCATCCTTCGCCCGAGCCCGTGGCGCAGCCTGCGCCGCAGGCCGGGGCGGCTGCCACCCCAGCGGCTGACCAGCCAGCGGAGCGCGAGCAGGCTCCCGCAGCCGAGCCCGCTCAGTAGATGCCGGGCACGATGCGGTAGGGCACCCGCTCGCAGTAGCGCGCCCAGTCCTCGCCGTATTTCTGGCTGCAGAAGTGGTGGTCGCGGCGCTCGCGGTGGATGAGCAGGATGGCGAAGTAGATTGGGTAGAAGTACGGCAGCACGGAGCCGAACGCGCAGGGCAGCGACCAGCTCAGCGCCATGAGGATGTCGCCCACGTAGTTGAAGTGCCGCGACCAGCCCCAGAAGCCGCTCACCAGCAGCTTCCCGCCCTGAGCGGTGGTCATGTACTCCACCTTCTTGCCCCAGATGAGCGCGTTGTCCGGGTCACTGCGGAAGTGGTGCTTCTGCAGGTTGACTGCGCGGAAGATGTAGAGCCCCAGGAGGTTGACGGCCACGATGAGCGCGGCTGCCCACAGCGGCAGCTCGGGCACCCGGTCGATCAGGTAGTGCGCCTGCAGGCTGTAGGTCATGGGCACCCACGCCAGGTCCCCGAAGCAGAGCATGAAGCCGAAGTTCTCGTGCTTGATGTCCATCGTGGTGAGGATGGCGGGCTCGTTGACGAAGTAGTCGATGATGTAGATGAGCTGGAACGCCCCCACGAGGATCATCGAGGTGGAGACGAAGCCGTGGCGCGTGTACTGCACGTAGGCGAAGGCGGCGTTGATCACGACCCAGAGCAAGAGGCCGGGCCGCGCCTCGCAGAAGAACTTGAGGTCCAGGCCGCCGGGCCCAGGGGGTACGCGCGGGTTGTGGCCGGTGCCCATCCAGAAGTCGTGGATGAAGGAGCCGCTGAGGCGCGTGCCCTGCCCGTGCCGCTTGCCGTACACGTACAGGAACGCGCTGAACGCGTAGCAGAAGAGCGTCATGACGCTCAGGATGGCGCCGAACTCGTCGTGCAGCTGCGCGAGGCTCCACAGCCCAGAGAGGTGGAGCGCGGCCACGCCCCCGAAGGTGATGAGCATGGACGCCACGCCGTTCATCTTGTAGGGCAGGCGACCCCCGCCCGGCAGCTCCGTGCCCAGCACCGTCTTCCCGGGGGCCCAGCGCTGGAGCGCGGCCTGGGCCAGGAACCAGGTGAGGTAGAACGCTGCCGCGCTGGGCGTTGGTACCAGGCTGGCGAAGAAGCCGCCCACGTCGGCGTCGGCCGAAGGGAGCAGGCGCCCGTCGTTGAAGCGCACCGCGAAGTACAGGTAGGCCGTGAACACGGGGAGCCCGAAGATCATGGCCAGGTTGCCGGGGATGCCCCCGAACTCGAGCTTGCGTTCCGCTGAGGCGCTCATGCTGTCTCGCTATCGGATGTGGCCGCTGGCGCGCAGCCAGGCGGTGGTCGCGCTGAGCGTGTCTGCGGCGGGACGGTAGTGCAGGCCGAGCTCGCGCAGCTCCGGCGACGAGTCCACGGCGGTCCAGCGCGTGGCGTAGAGCATGGCCTCGCGCGTGATGGGGAAGGGCACGGGCACGGCCTTGCGCACCCCGTCCAGCACGACCCCGCTGGCGCGCAGGAGGGAGCCAGGCAGGGGCATGGCCAGGCTGCGCGCGCCGGCCGCCCGGAGGGAGGTGTGGAGCTCACGCCACGGGAGGTAGTGCCCAGGCACCAGGTGGCGCTTCACGCTGGGTGACCTCTCGAGCAGGAGGCGGTGCGCCGTGGCCAGGTCGCGCGCGTCCACCATCTGGAAGCCGCCCTCGGTCAATGGCACAAAGCGCCCCGCGAAGATGCGCAGGGCGTTGGTGGACTCCGTCATGCCCGGGTCGTCGGGCGCGAGCACTGCGCTGGGGTAGGTGGTCCAGATGGGCGCGCCCGCGGCCTGCTGCTCGCGCACCCAGCGCTCTGCCATGGCCTTGCTGCGACCGTAGGCGTGCTCGGACTCGTGTGGCTCCGTGTCCGGCGTGATGACCGCCGCGCGCCCCGTGGTCTCCACGTGGAAGAGCGCGCTCAGCGTGGACACGTGCACGATGTGCTTCACTCCGGCGTCGAGTGCGGCGCCGAGGACGTTCTTGACCCCGCCGACGTTGGCGCTGATGAGCGACTCGGGCGACGCGTTGGCCATGCTGACCACGGCGGCGGCGTGCAGCAGCGCGTCACAGCCACGCAGCGCCGCGCGCACGGAGTCGGCGTCGGAGATGTCGCCCACCACCGACGAGAGGCCCTTCGGGGCGTCCGGGAACACCCGCGCCAGCTTGGCCTCGCTCCGTACCAGCGCGCGCACCGTGTGCCCGGCGTCCAACAGTTCGCGAATGCTGTGCGAGCCCGCGAGGCCCGTCCCGCCCGTCACCAGAACGTTCATGCCTCAAGTCCTGACATGAGACGCGGCGTCTGCATAGTCCCGAGTGATCTCGCGGGCGGCGCGGTAGCCGATGAGCATGCTGGGCGCGTTCATGGCCGAGACCGGCGTCGACGGCGTGATCGACGCGTCCGCGATGCGCAGGCCGCGCACGCCACGCAGACGCAGCCGCAGGTCCACCGGCGCGTGCGCGTCGTCGCCCATGCGGCAGGTGCCCGCGAAGTGGAAGGTGGTCATCACGTTCTTCTCCACGAACTTGCGCAGCGCGGCGTCGCTGGTGGCCCGCTTGCCCGGCATGAGCGGCTTGTTGCCGAACTCCGCGAGAGCCGGTGCCTGCGCGATGCGCTGCGCCCAGCGCACGCCCGCCAGCATGGTCTGCATGTCCTCGGGATGCGTGAAGTACGCGGGGTCGATGGCGGCCTGCGCGCGCGGGTCGTTGCTGGCCAGCCACAGCTGACCGCGGCTCTTGGGCTTCCCCAGGATCACCACGATGCCGTACATGTGCGCGATGGCGTTCTCGGCGGTGCGCGTGCTCATGGCGACGTCCACGGCCGAGCGCAGCCAGGCCTTGGCGCGTGTGTCGAACAGGCTCGCGGGCAGCACCTTGCCGGGCAGCATGCGCTTGGCGGCCTGCTTCATGGCGGATGGCGCGGGCCAGTACACCAGGCAGGTGTCGCTCTGGCCGGCGGGGAGGTCGGTGGCTTCGTTCGCGCGGCCGAAGCTGTAGAGCTGCGGGTAGTAGGCGTCCACCTCGGCCTGGCTCTTGTAGAAGAGGGTGACGTTCGGGTGGTCCTGCAGGTTCTGGCCGATCTCCGGGACGTCCACGATCGGCGTGACGCCGACGGCGTTCAGCCGCGACGCGGGGCCGATACCGGACAACATGAGCAGCTTGGGGGTCTCGAGGGAGCCCGCGCACATGACCACCTCGCGGCGCACGTCCACGCTCTTGAGCGTCCCCCCTTGCTCGTAGCGCACGCCGGAGACGCGCGGACCCTCGTCCAGCACGATGCGGTGCACGCGCGCGTGAGTCTCCACGCGCAGGTTGGGGCGCGCCGGCGCGTCGCGAATGAAGGCGACGTAGCTGCTGCGCCGCGCCTGCCCCTCGTAGCTCATCCACTCGTAGCCGATGGTGTTGCTCAGGTCCCCGTCGTGGAAGTCTTCGCTGCGACGAAACCCACAGGCCTCCGCGCTGGCGATGCAGGCCTCCGTGAAGTGCGTGCCGGGCCGCTGGTGGGGTCGCAGCGTGGCCTCGAGCCGCTCGAACTCCTCGCGCACGTCGTCCCAGCGCCAGCCGCTCGGCCACTCGTCCCAGTCCTCGCGTGCGCCGCGGGTGTAGACCATGCCGTTCACGGCGCCGCTGCCGCCCAGGCCGCGCCCTGTGCCCATGAAGAGCCGCTGCTTCCCGGCGTTCGGCTGCGGCTGGCTGAAGCGGTCCCAGATCACCGCGTCGTTGGCGAACGCGTGCTTGTAGCCGTCCGCGTCGAGGGTCTCCGGGTTCTCGTCGGCGCTCGGGCCGCACTCCAGCAACAGCACGCGCACGCGCGGGTCTGCCGCCAGCTGCGCCGCTACGACACAGCCCGCCGAACCTCCGCCTACCACGACATAGTCAAACGTCTCGCTCATCGCATTCCTCGTCGAAAGAAACCACCGTTGCGAATTGTGAAATGACCATATCACGAACTCGTCACGGCACAAACGGCGCTCGTCGCGGCGTGCTGCAGGGTAGACGCTTTCGATGCGACGTGAGAACAAGGTCGCGTCCATGTCGCTGCTAGAACGCTACCTGCTCGCTGGCTTCGACCCCTCTCGGTTGACCCGTCTGCAGCTGCACCGTGTGCGATCCATCTCGGGGTCCATCCTGGGGCTCAGCGGCATCGCGCTCTTCTTCCTCGTGCACTCGCTGATGCTCGAGCTCCCGGTGCAGGCGGGGGCGCTGCTGGCGGGGTTCGTGCTGGGCATCGGCGGCTACGTGCTCATGGCGCGCACGGGTCGCATTCAGTACGCGGGGCACGCGGTCACAGCAGCGCTCGTGCTCGTGCTCGTCAGTCAGGCCTTCGTGACGGGCGGCTTCCGCAACCCTCAGTTCGCCTGGTTCCTCGTCGCGCCCTTGGTCGCCGGGTCGTCGCTGGGGCTGCGCGAAGGCGTGCTGTGGGGGGTCATCAGCGCGGTCTGCGTCATGGTCTTCTGGGGCTTGGACGTCGCCGGGGTGACCTTCGACAACTTGATCCCCGTAGACCAACGGTCCTACGCCGAGGGGTTCACCCTACTTGGCGCGCTCGCGGCGACGCTGACGGTCATGACCAGCTTCCTCCGCGGGCAGCACTACGCCGAGAGCGCGCTGCTGGAGACCAACGAGTCCCTGCGGCATGAGGTGGAGGTGCGCGCCCAAGCCGAGCTCGAAGCCAAGCGCGCAGCGCAGTCGCGCAGCGACTTTCTCGCGACCATCAGCCACGAGATCCGCACTCCCCTGAACGGCGTGCTGGGCATGACCAGCTTGCTGCTGGACACCGAGCTCACGTCTCATCAACGGGAGTGCGCCGAGACGGCGCGGCGCAGCGGAGACGCGCTCCTGACCATCATCCAGGACGTGCTGGACTTCTCCAAGGTGGACGCTGGCAAGCTGGTGATCGAGTCGGCCGAGTTCCACCTGCGGGACGCCGTGGAGGACGTGGTCAGCCTCGTCGCGGAGAGCGCACACGCCAAAGGCCTCGAGCTGATCGTCGACGTGCATCCCACGGTGCCCAGCGTGGTCGCGTCCGACGCCGGGCGGATTCGTCAGGTGCTGCTCAACCTCCTCTCGAACGCCATCAAGTTCACCGCGCAGGGATCCGTGCGCTTGGTGGTCAGCGCCACGGACGCTCCGGCGGGAGACGCGCGCCTGCTCTTCGAGGTGCACGACACGGGGATAGGCGTCGCGCCGGAGCACCGGGAGCGGCTCTTCGAGCCCTTCGTCCAAGCGGACAGCACCACGACGCGTACCTACGGGGGGACGGGGCTCGGGCTCTCCATCGTGCGCAGCCTGAGCCTCGCGATGGGCGGCGACAGCGGTGTCTCGTCGCGCCTCGGTGAGGGCAGCTGCTTCTGGGCGTCCGTGCGGACGCGGGTGATAGACGAGCGACCGACGCTCGAGTCGACGCTCCTCGGGACGAAGGCGCTGGTGGTCGCTCGAGAGCCCGCGCTCGGAGCGTCACTCCTCACGCTGCTCGGCACCTGGGGGTGCTTGGCGCGCACGGTCGTAGACGCAGAAGAGGCGCACGCCGCGCTCGCCGCGGGCGGCTTCGATGTGGTCCTCGCGGACGCCGACGCGAACGGGGGCGTGGCCGAGGCGCTCGTGCGGCGCTCCTCTGGAAGCGCGCATGCGGGCCCCGCGGTGGTCGTGCTGGCTCCCGTGGCCGGTGCCTACGCGCGGGTGCCCGAGTGGGGGTCGCAGGCCGCGGGGTGGGTCACGAAGCCACCGCGCCGTCGCGCGCTGGAAGATGCCCTGCGAACGGCGATCACGCGGGCGAAGCGCAGCCCGTCGACGCCATCGTCGAAGCGTGCCCTCGCGGTCGCGCTGAGTGGTCGGGTGCTCGTGGTGGAAGACAACCTCGTGAACCAGCAGGTGGTGCGCATGATGCTGAGCAGCCTGGGCATCGAAGCCGACGTCGCGGCCAACGGGCAGGAGGCCTTGGGCATGGCGGCGCGCGGCCGCTACGCGGCGATTCTGATGGACTGTCAGATGCCCGTGATGGACGGCTTCGAGGCCACGCGGAGGCTCCGCGAGGGGGGCGACAAGACGCCGATCATCGCCGTCACCGCCAACGCGATGCAGGGCGACAGGGAGCGCGTCGCGGCGGCCGGCATGGACGACTACCTGAGCAAGCCCATCTCGCTCGAGGCGCTGCGGGTGGCCCTGGCGCCGCACTGCGCCCCGCCGAGCGGCACGTAGGGGCGCGAATCCGCAGCGGCGCGCTCCGGAAGTTTGGCATCCTGCGGAGCATGACCGCTCTGACGCCTTCCCAGACGCCCGCCTGGCTTGCCCTCGAGGCGCACGCTCGCGCGACGGCCACGCTGCACACCCGCGCGTTGTTCGACGCGGACCCGCAGCGCTTCAGCCGCATGCATGCCGAGCTCCCTGGTCTGCTCTTCGACTACTCGAAGCACGCCGTCACAGCCGAGACGATGGCGCTCTTGCAGGACTTGGCACGCGAGCGCGGCGTGCCCGAGGCGCGCGCGGCCATGCTGCGCGGCGATGCCATCAACGTGACCGAGCATCGCGCCGTCCTGCACACGGCCCTCCGTGCCCAGAGCGACACCGGCCTGGTCGTGGATGGTCAGCCGGTCTACCCGCTCGTGCAGGCAGAGCTCGCGAAGATGCAAGCGCTGAGCGAGCGCCTCGGCCGCGGAGAGCTGCTGGGGCACACGGGCGAGCCCATCACGGACATCGTCAACATCGGCATCGGGGGCTCGGACCTCGGTCCGGTGATGGTCAGCGAGGCGCTGCGGCCGTTCTGGCGCGAGGGGCTGCGCGCGCACTTCGTCAGCAACGTCGACGGCGCGGATCTCACCGGGGTGCTGGGCCGCGTGCGGGCGGCCACCACGTTGTTCCTGATCGCGTCCAAGACCTTCACCACGGACGAGACGCTCACCAACGCGCACAGCGCTCGCGCCTGGCTGTTGCACCAGCTGGGGGCCGGCCCCGAGGCGGTCGCCAAGCACTTCGTCGCGCTCTCCACCAACACCGCCGGCGTGGTCGAGTTCGGCATCGACCCGGCCAACATGCTGGAGTTCTGGGACTGGGTGGGGGGTCGCTACTCACTCTGGAGCGCCATCGGCACCTCGCTCGCGTGCGTGCTCGGCATGGAGCACTTCGACGCGCTCTTGGCAGGCGCCGCCGACGTGGACGCGCACTTCCGCGACGCGCCATTGGACCAGAACATCCCGGTGTTGATGGCGCTCCTCGGCGTGTTCCACCACAACTTCCGGGGCGCCGCCACGCACGCGGTCCTGCCTTACGACCAGCACCTGCACCGCTTCCCGGCCTACCTGCAGCAGGCCGACATGGAGAGCAACGGCAAGCGCGTGCGCCGCAGCGGCGAGGACGTCGTGGGCTACGAGACCGGCCCGGTCGTGTGGGGGGAGCCGGGGACCAACGGCCAGCACGCCTTCTACCAGCTGCTGCACCAGGGCACGGGCGTCGTGCCCGCAGACTTCCTGGTCGCCGCGCGCAGCCAGTGCCCGCTCGGCCGGCATCACGACAAGCTCGTGGCCAACTGCTTCGCGCAGACCGAGGCGCTCATGCGCGGTCGCACGCTCGCGGAAGCGCGCGCCGAGCTGCGCAGCAGCGGCCTCCCGCCGGACGAGGTGGAGCGCCTGGCACCGCACAAGGTGTTCCCGGGCAACCGCTCCACGTCGACCTTCCTCTACGAGCAGCTGGACCCGCGCACGCTGGGCCGCTTGATCGCGCTCTACGAGCACAAGATCTTCGTGCAGGGCGTGATCTGGGACGTGAACAGCTACGATCAGATGGGCGTGGAGCTCGGCAAGCAGCTGGCCAAGGCCATCCTGCCCGAGCTCGATGGGCAGGGTGAGGTGCTTGGTCACGACGCGTCGACCGCGGCGCTGATCACGCGCTACCGTGACCTACGGCGCGGCTGAAGAGGCCCGCGCCGTAGGTCGAGGTGAGCTCACAGCACGTCGATGTACGCGGCGACGGAGAGCTTGACCATCCAGATGTCGGGGGAGCTGTGATCCCCTCCGCCGAAGTCGCTGTGCACCAAGTAGGGGAAGCCGAAGTCGAGGTTGATGTCGGCCAGGATGTCGGAGATGGTGAGCGAGTAGCCTCCGCCGAAGAACAGCGGCATGGCCAGGAAGTCCTTGTCCATGTCGAGCGCGCTGAAGCCGGTGGAGACGCGGAAGTGAAGCGCCTCGGTGGGGTTGAAGGTGAACACCGCAGGCAGGTAGATGTTGGCCTGGGCGTCGTTGGTCTCGACCTCGAAGGTGACGCCCGTGTCGATCATGAAGCTGTTGAAGCGGAAGCGAATGGGGAGCGAGGCGCGGAACGCGTGCCGCGTGGGCCCATGGCTGTGCGTCCGCAGGTACATCTCGACGTCACCCGCGATCGCGACGTGCTCCGTGGTCAGGAACTGGTAGCGAGCGTAGATGGGCAGCGCGAGGAAGTGGACGTGGTTGCCGTCCCAGAAGAGAGGCAGGACGCCGCCGCCGTAGCGTGGCCAGAACCACTCGCGGTTCAGGCTGATGCCGAACTCGAGGTTCTCGATGAGGGAGATGCCGCCCCCGAGATCGTGCGCGAAGAACTCGCCGTTGCGAGCGTTTCCGTTGGCGTCTCCGAAGGTGAGCCCGAGGTCGGCGCGCACGTAGCCCTCGGGAAGCACGAGTTCGCGCTGGGTCCGCTGAATGGGGACCCCGGCGCTGACCGGGGCGACGGCGGGCTCGCCCACGTCTTGAGCGCTGGCGTGGCTGGCCGTGCCCGCCAGGAGGGCGGCGAGCAAGATGAGTCGTTTGGTGTGTTCCATGGCGTTCCTTGAGGCAAAGGTCTCACCGTCCGCGAACGAGGACAGCGAGAGCAGCGATTCCAGTGCCACCATACCTGGAGTTGGTGCCGACGCGAGACCAAACGTGGCTGCCCCGCAGCTTGCGGTGCACGTCGCTTGCCTCTAGAGACCGCTCTTCGGGCACCACGCGCGCGCTCGGCACACAGGAGGAACGGACCCGTGAGCATCTACGACCACCAAGTTGAGACCCTGAGCGGCGAGACCGTTTCCCTGCGGCAATACGAGGGCGATGTGCTGCTCATCGTCAACACCGCCAGCAAGTGCGGCTTCACGCCGCAGCTCGAGGGGCTGGAGGCGCTCCACAAGAAGTACGCGGCGCGCGGGCTGCGCGTCCTGGGTTTCCCCAGCAACCAGTTCGCGCAGGAGCTCGGCAGCGCCGACGAGATCGGCGCCTTCTGCCAGAAGAACTACGGTGTGTCGTTCCCGATGCACGCCACGGTGAGCGTCAACGGGGCGGAAGCTCACGGGCTCTTCAAGGAGCTCAAGCACGCGGCGCCGGGCTTCCTCGGCACCGAGGCCATCAAGTGGAACTTCACCAAGTTCCTCGTGGACCGCCAGGGACGCGTCGTGGCGCGCTTCGGAACACGCACCACGCCTCGCGAGCTCGAGAAGCACATCGAGCGCCTGCTCTGACCGCGCCGCGCTGCGGTCCGAGTCGTGATCAGTTGCGCGTCACGAAGGGCGAGGGCAGGTGGCCGCCCATGGGCATGGTCCGCCGCCTGTCGTCCCGGCCGACCAAGAACGGCAGCGCGTCGTCCAGCCGCTGACTGAGCGCCTGCGCGATGCGCCACAGGAACTTGGCGCCGATGTTGGCGTCGTGCTGCACCAGCGCAAAGAACGCGCTGCGCTCCAGGCACAGCGCGCGCGTGGAGCGCACCGCGACCACGGCCGCGTTGCTGGGGGAGTTGTTGAGCAGCGACATCTCGCCGAAGTGTGAGCCCGTGCGCAGCTCCGCCACGGTCTTGCCGTCCTTGCGGACCGCCACCGTGCCCTCGGCGATGATGAAGAGCCGGCCGCGCTCGTCATCCTGCTCCAGGATGACCTGCTCGGGGGCGTAGACGGCGCTCTGCAACGCTTGGCTGATGCGCGCCAGCTCGGGCAGGTCCATGTCCGAGAAGAGCATCAGCTGACGCAGCGCGTGGAAGTCTTGCGAGACCTCCACCATGCGCCCCGTGACGTGCGCGGGGGCGGCTTCCGGGGGCTCGACGCGAATGACGACGGCGGTGATGTTGTCGTCGCCCCCGCGCTGGTTGGCCAGCCCCACGAGCTGACCCGCCAGCTTGTCGGTGTTGTCCTCACCCAGCAGCCTCACCAGCTCGAGGTCGTCGCCGAAGTACCCATGCAGCCCGTCGCTGCACAGGAGCAAGCGGTCCTGCGGCAGCACGTCGAACACCAGGGTGTCCACCATCACGTTCTCGTGGGGTCCCACCGCGCGCGTGACGATGTTGCCGTAGCCGCTGGCGAGCGCCTCCTCGCGCGTCATGATGCCGTGCCGGACGGCCTCCGCCACGTAGGTGTGGTCTTGGCTGACGTAGTGCAGCTGGCCAGCCCGGGACAGGTACAGGCGGCTGTCGCCAACATGCCCCATGATGGCCTTGCTGCCCACGATCAGCAGCGCGGTGCAAGTGGTGCCCATGCCGCGGTTGCCTTCCTCCACGCTCCGCCGGTAGACCGTGGCCGAGGCCGCCTCGATCGCGTGGCGCATCAACCCGCTGATGGCGTCGCACTGCTGCTGGGTGGGGTCCTCCACCAGCATCTGACTCTGGGCCCGCACGGCCGCGATGACCGTCTCCGCCGCGAGGCGACTGGCGACTTCACCGGCGGCGTGGCCACCCATCCCGTCGCAGACGACGTAGAGACCCAGCTCGGGCGCAGCGAGCCACGTGTCCTCGTTCATCTCACGGACGCGTCCGACGTCCGACAACCCAGAAGCGATGAGTTTCACCGGGCGACGATAGCGGACTCGGAAGAGTCACGGAACGCCAAAGTGTGGCGTACCATCGCCGCGATGAGCGACCTCGCGTCCAAGTACGGCCCCTACGCTCTGATTCTGGGCGGCACGGCGGGCATCGGTGCAGGCTTCAGCGCGGCGTTGGCCCGCGCGGGAGTGTCCCCCCTCGTCGTGGCCCGCGCCGCCGACGCACCCGGAGAGTTCGCGCAGCGACTCGCGGCGGAGACGGGCTGCGACGCGCGCGGCTTCGCGCTCGACTTGGCCGACGACGACGCCATCGCCGAGGTGGCCGAGCTCACCGCGGAGCTCGACGTGGGCTTGGTGGTGTACGTGGCGGCCGTCTCGCTCGTAGGGCCCTTCGAGTCCCACTCGGCCGAGGCCAAGCGGCGCGCGCTGAGCGTGAACTGCCGTGGTCCCCTCGAGACCTGCGACGTCTTCCTGCCTCGTTTGCGCGCGCGCGGCCGTGGCGGGTTGATCCTGATGTCGTCGGCGTCTGGGCACCAGGGCACGGGCTGGGTCTCCACGTACGCCGCGACCAAAGCGTTCAACACCGTGCTGGCCGAGGGGCTGTGGTGGGAGTACCGGGAGCAGGGCGTGGACGTGCTGGCCGTGGAGGCGGGGCGCACGGAGACGCCCACGTATCGCGGGCAGCGCCCACGTGACACAGCGACCTGGATCGCGCCCATCCAGTCGGCCGACGCGGTGGCGAGCGAGGCGCTCGCGGCGCTGGGGCGCGTTCCGTCGCACCTGACCGGCACGCGCGGTCGCTGGTCCACCCGGCTCATGCGCACCCTCTTGCCGCGGCGCACGCTGGTCGCCCTCTACGGGTCCAGCACGCGCGCCATGTTCGAGCCGGAGTAGCGCGGCCGGAAAGGCGGCTACTTCATCATGCGCGCCGTGATGCGCGTGAGCAGCCAGCGCGGGGTGAGCAGCCCGCCCCAGTACAAGAGCCGATTGAGTAGGCCGTGGATGGAGAGTGTGCGACCACGCCGGAGCGCCAGGTAGCCGTGCCGCGCCGTGGCGTCCGCGCTCGCGACCGCGCCCTTGAACAGCAGCGTGTCCCCCGCGCCCGCGACGGCGGCGAAGCCGGTGTGGGTCGCGCCCGGACAGTGCGCCGTGACCGTGACCCCGGTGCCGCGCAGCTCGTGCGCGATGCCCTCGCTGAACGACACGACGTAGGCCTTGGTGGCGAAGTAGACGCTCATGCCCGGGCCCGCCTGGAACGCGGCCGTGGAGGCGATGTTGAGCACGCGACCGTAGCGTTGCTGCACCATGCCGGGCAGGAACAGGTGCGTGAGCGCCGTGAGCGCCGTCACGTTGACCTGCACCATCTCGAGCTCCGAGCGCAGCTCGCTCGCGTGGAAGGTGCTCACGTAGCCGAGGCCAGCGTTGTTCACCAACACGTCCACCCGTATCCCGTCCCGGGTCAGCGCGTCGAACAGCTCGCGCGGGGCTTCGGCACGCGACAAGTCGGCCGGATACACATGAGCGCGGACGCCCTGCTGCTCGAGCTCGGCCGCGAGCGCGCGGAGCTTGTCTTCACTGCGGGCCACGAGCACGACGTCGTGTTGGTCCGCGGCAAAGAGCTTGGCGTACTCGACGCCGAGTCCGGAGCTGGCCCCGGTGATGAGTGCGGTTCGCTTCGTTTGCATGTTCGGGCTCGGGGCTGGGGGTGGCGCCTACGCGCTCGCAGGCTAAAGCATCTCCATCTCACGGAGGACCTATGTACCCGATCGACACCCTCCTCGCCCGCCTCGACCTCGATCGACTGGATCGGGACCTCTACCGCGGCCACACACCCAACGACGGCCGCCCGCGCGTCTTCGGAGGGTTGGTGGCGGCGCAGGCGCTGATCGCGGCCTACCGCACCGTGGACGAGACCGACAAGTTCGCGCACTCGCTGCACGGCTACTTCTTGCGTCCTGGGGACCCTCGCCTCCCGATCCTCTTCTACGTGGACCGCATCCGAGACGGCAAGTCGTTCGCGACCCGGCGCATCGTCGCGCGGCAGGAGAGCGAAGCCATCTTCAACATGTCCGTCTCCTTCCACGTGAACGAGCCAGGGCTGTCGCATCAGGAGCGCATGCCCGACACCGCCCCTCCCGACGGGCTGAAGACCAACGCCGAGCGCCTCGCCGAGTATGCGGAGCGCACCGACAACCCCGTCTTTCCGTTCTTGCTGCGCCTCGAGCGACCGGTCGAGCACCGAGACCCCGAGCCCATCGACCTGTTGGATCCCCAGCCGCACCGCGGGCTGAAGCGGCTCTGGTTTCGCGGGGCGGGGCCCATCCCGGACGATCAGGCGCTGCACCAGGCCGTGGTCACCTACGCGAGCGACATGGGCCTGCTGGACAACTGCATTCAGCACCACGGCCACACCTGGCTCGACCCCCGCTTGATGATCGCCAGCCTGGACCACGCGCTGTGGTTCCACCGCCCCCTACGCGCGGACGACTGGCTGCTCTACTCCATGAAGAGCCCCAACGCCGAGGGAGGGCGCGGCTTCAACACGGGCCGCATGCACGCCGCAGACGGAACGTTGGTGGCCAGCGTGGCGCAGGAGAGCCTCATGCGCGTGCGCCGCGACTGAGTCACGCGACTTGTGGTTGATCAGAAGGTCACGCGTACGGGCTGTCGCACGAAGTGGCTCACGCCGGTGCCCAGCTGGCCATCGTGGGAGTCGCCCCAGCAGTAGATCTGCCCACCGGTCGTCCGCGCGCAGGTGTGCGTGTCTCCGCAGTGGACCTCCGCGACGTCGCTCAGTCCGCTCACCGCCACGGGCGCCTGGCGCGTCAGGCGTGACCCATCGCCGAGCTGGCCGTGTGAACCGAGCCCCCAGCACATGACACGCCCCTCGCGTGTGCGCGCGCACGAGTGCTTGTAGCCGACGCTCACCTGCGTCGCGTCGGTCAGCGACTGGACCGCTACGGGCGTCGCGTAGGAGGCGAGGGCGCCGTTGCCGAGCTGCCCCTCGCCCCCGCGGCCCCAGCAGTAGACCTGCCCGTTGGGGAGGGCGCCGCAGGCGTGCAGCTCGCCCACCGAGACGCTGGACCAGGCGGGCGGCCCGACCACCCGGGTGGGGGTGGCGCTCGACAGTCCCTGACCGTCGCCTCGCTGCCCTCCGTTGCCGCGGCCCCAGCAGGCGAGCTCGCCCTGGGCGCCGAGCGCGCACATGGTGTAGCCGCCGCCGTGCAGGCTGGTCACGGGGAAGCCTGCGCTCACGGTCGTGGGGCTGAGCGAGAAGCTCGCCGTGTCGTCGCCGCGCACGCCGTCGACGTTGATGCCCACGCAGCGCACCGCGCCAGCTTCGTCCGTCGCGCACGCGGTGCCTCCAGCGATGGCCAAGGCCCGCACGGGTGGCAGCGGGAGCGCGCGTGGGTTGCGAAAGCCTGGGTCGCCGTTGGCGCTGCGACCGAGGTTCCCACCCCAGCACGCCACGGCGCCGTGGCCGCCCAGCGCGCACGCGTCGATGCCTCCCGTCACCACGCGCATGGCGCCGGTGACTCCGTCCACCAGCGTGGGCCGATCACGCACACCGAAGACGTGGGTGTGGTGCCCGAGCTGCACGCCGGCGCGGTCGAGTCCCCAGCAGTAGATGGCGCCTCCCGGCGTGACGATGCAGCTCTGCGCGCCTTCGACCGACAGCCCCCGAGCGGACTCACCCTCGGGCAGCGCGACCGCGCTGGGTACCTCTGCCCAAGTGGGCGTGCGCCGTCCCGTCTGCCGCCCGGAGTCGTCGCCCCAGCAGGAGACGCTGCCATCCGCGCCGCGGGCGCACACGTGCATGGGACCGATGCTCAGCTCGACGATGGGGCTGGTGCTCGCGATGGCGTTGGGACGGTCAACTGGCTGATTGCTCGCCACCCCGGCCTCGCCGTACTCGTTGTTGCCGCGGCAGGTCACGGCGCCGGCGCCGCTCACGCCGCAGGTCGTGTTCCCGCCCGCGAAGAGCGCGACGGCGTCCTGGAAGTAGGCGGAGAGGCTCGGTCGCGCTCGCGCGGGGGTGCGCTCACCGTCCACCGCGAAGGGCTCGTAGCCCCAGCAGTAGGCGCCGTTGGGCGTCGACGCGCAGGTGTGCTCGCGGCCCAGCGCCAGCCCTGTCACGCCGCGCGGGAGGCCGCGCACCACGCGAGCTTGGGGGGCGCTCCGGTAGTTGCCCGTCCCGAGCTGCCCGGAGCTTCCGTCGCCCCAGCACGACACGCCTCGCGGCGAGAGCGCGCAGGAGTGGTAGAGCCCGGCCCAGAGGCCAGTCGCCCCGCGCACTCCGGCGACCATGGTGGGCCCGCTGTCCTCGCGGCCCCCGCTCTGACCGTTGCTGTTGCTGCCCCAGCAGGTGACCGCGCCCCGCGCGACGATGGCGCAGCTGTGAAAGCCCCCGACCGCGAGGCGGGTCGCGCCACTGACCCCGGCTACCTGCCTGGCTTGCCGGAGCTCTGGGCCACCGCCGCCCACCTGCGCGTGCCCGTTGCTGCCCCAGCAGTACACATCGCCCGTGCTGGTGCGTGCGCAGGCGTGCGCGTTGCCAGCTCCCACCTCCACGACGTCACGGACCCCCTGCACCGGCGCGGGCGCCGCGCGGCCGGTGGTGCTGCCGTCCCCGAGCTGGCCGTCGTCGTTGTGACCCCAGCAGTACGCCTGTCGTTCGTGGACGGCGCAGCTGAAGTGCATGCCGGCTGCGACGGTCGCGGCGCCGTTGGCGCTGGGCTGCGCCAGCGCTGAGCTCCCGGTCGCGAGGCATGCCGCGGCGACCACGCCCAGCGCCAGAGCGGTCCCCAGGGTCCGCGCCAGGCGGCGCTGCGAGGGGCGAGCGGAGGGGCGGGGAGATCGGTCGTGGGGCATGGCGGAGATCCTGGTGTCGGCGGGGTGGGCGGTCACACCCATGGGAGGGGTGCGCGGGGTCCGTGGGCAGCGTCGAGCGCTACCGAGAGATCGGCGCGCTCGCTCATGGTGCAGAGCGCCCAGCGGGTGACGCGCTCGAAGCGCTGCATGAAGGCGGAGACTTCGACGTCGGACATGCCCCCACGCCCCGTCGCGCGCAGGACGTGCTCCTGCTCGAGGCGCTGCGCGCAGGAGACCTCGAACGACTCCACCATCAGGGCCAGGAGCCAGTCGACGCGCCGCGCGAGGGTGGCGTAGTCATGGGCCAAGCGGTGGTTCACGCACCGACGGAAGCGCCCACCCGGGTCCTCGGCGGTCTCGAGCGCGTTGCACGCGATCAGCAGCCGCTCCGGGGGCTCGGCGGGCACGCCCAGGCACCAGCCCTCGAGGATGACCACGTCGACCGGCGCTCGCAGCCGTAGCGCTGTGGGGGCCCGGTCGTCCTGGGCCTTGTCGAAGCGGGGGACGGCGACCTCGTGGTCGCCATGCGGACCGGGCGCGAGCAGCGCGTCGACCGTCCGCAGCAGCAACGGGATGTCATGTGTGCCGGGCACGCCGCGGGTCGCGAAGAGAGGGTGCAGGCGTGCGGCGACGCGCAGTCGGTGAGCGCGCGTGAGGTAGAAGTCGTCCAGCGAGAGCGCCACCGCATTCAAGCCCGCGTGCGCCCGGAGCAGCTGCGCCAGGCTGCTGGCGAGCGTGGTCTTGCCGCTGCCCTGCGCCCCGTAGACCCCGATCACGCGGGCGCCGCGCGCGTGCTGGGCCAGCACCGCGTTGGCGATGGGGGCTAGCAGCTCCCGCGCGAAGCGCTCCCGAGCGGGACCTTCGGGGACGGCGACGGCCGAGGCCTGAGTCGCCGCCAGCGCGGCCTCTTCGAGCGCTGCGCGTGCCGTCGGGGTCATCGTGCGGGCAGCGTACCACGCCGTCCCCCGGGTGGGCGTCCCGCCGCCCCTTTCGCGCTTCTCGTTTGTCATGCACCGTGGGCACGGAGTAAGACGACGCCATGCACACGCCTCCTAGTCGCCGGGCCCCTCGCGCCCATGACACCCGCTCCGCCGTGCTGGCGCTGACGCTCGCGCTGCTGTGGGCGCCTCTCTCGGCCTGCGTCAGCCAGCTCTACCCGGTGCCCCCAGCGGCGGCCGCGCCGCTCACGCAGATGCCGGCGGACATCCCGGTGGAGGCGTCCACGGTCCAGCTGGTCGTGCCGGTGGACTTCCAGGAGCTCAATCGCCTGATGAACGAGAGCCTGCCCACCGAGATCGCGGCGCTGCGCAACATCACCATCGCGTCGGGGCTCACCGGCTCGTTCCGCTTGGCGCGGACCGGCAACGCGGTCCTGCTCGCGACGCAAGGGCGCCTGCAGATCATCTTGCCCTTCACGCTCGACATCGAGGCGACCTACGCGACGCGCGTGCTCGGCTTCCCGGTCGGGCACACGGAGCGCGCCTCCACCTCCTTCGCCATCCGCATCGACACGCGGCTGGCAGCCAACGACGCGTGGGAGGCGACCAGCGAGTCGACCGTGGACTATCAGATCGCCAACGCCGAGATGGGCATCGGCCCAGCGCGCTTCGACGTGCGGCGGCTGTTGGACGGACAGCTGCGCCCCTATGTCAACTCGCTGCGCGACATCATCGACCAGCGCCTGGGCAGCGCGCTCGACCTGCGCGGGCGGATGGAGCGGCTCTGGCCGCGTGTGCTCCAGCCCATCCAGGTGATGGAGGACCCGTCGCTCTACATCCAGCTCGAGCCGGTGGAGGTGCAGTGGGTGCGGCCGCGCATGGACAGCGGCGCGTTCATGTTCGGGCTCGGCATCGCCGCCCGCGTGCGCAGCTACATGGGCGCCCCGCCGGAGCTGCCCGTGGTGCCGCCGCTGCCCGCGCTGCGTGAGGTGCCCGCCATGGCCAACGCCTTCCACCTCAACGTCCCCATGCAGGTCCCCTTCTCCGAGCTCACCGCGCACGCGCAGGCAGAGCTCGTGGGGACCGAGCGCTTGCTCGACTCGGGCGCCACCATCCGGATCAACAGCGTGGACCTACGCGGGGCCACGGACGGCCGCATCCACATCCTCTGCGGCATCACGGCGCACAAGGGCATCCTGCGCTCCGCCGAGGGGACGCTGCACATGATCGGTGTTCCGCGCTACGACCCAGCCACGCGCATCCTGCGCTTCGAGGACGTCGCGTACGACCTCGACACGCGCAACGTCCTGCTGCGCATGGCCAGCTGGGCCATGCACGACGACTTCCTCGCGGGCGTGCAGGCCGCCCTCGAGTTCGACATCGGCGAGTCCCTCGACGGAACGATGGCCTCGGTCAACGAGAACGCCGCCAACCTAGAGGTCTCCGAACAGCTCACCCTGCACGTGGCGCTGACGCGCGTGGACATCGGGCCCGTGCTGGTGAGCGATCAGAGCATCGTGATCGTGGGTCTTGCCGACGGCACCGTCAGCGCGGACGTGTCCCTCTTCGGTCGCCGCCTGGACGTGGTCCCGGCCAACTGACGCATCTCGGCGGGCCACGACGCGACAGCTCACGGGGCTGTCACGCTGGCCCCGTGAGCTCTCCGACTGGCACGGCCCGCAGGCGGCTCGCTAGGCCGCCAGCGGTGCGCGCTGGGGCGCACGCGCCGTGGTGGCCTGCGCTGCGGCCTCGGCAACCTGCGTGGCAGCGCGGGGTGCGACCGCCGGCCCGGGCAGCGACAGGCGCAAGAGGCGCCGTGCCACGCTGCCCAGCTGCTTCGGGAAGCTGCCCGTGTTGTACGTCTGGCCGTAGCGCTCGCACAGCTCGCGCACGCGCGGGGCCATCTCGGGGTAGCGGGCGGCCGGGATGTCCGGAAAGAGGTGGTGCTCGATCTGGTGGCTCAGGTGCCCCGTGAGCACGTGCATGGCCGTGCTGCCCTCGATGTTGGCGGAGCCGTTGAGCTGCCGGACGTACCACTGACCGCGAGACTCGTTCGCGACCTCGTCCTCCGTGTAGACGCGCACGCCCTCCGGGAAGTGGCCGCAGAAGATGACCGCGAAGGTCCAGAGGTTGCGCGCACCGTTGGCCAGCAAGTTGCCGAAGGCGACGCGCGGGGCGTTGCCGAGCGCCAGCGCCGGGTAGAGCACGTAGTCCTTGGCGAGCTGCCAGCCGGCCTTCTGCACGAAGGGCAGCGCGCGCTTCGCGAAGGGCAGGAAGGGCTCCTTGCCCTCGATCACGTCCGGGATGCGCAGGTCGTGCGCGCCCACGCCCCACTGGAACAGGAGCGCCAGGAGCGCAGCCCCGACCGGCTGCGTGATGTGGCGCGGCTCCCAAGGCTGCTCGGGGGTCACGCGCAAGAAGCCGTAGCCCACGTCGCGGTCCTTCCCGAGGATGTTGGTGAAGGTGTGGTGCTCGTAGTTGTGCGAGTGCCGCCAGTCCTCGCTCGTGCAGACGGTGTCCCACTCGTAGGCGTGGGAGTCGAGGGCCGGGTCGCGCGTCCAGTCGTACTGGCCGTGCATCACATTGTGGCCGATCTCCATGTTGTCCAGGATCTTGGCCAGGGCGAGCGCGCTCACGCCGCCCACGAAGCTGAGGGGCCCGAAGCCGACGTGCAGCAGCACGCGGCCGGTGACCTCGCTCAGGTTGGCCACACGGATGACCTCGCGGATGTGCCTGAGGTCGCGCTCGCCGAGGTCGGCGACGACCTCCTGCCGCAGCGCGTCGAGCTCACGGCCGAAGGCGTCGGCTTCTTCGCGGGAGAGGGTTCTACTTGGACGGGTCATGCTGAACTCCGATGAAAAAAGGGGGTTGGGCTACGCGAGGTCGAGCTTCAGGTCCGAGTGCGCGCGCGTGATGCACAGCTGGATCTCTTGGTCCGGCGCGCTCGAGAGCTCGCCGCTCAGGAGGTTTTCGACGGTGCCGCTCTGCTTGGTGCAGCGGCAGGTGTGGCAGATGCCGACGCGGCAGCCGTGTGCGGGGCGCTCGCCAGCGCGCTCGAGCTGCTCCAGCAAGGAACCGGGCCCGCGTGCGATCACGGCGCGCTCCGAGCGCAGCAGCGTCACCTGGACGGGTTCCCCTGGCGAGACGCTCGGCGTGTGCGCCGGCGCCGCGACGAAGGCCTCGCGCTTCAGGTGGCCAGCGGCGCCGGCTGCGTCGAACAGCTGCTCGACGCGGTCCATCATGGGTCCCGGCCCGCACTGGAACGCTGCCCGCGATGCATAGTCCGGCACCAGCGCCGTGAAGCGGGCCTCGTCGAAGCCGCGCGGGGCACCCGGCTCGTCGTCGAGGCAGAGGTGGAGGCGGAAGTCCGGCTGGGTGCGGGCCAGGTGCGCGAGCTCGCGGCCGAAGATGACGTCTGCTGCCGAGCGTGCGTAGTGCACCCAGACCACGTCACGGAGCGCTCCACGCTGCACCAGGTCGCGGGCCATGGACATCAGGGGGGTGATGCCGCTGCCGCCGCTCACGAAGAGCAGCGGGCCCGTGACGTCTGTGGGCAGCACGAAGTCCCCGCTCGGGGCGCCCAGCCCCAGGATCGCGCCCACGTCCACGTGGTCGTGCAGCCAGGTGGAGACCCGCCCGTCCGGCACGCGCTTGACGGTGATGCTGACCTCGTCGCCGCCCGGGGCCGAGGAGAGCGAGTAGCAGCGGTGCATCCGCACGCCGTTCACCTCGACCTCCACCGACACGTACTGCCCGGCTCGGTAGGTGAGGGCCCGCCCAGGCTGCAGCACGAAGGTCTTCGTGTCGGGGGTCTCCTGGATGATGGCGCCGACGCGGGCGCGACAGCTCCCCGTGCCGCTCTGTGCGTGCAGCGGGGCGAGCTCGTTGGTCCAGAACGCGACCTGGCGGTCGAGCATGAGCCGGCGCAGCACGTGATCGCGCGCCTTCGACAAGGGGCTGGCGGTGGTTGTCTTGCTGAACATGGGTGCTCCGTGGTTCTAACCTACGATTGCGTAACTTACGGTCACGTAGTGAATAGTCAAGGGCCGGCTACCACGAAATGTCTTTGTTACAAGGTGTATACGTTCTGCTTCGCCGCCTGTGAAACGTTGGCGTAACTTACGACTTCGGCATATTCTGGTCTGCATGAGCATTCGCAGCCGGCGCATGACGTCGAGTGACCGCCGGGCGCAGCTGATCGAGGTCGGCCGCGCCGTGTTCGCCGACAACGGCTACGACGGCACCACCGTGGAGGAGGTCGCCAAGCGCGCGAAGGTCAGCAAGCCCATCGTGTACGAGCACTTCGGCGGGAAGGAGGGGCTCTACGCCGTCATCGTCGACCGCGAGATGGACTACGTGGTGCGGCGCCTGGTCGAGGCCATCTCTACGGGAACCCCTCGTGAGCGGGTAGAGGCCGCGTCGCTCGCCTTTCTGCGCTACGTGAAGGACCACCCCGACGGGTTCTCCGTGCTCTCTCAGGACTCGCCGCTGACGTCCAGCAAGGGCACCATGAGCAGCCTGCTGAACGACATGGCGGAGCGCGTGGGCGACGTGTTCGTGCAGTCCTTCAAGGACGCGGGCTACGACCCCAAGAGCGCCCCCATCTACGCGCACGCGCTGGTGGGCATGGTCACGTTCGTGGGCAAGTGGTGGACCGAGGAGCGCAAGGCGCCCATCGAAGAGGTCGCCAAGCACTTGGGCGCGCTCGCGTGGATGGGCCTGCGCCACCTTCCCAAGCGCCCCGCGTTCCAACCGGCTCGAGGCTAGCGCGCGCTACAGCTCACGGGGCACTTGTCGAGCGGCACCTCGTGCGAGGTGCACCCGGGTGGCCCGAACCAGGTCGCGCTGACCTCCACCCGTCGGTCGGCTTCGGCGTCGCTCATCCCGTCGGGCACGTCCACCTTGCTCCACAGTGAGCCAAAGCCCACGGCCTGCAGGCGCGACGTGTCCACGCCGTGCTGGGCGAGACGGGCGATGACCCACTCGGCGCGCTCGCGCCCGAGCTCGGGACGCTCGTCCTCGCCAGAGTGACCCGTGACGTAGGCGTCGCCCGTGCTGCCCAGGGCGGCCGCCAGCGCGGGGATCTGCGAGGTGAGCCCGGCCGCACGGTTGTGCGGGAAGTAGAGCACCGGGAGCGCAGGTGCCTCGCGCACGCAGTAGGACTGTGTGCAGGCGCGCGCCACGCACTGGAACTCGGACCAGGCCTCCGGGGTGCCGTCCATGTCGGCGTCGTACGGCGGACAGCCGCCGGCCAGCGCGGTGCCCGGCTCTTCGACGCAGCGGTCCAGGTGGTCGGGGGTGCCGTCTTGATCCGCGTCGGGTCCCGACATGACGGCCAGGCCGACCGCGCCCTCGCCGCCGCTGCCCTCGGTGTCTCTCGCCTCGCCGCTGGCGCCACCCCCGCCACAGGCGGAGCCCGGCAGCACGGCGAGCGAGAGGCAGAGGGCCCAGGACGCCGAACGAGACCACGACGCAGCGCGCGGGGTGGGTAGCCTCTGGTGGAGCGGGGTCGTGGTGCGGCTCATGCCCCGAGGATAGCGGCCTTCTCAGCCGGACACGATGGGCAAGCTCGCGCGCGCTGCACGCTGCCGCGGTGCGCTGCTGTTCTCCAGCTTGAGCACACCGCGCGGGCACATGTGCGCGCACATGCCGCAGCCCACGCAGCTGGCGCGCGTGAAGCTCTCGTTGCGCTGCGCGTAGCTGCGGACGTCGATGCCCATCTCGCAGTAGGTGCTGCAGTTGCCGCACGAGATGCACATGTCGGGCTTCACCGTGATGCGGTAGCGCCCGAGCTTCTGCACCAGCCCCAGGAGCGCAGCCATGGGGCAGAAGTTGCGGCACCAGGAGCGCGGGCCCAGCAGCGGGTAGAGGCCCGTGCCGATCACCCCCGCCAAGATGGAGCCCACCACGAAGCCGTAGAGCTCCTTGACGGACAGGGGGCCACCGGTGGCCGCAGCGTGCAGGCGCGGGCTGGACTCACCCCAGAAGAAGTCGGCCCCCACGAGGGCGGTGGTGACGATGGCGATGACCAGCACGCTGTGGATGGACACGCGCTCGAAGCGCCACGAGGCCGTGGACTTGCTGGTGAGGTGCCGATACGGGTCGCCGAAGGTGTTGGCCAGGCCGCCGCACCCACAAACCCAAGAGCAGTACCAGCGCTTGCCGAAGAAGTAGGCCATGGCGGGCGCCGCGACGAGCCCGCCCACCACGGCGTACACGGACAAGTACGTGGGCAGCTGCGTGAGTGTCTGCGGGTAGAGGTAGTCGTACTTCAGCGGCCAGAAGTAGCTGAAGTAGAACTCGGGGGCCTCGAACAGCGGCATCACGAAGGGGAGCGTGAAGCCGAAGACGACCTGCACGCCGACGTTGACGGCGATGCGCGTGCGGTTGTAGCGGCTGTTGCCGTGCCGGCGCAGGTAGTAGACGCCGCCCGCGCTCATGGCCACGCAGTAGAGGAATCCGTAGAGGTACCAGCGGTTGCGCAGGTGCAGCGACTCGGCCAGCCACGTGAGAGGCCGCCCGCCCAGCGCACCGCTCAGGCGGTCTTCCCAGTAGAGCACCACGTAGAAGCTCACCAGGGTGGCGGCGATCAGCCAGGCAGCCGCGCCGCGCGCGCGGAAGCCCTCGCGGTAGGTGGAGAGGAGCCCGTTCTGTCCTTGCAGGTCCATACGCTCTCGTTCTGGCCCGGAGGCCTCAGCGGGCCTCGCGTGGGAGCACCAGCGGCGGCACCAGCTCGGTGTCGAAGGCGGCCTCGTGCAGGTGGTCGAGCACGTAGGCGAGCGAGCGCCCGGCGTCGATGAACTCCATGAGCACGCTGTGGTCCCAGCGGCGGCCCAGCAGGTTGAAGCCGATCACCCCCGTGTCGGTGTGCACGATGCGGGTCGTGCTGCGCACCGCGCCGCGCTCTTCGAAGAACCACTCCCGCTCGCCCGGCTGGTTCATGTTCACGAAGCCGACCGTGGTGTACTCGATGTCCATGAGCTTGGCGCTGTTGTACCAAGTCGGCCGCCGATACGTGGCCGCGTGCCCCGTCTGGCCGAGCATGGCCCTCGCCGCTACGCGCCCTTGATCGCGCCCGGTGTACCAGAGCTGCTCGGGCCGCTGAGCGCCCGTGCTCCAGCGCACCGAGGCGCAGTCCCCCGCCGCGAACACGTCGGGGACGTTGGTGCGCTGCTGGGCGTCCACCACGACGCCACCGCCTGCGTCCAAGGCCACGCCGGAGTCTGCGAGCCACTGTGTGTTCGGCACGACCCCGATGGCCACGACGGCGCAGTCCACCTCGAAGCGACCGTGGTTGGTCACCACCGCTGTGAGGTTGCCCTGCGCGTCCCCCTCCAGGTGCTCGACCTCGTGCTGCAGGTGCACGTGCACGCCGTGGGCACGCATGCGCTCGGTGATCCATGCGGCTTCTGTCGCGTCGATGGCCATGGGCCAGAACCACTCGTCGCGGATGAAGAAGTGCGGGTGCAGCCCCTTTCCGTGTGCCACCTCGACGGCCTCGATGCCGATCAGGCCACCGCCGATCACCGCGGGGCGCTTGGAGAGCGAGCCCCGCGCCTCGGCTGCGGCCTCTCGCGGCAGGTAGGGAGAGTCGGGTCGGCTACTCGGCACATGCTGATCGGGCCGGGGAGGGCGGCCCGCGTGACTGGGTCCGCCGTGCAGCTCGCGCTCGTACCACTCGAGGTCTTGCAGCGTTACGAAGTGACCCACGCCGCGCAGGTCACTGCCTCGCCACGGGCCGGGCCGCGGTCGCGAGCCGCACGCGATGAGCAGCTTGTCGTAGTCGAGGGTCTCGCCGTCGCCCAGCGTCAGGCGCTTGCTCGCGGCGTCGAGGGACACGACACGCCCGCGGACGCGCGTGAACCCGTGCCGTACGTACGCGTCGCGCTCGAGGGGCTCGATGTCGCGGTGGCTCATCTGCCCCGAGTGCACCCACATGAGGGCCGTGCGCGAGAAGAAGTGGTCCGACTCCTCGGACACCAGGGTCACCCCCGCGTCCGGGGCTTCCGCGCGAATCTGCAGCGCCGCCTCCATGCCGGCCACGCCGTTGCCGATGATCACCACGTGCATCGGGCCATCCTATGCGTTCGCCGCGGCGTTCGTTAGCCACGAGCGCGAATGAATGGCCATTCACTTTTTGTAGGGCGCGCCCGGCCGAGATCAGTTACAACCCTCTGCCGCGCCACGATCCCTTCGAGGAGCGTCGTGGCGTTCCCCTTTCCCAACAGTCCCCAAGCATCGACTGAGGAGTGCCCCATGACGACCGTGAACGAGTTCTTCGACAAGATCAACGCCGCCGCGACGGCGAACCCCGCCGTGGCGACCGAGGCCGACGCCATCTTCCAGTTCAACATCACGGGCGCCGAAGAGGGCGTGTACGTGCTCGACCTGTCGGCCGGCAAGACCGCCGACTTCCTGAGCCGCGAGCCCAACGACGCGGCCGGCGCGAAGATCACCGTCAGCAGCGAGGACTGGCTCTCCATGCTGGACGGCTCGCTCGACGCGATGGCGGCCTTCATGGGCGGCAAGATCACCATCGACGGTGATCTCAACCTCGCCATGAACCTGCCCAAGCTGATGAAGCTGGCCCAGTAGGCCGCCCCTCAGCAACACGTCCCCGCACGGGGCACGCGCGCGTCCGACATGGGCATGCTCGCGTGCCCCTTCGCGTTTCAGTCGTCAGTGCGCCACTACGCCGGTAGGCGGATGACCCAGGCGAGGGCCGCGAAGGCGGCGGCGGCCAGCAGGTAGAGAATGGCCCGACGGCGAGTCGCGGCAACGGTTTGAGCGGCCTCGGGGCCTCGCTGCCGCAGACCCGGCGCCACGATGGCGGCGACGGCGCCGACGGCGACCGCCCCACCGACCACGGCGACCAAGAGTCGAGCGGCGCGGGACGCCTCTCCCCACGCGCCACGATACGTGGCCTCCGTGCCCAGCAAGGGTGCCACCACGGCCAGCGCGGTGGCGCCCACGAGCAAGACGGTCCAGTACGCCGTGCGTGCGACACGACGGCGAGGTGGCTCCTGCGGCAGGCTGTCCACGATGGGGTGGTGCGCGCTGTCCCAAGCCGGTGCCGGGCGCAGCAGGCGCACGGCCAGAACGACGTACGTGAGCCACGTCCCCGCGATCATCGCGACCGCCAGGGGCGAAGGGGAGGGCGCCTCGGAGCCCGCGAGGCCCAGCACCACGAACCCCGGAAACACCAGCAGCAGGCCGTGGCGCGATCCCCCGGGGGGCCAGATCAGCAGCCCGGCGAGCAACAGCGGGGCCAGCAGGCCGAGCGTGGCGGGCGTCGGTCCTCCGGGCGCGAGCGCGGCGGGCAGCGCGGCGGCCACGGCAAACGCCGTGCCGGCGCCGAGCACGGTCGCGCGTCGCCCCCAGGTGGGACCTCTCGAAGGGGGGCTCGCGGGGGAGCTGGGGGCTGGCGGGATGGGCTGCATTTACATGATTTCTTTGTCGTTCGCCCCATATCCTATATCCTCCGCCGGTGCGCGTCTGCCAGCACTGCGGCACAGCCGCCGACGAGTCCGATCGCTTCTGCGCGGTCTGCGGCGCCCGTCTCCCCGAGGAGGGCTCGTCTGGCTCGTCCGACCCGCTCATCGGCCGCACCGTAGGCGGCTCCTACACGCTCCAGGAGATCGTCGGCGTCGGCGGCATGGGCCGCGTGTACCGGGCGGAGCAGGGCACCCTGGGGCGTACGGTCGCCATCAAGGTCATTCACCCCCACCTGCTGGGGGACGATCAGACGGTCGCGCGCTTCTACCAAGAGGCCCGTGCAGCGAGCCGCCTGAACCACCCGAACAGCGTCAGCATCATCGACTTCGGGCGGACCGAAGACGGCATCCTGTATCTCGCGATGGAGCACCTGACGGGGCGCGATCTGTCGCTCGTCATGCACGAGGAGGGTCCGCTACCCTTCAAGCGTGTGTGCAACATCCTCATCGCGGTGCTGGACGCCCTCGGCGAAGCGCACCAGCTGGGCATCGTCCACCGCGACCTCAAGCCCGAGAACATCATCCTCACGCGCACGCGCTCGGGGAGCGACCTGGTCAAGGTCGTGGACTTCGGTCTGGCCACCATCGTCGGCGGCGAGACGTCGATTACCCGTCCCGGGCTGGTCTGCGGGACGCCCGACTACATGTCCCCCGAGCAAGGGCGTGGAGACCCGGTGGATGGGCGCGGCGACCTCTACAGCCTGGGCGTCATGTTGTTCGAGCTGCTCTGCGATCAGCTGCCCTTCGTGGACGACACCCCCACCAAGGTCGTGCTCCGACACCTGAACGACCCTGTCCCCGACCCGCGCGAGGTCGTGCCGCACCGCGGGATCCCGGATGCGCTCGCGGAGATCGTGTTGCGCGCCCTCGAGAAGGACCCCGACGACCGCTTCCCGGACGCGCTCGCCATGCAGGAAGCCCTCCGCGCCGCCATGGAGGAGCTGAAGTCGCTCAAGGGGTCGACGCGGTGCGCGGCCTGCGGTGAGCTCAACCCATCGGGCATGCGCTTCTGCGGTGCCTGCGGGGCGAGGATGCCCAGCCAGCTGGGGCCACCGGCGGCGACGCCTCCGCGCACCTCGCGACGCTCCTTCTATCCCATCCTCCTGGGTCAGCGCCCGCTGGTGGGTCGCACCGCCGAGCTCGCACGGCTCATCGAGATGTGCGACCGCGCGACGGGGCGTACGCTCTGGGCGCGCATCGACGGTGAGCCCGGTGTCGGCAAGACCCGTCTGGTGCAGGAGGCGGCGCGCACCCTGACCGAGCGGGGTGACGTGACCATCGCCATGGGTGGGCCGCACTGCACGGGCGCCCCGGTCCCCTACCACGGCGTCATCGAGCTGCTCACCACGCTGATGGGTGTCCCCCGCGAGCGCTTCCGCGAGCTGGCGACCGAAGGCAACGGCTTCGACGCGCTGGCCCAGGCGGGCATCGACGACGTCCTCGACCCCAAGGGGTTGCCGGGCGCCGACAACGCCGGGCGCAGTGGCGCGGCCGCGGCCGCCGTTGCCGCGGCGCTGGTGCTGGCCATGTCCCGCTCCAACGCGCGCCGTGCGATGCTCGTCTTGGATGATCTCCAGCGCTGCGACGGGCTCACGCAGCTGTGCGCGGCGTCGCTCCCGACGGCACTCGAGGGCGTCTCGTCACTGCTCGTGACCATCGGGAGAGAGCGCTTCGGCGACCCGGATCCCATCGTGCTGCGAGGCCTGGACGTGGAGGAGACAGGCCTCTTCCTCGCGGGGAAGGCCACCGCGCCGGTCGGTAGCTCGCGTCCCGAGGGTGGCGTGCTCAGCAGGCGCATGTTGCCCCTCTATCTGGAGCAGATCCTCGCGCTGGGTGGCAACAAGAACGAAGAGACCCTGCCGCCTCGCCTGGCGGACGCGGTGGGTCTGCGCTTCGATCGCATCGGAGGGCACGCGCGCCGCATGCTGCAGGCCGCCGCTGTGCTCGGGACCGAGTGCTCCGCCGAAGAGCTGCAAGCCATCACCGAGCCCGCTCACCACGAGGGTCTCGAGGAGCTGGTGCAAGCGGGTCTGTTGGCGCGCGGTGACAACGACATGTTGCGCTTCCCGCACCCCTTCGTGCGCGACCTCGCGGAGGCGTTCATCCCCGCAGAGGCGCGCCGCGAGCTGCATCGCGCAGCGCTCGCGCGCCGGCAGGCGGCGGGCAGCTCCACCGAGGTATTGGCCGAGCACGCTTACCGCACGGGTGAGGCCATGATGGCGCTGATGGTGCTGGAGCGCATGGGTGACTCGTCGCTCTCTCGGGGCGACGGGGTGGGTGCCGTGCTCGGCTACCGCCGCGCGCTCGAGGTGGCGCGGCGTGAGGTGCTCGAGACGGGCGACATGATGATGGACGCGGCGCTCGTCACGTTCAGCCGCAAGCTCGGCCGGGCGCTGGAGCTCGTGGGCGACCTCTCGGGGGCGGACGGCGTGCTGCGCGAAGCGCTCGATCTGGTCGCGCCCACGAGCCCGGAGCACGTGCGCATGCTCGTGGATCTCGCCCGCGTCTCGCTGCGGCGAGAGCGCTCGCGCGACGCCATGCGCCACTGCGGCATGGCGCTGGAGCGGGTGGCCGGTGTCAACCCCGAGGTGGAGTCGGAGGTGCAGCTGACCATCGGCCGCATCCGGCGCGCCGACGGGAACGCGACTCACGCGGTGATCGCCTTCCGCCGTGCTGCCGAGCTCTACGCGGAGGCGCAGGCGGCGCCTGCCACGCTCTTGCGCGCGAAGCTGGAGCTGGGCGAGGCGCTCGCCGAGAACGAGCAGGTCGCCGAGGCCATCCTCGCGCTGACCGAGGTGGAGCAGGTGGCGCGGGGCGCGTCGCTCCCCGCGTTGGCCGCACGGGCGCTGGGCGTGCTGGGCGTGCTGGAGTCCAAGCGGGGCGACGCGCACACCGCCGCGACCCGCTTTCGCGCCGCGGGACGTCTGGCGGCCGAGGCCGGAGACGCCGAGGGAGTCTACCGTTACGCAGGCTACGCCGCGTCTCTGTAGCGCGGCGTGAGGCACGCGGGCGGTTGGCTGCTACCATGGCGCGGGTGAGAATGCCCCGCCCGACTTCGACCTCCGCGCCGGCGCTGCACCCAGGCCGCGCGCTCGCGCTCGCGCTCTCGCTCGGCGTCCTGGGTTGCGTCCAGCTGGACGCATTCGGGACGGATGATGCGCACGAGTTCTCGGGCCGCGTGTTCGGGACCGACGAAACCGACGAAGGGGACTGCGCCGACCCCGCGCGCTGCTCGTTCATCCGGCGCGGGTTCGGGAGCGAGACGGTGCTCCACATGCGCTTCGACCCAGACAACGTGCAGACCGTGGCGGGCTCGCTCACGACGAGCGGAGAGCGGTGCGGGCCCACGTTCAACCAGGTGCCCATGATCGCCATCGAGGCGCTCCAGCACGACCAGCTCTCGCGCTTCGAGGTGCCTGGAGACGGTCGCGTGAAGAACTACATCTTCGCGCTCTCGCCCGTCAGTGGACCGCTGGCGGGGCGCGACGTGATGGCCTTCGTCTCGCTTTTGCGCTCGGAGCACGTGGAGGTGCGCATCATCGCTGGCTCCGGGCAGAACGCGTGCGACCCGCGCGACTGCGCCGTGGTCGACGCGGGGGGCTGCGACTACTTCGGCGTCTTCTCGCTGGACCTGGAGCCACTGTGAGCGGCCGATGATCGTCTTGGGCATCGAGAGCTCCTGCGACGAGACCGCCGCCGCGCTGGTGCGCTCGGATGGCACCGTGCTGTCCGACGTGGTGTCCAGTCAGGTGCGCCTGCACGCCCCCTACGGCGGGGTCGTGCCCGAGATCGCGTCGCGCGCGCACCTGGACAGCATCGTGCCGGTCGTGCAGCAGGCGCTCGCACCTCTGCCCGGCGGGCTCGCCGCCGTGGACGGCGTCGCGGTGACGCACGGGCCCGGGCTCTCTGGAGCGCTGCTGGTGGGCATCCAGTTCGCCAAGGCGCTGGCCTTTGACGCCGGCAAGCCCTTGGTCGGGGTGAACCACCTGGACGGGCACCTGCTGGCCGTGTTCTTGCGCCGCGGGGATGGGCCGCACCCGCCGCCACCGCCGTATCCGTTCGTGGCCCTCTTGGCGAGTGGCGGGCACACCGCCCTCTATCGCGTGGACGAGCCCACACAGACGGCGCTGCTCGGCCAGACCCGCGACGACGCGGCGGGCGAGGCGTTCGACAAGTGCGCCAAGCTGCTGGGGCTGGGCTATCCGGGTGGCCCGCTGGTGGACAAGCTCGCCGCCACGGGGGACCCGAGCGCCGTGGAGCTGCCCATGCCCATGGCGCAGCGCAGCTCCCTCGAGTTCAGCTTCTCGGGGCTGAAGACGGCCATCGCGCGGCGCGTGGAGCGCGACGGCGTCCCGACTGGCCAGGAGCTTTCGGACCTGTGTGCGTCGTTCCAGCACGTCATCGTGGAGACGCTGGTGCGCAAGAGCCTCGCGGCCTGCGCGGCCGAGGGCGTGGAGCACTTGGTGCTCGGGGGCGGTGTGGCCGCCAACCGCGGGCTGCGTGCCCGCGCCGTGGAGCAAGGGGCGGCCAGAGGGGTGCACGTCCACGTGCCACCGCTCGCGTCGTGCACGGACAACGCCGCCATGATCGCCTACGCGGGCGCGGCGCGCCTTTCGCGAGGCGAGCGAGACGGCTTCGACCTCCAGTCGTTCACGCGGGACAAAGCACGCGCGCGCGGGCGCTTTCGGCCCGACGGGACGCTCAACAAGCCGGCCTGAGCCTGCGGCGGGGCGGTCGACCGTGAGGAACCCAGGCTCCGGTGCGGCCAGCGCTCCGGAACCTGCAGAAGGCCCCGCCCAGCGCTTCAGGACGCGACGGGCAGCATGACCTTGCCGTCCGCGCCGTCAGCGGGCGGATAGAACTGCTCGGCCCACCGGCGGTATGCGGCGATCTGACCGTCTCCGTGGGCGAGCGCGGGCTTGCTCTCGTAGCGCTTGGCCTCCCAGACGGGCACGTCGGACGAGACCTCGAGCGTGAGGAAGTGCAGACCGATGCGCTGCGCCAGCTGGGTCACGCCGGGAACGCGGAAGGTGCTGCTGGTCGCCCCCACGCGCAGGTGAATGCGCGAGTCGTGGATGGGGGTCGCCATGATCAGGAAGCGGAGCTGCGCCATGCTGCCGACGCTGGCGACCACGAGGGAGTAGCCGAGACCGTGGACGTACACCTTGAACTCTGCGCTCACGCCCCGCTGCGGCATGCCCAGGAAGTCCAGGCGCCGCTTCACGCTGTAGGCGGAGCGCAGCACCGGGCCATCGAGCTCCAGCTCGCCGCTCGCGCGGGCGTCCATGAAGTCGTGCAGCACGGCGAAGTGGCCGATGTCCACGCTGTTCTCACTGGTCTCCTGCGGGTGGCTGTTCAGCTCGAAGCTGTTCCAGCGAAAGAGCGGCGAGCCCTGGAGGTCGAGGTCGGGCACCTCCCACGTGGGCTCGCGGCCGAGCGCGTCGTAGAAGGCGAGCAGCATGCCGTTGAACTCGCGCGTGGGGTAGAGGCGCAGGTCCGCCTTGCGCGGCGGGCGCCCGCCCGGGTAGGGCGTGCCCGTGCACTTGCCGTCCGTGTCGAAGGTGAACCCGTGGAAGGCGCACTTGAGCTCCTCGCCGCAGACCGAGCCCTGCCCCAGGTGGGCGCCCAGATGCGGGCAGAAGGGATCGGTGGCTCGGAAGACCCCTTGCTCCGTGCGGTAGAGCACGAGCTCGGTCCCGAAGTACTTGCGGGTGAGGACGGTCCCGGGGCGCAGCTCGTCGCTGGTGCCGACCATGTACCACCCGCTGGGGATGCCGCTGAAGGGGAAGCGCTTACTCATCAAAACTCGTCCTTGCCAGTGATCTCTTGCTCCAGCTTGTCTGCGGTGCGGGCCACGACATGCAGGGGCAGCTCGAACTCGTCCATGTCCATGGTGTCCAGCTGCACGCTGTAGCGCACCACGTAGACGCCCTTGTCCAGGCACAGGCCGCCCACGGCGAAGCCGAAGTTGCGCTGCAGGGCCACCTCGGGGTCCAGGTCCTCGCGCTTGGCGCAGGCCGAGGCGAAGTCCACCCACTCACGGCCCATGGCCTCGAAGCGCGACACGATGACGGCCTGCAGGCGGTCGTTTTGGTACTCGAAGATCAGCTTGAAGCTGTTCTCGTTGTCTTCCGTGAGCTCGTACTTCGAGCGGGCGTACTCTTGAACATCGGACCAGGTCGGCATCGGTCGTCTCCGTGTGGCCGCAACTGTAGTGCCACTTCGTCGAGAGTGAAGGCGAATGGGCACATTCGCGCCCGGGCTTCCGCCGCCAGTGTAACCCAGGACGACTCCGATGGCCGAATCCTTGTTCCGTGCGTATCCTCTGCGCCATGAAGCGCAGCCCCGCCAATGCCCTCGCCGCCCTGAGGGACGTCGTCCAAGGAACCGTGCAGAACGCCGCCCACGCCGAGTGGCGTGACTCCGTCCGCGCCGAGCTGGGGCTCTTGCCGCGTGTCGTCGGTAAGACCCTGCCCGCCCTCGTGCAGATGAAGCGGGGTGTGCGCACCTCGCTGATGGAGGTGGTGCAGGAGAACGCGCGGGAGGCGCCGCTCGATCTCGCGCTCGAGATGGGGGACGAGCGCCTCACTTGGCGAGCCCTCGATCGTCTCACCTCGCGCATCGCGCACGTGCTGCGCGCGCACGGCGTCCGCAAGGGTGACGTCGTGGCGCTGGTGGGCACCAACTCGCCGCTGTACGTGGCCATCGTCCTGGCCTCGTCGCGCGCCGGGGCGACCACGGCGATGATCAACAGCAACCTGAGCGGTCGACCGCTCTCGCACGCCATCCTCGTCAGCAAGGCCAACGTCGTGTTGGCGGAGGCCGGGCTCGCGGCCGCCATCGCGGAGCGCGAGGACCTGAGCGCGCTCGACGTGCTCACCTACGGGAAGGGCGCCCTCGAGGAGCAGCTCGCCGCCGCGCCGGCCGCTCCGTTTCCGCCGGCGCCGGTCAGCGTGGACGACGACTTCATCTACATCTACACGTCGGGCACCACGGGCCTGCCCAAGCCCTGCCGCATCTCGCACGGGCGCGCCGTGTCCGCAGCCTCCGCCTTCGGCCCGCTCATGTTCGACTGGCGGCCCGGCGACAAGCTCTACTGCGTGCTGCCCCTCTATCACGCCAGCGGCTTCATGATTGGCATCGGCGCGTGCATCATGGGCCGCATCCCCTGCGCCATGCGCGCCACCTTCAGCGCGACGCAATTCTGGGTGGACGTGAAGCGCTACCGCGCCACGGCGATGCTCTACATCGGCGAGCTCTGCCGCTACCTGGTCAACACGCCGGAGCACCCCGACGAGGTCGGCAACACGCTGCGCGTGGCGGTGGGCAACGGCCTGCGCCCCGACGTCTGGGGCCCGTTCCAGGAGCGCTTCGGCATCACGGACGTGCGCGAGTTCTACGCCGCCACGGAGGCTCCCGGCTTCTTGCTCAACTTCAGCGGCAAGCGCGGCGCGGTGGGGCGCATGCCCTTCAACGGCATGGGCTGGATGACGCTGGCCAAGTACGACGTGGACGCCGACGACCACGTGCGCGACGCGCATGGCTTCTGCGTGCCGAGCGGCGTGGGCGAGCCCGGTGAGCTGCTGGTCAAGCTCGGGGTGATCAACACGCCCGCCACGGAGTTCCGCGGCTACACCGACGCTCAGGCCACCAGCAAGAAGGTGCTGCGCAACGTCTTCGAGCCCGGGGACGAGTACTTCCGCTCCGGTGACCTCCTGCGGCGCGACGAGCTGGGCTTCTACTACTTCGTGGACCGCATCGGCGACACCTTCCGCTGGCGCGGCGAGAACGTCTCCACGGCGGAGGTCGCGGACGTGCTAGCCCAGGCGGCCAGCGTGGCCGAGGCGACCGTGGTGGGCGTGCGCATCCCCAACCAGGAAGGCGCGTGCGGGCTGGTCGCGGTGGTGCCCGAGCCGGGTCGCAAGGTGGACCTCGCGGAGCTCTACAAGGAGGCCGAGTCCCTGCCCGCGTATGCCCGCCCGCGCTTCGTGCGCGTGCTGAGCACCATGGAGACCACGGGGACCTTCAAGGTCCAGAAGAACAACCTCAAGCACGACGGGGCGGACCCAGCCACCGTCAAGGACGCGCTCTACGTGCTGCAAGACGACAAGTACATCCCGCTGACGAGCGAGCTCTGGGCCGCCATCGGCCGCGGGGAGTTCCGTCTTTGAGCGTCAGCGGGCTGGCTCTCGGCTTTGCTGCCGCTGGGAGCGTCGCCCTCGTCGTCGCCCTGCACGGCGAGAAGCACGACCGCTGGACGCAGGTGCGTCTGTCCAAGCCCTTCGCGTCGCTGGGCTTCCTCGGCGTGGCGCTCACGGGCCAGGTCTACGGAAACGCCTTCCACGTCGCCCTGTTCACCGCGCTGGTGTTCTCCGCCTTCGGCGACGTCTTCCTGATGTGGCGCTCCCGGCCCCTGTTCCTGTCGGGTCTCCTCAGCTTCTTGCTCGGTCACGTGGCCTTCGCCGCAGCCTTCGTCCTGGGCGGGGTGGACCCGCTCTGGTTCGGCGCGGGAGCGGGCGCGATGTTGCTCGTGGGTCTCCTGGTGGGCCGCTGGATCCTCCAGCACGTGGAGGACACCATGCGCGGCCCGGTGCTGGCGTACATCACCATCATCTCGTTGATGGTGGCGCTCGCCGTGGGGCACTACGGGGAGAACCACCAGCTGGCCGTCCCGCTCGGGGCCCTGGCCTTCTACGGCTCGGACATCTCCGTCGCGCGCGACCGGTTCGTGGGAGCGGGCTTCGGCAACCGCCTCTGGGGCCTGCCGCTCTACTACGCCGCCCAGTTCACCTTCGCGTTCACCGTGGCCCTGGCCACGAGCTGAGCCGAGCCCTTCACTCGGCGCGGTGCGCCGCCATCCAGCTCGCGTAGTCCGTGTAGCCGATGTCGGCGTGGCGTGCGGCCACGAACGCGCCCACCTTGCGAACCGCGGCGGCATCCAGCCAGCGGCCGTGCAGGGCGGCCTCCACCGCTGGCTCGACGTTGACGCTCACGCGACCGCGCGTGCCGCCGTCGGCTCCCTCGCCCACGCCCAGGAAGTCGCTGGCGACCTGAGCCGTGATCTCCATCGCGTTCTGCCGGCTGTCCTTGATGTTGCCCTGGCCGGTCAGGACGTTGCCCAGCCCGAAGATGCCCTGACGCTCACGCACCGCGCCGGTCTTCCAGTCCGCGTAGTCGTAGAGCTCGCCCCGCGTGGGGATGCCCGCGATGGGCTCGGGCACGCTGCCGATGGACGAGATGACGAGCGGCGCGCGCACGTCGAAGCCCGCGCCCGCCACCGTGCGCACACGCCCGTCCACCACCTCGGTGCGGTCGAAGCGCAGGCCTACCAGGCGTCCGTCCTCTACGATGGCGCCAGCGGGCGCGGCGTTGCCCTCGAAGTGCACGAGGTACTTGCGCATGACCCGCTCCATGATCTTCACGCGCGCCACCTTGAGCTTGGCCAGCTGCTCGGGCGTGGGGTCGTCCGCCGTGGCCACGGGCATCTCTTCCATGCTGCGGCGGTAGTAGAGGGTGGCGCCGTGGATGCCGAGCGACGCGGGGTCCACGCCGTGGTCCTCGCAGATCTTCGGGATGCCCTTGACCTCCAGCTCGGTGATGTCGATCTCGTGTCCCAGCTTGCGCAGGGCGGCCGCGTAGAGCTCCAGGTTGATCACCTTCACCACGTCCACCGAGGCCAGACCGCCCCCCACCACGATGGCGCGGTCGAGCACCTCGTACTGCGGCCCGCGGTAGCCAGCCTCGTGGTAGTGGTTGAACCAGTACACGAAGGGGTTCTGGTAGAGGAGCCCGCGTCCCACGTAGGCGTCGATCCCCTCGATGGGCAGCGGACGGTCGCGCCAGGCACCGTTGGCCAGCAAGATGGCGCTCAGGCCGTACTCCTTGCAGAGCGTGGCCAGCTGCACGTCTTCGCCCACCTTGGTGTTGGGTACGAAGAACACCCCCTCGCGTGAGAGGTTCGCGTCGATGCGCTCGTACTCCTTCTGGCGCAGCTTGTCGTGCCAGCGGGGCAGCCCGTCCTCGATCTTCCCGTAAGGGCGCGCACCCTGCTCGAAGACGACCGCGATGGCGCCCTTCTCTGCGACCAGCGCCGCGGCTTCGGAGCCCGCGACGGCGCCACCAATGATGCCGACCACGTGGGTCGGCTGCGAGTCGTAGTGAAGGAGATCCATGAGCGGCACGAGAGTACCACTCCCCTCGCCGGCTAGGGCGCTCGACTTCTCAGCCCCCGGCCCGGCCGGCGAGCTGGGCGGTGACGATCATCCGGTCGCAGTCCTCGTCCCAGGCGCACTGGTCGAAGTCCCCGTGGCGGACCACCAGCTCCAGCCCGGCGGCGGCCAGCAGAGGCTCCACCTGTTCGGCGAGCAGATAGCGGCTCATCACCTCGCTGCTCAGCTCGGCGCCGCCCGAGCGAGGGACGTAGCGGTAGGTCGCGTCTACGCGCTGCGCCGCTCGCGTCCAGCGCGTGGACTCGAAGACGTCATAGAGCTTCCCCTGGTACGCGATGGTCGCGACCGGCTCGAGCTCCTCGTCTTCTGGGGTCCAGCCACCGTCCGAGGCGCTGCCGTCACCCGGGGCGTCGCGCGGGCCCTCGTCGCCGTCCGCGTGGAAGGGGTCGGCCACCCAGAAGTCGAACACGAAGTACCCGTTGTCCGTGAGGTGCCGCGCCACGCTCTGGAAGCAGGCGAGCACGTCTGCGTCCGAGGCCAGCGTGTAGAGCCCGTTGTACGGCAAGATGACCCTGTCGAAGCGGCGACCGAGGTCGAGCGCGCGCATGTCCGCCCGCACCCACTCGATGCGCGGACTGGGGTGCCTGCGGCGACCGAGCGCGATGGCGTCAGGGTCCTGCTCCACGCCGACCACGCGCACCCCGTCTTGGGCCAGCGCCGCCGCGATGCGTCCCGCTCCGACCCCCAGCTCCAGCACGAGCGGCACGTCCGCACACACCCCGCGGTAGAAGTCCACGTCGCCCTCCGTGCCCTGGTGCAGCAGCGCGTAGAGCTCGGCCTGCTGCGCACTCAGAGGAAGCGCTCCGTGCCCGCCACCAGGCTCGCGTCCAGGTCCTCGCCGTACTGATACGGCGGGTCCACCAGCTCGTTGATGCGGTCCATGACGTAGTCCACGTAGCGCTGGAACACGGCCCGGTGGGTGTGCTCCGCGGCAGGCGTGAAGGGCTCGAAGGGCTCGTCGATGCTGCACGCGGGCACGCTGCCGTAGGGGATGGGCTCGCCGATGCGGTAGACGACGCGGCCCGGCTTGGCCCAGGGGCTCTCGCCCGGGTAGAGCAGATCGCTGCCGCTACAGCCGACGGGCACCACGGTCTTCTTGTAGCGCAGCGCCACCTGCGCGAGCCCGATGTGCCCGCGCGTGAGCGTCACCGAGCGCGTGCCCTGGGGGAAGATGAGCAGGTCCAGGCCGCAGCCGAAGGCGCGGTCGTGCAGCGCCACGAACTCGCGCATCATGGCCCGGTAGGTCGCGTTCACGGCCTCCGCGTAGGACTGCTGCGCGGGGTCGAAGGGGCACCCGAGGATGTCGCGCGGCCGCTCCAGCAGCTCCTGCGGCACCACCCCGGTCGGGGTGGCGCTCGCCTCGCTGTCCACGGCGGCCGTGCTGTTCACCCACGTACGCAGCGCGTCGTACTCGGCCTCGGTCGGGCGGCGCCCCACGGTGGTCAGGAAGTCGCGCGCCAGGATGTAGCCGCGCGACACGGTGGGCAGGTTGTTGGTCCACTCCATGAACGCGCCCACGGAGCGGCTCTCGTAGTACTTGCCCTTGACCCACGTCGCGGTCATGCGGCCGGTCCGCTTCCAGAGGTAGTACTGGAAGGGGAAGTAGTTGTACTTGTCCGTGTGGTTCATCGCGAAGATGACGGGCTCGCGGGGGATCCGCTCGAGCCCCTCCACGTCAATCTGCACGTTGCCCGGAAACACGTTGTAGTTGGCGTAGAGCAAGACGCCGCCCACCAGCCGCTGTCCCAGGGGCTCTCGGGTCAGGCGAATCCTCTTGAGGCGGGCAAGGTCCAGCATCTCCGGGAACGCTCGCATGCTGGTCCGTGATGTCAATCGGGCCCGCTTGGGCTGAAAATGAATCATACGTTCGTTTTGTTCTTGCCATCATACGTTCGTTCGATTATCTCTTCGGCATGGCTAGACCCGCAAACGCGAACGCCGAGGCCACTCGGGCCCGCATCCTGGACGCGGCGCTGCGGCTCTTCGCGGACGCCGGGCGCGGTCAGACGTCCGTGCGCGACATCGCGCGCGCCGCCGACGTGAGCCTCGGGATGGTCAACCACTACTTCGGCAGCAAGGACGAGCTGTACGAGACCTGTGTCGCCAGCATGTTCGCGGAGCTCGCCGAGCTGCGTGGGCACCTCGCGCCCCTCTTCCTGCGCACCCAGAACCCGCGCGCTGCCATGGAGGCCGCCGTGCGCTCGGGCTATCAGTTTGCGCGTGACCACCGTGACGCCGTGCGCTTTGCCCTGCGCGGCGTGCTCGAGTCGGGTGAGCTCGATCCGCGGCGCCGCGAAGAGCTGTTGGTGCCGTATCTGGACTCGGCCTCCACGCTGCTGGCCGGCTACGGCGGGCTCGAGGCCGCGCAGCTGCGGCTCCCGCTCCAGAGCCTGGTGTTCCTCGTGGGCCGCTACGCCATCAGCGGCGAGGCCGAGCTGGCCGCGTCGACCGGGGCGCGTGACGTGGCTGCCGCGCACGCTGCGGTGGCCGACCACCTGGTCGCCTTCGCGCTGCGTACCCTGCTGCCTCCCGCTCCGTGAGCCACCCACTGCTCCGGCCGCCTCTCTCCTCCGCCCATCCTCCATCCACCCATCTCAACCCCGCCACAGCACCCGCCATGACCCTCGCCACCTCTCAATCCGTTGCTTCCCCGTCCAAGCATCTGCCCAGCGCCCAGGTCTTCGATGACGAAGTGCCGCCGCTGGACGAGTCGGAGCTGCTGACGCTCTCGCCGCTGGACGCCCGCAAGCTCGCGAGCGAGCTGCCCCTCGGCACGCGCTTTCGGCTCCGTGAGACCATCACCCCGGTCCAGTACGCGTTCCTGCAGCTCAACGGCTGCATCGTGTTCGCGCGCGTGGCCACTCCCGAAGAGGTGGCGCGCGTGCTGGACGAGGTGGACCAGGTGGAGGCCAAGCTCCTGCGCGAGGGCATCGAGAGCATCTGCGGCGTGCCCGTGTGGTTCGGTACCGGCGCCGACGGCAAGCCCTTCCTGCAGCGCATGGGCTTCTCCTCGTTCTACTCGGACTGGCTCGAGGCCTTCGTCACGGACAAGCGCTTCGAGCCCATTCGGCGCCTCATCGGTGAAGAGGCGCGTATCGGCACGCGCGAGAAGGACGGCGTGGTGTTCAACCGCTACATCAACCTGCCGGGCAGCCTGCGGCCGGACCTGGCGTGGCACACGGACGCGCTGCGCGACGTGTTCTACAACCGCGAGATGCCCGGGCCCATGCTGAACGTGGGGCTGCACTTCGACCGCATCCGCCCGTCCGACGGTGGCCTGCGTGTCATTCCCCGCACCCACACGCAGGGCGCCTGGGACACGGTCTTCCACAAGGTGCACTTCGTCACCAACGACGACGACCCGCGTGAGATCATGATCGAGACCTGGCCCGGGGACCTGACAGTGCACGACGGGCGCATGTGGCACCGCGTGAAGGGCTCGCCGTACGACGGCGCCCGCAGTCTGCGGCGGAGCATGTACGTGCCCTACGTGGTCGACAGCTACCAGCCCAAGGACGCGGGGACGGCCACCAACGCCTACATGAAGATCTTCGACGGCATCATGAAGGTGCGCGGCGCGGTGGCGAAGAAGCGTCAGCAGCAGGCCCGCCGCTGACGACCCTGGGGGGGTGCGGGGCGGCGGCAGGGCCGACCTCGGTCGGCCGCTCGCGGGGCAGGTGAACGCGACGCGCCCGGGTCGGAGGTGCGTGTGACGCGGCGCGCGACGTCGCCTTGCCAGCGGAGTCCGTGGTGTTACCCTGCGCCTGCCGAACGCCCTCGTGGACGACGGGTTCCCTGAAACGGAGCTCTGCTTTCCGCGACGGACGTTCGAAGCTGCTCGTGTCGGTGAGCCCCGCTGGGGTCTTCGGGCGAGGGCGAAGCACCCAAGGAGTAGGATTTTGGCGAATAGGAACAGCGGGCGTGGTGGCGGAAGGCGTGGCAAGGGCCGCTCCTACGGCGAGCCCGAAGAAGAGAAGAGAGACGACCACGTCAAGCTCGAGGGCACCATCAGCCAGGTGTTCGCGGGCGGGCAGTTCGAGGTGACCACGGACGCAGGGGCGCAGGTTCGCGCTCAGCTGTGTGGGCGCATGCGCAAGTTCCGCATCCGCGTCATCCTCGGTGACCGCGTGACGGTGGCGCTCTCGCCCTACGACCTCACGCACGGCATGATCGTCTTCCGCGCCAAGTAGCGCGGCCGAGGGGGGCAAAGACAAAGAGCGCGCGACAGGGCCTGTCGGGCGCTCTTTGCGTTGGGTCTCCACCGGCGCGTCACGACCCCACTCACGGTGGTCCGGCGCCGGTGGCTCTGGGCCTGCTACACCGCAGCGATGATCGCGTTGAGGGTTGGGCTCGGGCGCATGGCCTTCTCCGCGAGGGCCGGGGTGGGCGAGTAGTAGCCGCCGATGTCCACCGCTGGCCCCTGCGCGCCGTTGAGCTCGGCCACGATGGTCGCTTCCTTCTCGGACAGCGCCTTGGCCACGGGGGTGAAGCGCGCCTTCAGCTCCGCGTCGTCGTCCTGTGCCGCGAGAGCCTCGGCCCAGTAGAGCGCGAGGTAGTAGTGGCTGCCGCGGTTGTCGAGCTCACCCACCTTGCGGGACGGCTCCTTGTTGGAGCTCAGGTACTTGCTGGTGCCCGCGTCCAGCGTGTCGGCCAAGACCTTGGCGCGCGGGTTGTTCTGCGTCTCGCTCAGGTGCTCGAAGGACACGGCCATGGCCAGGAACTCGCCCAGGGAGTCCCAGCGCAGGTGGTTCTCCTTGGTGAACTGCTGCACGTGCTTGGGGGCCGAGCCGCCGGCGCCCGTCTCGAAGAGCCCGCCGCCGTTCATGAGCGGGACGATGGACAGCATCTTGGCGCTGGTGCCCAGCTCGAGGATGGGGAAGAGGTCCGTGAGGTAGTCACGCAGCACGTTGCCCGTGACGGACACGGTGTCCAGGCCGGCGCGCACGCGCTTCAGCGTGAACGCGGTGGCCTCGGCGGGGGAGAGGATGGGCAGCTCCAGGCCGTCCGTGTTCTCTTCGGCGAGGCAGGCCTGCACCTTGGCGATGACCTGCGCGTCGTGCGGGCGCTTCGCGTCCAGCCAGAAGACGGCGGGCGTGTTCGTGGCGCGGGCGCGGCGCACGGCCAGCTTGACCCAGTCGCGCACGGGCGCGTCCTTGACCTGGCAGGCACGCCAGATGTCGCCCGTGTCCACCTTGTGCTCGAGCAGGGTAGCGCCCTCGGCGGTGACCACGCGCACGGTGCCGGGCGCCTTGATCTCGAAGGTCTTGTCGTGCGAGCCGTACTCCTCGGCGGCCTGCGCCATGAGGCCCACGTTGGACACGCTGCCCATGGTGGCCGGGTCGTAGGCGCCGTTGGCCTTGCAGTCGGCGAAGACGGCCTCGTAGACGGAGGCGTAGCAGCTGTCCGGGATGACGCACTTGGTGTCCTGCAGCTTGCCCGCGGCGTTCCACATCTGGCCCGAGGTGCGGATCATGGCGGGCATGGAAGCGTCCACGATGACGTCGCTCGGGACGTGCAGGTTGGTGATCCCGCGGTCGGAGTCAACCATGGCCACGCCGGGGCCGCGGGCGTAGGTCGCCGCGATGTCGGCCTCGATGGCGGCGCGCTCGGCCTCGGGCAGGCTGGCGATCTTCGCGACGACGTCGCCGAAGCCGTTCTTCACGTCCACACCCAGCCTGTCGAAGGTGGCGCCGTGCTTGGCGAACAGGTCCTTGAAGTACGCGCGCACGGCGTGGCCGAAGATGATCGGGTCCGAGACCTTCATCATGGTGGCCTTCATGTGCAGCGAGAAGAGCACGCCGCTCTGGCGGGCGTCTTCGACCTGGGCCTCGAGGAAGGCGACCAGCTCGGCGCGGCGCATGACCGTGCCGTCCAGGATCTCGCCGGCCTGCAGCGCGAGCTTGTCCTTGAGGACCGTGACCGTGCCGTCCGCCGCCACGTGCTCGATGCGCGCCGTGGTGGCCGCGCCGAGGGTGACGGACTGCTCGTTGTTGCGGAAGTCGCCGCCGGACATGGTGGCCACGTGCGACTTCGAGTCCGCCGTCCACTTGCCCATGGAGTGCGGGTTCTTGCGCGCGAACTCCTTCACGGCGCGCGGCGCGCGGCGGTCGGAGTTGCCCTCGCGCAGCACCGGGTTGACGGCGCTGCCCTTGATGCGGTCGTAGCGGGCCTTGGCCTGTCGCTCGTCGTCCGTGCTGGGGTCATCCGGGTAGCTGGGCACGTCGTAGCCGTCGGCCTGGAGCTCGGCGATGGCAGCCTTGAGCTGCGGCATGGACGCGCTGACGTTGGGCAGCTTGATGATGTTGGCGCTGGGCTGGACCACCAGCTTGCCGAGCTCCGCCAGCGTGTCCGGCACGCGCTGTTCCTCGGTCAGGCGCTCGGGGAAGGCGGCCAGGATGCGCGCCGCGAGCGAGATGTCACGCGTCTCGATGGCCACGCCCGCCGGAGCAGCGAAGGCCTGGAGGATGGGGAGCAGAGAGTACGTCGCGAGGGCAGGCGCCTCGTCCGTGAAGGTGTAGAGGATCGTCGGCTTGTCGGTCATGGTCGTTGTCTTGCTTGCCAAAGGAGGGTGAGAGCATGCCCCGCACACCCCCTCGCGCGCCACCCCAAAGCGGCACGATCCCAGCACGATGTGACCCTCACCCCGCCACCGCCACCGCCACCGCCACCGCCACCGCCACCGACTCCGCCACCGCCACCGACTCAGACTCCGCCACCGCCACCGACTCAGACTCCGACTCCGCCACCGACTCCGACTCCGACACCGCCACCGACTCCGACTCCGACTCCGACTCAGACTCCGCCACCGACTCCGACTCCGACTCCGCCACCGCCACCGCCACCGCCACCGCCACCAACTCACTCCCACTCATCGACCGGCGTGCACCGCGTCAACACCTCCTCGCTGGGCAAGTCCACAGCGACATGCGTCGCCGAGCCGCTCGCCCCGTTGTAATCCGCCACCAGCGCGCGGGCCTCCTCGCAGCGGCCACTGGCCGTGAGCCCCCACGCGCGCGCACGGTAGTTCCAAGCGGTGGGCGCGTGCTGCATGCCCAGCTGCGCGAGGGCGCGGGCAGCCGGGCTGTCCGTGACGAGGTCCAACCGGATGAGCTCGTCGGGGGGCGGCGTGACGCACCACGCTGCGGCTCCGATGTCGTCAGGCGTCACTGCGGAAGCAATGCCCGCCCTGAGCACTCCGAACCCGGCGGAGAAGCACATGACCAGCAGCACCCAAGGGCCGAGCACGGAGGTCCTGGGCGGAGGCTGGGGCCGAGGAAAGTCGGGTGTGAACCCTGCCGCCAGCAGTCGGTCGTAGAGCTCGGGGTGCGATCCGCTCGCCTTCGCACGCATGACGGCGGGGATGAGCCGGTCGCGGTGGAGAGCGAGGAGCGCGGCGGCGTACGGGAGGGAGCTCTCGTCGCCGTGGGCGCCCTCGTCTGCGTGCACCTCCGCTTGGCGGGTGAAACGGCCAAACGCCTTCGTTGCGACGACGATGGTGCCGAGCACGAGCACGAGTCCGAGCCAGCCGAACGACCCGAGTGCAGCTGGAAGGAGCAGGAACAGCAACGGCAGGAGCGGATAGGCGACGCGGACCAAGAGCGCGCCGCGCGGCTCTCCGAGGTGGGTGAGCTCGTGCAGGATCACCCCGTCCAGCTGCTCGGGATCGAGCAGCTCCAGCAGGCGCTCCGTCACCGCGATCTCGCGGCCGACCGGCAGCGCGAAGGCGTTGGCCCAGGGCACGCGCCACACGCGCACGCCGCGCAGGTCCACGCCGCGGGCGCGGGCCATGGCCTTCCAGCGCTCCTCGAGCTCGGGCGGGGCGGCGCGCACGAGACCCAGCCGGCCCCAGAGCCGGAGGGCGACGAAGGCCCACGCAAAGTGGAACGCCACGGCCACCACGACGACGCCCCAGGTCTGGGCGTCGAAGCGCCCGCTCACGAAGGGTACCCACAGCAGGGGCGTGAGGGCCCAGTAGTAGAGCGTTCCGGGTCCGAGCGCGAGGGAAGCCAGGCGCTCGCCCCGCGTGCGCTCGGGCACCAGCACCGGGTAGCGGCGCCGGAACGCCAAGCGTGTCCCGACCACGGCAGCCACCACGCTCGCGATCGTGATGACGGACCCCAGGGGCCCGAGCGGCGAACAGGCGCAATACGCCAGCACCCCAGCGAGCGTCCCCACGGAGACGCCGGTCATGACCACCGCGCTACGTCGTCCCTGCGCCCATCGCGCGACCTCCGACCAGTGCTCTTCCGCTCTGGGGGCGGCCGCCGCGGAGCGTCGACCTGCTAGCCAGGTCCACACGAAGGCGACCGCGAACGACGAGAGTGGCCAGAACACGGCCGGTCCCCAGAGCACGTGCGACCCCACTATGCGAGCCAGCTGCAGTCCGTATTCCATCACTCCCCTACACCCTCGCCCCCCTCACGCGCAGACGACCGCGTCAGCGTGAACCAGGCGCTCGGTGCAGCACGCCGCGCTCCACGAGCTCCAGCGCCTCCGTGCCCATCTCCAGGAGGTCCCCGAGGGCGCCCTGCGCGAACCACTCGTCCAGCGTGGCGCGGATGACGCCCATCATGGCGGCGGCGATCAAGCGCGACTCCCGGCCGCCGTGCTCCGAGCGTAGGGCGTCCGCGATGACGTCTGCCCACACGCGGTCGACGTCACGTTGGTACGCGACCAGCGAGGTGGCCGCGTTGGCGATGCGGTGCTGGGAGATCATGACGTCGCGGTTCGCCATGAACGCGCTGGCCATGCCCAACAGCGCGCGACGCACGGTCTGGTAGGCGGGCTCGCCAGCTCGCTGCGCCGTGAGCGCGTGGAACTGCTCCAGCCAGAGCTCTCGGTTGGGGAACGCAGCCGCTTCCTTGGTGGGGAAGTAGCGGAAGAAGGTGCGCCGCGACACGTTCGCCACCTGCGCGATCTCATCCACGGTCACGCTCTCGAAGCCGCGCTCCAAGAACAGATCACGCGCCGCGTTGACCAGGGCCTCGCGGGTCTGGACCTTCTTCCGCTCGCGCAGGCCCTGCGGGTCGTCGTCGCTCTCCATCACGGCAGGCTCGCTGTTCATGGCATGGGCTCCGGCGCGGGCTCGAAGTTCGCGCGGGCTGGGTCGACCGCCACTTGGAGCGCGCGCAGCTGGGGGTCGGTGCCGCGCGTGACGGTGACGTACATGAGCTGCTCGGCCACTCCCTCGTGGAACCGACGAATGGTCGGCTGTCCCGGCGCGTCGCGCGCCTCTTGAGCCGGCAAGCGGGCGCGCTCGAAGGTGACGCCGTCGATGCTCGCCAGCGCGGCGATGATGCGTTGGTCTTCGTTGCCGGTCTCCGGGACCTGCTGGCACTCCACGTACAGGCGCAGCGTGGTGCGGCCCGTGGGCGAGGTGGCGACCAGCGCTGCGGGGCTGACGTGCGCCCTCTCCAGCGGCTCGTCGTCGTCGATGGGATCGGGGATGGAGAGGGGGTTGACGCCGCCTGCGGCGTCGTCCGCGTCCAAGAGCGTGAACGTCAGGCCGTCGACGGAGGTGGCCACCCAGATGTCCGTTCCATCGTCTGCGTAGAGGTAGTAGGTGCCGTCCAGGACGGCGACCGCAGGCGAGCGCAGGGGGCCTGCCATGACGCCCAGGTCGTTGGCCAGCGCGAGGCCGTCACCGCTGCGTGTGAGCGTGCCCGTCACGCTGGGCGCGGACGCGAGGCCGATGCCCCCCGCAGCGGCGTAGTAGACGCGCACGCTCCCGTCTTCGAGCTCGAGCGCGAAGGGCTGAGTGACGAAGCCACCCTCCCACGCTTCCGACGCTTCGAGCACGACCACGCCGGGGTCGAAGCCGAAGCGCTCCTCGGTGTCGCTGCGGAAGATGCGGAAAGGGTCGAACTGCCCGGGGTCCAGCTCACGAGCGGGGAGGGTGGTGTCCCGCGCAGGCAGGGGCGCGATGACCGGTGCCGCCGCGTAGAAGAGGGAGCCCCCGGCCCAGGACGCGCGGTCCAAGCCCTGCTGGCCCAGGTCCAGCGCGAGCCCGCGGAAGCGCGTCTCCGTGGTGCCGAGGCGCCGGAAGGGTCCTACGCCGCTGGTGCTGATCGGATCGGGGAAGGGCGTCTCCTTGCCGAGCGCGGAGCAGCCCACGAGCAACGACGTGAGCACGAGCGCGAGGCGGAAGGAGCGACCGGAGCGCCGTAGAAAGGGGAACGCTTGGTGAGTCATTCGAACACCACCTCGAGGCTTGCGCCGAAGCCGAACTGCTGGCCGCCCGCGCGGTAGTCACCGACCGGGTCGACCAGGCTGTCTTTTTGATGATTGCGAGTCGGCAGGTAAGCGTACTGGAAGTACGCATCTAGCTGTAGGTACCCAGGGAGGGTGGGGCGCAGGTCCGACAGGCGCACGCCAGCGCCCAGAGAGATGGTGTGCCGGTCGGAGTCCACGAAGTTGGTGGCGCCCCGCTGGATGGGGAAGGGGGTGCCTTCGTAGACGTAGCCGAGACGAGCCTGCACCAGGATCGAGTCGTTCTGGAAAGCGTCGAATTCGATGCCCACTCGCGGCACCAGCGTGTCGCGCATGTTCATCGGGATGGGCGAGCGTCCGCCAATCTCTTCGGGGATGTCCAGCATGACCGGCAGCTGCGAGAGGTCGATCATGAGCGTGATCTCCTCCGTCGGGATCAAGCTGGGGTGCTTGGACCAGTCCATCCACGTGAGGTCCATGCTGACGCGCAGGCGCTCCACCGGGTGGGCCGCCACGCCCAGCGTCAGCTGCTGCGGCATGTAGGTGCTCACGCTGTCGCTGATCAGGGAGAAGTCCAGCGGCGCCCGAACGGAACCCACGACGACGTTGCCGTCCACCGTGGCCGCGAGCCGGTTGCGCAGGTTCAGGGCGCCGCGCCACGAGATGCCGAACGAGAGGTTCTCCGAGGCGATGATCTGGGTGCCGACCTGAGGGTAGCGCGTGCTGGTGAGGTCCCCCTCGAACTGGTGGCGCAGGCGCGTGCTGCTGACTCGGAAGAGGTCCGCGTCTCCGTCGATGACCAGCTGCAGGTCCGAGGGCGACTGGAAGGTGATGCCCACGCCGATGAGCAGCCAGTCGATGGGCCGGAACGCGATGTTGGTCGACAGGAAGACCTTGTGCGGCCGTGTGTCGTAGCGCTCCCAGCGTGGGCGGCTCTGGATGGTGGAGCGCGTGCGGCTGAGACGCTGGTCCGGGAGGTGCACGCCCAGACCGAAGCCGAAGCGGAAGCTACCAATCTGCAGTGGCGCGACGATGCCGAGGGTGATGCCGCTCATACGCTCGACGTTGCTGTCGTTGCCGTTGATCTCGAGCGCCGAGTTCATGGACACGTAGCTGAGCGAGAGGCGCAGGCCCGGGCCCCGCACGATGCCGGCCGGGTTGTAGTAGTTGCCGCCCACGTCCTCGACGTCCGCGGTGACCGCGCCGCCGAGGTTGATGTTGCGCGTGCCGATGCCGAGCGTGTCGCCTGGCGTGGCGTGCGCCTGACCGCTGAGGCCGAGCAGCAGAGAGAGAGCGAGCGCTACGCTCGCGAGCCGGACTGGCGTCACCATGACAGACCTCCTACGCCGCCGAACACGAGTACGTACCCGCTCGTCCGCATGTTGTCGGTGGCCCCCGGCGCCGGTACCCGGTGGGTGCGCGCCTGCAGCATCTGCGCCTGCCCGAAGAAGTCGAGGCGGAACAGGGGCTCGTTGGCGGTCTGCCATTCCAGCCCGAAGCCCGCGGTGGCGATGAAGCGGTTGTTGTCGAGGCGCCGCTGCGGTTGCAGGACGACGTTGCCGTTCATGTCGAGCAAGGGGTCCCGGTTCGAGTCGCGCACCGGCTGCAGCGACGCGCGCGGGGCGGGCGTGGGCTCGAAGAGGAAGCCGCCGCGCGCCGAGAGGGCCAGGCGCTCGCGGCGGGACGTGTACTCGATGCCCACCCGCGGCGACACGGTGTCGCGGAAGTTCATGGCGGGCGGGAAGTTGCTGTCCGCCGTGGTGGAGCCGGCGGGGCCGGGGTAGGCCGACCAGCGGCGCCACGTGAGGTTGAGCGCGAGCAGGATCTCTGGGGTGGGCTTCCACGACCCCTCCACCGAGAGGTTGTGCGGGTCGTAGTGGGCGTAGGCGTCGATGCTCAGCAACGGCAGGGAGATGGGCAGGTTGCTCACCTCGATGTCCAGGTTGATGGCCGACACCAGCTCCGACCTGTAGGTGATGCCGAGCGAGAAGTTGTCTCGGTAGTACTGGATGCCGGCGATGGGCGCGAAGTCCGCCAGCAGCTGCACCTCGGTGAGGGACACGAACTGGTTGGTCTCGTCCAGCAGCACGTCCAGCGTGCCGGAGTTCTGCGCCAACCCGGAGATACCGATGCCCAGGCGCAGCCCCGGGACCCAGCGCTCGAGGCCGATCCCCATGCCGATCTGCAAGGCCACCACCTGTGCGCGGTCGATGACCGTCCACTGTGGCGTCTCCGCGAAGCGCACGTCGTTGCGCAGGATGGTGTTGAACGGCGTGAAGAAGCCGGCGCCCAGCGTGAGCACGTCCTCCAGCGGTCCACCGAAGGGGAGCGGCAGCTGGAAGCCGATGGTCATGCCCTGAGAGGCGTCCAGCGGGTAGTCGTTGCCGTCCAGCTTCAGCCGGAAAATGCCGCCCGTGGCGCCCAGCATCAGCTCCATGCGCCCGTTGCGGCCCAAGCCAGCGGGGTTGTTGTAGGCGGCTTCGAAGTTGTCCGCGTAGGACGTCCCCGTCATACCCATACCCGGAGAGCGCCCCCCGAAGCCCATGAGGTCCTGTGGTGTCGCGTGAGCGACCGCGGGTGTCCCGATGGGCACCGCGAGGACGAGGCTGAGGAGCAAGACGTGGAGGCGTGACCAAGTCATGTGCGTGGCGGGACGCTAACACGATGTCATGGCCGTTCGGACGCGAAAACGACGGTCCCTGACACAGAGTGTCAAACGACCAGGTGCGCAAGCGTTAGTCCGGAATTACAGCGCTTCTTGGCGTCGCCGGACGAGGAAATCAGCCAAGTCCTTTAGTTCCCCATCGCTGGCGCGCCGGATCGCGCGGCCTGACGCGCTCTTGCCTCCCGAGCGCATCGCGTGCCCGCCAGCGTCAACGGCGCGGCGCGTCAGCGGGCCCAGCGGGATGACGGCGAAGGCGGCGTCGAAGAGGTAGTCGAGGCTGTCGTCCACCACGCCATCCATGGCACGCACGAGCGGCTCGCGCTCCACCGTGTCGATCGCGAGCTGAATCGCGGCGGCGTTGTCGGGCGTCATGGGGACCGCGATGACGGGACCCGTGAGCTCTGGGAGCCGCGCCACGCGGGAGACGAAGAACGCTCCGGAGTCCATCAGGACCTCACGAGGCGCCTTCTTGAGCACCTGATTCACCAGCTTGGCCGCGATGCTCTCGACCAGCGAGGCCAGCCCGCGCATGAGCGACTCGGTGAAGGCGCTCACCCCGACGCCGTCGGTGATGAGACCCAACACCAGGCCGTGCACCGAAGCATCGATGAAGGCGTGTGCCATCGCGAGCACATGCGCGCGCAGCGGCTCGTCGGGCAGCTGAGTCGCTTGCTCGGTGAAGATCGCGGTCAGCGGCGGGAGCGTCTCGCCGGCGGGCAAGGTGAAGACGGTGGGCACCGGGCGCACGGTAGCAGACTCCCCGGCCGATCTCGCGTGGTCGTGTCGGGTGCCGGCCCATGGCACGGAGAAGTCGTGCTCAGCGTGTCGAATGACGCGTCGTCGACTGGACGTGGCGAGCGAATGGCCCCATATAGGCGGCCCGAGCGTTGGTCGGTGCGCCAAAAGCGCCGACGCCGTCCTCTCCATCCCCTCCACGCAAAGCGGGAGAAGGGCCCGGAGTCGACCCGCTCATCATCGCCGTTCTCGTTGGCTGCCTGCTGTTGGTTGCCTGCGACATGGCGCCAACGAGATCCGGACATGACCCTGAATAATGACCTCTCCGCCGCCCCGCTGGGGCTCGGCGAAACTCTTCGTGCGCAAGGCTTCGAGGCGCTCACCACCGTGCAGGCTGCCGTCGTGGCGGCCGATGCCGTCGGCCGTGACCTGCGCGTCTCCTCGCAGACCGGCTCCGGTAAGACGGTCGCCATCGGCCTGGCCGTCGCCCCCGAGGTGGCCGCCCACCGGCGCACCGGTGCCCGCAACGCCTCTCCTTGCGTGTTGGTCATCGCCCCCACGCGAGAGCTGGCTCAGCAGCTCGGGCGCGAGCTCACCTGGCTCTACGAGCCCCTGAACGCGCGGGTCGTCGCCGTCACCGGTGGCACCAACCCCCTCGAGGAGCGCCGCGAGCTGAGCAGCGAGCCGGCCGTCGTGGTGGGCACCCCGGGTCGCCTGCTGGACCACTTGCGCCATGGTGGACTGTCGCTCGCCAACATGAGCGCCGTCGTCCTCGACGAGGCGGACCAGATGCTGGACATGGACTTCGAGGAGGAGCTGCACGCCATCCTCGGGCACGCCCCGGACGAGCGCACCACGCACTTGGTCTCCGCGACCTTCCCGCCCGCCGTGCAGCGCCTCGCGTCGCGCCTGCAGCGCGATCCCCTCGCCATCGAGGGCACCACCCTCGGTAGCGCCAACACGGACATCGACCACATCGCGATGTGGGTCCAGCCGGGCCGCGCGCTCGACGCCGTGATCAACACGCTGCTCTCCGCGCCGGACGACAAGACGCTGCTCTTCGTGCGCACTCGCGCCGACACCGAGGGCCTGGCCGCGGCGCTGTGCGACAACGGCTTTCCCGCCCGCGCCCTGCATGGCGACATGACGCAGCGCGAGCGCACCGGGACCTTCGAGCTCTTCCGCAGCGGCGCGTGCAAGCTGCTGGTGGCCACCGACGTGGCGGCGCGCGGCCTCGACGTACAGGACATCGGGCAGGTCATCCAGGTGGACCCGCCCACCAACGCCGACATCTTCACGCACCGCAGCGGTCGCACGGGGCGCGCGGGTCGTCAGGGGCGCAACGTGCTCTTCGTGCCGCCGCGCGCGCGCAGCCGCGCCGAGATGCTCTTCCGTTCGGCGCGCGTGAAGGCTCGCTTCGAAGACGTGCCCAGCGCCGAGGACATCCTGGCGGCCGCTCAGGATCGGCTCTTCACGTCGGTCTCCGAGACCATCGAGCGCGACTCCGCCAGCACGCGTGACGCGGAGCAGGCGGGCCGCCGGCGCTTGGCGGAGCTGCTGCTGGACGGCCGCGAGCCGCGTGACGTGGTGGCCGCCTTGCTCACCCGCATGGACTTCGCCGGTCCCTGCGCGCCCCGCAACGTGCAGCCGTTCCGCGACCCGCGTGACAACCGAGACGCGCGGCCCGCGCGCGCTGCGGCCAGCGCGCCGCGCGACCGCCACGCCGACTCACGCGACCGCCAGCCGGATGTGCGTGAGCGCCCCGCCGGCCCGGCGCGCGCCCGCGCCGCCAACAGCCAGCAGGACGGCGCGTTCGTCACGTTCCAGGTCAGCTGGGGCGAAGAGAAGGGGGCCGACGTGCGCCGCCTGCTCGCCATCCTCTGCCGCAAGGGCGACGTCACCAGCCAGGACATCGGCGAGATCCGCGTGCAGCAGCGCAGCAGCGCCGTGGACGTGCACGCGTCGGTGGCCGAGCAGTTCGAGCGCAACGCGAGCAAGCCGGACCACCGCGACCCGCAGGTGCGCGTGCGCCGCTGGGCACCTCCAGCAGCCCAGAAGGCCACCAAGGGCGCGAAGCCCCGCAAGCAGAAGGTCGGCTGAGCGCCCTGCGTTCAGGGGGCGTGGTCGCCCCGCGCGCGTTGCTCACGTGCGCGGCGACGCACGCGCGAGACCAGCTGTAGCCCGACGGCCGCCACGCACAGGAGCGTGGTGGCCAGCAGGTGCTCGCGCAGCCAGTCGAGGAAGCGGTCGGTCAGGCTGCCCAGCTCCACGCCGAAGTAGTAGCTGGCCAGCACGTAGCCCAGCTGCCCGAAGGTGGTGGCCAGCAGGAAGCGCGGGAAGGGCGTGCGCACCACGCCCGCGATGGAGCTCAGCGTGTAGGAGGGCCACGCGACCAGCAGCACCGGCCCTGTGCGCAGGAACGCCCGCTCGATGAAGCGCACCACGCGCAGCACGCGCGGGTAACGACCCTCGATGAAGCCCAGCGCCGCGGCGCCGTAGGCCGCGCCGAGCGCCCAGGCGGTGTACATCCCGAACACGCGCCGGGGCACGCAGATGAGCAGGGCGGTCTGCAGGTCGAGCGACGTCGCGGTCAGCACGATGTGACGCATGTCGGGGCTGAGCGCGACGAGCCACGCAGGGTGATGCACCAGGAGCCAAGGAGAGAACGCCGTGGCGCCGGCTCCCACCGCCGTCGTCAGCGAAACCAGCGCCACCGCCAGCCTGCGCTCGCGAGGCGAGGCGGGAGGGGGCGCGCGCAGGGCCGCTGGCGGAGTCCCGAGAGGCTCGCGAGGGAGATCCTCGGCCGGGCGCGCGTGGTCGACCATGTGTCCGTACCCTATCAGCTGGCTTCGACCTGGCTAGCGGGCTAGATCGCGCGTCATGTTCCTCAGAAAAGCGGCCCTCCGTCCGGTGCCGCGCCACGCGGTGGTGGACGAGCACTTCGTTCAGCTCGTGGAGGCGCAGCTGGACGCGCACGAGGACGACCTGCAGGGCGTGCTCGACCGCGGCTACGCGGAGCTGGACCGGCGCCAACCCGCGCTGAGCGACTGGTTGGCCGAGCAGCTCTCCGAGGGCCAAGACGAGCTGGTGCAGTCCCTGGGCTACTTCCTCGTGGTGACGGTCTACATGACCTTCCGCGAGGCCTTTCCCACGCGCCTGGACGAGGTGGACGAGCGCTCACTCCAGATCGCGCTCGAGACCCTCAGCGTGGACGAGGAGCTGCGGGCCAACGACCCCACCGAGGCGCTCGACAGCGACGACGTGGTCGCGATGGGGCAGCCGGCGGTCATCGAGTTCGTCCAGCACCACGTGGAGGAGGCCATCGAGCAGGCGGAGGGCGAGGTCGAGCTCGAGCAGCTGGACCGCGTCTACCGCGCGCTGTTGGTGGAGGTCATCGCGCTCAGCCACGCCGTGGCGGGACCGCGAGGCGAGAACCACAGCAAGCTCATGTCCTGAGGCGTCTCAGCCGTGCGGGTGACTGGGCCGCTCCACGTCGCTGGTGCTGATGCCGAAGCGCAGCCCCGCGAGCCCGCTGAAGGCCAAGCCGGCCATCATCATGAAGGCGCCCACCAGCAAGTGGGCCACGCCCGTGCCGCCCGCCTCCAGCAGCGCTTCCACGTGCGTGAACACGCGCTGGCTGGTGTACGCGATGGAGGCGCCGCCCACGCACGAGAGCAAGGGGATGGTGAGGCGCGCGCTCTGCATGGCGCTGGGCGTGCGGCGCGAGGCCAGCACCGCCAGCTGCGCGATGGCGACGCCCAGCGGGGTCCACAGGTTCAGCGCGCGCTCGAGCGCAAACGAATAGGCGGACGCCGTCGCCAGCTGCCCGTCGAACTGGAACTCGATGAACGGGAGGAAGAAGCCCACGCACGTGGTCAAGGCTCCGAGCGCGATGGGCCCGCGCATGTAGCCCGGGTGCAGCGCGTCGATGCGCTCCTCGTTCGACGCCCGCTCACGCAGGACGTCCTCGTCCAGGCGGCTCTCCAGCCGGTCGAAGCTCACCAGCTCGAGCTCGTGCTCGGGGCAGTGCGTGAGGCCCTCGAACGACTCCTCACAGAACGGGCAGAAGAGGACGCTCACGGTCTCAGTGGGCCGCAGCGTGGGCCGCGTCGGCGTCGGCGTCTTCGCGCTTGGCGAGGGTGTCCAGGAAGGCCCGCTCCAGCGTCAACTTGAAGGGCGCCATGTGGCGGACGGGCTGCTTTGCCTCCCGCGCCGCGCGTAGGATGGCCTCGGTGCCCACGCCCTCGGGGAGCCGCACGCGCAACGCCGCTCCGTCGCGCTGCACCACGCAGCGCTCCATCTCGAGGGCTCTGCGCACACCGTCCGGGTCGCCCTTGACCCGCACCTCGTAGATGCTGTGGTCCGTGCGCAGCAGCTCTTCGAGCGCGCCCGCGAAGAGCACCTCGCCCTGGGTCATGACCACGACCTGGTCGCAGGTCTTCTCCACGTCCGGGAGGATGTGCGTGGACAGGATGACGCTCGCGCCCGTGCGCTTGGGGATGTCCAGGATCAGCGCCAGCATCTCGTCGCGCCCGCGCGGGTCGAGGCCGCTCGTGGGCTCGTCCAGGAGCAGCAGCTTGGGGTCCGACACGAGCGCCTGCGCCAGGCGCGCACGCTGCTTCATGCCGGTGGAGAACGAGCCCAGCGGCCGATAGCGAGCCTCACCGAGGCCCACGTAGTGGAGGATCTGATGCGCGCGGCCCATGGCCTCGGCGTGTGGCAGCCCGCACAGCTCGCCCGCGAGCACCGTGTAGTGCAGCGCGTTCATCTCCGGGAACACCGCGTCGCCTTCGGGCATGTACCCGATCAGCGCGCGCAGCTTCAGCTCCTCGCGCGAGGGGTCCATGCCCAGCACGCGGACGGTGCCGTGCGAGGGCTGCAGCAGCCCCAGCAGCGTCTTCAAGAACGTGCTCTTGCCCGCGCCGTTGGGGCCCAAGAGGCCAATGCGGCCCGGCTCCAGGGTCAGCGTCAGGCTCTTCAGCGCGCGCAGCTCGCCGTAGCGCTTTTCGACGTTCTCTAGGTGCAGTAGGGACACGGCGGCACCGTACGCGTGGAGGGGGCGGTCTGGCAAGCGGTCGCTGGCAGGAGGGGCCCCCGCCACGAACTTCTCGCGCGTTCGTCGCTGTGGGACACTGCGCGACATGCTCCCGCCAATGACCTCTCTGCTGCGTCGTGTCGTGCTCTGGTGCGGCACGTTCGGGCTGCTGATCACCCTGGCGCTCTGCCTGGGTGGGGCACCGGCGCGGGCGCAGAGCTCGGGAGGCAGCTTCGGCGGTGGCAGCTTCTCGAGCGGAGGGGGTGGGGGCGGCGACTATGGCGGAGGTGGCGGGGGGTACTCCTCCTCCAGCTACGACGGCGGGGGCTATGACGGTGGCGGTGGCGGTGGCGGTGGCGGCGGCGGGGTTGCGGCGCTGGTCGCCGGAGTCGTGCTCTACCTGATCATCTCGATGGTGTTGGGACACCTGCGCTTTCGCTCGGGAGACACCGTGCGCGGGCGGCTGCCCACCACCAACCGCATCGACGTCTCGGGGCTCATGTTGGCGATCGACTGGCGCGCGCGGAAGCACGTCCAGGGGCAGCTCGAGCGCCTGGCGCGGGACGGGGACACCAGCAGCCGCGACGGCCTCGCGAGGCTGGCTCGCGAGACCGCGCTGGCCCTGCGCCGCGCGGAGCTCTCGTGGCTGTACGGCTCCGTGCTCAACACGCTGCCCGCGGCGCCGCAGGACGCGGAGCGCGTCTTCCGGAAGGCCGCGGCGGACGCCCGCGCCAAGTTCCGCTACGAGCTCATCCGCAACGCCAACGGCAGCACTCGTGTGACCAGCGGTCCCGAGCAGCGCGCCAGTCGCGAAGAGGGAGAGGGGGTGGTGGTGGTCACCCTGCTGGTCGCGGCGCACCGCGAGCTGATCGACGTCGCGGACGTCACCGACGCCAACGAAGTGCGTCACTTGCTGGACCAGGTCATCGCGCTGGATGGGGACAGCCTGGCGGTGCTGGAGGTCATCTGGTCCCCGGCGGACGAGGACGACCGCATGAGCACGGCCGAGCTGGAGGTGCTGTATCCGGAGCTGCGGCGCATCAACGAGCAGACGCTGGCCGGCCGCGTCTTCTGCGCGTTCTGTGCGGCGCCCTTCGCCAAGGAGCTAGCGGTGTGTCCCCACTGTGGGGCCCCGGTTGAGGACGCGCGGCCGTCACGCTGAGCCGCAGCGGCGTGCGACTGGCACGCCCGGCTCCACGCTGAACAAGGGCCACTCCGTGTGCGAAGCCCTCGCTGACGCAGCGACGCTCGGCGTCAGAGCGAGTGGCGCGCTTGGTTCAGCAGCGCGATGGCCCGGGCGAGCTCCGTCTCATCGTGTGCGCCGTAGCCGAGCCTCAGGAACGGGCGCGCACGCCGGTCGAAGCTGAAGAGGCGTCCCGGCTGCACGAGCACCTTGCGGCTGGCCGCAGCCTCCGCCCAGCGGTCCACGTCCACGCCGCGCACGCGCGCCCAGAGCGCCATGCCTCCGCGTGGGACCGTGAACGAGAGCGTCTCGCCAAAGATCTCGCGCAGGCGCTCCACCATGAAGTCTCGGCGCTGCTCGTACAGGCCGCGCATGCGCAGGACGTGGCGGGCCACCTCCCCTTCGTCCAGCAGCTCGGCGAGCGCCTCCTCCAGCACCAGGTCGCCTTGGCGGTCCACCACGCTCCGCCGCGCGATGATGGCCTCGCGGAGCGGCGAGGGCGCCACCAACCACCCGAGCCGCAGCCCCGGCGCCAGTACCTTCGAGAGCGTGCCCACGTACGCCACGCTCTCGGGGGCGCGCGCCGCCAGGGGCAGAATGGGGCGGCCCTCGTAGTGGAACTCGTGGTCGTAGTCGTCCTCGATGAGCGCAAAGCGGTGCTGGCGGGCGAGCGCGATGAGCTGCAGCCGGCGGGGCGCTCCGAGCACGGCCGTGCTGGGATACTGGTGATGCGGGGTGAGGTACAGGGCGCGCAGGGGGACGCGCTCCGCGAGGGCCGCGAGGCGGTCCACCTGCAGGCCGTGCTCGTCCACGGGGACAGGCACCAGCTGCGCGCCCGTCGCCCGCAGCGCCTCCCAGGCCGGGCGATACCCCAGGCCCTCCACCGCCACCACGTCGCCCGGACGCAGGAGCGCGCGCGCGACGAGGTCGAGCGCCATCTGGCTCCCACGAGTGACCACCAGGTCGTCGGACGTGAGCGCCAGCCCGCGCGTGCGGGCCAGCATGGTGGCCAGCCCGGCCCGGAGCGCCGCGGAACCGGCGGGATCGCCGTAGCCCAAGTTGGCGCGCCTACCCAGCGCGCGTCGGTACGCCCGGGCGAGGGCCGCCGTGGGCACGTGGCGAAGGTCGGGCACGCCCCCCAGCAGCGTGAAGTGCCCCGGTGGCGTGGCCATCACCCGAAAGCTCGGCGCGCGCGGCACGGGGAAGTCCGCCAGACCGCGCGCACGCACGCTGGGCGCGAGCGGCTGCACCGGGAGCTGCTCCGAGATGCGCGTGCCGCGCGCGGGTTCGGTCATCAGGAAGCCCTGCTTCTCGAGCTCACGCAGGGCCGCCAGCACCGTGTTGCGATGGACCCCGAGGTCCCGAGCGAGGCTGCGGCTGCCCGGCAGCGCCTGGCCCGGGCGCAGCACACCTCGGCGGACGTCGGCGCTGATGGCCTCCGCGATCTGCACGTAGAGCGGTTGGGCCTGCGGCGTGGCGTCCAGCGCGAGGGCGTGTCCCCAGCGCGCCTCACCGCTGCCGGTGCGCGCCCGGGGCTTGTGGTCTGTCTTCTGTGGCATGAATGGTTCCCTCCGAGGGTACCAGGGGGAGCCCCGCGGCGGCGCCTGCTACAGTCGGGCATGGTTGACCCAAAGGCCCCCCGCGGCGAGAACTTCCCCGAGCTCGTGGCCATCATGCAGCGTCTGCTGGCCCCCGACGGCTGCCCCTGGGATCGCGAGCAGACCCTACAGTCCTTGCGTCCCTATGTGATCGAGGAGGCCTACGAGGTGGTCGAGGCCATCGACGCAGGCGACCCCCGCGGGCTCTGCGACGAGCTGGGAGACCTCCTGCTGCAGGTGGTGTTCCAGGCGGAGATTGCGCGCAGCAAGGGTTGGTTCGGGCCGAACGACGTGGTCGCGGCCATCTCCGACAAGATGACTCGGCGCCACCCGTGGGTCTTCGGTGACGAGCGCATGGACAGCGCCGAGGGCACCGTGGAGCGCTGGGAAGCGATCAAGGCGCAGGAGCAGCTCGCCCGCGCGAAAGAGGGCGCCGAGGCGTCGGGGGAGACCCGCCCCAAGGGGGCCCTCGACGGTGTGCCGCGCGCGCTCCCGGCCCTGCTGCGCGCGGCGCGCGTGGGGGAGAAGGCCTCCGCCGTGGGTTACGACTGGCCCGACGCGGCGGGTGCTCGCGCCAAGGTGGACGAAGAGCTGGCCGAGCTCGACGAAGCGCTGGCCAGCGGTGACCGCGCCGCGATGGAGCGCGAGCTCGGCGACGTGCTCTTCGCGCTGGCGAGCCTGGCTCGCAAGGCGTCGCTGGACCCGGAGGCCGCGCTGCGCGGGACGCTCGACCGCTTCAGCGCGCGCTTCACGTTTGCCGAGGCACAGGCTCACCGAGAGGGACGCGGCCTGCGCGAGCGCGACCCCGCCGAGCTGGACGCGCTCTGGCAGCAGGCCAAGGAGAGGCTACGCTAAGAGGGTGAACGCACGGCTCGCGGGGCTCTGGTTGGCGGCGCTGATGGCCGCTGGTTGTGGACGCTCGAGCGTGAGCGCCGTGGTCTCGTATCCCGCCGTGATGCCGCTGCGGGTCTACCCGGTGGTGTTGATCGCCTTCGGGTCCGAGGCCAACGGGGCCGACGCGGCCGCTCGCATCGAGGAGCACCTGCGCCAGCCGGTCGATGGCTCCCAGGCGGTGGAGGCGCAGCGCATGCCGCGCGAGAACGTGGAGCAGCTCATCGCGGCCGGAACCCTCCAGCCCGGCACGGCCATCGTGGACGTCACGTCCGCGCAGTCGGTGCGCGTGACCACCGTGCCACGCACCTTCACGTACCAGGACTGCTCCTTCGGGCGCTGTGTGTCCCGGATGCGCACCGACTACATCGACGAGGCCGTGCTCTCACTCGCCGTGACCATGTCGGTGCGCGACATCCGTACGGGGCGGGTCATCCACAGCGTGCGCGAGGACGCTCAGCTCACGGGGGCAGGGCCTCGGGCCGAGCGGGTCCTGCTGGACCGCGTGATGAGCGTGCTCCTGCCGTACCTGGACCAACGCACGGAGCGCGTGCGGCTGCGCCTCTTCCGGGTGCCGGAACCCCGCGTCGAGAGGGCGCTCGAGCTCCTGCGCGACGGGGAGTGGCGCGCTGCCCGCGTCCTGCTGGAGGAGGCGGTGCGCAGCCCCGAGCTGGCCGCGCTGGACGCGGAGACGCGCGCGCGCGCCCTCTACGACCTGAGCGTCGCGCGCCGCTTCGACCCCACCACCACCGCCGACGTGGCGCGTCACTACGCCGCCGCCCAGGCCGCGCTCGAGGCTGCCATCGCCCTCGACCCCGAGCGCACCGTCTACCGAGACGCGCTGGCTTCGCTGCAGGCCGACCAGGCCCGCGCCGCGGCGCTCCAGGTCCAGCACGACGTCGCACGCGCCAACGCGGCCTCCGCTGCGGAGCCGCCGAGTCCGAGCCCCGCTGTCCCGCCCACGCCGCTGCCGCCGGTGGGCGAGGAGGCCGTGCCGCAGCCGCCGCCCACGTACCGTTGAGGGAGGCCTGACGCCACGCGGGGGCGTCCAGCCCGAGGCTCACGGTAGGTGCTCAGAGGCGCGCGTGGGGGATGGCGCACACGTCGTCGATGTGTGTCTCCCCCGTGAGCAACATGAGCAGGCGGTCCAGCCCCAGCGCGTTGCCCCCCGAAGGCGGCAGGCCCTCGCGCAGCGCGTCCAAGAAGCGCTGGTCCACGGGGTAGACCGGCAGGCCCAGCGCGGCGCGAGCGCCTTGGTCGTGCAGCAGGCGCCGCTCTTGCTCCGCTGCGTCAATCAGCTCGCCGAAGCCGTTGCACAGCTCGACGCCGTCCACGATGAGCTCGAAGCGCTCGGCGTGCGCCGGATCTCCCGGCACCAGGCGCGCGAGGGAGGCCATGCTGGCGGGCCAGTGCGTGAGGAACACGGGCTGCTCACGACCGAGGTGCGGCTCGACTTCGCTCGTGTAGACGTCGAAGAAGCGCGCCTCGTCCTCGGCTGCCAGCGCGTCGGCGTCCTTGCCCGCAAAACGCTGGAAGGCCTGCGCGATGGTCAGCCGCGGCCAGGGAGGGGTGAGGTCGATGGGGCCGTGGCGGCCGGGCACCATCAGCGGGTCCGTGGACGCCGCGCGAAGCGCGCGCGCGGCGTGTGCCACCAGCCGCTCGGTGTCCACCATGACGTCCTCGGCGCCCGCGCCACCGCGGTACCACTCCAGCATGCTGAACTCGGGCTGATGCAGCGCGCCCGCCTCGTCGCGACGGAAGCAGCGGCAGGTCTGATAGATGCGCGTCAGCCCCCCCGAAAGGAGGCGCTTCATTTGGTACTCCGGGCTGGTGATGAGCCAGCGGGGCGCGCGCGAGCCGCCCACGGAGAACGCGTCCAGGTGCGTGTCCAGGCCGGGACTGGGCACCGCTAGCGGCGTCTCGACCTCGACGAAGCGCTCCCCGTCGAAGTACTCACGTACGGCCCGCATCATGGCCGCCCGAGCCAGGACGTGCGCCATGCGGCGGCCCTCGTCGTCGTTCAGCCAGCGCCAGTCGCCTCCAGGTGCGGGGAAGGGCTGGGTCGGGACGTTCAGCAGCTCCAGCTGTGCCTCGCCGACGCGCGCCCCGTCCCAGAGCCCGCGCACGACGACCCAGGCGCCGTCCGGCGGCGTGGGGTGGCCCTCGCACAGGTCGCACCACACCGATGCGCCTCGGTCGCCAACCAAGCAGCCGCTCGGGAGGACGGAAGCGATGCGCCCCGGAAACCGCACGTCCACGTGGGAGCCTGGCTGGAGGGCCAGGCGCCGCAGGGACGCGATGGTGTCGCGGGGCACTTGGGTGGGGTCAGACGAGGCGGAGCGCACGAAGGGGTCCTCGTGGCCCATGCCGACCGTCAGGCCTTGACGCGCTCGACGTACTCGCTGGTGCGCGTGTCGATCTTGAGGACGTCACCTTCGACCACGAAGAGCGGCACGTTCACGACCAACCCCGTCTCCACGGTGGCGGGCTTGGTGGTGTTGCTGCTGGTGTCGCCCTTGAAGCCGGGCTCCGTCTCCGTGACCTTCAGGTTCACGAAGGTGGGCGGGGTCACGCCGATGGGCTTGCCCACGAAGAACATGACGTCCACGTTGGTGCCGTCCAGCAGGAAGTAGGCGGACTCACCGAGCTGCTCGTTCGACAGGTTGATCTGCTCGTACGTCTCGATGTCCATGAACACGCGCCCTTCGCCCTCGGGGTAGAGGTACTGATAGGTGCGCTCTTCCGTGTCCGCCTTGTCGATCTTCTCGCCGGACTTGTAGGTGTGGTCCACCACACGCCCGGTGATCATGTTCTTCAGTCGCGTACGAAAGAAAGCCTGACCCTTGCCCGGCTTGACGAACTGGCAGTCCGCCACGAGCCAAGGCTGGTCGTCTTTGAGGAGCTTATAGCCCTTCTTGAGATCGCTTGTATCACCCAATGAACTACTCCTCGACGAGCTGGTCAGCGACGACGATCGTGCTGGGGGACGCTACGTCCCGTGTCTCTTCCGCGGTCACGCGGACGCGGAACTGCGAGTACGGGGTGGTCGCCATCATGGAGCCACTCCGTTCCTCTTCATCAAAGTTGAGGGCCCCCGCCAGCGTGGGCGCCACGCCGTCGCGGATGAACCACACCACGTACGTGGTCAGGCCGTCCCCCAGACGCGCCGGCGGCGGCAGGTGGTTGAGGGTGATGTTCACGAGGAAGTTGCCGCCATCGGTGGCTTCGACTTCGACCGTGCCATCGGTCCCCACGGACCGGGGCGTGCCGACCAAGGCGTAGACCGTGGGGCCACCGCAGGCCGCGAGCAGCAGCGTGGTGACCAGGGCCAGGGACGTGAGGGTGCGGGACAGCATGTTCATGGGGGTCCTCCGGGGCGGCGCTCTACGCGCCATGGCAGGGGTCGTCAAGCAACGCGGCGCAGTATGTCACCGTTTTGCTTGCCGCGCTCGCCTTCTGGGCAGCCAGGGGCTTGCTTGGCGGCCCCAACGGGGCTACCTCCGGGCTGTGCGCGAGACCGACGAGGAGATCCGTGAGATCAAGAAAGAGATCATCGAGTCTCGTGGTCTCACTATCAAGACGAACAACCTCGTCAATTCGCTGGGCGCGGACATCAAGTCCATCGCCAAGCGGCAGGCCGGCTACGAGCGGCGCTTCAACTGGAACGGCGCCGTGGCCTACGCGCTCTTCGCGGCGCTCTCGTTCGGGGGCCTCAAGCTGGCGTCGGACGCCACCATCGCGGCCATCGAGTCCGAGAAGCTGAACCTCGAGGCGCGCAACACGGACCTGCGGCGCGCCCTGCTCGAGGAGCGGCAGCGCGCCGATGACCGCAGCGCCGCGGAGGCCCGCGCCGCCCGCTTCTATGACCTCATCCGGCAGGAGAAGCGCCGCGAGGTGGTCACGCGCTACGACGTCATCGCCGAGGACACCCACATCTCGCGCGCCGAGGCCCAGTTCTTCCGGGACTTCTACGAGCGCTTCCGCCTGGACCTGAGCATCGAGGCCTACCAGACCGGGCTCGACCTGGTGCGCACGGGGCGTTACGCGGAGGCCGCCGACAAGCTGGAAGAGGCCATCCGACTGAAGGAGGACGCCCCGCACGTCCCGGCCATGCGCTACGAGCTCGCGCGGGCGCTGCGCCGCTTGGGCCGGCAGGCCGAGGCCATCCTCTACGCCCGGCAGGTGGCGGAGCAGACCACCGCGCCAGAGCTCCAGGACGACGCGGTGTTCCTCGCCGCGCTCTGCGCCGAGGAGCTCGGCGATCTGGACGCCGCCGTCGAGGGCTACCTGACGGTGATCCGGCGCTGGCCGCGCTCGAGCGTGGCGTACGAGGCGCGCCCCATGCTGCGTGATGCGCGCCAGGCCGCCATTCGCAACCGCGGTCGCTAGCCTACGGGGCGTTTCACGCGGGGGCTGTGCGTCGCGGCGCATCCCGCACTTGACCCGCAGAGCCTGGCGAGAAACCATGGCCTCATGGGTAAGCCTCGCATCGCGTTCGTTGGTTCAGGAGGAGCAACCAAGGGCGTTGCCCATCTAGGAGTGCTCCGCGCGATGGAGGAGCTGGCGCTCGAGCCGGACATCTACGTAGGCGCCTCGGCGGGAGCCATCGCCTCCGCGTTCTACTCCCAGGGCTTCTCGGCCTCTCAGCTGGCCGAGTGGGCGCGTCCCTTCTACCAGCGACGCGCCGGTGAGACGAACCCGCTGCGGGCGCGCTACTTCCTCGGCGCTCCGAACCTGGAGCAGCTCGGGCAGCCGGGCTACCTCGCGAGCGGGCTCTTCTCCATCGACCGCTTCGAGCGCTACCTGGCCGAGAAGCTCCCCAAGAACGACTTCCGGGCGCTGGACAAGGACGTCTTCGTGACCGCGGCGGACATCGACGGGCGTGGTCGTGTGGTGTTCGGCAGGGGCTACCGCGAGGACGTGCCCATCAGCCAGGCGGTCGCAGCCTCTTCCTGTGTGCCGCTGCTGTTTCGACCCTACCGCATCGGCGACCGCTACTACATGGACGGCGAGCTGGTGCGCACGCTCAGCATCGACCTCGCGGTCGAGGCGGGGGCGGACGTGGTCATCATCTCCAACGTGTACCGCCCTCACGTGATCCGGCCGGGTCAGCGCTCGCTCGTGCACGGTGGCGGGCTGGCCATTGGCCGTCAGGCGCTCAACATCGTCGTCAGTGAGAAAGAGAAGCGCGGCATCGACTTGATCAACCGCCTCTACCCGCACGTGACGGTGCTGAACGTGTCCGCGGATCTCGGCCGCTTCTCCTTCACGTCGCGCGCCAACGCCAAGCTGCTCATGACGCGCGGCTACCGTGAGGCCCTGCGGGTGCTCGCGGCGGCGAAGCGGCGCGGGATGTTCGACATCGCGTCCAACGTCCACACGGTCGGCGAGGCCTGAGCGCCGTTCCTGCTCGCCGGGCTCTCTCCGGCTAGCCGACCGCGTCGCGCACGAAGCGTAGGTAGGCGGGGCTGCTCGCAGCGTTGTCCGCCGGCAGCACGAGCAGCTCCGGGACCTCATAGGGGTGCGCCTCACGGACCAGCTCGCAGAGGGCTTCGATTCGCGCCCGGGTCGTCTTGAAGAGCAGCTGGACCTCGGGCTCGTCGCAGACGGCGCCCTCCCACACGTAGACCGAGCGCACGCCGTCGAGGATGTTCACGCACGCCGCGAGGCGCGCCTCCACGGCGATGCGCGCGAGCACGGCGCCCACTTGTGTGGTCGGAGCCGTACAGAGCAGGATCAGGACCTCGTCGTCGGCCGGGCTACCGTGGGGTTGGTGCATGCTCAGAACCCAATCACGCGCGGGGTGCCGTTGGTGCGCACCAGGATGCGCACGCGGGTGGACCAGCCGGGGTACCAGCGCGCGAGCTCCACGCGGCCTTCGGCGGTGATGGGGAAGGTGACCAGGCTGTCGCTCGGCTGGAGCCCGCGTTGCCCCTGGGGGGTGGAGGGGCGCGGGGGTGACACCTCGGCTTGTTGCAGCTGCAGCAGCCGCGCGAGGGGCGCCGGGCGCGCCCCGCTCGACCGAGCGCGTGCGACCGCCTGCTGGAGCTGCGCCAGCGCGACATTGGCCGTCATGGGTCGGTAGAAGTCGCGCTCGCCCAGGCGAAACATCTCGTCGGCCATCAGCGCCCGCGCTCGTGGCATGTCGGCCTCGCGCACCGCCGCGATGAAGTCGAGGGCGAGCTGCACGGCGCTGTCCACGTGGGAGGTCACCGCGAGGGCGCGCGTGTCGCCGCCTCCCGCCGCGGTCGTGGGTACGGGCCGGTAGGGGGCTGGGTCCAGGTCCGTGAGCGGCGGACGCTGTGGCGCCGAGCCGCGCCCGGCCTCTGACGAAGCGCAGGCGGGCACCAGCAAGGCAGGGAGCAGGGCCAGCGTGGGCAGCCACGCGCGCGCTCGCTGTGACGCCGTGGCTCTGCTCGCCCAGCTAGCCATGCGGGATGCTCACGTCCACGTTGAGATCGCGGTCGACCACCACCACGCCCCCTCTGGGGACCGACTGGTAGTTCATGGGTGGCGCCGAGCCGGTGGTCACCATCACGTACCGGAGCACGGCGGCGTGCTGAGGCGAGCCGGGCCGCGGCGAGGGCTCGTCGTTGGGTAGCGGGCCGCGCCTCTCCACGTAGTAGAGCGGCGCCCCCTCGCACAGGCCCAGCGTCAGGTGCCCGTCCGTCAGCACGCAGGTGAGCCCGCTCGGATCACTCGAGTGTTCGCGGGCCATGGCCCGGAGCGTGGCGGCGGACTCGCTCAGGGCCGCGATGACCTGCTCGCGGGCGGGGGTGGCGACCTCGAGCGCCCCGCGCCGGTGCAGGCCGCTCAGCACGTGGTGGAAGAACAGCTCGCTGTCCGTCTCGCCGCGGACGTTGCGGCGCAGGAAGTCGGGTAGCCCGTCGAGCAGGCCCTCGCGCAGATCCGCGAAGGCGGAGACCGTCCCCTGGTGCGCGAAGGTCCAGCGCCGGAACCGGAAGGGGTGAGTGTTCTCCGTGCGGAAGTCGCCGACCGTGGGCTCGCGCAGGTGCATCAGCGCGCAGTCCGTGCTGACCCCGCCGCCCAGGTCGGTCCACTCCGGCGCGCTGCCGGCGGGGAGGGGCCGCTTCTTGTGGAGGACCTCGTCGCCTTGGTAGAAGGCGATGCCCCAAGCCGCTTCGCTCTTGGTCGCGGGTGGCCGGAGCGCATGCCGCTCGAAGCGCAGGGCGGCCTCTAGGCCGTCCCGACGATTGGCGGTGTATGCTACTAGGCGTCCCATCGCGCTCTCTTTCTCTGCTCGCCCGGTCCTCGTGGACCGTCGTGCCCGCGCTGACTCGGCGGGCGTTGGTGTCGGCGCCGCCAGCGGAGCGTCACCCCGGATGCCGGGCTCGGCGAGGGAGCGCGGCAGTCGAAGGGCGACACCGAAAGATCGAAGTGCATCATCAAGGCCTGACCACTACATACCATGCGCCTGATCCGACCCCAAAGCGTTGCCGCGCCTTGGGCCGACTCGCCGTGCGCGCGGCCTTCGTGGTGGTGTTGCTCTGCGGCCTGGGCGCGGGCTCGGCTTCCGCCGCGGTTCCCAGGATTTACGAGGTGAACGCCCGCATCGACCCCGACAGCGGCTGGGTTCGCGGCGCCTTCCGGATCGTCGTCGACGTCGAGCCCGAGGAGATCGAGCTGCGCTTGTGGCTGCTGGGAGAGAAGCTCGCCGCGGCGCCGCGTGCGATGGACGAGCAGAGCACGCGCTGGATCTACCCGCGTCGTCCCGACTTCGGACACGCGCACGTTCAGGACCTGCACGTGAACGGCGTCGCGGTGGAGGCCACGGTCATCCCGCGCGCGGCCGACGACGACCTGGCGCCGGACTCGGCGGGCGCGGATCTGCGCGTGCCCATCCCGGTGGGATCGCGCCGCGTCGTCCTCACGGGGCACTTCGAGCAGCGCGTCCCGGAGCGCTTCGGCCGCCTGGGTCGAGTGGGGCGTCGCTTCAGCCTGCTGGCGCCGTGGTATCCGCTGGTGGTCTCGGGGGAGGGCGGGCTGCGCTGGCAATTCGAGGCCGAGCACCACGTGCGCATCGAGTCGCTCGGCGAGCGGGAGTGGCTCATCGGGGGCGAGCGCGCGGGAGCTGTGGAGACCGTGGTGCGCGGGCCCTACGCGCCCGTGTTCGGCGCGCCGCGGCTCTACGAGGAGGAGGTGGTGCACCGGGGTCAGCGCGTGACCTTGTTCGCGACCAGGCCCTGGTATCACGCCCCGGACGACACGGCCCAAGGCCTCGCGGCGCTGCGCGACCTGGCACGCCCGGACCGGCTCGGGCCGCTGCGTCGTGCCGTGGTCGACGCGCTGGACACGCTCGCGCTGGCCGCCCCTCCGGGGGTCAGGCCGCCGCGAGGCGCGCTGCTGGTGCCGTCCCGCACCGAGCTGGCGGGCAACGCGCCTGGGATGCTCTTGGTCACCGATCGCGCCTTCGAGGTCTTCCCGGTGCGCGCCGTCCTCGAGTACCAGGAGCGCGCGGTCAAGCGGGCCTTCCTGCGAGAGACCCTCAGCGCGCACGCTCGGCGCGTCGACGGACCTCGCGACGCGGGCTGGGCTGCGGACCTGCGCGCGGTGTGGCTGACGGACCTCGACGCGCGCCGGCGCGAGGTCGAGCTCTCGACTCCCCAGGAGCTGCTCAGCTTCGCCGCCTTCAATCCGTCCGTGGACCAGCTGCTCTACGCGCCACAGGTGGCCTTCGTGGACGTCTACTTCGGTCGTGTGGCGGAGCCCGACCCCTTTCGCGAGGACCCGGACCAGGCGCGCTGGGTGCACGCCCGCGGCCGCCTGCTGCTGGAGTACGCGCGGGACGCGCTGGGCGAGGGGGACGCGCTCGCCGCGCTGGGCGTCGCCCTTCTCCGCTCGGGGGATCGCGCGCGGGAGGCGTTCGACGCGGCCGGTCTGGGGCGGCAGGCGCTGGAGCAGCTGCTGGCGACCCCGCGCCTGCCGGTCAACTACGCGCTGGGTGAGATCCACAGCGAGGAGCGCGGTGGCGTCTACGTGCATCGCATCGAGATCGTGCGCGAAGGTGAGGAGCGCCCCGAGAGCGTCGAGCTGCGCGTACGTGACCGACGGGGGCATGTGGTTGAGGCGGTCTGGGATGGGCGCGAAGAGCGCGGCACGGTGGAGGTGGAGACGCCGGCGCCGCTGCGCTCGGTGTGGGTCGACCCGCGCGGCAGGCGCCCCGAGAGCGCGACGGTGGCCGGAGGGCACCCGACCCGGGACAACACCAACCGGCTGCCGCTGCGGCCGCCCATCCTGCAGCGCTTCGAGCCCACGTATGCGGCGGGCTTCGGGCTAGCGGTGAGCTTCGGCGTGTTCCGCAAGTACGACCTCGAGAACAGCGCCGTGATCGACCTCAGCTTGTACCCGCGCGCCTACGGCGGCTCGGTGCGCTACGTGCGCAGCTTCGGGCGCACACGCGATCTGAACCACCGGGTGGCGTCGGGCTCCGTCGGCGTGGGTGTGGAGCGCGTCCTGGCCTTGCGCGCGGGGGGCGAGGACGGCCGGCGCTACAGCGTCTTTGGGGGCGTGGCCTACAACGACCGCCGCTACTTCCTGGACCCTCGCCACGGGCAGAGCGTGAGCGCGGGGGTGCGGCTGGCGTTCGTGAACGGCGACGCGGGCACCGCAGGCCTGGCCGCGTCGTTCTCTCTGCACGGCAACGTCACGCGCAGCCCCAGCTGGCGCCACACCTTCGTGATCGCGGTGGACGCGGCGGGCGTGGTCGGCACCGTCCTCGAGGGGCAGCGACTCGGCATCGGCGGACCTGGCCTGCTGCGGGGCTACGCGTACACGGAGCTGCTGGGCAAGGGGCGGGCGTTGGCCGTGGTCGAGTACCGCCTCACCGCGCTGGCGGACCTGCACATCAACTTGTTTCACGCCTTCTACCTGCGCGAGGTGCAGCTGGCCCTCTTCACGGGCGCCGGTGTGGTGACTCAGTCGGACGACGGGCGCGCGCTCGCGCCGGCGGCCGAGGTGGGCGTCGGCGTGCGGCTGCACTTCGAGTACGGCGGCGTGCAGCCCTCGCTGCTCAGCCTGGACTTGGGTGTGCCGCTGATCGAGGCGCCGCAGTTCGGCCGCGTCGTCCCCGTGACCACCGTGCTGAGCTTCGAGCAGTACTTCTGACGGCGCGCGGCGGCGGCCTCAGACGCGCTGGGTGGCGGCCTTGACGGGGTCGTAGACGTCCGGCTCCACCACCACGTAGCGCGCCCACGGGCTGGTGCTGCGGATGCGGTCTTCGAGCTCGTTGGTGCGCTTCGAGACCTCGTCCACGCGCAGCTCGGACTCCCACTGGATCTTGAGCGTGACCAGGAACTCGTCGTCGCCCAGCTGCATGGAGCGCATGTTCATGAGGCTCACCACGCCGGGGGTGTCCTTCACCAGCCCCGCGATGACGTCGAGGTCGTCCTTGTCGGCCGCTTCACCGATGAGCAGGGACTTGGTCTCGCGGCTCACGAAGAAGGCGATGACCACCAGCAGCGCGCCGATGGCGAAGGTGGCGTACACGTCCCAGAAAGGGTTCCCGGTGGCGAGCGTCAGCCCGATGCCGCCGAGCGCGAGCACGAGGCCCACGAGCGCGCCCGTGTCCTCCATCCAGATGACGATGATCTCGGTCGACTTCGAGCGCTCGATGAACTGCCACATGCTCTTGTCGCCGCGCAGGCGGTTGACCTCCTTCGTGGCCGCCATCCACGAGTAGCCCTCGAGCGCGATGCTCACCAGCAGCACGCCGATGGCGATGCTCGGGTGCTCCAGCCCAGCCGTGTGTCCGGCCGCGATGTCCGCGCGGATCTCGGCCAGCTTGTGGAAGGCCTCGTAGATGGCGAAGAGCCCGCCCAGGCTGAAGAGCATCAGCGCGACGATGAAGCTCCAGAAGTAGCTCTCCATCTTGTAGCCGAAGGGGTGGGACTCGTCGGGCGCGCGGGAGGCCTTGTTCATCCCGAGCAGGAGCAGCAGCTGGTTGCCGGTGTCCGCAACGGAGTGGATCGACTCCGCCAGCATGGACGACGAGCGGGTCATCACGAACGCCACGAACTTGGCGACGGCGATGCCGAAGTTCGCGCCGAGGGCGAGGAGGACTACCTTCTTGGAGCCGTGTGACATGACGCTGTGTACCTGTCTGGAGGGAGGCGCACTCTATCAGGGGAGCTGCGAGCCCGTCGATCGCCGTTGGGCGGCCTCCGCCTTCGCGAGGCGCATCTGGAACGCGCGTCGCTCGAAGGGGTGACGTACCTCACGCGCCAGCGCGCGGCGGGCGTCCTCGCCGCCCAGCCGTAGCAGCCACGCGTCCACGTCACCGCGCTGGTCCGGGGACAGGCCGGCGTACACGGCGAGAGGACGCTGGGCCATCCACTGGGTGTAGGTGAGCAGCCGCCGCCGACCCCGCACGCCCCCGACGACGAACTCGTGCTCACCCAGGCTGCGTGGCGCTCGCGCGGCGCTGGGGTGTGCGTCGCACCACGTGTCCACCGCGTCCATGAGCGCCATCACGAAGGGCATCTGCTCGGCGAACAGGGTCGCCAAGATGGGCTCGAGGGTGGCCGGCACCTCGTCGTCGGGCAGGAACGCGCCCTCGCGTCCGATGGGGCTCATCAGCCGCTCGAACCACGCCACGATGTGCGGGGTGTCGCGGAAGAGGTAGGTCGAGCCGGGGTCCCGATAGAGGTGCGCCCACAGCGGCCCGTAGAGGGCGAAGTCCGCGATGGACGGGCGGGAGCCGAAGAGGAACGGCAACACGCGCAGGTGTGTCTCCAGCTGCGCGAGGAGCTGCTTGGTGAAGCGCTCGAAGCCGGGGATGGTGGTGTTGGTCACGCCGACCACCGGGCGGTAGCCCGCCATCTTGTTGGCGACGGGGCGAATCAGGGTGCGGCTGAGCGCGAGGGGCACCCCCGGAAACGCCAGGCGAGCGAACTCCGAGAGCGCGAACGCGCGGTTCTCGTGGCGGTTCCAGCGATAGTGCAGCGCGACGCTGGGCAGCCACTCGTCCCCGTGGAGCTCCAGCAGCAGCGCCGCGATGCGCTGCTTGGGGGTCTCGGGCGTGACGGGGGCACGCGGGAAGCGGCGCTCGAGGGCGTCGATGATCTCGGTGCTGTCTTGCATCCACTCGCCCTCTGGGCTGAGCACGGTGGGCATGATGGCTGCGCCCACGGCCTTGCGGATGTCCAAGAAGAGCATCAGCGCGCTGGGCGCGACCTCCACGAAGGGGATGCGCTTGAAGGTCAGGTACGCCCGCGTCTTGGCGGAGTAGGGCGACACGGGCCAAGCGTAGTGGGTGAAGTGCACGCTCATGACCGCCCGAGCCTAGTATGTTCCGCGGCGAACGGCCCGCGCAGCGTGACGCGGGGTCCGTGTGAAAATTGCGGAAGACAGGGTGCGCGGGGCAGACTGGGGCATGAGCGCCGACGACCACCTCTTCGATGCGTACCTGGCGCACCTGAAGGTGGAGCGCGGGCTGGCCAAGAACACCCTCACGGCCTACGCAGGCGACCTGGCCCGCTTCGCCGCGTGGATGGAGGAGCGTGGCAACCCGGTGGACGAGTCCAGCGAGCCGCAGGTGGCGCGCTATCTCGCGTACGTCGGCGGGGAGGGGCTCTCGGCGCGCTCGCAGGCCCGCGTGCTGAGCGCGCTGCGCGGCTTCTACAAGTACATGCTGCGTGAGCGCGAGGTGCGGCGAGACCCCACCCAGCTCTTGGAGGGCCCCAAGCTGTCCAAGCGCCTGCCCGTGGTGATGACGGAGACAGAGGTCCTGCGCCTGCTCGCCGCGCCTCGCGGCAACAAGCCCAACGCCGTACGCGACCGGGCCATGCTGCACACCATGTACGCGGCCGGGCTGCGCGTGTCGGAGCTGGTGCGTCTGGAGCTGGGCGACCTGCACCTCGAGGGGCGCTTTCTCAACGCGTTCGGCAAGGGCAGCAAGCGGCGCATCGTGCCCATCGGCGACCTGGCCATCGAGTCGCTCGTGACCTACCTGCGTGAGGTCCGGCCCAAGTGGGCGCTGCGCTCGGGGGCCCCTGCGAGCGAGGTCTTCTTGACCGCGCGCGGCACCCCGCTGACCCGTCAGGCCTTCTGGAAGTCCGTCAAGGCGTACACGCGCGCGGCGGGCATCGAGAAGGACATCTCTCCCCACAAGCTGCGGCACAGCTTCGCGACGCACTTGCTGCTGGGCGGCGCAGACCTGCGCGCGGTGCAGACCATGCTGGGGCACGCCGACATCGCGACCACCGAAGTGTATACGCACGTGACGGGCGCCCACCTGCGGCACGTGCACGCCACCTACCACCCGCGCGGTTGAGCGCCGGGGGGAGCTGCTCGTCGAGGCGCCCTGGGTCGCTTTTTTGACGGACGGGCGGCGCGTCCCTAGCTTCGGGTCCGATGCGATTCCGGATCCGAAGGCTGTCGGAGGTGCTAGCCGCATGTCTCTGCGCGGCCGGCCTGTTTGCCGCCACCTCGAGCGTCGGGGGCGCGAGCGCGTCGCTGTCGAGCGATGCGGCCGTCGCACAGCCCCTCTCGCAGGCGGCCTCTGCGGCCAGCGCTGCACCCGCAGCCGGGTCTCCCGTGTCCGTCGTGGCGCCGGCTTCCTCGGCCAGCGCCGCGCCCTCTGCCGCGGCGGAGGCAGGCGACGCCAGCAACGGCGATCCACACGACGACGAAGCGCTCCCACGCGACAGATACGTCGATGACGCCGTCCCCGCTGGCCTTGGCGCCTTGCTCGATGGCTTCGACCCGCGTGTCCACTCCCTCGAAGGCGAGCAGCTGGTGTCTCCTCTGGATGGCGGCTCGCGCGCCGTGCTCACGCTGCACCCCGGTCTGCAGGCACACGTGGAGGCGCGCTTCAGGGAGTACGAGGTGCCGTACGGCGCTGTGGTGGCGATCGAACCGAGCTCCGGACGCGTGCTGGCGTACGTGAGCCACAGCAGCCGCAACCCGCGCGGGGGCGACCTGGTCTTGGACGCCACGCCCCCCACGGCCTCCGTGTTCAAGGTGGTGACGGGCGCCGCGCTGATCGACGCAGGCGTGTCGGAAGACACCCGCGTCTGCTACCACGGCGGCGGGAGCGGCCTGAATCTCGGTCACCTCGCGGACGACCGCGCGCGCGACAGCTCGTGTGCGACGCTCAGCGACGCCATGGGAGGCTCCATCAACGCGGTCTTCGCGAAGCTGGCGGACAGGCACCTCGACCCCTCCACCGTCACCCGCTACGCGTCCGCCTTCGCGTGGGGCCAGCGTGTCCCCTTCGACATCCCCGTCCGGCCGAGCCCGGCCGAGGTCCCCACCGACCGGCTAGAGTTTGCGCGTACCACGGCCGGCTTCTGGCACATGCACATGTCGCCCCTGCACGGGGCGCTGATCGCCGCCACCATCGCGAACGACGGCCAGATGCCGCGCGCCGCCGTGGTCCAGCGGGTGCTCTCTGGCAGCGGCGAGAGCGTGTATCAACACGCGCCCAGCAACTACCGCGCCGTGCTCAGCCGGCGCACCGCGCGGCGCGTGGGTGAGATGATGGAGCGCACCGTCTCGCACGGCACCGCTCGCCGCAGCTTCTTCGACAACAACGGGAACGCGTTCCTGCCGGGCATCCGCATCGCCGGCAAGACCGGCACGCTGACCGGCAGCGACCCCTACCGGGGTTACACTTGGTGGGTGGGTTTCGCGCCCGCCGACGCCCCCACGATCGCCGTGGCGGCGCTGGTGGTGAACGACCCCGCCTGGCGCGTGAAGGCCAGCTACATGGCGCGCGAGACGCTGCGCTACTACCTCGTCGAGGCCCCACGCGTGGCGGCGGGCTCGCCGACCAGGGGGGACTGAGTGACGGCGGCGCGTCGGTCGTGGGTCTCGCTCACGTCGCTCGCGTCGCTGGCGTGTGTGCTCCTGGGGGTTGGTGTGGTGCCGGCTCAGGCCAATCAGGCGCAGCGCTTTCCCGCAGAGCCGCCCCTGCGCGACGTCCCGGCGGGCCGCGCCATCGCCAACCTGGACGACGCCGCCTGCCGGAGCATCCTGCGCGCCAACGGCACGCGCGCCACGATCTACCGTGGCGAGGAGCACGGGCGCGTCCGCGGAAGCGGTCTACTGCTGCGAGGGCCGCTCAACGGCGTGCGCTTCGAGAACGCGGGGCGCAGCGAGCTACACGCCGTGGTGGAGTGCCGGCTGGCGCTGGCGCTGCTGGCGTGGACTCCCATCCTGCGTGAGTTCGGTGTGACGCGCGTGCAGCACATGAGCACGTTCCGCCCCAACGCCCACGTGGCCGGGACGTCGCGCGTGAGTGGGCACGCCAGCGCGCTGGCCATCGACTTCCGCTATCTGGAGTTCGCGGACGGAACGCGCCTGGACGTGCTCACCGACTGGACTTCGAGGGAGCGCGGCGCCGACCCCTGTGTGCACCCCGAGGGGGAGCTCGGGCCGAGCGCGGTGTTGCGCCGTGTGGTCTGCCGGGCCGTCGAGGCCGACCTCTTCCAGGTGGTCGTCTCGCCGCACCACAACGACGCGCACGCCAACCACGTCCACCTCGAGGTGCGTCCCGACGTGACGTGGAGCTCCATTCAATAGTCCGGGGTGCCGCATCGTGCGAGCGCCTCGATGGAGCTCCTCGACGAGCACCCCCGCACCGCCCCACGCGTGCTCGTCACCGAGGCCGACCTCGGCTGAGGCACCCAATCCGCGCCTCGTGGGCGCTGTCTCCAGGCGTCAGTGCGCCGCGCTGCCCCACAGCTGCTCGAGGCGCGCATCGCGGCCGCAGCCCGTCCTGTAGCGTTGGTAGTGCGCGGCGTGTGTGCGGTAGAAGTCCTGGTGGTAGTCCTCCGCGAGCCAGAAGGCGCCAGCCTCGCGGATCTCGGTCACCACGGGCCTTCCCAGTTGAGCGGCGGCCGCGCGCAGCGCCGCTTCTGCCGCCGCGCGCTCCTCCGCGTCGGACACGAAGATGGCTGACCGGTACTGCGTGCCACGGTCACAGAACTGACCGTCGTCCTGCGTCGGGTCGATGTTCCGCACGAACACCTCGAGGAGCTGTGCGTAGGTCACCTGCTGCGGGTCGTACACCACGCGCACCGCCTCCACGTGACCCGTGTCGCCACGACCGATCTGGTGGTAGGTCACGTGGTCCACGTGGCCGCCCGTGTAGCCCGAGAAGACCTCGCCCACGCCCGGCACGCGCTCGAGCGGCCCCTCCAGGCACCAGAAGCAGCCGCCGGCCAGGATGGCGACGCGCAGCGGGGCGGGGGGCGCTTCAGCGAGGCGCGTGCCCTCGCCGTCACCGCCCGTGCTCGGCTGTGCGCCGCTGCCTCCACCACTCTGTGCTCGCGGAGGCGCGACGGGGTCCGAGCAGGCCACCAACGACAGCGCCCCCGCGACGGCGAGGCCGAGGCGGAGGCGGAGGCGAAGGTGGAAGGGGAGGGCGAACGCGGCTAGGGAGGTGGACATGCCTCCACTATGGCCGGCGCGGCCGGGGGTTACGTCAAGCTTCGTCGCGTCGGCGCACGACGTAGGTGTTCATCTGCTCTTCTTGCTCGAAGGTGGCGCGGTAGCGGGCGGCCTCACGGGCGTTCTCGAAGGGACCGATGCGCACGCGGAAGAAGGTGCCACGGTCGCCCACCTCGGCCTCCGTGACGAACGACTGATGTCCTCGGCCGCGCAGCGCCTCCGCGAAGATCTCGGCTTCCTCACGGGTGCGGTAGCTGATGACCTGCAGAGTGTAGAGGCCGTCGCTGCCAGCGCTCGCTCGAACGCGGGGCTCGCGCTGCCGCGCCACTGCGGGGAGCGCTGCCGCCACCATCGGGTCGCCGCCCATCGCGAGGCTGAGGTCTCCGCTGTCGGGGCTCGCCGCGACCGCCGCCGGGAGGGCCTGCATGACGGTGTCGGAGTCCATCACGCCCAAGCCGGCCGGCATCTGTGCCATCGCGGCCGGCACACCGGGGAGGGGATCGGGGTAGTTCAGCTCGGCGGCGGCGGCGGCCAGCGCGGCCTCCACCTCGGGCCGGTCGTCGGCCCCCGACGGCGTCGCGCTCAGGGTCTCGTGAAAGCGCAGGGCCCGCGCGTCCACCCGCACGTCCGGCTCCGCGGCCTCCTCGGCGCGCAGCTGGGTGCCCGCAGCGCGGTCCAGCGCGGCGAGCGGGTCCTCGGCCTCGGCCGGGTCATCCGCGCCCGCTTGGAGCATCGTGCCCATCGCGAAGACCAACATGACGGTCGCGAGGGCCGCCATGGCCAGCATCCCCAGCCGGCGGCTCGAGCCGTCGTCCGGCTCCGTCTCTTGAATCTGCTCGAGGTTGCGCATTGCCGTGTCCATCTGTGCCTGCCTTCCCGGTCCCAGTGGGTCCGTAGGAGGTGATGTAGGACAACTCAGCACATGTGCGCAAAAAAACTACGTGTCATTCTGTGTCGGAGGTTTCCGCAGACGTCGGCACACCCATCAGGGCGTCCACCAGCGCGTCGTCGGTCCAGGGCGTCTGCGCTTCGCTGGGGTCGTTGAGGGGCCCGTGACGCAGCCACGGCCACACGGGTCCCCAGTCCTGGCAGCCCAGCTGCTGCTCCCGCAGCCCGCACGCCACGCGCACGTGAAAGTGGTCCGCGTGAGGGTTCCCGCGGCTGGGCTGGTGGAGCACCTCCCGCGCTCGGTACACGGCCTCGCGTTCTTGCTCGTGGGCCGCCGCGTAGCGCAGCAGGCGCGCCTTGATGCCGTTGGAGACGAAGATCCACTGGACCCGCGCCTCGGGGTCCAAGAGCAGCGCGCGCACGAAGGCCCAGTTGCGGGCGTCGTCGAAGAAGAAGACGCGCCCTCGGCGCCCGCCTTCGTCCGGCTCGCGTGCCGTCCCGAAGCGGTCGTAGGCGAGCCAGCCGCGCCCGCGGGTAGGACTCCCCGCAGCGTCCGTGGCGTAGAAGATCACATCGGCGTCGCGGCCGGCGCGGTGACTTCCGTGGCGGCTGTGGCGCCCGCCATGCGGCGACGAGAGGTCGCCGATGCGTACCGGCGCTCCACCGGGGAGGGTGGCCTCGACGTACGCCGCCGCCCGGCTGAGCGCGCCCACCAGCTGCCGCGTCCCGGCCCGTGTGGCCTCGCCCGGCCGCGCGCGAACGAAGCCCGGGCCTCGCTCGGGGAGCGCCGCGGCGTGGACCACCATGCCGCTCGAGGTGGTCCCGAACGAGTAGCTCTCGTCCGATGGTCCTGTCGGGGGCACGCAGCCCGAGAGCACACACAGCGCAGGCAGCGTCAGCGTCCGGAGCCGTTGGGCTGCACGCCGACGGTCCAACGAGCGCTACTCCCCTGCGCGCGCGAGGCGTCGCTCCAGCTCGCGCAGGAAGGCGTCCACGCGCGCTTCGTCGGCACCGACGAGCGCAACGCGGTGGTTGCCTCCGGCGTCCAGGCGCAGCGCCACACGACCGCGGCGACCGAAGGGCAGCACCCCGAGGCCCAAGTCCAAGAGCGCGCCCAGCAGCACCAGGCCGCCTCCGGCCATGAGCAAGTAGGTCTCTCCGGTGCGGACGCCCTCGGCGACCCACAGCCCTCCGACCAGCAAGCTCGCGCCCAGCGCGACGGCGCCCACAAGCAGGTGCGCGCGGGGGTAGCGCACTTCGCGTGAGGCGCTGAGCACGCTGCGGAGAGGGTAGGTGGCGCGCGCCTTGCGCACCTCGCGCCCCAGGAGCCGGGTGCTCGCCAGCACCTCGACGCCCGCGTCGCCCAGCTGCAGCGTGACGTCCCGTCGCGCGGAAGCGACGAACGCGAGCGCCCTCCACAGCCACTCGAGCAGCGCCCAGCCGCTGATCAGCCGCAGCACGCCGCGGGCCCCGCCGGGGGGCGCGTGGCCCGCGCGCCCTTGCACCGAGAGCGCGCTCGCACCGCCGCTCGCGGCGGGGGCAGCCATCTGGCGGACGACCCCGCTGCTGGCCTCCTCGCCGACCTTGGCCAGGATCCGGGCGCTCTCCGACGAGCTCGAGCCTCGCAAGGCCGCGCACCAGGCGGCTGCGCGCGCCGCCTCTGCGGGCGTGTCGGCGCGGGCGGCCAGCAGGCGCTCACCCACCTTCTCCCAGTAGGCGTCCGCTGCGTGGGCCTCCAGCAAGCGGTCCACGAAGGCGAACACGGGGTAGCGTGTCTGCGTCTCCAGCCAGAGCGCCCGATCGGTCCACGCGTCCATGACCTCGGCGCGCCGGGCGCCGGGCAGGTCCACCCAGTGGGACACCGCCAAGGCCGCGACCAGCGCATGGTCGACGTCGGACTCGGGCCCTCGTTCCAGGATCTCGAGCACGTTCCCGGACGGGAAGGCGGCGTCGGCGCGGTCGATGCCGAGCTCGCGGACGCGCTGGCTGACGGCGTCCGGTCCGAGGTGGTGCAGCTGGGACTCCGCCAAGCGGGCGAGCAGCGTGGCGGCCAGTGCAGCCAGCGCTGGCCGCTGCGCGTGGCCGCGCACCTCTTCTGCGATCTTGTCGGCGAGCGTGTTCATCGAGGACCCGGTGATAGCATCGCTTCCCGCGCTGTCATGGTGCGGCGGGCGCGGCCGTGGGCGCAGCCGGCGCCGCAGGCTCGTCGGGGGTCGCCAGAGGGGGCGTGAACGTGCCCGACGGGCCGACGAGTGGCCCGGGCGCGGGCGGCGCCCCGGGGGGAGCGCCAGGCGGGCGGCCGGCGCCGGCCCCCGGACCACCGAAGCGCTCGGCGAGCGCGAAGAGGTTCTCCACGCGGTCCTGCTGCAGATCAAAGGCGACGTTCACGTCGTTGCCCGACTGGTTGACGTTGATACGGCGCAGCGCGGGCCCGATGGGGCTCATGGAGATGATGGGTTGCGCGGTGAGCGTCTCCAGCTCGTCGCGCAGCGTGCGGGTCAGCAGCTCGGCCGCCTCTCCGTCGCGCATGGAGAACAGCGCGCCCACGGCGAGGCCCACGCTCACGCGCGCCCCGAGCCCGATGGCGCGGGTCGCCATGAACGGCTCGGCGATCCGCGCGATCTCCTCACCCTGTGCCTGGGCCAGCTGCCGCAACGCGGGGATCCAGGGCTCCGGGATGTGCGAGACGATGACCACCTCGCGGTCGCGCCCGATGGCGGTGTAGAGGCGGCTGAGCAGCTCGTCCTCCGACGCGCGCCCGGCTTCGTTGCGGACCGCGCGGATGACGGACACCACCGTCTCACGCTGACCCCAGGCCATGCCGCGCCTCCCGATGAAGGCCATCACGCCCTCCCCGCGCCCGATCTTCACGGCTGGGAGGTCCTCGACCTCGGTGCGCTCCAGCGTGGACTCGCTCTCCGTCGCGGCTTGGCGCAGGCACTCGGCCACGCGCTCGTGCTCGAAGGGGCCGCGCCCGATGACGCCGGTGCGCTCGAGCTGCGCGCTGTCCCCCGCCACGAAAATGATGAGGTCCTCGAGCTGGTCGAGCGGATCGAAGCCGCAGCGCTCGACCAGCGCGCGGTGGCCCGTGTCGCGTCCGGCCTCCACCACCAGCTTCTGGTAGAAGATGGAGCGGCGAACGGCCGGCACGTCCATGCGCAACAGGGCGCGCGTGCCCGCGGGGGCGGCGTCCATGGCCTGCTCCGGCAGGGCGAGGTCGCGAGAGGTGTAGTAGATGAGCCCGCCGGCGATGCCGAGCACGGCCAAGGATGCGAGCGCTGCGCGTTGTCCAATCAGTGTCACGGCGCGCAGGGTAGTGGGTCCCGAGAGGCTTGGCGAGCCCCCGCGCCTCCTGCTATGCGCCCGCCATGCCCTTCGTCCCGATGACTCTGCGCGGCAAGCGCGTCCTCGCCCGCTGCGACGCCTCCGGGGCGCTCGCCGCACAGGGGGGGCGCGTGGAGATCCGCTACAGCCCGCAGGACGGAAAGGCCTACCATGCGTCGGTCGGCAACCTGGAGCCCATCCCAGGCGAGACGGGCCTGCTGCCCGACAGCCACTGCGCTTCCCTGGCGGCCACCGCTGCAGGTACGGCCAAGGGCTCGGCCGCCGCGAAGAAGCCGGCCAAGGCGCCCTCCGGGAGCGGCGGCGCGGGGGCGCCTCCCACGCGCCCGGCAGCGGGAGAGGTGCTGGCCTACTGCGACGGCGCGTGCAGCGGCAATCCAGGCCCTGCGGGTGTCGGGGTGGTCCTGCTCCACGACAACGTGCGCTGGGAGCTGAGCGAGTACCTGGGGGAGGGCACCAACAACATCGGCGAGCTGATGGGCATCCTACGGGCATGCGAGCAGACGCCGGACCCGGCGCGCCCGCTGCGCATCTACACGGACTCCACGTACTCGATCGGCGTGCTGCAGAAGGGCTGGAAGGCCAAGGCCAACCAGGCGCTGGTGGCTGCGTGCAAGGCCGCGCTGGCGAAGCTGGATGACGTCAGCCTGTACTACGTCAAGGGGCACGCCGGCATCCCGCTGAACGAGGCCGCCGACGCGCTGGCCGTCGCCGCCGTGGAGCGCCGTCGCAGCACGCCGTGGACCAAGGTCTCTGGTTGAGGCCAGGGGGCGCCTCGTGTCCGGCGCCCGTCAGGTACGGCCGCGCCGCCTCAGGTGAGCCGGTAGATCTCGCGGATCTCGTCCAGGATGGTCTCGAACGGGATGTTCAGGTCGCGCAGCAGCCCGTCGTGTAGGTCGAAGACCCAGCCGTGCACGATCGGGTAGCCCGTCGCGGCGAAGGACTTCTGCACGCACGCCGTCTTGATGACGTGGATGCACTGCTCCTGCACGTTGAGCTCGACCAGCCGCTTGAAGCGCTCGGTCTCGTCCGCGATGTCCAGCAGCTCGGCGCGGTGCAGGCGGAAGACGTCGCGGATCTCGCGCAGCCACCCGTTGATCAGCCCCAGGTCCTTGGGCTGCATCGCCGCCTGGACGCCGCCACAGCCGTAGTGCCCACACACGATGATGTGCTTCACCTTCAGCGCCTCGACGGCGTACTGGATGACCGAGTGCGAGTTGATGTCCGTGTTGGGCACGCAGTTGGCGATGTTGCGGTGTACGAACACCTCGCCCGGCTTCAGCCCCATGATGGAGTTGGCCGGCACGCGGCTGTCCGCGCAGCCGATGTACAGGTAGTCCGGCGCTTGGTCGGTCGCGAGGTCTTCGAAGAAGTCCTCGTCTTCGGCGAGCATCTTGGCGACCCAGGCGCGGTTGGCGGTGAAGATGCGGTCGTACATTTCTTCGGACAAGAGAGGTCTCCCTGATCACGCCTCGGGGGGAGAGGCGGGGCGATAGATGTATCCCTGGTGTTGAAAGACGCAGATGCGGTCGCGGCCGTCGTCTTTGGCTTGGTAGAGCGCGCGGTCTGCGGCCTTGATGAGCTGGTCCTTGGACTTCACGTCGCGGCTTGGATAGAGCGCGACGCCCACCGAGATGGTCACCGTGTAGGACTGCCCTTCGATGACGACCGGCTCACCGCCGACGCCACGCCAGACGCGGTCCGCGACCGTGAGCGCGCCCGTGAAGTGGGTGCTGGGCAGCACCAGCAGGAACTCCTCGCCACCGTAGCGCGCGACCACGTCGATCTCGCGCACGGCCTTGCGCAGACGGGCCGCGACCTCGGCCAGCACTCGGTCGCCGACGTGGTGCCCGAAGCTGTCGTTGAAGCCCTTGAAGTGATCGATGTCGATCATGGCGCAGGCGAGGGGATCGCGATAGCGCTCGGCCCGCTTGAACTCCTCGTTGAGCCGCGTGTGCAGGTAGCGGTAGTTGTAGAGCCCCGTGAGCTCGTCCTGCACGGCCAGCTTCTCGAGCCGCGCCTTCGCGTTGGTGACGTCGTCGTGCATCTGCTTGAGGCGCAGCATGTTGCCCACGCGCGCCAGCAGCTCGCGTTCGTCGAAGGGCTTGCACACGTAGTCGTCCGCGCCGATGCGCAGGCCCTCGATGCGGCTGTCCATGTCCGACTTGGCGGTCACCAGCATGACCGGCACGAAGGCGTCCTGGGTCATGGTCTTGAGCAGGCGGCAGGTGTCCACGCCGGACAGGCCAGGCATGATGATGTCCAGCAGGATCAGGTCCACGCCCCCGCGCGCCAAGCGGTCCACCGCGGCCTGCCCGTGCTCCACGATCTCGACGTTCAGGCCGTTCCCCCGCAGCAGGCCACCGAGGAACTCGCGGGTGACGCGGTCGTCGTCGACGACGAGGAGGAGAGGGCGAGGTGGCTGCGAGTCAGTCACTGCCCGTCAGCCTATCGGATCTTTCGCAGCGGCGGGGAAGGGATACTTCGAGAGCGCTCCGAAATGGTCGTGATACGTTTTGTGTCACAATGTGCTTGATTGCGTGTCACGGTGTGGTACAAGGCTTGTGTCACACGTTGTAACACGGAGATCCTCATGGACACTCAGCCCTCATCGCAGACCTTCACGCCCCCCCGCTCGACACAAGCCAAGAGCCCCTTCACCTCGGCTTCCCCGCAGGCCGCCGCCGCTCAAGAGCTGCGCGCCTGGCTGCAGGTCGTGGACGCCGTGCTGCGCGTCATCGAACAGACCGCCTGGGAGGCCCGCGGGCTCGCCAGCGAGTGGGCCCGCGCCGCGCGTGAAGACGTGCTGGCCATGCAGCAGCGTCGTGACGAGCTCGGCCAGCTGCACGCTCGCCTCGCTCGCGCCACCCAGTGTGGCTGGGTGCTGACCAAGATCGCGTCCGGCTACCGCTTCCACCTGACGCGCTCTGCCTTCACGACGCGGGCCAGCGCGGCGCGCTCGCTCGCCAAGCTGCACGGCAAGAACGCGGTGCGCTTCCGCGACCTGTGCATGGAGCAGGGCGGCGCGTTCCTGAAGGTGGGGCAGCTGCTCTCCGCGCGCCCGGACCTGCTGCCCAGCGTGTGGGTCGACACCCTCTCGTGTCTCCAGGACGCGGCTCCTCCCGTGCCCAGCGAAGCCGTGGTGGAGCTCATCGAGCGGGAGCTGGGCGCTCCCCTCGAGACCCTCTTCGCGTCCTTCGAGCGCGAGCCCCTCGCGGCCGCCAGCATCGGTCAGGTCCACCGCGCCGTCCTCCACGACGGGCGCGCTGTGGCCGTGAAGGTGCAGCGCCCCGGGGTGGACGAGACCGTCGAGCTCGACATGGACCTGCTCGTGATGTTCCTGGACGGCATGAAGGCCATGCTGCCGCCCACGGACTACGACACCATCATCGGTGAGGTCCGCGCCCTGATTCGTGGCGAGCTGGACTACGCCGCCGAGCTGGCCCACACGCAGCGGGCCGCCGAGTTCTTCGCCACCGACCCGCGCATCTCTGCGCCGCGGCCAGTGGCGTCACACTCGAGCGCCCGGGTGCTCACCACCGAGATGGCCCCGGGCATCAAGCTCACCACGGCGCTGGACGCGCTGCGGGCCCGCGCCGTGAGCGGCGACAGCGCCGCCGAGAGCGAGCTGGCCGAGGCGCTGGGCTTGTTGTTGCAGGCCTACGTGCGGCAGATCCTCGTGGCGGGTCACTTCCAGGCCGACCCCCACCCGGGCAATCTGCTGTACGACAGCGAGCACGGCCTGACCCTGCTGGACTTCGGCTGCTCCAAGGGGCTCGACGCGGACACGCGCCGCGCCTACCTCAAGCTGGTGCAGGCCTTCGTGGTGTCCGACCGCGAGACGCTCGTGACGCAGCTGCAGCTGCTCGGCTTCCGCACACGCAGCGGCAGCGCAGACACGCTGCTGGTCTTCGCCGACACCCTGCTCAAGGAGTTCCGTGACGCGCAGGCCAGCGGTTCGCTGCGCTTCCGGCGCCCCGAGGACCTCTTGGAGGAGGCCAAGCGCGTGCTGGCCGTGGCCGAGGCCGACCCCGTCGAGCGCATCCCCGAGGAGTTCGTGATGATCGCGCGCGTCTTCGGCACCATCGGCGGGCTGTTCACGCACTACGAGCCCGAGATCGACTTCGCACGGCACGTGCTGCCCACGCTGATGGTCGCGATGGCCGAGTCCAACTGACCCGCTGCGGGTCGACGCTCAGCGGGGGGCGGCGGAGATGTTCCCGCCGTCCACCGTGACGACGGAGCCCGTCGTACACTCCGCCAGCGCGAGGTCGGTGAAGGCGCGCGCGACGTCCTCGGCGCGCACCTCCACGCCCAGCAGGTTGCTGACGAAGTAGGCGTCCTCGGACAGCCCCCGCGCGGCCGCGCGCTCCGCGACGAAACCGGGGGGCAGCAGGCCCGTGCGCACCCGGTCCGCGTTGACCGCGTTGCTGCGGATGCCCGCGTCGCCGTTGTCCAGCGCGTACTGCTTCATGAGCGCGACGAGCGCCGCCTTGGGGATCGCGTAGGGGCCGAAGTCGGGGCCTGGGTTGAAGGCGGCCTTGCTGGCGTTGAAGAGCAGCGCGCCCCCCAGCCCCTGACGGCGCATGACGCGTGTGGCCTCGGCGGCCACGTGCTGGTGGGAGAAGAGGTTGACCTCGAAGCTCTCGCGCAGAGCGTCCAGCGCGACCTCGTGCATGCGCCCTTGCGACGCCATGCCCGCGTTGCTGACCACCACGTCCACCCCGCCGTACCGCTCCACGCAGGCCCGTAGCGCCGCAGCCACGGCGGCGGGGTCGGTGACGTCGCACGCCGCGTGGGGAGCGCCCAGCGCGGCGGCCGTCTCGCCCTGCGCGTCCGCGTCGCGGTCGGTCAGGAACACGTTGGCGCCCAGCTCTCGGAAGCGCTTGGCGGTGGCCGCGCCGATGCCGCCCGCGGCGCCGGTCACGAACACCACGCGGGCGTCGAGCGGGCGCCCGCTCTGCTTGCCCAGCTTCGCCTGCTCCAGCGACCAGTACTCCATGTCGAAGATGTCGCCCGCGGGGAGCGGCTCGTAGCGGCCCAGGGCCTCCGCGTTCTCGAGCGTGGCGGCCGTGTGCTCGTAGAGATCCGCCGCGATGCTCGCCGCAGCGGGCGTCTTGCCGGCGGTCACCACCCCCACGCCCGGGATGAGCAGCACGCGTGGGTCTGCGTCCAGGGCCTGCACCGAGCGTCGCTTCTGGGCGGACTCGCGGGCCACGTAGTCGCGGTACTGCGCCCGGTACTCGTCGAGCGCGGCGCGCACACAGGCGCGCACGGCGGCCTCGTCCATGTCCGCGGAGAGGCGCAGCACCAGCGGCGCGTTCTTGGTGCGGATCACGTGGTCGGGTGTCGGCACGCCGCGCGTGGCCAGGTCCTCCAGGTCCGCGCGCGACAGCAGGCTGGCGATGGTGGGCGAGCTGCGGCGCGTGAGCACGTAGCGCGGCGCAGCGCCAGGGCCCGACAGCTCGCCCCGCAGGATGGGCGCGAGCCAGGCGTAGTCGAGGGGTTTCGGCACCTTGCGGGCGACGTTGTCGCCCAAGGCGGCGACCCGCGTGGCGATGAAGCGCTCGGCCCTGTCCACGGCCGCGATGTGCCGTTCGTAGCTCTCGCGGGCGCTCTCACCGAAGGTGAAGAGCCCATGGTTGAGCAACACCAGGCCCTCCGCCACCGGGTGTGTCTCGGCGACCTGCGCCGCCAGCTTGGCGAGCGCGAAGCCGGGCATGACGTAGGGCACGATGGCCAGCGTGTCGCCGAAGACCTCGCGGCACAGCGCCTCCGAGTTGGGTTGGTTGGCCAGCGCCAGCACCGCGTCGGCGTGTGAGTGGTCCACGAACTTGGCCGGCAAGAACGCGTGGAGCAGGGTCTCGACGCTCGGGTTCGGCGCCGACGCGTCCAGTAAGCGCGTGCGCTGCGCGTTGACCATCTCCTCGTCGCTCAGCGTCTCACGTGCGCGCAGCTGGGCCAGTGACGAGAGGCGCACGGCGGGGAGCCCGCGGGGCTCGAGGGTGTCGAGGTCCCAGCCGCTACCCTTCACGCACAGCACGTCCACCAGCGCGCCCGTGTCGTCGCGCAGCTGGGTCTTCACGCTCGTGTTGCCGCCGCCGTGCAGCACCAAGGCGCCATCGCTCCCCAGCAGGCGCGACGTGTACACGCGCAGGGCGACGTCCTCGTTGCAGCCTGGCTGGTCGGCGTACTCGATGATGGCCTCGGCGGCGCCCGTCTCGGTGTAGCGGCTCTTCACGGCGCGCAGCCTACCAGCTCTCGGGCGCGCTGCCGCTCGGTCGTCGCGCGCTGCGCCGCCGCCTGTGGGCCCGCGAGCGCCACTGCGCCTTGCTGCTACGCTCCGGCCCGATGAGCTCCCGCCAGCACTTCCCCGCCCCCGTCTGGACCAAGACGGACATCGAGGGCTTCCTCGACCGCCACTTCACGCAGGCCCGCAGCTTCGGCACGGAGATCCTGCTGATCGAGCCCGGCTACCTGCGCGCGCAGCTTCCCTTCGACAAGCGCTTCTTGAGGCCGGGCGGGACCATCAGCGGACCCACCCAGATGACCTTGGTGGACACCGTCTTCTTCTATTTGATCCTGGCGCACCTGGGCGACGAGGCGCTGGCCGTGACCACCAGCCTCAACATCAACTTCCTGCGCAAGCCCGCCCAGGCCGCGCTGATCGCCGAGGCGCGCCTGCTCAAGCTGGGCAAGACCCTGTGCGTGGGAGACGCCACGCTCTTCAGCGAGGGCGACGATCGCCCGGTGGCGCACGCCCAGCTCACCTACTCGATCCCTCCGAAGCGCGTGCCCGTCCCGCCGAGTGCCATCGGCTGAGGGCTACGGACCACGTGGGAGTCCCCCATGCGTCGCGCAGGCGTGTCGGCGGTTCGGGGGGCTTCTCGTTGAATTCGAGCGGGCGACACGAGAGCCTGTGACGCATGACGACCTCAGGCGTCCGCGCCACCAAGAATCTGGCCCTCTCGTTGCTCCTTCTGTTGGTCGTCGCGTGCGGCGGCGGAGCGGGAGACCCTGCGAGCGCTCCCGTGCGCGACGAGCCCGCGCTCGCCACGGCACAGCCCCCGCCGACGGTGGCCGCCCAAGACCCACAGCCAAGCGCCCCTGCGGGTGACCTGCCAGCACCCGAGGCTCCGCCCGTGGGCTGGTCGACGGACCTACGCGTCGTGCCGGAGGCGGCCAAGGCCGCGAACGTCGCCGCGCTCGCGCTCCATCGCGCGGAGGACTTCGCCGGCTCGCTGGCAGGCTTCGAGGCGGCCATCGCGCTCGCCCCCGGCTACCTGATGGCGCGCTTCAACCGCGCGTGCGCGCTCAGCCGCCTGGGGCGCGTGGACGCAGCGGCCGAGGCGCTGCGCGAGCTCTTGGCGCTGGACCTGACGGAGTTCGGCCCGCGCCTCACGACCGACGACGACCTAGCCGCGTTGCGGGCTTCCGCTGCGTTCGCTCCGCTGACGGCGGCCCACGACGCGCTCGTGGAGGCCTACGCAGCGGCCGCGGCGAGCGGCGTGCCCGTGACCCTGTACGAGGTGGAGGAGACGGAGGCCGGGGCCTCGCGCGTGAGCATTCCTCGCCGCTACCGCGCGGGCGTGTTCATGCCGGACAGTCAGCGCGTGGTGCTGCTCACGCCGTCGGTCCCCAACGCGTTCGGGCTGGTGTTCTCACGCGACAGCTCGAACGTGACCGTGCTGCACGGTCCACTCACCTCCAGCATGTACGAGCTCTTCCCCGCGACGTTCGGAGTCACCGTGTACAGTCTCACTCGTCCGGGCGCCGTCGTAGCGAGCGCAGAGCGCCTCCCCGCGACCTTCCGCCGCCTCTTCCCCGCTGTCTACCGGGCGAGCGTGCCGAACGACGACCCCACCGACTGGGACATGTCGTTCGGCGGGATCCGCGTCCGCCCCCTGCAGGACGGGGTGGAGCTCCAGGTGCAGTCGCTGGTCGGCAACACGGTCATGCGCCTGGACGTCCGAGGCGAGCGCCCGAGCGTCGCCACCGAGCCTCGCGACACGCTGCCGCTACACCTGGTGCGCGTGGTCCAAGGGGTGATGGGGGACTCTCCCATGCCGGCCGGCTTCAGCCTGCGGGGGACCTCGTTGACGGTGCCCGGCCGCGAGGAGCCGGTCGCGCTCGGTGCCCTGCACGGCTGGAAGCAGTGGGAGGTGGACCGCGAGCATGGGGCCCTCTTCGTCATGGCGGTGCGCAACGGCTGCGACGGGCGGGGGCACCGTCTGCTGCGCGTCGACCTCACCACCTTCGAGGTGCGCGAGCTCTCGGCCGGGCGCCGCGGCGGCGCTCTGGTGCGCTCGGGCACCGGTGAGCTGTACGTGCAGGTCGACGCGGACGTGCGGCGCCTCGGCGGCGCGGGGGAGCTCAGCGAAGCGGGCCTACCCGCGTGGTTGAAGCTGACCTATCCGGTGCCCGAGTCCGACTGCACCATGTGAGCGCGGCCCGCGCCCCGGCTACCCCGCAAGCGCCTTCTGGACGATGGCCGTGACGGCCGGGGGCAGCGTGAGGGCCAGCGCTGCGGCCTGTCCGGCGGCGCTCATCTTGCCCCAGGTCTTCTGGACGATGTCGATGACCTTCGGCTCGGGGTGCTGCCCGGCGAACTCCAGCGCGTAGTGCTCCAGGAACACGAGACACGCGACGTCTTCGAGGGTCTGGGTCTCCGCGTCCTGCCGCAGCCGCTTCTTCTGCACCAGGAACGCGCAGCGCTCGATCAGCTCGCTGTCGGCGCCACACTCGCGCAGGATGGCCTCGAGGCGCTCGGCGTGCATGCGCGCTTGGTCGCGTCGCCAGCGCAGGTAGCCCTCACGCCCGTCGGGATAGTCGCTGCGCGGGGTCTTGAAGCGCGCGAGGTGCTGCGCGCGGCAGGCTACCTGCAGCGCCACGCTGGCGTCTGGCTGAAAGCGTGCGAGGCGCTCGCTCATGCGCACGCCGTAGAGCCACTCCTTGGGCTGCGCCTGGCCGTCGACGACCTCGTGCGCGGGGTCCTCCCGGTTGGCGTTGTCGATCAGCGTGAAGACGGCGGCTAGGTCGAGCGACATGCGGCTCCATATAGCAGCTGCGTGGGCGAGGTAGCGTCACGCGTCTCGCTCATACACCAGCCTTGTAAAAATACATTTACGAGCGCAGAATTGATCCCGTCGTGCGTGTCCCCCATCACCAATGCGCGACAAGGACGTGTGTGCCATGCGAGTTCTCGCCGTATTGCTCCTGACCGCCGGCCTCTGGTCGGGATGTGGTTCACCCTCCGGCGGTCCAGGCCGCACCGACTCCGGCCCGTCCGGTGATGCAGGTCGGCAGGACGCGAGCGCGGACGCGGGCGACCCCGAAGACATGGGGGGCCTCGATCTCGACCTCGCCGTCGACGACATGGGCGTCACCTTCGTCGGCTGTGGCGACGGGGAGCGCCTTGACCCCGAGGGGTGTGACGACCGCAACCGGACCGGAGGCGACGGGTGCTCGTCGCTGTGCGAGGTGGAGCCCGGCTACGCGTGTCCGCCAAACGGTGGCGACTGCGTCGCGGCCGAGTGCGGCGACGGAATCCGCGCCGGGGCCGAGGAGTGCGACGACGGCGTGGGGACGTCAGCCAGCGGCGACGGCTGCACCACGGATTGCTTCCTGGAGGACGGCTGGCGCTGTCCCGTCGACGGCGAAGCGTGCATCAGCGCCGGCTGTGGAGACGGCTTCATCGCGGGGTCGGAGGCGTGCGACGACGGGGACATGGTCGGGGGTGACGGCTGCTCGGTCACGTGTACGGTCGAGCCCGGCTACGCCTGCCCCATCCCCGGGACCGACTGCGTGTCCGCTGGCTGCGGGGACGGGTTGGTGGCCGGCACCGAGCAGTGCGACGACGCGCAGCCCGGGTCGGGCGATGGCTGCACCGACACGTGCGCGCGCGAGCCGGGTTGGTCTTGTCCCACCCCTGGCGCCCCCTGCGTGAGCGCGGGCTGCGGCGACGGGATCATCGCGGGCGCCGAAGTCTGCGACGACGCCGACATGGTCTCGGGCGACGGCTGTTCGCTCACCTGCACACTGGAGCCGGGCTGGAGCTGTCCGACGCCGGGCGCCGACTGCGTCGCGACCGAGTGCGGCGACGGCATCGTCGCGGGCGTGGAGCAGTGTGACGATCGCAACACCGCTGCGGGCGACGGCTGCTCGGGCGCGTGCGTGCGTGAGCCAGGCTGGAGCTGTCCGACCGCCGGTGCCGCCTGTGTGGCGACTGGCTGTGGCGACGGCATCGTGGCGGGCACGGAAGCGTGCGATGACCGCAACATGCTGGGTGGCGACGGTTGCACGCCGAGCTGCGCGCTCGAGACGGGCTGGGTGTGCCCGCTCGCGGGGCAGGCCTGCGTGGCGGCGGGCTGCGGCGACGGGGCGCTGGCCGGTACCGAGCAGTGTGACGACGGCGGCAACATGGGTGGTGACGGTTGCTCCGCGAGCTGTGTGCGTGAGCCCGGCTGGAGCTGCCCGACCCCCGGTGCGCGGTGTGTGGCCACTCGCTGCGGTGACGGGATCCTAGCGGGCGTCGAAGCCTGCGACGACGGCAACACCACTCCAGGGGACGGCTGCTCGAACCTCTGCGTCATCGAGCCGGGCTCCATCTGCCCCGTGCCAGGCCAGCTGTGCGTAGCCGCTGGCTGCGGCGACGGCCGGGTGGCTGGCAGCGAGACCTGCGATGACGGCAACACGGTCCCCGGCGACGGTTGCTCCGACACCTGCGCGGGTGAGCTCGGGTGGTTGTGCCCGACGGAAGGCGCGCGCTGCGTGGCTGCTCGTTGCGGCGACGGCATCGTGGCCGGCACCGAGCAGTGTGACGACGCCGACGGAGTTGGTGGCGACGGCTGCTCGGCGACGTGTCAGCTCGAGACGGGCTGGGCGTGCCCCCTGGCCGGCGCCGACTGCGTCGCCGCGGCGTGCGGCGACGGCGCCGTGGCGGGCACCGAGGCGTGCGACGACGGCGACACGACGAGCGGCAACGGCTGCTCCGCGCTGTGCCAGCTGGAGAGCGGCTGGGTATGCCCGACGCCTGGGGCCAGCTGCCTCGCTGCCCGCTGCGGCGACGCGTTCATCGCGGGCAGTGAGACCTGCGACGACGGCAACGGCGCAGGCGGCGACGGCTGCTCCGCCACCTGCCAGCGCGAGAGCGGCTGGACCTGTCCGGCGCCCGGCGCCATGTGCACGGCCACCGGATGTGGAGACGGCATCGTCGCTGGGACCGAGACCTGCGACGACGGAGACATGACCAGCGGTGACGGCTGCTCGTCCATCTGCGAGACGGAGGATGGCTGGGTGTGCGCGGGTCTGACCTGTGTCGCCGCCCGCTGCGGCGACTCGATCGTGGCCGGCAACGAGACCTGCGACGATGGCAACGGTACGGGTGGGGATGGTTGCTCGGTGCTGTGCCGGCTGGAGACGGGTTGGGCCTGTCCGAGTCCCGGGGTGGGCTGCGTGGCCGCGCGCTGTGGCGACGGACTGCGCGCCGGCGTCGAGACCTGCGACGACGGCGGCACCATGTCCGGCGACGGCTGCTCCAGCCTCTGCCAGCGTGAGCCCGGCTGGGTCTGTGTCGGGTTGGTGTGTGTCGCGGCCGCCTGCGGCGACGGCATCGTGGCTGGCACCGAGGCCTGCGACGACGCGAACACCATGTCCGGCGACGGTTGCTCCAGCGCCTGTCAGCTGGAGACGGGCTGGTCGTGCCCGCCCGCGATGTCGTGCACGGCGGCGCGCTGCGGCGATGGTCAGGTTGCCGGTCTCGAGACCTGCGACGACGGCGGCACGGTCTCAGGGGATGGCTGTTCGAGCCTGTGCCAACGGGAGCCGGGCTGGGTGTGCGCGGGCTTGGTGTGCGTTGCCGCGCGCTGCGGCGACGGAATCATCGCGGGCACCGAGATCTGCGACGACGCGAACACGGTCAGTGGCGACGGATGCAGCAGCACGTGCGCACGCGAGAGCGGGTGGACCTGCACCACCCCGGGCATGAGCTGCACGGCCACGCGCTGTGGCGACGGCATCGTGGCTGGCGTCGAGGTGTGCGACGACGGAAACACCGCCAACGGTGACGGGTGCAACAGCACCTGCACGGCGGTGGAGGCGAACCACAGCTGTCCTCCGAGTGGCGGCATGTGCTTCGTGTCCGCGTTCTGCGGGGACGGATTCCTCGCGCCCGGGGAGGCCTGCGACGACGGCAACATGGCGAACGGGGACGGCTGCAGCAGCACCTGTACGCTGCAAGCGGGCTGGACGTGTCCCTACGTTGGCGCACGCTGCGTGGCCGCACGCTGTGGAGACAGCATCATCGCAGGCCGCGAGACCTGCGACGACGGGAACCCGACCGCGGGGGACGGCTGCAGCGCCACATGCGAGCTCGAGGTCGGGTTCTACTGTCCGACCGTGGGGGCCGCCTGCGCGCCGAGCCGCTGCGGCAACAACGTGCGCGAGGGTCTCGAGCAGTGCGACTCGATGGGTCAGTGCGACGGGCACCTGAACAGCGCGTGCACGTCCAACGCCAACTGCGTCACGGCGGGAGACGGGACCATCTGTCAGCCGCGGCCCTTCGACGGCTGCGGCATCGACTGTCGCTACGAGCCGTCGTGCAGCGGGGGCACCTGCCTCGCGCGCTGCGGTGACGGCGTCATCCTGCCCGGCAGCTCGGAGCAGTGCGACGACGGGAACATCGCGAACGGCGACGGCTGCTCCAGCACCTGCACCATCGAGTCGGGCTGGAGCTGTAACGTGGTCAGCGGGGCACTGCCCGACACGCTGAACCTGCCGCTCATCATCCGCGACTTCAAGGGCATCGAGTGGTACAACGCGGCCAACCGCGGCCACCGTGACTTCAACGATCCCAGCGACGGAAACGGCAGCATTCGTTTCGGCTTGGTCAACAGCCGCCTCGACGGCGGCGGCGCGATGGTGGACCACCCGAGGGCCCCTGACCTGACCAGCCCGTCCGGGCTCGCGACCAGCGCGAATAGCAACGGCGACCCCAAGACGCACGCGGAGTTCGGCGAGTGGTACAGCTCCGCGTCGGCGAACAACATCGACGTGCTCAGGACGCTGACCCTCACTCGCTCCGGTTCGACGTACACGTACAGCTCCGGGAACCAGGGGTTCTACCCTGCGGACAACGACGGCTGGGTGGCCTACCCCACGGCGGGTCTGCGCGAGGCGAACCGCACCGCGGACAACACCGTCAACGATGGTGGCAATCACAACTTCAACTTCACCACGGAGACGCACTTCTGGTTCGAGTACACGCGCACGGAGGCTCTGACTTTCTCCGGCGACGACGACCTGTGGGTGTTCATCGATGGGCAGCTCTGCTTGGACGTGGGCGGCCTGCACCCGGCCCAAGCCGGGGTCATGAACTTCGCGAACATCAACGCCGAGGGGAACGCCACACAGCGCGCCGTGGTGACCGCGTGCCGCGCGCACCTCGACTCCTTGCGGACGGCCATGAACCCGACGCCGCTCGTGGAGATGATCATCTTCCATGCGGAGCGCCACACCAACGCGTCCAACTTCGTGCTGACGCTCTCGGGCTTCAGCAACCGCCGCTCCCAGTGCATGGAGGTCTGCGGCAACGGCATCGTCACGCCGGGCGAGGTCTGCGACGACGGCCCCGGCGGCAACACCGGCGCCTACGGCGCATGCAACAGCACGTGCACGGGCTTTGGCCCGTACTGCGGCGACGGCACGCGCAACGGTCCCGAAGCCTGTGACAACGGGGCTGCGGTGAACTTGGGTCAGTACGGCGGATGCCGGCCGGACTGCACGCTCGGGCCTCGCTGTGGCGACGGGACACCGAACTACGCGAACGGTGAGACCTGCGACGACGGCGTGAACAACAACGCGTACGGCGGCTGCACCGCAACGTGCCAGCGGGGTCCGCGCTGCGGCGACGGCGTCGTGAATGGCGGCGAGGTGTGCGACAACGGCTCCAACGTGGACACGTACAACGGGTGCGCGCCGGGCTGCGTCGCGGCACCGCGCTGCGGCGACGGGGTGATCCAGTTCGCGAACGGCGAGACCTGCGACGACGGCGTGAACAACAACGGGTACGGCGGCTGCACCGCAACGTGCCAGTTGGGACCGCGCTGCGGCGACGGCGTCGTGAACGGCGGCGAGGTGTGCGACAACGGCTCCAACGTGGACACGTACAACGGCTGCGCGCCGGGCTGCGTGGCGGCTCCGCGCTGTGGCGACGGAGTGATCCAGTTCGCGAATGGCGAGACCTGCGACGATGGCATCAACGATGGCGGCTACGGGCGTTGCTCGGCCACGTGCCAGCAAGGGCCACGCTGTGGCGACGGCATTCGCAACGGTACGGAGCAGTGCGACGACGGAATGAACGTCAGCTCCTACAACGGCTGCGCGCCAGGCTGTGTCAACGCGCCACGCTGCGGCGACGGAGTGGTGCAGTTCAGCCGCGGGGAGACCTGCGACGACGGAGTGAACAGCGGCGCCTACGGGAGCTGCACCGCGATGTGTCAACGGGGTCCGCGCTGCGGCGATGGAATCCAGAACGGCACCGAGCAGTGCGACAACGGCACCAACCTGGACTCGTACAACGGGTGCGCGCCGGGTTGCGTCATCGCGCCACGCTGCGGTGACGGAGTGGTGCAGTTCAGCCGCGGGGAGACCTGCGACGACGGAGTGAACAACGGCGCGTATGGGAGCTGCACCAGCACCTGTCAGCTCGGCCCCCGCTGCGGGGACGGTCTGACCAACGGCACGGAGCAGTGCGACGACGGGATGAACGTCAGCTCCTACGACGGCTGCGCGCCAGGCTGTCGGAACGCACCCAGCTGCGGCGACGGCGTGGTGCAGTACTCGGCGGGTGAGACCTGCGACGACGGCGTCAACGACGGGAGCCCCGGGGGTTGCACCCCGACCTGCCAGCTCGGTCCGCGTTGTGGCGACGGGATCGTGCAGCCGGGTGAGGCGTGCGACAACGGCAGCAACCTCGACGCCTACAATGGGTGTGCGCCGGGCTGCGTGCTCGCGCCGCGCTGTGGCGACGGAGTGGTGCAGTACTCACAGGGCGAGACGTGCGATGACGGCGTCTTGGACGGCGCCTACGGCGGGTGCACCAGCACGTGTCAGCTCGGGCCCCGGTGCGGAGACGGCGTGCACGAACCCGCACGTGGGGAGGCCTGCGACAACGGGACCAACTTGGACGCGTACAACGGCTGTGCGCCCGGCTGTGTGCTGGCGCCCTCGTGTGGCGACGGGGCGATTCAGTACAGTCAGGGCGAGCAGTGCGACAACGGCGCGGCCAACGCGGACGGGGTCTACGGGGGCTGCACCACCATCTGTCAGCTGGGCCCGCGCTGTGGCGACAACGTGCAGCAACCTCAGGAGGACTGCGACAACGGCCGCAACCTGGACGCGTACAACGGCTGCGCGCCGGGCTGCGTGCTGGCTCCTTTCTGCGGTGACAGCCGCACGGACTACGCCCACCAAGAGCAGTGCGACAACGGGGCCGCCAACGCGTCGGGGCTCTACAACGGCTGCAGCCTCATGTGTCAGCTCGGTCCGCGCTGCGGCGACGGCGTCGTGCAGTCACAGTTCGAAGCCTGCGACGACGGCACCAACATCGCCTCCTACAATGGCTGCGCCCCGGGCTGCATGCCGGCGCCGCGCTGCGGTGACGGCATCCGCCAGACGCGCTTCGGCGAGGGCTGCGACAATGGCGCCGCAAACGCCAACGGTGTCTACAACGGCTGTCGCGTCGACTGCCAGCCGGGGCCGCGCTGCGGGGATGGCGTGGTGCAGCCTCAGTTCGGCGAGGAGTGCGACGACGGAAACCGCGTGGACTTCGACGCTTGCGACAACATGTGCCGCGTCACGTTCGGCTGACGAAGGCTGATTCGAGGCCGACCCACTCTCTCTCGCGGGGGACGGTGGGTCGGGGACTTGGGTCAGAGCGCGGCGCCCACGGTGGCTGACGGCCTGTGTTCGCGGGTTGGCGGCGCGTCTACCGTATGGTAGAGAGCGTCCGACCGAACGGTAGATTCGCATGCAGGACGTCCGCGACGAGATCTTGGGAGCCGCCACGCGCTTGTTCGCGAAGCACGGGTTCGACGGAACCTCGGTGCAGAGCATCGCGGAGGCTGTGGGCATCCGTAAGCCCAGCCTGCTCTATCACTTCCCCAGCAAGGACGAGCTGCGCCGCAGCGTGCTCGACCAGATGCTGGACCACTGGAACCAGGAGCTGCCGCGCCTGTTGCTCGCGGCCGCGCGCGAGGAGCGCTTCGAGAAGGTGATGGAATCGCTGGTGGGCTTCTTCTTGGAGGACCCCGACCGCGCGCGCTTGATCGTGCGCGAGTCCCTGGATCGTCCGTCCGAGATGAACGAGCGCCTGGGGCGCTTCGTTCGCCCGTGGGTCGAGGTGGTGGCCGACCAGCTGGCCCGCGCTCGCGACAAGGGCCTCGTGCAAGCCAACATCGACCCGCAGGCCTACGCTGTGCAGGTCATCAACATGGTGGTGGGCGGCGTGGCCATCGTGGACAGCTTGGACGTGCTGCTGCCCAACGACCCCAAGCGCGGGACCACGCGCGAGCGGCACGTGCGAGAGCTCATCCGCATGGCCCGCTCCAGCCTCTATGTGCCTGGCTGAGCGCTGCTTGCGGTGAAGGTGAGGTGCACGGCCAGCCACAGCGCGCCGTGGCTGGTGGCCAACACCCGGTGCTTCGTCCTCGCGGGAAGGTGCAGATAGTCGCCTGCTGCGAGGACCTGGCGCGCGCCCTCGACCTCGAGCTCGGCGCTCCCCCGCAGGAGCACGACCCACTCGTCGTGCGCTTGGTCGTACTCGGCGTCGTCAGGCCGTAGCGACGACACGATGCGCTCGATGGTCACGCCAGGCGCGCTGTACAGCGGGCTGAAGCGCTCTCCGGTGTCTGGCGGGTCGGCGTCCGCGAAGAGGTTGCCGACACTCACGGGGCACCCGGTCCGGCTGCGTCTTCGCGCCCGCCGCAGCGGAAGTGTTCGGCATGGTACTGCTGCAACGCGACGCGTCCGCCGTCGCGCCGGACCTCGATGAGCTCGTCCAGGATGGACGCATCTCTGGCCAACCCGCGCTCGCGATAGGCCTCGAACCACAGGAGGCCGGACTCGATGCCGGCGCCCTGCACGCGCGCGCTGTCTGGATTGGCCGCCTCCTCGGGGTTCTCGATCATGTAGGCCGCCATGCCGAAGCCCGCGCCCATCAGGAAGCCCGCCCCCGCGCCCTCGCCGGCCTGTTGCTCTGCGATGGCGATGACGGCTGGGCAGAGGGAGACGTGCACGTCGGGCGACGAGGTCAGCCAGCGCAGCATGAGGGCCATGGTGGACGGCTCTTCCTCGGGGTTGGGCGGCCGCGTGGGCATGAACGGGTCTCGCTCCCAGCTGCGGATGAAGCGCGCAATCTCCAGGAGCTGCTCGCGCGGAAGCGGCTGCTCGCCCCCACGGAGCAGCGCGCGCACGGTAGGGTAGCGAGGCCCACCGCCGATGGAGTCGCTCGTGCGCGGACCGTCGGGTCTCGCGCAGGAGGCGAGGACGGCCGTGAGCGCGAGCAAGGTGATGGTGACTCTCTTGGACATCGCTCTACTCCTACTGCGCTGTGACTGTGCGTCGCGCCAGCGTGCAGCCCTTCGCGCCGCGCAGCGTCACAGCCGCGCGTTAGGCTGCCACGATGATCCACACGCTCGCCATCTCCAACTACCGCTCCATCCTGGAACTCGTCGTGGAGCTGGGGGCGCTCAACGTCGTGTCGGGTCCGAACGGCGCGGGCAAGTCCAACCTGTACCGCGCGCTCCGGCTCCTGGCGCAGACCGCGACGGGTGGCGTGGTCGGCGCGCTGGCTCGGGAGGGGGGGCTCGCCTCGTCGTTCTGGGCGGGGCCCGGGGTTCTCTCGGACGGCATGAAGTCTGGCGCGGTCGCGGTCGAAGGCACGGTCAGTCAGCGCCGCAAGCGTCTGCGCTTGGGCTTCGCCTCGGACGACTTCGGCTACAGCATCTCGCTCGGGCTGCCCCCGCAGGCCTCACCGCCGCCGCCCGACGCTTCCTGGTTCTTGAAAGACCCCGAGGTCAAGCGCGAGTGCATCTGGGCGGGGCCGTACTATCGCCGCGCAGCGGCGCTGGTAGATCGCGAGGGCAGCATCGTGAAGCACCGGCAGGGGCGCAGCTGGTCCGTCGTGCCGGAGCCCGTGCCCACGTACGACAGCCTGTTCACTCACATCGCAGACCCAGCCAGCGCGCCCGAGGTGTTCCATCTGCGCGACCGCATCCAAGCGTTTCGCTTCTACGACCACTTCCGCACGGACCGGGACGCACCCGCCCGCCAGCCGCAGCTGGGCACGCGCACACCGGTCATGCACCACGACGGGCGCGATGTGGCCGCGGCGCTGCGCACCATCGAAGAGGTTGGCGACGTGGGCGCGCTGCGCGAGACCATCGCGGACGCATTCCCCGGTTGCTCGCTTCACGCGGAGCAGCTGGGCGACGGGCTCTTCGGTCTGTCCTTCACGCAGCACGGGCTCCTGCGGCCCCTGTCGGGCGCCGAGCTCTCCGACGGAACGCTGCGCTACATCCTGTGGGTGGTCGCGTTGCTCACCCCGCGCCCGCCCGAGGTCATGGTCCTGAACGAGCCCGAGACCAGCCTGCACCCGGACCTGGTCCCGGCGCTGGGCCGCCTCATCCGGCACACCGCCGAGCGCTCGCAGGTGTGGGTCATCACGCACTCGGCCGCGCTCATGCGCGCGCTCGATGACGCGGAAGACGTGCGCCACATCGTGCTCCAGAAGACGCTGGGCCAGACCGAGGTGGTGGGGCAGCGGCTGTTGGACACGCCCGCGTGGCACTGGCCAGACGGTGGGTAGTGGCGTACCACGCGTGTTGACAACGCATAAGCGGGCGCTTATGTATTGTGCATGCACAGCGCGGCTCCAGCCGAGAACAGGGTCTTTCAAGCACTCGCGGACCCCAGCCGTCGCGCCATCTTCGAGTCGCTGACGCAGGGCGAGGCCGCCGTGAAGGACCTAACGGCCCGCTTCGAGATCTCGCAGCCCGCGGTGTCGCAGCACCTGGCCGCGCTGCGCGACGCTGGGTTGGTGAACGGCCGGCGCGAGGGACGCCGCGTGTTCTACAGAGTGGAGCCCGAGGGCATGCGCCCGCTCATCGACTGGATCGCGCACTACCGCGCCTTCTGGACCGACCGCGTTGGGCGCTTGGAACAACTCCTCGAGAAGATGGACGAATGAGCATCAAGGACATCACTGATCCCGGGCAGTCGAACGCGATCGCGTTCACGTTCGACTTGCAGCATCCCCCAGCGAAGGTGTGGCGCGCGCTCACGGACCCCACGCTGCTGTCCGAGTGGCTCTTGCCCGTGGTCGGCCTCGAGCTCCGGACGGGGGCCGCGTTCGAGTTCGCTGCGCCGCCGCAGCCCGGTTGGGATGGCGCGGTGGCCTGCCAGTTCCTGGAGATCGAGCCGGAGCGCAAGCTCAGCTGGTCTTGGGTGGTCGCCGACATCGACACAGTCGTGACGTTCACGCTCACCCCCACGACCTCGGGCACCTGTCTGACGTTGGTGCAGTCCGGCTTCAGGCCAGACCAGAAGCAGAACTTCGGCGGCGCGCGCTACGGCTGGAACATGATGGGCGCAAAGCTCGTCACTCTGCTCGGGAGGAGCCTATGAGCTGGTCCAAGTGGATGCGGCAGAGCCACCGCTGGGTGTCGCTCGCTTTCACGCTGACGGTCATCGCCAACTTTGCCGTCATGGCCTTTGGCCAGCCTCCCATGTGGCTCAGCCTGCTGCCGCTGCCCCCGCTCGCGTTGTTGCTCTTCAGCGGCCTCTACCTCTTCGTGTTGCCCTACACTGCGAAGGGGCGCGGCGGTCCGCGCGCCGAGGAGTGACACGCTGCGATGGCCGAGAAGAAGCCCGACAAGCCCGTTGCCAAGAAGGCGCCTGCCAAGAAGGCGCCTGCCACGAAGGCACCCGCCAAGAAGGCGCCTGCCAAGAAGGCACCCATCAAGACGGCGCCCACCAAAGGGCCCGTGTTGCTCTCGGGTGGCAACCCTCAGATTCCCAAAGGGGAGGGGGACGCGCCCGTGCAGGCGTACATTGCTGCGATGCCGGGCTGGAAGCAGGACGTGGGTCGCAGGCTGGACATGCTCATCAGCGCGGCGGTCCCCAACGTGGTCAAGGCCGTGAAATGGAACACGCCGTTCTACGGGGTGCGGGGGCAGGGGTGGTTCCTTGGGTATCACTGCCTCACCAAGTACGTGAAGGTCAGCTTCTTCCGAGGCACCTCCCTCACGCCGCTCCCGCCGGGCACATCCAAGCAGGCCGAGGTGCGCTACCTCGACGTCTACGACGACGACGCGTTCGACGAGGTCCAATTCACCAAGTGGGTCGAGCAAGCCGCGTCGCTCCCGGGCACCAAGCTGTAGCGTGCACCAAGACGCTGCACCCCGGGTCGCCGCCTAGAGGTCGTCGTCCACAGGCGTGCCGGGCGGCCGCACGCCCACCTGCAGGGAGCTCCAGCTCGTCGCTTTCCACAAGCCGCGGTTGTTCTTGCGCAGGCCCAGGGGCCGCGGGCTGTCGGCACCGCTACTGTGCACGAAGCGCTTGGCCGCGTCGCCCTGGGTCTCGCCGTGCACCTGCTGGTCGCGTACGCGCACGCTGAGCGGGCCAGCGGGCAACGCGTAGCCCTGCTCGGGAGACGTGCCGGTCACGTAGCTGCGGGCGATGTGCGGCTGGGGGCCGTTGCGCTCCGCGAAGGCCTGCAGGTCCGCCCGCCGTGGCTGTAGCCCCTTGTAGCCCTGCGCGCCCTCTTCCAGCTGATCGCGGTCAATCGCCACGGTGAGGGCCTGTACGCCCAGCGCCGCGTCGTTGGCGTACATGAGCAGAGCCACCACGAACACGGCCGCGCCTCCCTCCGGCGTGTGAGCGACGCGGTCGCGCAGCGCCACGAACGTGTCCATGTCCGTGGGGATGCTGCCGACCGAGACCAGGTGTTCTTGATGCGCCATGCGTCCCCTCTGGGGTGAGTGTGCGCGTGCCCCACGAGCGCGCGCTGCTTAGACTCAGGCGACGGCTGCGGCCGGCACTTCCATCATGCCGCTGCGCTCGCCGCGCAGCTCCACGGCCACGAGCTTGGAGATGCCCGCTTGCTCCATGGTCACACCGTAGAGCACGTCCGTGTACTCCATGGTGCGCTTGCTGTGCGTGATGACGATGAACTGCGAGCGGGCCGTCATCTGACGGATGGCCTGCGCGAAGCGGCTGATGTTGGCCTCGTCCAGCGGGGCGTCCACCTCGTCCAGGATGCAGAAGGGGCTCGGCTTGTACTGGAAGATCGCGAAGATGAGCGCCACCGCCGTGAGGGCCTTCTCGCCGCCGCTCATGAGCTCCAGCGAGCCCAGGCGCTTGCCCGGGGGCTGCGCGATGATGTCCACGCCGGACTCGAGGATGTTGTCCGGGTCCGTGAGCTTGAGCTCGGCCTTGCCGCCGCGGAACATCTCCGGGTAGATGCGCTTGAAGCGCTCGTTGATGCTCAGGAAGGCCTCCTTGAACATCTCGCGGCTCTGCTTGTTCATCTGCCGGATGGCGCGCTCCAGCTGGCTGAGCGCGTCTTCCAGGTCGGCGCGCTGCCCGGCCATGTACTGGAAGCGCCCGTTCTTCTCCTCGAACTCCTCGATGGCCATGAGGTTGATCTCGCCCATGCGCGAGATGAGCTTCTGCAGCTCGTCGATGCGCAGCAGCATGGTGGCGTCCGGCAGCTCGCGGGCGTGGTAGTCCGTGAGGATCTTGGGGAGGTTGACCTCGTGCCTCTCGGTCACGCTCTCGAGCAAGTGGCTGATGGCCAGCTCCAGCTCGCGGCTGCGGATCTTGAGCTCGTTCACCGAGCTGCCCACGGCCTCGATCTGGGCGCGCAGCTCCTTGAGCTCCACCTCGTGGTGGCCCATCTCCTCCTGTGCGGCGTCGTAGCGCACGCGCACCTCGGCCAGCACCTCTTGCGCGCGCATGGCCTGCTCGGTGCTCACGCTGAGCCCCTCGACGGCGTCCATGATGAGGCCCTTGACCCGCTCCTGGTGACCCGAGGCGGCCAGGATCTCGGCGGCCAAGCGCTCGTGGCGATGCGTGAGCTCCGTCAGGCTGCGCTCCAGGCGGTCCACCGCGTTGCGGTCCCCCTCGGCGCGCTCCTTGGCTTGAGCGGCGCGCACGCGCACTTCAGTTACGCGGGCGGACTGCTCTTCCACGGCGTAGCGGCGGTCCTCCAGCACGTTGGTCTGGGCCCCGAGCGCCTGCTCGGCCTCGAGCTCCGTGTCGCGCGCGCCCTCGATCTCGCGCTGGGACTCGCGCTCTTCGTCCTCGGCCTGCTCCAGGTTGTAGGCCAGGTCTTCCACCTCGCCGGCTACGTCCTCGTTGCGGCGGCGTGCGCGTGAGCTCTCCTCCTCGATGTTGCGGAGGTCCTTCTCGATGGAGACGATGGCGATCTCGGCGTCGTGCGCGGCCGTGCGCGCGGAGTCCATCTCGGCCTGACGCTGCGCGATGGCCGTGCGCAGCTCGCCCTGGCGCGCCACCCGGGCATCCCAGCGCGCCGTGAGGTCGGCGACCTCCACGTCCAGCTGCCGCATCTCGCGCTTCATGGAGAGCATGTGCGCGCCCGAGTCGTCCTCGGCGCCGCCCATGATGGTCCCGTCGGCTTCGATGCGCTCGCCGCTGAGCGTGACCAAGAGCCCGTGTGCGGGCTGGCTGCGGTGCAGCGCGATGGCCTCGTCGAAGCTGTTGACCACGGTGACGTCGCCGAGCAGGTGCTCGATGAGGGCGCGGTCCTCCGGTGCGAAGCGGAGCCGGTCCACCAAGCGGCCCAGCACGCCAGGGCCGTGCACGGCGGGGGTCTGCGTGGCCTGGTGGCGTGGGGTGCGTGGCACCAGCGCGGCGCGACCCTTGCCGGCCTCACGCAGGAAGCCGATGGCCTCAAGGCCCGCGTCCACGCCGTCCACCACGATGTGCTGCAGCTTGTCGCCGAGCGCGGCGGCCAGCGCGCGCGTGTACTGGTCGTCCGACTCCACGCGGTCGGCCACCAGGCCCAGCACGCCACGCGCGGCGCGCTCCTGGTCGTTGTCGGCGAAGCGCGTCATGAGCGCGCGCACGCCGGCGCCCACGCCCTCGAAGCGCTGCTGCAGCTCTTGCAGCGAGCGCAGGCGCGAGCGCTTGGTGGTGAGCTCTTCACGAAGCTGCTCCACGTCGGCGTCGCAGGCGACGCGCTCCTCACGCAGGGCCACCAGCTCGTCTTCCACCTGCTGCTTGCGCTCCGCCGTCTGCTCGCGCCCGCTGCGCAGCCCGTCCAGGCGCGCGTCCAGCTCGGAGCGGGACTGCGCCAGCTCCATCACGCGGCCCGCCAGGTCGTCGCGCTCGTCACGCAGCTTGTTGAGGCGCGCTTGGGCCTCGTTCTTGCGGCGCTGAAAGCCGGCGCTCACGGCCTCGGCGCGGGCGATGCGGGTCTGTGCGTCGGTCACGCGGGCGCGGGCGTTGTTCACGGCGCGCTCGGCCTCTTCCACCGCGGTGCGGCGGCGCATCAGCTCGTCGTTCTCGACCTCCAGCACGGAGGCGGCCTCTTCCTCGGCGCTCTCTGCCTCTTCCAGGGCCCGCACCAGGTGGTCTCGCTCGTCTACCAGGCCGGCGCGCTGCGCGGTCACCTCTTCGAGGTCGCGGGCGGCCGTCTGCTCGCGCTCCTGGTAGTCTTCTAGGCGCTGACGCTGCTGCTTGATCTCGCCCTCGAGCGCGCGCACCTCGTTGTCCAAGCGGTACGACTCGCGCTGGGCCTCCTCCACCTCGGTGGAGACGAGCTGCAGCTCGGCGCGGCGCGCCTCGATCTCCGCCTCACGCACGCGCAGCGCCTGTCGCACCGTGTCGGCCGTGTCGCTGGCCGTGGTCAGGCGGTGGGCCACCACCTTCTGCTCGCCGAAGAGCTCCAAGTAGCGGAACGACGCCACGTGCAGCTCGAGGTCGCGCTGCTCGGCGCGGTAGTTCTTGTAGCGCTCGGCCTTCTGGGCCTGCCGCTCCAGCGACTTCAGGTTGCGCTCCAGCTCGCCGATGATGTCCGTGACGCGCAGCAGGTTCTGGCGCGTGGCGTCCATCTTGCGCTCGGCGGCCTGCTTGCGGATCTTGAACTTGGTGATGCCCGCGGCCTCTTCGATGATGGCGCGCCGGTCCGCCGGCTTGCTGCTCACGATGTAGCCGATGCGCCCCTGCTCGATGATGGAGTACGCGCGGCGGCCGACACCTGTGCCCAGGAAGAGGTTGGTGATGTCCATCAAGCGCACGGCGGCGCCGTTGATGCGGTAGTCGCTCTTGCCGGACCTATCCAGGCGGCGGGTGACCTTGATCTCGGCGTACTCGCGGTACTCCGGGGGGGCCAAGCCGTCGTCGTTGGCGAAGGTGAGCGAGACCTCGGCGAAGCCGTGCGGCCCGCGGCTCTCACAGCCGTTGAAGATGACGTCGTCCATGGCCTTGCCGCGCAGGCGGGACGCGGACTGCTCGCCCTGCACCCACTTGATGGCGTCCACCACGTTGGACTTGCCGCAGCCGTTCGGGCCGACGATGCCGGTGACGTCGTGGTCGAAATTGATGACCGTCCGGTCAACAAACGACTTGAACCCCACGATTTCGAGCTTCTTGATCTTCACGGCGTGCTCCGAGGAACCCCCGAACCCATGGCTGATAGGTCCGTCTGCAACAACACGAAAGCGGCCCCGAGCCTGACTCGGGACGCCCGCGTATCGTCCGGGATCCAGCAGGGAACTACCACCGGGGGATCACGTTTGCAACCTTGATCCTCCACGACGAGTAGTGGCAATTTCGTGACCACCACAAGATGTTGTGGGTGTGGACGGTTGCCGCCACAGGTCGCGGACGGCGTGGCAGATCGTTTCGATCTCCTGAGAGGGTTGCGAACCGGCCACGCCGGCCCCCGTCGAGGGCCTCCAGCGCCACATCCGCATCCGGGCTCGCGCGGGGTGGACTCAGTGCGTCTCGAGGGTGAAGGGGTAGGTGACCGACACCCGCCCGCCGCCCTCGGGCGCAGGAAACCGCCAGCTTGTGACAACCCGCGCGATGCACTGCGTCGCGCGGGTGTCGCCCAGCGTGTCTCCCACGGGGGTCGCTGCGGACACGTGGCCATCGGCCTCGATGAGGAAGCGCACGGTCACCGTTCCGCGGAGGTTGACGTCGCGCCTGAGGGCCTCGAGGTAGCAAGCCTCCACTTCGGCCAGGTGGGCACGAATCACGGTCCGGATGACGTCGGCGGACAGCGAGCCTCTTCGTTCGCTGGGGTCGGGTGCGCCGTCGGCCGTGGCTGCCGGGTCCGCATAGAGAGCGCCGGCCGCCGCGTCGGTTCCGGCTGTGGGCGGCGCCGGAGGCGGCACGCGCCCGCAGTGGCGTGGGTTCAGGCGGCAGGCCTGCTCCCAGACCACGCCGGCCTCGCTCGAGGGGTGCCCGCTGAGCAGGCCGTCTTCGAGCGCGACGGCCAGCCGCACGCACGACGGCTCGTGGTCACCGCGGAAGCAGGCCGCGAAGAGCAGCCGCCTGAGTGGCTCGGGGTCCTCGCCCGGCGCGAGGGTCGTCGCGGCCGCGAGCTCTGCGCAGGCACCATGGTCGCCCAGCTCACAGGCGCGCTGCAGCAGTGTGGCGGCCTCGGGGCGCCGACCCGCTTGCGCGGCAAACCAGGCTGCGGCGCGGCAGCCCTCCGCGACGTCGAGCTCGCAGGCGCGCGCCATCACGGGCTGCTGACAGCTGGCCGGCTCAGCCCAGGGCTGCTCGCTGCGCGCCCAAGCCACGCAACCCTCGGGGAGCCCCAGCTGGCACGCGCGATGGAAGAGCTCGGCGGCGACAGTGAGGTCGGGCTCCCGGCGCGTGTGGCCGCGGCGCACAGCAGGCTGCAGGTAGGTGAGCCCCAGCAGGTGGCAGTAGCGTGCGTCGCCCCCCATGCACTCACGATTGCACCGCTCCTCGTAGCGGTCGCAGGTGCTCGGTCCGCCATCCAGCGCGAAGCGGCGGGCATCCATCTGCGGCAGCGGACACGCTTGGGGCGGCTGGGTCTGCGCAGGCGTGGGCTCCGCGGCAGCTTGTGTTGCTGCGGGCGGTTGCGCAGCCCCACAGGCACCACAGAGCAAGCCTGTGATCACCGCGAGCTGCGCGCGCCGGGGTGTCCTCAGCCCTCCGCGTGTCGTGTGCATGCGGGCGAGTGTAGCGACAGTCCCCCACGCGTCTATCCGCGTCGTAGCGCTGCGCCCCGCTGCCCTCGGTCGCACTCGAGCGTGTACCGCCGGCCCCTCAGCGGAGGTCGTGCTGGTGGACCTCGGTAGAGCCCACGGGCAGCTCCACGTGCAGCCCGTCGAAGCCCAGCACCACGTCGTGGTCGCGCACGGCGTCCACCCCGCGCAGGAACATGCGCTCGGCGACGGCGTTCGGGGGCGGGGGCACCACGTGGCTGTACACCAGCAGCCTGACGTGCGCGGCGTTGGCGGTCTCGGCCGCCTCCACGGGGGTGGCGTGATAGCTCAGCGTGTCGCGCACGATCTGCGCGCGCTGCGCGTCGCCAGCGGCTTCGAGGCCGTCCGCCACGGCCAGCATCATGTGCGGCGACAGCGCTTCGTGGACCATCAGGTCCGCTCCTTCGCCCACGCGCGCCAGGATGTCCTGCTGGATGGTGTCGCCGCTGAACACGACGGAGCGCCCGCGGTAGTCGACGCGGTAGCCGTAGGCCGGGTCCACCGGGCTGTGGTCCACACGAAAGGCCTGCACCCGCAGCTGGCCACGCTCCAGCACGGTGACCACGGCGTCGGCGTCGGGGACGGCCACCGTGTGCGGCGTGAGCCGCGCGCCGCCGGGCGGCATCAGCGCTTGCCCGTGGTGCGCGGTTCGGTAGCTGGCGTCCAGCGCGAACGCGGCCATGAACCCCTCGGTCACGCGGGCCACGCCCTCCGGGCCGTATACCGGAAGCGCTGCGTGCCTCCCCGCCGCCCAGCTCTGCAGCACCACGTCGCCGAGGCCACCGATGTGGTCGCTGTGGAAGTGTGTGAGCAAGACCCCGGACAGCTGCTCGAGCGGCGCCCGGAGCATGGTCAGCCGCGAGGCCGCCCCGCCGCCGGCGTCGACCAGCAGCAGCTCGGTGCCCGCGTAGACCGCGATGCAGGGCTGGCTGCGCGCGGGGTCGGGTAGCGGAGAGCCGGTCCCGCAGAACACCACGTTCAGCGCTTCGGGGTTGTGCAGCGAGCGCCTCTGCGCTGCCCGACCGGCGATGACGCGGGCCATGAGCGCGTCTTGGACGCTCTCGGAGAACCACACGACGAGGCCCCCCGTGAGCAGGATGGCGAGCAGCGCGGCGCCGGCCAGGGACGTTTGCCTGCGCGTCATGAGGCTCCGTGCCCGTGCGCGTCCAGGGGCGGTCGACTGCCGTCTTGGGGTAGCCAGCGCAGCACGGGGCGCGGCTGCGGGGCGAGGCTGTTCTCGACGGGGTGGGCCTGCCAGCGCACCCCACCGGGCCCGTCCACCGTGTCGCCGGGCTTGATGACTGGCCCTCGCGCGAGCACGTAGAGGCTGACGTTGCGCAAGAACGCGTCGACCTCACCGGGGTCGTAGTCGCCTTCGGGGAAGCAGGCCTCGTGGTCGGTCACGTCGAGCTGCTCCATCCCCAGCGTGTCCATCACGCTCCAGCCCGGGGCCAGCTGAAAGAGTCGCATGTTCGACCAGAGCGCCAGCGGCAGCACGTCGTGCTCGGCGTGCCACGCCAGCTCTTCGTCCACTCCCGCGGGTGAGCGCAGGACTTCGCCGTTGGGGTTGAAGTAGGCCAGCGCGCCGGGGGCCTTCAGCACCGCGCGCGCGACGTCCGTCACGAACTTCAGCTCCGCCAGCGGGTCGTAGTCTGCGGGCAGCACGGGCGCGTCGTCCGCGCCGCCCAAGATGTAGCTGGACTTGATGCGCACGAACGCGCGGTGGCGCGAGGAGACCTCCGTCGCGCCGCGCCACGAGAAGCACATGGCTTGCGCGCGTGCGAGGTTCCCGGGGAAGACCCACGGGCCGAAGAAGCCCATGCTCCACGCGCCAAACAGCTCCACCTGCTCTTGGGGGTCGCCCATGAGGTCCGGCCAGGGCTCGTCCACCACGTCCACGACGACGTACCCGTTCACCTCGGGGCGCATCGGGACCAGCAGGCTGGGCCGGCTCATCCAGCTGGGCGTGTCCGCGTCGGTGCGCGTCGACGCTCCGAGCGGGGCTAGCAGCGCCATGAGCGCGTCCACGGCAACGGGGCCATCGAAGAGCACGATCGCGGACTGAGTGAAGAACCCCTTCGCCATCGGCGGAGCATAGCCTCTTTCGGTCGGCGCGGATCACCGGCAGCGGGAGACCCCGAGCGCCGCTCTGAGAGCGCGCACAGCGGTGCGATGCGCCTCCTGGCCTCTGCGCGTTCGCGCCTATTGGCGGACGTCGGCCGGGGCGCCCATGACCGTGAGCGTGAGCATGAGGGCCACGAGCATGAGCACCCCCGTCAGAAACGCGAGGGGCTTGATGCTGCGGGCGCCCCAGCGGTCAGCGAGGCCCATGCCGCCAAACGCTCCCAGCACCACGCCGGCGAAGTTGCCGATGACCATGGGGTAGGCCGAGCCCAGCCAGGCGCCGATGCCGACGCTGGCCATGAGGCCCAGGCTTGCGCCCGAGAACCAACCCAGCACCGTGGCGGCGCGCTGCGCCGGGGTCCGCAGCTCGGGCGCGGCGTCGCGGGGTGGGTCGGTGGGGTCTGTGGTCACGGGCGGAGCATAGCAGCCCGGACGGTCGCGCAAGGGCGGCCCTCCGGTGCCGCTCAGTCGCGGCAGTAGGCCACGAACTCGGCGACGCCCACGACGGGCGTGCCCCACTCGGTGGCGAAGCGCTCGGCATCCGCGCGGGTGCGGAAGGCCACGGACACGGCGGTGGCTTCTTCGTCCAAGCCCAGCGCGGCCGCCGCGCCCTGGTCACAGCCGAGCTGCCCAGAGCCGGCCGTGGTGACCCCGCGTTCTTGAAGCTCCGCCATGAGATCCTGGACCACGGCCGGGTCACCGTCGTTCACGATGGCGATGTACACGCCGTAGGCGGTCTCCCCCTGCCTGGGGTTGAAGCCGGCCGGGAGGTCGCGGTGGGCCGAGCTGCCCCCGGCGGTGTCAGCCGCTTCCGGTTCCGTGGCCTCTGCGCCAGAGCCAGCGCAGGCCGTGAGGCCGAGAGAGAGCACAACACTCAGAGACGTGAGGAGCGCGTGGGGCGCCCGAGGCATGCGATGTGGCATGGCGCAAGATACGCCTGCGCGGTGGAAAAATCCCTGGGTTCGTTCGCTCGTTCGTGCGCCCAGCGCCGCTGTCCGTCTCCAGCAGAATGCCGGGGACGCGGCGACGTGGGCGGCTCACGGTTCCGGAAACCCGAGCGCGCGCACCTCGTCCCCCACGCGGATGACTCCGCCCCGCGTCACGCTCGCCAGGATGCCGCCCATGTCCAACATGGCCGCGTACCCGCCCGGGCCCAGCGCCTCGCGCATGCGGCTGCAGGGCGCGCAGCGGTCCGTCCCCAGCAGCTCCACCTCGCCGATGCGGAAGCGCAGGCGGCGCAGCGCGGCCAGCGGGATGCCAGCCACGACCAGGTTGCGGCGCAGCAGCTCGGGCGTCACGGACCGCTCCGTGAACGCGTCGATGACGGGCAAGTGCTCGTGCTGGATGAGCGACACCTGCCGCTTGCCGCCCTTGCGCGCGTAGCGGTCCCCCTCGAGGCCACGCCCCGCGACGAGCGTGGCCGACTGCACCACCACCACGCCCTCGCGCCGTGCGGGGCGCAGGCCAATCCACTCGAGGCGACCCACCTGGGGGACGTCCTCGAGCAGCTCACGCAGCGTCGCGTTCGCGTCCACGCGTGCCTCCGTCGGCGATGCGCTCTGCGATCTTCCAGGCGATGGCGCAGATGGTGTGCTGCGGGTTCACGCCCAGGTTGGTGGGGAAGAGCGACGAGTCGATCACGTAGAGCCCGTCCACCGCGTGGCAGCGCCCGTCGGGGCGCACCACACCGGCGCGTGGGTCCCGGTGCATGGCCGCGGTGCCGAAGAGGTGCGCGGCGATGAAGTGGTAGCGGCGCGGGTCGTCGTCCAGCGCGTCGAGCGCGCGCGCTTGGTCCGGCGACGTCATGGTGGTGGGCAGCCCGTGCACGCCCGGCCAGACCTCCTTGGCTCCGGCCGCGAACATCATCTCGATCAAGCGGCGCACGCCGACGCGGTAGCGCGCCACGTCCTTGGGTGTCAGGTCGTAGGACACGCTCGAGCCGCCACCTAGGCCGGGCCGCACGCGCCCGTGGGCCTCGGCGCGCACCTGCACGCCCCACTGCGCCACGTGCCCGACGTTGGCGAGCCGCGCCTGCAGCGGCGCCCCGAAGCCGGGCAAGCGCGTGGCCGCGATCTCGGCTGGCACCGAGACGCTCTCGAACTTCATGCGCTCGTCCCAGAAGTGCGTGGTCTCGTACCCCTGCGTAGCGCCGAAGAACATGTTCACCTCGTCCTCGAACACGCCCATCACGCTGGTCCCCGGGTGCGCCTGAAAGCGCCGCCCCACGAGCCCGCCGCGCACGCCGCTCTTCTGCAGCAGCACGGGCGTCTGGATGGCGCTGGCGGCCAACAGCACCGCGCGCTTGGCCTCTACGCGGATGCTCGGCCCGCGGGCGCTCCCTGTCGGGTCGCGGAACTCGCCCAGCACCGCCACGGCCTTGCCGCCGCGCGTCTCCACCTTGCTGACGCGGCACGCCGCGTACACCCGGGCACCCGCCGCGACCGCCTGCGGAATGTAGGTCAGGTGCATGCTCTGCTTGCGCGCGTTCGGGCAGCCCTGGCCGCAGCGGGCCGACCCCTCGCAGTCCTGCACGTTGCGCAAGATGCGGTTGCCCTTGGCGCCGATGCCCGTGACCCCGGCGTGCATGAGCGCGTTGTTCTGCCCGAAGACCGCGTCCGGCGCGGGCCCCACCGAGAGCTCACGGTCCAGCTGGTCGAAGGTGCGCTCGAGCCCCGCGTAGCTCAGCAGGTCGTCGATGGCGCCGTCATGCTCCCAGGCTGCGTGCACCTTCTCCGGCAGGCGGTGCATGATGGCGCCGTTGATGACGGTGGTGCCGCCCACGGCGCGTCCTTGGAGGATGGGCATGAGCACCCGCCCTCGCGCAGCCGTGAAGCCGAGGTCGCGCCACAGCCCCTTGAACGCGCTGTAGGCGTCTTGCCGAAAGCCGTCGCGCGGGGTGGGGTTGCCTTCCTCCAGCACGACCACGTCGAGGCCCGCCGCCGTCAGCACGCGCGCCGCGGTCGCGCCGGCCGCACCGGAGCCGATGATGACCACGTCTGCGCTGTCGCGCACGGCGGCCTGTCCAGCCACGTCGCTCAGCCCGTGTACGAAGCCGCTCATCTCTCGCCTCGCGCCCAGCTGGGTGGCTGGCTGTCCACCACGCTCAGGCCCAGCTCGCGCTGCACGTCGGGCATGCCGACGTAGCCCAGGCTGGCCACCATCTTGAGCAGCATGGGGATCTCGCGCAGCAGGTAGAGGCGGCTGTGCGCGAGGCCCTCCAGCACCTCGCCGCGCTCGCTCACGGGCAGCGAGCCGAAGCGCCGCAGGCGCCCCACCAGCAGCGGGCCGAAGAGGGTCACCACCCACGTCGCCGCCCGCAGCCCCAGCATGAAGTCGAAGGGCGCGTGGGAGCCCAGGTCCGTGATGAGCCCCTCGAGAGGCACGTCCGCCGCGCCGGACGTCGGTGCACCGGGTGTCTGCCGTGGGTAGACCGCGTCGAAGATGCGCAGCAACCAGCGTCTCTCGAAGGCCAGCATGGTGCGCTCAGTCCTCGCGGCAGAGCGTGAAGTAGTGGTCGAGGGGCTTCTCGCCCTTGTAGGCCGCGCCGATGGACACGTGCTGGCTCACGCGGCGCATGAAGTCGCGGGTGCCCATGTAGACCAGGCGCTGCAGGCCCTCGCTGTTGGGGCGCACGCGCGGCCACTGCGGCGGCACGGCGCCGTCCGGGTGCTGGAAGTAGTCCACCACCCACGCGCCACGGGGCGCCCACTTGGTGTTGCCCTCGGTGCTCACCAGCACGAAGTAGCCCGGCCCGACCAGCTGCTCGGACGGGGCGTCGTTGTAGCCAAACGCGCGCGGCGTTCCGTCGTTCGGGCGGACCATCGGCTTGCGGAAGAACTTCTGCTTGTTGGGGAAGGGCAGGGTGTTGCGGCCGTGGTGCACCACCGGGCGCAGGGGCGGGACACCGGCGGGCAGGAAGTGCTCGAGGGTGATGCGGCCGGCTTCGCCCGAGGCCTTCTCCCACAGCGTGCGCTGGTCGTCGCGCGAGGTGGTCGCGAGCTCGGCCATCCGCGAGCTGTGCGTGAGGCCGTCCAGGTGCGCGCCGATGTCTTCGATGGTGCTGGTGGTGGAGTGGATGAGGGAGCTGAGCTTCGGCATGAGGGTCGTGGCTTTCGGGGTTGTTCGCGCGTCAGGCGACGTCGCGAGTCCAGGAAGTGGTGCGGTAGGGCCGCTGCGGGAGCGTGGCGATGTGGGCGCGCAGGGCCTCGTGGTGCGCGTTCAAGTAGGCCGCGTGGGCCTGCTGGAGCAGCTCTGGGGCCAGCGGGCTGGTGAGCGCCCCCTGGAACATGAGGCGCTGCGCCGCGCACTGCGCGCGGGCGTCCACCAGGTCCAGCTGCAGGCGCGAGAGCTCGTGCCGAATGCCGCGCGTGGAGTTGGCCGCCAGCCGCAGCGTGACGTCGCCCAGCACGTCCACCATGTGGTCCTGCAGCTGCATCTCCAGCTCCGCCACGCGGTCCAGCGCCGCCGCCAGCTTGGACTTGGGGGCCGCGTCCAGCACCTTCAGCTGGGCCTCCAACAGCGCGTCAATCTCGCCCAGCTGGGCGGGCGTGGCGCGCGCGAGGGCCGCCGCCACGAAGCGCGGCATGGTGTGGTTCCACTGGTCCAGCGCTTCCAGCAGAAAGGCGCCGCCCAGCTCCAGGCCGGGGATCTCCAGCACGGCGGCCAAGAAGTCGAGCCCGGCGTGGCGGCGGTAGTCCAGCACCGTGATGCCCGAGCCCTGCGTCGCCTGCAGCACCTTCATGCGCGACAGCTGCCGCAGCGCCACGCGCAGCGACGTGCGGTCCACGCCCAGCTCCTCGGCCAGCGCGCGCTCGGGGGGCAGCCGCTCGTTGGGCCGGAGCTCCCCCGTGAAGATGCGCGCGATCAGCTCGTCCGCCAGGCGGTCCGGCAGCGTCTTGACGCTGCTCTCGGGGCTGGGGTCTCGGGGCCGGCGCGGCATATTGGATAAACCAATGAACCGAATTGGTATGTGAGTCAAGGCGTGCGTTGCAGAGCCTCTCATCCCGTTCCGTTCGCACCCATCACGGCGAGACCGCGGGCGCTCGTTGAGCGTGCAGGACCCGCTGGACGCGCCGGCGGCCGCCTACGGCCACGACCCGAACGGCAGCCGAGCCCGCACGACGAGATGGTCTACACTCCAGCTACAGTCCGATGGTCCCACCCATCTGTTGAACCCGTTGAGTGCAACGCGTCTTCAGCGACAATCTCGGAAACGAGTGGATATCTGATGGCCGACCTGTCCTTCCCCGCAGCAACATTTACTAGAGTTCTGCTCTGGGTCTGTGTCGTCATGCTGATGCACGGATGCACGTGCGAGTTTGACCATACGTCCATGACTCCAATTTCGGGTCCAATCGTGCTTGGCCAGACCGAGATCCGTCTTGGTCTCGACAGCGCTTCTCATGGTGATGGTGCGCACACTGGTGCGCCGTGGTCTCCGAACCTTCAAGCGACTGGTGGGGCCTTGGGCAGCTCCGTAGTTGTCCATAGAGTGCGTCTCGAGCATCTTGGTCGGTTTTGGGAGTTGATGAGCGGAGAACCCCGCTTGTGCACGTTTCACCAGGCAGCAGGAAGCTTGACTCTTGCAAGGTGCGATATTGGAGACGGATTCAGCAACCATGTCGGGCCCGGCGAGACGGTACGACTACGGGTGTGGGTCAGCCTGGGTGCGGAAGAAGACGTAGTCCTCGAGGCCGAGTTCGAATGCGCCCGCGACCAAGGCTCGACACTGGTGAATCCGTTTCTGGACTTTACGTGACAGAGTGGTTGCGAACCTGTACCGACGCCGACGGTTCCTCGACGCCCCGACAGACGGCGCCCAGGGGTCGTAAGAGACGTCCAGAACCGACGCCCACGTCGAGCTCTCCGGAGAGCGTGTCCCCGGTCTGGCCCAGTGCGGGTGTTGACGGGCTCCGCGCTGGACGGCCACGTGGAGCAAGACGTGCTCGGCGTGGTGCAGACCGAGTACGCTGTGGACGTGAGCGCAGGGACCCCCGGCTACGGCGACTACCAAGAGAGCACGGGACCGATTGCGCAGAGCATCCGCGACTAGCTGTTGGAGCCCTGCTTGGGGTCCTACGGCACGGCCGAGTTGGCGACCTGCGACTTCCACGACTGCGACTGAGCGCTTCTCGCGCTGACCGTGTACGCTGAGCGCAAGGGTCCCATGCGCAGACGCGAGTTCCTCTCCTGGTCCATGGTCGGTGCTGGCGCTGGCGCGCTGGGCCTCGTCACGCCCGGGCGGGTCCTCGCCGGGGCCTGCGCGCCGCCCAGCTTCGCGCCCGTCTATCGCACGCCGCCTGGGACCTCCATCGGGCCGGGTGGGGCCATCGTGGTGGGCGCGGACCTCCAATTCGGAGGCGGCGAGGCCGACCCCTTCGCGGACACGTACACGCTCAGCGTCGCCGGCGTGCGGGTGCGCCTGCGCATCGAGCGGTGGGCCCCCGGTGTGCTGCGGCTGATCCCCTTGTCCCCCGTGACCGGCGCGGGCGTCGTCCGAGGCGGCGCCGGGGAGCTCGCCGTCTCGCTGGTGAGCACGCCTGCCGTGGCGCCCGCCCCTTGCCACGTCACGCGGGCGCGCATCCAACGCTACGAGGGGTCCTCGGAGCCGTACTCGCCGCCCACGTGGAGCCTGCAGGCGCACCTCCGCGCAGCGCTTCCCCAGAGCGTGCTTGGTGTGGCCGTGGCGCCCGCCGCCGCCGGGTCCGCGTACGGCGCCTTCGAGCCCCGCTCGGGGGACCGCGTCCAGCGCCTCTACCAGTCGCCCGGGCGCTGTCAGATGGACGTGCCGGGAGCCAACCCTCCCGCTCCGGGTCAGCGCATCCGGGTCGCCTGCCTGGGCGTGAACGGGGCTGTCTCCGTGCGGTCGAACGACGTGGAAGTGCGCGACTGAGTCCGCGCGCGCCCGGCCAGCGCGGGCCCCCGCTCGGGCTTCGCTGGACCTCGACCCGCGCTGGCCGTCCGCTGGGCGGTTGGACAGCGCGAGTTCTCGGCGTCCTGCCCAGGTCCGTGGTACACGCAGCCCATGCTCGAAGGCGCGAAGATCCTCATCACGGGCGGGGCCGGTTTCATCGGCACCGCGCTCACGGCTCGGCTGGCGGACCACAACCAGATCCGCATCCTGGACACCTTGCGCCGGAACGCGCTCAGCGCGGCCGGCCTGGACCAGCACCCCAACGTGGAGCTGGTGCAGGGCGACGTGCAGGACCGCGCCAGCGTGGACGCCGCCGTGGCCGGCATGGACTACGTCATCCACATGGCCAGCATCGCGGGCGTGGACACGGTCCTCAAGAACCCCGTGCCCACCATGGAGATCTCCCTCGAGGGCACCATGAACGCGCTGCGGGCAGCGCGCGAGCACGGCCAGATCAAGCGCTTCATCGACTTCTCCACGAGCGAGGTGTTCGGCTCCTTCGCGTTCCGCGTCCGCGAGGCGGACGTGACCAGCCTGGGCGCCGTGGGCGAGGCGCGCTGGACGTACGCGGTGAGCAAGCTCGCGACCGAGCACTTGGCGCACAACTACTACAAGCAGTTCGGGCTGCCCACCTGCGCCATCCGCCCCTTCAACATCTACGGACCCGGTCAGGTGGGCGGGGGGGCCATCCACGCGTTCGTGGTGCGCGCACTCAAGGGCGAGCCCATCCAGATCCACAACGAGGGCGACCAGATCCGCGCGTGGTGTTACATCGACGACATCGTGGACGCCATCGTGCTGGCCATGACGCGCGACGAGGCGGTGGGCGAGACCTTCAACATCGGCAACGCGCGCAGCTCCGTCACCATCTACCACCTGGCCAAGCTGGTGGTGCAGATCGCGGGCAGCCAGTCGCCTCTCGAGTTCGTCGAGTGGGACTTCGCGGACGTGGAGCTGCGCATCCCCGACATCGTCAAGGCGGAGAAGCTGCTGGGCTTCCGCGCCAAGGTGGACCTCGAGACCGGCATCGAGCGCACGCTGGCCTGGTACCGCACTAAGCTCGGGCTCTGACCCCACGGGTCCGGGGCCAGCGCAGGTCGCTTGACGCTGCCTGCCCCAGCTGAGATCCTCACCCTCTACGCTCCTTCGAGGGCGCGCGCCATGACCGACCGCCGACACTACCCCCTCACCAGCGTCAGCGCCGACGGCTGGTTCGACAAGCTCGGCGAGAGCTCGCCGTCGTTCCGACAGCTCTGCGACGCCATCGGCAAGCAGTTCCTCGCGTACTCCGTCATCGCTGGGGTGCGCATCACCGCGGTCAGCATCGACCAGCGCTCGGCGGACGCGTCACTCGTGGACTTCATGCTGGACGACCAGCAGGAGCACCGCCTCGCGCTGGGCGAGTTCCGGCGTCGCGTCGCGGCCACCATGCTGGCCGAAGAGCCCGTGCCGGACTCGCTCCCCGAGAACCCCAGCGCCGAAGACCTGCAGGGCTTCCTCGGGGGCCGCTTCGTGCTGCTGGCGCCGCTCTTCGGGCTCGGCCTGCGTGAGCTGCGGGTGGGCGGGGGCAAGCCGCCCGCGGTGCTCATCGACCTGGGCGGCGCCCGCGACGAGGTGCCCCTCACGGAGCTGCACGACCTGGTGCGTGACCGCGTGCGCGCGTCGGCGCAGGCCGCGCGGCCGCAGTCCCCGTTCGCCATCGACCTGAACGTCATCCCTCGCGCCGAGCGCGCCAACGCGGACGGTGACTGGGAGAAGACGGTGGAGCTGCTGGGGCCGTGGCCCAGCCCGCTGTCGCTGCTCTTGCGCACGGCGGAGGGGCAGTCCCTGGCGCCCGAGGTGCGGGCCACGCTGGCGCGCAGCCTGGCGCTGCTGGGCACCGCCTACGCCGAGACGGACCGCCACGAGTGGGCCGAGGACGTGATGCGGCTGGGCATCCAGTGGGGTCAAGACGGGCCTGCGGCCGGCGACCTCTTCCGGCGGCTGGGGCAGTCCTACGTGGAGCGCGGCCGCTCCGGGCAGGCCATCGGCTTTCTGCGCCGGGCCATCGCCCTCGGTGCGCGGGAGCGGGACACCCTGCCGCTCTTGGCGCGCTGCTTCGTGGAGCGCGGCTGGATGCTCGCCGCCGCCGTGGTGTGCGACCAGGCCACCGCCGTGGGGACCCCCGCCGCAGAGCTGGCCGAGGCGCGCACGGCGGCCGAGGCGGCGCTGGGCCCGGCATGGAAGAAGTTCCGCGAGCACGTTCCACCACCGCGGCGCATCGAGTCGCCGGTGTATCGCGCTGAGTCGTGAGCGCGCTCCGCGCCGAGCGGCCGGTGGGGCCACGCTTCGACCTGCGCGCCCAGCGCGGTGAGGCGCGGCTCCACGCGCGCGGGCCTACGCCGCTCGCGCTCGGGTCCTTGCGCGCGCTGGAGCTCGTCGCGGGGGACATCGGCAGCACGCTGGACCTGCGGCACGGCGCCGTGGCGCTCCGCAACCGCCGCACTCACGCGGTGAGCGTGCTGGTGTCGCTCGACGTGGTCGCCGTGGAGCACGCGCTCCGCGCGCTGGGGGTGGCCGCGGACCTCCACTGCGGGCCCGGCGCAGGGGCCTTCGGGCTGACCCTCTCCACGGGCAGCGGGCCGGTGGACTGTGAGGTGCGGGCGCGCGTCATCGACGACGCGCTGGTCCTGCGGCTGACGCGGTTCGCTTCGCTGCTGCCCCGCGCGGACTTGGCGGAGGTGGTGCGTGAGGCGCTCCGACCGGTGGAGGCCGCCACCTGGTCGAGCGTACGTCCACTGCGCGTGACGCGCGTGTCGGAGGGCCGGGCGCTGCGCGTGACGTCGCCGCACATCGTCGAGGCGCTCCTCACCGCGAGCTTCGCGACGGGGGGGTGGCGGCTCCCGCGCACGGGCGGCCTCTCTGGACACGTGGCGTGGAGCTCCGCCGGCCACGGCCATGGGGCGGTGCTGACGCTCGCAGCCACGCTCGACCCGGACGGCTTCGACGACCGGGAGCCCGTAGAGCCCGAGGCCGAGCGGCCGCACGATGCGGCTCGTGTCGCGCTCGGGCAGCTCCTGGCCGGCGCCCCCTATGACGCCTTGGACGCGGATCGCGCTGCAGCGCAGCTCGAGACCTACCTCGCGGCCGAGCCGTCGCCAGTCATGCGGGCAGACGCTGTGGTCACGCTGGCGGAGCTGCTGCGGTCCTCGGAGCTCACCGGGCCCGTCAGCCGCGCGGAGCAAGACGCGCTCGTCAGAGGCCTCGGGGTGCGGGCGCTGGCGCTCGCGGGGCGCAGCCCGGACATCGCGAGGCGCGTGCTGGCCCTCGCCGAACAGAGCGCGTCGCCGTCGGATGAGTCGCTCCTGGCCGCCGTGCTGGCGGCGCCGCTGCCCGCCGCGCAGCAGGCCGCGCTGGTCCTCACGGCCGTGCCGCAGCTGGCGCGCACGGCGCCCGCGCGTGCGCGTGCCTGGCTGGAGCGCGTGCGGCCCTTCGCGCCGGACCTCTCGGTGCTCCGCGCGGCGGAGGCGGCCCTGCTGGCCACCGAGCGCCCAGCGAGCGAGCGCCCAGAGTCCCTCGCGCGGAGCCACGAGAGGGCCGCGGAGGCGCTCGCCGGTGAGGGGCACGCGGCGCGCGCGGCGGAGGCCTTCGCCGGGGCGGCCCGCGCGTACCAACAGGCGCGCGACGCGCAGGCGGCGGCACGCTGCTGGGTGGCCTGCGTGTCGTCGGTGCCGGGTCACACCCTCGCCCTCGAGTGGGTCGCGCCAGGCGCCGCCGCGCTGCAGCTCGCCGGCCGCACGCAGGACGCCATCGCGCTGCTCGCCACGCTCCTGGTACGCGACGTCGACGCCGACGACCGAGACGCGCTCGGCGCCGCGCTCGACGCTGCCCAGCGCTTTCATCAGGGACTCCCGGCTACCCTCGCGGCCCCAGAGCTGTTTGCGGCACGGCGCCGCGAGCTCTGACCCGGGCGCGCCTGGGGCGGCGGGACTCAGCTCTCGCTGGGGGAGCTAGGCACCTCGAGCCACGAGAAGAAGGTGGACAGGGACGCGCGCTGCGCCGGCGGCATGTACTCGAAGTTGCGGCCCCGGTCGATGATCTCCCAGAAGTCCTTGGTGGTGACGCTCTCCAGCGACTCGCGGATGGCCGCCAAGCGGTCGGCGGGCTCGTCGGCCATGTCCTCGCTGATGAGGCGCGCCTGCTGCTCCTGGCCCTCGGTCAGGTAGAAGGCGGCCAGCTTGACCTGGGCCTTGCGCACGCCCAGCAGCGCCGCCTCCTGGCTGCGCGCGCGCAGCGGCCGATCCAGCTGCAGGAAGGCGTCCAGCATCCCGGCCTCTTCGGGCGCGCCGGCCTCGTGCGCGCACTGGCAGACCGCGCCGACGTCGTAGGCCACCGTCTCCGTCACGAAGGTGAGCTTGGAGTCGAAGCTCACGTGCCCGTAGTAGATCATGTGCTTCACGCCCTCGAGGGCCATCTGCCCATGACCCTGGCGCACCATCGCCTCCACCAGCAGTCGGTACTGGTTGAGCACGTTGTACGCCGTGCGGACGTCGCGCGCGTTCAGCGTGGCGCGCAGGTAGGAGTTCATGAAGCGGAAGACCAGGTGCATGAGCTCCTCGTCGTTCGCCTGCCCGGCCGCCTCGCCGATGTAGCGGGTGTCGATGGCCACCAGGTAGTTGATGTCGCGCATCTGGGCCAGCGCCTCGTTGTAGATGCCGAGGTACTGCCGCATGACCTTCCACTCGACCCAGGTGCGCCGCGTCACCAGATCAGCGAGCGACTCCGGGTCCATTGCCACGAAGTCCGGGTTGCTCTTGATGAGCTCGCCGATCTCGAACCAGCGCTCCGTGGAGCTCCCCTTCACGCGGATGTAGGCGAGCGCGAAGTCCTTGAGCGCGTCGACGGCGCCGCTGGCGATGATCTTGTCCTTGCCCGAGATGGAGTTGCTGGTGATGTCGGTGAGCTCCTCCATGGCGCTCAGCGTGGCGGCCTGGGCCTCCAGCAGCAGCGCTGGGTCCGTGAGGGCGGCCCCTTCTCGCGCCGTTCGCACCGCGTCGCGCCGGATGCGCGTGATGATGTTGCGCGGCTCCACGAACCAGAAGACGTAGCCGAAGTACGGCGCCATCAGCACGATGCCGAAGGTGGTGATGCTGAGCATCACGGTGAGGGTGGCGCGGGGAACGTAGTCCCCCTTGAGCGACACGCTCAGCAGGACGCCCACCACGGTGCCGATGATGTAGAAGCCCATCACGCCGATGTTCAGCCGGTCGCGGAGGAACATGGAGGCCACGCCCGTGTAGCGGTCGCTCGACAGCTGCACGATGATGGACACCACGGTGATGACGATGCCGAGCACGGCGGCCACCATCGCGGCCAGCGCGCTCACGGCGTCGGTGATGCTGGAGGGGTCGAAGTCGAGGTAGCGGCTCAGCAACCCCTGATGGAACGCGGACCCGTGAGAGCCGCCGGTCACGAAGTAGTCGAGCGCGTACGACGACCAGAACACCGTCAGGGCCGCGGCGGTGAGCCACGCGACCGGTCTCACCCAGCGGGCTTGGAAGGATTCGGAGTCGGCAGCCATCAGGGCCGGATGCTAGGGCGCGCGTGCCTCTGTGTGAACGCAATTGTTCCCGCTGCGTCACGCCGACGCTGTTGGCGCGGGACCAGAGGGAGCGCCTGCGAGCGGCTACGCCTCCCGGCACGTCGTGTGCGCGGGAAGGCCCGCAACCCGCGAGCCGCTCACGGAGCGGGCGTCGTGATGGCCAGGAAGCGCGGGTCGGCGTGGAGGCTCGCGAGGTCGCCGTCCTCGCGGGCTCGCGCGAGCCAGCGTGCACCGTCGACGCCCGCGCCCTGCAGCACGGCCAGCTGTGCCAGCGCGCGCGCTGGCTGGCCCGTCAGCGCGTAGGCGCACGCGACGTTGTAGCGAGCGCTGGTGCGCGCCGGGTCCACCTGCACGGCGAGCTCCCAGAAGCGCAGGGCCCGCGCGTAGTCTCCTTCTCTGTGAGCGCGCAGGCCGCCGCGATTCAGCATGTCGGCGACGGAGCTCGGGGAGGTCTCGCACGACGCGACGAGCTCCGCCGCGCTGGCGCTGGGGAGCGTGCCGCGTGCCGCGGCCGACAGCACCTGCCGGCGCGCACGTCCGGCCAAGGCCGCGCTCGGGTCGCGGGTGCAGCCAGGGGTGACCGGGACGAAGCTGGGCAGGTCCACCGCAGTAGCCGCTGGCGTGGGGCTAGGAGCTTGGGCGGACGCCGTGGCAGCGAGCACCAGACCTGCGAGCAGGGCACAGCACAGCTGGGGCGTTCGAAACATGAGACGGTGGCGTGGCATTCGGGCTTCTCTCCTTGGGCGAGCCTGTAGGGGGATAGTGGCGCGGCGCGCTCCATCGATCACGGGCACTGCTCTGACGGCGGCTGCGCCTCTCGTGCGTTGGGGACGAGCGGACGTTCAGCCACGCGAGGGGCTCCGACGCGTCCTCGACCACCATTGTCCGGCGCTCATGGTCAGCAGCGCGCCGCCGGCCGCGAGCGCCATGTCCTTGTGGGCGTCCCAGGCGTCGCCCTGCGCGCCCAAGAACATGGGCCCGGCGTCCGTGCTGGAGCTGACGGCGTACACCCACTCGACCAGCTCGTACAGCATGCTGGTGCCCATGATCTCGGAGACGGCGAGGTAGCGCAGCAGCAGCGCGATCCCGGGCCCCTCGGCTGGCGTGAGCGCGTGCCGCAGGACCTCGTGGAGGGGAATGACGATCAAGAGGCCGTAGGCGAAGTGAACCACGCGGTCGTAGTGGTTGCGTGACCAGCCCCAGGCGCGCCACTCGGCGAAGAGCGGGAACTCGTTGTAGCCGAAGTGGGCTCCCGCGAGGTGCAGCAGCAGGAACGCGCAGGTGGCGACGGCGGCCACGTCGGAGAGGCGGAAGCGACGGTGCGCCCACACGAGCACGGGCAGCGCGAGGACCACGAGCACGTTCTCGGCCGCCCACAGCACGCGGTAGCGCGGCGCGATGCCCCCAGCGACCATGGCCGTCACCACGATGGCAAAGCAGAGCTCCGGGACGCGTCGCCGCATGGCGCTTGGGTAGCACGGATTCCGGCGCCACGGGCTCGTCCTCGCAAGCGCGGGCGCGGGCGTCTCGCGCGGTTCTCACGCCTGCTCGGATGTGCTCTCATGTCCGCCATGAGCGACTCCCGCATCACCAGCGTCTCGACCGAGGCTCGCGTCTTCCCTCCACCGGCTGCCTTCGCGGCCAGCGCCCGCATCGGGTCGCGGGAGGCCTACGACGCCGTGTATGCCCGCAGCATCCAGGAGCCCGAGGCGTTCTGGGCGGAGCAGGCCCAGAGCTTCCACTGGTTCACCCCGCACGAGCGCGTGCTCGAGTGGCAGGCCCCTCACGCCAAGTGGTTCGTGGGCGGGACCACCAACCTCGCCTACAACTGCCTCGACCGCCATCTGGCTGGCCCACGCGCGGACGCCACGGCCATCGTCTTCGAGGGCGAGCCCGGCGACGTGGTGCGCTACACCTACCGCGAGCTGCACGCGGAGGTCTGCCGGCTGGCCAACGCGCTCACCCAGCTGGGCGTGGTGGCGGGGGACCGGGTGGGCATCTACATGGGCATGGTGCCCGAGGCCGCCATGGCGATGCTGGCCTGCGCGCGTCTCGGGGCCGTGCACACCGTCATCTTCGGGGGCTTCGCGGCCGAGGCCATCCGTGACCGCTTGAACGACGCGGGCGCCAAGGTGGTGCTCACGCAGGACGCCGCCTGGCGCCGTGGCGGGCAGGTGCCGCTCAAGGCGCAGGTGGACCGTGCCCTGGCCGACGTCCCGAGCGTGGAGCACGTGGTGGTGCTGCAGCGCATGGCGGAGGCGCCCGCGCTGGGCGAGCGCGACTACGACTGGCGCACGCTTGTGGCCGCGCAGTCCGCCGAGCACGAGGCGCCGGCGCTGGACGCCGAGCACCCCCTCTTCATCCTCTACACCTCCGGCACCACCGGTAAGCCCAAGGGGGTGCTGCACAGCACGGGGGGCTACATGGTGGGCACCGCGCTCACCACCCGGCACGTGTTCGAGCTGCGCGACGACGACGTCTACTGGTGCACGGCGGACGTGGGCTGGATCACCGGCCACAGCTACGTGGTGTATGGGCCGCTGTGCAACGGCGCGACCGTGATGATGTACGAGGGGGCGCCCAACCACCCGGCCCCCGACCGCTTCTGGGAGCTCATCGCCAAGCACAAGATCAGCATCCTGTACACGGCGCCCACGGCCATCCGCGCGTTCATCAAGTGGGGGGACGAGCACCCGCAGCGCCATGACCTGAGCTCGCTGCGCCTGCTCGGCACGGTGGGCGAGCCCATCAACCCCGAGGCGTGGATGTGGTACCGCGAGGTCATCGGCGGGGAGCGCTGCCCCATCGTGGACACGTGGTGGCAGACGGAGACGGGCGGGATCATGATGACGCCGCTGCCCGGGTCCATCCCGGCCAAGCCGGGCTCCTGCTGCCTGCCCTTCTTTGGCGTGTCGCCCAAGATCCTGCGCGACAACGGCGAGGAGGCCGAGCCCAACGAAGGGGGCCTCCTGGTCATCGACAAGCCCTGGCCCAGCATGCTGCGGACCATCTGGGGCGACGACGAGCGCTTCCGCGCGACGTACTTCTCGCGCTTCGAGGGGAAGTACTTCACGGGGGACGGCGCGCGCCGCGACGCCGACGGCTACTTCTGGGTCATGGGCCGCGTGGACGACGTGGTGAACGTGGCCGGGCACCGCTTGGGCACCGCCGAGGTGGAGAGCGTCCTGGTGGCGCACGAGGCCGTGGCCGAGGCCGCGGTGGTGGGGCGTCCGGACGAGCTCAAGGGGCAGGCCTTGGTGGGCTTCGTCACGCTCAAGGGCGGCGTCACCGCGACGGAGGAGCTGCGCGCTGCGTTGATCGACAAGGTCAGCGCCGACATCGGGAAGTTCGCGCGGCCCGACGCCGTGATCTGGGCCGACGCGCTGCCCAAGACGCGCAGCGGGAAGATCATGCGTCGCCTGCTCGCGCGGCTGGCGGCCGGCGAGACCGAGCTGGGTGACGTGACCACGCTGGAGGACGCTGCGGTGCTGGCGTCGCTGCGCGACCGCGAGGGCGAGGACGAGTAGGGCCCTAGTCCAGCCCGTCGAACTGGTCGCGCTCGGGCTCGGTCAGCGCTCCCGCGTCCTCCCAGCTGTCCCAGTCTTCGTCGCTGGTGACCACCGTGGAGAAGGGCAGGCGCCCGGGGGTGCCGGGGATGGCGCGGTGCTCGGGGGGCCCGCCCCCGCGCCGGAAGCGGAAGTTGGCGAGCTCCGAGAGGCCGTACTCGAGCGCCGCTTGGTCCATGCGCCCACGCTCACGCATGTGCCGCATGAGGCGCGCCATGCGGTCGCGCATGGACGGGCCCAGGCGTCCCTGGGCGTAGTAGCTGTGCATGCGCTTGGGGGCCGGCAGCACGCAGGCGAGGAAGGCGCTCTCGGCCGGGCTCAGCTCGTCGGCGTCGCGGCCGAAGTAGTACCTGGCGGCGTGCCGGATGCCGTAGACGCCCGGACCGTACTCGATGATGTTGAGGTACAGCTCGAGCAGCTTCTTCTTGGTGAGGGCCGTCTCGAGCCACCAGGTGAGCAGCGCCTCTTGCACCTTGCGTGCGAGCGTCTTCTCCCGGTTCAGGAACAGGTTCTTGGCCAGCTGCATGGAGATGGTGCTGGCCCCGAGCACGAAGCGCCCCTCGCGCAGGTTGCGCACGAGCGCGCGCTCCACGCTGAGCATGGAGAAGCCCGTGTGGTTGAAGAAGCCCGCGTCTTCGTGCGCCAGCACGGCGTGGATGAAGTAGGGGCTCATGGCGTGGATGCTGACCCAGTTGGCCGTGCCGGGGCCGGTGGTCATGGAGAACATGGTTCCGTCCGGCTCCTGCACCTCGTGCCGGAAGGGCGCCTGCACGCGCCGGAGGTCCGCCAGCGCGGGCACCGACACGAACTCGCAGCCGTCCGAGACCTCCACGCGTAGCGCGGTCGCCTCCAGGTCGCGCGAGTCCACGCGCAGCGACGCCACCCCTCCGAGCTCACCGGACCAGCTGAAGCCACGCAGCTCGCCCAAGAGGTCCTCGGGGACCGCCCGCATGACCACGTCGCAGGGCGTCGCGTTCATGGAGGCGCGCACGTTGACGGCGTAGTGCTCGTCGTCCAGCTCGAGAGTGCCGCCCACGCGCGCCTCGGCCTCGCCCACGCGCAGCGTGCCGCGCGTGATCTCGAGGCGCCGCTCGAGGGGCATGAAGTAGGCGTTGCCGGCCGCGGAGACGTTGATGTCGAACACGGGGACGGGCGCGATCCGCGGCGACGACACGGCGGCGTCGGACAGCGTGACGTCTCCCTCGAGCGCCAGGCGTGCGGGGCTCTCGGCCTCGATGCGCAGGTGCCCCGACAGCGTGGCGCGGTCGGCTTCGTACCAGGGGACGTCGGGCAGCAGGGGCGCGACCAAGGCCAGGCTGATGCCTTCGAAGGTGGCGTGACCCTCGCCGCGCAGCTCTTCCGGCGACACGCGCACGTCCCACTCGAGCGAGCCCTCGCCCGAGGGTTGACCACTGCCGCGCAGCCGCAGCCAGCCGCCGTCTTCCGCCAGCACCTCGGCGTCCAGGTTGTCGATGCGCACGGCGGGGCGGCCCAGCCCGTGGGTCTCGAGGTCGACGTCGTGGATCACCAGCCGCACGTCGGGGGCGAGACGTCGCAGCCAGCGTTCCGCGGCGTCGTCGCGCTCTTCATCGTCTCCACTGGGGTCGCCGCGCGACGGCAGCAGCGCCACGACGGCGGCGCGGACGCGGTCCAGGAAGCGGGCCGCAGGGGGCGCGGTGTCGTCGGCTGGCGCGTCTTGCAGCGAGGCGTCCTCCCAGACGATCTGCCCGCCGCTCACCTCGGCGTCCGCCAGCGTCCAGCCCGCGTGCCCCCGGTAGAGGTGTGCGCGCGCGCCCAGGAGCACGGAGCTGCCGGCGATGTCGGGGTCACCCTCGAGGCGGGTGGCGCCGAGCTCCAGCCGCGCCCCGTCGAGGCGGATGTCCGCCTGGCTGGTACGCACCAGCAGCCCGTGCGCGTCGCGCCACGTGATGTCGGCGTCGCGCGCCTCGAGGACCGGCGCGTGCCCGCCTGCCTGGCGTGTGGCCGTCACGTCGGAAGCGGCCGTACCCGCTGCGTCGCTCCGCAGCGCCCGCGAGAGCACCGCGTTGAGGTCGCCCCGCGACGAGTCCACGGCGACGCGCGCGCCTCGGACCTGCACGTACTCCACGGCGGCGGCGCCGCGCGTGGCGAGCGCCAGCAGCTGCCCGCGCACCCCGACGGCGTCCAGGTGCACGTCCAGGCCACCGCTGGCGCTGGCGATGTGGACGTCGCTGAGCACCACGCCGCGCACACGCAACGACGCGCCTCCCACCGTGGTGGTCACACCCAGGCGAGCGCTGAGCGCGCGCTCGGCCCGCTCGCGCACGACACCGGGGGCCACGCCGAACCACAGGATCAGCGCGCACAGGGCGGGGGCGCCGATGGCGGCGCCGCGCAGGAGCTGTTGTCGTCGGGTGGCCATGGACGCTCGAGCCATCGACGCCGGAGCGCCATGTAGGCGAGCGGAGTATGGGGGTAGATGGCGGCCCGAGAAAGGTTCGCCTCTGATACGCCCCTCACCGGCCCCTTCTTCCCAAGGGAGGCGCCGCCCTCGGACCTACGCGCCGCAGCGCGCAGCTCAGGCCTCGACGCTGGCGGGCGTGGACGCGCTGGTGTGCGCCCCGTCACGCGTGTCGCGTTGGGCCACGGCGGCCCCCACGAAGCGGGTGAACAGGGGGTGGGGCTTGAGCGGCTTGCTCTTGAACTCGGGGTGGAACTGGCACGCGACGAAGTACGGGTGCTTGGGCAGCTCCACCATTTCCACGAGGTGCTTGTCCGGCGAGAGACCGCTCAGCACGAGGCCGTCGGCCTCCAGCTTCTCGCGGTGCTGGTTGTTGACCTCGTAGCGGTGGCGGTGACGCTCGCTGATCTCTTCGGTGCCGTAGATGCTGGCCGCGATGGAGCCGGGAGCCAGCGTGCAGGGGTAGCTGCCGAGGCGCATGGTGGCGCCCTTGTCCTTCACGCCGCGCTGGTCCGGCATGATGTCTACCACCAGGTGCGGCGCGTCGGGGTCGAACTCCGCGCTGTTGGCGCCCTCCAGGCCCGAGACGTGCCGGGCGTACTCGATGACCGCCATCTGCATGCCGAGGCAGATGCCGAAGAAGGGGACCTGGTTCTCGCGGGCGTATTGGATCGCGCGGATCTTGCCCTCCGTGCCACGGTCGCCGAAGCCCCCCGGCACGAGCAGCCCGTGGTGCTTGGACAGGACCGCGGCGATGTCGCCGCTCTCGAGCTCTTCGCTGTCGATGTAGGTGAGGTCCACCTTCACGTCGTTGGCGATGCCGCCGTGCACCAGCGACTCGTGCAGGGACTTGTAGCTGTCGCGCAGGTGGACGTACTTGCCGACCACCGCGATGGAGACGCGCCCGCGCTCGGGCGCCACGACGGCCTCCGAGATGCGCTTCCAGGCGCTCAGGTCCGGCTCGCGGGTCCAGATGTTGAGCCGCTCGCACAGCTGCTTGTCCAGCTTCTGCGCGTGCAGCACGATGGGCAGCTCGTAGATGTTCTTGACGTCCGGCGCGGCGATGACGGAGGCGACCGGGACGTTGCAGAAGTGCGCGATCTTGCTGCGCAGCGACTGGGGCAGGTCCTGCTGCTCCACGCGGCAGACCAGCATCTCGGGCTGGATGCCGAGGCCCAGCAGCTCCTTCACGGAGTGCTGCGTGGGCTTGGTCTTGAGCTCTCCGGCCGCCGTGATGTACGGGATGAGCGTGACGTGCACGGAGATGGCGTTCTGCGGCCCCTCTTCCACCTTGATCTGGCGCACGGCCTCGAGGAAGGGGAGGGACTCGATGTCACCGACGGTGCCGCCGATCTCCACGATGGCGACGTCCACGTTGTTGGTGGCCTCGCGCACGCGCGCTTTGATCTCGTCCGTGATGTGCGGGATGACCTGGATGGTGGCGCCCAGGTACTCGCCGCGGCGCTCCTTCGAGATGACCGCGTCGTAGATGCGGCCGGTGGTGAAGTTGTTCGCCCGGCGCATGGTGGCCGAGGTGAAGCGCTCGTAGTGACCGAGGTCCAGGTCGGTCTCGGCGCCGTCGTCCGTGACGAAGACCTCGCCGTGCTGGTAGGGCGACATGGTGCCGGGGTCCACGTTGATGTACGGGTCCAGCTTCATGTTCGTCACGCGCAAGCCGCGTGCCTCCATGAGGGCACCCATCGACGCGGCCGTGAGGCCCTTGCCGATAGAACTAACAACTCCGCCCGTGACGAAGATGAACTTGGTGTGTCTCGCGTTCATCGCGGTCGTCTTCTCCGATTCGTGCCCAGGTCGGGCCAGCTATACTCTAGCGGTGTCGGCAAGTCACGCGCCCTAGGGCTCGTCGGGGTCTCGGCGCACCGGGACCATCTCGCGGCTGACCCCCTCGAAGCCCCTCGCGGGGCGCTGGTCGACGAGCCTCGCGCGCTCGATCGCCCGTTCCCCGAAGCGCGCTCGCAGCTCGGCGCTGACCGCCTCGAGCCGCTCCCGCTTTTCGCGCGCCGGGTCCACGAAGAGCGGGGTGGCCGGATCGTCGGTGAGTCCGGAAGCGCTCACCCCAGTGAGGCGCACCCCCCGCTCGAGGTGGTCGAAGCGGCCGAGCAGCGCGCGGGCGGCGTCGTACAGCGTGTCGGTGTCGCGCGCCGGCGTGTCCAGCTGCTGCTGGCGCGAGCGCAGCGTGTGGTCGTGGTACTTCACCTTCAGGGTGAGCACCGTGGTGTAGAGCCCGGCGCGCGTGAGCCGGCTGGCGACCCGCGCGCACTGCTCGAGGATGGGCGTCAGCAGCGCCTCGCGCCCGCGCAGGTCGGTCTCGAAGGTGTGCTCGGCGCCCACCGACTTGGCCTCGCGGTCGGACTCCACGGCGCGCTCGTCCTGGCCCCGCGCGAGGCGCCTGAGGTGCGGGCCTTGTGTGCCGAGCAGCGCGCTCAGCCGGGCGTCGCTCGCCGCGGCCAGGTCTTCGAAGCGCTGAAACCCCGCGGCGCGCAGCTTCTGGGCGCCGACCTTGCCCACGCCCCACATGCGCTCCACCGGCAGCGGCGCCAAGAACGTGCGAATGGCGTCGTCGTCGCGGGGCACCACCGTCACTCCGTCGGGCTTGTTCATGTCGCTCGCGAGCTTGGCGAGGAACTTGTTGGACGCGACCCCGGCGCTGGCGGTCAGCCCCAGCTCCGCGCGGATCTCGGCGCGGATACGCTCCGCGATGACCTCCCCCGATCCGAACAGGCGCTCGCTGCCCGTGACGTCCAAGAAGGCCTCGTCCAGCGAGAGCCCTTCGATGTCGGGCGTGTAGCGGCCGAAGATGGCGAACACGCCCGCGCTCACCTCCACGTAGCGGGCCATGCGCGGTGGGACGACGACGGCGTGCGGGCAGCGCTGCAGCGCCTCCACCATCGACATGGCCGAGCGCACGCCGAAGGGACGCACCTCGTACGAGGCCGCCGCGACCACGCCGCGCTTGCCGCCGCCACCGACGATGAGCGGCTTGCCACGCAGCGCAGGGTCGTCGTGTTGCTCGACCGAAGCGTAGAACGCGTCCATGTCGATGTGCAGGATGGTGCGCACGCGCTCAGCGTAGCGTGACCTCGGGGCCCAGCGCCCGCGCGATGATCGGTCGTCGCTCGGCGTGCACCTCGTCGGGCATGTCCGACAGCGCGCGCACCCGGATCAGGTGAGGCAGCGTCCCGCCGCTCTCCCGGTGCGCGAGCCAGTTGTTGTCGGTGAAGAGCGGGATGGCGTGCAGAGGCGCGATGCGCACCCGCTCGGCCACCAGCGACACCTCCACCTCGAGCAGCACCGCGTCGAGCGCGTCGGGGACCTCGTTGGCGGGGTGCCGCACGGAGCGGGGAGGGTGCCCGGCACGGTAGGCGCGGCCCATGCCGGACACGAAGTTGCCGAGCGAGTAGGCGACCACGGCGTCACCGCGCGGGCTCTCGCGGCGCTCGACGCTGTGCAGCACATGGGGCCCGGTACCCAGCACCACGTCTGCGCCGGCTTCCACGAGAGCGTCCGCCAGGCGCCGCAGGTCGCTGCGCGGCCCCGGCGAGAAGTCGCGGCCCCAGTGCACCGCTACGACCAAGACGTCCGCGTGAGGGCGGGCGGCTCGCAGCGCGCTCAGCGCCAGCGGGCGTCGCGCCAGGTGCGCGGCCACGAAGGGAGGGTCATCGCTCGCGCGGCGGTTGAAGCTGTCGGTGAAGGAGAAGAACGCCACGCGGCAGCCACCGCGCGTGATCCACGCCGGCGCGAAGGCCTCCGTCTCGGTCTCGCCCGCGCCCGCGTAGGCGACGCCCACTCGCGTCAGCTCCGTGGTCGTGCGGCGCAGCCCGTCGTGGTCTTGGTCGTACGAGTGGTTGTTGGCCAGGCTCACGACGTTCACCCCTGCCGCTCGCAAGGCGTCGGCGAGCGGCGGTGTGGTCCCCAACACCGGGGGGCTCGCCGGGTGCTCGGGGTCGAGGCGCGGCCAGCCCCGGTGCAGCTCGCGGCGGTCTTGCACCAGCGGGTGCTCGAGGTTCACGTAGGCGAGCGCGTCGGGTCGCGTGCGTCGCGTCTGCGCGTAGCCGGCGAGGAGAGACGTGTAGCCGCTCGGTCCCTCCGCGAGCACCGCCTCGGTGGCGACCTGGTTGAGCACGAGGTCGCCCGTCGCCAGGAGCTCAAGCGCGCACCCCGCCGCGGGCCCCTCGGCCTCGCCCTCGGTCCCGCTCTGCTCCCGCTCGCCCGCGGGGTCCCCCACACGGGGGGCGGGCACGCGCTCCGCACGCACGTCGTGGCTACACGCGCAGAGCAGACAGACCGCGCTGAGGAGCGCGCTGCGGCTCGTGTGTCTCACCGAAAGGCGTAGCCCAGCGTGAGCGTGATACGGAAGTAGCTGTCCTGGACGGCGTCGCGGAGCCCCCCGGACACGCGGCGTGCGCCGCTGCTGCCGTCGGGGAGCGTGGGCCAGGGCTCCCACAGCGCGTCGGGTGCGCAGCCGCCGCTCGCGTCCGGGGCGGCGCAGGCGGTCTGGCCACGGAACACCGTCTGGAAGCGGAAGAACTCGGCACCCAGGCCCACGTACATGCCGGGGGCGACATAGGGCATCTCCGTGCGGAGCTCCCCAGAGATGCGCACCCCGCGGATGTTGTAGGTCTCTTGGCCCCAGATGGCGAGCGCGTCCTTCCCGATCTGCGTCCCGAGGCGGTAGTGGAAGCGGCCCACGAAGCTCAAGTAGACCGGGACGATGCCGACCTCCAGGCCCGTGCCGAGGTGCAGCTGACGGTAGCGCATGGGCGGCAGGATCTGGTCGGCGCGCACCCGCTGCAGGCCATCGGTGTCGAACGCGAAGCTGAAGATGCCGTAGCCGATGTCGGCCATGAGGGTAGGGGAGTGTCGCCAGCGTCCGAAGCGGTGCCGCAGCCGAATGCCCATGTCGAGGTCCGACGTGCGGGAGCTCAGGGTCACCACGCCGTCTTCGTCCGTGCAGCGCGCCTCGCTGCCGAAGGGGCACGCGTCGAAGGTCGTGCTGAGCCCCACGCTGCTGCGATACGAGAAGTAGAAGCCGAAGAAGCCGAGCCGGTCTTGGTCCGGCAGCAGCGCTCCGGGGTAGAGCTCGAAGCGCAGCCCCAGCTCCAGGCCGCCGAGGCCCCGGCTGCTGAAGCCGCGTGGCTCCAGGATTGGCGCGTCTCCCGCGTTCCCTCCGCGCAGGGCCGGATCGACCTCCGCGGTCGCGTCGAGGTTGCGGCGCAGCGTGCTGACCAGCACCTCCATGCGGAACGCGTCCATGCGGCGCATCTCGTACGAACGTCGCCGGTCGTCAGGGGAGGCGATGACGTCCGGGTCGAGCGGCGGCGGCACTTCCACCGGTTCAGGCACCACGGGGACGTCGGGAGGGAGCTCTTCGTCGCGGGGGCCGGCGCGGGCGGGCGACGCGGTCAGGTCCAGCGGCTCGCCGAGCTGTGCATAGGCCTCTGTTTCCAAGACCGAGAGGCCGGAAGGTCGCGCGACGCGCCACGTGGCTTCCCCCACCACCTCGCCCGTGGCGCCGCTACGCACCTCTACTGTCAGGACGTAGCGGCCGCTGCGGCGGGCGATGCGCCCCGAGATGAACGCGCGGATGTCCAGGTCGCGCGCCAGCTGCACGTACTGTTCGTTCGACAGGTTGGTGGACCGGAACAGCTCCCGCGCGCGCGCCCGCGCCGCGTCGGCGTCCAGCAGCGAGAAGAGGGGGTGCTCGCCCAGGCCGACCAGGAGGTGGTTGCGCGTGGCGGCCGCGGCGATGCCCCGGAAGGGCTCCACCACGATGTGATCCGGGCCCGCCGCGGCGCCCGTCGGCTGGGCGTGTGCCGGCGCTGCGGGCTGCACACAGGGCACGAGCAGGAGCGTCAGCACGGCGAGCAGGCGGCTGAGTCCGCGCGCTCCGCGGTGCGCAGAAGAGCCCCGCCGGGGTCCTCTCGTCAGAGCTTGTCGGCGTACCCACACGGCCTATGAGGGTATCAGAGTGCTTGGGCCCGAGAAGAAATTTGCGGCGAGGCCCCGCCTTGGGGCCGCTCAGGCGAGGGGCCGCAGGCGCGCCTCCCCCCGTCGCTTCTTCAGCGCCCGCTCCACCCGCAGCGCCTCCCCGCGGGTCGGGTAGGGCCCGTGCAGCGCAGCGCGTGTCCAGGGGCGCCCCGCGCGCGTGCTGCGCGCTCCGCCGGCGCGCAGGCCGTTGTGCTGCGCGAGGCGCCGGTCGGGGTCGGTGGTGATGCCCACGTAGGTGCGCGCCGCAGCGGCGCTCTGCAGCACGTATACGTACCAGCCCGGAGGCGCGTCGCTCACGCGTCGAACACCCCGCGGTTCACCACCACGCCGTCTCCCGCGCGCACCATCTGGAACGCGTACCGTCCCGAGCCCGCCGCGGCCACTTCGATCTCCAGGACCTCGCCCGCGAGCGTCTCGCGCTCGTAGGCCACGCTCAGCGCGCGCAGAGGACCGAGCCCCGCCGCGCGGCGGGCGTCGTCCACGAGGTCTACGTAGCGGGCTTGGTTCACGTGGCGGAACGAGTCCTGGTCGCTGGGCCGGAGCTCCACGCGATAGGTCGGGTTGCCGGTCCACGCGGGTGTCTCGCTCGTCAAGGCGGCAGGGGCGTCGAACTCGGAGTCCACGTAGTCGCCCAAATAGGCGGGCACCTTCGCCGGCCGTGAGGCCGCGTCCAGCAACACGATGACCGTGCGCGCACGCACCGCCACGCTGCCGTCCGCGAGGGTGATGTCGTGCGCGTAGTGCAGCGAGGAGCCACCCACGCGGATGAGGTGGGTGCGCCCGGTCCACGTGTCGGGGAAGCGCAGCGGCTTCACGTACTCGTGGGTCTGGGCGCGCACGACCCCGCGCTTGGGCATGGCCGCGTCCGTGACGCGCCCGCGCCGCCCCAGCTCCCAGCGCATGAGCTCGAAGAAGCGGGCGAACCCCGAGGGGGGCAGGCAGCCATCCTGGCTCATCTCGTACCCCCGCAGGGGCTCGGTCACGGAGATGCGCGAGGCCGCGAGCAGCGCGCGATGCATGGCGGGGTCGGAGTGCACGGGGGTGGTATACGCGATGTCCATGCGCCGGACACCCCTGGGGCCGCGCACGCAGACGCACACGACCTTACACGAGGGTGCGGAGTCGCGCGCCCGGTGCTAAGAGCGGCCCACCATGGAACAAGGAGCCCCGGTGAGCCTCAGCGAGAAGATCCAAGTCAGCACGGACGCAGGCGTACGCGAGATTGTCATCGCGCGTCCCGAGACCAAGAACTCCCTGCTGGTCACCATGTACGAGGCGTTCACGCAGGCTCTGCTGGACGCCGAGCGTGACCCCGAGGTGCAGGTCATCCTCGTGCGCGGCGAGGGCGGGCAGTTCAGCAGCGGCAACGACCTCAAGGACTTCCTCGAGAACGCGCCGGACGGCCCCGAGAGCCCGGTGTTCCGCTTCATGCACGTCATCGCCGCGTGCAAGAAGCCCATCGTCGCGGCCGTGGACGGCTTTGCCGTGGGCATCGGCAGCACGCTCCTGCTGCACTGCGACGTGGTGTACGCCGCTCCCGAGACGCAGTTCATCCTGCCGTTCGTCAACCTGGCGCTGTGCCCCGAGGCGGGCTCGGCTCTGGTGCTACCCAAGGTGGCGGGCCACCGTCGCGCCGCGGAGGTCTTCTTCTTCGGCGAGCCCTTCGACACGGCCCTGGCGCTGGAGCTCGGACTGGTGAGCCGCGTCGTGCCGGCGGACGAGCTCCTCGAGTTCGCTCGCAAGCGCGCCCGACGCCTGGCAGACAAGCCCCAGCGCGCGCTGGTGGCCACCAAGCAGCTGCTCAAGCGTCACAGCGCCGCGGAGCTGAACGCTCACATCGACGCGGAGGCCGTGCTCTTCTGCGACCTCCTCAAGAGCGACGAGCTCAAGGAGGCCATCGGCGCCTTCTTCGAGAAGCGCAAGCCGGACTTCAAGCGCTTCCGCTGAGGAGGCTGCGGGTGTGACCGAGCACCTCGGCCACCGCGACGGCAGCGACCGGGACCACGCCACCCATGGTGAAGAAGCCATGGATGATGTGGGGGTAGTCCAGGAAGACCACCGGTACTCCAGCCGCACGGAGGCGCTCGGCGTAGAGCACGCCTTCGTCTCGCAGAGGGTCGCTGGCCACCACGACGATGGCCGGCGCGAGCCCGGACAGGTCCTCGGTCAGCAGCGGTGATACGCGCGTGTCGCGGTGCTTCGCGCTGTCGTCGATGTACTGCGCCATGAACCAGTCGATGGTGGCCTGCTCGAGGCCGAAGCCGACGCCGAAGCGGTCGCTGGACGCGTAGTGGTTCTCGAGGTCCAGGCCGGGGTAGACGAGCACCTGCAGCGCGGGCGGCGTCTCGCCACGCGCCAGGGTCTGCTGAGCGACGACGGCGCTGAGCTTGCCGCCCGCGCTGTCGCCCATGACGGCCATGCGCGTGGGGTCGAAGGTGAGCGCCTTGGCGTTGGCCACCAAGTAGGACCACGCCGCCAGGCAGTCCTCCGCCGAGGTCGGCGCGGGATGCTCCGGCCCCATGCGGTAGTCCACGCTGGCGACGGGGAAGCCGGTCTGCGCCGCGATGTCGCGGCACACGGAGTCATAGCCTTCTACGTCACCCACGGTGAAGCCGCCCCCGTGGAAGAACACGATGGCCGGGCCGGGCGCGCTCACGGGCAGCGGGTAGTGCACGCGCACCAGCACTTCACCGGCCGGCGCGGAGCCGCTGGCCGGGACGGGGACCTGGATGTCCAGGCTGGTGGCCATGGGCACAGGCGCCGGGCTGAGCATGTGCAGCAGCCCGCGGTAGGCCTGACGCGCGGCACGCACGCTCTGGGATTGCAGCGGCGGCCGGAGCGCGTTGACGCCCAGCAGCGCCTGGAACTGCGCGTGCAAGGTGGCGCGCGCCGAGGGCGTGGTGGGCAGTGCGCGTGCAAGCGCGAGCTGGGCTCGGACGGGCAGCCGCATCAGGCCGAAGGCGGCGGCCCGCTCGAGGCGCGCCTGCACGGATGGGGTGGTTGGTTTCGGCACGCGCCGGTTGTACCAGGGCACGGCGCGGGAGGTAAGCCGCTACTGCGCGCGGGCCACCCGGGCGGACAGCCTTGGGGTGCACCCCCGGGCGCCCCGTGACACCTTCGGAGCCCGGCTGGGGGTGAACCCCAGAGGACCGTGAGCCCGTGAGCGAGAAGACCGAGCAAGCCACTGAGAAGAAGCTGCGGGAGGCCCGCAAGCGCGGCCAGGTGCCCAAGAGCCGAGAGCTGTCCTCGGCCGTGGTGCTCTTGACGCTGACGGTGGCCCTCGTGTCCGCCGCAGCACCACTCCAGGCCGGCTTCGGCACCCTCTTCGATCTCTCGCTGGCCAGCATGCACGAGGGGCCAGACGCGACCTTGCGCGCGCTGCGTGCCTCGCTGGCGCTGGCGAGCTCGCTCGTGTTGCCGGTCCTGCTCGCCGGGATGTTCAGCGGTGTGGCGCTCACCTTCTTGCAGGTGGGGCCCCTGCTCACCTTCGAGCCCATCGCGCCGGACTTCACCCGCCTTGATCCAGTCAAGGGGCTGCGCCAGGTGTTCTCGCTCAAGCGCCTGGTCGAGCTGCTCAAGTCCCTCGCGCTCCTGGCCATCGTCGTGGGGGTCGCGTGGTACACGATGCGCGCGGCGCTGCGCGGCATGCTCGCGCTGGTGCTCGCGCCGGGTCACGCCGTGCTCCACAGCCTGGGGCTCGTGGGGGAGCAGCTCTTCATGCGCGTCGGGCTCGCGCTGCTCGGCGTGGGAGTGCTGGACTTGCTCTACCAGCGCTGGCAATTCCAGCGCGACCAGCGGATGAGCAAGGACGAGGTCAAGCGCGAGTACAAGAGCGCGGAGGGCGACGGGCAGCTCAAGCACGAGCGCAAGCGCGTGCACCAGGAGATCGTCGAGCACCAGACGCTCGAGCAGGTGCGCGGCGCGGACGCGCTGATCGTCAACCCCACGCACCTCGCGGTCGCCATCCACTACGACCAGGATGGGGAGGGCGCGCCCGAGGTCCTCACCAAGGGCGCCGACCACCTGGCGCAGAAGATGATCGCGGCGGCGCGGGAGGCAGGGGTGCCCGTGCTGCGTGACGTGCCTCTCGCCCGCAGCCTGTACGAGCTGTCCATCGGCGAGGAGATCCCCGAGGCCCTCTACGACGCCGTCGCCGCCATCTTGCAGGTGGCGTGGCAGGAGCGCGAGGCCGCCGAGGAGCCGGAGCTGCCGTGAGCGAGGACATCGCCGGCTACGTCGACGTGGTGCTGCCCGTGCCGCTGCGGCGCGCCTTCACGTACGCGGTGCCCCGCTCGCTCGCCGGGCGCATCGGGCGAGGGGCGCGCGTGGCCGTTCCGTTCGCGCGTCGCAAGGCGGTGGGCATCGTGGTGGGCGAGCGTGACGCGCCCCCCGAGGGCGTCACGCGCATCATGCGGGTCGCGGGGCTCCTGGAAGAGGAGCCGCTGTTCACGGAGGAGCTGCTGGCCTTCCTCGAGGAGGCCGCCCGCTACTACATGCACCCGCTCGGCGAGGTCCTGCGCGCCGCCGCGCCCGCCCTGCCGCGCGGCGCCCTCGCGCGGCTGCGCAAGGACGGCTTTCTGGCTGGGGCCGACGCGCTGAAGGGGGCCGCGGTGCGCGTGCGTGAGGAGGTCTTCGTGCGCGCGACGGAGCAGCCGCGCGAGGGGCGCTTCGGCGTCGCGCAGGCGCGCGTGTTGGCGCTGGTGGACGCGCGCGCCGAGGTCAGCTTGAGCGAGCTGCGCGTGCACGTGAAGACGGCCCGCGGGGTGGTCGCCAAGCTCACGGAGCGAGGCCTGCTGGTGTGCGAGACGCGCGAGGTGCTGGCCGACCGCTTCTTGGCGGCGACGCCCGTGATCGAGGCGCCGCCCGTCGCGACGGCCGCGCAGCAGCACGCCACGGACACCATGGTGGCGGCGCTGAGCGGGCCCGAGCGGCCCTTCTTGCTGCACGGCGTGACGGGCTCCGGCAAGACCGAGGTGTATCTGCGGGTCATGGACGCGGCGCGCGCCCTCGGGCGTGGCGGGCTCCTGTTGGTCCCCGAGATCGCGCTCACGCCGCAGCTGGTGGGGCGCTTCCGGGCGCGCTTCGGGAACGAGATCGCGGTCCTGCACAGCGGGCTCGGCGAGAAGGAACGGGACGACTACTGGCGCGCGCTCCGGCGTGGGGACCTGCGCATCGCGGTCGGGGCGCGCAGCGCGCTCTTCGCGCCCATCCGGGACCTCGGCGTGATCGTCGTCGACGAGGAGCACGACCCTTCCTTCAAACAAGAAGAGGGCTTTCGCTACCACGCGCGCGACATGGCGGTGCTGCGCGCGCACCGGGCCTCGGCGGTGTGCATCCTCGGCAGCGCCACCCCCAGCCTGGAGTCGTTCCGGCACGCGCGCGAGGGACGCTTCGAGCTCATCAGCCTGCCGCAGCGGGCCACGGGGCAGGTCATGCCGAAGGTGGAGCTGGTGGATCTCCGGCGCCTCAAGGCCACGACTCCGGCCCAGCGCTACGTGTCGGAGCCGTTGCTGCGAGCCCTGCGCGCGTGTCTCGCCGACAAGGGGCAGGCCATCCTCTTTCTCAACCGCCGTGGCTACTCGCCCACCATGCAGTGCAAGGGCTGCGAGGAGCTGGCGGGCTGCCCGGCCTGCAGCGTGCCGCTCACGGAGCACCGCCGTGAGGGCGCCCTGCGCTGCCACTACTGCGACTACAGCGAGCCGCTGAGCGCTCCCTGCCGCAGCTGTGGGGCGGGCGAGCGCGTGCCCCTCGGCCTTGGCACCGAGAAGCTCGAGGACGAGCTGGCGGATCTGCTCGCGCCCGCCAAGGTCGCGCGCCTGGACCGCGACACGGCCAGCGGCGAGGGCGTGGAGCAGGTGCTGGACCGCGTCCGCTCGGGCGACATCGACGTGCTGGTCGGGACGCAGATGGTCACGAAGGGGCACGACATCGAGAACGTCACCCTGGTGGGCGTGCTGCTCGCCGACCAGAGCCTGGCCTTTCCAGACTTCCGCGGCTCCGAGCGCACCTTCCAGCTCATGGCGCAGGTGGCCGGTCGCGCCGGACGCGGCGCGCGGCCCGGTCGTGTCTTGGTGCAGACCTACCAGCCGGAACATCACGCCATCGCCGCGGCCGCACGACACGACTACGAGGCGTTCTACACGGCGGAGCTCGAGCAGCGCCGCGAGCTGGGCTACTCCCCCTTCGGGCGCATGGTGGCCGTGCGCATCGACGCGCCAGAAGACGACGGCGCCAGGAAGGTGGCCGAGGCCCTCGCGGCCGAGGCGCGTCGTCACCCAGCGCTACAGGATCGTCGCGTGCAGCTGCAGGGCCCCGCGCCTGCGCCGCTGGCCAAGGTGCGCTCGCGCTACCGCTACCGCTTCCTGCTGCGGGGGGACGACCGCCGCGCGCTGCGTGAGGTCGCGCTGCTGGTGCTGGCGGCCATCGAGCGCGGCGTCGGCACGGCACGCGCCACGGTGGACATCGACCCCGTGTCCATGATGTGACGCGCGCTCGCTCTCGGCAGGCGCTATCCCCAGAGGCTCTCGAGCCAGCCGATCAGCGTCTCTTCTTCGGCGCTGACCTCGTCGCCCGCCGCGACCTTCCGCATGAAGTCCAGGATCACGGTGCGGGCGGCGGGGCGGGTGACCTTCGCGGCGCAGGCGCGGATGTCTGCGTCGCGCGGGCAGGCCTGAGCGGAGTCCGAGATCACGCGCCACATCGCCGCGGCGCCTCCGAGGTGCTCTTCACCCAGCTGGTTCACGGTCTCTTCCTCGGCCTCGGTGAAGTCACCGTCCGAGCGAATGACGAGGCGCAGGAGGCCTCCGAGGGCAATGCGTTCGTCGGGCGCGAGATCGTTGATCGTCATGGCGTCGCACGCTAGCAGCGCGCGGCCTTCCTGTCTCGGCAGAGTGTCGCGTCAGGGAGCCGGCGCGGGCGCCTGGGGAGCCGCTGGCGACGGGGCCGCGGTAGGGGCGACCGGAGCCGGTGGAGCGCTGGTCTCGAGCCAGACCCACCCCAGGCCCAGCAAGATGATCACCAAGCACAACGCCGCCGCCGTCCACCACAGGCTCTCGTTGCTGCCGCTCTTCACGCGCGGCACGGCCGCGGGCGGGATGGTGGGCACGCCGGGCGCGCCGGTGATGGTGGGGGGCGTGGCCATCCCGGGGCCCATCATGATGCGGACGGGCGCGGACGAGTGGGCCATGGACGGCGAGTGCGAGCCGCGGAGGATTCCGGGGGGCGGCGCCGAGGGGGCGCGCGGTGGGGGGCGCGACGAGCGCCGGGCCGGCAGCACGGGCGCCGTGTCCGCCGCAGCGTTGAGCTGCGAGACGGGGATGTTGCCGACGACCGAGTACTCCATCCAGAGCGGGATGTCCTGCGTGTGCGGGCTCATCTTGGACGAGATGACGTCCAGCCAGTCCAGGGCGGCCAGCATGCCGGCCGCATCGGAGTAGCGCTCCGCCGGGTCGCGCGCCGTCGCGCGTCGGATGACGTCCGGCATCTGCGGGATGTCCGAGAAGCCGTCGCGTGAGTCGTAGCCCTCGGGCGGGCGACCGATGACCATGTGGTGCATGAGCACCCCCATGGAGTACAGGTCCGAGCGGGACGAGGCCCGCTGCCCGCGCGCGACCTCGGGCGGCAGGTAGTCCAGGGCGAACGCACCCGACAGGGGGTTGCTCTTCTCGGTGACGCCGTGCTCTTGCAGCAGGGGCGCGAGGCCCACACCGATGATGCGGATGATGGGCGACTTCATGTCGCCGCCGCGCGTGACGATGATGTTCTCGGGCGTCACGTCGCCGTGCACGATGGACGCGTGATGGCAGTGCACGAGGCCACGTAGGACCTGGTCGGCCACCTTGAGCAGCGGGACGGAGGGCAACGGGCCCTTCACCAGCGCCGTGCTGATGGGCTTGCCCTCTTCCCAGCCGAGCTCCAGCAGCGGGATGTCCTCTACGATCTTCCACCCCGTCACCGGCAGGATGGTGGGCACGCTGAGGAGCATGAGGGACTCGGCCAAGGCGACGAACGCGTCCTTGGCGGGCCCGCTCGCGAAGAGGGAGGGCAGGGCGCAGAGGATCATGCGCTCGCCGTCGCGCTCGGCCTCGAGGTACTCCACGGCGTCCCCGCCCCACGACAGGGTGCGGTGGATGACGTAGTGGTCCGCCAGCTGCATTGCCAGCAGGTCCTCCATCTCGAGCGTCTGGTCGTTGTTCACAGCGGCGGAGCTTATCAGGTTAGTCGCGCGATTCACGCGGCAACGGCCGCTTAGCCGCGGCTCTCGCGCAGCCACTCGCCGAAGCGCTCGCCGATCATCAGGCTGGGCAAGTGGATGTTGCCGCTCGGCACTGTGGGCATGAGGCTTGCGTCGGCGATGGTCAGCGCCTCGACCCCGCGCACGCGGCCACGCCCGTCCGTCACGGCCCAGGGGTCGTCGTCGGCTCCCATGGGCGCGGTTCCGCAGGGGTGATAGCCGCTGCCGCACTGCCGGCGGGCGATCTCCCGGAACCGCGCCCGGCTGCCGAGCCCGCGCTCGGCCGGGAGCAGCAGCGTCGCCAGCTCGCGCATGGGTCGCGTGGTGGACAGCAGCCAGGCGAGCTCCAGCGCTTCGGCCGCCTGCTCGAGATCGTCCGGGTGCGAGAGCGCCCGCACCTCGATGACTGGCTTCTGATGCGCCAGCGCCGTGGGAAACCGCAACAGCCCGTGCCCCTTGGGTTTGCCCACAGCGGCCATGATGCTGAGCGCCGGCAGGTCGCCGATGGGCAGGGGCAGCGCGGAGCCCGGCTGGAGCTGCATGTCGTTGAGGCGGGCGCTGCCCTCCGCCGAGTAGCGCAGGTGAGTCTGCACCAGCGGGTCGCCCGCGTTCGCGACCCCCGCGCGCGGCAGGTAGAACATGGCGACGCCCGGGTGGTCCAGCAGCCGCGCGGCCACGCCCGGGACGTCTGCGACCCGCTCCACACCCAGGCGCGCGAGCTCCGCGCGCGGTCCGATGCCCGAGCGCAGCAGGATACCGGGCGTGGCGATGGCGCCCGCGGCCAGCACGACGCGCCCCGCCGTGATCACCGTGCGCTCACCGCGCATGACCACTTCCACGCCGGTCGCGCGGTTTCCAGCGAAGAGCACGCGCACCACGTGGACTCCGGGTTGGATGCGCAGGCCGGGCCGCGCGCGCACCTCGGCGGTGAGGTAGCAGCGCGCCGCGCTCATCCGGGCACCGTCCACCTTGTTCATGGGGTGCGGGGCGTAGCCTGTCGTGTCCGGCCGATTCGCGTCTGGGTTGGCCGTGAAGCCGAGCTCGTCGCAGGCCGCCAGGAAGGCCGCCTGCCAGGGGACCAGCTCGGCCGGCGGGTGGCGTCGGATCGGGACGGGGCCCGCTCGTCCGTGGTGCTCGTCGGCGATGTCGAGATCGCGCTCCAGTCGCAAGAACGCTGGGCGGCATTGCTCCCAGCTCCAGTCCGGCAGCCCCCGCGCGGCCCACTCGTCGAAGTCGTAGGGCATGCCCCGCAAGGCGATGCACGTGTTCACGGCGCTCGAGCCCCCGACCACGCGGCCGCGCGGGAAGGCCATCGGACGGGCGCGCGGCGTCGGGGCCATCGCGTAGCCCCAGTCGTGCGCGCGCATGGAGTTGCGCGAGCCGTCCATGAGGTCGCCAGGGAGCGCACTGCCTGGTGCGTAGTCGGGGCCGGCCTCCAGCAGCAGGACGTCGTGCGAGGCGTCCTCGGTCACGCGCGCCGCGATCACGCTGCCGGCGGCGCCCGCGCCCACAATCAGCGTGTCCGCGTGTTGGGTTGGTGGCATGGGCGAGCGCGCGGTGGTTGCGCGAGGTCGGGTCAGCGCTTCTGTGGGGCGTCGTCGCCCTCGAGAGCTTCGCCGGCGCTGGGGTCCACCCAGTCGTCTTCGGCCGCGTCCTCCTCCGCTTCTTCGTCCGCGTTCAGCCCGAGCACCTCGGCGAACTCCGTGTCTTCGACGGCCGGATCTTCCGGTGTCGGGTAGTCCGGCGCGGGGGACGGAGAACCACAGCCCACCGCCGCGAGGGCGAACAACAGCGTGGCGACGCGGAGGAACGGGGCGTAGATGGAGGACATGCTGCGGTTAAGCCACGGGTTGGGGGCGGCGCGCAAGCACTGCCTTGCCGAATCGCGCGCTTGGTGGCGTCAATTAGGCACGGCGTGTCATGTGCACCGGCCCATCCGCGGGCGGTCGCCGTGCTTGACCGCCGAACGCCCCCTGCGGTACTTCCTTTGACGCCTAAACCGGGCTTTTCCGAGGAGACGCCGAATGAGGCTGAAGATCATCGCAGGTAACGTGTTGTGGGTCATCGCGACGGGCTTGCTCGCCTTCTACGTGGTGCGCAGCAGCATCGTCGAGCAGGCAGCCACGGACGTCGCCGACGAAACCCAGCGTAATTTCCAGGTACTGCAGCGCTCCTTCCGGCTCGCCGCGGGCGAATTCACGGAGCTCGTGCGAGGCCGTGCCGCCACTCAAGAGGCCTCGAGCGTGTTCAACGCCAGCGGCACGGACAGCCTGCGCACGCGCGCACACAGCGTCGCGAACAGCGTGGCGTCGTGGCTGGCGGACCCCGCACGTGGTCTCGGCGGGCGCCCCGAGATCGTCCTCATTACGGACGAGACTGGCCGCGTGCTGGCCCGCGACCTCGATCCGGAGCGCATGTTCGACCAGCAGCTGACCCAGACCCTCCCGGTGCTGCGAGAGGTCTTGGAGGGGCGCGCCGTGCACACCCTCTGGCGCCAGCGCTCGGACAACAAGGTGCTGCGCGTCGTTGCGGCGCCAATTCGCAGCGCGGACGGGCGCGTGATCGGCTCCATCATGGTCGGTTACGATCTGTCCAACGGCTTCGCCGAGTCGCAGGCGTCCGTGCTCGGCCACGGGTCCGTGGGATACGTCGTGGAGGGCGTCTTCTACTCCGCCTCCGGGGAGCTCCCCGTGCTCGAGGCCGCGCTCGCGCAGGAAGGGCCGTTCAAGGCCGCGGTCACCGAGTCGCTGGGCAGTCGCCAGACCAGCTCGCGCGTGGAGTTCACGGTCAACTCCGAGACCTTCCTCGGCATCTCGGGCCCGCTGCCGGGCGTGGACTCGATCCCCGCCGCGATGGTCTCGGTGGTGAACGCCAGCTCTCGCCTCGAGCGCGCCTCGGCCGCCAACATCGTCGTGCTCCTCACGCTCGTGGCCGCCCTGGGCGTCTTCATCTACAGCTTCCTCATCGGCACCAGCCTGCTGCAGCCCCTGGAGGCCATCGAAGACGGCGTGCTCAAGGTCATCAACGGTCGCACCGACTACCGCATCGACATCGCGGACGGTGAGTTCGGCGGCCTCGCCTACCGCATCAACCAGCTCATCAACATGCTCACCGGTGTGGAGGAGTCGGACGAAGAGGGGCACACCACCAGCAGCGGCACGTGGGGCGGGCAGACCGAGGGCGTGGCGGGCGCGACGGCGCCCACGGAAGCGGTCGCGGGGGAGTCCGCGGACGGAAGCGACGCCAACCTGGCCGCGCAGCTCGCTGCCGAGCCCGCCGCGCAGTACTACCAGCGCGTGTACAACGAGTACATCGCAGCCAAGCAGGCGGCGGGTGAGGACGTGAGCAACATCGCGGCCGACCGCTTCATCGAGCGCCTGAAGGGTCAGGAGACCAGCATGGCGCAAAAGAAGGGCTGCCGGATGGTGCGTTTCCAGGTGCAGGCGGCCGACGGTCAGGTCTCGCTGAAGCCCGTCCTCATCAACTGAGCCGAGCACCCGTCGTCACGCTCTCACCCGGGCGGCGCGCGCGCCGCTCGGCTTGAGCGCGACCACGTGCCGGGTCATGCTCTCACTCGGCCCTCATCACGAGCGGAACACATGGGACTCCTGGACATTTTCGCCAAGAAGGACAGCCCCGCGGCCATCAAGAAGCACGCGGCCCGGGTTGCCAACAAGCGCTCTCAGACCCCGGATAGATGGGAGTCGATCAAGGCTCTGCGCGAGGCTGGGGGGCAGGCGGCCGCAGAGGCGCTGCTGCCCCGCTTCGATTACAAGGTCGACCCCAGCATCTCCGACCGAGAGGAGAAGGACTACGTCGTAGAGTGCCTGGTGCACATGGGCGACGCGGCGCTGCCCGCGGTTCGCGCGCACCTGCACAACTCGGACAGCATCGCGTGGCCCCTGCGCGTGCTGACGCAGCTGCTCGACGAGGACGGAGTCGTCACCGAGCTGCTCGCGGTCGCTGCGGACATGAGCGCCGAGTACGAGCGCTTTCCGGAGAAGAAGATCCAGGTGCTGGCGGAGCTCGAGGAGCGACGCGACCCGCGCATCGCGCCCGCCGTGCTGCCGTTCGTCCGCGACATGAACGAGAACGCGCGCTACCACGCGGTGGGCGCGCTGCTCCGCCAAGAGGAAGCCGCCGACTTCGTGGAGGGGGTCATGGACGCGTTCCTGGAAGAGGAGAGCGCCCGTATCCGTGCGACGGTGCTGGACCGTCTCGCGGACGCCGGGCTAGGCGTGGGTCCGCGCCAGCCCGAGGTCGCCGCGCACATGCCTCCCGGCTACAAGCTGGACGCCGCAGGCGTGCCGCAGCGCACCTGAGCGGGCGCCGCGCGGCCTCCGCCGCCGCGGCCCTCAGCGCGTCAGACCGGGCAGCTCGAGGGTGAGGGAGAGCGCCCCGTCTTCCGCTTGGAGGCCGCCCAGCGCGAGCGCTTCCACCATGGCGGCGACGCTCCCCGTGGTCATCCGCGCCCGCAGCGCCGGGACGCTGCGCAGGTCCACGCGGAAGAGGTCGTCCGCCTCCTTGTCCACGAACACGCCGCGGCCATCGGGCGCGGCGCCCCCGAGCGCCACCGACCAGAGCGTGTGGGCCACCACGGCGGCCACGGCGGCGACCAGCTCCGGCACGTGGCGCTCACGACCCATGCTGGCGGGCTCTACCCGGAACACGATCTCCTTGGCGCCCCGCGGCGCGAAGCGCACGTCCCAGGGCACCAGCCCCAGCTCCACGTGCGCGCCGTCGTCGAAGGTCGCGTCGATGCGCACGCGCCCCTCCTGGCACGACACGGAGGCCTCCCGGACGCCCTCGGCGTGCGCGATGACGCGCGTCAGGGCCTCGTCCGGGACGCGCGCCTGCCGCTGCGCGACATCCGTCAGCAGCTTGCGCGCCGCCGTCACGGGGCCGCTCGTGAGCGTGCGCTGGGCTTGGTCGCCCACCCGCCGCACCAAGCTCCGCAGGCGGTCCTTGCGGCTCACGTGAGGGCCTCGCCGGGCGTCACGCCGTCCTGGTCGTGGCGGGTCTCGTGGCTGTGCTCCTCCTGCTCGTCGCTGGCATCGGCGTCTCCGTCCTCCGGCTCCCCCTCACGGCGGGAGCGAGACGGTGCGTTGCGAAACGCGGCCAGCTCCATGGGGGTGTGTCGTTGGCCGTCGCGCACCCCGAAGAGGCCGCTGCGGACGAAGCGAATGGGCAGGTCTTCGATGTTCTCGAGGCCCAGGAGCGCGGCCATCACCTCCGTCGGCTTGGCGCTGCCCTCGGGGCGCATCCAGGTGACGAAGCGCACGGGGATGAGGTCCCCGACGAGACCGGCGGCGTCCAGCGCGTCCTGGCCGACACCCGGCGCCACGTCACGCAGGATGCCGCCCACGTCGATGACGCGCCCGATGCCCTTCACGCGCCGCGTGACGGTCAGCGGGGCGCGCGCCGCCTGTGTTTGGACGCGCTCGAACAGCGCGGCCTCGGAGTCGAAGCCCAGCGCGGTCAGGGCCGCACGCGGGATGGCCGCCACCCACTCGGCCTCTTCCAGGATCCGCCCGAGCGCCGGGTCGTTGGGGCCCAGCACGCGCGCGCCCGTGAAGTGGACGCCCTCGAAGGCCACGCCGTTCAGCCGCTCCAGCAGGGCGTCCACGCCCTCTTCGCTGACCGCTCCCGCGCGCAGCTTGAGGTCCAGGAACTCACCCAAGCTGGGAATCCCGAGGGAGAGCGCGGGGGAGAAGGTCATCTCCGGTCGCGGGTGGAAGCCCTCCGTGTAGTAGAGCGGCATGTCCAGCTGGCGGAACATGCGGGGGAAGAGGCGCACCAGGTCCAGGTGACCTTGGAACGCGAAGCGTCCGGTCTTCAGGAACGACAGCCGCAGGCGCATGCGGTCGCCCTGGCTCGCCCGGGTGTGGGGCACCTGCACGTAGGGCGTGGGGGCCCCGTCGCGCGCCTCCGTCTCCTCGGCGGAGTCCGCGTCGGCGGTGGTGTCCGCCGTTGCGGTGACCAGGACGCGACGCTCTTCGGCGCCCAGCACGCGCAGCCGCACCAGCCGCTCCTCGCGCATCTCGGTCATGTCGCACGCGATGCCGCAGTCGTAGCAAACCAGCCGCCGCGTGTCCTGCGTGGCCTCGGCGACGTTGGTGTGGTGCACGAACATACCGGCGGCCTTGCCGCACGGTGGGCTCAGGCGGTTCTTCAGCGCCTTCCGGTACTCGCGCGCCAGGAAGCCGTCCTCCAAGCCTACGTCCAGGTGGTCCCAGGGCAGACGCGCGGTCACGGGCAAGGTCCCCAGCAGGGCCTCGGTGTCGATCTGGTGCGCGGCCATCGCGTCGCTCCAGACGTCCAGCTCCATCTGGTCGTCCCACGAGTCGAAGCGGCAGCCGCCGTCGAACGCGTCCGAGATGACCTGCGCCAAGCGGCGGTCACCGCGCGCGAGCACACCCTCCAGCCATGAGCCCTTGCTGTCGTGCACCTTGAGCTGCACCTTCGACCGCCGGGCCGCGTCGCGCAGGATGCGCTGCTTGCGCCGCACCTCGTCGTAGCCGTTCATGGCCGCCCACTGGAAGGGCGTGTGGGGCTTGGGGACGAAGGTGGACACGCTCACGGTCACCTGCCCACGGTTGTCCCCACGCGCCTGGGCGCCGCGCTTCCACGCGTTGTGCCCCGTCCAGACGATGCCCTCCACGTCCTCGTCCTCCTCCGTGGGGAGGCCGATCATGAAGTAGAGCTTCATCTTCTTCCAGCCGCGCGAGAACACGCGCTGGGCCGTCTCCAGCAGCTGCTCCTCGGTGACGTTCTTGTTCACCACGTCGCGCATGCGCTGCGTGCCCGCCTCGGGCGCGAAGGTCAGCCCGCCCGCCCGCTGCGACTTCATGTCGTCCAGGACGTCCTCGCTCAGGCCATAGGCGCGCAGCGAGCTGACGCTCACGTTCACGCGCTGCCCCTCGAGCGCCTCCATGGTCTTCTGCACCAGGGGCGCGATGGCGCTGTAGTCCGCGGTGGAGAGCGAGGTCAGCGAGGCCTCGTCGTAGCCACCCTTGCGGACGGAGTCCACGATGGTGTCGATGATCTGCTGCGGGCCGCGCTCGCGCACGGGGCGGTAGATCATGCCGGCCTGGCAGAACCTGCAGCCCTCGGTGCAGCCGCGCGCGACCTCGACGGAGACGCGGTCGAAGATGGTCTCGGTGGCGGCGACGGGCCCCTCCGACGGGAAGGGATACTCGTCCAGGTTCGCGATGAAGGTGCGCTCCACCGGGTACGGCGCCTCCGGGTGACCGGGCTCCACGACGAGGAGGCCCGTGTCGGGGGAGAGGACCGTCTCGTACAGGGCGGGCACGTACAGGCCGCCCAGCTTGGCGAGGGCCACCAGACGCTCGGCGCGCGGCACCCCGGCGTCACGCAGCGCGGCCCAGGTGAGCATGAGCTCCGGGAGCTTGGCCTCACCGTCGCCGATCAAGAAGACGTCGATGAAGGGCGCGATGGGCTCCGCGTGCGTGGCGACAGGGCCGCCCGCGATGACCAGCGGGTCCTGCTCGCCGCGCTCGTGCGACCAGCGGGGGATACCGCCCAGCTCCATCATCTGGAGGATGTTGGTGTAGGTCAGCTCGAACTGCAGCGAGAAGCCCACGATGTCGAAGTCGCGCAGCGGGCGCGCCGTCTCGAGCGAGAGCAGCGGCACCTGGTGCTGGCGCAGCTTGGCCTCCATGTCCGGCCACACGGCGTAGGCCCGCTCGGCCAGGAGCTTGGGGTGCCCGTTGATGAGCCCGTACAGGATCTTGTAGCCCAGGTGGCTCATCCCGATCTCGTACATGTCGGGGAACGCCAAGCAGACGCGGCAGGAGGCGGCGTCCCAGTCCTTGTGGATCTCACCGGGCTCCCCACCCAGGTACCGGGCGGGGGCCTTCACGTCGTGGAGGAACGGTAGATAGGGGTGTTCGCGGCGGTCCATGGATCCGATTTCTGTGCGGTGAGCGGGTGCCCCTGTCAACCGCCCCCGCCCGCCCACTGGGCGCGCCGCGAGCCGCCTACAGCGTGTCCCAGCCGAACTTGCCGTGCTCGAAGGCGTGGTCCGAAAGGGCCTTGATGTGCTCGTCGTCGTTGTCGTCGATCTTGCGGAAGTTCGCGCGGATGCGGCTCCCCGCGCGCCCCGCGAAGACCTCGAGGATGCGCAGCTGTGTCTCGACGTCGCTGGCCTTGGCCTCGATGGCGGCGTTGACGCGCGCCATGACCGACGCCCACACGAAGAGGTCGATCATGATCTCGGCGAGGCGGTTGGACGCGAACTGCTTCCCGATGATGTCCTTGCCGTGCTTGCGCAGGATGCGGTCCACGGCGCTGGCCAGCTCGCGCGTGGCCTGCTCGAAGGCCTCCGCGTGCTTGCCCAGCTCGGGCGCCAGCTTGGTGAAGTGCGTGCCCTTCACGCGCGCGCCCGTCGCCAGCTGCGCGTGCTTCGCGGCGTAGTCCTGGAGCACGCCGAAGCCCTTGATGGGCGCCGAGAAGATGGACTTGCGGACGCTCACCAGCTCCTTCAGCTGCGAGGCCACGCCGTCCATGCCGTTCAGCGCGATGAAGAGGCGCAGGATGTCGTTGGTGCCCTCGAAGATGCGGTTGATGCGGCAGTCGCGCAGCATGCGCTCGTAGGGGAACTCGCACATGAAGCCGTTGCCACCCGCGATCTGCAGGCCCTCGTCCACGGTGCGCCAGAGGGCCTCGGTGGCGTACACCTTCGAGATGGCGGCCTCCACGGCGTAGTCCTCGAAGCCCTCGTCCACCAAGCCGGCCACGACGCTCACCACGGCCTCCGCCGCGTAGCAGTCCACCACCATGTGTCCGATCTTGCGGCGCACGAGGCCGTACTCGGCGATGGGCTTCCCGAACTGCTTGCGCTCGCTGGCCTGCGCGGTGGCCAGCTCGATGATCTTCTTCATGGCCCCCACGGACCCGCCGCCCAGGCCGGTGCGGCCGGAGTTGAGGATCTTCATGGCCACCTTGAAGCCCTGGCCCACCTCGCCCAGCACGTTGGCGGCAGGGACGCGCACGCTGTCGAAGGCCACCGTGGTGGTGGAGCTCGCGCGCAGGCCCATCTTGTCCTCGTGCGGCCCGACGCTGACCCCCTCCATGTCGCTGGTGACCAGGAAGGCGGTCATGCCGCCCTTGCGGCCCTCGTCGGTCTTGGCGAAGACCGTGAAGAAGCTCGCGATGCCACCGTTGGTGATCCAGAGCTTGTTGCCGTCCAGCACCCACTCGTCGCCCTCGCGGGTCGCCTTGGTGGTGATGGAGGCCGCGTCGGAGCCAGCACCCGGCTCGGTCAGGCAGAAGGCCGCGATCATCTCGCCCGTGGCCAGCTTCGGGTAGAAGCGCGCGTTCTGCTTCTCGTTCCCGAAGAGCAGGAGCCCGCGCATGCCGATGGAGCTGTGCGCGCCGATGGTCACCGCAGTGGACGCGTCGTACTTGGCGACCTCTTGCAGCGCGCGCGAGTACGCCATGCTGCCGAAGCCGAGGCCCCCGTGCTCTTCGGGGATGACCAGGCCGAACGCGCCGAACTCCTTGAGCTCCTCGATGAAGCTCTCCGGGAAGTGCCCCTCGCGGTCCCAGTGGCGAAAGTCCTCGGTGTGCGCGCCGAGCATGCTGCCGAGGGCCTCGGCCACGCCGCGCAGCGTCTCCTTCTCGTCCTCGCTCATCTCCGGGAAGGGCAACAGCACGTCCTCTTCGATCTGGCCCATGCAGAGAGAGCGCATGAAGCTGACGGACTTGTCGGTTTCGCTGTGGGACATTCTAGACTCCTCGGGGGTTGGCTGCAGGGGTCACTCGGCGGGCATACGCCAGAGGTTCACCTGGAAGGGGTTTGGGCTGCGTGACGCGTCGAACGCGCCGACGGGCAAGAGCGCGCTCACGAGGTGCACCGTGACGCCAGGGCAGGCGAGGTCCGGGCGCACGAGGTACGCGGGGCCCACCTGCGTCGCGCCGCGCTCGAGCGCGACCGTCACGGTGGTGCGCTGCTGATCCAAGAGCTCGACGCTGCCCGCCTCGAGCAACGCAGCGGAAGACATGGTGCCCATGGTGAAGTGCCCAGCGACCCAGTTGCGGAGCGCCGCGGGGTCGTCGCGGAGAGACGCGTCGAAGGCCCGCATGGCGCCGTTGGTGGGCACGAACACGGTGCCTCCCTGCATCTCCTCGAGGGTCTGCTCCATGCGCGTGGGACCGAGCAGCGCCACGAAGTCGCTGGCCTCGGGCACCTGGCGCAGCGCGGTCAGCGGAGTCTCGCACGCGCTCGACCACGGCTGCACGGCGGGCGGTCCCTGTGTGGCTGCGCCGGCGCCGTCCGCGTCGGATTCGCCCCCCGCGAAGCCATCGCGACCGTCGGCTGTGTCCCGCGGCCCAGCGCCACCGCAGCCGAACAGCGCCGAGGCGCAGGCCGTCACGGAGGAGATTGCCAACACGGCTGCGAGCGCGACACGTGGCGTCAGACCCATCCCGACACGCTACACGCGTTCTCGTATCGGTTCCACCGGCGCGAGTGGTATCGTCGGGCGCAGCAGGCCGGCGCGTGGGCTGGTCTCGAAGGAGGAGCGAGCATGGGTCAAGGAGGAAGCGGTTTCGGTGGCATCATCGGTCTCGTCGTGGTGCTGGCGGTGTTGAACGGCGTGTCTTGGGCCTTCGACCTCGGATGGACCTTCTACTGACGCGAGCGCGCGCGACCGCGCTCGCGGACGCGGCCTTCGCGGCGACGGCGCTGCACGTGGCGTGGCGGGCCGCTCAGTCCGGCTCCGCGCGGCCGCCGCCGGTCATCGTCAGCGTCGTGCTGCTCCACGTGCTCATGGCCGGGCTGTTGCTCCGCCGGCGCCCCGAGTGCGGCGCCGGTGGCGTGCTGACGTGGCTGCCGGCGTTGCCCTCGCTGCTGCTGGGTGGGGTGGTGGCGGGCTGGCCGGGGCCGCCCATGAGCGAGTTCGCCGCGCTGCTGTTCTGTGCGGGGGCCGCCGGAGCGGCCGCCTCCATGTTGGCCCTCGGCCGCTCGTTCGCGGTGCTCCCCGGCGCGCGCGAGCTGGTGGCGCGCGGGCCCTATGGTCTGGTGCGTCACCCCATGTACCTCAGCGAGCTCGTCATGTTCGTCGCGCTGGTGCTGCCCTTGCCGGCGTCGCAGAGCGCTGCGCTGATCAGCCTGGTGAGCGCTGCGCTGATGTGGCGCATCCGCGCCGAAGAGCGGGTGCTGGCCGTGCTGCCCGAGCACGCGCGCTACGTGCAGCGAGTGCGCGCTCGGCTGGTGCCCCTGGTCTGGTGAGCACCGAGCTTGCGCGGCCCATCGGCAGAGACGACGATGTGAGCGTGAACCTGCGTACTTCTCTCTCGGCGGCGGGCGGGGCCCACCGGCTCGTCGCTTTGCTCGTCGCGTCCGCCAGCGTCTCGTGGGTCGCCGGGCTGACGGGCTGTGACACGCGAGGAGGCGAGCGGGCCTCGCAAGCGACCGGCGTCGTGAGCGGCGTCGTCATGAACGCGCTGGAGGAGCGGCCAGTGGCTGGGGTGCGCGTGCAGGCGCACGACATGGGCGAGGCGCTGAGCGACGCCGACGGACGCTTCCGGCTTGTGCTGCCCGCCGGGAGCCACACCCTCTACCTCTCGTCGGATGACGTGCTGAGCGGCACCCACGAGCGCGTGAACGTGCGCGCCGGCAAGGAGGTGGCGGTCATCGCCGACGTCTTCCCCCGCGCCCCTTCGGACGAGGCCATCAACGCATACTTTGCCCGTCGGGGACCAAGGGGCCACGAACACCCGGCGTATCGCGACGCGGACGAGGCGCCTCCGGGCGGCCCGACGGATGGTCCACCACCGCCGGGCGAGACGGGGGATGACGGGGTGGGCGGCGCCGTGGCGCCCTTGGTCCAAGTGCCGGCCGTGATCCGCGTGTGGCGCAGCTCGCAGTCGGGGGCCCTCGCTCCCTCGTCCGGGAACGGCTGGGCCGACAACAGCTGCAACCCGGCGGTCACCGTAGAGACCATCCCCCTCGAGGAGTACGTGGGCGGCGTGGTGACGCACGAGTGGATCCCGAGCTGGCACGCGGAGTCCCTGCGCGCAGGCGCCATCGTGGCTCGGACCTTCGCGGTGCGCTGGGCGGAGCGTGGTGGCCGGTGGGACTGTGCGGACGTGGACGACGGAACCGTCACGCAGGTGTACCGGGACACTCACACCGTGGCGGGCGATGCGGCGGTGCAGGCCACGCTGGGGCTGGTCGTGACGCGCGACGGAGCGATCATCTCCACGGAGTTCAGCGCCGAGAACACCGACCCGACGGCGTTCGGCGTGGACGACCCCACTTGCACCGGCACCACGCTCTTCGGACACGGGCGTGGCATGTGCCAGTGGGGAACCCAGCGCTGGGCCAACGGCATCTGTGCCAACCCCCCGTGCGACTTCGGCGCGTTCGGGTCGACTCCCAAGGACCACGTCTGGATGGTGGAGCACTACTACCCTGGTGCTTCGGTGGAGGCCGCCTATGTGGAGCCCCTCACGCCCTGCGCGATCATTCCGGCCGGCGGCGGCCTGGTGGACGAAGAGGGCCCCTGCTTCCAGAAGTTTGGCAACCCCACCTACTGGCGCGAGGAGACCGCAGGCGAGAGCGGGCACCTCTTCTGGACGAACGCGTTCCAGTCCGACGGACCAGGCAACTGGGCGCAGTGGCGGCTGCACTTCGAGGCGGCGGGCGAGTACGAGCTCGAGGTCTACGTGGACGACGCCTTCGGCGTGTACCAGGCGGCGCAATACGTCGTGGAGCACGCGGACGGCGAGGACGACGTCTTTGTCGACCAGGGCGCGTCCGCGGGCTGGGTCTCGCTCGGCGTGTTCAGCTTCGACACGGAGGGTCGGGTGCGCCTGCTCGACAACGTCAGCGGTCCCGTGCCCTCCAACCAGCACATCGTGGCCGACGCTCTCCGGCTGCGTCGCATCCTGCCCCCGCCGACGGATGGCGGCGCCCTCGTCGACGTGGGTGCCACGGACGCGAACGCCGTGCTGGACGGCGGTTCGAGCGGGGTCGACGGCGGACCCGGGCGGCGCCCGTCCTCGGGCTGTGGCTGCCGCGTCGCGCGGGGAGGCAGCGGGGGAGCACCCCTCGCCGCCGCGCTGGCGCTCCTGGCGCTCGCGCGACGCGTCCGAAGGAGGCGCAGTTCTGCCCCTGTCGCCTGAAGGTTGGCCCGCGCGGGAACTCGCGCGGCGCACGGTTGTCTCACCACGAGAAGGTCAGGACCCATGCCGTTGTCCGTGCACGAGATCCAGCTGCGCATCCCTTGCGACCGCGACGTCCAGGCCATGGGCCCGGTCCCCGGAGGTCGCTACTGCGGCGACTGCGAGCTGACCGTGCAGGATCTCTCGCAGCTCACGGAGCACGAAGCGCGGACGCTGCTGCGCCTGCGCGACGAGCGTCGTGTGTGCGTGTCGTACCGTCCGCTGCGCGACGGCACGGTGCGCACGGCGCCAGAGTCGGTGGTGCCCGAGGCGCGTCTGCTCCGCAAGGCGCGTCCTGCTCTCTTTGTCGCGGCCGCGATGCTCGCCGCCTGCGGCCCGGTCATCGACGCGCTCCCGGATGGGGTGCAGGCCAAGATCCCGTACACGGTGGATGCCGCTCTCCGGCACCCGGTCGACGTGGCGGTCTGCGCTGCGTCTCCAGACTGCGAGGTCGAGCCGCCTAGCGAGGTGCTCGGCATGCTGTAGGGGCGCGGCCGCACCGTTGGCCCTGGGCTCTGCGGCCTCAGCTCAGCACGCGCTCGATCCACGCGAGCATCGGCTCGTCGCGCAGCACCTCGGCGGCGACCTTGGTGAGCACCGGGGGGAGCTCGCGCTCGACCGCGCCGAGCAGGCCGTAGCTCTCGAGCAGCTCGCGCAGCGGGCGCTCCCCCTCCACCGCGAGGATGGCGCGCAGCTCCGCGCGCACGGTCTCCTGTAGCTCGGCGCGCGCCACGTTGTGCGCCAACAGCGCCGGCATGAATGCCTCCACCTCGGCGCGCGGCAGCGAGTCCACCTCGCGCAGCACGCTGGCCAGCGGCACGGCCTGCAGATGCGCGCTGGCGTGCGCGGCGATCTGCGCCAGCAGCTCGCGACCTTCGTCGCTGCGCAGGCGCTCCAGCAGCGCGGCGCGCACGTCGCTGGTGGCGGTCTCCGCAAAGTCGCGTGCGACGGCCTGGAGCTTCTTGTCGACGCCGCCCATCAGGCCCTTGCCCATGCCCGAGAGGGGGCTGGCGGCGTCGCGGAACTTCTTGCCCAGTCCCAGCGGGTCCGGGATGGACGGACCGTCGCCGCTCAGCCCCGGGATGGGCAGCCGCTTGGCGAAGCGCAGCAGGATGTCTTGAATGACCGGGCTCACCAGCTTGCGCACCAGCGCGGCGTCCACCGCACCCACGGCCCACTTGGCCTCGGGCAGCCGCACCTTGCCGATGATCCCCAGCACCGCGGCCTCACCACCAGGCGGCAGCAGGTCCCCGAGGGTCTCGCCGTTCGCGGCGCTGCGCTCCACCTGCCGGTCGAGCCCGGGGCGCACGTGCGCGGTGATGACGCGCTCCACGTTTGCTTCGGTCACGGCCGCTGCCACCAGCGTCACCACGGTCTCGATGGCGCTCTCGTCCAGGAAGCGCGACAAGGGCCGCGCCAGGAGCGCGTCCAGCGTCCTGTCGGCCCCCTCGCGCAAGAGCGCGTTGTCCGCAGCCAGCAGCTTGTCGACGAGGGCCCGCGCGTTGGTGGTCATGAGGCGAGGCTAGCTGCGCCCTGCGGTCAGTTCAACGCGCGGTCCGCCCAGACCGGCTAGGCCGACTAGCGAGCGCCATAGCCCAGGCCGTTGGCCTTTTCGGTCCGCAGGGCCTTCGCGTCGATAGCCGGCCTGCATTGCGTAGTCGTCACGTGATTCTCGGCTACCGCATCGCTAGGTGATTCATGATTCCCAAGATGTCAGAGGGCGAGGACACTTGGAGACGGGACGCATGACCATTCACAGACTGCTCTTCACCCTGGCCGTAGGCGCTAGCGTGTGCTTCATGGGTTGCGGGCACGGGGGCTCGTCCTTCGACAGCGGCCCCGACCAGGTCGTCAGCGCCACTTGCGCAGTGAACAACGGAGGCTGCTCCGTCACGCCCATGGTCCTGTGCGAGATGAGCGGCATGGGCGAGGTGGTCTGCCCCGCCTGCCCCTCGGGATACGCGGGCGACGGACGCGTGTGCACCTCCACGAGCGAACTGGATGAGTGCGACCTGGGCACCCACAACTGCTCACCGGACGCCACCTGCACGGACACGGTGGCGGCCTACACCTGCACGTGCTTGGCCAGCTATGGGGGCAACGGGGTTGCGTGCGAACACGGTTGCTCGGCTGATGTCGGCGCCAGCGTGCGCTACCGACTGGACAGCTTGCACATTCCCACGTTTGCGCAGGCGGCAGACGGGAGCGTCGTGGGCCATGACGTGGACAACCGCGGCGACACCTGCGGGGTGCCGGACTTCGGTGGCTCCGTGGACAACTCTCTCATTGGACTGGCCACCGACCTGCTGGCGGTGGATCTCGTAGACCCGATCGACCTGCAGGCGGGGATTGACGAGGGCCTGGAGCTGTTCCTGTCCGTCGGCATCGGCACGAACTGCGTCGTGTTGCAGTTGGAGAACGGGGTAGGCGACGCTCTCGCGGTCGGCCGTTTCCTCGGGGTCGTGGATGGGCACGGCAACTTCCGCAGCCGTCGTCCCAGCGTTGAAATGACGCTTCCGTACAATACGGGAACCGAGACCCTGCACCTCACCCTCGCGTTCACGAACGTTGTCATCACGGGTACCGTCGCCGCCGATTCACTCACGGACGTGGTCATCAGTGGCGCGCTGGACCGTACGACGTTGGAGGCGGCCGTCATGCAGCTGTTGGCGACTCGCGGTGGTGACGTCACCTTTGACGATATCCGGGCGCTCCTGGAGACACGGTACGACGTGCAGATAGACGGTCAGTGTGCGGCGCTCTCCGTCGGACTCACGGCCACCGCCACGCGCTACACCCCTTGAAGTGTCGACTGGAGCTGAGAACCACGGGCAGCGGAGCCGTCGGCTGCGGGGACGGGAACAACCCCGCGCAGTCACGAGGATGGCGTATTGTGAATGGATGCGTAGCCGCCGGACACTGCCCCGCTGCCTCCGGTGCTTGTCCACATGCGCGCTGCTGTGGCTCTCCGTCGGTTGCAGCAGCAGGTCGGGGGGCGGCATGGACTCGGGCAGCAAGTCACGCGACGGGGGAACGGCGCGCCGGGGCGCGGGTCGAACGGCCGATACGGCCCCCGACGTGGGACTCACTGCAGCCTGCGTGGTCCGTGGGTCGACCTCGGCCGCGCGCAGCGGCGCTACTACTTGTGCAGGCCCCATGACTGGCCCGGAGGTCCGAGTCGACGAGAGGGACCAACCCACGCGGGACGCGCCGCTGCGGGACGTCGCCTCGAGCGTCCCGCACACCCGGTTGGTGTCCACGCTGGCGCCCAACGAGAGCGTGCGCATCTCCGTCATGGAGATCGGTTGCTTTCACGACGGCAGCGTGGTGGTGGAGGTGCACGGAGACGCCCCGGGCGTCGCGTTCGTCGGCGGCCGCCCCGGCCGCCGTGTCCCATTCGAGGCGAACCATGCCGCCCGCGTCGATGCTTGGCTGGCGGGGTTTCGGAGTCCTTCCATCTCCGGCAGCACCACCGCGCAGCGACTCGTCGTGCGCTGGCGGCGCAACGGCGCCGTCGTCGCGCGCGAGAGCATCTCGCGCTCTCTGCCGATCTTCGACGCGCTCCCGGGCCTCTCCCCGTTCGGGGTCACGGCGCTTCCAGTGCTGCGAGGGCGCTAACGAGCGCCATAGCCCAGGCCGCTGGCTTCTTCGGCGCGGTCCGTGGCGAGCGGCGGTGTGGGCGAGAGCGCGCTCACCGCGGCGCGCAGCTCGGGGGTCATCTCCACCTTCACACTCTCGAGGGCCGGCTCGAGCTGCGCCACGTTGCGCGCTCCCAGGATGGGGGACGTGACGGCGGGGTGTGACCCGACCCAGCGCACCGCCAGGCTCACGGGGTGCACGCCCCGCTCCTGCGCGAAGCGGGTGAAGCGCGCTGCCGTCTCGTGCTCACGCGGGTCGGCGTAGCGTGACGCGTACATGGCGTTGTCGCGGATGCGCCCGCTCACGCTCTCAGCCTCATCGGCAGCGCCGTCACGCGACGCCGCCGCGTTCCCTGCGCCCACGTACTTGCCGCTGAGCAAGCCGCCGCCGAGCGGACTGTAGGGGCACACGCCCAGCCCCTGCGCGGCGGCCATGGGCAGAATCTCCACCTCGGCCTGGCGCTTGGCCAGGTTGTACATGGGCTGCAGGCACGCCACCTTGGCCCAGCCCTGGCGCTCCTGGATCCCCAGCGCGAGCATGCTCTGCCACGCGCTCCAGTTGCTCAGCGCCGGGTGCAGCACCTTGCCCTGCTGCACCAGCAGCTCCACGCCCCGCAGCGTCTCTTCCGGGTCCGTGCGCTCGTCGAAGTAGTGCAGGTACAGCAGGTCCAGCCGGTCCGTGCCCAGGCGCCGCAGGGAGGCCTCCACCGCACGCGTCAGGTGGTAGCGGCTGCTGCCGCGGTCGTTGGGGCCCTTGCCCGTCGGAAAGTACGCCTTGCTCGCGATCACCAGCGCGTCGCGCTCGTGGGCCATCAGCTTGCCCAGAATGCGCTCGGACGCGCCTCCTGCGTACACGTCCGCCGTGTCGAAGAAGTTCACGCCCGCGTCGCGGCAGCGCGCATAGAGGGCCGTAGACGTCTCCTCGTCCGCGTCGCCCCCGAACGACATGGTGCCGAAGCACAGCTCGGAGACACGGATACCGGTGCGACCCAAGAAGACGTAGTCCATTGTGCGGTGGTAGGCGCTGCGGCTGCCGGCCGTCAAGCTCGCCAGCGTCGCGGGAGTCACCATCATGGGCTGCTGCGCTCAGGGTCTGCGTGTCGGCCGGCTTCGCGCTATCGTCCCCCTCAACCATTCGACTCGAGGAGTAGCGACGATGAGCAAGCGTGACGTAGTAGTGCTGGGCGCGGCCCGCTCCCCCATCGGTAGCTTCGGCGGCGGTCTCGCGGACATCGAGCCGCACGAGCTGGCGGGCACCGTGATGAAAGAGGCGGTCAGCCGCTCGGGCGTGGACCCGGCGCGCGTGCAGTACGTGACGGTGGGCAACTGCGTGCCCACCGGCCCGCGCTACGCGTACGTCGCCCGCGTAGCGTCCATCCAGGCCGGCCTGCCCATGGACTCCGTCGCCATGGGCGTGAACCGCCTGTGCTCGTCGGGCCTGCAGGGCATCGTCACCACCGCGCAGAACATCCTCCTCGGGGACGCGGACTGCGGCGTGGGTGGCGGCGTGGAGGTCATGTCCCGCGGTGCATACCTGTCCACGGCGATGCGCAGCGGCGCGCGTATGGGCGACACCACGTTGGTGGACTCCATGGTGGACGCGCTGACCGACCCCTTCGGCGTGGGCCACATGGGCATCACGGCAGAGAACCTCGTGGACAAGTGGGGCATCACCCGCGAGGAGCAGGACGCGCTGGCGGTGGAGTCGCACCGTCGCGCGGCGGCCGCCATCGCGGACGGTCGCTTCGACGAGCAGATCGTCGCGATCACCAAGAAGACCCGGAAGGGCGACGTGGTGGTGGACAAGGACGAGCACGTGCGCCCGGGCACTACGCTCGAGACGCTCGCCAAGATGAAGCCCGCCTTCAAGAAGGACGGCACCGTCACGGCGGGCAACGCGTCGGGCATCAACGACGGGGCCGCCTTCTTGGTGCTCGCGGACGCCACGGTCGCCGCCTCCGGGGGGCACACGCCCATGGCGCGTCTGCACTCGTACGCGGTGGCGGGCGTGCCCAACCACATCATGGGCGAGGGCCCTATCCCGGCCACCAGGCTGGCGCTCCAGAAGGGCGGGCTCACCCTCGAGCAGATGGACGTGATCGAGTCCAACGAGGCCTTCGCGGCCCAGGCCATCGCCGTCGCGCGGGGTCTGGGGCTCGACCCGGAGAAGACCAACCCCAACGGCGGCGCCATCGCGCTCGGGCACCCCATCGGCTGCTCGGGAGCCTTCCTGGCGATCAAGGCCATCTACGAGCTGCGGCGCACGGGCGGGCGCTATGCGCTGGTGACCATGTGCATCGGAGGCGGGCAGGGCATCGCCGCGGTCTTCGAGCGCCTCTGAGCACCGGAGCGGCCCTCCCGCGTCGGCCGCAGGGTCAGAGCTCTACGCGCACCATCATCGCGCGCCGGGTGGTCACGGGGGCCGGCGTGAGGTCGAGGGTGCTCACCGCGTCCACCAGCTCCGGCGGGAGCAGGTAGACCACCGCCGTGCCGACGTTCGGCGCGCGCAGCACGGCGCGCTCCCACGCGTTCATGAAGGCCTGGGTCTCGCCCGACGTGAGGCCCAGCAGCCCCAGCTCGGCGCGCACCGCGCTGACCGCGCTCTCCACCGAGATGGACTCGCGCACCTCCGCGCTGGTGCCGCCCGGTACGCGCCCGAAGCGGCGGATGTTCACCACGGGGGTCGGCTCGGCCATCCGGTCCGCGCGCCGGTCCCGCGAGGCATCCGCGCGCCCGTCCGAGACCCACAGCGCGTACGGGATCGCGTACGCGCTCGAGTTCGTGAGCGTCGCGCTCGTGGCCGTGCTGGACACCGAGATGGGCAGGCTGAGACCACGGCCCCCGCCGCGGTAGAAGAGGTGGTTGTAGTCGCGCCCGCCCACCACCAGGCAGCTGGCGTCGCTGGACTCGTACAGCGCGAGCTCGGCGGACTCGCAGTAGCCATCCGCGATGCCTTGGCAACCGCTGGACCCCGCGCTCGGGTAGGTGGTGTCCCCGCACGCTCGCTGGACGACCTGCACCTGCTCCCAGACTACGCTGGGCCCCGCGAGGGGGGCGGCCGGAAAGCGCTCGAGCATGCTGCCGTACGTCATGCGCGCACCGACGCTGACCTGCACCTCCCCCTCCAGCAGGTGGAAGTACAGCACGGGCTTGCGCGTCGCGGCGGGCGGGTGCCCCGGTGTGGGTCCGGGGTACGGAGCCGTGGCGGCCGCGTTGGCCTGCCCCGGACCTGCAGCCAGCTCCACCACGCCGTCGCGACCGACGTCCACCAGGCCCCACTCATGGACCTCGTAGCGAGCGGAGCGCGGCGGCGAGCTGGCGCTCACCGTGTCGGATGGGACCGTCTCCGCGGGGGTGGTCGCGCCACACGCCGAGAAGAGCGTGGACGCGCCGCCGTAGAGCAGGGAAAGGACCAGAGGGTTGCGCATAGCCATAGGGGATGCCGGATTGACCCTGTACGCAAGCGCGTCCTTGGGCGCCTTCCGGCCAGGCATGCGCGCGGAGCTGCGTCACGAAAAGCAGAGGGCCCACCAGCCCCTCCGCGGCGTACCGCTCGGGGGCCGTGGGCCCTGCTTCCTGTCCGCCTCGCGGGGAGGGCTACTGCGCGGCCGCGATCACCGGAAAGGTGATGCCGGGCGCTGCGATGGGCGTCGTGCTGCGCTGGTTGGAGAGCCCCAAGAAGCCGCTCGCGCCGCCGACCGGGGTCGAGCCCGCGCAGCTCACGCCGCCCTCGGCGTGCAGCGCGCAGCAGAAGTTCCAGCCACAGCCCATCTCCACGATGTTGCCCAGCGCCGTCACGACGGGGTCGTTGTTGCGCAGGTACTCCCACGGCGTCATCACGTCGTCCGTGTCGGCTTCGTTGTGACCCGTCTGACCGAAGTCGTTCGCGCCCCAGCAGCTGCCGTTCCCGTCGCGCAGGGCGGCGCACATGCTGTCGCCCATCTTGCCCAGGCTCGCGACGTTGCGCAGGCCGCGGATGGCCACCGGCGAGCCCGAGTTGGCCTCGCGACCGCTCTGCCCGTTGGTGAGCTGGCCGTCGTCGCCGCTGCCCCAGCAGGACACCGAGCCGTTGCGCCGCTGCGCGCAGTAGTTGTAGCTGCCGCCGCCGATGTCGACCGCGTCGCTGATGCCCGCGACCTCGACCGGCGTGGCCGAGCTCGAGGTGGCGCCGTTGCCCAGCTGGCCGTAGCTGCCGGAACCCCAGCACAGCACCTTGCCGCCCGCCAACACGCAGGCCGCGTCGGTGCCGACGATGACGTCCGTAGCGCCCGTGATGCCCGCGATGCGCGTCGCCGTCAGCGTGGCCTCGCCGTTGGCTCCCAGCGGCGACCCGGCGCAGCTCACGCCGCCGTCCTGGTGAATGCCGCAGACGGTCATGGAGTAGGCGGTGCCGCCGACGTTCATGGCGGTGACGTCCGTGAAGCCATCGACCGGGATGGGCAGGCTGCTCTCGATGCGGCCCGTGAGTGAGCCCCAGCACGCGACGGTGCCATTGCGACGCAGCGCACAGGTGCGCGTCAGGCCGGTGGAGACGTCCACAGCGTCCTCGATGCCCGCGACAGCGACGGCCGCGTTGGACGGGTTGGCCCGCGTGGAGCCGTGACCCAGACGACCGTCGGAGCCTTCGCCGAAGCAGTAGACCTTGCCTTCGCGCACGCCGCACACGTTGTGGCTGCCCACCTCGAACGCGGTGCGGGCCGGCAGGCCCTCTGCCACGGCAGGGAAGGTGGGAAGGACGCTGGCGGGCGCGTTCAGCGCCGTCAGATCCGGCAGGATGGCGGTCGCCGTCTGCAGGGAGTTGGGCTCGCCGTTGCCGAAGCGGCCGCTGCCGCCCGTGCCCCAGCACCACACCTGGTTGGCCGCGTTGATGGCGCAGGCCGAGGCGCTGGTGCCCGTGGCGTAGGTGTCGAAGCGCAGCGCGCCCGAGATGCCGTTCACGGCGGTCGGAGTCAGGACCTTCTCCTCGGTCGAGCCCACGCCCAGCAGCTGAGCCGTGTAGTTGTTGTAGCCCCAGCACTGGATCGCCCCGCCTGCGACCAGCGCGCAGGTGCGGTTGCTCGCCACGCCCAGCTGGGTCGCCCCGGCCAGGCCCGCGACGGCGGCGGGCACGGTGATGTTGCCCTCGGCCGCGCCGCTCTGTCCGTAGTTGTTCTGACCCCAGCACATGACGGCCGCGCCCGCGATGGCGCAGGTGTGGTTGCCGCCCGCGTCCACGTGGGTGGCGCCGGTCACACCGGCGGCCAGGATGGGCACGTTGCTGTCGGAGGGGCGCTCACCGCCCTGGCCGAGCTGACCGCTGCTGCCCGCGCCCCAGCAGACGACGCTGCCCTCCGCGCGGCGCGCACACGCGTGCGCACGGCCGGCGGAGACCTCGACGGCGTCCGCCAAGTTGGAGACGGCGACCGGGGTCGAGCTGGCCGTGGCGGCGCCGTTGCCCAGGCGTCCGTTGGCGCCCTCACCCCAGCAGCTCACGGCGCCGCTGCTGCGGCGCGCGCACGTGAAGTTGTCACCCAGCGCGAGCTGCGTCGCGTCGGTCAGGCCGGTGACCTGCACGGCGCGGTGCGTGACGTTCTGGTGGCCCGCGCCGAGCGCGCCGGCGGCGTTCTGGCCCCAACAGAAGACCCCGGTGCCCGTGATGGCGCAGGTGTGCGCGTCACCGCAGGCGATCTGCGTGGCGCCCGCGACGCCCTGCACCGGCGCCCAGGTCCAGCGCGTCTGCGCCGTGCCGTCGCCGAGCTGGCCGTCCAGGTTGCGGCCGGCGCAGAAGATCTCTCCCGTCGGCTTCATCACGCACGTGTGGTTGCCGCCCGTGCACACCTGCGCCACGACGGGCGGGGCTGCAGGCGCCGCTGGTCCGCCACCGGCGGCCAGCTGTCCCGGAGCGCCTGTGGCTCCGGCCGGTGCTTCTTCTCCGCCGCCGCAGCCGAACACGAGCGTCGTGGCGAGCGCGAGGGCGATGAGCGTTTTGGTCATACGCATCGATTCACTCCTATCTTGAGGTTGGACCCACCCAGCGCCTCCGTACCGTACCTTCGGCCACATGCGTGGGCGGGTCTCAGAGTCAGCGCTGGGGTACCACACCTCCGGCCGCTGCTGTGCATAAATTCAGGTCCACTCGGGGATCACACCGGCACCCGCGCACGCTATCATCGCGCATGGCCAGCCCCACCCCCCCGCTCGAACGCGACGCGCAGCAGCGCGTGATGGCGTACGCGACCACGCTGCCCTTCCTGGTGCGCTGCGGCTACCAGCTGAGCGAGTGCGTCCCCGGCGAAGCGCGCGGGGAGCTGGTGGTGACCGACGCGCTGGCGGGCGGCACGGGGCAGCTCAACGGCACGGAGCTCTACGGTCTGCTGGACTGCACGGCTTGGTTCGCGGTCGCGCTGATGCTCGGCCCGGAGGAGGCGGCGGTGACGCACGACGCGCACTTCTCCATCGCCGCGACGGCCCCCGTGCACAGCACGGTGTCGTTCCACGCGCGCGTCGAGAAGCGCGGGCGCACCCTCGCGTTCGTCTCGGTGGAGGCGCGCACGGGCGAGCGCCTCGTCGCGCGCGCGACCATCACCAAGTCCATCATCTCGCTGGCCCAGCGCCTGCGCCACGCGCCGCAGGCCTGAGCGTCGCGCGCGCTCGCCAGCGTTGCATCGGGCGCACCGCGTCCCGTACCCTCGGCCCGCTACGGAGACACCATGACCGACACAAACACTGCATTTGGCGAGTTCGACAAAGACGGCAACGGCGAGATCGACCTGCTCGAGTTCCGCGAGCTGGTCGCGTCGCTCGGACTCGAGGTGGACCGCGCCGAGGCGGAGGCCCTGTTCGACAGCATCGACGTCGATGAAGAGGGCACCATCGACTACGAAGAGTTCCAGGCTTGGTGGTCGACGCGGAAGCCCTGATGTGTGGCTGACTGTAGGGTCCCCCTCATGGATCTCGCGCAGCTCGAGCGCCTCATCATCTTCCCACTGCCGCGCGTCGTGTTGCTGCCCGCGATGCCCATGCCGCTGCACATCTTCGAGCCGCGCTATCGCAAGATGACGCGCGACGCCATCGATCAGGGGCGGTACATCGGCATGGCGACGCTGGACCCCGAAGGAGACGTGGACAGCGCGCACCGGCCGCGCGTGCGGCCGTTGGTGGGCGTCGGGTCCATCGCGGAGTGGGAGGAGCTGCCGGACGGACGCTTTCACATCCTGCTCGAGGGCATCGGGCGCGCGCGCATCGTCTCGGAGCACCGCTCGACGCAGCCGTACCGCGAGGTCCAGGCCGAGGCGGTCCCCGACCAGCACGGCGACCCAGGCGCCACGCGGCGCTCCATGGACGCCGTGCGCGGCCTGATGATGAGCCTGCGTCTGCGCAACCCCAAGCTCGCCGAGATCCTGCGGGAGGAGCTGGAGCAGCACCCCGACGCGGCCGAGTTCTCGAACCGCCTGGGCGCCATGATGCACGGGGATGTGGAGTCTCAGTACGAGCTGCTCGCGATGACGTGCGTGGGCGATCGCATGGAGTCCATCGTGGAGCACCTGAGCGACTTCCTGGCGCGCACCACGGTCGTCTCCGACGACGAGCTCAACTGAGCCGGGTGGCAGCCGTCCCCGCCGCCGCCGCTCACTGGCAGGTGGCCGGACGCACGTTCGCAGGGAAGTCACCCTGCATGTTGCCAGCGGGCGAGTAGTTGCAGACCCAGGTCTCGCCGCCGTTGCACACGGCCACACCGCAGCCCAGCTCCGTGCTGCCGGCCCAGACCACCTGCGTGAAGTGGCCCGTGTTCATGGCAAAGCCCGGCCGACTGTAGTCGTACGCGGAGACCTCGCCGTACCAAGCGTCCGCCACGTAGGCGGGGCTGCGTGAGCCAGCGGGGGAGAAGCGCATCAGGTTCTCGCCATACTGGCTGCTGCTGTGACGAAAGGCGCAGCCGTTGGCGGCCAGCTCGTCCGCGTAGCGCTGCGCGGCGGCCGCCACGGTGGGAGACCAGCGCAGGGGTGGGGCGCAGTGGCGGGCGCGGTGTGCGTTGTGGGCGGCCAGGATGGCCGACGCGCGCGCGTCGAGCGCGGGGCCGCCGCTGGGCCCTGCGATGGGCGTCGCACCGGCTTGTCCGGACGGACCGGAGGGCGGGGCGACCGGAGTGCCCGCAGGGGGTGGGGCGACCGGCGTAGGCGCCGCGGAGGTGGGCGAGGCGATGGGCGTCGGCGTCCCCGCCGTGGGCGGGGCGATGGGCGTAGGCGCCGCGGAGGTGGGCGAGGCGATGGGCGTCGGCGTCCCCGCCGTGGGCGGCGCGATGGGCGTGCCCTGGCTGCTGGCCGCGGACCCACAAGCGACGATGCCGGTGACCGCAGTCGTGACGACGAGCGAGAGGAGCCGCGACGGGACGTTCATACCCCGAGGATACGCACAATGCCGGGAACTGTCCCTCGCCGCCGCAGGGGAGGGCCGCCGGACCCGCCCAGGACAGCGGCAAGCGGCGCCGGCCTGTCGCGGGTGCGGCCGCGCGCCCCGCAGAGGTCGCCGGAGATTGACAGCGCGCCGCGCAGGCTCCGACACTCGGGCGCATGACCGACTCGCACGCGTTCTACCGCCAGCTGAACGCCATCGAGCGCTTCGTCGACGTCGCGGACCTCACGCTCTACACCCAGGTGCCGGACAGCTGGTCGGTGATCATCACGGACGTCCAGGGCTCCACCCGGGCCATCGAGGCCGGCCGCTACAAGGACGTCAACAGTCTCGGCGTCGCGTCGATCGTCGCGGTGCGCAACGCCCTCGACGACGTGGACATCCCCTTCGTGTTCGGCGGCGACGGCGCCACGCTGCTGTGCCCCACGGACCTCCTGCCGCCCGTGGAGATCGCGCTGCGCGGGCTGCAGGACCTCGCGACGACCGCGTTCGACCTCGGCATGCGCGCGGGCATCGTGAGCGTCGGTGAGCTGCGCGCGGCGGGCCATCCGCTCTTGGTCGCACGCTATCAAAACAGCGAGCACGTCGCGCTCGCCATGTTCGCGGGGGGCGCGCTGGCCGAGGCCGAGAGGCTGGTGAAGCACCCCGAGCTGGGCGCCCGCTACGCGGTCCCGCAGGAGGGACCTCGCGAGGCGGACTTCACGGGCTTCGAGTGCCGCTGGCAGCCCGTGCCGAACCGAGCGGGGCAGTTCGTCAGCCTGCTGGTCCAGGCGTGCTCGCAGGATCCGGGCGAGTCTGCGCGGGTGTACCTCGCCACCATCGAGCTGGTGGAGCAGATCCTCGGCAGCGGCGCCCGGCCCGTGCACCACGACGGCTTGCTGCTCGCCAGCGGCCCGAAGGCGTTCGAGCAGGAGGCGCGCTTGGTGAGCGGCCGCCGCTCCGGGTTGGGGCTGTACCTCACGCGCCTCAAGATCCGCGTCATGGCGTGGCTGGGACGCACGCTGATGCGCACCGGGCGCGAGCTGGCCGGCTTCGACGGGAGCAAGTACGTGGACGAGGTCGTTGCCAACACGGACTACCGCAAGTTCGACGACACCCTGCGCATGGTGCTGGACGCGTCTCCCGAGGCGCTCGCCACCCTGCGCGAGAGGCTGGCCGCGGAGCACGCGGCGGGGCGGCTGTGCTTCGGCATCCACACGTCCGACACGGCGCTGATGACCTGCGTCATCGACGGCTACGACGGCAACCACGTGCACTTCGTGGACGGCGCCGACGGCGGCTATGCGCTGGCTGCCAAGGAGCTGAAGGCCCAGCTCAAGGCACGCTGACGCGCGCCTCGTCCGGCGGGGTCACCCGCGTGGTGTCGGTCGCGCCGGCCGCGCGCCGCGGCACGCTCAGAACTCGAAGGGATACGCCAGGAGCAGGCCGCGCTCTGCATCTTGCGCAGCCAGGCTGCCGGCCGAGAGAGGGTCGGGGCGGGGCCCCAGCTGGCGGAGGCGGTGCAGGCCTATCGCGCTGAACACGAGGCCAAAGATGGCGGGCGGTAGGACGGCGATGAGCGCTGCGACGGCGCGGGCCGCCGGGGTGCCGGCCTGCTCGGGGAGCCGCACCAGCCGGATCACCGCGACGATGGCCGTGACCAGGTAGACCCCGCCGCGGATGCTCAAGGAGCGCGCCTGACAGCGGTCCTCGGGCCAGACGTCATGCGGTCCGTCGCGCCCCGGGTCTCCACGCAGGCGGATGCGCAGCGCCAGCCCCGTGGCGGTCACGGCGGCGCCGCCCAGCATGAGCCCCAGGCCGACGCCGGCGTGCTCCTCTCCCGCCAGGAGGGGCGTCGCCGAGGCCCCCAGCAGCAGCCCTGCCGAGATGAGGTTGCGGGACTGGCAGCGGCGCGCACCCCAGAGCCCTCCCTCGTCTGTGCGCCACTGCGCGCTCGCGCTGCCCGGCCAGGCCGCGCCCACGCTGAGCAGCAGCGCACACACGATGCCCAGCGTCGGTGTCCACGGTGGCCAGGCGTCGGGGGCCGCGCGCCCTACGCGGGCCCGGCGCGTCACCGGGGGTCGCCCCCCACGTTGGCGCTGGCTTCCGCGAGCTTGCGCTGCAGGTGGGCGTGCGTGCCCCGCCGCGAGAGCTCACGCGCGAAGCGCGAGTGGTCCTCCGAGCGGCCGAGGGCCTGCGTGACCAGCGCCAAGTAGGCCACGCAGTGGTCCTCCAGGATGGGGTCGCGCGTGCCCTTGTACGCGCGCTGCAGCGCGGCGAAGGCCTCGTCCATGCGCCCCTGCTCGTACAACAGCGCTCCCCGCGTGGCCTCGAACCGAGCCGAGGCGCCTCCCGCATGAATGGCCGCCTGCACGGCCTGGAGGGCGCGCCCCAGCAGCTCCGGATCCTGGCTGTAGAGCGCGATGAGCGCGGCGGCGTGCAGCAGCTCAGCCTCCACCAAGGGGTCACGGGGAGCCGTCTCCCGGAGGGCTTCCAGCGCTTCGACGGCGGCGTCGGTCTCGCCCGTGGCGGACAGCACGCGGACGCGCAGCAGCGCGAGGTGCGGGTTGTCGGGGTGCGCGGCCAGCGCGCGGTCGGCCGTCTCAGCGGCCAGCGGCAGATCACCAACGTGCAGGGCCTCCTCCACGGCGCGGGAGGCCGGGACGGCCAGCAGGTAGGTGAAGTGCGGCAGCCCGAGGCCCGGGCTGAGCAGGATGCCCATGCCGTCGTTCGCGGCGCCCGCCAGGGTGTGCGGCACCAGGTTGGTCACGGCCCCGATGGTCAGCGCCAGGGCCGCGCTCTGACAGGCGATCAGCGGGTAGCTGTCGCTCTGCACGAAGAAGGGCCCCCAGCCCCAGGCGAGCGCGAGCGCGCCTGCGACGAGCAGCTCTGCGCCCGGCCCACCCGCGTAGACGAGGGCGCTCTTGGCGCGCGCTAGGCCGGCGACGCGGGGCGTGGGCACGACGTAGCCCTCGGCCAGCAGGGCGCGCACCACCACACGGGTCTCGCCGACACGGAAGCGGAAGAGCTCCGGGCCCACCCCCAGCACCATCTGCGTCACGCGCCAGCCGACCAGCTTGGCGGCCAGCGCATGACCGCACTCGTGCACCACCAGCGCGGGCGCCCAGAAGAGCAGCAGCAGGGGAAACGCGAGCTTGCGGGGCTCGAAGGGCGAGAGCACGTCCGCCACGAAGAGCCCGAAGAGGAGCAGGGACAGGCCTAGACCCGTCCAGCGCTCGCCAGGCGACAGAGGACGCCTGGGGGCGGGGTCGTGCAGCACCGTGTCAGTCCCGCGACATGAAGAGGCGCAGGACGTACCAGAAGAGCAGGGCCACCGAGGCGAAGAGCGCGAGCGCGGCGCCCACGTAGCGGTCTTCGGGGTAGTGGTGCAGCACGTTGGAGGTGTCGTACAGGATGGCGGCGCCCGCGAAGACGACCATGCCCACGCTGAAGAAGGTGCCCAGCTCGAAGCCGAAGAGGACACCCGCCACGATGAGCAGCAGCACACCGAAGCCCGCCCAGAGCAGCACCCCGCGCAGGAAGCTGAAGTCCTTGCGGGTGACGAACACGACCGCCGTCAGCCCTAGGAAGCCCATGATGGTGACCAGCGCGGCCGACGTGATGACCCCGCCCGCCTGCATGTCGGCGATCAGGAGCATGGGCACGAAGATGATGGCCTCCGCGAGCACGTAGGCGCCCAGCGCGGCGTACTGAGCCACCTTGGACTCGGCCGTGGCGGCCACGCGGCTCCCCAGCCAGCTGACCATCATGAAGGCGCCGAGGACCAGCAACCAGCTCACGCCCATCATCGCCTGCGCCAGCGGCAGGGCGAGACCACTCGCGAAGATGCCGACCTCGATGGCGACGAACGCCATGATGGCGCCCAGCAGGTGGAGGTAGGTCTTGACGATGAAGGTCGACCGGTCGGCGACGGCGGTCTGCGATGGCGCGTACGAGTACTCTTGCATGGGTCTCTCCCTGGATACGGTTGAGAGGATCGTAGGGACTTCTGGCGCAACTGCAACCTGTGCCTCGAAATGAGGTCGCCGCGGCGCGTGACGGAACGAGAAACGCCCCCGCGGCGGACCACAGGGGCGTCTGTCGATGTCGTCGCCCGGGCGACGGGGGCTACTTGCGCGCTTCGCGGCGGGCGTTGACCTCTTCGCGGACCTTCTCGACGATGTTGTTCGGGACGGGCGCGTAGTGGCTGAACTCCATCGAGAACTGGCCACGACCGGAGGTCGCGGAGCGCAGGTCGCCGATGTATCCGAACATCTCTCCGAGGGGCACGTCGGCCTTGATGCGCACGTTGGTGGCGCCGGGCTCCTGGCTCTTCATCATGCCGCGGCGACGGTTGAGGTCGCCGATGACGTCACCCACGTTCGCGTCCGGCACGAACACGTCCACCTTCATGATGGGCTCGAGCAGCTGCGGACCCGCCTTGGGCATGGTCTGGCGGTAGGCGGCGCGGCCAGCGGCCTCGAAGGCCATCTGCGACGAGTCCACCGCGTGGAAGCCACCGTCGGTGAGCGTCACCTTGAAGTCGAGCAGCGGGAAGCCGATGAGCGGACCCTTGTCCATCATGGTCTTGAACGCCTTGTCGACCGAGGGGATGAACTCCTTCGGGATCTTGCCGCCGATGACCGCCGACACGAAGGTGTAGCCGGTGCCGGGCTCGCCGGGCTCGATGGTGTAGTCGATCTTGGCGTACTGACCCGAGCCACCCGTCTGCTTCTTGTGGGTGTACTGGTCGCTCACGGACTTGGTGATGGTCTCGCGGTACGCGACCTGGGGCTTGCCCACGTCGGCCTCGACGCCGTGCGTACGGCGCAGGATGTCCACCTTGATGTCCAGGTGGAGCTCGCCCATGCCCTTGATGATGGTCTCGCCCGACTCCTGGTCGACCTCGACGTGGAAGGACGGGTCCTCCGCCACCATCTTGCCCAGCGCGACGCCCAGCTTCTCGCTGTTGGCCTTGTCGCGCGGGATGACGGCGACCGAGATGACCGGCGCCGGGAAGACCATGGGCTCCAGCGTGGCGGGGTTCTTCTCGTCCGCCAGCGTGTGGCCCGTGCGCACGTTCTTGAGACCGACGGCGGCCACGATGTCACCGGCCTGGGCCGACTCGATGATGGTGCGGTCGTTGGCGTGCATCTCGACCATGCGGCCGATGCGCTCCGACTTGCCCGTGAACGTGTTGATCAGGCTGTCACCCTTGTTGATGGTGCCCGAGTAGATGCGCAGGAAGGTCAGGGCGCCGAAGCGGTCGTCCATGATCTTGAAGGCCAGCGCGCGCACGGGCGCGTTCGGGTCCACCAGCGCGACCTTGCCGGTGGGGTTGCCCTCGAGGTCGATCTCGGGCTGCGGGTCCACCTCGGTGGGGCTCGGGAGGTAGTCCACCACGGCGTCCAGGACCTGCTGCACGCCCTTGTTCTTGAACGAGGAGCCACAGAAGGTGGGGAAGAAGGCCAGCTTGCGCGTGCCGGTGCGGATGCAGCGCTTGATGGTGGCGATGTCGGGCTCCTTGCCCTCCAGGTACGCCTCCATCACGTCGTCGTCCTGCTCGACCGCGGTCTCGATCATGTCGTTGCGGTACTTCTCGACCAGGTCGACCATGTCCGCGGGGACCTCGCCCACGGTGTAGTTCTCGGGCTGACCGGAGTCGTCCCAGATGTACGACTTGCGCTCGAGCAGGTCGACCACGCCCGCGAAGTCGGCCTCGGTGCCGATGGGGAGCACCATCACGAGCGGCTTGGCCGCCAGGATGCTCTTGACCTGACCCACCACGCGGTAGAAGTCCGCGCCCGCGCGGTCCAGCTTGTTCACGTAGATGATGCGCGCGACGCGTGCGTCGTTGGCGTAGCGCCAGTTGGTCTCCGACTGCGGCTCGACGCCGCCAGAGCCGCAGAACACACCCACGCCGCCGTCGAGCACCTTCAGCGAGCGGTACACCTCGATGGTGAAGTCGACGTGGCCCGGCGTGTCGATGACGTTGAGGCGGTGATCCTTCCAGAAGCACGTGGTGGCGGCCGACTGGATGGTGATGCCGCGCTCCTGCTCCTGCTCCATGAAGTCGGTGGTGGCCGCTCCGTCATGGACCTCGCCGAGCTTGTGGATCTTGCCGGTGAGCTTGAGGATGCGCTCCGTGGTGGTCGTCTTGCCTGCATCCACGTGCGCGAAGATGCCAATGTTTCGATATTTGCTCAGATCCGTCACAGCTCTACCTGCTCTTGAGGGTTGGGGCGCGGAGCCCACGGTGGAGGCGGGTGTTAGTCATTTGTGGGCGATTCGGCAAGTGGACGCCGCTCCGGAGCACGAACCCGTCTGTTTCAGGGGCCCTACGAGGCCCGAAAACACAGGTGGCGTCCACCCCCCGGTCAGCGCAGCGCGCTTTTCCAGATTTCACAGCGAATTGCCGCGCGTCGACCAGGGCGCGGGGCGCTGTCACGAGAGGGGTGTCCCGACGACGACAACGAGCGACACTCCCCGTTCCCCCCTTCGGAGCACCCCCCGTGAACCTCACCCCGGACCCCACGTTCAACCTGGCCCTGACGGTGGCCTTCGCGATCGTCGCGCTGACCGTCGTGGCCGCACCCTTCGTCGCCTCTCCCTACGGGCGCTTCGCGACCGACCGCTACGGCATGTCGCTCGACCCGCGGCTGGGTTGGTTCCTGATGGAGCTGCCCGCGACGCTGGCGTTCTTCGCGGTGTACCTGCAGAGCCCGGAGAGGGGCGAGCCCTTCGCCATGTTCGTCGCGTTCGTGTGGGGCGTGCACTACCTCAACCGCGGCTTCCTGATGCCGCTGTTCATGCGCGTGCCCAAGGGGCAGAAGAGCAGCTTCGGCCTGATGGTGGTCGTCATCGGCTGGGTCGTGACCGCGCTGCACGGGTACCTGAACGCCACGTGGGTGACCGCGCTCTTCCCGGAGCGGGGCGTGGCGTGGTTCTCGGACCCGCGCTTCATCGTCGGGGTGCTGCTCTACTACGGCGCGTTCTTCGTGAACCTGCACTCGGATCACGTGCTGCGCACGCTGCGCACCAAGGACGAGGTGGCGCGTGGGGAGCGGCACTACCGCATCCCCCGAGGCGGGCTCTTTCGCTACGTGACCAGCCCCAGCTACTTCAGCGAGCTGGTCTTCTGGGTGGGCTTCGCCGTGTTCACGTGGTCGCCGGCCGGGCTCTACATCCTGGCCATCAGCGCGGCCAACCTGGTGCCGCGCGCGCGGGACACCCACAAGTGGTACCAGGAGCGCTTCCCGGACTACCCGGCGGAGCGCAAGGCGCTCATCCCCTTCGTGTGGTGAGCCGGGCAAGCGTACGAAGACGAAAAAGAGCGGGCCCCAGCGACGTGCCAGAGCCCGCTCCATGGGAGGGGATTCGATCGGCCCTCAGCTCACTCGGACGCGCGGACCTCGATCACGAACTCGACGCGGCGGTTGCGCTCGTCGCACTCGGGCGTGGTCTCGGTGCAGAGGAGCTCGGACTCGCCCCGGCCTTCCGACGTGATCTCGAGCGTGAGCCCGCGCTCACGCAGAGCAGCGACGACGGCGGCGGCGCGGCGCTCGGAGAGGCTCTGGTTGTCGGCCTCGCTGCCACGCGCGTCGGTGTGGCCGGTCACGTGCAGCACCTGCACCGAGGGCGCGCGACGAAGCAGCGCGGTGATGCTGTTGAGGAGCGAGTTGGACTCCTCCAAGATCACGTCGCTGTTGTTCGCGAACTGGATGTGGCGCGGGATGACCAGGCGCGAGCCCTCGAAGTGGACGCCATCCTCGTCGTCGGCGACCGGGGCCGGCTCTTCGGTGGGCTCGGGCTCCGGCGTGGTGGGCTCGGTCGAGCCGTGCTTGCAGCCCGCCAGCGCGGTCAGAGAGAGAGCGGCGAGGATCAGAACGTAATTGCGAAGCATGTAGGGTCTCCTAGTGTTCGAGGGTGCGGCCAGGACGGCTCCCCTCGCGGCCGTGGCCTAGCACCATATGAGGACGGTGCCAAGCGCGTGTGCGCAACCATAGGCTGCGCCTGTGCGCGGCGCGACCCCCCGCGGCTCAGCCCTTCACACACATGACCTGGCGCAGCGTGGCGACCACCTCCACGAGGTCGGCCTGCTGCGCCATGACCGTGTCGATGTCCTTGTAGGCGCCGGGGATCTCGTCCAGCACGGCGTGGTCCTTACGGCACTCCACCCCCTCGGTCTGCGCGGCCAGGTCGGCCAGCGTGAACTGCCGCTTGGCCTGTCCGCGGCTCATGCGCCGCCCCGCCCCGTGTGACGCCGAGTGAAAGCTCTCCGGGTTGCCCAGGCCCCGCACGATGTACGAGCGGGTGCCCATGCTGCCGGGGATGATGCCCAGCTCTCCCTGGCGCGCGCTGATGGCCCCCTTGCGCGTGACCAAGACGTCCTCGTCGAAGTGGTTCTCCTCCGACACGTAGTTGTGATGGCACTCGACGGGGTCTTCGAAGCGCACCTGCTTGAAGAGGCCGCGCAGCACGTCGCGGTACAGCTCCAGCATCACGCGCCGGTTCTCGAGCGCGTAGGTCTGCGCCCAGAAGAGGTCGTTGCGGTACGCCTCCATCTCCGGCGTGCCGCTCAAGAACGCGGCCAGGTCGGGGTCCGGCAGCGCCCGGTTGTGCGTGAGCTTGCGGGCGACCCCCATGTGGATCTCCGCCAGGGTCTTGCCGATGTTGCGCGAGCCCGAGTGCAACATGAGCCAGACGCGGTCCTCGGTGTCGAGGCACAGCTCGATGAAGTGGTTGCCGCCCCCCAGCGTCCCGAGCTGCTTGCGGGCCTTGCCGCGCAGGTCCTGCACCTTCGGGTGCAGGTCGGGGAAGCCCTTCCACAGGCGCGACTTCTCCGCCTGCTTGGGGATCTTGTCGTGCGAGGAGAAGCCCACCGGGATGGCCTTCTCCACCCGCATGCGCAGCAGGGCGAGGGAGTCCGGCAGGTCCGCCGCGACGAGGTTGGTGCGAACCGCGGCCATGCCGCAGCCAATGTCCACCCCCACGGCCGCGGGGCACACGGCGTCCTTCATGGCGATCACCGAGCCGACCGTCGCGCCCTTGCCGAAGTGCACGTCGGGCATGACCGCGACGTGATGAAACACCCACGGCAGCCGCGCGATGTTGCGCAGCTGGTCGAGCGCCGACGACTCCACGGACGCGAGCTCGGTCCAGAGGTGAACGGGGGCGTTGCCTTCGCCCGTGCGTAGCGCTGAGATGGCCATGACGGGCCATTAGCTACGGCCCCCGCCCAGGGCGTCAAGGGTCGTGCTCTAGAGACCGTGGCCGATGAACAGCCCGTACTGGTAGTAGCTGTAGCCCTGCGGGCGCCCGATGGCCCGCCACTGAAAGCCTGCGGTCCACGACCCGATGGTGACACCGGCTCCGAGGCGATAGCTGCCTATGGCCCCCGTCACGTCGGCCTCGCCGGCGAAGATGCCCGGGGACCAGGCTGCGTGGAGGAAGAAGCCTGGCTTGCGGCCGAGACGCACCAGCGTGCCCACCTCGGCGAGCAGCGCGAACAGCGGTGAGGAGGACCAGGACCCCGCCGTGATGCTGGCGCCCAAGTAGGGGCTCACGCGGAAGCGCGGGGGCTCGCCGCTGCGCCCCACGAACGCCCAGAGCGCGCTGACATCCACGTGGAAGCCGCTCAGCCCGAAGCCGTAGGCGGTCTGGCGGGCAGTGCCGACCGACGCCATCAAGGCAGGCGGTTTGGCGTGCCAACGGCGCACGCGCGGTGGGCGTGGCGGGCGCGCGCTGCGAGGGGCAGTCGCCGCGTGCGCTCGGCGCGCTTCCCGTGACGTCGTCGCGACCGGCGCGCGGGGCGGTGGGAAGAGGCGCACGATGTACGCGACGAAGGGCGAGCGCTGGCTCAGCTGAGCGTCCCGCGCCTGGCCCGCGTGACAGAGCGCGATGGCGCGGTCCCACAGCTCCTGGGCCAGCGTTCGGTTGGCGCCCGCCGGCAGATGCGCTGGAGTGCTCACGCCGCCAGCACGCTCCAGCACGACCAGCGCCGCATCCCAGAAGTACGCCGCGAGCAGCGCCATGAGGTCCGGGTCGGTCACCTCGGCCGCGTGCCGACGCATCTCCTGCAGGCGGCTCTCGGCGGCGCTGCCTTCGAGGAAGGCCTCGATCTCGCGCAGCAGGCCGAGCGCGCCCACCTGCACCATGATGTCGACGATCTCGAGCGAGTGCTGCGCCTGCGCACCACCCATCGCCATACGCTCGCGAGCCGTGGTGACCCGGCCCTGGGAGCGCACCTGCGCGACCGCGGCGCGGATCGGGTCGAGGGGCACGGCCACGCCGATGCCCTGAACGCCGCGCGTCGGGTCGCCGCGTGCGATCACGATCCCGATCACGCGCTCTTGATCGTCGATGAGTGGCCCGCCCGAGTTGCCCGGGTTCAGCGCGATGTCCAGCTGCAGGTGCCCGTTGTCGAGCACGCCCGCCACGATGCCCTGGCTGGACTGCGGTTGGCGCCGCGTCGGGTCGAGGGGGTAGCCCACCGCGTGCACGACGGAGCGCACGCGCAGCGGGGCTGCGTCGACGCTCAGCTCGGCGTGCTGCGCGTAGGACCCGTCGATCGCGAGGATGGCGAGGTCCAGCTCACCGTCGGTGTGGACCACCGTGGCCGAGCGCAGGCCGCCGTCTCCAGGGAGGCGCACCGCCAGGTGGCGCGCGTTTGCGACCACGTGGTGGGCCGTCACCACCAGCCCGTCTTCGCTGACGATGATGCCGCTGCCGAACGAGGCCTCGGGCACACCCAGCGTCCGCTGCTGGCGCTGACCAGGCAGGGTGAGCGTCTGCACGCCCTCCACGGCGAAGACGCGCACGGTCGCCTGGTCGATGCCGGTGAAGGCGACGCCGCCCTGCGCAGCGGCCTGCCCCGGCAGGAGGAGCGCGGCGAGCGCGCCCAGCGTGAGCGCACCCAGGCAAGAGAGCGCGAGGGGCGCACGGCTGCGCGCGCGGTGGGTCTGAGCGTTGCGCATCTCAGTCACACCCCGTCGCGTTTCCGGGCTCGAACTCGCGGCACTGGCCGCGGACGCAGCGCTGATGATCCGGTACGGAGAGGCACGCCTTGATCGACTCGTCACAGATCTCGACCGTGCACTCGAACGGGTCGCTGCAGTCCACGCTCTGCCCTTGGCGGCAAGCACCCTCTACGCAGGTCTCCCTGCCGTTGCAGAACTGGCCGTCGTCGCAGCCGTCTTCGTCGATGCAGGGCGCGCCGACCGGAAGGCCGGAGCGGCACTGCGCTTGGTAGCAGACCTCGCCGCTCAGACAGCGCACCCCGCAGCCGCCGCAGTGGAGCGGGTTCGTCTCGACGTCCACGCACTGGTCGTCGCAGTCCACGCGCCCTGGCGCGCACACGCAGCCCAGCAAGAGCAGCGCGGAGAATAGGGCCGGAGTCAGGGCGCGGGGTGCCTTTAGCGCGCGTTTCATGAGCGCCTCCGGAAGCCCAGCAGCCCCGCGCAAGCGAGCAGGGTGAGCCACACAGGAGGCTGGGCCGGGCTCCCTCCTGCTGCGCAGCTGGCGGTGCGCAGTCCTGGCGGCGCGCACTCGCGCAGCGCTTCGTTGCACGTGTTCGACGCCTCGCACATGACGGGCTCGCCGGCGGTGCAGACGCCCGCCTGGCAGGTGCTGTCCCCGTTGCAGTACAGGCCGTCGTCGCACGACACGCCATCGGCCCGCGTGCGGTCGTCGCTGCAGTTCTGCGAGGCGCCGTCGCAGGTCTCGGCCACGTCGCACTCGCTGGTGGCGGGCCGGCACACGCTCAGCCGCGGCCGCAGGCGGTCCGTGGGGCAGGCGGCCTCGCTGCCCGTGCAGAGCTCCTCCACGTCACACACGCCGCGCGTGGGGCGGCAGACCTCGCCACCCGGGCGCAGCGCGTCCGCCGGGCAGCTGACGTTCGAGCCGTCACAGTACTCGGTGATGTCGCAGGGGCCCTGCGCGAAGCGGCAGATGTAGGTGCTGGGCTGGCGGGCGTCCGGAGGGCAGGCGGGCAGCACGCCGTCGCAGTACTCGGCCGCGTCGCAGACGCCCGCAATGGACCTGCACATGAACCCAGAGGGGCGCAGGGCGTCGACCGGGCAGTCCGTGGAGATGCCGTCGCAGTACTCGCTGGTGTCGCAGGGGCCCGCCGACGCGCGACACTGGGCCGAGGCCGGGAGGATGGTGTCCGGCGGGCAGAGGTCGCTCACGCCGTCGCAGGTCTCGGCGCGGTCGCAGGGGCCGGCCGCGGCGCGGCAGGTCCACGTGGAGGGTCGTCGTTCCGTGGTCGGGCACGCAGCGCTGGTGCCGTTGCACGCGTCGGCCACGTCGCAGGGGCCGGTGGCGTTGGCTCCGCACTGTACGCCCGCAGGCGTGCGCACGTCGGCGGGGCACGCGCCCGTGACGCCGTCGCAGGCCTCTGCCGGGTCACAAGGACCGAGCGTGCCGCGGCACTCGGTGCCTGCCGCTCGCGGCGTACAGATGCCGTCCGCGCTGGCTCCGGCGGCCGCGCTGCACACCTCGCACACGCCGCTGCAAGGCTGGTTGCAGCACACTCCGTTCACACACACACCGCTCGCGCAGGCCCAGGGGTCGGAGCAAGCGCTGCCGACGGGGCCGGTCTGGCCGATACGCGTCTCGATGAGCCGCGCGTGGACGCGCACCGAGTGGATGGCATCGACGTCCACGTAGCGTTGATAGACCACCAACGCCTGACCGAAGCCAATGGAGGAGAGCTCGGGGTTGCGTTCGATCTCGGGGTCGTCCGAGATGGTAGCCGGGGCCGTGTCGATGAGGACGCCCGTGCTGGTCACGCGATGCCCGACGAGGTTTCCGGACTTCTCGTACACCACCAGGTACTCGTCCCCGGTGTGCACCACCTCCGGGTTGGAGGCGCCGCTGCTCTGGATGAGAAACGCGGCGCCCCCGGGAGAGCCGTTGGACAGGATGTGCTGACCATACAGGCGTCCACCCGAGCTCTGGTCCATGAAGACGGCGAGGTGGCCGACTCCGCTCCCGCCGTACGCGGCCGCCAGCTGGTAGACGTAGTAGGCGTCCGCGAGGGTCCGGGACGTGCCACTTACGCTGGTGACGAGGCCGCGGCCGCTCGACGGGACGTAGACATAGCCGCCTTCGGTCGGGATGAAGTCCGTCGAGACCCCCGTGCTGAACAGCGTGGTGGCGCTGCCCGTGGGCCCGGACGAGCCCCGGATGTACGAGCTCACCGACGACCCGCTGCGAACGAAGACCCGGTAGTTCGAGCCGCTCCGGATGACCTCGGGAGACGAGCGCAGTGGCTCGTCGACCAACAGGCTGCCCGCGGTGGTGGTCGCCACCCAGGTCGTGAAGACGTTGGTGGAGTACTGCCAGTTCGCCGCCTGCAGCGCGAACAACCAACCGCTCCCGTTGGAGGCTACTCGCAGGTGCTGGGGCCCCGTGATGGCGCTGCTGAAGATGCTGTTGCGGGTGCCCTCGAAGGTCCCGTCCGAGTAGAGCTGCGCGTACTCCACGGAGCCTACGCCGCGCGCGTCGTAGGTCAGCCACGCGGCCATGTAGCGGTTGCCGTTGGACGCCGCTTGCGGGAGCGAGTGATAGGGCGACGAGAAGCCCGCGTAGCGTTGGTCCCACCAGCTGGCCGTCGTCCGAGCCGTGACCACGACGTCGAACTGACTGTCGTTCGCTCCCGTCGCCTCGTACGCGATGACACCCACGTTCCCCGCGCCTGAGGCATCGGGATAATACGCGCGCGTGCCGACCGTGACCTCGGTGCCCACGGTCGGGCTCGTGATCTCCACCCGCGCCACTTCGTAGACGCCCGCGTTCGTGCGGTGCCAGGTGAGCTGATAGGCGCCGTGGGAGAAGGCGATGGCGGGTTGGTCGTCCGTCGCTCCGCGCGTGACCCGTGCGTCGGTGCCGGGGCTAACCGTCCCGTCCGTGAGCACGGTCACACCGCGTACCGAAGCGCTGGTGGTGTCTCGGTAGACGAGCATGCCGGTCGGGCCGCCGAACGCGAGGGCTGGGCGCAGCTGATCGCCTGCCGTGGTGACCAACGCCACGGGGGCTGGATCGAGGGGCGCGCCGACGGTCGGGATGCGCAGGCCGTACAGGTCCCGGTCGGCGCCGCGCGCGTCGCTGAAGACCACCTGGTAGGCGCTCCCGTTGAACGCCACGGCCGGGTCCCGTTGGTCGAAGGTGTCGTCCGTCACGAGCATGGGTACGGGATCCAGCAGCGTTCCGTCCGTCCCGATCCGCATGGCGCGGAGGTCACCGTCACCGTCTGCGTCGTCCACCCACGTCACCAGGAACTGCCCGTTGGAGCCAGCGACATCCACGGCCTCTGGGTCGCCGCCGACGAAGAGCTGTAGCGGTGGATCGTCCAGCAGACCGGCCGCGACCGAGACGCGCGCCGCGTACACGATGTTCGACGTGGCCCAGGCCACCAAGAAGGTGTCGCCGCTGGCGGCACACTCCACCCACAGGTCGGTCCCCGTCAGGCGGCCCGGGCCGATCTCGATGGACGCGAGGTCCACGGCGGTCACGTTGTTGACGCGCGTGGCGAAGACATGCGGGGAGGCGCCCCCTTTGCGGTAGTCGCTCCAGGCCACCAGCGAGCGCGTGGCGCCCATGGCGACGCAGGCGTGGCGCTGGTGGTACCCCGCGGCCGACGGGTACTCCGCAGGCAAGCGAGACTCCGCAGAAACCACCGGGTCCAGCACGGCAGGCCAGTGCGTCTCGGCGAGCACCTCCGCCGGAACGCGGTAGTGAATGTTGCCGTCGCGGAACTCGGCTGGGACCGCCACCCGTGTGGGGCCGTGGATCCACGTCGCGTGGCTGTAGTACAGGGACTCTGTGCCGTCCGGGCTCACGAAGCGCAGGCCGCCGGGGTGATCCACGGGGGGCGACGCGAGCTGACCGATGGGTACGACGACGTCCAGGTCCCCGTCGCCGGGCGGTTCACTGGGGAACGCCCAGCTCTGCTCCACGCCCCGCTCACTGTTGTGCCAGCGCTCGGTGTATGCGCCCGCGGCGCGTACGTAGTCGCCGCTGTTGGTCACCTCTCCCTGCGCCGGGACGCCCAAGCTCAGCGTGCCTCGCTGCAGGCGCGCTGGTGCGATGCGAAGCTCGAAGCCCTGAGCCTGACCGACTGCCGCGACCTCCACGTGCACGGCATCCGCTTGCACGCGGACGCGATGACTCACGCCCTCTGCGCGGAGGCCCGCGTCGTCCGAACGGAAGGCGAAGGGAGCGGACGTGAGGTCGATGGGCGGGCCCACCCGCAACGGGACCGGCGTGGGCGCGGTGGCTGCGTCGGGCGCGCCGTCTTCCGCTGCGGTGTGGCTCTGGCTGCAGCTCGCCAAGAGGGCGCCCGTCGCCACCGCGCACGCGATGAACACCGCGTCGGCGGCGGCGTGACGGACGCGACGGCGTACGCTCAGGCCTTCCCTGGGGGGGGCGGGGGGTCTGCTGCAGTCCATGACGGCTCCTCGACTCGGGTCAGCGCATTGTTGCCGCAGCCGGCGCGGCTGTCTACGCGAAGCCGGCAGCCGTGGTCTGTTTCACGCGGTGTCAGCGCAGGGTCACGCGGGGGCCTCGCAGCATCTGGTCCCACCAGGCACGCTCGTCCGGTCGATGTGTGACGAAGAGCAGGGTGCTGCGCGACTGGGTACCGAGCGAGCGCACCAGCTCCAGCACTCGGGCGCGGTTCTCGGCGTCCAGACCTGCCGTGGGTTCGTCCAGCACCACCAGCGGCGGGACCTTGATGGCGGCGCGCGCGACCAGCAGCAGGCGCTGCACGCCGAACGAGAGCTCGCGGAAGGGGTCGTCGGGGCGCAGCCCCAGGTCCAGCCAGCGCAGCCACTGCTGGGCTCTCGCGCGGGCGCGCGGGCCGGGTGTCTCGTAGAGCCCGATGCTGTCGAAGAGCCCGCTCAGCAGCACGGTCTCCACGCTCGCGCTCACCCGGTAGTCGCGGTGCAGGCGGCCGCTCACCAGGCCCACGCGCCGCTTGACGTCCCACACGCTCTCGCCGCTGCCGCGTCGCCGCCCGAAGAGCGTGAGGTCGTTGGCGTAGGCCTGCGGGTGATCCCCCGTGAAGAGCTCCAGCAGCGTGGACTTGCCGGACCCGTTGGGGCCCTCGATGAGCGTGTGCTCGCCCGCGCGCACCGTGAGGTCGAGACCGTCGAAGATCACGTGCTCTCCGTAGGCGACCCGCCCGCTGCGCAGGACGATCAGCGCCTGCCCGGGCGCGAAGCCGGTGTCGTCTGCGTGCCAGGGCCCGTCGTCCACCGGCGGCGGGAGGTGTGCGCGAGCGGCCTCGGGAGCGTGGGCCAGCCAGGCGTCCAGCGGCCCACGGAAGACCTCGGCCCCACCGGGCCCCAGCACGCGCACCTCGCGCACGAGCTCGAGCGGAAGCAGCCTGCGCGTGTCGCTGTGCGACGCCACGAAGGTGCCCACCACCAGCACCGCGGTCTCGGCGGCCACGAGCGCGAGCGCGTCGCGCAGCTCGGCACACGCGGCGTGGTCCAGGCCCTCGAAGGGATCGTCCAGGACAATCAGCGGAGGCGCGGCGGCCAGCGCCCGCAGCAGGAGCACCTTGCGCGACTCGCCGGTGGAGAGCTGGCGGTAGCCTCGGGAGCCGAGCTCCGACAGGCGCAGCGCCCGGTAGAGGGGGTGCGCGCGCCCGGCGTCGCCGAGCAGGTCGTGCACGGTCTTGCCCAGGTCGGCGCCCCCGCGGAAATTGCTCTCGTCCTCTGCCAGCTCGCGCTCGTAGAAGGCCTGCTGCGTCTCGGCGGAGAGCAGCTGCGCGCCCGGCGTGGTGTCCGCCAGATGTTGGGCGGCGCTGGACTTGCCCGAGCCGTTGGGGCCCGTCAGGAGGTAGACGCCAGGGAGCATGCGCGCGAGTGTGCGGGCCTCGCGACCAGCGTCAACCGCCGGGCCCGATGTCCGACCCCACGCTGCGCCCCTCGTCCGAGACTGCGCGCTGGCGACCGTGCTCGCGGGTGGTGTGTGCGACCCACGCGAGGTTGGCGAGGCGCGCTGCGGCACGTCCACGCACGCGTGTGAGCGGCGCGTCGGCGTGTGCAGCGAGGGGTGCGTGGCCCTCTGCGTCCGCCGCACTCCGCCCTCGTCCTGCCGCGTCGCCGGGTGCGCTGACAGCCGAGGCGTCCGTGGCTGCGGTGCGGGCGGCCTCGGCCAGCACGTCCAGCGATTGCAGCGAGCCGTGCTCGTCGAAGGGCCCCAGCTCGCGCAGCACCGGCTTGAGCAGGCGCATGCGGTGGGGCCGCCCGGTGGCGTCGTGCATCAGGCTGGGCGTGCTGCGGTTCCACGCCAGGCCCACGTCTCCCGGCCGCAGGTACGCGTCGAGCGCCGCCGCCAGCTCCGCCGGGGCGATGGCGCTCTCGAAGTCCTCTGGGCGCAGCCCGAGCGTCGCCAGCGCCTCGGCGTCTGGGAGGCCCTCCACGGGCCGTACCAGCCGCTCGAAGGTCTCTCCGGTGGCGAGGCGCATGGCCACCAGCTGCAGCAAGGGCCCCGACTTGGCCGGCCCCGCAGAGGCGGGGGGCAGCGCCTCCGCGTAGAGCCCCACCAGCCGCTCGGCGTCCTCGGCCAGCCAGCGCGGCACGCCCTTGTAGCGCCGCTCCTTTCGCACGCGCTTCTGGCGCTTGGGGCGGCCCGCGGCGCGCGCGCGCTGGTGGTGCGCGATCTGCGTGTCCACCAGGGCGTCGAACGCGCTCAGCAGCCCCTCGAAGCCTTGCGTGTCCGGCTCGAGGATCCGTAGGGCCAGCAGCACCGACTCCAGCGTGGACACGTACTCCGGGCGCGGCTCGCGCCGGATGCGGTAGCGGCTGGGCGTGTCCGGGGAGAGCTGGTAGTGCGGCAGCTGCGCCAGCCAGGGGTGCGCTTTGTACAGCCCGCGGGCCTGGCTCCACGTGCCGTCCAGCACCAGCAGGTGCCGCGGCTGCGCGGAGACGGGGACGTGCTCGAGATCGAGCGCGTCGGGCCGTGGGTAGAGCAGCCCCGTGCCGGAGGGCAGGGGCAGGGGCACGTCGCGCTCGCGCGCTCCCGTGAACGCCACGATGACCTCCGAGTTGACCAAGCCCAGCTCCACGAAGCGCGCGGTGCCGAGAGGGTGAGCGCGCTCCCGCGGGTGCTGCAGCACGGACACCCCCACCCGGTTGTGCACCGGGGTGATGTCCGCGCACACGCAGGTCACCTGCGGCTTGAAGCACACGAAGCAGGTCTCGCGGTGGCTCGGTGGTGCCTCCGCCGTCGCGTTGGTCGCGTCGGTCGCCGCTCTCGCGAGGGCCGCGTCGTGTGTCTCGGGGGTCTCGGAGGTCATCGCGCGAAAGGTCTGTACCGGACGCGGCGTTCTTTGGCTACGATCGGGCCCATGATCACCCACGTCGTGCTCTTCAAGCTCAAGGACCGCAGCGAGGACGCGGTCGAGGTCACTCGCCAGGTGTTGCTCGCCATGAAGGGCAAGATCCCGGAGCTGCGCAGCATCGAGGTCGGCGCCGACCAGCTCCACAGCGAGCGCTCGTACGACATCGCCCTCATCACCCAGCACGAGAGCTGGGCAGAGCTGGATGCGTATCAGGTGCACCCCGTCCACCAGGGCGTCGGCGTGCACATGAAGCAGGTCGTCGAGCGAGCGGTGTCAGTCGACTACGAGTCCTGAAGGGGGCCCGCGGCGACGCCCCCGCTGTCTCAGCCCAGCCGGGCGATGGCGCCGCTCATCTGGTCGCGCTTCTCGCGCAGCTCGGCGGCGTCGCGCTTGGTCTGCTCCACTACCTCGGCCGGCGCACCGCCCAGGAACTTCTCGTTGGTGAGCTTCTTCTCGAGGGTGCCCAGCTCCTTCTCCACCTTGGTGAGCTGGCGCGTGAGGCGCTCCCTCTCCTTGACCGGGTCGATCACGCCAGGCACCACGCCGCGCAGGCCAGGGAGGACGAAGGCCGCAGCGAGCGTGAAGTGCTGGTGCGGGTCGTCCACCTTCGCGGCCTCCTCTTGCGTCAGCGTGGCGCCGGCGAGGGCCTCGATCAGCGAGCGCGCCGTCTCGATGGTGGCGACCTTCTCCGCGTCGTCGGCGCACCAGTGGATGGCGATGCCTTGCTTGCGCGGCAGATCGTACTCGGCGCGGATGGAGCGCGCGGCGACCACGAACTCCTGCACCACGGCCAGCTCACGCTCGGACGCCTCGTCACGCAGGCTGTCCGTGCCGGCCTGTGGGTAGCGCGCCAGCATGATGGTCTCCCCGGCGGCGACGCCCGCGCGCGGGACCCGCTGCCAGATCTCCTCGGTGATGAAAGGCATCATGGGGTGCAGCGCGCGCAGCGTGGTCTCGAGCACGTGCAGCAGCACGGCGGCGGTCTCTTCGGCCAGGGCGCGGTCGTCCCCGTCCAAGAGGGGCTTGCTCAGCTCCAGGTACCAGTCGCAGAGCTCGTCCCACACGAAGTGGTAGAGGGCCTGGCTGCCCTCGTCCAAGCGGTAGGCCGTGATGCCCGCGTTGGCGGACGCCAGGGCCACGTCCAGGCGCGAGAGGATCCACCGGTTGGGCAGGGCGGTGACAGCCGGGCGCGCTCCCGTGGCGCGCGCGTCGGGGTGCGGGCCGGGCTCGCCGTCTTGGCCCACCAGGCGGCCCAGCACGTAGCGCGCGGCGTTCCACAGCTTGTTGGCGAAGTTGCGGTAGCCCTCGATGCGCTTGATGGACAGCGCGATGCGGCGCGACTGCGGTGAGTAGCTCAGCAGCGTCATGCGCAGGGCGTCGGCGCCGTACGCGTCGAAGCCGTCGGGGTAGGTGGTGCGCAGGTACTCGACGCCGTCGGCCGCGGCCCCGGCTTGCTCCGCCTTCATCAGCAGGTGCGCGCCCGTGGCCCCGTGGATGACGTCCAGGGGGTCGATCACGTTGCCCTTCACCTTGCTCATCTTCTGGCCGCGCTCGTCCGTGACCAGGCCGGCCAGCAGCACGCGCGAGAAGGGCACCTCGCCCATGAAGTGGAGGCCCATCATGATCATGCGCGCCACCCAGAAGAACAGGATGTCGTAGCCGGTCTCCATGTCCTGCGTGGGGTAGAAGCGCGCGAGGTCCGGCGTCTGGTTGGGCCAGCCCAGGGTGGAGAAGGGCCACAGGGCGGAGCTGAACCAGGTGTCCAGCACGTCCGGGTCTTGCTCCACGTTGGCGCTGCCACACTTCTCGCAGGCGCTGAGGTCCGTGCGGCTCACGCTCATGTGTTCGCAGTCGCCGCAGTACCACGCCGGGATGCCATGCCCCCACCAGAGCTGCCGCGAGATGCACCAGTCCTGGATGTTGCGCAGCCAGTGGAAGTAGGTCTTGGTCCAGTCCTCGGGCAGGATCTGCACCTTGCCGCTCTCCACGGCCTCGATGGCGGGGCCGGCCAGGGGCTCCATCTTCACGAACCACTGCGTGGAGATCATGGGCTCCACGATGCTGCCGCTGCGCTGCGAGCGCGGCAGGGACATGACGTGCTTGCGCTTGCCGCGGGCGAGCCCCAGCTCCTCCAGCTTGGCCTTGACCGCCTTGCGCGCCTCGAAGCGCTCGAGCCCGGCGAAGGGGCCGCCGTTCTCGTTGAGGGTGCCGTCCTTGTTCAGGATGCTGATCTCTTCGAGCCCGTGGCGCTTGCCGGTGGCGAAGTCGTTCGGGTCGTGGGCGGGGGTGACCTTGACCACGCCGGTGCCGAACTCGGGGTCCACCAGCGTGGCGTCGCACACGATGGGAATGCGCCGGTCCACGAAGGGGTGCGTCACGAAGCGCCCGTGCAGGCCCTTGTAGCGCTCGTCCTCCGGGTGCACGGCCAGGGCGGTGTCACCCAGCATGGTCTCCGGGCGCGTGGTGGAGACGATGATCTCGTCCACGCCGGTCGCGGCCGCGTCCTCGGCGTCCAGCTTGTAAGCGAAGTCGAAGAGCTCGCAGACGCCGAACTCCTCCGTGTACTTGACGTTCTCCTCGGTCTCCACCTCGAGGTCCGACAGCACGGTCTGCGAGACCACGTCCCAGTTGACCAGGCGCGTGCCGCGGTAGATCAGGCCCTCTTCGTACAGGCGCACGAAGGCCTCGCGCACGGCGTGAGACAGGTCGGGGTCCATGGTGAACTTGGTGCGCGACCAGTCACACGAGGCGCCCATCTTGCGCAGCTGGCCGAGGATGGTGTCGCCCGACTCCTTGCGCCACTCCCACACGCGCTCGATGAACTTCTCGCGCCCGAGGTCGTGGCGCGTGAGCCCCTCGGCCTTGAGCTTGCGCTCCACCACCACCTGCGTGGCGATGCCGGCGTGGTCCGTGCCCGGGACCCACAGCGCGTTTTTGCCCTTCATGCGCTCGTAGCGCACCAGCACGTCCTCGAAGGTGGTGCGGCAGGCGTGGCCCATGTGCAGCGTGCCCGTCACGTTGGGCGGCGGAATGGCCACCGTGTAGGTCTCACGCGTGTCTTCGGGGGCGTTGCTGGCGGTGAAGAAGCCCTGCTGCTCCCACCACGCGTACCAACGGTCCTCGGCGCTCGCGGGGACGTACAGCTTGGGCATCTCGACATCACTCATGGCGTGTCTTGTGCGCTGGACGCCCCGAATCGTCAACACCCTCGCGGCGCCAAAAAGAAACGACGCCCGGGCGGAGAGCGCGGGCGTCGGACTTCGGTTGGCGACGACGGGGCGGAACCCCGGCGCACGAGCTCACTCAGCGGTGAGCCGCTTGATCTCTTCTTTGATGAGCGCCTCGGCGAGCTCCGGCACCACTTCCCAGACGACCTGCTCGATGACTTCGCGGGACAGGGCCAGCACGCCGCTCACCTGGTCGGCGCTGAGACCGAGGCCGGCCAGCTTGGCGGCCATGTCGCCGCTCGGGGCGGTGACACGCGCGGCGGGCGCGGGGGCGGGCATGGCCGCGATGGTGGTGGAGGAGGGGGAGCGCGCCGGCGCGGTGGCCGGGGCTGCGGCGCCCGTCACCGAGGGGCCGTCGAAGGCGGCGGTGCTGCGCGGCGCGCGGACCGCCGACGCAGCGGGAGCCGCGGGCGCTGCCGGCTGGGCGGCTGGACGAGGCTGCACGGGCGCGGCCGGCGTGGGCGGCTTGGGGGCCACCGCAGCTGGCGTCGGTGGGGCCACCGCGGCCGGCGTCGGTGGGGCTACCGGTGCGGGAGCGGCTGCGGGTGCGGCAGGCGCGACGGGTGCGGGCGCCGCAGCGACGGGCGGGGCGGCTGCCACCGCGGGCGCGGAGCCTGCGGAGGCCCGCCGCGCGGCGACCACCGAGTTCGTCTTCTCGATGACCACCTTGCTGTCGAAGGGCTTCAGGATGTGGTCGTCCACACCGCACGCCTTGGCCTTGGCGTCGTCGTAGGGGTGATGCTGACTGGCCATCACGATGACCGCCGTGCGGGACAGAGACGCCTCGGCGCGAATCGCGCGAGCCACCTCGTACCCGTCCACGCCGCTCATCGACGCGTCGGCGAAGACCAGATCGGGGACGGCGGCCTTGGCTTTCGCGATGGCATCCTCTCCGTTGGTCACGGTGAGCACCTCCGCGTCCTCGCCCGCAAAGGTCATCTTCATGATGGTGCGCATCGTCGCGCTGTCGTCGACCGCCAGAATCTTCAGAGCCACAGTTGCTCTCCTAACGCCCCGTATTTCGAGGTGAAATTACGTGGCCCTTGGTAACGCGAGATGCGTGCCAAGGTCAAGAAAGTCGAGGAACCAAATGGCCGACCCCTCCGGAGGCGCGCTCAGGGGAGCGTGATGCCCAGGTCGCGGGCGGCGCGCTCCACGGCCTGGCGCGGGTCTCGCAGCGCACGTGAGGCGGCGTGCGTGCGCGCCAGGACGGCGCGCGCGCGCTCGGTGTTTCCGGCTTGTATCAGGAGGCGTGCGAGCGCGGCGGCGCTGTCTCCGTCGCGTGGGTCGTAGCGCAGGGCGTGCACGAAGTGCCGCATCGCGAGGCCGTAGTTGAGACCCTCGTTGGCGCTCTGGGCCAGCCCGCGCTCGTAGGCCGCCGTCCGCATGCGCGCCGCGACCAGGGCCTCGTGCAGCTCCCGCAGCCGGCGCTCGGGTTCGTGGCTGCTCTCGGCGCAGGCGAGCGCGCGGAAGGCCGCCTCGGGGTCGTCCAGGGCCTCCTCGTCGGCCTCGACGGCGATCAAGAGCGACGCGCACCCTCCCTCGGCGAACGCGCGGGCGGCGCTCTCGAGGGCGTCGTCTTCGCTGGCGTGCAGCTGCTCTGCGGCGCGCAGGGGGGCCGCGCACAGGGGCCGCTCCCCCACGGCCAGACAGGCGGAGAGCGCGTGCCCGGCGTTGTAGGGCAGCGTCTGGCGGGCGCTCACGTGGGCGAGCAGGTCGCGGTCGTAGCCCTCCACGTGGCGCAGGTAGTCCAGGCGGTCCGCCGCGTCGCGGTTCTGGCTGCCCGCGTAGTCGCGTATGGCCGCGCTCAGGTCACCCCGGAGCTCCGCCAGCGTGCCCTGCACCATGAGCAAGTCGGAGCTGTCCAGGTGGGTGGCCTGGAGCGAGCCTTCCAGGCGGGTGAGCGCGCGCCGCCGCACGCGCACCTCTTCGGCCCGGAAGAGGAAGGCGTCGGGGACCAGCTCGTGAGGGAGCGCGGCGAGCGACTCCGTGCCGAGCCAGGGCACGCCCACCAGCGCTTGGTCCAGCTCCAGCTCGTCCAGGTCCGAGTAGAACTCGAGGCGGGCGAGCGCGAACTCGAGCGTGGGTCGGTCGTCGTGGATGACAGGGGCGCCGGCCGCGAAGCGCCGTGCGCCGGCGGTGTCCAGCTCCACCACGCTCACCAGCTCGACCAGCGTGCCCAGCTCCACCGCCTCGAGCGTGCGCCGGAGCGGCAGGTTGGCGTCCAGACGGTCGATGGTGGTCTGCGAGAAGGCGATGGGCGCGTCCCCGGCCACAATGATGAAGCTCGAGTCTTCGGCCACGTAGCACTGCACGTGCTCGAACACCGCGAGCAAGGTGGCGACGACGCTGCGCAGGCTGGGGATGTCCATGCGGAAGAGGTTGACCCACTGCACCAGCACGCCGCCCGGGCGCAGGCTGTGCTGCACCTCGCGGAAGAACTCCTCCGTGTAGAGCGCGCTCGAGCCGGCCAGCCACGGGTGGCTGGGCTGCGACACCACCGCGTCGAACGTCGCCGCCGGGGCCAGCAGCAGCTGGGCGCGGGCGTCGTCGAAGGTGAGGTGCGTGCGCTCGCCGTCGTCCAGGGGGAACGGCTTGCTCAGCGTGCTGTGCATCAGGCGCGCGGCGTCGATGACCGCCTCTTCCAGCTCCACGACGTCCACGCGCGTGAAGGGCCCCTTCAGCAGCATGGTGGTGGTGTGTCCGCCACCAAAGCCGATGGCCATGGCCCGCTCCGGGGTGGCCGCCAGCAGGGACGGCAGGGCGCCCAGCAGCGCCAGCTCGCGACCGAAGCCCGGCTCTCCCGGAGAGAAGCCGGACTCGGGCCGACCGTCGTTGAAGAGGCGGTAGCTGGTTCCGTCGCGCGACAGCAGCGTGACCGTGGTGTTGCGTCCCTCCCGCAGGAAGCGGACCGTGTCGTTGCAGTACCCTTCGATGCAGGTGGAGCTTCCGCCGCACTCGCCATCGGGCGGGCAGGGGTCCTCTTCCTCCGGGCCGCGGATGACGGTGGCGTTGGCGTCGTGCCAGGCGTCCAGCAACCAGGCCAGCCGCAGCGAGGGCGCCACCTTGGTGATGCACACCAGCGCCAGCAGCGGCACGAGGGCCCCGATCAGGCGCCGGGCCGGGCGTGTGCCTGCGAATGTGCCCGCCAGCGCCGCGAGGGTGCAGTGCAGCGCGATGACGCCGTAGAGCGCGCGTTGGACGCCCATGGCCGGCACGAGCACGAAGCCGGCCAGCAGCGACCCCAGCAGCCCGCCCAGCGTGTTGAACGCGAGGATGCGGCCCGCGTGACGTGCGGCGTGGGCCTCGTCGTCGCGCACCATGTGCCACGCCAGCGGGATGCTGGTGCCCAGCACCAGCGCGAGCGGCAGCAGCAGCACCGACGAGACCACCATCAAGACGCTGGCTTCGTGCGGAATGGTGGAGGGGGAGCCCTGCAGCAGCACGATCAGGCGCGGGAGCTGCGGGACCGCGCCGATGGCGAAGGCCGTGAGCAGGGCCAGCAGGAGCTGACACGCGCCGAACACGCGCAGCGGTGAGCGGCCGCCCTTGAGCAGCCTGTCCGCCAGCAGCGCGCCCACGCCGATGCCCAGCAGGTAGTTCACCAGCATGGCCGCGAAGGCCTGTGTGGTGCCCTGCACGATGGTGCGCAGCACGCGCGTCCAGAGCACCTCGCTGGCCAGAGAGGCGAGCCCGGCGCCGGCTGCGAGGGACGCCGAGAGCGCGGCGCGCGCGCCCAGCGAGAGCGAGGCGGACCCGTCGTTCGGCGGGCTGACCCGCGCGGGCCGAGGCGGCTCGACGCCCTGCGACCCCTCTTGGCCGACCGCCGCGAGGGCCTCCGCGCGCCCTCGGGTCCCTGTGCGCGCGCTCACGCGCTGCGTGACCACCACGATGACGGCCGCGAGCACGCTGGCCAGGGCGGCGCACAGCAGCGAGCGCTGGGCGCCCTGCACGGGCAGCAGGTAGAAGCCGCTCACCCCTGCGCCGAACACCGCCCCCAGCGTGTTGGTGGCGTACAGCCAGGTGGCCTCTTGGCCCCAGCCGAGGTCTTTCGTGCCGGCCGCGGCCGAGCGCGCCGCGCCCCACTCGCTGGTGGCGCGCACCAAGATGGGCAGCGTGGCGCCCATGGCGATGGTGGGTGGCAGGAGCACCGGCAGACACAGCACGAAGCGCACCACCGTGAGCGTGGCGAAGGTGCGCCCGGCGCCCAGCGCGGCGTACGCGCGGTGAAGCTCCGGTAGCGCCACCAGCGAGCCCAGCGCCCACACCGCGATGCCCAGCTCCAAGGCCGCGTAGGCCATGGCTGGCGAGCGCACGCGCTGCGCCCAGCGGCCTCCCACGGCGGAGCCCACACCCATGCCCAGGAAGAAGCAGGCCAGCACCGTCGCGATGGCCAGGTCCCCCACGCCGAAGACGCGGTGCAGCATGCGGCCCCAGACGGACTGGTACACCAGCGCGGCGGCGCCAGAGCACAAGAGGGCGGGGTAGAGGGCAAGACGAACGCTCACGGGACCGGGCACGATGGCTGCCCGCGCACGCCCCTGTCAAACCTCGCGAGCACGCGCCCGAGTAGGCGCCACGTGGCGCAGCTGCTACGACGCGCTCCGATGAGCACCCCGCCGCCCCGCCGCTACGACGACATCGCCCCCCGCGCCCCCGAGGGGGAGTTCGCGCTCGCCTCCGTGCTGCCGGGCGCGGGCCCCCTCGAGCTGGACATCGGCTTCGGCCGCGGGGCCAGCGTCTACGAGCGCGCCACCCTCGCGCCCGGCTCGCGCATCCTGGCCTTCGAGATCAAGTCCAAGTGGGCGTTCAAGGTGGCCGAGCGCTGTGAGCAGCGGGGCTACACGCATGTGAGGGTGCTGTGTGGGGACGTGCGCGAGATCCTCGAGCGCACCACCGACCACGCCGTGGTGCAGCAGGTGTCGGTGCACTTCCCCGACCCTTGGTGGAAGCGGCGGCACACCAAGCGGCGCGTGGTGGGCGACGAGCTGCTGGACGCCCTCGCGCGCCTGATGGTCGACGGTGGGGACTTCTTCGTGCAGACCGACGTGCCGGACCGCGCCGAGATCTACGTGGACACCCTGCGGCGCCACCCGGACTTCGAGCTGGTGGGGGAGGACGGACGCATCGATGAGAACCCCTTCGGCGCCCGCTCCAACCGCGAGCTGCGTGCGGTCGAGGACGGGCTGCCCATCTATCGGGTGCTGGCCAAGCGCGTCGCGCGCGCGCTCACTCCCGGCTAGCCACCGCGCCGCAGCGCAGGCGGGTCTCTTCGCGCAGCACCGACTGCCGCGCCTCGAGCCACGCGGGGTCCAGCTGCGTGGGCGGCGTCACCGTCTCCGGGCTCGTGTCGCCTCGGTAGCGGAAGAAGACGCTCGGGTCGTCGGCGAAGTCGTAGAGCTCTTGCCCGCTCGCGGCCAGCTCGCAGTTGCGCTGGCGCAGGCCCGCGAGGATGCGCGGCAGCCCCTCCACCGTCCAGCTGTGGGTGTCGTGCATGAGCACGATGCCCCCGTACTCGCCGTTCTCACGCTCTTGCCGGTGCAGCACACGCAGGAAGGTGCTGGCCACCTCGTCGGCGCTGCGCACCATGGTGTCGCCGGTGGACAGGTTCCACAGCATGGGCGTGTAGCCCAGCTCCGCGAGCGTGCGCGCGACGCGCGGCGAGAACGCGCCGTAGGGGGGACGCACCAGGACGGGGCGGCCCCCGGTCGCCTCGAAGATGTACTCCTCGTTCTTGAGCAGCTCGCTACGGATGCCCTCGTAGTCGAGGTCGGTCAGCTCGGGGTGATGGTAGGTGTGGTTCCCCAGGAAGTGGCCCCGCCGCAGGATCTCCTTGAGGAGCTCGCGCTGCGCGCGCTCACGCGGGCTGTCGCTGTCGAAGCGCGTGGCGTTCACGAAGAACACCGCCTTGATGCCGTACTCGTCGAGGGTGTCGAGCACGGTCGGCGTCGTGCGCAGCTCGGGGCCGTCGTCGAAGGTGAGCAGCAGCAGCCGGTGCGGGGTCGCGCCTGTCATCACCATGCCGTCTCGCAGGTGCTCGCCGAAGGGGTCTGGGGGCGGCGGCGCCACGCCCACGGGCAGGCTCGGAGCCTCCGACGTCGCCGTCGGCGCGCCAGTGGCCGACTCCGGGAGGCGGGCCGTGCCCGCCGTGCTCGTGAGCATCGCGTGCATGGCCGCCGGCCCCGAGTGCCGGTGCTGAGCGTCGGCGTGTGTCAGGTGCGCGAGCCCGGCTCCGCTCCCAAGGGCGGTCGCGCAGGCCAGCGCCTGGCTGATTCGACGGACGGCAGAACGCTTCGACATAGCGCCCACGATAAGCGGGTCGCGGCGTTGATGTAAAGAAAGCGACTACATGTAGGACAACGTAGTCAGCGGGGCGTGATGGCGAGGCGCATCTGGGTCTGGACCGGCAAGACTCCGCCCGGGCGCGGGAAGACCCAGCCGCGCGCCTTGGCCGTCATACAGGCGCGCAGGGGGAGGCTGGCACCGGGACCGGTGAGCTGTACGTCGCTGACGGTGCCCTCGGGGGTGATGGTCAGGCGGAGCGTGACCTCCTCGAGGGCGTGGGCGGCCATGCGCACGGCGCGGGAGACGCAGAAGTCGAGGTCGCCGCGGTGCTGCCGGACGACGGACGAGAGCACGCTGGCCGGGAGGTGACCGCGCACCACGCGCGTGGGCACGGGGGCCTCGATGGTGGCGCCTTCGGCCACGGGCTGCGTGTCCATCTCCGTGGCGCGTCCGCGCGCGTCGAAGAACGTGAGGTGCAGCGACGCGCCTTCACGCACCGTGAGCACGACGTCCGACTGGGCGTCCCAGATGACGCTGTCGGCCTCGAAGGTGACGAAGGGAGAGCGCTCCGGCGCGGGCACGTGCAGCGCCACGCCACCTTCTGGGCTCCACACGCGTGGCTCGGGAGCGAAGGGCTCACCGCCGGAGCTCCACACGTCCCCGGGGCCGAGGATGACGATGAGCTCGCTGCCCCGCATGACGGCCACGGAGCCCTCGGCCACGCGGGCCGAGACGGCCCCGTCGTCGCGACGCGCCACCGAGAAGCGGGTGCCGCGCACCTCGAACGCATAAGGGGGCGCCAGCACGCGGTAGGGGGTGCCCGTGCGGACGCTGGAGCTGAGGGCGCCGCGCTCCACCGAGAGGACCACGCCGTCCATCCGGGCGCGCTCCACCGTCGCCACGCCGTCTTCGTTGAGCGCGAACGCGGAGCCCTCGCCGACGCTGAAGTGTGCGCTGTCGTGCTCCCCCGTCTGGCAGCGCTGGCCCTCTTCGACGCGCGCGCCCAGTTGCAGGGGCTCGTCGCCCCGCCGTGGTGTGCCGCTCATGGCGCGCACGTGCACGTCCACCACAGGCGAGGGCGCTTGCGCGGGCTGCTCCGGGACCGCAGCGGGCTCGGTGTGGGCTAGGGGCACCTCGGGCTGATCCGCAGGCGCCTGCCCAACACCGAAGAGGCGCGTGGCCAGCGCGAAGCAGGCCGCTGCCGCCAGCGTGGCGGCCAGCGCCCAGCCGTGTTCGTCGCGCTCTCGCGCGCGGCGCTCGAGCACACGGTCCGCGAGCGCGATGGGGATGGGGGGCGCGGGCGTCAGGCGAATCTCGCTGCTGATGCGCTCGTAGGCGCCGACGGGATCCGGCTCGGCCCGTCCCTCGTCGGGCGGCTGGACCGCGGGCTCGCTCGCGTGGGAGTCGCCTCCGACCGAGAGCCTGCCTGTGTGGTCGGGACCCTCAACGCTGGCGACGTCGCGCGCGATGGCGGCCGCCAGGCGGTCCCACGCGTCGCTGCCCGTGTGGGCGGGCTGTCGGCGCGCCTCGTCGCTCACCCCGGCGTACAGAGACATGGCGCCGAGCGCGCGCGCGCACACGGAGCAGCTGTCCACGTGGGCGCGAATCCGCCGCTGACCCTCCTGGGAGAGCAGCCCTTCATGAAGCGCGTGCAGCGCGTTCCACTTGGGGAGGTGCGTGGTCATCGCGGGTCCTCCTTGTCGCCGTCTGCGGGCTGGCCGCCGCGCAGGGCCCCGCCCAGCTCCTGGGCGAGCGAGGCCAGGGTCGGCTCCTCCGCGAACATCGCGTACAGGTCGCGCCGCGCGTAGAACAGGCGCGTGCGCACCGTCATGATGGGGGCCTCCACCACCTCCGCGATCTCCGCGGCGGGCATGCCCTCCAGGTCGTGCAGCACCAGCACCATGCGCTTCTTCTCGGACAGGCGCTCTAGCAGCCGGTACAGCGCCCGAATCCGGAGCTGCCTGGCGAGCGCGTCGTCGGGGGCCTCCGGTGGCTCCGCGTGGCGCGGCAGCTCGGGCACCTCCACGTCCACCACGCGCGGGCGCGAGGCTCGCTTGCGCAGGTGCATCTTGGTGATGTTCGCCGTGAGTCGGTACAGCCAGGTGGTGAAGCGCGCCTCGCCGCGGAAGCGCGGCAGGCTGCGGTGGACGTGGAGGAAGACGTCCTGCACCACGTCGTCCACCTCCGAGCTGTGCCCCAGGAAGCGAAACACGATGGAGGCCACGCGGTCTTTGTGTAGCGCGAAGATCTCACGAAAGGCTGCGGCGTCGCCCTCCTGCGCGCGCTGAATCAGCGGGTCTACCCCGGTGACCCGCTCCACGCGGCCGAGCTCCACCGCGGGGATGGACGGCGCGAGCTCGGGGTAGGTGGGAGTGATGCGCATACGTCAGGTGCCCCTTGGTTGCCGTACAGGGTGCCGGAATTCACGGGGGAAGGAAAAGGGGGCCGGCCGGGCGGTGTGGAGAGCGCGGCGCGCACAACGAAGAAGCCCCGAAGCACACGTGGCGCTCCGGGGCTGCGTCGGCGCGCAGGCAGCCCTACTTCTTCCCCTTGGCGGCAGGCGCCGCGGTGGCCTGCTTGGCCTGGCTGGCCTGCTTGGCCTGGGCCTTGTTGGCCGACTGCTGCTGCGTCGCTTGCTTCTGGTTGTCGTTGCGCTGCTTGGACTTTGGCGACTTGTCACCCATGGAGACCTCCGTGAGATGGCACGCGCCATCGGGGTCAGGGTCTCAGGTCCTGAGGAATGCACAAGTGCGGCGTGGGGTGGGATCCTTCGAATCCACCGCAGCGGCCGGCGGCAGAATCGCCCGTGCCGGTCGGGACGAGACTGTCTACGCTAGGCTATCCAACCACTGAGCCGCGACGGCTCGAGGACAAGAACATGTCTCAGCGCATCCTGACACTCTCGATGATCACTCTCCTTCTCGCGGGCTGCGGCGGCGGCGCCAGCAGCGCCACCAGCGGAACCACTCCGGGCACTGCTGACGGGGCCGCCTACATGGGCCTCTACCGTGGTGACTGGGGCGCCATGGTCCTGCGGCAGGTCGGCGACGAAGTATGGGGTTCCTACGACCATGACGGTGGTGCGGTGCGTGGCACCCTCTCCGGGGACGTGTTCAGTGGCCGCTGGTGTGAGGACCCGACGCGCACAGACGACTCGGACAGCGGCTACGTGCGCTTCATCTTCACCACGCATCCAGACGGGAGCATCACGATCGATGGATCCTGGTCGTACGGGAGCGCGGCGCCTGACCACGACGACTGGGACCTGGCGCACCAGCCCGGGGAGCGCGACCCCGCGCTAGAAGAGTGGTTCACCGACCCATCACACTTCTGTCCGTAGTCGGCGCCGGTGCAGGCGGCCGGGCGCCCCCCGACGCAGGATGGTTATCGCGCCGGCCGTCAGCGGCCTGCCCGGGGGTGACCGGGCTCGTTGCGGAGCACGCTGTGCTTGGCGCTGTACCCGAAGTAGATGGCCAGCCCGATCGCGAGCCAGCCCACGAGGCGCAGCCAGTTCTCCGCCGGGAGCGAGAGCATCAAGAAGATGCACATGAGCACGCCCAGCAGCGGGACCAGCGGGACCCAGGGGCAGCGAAACGGTCGCGGTAGCTCGGGGTGCGTCCTGCGCAGCACCAGCACGGCCACGCAGACCACCACGAAAGCGAACAGGGTCCCGATGTTCACCAGCTCGGCGAGGACCCGCAACGGCAGCAGGCCCGCGAGCAGGGCCACGAACACGCCGGTCAAGATGGACGACTTCCACGGCGTGCGGAACTTCTCGTGGACGGCCGCGAAGAACCCGCGTGGCACGAGCCCGTCGCGCGCCATGGCGAGCATGACGCGGGGCTGGCTGAGCATGAGCACCAGCAACACCGAGGTGATGCCGGCAAGCGCGCCCGCAGCGATGAGCAGCTGCGCCCACGGCATACCGATGCTCGCGAACGCTGCCGGGATGGGGGCGTCGATGTCGATCTGGTCGTAGGGCACCATCCCGGTGATGACCGCCGACACCGCGATATAGAGCAGCGTGCACAGCACCAGCGAGACGATGATGCCAATGGGCACGTCCCGCTGCGGGTTCTTGGCCTCCTCGGCGTGCGTCGAGACCGAGTCGAAGCCGATGTAGGCGAAGAATATGGTGGCCGCGCCCGCCATCATGCCGAGCGGTTGACCCCCTGGACCCGTCTGCCCGTACACGTGCCCGAGGATGGAGACCCCCGAGTACCCGAAGGGCGCGAACGGCGTCCAGTTGGCGGTGTCGATGTGCTGCATGCCGACGAAGATCACGAACAGCACGATGCCGAGCTTCACCGCCACCATGACGTTGTTGAAGGACACGCTCTCCTTGATGCCCTTCACGAGCACCACGGTGACGAACCCAGCGACCAACACGGCTGGGAGGTCCACGAGGGAGCCCGTCGCGGCGAGCTCACCCGTGCTCGGGTCGTAGTCGAACGGCCCTGTTCTCAGCGCCTCGGGGAGCTGCATGCCGAAGATGCCGATCAGGTTCTGGAAGTAGTGCGACCAGCCGTGGGCGACGGTCGCGGAGGCGACGGCGTACTCCAGCACGAGGTCCCAGCCGATGATCCACGCAGCGAGCTCGCCCAACGTGGCGTAGGCGTAGGTGTAGGCCGAGCCGGCCACGGGGACCATTGCGGCGAATTCGGCGTAGCAGAGCGCCGCGAAAATGCAGGCCACCCCGGCGAACGCGTAGGAGAGCATGACCGCAGGGCCGGCCTTGTCGTGCGCGGCCACGCCCGTGAGCACGAAGATGCCGGTCCCGATGATGGCACCCACGCCCAGGCTGGAGAGAGAGACGGGACCCAGCACGCGATGCAGCCGACTGTCGCCGGCCATCTCGTCCAGGATGCGCTGAATGGGCTTGCGTCGGAAGAGCGGGTTCGCCATGGCGGGACGTTACTCACGAAACGCCTCGGCGCGGAAGAGCCCTCGTGCGCCGTCCAGGTGACCCGGAGCTCAGGCCGTCGCGTCACCCTCCTCGAGCGGCTTTCGGACGAAGCGCAGCCGTTCGATGCGCCGGGCGCGCACGCTCAGGACGCTCACCGTGTAGCCCTCGATCTGAAGCTCGTCCCCTTGCCGGGGCAGGCGTCCGAGCAGCGCGACGACCAGGCCGCCGATGGTGTCGACGTCCTCGTCCGTCTCCAGTCCCAGCACCTCGACGGCTTCCGGGAAGTCCACCGAGCCGTCCATCTCGAACACGCCTTCGGCGCGGCTGACCTCCAGGATGACCGCCTTGGTCTGCGGGTCTCGTTCGTCGTGGAGCGGCCCGACGATCTCCTCGAGCGCGTCCTCGAGGAACACCATGCCCACCACCGTCCCGTGCTCGTCCAGCACGAGCGCGCCTTGCGAGCCCGTGCGCTGCGACTCGGAGATGAAGCGCGACAGGGGCTGGGTGTTGGGCACGTACAGCGGCTCGCGTGCGAACTTCTGTAGGTCGAGCGCGCTCCGGTCCACCGTCCCGTCGAGGACCGTCTCGAAGATGTCGCGCACCAGGAGCATGCCCAGCACGTGGTCCAGGTCACCGTCGCACAGCGGCCAGCGGGAGTGACCGCGCTTGCCGATGCGCGCCAGGTTCTCCTCGACGTCGTCGGCCACGTCCAAGTAGTCGATCTCGGTCCGTGGGGTCATCACGTGGCGCACCTCCAGGTGCACCAGGTTGAGGATGTTCTCGGCCAGGATGCGCTGCTTGGACGTGATGTTTCCGGACGACGCGGCGGCGGCGATGATGCCCTTCAGCTCGAGCACGTCGGTGTTGTGCTCTCCGTGCGAGTCGTGGATGCCGACGACCCGCAGCAAGGCGTTGCTCATGGCGTTGACGACCCGGATGACGGGGCGCAGCACGGTCGTGAACAACCAGAGAGGGAACGCGAAGCGCAGCGCGGCTCGCTCGGCGGAGTGGATGGCCCAGATCTTCGGGGCCTGCTCGCCGAGCACCATGTGCAGCACGGTCACGATGGTGAGGGCCGCGCCGAAGGAAACGTAGTGCAGGATGGGGTTGGCTCCCGGCGTCGCCAGCTGGGCATGGGTGGCGAGCCCGAGACCGACGGCGGCCTGCTCGAACAACTCGGCGAAGGCGGGCTCCGCCAGGTAGCCGAGCACGAGGCTGGCGATGGTGATGCCCAGCTGGCAGCCCGAGAGGTAGAGGTCGAGCTCGCCCACGATCTCCATGAGCCGCTTGGCGCGACGGTCCCCGCCCGCCGCCAGCGACTCCACGCGCGTGGGTCGCGTCTTCACGAGCGCGAACTCAGCGGCCACGAAGAAGCCGTTCAGGAAAATGAAGACCGCGGTCAGGATCAGTTTCTCGGTCACGGCGTGTCCCTAGCACGGCCAACGGCGCCATCGAAGCGACCGCGTCCCGCTCCTCTGTGCCAGAGCACTAGCGCGTGAGCACGTCCGCGGCCGCCGAGACCAGGCTGTGGAAGAACCCCGGGCCAAAGCCCGCGATCAGGGAGGCCATGAGCACGCCCAGGGCCGACAGGGCCAGCGCCGCGCCGGCTGCACGCTTGCGCTCCGGAGAGCCGCCGTAGCGATGGGCCGCCAGCGCCAGCCCGAGCAGGTGTGCCGCGACGAACACGAGCGCGAGCGGGCGCACGCTCACGGCGGCGAGCGCCAGCGAGATCATCCCGATGGTGAACGCGAAGACGGTCCCTACCAGGGTCGTGGCAACGCCGACCACGAAGAGCACGGCTGCCGCCACGGCCATGCGCCGGGCGCTCCGGGTCTTGCGCTCTTCCGACCGGGTGGCGGCTTGTTCCTGGTCCGTAGCGCCGCTCGCCGCCGGTGTGTGAGTCCGTGTGGCGGCCGTCACCACGAGCGCGGTCACGAGGAAGCCGCTCAGCAGCCCGCCGCCGCAGCCGACGGAGACCAGCCAGTTCAGGATCATGCCGGCGTCCTCGCTGGCGACGCCCATGCCCAGCGTGAGGCCAGCGATGGTCAGCGCCGCTCCCGACACGCACGCGTTGGCGAAGCTCAGTCCGACGATCCACCGCGCGCGCTGCTCCGGCCTTTCGCGAATGGCGCGGACGCCCAGCGCGGCCAGCGGCGCGCTCAGCAGCAGCGCCGGGAGGACGAGGCAGCACAGGGCGCCCAGGAGTCCGAGGAGGATGTCCACCGACGGGACTGTGCCCGCGTTGGCGGGTGCGCTCCACTCGGAAGTGCCCGGGCGCCACGGCCGCTCGGGTCGGCTCGCCCCGCGGTGACTACGGCGCGTCGATCTCTGCCACCACGGCGTCGAGCTCGGCGCGATAGTTCTCGGCGGTCACCGCGGTGTCCATCTCGGCCTCGAAGTCCTCGGCCACGGGCAATGTCGCCTCGGTGACGGTGACGGGCGCGGCCTCCGGCTCGGGAGCCACCTCAGGTGCGTGGGCCGCCTCGGGGGCGACGGACGGCGTCTGCACGGCGGCAGGCTCGGCTTCCTCGCCGCCGCAAGCGACGCTCGAGAGGGCGAGTGCCACGATCGTGGTCTGGATGATGTGCTTCATTCTGCGCCTCCCTCGGCTGCGTGAGCCTGGCCCTCTGCTGCGTTCTCGTTCGGGTGCTCGTCACCGCGCGCCTGCGCGGCGGCTGCGGTGAGGGCGCCGTCGTGCCGACGGTCCTCGCGCTCGAAGGCGGCGTCCACCCGCGCCACCGTGTCCGCGTCGTTGGCCGCCACCGCCCGTTGGCGGATCGCCCGCAGGCGTGCCTCGCGCCGTGCGTGCGTGCGCAGCTCGGCGCGGGCTGAATCCGGAAGCTCCTCTGGGCGTGCGGCGCCGGTGCGCTCGCGCACGGCTTCCCAGCGACGGCCACGTGCGCGCTCACGGCGTGCGTCACGCGCCTCGGAGGTCTCGTTCGCGGGCCGTGCCGCAGCGCGCTCGGCGGCTCGAGCTTCGCGCTCGGCGGCGCGCGCCTCGGGGCTGCCCTGTCTCTGGTTCCCGTCGGGGCGGTCGGCCGCGTTCTCCTGCTGCATGGCTTCGCGGGCTGCCTCGAGCCCTTCCCGAGCGCTGGCACGGGCGGCCGCCTGGGCCTCCGGGTCACCCTGTGCGGCCATCACCGCCGCCGCCCCGTCGCGGGCCGCAGCGCTCACGCCGCGGGCCGGGGTATCCCCGCGCGCATCCATTGCCGTCGCGGCGCCATCGCGAGGCGCCCCGTTTGCTGGGCGCCGCGGGGCCTCCCCCTGCGCTGCCGCGCTGCCCGTCGTCACCAGCGCAAGCAACAACGCTGCGCCGTAGTGTCTCGCTCGAGAAGCCATCACATACCTCGTTTCTCTGGGTTCACGCCTGCCATTTGGTGAGCGCGGTTACGTCTACGGGCGAATAATGCGGATGGATACCCTAAAATGCGGACGGTCTGCGGTGGGCCGAGGAGGTTGACGGCCGCACTGTCCGCGTCGCCGGGGTCCGCCGCCGCGACGACACGCGCTTCGTTCACGGGGCTCAGGCAAAAAACGGCGCGTTGTAGCGAGCTTGCGCGCCGTCACCTCGCTGCGAGAGAGGCACCCGGGAAGCACGTGGCGCCGCTTGATGTCCCCAGCAGGCTGGAGTAGACGGCCCCTGCGGCTGGAATCACCGCGCGCAAGCGCTGTTCCTCTCGCGGATGGAGACCTACGAGACGTGATCGAAGTTCAAGAGCTGACGAAACGGTACGGGTCGACCACAGCGGTCGACGCGGTGAGCTTCCATGTCCCGCGCGGTGAGATCGTGGGCTTCTTGGGGCCCAACGGGGCGGGCAAGAGCACCACGCTGCGCATGATCACGGGCTACCTGTCGCCCACCTCGGGGCGCGTGCGGGTGGGGGGCATCGACGTGCACGACAAGCCCCGCGAGGCGCGGCGCCTGATTGGCTACATGCCCGAGGGCGTGCCGATGTACCGGGACATGCGCGTGGTGGAGTACCTGCGCTTCCGGGCAGAGCTGAAGGAGCTGGGCCGGCGCGAGGTGCCGGGGGCCGTGGAGCGCTCGCTCGCGCAGGCCGACGTGACGGACGCGGCGGACAAGGTCATCGGGCGCCTGTCCAAGGGCTACCGGCAGCGCGTGGGCCTGGCGGATGCGCTGCTGACGGACCCGCCGCTGCTGATCCTGGACGAGCCCAGCAGCGGGCTCGACCCCAACCAGAACCGCCACGTGCGCGAGCTGCTGCGAGGCTTCGAGGGCAACAAGACGGTGCTGCTGTCCACGCACATCCTGCCGCAGGTGGAGAGCACGTGCGGGCGGGTGATCATCATCCGCAAGGGGCAGCTCATGGCGCAGGGCAAGGCCAGCGAGCTGCGCCAGAACCCGGCCGGCACGCGCATCATCACGCTGGGTGGGCCGGCCACGCCGGAGGCCTACGAGCAGGCGCTCTTGGGCGTCACAGGCGTGCGCAACGTGGAGCGCATGGGCGCGCAGGCCGGCGGCAACGCGGTGCGCGTGACGGCCGTGCCCGGTGACGAGGTGCTGGAGGCCGTGTTCCAGGCCGTGGTGCGCGCTGGGCTCAGCCTGCACCGCTTGGTGCCCGAGTCCGCCTCGCTCGAGTCGGTCTTCGCGGACCTGACCACCACGGACCCTGCGGCCCCGTTGGACGACGAGCCCGCTGCCCATGCCGACGACGCCCCCAATGCCGGCGACGCCATCGACAACGAGGAGAGCCCGTCATGAGGAGCATGTGGGCCATCGCCAAGCGCGACGTGCGCTCGTTCTTCGTCTCGCCCCTGGCCTGGGTGGTGCTCACCATCTGGATGCTGGTGTGCGGCGGGCAGTTCTACATCATGTGCGGCTGGTTCGCGCAGAACCCCTCGAGCGGCGGCAGCGACAACCCCGTGGCGTTCTTCTACGGCGGCACGGTGCTCTTCTTCCTCGCGCTGCTGGTGTTCGTGCCCATCCTCACCATGCGCTTGCTCGCGGAGGAGCGGCAGTCCGGCATCGACGAGGCCATGCTCACCACGCCGGTCACGCCGCTGGCCATGGTCATGGGCAAGTACCTGGCGGCCATGACCTTCTGGGCGGCCATGTGGGTCCCCACGTTGATGTACGTCTGGATCTGCAAGAACTTCGGCTACGCCGACTGGGGCGCCACGGGGGCCATCTTCCTCGGGGTGTTCGGCATCGGCCTGCACTACATGGCCATCGGGCTCCTCTCGAGCGCCATCGCCTCCAGCCAGCTGGTGGCGGCGGTCATCGCCTTCTTCATCCTCAGCACCTTCTTCGTGCTCGGCATCGCGTCGAGCGTGCTCCCGGACTGGGCCGAGGTGCTCAACTACATCAGCGTCATGGAGCACATGCGCGCCTACTCGCGGGGCATCGTGGACAGCCGCTACTTGGCGTTCGACGTGCTGACGGCGGCGCTGGCGCTCTTCCTCAGCGTGCGCGTCGTGGACGCCCGGAGGTACCAGTGAGCAACGCCCCCGAGACCAAGGGCGCGGCTTCCGCCGCAGAGCCCACAAAGGCCGACGGCGTCCCGCGCGAGGACCGCTTTCTGGCCCACCGCACCCGCGGCGTGGTCGGCAGCGTCCTCGTCGTGTGGATCCTGCTCATGCTCTCGTACCTGTCCTTCCGGCACTTCGAGCGCTGGGACTGGACCAGCGAGGCGCGCTACTCCCTCTCCGAGGAGAGCCTGCGCGTGCTGGCCGAGCTGGACCAGGACGTGGAGATCTACCTCTTCGTCCCCGAGGGACAGCGCGACCTCGAGGACTTCGAGGAGCTGGTGGCCAACTACCAGGCCGCGTCGCCGCGCATCACGCTGCGGCGCATCAACCCAGACCGGCAGGCCGGTGAGTTCCGTCTGCTGGTGCAGCGCTTCCAGCTCAACCAGGGCACCGTGAACGGCTCCACCATCGCCGACGTGGCGGCCGTGGTGGTGTCCGGCGCCCGGCACTGGAAGGTTGACTACGAGGACCTGCACGCCCCGGACATGTCCAGCTTCGACGACGAAGACGGCCCCAAGATCGATGTGCGCGCGGAGGAGAGCTTCACCGGCGCCATCGTGGAGGTCACGTCCGGCACGCCGACCCGCATCTGCGTGCTCTCCGGCCACGGCGAGCTGGGCGTCATGGGCGGGCCCCGCTCCATCTCCGGCCTGCGCGAGCGCCTGGACCGCATGAACGTGGACGTGGACCAGCTGGAGCCCCGTGCGGAGATCCCCGCGGACTGCGCGGCCCTCTTCGTGCTCGGGCCCGAGAGCCCCGTGCCGGCCGACGAGGTGCAGCAGGTGCAGGACTACCTCGAGGGCGGCGGCAACGTGTTCCTCGCGCTCGACCCCATCCTGCGCCAGGGCGAGCGCCTGATGCCCACCGGCTTCGAGTCCTTCGCGCGTGGGCACGGCATCATCATCGGCAACGACCTGGTGCTGGAGCTGGACCCGCAGCGTCTGGGCGCGGGTGACCCGCTGAACGCGTTCTTCGTGTTCGACCAGGCGGAGCACGAGCTGTTGGCGCCCATCGTGGGCCTGCCGGTGGCCATGCTGCAGGCGCGCAGCGTGCGGGCGGTTCCGGGCAGCGACGCGCAGGAGCTGCTGTTCACCTCGGAGACCAGCTACGCGGAGACGGACCTCCGTGGGCTGCGCACCCTCGAGCCCGACGCGGACGACCTGCGCGGGCCCGTGTCCCTGGCGGCGGTGGTGACGGTGGAGACCCGCGCTCGCCCGGCGGCGGCAGCGGCGGGCGCGGATGAGGATGACGACGACGACGCCGATGCCCCCCCGGGCGGGCGCCTGGTCGTGGTCGGTGACGCGGACTTCCTGGTGCCGGAGCTGATGCAGCGTCCCGAGTTCGCGAACTCCACGCTCGCCTCGGCCATCACCGGCTGGCTCACCAGCCGGACGGCGCTGGTGTCCGTGCCCCCGCGCCAAGCCAGCGCGCGGCCCATGTCCATCACCGAGGGCGACCTCGCCGGCATCGGCTTCCGCGTTCTCTTTCTCTTACCCGCGGCGATGGGCTTCCTGGGCCTGTCCGTGTGGTGGTCGAGGCGTCCATGAAGACAACAACCGTCGCTGTGCTGGCCGGCATCGCCGTCTCGCTCTTCGCGTACATCGTGCTGGTGGAGCGCCACCAGCTGACCGACATCGAGCTCGAGGGGCGCGGCGCGCGCCTGATCGAGCGCTTCTCGCAGCGGCGCGTGCAAGAAGTCACCGTGGAGCGCGGCGGCGAGCGCGTGGTGCTGGTGGCCCAGAACCGCGAGGGGGACGAGGACGGCGAGGAAGAGCGCCGCTGGGACATGCGCGAGCCTATCGAGGCGCGCGCGGACACGGGCGCTGTGGCGGCGCTGCTCGGGGCCCTCGAGTGGGCCGAGCCCCGCCGCAAGTTCGAGGGGGTCGAGGCGAGCGAGCTGGCCGGCTATGGCCTGCGCGAGCCGGCGGTGCGCGTGACCCTGCGCATCGCGGGAGAGGCCGTGACGCTGTCCATCGGCAACCCGGACGCCACCGAGGCCGGCCGCTACGCGATGCTGGACGACCCGACGGTGGTGTACGTGGTGGGCGACGACCTCTTCGAGGCCGCCGACCACGACGCCGAGCACTTCCGCAACCGCGAGCTGTTCCCGGACGTCATGCTGGCCATGAACGAGATCACGCTGCGGCGCGGCGCCGAGGTCACCCGCGTGGAGCGCGACACGGCCACGGAGGACGAGACCTGGTACCTGCGCGAGCCCGTCGCCATGATGGCCTCGGCCCAGCGCGTGCGCGACATCAAGCGCACCATCAGCAGCCTCGAGGCCACGCGCTTTGCCGGCGCAGACGAGCGCTTGGGAGAGACCTTCCTGCGCTTCGAGTCGCAGGCCAAGGTGAGCGACGACGCCCCCTACACGCCGGTGGTGCTGGTGGTGGGTGCGCCCTGTGGCGAGCACGAGGGGGAGCGCTACGCGCGCTCCGGCGAAGACGGGCCGCTGTGCTGCGTCAGGGAGCACGACCTCGAGGCCCTGCTGCGCCCCGCCGCAGACCTGCGCGAGCTGCGGCCCATCACGCTGCCGGACACGGACGTGCAGGCCATCGACCTGGTGGCCGGCGCGGACTCGCTGCACATCGAAGACCGCGACGGCCACTGGACCTACCGCCTCGTGCGGGGGGGCGCGGCGGCGGTCGAGGGGGACGTGGACCCCGACGCGTTCAGCGAGTGGCTCAGCGGCATCCGCGCGCTCGAGACCATCGACGCGGAGAGCGTGCCCGAGTCCGAGCTGGGCCGCCGCGGCCTGGCTCAGCCGCGCGCCACGCTGACCATGCACGGGCGCGGGTCGGCGCCGGACCACACGCTGAGCATGGGCGGCAGCGACATGCGCGGGGTCTTCCTGCGCCGTGACCAAGAGCTGGTGACCCTGGTGGTGCCCACCGAGGTGGAAGACCACCTGCGCGTGAGCGTGGTGCACTTCCTGCCGCGGCGCCTCATCCGCGAGCGGGCCGAGGGCTTGGCCCAGGTGGTCACCACCGGCGGCAGCGCGCAGACGCTGGAGCGCGACGGGGACGGGGACTTCGAGCTGAGCGCCCCGTTCATGGCCGCTGCGGACGGGGCTGCGGCGCGCGACCTTGCGCGCCGGCTGGCCACGCTGGAGGCCGCGCGCTTCGTGGCCGAGGCGCCCGCCGCGGAGCATGGCCTCGGCACCCCGCGCCTGACGGCGCGCTTCCGCTTCGACGGGCCGCTCGCCGACGACGCCGAGGTGGAGGACGCGCACGACGACGGACACGATCACGGGGGAGAGCCCAGCGGCCCGAGCGCGCCTCCGCGCGAGCACACGCTGCGTGTGGGGGCCGCCACGGAAGGTGGGGCCTTCGCCCAGCTGGACGAGCGGCGTGAGGTCTTCGTGCTGCCCAGCGCGGTGGTGGACCTGTTGGACCGCCCGCTGGTGTCCATGGACCTCCTGCGCACCAGCCGCGTGGACCTCGAGGGGGTGCGCATCGAGCAAGGCGGCGCCACCGTGGACGTCACCCACGACGGCGCGTTCTTCGTGGCGCGTGGGCAGCGCATCCCGGAGGAGCGCTTCGAGGGTGTGCTCACCGCGCTCGAGAACGTGCGTGGCGAGCGCGCGACCTACGGCGTGAGCTTCGAGCCCGTGCTGACGGTGGGCGTGACGCGTGACGCGGGGGCCAACGCGCCCCAGCGCTACACGCTGCGCATCGGCCCCGCCGGCGCGACCCACACGCCGGTGCAGCGCGCGGACCTGGCCGCCACCTTCCAGGTGCCCAACGACCGCGTGGCGCCGCTGCGCGACTTCCAGCCCTGACGGGTCAGTCGAACGGGTCGGGCGAGCTGACGGCCATCATCTCGCCGCAGACCTCTCCGCGGCGCAGGCGCAGGCGGGCTCTCGATATCTGCGTTCCTTGCAGCCCCCCGGGAGTTCGCGCCGCTGCGCGCGCGGTCGGGCTGCGCGTCGTCTCGCGTCCAGGCGACCCCGCTTGCGTTCGGCGGGGACCTCGCGTAGCAAGGAAGGGGGTGTATGAACACGGAACTTGCGACGTCGCTCACGCGGGAGCAGCGGGGCTGGCTCTGGGGGCTGGCGCTCATGGCGTTGTTCATCACCGTGCCCGTCGGATATCTGGGCGTCACGGGGCTCCACAACGAGCGCCGTTTGGCGGAGTCCGCGGCGCGCACCTGCGCGGAGGTCACGGGCCACCGCATCATGGCCAGCGCGCGTCGTCGGCAGTTCGAGCTGCAGTACGCCTTCTCCGTGGGGAGGCAGCGCTACACACACAGCGACGAGACCGGGCGCAAGGGCCTGTGGGCGGACGTCCCGCCGGAAGACTGGCACGCCGCGCGTGACCGAGGCTGCGTGGAGGTGCTCTATCTGGCGGAGGACCCCGAGGTGAACCGGCCTGCGCGGGCGTCGCTGGTCAACAGCTCGGTGGGCAACAAGCTCGCCGCCCTCTTCCTGTGCGCGCTGACGCTGGGCCTCTGTGGCGGCGCGGCGCGCGGCATCTTGCGCGTCGCCAGGGCCGAGCTGCACGGCTTCGAGCTGGTGGCGCCCGACAGCTGGGTGCTGCGCAGCGCGAGCGGCGAGCGGCGCATCGCCACCGCCAGCATCACCCGCGCCGTGCTCCTCTTGCTCCCGCCCGCGCGCATGCACCCTCCCTGGCGCTTCGACACCGACGTGCTGAAGGTGCGACTCGACACGGGCGAGGAACTGCTGATCGAGGCACCGCCCGGTCCGACCACCAGCGCGGCCACGAGCGCCCTCGAGGCGACGGGCCACCTGACGTGGAAGGGGCGTCGCCGTCGCGCTCGGCCGCCACGTTGAGCGGAGCGCTGCGAAGGGCAGGAGGGCGCTTCAGTCCGGCTGCTCGCCCACCGGTGCGCTGGGAACGGGCGTGCTCCGCTGCGTGGCGGACCACCACGCGAAGCCGTTGCCCGCGAGGATCAGCGCCGCGCCCCCCCACTGGCTCACGCTGGGCGGGTTCTTCAACACCAGCGTGTCCAGCACCATCGTGACGGGGATGGCCAGGTAGTACAGCACCCCCGACGTGGCGGGGCGGACCGCCGTGGTCACCTCGATCCACAGGTTGTGCGCCACGAAGGTGCAGAGCACGCCCAGCACGGTGAGCGCCACCCACGAGCGCGTGTCCAGCTCCCAGGTCTGCGTGCTGGCCACGGGCGCGAAGACCAGCCACGCGAAGAAGAACTGCGCCGTCCCCCGCGTCGGCAGCGACAGCGCCCTGGCCCGCTGGTGCAGCAGCGGCAGGGCCGCGTAGAAGACCGCGCTCAGCAGGCCCAGCATGAAGCCGTAGAAGGCTTGGCCCTGCGGGTCGTAGGCGGGCGCGCAGACCCAGGCGCCGAGGGCCGAGCAGAGCACGGCCACCCAGTCACGCCCCGAGGTGTGGCGTGACGAGAACACGGCCCCCATCCAAGTGACGTGCACGCCGTAGGTGCTGAGGGCGAGGATGCCCAAGCTGGCGCTGCTGAGCTGGATGGACTCGAAGTACAAGAACCAGTGCGCCCCGAAGAAGAGCCCGATGACCGGCAGCAGGTAGAAGGGCACGCCCGCCTCGCGGCTGCCGCGCAGCACCGCGAGGAAGTCGATGCGGCGGTGGAAGAAGACCACCGTCAGCAGCAGACCCCAGGTGAGGCGCACGGTGCCGATCTCGGCGGGGCTGCCCGTGACCATGCGGATCCACATCGGGATGGAACCCATCAGCACGATGGTCAGCAAGATCTTGGCGGGGAGCATGGCGCGCACTGTGCTGCACGTCCGTGCCGCGGTCGACCAGCCCCTGGTTCGCTCGCGCGTCGAGCACCGTCGCTCCACGGTCGCCACCTGGTCCCTTCCGAGAGGTGTTGCGCGCGTCCTTCGATTGGTTGATGGTCCGCGGATGCCCAACCCTCAGTCTCACACTCCCCGGTTCGTGCTGGTCACCGGCGGCGCTGGCTTCATTGGCTCTCACGTGGTGCGCGTGGCGCTCGCCGAGGGCGTGAAGGTGCGCGTGCTCCTCGAGCCGGGGGCGCCCACGCAGAACCTCGAGGGGCTGGACGTGGAGCGGGTCTCCGGGGATCTCATGGACCCGCCGTCGCTGGCGCGCGCCGTCGCTGGCTGCGACACCGTCTTCCACTTGGCGGCCATCTTCGACTACTGGCTGCCGCGCGCGGAGCGCATGTTCGAGGTGAACGTCGAGGGCACCGTGCACCTCATGGAGGCCTGCAAGGCCGCAGGCGTGGAGCGCGTGATCAAGACCAGCTCCATCGCGGCGGTGGGCGTGCTGCCCGGTGAGGCGCTGGCGGACGAGACCACGCAGTACAACAGCTGGGCCACGGCCGACGACTACGTGCACAGCAAGTACATCGCGGAGCTGGAGGCCATGCGCTTCAACATGGAGGGGCTGCCCGTGGTGGCGTGCCTGCCCACGTTCCCGGTGGGCGACGCGGACATCCGGCCCACGCCCACGGGCGAGATGATCCGTGGCTGGGTGGATCAGGAGAACCCGGCCTACTTCGGCGGGGGCGCCAACTTCGTGAACGTGAAGGACCTGGCGCGTGGGCACTGGCTGGCGGCCCTCTACGGGCGGCCGGGGCAGCGCTACATCTTGGGAGGGCCCGAGAACATCACGCACCAGGACCTCTCGGCGCGCATCGCGCGGGCTGCCGGCGGCACACCCGCCAAGCACGCCATCTCGGGGCGCGGCAAGCAGGTCATGGCCACGCTCGGTCGGCTCAACGAGGCGGTCGCCAGCGTCACCAAGAAGAAGCCCATCTTCGTGGAGCGGGGCATCCGCTTCATGGTGGACAACTACCTCTACTTCGACATCCGCAAAGCCCGCGAGGAGCTGGGCTACGCGCCCACGTCCATCGACGACGGCATCGCGGACGCGGTGCGCTGGTTCCAGGCCGGGAGCTCGCTGGCGAAGCGCAAGGCGGGCTGAGAGCGGGCGCGTGGCGGGGCTCTAATCGTCGTCCGAGTCGGCGCCCGCCGCGCTGTCTGGCGTCGGGGGCGGCAGGAAGCGATACGCGTAGGCGCAGAAGGCGCCACCGAGGATGACGCCGGGGATCCACCACGTGAGGGCCACCGTGAGCGCACCCGCCTCATTGGCCGCCGCGTACAGCGTCAGCCCGTGAGCGGGGACGCGCGCGGGCAGCACGTACGGGAAGATGGCGTAGGCCGCGCTCCCGAGCAGCGCCGCGATGAACAGCGCGCTGGCGCGGAAGGCGCGCTGAAAGCGACCGGCCCGCAGCGCGAAGAAGAGCACCGCGAGCGCCCCCATGCCGGTGAGCGGCGCCAGCAGCCCCAGCGGACGCGCCGTGAGGTTGGCGCGCAGGTTGGGCTGCACGAAGAGCGTTGCGGCCGTCAGCGAGGCGACCAGCAGGGCGGAGGCCACCAACAAGCGCGAGGCGTCGGCGCGCGCTCGCTGCGCGACGGTACCGTCCACACGGTGCGCAAGCCAGAGGGCCCCGTGGAGCGCCAACACGGCCACGGCCGTCAGCCCGCACAGGGCTGTGTAGGCGTCCACCACGCCCACCTGGCCGGGCGCTCCCGGTGCGGGCCACCACACGCTGGTCCACAGCGGCGCGAAGAACTGCCCGTCCGCCCCCAGCGAGACGCCACGCACGACGTTGCCCAGCGCAGCGCCCAGCGCGAAGGCGAGCAGCCCGCTGGCCCCTGCGAACGACGCGTCCCAGAAGGCGCTGAAGAGCGGGTGCGGCAGGAGGTGGCGCAGCTCGATGCCCAGCGCGCGGAACACGAGCAGCCACAGCACCAGGGTGAGGGGCAGGTAGAAGCCGCTGAAGGCGACGCCGAACAAGACGGGGAAGGCCAGGAAGAGCGTGGCCCCGGCGACGACCAGCCAGACCTCGTTGCCGTCCCAGATGGGCCCGATGGAGCGGAGCACGGCGCGCCTCTCGTTGTCCGTGTGCGCGACGCGGTGGTGCAGCATGCCCACGCCGAGGTCGAAGCCGTCCAGGACGGTGTAGGCCACGAGGGGAATGGCCGCGAGGACGAACCAGGTGACCTGCAACATCAGCGGGCCCCTTCTGTGGAGGGCTCGGTGCGGTCCGCGTGAGCGTCGTGGTCTGCGTGAGCGTCGTGGTCTGCGTCGTCCGTGTGGTCGTCGGCGCCTGGCCCTCGCGTGATGATGCGCTGCAGCGTCAGCACGAACACCAGCGAGAGCAGCGCGTAGAGCCCCATGAAGCCGAGCAGGGTGAAGAGCACGTTGCCTTCCGAGACCGCCAGCGACGTTCCGTCCCGTGTGCGCATGAGGCCATGCAACAACCAGGGCTGGCGCCCCAGCTCCGCGGTCATCCAGCCGGCGGTGTTGGCGATGAACGGGAAGGGCGCGGCCACCAGCAGCGCCACCAGCACGGGCCGCGTCTCGGCGAGCGTGCCGCGCCAGAGGAAGAACGCGGCGCAGCCCATCAGCGCCATGAAGAGCGTCCCCAGCCCCACCATCACGTGGTACGCGTAGTAGAGCAGCGGCACGTTGTCGGGCCACTCGTCGCGCGGGTACTCGCGCAGCCCCTCGATGCGCGCGCTCCAGCGCTGGTGCGTCATGACGGAGAGCATGCGCGGCAGCACGATGGGGTTGTCCAGGTGCAGGGTCTCCATGTTGGGCTGCCCCACCAGGACCAGGCCGGCGCCCTCTTCAGTGTCGAAGTGCCCCTCCATCGCCGCGAAGGCCACGGGCTTGTGTTCGGCTACCAGCCGCGCCTGCAGGTCGCCCGTGGGCATGGCGCTGGCCACGCTGCCGATCACGCCGGCGATGACCCCCACGCGCAGGAAGAGCGCGGCCTGCTCACGGTGCTGGCCCATGAGCACGTAGTAGGCACCGGTGGCGCTCATCACGAAGGCGGCGGTGATGACGGAACCGACCATGGTGTGGGCGTACTGCACGAAGGCCCAGGGGTTGGTCAGGTACGTGCTCAGACTGGCGAGGCGCAGGCTGCCGTCGGGCAGCAGCTCGTGGCCCACGGGGTGCTGCATGAACGCGTTGGTGACCACGATGAACCAGCCGCTCAGCCAGGTGCCGATGCACACCATGAGCGCGGCGCCGAAGTGCAGGCGTGGCCCGAGCCGCCGCTCGCCGTACACCAGCAGCCCCAAGAACGCCGACTCCAGCACGAACGCGAAGACGCCCTCCATGGCGAGGGTCTGCGAGATGATGCCCCCCGCGGCCGTGCTGAAGCGCGCCCAGTTGGTGCCGAACTGGAACTCGAGGGGGATGCCGGTGACCACGCCCATCACGAAGGTGAGCGCGAAGACGCGCACCCAGAAGCGCGCCGCTTCGTTGGCGCGCGCCGTAACGTCCCCGGTGCCGCGCAGGCCCATGCCCTTGAGCACGACGATCAGCAGCGCGAGGCCCATGCTGAGCTGCGGGAAGAGGTAGTGGTACGTGACGGTGAACGCGAACTGAAAGCGATGTGCTGCGAGGGCGTCCATGGCCAGAGCATGGGGTCGTAGCCGCCGGGGATCCAGTCTGGTCGTACGCTGCCGAGGAGCACGCGACGCAGGCCGCGACGCAGCTTGCGCCCCGGACTCAGCGCAGGATGAACGCTTCCACGGCGTCGATCTGGATGCCGGCGGTGATGCCCGTGCAGCGCTCGATGGCGGGGTCGTAGTTGGCGTCGGCCACGCCGTAGAGCGCGCGCTGCAAGATGGGCAAGAGGGACGCGTCCCCCGTGCCGCCGCCGTCCGCGATGGCCTGCACCACGAGGGCCTGGATGTCCTCGACGGGTACCACGCCACCGAGCATGCCGGTGACGCTGCCGTCGTCTTGCAGCACGAAGCGCCCGCGCACCTCCGTCAGGCGCACGTTCCCGCGTGTCATGGCGAAGCGCAGCGGCAGCGTGAGTGAGGGTACTGGGCCGAAGGTCAGCACGCCGTCGGCGATGAACCCGGTGCCCTCGGAGGCCTCGCCGTCGCTGCGCACGTCGAACGACTGCCCCGGCTCGGCCTGCCCGTCGGTGCCGATGGCCACCGGTCCCTCGCCGCGAAAGGTGCGGACGGTGATGCGGCGGTCACTCTCCATGCTCTGCACGTCGTCGAGCTCCACCAGCACCGTGAGCCCGCCCTCGTTGATGGTCTGTTGCAGCACGGCGTTGATGTCGCCGAAGCCGAAGAGGCCGATCACGCCACCGAGCACCGCCAGCTGGGCGTCCACGCCGGGCTCGCCCATGAGGCCCACGAAGTCCGTGTGTGCGCAGCCCTCCCCAACTGGCGGCGGCGTCCCGTCCGAGGTCTGGCCGTCCAGATCCAGCCCGGCCGTGCCCGTCTCACTCTCCTCGAGCGCGATGGTGGCGCGCGTGACCATCCAGGCACGCGGAGGCAGCGTCGTCGCGCTCGCGTCGCAGCTGGCGAGCGCGACGCTCGCGACGAGCAGCAGCAGGGTGCGCGCGGAGAGCTTCACGCTGCGACGGTACCACGGCCGCAGGCCGTCTCGCGCGGCGGCTTACTGCGTCCCGAAGTAGGCTACTGCGCTCTAGCGCCGGGCGCTTCGTCCGGACGGAGGCGGCGCGATGTCTCGCTGGATGGTGGCGTTCAGGCTCGTGAGCTGGCGCTGAGCCGCGCGCAGGGCTGCGAGGGCGGGCTCGGTGGCGGTCTGCGAGGTGGCGTCGCTGGTGGCACGGGTCGCCTCGAACTCGCCCAGGTGCTGCTCCAGCGTCGCGAGCACGCCTGGCAGCTGCGAGAGCGCGGTCAGCTGGCGGTGCTCGTACTGCCCCACGAGGTACTCGTAGTCTCGCTCCCGCTCGGCCCGCGGGAGGCGCCGGAGCTCACGCCGGCCTTCGCGCAGCTCCTCCTCTTGCTGGATGGCGTCCCAGACGCGCTCGGTGGCCCGTGAGCAGGCGCCGGCCGCTTCGCGAGCGGGTTCGCGCAGGGTGGGGCCGCAGGTGGCCCAGGAGGTGCGCGCGGCCTCACAGAGCGCGTCGATGCTGACCAGCAGGTCGCCTGCCGTGGTCCAGGGGCGCGGCGTACGCACGCGCAGCAGCCGGGCGGTGTTGAGGCGCAGGGCGTCCAAGGCAGCGTCCGTGGGCGCGCAGACCGGCTCCGAGGCTGGCGGGCTGTCCTCGGGGCTCGAGGTGGGCGGCGCGACGGGGGCCACCGTGGCGGGCTCGCTCCGTTGAGCGCGGGAGATCGTCGTGGCCGCCGCAGCCAGGACCGTGCTCAGGAGGCAGGCGATCGCCGTGGGCAGGGCGCGTCGGCTGAGGTGGGGGGAACGCAAAGGACGCATCGCAGCGTCGAAGATAGCGGTCTCGCAGCCCCTTGCCCACCCCTGTGGAGTCCCCATGAGCTACGCCCACGCCCGTCATCCGCGCCGAGTCACCCTGGTTCCGTCACAGGCCCGTGCTACCTCTTCGCCCATGCTCACGTGCGTGCGTGTACGGAATTTCGCCATCATCGACGAGCTCGAGGTCGAGCTCGGGTCCGGCCTGAACGTCTTCACGGGCGAAACGGGCGCTGGTAAGTCCATCTTGGTCAGTGCGCTGCAGCTCGTCCTCGGAGGCAAGGCCCGGCCGGACGTGGTCCGCACCGGCGCGGACCAGGCCGAGGTGGAGGCCCTCTTCGACATCTCGCGTGACCCGTCCGCGCGGGCGCGCATGGTCGAAGCCGGCATCGAAGTGGAGGAAGACGAGCCCGAGCTGGTCATCCGCCGCGTCATCCAGGCCAACGGGCGCACGCGCGCGTTCATCAACGGGCAGATGGCCACCGCCGGCCAGCTGGCGCAGGTCACCAGCGGCCTGGCGGACATCTCGTCGCAGCACCAGTACCACACCCTGGTAGACGCCCGAACGCACCTTGGCTACCTGGACGCCTTCGCCGGGCTGGACGCCGACTTGGCCGCCATCACGGAGGCCCATCGCCGCTTCGCGGACGCCGACGCGCGCGTGCAAGAGCTGGTGGCCCGCCACCGTGACCGCGGCCAGCGTGAGGACATGCTGCGCTTCCAGCTCAAGGAGATCGACGACCTCGCGCCCCGCGCGGACGAGGAAGAGGAGCTGCTGGCCGAGCGCAGCCTGCTGCGACACGCCGAGAAGCTCTCCGGGGTGGCGGGAGGCGCCGAGCACGTGCTCTACGCGGCGGACGCGGCCGTCTGCGAGAAGGTCGCGCGGGTGGTCTCGGACCTGCGCAGCGGCGCGGTGTACGACCCACGGCTGAACACCATCGCGGACCAGGTGGAGGCCGCGCAGACGCAGCTGGAAGACGCTGCCTCGGAGCTGGGCCGCTACGCGCGCGGCGTCAACGTGGACCCAGCGCGGCTCGCGCTCGTGGAAGAGCGCGCGGACCGCTTGGCGCGCCTCAAGCGCAAGTACGGCGGCACGCTGGCGGACGTCATCGCGCTGCGCGCCAAGGTGGCCGTGGAGCTCGCAGACCTAGACGACTTCGAGGCCGCGCTCAGCAAGGCCGAGCACGCGCGCGAGGTGGCCCGCGAGGCGGCGTCCAAGATCGCCCTGCGTCTGCGCGAGGAGCGCAAGAAGGCCGCCAGCAAGCTCAGCCGCTCCATCAGCGCGGAGCTCGCGTCGCTGGGCATGGGTGACGCTCAGGTCGAGGTAGACGTGCAGCCCCTCGAGGGGCGCGGCGGGGAGCTGGACATCGACGGCGCGCGCCTGTCGCCCACGGGTATCGACCGGGCCGAGTTCCTGATCGCGCCCAACCGCGGTGAGGCGGCGCGTCCGTTGGCCAAGGTGGCCAGCGGCGGTGAGCTCTCGCGGGCCATGCTGGCCATCAAGCGCGTGCTGGCAGGTGTCGGCCCGGCGGGGCTCTACGTCTTCGACGAGGTGGACTCCGGCGTGGGCGGGGCCGTGGCGGAGGTCATCGGTCAGAAGCTCAACGACGTGGCCGCCCACAGCCAGGTGCTGTGCATCACGCACTTGGCGCAGATCGCCGTCTACGGAGACGCGCACTTCCGCGTACACAAGGAAGTCCTGGGCGAGCGCACGCACAGCCGCGTCAGCAAGCTGGCCGAGGGCGAGCGCCTGGAGGAAGTGGCGCGCATGCTGGGCGGCCTGACGGTCACGGCGGCCACGCGCACGGCCGCCGCCGAGATGCTGGCCGGGGCAGCCAAAGCCAGCGCGGGTGCCGGCGCCCCAGCGACAGCGCGCAAGGACGGCGGCGCAGCCGCGCAGGGCGACACGGCGCCGGCCAAGGGGGGCAAGGGCGACGCTGCGCCAGCCAAGGGCGGCAAGGGCGACGCTGTGCCAGCCAAGGGGGGCAAAGACGGCAAGCGCGGTAAGGGCAAGGACGCCGCCTGAGGCCGGGCCTGCTGCGGTGGGCGGTCGCGCGGCACGCTCATCGTGACGGGCCGCGCGACGGTCTGCACGGGTCTGCCGCGTGGGTCCGCCCCGCGCGGCGCCCCGCGCTCGGCTCGTCAGGCCGCAGCCGGTTCGCCCTCGTCCCGCGTGAGCGCGTAGAACGCGAGCGCACCGACGGCCGCGAGGGCGGCGCTGCACCAGAAGGTGGCCACGGGTCCCGCCCACTCCCAGAGGCCGCCGGCCAGCAGGCTGGCGAGCAGGAGCGTGAGACCCGTCGTCAGGTTGAACACGCCAAAGGCGGTGGCGCGCGTGTCGGCCGGTGCCGTCTCGGCCACCAGCGCGGCCAGCAGGCCCTGGGTCATGCCGAGGTGCAGACCCCACAGAGCCGCCCCCAGCAGCGCCGTGGCGCTGTCGAGCGCGCACGCCAGCACTGCGTCGGCCGCGGCCAGCATCCCGAAGCCGAGCGCGAGCAGCCCGCGCCGTCCCAGGCGGTCCGAGAGGACGCCGACGGGGTACGAGGACAGCGACGAGACCACGTGGATGACCACCAGCACCACGGGCGCGAGCGCCAGGGCGAGGCCGCGCTCCTGGCTGCGCAGGATCACGAAGGCCTCCGAGAAGCGGGCCAGGGTCATGAGCGACCCGAGCACCACCACGAGCCAGAAGCGGCGCCCGAGGCGCACGAGCAGGGTCCGGTCGAGAGGGAAGGGCGCGGGCGCGGTGTGGCTGCGGGGTGGCTCCCGCACCGCGAGGACGAGCACCAGCACCGCCAGCGCGCCGGGGACCACCGAGACCCAGAAGATGGCGCGGTAGTCGTCGGCCAGCCGTGCCATCAGCAGCATCGCCAGCAGCGGGCCCACGAACGCCCCGACGTTGTCCAAGGACTGCCGCAGCCCGTAGGCCGCGCCCTTCATGCCGGGTGGCGCGAGGTCGCCCACCAGCGCGTCCCGCGGCGCCCCGCGGATGCCCTTGCCGACGCGGTCGGTGACACGCGCGCCCAGCACCCAGCCCACGGCCGGCGCCAGCGCGAAGAGCGGCTTGGACAGGACGGCCAGGCCATAGCCGAGCACCGTGAGGGGCTTGCGCCGCCCGCTCCGGTCGCTGAGCACCCCCGAGAAGAGCTTGGTGACGGCGGCCGTGGCCTCCCCAACGCCCTCGATCAGCCCCACGCTGAGCGCGCTGGCACCCAGCGTGGTGACCAAGAAGCCGGGCATCAGGCCGTGGATCATCTCGGAGGACACGTCCATGAGCAGGCTCACCACGCCCAGCGCCCAGATGGCGCGAGGCAGGCGCGGGCGGGGCGTGGGGGCGGCGTTGGGAGGCATCATGAGCTCGAGCGGCGCTCAGCGTAGCAGCGAACCGTCCAGGTCTGCCGCTGCGCGGATGCTCACGGCCCGCCCGCCGGGATCTCCGGGCGGTAGAAGTTGACGCAGCGACCCTGCGTGACCGCGAGGCTCCCGTCGGGCGCCTCCGCCACGTCGATGCCTCCCTGCACGCCGCTACAGCGGGCGCTCCCGCCGCGCTCCCCACCCATGACCCAGCGTCCGAGGAACGTCCCGAGCGTCGAGAAGGCCCACAGCTGCTCCTCGTCCGCGACGAAGACGTGCCCGTCGCTCGTCACGGCGATGCCGGAGGGATGGTACAGCGTCGTGGTCCCGTCCCCATCGAACGCGCGCAGGAACGCGCCCTCGGGCGTGAACACCTGCACGCGGTGGTTGGCGTGGTCCACCACGTACACGCTGCCGTCAGCGCCGATGGCGACCCCTCCCTCCGCCCCCTGCGACAAGTCGAAGAAGTCGAACTGCCCCTCGCCGGTGCCCTCTTCGCCCCACGCGCGCAGGAAGAGGCCGTCCAGGTCGAAGACCTGCACGCGGTGGTTCTCGGCGTCCAGGGTGTAGACCTCGTCGCGCACGGGGTCCACGGCTAGGCCCGCCGGGCCGCCTTCGCCTGGCAGTGACCCGAGCTGCCCCCACGCCAGCACGAACTCCCCGTCCAGCGACCACTTCTGGATGCGGTAGTTGCGCACGTCTGCGACGAACACCCAGCCATCGGGGTGCACGTCGAGGTACTTGGGCCAGTCGAACTGGCCGTCCCCCATGCCGCAGGACCCGTAGCTCGCCGTGGCCTGGCCGCTCGGGGAGAACACGCGGAACCGGCCCGCGAACAGCTCCGACAGGTAGAGCTCCCCGTCCGGACCGAAGGCGAGGCCCCATGGGGCGCCGCCCACGTTGGGCTGGTCCGGTCGACCGCACGGAGACGCGACGAGGTCGTCGACCCACCACGATTGTTCTGCGCGGAGGACGCCAGCGTCACCTGTCTCGCCGCAGCTGGCGAGCAGCAGGGCGGCGAGCAGGGGCAGCGACGTGCGCAACGCGGGCTGCGTGGGACTCAGCGAAGGTGGTGTCATACCGACCGCGGCAGCAAGAGGCGTGCCGTGGCGCCCGCGGGCAGGAGCAGTCGGCAATTGCTGCGTGCGCAGCTCGGAGACGGGACGCATCTTGCGCGCGGGCGCACTCGCGTGACGGGGGTTGCGCGACCGATGACCCGCCGTAGGTCGCCGGCCTGCGCTAGCCGCGTGGGCAGAAGGTGATGCGCAGCTCGCTCCCGCGGCAGGCGCGAAAGCCGCCCTGCGAGAGCCAGTCGTCGTAGGAGAAGGCGTAGATGCCCGGGCAAACAGCGTGTACCCAGGCGGCGTAGGTGTTGTACGGGTCGGTCATGTAGAACGCGCTCGTGTCTGCGCTGTCGGGGGCGGAGAGCATGCCGCGGTTGAGCGCGGCGCAGAGGCGCGGCTCGTTGCTGAGCGGGCCGCTGCAGGCGTAGGCCTCGGGGGTGGTCGCGGCCGCGAAGGCGCCACAGCCCGCGACGTTGGCCGCGCAGTCCGCGATGGCGCCGTCCAGCGCGTGGCAGTACTCGCTGGCTTGGTTGGTCGGGTTGAGGCAGTGGCTGCGCGCCGACTGGCAGCGGTCGCTCTCGCGCAGCTGAGCCGGGCAACCGTCCAGCAGGCTTGCGTGCGGCACGGCGCACTCCACCTGGTGGCTGGCGTTGCACTCGCCGCCCACGGCCTCCATGCGCATGGGGAGGCCTACCCAGTCCACGTAGGTGATGTTGAAGTTCAGCGTGGCCAAGTCGCCGGACGGCTGAAACGTCGCCTCCACCTTGTCGAGTTCGCCCATCCGAGGGCCATCGACGTAGGCCGTCACGCGCGCGGCGCTCCAGTCGCGGGGAGCCTCGTAGTCACGTGTGGCACCCACCGCGAGCTCGGCGTCGTCGGGCTGCAGCACGGCCCCGTTGCCTGCCCCGTGGATGAAGAGAGGGAAGCTGCAGCCATTGCGTACGCGCACCCAGACGCCATCTGCGAGCGGGGCGCGAGCAGTCCAGACGTCGAGGCCGGCGTCGGCGGCGCTGCCCATGTCCGCCCCCGCGTCCGCCACGCCCGTGTCGGGCGATCGGGTCCCGCCGTGCGACGAGCAGGCGGCCACACCACACACCAACGCGAGCGAGAGCCGCGGCAGCGGCGAAGGGGTGGGAGTGACCAGCATGCGATGACCTCGGCGAAAGATGGACGTGATGGTACATCCACCCACACCGCGGCGCCCGCACGTGGTGGCCGAGCAGCCGCTTCGACCTGGACGCGTCCGCCCGCGACGTTGGAGCGCCGCTTCCCCCTCGCGCGCGGCGGCCTTCGAGACACGTCCGCTGCCGAACGCTGTCGTGCTCTTCGGTGCCCGCTAGCCGGCGCCGAGCTCCCGCAGCAGCACGCGGATGGAGAGGTGCGTGAAGCGCACGAACTCGTCGCGCGGTAGCTCGAGCAGCAGCGGGATGACCAGGTCCTCTTCCAGCTGGAGGTGCTGGTCCAGGACCTCCTCGTCGCGCAGCAGCGCGCGGGAGGCCTCTTCGGGGTCGTGCGCCTCGAAGGCCGCCAGCACGCGGTCGTGGGCCTCGTGCAGGGCGCGGTGTCCGGCCTGGGCGCTCTCGAGGGAGACGCCCCAGCGCGCCTTGAGGTACGGGTAGAGCTTGTGCTCTTCGTACGACTCGTGGCTGCGCATGGCCGCGATCCAGCTCTTGTAGCGGCGCGCCACCCACGTGAGGTCGCTGCCCGGTGGGAGCGCGTCCGTGTGCGTCACCAGCCCGCGGTTGATGGCGCGGAAGTTCTGGTGCGACCCCAACAGCAGCAGGTTGGCGGGGTAGTTCGGGTGGGACGACCACTCGCCGCGAGGGACCGACCGGGGGCTGGGTGCGAGCTGTTCCATGGTCCCGTTGGCGTCGCTGCTCAACGAGAGCGCATTACAGCCGCGCCCGGGAGGCGCACGCACGGAAGCAAGCGGACCCTCACCGCAGAACGCAGAACGCGCGGGCGTGTCCGGAGACTCACCCGCGCGCGCTACATGATCCAGCCGCGCTCAGCGCGTGATGGTGATGGACTTGACCTGCAGCGGCTTCTGCGTCGCACCCGAGCGCGAGCCGAAGCCCTCGATGGCCTTCACCACGTCCATGCCCTCGGTCACGCGCCCGAAGACCGGGTGCGACGAGTCCGTGCGGCGGTTGAACCAGTCGAGGAAGTCGTTGTGCACCGTGTTCACGAAGAACTGCGAGCCGCCGCTGTTGGGCCGGCCGGTGTTCGCCATGGAGAGGGTGCCGGGCTCGTTCGAGAACTTGGCGCTCTCGAGGAACTCGTCCTTGATGGTGCCGTGGGGAGGGCCGCCGGTGCCGGCGCGGGGGCTCTTCGGGTCCTTCGAGTGCGGGCAGCCGAACTGCAGCATGAAGCCGGGGATCACGCGGTGGAAGTGGAGACCGTTGTAGAAGCCGCTCTCGGCCAGGCTGATGAAGTTCTGTGCCGTGATGGGCATCTCGGCGAGGTAGATCTCTGCCTTGAAGGTGCCCTCGCTGGTCTCGAAGACTGCGACCGGATTTCCCATGTGATTCTCTCCTGAGGGGTAGCTCCCAGCGCGCGGGCCGGGAAAGGGGGTGCACGCCAGACGGCGGGCTGGGCGCAGCATGCGTCAATCCACTCATTGGGGTCAACGCGAGCCGGTCGTGTAGGCTGGCCAGCGATGCGTCGCTCCTCCGCGCTCCTCGGCCTCTTGCCGCTGCTGGTTGCTCTGGCCACCACGCAGCCGGTCGCCGGCGAGGCCGCGGTCGGGTTGGTGGCCTCCGCCCTCGACGAGACGCCTCGCGCGGGCCGCACTCAGTTCGTGCTCCTGGGCTTCGACGCCACGCCGCCCGAAGAGCGCCCCGTGGACCGCACCGGCTTCCACTACATCTACGAGGCGCTCAACCGCGAGCGACCTGCCGGCGCGCCACGTAACGCGTTCACCCTCTTCATCTCCACCGGCAACTTCCAGTTCGCTCCTGGCGCGCGCAACCTCGGCTCCGAGGAGCGCCCCTTCGAGGGCCTCTTGCCGCGCAACCAGCCCGTGATCCGCTACGCCCGCACGCTCCGCTACATCCGTGCGCGCGCCGCCAACGTGCGCGACATGGCGGCGCTGGGGGTGGAGATTGGCTCTCACGCGGTGCGTCACGCCCACGGGCTCCGCTGGAGCGAGGCAGAGTGGCGCGTGGAGCTCGCGGACCACCAACGCATCTCGGACCTGCTGCGCTTCCCGCGCCCGCTGGGCTTCCGTGCGCCCTTCCTCGAGTACAACGACGGGATGTACGCCGCGCTCGCCGCTCACGGAGCGCGCTACGACGCCTCGCAGCCCGGTGGACGCAGCTGGCCCACCCGCCACCCGTCGGGCATCTGGCAGTTCAGTGTGCCGACAGTGCCCGTGCCAGGCGGTGGCCGCGCCCTGTTCTTCGACGACAACCTGCGCACGGTCTTCGGCGGCATGGCGCGCGCGCGCGGGCTCTCGGGGCGCGCCGCAGAGGACCACATGGACTCGCTCTATGTGGACGCCGCCATGGCCGAGTTCCAGCAGCGTTACAGCGGGGAACGCGCGCCCCTCTTGGTGAGCGGGCACGGCAACTTTCGGAAGGGCATCCTGCGCTTCATGCGGCGCGTGTGTGAGCTGCCGGACGTGCGCTGCACCACCTTCCGAGAGGCCACGGACTACCTGGACGCGCACCCAGAGCTGGCTGGGCGCTGAGAAGCGAGTGACCCGGTGCGAGCGCGGGTTATGCTCCCCGTCGATGGTCCAACGCTACCTGAACATCCCCGTCACGGACGCCCTCGCGGCGGAGCGCACGCAGCTCGCGGCGGAGCGCACCTTCCTGGCCTATGTCCGCTCGGCGTTCGCGTTCTTCGTGGCGGGCGTGTCGGGGTCGCAGCTGCTCGACGCCGCGTGGCTCGTGGCCATCGCGTACGTGCTCGCGGGGTCGTCGATCCTGGTGTTGGCCTTTGGCTTCCATCGTCTGCACGCCTCGCGCACCGTCGTGCGAGATCTGGTGGCGCGCATCGAGCGTGAGCGCGGGGTGGCGTGACGCTCGCGCCTGGCACGGTCGTCGGCGGTGACTTCCGCATCGAGGCTCCGCTCGCGCAGGGCGGGATGGGCGCCGTGTTCATCGCGACGCAGCTGAGCACGGGCCGGAAGCGGGCCCTGAAGGTGATGCACGCGCTGCTGGTCGGCGACGCCCTCAGCCGTCAGCGCTTCTTGGAAGAGGCGCGCATCGGCAGTGAGATCGAGAGCGACCACGTGGTAGAGGTGGTGGGCGCGGGCGTGGACCAAGACACGGGCAGCCCTTGGCTCGCCATGGAGCTCCTCGAAGGCGAGACGCTCTCCGACCGCGTCGCCCGCGGGCGGCTCAGCCCGGCGGAGCTCCTGCCCCTGGTGGCGGGCCTGCGTCACGGTCTTGGGCGCGCGCACGCACGCGGCATCGTGCACCGTGACCTCAAGCCCGAGAACCTCTTCATCGCGCGCGGCAGGGGGGCGGGCGCCGAGGAGTCCCTGAAGATCCTGGACTTCGGCATCGCCAAGCTGCTGCAAGGGGGCAAGACCGCAGCGACGCAGAACATCGCGGGGTCTCCGCTGTGGATGGCTCCCGAGCAAGCGGATGGGGGCGCCATCCGCCCCGCGACCGACGTGTGGGCCCTTGGTCTGATCGCGTTCGATGCGCTGGTGGGGCAGCCATACTGGCGCTCCGCGCGTGAGGGCGCGACCCTGACGCGGCTCCTGGTCGAGATCCTGACGGAGCCGCTGGAGCCTGCTTCCGTTCGGGCTGCGTCCGTCGCTGGCCCGGCGGCCGCGGCGGGTCTGCCCACCGGCTTCGACTCCTTCTTCGCGCGCTGCGTGGCGCGTGACTCCTACGCACGCTTCACGGACGCGAACGTCGCACTCGATGCGCTCACCGACGTGCTGTTGGGTCGCCCTCCGGCTCCTCAGGAACAAGCCGCGGCCGCACCGCACGAGGCCTTGGCGGCCACCGCCCTCAGCCTGCCGGCGCCTCCGCCGGACGTGTCCACGCCGCTGCCGCTCGCGTTTCGTGCCACCGCGGCGACCGAGCCCGCGCCGCAGCCGAGCGAGCTGGCCGCGACGCATGCGGGCACGCCGGGGCGCTCAGGGGCCGGAGTGTTGGCTGGGGTGACGCTGGGCCTGGGGCTCGCGGGCGTGATCGGTGCGGCGGTGTTCTTCAACGGTGGGGACGGGGCCCCGCAAGACTCGGTCGCCGCGCCGCCGCTGACGCGCCCTGTCGAGGCCCGTGAAGCATCAGCCACCGCTCACGACGGCGACGAGAGCGCCGATGCCGATGCGGCTGCGGCACCCGACAGCGACCAGGCCGCGCCGACGCCCGCCGAGCAGACGGCGGATGTGCCCGCGGACGCGCCCACGCCCGAGTCCCCTCCGCAGCCGCGCGTGGGTGCAGGCTCACGGTCTGCGCCGCGGCCCGCTCGCGATGCGCCCGTGCGCGCCCAGGGGGCCGAGGCTCAGCGCTTCCGCGCGATGATCATCGCCCCCTGCTGGCGCGACAACGCGCCCCCAGACGCGGCTCCGGTGAACCTGAGCGTGGTCCTCTCGTTCGGCGCCATGGGCAACATCAGCAGCCTGCGAATAGACGGCACCAGCGACGCCAACGTGCGCCGCTGCATCGTGATGCGCGGTACGAGCTACCGGCTCTCCGAGCGGCCGACGGAGCCGACCCTCACCGTCCGCGCACGCCTGCCCTGAGCGGCCAGCGCGGTGCGCGCCGCCAGCGCGCTCCGGGGCTCACTCCGCCGCGTAGCTGCTCTGCGAAGCCTTCCACGCGTCGATCAGGTCCCGGTCGTCGTGGTCCCAGGGGTGGAAGTCTTTCCGGAAGAAGGACAGGTAGCTTTTCGCGATGCCGGGGATGAGGCCGTTCGGGCCCAGCAGGAAGCGCGAGCTCTCCAGCCACTCGCGGGCCGTGGGCTTGTAGTGCGCTGCCCGCAGCATGTGCTGCGTGTAGCGGCCCACGGTGGTGGCAAACATGAGGGTCTGCACCACGAAGACCCGGCGCAGCTTGTCGCGGTCGCCGCACACTCTGTCGTAGACGTCCATGGCCACGGCCTTGTGCTCGATCTCCTCGACCGCGTGCCAGAGGATCAGCTCGCGCACGGCGGGCGGCAGGCCCGCGACGATCTCGTCGTGCGTGAGCAGGTAGTGCGCCATGATGGCGGTGAGGTGCTCCGCGCAGACCGTCGCGGCGAGCAGGATGTCGTCGGGGGTGTTCTTGCGGAACTCCTCGATCTCGTTCTCGAGGTGCTCGGAGCATCCCTTCGCGTCGAAGCCCAGGCTGTCGATCCACTGGTTGGCGAGCGTGTGCTGCCGCGCGTGGTGTCCCTCTTGAGCGGCGAAGGCGCGCACCTGCTCCAGGAGCTCACCGTCCAGCTGCTCGCGGTAGTGCAGCACGCTGCGCACGAACTCACGCTCACCGGGCGGGAAGGTGGACGAGAGCGCCGACATGAACGCCGTCAGCACGGCGTTGTCCGCGTACCAGAAGCGCCGCCGCTCCGACTCGAAGTCGAACTGCATGCGGCGTGGCTCGATGGCGGGCGTGTCACGGGCGACCGTGCGTCGTGACTTGCGGGAGGCGTTGATGGGGGTGACGTTGGGCTGTGTCATCGGGAGTTCTCCGTCCGAGGGTCAGAGGGCAGGGCTGTTCGCGATGTGTCCGGTGATGGCGCTCGTGAGCGTGGGCACGAGCTGTGCGGGGAAGTCGTGACCCATGCCGCGGATCACGCGCAGACGCGCACGCGGGACGCGCGCCGCCGTCAGACGGCCGCCCTCCACACGCACGAGCGGGTCGGCGTCGCCGTGCAGCACGAGGGTCGGGGCCTGCACGCGTGGCAGGCGGTGCGCGAAGCCACCCGTGGCGAGGATGGCCATCATGTGGTGCGCCAGGCCGGTCTTGTTCAGCCCACGCGCGAAGCTGCGGTGCGCCGCGGCGATGCGCTCCTCGCGCGGAGTGGGGTAGGCCGGGCTGCCGATCAGCGCCCACATGTCTGCGCTGGCCTCGGCGAGCGTGTCCGGGTCTGTCGCGGGCGGCGCCTTCAGGAGGTTCATCAGCACGCGGGCCTTCGGCTTGGGCAGCGAGGGCTCGTTGGGTGAGGACATGATGGACGTGAGCGACTGGACGCGCGCGGGGTGCTCCGCAGCGGCGAGCTGCGCGATCATGCCGCCCATGGAGAAGCCGACCACGTGCGCACGCTCGATCTGCAAGGCGTCCAGCAGGCCGACGGCGTCACTCGCCAGCACGTCCAAGTCGTAGTGGGCCTCCTTGCCCGGGCCGACGCTGATGTTCTGCCGGCGGCCCAGCATGGCCTGCACGTAGCGCTTGCCCAGCGTGCGTGGCGGGGGCCCCGGGGTCCACGTCGACTCACCGATGTCGCGGTTGTCGTAGCGGATGACGCGGTACCCCTCGGCCGCGAGGCCTTCGCACAGCGCGTCCGGCCACGCGATGCGCTGCTGGGCCATCCCCGCGATCATCAGCAGGGCGGGGGCGCTCTGGTCGCCGAACTGCTCGTAGGCGAGGCGCACGCCGTTGCTGTGCGCGAATCCTTCGGTGGGTGCTGTCACTGCGGCCTCATCAGGGTGGTCCTAGCCAAAGGTTAGAGTGTATTGAACGTAAGTCAATAGCGGGCGCGAGATTTCTCACGCCTCGACCAGCGCCCGCAGGTACCGTAGAAGGCACCCCATGACGGCTCGTGATTCCAAGGGAAAGGCGCCTGCCCGGAGGCCCGTGCGCGGTGGCTGGGTGCTGTTGGTGCTGGCGTTGGCTGGCTGCCCGGGCGGACCGGTGCCGCGGGAGAGGGCAGACGGCCCGGGAGCCGGCGCGGGCCAGCCGCCTCACGCGCAGACGGATGCGCCACGCGCCGCAGGCGGGCTGCCCAGCGGTCACCCACCGCTGGCCGGAGACGCCTTGCCGGACGGGCACCCGCCCATCGCGCCCAGTGGACCCGCGGAGCGCGCTCCGGCGGTGCTCGACGAGAGCGGTCGGCCACAGGCTCCCACAGCGGCCACAGCGCCGCCGCTCGCTGGAATAACCTGGGACGCCCCGGCCGGTCTCGTGCAGCTCACGCCGTCCAACGCCATGCGGGCGGCGGAGTACGCCTCCCCCAGCGGGCAGGTCAGCCTGGCAGTGTTCCACTTTCCCGAGATGCGCGAGACCGTGCGCGCCAACATCGAGCGCTGGAAGGGGCAGTTCGACGAGGCCGCGCGCGAGCGCGCCCGTGTGGAGACCCGCGGTATCGCTGGCCTCAGCGTGACCACCCTGGACATCGAGGGAGCCAACGCCGGGATGCACGCTGGGCCCGCGGCGGACGGCGCAGAGCGGCCTCATCAGCGCATGCTGGGCGCCGCCGTCGTGGCGCCGGGGGGCTTCGTGTTCTTCAAGCTGGTGGGACCTGCTGCGGCTGTGGCCGAGGCGCGCGAGAGCTTCGAGGCGCTGCTCGCGTCCCTGCGGCCCGTGCCCCAGCCGTCCAGCGCCGCGCAGCCCACGCCAGCGGCCCCTGCGGAGGCCGATTGAGCCAACGCCCGCCACGTGGCCGCGCCGTGCTCGTGCTGCGGCTGCTGCTGTTCGGGCTGACGCTTGCGTCAGGCAGCGTCGCGCGGGCGGACGAGCGCGACCTGCGGCTGCTGGAGACCCCCGCCACGTACACGGACGTCGCGGACGCCGCCGACGGGCGCGACCCTTTCGATCTCAACGTGCGCGTGCTCTTCCGACGTGTGCAGGAGTGGGCCGACGTGCGCCGCGAGCGGCCCAGCACCACAGGCCGCACCGAGATCGAGCGCGTCGCCGCGTACCGCATGGTGCGCCACGAGCTGCTCCTGGGGCTCGACATCGGCCTGTTTCGTGACCTCGAGCTCAGCGTGGACCTGCCGCTGGTGCTCAGCGACGACCGCCGGCTCAACCCCGTGAACGGCTCACTCCTGGACGGGTTGGCGCAAGCGTCTCCGTTGGTGTCGCCGACGCGCTCCGGCATCGACCTCCTGCTGCTCGGGCTGGGCTGGGCGCCCCTCAATCAGTACCGCGACGCGCACTCGCCCACGTGGGTCTTTCGACTCACGGGCCGCGTCGCCGTGGGCGCTGTCAGGCACCCCTGCGCCGCGGGCGAGAGCAACTGCGGCGTCAGCGACGGAACGCACGCGCTCACCTTCGAGACCCGCATGTCGCATCGCTTTCGCTATGCGGAGCCCTACGGTGGCGCGGGCTTCACGGCGCAGTTCCGCGGGCGCGCGGGCTCCGCGTTCGCGCCAGGGGGCGCGCTCGCAGGGTACCGGCACGTGAACCCACCGCTGGTGGCCGAGTTCGTCGCCGGCATGGCCTTGGTCCCGTGGGAGCATCGCGGGAAGTCGCAGCGGCTGAGCGTGGACATGCGCCTGCAGGCGCAGTGGGTCGCACAGGGCCGCGACTACTCCCCGCTCTTCGACGCGCTGGGGACGTCCACCGCGCCGACCTTGACCAGCCCCACGTGCGAGGGGGCGCCAACCGACCCGGCGGACTGCACGGGCGCCCCCGGCGGTCTCCGGCTGGTCCCTTTCACGGGGCTGACCGACGTGCAGGCCCATGGTCGCATCGGCGGGCGCGTGGCCGTCGAGCTGCAGGCGGCGCGCTTCGTGCGCTTCGGCTTCGGCGGCTCGCTGCAGTACACCACGCCGCACCAGATCACCGGCACCGACCGCTGCAACGAGAACGCCTCGCCGCGCGACGCTGCCGACCCGCGCATCGCGGGCTGCGCCCGAGGCATCGTGGACCCCCACCATCGCGTCATCCTGGACACCCCGGGGCAGCGCTTCTCGCTCGGCGGGCAGCTGCGGGTAGACCTCTTCGCGACCATGCGGGCGCAGTTCTGAAGCGACCCTCTCGTGGGGCCGTCAGGACTCCGCTCGTAACGGAACAAGCACGGAGCGCGACTGTTGCCGTTGCTGCGGGGCGCCTTTACAGCTCCGCGCTACCCACGTATGGATCAGCTTGTGCACATCGGTGACCCCAAGGACGAGTTCCAGCTCGACGCCAGCAACAGCGGCGACGACGACTACGGTGATGGCGACCAGGATGGTCAGGATGGCCACGATGACATCGACGCCGAGGTGATCGAAGCCGAGCTCGTCGAAGAAGACGGCTCCACGCTGCCCAAGGCGCTCCTCCGGCGGAGCGAGACCAAGGCCCTCGCCACCAGCAAGGCTTCGCTGGCCGAGCGCGACCCGCTCGCCGCGTACATGCGGGACGTCCACCGCTACAAGCTGCTGACCCCGGAGCAAGAGCACACGCTGGCGGTCAAGTACGCCGAGGAGGGCGACCTGGACGCCGCGCGCGAGCTGGTCACCAGCAACCTCCGCCTCGTCGTGAAGATCGCGTACGACTACCGTCAGGCCTACAAGAACCTCTTGGACCTCGTGCAGGAGGGCAACATCGGCCTCATGCAGGCCGTGAAGAAGTACGACCCCTACAAGGGCGTCAAGCTCTCCAGCTATGCGGCGTGGTGGATTCGCGCGTACATGCTGCGCTTCATCCTCAACAACCACCGGTTGGTGAAGGTCGGGACCACGCAGGCGCAGCGCAAGCTCTTCTTCAACCTCAAGAAGGAGAAGGCGCGCCTGTCCGCCATGGGCATCGAGCCAACGCCCGCGCTCATCGCGGAGCGCCTGAACGTGCCCGAGCAAGACGTGGTCTCCATGGACCGCCGCTTGAGCGCCGGTGAGGCGTCGCTGGACGCCCCCGTCGGCGCCGGTGACGGCCGTCAGGTGGCGCGCGTGGAGCTGCTCCCGGGCGGCGGCGGGGGCATGGACGACGTCCTGGCCGAGCAGCAGCTGGGGGACCAGCTCAAGGGCAAGATCCACGAGTTCGGTGGGCTCCTCGACGGCAAGGAGAAGCGCATCTTCGACGAGCGTCTCTTGGCGGAGGACCCACGCACGCTGCAAGACCTGGGCACCGAGTTCGGGGTCAGCCGCGAGCGCGTGCGGCAGCTGGAGAAGCGTCTGCTGGAGAAGCTGCGCAAGTACCTGAGCGAGGAGCTCGGGCAGGCCGTCATCGACGTGTACGAGCCAGCCTGAGCGCTCGCTTGCGCGCCGTAGACACGCGCTACGCGTCGTCGTTGCCGTGTGGTCCGGAGCCGTCGGGGCGCGCCACACGCAGCACCAGGTCGTACGCCTCTGCGCGCGAGAGAGTGGTGGTCGCCGCCAACGCCTTCGCCACGGTCTTCACGGCGTTGCCCTCGGCGAGCAGGGACGCGGCGCGCGCCTCGAGCTCCTCGGTGGTGTCTGGCGCCTGCTGCCGCGGCGCGCCCTCCACCACGACCGTGAACTCACCGCGGGCGCCCTCCGCGAAGTAGGCCGCCAGCTCGCCCAGGGTGCCGCGGCGCACCTCTTCGTGCAGCTTGGTGAGCTCTCGACAGGCCGCCGCGCGGCGCGTCGGCTCGGCCAGCGCGGCCAGCTCGCTCAGGGTCTTGCCCACGCGTGACGGCGCCTCGAAGAACACCGACGCTGCGGTGTCGTGCACGATGCTCTCGAGCGCGCTCGCGCGCTTGCTCCCGGTGCGCGCGAGGAAGCCCACGAAGCGGAACTGGTCGCAGGGCAGGCCGGAGACCGCCACCGCCGTGGTGACCGCGCTCGGGCCCGGGATGCCCTCCACCGTGACCCCCAGCGCGACCGCCCGCTCCACCAGCGCGTGCCCTGGGTCGCTGACCACCGGGGTGCCCGCGTCAGACACCAGCGCGAAGCGCGCGCCCGCGGCCAGCTCTGCCGCGATGGCGTCCAGCTGACCGTCGCCCGTGTGCGCGTGCAGCGAGCGCAGGCGCGTGGCGATGCCGTGGTGCGACGTGAGCACACCCGTGCGGCGGGTGTCTTCCGCCAAGATGGCGTCCGCCTCGCGCAGGGTGCGCAGGGCCCGCAGGGTGATGTCGTCCAGGTTCCCGATGGGCGTCGCAACGAGCGAGAGCAGGCCGGCCATCCGGAGCGTGTAGCACGTGCACTCGGCAGTTCGCAGGCCGACGGCCGACTGGTAGTCTGGCGCGATGGAACCGTTCGCGAACTACCCCGAGACCCCACGCGGCGCGTCGGGTCCTTCCACCGCGCAGAAGGCCCTCGCGGTCGTGGCCATCATGCTGGGCGTCATGGGCGTCATTGGCGGCTGCTGCGGGGCCGTCTCCAACATGGCCAGCGGCGCCATGCTGGAGGCCCAGGGCGAGCTCCTCGGGGCCCAGGGCATGCCTGGGGCGGAGCAGCAGCGCGCGCTGGTGGCGGCCACGCAGGAGCTGACCGCCAAGTACGGGCCCTTCTTGGTGCTGGCGCAGCTGCTCAACGTCGTGGCGTCCATCCTGCTCATCGTGTCCGGGGCGTTCACGCTGCAGGGCCACGAGAAGGCGGCCACCCTGGTCTTCATCGGGTGCGGCGCCAACGCGCTGGTGGACCTGGGCCTCGCGTCCGTGAACATGCTGCAGCAGATGGAGACGCAGCAGGTGACGCGCGGGCTGCTCGTCCCCGCCGGCGCAGACCCCAACCTGGGTCGCGCCATGGAGACCGGCATGCAGGCCGGCATGTTCTTGGGGGTGTGCTTCGTCGTCGGCTGGCTGCTCGTGAAGCTCGCCTACTACCTGGCGGCTGCGCTGGTTTCGCGTCGCGCTACCGCGTAGCCCCGCTCTCGGCGTCGTCTTCGGCGGCAAACATGGCCTCGAAGCGGGCGGAGGTGCTGGGTTCCACGGTGGCTGGGTCCTCGCTGACGCCCGCCAGGTGCTTGGCCAGGGCCTTCTTGTACCCCAGGTCCATCTGGCGGCCGATCTGGATGCGCTGCGCCTGCGGCGAGCCCGCGCCATGCATGCTCTCCGTGAGGTAGCCCACCGCGTTGCGGCCCAGCGTCATGTTCTCGATCAAGCGCAGGATGCGCACGCGGTTCTCGGCCGTGACACCCGGACGCGCCGCCAGGAACTTCTTCAGGATGGGCCCCACCTCGGGCGAGTTCAGGTCGCGCTCGGACGGGCAGGTCACCATGAGGCCGCCGGCCAGATCCTGCGCCAGGCGCGCCAGCTCGTACGGGAAGCGCGTGACGTTCTGCTTGCACACGTTGGCCAGCATGTCGTCGTTTTGGTAGTTGCCGGCCGCGGTGGGCTTGGACTCGTGCGACGACGCGATGCCGGCGCCGTAGATGGTCTCGTTGAGGTGCGTCATCTCCACCAGCTTGTCGCGGATGTGCGAGACCTGCGGGACGCCGTTGTAGTCCGCGATGGTGGCGGCCGCGCCGATGATCACGTCCCCGAGTCCGGTCTTGCACACGTAGCTGCGGCGGTGGAAGGCGGTGAAGCGCTCCACCAGCGGCGCCGCGAAGGCCACCTCGCCGTCCATGAACACGTGCTCGTTGGGGATGAACACGTCGTCGAAGAGGATCATGGCCTCTTGGCCGCCGTAGCGAGCGTTGCCCTGGTCGATGTCGCCGCCTTCGAGCGCGCGCGCGTCGCACGACTGGCGCCCGTAGATGAAGGTGATGCCCTTGGCCGTCACGGGGATGGCGGCGACCACCGCGTAGTCCCTGTCGGACTCGCGCAAGCGCATGGTGGGCATGACCAGCAACCAGTGGGAGTTCACGCAGCCCGTCTGGTGTGCCTTGGCGCCTCGGATGACGATGCCGTCGGCGCGCCTCTCCACGACGCGCGTGAAGAGGTCCGGATCTTCCTGGTCGCTGGGCCCCTTGCTGCGGTCCCCCTTCGGGTCCGTCATGGCGCCCCCCACCACGAGGTTCAGCCGCTGCATCTCCGCCCAGAAGGCGCGCAGGCGCGCGTGGTAGGGCGTGCCGTGCGCCGCGTCGCACTCGTACGTGACCGACCACAGCGCGTTGGCCGCGTCCATGCCCACGCAGCGCTGGAAGCACGTGCCCGTCAGCTGCCCCATGCGGCGCTGCATCTTGTTCTGCTGCACCACGTCCTCGGCGGACTCCGCGATGTGCAGGAAGCGGTTCACGCGCTTGCCGCTCAGGGTGGACTCCGCGCTGGCCAGCTTGGGGTTCTGGTTCGCGAGGTCGTAGGTCACGGCCACCGCCTCGATGGACGGACGGATGATGGGATGATCCACCGGCTCCGCCACCCGCTCGCCGAAGAGGAACACCCGCAGGTCGCGCCCGCGCACGCTCTCGATGTAGTCGGCGCCACTCTCGATGGGGCAGTCCACGCCGGGGCGCGCTCCCCCCGCGTGGTGGGAGACGCCGCCCTTGGCGGCCGAAGAGCTGGGGTTCGCGGTGTCGTCCATGCGCGCAGTCTACCCTTGCTCAGCGCGCGTGCAGCACGATGTCCGCAATCACTGGTGCGTGATCCGAGGATGCCGCCAGCGCGCGCTGTACGCGGCTGACGCCCAACGACCGCGTGACGTAGACGTGATCCAGACGGGCGGGTGGGTACATCAGTCCGTTGTTGGGCCACGTGTGACCGAGCCCGATGGGCCCGGCCAGCTCCCAGGCGTCGTCCATGTGCGCGCGCAGCGCGGACGAGAAGTCGCTGTAGGGTGTGCTGTTCAAGTCGCCCAGCAGCACCGCCGAGTCGCTCTGGTGTGCCTCGGCCCACAGCAGAATCCGCTCGAGCGCGTCCAGGTGGCTCGCCACGAAGTCGCCGGCCGGCGGGGCCGGGTGCACGCAGAAGACGTGCACGGTGCGGCCCATGTGCTGCACCTCCGCTTGAATCCCGGGGGCCTCGTTCAGGTCGCGCGCGTCAATGTTGCGCAGCGGCAGCCGGGAGAGCAGCGCCATCCCCCACACCCCCTCTCGTACGTCCAAGTGTTGGTGTGGGTAGAGGTCCAGCCAGCCCTCGTCACGCAGCGCGTCGAGCCACGTGGGGGAGACCTCCTGCAGGCAGACCAGGTCGGCGTCGAAGTGTGACAGGTTGCGCAGGGTCTCGTCGGGGTGTTGGTTCCAGCCGTTGCCGTTTGCAGTGACCACGCGCAGCGGGGACTGCAGGGCGTCGCTCGACGGAGCGCGCGAGAAGACCTGCGGCACGACGGCGACCAGGTGCGCGACGACCAGCGCGAGGGACCCCAGGGCGAGGAGGCGCTGCCCACGCCGAACGGCGAGCCCGAGGATGACGTAGGCAGGCAGCAGCACGAAGGGCGTATAGGCTCCCCACACGAGGAGCAGCCACACGGCATCACCCCGCAGCGCTCGCGCGCTCGAGAGGCCCGCGAGGATGAGCAGCACGACCCAGGCCAGGCCGGTGCCCAAACGTGACGCGTCGCGAGGCGCATCGGGCCCTGGTGGGGGGAGCGGGCTGGCGGGTTTCGTGGAAGTCATGCGTGCAGCAGCTGAGACTCCACGTGTGTCGGACTCTCGCAGTCGAGCGTACTACGTTGGTCGAGAGAGGAATGGAGCTTCGAGCGACCCGGCCGCACTGCGAGCAGTGCCTCGCGCCGGCGTCGAGGCAAGTCGGGTACGCTCTCGGTCCATGACCGACCTTCGCGACATCGGCGTCCGCATCCACTCGAGGTACATCTTCAACTGCTACGTGATCGAGGACGGCGGGGCGGGGGCCGCCTGCGTGGTGGACGCGGGGATTCCCCTCAACGCCACCTCCGCGCTGGAGACCCTGCGCGAGCTGGGCGCGGGCGCGGACGTGGTCCTGACGGCGACGCACGCGCACAGCGATCACGTGGCGGGACTGCCGGCGCTGCATGCCGCCACGGGCGGAGGCATCTGGCTCCCCGCCAAGGTGGAGGACTACGTGCGCGGCCAGCCTGCGCGGAGCCCTGGTCCACGGGCCATGCTGCAGATCATCCCGGTGCTCTTCGACCAGCCCATGGACTGGGCCGCGCTGGGCGAGGCGCTCTCCACGGCCAAGGACGCGGGCTTCGGGCTCTCCCCCTTCGTCTTCGAGCCGCCCATCAAGGGCTACCTGCGGGACAGCCACACCGTGCCCGGCGCGCCGGACTGGGAGGTGCTCGAGACTCCCGGGCACACCGACTGCTCCACGTGCCTCTGGAACAAAAAGACGCGCACGCTGCTCTCGGGGGACACGATCCTCTCGGTGAACGGGCGCGCGTGGTTCAACCCTGAGTATGTCGATGGTGTGGCTTCCGCCCGCACGGAGGCGCTGCTGCGCCAGCTGCCCGTCGAGCACCTACTGCCAGGTCACGGACGCCCCGTGTCCGGTGCCCGCGTGATGGCCGAGGCCCTGTCGCACCTCGAGCGGCCGCGCGGTTGGTCGCCGCTCACTTGCTTCCGGCCGGGCCGTTCACGCGCCCGCTAGCGCCTCCGCGTAGGCGTCTTCGCGGAAGCCCACCAGCACCACGTCGGCGCCGATGAGCAGGGGACGCTTGATGAGCATCCCGTCTGCGGCCAGCGCTTCACTGGCGTCACGTACGCTCAGCGCGTCCACCTTCTCGGACCACCCGCCCGCGCGATACGACTGCCCGCTGGTGTTGAAGAAGCGCTTGGCAGGCAGCCCTGAACGCACGATGGCGTCTTCGAGCTCGCGCGCGGAGGGCGGCGTCTCGGCGATGCGTCGTTCTTCCACGGTGACATCGTGCGCACCCAGCCACTTCTGCGCCTTCTTGCACGTGGAGCAGGTCGGGTGATGGTAGAAGCGCAGCTCCTGGGTGCTCTTGGCGTTGCGCGTCGGCTTGGTGCTCATGGGGTGGCCTCGGGCGCCGGAGCGCCGGTCCCTGTGGCTGCGGGTGCTGGGACCGCTGTGGGGGCGCCGGTCCCCGTGGCGGCGGGTGGGGCCGCGGCTGGCGCTGCTGGCGCGGCGACCGGCACGTCGTCCTCGTCGTCTGGAGCGATGTTCATGCGGGTGCTTCCCGCGGCGCTGCTGCGGATGCCGCCGCCCATCGAGCCGCCCAAGCGGTACTGCAGCGCACCGTCGGATGTGCGCGCGCGCGCCAGGGTGGGGACGGAGTCCAGCAGCGAGATCATCGCGCGCGCACGGTCGGACTGCTCGCGATACGCGTCCAGGATCTTGAGCCGGACCAGCAGGTCCAGGCGCGACTGACGCAGCGGCTGCATCAGGTTGATGGTCCCTTCACCGTCCAGCTCGGCGTCCTCGCCGCGAGAGCGAAGACGCTGCACCGTGGCGACGCCGCCCGCGATGGCGAGACGGATGGTCATGCGACCAGCGTTGATGCGCTCGAGCGTGATGCCGTTGGGCATGCCCGGGAGGCGCAGCTTCGCGATCCCGTCGCCAATGGTCAGGTTGTCGGCGCGCAGGTTCACGTGGCCCGACGCCTGGGCGATCTCCTCGGGGAAGTCGACGTCGATGTCGCCGGAGAGGGTTCCGCCGAGAGGCAGCCCCAAGAAGGCGCGGATGATGGAGATGCCGCGCAGCCGCAGGGGCTCCACGATGTTCAGCTGCAGCGCGCTGCTGTCGCCGTACTCCACTTCACCCTCGACCGCGCCGCCCGCGAGGCGAGCGTCGAAGCTCACGGCGATGGTGCCCGTGAGCAGCGAGAGCAGCGAGATGCGCGCGTTGACCTCCTCGATCAGCACGTCGACGGTGGGCTCTTCCCCCTCGCCGGGCTTGATGATGCGCACGCCGCGCGCCTCGACGCCGGTGAACCAGGACGGGGACAGCTCCATGATCTCGAGCTGGTAGCCGCTTGGGCGGCGGTTGCCGCGCGCGTCCTTCGGGAACTCCACCTCTTGCACGATGCGGTCGCGTACGCGCTCGTAGGGAAACGACAGGTACGCGAAGAGCCAGAAGAACGTCCAGAAGAACGTCGAGTAGCCCAGGAACTTGAGCACCTTGCGACCCATCAGTTGGACCCCGCCCCTGTGCGTGCGCCGTCCGCGTCGCCCGCGCGGCGCGCCTGCTTGTCGTAGGCGCTCACGCCGACCTCGATGTTGAAGTTGCCCGCGTCCCGGTAGCGGTCGATCTGCAGGCGCGACACGGCCACCGGATACTCGCTCCGGTCGATGTCACGCAGCATGTCGAGCACGGGGTCGATGCCTACGTCCGGGATGCGCACCCGTACGCCGCGCCGCATGTAGTTCCCGAGGGCGAGCTCGGGCTGGTCATTGATCTCGCGGAGGGCCAGGCCGTGAGCCTGCGCCCGCTGCTCCACGAAGCCACCCAGGGCCGGGGCGCGGTTGGCGTAGCGCTCGTTGTTGGCCTCGTTCTCGGCGGCGATGCGGGCCAGGCGGGGGCGCGCTTGTTCGATCTCCCGCATCACGGCGCGCAGCTCCTCGTTCTCCGTCTCCATGTCCGCCACCTCGGTGGTCATGAAGAAGATGGGCAGCAGCACGATGATGGCCACGAGCACGACCCCCAAGAGCATGACCAAGCGGCGCTCGCGCTCGGTGAGGTCCTCGTAGGCGTCGCGCGCCGGCTTCAGCACGTCACTAATTGCCACGGTCGCGCCTCCCGGCAGCGTTGGCTGCCTCGGGTTCGGGTTGATCGCCGGGGCAGCGAATCTCGGCCTCGATGCGATAGGAGAGGATGTCGTTGCGCGAGCTGGTCGCACCAGGCTGCACGTCCGAGAAGCAGTCGTGCGCCTCGAGCGCCGCGGCGATGGCGTCCCGCTGCGTGACGCTGGCGACGGTCCCTTGGATCTCCAGCTCTCCGTCGCGTGCCTCGTCGTCGAACGAGATGGTCAGCCGGCGTGTGGTGTGCTGGGCGTCTTCCGGGATGAGCTCGGCGATGGCTCCCATCACCTGGTAGGCCCCCATGCGCGGCATCGGGTCGCGCTCGCTGGCGCCGCCCTGGACCAGAGTCCGGGCCTGTGAGGGAGACTCGGTTCGCTGCCGGAACATCGCGTGCGTCAGGGCACCTAGCTCGGCGCGCAGCTCGGCGCGCTCGGTGTCCAACACGGTATAGCGGGTGTACAGGGAGATGGCGAAGCTGCCCAAGATGGCGGCCGCCGAGAAGGCGAGCAGGCGCGCGTAGCGACGGATCTCGCCGGCGGCGTGTCGCGACGCGAACTCCCCTTGGCGGAGGTTGATACGCTGCCCCTTGACCGCGGAGCGCCCCGCCAGCGCGGCGACCCGCATGAAGCGCGGCAGGTCCTGCTCGGGGATCAGGCCATCGCCCGCCGGCAGCGCGACGGTCTCCGCGGAGACGTCCAGCACACCGCTCAGCCAGTCCCGCACCGCCGGCTCGCTCGCGCCGTGTCCGCCCACGATGACCCGCTCGAGCGGCTCGCCCCCCTTCATGCGGTGGCTCGCGACCGTGCGCCGCAGAGAGCCCGCGAGCTCGTCCACCGCGCCAGCCTCGCCGGCCCGAACGGCGTCCATGCCGATGGAGATGCTCCGTGCGTGCACGGTGCGACCGCCCTCGAGGACGCACACGTCCGTGCTCTCGCGGCCCATGTCGATGACGAGCACCGGAGCGTCTGTTTGCAGCGCCGTGAGCAGCGGCACCAAGCCATCCAGGGTGGCGGCGCCCGCCGCGAGCTGGCGCGGCTCGATGCCGGCGGACTCGAAGTACGCGATGCTGGCTGCGACGTGCTCCCGACGCACGGCCGCGGTGAGGACGCGGATGGTCAGCTCTTCGCTGGAGATGGGCTGGTGGTGAATGACGGCGTCCGCCACGTCGAAGGGCAGCACCCCCTCCAGCTCACCCGGTAGCACTTCCTTCAGGCGCTTCGCGGCGCCCGCCGGGAGCGTCATGGGCCGCAGGCTCACCTGCTTTCCGTCGAGGTGCACGTGAATGCCATCCGGCACGCGGCCGCACTGTCTCAAGAGCTCTCTGACGGCCAGCGCGAGCGGCGTCTGTGGTGCCTCTGCGGCCGTCTCGGTGTCATCGGCGCCGGACACGGAGGGGTCTTCTGCCTCCTCGTCCTCACCGTCGATCATCGGAAACAGGTTGGGGTGCAGCGCCGCAGGCGGCCCGCCGTGTGGCCCCTCCGCGTTGCCCAAGCTCACGTCCACGGGCGGCAGGACGCGGGCCTCCACATAGCGCTCCAGCACCGTGCTGCGCAGCGCGACGTTGATGAGCGCACCGCGCACCACGTCACCGTCGATCTCGAGTCCAAGGATGCGTGCCATCAGTCCACCCGATAGTAGTGAAAGATGCCGAGGCCCGGCATGGAGCCGCCGTTCGGCGGGGGAGGGGTCCAGCGGTCGTGGAAGTTCATGACGGTGTTGAGCCTGACGCGGGCCCGGCCTGAGCTGCCGGTGACGCGAATGGTGAGGATGCGCGCGGCCGTCACGAAAGAGCGGTCGAGCTCGGCTCGGGCGGTCTGCGGGATGGTCACGGGGGTGAAGAGCAGCGGGTTGTCCTCGCCGAGAAAGCCGCGGAGCATGGGGTAGAGGTCGCGCGAGCCGCCGCGCCCTTCCAGGAAGTTCAGGAAGTCGCCCGAGCGCGTGAAGAAAGGCACCTGGATGATGCTGCGGGCCGTGTTGGTCAGCTGGATGAACTTGGCGGCCTCGGCCGGGTTCGTGCACAGCGTCTGCTGGGGGATGATCGAGCACACGCGCGCGAGCAGCACCTCGGGGGGCGCCTCGTTGGGGTTGACCGAGCCGCTGCCGTAGATGGTCACGGCGCGGGCTTCTGGGTCGTCTTGGCGCGGCTCGATGAACGTGGCCCAGAAGTCGTCCCCCACCCCGCGCAGCAGGCGCAGCTCTTCGAGTGAGTCGAAGGGCGCGTTCTTCGGGTCGTAGGGGTCGTCGAAGCGGCGGTAGGGGTTGTCCTCGCTGCCTTGGTTGGCGACGGTGCCCGCACCCGGGTCGAAGGTGGTCTGGTCGGTGTCCCCGTCCCACCAGTCGATCATCCCGGACACGATGTCCTGGCGGGACGAGAACTGCCCGTCGGCGTCCTGGCGACCGAAGAGGGGGTCGAAGGGGCTTGGCTGCTGGTAGCCACCGACCATCGCGAAGACCTGCATCGCGACGCTGCGCCGCGCGTCGTCGCCCGTGAGGTTGAGCGGTTGGTTGACGTTGATCTTGGCGTTCTCGGCCAGCGCGACGATCTCGCAGCGGCCAGGCGTGTTGTCGAGGCCCTGCGTGCTGCCGAAGTCGAAGGGCACCTCCGGCGGCTCGCCGTCGTCCTCCGCGCGCTGGCGTGCTGCCCGCCCGGCTCGGTCGTTGCGGCAGAAGGGACGCAGCAGCAGGTCGGCGTAGGTCCAGATGGGGAGCTGCGGCGGCGGCCGCCCAACCATGGCCTGGTAGATGGGCAGGACCACCTGGCGGATGGCCGGCTCGTTCGCCACCAAGAGGCGCGTCAGGTTCAACCCGCTCTTCGCCATGTACTCCGCGCGCAGCGAGTCGCGCTCCTGCGCGGAGGTCGCGAAGGCGGCGCCCGTGGTCTCGTGCAGGTCTGCCAGCAGCACCGCCAGGATGGTGACCGCGGTGATGGCGATGATGAGGGCGATGCCCTTCTCGCGCGGGTCGCCCTGTGCGTGTCGCCCGCGCGTGCGCCGCGCATGGGAGCGCGAGTCCCCCGAGCGAGCGAGCGGGCCGAACCCGCGCAGCGTGTTGGCGCGGGCCGTCATGGGTTGTAGCTCGCGTGGTTGAGGGCCCAGACCATCGGCAGCGAGGCGCGCGTGCCGTAGGTCAGGGTGCGGTTGCGGTCCCGGTGGTGTGGCACCTCGAGGGTGATGCGCACCTGCGAGGGCAGCCGGTTGACTTGGCCGGTTCCCTGCGTGGTATCCCAGCTGCGCACCCACTGCTTGCTGGTGGGATCCAGGTACTCCAGCTCGAACGAGGTCACGTCGTTCACCATGATCTCGACCTGCCCGCCGCGCGTGGGGTCGTCGTCGATGCGGTTCTGCTCGCGGCGCGCGAGCACCTGCCGGCGACCGTCCTCCGGGTCGCGCGTGACGAAGTAGCTGAGCTCGTTCTGGTCGCTCTCGTGCGCGTTTCGGTAGAGGCGCTGATGCGAAAAAGACGTGAAGTCCACGCGGTCGCGGCCGCCGTGGTCGTGCCCGATGAACGCAGTGTGCACCGTCAGCAGCGCCGGGCTAGCGGGGCGATGCGTGGAGACGTACGCCATGCTCAGCTCGCGGGCCATGCGCTCGAGCGCCATCTGGATCACGTGCATGCGGTCGAGGTCCTCCTCGACGCGCGCCTTGCTGCGAGAGGTCTGCGAGAAGGCCGTCCACACCATCGTCGCGACGATGCCCATGATGGTCAGCGCGATCATCGCCTCGATCAGGGTGATGCCGGCCTGAGCGCGCTGCGCGCGGGGGTGTCGCCGTGCGCTCATGGCGTCGGCACCGAGTCCGGGTCTGGGGCGGCCGGCGGCTGCTCACCGACCACGTACTGCAGCACGTCGAAGCTGCGCTCGGTCTCCCCCTCCGTCCAGAAGACCTCGACCGTGACGCGCCGCACCTGCTCCTCGATGTGTGGCTTGAGGACGGGGTAGGCGAGGCCAATGGCCATCTCCGCGAGCCCCGACGTGTCGGAGCCACCGCCCAGGAAGTCACCCATCGCCAGCGCGGGCCCTTCGTCGTCTCCCATGCCCGGCAGGCCGCTCTCCTCGCCACCCTCTCCGCCGCCGGTCTCGCCCGGAAGCACCACCCGGTCGATGCGCCACTCGCATCGGAAGCCGCGCATCTCGGCACCCTCGCAGCACTCGTCGCGACCATGGTCGTCGATGGCGGGCAGGCCTTCGTTCGCGATCTGCTCTTCGATCTCACCCATCTTGCAGCGCGCCAAGAGCGACGCCGTGCTGATGCTGCGCGAGCGGGCGGCGGTGCGCATGGCGCCAACCTGGCTCGAGAAGATAGCCGTGAGCGAGAGCGCCAGGATCGCCACCGCGACCATGACCTCGAGCAGGGTGAACCCGGCGCGTGCGTCCCGCCGCGTCATCCTGGGTCCCTCACTTCGCTGGGGCTCTCGTCCGAGATCTCCTCGGGCTCGTAGGCGTAGTTGTAGATGCGCCCGCGCCCGGTGAGCGGATGGAGGGCGACGGAGTAGACGCGGTCCGCGCTGTCGGCCAGGTGGATGACGGCCTGCTGCGTGCGCCCACCCGGGAAGAAGTAGATGGAGGCGCGGCCGGCCTCACGGGGCTCGATCTCGTGGGGGGTGATCACCCGCAGGATGCGGATGTTGTTGCCCAGCGCCTGCGGCTGGTAACGGCTGAGAGGCTCGCCGTCCTCGTTCGAGATGGGACCGAAGGGGGACCGGCCGAAGCTGGGCGTGAAGGTGTCCTCCAGCCGTGCCTGAGCGGCCGACCACGGGTCCACGGCGGCCAGGTCGGCGTCGGTCTCGTCCAGCTCGAGGCGCGTGTCGTCGTCGTTGCGGGCGAGGAACACGCGGCCGTCGGCCTCCTCGAACGAGATGCTCCCCGTGTCGATGTCCAGCACCATGCGCACCGTGCGGCCCCGCACGACCGAGCGGTGGTAGCCGAAGCGGGCGCCGGCCACGATGCGGACGCAGGCGGAGCGCAGCTTGGCGCGGGTCACCGAGTTGAGCGCGACCGTGGCTCCCCCGGCAGCGAGGGCCATGATCACGATGACGATCATGATCTCGATGAGGGTCATACCCCCCTGCCGCCTTCGCTCAGGCCTGCGCGCGCGCCCTCCGCGCCACGGCGCGACGCTGCTCGAGGGCGAGCAGGCAGGCGGGGGCGTGGTGGCGTGGCGCAAGGCGTGAGGCATGGCGTTCAGATGTCGTCTTCGGTCCCCATGTTGCCGTCGGGCCCGGCCGAACGAACGTTGACCTCGTCCCCGCTGCACTCGATGGCGAAGTCGTTGTCCCACGCATCCTTGAGGCGCGTGCTGCTGCTCAGGTACCCCCCGGACAGCTCCTGAATGGTCGGACAGCCCTCGCCCGGGTTCTCGATGATGTACTGCATGGCAGCGCTCGCCACGGTCTGAGCGTCCGTGCGCGTCTGGGTGATACGGGCCGCCTTCAGGCGCGGGATGACGGCGACGCCGACGGCGGTGGCCATGAGCGCCATGATCACGACGACGATCATGATCTCGACCAGCGTCATGCCGAGCGTGCGACGAGCGCGTGCCGTGCGGGTCGAGCGCGCGAAGCGCGGGGTGTTCAGGCGAAGGGGGAGATTGGAGGGAGCGTTCATAGCGGTCTCGATTCTGCGTCGCGCGACGCGGTCCGGAGGGAGCGAGGAGTCATTGGATGTTGTCGTCGACGAGGAAGTCGCCGCTCGGGCCCGCCGACACCACCTCTTCGGTGTCCGGGTCGTCGGGCGCGGGGCACGTCAACAGAATGGGGTTGCCCCACGCGTCGCGGGGTTCGCCGCCGTGCAGGTACGTCATGCGGCCGCGGGGAGGGTGCAGCATCTCGGTGATGTTGCGCGGGCAGCGGCCCATGTCGGCGCGGAAGCGCGCCACGGCGCGGTGCACCTGGCCGATGGTCGCGCGGGTCTGGCTGCGGCGCTGACGGTTGGCGGCCGCGCGCGTCACCAGCATTCCGAGCAGGCCGACGACCACTAGCGCGACCACCACGCTCAAGCGAGAGCGCTCCAGGAAGCGACGGATACCGCGGCGGTCCTCCCAGGGGAGCCGCACCGAGCTTGGTTGTTGTCGCCTGCGTGCCATCTACGTCGACCTTCACTGCACGAACTCGGAGATCTGCATGAGCGGCATGAGGATGGAGAACGCGATGCCGCCAGACCCGGCCCCCATGAACACGATGATGAGCGGCTCCAGCATCGAGGTCATGGCCTGCACGCGCACCTCGATCTGCTGGTCGTACGCCGACGCGACGTTCTCCAGCATCTCTTCCAGCTGACCCGAGCGCTCGCCGATGGCGATCATGTGCGTGACGATGGGCGGGAACGCGCCGCTGGCCTTGAGCGGCTTCGCGAGCCCCTCGCCCTCGCGCACGCTCTCGCGGGCCACGTCGATGACGGCCATGAGCTCGGTGTTGCCCAGCACGTTGCGCGTGATCTCCATGGCGCGCAGGACGGGCACGCCGCTGCGCAGCAGGGTCGCCAGCGTCCGCGCGAAGCGGGTCACGGCCACCATCACCAGCAGCTTGCCGAAGAGGGGCACGCGCAGCACGTGGTGGTCCCACTTGGCGCGGCCCTCCTCGGTGGCGATCCAGCGGCGGAACCAGACGGTGCCGCCGATGATGAGCCCCAGCAGCGCCCACCAGTAGTTGGTGAGCAGCTTGCTGATGAAGATCATGACCTCCGTGTACCAGGGCAGGGCCTGCTCGAAGTCCTCGAAGATGCTCGTGACCTTCGGGACGACCACCGTCATCATGACCGCCATGATCCCGAGGCTCATCACGGTCATGAACGCCGGGTAGGCCATGGCGCTTCCCACCTTGCCCTTGAGCTTGGCCTGGTTCTCCAGGAAGTCGGCCAGGCGCGCCAGCACCACCTCGAGGGTGCCCGAGGCCTCACCCGCGGCCACCATGTTCACGAAGAGGTTCGGGAACACCTTGGGGTGCGCCTTGAGCGCGTCGGCAAAGGACTCGCCCTCGTTGACCTTGTTGCGCGCCTCGGTGAAGGCGGCCTTCAGGTCCGGGTGCTCCACTTGGTCGATCAGCGCCGTGAGCCCCTCCACCAGCGGGATGCCGCTGCGCAGGAGGATGGCCAGCTGGCGGGTGGCGACGGCCACCTCCATGACGCCCAAGCGATTGAAGAAGGCCTTGATGTCCACCTCGCGCGCCGAGCGCTTGGCCGCATCCGACTTCTCGAGGACCTCGGTGGCGAGGATGCCCTCCTTGCGCAAGAGGGTACGGACCGTCTTGGGGTTGTCGGCGTCGCGGACTCCCTTGACGTTCTTGCCCTTGGCGTCGATGCCTCTGTACGCGTAGACGGCCACTACATCTCCCCGGCTTGCGTCGCGGCGAGGACCTCTTCGATGCTGGTGATGCCGGCGATGACCTGACGCGCGCCATCTTCGCGCAGCACGCGCATACCGTTGCGACGAGCGGCGCGCTGGATCGCCTTCGAGTCCGCCGCGGGGTCGAGGATGACCTTGCGGACCTCCTCGTCGAGCATCATCAGCTCGTAGATGCCGATACGCCCGCGGTAGCCCTTGTGACTGCACGCCTCGCAGCCATGCGGCGCCGGCCGGTAGAACAGGAGCTCCCCCTCGGCGCTGGTCTTCGCCACGCCCGCCGAGTCCTTGCCGAGCACGGTGCTCGCTGCGGCCTTGCGCAGGTCGGCCAGCGTCTCTTCGAGGTGATCCATCTCGAGCCCCAGCTCGAGGAAGTCGTCGTTGGTGGGCTTGTAGGCCTCGCGGCACTTGGGGCACAGCCGGCGCACGAGGCGCTGGGCGAGCACCGCCATGACCGACGTGGTGATGTTGTAGCGCTCCACGCCCATCTCGACGAGGCGGGTCACGGCACCAGGCGCGTCGTTGGTGTGCAGCGTGGAGAGCACCAAGTGACCCGTGAGGGACGCGTGGACGGCGATCTCGGCCGTCTCGTGGTCGCGAATCTCACCGACCATGATGACGTCGGGGTCCTGGCGCAGGAAGCTGCGCAGCGCGGCGGCGAAGGTGAGCCCGATCTTGGGCTGCACGTGCAGCTGACCGATGCCGGGCAGCTCGTACTCGACGGGGTCCTCGGCCGTGAGGATGTTCACGTCGGGCTGGTTGATCATGTTCAAGCAGCCGTAGAGGGTGGTGGTCTTACCGGAGCCGGTGGGGCCCGTGACCAGCACGATGCCGTTGGGCCGGTGCACCAGGTGCTTGATCTGCTCGAGCTGGCGTCGCGCGAACCCGAGGTCCGTGAGGTCCAGCATGACGTTCTCCTTGTCGAGGAGACGCATGGTGACCCGCTCACCCTTGGCGGTGGGGATGGTGGACACGCGCACGTCGACCACCTTGCCGGCGATCTTCTTCGTGATGCGGCCGTCCTGTGGCAGGCGCTTCTCGGCGATGTTGAGGCCGGCCTCGATCTTCACGCGCGCCACGATGGAGGGGAGGAAGCCTCGGTGGGCCTCCTTCCAGGGCACGAGCTTGCCGTCGATGCGGTAGCGCACGACCACCTTGTCGTCGGTGGGCTCGATGTGGATGTCGGACGCGCGCTCGCGGACCGAGGTGAAGAAGAGGTTGTTCACCCAGCGGATGACCGGCGCCTCGTCGGTCATGTCGATGATGTCGAGCAGCTCCTCGGAGTCCCCGTTGTCCTTGGCCTCGTGCAGCGCCGCCTCGTCGCGCCGGTCGTAGATGCGGTTGATCGCGTCGTCGATGGCCATGGCGGGCACGGCGACGGGCTCCACGCGGCGGCCGAGCAGCGCGCGCAGGTCGTCCAGCGCGTAGGGATCGAGGGGGTCGGCGACGGCCACCTGCACCCGGCCGTCGCGCTCGCCCATGGGCACCACGCGGTGCGCGCGGGCAAAGTGGATGGGGACCTTCTCGATGAGCTCTTCGGGGACTGCCCCCACGGCGATCTGCCGCGCGAAGGGCATGCCCATCTCGTCGGCCAGGGCTTTGACCAGCACCTCTTCTTCGACGGTCTGCGCCGCGAGCAGCAGGTCCTTGAGCGGGACGTCACGCTCCTCGGCCTTGGTCAGCGCCTCCGCGAGCACGGCCTCGCTGAGCGCGCCACGGCGCACGAGGATCTCACCCAGGAATCGCTGTGAGGAGAGGTTCACGTGCGTGTCACTCCCCGTCCCCGCCGGCGGGTGCGGCGTCGACCGTGCCGTCACCGCCTGCGTCGTCACCGCCGCCGCCGTCACCGGGCTCGATGAACATGATGTCCTCGCCGCTGGAGGCGTCACGCACGTAGATGCCCACCGGCGGGCGCGGCACGTGCTGAGGTGGGGGCTCGGCCTCGGCGGCTTCGGCCAGCGTGCGCTCCACCTCGAGCTCGCGCAGGTTCTGCATCATCTCGGCGACGAGGCCGCGGGTGCGCGAGTAGTCGATGGGCGGCTCGTAGTCGTCTCCGCCGAACACGAAGTAGCGGTCCAGGAACTCCTGTCGCTCGCGCATCTTGCGCTCGAAGATGGCGCGCAGGTCGGCCGGGTCGCGGATGATGTAGGGGGTCAGGAAGAGCAGCAGGTTGGTCTTCTGGGTCTGGCTCGTGGTGCGGCGAAAGAGCGCGCCGATGAGGGGGATGTCCCCCAGCACGGGCACCTTGGTCTCGCTCGTGGTGACCGAGTCCCGCATCAGGCCGCCGATGACCACGGTCTGTTGGTCGCGCGCCATGACCTCGGTCTTGGCCGTGCGGCGGTTGATGCTGACCACGCCGAGCTGGCCCTCCGTGGCGCCGCGCTCCGAGATCTCTTCCTCGATCTCCATGCGGATCTGGCTGCTCTGGTTGATGTGCGGCGTGATGCGGATGGTGGTGCCCACGTCCTGACGCGGTGCAGAGCCGAAGCCGCTGTTGGCGCCGCCGCCGGCCAGGCCCGCGAGCCCTGCGAGCCCGCCCAGCCCCTGCGCGCCAGTGGTCCCGCCCGCGAGGCCCGCGAGGCCGCTCAGGCCCGAGAGCGCGCCCGAGGGGATACCCGAGGTCTGCAGCGGGATGTTCTGGCCGACGCTGATCTCGGCTTCCACGTTGTCCATGGCGATGATGTGCGGCGTGGAGAGCACGTTCGCGTCGCCGGACGACGCCAGCGCGGTCACCAGCACACCGAAGCCCGGGACGCTCAGGCCCACGCCGGGGATCTCGATGTTCTGCCCACGCACGCCGAGGGCCACGCCCGTGAGCAGGTCCGGTGAGATGCCTGGAGTTGCGGTGCGCCCCGCCTCGAAGCCCAACAGGGTGAGGTCACCGCCGCTCGGGAAGTCCGGCACGCCGCCGTGGAAGGCGAAGCCCAGTGAGTTGGAGCGGCTCACGGACAGCTCCATGATGACGGCCTCGATGAAGACCTGCCTGCGCGGCGCGTCCAGCCGGTCGATCACGCTCCGCAGCGCGGCGTAGTCGTGGAGCGAGGAGGTGATCACCAGCGCGTTGGTGGGCTCGTACGAGGTCACGCGGATGGCGCCCTCGAAGAGGTCCGGGGTGGCTGCCGCTGCCCCTGCGGCACCAGCGCGACCGCCGGCCCCGGGGGCGGCAGGCGCCGCCGAGACGCCGCCGATCAGCTCCTGCAGCGCGCCCGCGATCTCCGAAGCGTCGCCGTTCTGCACGTAGTGGACGTGGATGCGCCCCTCGCCTTCGAGCGGGATGTCCAGCTGCCGGATCATCTCGAGCACGCGCATGTAGGCGCGCTCGGTCGCGATGATGATGAGCGAGTTGGTGCGCTCGTCCGCGATGATGTTCGTGATGCTGCTGCTCTCACCGCGCGTGCCCGCCTCGCCCACGGTGGCGGTCGCGCCGCCCGGAGCGGCCCCGTCCGCCGCCTGTGCGGCTGCCGCCCGTCGCCCACGCGGTGGCTGCGGAGTCGCCGCAGCGCCACCACCCGCGTCTGCAGGCGGGAAGATCTCGATCAGGCGCGCGGCGAGGTCGGCCGCGGTGGCGTAGTGGATGGGCTCGATCCAGATCTGCTCACCCGTCCGCTCCACGTCGATGGCCTCGATCAGCCGCAGCATGCGGCGGATCTGCGTACCCGTGTCCGTGATGATGACCGTGTTGGTGGGCGCGTAGGCGATGACGCTGCCGTCGCTGGACTTGAAGCGGCCCAGCAGGTTGGCCACGTCCTCTGCCGAGACGTTGTCGATGCGCTGCAGGCGCGTCATGTAGCGGTCCTGCGCGGGGATGGCGCCGCTGTCGGACATGCCCAGCGGCTGCGTCTCGATGCCACCCGTCTCCATGATCTTCAGGTACTGGCCGGCGGGCACTACGGTCAGGCCGTTGACCTCGAGGATGCTCAAGAACGCGTTGTAGGCCTCGGCGGCGGTCACCTTCGTGGGGGCGTACACGGTGGCCTTGATGGCGCGGACCTTGCCCGGGAGGATGAAGCGCTTGCCAGTCATGTTGGAGATCAAGCGCACCAGGTCAGGCAGGTCCGCCTCTTCCAGGTTGAACGTGACGCGTGCGCGCGGCGACATCGGACGGAAGTCCACGCCGCTCTCGAACTCCGTCACGCCCTCGGCGCCGGTGGTGCCGGCCGCCGCGGGGTTGGGCGGGCGCGTACGCGCCGGTCGGGCGCGACGGACGCGCGCGCTGGTGCCGGCCGGAGGGGCCTCCTGTGCGTCGACGTAGGTCAGCCCCGCGAGCATGACGAACGCGGAGAAACACAGGAGAGGGAACGCGGTGGTGAGCTTCATTGGACGCTGTAGTCGATGGTGAGCGGTTGTCCGCGGCGGACAACGGAGAGGGAGAGGGCGTCGGCGCCCGAGAGGCGCGTGTACGCTTCGAGGGCCGTGTCGGGGCTGGTCAGATCGAAGCCGTTCATGGTGCGCAGCATGTCGCCGTTCTGGATGCCCAGGCGGCCCAGCACGCTGTTCCGGCGGATGCCGTACATCTTCACGCCCACCACGCGGCCGTTCTCTTCGTGAGGGATGACGCGCGCCGTGCGCATGATCTCTTCTTGGTTGCGCATGACCTCCTCGAGGAAGCTGCGCTGCACCGTGAAGTTGCGGTCGCTCTGGCGCGTGATCCCCGCCTCCATGGCCTCGTTGGTGATGCCCTCGCCGGTGTCGGCCGCGGCGGCTGCGGCGGCAGGGGCGTCCGGGGTTGGCGTGGCAGCCGCGACGACGGGAGCGGCGCCCTCGGCAGGCTGCACCTCGAACATGGCGAGGTAGCAGCGGCGTGGGCCGTAGATCATGATCGCGCGGTGGGGCTCGATGCGCTCCACGGTCTTGCCGTCCACCACGCTGCCCTCGCGGTAGAGGCGTGACTGTCCGTTGAGCGTGATGGCCGCCAGCGAGCGCTCGGCGGACCAGCTGACGATGGCCGCGGTGAGCACGGCCTGCCCCTCACAGCGCGGGACGATGCCGTCTTCCGGCGGGAGCCCGGCGTCCTCGACGCCCGCGTCCACCTCTTCGACCTCGGGCTCCGGCCCCACCAGCATCAGCTTGACCTTGGCGTGGTCCACGGCGCTGCGGCGGTTCGTGGCCGCTTCACCGCCTGGGACGGCGAGCTGCTCGCGCTCGGCGCCTCCCACCACCGGCGCGCGGTCGATCAGGGCGGCGCCCATCAGGTTGGTCGCGCCCTGCGCGAGGAAGAGCGCACACATCCCCAGCGTGGAGAGAAGAATCACTGCGGCGACGCGCTGCTGTCGAGGGGTACCCATTCGAACTCATTCCCGTGCAAAGCAACGGGCGTGCCTAATCCAAAACGAGCCCCAAGACCAGCGAAACACCTATGTTTCTCCGAGGTTCTCGGGGTCTAGCGGTCCCTCCCGCGACAACCTGTCACGCCGCGTCGGGAGATCTCCCCGGCCTATGACAAAATGTCATCCGCGGCGGTCGCTGGCTCGGAGATCCCGAGCTCGGCATCACGCTCGGCGAGCTTCCGGTAGATCGTCCGGGCGCTGATGCCCAGGAGCTGCGCGGCGAGCTGCTTGTCCCCCTCCGTGTGCGCCAGCGTCGCGTCGATGGCGCGCTGCTCCAGCTCGGCCATGGTGGTGCCGACCGCGAACTCCAGGCGGTCCCCGCGTCGCTGAGCCTTGGCCACGTGCTCGGGCAGGTCCTCGAGGCCCAGCGTGCCCGTGCGGTTCAGCACGACCGCGCGCTCCACCACGTTCTCCAGCTCGCGCACGTTGCCCGGCCACTCGTACTCCGCCAGCTGCGCCATCGCCTCGCGCGACGGCTTGAGCGGCGCCTTGCCGTTCTTCTTGGCGTACACCTCGAGGAAGTGGTCCGCCAAGATGGGGATGTCGTCGCGGCGCGCCCGCAGCGGAGGGCTGGTCAGCGCGATGACGTTCAGGCGGTAGTAGAGGTCCTCGCGGAACTCGCCGCTGGCCACCGCGGCCCGCACGTCGCGGTGCGTCGCGGCCACCAGCCGGAAGCTGGCCTTCTGCGTCTTGCCGCCCAGGGGCTCGTACTCCCCCTCCTGCAGGACGCGCAGCAGCTTCACCTGCACGGCGGCCGGCAGCTCACCGATCTCGTCCAGGAAGAGCGTGCCCCCGGCGGCCTGCGCGATGCGTCCGTCGCGCTTGGCGTGCGCCCCGGTGAACGCGCCGCGCTCGTGACCAAAGAGCTCGCTCTCCACGATGGTCTCGGGCAGGGCCGCGAGGTTGACGGCCACGAAGGCGCCACTGCGCCCGCTCTGCTCGTGGATGTAGCGCGCCAAGAGCTCCTTGCCGGTGCCGCTCTCACCCAGCACCAGCACGTTGGCGGTGGAGGGAGCGGCTTGCGACGCGATGTCCAGCGCGTGCCGCAGGGCTGGGGAGGAGCCTACGATGGTGCGCGTCTTGAGGGCGGTCAGCTCGCGCTTGAGGTCGCGGTTCTCCGCCACGAGCTGGTAGCGCTCGGCGGCCTTCTCCACCGTCTTCACGATGTTCATGCGCTTGAGCGGCTTCTCCACGAAGTCGTAGGCGCCTCCGCGCATGGCCTCGACAGCCGTCTCGATGGTGCCGTAGGCGGTCATCAGCACCACCTCGGCGTCGGCGGCTACGGTATGAAGCGCCTTGAGCAGCTCGAGGCCGCTCATGCCCGGCATCATCAGGTCGGTCACGACCACCGCCACGCGCTGCCCGCGGCACACGTCGAGCGCCGCGCGCCCGCTGGTCGCGGTCAGCACCCGGGCCCCTTCGCGCTCGAAGATGCGGCGCAGGCTCTCTAGGTTGGCGGCGTCGTCGTCGACGACCAGGATGGGCAGGTCGGTGAGGGTCATGGGGCTTCCGTAGCCAAGTTGGCAGGGGTCTCTGACAATATGGCGCAGCGCGACAGGATGTCAGAGGGCGGAAAGGGGAATTCTCGGGAAAAAGCGGCGTCTGGCGTCTTCAGTGGGACGGCCACTCCTGCCCAGTGCACAGGACGTGCCGCGCGCTCTGCTGGTCGTCATAAGCCAGGGCCGCACGCGGCAAGGCTGCTAAGGTCTCGCCGTGGTCCACCGCCGAGGTTCCAGCGTCGCGCTCGTAGTCGCCAGCGCCATCGTCATCGCGGCGGGCGTCAAGCTCGCCTCGCCCTTGCTGAGTCAGCTGGTGTTGGCCGCCTTCCTCGCGACCATGACCGCGCCGCTCGTGCTCGGCCTGCAGCGTCGTCGCGTGCCCCTGCCGCTCGCCATCGGAGCGGGCGTCCTGGTGGATGTCGCGCTCGTCATCGGCCTGGTCGTCTTCGTGGCGGGCTCCGTCTCGGCCTTCAGCCAGCGCCTGCCCATGTACGAGGAGCGCCTGAGCGAGCTCGGGGCCCACGTCGCCAACTCGCTCCTGCGCTATGGCGTGGACATCTCGCTCGCGGCCCTGCGAGAGGTCGTGGATCCGGCGGTGATGGTCGACATGGCGCGCTCGCTGGTGCAGAGCGTGGCGGAGCTCTTGTCGCGCATCCTGATCATGCTGCTCATGGTCGCGTTCATGCTCATCGAGGCGGTCAGCATCGAGCGCAAGCTCCTGCGCGTGGTGGAGAACCGCGAGGACCTGCGCGACCTGAGCGACGGCGTCGGCGAGGTCTACAAGTACCTGTACGTCAAGAGCGGGACCAGCGCGGCTACGGGGGCGCTGGTGGCGCTCTGGTGCTGGCTCTGTGGCGTCGACCTGCCCATCCTCTGGGGCTTGCTGGCCTTCCTGCTGAACTACATCCCCAACATCGGCAGCATCATCGCCGCGGTGCCGGCCATCCTGTTGGCATTGGTGCAGCACGGACCTGGCACGGCCATGGCCGTCGGCGCGGGCTACCTGGCGGTCAACTTCATCATCGGCAACATGCTCGAGCCTCGCTGGATGGGCCGCGCGCTCGGGCTGTCGTCGCTGGTGGTGTTCCTGTCCATGCTCGTGTGGGGCTGGTTGTTGGGGCCGGTGGGGGCGCTCTTCAGCGCGCCGCTGACCATGATGCTCAAGCACTGGCTGGAGCACACCGAGGACCTGGCTTGGATCGCCGTCTTGCTCAGCCCTGCGGGGGAGACCAACCCGGTGCGCCCCAGCAACCCGGACGCTGTGCCACCCACGCCCGGGTGAGTGTGCTATACAGGCGTTCAGTATGCGCGCCGTCAGCAACCCGCCCAACCCCTTTGCCCACCACAGCCTCGAGTGGGACGGCCCAGAGCCCCCGGCAGAGCTGCAGCTGTTCGAGGAGCACGCGCGCTCGGTGCTCTCGCGCAACGACAGCCCGGACATCGGCTTCGAGTACAGCCTGAACCCCTACCGCGGCTGCTTTCACGCATGCGCGTACTGCTACGCGCGCCCCACCCACCAGTACCTCGACTTCGGTGCGGGCACGGACTTCGACCGCAAGATCGTGGTCAAGGTCAACGCGCCAGAGCGCCTGCGTGAGGCGTTCAAGAAGCCCAGCTGGGCGGGGCGCCCGTTGGTGTTCAGCGGCAACACGGACCCTTACCAGCCCATCGAGGCCCACTACGAGCTCACCAAGCGCTGCCTCGAGGTGTGCGCGGAGTTCAAGAACCCGGTCTACATCATCACCAAGAGCAAGCTCGTGCGACGGGACGCGGCCTTGCTCGGGCGCCTGGCGCGCGAAGCCGACGCGCGTGTGGCCGTCAGCATCCCCTTCGCCAGCGACGCGGACGCGCGCTTGATCGAGCCGTTCGCCTCGCCCCCCGGCAAGCGCTTCGAGACCCTGCGCGTGCTGCACGAAGAGGGAGTGCCAACCACCGTGTCGCTCGCGCCCACCATCCCGGGCCTCAACGACGCGCAGATCCCGGAGATCCTCGAGCGCGCTCGTGAGGCGGGCGCCGACAAGGCGTTCATGACGCTGGTGCGCCTCGCGCGGGAGGTGCGCCCGGTCTTCGAGCAGCGGCTGCGGGAGGCCTTTCCACAGCGAGCCGACAAGGTCCTGCGCCACCTCGCGAACATGCGTGAGGGGCAGTCCGGACGCTTCCACGAGCGCATGCGCGGGGAGGGGCAGCACTATCAGCTGGTGGAGCAGCTGTTTCGCAAGACGGCACAGCGTCTCGGCTACGACCTGCACGATGGCGTGCGCCCGCTGGGGCCCAGCCCCTTCGCGAGGCCCATCGAGCCCCGCCGCCAGCTCGCGCTCTTCGAGAGCTAGTACCCCGCTGCCCGCGCCCGCGACAAGCAGCTGCACCGAAGCCACACCCGCGACAGGCAGCGCCACACTCGCCGCGCTGAGCACGCTTTGCCCGCGTCAGAGGATGCGCAGCACGTCCTCGGGTGGGCGCCCCAGCGCGGCGCGCTTGCCAGCCAGCACGATGGGTCGCTCGATGAGCTTCGGGTGCGCCACCATCGCGTCGATCAGCGCGTCTTCGCTCAGGCTCTCGTCGCCGAGGCCCAGCTCCTTGTAGGCGTCCTCCTTGCGGCGCAGCAGCTCGCGGGCGCTCATGCGCAGCTTCTTCAGGACGGCGCGCAGCGTGTCGGCGTCCGGCGGGTCTTCGAGGTACAAGCGGATCGTGGTGTTCACGCCGCGCCCCTCGAGGAGGGCCAGGGCCTCGCGGCTCTTGCTGCAGCGGGGGTTGTGCCAGATGGTGGCGCGAGTCATCGGACGTCTCCTACACGCAGGTCGCAGTTCTCGAAGCGCGTGATGTAGTCCGCGCCGAAGGCGAGCGAGGGGGTCGTCGCCCCGGCCTGGACCTCGCCGCGCGCGCAGCGCACGGTCGCGTCCACGGCGGTGCGGGCCGTGAGGGTGTAGCCCTCCGGGGTGGTGAGCGTGGCCTCCACGCTGCGTCCGTCGGCGCAGGTCGCGCGCCCCCAGATGCTCGAGCTGCCGCGCTCGCGGGTGTCCGCGTCGGGGCCGGTGAGGGTCGCCTCCACGAGCGCCTTGAGGCCGCGCTGCACCAGCGACGCGCCGAGCGCGGGCCCCAGGTGACGGAGCGCCTTCATGCCCGAGATCTGCTTCGGCGGGACCGCGATGAACACCGTGATGTTCGGGATGCCCGTGGACTGAAAGGCGGTGCTCACGTCTCCCCACGGGATGCTCACGCCGAGCCGGGTTTTGTCGCGGAAGGGGATCTCGCGGGTCTCGTGGGCCGTCGGCACGGACACCAAGCGGCCGTCGCGGCGCACCTTGCCTCCGTGCGGCAGCGCCTCGATCATGGTCTTGGTGGTGCCGCGGCTGGACGACCCGTCGCCTCGGAACGCGAGCAGGAGCTCGCTCGCGTCCGGCAGGGCCGCGTGCAGCGTGGCCGCGACGCAGTCCGTCGGCACCACGTCGAAGCCGGCGCCGGGCAGCAGCACGACGCCGCGCCGCTTTGCCTCCGCGTCCCGCGCCGCGCACGCCTCGAAGACGTCAATCTCGCCGGTGATGTCGGTGTAGTGCGTGCCGCTGCGCAGACACGCCTCGACGACGGGCGCGCTGGTGGCGGAGAACGGCCCCGCCGCGAGCGCGATGGCGTCCACGTCCGCGAGCTGCTGCGCGATGGCCGCGGGGTCATCCAGCTCGAACGCCCGGTAGGGCAGGCCGTGGCGCTCGGCGAGCGGTCGGATCACCTCGATACGGCGCCCTGCCAAGATCGGGGTCTCACCACGTCGGGCCGCCTCTTCGACCATCAGCTGGCCCGTGTATCCGTTCGCTCCGTAGAGCATCCACGTACTCATCGCCATCCACCCTTTCGCACTGCCTGCGTGGCGCCGCCCGTCGCAGGAGGGCACCGTTCTGGGACAAGCGCGGCTCACCCGCAAGCGGAGACGTATGCGTCGTCGCGCCGTGCGACTGAACGGTGATTCATTTTCGAGTGGGCCGAGAGCGGACGCGGTGGTAACTCCACAGTCATGAACTTCACCGAGACCGAAGAACAGACACTGCTCCGCCAAGAGGTGCGCAACATCGCGAAGCCCTTCGGCCGTGAGTACTACCTGGCCAAGGCGCGCGCCGGGGAGCCTCTCGACGAGCTCTGGAACGCCGTCGGCTCGGCCGGCTATCTGGGCGTCAACATCCCGGAGTCCCACGGCGGCGGCGGGCTCGGCATCTCGGAGCTCGCGATGGTCAGTGAGGAGCTCGCGGCGGCGGGCTGCCCGCTCTTGTTGTTGCTGGTGTCGCCGGCCATCTGCGGCACGATCCTCGCGCGCTTCGGCACGCCCACACAGCAGGACACGTGGCTGCCCGGCCTCGCCACGGGTGAGACCAAGCTGGTCTTCGCCATCACGGAGCCCGATGCAGGCTCCAACTCACACCGCATCTCCACGGTTGCGCGGCGCGACGGGGACGACTGGCTCTTGCGTGGCACCAAGTACTACATCTCCGGTGCCGACGAGGCGGACGCGATCCTCGTCGTCGCGGCCACGCCTGGCGACGACGGGCGGCCGGGGCTGTCCCTGTTCCTGGTGGACGCCGACGCAGCGGGCCTCACGCGGACGCCCATCCCCATGGAGCTCGTCGCGGCCGAGCGGCAGTACACGCTCTTCTTCGACGATGTTCGCGTCCCCGCCGAGCGCCTCGTGGGCAAGCCCGGTCACGGGCTCCAGCAGGTCTTCGTGGGTCTGAACCCCGAGCGCATCCTCGGCGCGGCGATGGGCAACGGCATCGCGCGCTACGCGCTGTCGGCTGGTGCGCGCTACGCAGGGGAGCGCGCCGTCTTCGGCGCGCCCATCGGTACGCACCAAGGCATCGCGCATCCCCTGGCGCAGGCCAAGATCGAGGTCGAGCTCGCGCGCCTGATGACCAGCAAGGCGGCCTGGCTCTTCGACCAGGGGCTCGACGCCGCCGAGGCCGCCAACATGGCCAAGTACGCCGCCGCCGAGGCTGCCCTGGCCGCCGTGGACGCGGCCATCCAGACGCACGGGGGTAACGGCATGTCGGAGGAGTACGGCATCGCCGCGTTGTGGGGCGTGGCCCGCACGCTGCGCATCGCCCCCGTGAGCCGCGAGATGATCCTGAACTTCATCGCTCAGCACTCGCTCAAGCTGCCGAAGTCGTACTGAGTCGGCCGCGTGGGCCGTGTGGCGCTCAGAGTTCCTTAGGGCGCAGCAAGCGCTCGAGCGTCCACGTGTCGCGGGAGAGCGACTGCGCCCAGCTGTCGGTCTCGACGGTCAGCAGCGCCGCGTTGGCGGTGGTCATGCGCAGGTCGCGCCGGCAGAGCTGCTGCAGCAGCTCTTCCCAGCCCGGATTGTGACCAACCACCATGACGGTGCGCACGGCGTCGTCCACGTTCTCCAGCTCTTCCTGAACGGCGTCGAGGCCAGCGTGATAGAGGCGGCGCGTGAAGTGCACGCGCACCTCGCCGCCCAGCGCCTGGCGCATGTGCTCGAAGGTCTGCCGGGTGCGCAGCGAGTCGCTGCTCAGCGCGAGCGTGGGGCACCAGCCCAGCGCGGCAATCGCCGCCGCGACGCGTGGGGCATCCCTGCGGCCGCGCCCGCTCAGAGGACGGGCGTGATCGGTCGCGGCGTCGGTGTCCCAGGCGCTCTTCGCGTGCCGCATGATGATCAGTCGTCGCTCCATGGTCCGCTCCTCGTTCAGTGAGCACCGCGCGTGCTCCCGCTGCCAGGCTAGCGCGCTTCGCGGGTCAGCACGTCGTCGCGTCGCGTCGTGCGCACGGAGGGCGCGCGCGGCGCGCCATTCGCTATATGCTCGGGACATGGACTACCGCGCCGCGCCACCGGTTCTCACGCTCGCTCTCGGCCTCTTGCTCCTCTACCCCACCGCCGCCTGCACGCCGGAGGAGGGGCACGCGCCGGTCGAGCGGGGTCTCGAGGGCCCGAACCCCGGTGCCGTCGCCAACCTGCCGCCGCCCGTCGCACCGGAGGCTCCCGCGCGCCGGCCCCTGGGAGCGGGGGCAGAGCCTGCTTCCGCGCCTGCTTCCAGCGTCTCGGGGCGCACGGCCCAGGACACGGAGCAGGCCGCGGAGGGGCCGCCTCGCGACCTGAGCGCCGAGCTGAACGCCGCGCTGGGGCAGCCCACCATCTGCACAACCGGTGCTCCCAGCGCGCCCACCATCACGGTCACCGTCAGCACGGTCGTCAACGAGGCGGGGCTCGTGCTTCGCGCGACCGCGTCTGGTGGGCTCACGCCAGAGGGCCTCGAGTGTATGCAGGCGCGTGCCCGCGCCGTGCGCTTCCGCTCTCCCGTGCCGCGCGCCCCCATCAACGTCGTCACTCACGTCGTTTTCCGGCAGACCTCCGCCGGCACCCCCGCGACGCGCACGGCCATCGAGACCCCGCGCGAGCTGCCCCCGGGCGCGGTGGACCCTTTGGCGGGCAACCACGTCCCCATCGCGCCGCGGGCAGGGCAGGCCATCTCGCCGAGCACCGGACAGCCCGTGGTGGCTGCGCCCGGCACGCCGGTCAGCAATAACCAGGGCGTCAGCATCATGGGTCCTAGCGGAACCCCCATCCGGCGCTAAGGACTCTCATGCGATACCTCATCACGGGCGCCACGGGCTTCATCGGGACACACCTCTGTCGGGCGCTCGTCGCGCGCGGGGACGAGGTCGTGGCCTTGGTGCGCACGCCCGCGAAGGCAAGCAACCTGCCCGCGGCGGTGGAGCACCTGGCGGGCGACCTGGGGCTCTTCGCAGACCCCAGCACCCGCCTGCCGGAGGTGGACGTGGTAGTGCACCTCGCCGGTGTGGTCGCCGCACCCAGCCCGGAGGTCTACGACCAGATCAACTACGACGCGGTGGTCGACCTGGTCGCGTGCCTCGAGCGCCAGTCGTGGAAGCCCAAGCGTCTCTTGTTCACGTCGTCGCTGGCCGCCGCCGGTCCATCCCCACGCGACCGGCCACACACGGAGCAAGACGCGCTCGCGCCCATCGACCCGTACGGTGACGCGAAGGCGCGCGCAGAGCGGGTGGTCGCGACCGCCACCTTCCCGACGACCAGCTTTCGCCCCTGCATCGTCTTCGGGCCCGATGACCCGGCCACGCTGACCCTCTTCAAGAGCGCGCAGAGCGGAGTGGGCATGCGCGTGGGGCGTGAGCCGCAGCGGCTCAGCGTGGTGGACGTGCGCGACGTGGTGTCGGCCATCTTGGCGATGAGCGACGACACCCGAGAGGGGCACTTCACGTACTACGTCAGTCACCCGCAGGCGACGGACCTCGACGCCATCTGGGGGGCCATCGGAGAGGCGGTGGGCAAGCGCGTGCGGGTCCTGCCCGTGCCTGCGGCCGTGTTGCGCGCCATCGTGCCCGTGGCCACCCTCGGCTCCAAGCTGCTGGGCATCACCAACCAGATGGACATGAAGCAGTATCGGCAGGTGAGCGCACCAGCCTTCTTGTGCAGCAGCGCCGCCCTCACGAAGGACCTCGGCTGGCGGGCTCAGCACGGGCTGGCCGACGCTCTCCGAAACGCCGTCGCGGGCTACCGCGCCAGCGGCGCGCTGCCCCGTTGAGTGCGTCTCCGCCCGCGTGCGCGGGCAGGCTCGGGACGGTCCTGCGTATCATCGCACGTCAACGCCGAGCGGCGCGCGTGGCGAAGGGTTCGCCGCGTCCGCGCGCGCTCGCCCTGTGATAGAATCGCGGCCCGGTGACGCACGTCGCTGGCCACGGAGGTTCCATGCACTCGATGATCCGCTCTTCTCTTCTCTCCCGCCGCAGCGGCGCGGCGCTCGCGCTCGCCACGTGTTCCGTGCTCTTGTTCGGGGCGTCCTCGCTCGCGGCACAGGGGCGCTCCAGCACCCGCTACGACATCCACTTCCATCGCCCCGTGGCGGTTGGAGCGCGCGCTCGCATCGAGGTGGAGGGCACGAAGCAGACGGTCATGGAGAGGCGCAACGGGCGCACCAACGAGACCATGCGTGACGACACCACTCAGGTGCGTTTCCTTGCGGTGGAGCGGGTGCTCGCGGTCAGCGCCAGCGGGAAGCCCACGACGGTGGAGTACACGGTCGAGGCCTTCGAGGTCACCACCGCAGGGCAGCGCAGCACCCCCCTCGCTGCGGGCAGCGTGTTGACGGTCGTGCGCGCGACGCAGCCTGGCGCCGAGCCCACCATGACGGTCAGCGGCCGCCCCGTCGCGGAGCCCGTGGCGGAAGCGCTGGGCATCGTCATCTCCCGTCGGCAGTCCGAGACCAGCGACGACGACGTGTTCGGCTCGCCCACTCCCCGTCGGGTGGGGGAGCGCTGGGGCATCAACGCGGAGCTCGCCCAGCGGGAGCTCGCGAGCGGCGGTGCTCCGGACATGCGCCTCACGGGCAACGTGCGCGCGACCGAGGCGACCACGGTGGACTCCATGGCGTGCCTGGTGCTCACCGCGACCATGCGCGGGCAGCTGCGAGGGATCCCCAACATGCCGCCCACGGCGACCTTCCGCACCGGCACCGTGGATCTGACGATGACGGGGGCGTTTCCGGTCGATGGGACGTCACGCCCGCCCACCGGTCAGGTGAGCATGGTGATGGACGTCACCTTCACCGTCGCCGGGGCCACGCCGGCCGCGACGCAGACCATTCACATGGTCGTGAGGGAGAGCCGCAGCGAGCACATCACGCCGCTGCCGTGACCGGACGCACGACGCCCACGCGACCTGTACCCGCGAGGCGGGCGGTGGCGTGGGCGTCGAGCGGGGGTCGTCCCCCATCGCTGCGATCAGCGGCGGCCGTGGCCGGCGCGATCGGCGTTGGAGCCGGAGTCGCTGTCGCTGCGGCCGGTACGTCCGCGGCCAGCCGCGTCTGCGTTCGGTCCGCTGTCGGAGTCCGAGACGCCGCCTCCCCGGCGACCGCCACCGCCGCCGCCACCGCGACGACCGTGCCCAGCGCCGTCCGCGTTGGAGCCGGAGTCGCTGTCGGTGCGGCCCGTGCGACCGCGTCCAGCCGCGTCGCTCGGATCGCTGTCGGTCGCGCCGCGCCGACCGCCACCACCACCGCCGCGACGACCGTGCCCGGCGCTGTCCGCGTTGGAGCCGGAGTCGCTGTCGGTGCGGCCCGTGCGTCCACGCCCAGCCGCGTCGTTCGGGTCGCTGTCCGTGGCCAGCTCAGCGGGCTCCTCGGCCTTGGCCGAGACACCCACCACCGACACCACCGTGCCCGCGAGGATCGAACCGCCAACGGACTTGAGCATCCCGCGCCGACCCATCGAGCGGTCGCTGGTGATGTCCTCGTCGGTCAGTGTGAGCTGCCCCGCCTTGTCCTGGGGGTCCTTCTTGTCCGTGCTACTCATGCTTCCTCCGTGGCCGACACCCGACCAGTATGTGCTGGGAGGAATATACGTGCGGCGGAGGAAAATTATACCCAGAAAAATTCAGGCGCGCTTCGGGAGGGGCCCGGGCTGCTAGCGGGCCGGGCGCTGACGCCTCGCGAACCACTCACGGTAGGCGGCCATGCGCCGTGCCTGAGCAGGCGGCGCGTGCCGTCGACAGCTTCGCCGCTCAGGGCTCCCCTCGGGGGCGCCCCACCGCACCTCCACGCAGTCGTTCGGGTTGTAGGCCACCTCGAGCGCCTGCTGGCGCGCGACCAAGTCCGCGAGCGTGACCCGCTGCGGGGCTCCGTCGCTGCGCACGTAGGTGATGGCCCGTTCGGCCAGCAGCGCGGAGAGCTCCGCCTCCAGACGGGCGGCTGCCTGCTGCGCTTCGGCGGGGGTGACCCCGAAGCGGGATGGTTGGCGGAGCACGCTGTCCGGGAAGCCCACCACGGCGTCGATGCTGATCAGCAAGCGCATGTCGCGGGACGGAGTCGCGAAGTCCTCCCAAGCGCCCGTGGTCTCGAAGACCGCGTAGCCCTCCGGCATCTCCACCGTGCTCTGCGGGTGTTCGCGGACATACTGCTCGCCGTTGTCCACGGACACCACGCGCCGCTGCGCCGACTCGTCCAGCGCGTCCACGAGCACCCGCAGCTGCCCCGAGGGCTCGAGTGGGCGTGGGTTGATGAGCGCCTCCATGCGGTCGTAGAAGTCGTCCACGCTGCCCGCGTACTGCTGGCGTGACCAGGCCCGCGGCGCGCTGGTCAACGCGTCATTGCTGCGTGGCACGACCCCCTCGCGTCGCGCGCGCACAGGGCGAAAGGCCTTGAAGCCTGCGCCCGCGCTGCTGGTGTCGGGGGAGAAGAGGAACGAACCGCGCCAGAAGCGGCGCAGCGCGACGGTGCCATCGGGCTGCGCATCCGCGCCGATCAGCACGCCGTACTCCGTGGCCGTCTGGGGCACCCAGCGCGCGATGATCAGCAGGTGCCCGTACGGGTCCGCGAAGACCGTTCCGGGGGCCAGGCTCGCTCGCTCGAGGGCCACGGGATAGACGTCCGTCGCGTTCGAGTCCGGGTGCGTGCGCGCGCTGGCCGAGTGCACCGTGCCCGCCACCACGCGCGAGAACTCCTGGAACGCGCTGACCTCGTCCGTTCCCGGCACGGGCAGGTGGTTGTGCTGGGGGGTCGCGTCACAGGCGGGCGGCTGCCCATCGGCGCCGCGGTTGCACGCCCGAAACGCGAAGGGCAGGTTCAGCTTCCACGCAAAGTAGGCGCGCAAGAAGTACGGCAAGTCCGCGCAGTCGGGACGCAGGCGGATGCGCTCGTCCTCGCGTGCACCGAAGTGATCGTGGAGCAAGTTGCGAGCCGGGTCACGCACCAAGACGCTCAGGTTGGGCCAGGTGGACTCCTCGGGCGGGGCTTCACGCTGGCCGGCTGTGGTGGGCGCGAAGAGCTGCTCGACGAACGCGGCGTAGAGGTTCTCGGTGTCCTCGTCCCAGCGCCACACGGAGCGCCACGCCGGGTCCACGTCTGCCTCGTGGCGTCGCAGCCCCCCACGGTGGCCGCGCACCGCGATGGTCTCGCACGCATGGATGCGCTCCCCATCGCCCAAGACCGCCGTCCATGTCCCTTCACGCGGGCTCGCCAGCTCCGCCCAGTACGTAAAGGGTGGCCCGCCCAACACGCGGGTCTCGGGCAGGTGGCGCTGCCCGGCCGGGTCGAAGAGCGCCACCGCCACGGGCCCCAGGTCCTGCCCCGTGGTCACCATCACGCGCAGCGGCTGCTGCGGGTTGGGTCGTCTCGGAGACTGAAAGAGCGCGATGGCCGGAGAGTCATCGCAGTGCTCGGGGACGCCGAAGGGGGGCGCGGCGGGCCGGCGCTCGACCGCACCTTGGAGTCCCGCCGTGGGACCGCTCCCCAGGACGATGACCTTGGTGATGCGCTCGAGGAAGGAGCGGCGGGAGGTCCCGGCGCCGAGCGTGAGGTCGCTGACCGCCACGCGATCGACGCGACGCAGCGTCTCTCCTTCGGGTTCGCACGCCTCCAGGTACTCGCTGAACGCGTGGATCACCATCGGCGTGCCGTGCTCGTCGCGCCCGAGGTACAGCATGATGTGCCCAGGGAAGTGCAGCAGGACGATGCCCGAGCGCGCGGCTTCCTCGATGACCTCGATTTTGTCGCGGGCGCTCGCGACCCCCTCGACGTCCACGACGAACGACCCCGCCCGGGCCTGCTGGGCGCTGTGGCGCGGCATGGGCAGGCCGAAGGTGTCGAAGATGTCGAGCAGGTAGCGTGAGCAGTCGCGGCCGCCCGCGTGGTCTCCCCATCCATAGGGGCTACCTAGCAGCGCGAACGCCTCCTCCAGCACGCGCCGGCGCGTGAGCGGGCGCGCGGTCTCCACGCCAGCGTCCGACAGGCGACCGCGCACCACGCCTGTGGCGGTCGCGCCAAGTGCCTCTCCTGGTGCGGGGGAGGGGATGCGCGTGCCCGTCGGGATGGAGAGCGGCTCGCCCCCATCGGCCGGGCGCAGGGTGACGGCCGCGCGCGAGTACACGAAGGGGCCGCGTACGAAGGTGGCCTCGTGCTCGGTCGGCAGGCGCGGCGACAAGCTCGCGGAGTCGTTGATGAAGCCGATGGCGTAGCGGGTGCGCGCCAGCCGCAGCCCGCCCGGCCACTGCGCCAGCACCTGCAGTACTTCCTGCGGGCGCACCGTGCTGCACGCGTTGCGATCGAAGTCGAGGTCGCGTGCGGGCGTGTAGTAGCCGGCCTCGAAGGGCGCGCAGCGCAGCTCGATGGGCGCCAGGGCGACGTGCAGCGCCGGGGCTATCGGAGGTAGCTCCGAGATGCGCCGCAGCGCCTGACGCTCGCTCGCGCTCCACGCGGTTCCGTCCGCGTGCACGAACGCGCCGCTGGCGAAGCGCTCGCGCAGAAACGCAAAGCGCTCGTTGACGGAGGTCAGCAGACGGTCGGTGCGCAGCGGCTCGAGCAGGTCCACCTGGCCAATCGGGCCGTCGTCGCCACCCGCGTGCGCCATGGCGAGCGCGTGCGCGCGCACTTCCTCGGGGGAGAGCAGGGGGGCGTCCACGTCGCCGTAGCGCGCCGCCCGCGCCACCCAGTACCCGAGCGTCTGGTGCTCGGGCAGGACGCCGGGCAGAGGCTCCGGGGCGGGCGCCTGCGCAGGGCAGGTGGTGCTCGCCTCGCTGCCCGTGGCGCCTTCGCCAGAGCGCTCCGGGGCCGTGTCGGCGCCCTGACCTCCGCATCCCCAAAGCGCTGCGAGCGCGGCGCAGCCCAGCCAGCAGGTCAGCACCGTACTGAGCCTCCCCAGCTGAGTCGAGCGTGCGTGCGTGCGTCGCGAGGCGCGCGCCGGAGTTGTGAGAGGCCTTGGGGACATAGCGGACTAGGGGTGCGGCTGCGGCGTACCGGCGCGGCGCAGCAAGTAGCGCAGCGCCTGCGTGGGAACGTTGCCGGCCTCACCGTGACCGAGCCGCGTGTTGCGCGGGAAGCCAACGTGGCCTCCGCGCTCCAAGAACACCGACTGCACCGCGTCGCATTCCTCGAGGTGCGGCCGCACCACGTGAGCGAACACCATGGGATCCTTCTCGGTGGTCACCACCAGGGACGGCACCCGGATCTGATGCAGGATGGGCGCGACGGAGGTGCGCGCGTAGTAGTCATCTGCGGACGCGAACCCATGACGCGGAGCGACGACGCGCTCATCCCACTCGCGGATGGTGTCGATGCTCTCGGCCTCCTGGACTGGGCACGGCACGTCCCCCCGCGCCGCGACGCCGCGGTAGATGTCCTTCAGGCCGCGCAGGACGTTGCGGCGGTACAGCCGGCCCTTGGGCTTGTCGATCTCCACCACGCCGGCTGCCAGATCGATGGGTGGGCAGATCGCCGCGATCCCGACCACCCGCGGGTGGCCCCCCTCGGCCGCGTGCCGCAGCGTGACGTGGCCGCCGAGCGAGTACCCGATCACGAACACGCGCCGGAAGGCGCTCACTTCCGGGCTCTCCAGCACGGCCTCGAGGTCCGCCGTGAGCCCCGCGTGGTAGTAGTCCGTCCCGTGACGGTCCGCGCCGCGCAGGTTCACCCTGAGGCACGCCAGCCCGAGCCGGTGTGCGTCGCGCGCCAGCTCCACCATGTAGTGGCTGCGGTGACTACCCCCGAGGCCGTGCACGGCGACCACCAAGTCGAGCTCGCTCGGTGGAACGTCTTCACGCGGAACGGTCAAGCGCCCCGTCACCCGCACCTGTCCGCGCGTCGGGTCCGCGACATAGGCGCGGAAGTGTCTGGAAGGCGGTGGAGCCATGGGCCGCAGCACGTGCGCGACGTAGGGGCGCAGGGTCCAGAGGTGACCGTGTAGATCCATCGGCGCTAGCTTATGACGCAGCGCGCGGCTCGTACAACCGACGCTGGCCTACGGCGTGCGTGTGACCCACGGGTAGAAGGGGGGATCGTCTTCACAGGTGGGCACGTCGTCTCGCGGGCAGAAGATGCGCACGTGGAAGTGACTGCGGTGCGGAGAGCCTCGCGGCTGCCGGACGACGGCCTCGGCGCGCTGCAGGATCTCGGCGCTCACGTGCCTCCGTCGCGCGTGCGCGAGGAGCGCGGCGACGATGGGGTTGGCCACGAAGATGTACTGCGGGTGCACCTCGGGGTGGCTCAGCAGGGTCTCGATCAGGGTCCAGTTGCGAGCGACGTCGAAGCCAAAGAGCCCGCCCCGATGAGGCCCTATCAGCTGGTTGGTCATGGGCACGAAGCCCGGCCCCGCTGGCAGCGGGCGCCCCTGCGAGTCCACGACGTAGAAGCCGAGGTCCACGTCGCGGCCGCTGCGATGAGAGCGATGCGGCCGGATGCGCCCACCCCCTTCGCGCGAGAGGTCCCCCACCACCAGCTGACTGCCGGGCGCGCTCGCGGCGACCGCGTGGGCGCCCGCGACGATGAGCGTGACCAGCTCCGCCGTCCCGAAGTGCTCGCCGCGGGCCGCCGAGATCACACGCAGCGCCGGGTCGCGCGGCATCGCCACGCCGCGCCGCAGCAGGCCCGAGTTCGCGCCGCCCATGGAGATGGAGCGCGAGTGCCCGACGATGGCCGCCACGCTGTCCGGGGGAGGCGCAGGCGGCGCGGGGGGGAGCGGGGTCGCCGTGCTGCCGTCGTCTTCTTCCGCCAGCTCGCGATCGATCTCCCGTTGTTCTTCCTCGCTGGGCTCGCCATGCCCTTCTGCGTGGAGCAGCTCGCGCTCGAGCTCCTCGGCCGTCGTCGGCGGCGGGCGCTCAGCCGACGTCGCCCGCGCCATCATCAGCACGGCGAGCAGCGCCAGCGCGAGCGGTCCGAAGCGGGAGTACGGGGGCATGGACCCCCCAGCATGCAGGCTGAGGCCGCCGTGGCAATGGGCGTCCCCCGAGGTCGGCCGGGCGCTTCTGGCCCAGCGGCCGAAAACGCCTGAATTCTGGCCACTTGGCCGATGCGCCGCACTTGCCAACGACGGTGTCGCGTGCTTTATGGGCACGCGGTTCGGGCCGTCACGGTCCAGCCCTACGTTACCGTCGTTCCCACGAGGATGCGCATCATGGATCGCCCACAGCTGCTCGCGTTGTTTCAGAAGATGGCCGGAGAGGTCGCCGAGAAGGACCTCGCTGGTCTGCAGGAGGCCAGCGTCATCGCCGACATCGGCGTGGACTCGCTCGCCATGCTGGAGATCATCGGTGAGATGGAGCGTGAGCTCGGCGTGCAGATCCCGGACGACGAGCTCGTCGGCATCGAGACGGTGAGCCAGCTGCTGAACCTCGTCGAAAAGCGCGTCGCAGCCGGCTGACCAACAAGGGGGGACGGATGGCCTCGGACCAGTTCCACGAGAAGCTCTACCAGCGGTTCCGCACGTTCTTCGACGACGCGGAAGAGAACCGTCGCTGGAACCCGTACCGGGACGTGCCGTGGGACAAGATCAACCCGGACCTGCCTGACCACGTCGCGCTCTGCGCCGAGACCTTCCTGGGCGTCGAGTCCTACTTGCCGGACTACATCCGCTTCGGGCTCGACGCGGTGCGCGTCAGTTCGCTCGGGCAGCGCTGGTTCGCGGCCAACTGGGGCTACGAGGAGCTCAAGCACAGCCTGGTGCTCACGGAGTACCTGCTCCGCTCGGGCAAGCGCACGGAGGAGCAGATGTTCGACTTCCAGGCCAAGCTCATGGAGCAGGTCTGGGAGCGCCCCTTCGAGAGCGCGCGGCAGATGACCATCTACGGTGTGTTCCAGGAGATGGCGACCTTCGTCATCTACCTGCGTCACGAGAAGGTCGCGCAGCGCTACAACGACGAAGCTCTCGCCACGGCCTACCGCTTCGCGGCGCGTGACGAGGTAGCGCACGCGCGCTTCTACGAAGACGTGACCAAGGTCTGCCTCGAGGAGGATCGCGAAGGGACGCTGCGCGACATCAACCTGGTCGTGAAGCGCTTCGAGATGCCCGGCGTGGACCTGGTGCCGGATTACGACGCCCGCATCGAGGTGATGCGGCAGGAGGGGGCCGTGGACCGTGACTTGTTCTACAAGAAGGTCTTCTTCCCTACGCTGCGGCGCCTCGGCGTGGACCGCAGCGAGCTCGGTGCGGCCGCACGGCGCGAGCGCGAGGAGCGCCGCGGCGCCGAAGCCGCGCAGTAGAGCGGCGTAGAAATCCCACGGGAGAACCCGTACCCTGCCGGCACCCGACGGTGGGTCGGCGTGGAGGTTTCTATGCGACGTTGTTCTTGGGTGTTGTTGCTGGTGTCGCTCTGGGGTTGCTCGGGGTCTTCGTCGGACTCCGCGGGCGGCGGCTCGGGTGCGCCAGCCCCCTCGACGGGCGCCGCGCCCGCCCCCGGAACGACGCCGGACCCGGCGGCCGCGCCCACCGCGGAGGGCGCCGCTGCGGTCGCCGCCGCAGACGAGCTGGAGCCGCCCGTCGCCGATGCCCCGCCAGCGAGCGTGGACCCCGCCTTCGACGCCCCGGCTCCCACACGCGGCGGTGCGCAGCCCCTCTTCGAGGCCGTGCCCCAGGACATCCTGGCGGCTGGGGCCGAGATTCGGCGCGTGAGCCCAGACGGTCGCTTGACGGCCATCGCCAACAGCTCGGGCATGGTCGCGATCTACGACGCGCGCCAGGGGGTCATTCGAGCGTCGCGGCGCCTCTTTCGCTCCATCTACCAGAGCGGGGCGTCGTTCGCTTGGGATGGCACCTCCAGTCACCTCGCGACCACGACGCTGGACGAGGTCTGCTTGTGGCACCTGGGCACAGACGACTACACCTGTGCCGACGCTCGCACGCCCGCGCAGCTGTCGGTAGGCCGCGGCGGCCGGCGCGTGGCCTACCAAGCAGGGGACGACGAGGGCGACCGCTCCGCCATCTACACGTGGACCATGGAGGGTCGCCCCCACAAGGTCGCTGACTTGCCTCCGCGCACCGTCGTCGAGCAGACGGCAGCGTACGGGAACCACGTGCTGGCCACCTTCGCGGAGCACACCTGGCTGTACGACGCGCGCGGCCGCGCGGCGCCCATCGATCTGGGCGAGGTGACTCTCCCCGAGCACCCCTTCGTGCCCAACGGCCGCGCGTTCGTGACGCTGAGCGAGACGACCGTGCAGCTGCGCGACCTGGAAGACGGCGCGGTCAAGCACGAGGCGCCTCTCGCGGGCGCGCAATCGCGCGTGCGCATGGTCGCGAGTCGCGATGGGTCACGCGTGGCGCTGTGTGAAAAGGATGGGCCGCTCGCCTTGGTGCGCCTGGGCGCGACGCCTTCCGTCGAGAACATCGCGGACCAGACCTGCACCGACGAGTCCCGCCCGGCGCTCCATGGCGCCTCGGCGCGCGTCGTGCTCCTCAACGAGCTCGGGCTGCACCCGGAGCACCGCCACGAGGCCGGCGACACGGGCCGCGAACACAGCCTCTGGTCTCTCGAGCTGAGCGAGGGGCGCGCCGTCCTCCATCGCCGTGGCGGGGCCGAGGCCTTCTCCGCGGCAGGCGTGCGCCGCGCGCGCACGCAGGTGGAGACCGACGAGAGCTACGACGACGGCTTCTTCGATGGGCTCGTCGCGCGCTCCCCGACGCGGCACGGCGTCCTGCGCGTCGACCGCCACAACCACCCGGTGCTCCTGACGCGGGCCACGCGGGTGACGCTCGCGGACGCGCACCCCCTCAGCTGCGATGAGTACATGGGCTGCGCCATCTCCGTGCGCTGGGACCGTGAGGAGCGACGGGTCGCGCTCATGCACGCCAACCTCGTCGAGGTCTTCGACACCACCAGCGGCGCGCGGCTCGGGTCGTGGCGCACCGGGCGTGGCTGTCGCGAGGAGTGCGGAGACGGAACGGTGTGCATCCACGGGCAGTGCGAAGAGCCCACGGCGGCGGTCGGCTCCGCCGAATTCAGCCCCGACGGAGAGCGCCTGGTGGCGATCGGCGCCGATGGCTCGGTGGGGCTCTACACCATCGCCGGCGAGCGCTTGCAGCGTCTCGCGGGGCCGGACAGCAGCGCCGGTGCGCGGCAGTCCTTCACGTTCAGCCCGGACAGCCAGCAGGTGGCGTTCTTGCGGCGCAAGCGCCTGACCCTGCTGCGCGCCAGCGACGGTGGGGAGGTCTGGCGCGTGGAGCTGCCGCACGTGCTCACGGCCCTGGCCTACAGCGCGGACGGCACCGCGCTCAACGTGCTGGACTCGTCGGGCAGCGCCTCGACCGTCAGCGTGGCGGACGGGAGCATCAGCGGTACCCGAGTGGCCGGTACGCTGCGCGCCGTGGACGGCCAGGGGCGCTACGCCGTGACCTGCCGCGACGGCCTCACGTACCTCCAGTACCTCGCGCACGGGACGGAGCGCGGTCCGCTCGGTCGCTGCCCGCATGGGGGACGCTTCGTCATTGCGCCGGACTCGGGCCTGCTGGGTCACGTCCAGGGCACGCTGGCGCGGGTGCATCGCCTGAGCGACGGCGAAGTCCTCAACCTCCGAAGCGTTTGGCGCGACTCCTCCCGGGTTCGCATCGCCTACACGGACTCCGGCTGGGCGTACGTGCTCGGCGGGCGCCCCACCGACGTGTACATCCGCACCGGGTCGGTCTCACGCGGTCAGTTCCGCAACCGCGGTGGCAGCGACCGCATGCGCGAGACGCTCCTGGCGGACTTCTTCGGGGGCGTCGCGCTGCCGCCACCCGCTGGCGCCGCGGCGGAGGAACCGGCACCGGCGGACGACCGAGAGTGATGAGCGGGCACTCCGTGCTGCGCAGGCGGGTTTCCGCCTGACGGCCGCGGGCGCCCCCAACCTGCTACCCTCTCGCCTCCTCAACCCACGTCGCCCGGGAAGCTCCCTGTCATGAAGTCCACCAAAACGATCGAGCCCACGCTCCTAGACAACGCGGACCGCTTTCAGCACTCGTTCTTCAGCGAGTTCACGCTGCGCGAAGGGCCGCGCCCCATCCGTCTCCCCGGCGACATCGAGAAGACCTACAAGTTCCCCACCTTCTACGGAGACGTCACCTGTTCGGTCGCCATCTTCATGTGCGACTACGAGAAGGCGCGCGCGCTCCTGCCCGACCCGAGCATGGCGCCCATCCGCACCACACGCGGGCGCGCGGCGCTGACCATCTCCAACTACATCTACCGCAACGTCGGCGGCATCCCGGGCTACAACGAAGTGGCCATGACCATCCCGGTCATGCTCGACGGCGTGAAGGGCGCGCCCCTGCTGCCGCTGATCACGGCCAACCCGGCAAAGGGCTACTACGTCTTCGCCATGCCCGTGACCTCGCTCGAGAACAAGATCCGGGGTGACGAATTCTGGGGCCTGCCGAAGACCGTGCAGGACATCGACATCGACGTCCGCGACGGCCGCTGCCACACCACGTCCACCGACGACGACGGCAGGCTCTTCTTCGAGCTGTCCGTGCCCACGACGGGAAAACAGAAGCACATGCGCGAGGTGGGCACGGTGTGCTCGATGCTGGAAGGCAAGCTCGCACGCAGCTACACCACCTTCGAGGGGGACTTCCACCTCAACACGCGCCTCGGTGGGCTGTTCTCGCGCGTCCCCACCGTCAATCAAGGGCCGGCGCCAGCGGGCGGTCTGCGGTTGGGAGACTCGCCCCACGCTGACGTCCTCCGGAAGCTCGACGTCGAGGCAACCCCGTTCCAGACGCGCTTTGCGCAGAGCATGAACGCGTGCTTCGACCTGCCCTACCGGGTGGCGCTGGCGCCCACCGCCTGACGAACGGCGCCTCGTCCCACGCCCGTCGCCGCGCAGCGCCGCGTGTTGCTCCCTGCCCGCGGTAACGACGGACGCGGTCGCTCGACTCCAGAGGTCAACCCCGATGACCGGAGTCCGCTCATGACCGATTCCCCCTCGTACGTGCCACCGCGCGTGTGGACGTGGCAGCCAGGCAACGGCGGCGCGTTCGCCGCCATCAACCGACCCACAGCGGGCGCGACCCACGAGCGCGCGCTGCCGGTGGGACAGCATCCCTTGCAGCTTTACTCACTCGCGACCCCCAACGGCGTGAAGACAACCGTCATGCTGGAGGAGCTCCTCGAGCTGGGCATCGCGGGCGCCGAGTACGACGCGTTCCCAATCGACATCAACGCGGGAGAGCAGTTTGGGAGCGGCTTCGTTGCCATCAACCCGAACTCGAAGATCCCTGCGCTGGTGGACAGGAGCGGCGATGCTCCCGTGCGGGTCTTCGAGTCCGGCGCCATCCTGCTGTACCTAGCCGACAAGTTCGGCGTGCTGCTGCCGCGCACACACGCTGCGCGCACGGAGTGCCTGTCCTGGCTCTTCTGGCAGATGGGTGCGGGACCCTTCGTGGGCGGTGGCTTTGGGCACTTCTACAAGTACGCGCCGAGCAAGATGGAGTACCCCATCGACCGCTACACCATGGAGGTCAAGCGGCAGCTCGATGTGCTCGACCAGCGCCTCGCGGAGCAGCGCTACTTGGGTGGTGACGACTACTCCATCGCGGACATCGCCAGCTGGCCCTGGTACGGTGCACTGGTCACGAACAAGGTCTACGACGCGGCCGAGTTCCTGGACGCGCAGTCGTATCCGCACGTGTTGCGCTGGGCTGCGGAGATCGGCGCGCGACCGGCCGTCAAGCGGGGCGTACGCGTCAACCGCACCTGGGGCGATCCCGCCCAACAGCTCCCTGAGCGACACGCGGCCAGCGACTTCGAACGTTCCTCAGCGCACGAGCCTTGAAGACCGACTGGAGCGCCGCCGTGTCACGGGTGACGAGCGGCGACGCGGGACGCCGGTGCCTCAGATCTTGCGCAGCTTCATCTGCACGTCGCTCGAGTAGTGGTTCTCGAAGGCGCGCACGCAGGTGCTCAGGTAGCGGTCGTAATCGTCGTAGAGCTCGTTGCCCCACTTCTCGCGGATGAGGGCCTCGTGCTGCTGCATGCGGCGCAGCCACTCCGCGGTGGTCTTGCCGTAGCTCACACGCTGCGTGCGCAGCTCCTCGACCTCCCAGTACGGGTTCACGGCCGCCACCAGCTCCTCGAGGCGCGGGTTGAGACCGCCCGGGAAGATGACGTCCGCCGTGAAGGCCAGGTCCGCGAGGTCCTTGCGGTTGCGCGGCACGCGGTTGCGCAAGATGGCCTGGAAGCCGAAGCAGCTGCCGGGCTCCACCCAGGTCGCGCACTTCTTGAAGTACTGACGATAGATGTCGATGGCCATGCCCTTGTTGGCCTGGGCGGGCGAACACAGGTGGTCGATCATCTCGATGGACTGCAGCGCGCCGTACTTCTCTTCCGGCTCGTAGTCCTTGTAGTCACACACGATGGCCTTCACGCCCTCGAGCTTGCGCGCGTGGATCCACTCGCACTGCGCCGTGGAGAGCGTGATGCCGTGAGCCCGCTTGACCCCCCGGCCGTGCAGGTAGTTCAGGTTCGAGCCCCAGCCGCAGCCGATGTCGAGCGTGAGCGTGTCCGGCGTGATCTCGGCGTAGTCGTAGAGGATGTCGCACTTCTGGATCTGCGCCTGCTCGAGCGTCTCGTCGCCCGTGTGGTAGCTGGCCGACGTGTAGTGCATGTCGGCGTCGAGCCAGAGCTCGAAGAACTCATTGGAGACGTCGTACGAGACTTCGATTTCGCGCTGCGTGGAGGTCATGGAGCGGCACCATGCCACCGGCCGTGAGCGTATGCCAGAGCGGCACCACTCTTCGGTCGGCCGTCCGGCCAGAAACTGGTAGCGTGGAGAGCATGATGATCTCGGAGCAACAAGTGGCGGCCGTGGTCGCGGCGGTCAGCGCCCAGCTCACGGACCCCGCTTTCGGTCAGGTGAGCATCGGCGGCTTCGTCGAGACGCAGCCCGACGCGGCCCGCTTCTTGACGTTGGCCGTGGGGCGCAAGGTGGGCGCGGAGGAGGCGATGCAGGCCGTGTTTCACGCCACGGTGATGGAGGCCTGCTTCCAAGACGCCTTCGGTGGGGCCAGCGTCGTGACCTTCGCGGGGCTGGACGCGGTTGGCGAACAGCCAGGCGACGCGCTGACCAAGGAGCAGCCCGCGCTGGCGAGCTACCTGGCCACGAACGTCCCAGTGCCGGCCGTGCGTGACGCGCTCGCCCGAGTGGCCCTGTGCTGGTCACGTGCGCGGGCGGTCGAAGGGGGCGCGACATGACCCGCCGCGCCCCTCTCCATTCTGCCGCGCTCGCGCGCCTGATTGTGTTGCTGCTCTGCCTGGGGGGCTGCCGCAGCGCGCCGCCCAGTGTGTCCCCGGACCCGAGCGCGAGCTCGGTTGGCGCGGCACCGCTGGAGCAAGAGCAGGAGTCTGCGGCGGCGTCGCCGTCCGTCCCGACGCCCGCGGAGCCTCCCACCCTGGGGCCGCTGCGAGCCCACTTCCTCGGCGCGCCTGCCTCGACGGCGACACGTGTGGCGGTGCTGCTGCACGGCTACGGAGACCGAGGCGACGGCCTGGTTGCCCTGGGGAGCGACCTCGTCCGTGCGCGGCCGGGCCTCGCTGCGGTGGCCCTCGAGGCACGCCTACCGCGGCCAGAGGGAGGGCGCATGTGGTGGCCCATCGACATCGAGCGCGTGCGCGCCGCGCGCCTGCGTGGCGAGTGGCCCCAGCTCTCGCGCGAGCGGCCCGTAGGCGCCGACGAGGCACGCGACGCCGTGGTCCTCGCGCTGCGAGCGTTGGCCGACCAGGGCGTGCAGCGAGAGCAGGTGGTCCTCGCGGGCTTCTCGCAGGGGGCCATGCTCGCGGTGGATGTCGGCCTCGCTCATCCAGAGCTGCTGGGCGCGGTGGTCGCCTGGAGCGGCGCCATCATCGACCGCGAGCACTGGGAGCAGCGGGCGGCGCCCGGCGTGCGCTTCGTCGTCGCGCATGGCCAGCGGGACGCCATGCTGCCGTTCTCGGAGGGCGAGGCCCTTCACTCGCTGCTGCGCAACATCGACCCGAGTGCGCGCTGGGTGCCCTTCGACGGGCCGCACACCGTCTCCGCGGAGGGGCGCGCCGCGCTGCTCGAGCTGCTCGCCGGTCCGTGAGCTTGCCGGGCGCGCGGCCGGAGGTGGCCGTGGCCCGCCGACACCCGCGAACACCCGCCCAGACGTGGGGGAGCTAGGCGAGGGCGCCGTCGAGGTCGTCGGAGCTCGCCGGCTCGGTCGCCGTCACGGGCAGGTCCGTTGGCTCGGGGCTGCCATAGCCCAGCAGGTAGCGGCCCAGGAGCCACAGCAACCCGGCCACGCCCCACACGAGCCCCAGCACGACACCCCCGTCGATGATGCCGATGTACGGCTGGGGCAGCTGCCGCACCAGCGCGATGAGCGTGATCAAGCACGCCAAGAACACGTAGCGCGCCACCAGCTTGCGCATGGGCGCGTGGAACAAGGTCAGGCAGAAGGGCGCGGCCAAGAGCACGTGCAGCAGGCGCGGGTTGCGTCCCAAGTGGACGGCGCGCGCCACCACGCGTGGGCAGAAGCGCTGCTGAAAGCCCCGATAGCCCTCCATGTAGCCCTGGAACACCATCCACAGCACGTAGACGACGGCCAGGCCGGGGGTCAGCATGTCCTCGCGGATGGGCACCAAGGCCGCGAGCGTCAGCCGCTCCACCGCACGCAGCAGCAGCGCACTGACCCACAGCACCGCGAACGTGGTGATGAGCTTGCTCTTCAGGCTGTCCGTCTCGCGCGCCACCCAGCCGCCTTAGCGCGGATACGCCCCGAACACCAGCCTCAGTCGGGGCGCTGGCGCTGGCGGAAGGTGCTCACGACGGCGAGCAGCTCCTCCACCTGAAACGGCTTCCGGAGCCCGAAGGTCAGGCCGGCGGTGTCGCCGTACGAGTCGCTGGCAGTCAGCACCACGGCCGGGGTCCCGGCGGTGTCTACCCGCGACATGCCCTGCAACATGCGCGCACCCGTGCGCCCGAGCGGCCCTTCGCCCACGACCACGAGCGACACCTCGGTGCCCTGCTGCGCGCCGTGGCGCAAGAGGTCCAGCCCGGCGTCCGCGCTGCTCGCCTCGAGCACCGTGTGCCCCTCCGCGCGGAGGAGCCGCCCCAGTGACTCACGCTGCGCCGTGTGCGCCTCGACGACGAGCACGGTGCTCGTGGCGCGCGGCCGGCGGGTCTTGTCTGTGGGTGAGTCAGTCATCGCGATGGAACTCAGCACGCGTCTCTTCCCACACAACGGTACTCGCGCCCAGAAAAGTCCGCGCCTTGGGGGCGCACGTGCCATGTAGGGTGAGATCCCACCCGCGAAATAACTGTCGATTTCCTGGCGAGCCTTCAGGAGAGGCGCAATTCGCGGTAGATCCGTCTGCCATGTGGGTGTCTGGCTGCGCGCGTCCGGGCGCCGCGGCCAGCTTCGTGGAATGCTTGGGGCCACGGTGGGTTCGCACAGCGGGCTCGGTCCACACGATTCTCTGCCATGCCGCTCGACCGCGACAGCGCCTTTCTCCTGGCTTTGGGGGCTTCCATCGTCGTCCACGTGCTGGGTGCAGGCGCCGCTGCGGCGTTTCGACGGGAGGCGCCTGCGTCGCCTGGGGTCATCCGGGAAGACCGTGTGGAGCTAGAGTGGCTGGAGCTCGCGGTCGAGCGGGACGAGGCGCCGGACGCGCCCGAAGCGCCGCTAGAGCCGCCAGCGCCGGGCGACCCGTCGGTCGTCACGGGTGCGGCGTCCATCGCGAGCCGAGTGATACGCAGCGGCGAGGAAGACAGCGAGCTCCAGCCGTGGCTGGACCCTGGGGACCCGAGCGACGCCCCCTCGCAGCCGTCCGAGGTCGACCCACGGCGGCCTGTCGTCCCGCGCGGGACCCTGGACCCGCGCGCCGTCGCGCTCGGCGCGTTGGACGTCGCGCCGCATCAGGTGGCGCCTCAGGCGCAGCCGTCTGCCGAGGACCCGAGCGCGCGCTACCGTCGCGCCGAGGCCACTCTCGATGGGCACCTCGCGGCGCGCGCGGCTGAGCGGCCGGCCGTGACGGAGCGGCCGCGGCCGCGTGTGCGTCGCCAGCCTGACGGGTCGCACGTGTACGCGGGCCATGCGTTCACCGCGCGCATCGACGCCGACGGTCAGGTGACCTTCAGTGACCGCGCGCCCATCGCGTACTCGGGGGGCGGCGACATGCCGTCTTCGGCGGCGGTGGCCTTCGGCTTCGACCTGACCGATGGCGCGTACCGGCGGCGGGGACAAGACCCGTACCAGGCTGAGCGCGCGTGGTTCATGAGCCAGACAGAGGAGCTGCGCGAGGAGCTGCAGCTCGCGGCGCGAGAGCGCGAGCGCGCGAGCATGGCGCGTCGCGTCGCAGGCCGGGCGCAGCGCATCTGGGACACGGAAGAGCGTAGCGAGGAGGCGCGCCGTCGCCGCATCTTCGCGCTGTGGGACGACTGCGCCGAGGGCGACGCGGACGGGGACGCAGCCCGCAGGTCTCTGCTTGGCTGGGTGCGCAGGCAGCTGCCCGCCGGGAGCGAGCGGGCCTTCACCCCGGCCGAGCTCGCCGCCCTGAACGCTAGCCGGCAGAGCGCGCAGGCCTTCGCCCCCTACTGACTTACGCTACGCCTTGCGCGGGCCCCGAGGCCGCACCGGGTAGATGATGCGGTTGCCCTCGATGCGCGGCTCCTGCACCTGGAGCACGTCCAGCTTGATGAGCTTCTTGCGCTTGTCCGGCATGCGCAGCAGCACGCCGCCGTCGTCGTCCATGCGCTCGATCTTGCAGACGCCGAACTGTCGGTGGTCCAGGTACTCGCCCACCTCCGGGATGGGCTCGTCGAAGAGCACCGTGTGCGCGTCGGTGGCGGCCGGGTCGTGGAGCGGGGGAGGGCGGTGCGCGGGCGTCTTCACCTCGGGCTCACGGCGCGCGGGTCGCGCGGGGCGGCTCGGAAGAGGTGCCTGTTGTGCCTCCTCGGAGGCGCTGGCGACCATCGCCCACGTCACCCCTGCCGCGCTGCTGGGGGCGACTCGGGACGCGGGCTCCACGACCTCGGCCACCCTCTGTGCGCGCTCCCTCACGCGCTCGATGATGGGTTCCGCCTTGGAGCTCTCGGGGTGCGCGCCCCGCTGCTCGGCGGCGTGGGGCTCTCGCACGGTAGCTGCCGGCGCTCCGCCTCGCTGGACCGCACGGGTGGACTCCACGAAGAGATGAAGCCCTGTCGCCGGGTCGCGCTCCCTGACTAGGGCGACGTCATCGAAGGACTCCACGTGGAACTCGAGGGCGAACACGCGCCCCCGCTCCAAGTGGCCACCCAGCAGCTGGATGCCGTTGTCCGTCTCTCGCGACAGCGTGACGTGCAGGTGCACGAAGGGCTGGTCGCCTCGTGACGAGATGTTCCCCGTCAGGCTGAGCACCTCGAGCGCCGTGTCGAAGCGCACGGGGGCGCGGTAGCGCTGACTGTCCTGGTCGTACTCACGGAGCTCCGCGCCCTCGAGCGCGCCCAGGCCACGCACCCAGCCGGCTTGAATGCCGTTCTCCACGGCCAGCGCGAGAAGCGCGGCATGAAGGTCTTCACCGCGCTCGCACCGACCGACGAAGTGGCGCACCCGCTTGCTCTCTTTGGCGAACATCGGTCGCGTCCTTAGCAGCCTCTGCGGCGAAGGGCAGCTTGGCAGCGCCCCGTATCGCCGTCAGTGCAGGCGCCGGTAGATGCCGACCACCACGCCCATGATCTGCGTGCTGCGCCAGTCGTTCTTGGGGATCAGGATGGGCGCCATGCTGCTGTTCGCGGGCTGCAGCCGGATGTGGTCGCGCTCCGGGAAGAAGTACTTGCAGGTGGCCTCGTCACCGACCAGCGCGATGACGATCTCACCGCGGTTGGCCGTGAGCTGCTTCCGCACGAAGACGTAGTCTCCGTCGTGGATGCCCGCCTCGATCATGGACTCGCCCACGACGCGCAGGCCGAACACGTCCCGGTTGCCGCCGACCAGCATGCGGTCGATGCGGACGGTGTCCTCGGGGTGCTGGATCGCCTCGGCCAGGAGCCCCGCCGCGACGCGGCCGACGATGGGGATCTCCAGCAGGTCGTCGTCGATGTGTGCGTCGTTCGCGGGCGCAGGCGACTGACGAGACCCGAAGCCGCCGACGGCGCGGAGGCCGCCCGACGAGCTGTCTCCCAGCTCGCTGACGTTGTCCATGTCGCCCAGGGTCTCCCCGTCTGGCGAGCGCACCAAGCGCAGCGTGCGGCTCTTCATGTCCTCACGGGTGAGGTAACCCTTGCGCTCCAGCGCACGCAGGTGGTCGTTGACCCCGTTGGTGCTGCGGATGCCGAGGCGGTTGCCAATCTCGCGTAGAGTCGGGGGAAAGCCCCGGTCGGAGATGGACTCGGAGATGAATTCGAGCACCGCGCGCTGTCTGTCCGTGAGCTTCTGCATGATATCCTGGCTCCGACTCTACTGCTCATTTGTTCAAGCTGTCAAGCTGAGCAGGTGTCGGCCGGACAGTACTGATCATCCGACCGGGAGTCAAAGATTCGTCCAAGATCCTCGCGCACTCGCGCCGGACAGCGAATTCGCGTAGGGTTCTCGCGTGTCCGAGGTGACGCAATTCGGGCCCTTCGAGCTGGTACGGCGCCTAGGCCGAGGGGGCATGGCCGAGACCTTCGAGGCCCTGCGGCGCGGCGCATCAGGCGTGACACAGCGGGTCTGTGTGAAGCGCATCCTGCCCGCGTTCGAGCGCGACGAGGAGTTCTTGCGGCTCTTCCTGGAAGAGGCGCGTGTGTCCGCCAGCCTGCACCACGGAGGCATCGCGCAGGTCCTCGACTTCGGGGTCGTCGACGGGTCGCACTACCTCGCGCTCGAGCTCGTGGAGGGCCTCGACCTCCGCACGGTCATCAGCCGCCTGAACGAGCTCGACGACCGCCTGACGACGGGAGTGGTGGCGCACTTGGCCTTCGAGCTCGCCGGCGCCCTCGAGTACGCCCACGCCGCGACCCCCAACGGCCGCGCCAGGGGTGTGGTGCACCGCGACATCAGCCCCAGCAACGTGCTGCTGAGCCGTGAGGGGGAGGTGAAGCTGACGGACTTCGGCATCGCCAAGGCCATGAGCGGGGACGTCGCGACGCGCACGGCGGTCGTCAAGGGCAAGCTGCCGTACATGGCGCCGGAGTACGCGGCGGCGGGTCACTTCAACGCGCAGAGCGACCTGTTCTCGCTGGGGGTGACGCTCTACGAGTGCGTCACGGGGCGCAGGCCCTTCGACGGCGCCAACGACCTCGAGACCCTCGAGAACCTCCAGCGTGGCGCGCACCTGCGTCTGGAGCAGGTTCTCCCGGGGGTGGACCGGGCCTTCGCAGCGGCGGTCGAGCGCTTGCTGGAGCCGGACCCCGCGCGGCGCTACCTCACCGCAGCGGGCTTTCTCGACGACCTGGTGGCTCTCTCGCCGCCCGGCACCGCCCAGCTGATCCTCGGGCGCGTCGTGAGCGCCCTCCAGGATCACGTCGCCAGCGACAGCGCCACCCTGCACGAGGCCCTGGCGCACACCAAGCTGCGCGAGACCGAGCTCGACGATGGCACGCTGGCGTTGTCCGCCGACGAGCCTGTCGGAGGGAGCGCCGTCGTGCAGCGAGCCGGTCCCGACGCGTCGACGCGCACGCGCCTGCCGACCGTCGTGGCCAGCGAGGCGGCGGCGCCCCAAGCTGCGGCCGTGACCCGCCCCGCGGGTCGGTCCAAGCCCCCTCACTCGGAGTAGCCATCATGAGCGAAGAATCCCCACTCGACCGCGCCCTCGCGCGGCTCGAGGCCAGCCTCGACGGACACCTGGCCGACCTCGCCGACTTGGTGCGCATCGGCGGCATCAGCGCGGAGCCGCCGCCCAACCCCGTCTTGCACGACAGCGCGCGCGCGGTGGTCGCGCTCATGGCGCGGGCGGGGCTGCAGAACGCGCGCGTGCTCGAGCTGGAGGGTGCGCACCCCTACGCCTACGCAGAGTGGCTGAACGCGCCCGGCGCGCCGACCTTGCTGCTGTACGGGCATCACGATGTGCAGCCCGTGGGCCGCGAGGCCAAGTGGGTGACGCCGCCCTTCGAGCCCTCTGTGCGGGACGGGCGCATGTATGGGCGGGGCGCGGTGGACGACAAGGCCGGCGTGATGATGCACGTGGCCGCCTGCGCGGCGTGGCTCGACGCGACCGGGGCGCTGCCCGTGAACGTGAAGTTCGTCGTGGAGGGCGAGGAAGAGATCGGCTCGGGGAACCTCGAGCGGTTCCTGCAGACTCACGCGGAGCTGCTGGCGGCGGACTGCATCGTGCTGACCGACACGGCCAACCTCGACGCGGGCATCCCCTCGCTGACCGCGTCCCTGCGCGGTCTCGCGGCCGTCACGGTGGAGGTGCGTGCGCTGCGTCAGCCGGTGCACAGCGGCATGTGGGGAGGCCCCTTGCCGGACCCCGTGATCGCGCTCTCGCGCGCGCTCGGGGAGCTCATGGACGCGGACGGTCAGGTCATCGAGCCGCTGCGGCGGGGCGTGGCCGAGCTCACCCCCGAGGAGCGCGAGGCCCTCGAGCGGCTGCCCTTCGACGAGGCGGACTTCTGCGCCCAGGCCGGCTTGGTGCCGGGCGCGCAGCTGATCGGTCGACGCGACGTGCCGGTCTACGCCCGCCTGTGGCGCGAGCCCGCGGTGGCGGTGATCGCGTTCGAGTCGCGAGCCATCGAGGGCTCGAGCAACCAGATCATCGACTCGGCGCGCGCGCGTGTGAGCGTGCGCGTGGTACCCAACCAGGACGCGCGCGCGGTCCAAGACGCGCTGGTCGCACACTTCGAGACGCGGGTCCCCTTCGGCCTCGAGGTCACCATCGAGCGTGACGAGGTGGCCAACGCGTGGCTCACGTCCGCCGTGGGCCCGGCCTTCGACGCCGCGCGGCGGGCCATGACGGCGGGCTACGGGCGCGACTGCGAGATCATCGGCTGTGGCGGCACCATCCCCTTCGTGGGGCCGTTCGCGAAGGTCCTGGGTGGTGTTCCGGCGCTGCTCACCGGCGTGGAGGACCCCCTCTGTCACGCGCACTCGGAGAACGAGAGCCTCCTGATCGACGACTGGAAGAAGGGCACGCGCGCCGCCGTGCACCTCTACGCGGAGCTGGGCCAGGCGCTCACGCCGCGCTGATCGCACACGCGGCCGTCGTCGCTCAGCGGCCGCGCTCCGGTACGCCGCGCGCGACCCGCGCGCGCACCAGGTGCTGGAAGCGAAACTTGCGCTCGCGGTCGTACGTGCCCGTGAAGCGCAGGCACGCCTCGTCGAAGGTGTCCTGGCGCACGTCGCGGTACCCCAGCTCGAAGAGCAAGGGCAGGGCGTGGTCGATCCCCCAGATCATCGGCTCGCCCGCTGCGCCCAGGTGCGACTTGGTCGCGGCGTCCTCCTCGCTGCTCGTGACCCCGGCGATGAAGCGCTTGCCCACGTGGTCGAACACGATGACGGTCTCGGGGTGCAGGGCCTGCGCCACGCGCGCCAGCGTCGCGCGCACGGCAGGCTCGCTCAGGTAGTAGCTCACCCCCTCCCAGACGATCAGCGCAGGCTCGTCCGGGCGGAAGCCCACCGAGGCCAGCCGCTCGACGAAGTCCTCGCGCTCGAAGTCGCAGGACACGGCCGCCGCGTGATCTCCGTAGTCGGGCAGGAGCGCCAGCCGTCGCTGCCGCTCTGCCAGCGACGCGGGGGCGTCGACTTCGAAGAAGCGCACCCCGGGCCGCGCCAGCCGCTTGGCGCGGCTGTCGAAGCCGGCGCCGAGGATGACCACCTGCCGCAGCGTCTCCGACTCGGCGGTCACCAGCGCGTCGAGGTAGGCGGTGCGCACGGCGATCCACAGCTCCATGTTCGGGGCGCTGGCGTCGACCTCGCGGGCAAAGGCGAAGCCCTCGTCTCCGGCGAGCGCGCGCGCGAAGGGGTCATGGCAGATGGGCTCGGGGGCTTCGCTCGCGCGCGCGCGATACGCGGCGACCAGCATGGCCGTGCGGCTAGGGCTGTCTGAGAGCATGGGGGAATGGTAGACTGAGAGCGTGTCGACACGCACTGGATGGATGACTCCCTGCTGCGCAGCTGCTACGAGGGGGGCGTGACCCAAGCCGCCCGTTCTCGCCTCGGGGTAGACGAGCGCCGCAAGCAGCTCCTCGACCTGGCCCTCGAGCTCTTCGGGAACCGCTCCTACGACGAGATCTCCATCGACGAGATCGCGAAGGAGGCGGGTATCTCGAAGGGGCTCCTGTACCACTACTTTCCCAGCAAGCGCGCCTTCTTCGTGGCGGCCGTGGAGGCCGCGGCGGAGCGCCTGCTCGAGTCCACGGAAGTGGAGACGCAGGGGGAGGTGCCCACGCTCGACGAGATGCGCGAAGGTGTCACGCGCTACCTCGACTACGTAGACCGTCACGCGCGCAACTACCTGCTCTTGGTGCGGGGTGGTGACGGCGTCGACGAGGAAGTGCGGGGCATCGTCGATCGCACACGCTTGGCGTTCCTCGAGCGGGTCCGTGCTGCGGCGGCCCTGCTGCCCAAGTCGCCGGAGGTGGACATCACCCTGCGAGGCTACATCGGCTACGTGGAGACGGTCAGCCTCGAGTGGGTGGAGCACAAGCGCCTCACGCGCGACGCGCTGGCCGATCTGATCGTGCGGCAGTGCATCGCCCTCTTCTCCACGGTTCAGCTCTGACGCGGGCAGGGCGCGCGGCGATCGGTCTGGCGGGGCTGTGGCTGCTGCTCGCGCCACTCGGCGGACGCCCTATCCACCCCGTGACCGACGCGGGCCGGGCGAGCGCGCAGACCGCTGACAACGCACAGCCCGCTCGTAACGCACAGCCCGCGTCCCCGAGCGCCAGCCCGGTGGTCCTCGATGCGCAGCGTGTGCTTGCCCTCGATGCGGGTGCCAGCACGTCTCGTGGCGGGCCGAGCGCCGGCTCTCTCGAGGGCGGCGTGCCGTTTCCCCTCTCGGCGCCCGGCGCGCGCTTCAACCCCAACCGCGACCCGCGAGCGCGCTACGGCACGGTGGAGCTGGTGCAGGCGCTGCTGCGCGCAGGCGCTTCCGTGCACCAGCGGCTGGGTGGCGAGCTGATGGTGAACGACCTCAGCCTGCAGGCTGGCGGTCCCATCCCGCATCACGGGAGTCACCAAGGAGGACGGGACGCGGACGTGCTCTTCTACGTCCTCGACGCGCAGGGGCAGCCCCGCTCGGCCGTCGGGGCGCCGCTCGATCCGAGCGGGCGTGGCGTGGACTTCCAGGACCTCACGGTGGCGTCGGATGACGTGCCGGTGCAGCTGGACGTGCCCCGCACCTGGGCCTTCGTCGAGGCGCTGCTGAGCGACCCTGGGGCGTCCGTGCAGCGCATGTTCGTCGCCCGCCACCTTCGCCAGCGTCTCCTGCGTCACGCGCGGGGCGCCCGAGTGGCTCCCGCGGTCCTACGCCGCTTCGAGCAGGTGGCCTGTCAGCCGGGTTACCCGCACGACGACCACTTCCACGTGCGGCTCTTCTGCAGCCTGGACGATCTGCGCGCCGGCTGCCGCGACTCCGGTCCGATGCCGCCGTGGCGGCGGGCGGAGCTGGCCGCTGCGGGGCTCACACCGCAGATGGCAGGACCGGAGCGGCTGCGGGCGCCCGTCACGACGACAGAGCAGGCACGCCGCGCTGCGGGCCCGCTGCACGCCGACGTCCGCGCGTGGCTGGAGCGACGCGAGACGTGGATGCGGCCGCCTCGCGGACCCGGTGTCTGCCGCTGAGGGGCCACCGGACGCATAGCTCCCTCGACGCTACGCTGCGCGAGCCAGGTGCCCATGGGGGGCGTGACGCCCAACGAGCCGCGCGCTCTCAGCGAGCCGCGTCGACGGTGCAGCGCGGGCTGCCGTCCGCTGCGCTGCAGTGATACGTGGCGGTGTTGTCACAGCCCGACACGCGGAACACGTAGGGGCTGATCTCCGCCACCGAGAGCTCGGACTCTTCGCAGGTGAACTCAGCCGAGAAGCGCTGGTTTGCCAAAATGGTCAGGTTCGAGCACCAGCGGTGGTCGGTCCCTACGCCAGTCGGGCACTGGTACACGCCGGTGCGCCCACAACCACGCACGATGTACGTGTCGTTGCTCCGCCGGGTGGTCTCGAGGTCCGAGCTGTCGCAGGTGAAGTCCACCTCCGCCTGGCGCTTGGCCGCGCTGAGGCCCGGCGAACACGCGCCCAGTGCAAGCAACCCGACAATCACGAACGCAACCCTAGTCATGGCGCAAGAGGGTAGCGGCTCGGCGGCCGTTCGGCATCAAAAAACCTGCTTCATGTCACCATTTGTGGGCAGGTTGCCTCGCTTGGACTGGTGGGACCAAGCTCGCGTCCGCGCCTTCGCAGGGCGCCCTTCATGAAGATGTGAGAGGGTGAATGCGGGACGTGGCGCGGATACTGCTGTGCGGCACGTCGAACGGCTGACCCGAGGACCCCATGGAAGAGCTCGCACTGCTTACCCTTTTTTGTGTCGGCCCCGTCGTGACCATCGCAGCGTTCGCGGCGGCGCTGGTAGCAGCCAGCGCGAACCGGCGGCGCCGCGACGAGGCCCGGGTGCTGCGGGACGACCTGGACGAGCTGCGGGTCCACCACCTGCGGCTGGCGCAGCAGGTCGCTGCCCTCGAGGCCGGGCCGCCGCAGGCGAGCGCGAGTGCGCCTGCCCAGCGGGAGCTCATGGCCGTCTCGAGTCCCGCTCCGGCAGAGGCCGCGGGGTGGTCGACTCCGGCTCCCCGCGCTCCGGCCGTGGGGGAGGGGATGCCCGCTATCGACGCGCAGCCGCTCGGCGAGGTCGGGCCTGTCGTCGAACCGCTCGAGTCGTCCGACACGACGGACGGGCTCGCGCCGACTATCGGGGAGACGACCGTCGCGCAGGGCGGCGCCGTCGCCGCAGCGCCCGCGGTCACGCCGGGCGTGCCAGCCGCTGCGACGGACCTCGTGTCCTCGCCCGCTGCCGCGACTTCCTCTGACGTGGGCGTCGCGCCGGGGCCGGCCTCCGCGCCCGCGTCGCCTTTGCATCGGGGCGGGAGCGGGCCACGTCCGCCCCAGCATCCGCCCGCAGCTCCCCCGGCCCGCAAGGGCCCCGGGCTCGAGGAGTGGCTCGGCGTGCGCGGCATCGCGCTGCTGGGAGCGCTCACGCTCGTCGTCGCGGGGGTGTACTTCTTCCGCTACTCGGTCGAGCACGGGCTCATCACTCCGGCGATGCGTGTGATCCTGGGCGTGCTCGTCGGCCTCGTGTGCGTCGGTGTCTCGGAGAAGCCGCTGCGGGCGCGGCACGCCTTGCTCGCCAACTTCATCGCGGGTGCGGGCGTCGCCATCCTCTACTTGGCCAGTTGGTCCAGCGGAGGTCTCTACGAGCTCGTCCCGCGGCCGGTCGCGTTCGCGCTCATGGCCGTGACCACCGCGGTGTGCTGTGCGCTCGCCGTGCGTCACCGGGCGCTGAGCATCGCGATGTTCGGCCTGCTGGGCGGCTTCATCACGCCCATCTCGCTGTCCACGGGGCAAGACCGGCCCCTCGCGCTCTTCGGCTATCTGTTGCTGCTCGACGTGGCGCTGCTCGTCGTGGCGCGGCGGATGCGCTGGGGCGTGCTCGCGCTGCTCAGCGTCTTCGGGACGTTCGTGTATCAGCTGGGCTGGGTGCTTGGCCGCATGGGCCCCGAGCGAGTCTGGCTGGGCGTCGGCATCGTCACGCTCTTCGCGCTCGTCTTCGCCGCCGCGACGCTGCTGACGGAGCGCAAGGGCGTGAGCGGAGAGGGTGAGGCACGCGGCTCGCTCGAGAGCCTGGTGGCGAAGGCGACACAAGCCTTCGCGGTGCTGCTCCCCTTCTTGTTCCCCGTCTTCTTCGCGCTCCACAGCGACCTGCGCCTCGACCTGCTGCCCACGCTCGTCCTCGTCAGCGTGCTCACGGTCGGCGCGGGCGTCATCTCCCTCTCGACCCGGGCGTACTGGCTCCAGGTCGCGGCCGCCGTCGCGGGCGGTGTGACGCTGCTCCTGCATGTGATGGCCGCGCACCGCGAGCCGCTCGGGTGGCTCTTCGTGGGGCTCGCGGCGTCGCTGGCCGCCATCCACTTCGCCGTGGTGGAGCGCTGGTTCCGGACGCAGGCGTCGCTTTCTTCGACGCCGGCGGCTCCTCTTGAGCCGACCACCAGCTCCGACCACTCCGCGCCTGGCCTCGTCTTCCTTCCCAGTCACGCGTTCGTGCTGCTCTCCGTGGCCGCGCTCTGCGCACTGGTCCTTGGTGCAGAGGGCGTCACGCCGGCGGGGACCGCCCTCTGCGCGCTGTTCATCGTGGTCGCCGCGGGGCGCGTCGCGGTGACCGGCGGCCTGCCCTCCATGGCTGCCCTGGTGGGGCCCCTCGCGACGGTCAGCGTCGCGGCCGCTCATGTGGCGCAAGGCGACCTGGCGGGGCGGCCGAGCGAGTGGGTCTGGCTCGGGCTCGCGCTGCTCCCCGTCGTCGCGGCCCAGGGAGGCGTGCTGGTCCGGACTGTCGGGACGCGCAGAGCGCTGGACCACGCGGCGGGCATCGCCGCGCTGGTGTTCGCCGGCCACCTGACCCTCCTGTCGTATCAGGTCCCGGTCACCGTGCCCTTGTTCGCGTTCGCGGCGTGCATGGCCCTCGTGCTGGTGCTCCTGCCCCTCGCGCGCTCCGGGGTTGGCGCGTACTTCGGGCCGGTGGTCTTGCTGCTGGCCGTCCGAGCGGAGGGGGTGCAGCACGCGAGCGCGATCGCGGCCGTCCCGCTCGCCTGGTTGGCCAGCCTCGTGGCCATCGGCGCGTGCGCCACCTGGCTGCCCATGCTCACGCTGGGCGAGCGCGCGCGTGCCTCGCGCGGCCTGTATCGCGGCAGCGCGCTGGCCATGCCGCTGTTCTTCGCGCCCATCCTCGCCGCCTATCGTGACGTGTTCGGTCACACGAGCGACGGCGTCCCGGCGGTGGTGGCTGGCGCGGTCGTGCTCACCTCGCTCGCCGTCGCGCGCGCCCGCGCGCCGCAGAGTGTGCGTGTGTCCGCCATGGCGTGGCCCGCGGCGGCGGCGCTCGGGTTCGTGAGCGTCGCCGTGCCCCTGCAGCTCGAGAACGAGTGGGTGACCGTGGGCTGGGCCGTGCTCGGCGCAGGCCTCCTCGCGCTCTTCCGGCGCATCGATCACGCCGGCCTCAAGTACTTTGCGCTGCTGCACTTCGCCGCGGTGGGTGTGCGCTTGCTGCTGAACCCGTACATCCTCGACTACCATCCGGTCTCCGCGTGGCCCTTCGTGAACTGGATCGCCTACACGTACCTGGTGCCCACGGCCGCCGCGCTCGCGGGCTTTGCGTGGCTGCGGGACATCGAGGTGGCGCGCAGGCGGCGGTTCGAGGCGCAGGTCATGCCCGCCAAGGTCGCGCTCTTCGCCAACGCGCTGGGCGTGCTGGCCGTCGCGCTCGGCTTCGCGTGGATCAACCTGACCATCATCGACGCGTTCGCGCCCGACGGCCCGCTCGAGCTCGACTTCGACCGGCGGCCGGCGCGGGACCTCACGTTGAGCTTGGCGTGGGCTCTCTATGGTGGGGTCTTGTTGGGCATCGGCATGTGGCGCAAGAGCACGTCGCTGCGCGGCCTCAGCCTGGGCCTGGTGATGCTCACCATCGGGAAGGTGTTCCTGGTCGACCTCGGCAACCTCCAGGACCTCTATCGCGTCGCGTCCCTCGTCGGCCTCGCCATGTCGTTGATCGTCATCTCGCTCGCGTATCGTCGCTTCGTGTTTCCGGCGTCGGACACAGACAAACAGGAAGGTGGACCCTCATGAAGAGCTCCCGCACTGCCGCCCCGCGCCGGACCGCGCGCGCGCCTCGAGGCGCCCGCCTGCCGCTCCACCGCCGCGCGCTCCACCGCCTCGCGCCGCTGCTGCTCGGTCTGGCGCTCGTCCCGCTGGCGCGCGCCCAGGACGGCGCCTCGGAGGACGTGAGGTCGCTGTTCCCCAGGGTCGCGCGCATCGACACGGCGGGCGCCTATGGCCTCGTTCGTGCGCCCCTGCCGGCGGAGGTGCTCGAGAGCGTGCGCGCAGATCTCGCGGACGTGCGGGTCTTCGTCTACGACCAGAGCGTCGAGTTCGTGATTGAGTCGGACCCGCCCCGTCAGCCCGGTGAGGCGCGCTTGCTCACGCCCCTCGACGTGCGGGAGCGGATGACGGGTGAGCGGCAAGCGCCGCGCGTAGAGGAGACCTGGGACGTGGAGCTTCCGTCCGACTGGCCGGACGCGCGAACGCAGCCGGAACAAGCGGCCGTCTGGCGTCTGGAGTTCCGCTTCGGGCCGAGCGAGCTGGTGCGCGAGCTCACGGTGCATCGTGTGGAAGCGAGCGGCGCGGAGACGGAGGTCCTCAGCACGACCCTGTTCCGCATGCTCGGGCCGCTACGCGAGAAGGTCGCCGTAGACGTGCCCGCCGTGCCCGGTGCTCGGCTGCGGCTGCGGCTGACCGGTCCGGCGCCCGCCGAGAGACCGGCCATGACCCTGCGCCGCGACAGCCGCTCGGCCGGGCCGCGCGAGCTCAGCGTGCCGCTCGAGGTCGTGTCCAGCGAGCGCAGCGCCGATGGGCAGGAGACCATCCTCACGGTGCGCCGGCCGCGCGGCATCGTGCCGGACGCGCTGGTCTTCGAGACCAGCAGCGGCGCGTTTCATCGCGAGGTCATCGTGGAAGACGCGGGCGTGGGCGCACGCAGCGCCGAGGTCGGTCGGGGCGTCATCTTCGCCATCCCGAGCTGGGACGAGGCGAGCCTCGAGCTGTCCCTGGGACGCACATCGGGAGACCTCCTCCGTGTGCGTGTGGTGGACCAAGACGCGCCGCCCTTGGCTGAGCTGCGGGTCGGAGCGCGCGTGCGTCAGCCGGCCCTGGTGTTCGAGGCGCAGGGACGCGAGGCGCAGCTGTACTACGGCGGCGCTCGCGCCACACGTCCGGCCTACGGGCTGGGCGAGCTACGTGGCAGGTTGACACCCTCCGCTGCGGTCGCGGACGCGCGCGTGGAAGAGTCCCGCGCCAACCCGTCCTTTCACGCGGGCCCGGTGCTGGAGTTTGCGATGCGTGCAGGAGCACCGGTGGAGCTGGCGGGTTTCTCGCACGTCTTGCCGCTGCGCGCGGGGGAGACCACCGAAGGACTCATTCGTGTGCGGCTCCCCTTCGCTGCGCTTGCGCTGGCCCGTGACGACTTGGGCGACGTGCGCATCGTGGACGCCGACCGTCGGCAGTGGCCCTACCTCTGGGGCGACGACTGGACCGAGGAGAGCATCCAGGCTGCCGTTCGTGTGGGTCCGCTGCCCGAGGGGCGCGGGTCGTCCGTGAGCGTGGAGCTGCCTCCGGGTGGCGTGCAGGTGGAGCACGTCCAGCTGGACGTCACGGAAGCGCTCGTGAGCCGACCCTACGAGGTGTGGGGAGCCTACGACGCCGAGGGCGAGCTGACGGAGCTGTCCAGCGGCACGCTCACCCGGGGCCCAGGGATCCGCGGGCCGCTGCGGGTCGACGTCGGCCGGAGCTTGTACCGCCTCGAGCTGCGCGTGCGCGATGGAGACGAGCGTGCGCTCTCCGTGCGAGGGGCCACGGTGGTCACGCGCGCCCGCGACCTGCTCTTCGCCGCGCCGCCGGGCGAGTACCGGCTCTTGCTGGGCAACGCGCAGCTGGATCCGCCGGCCTACGACGTAGAGAGCGCCCGGGATCTGGTGCTCTCCCTCCGCGCAGCCGACGCGACCCTCGGAGAGCTGGCTGCCAACCCAGAGTTCGCGCCCCCCAGCCCCAGCCGCGACGCGCTCACGGAGACCGCGCTGCTGGTCGTGCTCGCGCTGGCGGTGCTGCTGCTGGGCGGGCTCACGTTTCGGCTGGTGCGGAGTGAGGCGGGGTCGGAGTCGGAGTCGGCGTCGGCGTCGGCGTCGGAGTCGGCGTCGGCGTCGGCGTCGGCGTCGGCGTCGGAGTCGGAGTCGGAGTCGGAGTCGGAGTCGGGCGCGGGGGGTGCGCCGCACGAGGGGCGTGACAAGCTGCCCGAATGACCGCTGAGTTCGAGTACATCGACGACCAAGCAGACCTGCTGAGCGTGGTGCAAGACGCGCTCGGCGCCCCCGTCTACGCGCTCGACACGGAGTTCCACCGCGAGACGACGTACTTCGCGAAGGTCTGCCTCGTGCAGCTGGCGTGGGGCTCGCGCGTCGCGCTCGTGGACGCCCTCCGCGTGGACCTGCGCGCGCTCGCGCCGCTGCTCGCCGGCCCCGGGCTCTGCGTGATCCACGCTTGCACGCAGGATCTCGAGATCCTGCTGAAGGAGGTGGGCACCGTCCCGAGCCGGCTCTTCGACCCGCAGCTGGCCGCGTCGTTCCTGGGGTGGGGCACACCCAACCTGGGCAGACTCGTGCAAGACGGGCTGGACCGCACCCTGCAGAAGGGCGCGCAGCTGGCGGACTGGACTCGCCGGCCACTCGCTCCCGACGAGCTGCGCTACGCCGCGGACGACGTCGTTCACCTCGTCGAGCTGACCGAGGCGCTGTGCGCGCGGCTCGCCGAGAGAGGCCGCCTCGCGTGGTGCGAGGAGGAGTGCGAGCGCGTCCGCGTCGACGTGCGCGTGGGCCGCGACCCGCAGACCGCGTGGTGGAAGGTGAAGGGCAGCGCGTCGCTGCGCCCGCGTGCGGCGGCCGTGGCGCAGGAGCTCATGGCCTTCCGAGAGCGCGTCGCCATGCAGGCCGACATCCCCGTGCGCCGGGTGATCCCCGACGTCGCCGTGCTGGCGATGATCGACCGGCCGCCCAAGACGGTCGCCGAGCTCGAGCGCGTCCGAGGGCTCGACCGGCGGTCGCTGCGTGGCCACGAGCGCGGTCTGTTGGAGGCGCTCGAGCGTGGGCGCTCACTCGACCCTGCGGATGTGCAGCTGCCGCCGTCCTCCGCACCACCGAGCGCTCCTCCGGGCCTCATCGCGCTGGCGATGGCCTGGGCGAGCCAGCGGGCGGAGGACGAGTGCATCGACCTCCAACGCCTCGGCAAGCGGGAGGAGATCGCAGCCTATGTCTCAGGGCAACGTGACACGCCGCTCAGCGAGGGCTGGCGCCACGAGCTGCTCGGCCGGTCGCTCACGCGGCTCGTCGAGGGGCAGGTGAGCCTCGGCATCGACGGCGGCCGCGTGGTCATGGTCGAGCGCTGACCCGAGCCTTCCCTCCGCAGCGGGGCGCTCCCGGCGCTGCCTCTACGCCTCCACGGCGCTGACCACCGTGCGGAGCACCTTGATGCGCGCGAAGAGCTTGTCCTCCGCCTCGACCAGCGTCCACGGCGCGAGCTCGGTGCTGGTGCGGTCCACGAGGTCCGTGACCGCGTGGGTGTAGGCCACCCGCTTCTCGCGGTTGCGCCAGTCTTCGTCCGTGAGCTTGTGGCGCTTGAAGCTCGTGTCTCCGCGCGCCTCGAAGCGGCGCAGCTGCTCCTCCTCGCTGATGTGCAGCCAGAACTTCACGACGACGGTGCCGCTCTCCACCAGCTGCTCTTCGAAGTCGTTGATCTCGGCGTAGGCGCGCATCCAGTCGTCCGGCGTGCAGAAGCCCTCCACCCTCTCCACCAGCACGCGCCCGTACCAGGAGCGGTCGAAGATCGCGGCCTTGCCGTGTCGTGGGACGTGGCGAAAGAAGCGCCATAGATACGGCTGCGCGCGCTCCTCCTCGCTCGGCGCCGCGATGGAGACGACCTGATAGGTGCGCGCGTCGAGCGCCGACGTGATGCGCCGGATGGCCCCTCCCTTGCCGGCCGCGTCCCAGCCTTCGAAGACGGCCACCAGCGAGCGGTGCTGGAACTTCTTGGAGCGCATGGCGAGGTTGAGGCGCCCTTGCAGCTGCTCCAGCTCCTTTTCGTAAGCCTTCTTCGTGATCCTGCGCGTGAGGTCGAGAGTGTCGAGCACGTGCAGGTCATCGGCCGGCTCCACGGGGCGCAGGGGCGTCGGCGACGTGCCCTGGGTACGCGGCGGCGTGGCGAGCGCCGCCAGCAACGCGCGGCCGACCGTGACGTGTCGGTAGCGCGGCTCGTTGCCCGGCACGATGATCCAGGGTGCGTACTCGGTGCTGGTCTCACGGAGCGCGCGCGCCGAGACGTCGGCGAACGCGTCGTAGCGCTTGAAGTTCTTCCAGTCCTGTTCCGTGACGCGCCAGCGGGTGCTCTCCTTGGACTCGAGCTTCTTCAGCCGCTTGCGCTGCTGCTCTTTCCCCAAGTGGAACCAGAGCTTGAGCAGCACCACCCCCTCGTCCGAGAGCATCTTCTCGAAGTGCCGCACCCGCTCGAGGGCCGTGTCCATCTCCGTGCGCTGAAGCTGTCCTAGGACGTGCTGGACGATGGGAGCCGAGTGCCACGACCCGAAGAAGACACCGATGGTCCCCTTGGGCGGGAGTCGCCGCCAGAAACGGTAGTACTCGGGGCGCGACCGCTCTTCATCGGTTGGCGCCGAGATGCCGTGCACGCGCACCCGGCGCGGGTCCAGCCAGCTCTGCAGCAGGTTGATCGTGTCGCCTTTGCCCGCGCCGTCGACCCCCCCGACGACGATGACGATGGCCTTGTCCCGCTGCTCGTCCAGCAAGCGCTGCGCGGCGAGCAGCTGATCGCGGAGCTCGGGGACGATGGCTTCGTACTCACTCTTGGACAGACGGTGGTCGATCTCGGCGGACTCGAACATGTGCGAATCCTACCGAACGAGGAGCGCGGATGCGCGACGATTCGAGTGGCACGCGGCGTGCTCGGTGTGACCGCACGACGGCGCAGCACGAGCGGCCGACGTAAGCCAGGATGTCCCACGGTCCCGAGTTCACCGTCGTCAGAGTCGTCGCACGAGCGCGCGTGTCGCATGCGCCTGGGCACGGGGGCCCATGCCACGCGCAACCGTTGCGCTGCGCGCGTGGGCGCGCGCAAAATCCCGCGCTGCTCCCCAGGGCCGCTGGGCCGAAGGAGCGCTGAGCCACCCATGCTGCCGTCCGCCCGAACCGTCCGTCCTCCCACCGCACGCGAGGCCTCTCTCGGGGGCGGGCTGCGGCGCCTCAAGCTCTCCGCCGGGGCGATGCTGATCGTGCTGATGGTGAGCTCTGGGGGCTATTGGACGCTGGGGCAGCTGCACGCGCACGGCGTGCTCGCCCCCGCCATTCCGGAGCCCTGGCGGCCCTTCGACTGCCTGTACATGACGGTCATCACCGTCTCCACCATCGGCTACGCCGAGTCCTTGCCCGTCCCGCCGGGGGTCTCCATGGAGGACTTCGAAGACGTGCGCTTGTACACGATGGGTGTGGTGCTCTTCGCCATGTTGGTGGTTGGCTTCGCGGTGTCGTCGGGCACGGCGTTCTTGGTGGAGGGGGACCTCCAGCGTTACTGGGCAAGGAGACGATCGATGGCCGAGGCAGCCGGTATGACAGGTCACTTCATCGTTTGCGGCGGAGGCATCACGGGCGAGGTGATCGTCGACGAGCTGCTCGCCACGCGAAAGCAGGTGGTCGTCGTGGACGTCGACGAGCGGCGCCTGGAGCAGCTCCGGGCCACGCGAGGGGTGACCGTGATCATCGGCGACGCGACCACGGACGAAGTCCTCGCCCAGGCGGGCATCGCCCAAGCCGCGGGTCTCGCAGCGGCGCTCCCGGGTGACAAGGACAACGTGTTCCTGATCATCACCGCCAAGCGGCTGCGCACGGGACCGGGCATGCGCATCGTCTCGCTGGCCAGCTCGGATGCGGTCTCCGAGAACCTGCGGGCCGCTGGCGCGGACGCGGTGGTCTCCGCCTCGACCATCGGCGGCATGCGCATCGCGTCCGAGCTCTTCCGGCCGCAGGTGGTGAGCTTCCTGGACGTCATGCTGCGCGGCCACGAGGAGCCCATCCGCTTCGCGCAGGTCAAGGTGGGAAAGGCGTGGGACGGGAGGCGGCTGGCCAGCGTGGAGCTGAGCCGCTTCGGCCTCGCGGCGCTGGCCCTGCTGCCGGAGGGGGCAACCGACTTCCTCTTCAACCCTGGGGGCGACGAGCGGTTGGCGACCAACATGACGCTCGTTACCCTTGGATCTCCGTCCCAGCTGGAGGCCCTGCAGGCGGTGCTCGACGCGCCGGCGGGGACTTAGCGCCGTAGAGAGAACGACATGCAGCCATCTCCTCGCGACCCGGCGTCCAGGCGCCATCCCATCCGCACTCGCCGAAGCGGCCTTGTCTCCGGCTCGGCGCTCGTGGCCCTCGTGGCGCTGCTGTGCGGACTGCTTCCGTCCGGCCCCGCTTCCGCCCGGGTCATGCCACCCGACACGGGGCTGATCGCCGCGCTCGACGCGGCCCGACCGTCCTTCGAGCGTTGCGCGCTCGACTCCGAGTTGCCCGAGACGGCGTTCCACACACTCTCGCTGCGGATCATCACGGCCAACCGCCGCGCCAGTGAGGTGCACTGGGGTCAGCCGTTCATCGGCCCCACGGCCGACCGTCTGTTGACCTGCATGCGCACCATCGTGCGCGTGGCGCTGCGGCCCCGTCGCGTGCACACGCGCCCCTCGGCGACGTTCTACTACGTGCCGCTCCGCGACCTGGACTACCCGATGCAGCCGCCCCCGAGTCCCCCGACCCGCGTGATGAGCGCGGCGGAGGCGACGGCGCTCACGCAGCGCCTGGCGGCCGTGGCGTCCGACGCGGAGCGTGTGGCGCTCATCGCGGCGCAAGAGGAGGCGCGCGTCGCGGTCCCGGTAGACGCCGTGGCCTCGCTGTTGGAGACCTTCCGCGAGCCGGACCTCGCAGCGGGTGGGGCGCTCTGCCGCGTCGTGTCGGGCTCGCGTGCCCTCGCGCGCATCACGCGCGGCTTGCCCGCGCCAGACGCGAGACGCCTTCGCGCACTGACCCGCGGGCGCTGCGGCGTGAGCGTCGAGTAGCCCCGCGCGGGCTCGGCGCGCCACTCAGAGCGACGCGATGACGCGCGCCAGCTTGCCTTGGACCTCGTTGGCCACCCCAGCGAGCGCCGGGTTCTCCACACCCTGCATGGACGCCATCGGATCCACGGCGGCTACCTCGATCTTGCCTGGGCCATCCTCGCGCAGGATGACGTTGCAGGGCAGCATCAGGCCAATCTTGTCCTCCGCTTCGATGGCGCGCAGCGCGAACGCGGGGTTGCACGCCCCCAGGATCAGATACGGAGCAATCTCAGCGCCGAGCTTCTTCTTCATGGTGGCCTGCACGTCGATCTCAGTGAGAACACCGAAGCCCTCCGCTCGAAGGGCGTCTTCGACGCGAGGGCGCAGCGAGGCGATGGTGCCTTCGAGGGTCTTGCTTACGTAGTAGGTCATTGGGGCTCCGTGGGGGCGGGCTGCCGTACCGCACGGCTTGCCTCGTCTCGACGACCATGAGCACGGCGCGCGCGCTTGGCAACCGCGTGGTCGCGCCGCCTCGGCGCCCATCGGCAGGCGAGCCTCTTCTCGCAGCGGGCGTCAGCCGTGCGACCTGGAGTGCTCGAACGCGTTCAGGATGGTGGTCGCGGCCGTGGTCGCGGTGACCTGACCCGCGCGCAGGTCACGCTCGAGCGCGGGCAGCAGCGCGCGCACGCCCGGGGCCGCGTGGAGCTCGCTCATGAGCCTCTCTTCGATCATGTTCCACATCCAGCGCACCAGCTGCTTCTGGCGGCGCGCCTCGAGCTCCCCCGTGGCGCTCAGCTTCTGCCGGTGCTCCTCGATCTTGTCCCACAGCTCGGGCAGGCCCACGCCCAGGAGCGCGCTGCACGTGAGCACGGGCGGGTGCCACGTGCCGCCGTGGCCGCGCATGAGGTGCAGGGCCGTCTCGTACTCCACGCGTGCCCGCTTCGCGTACAGCTCGTTCTCACCGTCGGCCTTGTTGATGGCCAGCATGTCCGCCACCTCGAGGATGCCCCGCTTGATGCCCTGCAGCTCGTCGCCGGCGCCGGCCAGCATGAGCACCAGGTAGAAGTCCACCATGTCCGCCACGACGGTCTCGGACTGCCCCACGCCCACGGTCTCGATCAGCACCACGTCGAAGCCGAAGGCCTCGCAGAGCAGCATGGTCTCGCGCGTCTTGCGGTGGACGCCCCCGAGGGTGCCGCTGGTAGGGGAGGGCCGGATGAACGCGCGCTCGTCTCGCGAGAGCTTGGCCATGCGCGTCTTGTCGCCCAGGATGCTGCCCCCCGTGACGCTGCTGCTGGGGTCGATGGCGAGCACCGCCACGCTCTTGCCCTGCGCGGTGAGCAGGGTACCGAAGGCGTCGATGAAGGTGCTCTTGCCCACGCCGGGGACGCCGCTGATGCCCACGCGACGGGAGCGGCCGGTGAGGGGCAAGAGGGCGGTCAGGACCTCTTGCGCGAGCGCCACGTGGCGGGGAGCGTCGCTCTCCACCAGCGTGATGGCGCGCGCGAGCACGGCGCGGTCACCCGCTCGGAAGCCCGCGACGTAGTCCTCGACGCTCAGCCGCTTGCGCGTGGCCACGGCGGCGCGCTCAGTCGTCCGCCACGATGGCGTCGAGCTTGTCCAGCAGCTCGAGGGCGGCCGTGGAGATGACGGTGCCGGGCCCGAAGATGGCCGCCGCGCCCGCCGCGTAGAGCTCGTCGTAGTCCTGCGGGGGGATGACGCCGCCCACGACCACCATGATGTCCTCGCGGCCGAGCGCCGCCAGCTCGCGCTTGAGCTCCGGCACCAGCGTGAGGTGACCCGCCGCGAGCGAGCTGGCGCCCACCACGTGCACGTCGTTCTCCACCGCTTGGCGCGCGGTCTCGGCGGGCGTCTGGAACAGCGGTCCGATGTCCACGTCGAAGCCCAGGTCGGCGAAGGCCGTGGCGATGACCTTCTGGCCGCGGTCGTGCCCGTCCTGGCCCATCTTGGCGACCAGGATGCGGGGCCGTCGCCCGTTGTCCTCGGCGAACTTGGCGCTGCGCGCGCGCACCGCGTCCATGCTCCCGGCGTTCTGACCGCCGTCCCCCGCTTCGCTGCTGTACACGCCCTGGATGCTCCGGATGGTGGCCTCGTGGCGGCCGTAGACCTTCTCGAGCGCGAGGCTGATCTCACCCACCGTCGCGCTCGCTCGCGCGGCGTCCACCGCCAGCGCCAGCAGGTTGCCCTCTCCGCTCGCGGCGGCGTTGGTGAGCGCCTCCAGCTTCACGGTCACGGCGGCCTCGTCGCGCTCGGCGCGCAGCTCCTTCAGGCGTGCGATCTGAGCGTCGCGCACCTGGGCGTTCTGGATCTTGAGCACGTCCAGCGCGTCTTCTTTGTCCAGCACGTGCTTGTTGACGCCGACGATCACCTGACGCCCCGAGTCGATGCGCGCCTGCGTGCGCGCGGCGGCCTCTTCGATGCGCAGCTTGGGCAGGCCCTTCTCGATGGCCTTGGTCATGCCGCCGAGCTCTTCCACCTCTTGGATGTGCGCCCAGGCGCGCGCCGCCAGCTCGTGGGTGAGGCGCTCCACGTAGTAGCTGCCCCCCCACGGGTCGATCACGCGCGTGGTGCCGCTCTCCAGCTGCAGGTACAGCTGCGTGTTGCGGGCGATGCGGGCGCTGAAGTCCGTGGGCAGCGCGATGGCCTCGTCCAGGGAGTTGGTGTGCAGCGACTGCGTGTGCCCCTGCGTGGCCGCCATGGCCTCGATGCATGTGCGGGCGACGTTGTTGTAGACGTCCTGCGCCGTGAGGCTCCAGCCCGAGGTCTGACAGTGCGTGCGCAGCGCGAGGCTCTTGGGGTTCTTCGCGTCGAAGCCCTTCACGATGTTCGCCCACAGCAGACGCGCGGCGCGCATCTTGGCGATCTCCATGAAGAAGTTGGTGCCGATGGCCCAGAAGAACGAGAGCCGGGGCGCGAAGGCGTCCACGTCCAGACCCGACGCGATGCCCGTGCGCAGGTACTCGAGCCCGTCCGCGAGCGTGTAGCCCAGCTCGAGGTCCAGCGAGGCACCGGCCTCCTGCATGTGGTACCCGCTGATGCTGATGCTGTTGAACTTGGGCATCTTCTCGGAGGTGTACCGAAAGATGTCCGCGATGATGCGCATCGAGGGCGTGGGCGGATAGATGTACGTGTTCCGGACCATGAACTCTTTGAGGATGTCGTTCTGGATGGTCCCGGCCAGCTTCTCCGGAGGCACCCCCTGCTCCTCGCCCGCGACGATGTACAGCGCGAGGATGGGCAGCACGGCGCCGTTCATGGTCATGGACACGCTCATCTGGTCCAGCGGGATGCCGTCGAACAGGATGCGCATGTCCTTGATGGAGTCGATCGCCACGCCGGCCATGCCCACGTCGCCCGACACGCGCGGGTTGTCCGAGTCGTAGCCGCGGTGGGTCGCGAGGTCGAAGGCGATGCTGAGGCCCTTCTGGCCGGCCGCCAGGTTGCGGCGGTAGAAGGCGTTGCTCTGTTCGGCTGTGGAGAAGCCCGCGTATTGGCGGATGGTCCAAGGGCGCTGGACGTACATGCTCGAGTACGGACCACGCACGAAGGGCGCGATGCCCGGGACGGTCTCGAGGTGCGTCAGGCCAGCGAGGTCCGCGGCGCTGTAGACGGGCTTGACGGGGATGCCCTCCGGCGTCTGCTCGAGCGTGTCGGCGGCGCTCCCGGCGCGCGCCTTCCACGCGCTGGCGTCCGTGGGTCCGGTGCCGGCACCCGTGGCCGGGTCGTCGAAGGAGAGGGTGCTGAAGTCGGGGAAGGAGCTCATCGCGCCACCTCCAGCTCGGCGTGGAGCTTGGTCAGGGTCTCGAGCGCGTCGGCGCCCGCGTAGAAGAAGACGTCCACGCCTTGCGCGCGGTACTGCTCTTGTTTGTCCGGCACCTTGCCCGCCACGGCGAGCAGCTTCGCGCCCGCCTTGCGGAAGGCGTCGCAGAGCTCGACGGCTTCGTCGTAGCGCTCGTCCTTGCCGACCAGCACGACGATCTCGCTCCCGTCGTAGGCCGCCAGCGCCGCGCTCGCGTCGGCGAAGCCCTCGTTCTCGGCGCTCTCGATGCCGCCTGCGGCGAGCAGGTTGGCCGTCCACATGCCGCGGGCCTTGTGCTCGGGGATGGGTCCCAGCTGCGCGAGGAAGGCGCGGGGGCGGTGACCGTCGCGGGCCAGAGACGTGTCGCTCGCGTCGCGCAGGGCCTCCCAAGCGTCCGCGATGTGCCAGCGGTGCAGGGGCTCTATGTGCAACGACGGGAAGCCGTCGCGCAGCATGGTGCCCAGGTTCATCATGTCCACGCCCGCGAGCGTGGCGGCGATTGCGGCGGGCACCAGCGTGCCCGGTTCCGAGGTGCCGCGCGCCGCGCGGGCCAGCGCGAGCAGCAGGTCCTGCCGCTCGTCGGGGGTGCCGCGCCCGAAGGGGTTGCCGAGCTCGCCTTCCACGTCCTCCAGGGACACGGGCGAGCGCAGCACGGACTGCTCCTGGAGGTTCGGGAACTCGTTGACGCCCACCACGGCGGTGCGCCGTGTCGCGGCGGCGGCGCGCTGAGCCTCGGCGCCGGCCTCGAGCGCGGTGTGCACCACGCCCCGGCCGAGCGCCCGGCGCATTCCCCCCTCGGACTCGATGGTCTGGAAGAGCGCCCACGCGGCGCGCGCCAGCTGATCCGTGAGGGACTCGATGAACCAGCTGCCGCCCGCTGCGTCCGCCACGCGGGCCAGGTGCGACTCGTCGCGCAGCACCACGTGCGTGTTGCGCGCGATGCGCCTCGCGAACGCGTCCGAGGGGCCACACAGCTCGTCGAAGGCGCCGGTGGCCACGCTGTCCGCGCCCCCGATGGCCGCCGCCGCCGTCTCGGTGGTGGCGCGCAGCATGTTCACCCACGGGTCGCGGCGGGTCTTGTTGAAGGCGCTGGTGCGCGCGTGCACGGTGGTGGTCTGCGCGCTGGGGCTGGCGCCGAGGGCCGCCGCGACCTTCGCGAAGAGCGTGCGCGCCGCCCGCAGCTTGGCGATCTGCGCGAAGAAGTCGGACGACACGGAGAGAGCGAGCTCGATCTGGCTGGCCGCGATGTCCGGGCTGAGCCCGCCCTGGATGAGCCGGCGCATGTACTCCGCGCTCGTCGCGACGGCGTAGGCGAGCTCTTGGACCGCCGTGGCCCCCGCGTCGGCGTAGGGGCGGGTGGAGACGCACACAGCCCTGACCCCGGGGGCGCGCTGGCTGCAGAAGTGCGCCAGCTCCACCTGGGCGCGTGAGGCCGCTTCGTAGCCGTCGGGGAGGGTGCCCGTCTCGGCCAGTGTGCCGAGCGGATCCGCGCCCAGCCCGCCGCGGAGCTCGGTCAGGGGCACGCCGCGCGCCTCGGCGACCGCGAACAACGCAGCCGACACCAAGACCACGTCGCTCAGCGCCTCGAGGTGCACGCCGTGGCGGCGCAGGTCCACCGCCTCCAGCACGGTCTCCACGTCCCCGGCGGTCAGCACGCGCACGCCTGTGTCGCAGGCCATGCGCAACCACACCGCGTCCGCGCCGTTCTCGAGGTCGCTCTTCACCATGGCGGCGGCGACCTCCATGCGGGGGTCGCTGTACTCCTGGCACACCCGCCACCCGGCCCCGGCGGTCCCGAGGGGCTGCCCGCCGCGCGTGAAGGGCGGCAGGCCGGGGAAGGTATCCGTCTGTGCGGGCAGATCCTCAGCCGTGTAGAGGGGCTGCAGCGTGATGCCGGGCTCGAGCTCGGTCGTGAGCGAGGAGAGCGGCTTTCCCCGGAGGTCGGCCTCGACCTTGGCGCGCCATTCGTCTCGCGAGACGGGCGCGAAAGCGTTGGGGATGGTGGTGGGCTCTTCGGCCATGGGTCGCGCGTTCCTGTGGGAGTGCAAGTGGGCTCGGTGAAACCGTTGGGACCTCTTAGTTCAAGCGTGAAACTCCCGCAACACCCCCGTGCGCGGCGGGGTCGCCTTTCTGGTCTTGCCCGTTGGGTCGTTCGGGAGGCTCAGGGGAGCGCAATGCTTGCGCGGGGCCGCATACGTCGCCCAACCGCGCGCACAGGCTGCGCGACCCAGGTCCACTTGGCGCCGAATCCTCCTACGGGTGGGCTCCACGGGCGCTGGCATCATTGTTGCGAAGCGCCACTTCGTGAACGCTCGTCGGTGCAGCCTCGTCTTGCTCCCGCTGTTGCTCGTGCTCGCTTGCCGAGGCGGTGAGCCGGAGGCGCGCCCCGACGGCGAGCCTGCGGCGGCCCGTCATGCCACGACCATCACCACGCCAAGGGTCTTGGAGGGGCTGCCCGTTGGTCCCCCCGACGTGACCGGCAGGCCCACGGTCGCCCCTTGTGGCACCTGCCACGAGGCCGGTGAGGCCCGGGCGCTGCCCGCTGACGCGGCCGGCATCGGTGGCCCGCACGTTGGCCTGGAGCTGCATCACGGGGCCATCGAGTGCGCCTCCTGCCACGCGGCCGACGACCGCAGCGCGCTGCACCTCGCCAGCGGCGCGACCATCCCCATGACCGACGCCCTGCGCCTCTGCGCGCAGTGCCATGGCCCGCAGTACCGCGACTACCGGCACGGGGCGCACGGCGGGATGCGCGGCTACTGGGACCTCTCGCGCGGGCCCCGCGAGCGCAACCACTGCGTGGCCTGCCATGACCCGCACGCCCCTGCCTTCGGGCAGTTCGAGCCTGTTTCCGGCCCTCGCGACCGCTTCACGGTCGACGCCGAGCCTCACGGAGCCCCCCATGAGTGAAGACATCAGCCGGCGCCGGATGCTGAAGGCGGCCGGCGCCACGCTCGGCGCCGCGGCCTTCGCGCGCGCCGTCGCGCCCCTCGCGCAGTTCACGGAGTCCACCAACATGGAGGAGTTCCTGACGCAGCACTACCGGGAGCTCGGCCCCGAAGACAAGACGCGCCTGATCGCGCGCCTCGAGGAAGACACCCTGCGCAAGTACGGGGCCGAGGTGACCATCCGTGACTTCCTGCCGCAGGAGAACGTGCAGTTCGGCTACGCGCTCAACCTGAGCGTGTGCATCGGCTGCCGGCGCTGTGCGGACGCGTGCCACCAAGAGAACAACCACGACCGGCGCACCAACCAGTCCTACATCCGCGTGCTGGAGATGGAGCAGGGCTCCATGGACATGGAGCGCGGCACCATGCACTACGACCACGCCGTGCCGGCGGAGGGCAAGTTCTACATGCCCGTGCAGTGCCAGCAGTGCGAGAACCCTCCCTGCACGCACGTGTGCCCCGTGGAGGCCACCTGGCAGGAGTCGGACGGCATCGTGGTCGTGGACTACAACTGGTGCATCGGCTGCCGCTACTGCGAGGCCGCCTGCCCCTACCACGCGCGCCGCTTCAACTGGAGCGCTCCCGAGATCCCCGCCGAGGAGATCAACCCGGACCAGGGCCTCTTGTCCAACCGCATCCGGCCGCAGGGCGTCGTCGAGAAGTGCACCTTCTGCCTGCATCGCACCCGCGATGGGCGCCTGCCGGCCTGCCTCGAAGCCTGCCCCACGGGGGCGCGCGTGTTCGGGAACATGCTGGACCCGGACTCCGAGATCCGCTGGGTGCTCGCCAACAAGCGCGTGTTCGTTCTCAAGGAAGAGCTCGGGACGCGTCCACGCTTCTACTACTTCTTCGACACGTGAGCGCGCCGTGAACCCACCCTCGACACCCAGCCACGAGTCCAAGGCGGTGCGCCACACCGTCAGCTACCCCCGCTTCCTGCTCGACGCCTTCGACGAGGCCACCGAGGGCTCCCGCGTCTTCTACGTGTGGATGTTCGCGCTGACCGCCATCGCCCTGGTCGGCGCGCACGCGTGGGCCAACCAGGTCGCGTCCGGCATGGCCGTCACCAACATGACGGACCAGGTCTCGTGGGGCCTCTACATCGCCAACTTCACCTTCTCGGTGGGCCTCGCGGCCGGCGGCGTCATGATGGTCATCCCGGCCTACGTGTACGACGACCACGACATGCACCGCGTCGTCATCATCGGCGAGGTGCTGGCCATCGCGGCCATCGTGATGTGCCTCATGTTCGTGGTCGCCGACCTCGGGCGCCCCGACCGCTTCTGGCACCTGTTGCCCGGCATCGGCCGCTTCAACTGGCCCATGTCCATGCTCACGTGGGACGTGCTGGTGCTCAACGGCTACCTGCTGATCAACCTGCACGTGGTGGGCTACCTGATCTACCAGCGCTGGCTGGGTCGTGAGCCCAACCCGAAGTGGTACCTGCCCTTCGTCTTTCTCTCCATCGCCTGGGCCATCTCCATCCACACCGTCACCGCGTTCCTGTACTCGGGCCTCGGTGGGCGTCCCTTCTGGAACTCGGCCCTGCTCGCGCCCCGCTTCATCGCGTCGGCCTTCGTCACCGGCCCCGCGTTCATCGTGCTCTCGCTGCAGGTCGTGCGTCGCACCACCCGCTTCTACGTGCCGAGCGGGGCCATGCGGACCTTGGTCTCCATCATCCGCGTCACGGCCGTGGTCAACCTGTTCATGCTGGTGGCGGAGGTGTTCTCGGAGTTCTACGCAGGCGGCTCGCACGTCGCGTCCGCGCGCTACCTCTTCTTGGGGCTCCATGGGCACTACGAGCTGGTGCCGTGGATCTGGACCGCGATCGGCTTCAATGTCTTCGCTGCAGTGGTCCTGCTGACACCGGCGCTCTCCGAGAAGCGCTGGCTGCTCAATACGGCCCTGGTGCTGACCTTCGTCGGCGTGTGGATCGAGAAGGGCATGGGGCTCATCGTGCCGGGCTTCATCCCGTCCACGCTGCACGAGATCGTCCCGTACGCGCCGAGCCTCACGGAGTGGAAGGTGATGGCGGGCGTCTGGGCAGCCGGGCTCATGGTCTTCACCGTCGGCCTGCGCATCGCGCTGCACGCCATGACCGGCGAGATGCGAGCCGACCCGGAAGACCTGGGCGCGCCGGCCGGTTTGCCGACCGCAGGCGACACCGCTGCCGACGAGGACGCCGTAGGGTCCGCTGGCGAAGAGGTCGACGCTCCGAGCGTCGCGCGCGTCAGCCAGCTGGAAGGAGCGGAGTGATGCCCGTCTCAGGTCTGGTGCTGACCGTCCCTCGTGCCGCCGATCAAGCCGGCGAGTGCTCGCCGGAGGCGCTCGCAGCGCTTCGTAGCCTCGCCTTTCTGGAGCTGGGCGCGGCCAAGGACGGACGCGTGTCCGCCGTCCTCGATGCCTCGGACTACCCCTCTCACGACGCGCATCTCGCGACACTGCGGGCCCTGCCGCAGGTGACCTGGATCGACGTCGTGTTCCACGACTTCTCGGATGTCAGCGACTTCGAGCGCCCCCCGCGGCGCGATGGAGGTTCTCATGGACCGGCGTGACTTTCTCAAGGCCTCCGCCCTCTCGGCGGCCGCCGCTTCGGTGCTCGCGCGCGGCGCCAGCGCAGACGACACAGACCCCCTCGACCCCGCCGTGCGCGAGCAGGTCGGCAGCGGCGTGACCTGGGACAAGGCCCCCTGCCGCTTCTGCGGCACGGGCTGCCACGTGCAGGTGGGTGTCCGCAATGATCGCGTCGTGGCCATCGCCGGGGACCGGCAGGCCCCCGTCAATCGCGGGCTGCTGTGCGTGAAGGGCTACCACGTGGGCCTCGCCCTCTACGGCGGGGACCGGCTCACGCGGCCCATGCTGAAGCGCGGCGACACCCACGTGCCCATCTCCTGGGACGAGGCGCTGGGCATCATCGCCGACCGCATCGAGGGCAACCCTGCCGGGTTCGCGTTCTACGGCTCGGGGCAGTGGACCATCCCGGAGGGCTACGCCGCCCAGAAGTTCATGAAGGGCGGCCTCTCCAACAACCACATCGACCCCAACGCCCGCCTGTGCATGGCCTCGGCCGTCACGGGCTTCATCTCCACCTACGGCGTGGACGAGCCGGCCAGCTGCTTCGATGACCTCGAGGCCGCCAAGGTGGTGCTCATCTGGGGCAACAACCCGGCCGAGATGCACCCCATCCTCTTCTCCCGCATGGTCGACCGGCGGGGACGGGGCGAGGCGCTGCGCCTGATCGACATCGGGACGCGCCGCACGCGCACCACGGGCTTCGCCGACGACTACCTCGAGTTCCGCCCGCAGTCGGACCTCGCGATCCTGAACGGCATCCTGCACCTGCTCATCGCCGAGGACACCTACGACCACGACTTCGTGGAGCGTCACGTCGCGTTCCGGCGCGAGGAGTCCGGTCCCGACCTGATGGGCATCGCCACGGACTTCGACACCTTCCGTGCGTCGGTGGCCGAGTACACGCCGGAGCGCGTGCAAGAGATCTCGGGTGTGCCCGCGGCGAAGATCCGCATGCTGGCCAGGCTCTTCGCCGATCGCGAGCAGCGCATCACCAGCCTCTGGTGCATGGGGCCCAACCAGCACACGCGCGGCACCGGCGTGAACCGCCTCTTGCACGCCATCCACTTGCTCTCCGGTCACTGGGGGCGCCCGGGCGATGGCCCGCAGAGCCTCACCGGGCAGCCGTCGGCCTGCGGCACCGCGCGCGAGGTCGGGACCCTCTCGCACGCGCTACCGGGTGGCTTGGTGGTCGCCAACCCCGCTCACCGCGAGCACGCCGAAGAGATCTGGAACCTGCCTGCCGGGCGCGTCAACGGGACTCCGGGGGCGCACACGGTCGAGATGTGGCGGCGCTTCTCCACCCCGGCCAGCGACGGCGGCGACATCGACACCATCTGGGTGCAGGTCACCAACCCGGCGCACTCGCTCCCGAACGTGGACAAGCTCTTCACGCCCAGCCGCGGCATCCCCGGCAAGTTCCTGATCGTGTCGGACGTGTACCCGACGGCCACGGCCCGCGCGGCCGACCTGATCCTGCCCTCGGCCATGTGGGTCGAGAAGAACGGTATGGTGGGGAACTCGGAGCGGCGCACACAGCAGTGGTTCAAGATGGTGAACCCGCCCGGTGAGGCGCGCGACGACGCGTGGCAGACCATCGCGGTGGCCCGCAAGCTGTTCGACCGCGGCCACCAGGGCATGCGCGACAAAGACGCGAACTTCATCTTCCGCGTCAACGACGCGGCGGGGGCCGAGGTGCCCATCTGGGACTACCGTCACTACTACGACGTCAACGTCGACGAGCACCTCTTCGAGGAGTACCGGCGCTTCACGCGCTACAAGCACAAGGACCTGGCGCCGTACGCGGAGTACGTCCGCGCGCGCGGGCTGCGCTGGCCGGTCGTGGAGCAGGAGGGGGTCTGGACCGAGACCCGCTACCGCTTCGTCGAAGGCGAGGACTCCTACGTGGAGGCCGGTACGGGGGTGCAGTTCTACCACTCGACCTCCAACGACGGCCGCGCGCAGGTCTGGATCCAACCTTATGTCGCCGCGCCCGAGGAGCCCGACGCGGAGTATCCCTTCTGGCTGTGTACCGGACGCGTGCTGGAGCACTGGCACACCGGCTCCATGACCATGCGCGTCCCGCAACTGCGCCGTGCCATGCCCGAGGCCTACGTCGAGCTGAACGCGACGGACGCGCGGCGGCTGGGCGTCGAGAACGGCGACCTGGTGCGGCTGGAGACCCGCCGCGGCAGCATGGACATCGCCGCGTGGATCGACGGGCGCGGACGCCCACCCGAGGGCTCCCTCTTCGTGCCCTTCTTCGACGAGCGCCGCATGGTCAACCAGCTCACGCTGGACGCGCACTGCCCGATATCGAAGCAGCCGGACTACAAGAAGTGTGCGGCGCGTGTTGTCTGCATCCCTCGGCAGGCGGGGTCCCGTGAGTGACGATGGCATGCGACGCGCCGCCCCCGTGCTGCTCGCCGGAGTCGCCGTGGTGGCCGCGATTGGCTTCTTCACCGGCACGGCGCGCCCGGCGGAGCTGCGTGGCTACCTGCCCGTGGCGGACGACGACGGAGCGCTGCGGACGGCGCCCACCCAGCGCGACATGGAGGCGGCGCGCTACGCCGAGCGGCGGGCAGGTCAGCTCGCTGCGCTCGAGGGCATGGCCGCCATCGAGAACGCGGACGCCCCGCGTGACCCGGCCGCCTACGCGGCCACCATCGCGCAACGGCAGGGCACGCGCGCCTACGACGGGGCGCCGCCCACCGTGCCCCACGCGGTGGATCAACACGGCGCTCCGGCCTGCCTCGCGTGCCACGCGGAGGGGCTGACCGTGGACGGGCGTGTCGCTCCCATGATGAGCCACGCCCGCTTCGAGAGCTGTCTGCAGTGTCACACCACCTCATCGAGCGGTCCGCCGCGCACGGCCGGCCTCGCGCCGTCCATGAGCGAGGTCAGCTCCTTCGTGGGTCTGCGAGACCCCGAGCACGGCACGCGTGCATGGCCGGGCGCTCCACCCACCATGCCGCACCGCAGCTTCATGCGTGAGCAGTGTCAGAGCTGTCACGGCGCGCGCGCTCGCGGTCTGCTGCCGGGACACCCGTGGCGCGAGAGCTGCTCGCAGTGCCACGCACCGTCCGGAACGCTCGACCAGCAGCCGCGCGGGACGCTCGCGCCCCTGCAGGGGCTGCGTGTGGAGGGCCGGTGAGCCGCAGCCTACCGCTCGGGCGCCGCGACTTCCTCATGGCGCGCATCCGGCCCGTGCTGGCCGGACGTGTGGAGGCGTCCTCGCCAGACGGGAGCGCCGTGTCCCCCACGGTGGAGGAGCCTCCGCCTCCGCCGTGGGCGAGCGCGCACCCGCGTGTGCGTCGCGCGCTGCCGCAGCTGGAGCTGCGTGCGCAGCTGGACCGCTTCGCCTGCCTGGCCAGCTCGAGCCAGGTCTGCACCGTGTGCGTGGAGCGCTGCCCAGAGCCGGGGGCCATCACCCTCGACGGCTTCCTCCCCATCATCGACGAGGCCCGCTGCACCGGGTGCGGCGCGTGCGAGCCGGCCTGTCCGGCGCCCACCACCGCCATCCGCGTGCTTCCGCGCCTCCCCTCTCTCTCATCCCCAACGCCTTCGACGAGGTCCGCATGAACCCCGAACCACTGCCCGATGTCTACCGCGCCGCCCTGGACGACGCGACCTTCGACGCCTATCTGCGGGACCTGCGGGCCCTGGACGGGCCGCTCGAGGTGCGCACGAAGCAGGCGGCCGGGCGCTATGCCGACGAGACAGCATGGACGCTCGACGACGCCGTCGCGGCGCTCACGTCCGGCTCCGTGAGGGCCATCCAAGTGCGCTACCGGCTCGCCAGCGACATCTGGTGCGACACCATCATGGGTGGGGGCCACGGGGCGCCACGGCAGCTCGTCCGCATGGCAGCCCTGGTGGTGGCCCTCTTCTGTGCGCTGCCGGAGGCGGCGATGGGTCAAGAGCCTCAGCCCCAACAGGACGGCCAAGCGGCAGAACCCGCGAGCGATGACAGCTCGGACGCACCCGACCTGAGCGGCGGGCCGGCGGTCGGAGTAGAGGGCGCTACGGACGCGTCCAGCGACGACCCCGAACCGAGCGCCCCGGTGGAGCCCCCCGCAGCGCCGGCCGAGGACACGTTCCCTCTCGGGTGGTACGTGGACGCGTTCACGCGGCCCGAGGTGCGCACGGGCTACGACGAGCTCGGGCAAACGGACAACGACCTCGTGCGCTTCCGCTTTCGCTTCGCGCTGTTCCTGCGCCCCCTCGAGCTGGGTCGGGTGCGGGTGTCCGCGCGCTTCGAGCCGCAGGCCGGTGGCGCGTGGTCGTCGGGTGCGACGCTGGTCGACGCGACCTTGGGTCTGCACCAGGGCTTCGTCACGATCGCCAACGACCGCGTCAGTGTCCAGCTCGGCCGCCAGGAGCTCAACTACGGTGAGCATCTGGTCATCGGCGCCGTGCCGTGGCACCAGCTGGGGCGGGCGTTCGACGCCGCCAAGGTGCGGGTCGACCTGGGGGGTCACGGAGCCTGGCTGGACGTGTTCGGGGCTCAGGTCGTGGAGCTGGGGGACAACGGCTTCGGCGACGGCGACGCCTTTCTGCTCGGCGCCTACGCGGCGGTCGGGGGGCTGATCTCGGAGAGCCTCTCACTGGACGTCTACCTGTTGGAGCAACTGCGCGGCGCCGAGCACGCTGGCGGTGTCACGGTTGCGCCTGGTCTGCACCGCAGCACCCTTGGCGCGCGCGCCAAGCAGCGCGTCGGGAGCCTGGACTACCGCGCCGAGGCGGGCGTGCAGCTGGGCCGCACCGGCTCGGTGAAGCTGCGCGCCTTCCAGGTGGACGCCGAGGTCGGCGTCACCGTCGCGCGCGAGCACCTGCGCCTCTCGGTGGAGGGCTTCTACGCCTCCGGCGACCGCGGCGGCGCGGGGACCAACCAGGCTTGGGACCAGCTCTACCCCACCGCGCACGCTTGGTTGGGGTTCACGGACATCATCGGCGGCCGCTCCAACATCACGGGCGCGGTCTTCCACGTGCAGGCCAACGCGACCTCCGAGCTGCGCTTCACGCTGGACGCGCACCTCTTCGCGCGCCCGGAGCCCAACGGCCTCGCGGGCGACGGTCTGGCCGCGTTCGAAGCGGACATCGGCGCGCGCTGGCAGATCGCGCAGGGGCTGGCGCTGCGAGCGAACTACAGCCTCTTCCAGGCCTTCACGGATGCCTTCCCGGTGAGTGACCTGGCGCACTTCGCAGAGCTCGAGCTGCGCTTCACCCACTGAGTGTGATATCTGATTGCTTGTTCAGTGCCTTTTCCGGCGCTAGAAGAGCAACTGGTGTCACACCCGTCCGATACAGCTCGCAGCATGTTCACCGTCGTGCTCGCCGAGAAGCCCTCCGTTGCCCGTGACCTCGCCGAGGTCCTGGGCGCGACGACGAAGCGGCAGGGGTACCTGGAGGGGGGCGGGTACCGGGTGACCTGGGCCCTGGGGCACCTGGTCGGTCTGGCCGAGCCCGCCGTCATGAACCCGGCCTGGTCTCGCTGGAGCTATGGGGAGCTGCCCATGCTGCCCGCCCGCTGGCCCCTGGTCGCGCGCGAGCGCGTGGGCGACCAGCTGGAGGTCGTGGTGCGGCTGTTGAACGCGCGCGACACGGCCAGCGTGGTGTGCGCCACGGACGCAGGGCGCGAAGGGGAGCTGATCTTTCGCTACGTCTACGAGCACGCGCGCTGCAAGAAGCCGGTGCGACGCCTGTGGATCTCGTCGCTCACTCCGGAGGCCATCCGGCGCGGCTTCCAGGCGCTCCAGCCCGCCTCGGACTTCGACACGCTGGCCAGCGCCGCGCGTGCTCGCAGCCGCGCAGACTGGCTGGTGGGGATGAACCTCTCGCGCGCGTACAGCCTGCGCTACGACGACCACCTGTCCGTGGGACGTGTCCAGACCCCCACGCTGGCGCTCGTGGTGCAGCGGGACCTCGAGATCCGCGACTTCGTTCCGGAGCTGTACGACGAGGTCCACGCGCGCTTCGACGTGCCGGGCGGGACGTACGAGGGGGTCTACGTCTCCCTGCGCACGGACGACAACGGGCGTGTGCGCGAGGAGCGGAAGCTGCCGCGGGCGCAGGGCGCACCCGCGGACCCCTCGCCAGCCCAGCGGGTGCTCGAGCGCGTTCGCGGGGCCACCTCGGAGCGCATCCGCATCACCGAGGTGGAGCGCAAGAAGCGGCGCACGCCGCCGCCGCTGCTCTTCGACCTGACCGAGCTGCAGCGCGAGGCCAACCGCTTGTACGGCTTCTCGGCCAAGCAGACGCTGGACCTGGCGCAGGAGCTGTACGAGCAGCACAAGCTGCTCAGCTATCCGCGCACGGACAGCCGCTACCTGTCCAAGGACGTGGCGCAGGGGCTCCCTGCGGTCCTGGCCGAGGTCGCTCCCCGCTACGCTGACGGGCTGGTACCTGGCAGCCTGGACGCGCCGCTAGGCAAGCGCTTCGTGGATGACGCGCGTGTCACGGACCACCACGCCATCATCCCCACGGGCTCCAGGTGCGCGCTCCGTGAGGGCTCGGACGCGTGGAAGGTTTATGACCTCGTCGCGCGGCGTCTGCTGGCCGCGTACCAACCCGAGCACGTGGAGGCGCTCACCAGCGTGCTGACGGAGGTGGCCTGGCCTGCGGGTCTGGGGGAGGGCGGGGATGGCCCCGGCGGCGACGGCAGCGTGGACGCGGACGGGCACCGGTCAGCGGCGACGGGTCGCGACCAGACCTCCGCCGGTGCCGAGGCGTCGGCGGACCCGGTCGACCGCTTTCGCAGCCGCGGGTCCAGCGTGGAGCAAGCGGGCTGGCGTGCCCTGGACGTGCACACGGCGCGGGCCCGTGCTCCCCGGCCCGACCTGCCCGCGCGGTTGCGGGTTGGCCAGCGTCCAGAGCTCTTGGATGCCCGCGTGGAGGCCAAGCAGACCCAGCCGCCCAAGCCGCACAACGAAGCCACGCTGCTCACGGCCATGGAGACCGCAGGCCGCACCCTGGACGAGAAGGCCATGTCCGACGCCATGCGCGAGCGCGGCCTGGGGACGCCGGCCACCCGCGCGGCCATCCTCGAGACCTTGATCGAGCGGGCGTACCTCGTGCGCGAAGGCAAGAAGCTCATCCGCGCGACCGCCAAAGGGGTGGACTTGATCGAGCGCGTGGACGAGCGCGTGCGCAGCGCGGAGCTCACCGGAGAGTGGGAGCTGCGGCTCGCTCACATGCAGCGCGGCCAAGAGGGCTTCGAGGGCTTCATGGCCGACATCGAGGCGTTCGTGCGGGAGGTGGTGGGCCAGGTGAAGTCCAGCGGTCCGCCGCCCAGTCGGTCGCCCGGGGCATCCACGGCGCCCGCGTTGCCCACGGTGCCCGTGTTGCCCTCGCTCACGCCGCCCGCGCCTCGCACGCAGCGGGAGGCCACGCCAACGGAGCAGCTGCCCGCGTTGCTGCGCGAGACCTTCGGGTTCGATGCGTTTCGGCCCCACCAGCAAGAGATCTGTGCGGCCGTCACGTCCGGCTCCGACGCCCTCGTGGTCATGCCCACGGGGGCCGGCAAGTCCCTGTGTTATCAGCTCCCCGGCCTCGCGCGGGGCGGGACCACGCTGGTCATCAGCCCCCTGGTCGCGCTCATCGAAGACCAGGCCCAGAAGCTCCAGGCGGCGGGGCTCAGGGCCGAGCGTATCCACGCCGGGCGCGGGCGTGAGCAGAGTCGGGCGGTCTGCCGTGCGTACGTCGAGGGGCAGCTGGACTTTCTCTTCGTCGCGCCAGAGCGCCTCGGCGTGAGGGGCTTTCCGGAGCTGCTCGCGAAGCGCCCGCCCACGCTCATCGCCATCGACGAGGCCCACTGCATCTCGGACTGGGGGCACGACTTCCGGCCCGACTACCGCATGCTGCGCGAGCGCCTCGCCGCGCTCGAGGGGGTGCCCATCGTCGCGCTCACGGCCACCGCCACGCCGCGCGTGCAGTCGGACATCGTGCAGCAGCTGGGGCTCGAGGAGCGAGGGCGCGCGCCCCAGACCTTCATCTTTGGCTTCAGGCGGACCAACATCGCCGTGGAGGTCGCGGAGGTGCCCATCCCCGACCGCACCAAGCGCGCGGCCAAGCTCCTGCGCGAGCCAGGGCGCCTGCCGGCCATCGTGTACGCTCCCACCCGCAAGGCGTGCGAGCAGCAGGCCAAGGCGCTGGGCAAGAAGCTGCGTGTCGGCGCGTACCACGCCGGGCTCTCGGCAGACGCGCGTGACGCCGTCCAGACGGCGTTCCGGGACGACCACCTGGACGTGGTGGTCGCCACCATCGCGTTCGGCATGGGCATCGACAAACCCAACGTGCGCATGGTCGTCCACACCGCGCTGCCCGCCACCTTGGAGGGCTACTACCAGGAGATCGGCCGCGCGGGCCGAGACGGGGCCCCCAGTCGCGCCGTGCTCATGCACTCCTTCGCCGACCGGCGCACCCACGAGTTCTTCTTGGAGCGGGACTACCCCGAGGTCTCGCGCCTGACCAGACTCTACAAGGCCCTGTCGGATGAGGCTGTGACCCCAGAGGGGCTCGCCTCGCGCGCCGGGGTGGAGCTGGACGACGTGGAGCGCTGGCTGAGCAAGCTCTGGGTGGCAGGGGGTGCGCACCTGGATGACGACGGCGGCGTGACCCGCGGCGACGCGCGATGGACGCCACGTTACGAGGCGCAGCGGGCGCACAAGGTCGCTCAGCTGGACGCGGTCCAACGCTTCGTCGGCTCGTCTGGCTGCCGCATGCTGGGCCTGGTCGCGCACTTCGGCGATCGCTCCGACACGGGCCGCGACTGCGGGCTGTGCGACGTCTGCGCGCCATCGCAGGCGTCCCTCTTGGAGTTCGAGGCGCCGACGGACCAAGAGCTCGGTGGTCTGATGGCCGTGGTGGAGCTGCTCGGCGAGTGGAACGGGCAGGCCACCGGTCGCCTGCACCGCGAGCTGGCGGAGCGGCCAGGGCTCGCCGCGCTGACGCGGCCGGAGGCCGAGCGCCTGCTGGACGGGCTCGCCCGCGCCGGCTGGCTGCGCTTCGAGGAGGACAGCTTCGAGAAAGACGGCGACGTCATTCGCTTCCGGCGGGCCCACCTGGTCCACACCGGCAGCGACGCGCCCTCTCGGGCGCACCTGCTGGAGAGCGTGCGGCTGCTGCCGGCGCGCAGCACGGCCCCGGCCAATCGCTCGCGCGCGCGCGCCTCCCGCAAGCGCGCTGCCTCTCCAGTTCGCAAGGGCGCGCGGTCCGCTCGCGGGAGCGTGCTGGCACAGATTGACGCCCCGGCCAACGTGGTGGCTGCCCTGCGCGACTGGCGCTCCGGCGTGTCCAAGCAGCAGCGCATCCCGGCGTTTCGCGTGCTGACCGATCGTCAGCTCGGGGAAGTGGCCCTGGCCGCCCCGTCGGACAAGGCCGCGCTGGGCGCGGTTCCCGGCGTGGGCGACAAGAAGGTCGAGCGCTACGCCGAGGGCATCCTGAGGGTGCTCCGGCAGCTGAGCGGCCGCTGAGCGCGCCCCATACGGTGTCAATGCGCCTCGGTGACGGCAATTGCGCCAGAGCCGACAAGAAGCGCTTGAAGTCTCAACGTATAAGTGTCATCTTGCGCCCTGGCTGTTGCCTGTGCGTTTTTCGTTCAGCAGCCGCACCCCTCATGCAAAGCAGAAATTCACCATGAATCGAGTTTGGATTGCCATTGCCTGCTGTCTGACTGTCACCTCGATAGCGGGGCGCGCCGCGGCCGCGTGCGGCGACTTCCGCATCGACATGGGCGAGGCCTGTGACGACGGCAACGTCGCTTCGGGCGACGGCTGCTCGTCCATGTGCGCCGTGGAGTCCGGGTTCGTGTGCGAGAACATCTCGTTCCAGCTGTCGACCGTGCAGGACCTCGGTGCGGGCGGCGTGACGCCGAACTGGGTCTTGGACGCGGACAACCGCGGCGTGTTGGAGACCACCAACTCGCACGCCGGCGTGTACTCCACCATCATCCCGGCGGACATCGGGGAGATCGTCTTCGACGTGCGGGTCGAGCAGACCGGCGACAATGACTTCATCGGCTGGACCATCGGCTACGACATGGGTGAGATCAGCACCACGAGCACGCCAGTGGGGACCGACTTCCTGCTGTTCTCGTGGAAGCAGGGTCAGCAGAACTCCGGGGGCAACCGCCGCCACAGCGGGCTCGGACTGAGCCGGGTGACCGGCCCCGGCTCGGCCGGCCAGTACTGGGTCGGCAACGGGGGCGGGCTCACCATGATCGCCGAGTCCACGAACTACCCCATCGACGACTCCCTGGCCAACAACGGCGAGACCGTCAACGGTTGGGACGACAACCGCTGGTACCGCGTGAACATGATCGTGACGAGCACGCGGGTCCAGGTCTGGATCCGTGAGGGCAACACGACGAACACCACCAACCCGGCCAACCGCGGGTTCCCGGCGCTGAACCGCACGACTCATCTGGAGTTCGACGTCACCACGGCGATCCCCACCGGCAACTTCGGCCTCTACGCGTACTCGCAGCCCAACGTCCGCTTCGACTTGGTGAACCCCGAGTCCGACAGCGACTGCGCGCGCGACTACGACGCCGACGGCATCCGTGACTCGCGCGACCTGGACAGCGACCGCGACGGTGTGCTCGACCTGCTCGAGATGCCCGGGTTCACCTCCGACCCGGACAACGACACCGACCTCGACGGCATCCCCGACTGGCGCGACCCCAACAACATCCCCGGCGGGTGCACGGCGTCCATGGGGGTGTGCACGACCCTGCCTGCGGCCTTCGACGTCGACGGTGACGGCATCCCCAACCACCTCGACCGGGACTCGGACGGCGACGGACTACCGGACACCACCGAGGTGGGTCTCACGGACGTGAACCGTGACGGAACCCCGGACGCGTGCACCATGGTCACCACCGTGGGCGTGTGCGTCGCGGGTGGCCTCGGCAATGCGGTGCCCGTCGACACGGACGGCCGCGGCGGCGCGAACTTCCTGGACCGCGACTCCGACAGCGACGGCATCCCGGACAGCGTGGAGGCGGGCCTGACCGACGCCAACCGTGACGGCGTGCCGGACGCCTGCACCATGGTCACGAGCTTTGGTCTGTGTGTGAGCGGTGGGCTGGTCATGGGCGCCACGCTCCCCAACACGGACGGGGTGGGTCTGCCCGACTACGCAGACCGCGACGCGGACGGCGACGGCCTGACCGACGCCCGCGAGGCGGGTCTCACGGACGCGAACGGTGATGGCATCCCGGACACCTGTGTCAGCGATACCGCTGCCGGGCTCTGCGTCGCCGGTGGCCTGGTGGGCGCGCTCCCGAACACCAACTCCGCGGGCCCCGTGGACTACGTGGACAGCGACAGCGACGGCGACGGCATCACGGACCGCAACGAGGCCTACGACACCAACGGCAACCAGATGGCCAACATCGTCCCCACTGGCGTGGACACGGACGCGGATGGCATCGACAACGCCTACGACCCCAGCTGTGTCCTCATGGTCTGCGGCATGACCATCGGGGCGCCCGTGCTGGGGGTCCTGACCGTGGCGCAGGACGCGAACCAGGACGGCCGGCCCGACTGGCTCACGGTGTGTGGGGATGCGTACGTCACCGGGAGCGAGCCTTGTGACGACGGCAACCTGGTGAACAACGACACCTGCACGAACATGTGCTTGGTGACGCTCACCAACCCCTGCACGGGCAACGCGCAGTGCGACAGCGGCACGTGCAACGCGGGCACCATGACGTGCTCCACGTGCGTGAACAACAGCCCGACGGGCACGGACACTGGCTGCACGGCGGCGACGCCCGCCTGCATCTTCACGGGCTTGAACAGCATGTGCGTGCAGTGCGACGTCAACGCGCAGTGCCCGGGTGGCGTGTGCAGCCCGACCAACCTCTGCGAGGTGTGCATCGACAGCGGCGCGGGCACGGACACGGGCTGCAGCGCGGCGACGCCGAACTGCATCGGCGCGAGCGGGAGCCGCATGTGCGTGCAGTGCACGAGCGCGGCGCAGTGCAACGACAACGTGGCGTGCACGACGGACGCCTGCACGGCCAACGCGTGTGTGAACACGCCGGTGGCGAGCGGCGGCGCGGGCGGCTGCGCGGGTGGGCAGGTGTGCTCGGGCGCGCCGACCAACACGTGCGTGACCTGCACGGACACGTCGCCCACGGGTACGGACGCGGGCTGCATGAACGCGGCGCCGCACTGCCGGACGTCGGGCAACGGCGCGCCGGTGTGCGAGCCGTGCTTGGACACGGTCATGGGGTCGGGCATGGACCTCGGCTGCGGAGCGGCGACGCCGTACTGCGTGGCCGGCAGCGGCGGCAACAGCTGCGTGGCGTGTCTCACGGGCGCGGACTGCGGCGACGGGAACACCTGCACGCAGGACGTGTGCACGGCGGGCGTGTGTAGCAACCCGCCGGTCAGCGTGGGCACCAGCTGCGCTGGCGGCGTGTGCAACGGCACCACCCCCGCCATCTGCGAGGTGTGCGTAGATGACGGAAGCGCCACGGACACCGGCTGCAGCGCGGCGACCCCGCACTGCATCGGTGCGAGCGGCATGCGTCAGTGCGTGGAGTGCACGACCGCGGGCCACTGCGACGACAGCGTCGACTGCACGGACGACGCCTGCACGGCCAACGCGTGTGTGAACACGTCGGTGACGGCGGGCGACCCAGGCGCGTGCGCGAGCACGTTGGTGTGCTCGGGCGCGCCCAGCGACACCTGCGTCACCTGCGCGGACACGGACCCCACCGAGACCATGACGGACGCTGGCTGCATGGCCGCTGCGCCCTTCTGTGACCGCGTCGGTGGCGGCTCCGGCCCGACCTGCGAGGTGTGTGTCGATGCCGGCGCGGGCATGGACCCGGGCTGCGCCAGTGCCACGCCCAACTGCGTGGTCGGGGCTGGCGGAGCGAACGAGTGCGTCAGCTGCGTCACCAACGCGGAGTGCAACGACGGCAACGAGTGCACGGACAACCTGTGCACCAACGGCATGTGCACGAACCCGGCGCTCTCGGAGTTCACGAGCTGCGCAGGCGGCGTGTGCACGGCGGCCTCCATGTGTGCGGCGGTGACCGTGGACATCGCGAACCCGGTCAACGGGACCACCACCACGAACAACATGCCGACCCTCTCCGGTACGGGCACCCCGGGCGGAACCGTGGAGCTCACCCTCGACACCAACTTCGTGGTGACCGTGCCGGTGGACGCCTCGGGCAACTGGAGCCTCGCGCTCGCCTCTCCCTTGGCCGACGGTCCTCACGCCCTGGTCGCGGTCATCACGGCCGGGACCCAGGACGCCATGGACAGCGTGGACTTCAGCATCGACACGGCGACAGTGGTGACCATCGAGAGCCCCGCGGACGGCAGCACCTCGCTCGACTCCTCGCCTCTCATCCAGGGCACCGGTGAGCCCGGCGCGAACGTCGTCGTCAGCGTCGACGGGAACGAGCTCGGCACCGTCGTGGTGGCGGGCGACGGCACCTGGTCGATCACGGTTCCCGACCCCCTGATCAACGGCAACCACACCATCGACGCGGTGGCGACCGACACCCTCGGGAACACGGCGAGCACGTCCTCGACCTTCACCATCGCCGCAGACACGGACGTCGACATCGACGGCCCGGCGGACGGCGCCGTGATTGGCGACAACACACCCACCATCACGGGCACCGCGCTGCCCGGCGCATCCGTGACCGTCACCACCTCGATCGGCGGGAGCGTCGTGACGCTCGGCACGGTCGTGGCGGACGGCAGCGGTGTGTGGACGCTGGACGTCACCAACCCCCTCGACGACGCGACCTACATCGTGACGGCGACGGCGACGGACCTGGCGGGCAACATGGCCCAGGACTCGTCCACCTTCACCGTGGACACGCAGACGACGGTCACCATCGTGACGGTGGACCCCATGACCGGTGTCATCACCGGCACGGGCGAGCCCGGCGCGACCGTGGTCGTGCTGGTCGACGGGGTCGAGGTCGGCACCGCCGTGGTCGGGGTCGACGGGACCTGGCAGGTCGACGGCGACGCGTTCGGTGTCGGCGAGCACGACGTCACCGCGACCGCGACGGACACGGTGGGCAACACGGACACGGACACGACGACCGTCACCGTGACGGCTCCGGACGGTGGGATGATCGACGCGGGCGTCACACCGGACGGTGGGACCGCAACCGCCACCGGCGGCCTCTCGGGCGGCGCGCTCTGCGCCACCTCGGCGCCGGCTGGGTCGAGCTGGCCCGCTGCCGCAGGGATGCTGCTGGTGGCTGGCCTGCTGACCCTGCGTCGCCGCCGCCGCTGAGCGTGCTGAACGAGAGGGGCCGGTGAGCCTGGCCCTCCCGCCTAAACGAGAGACAGCCGCCCCATCCCGGGCGGCTGTCGCCGTTTTGAGCCCGGGTGGCCGTCGGCGTCGTGAGCGCGGACGCCGAGTCCGCCTCCGCTCACCGCAGGCCCGTCAGTCGAACAGGCCGAAGTAGGCGTCGATCAGGCGCTCGCCGAAGAAGAAGAACTCGAGCGCCCCCAGCGCCAAGAACGGGCCGAAGGGGATCATCGCCCGCTCGGGGTCCGGCTCGGCCAGGCTCACCGGCTCCGTGGCGTTGGCCTCCGTCGCGGCGGGAGTGGGGACAACGGCGTCCGCGGCGCTCGCGCTGTCGTCGCCGTGGCTCGCGCCGTCGTCGCCGTGGCTCGCGCCATCGTCGCCGTGGCTCGCGGCGTCGTCCGACGTTGGCTGGCTGGGAAGCGGCGGCTCATGGGCTACCGTGGAGTCATCCGCCAACGGCGCGCCGAGGCCCAGGTCGAGCCGCAGGAGGCCTTCCTCGCTCTGGCGCAGCTCGGGATGTCGGCCGAAGAGGTCCTTGAGGTAGGCCAGGAGATCTTCCCGCTCCCACCCGTCGAGGGGGTCGTGCGGGGGGGCGGGCAGGAGCGAGCTGCCCGCCACAAAGCTCACGGCCGCCGCGAGCAGGCCTTGCATGGAGCCAGCCACGACGCTGAAGAGCACGCCCTTCCAGCCCAGGAACGCCCCGATCATCAGCAGCAGCTTCGGGTCGCCCTCACCCATCCCGCGCCGCGAAGTGATGCGCTCGTAGGCCCATACGAAGACCAGCTGCACGAAGAGGAAGCCCATGGCGGCGCCCAGCGCAGCGTCCTCGGCCGTGACCATTCCCATCCCGTTGCCCGCCACCAGCAGCCCCAGGGCTGCCCCCGGGAGGCTCACCTCGTCGGGGATGACCAGCCACTCGAGATCGATGAAGGTCGCGACCAGCAACCCGCCGGCGAACATGAAGTACGCCAGCGCCGTGAGGGCCACGGGCACCAGCTCCACGCCCGGTGGGGCATGGACGATGAAGCGCTCGGCGATGCCCACGCACAGGAGGGCGCCCAGCAGCTCCACCACCATGTACCGCGGGGTCATCTTGGCGCCACAACAGGCGGCGCGGCCGCGCAGGAACAAGTAGCCGAAGATCGGGACGTTGCGCCACGCTTGGATGGGGGCCCCGCAGGCCGGGCAGTGGCTGGGCGGACTGACCACCGACATGTGCCGAGGCCAGCGGTAGATGCAGACGTTGAAGAAGCTGCCCCAGGTGGCCCCGAAGACAAACGCCATGAAGCGCACGACTGCGTCCGGAAGTTCACTGGCGTACATCGGCCGGGACCATACCAGCGGGCGCCCACGATGACGACTTCGCGGACCCAGGGCGGCGCGCCGTGGGCGGCGGTGGTGCGCAACCGTTCACCAGCTACACTGCGGACCCGTGAGCCACTCATCCAACGACTCCTCCGACAGTTCCCCGCCCGACGCGCCCGTGGGAGCCGCCGTGGGCTCCGCGCTGCGAGACGCGCAGCCCTCCGCTCTCTCCACAGGGGAGCGGGGCGAGGGCAACGTCGGCATGTACGCGGCCGCGGCCGGGGTGCTCTCCGCGCTGCCCATCCCCTTTCTGGACTCGTTGCTGGCCAGCCTGGCGCGCGGGGCAGCCATGCGTCGCGTGGCGCAGCGGCATGGCGTTCGGCTCGAGCCGGCCGCCCGCGACCTCCTCGCCCGCGGTGAGGACTCCCTGCGCACCGAGAAGGGTCTGCGCGTGATTCGGAGCCTGGTGGGCCGCTTCGTCGCGCCGCTGCGCGTCTGGAATCGTGCGGAGGAGGCCCTCAGCGCGTTCTCCTCCGCTGCGCTCTTGGACCACTACCTCCAGACGGCGGAGCGCCGCCCAGGGGCCCCTCTCACGGAGGAGGAGGCCCGTCGCATCCAGAGGGCCATGAAGGGGGCGGCCGGGAAGGGCGCCGCCGACGCGCTGAAGGGAGCGCCCCTGTCCACCTTCGTCGCGTTCAAGGCGGCGGTGGACGCCGCCAGGGCCAACGACCCAGAGGGGCGCCCCGCCGTGGAGCGCATGGTGGACGCCTTGCTCGACGCCCTCGCCGACGCGCCAGATGGGGTGTCCGAGGCCATTCGTCAGCGCTTCGACGCGGCCCTCTCGAGCGACGGAGCGGCCGCCACGGGGGGCGACCGATGAGCGCTCCGACCCCGCACATCGACCTCTCCACCGCGCGGCAGGCCCTGGCCGACACGCGCCGCATCGTGGTCAAGATCGGCAGTCGTTCGCTCATGGCGGACGGCGCCAAGCGCTACGAGTCGCTCGCGAAGCAGCTCTCGGCCCAGCACGCCGCAGGCCGCGAGACGGTGCTCGTGTCGAGCGGTGCGGTCGCGGTGGGGCGCCTGCGCCTCGGCATGACCGAGCGACCCAAGGCCATCGACAAGCTCCAGGCGGCGGCTGCCACCGGGCAGAGCCGGCTCATGCGCGCCTACGAGGACGCGTTCGACCCGTACGGGGTGGACATCGCCCAGCTGCTCTTCACGCACGCAGACCTGTCGGACCGTGACCGCTATCTCAACGCACGCAGCGCGATCGACGCGCTGCTGGAGCTGAACGTCATTCCGATCATCAACGAGAACGACACCGTCAGCGTCGACGAGCTGCGCTTCTCGGACAACGACCAGCTCGCCGCCATGGTGGCCAACCTGGCCGGCGCGGACCTGCTCGTGCTGCTGACCGACGTCGAGGGAGTGCTGGATCAGAATGGCGTGCGTGTGAGCGTGGCGACGGACACCAACGACGTGGTGGCGCTCGTGCGCCCGCCTACCGACGACGTGGGCCTCGGTGGCATGGCCAGCAAGCTCGAGGCGGCGCGGCGCGCGACCCGCTACGGGGTGCCCGTGGTCATCGGCGACGCGCGTGACCCGGACTTGATCGAGAAGATCCTGGCGGGTCAGGACGTTGGCACGCTCATCTTGCCGACCGGCACACCCCTCGCGAGTCGCAAGCACTGGATCGCCTACACGCTCAAGCCACGTGGCGTGCTGGTCGTCGACCGCGGCGCGGCGAAGGCCTTGTCAGCCGGCAAGGTCAGCCTGCTGCCACGCGGCGTGATCGGCGTGCGCGGGGAGTTCGAAGCGGGGGACGCGGTGTCCATCCAGGATCTCGACGGCGAGGAGATCGCACGCGGTCTGGCTCGCTACGGCACGGGACACGCGGCGCGCTTGGCAGGCGCCAAGAGCAGCGAGATCAGCGACCGCATCGGGAGGCACGACGGCGACGTGCTCGTCCACAAGGACGACATGGTCAACATGGTCGACGACGAGCCCCTGACCTGAGCGGGGGCAGCCCGTTGCCCACTCGGTCCAGTCCGACGCTGGACGCTGGTGGGGTCCATCACCGATGCTCCGGAAATGACCCGCTCCCGACTGCGCCTCGTCGCGCTCTCCTCTGCGCTCGCCCTCTCCGTGCTGGTCGCGTGCGGGCGAGGGCAGGTGGCGCCCACGACCCGGGAGCCGGTGGAGGCCGTGCCCCTGCCTGACGACGACTTGGATGGCGTGCCAGACGCAGACGACCGCTGCCCCACGGAGCCAGAAGACCACGACGGCTTCGAAGACGCCGACGGCTGCCCGGAGCTCGACAACGACCACGACCGCGTGCCCGACGTGGACGACCTCTGCCCGAACGAGGCGGCGCACCGCAGCCCCCCTCGTGCAGACGACGTCGCCGGGCGTGCGCAGCTCGGCTGCCCCATGGCCAGCGAGCGTGCGTACAGCGACGGCCCGCCAGGGGACGCGGACGACGACGGCTACCCAGACGACGTCGACCTGTGCCCGAATCACCCCGAGACCTTCCCGAGTACCCTCGACGGGGGCTGCACGGACGACGGCGACGGCTGCCCCGACGGTGGCGCGGTCCTCCTCGTCGCGTGTGACCCGATCATCGTCGACGTGGTGCCCTTCGCCGCGGGGAGCGCTGCGATCCCACCCGAGGCGCAGCGGCTGCTGGATGCCGTCGCGGAGGTCCTCGCGACGCACGCGGAGTTCACGCTCGCGCTCGAGGGGCACACGGACGACCGCGAGCGCGGAGACCTGGGGGAGCGGCGCGCGATCGCGGTGCGCGAGGCCCTGGTCGCCCGAGGCGTTGCGGCGTCTCGGTTGACGACTCACGACCTCGCGGCCACACAGCCGCTGATGCCCGTCGCCGGCCAGCGGGGGAGAGCCCTGCTGGACGCCCGTGAGCGGAACCGCCGCGTGGGCTTCCGCGTCACCAACCCGCCGCGTGAGCCCGGTCGACCGCACTGAGACGAGCGGCAGCGGGGCATCGTGAGGCTTGACGTCGCCTTTCAGGAGCCGAGGTTCCCTGCTACCCCAGCGCGGACCATGGCTGAAGACCTCGAACAGCTCGTCACCTCCCTGGCGCGTCACGCCAAGCAGGCCGCGCGGACGCTGGCTGCCGCCGAGACCACGCGCAAGAACATGGTGCTGTTGCGCGCCGCGGCGGCGCTGCGTGGTCCCGAGGGCGACGCCGTGCTCGCCGCCAACGAGCAGGACCTCGCAGACGGCCGGGCCAACGGACTCAGCCGCGCTCTCTTGGACCGGCTGGAGCTCACGCGCAGCCGGCTCGACGCGGTCGCCGAGGGCGTGGAGACCATCGCCGCGCTGCCGGACCCGGTGGGCGAGCTGCTGGATCCGCGGCGGCTCCCCAACGGGCTCGAGACGAGCCGCATGAGGGTGCCGTTGGGGCTCATCGGCATCGTCTACGAGTCGCGGCCCAACGTCACCGCCGACGCGGCGGCTCTGTGCATCAAGAGCGGCAACGCGGTGCTGTTGCGGGGCGGGTCCGAGGCTTATCGCAGCAACCGGGCGATCGCGGACATCTTCGGGAGCGCGCTCGAGGCGGAGGGCCTCCCCCGTGAGTGCGCGGCCTTGCTGCCCACGACGGACCGCGAGGCGACCTCGATCATGATCCGTCTCGATGGCGTGCTGGACGTGGTCATCCCACGTGGGGGCGCGGAGCTCATCCACTTCGTGGCCGAGAACGCGCGCGTTCCGGTCATTCGCCACGGCAAGGGGGTCTGTCACGTCTTCGTCGAGCGCGAGGCGGATCTGGAGATGGCCACGCGCATCGTCATCAACTCGAAGACGCAGCGCCCCGGGGTGTGCAACGCCGCCGAGACGCTGCTGGTGGACGCCACCATCGCGGCTGCCTTCCTGCCCGCGCTCGGGGCCGCCATGGCCCAGCGGGGCGTCCGTCTGCACGCGGACGAGCGCTCGCTCCCGCTCTTGGGAGCGGCGGCAGTGGCCGCGAGCCCCGGTTCGTGGGATACGGAGTACCTCGCGCTCGAGCTCAACGTCGCGGTGGTGGATGACCTGGACGCTGCGATCGCGCACGTCGCGCGTCATGGCAGCCACCACACCGAGAGCATCGTGACGCGCAACGCAGACAAGGGACGCCGTTGGGTCCGTGAGGTAGACGCGAGCCTCGTGCTCGTCAACGCCTCCACCCGCTTCAACGACGGCCACCAGCTCGGCCTCGGCGCCGAGCTGGGCATCTCCACCACCAAGCTTCATGCCTACGGCCCCATGGGCCTCAACGAGCTGTGCACCACGAAGTGGGTAGGCTACGGTACAGGTCAGGTTCGACAGTGACATCGCACGACGCCAAAGACGCCAAGCAGACGAAGGGGGCTCCCCGTGGAGCCCTCACCCAAACACCCCGCCCCTCCGTGGACAGCGACCGCGAGGCGGAGTCGTCGCGCGCGATGGCACTCCACATCGCCGCGGCCGGCCTCGACAAGAAGGCGCTCAACGTCGAGATCATCGACGTGCGCGGCAAGGTCGACTACGCCGACTTCGTCGTGCTCATGAGCGGCCGCAGCGACCGCCAGGTCAACGCCATCGCGCAGGGTGTCCAGCGCGACCTGCGCACGGACCACGGGGTGCGCTGCCTGGGGGCCGAGGGTCTCCAGCAGGGGCACTGGGCTCTACTGGACTTCGGGGACGTCATTGTTCACGTCTTCCACCACGACATGCGCGGCTACTACGACCTCGAGGCCCTCTGGATCGACGCCGCCCGCGTCACCGTGCCAGGCGCGGAGCGCTCGCGGGCAGACGGGCCGCTGGCCGACTTCGATCAGCTCGATGACGGTGACGACGAGTAGGGTACGAGAGCGCGCGTGTCCATGAAGGTGCGCATCGTCGCGGTCGGCAAGATCAAGGAGAAGGCCACCCGCGAGCTGCTGCGCGACTACTACGCGCGCATCGATCGCTACGCCCGGCTCGAGGAGGTCGAGCTCAAGGACGGCACGGAGGACGAGGTGCGCGAGCGCTTCGAGCGCGCCATCCCGGACCGCTCGCGCGTCGTGGCGCTCGAGGTGCTGGGGCAGCGCTGGTCCAGCGAGCAGCTCGCCCAGCACATCGGGCGCTGTGAGGGGGACGGTGTCCAGAGCGCCGTGTTCCTCATCGGGGGGTCGTACGGGCTGCCCCCCGCGATCTCGAAGCAAGCGGACGTGCAGCTCTCCCTCTCGGCCATGACGCTGCCACACCGCCTGGCCCGGCTGCTGCTCGCCGAGCAGGTGTACCGAGGCTTCACCATCCTGCGCAACGAGCCCTACAGCCACTGAGGCGTGGGCCACGAAAAAGGGCCACCCGAAGGTGGCCCGCTTTTCTGGTTCGAGACGCTGGGATCAGCGCTTCGAGTACTGGAACTTCTTGCGCGCGCCCGGCTGACCGGGCTTCTTGCGCTCCTTCTCACGCGCGTCGCGGGTGAGGAAGCCAGCGCGCTTGAGCGGCGGGCGGAGCGTCTCTTCGCTGCCGATGAGGGCGCGCGAGATGCCGTGGCGCACGGCCTGGGCCTGGGCAGCGATACCACCGCCGTGCACGTTGACGCGCACGTCGTACTGGCCCGGGCGCTCGATGACGCCGAAGGGCTGCTCGATGATCATGCGCAGGATGTCGCGCGGGAAGTAGTCCTCGAACGTGCGACCGTTGACCGTGACGGTCCCGGTGCCGGGCGAGAGGAAGACACGAGCGACAGCGTTCTTGCGCTTGCCGGTGCCGTAGAAACGGCCGTGGATGATCTTGGCGTTGGACATCAGAGTCTCTTGGTCTCGGGTCGCGGGATCAGAAAGTGAAGGGCTGGGGCTGCTGCGCCGCGTGGGGGTGGGCCGCACCGGCGTACACCTTCAGCTTGGTCAGCTGACGGCGGCCCAGGCTGGTCTTGGGGAGCATACCCTTCACGACGCGCTCGACGAAGCGATCGGGCGCAGCCGCGATCTCCTGGCCGTAGGTGCGCGTGGTCAGGCCACCCGGCGTACCAGAGTGCCGGTAGTGAACCGACTTGCTGGCCTTGTTGCCCGTGAGGCGCACCTTGTCCGCGTTGACGATGACGACGAAGTCACCGACATCCGCGTGCGGCGTGTAGTCCGGGCGATGCTTGCCGCGGAGAACAGTGGCCACCCGCGAGGCGAGACGCCCGAGGGGCTGGTCGGTAGCGTCCACGACGTACCACTTGCGATCGATCTGCGATTCTTTGGCGCTAAGCGTGCGCATGACAAAACCTCTATCCCGGCGGGGGTTCCGCTCTGGGGGGCGCGTTTAGTAGCCCCCTGGGGGCACCGTGTCAAGGCGTGCGAAACCTAGGCCCGTTCGAGACACGGGCTCCGCACCACTATCGAAGGGGTCCCCTCGACAGCCAGCGGCGTCTAGCGCAGCTCTGCAAGGGCCGCCAGTACAATCGCCCCCGGGCCTTTCGCGCGGAGTGCCAACCTGGACGGACGCTGCTAGGGTCGGCCCCATGAGCGCCAGCGACTCGAGCTCGAAGGGGGAGACGCCCGGGACGGCCGTCGACGAGGCCCGCCCCTACGAGCCCCATTGGCTGCTGCGCTGGGTCTACAAGCGCTTCTTCACGCACATCCAGGTGGACGAGCGCTGGAGCGGGGTCGTCCGGGACGCGGCCCGCAAGGGCGTCGTCGTCTACGTGATGCGCTCCCTGTCCCTCCTGGACTTCCTGTGCCTGGACTTCCTGCTCAAGCGCTTCGGCCTGCCGCTGGTGCGCTTCGTCAACGATCTGGGCCTCTGGATTCTGGAGCCGTTCGGGAAGGGGGACCGGCGCCTCGCCCTGCGCCGGCAGATCCCGGAGCACGACGCCCTCAGCGAGGTCCTGAAGAGCCAGTTCAGCGCGCTCCTGTTCCTGCGGCGCCCTCCGCGCCTCGGTCGCCCCAAGCGGCGCGGCGAAGAGATGGAGACCGACCTGATCCGCACGCTGATCGAGAGCCAGCGGCGGGCGAGTCACCCGATCTTCTTGGTGCCGCAGACCTTCGTGTGGACCAAGCGCCCCCCTCAGGCGCGGCGCGGCCTGCTCGACGGGGTCTTCGGGACCGTGGAGTGGCCTGGGCGGCTGCGCGTGCTGCTGCAGTTCCTGTTCAACTACCGCAACGCGCTCCTGCGCTCGGGGGAGCCCTTCGACCTCCAGGAGTTCCTCGCGGAGAACCCGGACCTCACGGACGCGCAGCTGGCCGACAAGGTCCGCTATGCGCTGCTGCGTCGCATGGAGCGCGAGCGGACGCTGGTGCTGGGCCCCACCAAGAAGACGCTGGGACGTATCCAGGACGATCTCCTGCGCAGCCCGCGCATCCGCAAGCACATCGAGTCGGAGGCCAAGGGCTCCGGCCGCTCCATCGCCAAGGTAGAGAAGGAAGCCCGCAAGGAGCTCAGCAAGCTCTGCGCAAACCAGCAGCCCTACGTGGTCGCCCTGCTCGCGCGCTTCTTGGACTGGGTCTGGAACCGAATCTACGACGGCATCGTCATCGACGAAGAGGGCATCGAGAGGCTGCGCGAGAAGGCGCGAGACGGCGCCATCGTGCTGCTCCCCAGCCACAAGAGCCACGTGGACTACCTCGTGCTCAGCTCCGTCCTCTATAGCCGCCAGCTCCTGCCGCCCCTCATTGCGGCCGGAGAGAACCTCGGCTTCTTTCCGCTCGGACCGATTCTGCGGCGCGGCGGCGCCTTCTTCATCAAGCGCAGCTTCCGCGGGAAGAAGCTGTACGCGGCCCTGGTGGACGGGTACATGCGTCGCCTGCTGGTGGAGGGCTTCCCCATCGAGTTCTTCATCGAGGGGGGGCGCTCGCGCACCGGCAAGCTGTTGCCGCCCAAGTATGGGCTGCTGTCCATGGTGGTCGACGCCTCCCTGCTCTTGCGCGCCCGCAAGGTGTACTTCGTGCCCATCTCCATTGGCTACGAGCGCATCATCGAGGAGCGGTCGTACATGCACGAGCTGGGCGGGGGCGAGAAGCAGAAAGAGAACGTCGGCGGGCTGCTGCGCTCGTCCGACATCCTGCGCTCCAAGTACGGGCGTCTCTACGTCCACTTCGGCGAGACCATCTCCTTCGACGACCTGCTGGAGGACGCCCTGGCCGAGCCGCTCGCCGACGAGACCGGGGAGTTCGACGCCGAGGCCATCCTCTCCGGTAGCGTGGCGCTGAAGCCCCGCCCTTCGGGCGACGAGGCGCCGGCCCGGCCCAAGCGCGACCGGCAGGACCTCAACCCCCGCGAGCGGCGCGTCATGATCCAGCGCCTGGCGCACTTGGTCACGTACCAGATCGACCGGGTGACCGTCGTGACGCCGGCGGCGCTGGTCGCCATGGCGCTGCTCACGCATCGGCAGCGGGGCATGACGCACGCCGACCTGCTCCAGACGGCGGAGTGCTTGCTCTCGGCTCTCGAGCGGCAGGACGCCCGTACGGCCGGGCAGCTGCGCGACGAGAACGGCGCCATCCGCTCGGACACCGTGCACGAGGCCATCGAGCTCTTCCTGGACGGAAAGCTCATCCAGCGGCACGGGGACGGGGACGAGGCGATCTACAAGATCCCCAGCGAGCGTCGCATCGCGCTCGAGTACTACAACAACAACGTCCTCCACTTCTTCGTCCCGAGCGCGCTCATCGCCGCAGCGCTCCAAGTCAGCGCTGGCAAGACGATCACCGTCCAGACCCTGCGGGAGCGGGTGCGCCAGCTCTCGAAGCTGTTCAAGTACGAGTTCCACTTCCGCGCAGACGCCGCCTTCGAGGACATCTTCGAGGACGCGCTCGCCACCATGGTCGCCCACGACGAGCTGGTACTACACGGAGACACCGTGAGCCCCGCGCCCGGCCGCCCCGGGGCTATCGTGGACATCTACGCGTCCATGCTGCGTTCCTACTTCGAGGCCTACATCCTGGCGCTGCGGAGCACGGGGGTGCTGCTGGAGCGCCGCGAGCTGTCCCGTAAGGAGTGGTACAAGCAGGCCCTCGCGACGGGGCAGCGCATGTACCTGGCCGGCGAGATCGTGCGCCGCGAGAGCATCTCCAAGCCCAAGCTCGAGACCGCGCTCAAGGCTCTCAAGGACTATCAGCTGGTCAAGACCTCTGGCGACGACCTCCAGTGCGGGCGGGTGCTCACCGACGCGGTGACGCTCCAGGCGCTCGAGAAGAAGCTCCTCCCGTTCCTCAAGTAGGACAATTGTCCAGTCCGTGTGAAGCAACCCTATCGGCAGTGGGGAGGGCCTGCTACGCTCGCCTACGTGTCGCAGAAGAACTGGACCATCGACCCCGAGACTGGGCTCTCGTTCGTTCGTTCCGGCGTACGAGAGGTCACGACGGACCAACTCCGGGTCGTGTTCCAGCCCATCGTCGCCGTCGACACCCGCAAGACCTTCGCGCACGAGGCGCTGGTGCGCTGCGACGTGCCCATGTTCCAGAGCCCGGTGGCCCTCTTCGAGGCCGCCACGACAGAGCAGTGTGTGGGGCGCCTCGGTCGTCGCATCCGGGAGGTGACGGTCCGCGACGCCGACGGTGGCCCCATCTTCGTCAACATCCACCCTGAGGAGCTCAGCGAGCGCTGGCTGGTGCGTCCGGACGACCCCCTGTGCCTGTACGAGGGGGAGGTCTACCTGGAAATCACCGAGGCTGCGGCGTTCGCCTACTTCGAGCTGTGCATGGACGTGCTGCGCGAGGTCCGCGACCGGATGGGCGCGCGGCTCGTCATCGACGACTTCGGCGCCGGCTACAGCAACCTCAAGCGCATCGTCGACTTGCACCCGTCGGTGGTGAAGCTGGACCGCTCGCTCATCTCTGGCTTGGACCGGGAGCGGAGGCAGCAGATCCTGGTCAAGGGCTTGGTGGACCTCTGCCGTCAGCTCGGGGCGCAGGTCGTCGCGGAGGGGGTCGAGACCATCGGCGAGCTGCACGCGTGCATCGACTCGGGGGCGCAGCTGGTGCAGGGGTACCTGCTGGCCCGGCCGGGGTACCCGCACCCCAGCGTGCGTTGGCCCACAGCCCCGGCTCCCTTCCCCTGAGCGGCTCGAGACCCATGCGCGTGGTGTCCCTGACCTGCTCCAACACGGAGATCGTGTGCGCGCTCGGCGCGGCCGGCGCGCTCGTGGGCGTGGACGACCACAGCGACTACCCGGTGGACGTGGTCGCGAGGTTGCCCCGCGTCGGGCCGGACCTCAGCGTGGACCCAAAGGCCGTGGCTGCCCTCCGACCGGACCTCGTGCTCGCTTCCTTGACGGTACCCGGTCATGAGCGCGTGCTGCAGGCCTTGGTCGCGGAGGGCCTGCCCGTGGAGGTGTTCGAGCCGAAGTCCGTGGATGACGTCTACGCCGACGTGGCACGCATCGGGGCGCTCCTGGGGCGGGCCGAGCGCGCGCTTGCGCTGGTGACCGAGATGCGCGCCGTGTTGGACCAGCGGCCCGTCTCGGTGTCTCGGCCACGGGTGCTGGTGGAGTGGTGGCCTCGCCCCGTGATCGTCCCCGGCGAGCGCAGCTGGGTCACCCAGCAGCTGCTCGCGGCGGGCGGGTCGAACCCCATGGGAAGCCGGCCGGTGGAGTCCTCGCCCATCCATGACGAGGAGGCCCTCGCGCTGCGCCCTGACGCCGTCGTGATCAGCTGGTGCGGAGTCCCGCCCGCGAAGTACCGCCCGGAGGTCGTCTACCGTCGCGCCGCGTGGCGCGACCTGCCGGCTCTACAGGGCGGCCACGTGTACTGCATCCCGGAGGCCTTCCTCGGGCGGCCGGGGCCGCGCCTCGTGGACGGCGTCCGCGCCCTCGCGGAGGTGGTCGCGCGGGTGCAGGCCAGCGCGGCCGAGGCTGGAGGTCGCTAGCCCCGTCGGTCGTGAGCCGCCAACCTCGTCGGCCGTGGGCCGCACGTCGGGGATGCGCAGGCGTACGGTCGTCGCTGGCTGCCCGCTCAGACGCGCACGGACGCTACGGCGGGGAGAGCCTCGAGCCGCCGCTTGAGCGCGCTCTCGTGCTGTCGAATCTGCTCGAGGCGCACCGCGACGCGCACGTCTCGCATGACCGCCCGTGTGGCGTCGTCGACGTCCGCGAGTGTCGCGAGGGTGGGGACCTTGACGCTCACGAAGGCCAAGGAGCGCAGCATGGTGGTGACCTTGCTGGGCGGGGGCACGGTGGGGGCGTCCGGATCGGTGTCCGGGTCCATGTCGGGGCCGCCCTCCAGCACCCAGCTCTCGTCGCAGAGGTCCCCCCAGGTGGCGCGAAACGCCTCCAGGCGCTCCCGCTCACGCGCGTCGCGCAGGGCACGCTGTTCCCGCTCGGAGGCGGTCTCTTCCTTCTGCGCCAACGCGCGCTCCCGCTCCACGCGGACGGCCTCCCGCTCGCTCTCGCTCTCGCGCCGCACGAGCACCACCGCCAGGTGGGCGTCGACGCTCAACAGCTTGGCCACCCCGCGGTAGGCCTCGTCGTTGGACGGAATGCCGGCGCGATCCTCGATGTGAAAGCGGTCGAGCACGCCCAGGTTGCGGCACACCTCGAAGTAGAGGACCCGCAGCAGGCGCAGCTCGGCTTCGCGCGCGTCCTGGTGAGCCCGGTACGCCTCTACCAGCCCTAGCGCGGCTTCGACCGCCTTGGGGGCCGTGCCGAGCAGGGCGAGCGCCGCGTCCATCAGTAGAAGTACCTGCTGAGAGACTCGATCACGCACGCGGGGCGGTCTTCCCCCTCGATCTCGATCGTGATGAGGATGGTGGCTTGGAGTCCACCCTTGACCTCGCTCACGTCCTTGATCTCGCCCCGCCCGCGCACCCGCGCGTTCACCTTCACGGGCGCCGGGAAGCGGATCTTGTCGCAGCCGTAGTTCACGCCCAGCTTCATCCCCTGCACCTCCACCAGCTGCGGCAGGAACAGGTTGGACAGCGCCAAGGTCAGGTAGCCGTGCGCGATGGTGGTCCCGAAGGGGCCGCTCTTGGCGCGCTCGGGGTCCACGTGGATCCACTGGTGGTCGCCCGTGGCGTCGGCGAACTGGTTGATGCGTTCCTGGGTGATGGGCAGCCAGTCGGTCACCCCGAGGTCGGTCCCGGCGGCGGCCCGCAGGGCCTCTTGAGTCGCGAATACGGTCGGCATGGGCGGACCATAGCAGGAGCCCCGCGAGCGTACAGCGCGGGCGGCGTTGCGACCGGGGCCATCCGCTGATAAGCCCGCCGAATGGAAGTCTCCACCTTGACCGCGCTCTCTCCCATGGACGGCCGCTACGCCTCGAGCGTCGACGCGCTGCGCCCCTTCCTCAGCGAGTTCGGGTTGATTCACCACCGCGTGCGCGTCGAGGTGCGCTGGCTCGAGTCGCTGGCCAACAACCCCGGGGTCCCCGAGGTGCCGCCGTTCTCGCCAGCGGCGCTGGCCGCGCTCGAGCGCATCGTGGACGAGTTCGGCGCCGCAGACGCCGCCCGCGTGAAGGACATCGAGCGCAGCACCAACCACGACGTGAAGGCCGTGGAGTACTTCTTGAAAGAGCGCATCCGCGGCAACGCCGAGCTGCAGGCGGTGAGCGAGTTCCTGCACTTCGCCTGCACCTCGGAGGACATCAACAACCTCTCCCACGGCGCCATGCTCGCAGGCGCGCGTGACCAGGTGATGTTGCCCGCCATGGACGGCCTCATCGACGCCATCCGCGCGCTCGCCCATCGCTACGCGGAGGTCCCCATGCTGAGCCGCACGCACGGCCAGCCCGCCTCTCCCACCACGCTCGGCAAGGAGCTGGCCAACGTGGTCGCGCGCCTCTGTCGCCAGCGTCACGTCGTCGCCTGCACGCCGCTGCTGGGCAAGATCAACGGCGCCGTCGGCAACTACAACGCGCACCTGAGCGCATATCCGCAGGTGGACTGGGAGGCACACGCGCGGCAGTTCGTCGAGGGGCTGGGCCTCGAGTGGAACGCGTACACCACGCAGATCGAGCCGCACGACTACATCGCCGAGCTCTTCGACGCGCTGGCGCGCTTCAACACCGTGCTAATCGACTTCGACCGGGACGTCTGGGGTTACATCTCGCTCGGCTACTTCGCGCAGCGCGTGGTGGAGGGGGAGGTGGGCTCGTCGACCATGCCGCACAAGGTCAACCCCATCGACTTCGAGAACTCCGAGGGCAACCTCGGGCTCGCGAACGCCATCCTCGCCCACCTGGCGAGCAAGCTGCCCGTCTCGCGCTTTCAGCGGGACCTCACGGACAGCACCGTGCTGCGCAACCTGGGCGTCGGCCTGGCGCACTCGCTGCTGGCGTACAGCTCGGCCCGGAAGGGCTTGTCCAAGCTCGACGCGCGCCCCGAGCGCATGGCCGAGGACCTGGACGCCAACTGGGAGGTGCTCGCCGAGCCCATCCAGACCGTGATGCGCCGCTACGGCATCGAGCAGCCCTACGAGAAGCTCAAGGCGCTGACCCGTGGGAAGCGCATCACGGCGGCCGAGGTGGTCGCCTTCGTGAACAGCCTGGACATCCCCGACGCGGAGAAGGCGCGGCTCGCTGCGCTCACCCCCGCCACCTACGTGGGCAACGCGGCCGAGCAAGCGCGCCGCATCTGAGGAGACACATCATGGTCAGCGAGATCTTCGACCCCACCAAGTGGGACGTCGTCCCCGGCTTCGACTTCGAGGACATCACCTATCACCGCGCGAAGGACCAGGGCACCGTGCGCGTCGCCATCAACCGGCCCGACGTGCGCAACGCCTTCCGGCCCAAGACGGTGGACGAGCTGCACAGCGCGCTCGACCACGCGCGCCGCTGGAGCGACGTGGGCTGCGTCCTGCTCACCGGGAACGGGCCTTCGCCCAAGGACGGTGGCTGGGCCTTCTGCAGCGGCGGCGACCAGCGCATCCGCGGCAAGGACGGCTACAAGTACGAGGGCGCGGAGGCACACACGGCCGACCCGGCGAAGCTCGGTCGCCTGCACATCCTCGAGGTGCAGCGCCTGATCCGCTTCATGCCCAAGATCGTGATCGCCGTGGTCCCGGGCTGGGCCGTGGGCGGCGGGCACTCGCTGCACGTGGTGTGCGACATGACGCTCGCCAGCGCGGAGCACGCGATCTTCAAGCAGACCGACCCGGACGTGGGCAGCTTCGACGGCGGCTTCGGGTCGGCGCTCCTCGCGCGCCAGATCGGGCAGAAGAAGGCCCGCGAGCTCTTCATGATCGGCATCAACTACACGGCAGAAGAGGGCGCGGCCATGGGCATGGTGAACAAGGCGGTCCCTCACGCCGAGCTGGAGGACGTCGCGCTCGAGTGGGCGCGCACCATCAACGGCAAGAGCCCGACAGCCATGCGCATGCTGAAGTACGCGTTCAACATGATCGACGACGGCATGGTCGGTCAGCAGCTCTTCGCCGGGGAAGCCACGCGCCTCGCGTACATGACAGACGAAGCCGTGGAGGGGCGCGACGCGTTCCTCGAGAAGCGTCCGCAGGACTACTCGAAGTTCCCCTGGCACTACTAGGAAGCTCAGCAGCGCGCTCAGGTGGCCCCGCGCTGCGTCTGGGGCGCCTCCGCAGCGCCCCGGCGGGCCCTCAGAACACGCCGTTCGAGAACTCCAGCTCGTACTGCTCGCAGGTGGGGTTGGACGTGTCCTCCCACCGCACACGCACCGTGAAGTCCTGTGACTCGTTGCCGCAGGTGTTCAGCGTGCCGCTGTTGTTGCCGCAGGGACACTGGCCGACACGGCCAGCGGCGTTCACGTCCGTGCCCCAGTTGGCGTCTCGGTAGCCCACGTTGCCGTCGCACAGCACCGAACCGCACCCCCGGTAGACGTTGAAGACGTAGCGATTGCCGGGGTTCTGGAGGAAGCGCACACGGGCGTGGAAATTGTCGCACGAGGCGTCGGCGGTGTCCGTCGCCGTGAAGCGGTACCAGACCTCGCGCCCGGCCGGCAGCGCGCTGCCGGTGACGGTGACGGCCTGACCGGATCCCGCATCGGACAGCGCACCCACGCCAATCGCCCCGGCGCACGTGGCGCCCGCGCCCAGGGCGGGGCTGGTGGTGCACTCGCAGCCCGTGCCCGGGTCGCCGTCGAAGTTGAAGGTCCCGAAGGGGCAGCAGATGGACGACATGCAGACGTCACCCGACGGGTCCGAGGCGCAGAGCGCCTGGGGGTCCCCCTCGTCCGCGGTGCCCGAGCAGTTCTGGTCGGAGAGGCCGCAGGTCTCGGTGGCGCCGGGGTTGATGGTTGGGTCTGCCTCGTTGCAGTCCACTGACGCTGGGTAGGTGTCCCCGTCGATGTCGACGTCCTCGGGCACGCAGTGCAGGCCCGTGCAGACATGGCCGCTCGGGCAGGTGGCCGACGTGAAGCAGCGCGGATACTCGGTGCAGGTACCCCCGACGCAGCGGAAGAACGGCTGATCGCACACGACGTTCTCGCAGCTGCCTCCACCGAGGTCGGGTGGAGGACCGAGGTCGGAGCCTGCATCGTGCCCTGCGTCGGGCCCGGCGTCGGCCACGCTCGAGTCGCTGCCGGCGTCTGTTGCCGGCCCGGGGCCTGGCGATCCGCACGCGGCCGGCGCTACGGCCAAGAGGCACGCGAGGAGCAGATGGGCAGAGAAGGAGCGGGGGGGTGGGAGCTTCGCCATCGTCATCGCGGGTAGGGGCCAAGAAAAATGCGCGCGCCAACGGACCGCGCGCGGGCGCTTCGACTTCCAGATTGATACCCGGACGGCACCCATTTCGCCAGCATTCGCCACATTAATCCGAAGCCGCGCGCTGCTTCGTCAGTGCGGAGTCGCGGATTGAGTGGCGCGCGGCGGCGGCCGTCCCTCTGCGGCCGCTGCCAGAAAGCCGAGCGCGCCACGCATCTGGGACGCGAGGGAGCGTGCGACCAGCCCAACGAAGAAGGGGCCGTGTGGCCGCGGGACGCTGCCCCACTCGCGCCACGTGACCCGGGTGCGCTCCGACGACAGGCGCTCGTAGGTCACTTCTCCGCGGGACTCGACTCCGGCCGGCAGCACCTGCCGCCAGCGAACGCCGCCGGCGAGCGTGGCCTCCTCGATGCGCAGCGAACCCGCCCCGAAGAGCTCGCCCTGCCACCGCACGAGCGCACCGCTCCCTTGCTCCGGGCCCGAGTAGCTGCGCTGCAGTGAGGGATCCTCGGCGTCGTTCCAGCCGATCCAGCTGGGGTGCTGCCGCGGCGCGGCGACGAACGGGTGGATCGCCTCGAGCGGCGCTTCGATTACCACGCTCTCGCGCGCCTCGAAGGTGTTGTCCTTGACCATGCCCGCGAGCCCCGCCAACAGCGCCAGCAGCAGCAGCAGTCCCAGGACTGCGCCGACGAGACGGCCGAGGAGACTCGCGCTAGCGCTCATCGGGCGACCATAGCGCACGCGGAGCGTCCCGCCCGCTGCGGTCTGAACGCGACTCCGAGCCCCGGAGCATGCCCAGCCGGTGCGCGAACAGCGCCGCGGCCAGCAAGAGGGCGGCGAGCGCCACGAGCGGGCCGAGGCGCCACCCGCTCGCGCTCAGCCCCCCGCGAGGGAACTCCACGTCTTGCACCAGGCCCGCTTCCACGTCGACCAGCAGAACGCCGTCCACGTCGAAGGCCACCGAGTACTCCAGCAGCTGGCGGCGGGTGGGAGCGTGCGCGAGGGACGGTGCGCGCTCGCCCGTCTTCACCTCGGCCACGTAGCGCTTGCCACGCCGTGACACGAGGTAGTCCGCGCGCAGCAAGACGGGGAACGGTTGCCCCCCGAGCACAGGCGCATAGGTGAGGCTGAGCTGCGCGTCGAGGACTCGGAAGCCGTGCGCCGCCAGCAGCGCCGCCGCGCGGCGTTCGCCACGCACCGAACGGGCCGCGCGCCGACGGGCCCGCAGGCTGCGGACGAGCTTCCGGGCGACCAGCGCGACCAGGACGGCGGTGAGCGCCAAGAGGACGCCCGCTGCGACGGGGCCGAAGTGGGATTGAAGCTGCGACGCGAGTGCCGAATTCATGGATGGTTCCGCATATCACGACCCTGTGACGCCTGGCTGATTCGCATGTGCTCAAATATAAATGTCACTCATGCAATCAAATGACATACATCTTCCGTAGAGATGCACGTCCTGGATGCGATGTCGTTGATCGAGGTCATGAAACAAGGGTGTGTGGATAACGTGTGGATAACCTCATCGCCCAAGTTGAAGAAAAAAATCACCTCGCATGTCGATTTGTGTTGACGTTCGATGCTCGGCTCTGGCACCTTGAATATCGGAAGGTCGCGAAGCACGAAACAACTGACCTCGGTCGGTTGGCAAACGCGGAGCTTGAAAACAACATAAGAGTTGCAGACATGTTCTCGGCAGTGTGGTCGAGCGTGGACGTGGCGAAGCAGTCCCTCGTGGATTAGCCGGACGCGTCATCATCACCTCGTCCATCGGACGCCGTCGCGCCGCCCTCGGGTGGTCAGACGGGTTGCGGCGCGGATGCTCGTCATCCGCACCCGTCCTCGGAACATGGCAAGTGCAAGCCTCGCGACCATCACCCGCTAAACACGGGTGGTCTGGAGACGAGCCTCTGCACGTGACCGAGTGAAACACCTTGGTCACCACAGCACAGCCCCTCACGTGCCCGCGCGGATCCTAGGCGCCAGCGGGCAGGGTTCGCGTCCGGTCTCGACCGCGACGGAGACGACGGGAAGCACCGAGGCCTCGGCCTTGGTACGGAACAGCGTCGGAACCCGCATCGGGAGAAGCAGCAGCCTCGGCTGCACGCACCATCCAGACTTCGGTCAGGGCGGACTCCCACGAGAGGGCAGGAGCGGCGCTTGCGTCACTCCCCTGACGTCGCTGTGGCACTCGACAAGCAACGCACGTGGTGCGCCAACGGGAAACCGGGGACGCGCGCCGTCGGAGCCCGGGTTAAGTCGCGGGAACCGAAAGTGACTTTCCACCGACGGGGTGGTCTCTTGCGAATGCTCGAGGCTGCCCCGTCTTTCTTTTCCGTCAGAACCAGACCTGCACGTAGCAGTGCGGGCGGCGGTCCTCGCGGTCCAGGGGCACGAACGAGCCCACCGCGCCGAAGCGGTCGCCGCTGCGCAGGGCCTGCACCATCACCTCTACCCGCTCCCCGGCGAAGCAGGGCTTCCGGTACGCGATCTCGAGCTCCCGCAGCTGCAGCTCACCGGTCGCGACGCCCAGCTCGTGCAGGCGCTCGAGGACCATCTCCTCGAACAGGGCTGGGTAGACCAGCGAATTGACGTGGCGGTTGCTGTCCGTGTGCGTCAGCCCGAACAGCACCCGCCTGGCGAGGCGTGGCTCGCGGTCGAGGCGGCGCGCGTCGTTGGGCGGCGTCGCGAGGCGGGCCGGCACACGCCACGGGGACCGGCGCTCTGGCACGGAAGGCAGCCCGCAGTCGTCTGGCAGGGCGGTCACGCGTCTCCCTGCCGCGTCGGCGAAGGGGCGCGTGAACACGTGCTCGGCTTCGATGGAGCCGAGCTCGATGCGCTCGCCTGCGTTCGCGGGCGCATCGCCGTGGGTGAGCCCGGCGCGCCCAGCCAGCGAGGCGTGGATGGTGAACAGGATGCGGTTGACCGTGTCGTTGTCGTCCACGGTGTGGGACCAGTCGAACGCACCGCGCCCCTCGACTTTGTCCGTGACGGCGATGGGCCCGCCGCCGCAGCGCATCCGGAAGCGCGTGAGGATGGCCAGCATCCCGTGTTCGCGCGCCAGCCGCTCCATGGGCTCGTCGCGCCGCATCACCTCGTCCCAGCCGCAACGTTCCAAAGCCAGCGGAAGCGCGCTGAATTTGAGCGCGCCCGTCTGATCGACGTCGGCGTAGCGGAGGAGGAACTCGGCCCGGCTGCGCTGTGCGTCCGGGACGTCGGGGGCGGCGAGGAGACTCTGGGGCACCCGGAGATTTAGCGCGATGCGCGCTCAGGTCACGTGGAGGGCGTCGTTTTCGAAATCACGCCGCGCCCAACCCGACAAGGGCGCATGTCCGTGATGAACCTCCCGCCGCCCGAGCTCCTGCTGCCTCTTGACCCTCGCTACCCCGCGGGCGCCCGTGACCTGAAGGACCACGGGCCCCTGCGCGTGGCGGGTGAGCTGCCGTCTCTCGAGCGCGCCGTCGCCATCGTCGGAACGCGACGTGCGGACCCGGAAGCGCTGGACTTCACGACCGAGCTGGCCCGCGAGCTGGCGGAGGCGGGCTGCGTGATTGTCTCTGGGGGGGCGCTGGGGGTCGACGCCGCAGCTCACCGCGGGGCCCTGATGGGCGGTGGGCGCACCGTGGCGGTGCTCGCGAGCGGCCTGGTCAAGCCGTACCCCCCCGCGCACGGCCCCCTCTTCGAAAATATTTCGCGGTCGGGCGCGCTCGTCACCGAGGCCCCAGACGAGGCCGTCGTGGAGGGCTTTCGCTTCCTCCATCGCAACCGGCTGATCGCGGCTCTCGCGCGCGCGACGATCGTCGTGCAGGCCCCCAAGCGCTCTGGGACCCTCTCGACAGCGGCCGTCGCCGACAAGCTGAAACGGCCCGTTTGGGTCGTGCCGGCGGCCCCCTGGGATCGCCGCGCAGAGGGGGGTCTGGCGCTGCTCCACGGGGGTGCGAGGATTTGCACATCGGCCGGAGATGTCTTATCGGTCATCGCTCCGGAGTCCCGCGAGGTGCGGAGCCGGAGCGCTCCTTCGCGCCAAAATACCAATAATCTCAGCAAGTTCGACGATACGACGCGCTCCGCTCTCGACGCCCTAGGGGGTCGGGGCCGCACGGTCGACGAGCTCTGCCAGGCGACCGGATGGTCGGCGCCCAAGGCCCTCAGCGTGCTGACGGGCCTCGAGATGGAGGGTTGGATCGAAGGACGCAGTGGTGGTCGCTACGGCATCGTCGCCCCCCACAGACGCCCCAAGTAAGGAAGCCCATGTCCAAAGCGCTCCTCATCGTCGAGTCTCCGGCCAAGGCCAAGACCATCAAGAAGTACGTCGGCTCCAACTACGACGTGCTGGCCAGCAAGGGCCACATCAAGGACCTCCCCAAGAAGGGCGGGGTCGACATGGAGCACGGGTTCGAAGAGAGCTACGAGCTCCTCGAAGAGAAGGGCAAGGCCGAGATCATCAAGGCCATCCGGGCGAGCGCCAAGAAGGTGGACAAGGTCCTGCTCGCGACCGACCCCGACCGCGAGGGTGAGGCCATCGCCTTTCACCTGCGGGACATCGTTCTGGACGTGAACCCGGACGTGGAAGTGCACCGCGTGCTCTTCAACGAGATCACCAAGAAGGGCGTGCTCGCCGGCTTGGACGACCCGCGTGAGCTGGACGCGAACCTGTACGAGGCGCAGCGCACCCGGCGCGTGCTGGACCGCATCGGCGGCTATCCCCTCAGCAGCTTGCTCTGGAAGAAGCTCACGTTCGGCCTCTCGGCGGGTCGCGTGCAGACCCCCGCGCTGCGCATCATCGTGGACCGCGAGCACGAGCGTGAGGCCTTCGTCCCACAGGAGTACTGGCTGGTGGACGCTCAGCTGCGCGGCAAGAGCGGCGTGGCCTTCGCGGCGAACCTTGTGGAGGTCGACGGTGAGAAGCTCGAGCGTATCGGCTCACGTCCGGCGGCGACCAGCGAGGCCGCCGCAACCAAGTACGTGACCGACCTGCGCAGCGCGAGCTACCGCATCCGCGAGATCACGCGCAAGCAGTCCAGCCGCAAGGCGCCCGCGCCGTACATCACCAGCAAGCTGCAGCAAGACGCCAGCACGCGCCTCGGGATGGCGCCCAAGCGGGCGATGTCCGTCGCGCAGCAGCTGTACGAAGGCATCGAGCTGGGCAAGGGCAAGGGGGCCGAGACGGTCGGTCTCATCACCTACATGCGTACCGACAGCACGCGCGTGTCGGACGACGCCATCACGGAGTGCCGTACGTATATCGAGGCGACCTTCGGCAAGGACGCGCTGCCGCCCAAGCCCAACGAGTTCACGGCCAAGAAGAAGGCGAACGTACAGGACGCCCATGAGGCGATCCGCCCGACGAGCATGGCCCACCCTCCCGACCAGGTGGCCAAGTACCTGAAGGAGCCGCAGCTCAAGCTCTACCGCATGATCTGGAACCGCTTCGTGGCGTCGCAGATGGTGCCAGCCGTGTACGACCAGACCAGCGTCGACGTCGAGGCCAAGGCGGGCGGCAGCGTCTACGGCCTGCGCGCGTCGGGCAGCGTCCTCAAGAAGGCCGGCTGGCGCGAGATCTGGCTGCGCGGCGCGAGCAAGGAAGAGGAGGCCGAGTCCGAGGCGAGCGAGACGGCGGAAGCCGATGGCGCCTCCGAGGATGGCGTGGTCGTGGCCGAGTCGGGGACCTTGCCGGTCCTGGACGACGGGGAGACGCTGACGCTGGTGGACCCCCCGGGGGCTCAGTTCGTGCACAAGGCCACGGAGCCGCCGCCGCGCTTCAACGAAGCGAGCATGGTCAAGAAGCTGGAAGAGGAGGGCATCGGGCGCCCCTCCACGTACGCCGAGATCATCAGCAAGGTGCAGGCGCGTGACTACGTGGAGAAGCAGGGCAACCAGCTGCGCCCCAGCGACCTCGGGCGTCTCGTGATCGAGAAGCTGGTCGAGGACGGCTTCGACCTCGCCGACATCGGCTTCACGCGCAAGCTCGAGGAGAGCCTGGATGCCGTTGCGGAGGCGTCCGCCAAGCGCCTGGACGTGCTCGCGCCGTTCCACGAGCGCCTGCAGGCGCAGATCGCGAAGGCCAACGAGTCGAAGGACAAGTGGTGGCCCGAGCCCTTCGCCATCGGCGAGGAGTGCCCGGACTGCGGCGCGCAGCTGATGCAGCGCTGGGGCCGCAACGGCGTGTTCATCGGGTGCGAGAAGTACCCGGAGTGCAAGTACACGCGGAACATCCCGAAGGAGGGCGAGGAGGACAGCAGCCGCGAGCCCGAGCTCACGGACTACGACTGCACGGAGTGCGGCGCGAAGATGATGAAGCGCTGGGGGCGCAACGGCTTCTTCCTGGGCTGCTCCAGCTACCCCACCTGCAAGTCCACCCGGCCGGTGCCGCTGGGATTCAAGTGCCCCAAGTGCAAGGTGGGCGAGATCATCGAGATCCGCTCGCGCGGTGGCAAGACCTTCTACGGCTGCACCAACTACAACTCGGACGAGAAGTGCGACTTCCGCTCCTGGCAGAAGCCCATCGGCGTGCCCTGCGAGCAGTGCGACGCGAAGTTCCTGGTGTGGATGGGCGGCAAGAAGAGCCCGACCCTGAAGTGCGCCAACCCGACCTGCGACTTCGAGACGCCCTTCGATCCGGACGCGTACGAGGCGGAGCAGGAGGCCACGCGCGCCGCGGAGCAGGCGGCGCGTCGCGCGGCGGCCGAGGCCGAGGCCGAGGGTGAGAAGGGCGCGAAGGTCGAGGCCGCAGCCGGCCGCAAGGCGGCGCCCGCGACCAAGAAGAAGACCGGTTCCTGATGACGGCTCCCGCGCGAACACCGGTCACGGTCGTCGGGGCCGGGCTCGCCGGGACCGAGTGTGCCTTCCAGCTCGCCGAGCGAGGCGTGCCCGTGCGCCTGCTGGAGCAGAAGCCCCTCAAGCGCACCCCGGCGCAGCACATGGACTCGTTGGCGGAGCTGGTGTGTAGCAACTCGTTTCGCGGGAACGACCTGGGCAACGCGGTCGGCTTGCTCAAGGAGGAGCTGCGGCGAGCGGGGTCGTTGGTGATGCGCGTGGGCACCGAGACGCAGGTGCCCGCGGGCGGTGCGTTCGCGGTGGACCGCGAGCTCTTCAGCGCGGAGATGACGCGGCGCATCGACGCGCACCCGATGATCGAGAGGGTGGCGACCGAGGTGGAGACCATCCCGGAGGCGCGCCCGGTCGTCCTGGCGACAGGCCCGCTCACGGGCGACGCGCTCGCTGCGGACCTGGCGGGCGCCATCGGCGAGGCGCACCTAGCCTACTACGACGCCATCGCGCCCGTGGTCACGGCCGACAGCGTGAACTGGGACATCGCGTTCCGGCAGAGCCGCTACGACAAGGGTGGCGATGACGCGTACGGCAACTGCCCCTTCACCGCCGAGGAGTACGAGGCCTTCGTCGCGGCGCTGCTCGCGGCGGAGAAGGTGGAGCCGAAGACCTTCGAGAAGATCCGCTACTTCGAGGGCTGCTTGCCGATCGAGGTGATGGCCGAGCGCGGCTACCGCACGCTGAGCTTCGGCTGCATGAAGCCCGTGGGCCTGACGGACCCGCGCACGGGCAAGCGGCCCCACGCGGTGGTGCAGCTGCGCGCCGAGAACGACCCGCCCACGGCCTACAACCTGGTGGGCTTCCAGACGCGCATGAAGTGGCCGGACCAGAAGCGGGTCTTCCGCATGATCCCCGGCCTCGAGAACGCGGAGTTCGAGCGGCTGGGCAGCGTGCACCGCAACACCTTCGTCAACGCGCCGAAGGTGCTGGACGACTCCCTGGCGCTGCTGGCGCGGCCCGGGGTGTACCTGGCCGGGCAGGTGAGCGGGGTGGAGGGGTACATCGAGAGCGCCGCGCTGGGGTTCCTGCTGGGCGTGCAGCTGGCGCGGCAGCTCGAGGGGCTGCCCGAGGTGCCGGTGCCCCCCACGACCGCGCTCGGCGCGCTGCGCGGCCACCTGCGGCGCGAGAGCCCCAACTTCCAACCCAGCAACGTGGTCTGGAGCATGTTCCCGGAGCTCGAGGGCAAGCCGCTGCGCGACAAGAAGCTCAAGAAGGAGCGCATGGGTCAGCGCGCGCTGGCGGACCTTGGGACATGGCTGGGTGCGGTGGGCATCGCCTGGACGCCGCCGCAGGAGCCCGCCGCAGCGCCCACGGACGCTACGCCCGACGAAGGCGCAGGGACGTGATCTCGGGGGGCACCATGGTGCGCACCGGCGGCCCCCAGTAGCACGTGCCGCGGTTGACGTAGACCTGCATTCCGTCGACCACGCCGAGCCCCTTGGATACAGGGTGCACCAGACCCACGAAGAGGTTCCACGGGAAGAACTGGCCGCCGTGCGTGTGTCCCGACAGCTGCAGGTCGAAACCCGCGGCTGCGGCGGCGAAGGCGCTGCGCGGCTGGTGTGCCAGGAGGATCTTGGGCGCGTGGGCCGGAGCTCCCTGCGCGGCGCGCCGTGGGTTGCTGGCCTGTGCGCCGGGCAGCCCGCGTGAGCCGTAGTCGGTCACGCCCGCCACCACGAGCTGGTCTGCGCCGCGCGACAGGACCACGTGCTCGTTCTCGAGCACACGCATCCCCAGCCGCGTGAACTCGGCGCACCACTCTTGCGCGCCGGAGTAGTACTCGTGGTTGCCGGTGACGAAGAACACGCCCTCGGGCGCGCGCAGTCGTCCGAGCGGCGCCACGTCCTCGGCCAGCGCTTTGACGCTGCCGTCCACGAAGTCGCCCGTGGCCGCGATCATGTCCGGCCGCAGCGCCAGCACCTGGTCCACGATGGGCGTGATGAACGCGCCGTCGATGGTCATGCCGACGTGCACGTCGCTGATCTGCACGATGTGAAAGCCCTCGAAGGCGGCGGGCAGACCGGGGATGCGCACCTCCACCTCGTACACACTGGGCCCGAGGCGGGCCTGCACGGTGCCGACGCCGACCAAGAGGCCGCTCGCGCCGGCCCCCAGCATGCCGCTGCTGGCCGTGAGGAACGCGCGGCGGGCTGGGTCGGGAGGGATGGTGTCGTCCCCCTGGCTGCGCCGTCGCAGCGCGGAAGCGAGCCGCGCCACGACGAAGCCGAGGTCGCGCGCGAGCGTCAGCGCGAAGAGGACGCTGAAGAACGCGAGGTACGTCCACGTGAGGTAGCGCAGCGCGAGGACGACCGGGCCCGTCGCGTCCCGTCCGAGGGCGAACAGCACCGGCCCGAGCGCGAAGCAGAGCGCCAGCAGCGCGTACAGCCCGCGCTTGACGCGGTCACTCACCTGCTGTGGCCGGATGACGCGCGCGGCGACGTAGAGGTGGGGCAGCGCGAGGAACACGCTCACGAACAGGGCGAAACGCAGCACTCAGTCGTCTCCGGACTCGGGGCCGAGGTCGTCGCGCAGCGCGCCACGACGCGCCCGCGCGAGGGGGTGGGCGCGGTCGTAGGTCGTCATCATGCGGTCGGTCGTTACGTGCGTGTAGCGCTGTGTGGTGCCCAGGCTGGCGTGGCCCAGCAGCTCCTGGATGCTGCGCAGGTCGGCGCCCGCGTCGAGCAGGTGCGTGGCGCAGGTGTGGCGCAGCGTGTGCGGGTGCAGGTCCGGCCGCCCCGCGCCGACCTCGCCGTAGCGCTTGACCACATTCTGTACCTGCCGGGCGCTGAGGCGCGTCCCGAAGCGCCCCAGGAAGAGGGCCTGCGCGTCTTGTTGCCCGTCACGGTCCACCAGGTCGGCGCGGCGCTGCAGGTACGCCTGCAGGGACAGCACGCTCTCGGGACCGAGGGGCACCAGGCGCTCCTTCTGGCCCTTGCCGAAGACACGCGCCCGTCCGGCGCTCAGCTCGAGCGAATGGAGTGAGAGCCCGGCCAGCTCGCTCACGCGCGCGCCGCTGCTGTAGAGGAGCTCCAGGATGGCTCGGTCGCGCAGGGCCAGGGTCTCCGCGCGCACGTCGTCCTGGGCCCGGCCCTGGCTCCCGCTGGGAGCGACCACCACGCGCAGGGCGTCCTCGACGGTGACGAACTCGGGCAGGGGCTTTCGCACGCGAGGCCGCTGCAGGGTGGCGGCCGGGTTCTCGCGGATGCGCCCGCGCTTCTCGAGGTAGCGGTAGAAGGCCTTCACGGCGCTCACCTTGCGGGCCATCGTCGCGGCCGAGCGTCCCTCGAAGTCGCTCGCCAAGAAGGCGCGCAGTGAGCCCGTCTTGAGCGCCCCCGCGTCTCGCGGGAGGTCGTGCTCCAGGCAGTACGCGCGGAGGGCGTCGAGGTCCCGCAGGTAGGTCGCCACCGTCAGCGACGAGGCGCGCCGCTCGGTCGCGAGGTAGGCTCGGAAGTCGGCGAGCTGTTGCTCCAGTGGGTCTGCGGCGTCCACGGCCACACCCTAGCAGTCTGCGCCGGAACCTCCGCATTCCGGCGCCCACGCGCGCGCGACGCCGCTATAGTCGCGTACGTATGGCCCGGCGGCAGATCGAGATGGTGTGGCGCTGCTCGTCGTGCGGGCACCAGAACCTGGGTCGCCACGCGCTCTGTCAGCGGTGCGGCAACCCCAAAGACGCGAGCGAGGTGTACGAGATGCCCGGCGCGACCAGCGCCGCGCCCTCGGTGACCGACCCGGCGCTGCTGCGCATGGCCGAGGCCGGCGCCAACTGGCAGTGCTCCTTCTGCGGGAGCCATCAGCGCCGCTACGACGGCGCCTGCGCCAACTGTGGGGCCGCCCAGGCCGACGGACGCGCCGCTCAGGCCAACGGACGCGCCGCCGGTTCCGACGTTGGGCCGCTGGGTCTCGCGGGGGCGCTGCCGACGCAGCCGAAGGACTCCCGTCGCAGCCTGGGGCTGCTGGCGTTCGCGCTGCTCGGGCTCTTCATGACCTGCTCGTGCTGCTGGGTCACGGGGCTCGTCGGGAGCGGAGGGGTCCCCGCGCGCGTCGACACGACCACGCAGAAGACGCGCTTCATCGCGGAGGTGATCGGACGCGAGTGGTCTCGCGAGCTCGCCATCGACCGCTACCAGCGCGCCGCACACGAGGGCTTCGCGGACGCCATCCCGGCTGACGCCGTCGAGCGCGAGGCGCTCGGTCAGCGACATCACCACGACGAGCAGGTCCCCGACGGCTTCACCACCGAGCACTACACGGAGCGCGTGCAGTCCGGTACCGAGACGGAGTTCTACACCGAGCGCGTGCAGTGCGGTCAGACCTGCGTCCCGCGCCCGCAGCAGTGCCAAGAGGTGTGCACGCCCAACGGGAACGGCTTCGCGACCTGCGAAGACCACTGCACGGGCGGCGGCGAAGACTGCAGCCCCCGCTACTGTGACGAGCAGCGCACGCGGCAGGTGCCGCGCTACGTGGACGAGCCCCGCACGCGTCAGGTACCCCGCTTCCGCAGCGAACCACGGCTCGCCGAGTGGTACCGCTACGTTGTGTGGGAGTGGCTCCCGGATCGCGCGGCCCGGACGCACGGCAGCGAGGGCGAGGCCCCGCGCTGGCCCACCGAGGACGAGCTGCGGACCACGCGGGAGCTCGGGGAGGGCGAGCGCGAGCGCGAGCGCCGCAGTGAGACCTACGTCGTCCGCCTGCGGGTACCCACGCGGGAGCTCGTCCTGCGGCCTGCGACCGAGGCCGAGTTCGCGGCACACCCGCTCGGTGCGCGCTACCACGTACTGCTCGCGCCGGACGGGAGCTTCCGCGTCGAGGGCCCTGCTCGGGACGCGCATTGACACCCCGGGGCTCCGTTCTTAGCTTCGGCCTCTTGTGACCGCACCAACCGACGAATCCTCGCGCTTTCGCTCCACCACCATCGTCGCGGTCCGCCGCGACGGCCGCGCCGCGATGGCTGGCGATGGCCAGGTCTCCCTCGGGCAGACCATCATGAAGGGGCGCGCGCGCAAGGTGCGGCGCATCGCGGAGGGGCGCATCGTCACGGGCTTCGCGGGGGCCACCGCGGACGCCTTCACGCTGCTCGAGCGCTTCGAGACCAAGCTGACCGAGAGCCGCGGTGGGCTGCAGCGGGCCGCCGTAGAGCTGGCGAAGGACTGGCGCACCGACCGCTACCTGCGCCGCCTGGAGGCGATGCTGGTGGTGATGGACGCGGAGCACACGCTGCTGCTGAGCGGCACTGGCGACATCATCGAGCCCGACGAGGGCATCCTGGCCATCGGCTCGGGTGGCAGCTACGCGCTGGCCGCGGGGAGGGCGCTCATGCGGCACACCAGCATGACGGCCGCGGAGATCGCGCGTGAGTCGCTGCTCATCGCCTCCGAGATCTGCGTCTACACCAACAGCGAGATCGTCCTCGAGGAGATCGGCTCATGAGTCGCTCCACCTTCACGCCACGCGAGACCGTCGGTGAGCTCGACCGCTACATCATCGGCCAGCAAGCGGCCAAGCGCGCCGTCGCGGTCGCGCTGCGCAACCGGTGGCGGCGGCAGCAGGTCCCGGGCGACCTGCGCGACGAGATCTCGCCCAAGAACATCATCCTCGTAGGCCCCACAGGCTGCGGTAAGACGGAGATCGCGCGGCGCCTGGCCAAGCTCGCGGCGGCGCCGTTCGTCAAGGTGGAGGCCAGCAAGTTCACGGAGGTCGGCTACGTGGGCCGAGACGTGGAGTCCATGGTGCGCGACCTGGTGGAGAACGCCATCCAGATCTGCCAGGCCGAGGAGCGCGAGTCGGTCGCCAACCGCGCGCGTGAGCAGGCCGAGGAGCGCATCATCCGCATGCTCTGGGCCATCGACCACCCGCCGCCACCTCCACCCCCTCCGCCGCCTCAGTCCAACACCACGCTGAAGCCCAACATGCTGGGGCCGTTCATGATGGGGCCGCCCCCGCCCCCGCCCCCGCAGGGGCCCGAGCCCACCGAGGCCGAGCTCGGTGAGATGCGGCGCATGCTGCGCGAGGGGCAGTACGACGAGCGCAAGGTGCCGCTGGACGTGGAGCAGTCCTCCGGCAACCCGTTCATGACCATCTTTGGCGGCGGTGGCGGGGAGGAGATGGAGATCAACCTGCAGGACATGCTCGGCCAGCTGCCGGGCTTCAAGGCGCCCCCGGCTCCCAAGAAGAGGCGCGAGCTGCTGGTGCCCGAGGCCTTCGCGCTCATCCTCAAGGAAGAGACCGACAAGCTGATCGACCACGACAAGATCAAGCGCGACGCCCTGCGGCGCACCGAGCAGGACGGCATCATCTTCCTCGACGAGATCGACAAGGTGGGCGCGCGGCAGGGCCACCAAGGCGCCGACGTGAGCCGCGAGGGCGTCCAGCGGGACCTCCTGCCCATCGTCGAGGGCTCGACGGTCAGCACCAAGCACGGGCCGGTCAAGACGGACCACGTGCTCTTCATCGCGGCCGGTGCCTTCCACGTGAGCAAGGTCAGCGACCTGATCCCGGAGCTCCAGGGGCGTTTCCCCATCCGGGTGGAGCTCAAGCCGCTCACCAAGAGCGACTTCGTGCAGATCCTGAAGGAGCCCCGCAACGCGCTCACGCGGCAGTACGAGGCGCTCATGTTGACCGAGGGGGTGACGCTCACCTTCACGGACGACGCCGTCGAGGCCATCGCGTCGTACGCCGAGAAGGCCAACGAGAAGGCCGAGAACATCGGCGCTCGCCGCCTCCACACCATCCTCGAGGCGCTGCTGGAGGACCTCTCGTTCTCCGCCTCGGAGCGGGGGGAGTCCACCTTCGTCGTGGACGCCGCCTACGTGAACGCCACCCTCGAGCCGGTGATGGCGCACCAGGACGTCGCTCGCTACATCTTGTGACCGGTGGGCGTGTGGGGCAGGGGGGTGCTATAGCCGCCCCCGCATGCAGGACCTGATCAACAAGGCCGCAGTGCTCCTCGAGGCGCTGCCCTACATCCGACGCTTTCATGGCGAGACCTTCGTCATCAAGTACGGGGGGCACGCCATGGTGGATCCCGCGCTGCGCGACGGCTTCGCGCGCGACGTGGTCTTGATGAAGTACGTCGGCCTCAACCCCGTGGTCGTGCACGGCGGCGGTCCGCAGATCGACGAGACCCTGGCGTCCATGGGGGTGGTGTCGGAGCGCCTGGACGGCCTGCGCGTCACGGACGACAAGACCATGGACGTGGTGGAGATGGTGCTCGGGGCCAAGCTCAATCAGGCCATCGTGTCGCTGATCGCCGCGCACGGCGGCCGGCCCGTGGGGCTCACGGGTCGCGACGACGGCTTCCTGCGTGGGGTGCGCGTGACCGAGATGCGGACCAAGTCGGGTCGCATCGTGGACCCGGGGCGCGTCGGGGCCATCACCTCGGTCAACCCGCAGCTCCTGCGCACGCTCATGAGCGGGGGCTTCATCCCGGTCATCGCGCCCATCGTGGCGGACGAGAACGGGCAGTCCCTGAACGTCAACGCGGACACCGTGGCGGGTAACGTCGCGGCCGCGCTCACCGCGCGCAAGCTGGTGCTCATGACCGACATCGAGGGCGTGCGCGGCGCGGACGGCAAGGTCATCAGCTCGCTCACGGCCGAGGACATCGCTCGTCTGGAGGAGCAGGGCGTCATCCAGGGCGGCATGATCCCCAAGGTGCGCTGCGCCCTCGACGCGCTCGCGGGCGGGGTCGCCAAGGCGCACATCGTGGACGGGCGGGTGCAGCACGCTGCCCTGCTGGAGATCTTCACGGACAAGGGCATCGGGACCGAGATCACCCGCTGAGTCGGGGGAGCGTGTCCATATCGTGCGAAATGCCCGGGGACGCTGCTACACTCGCCGGCCCATGTCGACTCACGAAGCCACTCAGGCCGAGCTGCTGGAGCGCGCACGCGCAGTACAGCTCGGCAATTACGCGCCTGCCCCCGTCGTGTTCACCCGCGGTGAAGGCCGACGGCTCTACGACAGAGCCGGGCGCGCGTACCTCGACTTGAGCGGAGGCGTGGCGGTCAACAGCGTCGGCCACGCGCACCCCGTGCTCGCCGCCGCCATCGCCGAGCAGGCCGCGCGCCTGATGCACGTATCGAACCTCTTCTATAACGACCGGGCCATCGAGCTGGCCTCGGCCATCGTGGACCGCAGCGCGTTCGATCGCGTCTACTTCTGCAATTCGGGCGCGGAAGCGAACGAGTCGCTGCTCAAGCTGGCGCGTCGCTTTCAGTACGAGCAGGGGCAGGGCGAGCGCGTGGAGATCATCAGCACGCACCGCAGCTTTCACGGGCGCACCCTCGGCGCGCTCTCGGTCACGGGTCAGGACAAGTACCACGTGGGCATGGGCCCGCTGCTGCCCGGTGTGGTGTTCGTGCCCTACAACGACGTGGACGCCATGCGGGCGGCCATCGGTCCGCGCACGGCGGCCGTGCTGCTCGAGCCCGTGCAGGCCGAGGGGGGCATCATTCCCGCGGCGCCCGGCTACCTCGAGAGCGTGCGCGCGCTGTGCGACGCCGAGGGGGCGCTGCTGCTCTTCGACGAGGTGCAGACCGGCTACGGGCGCCTCGGCACCTTCATGGGGGCGCAGCGCAGCGGCGTCGTGCCCGACGCGTGCTCGCTGGCGAAGGGTATCGCGGGTGGCTTCCCCCTCGGCGCCATTGCCGTCACGGAGCGCCTGGCCGGTGGTCTGCCGCCGGGCAGTCACGCCAGCACCTTCGGCGGCAACGCCCTGGCCTGCGCGGCTGGCTTGGCCGTGCTGCGCATCTTCGACGAAGAGGGCGTGCTCGCGAACGTGAACCGCGAGGGGGACTACCTCGGCCAGCGCCTCGGCGCGCTCGCCGCCGAGCTTCCCGCGGTGACCGAGGCCCGCGGTGACGGTCTGCTACGGGGGCTGGTGCTCGCCGAGGGCGTGGACCCCGGCGCCACCTGGCGCGCCGCGCTGGACGCGGGCGTCGCGCTGACGCTGGCGGGGGGCAATGTCCTGCGCTTCACGCCGTCTCTGAACGTGACGCGCGCGGAGCTGGACGAGGGCCTCGACATCGTGAAGAGCGTCCTCACCAAGGCGGCCGAGGTGGCAGCATGACCCGTCACTTCCGAACGTTGTTGGACCTCGAGCGCGACGAGCTGGCGGACCTGCTGGACCGCGCGGACCGCCTCAAGGCTGCCCGGGGGACGGCTGCCGCCCTCGCAGACAAGCCGCTCGCGGGGAAGTCGGTGGCCGTCGTGTTCGAGAAGGCCAGCACGCGCACGCGCATCTCGTTCGAGGTCGGCATCCACGAGCTGGGCGGGCAGCCCGTCGTGCTCATCGCGGGGGACACGCAGATGGGGCGAGGCGAGCCCCTCTCGGACACCGCCATGATGTTCAGCCGCTTCGTGCACGGCGTGACCTACCGCACCTTCGGTCACGACAAGATCGAAGCGCTCGCAGCAGGGTCTAGCGTGCCCGTGATCAACGCCCTCTCGGACGCCTACCACCCGTGTCAGCTGTTGGCGGATCTCCAGTGCGTGCGCGCCGAGAAGGGGCGCCTCGAGGGCGTCCGCGTGGCCTGGATTGGCGACGGAAACAACATGGCGCACTCGTGGATCAACGCCGCGGCGCAGACGGGGCTCTCGCTCCGGCTGGCCTGCCCGGAGGGCTATCGGCCCAACCCGGCCATCCTCGAGAAGGCCCGCGGGCTCGGCGCGGACGTCACCCTCACCGACGACCCGCGTGAGGCGCTCGCTGGCGTGGACGTGGTCACCACGGACGTGTGGACGTCTATGGGTCAGGAGGCCGAGACGCAGGCGCGGCTGCGGGCTTTCGACGGCTACATCGTCGACGAGGCTGCCATGCGGCTCGCCGATCCGAGCGCGATCTTCCTGCACTGCCTGCCCGCTCACCGCGGCGAAGAGGTCAGCGCCGCCGTCATCGACGGCGCCCAGAGTCGGGTGTGGGACGAGGCCGAGAACCGCCTGCACGCACAGAAAGCCCTACTGGTTCATCTTTTGGGCTAGGCTGACGCCTCGCAGAGATGTCTTTGGCGTTCGACGATATTCCGCAGCTTGTCGAGGGGCTGGACGCTCGCTCGTTGCCGTTGTCGGCCGTCGAGGGCTTCGTGCTGTCCCGCGTGGATGGCGTCTCGACCGCAAAAGAGATAGCGGACTCGACGGGCATCGGTGAGGAGATCGCGCTCACGGCGCTGCAGCGCCTGCTGGGCCTGGGGGCCATTCGCGTCCAAGCGGCGGTCCCGCCTTCGCCGCCGCCTGCGCCGGCCGCCCCGGAGCAGCCGAGCAAGCGCTTCGGGAAGCCCGCCACGACGGCGGCGCAGCCGCAGCGCATTCGCACGGTCCCGCCGCCCAGCGGAACTCCCCGCCGGCTCTATGACCCCGCGGAGCTCGAAGAGGACGTGGGCCTCGACGACGCCCGCAAGCGGCGCATCCTGGACGTCTTCTACAAGCTCGGCGCCTGCGACTACTACGAGCTCTTGGAGCTGGGCCGAGACGCCACCAAGGACGAGATCCGCGAGGCGTACTTCGCGCTGTCGAAGGAGTTCCATCCGGACACCGCGTACGGCAAGGACCTTGGCAGCTACAAGAGCAAGATGGAGAAGATCTTCACGGCTGCGACGGGCGCCTACGACACGCTGTCGCGCCGTGCGCGCCGTACGGAATACGATGCCACGCTCCCTCCGCCGCACCCTGACGACGCCAACTGGCGCGACCGGCGTCGGCGTCCCGGCAGCTCGGCTGTGTTCTCGGGGCCGGGCTCTGCGAGCGGCGGCGGCGCTCCCGCGAGCGACTCCCGGCCCAAGCGGCGGTCCGTCCCACCTCCGACGAAGGCCGGCGTCACCCCACCGACGCCGGTGAGCCCCGCTGCCGCCGCTGCGCCGAGCGCTCCCGTCGCGCCGAGGGCTCCCGTCGCGCCCAGCGCTCCGGTCGGTGCAGCCTCTGCTGCGGGAAGGCCCGCGGCGCAACCTCCTCCGAGCCCGACGCCCGCGTCCCCTGCCATCCCCCGGCCCCCCTCGCTGCCAGAGCCGCCTCCCAGCCCCGTCCCGGCCCACTCGTCCGCTCCGCCCCCCACGCCGGACCAGATCAAGCGGTCGCAGGAGCTGCTCAGGATGCGCCTCATGGGTGGACGGGCGCGACCCGACGGGACCACCACGTCCCAGATGGACATCCCCAACCCGAAGCAGCCCGTTAGCACCGAGGCCTCGCGGGCGGACGTGCTGCGCGGGCTGGCCGGCAGCCTGCGTGACGTCTCCAACGTGACCGGAAGTGGCCAGTCCTTGCGCCGGCACCTGCTGGCCGCGAGCGACGCGGAACGCGCCGGGGACCTGAAGGGAGCCCTGAGCGCCATCAAGCTCGCTAGCGCCCTCGCGCCGGACGACCCGCGCGTGAGCGCCGAGCTTCGACGCCTCGAGGGCATCCGCTCCGTCGAAGAGGCGCCCATGTTCGAGACCCGCGCCTTGGCGGAGGAACAGGCGGGCGACTGGTCGGGTGCGGCGCTGTCCTGGCTGCGCGTCGTGGAGGGACGTCCCACGGATCCCGTGGCGGCAAGGCGCTGCGCCAACGCGTTGCTGGAGGCCAACCTGGACCTCAAGAAGGCCCGTGATCTGGCGCAGCGAGCGGTCGACCACGACCCCGGCCTCGTGGACGCGCGGGTGCTCCTGGCACGCATCTACGTGGCTGCCGGTATGAACTCCAGCGCCCGTCGTGAGCTGGACGCTGCTACAAAGCTGGACCCCAGGAACGAGATCGTGAAGAATCTCCTTCGTCAGCTTGGCTAGCCGCCCGTCTCCACCGGCGCGCGGTCGTTCTCAGGAGATCCATGGACAAGGTCATCGGAATCGATCTCGGCACCTTTAACTCTTGCGTCGCAGTGGTCGAGAACGGCACGCCTGTCGTGGTCGCCAACCGCGGAGGGTACAAGGTCACCCCGTCGATGGTCGCCGTGACGGAAGGCGGCAAGCGTCTCGTCGGGCACATCGCCAAGCGCCAGGCCGTGACCAACGCGGAGAACACGGTGTACGCCGCCAAGCGCTTGATCGGACGCAAGTTCAACTCGCCGCAGGTGGAGTCCACGGCGAAGAACGCGCCGTACACCATCTTGCCGGGCCCCAACGGGGACTGCCGCATCAAGCTGCGCGACAAGCTCTACAGCATCCCGGAGGTCAGCGCGATGATCCTCCAGGAGATGAAGATGATCGCGGAGGACTACCTCGGCCACGAGGTCCAGAAGGCCGTGGTCACCGTGCCCGCCTACTTCAACGACGGGCAGCGTCAGGCCACCAAGGACGCTGGACAAATCTCGGGCCTGGACGTCATCCGCATCATCAACGAGCCCACGGCTGCGGCGCTCGCCTACGGCTTCGGCAAGAACATCGACCGCACGGTAGCGGTCTACGACCTGGGTGGCGGCACCTTCGACATCTCCATTCTGGAGATCTCCAGCAACGGCGTCTTCAAGGTCATCAGCACCGCGGGCGACACCTTCCTCGGTGGTGAGGACTTCGACCAGCGCATCATCGAGTGGCTGGTGGAGGGCTTCCTCGAGGAGCACGGCATCGACCTCCGCCGTGACCGCATGGCGCTGCAGCGTCTCAAGGACGCCGCCGAGAAGGCCAAGTGCGAGCTCAGCTCCGTGGTCGAGACCGAGGTCAACCTCCCGTTCATCATCTCGAGCGCGCGCAACGAGGCGCTGCATCTCGAGCGCTTGCTGACGCGCTCGCAGCTCGAGGAGCTCACGCGCGACCTGGCCGACCGCACCATCGAGATCTGCGAGATGACGCTGCGCGAGGCGGGTCTCGAGCGCGACGAGATCGAAGACGTCATCTTGGTGGGCGGCATGACCCGCATGCCCGCCATCCAGCGCGTCGTGTCGGAGTTCTTCGAGCGCGAGCCGTGCAAGGGCGTGCACCCCGACGAGGTCGTCGGACTCGGCGCGTCCATTCAGGGGGCTGCGCTGGTGGCCGAAGACGGAGAGATGGACATGGTCCTGCTCGACGTCACGCCGCACACGCTCGGCATCATGGTCGTCGGCGGGTACTTCGAAGAGCTCATCCCGCAGAACACCACCGTCCCCACGGCGCGCTCCAAGCCGTTCACCACCGTCCGCGACAACCAGACCGCCGTGAAGATCCTGGTCCTCCAAGGGGAGTCACGGCGCGCCGAGGAGAACGAGCTGCTCGGCGAGTTCGTCCTGACGGGTCTGCGGCGCGCTCCAGCCGGCGAGGTCGAGGTCGACGTGACCTTCGAGATCAACGCCGACGGCATCGTCAGCGTGCACGCGCGCGACATCGAGACCGGCAAGGAGCAGTCCATCACGGTCACCGCCACGAGCGGTCTGACCAAGGACGAGGTCGCCGCCATGATGGACCACGCGCAAGAGTACGCGGTCGCGCGGCGCAGCGACGAAGCGTCCGAGAAGGCCAAGCAAGAGGCCGAGACCTTGATCGCGGAGATCGAGGGCCTGTTCCCAGAAGTGCAGGCCGTCGTCGCGGGCAGTGACTTCGGTCGTGACGCCATCGAGAAGGCCCGCGCCGTCGTGGCACGGGCACGTGAGCTCATGGAGCGCGGCGACTCGGCCGCCCTCACGGAGCAGATCGACGCGCTCAACCGCACGCGCCGCATGTTCAAGGGGGTCGTCGGCAAGTCCGCCTGACGCGGCGGCGCCACCGTGGTTCCCATGTCCGACCAGAAGCGAGACGACAAAGCGACAAGGCCGCCTGGGAGACAAAGGGCCCCGAGCACGCCACCGACTGCCCCCCGGCCGGGTCGCTACGTCCCGCCCGCTCCGGGCGGCGTCGCGGCGGCTGCGCCGTCCACCCCGCTTCCGCTGGACGCGTCGTCGCAAGGGGACGCGCTGGGTCAGCGCGAGCGCGGGCGCGTCACGATCAACTTCAGCGGCCCCCCGCTGGAGCTCCCCGGTCTGTCGCAGATGGCGCCTCCCCAGGCGCCTGCTGCGCCCGCCCGCGTCGCCCCAATGCCTTCCGATGACGAGCACGACGCCTGGGTGACCGAGCGCAAGCGCCGCAGCACGCTGCCACCGTCGGCCTCCCTGGGGGTGGCTGCCGCGCTGCCTCCCCGTCAGGCCGCAGCAGCCGGGCCGGCGCTCCAGCACAAGTGGATGTCGGCGCACCAGGCGCCGCTGCGGCACGACTCCGCGTCCATCGCCTTGCCCGAGCCAGACTCCGCAGGGCACGCGCTCGACCTCGCGGACCGTGGCCGTCCCTCCGAGACGGGCATCGACCTCATGGCCGAAGTGCGCGCGCGCTACGCGCTGGACGACCTCACCGGCGCCCTCCAGATGGCCGAGATCGTGCTCGGGAGCGACGAGTCCAACGCCGAGGCCAAGCAGTTCGCCGTGACCTGCCGGCAGCGCCTCGAGCTGCTCTACACCTCGCAGCTGGGGCCGCTGGACGCCGTGCCGCGCATCGACGTCCCCGAGACGGACATCCGCTGGCTGGGGCTGGACCACCGCGCCGGCTTCATGCTCTCGCGCGTCGACGGGCTCACGTCGCTCGAGGAGCTCCTGGACCTCAGCGGGATGGAGCGCCTCGAGGCGCTCAAGACGGTCGTCAGCTTGGTGGACGCGGGCGCCATCGCCATCCCGCGCTGAGGCACCATCGTGCGGCGCGCGGAGCCCTCGGGACGCGGCCCCCGCTTGCGGCGCGGGAGCAACGCGGCTAGCCTTCTGATCTGCTCGCGCTGATGGAGCGGGATGTGCCGTCGGCCCTCGTGACGGCGATTGAGTTTTGGACGACCCTCCTCAAACCCTCTTCGCCCTTGCCGCAATCACCCTGACGGGCGTGGCCTTCTCCGCGACCGGCGCAGGGCTGGCCGCGCTGGGGGAGGCGCGACTGCATGCCATCGCGGACGAGGGGGACGCACGCGGGAAGTCGGCTCAGCGAGTGCTCGCGCGGCTCCCGCGCCTGCGGGCCAGGCTCGTGGTCGGTCGCTTCGTCTCCATCGTGGCGATGGCCATGCTGGCTCTCCGGGCCTCCTCGGACACCGCCGCCGCCGTCACCTGGCTGCTGCCCACGTCCATCGTGTACGGCATCCTCGCGGACGTGACCTCGTCCGTGGTGCGGCGCCGGGCGGCACGGGTGGCGCTGCCGCTGGTGCAGCTCATGCGGCCACTCGAGCTCCTGGTGGCTCCGCTCGCGCTGCCGTTGGTGCTGCTGCGCACCCTCACGGAGCGCTGGGTCGAGACGGCACCGGAGGACAACCCCGCGCAGATCACCGCGCTGGCCGTGGAGCACATGATCGACGCCGGTGAGGAGCAGGGCTCCATCGAAGAGGGCCACGCGGAGATGCTGCGCAGCCTGCTCGACTTCCGGGACACGGTCACGCGCGAGGTGATGGTCCCGCGTCCGCGCGTCGTCGCCTTCTCGCTCTCCATGCCCATCCCGGAGCTGCTCGACGGGGTCGTGGAGAGCGGCCACAGTCGCTATCCGGTCTACGGCGACGGCCCCGACCAGATCGAGGGCATCCTCTACGCCAAGGACCTGTTTCAGGCGCTCCGCGCCGTGCAGGACCCCAACGACCTGGCCCTGGCCACGCTGATCCGCAAGCCGGCGTTCATGGTCAGTGACCAGGCCAAGATCGTGGACGTCCTGCGCGAGATGCAGGGGCGGCGGTCGCACCTGGCCATCGTCAAGGACGAGTTCGGGGCCACCTCGGGGGTCATCACGCTCGAGGACATCCTCGAGGAGATCGTCGGTGAGATTCAGGACGAGTACGACGACGACGAGGACGTCGCGCGCATCTCCGAGGTGACGCCCGGTCAGTACAACGTGGACGGCGCGATGCTGGTGGACGACCTCGAGACCACGCTGGACACGACGCTGCGAGACGGGACCTCTTCCGACACGATCGGTGGCCTCGCGGTGGAGCTCGCCGGCCGGCTCCCCATGGTGGGCGACGTGGTGCAGGTGGGGGACTACGACCTCACCATCAAGGAGGTGGACGGCCGCCGCGTGAGCCTCCTGCAGCTCTCGCCCCGGACCGTGGACGAGGAGCAGGGCGCGACCGGCTGAGGCGAGACGGGGCAGTCTTCGCCTGCTACCCTCCGGCCTCCATGGCTTATACCGTCTTCGCTCGAAAGTACCGCCCGCAGACCTTCGAGGATCTCGTCGGCCAAGAGCACGTCGCGCGCACGCTGCGGAACGCCATCGCTTCGGACCGCGTCGCCCACGCCTTCCTGTTCACGGGGGTGCGCGGAGTCGGCAAGACCACCAGCGCGCGCCTGCTGGCCAAGTGCCTGTGCTGCGAGCAGGGCCCCACCGCGACCCCCTGCAACGTGTGTCCACCCTGCGTGGACATCACCGCCAGCGTCGACGTCGACGTGCAGGAGATCGACGGCGCGTCGAACAACGGCGTGGACGACGTCCGACGCCTGCAAGAGTCGCTGCCCTATCGGCCACAGCGGGACCGCTTCAAGATCGTGATCGTCGACGAGGTGCACATGCTCTCGACCGGCGCGTTCAACGCGTTCCTGAAGACCCTCGAGGAACCTCCGCCCCACGTGAAGTTCATCTTCGCGACCACCGAGAGCCACAAGGTCCCGGTCACCATTCGCTCGCGCTGTCAGCGCTACGACTTCCGCTTGATCCCGCAGGCCGTGGTCGCGCAGGCCGTGCGCCGCATCCTCGACACCGAGGGAGTGGAAGCGGACGACGCGGCGGTCAACCTCGTGGCCAACGAGGCGGCCGGCTCGATGCGCGACGCGCTCACGCTGCTGGACCAGATCGTCGCGTTCGGCGACGGCAAGCTCGTCGGGGCGGAGGTTGCCCAGACCCTGGGCATCGCCGCGCGCGAGTCGCTCTTCGCCGTGGTGGACGCGGCGCTGACCGGAGATGGCGCCGCCGTGCTGCGTGCGCTGCACGTGCTGGCCGAGCAAGGGGTGGACACGGGGCATCTCAGCCGGCAGCTAGTGCAGCTGCTGCGTGACCTGGTGGTGCTGCGCGTCGCGTCCGACGTGGACGAGCTGCTGGACTTCGTGGACGCGGAGCGCGAGCGAGCGCGCGCGCTCGCCGAGAAGGTCTCGGTGCTGGAGCTTCAGCGAGTGTTCGCAGCCGTGTCCAAGCTGGTGGACGACGTGGCGGTGTCCAGTCAGCCCATGCGCGTGCTGGAGATGGGACTCGTGCGCGTCGCGACGCGCCCACCCCTCGAAGAGGTGAGCACCCTGCTGGCTCGGCTGGCGGCGGTGCAGAAGGCGCTCTCGGACTGGGACGGCGGCGGACGCGGGCCTCTCGGCGGGGGAGCCGACACCACCCGCGGGGCCGGGAGTGACCCACGCGGTGGCGGGGGGCGGGGGGCGCGCGCCGCCGAGCTCGCGAGCGCCGCCGAGCCCGCGCGCGCCGCCGAGCCCGTGCGTGCCGCCGAGCCCGCGCGCGCCGCCGAGCCTGCGCGCGCCGCCGAGCCCGCGCGCGCCGCCGAGCCCGCCGGCGCGCCACAGGAGCTCTCCGCCAGCGTTGCGCGGCAAGCCGTCGCCGTCGGCGCAGCGCCTGCCGGTTCACCTCCCGCGAGCGTGGAAGGCTCAACGGGCGACTCTCCCCCGCGCCCGCAGAACGCCGCGCCCCCGCAGCCAGCGCCCGCGGCCGCGCCGCGTCGCAGCGCCCTCGCGGCCGCGCTTGCCTACGCCGACCGAGCGGGCGAGCCGAGCGCGGAGCGCAACCCCGCCCCCGTGGCCGGCCCCGCCTCAGCTCCCCAGGCGAGCACGCAAGAAGACGCTGCGGCTCCGCAGGGCCCGCCGGGTGAGCCGGCGGGTGCCGCAACCGCGCCCGGGCAAGCCACGCTGCGCCGCTCCACCTTCATCGAGTGGGAGAAGCTGGTCGACCGCCTGGAGCATGCGTCCCCCGCGCTCGCCGGCGCGCTCGAGGAGGCCGTTCCCCGCTTGGTCAACGCCGACCGCATCGTGCTGGCGTTCCACACGGACTTCACGCGCTCGCTGGTCGAGCAGGGCCGCGCCACCCTCTTGGCCGCGGCCGAGAGTCACTTCGGTGCGCGTCCCGAGCTCCAGCTGGAGCAGCTCTCTGGCGCCGAGGGCGCGACCCAGTCCCTGGCCTCGGTGAGCGCCTCGCGGCGCGACGCGGCCAAGAACAAGAGAAAACACGAGGCGCTCGCCCACCCGATGGTGCTAGAAGCGTTCGATATTTTTCCGGATGCACGCGGTAAGGCGTTCGTCCGGTTCGAGGCGTGAGTCACGACGAGGTAGAGCGACATGAAGTTTCGCGGTGGAATGAACGAGCTCATGCGGCAGGCCAGCCGTATGCAACGGAAGATCGAAAAGCGGCGCGAGGAGCTCGGAAGCGAAGAGTTCGAAGCCGGCGCCGGCAACGACCAGGTGAAAGTGGTCGCCTCCGGCAACGCCGAGATCGTCCGCATCACGATCGACCCCGCGCTGCTCGAGGGCGAGGGGCTCGAGATGGTGCAGGATCTGGTCGTCGCGGCCTGCAACGCCGCCCTCACCAAGGCGCGCGAGCACGTCGACGGTGAGCTGGAGCAAGTCACCGGGGGCCTCAAGATCCCCGGCATGACCTGAGGCTGTGGCGGAACCGGACCCCATCGCCGAGCTGATACGCCTCCTCGCGCGCCTGCCGGGCATCGGCGAGCGCAGCGCGGGGCGCTTGGTGTTCCACCTGCTCGCGGGGGACCCGGGCTACACGGAGGCCCTCGGAGGCGCGCTCGAGGCCCTGCACCAGCGCGTCAAGCGCTGCGTGGAGTGCGGCAACTTCGGGCCGGGGGAGCGCTGCGCCGTCTGCCAGGATCCACGCCGCGAAGACGACGTGATCTGCGTGGTGGCGCGCGTGCCGGACCTGCACGCCATCGAGCGCAGCGGGAGCTTTCGCGGTCGCTACCACGTGCTGCACCGTCTCCTAGCGCCCCTGGACGGGGTAGGGCCGGCGGACCTCCCTCTGGACGCCCTGGTGGAGCGCGTGCGGCGTCACGGCACGCGCGAGGTCATCGTGGCCACCCCCCTCAACGTCGAGGGCGAGGCCACCGCGCTGTTCGTGGCCCAGGTGCTGGCGGCCGAGGGGGTCTCCGTCAGCCGCATCGCGAGCGGCATGCCGCACGGCGGCGAGCTGGAGTTCACGGACCAAGTGACGCTGGGGCGCGCGCTCTCCGGGCGACGCTCGCTCGGCTGAGCGTCTGGGGGCCTATCTCCCGTCCAGCGCTACGCGGTGCGCGCGCTCACCAGCTGCGCCGACTCGCGGCTCAGGCCGCCCAGCCGCCCTGCCAGCTGCCGCCACGGGTCCGGGTTGATCATGTCGCGGGTCACGCTGGGGGGCACGATGCTGCGGAGGTCGCGCTGGTAGCGCGGCAGGTCGTACCAGGGCACGCAGAAGTTCAGGTGGTGCTCGAAGTGCAGCGTGATGTTGAAGGGCATCAGCAGGCGCCTCCCGAAGAAGAGCGTCGTGCGGGACCGGAAGAACGGGTCTGGCTCGTCGCGCAGTGAGCCACCGTGCTCGAGCGCTCCCTTCACCAGGTTCCAGGCGGTCAGCACGTGGATGCCCAGGAACGCGGCGATGGCCACCGGGGCCCCCAGCCAGCGCGTCGCGAGCGTGAGCCCCAGCGCCCAGATCACCACGAACGCGATGATCACACCCTTGCTGCTGGAGGACTTTCCCCCCGCGCGCTTGGTGCGGAACACGGTGCGCTCCAGAAACAGCCAACCTGGGATGAACACGTTGCGGGCCACGCCCACGGCCAGCGTTCGCCCCACCTCGCAGTTGAACTGCTGAGGGTCGTTGGTCTCGAGCGGGCGCACATGGTGCTCCAGGTGTCCCTGCTCCCAGTGCTTGCCGTAGTGAGTGGCGAAGACCGTGGCCACCATCCAGCCGGGCACTCGGTTGATCCACGTGTGGAGCCGGCGGTTCCCGGCGATCAGGAACATGCCGTGCGAGGCCTCGTGCACCACCAAGATGAAGATGGAGAAGTACAGCAGCCCGAACGCGAACGCGGCGAGGGGCACGTACACCAGCGGGGACACCCAGGTGCCGAGCCAGGCGGTGAGCAACAGCCCCGCCAGCAGCCCCAGCAGGCACGCGCCGTTGATGGCGTTGTGGACCAGCGGTCGCTTGTTTCGGTAGTGGTAGGGCTGCCCGGCGCGGATGGCGTCGTAGATGAACGCCGGGTGTCGTGCGCCGTGACTCACCACGGGAGCTCGTCCCCGTTGGCGTGGCGGAAGGTCCCGCTGTTGCTCGCGTTCAGCTCGTCGATGCGCGCGAGCAGCAGGCGTGCGCTCTCGTCCGCGTCGATGAGGCCGCTGTTGCCCGTCATGCGCGTGCGCACGTAGCCCGGATGCAGGATGCCCACGGCGACGCCCGCGGGCGCGAGGTCCACGGCCAGCGACTTGCCCGCGGCGTTGAGCGCCGCCTTGCTCATGCGGTAGCCATAGTGTGACCCGCTGTCGTTGTCCCCGATGGAGCCCATGCGGCTGGTCAGCAGCGCCACCTTGGCGCCCGCAGGAAGCTGCGCGCGCAGGGCAGCCACAACGCGGAGGGGTGCCAGCGCGTTGAGCTCGAACTGCTTGCGGATGGAGGCGACGTCGAGGGGCTCGAGGGGGTTGCGCTCCAGCACGCCCGCGACCAGCACCAAGAGGTCGATCGGCTGTCCATCGAGGGCGCTCCGCGTGGCGTTGATGCCCGCGTCCGTCGTGATGTCGACCCCGCTGTGAACCTGCGCCGTGAGCGCGCCGAGCTCGTCCGTGGGCGTGCGGCAGACCACACTCACGCGCCACGCGGGCGCGTCGCGTTCCAGCAGCTGTCGCACCATTTCGAGGCCAATTCCGCGATTCCCACCGACCACTACTGCATGAGGCATGCCCTATGATTGCGGCGCTGGTCCCAAATGTCGACCGGGGGCTACACTGCCGCACCATGGAGTCCACCCAACCACCTCCCCGCGCCCCCCGCGCGCGCCGCTGGGCCAAGCGCTCGCTGCTGGCGCTGCTGGGGCTCCTCTCGCTGCTGGTGGTGGGCGGCGTAGCGCTGCACCAGCCCCGCCCCACGGGTACGCCCGGGCCCGCGGCCGAGGCCCTGGCGCAGCGCGTGGAGCTCGCGGTCGGGCGTGCGCAGTGGGATCAGACCGGCGCGGTCGCGTGGACCCTCTTCGGTCACCGCCACCTGTGGGACCGTCAGCGCGGCTTCGTTCAGGTGACCTACCGTGACATGCGCGTGCTCCTCCGCACGGCTGACCAGAGCGGCGTCGCGTTCGACGACGGGCAGGCGTTGAGCGGCCCGGAGCTGCGCGCGGCGCTGGACAAGGCGTGGGCGTACTTCTGCAACGACTCCTTCTGGCTGAACCCGATAGTCAAGGTCTTCGACCCCGGGACCACGCGCTCCATCGTGCGCGTGGACGGCCGCGACGCGCTGCTGGTGGAGTACAGCACGGGTGGGGTCACCCCTGGAGACGCGTATCTCTGGATCCTCGGCGACGACGACCTCCCCACCGCCTGGCGCATGTGGGTCAGCGTCCTGCCGGTCGGTGGCATCCGCGTGCCCTGGGCGGGCTACGTGACCCTGTCCACGGGGGCCAAGGTCGCCACCGAGCACCGCTACGGGGCCGTCGGTTTCCGCGTCGAGGACCTGCGTGCTGCCGCGCAGCTGTCGGAGCTGGTCGGCGCGGCGGACCCCTTCACGCCGCTCACGCGCTGAGCTCCCCAGAAAGCTGTCGCGCCGCGCGACCGTTGGCGCCATAATCCCCACAAGATGAAGGTTCATCATCGCCTGCGGGGCTCGGTCGCCATGGGGATCCTGCTCGCGGGGCTCGCCCTGCTGCTTTCCCCGGCGCAGCGCGTGTCTGCGCGCGTCATGGCCCCCGAACCCCTCGTGGTGGTGGTGGAGTCCGAGTTCCGGCGGACCGACGCAGCGGCCGTGCGCGCGGCCATCTCCGAGGCCCTCGGCTCGCCCGTCTTGAGGCTCACGGACCCCGGCGCTCAGCGCGCGCGGGGCACCCTCTCCATCTCCTTCTCGGCCGATGGCCGTCACGCCCACATCTACTTTCGCAAAGCCTCCGGAGACCAGGCGGCGGTCTTGGTGGAGGTCGTCGCGGGCCGCGGAGCCGACGCCGCAGGGCGCTGGGTCGCAGAGCCCGCCGCAGCCGCGGTGCGCACCCTGGACCGGTGGAACGACATGACGCCCGCCAGCGAGGTGCTGGACCCCTGGCTGCTCGAGCGCGTGCAGCCCACGGCGCCCGGCGAGATCCACATGCTGCCGGACCTGGCCGACCCCTTCGAGGGCGAGCCCGCCCCCGACGTCAACATCGCGGTCGACCGCTACTACTACGGCAGCGAGGTGCTCAACCCCTGGGCGCACTCCAGCAACCCCGAGTCGGCCGAGCGCCTCGCCGCGCCGCGCCCCACCCCACGTTAGTCGCTATGCAAGCTGCCATTGGCCTGACCCTGGTCCCCGACGAAGACCTCGAGGCGTTGATTCGCCTCGCGTACCAAGGTCAGATCCCGTTCCCTCTCGAGCGCCGTCGGCTGATGGAGCTCGGCCTCAACCGCTTGGCCGACGCGGGCAGCGTCATCGTGGGACTGGACGAGCGCGCGCTGCGTGCGGTCATCGGCGCCGTGCTCGCGGAGCGTCGACGCGCGCGCGGGGATCAGCGGGCCAAGGCGCGCTGAAGAGCACTACCGTCACGCGGGATGCGGGCTATGCTCGCGGCGATGGCCGACTCCGACAGCTTCAATCCATCCCTGCGTCCCCCCGCCGCCGAGCCCGGCCGGCCCCGCGAGATGCAGCTCCCCAGCATCGACGTGTTCGAGAAGGGGGCCACCGTGGACGGCGTGCCGCAGACCATGAACCAACGGCTCTTCATGCAGCTGCTGGTGTTCCACGTGCGCGAAGACGGCGCGCTGGGGCCCGTGATGAAGGCGCTGAACGCGGCCTTGGCGGAGTCCGGCATCGGCTCGGTGGTCTACGAAGACGTGAACGACCCGCGCGGGCTGGGCATCCTGTCGTACACCGAAGACCCCACGGACTTCGTGACCCGCTTGCGGCCCGCCCTCGCGCGTGAGTCCCTGGCCGCGCTCACCCTGCGCCCCGAGTTCACCATGCTGGGCCGCACCTACAGCAGCGGCTACGAGCAAGACCTCGCGCACTGGATCCTGAACCGGCCGCGCTACACCGTGCAGCACGAGGGCTGGGACTGGGCCGTGTGGTACCCCCTGCGCCGCAGCGGCGCCTTCGAGCTGCTCCCGGGCCGCGAGAAGGGCGAGATCCTGCGTGAGCACGCCGGCATTGGGCGCGCCTATGGCGGGGCCGACCTGGCCCACGACGTGCGCCTCGCCTGCCACGGCATCGACACCAACGACAACGAGTTCGTCATCGGGCTGGTGGGCAAGACCCTGCACCCCTTGTCTCACGTGGTGCAGACCATGCGGGGCACCAAGCAGACCTCCACGTACATCTCGCAGATGGGTCCCTTCTTCGTGGGGCGCGTGTGCGCCCGCCACCCGCTCGCGGGCGACGTCGAGCCCAACACCGCCACGACGGAGGGCTGACGTGGCCGGCAACAGCTTCGGGCAGGCCTTTCGCGTCACCACCGCGGGCGAGAGCCACGGTCCCGGCAACGTGGTCATCGTGGACGGCTGCCCGCCGGGCCTCGAGCTCAGCGTCGAGGACCTGCTGGTGGACCTCGACCGGCGCAAGCCCGGCCAGAGCAAGATCGTCACGCAGCGCAAGGAGTCCGACACGCCGGAGATCCTGGCGGGCGTGTTCGAGGGGCGCACCACCGGTACCTCCATCGCCATCCTGGTGCGCAACGAGGACCAGCGCAGCCGCGACTACTCGGACATCGCCGACCTCTACCGGCCCGGGCACGCGGACTTCACCTTCGACGCCAAGTACGGCGTGCGTGACTATCGCGGCGGCGGGCGCAGCAGCGCGCGTGAGACCGTGGCGCGCGTGGCGGCCGGGGTCATCGCCAAGAAGCTCATCGCCCGCGCCTTCGGCGGTGAGGTGCTCAGCTACGTAGTCCAGGTGGGCGACCTGGTGGCGCAGGTGGACCCGGACACGGTCACGCTGGACGCCATCGAGCGCCTGCCGGACGGCTCCCCCAACATCACGCGCTGCCCAGACCCGGCGGTGAGCGCGCAGATGGTCGAGCTCATCCAGGCCGTGCGCAAGGACCAGGACAGCATCGGTGGTGTGGCCGAGGTGGTCGCGCGGGGCGTGCCCGCGGGCTTGGGCGAACCGGCTTTCGGCAAGCTCAAGGCAGACCTGGGCGCGGCGCTCTTCTCGCTGCCGGCGGTGCTGGGTGTGGAGTACGGCGTGGGCTTTGGGGCCGCTCGCATGCGCGGCTCCGAGAACAACGACACCTTCGTGCGCGAGGGCGACGTCACGCGGACGCGCACCAACCGTCACGGCGGCATGCTGGGAGGCATCAGCAGCGGCATGCCCATCGTGCTGCGGGCCGTGGTGAAGCCCACCAGCAGCCTCTCGCGCGAGCAGGAGACCGTGCGGCGCGACGGAACGTCGGCCACCATCGCCACGCGCGGCCGTCACGACCCGTGCTTGCTGCCGCGCTTCGCACCCATGGCCGAGGCGATGGTCGCGATTGTGCTCGCGGACCACTGGTTGCGACATCAGGGCCAGACGCGCGCGTTCTGAACGCGCGTCTGGGCAGCCAGTTCTTCAACGGGCTGCGAGGGGCACGGCCTGCGGCTCAGCCCCAGAAGCGCCAGGCCAGCGCGGCGAGCACGACGGCGAACACGAGCCACAGCAGCGCGCCGTCGATCCACGTCTTCTCGGCGGGGCGGTGTGCCCCCACGGCGCGCTTGAAGCCACCGACCATGCCCGACATCACGCCGTCCACACCTTCGATGGGGGCGTCCGCGGGACCGCCGGGCGTCACAGGGCGGTGGTGGTGCTTGCCAGCGCGCTTCGGCTTTGGCGTTCCGGACTTTTTCGGGCGACTTTTTCCCATGCCGCGAACGTACCACGAGCCTGCTACATTGGCCGCGACATGAGCTGCCAGCTGGCCAGACAGACCAGGGGGACCGCGCCCGCCCGTGCCGCGCTGCGGCGGGGCGTCGTGGCGGCGCTCGGGGTCACGCTGCTCCTCTGCGCAGCCCCGGAGCGAGCCCGGGCAGGTGACTTCTGGGACGACGTGCGCCAGCCGGGCCTGACCGCCTACCGCGCGCACGTGCGTCGCGCCCGCACGGCCCTCTCTGCGCGCCGCACGGCGGACGCCCTCGACGCGACGCAGACGGCGATCGAGACGCTGCCGGACGAAGCCGAGGGGCACGCGCTGCGCGCCATCGCGCTGGCCGAGAGCGGCGATCAGGCGGGGATGGCGCAGGAGGCCGCGCGCGCGCTGGAGCTGGACGAGGCCGTGTACGAGGACCCCGTGTGGGGCTCTCGCATCGCGTTGTTGCTCGCGTCCGGAGGGCAGCCGGAGCTCGCGGCGCGGGTGCTGCGTCGGACGCTGGCCACCATGCCGGCCACGCACCTCCGCCGGCAGCTCTACACGCTCCTGGGTGACGTCGCGCAGTCGCTGGGGCCGGCGCAGCTGGAGGAGGCCGTGCGCGCGTATCGCGTGGCGCTCAAGAGCGGACCGGCGGACTCGCGCACCATCCTCGGCTTGGGCCTGGCCCTGCACCGCCGGGGTGAGCTGGAAGAAGCCGAGCTGCTGCTGCGCCGCGCCGCAGCGCCCGGCCCACTGGACCAGCTCATCGCGGGGTTGCCCGTGTCGCCGGCAGAGCGGGCCGCGCGGGTGGCGGTCATCGCCGTCCAGCGGGGAGACCTCGACGCGGCGCGTGCGGCGTTCCCGGAGGCTGAGCAGGGCTCGCCCCACGCGGCGTGGGCCAGCGCGTCGCGCGCGGCGTTGGGCAGGGCGACGTCCGCTGCGCCGGCGCGGCAGCCCGCGCGCCGCCCGGGTGCGAGGCGCCCGCGATGAGCCCGGTCTGCGGCGAGACGCGGCGTGAGGAGCGCGGCGTGCGAGAGAGCACAGCCCGGCGCTGGCGGCGAGTCGCTTCGCGCTCCGTCTGCGCCGCCGCCTGCGTCGCCGCGGTGCTCTCGTCGTCGACGCCGGCAGCGCGCGCGCAGCGGCAGCCGGGCCCAGCCGCCGCCACGGTCAGCGACTTCTGGCGCGAGGTGCAGACGCCAGGGGTGCGGCGCGCGAGCACGCTGCTGCGCCACGGCCTCCGCCAGCTCCAGGAGGCGCAGCTCACGGACGACCCCGTCCAGCGCGAAGCGGCGCTCGCCGGGGCGGTGGCCCGGCTGCGGCGGGCGCACGAGCGGGCGCCCACCGACCTCGACATCCTCTACTTCCTCGCGTTCGCGACCTCGCAGCGGCAGCTGGTGCAGCGGCAGGCGAACGCGGGCGCGTCCATCCGCGAGGCCATCGCTCTCTACGAGAGCCTGAGGGAGCTGGACGAGGACTACGAGTCCGAGTCGGTCGCGTTCGAGCTCGGCCTGCTCTACACGCGCCTGCGGGAGTACACGCGGGCGGTGGACGAGTACGAGCGCGGCATCCTGCGGGCGTTCGACCCGCGCACCACGGTGTCCGCGCACGCGAACATGGCCGAGGTGATCATGCTCAGCGGTGACGCCGCGCGCGCGCGGCGTCACTACGACCGAGCCGCCGAGGTCGCGCGGCAGTACGCCGGTGACTCGCTCAGTCTGGCGCTGGCGCTCTGGGGTAGCGCTGTCGCCAGCGACCGGCTGGGGGAAGGGCGCGAGGCCGTGGAGCGCGCGCGCCAGGCCCTGCGCGCCAGCGGCGGGGACATGTTGTTGCTGCGCACCAACGGCGTGTTCTTCGAGCCGGAGAGCGAGATCCACTGGTACGAGGGCCTGGGCTCGCTGGCCATGGCGGAGGACGAGACCGACCGTGCGCTCAAGCTGGCGGCGCTACAGCGCGCGCTGCGCTCGTTTCGGCGCTACCTCGCCGAGGTGGAGACCGTCGCCACCTGGGACCGCGTGGTGGCGAGGCGGGTCACCGACATCGAGGCGCAGGTGGCCGAGCTAGAGCGCGCCGACACGAGCGCGCGTGGCGCCGGCACCGGGCGGGCAGGGCGTGGAGCTCGTGCTGGTGCGCGGCCCTGACGCGCCCGCTGGGGCCGAGAGCGTAAGCGCCCAAGGCCGGCGCGCGTTACCTGGTCGACTCATGGTGAACCCACCTCCCTCCGCGTCGGCACTCGAGCCCCACCACCTGGTCCCCGCCGTCATGGGCGCGTGCTCGGCCGTCAGCACCGCCACGCGGCGGCGCTCGCGGCACGAGGCGTCGCTCGTGTCCGTGGCTGCGCTCCCGCTGTGGGCGCCCCTGGTGGCGCTGGCGCTCTTCGCCCAGGGCTGTGGCGGCCCAGACGTCGGGCCCAGCCAGGCCGCGCAGTCGGGCGAGCAGGCGCCGAGCAGCGAGCCCGGCACGGAGGGCGAGCCCGCCCCCGGTGGCAGCCCCGCCGCGCCCGTGGACATGGGGGTCTCACTGCCCCGCGCGCCAGGACACCTCGCCCCATCGCACGTGGAGGTGCAGGGCAGCCTGCCCCTCTCACCCGAGGCGCTCGCGGAGTTCTCGCGCACGGACGACTGCGCCAGCTGCCACGCCGACGTGGCCGCGCACTGGGCCACCAGCGCACACGCCCGCTCCAGCTTCGACAACCCCTTCTACCGCGCCTCGGTCGAGCGCTTTCGCGCTGCGCGCGGGGGCCGAGGCCAGCCGCTTCTGCGCGGGCTGCCACGACCCGGCGCTGCTCTTCTCGGGCGCCATCGACCAGCCCAGCGTGCCAGCGGACGCGACCGCCGCGGTGGGCATCCCCTGCCGCCTGTGCCACGGCGTGACCGAGGCGCGCAGCGACGGAAACGGCAGCTACACGTGGAGCGCAGCACCCATCCCGCTGCCTGACCCCGCCGTGCCCGCCCAGGTCGAAGCGCACCGCGCGCGCGTCGCGACGGACGTCCTGCGCAGCGCGGCCCTGTGTGGCTCCTGTCACCGCTCGTTCGCGGGGCCGGAGATCGGCAGCCCGCACCACTTCAACGGCATCGACGACCTGGGCGCCTTCGGGACGTCGGCCTTCGGCGGAGCGGGGGGCGAGAGCCTGGATGACGACCCCACGCCCAGCACCTGCCGCGGCTGCCACATGCCGCGCGCGGCCGCCTCGCACGACATGGCGGCCGAGGACGGCAGCATCGCCTCGCACCGCTTCGCCGGCGCGCACCTGGGGCTCACCACCAGCCAGGCCCAGCACGACGCCGTGCGCGCGCGGCTGGCGGACACCGTGCGCATCGACATCCCGGTGGGCACGGTGGACGGGCAGCCGCGCATCCCCTGGACGGCGCGGCCATGCGCAGCGGCGCGCGGCTGACGCTGGACGTGGTGGTGCGCAGCCTGGGCGTGGGGCACCGCTTCCCTGGCGGCACCCGCGACCTGCAAGACACCTTCGTGGAGCTGCGCCTGACCGACGCGCAGGGGCACCTGGTGGCCGAGGCCGGCACGGAGCACGAGGCCGGCGGCGACGACCCCAGCGCCTTCGTGTTCCGCGCGGTGCCCCTCGACAGCGAGGGCCTGCCCGAGGAGCTGCACGACGTGCACGACTTCTTGGTGGGCGGCTTCGACCGCACGCTGCCCAGCCGCGACGCGACCGTGGTGCGCTACGAGGTGACGCTGCCCCGCCTGACCCGCGCCGCGTGGCCGCTGCAGGTGGAGGCGCGGCTGCGCTACCGGCGGCACCCCATGGCCTTCTCGCGCATCGCCTGCGAGGCCTCGCGCACGGCGGACGGACGCGCCTTCGCGGCGCTGCGCAGCGACGGTGTGGACCCCTGCACCCCCGAGCCCGTGGTGGACCTGGCGCACGCCCGTGTGTACGTCGGCCCCGGTGCCCGCGAGCGGGCGGGGGAGGGGGCGCGCGCGCGCCGCTGGCCCAGCGCCTGCACGACCACGCCCTGGGCCTGTCGCACGAGCTGCAAGAGCACCTGGACGACGTGCGGCCCAGCGTGGAGGCCGCGCTGCGTGCCGCCGGAGCGGACGACACGCGGCTGCGCGCGGGCTACACCTGCTCATGGCGCGCGTGGCGGGCGCGCAGGGACGCACCGAAGAAGCCCTGCGCGAGGCAGCGCTGGCCGAGGCGCTGCTGCCGGACCACCCGCCACACACCGCGCGCGCGGGCGCGCGCCTGGCGCAGGTGTGGCGCTGGCCCGAGGCCGCGAGCGCCTTCGGGGAGGTGGTGCGTCTCTCGCCCGGGGACACGGTGGCCCTGCGCGAGTGGACGCGCGCTCTCGGCAGCGCGGGGACGACGCGGCTGCCCTGCACGCGGCGCGTCTGGGCCTGGCCCGCGCGCCACGTGACGCGGACCTGCTGCGCACTCAGGCCCTCTCGGCGCCGGCCGACCACGCGCTCGGAGACGCCGCGCGCGAGGCCTCGCTGACCTACCGCGTGCCCGACGACGCCCCGCGCCTGCTGCGCGCCTGCCAAGACCGCGACCCCACCTGCGCCCGCGACCGCCTGCCCGTGCCCAGGGTCGCCATGCGACTGCGTTGAATGTCGTCCTTGCGGGGGCGTCCCAGGACCGCTAGTGTACTGCCACCGGGTGTACCCACGAGGACGCCACGGACATCAGAAAGGAACGCCAATGCGCCGACGCATGTTTCTCGGGAAGATTCACCGGGCCACCGTGACGCACGCCGATCTCGACTACGAAGGTAGCGTGACGGTTGACGAACGCCTCCTCGAGGCAGCCGGCATCCTCGAGCACGAGGAAGTCCACATCTGGAACGTCACCCGCGGCACCCGCCTGGCCACGTACGCCCTGCGCGGCCCGCGCGACTCCGGCGTCATCTGCGTGAACGGCGCGGCGGCCCACCTCATGCGGCCCGGCGACATCGCCATCATCGCCACCTTCGGGGACATGACCGACGAAGAGGCGCGCGCCCACACCCCCAAGGTCGTGCTGGTGGACGCCCAGAACCAGATGACCGAGATGGCCAAAGAGCGCCCCGGCCCGATGATGCCCCGGCACATCGACGAGCTCGCCAACTAGCTCCCGCGGGCTGCGTGCAGCCCGTCTTGCCGGGATGGCGAAACGGCAAACGCAGGCGACTTACAATCGCTCGGTGGAAACATCATGCGGGTTCAAGTCCCGCTCCCGGCACTACGCGCCAGCGCTTCACCCGAGGCGCTGGCGTTCTGCTTTGGGGCCGTGGGTTGGTGGTGTGCTTTGGGGGCGGACTTTGCGTGGCTGTTTGCCATGGGTTCTACCAGCGCTGGTGACACCCGAGGGGAACTCCCCGTGGACGGCGACCGTCACAACACCGCCGGCGGTCGCCAGCGCGAGCAGCGCGCGGCAACGCGCAAGGCGTCGCACAACACCTCGGGCCGCACGTTGCAGCGGTGCCTGGGGTGCAGCGTCTTGCCAGCTCTACGCGGACCGTCGCGCCACCCCAGGTGGCCGCGCCAGAGTACCAGCCGCGCGATCCCACTGAAGGCCCGCTGCACCAGCTCCTGCGTCACAGCCTCGAGCCCTACCTAGCCGCCCGCCACGCCCGCCCGCCACCCCCCTTCGTCGCCAAGGCGCTGCGCAACTACTTGAGCTGCGGCGTGCTCGTCCACGGCTTCGCCCGCTTCCGCTGCGACGACTGCGCGCAGAGCCGGCTGGTGGCGCTCAGCTGCAAACAGCGCGCCTTCTGCCCCCGCTGCATCGGCCGCCGCATGGCCGACCAAGCCAAGCACCTGGTGGAGCGCGTGCTCCCGCCCGTGCGCACGCGGCAGTGGGTGCTCTCCTTCCCACACGAGCTGCGCTGGCACATGGCCTTCGACCACGACTTGACCCTCGCCGTCTGGCGCATCGCCCGCCGCGCCATCGACGCGTTCTACAAAGCGCGCGCCCAACGCACCGGCCCACCCGGCCACCACGACGACGCGCACCCCGGCAGCATCATGGCCATCCAGCGTTTCGGCGGCGCGCTCAACCTGAACATCCACTTTCACGCCGTGTACCTAGACGGCGCCTTCGTCTCGCAGAGCGACGGAACCCTGCGCTTCCTAGAGGCCCTACCACCCAGCCCGGAAGAGCTCGAGACCCTGCTGGCCATCATCAAGGCGCGCGTCACGCGCCTGGCCCAACAACGCGGCCTCGCCGACCCAGACCCCGACCGCGCCGGTACGCTGCTGCTCCCCGGCATGGGGGAGCTCTACAGCGACGGCGTGACCAACCGCGGGGCCTGGCGCGTGCGCAACCACGACCCCTGCGACCCCAACGCCTTCCAGCGCCGCAAGGCCCACGACCAAGGCTTTGACATAGACGCCCACGTCACCGTCCGCGCCGGCGCGCGCGCGGAGCTCGAGCGCATGGTCCGCTACATCCTGCGTCCGCCCCTCAAAGAGAAGCGCCTCTCGCTCACCCCCGACGGCGTTCTCCTGGAGCTCAAGACCCCATGGCGCGATGGCACCACCCACATCCGCATGAGCCGCGACCGCTTCATCGACCGCCTGGTCGCCCTGGTCCCCCCGCCGGCCGCCAACACCCTCCTGTACGGTGGCATCCTCGGCGCCAACGCGCGCCTGCGCCACCAAGCCGTCAGCTACGAACGCCCCGGAGTCCTGCTCACCAAGAGAGCGGCGAAGTCCAGCAACCCCTCGCGCCATCGCAACACCGCCTGGGCCGAGCTCATGCGCCACAGCTTCGGACTAGATGTCCTGGCCTGCCCCCACTGCGGTGGCCGCATGCGCCACGTCGCCACCGTCCTGAGCGCTGGCAGCATCCGCGCCATCCTCCAGCACCAAGGCCACCCCCTGCCCGAGCCCCGCGCCGGCCCATCCCCTCCGCACCCCGGTGACACCGTCTACGAACCCGACGAAGCCGCCCAAGCCGAACTCTTCGAAGACGACATCACTCAGGTCCCCACTGACGATGCTTGGTGAACGCTCACCCCGAGCCTCGCCAGGCACCCCTCCGTCCGAACCCAGAAATGCGCGCCGGCAGCGTCCCGGGCTACCCCCAAGCGCACGTCCCATGGCACTCTAAAGGCGTGCACGAGAGGTTCATGCGCGCTGACCCACGGCGTACTGCGCAGAATATAGATTACGTAAACTTTTCGTACACTTAGCGTAGGTGCTTCATGTCTCCTATGAGCAGCGCTTTCGAGCTTCCTTGGCACAACGGTCCTAGTCGCTGCCGGGAACGGGCACGCCTGCATCGCGAACACCGAAGGCGGAGTCCGCTGCTGGGGCGCCAACACGTGGGGACAGCTGGACGTCCCTGTCGGACTCACGCTCAGAACGATGATGTGAGCCCGAAGCACGCAAGAACGACAACCACCAACGATCACTCATGAAGAACGCACACAACGCCATGCGCACAACCGTCGTCTCCCTCCTTGCTCTGCTCGCGACCCTCGCGGCCGGTTGCCAGCCCGACGCTGTCTTCCGTGTCGTCCATCCCGCGATGGTCCCCACCGCCGACTACGGGAACGCCTACTCGATGGGCACGTTCGACGGGGTCAACCCGGGTTCAGCCGCAGCGTATAGGCAGCTGGTCACGCAGCACATTCAGCAGAGCGTCAACCCCGCGATCCATCTCTCGAGTGGTGACGGCCTGGTCATCTCCGCGAGCGTCTCGGACGACACCTTCGAGGTGACGTCTCGCCGGCAAGATGCGTCGTGCAACTGCGCCTACGAGAACGGAGTGGTCAATGGACAGCGGCAGTACATCTACCGCGCGACGCCGTGCATCCTGTTGGTCACGGAAGCGCGTGGACGCTCTTCGGTCACCTTCCGAGTGACCGACGCGCGCACGTCGATGGACGTGGTGTCGCACACGTTCACCGCAGCGGACGACTGGCGCGAGAGCGCCCTCACGGCGCCCAACTGCCAGAACGTCCCGCCCAACGATCAGTATCGTGCTCAGAGCGCGCCCCCGATCAGCAGGCAGGTGATGGCCGACCTGTATCGGAGCAACGCTGCGGACTTCGCGCGCGTCATCCTGCCGTGGTCCGAGGAGGTCGAGGTCGACCTCGAAGACTGCGATGGCGACGCGCGGTGCCGGGCGGCTCGCGAGCGGCTCCGCAACCAGGACCTAGAGGGGGCGCTGCGCCTCTACGACGAGGTGCTCGCGGCGTACACGGACCCGGCAGCCCCCGTCTCGGAAGACGACCTCGAGCGTGTCTCGGAGGCGCTCTACAACCGAGGCGTGGTCCGTGGCTACTCGAGTGACTTCATCGGCGCGCAGCTGGACCTTGAGCGCGCTTGCCAGATGAACCCGAGGGAGTCCGGCTGGCGCGAGGAGTTCGACCGGATCCGAGCGTTGGCCACCAGTCATGAAGAGCTGACGCGGCAGGTGAGCGGCACCCCCACGCAGTGACGAGAGCACGGTGCTGGGCGGCCGAGGGGCTGGCCCAGCACCGTGACCCTCACAGCTCGAACCGACCCATGCTGTTCATGACCCCCAGTCGTCGTCGAGCAGCCCGCGTGGCAGCTCCGGGAGCACGGGCAGGTTGTCGAGCTGGGCTTCCACACGCTGCAGGACAGCAGCGAGCGTCTCGTCGACGGCCGCGGGTAGGGCGTCCGCCTGCCGCAGCCGGTCAAGCACCACGCGGACATCATCAGGGAGACTCTCAGTGTCGCTCATCGCAGGGGATCCTGGTCGACCGCATGAAGCGCAGCCCGAAACGCGGCGCGAGCCTCACGGTGCCGAGAGTAGAGCGTGTTCGGGTTCACGCCCAGAGCTCGGGAGAGCTCTTGAACGGACATCTGATCGATGTCGACCGCCACGAGGATGGCTCTGTGATTGAACGAGAGACGACCCAACGCGCGACGCGCTCGCTGCTCGTCCTCGACGCGCGTCGATGCGTCGCGCTCGGTGGTGGGCAGCAGCGGGTCACCGACGGTGTGCAGCCTCGCCCTGCGTCGCTGGCGCCTGCGTGCGTTGGCCACGACTCGGACCGCGAACCCAAACGCGAAGGCTCCCACCGTGACACTGCCGTCGTACGCGTCGCGAGCCCGCAGCACGCGGATCACTGTCTCGTGCAGCAGATCCTCTTCGTCCTCTTCCGGCGCGCCAAGCCGGCGAATCTGGGACAGGAGACGCGGAAGGTCGGACCGCAGGGCGTCCCAGAAGGGGTCCACAGGCCGGATTGCGCGGACGACCGCGACGCTGCTCGCTTGGGTCACAGGGGACTTACGAGGGATCACATTGCGTCCCGAAAAGAGGGGTGAATGAGTGGTATCGCGCAGCTGTGGTCGAGGGTCAAGGCTGAGTCGGCGGTGCTCCAGAGACGCCTGCGACTGCTTGGCCTCTCGGAGCCCGAGATCGAGGCCGTGCTCGAAGAGACGCTCATCCGCGTGCTCGCGGCGGCCCGAGACTCGGACGCCGAGCTGCTCCCCGTCACGATGTACGGAACAGCCGTGAGGGTCGCCGTGGCGCGCCGGGATGGCGGCAGTGGTTTGGATGGGCCCCAGACTGCAGGCGGGTGGGGTGCGCGCGCGATTGGTGCCCGGGAGATCGCCGCCCTCGGCCAGATCCCTTTTCGCCAGCGCGTCGCGCTGGTCGGTGTGGAGGTCGCTGGCTACACCGTGGAGGAGGTCGCCAGCGCGCTGGGCGTCGCGCCTGAGGAGGCGCTTGTGCTGCTACGTGAAGGGCGCTCGGCGCTGGCCACGCGGCTGCGGGAGCAGGGCGACGAGTGACTTGGAAACGCGGCAGTCGGCCGGGCGCGTTGGATCACATTGCGAAGAGTCCCTCTGTGAGCGCAGCATCTGTCGCGAGTCATTCCGACTCCAGCAGGAAGCAGAGAGCTCATGGGCAGCGGACTTCCCCAACGCAACGCCGACATGCTGATGGTTGTGCTCAACCGAATCATTACGTCAGCCTTGTTGAGACAGCGGGCAAGCCTCGCCAAAGAGGCCCGGGGGCTGCCTGTCCCACAGCCACCGGATGTGTGGCCTGCAGCGCAAGCATCCAAGAGTGCACAGAAGGCCAAGCACGCGCTGGGCAAAGCGCGGCGCTGCGCATGGGACCAGGCAACGTGCCAGGAACTGTGCGCCGCAGTAGGTGGCGTCGCGGCGAACGTCCCCGAGTGGAAGGGGTTGCTCGACTCGTTGCTTGACGGACTCGGCGCGCCGGTTGCCGTAGCGCTCCCCACCGTTGCTGGCGACGGGCGGTCCAATTCGGCCGACGCTCCAGAGACCCCGCCGCACCCAACGCACCTCGCCGTCGCCCGCGCCAGACCGTCCAATTCGCCGGGCGGCCCGAAGACCCGTCCCCACGGAGCGCACCTGGCTGTCCCGAGCGAAAGGCCCTCTCATCAACTCGGTGACCTCGATGCCGCTTCGCAGTGGAACGTGTTCGTCGACGAGACGGGAGACGCCTTTGGTGATCCGAAACGTGGCAAGAAGCAGCAGATGGGGCGCGTCGTTGCCGTTGCGGTACCGGAGCCGAGGCCGGAAGGGCTTGCGTTGCTTCCCACGGACTGGCACGCGTGTCGCTTCGAGGACGATGAGAGGGATTCGAGCCTAGATGGCCTACTGGCTTTCCCCGTGGGGATTCTCGGCCTCACCTCCGCCGACGTTGGAGGGGGCCAAGACGGGTGGGCGACGCTGATCCAGCGGACAGTCCTGCTTACGGCAGCCGCGCTTCCGGTGTCACACGATGGTCCACCGGCGACAATTGCGTTCTATGTCGAGCAGCGTGGCGAGACCCTGCCCAGCCTACAGACGCTCGGGATCGCGTCGATCCAGACGGTGTTGGTCAGCATCGACCCAGCCTACGCCAAGGTGTCGATGACGCTGAAGGTGATCGCGAAGGGCAAGAATGTCGACCTGGGCTACCCCGATCTGGTGGCCCATACGTGGGCAGCGGCATCGCGGGAGTCGGCGACGCGCCTCAAGCGATCGAGCCTCAGGGGAACCTGCTTGCACAGCGCTAACGTGTTTTCAGCACCGCTTTGGGATCTTGCGTTCGCCTCCTCCCATGAACCGGGTGCCGCGTGGCTCGAGGCGCTCGCGCGTCAGCGGACGAATTGGAATGGCCTCGATCGGCTGCTGCTCGGTCTCGTTCGACGACGCGTGTGCAACAACGCCGCGCTGTGGCAGCAGCTGCTTGCTGGGCTCGGCACGTACTCGGACAGCAAGGCGGTAGATAGTGGCGTGTTCAGCGATGCGTGCCGCTTCTTGGGAGACAGCCGACCCAGCGGCATGGTGCTCCCGCCGCAGGTTGAGCTGGGCTTCCTGCTCGCTCAGGTTGCCCAGGGGAACCATGTTGGGGCGACCAGCGATGAAGGGCTCGCTGCGCTTCAAGCGTTGGCGAAGCGGCGTCGCGGGTCGAACATTCAGCTCTCGTGCGAGGCAGACCTAGTCTGCGCCGTGCGTCACACGAACGCGTTTCGTTTTCATGACGCCGAGACCATGCTCGAGGGCTGGGAGCAGGACCTCCCTGGGCTGCCACTGCAGTGGCGGGGACGGTGGCATTCACAGCGGGGCCAAGTCCACGCGTTCCGCGGCGAGCACGCGGCGGCGCGGGATTCGTTCGCATGCGCCCTCAGGCTCTTTGACCAGCTCGATGAACCAGAAAGGAGCCGCGAGCGCGCGCACTCGGGCACCTATGCGATGATCGCGGCTACCGACGACACAACCTTGTCCGCCGCTGCCCTGCGCGACATCATCGACGCCGGGGCTGGGCTTGTGCCGATGGCGTTGGCACCGCAGAGCCTTGCCAGGATCGCCGCCTCCACCGGGCCCAGCACGCAGTATGTCCACCACGCCGTGGTGCGATACCTCGCCACTCGGGGGGAGACCTCCGACGTTGGGCACTACCTCTCGGAGCGCGCTCGCTGGGCAACACGCAGCCACCATCCCTGGCCGCTCATCGACGCGTGGCGTTTCATTCTGCTCTCCAAGGTCGGGCGCCAGGCGTTCCGAGATGCTGGTCCAATCCTCGACCGCGCCATCGAGACGTGCCGCAAAGCGGGACACGAAGGGGTGCTCGGGCTCATCGCCGAGACCCTCGCGGGCGTGAGGAAGCTGACGCGCCTGGGGGCTGGACCAGACCCCGCTCGTCTCGATGAGCTTGCGAGATCGCTCCCGACCGCGGAGGCTCGCATTGCCCTACTGCGAGATCTGACGGGCGGCGCAGCCTCCACACCGCAGGCGCTCCTCGAGGCCGTGCTCCCGTTCAACTTCCGCTGATCGCAGCTCCATCGCGTTGGCGTCACGGTTTCCGGCGCGTCGAGACAAGTGGGGGTAGGGGGCTGCGCGAAGCGCTGGCCCGCAACGGACCACGGCTCGTGGCATGGGCTGCGCGCGGTGGTTCGCGACCAACCCGAAGGAGGCACCGATGAGGAAACTGCTGCGCGACGCTTGGCTGGTGGCATTTGTGACGTTGATGAGCTTCGGCGCGATCTCCGCTTGTGGAAGCGGCGATGCCCAGTGCCATGAGCGCTGCCAGGAACACAGCGACTGCGAAGGCAGTCTGTTGTGCTTGAACACAAACTCGGGCTTCCAGTGTCTGCCGAACCACTGCGACACGTGCTTCGAGGATGGTCTCACCTGCTACACGACAGACTCGGGCTCGGTGTCGGACGGGACGTTCGTGTGCGCGAGTCCTCGCTGCGGGTGAGCTTGTTGCCGACGCTGGACACTGTACCCGTCATGGTAGTGAGGTCATATGTCGCAGATGGAACCGACTGGCATCGAAACGCAAGTCATTGTCGTGACCATGCGTCGTGAAAATCCGTTCGTGGCAATGGCACTCATCTTGCTCCGGGAAGATGGTTTTGTGCCGTTGTCCGTTCAAAGGGACGTAATCGCGTGGGACAACGGATTGATGCCCAGTCAGATCGGGCCTCCTACCTCCCCGTAGTGACCTTCACGACGGGCTCGTCGTAGATCTCCTCGCGACCTTTGTCGACGACCACAACGTGGTGATCCGGGCTGTTCTCGCAGCGCAGTGCGCAGGGCCACTACTCCGCCGACATGGCGGGCAACTCAAGCTGCTCCGCAGCGAACTGTTCTTCCGCCAGCGCGCCAAACCCCTTCCCGGTCCCAGGGTGCGCTGAGTGGTCGCCCCGCAAGTGCCAGAACTTTCGCGGCAGACTCGTCGTTGCCTCGGCTGGCGGTACCCCCATCCGCACAGGCGGCAGCAGCTTCAACCCACCGCGCGGACGACCGCGGCCCAGTAGCTGGACGCGAATCTCGCGAGCAAGGATCTCGGCAAGCAGCGAAGGAACAGCGTTGCCGACCTGCTTTTGCACGACCGTCGGGACGCCGAGAATCTTGATGTCGTCGGGGAACGTTTGGATCCGGCAGAGCTCGCGCATCGCAAGCCGTCGGTTGTCCCAGTGGAAGGGGCCGATTGCTGGACCAGGCTTGGACTGCACGGTCCAGGAGGGAAGCCGCTTTGAGAGCTTCAGCAAGAAGGACCAGTAGCGTCGTCGCCATCCGAACAGGGGCTCTCCATGGCCACGGTCGGTATGGAAGAGGTAGTTCTCGCCCTCGGGGATGGTGGGCAGGAGGTCGGCCCACCTGCCGCGCATCGCCAAGTCTTCGTGGGGTTCCGGCTCGACGTCGCCGAGGGCGTCCCACGCGGTGCGATGAGCCTCAGCTCGCCCCTCCCCATGCGTCGGCTTGGGGAACACGAACTCCTGCCCTTCGCGACCGGCGATGAGGAAAAAGCGCGAGCGAAGCTGAGGCACGCCGTAGTCTGCGGCGAGCAAGACTTGGCAGTGCGGGCGGTAGTTCGTCCCCGCCCGCTTGTTGATTGTCGCGAGCTGGTCCTTGAGGAACTGCAGACCCTCAGACTTGGACTTGTACGCCAGGCCCTCCACGTTCTCGAGCAGGATGGCTTTGGGGAGGGTGTCCTCCACAACCCGCATGTAGGCGTTCAGCGTGCTCGCCCGAGGGTCCGACAGGCGCTTCGTGTCGCGGTTCTTCCATGTTCCGGACTTCGAGAACGGCTGGCACGGCGGGCCTCCGATGAGGACGTCCGCCTCGCCTTTGACGAGCTTGGCGACATCGAGGATCTCCTCGCTCGACACATCGTAGATGGAGCGCTCCACGACGGGCCAAATGTCGTTGTGGCGCATCGTCGCGCAGGCATCCGCGTCCATCTCGATGGCAGCGCGCGTGCGAAACCCAGCGGCCTCGAAGCCAAAATCGAGACCCCCGGCACCTGTGTAAAGGCTGATCGTCTTAGGTGAGTGACCCATACTGGACATCTGTATACCATGCCTGCGACATTCGCCGACGCGACCTTGCAGCAAAGTGGCCCCGAAGGTCCCCGGAAGGGAGCATCGGCGCAACATGAACGACGAGCATGTCCCCTACGCGCCGGACTTCACGCCTGCGACGCTTGGCAAGACGCTCGGGGAGGATGCGGTCCTGGAATGGCTCCTGCGGACCGCCGACAACCTCGGGACGAAAGCTGAACTCTCGCGCGCGGTGCAGGCCAACGGCCTCACGCATATCGAAGACGCCAAGAATCGCCGAGACATGGCGAGCCATGTGATCCAGGGCCTCCAGAATTACAAGCTCGTCGACTCCAGTGATGGCGACCGAGTGGGTCTCACCAACGTGGGCCGAGCTATCCTTGACGCCACCCCGGAGGACCGCCCTGTTGTCTTTGCGCGACATATCCTCGCCAACTGCAACGGGCTTCGGTTCGTCGAAGCTATCCAACGCATCACGCTGCGCGGGGACAAGCCCAGCATGAGGCTGCTGACTCCACTGCTGGACCGGCATGCTACATCCAAGAACATCAGCACCATGCGGGCGTGGCTGGCGCGCGCCGGCCTCTTCCCACCCAAGGGCTACGAGTTGGATCTCGGTGCGCTTGAGCGCCTGCTGGGTGAGGACACATCGCCACTCTTCGGACTGAGTGAAGGCGAGGCCGAGTTCGTCCTCGCGGTGCGACTCGTGGAAGAGCAAACCGGCGAGTCCTGGGTGCGGGCGTCGGCCGCCAAGACCGTGGCGCTCCAGCGCAACCCAGATGCCGCGATCCCCCACAAGGCTCTGAGCGGATTCGTGAAGAAGCTGTCTGTCGAGGGCGTGTGCGAGGTCGGAAGCGCGGGTGGGAGCGGCGGCTCAGGGACGACCGTGCGCCTCATCGCTGCGGGCCGCGACTTCACGGACGGCGAGCTTCGAAACCTGCTCGCGCAGTCGCAATCCGGGTTCGCACTCCACAAGATGCTCACGCTCGGGGAAGCGTTCCGGCAGCTTGAATCCGACGACATTCACGTATGTGGTCACGCAGGCGAAATGATGGCCGTGCACCTGTGCTTGGCTCTGGGACTTCGCGTCGAAGCCTGGCGCAAGCGGGCGCCGGAGGCGGAGATCGACCTAATTGCCGAGCGCACAGTGGGCCTCGCCTACCAGCGCTGGATGGTGCAGGTGAAGAACACATCCGGGAGCGTGGACTCGGACCGCATCGACCGTGAGGTCGGCGCAGCTGCCGGTACCGGGGCAACCCACATACTCTTCGTGGCCCCCCGCTCTACGCTCACCGGGCCAGCCCGAAAGGAGGCTTTGGTCCGGTCCCGCCTCACATCGCTTCACGTCTATTTCCTGGACGAACGGTACTTCGGAGCCTCGATCGATATCGTGAAGATCGTGGACGAGCTCAAGCTCCAGGCACGACGCGTCGCCGGCAGCAAGAGGGCCGAGGCTAGGGGACGCCTAGAGTAGCGACGAAGGAGGACACGGCTCATGGATCGGTTGCTGGAGTAGGCCAGACGGCCATCGGTGCGCAACGGAACGCCGATTCCGGCCCCGAGTACCGGAGATCTGCCCCCTATCGCTTAGCGAGCCCTCGCTAAGCGAGGGTTCGCTAAGCGAACCCCTCGCTAGTCGAGACTGGCGCCACCGATGTCGCGCACGACATCGGCGTCAATCTCCCGGGTTCCCCCTTGTAGCCGCTCGTCGCGTCTGTACCTTCATCGTCGTGTCTCACGCACCCGACAAGTCCGCCGCAACCCAGATGCGGCTCCGGCGCTACGCCCGGCTCGTCGAGCTCGAGGAGCGCCTGCTGCAGGCGATGGACGCGCTAGCGAGCACCCTCCGCGAGTCGCCCATGTGCTTCCGTCAGATCGCGGAAGCAGAGCTCACGGGTCCGTTCTCGCCGCCGGTCCTCGACGCGGCCACAGCCATCGCAGCGCGGGAGAGCGCTTTGCGTAAGCGCTTCTCGCGAAAGCGCACACGGAGCGGCGAGACCCGGACCACCTCCCGGCAAACCAGACCGTCCAGCAGCGGCCGACGCCGTGTGCGCGCGCCGCGGCGCACCAGTCGCCGCTCGCAGGATCGGCTGCGTCGCTTGTCGCGCTATGCACCCCGCACCGCCCGCGCACGCGAAGCGCGTGTTCGCGCGATCCGCGAGCTGCGGCTGGCGGGCGCATCGTGGCTCCAGATCGCGCGGGCGGACGCAAGCGCCAGAGGCCTGCCGCTGTCGGTCGCCGCTGTGACGGCTCACCGCGACGCGCTCAAGGCGTGGTACCGCCGCCACGCATCGTCCGCTACGTGACTTTGCGTCCCCGATACCGCCTGCACAGGGGGTGTCGAGGAGAGTGTGGGCGCTTAGGGTCAACGTGTTCTTGCCACAAAGGAGCACACGATGGATCTGACGAAGGATGTACCCCGCTCACACTACTGGATTGTGACCACCTGTCCGCTCTGCGGCAGCCGCGTCCGCGGGAATCGCGTCATGCGGCACTGGGAAGCGCAGCCGGAGCCAGCTTACGACGACGCGGAGTTCATGGTCTGCGAGTCCAGCGGCCATCGTCGGCTCAACAACCTGCGTGGGCCCCTGCTCGACCTCCTGGACGCCCCGCAACGCACTGACACCTACTACCAGATGAAGCGCCGGCTCTACACGTACTTCGATCGCCTAGAGAAGCGCGCCTACAAGGCCGCCCACGCAGCCTACCGAATCAAGGGGCGGTTCCTGTAGGACGGCGCGATGGAGCTGCGCTCAGATGCGCTTCACGAGCTCCCAGGCGATCACCAAGCCGTCCCGGTCCAGCTCGCCGACCCGCGCGGCAATCCGCTCGCGCAGCGCGTCGTCGGAGAGCGAGACGTCACGCGTGAACAGGTCGCTCGGCTCCACCCCCAGCCCGAGGCAGATGCGGTCCACCACGTCGAGCGTGGGGTTGCGGTCCCCGCGCTCGATCGCGCCGAGGTAGGCCGGGTCGATCCCCGCCTTCCCCGCCAGCGCCTCGATGGAGCTGCCACGAGAGTGCCGCTGGGCGCGAATTGCGCGGCCGATGTTCTTGCGAAGGGGGGTGCTCACCCAGCGATGGTGGGGACCGCGGTCTGTCCGGGACAGAGACTATAGGCATGGCCATTGCCAGTGTGGATGCTTTTAGGCACTCTTCGTCAGTGTCTATCGGCACTGAAATGACCTAGGAGAATGACCATGAACGAGATCTGCGTCGCGATTCGCCCGTCCTACCGGCCCAACATGCCCGCCCTGGCGCTCTTGGGTGTCCTCGCCGCCCTCGCCGGCTGCACGTCCGACGCCCCCGTGGTGGGAACGGACGCTGGCGTGGTCTCTGACGGCGGCTCGCCGTCGTGCGGGCCGAGCACCTGCGCCACCTGCTGCCGACCAAACGGCACGTGCGCGCCCACGGGCCAGCTGGACACCGAGTGCGGCGCAGCGGGCCTCGCTTGCACGAGCTGCGGCGCGGGGACCTGCTCCGCCGCAGGAGCCTGCGTCGCCCCTCCCACTGGCTGCTCCGTGTCTTTGCCTTCGGTCGGGCCCGCTTCCGACACGTGCACGGGCGCCGAGATCTGCATCTGCCCCAACGGCCCCGACTCGGAGTGCAGCGGCACAGGCACGTGTGTCGTGGCCTCTGGGCGCATGTATCTGGTCGAGCTCGACTACGTCTACGCCGACACCACCAACCCACAAGGGGACGCCTGGGACATCGCGGGTGGTGCGCCTGACCCCTTCGCGGTCCTGCGCGTCAACGACGTCGTGAGCGGCACCTCCACCGCGATCGACGACACGTTCGACGCGCAGTGGTTTCCGGCGCCGGCCTGGACCGTGACGCTCACTGCGGGCTCGAGCGTGCGCGTGGACGCCTACGACGAGGACACGACCGTGCACGACTGGCTGGGCGGCTGCGAGATCGCTTCGCTCACCGCGGCCAATCTTCGTCAGCGCGAGTTCGCGTGCGCGGCGACCAGCGCGGACATCCGCGCCTACATTCAGCCGCTCTGAGGTCCCGTGGTGAGCAGCGGTCCCAAGGTGCGCACGAAACTTGATGCTGAACTAACGTTCAGTCAGCATGAAGACACCCACACTCACGCAGGAGCTTGGATGTCTCACGCGCGGCCGAACCACTCACCAAGACTCATCGGAGCATCTTTACGCCCCAGCCTCCTGGACCACCAAGACGCGAGGCGGTCATGACGACGCACAGCGGAACGTCGACGCCGCCCGCGCGCGCCCAGCTGGCGCTCAGCGCGGACCTCACGACGCTCATCGAGCACCCCGTGCTCTCGAGCGACGAAGAGGTCGCGCTAGACGCGGTGCTCGCTGCGAGCGTCTGCGACTGGGACGTGTGCCACGCGCACGACGTTCCGCTGAGCGCGTTGCTCCCCGACTCAGACCCGAGCCTGCTCCCAACGGGCTTCTGCCTCGGCACCGTGTTGGTACGCGACGGCGCGGTGCTGGGCGTCATCGACGTCGGACACGGGCTCGCGCTGCGTGACGCAGACCGCCGTGCTCAGCGGGTCACCGTGCGCCGCATGCTCAAGGCCGCCGGCATCGCCGTCCACGTGTGCAACCTGCCGACGGGTCTCGGGGCCATTCACGCACTCCACAAGGCCGCAGGCTGGGCTGTCACGCGCGTCGGTCGCGGCTCCGTGCTGACCGTGGATGAAATTCGCGCCCTCGTGGTCAAGGCCCACGCCGAACCCGTGGTGCAGTACGGCCTCCCTCAGGTGACTCCGTTCCTCCGCATGTGGCAGCGGCAGCTCGGCCCCACGGAGCTGACGGTCGAGCACTACGGAGATCGAGTGGAGGACATGTGCGAGTCAGACCACCCAGACGCCCGCAGCATGCCCACCGCAGTCGCGCTCCAGCGCATGCTGGACAACGCGGGGGTCACGCTGGCCGCGGTGACGGGCGGTCCGATGGCAGCGCGCACACGCGACGGTGCGGCAGCCACACGCGTGAGACAGCCCCCCCCGCGCGCAGGTTTGTGCCGTGGAACTGGCCGCTCTTTCAGTTCGAGTGGGACCTGAGCATGGGCGTCGAGCGGCTCGTCTCCGAGGACTGCGTCGTTCACGCGCTGTGGCTCGACAGCGCCGCGTGGAGCGCGGTCGCCGACGACCTCGAGGCTGACGCGACGGTGCCCGCACACGATGCATCCCTGAAGCCATCGCGCTACTTCGAGCCCTCGCGAGCCGTGGAGTTTCTCGTCGAGCGTGGACTCCTCCCAGCCAGCGAGGCTGCGTTGGTTCTCGAGGAACTCCAAGTGCGGAGTGTATGCTTTCTATGACCACTTGTTGACCAGCGCTTGTTCACAGGTTCTATCCTTGGATATGTTTTTCTGTCCGTGGATAGAATGAGGATAAAGCCATTCGTTCTTTGGGTGTCTGTTTCGTTGTCATGTCCTGATTGGTTGGTTAGGTTCGAGTGGTCAACATGGCTTCGCGAACTCGCACTCCTACGAAAGACGCAGCTTCGACGCGCGATACCGCCCTGGTGTCGCGAGACGGAACGCGTCGCGACGCTCCGCGTGCGAAGCGGACTACGCCTCGCCCTGCGGTGCGTCGCGAACGTCGCCTGTCGACCGTTGATCCGTCCGCTCGTCGGCGCTCGAATCGCACCACGAGCAAGCGGCGATCTTACTCGGGCGGGGAGGGCGCAAGGTCGCGTCCCAGCCCCGGTCTGCTTCCAACCGCCTCCCATGTCGAACCCGCACCAGGGCGCACGCGCTATCTGACCACGGCGCAAGTCGCCAAGCTGCTGCACTACAAGAGCAGGGCAGGGGTCCACATGCTCGTTCAGCGCGGGATGTTGTCACCGGCAGGACGTCGAGGTCGCACTCACCTGTTCCGGGAGTCTGACGTTTGTGCTATGGTCGAAGGCAGATCGAGCGTGGGCGTCAGAGCTGGAGAGTTCCATCATGACGAACCGCAAACGAGTACGGGTAGAGCCCGGTATTTTCAAACTGAAGAAGGACTTGTACGAGGTCCGGGTCCGGGTCACCCACCCAGAGACCAAGGAGCGCCGCGCCAAGTATCAGACGGTGCACGGCACGCTGCAGATGGCTCGCGAGAGCCGCGCGCTGCTGCGCGAGGAGCTCGCCGCGCCGGAACGTCCGGAGGTGATCCCCCGGACGCTTGGGGACTACGCCAGCTCGTGGCTGAGCACTTCGATCGCGAGGGGTGACCTCGCGCGCTCGACCGCTGGAAAGTACGCCTCGGTGTTGGATCTCCACATCCTCCCGGAGTTCGGGCGCATGGAGCTCCGGGCGCTGACGCCCCGCGCCGTGGATGCTTGGCTAGGGCGGAGGTACTCGCAGGGCAGCTTTGCGGCCGCCACGGTCAACACGTGGTTGCGACTGCTCAGCTCACTCATGAGTGCCGCCGTACGCGACGGCCTCATCGACAAGAATGTGGTCGCTCACGTGAGGCCACTGAAGCAGCGCCAGACGGACGACGGCGACAACTCGCTGACGCCAGAGGAGCTGAGGAGCTACCTGTTCGCTTGGCGGGCGGTCGACGCCGAGGACTACGCCTTGGTGGTCACGCTCGCGGCAACGGGGATGCGCTGGGGTGAGGCGACGGCGCTCACCTGGGCTGACGTGGACGCTGCGGAACGGACCGGCGCGCTTGTCGTGCGCCGGTGCCACGTCCGAGGCGACTTGAAGGAGCCGAAGACGAACCGGGCCCGGCGGGTACCCATGTCGCAAGCCCTCGTGGCTGTCCTGCGTGAGCACCGGCAGCACCTGGTCGCGCGACAGGCCCCCGGCCTCTCAGCCGGGTGGGTGTTCCCGTCCAGCAACGGGAAGCTGCGAGCGAACGGCTCGCTCTCTCTGAAGCACCGCCAGGTGCTGCGGGACATCGGGGTGCAGCGACGGGTGACCATCCATGGTCTCCGTCACACCATGACCGACCTGCTGCGGATGGCCGCCGTCGACCCGGTGGCTGCGACGGCGATCATCGGCCACACCACGGCGCGCATGCGGCAGCACTACAGCCACATCGGCGCCGGGGAGACCCGTGACATTGGGGACCTGGTGCTCCAGGCGGCAGGGTTGTCTGCCGAGAGCCTGATCCAAAAGGGTTGACCAAAGGGTTACCCCGCCCGCCCCAACGAAAACAGCCGCCCAGAGCAAGGCTCTAAACGGCTGAGATCACAAGCAAATCTGGGAGCGGGAAATGGGATTCGAACCCACGACTTCAACCTTGGCAAGGTTGCACTCTACCACTGAGTTATTCCCGCAGAGGGCCGCTTATCTACGGTGCCCGCGGCGGGTCGTCAAGGATTTTTTGGTGGCTCGTGCGCCCCTTCGCGCGCGGCGTCGCGGAGGGTCAGGGCGGCCAGGACCAGCAGGCCTGCGGTGCCCAGTCCCACGCTTGCGGCGACGGGTCGCAGGGCGGCTCCGAACATGAAGCTGAAGGTCACCACCACGCCGGGGAGCTGCAGCAGGGAGCTGGCGCCCAGGAAGGCCAGCACGCGGGCGCTGGCGCGCAGCTCTGGGCGCAGGGCGGGCAGCGCACGCAGGCGCGCGCGGGCGAGCCGACGCATCAGGAAGTAGCTGGGCGCCAGCAGCGCTGCGGTGAGCACCAGCATGGCGCGGGCCACGGTGGTCATGCTCGCGCTCAGCAACATGCGCAGCTCCTCGAAGTCGGCCGGGAAGAACGCGGTGCGGAGCGCGGTCTCGAGCCCCCACGCGGAGGGCACGGCGGTGACCACCAACACCATCAACGCCAAGCGGCTGCGGGGGGCGAGGTCCACCGGCGCTCAGATGCTGAGCGAGCCCTTGCGGAAGTCGGTCGCGCCAATCCATGCGTTGATGCACACGGGGCGGCCGTTCTTGGCGTGCTCCTTGGCCTCGGCCAGCACGCGCGGCACGTCGGCCGGGTCCTTCACCAGCAGGCCCACGCCGCCGTAGCCCTCGGCCACCTTCTGGTAGTCGGTGCGGCGCAGCACGGTGCCGCAGTCGTCGCCCAGCAGCGTGGTCTGGTCGCGCGCGATCTGGTTCCAGCTGGCGTCGGTGCCAATCACGGCGATGACGGGCAGGCCGTGGCGCACGTAGGTGTCGAACTCGGCCAGGCTGTAGGCGCTGCTGCCGTCGCCCCAGAAGAGCCAGGTCTCCGCCGTGGGCCGCGCCAGGGCCGCGCCGGCTGCGTAGCCGCCGCCCACGCCCAGGGTGCCGAACACGCCCGGGTCCAGCCAGCACAGCGGGTTGCGCGGCCGCACGATGTAGCTGGCCGTGGCCACGAAGTCGCCGCCGTCCACCACGATGACCGCGTCGTCCGACATGACCTGCTCGATCTCGCGGCAGAGCATGATCGGGTTGATGTAGTCGGTCTTGGCCTTGGCCTGCTCCGCGATTTCCGCGTCGCGCTTGTCTTCGTTCTTCTGCAGCTGGGCCACCCACGGCGACCACGCCAGCTTGGTGACCTTGGCCGTGTGCGCCAGGTCTTGCAGCGTGCGCCCCGCGTCGGCCAGCACCGCCAGCGTGGGCCGCCGGTTCTTGGTGAGCTCGGCCGGGTTGCGGTTGACCGTGATCACGTTGGCCTTGCGGTTGATGCCCAACCCGTAGCCCATGCGGAAGTCGAAGGGGAAGCCGCACACCAGCACGAAGTCCGCTTCTTTGAGGGCCTTGCCGCGCGCGTGCCGGAACTGGATGTCGCTGCCCTGCCGCCCCAGCAGGCCACGCGCGCAGCCCCCCAAGAACACGGGCACACCCAGCGCCCGCAGCGCGTCGGCCGTGCGCTGCGCCTCCATGGACTCCACCACGCTCTGGCTGCCCATCACGATGACGGGCTTGCGCGCGCTCTCCAGCATGCTGGCGATGCTCTTGATGTCCGCGCGCGACGCGGTGGGCGGCGTGGGCCGCTTCTTGGGCTTGGCCACCACTTTGTCCGCCCCCTGGAAGGTGCGGTAGAGGTGCGCCATGGCCACGGCGTGGAGCGCCTTCATGGGCAGCGCGTCGCTCTTGCCGCCCCCGGTCATGTCCGCGTACATGCCGCGCACCAGCTCCTGCGGGTACAAGAGGTCCACCGGGCACTCGATGAACACGGGCCCGGGCACGCCGTCCAGCGCCACCTCGAAGCCCTCCTCGAGCGCGCTCACCAGGTCCTTCACGCGCTTCACCTGGCGCGTCATCTTCACCATGCTCTGGATGGGCGAGATTTGGTCGATGTCCTGCAGCGCGCCGCGCCCGCGCAGCGCCGTGGCTGTGGCGCCCCCCAGCAGGATGAGCGGCGACTGCGCCATGTACGCGTTCTGGATGGCCGTGAGCGTGTTGGTCACGCCGGGCCCGGCGGTCACGGCGGCCACCCCGGGCACGCCCGTCATGCGCGCCACGGCGTCGGCGGCGAACACGGCGTTCTTCTCGTCGCGCATGTCCACCACGCGGATGCCCACCTTCTGGCTCTCCACCAAGATGGGCGAGATGTGCCCGCCGCACAGCGTGAAGAGGAACTGGACGCCCTGCTTGCGCAGCACCTCCGCGATGAGCCTGCCGCCGTTGGTCTGAGTCATGACGCGTCTCCGGTGACGTCGCGCGCGACGTCGGGTCCAAGCACGTGCTGCGGCAGCACGAAGCAGGTGAAGGTGCCCTCGAACACGGGCTCGTCCGCGCGCGTGCACGTGACCTTGACCGTGTGCTTCTTGCCGGCCACGGCCTCGCGGGTGGCGCTGGCCACCACCACGTCGCCCACCACCACGGGCTTCAGGAAGCGCGCCTCGGACGAGCCCAGCACCACGTGCGGGTCGTTGATGGCCAGCATGGCCGCGTAGTCCGCCAGGCCAAAGACGAAGCCCCCGTGCACCAGGCCGCGCGCGTCCGCGGCCATGCGCGCGTGCGTGGTGAGCGAGACCCGCGCGTGACCGTCACGGAGCGAGACCGGCGTCCCGACCCACTCGGCGTCGATGGCGAGGTGTGTGTTCGAGGTCAGCTCCGCCGTGTCCAGCATGCGCGGGATCCTGCCCGATGTGCGCTGCGGATGCGAGCCGCGTGCTCAGCCGGGCGGCAGCGCTTCGCCCACCACGTTGATGGTGCCGCGCGCGCACAGCTCGGGCTCGGCTGCACCGGGCGCCTCACGGAAGAGCTCGCAGTCGAACTGCGCCAGCGCTCCGGCGCCCCAGCTCTCCTTGGCCACAACCCGCAGCACGTCCCCCACCCGCAGCGCGGGCACCAGGAACTCCACGCCGCGCGTGCCCAGCAGCGCGCCCGCCACGGGGTTTGGGTCGCTTCCGGTGGTGCGGTGGCTCATGAGCACGGCCGCGCTCTGCGCAAACAGCTCGATGGAGGCGATGGGCGACACCACGCCGTCCACGGCCAAGATGTGGTCGGCGCGCAGCGTCATGGTGGTCTCCACCGAGCTCGGCCCCACAGCCAGCACGTCGTCGATGAAGCACATGGGCCCGCGGTGCGGGATGCGCGCCAACAGGTGCGTCAGCTCCCCCATCGCGCTCAGCCGTTGCTGCCGCCGGTGGGCATCGGCACGTCGGGCTCTGCCTCACCACGCTCCGCCGCCGCGATCTCGTTCTCCACGAACGTCACCAGCTCGTCCACGGTGCGGATCTGCTTGGCCGTCTCTGGGTCCGGGCGCCGCCCCGTCATGTCACGCAGCTGCACGAAGATGTCCACCGCGTCGATGCTGTCGAGGTCCAGGTCCTCGTACAGCGTGGACTCCAGCTTGATCGTGTCCTTCTCGAGCTCGAAGGTGTCGGACAGGATCTCGACGATCTCTGCAAAAATTTCGTCTCGGGTCATCGTGCGGCTCATGAGGGTCCGATGCTTGTCAGACCCGCGCCCCGATGGCAACCCCCCCCGCCGGTTTGTGGGAGATGGTGGCGGAGTCGGAGTCGGAGTCTGAGTCGGTGGCTGAGTCTGAGTCGGAGTCGGAGTCTGAGTCGGAGTCGGAGTCTGAGTCGGAGTCGGAGTCGGAGTCAGTGGCGGAGTCGGAGTCTGAGTCTGAGTCAGAGTCGGAGTCGGTGTCGGAGCCGGAGTCGGAGTCGGTGGCTGAGCCGGAGTCGGTGGCCGTGCCTGGGTTCGGGGGGGCCGAAAAAGCACCGTGCCCACGCGCTTCTTGGCTCGTCGAGCCGACAAGCGGGACATGGCCCAACCGCATCCATTTCGCGTCCTCGGCATGGCATTGGAGCTTGTGGACTCCGTTGCTCCGCTCATGGATCCCATCGGCAAGCACGATCGTCCGTTGAAGGACCAGCTGCGGCGCGCCGCGCAGAGCGTTGCTCTCAACCTCGCAGAATCCACCGGCCATCAGAGCGGAAACCGCCGGCTTCGTCTCGAGTCCGCGCTCGGATCGACCTACGAGACGCGGGCGTGCCTCCACATCGCAGCGCGCTGGGGCTACGTGGACGTGGACCGCGCGCACCACGCAATCGGCCTCACGGACAGCATCGCCGCCATCACCTACCGACTGCTGAACCCGAGCCGATAGCCCCCAACCCGGCCCCCCGACCCCGCCCCCGACTCCGCCACGGACCCCGCCCCCGACTCCGCCACGGACCCCGCCCCCGACTCCGCCGCGGACACCGACTCCGCCACGGCCACCGACTCCGACTCCGCCGCGGACACCGACTCGGCCACAGACTCCGCCACCGACTCGGCCACCGACTCCGACTCGGCCACCGACTCTGACTCCGACTCCGACTCTGACTCCGACTCCGACTCCGACTCAGACTCTGACTCAGCCACCGACTCCGACTCAGCCACCGACTCCGACACCGACTCCGCCACCGACTCCGACTCAGAGTCCCCCCCCTCCGCCGGTTCACCCCTTCAAATGCGCAGCCCGCAGCGCCGCATACGCGGCAGCGTCCAGCATCTCGCGCTCGTTCAGGTCACGCTCGGCGGCGGTCATCCACGCACCCTCGGCGGCCTTCGGCCCCGCGCTCAGCGTGAGCAGCTCGCCACCAAAGCCGCTGCCGTAGGAGAACGCGCCAACGCGCGTGCCCGGCTTCATCCCGGCGAGCGCGCTGGCCACCGAGATCCACAGGCTGGCCGTGTAGCAGTTCCCCACACGCTGGTTGATGCGCATGGTCGGCACCACCTTGCTCTCGTAGAAGCCGGCGGTGGTCGCCTCGTCCAGGCCCAGGCGCTCGCCCACCTCGGCCACGGCCTTCTTCACCATCTTGGGGAAGGGCACGTGGAAGCACACGCGCTCGAGCTCGTTCAGCACCTCGGCCGGGCTCGGCGTCTGCTTTGCCGTGCTCTCGGCCTGCTCGTAGGCCACGTAGTCCGCAAAGCAGCTGGCCGCCGCGAGCTTGTAGCAGTCCAGCGAGAGCTGCCCCTCCACGCTGGGGAAGGCCTGCCCCACCGGGCGCCAGAAGTCGAAGGCCGGCTGGCTGAACGGGAAGCTGGCCACGTCCACCGCGGCCACGTCCGGCGTGCCCACGATCATGGCCACGGCGCCCGCCCCCTGTGTGGGCTCGCCGCTGTCCTCCGGCGCGTAGAGCGCCACGTCCGCCGCGATCACCAGCGCCGACTTGCCGCGCGCCGCGCCCGAGAGCTGCCACTCCACCGCCTGGCGCAGGGCCAGCGTGCCGCCGTAGCAGGCGTGCTTCACCTCGTAGGAGCGCACGGCCCCGCTGAGCCCCAGCTCCTCGGCCACCCACGCGGAGAGCGGCCGGCTCATGTCCTTGGCCGTCTCGGTGCCCACCACGATGAGCCCAATGTCCCCCATGCTGCCGGACCAGCTCGCCAGGGCGCGGCGCGCCGCTTCCACCGCCAGCGTCACTACGTCCGTGCCGGCGGGGCACAGCGCCATCTCGTGGCAGCCCAGGCCGGAGAGGTACTTGTTGGGGTCCACACCGCGGAGCGCGCCCAGCTCGGCGAGGGGCAGCGCGGCAGAGGGGAAGTGAACGCCTAGGGCGGAGATACCAACGGTTGAGGTGCTCATGGGCTCAGGTTTAGCAGAGCAAAGGCAAGGATGCGCGTAATTGTCCTGTAATCACGGGAGCTTTCACGTAATGTTGATATCGGTGAAAACACAAGTCGTTGCGCACACATACACCCACAAGGGCACCCGATGACATGAACTGACCCCGGTTTCGCGGCCAGGCCAGAGGGGTCATAATCGTGGGCCATGGACGTCTGGTCCCCCTCGCAGTACCACCGCTTCGCCGCCGAGCGCCGTCAGCCCTTCGACGCGCTGGCGGGGCTCTGCGCGCGCTGCGAGGGAGGCGTCGCGGTGGACCTGGGCTGTGGGTCTGGAGAGCTGACCAAGGAGCTGCCCGCGCGGCTGGGGCCGCGGCACGTGTTGGGCGTGGACTCGAGCCCAGCCATGCTGGAGCGCGCGCGAGCGCACGTGGACGCGCAGGCGGACGTGAGCTTTGCCCAGGGAGACCTGGCCACCTTCACCAGCGACCAGCCGCTCGATCTGGTGTTCTCCAACGCGGCGCTCCACTGGGTGCCCCAGCACGCGGCGGTCCTCGGTCGCTGGCGGCTGCAGCTCGCGCGCGGGGGGCAGCTGGCCGTGCAGCTCCCGTGCAACGCGGACCACCCGGCCTACCGGGCCATCGCCGAGACGGTGGACGAGCAGCGCGCGCTCTTCCAGGGCGCGCTGCCCACGCTGGCCTCGGCCGAGCACGTGGAGCCTCCGGAGCGCTACGCGGCACTGCTGCACGCGCTCGGGGCCAGCGCCATGAACGTGCACGTGCGCGTGTTTCCCCACGTGCTGGCGCGCCCGCTGGACGTGCTCGAGTGGGTGCGTGGCACGGCGCTCCACCCCGTGCGCGTTGCGCTCCCGGACGAGGCAGCATACGACGCCTTCCTGGCTTCCTATGCGGCGCGCCTCGAGCACGTCCTGGGACCCCCCGACATGCCCTACCTCTTCACGTTCAAGCGCACCTTCCTGTGGGCGCGCTTCGATGAGCCGGCTCCCCGATGAAGCGGCTGGAACGCCTGCTGGACCTGGTGCACGTGCTGCAGACGGCGCGCGCCCCGGTGGCTCTTCCCGCCCTGCGCGAGATGTTCCCGGACTACGCCGACGGCAGCGAGGACGCGACGCGCCGCAAGTTCGAGCGCGACAAGGCGGAGCTGGCCAGCATTGGTCTGGTGCTGCGCTACGTGGCCGACGAGGACGCGGAGCATGGCGGGGAAGGGGGCTACTGGCTTGACGCGGACGCCAGCTACCTGCCGCCCATCGAGCTGAGCGGGAAGGACCGCGCGCTGCTGGCGAGCGCGGCGCGCGCGGCGCTGGGCAGCGACACCTCGCCGCACCGGAGCGCGCTGCGCCTGGCGCTGGCCAAGCTGGACGCGGACGCGGAGCAAGACGCGCCCCGAGCGCCGCGGGTGATGCCCGCGCGCGTGAGCGAGGAGCCCGTGAGCGCGGCCCTCGAGCAGCTGAGCGACGCGCTGGCCCGCCGCAAGCGCGTGCGGCTGGTCTACCAGAAGCCCGACGGTCCGCCGACCGAGCGTGAGGTGGACCCCTACGCGCTGTTCTCGAAGAGCGGCGTGTGGCACCTGTGCGGGCACGACCACTTTCGCGCCACCACGCGCGTGTTCCGCGTGGCGCGCATCGTCTCGCTGAGCGTGAACGACAAGCGGCCCGGGCAGCCGGACTACAGCGTCCCCAAAGGCTTTCGGGCCGCGGACTACAGCGCGATGGACCCGCTGCGCTACGAGGTGCACGCGCCGCTCGTGTGTCGGGTGCGCGTGGACCCCGAGGTGGCGTTCTTGATGCGCGCGTCGTGGGGCGAGCCCGACGAGGAGGGCGTGTTCACGCTCACCACGAGCAACCTGCCGCACCTGGTGCAGCAGGTGCTGGACCTGGGCGCGCGCGCCGAGCTGCTGGCCCCGGACGAGGCGCGCGAGGCGGTGGCGCGGGTGCTGCGCGCGGTGCTCGCGGCGCACGAGGCGGAGCCGGTGCGCGAGGCGGAGCCGGCGCGTGAGGCGGAGCCGGCGCGCGAGGCGGAGCAGGCGCGTGAAGCGGAGCCAGCACGCGAGACGGAGCGGGCGCATGAGTGACCTCGCCAGCGACCTCGGGCGCTTCTTGGTGTTGGTGCCGTGGCTGGCGCAGAGCGAGGACGGCGTGCCCGTCGCGGAGGTGTGCGCGCGGCTGGGCATTCACGCGAGCGAGCTGGCCAAGCTGGTGGACCAGGTGGCCTTCGTGGGCACGCCCGAGGGCACCCCCGACGAGCTGGTGGACCTCTACCTCGAGGGCGACCGGCTGCACGTGGCGCTGCCGCAGCAGTTCACGCGCGCGCCACGCTTCAGCGCGGACGAGCTGCTGGCGCTGCTGATGGTCCTCGCCCCGCTGCGCAGCGCCCCCGTGCCGGCGCTGGCGCGCGAGGCCGAGGCCCTGGCCCACCGCCTGCTGGAGCTGGGCAGCGAGCGGGGGCGGCAGCTGGTGGCACCGGTGGACGACGCGGTCTTCACCGAGGGGGAGCGCAGCGAAGAGGCGGAGCACCTGGCGCAGCTGGAGCGCGCTGTGCGCGAACACCTGGTGTGTGCGACCGAGTACTACACGGCCGGGCGCGACGCCCTCTCGCAGCGCACCCTGCACCCCATGCTGCTCATCGAGCGCCGGGGCGCGTGGTACGTGGTGGACGAGCAGCACAAGACCTTCAAGGTGGCGCGGATGAAGGCCCTGACGGTGACGGAGCAGCGCTTCGTGCCGCCGGCCGGCTTCGACCACGAGCGCTATCTGCGCGGCGAGCTCTTCGAGCCTTTCGTGGAGGACACGTCCGCTGCGGCGCTCCCTACGAGCGACGCCACGGGGACGGACGCCTCGGAGCGTGGGCTGCTGCGCCTGCGGGTGCGTGGCCAGCTGCGACACAGCCGCGCGGGCGCCACGGCCCGCCTTCGTAGCTGGATTCGACGCGAAGGGGGCGATGTCGTGCTAGAGGGGCCCACGCAAGAACGCGACGCGTTCCTGCACGAGACACGCGCGCTGCTGGCGCGCTATGAGTCTGAGAAAGATGGTCATGGACAAGGGTGAGAGAGCGCGGGCGATTGGGTGTTGGTACGGACAGCTGACGGGCGATGCGCTCGGCAGCCTGGTGGAGTTCAAGACTCCGGCCGACATCGCGGCGGCATACCCCGGCGGCGTGCGCGAGCTGCACGACGGCGGCACCTTCGACACGCTGGCCGGCCAGCCCACGGATGACTCCGAGATGGCGCTGGCGCTGTCGTGGTCACTGCTGGACGAGGGCGACTTCGTGGACGAGTCGGTGGCGCGCCACTACGTGAGCTGGTTCGCCACGGACCCTTTCGACATCGGCAACACGGTGCGCACCGCGGTGGAGGCGGGTCAGCGCGCGCTCGAGAACGAAGAGGACGTGGCGCCGGCCATGCGCAACGGCGCGAACCAGGCCAGCCAAGCCAACGGCGCGCTCATGCGCGTGTCGCCCATCGCCATCTTCGGCGCGCGGCGCGGTGACGAGTGGGTGGCCCGCGCGGCCATGGACGACGCGCTGCTGACGCACCCTCACCCCGCGTGCCGGCAGGCCAACGCCGTGTTCGCGGTGACGCTGGCGCGCGCCATCCGCGGCGAGACCGACCCCCGCGCCCTCTACGCCTCGGCGCAGGACTACGCCGCCCGCATGGACGCCCACCCCGTGGTGCGCGGCGCGCTGCGTGACGCCGAAGACGGCCCCCCGCGCGACTTCAGCGACAAGATGGGCTGGGTGCGCGTGGCGCTGCAGAACGCCTTCCACGTGCTCTTGCACGCTCCGTCGTTGGAGGAGGGGCTCGTCGAGACCGTCAGCCGCGGCGCCGACAGCGACACCAACGCGGCCATCGCGGGGGCGCTGATGGGCGCGGTCTACGGTGTGTCGGCCGTCCCCGCGCAGTGGCGCGCCGCAGTGGACAGCTGCGAGCCCGACGAAGACGAAGAGGGTGTGCAGCGCCCACGCCCCAGCTGGCTGTGGCCCACGGGCGCCGAGGGCTTGGCGCTCTCGCTGCTGGCTTCGGGTGAAGAGGTGAGCGGCGGCAGCCACCCCGAGGGCGACGACGACCCGGACGCAGACGCCGAGGCGGACGAGCACGATCTCGAGGCCTACGCCGGGGGGATCCCGGGCGTGGGAGAGACGGGCGGCTCGGGCGGCGACGACGAGTAGGCCGGCGCGCGGCACGCGCACGACCAGCGTGCCATCGCCCTCCGTGGCTGGCACGCTGTGACCATGAGTGTTGGTGGTTGGTGGTCTCGCGGCGCGCTCTGCGCGGTGGCGTTGTTGATGGCCCTCGGCAGTGGCGCAGCGGGCTGCGGCGGAGGTGGCACGGGCGACACCGACGCGGGCGTAGACGCGTCGAGCTCCGGTGACGCAGGCCGGCAAGACGCGAGCGCAACGGACGTGGGAGCCGCCGACACGGGCGGCGCAGACGGCGGCGCGTCCGACCTGGGGCAGGGCGACGCAGGTGGCGAGGACGGTGGCGCGCTCACGGACGGGGGCGCGCAGGCTGACGGCGGCAGTGGCACGGACGCGGGTGGCGTGACGGACGCAGGCACCGACGCAGGTGACCCCGACCTGGGCATGCCCGGCGAGGTCACCACCTATCTCCTGCGCTTCGACGAGCGCGACTGCCTGCCGCCCACCTGTGGTGGCTTCTTCGTGCAGGCCGTGAACCAGGAGATGACGCTCTGCGCGGACGGCCTCCTCTCGGCCCAGTGCTACGTGGCCGAGCTCGACTGGGCGCCCAGCGGTCTACGCATGGTGGATCAGACGCGCGCCGTCAGCGCGTCCGGTGGCTTCCTGGTGGACGCGCGCATGGAGCGCCGCCGCTTCGGCAACGCGGGCGTGCTGGGCGTGCTCGCGGTGGAGGGCGCGTGGATCGCCGAGTGGGGCGCGCGCATCGAGCCCCCGTCGCTGCTGCCCTTCCACGCGCTCGCGCGCACGCCTCTGCTGTGCCTGATCGACCCATGCTTCAACATCCGCGTGGACACGCTCAACACCGCAGACGGCGAGAACGTCTCGGGGCTGAGCCTGAGCATGGTGGGCGCCCAGGCGGCGGACGTGCTGCGCGGCCAGGCGGCGCTCGAGGCCGGTACGCTGCGCGCGACGGGGGCCATCACCACGGACACCGTGCCCGGGCCCGGCGGCCTCGGGGAGACGTACCACGCGACCCAGTTCTACGTGCCACTGCCTTTCACGTCGCGCTGACCGCTGGGAGCGCACGTGCGCCGGGCGCCGCTTCAGCCTGGCGGACGCGTGTGCCGGAGCGGCTAGCGAATGGCACCCTGTCGGGATGACTAAGGTGGCTTGGTGGTCCAGTGTCGGCGCGCGCGCGTGCGCACACGGGGTGTTGTGTGTCGTCCTGCTTGTGGCCCCCGGCTGCAAGGGGGGCGGTGGCTCTCCGGACGCGGGCGACGGTGGTGACGCAAGCCACGCGGACCTTGGGATGCCAGGCCCGTCCACCACGTACTTTGCGAGGCACGACGGACGCCGCTGCGCTGCGCCGGGGTGCGGCGGGTACTTCCTCCAGGCGGTGAACCAGGCGGACACCCTGTGCGCCGACGGAACCCGCGCGGAGGAGTGCTACGTGGCGGACCTCGACTGGACGCCCAGCGCGCTCACGCCCTCGGACCAGACGCGCGCCACAGGCGCCACCGGCGGCTTCTTGCTGGACGGACAGATCAGCTCGCGCGCCTACGGCGGGAGCGGCGTGTTCGGTGTGCTCTTGGTGGAGAGCGCGTGGGTGGCGGAGTGGGGCACGCCGCTCACGGTGCCCACGGACGCGCCCCTGCACGGCCTCGCGCGCACGGCCTTGCTGTGCTTGATCGACCCCTGCTTCAACATCCGCATGGACACGCTGGGCACGGCGACCACGCTCATGATCTCGGGGCTGGACGTGTCCGCCGTGGGCGCCAGCGGCCCCGAGCAAGCGTTGGCCGCGAGCGCGCTCGAGGCGGGCACGCTGCGCGCGACGGGGAGCGTCATGACCGACGCGGTGGCGGGCCCCGGTGGCTTCGGTGAGACCTACCACGCGCAGCAGTTCTACCTGCGGCTTCCGCTGGACGCGCCCCCCTGAGCACGGCGCAGAAGGGCTCCTCCGCTCCTCTGCGCGCGGGCGGTGTCGCGCTCCGTTCTCGCGCTCCCCGCTCGCGCCCCTCGCGCGGCGTCGCGCCTGCGCGTACGCTCCCGCCCATGAAGATCGGCATCGTCCCTCTCAACGTCGGTGGCCCCGAAGTGGCCGCGCAGATGATCCCTCTCGCCCAGTACGCGGAGGCTGCGGGCCTCGAGTCCGTGTGGACCTTCGAGCACGCCATGGTGCCCGTGGACTACAACTCGCGGTACCCGTACGACAAGTCGGGCAAGATGCCCATTCAGCCCGAGGGCTGGTTCATCGACCCGCTCATCGCGCTGGCGCACGTGGCGGCCGCCACCAAGACGCTGCGCCTGGGCACGGGCGTGAACATCCTGCCGCAGACCAACCCGCTGCTCCTGGCCAAGCAAGCGGCCAGCATCGACGTGCTCAGCGGCGGGCGCCTCACGCTGGGGCTCGGCATCGGCTGGCTGGAGGAGGAGTTCGTGGCCATGGGCACGCCCTTCGAGCGCCGCGGCGCGCGCTTCAACGACTACATCGCCGCCATGAAGAAGGTGTGGAGCGGCGACGTGGTGGAGCACCAGAGCGACTTCATCACGTGGAGTGGCTTCAAGAGCTACCCCACGCCCGCGCAGCGGCCGCACCCGCCGCTGCTGGTGGGTGGCACCTCCAAGCAGGCGCTCAAGCGCGTGGCCCAGCTGGGCGACGGCTGGTACGCGCCTAGCGGCAGCCCCGAGCAGCTGGGGGAGCAGCTCGCCGAGCTACGCACCATCGCCAACGAGGTCGGACGTGACTACGGCAGCATCGAGATCACGGGCACGTGGCGTGTGGCCGCGCAGCCCGACGCGCTCCAGCAGTACGCGGACCTGGGCGTCAGCCGGCTGATCGTGCCGCTCTTCTCCACCGGCGAGACCACCTACCAGGCGGCCATCGACGCCATCGCGAAGCGAGCGGGGCTCTGACGCGCGCAGGGCTCTGACGCGCGGGCTCTCAGGCGCGGAGCGCAGCCTCGGCCACGCGGAATGCACGCTGGACCTCGTCCTGCGCTAGCGCTTCTTCTTGCTCGCCTTGCGCTTCGCCTTCTGCTTGTTCTTCTCCGCGTTGGTGGCGGGCTTCTTTGGCGGGCTGGGGGCGCGGCGCTTCGGCGACTGGGACGCCGGCCCGAAGAGCTGCCCCTGGGACTCGGCGAGCCAGGCCTCGATGCCCTCCTGCGAGTTCATGTCGAAGCCAGCGCGCGCGCCGGCCATGACGAAGGCCTTGGCCGGGCTGAAGTTGGACTCGTCGGACAGCCCGGCTTCCAGCTTGGCGACGGCCTTGTCGTCGAGCAGCGCGAGGCAGGCGTCCGCTTGGGCCAGGCCGAACTCACGCTTCAGGAACGCGTAGAAGGCGCGGCACTCGGCGATGATCTCGCCCGCATCTGCCGCGCGCACGCTCACCTTCGCGGGCACCGTCTGGAACAGCAGCTGGCGCAGCCCGCTCGGCTGCAGCGTGGCGATGGTCTCGCCGTGGTGCGTGGCGGCCAGGTCCATCACGAAGCTGCAGGCCTCCATGTCGGCCAGGCCCTCGGCTTCGGGCGAGGCGAGGAAGCGGCGGGTCAGCTCGGCTTCGAGGTCCGCGCGCTCTTCGTGGTCCATGTCCGGGCCGGCCTCGCGCAGCGCCGCCAGCTCCGCGACCAGGTCGTGGTCGGGCGCGTACTGCTTCGGCGTGCGCACGTAGGGGGCCCGCAGCGTCACCTCCACAAAGCCATCGTGCGTGCGCGCGCCGTGCGTCAACGCGACGGGCGGGCCGCCCTCGAACGCGGCCCGCAGCGCCTTCTTGTCGGCCATCAAGGCCACCATGGCCCGCGCCACGGCTTCTGCCAGGGTCACCTCGTCCGGGTCGGCGGGGCGCGTCACCAGGCCCGCGTCCACCGCCATCAGCCAGGGGTAGGCCTTCTTGGACACCAGCTCCCAGCCGTGCTCCCGCACCTCGGCCGGCACGGCCTCGGGCACCTCGTCGGGCCCGCCGAAGGAGATGGAGAAGTGCGGCGGCACGACGGGCTCCTCCCCGGCTTCGAAGGCCTCGGCCATGTCGATGTACGCCTCGAAGTCATCGAGGCCCGAGAACAGGATGAGCCCCAGGCTCTCGCCCATCTGGCCGATGACCGACATGGCCGCGTCGCGCAGGCCCATGGACTCCACGGTGACCGCGATGAGGCACTCGTCGTCCGGCACCACCTTCCACGGCGCGGCCTTGTAGAGCGCGGCCGCGGCGGAGAAGAACGACGCGATGGCGGGCGGCTCGAGGCCCAGCGACATGTACGAGGGGGGCTCGCCGCTAGAGCCCAGGTGCTCCTGCATGTGTGCCAGCACGGCGTCCAGCTCCGGCGTGGGCGCACACACGACCTCGAGCCCGGGGTGCCCCTCGCGCAGCGCGGCAGCCAGCTCCTCGGAGCTCACCCGCACGCGCGTGGGGGAGTGCGGCTTGCCGTACATGGGCCGGGCGATGGTCTCGCTCAGGCTGCGGCTCGCCAAGGCCAGCAGCTCGCCGGGGCGCTCCGTCGCGGTCCCCAGGATGGCGCCCTCTGCGTCGAGCCACAGCAGCACCTCGGGCTGGTAGGGCTCGCCCTCGCCCGTGACGTACGCGGGCATGGTGGTGATGCCACCCACCCACTCGACGATCTTGCTGTGCTTGCTGCGGCGCGAGCCAGCGCGGATGGGCGTGACGCTCATGCGCGAGGTCTGGCGCAGCGCGAGCGAGTGGGCAATCGGGCGCCGCACAACCCCGCAATCACAGGGGGCGCAACGGACCCTCACTCAGCCGGCGGAGAGACCCTCGATGAACGCGCTGGGAACGTCGGTGGTCAACCAGACCCCATTGGCCGAGAGGTAGAAGAGGTGCCCCGCCGCGTGCATGGCCCCCGCATCGACCCGCAGTAGGACGGGCTTGCCCCGTCGTCCGCCGACGGCGAGCGCGGTACCCTCGTCCGCCGACAGGTGCACGTGGTGGCGCGCCATCCGCTGTAGCCCCGCCGCGCGAATCGCGGGGAGCGCGGCGGCGACGGTCCCGTGGAATAGCCTGGTCGGGGGCTCGACGGGTGTCAGGCCCAGCTCCACCTCGGTGGAGTGCCCTTGGTTCGCGCGGATCCGCAGCCCATCCTCCGAAAACGCGAAACGCTGCTTCGAGCTGGTGCTCACGATGTGCTCCAGCTGCGCTCGGGTAAGACCGTTGCCGCACGCGGCGCAGCCCTCCAGGAGCGCGTCCACGTTGACCCAGCCAGCGGCGTCCAGGGTGAGGCCTGCCACCTCTGGCTGATGGCGCAGCACCAGGCTCAGGAACTTGCTGGCGGCTGTCTTGGCTCGTTCGTCCATGCCACGCAGTCCTAGGGCGCGCCGGGCGCCTCGCAAGTGTACTCTCGTCGGCGAGGCCATGAGCGACCAGCTGCCCGAGACCAATCGCGAACTCTACGTGTTCATCGCCGCCCTTGTGAGCCGCAACGAGGGCCATTGCATCACGCTGCAGGCGTACCTGGAGAACCTGAGCAGGCTGGCGCGCCCGTGGGCCGCCTGCCATGGCCTCCCTCTTGCCGACTTCACACATGTGCTCCAGGCAGCCTTCGAGCCCGTGCCCGACAGCGGCGGCGCGCCCGTTGACGCTTCCACAGGGTACTTGGCCTGGGAGCGGCGCGTCGCCGAGCAGATCCGCGACCTGCGAGAGATGCGCGAGGCGGGGACACTGGACAACGAGCACCGCTACTTCGGCGTGGATGCACCGCGAGGCTCGCGCTGGTTCAACTTCGACCCCTGCACCTATCTCGAATGCGCCGCCGCGGGGACGACCGGCGGGTGGCGAGAGGGCGACGACACCGGGCGTGCGTACGTGCCTGGTAAAGTTGCCGTGCTCGATGAGTCGGGGGAACTCAGGGCGGTGGACCCGCGCGAGATCGAGGACCCCGTCGTCGCGCTGCGCGAAATCTCCTGGGAAGACTTCACGGACTTCGTGGAAGCGGGGCAGTGGTACGAGTAGCGGCGGTCTCGCACGCTCGCGGCGCAGCGGCGCGGCCATCGCGTATCATCAGCCCATGAAGCGCGTGCACGTGTTCATGGCCATGTCGCTCGATGGGTTCATCGCCGGGCCCAACGACGAGCTCGACTGGCTCCAGCGCGAGGGCGCGGAGGACACCTTCACGCCGTTCATGCAGGGCGTTGGGGCGATGTTGATGGGTCGGCGCACCTATGACGTGGTGAGCGGCTTCGACGGCGACTGGCCCTACGGCGAGACCCCCGTGCTGGTCGCCACGAGTCGCCCCCTGAGCGCCGCACGCGGCGTGGTCACGGCGGTGAGCGGGAGCATCACGGACCTGGTCGACGAGGCGAAGGCCGCCGCGGGCGAGCGCGACGTCTACCTCGACGGGGGCGCGCTCATTCGCTCGGCACTGGACGCGGGGCTGGTCGACGAGCTCACGCTCACGTTGATTCCCACGGTCCTGGGCGCGGGGTTGCCCCTCTGGACCGGCGTCGCCCGGCGACACGAGCTCACTCTCCAGAGTTCGCGGGAGCTTGGCGCAGGGCTGGTCCAGCTACGCTACGTGCCTACGCGGCCAAGTCGAAGCGGTCCGCGTTCATGACCTTGGTCCACGCGGCGACGAAGTCCCTCGCGAACTTCTCTTTGCTGTCGTCCTGCGCGTAGAGCTCGGCGTAGGCGCGGAGAACGGAGTTGGACCCAAACACCAGGTCCACGCGCGTGGCCGTCCACTTCACCTTGCCCGTCGCGCGGTCGCGCAGCTCGTACAGCCCCGGGCCGGCGGGCACCCAGGTGCAGCGCATGTCGGTCAGGTTCACGAAGAAGTCGTTGGTCAGCGCGCCCACGCGGTCCGTGAACACCCCGTGCGGGGTGCCTCCGTGGTTGGTGCCGAGCACGCGCATACCGCCCACCAGCACCGTCATCTCGGGTGCGCTGAGGCCCATGAGCTGCGTGCGATCGAGCAGCAGCTCTTCGGCCGTCACGGCGTAGTCCTTCTTCAGCCAGTTCCGGTAGCCGTCGTGAATCGGCTCGAGAGGCGCGAACGACTCTGCGTCGGTCTGCTCGTCCGTCGCATCGCCTCGACCGGGAGCGAAGGGGACCGCAACCTCCAGGCCAGCCGCCTTGATCGCTTGCTCGAGGCCGACGTTGCCGGCCAACACGATGACGTCGGCCACACTAGCGCCGCTGGCTGCCGCGATGGGCTCCAGCACCCCCAGCACGCGCGCGAGGCGCGCGGGCTCATTCCCCTCCCAGTCCTTCTGCGGGGCCAAGCGGATGCGCGCGCCGTTGGCGCCGCCGCGCATGTCCGAGCCGCGAAAGGTGCGGGCGCTGTCCCACGCCGTGGCGACCAGCTCGCCCACCGACAAGCCGCTCTGGGCGATCTTCGCCTTCACGGCCGCGACGTCATAGCCTGTCTTCCCTGCCGGCACCGGGTCCTGCCAGAGCAGGTCTTCCTGCGGCACGTCGGGGCCGAGGTAGCGCACCTTCGGGCCCATGTCGCGGTGCGTGAGCTTGAACCAGGCGCGCGCGAAGACCTTGGAGAAGTGCTCCGGGTCTTTGTAGAACCGCTCCGAGATGGCGCGGTACGCGGGGTCCTTGATCATCGCCATGTCCGCGTCCGTCATGATCGGGTTGCAGCGGATGGACGGGTCCTCGACGTCGACGGGCTTGTCCTCTTCCTCGATGCTGACGGGCTCCCACTGCCACGCGCCCGCCGGGCTCTTCTTCAGCTCCCACTCGTGATTGAGGAGCATGTGGAAGTAGCCATTGTCCCAACGGGTGGGGTGGGTCGTCCAGGCGCCCTCGAGGCCGCTCGTCACCGCGTCGCGCCCAACGCCCTTGCCGTTGGGGTTGCGCCACCCAAGTCCCTGCTGGTCGACGTCGGCGCCTTCGGGGTTGGGGCCGAGGGCGCTCGCGTCGCCGTTGCCATGGGCCTTGCCCACGGTGTGACCACCCGCCGTGAGGGCCACCGTCTCCTCGTCGTTCATGGCCATCCGCGCGAACGTGAGCCGCACGTCACGGGCGGTCGCGAGCGGATCGGGCTTGCCGCCCACACCCTCGGGGTTGACGTAGATGAGACCCATCTGGACCGCCGCCAGCGGGTTCTCGAGCGTCTCGCGGTCGTCCCCGTCGTAGCGTGACGAGCCCAGCCACTCCTTCTCGGAGCCCCAGTACGTGTCCTTCTCGGGGTGCCAGATGTCCTCGCGCCCAAACCCGAAGCCGAAGGTCTCGAGGCCCATGGACTCATACGCCACGGTGCCGGCGAACAGGATCAGGTCCGCCCAGCTGATGCGGTTGCCGTACTTCTTCTTGATCGGCCACAGCAGTCGGCGCGCCTTGTCGAGGTTGCCGTTGTCCGGCCACGAGTTGAGCGGCGCGAAGCGCTGGTTGCCCGTGCCGCCCCCACCGCGCCCGTCAGAGATCCGGTACGTGCCGGCGGCGTGCCAGGCCATGCGGATCATCAGGCCGCCGTAGTGCCCCCAGTCCGCCGGCCACCAGGGCTGGCTGTCCGTCATGAACGCGACCAGGTCCTTCCTCAGCGCCGCGACGTCCAGCTTCTGCACCTCTTCGCGGTAGTCGAAGTCGGCCCCCAGCGGGCTGGTCTTGCGGTCGTGCTGATGGAGGATGTCCAGGTTCAGGGCCTTGGGCCACCACTCGTGGGTGGACGCGCCGGTTGTCGTGACAGCCCCGTGCATGACGGGGCACTTCCCTGCGCTGCCTCCGGTGGAACCCTTGGTCTCTGTCTTTGCGTCACTCATGTGCTTCTCCTCTTTCGGCCTCTCTGCGGGCCATGTTTCTGGGCGGCTGACTCTCGGTGGGCTCGCTCGCGCAGCGCTCGCAGACGCCGCGGACCTCCACGTGCGCGCTCACGACCTGACCGAACTGGCTCACCGTGTCGGGGAGGCGGAGCGCGTTCAGCTCCGCGCTCTCGAAGTCGCGCACCAGACCGCAGCGCGTGCAGACGTAGTGGTGGTGCCTCTGTACGTTCGCGTCGAAGCGCACGCTGTCCTGCCGCGGACCCAGAGTGGTCACCACGCCCAGGTCGGTGAGCAACCACAGCGTCCGATAGACTGTGTCCAGCGACACGGTGGGCGTCGTCACCTGCACCGCGCGGTGCACCGCCTCGGCGCTGGGGTGCTCCACGCTCGACGCGAGCACCCGGAAGATCTCGAGGCGTTGATGGGTGAGCTTGATGCCCGCGGACCGCGCGGCTGCCTTGAACCGCTCGAGCCGCGTCTGGGTCTCTATCGTCTCCGTAGTCACGTACCCATTCCTATTTGCGTATCATTCTTATTTAGGAGTCTACCCATATCTGGACGCACGTCAACAGCTGGCCCCTGCTCACTCATCGGCGGTCGACACCGACCAATCGGCATGGCACTTCGGCGAGATGGCGCGTGCCCCGTCCAAAGACACCGGCGTGAGCAAGACCAGCGACGTCGACACGTACTTCGCCCGCGCGAGGCCGTGGCGGGAGGAGGCAACGCAGCTGCGCTCCATCCTGCGCGCCACCCCGCTGGACGAGGCTCTCAAGTGGGGCAAGCCCTGCTACGGCGCGGAGGGCAAGAACATCGCCATCATGCAGCCCATGAAGGGGTTCCTGGCGCTCATGTTCTTCAAGGGCGCGCTGCTGAAGGACCCGCAGGGCCTCCTCCAGGAACAGGGCGAGAACACCCGCTCCGCGCTGCGCCTCTGCTTCACCAGCGTGGACCAGGTGCGCGACATGCAGGCGGTGATTCAGGACTTCGTGCGGCAGGCCATCGAGGTGGAGCGCGCTGGCCTGACGGTCGAGAAGAGCAGCGAGCTCGTGCTGGTGGACGAGCTGCAAGCGCAGCTGGACGGCAACCCCACGCTGCGGGCCGCCTTCCAGGCCCTGACCCCCGGCCGACAGCGGGCCTACAACATCTACTTCGCCGGAGCGAAGCGCGCCCAGACGCGCGCCGACCGCGTGGCCAAGTGCGTGCCCGCCATCCTCGCGGGGCGCGGCTTGCGGGACGACTGATGCTCCGGGTGTGAGCCGTCGTCCACGTCCCGGATGAAGCGATCGCTGCATAGGATGGACGTGAATGAAGCGAGCGCTTATTGTTGCGCGGCGACGTGAAGCGGTCGCTGCCCAGGGTGAACCGTGAAGCGACACACCGGAGAGTACGAGCGAAGCAGCGTGGCAGGGGAGGAGGTCCGCGCCTTCGTGCCGTTCCCCCTGCCGCCGCGCGACCCGCCGCTGAACCTGGATGGTCAACTCGCGCCTCTGCTGGCCCACGCGACGGAGCAGGTCCGTCTACTGGACCTCGCGGGCGATCTCGTGCCCTGGGTAGAGTGGTTCGTCTATGCCTTCGTGCGGAAGGAGGCGGTGCTGTCGGCTCAGATCGAGGGGACGCAGGCGACGCTGATGGATCTGCTCGAGGTGGAGGCATCGGGCGAGGCCCCCGTGGACGCCGACGTGGAGGAGGTCTGCGGCTACGTCGACGCCCTCAACTTCGCGTGGGACGAGCTGGGCCGCGATACCGGTCTGCCGCTCTCCATGCGCCTGTTGTCCGAGACCCATCGCCGACTGCTGGCGGGGGCTCGAGGTGCTCAGAAGCAGCCGGGCGAGGTGAGGCGCGTGCAGAACTGGATCGGAGGCACACGACCTGGAAACGCGAGCTTCGTTCCTCCAGCACCGCATCGGCTCGGTGAGCTGCTCAGCCAGTTCGAGCACGCCATCCATGACGAGAGCGACCTGCCGCCACTCATCCGGGTCGGTCTGCTGCACGTGCAGTTCGAGACCCTGCACCCTTACCTGGACGGGAACGGCCGCCTGGGACGCCTCTTGATCACGCTGCTCCTTCGCCACTGGGGCCTGCTCTCGCGCCCGCTGCTCTACCTCAGCCTCTTTCTGAAGGTCCACCGCCAAGAGTACTACCGCCGCCTGGGCGCGGTCCGCACGGACGGCGACTGGGAGGGGTGGCTTGCGTACTTCCTCGAAGGTGTCGCCATGGTCGCCGCAGAGGCCATTGCCACGGCGCGACGCCTCCACACCATCGTCGTGGAGTCACGCGAGCGGCTGCTCGCACGGGACGACGCCACCGTCTTCAGCCTACGTCTCTTCGAGCTCCTGCCGCAGCATCCGATAGTCACCGTGAACCGCGCTGTGGGCCTACTGCAGTGCTCGCGGCCCGCGGCGGCGAAGGCGCTGCGCGTGCTGGAGGCCGCCGACGTGCTGCACGCCCTCGACGGCCGCAAGAAGAACCGGGCGCTCGTGTTCACGGCCTACCTCGACCACCTCCGAGAGGGGACCGATGCGACGGGGTGACTCTGCAAAAACCCACACGCGGGAGCGGTGACGCGGCAGGATCTCCGCATGGGACTCCTCACCTTCAGCTTCAACGTCACCTTGGACGGATGCGTCGATCACCTAGAGGGCATCGCCGACGACGAGACGCACGCGTTCTTCACCCGTCTCATGGACGAGGCCGGCGCGATGCTGTGGGGTCGCGTCACGTACGAGATGATGGAGAGCTACTGGCCGGCCGTGGCCCGCGGCGACGGGGAGGCGCCGCAAGCCATGCGCCAGTGGGCGGTCTCGCTGGAGGCCAAGCCCAAGTACGTGGTGTCGTCCACGCGCACGGACTTCCCCTGGACCAACAGCCACCACATCGCCGGCGACCTGCGTGCCTGCGTGCAGAAGCTCAAGGACGCAACCCCGACGGGGGTGCTCCTCGGCAGCGGCAAGCTCGCGGCCGAGCTGGACCGGCTGGACCTCATCGATGAGTACCGCCTGCTCGTCCATCCCAGAATCGCGGGCCACGGCCCCACCCTGTACCAGAGCGGGTTGCCCAGCGCGCGCCAGCTCGAGCTGGTGTCCGCAAACCCGCTCCGCAACGGAGCGGTGGCCATGCACTACCGCCGCGCGCGCTGAGTCCCCGCCGAGCTCTGAGCCTCGCGGTCATCCTCGGGCGCTTGTGCGGGCAGCAGCGGCTTCACTCAATGCGCTGGTTTGCGATCGTGGTGAAGTCGGTTGTTTTTGTGAAACCAGACAGCCGGATACCATCGGCTTTCTGGGCCGAAGGTCGGCGCCAAGAAGAAGACCCCGCCCACACGGTGGTGGACGGGGTCGAAGAGGTCAGGCCCCAGGAGTGCAAGGAGGGGAGGGACTGCATTTGTCCCGGGGCCCGTGTGCGCCGTCTCCAGCGCCCGTGAGAGATGCCGCGCCAATGGCGCTCCGTCAAGGCTGGTGGAAACGTTGCCAGCCTACGCCGCGCCGCCCGCGATCAGGCGGAGCCTGGGGGCGATGGCGCGCTCGTCGTGCTCGCCGGCGGCCCAGGGGATGATCACCAGCGGCGGGCCGATGGGGCAGATGACTACCTCGCACTGCAGTATCCCGCTGAGGTGCACGTCGTAGCCGCGGTCACGCAGCTCCGCGGCGAGGTTGTTGGCGATGTCCGTGACGAACGGGCGGCGCGTGGGCCGGTCGGCGGTCACGCGGCCTCCTTCATCAGCAGCTGAATGGCCCGGGCGAGGCCCTTCGGCGTGATGCGGAGCTCGGTCTTCGTGCGGAGGCCGCCTTCGCCGTCTGGGATCTCCCGCAGGCGCGACGTGGTGTAGCCGCGGTCAATGCCGTAGTGAGCGGGTGCAGGGCGTCCACCGAGGCGCTGGATCCACCCCCTGTGCAGCATGAGCGACCTGAACTCGGGCTCGTTGGCCCCCGTCGCCTCTCGCACCAACTTGGCCGCCTCCCGGAACCCAAGGGTGTCGTCGGAGGCCACGATGCGGTCGTAGACCTCCACCTTCGGGCGGGCGGCGTCGACGTCCGCCTCGAGCGCTTGGAGGCGCCCAGCGTAGTCGCCGAGGAGCAGGCGCAGGGTGGCCGGGTCGGACAGCGCAGCGAGCGTGTCCTGCTTGCCGTAGCCGCCAGTCTTGCGGATGGAGGGGAGCACGTCGTGGGTGACCCAGCGCTTGAAGCGCTTGGCCTCGGGCTTCCGGCTCCCGAGAATGAGCGAGTACAGGCCCGCCTCCGAGACAACGGACACCATCTGTCGCCCGCCGAGGGTATCGATTGAATCGACCCCCTTCTCGTCATCCTCAAGGCGGCGTAGCCCGTCGCTCGTGTTCCCGATGCCGAGCACGTTGCAGGCGTCGGACGCCACGAATGACACCCCGCCGTCCTCGCTGACGATGACGCGAACGTTGGCGTCCTCGAATGTGTACTGCGTGATGGAGTTGCGTCCAGGGGGGTCTTGATCTACTTTGGTCATGCGGATTTTCCTTGTTCAGAGGGTTCGCTCGACGGGCTGCAGCTGTTTTCGACGACGGGCTGCGGTCCGTTTTGCAATTGGGGTTGAGGACACCAGTCGATGGGAAAGCCGAGCGCGCGTTCGATACGCAGCCTAGTGATGGGCTTGCGGGGGGTCGCCCCCGTAGCGCCTTGGAGATCGTCGCTTGGCTAACGCCAGCGCGCCGTCCCAACTCGGTCTGCGTCCAGAGGCGAAGTTCTAGAGCCTCCCGGAGTCCACTCGCGCGTTTAGTCATAACTACAAGCTACCAGCGCATCAAAATCTGTCCAGTTATAACTACAGCTGCTTGCCGTGGCCTGGGCAAGGAGACGTGATATGGTTTCGGTCGATGGACCTGCTGGAGTTATTGTCATCCGAGCTTGCCTCCTTCCGGTACATCGACCTGATCGATCAGCTGAGGGTCCACGAGGAGGACCGCGGATCGGGCTGGCAGAGTGCCGTCGCCTACCGTCTGGGAGTCTCACAGGCGTACGTGTCCCTCCTCCAAAGCGGCAGCCGCAGGAACGTCGGGGTCCGCGCTCTCCGTCTGGCGTGTGCGAATCTGGGGATCCGTCCTGAGTACTTCACGGACGATTCCGAGCCTATCGACGCTGGTGGCTACGGGAACGAGATGACCTTCAAGCGGCTCTTCTTCGAAGACTACCTGGACGACGATGCTATTGCCGCACGCCCACCACGACCCGAGTCACCCACGGGGATGTCGCGGAGCGGGATCCCCGTGTCGGTAGTAGATCTTGCTCACATGGTGCTGAACCGCGCCGCTAACGACGAGCCAGTCCTGCTGTTCATAATGCTCATGGTGGAGGCTCTCGATATGGAGCCTCTCTTCGCCGCAGCGAAGGCCGTAGCTGAGGCAGTAGACAAGGGCGAGAGGGATGTGGCCCAAGAAGTCGGGCTCGGGCTCGCCCGCGCTGTGGTGGACCGCGAAGCGCCCTGGACGATGGCACGCGGTTCTCTTCCTGATGACGACGCCCTGCTCGACGGCAAGCCGCAGGCAAAGGACCGGGGCACAGCAGAGCGCAAGGCGCGGCTCACCCGCTTCACATCCGAACACCCCAAGTCGACGCCTGCAGAGCGGCTGACCCTCGCTGTGGACACGTCGGGCAAGAGCGGCCCGGACGTGTGGTTCGAGATGCACCGCAGAGCCCCTTCCTTGGCTCCCGAGGCAACGAACCTCGCACACTGGATGAGTGGCAGGTTTCCGTTCGGCGAGCCTCACGCCAAGCTCCTCGCCGAGATCCTCGGCGTCTCCCCCACCTGGCTGTGGGAGGGGAAGGGCGAGGCGTAGCCGCGACCTCGCTGCGTTTGACAGACTCGCTCGACCGTCTGCATGTTGAGGGCATGTCCATCGACCCCAACCGCCTCGCCTTCATGCAAGGTGTCCTTGCTGGCCTTGCCTCAAACGGGCAGGTCATCCACTACAGCGGGCTTCGTCGCCTCTGTCGCCTCAGCCAAGAGCAACTCGGGGCGTATCTTGGAGCTGCACGACAGGACATGGTGGCCGCCGGGCAACCCGACTTTTGCTCCCTCGTCGTAAAAGACAGTGGTTGGCCGGGGAAAGGCTGGGGGGACCTTGCGGAGTGGCCCACGCGCCTGCGCGAAGCGCACAAGTTCTGGCGCGACCGCCGAAGGCTCGACAACACTGCGTTTTGCGACATCTACGGCAAACCTCCCGAGACGCCGGGGATTCCGTAGACGATCCACCTTGTCGTCGATCAGACCTTCGTGCTTCCCTTGTCGGCGCGCCTTGTCCGTCGCAGCACAGTGGGACCCTCGACGGGTGGCGGCCGGCCCAGCACTCGTGCGACCGCCTCATGTGCCGCCGCAATTGCGCGCATCGCTCCCGGTTGCGACTCGTCGCTCCACCGTGGATCTGCGCGGAGGTCGTGCAGCGCGATGACCACGGCGTCCGCCATCTCGCCCACAGCGTCCGCCATCTCGCGTCTCGCCCGTAGCTCTGCGAAGAGCTCGGGCAGCGCAAGCCGTAGGGCATCGACGAGAACGGCGCCAGCGGCCGCTTGCCGCTGGCAGGTCCCGCACCGTTGCGCCTCAGAGGGGAAGTGATGCGAGCACTGACTTGGTGCTGCCCACGTGTCGTGCAGCTTCTCCAAGGCGTCCAGGTCGAACTCGGTTGCGTTCTTGTTGCTCTGATTCACGACGTGCTCCGTCCGTGTGCCGGGTTGGCGTACTCGATGACGCGACACGGCCGTGGCGACCGATCGCGGGGGTGTGAGTGGGGCCCTGCGCCTGTATCGAGCGTGCGTGCGCTCGAGCGGCATGGGTCCACCCTGGCTCATTTGAGACCGTTTTCTGCGAGGTCGCAACACGCAGGAACGCGCACGGAAGCGCTTCCTTGCGCACGGAGATGCGCTTCAGTTCAGACGCGTCGGGTCGACGCCAGTCACACTTGCTTGTCGTCACCGCCTCCGTGGCGGAAAGGGCGGCACCGGCAAGCCCTCGCGTTCGCCATCGTCGTCGTAGACGCCGCCTTCGTCCAGCTCATCGAGCACGAAGCGAAGGTGTTCGAGCACTGACGCGCCGGGACGGTTGTTGCCCTGCGACATGACGAGGACCATCGTCGCTACGGCGCTCATCGCTGGCTCGTGGGCGGGAAGTGCGAGGAACTCTTCGACCTCCGTGTGCACATCGGGGTGAGCCGGCGGAAGTCGCTGGGCGTTCAGCCATGCTTCGGCGCGCGGGTCGTCTCTGCCGGCGGCAACGAGGTTGAGCAGACCCGAGAAGAGCAGCCGAAGGGCGTCTATGTCGTCCCGCTCGAACAGCGTGAAGAAGTTGGCGAGCTGAGCGTGCTCCGGCTCGGCGAAGGTGCGCGGACGCATTGAGCGCTCGTGGTCAGTGGTCATGGGCGACTGGTACAACGGCGAGCACGGTCACGTGCGCCTGTGGCGGTGGATCGCCGTCGGCATTACCCTCGACCGTCGCGATGAGTTCCCACCCGTACGGGACGGTCCTCGTCACGATGAGCTGACGCGCGTTCTCGATCGGCTCTGCGTCAAGCGTCTGGCCGTCGTCCCTCAACGAGAGCGTGACCGACTGACCAGCGCTCGCGGTGACCAGGAGCGTCACGAGGACGTCCGCTTTGCCTTGGTTCAGGACGAGCGGCGTGTACACGCCCGGTGCTCGATCGATGGCCTTAAAGATTGGCAGTCCCTGTTGCATTCGCCCATTCTCGCCGGGTCCCTTGGATCTCGCAACTCCGGGGTGTCCGCCGCCGCCCGCCTGCCTCACGAGCGGGCGGCGGCGCGTCCCGCTAGGCCCGCAGTGCAGCTTCGCGGTACGTCAGCACTCGACGCGTGGCCTCCAGCGCGATGAAGCAAAGGACGGTCAGCACGCGATCCTCGGGTGGGCTGTAGAGGGCGACGAGGACGTCGAGGACGATGGCGACCTCGAGGGCGCGCCGGTAGCGGGTGATGTGCTGGACATGGGTCATGAATCGGTTCCTTTCGTGGCCCCGGTGTGGGGCTTCCCTCTCTGTCGAGGTGTCCGCCCGAAACTTTCCTGCGCCGCGCCCCCGTTGACCCCAGCCCCCCGCGCCCCGCAGCATCCCCCGATGCCCGCCAAGCCACGGGAGCCCAAGCCGCCGATCGACTCGCCTCTCGCAACGACTGCCGAGGCGTGCGACTTCCTCCGCATCTCGCGCAAGACTTTCATGCGGCACGTCGCGTGTGAGATCGACTACGTGGAGGTGGGCGCCCGTCAGATCTGGATTTGGGAGTCGGTCTACGACTGGGTGGACCGCAACGCTGTGCACAAGCAGCCGCGGCTGCCCGTGCAGCCAGCGACACCGCCGTGGGAGCCACCGAAGCGAACGCCCGAGCAGGAGCGAGCCCACCTCGAACGGGTCGCCCGCTTCACCGCCCCGAGGCTCCAACCGGCTGACATCCGCAAGGCGCTGGCCGCAGCCGGCGCACCGATGACCACGAAGGAGCTCGGCGTGGCGCTGGGGCTCGGGAGTGGGAAGGTGAGCACCGTCGCGTCGCAGATGCATCGCGACGGCGAGGTCACGCGTGAGAAGGTGCGCGCCGTGTGGGTCTATCAGCTGGCCGTGCCGCCAGCATCAGGAAGGCGGAACGGATGACGACCAACCACCTAGACACCATCACGCAGCACGCGAACGACCAGCGTCCGGCACTACGCGCTCGAGACATCGCCCAGCGGCTGAGCCTGAGCCTACGCGCGAGCTACGCGCTCATGCATCGGATTCCGTTCCACATCAAGATAGGAACGTCCGTCCGTCTACCTGCCTGGGCCTTTGACCTCTGGCTGGCGAACGAGTGCTTGGCCACCGCTGAGGTCGGGGAGAGACCGACGCGACAGAGGGCGCGGACCGCTCGCCGGCTTCCGAAGCCCCCGACGAGCTCGCTCAGGGAAGCGCGCGACTGGTTCGGCGTCGACAGCCTGCGGCGATGACCAAGAACGACGACCACGTGACCCTCTCCCGCGACGCCCTCCGCGCGCGCCTGAGCGCCACCCTCGCGCCCCAACTCGTCGACGAGGTGATGCTCGACGTCGCCGGCCCGGAGCCCAAGATCAAGCGCGGCAAGGGGCCCGACTACGTGCACAGCGAGAAGACCATCCGCCGCGTGCTCGCGACGTACGTGCCGCCCGCCACGGTGGCCATCGTCATGACGGCGCTGGGCGCCACGCTGCAGGAGATGGGCCCGGTGCCCGAGCCCACGGAAGAGCAGCGCGCGTTTGCCCGGCGCAGACTGCAGGAGTTGGGCGTCAAGCCGAGGCGGTGAGCAGCGTGGCATCGCCGCATTGGCAGCGCGGCGCCCGGGGGCTACTGGAGAGGGCGCCGGAAGCAGGGGGTGTTGCCGGCCCCGATGGTGCCGACGATCTCCCACCCTTGAGCTCCGAGTTGCTGCAGGGCCTGGTTGTACTCGGCTTGATGCTGGTCGCGCCGAAGGTAACCGACGTGGTCCGCCGTCTCCTCGAACGCGCAGTAGTTCTCCCAGCGCTGCGCCGCGGGAGCGGGCGCGCCGTAGGACTGCGCGGTGATGGCGGGCATGGCGACGCCGGCAGCACAGCCGACGAGAGCGCAGATGACGGGGACGAGCAGCTTCTTCACGGGGACCTCCTTGGTTGGAGCGTGGAGACTACTGCAAGAGGGGCGATGCTGCCGCGAGGCTGTTTTCCTCCGACGCGTTGACACGCGTCCGTGGGCGTCGATACGCTCGTCCGGTGCGAGAGGACGAACGAAGGAGGTCGGCATGATTGGGACAGTGGTTGCGGCGTGCGTCGCAGGGTTCGCTGTATGGGTCTACTGGGACGCGACCGCGCACGGGGTTGGCAAGATCAAGGACACCAAGGCGTGGTGGAACATGACCGCTGGGTCATGGGCAATAATGTGCTTCGGGTTCAGCATCGTTGGCGTGCCCGCCTATCTGTACAAGCGGTCGGACCTGATTGCGCTTGCGAAGGACAACCCAGTTCAGGTGAGCGGTCGCGTACCCAAGTTGGTCCTTCTCGCACTCGCGGGTGTCGCACTTGTTGCTGTGTACATCCCAGGCTCACGTCTGCCAGCGTGCGAGTCGCCCGAGGTGACCGCGCTAGCGCAGCAGGCCGTGCAGCAGCGCATCCCGGGAGCGACGCTCCTGAACACGGCCGAGGATGTCGCCGCGAGCAGCGGTGACGTTCGCGTGTGCCGCACCCAGCTCCACTCCGCGCTCGGTCCGGACGAGTGGGTACGCTTCTCAGTCTCGCCCCACGGGGACAGCCAGATCTTCGTGCAGTTCATGCAGTAGTCCGGCGTGCAGCCCGTCCGGGGCCAGCGTCGGGTGCGCGCGAGCCTTGTGGATGCGAGTGGACCATGTGACCGTAGTCCAATGGGACGACTGCTACTGGTGACCACACTTGCCATCGCCGCCCTGCTGCCCGCGACTAGCATGGCGCACGGCGGAGGCATCGACCGCAACGGCGGGCATCGCAATAGACGTACGGGCATGTACCACTGCCACCACGCGCCGTGCTTCGAGATCCAGCGTGGGCGGGCCGCTCGCGAGGCCGCAGAGCAGGCGGAGCGCGAGCAGCGGAGACAGGCGCAGGAGGCTCGGAGGCAGCGTGGTAGCGGGATGCGCTAGACAGCATGCTGCGCAGCAGACGCTGCAACTGACGCTGGCTGATGCGGATGATGTCGTCGTCTGGTTCTGCGGTGGGCATGAAGAGAGTGGAGTGCACCGCGCGGCGAAGCCGTGTGCACCCGGCGCACAAGCTATCCTTGCCCCATGCGCACCTCCAATGTCCGCCCCCGTGTCCTCGCTCTGCTCCGCGAGGGCGGCCCGCTGACGGTGCCCAACTTGCTCGAGGCTGACGCGGCGCTCTGCGAGGGCACGCTGGGCGACAAGATGCTCCGCTGGCTGGCGGCAGGCTTTGTCACGCGCGAGCGGGACCCGTGGACGGGCCCAGGCGCTGCGCCGTACCGGTGGGCGATCACCGCGAAGGGTCGGGCGGTGCTTGTGGCGGACGAGGTGTGATGACTGTGCCACACATCGTAGGCTGAGCGGCGAGGTGACTGAAATGACTGCCCTGCTTCCCTACGTCTACGCGTGCCTAGCTGCGCTGATGATTGCGCTTCTCGCTTGGCGGGCACTCGTCATGAAGAAGGCTCCGCGACAAGCGAGACTCGACGCCATCGCGTGGGCCAGCAGCGTGCTCGCGAGCCCTGACGGATACGCCATCCTGGATACCGAGACCACGGGAGTCGGTGAGGACGACGAGATCATCCAGATAGCGATCGTCGACCCGAGCGGGCGGGAGCTCGTGAACACGTTGGTGCGTCCGACGCGGGAGAGGAGTATCCCGGCAAAGGCTACGGCCGTGCATGGTATTCGCCGCGCTCATCTGCGTGACGCCCCGAGCTGGCCAGATGTTTCGCCGGAAGTCGAAGAAGCCCTCTGCGGGCGCCGCGTGGTTGCCTACAACGCGGCATTCGACGGGCGTTTGATGCAGCAGACTCATCGGATCAACGGCGGGTTGGCGGCGCCGAGCGAATGGGCGTGCGCGATGCTTGCCTACGCGGCGTTCGTTGGAGAACCGGACGTGCGCAAGCCAGGGGAATACAAGTGGCAGAAGCTGGCCGGCGGCGACCACACAGCCATCGGCGACTGCAGGGCCACCCTGGCGTTGATTCGGCTCATGGCAGCTGCTTCGACAGAGAGGTCGTAGTCAGCCGGGTCCCGTTGACCCCCACGGCCCCCGGTACACCCAATCACGGCGACAGCCTGACCCATGCGCGGGAGCAGCTTGCCGCGCGTGTAGCCGAGGCCGGGGCGCACGACGGTGACGAGGGGCGAGTCGGGCGCGAAGGCGGGGAGCTTGCGCGGCACGGCTCAGTCTCCCACGTCGAGCGGGGGCTGCGGGTCGGTGCGGAGGACGCGCTCGACGATGCGGTCGAGGTAGACGACGGGGGTCTCGGCGATGCGCTCGAGTACCGCGACGAGACCCTCGGCGGGGCGGATGGCGCGCGCGCGCTGGATGGCCCGGGGGCCAGCGGCCACGCTGCGCGGGACCGTGTGCGAGGAGCTGCAAAGCAAAACGCCCAGACAGGGTCGTCTAGGCGTTCTTGGCTCCGAAAACAGGACTCGAACCTGTGACCAATCGATTAACAGTCGATCGCTCTACCAACTGAGCTATTTCGGAAAATGGGCCCGGAATGTGTCCCCTGGACCCCCCTGTGTCAAGCCATGTGGCCAACTTTTGCGCCCGCGTGGTGGGCCCTTGGTGGGAGGTCGCACGGGGATCCCGCGCTGTGCCTACATCATAGGCGATTACGCGAGCTTGCGCATCTCTGCGGGTAGGCCGAAGGCCTGCTCGGCGAGGTGGTGCAGGGCACCGGCGATCTCCACGGCGTGGGTCTTCTGGATGTTGTGGCCGCCCTCGGGGAAGCGCAGCTCTTCGGCGGCCAGCACGTCCACCAGGGCCTGGCCCACTTCGGGCTCCACCATGGGGTCGTCGTCGGCGTAGCTCACCAGCGCCGGCAGGGGGCGCAGGCTGAGCTCTTGCGCGGCCTCGGCCAGGTGCTCGAAGCGCAGCGCGGCCACGCAGCGCAGGGACTGCACGCACTCGGCCACGGGCGTGCTCTTGGGGAAGCCGCCGCGCACGAAGCTGTCATAGATGGGCTTGTGCAGCAGCTTCTCCAGCACGGGGACCTTCAGCAGCAGCCCCGCCGGGCGCGGGTTGGGCATGCGCAGGTAGGCCTTGTGCGGGCGGTTGCCCACGCTGGCCAAGAGGCCCAGGCCCACCACGTTGCAGCCCTCGTGCTGCCGCGCGGCTGCGGCGGCCGTAAGGGCCACACCGCCACCCATGGAGTGCCCCACCAGCACGGCGCGCTCGATGCCCAGCGCGTCCAAGGTGTTCAGCACGAACGCGGCGCGGCTTTGCACGTCGTGCTTGCCCTCGGCCAGCGTGAGCGCGCTGCCGCCCAAGCCCGGCATGTCCAGGCGCACCACGCGCAGAGGCAGGCGCCCGGGGCTCGCTCGCAGGGCGCTCTCCAGCCAGCGGTAGTCGCGCACGCTGCCGGGCAGGCCGTGGATGAGCACTAGTGCGTCGGCGGGGCGCGCGCTCACGCCTTCGTCGGTGTAGCTCAGGGTGCCGCGCTCGCGGGCAAGCGTGCGCACCTCGGGATCGTAGGGGGACTGGGGGGTCACGATTAGGGTGCTAGCAGAATCAGCGGCGTGCGCCCGTGGGCGCGGCGCGCATACTCGCCACGATGGAGCTCTGCCTTCCCGATGCCGCAAGCTTGCCCGTGGGCCAGGCCCGTGCGTTCACGTGGCCGGGGGACTCCCGCGCAGGGGGCGGGTTCGTGGTGCAGCACGCGTCCGGCCTGGTGGCCTTCCGCAACGCCTGCCCGCACTGGGGCGTGGACCTGGACATGGGTCTGGGCGGCTTCTACGACCCCGCCATCGACCGCGTGTACTGCCGCACCCACGGCGCGCTCTTCGTGCTGCCCTCGGGCCTCTGTGACGAGGGCCCCTGCGTGGGCGAGTCGCTCGAGCCGCTGCCGCTGCGCGTGGACGGTGCCGACGTGTGGGTGACCGTGCCCGACCCACCGCGCGACGCCAGCGACGCGTAGTCGCGGCTCCGACGTGCAGCCCGCCTCGTGCCCCGCCAGGGTCTGCGCCAGCGCGTGCCATGCCCACGCCGCGCCACTCTCGCCTCGTGTATCGTTGCGCCATGTCCACGCATGCTGCCCCGCCCGTCCGCCAGCTGGTGCTCTTCAAGCACGGCGTCGCCTACCTCGAGCACGCCGGCCCCGTCACCGGCAACTTCGAGCTCGCGTTCGACAAGGACGCCATGAACGACGTGCTCAAGTCGTTCGCGCTGTGGGTGCCGCAGGGGGACGCCACCGTGGGCGCCGTGGCCTTCGACTCCCCCGAGGACCCGCTGGCTGCCCTGCGCGAGCGCGGGCTCGACTTCGACGCGGACAACGTGCTGCGCGGGCTGCTCACCTTCATGCGCGGCCGCGCGGTGCGCCTGCACGGCAGCGCGCCGGGCGCGCCGCTGGCCGAGGGCGAGGTGCTGGGTCTGCAGCAGGGGCGCACGGCGTCCCACGAGAGCGCGCGCAGCGCCGAGGGTGAGACGCTCACGCTGCGCACCGCCGACGGCATGCTGCGCGTGGTGCCCCTTGCGGACATCCGTGGCGTGGAGCTGCTGGACGAGGCCGCTCGCGGTGAGCTGCAGGTGCTCATGGACAAGAGCCGCGCGGCCACCTCGCGTGCGCATCGCTCCGTGCGCGTGGACGTCAGCGCGCCCACGCAGGCGCTGCACGTGGCGTACACGGTGCCCGCGCCCATCTGGCGCGTGAGCTACCGCCTGGTGGCAGGGCGCGAGGGCACGGGCAGCGAGGCGCGCGAGACGGTCACGGTCATGGCCTGGGCCATCGTGCACAACCCGGTGGACCGCGACCTCGAGGACGTGCAGCTGGTGCTCACCACAGGGCAGCCCGTGTCGTTCGTGATCGACCTCTACGTGCCGCGCCACGTGACCCGCGCCGTGGTGCAGGAGGAGGTGCGCACCGGTGCTGCGCCGCGCTCGTTCGCCAAGGCCAAGGGTGCACCCGCCGCGCCCCCGGCCCCGCGTCCGGCGCACTTTGGTCCGCCGGGGGCGCCCGCGCCCCAGCCCGCGCGCGCCATGCTCATGGAGGACAGCCCCGAGCTCGAGGCCTTCGCGCGCGCGGACGTGGGTGGCTATGGAGCCGGCGCCCCCGAGGCCGCGGCCACCGGCGAGCAGCGCGGCGAGTTCTTCGAGTACCGCTTGAACGCGCCCGTCAGCCTCACGCGCGGCGGCTCTGCCATGGTGCCCATCGCCACCGCCAAGGTGGACGCCGCCCGGCAGCGCATCTGGCGCTGGGGCGACGCGCCCGCGCCCGACATCGTGCTGCACTTCAAGAACGACACCGGTGTGGTGTTGGAAGAGGGTGCCGCCGTGATCTACGACGAGAACGGCTACGCCGGCGAGGCCATGGTGCCCTTCCGGGCGCGCGGCGGCGAGGTGCGGGTCAGCTTCGCCAAGGACCTCTCGGTGCGCTGCACGGGCGAGCAAGTCCACACGCTGCGCTTTCTGGGTATCCACGCGCAGGGGCTCTACGTGATGGAGTCCCGCGAGCGCGTGATCGAGCACGCGCTGCACATCGAGAACGACCACGAGCGCGACGAGACCCTGTACGTGGAGCTCCCGCGCCAAGCGCACGACACGCTGGAGCTGCCGCCCGACGCCACCGTGGAGGAGCTGGCCAGCGCCTATCGCGTGGCGCTCCCGGTGCCGGCCGCGGGCGTGCGCGAGGCCAGCGTGTCGCTGCGTCGCAAGGAGTACAGCCACGTGTCCGTCAGCGGCGTGGGCACGGGCGAGGTGGCCCGCTGGATCAACGAGCGCACCAACGGCGCGCGGGTCCCCGCCGAGCTGGAGCGCATCCTCGGGCGCCTGCGGGCGGCCGACGACCACGCCCGCGAGGCGGCGGTGCGCAGCCAGAACGCCACCGCGCTGCGCCAGCGCCAAGAGGCGCAGACCAAGCAGCTGGCCGTGCTGCGCGACCAGGGGGAAGAGGGGCAGGAGCGCCTGGCCGTGGTGCGCGAGGTGCGGCGCCTGGAGGCCGACGCGACCGAGCTCGAGCGGGGGGCCGCCGAGCTGAACGGGCGGGCCCACACGGAGCGCGAGCTGGCTCGCAAAGAGCTGCTGGCCCTGCCGGGCATGGCCTTGGCGCAGCCCGTCGCTCCCCCTGGCTGAGACACCGCTGTCACGGCGCGTTTCATTTTTGAAATGCGCCGATCAGATTTGCAGCCGGGCAGCCCTCCTCGGCACCTACCCTTGCACCGTACACCTACACTCTCGCTGACCACCATGCACCGAATTGATCAATAATTACGGAGATGGCCACCGCGTGGTGGACAGGCCGCACCCGCTTAGGGTCATGTGCCCACCCCCGCAAGCACGTTGGATCGATTTCTGCATTGTTTCGAGACCGTCACGCGGAGGTGAACATGGAAAACCGTAACACCTGGCATCCCCCCAAGCCCCCCCAGCCCTGGTGGACCCACATTTTTTTCCGGTGGCGTCTCTGACCCCCCAGAAACCCCCAAGATAGAGCGTCTCGCTCCGCAGTGATTGTGCCCGACTGTCAGCCCCCGTGGCAGTCGGGCACCGTGTTTTTAAGGGCCTCGAGGGCGCCCGAGTCGCAGCGTCCGCCATGCCGTTCAGAGGGGCGTCGGGTCCTCTACCCCCGGCCGCTCGGTGACGAACAGGCGCTCTCCCAGGCCGTCGTCCCCCAGGTAGTACAGCCGCTCGGCGCCGGCGGTCCCCTCGAGCGCGCTCGGTGACCCAACGCCCAGCCGGTCTTGCCCGCCCGGGCGCGGCAGCAGCACCTCACCCAGCGCTCGGAACGCGCGCAGCTCGTCCGCCGCCAGCAACTCGATGACGCGGCGCGTGCCGGTGCGTCGCTCGTAGTGGACCCGGTAGGTGCCCCCGCGCACGCTCAGCGACGGCGCCTGCACGCCCGCCTGGTTTGCGTCCGCGCTGTCCACCGCGGTCAGCTCGCTCAGGTTGGAGGCGGGCGCCGGCACGAGGTCGCGCAGGGCGGGCGTGGTCGCCGCGTCGCTCATCCACAGCTCGAGCGCGCTGCTCCCGTCTGGCCAGCGGTGGCGTACTAGCAGCAAGAAGTAGCCCGCGTGCTCCAGCAGGCTCGGGTCGTCCAGCGCGTGTCCGGGGCCCGCGTCGGCCAGCTCCAGGATCTCTGGCAGCGGGCCCAGCGGCCCGTCCACGCCACGGCGCGCGCGGATGGTGCGTGAGCCGTCGGTCAGCTCGGCCGCGTACACCAGGAAGGTCTCGCCGCTCGGTCGCACCAAGAGCGTGGGCGCCGACAGGGCGCGCTCGCTGCGGCTCGCGTCCACCGTCACGCGCTGTGTGCTCTCGAAGTCCACGCCGAGCCCCAGCAGCTCCCCGCGGTAGAGCGCGCCGTCGTTCTCCACCACCGCGTAGTGGCGCCCCTCGTGCGTGCTGACGGCGGCGCCGCGTGGAGCCCAGGGAGAGACTCCAAGAGGCGCGTTCAGCGCGATGACGCTGCGCGTGCCGAAGGTGGCGGGCGCCTCCGTGCGGTAGCGCAGCGCGTGCAGCGAGCGCAGGCGCGCGCCCTGCAGCTCGGTGTTGCGGCCGTGCAGCACCACCTGCGCGTCCGCGCGTGGCGTGTAGGTGAAGGCCTCGGTGAGCAGCACGTTGTCGCGCAGCACGCGCACGCGCCCGCTGGGATGCACCTCCAGCGTGAAGGACGCCGCTGGGTCCACCAGCGCCCAGGCCATGCGCACCTGGTCGCCCATCACCAAGGACACGTCCCCGCGCGAGGGGCTGTAGAGCAGGCCCACCAGCGGGCTCACCACGCCGAGGGCGAGCTCGCTCGCGTGCGCCAGCGACACCCCCGCGCTCTCGAGGCAGGCGTTGCCAGGGCAGGAGGAGGGAGGGGCGAAGACGACGCTCAGGTCCACGCGGTCGGTCAGCAGGTCGACGGGCGCGCCCACCAAGAGGCCCCCCTCACGCATGGCGTCGCCACCCGGCCGCAGGCCGCCCGCCTCCACGGTGGGCGTGGAGCTGCCGAGAGGCAAGAAGGTCTGCCCCGGCACGCAGCTCAGCGCGTCGGCGCCGGAAGCACAGCTGGAGAACAGCACCGCGGGCGGGAGCAAGGCGTCCACCTGCAGCTCGGCGCAGCGGCCGGAGGCGACGCAGCAGGACGCCAGCAGCGAACACGGAGCGCTGTCGCAGCCCGACGCGCTGGCGTAGCAGGTGGTCCACGGCGCGGGTCGGTCGTCCGCGACCGGCGGGAAGGCGTCCTGCGCGGCGGCCAAGAAGGGGGCAAAGCGCGCGCTGTCCGCCGGAAAGAGCAGCCCGGTGGGGACGCCTTGGTCCACCACGGCGCCGTCCAGAAAGACCCCCTGGTCGCTGGCCCCCGCATCGCCGGCCGGCCCCTGGTCCTCACGCGAGATGGCGCCGTCGGACCCGCACCCGAGGGTGAGCAAGACCATCGCCAGAGAGGCGACGAGCGCTCGCGCCGCGTCGAGACGCCGCGCGCTCATGGGCCCCTCCACATCTGCGTCAGCGGCACCAGGTCGCTGGTGACGGCACCGCCAGGGTGCACCACGCGCCGCGCGATCAGGAAGCGCAGCTGGTCGGTCACGCCCGCCGTGTCGCTCACGGCGGCGCCGGTGATGCGGCAGAGCCCGGGGCAGACGCCGAGCACCGGCTCGTTCCCGCGCAACACTGGGTTCGCGACGTAGGCCGCGAGCGGCGGGAGCACCTCGAGAGGCGGCCCCAGCGCGACGCCGCCATCGGGCACCGCGGCCGCCGGCAGCTGACCCGTCGCGAGGCCGAGCGTGGTGTTGCCCGCACCGTCGCGCGCCACGAACCACAGCTGCAGCGTGGAGCCGGCGGCGGTCCTGCGCAGCATGGGCTCTGGGCCGAAGAGCCCACCGCTCGCGAGCGAGCCTACGGCGGAGGGCGTCAACACCGGCTGCACGGTCCCGGCGCGCAGCGAGAAGTCGTTCTCCAGCCGCGCGGCGCGCAGGTAGCTCGGGCCGGCGTCGGGGATGCAGGTGAAGAAGAGCCAGTAGCCCCCGGTGCCCCCACCCACCGCCAGCAGGGCCGGGTCGCGTAGGTCGCGGCAAGCGCCGTCGGGCGTGATCACGGGCACCCCGTTGCCGCCGAGAGGCACGCTCGGGGAGAAGCTCACGTCCTCCTCGATGCGCAGCGTGTGCGCGCCCGTCGGGAGGCGCGCGGCGAAGGCCAGCGTGAAGTCCTGCAGCACGTCGCCCGAGTCCCGGCGCACCAGCAGAAAGGGATCCCGCACGCTCTCGTCAGCGCAGCCACCGCCGCTTGCCAGGCAAGAAGGCGGGTCCTCGCCCAGGCGCGGCGTGCTGCTGGTGCTCCAGTCCGTAGACAGCGCGCCAAAGGTCGCGGAGCGGGCGTGGCTGATCGCGAAGCCCACGGGGGCCACCAGCGCGAGCTCGGGGGGCTCGTTGCTGGCCTCGAAGAAGAGGTCCCAGCGCGGCGCCGCGTCCGACGCGCTGTTGAACGAACTCCCCAGCGAGGGCGCGCCGATGTACGCGCCTCCGTAGCTGGCCGGCACGCCCAGGCTGCCGGACGTCAGTGTCGCGGTGCCGTTGGGGCGGTCCTGAAACTGGCTCGGGTTGGCACACGCCAGCGTCTCGGCGCGGACGGGCCCAAGGCGCGCACCATCGCCCAGCATCTCGACGCCCGCATACAGCCCGCCCACGTCCAAGCAGCCGCTCACGTCGCGCTCGAGCGTGGCCTGAGCGCGCACGAAGAACCCACCCACCGTCTGGCCCACTTCCTCGGGTGGCCTGTCTGCCTCGCGCACCTCGAGATCGGCGCGCAGCGACGCCGTACCTTCGTGCGTGGACGGAGTCACGCGCAGCGCGATGGTGTAGCGCACCTCCGGATCGATCAGCACGCGCGCCAGCTCTTGCTCGCCCTGCGTGACGCGCACCATCGCTTGGTTGATGACCGTCTCCGTGCCGCCTGTCGTCACCCGCGCGTCGCCGTGCACGCGGACGGCCAGGTCGTCCAGCAGGGGCTGGCCGGGGAGGGTGTCGGCGACGGGAGAGAGCACCACGGCGGCGTAGCGGTCGCAAGGCTCGTACCAATCGCGGCAGACCGACCCGCGCGCAGTGGCCACGGCGTCGAAGCGCAGCTCCGCTCCCAGCGCGAGGGGTACGCAGCTGTTCCACAGGAGCGCGTGCGGTTCGCTGTCGGGCCAGCCGCGCAGCATGGTCCTCTCGCCCTCGGCGACACGCACCGGAGGGCTGGTGGGCGTGGCGCGTGGCAGGTGGTCCCACTGGAAGGTCAGGTCGGGCGCGCTCCAGTCCTCTTGGAACACCACCAACCCGTCGGCGCAGCAGGACGCATGGTCCGCGCAGTCGAAGTCGTCGCAGTCGATCAACCCGTTGCCGTTGTTGTCGAGTCCGTCGTCGCACACCCGCTCACGCGGACGCAGGGGCACCACGCCCCCGTCGGGCTCGTCGCAGCCGCCGTCTTCGCAGCACCGCCCGCCGTCGCAGCACAGCCCGCCATCGCAGCACAGCCCGCCATCGCAGGCGCCGCTCGCCACCGGACCGCCGTCGTACCAGCGCCGGGGCGGCGTCTCCCAACAGCCCGCGAGCGCAGCACAAGCGGCCACGCCAGCGAGCCACACGCCCAGCGGGCACGCGCTCCGCCGCGCTGCGCCCCTCACGTCAGCACCCGTCACGACTGCGCCCCTCGAGGCAGCACCCGTCACGGCAGCACCCCCGACAGCCCCAGCGACAGCCCCGCCAAGTCGGTGCCCACCTCCAGCCGCAGCCGCGCCCGCCGCAGCCGCCTCGCGCGCAGGCTGAGCCCCACGCTCACGCCGGTCGCCACCACCGCCATGACGGTCAGCGCCTGACTGCCGCGGTTGGCCCGAACCACCCGCCGGTACAGCACCTCCGCCCGCGCCACCCGCTCGGGCAGCGGCCGCGGATCACTCTCGAGCGCCTCATGCGCCCGCCCAACCCGCCCAGCCCGCACCCGCAGCGCCAGCGCCCCGACCCCAAGCAGAGCGCTGCCCCCCCAAACCCCAAGCCGCACCCCCAGCCGCGCCCCCGCCCCCGCCCCCAACTCCGCCCCCGCCACCGCCCCCGCCACCGCCACTCTGACTCCGACTCCGACTCCGACTCCGACTCCGACTCCGACTCCGACTCCGACTCCGACTCCGACTCCGACTCCGACTCCGACTCCGACTCCGACTCCGACTCCGACTCCGACTCCGACTCCGACTCCGACCGACCCGACTCCGACTCTGACTCTGACTCTGACTCTGACTCGGACTCTGACTCTGACTCCGCCCCCGACTCCGCCCCCGCCCCCCCCCCCCCCCAACTCCGCCCCCGCCCCCGACTCCACCCCCCGCCCCCGACTCCACCCCCCCCTCTCGCCCCCCACCATCACAGCCGCAACTTCCCCACGCGCCCCCGCCACGGCCACCACCAGCACGGCAGCGTCCTCATACCCGTCCGCCCGCAGCAGCAGCACGTGCTCCCCGGGCGAGAGCGGCACCTCCACGGGCGTACGCCCCACCACCCCGAGGTCGGCCCGGTCCACCCGCACCTCCGCGCCGGCTGGCGTCGAGCGCACGCTCACCATCATCAGCCCGCTCATCAGCGCCGCGCGCTGCGCGTCCGCGGCGGCGCGCTCCTCGGCGCTCAGCCCCGGCAGCGCCAGGTACTCACCAAAGTAGCTGTACGCCTCCGCGCTCCGACCCAGCGCGGCCAGCGTCACCCCCGCGTTGAACAGCGCGTTCTTGCTGCGCACCACGCTCAAGCTGGCCACGTACGCCGCCAGCGCCTCTTCCAGCAGCGCGACCCGCCGCGCCCCGGTCGCGCGTTGACTGCGCTCGAAGGCGCGGTTGCCCTGATCGAAGAAGGCCCGCGCCTCCGCGTTGTCGGTGGACTGTGCCCGCGCTCGCCCCAACGCCCCCACACCTGCCACGGGCGTCACGCTGAGCGCCGCGCCCACCACGAGAGCCGCCCACCACGCGTGACGCCGCCCGCGTCGCACACACGACGACGCAGCCGAGGGGGCAGGGGCAGCACGCAGAGAAGCAAGGGTCACGGTAAGTAAGGGACGGCACGCCGCGACCAGGGCAGTCCCATGCGCGCGCCGACTCCTACAGTGAACCACTTTGCTCGCGCCGATGCACGCATCTGAAACGGCCACAGGCCGCTTCCGCACGGCGAACTGGCCGGTTCCGTAGCGCACCCCCGCGACCCGCGCGTCATGCTGGGCCCCCATGGAACAGACCCTCGTCGCTCCGCGTGCCGGCCTCCTCGGCAACGCCTACACGCGCACCCTCGCGTTCTTCACGGCCACGCTGACCCTCAGCTTTCCCATCGCGTCCTGGGCCGTCTTCGGCGCGGGGGCCGACCGGGCCCACACCGCGGCCGTGCTCGCGTGCATCTTCGTGTTCAGCATGGCGGGGCTGCTGGTCTCCCCCTTCCTGCCCTTCGAGGCCCTGCGCGGCGAGTCCCGCTACCGGCGCCTGGAGCGCATGGTCTACATCTGGATCATCGTGTTCGTGGGCGTCGCGCTCACCTGGGAGATCCCCTGGGCCTTCCTGCACGAGCGCATCGCGGCCGCGCGCGACGAGCTGTGGGCCTACACCTGGTGGGCCTACATCGACGGCGGCGACCTGCGCTACGTGAACCCCAGCTGGCTGGTGTTCTTCATCGAGAGCTGGGCCGACACCAACGGCATCCTCAGCGCCGTGGCGCTGTACGCGTGGTTCAAGTCCGGCAAGACCAACCCGCTGCCCATCTACTACTTCATGTTCGCCGCGCCCCTGCACAGCTACCCCACGGTGCTCTACTACGTGAGCGAGCTGGCCAACGGGCTACCCAACGTGGACACCGCGAACCCCATCAACCTGTACGTGAAGTTCGGCCTGTCCAACAGCTTCTGGGTGGTGGTGCCCTTCTTCGTGTTCGCGTGGGGCGCGCAGACGCTCGAGCGCATCTACCGCGCGCGCGGCCCGCTGCCCGCCGACGCCAGCTGAGCCACGCGGCGACATGCCTCGCGGCTACTCGCTGCTGCGTTGCCGATCCAGGAAGGCCGAGGGCGTCTGCCCCGTCCAGCGCCGGAACGCGCGCCCAAAGGCGCTGGCGTTGCCGTAGCCCAGCTCCTCCGCGATGGCGTCCAGGTTGACGGTGCCGCGCTCCATCAGCGCGATGGCTCGCTCACGGCGCGCGTCGTCCACCAGCGCGCGCACGCTGGTGTCCTGCTCGGCCAGCTGCCGTCGCAGGCTGCGCTCGCTCAGGTGCATGGCCTTGGCCAGACGCGCGCCCAGGGCCTCGTCCCCCTGCAGGTTGTTGCGCAGCCAGTGGCGTGCGCGGTCGCGCAGCGTGAAGGCCGTGCTGTTCTCGGCCAGCTGTGCCTGCGCGCGGTGGGCCAGCAGCTGCCCCAGGCCCGGGTCCGCCGACGCGACGGGCAGCTCCACGTTGGGCAGCTCGAAGCGGAAGCCCACCTCGCTGGTCCCGAAGCGCACGGGCGCGTCGAAGAGCTCCGTCAGCGGGCTGCCGTGCCGCGGCCAGCGGTGCGTGAACGTGACCGCGCGCGGGGGTGGCGAGGCCGGCGCCACCAAGCGCGTGAAGCGCCACAAGCAGAGCAAGAAGTACTCGGCCAGCTCGGGCGGGTGAAAGGGCTCGTCGTGGCGCCGGAAGCTCGCGAAGCCGCTGTTTCCGTCGTGCGCCAGCTGCACGTTGAGCCCGTCCACCAGCGAGCTGCCAAAGGGCATGGCGTAGCGCGTGCCTTCCCGCAGCGTGGGCTGCGAGCCCACCAAGTACAGCTCGAGGGGCAGGCTGCGCGCGTCCAGGTGCTCCGTGGCGCGTAGCGGGAAGGTGGGGTCGCCGGTCTCCTCCATGCAGAACTGGCGCACGTCCGCCCAGGTCTCGTAGGGGATGCGCCCGTCGATGCGCGCCGCGAGCTCGAGGTCCACGCCCAGGCGCTTCGCGAGCACCGACAGGTCACGCCCCCGCGCCTGCCACTCGCGCAGCAGCGGCTGGATCAGGCGCGCGGAGATGGAGCTGAGGGCGGGCGGGGGCACGCGCGGCAGTGTACCCGCAGCGCGCGCCGATGTGGCCCGTGACGCCCTTGGCCGCTCAAACAGAGCGTTGTGGCCGAAAGGGTGCGCCCCACGCCGCCTCCGAGCGCCTACTATCCAACCACCATGTCCGCCCTGACCGACACCGCCGCCACCGCCGAGACCACCAAGGCCCGCGCCACCGCGCCCACGCCCGCCGGCGAGGCCCCGCCCCGGCTGCGCGGGGGCCTGCCCTTCTTTGGGCACATGCTGCCCTTCGCCAAGAACCCCTACCACTTCATGCAGCGCGCCCACGACGAGGGCGGCGAGGTGGTGGAGTTCACCATGCTGGGCGCCAAGATCGTCCTGCTCACGGGCGAGGGGCCGAGCGAGGCCTTCTACCGCGCCCCCGACGAGCAGCTGGACCAGTCCGCCGCCTACCGCCTGATGGCGCCCATCTTCGGTGAGGGCCTGGTCTTCGACGCGCCCATCGACCGCAAGAACGAGCAGCTGCGCATGCTCATGCCCTCGCTGCGCTTCGACGCCATGCGCAACCACTCCGCCAAGATCGTCGACGAGGTGCGCGGCATGGTGGAGGGCTGGGGCGAGACGGGCGAGTTCCAGCTGGTGGACTTCATGAAGGAGCTCACCATCCGGACCGCCTCGCACTGCCTGCTGGGGCGGGAGTTCCGCTACGAGATCAGCGAGGAGTTCGCGCAGATCTACCACGACCTCGAGCAGGGCGTGCATCCGCTGGCCTACCACTACCCGAACTTCCCCATCCCCACCTTCCGGCGGCGCGACAAGGCGCGCGTGCGCCTGCAGGAGCTGGTCAGCGGCATCATCGCCAAGCGGCGGCAGCAGGCCGACAAGCCCAGCGACATGTTCCAGAGCCTGATGGAGACCACCTACGAGGACGGCAGCAAGCTCACCGACAACGAGATCACGGGCATGCTCATCGGCGCGGTGTTCGCCGGGCACCACACCAGCTCCGGCACGGCCGCGTGGGTGCTGCTGGAGCTGCTCAAGCAGCCAGCGCTCTTGAAGGAAGTGCGCGACGAGCTGGACGCCATCTACGGCGACGACGGCGAGGTGACCTTCCAGTCGCTGCGGCAGATCCCCAAGCTGGAGGCCGTGGTGAAGGAGGTGCTGCGCCTGCACCCGCCGCTCATCGTGCTCATGCGCGAGGTCAGCCAGGACCTCCGGGTGGGCAAGTACCTCATCCCCAAGGGGCGCATGGTCTGGGCCAGCCCGCCCGTCACGCACCGCATAGCAACGCTCTTCCCGGACCCGCAGCGCTTCGACCCCGGGCGCTACAGCCCCGAGCGCGCCGAGGACAAGAACCTCAACGCGTACCAGCCCTTCGGTGGGGGCCGCCACAAGTGCTCGGGCAACGCCTTCGCGCTCTTCCAGATCAAGGCCATCTTCGCGGTCATGCTGCGCGAGTGGGACTTTGCGCTGGTGAACCCGCCGGACACGTACGTGGACGACTACACGCAGATGATCGTGCAGCCGCTGTCGCCGTGCCCGGTGCGCTTCTCGCGGCGTGTGCGTGAGGCGCAGAGCGTGGCTGCTGGGGTGGTGAGCGCGGAGGCCTCGAGCGAGTCGACCGCCGTCGGCGCCGCACAAGCTCCCACGCGCTACCGCGCCGTCATCGACCTCCAGCTGTGCCAGGGCCACGCCATGTGCGTGGGCGAGGTTCCCGAGATCTTCACGCTCCACGGCGACCACGCCGAGGTGGCCGAGGGGGGCTTCGACGCGGGGCTGCTGGACCGCGCGCGCCGCGCCGAGGAGCACTGTCCCAACCAGGCCATCCAGCTCCAGCCCGTCGCCTGAGCGTAGGGCTCTTCCGGCCTGGTGAAATAATTCCAGGAGAGATCCCTGGCGCCTTCGCGTAATCTTCTGCAGCCGGACCGGTTGGGGTGCCGGCGGTCACGGAGGTCTCGCAATGTCTTGTTGGAACCAGAGGCTCGGGGCGTTGGTGTGTGCGCTGCTCTTCGGCGGGTGCACCACCACGGTGGATGGTCGTCCCGACTCGGGCGGCCCTTCGGACCTGGGGGGCGGCGGTGGGCTGGTGCCGGTCGTCATCGAAGGCGAGGTGCTGCTCGCGAACGGCTACCCCGGCCAGATCCTGCCCCTCTTCCGCGCCGAGATCGCGTCCGGCTCGGCCCTCGGTCGCGTGGAGCTCTTTGCCCGCTTCTGCAGCGACGCCGCCTGCGCGACGCCCATCGCCGTGGTGCCGCTAGTCATCGACGGCGCGGACGCCAACGGCCGCTACGTCCTCGCGAGCGCTGACACGAGCGGCAATGGCTTCGCCAAGCCCTTCACCATCGCGCAGGCTCCGTTGGGCGCCTCGTTCCTGCAGATCATCGGCGACACGCAGTTCAGCGCCGAGGCCGGCCTGGGCGAGTGCTCGAGCGTGGCCAACTGCCCGGCCGACTTCGACGTGCTGTCCATCGGCGGCTTCATGGTGGGCCAGAACGTGGACGGCACCACGGCGCAGCCCGCCCCGGCCACGGTGGCGGTCAACGTCACGGGCCGCGACGCGCAGCTGAGCCTGCCCACCACCTTCTACCTGGGTCACCTACTCTTCGACCGGGGCCCCCTCGCGGAGCCCGCGCCCGCAGACGACGGCACGCTCGTGATGGCCGTCTCCAACGCGGACGACACGTTCCGCAACCTGATCGGCCTCGTGGACCTCAGCGACGCGAGCGCCACGCCCGGCGCCCTCTCGCCCTCGTCCTACACGCTGCAGAAGGGCGGCACCGACTTCGTGGGTGACGTGTGCGGCCTCATCCGTGGCGGGGACACGCTCTACGCGGTGGGCATCGACAACGCGGGCGCCAACATCTTCCGCCTCTCGGCCACCACGGGCCTCCAGCTCTCCGACACGCCGCTGGTGACCATCCCGCCCACCAACATGAGCGACCCCACCACGTATCCGCGTCCGTGTCGCGGCGTGTTCGGCAGCATGGGCGGCGTGGACCACCTGTACCTGCTGCAGTTCTCCGGCGCGGGCTCGTCCATCACGTCGCACCCGTACCCCTTCTACGACGTCGACGTCACCAACAGCACCTACGCCACGCCCATCGTGGACACGGACTACGCGCTGCGGGCGATCGCGGTGGACGGAACGTCGCACCTCTTCGCGGTGGACATGAGCTGGTCCAAGGACTCCGACGACAACGGCATCGGCTTCAACCGCATCCTGGAGCTCACGCGCGACGCGAGCGGCAACGTGACCGGCAGCACGGCCACCACCACCAACCTGCGCTCGGACGAGCAGTGCGGCGCGCAGCTGAACTGGCCCTCGGGCGCGGCCGTGGTGTCCATCGGGGGCTCCTCACGCCTGCTGGTGGGCCACGACACGGGCGTGGCGGTCTACGACCCGAGCGACCTCACGCAGACCTCCAACCTGCTGCTGCCTGGCTTTGGTCAGCTGTTCACGGAGCTGGTTCCCAGCCTGGACGGCACGCGCCTCTACGCGCAGCCGCAGTGCAAGGCGGTCAACAGCGCCACCACCTTCCGCCTGCCGTATGCGCAGACCACGGAGAACGCGGACACCAACCTCATTGCCATCCTGGACCTGACGGGCTCGGCGCTGGCGGTGGCCAACACCAGCATCGACATCGACGGGAACGGCACCTTCGATCACGGCATCGACCTCGACTTCTGGTTCCTGAAGCGCTTCATCCGCGACCACAGCAGCACGCTGCCCATCCCGCCGGTGGTGTTCACGGGGCCGCAGCTCGCGGTGGGCGAGACCATGGTCTTCGTGCGCGGCAGCGGCATCCAGGGCAACGGCTCGAGCGCCATCTCGTCGTCGGGCATGGGTCAGGTGCAGGACGTGGGCTTCTTCAGCCTGGCCACCGGACGCGGCGTGGTCTTTGGCGACTACATCCCGTGGACCGACGGGCTCAGCTCCGAGGCGGGCACGGGCACGGGCATCTGGGGCTACGACGTGCACGCCGGGCAGGAGTCCTCCGTGGGCGCGCTGATGTATCTTCCTGCTCCATGAGCGTGACGAGCGACACAGGTCCGGTGACCCTGACACCCAGCGGCACCGGGCCCGTGCGCTACGACCCCTTCGAAGTCGGGGCCATGGCCGACCCGTACCCCGTCTACGAGCGCCTGCGCGAGGAGGCGCCGCTCTACCGGCACGCGCAGGGGGACTTCTGGGTGCTCTCGCGCTTTGACGACGTCTTCCGCGCCACGCGCGACTACACGAACTTCTCGTCGGCCAAGGGGCTCACGTTCATCAAGGACGAGATGAAGATCCTGGGCCTGGCCCCGACCTTCATCATGATGGACCCGCCCAAGCACACGGCGCTGCGGCGGCTGATCTCGAAGGGCTTCACGCCGGACCGCGTGTCCGCGATGGAGCCCCTCATCCGCGCCTTCGTGCGTGAGCGGGCCGACCAGGTGGCGGAGCGCTGCGCCGCGGGGGAGACGCCCAACATCGTGAGCGAGTACACCTCGCCGCTGCCCACCTTCGTGCTGGCGGAGCTGCTGGGCGTCCCGCCCGAGGACCGCGCGCGCTTCGACCCGTGGTCCACCGCCATCACCAGCGGCTCCATGGAGGAGGAGTCGCTGGGCAACGCCGTGCAGGCGGTGGCGGGGCTCTTTGGTTACTTCATCCAGCTGCTGGAGCGGCGCCGCGTGGACCCGGGAGACGACATGCTCTCGGCGCTGCGCTCGGCCGAGGTGGACGGGCAGCGGCTCAGCAACTGGGACCTCCTGGGCTTCTGCTTCGTGTTCATCGCGGGCGGCAACGACACCACCAACCACATGCTGGCCAACGCGCTGGTGCGCCTGGCGCAGCACCCGGAGCAGCGCGCGTACCTGGTGGCGCACCCGGAGCGCATCGGCCCCGCCGTGGACGAGTTCCTGCGCTACGACGCGCCGGTGCAGGGCCTCTCGCGCACGCTCACGGCGCCCATGGAGCTGTACGGGCAGACCCTGCCCGAGAACGCGAAGGTGCACCTGCTCTACGCCAGCGCCAACCGCGACCCGCGCCAGTACGGTGAGCGCGCCCACGAGCTGGACGTCACCCGCGACGTGCAGCGCCACATGAGCTTCACGCAGGGGCCCCACTTCTGCATCGGGGCGCACATCGCGCGCATGATGGGGCGCATCGGGCTCGAGGAGCTGCTGCGGCGCTTCCCAAACTACCAGCTCGACCTGGGGGGCGCCGTGCGCACCAACTCGGCCTTCGTGCGCGGGTATGAGCAGCTGCCGTTCGCGGCCGGCTGAGTAACGCTCCCGCGCGTGGCGCAAACTAGGCCGCATGTCCACCTCTCCGTCTTCGCCCGGCTCGCCCGCCGACCCCCTCGCCCAGCCGCTCACGCTGCCCTGCGGGCACGTGCTACCCAACCGCATCGGCAAGTCGGCCATGAGCGAGGCGCTCGGCACGGTGGACAACCGGGTCACGCCCAGGCTGGGCACCCTCTACGAGCGCTGGTCGCGTGGCGGGCTGGGGCTGGCCATCACGGGCAACGTCATGGTGGACCGCCGCTCGCTCGGGGAGCCGCACAACGTGGCCCTCGAAGACGAGCGCGACCTCGACGGCTTCCGCGAGTGGGCGCGGAAGGGCACCAGCGCCGGCACCTCGCTCTTCATGCAGCTCAATCACCCCGGCAAGCAGGCGCCGAAGGGGCTGAACAAGGAGACCGTCTCGCCCTCGGCCGTGCCCTTCGACCCGTCCATGAGCGCCTTCTTCGCCACGCCGCGTGAGCTGACCGTGGCGGAGATCGAGGACATCGTCGCGCGCTTCGGACGCGCCGCCGGGCTGGCCAAGCAGGCGGGCTTCAGCGGGGTGCAGATCCACGGGGCGCACGGATACCTGGTGAGCCAGTTCCTCTCGCCGCACCACAACCGCCGCGAGGACGAGTGGGGCGGCACGGCCGAGAAGCGGCGGCGCTTCGCGCTCGAGGTCTATCGCGCCATCCGCGCTGCCGTGGGGCCCTCGTTCCCGGTGTCCATCAAGCTGAACTCGGCGGACTTCCAGCGCGGGGGGTTCACCGAGGAAGAGTCGCTGGCCACCATCGTGGCGCTGGCGGAGGCCGGCATGGACCTGGTGGAGATCTCGGGGGGCACCTACGAGGCGCCGGCCATGACGGGCACGACCAGCAAGAAGGCCAGCACGGCCGCGCGGGAGGCGTACTTCCTGGACTTCGCGGAGAAGGTGCGCGCAGCGGTGGACGTGCCCCTCATGGTGACCGGCGGCTTCCGCAGCGGGCCGGCCATGCGGGCGGCGCTCGAGAGCGGCGCCATGGACGTGGTCGGCCTCGCGCGCTTGGTGGCCATCGAGCCCGACGTGGCGGCGCGCCTGTTGCGCGGGGAAGAGCCGCAGCAGACGGTCCGGCCCATCACCACGGGCATCCGCGCGGTGGACCGGATGGCGCTGATGGAGGTGGCCTGGTACTCCCGGCAGCTGCGCCGCCTGGGCTCGGGTCGCGAGCCCAAGCCCAACGAGTCGGGTCTGGTGGCTTTCTTGGGGAACACGCTGGACGGCGGCTGGAAGACCATGACCACGCGGCTGCGCGCGTCCTGAGCTGCGGATACGCTACGGGGGAAGGTCTGCTTGCGCGCGGCGTAGCAACGGCAAAAGGTCGCAGGCATGAAGCTCAACCACCCGTTGCTCGACGTCCCCGTCTCCTTGTCCACGCTGCGCGGGCTCGTCCTCTGCGCCCTCGTCGTTGCCGGAGCGCTGGGGTGTGCTCGCGAGGCAGCGCCGGGCACCACGCCCGCTGCGGAGCCCGCCGCCGGCACGGGTGCGGGTGACGAGGGCGCCACCCCCCCGACGGACGGCACCGCCGAGCCCGGGGATCAGTCGGGGCTCGCGTCCGGCGGCCAAGCCGACGCGCCCACCGACAGCACCGCTACGGAGCCCGCCGCAGACGCGCCCGTCGAGCCCGTCGATGACGAGCCCCCCGTGGTGGTGGACATGACGCCCGCGGCCGCGCCCACCATCTGCGCGGCCCTGGTAGACGAGCCCGAGAGCGTCCGACGCTGTGCGTTCTTGCGCGGCGGAGTGTCGTTGCCGGGAGGAGCGCGGGCAGACGTGCTGGAGCTCGCCTACGACTCCGTCGAGGTTGGGGAGGTCTTCGAGGCCTACCTCGTCGTGCGTATGCCGAACGAGGAGTTCCCGGTCACCCGCCAGCTGGGCGAACGTACCGATGTGCCGGGCATGTCGACCGACTACACGCTCGGCCGGCTCGAGCGTACGCCGAGCGGGGTGCGCATCCGTGTCACCAACACGGACACGATCTACCCGGACACAGGCATGCCTGGGCCGGGACGCGCCGAAGTGGAGCGCGCGCGCCTCGTGGTCACCTGCACGCTGGACGCCGAGACGCAGTACTACGACTGCGAGCGCGACTGAGCGCTGCGGCGCTGCGGCGCTGCGGACCGCTGCGGCGCGCGCAGGGCGCTCGCAAGGCGCTCGCACACAGCGCCGGCGCCTGTCTGCGTGGACCGCCCACGCATGCTGGTGCGCCACACGAATTTGCACTCCGGGGACCTTGACGGGTCCGCCCCGTCGCGCTAACCCAGTCGAAAGTGAAAATCACTTTCAATATCATTTCGACGACGGAGACTAGAAGGATGACTCGACGGGGCTTGGCGTGTGGAACTCTTGTGGCGGCAGCGGCCCTCGCGGGCTGCGGAGGCGGCGACGGTCCGAGCTTTGCGCCCATCACGCGCGCGACAGACGTGGTCTTGGCGGAGGCCAACGACCTGCGCGGCCTGACCTTCGCCGGCAACGGCCAGATCTATGCGGCAGGCTTCACCGACGCGAACCCCGACGACCGGCAGGTGGTGGTCATCCGCGCGAACGCGAACGGTCTCCTGGACACCAGCTTCGGCGACGAGGGCGCGGTGGTGCTGAACCTGGTTCCGGGTGACGAGCAGGCGCTCGCCATCGTGGAGCTGGCGAACGGGGACGTGGTCGTCTTGGCCAACGTGGACGACGGCCTGGGCGGTGAGTCCATCGCCGACATCGACGGTGGCGACCCCGTCCAGCGCCCCAGCGGCAAGGACGTGGTCCTGGTCCGCCTGGACAGCGACGGCGAGCTCGTCAGCGGCTTTGGTACGGCCGGCGTGCTGACGGTGGACTTCGGCTGGGACGCCGCAGCGAACGCGAGCTGGCCCGTGCCCACCTACACGTCGAGCAACCCCGAGGCGAGCCGCTTCTCGGGCCCGGGCTTCCCCGGCGACACGGGCTGGGACCTGCAGCTGGACAGGTCGGGCGCGAGCGAGCGCCTGGTGGTGTTCGGCATGGGGCCAGCCGCCTACGACGCCGGGGCGGGCTCCGCGCAGCGCTATGACAACGACCGCTACGTGCTGCGGCTCGGCGTGGACGGCACACCGGACGCGACCTTCAACGGCGGCGCGGCCTACACCTTCGACAGCGGCTTCCCGGACAACGCGCGGCGCGGCATCGTGGAGGCCGACGGCGCCATCGTGAGCGCTGGCTACGCGAACTTCGGAGACGGCCTCGACAACCACGTGGTGCTCATCCGCCTGCTGCCGAACGGCACGCCGGACACCAGCTTTGGCTTCGGCTGGGACACGGCGCGGCCCGGCGTGGCGCGCTTCAACCCGTACGTGGTGGATGGCGGAGCCGCCGAGGCGTACTCCGTGGCGCGTCTCTCCGACGGAAGCTACGTGACCACGGGCTACGGTGAGGCCACTGCGGCTTCCACCCCGTCGACCTTGGGTTACGAGACCAGCACGGCCCAGGACGTCGTGATCTTCTCGGTCACGGGTGCGGGCTACGTCCGCAGCTTCGGCCAAGACGGAGAGCTCGCGCTGCAGAGCGAAGGCGCGGGCCTGGCCAGCACCGAGGACCGCTCGCGCGCCATCGTCGCCCTTTCGGACGACCGCACCGTGCACGTGGGTCGCTTCGGCGGCGAGCCGACCGTGTTCGTGGTGCGCCCCGACGGTTCACTCGACGAGTCCGTGGGCGAGGGCGGGCGCTTTGCGTCCACGACGGGCGGCGCGACCGCGCAGTTCTTCAACGTCGCGCTCTCCGCTGACGGAACGCGCTTCGCCGCCACGACCAACAACGACGCCAACGGCGCGCGCCTGGCGGTCTTCCAGATTGAGGTAGCCGCGGACTGACTCACCGCACTGGCTACGTTCTAGACGCGCCCGGAGGCGGTGGGCTCCTCCTTCGGGCGCGTCGCCCTTTGAGCCGGGTCAGCTGGCAAGCCACGCCAGGAACCCGCCGCACACGCTGACGCTCGCGATGACGGCGACGGCGATGAGCGTGACGACCAGCCCGCGGTTGTCCGCGAGCCGCGCCTTCGCGTGCCGCGGGGCGGGTGGCTGCAGCGAGGTCGCCGAGAGCGCCGCGAAGGCCTGCAGCAGCGCGGGCAGCGGGGGAAGCTCGGTGCTCCCCAGGCGTCGGACCTGAAGCTGCAGGACACCGGGGCGCTGCTCCGTGAAGGTGCCGTGCTCTGCGAGGAGTGTGAAGGCCTGCTTCACGGAGGGGGCCAGAAAGCGCGCCGCCCAGTCGGTGTCGTCCGCCCGCAACATGGCCCGCTCCGTGATGTTGGCGACGCGCGTGAGGCCAGCCCCCAAGAGCACCGGGATCTCCTTGCCCATGACCCAGCGCGTGGCCACCCCGTTGTGGCACTCGATGGACAGCACGTAACCCGTGGCGTTGCCCGTCGTGAGGCGTGTAGGCGCGCCCGTGTCCATGAACACGCTCAAGGTGGCCTCGAGGCGCATCCCGTCCAACGTCCCCGTGTGCGTGCGCTTCACGAAGCCACCGTTCGTCATGCTCATCCCCACGCTCGTCAGGGCGTGGTCGACCTCGTTGCAGAGCTCCTCGATGGGGCGCATGCGCGGAACGATGCCGCTACCCGTAGCTGACGCGCAAGAGGCGACGGCCGCGTCAGCGGGCTGCCAGCCCGGTGAGGAGCCTCTCGAAGAGCGCGAAGATGGCTTCACGCGCGGGAGGCTGCGAGGGCGACGCGAGCGACGCGATCTCGATGCCTCGGACTGCCGCGAGCACCAGCTGTGCGTCGAGCTTCGGAGACGGGGAGCCGGCCAGCGCGGCGTACGCGAACAAGACAGCCTCGAGGCGTCCTTGCCATGTGGCGTAGCACTCCTCGAGATCCGGCTGCCGCCCCACGTGCAGCACGAGCTCGTACTCCGAGATGAGTCCCTCCCGGTCTTCGGTCAGGTCGGAGAGCACGATGTCTGTGAGCAGACCTGCGGCCACGCTGGTGAGGTCGTCATCGGGGGCTATCGGCTTCGCCAGGTGCGCCAGGCGCGAGCCGGCTGTCTCGGCGTAGTACCGCAGTGACTCGCGCAGGAGCTCTTCACGGGAAGCGAAGTAGTAGGTGGTGGCGCGGAGGGAGGTGCCGGCCTCGGCGGCCACGGCGCGATGGGTGACGCCGCGAGTTCCCTCCCGTGCAAGCACGCGCAGCGTCGCCGCCAGCACCGCGTTCCGTGTCTCCTCGCCTCGTGCCTGCCGACTCCGTGTTGCACGGTCTTTCGTCATGGCAGCCACCATGCCGCGCGCAGCACGCGTGCGCACGGCCCGGCGCCACGGCCATGCCCACGCGTGCCTCTGCTAGCGCGCCGCCAGCACCTCGGCCGCGACACGGTCGCCCGACTCGAGCGCGCCCTCCATGAAGCCGGTGGAGTCCAGCGCGGTCTCCGTGCCCGCCCAGTGGATGCGGCCAACCGGCGCGCGCAGGGCGGGGCCGAACGCGGAGAGGGTGCCGGGCGGGAAGGTCGCGATGGGCGCGCCCAGGACGAAGGGTTCGGCCGCCCAGTCGTTCTCGAGATAGTGCGTGGGGTTCCTGGCCTGTTCGCCGAAGTAGCGCACCAGGGTGTCGAGCACGAAGCGACGCCGCTCCTCGGCCGGCCGCTCGGACCAGCCCCTCGCGGGGGACCCGGTCACGAACATCAGGAGCGCCGCCTGACCGCCGGGAGTGGTGTCGTCGAAGGTGATGGTGCCGAGGTCGGTGGAGACCGACTCCCCTGAGTAGCCCGCGTCGCGCCAGAAGCTGCTCTCATAGAGCGCGAGCACCTTGATGGTGGCGCCCATGCCGCAGCGCTGCGTCATCTGATCACGCATGGTGGGGAGCGGCGGCTCGTACTGAATGCGGTCTGCCAGCGCGATGGGGACCGTGACCACGACCCGCTTGGCCGTGAAGGTGCCCACGTCCGAGACGACGCTCACACCCTGGGAGTCCTGCGTGATCTTCCGCACCGGCGCCGACGTGTGGACCGTTCCGGCGAGCGGCACCATGCCCGTGCAGAGCTGCTGCGCGCCGCCGACCACCCAGCTGTCCTGTTGCCCATCGTGCGACTCGATCAGCTTCGCGAAGCCGCCGCCCGAGTGCAGGTAGTGGAGGAAGTGCAGAAACGACAGGTTGGCCAGGTCGGTCCCGAAGATCACGCGCACGGCGCCGTTCACCATCGCGATCACCGACTCGTCGCGCAGGTTGCGCTTGGCCCAGTCGAGCGCGGTCATGCCGTCCCACTCGAGCGCTCGCGGGCAGTCCCACGGGTTGTCTTTGGGCACTTGGGCGCAGAGCCGGTCGATCTTCCAGATGCCGATCTGGGCCACGATCAACGTCCAGGGATTGACCCGTGGGATCATGCCCGAGTAGGTGGAGATCCTGCCGCGCAGGTCGAGGATGCGCTTCCCGATGGCATAGGTCGGGGTGGTCTCGAGACCGAGCTCCTTGATCAGCGCGTACATCCGGGGCTGTCCGGGGCCGGTCCACTGGCCACCCACGTCGAAGCGGTGTCCGTTCACCTCGACGGTCTTGGTGCGGCCGCCCACCTGGTCGCGGGCCTCGAGCACGATCACACGCTGACCCTTCGCCACCAGGCGACGCGCAGCCTGCAAGCCCGACAGGCCTCCACCAACCACGATCACGTCTGCGTCCAGTGCGCCTCGGTTCGGCGCCGCGCCGTTGTCGCTCTGAGTCGTCATGACCGCTGCCTCCCCCGCTCGAGAGAGGCCAGGCCGGATGCGCCGGTCGCGCGGGGAGTCCCGAGAAGGCGTGGAATCATGGGGTGTTTCTCGCTTGTCTGGTGAGAGACGGCATCGCCGTCCAGTGCGGAGGCGCGGCCCCAGGATCGCCTGCGCGCGAGCGTGGGGAAGGGTGAGTGGGCACAGGGTTCGACACCCTCCTTACCCTGGCGCCTCGGTCTTCGCCAGAGAAATTGTAACAAATGTTCCATGTCCACATCGGGGGCGTATGAACATCGGCCTCACGGTTCAGCGCCCTGCGTGGTAGGCCCGACGCGTGGCTGACTCATGGACATTGGTTCAAGGCGCGAGCCGGGGGCTGGGCTTCACGCTCAGCGCACTCCTCGCCGAGCGCGGCGCACACGTGTTCGCGACGGCGCGCGAGCCCGCCGCTAGCGCGGAGCTCCTGACCCTCGCGCAACAGCACCCAGGCCGGGTCGTGCTCTGCCCGCTCGACGTCCGTGACGAGGCGTCGATCGTCGCGGCGGTCGAGACGCTCGCGCAGCACACGCGCTCGCTCGACTTGGTGCTCAACGTCGCAGGTGTGCTCAACGGCAACGGCCGGCCTCCCGAGCGGCGCATCGAGGACCTCGACCCCGCCGCCATGGCCGACGCGTTCGCGACCAACGCCATCGGCCCACTGGTCCTGGCGCGACACCTGTACCCCTACCTGAAGCACGACGGGCGAGCCGTGTTCGCGACGCTGTCGGCGCGGGTCGGGAGCATCTCCGACAACGCCATCGGCGGCTGGTACAGCGTGCGCGCGTCGAAGGCGGCTCAGAATCAGCTGCTGAAGACGCTCTCCATCGAGCTGCAGCGGAGGGCGAAGAACGTCATCTGCGTGGCGCTCCATCCGGGCACCGTCGACACGGACATGTCGAAGCCGTTTCAGCGCACCGTAGCTCCGGGCAAGCTCTTCTCGCGCGAGCGGGCGGCGCGACAGCTGCTCGACATCGTCGATGGGCTCACGGCCGAGGACACCGGCTCGTTCATCGCGTGGGATGGGCAGCGCATCCCCTGGTGACGAGCCGCATTACGCCACGCGCCCGGCCCACCACGGCACCACGCGGCACGCGCAGGAGCCGGCGGTCGCGGCGCGACCAACTCAGTAGTGGCGGGGACCTCGATGCGCACTCGTCCCCAGGGTGCTAGTGCGGGACATGGACGTCGTCAGTGTGGACGCGCTCACCCGCGCGGTGCTCGACATGAACTGGCCGCGAGCCAGCGTGCTGGCGTTGGTGACGGCGGTGGCCGAGGCCTACGCAACGCCGCCGCGCGCCTACCACAACCTGCGGCACGTCGAGGAGCTGCTGGGGTGGTTCGCGCAGGTCCGCGACGCCGGGCCCGGCTGGCAGCGCCCGGACGACGTCCTGGCCGCGCTGCTGTTTCACGACGCCATCTACGAGCCGCTGCGCTCCGACAACGAGGCCCGCTCGGCGGTCTTCGCGGGCGAGCAGATCACCGCGTTGGGGCTACCCTGTGACGCCGCCCGGGTGAGCGTGCTGATCGAGGCCACGGCGCGTCACGGCGCGGCGCTGCCGGACGGGGTGGAGGACGCGGACCTCGCCCACTTTCTGGACGCCGACATGGCCATCCTGGGTGCGCTCCCCGCTCGCTTCGACGCCTACGAGCAAGCCATCGCCACGGAGTTCGCGGCGGTGCCCGCGGACCGCTTCCGCGCCGGGCGGGCTCGCTTTCTACAGCGGGTGCTGGCCCTGCCGCGGATCTACGAGACCGAGTTCTTCTCGTCGCGCTTGGAGTCGGCGGCGCGCGCCAACCTCACGCGCGCGAGCGCCGCCCTGAACGACTGACGCGGCGCCGCTGAGGCGGGGCTCGCCCCCGCCCCACGTGTCAGGGAGCCCTGCCCGCTGACCGCGTCGTCGCTGCGGGTGCTCGGGTCTTCCACGGGTCTGCTGCCCAGAGCGGGCACCTCGCCGCCTCCCGCGAGCTTCTGAATCAGCGCCGGCGCGCTGCCCTCGCCCACCCCCAGCAGCAGCGTCTCACCGTCCACCTGCACCAGCACGAGCGCGTGCTTGGCAGAGAGGGGGGTGCGCTCCAGCACCCGGACGCGGCTGCCGCTGCCGCGCAGCAGGCCCCCACGCGAGAGCCCCCGCAGCACCACCCACGCCAGCGCGCTCACGGCGACCAGCGCGAGCAGCGCCTGAAGCAGCGCGGCGCCGTAACCCCCCGAGAGTGCGGGGGCTACTGGCGCCGAGGTGGTCTGAAGGAGTACCCACACGCACCTCTCATGACATGAGGGTGCGTGCCGCGCTAGCGTCCGGCGAGGTCCCTACTGGGCCGCGTCCAGCTCGATGCTGGCCAGGAGGATCTCCGCGATGTCCAGCTGCTTGACCGAGTCTTCCTTCTCTTGGTCCTTGAGGCCGTCGGTGAGCATGGTGGAGCAGAAGGGGCAGCCCGTGGCGATGGTGCTGGCGCCGGTGTCCAGCAGCTGCAGCGTGCGCTTGGTGTTCACGCGCTCGCCGTGCTCCTCCATGAACATCTGCGCGCCGCCGGCGCCGCAGCACAGGCCCTTGTTCTTGTTCCAGTACTCGACCTCGACCAGCTCCACGCCGGCCGCGGTCAGCACGTCACGCGGGGCGCTGTACACGTCGTTGTAGCGGCCCAAGTAGCAGCTGTCGTGGTAGGCGACCTTGCCGCCGACCTTCTTGGTGGGCTTCAGCTTGTTGCGCGCGATGAGCCCGTTGAGGAACTCGCTGTGATGCACCACGTCGTAGTTGCCGCCGAAGTCGCTGTACTCGTTGCCCAGCGTGTTGAAGCAGTGCGGGCAGGCGGTGATGATGGTGCGCTTGCCGTTCATGCCGTAGCCGTTGAGGGTCTCGACGTTCTGCTCGGCCAGCGTCTGGAAGAGGTACTCGTTGCCGCCGCGGCGTGCGGGGTCACCGGTGCAGGTCTCCTCCGTGCCCAGGATGGCGAAGTTGACGCCCCCCTGCTTGAGCAGCTGCACGGTGGCGCGGGCCACCTTCTTGGCGCGGTCGTCGAAGCTGGCGGCGCAGCCGACCCAGTAGAGCACCTCGGCGTCCGGGGTGTCGCTCATGAGCGGCACGTCCAGGCCGTCGGCCCAGTCGGCGCGGTCCATGGCCGAGATGTTCCAGGGGTTGCCGTTGGTCTCGATGCCGTTGAACGCGGTCTGCAGCTGGGCCGGGAACTCGTTCTTCATCATCACTTCTTCGCGACGCATCCCGATGATCTTGTCGACGTAGGTGATCATGACCGGGCACTGCTCTTCGCAGGCGCGGCAGCTGGTGCAGGCCCAGATGACGTCCGGGTGGATGATGTTGGGGACCAGCTCCACGACCTGCCCGCTCTCGAAGTAGGCGCCTGCGGGGGGCGGGGGGTTGCCGTACATCTCGACGGTGCCGTCGCCCTCGGCGGCCGGCGCGTCGGCCGTGTCCTTCGGGTCCGTGACGGTGTCGCCCTTGCCGAACATGGCCTCCTCGGTGTCGTAGAGGTGGTTGCGCAGCGCCAGGGTCAGGTGCTTGGGCGAGAGCTTCTTGTTCGTGATGAAGGCCGGGCAGTTGTCGCTGCAGCGCCCGCACTCGGTGCAGGTGTAGAGGTCCAGGATGCCCTTGTAGGTGAGGTCCGTGATCTTGTTGATGCCCAGGGACTCTTCACGCTCCACCTTGCCCTCGAGGTCCTCCACCTTGGGCAGCGCGTTGTGCCGGCGCTGGTAGGCGAAGACGTTCGGGATGACCGTGATGATGTGGAAGTGCTTCGAGAACGGGAGGATGTTCAGGAAGATGAGTACGAAGGCCGAGTGCCACCAGAAACCGATGTGCTGGAGGACCGTGAGCGGGGCCTGGCCGACCTCCATCCCGCTGAACATCATGGCCAAGACCGAGCCGACGGGCTCGTACCAGACCCAGTGCACCGGGGTGCCCTCCGCCGCGTGGCGGATGGAGAGCGAGGCGCCGACGTAGAGGAAGTCGGCGACCATCATGGTGAAGATGATGCCCAAGATGACGTTGGGCTCGTTGCCGAGCGTCATGCGCGCGCCGCGCTGGCTGTACTTCGGGTCGCCGTGGTCCACGCCCTTCTTGACCAGGCGGATGTACCAGAAGGCACACGCACCGGCGACGGCGGCCGCCGCGGCCAGCTCCTTGATGAGCGAGTAGCCCTGCCCGACGATGTGGCTGGTGCTGAGCAGACCCCAGAAGTCGAACGAGGGGTCGAACCCGCGGCCCCAGAGCATGATGCTGTTGAGCAGCAGGACCTGGAAGGCCATGAAGATACCCACGTGGGCGAAGCCCGCGACCGAGTAGTTGGGCATCTTCTTCTGGAAGAAGGCGTAGATCGTCAGCGTCTTCACGCGGTCGAAGAGCTCGCCCGGGCGCGACAGGTCGAAGTCGGGGTCGGGCACGCCGACCTTCAACTGACGGATGCGGCGCTTGGCGCTCCAGGAAAAGAAGCCCAGGGTGGTCAGCAAGACCAGCGTCATTCCGATGGGGCTCATGGTTCTCTTGCTCCTCTAGTCCCCGGCGCGGCGCTCGGGGCTGTTTCGTTCTACCCCGCCCGACCTGAGAGGCGGGCGCGGGGGCTCTGACCGGGTTCTAGAAGTGGACCACGGACAAGTCAAACCCGCCGCCGCGTGTAAGGTCCGCGGGGCGGGGGATGTGGGGCGTCGCGCGGGAGCTCTCCCGGCCGCAGGGGACCGAGAGCACGGACTCAACGGGGCAGCTTGGCGTCGAAGAACGCCTTGAGCTTGACCAGGTTCTTTTCCTCGCGGGAGAAGCTGGGAGCCTCGAAGCCACGCACGAAGTTGCGCACGTCGTCCACGAAGGACTGCTGGGTGGCGGCGTCCTCGAGGATGTCCTGCACGGAGCGCCCGCGGGCCGCACCCTTGCGGAGGCTGCGCACGTACGCCTTGAGGCGGTCGTAGTCCTTGCCGAGGAAGTTGCGGATGTCCTCGCAGTCGTTCGCCAGACGGCCCAGCGAGCGCATGCGGTCGGCCGGAACGCCGCTGATGTCACCCTCGCTGGCGAGCTCGGCCGAAACCCGCAGCACGAAGGCGTCGTCCAGGTAGCCGATGTCGTCGATGCCGTCCGGGATGAGATCCAGGCTCTTGAAGAGGTAGTTCACGCCGCCCGCGATGCACTCGCGCGCGTCGTTCGAGATGGCGGAGATGGGCACCAAGTCGACGAGCTCGGAGGCGTCCTCGCCGAGGCCACGCAGCCACGCCGGGAAGAGGTCTAGGTACTTGTTCAGGTCTTCGTTCTCTTGGCTCATCGGGCGCCCTTTTTCATGCTCGCGTCGTGCGAGAGCAGCGGCGATGATAGAGAAGACCGGTACCATGAAGCAAGGACTACCCGTACCCCGGCCGACTTGGCCACGAGCCCCGGCGCGGGGCGGAGCGCGACGGCTCGCGCTGCTGACGCTGGGGCTGCTTCTGAGCGCGCCCCGTGCGCACGCACAGGACCACGCCGTCGTGATCGTAGGCGATCTCGGCGCCGTGGAGCCGGAGGACGCGCGCGCCGCGTTCGCGGTGGTGTTGGCGGAGCTGCGCGAGCTGCGACCCGAAACGGAGCTCCGCGCCGACAGCGCTCGGGCGCCGGCCGTGGCGTTTGCCCACTGCGATCTCGCGCGCTGCCGCGCGTCCTGGATGCTCGAGAGGGGCGCCTTCGCCGTGGTCTTGCTGCGCTTCGAGGCCGGTGCGGCCCCAGGGGGTGCGGTGGCCACTCCGGCAGAGCCGCCTCCCCGAGCGCACGTGGAGGTCTACGACGCAGGCGGCACGCGCGTGGGTGCGCCGCTCACCATCTCGCTCACCCGCGGCGAGAGCGGCTCCTTCCGCGAGGCGCTGCGCGCCGGCCTGGCCGCACTCCGCTTGCCCTCGCCGAGCGTCGCGCCCCTGCTCGTCACCTGCGACACCCCAGCCGCGCGCGTCTATCTGGACGACCGCCCTCTGGGCGTCGTGCCTCTCGGCCTGGTCCGTATCGCGCCCGGACGGCACCGCTTGTCCGTGTCCGCACCCGGCTACGAGCCCCACGTCCAGTCCATCGACGTCCCCTCGGCCGGGGCGCGCGTGGACGTGCGCCTCACCCCCCGGAGCACCCCGTGACTGGTGGGGGCCTTCGGGGGAACACCCGTCGCCGGCCTGCGGGCCTCGTCCCGGCGGGGCACGCCGCCGCGCTCTTGGGTCTGCTGGGTGCCGCGCTGCTGGGGGCGGGCTGCGCCGGCCGGCCGCCCGGCACCGTGACGCGCACCACCCCTGACGGCGTGCGCGCGCAGCCCTACGTGTCCCCGTTCCAGTACGAACACTACCTGCGCGGCGAGATCGCGCTCGCGAGCGGGCAGCCCGCGCTGGCTGCGCGGGAGTTCGCGGAGGCGCGCACGGGGTCGGCCGACGACGCCTTTCTGCGCGCCCGTCATGCGCAGGCGCTCATCGAGGCCGGCGAGTGGTCCCGCGCCGAGCGTGTGCTGGACGACGCCCTACGACGCTTTCCGACCTCCCTCGAGCTGCTCCTGACGCAGGCCCACTACCACGCCGCGCAGGGGCGTGAGGCCGAGGCCCTCGAGACGCTCGCGCAGGCCGCCCGGGTGGCTCCCACGTCGGCTCGCCCGCCTCTCGCGCAGGCGGCGCTCTTGATGGAGCACGGCCAGGCGGCTGAGGCCGCCGGGGTGCTGGACGAATACCTCTCGCGTCACCCGGAGGCGCCCGCGTTCGCTGCTCGCCTGGAGCTCGCCGTACAGCGCGCGGACGTCGAGGACGCGCTGCGCGTCGTGCTGGCCTGGTCGCCGCAGGGGACACACGGGGGCGCGCCGTCCCCGGTGGGCGCCGAGTCGCCCGACGACGTAGCGCTCCGGCGCGTGGCCGAGCTGGCTCTCGCCCAGGGACGCCCGGAGGTCGCCGTGCGCGCGCTCGAGCAGGTGGCCGACACGCCACGCGCGCGCGTGCTGCGTGTTCGCGCGCTGGCGCAGGCGGGGCGCGCGGCGGAGGCCGAGGCTCAGCTCGCGCTGGTGCAAGACGCCGACGTAGGGGGCCAAGAGGCCAGGGCCGAGCTCTATCTCCTGGTGCGTCGGCCCGACGTGGCGCTCGAGCTGCTGGGGGACGCCGCGGCGCGCCCGGCTCAGGCCACGGCGCATCAGGCGTGGCTCATCGGCACGTGCCTGGTGCGGCTCGGGCGGGCGGCCGAGGCCGCGACCTGGCTCGCTCGTGTGCCCCCTGACGCGACGGACAGCGCCCGCGCCCGCGCCGAGCTCGTGCGGGCGCTACGGCTCGTCGGCCTGCCGCAGCTGGCGGCCGAGGTGAGCGCGCGCGGGCCGACCGGCGGCGGGGGCGGAGAGCCCGCTCAGTAGTCGCCGAAGAGGTCCTGGATGCGAACGTCCAGGGCCGTGGCGATCTTGTAGAGCGAGCTGATGCTGGCGCTGGACTCGGCGCGCTCGATCTGGCTGAGCAGGGAGACGCTGAGGTTGGTGCGCCGCGAGAGCAGCTTGAGCGTGAGGCCGGCGTCCTTGCGGAGCCGCCGGATGCTCTCGCCGATGACCTTGTGGAGGTCTTCCTCGGGTGTGCGGGACAGGCCCTTCTTGCGGAGGACGCGCTCGAGCACGGCCCGGAACTCGTCCGGGTTGAACGGCTTCTTGAGGTAGTCGACCGCGTCCAGCTTCATGCTCTGCACGGCCGTGTCCAGCGACGGGTACCCGGTGAAGATCACCACGGCCACGTCCTTGTCGACGCGGCGGACGCGCTCCAGGACCTCGACGCCGTCCATCTTGGGCATCATCAGATCCAGCACGAGCAGATGGAAACCGCCGGCGCGCACCGTCTCCTCCACCGCCAGCGGGTCGTTCAAGGTCGTGACCTCGAAGCCGTCCGCAGTGAGGAAGGTCTCCATGAACTCGCAGATGGCTTTGTCGTCGTCGACGACGAGCACGCGGACTTGTTGGGGCAGCTTCGGCATGGTTACTTTCCCGAAAGGTTGGCCCAATCCCTCGATTGGGCCAACTACTTTTCGCTGCGGGAGGAAGTGGTCGGGGCGAGAGGATTCGAACCTCCGGCCTCACGGTCCCGAACCGTGCGCGCTACCAAACTGCGCTACGCCCCGTTTGAGCCGGGCGGAACCTAGCTCCCGGCCTTGTGACTGTCAACGAAGGAATCGAAATACTTGGTAGGCGTCTGCGCTCTCCGCCACGCCCGGTGACCAGGGGCCGATGCGGACCGCCCCGTCGGCGTCGGCAGGGACGCAGGCGGACGCCGTAAAGGGCAGCGCACGCAGGCCGAGGGCCTCGGCGCTGGCTGCCACGGCGGCGCCCTCTTCGGCGAGCGGGGAGCACACCGCGTAGTGCAGGAGACCGCCAGGGCGCACCAGCTTGGCCGCGTTTGCCAAGAGCTTGCGCTGGAGCGCGCCCATGCGGGCCGGGTCTTCGGGGGTGAGGCGCAGCAGCAGCTCCGGGCGCCGATGGAAGGTCCCGACGCCGGTGCAGGGAGCGTCGATCAACACGCGGTCGAAGCGCCCCTCGAGCCCCGCGCAGCCGACCTCCAGGTTCGCGCAGACGAGCTCCACGTCCGTGTCGCAGCCCACGCGCGCGAGGGCGGCGGGGATCTGTTCGAGGCGCGCTTCGTGCAGCTCGAGAGCGCTCACGTGGCCCTCGCGGCCGACGGCCTCGGCCAGCTGCAGGGTCTTGCCGCCGCGGCCGGCGCAGGCGTCCGCCACGCGCTCTCCGGGCTGCGCGTCCACCAGCGCGGCGATCAGCTGGGAGCCGATCTCCTGCACGACGAAGTCCCCCTCCTCGAAGCCGGGCAGCTGTCGCGGGTCGCCCGCGCGCTGCACGCGGAGGGCGCGCTCCGACACCGCCAGGCGCTCGACGTCGGGCGCGTCCGTGGTCTCGTCCCGGCGGAGCGCCTCGGTGAGACGCCCGAGCAGCTCCTCCACGCTCCGGCCGGCCGACACGCGCAGGTCCAGCGGCGGGGGCAGGGCGCGCGCGCGTGTCAGGCTGGCGGCTCGCTCTGGGCCGAGGGACGCCGCCAGGGACTGCTCCAGCCACTCCGGCAGAGACACCCGCTGGGGTGGCTCCGGGTCAGCCGGTCGGTCACGGGCGAGCCCGCGCAGCACGGCGTTCACGAAGCCGGCCACGCGCTGGCCACGCAGCTCACGCACGGCGTTCACGCTGGCGTTCACGGCTGCATGCGGGGGCACGCGCGACAGGTGCTGCAGCTGGTAGAGCCCGACGCGCAGCGCGGCGCGGGTCAGCGCGTCCACCCGTCCACCGCGCTTCATGCGCGTCTCGAGGCGGGCGTCCAGCAGCGGCAGGGTGCGCAGCGTGCCGTACACGATCTCGGCGGCCAGGGCCGCGTCCCGCCCGCTCACGCCACGGCGCTGCAGCTCGGCGTCCAGCGCCCGGCTGGCCCACGCGCCCTCTTGGTCGACGCGGCGCAGGACCTCTATCGCGACGGCGCGTGCGTCGGCGCGGGGGGCGCGCTGCTGCTCTCGGGGGTGTCCGGCCATAGGCGCTCGATGTCGTTCTTGAAGGCGATCGCCATCATGAGCAAGAGCAGCACCAGGCCGACCAGCCCCGCCTGCTCCCGACGCCGTCGCGAGATGGGCCGCCGCATGACGGTCTCGATCAAGAAGAAGAGCAGGTGCCCGCCGTCCAGCATGGGAATCGGCAAGAGGTTCAGGATGCCCAGGTTGACGCTCACGAAGGCCATCAGCCGCAGGTAATCGCCGGCCCCGGCACGCGCCGCGCGACCCGTCTCCTCGTAGACGCTGATGGGCCCGCCGATGGACTTCACCGTGATGCGGCCCTGGAAGAGGCGCAGCAGCGAGTAGAGCGTGAGCTCCACCATGCGTCGTGTCTCGTCCAGGGAGATGCGGACCGCGTAGGCGAGCTGGTTGTCCGGAGGGATGGCGGGCAGGATCGTCACGGGTCGAAAGCCGTCCATGCCGATCTGCACGCGGTCGTACATCTCGCCGTGGGGCGTCGTGCCCTGCGCGCGAGGCAACATCAGCGTGCCTTCGTGCAGGCGGTCGTCGCGCCGCCAGACGATGTGGTGCTCGGCGCTCTCGTGGCTCCCCAGCAGGTCCACCACGTCGGCCCAGACGCGCACGACGTGCTCGTCCACCGTGATGATGCGGTCGCCGGGCAGGAGCCCCAGCTGGTGCTCGGCCGAGCCCTGCTGCACGTGCGACACGTAGGTCGCCGCGCTCTCGAGCCCCACGCGGTGCAGCGGGTCACCGTCCCCCGGCGGCACCACCAGCGAGGTGAAGTGGGGACGGTACACCTCGATCTCGGCCAGGCCGCCGAGAGCGCCCTCGACGCGCTCGGGGCGCAGCAACGTCACGGGCACGAGGGAGTGGACATCCAGCGGCCGGCGAGCCTGGCGCAGCTCGTCGATGCGCGTGCCGCCGAGCCCGAGGATGCGGTCGAAGGTGCGGATGCCGGAGCGGGCCGCGACGCTGGCTGGCGACGTGACGCCCACCACGGGGAGCGGGCTGGCCGGGCTGATGCCGACGAGTCCCACGCGCTCGACCACGCCCAGCTCCGGGATGCGCGGGCTCTCGCCCGGGGCGGCCAGCAGCACCTCGGCGTAGCGCTGCCGGTCGCTGCGGGTGCTCTCGCCGTAGGGCTCGCGCTCCACCTCGAAGACCACCAGCTCGCCGGGGTGCTCCCGGACGATGTGCGAGACCGCGCTGAAGGTCGTGACGGGTTCACCGTTCACCGCGACCACTCGGTCGCCGGGGAGCAGCAGCCCGTCGGCGGGCATGCCTGGGCGCACCGAGCCCACCTCCGCCGGCGTGAGCAGCGGATCGGAGCCCAACGTGACGAAGAAGAAGAGCGCCAGCGGGAAGAAGAGGTTCATCGCGGGCCCCGCCATGACGATGATGACGCGGCGCCACACGGCCTGCGCGAAGAAGCTGCGCGGGCGCTCCTCGGGACGAACGTAGTCGCGCGGGCTCTCGCCGAGCATGCGCACGTAGCCGCCGAGCGGAAGGATGCCCACGCGATAGACCGTGTCGCCCCACTTCACGGCCGCGAGGGTGGGTCCGAACCCCAAGCTGAAGGTCTCCACCTTGACCCCGAAGAGCTTTGCCCACGTGAAGTGACCGAGCTCGTGCACGAAGATGAGCACTCCCACGAGCATCACGAAATAGACTAGGTTCATCGGCTGGAAATTGCGGTGGGGACGGAACGAGCACGGGCCATGTGGCCATGGGCGGTGTATCCTGTCACGGATTGACGGCCGGCGCGTGTCGCCCGCCCCATCCCCCCTTTCCGTTCGAAGAAAGAAGCTCTCCATGCCGACGCATACTCACGCGATTCGCCGCGGCTCGCCCGCGCGCTCCCAGCTGGCCTTGTCCACCCTCACCCTGCTCGCCTTCACGGTGGTGGGCTGCGGCGGAGGCGGCGGCCGGTTCGACACCAACAACTGCCGCGACTTCGACAGCGTCAACTGCGTGGAGATCGAGGGCGGTGACTCGGCGGCGCTGCAGGCGGCGGTCAACTCGCTCGAGGACGACACCACTCTCATCCTGGGGCCGGGTGTCTTCGTGCTCGACAACCAGGTGACCATCCGCAACGCGGACGGCGTCAGCCTGGTCGGCCAGGGGATTGAGGAGACGACGCTCTCCTTCTCGACCGCGGCCGCGCAGATCAACGGCGTGGACGTCGTGGGGGATGACTTCTTGGTGCAGGATCTCACGGTGCTGGACGCCCCGAAGGACGGCATCCGCGTCGAGAACAGCGACGGAGTGACCTTCCGCCGTATCCGCGCCACGTGGACGGAGGAGGGACTGTCGACGAACGGGGCCTACGGCATCTACCCCGTGAAGAGCCGCAACGTGCTCGTCGAGGACAGCTTCGCCGAGAACGCGTCCGACGCCGGCCTGTACGTGGGGCAGTGCATCAACGTGGTCGTGCGCCGCAACACCGTGCGCGGCAACGTCGCGGGCCTCGAGATCGAGAACACCGAGTATGCGGACGTGTACGAGAACCACGCCGAGGACAACACCGGCGGCATCGTGGTCTTCGACCTGCCTGGTAACCCCATCGTCGGTCGTGACGTGCGCCTGCACGACAACACCATCATCCGCAACAACCGCCGCAACTTCGCGCCGGGCGGCACGGTCGCGCAGATCCCGGCTGGCACCGGTACCTTCGTCATGGCGTCGCGTCGCGTCGAGGTCGTCGACAACGAGTACACCGACAACAAGGCCTTCGACATCGCCATCGTGAGCGGCCTCATCATCGCGGACGACCCGGCCGTCTGGGAGCTGGAGACCGCCTCTCTCGTCGGCGACTGGGACGACCTCGGCCTGCTCGCGGGCGCCACGCAGGGCACCATCACGAACTTCCGGTCTGAGAACATCGTGATCTCGGGCAACAGCCACAGCCAGTCCATGCCCACCACCAACTACGGCTTGTCGCCGGACTTCGCTGCGCTCTTCACGTTCCTCTACGGCAACATGCACAGCGACAACATCATCTACGACGGCATCGGGGAGTCGATGTTCGACGCGGTCGTCGCGGCCAACAACTCCAACGACAACCACATCTGCGCCGGTGGCAACACGGACGGCACCTTCGCGAACATCAACGCGCTGAGCCAGCTCTCGGCGCCCCCCACGGCGCCCATCCTGCAGATCGCGGATGCGCCCTTCGCGCCGTATGACTGCACCGCCGTCACGGGCGGCGCGCTCGTTCTGCCGGAGCTCTGAGCGCCATGTCTCGCTCTTTCGTGGGTGGCGTGCGCAGCACGCGCGCGCACCTCGGGCTGTTCGGCCTCGCGTTGGCCTGCGTCGCGAGCCTGCCCAGCTGCGGTGGGGACTCCTCGCCAGGGCTGGACACGTCCCGTCCGCCTCGCGTCTCGCTGACGGGGTCCATCCCGCAGCGCCTGTCGGAGTACAACCTCTTGGCGTACGACGGCGATGGGCAGTTTCGCTACAACGACCGGGTCGTCCCGTACGACCTGAACACGCCGCTCTTCACGGACTACGCGCTCAAGGACCGGGCCATCTACGTGCCCGACGGCAGCAGCGCGACCTACACCGACGAGGGGGTCTTCGACTTTCCCGTGGGTAGCGTCCTCATCAAGAGCTTCTCGGTGGCGGCCGACCTGCGCACGCCGGACGTGGACGTCACGCTGGTGGAGACGCGCTTGCTCATCCGCTACGAAGATGGCTGGCGCGCGTTCCCGTACGTGTGGGACGCCGCCCAACGAGAGGCCATCTACAGCCCGGCGGGCGAGGTGCGCGCGGTGCCGTTCATCGACGCCGACGGCGTGTCCCAGGTGGCCAACTACCTCATCCCACAGCGCAACCAGTGCCTCAGCTGCCACGAGCGGCGCGTGGATGGCGTGACGCTGACGATGCCGATCGGCCCGAAGGCGCGCAACCTCAACCGCGACTACGACTACGGCGTGGACGGGGGCGTGCAGAACCAGCTCACGCGCCTTGCGGCCGAGGGGCTCCTCAGCGGCCTGCCGAGCTTGGCGGAGGTGGACGCGGCCTATGCCTTTGCGGGCATCGAGGCCAACGGCGTGGGCAGCCTGACGGGTGCGGAGCTGGACGACGCCGCGCGCAGCTACCTCGACGTGAACTGCGCTCACTGCCACAACCCCAACGGGGTGCAGGGGGTGACGTCGCAGCTCTTCCTGAACTACGACAACACGGACGACTTCCGTCTCGGGCTGTGCAAGCGGCCCGGCAGCGCGGGCTCGGGCACGGGCGGCTTCACTTTCGACATCCTGCCGGGCAACCCGGACGAGTCCATCCTCATCTTCCGCGTGGAGACGGAGGAGGTTGGGGCCATGATGCCGCTGCTGGGTCGATCGCTGCAGCACCGCCACGGAGCGGAGCTGCTGCGCGCCTGGGTGGCCGAGATGCCCGCGAACGACTGCAGCGCCGCGCCCTGAGGGCACGGTCCCGCACGAAGCGGGGGACATTGAGGGAAACGGACGCGAGCCTGGAATCTTTTCCGGGCTCGTGTCGTCTGAATCGCGGCCCGCCTGTCCGCCCGTGGCGGCGGGGTGTATCCGAGCGCGGGGCGTCGTATGCTCGCCATCAGAGTGTCCATGAACAAGCAGACCAAGCGGAACGAGCGGACCCCGAGCACCTCGGGTGCTCCACCACGGGGGTCGTGCGTACGCGCGACGCGGGTGCTGTGCGCCCTCTCGCTGTGGCTCGCCGTGCCCAGCGCGGTGCACGCGCAGCCCCGCTTCAACGACATCGCCAACGAAGCGACGGAGGTCACGGGGTCGCTTCTGGACCTGGCGGCGCCGCTGCTCGAGGACTGCCTGGCCCTCTCCGGGGGTGCGCGGCGCGCCTGCCAGGTGCGCGTCCGCAACGCGGCCCGCAGTCTCAATGAGTCGACCTACCTCCACGCGCTCCCGGCGGCCCAGTATCTGCGCTTCGACCCCTACGAGCCCATGGGTGGGGGCTTTCGCGTCTACCTCCGCGGCTTCGAGCAGCGCGACGGAGATCGCGTCGTGTCGACCCGGGCGACGCACGGCGGCGCGCTCCCCGAGCACACGATCGCGCAGGGCTTCGACACCGTTCCGGCGAGCGCCGCGAGCGCCTGGGTGATCCAGAACGCCGCCGAGCGCTTGGTGTTGCGCATCGTCTTCCGCTTCGGCGAGACGTTCAGCGATGGGCCGGTGCGCGGGGTGGTGCTCAACCTCGTCGCGGCGCAGGTCTACAACGACCGCACCGGAGGGGTGCTGCTGGACACCACCCGCACCCCCGGGCCGCCGCAGGAGCCCCACACCTTGGACCGCCGCGTGCGTCTGTGGGACAGCAACGGGCACGCGGAGGCCATCTGGCAGGCGCCGGACGGCCGCCGCTTCGTGTTCCACGTGGAGAACCAGCCCCTGCTCACGCCGCCCAACTCGAGCGCGCCCATGCTGAACGCCTGGCACGGCGCACAGCGGCAGGGGGTCGTGCACTTCGTCGCGCCGTGCTGCAGCGCGAACATCTCCGTGGCTCCGCGTGACCCGGACACCGTCATGGTCATCATCACGGAGCGCGCCCCGGAAGGTCGCGTCGCTGGGCAGGGTCAGGTCTTGGTCATTCGCTTCATCCAAGCGCGCGGGAACTTCCGCGTCGTGGCGCGTTGGCGGGGTAGCAACACAGAGCGCCCGCCGGCGTGGGTCTTGGACCCGAGCGCGCCGCTGCCGGATGAGGCCGACATGGCACCGGAAGCCCCGGAGACGCCTAGCGTGGCGGCGCCGTCCGCGCCCGCGCCGTCTGCGTCAGCGCCGTCTGCGTCGGCGCCTTCCGCACCGCCCGCGCCGTCTGCGTCCGCACCGTCTGCGCCGTAGCGGGCACGGACGTTACGCGCTTCAGCGGAACACGGCGCTGCGGTAGTAGCGCAGCTCCTCGATGCTCTCGAGGATGTCGTCGATGGCGCGGTGGTTGCCGCGCTTCGCGGGGCGCTTGCTGTACGCCTCCGGATACCACCGCTGCGTCAGCTCCTTGAGCGTGGACACGTCGATCATCCGGTAGTGCAGGAACGCGTCCACCAAGGGCATGTACAGGGCGAGGAAGCGCCGGTCCTGGTGGATGGAGTTCCCGGCCAGCGGCACCGTGCGGGGCGCGCAGTGCTGCTCGAGGAAGGCCAGCACCTGCGCCTCGGCGTCCGCTTCCGTCACGGTCGACTCGCGCACGCGCTCGGTCAGACCGCTCTGGCCGTGGTGCTTGGTGTTCCACTCGTCCATGGCCGCCAGCAGCTCGTCCGGCTGATGCACCACGAGGTTGGGCCCCTCCGCGATGACGTTCAGCTCGCCGTCGGTGATGATCATCGCGATCTCGATGATGCGCTCCCGCTCGGGGACGAGCCCTGTCATCTCGAGGTCGGCCCACACGATGCGCGCGGCGCGCGGGTCCTGGTCCTGCTGCTCTGTCTCGGCCATCCGCTCGGGTATCTCACGACGGGGCGAATCCGTCACGCCTTACGCGCCCGCCGGCCGACGGGCCGGGGCCTCGCGTGGAACTGCGCCCAGGAACGCGCTAACCACGGGGGTGACCGCCCGCACCCCGACTGGCACCGACATCGCTCGTGCCGCCGAATTGATCTACGACGGCCGCGTGGTCGGGATGCCGACGGAGACCGTCTACGGGCTGGCCGCCAACGCGTTCGACGAAGAGGCCGTCATCGAGATCTTCGAGGTCAAGCAGCGCCCCGCCTTCGACCCGCTGATCGTCCACCTCTCCGGAGCGCGCGGTCTGTCAGAGGTGGCCCGCCTGAACGATCTCTCGGAGGAGGTGCGCGCCCAGGTCGAGCTGCTGACGACCCGCTTCTGGCCGGGTCCGCTCACGCTGGTGCTGCCCAAGGTGGACGACCTGCCCGACGTGGTGACCAGCGGTCTCGACACGGTGGCCGTGCGCGTGCCCGCGCACCCGATGGCCCGCGCCCTGATCGTCGTCGCGGGGGTCCCCTTGGCGGCGCCCAGCGCCAATCCCTTCGGCTACGTGAGCCCGACCACCGCCCAGCACGTGGCCGACCAGCTGGGCAGCAAGGTCCCCTACGTCCTGGACGGGGGCGAGTGTGGGGTCGGGGTGGAGAGCACCATCTTGGCCCCGCCGCGCGCGGGCGTCTCAGAGGCGTGGACCGTGCTGCGAGACGGGGGCTTGACTCGCGAGGTGTTGGAGGAGGCCCTCGGCGTCACGCTCGTCGATGGCACCGTCACGGACGGAGCACCCGCGAAGCCCGCCGCGCCAGGACAGCTGGCGTCTCACTACGCGCCGCGCACGCCGCTGCGACACGGGCCGCTCGACCAGCTGCTGCGTGAGGCCCGCGCGCAGCAGCCGGACGCAAAGCTGCACGTCATCGCCTTCCGCAGCGTGCCACCGGGGCTGCGGGGCGAGGGGCTAGCGCCCAACGGCGACCTGCGCGTAGCGGCCCGCGCGCTCTTCGCGGCCATGCGCCGCGCCGACCAGGCGGGGGCGGACCTGATCCTGGCCGAGAGGGTCCCGGACGAGGGCCTCGGGCGGGCCATCAACGACCGCCTGCGCCGGGCCTCTGTACCCGCCGTGCTGAGCTGATAGGCTGCCCGCGATGGCCCGAGACCGAGTCGTGTTGGTGGACGGGAGCGCGCTCCTGTACCGCGCGTTCTTCGCGCTGCCGAGCAGCCTCGCGACCAGCAGCGGGGTGCCCACCAACGCGACCTTCGGGTTCGCCAGCATGTGCCGCAAGATCTTCGCGGGGCGTCGCCCGGCCTTCGGCGCGGTCGTCTTCGACGCGCCCGGGCCGACCTTCCGCGAGGAGCGCTTTCCGGCCTACAAGGCGCAGCGGCCATCCATGGCGGGTGAGCTGCGCGCGCAGCTCGCGGACATCGACCGTGTGGTCCACGCCTTCGGGCTGCCCAACCTGCGCGTCCCGGGCTACGAGGCCGACGACATCATCGCGACCCTCGCGCGCCAGGCGCTCGAGGCCGGGCACGAGGTGCACATCGTCTCCGGCGACAAGGACTTTGCGCAGCTGGTGGGGGAGCACGTGCGCATGGTCGACACCATGCGCGACGTCACGTACGACGCCGAGCTGGTGCGAAAGAAGTGGGGCGTGCCGCCGTCGCTGATGGGCGACTACCTCGCGTTGGTGGGCGACAAGGTGGACAACGTGCCCGGGGTGCCCGGCATCGGCGCGAAGACGGCCACGACGCTGCTGGAGCGCTTCGGCTCGCTCGAGGGGGTGCTCGCCGGGACCGCCGAGCTCAAGGGCAAGCAGCGTGAGAACCTCGAGGCCTTCGCGGACCAGGCGCGCCTGTCACGCGAGCTGGTCGCCCTCGACGAGCACGTGCCGCTCGGGCTGACGCTGGCGGAGACGCGGCTGGGTGAGCCGGACGCGAGCGTGGTGAACGCGCTCTTCCGAGAGCTGGAGTTCTACTCCCTCCTCTCGGCCGAGGAGCCCGGCGCCGAGCAGGACGCGGCCACAGCGCCAGCGCTCGCGGCAACCACGGCCGCCGAGCTCAGGGCGTTCTGCCCGGATCCGGCCGCGACGCTCGCCGTTGCGGCGCTCTACGAGGGACCGACCCCGGTCGCCGCCGCGCTCTACGGGGTGGCGCTCGCTCGTGGTCCCGAGGCGCTCTTCGTGCCGTGGGGGGAAGACGCAGCGCTCGACGCAGCGCTCCGCGACGTGCTGAGCGACGAGCGGTCCCCGAAGCAGGTGCACGACGCGCGCGACGCGTACACGGTGCTGGACGGGCACGGGCTGACGCTCGCGGGCGTGGTCATGGACACGCAGCTGGCGTCCTACCTGGTGGATCCCACCGCGCACCTGCCGCACGAGCTCGAGCAGGTGGCGCGGGCCTACCTGCAGCGCGTGCTGCCGAGCCTCGCGGCGTCCGACTCGTCCGGTTCGTCCGGCTCGTCGAGCGGCTCTCGTCGCGGGCGCCCGGCGCTCGCGGACTCGCCACCCGAGGCCCGCGCCGCGTTCGCTTGCGCGCGCGCGCAGGCCGTGGCCGACCTGGCCGCGCCCCTCGCCGCGCTCATGGACGAGCAGTCCCAGCGCGCCGCCTTCACCGAGCTCGAGCTGCCCCTGTCTCGGGTGCTGGCCGACATGCAGCGCGCGGGCGTGCGCGTGGACGCCGCCGCGCTCGCCGCGCTCAGCGTCGAGTTCGAGCAGCGCAAGGCCGAGATCGAAGCCGAGATCTACGCGCTGGCCGGACGGGAGTTCAACCTGGCGTCGCCCAAGCAGCTGGGCGAGGTCCTCTTCGACGAGCTGGGGCTGCCCGTACAGAAGCGCACCAAGACCGGCTACAGCACGGACGCCTCGGTGCTCGAGCGCCTGGCCCCCAAGCACGCCATCGCCGAGAAGATCCTGCGGCAGCGCGAGCTGGCCAAGCTCATCAACACGTACACGGAGGTGCTGCGCGCAGCCATCGACCCGCGCACGGGCCGTGTGCACTGCACCTTCCAGCAGACCACCAGCGCCTCGGGCCGGCTCATCACCACGGAGCCGGACCTACAGCGCACGCCCATCCGCGGCGAGGACGGCAAGCGCATCCGCGCGGCCTTCGTGCCCCGCGACGGGTGGGTGATGGTCTCGGCCGACTGGAGCCAGATCGAGCTCCGCCTCCTGGCCCACCTCTCGGCGGACCCAGCGCTCGGCGCGGCCTTCCGCGACGAGGTGGACGTGCACCGGCGCACCGCCGCCGAGATCTTCGGGTGTCAGGCTGCGGAGGTCACGCGCGAGCAGCGCAACGTGGGCAAGACCGTGAACTTCGCGACCATCTACGGCCAGGGAGCGACGGCGCTGGCGCAGGGCCTGGGCGTCACGCGCAACGAGGCCAAGGCCTACATCGAGCGCTACTTCGAGGTCTATGGGGGCGTGCGCACCTGGCTGGACGCCAGCATCGCGGGTGCGCACGAGCGCGGCTACGTGGAGACCATGCTGGGCCGGCGGCGCAAGATCCCCGAGCTCACCAGCGGGGACCCGGCCACGCGCGCGTACGGCGAGCGCATCGCCGCGAACACGCCCATCCAGGGCAGCGCGGCAGACCTGTGCAAGCTGGCCATGCTGCGCATCGCGCGGCGCCTGCGCGCGGACGGCCTCGCCGCCGAGATGGTCCTGCAGATCCACGACGAGCTGCTCTTCGAGGTCGCTCCGGCGGACCTCGCTGCGCTCTCGTCCATCGTGCGCCACGAGATGGAGCAGGTGTGGCCGGCGCTGCGCGTGCCGCTGGTGGTGGACCTCGGTCACGGCAGCTCGTGGGAAGAAGCACACGGATGAAGGTCACACGGGTAGACGGAGTAGGGCAGGTCGCCCCTGCCGACTGGGACGCGCTCGCCGGGGACGACGACCCCTTCGCGGAGCACGCGTTCCTGTCGGTGCTGGAAGACTCTGGCTCGGTCGGAGGCCGCTCCGGCTGGCGCCCCGCTCACGTCCTCGTACACGACGGGGGCATGCTGGTGGGCGCGCTCCCGCTGTACCGCAAGGACCACAGCTACGGCGAGTACATCTTCGACTTCGCGTGGGCCAACGCGGCAGCGCGGCTGGGCTCGCCCTACTACCCGAAGCTCGTCGCGATGACCCCGCTCACCCCCGCCACGGGCACACGCCTCCTGGTGCACCCCTCGGCGGAGCGCGCGCACGTGGTGAAGGCGCTGCTGGACGGAGCGCTCGTGGCGGCGTCCGAGCTGCACGCCTCGTCGGTGCACCTGAACTTCTTGAACGCGCAGGAGGCCGCCGAGGTCGCCACGCACGGCGCCTACCTGGCTCGCACCACGCACCAGTTCCACTTCCACAACGAGGGCTACGCGGACTTCGAGGACTTCGTGGGACGCTTCCGCTCGTCCATGCGCAAGAAGCTCCGGAAGGAGCGGCGCGCCGTGGCCGAGAGCGGCCTCGACGTGGGCGTCACCACCGGCGAGGAGCTCAGCGAGGAGGACTGGTCGCGCCTACGCGCGTTCTACCTGGACACCTGCTGGCGCAAGGGCAGCGAGCCGTATCTGACCGAGGCCTTCTTCACGCTGCTGGCGGAGCGCTGCCGGCACCGGGTGGTGGTGGGCTACGCCCGACGTAACGGTCTGCTCGTGGCGGCGTCACTCAACTTCGAGAAAGGCAAGCACCTCTACGGCCGCTACTGGGGCTGCGAGGAAGACCAAGAGATGCTCCACTTCGAGCTCTGCTACTACCAGCTCATCGAGCGCGCCATCGCGAGCGGCATGACGCGCTTCGAGGCGGGGGCGCAGGGGACCCACAAGCTCCGGCGCGGGCTGATGCCCAGCGAGATCCACAGCGCCCACTTCATCGCTCACCCGGTCCTGCGTGACGCCGTGGCCGACTACCTGCCGCGCGAGCGCGCGGGCGAGCTGCGCGAGATGGCGGCGCTGGCGGAGCACGGGCCCTTTCGACGCGGAGACGAGACGTGAGCTTCGCGCTCGCGACCTTCTTCGCGTGGATGTTCGCGGTCGGCGCGGCCTGGACGCTGCGCAACCGCTTCTTCGCCATCTTCGTCGGCGTGCTCACGGGGCTCGAGGGCCTGGTGGCCAGCGCCTACGAGCCCTTCGTGGGGGTGGCCTGGCCGCTGTTCGTCGCGTGTCACGTCACGGTCTTGGTGCAGGTGCTCTCGCTCACGCGCCCCGCGCTGCGGCCCCTCTGGTTCCGCGTGCTGGTGAGCTGGCCGGCGTACTACTTCCTGGCGGCCATGCTGCTGGGCTTCTTCTGGCTGCCGCTGTTGTTGTGGTGGAGCCCTCCGCTCGCGCTCCCGCAGCAGCTGGTGCTGGGCGTGCCCTTCGTGCTGGCCGCCATTGGGATGTGGCAGTCCCTCGTGGGGCGCGAGTCGCAGGTGCGCGTCTCGCTGATGGACGCTCAGCAGTCGTCCGGGGAGACGCTGGCGCGGCATCGCTCGCCCTCGCTGCCCAACCGTGCCGAGAGCGACGCCGGGCAAGAGGGAGCGCCAGCTGCAGCGTCTGCGGCGGCGCGCCCGCTGCGCGTCGTGCAGATCACGGACCCGCACCTTGGCCCCTTCATGAGCGTGCCGCGCCTGCGGCGCATCGCGGAGCGCGCGGTGGCGCGTGAGCCGGATCTGGTCCTGCTCACCGGCGACTTCCTGACCATGGAGTCGCAGGCGCGCGAGGACTACCTGGCGGACGCGCTCGCGCCGCTCGCCGCGCTCGAGGGGCGGGTGTTCGCCTGCCTCGGGAATCACGACCACGAGGCCCTGCACATCGTGAAGAACGCGCTGGCGCGTGCGAAGGTGCGGCTGCTGGTGGACGAGAGCGCGCTGGTGGAGACGCCGGCGGGGCCCGTCCAGATCGTGGGCGCGGACTTCCACTTCCGAGACCGCGCCGCGCACCTGACGCGGCTGGCCGGCGCGCATCCGCGCGTCACGGGTGCCCTGCGCCTGTGGTTGCTCCATGACCCGGGCGCGTTTCGTCGCATCCCCGTCGGTGAGGCCGACCTGGTGCTCAGCGGCCACACGCACGGCGGGCAGGTGGGGCTGCTCTCGCTGGGAGGCAGCTGGACGCCGGTGTGGTCCATCGCGAAGATCCCCGATCACGGGCTCTTCGCGCGCGGCCCCGACCGCCTCTACATCCACCGCGGCACCGGGCACTACGGCTTCCCGCTGCGCCTTGGCGTGCCCTCCGAGCAGAGCCTGCTCGAGGTGCACTTCGCTCCCGGCGGTTGAGCGCACGGCGACACCCAACGGGCCGCTGCGGGCGTCCCTCCGCTTGCCCGCTCTAGTCTCAGATCAGCGCGTCTCAGGTCAGCGCGGGCCCTCCGTGAGCGCCCCACCCGGCGCGTTGGCCCAGCTCAGCATCTTCGTCAGGGCGGCGGTGAGGCGCGCCTTGGCGTCCACGTCCACGACCTCGCCGTGGGCCATGACCACGCGCGTGAACGGCAGGCTCAGCACACGCTGCGCGCTGCGGGCCGCGGCCGGCTTGTCGCGCATCAACACGCGCACCTCCGCGCTCTGGGCGAAGGCGCGATGCGCGCGCACCAGGCGCAGGATCAAGCCCGTGAACAGGCCCTTCGGGGCCAGCACGTGGAACACGAAGTCCGTCACCACCAGGGTCGCCGACGGCGCGTGAAAGAGCAGCGTCTCACCGAGGAAGGGAGTGCCGTCCAGCAGGACGCCCGTCACCTCGTCCGGCAGGCCCTCGGGCAGCACGCTGTGGGCCGGCACCTTGCGCCCCAGCTTCGCGAGCTTGGTGGGCAGCCCGGGCGCCAAGTACACGCGCGCGGCGGGCCAGCGCGAGACGGCGGCGTCCAGGAACAGGTGGTGCAGGTTGTTGGGGGCCACGAGGTGCTCCACGGGCCCGAGCGCCTCCACCTGCGCGGCCAGCGCGTCGTCCATGGCGAGCGGAGAGACCAGCATCAGCCCGCCGCTGCGCATGCGCAGCACGGTGCAGCGCACGGGGAGGTAGAAGCCGGGCGCGACGCGGAGCGTGGTCTCGAGGGCGTGGACGCCGTCTGCGATCTGGACGAGCTGGGGCGGGGGTGGAGACTTGGCCATGAGATTAGTAAAGTGCCATTGACGATAATCGTCAAGTGGGCTTGACGATTATCGTCGCCGCTGCGATGGTCTGCCTCGTGACCAAGCGACGCCCCGCCCCGTCGTCGGCTCCGACCGATCCCGAGCTGTTCGCCCGCGAGCTCGAGGCGCGCAAGCGCGCGAGCACGGCGCAGTTGCTCATGCGTTGCGCACGCCTGCTGAACGAGCGTGGGGTCGCGCGTGCGGCGCAGGAGACCGGCATCCCCGTGCGCGCGGCCCACATGGGCCTCTTTCCCCACCTGGACCTCGCGGGCACACGCCAGACCGAGCTCGCGCGCCGCATGGGGGTCAGCAAGCAGGCGGTACACCAGCTCGTGGTGGAGCTGGTGGGCTTCGGGGTGCTCGAACAGGTCCGCGACCCGAGCGACAAGCGCGCGCTGCTCGTGCGCTTCACGCCGCGCGGAGCCCGATCGCTCTTCGACGGCTTGGCGGTCTTGAACGCGCTCGAGGCGGACATGCGCGAGGAGCTCGGACGCGCGCGTATGAGCGCCCTGCACGACGCGCTCGAGCGCTTGAACGATTGGCTGGATGGCTGAGGCGGCGGCTTGGGTAGGCTACACTGCGTACCGCATGAACCAGACCCACCCGACACCGAGCTCCCAGCGCACGGACCCGAGACCGACGGGGCGGGCGTGGCCGCTCCTGGCCGCCCTCTCCTGGCTCACGAGCACGGTCCTCGCCCTGCCTGTCCTGACGAGCTGTGCGGACGGCAGCAGCAACCTCCCGCTCGTGATCAACGAGGTGCACGCCACGCCTCCCGAGTGGGTGGAGATCCTGAACCTCAGCGACCGGCCGCTCGCGCTGCGTGACGTGCAGCTGACCGGCAGCGACGCCAACGGGCGCCCCGACGACGACCGCGCGCAGCTGCCCGACATCCCCATCCTGCCCGGGGAGCACTTCGTGATCGCCCTCGGGAAGCCCGACGCAGACAGTGAGCTGCACCAGGACCGGGAGTGCGGCATCGAGGGAGTCAGTGAGTGCGCCTTCGCCGCCATGCGCGTGCGCGCGGACGAGGGCGAGACCGTGCACCTCTTCGAGCACGCACGGCACATCGACGAGTTCGTGTACGCGCCCCGCGGCGCCACGCTGGACCAGACCCAGTGCCGCCTCCCGGACGGGACCGGCGACCCGCGCGCGTGCGAGCCCACCGCAGCGGCGGTCAACCAGGGTGCCGCCACCCCCTGAGGGCGGCTTTGTCGAGACCCGTGCGGCGCGGCCCCCGCGGCGCCCACGGCCCCGCTCACCTGCCGCCAAAAAAGCACGGAGACCTTGACGCGGGCTCTCGTTGACTATAGTTCAATAGCAGGTGGCGCGTCGCCACCGCGCGGAACTCACCAGGAGTCAAGATGGACAGCCAACACGTAGACGTGCTGATCGTAGGGGCCGGGCTCTCGGGCATCGGAGCTGCACACGAGCTCCAGGAGCGCTGCCCGGGCAAGTCCATCCTGCTGCTGGAGGCCCGCGAGGTCATCGGCGGCACCTGGGACCTGTTCCGCTATCCCGGCGTGCGCTCCGACTCGGACATGTACACGCTGGGCTATCGCTTTCGGCCGTGGACGGGCGAGAAGTCCCTGGCCGATGGCCCCGCCATCCTCCAGTACATCCGCGACACGGCCGCGGAGGCGGGCATCGACAAGAAGATCCGCTTCAACCACAAGGTGGTGCGGGCCGAGTGGTCGAGCGAGGAGGGCCGCTGGACGGTCTCGGCGACGCGCACGGACACGGGGGAGGCGGTGCGCTTCACCGCAGGCTTCGTCTACAACTGCAGCGGCTACTACCGCTACGACGCCGGCTACACGCCCGACTTTCCGGGCATCGACGGCTTCGAGGGGCAGGTCATCCACCCGCAGCGCTGGCCTGAGTCTCTGGACTACCGCGGGAAGCGCGTGCTGGTCATCGGCAGCGGCGCGACGGCCGTGACGCTTGTGCCGTCCATGGCGGACGAGGCCGCGCACGTGACCATGCTGCAGCGCTCCCCGACGTACGTCGTCACGGTGCCTGGGCGGGACCCGATCGCCGCGGCCGTGCGGCGCTACCTGCCCGAGCCCGCGGCCTACGCGGTCACGCGCTGGAAGAACGTGCTGCTCAGCGCCTACATCTACCAGTACAGCCAGCGGCGCCCCGAGAAGATGAAGGCGTTCATTCGCAAGATGCTGGTGCGTCAGCTGCCCGAGGGCTACGACGTCGATACGCACTTCAACCCGCGCTACAACCCGTGGGATCAGCGGCTCTGCGCGGTGCCGGACGGCGACCTCTTCAAGTCCATCGGCAGCGGCAAGGTCTCGGTGGTGACCGACACGATCGAGACCTTCACCAAGACCGGCGTGCGCTTGCACTCGGGCCAGGAGCTCGAGGCAGACATCGTGGTGACGGCGACGGGCTTCACGCTGCAGATGATGGGCGGCGCGGAGCTGGTGGTGGACGGCGAGCCGGTCCGTCTGTCCCAGAAGATGACCTACAAGGGCATGATGCTGAGCGACGTGCCCAACTCGGCGTTCACCATCGGCTACACCAACTCGTCGTGGACGCTCAAGGCCGACCTCGTGGCCGAGTACGTGTGCCGCCTGCTGAACCACATGGACGCCAACGGCTACGACGTGTGCGTGGCGCACAACGACGACCCCTCCGTGAAGCAGACGCCGCTGCTGGACTTTGGCGCGGGCTACGTGAAGCGCTCGGTCGAGGAGCTCCCGACGCAGGGCTCCAAGTGGCCCTGGAAGCTCGGCATGAACTACCCGGTGGACGTCGTCACGCTCCGCCACGGCTCGGTGGTGGACGGCGTGATGCAGTTCCGCAAGACCTCGAAGGCTACTCGCTCCGCAGCGCGGCGACCGGGTCGAGACGAGCCGCGCGCCGCGCCGGGCCCACTCCGAACACCAGCCCGATCGTGACGGCCACGCCCAGCGACAGGGCGATGCCGTAGAGCGGGATGATGGGCGGCCAGTCGCCCAGCCTCGCGATGCCCAGCGCCATCAGCACGCCCAAGAGCACGCCGACGAGCCCGCCCGCGATGGAGACCACGACGGACTCCACCAGGAACTGCAGCAGGATGTCGCGGCGCCGTGCGCCCACGGCCATGCGCACGCCGATCTCGCGCGTGCGCTCGCGCACCGACACCAGCATGATGTTCATGATGCCGATGCCACCCACCAGCAGCGAGACGGCGGCCACGCTGCCGAGCAGCGCCTTGAACACGGTGGTCACCTCGTCGAGGGTCTGGAGCATCTCGGCCTGTGAGCGCACGAAGAAGTCCTCGTCCTCCTCGTTGCCGAGGCGATGTCGCGCACGGAGCACCTGGGTGATGCGCTCCACGAGGCGCGGTGCGTCCTCCTCGTTGGCGACCTGCACGTTGATGCCACCCAGGCTGGTCTGACCGAAGAGGACGCTCTGGTGCGTGCTCAGGGGCACGTAGACTTGGTCGTCGGGCGAGCTGAAGCCCGTGTCCCCCTTGCGCGTGAGCACACCGATGACGCGAAAGGTGATGCCGCGCAGCTGCACGCGCGCGCCCAGCGGGGATCTTCCCTGGAAGAGGGTGTCGGAGACGTTGGCTCCCAGCACCACGACGCGCCGCCGGAGGTCCACGTCGTCGGCCGACAGGCCGATGCCGGTCTCGATCCCGAGCGCGCGCAGGCGCAGGTAGGCCGGGGTGACGCCGTAGATGGTCGCCTGCGTGTTGTTGCTCAGGTACTTGACCTGGGCGCTGCCCGCTGCCTCCGGTGCGACGCCCGTGACCCCCGGCAGCAGGGCGAGGGCCTCCGCGTCCTCGAGGTCGAGGGTGTCCACGGTGCCGCTGCGCACTGGCCCGTCGGTGCGATAGGCCGGTCGAATGTAGAGAAGGTTGGCTCCCAGCGCGCGGATCTGGCCTGCCACGCTCGCCTGGGCCCCTTCGCCGATGGCGAGCACGGCGACGACCGCGGCCACACCGATCACCATGCCGAGCGCGGTCAGCGCCGTGCGCATGCGGTTGGTCAGCAGTGAGCGTAGGGCCGTGCGGATGGTCTCTCGGAACAGCATCAGTCGGGCCCCCGCTGCTCGGCGTGAGCGAGCTCGCTACGCCGGATCTCGTCGACGATGGCGGCCGCGGGCCCGTCGGACTCGATGCGACCATCGCGCATGGCGAGCGCGCGACGCAGGGAGGAGGCGACCCCGAGGTCGTGCGTGACCATGATGATCGTGGCTCCTTCCGCGTTGAGGACGCGCAGCAGCTCCAGCACCTCGCCACCCGTGCGCGTGTCGAGGGCCCCGGTGGGCTCGTCACAGAGGAGGATGGACGGGTCCGTCACCAGGGCTCTGGCGATGGCCACGCGCTGCTTCTGCCCGCCGGAGAGCTCCGCCGGGACGTGGTGGCCGCGGTCCGAGAGGCCGACGCGCTCGAGCGCGAGGAGCGCGCGCTCCCTGGTGTTGCTCACGCCCGCGTAGAGCAGCGGGAGCTCGACGTTCTCGGCTGCGGTCATGCGCGGCAGCAGGTTGAAGCTCTGGAACACGAAGCCGATGTGCCGGTTGCGCACGGCCGCGAGCTCGTCGCTGCTCATCGTGGAGACGTCGCGCCCCTCCAGCCGGTAGGCGCCCTCGGTGGGCTGATCCAGACAGCCGAGGATGTTCAGCAGCGAGCTCTTGCCGCAGCCCGAAGGCCCCAGGATGGCCACCGACTCGCCGCGCTCGATGGTGAACGAGATGCGGTCCACCGCCACGACGCGCAGCTCGGGACGCTCGGGATGGTAGATCTTGCTCAGCGCTTCGACGACGACCGGCGCAGAGCTCATCGGCGCCTGCCCATCAGCGGACCGCCGCCTCCTCGGCGCCCCCCCGACCCGCCACCGCTCGGCTCCTCGCGCGGGCGTGTGGGGTCCGCCGAGATCTCGTCTCCTTCGTTCAGGCCGCTCGTCACCACGACGCTCGTCCCGTCGGTCCCGCCGGTGACGATGTTGTGGGGGCTCCCGTCGGCTCGGAGGATGGTGTGCTCGTCTCCGAAGCTCTGGACGGCCGTGAGCGGGATGAGCAGCACCCCAGACTGCCGGTTGGTGACGATCTCCACGTTGGCGCTCATCCCCGAGCGCAGCTGAGCGGCGCGCTCGTCGGTGACCACGATCTCCACGTCGAAGGTGACGACGTTGGACGTGTTCGTGCCGAGGGGGCTCACGCGCTCCACGCGCCCCGCGAAGACGGTGCTGCGGTAGGCGTCCACGCGTATCTCCACCTCTTGACCCACCGCTACGGAGGCGATCTGCGCCTCGTCGATGGCCCCGATGACGCGCAGGTCCGAGAGGTCGGCGAGGGTCATGATGGCCGATCCACCGCCTACGTTGGTGACCGCCGACGAGACCATGGAGCCGCGCTCGACGTTCACCGACAGCACCGTGCCCGTGATGGGTGCAACGAGCACCGTCGCCTCACGGCGGCGCTGGGCGTCGGCCACGTTCAGGCGCGACGACGCGAGCGCGGCCTGCGCGGCGGCGACCTGGGCGCGGCGCATCTCCACCTGGCGCTCCGCGACGGTCTGCTGGTGCTCGCTGCTGCGTGCGCTCTCCGTGGAGACGAGCCCCAGCGACTGACCGCGCGTCGACACCTCGTTGGTGACGCCCGCTTGGCGCGCCTCGGCTTCGGCCACCTCCAGCGCGGCACGCGCTTCGCGGAGCTGCGCCAGCGCGCGACGCTGCTCGGCGAGGGAGCCGTCGACCGCGCGATCCGTGTCGAAAGGGTCGAGGCGAATCAAGGGCGTACCGGCCTCCACGAGCTGCCCCTCCTCGACGAGCACCTCCACGACCTCACCGCTCTCGCGGGAGCGGATCTCCACTTGGACGTTGGGGCGGATCACGCCGGTGGCCCCGGCGTACTCCACGAGGTCCCCGCGCCGGACCCGCACCGTCTCTTGCGGGCGGTCGTCGTCCGAGGCCGCACGAAACCAGAAGAAGTAGACGCCCCCCGCGATGACGGCGAGCACCAACGCTGCGATGAGCGCGCGCTTCACGAGGCGGACGCTCCGGCCGGTGCGACCAACGAACCCATGAGCTCACCCGTGCGGTGTCGCAGGCGCAGCACCACCAGCACCTCGTCCAGCGCCGCCCGCTCCTGCTGGAGCAGCGCGTCTCGCGCTTGCTGCTGCGCCTCGATCAGGGCGATGGGCGTCGTGGTCCCGAGGGCGAGGCGCTCGCGCTCGGCGGCGGCCAGCTCCTCGGCCAGGGCGCTCTGAGCCATGCTCTGCTCGGCGCGGGCGTGCGCGCTCTGCAGCTCAGTCATCAGCGTCGCGAGTTCGGTCTCGATGGCCTGCTCACGCGCCCGCGCGCGCGCCTGCGCGGCGAAGAGCTGAGCTCGCGCTTGCTGGTGGGCGCCCTCGGCGCGCCCGCCCCCCACGGGGAGCTCGAGCTCGACGCGCGCGCCGATGGAGAACGCGGGGCGCCCGTTGGGGAGCGCCAGGCCGCTCAGCATGTCGTCCGCCCAAATGCCCGCCATCGAGGCCTGGACGGTCAGGTCGAGGCGAGCCTGGTCGCTGTCGGCCGTGGCGCGCAGGGCCTCCTCCGCCGCCTCCAGCTCCGCCTCGACCGCCAGCCACTCGCTCGAGTGCGCCAAGGTCAGCGCGAGCGCGGTGGCCAGGTCGTTCTGGTACGGGTCCAATGCCGGGCGCGTCACGGCGACCAAACCGAGCGCGTCCGAGGGTGCCAGCGCCAGAAGTCGTGCGAGCTCGAGGGCGCGGGCGTCGCGCTGCTGCGTCGATGTCACGAGCGCATTCTGCACGTTGAGCCGCTCCGTGGCGAAGCGAAGCACGTCCGCGCGCGCGAGGGTGCCCAAGGTCTCCTGCCGCTGTGTGGCCTCTTCGAGCTGCTGCGTCGCCAGCGCGAGCGACTGTGTACGCACTTCGAGCGCACGCTGCGCGTACCAGAGCTCCCAGTAGGCCACCAACACGTCCCTGGCGAGCTCGCTCGCGGCTTGGTCGTAGCGGTGGTCGGCTTGCCGCTCGAGGGCGCGCGAGCGGCCGAGTGACGCCCGCGTCGCGTCCCGCCCGGCGCCCCTCAAGAGAGGTTGAGTGGCGGTCAGCGCGACCTGACCTCGGTAGACGGGGCCGATGGTCACCGCCGTGGTCGTGCCGGCCGTGAGGTTCACGGTCTGCCAGCTCATGGACGACGTGATCTCCGCGCTGACGCGGGTGCCCAGCGCCGCGGTGTGGGCCACCCCCACGCGCGCGTCCCCACCGTGATCCTCGTTCAGCGAGGGCCCCTGGCTGGTGGCCGAGAAGCGCTCGTTGCGGCTCGCGCCGACGCTGGCGGTCACCGTCGGCCGGACCGCGTCTCGCTCCGCCTCGCGTCCATAGCGGGCGGCCGCCGCGTCGCGCGCGGCCGCTTCGAGGCTGGGGTTGCTGGCCGCCGCGAGGGCCAAGGCCTCTTCGGCGCGCAGCTCCTGAGCCGCTCCTGCGGTGGGAGTGAGCGTGAGCGCGAGCAGCCAGAGCCCGGACGCGGCACCACGGCGGGGTCGGACGCACGTACGAGAGGAGGCATTGGGACGAGCGGGCGGAGGCAGGGCGAGGTGAGGCATGACGCCCCTGTCTAGCACTCCCCGGCGTCGACGTATTCCACGATGCGGTCCACGAAGCGCGCCCAGTCGAGGGGGCAGTCGTTGTGGCCACCCTCGTCCGCGAGCAGCGGGCCACCGGTGATCGCCGCGAGCGCTTCGGCGTGGGCGAAGGGGATGAGCTCGTCGCGACGCCCGTGGACGTGGACCGCGCGGGCCCGCTTGCGCCGCAGCACCGCCGCGCTGTCGAAGCGGTCGACCACGAAGCGCGCCGGCAGCCGGAAGAGGTGCCCGGCCAGGTCGGTGACGCTCGTGAAGGTGCTCATCAGCACCAGCGCTCGCGCGTCCCGCTCACGAAACACCTGGCAGACGGCCCCACCGCCCAGCGAGCGTCCCATCAGCACGCACGCGCTCGCGTCCACCTCGGGGAGCGCGCGCATCCGGTCGTAGAGGCGCACGAAGTCCTCCCTCACGACCTCCTCGCTGCTCTGGCCCTCGCTGCGCCCGTAGCCCCGATACTCCGCGAGCAGCACGTGGTAGCCGCGGTCGCGAAAGGCCTGCATGGGCAGCGGCCAGTCGTCGATCAGCTCACCGTTGCCGTGCGCGAAGAAGATGGCGGGGCGGGGACCGCTCCCACAGCGCGCGGGGAGCCACCAGGCCTCGACCGGTCCCTCGTCCGTGCGCAGCCACCAACGCTGGAGCCCCGGGACGTCATCCCCGGCCCGGCATGCGGGCACCCGGTCGCGCGCGGGGAAGAGCAGGGAGCGCTGCAGCTTGGCGAACATGGCGCGCTACACCGCCGGGACCTTGCTCAGGAACGCGGCCGCGAGCGCCGCCACCTGCGGGGCGTGGTCCGTGGGCAGCGTGTGGCCCGCACCCGGCAGCACGGCGAGCTGTGACCCGACGATGTGCTCGTGGAGGAAGCGCGCGTACTTCAGCGGCGTGAGGACGTCGGCGTCGCCCACCACCACGAGGGTCGGCGTGCTGATCTCGTGTGCGCGCGCCATGCGGTCGAAGGCGTCGGCGGCACGCCAGTCCGAGAGCGCCGTGTCCCGAGGCGCGCGGGAGGCGAGCTCCAGGCTGCGCGCGAACGACGCCGCGGGGGTACCCGTGGGCGCCTGCGCCTCCGGTGGGGACGCGAGCGCCGCGAGGATGCTGGGGTGGACGCGCAGGCGAGCGCCCGTCGACACGAGCACGAGCGCACGCAAGCCGGCCGGCGCGCCGAGGCCGTACTCGATGGCTACCGCGCCCCCCATGGAGTGGCCGAGCACGACGTGCGGCTGCGCCAGATCCCCGAGCTCGGCCTCCACACGCTCCCGCACGAACTCGGCCAGCGCCGCCACCGACTCGCGGGGAGGTCCCGCCATGTCGGCGCGCCCGGGATACGAGAGCGGCCGCGCCGGGACGCCGTGCACGTCCTCCAGCTCCCGCGCCAGGGCCGCCATCGACCCGGCGTCACCCCCCGCTCCGTGGCACAGGAAGACGGGGGCCACTCCTACGGCCGCGCTCACAGGGACTCGGCCCGCTCCTGGAACTTCTGCATCAGCTCCGGCATCTGCGAGTCCGCGAAGGCCTTCTGGATCTCGGGTGCGATGGGGAGCGAGGTGACGATCTCCGAGCGGTAGTGCGCCACCGTCTCGCCGTCGGCGGTCTCCTCGAGGCGCCACTCCCCGTCATTGACCGTGAGGTCCGGTGACGCGTGGAGGGACCACGTGACGGTCAGCGCGTCGCGGTCGATCACGTAGTCGATGGTGTACTCGGTCTTGATGTCCATGCCGGCGAACGAGACGGCCACGACGAAGCGGGCACGCAGGGCGGTGTCCGACGACGAGAGGACCTGGACCTCCTTCACCTCGGGCAGGAACTGTGGGTACTTCTTCACGTCGAGCACGACGTCCAAGAACTCGGTGGGGCTGACGAAGGTCTCGATGGTGGTCTCGCTGATGGGCATGGGGCTCGTCGTACAACCCGAGCGCCCCGACGCGCAACGGGATTCGCTCCGCCACGCTTTCGCCACATCTTCTCCGCGAAGCCTCCTCCGCACCTCCGTCCTCCCGCAACGACCGAGGGCCAGGCTGTGTCCATGACTGAAACAACCGCTGGAGGTACGCGATGAAGCGCTTTGGTTCGATCCTGGCTATCTGGGTGGGGTGCGCGTTCGCGTGGATGGTGCTGGGATCCACGCTCACCGTGCGCTCGGGGGAGATGTCGTCTTCGCTGCGCAGCGAGGTGCACCGGCTGTGGGGACCGGAGGGAGTGCAGCGCGCGCCGACGGCGACGTACACCGCGGTCACGCTGTCCGAAGAGACGGAGACCACCACCGTCGACGGAGCGACGCGCCAGACCACCACGCAGCGACAGGAGCGGGAGGTCATCGATGTCCCGCTGACTCAGTCGCACCTCCGCGCGGAATTCGAGCTGGAGCAGCGTCAGAAGGGGCTCAACTGGTTCCCCACCTACGACGTCACGTTCCGCGGCCTGTACCGCTTCGTGAACCCCAGCGACCAGCCACAGCAGGTGCGTGTCGTGATCCCGCTCATGCAGGACAACGTCGGCTACGACAACTTCGTGGTGCGCCGCGCCGGTGGGCCCGAGCTGCCCTTCACCATCACGCCGGACGCGGCCACGGTCGAGCAGCCCTTCGCCCCCGGTGAAGACATCGCCCTCGAGGTCGCGTACCGGACTCGTGGCACCAGCTCCTGGACCTATCACATGGCGCAGGGCAACGGGCGCGTGCGGGACTTCCGGCTGGAGGTGGACACCGACTTCCCCGACGTCGACTTCCCCCCTGGATCCCTCTCCCCCAGCGAGCACGCCACACGTGGCGAGCGCTGGCACGGCGAGTGGCGCTTCGACTCGCTCATCTCGAGCGCACCGGTCGCCCTGCAGCTCCCCGAGCAGCTCAACCCGGGGCCGCTCGCGTCGCGCATCACGTTCTTCGCGCCCGTGTCCCTGCTGTTCTTCTTCTTCGTGGTCGCCGTGCTCGCCACCGTCCAGAAGCGGGCGCTGCACCCAATGCACTACTTCATGATCGGCTGCGCCTTCTTCGCCTTTCACCTGCTCTTCGCCTACCTGGTGGACCACGTGCCCGTGACCGCGTCGTTCGCCCTGAGCGCGCTCGTGTCGGTGCTGCTGGTGGTGTCGTACGCGCGCCTCTTCGTCGGGTGGCGCTTCGCGCTGCGCGAGGTGGGCATCAGCCAGGTGCTGTACCTCGTGCTGTTCAGCTACAGCTTCTTCTGGGAGGGCTTCACCGGGCTGGCCATCACGCTCGGGGCCATCGCGACGCTCTTCGTCATGATGCAGGTGACGGGGCGCCTCGACTGGGGCCAAGCGACGGGGGACACGCGCGCGCCGGGCGGACCCGCGGGCAGCCCTCCCCCTGGGGACTGGCCGCCCCGAGCGGGTGCCGAAGCCGACGACGAAGTGCCGCTCGACGCAGCGCTCAGCGGTCCGAAGCCCGTCAGCTTCTGAGCGCGGCGGGCGCTGCGCGGCGTGTGGGCGGCCCCTGCCGACGACCCGGTCAGCCGACGGTCAGCCCACCGTGCCCTGCTCGTCGGGGGCGCTTCCCTCGGCCACCTGGCTGTCTCGGTCGGACACCACCGAGTTTCGGCCACCGCGCTTGGCCTGGTAGAGCGCGCCGTCGGCGACGTCGAGGAAGGTCTCCACCGTCGCGTACGCGGGCGGTACGGTCGCGACGCCGAAGCTGGCCGTGCAGCGCAGCGACCCGCCGCCGCGAGCTGCGGGCACTCCGAAGTCGAGCGTCGCGATGGCCGCGCGGCAGCGCTCCGCGGCCACCCGCGCCTCCGCCCCGCCGCTGCCGGGCAGCACCAGCATGAACTCCTCGCCTCCGTAGCGACCGAGGGTGTCATGACGCCGGAGCGTCTCCTGGAGCGCCCGCGCGACCCTGCGCAGCACCTCGTCACCGACCAGGTGGCCGTGGTCGTCGTTGACCCGCTTGAAGTGGTCGATGTCCACCATGACCACCGAGAGGGGGCGCTTCGCGCTCGCGCGGGCGAACGCACGGTCGAGCACCTCCATCACGTAGCCGCGGTTGTAGATCCCCGTCAGGGCGTCGGTCCGCGCCGCGCGCTCGAGGCGCTGCTCACGGTAGCGCCAGCTCGCGACGATCATGCCGAGGAACGGAAAGACGATGAGTGACAGCGCCAGCGTGGCGACCGTGGAGCGCAGGAGCCAGTCTGCGTCGAGCCCGCGCCCCGCCGTCGATGCGAGGTAGAGGGGCTCGAAGGGGAGATACCCGCCGTGGCAGAGGTACGCGATCAGGGCGAGCCCCGCTCCGTAGAAGAAGAGCCCGAGCGCGAGCACCTGGCCCTCGAAGAAGAGCATCCCCGTGACCACACCAGCCAGCAGCGCGAAGCCGCTGGGCGCGCTGAAGGGGCCCGTGATGTAGCTGAAGAACGAGATGTTGATCGCGTAGTAGATCGCCGTGAGGTGCGTGAGCACCGGGCGCGGCTCGTGGTCGTGCACGCGCACCAGCCGGACCGTGGGCACCAGCAACGCCGGCCACACCGCGAGGACGCCCATCGACCAGGGGGCGCTGGCGCGCACGCTCCCCAACACGCTCTCGTCGAAGAAGGGCCAGCCGTCCAGCGCGACGGCGGTCAGTCCGTAGATGCCGGCGGCGACGCACATCAACGCCTGCACGAAGAAGCACTTCGTGGCGTCGCTCAGGTGCGTCGTGGACCCGACCCTCTCGGCCATGCGGTCCAACAACGGCCGCTCGTCGGGAGCCTCGAGCGCGACGCGGCCAGACCACGACTGCAGACCGTCTCCGGACGACGTGAACGCACGACGCTCGTGCGCGTCGCGACCGTCATCGGCCGTGCTGAGAGCGGCTTCCTCCTTGTGCGGTGGCGTGGACGGCGGGGACATTCGAGGCCCTAGAGTGTATCTTCGTACCCAACTTGGGAACGGCTGTTTCACCCCCCCACCATGAGCAACGGTTCCGCTAGCAACTCCACGAGCGCCTCGTCCGGGCCCACCGGCGAGCGTCGCCACGTCGCCAGCCTGAGCTGGCACCTGCAGCGAGTCCTCCTCATGGTCGCGCTGTGGTTCGGGGTGCTGGCGGTGATCTATCTCGTCGCGCCGCCGCTTCAGCCGGGCGTGCCCATCGCCATTCTCAGCGTGGGCGTGGCCATCGGCTGCGGTCTCGTGGCGTACCTGGACCGGCATCAGCAAGGCCGCCGCGCTCAGGCGCTCGCGTTCCTCGCTGCCACCGTCATCGCGCTGCACCCGCTCGGGGTCGTCGCGCTCAGCGCGCGCCCAGAGCAGACGGTGGTCGTGATCATCTGCATGCTCGGCGCGGCGGGCGCGGTCCCGAGCGGCGCCGTGTCTGCCTACTTCGTGTCGCTGCTGGTGTTCGGGTGGTTTGCCGTCCGCCCACCCATGGCCGCGGCCGACGCGCTGCACTGGAGCATCAACGTGGTCGTGGCTGCGGTCGCGTCCGTAATCATCGCGGCCACGCGCGAGCGCTTCGTGCGCACCATCGTGGGCCTCGCGTACCAAGGGGAGGAGGCGCGCCGCATGCTCGAGGCGCAGACGCGGGACCTGGCCGAAGCGAGGGACGCCGCGCTCGACTCGGCGCGCGCCAAGGGGCGCTTCCTCGCCAACATGAGCCACGAGATCCGCACGCCCCTCAACGGCATCGTCGGCATGCTGTCGCTCCTGCGACGAACTCCGCTCGGTCGCGACCAGAGCGAGTACCTGAACGAGGTGCTTCGCTCGAGCGAGCTGCTCATGGCCATCGTCAACGACATCCTCGACGTGTCCAAGATCGAAGCCGGAGCCGTGGAGCTCGAGCTCGTCGCCTTCGACATCGCGCAGCTGATCGAAGAGGTCGCCTCGGCGCACGCGGCCACCGCACAGAATCGCGGCATCGAGCTGATCGCGGACGTGGACGCCAACCTCCCGAAGCAGGTGGTGGGCGACCCGCTGCGGGTGCGCCAGATCGTGACCAACCTCGTCTCCAACGCGCTGAAGTTCACGGTGGCAGGCGAGGTCGTGGTGGCTGCGCGCGTGGTCGCGAACGTACCCGACGGGCGGGTGCGGCTGCGTCTCGCGGTCAGCGACACCGGCGTGGGGATCCCGGCGGACAAGCTCGGCAGCATCTTCAACGCGTTCTCGCAGGCAGACACCTCCACCACCCGTCGCTTCGGGGGCACGGGCCTCGGGCTCTCGATCTGCCGGCAGCTGGTCGAGCTCATGGGCGGGGTCCTCGACGTGACCAGCGAGCCGGGTCAGGGCAGCTGCTTCAGCTTCGAGCTGGAGCTCGAGAAGGAGGACCTGCGCTCCACCCGCGGCGTCACGGTCAACCCGCGGCTGTGGGAGGCTCGCGTGCTGGTCATGGACGCGTCCGAGCGCATGCGGCTGACGTTGCAGTCGCAGCTGGGCGCGTGGGGCGTCGAGACGGAACTCGCGCCGTCTCCCAAGGAAGCCATGCGCCTCGCTCGAGCGCGCGCGGACCGAGACCAAGCGCCCTTCGACGTGGCCATCGTCGACGTCACGAGTCTGGGTCGGCCGGTCACCCGGGCCGCACAGGAGCTGGGCGCCGTGCTGGCGCCGCTCGGAACCGTGATGGTGGCCATGGGCTCCGCCCTGGGTGAGCTCCGACAGCAGCTCCCCTTGTTCGGCTTTGCGGCGGACCTACCCAAGCCGATTCACCGGAATCGGCTGCTGGAGGCGCTGAACGTCGCGCTCGCGAGCGCACCCATCTACCCGTCGGCATCGCCGTCTCTGCAGGAGCTCACAGAGGGGCTCCCGCTCTCGAGCAACCCGCCCGGGCCGGCAGACGTCGCCCCGAGCGGGCAGCGCGTGCTCGTCGTCGAGGACAACGAGACCAACCAGCGCGTCGCCGTCGCCCAGCTGCGCGCCCTCGGCTACGCCACCGACGTCGTGGGCGACGGAGTAGACGCCGTGCGTGCCCTCGGGCGGCCGGACCACGGCTACTCCTGCGTCTTGATGGATGGCCAGATGCCCGCGATGGACGGCTACGAGGCCACCCGCGAGGTGCGGGCGCTCGAGGCTCGCACCGGGCGCGCGCGGGTCCCGATCGTCGCGCTCACGGCCAACGCCATGCCTGGCGACCGTGAGCGGGCGATAGACAGCGGCATGGACGCCTACCTCGCCAAGCCCTTCACGCTCGCCCAGCTGGAGGCGGTGTTGCAAGACTGCTGGACCAACGCCCCCCATCCGCTACCCTCACGATCAATGGACACGGACGGCGCCTCAGGGTCGGACGAGCGTGTGGACTGGCGCCAGATCCTGGACGAGGCGATCGTGGGTCAGCTGAAGGCGCTGGAGAGCGTCAGCCCCGGCTTCTTCTCGCAGGTGGTGCAGACCTACCTCGCCACCAGCGACGAGAACCTACGGGACCTGCTCTCTGCAGCGGAGAGCGGCGACCTGCACGCGACGCAGCGGCGGGCCCACGCCCTGGTGGGCAGCAGCCGTCAGGTGGGTGCGATGACGGTCGGGGCCCTGTGCGTCACCATCGAACACGCGGCAACGTCGACGGCAGCGGAGGCCGCGCTCGCGAGCTTGCCCGCCGAGCTTCGCCGTGCCCAGCGCGCGCTGCGTGCCGCTGTCGAGAGCGCGGACTAGGGCGCCTCGCCGCGGATCCGCTGGCAACTCGTGCCCGCGCCTGAGGTGCACCTCTCGGAACGGCGGAGGCCTCTTCGGGCCACCTCAGCGCGCAGGCATGATCGCCGCGAAGCGGTCGCCCGAGACGTCCACGAAGATGCCCTCGGCGCTTGCGGTGCGCTTGCCGTCGACGAGGATCTGACCCCTCAGCTGGAAGCGCCGGCCGCTGTGTCCGGCGACCTCTCCCTCGCAGCGCAGCGGCACCCCGAGGGGCGTGGGTGCGTGGTAGCGCACGTTCAGGGTGGCGGTCACCACGGACACGCCGGTCGAGATGGCGGCGTGACCCAGCACCTCGTCCAGCAGGGTGGCGATGACTCCTCCGTGCACGAGGCCAGGCGCGCCTCCGTGAGCCGGCCCGAGCGTCACGACTCCGACCACCAGGTCGCCCTCGCGCGCCAAGCGGAGCGGCGCCGCGATGGGGTTGCTCTGGCCCAGCATGGCCCCCTGGTCCACGAAGCGCTCGGTCTCCGTGAGGTAGCGGCCGTCGCGAAAGGCGTCGCGGGACGAGACGCGCGGGCAGGCGCCCAAGCGCTCACTCAGCGCCCGCACTTCCGCGGTGATGGCCGCCAGCGTGGCGGCATCGGCGCGCGTCTCGACGCAGTCTGCGACCAAGGCACGCAGGGCCGCGGCCAGCTCCCGCTGCGCGGCCCAGTCGGCGCTCGCGGCGTGCTCGGGAGGCTTCACCCAGGTCTTCTCGTTCGACATGGCGGGAGCATGACCCGAAGCGGCGCGCGAAGCCCCTCGCGCTGCGTCAGCAGACCCCCGAGCACGCCGAGGCCCTTCAGCGGGATCTCATCGACGGCCCAGCCGTCCCCGTCGCGGGCTGTCCCCAAATAGAGAACGCGCGCTCACGGGATTGTCACGTCGTGGACTCGGTTGTTGTTTGGTTCTGGGCTCGCGCGGTGAATACTCCGCGCATGACCAAGACTGCGGATACCCATGCCCTGAGCCGTCGAGGCTTCCTGCAACGCTCCGCCGCGGGCACCGGGGCGCTCCTGCTGGGGCCCACGGTGGTGGGCGCTGGCCTCAGCGCTTGCGGTGGCGACGGGCCAGTGCCCGTGCCCTCGCCCGCCCCGGGCGACCTCACACGCCACGGCGCGCTGCAGGCCGCGAACGAAGCGGGCATGCGCTTGCCCGCCGGCTTCACCGGGCGCGTCATCGCCACCTCGGGGCAGCCCGTCATCGCGGGGGAGGAGTACCTGTGGCACGCGTTCCCGGACGGGGGCGCCACCTTCGAGACCACGAACCAGGGCTACATCTACGTCTCCAACAGCGAGATCCCCGTGGTGCGCGGACGCTCCGGCGTGGGCGCCATCCGCTTCGACCGCAACGGGAACGTCCTGGACGCCTACCCCATCCTGACGGGCTCGTTCTGGAACTGCTCCGGTGGCGCGACGCCCTGGGGCACGTGGCTCTCCGGGGAGGAGCGCGAGCAGGGCCTGGTGTGGGAGTGTGACCCCACCGGCGAGAACCCGGCCGTGGAGCGCCCGGCCCTCGGGCTGTTCATCCACGAGGCGGTCGCGGTGGACCCCGTGCGCATGCGCCTCTACCTCACGGAGGACCAAGGCGCGGGCCGCTTCTACCGCTTCACGCCGGACGCGTTGGATGCCAACGGCAACGCCATCCTCACCGCAGGCACCCTCGAGGTCATGCGCGTCACCACTGGCGAGACCGGCGCGGTCACGTGGCTGCCCGTGCCCGACCCCAGCGCGGCGACCACGCCCACGCGCGAGCAGGTGCCGGAGAGCACGCCGTTCGCGGGGGCGGAGGGGGTCTGGTACTTCGACGACGAGGTCTACTTCACCACCAAGGGCGACGACCGCATCTGGGCGCACCACGTGGTGGATGACACGCTGCGCATCGTCTACGACGCGGGCGCGGTGACCGACCCCATCCTGCAGGGCGTGGACTTCATCCTGGCCACGACGGGCGGGGACCTGCTGGTGGCCGAGGACGGGGACGACATGCAGGTGGTCGCCATCTCGCCCAGCGGCGAGGTGGTGCCGTTGGCACAGCTCGAAGGGCACGACGGGTCGGAGATCACGGGGCTGGCCTTCGACCCCACGCTGCGGCGGCTGTACTTCAGCTCGCAGCGGGGCGCGGGGGGCAGCGGCGTGGGCGTGACCTACGAGATGACGGGCCCGTTCTTTGGTCCGCTGAGCTGAAGCGCCCACCGGCTGACGAGCCCGGCAGGTGACCTGCCCACCAGAGCCTCCCGTGCGGCGCTCGACGTGGGCGTGGCATGTCGCGGTCGCTACGGGGCCGTGTTGCAGAGCCCGCCGCTCAGCAGGCCGCGTCGGCAGAGGTCCAGGCAGGCCTCGCCGGTGAGGTAGCCCAGGCGGCAGAGGCTGGCCTTCTCGTCGTCGCTCATCTGCTCGAGCGGCACCTCGTTCGCCTCGGCGCCCCCCTCGGCGGCCCAGGCGCGGCGCTCGGCCATCAGCGTCCGAAGCGCCGCGACCTCCTCGGCGCTGCTCGCGTCGCTGGCGCGGTCGTGCTGCTCGGTGGGGTCGTCGTCCACGTGGAAGAGCTCCGTCTCCGGGAGGCCGCGTGGGTTGCCCGCGTTGGCGGTGATGAGCTTGCGCTCCGACATGCCGGTGCGCACCCGGATGGACTCGAGGATGTTCTCCGCGTGGCTCTCCTCGGCGTAGACGGTGTCGGTGCCGGAGAAGAGGTCGCCCCCCTGCACGCCCTCGGGCACTTCCAGACCCTGCGCCCGCAGCAGCGTGGGCATGATGTCGATGCTCTGCACCCAGTGGCGCAGCACCGTGCCGCCGCGGCTGTTGCCGGGCAGCTTCACCAGCAGGGGCACGCGCACCTGCTCGTCGTAGAGGGTGTCGCCGTGCCAGAACCCGCCGTGCTCGCCGAACTCCTCGCCGTGGTCGGAGGTCACGATGATGGTCATGTCGTCGTACACGCCGCGCCGCTGCAGCTCGGCGATGAGCTCGCCGAAGTGCTGGTCCCAGTAAGTGATCTCGCCGTCGTACAGGGCGCGCAGCGCGTCGGCCTCGTCGGGGCGCGGGTTCTGGTGCGCCGCGCGGGAGTAACCGCTGCCCGAGTAGGGGTGCGAGAAGTAGGGGTCGTGCGGGTCCATGTAGGCCGCGAAGAGCAGCCAGGGGCGGTCCGAGGGGGCGCGCTCCAGCCAGCCGAAGAGCTCGCGATTCACGGTCTCGGCGTCCTGGTAGTCCGCGCCTGGAGCGACCACGTCCAGCATGCCGTTGATCTTCTCGCGCACGCGCCGCGCCACCTGCAGCACCAAGAGCTTGCTGGAGTCGGCGTCGGCCCCGAACACGAAGTCCGGCTCGAGGAAGCGGTACTCGTCGAAGCCCTGCCCGAAGTTGAAGCGGGGCTCCACGTTGAAGTTGGTCACGAAGCCGCTGGTCACGAAGCCGCGCTCGTGCATGACCTCGGCCATGGTGGTGACCTCTTCCGGCAGGCGCGAGCCCTTGCCCATCACGGCGTGGCTGCTGGGCATGCGGCCCGACATGATCGAGGCGAAGCTGGGGCGAGTCCAGCTGGCGTTGGAGAAGGCCTGATCGAAGCGCACGGCGTCCGCCGCGAAGGCGTCCAGGTGCGGCGTCCTGCCGGCCGTATAGCCCCACGCGGGCAGGTGGTCGGCGCGCAGGGTGTCCACGACGATGACCAGCACGTTGCCGGCGTTGGCGGGCGGCGTGGCGCGGTTCTGGTGGTCCGAGGCGATGGCGGGCTTGCCCACCGCGAAGGTGATGCCCATCAGCAGCGCCACCAGGCCCACGAAGAGCCCGAGAGAGCCGCGGATGCCCAGCATGGGGGCGGCCACCTGCTTTTTGAGCAAGAAGCGCAGGCTCGCGCTCAGCACCAGGTAGAGCACCAGGCCGAAGAGCGCGGCGCTGCCCAGCAGGAGCAGGCCCTTGGCGCTCTTGAACGCGATCTCTTCGTCGTAGACGTCGCGGCGCACCAGGAAGGCGCTCAGCACGAAGCCGAAGAGGCCCACGATGGCGCCGCAGTAGCGCGCGTAGGCGTCCGCTTCGGGCATGGCCTCGCGGCGCATGAGGCGGCTGATGTGCGCCATGACGTAGCCGCCCGCGGCGCCCATGAGCGAGCACAGCACCGCGTACGACACAGCCCCGTAGACGATGGCGTTGAGGCCCGTCGGCACGGCGCTGGTGGCCACGATGACGCTGCCTTCGGCCAGGCCGATCAGCACGCCCGCGAGCAGGCCCGCGCCAAAGCCCAGGATCAAGCCGCGCTTGGGGATGGACCAGTTCGCCTCGTCGGTGCCGGTCTCCTCGTAGAACGCGTCCTCGCGCTCGGCGTCGTCCACCGTGATGTCATCGCGGCGGCCACCCTTGCGCAGCAAGAAGGCGAGGCCACCCCAGGCGGACACGAACATCTCGCAGGCAAAGCCCACCGTCGGGATGAGCACCGCCACGGCCAGCGGCAGCCCGATGGCGGGCGAGGTGTAGAGCGCCACCGCGGCGGACTCCCGCAGGCCCATGCCGTTGATGGAGGCGGGCACCAGCGTGGCGAGGATCTGCAGCGAGGACGCGAAGAACACCTGGCCCACGCTCAGCTCCACGCCCAGCGCGCGCGCGGCGCAGACGTAGATGAGGTTGTTGAAGGCGTGCACCCCGACGCCGAGCGCGGCCGCCTGAGCGATGAGCAAGCCCTTGCCCTGATACGCGCAGACCGCGTCGATGAGCGTGTGGATGCGCGCCTGGATGTTGGCCGGAAGCACCCCCGCGATCATGCGGAAGAGCTGGGGCCGCGCCAGGAAGGTCATGCCGACGACGATGATGCCGGCGAAGACCGCGTTGACCAGCAGCACCCCGCTGGTCCCGATGAACTGCGCGCCGAAGACGCTGGCCAGCATGACCACCACGCCGAAGGCCAGCTGTCCGAGGATCATCTCCACGCCGATCACGGCGCCGGCCCGGGCGACCTTGTCGGTGCGCTCGGCGATGTCGAAGATGCGCCAGCCGCCGAAGCCCGTGAAGCCTCCCGGCGTGAACGCGCCCCAGAAGCGCGCGATCATGATGGAGCTGCCCAGGAAGCGCCACGGCGCGTGGATGCCCTGGCCCACCAGCAGGCGCTGCCAGCGCACGGTCGCGAACGCGATGGCCGTGAGCTGCATGCCCACCGCCGCCATCACCCAGCGCATGTCCAGGTTCGCGATGCGCGTGCGGAGGTCGTCGGCGCCGTCGCGGTCCAAGACCTTGCCGAAGATCACGTAGAGCATGGCTGCCGTGAACGCGATCTTCAGCGCCAGGAAGACGAGCTTCTTTGCGCCCGGCTTCTTGCTCTCGGTCTGGTTCGCGCTGCTCTCGGCCCGAGCGGCGGCTTCGGGCGCGCTGTCTGCGGCGCCCGGCTGATCGTGCTGGTCTTGTTCCGTCATGGATCCTCGTGCTGACCCGTGGCGTTCGCCCCGCCACGGGATCCCCTCCGGTATCGAGCCGGCAGTCTGGGGTCAAATTCTCGGCGGGGCACCCCGCCGCGCCATGGCGGGAACTTGCCTCGCCGCTCGTGCGTTGGTAGCTGCACCCCCGAACCTCGGAGATTGGCGCATGCAACGCTTTCGACACGGATCCTTGTTCCCCCTCTCGCGCTCCCTGGGGGCGGCGCGCCCCCTCTCGCTCGCCTCGGCCGTGCTGCTGTGTGCAGGTGCGTGCGTGGGCTGCGGCGCAGGGGACGGCGCCACCACCGGGACCGCTGCGCCCGTGACCGAGACCCCCACGCCGCCGACCACGGCCACCGTCGCCACCAACACGCCGCCCGAGCCGTCGTCGGACCCGCTGGCCGTGCCCGCCGACCTCCCCAACGGCCTGCTGCTGGTCTACAGCGACTTCGCCGCGGACGACAACGGCAGCTTCACGGTGCCGCAGCCGGCGCGCATGGAGATCCTCACGCGCCGCGGCGGCGAGTGGTCCACCGAGGTGCTCAACGACGGGGACAGCAACGTCTTCCACAAGGCCATGCCCTTCACGCCGGCGGTGGGTGCCCCCGGCATCCTCACCGCGGGTGGCAGCGGCGCGTTCGTGCGCCTGTGGCGCCGCGGCGCGCAGGGCTTCACGGCGGAGACCCTCTGGACCGAGTCCTTCGGCGGCCGCTTCGACCGCATGCGCGACATCGAGGTGGGTGACCTCTACGGCGACGGGCGCCCCGCCATCGCGGTGGCCACGCACGACCAGGGCGTGTTCGCCGTGCTGCGGCAGAGCGCCGAGGGCACGTGGGCGGTGGACCGCATGGACCAGCGCGCCGACACCTTCGTGCACGAGGTGGAGATCGGCGACCTGAACCACGACGGAGTCCTCGAGGTCTACACCACCCCGAGCGAGCCCAACCGCCTGGACGGTGGCGCCCAGCACGGCGAGGTGCTGCGCTACATCCCCAGCGCCGGGCGCGCGAGCCGCACCGTGGTGGCCGACCTCGGGAACCGGCACGCGAAGGAGATCTGGGTGGGTGACGTGGACGGCGACGGCACCGACGAGCTCTACGTGGCGGTCGAGGCCCTCACGCGCATGAACGGCGAGCGCCTCGAGACGGTGGAGCCCGTCGAGATCCGTCGCTACGACGCGAACACGCCGGCCGACGCGCGCGTCGTGGTGGCCACGCTCGAGGACACGCAGTGTCGCTTCCTGACGGTCGGGGACTTCGACGGAGACGGCAAGCGCGAGATGGTCGCGGCCGCCATGCGCTCGGGGCTGTGGCTGCTGCGTCCCGGCAGCGACCCGCGCGGCGAGTGGTCGGTCGAGCGCATCGATCCGGACTCGGGCGGCTTCGAGCACGCCTCCACGGTGGCCGACCTCGACGGCGACGGCCGCGACGAGCTCTACGTCGCGGCAGACACGCAGGGCGAGCTGCGCCGCTACGTGTGGGTCAACGGCCGCCCCCGCCGCCAGATGATCCACAGCCGCGCCGAGCCCCGGCAGCGCATGACCTGGAACATCACCGCGGTGCCCGTCTCGCTCTTGGCCGCCCACTGACGGGTGCGGCGCCACCTCGTGGCCTGCACCGTGTGGGTCTGCGGCGTCGTGTGAGCCGCCGAGCGGCTTGTCAGCCAGCGGAGAAGCGACTACCCCGTCCGTATGCAGCACGTCGTCACTGCCCCGCGCGCCCCCTTCGTGACCGCTGACGGTCAGCTCGAGATCCATCAGCTGCCCGCCGCACGCGACAACCTGGTCTGGCTCTTGCGCCCGGTGGGCAGCAGCGAGGTGGCGGCCGTGGACGGCCCCGACGCGGCCGGGGCGCTGGCCTACTGTGAGGAGCGCGGATGGCGCCTGACGACCATCCTCAACACGCACACGCACGGGGATCATGTCGGCATCAACCGCGACCTGGCCAAGCGCGGCCTGCTGGAGGGCATGCGCGTGGTGGGCGCGGCGGCCACCCGTGACGCGATCCCTGGGCTGACCGAGGCGGTGGGCGAGGGGGACACCGTGCTGCTCGGCGGCGCCTCGGCGCGGGTGCTGCTCACCGAGGGACACATCGACGGGCACGTGAGCTACGTGTTCTCGGACGCGCTCTTCTGCGGGGACACGCTCTTCGCGGGCGGCTGTGGCTACCTCTTCGACGGGCCACCCAGCAAGATGCACGCGTCGCTCACGCGGCTGGGGCAGCTCTCGCCAGAGACCCGCGTCTGCTGTGCGCACGAGTACACCGAGGACAACCTGCGCTTTGCCTTCTCGGTGGAGCCCGACAACGGCGCGCTGGCCGACCGGATCCGCGCCGTGTGGGCCCTGCGCGCACGTGGCGAGTGCGCCGTTCCCTCGACCATCGGCGAAGAGCTCGCCACCAACCCCTTCATGCGCCACGGGAGCGCGACGCTCCGAGAGCGGGTGGCCGCTGCGCTTCCGGACGCGCCCTGCGCCACCGCCGAGCAGGTCTTCGCAGCCACGCGCCTGCTCAAGAACCAAGGCGCGTACAAGGCCGCAGGCGACGCGGGCCTGCCCCTCTGACGCCCACCGCCGTCAGGGAGTGGGCGCCGGCAGGTAGACCGGGGCCGTGGCGCCGTTGCGGATGATGTGCTCGTAGACCCGCGCGCGTGGCACGCCCTGCCGGACCAGCGCCTGCGCGGCGGCCAGCTCCGTGTCGATGCGCGCCTGAAAGACCTCGAGGGGCTGCGCGCCGCGCACGTTCTTGCCGTTGATGAAGGTGGAGGGCGTGCCGGTGGCACCGAGCGCGTTTGCGAGGGCGGCGTCGGCTTGTACGGCGGCCAGGTGCGTGTGGTTGTCGAGCGCCCGCTGGAAGCGCGGCAGGTCGAGACCCGACTGGTGTGCGTAGGCCTCCAGGTTGGCCCGATCGAGCGCGCGCTGGTTCGCGAAGAGCAGGTCGTGGAAGCGCCGAAACGTGATCTGCCCTCCCTGTACGAAGGCCTCGAGCGCCGCCTCGGCGGCGAGCGTGGCGTGTGTATGGAACGCGAGCGGGTTGTTGCGCACCACCACGCGCACGTCCCGGCCGTAGCGCTGTCGGATGGCCTCCAGCGTCGGGACCAGTCGAGCGCAGAAGGGGCACTCGAAGTCGGTGAAGACGACGACCGTCACCAGCGCATCCGAGCGGCCGAGCGTGGGGTGCTCCACCGTCACGGGCACGCGGTACACGGCCTCGGGGTCGAGTGTCGGCCGGGCCACGGCGGCCGCCGCGCGCGGGGCGGGCGGGCTCGGCGCGGTGCGCCCGTTCTGCACGAGGCGCCCATAGACCTGCGCGCGCGGCGTGCCCCGCTGCAGCTCGGCGCGCGCGTCCGCGAGCCCCGCTTCGATCAGCCGTACGAAGGCGTCCTCCGGCTGCGCGCCGGTCAGCATCCGCCCGTTGATGAAGAAGTTGGGCGTCGCGCTCACTCCCAGGGCGTGGGCTGCGGCCATGTCCGCCTCCACGCGGGCGCGGTGCGTCCCGTTGTCCAGCGCGCGTTGGAAGCGGCGCATGTCGAGCCGGAGCTGACGTGCGTAGCCGTCGAGGTCGGTCCGTGTGAGGCTCCGCGGGTTCGCGTACAGCAGGTCGTGCATGGCCCAGAAGCCGGCGTCGCCGCGCTGCGCGTAGGCTTCCACCGAGGCTTGCGCGGCAGGCATGGCGTCTTGGTGGAAGGGCAGGGGTAGGTGCCGGAACACGATCCGCAGGTCACGTCCGTAGCGCTGTTCGAGCGCTGCCAGCGTGACCAGCGCCCGCGCGCAGAAGGGGCACTGAAAGTCGCCGAACATCACGATGGTGACCAGCGCGTCGCGCCCGCCACGCACCGGCTCGCCGCGGGCGACCGGCACCCGGAAGACGTCGCCCGGCGTGCCCGCCGCGTCTGCGCCCGCGGGTGGTGTCGGGGTGGGCGGCGCGTCGCTCTCCACGGCGACCGCCATGGCCAGCCGGTAGATGTCACCGCGGGCGGCGCCGCGCTGCATGGCCTGCGTGGCCAGCGCCAGCTCCGCGTCCAGCACCCGCTCGAACACCTCGAAGGGCTGCGCGCCCGCGATCTTCACCCCGTTGACGAAGAAGGTAGGTGAGCCCGTCGCCCCGACGCGCGCGGCCTCGGCTTCGTCGGCCGCGATGACGGCGTCGTGCCGCCCGTCCACGAGCGCCTGCTGGAAGCGCTGCTCGTCGAGGCCCAGGTCGCGCGCGAGCGTGAGCAGCGACGCGTCGTCCAGCACGCGCTGGAGCCCCAGCAGGCGGTCGTGCATGGCCCAGAACCACGTCGGCCCGCCCTGCGCCAGCGCCTCCAGCGCTGCACGTGCCGCCGCCCGTGAGTCGGTGTGGAAGTCGAGCGGCCGGTGACGAAAGACCATGCGCACGTCGGCGCCGTAGCGCTGCCGCACCTGCTCCAGGGTGGCCTGCGCGCGCGCGATGAAGGGGTCCTGGAACTCCGCGAAGATCACCAGCGTCAGCGGGGCATCCGCCGGGCCGCGCGCCGCTGTCGAGCTCGCGTCGACGCGCAGGCGGGTCGTGCGGCTCTGCTCGTAGACGCTGCTGGGCGTGGGCTGCGCGCGGCGCGCCTGGGCGCTCTGCCCCGTCAGGACCGTCGCCAGCCCCAGCGAACCCAGCACCACCAGCGCACCCCAGCGAGCGGTGCGTCCAGCGCGTGGCGGGCGTGCTCCCCGTGTCACGCCTGCAGGCGCCTCGCGACGGTCTTCGCCGCATACGTGAGGATGCCGTCCGCGCCGGCGCGCTTGAACGCCAGCAGGCTCTCCATCATCACCTTCTCCTCGTCCAGGAAGCCCAGCTGCCCGGCTGCGGCCAGCATCGCGTACTCGCCGCTCACCTGGTAGGCGAAGGTCGGCACGGCGAAGCGGTCCTTCACGCGGCGCACGATGTCCAGGTACGGCATGCCGGGCTTGACCATCACCATGTCGGCCCCCTCGTCGAGATCCAGCTGCACCTCGCGCAAGGCCTCGTCGCTGTTGGCCGGATCCATCTGGTAGGTGCGCTTGTCTGCGCCTCCCAGGTTCTTGGCGGAGCCCACCGCGTCGCGGAAGGGCCCGTAGAACGCGCTCGCGTACTTGGCGGCGTAGCTGAGGATGAGCGCGTCGTGGTAGCCCGCGCCCTCGAGGGCGCCGCGGATGGCGCCGATGCGCCCGTCCTGCATGTCGGACGGGGCCAGCACGTCGCAGCCCGCAGCCGCCTGCACCAGCGCCTGCTTGCACAGCGCTTCTACTGTGAGGTCGTTCACCACGTACCCGTCGCGCACCAGGCCGTCCTGTCCGTGTGACGTGAACGGGTCCAAGGCCACGTCGCAGATGATGCCCAGCTCCGGCACGGCGGCCTTCACGGCGCGCACAGCGCGGCACACCAGGTTCTCGGGGTCGAAGGCGTGCTCACCGTCGGGGGTCTTCAGCGAGGCGTCGATCACCGGGAAGACCGCGATGGCGGGAATGCCCAGCGCGTAGGCCTCGCGCGCCTCCGCCACCAGCGCCTCGATGGACAGGCGCTCCACGCCGGGCATGGACGGGACCGCCTCGCGCGCCGGCCCGGTGCCCGGGTCGTGGACGAAGACGGGCCAGATCAGGTCCGCCACGGTGAGGGTGTTCTCGCGCACCAGCTGGCGCGTCCACTCGTGGCGCCGCGTGCGGCGTAGTCGGGTGTCGGGGTACTTCGGCATCTCTCAGGGCTTTCCGGCGGCGTAGAGGACGCGGTCCAGGATGCCCGGGACCAGCTGGTTGAGGCGGCGAGTGGCCCGACTGCCCATGTCGACGAAGAGCACGTCTTGGTCGCGCTCCAGGCCGCGCAGCGCGCTGTCCACGATCTCCTCCGCCGTGAACATGCGCGAGAGCTTGTACACGGGCGGGACGCTCGCGAGGCTGCGCACCATGGGCGTGTCCCCCGGCGGCGGGCACAGTACGCGCACGTTCACGGGCCTGTCGCGCAGCTCCACGCGCAGCGCCTCGGCGAAGCCCATGACCGCGAACTTGCTGGCGCAGTAGCCCGCCAGCTGCGGGAAGCCGCGCAGGCCGGACACGCTCGCGACCAGCAGCAGCGTGGAGCGACCCCCGCGCGCGGCGGCCTCTTCCAGGTGGGGCAGCAGCGCCTGCGTGACGTGCACGCTGCCGAGGTAGTTGGTGTCCATCATCAGCTTGTAGTCCGCGGGGGACATGTCCTCGGCCGGTCCCACACGCAGCACCCCCGCGCAGTGGGCGACGTGGCCCAGCGGTCCCACCGTCTCGCGGGCACGCGCCGCGGCTGCCGCCACCGCAGCCGCGTCGCACACGTCCACCGAGTCGGTGTACACGTCGCCGCCCAGCTCGGCGGCGGCCTGCTGGAGCGCGGCGCCGTCACGCCCGAAGAGGACCAGCCGCTCCCCGCGTTGGGCCAGCCGCCGCGCGAACTCGCGTCCGAACCCACTCGCGCCACCTGTGATGACCCACGCCCCCGCGCTGCGCTCGGTCTTGCTCGCTCTACGTGCCATGCGGGGCACTCTACCAGCGTCCATCGCCCGCGCGCACCTCGAAGCCCCCGTTCTCGGGCCCTGCGTTCACCTCAGAGACGCGCAGCTCAGCTGAGCTCGACGCGCACGCCTCGGGCGACGGCGGTGGCCTTGGCGCGCGCCTCCTCCAGCGTCGCCCCACGCGCCAGCCCCACGCCCAGGCGCCGGTGCCCGCGCACCTCGGGCTTGCCGAAGAGCCGCAGCGCGGTGTCTGGGGCCGTGAGCGCGGCGGGGTCCACGTGGAAGACGGGCGCGTCGCTCTGCCCGTCTCCCAGCACCACGTGGCTGGCCGACGGACCGTGCTGAGCGATGTTGGGGATGGGCAGCCCCAAGATGGCGCGGACGTGCAGGGCGAACTCGCTCAGGTCCTGCGAGATCATGGTCACCATGCCCGTGTCGTGCGGCCGCGGCGACACCTCGCTGAACCACACCTGGTCGCCCCGCACGAAGAACTCCACGCCGAAGAGCCCGCGGCCGCCGAGGGCGTCCGTGACCGCCCGCGCCATGCGCTCGGCCTCGGCCTCCGCCGCGGCGCTCATGGGCTGCGGCTGCCAGCTCTCGTGGTAGTCCCCTTGCACCTGCCGGTGCCCGATGGGCGCGCAGAAGCTGGTGCCGGCCGCGTGCCGCACGGTCAGCAGCGTGATCTCGTAGTCGAAGTCCACGAAGCCCTCGACGATGACCCGGCCGCCGCCACCGCGTGCGCCGCTCTGGGCGTAGCGCCACGCGGTCGCGATCTGCTCCTCGCTCGCGTTCGCCAGCAGGCTGCTCTGGCCCATGCCGGAGGAGCTCATGACCGGCTTCACCACAGCGGGGAGCCCCACCTCGCGCAGCGCGGCGCGGTACTCCTGCTCGGTCTCCGCGAAGCGGTACTCCGACGTACGCAGCCCCAGCTCTTCGGCCGCGAGCCGCCGAATGCCCTCGCGGTTCATCGTCAGCCGCGCCGCGCGAGCCGTCGGGATCACGCGCACGCCCGCCGCCTCGAGCGCCACCAATGTGTCCGTCGCGATGGCCTCGATCTCCGGCACCACGAAGTCCGGCTTCTCAGCCTCGATCACCTCACGCAGCCGCGCGGCGTCCAGCATGGGGAACACGTAGCGTGCGTGGGCCACCTGCATCGCCGGCGCGTTGTCGTAGCGATCGCAGGCGACGACGTAGACGCCCAGTCGCTGCGCCTCGATGGCCACCTCCTTGCCCAGCTCACCGCTGCCCAGGAGCAGCAGCTTGGTCTGTGTGCGGGTGGTGGCGGTGCCCAGGCGGAGGGTCTCGGTCATGCCGTGCCCTCTACCAGATCAGGCTCCCTACACAAAGCCCCGCGCGGGCCGGCTCACTCGTCCGCGTCTGCCACCGTGAGCAGCGCGGCCGGCGGCGCGCCTCCACGTAGCACGCGCAGCGTCGTCGGGAGCTCGAGCACCAGCGTCGCGAGCAAGCCCCCACCCGCCACCAGCCACGCCACGTAGCCCGCCAGCTGAGTGGGTGGCAGCACCCACGCCAGCAGCACCATGCCCAGCGCGCTGCCCGCGTAACCTCCGAAGCTCATGGCGAGGAATTGCCGCCGCGTGTTGGCCGCGACGTCGAAGTCGAAGAGCAGCGGCGTCAGCGTGCGCTTGGGGAAGCGCACGCGTGAACCCGTCAGCAACGACCCCAGCAGGTGCCCCCACTCGTGCAGGAGCGCTGCGCCCACCGCGACGCCCAGCCCGGTGAGCACCTGCAGCGCGCGCGCGGCCACGCTCGGCTCGCCCGTGAGCGAGCGCGTGAGGATCAGCAGCCCCGCCGCGAGCGAGGCGATGCTGAGGTCACGGAGCACGAAGCGGGCAGGCACCGGCATGACCCTCACCCTATCAGATGCGCCACCCCAGGAGTCACGCGGCGCGCGCGTAGTCGGCCGCCTCCAGGGCGCCGCGCAGCTGAGCCCGCCCGCGGTGCAGCAGCACGCGCAGGTGATTGCGGGTGACCCCCAGCTCCGTGGCCGCGTCATCCCGGTCGACACCCTCCACGTCCACCAGCGTGACCGCGTCTCGCTCGCGCCCGTGCAGGGTGTGGAGCTCACGCGCCAGGACCGTCATGGCCGCCATGTCGTCCATGTGGGCCACCACGTCCACGCCCTCGACCTCGCCATGAGCTTCCTCGATGAAGGCCACCTGCGGGCGGCTGCGACGGTACTGGTCGACGATCTTGCGGCGCAGGATGCTGATCACCCACGTGCGCAGCGACGAGCGCCCGGCGAAGCGCGGCAGGGACACCATGGCGGCCAGCCAGGTCTCCTGCACCAGGTCGCGCGCGAGCTCCTCGTTGCTGATGCGCTTGCGCGCGTATCCGAGCAGGACGGGCTCCAGCTCACGGATGGTGGCGGCGGTGATGGTGGGCGTGCTGTCGGTGCTGGACGTGCTGGTCATGATGGCTGTCCCCATTGGTTGTTGGAACAGCTAATATCTGCGTCAGGACAATGGTTGTGTCAACAAGTATTGTGAGGACGAACGAAAAATGGCCCCACACAGGGCCGTTTGTTCAATGATTCCAATGTGCGTTGCGAGCGCTGGCTCGCCGCCCCTCAGGCCAGGCGAACCAGGAGCTTCGTCAGGACGGCCACTTCCTCGTCGCTCAGCGACTCGGTGAGCTTGTCGTGGAGCGCCAACAACGGGGCGTCGATTTGCTCCACCAGCTCACGGCCCTTGGCGCTCAGGCGGGTGCGCACGATGCGCCGGTCGCCCTCGCAGCGGCAGCGCTCGATGAGCTCCGCGTTCTCGAGGCGGTCCAGCAGACGGGTGATGTCCGGCACGCGCGAGATGAGGCGCTCGCCGATGCGCGAGCACGAGAGCCCGATGCCCGGGTCGTTCACGTACAAGATGCGCAGCACGTTGTACTGCGACCCCGTGATGCCGAACTCCTGGCAGAGGGAATTGGTCTCCGAGATCTGCTTGTCCCCCGCCCGCACGAGCGCTTTGAAGAGCTCCACGCGCGGGAGCGGCTCGGGATGCAGCGCGCGCCGCTCGGGCACGGGCTGCTCGATACAGTTGTCGGTCATGTCAGGAGGGAGTCGGGTGGGAGTGCCGGACGTTTCAAGAACGCGCAGCTCTAGCTGCTCTCGCCCCAGCAGGCTAGCACGCGCGCCGCCCGGCCTAGGAGCCTGTTACGCTGCCGGGAGGAGTGACCATGACCCGTACCCCCTCTGCTTCCGCCGCTGCGCGTCTCACCCTGGCCCTGGCCCTCGCCAGCGTTGCCTTTCCGGCGCCGTCCGCTCGCGCGCAGCTCTTCGACACCGTCGACCGCTCCATCGCGGCGGGTGTCAGCAGCGCGCCCACCCCAGTCAGCGTCGGGCGCGGTGACGGCGCAGGTGGGGTCATCGGCGAAGACAGCGGTGCGGGACGCTCCACCACGTTCGCGTTCGACTCGGACGTGCTCGGGCGGGTGCGGCTGGCCATCGCGGGTGGGGGCTGCACCCCGGCCGGCGCGTTCGGCGTGATCTACATCGACAGCGTGGCCGGCGGCGTCCTGTCCACCGCCGCGCTCGTCGACGTGGACACCCCCGAGGAAGCCGCCGTGTCCGGGGGCGCGTCGCTGATGCCCAACGTCTCGGTGCTCACCTTCGGGCCCGGCTTCGACGCCGACTTCGCGGTGGCCTTCACGAACACCGTCGCAGGCGCCAGCGCGACGCTCTACGCCCTGACCGCCGCGGGGCAGCACACGGTGGTGGGCACCCTGGTCGCCACTCAGGTCGCTCCAGGCACGTGCTCGCGCCTCGAGATCCGCGGCATCACCCTCAGCGCCCTCGGAGTGGCGCAAGGCGCCTCCTTCGACTGGCTCGCGACGCTGCTCGACGGCACGACGGGCTTCCGCACGAACGAGTTCCAGGGGGTCGCCTCGCCGCCTGCCAGCAACCCGCAAGCGGCCCCGGTCACGCTGGGCCAAGGGGACTTCAACCGCTTCGACACGGTCGACCGCGTCCTCATCAACGAGGTGGACGCCGACACGCCGGGCGCGGACACGCTCGAGTTCGTCGAGCTGTTCGGCGCCGCCAACACGACGCTCGACGGGGCCGTGATCGTCTTCTTCAACGGCGCGGGCGACACCAGCTACCGGACCCTCGACTTGGACACCCACGCGCTCAACGGCGCCGGCTACGTCTTCGTGGCCAACCCGGGTGTCGCGGGCGCGGCCCTCACCTTCGCCAACGGCACGCTGCAGAACGGGCCTGACGCCGTCGCGCTCTACCTCGCGGCCTCGTTCGCGAACGGCACCACGGTCACCGACGCGGAGCTGGTCGACGCCCTCGTGTACGGAAACTCCGCCGCCTCCACCACGCTGCTGCTGGACACGCTGACGCCGAGCCAGGCGATGATCGCAGAGGGCGCGAGCGCCTCCGAGCGCGAGGCCAAGAGCATCCAGCGCTGCCCCAACGGCGCGGGCAGCCCGCGCGTGACCGCCGCCTTCCAGATCAGCTCTCCGTCACCTGGCGAGGCGAACGTCTGCGCGTACTGCGGCGATGGCTTCGTCGACGCGGACGAGCAATGCGACGACGGCGCCGGCGTGAACGGCAGCGGGACGTCGTGCTGCGCGGTCAACTGCCGCTTCCGCGCGAGCGGTGACGTATGCACGGGCACGAGCTTGGACGTCTGCGACGCGGAAGACACCTGCGACGGTGCCGGGCTGTGCGTGGACAACCGCGTCAGCGCGGGCACCGCGTGCCGTCCTGTGATCGGCGACTGCGACGTGGCCGAGGTGTGCGACGGGATGAGCCCCTCTTGCCCCGCGGACGCCGTCCGCTCGGGTTCGGTGTGCCGTCCCGCGATGGGCGACTGCGACGTGGCCGAGATGTGCGAAGGGAGCAGCCACGACTGTCCCGCGGACGGGTTCGCGCTGGGGACCGTCTGCCGGCCGTCCACCGGCGAGTGCGACCCGGTCGAGGTCTGCGCAGGGACCGCGCCGGACTGCCCCAGCGACACGTTCCTCATGAACGGCACGCTCTGTGGCGACAGCTTGGCGTGCAACGGCCAGGACGTGTGCATGAGCGGCGTGTGCGCCCCCGGCACGGCGCTCGACTGCAACGACTCGAACGCCTGCACCACGGACTCCTGCGTGGAGCCCGGCAGCTGCGCCCACATGGGCGTCGCGGACTGCTGCAACGTGGACGGCGACTGCGATGACGGGGACCTCTGCACCGCAGACACCTGCAGTGGCCCTGGCGGCACCTGCGGCGCCAGTCCCATCACCGACTGCTGTGTGAGTGACGTAGACTGCGACGACGCCAACCTGTGCACCACCGAGACCTGCAACCTCACGACCAACCGCTGCGAGCGCGGCGCCGTGAGCAACTGCTGCGTGAGCGACGCGGACTGCGGCGACGCGAACGTGTGCACCGCGGACACCTGTGACGTCGGCAGCGGTACCTGCAGCAACGTCCTGGACGCGGACTGCTGCCTCACCGACGGAGACTGCAGTGACGCCGAGACCTGCACCCTGGACCTCTGCGATCCCACCCTGCACACCTGCTCCAACGCGCTCATCGCGGGTTGCTGCACCGCGGATGGCGAGTGCGACGACGGCGACGACTGCACCGCAGACAGCTGCTCGCTCGCGACCAGCATGTGCGTCAACGCGGCGGTTCCGGGCTGTGGTGCGCCCGACGGCGGTGTGCCGCTCGATGGTGGAGCAGGCGACGACGGCGGCGTGCTGGACGACGGCGGTGTGGCCACCGACGGTGGCGCGGCGGACGACGCTGGCAGCACCGACGACGCCGGCGGTCGCGACGCGGGCCAGCGAGATGGCGGGCGCAGCGACGCGTCGGTCATGTCCGGCGGTATGTCGGGCGGCGCCTGCGCGGTGAGGCGCGTGAGCGACGCGGACGATACCTCGTGGGCCTGGGCGGTGCTCGGCTTGTTGGCCGCGTGCCGAGCGCGCCGCCGGCGGAGCTGAGCGCGGGTACCGGACCGCTGCGGGTCACCGTTCCCCGCGGTGGCTCCGGCGGTGGAGGCATTGCGCGTCGGGTCGCCATGCTGGTGGGACGGCCGGGGGGATGTGCCGGCCGGGCGCTCTCAGCCGAGGCTGGCGACCGCGTCCCGCACGGCGGTGCGCCAGTCGGCCAGCACGGGGGCCTGACCCGCGCTGCGGAGGTGCGCGGTGAGCGCGTCCGTGGGGAAGTCCCCACCGAAGCGGCTCATGCCGTAGAGCAGGAAGTACTCGGACGCCTGCCCCCGGAAGATGGCCGTGGGGAAGGGCGGCCTCTTGGGCGAAAGCGGGAGGCCCGTGGCGCGGGCGTACTCCTCGAGCAGCGCGTGCCACGTGATGTGGTGGTCCGCGAAGTTGAGGGGCGCGTTGGCCGGCCCGGCCGCGAGCAGCGCCGCGGTCAGGACCCCCAGATTGGGCACGCCGATCATGCTCGCGCGCACGTCTCCCTTGCCGGACATGAACAGGCTCCCGTCGCGCAGGCCGCCGACGATGACCGGCGAGGTGAAGACGTCCCCGCGACCGATCACCATGGGCAGGCGCAGCAGCGTGTAGGGCAGCCCGGCCTGCTCGATGCGCTGCTCCGCCAGCGCCTTCGAGCGCGCGTAGGCGAGCGCGGCGTAGCGGATGCGGTGAGTGCTCTCCACCCTAGCCTGACCGAGCGCGCGCGCGCCGTACACGCTGACGGAGCTGATCTGCACAAAGTGCGCGCAGCCCCGAGCGGCGCCCCAGCGCAGCATCTTCTCCGTGCCGCCGGTGTTGACCGCGAACATGACGGAGTTCGGCACGCGTGGGTTCACGATGCCAGCCGTGTGGATGATGGCGTCCACCGGGCCGCTCGGCAGCGCGCCCTCGAGCGCGTCGCGCGTCAGGTCCAGACGCACCTCGCCGAGCGCGGCGTCGGCCTCGCGCCCGAAGACCTGAGCCACTACATGATGGCCGGCCGCACGCAGGTGCTCGGCGATGGCGCTGCCGACACAGCCGTCCGCTCCGGTGACGACGATTCGTTGGGGTGCTGTCATGGGTTGCACGTCTAGCACGGCGAGAGCGCCCGCTCAGGCTGCCGCGTCGGCGACCGATGCCCGACGAGCGTCGCGGTGTCCCAGCAGCTCGGCAAGGCGCACGTGCGTCCGCCCCAGCCGCTCGGTGTAGATGCGCGCCCACTCGGTGTCGGGCAGGCGGCCGTGAGCCCGCAGCGCGGCAGCGTCCGCCCGCGCCACCAGGGCCAGCTTCTCCCCGGACACGGCCGTCGGGCGCGGGATGGAGCCCAACTTCCCCGCAGCGTCGAGCAGCGCGTCGCGCACGGGCTGTCCGCCGCGAGCGAGACAGAAGTCCAAGATGGACCAGGAGAGCTCGGCGTGGTCCCGCTCCTCGCGCGCGATGCACGCCAGCACGGCGCCCGTGACCGGCTCCTCGCACGCGTCCCGACAGGCGGCGGCGACGTCGGCGTTGTAGTCCTCCAGCAGGCAGCCGTCGTTCAGGCTCTCGAGGGCCAGGTGCACGAAGGCGTCGCCGCGCACGTCCAGCCCCTGCACCAGCAGCTCCGGCATGCTCTCCACCGAGTGCGAGCGCCCCCCGTAGCCGGCCGCCAGCGCAAAGCACAGACGGGTGTGCGCGATCTCCTCCTGCGCGGCTGTGAACGTCCGCGTCACCAGCTCGGCCGGCGCGCCCACCGCGATCAGCGTCCAGGCCACGCGCGCGAAGGCCGGCACGCTGGCGTGCTCCTTCTGGGCGTCGTGCAGCCAGAGCGCCTCGAGGGCCGCGCAGGTGGGGGCGTCGAGCCCCTCGACGCTGGGCCTGTCCCCCTCGGTCCAGTCGCTGCCGGCCCGTAGCTCGGGGTGCCGCACACGCCCGCGGATGCGGAGGGGCCGGCCCCACGCGCCTCCCATGCCGGCCGCGAGAGCCACGAGACCGACTCCGCCCACGCCGCCGACGACACCGCCTGCCGCGCCCGCCACACCGAGAAACGCCATACCCATGGCCGTCGCCATGGACTCCCCCTCGCGCCGCATCCGCAACCCGTAGACCACCCCCGCGATGACCGTCCCCAGCCCCAGCAGGACCTGCAGCGCGGCCAGTCCTATGAACAGAACGAACAAGATGCCGACCGCGTTGGCGTTGGCTTGCAGGACACCAGCGAAGTAGACCGCCGCGTTCAGCGCGCCGATGACGAAGGTCGCGAGGAGCAGCGCGCGCGTGACGGTGCGCGCCCGGAGGATCGATGCGTCGGTGGTGGCCATGGGCCCCATCAGACCACGAAGGCCGGCCCCAAGGCGAGCCCCCGCCGCCGAGCTCGGCCCGGCTCATACCGCAGGATGGAAGGCGTCCGGCGCTCAGTTGGCGCGCAGCGTGCGCAGCCCCCGCTCGGCGGCCGAGCGGAAGCAGGAGTAGCAGTCCCGGGTACCGAAGGTCCCGCAGCCGCGACGCGACGCGTTCACCGTGCGCTCGAGGGCGGCCGTGGCGCTGGGGTGGCGCACCGCGACGATGCCGTCCACGGCGGCGCGACGCTCGGTGCAGCCGCTCGCTCCTTCGTAGGCGGCCACAGCCCGCACCCACGTGGGGAGCTCGTCGCCGCTGGCCAAGAGCGCGCGCGCCGCGGCACGTCGGTCGCTGCCGCTGCTCGCGTGCAGTAGCTGCCGCACCAGGGGGCTGTCGGCGTCTGCCTCAGCCGGCGTGCTGGGGGCCTCCTCGGGTGCGGCCTCTTCGATGGCGGCCTCCTCGGCGGCGATCACCTCGGGGTCTTCGTGTTCTTCGCTGGACCCGAGCGCGTAGCCCAAGCCCATGCCGAGGACGCCGAGCGTGATGGAGAACATGAGCGCCGCCGCCCCGCCAGCCAGCAGGCGTTGCCGCCAGACAGGCGGGAGCTTGCCGCCCTCCTCGGTGGCGTGGGACTGCGTGACGCCGCCCCGGGTGGTGCCGGCGTAGGCCATCTCACGTAGCCTGTCGCGCACGTCGGACGCGCTCGCGGGGCGGTCCTCGGGACGGGCCGAGAGGAGCTGCTGGATGAGGGCGCGGAGCTCCGGCGGGGCCGGCTCGCGCCCTTCGGGCCGCGCGGGCGGTGGGGCCTTCTCGGTCAGCTGCAGCGTGAGAATGCCCGTGAAGTCCAGGTCGGTGTCGAAGAGGGGCCGCCCGCTGACCATCTCCCACAGCAGCGCGCCCAGCGCGTAGAGGTCCGCTGCGGCCGTGACGGCCTGACCGGCGCCTTGCTCTGGGGCCATGTAGCCGGGGGTGCCCATGACCACGCCCACCCGCGTGAGGGTGCGCAGGCGCTCCGGTGCGGGCGTCTCGCGGCCAGCGTTGCGTACGCGCGCGATGCCGAAGTCCAGGATGGTGGCCCGGTAGCTCCCGTCTCCCTCCGTGGTGATCAGCACGTTGTCCGGCTTGAGGTCGCGGTGGACGATCTCGTCGGCGTGGGCGGTGGCCAGCGCGTCGGCGACCTGCGCGGCGATCAGGCAGGCGCTCTGCCAGGGGAGCGCCCCCTCTTTCTCGATCAGCCCGTGCACGCTGCTGCCGCGCACGAGCGGCATGACCATGTAGCTGCTGCCGTCCGGCAGCTCTCCGAAGTCCAGGGCGGAGATGATGTTGGGGTGGTCCAGCTGCGCCATCGCGAGGGCCTCACGCTCGAAGCGCTCCTGCACCACGGCGTGGTCCTCGAAGTCGGGCAGCAGGATCTTGAGCGCCAGGCGATGCCGGAGCCGCAGGTGCTCCACCGCCAGCACGGCGCCCATACCCCCCGAGGCGATCAGCTCGATGACCTTGTAGCGGCCGTCGATCTCCCGGCCGATCCAGGCGCTCGCGTCGAACTCCGACGCGTTGTGCGGCTCGCCGGCCTCGCGAGCGGTCTGGGTGGGGGCCGTGGCAATCGACATCGGAGGCAGCATAGCAGCACTTTGCCGGCGTGACGGGTGGTGTCTGGAACGTGCGTGGACCGTAACGTGCGCCGGCTTGAACTTGAGTGCGGGGGACGCTACCCGTACGGCCGTGAGGAACCGACTTGCAACTCGATAGCCGAACACTCAGTCATCTCCAGCAGCTAGAGGCGGAGAGCATCCACATCATCCGGGAGGCTGCGGCCGAGTTCGACAAGCCGGTCATGCTGTACAGCATCGGCAAGGACTCGTCGGTGCTGCTGCGGCTGGCGCTGAAGGCCTTTGCGCCCGGGCGCATCCCCTTCCCGCTGCTGCACGTGGACACCACCTGGAAGTTCCGGGAGATGATCACCTTCCGTGCCGAGATGCAGAAGCGCTACGACTTCGACCTGATCGTGCACACCAACCCGGCCGGCGCCAACGGCGAGATCACGCCGTTCACGCACGGCAGCAACAAGTACACGGGCGTGATGAAGACGGACGCGCTGAAGCAGGCGCTCACGCAGCACGGCTTCGACTGTGCGTTCGGCGGGGCGCGGCGCGACGAAGAGAAGTCGCGCGCGAAGGAGCGGGTGTACTCGTTCCGCGACCGCTTCCAGCAGTGGGACCCGAAGAACCAGCGGCCGGAGCTGTGGAACCTCTACAACGGGAAGATCAACCAGGGCGAGAGCACGCGGGTGTTCCCGATCTCCAACTGGACCGAGCTCGACGTGTGGCTCTACATCTACCTGGAGCAGATCCCCGTGCCGTCGCTGTACTTCGCGGCGCCGCGTCCGGTGGTGGACCGGCAGGGGACCATGATCATGGTCGATGACGACCGCATGCCCTTCGAGCCCGGCGAGAAGCCGCGCGAGGAGGTGGTGCGCTTCCGCACGCTCGGCTGCTACCCGCTCACGGGCGCGGTGCACTCCACGGCGGACACGCTGCCCAAGGTCATCCAAGAGATGCTGCTGAACAAGCACTCGGAGCGCCAGGGGCGCTTGATCGACTCCGACGAGGACGGCTCGATGGAGAAGAAGAAGAAGGAAGGCTACTTCTGATGTCGGACTTCCATGAGAAAGACCTGATCGCGGCGGACATCGAGGCCTACCTCGAGAAGTACCGGGGCAAAGAGCTGTGCCGCTTCGTGGCCATCGGCTCGGTGGACGACGGCAAGAGCACGCTCATCGGGCGCCTGCTGTACGACACGGGCATGGTCTTCGAGGACCAGCTCGAGGCGCTGCAGAAGGGCAAGCGCCTGGACGACGGCAGCATCGACCTCTCGCTCTTGACCGACGGGCTCACGGCGGAGCGCGAGCAGGGCATCACCATCGACGTGGCCTACCGCTACTTCTCGACGGAGAAGCGCAAGTTCATCATCGCGGACACGCCGGGGCACGTGCAGTACACGCGCAACATGGTGACGGGCGCGTCCACGGCGAACGTGGCGCTGATCCTGATCGACGCGCGTAAGGGCGTGCTCGAGCAGTCGCGTCGGCACGCGTTCGTGGCGTCGTTGCTGGGCATCCCGCACCTCGCGGTCTGCATCAACAAGATGGACCTGGTGGACTTCTCGGAGGCGGTGTTCGAGCAGATCAGCGCGGACTTCCGGGCCTACGCGGAGAGCATGAAGCTCTCGTTCAAGACCATCACCTGCTTCCCGGTGAGCGCGAAGCTGGGCGACAACTGCGTCGAGAAGAGCCAGAACACGCCTTGGTACAAGGGTGAGAGCGTGCTCGAGCACCTCGAGAACGTGCCGGTGGCGCAGGACCGGGACATGGAGCACTTCCGCTTCCCGGTGCAGTACGTGATCCGCCCGAACCTGGACTACCGCGGGTTCGCGGGAGAGATCGCGAGCGGCGTGGTCAAGAAGGGGGACACGCTGGTGGTGCTGCCCTCGGGCAAGTCGTCCAAGGTCAAGGCCATCGACGTGTACGAGGGGGAGCTCGAGGAGGCGTTCACGCCGCAGTCGGTGACCATCCGTCTCGAGGACGAGATCGACATCAGCCGCGGCGACATGCTGGTGCACGCGGACGACCTGCCGCACGTGAAGCGCACCTTCGACGCGCACGTGGTGTGGATGCACGAGACCCCGCTCGACCGTCAGAAGAGCTACCTGATCAAGCACACCACGCAGCACGTGCGGGCGGAGATCCGCGACGTGCAGTTCAAGGTGGACATGGCGTCGCTCGAGAACGTGCCGGCCGAGACGCTGGGGCTCAACGACATCGGGCGCGTGACGCTGGCGTGCCGGCGCGCGGTGTACTTCGACCCGTACCGGCAGAACCGCGCGACGGGCGCGTTCATCATCGTGGACTCGCTGACCAACAGCACGGTGGGCGCGGGCATGATCGTGGGCGAGCGGGGCGAGGCCTCGCAGGGGCTGGACGCCGCCATGGCGGAGCTGCGCGCCGGCTCGAGCATGATGCCGAAGACGCAGGTCAGCCCGCGTGAGCGCGTGGAGCGCCTGGGTCAGAAGGGGGCCACCGTGTGGCTCACCGGCCTGCCGGGCTCGGGCCGCTGGACGCTGGCTTACGCGCTCGAGCGGCAGCTCTTCGACCAGGGGCGCGCGGCCACCGTGGTGGACCCGACCGACGCCTCGCTCGACACGATGGTGACGGCCTGCAAGGCCTGCACGGACGCCGGCCTGGTCACCATCTGCGCCTTCCCCGCGTACTCCGCTGGCGACCGCGACATGCTGCGCGAGCGCATCGGTGGCGACCGCGTGGTGCAGGTCTTCGTGGACACCGACCCCGAGCTCTGCAAGCAGCGCCGCCCCTCGGCCAACTTCGACGGCTTCACCGCCCCCGAGAACGCCGACGTCAGCGTCGGCCTCGACAAGATGCGCATCGACGAGGCCGTCAAGCTCATCGTCAACGCCCTCGCCGCGCGCGGGCAGTTCCCCACGGGCTGACCGTCCTTCAGGTTCCCGCGGGTTGACCCCGCGCTCCGGAGCGTGCAATTTCGCGCACCTTCCGCACCCGCAACCGAGCTCAGCGAGCTCACCCATGCTCCCCTCGAGCCCACGGTAACAAGCATCATGGCAGGACAGCTCTTCACCTCCGAGTCCGTCACCGAAGGACACCCCGACAAGGTCTGCGACAAGGTCAGCGACGCCGTCTTGGACGCGCTGCTGGCGCAGGACCCGCGCTCGCGCGTGGCGTGCGAGACCATGGTCAAGACCGGCTACGCCATCATCGCGGGTGAGATCACCTCGAAGGCGGTCATCGACTACCCGACGGTCATCCGCAAGGCCATCCGCGACATCGGCTACACCAGCTCCGACATGGGCTTCGACGCGGACACCTGCGCCGTGCTCTGCGCCGTGGAGCAGCAGTCCCCGGACATCAGCCAGGGAGTGGACGTGGGCAAGGGGCTCGACAAGGAGCAGGGCGCCGGCGACCAGGGCCTCATGTTCGGCTTCGCCGTGAGCGAGACCAAGACGCTCATGCCGCTGCCCATCGACCTCAGCCACAAGCTGACCAAGAAGCTCACCGACGTGCGCAAGAAGGGCATCCTCCCCTGGCTGCGCCCGGACGGTAAGAGCCAGGTCACCGTGGAGTACGACGGCGACAAGCCCGTGCGCATCGACGCCGTGGTGGTCTCCTCGCAGCACGCCGAGAGCATCAAGCACAAGGACCTGTACCAGGGCATCCTGGACGAGGTCATCCTGCCGGTGTTGCCGAAGTCGATGGTGGACAAGAAGACCAAGTTCCACATCAACCCCACGGGCCGCTTCGTGGTGGGTGGCCCCTGCGGTGACGCGGGCCTCACCGGCCGCAAGATCATCGTGGACACCTACGGCGGCATGGGTCGTCACGGCGGCGGCGCCTTCAGCGGCAAGGACCCCTCCAAGGTGGACCGCAGCGCGGCCTACTTCGGTCGCTACGTGGCCAAGAACATCGTCGCGTCGGGCCTGGCGACGCGCTGCGAGGTGCAGGTGGCCTACGCCATCGGCGTCGCGCGTCCCATGGGTGTCTACGTGACGACCTTCGGCACGGGCGTCATCCCCGACGAGAAGATCGCCAAGGCCGTCCGCAGCCTCTTCGACTTCCGCCCGGCAGCCATCATCGAGACACTGGACCTGCTGCGGCCGATCTACAGCCCGACCGCGGCCTACGGGCACTTCGGTCGCACCGAGAAGACCTTCACCTGGGAGCGCACGGACCGCGCCGAGGAGCTCGCTGCGCTCGTGCCGGCCAAGGCTCCGAAGGCACCGAAGGCCGACAAGGCCACGATGGCCGAGAAGGCGCCGAAGGCCGACAAGGCACCGAAGGCCGCCAAGGCACCGAAGGCTGCCAAGGCCTGAGGGCGCGCGGCGTCATGGCCATGCTAGGTTCCTGGACATGACGCCTCCGCCTTCGGGTCAGATCACCGGCTGGGGCCGGCACAGCGTCGCGGGCGTCGAAGTGCGCTCCGAGGACCTGGAGTCGGCCAGCCGAGCGGTGCCGTTGTCCCGTGGTCTCGGGCGCAGCTACGGTGACGCGTCCTTGCCGCCGGCCGATGCGCCGCGCGCGCTGAACACCACGCTGGCGGACCGCATCTTGGGGTTCGACGAGCAGACCGGTGTGCTCCACGCGGAGGCGGGCCTGTCGCTCGAAGAGATGAACCGCCTCTTCCTGCCGAGGCGCTGGTTCACGCCCGTCACGCCGGGCACCAAGTACGTGACCTTGGGCGGCATGGTGGCCTCGGACGTGCACGGCAAGGGGCAGCATCGGCAGGGCTGCTTCGGCCATCACGTGCTGGCGCTGCGCATGCGCGTGGCCGACGGGCGCGTCCTGGTCTGCACCCCTGACCAGCACCCGGACCTCTTCGCCGCGACCGTGGGAGGCATGGGCCTCACGGGGCACATCCTGGAGGTCACCGTGCGCATGCAGCGCGTGCCCTCGCCCTGGATCGCGCAGCGCTCCGAGCGCATCCCCAACCTGGACGCCTTTCTGCATGGGCTCGAGCGGGCGGCTCACGACTGGCCCTACACCGTCGGCTGGATCGACTGCCTCGCGACGGGCTCGGCCATGGGGCGGGGCAACCTCATCTCGGGACGCTGGGCGCAGCCCGAGGAGGCGCCGCAGCACCTCCCCCCGGCCAGCCGGCGCTTCCAGCTGAGCTTCGACTACCCGGCGTGGGTGCTCAACCGCGCCAGCATCGCCGCCTTCAACGAGCTCAAGTACCGCAGCCAGCTGCGCGCTTCGAGCGAGGACGTGGTGAGCCCCGAGGGCTTCTTCTACCCTCTCGACCGCATCCGGCACTGGAACCGCCTCTACGGAAAGCGTGGCTTCACGCAGTACCAGTGTGTGCTCCCGCGCGAGGCGGGCCCGGGCGCCGTGCACCGCGTGATGACGACGCTCACCGAGCGCGGCGGGGCCTCGTTTCTAGCAGTCATCAAGGACTTCGGGCGCGACGGGGCAGGCATGATCTCCTTTCCGCGGCCAGGCATCACGCTCGCGCTGGACATCCCCCTGCGAGACGGAACGCAGGCGCTGGTGGACGCGCTGAACGAGCAGGTCATCCGGGAGGGGGGGCGCATCTACCTCACCAAGGACTCGCTCACGCGCCCCGAGCACTTCCGCGCCATGGACGGCGCGCGCCTCGACGCGTTCAACGCCGTGCGCGACCGCTGGGACCCGGCGCGCAAGTTCAAGAGCGCGCTGTCCGTGCGCTTGCTGGGCGACCGCCTTTACTGACAGGAAATCGGTACACTCCCATCCTGGATGCGAACCTGTCCCCGCTGCCAAGAGTCCTTTGGCCCCACCTTCATCGGCTGCAAGCAGGTGGGCTGCCCCATGCGCATGCCCATGGATCCCAACCTGGGGAAGACCGTTGGCGGGCGCTACCGGCTCATCTCGCGGCTCGGGGCGGGCGGGATGTCCACGGTGTACCTGGCCCGACACGTGCTCATCGAGCGCTTGGTGGCCGTCAAGACGCTTCGGCGCGACCTGGCGCGTGAGACCATTCAGCGCGACCGCTTCTTGCGCGAAGCGCGCGCCGTCAATCGGGTGAACCACGACAACATCGTGGAGATCACGGACTTCGGCGAGACCGACGACGGCCTGGTGTTCCTGGTCATGGAGTACGTGCCGGGAGACTCGCTGCTGTCGGCGATGGCCAACGGGCCCATGTCCACCGCGCACGTCCTCGACCTCGCGCTGCAAGTCGGCTCGGCGCTCGCGCGGGCGCATCAGATGGGCGTGGTCCATCGGGACCTGAAGCCCGAGAACATCCTGCTGGTGCCTCGCAAGGACTCGTTCCCGCACGTCAAGCTGCTGGACTTCGGCATCGCCAAGATCATGGACGCGCCGTCGCTGACGGGCAGCCAGCAGATCTTCGGGACGCCCGGCTACATCGCCCCCGAGTACATCAAGGGCAACGAGCTGGACGGCCGGGCCGACCTCTACTCGCTCGGGGTGATCCTCTACGAAGTCGCGACCTTGGCGCTGCCCTTCGACTACGAGTACCCGGGTGACCTGCTGGTGAAGCACGTCACGGACCCGCCGGTCCCGCCTCGCGAGCGCCGGCCCGAGGTGGATCCGTGCCTGGAGCAGCTCATCTTGCGCTGCCTGGAGAAGGAGCCCGACGCGCGCTTCCGGGACGCGTACCACTTCGTGGAAGAGGTGACGCGCTGTCGCGAGCGCGTCGGCAGCGAGGACTCGTGGGGAGCGCTCGGGGTCGTGCAGGCGGACGCGGGCTCGGCGCGACCGGAGGTGAGACAGGCTCACGACGGCGCGCCGCAGGAAGCGCAGGCAGCCGAATCGCCTCCGGGGGCGCACGCGCTCGTGGACGAGCGTGACGAGGCGCCCACCACGGCGAGCGTGCGGTCCGACAAGCCTCGCCGGGGCGCGTTCTCCCTCGATGCGACGGTCATCGAGGGGGGCGCCGGGGTCCCGCCCACGGGGTCTGGAAGTCCATCCGCTGCGTCGGAGTCGGCACCCGCGGTGGGGCCCGTGGCGGCGCGAGGCGCGCCGGACGACGACGTCGTGCCAGCGCCGCGCGCCGGGAAGAGCTCGCCGCTCCTCGACACCCTCGTGGGGCCGGGGGTCGTGCCCGCCGCCTCGCCGGCGCCAGACTCCGTAGGCGAGCTCGCGCTCGACGACTTCCTGGACCGCACCGTGGGCTTCGACACCATCGACGACACCGTGGTGGAGACGGCGGGGCCAGCGTCCGGCGCGGCGCGTCCACCGACCAGCACCTACGAGCGCCCGCGCATTCCGTCGGAGCCGAACGACGTCGCGCTGTCGATGGAGATCGAGCTGCCCCCTGGCGTAGAGGTCCCGCGGACGGCCGACAGCGTCGAGGACATCGGTCTGCTCGGCACGCGCCGCTGGCGCGAGCGCTTCACCGCGCTGTCTCACGCCGTGGAGGAGATCGGCGTGCAGCAGCGCGTCCCGGTGGGTATCCACGAGTGCCTCACGCTCGCGCTCGAGGTGCTGCGGGAGATCAGTGAGCGGGTCGAAGGAGCCGAGGCCCGCCAACAACAAATGGAGGAGCTCACGGAGCGGGCCCGCCGTGTGCGCTCCGACTTTGGCGGGCAGCAGGACCGCATCGCCCAAGAGCTCTCCCTCGCGCGCGGCAAGGTCATCGCGGTTCGCGCCCGCTTCAGCGAGCTGGCGGAAGAGCACGAGCGCGCCGCCGAGAGCGAGAACCGGGGCGAAGGCACGCCCGGGAGGGCCCTCGGCCTCCGGCACGCCATTCGTGACGTCGAGGACGCCTTGGGGGTGGAGCAACGGCTGTGCCTCACGCTCGAAGCAGAGCTGCGCGGCGTCCACACGGAGATGGAGTCGTGGAGCGAAGAACACGAACGCGAGCTCGCCTCCTTGGCCGAGACGAGCACCAAGGAGCTGACCGATCTAGAGGATCTGATCGAGCGGCTGCGCGGCCCCCTCGACCGCGTCGAGGCCTTCGTGCGCAGCGTCTGGGGTCGCTGACCACTCGCGGTGCCTGACGCGGCGTTCGCTGCTACCCTGCGCCGCACGCCATGATGCTCGATCCCACGCACCCTCGTTCCGACCGCCGCAGCCAGCGCCCCGGACGCCATCGCGCTCCGCGAGAGCGCGATGTGCTCGGCGTCTCCACCACGCTCCTCTTGCTGTCCTTGGCGATGTCCGTGACCCCGCAGGCGCAGGCCCAGCGCGGTCGTCGCCGGCTCCCTCCCGAGGCGGTGGCGGTGCCGGGCGAGGCTTCGCAGCACGCCGCGCACGCCGCGTTCGTCGCTGGAGACTTCGCCGAGGCAGAGCGCCTCTACGAGCAGGCCTTCAGCGAGTCCGCAAGCCCGGTCATGTTGGTGGGCCTAGCCGACGCGCGCGAGCGACAGGGCAACGCGGCCGGCGCGGTCGAGGCCCTCGAGCGCTACCTCGCGCTGCGGCCGGACGCCCCGGACCAGAGCGCGGTCACGGCACGCGTCGCGGCGCTGCGGGCGCTGCGGGGTGTGGTGCTCGTGACCGCCGAGCCCCCCGGTGAGGTCTGGCTGGACGGCGAACGCACCGGCTACGTCACGCCGGTGGAGCTCACGCTCCCTCCGGGGCAGCACGGCATCGCGGTCACGCTGCGCGGGGAGCTCGTTGGCGAGCACGCCGTCGAGGTCCCGTTCGGAGGTCGGACTACCCTCGCCCTTGTCGAAGGTGCGCCGGTGCCTGAGCCCGTCGAGGGAGCCGAGCAGGGTGACACCGCCGGCGGCGGGGAAGACGCCCTTGGTACGCCTGCCGTCGAGGACACGCCGGACGCCACGGCCGAAGGCGACGAGGGGGCACAGAGCGACGCCGTTTCCCTCGAGGGAGACGGAGTGCCGCTGACGGAGCCGGAAGAGACCGCGACGCCCGACGCGCCGAGCCGCTACGAGCCTCGCCGCGCGGCGGCCATCAGCGCGGGGGTCGCCGCCGGCACCCTGGTCATGGGCACCGTGCTGGGGTTCATGGCGCTCACCGAGCAGTCCAACTTCGATGAACACCCTTCCGACCGTGCGGCCGACCGCGGGGAGCGCCTGGCCTTGTTCTCGGACGTGATGTTCGGGGTCGCGGGCATCGCGGCCGTCACCTCGGTCGTGCTCTACGTCACGGACCGGCGCGCCGCTCGCCAGCAGGACGCCGAGGCGTCGCGCCTGCGCCTCACCCCTCTGGCTGGTCGCCGCGGCGCGGGCTTCGGCGCGGTGCTGCAGTTCTAGGAGTAGCTTGGCATGACTCGTACAATCTCGATGCTCACGCGCGTCCTCTCGCTCGTCGGTGCACTGCTCGCGCCAGGCTGTCAGCTCGTGGTGGACTTCGACCGCGACCGCATCGTCGAGGACGCTGGTGCCACCGACGGAAGCACCACGGACACCGGGGCCGCAGACTCGTCCTCCGACGCTTCGAGCGCCGAGGACGCGAGCGCGAGCGACGGCGGCGACGACGCGGGCAGCGGAGACGCCGGGAGCGATGACGCCGCCACCAGCGACGCGGGCGCCGATGCGTCCTGAGGCGCAGCACCGCCGGCGGTGCGTGTGAACGGGCGGCGCCAGACCCTGCTGCTCGTCGCCATGTGGGGTGGCGCGCTCATCAGCGTCGGCGCCCTGACCGTTGCGCGCATGCGTGACGGTTCGGGCGCGCTCGGCCCGGAGCCGCTGGTCGCTGGTCAGCTGGCAGAGGGGGAGTCCGCTGCCCCACCGCTGCCGCCGCTGGGCGCGGTGCAGGGGGGGCTCGTTCCCTTTCGCAGCTATCGCGGCGATGCGCGTCACACGGGGCGCACCGCCATCGTGGGGCCGCGCGAGGCCCACCTGCGCTTTGCGTTCGAGACCGGCGGCATGATCAAGTCTCAGGTGGTGGTCGACGAGGCGGGCCGGCTGTGGTTCGGCACCCTGGGCGCACCTGGGGTCGGGCTGGACGCGCCGCCGCAGCCTGGTGAGCTGATCGCGCTCGACCGGCAGGGGCGAGTGCTGCTGCGCCGCCCTCTTGGCGCCGACGTCTACAGCACCCCCTTGGTCACCAGCGACCGCGTCTACGTCGGGTCCGACGCCGACCGCTTCTTCTCGTTCACCTTCGCGGGCGAGCGGCGCTTCGAGCTGGAGACCGACGACGACGCCGACGTCGGGGCGACGCTCGGGCCGAACGACGTCATCTACTTCAGCGCCGGGCGCTCGCTGTGGGCCATCGAGCGGTCGGGCACGGCGCGCTTCCGCTTCGAAGCGCAGGCCAAGATCTACACCTCCCCCGCCATTGCGCCGGACGGGACCCTCTACGTCGGCGCCCAAGACGACTACCTCTACGCGCTGTCACCGAGCGGGGAGCAGCGCTGGCGCGTGCGCGCCGGGGATGACATCGACTCGAGCCCGGTCGTAGGGGATGACGGGGCGATCTTCTTTGGCTCGGACGACCGCCGCGTGCACGCTGTCGAGCCCAACGGCCATGAGCGCTTCGCGGTCGACGTGGGCGGCTATGTGCGGGCGCCCATCGCGCTCACGCACGACGGCGGCATCGTCGCTGCGGTCATGGGCCCGCGCCCGCGGGTGGTGTCGCTGGACGCGCAGACGGGCGCCGTGCGCTTCTCCTTCGCGCTGCCGCTGACCGAGTCGCCCGAGATGGGCGTCTTGTCGGGACCGCTGGTTGACGGTGAGGGCTCCATCTACTTCGGCGGACACGATGACTTCATCTACTCGCTGAGTCGCACGGGCGGCCTGCGTTGGGCGTTTCGTGTGGAGGGAGACGTGGACGCCCCGCCCATGCTGGACGCGGACGGAACCCTCTACGTGGGTTGCGACGACGGCCGCCTCTACGCGCTCGCGGGCAACGCCGAGGAGGCCGCTCCCGAGGCGGAGTCGACGGATGCGGGCGTCCAAGCGGTCCCCAGCGCCACACCGGCCGCTCCCGCCTCCACGCCCGGTGCCGCGCCCGCCGATGATGACGAGGGCACCCCAGGCGCCGCCGCCGGGTCGGACTGAGCTCCTCTACTTCTTCTTCGACCCGAAGAGCTTGGCAAACACGCCGGGCTTCTCCTCGGTGCCCGGCTCGCTGATCTGCCCGCGCATGCGCGCCAAGCGCAGCTCCCGCGCGGCGTCCAGGTGCTTGGGGTTGGCCTCGACGATGCGCTCGAAGTGCTTCACGGACGCCGTGCTGTTCCCCGTGCGCTTGTACAGAAACGCGAGCGTGAGCAGGGCTTGCTCGTGCGTCTCGCGTTGCGCGAGCGCGCGCTGGGCGAGCGAGATGATGATGTCGCTGTGGGCGTCACCGTCGCGCTGGAAGAGCACCCAGGCCTTGAGCGCGAGGTAGTCCGCCTCGTCTGGCGCGAGCGCGAGGCTCTTGTCCAACAGCTCGATGGCCTGACTCCACTCCTTGCGCCGCACCAAGACCTCGGCCTTCTCGTAGTCGAGCGCAGCCGTCAGGATCGCGGCGAGCCTGCGGTCCGCAGCGGGGGAGCCCCCGCCGTCCTGCACCGTCTTGAAGTAAGCCTTGCGCTTCTCGCCGTCCAAGAGGGTGTTCTTGGCCTCGGTCAGGTGTCGGAAGATCGTGTCGACGTACGTCCGCAGGGACGCGAGCTCGGCCGGCAGTCGGTCTGGGTGGTAGCGCTTGATGCGGTCCACGTAGGCGTCGCTCACGGCGTCGTTCGTCGCGGTGTTGTCCACGCCCAGCATCTCGAAGTAGTTCTCGGTGTCGATGGCCGCGTAGCGCTCCTGGACGTCTCTCCAGAGCGTCGCGTGCGCGGCCGAGAGATTGCTCGGCGGCTGCGGAGGGCCCGCCGGAGCATCCAGCAAGCTCGCACGCCCCTGGGGTGCGGGCGTGGATGCGGGCGGGGGCACGCTGTCCAACGTGGGGAGGTCCGAGAAGCTGGCCGCCGAGGGCCGCGCCGACATGGGGGGCGGCGCGAAGCTGGGCAGGGGGGGCAGGGAGCTGTGCCCCGAGAGCTCACCCACCGCGCCCTGCTCCTCGACCGGGGCCGGCGCGAGGCAGCGGGTGATCGCCAAGAGGTAGAGGGTGCGGGTCGCGACACGGGCGTCGCCCGACATCTGGATCCACTCGGAGATGGAGCGATGGCTGGCCTGGACGAGCTCGACGACCGCCCGCTCCTTCGGGATGAACCCGAACGCGCCGATGTCCGCCTTGCGCACGAAGCGGTATGCCGGCTCCTGCAGGCGCCCCAGCACTTGCTCCATGACCTCTCGGCGCGCGCCGCCGCGTGCGGCGGCAGCCATCAGCGCGAAGACGTGATCTTTGCAGAAGAGCACCCCTTCGGTGCCTGTCACCAAGTCTTGCTCGTAGAACGCAAAGGGAGCGCTCGTCCGATGGAAGACCGAGAGGACACCGCGCGCGAGATCCGTGGCGGGCTCGATCAGCTTGCCCGCGATGATCTGACCGCGCCGGAAGAGCAGTCGGTCCTGCCCCGGCTGCGTCATGTCGTCCGGCCAGACGGCCAGCGTACCCGAGAGTTCCTTCTCGTGGATCGAGAGGAGTACGTGCGTCAGCGGCTTCTGCGTCAGGTCGCCTTGGGCGATGGGGGTGGGTGCAGTCACGGGGCTAGTCTAGCGTAGGACGACCCAGCTCGAAAAAGCGCTGCGTCTCGGCCGCGACCCGGGCCTCCTGGTCGCTGAGGGGGTGGTCGGCGTCGAGCTCGAGCAGCTCCACGTTCGGGAGCTCACGGGCGTAGGCGCGCGAGCTCTCCACCGGGATGACGTCATCGTTCGTTCCGTGCAAGAGCAGGGTGGGGACGGTGACGCGCGGCCGCTGCGGGAGGGCGCAGGCTTCCTTCAAGAACGCCGAGTGGACGCGCACGGTGTCCCCGGCCGCGTCGACGAAGGGTGCGTCGCCCTGCTCCAACCAGCGCTCGATGCCCTCCTCGCCCATCCGCTCTTGCCAGCGCTCGCCGAAGTCGAAGGCGGGCGCGATGAGCACCAGCCGGTCCACCAAGCCCGGATGGCGCTCCGCGAAGAGCGCCGCGAGCCACCCGCCCAGGCTCGACCCGATCAGACGCAGGCGCGGCCCCGCCAGGTCACGCCCCAGCGCCGCGTCCAGCTCGCTCAAGATGGCGACCGGGCTCAGCCGCGCGAAAGAGGGGCGGTTGAGGTCTGGCAGCAGCAGCTCGATCCCGAAGCCCGCGAACATGCGCTCGAGGTGCTGACCCTTCTTGCTGTTCGGGCCGGACGCAAAGCCGTGCAGATAGGCGTAGCGGAATTGGTAGGACACGGTGTGGTGGGGGAGGGAGCGAGAGCATGACACGAACCGCGGGCTGTGAACCAGCAGTGGCTCGCTGGCAGGGGATGCGGCAGACTCGCCACCCCACCATGTCGCTGCAGCTATACGATACGCTCACGGGCCAGAAGGCGCCGTTCACCCCCGCGGACCCCCAGAACGCTCGCGTCTACGTGTGCGGTCCGACGGTCTACGACTACGCGCACCTCGGGCACGCCCGCTGCTACATCGTGTACGACGTCCTCACGCGCCACCTGCGCACGTCCGGGATGCGCGTGACCTACGTCCGCAACGTCACGGACATCGACGACAAGATCATCAACCGCGCGGCGGAGCGCGGCGAGCAGCCCGACCAGCTGGCGGCGCGCTTCACGGAGGCCTTCCGCGAAGACATGGAGCGCCTCGGGAACGCGGCGCCAGACGTGGAGCCCAAGGTGAGCGAGCACCTGCCGCACATCATCGCGCTGGTGCAGCGCTTGATCGCGTCCGGCAACGCTTACGAGGCGGACGGAGACGTGTACTTCTCCGTGGAGTCCTTCGAGGGCTACGGGAAGCTCAGCCACCGCAACCTGAGCGAACACGAGACCGGCGCGAGCGGTCGGACGGACGCCGAGCAGACGGCCCGCAAGCGGCACCCGGCCGACTTTGCGCTGTGGAAGTCCGCCGAGCGCTCCGAGGTCGGCTGGGAGAGCCCCTTCGGTTGGGGCCGCCCCGGCTGGCACATCGAGTGCTCTGCCATGAGCATGGAGCACCTGGGCGAGACCCTGGACCTGCACGGTGGCGGCCTCGACCTGGTGTTCCCGCACCACGAGAACGAGCTGGCGCAGAGCGAAGCCGCGACCTGCAAGCCTTTCTCGCGCTGCTGGATGCACAACGGCTTCGTCGAGGTGAACAAAGAGAAGATGGGCAAGAGCCTGGGCAACTTCTTCACGGCCCGCGAGCTCTTCCGGCACATCGAGCCCGAGGCTGTGCGCTTCTTCGCGATGACGGTCCACTACCGCGCTCCGCTCGGCTTCGAGTTCGAGGAAGTGGCGGGGGGGGCGCCCCGCTTTCCCGGGCTCGAAGAGGCCGAGCGACGCCTCGAGTACCTGTACAAGACGCAGCTGCGCCTGCGCGAGCTGCCTGCCGAGCGCATCGTGCCCGAGGGTTGGGTTCCGGACGCCATCTCCGGCTTCCCGAAGGCGCTGAAGCGCGCGCTCGACGACGACCTCAACATGCCCATCGGTCTGGCGGCGCTGTCGGACCTGCTCGCGTCCGTGAACGAGCTCTGCGACGCGGCCTTGCGCAAGAAGGGCACCGCGCAGCAGGCGGCGGTGGACGCGGCCGAGCGTGCCTTCGAAGCGCTGCAGCGGCGTCTCGGCATTGGGTTCCAAGAGCCGCGCGAGGTGCTGGAGCGCATCCGTGACCGGCGCGCCGAGGCCCGCGGTGTCCGCCGAGAGTGGGTGGAGCAGCGCATCGTCGACCGCGCCGAGGCCCGCAGCAACAAGGACTTCGCCGCGGCCGACCGGATCCGCGTGGAGCTCACCGAGGCCGGTGTCGAGCTGCTCGACAGCCCGGCAGGCACCACCTGGCAGATCGCCTGATGCCCGAGGACGAGGCGCCACATGGATGCCTCGTCGTCGTCGCGACCTTCACCTTCTTCTTCGGCGGGGCCGTCTTCGGGGCGGTCGCCATCCGGCTGCTGGAGCCCGACGTCTTCGGCGCGGCGTCCTTCTTCTTCATGCCGCTGGTGTTCGTGGGCGGCATCGTGATGGCCACGGTCAACAATCTGGGCCAAGAGCCTCCCATCTAGCCGCCCGTCGACTCCAAGAGCTCCGCCTTCGCTCGCGGTGAGCGCGTGGCGCGCCGTCAGCGCGCGTCGCTCAGGTGGAGGAAGCTGCCGTGGAGCCCCGGCCCCCGCGCTGCAGCCCACCCAGCATGACCTCCGTGAGCTGCAGCGTGGCCAGCTTGGCGGCCGTGCGCGCGTCGGCCGTGAGGCCTGCACGGATGGCGTCGTGGGCGATCCACTGGCTCGCCGCCATGAGCGCCTTCAGGACCAGCCGGGACGGTCTGGCCGCGCCCCGCGCCAGCAACCACGCCTCGAGGACGTTGGCCGCCTCTTCGTAGGCCGCGTCGACGATGGCGGCGGCCGGGGACGCCGGGTCGCGAGACTCCACGTAGATCAGCTCCGCGAGCCGCGCGCGAGCGAAGATCGCGTCCAGCACGCGCGAGATCACCTCGCGCGTCCACTCGCGATCGACCACGCGGCCCGGCAGCTCTGCCAGGACGGCACGCACGGGCCCCTGCACGGCCGACTCGTAGATGGTGTCGATCAGCGCTTCTTTGTTGGCGAAGCAGCGGTAGAAGGTGGGGCGCGACACGCCCGCCCGCTCGCAGATCTGGGAGATGGAGACCGCTCCAGAGCCGTGGACCACGAAGAGGTCGACCGCCGCCGCGAGGACGTGCTCGCGCTGCACCTCGACGCCCGGGCGCTTCTTGCGCCGGCCGTCCTCTTCACGCTTCTTGGCCACCATCGGTGACCGACACATAGCACGGGCGGCCGCACGCGGGCTTGACGGCCGGGCGCGGCGGACTAAACCGACCGCATGCTGCACATCCACGAGCACGGACAGCCCGGCTACGAGGCGACGCTCGCGTCGCTCTCCCGGCGCGGCGACGCGGACCTCGAGCGCGTGGAGCCCGCCGTGCGCGCCATCCTGAAGCGCGTGGCGACCGAGGGAGACGCGGCCATCCGCGCTCTCACGGAGGAGTTCGAGGGGCGCACGCAGGAGACCATCGTGCTCAGCGAGGCGGCCTACCGCGAGGGCGCCGCGCAGGCCCCCGAGGGGGTTCGCGCCCTGCTGCGCGAGGCGGCCGACCGCATCCGTCGCTACCACGAGCACCAACGCGACCCAGGCTTCTCGTACGAAGAAGACGGCGTGGAGCTCGGCATGCGCGTGCGGCCCGTGCGCTCGGCGGCCGTGTACGCGCCGGGTGGCAAGGCCCGCTACCCGTCGACCGTGCTCATGACCGCTGTGCCAGCCGCCGTCGCCGGCGTGGAGCGCATCGTGTTGGTCACCCCTCGGCCCACTCCCGAGATCCTGGCCGCCGCAGACATTGCCGGCGTCACGGAGGTGGTGGACGCCGGGGGCGCGCAGGGCATCGGTGCGGCCGCCTATGGCACCGAGACCGTCCGGCGCGTCGAGAAGATCGTCGGGCCCGGCAACATCTTCGTCGCGTGCGCGAAGCGCCTGGTGTTCGGGCTGGTCGACATCGACAGCATCGCGGGCCCCAGCGAGATCCTGGTGGTGGCCGACGACGCGGCCGACCCCGAGGTGGTGGCGGCGGACCTGCTCTCACAGGCCGAGCACGACGAGGACGCCTACGCGCTCCTGGTGACCCTGTCGCGGCAACAGGCCGACGCGGTCTCGGCGGCCGTGGAGCGGCAGCTGGCCCAGCTGCCCCGGCGGGACATCGCCGAGGCCTCGGTGCGTAGGAACGGACACTGCTTCGTGGTGCCGAGCCTGGCCGAGGCGGTGCGTGTGGCGGACGAGCTCGCGCCTGAGCACTTGAACTTGTCCGTCGCGGACCCGGACGCGGCGCTCGCCGGGATCTCGGCCGTGGGCGCGGCCTTCCTCGGCTACCACACGCCGGAAGCGGCGGGTGACTACGCCGCCGGCCCCAGTCACGTCCTGCCGACGGGTGGGTCTGCCCGCTTCGCGAGCCCGCTCGGTGTGTACGACTTCATCGTGCGCACCTCGGTCATCCGCTACAGCGCGGCCGCCATCACGCGACAGGCGCCCCTGCTCGAGGGGCTGGCGCGCCTCGAGGGGCTCGAGGCCCACGCCCGCGCCGTCTCCATTCGACGCCAGCGCTGAGCCCTCAGCCCTCGTCGAACCCGCTGGTCGCGAGCAGGGCGCGGATGGCGTTGGTGTGTTCCAGGGACAGCGTCCCGAAGCGCACGCCGAAGCCGGCGGGTGTCGCGTCGCCCCGCTCGTCGATGACGGCCGCCCCCGAGCTCCACTGCACCACACCGCTGACGACGATGGGGTCCCAGGAGGTCGGTGACTCGATACGCAGCGCCACGGCGACGCCCTCGGCGGGCGGCTGCAGCGTCTCCACGGACGCCCCGCGCACCCCGAGGTCGCGCGTGACACCCACGTGCTCGAGCCCGTCACGGGAACGAAAGCGCACGCGCAGCGCGAGCTCGGCTCGGGGAACCTCACGGCCATGGGTCTTGAGCGTCACGAGCCGCAGCGTAGCCCAAGCGGGCGGCGCAAGCGGAAGGTTGTGGTCGCTCTCACAGATCTCTTCCCCCAGGCTCCCCGATTTGGCCGATACTTCCCGGCGATGTTGGTGCCGAGACAACCGCCACCCGACCGGAGCGGAGAGCGCATAAGGGGCAAGTACAAGCTCGACGCGCGCATCGCCGTGGGCGGCATGGGCGAGGTGTATCGCGCCACCAACACGCTGGTGGGGCGCGAGGTGGCCATCAAGATCCTGCTCCCCAGTCTGGCGAAGAGCGACAAGGTGCGCGCGCGCTTCCTGCGCGAGGCCCAGCTCGCGCACTTCGTGCGTCACGCCCACGTCGTGGAGATCCTCGACATCGACGAAGACGAGCAGGGCTTCCCCTTCATCGTCCAAGAGCTGCTGGAGGGCGAGGATCTCGCGTCCTACATCGACCGCGCCGGCGGGGCGCTCTCGCTCGAGGTCACGCTGGCCGTGATGGTACCCGTGGCGGAGGCGCTCGGCGCGGCGCACGCGAAGGGGCTGGTGCACCGAGACCTCAAGCCCGAGAACATCTTCCTGTCGGAGTCCAACGACGTCCTCATCCCGAAGATCCTGGACTTCGGTATCTCCAAGGTGACCAAGTCCGGCGAGACCAGCTCCGACCCCGACGGGCGGCTCATCGTCGGCAGCCCGACCTACATGTCCCCGGAGCAGATCCGTGCACCGGCCGAGGTGGACCAACGCACCGACGTCTGGGCGGTGGGCATCATCCTCTACGAGTGCCTCGCAGGGCGCCGGCCGTTCGACGCCGCCTCCGTCGCGGACCTCTTCGTGCAGATCTGCCGCGACGATCCGCCGCCCATCGACGACTACGTGCTCGATCTGCCGCGTGCGCTGCGCGACCTGATCATGGGCTGCCTCAACCGGCGCCCGGAGCGTCGCCCTCAGGACGGCGCAGTGCTGGCGCGCGCCCTCGAGCGCGTGGCGTCGCGGCTCACCGGGATCTTCAGCGTGCCGGGGCACACGAGCTCGCGGCCCCCGAAGGCCGTCGGTGGCCGCCGCTCGGAGCGGCCCGCACCCAGCCACGCGATGGACCCCACGGCCCCGGACTTGAGCGAGTACGGCGCGTTCCAGGTACCCGACGAGCTGCGCCTCGACTTCGGCGATCTCGGCACCCACGACAGCCCCGAGAGCATCGCGCACGCGGTCGCCACCGTGGCTGCGGAGCGCCACTCGAATCCCGGTCTCGCGTCACCCGCTCCCGCAGCGGCTGGGCCGGAGCGCGCAGCGCCCGCCCCACGGCGGAGCATGCCGCTCGACATCGACCCTCGGGACATGCCGTCACCTGGCCGGCGCAGCCAACCGGGCGCGAGGCCGGCCGCGTCGCCTGCGGCTTCGTCGTCCTCACGCAGCTCGTCGGTGTCCATCAAGCGCGAGGCCGTTCGTCCTGGTCGGGCGGGGCGGCTGCCGGAGGTGCCCTCGGGGGGCTCGCTCGTGGGGGCGTTGCTGTGGCTCGCGCTCGCCGGGGTGGCCGTGGCGTTGCTCGCGGGCGAGACCCTGCCCCTGCAGCTACCCCTGGCAGGCCCCGCGGTGGGCTTCGGGGTGCTCGCGCTGGTCATCGGCTTCGCGGCCGTGTCCATCGGGGTGCTCGTGCGGGCCGCAGGCAGCCCGGCGTACACACTGGGCGTCGTGGGTCTGGGGGGGCTCGCGGTCACCGTCACCACGCTGATGCTCGGGCTGCGCCACACCCTGCCCAACCTGCCCGGCGTCCGCGACAACCACGCCCTGTGGGGCGTAGCAGGCGTGGGAGCCGTGGCGCTGCTGGGGGTTGGCCTGGGCCTACGCGGGCTGTTCGCCGGGGCCGACGCCTTCCGTGTGACGCCACGGCGGAGCGGCTTCGGCGTGCTGGTCTTGCTCACGTCACTCGCGCTGCTGGGCGGTAGCGGGCTCGCGTTCTACGGTGTTGGAACGGGACGCGTGAGCGCGCCCGGCTCGTGGGCGTTCAGCTCGGGTGCGGCGGAGAGCCTGCCCGCCAGCGAGTAGGGCACCACCGGCGCGTCTGCGTCGGGCCCGAGGCGCGTGAGCAGGTGCGCGTCCACCGTGGCTTCGCGCACGTCCAGCACGGGCGTGACGGGCACTTCGTGGCGCGGCAGCCGCTCCATCCACTCGGCGAGCGTCAGGCGCTGAAAGGCCCGCGCCAGCTGTCGTCGCACGACGTTGCCGAGCAGCACGCGCGCCGCCACCGGCAGCTTGCCCAAGTGCGGCAGCTCCAGCGCGTCGCACAGCGCGCGCCAGAACTTGTTCTCGTCCACGATGCCCACCGCCAGCCACCGCCCGTCGCGGGTCTCGTAGGTGCCGTAGTGCGGCAGCGCGTGCAGCTTGAGGCGCTCCAGTCCCTGCACCGGTGCGCTCTTGCGCAGTGACTCGGCCGCGCGGTCGAGCGCGTTTCCGACCGTGCGTGCCCGTTCGGGACGCCCGATGAGCGCCGCCCCCTGCTGCGCCAGCCGGCTGGGATGCTCGGTGAGCCGCGCGAAGGCACGCGTCACCGCCTGGTCCGCTCGCGGCGTGGGTGGGGTCAACCCTTGGTCCCACACGTGCGCCCAGGACTGCACCGTGTCGCTCAGCGCCACGTCCAGCACCAGGCCCGCACCGGTTCGGTCGCGCTTGCGCAGCGCCGCCAAGATCGCGGTGGCGGCCGTGCCTCCCGCCGAGAGGTCCGCGATGGGCAGCGCCGAGCCCAGCGGGTGTCCGGAGCGGTCACGCGAGAGATGACACACGCCCGTGAGGGCCTGCAGGTTCAGGTCGTGGGCGGGGTGCTGCGCGTACGGCCCCACCTGCCCAAAGCCGCTGATGCGGCAGATCACCAGCCGCGGGTTGCGCGCCAGCAGGACGTCGGGCGAAAGCCCCAGGCCCTCGATCACGCCCGGCCGAAAGCCCTCCACCAGCACGTCGCACTCCTCTGCGAGCTTCAGCAGCGCCTCGCGCCCGGCGTCCTGCTTGAGGTCCAGCACCACGCTCTGCTTGCCCCGGTTCACCAACCCGAAGAGGGACGGCACGCCCCGCGCCGTCTCGCCTCTGGGCGGCTCCACCTTCAGGACGGTCGCCCCCATCGCTGCGAGCAGCAGCGTCGCGTAGGGGCCGGGCAGGTTCTGTGTGAGGTCCAGGACCCGCACGTCGTCCAGGGTTCCTTCGAGGGGGTGCTGCGCGCTCATGGCGGGACTCTGCACCACACGGCGTCTGCGGATCCACCTCGGGATGCGACCGCGTTCTTGTGTGGACGGAATTGCACTTCAGCACGGCTTTTCTGGTAGACGAATATTGCACACCTGCTATCCGTAGTGTTCAACGGATCTTCCCCCAACCGAGAGATGTCATGCGTTTTTCGTCACGATTTCATTGCTTTGAGTCTCTCGCCGGCGCGGCGCTGCTGCTGGCGGGTGGCGCCCTCTCGACCGGGTGCGACCTTGGCGCGAACGTGACCGTCGACATCGGTGTCGCGGACCAGGGCGTCGATCAGAGCGCTGACCAGGGTGCCGATCAGGGCGTGGATCAGGGTGACGATCAGGGCCCGCCCGCCAGCTGTGACGTGGGCAACGGCGGTTGCGACCCGCTCGTCAGCTGTTCCATGGCGGGGGACGCGGTGGAGTGCGGCCCTTGTCCCTCGGGCTACAGCGGTGACGGCGCCACGGGCTGCACGGACGTGAACGAGTGTGACACCGCGAACGGTGGCTGCGCGCAGACGTGCACCAACAGCGACGGGGGGTTCGAGTGCTCGTGCGACGCAGGCTACACGCTGAACGTCGACGGGTTGGCCTGCGACGACGTGAACGAGTGTGACACCGCGAACGGTGGCTGCGCGCAGACGTGCACCAACAGCGACGGGGGGTTCGAGTGCTCGTGCGACGCGGGCTACATGCTGAACGTCGACGGGTTCACTTGCGACGACGTGAACGAGTGCGACACCGCGAACGGTGGCTGCGACGTGAACGCGGCGTGCGGCAACAACGAGGGCGCCGCGCCGACGTGCACGTGCAACGCGGGGTACGAAGGCGACGGCGCCACGTGCACGCGCTTGTGCGGCAACGGCAACCTCGACGCGGACGAGGTGTGCGACGACGGCGACAACCAGTCCGGAGACGGCTGCCGTGCGGACTGCCTCGGCTTCGAGCGGTGCGGCGACGGCCTGCTCGACGTGAGCGAGGTGTGCGACGACGGCGGGATCGTTGCGGGAGACGGCTGCCGTGCGGACTGCACCGGCCTCGAGGAGTGCGGCGACGGCATCGTCGACGCGATCACGGGGGAGCAGTGCGACGACGGGTCCGACATGAACGGCGACGGCTGCAGCATGATGTGCCAGTTCGAGTTCCCGTTCGTCACGGTCACAGCGCAGCTGGTCAGCGGCGCGCTCAGCTGCGGGACGAGCAACTCCAACTCGGGGCGCAAGATCGGCTTGGACGAGTCCGGCGCCGTCTACGTCGCCATGAAGTGCGGCGCAGAAGCGTACGTGGCGAGCAGCACCACCCAAGGCGCGATGTACTCGGCACCTGTCACCACCGGCATCACAGACGCCCGCGAAGTGGCCGTCGAGGGCGGCCCGCCGGGCGTGGCGTGGGTCGCGGCGGTGACCACCGCGAACACGCTGGTGCTCTCCCGGACGGCCGACTACGGCGCCACGTGGAGCACGCCGGTCACCCTGGCGACGGGCGTCACCGACAGCGAGGTCAGCATCGACTCGTTCGGGGACGCGGTCTACATCGCGGTGAGCGCTAGCTCTAGCGCCGTCAACGTGTACCGGAACCTGACCGCTGGCGCGGGGACGTTCGCGGTCACCGCGGTGCCGCAGGCCAACGTCTTTCACGACATCATGGTGGACCGCATCTCGGGTGCGCTCTGGCTGGGCTCGGACAACCCAGCGTTCCGCGTTCGCGCCAGCACGGACCAGGGCGCCACGTTCGGGGGCGAGTCGACACCACCCGGATCGGCGTTCTTCTCCGACTGGGCAGCGTCGAACGGGTTCCTGTACGCCGTCGGCACGAACGGAGACACCAACGTGGACGTCATCCCGTTGTCGAGCCCCGGCAGCAGCATGCAGGCCGAGGGCCTGCCCGGCGCGACGGGCGCGGCTCCGCTCCGGGCCATCGACGCGGACGCGCTCGGTAACGCCTACGTGGTCAGCCAGCTCTCGTCGGGCGTCATTCAGCTCGACCGACTGGTGTCGGGCGCCTCCCTCGTGGCCTCCACGGACGCCCGCACCATTGCCATGAGTGGGGCATCCCCGGGCGTCGCCGCGCTGCCCTCCAACAACGGCGCCGCCGTGGTGTTCACCAGCGGCACCAGCGTCTATGCCGCCGTGCAGGTGTACTGAGACGGTGTCGGTCGCGCGCGGGCCGGGGTCACGTCGACCGCGGTCCCCGCGTGCGACCTCGAGCGTGCGCCTCGCGCGCGGGGCCGCTTCGGCACGACTCCTACGAACAGGTTCCCTCGCGCGGGGTGCGACCGGGCGGGGGCGCTGATACAGTGGCGCCCGTGCACGACGAGACGTCCTCTCCGCCACCTGTCCAGCGCTTGCTGGTGTGGGGGGCCTGCTTCCTGATGGGCTGGGCGGGGCTGCTGTCGGCCGCGCCGGCGCGGGCCCAGCGCGACCTGCAGGTGGACGACTTCCGCCCCGCGCACGACCCGAACGGCTTCATGGGCGTGCAGGGCACCTCCACGCCAGGGCACCTGCGCTGGAACGTGGGGCTCTTCACGCACTACACCTTCGGGCTCTTGCGCGTGAACCCCAGCTTTACGTCGCAGCAGGTGGTGGTGCGGCACCGCCTGTCCATGGACGCCCTCTTTCAGCTGGGCCTCGGAGGTCGCTTCGCGCTCGCGGTCGACGTGCCGTTCACGCCCTTCCAGACTGGCGCCCCGCGCGCGCTTGCCGACGGGGGCGAGAGCTTGGACGGCGCCGCGCTCGGCGACGTCCGCGTCACCGGGCGTCTCCGGATGCTCGGCGCGCCGGCCGATGTGACCGCGAGCCGGGCGGACGGCCCGGGCTTGGCGGGGATGCTGACGGTGACGCTACCCACGGCCCAGGGCGTGGGCTTCCAGGGCAGCACGCTGCCCGAGATCGACGTGGCGGTCATCGGTGACTTCCACATCCTGAACCTGGGCATCGGCGCGAGCCTGGGCGCGCGCATCCGTCCCGACCGCGTGCGCATCGGCGATCGCGTGCATGGCTCGGAGCTGCACTGGGGCCTGGGCGTGGCCATGCCCCTGCCCATCTATCCAGACCTGGTGGCGCTGCTCGAGGTGCGTGGCTCGAGCGGGTTCACGGGGCGCTACAACAGCCCCACCGAGGTGGACCTGGGCCTGCGCTTCAAGCTGGGCTCGTTCCACCTGAGCTTGATGGGCGGGGTCGGCTTCCCTCACCGCGCCGTGGGCGCCCCGTCGGCGCGCGCGATGCTCGGCCTGCGCTACGCGCCCGAGCACGGCGACAAGGACCTGGACGGGATCCCGGACAACGTGGACCTCTGTCCGCTGTTGCCGGAGGACCTGGACGGCTTCGAAGACGAAGACGGGTGCAGTGACCCGGACAACGACAACGACCTGATCCCCGACGCGGACGACCAGTGCCCCAACGACACCGCCGAGGAAGACCGCGACCTGGACGAGGACGGGTGCACAGACCCCTGAGGCGCGCCCGGTAGGCTCGCACCACGTGACTGACAGAAAGTTGATATACTGCCCTCCCGGTCACGTCGCGCTGAATCCACTCGTGCGCGGGCCGTCCTAGCCCGGTGATGCGCCTCTCCCCCCGAACGCTGATTCCAACTGCAGTGCTTGCCGCGGTCCTGCTCGCCGTGGTGAGCGGCGCCGAGGCGCGCGTGTCCTCGCGCGAGTACCTCGAGCAGCAGCTGGTGCAGTCGTCGGACTTCCGCAACCGGACCCAAGCCGCCCTGGCGTTGGGCCGCCTGGCCGACCCGCGCAGCCGCCCCGCGCTCGAGCGGGCGCTCGAGTCCGACAGCAACCCCGCGGTGCGCGCCGCTGCGGCCGTCTCCCTCGGTAAGCTGGGCGACCGCCGCGCCATCGCTGCGCTGCGGCGAGCGGAACGAGACGACTCGGCGTCTGTGCGGCGACAGGCGGAGTCCGCCATCGCGGAGCTGCGAGGCGAGGCGACGCCGGCCCCCGACGCGGCGCCGAGACCCATCGACTGGCGCCGCGTGCGCCACGTGGTCGCGATCGGGCAGGTCAGCAACAACTCCAGCGTGGGCGGCGCCACGCTCGTCGCGCCTCTGCGGCAAGGCGTGCTGGCGGGGCTCGGCGGCGTCGCGGGCGTGGCGCCCTTTGGCGACGCCAACGACATCGGTGCGGAGGCCACTCAGCAGATCGCCCGCCGGCGGATCCCGCGCTTCCGTGTGGACGCGGTGCTCAGCGACGTCCAGCGGACCGAGCGCCAGGGAGAGCTGCGCTTGCGCTGTAGCGTGAACCTGACGATCTACGAAGAGCCGTCGCGGAACGTGCTGGGAATGCTGAGCGGCTCCGCAACGGCGGCGGAGCCCATGGGGCAGGGGCGTGACCAAGAGCTGCGCATGACGACGGCGGCGCTCAACGCGGCCGTGCGCAGCGCGCTCACCACGGCCGGCAGCGCGTTCGAGCGGGCCGGCGGGCGGCGCTAGAGCAAGATCAGGCTCGCCGGAAGGGCCTGGCGCAGGCGCCAAGAGGCAGCAGGAGAGGCGCCCGAGCGCTACTTGGTCACGGGCTTGAGACCCACGCGTCCGTCGCGCACCACGACCTCGAAGTCGATGGCCTTGCCCGCGTGCTTCTCCTTCAGCTTCGGCATCATGTCCTGGATGCTGCGCTGCAGGGTCTCGTACTTGACGTTGTCCACGCGCTCGTTGTTGCGTTGGCGCGCGGCGACGTAGTCGTCGTAGATGCGCTTCATGCGCGCGTCGTCCACGTCGCCGCCGCTGGCGCGGGCCGGCGGCGCCGGCGGAGGGGCAGGAGCGGGGGGCGACGCCGAGTCTCCGGAGCGACGGCGGCGCTCCGTGGGCTTGCCGAAGGTGGCTACCCGCGGTGCAGGGCTGGCCCCCGCCGACGAGGAGGACGAGGGGGGGCTCGCGGTCGGCCCGCGCTCGAGACCCGCGATGGCGGCATCCAGCTCGGGGTCGTCCAGCAGGCTACTGAGGTCGGTCTCGACGTCCATGTCGAGCTCGTACACGCCCTTCTCGGCCTGCCCCTCACCATCGGCGGCGCGCGCTGCCCGAACGGCGTCCTTGCGCTTGAGGCGCTGGATGTCGCGCCGGTACGTGCCCTCTTCGATCTGGCGCGTGATGCGGCGCCAGTAGGTCTGGAGCGTGGTGTAGCGCTGCAGCAGCGACTGGTAGCGGAAGCGCAAGTGTGTCGTGCGCGGCTGCTCGCGGCGCAGCAGCTCGAACATGCGGTCCACCTGCTTGCGCGGCACCGACGGCTCGATGCGCTCGATGCCCTGGAAGTACATCTCGTACAGCGCCTTCAGGCGGTCGAGGCGGGTCTCCAGGTCCTTCAGCGTCAGGTCGAACTCAGCGGCTTCCATGGGGGACGGTCGCCATCATAGCGGCTGAATGCGCAGATTGTCGAAAGTCACGTCGGACTCCCAGTTGTTGAAGCCGAAGTGGTCGTGCCCGCGTCCCTGCAGAGGCTCCGGATCGTCCAGCGTGAGCAGGCGCTCACCGTCCACGTCCACGCTGATCACGCTGCCACGGCGCTCGATCACGAAGTGGTAGGTGCGGTTGGCTTCCACGCGCCGAGGCGTGCCCACCACGCGGTCGTCGGCGTGTTCGTCCATGCGCGCCAGGACGTTGGTCTGGTTCCCCCAGCCGCCGAAGATGACGACGTAGCTGGTAGCGGTGTACGCGTCCCCCAGCGCGTGCGAGACGCCGTCACCAAAGAGCTCGACCTTGATGTCGTGGGTCGTGCTGGTGGCGTCGAACTCCACGCGCACGTCGCGCGGGAGCGTGCGCCTCAGCCAGAGGGGGTGGTTGTGAGCCTCACGGATGCGCAGCGCGCCGTCCACGATGCGCCAGGGCCCGCCCGTGACGTTCCAGTCCTGCCCCAGCTGGGCGCGGTCGAAGTTGTCGGAGTAGCCCTCGGGGCCGATGCCCGTGTCCCCTTGGGGGGTGCACGCGAGCGACGGGGCGGACGCGCCACCCAGGAGTGCCACAAGGGCGACCAGGCGCGGGAGCGAGCGGGAAACGCGGGCGAGGACCGAAGGAGGGCGAGTCACGGCCGAAGGCTGCCTTGGAATGTGTCGGAGGGCCAGTCCGGTGAGCGCCCAGGTCAGACGGCGGCCCTCGCCGCTTCGAGGGCGGCGAGCTCCCGCTCGAGCCGTTCGATGACGGGGCGCACCCCTTCTGCGTCCGTGGCGGTGCAATAGGTGGCGCCCCGCACCTCGGCCATGTGCGCCACGATCCCCGGGTCCAGGCGGTCGGCCTTGTTGAAGACCAGCACACGCGGCACGCGCTCGAGGTCCAGCCGCTGCAGCAGCTCCTCCGTGGTGGCCACGTGCTCGTCCCAGGCGGGGTCGCTCGCGTCGATCACGTGCAGGAGCAAGTCGGCGTCTTGGGCCTCCTCGAACGTGGCCTTGAAGGCCGCGAAGAGGTCCTTGGGCAGGTCGCGGATGAAGCCCACCGTGTCGGTCAGCACCAGCTCGCGCCCCGACGGCAGGCGCATGCGGCGCGCGCGCGTGTCCAGCGTGGCGAAGAGCTTGTCCTCGGCGATGACGTCGCTGCCCGTGAGGGTGTTCAGCAGCGTGCTCTTGCCGGCGTTGGTGTAGCCCACCACGGCGGCCACCCACACGCCGCTCTGGTTGCGCTTGCTGCGCCGCTGCTTGCGCTGCTTCGAGAGCTGCTTGAGCTCTCGGTTGAGGCGGTCGATGCGGTCGCGCGCGCGGCGGCGCCCCACCTCCAGCTTGGTCTCGCCCGGACCACGGCCTCCGATGCCGCCCGTGAGGCGCGAGAGGGAGTCGTCCTTCTGGCCCAGGCGCGGCAGCAGGTACTTCATCTGCGCCAGCTCCACCTGCAGCTTGCCGTCGTTGCTCTCGGCCCGCTGCGCGAAGATGTCCAGGATGAGCTGCGTGCGGTCCAGCACCTTGAGGTCGGTCAGGTGCGCGATGGCGGCGGCCTGCGCAGGTCCCAGCTCGCGGTCGAAGATGAGCACCTCCGCGTCCAGCTGCATGGCGCGGATGACCACGTCGTCGAGCTTGCCGCGGCCCATCACGAACTTGGGATCGATGCGTTCACGGACCTGGGTGAGGCTGTCCGCCACCTCCACGCCTGCGGTGCGCGCCAGCTCCTCGAGCTCACGCAGGGACTCCTCGGCCTTGCGCGCGTGCTTCTTCTCGCACACGTGCATCAAGATCGCGCGGCCGTCCTTGCCCGTGACCGTGCGGGCGCGGCTCGAGCGCGCAAACTCCGCCTCGAGAGCCGGCACGATCTCGGCCGGGTTGGCGTCCAGCTTGGCGTAGGGGATGGGGCCGAAGGTGCGAAAGGGGGCGTCGGAGCTGCCCTCGGCGACCGGGATGTTGTGCCCGTAATAGACCGAGAGCGGGCGGTCCTCGCCGGGCGCGAGACAGATGGCGGCGACCATGTCCAAGCGCAGGCGCGTCAGGTCCACGAGGTCGTCGCGCGTGAGGGGCTCGTCGTAGAGGTGCGTGTGCACCAGGCGCAGGCCGCGCAGGCGTCCGCTGCCCGCGCGCAGGCGGCCCACGTCGGGCAGCATCAGGCGAGAGGCGTCCCCGATGATGACGTGGTTGATGCTCCCGCTGCGGTCGGCCAGCACCCCCACTTGCCGCCCCGTCGCGTGGCTGACGGACACCAGGTCGCGCGTGAGCTCGTTGGTGGTGAGCTTGTCGAAGGGCAGGCGGCGCTGATAGATGCGCTCGAGGGCCTTGGTCTCGGAGGGCGCGAGGCCCGAGGTGTTGCCGTGTATTTCCATGCAGTGTCTAGCGGAGCACCGAGGGGTCGAGCTCGAGGCTGATGGGGCAGTGGTCCGAGCCCATCACGTCGGGGTGGATCCGAGCGTCACGGAGGAAGGGCAACACGCCTTCGGACACGAACGCCAGATCAATTCGCCAGCCCACGTTGCGCTCGCGGATGCCGGCCCGCTGACTCCACCACGTGTACTGCTCTGCGGCGTCGGGGTAGCGGTGGCGGAAGGAGTCGGTCCACCCGTTACCGAGAATGGCTCGCAGCCCCTCGCGCTCTTCGGGGAGAAAGCCGCTGGTCTTCTGGTTGGTCTTGGGCCGCGCCAGGTCGATCTCCTCCGGGGCCGTGTTGAAGTCACCCATCACGATGACGCGACCGCCGTTCTTGCGGCGCGGCTCCAGCAGCTCGAAGAGGCGCTCGGTGAACGCCAGCTTGTAGGGGACGCGCCCGTTGTCGCGGTCCTTGCCGTTGCCGTTGGGGAAGTAGACGTTGGCGATCGTGAGGGCGCCCAGCGTCAGGATCTGGACGCGCCCCTCGGCGTCGAACTCCGGCACCCCGAGGGAGGTCTCGACCTGGTCGAGGGGATGCCGTGAATAGAGCCCCACACCCGAGTAGCCCAGGCGCTCGGCGGCGGAGAAGTGCGTGTGGAAGCGCGACGGCTTGCGCAGCTCGTCGTCGAGCTGCTCCGGAGTGGCGCGGGTCTCCTGCAGCCCGACCACGTCGGCGCGCGCACCCCGGAGCCAGTCCAAGAAGCCCTTCTGAGCGCACGCGCGCAGCCCATTGACGTTCCACGAGTAGATGCGGGTGACCGTTGGCGGCATAGCCCGACCAGGTAGCACGCCCGGCACGGCCAGGCAGATGACGCGCAAACATCTGCCGTGGCTAGAAGATTGAGGCTACAATCCTCGCCATCCAGGCGCGCATGGTGAACGCACACAGCCGAGACAGCGACCCTCTCGTGGGGGAGGTCATCGCGGAGAAGTACGCGATCGTGTCGTTGCTCGCGCGGGGCGGGATGGGCCGAGTCTATCGCGGCGTCCAGCTGGCGTTGGAGCGCGAGGTCGCCCTGAAGGTGCTGGACCTGCGCTGGCTCGTCCAGACCGGCAGCAACCCCGCCGTGGTGGACGACTTCCGGCGCCGCTTCGTGCTGGAGGCGGCCTCGGCCGCCAAGCTCACCCATCCCAACACCATCGTGATCCACGACTACGGTGCCGACGGGGACGACCTCCTGTACATGGTCATGGAGATGGTCGAGGGGCAGACGCTCGCGCAGCGCCTCGAGCGCGACGGACGGCTACCGCCTGAGACGGTGGTGCGCATCATGGCCCAGGTGTGCGGGTCTCTCGCCGAGGCGCACGGCCGCGGCATGGTGCACCGCGACCTCAAGCCGTCCAACATCATGCTCACGCAGCGGGGGAGTCAGCGCGAGTTCGTGAAGGTGCTCGACTTCGGCTTGGTCAAGCAGGAGGCGGACGTGAGCACCACGCGGAGCGGCGCCCTGATCGGCACCCCCCGCTACATGTCGCCGGAGCAGGTGGCCAACAGCGAGGTGACCGCCGCCAGTGACGTCTACGGGCTGGGCGCCTGCATGTATCATGCGCTCACGGGGCAGCCGCCCTTCGACTCCGAGTCGGCCTACGTGCTCATGGCCGCGCACGTCAACGCGCGGCCTCCCGCCATGTCGGAGGTGGACCCTGACCTGCGCGTACCTGCCGCGCTGGAGCAGGTGGTGCTGCGCTGCCTCTCGAAGGCGCCCGAGCAGCGCTACGCCAGCATGGAAGAGGTCTCCATGGCGATGCAGGCGGCCCTCGGCGAGGACTTCACGCTGTCCGGCTCGCGCAGCCTGGTCGGGAGCGACTCCACGCCCCTCGGGAGGCTCCCCTCGAAGGACTGGACGCACTCGCTGACCGACTCCGCCGTCCGCCTGCCGGACGCGCACGTCAGCACGGTGGCGCCGCCCGAGCGCCGCGCAGCCCTGGCCGTCTTGGTGCTGGCGGCGCTGGTGCTGGTGTTCTTCGGCGTCCTCGCGCTGCGGGGACCGAGCGCGGGGCCGCTACAGGACCCGCCGGCGCAGCCCGCCGCGGACTCGTCGCTCACGTCGCCGCCGAACGCCGCCGGGCGGGTGGAGGTGTGGGTGCGCTCCACCCCGGAGGGGGCCCGCGTCGCCCGCGCCGGCGAGGACCTGGGCAACACCCCCGCGCGTCTGCTGTTGGGTCCCAACGACCGCTGGACGCTGACTCTCAGCGCGCCCGGTCACGTAGACCGTACGTTGCGGGTCTCGGCCGCCCAGCGTGAGGTCAACGTGGTGCTGGAGGCCGCAGTCGCCGAGCCTGCAGCGCCGACCGACGCCGCGGACGAGCGGCCGCACGGGGACGTCACGCGGCCCACCGGGACCAGCGCGATGGACCCCGCCGCGACGGAGCGCCCCACGTCGGTGGGCACGCCCCGCACCGCCGGCAGCATGTCGGCGCCCAGCGCTGCCCCCGAGCACCGCACCGACAACCGCGACCCTTGGAACGACGAGCCATGATGGGGGCTGCCGGCTCGCCGGCGTCGAGCGCGCGGCGTCCCGCGTTATCGGTGCCGCTCGTGGGTGTGGACGGCGCGTGCTTCACCGCCTTGCTCACGTCGATGCTGCTGGCAGTCGGCGGAGTGGCCGCCGCGCCCGCCTGGGCCCAGAGCCCCACGGCGGACGCGGGCGACGCCGACGACCGTCAGGCGCACGACGCGCGAGCCCGGGAGCTCTACATCTTGGGGGACGAGTTCTATGCCAACGGCCGTTACGAGGCCGCGGAGGAGGCGTTCGCCGAGGCCTATCGCCTCTCGGGGCGGCCGCTGTTGTTGTTCAACCTGGCCAACGCTCAAGAGCGGAGCGGGCGCTGGACCGACGCCGCCGACAACCTGCGCAGCTACCGCGAGCACGCCCCGCCGGCGGAGCTCCCGGCCCTGGACGCGCGCATTGGCGCCCTCGAGCGGCGCATCGCCGACCGAGACGCCGAGAGCCGCGAGGAGCCCGTGGTGGTCATTCAGCACGAGTCGGCGGACCTGCCCCAGCTGAGCGCCGAGGAGCTCGAGGTCCCGCGTCAGCCGGTGCGTCCGGAGCGCGTGCTGCTCCCCGTGGCCGCCGCGCTCACGGTGGGGACGTTCGTGCTTGCGCTGCGTGTGCGTGCTGCCCGACAAGACGCCCGCGCCGCGTGCGTCTCCAGCGCGGGCCAGCGCCTCTGCCTGCCCGACGCGGCGTCACCGCTCGCTCGTGACCGGCGCTTGAGTCTCTCCACCGACCTGATGGCAGCCGCGGCCCTCACCAGCGCCGCGCTGGGCGTCTGGACGCTGGTGCGCGGCCGCCGGGCGCGCGCGGTGGACGACCCGACCCTGCAGGTGGGCGTGTATCCAAGGGGCTTCCGCCTCGCGCTCGAGGGGGCGTTCTGATGGGCCACGTGCGCGTCGCCACGCTCGGCCGGTCACTCGCCGGCGTGCTCGCGTTCTCGCTGCCGCTCTGCGCGCTCTCTGCGCTGCTCGGGAGCTGCACGCTCTCGCGGGTGGATCGCCAGCGCTGTCAGGACCACGGGGAGTGCCGCGCTGCGTTCGGGGTCGGCTACGCCTGCACCGAGACGGGCTACTGCGAGCATCAGATCGCTCCTCGCTGCACCCGCACGCATCCGGTGGACTACTTCGAGAACCCCGCCGAGTACCAGTCGTACATGCCGCTCGGCGTCATCGTGAATCGCTCCCTCGCGGCGCACGAGGCGCGCGCCAACGCGGTGCAGATCGTGGCCGAGCTGGCCAACTCGCAGGGGGGCTTCGGCGACCGTGAGCGCGTGGCGGTGGTGGTCTGCACCACGGAAGAGAACGCGGCCCTGGACGACGCGACTTCGGCCGAGGCGGCGGTCGCTTCGTCGCACTGGCTGCACGATGTCCTGGGCGCGCCCGCCATCGTCGGGCCCGCCGCGTCCTCCCTCGTCAAGGCGGCGTTCGAGGCGCTGGGGGACCGCGACCTCGTGTTGATGAGCATGTCGGCGACGAGCGCGGAGCTAACCACCCTCGAGCCTCCAGCCTCGGACGACGCACCGGGCAGGCTCTGGCGCACGGCGGTGCCGGACACCTTCCAGGCGCGGGCCATCATCGCGGACCTGCGCTCACGCGGTCAGACCCGCGTCGCGGTCGTCCACCAAGACGACACGTACGGCGCCGGTCTCGGCGCCGAGCTCGAAGAGGGCTTCACGGGGCCCGGCGAGAGCGTGGTCCGGCTCTCGTACGGTGCGGACCCGCGCTCGGCGCTGGAGGCGGTCGCGGCCGACGCCACCTTGACCGAGGTAGTCTTCGTCGGCGCGGTGGATCAGGTACGCGGCTTCCTGTTGTTCGTGTCGGGGAACAGCGCCTTCGACGGCCGCGCGCTCTTCGTGACCGACACCGCGGCCAGCGTCGACCTCTTCGCCGCTCCAGCCGCGCCCGACGCGGTCTACGCGCGCGTTCGAGGTACCCGCGCCGGCGCGCCGACCGGGAGCGTCAACGGCTTCTTCCGCGGCAGCTATCTGTTCGCGTTCCAAGAGGACCCGGACCTGTTCTCGTTCGTCGCGAACGCGTACGACGCCGCCTTCATGGTCATCTACGGCGCCGCGTGGGCCGCCGCCAACGACGGCTCGTCGCGCAGCGGCCGCTCCATCGCGCGCGGTATGCGGCAGCTGAGCGCAGGCTTGCCGGTCGCGCTCGGCGCGACGACGTGGTCCACCGCGCTCACCGAGCTCGAGGCCGGGCGGCCCATCGACCTCGCGGGCGCGTCGGGCAACCTGGACGTCGACCCGCTCACCGAGGAGATGACTGGCGACGTCGAGGTCTGGACGATCGACGTCAGCGGCGCGCCGCGCATCGTCGTGGACCAGCGCTACTCGGCGGCCGAGCTCTCCGCGTTGTGAACTGCCGTCCTCTCCGGCAGGCGCCGGGGCCCATGTCGCCGGGCGCGCCTCGGGCTCAGTTTCTGCGGCGCCGGCGCCGGCGCCGCTGGGGCTCTTCTTCGGGCGCGATGTAGGGGGGATCGATGGCCCACTCCGGCACGGGCTGCTCGCGAGCCGTGCAGTCCAGCGCGTAGAGCGCCGCCGCCTCGGCGAAGAAGTCGCGCGTCTGGATGGAGCCGAACTTGCCGGACCGAAGGCGCCCCTGGCTGCCGGTGATGAGCCGGATGCGGTCCTTCAGCCTGCGGGGCATCGCGATGCGCTCGGAGACCTCTTCCATGAACCACTCGAAGGCCGCCGCCTGGTTGCGCGCGCCGTCGAGCGCCTCGTTCAGAGGCCCGAGCAAGAGCGCGGAGACCATCACCGCTTCACTGATCGTCTCGCCGGCGGCTACCTGAGCGTCCAGCGCTGCGAGGCGTCGCCACGTCAGGTCCGCGTCGGGTGCGCGGTCGTCCAGGTAGCCCGCGAGCTCCGGGAGGATCTCGGCCAGCACCCCCAGATCCCACGCCAGGTAGAAGGACCGGTGCGCCGCGCCGCCGCGTAGCAGCCGGAAGATCTCTTCCAGGATGCGGGGCTTGGCGGCGCGCGCCAGCTCGCCGCGGTAGGCCTGGATGGCGTCGAGCACGTCGGCGGCGATGCCCAGGTCGAGGCGCGCGCTGAACTTGATGGCGCGCAGGATGCGTACCGGGTCCTCGCGGAAGCGCACGATGGGGTCACCGATCATGCGCAGGAGGTGGCGCTCGACGTCGGCCATGCCGCCCACGTAGTCGATCACCTCTTCGTGCTCGATGTCGTAGAACATCCCATTGATGGTGAAGTCGCGCCGGATGGCGTCCTCGAAGGGCTCCCCGAAGACGTTGTCGTTCACGATGAGCAGGTCTTCGTCCGGCCGGATGTCGTCCGCGCTGGCGCTCGGCACCAGCCGCGTCGGCTCGTAGTCCGACACCAGGGGCCAGCTGCGCGCCAGGTCCGCCGGCACGCGGTCGATGCGCTGCCCGTGGTCGCGCCGGAAGGTGGCCACCTCGATGATCTTGCCGCCGGAGAAGAGCACGTGCGCCAACCGGAAGCGCCGGCCGATGACGCGGCAGTTGCGGAAGATGCGCCGCACGTCCTGCGGGCGCGCGCTCGTGGCCACGTCGAAGTCCTTGGGGGACTTGCCCAGCAGCAGGTCGCGGACGCCGCCGCCCACCAGGTACGCTTGGTAGCCGTGCTGAGACAGGCGCAGCAGCACCTTGACGGCGTCCTGGTCCATCGCCTCCTCGGGGAAGCGCACCTCGTACACGGCGGGCTCCGGCTCGTCGTCGTCGGCGCCCACGCCGCGGGGGCTCGGCCGGGGCTGCGCCTCCTCGTCATCGAAGTCGTCGTAGGCGCGGCCCGAGCGGCGGCTGGTCTTCCGCCCTCCGGAGGCGCCCGACTCGGCGCGGCGGGCGGTCCCGGCGTCGGTGCTGGAGGCTCCTCGCTCCTCGCTCTCCGGGCGGTCCTTGCGCTCCGGGCGGTCCTTGCGCTCCGGGCGGTCCTTGCGCTCCGGGCGGTCCTTGCGCTCCGGGCGGTCCTTGCGCTCCGGGCGGTCGCTCTTGGCGCGGCCGTCGGCGGCGACCTTGGGCTTGGGCTTGGGCTTGGTCTTGGGCTTGCGCTTTGGGGCCTCTGCCAAGAGCGCGCCAGCATCAGCGGCAGGTGCGACGGCCTTTGGCGTGTCGCTCGCGGTGCGGGTGCGGCGGCGTGTGCGGGGCCCGGTGGTCTGGCTCTCACCGCTCGGTCCGGCTGGACTCGCGGCGGGAGCGCCCGACGCACCGTCCGCCCGAGGGGGCTTGGGTGGGGCAGCTTCGTTCATGGCTCTCTCTGGATCCGCACAGGCCGCCCGGGATGGGAAGAGGAGAGTCCGGGGCGGCTCGTGGCAGCGCGCCAGACGTTGACGTCCTGTAGGAGTGGTCGCTCATAGCAGTCTGCCGGCGGCGTGGCAATGCGGCACGACAGGAGCGGCTCCGACTCGCGCGACTCGCTGGAATGGAATACAACCGCGCCCGTGCCCAAGACTTCCCGAGAGATCCGCAACGCCTTCCTGGACTTCTTCGCCGAGCGCGGCCACGAGCGCATGGCCTCCGGCCCGCTGGTGCCCGCCAACGACCCCACGTTGATGTTTGCCAACGCGGGCATGGTGCCCTTCAAGGACGTCTTCACCGGCAAGGACATCCGCCCCTACAAGCGCGCCACGTCGTCGCAGAAGTGCATCCGCATCAGCGGCAAGCACAACGACCTCGAGAACGTGGGCGTCACCGCGCGCCACCACACCTTCTTCGAGATGCTCGGCAACTTCTCGTTCGGTGACTACTTCAAGCGCGACGCCATCCAGTATGCGTGGACCTTCTTCACGGAGGTCATGAAGCTGGACCCGGCGCGCATGGTGGTCACCGTGTTCGGCGGTGAAGAAGGCCTGGCGCCTGCGGACGAGGAAGCCGCCGCCATCTGGAAGGACGTCTCTGGTTTCCCCGACGAGCGCATCATCCGCTGCGGTGCGGCGGACAACTTCTGGCAGATGGGCGACACCGGCCCCTGCGGTCCGTGCAGCGAGATCCACTACTGCCTCGGCACGGACGAGGTGGACCCCCGCAAGTTCGGCGAGGAGCCCACGCCCGACGGGCGCGGCTGGTTCGAGCTCTGGAACCTCGTGTTCATGCAGTTCGACCGCCAGAGCGACGGGCGCCTCGTGCCGCTCCCGGCTCCCAGCATCGACACCGGCGCGGGGCTCGAGCGCGTGTGCGTGGTCGCGCAGGACGTGCTCAGCAACTACGACACGGACCTGCTGCGGCCCGTGGTGGACCTCGCCTCGACCATCAGCGGCAAGCGCTACACCGCGTCGCAGGCGGATGATGACGTCTCCATGCGCGTCATCGCCGATCACGCGCGCACCACCGCGTTCTTGATCTCGGAGGGCATCTTCCCGGACCGAGTGGGGCGGCCGTACGTGCTGAGGCGCGTGATGCGCCGGGCCATCCGCCACGGGCACCGCCTGGGCATCGGTGAGCCGTTCCTGCACGAGTGCGCGCTGCGCGTGGTGGAGGACATGGGGGACACGTACCCTCAGCTCCGCGAGCGCCGCGACCTGATCGCGGACATCACGCGCCAGGAAGAAGAGCGCTTTCGAGCGACGCTCAAGCGCGGTCTGGATCTGCTGGACACCAACAGCGAGTGGTCCGACGTGGGAGGGCACAAGACCCTGCCCGGCGCGACGGTGTTCAAGCTCTACGACACCTTCGGATTCCCGGTGGACCTGCAAGAGGTCATCGGCCGTGAGAACGGCTTCGGTATCGACCAGGCCGGCTTCGACGCGGAGATGGCGGCCGCCAAGGAGCGCAGCAAGGGCAGCAAGCTCAACGAGAGCGAGGCCGTGGGCAAGGTCTACCACGACGTCGCGAACGCCCATGGGCAGACCACGTTCACGGGCTACACCAGTGAGCGCACGAAGGCGCGCGTGCTGGCGCTGGTCAACGCGGGCGAGGCCGTGGGAGTGCTGGGCACGGTGGACCCGGCCGTGATCGAAGCGCTGGACGAGAGCGACACGCCCCCACAGGCGGTCATCTTGGACAAGACGCCGTTCTACGCCGAGAAGGGCGGACAGGTCGGCGATCAGGGGGAGCTGCAGCTGGGCGACGCGGTGTTCGTCGTGACGGACACGCGCGCGCCGGTGGACGGCCTGCACGTCCACGTGGGCTACCTGAAGAGCGGCGCGCTCCGGCTGGGCGACGAGCTCGACGCGGTCGTGGACGCCGAGCAGCGCAACGCCACGCGCCGTAACCACAGCGCCACGCACCTCCTGCACTGGGCGCTGCGCGAAGTGGTCGGGCCGACTGCCACGCAGAAGGGTTCGCTGGTGGGGCCGTGGCGCTTGCGCTTCGACTTCAGCGCCACCCGTCCGCTGCAGCCAGCGGAGCTCGGCCGCATCGAAGACCTGGTCAACGCGGCCATCCTCGCCAACGAGGCCATCACCACCGACGAGCTCGCCATGGACGCGGCCAAGGCGGCCGGCGCCATCGGCATCTTCGAGGAGAAGTATGGCGATGTGGTCCGCATGCTGCGCATCGGGCCATCGCTCGAGCTGTGCGGCGGAACGCACGCGCGTCGCACCGGGGACATCGGGCTCTTCAAGATCCTGAGCGAGAGCGGCCTGGCGGCCGGCGTGCGTCGCATCGAGGCCACCACGGGCCTGAATGCGCTCGCGCACCTGCGTGACCTCAGCGGCGAGCTGGACGCGGCCGGCGCGCTGCTCAAGGCGTCACCGCTGCTTGTGGCGGACAAGGTCAAGAAGCTCATGGACGGCGAGCGTGAGCTGCGCCGCGAGATCGAGCGCTTGAAGCAGCAGCTCATGCAGGGCGGCGTCGGCGATCTGAGCGCGTCCGCGCGCGACATGGGGGGCGTCAACGTCATCGGCGCCGTGGTGCAGCTGGGTGACCCGAAGGCGCTGCGCGAGCTGGCCGACCAGCTGCGAGACAAGCACGCCCCCTCGGTCATTCTGCTGGGCTCGCCGACCGCCGACGGCCAGAAGGCGCTCTTGGCGTGCTCGGTCAGCAAGGACGCGCTCGGCCGCATCAAGGCTGGCGACGTGGTCAAGCACGCGGCAGCCATCGTGGGCGGCGGCGGCGGGGGACGCCCGGACTTCGCGCAGGCGGGCGGCTCGGACCCCAGCAAGCTCGAGGACGCGGTGGCCTCGGTCTTCACGCTGATGGGGTAGGCTGAGCCATGGCGGCAGGACAGAAGCGCGTCGCGGGTGGGATGGTGGCGGGCTACCTCGGTAGCCTGGGGGTACGCCGCCGGCTCGTGGACCTGAGCACCAAGCTGCGCCCGGGCCGACCGCGCCTGGAGTTCTACTGGCGCGCCGAAGACGCGTACAGCCACATCATGGCGCAGCTGGTCGCGCGGCTGGTGGACGCCTATCCGCTGGACCTCGAGATCACGGTCGTGCCTGCCGCCGCGGCCGAGGTGGACCCGGAGCCTCAGCTGCGCGCGGCCCACGCGGTGCGAGACGCGCGCGCGCTCGCCAGCTTCTACGAGCTGTCGTTCTCACCGCGCAGCGACACGCCACGCCCGGACCGAGTGCGCCGCGCCAACGCCGTGGCCCTCTTGCCACGCCCGCCGCGCGAGCACCTGGACGTGCTGCTGCGTGTGGGCGAGGCGATCTTCGGTGAGGGTGGCGCGGCGCTGTCGGAGCTGGCCCGCACGCTGGGTGCGGTGGAGGGCACGCTGGTGACCACCACCCTCGAGGCCAACTACCTCACCCTGCGAGAGCGTGGTCACTACCAGTCCGCGACCCTGCGCTATGGCGGCGAGTGGTACGAAGGGCCGCATCGCATCCTGAACCTGGAGGAGCGCCTGGCGCGTCAAGCGAAGGCGGGCGCACCCGCGCCCGAGTCGGTGCTCCGGCGGCGGGTGCCCAGCGCGCTCCCGGTCGAGGCGGCCGGGACCCCGTTCGAGGTGTGGTTCTCCTTTCGCAGCCCCTACAGCTACCTGGCGGCCGTGCAGATCGCGCCGTGGGTGCGTGGTGAGCCTGGCGTCCAGCGACGTCTGCGCTTCCGGCCCCTGCTCCCCATGGTGATGCGCGGGCTCCAGGTGCCCACGGCCAAGAAGCTGAACTTGCTGCGTGACGCCAAGCGCGAGGCGGACCGGCTCGGCATCCCATTCGGGCGCATCGTGGACCCCGTGGGCTCGGGCGCCGAGCGCTGCATGGCGGTCTACGCGGCGGTCGAGGCGAGCGGTCGCGGCTTCGACTTCGCGCTGTCGGCCGCGCAAGGCATCTGGTCCGAAGCCGTGGACGTCGCGAGCGACGCTGGGCTGTACCTCGTCGCTGAGCGCGCGGGGGTCTCGAGCGCCGAGGTGGACGCCGCCCTGATGGATCTGCCGGCGGGCCTGGCTCTCGCGGAGGACAACCGCAGCGCCTTGCAAGACGCCGGGCTCTGGGGCGTGCCCTCCTTTCGCGTCGGTTCGCTGACGACCTGGGGACAGGACCGCCTGCCTCTCGTGGCCCACGCGCTCGGCCTGCCCGCGCAGCGCCCGTAGGCGTCAGCCGAAGAGCTTCTTGAAGAAGCCCTTCTTCTCACCGGGCTCCTCTTCGCCCTCTTCGCCTTCGTGCGTCGCGTCCGGCGCTTGGTCCAGCGTCAGGGCGGGTCCGGGCTCCAGCTCCGCCGCCGTCAGCGCGGGCCCGTCCAGCTCCGTGCCGGTCGTGTTGCTGCCGTCCATGTCGGTCTCGTCGATGACGATCTCGAAGTCGTCGACCTCGAGCAGGTCCAGCTCGTCGCTGAGGTCCTCGAAGGACTCGCGCGCACCCTCGAGCACTGCGGCTCCGAGCGCCGGCGGGCGGACGCTGTCAGACGGCACGGGGGGCGGCACCGTCTTCGGGCGAGCCGGAGGCAGCTCCTCTGCGGGCAGCGGCGTCTCCGTCGTCGCATCGAAGAGCGCCGCCATCAGATCGTCGCTCTCGGAGTGCGGCTCTGCGCCGGTCTCGGTGACGGTCGCGTCGTCCTGTTCGAGGAGGCTCGCGAGGTCACCGAGGGTGCTGGCCGGTGCTCCGACGCCTTCGCTCGTGACCACATCCGCCAGCTCGTCTTGCGGCGCGTCGAAGGCATCCGCGCCGAGGTCACCGAACAGGTCGGCGCCGAAGATGTCCGTGTCGTCGGGGGAGCCTGCCTCCGGGCGCGCGTCGGCGCGCGGCGCTGCGGCGAGGTCGTCCAGCTCGTCCGCCAAGAGCTGCCCCAGCGTGTCGGCCGGGCTCTGCTCGGCGGCCTCGGCGTCCTGCCGAGCGTCCCCCTCCGCCGCCCGTTCGGCTGCCTCGCGTTGCGCCTCCGCGGCCGCGAGCTCCCGCTGAGCGCGCTCCGCCGCGTCCCGCGCAGCGCGCTCCGCTGCGGCCGCGTTGCGCTCCTGCGCCTGCGCGTCGGCCTGAGCCTGCGCGTCGGCCCGAGCCTGCGCGCGCTCCTCCGCCTCCCGCGCGGCCCGCTCGGCTCGCGCGGCGCGGGCGGCGTCTTGCTCCGCGGTGAGCGCGGCCACGCGCGCCTCCACCTCGGCGCGTGCCGTCTTTGCCCGCTCGGCGCGCTCCGCAGCGACGGACGCCACCTCTTGCGCCCGCGCCGCGGCCTGTTGGCGGGCGGCGTCCAGCACCGCGTCCAGCCCGGCGACGTCAGCGGACAGCGCCGCCAGCTCCGCGTCCACGACGGCGAGGTCCGAGCTGCGACCGCTCAAGAGCCGCGCGCGCACGTCCTCGAGTGAGGCAGGGTCAACGGAGAGGGCGTCCAGCTCGCTGTCGAGCTGCGCCAAGCGATCGGCAAGAGACATGGGCCCACAGCGTCCCACTCTTCCTGGGCGGCGTAAAGCGAGGTGTGCAGCCCGGCGCGTCTTGGGCCATCCTCCCCGCATGCTCCGCCTGGTTGTCGGTCCGCTGAACTACTCGTCTTGGTCCATGCGTCCGTGGCTCGTCCTGCACCACGCCGGCGCCGCCGTGAAGACGCACGAGATCCCCCTCTTCGTCGGCCCCGACTGGCAAGAGCAGGTGCTGTCTTTCTCGGGCGCCGGCAAGGTCCCGGTCCTCGTGGACAAGAACCTCAGCATCCACGAGTCACTCGCCATCTGTGAGTACGTCGCCGAGCTGCACCCGGAGGCCCAGCTGTGGCCCGCGGACCGTGGCCTGCGCGCGCGCGGCCGGGCCATCTCGGCCGAGATGGCGAGCAGCTTCGGGGCGCTGCGCGAAGAGTTCCCCACCAACCTGCGCAGCCGCGCCAGCACCCCCCGCGAGCCCAGCCCGGCCGCCGCGCGCGACATCGCACGCGTCTTCGACATCTGGCAGGCCAGCCTCGCCACCTCTCCTGGGCCCTTCTTGCTCGGTGCCTTCAGCATCGCAGACGCCATGTACTTCCCCGTGCTGTCGCGCTTCCGAACGTACGGGATCGCTCTCCCGACTGCCGTCGAGCCGTGGGCAGAGCGCCTCTGGGCGCATCCGTCGGTGGTGGCCCTGGCCGCCGAAGCGGTGAACAGTGTGGCCGTGCCGCGCTACGACGCTCGGCTCTGACCCGCGATGCCCACCTCGCCTCCCCCCTACCTGCTGCGGCTCCCCTCCCGGACCCACCGATGAGCTCCGCCGTCTTTCCGCCAGCCGGGCACCCTGGTGGCCGCGTCAAGGGCGCGGCCATGCGGGAGTTCACCATCTGGATGCGCCGCGAGCTTGGACCGGCTGCCGCCAAGGCCATCATCGCGGACCTCGCCCCGGAGCTCCGCGCGGTCATCGACTCCGACTCGGAGGCCTTCGGGGTGCTGGCCTCCGCCTGGTACTCCGGCGAGTTCACCAGCGCGCTCATGGAGCGGGCGACGCAGGGCATGAGCCACGACGAGATGCGTGAGTTCGCGCACCGGGGGGCCATCGCGGCGCTGAACGTCACCCTTCGCGGCGTGCACCGCGCGCTCCTCCGCATGGTCATGTCGCCGGACCTGCACCGACGCTTTGCGCAGCGGCTGTGGGACGCCCACTTCGACGGCGGGCGGGTGGTCGTCACCCCTCTCGACGCGCACTCCGTCGAGGTCGCGTACTGGGAGTGGCCGGCCCACCACCGCATGCTCTGCGAGATGTGCACGGCGTCGGATCTCGTCATCTACGGCGCCATGGGGCTCGAGGACGTCACGTCGGTGACCACCGCATGCGTCTCGGATGGCGAAGCGCGCTGCGCTCACGTCGTCCGTTGGAGCGCATGATGGACTGCCCCTGCGGACGTGGCGCCACCTACGAAGCGTGCTGCGAGCGGTTTCACCAAGGCAGCGAGCCCGAGCAGCCGCGTGACCTCATGGCCGCACGCTACGCGGCGTTCGTCATGGGCGACGCGGCCTTCCTGCACCGCACGCTGCACACTCAGCACGAAGACTACGCGCAGGGCGTGGAGGGCATCCGGCGCGCGCTGCGCGGGCAGGGCCGCAAGGTCCGCTACCAGGGGCTCACCATTCTGGACACTCGCGCGCCGGACGCGACAGGCGCCGCGCAGGTGCTCTTCCACGCCAGCGTGCGCTCGGGCGGCCGTGATCTCGCCTTCGTCGAGCGCAGCTACTTCCTGCACGACGGCACGGGCTGGCGCTACTTGGCGGGCGAGACCTGCCCCGCGCGCGAGCTGCCACGCTGGCGCGACCTCGACATCGACGGGTTCGAGGCGCGGCGCTGAGCGGCTGCCCATCGCCACCGGACCGCGCTAGCATGCTCCCCATGCTCACTCGCTCGTCTACGCTCCGCGTCTTCGGTGGACTGCCCGCCTGGCTCCTCCTGGGGTCGTTCGCGGTGCTCGCTTGCGCGGGCTGCGGAGGTGGCGCCGCGGGTGAGGCCGTGACCTCGCCGCAGCCGGCCGAGGTCGGCGAAGGCGGCGAGCCGCATGGCGACGAGACCCCCGCGTGCGACGAGGCCGCCATCACGCTCGTCGGGCGCTACTCGCTCACGCACTACCCCGGTCAAGACGCCGTCGGACCCAACGGCGAGCGTCCCCTGGGCATGTCCAAGGACTACGACTTCGGTGCGGACAGCTACACCATGGAGGGCTACCCACCCCTGCGCATCACCGGCCGCTACGAGGTGCTCGAGCGCGACGGAGCGCGCATGCGCGTGCGCTTCTACGATACGGTCTTCGACGGAAGTGCAGACGCCGACCGAGAGCTCTGGCTCGTCTTTTCGGACTGCGGCGCGACGCTGCAGATGGACGGCATGACCTACGCGCGGCGCGTGGCCGAGTAGGTCGCGCGGAGCTCCCGCTTGAGCACCTTGCCGCTCGGCCCGAGCGGCAGCGTGTCGGTGAAGACATACTCCGCAGGGAGCTTGTTCTTGGCCAAGTGTGCGCGCGCGTGTGCGTCGAGCTCGGCATGGGACGGTGGCGCTGCGCGCGGCACCACCACCGCGACGACTTGCTCGCCGTAGTAGTCATCCGGTCGCCCGATGACCGCCACCTGGGCCACGCCAGGATGCAGGCTGAGTGCGTCCTCGACCTCCGACGGATAGACGTTCGCGCCACCCCGTAGGATCAGGTCCTTGAGCCGGTCCACCAACACCAGGCGGCCTCTCTCGTCCAAGCGCCCGAGGTCGCCCGTGCGCAGCCAGCCGTTGTCGAACACGGCGCGCGTGGCTTCGTCGTCGCCCAGGTACCCGGCCATGACGTTGGGGCCACGCACCCACACCTCCCCCTCGCTCCCGGCCGGCAGGTCGTGGCCTTCTTCGTCGCGAACGCGCAGCTCCACGCCCCACACGGGCGCGCCGACGTGCTCGCGGTCGACGAGCGGGTCGCTGTCCGCCCCGTCGTCACCGGTGTCGATCGTGGAGAAGGTCGCCTCCGTGAGCCCATAGCCCTGGCGCACCGGGCAGCCCAGGCGGGCCTCCGCGCGGCGCCGGAGCTCACGCGGCAGGGGCGCGCCCGCCGACAACGCGGAGCGCAGCCCTCGCGCGACCCGCTCCGGGCCCGCGTCCGCCGTCCAAGCGGCAAACATGGTGGGCACGGCCGGCGCCCACGTGACCCTGCCCGCGTCCAGGGCAGCGAGCGTCTTGGCCCCGTCGAAGCGCGAGAACGAAAGGACCTGCGCGCCCGCGTAGAACGGCGCCAGCACGCTCATCCGGAGCCCGAACGAGTGCGTCCAGGGCAGCGCGCCGAGCACCACGTCGTCCTCGGTGAGGCGCAGCGTGTGGTGCACCAGCGCCGCGGTGTGGGCCAGCAGCGAAGCGTGCGTGATGCGCGCCGCCTTGGGCCCGCCGGTGGTGCCGCTGGTGAAAAGTAGCATGGCGTCTGCCGACGCGGGCAGGTCGAGCGCGGTGCCCGCGTCCAGCGAGGTCACGGCGCCGCGCGGCCCGTCGGGGCCGACCGCGAGGTGTGCGGCCATCGCGGCGTCTCCCAGCTCCGCTTCCAGCTGCACCACGGGCAGGGCCGGGCACGCGCCGCGCAACAGCGCCTCTCGCGGCGCATCCACCAGAGCGGCTGCACACCCGCTGCGCTCCACGCGCAGGCGTACCTCGGGCGGCGCGGACAAGATGGGGATGGGCACCACCGTGACGCCCGCGTAGCTCGCCCCGAAGAAGCCCACCAGAAAGGCCTCGCCGTTGGCGGCGCTGAGCGCCACTCGGGCACCCACGCTCAGCCCGCGTGCGCGGAGCGCCAACGCCACCGCTCGTGCGCCCGCGTCCAGCTGCGCGTACGTGAGCGCGCGCTCGTCACTCGCGAGCACGCAGGCCACCCGCTCCCCATGTCGAAGCGCGCCCTGCCGCAACACTTGTCCGATCTGGAAGCCCACGTGCCGAGTGTAGTGGCTTTCGTCTGGGGCGCGAGCTCAGGCGCCGAGCGCGGTCACCAGCACCCACGCCAGCTGGGCGCTTCCCAGGACCAGCGCCCACGTCACGGCCGCGCGCGCGGCGCGTCCCTCACCGCAGTGGGTCCGCAAGAGCGCCGACCAACCAAAGCGCGAGTAGACCAGCGTGAGCAGGAGCAGCGCCAGGGCCAGGGCGGCGCTCGACGGTGAGCGCAGCACCCGCTGGGGGACGCCGTCGTCCAGTCGGTAGCCCGCCGGAGCCAACGTCAGCTGATGGGCGCGGGGGCTGGCCTCGGGCGATGCACTCGAACACAGCGTCACGCGGCGCGCCTCTGCCGTCGTCTCCACCCACGCGACGGTGGGCGCGCTGTCTTCGTCTCGCTCGCGGAGACCCGTGCGCCACGCGGTCCACCCCGCGCCAGCCCCGAGCGCGAGCCTGCCTGGCCCGCCCCCGTCGGCCGCCTCGAGGGTGACGCTCTGTGCGTCGGCGCGGACCGTGAGCGGTGTGCCCGGGAGCGCCCCAGGCAGGGTGACGCGCGTCGCCCCAGCAGGCACCGTGCAGGCGCCAACCGCGCGCACCGGGGCCGGTCGGCCCAGACACCACACGGCGCACGCACCCAGGGTCAGGCCGGTGACGACCAGGCCGGAGAGGACGGCCCGCACCACGCTCGCCGAGCGTCCAGAGGCGTGTGCCTCGACCCGCTCCAGGGTGGCGCGGTGCTGCGCAAAGCGTCGGGCCGCACGACGCGCGCAGGCGCGCAGGACCCACGGGGAGGACAACATGAGCAGCGCGACCGGGAGCAGCAGCGACCACCACGGCCCGCCCAGCGCCAGGGGCAGGCCGACACTCAACACCGGGGCCGCGAGCGCTGAGTGGAGCGCGAGGGTGTCCTGCGCTGCGGCGGTGCGCGCGTCCGACGGGCCAGCTAGCCCGCAGCTCAGGCGCAGCAGCGCGCGGAGGCCACCGACGGGCACGTCCGACCCGGCGCTCTCGGGTGGCGGCGGCCCCCACGCGCTCGGCCACCAGGCCAGGCCAGGGGCAAGCCACGTCAGAGCGCCCACCACCGTCACGCTCGCCAGCAGCGCAGCGAACAGCGCCTGCGGACCCAGCAGCGCGCGCCACGCGTGCTCGGCCAGCGCGAAGAGCAGCGCGTGCCCTGCCCACCCCGACATCCACGCGGCGCCTGCAGCCGCACCGCGCCGGAGTCGCACAGGCAGCGGCGGCGTCGACGGGGCCACGGGAAGGTCGACCGAGTTCAGCTCCACGCCGCGACTCTAACTCATGGATCCAGATCGTCAGGCGAGTGCACCGACGACGCGCGCCTTGCCGCCGTGGCGCGATCCCAGGTACAAGACCCACCTAGTCCTCGCTCTCGCATGACCACGCCCGCCACGACCCCGCTCAGCACCCCACCTCCCGGCGCCGAGCCTACGCCCGAGCAGCGTCGCCTGATCGAGCGCTTCGGCTGCACCTTTCAGGCAGGCGCCGAGATCTTCTCGGAGGGCGCGGTGGCAGACGCCTGCTACCTGCTGCACGAGGGGCGCGTGCGCATCCTCAAGGACGTGCGTGGTGCGCCGCGCAGCCTCTCGGTGCTGCGCGCCGGCGACCTCTTCGGCGAGGACGCGCTCCTGCCGCACGCGCGGCGCTCGGCCTCGGCGGTCGCGCTCGTGGACGTCCAGGCGCTGCGCCTCGAGCGCGATGCGTTCAACTCTCTGATGCAGAGCGACCCGGCGGTGACCCAGAACGTGCTCGCTCAGCTGGTGCGCCGTCTGCGCGACGCCGAAGAGCAGCTGGAAAACGCCATGCTGCGCGACCACCCGTCGCGGGTGGTCAACACGCTGTTGCGCCTTGCCGCCGCCGCCGAGGAGAGCCCCGAGGGCCACGTGCTGCACATCTCGCCCCTCGAGCTCTCCAGTCGCGTCGGCCTGGACGTAGAGGCCGTCAAGCGCACCATCCAACAGCTGCGCGACGGCTCGTATCTGCAGATCGTCAACGAGCGCATCCTGCTGCCCGATCTCGCGGCGCTGACGCAGCTCTACCAGCTGCTCGGGGTCAAAGAAGAGGTCCGTGGCGGCGCTTCCTGACGAGGTCCACGCGGGACGTTCACGCTGGCTTCTCGTAGCGACGCGGCGTAGAACCACAGTACCGCGCCGCTCGCGAGCGCGCTCCTCCACGATGTCGCTGTCTCTCTGTCCCCGCCACCTGCTCCCGTCCGTTCTCGCGCTGCTCACGTTGCTGAGCGGTTGCGGTCCGCGCAGCGCCAACACGCAGCACATCGAGCAGGCCGGGCGCGAGGTGCAGCTGGCGACGGCGCTGTACATGGAGGAGGGTCGCGTCGCCGAGGCCATCGAGCACCTCCGCCAGGCCATTGAGCTCGATCCGGAGAGCTACGACGCCTTCACGGTGCTCGGAACCATTCACCTCGGGCAGGGCAACTTCACGGGCGCCGAGGCCGACTTTCGCCGCGCCGTCGAGCTCATGCTCGAGCAGCACGCGGCCGGGCACGACATCGCCACCGCGAGAAATTATCTCGGTGCCAGCTTGATGGCGCAGTCCCGCTTCGAGGATGCCCTCGAGCCCATCACACTGGCCGCCAATGACGAACTTTTCCAGACTCCCCACATGGCGTGGGGGAACCTGGGCTTCTGTTACTTGGAGCTGCAGCGCTATCCCGAAGCGATCGCAGCGTTAATCCGCTCCGTCGAGCTCGGGCCGCGTTTTTGCACGGGCTACTACTGGTTGGGGAGGGCCTACTTCGAGACTCAGGACCTCGAGAATGCCGAGATGGCGCTGGTCCGCTCCGTCGAAGTCGATCCCTCTTGCAGTACGTCGCCACGTCTGCAAAATGCATGGCGGTTGCGCGGAGAAGTCCGCGCCCAGCTTGGTTATCGTGATGACGCCCTCGCTGATTTCGAGCGCTGCGTCGAGCTTGGTTCGAACAGCCCCGATGGGCGCGCGTGTCAACGTCAGCTAGACGCCGCGCAGTGATGCCCCCACACTCCGAGCAACCCATGGACTCCATTGGCCACACGCTCCGCAACGAGCGCCAACTCAAGCAGCTCTCTCTCGAGGAGCTCGCCCAGACCACGCGCATCCCGCTCAAGTCGCTTCAGCAGATTGAAGCGGACGAGTTCGCGCAGCTCCCCGGCGACATCTTCGTGCGCGGCTTCGTCCGCTCGTACGCGAAGGCGCTCGGGGTCGACAGTGACCCGCTGCTGCAGCGCTTCGAGGCCGACCGTCGGGAGAAGGACCAGCAGGCCCAGCTCGAGGTCGTGGGCCTCGTGGGCGAGCCCGAGCGTGCCCGTCGCGTCGGCGTCGCCGTCGCCATGATCATCCTCCTCTTCCTGTTCACGTTGGCGCTGTCCATCGTCCTGCGCCCGCGCCGTCACGATCGCCCGGCCGAGCTGTCGCAGGCGACTCCGACGCAGGTGCTGGAGCCGGTCGCCATCGGGTGACCGGCAGCCGCCACGCCACAGGGACCACTCGCGCGGTGGTGCTCAGGCTGGTGGACTATCGCGACAGCGACCGCATCGTGACCCTCTTCACGGAGGCGTACGGCAGGCTGTCGGCCATCGCCCGCTCGGCGAGGCGCAGCCAGAAGCGCTTCGCGGGTGGCCTCGAGAGCCTCTGCGTGGTGGAGGTCACCCTCGAGCCGGGCCGCGGCGAGCTCGAGACGCTGCGCGAGGCGCGCCCGGTGCTGCCCTGCCTGGGCCTGCTGAGCTCTCTCGAGCGCATCGAGGTCGCAGGGACGGGGTTCGAGATGCTGCGTTCCGCGTTGGCCGAGCGGCACCCCGAGCCCGAGGTGTTCGAGCTGGTGGTGGCCTTCCTGCTCGACCTCGACGCAGGCGCGAGCCCGGGCACTCGGCTGCTCCAGTTTCAGCTCGACACCCTGTCGCACTTGGGCCTCGCGCCCGAGCTCGAGCAGTGCGCGGTGTGCGCGAAGGAGGCTCCGCTTTCCCGTGCGGCGCTCTTTCGCGCGGCCGCCGGGGGCATCGTCTGCCGCGCCTGCGGTGGAGGGGCGCTGCGCTTGTCGGCGACCACGCGGCAGGCGCTGCTCGCGCATCGAGGCGGGTCGACGGCGCCATCCGAGCTTGTGTCCACGTGGCCGAGCGACGTGCAGGCGGAGGCGCGTGCGCTCGTCTCGGGGCTGCTCGAGCACGCTGGTTTCCAGCGGCCCAAGCGCTGAGCCCGCGCGTCAGCGCTGGAACGTGCGCGTCATGATGTCGGTCTCGCGGCAGGCGTCTCCGAGCGCGCGCAAGTAGGCGAAGCTGTAGAGCCCCGTGTTGTGGCCGTCGCCCCAGATGAGCTTGATGGCGTACTGTCCGACCTCGCTGACGTCCACCAGGCGCAGGTCCCCACCGTCCATGAACGAGATCGGGCCGGAGTGACCCTGACACCCCGCGCAGGGGCAGAAGCCGCGCAGGTAGCGGTGTGGCAGCACGGACGTGGTGCCGTCTTCCCAGTCGATCTCCAGCTGCACCGCGCCAATCGGGGCGCGCAGCTCGACGGGCGAGGTCGACGGGGAGGGGGACGACGGGTCGACGGCTTCGGCGCTCATCCCCTCCACATGCCGAAGCGTGGGGCGATTCGCAAGCGAAGAGCACCGCCGCGTGCGGAAAGGGGGCCCTCGACTGCCTGGGACTCCGGCCGCCTCAGCGCCTCGTGGACCCCTCCGGTGCCGAGCGGCAGGGCGATTGGCAGCCCCGGCTGAAAGGCTGTGCAGTCTTTTGCGCGACGGTCTTGCAGCCCAGTCGCGATCTCACCGCGGAGTCTGGTAGGCTCACCCTTCGGAGCCAATGTGACCCAGCGCGTACTCGTCGTCGAAGACAGCAGCGCCATGCGCGCGTTCGTACAAGCCGCCCTCGAAGAGTCGGGCGATGTGTTGGTAACCCAAGCCGCAAGCGGCTTCGAGGCGCTGCGCATCCTGCCGCGAGAGTCCTTCGACGCGGTGGTGGTGGACATCAACATGCCCGACATCAACGGGCTCGAGCTGGTGGCGTTCATGCGTCGCAACGAAGCCCACCTGCGCACGCCCATCATCCTGATCAGCACGGAGGCGGGCGAGAGGGACCAAGCCCGTGGCCTCGCCATCGGGGCCAACGCGTTCCTCAGCAAGCCCTTCACGGCGGACGCGCTGCGCGCGCTGGTGGCCGAGCTGTGCCCCAAGGCGGAGGGCTGACGTGAGCGACAACGTCCGCGACGAGTTCTTGGCAGAGGCCCAAGAGATCATCGAGAGCCTGTCGCGGGACCTCTTGTTGCTGGACCAAGCGCAGAAGGACGCGGGCGGCGACCCGGACCTCGTCAACGAGGTGTTCCGTGGGGTGCACACCCTCAAGGGCATCGCGGGCATGTTCGGCTACCACCAGCTGGGCGCCGTGGCGCACGCCCTCGAGGACCTGCTGGACGACCTGCGGCTCGGGCGCGTCGCGCTCAGCCAGGAGGTCCTGGACGTGCTCTTCGAGGGCGTCGAGAACTTCCAGCGCCTCCTCTCGGACGACGAAGCGGCGCTGGCCGGCGTCAACCTGGACGCCTACGCGGCGAACATCGAGCGCGTCTCCGGCAAGGGGCGCGCGGCCGTTCATGACCCGCTGTCCGAGTACGACATCGACCCGGGCGTCATGGCGGTGCTCACGGAGTACGAAGAGCACCGGCTGCGCACCAACCTGCAGCAGGGCCTGACGCTCTACCGGCTCCACGTGCGCTTCTCGCTCGCGTCCATCGACACCCTGCTCGAGGACCTCAAGCGGCGGGCCAAGCCCGTGGCCGAGATCATCACCTACCTGCCGTCCATGGACGGAGGTGACGGCGACCACATCGAGCTCGACGTGCTGCTCGCGAGCGGCGTGTCCGCCCAGCACCTCGGCGAAGTGCTGGATGCACGAGAAGACGCGCTCCGGGTGGTGCCGCGCCTGCGTGGTGCCACGCACACGCACGTCGACACGCCCGTACCAGACGGTCGGCCCGAGACCCCGATCCCCGACGGTCGCATCCCGCCCGCCCCGGTGCCGCGCGAGCTCGACCAGCACGCCGGCATCTCGGAAGACCGCGGCGCCGAGCGCGAGGTGACGGCCGACCAGCTCTCGCTCCGGTCGGTCGCCAACACCGTGCGCGTGGACATCCGCAAGCTCGACCACCTGATGAACGTCGTGGGCGAGCTCGCCATCGTGAGGAGTTCCGTCGCGCGCCTGACCGAGCGCATTCGCCGCAACCCGGAGCTGCGCCACCTCGCGCTCGAGCTGCACCGCGTGAACCGCGGCTTCGAGCGGCACTTGGAGGAGCTCCAGGACGGCATCCTCGACGTGCGCATGGTCCCGCTGGGCCAGGTCTTCGACAAGCTGGCGCGCATCGTCCGTCAGGTCGCGCGCGAGCACGAGAAGGAGGTCCGCCTGGTCGTCACCGGCGCAGAGACCGAGGTCGACAAGCTCATCGTGGAAGAGCTCAGCGACCCGCTCATGCACATCATCCGGAACGCCATCGACCACGGCATCGAGTCTCCGAAGGTGCGCGAGCTGGCCGGCAAGCCCACCACGGGCACGCTCGCGCTCAACGCGTTCCAGAAGGGCAATCACGTCCTGATCGAGATCGAGGACGACGGCGCCGGCATGAACGAGGGAAAGCTCGTGGAGGCCGCCGTGCGCAAGGGCATGCTCGCGCGGGAGCTGGCCGGTGAGGTCTCCCGCGAAGACGCGCTCAACTTCATCTTCGCGCCAGGGTTCAGCACCAGCGCCTCCATCACGGACATCTCCGGGCGCGGCGTCGGGATGGACGTGGTCAAGACCAACATCTCGCGCCTGGGCGGCGTCATCGACGTGCAGTCGGAGCAGGGGATCGGCTCGAAGTTCACGATCACCCTGCCGGTGACCCTGGCCATCATCAGCGCCTTGCTCGTGCGCGTGCGCGACCGCTGGTACGCCCTGCCGATCACCTCCGTCCAGGAGGCCATCGCCCTGGACGAGCACTCCGTGCGCACCGTGGAAGGGCGCGAGGTGCTCACGCTGCGCGGAGGCACGCTCCCCATCTGTCGCCTGGAGCGCCTCTTCGAGCTCACGCACATCCCCCGTCCCGAGGCGGTCCGGCAGTACGTGGTGGTCTCGGCCCTCGGGCACCGCCGCCTCGGCTTCGTCGTCGACGCGCTGGCGGGGCAGCAGGACATCGTGATCAAGGCGCTGGGGCCGAGCCTGCGGGACACGCGGGGCTTCGCTGGGGCGACTGACCTCGGAGACCAGCGGGTGGCGCTGGTGTTGGACGCACCGGGGCTCCTCGAGGAAGTGCTCTCCGGCAGCGAGGGTGTTCGGGTGAGGGCACGCGCATGAGTGACGCCATGGCGCGCAGCAAGACCATCATGCCCGGCGCGATCACGCCGAGCGCCACGCCCGTCGTGGACACGGACGCGCTGCGGGAGTACCTCGCGTTCCAGCTCGCCGAGGAGTTCTACGCGCTGCCTCTCGGTGCCATTCGCGAGATCCTGAAGCCACCCGCGATCACGCCCGTGCCCCGCACGGCGGCGCATGTGCTCGGGATCATCTCGGTGCGCGGGCGTGTCACCACCGTCCTCGATCTGCGCCGCAAGCTGCGCGTCCTCGAGGCCCCTCATGACAAGCACACGCGCGTGCTGCTCGTGGACAAGGGGGACGAGATCATGGGCTTGCTGGTCGACCGCGTGCTGCAGGTCTACCGCCTCGCGGCGGACGAGATCGAGCTCTCCGGCGTGGTCGCAGGCGACATGAGCGAGTTCGTCTACGGCATCGGTCGTCCGCGCGTGAACCGCACCCGAGAGACGCGCGGCGACGTGGCCGACGACTCCGACATCCTCATCCTCCTCGAACCCACCCCGCTCCTCCGCAAATGATCGTCAAGCACTCAGGGCAAGCGTCGCGCCGCGCCGACCGTTCCAAGAACCTCGTGGGGTTCCTGGTGGGGAGCGTGCAGTACGCCGTGTCCATCTTCGAGGTGCGGGAGATCATCAACCCGATGCCCGTGGTGGAGCTCCCGCACGCGCCCGCCGTGGTCCTGGGGGTCACGGACCACCGCGGCGAGGTCGTGCCCATCATCGACCTGCGCCTGCGCTTCGGGTTGGAGAGCAGCGCGCGCACGCGCCGCACCAAGTGGGTGGTGGTGGAGCTCGACGGCCGCGCGGTGGGCCTGGTGGTGGACGCCGTGACCGAGGTCTTCGGGACGACCAGCGCCGACGAGCGCGCCGTGCCGGCCCTCGGCCGTGGGGACGACGTGCGCGGCATCGCCCAGGTGTTCAACCACGGTGGCAAGCTCGTGTTCGTGATCGACGTCGCGCGTGTCGCCGCACCCGCGCGCGGCCTCGACGTCGACGCCGTGGCGATGGCTGCTCTGTCCGAGCTCCCGCCGCCGCCCTCGCCGCTGGGCGGCACTCCCAACGCGCCCGCGCCCCAGCGCGGAAAGAGCCGGCGACCATGAGCGCGGGTGGCCATCACCACGAGCCGGGGGCGCCGGGCGGACTTCAGCCGCGCGACGCCGAGCAGGCGCCGGACGCGGAGGCGCGCCGCGCTGCGGTGCTGGCGCTGGCCGCCCTCCCGGCCTCCGACCCGTCCGTGCAGTCGCGGTTGTTCGTGGCGTTGGGGGACGTGGACTGGCGCGTGCGCAAGGAGGCCGCCGCGCAGCTCGGTCAGCGCGAAGGCTCCGCAGCGCTGATCGATGCGCTGGTGGACGCGGTGGTCCAGGGCGACAACGTGGGCCTGCGCAACTCGGCGCTGGAGGCGCTGGCCAAGCACGGGCCGCGCGTCGCTGCCGCGCTCCTGGAGCGTCTCCCGCGCGTGAACGAAGCGGCGAAGAAGTTCATCTTCGAGGGCCTCGGCAACACCGGGTCCACCGACGCCGTGCCGGCCCTCGTCGCGGCGCTGCGTGCGGCCGATCCCAACACGTCTGCCGCCGCGGTGGACGCGCTGTCACGCATCGGCGGGGGCGACGCCGAGCTCGCCCTGCGCGACCTCTTGCGTTCGCCGGACCCGTTTCAGAGGCTGGCTGCCGTGGACGCGCTCACGCGTCTCTCCAGCAAGGTTCCTTACGACGAGCTCGCGCCGCTCATGGTGGACCGCATGACGCAGCGGGTCGCGCTCGACCTGCTCGGGCGGACCGGCCGCGTCGAGGCGCTCGAGCCGCTCGCCGAGGCGCTCGAGGACCACTCCCTGACGGTGGCCGGCAGCGGCGCCGTCGGTCTGGTGCGCCTCTTCGACGGCGCTCCGGAGCTCGCGCAGGCGGTGACGGCCCGCGCGCGGCAGCTGTCGTCCAAGGCGCGCGAGTCGCTGCGGCTCCTCGTCGTCGAAGGAGCGCTGGGCGTCCGACAGTCGGCTGCCCACCTGGCCATCCTCGCCCAGGACCCGGGCATCGTGGAGGTCGCGCTCGGCCTCGCCTCGGAGGGCGCGCTGCCCAGCGAGGCGCTGCAGGCGTTCGTGCTGTGGGGGCCCGACGCCATCGAGCCTCTGCTGGACGTACACCAGCAGACCTCCGGCCTGGTGAGCGGTCTCGCGCTGGAGCTGGCGTGCGATCTGGTCCAGCACGCGCGCCTCTCTGCGGGGGCGTCCACGGCCAGCGTCGCGCCCAGCAACGACGCGCTCCGGCTGCTCCGTGCGCGCGTCTCCGCCGCGCTCGACGGCCACGACGACGCGGTGCGCCGCGCTGCCGTGCGGGGGCTGGGTGCGTGCGCGGAGCCCGACGACGCCCGCCGGCTGGTCGTGATGCTGGAGCAGGCCGGGGAGGAGCTCGCGGGCTCCATCGGGAGCGCCCTGCGCCACCTGGGGCGCGCCCACACAGAGGCCGTCGCCAGCGCGCTCCGGACCCTCTCCTTCGACTGGCCGGGGGCCGCGGTGGTGTGCGAGCTGATCGCGGACTCCCACGACGGCGAGCGCCTCGAAGGGCTCCGCGCGGCCCAGGCCAGCGCCAGCCCGGTGGTCCGTCGCGCAGCCGTCCTCGCGCTGGCCAAGGTCCACGACGAGGAGTCCGCCGAGTGTGTCAGCCTGTCCCTCTCGGATGACGACGTGAACGTCCGCGTCGCGGCCGCCGAGGCGCTCGGCGTGCTCGGACGGCAGCTGGGCGTCCAGAAGCTCCACGGCTCGTTGCGCGTGGCGCTCGACGCGGAGGCTCCGGCCGTGGTCGCGGCCGCGGCGCGCGCGCTCGCCCTGGCCGGCGACATCAGCTCGGTGCCGACGCTGCGCGACAAGCTCAAGAGCGAGCGCCCAGGCGTCGCGCTGGCGGCGCTCGAGGCCCTCTGCGCGCTGGACGTCCCTCTCGACGACGTGCTCGCCGAGCTGGCTCACCATCCCGACGACGAGGTGGTCAAGCAGGCGCTGGGGCTCGCACGACGGGTTGACGGGGCGACGGCGCGTCGCTTCCTGAGCGAGGCGCTCCACCACACGGCCTGGCACGTTCGCGCCGCCGCCGTGAGCGCGCTAGCGCGCGTGGAGGGCGGTCGCGACGTGCTCCTCGCGCACGTCGGCCGCGAGAGCGACGAGCACGTCCGCCGTGCCCTCGAGGCGGCCCTGGCGTCTTCTGGACAGGCGGGGGAGGGCTGAGTGCCGCTGCTCTTCGACGAGGGCCCGGGGCTGGCCGTCGAGGACTTCCGGATGATCCGGGACCTGATCAACCGCTTCTGCGGCATCTACTTCTCGGATGACGCGCGCACCATCGTGGCCCGCCGGCTGCGTGAGCGCCTCGACGCGGTTGGCTTGCGCGACTTCGGCGCCTACTACCAGTACCTTCGCTACCACCCCGACGCCGCGACGGAGCTCGAGAACGCGGTCGAGGTGCTGACCACCAACGAGACCTACTTCTTCCGCGAGGAGTACCAGCTGCGGGCCTTCCGCGACGAGATCCTGCCCCAGCTCAAGGCGCGCGCGGAGGAGCGGGGGACACGCAGGCTCGCGCTGTGGAGCGCGGGCTGCTCGAGCGGCGAGGAGGCGTACACGCTGGGCATCCTCGTGGAGGACTCGGGTCTGTTCAAAGGCTGGGACGTACGCATCTACGGCAACGACATCTCGCGCCGAGTGCTGCACAAGGCCCGCCGCGCGGTCTACACGGACGCCAGCTTCCGCACGACGGACCGACGCTACCTCCAATACTTCGTCGACGTCCCCGATGGACGGCAAGTTCACCCGCACATCCGCGCGATGTGTCACTTTGGACACTTGAACCTCCTCGACCACAGTCGCACGGCCATCGTCGGACGCGTCGACGCCGTCTTCTGTCGCAACGTGCTGATCTACTTCGACGCCGAGTCGCGTCGCAGAGCCATCGACACCTTCTATCATCGGCTCGTCGCTGGCGGGTATCTGCTGCTCGGGCACAGCGAGTCGCTGCTCAACGCGAGCACGGCCTTCGAGTTGGTGCACGTGTCCACCGACCTCGTCTACCGTCGCCCCGCCCCCCACCTCTTTCGCGCGCCTTCCGCAAGCGAGGGTTCATGAGACATCTGCGCGTCCTCGTCGTCGACGACTCGGCGTACAACCGCCGCACCATCTCCGAGCTGCTGACCTCCCTCCCTGCCGTCGAGGTCATCGGCAAGGCCGGGGATGGAGACGAAGCGCTGCGCATGGTGGCCGAGCTGCAGCCGGACCTGATCACGCTGGACCTCGAGATGCCGCGGATGGACGGCTTCACGTTCTTGCGGTTGATGATGGCGCGCCGGCCGACGCCGGTCATCGTGGTCAGCGGCTACTCCGCGAAGGAGAACGTCTTCCGCGCCCTCGAGATGGGCGCGCTCGACTTCGTCGCGAAGCCCACCCGCACCGTGACCAGCGACCTGAGCGGCATCAGCGCGGAGCTGGCCGAGAAGGTGGAGGTGGTGCGTCAGCTCTCGCCGGCCGGCCTGGACCTCCACGCTCGCGTGCGCGGGAGCGGCGAGGTGACGCTCACGCCCCGGCGTGGTGCGGCCAGCGACCGCGAGCCCAGCCGCCTGATCGTCATCGGGTCGTCCACGGGAGGGCCGACCGCCCTGGTGGAGGTCTTCCGCCGCCTGCCGACGTCCACCACCACGGCCGTCGTGGTCGCGCAGCACATGCCCGAGCGCTTCACCAAGACCTTCGCCGAGCGCCTCGACAAGATCGGCGGGATGCGGGTGGCGGAGGCCAGTGACGTTCATCACCTGACCGCAGGCACCGCCTTCATCTGCCCCGGCGGACGCTGCATGGAGCTCGTCCAGCTGCAGCGGGGTCTCGGCGTCAAGGTCGTCGCGCCCGACGCCGGCGACCGCTACGTGCCCTCCGTCGACCGCCTGTTCGAGAGCGCTGCGAGGGTCTTTGGTGCCAGCACTGTGGGGGTGGTGCTGACCGGCATGGGGGATGACGGAGCGCGCGGTGTCGTCGCGCTGCGTGACGCGGGCGGCATCGTCATGGCGGAGGCCCCCGAGACGGCGGTCATCTACGGCATGCCGGGCGCGGCGGTGCGCACCGGAGCAGTCGACCGGAGCCTGCCGCTCCGCGCGATGGCGGAGCGCCTCGCGGAACTCACCAGCGCGTGAACTCAACCGTGCGGAGCGCCGCGAGTGGGCGCGCGTTCGTCCTTCCAATCGCTCGCACACGTCTGATAGTCTCGCCACAGCACATTCACGATGATCGACCCTGACTCCAACCGCGCGAGCGATGTCCCCATGGACCTGATCAAAGAACGAGAGAGCTTTGTCCGATCGTTCTTGAAGAAGGGCGTGGAGTACACCGAGCACCTGCTGCAGGAGAACGCGCAGCTTCGTGAGGAGTACGGTCGGCTTCAGGAAGACAACGCACGCCTGCGCTCGCAGATCGCCAGCGACGACGCCATTCGCGACCTCTTGCGCACCGTCGAGAAGCTCGAACAGGAGCGCAAGTCACTGCTGGAGCGCAGCTCGGAGCTCGAAGAAAAGCGTCAAGAGCACCAGGGGCGGCACGACGAGATCGAGCAGGAGGTCAACGACCTCGCCAATCTCTACATCGCGAGCTACCAGCTGGGGGCGTCGCTCTCGCTGCGCCGCGTGGTGCGTCACCTGCGCGACATGTGTGGGCAGCTGGTGGGCGCGCACGGCTTCGTGATCTACGTCCTCGACGAGGGCACCGAGACGGCCTATCCCATCGCCTACGAGCAGCTGGACGCCAGCACCATCGTGCCGGTCCCGGTGGGCGTCGGGCACGTGGGCGAGGCGTGCTTGACGGGCATTCCCCGCATCCGTGAAGACGGCAGCGCCGACTTCATCCAAGGTACCCACGATGATCCGGTGGCGGTCATCCCGCTCATGTCCGATGGCAGGCCGGTGGGCGCCATCTCCGTCATCACCTTGCTCGAACAGAAGAGCCAGTGGATGAACGTGGACCGAGAGCTCTTTCAGCTTCTCGGCGCTCAGGCTGGTACCGCCCTGATCGCCGCCAACTTGTACGCAACCGCTGCCGGACCGATTCAGGCACTTGCTGGTGTCCGACAGAAGCTCGCCGCCGCCGAGGCCGCGTCCTCCGAGAGTACCGACTGACCATGTCCGACTTTTCCTGCCTCGTAGTCGAAGATTCCCCCATGATGCGGCAGCTCTTGGTGTTCGCCCTCGCGCGCATCAAGAAGCTCAAGGTCACGGAGGCGGAGGATGGTGTCGACGGTTTGCGCAAGCTCGCCGGTGGCAAGTTCGACCTCGTGATCACCGACATCAACATGCCCATCATGGACGGCCTCAAGCTCGTGAAGCGCATCCGCAGCGACGAGACCCACAAGGACGTCCCGATCATCATCATCACGACCGAGGGTTCCACCGAGGACCGGCAGCGGGCCATGGCCCTCGGCGCCAACGCGTACATCACGAAGCCCATCCAGGCGCCGCAGGTGATCGCGAAGGTCAAGGAGCTGCTGGCGGTCTGAGGCCGCGGCCGACTCACCATGAACGTGGACGCGCGCTGGCTGTTCGTGAAGACCTGCCAGGACCTGCTCGGCAAGTCGAAGTCCCCGGACTACTACGACAAGCTGCGCATGGCGGGGCTGCTCAAGCACCTGCTCGTGGGGCCGCGATCCCTGCTCGCGCTCACCAACCGCGACCCCGCGTTGCCCCTCGAGTTCTGGTTCCGGGAGCCGGTCGAGGACCCCGCCCAGTGGGCAGGGCCCTCCGGTTTCGACGCGTCCCGTCGGGAGGTCGCCAGCGGCCTCGTGCGGCGCGAGGGGCGTGACCCGTTCCTCGCCGCGCGGGTGCTGCACTGCCACCAGTGGCTGAGCGTGGAGCAGCTCATCATCACCGTGGCGCACGCCTACGGGGGGTTCCTGGCCGACCTACCCGACGGGCTCAGCCGCGAGGGCATCGTCGCCGTGGACGAGGCCATCCGCGAAGGCGCCGCCGGCCCGGTCTCGATTGCGCTGCAGGAGATCACGGGCGTCACCCTGCGCGCGCTCATCCCGCTGGCAAACCCCAGCGGCGAGCCCAAGCCCCGCGCAAAGGCGCCGGCGGGGGTTGCCGGTGGTGGCGCCCCGGGCGCGCCCGGCTGCCCGTTCAGTGGCTCGTCGGAGCGCGGCTGAGCCGTCACGGGGCCCTTGCTGGGCGGCGCGCAAACACGCTACACCGGGACCACCATGCCTCTCACGAACCTCCTCGCGGGTCGCCGTGCGCCGCGTCTCGTCGCCCCGCGGTGGATCGCAGCTATGGCCTTGCTCAGCGCCGTGCTCCTTGCCGCCACCGCAGGTGAGGCTCGAGCCCAGGTGGCTCAGCTCGTGTTGGCTCCGCAGAATCCCCCCGCTCAAGGGGCCGCCGTGCGCGTCGACGGCGCGGATGTGGGCAACCTGCCGCTCACGCTGGAGGTCACGCCTGGGCGGCACTTGGTGCAGGTCGGGCGTCGTGGATACATCACGTTCAACCTCTGGATCGACGTGACCCCCGGCCAGACCATGCAGCTGCCCGTCACCCTGCGCGGCACGGCGGGCGAGATGGGCTCCATCCTCGTCGCGGGGGACGTCTCGGGGGCGCGCGTGCTCGTCGACAGCGTCGAGCGCGGCACCTCCCCCGTCGTGGTCGAAGGGCTCAGCGTGGGCTCGCACCGTGTGCGCGTGGAGGCTCGCGATGGCGGGCTGGCGCCCTTCGAGACCACGGTCGAGGTGCGCGTCGCCGAGCGCACCACCGTGCACTTCACCATGCGGCCGACGCACACCCCGGGCAGCCTGCATGTCGCCGCCAACGTGCTGTCGGCGCGCCTCTTCCTCGACGGCGATCCGCTGGGTGTGGGTGGCCGCACCGTCGAGGGCCTCGCGCCGGGGGAACACATCGTCGAGGCCGAGGCCAACGGCTACCAGACGGCGCGCCAGACCGTGCGGGTGGAGTCCGGGCGACGCTCGGCGGTGGTGCTGGTCATGGAGCCCGTGGCGCAGGAGCCGGGCACCATCGTGGTGCGCGCCAACGTCCGCGGGCAGGTCTTCGTCAACGGTCAGGACTTCGGGCCCGCGCCCGTCATCCTCGAGGGCGCAGAGCCGGGCAGCTACGCCATCCGCGTGACCGCCGACGGGCACTCGGAGTTCCGCGACGTGTGCCAGGTGCGCCTGGGCGAGACCTGCACCATCACGGCCACGCTGGTCCCCGAGCAGGTGCTCTTGCGCGTCACCAGCAGCACGCGCGGCGCCTTCCTCTACGTGGACGGCGAGTACAGGGGCCCGGTGCCCTTCGAGGGGCTCTTCCCGGTTGGGCCTCACCGCGTGGAGGTGCGCGCGCAGAACTACGCGACGCACACCGAGCAGGTGTCACTGAGCGCCGGCGGCCCCCGCGACGTCGCGGTGGACCTGCAGCGTGTGGGCGCCGAGACCCCGGAAGAGATCGCCGAGGCCGAGGTCGCTGCGGTCGAGACGACGCGCTCGCTGCGCAGCTACGCCGCGACCCTCACGCCCGAGCGGCGCTCCTACTTCGACGTCGCCATCGGCTTCCCGTACATCCTGGAAGCCCGCGTCGGCGGCAACGTGCACGAGTGGCTGGACATCGGCTTCTCGCTGCGCTCCTTCTTCGGGCTCACGGAGTTCGACGGGCGCCTGAAGACGGCCTATCGCGCGCTGCCCTCACTCTCGCTGGGTGCGCAGCTCCGCATCGGGGGCGGCTTTGGGCCCACGCACATGTACCGCGACGGCGCCATCCCGCGCGAGTCCCCCACCAACACCTTCTTGTTCTCGCTCGAGGGGCTCGTCTCGGTGCACTTCGCCGCCGCCGCGAGCGTCACCGCGATCGTCGCCTTCGACACCCACTCCGACCGCTACCGGGGCCCCAACCGGCGCGGCGCAGCGCGCCTGCGCTTGGGCGGCGTCGCCGAGATCGTCGTCTCCGACTCCTGGAACGTGATGCTCCGCTTCGAGGGCATCGTGGCGGGTCGCTCGCGGCCCATCATGACCGACCTCGTGGGGGCAGGGCTGATCGACAGCGACCCGCGCCTGCTCGGGCAGCTGGGCTTCACCTACAAGTTCGGCCTTCCTTCGTGGGACAGCGAGTGACGGGGCGCACCCGGGCCATCGTCGCCGGCATCGCGGTGTTGGCGGTCGTCCTCGCGCTCGGGCGGTCTCTCCGCACGGAGCCCCCGGCCGGCCCGCGCGTGGCCACCTTCGAGTCGTTCCTGGACGGCGAGAGCCTGCGGCGCGGCGCCTTCGAGGAGGGTGAGCGCGTCAACACGCCCGTGGGTGGGCAGGTCCGCGTCGTACCCCCGGGAGGCGGGCAGCTCGTCTTCGAGGAGCGCACGGACGCCCGCTTCGTGACCTTCAGCCCGCTGGCGGTGGACCTCACGCACGGTCGCGTCCGTGTGGAGACCGCCGACGAGCCCCTCTCCCTGCGCTACCTCGGTCACACCCTGCGTGTGGGTCCGCGCGCGGTCGCCGAGCTCAGCAGCGCGCCCCCCCGTGCGGTGGTCATCTCGGGCCCGGTCACGCTCGACGGACACGCCGTGACCGGTGAGCGGCCCCTCGCGGCGCGCTGAATTTCGGCGCGCCGCCACGCGTCTCCGGATCGCTATCCAGACCGACGTGATAGGATGCGCGCCATGATCGAGGGCCTACTCATCGCAATAGAGGGTATCGACGGTGCGGGCACCACCACCCAGACCCGTCTCCTCACGGACAGGCTCGGCGCTCGGGGCCTACCTGTCCACAGCACGCGCGAGCCCAGCGACGGCCCCGTCGGAGTGCTGATCCGCCAGATGCTAACGGGCCGCGTGGTGGTGCCGGGCATCGGTGGTGCGCGCGCTCCCCGGTGGCCCACCATGGCGCTGCTCTTCGCGGCCGACCGTGTGGATCACCTGGACGCCGAGATCATCCCCAACCTGATGGACGGCGTCACCGTCATCACGGACCGGTACGACTACTCCTCCGTGGCCTACCAGTCGCTCACGGCTGGCGGGAACCGTGAGGACATCATCACGTGGGTGCGCACCCTCAACGCGCAGGCGCGGCGTCCCGACCTCACGCTCGTGCTGGACGTGGACCCGGAGAACGCGGCCAACCGGCGTCAGACGCGCTCGGGCAGCCGGGAGCTCTTCGAAGAAGAAGAGCTGCAGACGCTGCTCGCCACGTTCTACAAGGACATCGGGCGCTACTTCCCCAACGACAACATCGTGCACGTGGACGGCAACGTGAGCGTGGAAGAGACCGCGGAGCAGATCCACCACGCGGTCAAGGTCCTGCGGCGAGAGGCGTAGCCTCACACCACAGGACCTCGTCGCGTCGGCCGTCATCGAGCGGGCGCCGCAGCGCCCGTCCAGCTCAGCGCACCACCCAGCGGGTGACGATGTCCACGCGCCCGGCCACGACGCGCTGGTCGCTCAGCACGAAGGGGATGGTGCGGGTCTCGGACGGCGTGCGTACGCGAATCTCGCCGCGGACCGGCTGGTTGTCGGAGCTCTGCACCCGCGCCACCTCGATGTAGTAGCTGCCGACTCCCGCGCGCCGCAGGCCCAGCCGCTCGCGCCCGCTGCGCCCGGCGTCCTCGCCGACGACGCTGGTGCGTCCGCCCATCCAGCTCAGGCGCGTGCCCTGCGGCGTGACCAGCGTCAGGTCCACGTCGTCGCTGCCGCTCCAGGTGGCGTCGAGCATGAGGTCGCCACGCACGGACTCCGGTGAAGCCGGGCGCTCCACCTCGGTGCGCGCGCGCTCCATGTTGCGGGGCGTGTCCATGCCGCTCAGGAGGCCCTCGGCCCCGGCCGCGTCACCCAGCCCGCGCCGGCAGCGCGCGGCGTCGGCCACGTGGGTCGCGTCGTCGCTGTCGATCTCGGCCAGGGCCACACGGTGGCCGCAGGCAGCCTCGGTCTTGCCGGCGCGCTCGTAGGCCAGCGCCAGGCGCTCCTGCAGGGCCTCGCTCTCCGGGTTGAGGTCCACGATACCGGACAGGTAGCGCAGCGCGCGGTCGCGCTCGCCACGGCGGCCCACGACGTCCGACAGGTAGGTGAGCGCCTCGGTGTCCAGGGCGTCACGGGCGATCCACTGACGCGCCACCTCTTCGGCGCGCACCAGCGAGCCGGCGCGGGAGAGGGCGCGCACCAGGTTGCGGTGGCGGTCTCGGCTGTCCGGCTGCTCGCGCAGCGCGGCCTCGGCGGCGGTGACCGCCTCGAGGTCACGGTCCCGGATGCTCGCGTCCGAGCGCACGTAGCCCTCGCGGATGGAGACGCGGCGCATGCGGCGCATCATGCCCCCGCGCGGTGGCATCTGCTGCGCGCGGTTCATTCCGTCGTCGAAGGGATTCAGGCCCTCCATCGCGACAGACATCGCTGACACGGACGGACTCGGCGAGGCCGCAGACGGGCGACGCGACGGCGTCGCGGATGCGCCAGACGCCAGGTCCGCCATGCTCTCCATGCCCGCACCGCTGGCGCTGCGGCGGCGGGTCTCACCCAGTGAACCCGCGCCGCCGCCCGCGCTGCCGCTCATGTCGACGACGCCGCTGGACGTGCCCTCGACCATGTCGTCTTCGCCGGTCCACGTGATGGCCGGGCGCGCCCGGTCCACCGAGAAGGCGCGGAACATGGCCTCGCTCTCCAGCACCAGCATGGAGGTCTGGCTGGAGAGCACCTGGAAGGCCTTACTCAGCGCCACGATGCGCGCGTTGTCGCTGCCCTTGGCCGAGCGCTCCAGCTCCGTGATGGTGGTGCTCGCGAAGACCCGCGGGACGAAGCCGTTGCCGGCCGACGTGGTCGGTGTGAGCGTGACGGGGTAGCGGTTCTCGAAGGGCTGCCCCGCGACGGTGCCCGTGAGCCGCAGCTCACCACCGATGGGCGCGCTGCTGGCCATGCGGCCCACCACGAGCACCTCTTGCCCGGCGCGCAGCGTGGGCAGCGACGCAGGGGAGACGTCGGTGATGCCCGCGGGGACCTGCAGCGTCACGTTGCGCAGCGAGGCGCCGTAGGTGGCCTCCAGCACCGCGATCGCGGCCTCTCCGATGCGCTGACCGGGCACGAAGGGCACGTACTGCCCGCCGCCCGCCTGGGCCACCGCGGCCAGCACGTTCGCGTCCGCGTCCTGGCCGATGCCCAGCGTGTTGAAGGACACGCCCGAGCGGGCCAGCTCCGTGACCTGGCCGGAGATCAAGCTCGCGCGCCGGTAGCCGGTGGAGCTGAGGCCGTCACCCACGTACACCACGTGGGCCTCGCGTCCCTCTTGGCCGCTCATCAGCGCGGTCTGCCCGGCGCGCAGCGCCATGACCACATCCGTGGAACCCGCGGGCTCCACCTTGGTCAGGAAGCGCTCCAGCTGCGCCACCGCGTCCGCCGTCGGCGTGGTGGGGTCCCCGAAGCTCTCGCAGCTCACGTCGCAGGCCAGCACCGTGAAGCGGTCGCGCCGGTCCATCTCGCTGATCACGCGGCGCAGCAGCTGGCCCGCGCGCTCGAAGCGCTCACCCACCATGCTCTGGCTCGAGTCCAGCACGAACGCGTAGCTACGCGGACGTTGCTCGTTCCAGGCCGGCAGCTCTGGGCGGAGCGCGAACACCACGTAGGGGCGCGCGTCGGCGTGAATGGCCTGCTGCAGCGCGACGGACTGGTCCTCCGCGTTCTGCCGCGAGCTGTTGGTGCGCTCCGAGCGGCTGGAGGAGCGCTCGCCCGGGGGCGTGGTCGCGCTGCCCTGGAAGGTCCAGTAGCGCACCTCGGCTTCACCGCCGGGCAGCTGGTACTCCACGATCAGGTCGCCGGCGGGGCGGAAGTTCTCGGACGAGAAGCGCAGGCGGTCGGCCCCCTCTTCGCGCGCCCCGGCCATCTCGTAGCCCACGGCCTTGGCCGCGACGTTCTCGCCAGCCACGCGCACGTCCACCTCGAAGTGGCCCACGCGGGTGGAGTCGTCGTCCGCCGCGCTGTGCGCCATGGGGTACACGTAGCGTCGCTCACCCGCCGCGGAGGGCGCGATGGTCTGCTCGTAGGTGATGCGCACGCGCCGCTCACCATGCGCGGGGATCGGGAAGATGCGCAGCTCGAAGCGTCCACCCCGCTGCCACTCGAGCAGGGCCGGGTCGCGCCACGGGCCAGGCACCCAGATCCACTCCTCCTGCTGCTGCTGCCGCTCCTGCTGAGGCGTCGCGTTGCGGATCACGCCGCGCCAGATGGCCTGCGCGCGGTCACGCCCCACGATGGCGCCCTCTTCCCAGTTCCCGTCGATCAGCAGCTGCAGGCTCGCCACGCGCGCGTCGGGCGGCATGGGGAAGCGGTACACGCCCTCGAGCACGTCGTTCCCGTCGTTGCGGAACGCCTCTTCCACCTCGGTGCGCGCGACGTTGCCGACGATGCGCACGGAGACCTTGTGCTCCGAGATGGCCAGCGGGCGCTCCTGCGCCTGGCGCTCACCCGGGCGGTGCGCCCGCAGCTCGCCGATGCCGGGCACGGGCATGTCCTCGTCACCGGCGACATCGCCCAGCTCGGACCAGCCCACCTGCGACGCGAGGTGCATGGCCGGGGTCACGCGCGCGGCCTGACCGGGACGCAGCACTCCCTCTTGGCCAGCCTTGACCTCGGCGTGGCCGCTCGCACCGTGCGCACGCACTTCGCCGCGCAGCACCTGCACGCTCGCGACCTGGTCGTCCGTGGTGAGCAGGAACTTCGTCCCCAACACCTCGATGTGCCCGTGCGGTGTGTAGAGGTTTGCGTTGGGTCCGTTGTCCAGGTGCGCCACGCTCGCCAAGAGCTCGCCGCGCGTCAGGCGCAGGTCACGCGCACCCGTCGTCTCGAGCGAGACCTCGGTGTCGCGGTTGAGCACCAGCTCGGTTCCGTCGCTCAAGCGGAGCTGTGCGCGCGTCCGTGCGTCCGTGCGCAGGGTGGCGCCGTTGCTCAGCGTGGCGCCCTCGGCCACGGCCACGAACTCGCTGGCCCCGGCGGCGCGGATGCTCACGCCGCTCTCGCTGGAGGCGTCGGCGGCGCGCACCACGGTCTGCACCTCGGCGCTCCAGCCCTGCACGGCCACCACGGGCGCGTCCGGCGCCTCGGTGAACATCTTGCTGCCTACGAAGGCCAGCGTGGTGGCCGCCGCGATGGCGAACAGGGCCCCGCCGCCGACGACCAGGGCCAGCCCCGAGCGCCGAACACCGGCGTGGGGCGTGCTGCCCTGGGGCCGCTCGTTGCTCGCCACGTCCGGCTCGCTCATGCGCGACTTCGTGGCGGCCCCCACGCCGCTCGTCGTTGCCGAGCGGAACGCCTCGGCCTTGTCCGTGGAGCCTCCGCCACCGGCCCAGCGGCTGAGGGGAGGGTCCACCTCCGTGGTCGCGTCGGGCTGCGCCGCGGGGGCTACCAGGGCCGCGGCGCTCTCCACGGCGCGCGCCGCTTGCGGTGGTGCGCTCGGCTGCGGCGCAGGGGACACCGCCTGTCCGGAGCGAGCGTCGAGCGCCGCCAGCACGCGCGCCTCGAGGTCCGGCTGGGGCACGTAGTCGCCACCGGCCTCGCGCACCTCGCCCGCCAGGCGCCGCGCGTCGAAGAGCAGGTCACGGGCCTCGTCCGAGTCCGCCAGCAGCTCCTCGGCGGCGCGCAGGGCGTCTGCGTCGCCGTCCACCGCAGCGGAGAGGTCGTCGAGGAAGCGCGTGCGCGCGTCGCTCGGGGCTCGTTGGTCGTCGTGGCCGGTCATGACATCACCTCATCGTTCAGGGTCGATCGCAGCTGGAGCAGCGCACGGCTCACCCGCTTCCGGGCGGCGGCCTCGTCGATCGCCATCAGCTCGGCGATCTCTCGGTAGGCCAACCCGCTCTCGTAGCGGAGCACCACGGCCTCGCGCTCACTCGGCTTCAGCAGCTCGAGCGCGTCGCGCACCCGCAGCGCCCGACGCCGTCGATCCAGGAGATCGGCGGGCGTCTGAGCGTCTGGGCTCGCGTCGTGCACCAGCTGCAGCCGACGCTCGCGCCGGACTCGCGTGGTGAGCCGCTTCGCGCACTGTCGTCGCGCGATCCCAAACAGAAAGCCGCGCACGCTACCCTCGCCCCGATACTGGGGGAAGGCGTCGTACGCGGCGATCAGCGTCTCTTGGGTGGTCTCTTCCGCTTCGCCTTGGTCCCCCAGGAGGGCCATGCAGAAGCGTCCGAGAGCGGGTCCGTGGTGGCGAGCCGAGAGGGCCACCGCGTCGCGATAGGCCCCTAGGCGAATCGCATCGGCGATGGGATCAGGCTCGTTCATGAGTGTTGCGTGCGCCTCCATCGAAGGGGAGTGCTCGTGAGCACCCCGTTTGTGACCAACTATTTCTGCGTGAGGTGGGAGTCATTGCTGTGAAAGGAACGGGATGATGCCGGTGAGGCAGCAGCTCAAGAGCATCACGAACAGCCCAATGGCCAGCCCGAGGGCCCGGGTGCCCGCGGAATTGCCCACGTTCTGAGCGCGCGCCATGGGGCCGCCCAGCGGCGCCCCGAGGCCGGTCACGCTCTCGTCGGTCTTGCGTGAGCTCTTGTCCACGATGACGGCTTGCGGGATGAGCTGGGGGGTCTGGGGTTGCATCCCTGCGGGGGCGCGCTTGACCGCCGTGCCCAGCGCCACCACCTCCACCAGCCCCGAGCCGATCTCACGAATCTGGAGCCGGTTGCCGATGACGCGGTCCGCGCCCAGCGCCTGCGCCTCTTTGCGGATGAGCTCGAGGGCGTTCTCTCGCGCCTGGTAGATCAGCTGCGTGACCTCCGGCAGCTCACCCCGCTGGATGCTCTTGAAGAGCGCCCCGATGCTGGCCGAGACGCCCAGCGAGTACACGCTGGTGGCCATGACCAGCTGGTGCGGCACGTAGCCCATCGCGGCCAGGTTCCAGAGTTCTTCGCCGGTGAGCTCGCTGGTGACGACCTGGTGCTGGGGGACGGGGCCGTTCGACAGCATGGGGTGCCGCGACGCCGTGCCCGTGAGCAGCAGCTCCACCGTGCCGGGCCCGTAGGGCAACATGCGCACCTGCACGTCCACCACGGCGTTGGCGCCGGCCGCCGCGGCCTCGCGTCGGAGGCGCTCGAGCGCGGTGTGGCGGATCTCGTTGTACATGGACGAGAACTCTTTGACCTCGCCGCGGGCCAGCGTGCGCACGCTGCCGGTCAGCCCGCGCCCGATGCCCAGCGCGTAGGCGATGTTGCCCATCACGAACTTCACCGGCTGGTAGCCCGCGTCCAGGTGGCAGTAGAGCTCGATGCCGCTCGCCGCTGAAGAGAAGAAGGGCATGGCGTGCTCCGTGTGCACGGCCGTTCCCTGCGAGAAGAACTCCGTGAAGCCGGCCATGGTGCCGAGCGTGGTCTCCACCCCGGTCACCCCCTGGGCGCCGTGGCGCTGCGCCTCCTGCTCCATGCGTGAGATGGCGGAGTGCCGACCGTCGCTGATGAGCTCCGTGATCTGGCGGATCTCACCGCCCGACACGCTGCGCCCGATGGCGCCGAGCGCGCCGCCGAGACCCATCGAGTAGACGCTGTTGCCGACCGCGATCTCGCCGGGCGACAGACCCTTCTGAGCCAGGCAATAGATCTCGTTGCCCGACATTCCGCTGATGAACATGCGCGCTCCAGTCCGATTTTTCGCTGCGTGAACCACCCCACAGCGGGTGCGGCCGAGCGTACCCCAAAGCGTGCGGCTAGGGGGCGCCGAGCACCGCACCCGTCCGGGGTGGGGGCGCGCTCACCCGCTCGCGCAGGAACTTGTCCACGCGCAGCTGGATGGCCAGCGGGTGCTCGACGGGCGCCGCGTGGGTCGCGGCCCGCAGCAGGAAGTGCTCCGCGTCGGGGATGCGCGCGGCCATCTCGGCGGCGAGCGCGGGCGGCGTGAAGGTGTCACCGTCGGCCGCGACCACCAGCGTGGGGGCCTTCACGCTGGGCAGGAGATCCGCCGCGCTGTGGGTGCCCGCGGCGTCCAGCAGCGCCAGGAAGCGGTCGGGGTCCATGGTGGCGATGTGGTCCCAGTAGCGCGCGAAGTCGGCTCGGCGGAAGGTCTGTGGGTCGATCTCGCCGGACAGGGTGCCCAGGCGGTAGGCCACCGCCGCCGGGATGCGCCCGAAGAGGCCTCGCGCGGCGCTGCGGTTGCGGGCGACCAGCGCGCTGACCCCAGGCAGCACCCTGTGCAGCAGGTCGTTGCCTCGGAAGGTGTGGGTGATGCGCCCGGAGCTCCCGCACAGCAGCACGAGCCCCGCGACGCGGTCGGGGGCCAGCCGGTACGCCTCGAGGGCGACCTGCGTGCCCATGGAGTGACCCAGCAGCACGGCTGTTGGCAGCTGCAGGCCGTCCATCAGGCGCAGCAGATCCTCCGCCAAGGCGGGGAGCGTGAGCCGCGTGAGGCCCACCCCCGTCCCGCTGCGACCGTGCGCCCGGTAGTTCCAGTGTATCACCGGATGGTGAGTCGCCAGATGCGGCATCAAGTACCGCCAAGCGAAGCCATCGCAGCCGATGCCGTCGTTCAGGACGAGCGGCACGCCGGGCTGCTCGCGCCCCGCGAGCCCATAGAAAAGCGGCACCCCATCCTGGTCGGGCAGGGTGCCGTGTTGCTCGTAGAGCGCCAGGTCCATGATGCCTAGGAGGCCTCGCGGAGTCCGCTCAGGAGTCGCTGTCCGGGTCGTCGATGTCGTTCACGGACGGGAGCTTGCGGATCTCGGAGAGCCCGATCTTCACGCAGCGCTGCACGATCCAGGAGAGAGACCGGTCGAGCCGGGCGGCTTCGTGCTGGATGTCATCCAGCATCGACTCCGGGAAGTAGAGACTCTGTTTGCGTTTGTCGGACCCTGACATGTACCTGCCTCCGGCGAGCGCATGCGCGCTTCGAGTGTGGTATGTGTGGTCCTACCTGTAGGATGGGGAGTATGTCAATGCGCTTTGCACCCACCTTGCCGCCCCCTTCGCCCCCGAACGGACCCCACCGCACACGGCGAAGTGCAAGAATCGTACTGTTTCTAAGCGGTTTCCGACGCCTACTGGGCTACGTGCTGGCCGCCCTCTGCGGGGGCGCGTTGGTCGTCGCGGCGGTGCCTTTTGCGCACGCGACCGGTGGCGACGACGAGTCAGGCGATCTCAGCCCCTTCGCCAACCTCGGGGTGCTGGCTCGGGCGCTCGCCCACGTGGAGGTCAGCTACGTGGAGCCGGTGGACAGCGCGCGCCTCGTGCAGGGGGCCATCCGCGGCATGCTGGCCAGCCTGGATCCCCACACCACCTACCTGGACCCGGACGAGTACGCGATGCTGCGCAACGACGCGGAGGGGCGCTTCGCGGGCATCGGCGTAGAGGTGGGGGTGCGCGATGGTTGGCTGGTGGTGCTGGGGGTGCTGCCCGAGAGTCCGGCGGAGCGCGCGGGGCTGCTGCCCGGTGACCGCTTCTTGGTCATCGAGGGGCGCGAGGCGCGCGACATGCGCCTGGGGGACGCCATCCGGCTCATGCGGGGCGAGGTGGGCACGCTGGTGCGCGTCACGCTCCGGCGCGAGGGCGACCCCGCCGATCTTCGTGTGGAGCTGCGCCGCGGCTACGTCGAGGTGGACGCGGTCAGCTCCCTGCTGCTTCCGGATGGTGTGCTCTACGTGCGCCTCTACACCTTCTCCGACAACACCACGCCGGCCTTGCGTGCGGCGATCGACGCGGCCCTCACGGCGCGCCCGGAGGGGCTGCGGGGGGTGGTGTTGGACCTGCGCAACAACGGCGGGGGCTTACTGCACCAGGCGGTGCTCGTGAGCGACGAGTTCCTGGACTCCGGGGTCATCGTGACCACGCGCGGTCGCGGCGGGGTGCAGCTCTTCGAGAGCCGCGCGCACACGGCGGGCACGCGTCCGCGCTGGCCCATGGTGGTGCTCGTGAACGGGCTCACCGCGAGCGCCTCGGAGATCGTCGCGGGTGCGCTGCGCGACCACGAGCGCGCGCTCATCATCGGGACGCGCACGTTCGGGAAGGGCAGCGTGCAGAACGTGATCGAGCTGCCCGACGGGAGCGCCATGAAGCTCACTGTCGCGCGCTACTACACGCCCAGCGGTCGCTCCATCCAGGCGGAGGGCATCGTGCCCGACATCGAGGTGGTGCAGCTGCCGTCCAGTGTGGTGCGCGCGGCCGGGGGCAGCGCGTTCAGCGAGCGCTCTCTCGAGGGTCACCTGGACGGAGAGCTGCCCGCGCCCGAGAGCGCCGCACCGGAGCCGGGTCGCGACGCGGAGCGCAGCGGCGGCCGCGGTCCGCGGGCCCCCAGCTTCGAGCACGACGTGCAGGCCCGCACCGCCCTCGACACCCTGCGCGCCATCATCCGTGCGAACGCCAGCGAGCGGAGCGCCGCGCGGTAGCGCCCCGGTGCGCTTCCTCTGGGCAGCGAGGCGACGCCGCTGGCCGAGCTAGCCGGCCCAGCCGACCAAGGTGACAGGGACGCGCTCCAGCCACGTGAAGGTGACCCCCGGGGTCTCGCCGGGGCGCGTGTCGATCACGCGGAAGTCTTCTTCCGGGTACGTGAAGAAGGTGTCGCCGTCCTCGACGGGCTGGTCGACCTCCGTCAGCACCAGCTGCGTCACCAGGGGCAGCGCCGCCGCGTAGAGTTCGCCGCCACCGATGACGTAGGGCATGGCCTCACCGCGCACGGACTCGAGCGCGGCGTCCAGGCTGGGGCACACGCGCACCCCGTCGGCCCGATACTCCGGGTTGCGCGAGATGACCACGTTGGTGCGCCCCGGCAGCGGCTTGCCGATGCTCTCGTAGGTCTTGCGGCCCATCAGCACGGGGTGGCCCAGCGTGGTGCGCTTGAAGTGCTGGAGGTCCTCCTTGACGCGGAACACCAGCTGGTTGTCGCGCCCGATGGCGTGGCCGCGCTTGGCCCGCGCCACGATCAGACCAAGGGGCGCGAGCTCACCCGGCGCGAGGGCTTGCGCGGTGGCGTCCGCGTCGGCGGGAGGCGGCGGCGTGCTCATACGGCGACGGGCGCCTTGATGGCGGGATGCGGGTCGTAGCCCTCGAAGACCACGTGCTCTGCCGTGAAGGCCTCGAGCTCCGTCACGCTCGGGTCGAGGCGCAGCGTGGGCAGCGGGCGCGGCGCTCGCGAGAGCTGGAGCGCGGCCTGCTCCTCGTGGTTGCGGTACAGGTGCACGTCGCCGAAGGTGTGCACGAAGTCGCCCACCTCGAGCCCGGTCACCTGCGCGATCATGGCCGTGAGCAGGGCGTAGCTGGCGATGTTGAAGGGCACTCCCAGGAACACGTCCGCGCTGCGCTGGTACAGCTGACAGCTGAGGCGACCCTCGGCCACGTAGAACTGGAAGAGGGTGTGGCAGGGGGGCAGGGCGACTTGGTCGGCCTCGCCGGGGTGCCAGCCGCTCACGATCAACCGGCGGCTCTCGGGGTTGCGGCGGATCTCCGCGACCACGTTGGCTAGCTGGTCCACGCCGTCGCGCGCGTAGCTCCCGTCCGGCAGGCGGGTGGCTCCGAAGTTGCGCCACTGGTGCCCGTACACCGGTCCCAGGTCCCCTGCCTCGCGCCCGAAGCGCGCCGTCTGCTCGGCGGTGGCCCACTCGTCCCAGATGGTGACCCCGCGGGCCTTGAGCCAGTCGTTGTGCGTCTCGCCGTGGATGAACCAGAGCAGCTCGTTGACCACGCTCTTGGTGTGCACCTTCTTGGTGGTGAGCAGCGGGAAGCCCTCGCTCAGGTCCACGCGCAGCTGGTACCCGAAGAGCGAGCGCGTCCCGGTCCCCGTGCGGTCGCCGCGCAGCCGGCCCTGCTCCAGCACGTCTCGCAGCAGCTGCAGGTACGCTCTCACGGAGCTGCCTCTCCGCCACCGGCCGCGGCGGGCGCGGCGCTGTCCGCCGGCGGAGGGTCCCCGGTGAACTCGTACTCGGACTCCAGCGGGGTGGCGCGGACCGGGCGGCGGGCCTCGTCGCGGCGCACGGAGTAGCGCACCAGGGCGCGTAGGATCTCGTTGCGCTCGAGGTCGCCCACCAGGCGCTTCACGTCCTCGTAGATGCTGGGGTCCTGCAGCAGCCCGCCGATGGTGCCCCGGCCGGCGCGGACGTCCGCGGTGATGGAGGCGAGGTCGTCGCTGGCCCGCGTGAGGTTGGCGAGCAGCTCTTGGCCCGTGTCGCCGTAGAGGAAGCCGTGCACGGTGCCGTCGTTGGTGCGCACGTCCTCGAGGAGGGTAGCGACCTCGCCAGTGGCGCGGCCGATGTTGACCATGGCTTCGCGGCCCTCGTCCCCGTAGATGAGCGCGTGGGCGCTGCCGTCGCCGCGCTCCACCTCTTCCGCCACGCGCCGCAGGCTGCGTGCGGTGCGCGCAAACTCGTCGCTGGTGGCGCGCAGGTTGCCCAGCGTGGCGTCGATCTCGGCCGCCGTGCCCTCGTCGGTCATCAGGTGCTGGATGGCGCCGTCGCCGTTGGCCAGCATGTCGGTGACGCGCGCGAGGTTCGCGGCGATGCGCGTGACGTCGTGACTGAAGGCCTGGTCGCGGAACGGGTCGGTCGCGAGGCGCAGGTTCTCCGCGGTGCCCTGGACCTCGGTCATGGCGCTTCCGGCGAGGGCCATCAGGTCGCCGCTGGTGCTCGCCGGGAGGGGTTCGGCTGGATCCCAGGTGGGGAGGGTCCGGCGGCCGACCGTGATCTGCATGAGCTTGTCGCCCAGCATGCCCTTGCTGCCGATGGAGACCACGCTCGACCCTGCCTCGAACTCCCCCTCGGTGCCCACGCGGCGACCCCGAATGAGCGCGGCCGCGTCGTTGATGACGTCGAAGCGCACCTCGATGCGGCCGTCCTCGGCGAACTCGACCGAGCTGACCGAGCCCACGTTGACCCCGGCCACCGTGACGACGCTGCCTGGCCGCAGCCCATCCACCGTGTCGAAGATGGCGACGAACTCGGTCTTGCGCGTGAACAGGTTCTGCTGCGCGCCCACCACGAAGGCGAGCGTCGCGGTGATGCCCAAGGCCACCGTCACGAAGAGCCCTACGCGGAGCTGGGTCTTTTGGTTCGCTTTCATGTCAGATGGCGTTTCCGGGTTGCAGCGCCCGCGGCTCCTCGGCCGCGTTGCCTTCGATGAAGTCTTTCACGCGCGGGTCCTGACACGTGACGATATCGCGGATGCCGCCGCTGAAGATGATGCCGCCACCGTCGATCATGGCGATGCGGTTGCTGACGCGGATGGCGGTGTACATGTCGTGGGTCACCACCACGGAGGTGATGTTCAGCGTGCTCTGCAGGTGCAGGATCAGGTCGATGATGCGGTTGATGTTGATCGGATCGAGCCCCGTCGTGGGCTCGTCGTAGAGCAGCACGTCGGGGCGCATGGCGATCGCGCGGGCCAGCCCGACGCGCTTCTTCATACCGCTCGAGAGGCCCCCCGGCCATTGATCCTGTTTGCCGGCGAGCCCCACGTAGCCGAGGCTCTCGTGGACGCGCGCTTCTATCTCGTCCTCGCTGAGCTCCCCGGCCGAGCGCAGCCCATACGCCACGTTCTCGCCGACCGTCATGGAGTCGAAGAGCGCCGCCGCTTGGAAGAGCATGGCGATGCGCCGCCGGATGGGCAGGTACTCGGGCTCGGTGAGGCCCGAGATGCGCTGACCGTCGAAGATGATCTCCCCCTCGTCGATGCTCAGGAGCCCGATCAGCATGCGCAGCATGACGCTCTTGCCCTGACCAGACCCGCCGATGATGGTGAGGGCCTCACCCTCCTCGATGGAGAGGTCCAGGCCCCGGTAGATGACCTTGGGCCCAAACGCCTTCTTCACGCCGCGAAACTCGATGAGGGCCACGCGCGTGAGGATAGCAGGTGGTGAGCGAGGAGCCCGACCGACCTTCGCTCTGCAACCCAGGCATCCCACACTGTGCGCGGGTGGTGTGCGGCGGGCCCATGCGATAGGGTCAGCGCGTGCTTGCTCGGCTCGGCGTGTGCGTGCCCTTGGTGCTCCTCGGTGCCCTGGCGCTCACGGGCTGCGGCGAGCCTGCCCAGGACTCGTCCAGCGCGCTCCGCGCGCGCGCGGAGCCGTATTTCCGTGAATTCGAGGAGTTCGACGCCTGGGCCCGTCGCAATTTCGACGCTGACCTCGCGCTGCGCGACGCCCGCGCGCTGGAGGAGACGGTGTTCGCCCCCATCCGGCGTGAGCGGCACATTCTGGCGGCTTGGGTGGAGCGCGAAGGGGCCGACCCCCGGCAGGTGGGGCTGCGCACCGAGACTGCCCTGACCTTCGACTGGGTGGAGCTGCGCGGGGTCCCGATGCTGTCGCGCCTGTCGGTGGCCGAGGCCTCGCTGGCCGACCCGCGCACGCCCCGCGCGCCGCCCCGCGATGCGGTCGTCCTCTCGCGCCGGGCCAGCTCAGCGCGGGGGGGCGGCGATGTGCGCGTGACCGTGGCCTATGCGCCCCGCGAGCTCGACGCGGAGGACGACGAGTAGGCACGGAGCGCTCCCCGCTCGGCGCGTGCACCGTGCCACCGAGCCGCTCACGCGAGGCGCTCGGCTTCGCCCTCTCCGGGCGCCGCGCAGAGCCGACGGATCTGCTCGTACACGGCCGGGTGGTTCTGGAGCTCGTGGTGCATCACGCCGCCGTAGTGGCTGGTGTCGATCGGGAACGCACCCGACATCATGGGGCCGGACGCGCTCGGGACGCGCACGAGCAGGTCGCCCATGAGCACTCCCAGCGGGTGCTCGGGGTCGCGCGTGAGCGTCGCGGAGATGAAGTGGTGTGTCGCGTGCGCGAGCGGCAGGGCGTCGTGAGCGCGCGGGTCCGGCGCGAGCCAGTCCTCGTCCACGATGGGCGCGTGGCGCATGTCGTGCACGGCCGCGCTGCGGCGCTCGAGGATGCGCGCCATGATCTGCGTCGCGGGCAGGTCCACCCGGTTGAGGGCTCCCGTGAGGGCGTGCCCGAAGCTGGCCAGCGGCGCGCCCTGGTGCGGCGAGCCCAAGTAGAACGCGCGGCGCACGCGCGCGGGCCAGCGCATGCCCCCCTCTTCGCCGTAGTGACACGCGCTGCGCAGCACCAGCCCGCCCATGCTGTGCCCGATGAGCGTGAGCTCGAAGGGCTGCACCGGGTAGGCGTCCGTCAGCTCCTCGAGCAGGTCCGCCAGACGTCGCCCGCACTCGGAGATGTGGCGGCCGGTGTTGTAGCGCAGGAACAGCGGCGTGAAGCCGAGGTCGCGCGCGAGCAGCGTGCCAAAGTGAGTCCCCGGGTCCCCGTGGTAGGCCTCGGCCTGCAGACACCACGACCACTCCGTGGTGGCCATGCCGTGCACGAAGAGCGCCACCTTGGCGGTCGCGTCGGGCAGCGCCTCGCGCAGCGCGTCGGTCTGGACGGGGACGTAGCGGTCCCCCGCGCGCAGCACCATGGACAGATCGAGGCCGCTCGCCCGGTCGTGCAGGTGGTCCCCGACGACGGCGTTGACCACGCCCAGCGCGGCGTCGCCCACCCACGCGGCCGAGGACGTGGACATGGCGTTGGACACGAGCGGCACCGCGGGCACGCCCAGCTCGTCGGCCGCGGCGGGCCCGAGGGCGACGTCGAGCCCCAGGTCCGTCACCGTCTCCACGGAGCGATTCACGAACTGGATGGTGCTCAGGACGCCGTCGGTGGCGAAGCGTCGGATCGCGTCGGCGGCGCGGGCGGGCTCACGCAGCGGCTCGAGCTCGTCCGTCACGCGCAGCACACCGCGCGACGTGGACTCGTGTCCCTCGCGCACCAGCTCGACCGTCGCGTCGACCGCGTCGTGGATGAGGGCCTTTAGCCCGCGCAAGCGTCGCATGGCGAGAGTGTGGCACCTCGCGCGCCCGCCGGGGGGCGTGACGGCAGGAATCGACACGACGGCTGCGGCGACGAACGCGCGTCGGCGTAGGGCCGCACGTCACACGAGGATGCCCATGCTTCGCAGCGTCTCGAGCCCGGCTTCCATGGAGAAGCGGGTCTTGCTCAGTTGATTGATCGACGGGTCGATGCGGTAGTGCAGGGCGCTCGAGAGGTCGGTCTTGACCAGCTTCGTGCGGTTGAACACGGCGTCGCGCAGGTCGGTACCCGCGAAGGACGCCTCCGTCAGGTCGCTGCCCGAGAAGTCGACCTCGTGCGCGACGCAGTCCACCAGCTCGGTCTTGCGCATCTTGCGTCCCGCGAAGACCCCGTAGCTGAGCACGCAGCCTTCGAACGACACGTCGAAGAGCAGGTCGCGCGCCACGGTCCAGTCGATGCCCATGAGCTTCGTGTGCTCGAAGCGCACGTCCCTGAAGCTGCAGTCGCCCACCAGTGCCATCGAGAGGTCGCAGCGGACGAAGGTGCACTCGTCGAACACCACCGACTGCAGCTGCGCCTTGTCCATCGACACGGCCTCGAAGCGGCACTGCGCAAAGCGCTTGTTGCGCAGGTCGAGCGCGGGGTAGGAGCCACCTTCGAAGAGCTCGTCCTCGAAGTCCTCGGCGGATCGCAGTCGGCTCGCGACGTCGGTCTGGGTCATGGTTCAGCGGGGGTCGCTCACGCGCCCCAGGAAGAGGACGGCGCCGCTGCGCAGGTCCAGCAGCACGAACACGAAGGGATGATCGGCCATGAAGCTGGGCGGCGGTGGTCCAGCCCTGCGCGCGCGCATGACGACGGCCGTCGCGGCCGCGGCCTCCGTGCCCTCCTCGTTCACCTCGATGAACGCCCGGTGGAAGACGTCCGAGATGGAGAGGCTGCCGGGTGGCGGCGCGATGCCGCTGAAGTCCGCTTCTCCGCCGAACGCGGTAGGCATGCCCAGCGCCCGCAGCGGACCGGCGAGCGCCATCGAGGGCGGTTCCAGACGGAAGCGCGGGAGCCGGACCTCCACCTCCACGCGCGACATGGCCGCGCGCCAGCGCGTCAGCGTCTCGGTGCTCAGCGCACCCTCGATGCCCGACAGCGCCTCGGTACCGGAGCGCTCGTTCGGCAGCAGGAGGATCATGCTGAGATCGCCTCCCGTGTACGGCATCTCCAGGATGCGCAGGCCCTCCGGCAGCTCGGCCCACGCGAAGGTCGCCCGGCCGCGCATCATCGGCACGTTCGCCTCGGTGGCTCCGTTGACCAGGAACGGGGCCGGCTCCGTCGCGGACGCATCGAAAGGGGTCTGCCACGTGCTCTTGAAGTAGATGGCGTTGACCAACACGAGCCGTGTCAGGGGAGAGACGGCCCCGGCGGGCAGCAGCTCTTGGATGCGCTCCTCCGTGCGCTGCGCCACCCACTGGTTGATGGTGCGCCGAGAGGGGTCCGGGGCGCCCGCGAAGTCCAGCAGCTCCACGGGCGCGTCATACTCGGTGCGCGTCAGCGCGACGAACTCCGGAGCGAGCGGCAGGCCCTCTGCGGCAAACAGGCGATTTGCGGTGCGCAGCGTCGCGGAGGTGGTGGTGTTCCAGGTCGAGCCGACCGCCCTGTACGCCCGGTGCAGCGTGGTGTCTGCTGGGTCGACGTGCAGCACCTGCTGCATCTCCGCGGCGGTGTCCGCCCGGGCTCCGGCGTAGGTCATGGACAGCGCCATGTGGACGCTGATGGGCGCGATCACGACGTTGCCCGGCGCCCCGCGCACGCGCTGATAGAGCTCGAAGCCAAAGGCGTTGGCGCGCGTCATCATGCCGCCGACGTTGACGTCGGTCCCCGCGCTCTCCTCCTCCTCGACCTGGCCCTGCGCAGCCGCGCCAGGGGGGCCATTCGGTGCCGGGCGCTCTGCGGTCGGGGTGGGCGGCTCGCTCGTGCGGCCGGCGCAGGCAGCGGAAGCACCTGACAGCGCTAGCCCGAGCAGGGGCAGCAGGAGGAAGCGTCTGGACATGCCGCGCACCCTAGCCCGCCGCGGGCACGCGCGGCAATCGCGGCTGTGTGCGTGAGGGAGGCAGCCGCCGCAGGGCGCGCGAGGGCGGCCTTGATCAGGAGCCCGGCTTGCGCGCGAGGGTGAGACGGAAGCACGCGCCTGCGCTCGTGCCGCTCTCGCCGGGCGCGGGCTCTTCCGCCGCTGGGTCGAGGGTCAGCGTGCCGCCGTGCGCCTGCGCGACGGCGCTAGCGATGGCGAGCCCGAGGCCGGTCCCGTCCCGCTCGGCATCCGTGGTGAAGAAGCGGTCGAAGATGCGGTCACGGTGGGCCGCAGGGACGCCCGGACCCTGGTCTCGCACCGCGACGCAGATCATCTCGCTGGTGCCGCTCACGTGCACGGCGACGTCGGCGCCCACGGGCGAGAAGCGCACCGCGTTGTCGCAGAGATTCAGCAGGGCGGTGACCAAGTCCGTCTCCCGCACCGCGGCGAGCAGGGGCTCTGTGCCCTCCGAGCTCACCTTCACCTCGTGGTCGGGCGTGCTCGCGCGCCGGGCGACGTCCGCCACCAGCGCAGCGATGTCGCGCACCACCTTGGGCTCCTGGCTCGCCTCGATGCGGCTCAGCTCGAGCAGCCGCGACACCAGGCGGTCCAGGCGCTCCACGTCCAGCTCGATGTTACGCAGGAAGCGCTGGCGCGCCGTCGGGTCCTCCGCGGCGCCCTCGCCCAGCAGCTCGGCGGCTCCACGGATCGACGTCAGCGGGGACTTGAACTCGTGCGCGACGTCGGCGGCGAAGTCCGAGATGTAGCGCAACCGCCCGTCCAGCTCGCGCGTCATCTGTGCGAAGGACTCGCTCAGGTCGCGGATCTCACCGCTGCCGACGATGGGCACGGGGGCGTCACGGTCTCCGCGGGCGATTCGCTGCGCGGCGCGAGAGAGGCGCGCGAGCGGGCGCGAGATGGTCCACCCGAGCGCGAGGCTCACCAGGACGGTGAAGGCGATGGCGATGGACAGGACCGAGATCAGGCCGCGGCGGATGCGATACAGCTCCAGCAGCACCGGCTGCGTGCTGCGCACCACGTACACGACGGCCACGACGCGTCGATCCTCGAAGACGGGCTCGGCCACGAAGAGCAGGACCTCGGGGGAGCGCTCGCGGATGCGTGTGAAGCTCGCGCGCTCGCCCGTCAGCGCTCGCCGCACCTCGGTGCGCTCCGTCAGGGGGGGCCAGGGCTCGTCGTGCGCGTCGCTCCACTGTGCCGAGAAGTCGCCCGCGGTGGCGCGGTAGCGGCCGCTGGTCAGTGAGCCTGGTGCGACCTCGGCGCCGACGGGCAGCAGCGAGGGGACCAGCGGCTCGGGCCCCTCGGGGGCGCCGTCACGGTGGGAGTCCAGCACCACCGCGCCGTCACGTAGGAAGACACGCACGCGCGTGCGCGTGTCCATGGCGGCGAGGCGCAGCACCTCCTGGTGGGCGAGCGCGTCGAAGGGAGCGCCCTCGCGTTGCGCCGTCTCCAGCATCCGCCGCACGAGGATGGCCTGGTGGCGCATGTCGCGCTCGAGCGCCCCCAAGAGCTGGCGCTCGTAGAGGCGCGCGAACTCGAGCCCGGCGACCGGCACGAGCACGACCAGCAGGTTGACCAGCAGGAGGCGCAGGCCGATGCGCCCCAGCAGGCGCCGCGCCGTGTGCAGCACTCCGCCGCCCGTCGTCGAGCTGGCGCTGGGGCTGGCCTCACGCACCAGCGGCCTTGTAGCCCACGCCGTGCACGGTCTCGATCGGGTCGCGGTCGAGCGGCCGGAACTTCGCCCGAATGCGGCGGACGTGGGTGTCCAGCGTCCGCTCGGTCACCAGGTTGTCGAAGGGGTAGGCGCGCTGCATCAGCTGTCCGCGCGACAGCACCACGCCCGGTCGCTCGAAGAGCGCGGCCAGCACCCCGAACTCGGTGGCGGTCAGCCGCAGCACGTGCTCGCCGCAGCGCACCTCGTGGCGCTCCACGTCGATGCGGATGCCGTCGTGCTCCAGCACCTCCGCGTCTTCGGGCGCGCGCGGCGACGTGCCCGGGGCGGCTCCCGGCGAGACGCCGCGACGCAGCAGCGCCTTCACGCGAGCCACGAGCTCGCGGGTCCCGAAGGGCTTGGTGAGGTAGTCGTCGCCGCCCAGCTCGAGCCCCAAGACGCGGTCGATCTCCTCGCCCCGTGACGACAGAAAGAGGACGGGCACGGTCGAGCTGCGCCGCAGCTCGCGACACACGTCCAGGCCATCGAGCTCCGGCATCATGACGTCGAGGATCACGAGGTCCACGTCACTCTGGCGGGCGCGCTCGAGCGCGGCGCGACCGTGGGTCACGAGAGTCACCCGGTAGCCCTGGTGCTCGAGCGCGTACTGCACCACCTCACGGATGCGGGCTTCGTCGTCAGCGACGAGGATGTGGGCGACCATGGAGGGCAGTGTACATGAGGGAAAAACGAAGAGAGCGCCCGGTGGGGCGCTCTCTGCGGGTGGGCTCACCGAGACGGTCGGCGAACGTTCAGGGGGTCAGGGACCTACTGGAACGCGGCCGGGTTCTCGAGGTGCACGAGCACCCCGTTGCACAGCACTGCCTTACCGGCGCCTGCCGTCAGCGTGCTGCACGTGTTCGGGTCCAGGCCCAAGGCCGCCGCGCGTCCGTCGTCGCTCTGGGTGATCTGCGAGCGAGCGCCGTCTCCGGCGACCGTCGCTGCGGTGGCCGGGAGCTGACACGCGATGCTCTGGTAGTTCGCGAAGACGTTGGGGTGGAACGAGCCCGAGGCACCGGCGCCCGACGGGTCGAAGCCGCAGGTGCTGGTGATGGACTGGAAGTGCGCGCTGATGGCCAAGCGGTTCATGCTGCCAATGACGCCGTCGCCGCCCGTGACCTCATCCAGCGCCTGGTTGGCCTTCCACCACAGGAAGCCACCAACGCCGCAGCTGCCGAGGAGAATGAGCAAGCAGCAGCCGCCCAGGATGAGCGGCATCTTGCTCTTGGGCTTCTCTTCTGCCGGGGCCGCCGGCGCACCGCCGAAGCCGCCGCTCGCAGGGGCGTCTCCGAAGCCGCCACCAGCCGGCGCGGACGCGCCGAAACCGCCGCCGCCACCCGAGGACTCCGGCAGGGTGGCGCCGAAGCCCGACACGGGAGCCGGCGCGCCGAAGCCGCCGCCGCCACCGGAGGGAGGGGGAGCGCCGAAGCCGCCGCCACCACCCGAGGGAGGGGGAGCGCCGAAGCCGCCACCGGAGGGAGGCGGGGCGCCGAAGCCGCCGCCGCCACCGGAGGGAGGGGGAGCGCCGAAGCCACCGCCGCCATCACTGGACGGAGGAGGAGCGCCGAAGCCGCCGCCGCCACCGGAGGGAGGGGGAGCGCCGAAGCCGCCACCGCCGCCGGAGGGAGGGGGAGCGCCGAAGCCGCCACCGCCGCCGGAGGGCGGGGGAGCGCCGAAGCCACCGCCGCCACCGGAGGGAGGGGGAGCGCCGAAGCCGCCACCGCCGCCGGAGGGAGGGGGCGCGCCGAAGCCGCCCTGCGGGGGTTGCGCCTGGGCCGGAGGAGCGCCGAAGGCCGGGGCGGCGGGCGCGCCGGCTGGCGGGGCCATACCGGTTGGTGCGGTCATGGGCCCCAGCATGGTCTTCTGGAACGCCAGGTCCTTCTTGGGCGGCGGCTGCGAGGCGCCCGGGGCGACAGGCGGGGGCGCCGACGGGGACGCCGCAGGTGGAGCCGATGACGCCGGAGCGCCCGGAAGGGCCCCGGGACCGCTCATCATCATCGTGCCCTTGAAGCGCGCGGCCTTTTTCTTGGCCAGCTCGGTACCGCAGCTGATGCAGTTGCTCGCTTCGTCGGTGTTCGGTTTTCCGCATGAGGGACAGTAGATGGTCACTCTTAGAACCCCTCCGCCCTGCGGGCGGTCATGGACGTCGTTGCGTCCGGTATTTACGGGCCGCAGCAGCGGCTGGAACTCGAGGCCGGTGCAGCGGCCTTGTATGGATGCGTGAAATGCGTTCGAGACGAGCTCGCGAGCGGCGCTTGACCCACCCGCACCGCGGACTAGGCGCACTGCGACCAGCTCACGGCCCGGCTACCCTACCGGGTTGTGGTCGGTCTGCAAAGTAGAAAGGGATGGATCCGCGTGAGCGTTCGGGGGGTGGCTCCGCTCCGCCCCGGACGTCCTTGACACGAGCCGTTACGCGGCCTAGCGTCCCCCCGCCCAAGGCCCTTCTCGGATCCCTCCCCCGATCCAAAGGGGGGCCTTCGGAACCCCTGCTGCGTGTTGAGTTTCAACCGCCCGGATGGGCACGTACAGCGGCCCGCTAGGCAAGCCCGAGAGCACTATGGCCTTCGCCCTCACGCCCGAGCGAGAACAACAAGTCGACGACATCATCACCCGCTACCCGACTCGGCGCGCGGCGTTGATCCCGGTTCTCTGGGTGTGTCAGAAGCAAAACAGCTGGATCAGTCCGGAGGTCATCGACTATGTCGCGGCCCGGCTGGAGATCTCGGCCGCCGCCGTGAAGGGCGTCGTCACCTTCTACACGATGTTCCACGAGCACGAGGTCGGTGAGAACGTCGTCTGGGTGTGCCGCACCCTGTCGTGCGATCTGCGCGGCGCCAAGGCGGTGCAGGAGCACCTCGAGGAGCGCTTCGGCTGCCACGCCGGCGGAACCTCCAAGAACGGCAAGTTCAGCCTGTTCAAGGCCGAGTGCCTGGCCGCGTGCGGGCAGGGTCCCATGATCCAGGTCAACGACCGGTACTTCGAGAACCTCGACCTCACGAAGCTCGACCAGATCTTGGACGCCTACGAGAAGAACGGCGCCGAGGCGGCCGAGAAGCAGTTCGCGGACACGGCCGTGTACAACGGTCACGTCGCGCCTCCCGGGATGGAGCCCCCTCCCGCGCGTCCGTCGGTGGGCGCCCCGGCAGCCCAGAAGCCCGCGTCCATCGCACCGCCGAAGCCCGCGTCCATCGCGCCGCCGAAGCCCGCGTCCATCGCGCCGCCGCCGAAGCCCGCGTCCGTCGCGCCCCCCGCGAGCGCCCCGCCCGCTGCGGCGCGTCCCGCTCCCAAGGCCACGTTGGTCGGCATGCCCGCGGTGGGCGCCAGCAGCCCGCCGCCCGCAGACACCGCCGCTGCGCCTGCCGCCGAAGACACCACCACGGACGACGCCAAGAAGGGCGAGGAGTAGGACATGGCCGAACCCCAGAAGCTCCTGACCGCGCGCTACGATCTGCCCGAGAGCTGGACGCTCGCCGTGGCGGAGAAGCACGGCGCGTACAAGATCGCCCGCCGCGCGCTCACCATGATGCAGCCGCAGCAGATCAAGGACGAGGTCAAGACGGCCGCCATCCGCGGTCGCGGCGGCGCGGGTTTCCCGGCCGGCATGAAGTGGGGCTTCCTGGCTCCCAAGCCCACGGACCAGGTGTACCTGGTGGTCAACGGCGACGAGTCGGAGCCCGGTACCTTCAAGGACCGCTCCATCATGGAGCTGGACCCGCACCGCCTGATCGAGGGCTGCATCGTCACCTGCTACGCGACGGGCGCCCACGTGGCGTACATCTACGTGCGCGGTGAGCTGGGCTTCTCCATCCAGCGCCTGGAGGCGGCGGTGGAAGAGGCGCGCAAGGCCGGGTACTTGGGCGAGCGCCCGTTCGGCAAGGCGTACCCGGTGCAGGTGCACATCCACTCGGGCGCCGGCGCGTACATCTGCGGCGAGGAGACGGCGCTGCTCAACTCCCTCGAGGGCAAGCGCGGCGAGCCCCGCCTGAAGCCCCCGTTCCCGGCCATCAGCGGCGCCTTCGGCATGCCCACCGTGGTCAACAACGTGGAGACCATCGCGTCCGTGCCGGACATCCTGGAGCTCGGTGGCGAGCGCTGGGCCAAGCTCGGCAAGCTCCCCGGTGACGGCGGCCTGCGCCTCTACGGTGTCAGCGGCCACGTGAAGCGTCCCGGCATCTACGAGGCGCCGGTCGGCATCACCATGCGCGAGCTGATCGACCACTACGCGGGCGGCATGCTCAACGACCGGCCGCTCAAGGCGGTCATCCCCGGCGGCTCCAGCACGCCGGTGCTGCGTCCCGACTGGAAGGTGGACGCCCCGGCCGCGGACCACCCGCTGCACGCCTGGCACGGCCAGAGCGAGATCGACGTCCCCATGGGCGTGGACACCTACCGCGCGCTCGGCACCATGCTGGGCACCTGCTGCGCCATCGTCATGGACGACAGCGTCAACATGGTGGATGTCACCCGCAACCTCATGCGCTTCTACAAGCACGAGAGCTGCGGCCAGTGCACGCCCTGCCGCGAGGGCAGCGGCTGGTTCGTCGACATCCTCGAGAACCTCTGCAACGGCAACGGCAAGGTCGAGGACGTGGAGCTGATCGCCAGCATCGCCAACAACGTCATGGGCAACACCATCTGCGCGTTCGCGGACGGCATGGCCATGCCGCTGCTGGGGCTGGTCCGCAAGTTCCGCGAGGAGTTCGTGGCGGCCGCCCAGGCGGGTGGGCTGCCCGAGGGCACGCGGCACGACAACCCCACCCGGGCTTTGGTCGAGGGCAAAGCAGCATGAGCACCGCAGGTTTTCTACTCTTCCTCGTAAGCGCGGTGCTGGCCATTGTCGGCGCCGTCATCACCGTCGCCTCCATGCGCCCGCTGCGCGCGGCCATGGGCCTGTTGCTGCACGTGGTGGCGCTCTCCGCGCTGTACTTGACGCTGAACGCGCACCTCTTGGCGGTGCTCCAGCTGCTCATCTACGCGGGCGCCGTCGTCGTGCTCTTCGTGTTCGTGATCCTCTTGCTCGGTCCCGCCGGCGAGTTCGCGGGCGACAGCGAGAAGCTCATCGGGCGCGTCATGGGCGGCTGCAGCGCGGGCGCGGTCCTGCTGCTCACGGCCTTCTCCCTGTCGCGCCACGACGCCGAGTTCGGGCCCGTGGGCGCGGACTACGGCACCGTCGAGGGGCTCGGCAACGCGCTGTACCGGGGGGCGATGGCGCCCTTCGAGATGGTCTCCATCACGCTGCTGGTCGCCGTCGTCGGCGCGGTCGCCATCTCTCGCGTGCGCACGGCGCGCGAGAAGGCCTCCGACGCTGCCGACGCCGAGGCACGCAAGCTGGCCAACGCCGGCGGGAGCAACTGACATGGACGTCGGCATCGGCGAGTACCTCGCGCTCTGCTCCATCCTCTTCGGGATCGGGGCCATCGGCTTCCTCACGCGGCGCAACATGCTGATTCAGCTCATGACCATCGAGATCATGCTGAACTCGGTGGTGTTCATGCTGCTCGCGTTCAACCGCGTGCACACGGGCTCTCAGGCGGGCCAGGTGTTCGGGTTCTTCGTGATCGCCGTGGCTGCCGCCGAAGCGGCCGTGGGTCTCGCGATCCTCATCAGTTACTTCCGCATCAAGAACTCCGTCGAGACCGACAAGGCCGACCTGCTCAAGCACTGAAGGCGCAACGATGTCCGGAGACCTCATCTCACACGAATCTGCCCTGCTCCTGATCGTGGTGCTGCCCATCCTGGGCGCCCTCATCAACGGGCTGTGGCTGCGCGCCGAAGACAAGAAGTACGTCAGCGTCATCGCCCCCGGGCTGGTGGGGCTCGCGTTCCTCCTCGCGGTGTTCAACTTCATCCATCTGCTGGGCCTGAAGGCTGCCGGCAGCGAGGACCCGCGCATCACGCTGCACCTGTACGAGTGGTTCTCGCTGCAGCTGCCGGGCGGCGCGGAGCTGCCCGTCAACGTCACCTTCGCCATGGACTCGCTCAGCGGTCTCATGACGCTGGTGGTGACGGGCATCGGCACGCTCATCCACATCTACTCGCTCGGCTACATGAGCGAGGAAAAGTCGTACAACCGCTTCTTCGCCTACCTGAACCTGTTCACGGCGTCCATGTTGATCCTGGTCCTGGCCAGCAACCTGCCGCTAATGTTCGTGGGCTGGGAGGGCGTGGGCCTCTGCTCGTACCTGCTCATCGGCTTCTGGTTCGAGAACAAGACCTACGCCGCCGCGGGCCGCAAGGCCTTCGTGGCCAACCGCGTGGGTGACCTGGGCGTCATCATGGGCATGTTCTGCCTGGTGCTGGCGGCGGGCTCCTTCGAGTTCGAGTCCATCAACGCGCTCGCCAGCAACAGCGCGGGCAGCTTCGTCCGTAGCTTCCCCATCGAGGGCCTGCAGGTCTCGCTGGCCACCGTGGCCTGCCTCTTCCTGTTCCTGGGCGTGACGGGCAAGTCCGCGCAGGTGCCGCTCTACATCTGGCTCCCGGACGCCATGGCGGGTCCCACGCCGGTCTCCGCGCTCATCCACGCGGCCACCATGGTCACGGCCGGCGTGTACCTGATGTGCCGCCTCTCGCCCGTCTTCCTGCACAGCCCCTTCGCCATGGGCGTCATCGCCGTGGTGGGCACCGTCACGGCCCTGCTCGCGGCCAGCATCGCGGTGGTGCAGCACGAGATGAAGAAGATCCTGGCCTACTCCACGGTCAGCCAGCTGGGCTTCATGGTCGCAGCCTGCGGCGTGGGCGCGTTCAGCGCCGGCTTCTTCCACGTGTTCACGCACGCCTTCTTCAAGGCCTGCCTCTTCTTGGGCGCGGGCTCGGTCATGCACGCGGTGCACGCCCACGGCGACGCGGACATCTTCAAGCTCGGCGGCATGAAGAAGTACGTGAAGATCACGCACTGGACCTTCCTGCTCAGCTGCTTGGCCATCGCGGGCTTCCCGGGCTTCTCCGGCTTCTTCTCCAAGGACGAGATCCTCTACGGCGCCGCCGCGCAGGCCCTGGGCGAGCACGGCAGCGTGGTGGGCTGGTTCGTCCTGGTGGGGCTCAGCCTGGCCGCGTTCATGACGGCCTTCTACATGTTCCGCCTGTACTTCCTGACCTTCACGGGCACGTACCGCAGCGGCGCGCACGGGGACGACGAGCACGGGCACGACAGCCACGGCCACGGTCACGACGACCACGGCTACGACCCGCACCCGCACGACGGCGGCTGGGAGATCAACCTGCCCCTCGCCGTGCTGGGCGCTGGCGCGGTCTGCGTCGGCTGGCTGGGCCTCCCGCACGCCTTCCACCTGCCCAACTGGTGGGGCGGCTGGATGGAGGCGTCCATCGCCTACCTTCCCGGCCACGGCCCGCACGACGAGATCGAGAACATGATGCCGGTCTACCTGGCCATGGGTCTCGGCACCATCGCGGCCCTGGGCGGCATCGGCCTCGCCTACGTCCTCTACAACGACAAGGAAGAGGACACCTTCACCACGAAGATCCCGAAGGGCCTGTTCAACCTCATGTTCGACAAGTGGCGCGTGGACGAGCTCTACGGGGCCACCATCCTGCGGCCCATCCGGGCGCTGGCGCGCATCGTGGGCAACGTCGACCAGACCTTCGTGGACGGCATCTTGGCCGGCCTCACCGCCCGCGTGGTGAGCGTCTCGGGCTGGCTGGCCACGCGCGTGCAGACCGGCAGCGTCCACGCCTACGGCTTCGGCATGACGCTGGGCGTGCTCGGCCTCCTCTGGTGGGCGGTCAACCCCCACGCGGAGCTCACGGTCGAGGTGGTCGGCGAGCAGGTCGTCCTGCACGCTGCCCCCGGCATGGGCTACACCTACGCCTTCGACGGCAACGGCAACAACCACAGCCAGCGACAGTTCGTCAGCCACGGCGAAGGCGACCGTGACTGGGGCAGCAGCCCCGACTTCGAGCCCCACTACTTCGCGGAGGACTGCAACCGCTTCCTCTTGAGCGTGGAGACCGAGCACCCGCGCCTGCCGGAGCGCGTGGACGTGGGCGAGGGCTGGCAGGTGCTGGACTTCCCGGGCCTCGACTGGCGAACGGACTCCGTGGCGCCCGCGGAGGATGAGCGCCTCGGCTTCCTGTGGAGCCTCGCTGGGCGCGAACAAGACGTGCTCATCCGTCGCACGCAAGACGGCATCGACCTGCGTCCCAACGGCGCGGATGTGGCCGTGGACGGCCAGGTGGTGCTGGCCCAAGCCGACGGCGACGCCGACGGCGAACACGACGCCCACGCGGCCTCGGGCGGCGTCATCCATCTGACAGTCGGTCAGACCGTCACCATCGGTCACGTCGACTTCGTGGTCCGCGGGGTCATCGACGCCACCGTCCATGTTCGCAGCGCGTTCGGCGGCGAGGACACGGCCACGGTCGAGATCGTGCTCGAGAGCGCGCCGCCCCCGTCCCAAGGCGAACCCACCCATGCGGCCCTGACCATTCGGGAGCCAGCTCGATGACCGACCACCTCCTCACACTCCTCCTCTTCATCCCCATGCTGGGCGCGCTCACCGTAGCGTTCATGCCCCGGCAGTGGGTGCAGGGCATTCGTGCCACGTCCGTCGGCTTCATGGTCGTCGAGTTCCTGCTGAGCCTGCGCCTCTTCGAGGGCGACTTCAGCACGGCCGCGTACCAGTTCGAGCTCACCCAGCCCTGGGTGGACGCCGTGGGCATCAGCTTCCACCTCGGCGTGGACGGCATCTCGCTCTGGCTGGTGCTCCTCACCACAGCGCTCACCCCCATCGCGCTCTTCGCCTCGTGGACCAGCGTCGCCACCAAGGTCAAGGAGTACGCGGTCGCCTTCCTGATGCTCGAGATGGGCATGCTCGGCGCGTTCTTCGCGCTGGACGTGTTCCTCTTCTACATCTTCTGGGAGCTGATGCTGGTGCCGATGTACCTCATCGTCGGCGTCTGGGGTGGCCCCAACCGCGTCTACGCGGCCGTGAAGTTCTTCCTGTTCACCATGGTGGGCAGCTTGCTCATGCTGGTGGCCATCCTGTACTTGGTCTCCACCTACAAGGAACTCTCCGGGCACTACAGCTTCGAGCTCGCGGAGCTGACCCGGGTCTCGCTCCCGCGCACCACCCAGTGCTGGCTCTTCGCGGCGTTCGCGCTCGCCTTCGCCATCAAGGTGCCCATGTTCCCGTTCCACACGTGGTTGCCCGACGCCCACGTGCAGGCTCCGACGGGCGGCTCGGTCATCCTGGCGGCGGTCATGCTCAAGCTCGGGACCTACGGCTTCCTGCGCTTCGCCATGCCCCTCTTCCCGCTGGGCAGCCAGTACCTGGGGCCCACCATCGCCGTCTTCGGCGTCATCGGCATCATCTACGGCGCGTGGGCCGCGTGGGTGCAGAAGGACGTCAAGAAGCTGGTCGCGTACAGCTCGGTCAGCCACATGGGCTTCATCGCGCTCGGCATCTTCGCCATGACCCGTCACGGCATCAGCGGCGCGCTGCTCCAGATGCTCAACCACGGCGTCTCCACCGGCGCGCTCTTCATCTTGGTGGGCTTCCTCTACGAGCGCCGTCACACGCGTGACTTCGAGGAGTTTGGCGGCATCGCCAAGGTCATGCCGGTCTACACGCTGCTCTTCGTCATCGTCACCATGAGCTCGGTGGGCCTGCCCGGCACCAACGGCTTCGTCGGCGAGTTCATGATCATGAGCGGCGCCTTCTTCTCGCGCGGCGAGGTGGGCCTCGGTGAGTACTGGTTCATCATGACCCTCTTCTCCGCGACCGGCGTCATCTTCGCCGCCGTCTACATGCTGCACGCGGTCCTCAAGATCTTCTTCGGGCCCATCACCAAAGACGTGAACAAGAAGCTGGTGGACCTCACCCGCCGCGAGAAGCTCACGCTGGCTCCGCTCATCGTCCTCATCTTCTGGATCGGCCTCTACCCCTCGGCATTCCTGTCGCGGATGGACCCGTCCGTGGAGGCCTTCCAGCGGGACTTCAACACGCGCTACCGCGCACAGGTCAGCCTGACCGAGCCCCGGTTGGCCCCCGAGCGTCCGGCCACTGCCCACCACGACCTCGCCCCGCGCGCGAACCTGCAAGCGGCGCTCGCTCCCGAGGGAGTCGAACAATGATGGAACTGCTCCCCGTGGCATCCCTGCTGATGCTCGTCTCGGCCGGTCTGGCCATCATGCTGCTCGACGTCTTCACCAAGGGACGCGCCGAGCTGCCCTTCGTCACGACCATCGCGCTGCTCGCCGCCGCCGCCATCAGCGCTGCGGCGCTGTTTGCGCCCGCCCCCACCGACGTCCCCGCCTTCATCACCGACTACCTGTCGGTGGACAAGTACGGCCTCTTCTTCGACGTGGTCATCGCGCTCGGCGCGGCGCTGGCCTCGCTGCTGGCGGGTGGCTACCTGCGCGAGCACGGCCTCGAGCGCGGCGAGTACTACGTGCTCATCCTCTTCAGCGCCCTCGGCGCCATGGTGATGGCGCGCGCGGTGGACCTGCTCACGCTCTTCGTGGGGCTCGAGACCTTGTCCCTGGGGGTCTACTCCCTGGTGGGCTACCGTCGCACCAGCGCCCGCGCCACCGAAGCGGCGGTGAAGTACTTCCTGCTAGGGTCCTTCGCGTCGGCCATCTTCCTGTTCGGCGCCGCGCTCATCTACGGGGCCACCGGTCACACCGGCTTCCGCAGCATCGGCGAGGTCATCGCAGCGGGCCACGCCCCGGTGATGCTCGTGCTGCTCGGGCTCGCCATGTTGGTCGCCGGCTTGGGCTTCAAGGTCAGCGCCGTCCCCTTCCACATGTGGACCCCGGACGCCTACGAGGGCGCCCCCACCTCCACCACCGCGTTCATGTCGGTGGTGGTCAAGAGCGCCGCCTTCGCGGTCTTCCTGCGTCTGCTCGCGGTGGGCTTCGGTGACGAGCTCAGCCGCGGCGCCGGCGGCTGGCCCGCCCTCCTCACCATCCTGGCCGCCGTCACCATGGTGTACGGCAACCTCGCCGCCGTGGCTCAGTCCAGCGTGAAGCGCATGCTGGCCTACTCCTCCATTGCGCACGCGGGCTACCTGCTCCTCGGCCTGGCGGCCGTGGGCACCAAGCCGGCCGAGGCCACTAGCGCCGTCCTCTACTACCTGGCCGCCTACACGGTGAGCAACGCGCTCGTGCTGGGCGCGCTCATCTGGTCCGGCAGCCACGGCAAGGAGGCCACCTCCTACGCGGACCTCGCTGGCCTCGGGCGCCGGCACCCGGCCGTAGGCGCGGCGTTCCTGGTCGGCGTCCTGTCGCTCATGGGCTTCCCGCCCACCGCTGGCTTCTTCGGCAAGTGGTACGTCTTCAGCGCGGCGGTGCAGGCAGACATGGTGGGCATGACCATCCTGGCAGTGCTCTCGAGCGCCGTGGGTGCCTTCTACTACCTGAAGGTCCTGGTCTACCTCTACATGAAGTCGCCCGAAGAGGGCGCGCCTGTCGCGGTGCCCATGAAGTCCAGCTACGTCGTCTTCGCGCTGGTGCTCGCCGCCTACTTCGTCATGAAGATGGGCCTGACCCCCGCACGTTACCTGGACGCCGCCCTCGCCGCAGCCTCCGGGCTGATCGGCTGAGTGACCGCGTTCCTGCGACGGCGCTTGGCCCTCTGCTCGAGCATCCTCGCGGCGCTCGCGCAGGGGGGCTGCATGTCCGCCGACGCGCCGGCCTCGAGCGGCGAGGCCCCCGCTGCGGCCGTGCAGAACACGGCCGACCCAGCGCCGGCGCCCGCGCCCACGGCGCACACCGTGCGCGTCCGCGGCGTGGTGCGGCTGGCCGCCGACTCCGGCGACCTACCGGGCTATGAGCTAGCCGACATCGGTCGCGAGGAGGGCCGCCCAGGCGTCCCCAACGGCTGCTCCCCAGCGCGCGCCAGCGACCTGCGGCCCATGTCTCTCAGCGCCGAGCGCGGCGTGGGCGGCGTGTTGGTGACCGCTACGGGCGACCCAGCGCGCTTCAGCGCCCTGCCGGCAGACGAGGCCCGCTCCATTCCGCTCGCCATCCGCGACTGTCGCCTCGAGCCGACGCTCATCGTCGCAGCCGTGGGCGACACCATCGAGCTCACCAACCACTCGCCGGAAGCGTTCATCACCAATTTCACCACAGACCCCATCAACGAGGCGGTCGCTCCGGGCCGGGTGCGCCAGCTGGAGGTCATCCGGCCCGGCGTTCAGCGCGTGACCTGCAGCATGGTGGCGGGCTGCGGGCGCACGGACGTCGTGGTGTTGGCGCACCGCGTGGCCACCGTCACGGACGCGCAGGGGGCGTTCGAGCTGGACGTACCTGCTGGCGCCGCGCTGACGCTCCACGCGTGGCACCCGCTGCTCGGCCGTCGCGAGGGCGAGGCACAGGTCAGCGCGGATCAGGCCGCCGAGGGACAGTCGCCCACGGTGGACATCGAGCTCCGCCTGCCGCCACCGGGCGAGGTCAACGCGCCCGTGGCGCCGGCGCCCGAGCAACCGGGCGCCGCCCCGCTCCACTGACGCTCGGCCGCTCAGCCGCCGTCGTCAGCGCAGCGAGCCCAAGCGCGCGGTGTGTGGGTGGACATTCAGCGGGCCGTAGGCAGCGCCGCGTCCGGGGGCCGCAGGTAGTCCGGCCCCAGCGTGACGACGTCCTGCGTGCGGCCGGCGTTCACCTCCGCCACGATGGCCGCTGCGAGCGCCTCGGGGGTGAGCCCCTCTGCGGGCCCCGGCGGCAGCCGCCAGCGGTCTCCCCTCGCGCACTCCGCGCGCACCAGCTCCACCCCGTCGCCCGTGACGTACACAGGCCCCAGCCCGGCGTCGCGCGCCGCGTCCGAGAGCGTGCCGAGGGCATCTGGCGGGCTCGCATGCAGAGGCGCCACGAGCTCACGCAGGCCCTCGGGCCCGGCGGCGTACAGCGCGGCGTAGACCTCCCCCCGGTACGCCCGCGTCAGCACGGCGACGCCCTCACTCACGGCGCTGGCAACGCTCTCCGGCCCCGCCGCCGTGGATGCTGCTGCGACGACGGCCCCCGCACCCACCCGCGTGGACAGCGCTGCCCACAGCGCCCGCTCCGACGAGGCCAGCGGCGCGCCATACGCCAGCGCGCGCAGCGACGACGTGGCGTACAGCGCCCTCTCCCGCGCGACGCACAGGCCCTTGGCCGTGGCGAGCCCCACCCGGATGCTGGTGAAGCCACCGGGCCCGACGGTGACACCGACCGCGCTCACGGCGCCCACGTCCAGCTCGGCCTCGTGCAGCAGCGCGCCTAGCTCGGGCAGCAGCACCTCCGCGTGCTTGCCCTCGGTGTCCACGACGCGCCCCACGAGCGGCCGCTCCGGCGAGACCAGGGCCAGCACCAGTGCGCGCCCGGTGGTGTCGATACACAGCAGATTCATCGGAGCTTTTGCGGGTCTATCCCGGCGAGCGAGCGGGCGCCAGCCTTGACGTGGCGTGGCGGCCACATTACTACGCTTCATCGTCGCGGCCTGCCTGATGCTGAACCTACTGGAACCGACACCGCCGCACTGGGTGGAACATGCCTCGGCAGACTTGCCCCGCCTGCTGTCCGACCACGCCCACTGCGAGCTGAAGGCGGCGCAGAGCGCGCTCAGCCTGGTGGGTCGCTACGCGGGTGAGGCACCAGAGCTGGTGGAGCCGCTGGTGGCGTTGGCCAAAGAGGAGACCCAGCACTACCAGCTGGTGCACCAGCGCATCGCCGCCCGCGGCGAGCGCATGGCCCTGCCCGCGTCCGACAAGTACGTGCGCAGCCTGCAGCAGGCCGCCCGTGAGGACCACCGCGAGGCCCCGGCCCTGCTGGACCGCTTGTTGGTCTGCGCGTTCATCGAGGCGCGCAGCTGCGAGCGCTTCAAGCTGCTCTCGGAGCACCTGCCGGACCCCGACCTCGCGGAGTTCTACGCCGCGCTCATGGTCAGCGAGGCGCGCCACTACCGCCTCTTCAGCGGACTGGCCGAGGCTCGCTTCGGTCAGGCGGCGCGCACCCGCATGCAGCGCCTGGCGGAGCGCGAGGCCGCCATCGCCGCCCACCTTCCCCTCGGCCCCACGGTGCACGGATGAGCCAAGACGACGCCCAACTCACCAAACGTCGTCCGCCCCCGGAAGACGACAGCCTGGCGGCCAACGTGAAGACCATCGTGGGGGCCATCGCCCTCGCGCTCTTCATCCGCATCGTCTTCTTCGAGGCATTCGCCATCGACGGGCCGTCCATGGAGCCTTCGCTGCTCAACGGCGACCGCGTGGTCGTCGCCAAGTACCCTTACGGTCTGTTCCTCCCGTTCTCGCGTGAGGCCATCGTCACCTGGGGCTCCCCGGACGTCGGGGACGTGGTCATCGTGAAGAGCCCAGCCGACGAAGAAGACATCGTGAAGCGCGTCATCGGCGTGGCCGGCGACACCGTCGCCATGATCGACGGTCAGGTCTATCGCAACGGCGAGGCGGTCCCCACCACGCTGGTGGCCCCCTGTGAGCCGGACTCGCAGAAGGTCGTGGACCCGGAGTGCCGCGTGTACGAGGAGACCGTCGGGGACCGCTCGTGGCACACCAGCCACGCGGACCTCGGCTTCGTCAGCCGCGACCTCGCCAACTGGGCGCCAGTCACCGTTCCGGACGGGCACATCGTCGTCTTGGGGGACCACCGCGACCAGTCCAACGACAGCCGCCGCATTGGCCTCATTCCGCTGAGCCGTGTGAAGGGGCACGCGCTCTTCATCTACTGGTCCAACGATCCGGGCCGCGAGCACCGCTGGGGCCGCATGTTCCAGGGGATCCGTTGAGCGCCAGCGCGGACGTCGAGGCGATCCGCGCACGCCTGCGCGACGAGCTGGGCACGCTCGTGGTCGACGCGCCCGAGAGCGTGGCCTTCGTGTACCCGAGCCCCTACCACACGGGCATGTCGTCGCTGGGGTTCCAGACCCTGTACAGGTCCGTGAACCAGCGGGCGGGGAGGGCGGCGCACCGCGCGTTCCTGCCCGACGACGTGGCCGAGGCCCGTCAGAGCCGCGCGCCTCTCCTGACCTACGAGGCCCTCCGCCCGGTCAGCAGCTACTCCGTCCTGGCGCTCTCAGTCGCGTACGAGCTGGAGCTCGCCGGGGTGGTGGAGTGCCTGGAGCTGTCCGGCCTGCCGCCGCTCGCCGAGGAGCGCGACCAGCGGCACCCCATCGTGCTGGCAGGCGGGCCCCTGACCTTCTCGAACCCGCTGCCCCTGGCGCCCTTCGTGGACGTCATCCTCATGGGCGAGGCCGACGAGACCATCCACCACGCGCTGGACATCATCTTCAGCGCCGGTGACCGCGACACGGTGCTGCGCGAGCTGGCGGACCGCATTCCGTCCGCGTTCGTGCCGTCGCTGCACGGCGACGCGATGCCCCCGGTGGAGAAGGCCAACGACGCGTGCTTGCCCGCGTACTCGCAGATCCTGACGCCCCACACGGAGCTGCGCGAGATGTTCCTGGTGGAGCCCGAGCGGGGCTGTCACCGCGGCTGTGAGTACTGCGTCATGCGCCGCTCCACGAACGACGGGATGCGCACCTTCGACATCGACAAGGTGCTGTCCTTGGTGCCGGAGCAGGCGCGCCGCGTCGGCCTCGTGGGCGCGGCCACCACCGACCACCCGCGCATCGCCGACCTGGTGGAGGCGCTGGCGGACTCCGGCCGCGAGGTGGGGCTGTCCTCCCTGCGCGCAGACCGCCTCAACGACCGGCTCTGTACGGCGCTGCGGCGCGCGGGTCAGACGGTGCTCACCACGGCGAGCGACGGCGCCAGCCAGCGCATGCGCGAGCGCATCCAGCGGCGCGCCCCCGAGAGCGTGCTGGTCAGCGCCGCCGAGTTCGCGCGCGCCCACGGCTTCAAGCGACTCAAGCTCTACATGATGCTGGGCCTGCCCGGCGAAGAAGACGAAGACGTGGAGGAGCTGATCGAGTTCAGCGTGCGCCTCAGCAAGATCGCGCCCCTCTCGCTGGGCATCGCGCCCTTCGTGGCCAAGCGCAACACGCCGCTGGACGGCGCGGGCTTCGCCGGCATCAAGCTCGTGGACCGGCGCCTGGACCGCCTGCGCAAGGGCGTGCGCGGCAAGGTGGACGTGCGCGGGACCAGCGCGCGCTGGGCCTGGGTGGAGTACGTGCTGGCCCAAGGCGGCCAGGCCGAGGGGCGCGCCGTGCTGGACGCCGTGCACAACGGCGGCGCCTTCCGCGCCTGGAAAGACGCCTTCGACGCGCTGCCGCCGGAACGGCCCACGCGCGCCCTCGTGCGCCCAGGCAACCGTCTCGGCCGCGCGCTGCAGGTGCTGGGGTAGCGCCCGCGCCGCCCCCGCGAGCGCGGGGTCACGGCGCTGCTCGAGCCCTACGCGGCTTCTTCTTCGCGCGAGGGGAGCGCGCTCTTGTAGGCGCGCACAAAGCCGTGCGCGGCCTTGGCCCAGCTGTTGTCCAGCTCCATGACGCGCCGCACCAGCGGCTGGTAGGCGTCACGCTGCAGGTAGGCCGCGATGGCGCGCTGCGTGGTGGCCAGGAGCGCAGGGGCCTCGAGCGAGTCCGAGAGGAACGCGTTGCCGCTGCTGAGCGTGGCGTCGCAGTCCACCAGCGCGTCGGCCACGGGTGCGCTGCGCGACAGGATGGGGAGCGTGCCGTAGCGCTGCGCCTCGCGCGCGAGCGCCCCCGTAGCGGACACCGACAGCAGGAGGTCGGCGGAGCCCACGATGGTGTGCGTCAGCGCGGTGTCGTTGCCCGTGCGCACCTGGAAGCGGTCCGGGAACCGGTCCCACAGCTCTTCGAGCGCGGCCACGGTCTCGCCGGTGGCGTCCGCCTGCACGACCAGCTGCACGTCATTGCGAAGCAGCTCGGCGGCGACGTCCACGAAGGTGGCCAAGCCCGCGGCGTCACGCGCGCTGGCGACCACGCCCACCAGCGGCACCTCGGGGCGCACCGGCAGGGAGAGCTCGCGCTGCAGCGACGTCTTGCTGCGCGTCTTGCCGCTGCGGTCGATGGGATCGAAGCGGGACCCCAGGCGCGCGTCCGTGAGGGGGTTCCACAGGCTGGTGTCCACGCCGGCGCTGACGACCCGCACGAACTTGCCCTCGCGGTCGTCCGCGTGGCGCTGCGCCAGGATGGCGAGCACCGCGTCGGCCTCCGAGGCCGTCTCCGCGATGAGCGTGGTGGCCAGGTCGATGGCGCTGCCCAGCGTGGCGGCGTCGGCGCTGAGCACGCGCGGCGTCTGGTGATCGGCCTCGGCCAGCTCACGCAGCACGGCGGCACCCGCGGCACCGAGCCCGTGCACGATCTCGGCCCCGACGGTGATGTCGTCGCGCACGAAGGCGGCGGCGGCCTGCGCGAACACGGCGAGGCGACGCTGGACGACCTCCGGCTCACCGTCGCTCAGGTCCGCGGCGGACGCGAACAGCTCGGGGTGCCCGATGAACACCTGCTCCACGCCGTGGATGTTGCGCCCCGTGTAGAGCTCGCAGGCGTAGGTCACGCCCTCGACCACGGCGCTGAGCTTGACCAGGCGTCGGGCGAGCGCGCGCTGGCTCGGGTCGATGCTGGAGTAGAGAGGGGAGAGCGTGGTGACGCGGTGATCGAGGGTCCGCAGGGCCTTGGTGAGCGCTGCGGTGAAGGGGTCTTCCTCGAGTCCGCCCGTTAGGACGAGGATATTCATCTGGTGGGGACCATACACCGGGACGCCCCACGCCACCACCCGAAGCGCTGGCCGGCCGCCGCCCGCGAACTATGGCAGGCTGCCCCTCATGTCTACCGCCCCTCCGCTCCCTTCTCGCGTGGTCATCAGTGGTGCTTCCGGAATGGTGGGCCGCGCCCTCACGGCGTCGCTCGAGGCGGACGGCGTCCAAGTGGTGCGCCTGGTGCGGCGATCCGCCGACGTGGGACCGCACGCCCGCTACTGGTCCCCCTCGGAGGGGGTGCTCGATCCGGCCGCGCTGGCCGATGCGGACGCGGTCGTGCACCTCGCGGGCGCCAACATCGGGGATCGCCGCTGGACCGACGCCGTGAAGCGCGACGTGCTCGACAGCCGCGTGGCCGGCACCACGCTGATCGCGCGCACCCTCGCCCGCCTACCCGCCGGGCCCCGCCCCGCGCTCGTGTCGGCTTCGGCGGTGGGCTTCTACGGAGACACCGGGGCCCGCGTGGTGGACGAGCAGGCCCCGCGCGGCGAGGGCTTCTTGGCGGACGTGTGCAGCGCGTGGGAAGCGAGCCTGGCCCCCGCGCGAGAGGCGGGCGTGCGCGTCGCCGTGGCGCGCATCGGTGTGGTGTTGGACCGCGCGGGCGGGGCGCTGCCCAAGATGCTCACCCCGTTCAAGTTGGGTCTGGGCGGCGTGGTGGGGTCCGGCAAGCAGGGCTTCCCCTGGGTCTCGCTCGGCGACGTGGTGCGCGGCCTGCGCTTCCTGGTGGAGCAGCCCGCGCTCAGCGGTCCGTTCAACCTGGTGGGCCCCGAGCTGTTGGACAACGCCACCTTCACGCGCGAGCTGGGGGCCGTCTTGGGGCGGCCCACCGTCATCCCGCTGCCCGGGTTCCTGGCGCGTGCCGGGCTCGGTGGCGAGATGGCCAACGAGCTCCTTCTCCAGGGGCAGCGCGTCCGTCCTGCGGCGCTGCTGGCGGCGGGCTTCGAGTTCCAGGACGCCACCCTGCGGGCAGCGCTCACGCGCGCGCTGGGGCGCTGACATACGGTAGACTCCCGCGTTCGCACCATGACCGACTCCGCCGTCGCCCCTCCCGCGCTCACGTGGCGCACCTTCTTCCGCGCGCTCGGGCCGGGCATCCTCTTCGCGGGTGCGGCCGTGGGCGTGTCCCACTTGGTCCAGTCCACGCGCGCAGGCGCGGAGTACGGCTTCGCCTTCGTCGGCGTGGTCCTGCTGGCCAACCTGCTCAAGTACCCCGCCTTCCGCTTCGGGCCCGAGTACGCCGCCGCGACGGGCACGTCCCTTCTCGAGGGCTATCGCAAGCAGGGGCGCTGGGCCCTGTGGCTCTACGGGTTGGTCACGCTGCTGACCATGTTCGGGGTGCAGGCCGCCGTCACCCTCGTCACGGCGGGCCTCGCCATTCACCTCTTCGGGCTGAGCATGGGGCCGCTGTGGGTCTCGGTGCTGCTCACGCTCGCCTGCGTCGTGCTGCTGGGCTTCGGGCGCTATCGCTGGCTCGAGCGGGTCGGCAAGGTGGTGGTGGTCACCCTCACGCTGACCACGCTGGCCGCCACGGCGCTGGCTCTGCGTCACGTGCAGTGGGGCGACGCGCAGTTCTATCCCTCCCGCGAGATGATCGAGCGTCCTGGCACCTGGCTGTTCCTCGCAGCGCTCATCGGCTGGATGCCCTCCGCCGTGGACGTGGCCGTCTGGCAGAGCCTGTGGACGCTCGAGCGCGCGAAGGTCGCCCGCGCCAACGGTGAGCCCGCGCCCTCGCGCGCCATCGCGCTCTTGGACTTCCACGTGGGCTACGGCGGCACCACCTTCTTGGCCATCTGCTTCCTGACCCTGGGCGCAGCCGTGATGCAGGGGCAGACCTTCGAGGCGTCTCCGCACGGCTTCGCCGCGCAGCTCGTGAACCTGTACGGGCAGACCCTCGGGGACTGGAGCCGGCCGCTGCTCGCGCTGTGTGCCTTCATGGTCATGCTCTCCACCACGCTGACCGTGGTGGATGGCTTCCCGCGCGCGCTGTCCGTGCTGAGTCAACGCATCAAGCGCTCGGAGCTCTCGGCCACGCCCGACGAGCAGGGGGTCGCCGACAAGACCTACTGGGCCGCGCTGGTGCTGCTCGCGGTGGGCGCGCTCACGCTGCTGGGGAGCTTCTCTGACCGTATGCCCGCCATGGTCAACCTCGCGACCACGGCGTCCTTCCTGACGGCGCCGGTGCTCAGCTGGCTCAATCACCGCGCGATGCACGGCGACGAGGTCCCCACGGCCGACCGCCCCCGACGCTGGCTCACCGTGTTCTCGTGGGTCACCATCGTCGCCCAGCTCGTGTTCGCGCTCTTCTACCTCTGGCTCAGGTCCACCGCGCCGTGACTTTTCCTCCGCTCGTCCTCGAAGCGCTCGCCATCGTGGGCGGCATCGCCTTCCTGGTCTGGGGCGCCGACCGCTTCGTGCTCGGTGCCTCTGCGCTCGCCAACAACATGGGCGTGTCGCCCCTGCTCATCGGCCTCACCATCGTCGGCTTCGGTACTTCGGCGCCCGAGATGCTGGTCTCCGCCGTGGCCGCGTCGCAGGGGGCGTCGGGGCTCTCCATCGGCAACGCCATCGGCTCCAACATCACCAACATCGCGCTGGTGCTCGGGGCCGCGGCGGTGATCAGCCCCATGGAGGTGCACAGCAAGGTCATCCGCCGCGAGCTGCCGGTGTTGATCCTCGTGAGCGGCGCTACCCTGGCGCTCTTGTGGGACGGTGACCTCGGGCGCGCCGACGGAGTGGTGCTGCTGCTGGCGCTGGTGGCGATGATCAGCTGGGTGGTGCGCGAGGGCATCGTGGAGGGCAGCGCGGGCAGCGACGACGCGCTGGGCGCCGAGATGGCCGACGAGATCCCGAAGGACATGAGCACCGGCATCGCGCTCTTCTGGGTGGCCTTCGGCCTGGCGGTGCTGATGGCGGCCAGCGACCGGCTGGTGTGGGGAGCCACGGCCGTGGCCCAGTTCTTCGAGGTGCCCGACCGCGTGATCGGCCTCACGGTGGTGGCCCTCGGGACCAGCCTGCCGGAGCTGGCCGCGTCCATCGCGGCGGCGCGTCGCGACGAGGACGACATCGCCATCGGCAACGTGGTGGGCAGCAACCTCTTCAACCTGCTGGGCGTGCTGGCGCTGCCGGGCGTCATCGCGCCGGGGCCCTTCGACGCCTCGGTGCTCACCGCCGACTTCCCCATGATGATCGGCATCACGGTGCTGCTGCTGGTCCTGGCGCGCGGCTTTCGCAACCAGCGCAGCCTGACGCGTCCGCATGGTGTGCTGCTGCTCATGCTCTTCGTGGCCTACTACGTCTACCTCTTCAGTCAGCAGCAGGGCTGACGGTCATGCACGAAGGCGCGTTTCGAGTGCTGCGGACCCTCGCCGACAGGCAGCGGCGCGCGCGCCCCGAGCTGGCGCGTGCCTCCGGCGAAGCCGAGTCCGTCCTGCGCGAGCTGCTCGCGCGCTACCCCAAGTGGTTCGACGAGCAGCCCGAGGGCGTGCGCGCCACCGACGTGGGTCTCGCGGCCGTCGCGACGGAGCTTGCAGCGCGGCACCCGGCCGCGGAGGCGAGTGACCGCGCCGGCTCCGTGGCGGCTCCTGACGCTGCGCGTGTGGCGGCCTTCGTGGCCTTGGCCGAGGGGCGCGCGCCGCTGCGTCCCGAGCTCGACCAAGTGTGGGCCACGCCGGCTTCGGTGTTGGCGCGCGCGCAGCACCTCATCGAGGCCGGCGAGGTGCAACGCGGCCTGGTGCTGCTGGGCGACGACGACCTCACCAGCTTGGCGCTCGGGCAGCTGGGGGCCTCGCGCGGGGTGCACGTCCTGGACGTGGACGACGCCCTGTTGGGCTTCCTCCGTGAGCGCGCCGAGCGCGAGGGCTACGCGCTTCCGACCACGCACCTGGACGCGCGCGACCCGCTGCCGGCCGCGCTGCGGGGGCGCTTCGGCGCCGTCTTCACGGACCCGCCCTACGCGGACGAGGGCTTCGCGCTCTTCTTGAGCCGCGCCATCGAGCTCACGCGCCCGGACGCGCGCCTCTACGTCTGCTTCGGCGCCAGCCGCCGAGCGCCGGAGCGGGCGTTGTCCAAGCAGCGCCTGATCGCGGAGGCGGGGCTGGTCATCGAGGCGCTGCTGCCGGACTTCCACACCTACGACGGCGCCGAGAGCATCGGCTCGCGCAGCAGTCTCTACGTGCTGAGCAAGACGCCCGGCACCCGCTCGCTGGTCGGCGCCGAGCCCGTCACCGGGCCCCTCTACACAAGGCGCAGCCCGAACCCGAGAGGGGGTGCGGACACCGGGGGGGCGCCCAGCCCGCCCCGTCAGGCCGGCGCGGCCCGTGGGCGCGCGTCCCGCAAAGGGCGCTCCTCGGGAGGCGGCTCATGACCAAGGGGTCTGCGCCCGCAGACGAGAGCCACGGCGCCGAAGCCACCGCGGACGCCCCACCACCGGCGCATCCTTCTGCCACGGTGGTGCTGCTGCGCGACTCTCCTGCGGGAGCGGGGCTCGAGGTGCTGCTGGGCCGTCGCGGCGCGGAGCTCGACTTCCATGGCGGGGACTGGGTCTTTCCGGGTGGGCGTGTGGACCCGGAAGACTGCGTGGCCGGCGCACCCCCGTCGTCGCTAGAGGCGGCACGCTGCGCAGCGGTGCGCGAGTGCGCGGAAGAAGTGGGCGCCAGCGTCGCAGCGGACGCGCTGCTCACGTGGTCGCACTGGACCACGCCCCTCAGCTGGAAGAAGCGCTTCGCCACGTGGTTCTTCTTCGCCCCGTTCACGGAGCAGCGCCTCGCGGCCGACGGGGTCGAGATGCAGACCTGCCGCTTCATGCGCCCAGAGGACGCGCTCGCACAGCAGGCGTCGGGCGCGCTCGGCCTGCCGCCCCCCACCTTCGTCACGCTGGTGGAGCTGTGCGCGTTCACCCGCGTGGAGCAGGCGCTCGCCGCCGCGCAGACGCGCGAGCCGCCCATCATCTTGCCGCGCCCCCAGCGCATCGCCGACGGCGCCATCTCTCTCTACCCGGGCGACGCGGGCTACGACTCGGGGGCCCTGGACCTCCCCGGCCCGCAGCACCGCCTGATCATGCACAAGGGGGGCTGGCGCTACGTGTACTCGCTCGGCTGAGGTCGTAGCTCGTGACCTCCGGGCCCAATCTGTGGCATGCTCGGCTAACGATTGTTAGCTGCCACCCCAGACGCTCGGTACCTCATGCTCGCCTCCACTTCCCCCTTCGCCCTCGCGCTGCTCGCGCTCATCGGTGTGCTCGTCCTCGTGCTGGGGGTCTCGCTGGCCACCCGCGGCGTGCGCGGCACGGTCGTTGGCGTGCTGGAGCTGTACCGCCGCGCCCGGCTCGCGTGGCTGGGCCTCACCAACCGCACCGAGGCGAGCGAGAGCGAGCGCCGCGTGGTGTCTGGCGAAGCCTGGGCAGAGTGGTGCGACACGCTGAAGGCGGCGGGGGCCTCGCTCACCTCGGCTGGCTGTCCCACGGCCCCCTTCGACCAGGCGGAGGGCTATCGCTACCTGACGCGGCTAGTGCGCGGCTCCCTCGAGAACTACCTCGAGTGCAGCGACCCCCACGCGCCGGTGCTCGTCGCGCTGGCCAACGGGATGCGCGACGCGCCGGTGAAGCTGGGCGCCGACAACCCGGACAACCTCTACCTCAACGCCAACCTGGACCCGCGTGAGACGTATCGCTTGGTGGGCGCCCGCGGCACGGTCAACTACCTGGGCCTCGGCATTCAAGAGGGCACCTACGGCGGCGCGGGCGGGCTCCGCACGGTGGCGTACAAGGAGGCGGGCGCAGGGGACTTCGACACGCGGCCGGACGGCACGCTGGAGGTGGTGATCAGCCGGGAGCCCCCAGCGAGCGGCGACGAGCGCAACTGGCTGCCGCTGCCGGGCGGCGACGCGACCCGCGCGATGCTGATCGTCCGTCAGACCTTCAGAGACCGGGAGCGCGAGGAGCCCGCCGCGCTGCGCATCGAGCGCACCAGCGGGCCGCATCGCCCCACCGCCCTCACGTGCGCGCAGCTGGAGGACGCGCTGCGCACCTCGGGCATGTTCGTGGCGGGCGCGAGCATGATGTTCGCGCGCTGGGCCAAGGGCTTCCAGGCGCACGCGAACGAGCTCCCTCTCTTCGACCAGCAGACCTCGGACGCGGCCGGGGGCGACCCCAAGATTCGCTACTACCACTCGTACTGGAAGCTCGCGCCGGACGAGGCGCTGGTCATCACCGCCACGCCCCCGCCGTGCCAGCACTGGAACTTCCAGCTCAACAACCACTGGATGGAGAGCCTGGACTACCGCTACTTCCAGGTGCACGTGAACATCCACTCGGCGCACTACGACGCAGAGGACGGATCCGTCCGCGTGGTGGTCGCCCACCGCGACCCGCGGGAGCTCATCCCCGACGGCGTGGCCTACGACTGGATCAACACCTGCTCTCACTCGCAGGGCCAGATGCTGTGGCGCTGGGTGCGGGTCGCGCCCGAGTGGGACACGGAAAGCGGGCGCCTGCCGCAACCGGTGTGTCGGGTGGTGAAGTTCGAAGCGCTCGGCACGCTTGGCACGCTCGGGCGCGACGCGAGCTAGGGCCCTGGCGTCCCAAGAATGCACGGCGCACTTATTCGCCGCTTATCAGAGGGTCGCGCTACGGCGCGAGCGGGTCGCGTTGGCTAGCGTCTCCGCATGCACACGACACGTCGCCAGTTTCTCTACACCACCCTCCACCTGAGCGCCGCCGCTCTCGCGCTGTCCGCGTGCGACGAGAGCTCCGGCCCTCCGCCGAGCGGCTCGTCCGATGCTGGCGCCGACACGACGCTAGTCACCACCATCAGCGCGAACCACGGGCACGTGCTCACGGTGCCGCTCGCCGACCTCCGGGCCGGCGTGGAGAAGAGCTACGGCATCGCGGGCACAGCCGGCCACAACCACACGGTCACGCTGAGCGCGGCTGACTTCGCGCTCATCAGCACGGAAGGCACGCTGACGAAGAGCACCACGGTGGCTTCCGGCCACAGCCACACCGTGACGGTTGTCTCCTGAGTGCGCATGGGTTTCGAGGTGCTTCGCGGTGAGCGTGGTAGCCTAGACCGGTGACCAGCGATGGCGCCGTGGAACGCGTGAGCGGCATCTGTGAGCGGGTGGGCTTCGACCTCCGCCACGCGGGTGACGACGTGCTGCGTCGCCTGGAGCTGCTGGCCGAGTACTCCGAGACCGTGAGCGACCTCGAGCGCATGGCCGCGCTCGCGTTCCGCCTGTTTCGCTACTACGACGAGAGCTGCCCGCACGAGGGCTTCGGGGAGGTCGAGCGCCGCACGGTGGTGCTGGGCTGCCTCTTCTCGGACATCGGCAAGACGGGCCCGAAGCACGCCGACGCGGCAGGTCAGCGGCTGATCGTGGAGATGTTCTCCATCGAGCGGGTGGAGGACGTGACGCAGCCGGTGCGGCGCTTCCTGGAGCGCTACTTCCCGGAGGACGCGCAGGCACGCATCGCCGGGCTCGTGCCGCTCGGGGTCTCGCCGGAGCTGCCCATGCGGCAGTTCTGGAACCTCCACACGGGCTGGACGCTGAGCATCATCGACGGCTCGGGCGTGCCCGAAGAGGCGGTCGCGGCGGCCGCCACGCACCACCTGCTGGACGATGTGAACCCAGAGGCCATCGTCGGCGCGGACGACCGCTTCACGCGCCGCTTCGGCGCCAACACCTGCTTCGACCGCGCCGAGAAGCTGGTCATCGTGCTGGACAAGTACGACGCGCTGCGCCGGCGCGGGAGGCTCACCCACGCGGAGACCATCGCGTGGCTGCGCGAGCGCGTGGCGCGCAGCATGCGTTTCCGCGGCGACCGAGAGCTGCTGAGGCTGATCGCCGACGTCGACGTCGTGGCTGGTGAGCGTGCGGATGCCGCAGCCGCTGAGAGCGCCGCCACCGGGGAGCGACCCAACGCCGCGGTCGATGAGAGCTCGGACACCGACTGAGCACGCCGACACGCGCGGGTGCGCTCAGCGCGCGCACGGGCCCGCGCCGAGTTCCGTCAGCCCTCGATGTTGCGCAGGAAGTTCGCCACGTGGGCGAAGCGCTCGTCCAAGAACGTGCGCAGCTCGCCGCTCACGCCGCAGTCCGTGAGCGCTTGGCTCATGCAGCGCAGCCAGGCGTCGCGCATGGCGATGTCGACCGGCACGCGCGCGTGGCGCATGCGCAGGCGTGGGTGACCGTAGCGCTCCATGTACTCCCCCGGACCGCCCAGCCAGCCCAGCAGAAAGAGCGAGAAGCGCTCGCGGCTGCCCTGGTCGATGCGGCCTTGCGCGTCACGCGCGTGGAGCATGGCCAGGGCGGGCTCCTGCACCTCCATGATGTCGTAGAAGCGCTGCGCCAGCTGGTCCACGCGGGCGCGCCCGGCGGCCTCGGAGCCGGCGCTCCCGGCGTCGTGTGCTTCGAGGGCGAGCAGGTCGAAAGGGGTCAGCTCAGCCCCGCCCTCGCTCGCTTCTGCGGCGGGGGCGACAGGGGCGTCACGCTTGGTGCTCTCATTCATGGGGGCTCGGCTCCTCGGGGGCAGAAGGCGGCGGGCGCGGTGCGCCGTGTACGGCGGCGCGCACCCTCTCGGCGCAGGGCAGCATACCCAGCCCGGGGTCGTTCAAGAGGCCGCTCTGCACCTCGACGAGGTGCGTGCCCGGGGCGCGGCGGCACGCGCGCAGCGCGGCGAGGCCGTCGCGCTGACAGAGAGACGCGCCCGTGCCCGGATGCAGCAGGACGACGTCCGGGTCCAGCTCCAGCACCTGCTCGGGCGTGAGCTCCGGCCAGCTGTCCATGTGCTCGAGGGCGTCCTCCAGCCCCGCGGCCAAGAGCACGTCGTGATAGCTGGTGCCGTTGGCGCCGCCGTACAGCCCGCGCCCGATCACGCCCAGGTAGAGCCCGCGCGGACGCCCTGCGAGGGGCACGTCCGCCGCCACCGCCCGCATCCGCCGGGAGAGCGTCGCGGCCAGCTCGACGCCCGCTTCCGCGGCGCCCACCAGCGTGCCGACGTCTCGCGCGTCCTCCGCGAAGCTCGCGAGTCCACGCATCTCGCCCAGCCGGAACACGGGCACACCTGCGTCCCGTAGTTGCCGCACGTGGCCCGCGTCGGCCATGCCGCTGACGATCACCAGGTCAGGGTCCAGGGCCAGCACCTGCTCCACGCTGGCCCCGTCGATGGAGCGGATGCCAGAAAAGCGGTGGTCACCCAGCGCCTCACGCATGGTCCCCGACAGGCCCACCAGGCGGTCCGCCGGGATGGTCTCGAGCAGGATCGCGTCGGCGATGGGCGAGAGCGACGCGATGCGCCGATAGGGCCGCACGGGCACGGCCGTACCGTCTGCGTCGCGCACCTCACGGGCGTCTTCGCTGGGGCCCCGCGTGGCCACGGCGACGCCCCGCTGGCTGGTGGCGATGGCGAGGCAGGCCCCGAGCGCGAGTAGCAAGGCCAGCGTGTTGAGCAGGGTGGTGCGCGTCCGGCTCATGAGCGCTCCGGGAGAGAGAAGCGCGGGCCGCCGCCGACCTCGGTCTCCACGTTGTAGACGCGGCGGATGGTGTCCGGGGCCAGCACGTCGCGCGAGGGACCCAGCTGGTCCACGCGCCCCTCGTGCAGGAGCAGCGTCCGGTCCGTGTGGCGCATCGCGTCGTCCAGCGCGTGCAGCACCACGATGATGGCGTAGCCCTGCGCCGCCAGCGTCTGCAACAGCGCCAGCAGCCGCAGGCTCTGCTCGAGGTCCAGCGCGGCGGTGGGCTCGTCCAGCAGCAGCACGCGGGCCCCCGTCGCGAGCGCGCGCGCCACCAACACGCGCCGCTGCTCGCCGTAGCTGAGCGCCGTGAAGGGCCGCTCGCGGAGGGCGCTCGCGCCCGCTTGTTCCAGCGCGGCGTCGATCTGCTGACGGTCTGCGGGCCCCAGCCGCCCGAGCGCGTCGCGGTACACGTGCCGCCCCTGCTCCACCACGCGCGCCACGGGCAGCGCCGCGTTCAGACCGGAGCGCTGGGGCACGTAGGCCACCTGCGTGGCGCGCGCGTGCGCAGGCGCGCTGGCCGCTACCCCGCGCACCTCGAGCGTGCCCTCGAAGCTCCCCAGGCCGGCGATGGCGCGCAGCAGCGTGGTCTTGCCCGCGCCGTTGCGCCCCGCGATGCACAGCACCTCGCCGTCGCGCGCGTCGAAGCTGACGTCGCTCAGGATGACCCGCTCGCCGCGCCGGAGCGTGACCCCGCGCGCGACGACGGCGGCCGTGGCCGCCCCGCTCACAGGTCTCTCTCCCCGCGCCGCTCGCGCAGCAGCAGCCACAGGAACACCGGGGCCCCGAGCAGGCCCGTGACCACGCCCAGCGGCACCTCCGCGCGGGTGGGAAACGAGCGCGCGCCCACGTCGCACAGCACGGCGAACGCCCCGCCCAGCAGCGCCGCCGCCGGCACCAGGCTGCGGTGCGTGCTGCCCACGACGGGGCGCAGCACGTGCGGGACGATCAGCCCCACGAAGGCGATGCTGCCCGCCAGGGTCACCGCGGCCGAGGTGAGCACCGAGACCCAGATGACCACCCAGGTGCGCGTGGTGCGCACGTCCACGCCCAGCGTCTGCGCCTCTTCTTCGCCGGAGAGCAGCACGTCCAGCGTGCGCCCCCAGGCGAAGGCGGCCAGCGTGCCGAGCAGCACCAGGGGCGTGCACAGGGCGATGACCCGCAGCGACGTGCCCGAGACGCTGCCCAGCGCGAAGGCCACCACCGCCCGGCCCACCTCCCAGGACTCCTGCGCGATGCTGGTGACGAAGCTGGCCACGCTCAAGAAGAGCGAGCTCAGGATGAAGCCCACCAGCAAGAGCACCACCGAGTCGGACTCCTCGCGCACGAAGAACACCAGCACGGCGAGCGAGCCGGCAGCTCCCAGCAGGCAGCCGAGAGGCAAGAGCACGTCGGGGGAGACGGCGCCGTCGGTCGCCAGCAGCAGCGGCTGGAACGCGAGGATGGCCACGCGCCCGCCCAGGTTGGCGCCGGCCGTGGTGCCCAGGATGTCGGGGCTGGCCAGGGGGTTGCGGAAGAGCCCCTGCACCATGACCCCGGCCACGCCCAGCGCGCTCCCGGCCAGCATGCAGGCCAGCGCGCGCGCCCCTCGCAGCGACAGGAACACGTCGCGCAGCCCTGCGTCGCCGAGGTCACCGGCGCCCACCCGCAGCGACAGCGCGAAGGACAGCGCCGTGAGCACGGTCAGGGTGAGGTAGACAGTCGCGCGGCGCGCCATGAGCGGGGGGTGTCAGGCCGGCGCCGCCCGTGCAAGCCGGGCCCCGCCGCACCCCTGCTCGTGCGCTACCCGAAGATGATCGTGCCGCAGGGGAAGTTGATGTCCAGGCCGGACTGACCGTCCTTCCACGTGTCGCAGGCCGTCCCGTTCAGGCGGATGGTCGACGAGTTGAGCAGCTGCCACCCGTTCGTGTCGTCCAGGATCAGCGTCACGTTGCCCCCTGGGGTCTGCAGGATGACGGTGCCGAGGCCCGCGTCTTCGGCGGGCACCTGCCCGTTCAGCGTCACGTCGCAGGAGATACGGTCACGCAGGATCTGGTTGAGCGCGCTGGTCAGGGCGCTCACGTCGTTCGCCGGGAAGAACTGCGCGCGCGTGGCCATCGGCTCGTTGCGCGCGAGACCCTGGCCCACGTTGGCCAGCTGCTGGAAGTGCGTCGAGCTGATGTTCACGCCGATCACGAAGGTGGGGATGCCCGCGGCGAACGCGGCCTCGACGGCCTGCAGGGAGGCCTCTTGACCGTTCTGCGGGTTGGGCTGGGCGCAGGTGTCCGGCTCCCCGTCCGTGGCCAGGATGATGAACGTGTCCTGGTCTGGCAGACCGGGCACGACGTTCTGCACCACGTGGCTGATGCTCTCGCCGGTGGGGGTCTCGTCCGCCCACGTCTGCGCCTCGTAGGCCGTGGTCAGCGCCGCGAGGCCGCCGGAGATGGGGAAGTTCACGATCTGCGGGCAGGTCGCCGTGGCGTCTGCGGGCGCCGTGCCCGTGGTGTTGCAGATGCCGTCCGTGCAGAGGGGGATGGGGCCGCCCTGGTTGCCGTTCATGTCCCAGCGCGCCGTGTAGAGGGAGAGCACGAAGTTGATGCGGTCACCCAGAGTGGGGAAGAGCCCGCTGCTGGCGTCGCGGCCGCCGGGGAGGTTGGTGGTGCGGCTGCCCAGGAGCACGTCACGCACCGCGTCCCAGCGGTTGGGTACGCCCCGGCATGTGCCGTCGGTGCACGTGAGCCCCGCGCTACAGTCCACGTTCGTCGTGCACGAGGCGCCGCAACCAGCCGGTGCGCCGCCTTGGTTGCACGCGTTGGTGCCGAAGTTGGCGTTCATGCTGCCGCTCTGGTCCACGAGCACCACCACGTTGGGCACCACGCGGTCCGCCATGACCGTCTCGTCCACGCAGCCGCCCATGTCCACAGGGGGCCCGAAGTCGGGGCGTGGCCCCTGGTCCACCGGGCCTGCGTCGCTCGTGTCGCGCGCCACGCACTGACCGTCCGCCGAGCACATCTGGTTGTCGCGGCACTGGTCGCCGGTGGGGGTGCAGTCCGCCTCGCAGGTGCCCTCACCGTCGCAGTAGAGCCCGCTCGGGCAGGGGCTGCCTGCGCCGCACGCGTTGCCGCAGCCGGGCAAGCCCAGTGTGCTGCAGATGCCGCGTGTGGGGGCTGAGTCGCTGCAGCTACAGCCGGGGGACAGCGCCCCCACCGTGGTCAGCAAGAGGAGGAGCGCGGGGACCGGTAAGCGAACGTACGACATGCGTACGAAACTAGCACTCTTGCGAATCCACTGACAACGGAATGGCGGAAGAACGCGTATTCTGCAGGCTAGCGGGGGGCCTTCTCGACGGCGCTGCTCATGCTCAGCTCGATGACCTTGGGGAGCCAGGCGCGGGGCACGAAGCGCAGCACCCACACGCTGAACGCGTTCATGAGCCCGACGACCACGCTGCGCCGGCCGCGCAGCATCTTCTCCACGGCGATGGCGGCGCAGGCCTCGGCCGTCATCATGGCGAACTCGCCCGACTTCTTGAGCACCTGCCCGCCGCGCTCCAGGAACTCCGTCCGCGTGCCGCCGGGGCTCACCGCGATGGCGCGCACGCCGGTGCCGCGCAGCTCGTAGTCCAGCGCCTCGGTCATGTTGCGCACGTAGGCCTTGCTGGCCGCGTAGCTCGCGAAGTTGGGGCAGGGGGCGTAGGCCCCGGTGGACGCCACGTTCATGATGCGTCCGCGCTTCCGCGCGATCATGGCGTTGGCGTAGAGGTGCGTCAGCTGGGCTAGCGCCACCACGTTCACCTGCAGCATGCGCGCGTGCCGCTCCCAGTCGATCTTCACGAAGTCGTCGTAGATGCCGAAGCCCGCGCAGTTGATGAGCACGTCCACGGGCTTGTCTGCGCCCTCGGTGGCGTCGAACAGCTGCTGCGGCGCGGCCGGGTCTTCGAGGTCACTGGCGACGGTGTCCACGGTCACGCCGTGCTTCTGACGCAGCTCCACGGCGAGCTCGTCCAGGCGCTCGAGGCGCCGGGCGGTCAGCACCAGGTTGGCGCCTTCTGCGGCGAGCTTGCGCGCGATCTCGGTGCCGATGCCGCTGCTGGCGCCCGTGACGAGGGCTCGTTGGCCGGTGAGTCGCTGCATGGGTCGCTCGGGTTCGAGAGAGGGTCAGGCCGCGTGACGCGCGCGACGACGGAAACGGAAGCGGCCGCGCGGCGGCAGCATGGGCTTGCCGCGCAAGAAGCGCAGCAGCACGCGGTTGTACTCGGCGCCCCGCTCTTGGTTGGGCGAGTGCGCAGCGTCCGCGATGACGTGCAGGCGCGCGCGCGCCCCCACCCGCTCACGCAGGCGCTTGGCCACCGGCACGGTGAACACGTGGTCGTGCTCGCCCCACAGCAACAGCAGGTCCTTGTCGATGACGCGGCCCTCCCACTCGGGGGACTCGATGCGCGCCACCAGCTGCCGCATGGTCTCGGCCTTCTCCTCGCGGTGCGTGACGAACATCTCCTCGTAGGCCTCTTGCAGCGCAAAGCCCGGGACGGGAGGCGGCTTGTGCCACGCCACCGCGAGCAGCCGGCGGATGTCCTCGGGGCGCTCCGGCAGCAAGAGCTCGTTCATGTGGGAGACGCCGAAGTGGTCCAGTGTGGCCTGGTGGTCCGCGTGCAGGTACTCCGGGCCCGAGCTGTTGGACAGCACCACGCGCTCCACGCGCTCCGGGTAGCTGGAGGCCATCTCGCAGGCCACCAGCCCGCCGAAGGAGATGCCCACCGCGTGCGCGCGCTCCACGCCATAGCGGTCCATGAGCTGCAGGCAGGCCTGCACCTGGCACTCGAGCGAGAAGTCGTCGCCGTGGCCCACGCTCTTGCCGAAGTACAGCAGGTCCGGGACGAAGAGACGGAAGTGCCGGCTGAGCGCCACCACCTGCGGGTGCCACTGCCACGCTGCGTCGCTGCCGAAGCCGTGCAGCAGCAGCAGCGCCGGCTTACCGGGGGGGCCCACCCAGGCGTGCACGCGGCCGAGCGGGAGGGTGAGCAGCTCCGACTGCAGCTTGGCCCGGCGCATCTGCCACAGGATCCACTGCTCGGGAACGAAGAGGGGGCGGGCCACGTTGCGGACGGCGGCCTTGGCGCGATGCGTCCAGGACGCGGGCACAACGGCGACGCGCTCGTTGGTGGCAGCACTGAACGCGCTCGCGTCCGTGTTGCGAGGCAGGTTCTGAAGCGCGCTCGGGGGGTACTCGCTCGGCTGCATGGGGAGCGTTGTATCCCCTTTTGGATCGTGGGTCTATCTTGTCCGGACTTGTATGATGACCTGTTGGTCGTTTTATTGCGCGGTCCCCATCGAGGGTTCACCATGTCCGGGCATGACCGTCGGAATGAACGTCAAAGCCCAGGCGCTGCTCAACGCCATCAGCTGGGTGGAGGAGCACCACGGGAGCGCGGCCTTGAGCGACGTGATCCGCCGCTGCAGTCCTGCAGTGCGCGAGCGCTTCATCAGCGGCATCGCCATCGAGTGGCACCCCCAGCACGAGTTCATCGAGTTCCTGACCGTCGCGGAGCAGGTGCTCGGCAAGCCGCGCGGGCAAGTGTCCAAGGCGATTGGCGCGGAGGGGGCGCGCATCAACACACGCAGCATGGCCAAGCGCGCGGTCATGTACGTCGCCAGCCCCGAATTCCTCCTGCGCCGCATCGCCTCCTTGTGGTCGCAGTTCAACGACCAGGGAGAGATGCGCATCCTCGACATCAACGAGCGGGAAGCGCACATCGAGCTGGCCGGCCTGCCGCACCCCGACGAGCTCTTCTGCGCCAGCATCACGGGCTGGTGCGAGGTCATCGGAGAGGCCGTGGGCTTCGACCGCCCGCGCAGCGAGCACGTCTCCTGCTGCGCTCGGGGGGACGCGCAGTGCGTGTGGCGCGTGGCGTTCACCCCCGTGCGCGGGGACGCCTAGCCGCGCGTCGACGGCCGGCTCGCCGGGACTGGCCTGCGTCGCACCAGCAAGACGCTTACCTTCGAGCGGATCATGTCGAGCGGCGCCATCCAGGCGAACCTCGGCGAGGACGGCTGGCTGACGCAGCAGTCGGGTCCCACGGGCTGGACTCGTCGTGGCGCGCGGAGCTGGACGGCGACCTCACGCCGTAGCGCGCACTCTCTGCCGGGCAGCGGGGGGCTACAGCTCCACGTGGCCCAGCAAGGGCACGGTGCCCACCTGCACGCTCGGGTCGATGGCGGTCAGGCCGTCCACCAAGCGGGGCAGCTGCATGGCGGGCAGCGGCGTTGCGCCCGCGCTCATGGGCGTGAAGAAGTTGTCCCAGTGCGACAGCAGCACGGCGCCCGGCCGCAGCGCGCCCATCACGCGCGGCACGAAGCGCGGCGTGGTGGTCCAGCCGGCCACGCACATGAGCAGCAGGTCCACGTCGCGCTCGGGGTGCGCGTCCAGCAGGTCGGCGCTGCCCAGGTGGTACAGGCGCTTGCCCGCCACGCGGATGTCCACGCCGAACACGGCGCCGCAGCGGTAGTGGTTGGTGCGCAGCGGGATCTGGTCGCAGTCGGAGATGTCGCCGGGCATGGGGATGCGCCCGAAGAGAAAGGCCGAGTGCACGCTGGGCACGAAGCGCAGGCTGAAGGGGCCCACGTCGGCGCGGGCCGGCTCACCGCGCCGCGACTCCACGTCCATGACCTGCGCCTCCGGCACGCCCGCGATGCGGCAGAGGTGCACGCACGAGCGCGAGCCGTAGACCTTGGCGCCCGTGGCGAGCGCGATGCTGGGCACGTCCAGCGCGTGGTCGAAGTGAGTGTGCCCCGTGATGATGGCGTCGGCCTTGGGCGTGAAGCGCTGCACCGCGTCTGCGTTGCTCAGCAAGGGCCCGCGTGCGCAGTCCAGCAGGGACGAGCGCGTGACGTAGGGGTCGATCAACAGCGTGAAGCCGCCGTGTTCGATGGCGAAGCCCGCCGTGCCGAGCCAGGTGACGCGGATGGGCGCGCGGTCGGTCGGCAGGTCGAACGACGAAGCACGAAAGGCGATGTCCTCGGGACGCATGGGCGCAGCTTACATGCTTCCCCTGTGTGCGCGCTTGGGACTATAGTGGGGCCACGTCGCAGCAGGTGGTGTCGGGGTGGACGCGACGGCAAGGGGTGCATGCCAGGGAACAGCGCGATGAGATGGGTCACCAAGACCCCAGCCGCCACGCCGAAGGGCGCGACCGTGCGTGACGCGGCCGTGATGCAGCGCGCGGACGTGACCCCGACGCTGCCGGCCACGGCCATGACCACGGCGCCGCCGCACAGCATGCACGACGACCTGGGCGCCAGTGACACGGGCCGCAGCGGGCCGAGCGCGGCGCAGGTGGAGCTGCGCTACTTCCAGCGCAAGGAGGGCGCGCTGCAGATGGGGGGCATGTGTCCCGGCTTCGGGCTCGACGCGCAGGGGCACCCGCTGACCATCTCGTTCACGCGCAAGAGCGCGTACGCCCTGCGCCTGCACAAGGACACCCTGCGGCCGCTGAACGTGCACCGCATCCCGCACCGCGACATGAAGGTGGGGCAGGCGCTGTTCAACCCGCGCAAGCTGTTCAGTCAGGTGGCGGGTGGGACGTACTGCTTCGTGGACGCGCACGGGCGCTTGGTGCTGCCGCTCTCGCGCAGCCTGGTCTCGCCCGGCGGCGTGTCGTGGAACCGCAACGGCGTGCTGGTGCTGGCCCCCAACGCGAGCGGCGGCTTCGACGAGCAGTTCCTGGACGTGACCGTCCCCGACGGGGGCAACCTGATCGCGCTGCAGCCCGTGCACACCACCAAGGACGTGGTGCCCCCCGCGCTGCCGGAGAGCGGCTACTGGTGGGTGAGCGACAGCGGCTTCGTCGGCATCGCCACACCGCCGGGGGTCGCGCCCGTCGCGCCGGTGCGCCTCACGTTCGGCGGCAAGCCGTCGCGCATCGAGAACTCCTTCTGCTCCAGCGCGCGCGGGGCCTTCGTGGTCACGGACAAGGCCATGACGCGCTGCTGCCGCGTGGGTGACGCGGTGGTGCTGGACTGGGAGTACGAGTACGAGAACTGGTACACAGCCCACGGGGGCAGCAAGTTCAGCGGCGTGTCTGGTGCGTGCGGCACCACGCCCACGCTGGCGGGCGACTACGTGGTCATCGGCGACGCGGCCAAGCCCATGAACGTGGTGGTGCTGCCCCAAGAGCTCTCCGCGGGCGCCGTGGGGAAGAAGAACGTGCCCACCGCGAAGGTGCCCGTGTTCGCGAGCCAGGCTGGCAGCGAGTGCGAGAACTCGGTGGTGGCGTTTGCGGGCAAGCACATCCTGGTGGGCAACACCTACGGCTACGCCAACCCCCTCGAGATGTTCCGCTACAAGGACGTGCCTGGGCTCACGTGCCTCTCGCTCGCGGCAGACGGCAAGCTCACGCTGGAGTGGGAGCGCAACGACGTGAACGTGGTCACGTCCCCACCCAAGGCCTCGCGCCGCAGCGTGCTGTACGTCTACACGCGCGAGGTGCTGGTGCAGCCAGACCCGCCGCACGCGCACTTGTCCGCCAACCCGCGCCGCGGTCGTGAGCGCTGGGAGCTGCTGGGTGTGGACATCCTGGACAAGGGGCGCACGGTCTACCGCGTGCCGGTCTTCGACGGGCCGGTCGCGAAGGAGCACGACAACGCTTGGGCGACCATGTGCTTGGGCGACGGGGTCTTGTATCTGGGCATGTGGCACGGCGCGCTGCGGATTGGAGACAGCTAGAGCATGGCAAGACTGGACCTCAAGCACGCAGGGGCGTTCGGCGCGATTGGCCGTTTCGAGGACATCCACCTGGTCACGTTTCGGGCACGCATCGACGCGGAGTCGGTGGACCTGGCGGTGCGCGACTTCGAGGCGCTGGCGCAGCGGCATCCCGACAAGCGCCTGGGGACCATCCTGGTCATCGAGCCCAACATCCCGCTGCCGGACCCGGACATTCGGCACGTCACCTCGCGGCAGCTCACCCGCATCCAGACGCTCTCGCCCTACCGCGCCGCGGTCATCCTGGGCGACGGCTTCTGGCTGAGCGCGGCGCGCTCGGTGCTCACCGCCATCCAGCTGGCCACGCTGCGCACGGCCCCCATCCACACCAGCGAGTCGGTGGACGCCGCGGCCAAGTGGGTGTGCGAGCGCACCTCGCGCCCGCTGACCCACATCCCCGCCATCCTGGGCGCCGTGGACGAGCTGCGGCAGGCGGGGCGCGTGGGCACGAGCGTCGCGCAGGTGCGCTGACGGCGGCGGGGGAGGCGCGGTCTTGGCGGCGCGCACGGGCTGAGTCATGGTGCGCGCGGTTCTTCATGCACGGCACTCGCCCCACCGCTGGCTCGTCGCTCCCCATCCAACGCCGCTCTGCGCGCGCGCTGTGGCTCTGTGCTGCGCTGTGGGCCGTGGGCTGTGGCGAGCCCGACGCGCCCGAGCGAGCAACGCGCGTGGTGCCTGTGCCCGCGTCGCCAGGAACCCCAGGCCCGACACCCAGCGCGTCCGCTGCGTTGCCCAGCGCCCCGGGCGTGTGGGTGGACCGGCCGGCCAGCGCCTGTACCGAGGAGCGCGTCCAGCGCTGGGAGGGCGCACACCGCTTCGGGGTGCACGCGGGGCACGTGTTCACGGCGGGTCCGGCGGGCGTGCGGGAGTGGGACCTGCGGGGCGGCCGCGAGCGCGCGCTGTCGGCCGCGCCCCTCAACGTCAACGGGGTCGCCGCGGACGCGACGCACGTGTACGCATGGACGGCCAACCCCATCGTGCGCGGCCGCGACAGCGTGCAGCGCCTGGACCTCCGCACGCTCGCCCTCACGCCCGTGGCCGAGGGGCTCTCCGGGATGGCCGTGAACCCGGTCTTCGTCGTTGCGGGGCAGCTCTACTGGATGGACATGGACACGGTCGGCGAGGCGCGTCTCATGCGGCTGGCCGGCGCGGGCGGCGCCCCCGAGGTGCTGCGCAGCCTGCCGCGCTCGCAGTTCAAGCTGGGCCTCAGCCAGGCCGGGCGCCTGGTGGTGCGCAGCGCGTTCGAGGCCGAGTACGTGGTGGGGCCGGAGCCCGAGCGCGCACCTCCGGGCGCGGAGGAGCCCAGCACGGACGGCTTCTACGAGCTCAGCCGCGACGGCTTCCCGCGCGTGATCACCTGGCGCCCCATGCGCGGGCCCGAGCGGGAGGTGGGCAGCGTCTCTCTCTCCGGCGCGCTCTCGTTCGCGGGCGACAGCGAGGCGGTGGTGGTGGCCTACCAGGACGCGTTCCTGGGAGAGCTGCACCTCCTGCCCATCTCGCCCACCACCGGCGCCGCCAGCGGCCCGGCGCGGCGCATCGCGCATCGCTTGGTGCTGCCGCAGCAGCCCGCGCTGGTGGACGGCTGCCTCTTCTTCTTGCAGGGCGAGTACGCCGCCAGCGAGACGGTGTTCTACACGCGCGTGCATCCGTCGCGCGCTGCCACGGCGCCCCCTGTCGCTACCCCGCAGCCGGGCCGCTGAGCGCGCTCACTCGGCGGGGTGCAGCCGCGGCCACAGCCACGTGTAGAACACCAGCGGCACGGCCGAGAAGATCATCCAGTGCCCCGAGAAGCCGCGCACCGTGAGCGTGCGGAAGCGCTCGTACTCGGCCAGCGTGATCTCGCGCACCACGGTGCCGTGGTTGTGCAGCACGTACACGCCGTCGCGCAGGTCGGGTGTGCCGCCGGCCGGGATGGACGCGAAGAAGTTGTAGAGCACGTAGAGCATGGCCAGCGGGAACAGCACCTTCACGGGGAGTGGAGTGGCCTCCCAGACGCGGCGGTTGAACTCGCGCCGCATCTCCAGGCGCGAGCTCGGGCTGTCCGCCTGGGGCGTGCTCTTGCGCAGGGCGGACTGCACGTGGATCAGGCCCACGAACATGACCAAGAAGCTGGCCATCGCGCCCACGTGCAGCGGCCACACAAAGTCCATGTTGATGGCCACGCTCGGCACGAAGGTGAGGAGGTGCACCAGCAGGCTGGCGCCAAGCACCAGCCCACTCACCCCCCGGCCGACGTTCCGCAGGCTCACGGCTCAGAGCCCCGCCGACACAATGGCAAGCACGGCGACCCGAACCTCGTTCTCGGGGAGAGTGGCGACGAAGACGATCGCGATGGCGGAGGGCATCGGGCCAGGATGGCGCCGACGTAGCGCGCAGGGCAAGGGAGTTGCGTGGCCGTGTGGTTTCTGATGCTTCTGTTTTCGGGTTCAACCTCGTAGTCGACACTCATGCCCCGCGCGCGCCGCCGCCGTCGGTCTCGCTTCGTGCTCTCCGACGGCCCAGAACGGACGTCGCCGTGCATCCCAGCGGATTTCGGCACCCAGTGGGAGATGGGAGCGGTACCTTCGGCGCGCATGAATCGGAACTGCGTCGCGCCCGACGGCCGTTGGGGATGGGCTCTTGCGTTGTGTCTTCTCAACGTGCTCGGCTGCTATGAGTCCCATTTGCTGTCGAACGACGACAGCGGTGTGGCCCACGATGCGGCGTACCATCTTGATGCGGCGCGAGACGCCGAGTCGTCCTTCGACATCGCGATAATCCCCGACACGAGCTCGCCCCGCGACCTGGGCGGGGGGACGGTGGACGTGGGTACCATCGGCGACCTCGGCACCGACGCCGGCGTCAACGTCAGCAACGATGCCGCGATGCGCGACGCGGGGCGCGTTGATGCGGGCGGCCCCTTGGACCAGTTCGTGCCCTTGGACCTGGCTCCACCAGACCTTGCGGGCCCCGACTTGGGCCCCCCCGACGTTGGTCCACCGGACCTAGGCCCCCCCGACGTCGGCTTACCAGACCTAGGCCCGCCGGACCTTGGACCACCAGACCTTGGGGGCCCCGACTTGGGCGCACCCGACGTTGGCCTCCCGTCGTGCGGCGCGGGACTCCTGTGGTGCGACACGGCGTGTATCGATCCGGCGCAGAACGCGCGCCACTGTGGAGAGTGTGGCACTGCGTGTGGCACCAGCGTTTGCACCGATGGACTCTGCCTTCGCGCTCACAGCGTCTCGGTGATCGAGGGCGCGACCTGCGCGGCCATCACGGGTGGGGGAGTCCAGTGTTGGGGATACAACATCACGGGCGTGCTCGGAGACGACACGTTCGTGAGCCGCTCGCGACCAGAGCCCGTGGTCGGCCTGGAAGGGGTCGAGGTGCACTCGGTGTCGACCAGCTTACGCGCGGCGTGCGCCATGCACATGGACGGGCAAGTCTCGTGTTGGGGGGGGCGCGGAGGTAGCCCCTTGTTGGGTGACGGAACGACGGGGCAACGGCTCACCGCAGCACCCATCAGCATTATCGATGACGCGGTGAACTTCGACACAGGTTACACCTTCGCGTGCGCCGTCCGTGCGAGCGGCGAGCTGTGGTGTTGGGGAGAGATCGCATACGGCATCTACGGCCCAGCCAGCATGGGACCGATGCGGGTGCCGGTGCGCATCGAGGGCATCCCGCCCGTGACGCAGGTCTCCGCAGGGACGAACTATGTGTGCGCGCTCACGGCGGAGGGGCCATGGTGTTGGGGCTTGAACACCTCAGGCAAGCTCGGGCACGGATTTGCGTCCTACTCGGAGCGACCGGGGCCGGTGCGAGGGCTTCCTGAGCCCGTCACCTACGTCTCGGCGGGCGCTGACCACACCTGCGCGTTGGGGGCTAGTGGTTCGGCCTATTGTTGGGGCAAGAACTGGTTCGGGGAGTTCGGAACAGGCGCAAGTCAGCAGCAGTACGTCCCCACCCCAGCGCGAGTGGCGCGCGTGCCGAGGTTGGTGCGCATCGAAGCCTGCTTCTATCGAACGTGCGGCATCGACGAGCACGGGCAGGCGTGGTGCTGGGGCGAGAACAACTGGGGCGTGTTGGGAGTGGGTTCCCGCCAGAACCAGGTCTACCCAGCGCGGGTTGTGGGCGCCACTGACGTCGTAGACATCAGCTGCACAAACACCGACTCGTGCTTCGTCCTCGCGGACGGCCAAGTACTCTGCGCCGGGATGAACTATCGAGGTGCTCACGGCGACGGCACCATGACACCGCACGACACGCCGGTGGATGTGGTGTGGTAGGCGCTTCGCCGTCTCAGCTCACGCGTGCTGGGACGACGCCGAGATGACCTCGCCGGTGAGGTACGTGGCGTAATCGCTGGCCAGGAAGATCATGATGTTGGCCATCTCCCAGGGCTCGGCGCCGCGGCCGTAGGCCTCCTTGGCTTCCAGCTCGTCCAGCAGCTCCTTGGTGGTGACCTTCACCAGGAAGGGGTGCTTGGCCAGGCTGGGCGCGATGGCGTTGATGCGCACGTTGTGGTCCGCAGCTTCCACGGCCGAGCAGCGCGTGAAGGCCATGACGCCGGCCTTGGCCGCCGCGTAGTGCGCCTGCCCCTTCTGCGCCCGCCAGCCCAGCACGGACGCGTTGTTCACGATGGCGCCGCTCTGCCGCGCGTACATGTGCTTGAGCGCGGCGCGGGTGCAGCGGAAGGTGCCGGTGAGCGTGACGTCCAGGACGATGTTCCACTCGTCGTCGGTCATCTCGGCCACGTCCTTGGTGCCGCCCAGGCCCGCGTTGTTCATGAGCACGTCGATGTGCCCCATCTGCTCGATGGCCTGCGCGAAGAGGTTCTGCACGTCCTCTTCTTTGGTGACGTTGCACAGCACCTGCCCGGGCTTCATGCCCGTCGCGGCCTCGATGCGCTCCGCGGCCTCGTTCAGGCGGCGCTCGTGGATGTCGCTGATCACCAGCTTTGCGCAGCCCTCTTCGGCGCAGCGCTGCGCCGTGGCGTAGCCAATGCCGGTGCCCGCCGCGGCGGTGACGAGCACGGTCTTACCGGCCAGGAGGTTCTTGCCAACGGGGTAGTTCGGTACGGTTTTCATCGGGGCTCCCGGGGCAAGCCAAGCGCGCGCTCGCCAATGATGTTGCGCTGAATCTGGTTGGTGCCCGCGTAGATGGTGTCCGAGCGGGCGAAGAGGAAGGACTTCTGGAGCGTGGTCAGCTCGTACGGGCCGTGCTCGGCGGGCGGCAGGGCCAGCTCGCTCTCGGCGCCCAGCACCTCCATGGCCAGCTCGCCAAAGTCGCGGTGCCAGTTGGACCAGTAGAGCTTCGCGAACGACGCCTCGCGCCCGAGCTCGGTGCTGTCCACCGAGAGCGTGCGCAGCGCGTTCAGGCGCATGATCTTGAGCCCAATCCACGCGTCGGCGATGCGCTGCCGCAGCACGGGGTCCTTGCTCGCGCCGTTGCGCTTGGCGGCGGCCACCACCAGGTCGAACTCCTTCTGGAACTGCTGCTGCTGCGCCAGCGTGGATGCGCCGCGCTCGAAGGCCAGCGTGCCCATGGCCACGCGCCAGCCGTCGTTCACCGCGCCCACCACGTTGTCCTCGTCCGTGGTGGCCCCGTCGAAGAACACCTCGGCAAACTCGCTGCCTCCGGTGATCTGCTCGATGGGCACGATGGTGATGCCCGGCTGCCGCATGGGCACAAGCAGGTAGCTGATGCCCTTGTGCTTCTGCGCGCTCTTGTCCGTGCGGCACAGCACGAAGCAGTAGTCCGCCCAGGGTGCCAGGCTGGTCCAGATCTTCTGGCCGTGGATGACCCACTTGCCGTCCTTCAGCTCCGCCGTGGTCTGGATGTTGGCGAGGTCGCTGCCGGCGTTGGGCTCGCTGTAGCCCTGGCACCAGATCTCGCTCCCGTCGACGATGCCGGGCAGGTACTTCTGCTGCTGCGCCGCGCTGCCAAAGTGGATGAGCGTGGGCCCCAGCAGCGTCTCGCCGATGTGCCCGATGCGCCCCGGGCCTCCGGCGCGCACGTACTCCTCGTTGAAGATGACCTCTTCCATGAGCGGCACTGCGCGCCCGCCGTGCTGCTTGGGCCAGCCGATGCAGTTCCACCCGGCCGCGCCCATCACGCGGTTCCAGTCCATGCGCAGGTCCACCGCGTAGTGCTCGTCGCCGGGCCCGCCGCGCCCCTTCAAGGACTCGAAGCGGCCCGTGAGGTTCTCCGCCAGCCACGCGCGCACCTCGGCGCGGAAGCTCAGCTGCTCTTGTGTGAGTTCGAGGTCCATCAGGCTTCGTCTCCCAGACCGAGCAGCGTGGCCACCCGCTCGCGGTGATGCTGGGCGCTCCCCAGCAGGGCGCGGCTGCTCTGCGCGCGCTTGAAGTAGAGGTGCGCCGCGTGCTCCCACGTGAAGCCAATGCCGCCGTGCACCTGGATGCTCTGCCCCGCGCAGTGGAAGAACGCGTCCGAGCAGTAGGCCTTCGCGCTGCTGGCGGCCTCGGCCAGCTCGCGCCCCTTCTGCTCCGTGAGCTTGCCGCCCTCCATGTCCGCCATGAGCTGCGCCGCCACCGCGCTTGCGTAGAACGCCGCCGAGCGCGCGCACTCCACCTTCAGCAGCATGTCCGCGCAGATGTGCTTGATGCTCTGGAAGGACCCGATGGGCCGCCCAAACTGCTGCCGCACCTTGGCGTACTCCACGGCCATGTCCAGGCACGCCTCGGCCGCGCCCACCTGCTCCGCCGCGAGCCCCACCGCCGCCAGGTCCAGGATGACGCTCAGCGCGCGCCCGCCCTCCATGCCCGTCAGCCGCGCGTCCTTGTCCAGCTGCACCCCGTCAAAGCGCAGGCTCGCCAGGCGGCGCGTCTGGTCCATGGTGGGCAGGTAGGTGCGCGTCAGCCCGGCCGTGTCGCCCGGCAGCGCAAACAGGCCCAGCTCGCCCGAGCTCTCGTCGCCCACCCAGGCCGCCACAATCAGCAGGCCTGCGCTGTGGCCGTCCACCACGTAGCTCACGTCGCCCGTGAGCGTGAAGCCCGCGGCCCGCTCTTCCGCCACCAGCGTCACTGCGCTGGCGCCCTCGGCCAGCGCCGGCGCGCTCGGCCCGCGATACCCCAGCGTGGCCGTCAGCTCACCGGCCGCGATGGCCGGCAGGTGCGCCTGCTTCTGCGCCGTGGTCCCGGCCACCAAGAGCGCGTTGGCGCCCAGGCACACCGTGCTGAAGAAGGGCGCGCAGAACACGTGGCGGCCCATCTCCTCCAAGAGCGGGTGCAGGTCCAGCTGCCCCAGGCCAATGCCCTCGTAGGCCTCCGGGATGACCAGCCCGGGCCAGCCCAGCTCGCCGGCCACGCGCGCCCACACGTCCGGGTCGTAGCCCAGCTCGGTCTTCATGGCCTTGTCCACGTGCGCCGCGGTGGACTCGGCCGCCAAGAAGCGCCGCGCCTGGCTGCGCAGCTCGTTCTGGTCCTCGGTGAAGCGAAATTCCATGACTCAGCTGCCCTTGCTCGCGCTGTGGTTGGCCGTGGCCGCGTCCAAGAAGGCGGGGCGCTCGCCGCCGCCGTGCACCAACAGGTCCGCCCCGCTCACGTACGACGCCAGCGGGGACGCCAGGTAAAGGCACGCGTTGGCGATGTCCACCGGCAGCGCCAGGCGCTGCATGGGCACGGTGGCCGACACGCGCGCGATGCCCGCCTCGTCGCCGTAGTGCAGGTGCGCCTGCTCCGTGCGGATCATGCCCGCCGTCACGGCGTTCACGCGCACCCGCGGGGCCCACTCCACCGCCAGCGAGCGCGTGAGGTTCAGCAGGCCCGCCTTGGCGGCCCCGTACGCCGCCGTGCCCGGTGACGGGCGCTGCCCGCTCACGCTCGCGATGTTCACGATGTTGCCGCCGCTCGCCTGCGCCTGCATCACGCGGTTGGCCGCCACGCTGCAGTGCAGCGCGCTCGTGAGGTTGAGCGCGATGATCTTCTCGCTGAAGCGCGGCGACGCCGTGGCCGCCTCCGTGAAGGGCGCGCCGCCCGCGTTGTTGACCAGCACGTCCAGGCGCCCGTGCTGCGCCACCACGGCCGCCACCAGCTTGTCCACCGACTCCGCGTCGCGCACGTCGCAGGCCACGAAGGTCGCCTCACGGCCGCCCGCGCTGGGCAGCGTGTCGGGCGTCTTCCGCCCGCACACCACCACCTGCGCGCCAGCCGTGAGGAAGGTCTCCGCGATGCCGCGGCCGAGCCCAGCGGTGCCGCCCGTGACCAGCGCCACCTGCCCGCTGAAGTCCATGCCGATCACGCGCCGTAGACCTTCACCAGGGGCTGCGAGTCGGCCAGCACCTTCTTCACGGCCGCGCCAATCTCGCGCGGGTCCCAGCGCTTGCCGGCGTCCACCGTGCCGTCGCGGCGGTAGCCGTCGAACGCGGTGATCTGCCCGCCCACCACCTCCCACACGCGCCCCGTGACCTCGCGGCTCTCGCTGCTGGCCAGCCACGCCACGAAGGGCGACACGTTGGCCGGGTCGTTCACGTCGAAGCCGTCCTCGGGGGCCTTCATGGCGTCGCCAAAGGCGCCCTCGGTCATGCGCGTGCGCGCGATGGGGCAGATGGCGTTGGCGGTGATGCCGTAGCGGCCGAGCTCAGCCCCCTGCACCAGCGTGAGCGTGGCGATGCCGGCCTTGGCGGCGCTGTACGCGCACTGCCCCACGCTGCCCAGCACGCCCGCGCCGCTGCTGGTGTTGATGATGCGCGCGTCCACCGCGTTGCCGGCCTTCACCTGGTCGCGCCAGTAGCCCGCCGCGTGCCGCGACAAGCAGAAGTGCCCCTTCAGGTGCACGTTCACCACCGCGTCCCACTCCTCTTCGCTGCAGCTCACGAACATGCGGTCACGCACGAAGCCGGCGTTGTTGACCACCACGTCCAGCCGCCCGAAGGTGGCCACGGTCTCGTCCACCAGCGCCTTGGTCTGCTCCCAGTTGGCCACGTCCGCGCCGTTGGCGAAGGCCTCGCCGCCCATGGCCTTGATGGTGCTCACCACCTCGGCGGCCGGGCCCTCGTCGCGCCCCTCGCCGTGGTTCGTGGCGCCCAGGTCGTTGACCACCACCTTGGCGCCCTGCCGCGCCAGCTCCAGCGCGTGCTCGCGACCAATGCCGCGCCCGGCGCCCGTGACGATGACAACGCGACCTTCGCAGATTCCACTCATGTGCTTGCTCTCTCTTCTGTCAGCCGACCTCGGTCGACGGTGTCTGTTTCGAAACGGGGCGCCGGCACAGGCCAAGGCGCGGGAGACTCAGGGGGAAGTTCCAGGGAAGCTCGGGAAAGGGTTACGAAGGGTCCGCGACCTTGACCATCAGCTTGCCGCGATGGTCGCCCGAGAAGAGGCGCAGCAGGTGCGCCGGAGCGTGCTCGATGCCGTCCACGATCTCGTCGCGCGTCTTCAACGCGCCCTCGCGCACGTAGCCGGCCAGCTCGTCACGGGCCGCGGCGTAGCGGTCCGCGTAGTCCAGCGTGACAAAGCCCTCCATGCGCGCGCGCTTGGCCATGAGCTGCATGACGTTGCGCAGCCCGGGGCCCGGCTCCGTGCGGTTGATCTCGCTGATGGCGCCGCACACCACCACGCGCCCGCGCAGGGCCAGGCGCGGCAGCACCAGGTCCAGCAGCTCGCCGCCCACGTTGTCGAAGAACACGTCCACGCCGTTGGGGCACACGTCCTTCAGCTGCTGGCTCAGGTTGGCGGTCTTGTAGTTGAGCGCCGCGTCGAAGCCCAGCTCGCCACACAGCCACTCGCACTTGTCGTCGCTGCCGGTGAGCCCCACCACGCGGCAGCCGCGCAGCTTGGCCAGCTGCCCCACGATGCTGCCCACGCCGCCCGCGGCCGCGCTCACCAGCACCGTCTCGCCCGCCTTGGGCTGCCCCACGTCGTACAGCCCAAAGTACGCGGTGAGCCCGTTGCCCCCCAGCACGTTGAGCATGCTGCTGAGGGGGATGCCGGGCACCTTTGTGATCTTGCCCATGAGCTGCTGCGCGGGGACGAGCGAGTACTCCTCCCACGCGGCCAGCGCCTGGCACAGGTCCCCCGGCTGCCACTCGGGCACCGTGCTGTGCACCACCTGCGACAGCGTCCCGCTGCGCACCGGCGCGCCCAGCGCGATGGGCGGCAGGTACGAGCGGCTCTCGTTCATCCAGCCGCGGATGGCCGGGTCCAGCGAGAGATAGATCTGACGGACCAGCACCTGCCCCGGGCCCACGCTCTCCACCTGCGGCACGGGCCCGGTGGCGAGCGCAAAGTCTTCCGCCACGGGCACGCCCTTGGGGCGCCGCGCCAGGAGGATCTGCTGCTGGGTCTGGGGCAGGCTCATGGTCACCGGGCCGGGCTCAGCCCAGGCGCTCCACGATCATGGCCATGCCCTGACCGCCGCCCACGCACATGGTCTCGAGGCCGTAGCGCCCGCCGCGCACCTCGAGGCCGTGCAGCAGCGTGGTCATGATGCGCGCGCCGGTCATGCCAAAGGGGTGCCCCAGCGCGATGGCGCCGCCGTGCACGTTGAGCTTCTCCATGCTGATGCCCAGCTGCTTGGCGCTGGGGATGACCTGCGCCGCGAAGGCCTCGTTGATCTCCACGAGGTCCATGTCCTTGATGCTCAGCCCCGCGCGCGCGAGCGCCTGCTGGCTGGCCCCCACCGGGCCCAGGCCCATGATCTCGGGGTTGAGGCCGGTCACGCCGCTCGACACGATGCGCGCCAGCGGCTTGATGCCCAGCTCCTTGGCCTTCTTGTCGCTCATGACGATGACCGCGGCGGCGCCGTCGTTCAGCGGGCAGGCGTTGCCGGCGGTGACCGTGGCGCTCGCGCCCATCCACTTGGCCAGGATGGGCTCCAGGCCCGCGATGCCCTCGAGGGTGGTGCCGTGGCGCGGGCAGTCGTCGGTGTCCACCACCGTGCCGTCGGCCAGCGTCACCGGCGTGATCTCGTCGCGGAAGAAGCCGCTCTTCTGCGCGGCCTCGGCGCGGTTCTGCGACATGACCGCAAACTCGTCCTGCTCGGCGCGGCTCACGCCCACGCTGCCGGCCACGTTCTCGGCCGTCTGCAGCATGTTGGTGTAGACGTCGGGCAGGCCGTCCACCGCGGCCCAGGGCGTACCGGTGGCAAAGGTCTTGGTGCGCGCCATGGCCTCGTTGAACAGCGGGTTGAGCGTGCCCTCCATGCCGTCGGACTTGCCCTTGTCGAAGCGGCTGACGCACTCCACGCCGCCCGCCACGAACACGTCGCCCTCGCCCGCCTTGATGGCGTGGGCCGCCATGCGGATGGTCTGCAGCGACGAGCTGCAGTAGCGGTTGACCGTGGCGCCGGGCGCGTCCATCAGGCCGGCCAAGAGCGCGACCACGCGGCCGAGGTTGTAGCCCTGCTCACCTGCGGGCTGCGCGCAGCCGAAGAGCACGTCCTCCACCAGCTTGGGGTCCAGGTTGGGCACCTTGGCGAGCGCGGCCCGGACGACGAAGGCGCCCAGGTCATCGGGGCGCTCGTTGATGAGCGAGCCCTTCTTGGCGCGGCCGATGGGGGTGCGGGCGGTGGCAACAATGACGGCTTCGGGCATGGTCAGTCTCTCATTCTTCGATGAAGGCGCTGGGCTCGCCCAGCAGGACGTGCTTGAGCACCTTACCAGTGGCGTTCCGCGGGAGGGGCTCGGACACGAACCGGAGCTCCGCGGGGACTTTGAAGTAGGCCAGGGTCTCCTTGACCCAGGCGCGCAGCTCGGCGCCGAGCGCGGCCTCTTGCGCCTCTGTGGCGGGAGCGTGCGTGAGGCGCACAAAGGCGCACACGGTCTGGCCCAGCTCTTCGTCCGGCAGGCCCACCACGGCGGCCTCGGCCACCTGCGGGTGCGCCTCCAGGCGCTGCTCGATCTCCAGCGGGTACACGTTCTCCCCGCCGCGCAGGATGAGGTCGCGCTTGCGGCTGCACAGGTACAGGCGCCCGTCCTGCATGTGCCCCACGTCGCCCGTGCGCAGCCAGCGCCCCGGGCCAAGCACCTCCGCCGTGGCGGTGGGGTTGCGGAAGTACTCCAGCATCACCAGCGGCCCGCGCACGTGGATGTCCCCGTCTTGCCCGTCCGGCAGGGGGTTGCCCGCGGCGTCGCGGATCTCCAGCTCCACCGTGGGCACCGGCCGCCCCGCCGAGTCCGGAAAGGCGCGCAGCTCAGGGCCGGGGTTGAGCGTGCTGAACGCGCAGCCCTCGGTCAGCCCGTAGCCCACACCCATGGTCTGCCGCACCTGCGGCACCAGCGACAGCGCCGCGTCCTGCAGCGCCTCCGGAATGGGCGAACCCCCACCGCCCATCATGCGAAGGCTGGCAAAGTGCGCGGGGGTGGCGAGGGGGTGGTTCACGACACGGTGCAACATAGTCGCCGTGTACCCCCAGCCCGTAACACGCTCGTCCTTCAACAGGCGCAGCACCGTCTCAGGATTGAAGCGCCCCTGCGTCCACACCGTCTTGGCCCCACCCCCCAGCGCGGTGACGGCCGCGCAGTGCAGGCCGGACACGTGGAACAGCGGGCTTGTGACCAAGATGCAGTTGGGGGCGGGCGGGGGCGCGTTGGGAGCGGGTGGCGGCGCGAGCGCCATCAGGCGTGCCCCGTGAAAGAAGCTCACCATCAACAGCGAGCCCAGGTTGCCGTGCGTGTGTACTGCTGCCTTGGGCCGGCCGGTGGTGCCGCTGGTGTAGAGCATCACCGCGGGCATGTCCTCGGTGATGGGCGTGGTGGGCAGGGCGTGTGGGGCCTGCGTGGGGGTGTCCGCCGTTTGGTCCGGCGTCCGCAGGGCCGCCTCGAACGCGGGGTCGATGCGCAGCACGGGGCAGGGCAGGGTGCTCAGCTGTTCGGGGGTGAGGCGCCCGAGGCGCTTCTCGTCCGCGATGAGCAGGCTGGGCTGGCAGTCCGTGACGCCGTACAGGATCTCGTCCGCCGTCCACCACGCGTTGAGCCCAACGGCGACGGCCCCCAGACTGGTGACGGCCCAGAAGCTCAGCACCCACTCGGGACAGTTGGCCGCCAGGATGGCCACGCGGTCGCCGGGGGCGATGCGGAATTCGGTCTGCAGGCGGGCGGCCAGTGCGGCGACGAGCGCCAGGTGCTCGGCGTACGTGTACCGGCGCCCGTCCTCCCAGACCATGTAGTCCGCGGTGCCAAACGCGCGGGAGCGCTCGAGGACGTCACGCAGGGAACGCGGCCGGTTCTTGAAGACCGTGACCTCCTCCCCGTGCACGGTGGCCGACTCCAACTCGAACGGCTGCCCTGGGCCCTTCAGGTGGGCCTCGATCGCGGCGAGATCGGGGGTGGGCGTGGCGTCGGCGGGCATGGCGGGGGCGGGTCGGCGAGCCGTGAGGGAGTAGAGTAGAACGTGTTTCAGTTTGTGCAAGGTGGGGGGGCCTGGCGAGAGGAAGTGTTGCCGCGCGCGACTCGATGATGAAAGTCCGACCCCACGGGAGGGGGTGGGTGCACCCGAGCCACGCCAGGCGAACCGCGGTATCGTCTTGCGGGGCAGCAAGCACTGTCTGCTGGAGTTCTGGTGTATGCTCCTCCCACCGCTGTCCACTCAGCGGGCGTCACCACCTGGAACGCACGAGGTACGGTGTGCTGGTCGCTCTCTCCGTCAAGAACTTCAAAAGCATCAGATCCGCGCGTGTTAGATTCGGATCACTTACATGTTTGGTGGGTCACAATGGCGTCGGAAAGAGCAACCTTTTCGACGCGATTCACCTGCTTAGTATGTTGTCAGATCACGACATATTCGAATCAACGCGCGAAATCCGGAGAACGGCCGACGGAAGTCACTCGCCGCTGGACCTCGTTTACGGTAGAGATCCAAGCCGCGCTATAGAACTGTCGGCCGACATGATCGTCCCGCTCGACGTTCAAGATGATTTCGGACAGTATGCCAAGCCGAGTACCACGCTACTTACGTACACCGTTCGAATAAGATACGCTACAGAGTCAGACCGATTGGTCGTTGATGCGGAGAGTCTTACACACGCTAAATTGGGCAATTTTTCCGACTTCACTCGATTCGATTGCTCTCCTCGATTTCGCGCATCAGTCGCCGTAGGCTCACGTCGTGGAGGTCCACTCATCTCTACAGACGCAGCACGGGGTGCAATTGTCCTTCATGGAGATGGCGGCAGCCGCGGCCGCCCTGCTCCGGTTGGGAAGTCGCCTCTTACTGTCGTTGGTGGCACGAACACCTTCGATTATCCGACGGTTCTTGCGGCAAAGAGAGAAATGGCGTCCTGGCGTATTCTTCACCTTGAGCCGAGTGCAATGCGGACTCCAGACGTTCGCTCGGCCGACCCCCACGTCAATTCGTCGGGGGGACATATGCCAGCGACGCTCCATGCGCTCGTTAGGGCGAATCCGAACGCCGCAATTGAGGTTGTCAATCGATTGAGGCAGCTTAATTCAGACGTATCTGACCTTCAAGTACATGCGGATGACGCGCGTGATCAAATTGCGCTGATGGCGCGCATACCTGGGGTCGATCAGTGGTTGTACGGCCGTTCATTGTCGGACGGTACGCTCCGGTACATCGCCCTTGCCCTGATGCTTGTGGATGTCCAAGATCGAGCAGTTCTTTGTTTAGAGGAGCCGGAGAACGGCATCCACCCGTCGCGGATTCCAAATCTGGTTGATCTTCTTCGCGATTACGCTGTGGATCTCGAAGAGCCGGTGGACTCGGACAATCCACTTAGGCAGGTGATAATTAATACTCATTCGCCAGAGGTCGCGCGTCAGCTCTCGTACGATGAAATGGTATTTGCAGAGCGCTCTGTGTCCTCAGACGAGGGAACTTCTAGCGTGTTCAGGCCTGTAATTGGAACATGGCGGGTTGTCGAAGATGAGGATGACTCGCTGAATGTGATTCCGAAGGATAAGGCGGCTCTAGCCGATTTTATTGGTGGCTCTCCCGTTCGAGAGTCGGAGATTCAGCTGGCGCTCGAGTTCGGAACTGCACGGTGAGAAGTGGGCCTTTTTGTGTTGCGAGAGGGCTGAGATGTTCATGGGCTTTGGCGGGGTGACGTTCGGTGCGTAGACAACTTTCGTATGCAGTGATCGCTGATGGGGGAACCGACCAGATCCTCTTGCCGATAATCCGTTGGTCGCTTCATCGGATCGACCCTGCAGTGGAGCTGCTGGAGCCTGATTTTCGAAAAAGGGTGGGATCGGTAGCAGACTACCTGAGGAGTTACGAAAGTGGTGCGATGCTCGTGTTCGTGCATCGAGACTCGGAGAACCAAACGCTCGATGTCCGGCTTCGTGAGTTCGCTGATGTCCATCGAGACGATGTGGTGCCGGTGATTCCGGTGCGTATGACAGAGGCGTGGCTCCTGGCGGATGCTCGTGCGATAGCGCGAGCAGCCGACGCGCCCGACACGGAAGTCGTGTTGCCTCCGATCAGCTCGTTGGAACGTATCTCAGACCCCAAACTGTGCCTGGATGAACTGCTGTTGAAGGCGGCCGGGTCACCCGCTGGAAGGAGACGAAAGAAGTTCAACAACACGCTTGTTGAGCGAAGGATTAATGTGGCTTCACTCGTCTCCGACTTCTCACCACTCGACCGCTTGGCTTCATTCTCCGCTTTTCAGACGGTTCTTCGGGTCAAATACCCATACGCGTTGTAGTCCACGGAAGCGTCGTGGGATGGGGCGGCCGTGTTTCGGTGCCCTCGCGCTAGCGTGCGCCCAGGGAGCCCAACCGCTGGGGCCCCTACGGACTCAGCAGCTCGCGCCACTGGCTTAGCGTCTGGTCCCGGTGGTCCGGCGTCTGAAACCCAAACGGCAACCCCATGAGCAGCAGCCGGACACGGCGCTTGCCCGAAGCCACTGTCGCCACCGCCGGGCGCGCCCGCGCGTCGGGGGTCATCTCTGGGTACACCAGCACGGAGTCCACGTGCTCCACGTCGTCGAGGGCGGCGTAGGCGAGGGCTTGGTGGAGATCCGCGCGATGGGCGTCCCGGGTGCTCTCTTCGAGGCCGGACCAGCCGTTGCGGGCGATGAGCTGGAGGTGCGCTTTGTACTTGGCGTCCACCCACACCAGGCGGCCGGGGCCGCGCATGCCGCTGTCGGGGATGAGCATGCGCATGGAGGCGGTGGGGGTGGCCCAGTTTAGGCGGCGCGTGGTGTGGCCGCGGCGCAGGGCCGTGAACCCGCAGCGGGGGGCGAGGTCGGTGACGAAGGCGTCGACCCAGGCCTCCCAGACCTCGTCGATGGGGAGGTCCCAGCTCATTCCGTCGAGCACGCGCGCGCCGCCGAGGCCGCGCTCGTCGGCGACCCAGCCCATGGCTTGAGTGGCCTCGGTCACCCACGCCGAGCCGTTCACGCGCAGCTCGCCGTGAGGCCGGCGCGCATCACCATGCCCGGCGAGGATGCTCAGCTCGGCCACACGCTCGCGCAGCAGGCGCGCGGGGAGGGCTTCGTGGAAGGTGGCCAGCTCGTCGTCGAGGCGGCCCAGCGTCCAGCGCACCGCCGCCATCAGGTCGGGGTCGTCATCGGGCTCGGTGAAGTGGCAGGGCAGGCTGGTCCACTGGCCGGACGGCACGTGGTTCCGCGCCCAGCGCGACCAGTCCACGCGCCCGCGGGGGCTCTGCCGCACCTCCACTCGCTCGGTGAAGCCGCGCTTGGGGTGGCGCAGCAGGGCCTCGAGGCGCCGCAGCACGGGCGCGGCCAGCAGCCACGCGGGCACCTCGCGCGCGGAGCCGGGCACGAGCGGCGTGCCCCCGAGCGAGGGCTCGGTCGCAAAGCCGATGTCGCTCAGCACGGCCCCCAGCGCGGCCCAGCGGAAGCGCGGCGCCACCAGCAGGCCTGCGGCCACGCGACGCGTGGAGGGCGACAAGAGCGGCACGGCGCCGATGCGCGAGCCGGGGGTCAGGCGGACGCCCACTCCCTTGCGCACGTCGATGGCGGTGGCCACGCCGAGGCGCCGCAGGTGAGCGGCGTTCGCCTCCAAGAACGGCTCCACCCAGCGGTCACCGGTGGCGCCAACGTCCGCGGCCTCCACCCGCACCGAGGGGCCGTGGTCCACCGCTTCGATCAAGGGGCGACCGCTGGGGACCTCCATCAGGCCGCGGGTCGCGCGCTCGCGGCCTCGCTGTGTGCGGCCGCGCTTCACGCACGCTCCCGCAGCCTCGACTCCACGCGGTCGGCGAGCCCCGCGATGGCGTCGGCCGCGCTTCCGCACATGCGCTCGTCCAGGTAGTCGCGCAGCAGGGGCAGCAGCTCGAACTCGAGGCGGTGCGCCACGCGGCCTGCGCGACCGGCTTCGTCCAGGTCGGGGCGCGGGTCCAGGAAGTAGGCGTGCCCGGGCACCAGCCGCAGCGTCTCGTCGTCGGCGTACTCGGCGAAGGTCTGCACGGTGTCCGTGAACAGCGCCTGCGCGAAGTCGATGCCCTCCTGGGCCACCACGTCCAGCTGGGGCCACACCTCCACGAACGCGAAGCGACGGCGGATGGCCACGTCCATGCGCGCGATGGAGCGGTCGGCGGTGTTGCGGGTGGCCAGCACGTGCAGCGCGGGGTGCAGGCGCAGCTCGTCCGGGAAGCCCTCGGGCACGTGCGGGAGGTGCACGGCGCGGTCCTCGCCGGCCTCGAACAGCACGATGGACTCACCCAGCACGCGGCCGAGGTCCGCGCGGTTGATCTCGTCGATGACCAACACGTGGTCGCCGTGCTCGGCGGCTTGGTTGGCGCGCAGCAGGTCGCCCGGGCGCACCTCGAACGCCAGCCCGGTGGCCACGGCTCGCGGAAAGAGCCCCACCACGAAGTCTTCGTACGTGCGGGCGGGGTGAAACTGGATGCGCGTGGACGCACCGATCTGTTCGGCCAGCCGCCACGCCATGCGCGTCTTGCCGGTGCCGGGCGGGCCTTCCAGCACTACGAAGCGGCGCTCGCGCAGGAGCGCGAGGACGTCCTCCTCGGTCTTGGGAGGGAAAATCGCGCCAGCGATGTCCTGCGTGCGGGCGCTCCACAGGTCGCGGGCCTTGCCCGTGAACGGCGTGCGGTGCTCCTCGAAGAACAAGTTGAGCAGGTCGGACACGCGCGCACCGTCTTCCTCGGAGCGAACGGGCGTGGCCGCATAGATCACGCGCCCGTAGGACTTGAGCGCCGCGGCGATGTCGGGCCAGCTCCCCGAGACGCTGGCGGGGACCTCGGTGGCGATGTCGAGCAAGTCGGGTTTCACCCACGTCTTGCCGCCGTGCAACCGCGAGAGCGCCTTCAAGCGACGCCGGTGGCCGGGCCGCCCGAGGATGTGGGCGTCGGCACCAAACCCATCCGTGCCGATGACCAGCACCGCCACGCTGCCGCCTTCGCCCGGGAACCACACGAGCGACGTCCCCTGGTACGGGCCCGAGGTGGGGTTCTCGGACGTGATCCAACCTGCGTACGAGGCGGCGTCGTCCTTCTTCTGCAGATTGACCCGCACCTGGTACGTGGCCTTGTGATGCGCCGCGCTATGGCAGCGCTCGTCATAGACCCGGTCTAGGAGGTCGCGAGCGGCTTCGCCCTCACCCATGAGATTCCATTCGCGCCCGCGCGCCATCCCAGAGACCAGTTCCTCGAATGCCGTCATGCCCGCCTCACTCCGCGTTGGTGTCGCGGGCGGAGGCTATCACGGACTCTGGGGACGCCGGATGTGAGCTCCGTCTGTGGGGCAGATGGGCTAGCGTTCAGCGATGTCCGACCTTCGACAAGCTGTGGAGGAAGCGCTGGCCTTGCTGAAGGCGGTGACCAGCGCGAGCAGCGACGAGCTGTTTGGTGACCGGATCATTGACGTTCCCGGGCGGCTGCCGGCTGCGGCTGAGCGCGCTGCGGGCATCATTGAAGGAGCCGCGCTGGCGCTGGGCCTGACTGCACTCGAGTTGCTCGACCAGCTTGAACTTACGTGAGCGACTTGGAGCCGGTGGGCTCCAGGTTGTCCGGGTGCAAACGGCTGGTGCATCCGATCACGGTCGGACCAGCTGCACCCTTCTTGAGCAGCTGACCGACCCCCAACTGTTGTGGACGCGGCAGTCGTCACGCCACGCGGAGGCACGCACGGTCGGCATCATCACCGAGCGGGGCGGCACCAGGTGAACGGGCAACTCGTGCCAGCGCTCGGGCGCCACGCGGAAGACGGCGACGCGCCCATAGCGGCGATCGCCGCGCGACTCACAGAGCCGCACCCCGCGAAAGGAGGTGCACTCCGCGGCCGAGGGAGCGGAGTCCTCAACCGAGAGGAAATGCGTGCCGCCGGTGCTTCCACAACGTCTGGCCCAACCCTTTCGCGCCTCGTGGTGCCCAAGCAGCACGCCACCGGCGGCCTCGATGTGCGCGAGATCGCTGGAGCGAATGGCGATGGCCTCACTGACGACTCGCGGCAAGCCTGGCTGGTGCTCCTGCCGTATCGGCTGCCACGAGTCCAAGTAGATGCGGCCCCCGCAGCCGACGAGAGTGGCGAGACAGAGCGCTGCCAGAGCGCAAACACGTGGGTACCCCTTCAGAATCGTCATGACACCTCGCACGTCGGCGCGAGCATAGCGGCTTCCCCGATGCCACTGCCGTGAAAGCGCTCGGCTTGCCTCGAGGGCGCGCCGCGTCGGGGCAACAACGTGCAGCTGCGCTCTGGTATCGTTGGCCAGCGAGCGACTGCGGCGGTGCCTACCCGATGAAGGACTTCAACGACCTCCCACCTGAGAGCTGGGTTGCCAGCAACGCTCATGCGTTTGCCGTCCGTGACAAGTTCCCAGTGACTGTAGGTCACACCCTCGTCATCCCGCGCAGCGTCATTCCCACCTGGTTTGATGCGACCGACACCCAGCGCGCATCCCTCATCTCCCTCATCGACGAGGTCCGGGCTCAGCTCGACACCCTGACGCCCAAGCCTGACGGGTACAACGTCGGCTTCAACGCGGGCGAGGCCGCCGGCCAGACGGTTATGCACCTTCACGTGCACGTCATCCCTCGCTACCTCGGCGACATGGACGATCCGCGCGGCGGGGTCCGCCACGTCATCCCAAGCCAGGGGAACTACCTGCGCGCGGCGCAGCCGCTATCCACGGGCGGCGCGAAGGACCCGTTCTCCCGGCACATCCTTCCGCTGTTCGAGACTTCCGACGAGATCGCTATCGTCGCGGCCTTTGTCCAGGAGAGTGGCGTGCTGCGCATCCGGGCAGCCCTGCGGGACGCGGTGGAGCGTGGTGCGCGGGTCCGCCTGCTGACGGGCGACTACCTCGAGATCACCTCGGCAGTTGGGCTCGAGTTGCTGCTTGATCTGGAAGAGACCTTGGACGCCGGTTCGCTCAAGACCCGCGTCATCGAGGTCAACGCGCTGCAGGCGACCAAGGTCTTCCACCCGAAAGCGTGGCGCTTCGAGGCCGAGCACCATGGCATCGCGTTCGTCGGTAGCAGCAACCTCTCCCGTTCGGCGCTGGAGTCCGGAATCGAATGGAACCTCCGCGTTGACCGCGACCGCGACCGTGAGGCGTACGCTCAGGTGCGCGTGGCGTTTGAGGAGCTGTGGCAGACCGCAACCCCGCTGACCGCCTCATGGCTTGCCTCCTACTCGGTCCGCGCGCGGAAAGCCGCCGAGTCTCGGGCGCTCTCGGGCGAGAAGGCCGAGGAGCTGTTGGAGCTGGCTCCGGAGCCGCACCAGGTCCAGCGCGAAGCTCTCGCCAAGCTTGAGGAGACCAGACTCCGAGGCTTCCGTCGCGGGCTTGTCGTCCTCGCGACGGGCCTCGGCAAGACGTGGCTGGCTGCCCTCGACTACAGGCAGCTTTGGGAAGCACTCGGCGAACGGCCGCGCCTGCTGTTCATCGCCCACCGTGACGAGCTGCTGGAACAGGCGGCGCGGACGTTTCGCCGGTTGCTGCGTACCCACGGTGAGGCTCCCACGGTGACTTGGTGTCGCGGTGCTCAAGGGGACCTCGCGGGTGATCTCGTGTTCGCGTCGGTCGCGAAGCTTGCGCGCAAGGAGCAGCTCGCAGCCTTGGCCAACCAAGCGTTCGACTACGTCGTCATCGACGAGGTTCACCACGCCGCTGCTGACTCGTACCGTCGCGTTCTCGACGTGTTGGCGCCGCGCTTCCTGCTGGGGCTGACCGCCACCCCAGACCGTGCGGACGCTCGAGACATCTATGGCCTCTTCGACGACAACGAGGTCTATAGGGCCGACATAGGGCGTGGGATCAGCGAGCAGAAGCTGGCCCCGTTCCACTACTTCGGCGTCAAAGACGACATCGACTACGACCACATCCCTTGGCGCAACAAGCGCTTCGACCCTGCTGAGCTCGCCGAGGCGGTGCAGACCGAAGCTCGCATGGCCACACTGTGGCGTGCCTGGGGTGAGCACGCGGGGACGCGCTCGCTGATCTTCTGCTGCAGCGTTGCCCACGCGCTCTACGTGCGTGACCATCTCCGGTCGCGAGGCGTGCGTGTGAGCGCAGTGTTTGCCGCCGAAGGGTCGGACTCCCGCGAGCTTTCGCTCCGTGCGCTCGGCACCGGCGATCTTGACGCGGTGTGTGCAGTCGACCTGTTCAACGAGGGAGTTGACGTCCCATCCATTGACCGCGTGATCATGCTGCGGCCCACCGAGTCGAGCGTTGTCTTCCTGCAACAGCTTGGTCGCGGGTTGCGTGCGAGTCCCGGCAAGGAAGCCGTGACCGTGGTCGACTTCGTGGGCAACCACAAGGTCTTCCTCGAACGTGTTCGCACGCTGCTCTCCCTCGGAGGCAGGCGCGATGCGGTGCGCCCGTTCCTTGAGAGTGACGAGAAGGCTGCGCTTCCCGAGGGCTGCACGGTCGAACTCGAACTCGAGGCGAAGCAGCTGCTTGCGCGCCTGTACAAGTCTGGCGGCGCCGATGAGGTGGAGCGCGTGTACCGCGAGCTGCGGGACGGCCAGGAGGACCGACCCACGGCAGGCCAGCTTCAGCGTGCCGGCTACATCCCCGGGCTCCTACGAGAGCGATACGGTAGCTGGTTCGAGTTCGTGCGGAGCGAAGGCGACCTCGATGAGTCGGAACTCTCCGCGTTGGGTGTGGCGCGGATGTTCCTGCGCGACGTCGAGACCACCGAGATGACGCGCTCGTTCAAGATGGTCGCGCTCGAAGCCTTGCTCGAGGCCGACGCCCTCTTCACCGGCTTGCCTCTGCGTGAGCTCGCACTCGGAGCCCATGCGATTCTGCGGCGCTCCCCGGAGTTCTTCGCCGACATCGCCGAGGCCGAGCGGGCCGACACCATCACGCCAGCCAACGAGCGCCGCTGGCTGGCCTACTGGCAAAAGAACCCGATTGACAGCTGGACCAAGGGCAAGGCCGGAGGCCGCGTCTGGTTCCGAGCCGATGACGAGCGCTTCGCGCTTGCTGCGCCGTTCGAACAGAGCATCCAGGCGCCAGTCGCGGGCATGCTGCGCGAGCTGGTCGACTACCGTCTCGCGCAGTACCGGGCACGTAAGCGATGGGGCGTCAGTGCTGACGGGTTCGTTTGCCGTGTCATCTGGAACCAGCGCGACCCGATCCTGAAGCTGCGGCGGCGCAGCGCTGGTGACGTGCCGGAGGGCGAGACCGACGTGCGTCTCTCTGACGGAACTGTCTGGCAGTTCCGCATGGCGAAGGAGGCCTGCAACGTCGCGCGCCCGGCGGGTACCCAGCTCAATCGCCTGCCTGACTTGCTCCGTCGTTGGTTCGGTCCGCGCGCAGGCCACCCAGGGACGAGCTTTGAAGTCCGCTTCTTCGCGAGCCCCGACGGTCTGTGGGTTGAGCCCGTGCGCACCAACGTAGTGGTCCTGCCGCGTCGTCAGCTCGTGGCCTATCCCGACCTGCGCGCGGCGGCCGGCTACGCGCAGGTGGAGCAGACGGCGCAAGACGCCGAGCCGATTGTGCTCCCCCTCGCCACCGATGACCCCGACCTGTTTGCGGTGCGTGCTTCAGGGTCGTCGATGGACGGTGGCGACGCTCCGCTGCGAGACGGCGACTGGGCGGTGATGCGCTACGCGCGCGGGCTCGCGGCTGACGCCGTCACAAATCGCGTGGTCCTCGTCAAGCTGCCCGGCGACGCAGACGGCGAGCTGTATCAGATCAAGCGGCTCCTGCGGCAGGGCCGTGCGTGGTCGCTCACGTCGGACAACCCGGCAGGCCCCACCTTCCACGACTTGGACGGTGTCGTTCCCATCGCGCGCTTGGAGCACGTGGTACGTCCGGAAGACCTCGCGCCATCGGTGGGCACTGTGGCTAGCGACCTCTCGGCGACGTTTGGCGTCAACGTGACTCCGGTCTCGGGTCGACACGACGGCCACCTCTTCGTGTTCATCGACCGAAAGGGCATGCTCGAAGCGCCTGACCGCGTGCGGTTCGTCCCACTTGGCGCGCGCCCGGCCGAGACCGCGTTCGTGCTTGCAGAGACCGCCGCAGGCGACTGGCGCTACTGCGGCGTTGGTCGGGGCGACGGGGGCGCGTGGTCCATGCCCAGTGTCGACCACGCAACCTGGCAACGCTGGGGTAGTGGGCGTGATGCATCGCGGTCGCTCCCCGAAGGAGCGCTCTCGCGCGCACAGGAAGCGTGCGATGCCCTTCTGGCGCTGCCGGAAGAGGAGCGCTGGATCGAGCAGCCGAATGGCGCACGTGCCACGCTCGTGGGGCGCGCGGCCAAGGGAGGGCTGCGCATCGAACGGAGCTTCAAGCCACGCACGGTGTCGCTCACCGACCTGGGTTGGGTCGTTGCCGCCAGCGCGGATGTTGCCGAACACGGGGGCGTACTCGATGAGGAGCGAGTGAACCGGGTGCGGTACTTGGAAGGCACGCCGAAGGGGTCCACGCGATGGATCGACACGCAGTGGGCATTGGCGGCTTGGTTGAAGATCGGCGCGAGCCTTCCCCGGTCCGAGGCGGCGCCCGTGGTCGTCATTCATGTGGACGGAAAGCCGATCGACGCACGGTTCCGCGTTGAGCCGCACCCGGAGGGCCTCTCCATCGTCGTCGAAGCCCGGGGGGGCACCGCAGGCAGCAAGGCTCAGATCAACAGCGACTACAACGCTGGCCTCGCGCTGCTTCTCGAGCGCCTCAAGGCCGCCGGTCTCCGGCTCGCGGACGCCGTGCTGGATACGAAACAGACCGCGGACCGGTCACACGAAGAGCGGCGCTTGCAGCTTGGCTCCCGCACGTACCCCGTGACCATCGACGACGTCGACGAGGTCCGCAAGCTCATCGCGAGCGCGCAGGCAAAGGCCGGCCGGAAGCCGGGCGCAAGGGGCGCGGGGAATGCGACGCGCAGGATCCGACTGTTCGTGGAAGGTGACGCCGCAGGCGACCCTCAACAGTTGCGCGTGCTGCTCTCGGGAAGCGGATGATAGTTGGACCGACAGTAGGGGCTCGTGGTGCACCGTTGCCACGGGGGCAAGCATTCGCATGACGGACACGGAACAACTTGAGCTTGCGACCGCGCTCACCTGGGCAGTGACCCTCCCAGTCACGCTCGCGTGGACACTTTGGGCGATGCATCGGTACCCCCGACGACGGTGGGCGCTTGCTGGCTCGTTGGTGGTGGCGTTGCCGGGGATGGTACTTGGCGTTGAGTTCGCCGCGTACGCAGGGCTACCGTGGCTGCAGGGCCGCGCCGTTCACTTGATCCCAGGCGACTTTGTTGGGCCGCTCCTCTCGTTCCTCTGGTTGCCGGTGGGGCCCGTGCTCTTGACGACTCTCGCTCTGTCCCCGGCGGCGACGAGGGTGCCGAGACTGCTAGTCGTCGCCCACATCGTTCTCTGGGCCCTGAGCACCTGGGTGGGCCTGCGGATCGCTGTGAGCGTCTGAGGGTAAGGACGCGTCGCCATAGCTCGGGCCCGCGATAGCCTCTTCGTCATTTCGGTGCCTTCACGGATGTGCGGCACTACCGGCGGTGGCCCGCTCGTGCGGGCTCCACGTCGCTTCCCAGACACCGCATCCGCAAGCGGCGGACGAACGGGACGGTCCGTGAAGGTTGTCGCCGGCGCTCACTCGGTGTCCCGGCGCGGAGTCGTCAGAGCACGTAGCCCAGGCGCAGGCTGGCCACGAGCACGAAGCCGGACTGGTTCAGAAGCGGCCCGAGACCAACGGACGGCGACACCCACCAGCGCCCGTCCGCGCTGAGCAGGATCTCGGGCCCGATGCGCGCCAGCAGGGCAGGGAGCAAGCGCTCGCTGACGCTGTAGCGGTTGCCGTGCTGCACCCGCTCCGTGAAGGGCAAGCGTGTCACCCGAAACTCGGCCCCGAACCCAAGCACCACTACGGACCCCACCCACACGCGCAGCCCCACATCCACGGCCCCGGTGAGAGCGCGCCCTGCCTGCGGGCGGCCATAACATGCGAGCGAGTCCATGGTGACGCACGCTCGAAAGCGACCCTGTCCCACCGCGAAGGTCCCGTTGATCTGCACGCCCAGGCGCCGCGTGTAGAAGCGCTCCCAACCCACCTGCAGCGACGCGCCCGGCGTGCGGTACCAGACGCGGGAGTAGTCATCATCCCTGAAGTCGCCATCGTCGGGTTCGTAGTCCTGGTTGGGCATGGACCAGAGCGCACCGTCCAGCGCCAGCGACAGACGCAAGTGATGCACGGCCCGCGGCAGGTAGCGCCGAATGCGACGCAGCTCGCCGTAGCACCGTTGCCACGCGCGAAAGAGCTCGTCTTCCGCACGCAGCCACCCCTCTGTGCGTGCCTGCTGGGCCTCGAGCGCGTGGCCTTGCTCCATCGTGACCTGCACCTCGCCGCGCCTCGCGGCAAGGAGCGCGATCCGGGCGTCACGATACGCGGCGCGCGCAACGACCACGCGCTCATACACGGGGAGGCGCTGGGCCAGGTGCCGCTCCAGCACCGCCTCCACGTTCGAGGCGTCGGCGCTGCACTCGAACGGGCCGTAGTCCTGCGCGTGGCCTGTGGCGGGAGAGACGAAGGCGACCGTGACGAGCGCGCCCTGGAGCGCCCACCACGCAGCGCGCGTGGAGACGGAAGTATCGGCGCCAACGGTCCGTGACGTGTGTCCTTGCATGACCCCCTCTTTGCACGCGGAATCCGTCAGAGCCACCTCCCCGTCGCTCCACGCGCGGAGGGAGAGCTGCGCCGTTACCAGCTCGCCAGCTTCGAGATGTCCCAGGTCCAGCTAGGCCTGCCGGTCGGCGTGGCGACGCTGCGCGGACGCAGCCAGCCCAAGTCAATGGCGCCCGGTCGCGATGCCAAGCGCGGCGACCCATTCCGGGGTTGCCGAGTCGAGAACGGCCAGCACGCCGCTGCGTGCCACCGCCGCTTGAACCGGAGGCTCCCCATGGCGGCTGGTATCGAAGCACCGGACCACGTCGAACGCCTCGATGGCATGCCGCAGGTTCGCCAGGCTCGCGACGTAGGTCGTTCGCACGATCTCCTCGCGGGCCCCGTGTCCACCGCCGGCGGCGCGCGCTCGCACACGTTCCAACGCGACCTCCGGCGAACTCGGGCACAGGAAGAACATGAGCGTCTCGAAGCCGCACAGCCGGGCTTCCCGAGCTTGTTCGACAGCGCTCAGTGTCCGAAGAGTCGTCTCCACCGTGAACGAACGCTTCGCTGCAATGTGGGCGGCGATGAACGCCTCGCAGTCGCGTCCTACGCGCGCGCGGACCGCAGGGGAGATTCCGACGTAGGAACCTGTGAGCGCCGCACAGCGGTCATCGATGTTGAAGGCGTCGACCCCAAACGCGTGTCCAGGGAACGCGGTGGTCTTTCCGCTGCCAGGCGGGCCAGCGACTACCAACATGCGAGGGGGCATTGCGATGCGTCAGCCCGTGACGACCGTGGTGTTCGAGTCAGGGCGCATGTCGCGCGGCAGCTCCTCTACGAGCACCTTGCCGCTCTCGTCGATGATGCCCATCGCCGTCAGTCGCTCCACGGCCGCGCGCACCCGGTCTCCGGCACCGGCGAGCACGTGTGCGAGCAGCTCCTCTTCCGACAGTGCATCCGTAGGGGAAGCGGCATCGCTCGAGGCCTGGGCTGCAGGCGCACTTTGGATGCTCGACGGGGTGCTGGACATGGGTGAAGTCTATGCGCTGCCGCGCGAAGCGTCGAGAGCATCAGCTCTAGCTTGCCGCTTGCGAGCGCACAGTCAGTCTGAGGAGTCCACGTGCTCGACCTCGTCGAGGAAGCCCTGCGCGGAGGGGGTCATCTGAAGCTGAGGGTCCAGCGCATGGCGGTCATGAGGGTGGTGACTGGGCCCCTACGCGGCGTGGCCCTAGCTCCACCGAGTAGGCTCGACTCGAACCAGGCCCGGTCTCCATGAACCCTCAGGCGAGCGACCAGCTACCCCCGCAGATGTCGACGCTGGCTCCGCAAGTCGACGCGCTCTACTACCTCCTCTACGACGTCAGCCTGGCGGCGGTCGCGGCCATCATTGGGGCGATGGTCTTCTTCGTGGTCCAGTACCGGCGTCGGCCGGGCGTCGCGGCGCAGCTAACGGGACACAACAACGCGCTCGAGGTCGCGTGGACGGTCGCGCCGGTGTTCCTGCTGGCGTACCTCTTCCACGCGGGCTGGCAGGGGTATGTCTTCGGTGCCGTGGCGCCGTCGAACGCGCTGGAGATTCACGTGACCGGCAAGCAGTGGACGTGGGACTTCACCCACATGCCCAGCGGCGCTCAGGAGTCCAACTCGCTCACGGTGCCCGTGCACCAGCCGGTGCGGCTGATCATGTCGTCCGCAGACGTCCTGCACAGCTTCTTCGTGCCGGCGTTCCGCGTGAAGCGCGACGTGGTCCCCGGGATGTACACCACCCTCTGGTTCGAGGCGACTCACGTGACGCCCGAGGAGGAGCCGCTCACCATCTTCTGCGCGGAGTATTGCGGCGCTCCCGCAGGGATCTCGGCGGAGAACAGCGTCGCGCGCAGCACGAACCACAGCACCATGCTGGCGACCCTCCGCGTGACCACGCGCGAGGGCTATGCCCAACATCTCGGTGTCGAGGACGGCTCTCACGGAATTCCAGACTGCGTCGCCGAGCCGGACCCCATGGCTTGCTGGGGAGAGCGCCTCTCGCGGGAGATGGGGTGCATGGGCTGCCACAACACCGACGGGTCTGAGAGCGTAGGTCCCACATGGCGCGGCCTGTGGGGGAGCACCCGGACGTTCGTCGACGGCACCACCCGCGTCGCGGACGAGCACTACCTGACGCAGTCCATCGTGGCCCCGCAGTCGCAAGTGGTGCAGGGCTTCACGAGAGCCAACATGCCTGTGTACGCACCGACCGAGAACCGGAGGCTCGCGCTCATCGCGTACATCCGGTCGCTCGCTGTCGACCCTCTCTGAGCATGAAGGGTTCAGTCTACTTCTCGGACACCAAGTGAGGATGCTTCATCCCCTCCATGGGCGGGAGGCCCGTCAAGGATGCTGCGGCAGGGCCTCCCACCGGCGTGTATGCTGTGCCGAATGAGGACTGTGGCTCACGCAAGCGGGACTTTGGCGCTGGTGTTGGCGAGCTGGTTTGTGCCGTCATTGGCGCACGCTTGCCAAGAGCCGCCGCCCTTTGCCTTCTCAACGGTGTGGCCAGGGAGTGGCGCCTCAGGCGTGCCCACCAACCTGACCATGCGCGTGACCTACACCGTGCGACGGGGCCGCCTCGAGCTTCCTTTCTGCGCCGGAACGTTCGAGCCCGTGGCCTATGTGCTCTTGCCGGTGGGCGGCACGCCGGACGACGAGGTAGCGCTTGAGGTGGCCACGAGTGTCGTGGGGGAGGAGACCCGACGTGTGCTCACGCCGACGGTGTCTCTTTTGCCACTCACCGCATACGAACTCCGCGGTCCGGAATGCGACACGGAGGAGGCCGTGCTGACGACGTTCACCACGGGAGAGGGCGACGACACCGAGGCCCCCTTCCTGCCCGGCGCGCACTGGAGCTGCACCCGCGTCTACCATGACCTCGAGCCCGTGGGCACTTGCGAGACGCGTATGGACGAGTTGCGCCTGACGACGCTCACGATCGATCCTGCGACCGATGACCACGGGTCGTTCATCTACTTGTTCTATGAAGACGCGAGCACTGGAGTAGCGTTCCTCCAGACCCACTCCGCCAACATCCTCGCGGCGGAGCTGAGCGGCCCTCCGGGTGACTACGGGTGGGCGGGCGGGTTGCTGCGCGGTCTGTTCGTGCGCGTGCCCAGTGGCGCGTGGCGTGTCGTCGCCGAGGACATGGCCGGCAATCGCTCCGAGCCCGTGTTCCTCTCTGCCCCCGAGCTCTGCGCGGTGGCGCCTCTCGATGGCGGCTCGGTCGCCACCGACGCGTCCCTCAGCCCCGGGCCAACGGAGCCGGTTGCTGGATGTGGCTGCATGGTCACCGCCCCCTCTGCCCAGCCGCCCTTGGTGCTGCTGGCGCTAGCGACGCTCGCTCGCATCGGGCGCCGTCGCCGTGGAACGCGCTGAACCGTCAGCCGAGACCTGCGTCTGACGGTCAGGGGTCGCCCGCACCTCCTCCGCGTCCATCACCGCGGCTGCCCGCTCTGCCTCCGTGTACTGCCGGCGCCTACTCGTGCCCTTACTCGTTGCCATGTCGGCCAACCTTCACGGGCCGCCAAACCACCCTCAGGTCATCCGGGGTTTCAGCTCGCGATCCGCGGGGCTGATGGTCGACAACGGCACGTAGTGTGAAATGCCGCGCGGGCCAGGATGAGTACCCTGGGTCATCCACACAGCGGTTGGACTCCCCATCCCCATCTTCATCGACCCAGCACCACACGACAACGGTTTCTGATAGCGTAAGGGAATGAGGGACTCACGACTTTGGATTGCATCCGCCACATTGCTGGTCTTCGGATGTGGTGCATCGCCCGACCGCAACAACCCAGACGGGTCCATGAACCCGTCTGACATGGGCCAAGACAGCGGCCTGGAGCCCATCGACCCCGGGACGTTTCCACTGTTCCGACGCATCGAACGGACGGTTGTCCACACCGACGAGCGCCAGCCGGTCTACCGCGTGGATATCCCGTTTGCAGGCACGTACGGCGTCGGCCTGGTGGCCACGGATGGCCCGCTAGCATTCGACTTCACCGAGGTAGCGACAGGCGAGGTGACGGAGTGCCGCGTGATCACCTTCGACGTCTACGGCTGCGACGTGACGCTCCGAGCGGGTGAGTACGAGGTCACCCCGCAGGCATCGACGTCCATCACGGGCGTCCCGCACGACCCCACGCACTACACGGTCATCTTCGCGCCTCTCGACCCCCTGCCCGAGGTCCCGACGTTGGTGCAAGACGTCGAGTTCTGTTCGGGTGCGCTTCTGGGTACGGAGTACGTGCACCGCTTCGTCGCGCCCGAGACGGGTGCGTTCAGGTTCGAGATCCTCCAGTACCCCGTCGGCAGCTTCGACGAAGACCCGTCAGGCTACCTGGAGCTCTCCTACTTCGCAGATGGCGACCTTGGCGGCGAGGCGCTGTCGCTCGCGCAGCGGCGCATCCTGGACGGTGTGCACGGCGGGCGGACCTACCTGATCCGGGCCGTGACCAGCGAATCGATCTACTGCGTCACCATGCGCCGTGCGCCCGGCGAGGGAGCCATCGGCGAGCCCGTCACGCTGACCCCGGGGGTCACGCACGCCGTGTCGGTCACGACCGAGGTCGAGAGTCACTACAGCTTCACCACGGGCTCCCACGCGGGCACGTACTCGTGCGCAGCCGCGAGCGGGACCGGCAGCGCACCAAGGCTCGACGTCTTTCGCGACGCCGCTGAGACCGACATGGTGTCGAGCGTGCCCCTCGGTCCCAACTGCGCGGCCGGCCCCCTGGACGCGAACACGCTCTACTACGCGCGCATCAAGGGCGGCGACGACGGGTGGCCGCTGGTCTTCACGCCCACCAACGCCTACGGGACGCCCAACGACCCGTACGTGGTCCCAGTGGGTGTCCCCGTGGCCGTGTCCGCAGCTCAGGATATTCGGAACTACTATGTGGCGGAGGCCACCGGATCGGGCGGGTACACCGTCACGCTGACGGGGTTGCAGGGCACCGACGTGTCGAGCACGTACCTCCGGATTCGCCTCGAAGACGGTACGTCCGTGGCGTCGTGCCCGGTGTCCGGGGGCTCGAGTTGTTCGACGAAGGCGCTCGCGGCAGGGACGCGCTTCGTCGTCGAGGTCTACGCCTGGTACAACGCGCTCCCCGCCTTCGAGCTGTTGGTCGAGCCCAACCCACAGGTCGTGGGCGCGCTCACGGACCCTGTGCCGCTGACGTACGGGCGCGTCGTGCTGCAAGACTCACAGTGGCGCCCGAGCTACTACGCCGTAGCGACTCCCCCGGCTCCGGCCGCGGGCTTCCGGGTCGTGACCGTCGGCTCCACCATCCCTCTCCTGACGGTCGTCCCGACCGCGGGGACTCGCTCGTGCGGGCTAGCCGCGAGCGGGTGCGTCTACTCCGGACTGACCAGCGCGACCCCGTACACCTTCGAGACCCGGGGCGCCTCGGAGACGACCACCGTGGCGTACCTCGTGAGCGACGTCGTCGCGTTGGGCTGCGACGGGCTTGGGTCGACCTGCTACTCCTTCGAGAGCGCTGGGGCGCAACCGACCGTCACCCACCCTGCCACCAGCGCCGCCCCGTGGACGGTCGTCTCGGGCGATGCGGCGCGTGGGGCTAGCGCGTTCCGCTCTGGAGCCATCGGCGCGAGCGCGGCATCGTGCTTCGACCTGACCCTCGCTGCGGCCACGGCGTTCGTGCGCTACTCCGTGCTGGTCGATCCAGGCACGGGGGACTCCTTCGCCGTTTACGTCGACGGGGTCCTCGACCATCGCATCACCGACACCGGCCGCGCGTATGTACGGGACGAGCTGACGTACGCACGGCATGCCGGCGCGGTCATTCGCTTCTGCTACGAAAAGGACAGCGGTGGCGGTGGGACTGGTGGAGGTGTGCGCGACGCCGTGCTGGTGGATGACCTCGAGTGGGACTGAAGGCGGACGTCCGTGCTCCGTAGACTGCGGCCGCTCACATGTCGACGACGTCCCGGTGCACAGACGGGCGCCGTGAACCCCAGGCCAAAGGCCACGCCTGCCTCACACGAGGAACGATGAGGAAGTGCTCAACGACGCGTGTCGTGCTGACTCAAGCCGTCTTCGCGACGCTGGTAGCGGGATGCACCCCCGTGGAATCGAGGTTTCCGGCGCCGAGTGATGCGACCGTTGCGTGGACGTTCGAGCGCCCTCTTGATGAGGTGCTCCGATGCACCGAGCTGTTCCGGCCCGTGTCTTTCCCTTGGGGAGGGCGACTCTACTCGTCCCGAACGACAAATGGTGCGGCTTTCACGGAGGTCATCCTGGCAACAACCCACGCTTGGACGCCCTTCCACTTTGCCAGCGGGTGTCCGATGCAGTTGCGTGCTTCCTGGAGTGTCCGGGTCGCTCAGGCGAGCGATGGGATTCGCGTGTCCGTTCTGCCGCTACGCTACGACGTTGCGCGCCCTTGTCGTCCCTTGGTCTCTCACCACTTTTGCAGCGGCGGGCGGGGCGTGGTTCCCAACCACTATGAATCCAGCCTTATTATCCACGACATTGCTGTCTGCCTTGGTGGCCCAGAAACACCCGTTCCCGAGATCGACTTGCCGAACGTGGACGCGCGGTGCTTCACGCCACCGTAGGGGCTGAGCTCGACCGCCAGCCCGAGGACATGGAGGCCATCTGCTGTGACGCCCGTCACCGAGTAGCTCCCATGGTCGTCGCCTAGCTCGATGGCGCGGGTCTCGATGCGCTCGACGTCGTCTGGTGAAACGATGACCAGCTGCACCGCGTACTCTCGGAATCCACCGCTCAGCGTGACGGGGAAGACCCCCACCGCGGGGGAGATCAACTCGAAGACGACACCGAAGTTGGCCGAGACCTCTGCGGGGCAGCTTGCCTTCGACGCTGCCCACTCATTCGTGCCGTGGCCTCGGAGCGGTCGCTACACCTTCCTGCTGGCATCCCCTCACATACCATGGGGCGGCAGCACCCTGGCCGTCCATGACGCCGAGTCCGACCGGAGTCGGATCCTCCTGGACGCCACCACCGATCCCTTGCTCGGGACGATCCTCATCCACGACGTGCAGGAGTCTGCGGTCCTGGTGTCGGTGACGACGGGCTCGCCGTACGACGGGGTTGCACGTCCGGTGCTCTTCTTCGTGCTGGATGTGGAGCGAGGGCTCGGCGGCCCGCTGCTCGTCCACGTGGAGGAAACGCCCAGCACACCCGTGCCCCCGGCCCGTCTCGATGGTGACCAGCGTGACCGATCAGCGACGCCGGGATGCGGGCGAGCACGCCTCGTGCGAGCCACCGGCGCGGCCCAGGTCAGCCGAGGGGTTCAGTGCGCGGAGCGCTTGAACGCTGCAGGCGTGATGTCCGGCACGTCGAGCCCGAAGACATCGCGATGTGTGCCGAGTCGCTCGAAGGCCCACGCCAGATAGGTCTGCGAGGGCACCCCAATAGCTCGACATGTGGCGACGATGCCGAGCAGGACGCAGGCGCGGTGCGCGCCCTCGGTGCTCCCAGCGAAGAGCATGTTCAGACGCAGCTTCGCGACGTTCTGGAACTCTCGCTCGGTCGGCGAGTTGTCGATAGGGACTTCGGGATCGTCGATGAAGCGGAAGAGCGCTTCGCGGTGGTTCTTGTAGTAGCGCACCGCAGCCATCAGGGGCTCCGCGGGTAGAAGCGTGGGCTCGACCGCCGCGAGCCAGACCTCGAAGTCGTTCGCGATGGGCCGGATGTGCCGCTGGCGATGTTCGCGCAGCGCGTCGCCGACGAGCCCCAGGGCCTGTGCCTTTTCCTCCTCGCCGTAGATCGCGCCGATGAACGCGCCTCCCTCTGCGGCGAGAGCGGGCTGCGTGTCCTGCGCGTCGCGGAACTTGCGGCGACCGTGCGCGTTGCAGCCCGTCTCGGTCACGCGTCCCGACTCGTACACCGCGTTGAAGCGGTGCTCGGCGTCGGCCGTGAGCTTGCCGACAAAGGGCGCGAGCTTGGACACGACCGAGTCGCTGCTCTTGTCGGCTTCGTACTGAAAGACCGCGAGCTCGTTGTTGCGGTACAGCTCGATGTAGCCGTTGTGCGCAACGGGGAGCTTCGGCACGAGCACCTTCAGGCCCGTCCCGTCGGTGGCCATCCACGAGCCCGCGAGCAGCTGTCGCCAGTGGTGGCCGTCCACGGGCGCGAGCAGATCCGACGCGCGCTCGATCAACGACACGAGCGTGCTCATCGCCATCGGCACGCCGCGCTCGGCAAGGTCGCGACGAATGCGGTCGAGCGGCGTGAGCAGCCCGAACTTCTGATGGACGAGCCAAGCCAGCCACTCGCCGGTGACCTTCGAGCGCTCGTAGGGCGCGGGCAACGACCGCGGGGTCGTGCGACCACCGCAGCTGCGGCAGCGGCACGTGGTGCGCCGCACGACGCGCCGGCGCTGGTGCTCCTTCACGACGTGCAGCTTCTCTTCGATGATCTCGTCGGCCGCATCGAGGGCGGCGCTGCCGCAGTGCCCGCAGGCATCCGGCCGGAACGCATGCTCCTCCGCCTCGAGATGCGAGGGGACTGACTTGCGGCCGGTCGGCTTCGCGGGCGACTTCACCTTCTCCTTCTCGGCAGGCTTCTCGGGCGCCTTGGGTCGCTCCTCGAACGCGCGCTTCGCGTCACCGTCGACCGAGGGCGGCGCCACGGGGGGCTTCTCCGCGGGCGGCTTGCGCTGCTTGCGCTGGGCGATGGCAAGCAGCTCGGCGACGCGCTCGTTCAGCTTCGCCAGCTGCTGCACGAGCTCAGAGACCTGCCCGCGCAGCTCGGCGTTCTCTCGCTGAAGTGCGGCAACATCGACCACGGCGCGAAGAGATCACGCTCCGCGATCGCTGTCGATCCCCTACCGACCCAAATCAGGTCGCGCGCGTCGATACCACCCGCGCCGAGCGGCGGTGAAGTCGATGCCAGCGAGCAACGACGCAAACGCGGTTCCGTCAATCTGCACCTGAGTTTGCGCACCATCGAGCGGCGGAAGCTGGAAGCTCCCAGCCTCGAGCCGCTTCGCCAGCAGGCACCAGCCCGAGCCATCGAACCACAGCGCCTTCGCGATCCGTCGGCGCTTGTTCATGAACAGGTACAGGTGCCCATCGACAGGGTCGAGCCCAAGCCGACGCACCGCCCCCGCGAGCGAGTCGAAGGAGCCGCGCATGTCGACGGGCTCCACCGCCACGAACACGCGCACCGTCGGCGGCAGGCTCAGCACGCGCGCAGCACCGACACGATCCGGGCGAGCGTCTCCTCGCGGAAGTCATCGCCGAACTCGACGCGCGCGCTGCCGACCTCGAGCACGTAGCGCGCAACCCCGGTGGGCGCGGTCACGGCCGCCGGTGCTCGCACCAGCTCGACGAGCCCGCCGGCGACCACGGTCCGCTTGCGACGCGACTGACACTTGGTGACCTTCGAGCCACGCCGCGCAAGGTTCACGCGCCAAGCGTTGAGCGACCGGCCGTCGAACCCCTGCTCGCGGGACCACTCTCCCAGCGAGCGACCGGAAGCCTCCACCGCCAACAGACACCGGCGAGCTTCGAACTCGTCATCGATCCTTCGCGCCTTCGCCATGCAACACCTCTGGGAAAACCCGGAGCCTGTCGGCACGCCGCGCGCGGGTCATCCCGGTGTCGCTGATGGGTCACTGACCAGCTGCTCGCGGTGTCGCGCAGCAACGAAGGCGTGGTGGAGTTGAGGGAGACCGCCGGTGGCCGCGAGTGCGTGCGGCGTGCGCCGCTCGCCGTGCTTCAGGGGACCCTCTAACCGACCTGGGCGGTCCGTACGTGCTCACCCACACCGAGTGCTTCACGTAGGAAGACAGCTACGCGGTCGTCTTCGCGCAAGGCGAGGCGCCCCACGGCCACTCCGAGCGCGGGATGCGCAGCCCTCGCTGCGGTTGCCGCCGGATGTGCTCGGTCACATCGGCTACAGCGTCGTGCCGTGGAAGCAGGGCAGGGGCTCCGCCACCCAAGCGTTGCGGCAGCTGCTGCCGGAAGCGCGCGCCCGAGGCCTTGCATACGTCGAGCTGACGACCGACCCCGACAACCTCCCTCCGTTGCGGTAGGCCCGTGTCGCGGTCCCGCTAGGGCACCGGGATGAAGTCATCGGGGAGGATCGACCGCGTCGGATGGAACGGATGCGCTGCGACGTAGGCGGCTTCGGCCGCTCGCGCGGTGTCGGTCGCGGCTGGTGTTGGGCCCGCGGGCATCGACGTCCCCACCAAGCGGGCGACGAACGCCTCGAGGTGGCCAGCGCGCTCCAGCGCCTCGGCCCACGCCACCCACTCGACGTGGGGGTGCACGATGGACTCGCCCTGGCGATAAGACTGCAACATGAAGCGCAAGGTCTCGACCAGGGACGACTGCGTCCACTCGTCAGTGTCGCGCAGGGCGAAGCGACTCATCGCCACACCGAGCTCGGTCTCGAGCATGTGGGCCAACGCTCCGACGCGACCGTTCTCTGTGGCGATGACGAGGCCGGCTCCCGGGGCCAAGCGTATCGACAGCGTTCGCCAACTTGCGGTGCCCGTTTGTTCCACGCGTCGACGTAGAATGTCCGCGTACAGGCGACCGCTCTCCTCCATGGGCACGTCCGGGCTCGTTGACGCGCGCATCATGAGCCAAAGCAGGCTCATGCCGGCGACATCGCCGGTGGCGTAGAACCGAGCCGCTTCGAGAAGGGCGGCGGGACTGGCGGGTGACTGGTCGAGCGCGTCGAGATAGGGCCGCGCTCCAGGTGGGCGGTAGCGCGCCAGTTGGGGATCTCTCGCGCCTTCGGAGTCGGGGTCGAGTCGGAGCGCCGTCGCACCAGAGGGCGCGGGCTGCTGCGTCGAAGTCGCGGGTGCGGTGCCCGCCGATGTGGCAGGGCCCGTCGCACAGGCCACCAACAACGTGAACAGGACGCACAGCGCGCCCGACCGAACCTCTCCTGCAATCATCCGCCGAGAGTATCACGACGCGATGGCGCTGGTCCCGATCTGATGAGGTCGATCGCTAGCGTGGGATGCGCTCTGAGCGACTGATGGGCGACGGGTGAGTGGGGCAGCTCACCGGGCGGCCGCAAGCATCGCTGCTGCGAGGAACAACACGATGGCGCCCGCATAGACGCCGCCAATCAGGAGCAGGCTCGGTAGGCGCAGGCTCAGGTGTTCACGCACGGACGTCATCGTGGCAGCACGCGCGACGCAGGACTCGCGATACGGAGCCCCGTCCATCCTCGAGAGCCGCGCGTCTTCCACCGAAATCCACGGCGGGAACCGCGGGAGAGCGGCGTCCGCGCTCAGCTGCCTCGTGGTGTCCTGCCACTCCCCCTTCTGGTGTTCGCGCCGGAGTCGGAGGAGGTCTCGGGCGAGCGACGAGACGAACGCCAGATAGGCGAGCAACAGCCCGCCGAGCAGGGGCACGAGGCGCGCGCCCATGGTGTGGGCAGACTCCCGGAAGATTCGAAGCATGCGATTCGGGAGATGTTTGGGTGGCGGGGTGGTGGGGAGGTAGCTGGCCTCGGCGTCGTAAGGGTGGACGACCACGTGGTACCCGTTCTCCCAGTACGAGTTCTGTAGCGTACTCAGCAGCGTTCGGTCTTGGAGCGCTTCGTGGACGCGGTGCACCCTCGGGTCTGCGGGTGTCGCGTAGGTGCGCCAGGGATACTCGCTCGCCCGGAACGCCGAGACATTGGCGTGGACAAGCTGCCGCGCTGCGATGCCGCGGATGGCGTACCGCGCAGGGATCGCGCCCACGGCTCGCTCGTCGAACGCCACGGGGAGCGTCCAGTGCACCCCCGAGACGCCCTTGCCGATCATCTCCAGCGCCACGCGGGTGAAGTCCGACACGGTGGCGCTCTGGTCCATGATCACGCCGTACTCACGGCTCGTGAGCTCCGACACCGGTCGACCCGACTCGGCGTCATGAAGCGCTCCCGACGGCGCGACGATAAGAACGGCGTCTGGCCCGCCCCATGAGTCCGCTTCCGCGGGCGCTGTCACGCGACTGGTGACGCCCTTCATTCCTTCGAGTGCCTCGAACCCCACTGCGCCCACGTCCCAGGGAATCGGATGGCGAGCGAGGATGGGGGCCAGCATGGCCATCGCGAACACCAACGCCGTCGCGGCCTTGCCACCCATGCGCGAGTCGAGCTCGGCGCGGAAGAGCGTCGCACGCAGTGAGCCATAGGCAGACACCGCTAGCGCGAGCCACGTCACCCCCGCGACCCCCTGTGCCACGAACGACCACGCGAGCACCCACTCGATCAACGGCTCACGCTCGGTCAGACCATGACCGACCGCCACCTCCATCCCAGTGTCGAGCGCCGAGAACAGCGCCCAGATCGCTGCCACACGGCGAAGGCCGCGGTGCGGCGCCGGCGCGTCTGCCCACAGCGCGAGCGCTGCGCTGGCCTGGAACGCCACGCACGCCGGAGCGAGCTGCGCTAGCGTCGGCGGCTGCGGCATGCAGCCGTGGAAGTCGTACTCATGCCAGCGCGCGACCACTCGAGCGACCCAGCCCATCTGAGACGTGAGCACCCACGTGCCCAGCGCCACGCGCCAGGTGGGGAGCTTGCCATGACGGGTGGCCAGCAGGAGTGCCACGCCGCCGAGCAATGCGGGGAGCACCCGTGGGCTGCGGCTCAGATCGAGGACGGAATGGGCCACCGCGCCCAGGGTGAGGGCACGCAACGCGCGGACCCGCCATCTGGGGAGCGTCTCACGGTCTGCCGGAGGCATCGCCAGGCTCGCGGCCAGGAGGAGCGCACCGAAGTAGACTCCTGGATCGGCGAATGCGACGCCAACCCAGCGGAGGCCAAACGGCTCCCAGCGCGGGAGGCCCAAGGAGAGCGTGTCGACCGCCGTGTACGCGTCCAACGCGTCGCCAATGGCCAGGACGCGCGCGGTGGCGGCCGCGCCAACGTACGCCAAGACCGCGAATGGCAACGCGCGTTCGGCGCGGCGCGCGAGTCCTCTGGCCCACCTCCTCAACCTGTCGTCCCCTGGGTAGCCGGCGGTCATCGAGGATTCGACACCACGCCGGCGCGTGTGTTCCCTGGGGCGTTCTCGGAGGGCCTAGCCCGCGCGGACGCTTGACACCCATCGACCCAGTCTTGACTGTCTGCGCCATGGCAGCTTCGTCAGCCGTGTTGCCTGTTGCCCCATACCTCGAACAGCGCGCGAGCTGGCCCAGCACGGGCCGGCACATTCTCGCGCACTACGATGACGAGAGCGTCGTGGTCTATCAGGCCTACAACGCGGCCATCGCGGACTGGGCGGTGGCGCACCAGCGCTTCGGTGGCCCTTGGTCGTTCTCCCGGATGAGCTGGATCAAGCCGAACTTCCTCTGGATGATGTACCGCTGCGGGTGGGCCACGAAGGTAGACCAAGAGCGCGTGCTCGCCGTGCGCGTCGCTCGCGTGGGCTTCGACGCCGTCCTTGGCGGCGCGCTGGAGAGCAGCTTCCAGCCGGACGTGCACGGGCCCGACCGGGCTGCCTGGCTCGAGCGCGGCAGGTCCACCGAGGTCCGGATGCAGTGGGACCCCGACCACGCGCCCGACGGCAGCAAGGAGGAGCGCCGTGCCATCCAGCTCGGACTCCGCGGCGAGACCCTGCGACGGTTCGCGACGGAGTGGACGCGCGAGATCATCGACATCACGCCGTTCGTGGTGGAGCAGCGCGAGCACCGGGGGGAGGGGACGCGCCACAAGCTCCTCACCCCCGTAGAGCGCGTGTACGTTCCGCCGGACGAGGCGCTGCAGCAGCACCTTCGGCTCACGACGACGCTCGAACAGCCCGTTCTAGCCGGCCTCGACGAGACCCGGGGTGAAGCACCACACCAATAACGAGCGGTAAGGGTCCTGGCCGGCACCACCGAGGAGATCCACGGGTCCCGTTTGGAGCGCGGTGCGTGTCGCATCGGCGTCTGGAAGGCGAAAACCACAAAGAACACCGCGATGCCCACGAGCACCTTCAAGACCGACCCGGACGACTCCACACGGTTCTCAGTCGCTTGCCGAAGGACGCGCAACGACTCGTCATCGAGGCCCCGCGTGAGCACCGTGGCCACAGAGCCAGTGGCCAGGAACAGGAGGACCACGTGCTTGGTGCACGATCTCGACCTCCATGCTCGACGCCATGGCGTGCGCTCCCCTGTTCAGGTACGAGACGGCGAGGCCCCAGGCTTGCTCGACATGAGCCCGGCCTGAAGCTAACCTCGCCCGATGCATGCAGGAGGAGGTTTGGTTCGCGCTCGACAGCGCGGTGTATCGGTGAAGCGACCGCTCCGCGTGGCCGCCGTCGCCCACACTTGGTTCGTGCTCTGTGTGAGCGTGGCGGTAGGCACCCTGGCGCAGGGCTGCGGAGGCGGGCCGGCAGACTGCGAGAGCGGCACGTTTCGTCCCGCACTCGGCGCGGCATGCGTGGCGCACAGCAGCTGTCGCTCCGACCAATTCGAGGTTTCGGCCCCTACGGCGACCGCTGATCGCGTCTGCCAGCTGCGCAGCGTGTGCGGCGACGACGCTTACCTCGCCGACACGGGTGGACCGCTCAGCGACGACACGTGTGCGGCGCTGCGCATCTGCAGCAGCGAAGAGTTCGAGTCCACCGCGCCCACGGCCACTACGGACCGCGGCTGTTCGCCACTGACCGTGTGCACCGCCGACGAGTACGAGGCCGTGGCGGCCACGCTTGTCTCAGACCGCGTGTGTATGCCCAACACTGGGTGCCTGCCCACCCAGTACCAGGTCACGCCGCCGACCGACACCATGGACGGGGTGTGTGCGCCGCTCACCGTCTGCGAGGCGAGCGAGTTCGAGTCCACCCCCGCCACGCCCACGTCCGACCGCGTCTGCACCAGCCTGACGGCGTGCGGGACCGGTGAATTCGAGAGCGCGGCGCCCACGCCCACGTCCGACCGCGTCTGCACCAGCCTGACGGCATGCGTGACGGGTGAGTACGAGAGCGCGGCGCCCACGCCCACGTCGAACCGCGTGTGTACCGCCGTGCGGGTGTGCCAGGCAGGCGAGTACCAGACCGCGGCGCCCACCCCCACCTCCGACCGCGCGTGCGCCGCGCTTCGGGTGTGCGTGACGGGTGAGTACGAGAGCGCTGCGCCCACAGCCACGTCGAACCGTGTCTGCACCCCCCTCACGGTGTGCGAGGTCGACGAGTACGAGCTGCTTCCGCCGACCACAACCAGCAACCGTACCTGCGAACAGCTCACCGAATGTCTGCCCGGGGAAGTCGAGCTCACGCCGCCCACGCCCACGTCGGACCGCGACTGCGGCCCGGTGGGTGCTACCACGCACTGCGCATGGCGAGACCGCGACAACGACCCGACGACGCCGTGCTCGTCCCTCGTGGACATCGACACGTCTGGCTACGCCACCTGCACGGTGGACAGTCTGGGTGTGGTGGACTGTTGGGGCACGAACTTACGGGGCATGCTGGACGTCCCGGACGGCCTGCCACCCGTCGACCACGTGCGGATCAGCCAAGGTCACGTGTGCGTACTCGACCGCGACGGCGGTGTGCACTGTTGGGGTGACAATCGGGCGGGTCAGAGCACGGTGCGGAGCGACCTCGGCGTCACGGTCGAGATCGCGGTCGGCATCAGCCACAGCTGTGCGTTGTCCAACACCGGCGTGGTGCGTTGCTGGGGCGACAACACCTACGCGCAGTCGACCCCACCCGCCGCGCTCGCCACCGCCACACGCTTGTGGGCAGGCGCGAATACCACGTGTGTGACCACGGCAGCGAGTGGACTGACCTGCTGGGGCACGTTCATCACCACCATGGCGACGGGAACGATCACGGACGTGGCGATCTACCCGAACCGCCTCTGCTACACCCGATCGAATGGCACCGCAGCGTGCCACGGCCCCGTGATGAACATGCCCACCAACCTCACAGGGATGCGGATGGTGGAGCCTGGCGACAACTTCGCCTGCGGCCTGTCCACGGCGGGTGTCGTGAGCTGTTGGACCCCCACCACGTTCCCGACACACTTCGTGCCTCCGGCAGGGCTCGGGGAGGTGCAGCAGATCACGGTGACCGGGTCGCACGTCTGCGCGCGCGACGCCGTCAGCCGGGTGGTGTGTTGGGGGGACTCGTATGGGGCGGCCGATCGCGTGCCGCTGGGCCTTTCCGAGCTGCAGTCCATCGCCACAGGCTTCGATACCACGTGCATGCTGGACGTGGACGGCGCCATGGACTGTCGAGGCACCAACACCTATGGCCAGATCCAGTTCGAGGACCACGTATCGTCGCCCGTGAGCGTCATCTCCATGATGTACGACACCACGTGCGTGGTGACCGACGCCGGCGCCGTTCACTGCTGGGATGGCATGAACGGCCCAGACACCGTTCCGCCCGCGCACACGCTGCCCTTCGTCGACGTCAGCGTGGGGACGCAGCACGTCTGCGCCATCGATACGGCGGGCGCCGTGGTCTGCTGGGGTGAAGGCCTACCCAGCGAGCTGACGGTGCCCATGGGTCTCGGTCCCGTCTCGCGCGTCGCGGCCGGCCAGGCCAGCACGTGTGTCATCCACACAGCAGGGCAGGTGTACTGCTGGGGTAGCACGGACAACCTCCAGACCGCGGTGCCCATCGCGCTGACGGCTGCCACGGAGATCACCAGCGGTGACGGGTTCTATTGCGCACTGACCCCTGACGACGAGGTGCTCTGTTGGGGGGCCGACAACCGTGGCCAAAGCACCGTGCCCATGGGGCTCCGACCCATCCAGCAGCTGGACGCGGGCGTCGGGCACGCGTGCGCGGTGGATGACCTTGGTGGTGTGACGTGCTGGGGAGACAACCGGCGGGCGCAGAGCACGGTCCCCGCCGGGCTGCCCCCCATCCGAGCGGTGAGCGCTGGCGCGGAGCACACCTGCGCGCTGACCGTGGCCGGCGACGCGGTGTGCTGGGGTGATCCCAACCAAGGTCAGACGGTGCTGCTGCACTGAGCGCAGCCGCTCTCGCGAGCGACTGGAGACAGCGACAAACGGGCTTGGAGGAACGCGTGAAAGCACGAATCGGCGGAACGGTAGCGATGCTCACGGTTGTCGCGAGTGGACTACTCCTGCTCACCCAGGAGCGGTTCACCGCCGCGCACCCACCAGCGAGAGAGCAGAGGTCGACCCCCGCAGGCGCGCTCGAGACCGACGTTGCGCGCGTCGCGGTGAGCGAAGCGCGTCCGCTTCCAACGCGCGCGGCTTCGCGACGAGACACGCCCGTGCCAGCTGCCATGGCAGGTGCAGAGTCGGAGCCAGCGGGCGGGGAGGTGCCCTTCGATCTAAGCGCCGTCATCGACCGAGTACACTTCGCGTTTCGGCCAACGGAGAACTCTTCCGTGCTCGAGGGGGGACACAGCACCTATGGTGTCCGCGTCGAGGCGGAGACCTTCGAGGTGCGGGCCTATCGCGCCGTCCACGACGAGCGCCCTGCGGACGAACCCGTGGTGGCGAGCCCGCCGGTGAGCTTCGCGACCGTGGCGCTGGGCCGCGGCACCCCGGTGGCCGAGCTCGCCGAGCAGCCGGGTGTGGCGGCGCGAGTCGCAGACGATGGGCACGCGACGTGGACGCGCCATGACCACGTGGAACACCTTCGCAATGGGAGCGAAGGCGTGGAGCAGTCTTGGTCGTTCGCGAGTCGTCCCCGCGGGCAGGGTGACCTGCTGGTGCGCGTGGCTGCCGAGGGCCTACCCATGGTGGGCGTCACCCAGCACGGTCTCCACTTTGCCGACGCGAGCGGCCTCGGCGTGCGCTACGGACACGCCGTGTGGGTGGCTGCCGATGGAACGCGGACCCGCGTCCGGGCGGACTGGCGCGACCATGCCATCGAGCTGCGCGTGCCGGCGCGCGTCGTGGACGAGTCGACGTACCCGGCGGTGCTCGATCCCATCGTTGGGCCTGAAGTCGGAGTGGACGAACCGCTGTCGGGAGTCGCGCCCATGGACCAGCGCAGTCCCGCCATCGCGTGGAACGGCACCCACTACCTGGCCGTCTGGCAAGACCTGCGCGGCGGGGCGACCGCCGACATCCGCGGCGCGCGGCTGACGTCTGCGGGCGTGGTGGTGGACACCCGTGGCATCGTGATCTGCTCAGCCGCCAACGACCAGACGCTGCCCTCCGTGGCGTCCAACGGTGCTGACTTCTTGGTCGTGTGGGAGGACCGCCGCGTGGGGCCCACCCGCGACATCCACGGAGCGCGCGTCACCGGCGCCGGAGTGGTCCAAGACCTCTCAGGCATCGCCATCAGCACGGCCCCGAACGAGCAGCAAGCACCCTCGGTGGCGTCGAACGGCACGGACTACTTGGTGGTCTGGGAGGACGCTCGGGGCACTCCCAACTGGGACGTCTATGGCGCCCGGGTGACCTCGGCTGGCGTGGTGGAAGATGCCTCAGGCGTGCTCCTCGGCGCGGTGCCAGGCAATCAACGGACGCCCGACGTGGCGTCGAACGGCACCGAGTACTTCGTGGTGTGGCACGAGAACCGTGCCGGCACGTCGAACGATGTGTACGGGACACGAGTCACCGCGGGCGGAGACGTTCTCGATCTGAGCGGCGTCGCCATCAGCGCCTCGGCGGGCAACCAGCAATCCGTCTCCATCGCCTCGAACGGCACAGACTACTTCGTGGCGTGGATGGACAGCCGGGGGATCACGAACGACGCCTACGGGTCACGCGTGACCGCCGCCGGCAGCGTCCTCGATCCGTCCGGGCTCGTTGTCAGCGCAGCCACTGGCCACCAGCAGTACCCCACGGTGGCGTCCGACGGGACCGACTATCTGGTCACCTGGACCGACTTGCGCGCCAACCGCGACATCTACGCGGGTCGCGTGACGTCGGCAGGAGTCTCGCTCGATGGAGGTGGCATCCCCGTCTATACACACTGGACTCAGCAGCAGTCTCCGGTCGTCGCGTCGGACGGCACCGGGTATCTCGCCGTCTGGCAGGACAACCGCGGTGGAACGATCCCCGACATCTACGGGGCGCGCATCAGCGCTGCGGGCGTGCTGCTGGACACGGACGGCTTTGCCGTGAGCCTCGATGAGAACGCGCAGCGGGAAGCGGCGGTGGCGTCCAACGGCGACGGATACCTGGTGGTCTGGGAGGACGGCCGCAGCGGTCGCTTTGAAGACATCTATGGTGTTCGGCTCAACGCCGCAGGAGATGTGGTCGACCCTGCCGGTCTAGCGATCAGCACTGCAGCGAATCGGCAGGGTGCTCCCGCTGTCGCGTCGGACGGCACGGACTACCTCGTGGTGTGGGAGGACTTCCGCGACGCGAACAGCGACCAGATCTATGGTGCGCGTGTGACCTCCGAGGGGGTCCAGGAGACGGAGGGGATCCCCATCGCCGTCGCGGTCGACAGCAGCAGTCAATCAGACCCAGCGGTGGCGTCCAACGGGAGCAACTACTTCGTTGCGTGGATAGACACACGGCTCGAGAACTTGGACCTCTTCGGCGCCCGCGTCTCTCTTGCTGGTCAGGTGCTGGACCCCAACGGAATTCTGGTGGCCGCGGTGCCGACCGAGGCGCAGCCTCCCGCGATTGCGTCGGACGGGACCGACTACCTGGTGGTGTGGAGCCATGAGCGTGCCTATCCGGAGGAGCCCACCCATGACATCTACGGGACACGCGTGAGTGGCGCTGGGATGGTGTTGCAGCCGTCCGCATTCTTCGTTTCGAACGCCACGAACCATCAGTTGAACCCCGCGGTGGCCTCGAACGGCACAAGCTACATGGTGGTGTGGGATGACTTTCGAGGTGGCACGTACGACGTCTACGGGACGCGCGTCACGCTTTTGGGGCAGGCGCTCGATCCCCTGGGAATCGCCATCAGCCGAGTGGTCGACGACCAGCAGTCACCCGCGGTGGCCTCGAGTGGCACCGGCTACCGTGTCGTCTGGCAGGACCACCGTGACGGACTCGTATGGCGCATCTATGGCGCTGACGTGACCAGCAGCGGCGCCGTCTCGGGTCCGGCAAACGGGTACCTCATCCACGACGGAGGGAAGGACTCCGAGTCGCCAGCCATCGCCGAGGGGGCAACCGGGGAGACCATCGTCGCGTACCAGCGCGCAGATGACGTCGTCGCTCGGATGTACACGCGCCTCCTGACCTCCGGAACGGTGGGACTTCCCGACGGTACGGCTTGTTCGCTGGGCACAGACTGCGGGTCTGGCTACTGCGTGGACAGCGTGTGCTGCAACACCGCCTGCGGTGGGGGGAGCAACTCCGACTGTCAGGCTTGCGCAGCGACGCTCACGGGCGGGAGCAATGGCACCTGTGGGCCCGTCCTCGCCGCGACGCCCTGCGGTGACGGGTCCACGTCCCCGTGCAACGCGCCGGACACGTGCGACGGCGCCGGGGCCTGTCAGCCCAACCTCGCCCCAGCCAACAGCCCGTGTGGCGACAGCAGCAACAACGCCTGCACCGCGGCTGACACGTGCAACGCAGTCGGCGTGTGCCGTGCCAACCACCATCCCACGGGTAGCGCGTGCGAGGCCGGGCTCTTCTGCTCGTCGGGAGACTCCTGCAACGCTGGCACCTGTGGCGAGGGCAGCTTCTCGCCTTGCTCGGCTTCGGAGAAGTGCAGCGAAGCGCTCGACCAGTGCTACCCCGCCTGTGGCGATGGCGTGCAGGACCCTGGTGAGGGCTGCGACACCGGCGGGCAGAACTCGGACACCACGCCAAACGCGTGTCGCACCGACTGCCGCGTGGCGAGCTGCGGAGACGGCGTGCAGGACACGGGCGAGGGCTGCGACGAGGGCGCGCTCAACGCCGACGAACAGGGAGCCACTTGCCGGACCACGTGCGCGCTCGCGACCTGTGGCGATGGCATTTCCGACCCGGGCGAGGCCTGCGACGAGGGGGCCCTCAACGCCGACACCCCCGACGCGCCATGTCGAACGACATGCACGCTGCCTGACTGCGGGGACGGCGTGCAGGACACCGGCGAAGCGTGCGACAACGGCGCGCTGAACTCCGACGTGGCCATGGACGCGTGCCGCACCGCCTGCGTTGTCGCGAGCTGTGGTGACGGCGTGCAAGACACTGGCGAGGAGTGTGACGACGGGCCGACGGGCTCGCTCATCTGCTCGACGGCCTGCGAAGTCCAGCTGCTTGACGCGGGCGTGTCGGACGACATGGGAATGGACGCCGCGGTGGACGCGGGAGCAGACGCTGGCGACGACGGCGGTGCGGCCGTGGACAGCGCGTTGGTGCGCGACATCGGGACGGAAGTAGACGCGGGCACGGCCCTGCCGCGTGGCGGTGGATGTGGCTGCCACGTCCCGACCACGGTGCCGTCGGGCAACGGGCTGCCGCTTGGCGTGGCGCTACTGCTTGCCCTGGGCGCAGTGCAGCGCCGCATCCGGAGGCGATGAACCAAGGCCGGGGAACGGCCGTCACCGACGCCGTTCCCACTGTGTCCTCGGGTGCACCCAGCTCACGCATCACGCGGAGGATGCAGGCGAGGCCGCGGTCGCGGTCGGTCACCGATCATCGATGGGGTCGCCCACGGCGAGCTCGTCGTCCGCGTCCCGGGCAGTCGACTGCGAGTCAACCCGCATGTCGCGAGCAGTTCCTCGTGGACGCCTCCCACCGTCAAACCTGCGCGAAATGTCGCCGCCCGTGCGCGCCCCTCGAGTACTGTCCCGCCAGCGAGCCACGATGTCCGTCTTTCGCCGCCATCCGATGCTGAACCCGGGGATCTACGAGGAGATCGTCACGGACTCGCTCGAGCAGCGGCTGAACGCGCTCCCGGCGTCGCACAGCGTCGACCGACGCGACCTCAAGTCCACGGCGGGTGTGGACGAGCTGCTCGTGTCGTTGATCCGCGACGCGGCGCAGGTCGCCATTGGCGCCAGCACGGCGCCCGCGGACAAGCTCGCGACGGCCCAGCGCATCCTCGCCTCGCTCGCGGACCAGGCCTCTTTCCGTGAGGGTGAGGTCGCGCTGCGGGCTCAGGTGCTGCGTGCGATCACGCACTCCCCTGCGGCGGGCAAGACCGCCGTTGGGCGCCCTCGGGCTTCGCTCCTGGGCTCGCGTCTCATCACCAACGCACCCGACGAGAGCATCGTCGACCACCTGCGCAGCGAGTTCGAGTCCGCCGACCGCATCGACCTCTTGTGCGCGTTCGTGAAGCTCAGCGGCCTCGAGAAATTTCGTTCGCACATCGAGCGGCACCTTGGTCAGGGGCGGACGCTGCGCGTCCTCACCACGACGTACATGCGCGCATCCGAGGCGAAGGCGATCGAGCTGCTCCAGCGGCTCGGTGCCAAGGTGCGCGTGTCGTACGACGACACCTCCACGCGCCTCCACGCGAAGGCCTGGATCTTCCACCGCGACAGCGAGTACGGCACCGCGTACGTGGGCTCGTCGAACCTCTCGCACGCGGCGCAGACCGACGGGCTCGAGTGGAACGTGCGCATCGCGCAGGCCGAGCAGCCGCAGCTGCACGCCAGCATGGTGGAGGTCTTCGAGAGCTACTTCCGCAACAAAGACAGCTTCGAGGCGTTCGAAGGGACCGAGCCCCACCGCCGGCGGCTCGCCAATGCGTTGGTGGAGCGTCCCCGCAGTGGTTCGTCCGTGCGCTACGACCTCGAGCCGCGCAGCTGGCAGCGGCCCATCCTGCGCGAGCTGATCGAAGCGCGCTCGCTCGGGCAGCACGCCAACCTGGTGGTCGCGGCCACGGGGACCGGCAAGACGCTCATCAGCGCGTTCGACTACCGCGATGCGTGCGTGGGTGGGCCGCCGCCCTCGCTGCTCTTCGTCGCGCACCGGCGCGAGATCCTCGACCAGGCGCGGCGGGTGTTCCGCGACGTCCTCGGTCGGGAGACCTTCGGTGAGCTGTGGGTGGACGGCCAGCCAAGGCTCGATGGGACGCACGTCTTCGCCTCCATCCAGTCGTTGACCAACGCGACGGACCTCCCCCGCGATGCCTTCGACTGGGTCATCGTGGACGAGGTCCACCACGCCGCCGCGCGCACCTACGACGAGCTGCTCACGCACCTTCGCCCGCGCGAGCTGGTCGGCCTCACGGCCACGCCCGAGCGCGCGGACGGACGGCTCTACGACGCGCACTTCCCGCGGCCTTACATCGGCAATCTCCGCGTGTGGGACGCCATCGCCCAGCAAGTGCTGGTGCCCTTTCGTTACTTCGTGCTGGACGTGGACGGCGTCGACCTGCGCGACGCGGCGTGGCGCGGCGGCTACGTCGACACAGACCTGAGCACCCGCCTGATCACCGCCGCGGACTTCTGGGTGCGCGCCACCGTGAAGGCCCTGGCGGACCGCATCGCGCGGCCCGAGACGGTGCGGGCTCTCGCGTTCTGCGTCGACAAGGCCCACGCCCGCGTGGTGGCGGAGCGTCTGACCCGAGACGCCGGCCTCACCGCCCGCGCGCTCACCGACGAGACACCGCGCGAAGAGCGGAGGCGCGCCAAAGAGGACCTCCGCGACGGCCGCGTGCAAGTGCTGTGTGTGGTCGACCTCTTCAACGAGGGCGTCGACATCCCCGACGTCAACACGCTCTTCCTGTATCGGCCCACCGAGAGCAGCACGGTGTTCTTGCAGCAGCTGGGGCGCGGTCTTCGGCGGCACCCGAGCAAGGACATGCTCACGGTCTTCGACCTCACCGGCCGTCAGCATCCGAGCTTCCGGGCGGACCGAAACCTGCGCGCCCTGCTCGGTCACACGCAGCGCGAGCTGGGCGAGTTCGTCCGGCAGGGCTTCGGGCGCTTGCCCTCGGGCTGCACCATCGTGTTCGAGGAGCGAGCGCAGCGGGACATCCTGGAGCGGCTTGCCGCCTCGGTGCCGACGGACGTCAAGAGCCTGCACCAGGCGCTGCGCGAGCATGCGGAGGAGAACTGGGACCTCGCGACGTTCCTTCACGAGACCGAGGTGGACGTCTACGACCTCTATCGCTCGAAGCGCTCGTGGACCTCACTCCGCGTGGACGTCGGGATGGTGGCGGAGTCCATGGCTCCCTACGACCAGAAGGGGCTCCCGCTGATCGGGCGGCTGCTCCACGTCCGAGACTCCCTGCGGCTCCGCCAGCTCGAGCGCCTGCTGCGTGGCGAGCGTCCTGCGACCACGCTGGAGCGTCGTCTCACCGCCATGCTGCTGGTCGTGCTCTTCGACAACTTCGAGGCACCCGCGCTGGCCACCATGCTGAAGCACTTTGATGCCAGCCCGGCGCTCCAAGACGAGCTCCGCCAGCTGCTGCCCGTGCTCCGCACCATGGTCGACCGCCTGCCCCGCGACGAGCCCCTGCGACCCGACGTGCCGCTGGTGCTGCACGCCGAGTACTACGACATCGAGCTGAGCGCGGCGTTCGACGCGGTCTCGAAGGAGAAGCGTTCGTTCCGGCACTTCTACACCGGGGTGGAGCAGGTCGACGCGGGCCGTCACGACCTCTTGCTCGTCACGCTGGACAAGGGCGACCAAGAGCACGAGCACCTCCGCTACCACGACCTCCCCCTCTCCCCCACCGTCTTCCAGTGGCAGTCCCAGGCCGCCACCCGCGTGGACGACAAGAAGGGCCGCCGCCACACCACACCAGAAGCCGAGGGCGTGGTGCCGCTGCTCTTCGTGCGCGAGCGCGCCAAAGACCAACGCGGAATGACCGTCCCCTTCCGCTATCTCGGTCCCGTCACGCCCCTCCGGCACCGCGGCGAGCGCCCCATCACGGTGGAGTGGCAGCTGTCCGCGGAGATCCCCCCGGAGCTGTTTCGCCACTGGACGCGCTGAAGGCCGTGACCGGCGCGAGCAGCGACCTAGGCCGGACTAGGAGCGCGCCGTCATCCAGTACCGACTATCGTCCACCAACCAGTCCGCCATGCGCTCCTCTCGTCAGTCCCAAAGCCTCTGGCCGTGTGCTCTGCTCGTGTGCCGCGTTGCGTGCTACTTGATGCGGTCGATCCAGTAGTCTGGACGACGCGCGTGCGTGACACCGACGACCTTGGTGACGCCTTGCACCCTGGAAGCGCTCGCCAAGGCCGGGCTCTTGCTCTTCGTAGAACACGATCGAGGCGTTGAGTTCCGCGAGAGCTTCGGGGAGGGCTTCCAGCTTCATTCGAAGCCGTGCGCGGCCTTGATCTGGCGCTTGGCCTCGTCCACGCGCTGCGGGCAGAGTCGGCTACCGTGATGGCGCCGCGACCTCGAGTGGAGACAGCCTCTTCAGGCTTCGTGGGCCGGATGGTTGGCGCCATGTTAGCTAGGACCAACCAGATGAATTCTCAGCGCACGTTGCAGCTCGTGGGGCCCGTCGCCGCTGCCGCTCTCGTGATGTCGTTGTTCTTGGGATGCGGTGGTCGCGGCGACGGTCACCTGCGCGGCGCGGTGTCTCCGTCCAAAGGCGGGCAGAGCTACCTCCGTATCCTCGCTGCAGACGCGTGCCCGCCCGGCGAGCTAATCGTCGATGGACAGATGTGGCCACACGCCAGCAGCACACCCGTGCCAGTCGAACCCGGTGTGCACACCGTCAACTGCGGACAGTTGGACGAGATCACCCTCAGCAACGGCATCGCGTTCGATGTCCCTGCGGGTGTCGTGTTCGCGTTCGACTACTGGGGTCCGTAGGCGGACTTCGGGGGCTCCGAGAGAATGGCCAGCCTCGGGTCCTGCAATGGGCTGGATGACGACTGCGACGGCAACAGCGATGAAGGGTTCTTGTTGGGCCAGACCCGTGACGGCCGTGGCGCGTGTGGGGTGGGCACCGTGCAGTGCGACCCTCGCGACGGCGCGCGGCTGGCCACCGTCTGCTCCACGGAGCCGGGCGGAAGCCAGAATCAGGCGCTCCCGAACGACGCTCTCTGCAACCGCGCGGACGACGACTGCGACGGGCGCGTCGATCAAGACCGTGGCGTCGGGCAGGCATGTGACGGCGTCGGCGAGTCCGGCGCGGAGGTCGTCGAGTGCGCCACTCTCAACACCACACGCTGCTCGACGGACGCCTGCCCCCGAGCGGTCCGGACACGCCTATCCTCCGGCGAGAGCATCGTGCCGGGCTCGGCGACTGCCAGTGCATCGCTTCGCGTCGTCGCCGGCTACACCGCGTTGTCCCCGACGCGGCGCTCCTTGTGCAGAGGCAGGAGGTCAGGCCGTGACGAACTCCACGCGCAGCGTCGTGCGCGCACGGCTGGCAAGCTCGGGCAGCAGCCGCATGGCGGGCTTCGTCTCTGCCGTCGCTAGCGTCTTTCCGTGCAGCGCCGCCGTGGCTGCAATGAGCAGGTCCGCCTCCTCGAACACGACAGACGGCTTGCACGCACGGCCAGCGGCCCAAAGACGCGCGGCGATGTCCCACCCCTCGCCCATCCTTCCGTCGAGGCCGAAGACGGGGAGTGACTCCAAGAACTTCTTCAGCTCGATCAGGCGCTTCATGGCACCCCGCTTCGCCTGGTCATCGCCACCGTAGAGCACCTTCTGAAACCCCCGCTCCAGCTCGTACTTGGTGACCATGGAGATGCACGCGCTACCGTCCGCGAGGCAGCGCGCCACGAAGACCCGTCTACCGTCTTCCGCAGCCCCCTGCTTGAGGTAGGCGGAAACCAGGTTCGTATCGAGGATCATTCTCGTAGAGAGGTGAGGCGGGCGGCGTCGAGCTCACGGAACTCGCTGTCCGTGAGCGACTCCCGCATCCGAGCGACATAAGAGCCCATGCGGTGGAGGCGTTGTTCGCTTGTCTCGTCCGCGAAGGGCAAGATCACGACGCCCGCGTGGGCGAACGCGTGTCGGCATTCTTCGAGCTCTAGGAATGCGACGTTGACCAGAGTCACCGCGTCGTCGACGCACTCCCGGCGTCGCGCAGCCTCGGACGCCGCCATGAGCGCGAACACGCCCCGCCGGAACGCTGCCGCGCCCGCAGACTCATCGACCTCACGCGCGACCTCGTCCCGAGAGACAGCACTCAGGTCGACACTCTGAAGATGCGACCAGACCTCGCGGTAGAAGCCCTTGATGAAGCTGAGGCACCAGTCGAGCGTGTCGACGACGCCCGGGTCCGCCACGAAAGCCGAGAGGTCGCGCTGGTCCGCTTCGAGGTTGGACATCAGTGAGGCGCGTTGGACTGCAAACTCTGGCGACGCCAACAGTTGCGCCACCAACTGCATGATCGCCCCGATGGGCTTCATAGCGTTGCGCGACGCGGCCTCGAGCACGTCCGGGTCGCCTGGGGACTGGAGCAAAGCGTCGAGGGCGTCCGTGATCGGCTTCCGCGTCCACTTCACCTGCGCACGCAGATCCGCCGGCAGGCGCTGGAGCAGCCGGTCGACGTCTAGCGCGGGGGCGCCAATGGTGGATGGGGTAGCGGCGATCACGGGACAGTGCTCCACCAAAGACGATATCACGGCGATCCGGGAACGCCGACCATCGCCGGCGCATTCTGCGCTGCGTCGGCCACCGTTCTTTCCGGTGCGAGTCGGAATCGTGAGGCCAATAGCCAAGAGGCGCGTGTCGGTGGTGTTGGTGGCAGGCTAGGCGCCACGTGCACCATAGGCCCGCTCAGGGAGCTTGGATCTCGGACAGGCTTGTCCCACCATGGGGACGATGGTTCGTAGTTCGCACCCCGGCCTCATCCAAGCCAGCGACGGCAATCTCCACGTGCTCGTCTGGACCGACAGCATCACGGTGGAAAACCTGGACCGCTCGCGCGTGTTCGCGCTCGCGCTCTCCGCGCACCACCCGCAGGGGATCATCGCCCTCAACGTCGTCGCGCACGGTCTGTCGCTCCCCGACAACGTGGCGCAGCGGCGGGCCAACGAGATCTCGCGCTCGCTCGACAGGCTCGTCACCGCCACCATCGTCGTGCTTCCCGGCGAGGGCTTCTGGGTGGGCGCGGCGCGCGCGTTCCTCACAGGGCTGAACATGGTCTCGCCTCTGCGGGGCAAGCGCACCATCGCCTCCACGGTGGAGGATGGCACGCGCACGGCGGCCGCCCTCTCCGGGCGCACGGCCCAGTGGGCGCGCCACACTGCCGCCACCCTCGAGAGCTGGATCGAGGAGTCGCGTCGAGCGCCCGGCTGAGCACGCGGCGTCCCTGGGCACAGCGCGCTGACCCGCGTTCAACCCCGGAACATAGCGCCTGGGCGTCCCCAAGGTCGGGTACCCCCCGTATTCACGGGGGTACGTCTGGCGGCTCGTGACAACGCCGGCGGGCGCCAAATACAATGCGCGCTCCTATGAACCTCAAGAGCGCGGTCTGGTTTGTGTCGGCGGTTTTGGTGGTGGGTTGCGGGGGCGGGCCGGGCGGCAACGTCGACGGTGGCCACAACGGTGACGGGGGCACCGGCGACGGCGCGGTGATGCAAGACGGCAGCACGCCCGGCGCTGTCTGCGGTGACCAGATGCTGGACGCGTCCGAAGCCTGTGACGGGGACCTGGTGCGCGGCGCCACCTGTGAGGCGATGGGCTTCACGGGCGGGACGATGCGCTGCTTTCCGGACTGCCGGGCCCTGAACCTCACGGAGTGCACCGTGGCGCCGGTCATGGAGACCGTGACTCCCGCAGCCCCGCTCGCAATTATGGACAACGCCTACGACGGAACCATCGCGTCCATGACCTGCGTGGACGTGGTGGTTGCGGCTGGCACGCGCGGCTTCGTCAACAACGAGGCCTTTGGTGTCCAGCTGGCCATGGACCACAGCTTCGTGGGCGACTTGGTGGTCAAGCTCGTGGCCCCCTCCGGTCACGTCAGCACCTTGATGCATCGCCCGGGCCTCGTGTCCCCGGCCGACAACGGGGACCTCAGCGGGGGCAACAACGCCAACTGGGCGTCGACGCACCCCATCACGCTGGCGCGTGGGATTGGCGGCTTCATGTCCGAGGCGCTGGGCAACAACCTGACCACCGCGCAGGCGCCGTGCCGAGACAGCGCGGACTGCCGCTTCATCGGGGTCGCGCCCGTTGGCCCCGACGAGATCGAGCGCGAGCCGGTGGCGGGCACGTGGCGCGTGTGCGTGGGTGACGCGGGCCCAGGCGACATGGGGACCATCACCTCCGTGCGTCTCGACCTCGCGACCACCGTCCAACCGGAACCCCTGGTCGACGGCGGCGAGGTGTTGTTCACCGACATCGCGGACGGCGCCTTCGACGGGACCATCGCGTCGATGACCTGCCGGACCTTCAACCTGACCGGGGCGGACGCCTCGCTGGAGACCATGAGCCTGAACGCGCAGTTCGCCATCACGCACCCCAACGTGGGCGACCTGGTGTTTGCGGTGGTCGGTCCCGACGGTGCTCCGCGCGCGCTGGCCGTCCGTCCGGGGGTCGCCGAGGCCGCCGATGGAAGCGGGACCTCGCTGGGCGCGGAGGCGGACCTTGCGGCGTCTCCGCGGGTCTCCTTGCACCTTGGTGGAACGGTCATGTACCCAAGCGCGGAGAGCATGGGCGAGGGCATCGCCGCCGGGGAGGTGGTGTGTGGGCCGGGCTCCAGCTGCAACTTCAACGCGGACAGCGGCGCGCTCACGTGGGACCCCGCCTCGGAGCTGCTGAACGTCATGGCCAGCGGGACCTATCAGCTGTGTGTGGGCGACGCGCGCACCGGTTCGGTGGGGACGTTCTCGTACGGCGTCCTGGGGATCGAGCTGCAGCCCTGAGCCTTGGCGAGGGGAGTGGGCACGCCCTGCCGGTCAGGGCGTGCAGCTGCGCGACAAGCTCCCGGACCACAGCCACCCCGCCAGCGGCCGCTCGATGCGGTACCAACGCCCGCGTTGCTCCACGGTCTCGATGACGGTGCCGGTGGCGATGGTGCCCACGGGAGGGCGGCGCGTGGAGGGGTCCGGGCGCACGTTGGTCTGGCCGTCTTCGTCCGAGACACGCAGCGGGCAGGCCACGCGCTCGGCGGGTGCGGCGGCCTCGATGGGCGCGAGCCCCTGGGCCGTCACGCGGTAGGCCGCAGGGATGGGCGGCTCCTCGTAGTACTCGTCGTCTTCGCTCGCTTCTTGGGCGGGCGTCGGTGCGGTCGCGACGAAGGTGGCTTCGCCCACGTCGCCGCGCCCCACGTCGAAGCGTGGGGACGCGATGGCGCCACGCACCACGGCGCCGACGAGCGCGCCCTGCCCGACGATGGGCACGAGCTCGACGCCGTCCCACGCGTTGCCACAGTCGGAGCGTGCCTCTTCGTGGTCCACGATGGTCATGGTGCGGGCGCCCGTGATGCGCCGGTTCGCGACGTCGATGGCGCTGAAGCTGCGCCTCGAGCCGAACCCAATGAACGTGGCCTCCGAGACGACGACCACGCCGTCGATGCACGCCACGCGCGCGATGCCGTAAGCAGGGATCGCGACCTCGCGCGTGCGGTCCGAGAACACGAGCTGCGGCGCTGGGGCTGGCACGTCCTGCACGTCCCCCGACGTCTCTGCGCCCTCACCGTCTTCGGCGTCCTCCTCGTACGGCGCGTCATCCCCGTAGATCGCTTCCTCGTAGTGTCCGGCCAAGCAGCTGGCGAGCTCGTCGAAGGTGGCGCCCACGCAGTCCGTCTCCCCCCGCAGAGACACACGCAGGCCGCACGCGTCTGCTCTCACGGTGCGCGTCGCGCGCCCGGCGCGTGACGCCTCCAGCACCGTCTCCGTAAAGTCCCACCCGGAGCGTGGCCCGTTCGGGTCGTAGCTGGGCAACGCGATCACGCGGGTGTAGTCACCGGCCGCGACACAGTCGCGCGTGGGGTCGGTGGGGCAGTAGGCCATGTGGCGCACCGTGGTCACCTCTTGACCAGGCAGGGTCACGGTCGGCTCGCGTTCGTCTGGCGGGTCCGTGTCGAGCCGCGTGTACGGGTTGGCGATGGAGGTCCCATCCCAGGTCGTCGCGAGCATCTGATAGTCGTCGAAGTAGAGCACCAGGCGCGCGCCCTCTGGCAGTGGCGCGCGCGGTGTGCAGAACAGCACGTTGGGCGACTCAGGGTCGTCGTCCAGGACCAGAGACTGAGCACGCACGCGCAGCGGGCCGCTGGCAAAAAGCGTGGGCTCGTTGGGTACGTTGGCCCGTGGGAACGCGTGGTCGCAGTTCACTGCGTGGGGTCCGGCCACTGTCGCGGGCGCCGCCGTTGGCTCTGGCGGAGCTGGCGCTGCTACGCGAGGCGCAGCTGCTGGGCCCCCACAAGCGGACAAGAACAACCCGAGAGCCAGCGTCGCGTTGGTTCGCATGGGGCGATGATACGCCGAAGGGCCTGCCCGGCGTCCAACGTCATGCGCACGCGATAGGCCGCGCGTGGACGCCGCTCAGCCCGCGTCGAAGGGGAGGTCGTACACTCCTTGTCGGATTCGCTTCGCGCGGGCCTTGCCCACGATCTGGCCCAACACCGCGACGTTCGCCTTCGCGAGGCTCTTCGCCGTGATCACGTCGGTGATGAGCGCGAGGTACTCGGCGATGCTCGGCGCGAACACAATCAAGATGGGGCTGTCCTGTACGTCGATGAGCAGCACGGGCAGGTCACCAGAGGCCCCGCCTGCGCTGGGCTGCCCGGTACCCGGAGCCTGGTAGGCAAAGATCAGCGACGCCTCGTTGCAGCGCTCGGGCAGCACCAGCGGGTAGCACGCGCCGGGCAGGATCTTCTGGGTCCCGCTGAGGATGTACTCGGCGAGCTCTTCGTGGTCGCGCGCGAGCAGCTCGCCAAACGTGAGGCTCTCGAGGCGCGCCGCCTTCTGGTCCACCTTGGTTCCCAGCCACGCCGCGTCGTACGCGAACAGACGCGCGAGCGCCGTGGGCAACGGGGCGCCATCACTCAACGTGAGCGCGCCGAGCGTCTTCGCTGCGAGCGGTGCGGGCGCCTTGCGGTGAGCGCCGCGCCGGACATCCGGGGGAAACCCATTGGCCGCGATGTGGGCCAGGACCTCGTCCATGAGGGTGGTGACGCTGTCGGATGCGGCCATGGTGCGCGCAGGATATCAGCAGGCACGCGCTGGACGCGCTCGCCACGAAGCTGAACTGCGCCGTGGCGAACGCGTTCGCGCGCGGGCCGCGCTAGGTGCCACCCCCCCCGCTTGGCCTCGGCCCCTGTGTTGGGCCTTCTCGGCATGCTAGGCAGCCAAGTCGAGAGGAAGGCTGCCATGACTCGAAGTACCGTGAGTGACAGTGTGAGGCGCAGAGCCCTGGTGCGGACCTGGACACGTGTGACGCTGGCGGTGGTGCTCACTCTGAGCGCGCTTTCAGCGGGCTGCGACGACGAGTCCACGGTCGAAGACGAGCGGCTGCGCAGCTGCGTGAACTGGACCGAGGGTGGGCCCTGCCGCGGGGACGGGCAGTGCTTCGGCGACGGCTTCTGCGAGTCTGCCTTCATCCAGTGCGTGGATGGCCGCGCCGTGTTCGAGTGGTCTGGCCACTGCACCACCTGCGCCGAGGTGGCGTTGCTGACGCTGGAGCAGGCCGAGCAGAACAGCGTGCGCTGCCAACCGGGTCTGTCGTGCGTGCATCCGGACCCTGAAGGAGACGGCGAGCGACGCCTGCAGTGTGTCCACCCGGCCCGCTTCGAGCTCGCGCCGTGAGCGGAGTCATGAGGCGGGAGAGGCATCAGGCTCGGACCATACGACGCGCTCTGCGCGCGCTCGTGCTCGGTGGGGTGCTGGCGAGCATGCAGCTGAACGCGGCGCCCGCCAGCGCGCAAGACACCTTCACGGTGCGAAGGAGCGAGAGCGAGTATCAGCGCCTCGACGACCGCTATACGCTCCGCATGCGTGCCTTCGGTATGACCGCTGCGCTGCTCGAGGTCGCGGGATTGGTCGGCTTCGCCATTGGCGACCCACCGCACGGCAGCGGCATCGTCGTGTGGGGCATCCTGACTGCAGCTTCGCTCGTTCTCAGTGGAGTCGTCGGGATCGTGGCCCTTCGGCGCTCGCAGCTCCGCGGCGAGGGCTACACGCCCGACCCTGGTGGTGTGTTTCTGCGCTTCTAGCAGGCGGAGAAGGGGTGCCTCCTTCCCGACGAGCTTTGCCCAGCGCTGACGCGGGCTTGGCGCGACACCCGTTGGCGACTGACGCCCCGCTACCGGCTGAGCAGGACTTCCACCCCGGCGTGGTCGCTCACGTCTCCGTGGCGTCGTGTGTGCAGCTGCTCCACCGTCCAGCCGGGGCTCAGCCACACGCGGTCGAAGCGAAAGCCGCGCGGGCTGCCTTCGGGCCACCAGGTGGCGTTCGCTTGCTTGGGCGAGCCCGCCATGAGGAACGCGTCACGCGCGCGGAAGCCCTGTGCGAGCTCGGCCCACTCGGCGTCGCGCAGGTTGGTGTCCCCGGCAAAGATGGCGGGCAGGTCCGAGTCGGCGAGCAGCGCGTCCAGCTCCATGGCCTGGGCAAGGCGCACCTCGCCGCCGCTGCGCAGGCTCTCCATGTGGCCACTCAGCACGCGCACACGGCCGGCGGGTCCGTCTAGCGTGGCGACGACGTACTGACGCGCGAGGGGGCTCTCCTCGAAGGTGCGCACCTCGGTCGTGCCGAGCTCCCACGGGCGCCGCGCCGCGATCAGCGTGTAGTCCTCGCTACCGTCCGGCGGCTTGGCTGGGAACAGCGTGAACCCAGCGGCCAGAAGGTGCGGCCGGATCTGCCCCATGTGCGCGCGCCGGGTCATCTCCTGGAAGACGATCACGTCCGGCACGGGCGGCGTAGCGCGCCCCTCGAGCGCCGCCATGAGGTCTCCACCGACCAGGATGGACAGGCACAGCTTCTCCATGCGCGGCCCGATGCGCTGCTCTTCGAGGCCGTTGACGTTCATCGTGAGGAGACGCAGCTGCACGCCGCTGTTGTTCACGGCGGCGCGGGCGTGCGCAAGCACAGCGCCCACAGGAGAGCGGCCTCGGAGGCGGGAATGAACCCGCCGCGAGCGATTGTTGCGCTCCCATGAATGCAGCGCACTGGCACCGGTACTTCGAGCGCAACGCTTCGCGTGCCGAGCTTTCCCCGCTACCAGGGTGGTCGGGCCAGGAGGACGTCGCAGACGCGACGCTCGAGGCCGTCGCGCGGACCCTCGCGCGCTTCTATCTCGGGGAGACCGGGGAGGGCACCGTCGCCGCGCAGGCCAAGGCGGTCGCAAACCTCGACGCGCACTGGGTGGACTCCATTCGCTTGTACGTCGCCGAGGAGCACCGCCACGGACGTGAGCTCGACCGGCTGCTGCGCGCGCTCGGCCACACCACGCCGCAGCATCACTGGTCCGAAGCACTATTTCGTCACGGCCGACGCGCTCTCGGCTTTCGCACCAAGATGCTGACCATCGCCGCAGCGGAGGTGGTCGGGGTGGAGATGTACTCGCTGCTTCATGAGCATGTGCCGGGTCCCATCGGCGCGTTGGGCGCGTTGGTGGCGCGTGAAGAGCGCGCCCACCTCGAGTTCCAGCGCGACTTCTTCGACGAGCAGCTGCGAGGGGCCGGGAGCCTGGAGCGCGTCGTGACGCTGGCCGCGTTCTTGGGCATCACGGCCTGCGCAGTGGGGACGTTCGTGCTCGACCACGGCCCGCTGCTGGACGCGTTGGGGGTGTCGCGCGCCCGAGTAGCGGAGCGCTGCCTGTCGCGCGTGCACGAGGTGCTAGCCCGGGGTTCGCGTTCCGAGGGAACCTCTTGGCCCCCCCGAGGCGTCCACTATGAGTACGTGGACTCACACCGCTCGCTCTAGGACACCATCCGCGAGCGCCGCGCGCTCCGTCGCTACCTAGTGCCGCGCCGCAACAACGACCACGCCGCTCGGGCATGCCGCTGATACGCTCGCGACATGCGCAAGCCCGCCAGCATCGACGCCTACCTCGCCAGCGTTCCACCCGACCGACGCGCCGCGCTCGAGAAGCTGCGCGCGCAGATCCACGCGCTGGTCCCCGGCGCCGAGGAGTGCATCAGCTACTCCATGCCCGCATTCCGAGCGCAGGGTCACGTGTTTGCGGGCTTCCTCGCTACGGCGAAGGGCTGCTCGTACTACCCCTTCAGCGGGAACATCCTCCCGGCCCTCGCCGCGGATCTCGCGGGGTACGGGGGCACGAAGTCCGCGCTGCACTTCGACCCGGCGCGTGGGCTGCCGAAGACCGTCCTCCGGAAGCTGGTGAAGGCGCGCCTCGCAGAGATCGGGTTGCGGTGACGTCTGCCCTGCTCGGGCCGGGCGACCCTCCGCCCTTCGTCGTGCATCGTCCGGGTGGAGCGTCGCGCTTCGTGTTCATCGGAGACCACGCGGGACAGGCGGTTCCGCTCGCGCTCGCCAAGCTGGGGCTGCCCCAGTCCGAGCTGGACCGCCACATCGGCTGGGACATCGGCGTCGCGGGCGTGGCTGCAGCGCTCGCGGCGCAGCTCGACGCGGTGACCATCCTGCAGCGCTACTCGCGCTTGGTGATCGACTGCAATCGGCCGCTCCACGCTCCCGACTCCATCGCGACGGTCAGTGACGGCACGTTGGTGCCTGGCAATCAGAGCCTCTCGGAAGCGGCGAGGCGCGCGCGCACGGCCGAGATCTTCGGGCCATACCACCAGCGCATCGTTCAGGAGCTGGACGCCCGCGCCCAGGTCCGCCCCATCTTGGTCACGCTGCACAGCTTCACTCCCGTGTTTCGCGGCCACGCGCGCCCCTGGCACGCGGGGGTGCTCTACCAGCGAGACGCGCGCCTGGCGCACGCGCTTCGTGACGCGCTCGCGCGCGAGCCGGGCCTGGTGGTGGGCGACAACGAGCCCTACGCCGCCAGTGACGCGACCGACTACGCGGTGCCCGTGTACGGAGAGGGCCGTGGGTTGCTGCACGTGGAGCTCGAGCTGCGTCAGGACCTCATTGAGGACGAGGACGGTCAGCGCGCGTGGGCAGCGCGGTTTGCGCGCTTGCTGGAGCACTGCGTGGCCAGCGGGCGGCTCGGATGATTCGGGCGTGTAACTTCGTCGCCCGCCTCCTTCCCTCGCGGCGCGCAGACCCGTATAGGTCACTCGGCCTCGCCTCACTTCGGAGTTCCACATGTTGATTCGCCTCGGGTTCGAGATTCGGTATCGCTTCCCGCAGGCGACCCCCATGCTGGTCACCCTGAACCTCCACGACTCACGGCGCGCCGACGTCGCCATCGCTCAGGAGCTCGTGCTGACACCGGGCGTGCCCCTGCATCAGTACCACGACGGCTTCGGCAACCTCTGCACGCGCTTCGTCGCGCCGGCCGGCACGCTCACGCTGTTCACGGATGCGGTGGTGCGGGACACGGGCTGGACGGACGACGTCGCGCTCGGAGCGCAGCAGGTGCCCGTCTACCAGCTGCCGGACGACACGCTCGTGTACCTCCTGGGCAGCCGCTACTGCGAGACCGACAAGCTCATGGAGCAGGCGTGGAGCCTCTTTGGCAACACGCCGCTCGGCTGGGGCCGTGTGCAGGCCATCTGCGACTACGTGCACCAGCGCATCACCTTCGGCTACGAGTACGCCGACGCCACGCGCAGCGCGGCGCAAGGGCTCGAGGGCGGGCGCGGCGTCTGCCGCGACTTCGCGCACGCGGCCATCGCGCTTTGTCGCTGCATGAACATCCCGGCGCGCTACTGCACCGGCTACCTCGGTGACATCGGCGTCCCGTACGACGCCTCGCCCATGGACTTCTCGGCCTGGTTCGAGGCCTACCTGGACGGGCGCTGGTACACCTTCGACGCCCGCCACAACACGCCTCGCATCGGTCGCGTGCTGGTGGCCCGCGGGCGCGACGCGGCCGACGCCGCCATCAGCAACACCTTCGGCGTGAACACCCTCGAGTCCTTCGTCGTGTGGTGCGCCGAGACCACCGAGGCCACTCTCTCCCCGCGCAGTTGAGCGCGTGCGCTCGAAGCCGGGACAAGACAGAGGTCGGCTCGCGACGCCGCATGCGCTACGCTCTCAGGCAGACCCCAGCTGGACGAAGGTGCGACAGATGAGACAAGCCACACTCGTAGCGGCCCTGGCGCTGACCTCCGCGGTGACGTTCTCGGCGTGCTCCTGTGAGCGCAACCCAGGCGGCGGCAACGTGGACGCCGGGCAGCAGGGGACGCAGACCGCGAGCGGCCGGCAGTGCGCGGCGGGCTTTCGCTGCGTGGACAGCGACGACCCGGACGTGGTGTGGGTCATGCGCGAGGCGGGCAACGTGAACGGGCCCACGTGCACGGAGGTGTGCCGCGCCGCGCTGCCGGACAACTGCGCGTACTACGCCTGCGACGCTGGCCGCGCCGTGGAGTACCCGGACATCGAGAGCTTTGCGCCCGTGGCAGAGGGGCTGGGCTTCACGTGCAGGCAGGGCGGGTGCTGGTGGCCGGACGCGCCCGGCGAGGGCATGTACCTGGTGTCCATCAACGTGGACGAGGACGGCACGCGCAGCTGCTTCTTCCCCACGGAGACGCAGCTCAGCTGCGACACGCACCCGGGCAACGCCAACTGCTTCGGAGAGCGCTACGCGAGCGTGTGCCCCTGCACCGCGCGCCCGCTGGACGAGGCCTGCAACTGGGAGTGCCCGCCGCAGGACACCACGCGCGCCACCTGGCGGACCGAGGGCACCAGCTGCCTCGCGCGCATCAACTACTGGCGTCGGCGGGCGTGCGAAGAGGGCTGGGTGGAGTGCCCGCCGGCCGGCCTGCCGCCCATGGTGGAGTGCACGGCGTGCCACGAGTGCGCCAACTCCGAGGCCGAGCACGACCAAGCCAACGGCGCACACAGCTCCTTCACGCGCTGCGGCGAGAACGCCCAGGGCGAGGGAGGCGGCGCCACCTGCGCGGCCGTGATCGACTCCTTCGTGGCCGAGCGCGCGCCGGACGAGAACGGCGTGATGCGCTGCCAGGGTCACTGCGGACCGATCCTGCGGCCGGGCTGTCAGAGCTTCAGCTGGGGCAAGGACCGCGACACCGGCTTTCACACGCTGAACTGGGGCAATTGCAACGCCGAGCGCTGCCAGACCTACTGCGACGACAACCCCGACAGCTGCTTCACCCACGAGACCTCGCCCTCCCTCACGTGCGACGACCCCGACACCGGAGCGGAACCGAACCCCACCGTGCTCGCCTGCGAGTAGGCGCGCGGGTGAACGCATGGGCTGCTCGGGCTCCCGGCGCGCGCTATGGTCCCGCTCATGGACGCCACCGACAACGACGCCCTCGAGCGCTTCGCCGCCACCATCGCCGACAACCTGCGCAAGAACGGCTTCCCGGAGCGCAGCGTGGCGTTCTCGCTGGAGCGCATGTACGAGTCCGCCGCGGCGAAGGGGCTGAGCTTCAACAAGGTGCTCGACCTGCTGGCCGAGCGCGGCGTGGCTCACGAGAAGACGCCAGAGAAGGTGATCTTCACGCGCCCGGCGCCCGTCGCGCCGCCTGTGGCCGACCCGTTCGCGGGGATGGACTTCAGCGCGCTCGAGAACATGTCTCCGGAGCAGATGATGGCGGCCGCGAGTCAGGCCGCGCAGCAGATGAGCCCGGAGCAGCTGCAGGCGCTGCAGAGCCTGGTGGGCAACATGAGCCCGGAGCAGATGCAGGCGCTCATGGAGCAAGCCAAGAAGATGGGCCTCGGCTGAGCGCCAGGCCTCAGAAGCGCAGGGTCGCGCTCGCGCCGTAGTGCCCGGTGCTGGGGCTGGCGGTGGGGGTGAGCGAGAGCTGGTAGTCCCGCACGGCGGCCCGGTGTCGACGCCGCGCGCGCACCTTGCGTGGCAGGAGGAACGACGCGGACAAGATGAAGAGCGGCAAGCTGAGCGCCATGAGCGTGACGCCCCCGACTTGCCCCGGTGACAGGCCCGAGCAGGAGTCGCCGTAGTACGAGTCGCAGTAGTAGTAGGAGTCGACCAGCAGCATGGTCCCCGAGATGAACGCTGCGGCCGAGCCAGACAGCGTCATCAGCGGCCAGAAGAGGCTCGGTCTGCGCCCCGGTGGCGGCGTGCGCGCGGGCTCCTGCAGCCGGTAGTGCTGGGGAGGGGTCTCCACGTACGGCGCTGGCGCGCTCGGACAGTCCGGAACCACGATGTAGGTGGTGCTCGGCACGGCCGGGGTCGCCTGCGGGGCTGCGGGCACGGGCGCGGGGGGCGTGGCCACGACGGGTGGGGCGGTCCGCTCCGGGGCGATCTCCAGCTCGTCCAGCTCGCGGATGTCCAAGGCGATGACCTCGCCCGACGCGGTGCGGATGACCACGCGCTCACCCGGGACGTAGACCTCGATGTCCCCGGTGACGATGCCCCCCGAGTGCAGGCGAGCGGTGCCGCGGTCCGCGAGGGCAGACAGGGGCGCAACGGCGATGGCGAACGCGGTGACGGCGAAGAGCAGCGCGGCACGGGCGGCGCAGCGATGGGGCGCGATTGAAGGCATGCGAACGCGCTTTGCAGTGGCCGTGCCAGGTCACGAAGTCTGCAGAACGAACGGCCACTGCGGCGCTGCGTGCGGCAGGTGGGTCGTGCCCGTCACCCTTTCGGCTCCCAAAACGGCACAGTGTGGCTCAGCGGCACGGGCGCGACCTGCCCCTGGGCCCGCGGGTCACCCCGAGCGGTGCTCACGGCTGACCCACAATCCCGCCCTAGTGATACCCTCGGACGTAATGGATCTCACTCTGGACGAGCTGCGGGCGGGCTTCGAGGCGGACCCGAGCGACCCCCGTGCGTACCGTGCGCTCGTCGCGGCGCTGTCCACCGGCACGGAGCCGCGCGAGCTGGCCGAGCTGCACGAGCGCTGGGCCGAGACCTGCGGAGACCCCCTCGTCGCCGCACGCGCGCTGGCTCAGGCGGGCGAGCAGCGTGAGGCCTTTGGGGACGGTGAGCGCGCGGAGCGTCAGTACCTGCGCGCGCTCGAGCTGGACCCACGTCAGGACCTGGCCACGCGCGCCTTCCTGCGCCTGGCGGGCGAGCATCACAACGTGCACCGGCACGTGGAGCAGCTGACGCACTGGGCCACGCGCCTGGTCGAGGTGGGCGCGTCGCCCTCGGAGCGGGCGGAGGTCGAGCTGGCCCTGGCGCGCGCACACGCCGCGATTCCCGGCCGACTGGACCGCTGCTTCGAGCACCACCGCGCGGCCGTGGAGCTGGACCCGGAGCTGGAGGCCACCCTGGGCGAAGCCGTGGAGCGCGCGCGGCAGGCCCGGCGCATCGCGGACGTGCGCTCGCTACTGTCGCTGGCCGCCGAGACCACGCGCAGCCCCGAGCGCCGCCTCGCGCTGCTGCGCGCCCTGGCCCAGGCCCAGCAAGAAGTGCCGGCCGACCTCGACGCCGCGCTTGTGTCGCTGGCCGCCGCGAGCGCGCTGGTGCCGGAGGACACGGCGCTGCTGCAAGAGCGGATTGCGCTCCTGGCGCAGCGGGCTCGCCGCAAGAAGGGCAGCGACGCGGAGGGCGCCGACCAAGACGCCGCCGCCACTCTGGAGGTGGCGCTGGCGCGTCTCGTCGACCCCACCGAGGCGTTGGCCGCGCTGGAGAGGGCGCTCGCGCTGCGCCCAGGCCACCGTGAGGCGCTCGCTGTGCTCGAGGCTCTCGTCACGCAGCAGCCCTCGGACGCCAACCGGGCGTGCCTGGGCAAGCACCTGCTGGCTCGCGTGCAGGCGGCAGGGGACGCGGACACGGCAGAGGCGCGGCTGGCGTTGGCGGCCTGGTACCAGCGCGAGGAACGACACGCAGAGGCTTATGAGGCGCTCGCTCCGCTGCTGGTGGGGACGGCCCCCGACGCGTGGCTGTCTCGCGCCTACACGCTAGCGCTGGCGGCGGGGCGCTGGACCGACGCGGCGCATGCTGCCCAGCGGCTTCACGCGGGTGAGGCGCACGCCGTTCACGAGCGCGTCGCGCTCGAAGAGGTGCTGAAGTGCGCCGTGGTCGACGCCGAGCTCGACGCCGTGCAGACCGTCGCCGAGCGCCTGCTGGAGCTGGTACCGCATCACGGCGCCGCGCTCCGCGCGCTGGCCGATGTGTACGCCGCGCGCGGGGAGCACGCGTCTCTGCGCGGGCTCCTGGAGCGGCGCCTGGCGCAAGCCACCGAACCGCAGCAGCGCCGCGAGCTCCTGCGCGCGCTGGTGGACTTGGCGGACGGCCCGCTCTCGGATCCGGAGCTGGGGGCCGACGCGTTCCAGAAGCTGGCGGAGCTGGACCCGCGCGACCGCGCGCTGCGCAGTGAGCTGCTCGAGAGGCTGGCCAGCGTGGGCCGCTACCGCGCCATCGCGGACGTGCGACGCTGGGAGATCGCCTCGCTCGAGTCCCTGCCGGAGCGCAAGGCCGCGCTCGACGCGCTGCTGGCGCTGTCGGAAGAGCACCCCTTCGACGGCCCCTTGCTGGTGGCTGCTCTCCGCGCCTACCGCGAGGCGGACCCCACCGACGTGGACGCGCGCGCGGCCCTGGTGCGTCAGCTGCACGGTGCCGGCCAGCTGGACGAAGCGGCGGAGCTCCTGCGTGAAGCGGTGCGCGCCACGGACGACACGCCCACGCGCTTGGCGGCGCTCGCGGAGCTGGCGGACATCTGCGACATCGGCCTGCGCGACGACGAAGCGGCGCGCGACACGGCGCTGCAGATCCTCGAGCTCGACCCGGAGAACCTCGACGCGGTGGACCGCCTCGAGCGGGCGGCGCTCCGCAGCAAGCGGCGCGACTGGCTGGTGGAGGCGCTGGGACACCGCGCGCTGGTGGCGCCTGATGAAGAGCGCGCGGACGTGTACTTGCGCCTCGGGCGCCTGCAGGACGAGCCCGAGGGGGACCCCGAGGCGGCGATGATCGCCTACGCGTGGGTGCGCACGCTGCGCCCGGACGTCGAGGCGTCCGTGGCCCTCTTGAGGCTCTTCGAGGCGCACGGTCGGCACGGGCAGCTGGCCGAGCTGCTGGACGACCTCGCGAGCGAGACCACGGAGCTGGAGACGCGGGTGGACCTGCTCAAGCGTCGCGCGCGCGTGCTGCGCGACGAGCTGGACGACGCCGAGGAGGCAGCGCGCTGCTACCGCGAGGTGCGCACGCTGCGCGAAGACGACGAGGCCCTGACGTCCCTGCTGGAGTACGCGCGCGCCACGGACGCTCACCAAGAGCTGGCCGCGCTGTTGGCCACCCGTCTCACGCAGGCGACCACGCCGGAAGAGGTCACCGAGCTGGGCATGGAGCGGGCCACGCTGCTGCTGGACCACCTGGGCGAGCCTCGCGAGGCCGAGCGTGAGCTGCGGGCCGTGCTGGCGCGCGATCCGCGCTTCGCGCCAGCGCTGGCGCGTCTGGGCAGCCTCTACCTGGAAGAGGGGGACGACGCGCAGCTGGCCGAGGTGACCGAGGCACACTTGGCCCTCATGTCGCAGCCCCAGCAGCGCGCGGCCCTCGCGCAGCGGCTGTTCGGGATCTACGAGCGCAGCATGCCCAGCGCGGACAAGGCGCTCGCGGCGGCGCGCCACTGGGTGGAGGCGGCGCCCAGCGACCTCGAGGCGCTCCGTGCGCTGTCGGAGCGCCTCGACCCGACGGCGGACGCGGCCGAGCTGGTGAGGGCGCTCGAGGCGCGCGCCGACGAGCTGCTGCGACGTGTGCAGGCGGGCGAGGCCGACGACGCGGACGCTCTCCGGGACGAGGCCTTGATGGCGCTCGAGGACGCCATGATGGTCGCGGTGGAGCAGCTCGAAGACGCGCCCCACGCCGAGACGCGCCTGCTCCTGGCGCTGGAGCTCGCCCACGACGAACGCGCCGACGTAGACCGCTTCGTTCACCTGGCGACCATGCTCGACGCGCAGCTGGAGGGCGACCGCCTGCGACGCGCTGCGGCGACCTTCCTCGCGCGCAAGGCCACGGCCGTTCCGCGTCCGCACAAGGAGCGCCTCTTTCTCGCCTCGGCCGAGCTGTTTGGGGATGGGCTCGAGGACGCGCGCCTGGCCTTCGAGGTGCTGCGCCGCGCCATCGTGGAGTGCAGCGACGACGCGACCGTCCTCCGCGCGTTGGTGGACGTCGGCACGGACGGCGGGTTCGCGGACGAGCTGAACGAGCTGCTGGCCGAGCGCTTTGCCGCCAGCTTGGACGCGAAGGCGGCGCGCGCTCTGCAGCGCGAGCGCGCCAACCTGCTCTACACGCTGGAGCGCTACGGCGAAGCGGCGGACGCCTACCACCGGCTCACGTCGATGGAGCCCGACAACGAGCGCGCCAAGGTGCGCTACCGCGAGTGCCTGGTGCGCGCGGAGCGCTACCAAGACCTGCTGATCACGCTGGGCCAGGCGCTGCGTCGCTTGGATCCCGACGACGTCGCCATGCGCGCGGCGCTCCTGCGCGATGTCGCGCGCACCTGGGAGAGCGGCCTCCACGACACCACCGAGGCCATCGACGCGTGGAAGGCGGTGCTGGCGGTGGTGCCCGCCGACTCCGAAGCGAGCGCGGCCATCGAGCGCCTGGCGGAGGGACGCAGCGCCCGTCGCTCCGTCGAGGGGCCACCGTCGGGGACCATGCTGCTCGCGTCCAGTGAGTCCGACGCAGCGGCACCGCGTGCTTCATTGCCACCGCCACCGCCACCGCGGGATCCGTCGTTGCCGCCGCTGGTCTCCCTGGCCGACGAGCTGGAGCCGGATCCGTAGCCGCCGAGGCCTTCCGCGCGTTCGTGGCGCCGCTATGCGTGCTCCGCTACGAACTCCGCCACCAGCGCGTTGAACGCGGCGGGGGCGTCGTACTGCGTGAAGTGGTTCGCCTCCTCCACCAGCTGCACTCCGCCGCGCCACAGCGTGTCGTCGAGCTTCAGGCTCTCTAGGTAGCGGAGCCGCACGGTGCGCTCGTAGCGGCCGTGGAGGATGCCGAAGGGGCAGGGGTACGCGCGCACCATGCCCACCTCGTCCGCCAACGTGCCGAGCGACGCGGCCAGTCCGGAGCGCGCCGCGGGATCCGTCCGCGCGACGGAGTCTGCAAACCACGCGGGGATCTCGCTGTAGAAGACCGACGCCTCCCAGTGGTGCACGTCTGCGGTGGTGAGCGACCCGTTCAGGAAGTGCGCCCCGCCCGGCATGGGGAAGAACGCGCCGCCCAGCTGCTCGTGCGTGCTGACGGGAGGCGAGCCGAAGATCAGCGCGCCGGCGGGCTTCGGCAGCCGCGCGCCGGCCTCGATCACCGCGTGCCCTCCCAGGCTGTGTCCCACGAAGAACGCGCCCTCGAGCGCGAGCTCGTTGGCGAACGCCACCAGCGCCTCCGCGTAGAAGGGCAGGGAGTACGCGTTGGTGCCCGGGCCGCTGCGCGTGGTCCCCCCGTGTCCCGGCAGGTCGAAGGCCACGCGACGAAAGCCCGTCAGCGGGTTGGGCTCCTCGCCCGCCGCAGCGTCCGCCAGCTGACGCTCCCACGACGCCACCGCACACGAGTTGGGGTGCACGAACACCACGACCGGGCCCTCACCCCCGTCGTCGTAGTACGCGACCGACTGCTCCCCGAGCAGCGGCGAGCTGACGGTCACGCGCTGATTTGCTTCGACTGCCATGCGATGCTCCCACACGTGAATCCCACGCGCGGCCAGCGTACCTGCATGTCCGATCCCAGAACAGCCCTTCGTGCCGCCGGCGGCGCCCGGGTGCAGCGAGCAGCGAATCGCTCGGGCTTCAGCTCACGGGCCCTGGTCGGTCGTGCCAGCGTCGGCGGGTGTCTCGACGCCCATGTCCTCGTCGGGGGGGCAGGCGCGGGCCGTGCAGGAGGAGACGCCCGCCGAGGTACAGAGGCAGGCGTTGCAGCCGTCGTAGCAAGCCGAGGGGCCCGTGTAGTCGACGAACTCCACGCCATCCGGAAAGGCGCCGCACGCTGGGGCACACTGCTCCCACGGCACCAGGGTCGGCCATCCACCGTCGGGACAGTAGGCGGCGGTGCAGTTCCTCGGTCCGGAGGCGGTGCACTGGCAGTAGTTGCAGCCGTCGAAGCAGATGGACGGCCCCGAGATGCCCGGCCCCGTGGCGGGGACGCACGCGGGAGCGCACTCTGCTGCAGGCAGCGGCCGAAGCGGGTCTTCGTCACCTTCTGAGCGGCACGCACCGAGCGAGGCGGCCAGTGTGAGGAGCAAGAGCAGGATGAACGGCGCGTGTGGGGCAGTCATGGGAGTAGGCCTGTTGCAGGCCGTAAAGCAGGTTCCGTGCCGCCCCATTCTGCGCCAGGCTGTGCCAGTGAACCACAAGTTGTCACCGCATCATCGCCCGGCTCCTTCGACGCTGAGCCGCGTCCGTCAGCGGCTGCTGCGTCCACCGAGCGCGACCCCGGTGGACCTGCACGGCCGCACTGTGGTGGTGACCGGCGCGAGCGAGGGCTCGCTGGGCTACGAGACCGCCGCCATCCTCGCGGCATGGGGCGCCGAGGTGATCGTCACGCGGCGCAGCGGCGCGCCGGAGCTTGCTGCCAGCATCGCCGCCCGCAGCGGCGGGGCGGTGCGCGGTCAGGATCTGGACCTGGGCAGCGCGGCGAGCGTGAGCGCGTTCGTGCGGTGGTACGCGCAGCAGGTGGGTCCGCGGCTGGACGTGCTCGTCAACAACGCCGGCATCCACCTGGACCTCATGGCGGACTGGAAGGAGCCGCGCCTCTCGGCGGACGGCTTCGAGCTGCAGTGGCGCACCAACTTCCTGGGCCCCTTCCAGCTCACGCTCGGCCTGCTCCCGGCCCTGCGCGCGGCGGCCTCGCACACCGGCGACGCGCGAGTGGTCAACGTGGCCTCGCACCTGCACACGCGCGGGCGCAACGCGCACCTGTTCACGCCCAACGCGCCCTACAACTCGTGGGTGGCCTACGGCACGTCCAAGCTGGCGATGCTGCACATGGCCTTCGAGCTCACGCGCCGCTATGGCGCCGAGGGCCTGAACGGATACGCGCTGCACCCGGGGGCGGTGTTCACCAACGTCGCCAGCAAGGGCCTGGACGGGCACGCCACGCTCGAGCGCGTGCGCGGGTGGCTGGCTCCGGTGGAGGGCTTCTTCCTGCTGACCCCCGAGGAGGGGGCGCAGACCAGCGTGCACTGCGCAACGCACCCGTCGCTTGCAGGTGGGCGCTACTTCACGGCGTGCGCGCAGGCTCTTGCAAGCACCGAAGCCGAGGACGCCGCGGTGAGCACGCGCCTCTGGGAGCAGACGGCCTCGTGGGTGGCGCACCTGCCGTGAGCGGCGCGCCGCCCGCTAGCTGCAGCAGCTCTCGCCCTCTACGGGGGCTTCCTTCTGCAGGCCGGCCTTCTCCAGCATCCACATGGCCGGGCACCAGTTGGTGAAGCCGCTCTGCAGCTGGTTGATGCCCACGAAGGCGGTGAAGAGGTAGAAGGCCGGGTGCACGAACCAGCCGAGCGCGACGCTCAGCAGCGTGAACGAGCCGGCCATGATGCGCAGGCCTTGGTTGATCGTGACAGTCATTGGGGGGTCCTCTCGGTTCTGGTGTGAGGCGTGCTGTCAGCCGTACTTGCTCAGCAGCGCGCGGATCTGCTTCAGGTTGGCGTCCGTGCTCTCCGCGTGGCGGGTGCTCTGCACCTCACGCTCGATCATGCAGGCCAGCATCTCGTGGAAGGTCTTGTCGAGCGCCTTCCTGGCGGCGGCCATCTGCTGCGCGACCTTCTCGCAGTCCGCGTCGGCCTCGATGAGCCGGCGAAGGCCGCGGACCTGTCCCTCTATGCGGGCCAGGCGGTTGCTCAGGCCGGTCTTGGTGTGTGGGTCGAGGGCTTGCACGTGACGTCTTTCCTGGTGACCTCTTTATACTATACCCCGTAGGGTATATGTCAAGCGGGCACCACGCGCTCGCCTCGGGGACGAGCGCCGCCGAGAGCCTGCCCCTGAGCGCGCGGAGCGCTCAGCCTGCGCGGCTTGCGGGTGCGGCAGCGGGGCCACCTGTGGACAGCCGCTTGGCCTCACTCAGGAGCTTCTGCTGCGCGCCCTCGCGCAGCCTCTGAAGGCTGTGTGCCAAGTCCGCCAGCGGGCGCTCCACCTGACCCAGCAGGTCCGCCTTCTCGGCAACCTGCTCCAGCAGCCGGTCCAGCTGGGAGAGCAGCGTGGGGCGCTCCTCTGCGGCGGCCTGATTGTAGCGCTGCACCACGTCGTCCAGGCGCTGCTGCACCGCTTGGTAGCGCGCCTCCACGCCGTGTCGCGCGGCCTCCAGTGTCCCCACCTGCGCATGGAAGCGTGTCGCGATGCCCTCGATGGCGCGCGCCTCGCTCTCGAGCAGCTGGGCCAGCTCGTGGCGCTCGAAGGTCACGTCGTGGCCACTGGGCAGCGGCTTGCGCCCTGGGTCCAGGTAGTTTGGGTCCTGTTCGCGCCGGGCCAGCTCGTCGCGCGAGAAGGCGAAGGCCGAGTGCACCTCGCGCAGCGGCGAGCCCGCCGCCACGAACGGAGGGAAGGGGGAGTCGCTGTTGAGGTCCACCACGTGCGTGAAGAAGTCCGCCCAGCAGTGGTCTTCGCCGTAGCCGGTGTCGCTGATGCCCACCGTCACCGTGCCCGGCTCCAGGATCTCGGGGTGCGCCGCCACCAGGCGCTCCACCTTGGCCCGGCTCGAGTTGATGCCGTGCCGGCTGGGCAGGCTGAACTGCCGCGGGCCCGCCTGCCGGCCGAAGCGCCGGAACCAGGGCACTGGGGACGCCAGCTGCTCCCCCGCGCGGTCCAGCGTGGTGCAGTACACCTCGTCCACGCCGAGGTACTCGGCCGCGAGCGCGACGCTGGGCTCCGGCGAGGCGCTGGCCAGGATGATGCGGGCCCCCGGCGCACGCGCGCGAATGGCCGCGATGTCTTCCGCACGGATGACCTGATCCGGCTCGTGTCGGGCCCAGACGTCCTCCGCCAGCCGACGCAGCAGGGGCAGCGGCACCCGCGAGAGGTGGTGCAAGAGCGCGGTCTGCGGCACGGACTGCACGGCGCGCACGGGCTCCAGTCCAAAGCGCCGAAAGCGCAGCCGCCCCAGCAGGCCCGACAGCGCCGCGAGCTTGCCCCACAGCAGGTAGTACAGCCCGGCGTCTGCCCACATGCGGTAGCCCAGCTGCACGTAGCGCAGCGTCCCGCGCAGGTTGCGGAGGTCCAGTGCCAGGCGCCCGCGCGCGCGGCTGGGCTCCATGGCCTGCCGCTGCGGCTCCCCGTAGGCCAGGTGGGCGCCGAGCTCCCAGCCCAGCAGCTCCCCCAGGTTGCGGCCCAGGTGCACCGTGCGGTCCAGGTCCAGCACCACGAAGCGCGCGTCCGCGGGCACCAGCACGTCCACCAGTTCTGCAAAGGGGCGCGGCCGGCCGTGGATGTGCACGCGCTCGACCAGGCGTGTATGGCGCCCGTCATCGCCGCTGCGAAAACCGATTGTGCGCGCTTCGAGGTCTGCCTGCATCGCGATGCCCTTTGGTGAAAGACCATACGCCCTCGCGCGAGACCGTCTGTCACGGTTTCGCAATAGCTCCGTCATGACGCGCGGGGGTATAATCGCCGGCAGTGAGGTTCCTACTGCCACCCGATCGGAGCGAGCTCGGCGCCCAAGCGAGGGTCTCGCTGCTGGCGGACTGGATGAGCGCGTGGCTGAAGCGCGAGGTGCGCGTCTCCGTGGCGGCGACCTACGCCGAGATGGTGGACCAGGTGCACGGGCGTGAGACGGAGCTCGCCTGGACGCCACCCATCGTGTTTGCCGGCCTGCACGGAGCCACACGCTTCGCGCTCACCGCGCAGCGCCAGGGGGTGTGCTCGAGTCGCGGGGCCATCATCGTCCGCCGCAACGACCCGGCCGGTTCCATCGCCGAGCTGCAAGGACGGCGCGCCGCGTGGGTGGACCCGCTCTCCATGAGCGGGCACCTGAGCGCCCTCTCCCAGGTCAGGCGCTACGGGCTCGACGCGGCCACGCTCTTCGGGTCGCAGGCCTTCTTCGGCAGCTACACGCGCGCGCTTCGGGCCGTGCTGGACAACGAAGCCGACGTGACCTCGGTCTACGGTCAGCTGCGGGACGAGGAGACGGAGTCCGTCCGGCGCGTGCTGCGGGAGCTGGTGGGCCCGCGCGCGGAGGAGCTGCGCGTGCTGGAGAGGACCGGTCCGTTCCCCTACGACGTGCTGGTGGGGACGAACGCCCTCACGGAACAGGAGGCGGCGCCGCTGCGCGAGGCGTTCCTGGGTCTACGCCACACGCCCGGCGCTCCGGCCATGTTGCTGGACGTGTGCGCGTGTGAGGCGTTCGTGCCCGCCGAGCCAGCCGCCTACGCGTGGCTCGCGGCCACTCCGTCTTTCTCCGCTTCGCGCCGCTCCTCGAGGCCCGCCAAGCCCTGACGCGGTCGCTTTGCGTTGCACGATGCCTCGTGCGCGCGAACGATGCTGCATGCTCGCGACCTCAGCGCTCCACTGGCTGCAGCTCCGCCCTCGCTCGAAGGTCGCCCTCGTCGCTCTCTGCGCCGCCGTACTCGTTGCCTGCGACGACCCGCCTGCGCAGGCAGGGCTCCACGTCAAGGACGCTGCGCCGGTCAGCGCCGAGTACGCGCGCTACTGCGCGCTCTGCCACGGCGAGCGCGGCGAGGGAGGGGGCGCGGACAACGCTCCGGCGATCGCCAACGGCGCCTACCTGCGGCTCGCCAGCGATGACTTCCTGCTGCAGTCGATCCGCCGCGGTCACCCGGGCACGCCCATGAGCGCGTTCAGCAGGGCGGCGGGTGGGCCGCTCAGTGACGAGCAGATCCACGCCATCATCGCCTTCTTGCGCGCGTACCAGGTGGGCGCACCCGACGACGTGGGTGTACCGGCCGACAACGTGCCCGTGGACCCTCAGCGCGTGGAGCGCGCGCGCCCGACCTTTCACGCGCGCTGCGCCTCGTGCCACGGCGAGCAGGGCGAGGGCCGCACGGCACCCACGCTCAACAACCGCGTCTTCCACGAGCTCGCCACGGACGCCTTCTTGCGGCGCACCATATCGGAGGGGCGCCCGGGCACCGAGATGGCCGCCTTCGCGGAGGTGATGCCCGCCGAGCAGGTGGAGGACCTGGTGCACTTCGTACGCTCCCTCGGCGCGCCCAACACCGCCGCCGTCACCGCGCACGCTGGCGAGGACGAGCAGTGGGCCGAGCGCGAAGGCGACGCGTTGGTGCTCAACCCCGAGGGCCGCGCGCCGCGCTTTGCGCCCGCCAACGCCTACGTGCACGCCGAGCAGGTCAAGCAGGCTCTCGACCAGGGCCGCCGGATGATTCTGTTCGACGCGCGGGCGGTCTCCGACTGGCGCGCGGGGCACTTGCCGGGTGCGCTGCCTGCGCCCTTCTACGCAGACGACGAGGCCCTCCGCCGTGTGCCCAACGACGGGACTCAGATCGTCGTGTACTGCGGCTGCCCGCACGTCGCGGCGGACCGCCTGGCCGGCCGCTTGCGCGCGGCGGGCTACAGTCGCGTGGCCGTCATCGACGAGGGCTTCTACCACTGGCGCGACCAGGGCTACCCGCTGGTGAACGAGCCTGGCACCCCCGCAGAGGAGTAAGCTCACGCAGAGCATGACGACGCTGTTCGACACACTCCGCGAGGACGCGCTAGCGCGGCACGCCGCCTGCGAACGAGTGCTGGGAAAGCGCGGTGTGCTCTCGAGCGAGGACGTGCACGCGCTGCGCGTGGCGACCAAGCACCTGCGTGCCAGCTGGGCCCTCTTGGCGCCCCTCCTGAGTGAGGCGGAGCGGAGCGCGGCCCGCGGCGCCCAACGCGAGCTCGCGGACGCGGCGCGCGAGCTGAGCGGCCCGCGGGACCGCGACGCCCTGGCGGAGACGCTGGCGCGCCTGGCGGCCGAGGCTCCCAAGCGGCGTGACCGCGAGCGCCTGGCAGGTGCCCATGCGCTGCTCTTCGGTGAGCGGCCCGGCAAACACCAGAGGGCGTCACGGACACCTGCGCTGCGGAGCGCGTTCCAGCGCGACGCCGAGCGCTGGGCTGCGTGTACCTGTGCGATCTCCGACGAGCAGCTGCTGCGGGAGGGGTGCGGCCGCCTCTATCGTCGTGCGCGGCGGCTCGCCCAGCGCGCGCGCAAGACGGGGGATGTCGAGGCGTGGCACCGCTGCCGCAAGCAAACGAAGTACCTCGGGTACAACTTGTCGCTGCTGCTGGGCGACGACGACCCGCGCTCCATGCGCAGCGAGCTCGGCGCGCTGGGCGAGCAGCTGGGTGAGCTGCACGATCTCTCCCGCTTGCGGGCGCACGTGCGGCGCGCGCGCACGGAGCTCGGTCAGCCAGAGGCGCTGCGAGGTGTGGTGCGGCTGGTGCGCCGCCACGAGAAGGCCTTGGCCGCCGCGTGCAAAGCGGGCTCGCGCGCCAGCTTCGGGAGCTCCCCCAAGCGCTTTGCGCATTAGCTGGTGCGAGCGGACCCGTAGCGGGGGGCATCTCGTGGCCGCGGTCGGGCTCGTGGAAGCGGCGTCCGTCGGCGCAGCTCGTGCTGCACAGCGCCGTGGCCTCGTGCTATCTCCGCCCGATGCCCTCTGACCACTCTCTCGATCTCCAGGCCGAGCTCACGCGCGCGCGCGCGGCCGTCCGTGCCGCCGCCCTCGTGACCCGCGCCGTCCAGGCGGATCTCGTCCACGCCAGCACGCTCGAGAAGAGCGACAAGAGCCCCGTCACCGTGGCGGACTTCGCGTCCCAAGCCGTGGTCGCGGCCACCTTGTCGCGGCTGGGCTCGGCGGTGACCGCCATGGTCGGCGAAGAGGACGCGGCGGACCTCCGGGGTGACGAGGCCTCCGTGCGCCGTAGCCAAGTGGTGGCGCATGCGCGCGGCGTGCTCGGCGCGGAGCTGAGCGAGGACGAGGTGCTGGGCTTCATCGACGTGGGTGGTCACGCGCCGCGGCCCGGCGGCACCTACTGGACCCTGGATCCCATCGACGGCACCAAGGGCTTCCTGCGCTCGGAGCAGTACGCCATCGCGCTGGCGCTCATTCATGACGGGCAGGTCATCGTGGGCGCGCTCGGGTGCCCGCGCCTCCCGGTCGGGGACGGCAGCGACGACGAGGGGGTCTTGATGAGCGCCGTGCGCGGCGGCGGCGCGTCCGCGGAGCCCCTCTTTCGCACGGGCGAGCTGCGCGTCATCCGCGTGAGCGACGTGCAGGACCCGGCCAAGGCGCGCTTCTGCGAGTCGGTGGAGTCGGGGCACAGCGACCAGGACCAGAGCGTGCAGATCGCCACCGCGCTGGGCATCACCACGCCGGGTCTGCGCATGGACAGCCAGGCCAAGTACGCGGGGCTCGCGCGCGGAGACGCCAGCATCTACCTGCGCCTGCCAACGCGCAAAGACTACCAAGAGAAGATCTGGGACCACGCGGCCGGGCTCATCGTGGTGGAAGAGGCTGGCGGGCGCGTGACGGACGTGCGCGGCGCGGACCTGGACTTCAGCCACGGCAAGACGCTCGCGGGCAACTCCGGCGTCATCGCCACCAACGGGCCCATCCATGCGGCGGTCCTCGCGGCGGTCACCAAGGTGCTGGGCTGAGCGCGAGGGCTCAGTCCGCTCCAAAGCCAGCCTGAGCGGCCGGCAACGTCGTGTTCCCGTGATGGGGTTGCTATACTCCCCGCGTGTCGTTTCGCGCTTGCTTGTTCCCTCTTGGTCACCTGTCGCTCGTGTTGCTGCTCTGCGGTCTCTTGGGGCCCAGCAGCGCGCTCGCGCAGCGTGGGCGCCAAGCTGCGAACCCCGCGCCCACCGCGAACCCCGCGCCCACCGCAGCCCAGCGAGAGGCCGCGCGACGCGCGTTCGTCGAAGGCACGGAGCACTACGAGCAAGGACGCTACCGCGAGGCCATGGCCGCGTTCGAGCGTGCCCACGCCGCCACGGGTTCCCCGGAGCTGCTCTACAACCTGTACACGGCGGCGCAGCGCGCGGGTGAGCTCGAGCAGGCTTCCGAGGCGCTGGCGGGTTACCTCGCGTCCAGCGCCGTACCCGCCGACGAGCGGCCCGCGCTCGAGGCCCGGCTGGTGCGTCTGCGTGAGGAGATCCGCGCGGCGGAGGCAGCTCGCGTCGCGCAGGAGGAGGCCGACCGCGAGGCTGAGCAGGAGGAGGCCCGCCGGCTCGCTGAGGCCGAGGCGCGCGCACGCGAAGCCGAGGCCCGCGCGGCACGGGGGGCTCCACCGGTCAGCCCCGCGGCCACGGTAGCGTTCGTGGTAGGCGGCGGAGGTCTGGTTGGCTTCGCCGTGTTCGCCGGTCTAGCGCTGCGCGAAGACCGCAGGGTGGGTCAGCTTTGCGGGGTGCACGTGGGTTCGTACTGTACGGACTCGGACGTCCTCCCCTTGCGTGCCCTCTCGTTCTCGGCCGACGTTGCGTTGGGGATCGGCCTCGCGGGCGCCGCCACGGGGATGGTGATCTACTTCGTCCAGCGGGCACGTCGGCGCTCCCTTGCGGAAGGCACGCAGGCGCGTCTGCGGCTCTCACCCGTGCTCGGCGGTCCCCGCGGCGCGTGGGGCGTCACGGCCGGAGGGTCGTTCTGATGCGCCACGTCCGTGTTCCGCTGTGTGTCTCCCTGGCGCTCGTGGCCGCGCTGGTGGCGCCCGCCTGCACGCTGGTGTTGGACAGCGACCGGCACCAGAGCGACGTCGTTCCCGTTCCGGCCACTCAGTTCTGTGGGCAGCTGGCCGCCATAGGGTGCGCGGCGGTGCGCGACTGCTGCATGCGCCCTGACCTCGATCTGGACAGCTGCACCCAGATGGTGGCGGTGGGGTGCGCCAACGACTTCGGCGCGCTGGGGATCGATCCGCGCACGGGCTACGACGACGTGCAGGCGGGCTTTGCGCTGGCCGAGGCGCGCGAGCTGGCGGCCACCTGCGATCCCGCCTTGTACGCCTGGACCAACGCTCCCACGGGCTTTCGGAGCGCGCTCGCGGGGACGGTCCCTTACGGCGGCTCGTGTGACCCGACGCTCATGGACACCACACCCCTGCTCTCGTGCGCGGACGACGGCGTCTGCACGCTGATGGGCTCCGAGTGGTTCTGCAATCCGCCCATCCCGCGGGGTGAAGAGTGCTCCTTCGACGGGGCCTGCGAGCCAGGGCTGCGCTGCACAGCACTCGTGCAGTTCTTCGGGACGGGCTCGTGTCAGCCGCTGAAGGCCGTGGGCGTCGACTGCACCCGCGACAGCGAGTGCGAGACCTACCTCTGCGATACCACGTGTCGCGACGCGACGGTGGTCGAGGCGTACTGCAGCGAGTAGGGAGAGCCTGAGTCGGGGCTAGTGGTAGCCCTCGGTGTCCTCGCGCTCGCTCTCCACCGCGACGATGCGCACCTTGCCGTCTGGCCCGCGCTCGATGCGCACCACGGGGGCCTCGTCACCGGCTTCCCGCTGCTGGGCCTTGAAGGGCCCGGGGCTACGCCGCTCGAGCTTCTCGCGGAAGCCCGCGGCCAGGTCCTCCTTGTCACGTCCCGCGGAGCTCCTTCCCCGTGCCCCCCACAGCATGCGGGGCAGCTGCCAGGCGCGCGCGCCGTCGAAGCCGTTCAAGGGCAGCAGGTTGAGGGCCGCGATGATCACGTTGATGCGCGTGAACACGTAGTAGAGGTCCGCGTGGAAGTCCGAGCCGGGCGGGCCCAGCGCCGCGCCCACCGCCAGCGTCACGCCGAACAGCAGCCCCTGCGCCAGCACCCCGCCCCACGCGATGACCGCGCGCTGGTACGCCGTGGTCTGGCCCCGGTAGGAGCACAGGCCGCCAAAGCCATGCACGTCCAGGCTGATCACCTCGCAGCCGTAGCGGCGCGCCAAGAACCCGTGCCCCAGCTCGTGCGCCGCGACCAGGATGAAATACCCCAGCCAGATGCCGGGCACGAAGCGGATGCCCCCGATGAACATCATGCCGAGCGCGAAGCTCCAGTGGATGCGCACGGGCATCCCCCGGAGCCTGAAGAGCGTCGTGTACCCCTCGTTGCCGAACATGCGCGGAGTGTTCCGCGCGCGTTGCGGCGGGTCAACGCGCGCGAGCGCGGGGCGGAGGTGCTATCGTCCGGCGCGTGGACGCTGAGTAGCCCATGACCAAGCGTGGCGACAGCAAGCTGAGTACTTCGCGCGTGCTGCGTCTGGGCAGCATGGCGCGCGCCGGCCTGGGCACCGCCAGCGCCATGCTGCGCGGCTCGGCCGGCGGCCTGGAAGACGCGGTGGAGCGCCTGGGCGAGCTGCGCGGGCTGGGGACCAAGGTGGGGCAGATGGCCGGCTTGGTGGAGGCCAACCTGCCGGAGGAGCTGCGCGACAAGGTGGGCCCGGCGCTGGCCAAGCTGCGCGACCAGACCGCCACCTCCCCGTGGGAGTCCGTGCAGGCGTTGCTGGAGCAGGAGCTGGGCGCGCCGGTTCTCGAGTGCTTCGACACCTTTGAGCCCGCGCCCTTCGCGAGCGCCTCGCTCGGCCAGGTGCACCGCGCCACGTGGCAGGGCCAAGAGCTGGCCGTGAAGGTGCAGCACCCGGGCATCCAGGAGGCGTTTCGCGGGGACCTCCAGAACATCACCGGGCTCGCCTCGGTGGCCACCACCTTCGTCATGCCGGCCGACGCCGGGCGCGAGTTCCTGGACTCCATCCGCGGCGGCTTCCTGGCCGAGCTGGACTACCGCAGAGAGGCCGCCAACGTCGCCCTCTTCGAGGCGCTCACCAAGGACGACCCGGACCTGTTCGTGCCGGGCGTGGTCGCGGAGCGCTCGGCCGACCGCGTGCTGACCACCCTCTTCGCGCGCGGCGCATCCGTGGACAGCGCCGCCGCCTTTGCCGAACACGAGCGTGCGCGGCTGAGCGCGGCGGTGAGGCGCTTCGTGCTCGGCACCATGCTCGAGCACGGCGTGCTCTACGCGGACGCGCACGCGGGCAACTTCCTGTTCGAGGCCGGCGCGCCCCTGACCGTGCTGGACTTCGGCAGCGTGGTGCGCTTCGACGCCGGCAAGCACGAGGACTTCCGCGTGATGGGTCGCGCCGCGCTGGGCGAGGACTACGCGGCGTTCGAGCGCGCCGTGGCCCACGTGGTGGGCTTCGACCACCCGCGCGCGCTGCCCGCCGTGACCAAGGTGCAGTGGGAGGCCTTTGGCGCGCTGCTCAGGGGCGAGCGCATCGACCGCGCCCACGTGCGCCGCATCACCGAGAACATCGGCGACGTGAAGCGCGCCATCCTCAGCGCGCGCGTGCCCCTGCCGCCCTTCATGCCGTTCTGGATGCGCACGCTGCTGGCCAGCGTGGCGCTCCTTGCGGCGCTGGACGCGCCGGCCGTGGCACCGCTCAGGGTGCCCACGGCCTAGTTGCTCTCCGGACGCATGGGCGCTCGGGGAGTCGTGCTGAATTGGGAGTCACACATTCCGACTGGCGATGAACCGTCGCCGTCCACAGGGGACTCATCATCTTCGGCGTCGAGGAGAGCCGCCTGCAGGCCGTCGGCTCCTCGTCGGGTGACGCCGCGCGCCGGCCGTGCACTTTACCCACCGTGTCTTAGTGCATTCGCGAACGCACTTCGCGCCTCCAAGAGCGAAGCCTCGGTCTCAGAGAGAGAGGTTCCGAGTACGAGTGAAACATCACTGATCGGAAACTGAGCAAGATCAACGCCAACCAATACGGCCCTCAGCCGGAACGGCACTTTTCGGAGCGCGACGAGCACCTTCTCCTCGTCAACATGGCCGACTTTGCGACCATCGAGAGTGGCCGAATTAGCGATGTTTGATACAGCGAGCTGCTCGCGTCGGCGGGTGGAAACGACCCGGACAGCCGTTCCGAAGAGGGCGACGCCGAGAGGGAGGCCAACGTGTTGACTCCGTAGTACTCGGATGAGGGCTTCCTCGATGACACCGTCTTGCTCGGGGCCGCTTACGCCGAGGAGCGACAGACGTGCTCGCAACATGGGCGCCTCTGCCCTCACTTGGAGCCACCGCTCGCGTACCGAGGGTGTCACCGGGCAGTCCGCCCGCCACGGCTCGAAGAACTAAGCGGTCGCGACTGGCAGAGCGTGTCCATACTCGCCCCTTGTCGCCATGTGCATCGAACTGTTCCCGCAACGGACGGCATTCTCGTTGGAATCGGCCGTATGACACTACTCGGATCGCAGTAGACGCGCGCGCGTTGTAGCTATCGACCAATTTCCTTGGTCTCCGAAGAGAGATATTCTCGACCGCAGTGCACTGTTTCTGGTTCGATCATTTGAATTGACACGGATGGCTATCCCTATCTAGGGTCCGCCTCTGAGGAACACGAAGGGAAGTGGTCGCACCCGCACGGGGGAATCGTGCTGGGCGCGGTCGGGATGCTGAAGGCATGACGGACTGGAGGAATGACAGCTACTGGCTGGCGCTCAAGGAGGACGCGCCACGTCTTCTCAATCAAATTCGGCAGCTTGGAGCTGCCGAAGAGGAGGCGAAGGACCTCTTGCAGGAGACGCTCATTCGGGTGCTGCAGGCGCGCGACCGCTATGACGGTCGAGTTCCAGTGGGGGCGTTTGCATTCGGCTTTGCCGTGCGTGTGGTTGCCAACTCGCGGGCTGGGTCGGTGCGACGAAATCGCTTTCTCGCTCGATACGCGTCGGAACAACGGCCGACCACCAGCGACCCCGCCGCACGCTATGAGGTCGCCGAACGGGTTCGTTTGGCTCTGGAGCGGCTTTCGTTCAATCATCGTGCAGTTCTGGTGGCGCTCGACATCGAGCGGATGACGGTTCCAGAACTGGCTCTGGCGCTCGGCATGAACGAAAACACGCTCTATACGCGGCACCGCGAGGCCCGTGCCAAGTTCCGGGAAGCACTCGATGCGGTTGACCGGGGGGCGGGCTGATGAGCCGGGATCCAAACGCCCGTTTGGGCCTGGAGGAGGCACTGGACGTGCTTCGGCGCGCGTCCGAGAAGGCGGCTGCAGAGCCCGGCGACCTGCGATCGATTCTGGACAGCATCGAACTGCAGCTCGATGACCTACCCATCCTTCCGGAACTGCCGCCTGCGCTTGCGGATGAGGACTGGGACGCCCCCAACGGTGATGATGTCCCGCCCGATGACTCGGGGGGGGACGGGGGCGGCGACCCCTCTGGCTCAGGTACCCCGCCAGGCGATGCGGGGGTCGGTGCTTCCGCCGTCGATGGCGCCGGTCTGACTTCATTGTTCAGCACCCCCATCACGCTGGGCCGTGCGCTGCTGACGCTCGCACTCCCCGCTGCTGTGCTTGGTGGGCTTGCAGGGGTAGGGGGGGCCAGGCTTGCTGCGCCCGCCGAAGCGCCGCCTACGGTGAGCTCCCTAGCAGTCGAGATGTCGGACGAGCCCCGCGGCGAGGTGATTGATCTGGATGCTGCGGCTGCTCGGGACGAAATGGCCCCAACACACGACGTCACCGAGCAAGTGGCCGATGCCCACGGTCAGGCCGGATCCCAGCCGCGTTCACCACGTGGCGGAGACACGCTCACGCAAGAGAGTCGCCTCATCGATGGGGCGCGCACAGCGCTGAGTAGAGGCGACGCTGCGTCATGCGCGACGTTCGTTGCACAGCACCGCCGACGGTTTCCAGCGGGGGCGCTCGTTGAGGAACGAGAGGCGCTCGATGTCCGCTGCCGCAGGGTCGCGGGCGATCCCAGCGCCGCTGCGGCTGCGGGCTCGTTTCGCGACCGGTTTCCCGGAAGTCCGCAACTGGGGTCGCCGGAATGAGACCCTATCGGTGCGAGTGGATTGCTCTCGTCGGAGCGGTAGCTTGGCTGGTGGCGATGGTTGGACACCCGCCTTCAGCCGAAGCGCAAGCGCCGACTGTTGGCGCGCTGACGTACGACGCAAGCGGTGCCGGCCCCACGTGTCCTTCCGAAGGCGAGTTTCGTGCCTCGATCGCCTCGCGACTGGGCCGCGATCCCGTGACTGCGGGCGGACATGTCACGTTGCGTGTCACGATCACGCGGTCCGGCGGGACATACTCTGGCGCGTTCGCCACGGCGGCAGGAGATGGTCCAGAGAGCGCACGGCGCGAGCTGAGCTCGAGCGCGTGTCCGAGCTTGGTCGACGCTCTTGCTTCGTCCATCGCTCTCGCCCTCGAATCGGTCACCGCGCCGCAGGGGCTGCCGAATGGGGAGGTGGACCCGGACTTGGACGCTCGCGCCCTCGCGGGAATGGCGGCGCGCGCGTACGAGGAAGGCGCGTTTCTCCGCGCCTTCGAGCTCTATCGCGCCGCGTACGACCTCTCGCCGCGCCCAGCGTTGTTGTACAACATCGCGTTAGCTGCAGACCGACTGGGCGCGCTGAGCCAAGCCGCCGATGCCTACCGGCGTTACGTCGGCGCGACCGATCCTGGCGCTCGGTCGCGGGTGATCGCGCAACGCCGGATGGAGATCATTGTGCAGGCCATCGCTGACCGAGAAGCCATGGACGCGGCGCACCGAGAGGAAGCCCGCCGCCGAGAGGAAGCATCTCGTGCGGCGGAGGAAGCGAGGCGCGACGCTGAGCGCGACCGTCTCGCCGCAGAGCTTGCTGCTCGCGAAGCGGAGCGAATGCGCGCGGAGCGCGACGCGGCCAACGAACGCGAGGCTCGAGCACGCGAGGCGTTGCTCCGCCCCCCGTCCGAGCTCTCGCCTGCGCCTCGTCGGCGGCGAATCGCGCTGGGTGTTTCGGCGGCCGTGCTACTGGCGGCTGGAGCGGCCACCTCGATCGTTCTGCTTTCTGGGCGCACTCGATATGAGGACTTCACGCCGTCCACATTTGGGCAGACGGTCTTTACGCTGGGTAGCCGACAATGACGCGGGTGCGCGCTGCCGTGGCCGCTGCGCTTCACTCGTGCATGGCTCTCTCCATCGCGGGCTGCATCGAGGTGCGCGTCCCCACGGAGGTGGTGGTGGAGATTTCTGCGGATCCTGACCTCGCACCAGACATCCATGCTGTGCACGTCGAGATCTGGGGAAACGACGGTGAGGGCACCCCCTTCGTGCTCCGCGAGGAACGCGACATTCTCGACGTGACGTTTCCTTACACGATTGGGATCGCCCCCCGCAGACGCGATGCGCTTCGCGCGTACCGTTTCACCCTCGTCGCCGTGGACGACGCTGAGCGCGTCATCGCTGTCGTTCGGGTGCACTCGGGCTTCATGCCGAATCGCCGGCTTCGCATTCCGGTGCGTTTCGAGTCTCTCTGTCGCGGCGTGATCTGCGGAGACGATGAAAAGACGTGTCGCGCTGGCCGTTGCGTGGATGCCTACGTGCCCCCTTCGGCGCTCCCCGATTTCGGCGGCCCGCCCAGCGACGGGGGGATCGATGACGCATGCGTTCACTTCAACGGCGGCTGTGATCCATCGCGCCCTTGCCACGCGATCGGCTCAGATGTCGTTTGCGGATACTGCGCGAGCGGGCTCACCGAACTGGGCGAAAGCGCCTGTAGCGACATCAACGAGTGCAACGACGGCACAGACGACTGCCATCCTTCAGCAACATGCGTCAACATTCGCGGCAGCTTCGACTGCGCCTGTCCGCAAGGAAGCGCAGGCGACGGGCACGGAGCACTGGGCTGTGTCGCGCCGGTTGTACCGGAGAGCTGCAACTACCTCGACGACGACCTCGACGGAAACGTCGACGAGGGCTTCGTCTATGGCGAGCTCCCCGAGACCAGGCGGCTGCTCACAGGGCAGCTTGCATCGCCCCGCGCAGTGGCTCGCTCGCCCATGGGCGACATCGCGATTGCGTACCTCGACGGGCTTGGAACGGGCGGAGACACGGTCCGCGTTCGCGTGTTCGGAGACGACCTCGCCAGCGTGCTCAACGGTACGCCCGACGTCACCGCCTTCCAGCCCGCAGACTCGCACCGCATCATGTGGTCCGGCGACCGCTTCATCTTCCTCGGCCAGCGCCGCGCCTACGCTTGCGGGTCATGTCCCGTCTTCGCGTCCACCTTTGACCGCTTCGGGACGTCGATCCTGCCCGCCACGATGCTGTTCACTAGTTCCGCACACGTTTACCCAGGTGTCGGCCTCGTGGACAACGTCATCTGGCGTTTGGACCAAGTCGGTCAAGATGTCGTAGCGCGCCGCTTCGATCTCGAAGGGAATGCGCTAGGGGCCACGGCTACGCTCTTCTCCCTGGCACCCGGCACGACGGTGCGGTCCAGTTGGATCGAAGAGGACGGCAACGACGTCTTGATTGCGTACTCCGAGGACGACGGTGGAGGCACGTTCCATCACAGGCTTGCGCGGTTCTCGCGGGACGGTGACGTGCTTACCGGGCCGGTCTCGCTACCCGCAGAATACAATGACTCGGTTCCGGAGATCGCCAGCGACCTGAAGCACCCATTTCTCTTCGCGGGTGAAGAGCTCTACATCGCTGTCCAGCTTGGTGAGGGCAGTGTCTCCGACTTCCGGCTACTCAGGGTGGACCGCGCCACCCTCGAGGTCACCGCCGAAGCCTGGTCAACCACCTCCGGGCCGTATGGCGCACGCATCGTCTCCGACGGACGGCAGTTCTACGCCCTCGCCTATGTGCCGCCCAGTGCGCCACATCCGTCGATTACGCGGCTGAACTCGGCCTTCCAGCAGATGCAGCCGCCGACGGTCGTGCTTGGGCAGTCAGGCCGACCCTCGCTGACCCACGAGCCCTTCTTGCGCGACACGCCCAACGGCGTGATCGCAGGTGCCGGGAACTACAGTAGCGCAACCGCCCTGAGCCGACTCGCCTGCGGACGCCACCTCACGTTCCAGCTATCTGCCGCAGCTCACGCCGAGTGCGCTGGCGGCGGGTGGGTGCTTGGGTACGACTACAACGGGCTTGTGGAAGCGCCGGGCCCCGGCCAACCCCTGGTTACGATGCTCCCTATCAACGCAACAACGGGCGACATCGGCCTGCGCGCGCGGTGTCCGAGCACGGGGGACTCCTTCCGAGACTGGTCGCCGTGGGTTGGCCAGCCCGCAGTTGCGGCTGGTGTCAGCAACTTGACCCTCGACGGCGTTCAGCTGAACGACACCGAGGCGCTCGTGTGCAACTACTTCCCCATGTGCCCGTTTGGTCAGCCGAGTTACTGGACCACGCCCCGGCTGCCCCTCGAGCCGTCGCTACACGGCATGTGTACTCGCGCCCCCGTGATGTGCCCACCCTGGTGCGGAGACGCGAGCTGCACATAGGCGGTCAGGGGCCGAACCAGAGAGCGGCCCCTGAGCAGTATCCAGTCTACCGCTCTCACCACCTCGAGGACCGGCTCGACCAGGTCGCGGTCCCTTGCGCCGTTTCGACGCCTCCACCGAAGCTCAGACAGTCACCAGGTTGGCCGCATGATGCAGGTTCCATCCAGAGCCGGGAGTTGTCAATTCAGCACGCCGCACCACGGAATCGCGACTCACACGACAAGCGGGCATGTAGCCATGCGGTCATCGCGTGGCCCGATCAAGGAGTGCCATACATGTCTGCATGTCAAAGTCCTGGGTGCGGGTACACCACGAAGGATTCTCGCATCATGTATCAATGTGATAAGTGCTCACGTGTGTGGTGCTCACAACACGCAACAGATGGCATGCGTTGTCCCGAGTGTCAGAAAGGCTTTTTGAAGCGCAGATAGGCAATGTACGACAAAGAGCGCCGACACAAAATCCGAACTGGACCCATGGTCTAGAAGCATAAGTATTGCCCAACAATTCTCATAGTCGTCGCGGCTGCAAAGCAGGATTGCACACAAATGCATGACGAACACACCAGGTCCTGGTCGCGCGCGGCGACCGCAGTACTCATGGTGACCGTCCTCTCGACCGTGCTGGTGGCGTGCGCGACGACCGCCGGAATGCCCTCGGACGGCGGCGTGACGGACATCGGCACCGCAATCGACGGGGACGTCACACCCACTGGCTGCACCGGGCCCGCGGACTGCGATGACGACATCGACTGCACCAACGATATCTGCGGCGCCTCCGGAGCGTGTATCCACACGCCCGTGCCTGCGCTCTGTGAGGTGGGCTCGTCATGCGACCCCACCGCTGGGTGCGTGGCTGGGATTGCCTGTGCCTCGCACGAGGACTGCGCCGACACGAACGCCTGCACGCGCAACGAGGCGTGCAACCCGGTCTCCGCAACCTGCACGTTCACTATCCTCGACAACGACCTCGACGGCGACCCACCTCGTGTCTGTGGTGGCACCGACTGCGACGACTCCGACCCGGACGTGAACGCAGCCATGGGAGAAGTCTGCGGCAATCTGGTCGACGACGACTGCGACGGCATCGTGGACACCGACGCCACCGTGACGAGCGACCCGGAGCTGCGCAACGACGAAGGCAACTGTGGCTCATGTGGCAACGTCTGCACGGGCTCCGACACCACCTGCTACCAAGGCTCCTGCATCGCGTGCGGCGGGTCGGTTGGTGCCGCGTGTTGCGACCTCGAGTGCGACGCCAACGGCTGCAACTACAGCGGCCATTACTGCGGCCCGCAGCTGCGGTGCGAGGACGACGGCGGTGACGGGCGCTGTGCGGCTTGCGGGACCATCGGCGGCCCATGCTGCCGCTCCAACAACGGGGCGCCTCCCTGTGGCCCGAACGGAATCTGCAATAGCGTGGCCGACGTCTGCATTGCATGCGGGGCCCCTGGCCAGACATGTTGTGCCCTCGCGAACTGCAACGCGGGAGCCGCGTGCACGTCCGCACCGTCGGGCAATCTTTGCGTCTCCTGCGGCGGCGCAAACGCGCCATGTTGCACCGAGGGGACTGCCTGTTTCGGTGGCGTCGCCTGCAACGCCGGAACGTGCTCGTGCGGTGGCAGCCTCCAGCCGTGCTGCCCAGGTGGCTCCTGTACGGGTGGGCGGCAATGTGAGCGCCCGAGCACTGGCCAAACGGACCTCTGCCACGCGCCGTCATGTGGCGGGGCGGGGGAGCCCTGCTGTGGGTTTGACTCCTGCTTCGGAACGAACCTCTACTGCGACCGGACTACAACCTGCACGGTCTTCACGATTGACGCAGGCATGCCCGATGTCGACGCCGGATGGCCACCGCCGTGAAGGTGACGCTCCGGCCCAGCGCGATACGGCGCTCAGCATCGCGACCAACGACGCACATGTCGCGGACGCCGCCGGAGCCGGCATCCACAACAGCTTTGCTCTGAGTGCTCCTGGGCGAGCGCGCCCATGAAGAACCTCGCCCATCAACGGACCACGATTGGAGGACTCGGACCATGACTGACTATGTCGACTCTTGCCCGAACTGCGACCACAAGCCCTCAGGCTCTTGGGGTACGGCCACGCTGTACCGCTGTGAGAAGTGCGCCAAACGCTTCTGCTACAAGTGTCCGGCATCCTGCAACGGCGAGGAATGCCCCAAGTGCGGCTCCCGCGACAAACGTGAGATCGCGAGGATTGGATGACTGACGAACTTGAGGGGAAGCTCCTCATCGGACCTACCGTCCAGCTATTCGCGCTGCGCACGATGTGCGCGAGTATCGTTCTGCTGATCATCCTCTTCGTCACCGGCCGCACGTCTCCGTCCGAGTCCGCGTTCGACGTCATCCTCAGCGCCCCGGTCACTGTTGGTGCGTGTGCACTCATCGCGACGTGCCTCGGCTGGCTCGCGAGCAAGGGCGTGCCCTTCGCCGGGCTCTTGGGTTGGCCGCTGCTCATCGCGGTTGTTCCCGGCGACCCGCTCCTGTTCGTTCTGTGGCTTGCGACCCGGAGCAAGTGGCCGGAGCTCATCCCGGTGGCATCGCTGGGGTTCGTGAGTCTCACCCCCATCATCCGCGTCGTGGACGGGGGCGAGCGACTACACACGTGACCGGCGTCACCCAGGGGAAGCTGACATCGATGCTGCTCGAAGAGGATGCTCTCGAGAGGTTGGAGGACGACTTCGACATCGAGTGCTCGTCCACGCTCGCGCGTGAGTTCAACGCGAGAGTGTCCATCGCGGACGCCGACCTCGTGGTCGATGCGGTCGACAATACCCTCCTCGCAGAACTCGCGGAGATTCACGCTTCATCGCCGCTGGTCACATATGATCGGTTGCGCGAGCTCGAGAAGACCCACAAGACCTTCTTCGTCTACGAGTACCTGATTGACGCAGCCATCGCTGGGCACGAGTCCTTGGTGGAGGTGCGCATGTGGCAGCTCGAGGCTGCGCGAAGAATCGATCATGCGCAAACGTGGAACCTCACCTTCTACCTCGACGGTCAGATGTCAGAGGCCAAGACCTGGGCGAGCACGCACGAGTGCGTGGTGCCCCTCGACGAGATTGACGGCGCCTCACCGCTTGCGCCCGTCGAACGGCGCATCAACGCGCTGATGGAATGTGCGGCGGTCAAACGCCTCGACTCGGCCGTGAACGAGGACGTGGCGGAAGTGGTCCGGCTCAATTCCGAAGAGCTGCCAGCGGCGGCGCGCAAGCTCCAGACGATGGACGCCGAGCGCACTCGGAAGCTCACGGCGGCCTTCCGAGCGGCATCGCAGCACCCATCGCTTGAAGCCTGGTTCGAAGACAAGGCCAACACCTATCTCAACGTCCTACCCCTCACCACCTACCTCCTGGACGCTTGGCACGAAAGCGTCCCGTTCCATCGACGCGGACGGCTGCTCTCGGGGGCCGAGTGGATTCTCGGGTGGTGGCTCGATTCCAACGAGGCAGACGTCGAAATCGGCGAAGACGTTGGACTCGTCGCCGAGCTCGAGGCCGGCGACCCTCTCCTGGCGGCCGGCGGCGAGCGGGGGACGAGCTGGGTTCGGGGCGACGTTCATGTACAGGCGCGCCTTTCCTGGACCGCTTACGTCGGACCGACCCTCCAACTGATGCTCTTGTTGGGTGTGGCCGTCCCACTGGGCTTCGCAGCCCACCCCATAGCGGGCGTCGTGATCGCCATCATCGGGCTGACGTTCGTGGCGTACCGGTTCGCGTTCCTGCGGTCGGTGGTGCTCTTCTCTGACGACGAGGGGATCTGGGTGCAGCGCGGGGTGCTGCCCTGGGACACCGGCGCCTATGGCGTGAAGTGGCGTGACCTCGACGAGGCCGCGTTCTTCCCGGGGCTGCTCGACTGGCTCACTCGTTCCTACACGATCGTGTTGGGCCATCGCTTCACCAAGGAGGCGGAGGTCGCAGTCGCGCACGTCGCTCACGGTGACCAGGTGGTGATCGCCATCAATGCGCGGCATCAGAAAGCGGTGGGGGAGCGGTAGTGGGGGTCATGGGTACACGCAGCGTTGCAGCCACCTCGCCCCCGTTTGCAGCCGCGTGAGACCCGAACTCCACGTCCATCGCTGGGTGCCGGTCCTTGCTGTTGACGCCGCAGAGAGCCGTGGTTACCGGGAACCGATCGACGATGAACGGGCCGACCTGATGCGGATGCTCGTAGGTGGTTGACAACCGCAGATAGCGGTCCTCAGCCGGCCCGCTCAGTGCGGGCGAGTTGTCGAGAGCCGAACGAGGGCGTCGCGAAAATAGAGAGCGGGCAAGGGATGCACACGGGAGTAATCGTATCGAGATAACCCGTGGGCTTCGGCCCGTTCCTTGTGGTTGCACCGGCGGGATTCGAACCCGCGACATCTTCATGGTTGATGATAACGACTCTCCTTCGGCCCATGCGCAAGGCGCGGGCAAGTTGTGGAAGGCCGCGTTTTAGTGCTCTACCAGGCTGAGCTACGGTGCAGTAAAGGGTCCCCGGGCGGGCGGTTGGCGTTCCTCGCCGCCCGCCCAGGGAGCGTCAGGGGTGGCTACCCCGTGATGAAGTCCGCCATCACACGCGGCGCCGCGGTATCGAAGCCCACGACGTCGAGCATGCCCGGGTCGTCGGGGGACGCGATGCTGAACTTGGTCGCGGTCATGCCGACCACGATCAACTTCGCCGCGAGGCCCGTCTGCTGACGGTAGCGGTCCAACGCCTGGTGCGGGTGCACCTGGCCGAACCACGTCTCGTTGTCGGTGTACACCACGAAGGCGTCCACCTTGGTGTTGGTCTGCGCGGCCCACAGCATGGGCTGCGCGCAGTCGGTGGCGCCCATGGGTACGGACGACACGGTCTTGATCACCTCACCCAGCGACATGCGCGGGTGCAGCGCGACGGGCACGAGCTTGTGTGAGAAGCCCATGACCATGTAGTTCGGCTCCACCCGCATGGTGGCCATGGCCATGGCGGCCGAGCCCACACGCGGAGTGATGCCGGTCATGCCGGCGACCTGGCCCATCGCCATGGACCCGGACACGTCCAGCGCGAACAGCGTGCGCGCCTTGGTGGCCGGGATGCTCCCGAAGGTGAGGTCGAACGCGCCCTCGAGCGCCGCGACCACCTGCGGGACCGGCTTCCACGACATGCTGCCGCGGACACCGTGGCCCAGACGGTAGGTGTTGAGCGCCACCAGCACCGCGAGCGGGTGCAGGCGCGCCTTGCGCAGGCGGTCCACGTCAGCGAGACGCGACACCACCAGGGCGCAGGCATCCGAGCCCTGCGCCACCAGGCCCAGCGACGTCAGGCGACCGAGGTTGCGCAACATCGCCGTCATGGGCATCTGCTCGAGCAGCGCGCGCCACACTTCCGGCGAGCCGTGAAGCGAGGAGGGCACCATCTCGTGCGTCATGCGGTGCTCGACGATGAGCCGAGCGGCCGCCTGCGGAGAGCTCTCCGCCTGGAGGGCCTCGAAGGCCGAGACCAACGAGGGCAGCGCCTCACGCGGGATCGCGTCGTAGGTCTGCGTCTTGCCCGAGCGCACCACGGTGCGTGCACCGAAGCCGGACGAGCCCGTGGTGATCCAGCGCAAGAGCGCGTCCTGCTCGAGCGAGCGGGGGCCGATGGCGCCGCCTGCCAGACGCAGCGCGTCCCGGTGGGAGAAGCCCGCGCGCTGCCGGTACTTGACCACCTGATACGCGAGCGCGTCAGGCGTCTTGGTCATGTACCAACGGCACACGGCCCGGCGGAGACCGCGACCCCAGCCGCGGAGCTCCTGCACCGTGGTGAGGAACTCGAACAGCTGCGAGCCCGTGCGACAGACCTGCGGCAGGGCCGCGAGGGCCACGCCGCGCGTCGCCTCGCTCGAGTGAGCGCACGCCAGCGCCAGCGCGAAGAGGGTGGGGCTCTGCTTCGGAGCGCGACCGGCCTCGCTCACCGCGACCAGCGTCGCGACCGTGCGGGCGCCGTCCTCGTCGAGGCAGGCGGCCACGCAGCGCGCGTTCTCCAGCACGAGCTTGCGCTCGCTGGCGTAGTACGTGCCGCCCTCGGCGCCCAAGATGAGGAGGCGCTCGAGGCGCGCCCACTTGTCCACGGCGAAGGTGTAGCCGTCCGCCGAGTTGCGGACCTGCTTGGCCGAGGCTCGGGCGCTCTGGGGCGTCGCGTTCTTGGTGATGTGCTTGCTGTAGCGAGTCATGGCGAGTCCTGTTGCTCTAGTTGTGGGGGACTAGAGCAACGGGCGTACCACGCTCGATTTACGGCGTTTTCACGTCATGTGCGCACTGGCGACGATACATACAGATAGGGCGTTATCTCGTTGTATCGTCACGTCGCGCGGCCTCAGCCGAACTCGATCAGGCAGTCCGCGTCGCAGCCGTCCCCGGTCTCGGTGCCGCCGTCGTCGCACTGCTCGCCCGCGTCGACTTGGACCACGCCGTCGCCGCACGACGCGCCGACGCTCCTGCAGCCCGGCGCGCAGCCGCTCGACCCGACCCCCAGGTTGAGGCCGTCGTCGCACACCTCGCCGAAGCCGGTGTCCACCACGCCGTCGCCGCAGTAGGGCTCGAAGGTGCAGCTGGTGGTGCAGCCGCCGTAGGCCGAGCCGTCGCCCGACCCGTTGTTGCTGCCGAGGTCGCAGGCTTCGCGCGACGAGACCATGCTGTCGCCGCACATGTCCGTGCACTGCGAGGGCGCGCGGTTGAAGTTGGTCAGGGTGAGGCGGTACTGCGACTGCGTGCGGTGCCGCTCGGCCTGGAACACGACGGCTTCGTAGATGCCGCCCACGGTCAGGCTGAGGTCCGAGATGCAGCTGGCAGCGTTCATCGCCGTGTTGGCGTGGTTGCAGTCGGCGATGTCGATGGAGCCGTCCAGTCGACCGTGCACGCCGCCGATGTCCACCACGAGCTGCCCGTCGATGAACACCCACACGTCGTCGTCGCCCGAGAACTCCAGCAGCTCGTTGCCCGCGTACTCGAACCAGAAGCGCACCTCGGAGGTGAAGAAGAAGTTCTGGTTCCCCGAGCCGTTGCTGTCGTTGTAGCGCGACTCGCACATGGCGTTTCCGCAGGCCGTGACGTCCCACCCTTGCCCCGTGAGCGGGAAGAACGAGTCGGAGTCGAACTGGTAGCGCCCGGTCATGCCGGCCTCGGGCAAGGTCAGCGTGCCGGCCCGCGTGAGGTTGAAGTCCGGGTCCGCGCGGTACCACGACGAGAACGAGTCCGCGCTGGCGACCTTGGTGGGGTTGCTCGCGCTGTTGAACACCGGCCGCCCGTCGCTGCCCAGCGTGTTGGTGACGATGCCGGTCTCGCTCCCGCTGTAGCAGTCGAAGTCGGGGTGTCCGTAGGGCACGGTCGCGCCGGGCTCGCCCTCCATGGGGTGCCCGTCGGTCACGCCAATGCTCGTGCAGGCGCGGCGGAAGTCACGGTAGGTCACGGGCAGCGAGACCGACGGGGGCGGGGGCAGGGGCACCTCCACGCAGCTGAAGCCCATCTCGACCCGGCTGCAGTCGGCGGAGCAGCCGTCCCCACCTACCGTGTTGCCGTCGTCGCAGGCCTCGGGCGCCCAGCGCAAGCCGTCGCCGCACACGGCCACGCACACGCCGTCGGTGCAGTCGGGCTCGCGCTTACAGAAGGGGTCGCACCCGTCGCCCACGTCCTGGTCGCCGTCGTCGCACTCCTCCGTGCCCTCGACGACACGGTCGCCGCACTCGGTCTCCGTGCAGGTCGCTCCTGGCGTTGCGCAGGCGTAGCCCTCCTCCAGCTGGCACGTGGCCGAGCAGCCCGGCAGCGGGTTGTTGGCGTCATCGCAGGCCTCGAAGCCTGCGACGATGCCGTCTCCACACAGGGTGGCCACACACGCGGCGCCAACCGTCGGGCAGGTCCAGCCCGCCTCGACGCGGCAGGTGGCCGAGCAGCCATCGCCTGGCGTGGTGTCCCCGTCATCGCAGGTCTCGGGACCCTCGATGCGCGAGTTGCCGCAGGTCACCACCCGGATGCAGAGCATGCCCGCGACCGGACAGACGTAGTTCGGGTCCACGGTGCGGCAGTCGGCGGAGCAGCCGTCCCCGTCCACGTTGTTGCCGTCGTCGCAGGCCTCGGTGATGGAGCGCTCGCGGTTGCCGCACTCCAGCGGGATGTTCAGGTCGCGCATGCTGCCGTCCTGAACGCCCACCTCCGCGTTGCTTCCGCCGTCCCGGCCCGGGCCGCCCGCGTCGCTACCGCAGCCAGGCGCGGCCACGCACGCGAGCAGCAAGAGCGCCGCACGGCGCACGGCTCGCGCGGCGGCACCATCGCGCGCGTGTGCGCGCTGCCCGTGGCGAGCGTGCAGGGTGGAGTCCGGTGCGGGAGCGGGAACGGCGGCGTCGAGGGGTGTCATGGGGATCTCCTGGTCCAGCCGCCGCGCCCTGCGGCGCATACGGGGGACCATGCTGAGGGGTTTCACAAGGCTAACGAACTACGGCGCGTCGCGCACCATGCATGGGCAGGGACCGCATAACGTGGAAAGCTCCACCCTCTACGGAACGGTGAGCCAACGCGATGAACTTGGACAGACGAGCGTGCTGAGCGCCCCGCCCCCACTCGCCATGCACTGGGCCGACCGCGCCACGGGGCGCGTGCTCGCGCGCACGAAGATGTTCGACGCCGGCTTTGGAGACGTGAGCGCGCTCGAGCGCATGCGCGACGACCACGAGCTCTTCGGCGCAGCGCCGGACGTCCCGCTCGAGGCCGCGCTCGCGCACGCCGTGTCGCTGCCGCAGGTGCCCGGGCTGCGCCCACGGGCGACGGAGGGCATCGCGCTGCGGGAGCTGAGCTGGCACTCCGAGGCCGTCGACCCGCGCTTCGAGGCGCCTGTGCGCCGTGCCCGCGCGCTGCTCCTCGTGGGTGGGCGCAGCCCGGCGAACACAACCACGCTCGACCCCAGCACCCCTCTCTGCATCGCCATGGCCGCGAGCGGCGAGGAGGGCTACGCGCGCCGAGCGAAGGTGCTCGCGCCGCTGGTGCGCGCGGGGCTCGACGCGCTCGTGCTGGAGAACCCCTTCTACGGTGCGCGGCGTCGGCCTGGACAGCGCTCGGCGCGGCTGCCCACGGTCTACGAGCAGTTCCACATGAACCACGCGTCCGTGTTGGAGGCGTTGGGCTTGCTGCGCGGCCTGCGCGCGCTGCCAGGCATGGCCAACAAGCCGCTCGGGCTCCTGGGCTACAGCATGGGCGGCTTCATGGTGTGTCTCGCGGCGAGCGCCTTCGAGTCTCCGCTCGCGCTCGTGCCCGTCGCGGCAGGTCGCTCTCCACGCAGCGTCTACCTCGACGGGGCCCTCTCCTGGGCGGTGGACTTCCGCTCCCTCGAGCGTGAGCGCGCCGACGCGCGCGTGTTCTTGGGGGACCTCTTCGAGTCCACCGCGCGGCACCTGCGCCCTCCCGTGGACGGCTCGTCGGTGGTGCTGACCGCGGCCGAGCGCGACGGCTTCGTCTTCCCCGGCGAGACCGACCAGCTGCTGCGCGAGTGGCCCGGCGCGTCGCTGCGGCGCTACCGTGGCGGACACACGCATGTCTTCACGGCCTTCGACGGGCACGTGCGCCGCGCCGTCCGCGACGCCTTCGCAGAGCTCGCTTGCTAGCGACTGCGGCACTTCGTGCCAAATTCAGTAACAAGTCGACGGACTCGAGAGTGCGTGCAACTACGTCAGTACTGTCTCGTCAACAGCGCTCGAGTGGAGCGTTCGGCAAGCAGCAGGAGAACGACACCATGACCCGCAGTCTCACCCTCATCCCCCTCGTCGCCGCCTTGGTCGCCACCTTGGCCTTCCCCACCGCCGCCCTCGCGCGCAGCTGTGGCGGAGTGGACTTCCCCAATAGCGTCACCGTCGCCGGTGAGCGCCTGAGCCTCAACGGTCTCGGCATCCGTGAAGCCACCGTGTTCAACGTGGACGTGTACGTCGCCGCGCTCTACGTGGCCACGCGCGCCCGCACCGCCGACGCCCTGCTCGACCTCACGCACCCCATCGTGCTGCACCTGCGCTTCGTGCGCGACGTGGACCAGGACACCATGAACGAAGCGCTGGTGCAGGGCTTCACCCGCAACGCCGGCGGCAACCGCGCCGCGCTCCAGGCGCGCATCGACCAGCTGCAGCGCTGGGTGCCCAACCTGACCGAGGGCATGAACATGGTCTTCACCTGGACCCCGGGCCAGGGGTTGCAGATGAAGGTGGACGGCCGCGTCCTGGGGGTGATCCCCGGCGAGGACTTCGCGTCGGTGTTCTTCCGCATCTGGCTCGGGCCCCAGCCGCCCAACCGCGGCCTGCGCACCGGCCTGCTCGGCGGCGCCTGCGGCTGAGCCGCATCGGCTACCACCCCCCCTGCACGTCTGGCTATGCTCCCGCCAACCGAGGTTGAGGATGTCACGGAGCAGTGGGTGGGTGGTTCTCGCGACGGTGGCGCTCTGCGCGCCCCTCGCGTGGGTGGGTTGCAGCAAAGACGGGACGATAGACCTGAGCGACGGCTCGGTCCCCCGCGACGTGGGCTCGGCCGGAGATGCGGCGACCGACGTCGGAGCGGGCGGCGACCAAGCGACCGACCAAGCGACCGACCAAGCCACCGCTGACACGGGCGTGGACGGCGGCCCAGATGACCAGGGCGCGGACGCCGGCCCCGTCGGGCGGGACCTGTACGTCAGCCCCACGCTGGGCAACGACCTGAGCGGTCTCGGCACGCAGGCCAGCCCCTACCGCACCCTCGACCACACGCTGGGCCTCGCCACGGCCGGCGACACCGTGTGGCTGATGGACGGAACGTGGGACGCCACCTTGGACTCGCGCCTGGCGGGCATTTCCTCTGTGCCCTGCGGCGTCTCCGGCATCCCCGTCGCGGCGGGCGTCTCGCTGCGGGCCGTCAACGCCGGCGCGGCCACGGTGTCGGTCAGCGGCTCCTTCGGGCTCTGCACCAACGGCGGGGACATCCACGACGTGGTGTTCGCGCGCAGCGCGGGCGGCGGCGTAGCCTTGTTGGCGCAGTCCGGGGACGCAGTGCTCAGCGGCGTTGCGTTCACTAGCGCGGCCGACGGTCGGGGCGCGTGGATGGTGGAGGTCAAAGGCGGCGCCCACATGACCTGGACGCCCGGTGCGCTCACGCGCTACGCCACGGGCACGGGTGCGCTTGCCTTCGTCACGGGCGCGGGCAGCGAGCTCACGGTGCAAGGCGGCGCGGTGGACGATGTCTTCGGCGCGGCGGCCAGCAACGCCGCGGTCTTCCTGGCCACCCTCGGGGGGCGGCTGGTGTTGGACGACGTCCTCGTCGAGCGCCCCGTGGCGAACCAGACCGCGGTGGCCATCGCCGGCGCCCGCGTGGATGGTGGCGTCATCGAGCTCTTGGGGACCACCACGCTGCGTGGCTTCAACACGGCGCAGGGCCTCTGGATCCAGGGCGGCGCGCAGGCGCTGCTCACGGACGACGTGGTCATCGCAGGCAACGCCTACGGCATCTTTGCCAGCTTCAGCAACGTCACCCCGACGCAGCTGACCCTCTCCGGCAACGCCGCCGTGCGCAACAACATCCAGGACGGCATCCGGGGTGACCTCATCTCCACGCACAACCTCGTGCTGACCATCTCCGGCAACGTCGTGGTGGACTCGAACGGCGGCGTGGGCGTGCAGCTCACCACCGGCGAGGTGCGCATGATGGGCGGCAGCGTGAGCCACAACCAGCAGTACGGTCTGGCGCTCAGCACGGGTGTGCGCGTCTTCCATGTGCGCAACGCGTTCATCCACAACAACACCCTCGCGGGCATCTACTGGAGCTCGCTCGCGGGTGACGCGGATCTCGGCACCACCGCGAGCCCTGGCGGCAACACCATCACGGTCAACGGCACTGCCACCAGCAACGTGAACCTCTTCATGGACGCGCCCTTCGTGACGGCCGTGGGCAACACCTGGAACGCCAGCGTGCAGGGCGCGGACGCCCAGGGCATGTTCAGCGGTGACGTGCTGCTCACGGGTCAGATCGTCAACGCGGGTGGGAACTTCCGCGTCAACCAGGCGGGGCAGCAGCTGCGTCTTTCGGAACCCTGAGCTGGTCCTCGATGAACCCCGGGCCCGCGGCGATCAGGCCGACGATCAGCTGCGGCACCGTCAGCGCCGTGAGCACGCCGAGCGGCAGCGTCCAGCCGCCCGTCAGGTCGTAGAGCGCGCCCATGCCGAAGGGGCCCACCACCGCGATGAGGTAGCCGGCGGCCTGCGTGAAGCCGGACAGCGCGGCCGTGCCTGCGCTGGTGCGCGAGCGGAGGCCAATCATGGTGAGCACCAGGGGAAACACGGCCGAGGCGATGCCCAGGATGACCGCCCACACGTACGCGCCGGCCACGGGCGCCACCATGAGGCCCACGTAGCCCACCGGGTAGCAGAGCATCAGCGCCCACATGGCTGGCCGCTGACTCTGTAGCCGCGCGGCCTGCGTGGGGATGACGAAGGACAGGGGGATGCCCACCGCCGTGATCAGACCCAGCAGCACCCCCGCCTTCTCCGCGGAGAAGCCCGCGTCGCGGTACACCTGCGCGAACCACCCGAAGATGGAGTACGCCTGCAGCGACTGCAGCCCGAAGAGGAGCGCCATGGCCCAGCCCAGCCGGGTGCGCCCCACGTCGCGCATGCGGATGCTCCTCTCTGCGCTCTTGGGGCGCCGGTCGTGGCGCACCAGCCCCAGCCACGGCAGCGCAGCCAGCAGCGCCGTCAGCGCCCACACGCCGAGCCCAGCGCGCCAGCCGTCCGCGCCGAAGTGACTCGCGACGGGCACCGTGACCATGGAGGCCGTGGTGAGCCCGATGGCCATGGCGGTGGTGTAGACCGAGGTCATCAGCCCCACCCGCGCCGGGAAGTGCAGCTTCACGAGCGAGGGCAGCAGCACGTTGGCCGTGGCCATGCCCGCCAGCCCCAGCAGAGAGTAGAGCAGGAAGAGCGCGGCGCTGCCGGTCCCTGCGCGCAGCAGCAGGCCAAGCACCACCGCCACCAGCGACAGCAGCGTCACCCGGTGAGCCCCGACGCGCTGAGCCAGCCACGGCGCAGCCGCTCCGAACAGAGCGAACGCGACGACGGGCATGGTGGTCAGCACGCCCGCGACGGTGCCCGACATGTGCAGCCCCGCGCGCACCTCGCTCAGCACCGGGCCCACGCTCACGGCGGCCGGGCGCAGGTTGAACGACAGCGCCACGATACCGAGCAGCAGCAGGGCTCGGGTGCGGCTGGTCTCGGTGTCCTCGCTGGCGGCGCTCATGAGGGGGCGCATGGTGACTCAGGTTGGACGCCGGGTACACAGGGCGTAGAGTCGCAGCGCTTTGGCTACCGAGATCACCCTCTTCGTTCTGCTCATGGTCGCGAGCGCCGTGGCGATGCTCGCCAAGCGCCTGTCGCTGCCCTACACGGTCACGCTGGTGGTGGCTGGGCTCGGGCTGGGCATGCTGCCGCCCCACTTCGCCTGGCTGGACCTCGACACCGTCCGGCTGACGCCCGAGCTGTTGTTCAACATCTTCCTGCCCATGCTGCTCTTCGAGGCGGCGTTCCACCTGTCGTGGCCCAAGTTCCGCGAGAACCTCACAGCCATCTTGCTGCTCGCCGTGCCGGGGGTGATCGTGGCGGTGGGGCTCGGCGGCACCTTCGCGTACTGGCTCGAGCCGCTGGCCAACACCAGCCTGCCGCTCATGGTGGCGCTGCTCTTCGCGTCCATGCTCGCGGCCACGGACCCCGTCAGCGTGGTGGCGTTGTTCAAGGAGCTGGGTGTGCCCAAGCGCCTGGCCGTGGTCATGGAGGGCGAGTCGCTGCTCAACGACGCGGTGGGCGTAGTGGTGTTCCTGGTGGTGAGCGCCATGCTCGGGCTGGGTCACACGGAGGTCACCGTCACGCCTCTCTGGGTGGCGCGCACCCTGGTGTGGGAGGTCTTCGTGGGCATCGGCATCGGGGCCGGGGTGGGGCTCGGGGTGTCGTGGATGACCACGCTGGTGGACGACCACCTGGTGGAGATCATGCTCACCACCATCGCCGCGTTCGGTAGCTACCTCATCGCCACGGCCTTCCACAGCTCGGCCATCTTGGCGGTGGTCGCGGCGGGCATGGCCTGCGGCAACGTGGGGGCGCGCTACGGCATGACGCCCACCAACCGCATCGCCGTGGAGAGCTTCTGGGAGTACGCGGTCTTCGTGGCCAACGGCTTCGTCTTCTTGCTGCTGGGCAAGGAGATCGACGTGTTCCGCATGCTGGGTCACGGCGCCGAGATCGTCATCGCGTGGGTCGCGCTGATGGTCGCGCGCGGCGTGGTGGTGCTGGTGGTGGAGCGGGCCCTCATGCGCACGCGCGAGAAGCTGCCGCCGCGCTGGTCCGGCGTGCTGGTGTGGGGGGGCCTGCGTGGCAGCCTCTCCATGGTGCTCGCGCTCTCGCTGCCGCTGCACTTCGCGTACCGCGAGCTCTTGGTGGACCTCACCTTCGGGGTGGTGCTGCTCTCCATCTTGCTGCAGGGCACCACCATGACGGGGCTGCTGCGCTGGTCGGGGGCCATCGGCGGCGGCAGCGCGCACGTGGAGTACCTGCGCATCCGGACGGCGCTGCGCGCGACGCGGGCTGGGCTCAAGCACCTGGACGAGCAGCTGGCGGGCGGGGACATCCACACGCAGACCTACGACACCCTGCGGGGCCGGCTGGGTGGGCGTGAGGCGCAGCTGGAAGAGCAGCTGTCTCAGCTGGACGAGAACCTGGTGGACGCGCAGGCGGCGGAGGTGACGCGGGTGGAGCGCGAGCTGCTGGAGGTGGAACGTCAGGCCATCCGCGAGGCGTCCGAGGCAGGCCTGGTGCCCCGCGAGGCTCTCGAGGTGCTCTTGGACGACCTCTCCCGGCGCGCCCATGGGCATGACGAGGAAGGCGCTCACGCGACGAAGCCGGCACAGGCCGCCGCAGAAGTCGGAGCCGCCGCCGAAGCCGCAGCAGCCGCGGAAGACGCGCCGGGCTAGCGACGATGCTGCGGTCTCTGGCGACTTTGGCGTAGTCTCTCCGAACACGTCGCATGTCGTCCTCTCCCCCGAGCGCAGCAGGCGAGCCTCATCCTCGCATCAGCGAGCCCACCGTGCGGGCCGGCCTCGCGCGGACGGAGCGCCAAGAGCTCGTCGACCAGACCCTGTTGGCCGCCGCAGCGCCGCCTCTCGGTGAGCGTCTGCGCTCGCTGGGCATCACCACGCTGGATGCGCGCGTGGGGCAGACCCTGGGGCGCGCGGACGGAGTGCAAACAGAGCTCGCCATTCACGACGCGCCCGAGGGCGTGGTGACGGTGGGCGCGCTCATCGCCGAGGGAGGCATGGGCGAGGTGCGGCACGCCGTTCAGCACCACCTGCGCCGCGAGGTCGCGGTGAAGCGCCCGCTGCCCGGCTCCGAGGCGGAGGTCCACCAGGCCATGCTGCACGAGGCGTGGGTCGCGGGCTCGCTGGAGCACCCCAACACGCTGCCCATCCACACCCTGTCGCGCGACGGCGACGAGCCCCTCATCGTCATGAAGCGCGTGGACGGCCGCGTCTGGAGTGAGCTGCTGGCGGAACAGCGCGGCGTGCCGGGTGAGGAGCGCCTGCTGGACGCGCTGCGCGTGCTGGTCGAGGTCTGCCGGGCGGTCCACTTCGCGCACAGCCGCGGGGTGCTGCACCTGGACCTCAAGCCCGACAACGTGATGGTCGGTGAGCACGGCGAGGTGGTGCTGCTGGACTGGGGCATCGCGGCCGCGTTCGACCCGGGGCTGGCTCCGGAGTTCGTGCGGCCGAGCGCCAGCATCGAGCACGTCTGCGGCACGCTGGGCTACCTCTCCCCCGAGCAGGCGATGGCGCGCGGTGAGGAGCTGGGGCCCGCGACGGACGTGTACCTGCTGGGCGCCGTGCTGCACGAGATCATCACCGGCCGCCCACCGCATCGCTCGGAGGACGAGCCCTCCATGATGCTGGCGCTGGTGAGCTCTTCACGCGCGCTGCCGCCCGAGTTCGGGCGCGACGTCCCCGACGAGCTCGCCGCCATCGCGACACGCGCCCTGGCGCGAGAGCCCGCCGCCCGGTTCCCCGACGTGGACGCCTTCCGCCGCGCCCTCGAGGCGTTCATCGAGCACCGCCCCGCGCGCGCGCTCGTGGCCAAGGCGGACCAGCTGCGCGAGGAGATCGTGTTCTTGCGCTTGTCCAACGGCGGCCGCTCGTCCATGCAGGCGCTGACCGACGAGGCCAGCGTGGAGGGGCAGCTGGACGCGTGCCGCTTCGCCTACCAGCAAGCCCTGCGCTCATGGCCCGAGTGTGCCGAAGCGCGCGCGGGGCTCTCGGCCCTGGCGCTGCTGCGGCTCTCGCAAGCGGAACAGCGTCTGGACGTCGCGGCCGCGCGCGCGGCGCTGGAAGATCACCCCGCGCCCACGGCTGACCTCCACGAGAGGCTGCGCGCGCTCGAGGCGGCCGCCGCGGCGGACGCTCAGCGGGTGGAGGACCTCCGCAAGCTGTCGGCGGACGAGAGCCTGGACACCGACCGGGCCGTGCGCATTCGTCTCGCGCTCACGGGCGGCGGGACGTGGTCGGTCTGGAACGTCATCGCCGGCGTGCTCGACGGCACGGGGGTGGTTCCGCTCACGCGCACGGCGCTCCTCATCAACCTCGCGCTGGCCTTCTCCGCGTTCCTGATCGTGCTCGCCTCGGTGGGCCGACGGCCGCTCACGTCCACCGCGGTCAACCGGCGCGCGCTCACCATCGTGTTCGCCGCCTTCGCGGAGATCTTCGTGCTCTGGCTAGGGGCCGCGCTGCTGGACATCCCCGCGCACCAAGCGGCGGTGCTCGCCTTCGGCGTGTACGTGTTGGCGGGCTTCGCGGTGGCTGCCGTGCTGGACCCCCGCACCTGGTGGGGCTCCCTGCTGATGCTGCCGCTGGCCTTCGGCGCGGCGCGCTGGCCCGCGCACGTCTTCTACTTCACGGCAGGCCTCGGGCCCATTGGCGGTGCGGGCCTGGCCTACCTCTGGTGGTACCCGAGCGAGCCGGACACACCGGCGGAGGCACGCTCGTGAGCCACGACCAGGACGCCACCCGTGGTGACCCCCGCGGCACGCTGAGCACCGTGGGCGTGGTGCGCAGCGCGCTCGAGCGCGAGCTGGACCAAGGTCGCGCGGACCCCTTCGGCAACATGGGAGAGCCCCACGAGGGGGGCGTCATCGCCGGAGAGCTGCTGGGTGCAGGCGGCATGGGCGTGGTGCGCGCGGGGCTCCAGACCGCGCTCCGCCGGCAGGTGGCGATCAAGCGCACCCTGGGGAGCGGCCTCCCGCAGCGCGACGCGCCCTTCCTGGCGTTCCTGCGCGAGGCGTGGATCAGCGCGCAGCTGGAGCACCCCAACATCGTCCCGGTGCACGTGCTGTGCAGCGACCGGGGGCACCCGCAGCTGGTCATGAAGCGCGTGGAGGGCCTCTCGTGGCGCGCGCTGCTGGACGACGACGCGCTGGCCGCAGAGCTCGGCATGCGCGACCGCTTGGCCTTCCACTTGGACATCCTCGGGCGCGTCTGCCGTGCGGTGCACTTCGCGCACTCGCGCAAGATCGTCCACCTGGATCTCAAGCCCGACAACGTGATGGTCGGGCGTCACGGCGAGGTCTACCTGCTGGACTGGGGCGTGGCGGCCAGCTTCGACGACGGCGTGGACCCCTGGATCCCGCGCGCCTCGGACATCGGCACCGTGGTGGGCACGCCGGCGTACCTGTCGCCCGAGCAGGCCGCCGGGCTCGGCGCGGTGCTGGGGCCGCGCACGGACGTGTTCCTGCTGGGGGCGCTCGCCCACCGCATCCTGACGGGCCGCCCGCCCAATCGCGGCGACTCGGTGAACGACGTCATCGCCGCCGCCTTCTCGAGCGAGCCGCCACCCTACGGGGACGAGGTGCCGGCGGAGCTCGCGGGCATCCTGAGGAAGGCGATGGCCCGCTCGCAGGACGAACGCTTTGGCAGCGCGGAGGAGCTGCGCCTCGCGCTCGCGGCGTTTCTCCAGCACCGGGAGTCCAACGCCATCCTCGAGGCGGCGCTGGCGCGCTTGCAACAGCTGCGCGACGACGGGCAGGGCGGCCGCGCCTCCCTCGACCCCGCCGTCGCGCGCCGCGTCGAGAGCGAGTGCCGCTTTGGTCTGGAGGAGGCGCTGTCCTCGTGGCCCGGGAACGCGCGCGCGCGCGCTGCCTTGGATGACCTCGCCCGCGTGATGGTGGAGCGTGCGCTGCGCGCTGGCGACTGGCGTCGCGCCGCGGCGGCGTTGGACCGGCTGCCTGCAGGGGACGACGCCCTCTGGCAGCAGGTGCGGGCTGCGCGGGCCGAGGCGCTGCTGGAAGAGAGCGAGCGGCGCGCGCTCGAGGACCTGGGCAGCAACCAAGACATCCTGCGCCACGCGCACGTGCGCTCGGTCATCGCCGGGGCGGTGAGCGTCAGCTGGTTCGTGTGGTTCGTGTGGCTGAGCTGGGCGCTCCGCGAGGGGCTCGTGCAGCTCACGCACCCCGCGCTCATGGTGGAGGTCGCCGTGACCATCACCCTCTACAGCGGCGTGATGTGGGCCGTGCGGGACACCTTGATGGCCACGCAGATCGACCGCCGCGCGCTGCTGTTGTTGGCGGCCTCGTTCGGCGGCGTCGGCGTGCTGTGGGCCCTCTGCTGGCAGATGGGCATCGCGCCGCTGCACGCGCTCATGCTCAGCTCGGGGGTCTACGTCTTCTTCTTCGTAGCCATGACCATGGTCATGGAGCGCCGCGTGGCGTGGGTCACCCTCGCGCTGCTGCCCGTCGCCTTCGGCTCCTTCTTGGACCCCGAGCACGTGCTCGCGTGGCAGGGGGGCTACGTGCTGGTGGGCGGCACCGCGCTCGCCCTCATCTGGCGCCGCGACGGGAAGCTGGCCGCGGCCCGCGAGCTGGCGGACCAGAGCAAGCCTGCGCGGTGAGGGCGCACCACGAAGAACGCCGCCAGCGCGGAGGGCGCTGACGGCGTGTTCGAGGGGGCGTGGTGGCGCTAGCGGCTCAGGCGCCGACGACGAAGCTGACGCTGGTGGTGCCGCTGCCGCCGATGTTGAGCGTCTGCACGTTCTTGGCGCCCGCGACCTGGTAGTCGCCCGCCGTGTCCGTGACCTGCTTGTAGGCGTCCAGCACCTGGCGCACGCCCGAGGCGCCCACCGGGTGACCGGCGCCGATCAGGCCGCCGCTCGGGTTGATGGGGCAGCGACCGCCGAGGGCGATGGTGCCGTCTTCCACGGCCTTCCAGCTCTCGCCGGGGGCGGTGAGGCCGAAGTGGTCGATGGCCATGTACTCGCTGGTGGTGAAGCAGTCGTGCGTCTCGATGCAGTCGATGCCCGAGACGTCCGCGATGCCGGCGCGCTTGCGCGCGTTGAGGATGGTGGAGCGCACGTGCGGCAGCACGTACTCCGCGTCCTTGCTCTCGCGCACCTTGTCGTCGAAGCGGATGCGGGCCGTGTTGTGCCCCCAGCCCTTGATGCGCGGGATGTTCTCCAGCTTGACCCCGTTGCGGGCGGCCCACTTGCTGGCGAACGCGGCCGACGCGAGGATGACCGTGGCGGAGCCGTCGGTGACCTGCGAGCAGTCGCTGATCTTGACGCGGCCGCCCACGGCGCCGTTGAACTCGTCGCTGGCGAGCGCGTGCTCCTTGTTCATGTACCAGGTGCGGGTCTGTGCGTTGGGGTTGAGCTTGCCGTTGGCGTAGTTGATGGCGCTGATCTCGGCCAGGTGCTCGTCCTTGAGCCCGTAGCGCTTGTCGTACTCGTCGCCGAGCTTGCCGAAGAGCTTCGGGAAGGGGAACTCGATGCCCTTGGCCTCGAGCTCGTACCAGGCCGCCGTGCCGAGGAAGTCCCCGCCGACGGCCGCGTTGACGGTCTTCATCTGCTCGACGCCCACGACGCACTGCACGTCGTAGCGGCCGGCCTCGATCTCGGCGCTGGCCGCGAGCAGCGCGATGCTGCCCGACGCGCAGGCCGCCTCGTGGCGCCCGGTGGGCAGGCCGCTGAAGGCGGGGTCGGCCTCGACGAAGAACGCGCCGATGTGACCCTGCTTGCTGTAGAGGGACGCGGCGAAGTTGCCGACGTGCCCGCTCTCGATCTCTTCGGGGGCGACCTTCGCCTCGCGCAGCGCGCCCTGCACCGACTCGCGGATCATGGCGACGAAGTGCTTGCGCTCCTTGCTCCAGTTGCGGGCGAAGTCGGTCTGGTAACCACCAAGGATATAAACTTCTTTGGACATCTTGATTCTCTCCTTCTCTGCTGGTGGTCCGACGCTCAGCCGGCGACGAAGAACTTGCCGACGTTGATGGTGGGGTGGTTGAAGAAGCGCGTGCCGGGAGCGGCCTTGGCGAGGATGCTGGGCACGGGGACGCCCGACTTCTCGATCATGGCGATGGTCTCGGGCAGGCCGATGGTGTCCACCAGCACGCTGGGGGGCGCCCAGTTGAAGCCCTGGCCCATGATCAGGTCGATGCCCGTGATGGTGTCGGTGCACTCGCCCACGCGGTGGAACGAGTAGCTGATGTAGCCGGAGATGACCTTGCGCGCGATGTCGGCCTCGGGGCCCTTGGCGGCCACGAACGCGGCCATGGCGGCGTCGTAGCGACCGATGCGGTGCAGCTCCGCGATCTCCGCGATGTAGCTGAGGTCCGGCATCTTGATCTCGTCCACCGGCTGGTAGCGGTCCGTGCCGGGGATGAGCGCCAGCTTGCGCTTGCCGTCACGCATGAAGAAGCCACGGCCGCTCTTGTTGCCGAGCGTGCCCTGGTCCATCAGGTCCGCCATGTACTTGGGGAGCACCAGCGTGTCGTGCGCCTCGTCCTTGGTGAGCGCGACGATGTTGTCCACGATGGCGCGGTGGATGTCCCAGCCCACGAGGTCCACGGTGGCGAGCGGCGTGAGCGCGCGGCCGGTGTACGGACCGACGATCTTGTCCATCAGCGCGGGGCCGTGCTGCTCCGCCAGGATGGCGCACTCGTTCAGCACCTTGAATCCCACGCGGTTGCCCGCGAAGCCGGCGGTGTCGTGCGTGCGGATCATGGTGCGGCCGAGCTTCTTCTCCGAGTACAGCTCGATGAAGTCCAGCAGGGCCGGGTCGGTGTCCTTGCCCGCGATGAGCTCGGTGCCGACGATGACGTTGGGCGGGTTGAAGAAGTGCAGGCCCAGGAAGTTCTTGCGGAACGAGTCGCTGCGGCCCTCGGCCAGCGTGTTGATGCTGAGGCCGCTGGTGACGGTGGCGACGATGGAGTCCGGGCGGCGCGCGGCGTCCACGCGGGCGAAGAACTCCTGCTTGAGCGGGAGCTGCTCGGTGACGGCCTCGAAGATGAGGTCGGCTTCGCCGCAGACCTTCTCGAGGTCGTCGTAGCTGCCGGTGTCGACGCGCTGGCCGACGGTGTTGGAGCGGACCATGGCCTTCGCAGCGGCGAGGCCCTGCTCGGCCTTCTCCTTGCTGCGCGCCAAGAAGGTCACGCGGGGCACGGCCTGGGTGAACAGCACACCACTGCCGAAGCCCATGGTGCCGTTCGCGCCGAGGACGACGACGTGGTTGATCTCGCGGGACGCGAGCAGGCTCTGCGCGGATTGCGTCGGGGTGGACACCAGCTTCTTGCTCCTTGAATGAGGCCCGTTTGTTACCGCCCATGGCAGGGTCGATTCGCGCGGGTCAGTTGATTCGCTGTTTACAGATTTACCAGCGAACCCCCGAAACGTGACGCGACGTGCGCGCACGGTCAACCCCCCAGATCCACCAGCAAGCCATTTCGTAGGCAATTTCGCGAAATTGACACGCACTTTACACTTCGCACCGGGGTCCCCTCAGCCCGCTGCGCGCGATCAAGAATGCAGGCCGAAGCGCGCGCGTGGTACCCAGGAGACACCCATGCCCGCCCCTCCCGACGGCAGCGCAGCCGCGTGTGAACGCTGCGGGGCAGCCCTGCAGCTTGCGCATCACGGCCGCGCCCGCTGCCTCTTCTGTCTGCACCATCAGCTGCTGCCCGACGCCGTGCGCACGCCCCTCGTCGAGCACGCGGCGCTCAGCCAGCGCCTGGACGGCGTGGAGCGCGGCATCACGCGGCTGGCGACGCAGCGCAGGGCCTTCTCGCTCATGCTCGTGCCGCTCTTGCCGTTGCTGGGCCTGACCATCGCGCAGCTGGCTGGCGCGACCATGGCCCGCGCCGACGACCCCGTGGCCTTCGCGATGTCAGCCTTCATCAGTGTGGGGGGCGTGCTGCCCTTCTTCGTGGTGCCGGGCGTGTGGCTGCACATTCAGCGCGGCGTGCGCGCGCGTGTGCTGGCCGCGCTCCCCTTCGCTCAGCCCGCGCTCGAAGGCGACCACGTGACCTCGTCCTGTCCTTCGTGCGGTGCGCCCCAGCGGCCCGTGCCCGGCCAGCTGACCGCGACGTGCGCGCACTGCCGGACCGAGGCCCTCTTGCCCTTGCCGCTGGTGGAGGCCCGGCTCGCGCGCCTTCACGCGGCGACCGTGGCTGCCAAGGCCCGCGGCGACGTGGCCCTCGACGCGGCCAAGGCCGCGGTGGAAGCCTGGCAGAAGAAGGTCGTGCCACTCATCCTCGGCACCCTCTGCTTCTACGGCGCCGTCATCGTCGCCTTCGTGATCTACGTCGAGGCGACGCGCCCGTGATGTGTCCGTTATTAGCTGAAGTTGATGTTGATCTTGTATGAGTCTAAATGCGATAGATGGTTCGTGTGTTCGATCCGTGTGGCACCAGTTGTTCGGCACAGTCGTTGGAATTTTGGTGTCTGTACCAACGTTGGTGTACGCCATTGTTTGCATCGTAAATGGGTATGATGTGTCCGCGAGTATGGAATTTCCGGGCATCAACGATCTTGTTTACAGACTGTTCTGGGTGTCCGGTGTTGTCGCGTTCTTAGTAGTTTGGTTCCGCGCACGAAAGCTTCGTGGACGCTATGACATCATGGTTGTCTTTCGTGGATCGCTTCTGGTGTGGAGGTTTCCTCGTGTACTTCGGTTTCGTGGTTCACAAGTGGAGTCAATCGCATTCGACGAAGACGGATACTCTGTGTCGATCAGAGCGGAGGGAGGGGCGGTCTTTCGAGGCAGTCCGATGTTGTTCCACATTGATGGCGACGATCATCGAGCGCATGTGGACGAGTGACCGGTAGTGCCACCATCGGCTTCCCCTCGAACGAGTAGGCGACACGCATGACTACACACTCCTCGCGACTCAGCACAGGCCTGTCGAAGATCCGAGCATTGTCGCCAGAGAACGCCCGCCTTGTGCTCCCAGTGTTCCGTCTTGGTCCTCTGGTTGGTTGGGCGCTCTCTACTTGGCCGGCTCTGCACTTGCTGGGGATGCTCCGCACAGCGAGCGCCCCGAAAGGATTCGTCGTCTTCGTCGCGGTGGGATGGGCGCTCTTCTGGGGAGCGCTCGGAACATGGCTCGGGCTGTGGGCACTTGCGTGGTTGCTGCGTTTACGAGGTCGTCTAACGGGGCTCGAAGCACGTGCACTAGCCCGCTATGCGGAGGCTCCCGAGTCCTGGTACGAGCGCCCGTCGACGCCCCCACCGCTCGCCCCGTAGCGTCCCCGGCGATACTCGTCCGACGACGCGCAGGTGGGGCCGTCGATGACACTGACGCGCTCCGCTCTGGACGGGCACGCCGAGGATGACACGCTGGGTGTGGTGAACACGGAGCACGCTGTGGACGTGAGCGCGGCGACGCCCGGCTACGGGGGACCGGTCCCGGAGATCCGAGGCGTCGCGGGCGAACTCCGCGCTGTGGGGGGTGGGCATCGGGCACCCAACACCAGGTTCACCGCGCGGCCGAGAAAGGCGCCGTGGCGCGGGTTGGGTGCTCGGGCGAGACGGCCGCGTTCACGGTGTACGGCGGCGGGTCTGGTGGGACGTCAGTTCGGCCGGATCATCCCCGCGGTTGTGATGGGAGGGCGGCGTTCAACACGTACGCTGTCAGCGATGGGCTCTGGCCTTGGAAGCATGTACAATCGCGGAGTCGCCTCTGTCTGGTTCGAACGATCCGCTATGCGAGGCGCGCTGACGGCGCTAGGTAACGGACTATCTACATATATAGTCACGAACGTGAAATGAAAGAGTCTTGACCACGACCGTATCGTATCAAGTCGTCGAGCGTCCGGTTCGCGTGACCGCATGCTTGGTCTCGATGATCCTGATGTTTGTGTGCATGTTTCTCATCACACAGTATCTGGAGCACGAGCATGGATTTAGAAACATATCGCATCAAGACTGGTACATCTTGTTTGTGATTGTTTTTGCTTCGTCGTTTGTCTATTCTGCGATCTCATTTGCGAGACAAGTCAGTGCATCGTTGGTCGTCGCACGGTTTCTGAAGGGTGGGGAAGTGTTGTCGTGCGACGGCGTTAACGAAGGGAAGGTGACGCGACGATCATGGGTTTGTCGGTCTCGTAGGTACGGGCATTTTTCAAGAATTCTCGAGATTCTTGGTGCTCCCTTGGGCGCGGCTGTAACTCTTGAAGAACGTGGTCCGGATGGTCGCTGGAAGGTGGTTGAGGTTCTGGTTGGCTGCGTCGTGCGAGGTGGTGTTTCGTATCGGGTATGCTCGGTTGATGGAGTCGTTCGCGATCTCAGATCAGACTGCCGATCGCGACGATGTTGCCGTGTGGGATGTGTCCGCAGTTGTGCCGCGAAAGAAAATTGTTCGCGCGTCGTCGATCGGTGTCACTAGGTATGCCGATGGGCCGGCCCTTCGTGCCGTGCAGCTACACGGACGCAGGAACCTGGTTGTGCCGGAGTCTATGGAGGCCTGACACTCCCTGGCGTTAGTCAGAGGACCGGCACCGTGGCGCGCCTGCGCTCGGGACTCATTGACCCTGCCGAGACGGCCTGCTTAGCGTATCTCCTCGCCGTGCCCCGTCTTGAGCCCGCGCGGCTGATCTGAGTCAGTGCCTACGCGCGCCCGAGTTCGCCAGGCAGCAGCACCTCACCGCGGCGCGCAGCGATCACGGCGTCATGCAGGTACGCGGTCGGCTCCACGCCGTGAGCTTCGCGGTCTCGAGCAAGGAGTAGAGGACGGCGGCGACCTTGCTTCCGCGCTCGCTCTTCGAGCGCATCTCCTCGCCTTGCCCGGTCGGACGTCAGTTCGGCCGGATCATCCCTGCGGTTGTGATGGGAGGCCGGCGTTCAACAACTACCGCATCCTGGACAACAACTGCGGCGTCTTTGCCCAGGACGCGATTCTGGCAGGTCTGCCTTGGTGGGGCGGCTTTGCGGCGGCAACATACTCATACCCATGACAACAGTCCGCCTCCTTCTCCTTCTCCTTCTCCTTTTGGCCACGAACGCCGCTTGGGCCCTGGCGCTACTTGACCAGTCTGTAACGGCCGCTCATTGCGCGGACGAGTGGACGCGTGTGGAGCGTTCCGTGCGCATCCTTCTAAGCGTCATCCGCGGTTCGGGCGTTGAAGTTCGACGTGAGGATGTTTTCCTGGGCGTCGAGAGCGTGCGTTCCGACGACCCCTACGTGAGCGAGGAAGACGGAGTGTTGTTCGTGGAGGACGTTGGCTTTCGTTTTCAAGACGGCATCCTGGTCGAGATCCGGTTTATGGATTGGGCACCAGCGTCCCTACCATCGGTCCCATAGCTGTCGGCGTCGCAGCACGTGGCCGACTGGCGTCGTGGCGATCTGAGTCAAGACGTGCTCGGGTGGTCCAGACGGAATACGCTGTGGATGTGAGCGCGACGACCCCGGCTTTGGCGACTACCTGATGGCGCCCAAGTGGCGACGGAGGAGGATGCGACCAACTTGGCGGAGGGACACCCGCGAAGATTGATCCCTGTGAGCCGCACAACCGCACGGACGTCGCGGCACGCTTGGAAGGCCGCTGGCCTTCGGCATAGAACTGTCCGCAACCCCCTCCGTGTCAACAAGGGGTGAGCCACGAAGGGGCTCCCATTATCTGTAGCGAGGGCGGAGACTGGACCTGTCCCCATGCCGAAGAAGCCGATGAACAAACCTGAGACCGAAGTCGTGGCCCTGCCCGAGAATGACCGCCGTCAGCGACGCCGGTTCACGCGGGAGGAGAAGGTCGCCATCCTGAAGCGGGCCGACGCCGCCACCGGGCGTGGCGAGGTCGCCGCTCTACTGCGCCGGGAGGGGCTGTACAGCTCTCACCTGACTCAGTGGCGTCAGCAGGTGCGCGAGCATGGGGAGGCGGGGCTGGACGCCCGCCGGCCCGGGGCGAAGCCCCAGAAGGACGAGCGCGACCAAGCCATCGAGAAGCTGGAGCGCAAGACGGCGCGGCTCGAGCATGAGCTGCTGGTCGCGCGGAAGCTGATTGAGCTTGCGGGAAAAGCGCACGAGATTCTCGGTGTTGCGCTGCCGAGTCTCGAGAACGACGAGACGCTCTGATGGAGCTGCTCCTCGCGCGCGACCCCATCGTCCCTCTGAGCCACGCTTGCGACGTGCTGGGCATGCCACGCGGCACGGCCCGGCGTCGGCTTGCACCACGCCGTCACGGGCCCCGGCGCCCTCGACCACCGAGCCCTCGACGGCTCAGCCCGGAGGAGCGCCAGCAGGTGCTCGACACGCTGCACCTGGAGCGCTTCGAGGACCAGACGCCGCGGCAGGTCTACGCCGAGCTGCTGGACGAGGGCCGCTACCTGGCGTCGCCCAGCACCATGTACCGCATCCTCGCGGACCAGGGCGAGACGCGGGAGCGCCGCAATCAGCGCGACGCACGGTCCCACGCCGTGCCGCGTCTCGAGGCCCGCAAGCCCAACGAGGTGTGGACCTGGGACATCTCGAAGCTGGCCACCACGACCCCAGGCACCTTCCTGAACCTCTACCTCGTGCTCGACCTCTACAGCCGCTACCCCGTCGCCTGGATGGTGGCCGAGCGTGAGAACAGCGCTCTCGCCAAGCAGCTCTTCGCGACCGCCATCGAGCGCTACGACATCGCCCCGGGGACCATCACCGTCCACAACGACCGCGGCGCGCCCATGACCGCCACCGGCTTCATCGACTTGCTCGCCGAGCTCCGTGTCGACCGCAGTCTTAGTCGGCCCCGCGTGTCCAACGACAACCCCCACTCCGAGTCTCTCTTCAAGACGGTCAAGTACCAGCCCGACTACCCCGGGCGCTTCCGTGATGTCGAACACGCTCGCCGCTGGTTCACCGAGTTCTTCGAGTGGTACGCCAACCAGCACCGCCACAGCGGCCTCGCTCTCTTCACCCCCGCCGACGTCTTCTTCGGGCGCGTCGAGGGCCTCGTCCAGACCCGCCAGGGAGCCATGGACGCCGCCTACCAGCGCCACCCCGAGCGCTTCGTCAAAGGTCATCCCCGCGTCCGCAGACCGCCTGCCGTGGTGGCCATCAACCCTCTCGACCCGACCGCCCCGAAGCCGATCGAGAAGCTGCTGGATGCCGACGACGCCGAGTTCATGGCCCACAACCCTGCGCCCGTCGCCGACCCTCAGCCGGTGCTCCCCGGAGCACCGGCACTGACCGCCAACCCAACATAGATTTCACCCACGCCCTGGCTCAAACCCATTGACACGCTCCGAACCGGCGCCGACGCTTTGTGGGATGCCTTTGAAAATCAATGTGTCGAAGCCGTGTGGCCCTGGACGTTGGATGAAAGAATACGCGAAAGTATCGTATAGATATGTAGGCGCAACCATGGCATGTTCCGGTGTCGTATGGTCGTTCTACCTTGGCTCGCGATGGGACCCTTGGGGCTTCGTTTGCGGTGTCGCGATTACTATCGCGTCCGTCCGGGAGCTCGTCGGTAAGAATGAAGCGCTACCCCCGCGGGCTCGGAAGCGCAATCCACGAACGGCCCCTGTCGTGTGGCTAATCATGATGGCGCTCCTTGAGCTTAGCGTTCGCTGGATGGTATCCGTTCGGTGAGTCGCGTCATTGGAAGACATTCGGCACGCCTCCGTCAGCATCCCGGCGTCGCTGATCCGTCGCCGCTCGAACCCCGTAGTCCCGATTTTGTCTTGGTTGGCTCTCGTATCGCTTCTGGAATTCTATCTTTCTTTGTGCGGGCGCACCCGCGATGTCAAGCCTGTACGGATCTGACGTAGCCACGTGGATTCGGGCGCGAACCGTCCGTGTGAGAAGATGATCAGAACGGAGAATCTATGAGTGTGCACGAACCTGATGGATGGCAATTCTACCACCCAGCCCTGCGGCGGCTCTGCGGAGCGCCAAGGCCCACCGTTGTTGAGCTCGTTGTCATGCAGGTCGCCGTCGACGCAACGAGTCCGGCGTCGCTGACACTCGTCATCGGGGCGCTCGCGTGCGCGCTCCTCGGCTGGCTTGGTGAGTCACCGGTGCTGATCGGGTTCGGCGGGGCGCTCTGGTTGGTCTACCTTCTGCTTCTTGGCATGAGAGTTGGCACGCTACGCAACGCGAGGCTTGCCCCATACCGCGTCGCGGGTGTCGACAGGTCGCAGCTGTCGAGGTCCGGCGTCGTCGTTGGCGGCGTTGCGGATGACGAGAGCGTCACGCATCTGTTGATCGGCGGTCGGCGTCTCATCGACGTGTGGCCCGGCGCGGAGCCCTGTCAGGTGCTGGCGCTGGTTGGGGGTGGGATTCCCTCTCCTTTCCCGGTAGTGGCCGTGTCACTGGGCGGTAGTCACGGCGCCCAATGGACGCCGCCGGCAACAGGTGCCGATACGCGGACGAGGACCGGGTAACCTCGGGCGACTTCACCTGGCTCGACACTCCCATGGTGCGATGGTGGGTCCGCGATGGTGGTAGTCATGACGTCATCAGAGTGGTTGCAGATGTGTGCCTGGGCGGGCGACGTGACCAGGTCGGCCTCGACGCATGGGGCGAGGGTGGTGCAAACCGCCTGCTCGGAGGAGCGAATCGCGTTTGCGATTGCGTTCGACGACGCGACGGCGCGTTCCGGGTTCGAGATCGACGTCCACAGACCGTCCGGGTCGTGGTCCGCGGCGCTCGGGCTACACGTCAGCATCTCGGACTACGACATCGAGCCACTGTGGATGCAAGCGTTGCAGCGCGCCGTCGCGGCGGGAGGGTGGCGCGAGCGAGTCCATCGCCCGCGTTGGTTGGGTCCGACGCAGTACGAGGCGGAGCTCGACGTCCTTGGTCGACCAGAGCTATTTCGGGGGACGTTGACGCCGACGCCATGGTGGGGGGCGTCCTATGCGGAGGTGACCGAGCACTCTCCGTGGAGCAAGCGCGTTGGGGACTCTACGTGAGCAGGGCAGCCCCGCGGCGCGCCCGCGCTCGGGACTCGTTGACCCCGCCGAGACGGCCTGCCTAGCATGCCTCCATGCGCACTTCCCTTGGGCATTCCCTCACGTCTCTGTCGCTTCTGGCCGCCTTGCTCTGGCTCGGGTCGTGCGGCGGGGGGGACGCGCGCTTCGAGTTTGCGGAGGGCACGCCCGCCGATGTGGGCATGAACGCGGCCACGCTCGAGGGGGCGCGCACGTATGCGTTCGCGGAGGGTCGCAACACGCAGGCGGTGGTGGTGGTGCGGCGGGGGACCGTGGTGGCCGAGTGGTATGCCGACGGGCGCGACGCCAGCAGCCGTGGCGCGAGCTGGTCGGTGGGCAAGAGCTTCGCCAGCGCGCTGGTGGGCATCGCGATTGACCGGGGTGACATCCCCTCGCTGGACGAGCCCATGACCACGTACATCCCGGAGTGGGAGGGCACGGACAAGGAGGGCATGCGCCTGCTGGACGTGATGGAGATGGCGAGCGGGCTCGAGTGGAACGAGGACTACGACCCGGGCGCGGCGTCCTCGTCGGACGTGATCGACCTGGTGCTGGACGCGAGCGGCTCCCTGCTGAGCGTGGTGCTGGACAACGAGGTCACCGCGCCACCCGGCACGCGCTTCAACTACTCGAGCGGCGACGCCATGCTGCTCGGCCGCGTCATCCGGGTGGCCACGGGCATGTCTGCGGGCGAGTACGCGCGCGAGCACCTCTTCGACCCGCTGGGCATCGAGGACGCGGCCTGGTGGCGCGACCGCACGGGCGACACGCTGACCTTCTGCTGCGTGGACATGCCCTCGCGGGACTTCGCGCGCTTTGGTCAGCTGTTCCTCGAGGGCGGGCGCCTGGGCGGGCGGCGCATCCTCTCCGAGGAGTGGGTCACGGCGTCCACCTCACCCTCGCGCTCGTACGAGGGCTACGGCTACATGTGGTGGCTGATGGGCAACACGGACGTGGGCGTGCCCGCCGATCTCTACGCCGCGCTGGGCCACGACGGGCAGTACATCTACGTCATCCCCAGCCTGGAGCTGGTGGTGGTGCGCAACGGCTGGTACGTGCCCTACCTGGGCGACACGGTGGCGGACCCGAGCCTGTTCGGGCGCTACCCGAGCGACGGCATCATCCCCAGCCGCGGCACGCGCCCACCAGACGAGTGGGATGACGCGGCCTTCCTTGCGCCCATCGTGAACAGCATCACCGACTGAGGGGCCACGCCGCGCGAGCGGCCAACCCGCGCCCTGCAGCGCACCCGCGCCTCGCGCCTCACCCGCGCAGGCGCTCCACCACGCTCAGGTAGTTGCCGCCCAGGATCTTCTGGATGCGCTCGGCCGACCACCCCCGCCGCAGCATGGCGTCGGCCACGCGCGGCAGCTCCACGATGGTGGGCAGCTCGGGGGGCGGCGAGATGGCCCCGTCGTAGTCCGTACCGATGGCCGGCACGTCCTCGCCGGCCACCTCGATGATGCGCGCCACGTGGTCCACGATGGTCTCCACGCTGGCGCCCCGCTTGGCCAAGAAGCCGCTCTGGAACATGACGCCGATGCAGCCGCCCGTGTCGGCCACGGCGCGGATCTGCTCGTCCGTGATGTTGCGCCAGTGCGCGTACACGCTGTCGATGCCCGTGTGCGTGACCATCAGCGGCTGCGTCTTGTCGTGCACTTCCAGCGCGTCGAAGAAGCCGCGCCGGCTGATGTGCGCGAGGTCCACGAAGATCTTCTTCGCGTTGAGCACCTCGATGTACTCGCGCCCCTTGTTGGTGAGCCCGTCGTTGCCCCCCAGGCGCGCAGCGGGCGAGCTGGTGGTCCCCAGGCTGGAGTTGGACAGGTGCACCAGCGTGATGCGCAGCACGTGCTGCGGGTCCAGCCTGTCGAAGTCCGCGAGGTCGTAGTCGAGGCAGTTGCCCCCCTGCACCCCCAGGAACACCCCGTGCAGCCCGGCCGCGCGCGCCTCCCGGTACTGCGCCGTGGTGCGCACGACGCGGAACACGTCCGGGTGCTTCGCAAACTCGCCCTCGAAGCGCCGCAGGTTCTTGAAGAACAGGTTGCGGCGCACCTTGGCGGGCAAGAAGGGGTTGGTGGTGATCAGCCACACGCCGCCCGTGAGCCCCGCCTCCATGGCGCGCGGGAAGTCGCAGTGGCTGTAGAAGTGGCGCCCCAGGAGCCCGCCCCCGTGCCGCTTGCTCAGGTCGTAGCCAAAGATGCGCGTCCAGATGAACGAGTCGATGTGCAGGTCGATCACGTCGCTGGTGGCGTAGACCTCGATGGCCTCGCGGCTGATCTGGAGGCGCGCGGCCCAGGCGTCGAGGTCGGTCTTGGGGTCGTTGTAGGCGAGCGTCGGCATGCGCGGAGGGTAGACCAAAACGGCGCCCGTCGCGCGCGGCTTGGTCAGGCCCCGCGCGGCTCGGTCACTCGTCGTCGGCCAGGCGGCGCAGGCGCCCCGTGCTTCCGTCCAGCTCCACGCGGTCGCCCGTGCGGAACATGCTGGTGCCGTGCTGGGTGCCCACGATGCAGGGCACGCCGTACTCGCGCGCCACCACCGCGCCGTGCGACACCGCGCTGCCCACGTCGGTGGCCAGCCCGCCCAGGAGCCCGAAGTACGGCGTCCAGCCCACGTCCGTGATGGGCGCAATGAGGATCTCGCCGGCCTCCACCGCGCTGGCTTCTTCCAGCGTGCGCACCACGCGCGCGCGCCCACGGGCGATGCCCACGCTCACGGGCTTGCCCATGATCACGCCGTCGCCCGCGTCGAAGACGGGCCGCACGGGCTCGGGGCGCCCCACGAAGATCTCCTCGAACACGAGGTCCATCTGGTACGCGTAGGTCTTGCGCCGGGCCACCGCCAGCGGCGCGAGCGCGGCCTCACCGCCCAGCAGGCGCCGCAGCTCTTGGTGCGTGAGGAAGAACACCGCGTCGTCGTCCGGCAGCAGCCCCTCGGCCGCCAGCGCCGCGCCCAGCGTGCGGTAGGCGTGCTTCAGGTGCTGGCCGGCCTTCACCAGCAGCGACTTGGTAGTCTCGCGCAGGCGCACGGCGGCGTGCGCGCGCCCCACCAGCGCGCGCAGACCCCGCGACAGCGGCTCGCGCTCGCGCAGCGGCGTCGCGTGCGTCCGCACGGAGGCAGCCGGCGTGTCCGTAGCGCGCGCCCGCACGGCGCTGCGCATGGACCGGATCAAGGGCAGCGGGTCGTCCGCCCAGTCGCGCTGGTGCAGCTCCAGCTCGCGCACGGTGCGGTGCCCGTGCCGCTCCAGGTACGTGTGGAAGCGCTCTCCCGCCAAGCCCGACGCGGGACTGCGCAGCCAAGCCAGCGCCTCCTCGGGCTCCGGGAGCACGAAGCGCTCCCACGCGCTGGGGATGTCCAGCAGCGCGTCCACGATGCGGTCGATGCCCGCCGCGATGTCCGCGCTCTCCACGTCGGTCGCGCCGCTCAGCAGCTCCGCCACGCGCGCCACGTCCTGCGCGTCCGGCGGGTCGTTCTGGGCGGTCACGCGCAGCAGCACAGGGGCCATGGCGCCCGCCGGTGAAGAGCAGGCGAGGTGGTGCTCGAAGGCCTCCCACCACGCCGGCAGCCCCGCGTCGATGCGCTCCCACATGGCGCGCGCGTCGGCTGCGCGGGGTAGCCCGGCCGCCAGCGCTCGCAGGTCGTCCACGCAGCGCCGCAGCTTCGGGACGCGCCGGCCCGCACCCAGGATGAACGCCGCGTAGCGCAGCAGGTTGCGGTACTGCACCACGGCGCTCGCGGGCGGGGGCAGGGCCCGCTCGGCGGCCTCCACGCGCTGCCCGCAGATGGCCAAGCAGGCCTGGTCGGGGGTGGACCCGGCCACGCGCCCGCTGATGCCCAGCACGCCCGTGAGGTTCAGGAACATGTGCCCGCTGAAGACCGCCACGTACAGGTGCTCGGGCGTCTCCGCGGGCAGGGCGCCGCACTGCACGTACATGCGCTGCATGCCCACCTCGATGCCGCGCGCGGTGAGCGAGCGCGAGAGGGGCGTGATGGCGCCGGGCATCATCTCCCCGATGTTGCACTTGGTGTAGAAGTGCTCCGGCGCCTGCATGAGGTCCAGCGCGCGCGGGTCGGCGGCCAGGTGCGTGATGGGGCGCGCCTGCAGGAACACCACCTCACCCGCTTGGTCGATGGCCCACTCGAGATCCAGCGGCGCGCCCACGCGGGCCTCCGCCTCCCGCGCGTGGCGGGCGAGGGTGCGCAGCGCGTCGTCGTGCAGCACGGCGTCCTCGCCTGCGCGCTCGTACGCAACGACGTGGAGAGCCGGGTCCAGCACGGCGTGGTCGGGGGTCACCAGGCCGCTCACCAGCGCGTCGCCAAGGCCCTCCACCGCGTCGATGACCAGCCGGTCGCGGCGCCCGCTGACGGGGTCCGCCGTGAACAGCACGCCCGCCGCGCGCGCGTCCACCATGCGCTGCACCACCACGCTCATGGCCAGCTCGGCGGCCTGCCCGCGAGCGTCTTCCCCGCGCGCCTCGCGATAGGCGGTGGCGCGCTCGTTGTGCGCGCTCGCCAAGCACGCCTCGATGGCGGCCCGCAGCGCCTCCGCTCCGGACACGTTCAGCAGCGTGTCGTACTGCCCCGCGAAGGAGGCGTCTTCGGAGTCCTCCCCCAGCGCAGAGGAGCGCACCGCCACCGGGCCCGCCCCCAGCGCCTCGTAGTGCTGCAGCACCTCGGCGAAGAGCTCGTCGCTCAGCGTCTCGCGCGCCCCCACGATCACGAAGGCCGCCGCGCCGGGCAGACCCAGCTCCAGCAGGCGGCGCAGGCCCTCGGCCTTGCCCCCCACGGGCAGCCCGGCGCTCGCGGCGATGGTCCGACAGTAAGGCGCGCTCACGCCTCGTCCTCGAAGACCATGGGCTGCAGGAAGCGGTTGATCTCGAGCCACCCCAGGCAGGGCTCGCCGCCGTCGTCCGGCGTGAAGCGCACCAGGGCGCGCTGGTAGCGCGAGGGCTGGGGCGGCGAGAAGACGTGCGTCGCGTCGATCTCGGCGGCGCTCACGCAGGTCAGCGTGCCGGCGAGCACGGCGCCGTTCTCGTAGCGCGCGTCCACCCGCCCCTCGTAGGGCTGCTGGGCGTCGTCGCTGTAGCGTAGGGTGAAGCGCACGTCGTCGATGTCCGCCGTGCCGCGCTCGTCGCTGGAGTAGCCCACCATCAGCGCGTCCTCGTCGGGCTCGCCCTCGCCGAAGGACACCGCCACCGCTTGGCGCCGGTAGGTCTCGCCGTTCAGCACCAAGAAGCGCCACTCCATGTTCCAGAGGCGCGGGCCCCAGCTGTGGTCGCGCTCTCCGCGGCCTTCGACCTCGAAGCGCTGCCCGTCCACATGGAAGTGCCCGCTCACGCGGGTGGGTTGCTCGAAGCGCGCGGCGCTGAGCTGCCCGTGCGAGTGACCGTCCACCCCCGTGTCGCCCACGCTGTGACACGCGCCGATGCCGAACACGTCGAGCTCCACGTCGACCGGGAGCACACGCCCCACGCCCGGCCCGGCGATGACACGCGCGTAGGCGCTCACCCGCACCCGGTTGTGCAGCAGCTCCTGCACCACCTCGCGCTCGAAGCGCAGCCCGGCGTTGTCGTAGGTGAAGGTGTCCCAGTCCAGGCCGGCGATGGGCAGGCGCGCCTCGTCCACGGCCAGCCAGCGCGCGCCGTCGAAGAGGTAGAGCCACAGCCAGACGCGGGCTTGCCCTGGCATGACCCCCAGGCGCACGTGCCCGGCCAGGCCACCGTCCGGCGTGTACCAGTCGTAGAAGAGCGACTCGTTCCACGTGGGGTCGTCGGGGTCGAAGGGGTGCTGGTGCTCGTCGGCGGGACGGATGCCGAACTGCGTCAGCTCGTCGAGGCTGGGAGGGGTGCTCATGCAGGCTGCTCCGGGGGGAGAGAAGGCTAGTCTACAGAGTACACGTCCCGCGCGCCCGCGCGTTGACCGAATGTGGCGTGCGTCAGCGGATGGCGGGGGCGGCCTGGCGGCCGAGCGCCCCCAGGATGCGCTCCACGTGACGGGCTTCCACCGCGCCCGCGCGCACACAGCGCACGTGCCCGTTGGGGTCCACCAGCACGTGCACGGGCAGGGACCCGGCGCCCTCGTAGCCTGCGGCGCGCAGCAGGGTCTGCAGCTCCGCCGGGTCGCTCAGGCGGGGCGATGCCGCCGTGAAGGAGTGCGCCTGGCGGAAGGTGGTGACGGTCTCGTCGCTGGTGTCCGCCGACAGGAAGCGCAGCGCGATGGGCCCGCTCGCGAACGAGCGCTGGAGCACGGGCATCTCCTCCACGCACGGCCGGCACCAGGTGGCCCAGACGTTCACCCAGGTCCACTGCTCGGGGTTGGGCGCGGGCAGCTCGTTGGTCTCCGGCCAGGCCCACGCGGGCGCCGACGCGATGGGGTGCGCCACGTCGCAGACGTCCGTCAGCACCGCGTCGATGTCGCCGCGCGCCGTCGTGACGGCCTCGAAGCGCGAGGGGGGAGGGGCGTCTGCGGTGGGCGACTGGCCGCAGCCCAGCAGGAGCACTAGCGCGACGAGCGATGCGAGAGGCTTCATAGCTGGCAGTCGATCCACGCGATGAACGCGCTGCGGTTGAGGTCGGCGGTGCGGCACTGGCTCTCGCCTCCGGAGCGCTGCCACGCGCAGAACTGCTGATCCAGCTGCGCGAACTCTTCGCCCAGCCACAGGAGCCCTACCTCGCGGTCCAGGTCCGGGTCTTGGTAGTTGGCGCGCAGGTGCGCCAGCACGGCGTTGGCGCGCGTCTCGCTCAGCTCGCGGTTGTAGCGCACGCTGCCCTCGGGGGAGGAGCGGGCCACCACGAAGAAGTAGCTGGCGCCGCGCTGGTCCGCGAAGATGCGGTCCACCAAGGCCTGGTCACTCGCGTCCAGCACGCCCTCGTTCTGCTCGAACTGGATGACGCCGGCGCGGTCGGCCATCGGCAGGAAGAGGGCGTTGAAGTCCGCGCCGGCCAGGCTGGCGACCTGGCGGGCGTCGGCCGGCTGGCAGCCGCGCACGCCGCCAGCCTCGAGCAGGCCGCAGCTCTGCAGCACGCGCCGCAGCACGGCCTTGAGCTCCGGCGTGCAATAGCTGGCGTTGGCGGCCTCGGCGACGGCGGCCGTGGGCGGCGCCTCGGCGGCCGAGAGCTGCACCATGCGCGTGCCGGCCTGCTTGACCCACAGGAAGGGCAGGGCCGTGGCCGTGGTCAGAAAGAGCGCTCCCAGGACCAACACGATGGGCAGCTTCACTGGGCACCTCCCTGCGCCGCGGCGGGCGCGGCCAACATACGGGTGAGCGTGTACTCGAGGCCCAGGTCCGTGTCCTCGTTGCAGACCTTGCGGCCGTCCACGAAGAGCTGCGGCGTGAGCACGGGGATCTGGTTGGACACCGCCCAGCGGAGCCCGCGGTTCAGGCGCTGCCCGATGCGCGCGCTGCCCACGCAGCCCCGCACGTCCGGGAACTGTTCGACCACCATGCGGGCGGCGGCGCCTTCGGTGGCCCGCTCCGCGCTGGTGATGGCGGGCTGGTTCTCGAAGGCCCAGGCCAAGATGGCGCGCGCCTGGTCAGGCTCGCAGAGCATGGCCTCCGACACGGCGCAGGCGCCGGGGTGGAGGGAGCTGGTGACCATCCAGTTGCAGGCGTCGTCCAGCGGGAAGAGCAGGGCCCGCCGCGAGAGCTGCTCGTCCAGCCCCGACGCGCTCAGGCGTGACTCGAGGCCCTTGCAGGAGGGACAGAGGGGGTCCAGCACCTCGATGGCCGGGTGACCTCCGGCCGAGCCGCCCAGCGAGACCAGCAGGTCGGCCGGCGCGTCGGGGTGAGCCAGCTGGCCGCAGCCCGCCTCGTAGGCGCTGTAGTCCGGCATGGCGGCCACGTAGGCCGCGATGGGCAGGGCGACGAACACGGCGGCGAGCGGGGGCGCGAAGGCCAGCCCGCGCACGCCCGGGTCTTCCTGCGTGCCGCTCCCAAAGGCGGGGGGGCGCTTCCAGGCGGTCCAGGCCAGCGCGGCCGCGGCGGCGAAGCCCAGCGTGCTGGAGGAGTAGATGCCGATGCAGAGCTTGCACGCGGCGTCCAGCTCCACCAGGGCGAGGTAGCCCATGACGCAGCTGGTGAGCAGCGGCACGGCCCACGCGCCCAGCGTGAAGAAGGCCGCGCTGCGCTGCGTGTGGCGGCCGGTGACCACCAGGAAGGCGCCCCAGAAGCCCAAGAAGGCGAAGAGCCCCATGCCCGGCAAGGACACGGGCAGGCCGCCCCAGAGCTTGGTGCGGAACACGGACGAGTAGCGGCTCATCAGCGTCACCTGGCAGCCGCTGCTCTCGCTCGAGGCCGTCTCCACGCCCGGGAGGAACGAGCAGTGGATGCCGTGCACCTGGCGGTCCAGGTGGTTGGCGAAGTCCAGCGTGGCGTAGCTCGCGAAGAACACCCCGAACAGCGCGAACGCGATAGTGGCCAGGGTCAGGTTACGAGTCATGGGTTCCTGTGGCTCGCCGCGCGGATGCGTGCCGAGCGGGGCGCAGTGTTGTCCCGCCCCTGAGAAGGTCAAGCCCGCACGCGGTCAAGGGTCGCCGCGCATTAACGGAGAGAGCCACCCCGGGGGGTGGCTCTTTCACGTGTTCGTCGAGCGCGGGGCGAGCGGTCTCACCACGTCTCGGTCTGTGTCGACCTCAGCGGCGCCGGCGCCGCCCGGCGAGCACGAGGCCTACCAGCAGCAAGCTCGCGCCCGCCGGCCAGCTCATCCCAACGGGCGAGTGCGTGGCACAGAAGGCGCCACCCGAGAGGCTACCCGTCGCCGGGGTGACCGACCCGTCAGGCGTGACCCCGCCGTCCGGGGTGACGCCGCCGTCCGTGGCGGTCACTGTCAACGACGTCGTGTCGTTGGCCGTGTTGCCTGCCGGGTCCGTAGCCGTGACCGTGACCGTGTGCTGGCCCACGCCGAGGGCATCTCCGTCGAAGGTCCACGTCCCGTCCGCAGCCACGACGACCGTGCCAACGACGACGCTGTCGATGCTCACCGCGACGCTGGCTCCGGGCTCGCCCGTGCCGCTCACTGCGCCGGTGGTCGGCTCCACGTCGTCGATGGTCACGAAGGTCATCGTGTCCACGAAGAAGGCCGACATGTCCGTCGCCATGTTGTTCGACAGGTCGGTCGACGTCGCCGTGAGGACCACCATGCCGTCGTCGAGGGGGGTCGCGACGTCGAACGCCCAGTTGCCGCTGCTGTCTGCGACTGCGGTGCCGAGCAAGACGTCCGTGCCGCCGATCAAGGCGGTGACGCGCACCGTGGCGCCGGGAAGCGCCGTGCCGGAGATCGTGGGCGTGTTGTCGTTGGTCACCGAGTTCAGCGCTGGGCCCACGATGGCAACGTCTGTGTCGGACGCGATGTCGAAGGTGGAAGAGGTGCTGGCCATGTTGCCGACCGCGTCGGTGGCGACGGCGCTGACCGTGTAGTTGCCGTTCATGGCGGGCGCGCTGACCGCGATCATCCAGCTGCCGTCGAGGGCGACCGTGACCGTTCCGAGGAAGACGTTGTCGAACGTGACATCGACGCTGGCGCCGGGCTCACCGGTACCGATGATGAGGGGCGTCGCGTCCATCGAGGTGCTGCCGTTGGCCGGCATCTCGATGGTGACGGTCGTCACCGTGTCCACGATGAAGGCCTTTCTATCGTCGGTGGAGGCCGAGCCGGCCGTGAGGTCCGCCTGCATGCCCACGTCGCCGTCATCCAACGGAAGCGTGACCGCGACGCTCCACATGCCGAAGGCGTCCACCGTCACGGTGTCGATGAGGTTGCCGTTCAGCCGCAGCTCCACCGTGCCGCCGGGTGTCCCCGTGCCGGAGATGACGGGCGTGTTGTCGGCGGTGACCGAGCGGTCGGCCGGGTCGTCGATGGACACCGCTACGGCGCTGCACATCGACGCCGCGGTGCAGACGCCGCTCGAGCACGGCGTGAACTCGCTCAGCGCCGAGTTGGTGCACATGCCGGACGAGCATGTGTCGGTGGTGCACTCGTTGCCGTCGCTGCACTCCGCGTCGGAGGCGCAGCTCACGCACTCGTTGACGCCTCCGTTGGTCACGCAGTTGGGGGTGGAGACGTCGCAGCCCGGGTCGGTGCCCGCGCCGCCGTCGATGCAGACCTCGCAGGTGGCGCCGCTGCCGCCGCCGACCGTGTCGCAGAAGGGCGCGCCGGCCGTGCAGCCTGCGTCCGTGCCCGAGCCGCCGTCCGTGTCCGCGCAGGTGACGCACATGTTGCTCGGTCCGCCGGAGCAGACCAGGTTGATCGCGCAATCGCCCGTGTCACCCGCCGCGACCGACGTGTTCACACACGCGTTGGCAGTGCAGGCGTCGTCGGTGCAATCGACGCTATCGTCGCAGTGCAGCGCCGTCTCGCACTCCACACACTGGCGGCTACCGCTCGCGCCGATGCAGTGCGGGGTCGCCGCGCTGCAGCCGTCGTCCGTGCCGTTGCCGGTGTCCAGGCAGAGCTCGCAGAGCGTCGCGCCGTCGCACACGCCGCCGGCGCACGTCGTTCCAACCGTCTCGGCCGGGTTGCTGCATGCCCCTGCGGCGCACACGTCCTGCGTGCAGTCGTTTCCATCGTCGCAGTCCGCCGACCCGAGGCACTGGACGCAGCCGCTGCCTCCCGGCCCGCTCACACAGTACGGCGCGGCGGCGATGCAGCCTTGGTCCGTGCCCGCGCCAATGACCGTGTCGAGACACGTCTCGCAGACAGGCGCCCCCGTGCCCGTGGTGCGGCAGTGCTGGGCCCCGATCAAGCAGCCCGCGTCCAGACCCGTCGGCGAGGAGTCCACGCACGCGACACACATCGGGGCGAGGGTGTCGCCGTTGCAGGCGCCGCCGACGCAGACAGCCCCGCGCGGGCGCGCCGAGTTGGTGCACGCGCCGAGCAGACAAGTGTCCGTGGTGCAGGGGTTGTTGTCGAAGCACTCGATGTCCAGCGTACAGACCTGGGTGCACTGGCTCAGGATGCCGCCGCCACCCGGGTAGATGAGGATGCCGCGGGGCGTCCCGGGCATTCCTTCGCGCAGGCGTACGGTCACGAGGTTGGAGCCGGCCATGAAAGCGTTGGCGGGGACGTTGATGGTAGCGGACGTGTTGAAGTCGTTGTGTCCGCCGAAGCTCGTCCCATTGACGAACACCTCGCACTCGTTGTCGCAGGAGACCACGATGGAGAAGGTGAGCGACCCTGCGAAGGCGGCTGGGATCTCGACGCGCTGAAACCAAAAGGTATCGAACAGCATGTTGAGCTCGTTGCCGAAGTTCGCCGTGGGAGACACCCAGCGCCCCGGTGGGAAGTCATCCCAGGCCGGGTTCTGGAGGGCGATGGCCGGCACGCCGGTGAGCTCGTCGTTCGTCTCCGACCAGGTCCAGTGCGGGTCGGCGGACATGCTCGGCAAGGCGGTGCCGGCGTCGTTGACACCCGTCGCGAACAGACTGGGTACGCAGTCGTAACCCAGCTCTTCAAGGCACAGCGCGGAGCAGCCATCGCCGTTCGCCATGTTGCCGTCGTCGCAGCCCTCGAGCGCTTCGATCACGCCGTCGCCGCAGCTCGCGCTGGCTGTGTTCGTGAACGCGAGGCAGCCAAGGGCTGCGCCCAGCGCAAACACCTCGAGGGGTCGGATACCTATTCTCATCGCGTGCTCCTCCGACCCAGAGAGGTCGGTTCTAGTGGTCATGGACCGTGCTCGAGGCGCCCCCAAACGCCCCCCTCGGGCCGCGCGGTGTGCCACGACAGGAGGAGAAGCAGGACAGGCGCATCATGCGGCGATCGTTGTCTCGAATCGCGAAAGCGCGGATGAACTTTCGCTGTGTCACGGTATCGCCGGTGGCGTTGGTCCGGCAACCCTTAACAGCCCTTTGACGCGAGAGCTTCGTCGCTACGGGCGCGCCGCCGGGGTATCGTCCCCCGGGTTTGCCGCCAAAATTGCTTGACGCGCGAAGCCATGAGCACCCAAACTTGACGCCCAGTTCATTTTGACCGCGCCCGCGCGGGGGGAAGCAGCCATGTCCGCAGACATCACCTACGACACCGAGATCGTCATCGCCGGCGGGGGCCTGGCCGGGCTGGTCACGGCCCACGAGCTGCTCGACAAGGGGCGCAAGGTGCTCGTGCTGGACCGCGACGTCGCGGGCAAGCTCGGCGGCCTCGCCAAGGAGTCGTTCGGCGGTGTCCACATGATCGACACGCCGCACATGCGCAAGCTCGGCCTGCGCGACACGCCCGACCTCGCGATGAGCGACTGGGAGAGCTACGCGCACTTCGGCGAGGGCGACACCTTCCCGCGGCAGTGGGCCCGCTTCTACTGCGAGAACTCGGACGAGTACATCTTCCGCTTCCTCGACAAGGCCAAGGTCGAGTTCCTGCCCGTGGTCAACTGGCCCGAACGCGGGCTGGACAAGCCGGGTAACAGCATCCCCCGCTGGCACATCGCCTGGGGCACCGGCCACGAGATCATCGCGCGCGTGGTCGCAGCCATCGAGGCCCACCCGCGCCGCAGCAACCTCACGCTGCGCTTCGAGCACACCGTCTCCGGGGTGGAGATGACGGACGGGCGCGCCACCGGGCTGACCGGCACGGACAAGTCCGGCAAGAGCTTCCGTGTGAAGGCCGAGCACGTGGTCATCGCGGCCGGCGGCATCTGCGGAGGGGACCTCAGCAAGGTCCGCGCGAACTGGTACGCGCCCTGGGGCCAGCCCCCCAAGAAGCTGCTGAACGGCGCGCACATCTACGGTGACGGCATGCTGCACGACGAGGTGGCGCGACACGGGGCCAACGTCACGCACCTGGACAAGCAGTGGCACTACGCGGCCGGCGTTCACCACCCGCGCAAGAGCCGCCCGGACGACGGGCTCAGCCTGGTCCCGCCGCGCTCCGGCCTGTGGATGAACGCGCACGGCGAGCGCATCCGCAACCCCCGCCCGCTGGTCGCCTACACGGACACGCGCCACTTGGTGGAGAGCATCCTGAAGGAGCCCGGGCAGTACGCGTGGATCGTCATGAACCACAAGATCGCCATCCGCGAGCTGGGCGTCTCGGGCTGCTCGTACATGACGGCCTTCTTCGAGAAGAACAAGGCCATGCTCGTGCGTGACCTGATCACGGGTAACAAGGCGCTCGTCGCGCGCCTGTTGAAGGAGTGCCCGGACGACTTCGTGCAGGCCAAGACGCTGCCGGCGCTGGTGGAGCAGATGAACCAGCGGGGCCTCGACGGCCACCGCGTGGACCTCGACGCCATGCGCCGCGACATCGGCGCGTACGACGACCAGATCGACCGCGGCCCCGCGTACTTCAACGACGAGCAGCTGCGGCAGATCATGAACTTCCGCACCTACCGCGGGGACAAGATCCGCACCTGCAAGTACCAGAAGATCCTGGACCCCAAGGCGGGTCCGCTGATCGCCATCCGCTCGTTCATCCTCTCGCGCAAGAGCCTGGGCGGTATCCAGACGGACCTGCGCGGCCGCGTCATGCGGGCCGACGGAGCGCACATCCCCGGGCTGTTCGCGGTGGGCGAGGCGGCCGGGTTCGGCGGCGGCGGGATCCACGGGAGGGGCTCGCTCGAGGGGACCTTCCTGGGCGGATGTGTCCTCACGGGGCGCGTCACCGGGCGCGCCATCGCGGGCGCCTGAACGGGTCGCTCCGTCGCGTGGGACGCGCCGGGTCTTCGCAGGGCGCAGAGGCTCGCGGCACCCGCGGTCCCGGCCGGCGCGCGCTCCGCGGTTGACAGTCGATCGCGCACAGCCGCATCCTGAGGGCGCATGAACGCCGTCACCGGTTGCCCGCGCGGGTCCGAGTGAGCGCGCCCTACGAGAGGGCGCTCGTCTCGCTCACCGGCCTGTCCGTAGGGGACGCATTCGGCGAGCGCTTCTTCTTGCCCCACGACGCCCTCAGGGTGGCCATCGAAGCGCGCACGCCGCCGCCGGGCCCCTGGCGCTACACCGACGACACCGAGATGACCCTCAGCGTGGTCGAGCTGCTGCGCGAGCAGGGCACCATTGACGGCGATGCGCTCGCCCGCCGTCTGGTCGGGCGCTTCGACCCCATGCGTGGCTATGGGCCGGGAGCCAAGCGCCTGCTAGACAAGCTGCGCGCGGGAGACGCGTGGCAGGTGGCGTGCCGCGAGGTGTTCCGCGGGGTGGGCTCCTTCGGCAACGGCGCAGCGGCCCGTGTCGCCCCGCTGGGAGCCTTCTTCGCCGGCGACGACGCTCGCTGTCGGCGCGAGGCCGAGCAGAGCGCGCTGGTGACCCACGCCCACCCGGAAGGAGTCGCGGGAGCCATCGCGGTCGCGGCTGCGGCCAGCTTCGCGCAGCAGACACGCGAGCAGCCCTTCGACCCTCAGGCGTTCATGGCGCACGTCCTCGCGAACACCCCCGCCTCGCTAGTTCGCGACGGCATCGAGGAAGCGCGGCAGACGCTGGGCGAGGGGAGCGTGGGCCTGGCGGCACAGCGTCTCGGGAACGGGTCCGGCGTCACGGCCGCAGACACGGTGCCCCTCTGCGTCTGGTTGCTGTGCCAACGCCCCGACGACTTCCTCGAGACGCTGTGGCTGACCGTCAGCGCGCTCGGCGACCGGGACACCACCTGCGCCATCGTGGGCGGTGTGCTGGCGTGTCGCGTCGGCGTCGAGGGCATCCCCGCGTTCATGCGCGCTGCGCGCGAGCCGCTCCCGCCGGGCTTTGCGCTGCCGGTGGCAGCCAGCGCGCAAGAGTAGACACTCGCAGTCCCGACGGATACTGTCGTCGGCATGTGGGGTCTCTGGCTTCTGGTCCCGATCGTCCTGCTGGCCGTGTTGGCGGTTCATGACCGCCGACAGCGCAGCAACACGATCATCTCGAACTTCCCGATCGTCGGGCGCTTCCGCTACTGGTTCGAGGCCCTCGGCGGCCCGCTGCGTCAGTACATCGTCACCGGTAACGACGACGAGCGGCCGTTCACGCGCGACCAGCGCCGCTGGGTGTACGCGTCTGCGAAGGTGGAGAACAACTACTTCGGCTTCGGCACGGACAACGAGCTGGAGCAGACGCAGGGCTACCTCATCATTCGGCAGTCCACCTTCCCCATCACCTCCCCGGTGAAGGGCATGCCGGGCTACGACCCCAAGTATCGCGTCCCCTGCGCCAAGATCATGGGGGGCTACCGGCAGCGGAAGCACGCGTTCCGCCCGGAGTCCATCATCAACACCTCCGCCATGAGCTACGGCTCGCTCAGCGGCGCCGCCATCGAGTCCATCAACCGCGGCATGGCCATCGCCGGTGGCTGGCAGAACACGGGGGAGGGCGGCATCTCGCCCTACCACCGGAAGGGCGGCGACCTCGTGTGGCAGCTGGGCACGGGCTACTACGGCTGCCGCGACGACCACGGCAATTTCTCCATGGAGCGCTTCCTCGAGGGCGTGGCGAGCGCTCCCGTGAAGGCTATCGAGATCAAGCTGAGCCAGGGCGCCAAGCCGGGCCTCGGGGGTGTGCTGCCGGCCGCCAAGATCACGCCGGAGATCTCCGCCATCCGGCACGTCCCCATGGGCAAGGACTGCATCAGCCCGGCGTCGCACAGCGCGTTCTCGGACGTGTCGTCCATGCTGGACTTCATCGAGTCGCTCGCGGACGCCAGCGGTCTGCCGGTGGGCATCAAGGCCGCGGTCGGGCAGATGGGCTTCTGGCAGGAGCTCGCCAAGCTCATGGAGACCACGGGCCGCGCGCCCGACTTCATCAGCATCGACGGGGGCGAGGGGGGCACCGGCGCCGCCCCGCTCGTCTTCAGCGACCACGTCGCGCTGCCCTTCAAGCTGGGCTTCACCAGCGTGTACCGCACCATGGCGGAGCGCGGCATGCACGAGAAGGTGCTTTTCCTGGGCACGGGCCGGCTCGGCTTCCCGCAGCAGGTGCTGCTCTCCATGGCGCTGGGCTGTGACCTGGTCAGCGTCGCCCGCGAGGCCATGCTGGCCATTGGGTGCATCCAGGCGCAGGAGTGCCACACCGGCAACTGCCCCACGGGGGTGGCCACCCAGAAGCCGTGGCTGGTGGCGGGGCTCGATCCGACGCTCAAGTCGGCGCGGCTCGCCAACTACGTCATGACCCTGCGCAAAGAGACGCTGGCGCTGGCGCATGCGTGCGGTGAGGTGCACCCGGGCGTGGTGCCTCTCGAGCACTTCGACCTCGTCGACGGCTTCTCCACGCGCTCGGCGCGCGAGGTCTTCGGCTACGACCCCAGCTGGGGCCTGCCCGAGGCGCAGGAGCGTGAGGCCATCCGCGAGCTCATGCACACCCTGACCTGAGCGGGCACCTCCACGGGCGCAGGGGCGCGCCCCCCGAAAGCTGCTATCGTCCCGCCGCGCGGCGGCTCTTGTCGGCCGGCGCGCCTCTCCTCCTCATGCTCCGCACCGTCGTCACCGTGGTCGTCTTCAGCGTGCTGTGGGTGCTGCTCTCGTGGCACTTCGAGCCGCTGATAGTGGCCTGCGGGGTGGTGTCGGTCGGAGCCACCGTCTTGATCATGCGGCGTCTCCAGCTGATGGACGCCGAGGGCGCGCCGATGGAGTTCGCGCTCCGCGTGCTGCTCTACATCCCCTGGCTCGTGAGGGAGATCATCACGGCCAACCTGCAGATCGCGCGGGTCATCCTGTCGCCGCGCCTGCGCATCCAGCCGCACCTCATCCGCGTGCCCGCCAGTCAGCGCACGGCCGTGGGCCTGGCCATCCACGCGAACACCATCACCATCACGCCGGGGACCATCTCCCTCGACGTCCGTGACGGAGTCATCCTGGTGCACGCGCTCACGGAGGCAGCGGCCTCCGAAGACGGGAGCGGCGACATCGACCGCAAGATCTCCTGGGTGGAGGGGCGCGCGTGACGCTCACCGCCGCCGTCATGTCCTTCGCCGCCGTGGCCATCTTGGTCACCATGGTGATGGCGCTTTTCCGTGCGGCCCGTGGGCCCACCACCTACGACCGCATCCTGGCGCTCAACCTCTTCGGCACGCAGACGGTGCTGCTCATCGCCGTCACCGGCTTCCTCTACGAGCGGCCGGAGTGGATGGACCTCGCGATGGTCTACGGCCTCTGCAACTTCGTCGGCGTGCTGGCCGTGCTGCGCTTCTCCAAGTACGGCTCGTTCATGGAGGACCCGTGATCACGGACGTGCTGCACGTCATCGGCGCGTTCTTCGTCGTGGTGGGCGCGCTCTTCTGCGTCATCGGCGGCATCGGGGTCATCCGCCTGCCGGACTTCTACTCGCGCTGCCACGGCTCCGGCATCACCGACTCGGCTGGCGCCGGCGCGCTGCTGCTGGGCCTGATGTTCTTCGCGCCTCCCCTCGTCGCGTTCAAGCTGCTGGCGCTGGTCGCGTTCCTGTGGGTCTCGAGCACGGTCTCCACGCACTCCCTCGCCAAGGCCGCGTACTCGCAGGGGGTGCGCATCGAGAACGTCCCGCGCAAGGACTGGACCATCGCCCCGCCCCCGCCGCCCGCTGCGGAAGACGCCGTGTTGGCTGACGCGGCTTCGGCTGCGGACCCCGAGGAGCCCGCCTGATGGAGACCGCCATCACGGTCGTGCTCTTCGTGCTGCTGCTGGCCACCGCCATCATCCTCGGCCGGCAGCGCAACCTCTTCGCCGCCAGCATGCTCACCGGCATCTTCAGCTTGGTCAGCGCTGGGCTGTTCACCGTCATGGAGGCCGTGGACGTCGCCTTCACCGAGGCCGCCGTCGGCGCCGGCATCTCCACGGTGCTCATGCTGGCCACTCTCTCCCTCACCGAGGACGTGGAGGCGCGCGAGAAGAAGATCTCGTGGCCCGCGCTCGCGGTGGTGGTGCTGACGGGCGGCGCCCTGATCTACGGCACGCTCGACATGCCCAACTTCGGAGACCCGCACGCGGTCGTCCACGGCGAGATCGCGCGCTACTACATCGACCGCTCGTGGGACGAGATCGGGCTGCCCAACATGGTCACCTCCATCCTGGCCAGCTACCGCGGGTCCGACACCTTCGGTGAGCTCGGGGTGGTCTTCGTGGCGGGCACCAGCGTGCTGCTGCTCTTGGGCGGTCGCCGCAGCGAGCTCCCGGCCTCCGGTGAGTCCCCCGGTCACGAGCGGCCGTCCTCGCGCCCTCCTGGAAAGCGGCACGCACACGTACGGGAGATGCCAGTGGTGCGCACCGTGGCCAAGGTGATGCTGCCCTACATCGTGCTCTTCGCGTTCTACGTGCAGGCGCACGGGGACTTCGGGCCCGGCGGTGGGTTCCAGGCCGGCGTCATCCTGGCCACGGCGTTCATTCTGTTCGGACTGGTCTTCGGTCCGCAGGAGCTGGTGCGCCACGTCCCCCCCGAGCGCCTCGAGCGCATCATGGCCGTGGGGCTGATGATCTACGGCGGGGTCGGCGTGGTGGCCATGCTGCTCGGCGGGCAGTTCCTGGCCTACGGGGTCTTCACCCCCAGCCACCCCTCTCACGGCCACCACTACGGCATCTTCATGGTCGAGCTCGGCGTGGGCATCACGGTCAGCGCCGTCATGATCATCATCTACGCCACCTTCGCCACGCGGCGTCCTTCGCTCGCGCCGCAGGTGGTGCTGGACGCCGAGGACCGTTGCGAGACCGAGGTCTCGGCAGACGACGTGCCGCTCGTGCCCGAAGAGCGGGCCCTGCGCTCCGGCGCAGACCTCCTCGCCGAAGGGGCCGCGGGCACGGACGCCGCATCCGAGGTGCCGTCGTGACCCTGCCCAACGTGTGGAACTACTGGGCGGTGGTGGTGCTGATGATGGTCGGCCTCTACATCGTCATCGCCAAGCCCAACTACGTGAAGAAGCTCATGGGGCTGAGCCTGTTTCAGGTGTCCGTCATCATGCTCTACGTGTCCATGGGCCGCGTGACGGGCGGCACCGCACCCATCTACATCCTGGACGACGGCGCCCCGCGCCCCTTCGTGCTGTACACCAACCCGGTGCCTCACGTGTTGATGCTCACCGCCATCGTGGTCGGTATCGCCACCACCGCGGTGGGGCTCGCGCTGGTGGTGCGCATCCGCGAGGCATACGGGTCCAGCGAAGAGGACGTCGTGGCCGAGCTCGACCGCCGTGAGGTCGAAGCGGCCAACGCCCTCGCAGCGCAGCGGGCCGCCGAGAGCGACGCGTCCAGCGCCACGGCAGCCCACGCGGGCGCCTCGCACGAGGAGCACGCGTGAGCGAGCACCTGCCCATCCTCATGGTGCTGGTGCCGCTCCTGTCGGCGCCGCTGGTGGTCTTCATCAAGCACCGCAAGGCCAGCCGCGTCATCGCCACGCTGGCGTGCGCCCTCAGCGCCTGCGCCGCGTGGACGCTCGCGCTGCAGATGAGTTCTGCCGTGAGCTATCCCCTCGGTGGCTGGCGCCCAGCCATCGGCATCGAGCTGCGCGTGGACTTCGCCGGCGCGTACGTGGCGGCCATCGTCAGCACCATCGCCACCTTCGCCATCAGCCTCGGCACGCGCGGCACGCGCGAGGACGTCGTCGGCCGCGAGATGTTCTTCTACGCGGCGTTCCTCATGTGCGTCGCGGGCCTGATGGGCATGGTCGTCACAGGCGACGCGTTCAACGTCTTCGTGTTCCTCGAGATCTCCTCGCTCTCGACCTACACGCTGGTGGCCATGGGCAAGGAGAGGCGCGCGCTCACGGCGGCTCTCAACTACCTCTTCCTGGGCACGCTGGGGGGCACCTTCGTGCTCATCGGCATCGGCCTCATGTACCAGATGACCGGTACGCTCAACGCCGCAGCCGTGTCGGCGCGCATCCGCGAGGTCGAGCACCTGCGCACCACGCACGTGGCCTTCGCGTTCCTGGCCGTCGGCCTCGGCATCAAGCTGGCGGTGTTCCCGCTGCACCAGTGGCTCCCCGGGGCGTACTCGCAGGCGCCGCACGCGGTCTCTTCGTTCCTGGCGGGCACGGCCACCAAGGTCATGTACTTCCAGCTCATCCGGGTGGTCGTCTCGTTCTTCGGCGTCGCCTACGTGTTCGACACGCTGCACTTCGGCGACTTCCTGCTGCCCCTCTCGCTGGTGGCCATGTTCGCCGGCTCTCTGTCCGCCATCTTCCAGCCGTCGCTGCGGCGGCTGCTGGCCTACTCGTCCATCGGTCAGGTGGGCTACCTGACGCTGGCCCTGTCGCTGGGTACGGAGGCCGGGCTGAACGCCGGTCTGCTGCACCTCGGTGCGCACGCCGTGACCAAGACGGCGCTCTTCCTCATTGCGGCGGCGTTCATCGCGCAGGTGGGGGACGACCGCCTCGACCGCCTCTCGGGCCTGGGCAAGCGTTATCCCTTGCTGTCGCTCGGCTTCGTGCTGGGTGGGCTCTCGCTCATCGGCGTCCCCGGGACGGTGGGCTTCGTCAGCAAGTGGGCACTGCTCGAGGCCGTGCTCGCGGGTGGCCGTCCGTGGCTCGCCTTCTTGATCCTGGCCAGCTCCATGCTCGCGGTGGTCTACGTCTTCCGCGTGGTGGAGGTGCTCTACTTCCGCGCCCCGCTGGCCAACGCGCCGCCGCTCGCGCGTGAGCGGGCCGACTGGGGCTCCTGGGTCCCCGCGGGTCTGCTCGTGCTGGTGAGCGTCGGTCTGGGTGTGTGGTCCGAGCTGCCTTCCGAGTACGTCGCGACGGCGGCCCAGTCGCTCTTCGGAGGCGCGCGATGAGCCAGTCGCTCGGTGTCGGCGTGGCCCTCGGGCTGCCGGTCGTGGGTGCGGCGCTGGTGGCCCTCGCGGGTAAGCGCCCGAACGTGCGCGAGGCCGTGACGGGCCTGACTGGCCTCGCCACCTTCGTGGCGGTGGCCGCGCTCTACCCGGCGGTCGTCGCCGGTCGGCTGCCCGAGCTCCAGCTCGTGGAGGCCATGTTGCCGGGCGTGCCGCTCATGTTCCGCGTGGAGCCGCTGGGCATGCTGTACGCCCTCGTGGCGGCGGGGCTGTGGCCCGTCACCAGCGCCTACGCGGCGGGGTATCTGCGGGAGCACCACGAGCAGAACCAGACGCGCTTCTTCGTGTGCTTCGCGCTCAGCATCTTCGCGGCGCTGGGCATCGCCTTTGCGGGCAACCTGGCCACGCTCTTCTTGTTCTACGAGGTGCTCACGCTGGCGACCTTCCCGCTGGTCACGCACCACCAGACTCCAGAGGCGCAGCGCGCCGGGCGCGTCTACCTCGGCATCCTCATGGGCACCTCGGTGTGCTTCCTGCTGCTGGCCATCGCCTTCACCTACTACGCCGCGGGCACGCTCGACTTCGTTCCGGGCGGCATCTTGCGCGGCCACGTCGCCACCTCGTCCTTGCCGCTCCTGCTCGCGCTCTTCGTGTACGGCTGCGGCAAGGCAGCGCTCATGCCTCTGCATCGCTGGCTGCCCAACGCCATGGTGGCCCCCACGCCGGTCAGCGCGCTCCTGCATGCCGTCGCGGTGGTGAAGGCGGGCGTCTTCGCCATCCTCAAGATCGTCGTCTACGTCTTCGGGCTGGACCTGCTGCGCGACACCGGCGCGTCGGACTGGCTCATGTTCATGGCCTCGGTCACCATCCTGCTGGCCTCGCTGATCGCGTTCAAGCAGGACAACCTCAAGGCGCGCCTGGCGTACTCCACCATCAGCCAGCTGGCGTACATCGTCCTCGGTGCGGCCATGGTCACGCCGGACGCCATCCTGGGTGGCGGCCTGCACATCGCCACGCACGCGGTGGGCAAGATCACCCTCTTCTTCTGCGCGGGCGCCATCATCGTCACGGCGCACAAGACCGAGGTCAGCCAGCTGGACGGTCTGGGCAAGAAGATGCCCATCACCATGGCTGCCTTCCTGATCGGCTCCCTGTCCATCATCGGTCTGCCCCCCACGGGCGGCTCGTGGAGCAAGTGGCTACTGGCGCTGGGCGCGGCCGAGCAGTCCCCCGTGCTGGTGGGCGTGCTCATGCTCAGCTCGCTGCTGGGCATTGGGTACCTCTTGCCCATCCCGCTGCGGGCGTTCTTCTTCGACCCGCCGGCCTCTCCCGCGCGCGAGCACGGGCACGGGCACGGGCACGACCACGACCACGGACACGCGCAGGACCACGAGCACGGAGAGGCCCACCCTCTCATGTTGGTGCCTCTCAGCCTCACCGCTGTGGGCTGCCTGCTCCTCTTCTTCTATTCGCAGCACGTGGTGGCCCTGCTGCGCCCTCTGGTGACGCCATGAGTGACGCCCGCGAGCCGCTCCCCGAGAGCGCCATCGAGCGAAACGCGGTGAACATCCAGCGTGCGGTGGTGGGCGTCTGCGTCCTGCTGCTGCTCGCTGACGTGGCCTTCACCTTCCTCGGTCACCGGCACACGCACTTCGGCTTCGAGGGCTACATCGGGGTCTACGCGCTGGTGGGCTTCGTGTCCTATGTGGGGCTCGTCCTGTCGGCCAAGCTCCTGCGCAAGCTGGTGATGCGCCCCGAGGACTACTACGACGCCCCCGTCGTCGCCGCCGCTCCGGTCAGCGAGCCCGCACCCGTCAGTGAGCCCGCGCCGGCGACCGAGGTCGCACCAGACACCACGGAGGATCCGTCGTGAACGCGCTCACGCAGCTCTTCCCCGGCGCGCTCATGATCCTGGGCGCGTGCTTCGTGCCCCTCTTCCGCGGGCGTGCTCGCAGCGCCTACGTGCTGGCGCTGCCGTTGCTCAGCGCGGCCCACCTGGCGCTCTTCTCGCTGGGCCACCAGGGCTCCGCCACCCTCTTCGGCTACACGCTGGAGCTGGTGCGGGTCGACGCCCTCAGCCGCATCTTCGGCGTCATCTTCCACATCGCAGCGTTCTTGTGCTGCCTGTACGCGTTCCACGTGAAGCGTCCCCTCGAGCACGTGGCCACGCTGGTCTACGCGGGCGCGGCCATCGGGGCCACCTTCGCGGGGGACCTGCTCACGCTCTTCGTCTTCTGGGAGCTCACCGCGCTCAGCTCCGTGTTCCTGATCCTGGCGCGCGGCCTCGACGAGCCGGAGCGCCGCGAGCGCGTCTTCCGCGTGAGCATGCGCTACCTGGTCATCCAGGTGGGCTCGGGCGTGCTGCTGCTGGCCGGCACGCTGCTCTACTACCAGGGCACCCGCTCGCTGCACTTCGGGCGCATGAACCTGGAGGAGTCGCCGGGGGCGCTGTTCATCTTCCTCGCCTTCGGCATCAAGGCGGCGTTCCCGTTGCTGCACAACTGGGTGCAGGACGCCTACCCGGAGGCCAGCGTCAGCGGCACCGTGGTGCTGGCTTCGTTCACCACCAAGCTGGCCATCTACGCGTTGGCGCGGGGCTTCGCTGGCACGGACGTGCTCATCCCCATCGGCGCGTGCATGACGGCGTTCCCCATCTTCTTCGCGGTGCTGGAGAACGACCTGCGCCGCGTCCTCGCGTACTCGCTGAACAACCAGCTGGGCTACATGGTGGTCGGCATCGGCGTGGGCACGGAGCTGGCCATCAACGGCGCCGCCGCCCACGCCTTCGCGCACATCCTGTACAAGGGTCTCCTGCTCATGAGCATGGGCGCCGTGCTCTACCGCACCGGCACCATCAAGGCCTCCGAGCTCGGCGGGCTGCACAAGTCCATGCCGCTCACCACGGCCTTCTGCATCATCGGCGCCCTCTCCATCTCCGCGTTCCCTGGGCTCAGCGGCTTCGTCACCAAGTCCATGATCGTCAGCGCCGTCGGCGAGGCGCACCTCCTGGTCATCTTCGGGGTCCTGCTCTTCGCGTCGGCCGGCGTCTGCGACCACTCGGGCATCAAGATCCCCTTCTTCACCTTCTTCGCCCACGACCAGGGCTGGAAGGTGCAAGAGGCGCCCAAGCACATGCTGCTGGCCATGGGGCTCGCGGCCGCGCTGTGCATCGGCATCGGCGTCTTCCCCAGCGCGCTCTACGCGCTCTTGCCCTTCCCCGAAGCGGCGGCGCAGTACCACGCCTACGAGACCACGCACGTGCTGACCATGCTGCAGCTGCTGTTCTTCGCGGGCCTGGCGTTCATCACCTTGGTCCGGCTGGGCGTGTACCCGCCGGAGCTGCCGGCCATCAACCTGGACACCGACTACTTCTACCGGCGCCCGCTCAAGCGCTTCGTCGTGGAGAGCTACGCGCTGGCCAGCTGGGTACGCGAGCGCACGTGGGGCATGGCGCTAGGGCTGCGTGGCCGCGCGCTCGCCTCCCTCCGGCGCAACCACGAGCCGCCCCGCGGCCGCCTCGGTGAGCCGTGGACTGCCGGGGCGACCACGCTCTTCGCGGCGCTCATGCTCTTCACCCTGCTGCTGCTCACGTCGAGCGCCGGCTGCGGCGGCGGGGAAGACGCCGAGGCCAACGACGCGCGCCTCCTGCTGGACCGCGTCGGCGCCATCGAGGGCGTGCCCGAGCAGGCCTTCGAGGCGCGCATGGAGCGCGTGGAGGTGCTGCGGAGGCTACCCTTGCGAGGCGAGAGCCTCATCGCGGTGCGCGAGGCCTGCGCCGAGATGCACGGCGCCTTGCTCGAGGCGGACGTCCAGAACGCGCTCATCCACAGCATCGGCGCTCCAGACGAGGACACCCCCGCAGAAGAGCTCGCGCGCCTCGAGCGCGCCTTCACCGCTGCCGAGGCGGCTGCGGCCCGCGTGGTGGTGCACCGCGATGCGTGCGTGGATGGCACGGCCACGCTGCGCGCGCGCTACGCCCCGGACCGCCGCGGCTCGGAGTAGGGTCGCCCCCAGGCGAGATCCGAGCGCCGGCCCCGCTCACATCAGCTTGCTGCGGAAGATGAAGAAGACCGCACCGAGGATGCACAGGCCCGCCCACAGGTAGTCGAGGGTCAGCTTCTCCTTCAGGTACAAGATGGAGAAGGGCGCGAAGACCAGCAGCGTGATGACCTCCTGGAGGATCTTGAGCTGCCCGACGCTCATGACGCTGTGCCCCACGCGGTTGGCTGGAACCTGCAGGAGGTACTCGAAGAGCGCGATGCCCCAGGAGGCCAGAGCAGCCAGCACCCAGGGCTGCTGAGCCATGTTCTTGAGGTGCGCGTACCACGCGAAGGTCATGAAGACGTTGCTGCACACGAGCAGCAGGCCGGTGGTCCAGTAGGGGCTCATGCGGCGTGTTCTAGCGCGGCGCCACCGCGCTTGCGACGGGCGGAGGGGCCTGCGCGGGCGGCGCGCGGCTGATAGACTGCGCGCGGCATGAACTCTCGTAGAAAGGTCAACGACTTGCGATGGCTCCTGGTGGCCGCTTGCTTGGCCCTGCTCGCGCTGGGCTGCGGTACGAGCGCGGAGGCGCCGGGCGCGCCCGACGACGACGAAGCGGCTCCGCTCGGGGCGAGCGGCGAGGCGGCGGAGCTCCCCTTCGCCCTCGACGAGGCGGGTGAAAACCTGCTCCTGACCTACGCAGACGCCGAGGGCGCTCACACGGTCCACAGCGTCAGCGAGGTGCCCGCGGAGGCCCGTGAGTGGGTGCGGGTGGACTCGCTGACCCTCGCCCCCGAGCAGCGGCCGGCCGACGGCCGTGTCTACGTGGCCGACCTGCGTGGGAACGGGCCGCCCGCCGTGCGTCTCGTTCCGCGGGCAGCCTTCGACGCACACGTGGAGCGGGCCAGCGGGGCGGGCGCTGCGGCGGTTGCCACCGGGGGCACCGGGGGCACAGGCGACATCGTGCTCTACGGAGCCTCCTGGTGCGGCGCGTGTCGGCAGGCGCGGCAGTTCTTCGAGCGCGAGGGCATCGCCTTCGTGGACCGCGACATCGAGCGGGACCCGGGCGCGCGCGACGAGATGAACGCGAAGGCGCGCGCAGCCGGGGTCGCGACCACCGGCATCCCCGTGATCGACGTGCGCGGCACCATCCTCACGGGCTTCGACGAGGGGCGGATCAGGCGCCTGCTGGCGGCGTCGCCCGCGGCGGCCGCGCAGGGTCCGGCGCCCCAGCCCATCTGACACCCGACCGGGCTGCTGGACGGCAGGCACGTGACCGTCGGGCACGCGACCCGCGTGGTCATGGCCGCGCTCGACAGCGCCCATGGTTCGGGGTACCTCGCTCGGATGACGCGCCTCTCGCCCGTACCCCACACCTGGCTCGCTACGCTCATGCTGATGGCGGTTGGCTTCGCCGGTTGCCGGTTGCCCGCCCCCGTGGACCATGGTGACCTCTACCCAGAGCGCGACCAGGCCGAGTCCGGCGAGGCCGATGTCGAGCAGATCGCCGTGCGCGTCATCCTCATTTCCTACGAGGGCGCGGAGGGGGCCGACGAGGAGAACACCCGCACGCAGGCCCAGGCCGAGGCCCGCGCTGGCGTGGTCGCGGGTCTGGCGCACCAACCGGGCACCAGCTTCCGCGAGCTGGCGCAGCAGTACTCGGACGTGCGTGATGACGCCCACCGGCTGCGCCGGGACTCCGACACCTTTCCGCCGGAGATCGTCTCGGCCTCCTTTGCGCTGCGCGTGGGGAGCGTAAGCCCGGCCATCGAGACCGCGCGCGGCTACTACATCATCGCGCGTCAGCCAAACCCGCAGACGGGGCCCACCAGCATCGCGGCCCGCCACATCCTGATCAGCTTCGTCGGCGCCCGCGGGGCGACCGAGGAGACCACCCGGACGCGTGAGCAGGCCCTGCAGCTCGCCGCCGAGGTGGCCGAGCTGGTGCGCACGGACCCCAATGACTGGGACTCGCTGGCCAGCGAGTACAGCGATGACCCCGGCGGAAACGGCGGGGACCTCGGCTCCTTCGGGCGTGGACAGATGGTCCCTGCCTTCGAGCGCGCGGCGTTCGCGTTACGCATCGGCGAGGTCAGCGACCCCGTGGAGTCCCCCTTCGGCTTCCACGTCATCGTCCGGTACGAGTGAGATGAGCGCCATCCCCAACAAAGACCAAGTGCGCGTGTTGATCGACCGCGTGTTCGTCAACGGCGTGCCGCACAACGTCGCGCTCGGCATCGAGCTGGTGGACTTCGAGCCCGAGTTCCTGGAGCTGCGGCTGCCCTACTCGGACAAGATCGTGGGCAACCCCGAGACGGGGGTCATCCACGGGGGCGCCGTGACCACGCTCATGGACGCGGGCTGCGGGGGCGCGGTCATGATCCGCCTGGGCAAGCCCATGCGCGTGGCCACGCTGGACCTGCGCATCGACTACCTCCGCCCGGGCAAGCGCGGGGAGGACCTCATCTGCCGGGCCGAGTGCTACCGCGTCACCAAGAACGTCGCCTTCACCCGCGGCATCACGCACGACGGGGATCCCAGCGACCCGGTCGCGTCCTGCGCGGGCACCTTCATCATCTTCCGGGGGGACAAGTAGATGAGCGACCTCTCCACCGCGCTGCACCACGCCCGCGACACCAACGACTTCACCAGCCTGCTGTCGCTGATCCCCTACGCGCGCTTCATGGGCTTCCAGGTGGGCATCGTGGACGACGACGTGCTCGTCACCATGCCCTACGCCGAGCACCTCATCGGCAACGGCTCCGTGGACGCGCTGCACGGAGGGACGCTCGGCGCCATGATGGAGTCCACCGCCATCTTCAAGCTGCTCTGGTCCGCCGAGACCGTGCGCGTGCCCAAGACCATCAACATCACGGTCGAGTTCCTGCAGAAGGCGGAGCGGGGCAAGGACACCTTCGCGCGCGCCGAGTTCATCCGGCACGGCCGCCGCGTGGCCAACGTGCGCACCTTCTGCTGGCAGGACGACCCCAGCAAGCTGGTCGCCGCCGCCAACGCCCACTTCCTGCTCACCCCGGAGTGAGCTCTTCGAACTGCGCCGTCACCACGCAGTTCTTGCCCTTCTCCTTGGCCCGGTACATCAGCCGGTCCGCGGCCTTGACGACTTCGTCGATGGAGGGCGCGGGGGCGCGCACCTCGAGGGCGCCGATGCTCGCGGTGATGGGCCAACCTCGCTTGCCCATCTCGGTCTCGAGCGCCACGCGCAGTCGCTCGAGGACCCTCTCCGCCGTGGGCAGGTCCGTCTCACGCAGCAACAGGACGAACTCGTCCCCGCCCCAGCGCCCGACCGCGTCGTGGTGCCGCGTGCTCGCACGCAGCAGGCGGGCCGCCTCGATGAGCGCGACGTCGCCCGCGTCGTGCCCGTGCTCGTCGTTCACCTGCTTGAAGTTGTCGAGGTCCACGAAGACGAAGACCGCCGCGTCACCGTCCAACCTCGAGAGGAACTCACGGGTCTGCTCCTGGAAGCCCCGCTTGTTGAGCACCGTGGTCAGGACGTCCTCGCGGCTGCTCCGGATCTCGTGAACCAGACGCCGCTTCAGGCCTATCGCCATCGCGCCGATGGAGCCGAACGCGACGGTCTGAGCGAGCGCGTTGACAGGCCAGATGTAGGCCTCGGAGTAGTGCATCCCGCTGGTGTACGCGGCCGTGACCCAAGCCACCGTGCTGCTCGCGATCACGACGCCCGTGACGGCCGTGCTGGCGTACCAGGCCGCCCACCCGATGGGCAGGAAGTACAACGGGAACAGACGGATCTCGTTGCCCGTCCGGTGATCCAAGTACCCCACGAGGGTGACGCACGACAGGGCGAGCAGCGCATGCAGCCACGCACGGGGAGCACCAGAAGCCATGGGGCGGAGTCTAGCTCATGGGCGGACCGACGTAGGTCAATTCACCTATATCGAAATTTCTGGCGTCCCGTCCGCTAGCCGAAGCGCACCGAGTAGATGGGGGGCAGGTTGTGCGCGGCTGCGACGAAGCTGTCGCCACCGTCTTCGCTCACGTAGAGGTTGCCCGTGGTGCTGCCGAAGCACAGCAGAGGCCCCGAGTTGGCCAGCGCGTGGCGGTAGACCACGTCGTACGCGTGCTCCTGTGGCAGCCCCTGTCGCAAGGTCTCCCACGTCTCCCCGCCGTCGCGCGTGCGGGCCACGAAGAGCGCGCCGTCGATCGCCGTGCGTTGCGCGTCCGACTTACCGGGCACCAGCCACGCCGTACGCCCGTCGCGCTCGTCCACGGCCACCGGGAAGCCAAAGTGCACGCCCTGCTCGGGCTTGCTCACCCGCTTCCACGTGGCGGCGCCGTCGCTGCTGTAGAACACGCCGGAGTGGTTCTGCTGCCACACGTGGTCGGGCTGCGCGGGGCACAGCTCGACGAAGTGCGGGTCGTGGCCCCACTCTGCGGCCGGGTCCGGAAGGTAGTCGTTGAGCATGCCCCGGTTGCGCCCCACCCAGGTCTCGCCACCGTCACGCGTCTCCAGCACGCCCGCCGTGGAGATGGCCACCAAGACGCGCTTGGGGTCCTGCGCGTCGACGGCGATGGAGTGGATGCCCGGCGCAAACTCTCCCTCGGACGCCGGCGTGCCCCACCAGTGGGTGTCCCCCGTGCCGTCCGTGGTGAAGAGGTCGCCGCCGCGCGAGTGGTGGTTCCAGAGCGGCCGGTTGAGCTCGAAGCTCTCCCCACCGTCGGAGCTCACGAACAGACCGCCGGGGATGGTGCCGACGTAGATGCGCCCGTCGCCGCCGAACGCGATGACCCACAGCTTGAGCAGCGTCGACGCCTTGATGGGCCGCTGCTTGGGCGGCTCGGCGCCCTCGACTGGGAGCACGTCCGCGTAGTGCCGGGCGCCCTCCGGGTAGGTGATCTGCGGGGCGTCCTGCCAGGTGGCGCCGTCGTCCGTGGAGCGCGACAGCTTGGCGCCCCAGTGTCCGTGCCCCAGCAGCGCCCAGAGCGTGCCGGTGTTCGGGTCGCGCGCGACGAAGTTCACGCCCGAACCGGCGTGCCCCAGCAAGCGCGGGCTCCACGCCCCGTCGACCTTCTCTACCGCGAACGTGCCCTTACGGGTCCCCACCAAGATGCGCTGCGCCATCGCTACCCTCCGCTCAGTGACTGCAAGACGAAGACGCGCGCGTCTTCCGACACCGTGTCCGAGAGACCCCGGCGGTCGAGGATGCGCTCGTCGCCGATGAAGATGTTGACGTGCGTGCGGAGCACCCCGCGCTCGTCGCACAGATACAGCCCGAGGCCGGGGGCCTGCTCGTCCAGGGCCTTCACCACGTCCCTCACGGTCCCGGCTGGCACGACCAGCTCGCGCCCCTCGAGCTGAGGGAAGAAGGTGAAGAGGTGCTTGGTCAGCTGGACCGTGGCCATGGTGGTGCTCGGCGGAGCGCCGAGCGTGCCTGACGCGCTCGTCGGGCGTCAATCCGGTCCGAGCTGCCGGGGCGGGACGCGCAGAACCGCGTTCGGCGTCAGGAGTCGGGAGGGCTCCCTTGCGCAGGAGGCTGATACACTGCGGGACGCTCCGCCCCCACGAAAGGCTCCCCATGCACACCGTCCCCACGTTCTGCCGCATCTGCGAGGCCTCCTGCGGGCTCTTGGCCGACGTCGAGGGGGAGCGCGTCGTCGCGCTGCGGCCGGACCCGGAGCACGTGTCCTCCAAGGGCTTCGTCTGTATCAAGGGGGTGCGCTACCTCGACGTTCACGACTCCCCCGACCGTGTGAAGACGCCACTGCGCCGCGTGCCCGGCACCAGCCGCTTCGAGCCCATCAGCTGGGAGACGGCGTTTCGCGAGATCGGCGCGCGCACCCGCGCCATCCGCGAGCGGCACGGCCAGCACGCGGTCGCGACCTTCCTCGGCAACCCCGCGGCGTTCAGCATCGCGCACGCCATGTTCGCCACGGCGTTCTCGAAGGGCCTCGGCACGCGCAACGTGTACGGGTCCTCCACTCAGGACTGCTCCAACAAGTTCGCCGTGGCCGAGCGCATGTATGGGTCCGCCATCCTGCAGCCGGTGCCGGACCTGGGGCGCACGCAGATGGTCATCCTGATCGGCACCAACCCGGCCATCAGCCAGATGAGCTTCGTGCACGCGCCCAACGCGGTGGACACGCTGCTGGGGATCGAGGCCCGTGGCGGGCGCGTGGTGCACCTGAACCCGCGCCGCACGGAGACGGCCGAGCGCGTGGGCGAGCAGGTCTTCATCCGGCCGGACACGGACGTGTTCTTCTTGCTGTCGTTTCTGCAGGTGCTGTTCGCGGACCACGACCCGGGCGCCGTGCCGCACGCGCGCGGACAGGGCGCGCTGCGCGAGCTGGTGGCGGCGTTCCCGCCGGAGCGCACCGAGACGGTCACGCGGGTCGACGCCGCGCAGCTGCGCGAGCTGGTGCGCGCCTTCGTCGCCGCGCCGAGCGCCAGCGTCTACGCGTCCACCGGGCTCAACATGGGGCAGAGCGGCTCGCTCGCCTTCTGGCTGGTCAACGCCATCAACGTGCTCAGCGGCAACCTCGACCGCGAAGGCGGCGCCATCGTCCCGCACGGCATGTTCCCGCTGGCGCCCATCGCTCACCGCGTGGGCTTCGGACGGGGTCACGCGCGCTCGCGCATCGGCGACTTCGAGGCGGTGCTGGACCAGCTGCCGGGCGCGATCCTGCCGGACGAGATCCTGACGCCGGGTCCGGAGCAGGTGCGCGCCCTCTTCGTGACGGCCGGCAACCCGGTGCTCAGCTGCGCCAACGAGGAGCGCATGCGCGCGGCCCTCGAGCAGCTGGAGCTGCTGGTGTGCGTGGACCTCTTCCGTAACGAGACGGGACAGCTGGCGCACTACGTCCTGCCCGGGCTCTCGTTCTTGGAGCGCAGTGACCTGCCCCTCGGCGCCCAGGGCTTCATGACGGAGCCGTACCTTCAGTACACGCCGGCGGTGGTGCAGCCCGACGGCGACCAGCGGCACGAGTGGTGGATCTTCCGCGAGCTGGCGCACGCCATCGGGGTCCCGCTCCTGGGCGTGCGAGTGAGCGACGCGTGGGGAGCCATGGACCGGCGGCTGCGGCGCCTGCCGCTCGTGGGTGAGCGCTTGGCGTTTCATCCGGACCAGCTCTACGCGGGCATGGTGGCCGCCACGGGGCAGACCACGCTCGGGGCGGTCAAGCGCCGGCCCCACGGTCGGCCGCTGCGTCGCAAGCCCCCCGGGGACTTCGTGCCGGGGCGGCTGCTCACGTCGGACAAGCGCATCGACCTCGCCCCGGCCGACCTGCTCGACGCGGCCGAGGGGCTCGAGGCCCTCTTCGAGCGCGAGCGGGCCACGCTGGGGGAGCTGCGCCTCATCACCAAGCGCGAGCGCAACTCGCACAACTCGTGGATGCACAACGTGGAGGGGCTGGTGCGCGGCAAGCGGGCGCGCAACTACCTGTACATGCGTGCGGACGACGCCGCCGCGGAAGGCCTGAGTGATGGCGCCCTCGCTCGCGTCGCGGCCAACGGGCGCGAGCTGCTGGTGCACGTGCGCATCACCGACGACCTGGCGCCCCGCGTGGTGGCGCTGCCGCACGGCTGGGGGCACGAGCGCGCGGAGGGCCTGCGCGTGGCGAAGCGCACCAGCGGGGTGAACGCCAACTGGATCGCGGCCGACGGGCCCGACGCCGTGGAGCGCATCAGCGGTATGACGCGGCTGACGGGCTTCCCCGTGAGCGTGAGCCCGGCCCCATGAAGCGGGCCCTGGTCCTCAGCAGTGGGGGCTCGCGTGGGCAGTTCCACGTGGGCGCGGTGCGGCACCTCATGGGCGACCTGGGCCAGCACTACGACATCTTCGCGGGGGTGAGCGTGGGTGCGCTCATCGCGGGCTTCTTGGCGCAGTACCCGCAGGGCGAAGAGCAGGCCGCTGCGGAGGGGCTGACGGAGCTCTTCACCCCGCTGAGCAACAAGCACATCTACCGCCCGTGGCGTATGGGGCTCATGAGCGGCTTCTGGAAGTCCTCGCTGTACGACGCGACGCCCCTGCGCGAGCTGCTGCGCACGGCGGTGGACGTCGAGCGCGTGCGGGCCAACGGCAAGCAGCTGCTCTTTGGCGCGACCTCGCTCACCACGGGCGCCTACCGCCTCTTCTCTCAGGAGGACGAGCCCTTCCACGACCTGCTCTACGCATCGGCCGCGTTCCCCGTGGCCTTCGACCCCATTCACATCGGCGACGAGCTCTGGACCGACGGCGGCATCCGCGCCGTGACACCCCTCGGGGCGGCCATCCGCGCGGGCGCCGACGCGGTGGACATGCTGCTGCTCACGCCCACCAACCCCACCCCCCGCTTCGACCCCACCGCGTCCGCCATCGAGGTCGGGCTGCGCTGTCTGGACATCATGCTGGACGAGATCGTGGACAACGACGCCAAGATGGCCGCCATGATGAACCGGCTGATCGCCGAGGGAGGCACCCTGCCCGGCAAGCGGCACGTGGACATCCGCATCATCCGGCCGGCCGAGGAGCTGCCGGTGGTCAGCCACGTCTTCGACCCCCAGCACGCTGCCAGTATCCAGGCCCTGGGCTACGAGACCGCCAAGGCCGCCCTGGGCAGCCGGTGAGGGGGGAGGGCGCTCCGCGGCTGCGGGCGCAAGCCGCTTGACGTCCGGCGCCTTGCGGGTAGGGTGCCGCCTGTTTTCTTGGAGCATCGATCGTGGCGCGTTTTATTGATGAATTGAAGCGGACCCATTCCTGCGGAGCCCTCCGCGACACCGATATCAACGGCGAGGCCATCCTCTTCGGCTGGGTCCAGAACCGTCGCGACCACGGTGGCTGCATCTTCATCGATCTCCGCGACCGTGACGGCGTCACCCAGGTGGTCTTCGACCCAGAGCGCACCCCGGCCGAGGCCTTCAAGCAGGCCGAGCGCGCCCGCAGCGAGTGGGTCCTCGGCATCCGCGGCAACGTCAAGGACCGCGGCACCAAGGACGACGGCACCAGCCTGCGCAACCCGCGCCTGGCCACCGGGGACGTGGAGCTCATCGCGCAGGAGGTCACCGTCTTCAACAAGGCCGAGACCCCGCCCTTCGAGATCGAAGACCACATCAAGACCAACGAGGACAAGCGCCTCGAGTACCGCTACCTGGACCTCCGCCGGCCCAAGCTGCAGCGCAACCTGATCATGCGCTCCAAGCTCAACCACGAGACGCGCAGCTACTTCCACGACAACGCGTTCCTGGAGGTGGAGACGCCCTTCCTGGTGAAGTACACGCCCGGCGGCGCCCGCAACTTCCTGGTGCCCTCGCGCCTGTACCCCTCGCACTTCTACGCCCTGGCCGAGAGCCCGCAGCTCTACAAGCAGATGCTCATGGTGGCCGGCTACGAGCGCTACTTCCAGATCGTGCGCTGCTTCCGCGACGAGGACCTGCGCATCGACCGGCAGCCCGAGTTCACGCAGATCGACGTGGAGATGTCGTTCATCAACCAGGACGACCTCTTCAAGATGATCGAGGGCCTGGTGTTCCGCCTGTGGAAGGAGGTGCTCGGCATCGACTTGAAGCAGTGGTACCCGGACGGCACCTTCCCGCGCTTGAAGTTCGAGGACTCCATGCGGCGCTTCGGCAACGACAAGCCGGACATGCGCTTCGGGCTCGAGCACGTGGACCTCACGGAGCTCGTGGTGGCCCACAAGGGTGGCGGCATCGGCATGCTGGAGCCCATGGCGCAGAAGTTCGCCGACGGAACGTACCGCAAGGACCTGCCCGAGGAGATCTGCAAGGCCATGGTCGTCCCCAACGGGCACGGCTTCTCCCGCAAGGACATCGACGGGCTCGAGAAGTACGTCAACGGAATGGGCGCCAAGGGCCTGGCCCGCGCCAAGGTCGAGGGCGACGACGGGGCGTGGGTGCAGAGCCCGCTGGCCAAGATGGTCACCGACGAGTTCCGCCTGGCCGTGAACGAGGCCACCGGCGCCAAGGACGGGGACCTGATCCTCTTCCAGTTCGGCAACGAGGCGCGCGTGCACGCCGTCATGGCCAACCTGCGCATCCACCTCGGCAAGCTGCTCAAGCTCATCCCGGAGTCCGGCAGCGCGGGCCACTGGAACCTGCTGTGGGTGGTGGACCCGCCCCTCTTCGAGCGCGAAGATGGCGGCTGGGCCGCGGCGCACCACGTGTTCACGCGCCCCCACGACGAGTGCGTGGAGCTGCTGGAGACCGACCCGGGCAAGGTGCTCTGCCACCGCTACGACCTGGTGCTGAACGGCTTCGAGATCGGCGGCGGCTCCATCCGCCTGCACGACCCGGAGGTGCAGAAGAAGGTCTTCTCGGCCATCGGCCTCAGCGACGAAGAAGCCCAGGAGAAGTTCGGCTTCCTGCTGGACGCGCTCACCTACGGCGCTCCCCCGCACGGCGGCATCGCCATCGGCATGGACCGCATCGCCATGCTGGCGGCCGAGACCGAGTCCATCCGCGACGTCATCGCGTTCCCCAAGACGCAGCGCGCCAACTGCCTGCTGACCCAGGCGCCCACGTTGGTCACCCCCGAGCAGCTGCTCGAGGTGCACCTGAAGACCATCGACCCCAGCTGAGCGCTCGGGCGCGCCTGCCAACCCCGCAGGCCAGACCACCGCGCCGGGCTTGGCCGGCCCGCTCTCACGGTAGAGGCACGCTTCGTGCTTCGTCTCCTGCGCACCACGCGACGTGTGCCGCTGTGTGCCACTCGAGGAGACCAACCATGTCCGAACTGCAAGCGTGCCCATCCAGGCTGGGTCTCGTCGTCTCTGCGCTCGTCTGCGCCTGGGTCTTGGTGTTGCCGGCGGAGGCGGCGGCTTGCGGCGGGTTCTTCTGCTCCGCCTCGACCCCGGTCAACCAGGCTGCGGAGCGCATCGTGTTCGTGGAGCACGACGACCAGACCGTCACGGCGGTCGTCCAGATCCAGTACAGCGGCCCTGCCGAGCGCTTCTCGTGGGTGCTCCCCGTGGTCGGCTCGCCCACCGTCGGGCTCTCGTCCGACATCGTGTTCACGCGCCTGCAGCAGCTCAGCGACCCGCGCTACCAGCTCAACACGCGCGTGGAGGGGGAGTGCGCGTCACCGCTCTTCGCCTCCCAGGACGCCGCGGTGTTCGCCGACAGCGGACCGCTGATCGTGGACGCCGGGCTCAGCCCTCCGGTCACCGTGATCGCGCACAGCACCATCGGCCCCTACATCTACGACGTCATCCAGCTGGACCCGGGCCTCTCGAGCCCCGGCGAGGTGGCTGTGCAGTGGTTCGCCGAGAACGGCTACGACGTCAGCGGCGTCGGCGCGTCCACGCTGGGCACGTACCTGCTGCGTGGCATGAACCTGATCGCCTTCAAGCTGGAGAAGGGCAACAGCGTCGGGACCCTGCGACCCATCCGCATCCGCTTCGACATGGGCTGCCCCGCCGTCCCCATTCGCCCCACCGCGGAGGCCGCCGCGCCGGACATGGGGGTCTTGGTGTGGGTCGTCGGGCGCTCGCGGGCCGTGCCCACCAACTACCTGTCCCTGGAGCTGAACGAGGCCGCGCTCGACTGGGCGCGTGGCGCGTCGAACTACAGCGATGTGGTCACCCAGGCCGCCAACGAAGCGGGTGGGCACGGCTTCGTGACCGAGCACGCCGCGCCCTCGAGCGCGTACCGTGGGGTCGTGTTTCAAGCCGGGGACGACGCGTACGAGCGCTACGACTGGGAGAACGCCACTCTCGGGGAGCTGCTCTCGGCCCTCATCCAGCGCTACTCCACGTGGAACGGCCTCCCAGAGTTCGTCACGTCCGTGTTCGACAGTCCCGTCACGCCCCAGGCGCTGAGCAACTGCCTCACCTTCGAACCGGACTGCTCGCTGGCTTCGCTCGGTACCCTGAACACGCGCCACACCGACCGCGCGGCGTTTCGGGCCGCCTTCGAGGCGGAGGTGATCGATCCCGTGCGCGAGACCGACGCGCTCTTCTCCCAGGGCGCGTACGTCACGCGCCTCTTCACGACGCTGAGCGCCGACGAGATGACCGTGGACCCGCAGTTCGACTTCAACCCCGACCTCGCGGACGTGAGCAACGTGCACCAGGCGGAACGCGTCATCTACTGTAGCCCGCAGCGTACGTTCTTGGACTCCCCCTGGACGGCCACGCTCCCCAACGGCCAGCAGGTGCACGGCGTTGGCAGTGCGTGGCCCGTCGCTCTCGGGCCGAACATGCCGGCGCTCTACAGCGCCAAGCAGCTCAGCACCAGCGGCCCCGGCCAGCTCGTCCTGGACAACGGCGACCGGATCGTGCTGCCGCGCCCGCCGAGCGTCGGCGGCGCTGCGGGTGGGGCTTGTAGCGCGGGCTTCGGCGCTCTCGGCGGCCCATGGGGGGCCACCCTCGTGAGCCTCGCCCTGATCGCGCTCCTACGAAGGCGCGCGATAGCGCTCTAGAGCGTCATCTCCGCCAGCACGAACTTGCTGCACTGGCGCGTGCTGGTGTGCTCGATGACCTCGGGGCGGCCGCCCACCAGCCCCGTGAAGGTGCGCAGGCGCGTGCGCTCCACGAGCACGAACACGCGCTTGCCGCGGTTCTGTTCGATCCAGCGCGCGAGCGGGGCCGTGTCGAGGTCCACGAAGGTGTACACGCGGTTTCCGGTGTAGAAGTTCTCGGCCTTCCAGTTCATCTGGAACGCGATGAGCGGCTCTTCCGGGCCTTCGCGCAGCTGGTAGTACTGCGTCATCAGCGGCTTGAGACCCCAGTGGTCGCTCAAGTCCGAGAAGTAGACGTTCACTGTCCAGGCCGCAAAGACCACCGAGAAGCCCACCAGCAGGCGCGCGCCCCACGCCCGCAGCCGCGGCAGGGCCGTCAGCGCGAGCAGCACGCTGCCCACGATGCCGAAGGCCGTGAGGATGGGGCGGTAGTCGAACTGCGTGGGCCAGGGCCGGTTGTAGTTGTAGACGTAGAGGTGGATCAGCCGCTCGTAGCCGTGCGGCCGCTGCTGCGTGACCCAGCTCAGGTCGCGCGCCACGAAGGCCAGCAGGCCCGCACCCGCCAGACACGCGACCGTGAGCGGCAGCGCCAGGCGACCGGCCTCGCGCGTGGGCTCGGGCGCGCCCGCGTCCCGGCGGTGGAGCAGGAAGTACGCCGCCCCGGCACACGCCAGCCCCAGCGCCATGAGCGCCAGCATGGCGGGTGTGTCACCCCGCTGCGCCGCGCCCAGCACCCAGTCGGTGCCCTCTTCGCCGGGCGGCAGGATGCCGCGCACGTCGCCCATCATGCCCGCGAAGCCCAGCACGAAGGACAGGGGCCCGAGCCCGGCCAGCAGCGCCGTCACGAAGCGCACGCGCATGGGCCGCGCGTCCTCGCCGCACATGGCGTCCAGCATGAGCCCCACCAGGATCATGGCCGGCACCACCGCCGGGAAGATGTAGTGATGGAAGCGCGTGGCCATCGCGCTGAACAGCACGAACGCTGCAAAGAACCACAGCGACAGCAGCATCAGGAACTGCCGCTGGTGGTAGGCCCGCCCGTCGCTGGCTTGCACGGCCGTGCGCTGCCGCCGCCGCAACCACATGAACGCCACCACCGCGAAGGGCACGAGCCCAATGTACGGAAAGGTCGCGAAGCCGAGCTGCAGCACGTAGTAGCCGAAGCTCCCCGGCGAGGTCTCGTCCATGTGCACGCCGCGGGCGAGGCGGTTGATGTGGTCGTGGATCAGCAGCTGCTGCGTGAACGCAGGCCCGTGCCGCATGTACATCGCGACGTACCAAGGGAGGCCCGTGACCGCGAGCGTGAGCGTGCCCGGCATGACCCGCAGGCGCCCCTCCAGCAGCACGTCCCAGCGGGTGGAGGCGATGAGGTAGAGCAGGGCGACCAGGCCCGGCAGCGCGAAGCCGGGGATGCCCTTGCCCATGAAGGCCAGGCCGCAGAAATAGTAGAAGCCGTACATGGCCAGCGCTTGCGCGCGCCGCTCGCGGCTGAGCAGGTACACGAGGCCGGCCAGGCCGACGAGCCACAGCGCGCCCTGCACCGCGGGCTGGAACCAGAGCTCGTTGAAGACGGCCTGCTGGTCCGCGATGTCGGGGTTGCCGGGGATGCCGTCGTTGCCGGCCGAGCCGTAGAAGAACTCGTCCAGGTGCCAGGCAAAGCCGCGCGGGAACCACGTGACGTTGCGGGTGATCAGGTACATCACCTGCGGCAGCACCGTGACCAGCAGCAGGCCCAGGATGATGTGCTGGAACGAGCCCTCCAGGCGACCGATGCGATAGCGCGTGACCTCGCGCTCGGGCGACTCCGAGAGCGCCAGCGCCAGCAGACACACCGCGATGGTCATGTTGCCCACCATGGACATGTCCGTGATGGCCTGGTGCGCCAGGAAGAAGTAGTGCGGGGCGGTGGCCATGGCCAGCGCGGCGAAGGCGCCGGCGCGGGCGCTGAACAGCCGCTTGACGGTGCCGTAGACCACCATGAGCGCCGCGATGGACAGCAGCATGATGGGCAGGCGCACCGCCCACTCGGGGTGAGCGGGGTTCGCGTCGGGCAGGTAGTCCACGCCCAGCGCGCCCATGGAGAGCGCCTCCATCCAGAAGATCAGGATGGGCTTGGACATGAACCATTTCTCGTGCGCCCACCACGTGCTGATCCAGTCGTCGCGCGCCAGGATCTCGCGCGCCACCTCGCCGTAGTGCGTCTCCCACGGGTCCCACAGCGCGGGCATGCCCAGGGTGGGCAGGTACACCAAGCCCACCACCACGAACACGCCCAAGCCGGGCCGCGTGACGGCGGCGGGCAGCAGCAGGAGCAGCGCCAGCACGATGGCCACGGTCATGTAGGCTACGTCCAGCGGGATGCCGGCCACGTCGTCCACGCGGAAGGTCTCGACGCCGAAGAGCAGCGCGCACGCCACCACCACGGCGACGCTGATGGGCAGCATGACGCTCGGGCGCCGGAACCAGGCCTCGTCCGCAGCGTGACCCAGCGCCGAGGACGCGAAAGGCACGCTCGCCTCGCTGCGCGTGAAGAAGCCGAGCCCCGTCATGAGGCCCAGGGCCGCCGTCAGCGTGGCCGCCATGCCCATGAGCACGCCGCGTGGCGCGTGGTCGCTGTTGGACATCAGCAGGAACATCGCGACGACGCCCAGCGCGAACGCGCACCAGCCCAGCTTGCGCTCGAGAGACAGCGGAGTGCGCGGAGGCGAGGGAGGGCTTGGGGAAGGGGTCTGGTCGGTCACGAGAGGCCATGCGCGGCCGGGGCCGCCAGAAAAAGCATCTGCAAGAGTGCGTCACCAAGTGCGTCGGCCGAGCAGCGTCACCCGCCGAGCACCCGACGCGCGCGGAGCATAGTCGCCCAGCCCCGCGCTTGCACCCCCCCTGGGCAGGGAGCGAATCAGTGCAGGGCCGAGGTGGCCTCGAGGTCCAGGCCCTTGGTCTCGGGCAGCAGCGCGAACACCAGCCCCGTCGTCACCAGCGGGAACACGGCGGTCCAGACCACCACGGGGCCGTAGGCGCCGGTCACGTCGGCCAGGTAGCCCACGGTGGCGGGCGCCAAGACGTAGGACACGCGCCCGAGGATGTTGTTGCACCACGCGAAGGCGCTGCCGCGCAGCTCGGTCGGGAAGAGCTCGGTGGTGTAGGCGTTCAGGATGGGCAGGTACGAGCTCACGCTGAACACCGCGAAGATCAGCGCCACGGTCAGCGCCGGGAGGCTGGTCAGGGTGTAGGCCAGGTAGATGGACACCGACCCGGTCCCGAAGACCAGCGCCGCACCCCAGCGCCGACCGATCTTGTCGATCATGTAGCCGGCCGCGAAGTTGAGCGGCATGGCCACCACCGCGGCCTGCGCGATGGCGTTGCCGGCTTGTTGTTCTTCGAGGTGGATCTCCGCCATGGCGTAGTCCTTCCAGAAGCTGATGCCGCACTGTGCGGCGATGTAGGCAAAGAACCAGATGGAGGCCATGCGCAGCACGGCCCCGCGGTAGGGGGTGCGCCAGATGTGGAACAGGTCGGTCCGCTGGTCTGCGGCGCTGGTCGCGGCAAAGCGCGTGGTCTCCTGCATGCCGCGCCGCAGGTAGGCCAGGGCGGCCAGGGGGACGATCCCCACGAAGTAGACCGAGCGCCAGCCGAAGTGGGTGGTCACCAACAGGGGCACCACACCCGCGCACACGATGGAGCCCAGCGCGCTAAAGGCTTGGATGACCCCGATGACGGTCCCGCGCCGCTCAGCTGGGAATTCTTCGGCGGCGACGACCATCGCGAGCGCCCACTCGGCCAGCAGGAAGACCTTGGCGAGCAGCTGACTGAGGCCGTAGTCCCAGACGGTGAGCGCCAGACCGCTCGTGATGGTGAACAGCGTGTAGCCCGCGATGGTGATGGCCAGCAGCCTTCGCCGGCCGAAGCGGTCGGCCGCCCGAACCAGGAAGAAGGCCAGGATGGCCCCGACGTTGGTCGCGCCCAACAGCACGCCGGTGCCGGTCTTGCCCAGAGAGAACTCTTCTCGCAGGTGCGGCAGCAGCTGGGTGATGGCGAAGAAGTCGTAGCCTTCGAAGAAGGTCGCGACGCTCAGGAAGACGAGCAGCTTGCGCTGATAGGGGGTGAAGGCGGCCACGGGGCCTCAGTGAGCCATGGTTGCTGGCGCGAGCGAAAGCAGAAGTTTACGATCGCGCCATGGGCCTCCCGCCGCGCTTCCTCGAACGATTTCACGCGCATCGCGGTCGTATCGCCCGGCTGGTCGCCGTGGTGGGCGTGCTGGTGGTGCTCGCCCAGTTCCTCCCGGCCATCCCCCGCGAGGTGCAGCTGCGCTACGACCTCGGCCCGGCGCACGCCACGGTCCAGGGGCTGGAGCTGGTCTACCAAGCCGGGGACGAGGACCTCGCCAGCGCCCGCTTTGGTTTCGGAGAGGAAGGCCCCCGCCTGGTGGAGCACAGCGTGCGGCTCACCCCTGGGTCCTACGACGTGCGTGCCACGCTGCACACCCCCGCGGGCCCGTTGCGCTTCATCCGCCACTTCGAGGCTCCGGCCGACGGCCTGGTACGCCTCGAGCTGTTCGACGTCGCGCTGGCCCAAGGACCGGCGCCCGTGCCAGTCTCGTCACGTCAGAGGGCTGAATCCGACTCCTTCTCGAACGTCCCTTCCTTGGCACCCCCGCATGGCGGTGTTAGTTTGGCACTCCGTTCCGTTTTCTTCGGACGGACCCGAGTCTCGCTCCCCCCCCAACATCGTGCGACTCAACGACATCGTACAGAAGGTCAAGGCATACCAGCCCGGTGCAGACACCGCGCTGATTGAGAAAGCCTACGTCTTCGCCGCGAAGTGCCACGACGGCCAGATGCGCAAGTCGGGGGACCCCTACTTCGTCCACCCGGTCTCGGTGGCGGGCATCATCGCCGAGATGAAGCTGGACGTGTCCAGCATCTGCGCGGCGCTGCTGCACGACGTGGTGGAGGACTGCGGCATCACGGACGCGCAGCTGAAGAGCGAGTTCGGCGACGAGATCGCGTTCCTGGTGGACGGGGTCACCAAGCTCGGCAACATCAACTTCGCGTCCAAGGAGGACCTCCAAGCGGAGAGCTTCCGCAAGATGGTCGTGGCCATGGCCCGCGACATCCGCGTCCTGGTGGTCAAGCTGGCGGACCGGCTCGACAACATGCGCACGCTCGAGCACATGAAGCCCGACTCGCAGGAGCGCATCGCCCGCGAGACCCTCGAGATCTACGCCGCGCTCGCGGCCCGCCTCGGTATCCAGTGGCTGCGCATCGAGCTGGAGGACCTCTCCTTTCGCTACCTGCACCCGGTGGACTACGCGCGCCTGGACGAGCAGGTCTCGGCGATCAGCAAGGACACGGACAAGCTCATCAGCGACGTGGTCACGCGCCTGCGCAAGATGCTGCTCACGCGCGGCTTCGCTGTGGACGTGACGGGGCGTCGCAAGAACCTCTACAGCATCTGGCGCAAGATGAAGCGCTCGGACTGCGCGTTCGAGCAGGTGCAGGACTTCATCGCGTTCCGCGTGCTGGTGGAGAACGTGTCGGACTGCTACGCGGCCTTGGGCGTGGTCCACTCGGAATGGACCCCCGTCCCCGGGCGCTTCAAGGACTACGTCGCGCTGCCCAAGCCCAACATGTACCAGTCGCTGCACACGACGGTCATCGGGCCCGGGAACCACCGCGTGGAGGTGCAGATCCGCACCCACGAGATGCACCGCACCGCCGAGCTCGGCATCGCCGCCCACTGGCAATACAAGAACAACACGGGCGGGCTCGAGGCGCGTGACGCGGCGCGCTTCGCGTGGCTGCGGCAGCTCATGGAGTTCCAGAAGGACGTGGCGGACCCGGCCGAGTTCTACGACTCGGTGCGTGGTGACCTCTTCCCGGAGGAGGTCTACGTCTTCACGCCGCAGGGGGACGTCAAGACCTTCCCGCGCGGCGCCACCGCGCTGGACTTCGCCTACGCCGTCCACACGGACCTCGGCCACCACTGCCACAGCGTGCGCGTCAACGGCGCCATCGCCCCCTTCCGCCACAAGCTGCGCAACGGCGACGTGGTGTCCATCGAGACGCGCAAGGACCAGCACCCCAGCAAGGACTGGCTGGACCACGTGGTGACCGGCAAGGCCCGCGCGCGTATCCGTCAGTACCTCCGCGAGCGGGAGCGAGAGCGCAGCATCCGCCTCGGCCGCGAGCTGCTCGAGCGCGAGGTGCACAAGCGCGAGCTCTCGTTCTCGAAGTTCCTGAAGGGACCACAGCTCAAGAAGACGTTGGACCACTTCAAGATGCAGTCCGCCGACGAGCTGTTCGCAGCCGTGGGCTACGGGCGCGTCTCGGTAGCCAGCGCGGTCGAGATCATCGCCCCAGAGGCCTCGGAGGAGCGCAAGAGCCTCGAGCCCGGTCTGATCGAGAAGACCATGCGGCGCATGCAGCCGAAGACCACCGACGAGGGCATCCTCATCGAGGGCATGGACGGCCTGCTGGTGCGCTTCGCCAAGTGCTGCAACCCCGTCGCCGGCGACAACGTCACGGGGTGGATCACCCGCGGGCGCGGCGTCACCGTCCACCGGCGGGAGTGCCCCAAGGCCATGGAGCTGGACGCGGCGCGCAAGGTCAACGTCGCCTGGGCCAGCAACGCCCGCATGGACCTGCCCGTGGACATCCGCGTCACCACCAACGACCGCCAGGGCATCTTGGCCTTGGTGTCGGGTGTCTTCACGGACCACAAGCTCAGCATCCGCGAGGCCAACTGCCGCTCCGAAACCGACCGGGCGGTCAATGTTTTTCACGTCCACGTGACCGACGTAAAGCAGCTACGAACCGTGATGCGTGATATTGAGAAGCTCACGGGCGTCATGGCTGTAGAGCGGATCTAGGGCAAGCCCATCGTCACGCGGAGAGAGTGCTAGGTGTCCATCAGCGTCGACAGATTGCTGGAGAGCGTTGATACGTTGGACGAGCTCGACCTCGAGGAGATCGAGCCGACGCGCGTGATGGCCTCGTTCGCGGACGGCTTCTTCTTCGCGGACCGCTTCAAGATCGACGAGGTCCTCGGCAGCGGCGGCATGGGCACCGTGTACGACGCGCGCGACATGCAGACCGGGCACCGGGTGGCCCTCAAGGTCTTGAAGAAGACCAAGTCGTCCACCGAGGCAGAGGAACGCTTCCGGCGCGAGGCCGAGATCCTGGCGTCCATCGACCACCCGGGCATCGTCGGCATCCACGGCTTTGGTGCGGCTCCGGACGGGACGCTCTGGCTCGCGATGGAGTACCTGGAGGGGCAGACGCTGCGCCAGCGGGTCGCGCGGGACGGGTCCATGGACCCTGCAGAGCTCTGCCCGATCATCACGGCCGCGTGCGCTGCGCTGACCGAGACCCACGCGCGCGGTGTCATCCACCGGGACCTCAAGCCGGACAACATCTTCCTGACTTCGGCGCAGCCGTCCGAGGTCAAGATCCTGGACTTCGGGCTCTCGCTGGCGCTCGCCAGCAAGAAGCTCACCGCCACGGGCACGGTCATCGGCACGCCGCGCTACATGGCTCCAGAGCAGATCAAGAGCGCGCACGCCGCAGGCGCCCCAGCGGACGTGTACGCCTTGGGCGTCATCGCGTACGAGTGCCTGACGGGTCAGTCCCCCTTCGCCGCGAGCGACCACGGGCAGCTGCTGGGCGCCATCTTGACGGGGCGCACCCAGCCGCTGTTGGAGATCCACCCCGAGTACCCCGAGGCGCTCGGAGAGTGTCTGAAGAAGGCCATGCACCCCCAAGTGGAGCAGCGCTACGCGACCCCCGAGGCCTTCGCCATCGACTTCGCGGACGCAGCGTCCATCTACGCCGCGCTCGTCGCGTCGCCGCCCCCCAAGGCCGTGCGCGGCAAGCCGACGGTCCGGATGCCCACCCCCAAGGAGCTGGAAGAGCCGACGACGCGCACGTCGAGCCCAAGGTTCTCGTCCCCCGATGGGGTTCTCCCAGCGGCAACACCCGATCCCGCCCCCGAGCAGCGCCCTCTCCACGTGCCCACCTGGATGATTCCGCTGGTGGTCTTGGGCGGCGCGGCCATCATGGCGGTCGGTGCGGCCATCGCATACTGGTGGATGAGCTGAATATCCGGGCCGAGGTCTCGTCCGAGCCCAGGGCTTCGCGTTTTCGAGCCAGGGTTGGTATCCTCCCGTGGCGAAACGCTCACAAAATCGAGAAAGTGGGAAACATGGTTGGGATCGAGAGCAAGCCGAGAACTGGAGCCGTCGTCGTCGCCGCGCTCACACTGGCCGCGCTGGTCAGCGGCGCGAGCGACACCGCGCGCGCTCAGCAGTCCATGTTCGGCTCGGCGACCCTGACCTCCGGCTTCCTGCCGGACCCGCACGTGCTGCAGGGGCAGAGCGGCGGCAACGTCGACGCGAGCGGGGTGAACGCCCAGTGCCGTGGCTTCATCTCCCCGCACCCCAGCCACATCGTCACGCTCAACGGGAACTTCCGGTGGATGCGCGTGTTCGTGGAGTCCGCTGGCGACACCACCATCATGATCCAGACGCCTCAGAACACGGTGCTCTGCAACGACGACACCTACGGGCTGAACCCGGCCGTGGAGCAGGCGTGGGGACCGGGCCTCTACCGCATCTGGGTGGGCAGCTACCAGCAGGGCACCTCGGTCCCCTACTCGCTCAAGCTCACCGAGATCGCGAGCGTGGTGCCCGGCTCGAGCCAAGGGCAGGGGGTGGGCCCGCAGCCCATGCCCATCGACCCGCGCGTCAACCCGAACCCGAACCCGCAGCCCAACCCGCAGCCCGCGCAGGGCCTGACCATGACGGTGGACGCCATGCAGGGCAACGGCACCCCCGGCTGGATCGACGCGCGCCTGCGCCCTGACCCGGCCGTGCTCGAGGGCGCGGCGGGCGGCACCATCCGCGCGCAGGAAGCGGCAGAGCCTTCGTGCCGCGGCTTCGTGCAGTCCATCCCGGACCACATCCTCTACGTGCAGGGGCGCGCCCGTTACCTGCGCCTGTATGTCGAGGCGTCCGAGGACACCACCATGGTCATCCGCACGCCAGACGGCCGCTGGCTGTGCGACGACGACGGCGGCGGCAACCTGCAGCCGATGTTGGAGCAGGAGAGCTGGGCGCCCGGGCAGTATCTGGTCTGGATCGGGACCTACAGCGCGCGCGGTACCGGCACCGTGCCCTATCGGCTCATGGCGACCCGGCAGCAGCCAGCGGCCGCCCGTCCGGAGCCGGCTCCTCGCCGCGGTGGCGGCTCGTCGCGGCACCGCTAGTTCTCAGGCCGCGGCGCAGCCCGAGGTGGCTTCCGCTGCCCTGTGTGCGCTCGTGTGCGGGGCGGCTGTCGACATGGACCGCCGCGACGGGTAGTGTCGCGGGACTGCATGGCGTCTGATCACCCGACCCGTCGAGGGCTGACCCGAGAGGTCTTGGCCGAGACGCTGGCGCTACCGACCGCCGGGCTCTTCGAGCCGGACGCGACCATTCGCCCCGTGGGGCTGCGTCACTCGGACCGCCCCGTGGCGGCGCCGCGCCACAAGTCCAAGCGCGTGCCCTTCGAGGGGACCGGCGCCACGCTGCGTCTGCGAGAGCCCTTGGCCGAAGGAGGCATGGGTCTCATCTCGCTGGGGGAGCAGGGGGCGCTGCGTCGTGAGGTGGCGGTCAAGACCCTCAAGCCGGAGCTGCGTGACCCGGACCTGATCGACCGGCTGCTCACCGAGGCGCGCATCACAGGGGTCGTGGAGCACCCGAACATCGTGCCGATCTACGCGCTGCAGGCCGACGAAGACGGCACGCCCCTGATGGTGATGAAGCGCATCCACGGCGTGTCGTGGCGCGCGATGCTGCGCAACGACGACCACCCGGGCTTCCCGGCGGACGCGCAGGACCGGCTCGCCTGGCACCTGCGGGTGCTCATGGATGTCTGCGACGCGGTTCACTACGCGCACAGCCGCGGCATCCTCCACCTGGACCTCAAGCCCGACAATGTGATGATCGGTGGTTTCCGCGACGTGTACCTGGTGGACTGGGGTGTCGCGGTGAGCACGCGCGAGCACCACCGTGGCTGGCTGCCCATGGCGGACGAGGTCGCGGAGGTGGTGGGCACGCCCAGCTACATGGCGCCGGAGATGGTGGACCGGCAGAGCGCGGTGTTGGACGAGCGCACCGACGTGTACCTGCTGGGCGCGGTGCTGCACGAGATCCTCACGGGGCGTCCACCGCATCAGGGCGAGAGCGTCCGCGACGTGCTCTATGCGGCTTACGAGGCGCGACCTCCTCGCTTTGGTAGCGACGTGCCGGCCGAGCTCGCCGCGCTCGCCACACGGGCGCTCGACCCGCGCGCGGAGCGCCGCTTCCCCAGCGCGGAAGCCTTTCGCTCGGCGGTGGTCGCGTTCCTGGAGCACCGCACGTCCGCGGCGCTGGCGGACGACGCCATGCTCATCCTGGGACGCCTGCGTGTGTCCGTGGCGCGCGATCGACTACGGCAGGAGGCCTTCGAGAACGTGCGCGCCCCCGCCGACGCCGCGCTCCAGCGCGAGGTCATGCGCGAATTCGTCGAGTGCCGCTTCGGGCTGTCGCGGGCGCTCAAGGAGTGGCCCGAGAACGAGCGCGCGCGCGCTGGTCTGGTGGAGGCGCTGCTGCTGATGGCGGAGCACCAGCTGTCGCGCGGCGACGGGACGGCGGCCTCGGCGACGCTGCGCGAGATCGAGTCCAGCACCCCCGACGAAGACGCGCTCATCGCGGCGCTCGAGCAGAAGATCAACGCGCGCATCGAGCGTCAGGCGCGGCTGGAGCAGATTGGCTACGACCAAGACCCGAAGTACGGGCGCCGCGACCGCGCGCTCTTCGTGCTCATCGTGTCGTTCGTGCTGGGTGTCTTTCCAGTGGGCGGCTTCATCGGGCTGCGCATGGGTTGGTATCGCTACGAGACGTGGCACTCCTTCGCGTTCACGGGGGGGCTCGCCGCGACCCTCATCGGCGGCGGCCTGATCTTCCGGCGGCGCATGATGCCCAACCGCGCCGGGCGCCGCTTTGTCGTGGCCATGGTCGTGCTGTGCGTCTTGACGCTGCTGAACCGCGTCGTCGCGCTCGCCCTGGGGCACACGGAGTTCCGCGACGTGGCCTTCGACGTCTTCCTCTTCGGAACCGGGACAGCCATGGTGGGCACGCTGACCGACCGTCGCGTGCTGGCGTTGGCGGTGGCGTTCACCACGTGCGGCCTCCTCATCGCGATGTTCCCCAGCTACGGCATGCTGCTCATCGGTCTCGCGGCGTGGCTCGGGCCCGGCTGGACGGCCTGGTCGTGGCTGAAGAGCGCCGCCCGGGACGATGACGCGGACGACTTCGCGAGGAGGGGCAACCTGACGGAGCGCTCCGGTGCCACGCGGTATTCGCGTCGACCACCCGCGAGCAAGTCGTAGCGACGGTGGGCCCGACGGAGCTCGCAGCATCGCCAGCGTCACACCCTTGTGGCAGCCTTGGCGCCGCGTGATTCGACTGCACTACAGCAACCGCACGGAGGCCCTGCTGGCTCGCTTCGTGGCGCAGCTCCGAGAGCAGCGGCAGCTCACGCATCCCCTCGAGCCGGTGCAGGTCATCGTGCCCAACCGCAACATGGAGGCCTATGTGGAGCGCGGCGTGGCCGAGGCGCTCGGGGTCTCCGCCAACCTGCGCTTCGCGCGGCTGGAGCGCTTCGTGGGGGGGTGGCTCGAGCGCGCCCTGCCCGACGTGCGCATCATGGACCGCGGCGCGTTCGAGAGCCTGCTGCTGGCGCTCTTCCACGACCAGGAGCGCCTGGCGGCGCCCCCGCTGCGAGACGTGCGCGCGTACATCGACGCGGGAGGAGACCGAGACGCGCGCGACGTGCGCCGGGTGCAGCTCGCGCGCCGGCTGGGTCAGCTCTTCGAGGGGTATGGCTACACACGCCCGGAGCTGCTGGACGCGTTCATGCGCGGGCAGCTCGGCACCGAGCATCCAGACTTCGTCGGCAGCGCCCGCTTCCAGGCGGCGCTCGTCGCGGAGCTCACCGGACCGGACGCGCCCCGCCCGGTGTTCGCGCCACGCGCCCACTACGTGCCTCTGGCTGCGGCGCTGCGCACCGTGCGCGCCGCGGGGCCCATCCCCAGCCCCGTCCCCGAGGGGCTGCTCTTTCCGGCGGAGGACACGCAGCGCCCCGTCCTGCACGTCTTCGGTGTGAGCTACGTCGCGCGCGTCTTTCAGTGGCTGTACGGGGCCCTGGGCGAGGCCGCCGAGCTGCACCTGTACGTGAACAACCCGTGCATGGAGTTCTGGGAGGACATGCCCAGCGAGTCGGAGCTCCGCGCGGCGCGCCGCCTCCCCAAGCGGGGGGAGCGTCCGCCGGCCGACGCTGCATCCATGGGTCCCCTGGACAGCGCCGTGGACACACCGCTCGCGCTGCATCAGGAGGACGATCCGCCGCTCTTGGTCGCGTTCGGGCGGCCCGGCCGGGAGCACGTCCACCTGCTCAACGAGCTCACCGACGCCGACTTCGAGCCCTGCTTCGTAGACCCGGCGGAGGCCGCCGTGCGCGCGGGCCGCGAGCCCACCGTGCTCGAGGCCTTGCAGCGCGATGTGCTGCTGCGCGCTCCCTTGTCCAGCCCGCCCCCTGCGGCCCTCGCCCCCCCGGATGGCTCGCTGCGCTTTCACGCGTGCCCCAGCGTCCGGCGCGAGGTGGAGGTGGTGGCCGAGCAGATCTGGCGGGCCGTCCGAGCCGCGAGCGACACCGAGCACCCCCTTGGCTTTCATCAGGTCGCCGTACTGGTCCCGAACGCGGCGCGCGAGGAGTACCTGCCGCACGTGGAGGCCGTCTTCGCCGAGGCGCACGCCATCCCCCACTGTGTCGTGGACCTGGACCTGGCGAGCACCAGCCGCGTGGTGGACGCGTGCATGGGGTTGTTGGAGCTGCCCCTCGGTCGCTTCACGCGTCCGGAGGTGCTCGCGCTGCTGACCCACCCCAACGTGCTGGCCAACCTGCCGGACGCCACCAGTGAGCAGGTGCGCGCGCTGGTGAGCGAGCTGGGCATCTTCTACGGCGTGGACCGCACGGAGCTCGCCGGGACCTACGTGGACGAAGACCGCCTGAACTGGGAGCAGGGGCTCTTGAGGGTCGCCCTCGGTGACTTCATGGCCGACGCGCGCGACACCGAGGCCGGGCTCACAGACGGGGGGCTCGCAGACGGGGGGCTCGCAGACGGGGGGCTCGGCGAGGATGGGTCCTGGGACGACGGCCTACGGCTCGGCGACTCGAGCTACCTGCCCGTGAGCACGGACCCCACGTGGGCGCGGTCGTTTTCGCTCCTGCTGCGTGGCCTCATCGCCGACGCGCGCTTTGCGCGGGGGGAGCCGCGGCCGCTGCGTCAGTGGGCGCAGTTCTTCGCCGGAATGTGGGAAGGCTACGTGGTCCCAGAGACGGACGCGGAACAGAGCGAGCTGCGCAGCTGTCTCGCGGCCGCACGCGGTCTCGTTGAGCGGGACGTGGCCGGCACGCCGGTCTCCTACCGCGTGGCGTCCATGCTGGTGACGGAGGCGCTCAGCGGCCTGACGGCGGCGCGCGGGGACTACTTGGCGGACGGCGTGGTGGTGTCGTCGTTCCTGCCCATGCGCGCCATCCCGTTCCGGCAGACCTTCGTGTTGGGGCTGGGCGAGGGCTCGTTCCCGGCGAGGGACACGCACGACACCCTGGACCTGCGCCTCGAGCGGCGGCGCATCGGCGACGTCCGCGGCAGCGAGCGCGACAAGTACATGTTCCTGGAGGTGCTGCTCAGCGCGCGTGACGCGGTGCAGCTCTCGTGGGTGGCGCGGGAGCCTTACACGGGGGACCCCATCGCGGCCTCGGCGCCCGTGCGGCTGTTGCTGGACACGCTGCGTCGGTCGTACGTCCGAGAGGCCGAGGGGAGCCCGTTGGTGGAGACGCACGCGCTCTTTCGGCACACGCCGCTGGACCCGGAGAGCCCCTTCGCCGAGGCGCACATGGAGGCGTGGCTGCGCGCGCTGGGGGTCCGCTCGCGCGCGGCCCTGCGCGAGGCGGCCGGGGGGGACCCCAGCGCTCTCGGGGCCAGCTCGGCGCAGCAGCCCCCCAGCCTGGAGGAGGCCCTCGGCGCCCTCCGTGGCCAGCTGCCCCCCGGTCGCTATGAGCAGCTCACGCGCGAGCTGCGCACCATCTCGCTCGCGGATGGCTGGCGGGCCGACCAGGGGCTCGGGTCGTCGCGCGTGGAGCTGGTTTCCCAGCACCACACCCCGGAGCGCGGTGGGGTCGGGTCGGACGGGGTGGCGCTCGACACCCTCCATCTCTCGCGCGCCAACCTCGCGCGCTTCCTGGAAGACCCGCAGAGCGGGTGGGCCGAGGCCCTGCTGGGTGTTCAGCGCGCAACTGACGAGGAGGGCGACGAGAGCGTCGAGGACGAGCCCTTCGAGCCCAGCGTGCCCACCCGCGTGGTGGCCCTGCGTCAGGCGTTCTGGGAGGGCCACGCGGGGGGCTCGCTGGAGCGTGCGTACGACCGCACCGTCGCGCGCTTGCAAGCGCGGGGCGAGTGGCCCGTGGCGTCGCTCGCGCGCGCCCGTCGGGGCGAGGACCTCGCCTTGCTCGGCTCCTGGGGCGCGCTCGTGTCACCCCTCGTCGCCCCGCGTGAGCTGCCCCAGCGCGTGCGCTTCGGAGAGGCCCTCGAAGACGGCGACGTGGAGCGTCTGCTGCCGAGCTTGGAGCTGGAGCTCGACGACCCGCGCGACCCACAGCGGCGCCTGCGCGTGTTATTGCGGGGCCGCACCGAGGCGCTCGTCGGCGCGCGGGGGTCCCTGCACCTCGACGCGGCGCCTCGGCCCCACGCGACGCGGTCGCGCGCACGCCGGGAGGAGCGCGCGGGGCTGCGCGCCTTCCTGGACCACCTGCTGCTGAGCGCCTGCGGTGAAGAGGTCGCTCAGCACCACGCCTACGTGCTCTACCCGGGCGAGGAGCGGGCCGTCCCGTTGTCCCTCGGTCGTCTGCCGCAGGCCCTCGCGCGGACGTACCTGCTGCAGCTGGTGACCGACCTCCTCACGGGGCCCCACGCGTACTTCGCTCCGCCGACCCCCTTGTTGGAGGCCCTGCCGGAGTGGGGCACGCGCAGCCCGGACGCGTGGCGCGCCGCGTTGCTGCGGGTCCGCCAGGAGCTCGTGGGTCGCTCCTACGCCAGCGTGCCCCACGCCGAGGAGTACCCCGTGCCGCCCGCCGAGGCGCTGCACGCCATGTACGCGCGTCGGTACGACCTCTACGCGCGCCTGCGGGCGGGGGAGGCCGCGTGACCGCCCTGCGGCGCTTCGCTCGCCCGGACGTGCTGGACGAGATCCCGCTGGCCTCGCACGCGTGGATCGAAGCGTCCGCGGGCACGGGCAAGACCTTCACGCTGGAGCACCTGATCGTGGACCTCATCGTCCGCGCCGGCGCCAGGCTGGAAGAGATCGTGGTGCTCACCTTCACGGAGAAAGCCACGCTGGAGATGCGCGAGCGCGTGCGCGCCACGCTGGTGGCCCTGGTGCATGCCGGGCCCGACGACCCGCGCGTGGACCCCCCCGCAGGTGACAACGCGTGGACGCTGGACGCCCCGGCGTTGGAGCGCCTGCGGGAAGCCGTCGAGGGCTTCGAGGCCGCCAGCATCCACACCATCCACGGGTACTGCCAGCGGGTGCTGCAAGAGCACGCCTTCCGCAGTCGCGGGCTGTTCGAGCAGGACCTCGCCGACTCACGCTCGCACTTCCGCCGCGCGGTGCGCGCCGTGCTTCGGGAGGCCCTGCGCCCGGAGGACCCCGCCTACGCCGTGCTGAGCGCGGCGCTGGGCCAGGACTCGCCCTCGAGCCTCACGACCACGCTCACGCGCTGGGCCTCGGAGCCCGGTGTGCTGATGCCCCCAGCATCCCTCGAGGCGGTCCACGCGGTCGCCGTCACGTGCAGCGCGCCAGCCCGTCGCCAGGCCCTCCTCGCGGCCGCTCAGCACGAGACCACGCGCACGCGGGCTCCGCTGGAGGAGCACGTGGAGGCGCTGTTCGCGTGCGCGCAACACGTGCTGGCCGCTCCGGATCTCATGACGGCTGCCGCCGCCGTCAACGAGTGGTCGAGCCGGCCGCAGGGTGCCAGCAAGACGGCCGGAGAGTGGGTCTTCGAGCGCGCCAGCAAGAACCCGGCGCTGGCCCACGCGCTCGCTCCGTTCGAGGCGCTCATGGAGGCCATCCCGCACTTCCCCATGTTGGTGGTGCAGACCTTGCTGCCGCGCGTGCTCGCCAAAGCCAACGAGTCCAAGCGCGCCGCCAGCGAGATGGACTTCGACGACCTGCTCACCCGCGTGCGCGACGCCCTCGAGGGTGAGGGGGGCGGGGAGCTGGCCGACGCGCTGCGGGCTCAGCACCGCTTTGGCATCATCGACGAGTTCCAGGACACCGACGCCACGCAGTGGGCCATCTTCCGGCGGCTGTTCTTCGAGGGCAACGAGGCGCCCGCGCGGCGCCCCCTCGCCCAGCGCCGCGCCCTCTACCTGATCGGCGACCCCAAGCAGGCCATCTACGGCTTCCGCGGCGCGGACGTGCACACCTACCTCTCCGCTCGTGACGCGCTCGCGCCCCACACGGAGCGGGTGGTGCTCAAGCAGAACTTCCGCAGCACGGCCGCGATGATCGACGCGTACAACGCCATCTTCGCGCGGGGCTTCTTCGCGGGGCCCATTCGCTACGACACCCCAGTCGGCTGCGGAGACCCGACGCTCAGCGCGCAGTACAGCGACGGGGGCGCCGCTGCCCCGCTGGTGCTCTTACGGCCCACGGTCGCCGAGGGGGCGCCCCAGCTCACGGCAGACGGTGTGCGGGACGCGCTGGCCGACGCCATCGCGGATGAGATCGAGGCCCTGCTGGGGGATGGCCCGCGAGCGCTCCGCGTGGGCCGCGCCGGCGCGCTGCGGGGCCTCCTGCCGAGCGACATCTACGTGCTCGGGCGTCAGGGGCGCGACCTCGAGGGGGTGCACGACCGCCTCGCGGCGCGGGGCATCCCCTGCGCGTACTTCAAGCGGCACGGGCTCTACGGCACGCGCGAGGCCGAGGACCTGCTGATGGTGCTGCGCGCCGTCGCCGACCCGAGCGAGCGCAGCCACCGGCTCAAGGCCTGGCTCACGCCCTTCTTCGGTCTGGAGCTGAGCGAGCTGCGCGGCGACGAAGAGCTGCATGACGACCACCCCCTGGTGGCGCGCCTGGTGCGCCTGCGTGACCGCTGTGAGGCGCGCGACTACGCGGCCTTCGGGCGTGAGCTGCTGCACGAGAGCGGGCTGTCGCGCCGCGAGCTCTTCGTCGAGGAGAGCGCGCGGCGGCTCACCAACTACCAGCACCTGGTGGACGTGGTGCTCGAGCGCGCCCACGGGCGTCGGCGCACCGTGGATGAGCTGGTGGTGGACTTCCAGCAGCTCATCGAGCAGCAGTCAGGGCCGCAGGTGTCGGACGACATCGAGCGCGTCGCCACGGACGGACCGGCCGTGCAGCTGCTGACCATGCACAAGTCGAAGGGGCTCGAGGCCGAGGTGGTCTTCGTGCTGGGCGGTCTCGGCAGCTCCGACCGCGGCGGGACGGACCCGCGCGTGCGCCACGCAGAGGGCGTGCGTCAGGCGTGGATGCGTCCGCTGTCGCGGCAGGTGGCCGAAGACGTCGCCCGCGAGCAGGCGGAAGAAGACGAGCGCCTGTTCTACGTGGCGCTGACGCGCGCGCGCTCGCGCCTGTACTTGCCCTACTTCGGCGAGGACCGTCACGGCCAGAGCGCGTACACGCTGCGCGCAAAGCCCGCGTACGCGCCCGTGCAGCACGCCCTCGAGCAGCTCGTGACGGAACCGTCGAGCGCCGCGTCCATCGAGCTCCGGGCGGCTCCCGCCGCGTCACCTGCGCCAGAGGGCGCTCCCGGGGCGCCCAACGGACCCCCCGCGGCGGGTGCCGTCCTGCCTGCGCGGCGGGAGGCTCTTGCCGAGGAGCCCGCAGCGCTCCCCGCTGCCCCCACGCCGCTCCCCTCTGCGCTCTTTGCCGAGCTGCGTCGCCGCCACAGCGGCCCCTTCGCGACGTCCTACTCGAGGCTGTCCGGGAGCGCGCGTCGGAGGTGGAGCGAGAGCAGCCCAAACGAAGAGCTGAAGGCGGACATCCACGACGCGAGCGGGCTGGTCGGCAGCTCCGCCAGCGCCGCTGGCTCGCCGAGCTCCGGGGTGAAGCGCGCGCTGCGGGACCTCCCCGGCGGGGCCTCGACGGGGCTCTTCCTGCACGAGGCCCTCGAGCGCGTGGACCTGCGCTACATCGCGGGGCTCGGGGACGCGAGCGAGGCGCTCGTGGCGGAGCCCGGTGGGACGGAGCTGCGCGTGCTGCTGGAGTCCTGCGCGGCCCGCAACGGCGTGGACGCAGCGCACGTGCCCGCTGCCGCAGAGCTGGTGTTTCATGCGCTGCGGTCGCCGCTCCCCACGCGAGCCGGGGAGGGCTTGCCGCTCGTGGACGCCACGCGCGTCGTGCGGGAGATGAGCTTTCAGTTCCCGATTCCCGAGGCGAGCCACCCGAGCCTGACGCGCAGCTTGGCGGCGGGCATGGGCGCTCAGCCCAACGCGGAGCCGCTGGGCGCGGCGCCCTTCCGTGTGGAGCGTGGGGTCGTGCGTGGCGTCGTGGATGTGGTCTTCGAGCACGCCGGAGCGGTCTACTTCCTGGACTGGAAGAGCGACCGGGTGGACGGCGGCGAGGCGGCGCTGCGCGCGCATGTGCGGACGCACTACGAGCTCCAGATCAAGCTGTATACGCTCGGGGTCCTGCGCCTGCTGGACGTGTGGGACGAGGACGCCTACGCGCAGCGCTTCGGAGGGCACCTGTACGCCTTTCTGCGGCCACTCGGGCTCGGTGAAGAGGGGGTCGTGTTCGAGCGGCCCTCCTTCGCGGACGTGCAGCGCTGGGAGCGTGAGCTGTTGAGCATGTCCTTTGGTGGCGCGGCCGCTCTTGCCGGGAGGCAGGCATGAGTCTGCACCCTGGGGGCGCCGGAAACGCGCGCTGGGCGGCTTCACAGAAGGTGGCTCCGCCGTTCGACGCCACGCTGTTGGCGGTCGCCGACGCGCTCGAGCTCGACCGCGCGCTCGCGCTGCGCGCGCAGGAGCTCGCGGCGCTGGTGCCCGGTGCGGACGCTCCCACCCGGAGCGACCTCGCGCTGCTGGTGCTGGCGCTGCTCGTCGCTTGTGAGCGCGGCTCCACCCGCTTGGGGGTCCGTGGGCCCGCGGCGGTGGAGCTGAGCGCGCTGCTGGACGAGATGCAGCGCGGGGGCCTGGGCGCGGAGCGCGCGCTGCGCGTGAGCGCCTGCGCGGAGAGTGTGTTGTCGGCGGGCGACGGCGCCGACGCGCGCAGCCCCTTCCATCCGGTGGTGGTGGGTGCCCGTGACCGAGGTCCCCTCGTCGCCTCCGGTGACTATCTCTATCCCCAGCGGCTGTTCGTCACGGAAGGGCGCATTGCGCAGGCCGTCGCGGCGCGCATGAGCGTGGGGGCCGCGGCCGAAGCGGCAGCCGCGCAGCGCGCTCGCGAGGCGGCCGCGTGCGAGCGCGCGTTGCGCGACGTGCTGGCGGCGCCGGCGTACGCGGGAGGGCGGCCGCTGCGCCTCTCCCGCGAGCAGGTGGGTGCCGTGAAGGCAGCCGCCACGGAGCGGCTCGCCCTGGTCTCGGGCGGGCCCGGCACGGGCAAGACCAGCATCGTGGTGAGCCTACTGCGCGTGCTCGCGCGACTCGGCTACGACGCGGAAGCCGACGTGGCGCTGGCCGCACCCACTGGCAAGGCGGCCGACCGCATGCGCGCGTCCGTGGCGCAGGCCCTGCGCGCGCTGCAGGCGCCAACCTTCGACGACGTCGCCTTGCTGCGGGAGCCGCCCCGCAGCCAGACACTGCACCGGCTGCTTGGCTTCTCGCCGCGCACCGGCCGCTACCGTGCCCAGGAGCGCAACCCCCTCGGCGTGCGGCTCGTCATCGTGGACGAGGCCTCCATGATCGACGTCGTCATGATGGACCGCTTGCTGCGGGCTCTCGGCCCGGACACGCGTCTGGTGTTGTTGGGGGACGCGGATCAGCTGCCCTCGGTGGACGCCGGCGCCGTGTTTCGCGATCTGTGCGCGCTCCGCGCAGGCGGGGTCGTGCGCCTCACGCACAGCTACCGCATGGACGCCGAGGACCCCGCCGGCCGCACCATCCTCGAGGTCGCCCGTGCCGTGCACCGTGGCAAGGTGCTGCCTCTGCTCGGAGCGGCCCCGGACGCGCTGGAGCCGGGCGCACCCGGCGAGGAAGCGCGCTCCACGTCGGAAGCCGCGCCACCCGCCATCGTCGCTCACACCCACGCGCGCGCGCTCTTGTTTCGCGGCTGCGAGTGGATCGACGCCCCCGACGGGCCCACGCGCGCCGCGCTGCTCGCGCGTTGGGACGAGCGCTTCGTGCGCCCGATGGAGCAGGCCGCCCGCGCGCTCGGGAGTGAGCTGACGATCGTCGGGGGGCGCCCGGAGGACGCCCTGCGCGAGCCCCTGCGCGCCCTCTTCGAGCGGCTCGAGTCCGCGCGGCTGCTGGCGGTGACCCGCGCTGGCGCGCTGGGCGTCGAGCGAGTGAACCAGCACTTTCATGGCCTCCGCACGCGCGACAGGCGTGCGCGCTTCGTCGTGGGGGAGCCCGTGATGGTTCACCAGAACGACTACGTCCGAGGCCTCTTCAACGGAGACACCGGGGTGGTCTTGTCCGGCCTCTTCGAGTTCGAGCGCGCCGCGCGTCGCGTGGTGGTCTTCCGCCGGGACGACGGGTTCGTCGCGTTCCCGCTCGCGGGCATCGAGCACAGCGTGGAGCTGGCGTACGCCATCACCGTGCACAAGGCCCAAGGGTCCGAGTTCGACGCGGTGGGCGTGCTGCTCCCCGACGTCGACACGCCGCTGCTCTCTCGCGAGATCCTCTACACAGCGATCACGCGGGCGCGCCACAGCGTCACGCTGGTGGGCGCTCGCTGGGCCATCGAAGCGGCCACGTCCAGGCCCGTGACCCGCTCGAGCGGTCTGGTCGCGCGGGTCACCGACGGGCTGGGCAGCGCCTGAAGCGTGCGCACCGGGACGGAACGCGAAACGCCCGCCAGGTCGTGCCGGGCGGGCGTCTCTCGGAAGCCTCGGTAGGAGGCCGCGGTCAGAGGCGGTAGGGGAAGTTCACGTTGAAGGTGGCCTGCCGGAAGGGCGGGACGCGAGCGCCGCGCACCGCGTTGGCGATGCACGAGTTGCCCGCGAAGGGGCCGCCGCTGACGGCCGCCGAGCTGACGCGTCCGTTGCTGGAGAAGGTCACGGCCACCGTCGCCGTGCCGCTCGTGCCGTTGCCGCAGGCGCGCACAGCGGCCGCCCGGCCCCCGAGAGCGCTCGAGACGGCGCCGCGGGACGGGGTGTCCGGCAGGTCGGCCGAGGAGTCGTCCATGGCTGCCACGGCCATGCCGAGCAGGTCGTCGATGCTCGCGGACATCGAGCTGGTCATCGGCGTCGCCGCCGGAGTCGGCGTCGAGGCCTGGCTCGAGGCGGTGGAGGGCGCGCTCGCCGCCATCTCGGAGGAAGAAGGCCGTGTACCGGACGAGCCGCTCGAGCCCGAGCGAGGACGCGACGAGCTGCCGGACGAGCCGCTCTCGGCGCTCGGCGTCTCGCCAGCGGGCGGCGTGCCGCCGGCTGGCGGCGCGGCCGTGTCCGTGCCCGCGGCTCCCACCGGAGGCGTGGTGCCAGCGGCTGGTGCGGTGCCCGCGGCGGCTGCCGGGTCTGCTGCCGGGACCACTGCGGCGGCCGGAGCGGGCTGCGTCACGACCTGGACCGCGGGCGGACGCGTGACGACGAAGCCGACCCCGCCGAGCACTGCGATCACGACCACGGCCGCAGCGATGAGCACGACCTTGTTGTTGCTTCCGCCAGACGCCGCGGCCGGCGCGGGCGCAGGCTCGGCTGCGACGGGTGCGAGCACGGGCGCGCCGAGCGCCGAGCCCAGCGACGGACCTGCGCCGATGGCCAAGAGGTCGTCGACCGGTGCGCCGCCCGCCTTCTTGAGGGGGGCCGCCGCAGGCACTGCCGCCGTGGCGCTGGCGAGCGCACGGATGTCGATCAGGCCCGAGCCCTCGCCCATGGCCATGCCCGACGACGCCGGCAAGCCAGCGCCACCGCCGAGGGATAGTCCACCACCGCCGCCCAGCCCGCTGGACGCCGGCTTGGCTGCGGCGCTCTCGCCGCCCGTGGCCAGCGCCTGCAGGTTGCTGAGCGAGAAGAGCACCGAGTTCTCGTTGCGCTGCCCGGTCATGGCCTCGCCCGCGGACACCCGGGGGCTGGGAGTCGACGCGACCACGTCGCCGCCGCCACCGCCACCGCCGAAGAGGTTGCCGCCGCCGCCCGCGAACAGGTCGTTGCCGGCGCTCTTGTCGCCGTCGTTGCCGGCGAACAGACCGCCACCGGCGTCATCGGCCGCAGCGAAGGGGTCGGCGCCAGCGCCACCGTCGTCGTCCGACACATGTCCGTCGGCCCCGCTGCCCAACGCAGCCATCAGCTCGGGCACGTCGTTCAAGGCCTTCCAGCCGTCGAAGCCCTCTTTCCAGACGTACGACTCGTAGTCCACCGTTCCGTCGGAGAGCATCCCCGCGATCTGCAGGGGCGTGAACGGGCCCTGCTGTTCGCCGTCGAGGACGAGATGCCAAGCAGCGTCTCCGCCGTAGTCGAATACGCGTGTGGCTTCGTCTTCGTCGTTTCCGCCCTCTACCTGGTCACCGCGGACCACGATGACGTTCGAGCACTTCTTGCAACGAATCTTGAAGACCTTGCCGGCGACCTTTTCATCCGCGATGGAGTACTTCGCGGAGCAGCTATCACAGACGATTTTCATTTCCTGGCGGTCCTCTGGGCTCTGCTCGGAGTGGGAGGCTCCGAGACGGGTAAATGCGGAATCCCTTGACGGGACGTGATGATAAGCGCGCGAAGCTCGTTGGATCAAGATCGCGCTGTGTCTCGTTTCTATCGAACCGCGAGGCCGGGCATCCTTGGGTGCCCTCCGCCTCTAGTTTACCGACGTCAGCGAGGCGCCATCTTTACCACAGAACGTGACGTGCTGAGCGTAGCGCTCGCCACAGGTGGGGCAGATGCGGGGGAGCGTGTCGGGGGTCGCGTCGGCGCGGCGGTAGAGGGCGTACGGGACCAGGGTGGCTCGGTCGTGCGGGCAGAACTCCGCGTCGGCGGGATATCCGCGCCGGCAGGTCGGGCAGATCATGCCTCCCGTGCGCAGCGGGTTCTGGCTGTGGGGCAGCAGCCGCTCGCCGTGCTTGGCGCAGAAGCGCTCCCCACCCGTGCCCGCAACGCCGCACACGGGACAGCTCACGGGCACCTGCGTCCCCGCGCCTGCGGGGCTGGCCGGTGCCGCCCCCACGCTGGCCGCGGAGCCCTCGCCCAGATCGGCCTGGGTGCGCGCGCTCGATGGCAGCGGCGCCGTCTTGGGGATCAGCGCCGTACCGGAGTTCTTCAGGGGGTCGCTCGGTCGGTCCTCGGTCGAGGCGGGGCCGCTGCTCGCGGGCGCTCGGTGACTCGGCTGCGTGCCTTTGCGGCGAGCGCGGATGACCAACAGCGCGAAGCCACAGGTGGCGGCCAGCAGAAGGAGGCCGATGCCCACCAGCAGGGCGGTGCGACCGCTGCCCGAGCCGGCGCTGACGGCCGCCACCCCCGCGGCCTGTTCGGACTCGGCGCGATCGATGCCTGCGGGGTCGGACGCCGTGTCTCGGTCGCGCACGGCGATGAGCCCAGAGAGGTCGGGGGAGCGCACGGTGATGTCGGCGTACGCGCTCAGACCGCCGAGCGTCGCGGTCACCCGGTAGGCGCCCTCGGCCTCGGCCGCGTTCGGTGGGGTGACGAAGCAGCGCCCTTCCATGCGCCCTCCGGACCCAGCGGGGCCTACGACGCGCCACTCGATGCGTGGGTTGCTGAGCGCGCAGTCGGCCGCGTCCGTCGCTCGCGCGCTGAGGCACACGCGCTCCCCGGGCTCGATCGGTGCGTCGTCCAAGGGCCGAAGCCGGAGCGCCGTCGGCTCCCCCGCGGTGCACGCGCTCGCGGGCTCGGGGGTGGCCTCCGGGGCCGGGGTCAGGTCCGGCAGCTCGCTCGGGATGGCCAGCGGAGTGGCCCGTGTGAGCGTGCGCGACGCGCTCCGGGTCGCGGTGCAGGTGGACTCGCGCAGCTGCCAGTTGTAGGTGGTGCGCTCCGTGTACGCGATGGTGTTCGGGTCGCGCACGGTGAAGGTGTAGCGCCCGCTCTCGCCGCGCGGGTTTCCAGCGACCGTGGCGCAGCTGGTGGACCAGCTCTCACCGCGCGCGGACGCGGCCACCCGGCGGACCTCGGCGTTGTCGCTCCAGCACGCGTTGGTGGCTCCGGTGAATGCACCCGAGAAGCGCAGGTGGCTGCCCTCGCTGCCGATCGTGACGCGCCCGCCCGGCTCGCTCGCGGAGCCCGGTCGGGGCCCGCAGTCGGGTCCCCAGCTCTGCACCGCGTAGCGCACCGAAAGCGGGGTGGCCTGCCACGCTCCCGTGTAGCTGACCTCTTGAGCGGCACCGCGCGTGGGCAGCAGCGCGGCCCAGCCGCCCACGGTGAGCGTCAGCGCGGTGCGGGCGGCGAGCCCCCAGCGGGACCACGAGCGGCAGAACATCGCGCGAGTATTCCACAGTTCACGCGTGGTTCACGCACGGTTGATGCGCCTCCGCCGTGATGCCCCCGCAGACACGAAAAAGGCCCGACTCGCGCCGGGCCTCTTCCTTCGGTCTGTAGCCTGAGCCAGCGTCAGCCGGCGGCCTTGACCTTCTTGACCTCGGCCGTGAGCGCCGGGACCGCGTCGAACAGGTCGGCGACTAGGAAGTAGTCCGCCACCTGCGCGATGGGGGCTTCCTTGTCCTTGTTGATGGCCACGATGCACTTCGAGCCCTTCATGCCCGCCAAGTGCTGGATGGCGCCCGAGATGCCCACGGCGACGTAGAGCTTCGGCGCGACGACCTTGCCGGTCTGACCGACCTGCAGGTCCGCCGCCACGTAGCCGGCGTCACACGCGGCGCGCGAGGCGCCCATTGCGGCGCCGAGGGTGTCCACCAGGGGCTCGATGATGTTGGTGAAGTTCTCGGCGCTCTTGAGCGAGCGACCGCCGGAGACGACGATGTCGGCCTCGGCGAGGTCCGGACGCTCGCTCTTGACGACCTCGAGGCTCACGAACTCGATGCGACCGGCGGCCGCGTCGCTCACCTCGGCGACGGCGGAGACGGCGCTGCTGCCGCCGCTCGGCGCGGCCGGCTCGAACTCGGTCTGACGGCCGGTGATGACCTTCTTGTCCGTGTCGATGGTGAGCGTCCCGAAGACGTTGCCGGCGTACATGGGGCGGCGCAGGACGAGCTTGCCGCCGTCGTTGCTGATGCCCGAGATGTCGCTCGCGACGCCTGCGCCGATCTTGGCGGCCACGCGGGGCAGGAGGTCCTTGCCGTACGCGCTGGCGCACGCCACGACCACTTCGTAGTCGGCCGCGACGGCCGCGACGGTCGCCGCGTGCTTCTCGCAGACGTAGCCGCCCGCGATGTCGCAGGTGAGGACCTTGCCGGCACCGAAGCCCGTGAGCTCCGCCGCCGCGCCGCCCGCGCCTTCGCCGACCAGGAGGATGTCGAAGTCGCCGCCGACCTCGCGCGCCATGGTGATGCCGCTGAGGGAGGTCTTGCGAACCGCGCCCTCGAGCAACTCTGCAACCACAAGAGTCTTAGCCATAGTGTTGTTCTCCGTTCCTGTGGTGAGACTTCAGAGGACCTTCGCGTCGGACTTGAGCTTCTGCACGAGCTCCTCGACCGACTCCACGAAGGTGGTTTGGCCCGAGCGCGCCGCGGGCAGCTCGAACTTGAGGTAGGACAGCGTCTTCTGCGGGGTCGCGCCCAAGGAAGCGGCGGTGACCTCGTCGATGGGCTTCTTCTTGGCCGCCATGATGCCCTTGAGCGACGCGTAGCGTCCGCCCTCGGCCTCGGGGTACTTGAAGTCGGCCGGCGTGACGCCGTTCTTGACCGACTCCGGCTTCAGGATGCGGTCCGACGTGGTGATGACGGCCGGGCCGGTCACCTTGATGGTGCTGACGCCGGTGTCCAGCTCGCGCTTGACGGTGAGGGTCTTGCCATCATCGTCGGTCGCGAGGCTCATCGCGTAGTTGGCGAGGGGCCAACCCAGCAGTTCGGCCAGGACGGTGCCCGCGACGTTGCTGTCACCGTCGACGGTCTGCTTGCCCATGACCACGAGGTCCGGCTTCTCCTTGTCGACGATGGCCTTGAGGATCTGCGCGACCATGTTGGAGTCCAGCTCCTGGTCGTTGGCCTCCACGAGGATGCCGCGCTCGGCGCCCATCGAGAGCCCGGTGCGCACGGTCTGAGCCGCGTCCTTGGGGCCGATGGTCACCAGCACGACCTCACCGGTGCGTGTCTTCTTGGCGCCATCTTCCGTGAGACGAAGCGCAGCCTCGAGGCTCCACTCGTCGAACGGATTCATCTTCCATTCGAGGCCTTCGGACGTCACCTGAGTGCCGTCGCCGCTGACCTTGACCTTGTTGGCGTTGTCGGGGTCCGCAACGCGCTTGATGGGGACGAGGATCTTCACCCATTCCTCCGATGAAAGTAGGATGCTCAGGCGTTGAGCTCACCGCTCGTCGGTGGCCACGACTTTGCGAAAAATGGCCCCTCGCGAGCGCGAGAAACCGCGTTGGATCTAGGGGGCCGGGGCCCAGAAGTCAAGCGCGCTGTGCGGGGTCGGGTCTCGCCGCTGCTGGTCGGCTGAGCCTGCGCGCGGGGGGCGGCTGGCCGGCGAACCTTCGCCCGGCGCCAGACCCTTCCCGCGATCCTGATGTTGCTCTAGCGTGCCCGCAGTCCTTCGAGGAAAAGTGACGCCAGCTGCTTGGCGGCCTTCCGGAGGGCCACCGGGTCGGCGTCACCGCCGACGGCCCAGGTCAACGTGATGCCGTCGAGCGCGCCCCAGAGGGAACGCGCCGCCACCTTCGGGTTGATGTCGGTGCGGAGCGCACCGTCGGACTGCCCCTCCGAGATGATCCCCGCGATGAGCTCGATGTACTCGTTGAACAGGGGCGCCGCGTACTGCTTGAGGAGCTTCGAGCTCTGGCGCAGGTTAACGGTGACCACCTCGGCGAGATCGCGCTGCCCCTCCAAAAGGCCGAGCTGCAGCTCGACGACGCGCGTGATGCGCTCCTCGACGGTCGCGCACGCCGCCGCCTCCTGGCGGAGCACCACCAACAGCCGCGTGATGCGGTCGTCGAAGATGGAGACCAGGACGTCGTCCTTGTTCTTGAAGTAGAGGTAGATGGTCCCGTCCGCGACCCCTGCGGCCTTGGCGATCTCGCTGACCCGCGTGGCGTAGAAGCCCTTCCTGGCGAAGACCTTGATCGCTGCGCGCAGGATGCGCTCGCGCTTGTCGTTGTCAGGAGCGCGGCGGGTCTTGGGCTTCGTGGCAGAACGTGCGGTCGACATCGAGGACTCGGTGGGTGAGCGGTCGGAGGGGGGTGAACGGCGGCGGGCCCCCGGCGGGCCGGCTGGCGAATGAATGATGGTTCATTCGGCGCGCTTGTTCAACGCCCTGTTGCCCGAGCGGCGTCAGCGACCCCCGCGGCGACGCATGGCCTCGGCTCCCTGCGGTCGCGCGACCACGTACCGGGGACCTGCGCTCGGGGTGGGGGGGGCAGCTGGCCCAGGCGGCAGCAGCGCGAGCGCGCGCTCCCGCAGCGTGAGCGCGGGTGTGCGACCCAGCTCCGTCAGCACACTGGCGATTGGCAGCTCTGGCCGCAGCGCCGCCTCGATGCGGGCGGGCAGCGCGTCCAGCGCGTCGAGGGTGGTCTCCACGGCCGCGGCGGACCAGTGCCCGTACGCTCCGCCGTCACCCCCCACCCAGACGACGTCCAGCCCGATGCTGCGCAGCCGCCCCGCGAGCGCGGCCGCGTGGGCCCGCCCGAGCTGAGATGGGGACGCGCCGCGACCGGCATCGCCGCTCACGGGGTCCCGAAACGCGACGATGAGACGGGCGTGATCCGGGGTGGCGCCGAGCCAGGCGACCGCGTGGGGCGAGTCCCCGAGCGCGCGGCTGCGCGTGGGCTCGAAGCTCTCCCCGGCGGTCAGGGCGGCCAGACGGGGGGCAGCGCGCCGCGCGACGCGCCGTGGCTGAGCGCGGACGAACGCGACCAAGTGCGTCCGAGCTCCGACGCGCAGCTGCTCGAGCGCGCGGGTCACGTCTCCGAGGCGCACCACGTCGAGGCGCTCGCCGGAGCCCAGGGGCGCCACGCGCCCGGGCTGCGCCGGGCTGAGCGCGGCGGCCACCCAGGCGCGCATGCGCGCATCCGAGCCCTCGGGTCCGAGCTCCATGAGGACCGCCCGCTTCGCGTCCTGCAGGTCGGCGTCGTCGGGGGTGTGCTCGAGCGCGCAGCGCGCCGCGACGTCGGTCACGCGCGCCCAGCCCGCGCCCGCGTCCTCGAACCAGAGGCCGACGCGGTCGGCGTCGAAGCGCGTGGCTACCTGCACCCCATCGAGCGCGCCCAGCATGCGTGAGCAGCGCTCCGCCAGCGCCGCGACGGCCAGCGCGGTGCGGCCGTGCAGGGGCTCGCCGTCCTCCCCAGGGCCGCCGTCGAAGGCGATCAGCACGCCGCTCTCGCCAGTCGGGCTGACGGCCACATTCAGGCGAGCGCCGTTGGGCAGCGTGGCCTCGACGGGATCCCAGCGGCGGAGCGCGGCGGCGTCGGCTTCGGCCGGTGCGCTGGGGAGCGCGAACGCCGCCTCGAGGGGAGCGCGGCCCAGCCACGGGCTCGCGCCGTGTTCGGCGCGGGCGAGGGCGTCGCGCAGAGCGGCTTCGGCGGCGCTCCGCGTCGCGGCGTCTGGATCGGCGGCGTCCAGCGCATCGGCTCGTCCACCGTCCACCACGACGCCGAGCCCGACCAAGCCGCGCGTGAACACGCGGGTTGCGGATGCGGCTGGGCCAGGCTGCCGCGCCGCCCAGCGCTCACCGAGCGCCTCGATGCTGCCGGCGCCGGGCCACCCGCGTGGTGGTGGCTCGAGGGGCAGCGTGCTCGCCGAGTCCCGCGGGGCGTCGCTGCGCCAGGTCGCCGCGTCCGCCGCGTCGCTCGCACGCAGCGCGAGCGTTGCGAGCTCGGCGGCCGTGACGTCGGGGCTCGTCGTCGCCCGCGTGCTCGGCACCGTGAGCAACACCACGGAGCCGCCGCGCAGCTCGAACGCCGTGAGGTCGATGGCGCCGGTCGCAACCTCACCCACGAACGCGGGATCACGCAGCAGCTGGACGACCGCGCGCGCGTGCTCGCCATCGCGCGCGAGCAGCGCGGCCGCAGCGGCGTTGGCGTTGGCCACCTCGACCGCGACCCCGGCGCGCCCGGTGAGATCCCGGGGTGCGCGCTCACGCTGGGCGTGAGGACTGCGGCGGATCCTCGCACCCAGCTCGTCGAGCGCGCCCGCGTCGATGTCGCCTTCGGCGAGCAGGAGCGCGCGCTGGCTGCCGTAGTGCGCCGTGAGGAAGGCCTGGAGCTCGGCCGCCGTGGCTTGCTCGTCGTGCTCCGCCGCGCCGAGGGGGAAGAGCCCAGCGGCTGCGCTGCCGAAGAGCGCGCGCACTGCAGCTGCCTGGGCCCCACGGGTCTCGTCGCCTGCCGCGCGGGCGCGGTCGTCACGCAGGCGGCGGCGTGCGTTGGCGAGCTCGGCGGCGCTCACGCTGGACGGTCGCAGTAACCCGGAGAGCCGCTCCGCGCAGCGCACGACGTCGGCGGCGGCGCATTCGAGCTCGTACCCGGTCGCGTCGGGCGTGACGTGCGGCTGGACGCGCGACGCGCCGCTGTCCGTCGATAGGCGGGCGGCGAGGATGTAGGCGGCCAGGGTGGCGACTTGCGGTGGCGTGCTGTCCCGCGAGCCCGCATCCACGTAGAGCACCAAGCGGACCGCTCCCCTGGTTGGGAGCGGGCGCACGAGCCAGCTGAACGCAGGCTCGTACGGCGGGGTGGCGTCGTCGTCCTCCGGGCTGACGCGCGGTGTCGTCGGGGGTGCCGTGGTGTGACTGCCCGCGCAGCCGGCCATGAGCAGCAGCGCGAGCGTGGATGACACCCTCCCGGCGCGGGCAGCGACGCGAGACGCAGGCTGACACGACCGGGTGTCGGGAGGGTCCGTGGAGGGGCGACGCACCGGGCAGGTATAGCAGCACGACTGCGGACATCTCCCACGGATTGCCAGGAATTTGCCCATTGTCCTACATGCACACACAGTGTGCGTGTGACTGATCGTCGACAAGACAAGCGCGTCGAAGTGGGGCTCTTCGTTCGCGAGATCGTGGGTGAAGCCAGCTACTCGTCGTTCGTGATGAACCTCTCTTCGGGGGGCATCCTGCTCGAGCGTCCGCGTGACCTAGCCACGCACGAGCGCGCGGTGCAGCTCGAGATTCGGCTCCCCGACCGGCACGGACGTGTGGACGAGGATCCGGTGTGGGGTCTGGCGCACGTGGTCCACGACGACGGCCCCGAGGCGCCCGTGGAGCGCGCCCCGCACGCATGGCGCCGCAGCGCGCTCCGCTTCAGCGCCATGGCCGACGCGCACCGGGAGCGCCTCGAGCGCTGGCTGGCCGCGCAGCGTGGCGGCGAGCGCTGGGAGGATCTCGGCCAGGGCGTGCGCGTTCTTCGGCCGGGATGACTTGACGCCTCCGCCCTTTCGCGGGCACGTAGGCGTCGTGCCAGCCGTCCCCTCCATGCAAGCGCTCGTACGCACCCGCGAGGGCGCCGCCTTGGTCAGCCGCGCGCGGCCGAACCTGCCCGCGAAGCCAGGCTGGGCGCGCGTCCGGCTGCTGGTCGCGGGGCTGTGCCGCACGGACGTCTACGCCGCCCGCGGGGACCTCCCCTGCGCCCCGGCCACCGTGCTGGGGCACGAAGCCGCAGGCGTGATCGTCGCGTTCAGCGATGGGAGCTCGCCAGGGCCAGCCCACGCGGCCGCCCTCGCGGACGGCACCCTGGTGGCGTTTCACCCCTACGTTGGGTGTGAGGCGTGCGCGGCCTGCCACGCCGGGAATCCCCACCGCTGTGACGAGGCGCGCATGCTCGGACTGGGCCGCGACGGGGTCTTCGCCGAAGAGGTCGTCGTGCCCATCGCGGCGTGTGTGCCCCTGCCGGGGGTCCACGACCCTCGCGTAGCGGCATTTCTGGAGCCCTACGCGGCGGCGCTCGCGGTCGCTGGTATCGACGTGCCCCGCAGCGCGCGCGTGCTCGTGCTCGGCGCGGGCCGCATCGCCACCCTGTGCGCGCAGGTGCTGTCTCACGAGGGCTTCCTGCACGTGACGTGTACGGACCGGCCGCCGGCCGGAGAGAGCTACGACGTGGGGGTCGAGACGCGCGCGGACGAAGAGGCGCTCGACGCGCTCGCGCGCACCGTGCGGCCAGGCGGGACCCTGGTGCTCAAGAGCCGCCCGGCGACCCGCGTCGCGGTGAGCTTGGGTCTCTGGGCGCAGCGTGACCTGCGTGTTCAGGGGGTCTCCTACGCGCCCTTCGAGCTGGCCGCGGCGCGCCTCGCGGCGGGGCACTTCGACGTGACCCCCTGGCTCGGTGCGCTGCACTCGTTCGAGAGCTTCCGTGACGTGCTGCTCGGGGCCGGCCCCGACGCCGCACAGGACTCGAGCGAACACGGAGGCAAGCCGTTGCTCGCTTGCTCGCCGCCTGCATGTGCGGCCTGATCGCGCTCTGGGACCAAACCACACCGCTCGAGGACGCGACCCTCGACGCGGGGCTCGCGGCGCTGCGTGAGCGCGGCCCCGACGGCGACGGGCGCTGGGTGACGCAGGAGCGAGACGCGGCCGTGGGTCACACGCGGCTGGCGGTCGTCGACGTCGCGGGCGGAGCGCAGCCGCTGTTCAGCGAGGACGGCGCGGTCGTGGCCGCCCTCAACGGCGAGCTCTACGGGGCGGATGCGCTGCGCGACGCGCTGCGAGCCCGCGGTCACGCGCTGCGTACGCGCTGTGACGCGGAGCTCCTGGTGCACCTCTACGAGGACCATGGGCCAGCGCTGGTCGAGCGCTTGAGCGGCGAGTTCGCCTTCGTGCTGTACGACCGGCGCAAGCGGCTGCTGATGGGCGCGCGCGACCCGGACGGTGTGCGGCCGCTGCTGCTGGCGCGGCGAGGCCCGCGCGTGTTGATGGCGAGCACGGCGCGAGCGTTGTTCGCCATGGGCATGCCCGCGCGTTGGGATGAGCGCGCGCTGGCGCAGTCCGCGGCGCTGCAGTATCCGCCCCCAGGCGCCACCCTCTTTGCGGGCGTCGCGCCCGTGCCTGCGGGTGGGGCGGTGTTCGTCGACGCGCGCGGCGTGCGCGTCGTGCCGCCCGCGCGTCGCGCCCGCGAGCTCACCCAACCGAGCGCTCGACGAGAGGGGCGCGAGCCCACGGCAGCGCTCCGCGTCGCGCTCGACGACGCCGTGCGTGCCCGGGTCCCCGACGAGGTGTCGTTCGCCTGTGCGCTGAGCGGTGGCCTGGACTCCAGCGCCGTCCTCGCCCTGGTGACCCGTCAGCGCGGCACGGCGCCCCCCGCGTTCACCGTGCGCTTCGACGGAGACCTGCACTGCGAGTGGGAGCTCGCGGCCGAGACCGCGCGGGTGCTCGGCGCGCCACACCACGAGGTGCGCCTCGGGGACACCGAGCTCGCCGAGCTCCTCTCGGCCGCCGCGCGAGCAGGCGAGGGCAGCGCCATCAACGCGCATCTGGTCGGCAAGTGGGCGCTGGCGCGCGAGGTGGCGCGCGCGGGCCACAAGGTCCTGCTGAGCGGCGAGGGTGCCGACGAGGTGACCTTCGGCTATGCGCACTTCCTGATGGACGCGGGCTTCCATCCTACGGGAGCGCAGCGCGCGACGGCGAGCGGCGCGATGCTCACCGGGGTGGGCTCCGAGGCCGCGCGTGGCGGGGCGAACGGCATCGACGCCGGCACGGGCGCTGCACTGCCACACTTCGTGGAGGCCAAGCTGGCGCTCGGGGCGCGCCTGCACGCGCTCGGCGCCTTCGGCTCCTTCGACGACAACGCGAGAGCCGCAGTGGGCGCGCTCGCGGGCGTGGTGTCCGCGTCGATGGGGCCAGACGCCGACGCGGCGGACCCCCCTCACGCGGCAAGCGCCGCCATCAACGCGCGCCTCGAGCGCTCGCGGGCGTGGTGGCGCGCCAGCGCCTTCGAGCGCTACATCCTGGGCACCTTGGGGGACGCCGTGGAGCTCGCGCACGGGGTCGAGGGGCGTCCGCCCTTCCTGGACCGCGAGGTGCAGCGCGAAAGCGCCCGCTTCTCGCCGCTCTCGTTCATGCGGGGCGGGGTGGAGAAGCAGGCGCTCCGCGACGCGCTCGCGGGGTTGCTGCCGGAGGCCAACCTCGCGCGCCGCAAGCAGCCATTCTTGGCGTCGCCGATGCTCCTCCGGGAGAGGCCGGGGAGGCTCTTCGATCTGGCGCACGCGACCCTGACAGGCGCCCGGGCGCCCGGCTTCGTGAACCGCGCTGCGGTCGGTGAGCGCCTCGAACAGCTGCGCGCCGCGCCTCTCGCGGAGCGCCGGGAGTGGGAAGCGCCGCTCATGTGGTTGCTCACCACCGCCCTGCTCGAGCGGGAGCTGCTGCAGTGACGGTCGCGCTCCAGCCGGTGGCCAGCGATCCCTGGTGGGAGCGCTTCTTCGACGAGGACTTCGCCGCGCTGTGGCTGCACGACGACGACCCCGCCGAGCAGCGGCGGCGTACGGAGGGCTTGCTGCGCGTCCTCGAGCTCGGGGCGGGACAGTGGCTCTTCGATCAGTGCTGCGGCGTGGGCCGGGTGGCGGTGCCCCTCGTCGCGCGAGGCGTCAACCTGCTGGCGGTCGACAGCGCGGCGGCCTACGTCGACCGCGCGCGTGCTCGCTGCGAAGCGCTCCCCCCTGCCACGCGCGGCAGCTTCCACATCGCGCTGGGGGACGCCTTCACGTACGCGCCGACGCGCCTCTGCGACGCCGCGATCAACTGGTACACGAGCTTCGGCTACGTGCACGACGACACGCGCAACCTGAGGATGCTGCGGGCGGCCTACGGCGCGCTCCAGCCGCTGGGGCGCTTCGCCCTCGACTACCCGGACATGGAGCGCGTGCGCGCCGAGTTCCGACCGCTCACGGAGCGGCGCCGCGAGACGGCGGACGGGACCTTCGTGGCGCTGCGCGAGGCGCGCCTGGACGAGACGCGGCAGATGCTGGTGGATCGCTGGACCTTCACCTCGCCGCATGGAGAGACGCGCGTTGCGGCGGGCGAGACGCGCCTCTTCTCGCGGGAGCAGCTGCGCGAGCTGCTTGCCCGAGCGGGCTTCGAGGTGCTCCGGGAGGTGGCGCCCGACGAGGTGGGCTACGCGCCGGACGCGGGGCGCTGCATCTGGCTGGCGCGGCGTCCGGCGCACGAAGGGGGGAGGGCAGGGTGATGCCCGAGGACGCCGTCTCCGGGTCGCCCGTGCTCGGCCCCGCCGGTCGCGCTGCGATCTACGCTGGCTCCTGCTTGGCGTTGCCCCCGAGCGCCGCGAGCGAGCGCGTCGTCGAGGCGGCTCGCCAGGTCGTCGAGCGCGCCTTTCTCGGCCCAGCGGAGACCGCGCACCAGCGCTTCGACGGCCCCGGGTTCTTCGCGGCGCTCACGGCCGCCCGTGGGATCCTGGCCACCGACGCCGAGCTCGCACGCAGCAGCCTCGCGATGCTGGAGGAGCTGGGGGTCTCACCCAACGCGTTCGCCATGGACAGACCCCGCTTGCGCGCTGTCGCCCCTGGCGGCCATCGCGTGGCTGGGACGCACGCGGCGTACGCGCTGCACCGCGACACTTGGTACGCGAACCCACGCGCCCAGATCAACCTCTGGGTGCCGCTGCGCGCCGTGAGTGAGCGCGACGGCCTCTCCCTCTATCCGGGCGCCTTGCGCACGCCGCTCGCCAACGACTCGGAGAGCTTCGACTACGCGGCCTTTCGGCGGCTCGGGGGCTTTCAGAGCGGCCGCTCCGACTCCCCCGCCGCTTATCCACGCCTGCTCGGGAGCCCACCCGCGGAGCGCACGGTCCCGCCGCTGCCGCGCGCCGGACGGCTGCTCTTCTCGGCCGCGCAGCTGCATGGCCCGACCCCTCACGACGAGGCCCACACACGCTTCAGCGTCGACGTCCGCGTGGTGTCGCGCCTCGACCACCGCCTGGGTCGCGGGGCACCGCGCGTAGACGACCGCAGCCGAGGTGATGCCTCCGCCGAGTACGACTTCGGTGGACCCCCGGCCGGAGCGCCCGCGTGAACCCCTTCACCGAGCGTCTGCGCGAGAGCTGCGCGCGACACGCGGCGCGCGTCGCCGTCGTCGAGCGCGGTCGCGCCTTCACCTACAGTCAGCTCGAAGCGCGCATCGAGTGGGTGGCCGCCCGACTGCGCGAGGCGGGGGTCGGCGCGGGTACGTTGGTCGTGCTCGAGGGGGGGCGCGGCTTCGCGCGCATCGCCGACCTCGCGGCGCTGCTCCGTGTGGGCAGTAGCGCGCTCTTGTCCTGCCCGCGCTGGCCCGAGCCCTACCTGCGGGACTGCACGCAGCAGAGCGGCGCCGAGTGGCGCTTGGACGCAGGCGAGCTGCGCCGGGCGTGCGTCGGAGGAGCAGCGCCGACGGGTGCACCCGGGCGCCCGCTCCGTGGCGCTTGTGCGCCCTTGCCGGAGGAGCTCGCCTACGTCGTGTACACCAGCGGTAGCAGCGGGCGCCCCAAGGGCGTGCTGGTGCCTCACGCTGGTCTGGTGCCTGTGCTGGACGCGCAGATCGCGGCGTTCGGGCTCCACCCAGGGAGTCGCTCCCTCTTCGTGCTCGGGCTCGGCTTCGACGCGAGCCTCTCCGACATCGGCACGGCCCTGCTCGCGGGCGCCGCCCTGGTGATCGAGGAGGACGCCGCGTGCGCGCCCGGCCGCGTGCAGGACACGCTCGCGCGGACGCGGGCCACCTACGCCGACCTGCCTCCGGCGTACCTGAGCTGGCTGGACGAGCGCCGGCTGCCCAGCGCGCTCGAGACGCTGGTCGTGGGTGGCGAGGTGCCCCCCGAGCCTGACGTCCGACGGCTCGCGAGCCGCGTCGCGCTCTTCAACGTGTACGGCCCGAGCGAGGCCACCATCTGCACGAGCCTCGTCCGCTGTGACGCCTCGTGGTCGCGACCGCTGCTGGGCCAGCCTATCGCCTCCAACCGCTACGCGCTGCGTGACCCGGTCCCGTGCGGTCCCGCGGAGAGCGAGGGCGAGCTGGTGATCACGGGCCCGGGCGTCGCGCTCGGGTATCTGGGTGACGACGCGCAGACCGCACAGCGCTTCATCCGAGAAGGCGGGTGCCGCGCCTTCCGGACGGGCGACCGCGTGCGGGCGCGGGCCGACGGGGAGTGGGAGTTCCTCGGGCGCATCGACCGTCAGGTCAAGCGTCGTGGGCAGCTCGTCGCCCCCGAGCATGTGGAGGCGGCGCTGCTGCGGACGGGGCTCCTACGCGCGGCTCACGTGGCGCTCGACCCCGTGCGAGACCGCATGGTTGCCCACGTGGAGGCGCGCGCATCGCTGGACCCACAGGCCGCCGACACGCTCGTGCAGCGCCTGCGCGAGGAGCTCCTCGGGACGCTCCCCCCAGCGCTCGTGCCCGATCAGCTCGAGGTGGTCGCGCGGCTCGAGCGGAACACGAGCGGCAAGGTCGCGCACGGCCGTGGTGGTCCGGCTCAAGCCGCGCAGGCGCACACGGCGCGCGAGGTCACGCACGACGGACCCGACGCCGGGACGGTCGCGCTGCTGGCCGGGCTGATGGGCGAGGTCTTGCGCCGGCCCGCCCTCGCGGCCGACGAGGACTTCTACGAGCTCGGAGGCGACTCGCTCACGGCCCTCGAGCTGGTCGCCCGCGCGGAGGCGGCGGGCTGGGGTCTCGATGTCGCCGCGCTCGTGAGGGGCCGTACCCCGCGGGAGACCGTCGCGCGGCTGGGTGACCGAAGCCCGTCGTACGCCGTGCGGCCGGAGCTCGAGGAGGCCGTGGGCGTGACCCCGCGCGTCGCGGCGGTGGAGCCACGCGCGCGTCCGCTCGAGGCGGAGGAGCTGCTGCTGACCGGCGCCAGCGGCACCCTGGGTCTGCGCGTGCTGCGCGAGCTGCTCGAGCGTGTCGGGCCGCATGGGCGGGTCCACTGCCTCGTCCGGCGCCCGGACGCGCTGGTCTCGGCGGCCGGTGACGACGGTGCCCTCGCGCAGGATCCGCGGGTCGTCGCGCATGTCGGCGACCTGTGCGCCGAGCAGCTGGGGATCGCGGCCAACGTCTACGCCGCGCTCGCAGCGCGCGTGCACTCCGTGGTTCACCTGGCGGCGGAGCTGAGCGCGGCGGCCCCGGGCACGGCGCTCCGCGAGGTCAACGTCGAGGGCACACGCCGCGTGCTCGGCTTCGTCACGGCGGGCCGAGCGAAGGCGCTGCTCTACGCCTCCACCTTGTCGGTTCTGTGCGAGGCCTCGCCCCGCCCCGCGCGTTGCCAGGAGGACGATGCGCTGGACGCGACGGAGTCGCTCGGCACGCCCTACGCCGCCAGCAAGTGGGTCGCGGAGCGCATCATTCGTCGCGCGGATCCGGAGGCCGAGGCGACCACCATCGTGCGCCTCGGGCTGCTGACCGGCGACGCGCGCACTGGCCGGGGCGCCCACCGCGGGCACCTCGCGCGCTTCGTGCGGGGGGTCACTGCCCTGGGTGCGCTGCCCATGGACGGGACTGGGCACGAGGCCGCGTCGCTCGCGTTCGACGTGACCCCCCTCGACTACGCCGCCAGCGCGAGCGTCGACCTCTTCGTTCACGACCGCGTGCGTGGATCCGGGGGCGTGTACCACCTGGCCGCGCGGCAGCCGGCGACGCTGGCCCTGCTCGTCGAGGCCCTCCGCGCGGAAGGCGTGACGTTGGGCGTCCGTAGCTGGGCCGAGCTCTGCGCCCGCGCTGGCGCGCTCGGGGATCCCAGCGGCGACGCGACCCTCGCGCTCCTGTCGCTCTGCCGTGCCGACGAGGCGGCCTACACGCGGCACCGTGCGCTCGACCTCTTCGCCGCGACCGGTACACACTTCTCCCTCGTGAACTCTCACCGCGCGCTCGCTCAGACCCCCCACGTTGCGTCCGCGCCCGACCTCGCGCTCCTGCGCCTCTACGTGCGGAGCGCCCTCGCGTGAAGCGCGGCGTGGGCATGGTGCTGGGCAAGTTCTATCCGCCTCACCGCGGGCACGTGTACCTCTGCGAATTCGCTGCGGCGCACGTGGAGCGACTCCACGTCGTGGTCGGTACGCTGGCGCGCGAGACCATCCCGGGCGAGCTGCGGCACGCCTGGATGAGCGAGCTGCTCCCCCGGGCGCAGGTGCATCACCTGCGCGACGAGAACCCGCAGGACCCCAGCGAGCACCCGGACTTCTGGGACATCTGGCGTGAGAGCCTGCGGCGCGTCCTGCCGGAGCCCGTGGACCTGGTGTTCGCGTCGGAGCCCTACGGCGCGCGCCTGGCGGTCGAGCTCGGCGCGCGCTTCGTGCCGGTCGACCTCGATCGCAGCGCTCTCTCGGTGAGCGGGACCGCGGTGCGCGCGGATCCGCTCTCGGCCTGGGATCAGCTGCCGCGCGTGGTGCGCCCCTACTTCGCGAAACGGGTGTGTCTGATGGGGCCCGAGTCCACCGGCAAGACCACGCTGGCCCGGCGGTTGGCACGAGAGCTCGACACGGCGTGGGTGCCCGAGTACGCGCGGACCTACCTGGCGTCCCGAGGCGGCGCCATCGAGCTCGCGGACTTCGCGCTCATGGCGCAGGGGCAGCTCGCGTCCGAGGAGGCGCTTGCGCGCGAGGCCCGGCGCATCCTCATCTGCGACAGCGACGCGCTCACGACGGCGCTCTACGCCGAGCTCATGTTCGGAGAGGTGCCGCCTGCGGTGGCGGCGCTGGCCGACGCGGGCAGCTACGCCCTCACGCTGGTGACAGCCCCGGACGTCCCGTTCGTGGACGACCCGCTCCGCTACCTACCGGCTGCCCGAGAGTGCTTCTTCGAGCGCTGTGTGGCCGAGCTCGAGGCCCGCGGGCGCCCGTATCGCGTGCTGCGCGGGAGCTGGGAGCAGCGCGCCGAGACCGCGCGGGCGGCCATCGACGCGCTCTGCGGCTAGACCAAGACGCCGCGCCGGTCTGGCTTGTGCAGTGGCGGCAGCTCCTTCTCGCCCAGGCGCTGGCGCAGGTTCACCTCGATCATGCGCGTGATGGAGGAGAGAGGGAGGTCGTTGGCGTCAAGTCCGAAGGGGTTCTCGATCTCTTCGCCGACCGCGTCCAGTCCGAAGAACGCGTAGGACACGAGCGCGACCACCGCCGGGGTGCCTACGCCCACGTCGTCGATGATGCCGATGGGCAAGAACAAGCAGTACACGGCGACGATGCGGTGCAGCAGGATGTTGTAGCTGAAGGGGATGGGCGTGCTCTTGATGCGCTCGCAGCCGCCCTGGAGGTTGGTGAAGTCCGTGAGCGTGCTCTCGAGCGCGGGGAAGTGCATTGGGTGCACCCAGCCGAGGTTCCAACAGCGCCGGAACTCGTCGCCCATGCGCTGCAGGATGGCCACGGGGGGGTTCAGCTCGCGCTCTAGCTTCGCGAACTCGTTCGCCGGGAGGAACGGCCGCAGGTCCTCGAAGTTGCGGTCGTCACGCAGGTGCAGGCGCAGCGCGTGGGCATACGCGATGACGCGGTACACCAGCGCCTTGCGTGTCGCGAGCGACTCCTCGTCCTGCTCCTGCGGACCGACCAGCGTCAGGATCTGCCGCGTCATGGTGCGCGACGCGTTGACCATCCCGCCCCACAGCTTGCGACCCTCCCAGAAGCGGTCGTAGCTGGTGTTGTTGCGAAAGCCGAGGAAGATGCCGAGGGCCACGCCGATGAGCGTGAAGGGCAGCGGGGTGAGCGCCTCGTGGAAGAGGGTGTCGTGAAAGCGGTGCGCGACGGTCACGCCCGCAGCGAGCGCTGTGGTGAAGAGCACGCGGCGCCACACCTTCTGGATGGCGCTGCCGTGCCAGCGAAACAGGATGCGGAGCCAGGTAACGCGGTCGAAGACGATCATGCTGCGCGGAGCTTCGCATAGCTCGCGCGACGCGGTAGGCCGAAATCAGGCGCTACCGGTCGCCGCCCGCCTCCACGCGCGCGTGGGTTCGCAGCGGCGCCGTGGCAGGGGCCGGCAGGATGTACGTCGCCGGCGTGATCCCGTCCTCGATGGCTGCGAGGTTCGCGTCGGGATCGATCAGCCGCGCGATGGGTCGCCCGTTGAGGGAGACGAAGGCGTCCGCGCGCACCTCGACGTCCCGGTACCCCTCCGCGCGGTAGTCCGCCGCGATGCGGTGGGCCAGCTGCAGGATCAGGTCCGGCTGCCCCGACATCTCGCGCTCTTGCAGCGAGTTCAAGTAGCGGCACGGCTCGACCAGCTGCTCGTTCACGAAGTCCGGCGAGCGCACTCGGTAGGTCACCGAGCCGGTCTTGCTGCGCACCATCACGCGAAAGGAGTAGCGCATGCCCTGCTCGTGCCAGAGCACGTCGCCGCCGTAGGCGTGCGTGCGCAGCGGGAGCAGGACCTGGACGAGCCCGTACAGTCCGAGCGCGACCGTTGTGAAGGCACCGACCCGAGGCGGGCTCGCGTTGGTGTCCGGGAGCGAGCCCGTCTCCGCGTCGGCTGCGGGAGCCTCCGGGAGCCACCACCCAAAGCGCGCCGCGAGCCGCCGCGGCCACGCCGGGTCGAAGAAGATGGGGGCCGACAGCACCATGAGGAACGGAAACACACCGATGTGGAACAGCACGTGCGTGAGCGCGTGGAACACGATCACCACCACGTAGGCGTAGGGGCGCGTACGCGGCAGCAGCAGCCAGGCGACGATGGTCGTGTCGAACAAGAAGCCGGCCCAGCTCATGACCAAGGGGACGTACGGCAGAGCGAAGAGAGGGCCCAGGAGGGGCGTCTCGAGCCGCGCCGCGAGCCAGATGCCGAGCGGCTGTCCGTGCAGCAACCAGTCCGGTTGCGCCTTGGCCAGCCCCGCGAACACGTACACCACCCCGACCTGGAAGCGCAGCAGGTACATGCACCACGCCGGGATCGTGGCGCTCCGCAGCCCAGGACGGAGACGCGCGTCCAGGGAGCAGGTGCGATGCGCCGGAATCACCGAGAAGAGCAGCGCCAGCAGCGCGGCCTGGTAGTAGTGGTTCAGGTAGTTGCTGACGTCGCACAGCTCCACGTAGACGAAGCTGAGCAGGAACACCGGAGCGGCCACGCGGTAGAAGAGCCCGACGCAGGCGAGCGCAGCCGACACGGCCATGATCCCGTGCAGCGCCAGCATGGCCGTGGGGCTCAGCACCTCGACCGCGCTCGCGCCCCAGTAGTGAAAGAAGAACGTGGGCTGCACGAAGCAGCGCTCCACCCATCCCGCCGCGACGAAGCGCACGGACGACGCGCACATCAGCCCGAAGAAGAACACGCGAAAGACCGCCACCGAGGAGGCGTCCACGCCTTCTGCGAGGCGCTCGCGGAGGCGCGTGAGGGCGGCGGAGAGAGACATGGTCAGGAGCGGAGTGCGCCCGCGCGCTCCACGAGGTCGAGGCCCACGCGCCAGCCGGTATCAGTGAGTTTGACTTTCATTCTCAATAACTAGTGGTGCGCTGCCGACGGGTCAAGCGCAGGGCCATGGTGACTCTGACCTTGCGACGCCGGCTGATCCAAGGCTTCATCGCACCATGGTCAACCCGCCCGTCGAGCAGGTCGATGTCTGGATCGTCGGCTTCGATGTCCCAGCCGCGACCGCCACGAGCGGGATCGCGACCGTGTTCGGGGTCGACGTGGAGCGCGCCGCCGCGCTGGTGGCTTCCGTTCCGCGGGGCGTGAGACGCGGGATCGACCGGAGCGCCGCGGCGGACACGGTCGCCGCGCTCACCTCCATCGGGGCCCGGGTCGAGGTGCTGCCGTTCGGTCAGAAGCCCGTGAGCGTTCCCCCACCCCCCCGGCCGCGTGTGGCGCTCAAGCGCGCGCCCGCCAACGCAGCGTGGCTCGAGGACGAGCCGGCGTACGGTGTCGGCTCCAGCGCCTACGTGCCCTTTGGCTCGCCTCACGGTTCAGCCGTTTCGGCCGAAAGGGACGTCGAAGCGGACCTCGATGCGTACGCGACACCCGCTATCGCGCAGGCCGGGGCCGACGATCTCGCGTCCGCCGCAGAGCCGTGGGACGCGGACGACGACTTCTTCGGTGACGACCTCCAGCTTGGTTCCTTGATCCCGGCTCCGGCGCCCGAAGCCGTCGAGGAGCTCCAGCTCGAGCTCGCGCGCTTGCCGAAGGTGCAGCCCACGCGACCGAACCCGCGGCCCCTCGACCAGCCGATCGCGCCGGCTACCGCCGCAGCCCCAGCGCACGGAGCGACACGTGGCCACGCCGCGCAGGCCATGATGGCGGGTCGGCCAGACCCTGCTGCCGCGTCCGCGGGCGGCAACCGGACCCTCCTCGCCGTCGCAATTGGCGCCACGCTCCTCTGCGTCGCTCTCTTGATCGGGCGTTGGGTGTTGGGAGAGGACGCGGCTGGGGAGGTGGCGCCCAGCGCGTCCGGGGACGCGCAGGCGGGCCCGAGCGACGCTGACCTGATGGCCGCTTGCGCAGGGCACCAGCTGGTGGACGCACGCACGTGGCTCCACCTGGGCGAGCTGAATCGCTTCGGTGACCTGGACCCTGCGGCGACGCGCGCGCTCTTCGCGCGACTGACGACGTCGGGCGCGATCACCGCGAGCGTGGGGGTCGAGAGCGAGTCGTCCTCCCGCGCCGCGTACCTCCTGCTGCAGCACACTCCCTTCCACGTGGACGCGCTCTTGCAGGCTGCGACCTCCGACGCGTCGGTGTCGCCCGCGTGTGTGCAGGTGAGCCCACGCTACATGCTGCTCGACTTCTCGGCGTGCCCCTGACCCCGTCGAGGGGGCTGTCAGCCTGGAGCCCCCGGCGTCGGCACCGGCTCAGCCCGCGCCTGTGACGTTGATTCGGCTTGGGGACACGCGTACGCTCGAACCGTCATGTCCCAGGCTGGATCGCGCGAGGAGGAGGTCGAAGGGACGGGCGAACACCCGGTCATGGTGCGGAGCGCCGCCGCCATCGTCGTGCTCGACACCGCAGGCCAGTGCCTCTTCGTGGGCGGTGGCGACCCCGCTACGACGACCGGCCTAGAAGCCTCTTGGCTGGAAGAGCTCCCCTCAGGAGAGGCCGCACGCGTTCGCTCGGCCCTCGCCGCGGCGATCGAGAACGGGGCCGCTTCAGCGCGCCTGCAGCTCTCGCCGGGCGCCGCCCGCCGCAACGTCAGCCTCACGTCTCTCATGGCCTCGGACGGGCGGCGGGCCGTGTGCGTCTTCGCGGCCGTGCACACCGCGGCCGAGTCTGCGCGCGACCTGTTCCTCGACAAGGTACAGGACCTCCTGTCGTCCAAGACGGGGGCCCTGGCGGTCGCGGTGGTCGACCTCCCCGAGTTCCGCCGCGTCGTCTCCGGGCTCGGCATGTCGGGCGCCGACGCCCTGCTGGATGCCGTCCACGAGCGCATCGTGTCGACGCTCGGGGAACGAGCCATCGTGCATCGCATCGGCCCGTCCGAGTTTGGCCTGCTCATTCCGAACGCGGACGACGAAGAGCTCGTGCAGGCGTGGATGGAGGACCTGCACGAAGAGATGCGCGCACCGTATCGCGTACATGGGCGCGACGTGGCTCTGCGCAACGCGGTGGGGCTCGCCAGCACCCGGCGAGGCTATACCGATGCAGGTCCGCTACTGAGCGACGCCGAGACGGCGGCCCTCCACGCAAACGTCCGCGACGCCTCCGGCGCGGCGGTCTTTCGGACGGCCATCCGCGAGGAGGACCGCCGGGTCATCGAGGTGGCAGGGGCCCTGCGGGGCGCGGTCCAACGCGGCGAGATGCACCTCGTGTATCAGCCCATCCTCACGCTGCGCGACCAGAGCATCGTGGGCTTCGAGGCCCTGCTGCGCTGGCAGAGCCCGCGCTTGGGCCCCGTGGGCCCGGACGAGTTCATCCCCATCGCGGAGAAGATAGGGTGGGTCAGCGAGCTGGACACCTGGGTCATGCGCGCCGCGTGCTCCTGGGCCGCAGCGGCGCAGGGGGACTTCAGCATGAGCGTCAACGTGTCTGCGCGTTGGTCCGACGACACCGCCCTGGTCACCCACGTCGCGGCCACGCTCGCCGAGACCGGCTTCCCCGCCAGCCGCCTCCGCATCGAGCTCACCGAGACCGCCCTGGCGCGCGACGCCGTCACGAGCGGGGCCGTCCTGCGCGGCCTGCGCGACGTCGGTGTGTCGCTCGCCATGGACGACTTCGGCACCGGTTACTCGTCGCTGCGCACCCTGGCCGACCTCCCGCTCGACGTGCTCAAGATCGACCGCAGCTTCGTGCAGCCGCTCGAGACCGACGAGCGCGCGCGAGACATCGTCCGTGCGGTCATCGCGATGGGGCAGTTCCTGCGGATGCAGATCGTCGCCGAGGGGATCGAGACGGATGGCCAGCGCGAGATGCTCACCGAGATGGGCTGCGACTTCGGCCAGGGGTACTTCTTCGATCGCCCGCTCGCGCCCGAGGACGCGCTCACCCGGCTGACGACGAGCACCCGCTGACGTGTCCAGCTGGCCACGTGGCTGCACGTGAGCGCCCGCGCGACCGAGGCGCGTCGCCCGTCCGCGACCGCTCGCGTCGCCGCTACTTCGTGCGAGTCAACATCGCGCGCACCTGGGCGCCCGCCTGGCCGTCGCCGAGCTCGGCCTGCAGCGTGTCGATGCGCTCCACCGCGCGCTGCAGCAGGTGGCGAGGAGGCCCGTGCGAGAGCAGATCCGACGCCAGCTTGCGGGCCTCGAGCGGCCGGCCGCTCGCGATGAGGTAGAGCACCAGCTCCAGGGTCAGAGCGGGGTGCTCGTGCGCCTCGCCGGCTGCCGCGTCCAGCCGCGCCCGCGTGAGGTCCTCCGCGCAGCGGAGGTCCGTCGACGCGTCCCCCGCTTCGCCCCGTGCGCGATGCACGAGCGCCCGCTCGAGGTAGAGGTTGGCCTCGCCCGGGAAGCGCGCGATGGCCTCGCTGGCGTGCCGCAGCGCATCCTCGGAGCGCGCGAGGCGACGCAGCAGTGAGATGCGCGCGGCGTGTGCCTCGAGCGAGGCCGGTTGCTGTTCGAGCGCCGCTTCGGCGTCAGCCAGCGCGGCCTCCAGGTTGGCTCGGTCCGCGCTCTCCGCGTACACGCGCGCGCGCCCCAGTAGGGCCTCCACGCACGCCGGGTCGTGGTCGAGCGCGCGATGTAGGTCCAGCAGCGCTTGCGCTCGATCTCCGCGTCGCCGCCAGACCTCCGCCCGCTGCGCGAGGAGCGACGGCTCGTCGCCCTGCTGACCGACCGCCTCGTCGTAGGCGTCCATGGCGAGATCCAGCTCCCCCAGCTCCAGCCACGTCTCGGCGCGCGCGCTGGCGAGCGCGGGCAGGTCAGGGTCCAGCGTCGCGGCGGCCGTCAGGTCGTCCAGGGCGTCGCTCAGGCGACCGAGCGCGCGCAGCGAGAGCGCGCGGCCGATCAGGGAGAGCGCGTCTCCGGGGTCCCGCTCGATGGCGCGCGTGTAGTCCGCGATGGCCTCTTGGTGGCGATCGAGCGCGCGCAGGCTGTCCCCGCGACGGGCCAGGGCCACACCGCCGTGCGTGCCGTGCCCCACCAGCCGCGCGTAGGCAGCCTCTGCCTCGCCATGGCGCCCGAGGGACCAGAGCGCGTTGGCGCGCCCCATCAGGCTGTCGCCGTGGTCGGGCTTGATGGCCAGCGCGGCGTCGAAGTCCGCGAGCGCCGGCTCCAGCTCGTCCACGGCCATGCGGGACTGCGCGCGCATGCGGTAGAGACGGGCGGACTTGGGCTGCGCGGCGAGCAAGGGCTCGAGCACCGCGAGCGCGTCCTCGTGCCTCTCGAGCTGCTGCAGGCAGCGAGCGCGCCCTTCATGCGCCCAGGGGTAGTCCGGTTGCAGCTGCACCGCGCGCTCGAAGTCTGCGAGGGCGCTCTCCGGATCTCCCATCATGAAGCGCGTCTCCCCACGAGACGCGACCGCCCACGCGTAGTCCGGCTTGAGGTCGATGGCGCGCTCGAAGCCCGCGATGGCCTCTTGGAAGCGATGGAGCAGGCGCAGCGTGTCCGCTCGGTGCGAGATGGCCCACGAGTCCTGCGGGTTCCGCTGGAGGAGCCGCTCGAAGTCGAAGAGGGCGGCGTCGTAGCGGCGCAGCTCCACGTAGGTCTCGGCGCGTCGACCGATGGCAAACGGGTTGTTCCCGTCGAGCGCGATGGAGCGGTCGAGGTCGACCAGAGCCGCGTCGTAGCGCCCCATCTCGAAGAGCACCATGCCGCGGTTGGCGAGCGCCCAGGCGTAGTTGGGGTCCAGGCGCACGGCCTGTGACAGGTCCGCCCAGGCCTCCTCGAGGCGCCGCATGGAGCGGTAGCTGGCGCCGCGGCTGCCCCACGACCAGGCGTTGGCGGGGTCCAGCGCGATGGCGCTGCTCAGGTCGGCGATGGCGCGCTTGTGGTCGCTCGCCAGCCGGTGCAGCTCCCCACGCTGGGCCAACGCCCACGGGAACTCGGGCTTCAGTCGGATGGCCTCGTCGAGGTCACGCAGCGCCTCGGCGCGTCGCTCCGACTGCGCGTGGCACTTGCCGCGGCTGGCCAGCACCCACGAGAGCTTGGGGTTGAGCAGCAGCGCCGCGTCGAAGTCGGTGATGGCTTCCTCGAAGCGCCCTGCCAGCCGCTTGGCCTCGCCTCGCGATGCCAGGGCCGACACGTGCTGCGGGTCCAGCTCGAGGGCGGCGCTCAGGTCCGCGATGGCCGCGTCGTACTGCCCACCGTCCATGTGGATCTCTCCGCGCCGGTAGAGCGCCCAGACGTAGCGGGGGTCGAGCTCCAGCGCGACGCCGAGGTCGCTGATCGCCATGGCGCGGTCGCCCATGCGATGGTGGGTGTCGCCACGCGAGGCCAGCGCGAACGCGTAGCGGGGGTCCAGTCGGATGGCCGTGTTGAGCGCGCCCAGAGCGTCGCCATAGCGGCCCAAGCGCCTGAGCGCCTCGCCGCGACGCCCGTGCGCCTCCGCGAGGTTCGGGGCGATCTGGATGGCGCGCTGCAGCTCCACCAGGGCTTCTTCGTTGCGGCCGTCCTGCAGCGCCTTGCGCGCGCGATGCATCAGGTCGTCGATGGACTCGCTGTCCGACATGGGAGCCCATCTTTACTGCTCTCGCTTCGAAAGACCAGCATCGTCCGCGCTGCGCGGCCGGACGCGGTCTGGTATCTCTCGTGGAAATGGGTCTCTCAGCCAACTCTCCGGTTCCCTCGCGCGCGCGCTCGCTCGTGCTCCGCTTCCTCCTGCCCCTCGCGCTGGGCGGGCTCGCCGCGTGCTCGCAGCCCCGCGCATCGAGCGCGGGTGCGGACCCGTCGGCCGTCGCCGCCACACCCGCAGCACAGGCCGCGGTCGGGCCATCCGTGACGCCAGCCGGCTCCTCCGAGCCTCCGCCGGCCGAGGGGGGTGACGCCCCCGCTGCGGACGCCGCCGGTGAGCGGGCGTTCGGTGCTCCGCTGGTGGGGGACGCGCCGCCTGTGGCGCTGGCCTTGCTGCTCGACGACCCCGCGCGCTACACGGGGCAGGTCGTGCGCACGGAGGGGGAGATCAGCGCCGTGTGCCAGCGCATGGGCTGCTGGATGGAGCTGCGCGACGAGCGGCAGCGCGCGGTGCGGGTGCCCATGGCGGGCCACGCCTTCTTCCTGCCGCGGGATGTCGCCGGTCGGCGGGCGCTCGTGGAGGGGCCGCTGAGCGTTCGGCCGCTTGGCGCAGCCGAGCGGGAGCACCTCGAGGGCGAGGGCGCGGCCGCGACGGATGTGGCCCTGGAGCTCAGCGCCACCAGCGTGGTGGTGCGCGCCCCTTTGCCCTCGCCCTCCGAAGCGGACGCGACCGAGTAGGCCGGACGGCGTCTGCCACGGGGGCGTGCGGGCCGGGCGCGCGAGGGCGCCGCGACGGGGCTCGCGTCAGCGGCTGCGCTGGGTTGCGCTGGCGACGACGTGCTGCCCGCCGTGGTTGCTCTCGAAGACGCGCTCGAGGCTGAGCCCTAAATCGCGCGCTCGGGCCGGCGGTGTGAGGAAGGCCGCGCGCGAGCCCGGCGGGAGCTCCTTCACCAGCGTGCCAAGGCGCTGGTAGAGGTTCAGGAGCGTGCGCGCGTCACCAACTCGCAGCCCGTACGGCGGGTTGCTCACGACCACCCGCGGGCCGAGCTCGGCGCGCGTGAACACGGGGGCGTTGGTCAGCGCGGCGACCTCGAAGTGGATCATGTTTGCGACCCCGGCGCGCGCGGCGTTGTCGCGCGCCGACTCGATCACCCCGGCGTCGCGGTCGGAGCCGAACAGGCGTAGTGCGGCTCCCGAGCGCACGGCGTTGGTCAGCCGCTCGCGCGCCGTGGCGAGGGCAGCGGGCTGGTGGCAGGGGGCGGCTTCGAACGCGAAGCTGCGCCCAGCACCGGGAGGCCGGCCGGAGCCGAGCAGCGCCGCCTCGATGAGGACCGTGCCGGCGCCGCAGAAGGGGTCACCCAGAGGGAGGGCACCGTCCCAGCCCGAGGCGACCACCAGCGCGCGGGCCAGGTCCGCGCGGAGCGGGGCCTTCCCGGTCGCCAGCCGGTAGCCACGGCGGTAGAGGGGTTCGCCGCTCGTGTCCACCGCAACGCGGAAGACGTTCGCCAGCGCGTCGACGTGCACGCGTGTGTGCGCGCCCACACTCTCCACGTCGTGCTCGTCCACCTTCGGGAGCCCGAGGGCTTCGGCGATGGCTGTGCGCGTGCGGTCGGCGATGGCCTTGGTGTGGTAGAGGCGGCTGCGGACGCTGCGGACGCGCACGTCGACCGGCAGCGCTGCCGGGATGAAGGGGCGCCACGCGAGCTGCTTGAGCTTGCGCACGAGCTGCGGGAACTGGGACGCCGAGAACGAGCCGAGCTCTACGCGCACGGCACTTGCCAGGCCCAGCCCGAGGTTCAGGGTGGCGATGGCGGTGAGCCCCTGCGCGTCGGGGACGCTCAGCAGGACGCCGTCCGGGCCGACCTCGAGATCCGTCGGCGCGCAGCCGAGCAGGGACTGCACCTCGGCTGCGAGTAGCTTCTCGAGCCCGGGGGCACACGCGATGCGGAGGTGCATGGCGTCAGCGGTATCCGCGCTTGGCCAGCGACTGCCGGCCCACCGCGATCTTGGCGCGCAGCGGCAAGATGAAGTCCATGCTGACCGTGCTCATGTTCTGCGACTGAGCGCGCGTGGTGTGCCACTTCGACAACGACAGACGCGCGATGGCGCGCACGAACTCGGCCCCCTCGCGCCCGTACTTCATGCGGAAGTTGAGCAGTCCGAACGCGCTCGTGACGATCTCCAGCTCGCCGCTGGTGATGTTCCCGAGGGCGACCTCGTCCAGCAGGTGCGCGCGCAGGATGCGCCCGCGCCGCCGCACCAAGCCAATGACCATGCCCACGAAGGCCGTGACGAACGCGAACCAGATCAAGATGCTGAAGCAGAAGATCGCGCCGCCTTCGTCACTCATGCCCGCGAAGGTGGCGCCGCCGTTCCACATGGCGTGCAGCATGACCGCGAGTCCGTAGCCGAAGAGGGGCCCGAGCGCGCGCAGCGCAGGGTGCCGCCCCTCCCGGGCCAGGCCGAAGCCGATGCCGGTCATGGACGTGTAGACGGGGTGTCCCCAGGGGAACAGCACGCCGCGCAGGACGAAGTTGGCGCCCAGCCCGGCGAGACCGCCCTCGGCGGCGGCGCGACCGTAGTACAGGACGTTCTCGACCGCGGCGAAGCCCAGCGCGACGAAGCAGGCGTAGATGATGCCGTCGACGATTCCGTCGAACTCGCGCTTGAGGAAGACGAACATGCCGAACACGGCCATGCCCTTCCAGAACTCCTCCACAATCGGCGCGCAGATGACCGCGCCCACGATCTCCCCGGCTTGCTCCCCGTACATTTGTCCCACGGCCTCGCCGACCAAGCTGTTGATCGTCACCGAGAAGCCGCAAGCGGCCACGCCGCCCCAGAAGAGGCAACCCAGCAGCGCGTACCACGGCTCGGGGTCGTAGCGGTCGAGCAGGCGCGGAAAGGTCAGGTACATGATGCTCGCGGGAAACGCGAGCACCGCTCCCATGCACATGAACATGAGGATGGCACCCTCACCGGCCAGCACGGGCAACCCTACGAACCAGATGATCAGCTGCAGGAAGCCCAGCAGCATGCCCAGAATGTAGAGGCCGAGGCCGAGGTGCCGACGGGAGCGTTCGGGGTCAGGGAGTGACACGCGCCGAGCGTATGGCTTGTGGGCGCGGTCGTCTACCACGGAGCCCCACGGTGAGCCGATCCCTGACGAGCAAGCCGCCAGGACCGCCCCACCGCGTGGTCACGCCTCTCTGCTCACTTGCCCTTGGGGGGCGCTGCCTTGTCGACGGCGGCCGAGGGACCCTTGCCCTGAGCGGCGAGGGCCTTCTCCTTCGCGTCGGGAGCGGTCGCGTTCCAGCCGTAGCCGATCTGGGCCTCCGCGAGGGCCTTGGTGCCGGGCCCGACGATCCCGTCGACCGTGTAGCCGAACGCGCTCTGCAGGCTGAGCACGGCCTTCTCGGTGCCCGGGCCGAAGTCGCCGTCGACCTTGATGTCGTAGCCCAGCTGGACCAGCTGCTTCTGCAGCGCGCTCACCTCATCCCCCTTGGAACCCTTCTTCAGCAGCTTGCTCATTCGTCTCAACCCTTCGTGCGCGTTTCACGTGCAGACACCCAGCGTGTCGCGTGGCGCGCCCGACACCTAAGCACGAAGCGGACCAACAGGGATAGGCGCAAATTCAGCGTGTTCGACCTCGTACGCAGCGGAGAAGTCACGCGCTCTGCGCGCGTGTGTAGGGCGCACCCACCGATCGTAGGGTGCGCGCTACACCGCCGTGCGCACGCTACTCGGCTGCGGCCGCAGGCGCTGCGGCGGCCGGCATGCGGGCGTGGGCGGGCAGCTCCCCGTCCAGCGCACCCAGGAAGGCCACGATGTCGGCGACCTGTGCGTCGGTCAGCTGACGACCCAGCTGCACCTGCCCCATGATGCGCACCGCGCCCGAGAGATCCGCCTGGGAGCCGTCGTGGAAGTAGGGCGCCGTCTGCGACACGTTGCGCAGTGTCGGCACCTTGAAGAAGTGCCGATCGCCCTCTTCGTGCGTGAAGTTGAAGCGACCCTGGTCGGCCTCGGTCAGCTCGCCGCCACGCAGCGCGAAGTAGTCCTGCACGGCGCCCATCTTCTGGAACGACTGACCACCGAGAGCCGGACCCGTGTGGCACGCGATGCAGCCGACCTCGCGGAACGTCATGTAGCCGCGCTGCTGTTGCTCGTTCATGGCCGTGAGGTCACCGCCCAGGAAGCGGTCGAAGGGGCCCGGCGTGATGAGGGTGCTCTCGAAGGCCGCGATCGCGTCCGTGATGTTCGCTTGGCTCACCCCTTCGTAGCCGGCCGCGCGGAAGGCCTCCACGTAGCTTTCGTCCGCGCCCAGGCGCGCCACCACGTCTTCCCACGTCGCGCCCATCTCGATGGGGTTGGCCACGGGACCCGCGGCCTGCTCGGCCAGATCGGCAGCGCGACCGTCCCAGAACTGACGGATGGCGAGAGACGCGTTCAGGACCGTGGGCGAGTTGATGGGGCCCACCTGCCCGCGGATGCCGGTGGAGGTGCGGCGTGGCTCGGCGCCGCCGTGCTCGAAGCTGTGGCAGGTGACGCAGGCCAAGGTGCCGTCTCCCGAGAGCGCCGTGTCGTGGAACAAGCGCCGGCCCAGCTCCAGCTTGGGGAGGGGGACCTCCGGGGCGGCCGGCAGCGCGGCCAGGGGGGCGTGGTTCGTCAGCGTCGCCGCCGTGGGGGCAGGCTCCGCGGCCGGCGCGGGCGTGGGGGTCGGGGCCTCGGCGGGCTCGTTGCCGCCGCAAGCCACGGTGAACAGGGCGACGGTGGTTCCGATCACGAGGGGGCGCAGGGAGCGTGACATGAACGTTCTCTTCCTTTGAGGGGTCTGGGGGGTCACGGAGCGTTGTCGCTCGTCCCCTGCGGAGCGTAACAGCTCCGGGCGCCGCAGCGAGTCGCCGGACGGCGCTGCAGGAGCGCTCAGAGAGTGAGGGCGCGCGTCACGCAGGCGTAGGTCGCCACCGAGCCGGCCAACACCGAGAGCGCGCGCACGACGCGTTGCCGCCGCGTGCTCGCGACGTCCCCGAGGTTGCGCAGCAGGGGCCACGCGAGGGCCACGCAGGCGAGCTGCGCGAGCTCGACGCCCAGATTGAACGCGACCAGGCGCGGCACGCGGAAGGGGCCCGAGGCGTCGAAACCCGACGCGAAACCGAGCCCGTGCACCAGGCCGAAGGTCACGGCGAGTCCGAGCCTCACCCGCGCCGCCTGCGTGCGCCCGGGCCCGGTCGGCGCGTCCCACTGAGCCGGGTCGCGGGCGCTCATCAGTAGCCCAGCAGCGCAGAGCGCGAACGCGGCGAAGTACAGCAGAGCGCGCTCTCCACTCACGCCAAAGAGCACCAAGGCTCCCAGAGCCACGATTGCGGGCGGCGCGGCGCGGCGCGCGGGGGTGGGCTCTCCGTGCGCGACGTTCTCGGCGGCCACCAGCACCACGGACGCGGCGATGAGCGCTTCCACGGCCCGTCCGCGGCTCTCCAGCACGGACAGCGCCGCCAGCGCGAGGGTCAGCGCGTGCCCGAGGGTGAAGCCGGTGACCAGCACGGCCGCGTCGCGCAAGCGCGGTGCGAACGCCAGCAGCAGCAGCACGAAGAGGATGTGGTCCCAACCCGTCGCGGCGTGCGTCGCGCCATAGCGGAGGTAGGCCAGCGCCGCCGTGCCCATGCTCGCGCTCGCCCCGGAGGACGGCGCCTCTGCGGCGATCAGGGGTAGCGTCCCGTCTCCGCCGACGACCAAGAGGCTGCGCGAGCTGCCCTCCATGTGCGCGAGGTGGTGGTGCCCGGGCACAGGCCAAGGGGTCACCACGTAGCGCGCGGGCGCGGCGGCGCACTCGAATACGAAGCGGATGCGCAGCTCGGTGGGCGGGCTGTTGGTGCGCAGCGGCGCGCCCGCCGTGCAGGCTCGGCCTTCGCTGTCCACCACGCGGAAGTGTGCACGGTGCGCTTCCACGAGCGCCTCCGGCAGGGCCTCGAAGCGCTCTCCGCGGGCGCTGTCGTGCGCCCAGATGGCCAGCTCCGGCGTCAGCGCGCTCAGGTCCACCGTGCGCGAGCGCACGTTCACTCGGACGCGCTGGCCATCGACGCGCACCGTCGACTGAGAGACGCTGCGGTCGTGGCCTCGCGCTCCCGCGGCCGGCAGCAGCGCCGCGCCCGTGAGGACCAGGAACAGCGCGCACCTCGCGATGGGCTCGAGCCACCTCGAGCGGTGGCGGCGCGGCGCGGCTGCGCCCTGGGCGGGGGCGCAGGTGCTCACGGGTCTCGGTCCTCGTCCAACGGGCGCTGCGTGATGGGCACCTCGGTGCGCGCGCGCTCGAGGTACGCGCGCACGGCGTCGTCGGCGCGCTGCCGCCGGTAGAGGGCCAGCACCTCGTCCCGCACCTGCTCGAGGGGTGGCGCTGCCGGGGCCTGGCGGCGCAGCACGCGCACCCGGTGAACGCCTCCGTCGCGCTCGTGCGGCGGGAGCCAGGTGCCCTCCGGGGCGGCCAGGGCGAGCGTGGTGAAGGTCCCGCCGAAGACCTCGCGGAGGTCCCTGTCGCTCAGCCATCCGCTCGGCAGCGGCAGCGGCGGCGCGTCTAGCGCGGCGGGGGGCTCGGCCATGACACGGGCCAGCGCGTCGTCCCCGCGCGCGAAGCGCTGCTCCACCTGCACACGGGGGGCGCCGCGCAGCTCGCCCCGCCGCTCGGCGTAGAAGGCCTCGAGCTCCGCCGCGCTCGGCTCGCTCAGCTCGGCCTCGCTGACCAGCAGCTGGAGCGCGGCGGCGGTCAGGTCGGCGCGCGTGCGCGGGTCGCGCTGCGCGAGGCCTTGATCGAGGGCCAGCTGGACGAGGAGCGCCTCGTCCACCAGCCGATCGAGCACGTGCGCGCGGTCTCCGGGCTGGGCGCCGTCGCGGCGGTCGCGGGCGAGGGCTTCGGTGGCGCGATCCAGCTCTGCGTCCATGATGCGGTGCTCCCCCACGCGCGCCGCGACGCCCTCCGGGAGCGCCTCCGTAGCGTGCGCGAGGCGCGTGGTCTCGCGGGCCGCGAGCGCACCGGCGGCGACCATCCCCGCGGCGAAAACGAGCGTCGCCCATGGCGTGTTGCCGGACATCACGACGGGGCTCGGCTCATGGGGTGGGGGGGCTGAGCGCGGGGTCCAGCACGGGCACGGCCGGCATCAAGGAGGCGTCGAAGCGTACGTAGATGGGCGAGGCCCAGGCTCGCTCGTTCGAGGGGCCCGTGCAGTCGTCTTCGCTGTCGGTGCGGTAGTCCCCGTAGCAGGGGCGACACACGTCGCCTTCGCAGCGCAGGCCGCTGGCGTTGACCTCCGTGGTCACCTCCTGGATGGCCCGCACGTAGTACACGGCGTCGCGCATGCCGCTCTGGAACTCCGGGTCGCTGAAGCTCAGCTCGCACACGTCGCGACCGGGCGGGCAGGGAAGGACCAGGAAGGGGTCGTCGATCAAGCCCGCGATGGGCTCGTCGTCGCGGCGCTGCGGGCGGATGCGCACCACCTCGATGCGCTCGATGCGTCGGCGCTGGTCGCCAGGGTTGTAGCACTCCCCGCGGCAGACCCGCTCGAAGCGCGCGCTCCCGAGCGCGTCGATGCGGTCCGGCGGGCAGCCCGGGATCTGCTCGAAGCTCCCCGCCGCGCGCACGCGGAAGGTGGGTGCCGCGCCGCGCCGCACGTCCGAGCCCATCGGTAGGGTCGTCGCGCCGTCCTCGATGTCGAACCACAGCAGGATGCGGTCACCGCTGGTGCCGTACACCCGGCGTGCCTGCAGCGCCTCCCAGATGGCGTCCCGCGAGCGTGAGGTGGCGTGCACCGCGACGAGCCCACCCGTCATGAAGAAGGACGCCTGCCGCTCCAGGTCCACGATCGCGAAGGCGGGGATCTCGTCCATCAGGGAGTCGTCCACGGGGCGGGAGCTCGCTGCGGGGTCCGGCGTCTCGCCGAAGATGCGGTCGCGGTAGGAGGCGTCCACGAAGCCCGAGGCCTCGGTCATCTGGCGCCGATCGTAGGGCTTGTAGCCCGTGCCCGGTCGCGCGCCGTGGTTGTCGCTGGACGCGATGAAGCCCCAGGTGGCGTGGCGTGGCGGCGCGTCTCCTTCGAAGTGGCCCCGCGCCAGCGCGTACTGCACGGACCCGCCGAAGCGTGAGTTGAAGGCAGGCTCGAAGCAGTCGGTGCACTGCCCGCAGTTGCCCCAGTCTTCTACGGACGCGCCGGGCACCGTGTGGTGGCCGGCCACGCCGGCGTTGGCGTAGTGCGTGCGGGCCGTCGCGGCGCGGGCCTCGCAGTCGGCCGCGCTCGCCCCTTCGGCGGCGCAGCGTGCGCGGATGAGCTCTCCCGCGCGGTGGCAGCAGGGCTCGTAGTCGTCGCTGGGCGCGGGGCAGCTGTAGGTCCCGTCGGGCTCGCGCACCACATCCAGCGCCGTGCGGTACTCCTCCGAGTTGCCGTGTCCGCTGTAGACCTCCACCAGGCTCTGCCGCGGGCTGTCCATGTCCGGGTCCAGCTGCTTGTCCCAGGTGTAGCCCGGGGGTGTGTAGAAGCCCCAGGTGGTGCCGTGCGGGATCACCAGCGCGTCGAAGCCCCACTCCTCGAGCTTCCGGAACAGCGCCCGCGGCGTCTCGGCATACTCGCGGCACTCGCCTGGCAGCCCCGGCGACGGCCCCTCCGGGCAGTTGTCGAGCGCCATGTTCTCGCGAAAGAACTCGCCGATGTCCAAGTACGCCTGCCGGTCGCTGAACTCCGTGATGGGGATGCTCAGCAAGGTCGCGATGCTGCCAGGGGCCGAGAAGGCCCGCTGCAACAGGCCGCTCGAGGCGATCGCTCGCGCAGGCAGCTCGTCCTCGGCCGTGCCGCGGTAGATGACGTTCTTGTGCCCGTAGTGCGTCTCGGGAGTCAGGCCCACCTGGGTCCACTCGAAGCCCGTGAAGGCGATGACGTCGGGCTCGGTCCCGCCCGCGCTCGCGAGCGCGTTGCACTCCCGCACGGAGCGCTTCGACTCGCGCCACAGCCGCGGCGTGAGCATCTCGGCGTGGTCAGTCAGCGCGTAGAAGTCCAGCTGCGAGCAGTGCCGCGCGAAGTCGCACGCGTCGGCCGGCGGGTGCGCGCCCTCGCCGCCCATCAGCGGCAGGGAGCGCATGAACGCGTCTGCGGAGAACGTGGTGTGGACGTGTAGGTCGCCAAACAGGATGCGGGTGGACGCGGGGTCGGCACCCTCGGGCAGCGTCTGGGCGTTGCGCGCGTCCCGGTCCGACACCAGCTCCGCCGGCAAGCGAGGACCCACGATCTCACCGCCCGTCGGTGCCTGGCCGCCGGAGTAGATCAGGGCCAGCACGGCCAGTACGGTCAGCAACCCACCACACGCGATGGCGAGCCGTCTCTTCCACTTGGGACGGGTCATGCCCCGAGGGTGCCCGCAATCGGGCCACAGCTCAATCGTGGTGGTCGAAGGTGACCACGGGGTCCACTTCGGTGGTGCCGTCCAGGATGTCCAGCAGCGCCGCGTCGTTGGACTGCAGCACGTGCCGGATGCCGAACGCGATGGCGTACGTCGCGGTGATGGGCAGGCTCGTGGACAGCTCGAGCGTGGGACACGAGAGGGTGCCGGTGAACGACTCGTGGCACGCTCCGGCCAGCTGCACCCAGGTGACGTCCGCTCCGGCGGAGCGGGTGAAGAGGGCTTGGTCGGCCGCGTCGTCGGTTGGCGTCATGAAGAGCATGGGCGCGATCATGGAGGCAAAGCCCGCGTCCGCGACCCGCGTGGCGCCGATGCCGCCGTCCAGCGCGACGACCCCGACCACACGGCTGTCGGGCTCGTACATGGCGTAGGCGTCGAGTTCGCTCTGCACGCAGTTGGGCGCACAACCCGCCTCGATGGCGGCCAGGTCCAGCTCGGGTCCGCCCGCGATCCAGGCCGTGTGCCCGCCGTAGCTGTGCCCCGCGATCAACACGCGCGAGGTCTCCACGTGGCCGGCGAGCGGGTGGTCGCTGGGGAGGTTGGCCATGAAGTCGAGCGTCGCTTGCAGGTCGTACGCGCGCACGACGTCGAACTCGAAGGGCCGCGGGACGGTGTTGTCGAAGAAGGTGTTGCCCGTGTGGTCCGGGGCCACGACGATCCAGCCGTTGCGCACGAATTGGCGCGCCAAGGCGTTGTTGCTGCCGCCCCACGCGCGGTCGCCGTGCGAGTAGATCATCAAGGGAGCCCGGCCGCGCGGCACGCTCACCGAGGCGTCCAGCAGGGAGTTCGGGTCCTGCGAGATCAGGTTGAAGCGCGCGGTCGTGCCCTCGAGGTCCTCGGTCGCGTACCACACGTTCAAGCGGATGGTGCGCTCCGCGTTCGTGCCGGGCACCGTGTACGTGGTCTCCAGGAACTGGAAGCCCGCCTTGGGCTCCTCGGTGGTCAGGATGTCCGGCACGCCGGTGTTGACCGAGCTGCCCGAGCCCCCGTCACCTCCGCAACCAAGGAGACCCGTCGGGATGGACAACACGAGCGACGCGGCGAGGGTCGCGAGGAACGGCAGGGTGGAGCGCATGGCGCCTTGTATCACACCTTCGCGAAGGCCAGCGAGCGCTCCGCGCCCTCCCCCGCGAGGGTCACCTGGATCCGGTCTCCCGCCTCGTACCCGCCCCGCAGCATCGCCTCGGCCAGCGGGTCCTGCAGCTCCTTGAGGAGCACGCGCTTCAGGGGCCGTGCGCCGAACGCCCGGTCGTAGCCCAGCTCCACCAGGTAGCGCTGTGCCTCCTCGCTGACCTCCAGGGTGATGCGCCGGTTGGCGAGCATCTTGCCGATGCCGCGCAGCTGGATGCGCTCGATGCCCAAGAGGTCCTCCTCGCTCAGCGGGTTGAAGATGATCACCTCGTCGATGCGGTTCAGGAACTCGGGCTTGAACTGCCGGTGCAGCTCTCCCTCGATCTTCTCGTTCAGGGACGCGTTGTCCCCCTCGTGGTCCAGGATCAGGTGGCTGCCGATGTTGCTCGTCATGATGACGACGGTGTCGGAGAAGTGCGCGAGGCGGCCGCGGCTGTCCGTCAGGCGCCCGTCGTCCAGCACTTGCAGCAGCACGTTGAACACGTCGGGGTGGGCCTTCTCCATCTCGTCGAAGAGCACCACACTGTACGGGCGCTGCCGCACCGCCTCGGTCAGCTGACCCCCCGCGTCGGAGTCCTTGTAGCCCACGGGGGCGCCCAGCAGGCGCGCCACGTTCTGCTTCTCCATGAACTCGCTCATGTCCAGGCGCGTGAGCGAGGCCTCGTCGTCGAACAGGAACTCCGCCAGGGCCTTGGCCAGCTCGGTCTTGCCCACGCCCGTCGGCCCCAGGAACAAGAAGGAGCCGATTGGGCGCTTGGGGTCGCGCATGCCGATGCGTCCGCGCCGCACCGCCTTGGCGATGGCCAGCACCGCGTGGCTCTGCCCGATGACCCGCTCGCCCAGGCGCTGCTCCATCTGCAGCAGCTTCTCGGTCTCACCCTCCAGCATCTTGGCCACCGGGACGCCGGTCCAGGCTGCGACCACGTTGGCGACGTCCTCCGCCTGCACCACGTCGTGCACCACGCCGGCCGCGTTGCCCTCGCCTCCGTGGGCCGAGGCGTCCGCCAGCTGCTTCTCGAGCAACGGGATGGTCCCGAAGCGCAGCTCCCCGGCGCGCGCGTGGTCTTCGTTGGCGCGCACCTGGTCGAGCTCGCGCTCGGCGGCTTGGAGCTCTTGCTTGATGCGGCGCACCTCCGACACGGAGGCCAGCTCGGTCTGCCACTGATCGCGCAGCGCCTGCACCTTCGGGCGCAGCGTCTCGATCTCCGCGGCCAGCGCCTCGAAGGTGCGCACGCTGTCCGCGTCCTGGTCGTTGGCCAGCGAGGCGTGCTGGATCTCGAGGGCCTCCAGGCGGCGCAGCATGGCGTCCACCGCGCTCGGCACGCTCTCCATCTCCACGCGCACCTGCGCGGCAGCCTCGTCGATCAGGTCCACCGCGCTCTTGGGCAGCTGCACGCCCGTCACGTAGCGGCGCGCGAACTGCACCGCCGCCACCAGCGCCGGGTCCAGGATGCGCACGCCGTGGTCGGCCTCGAAGCGCCCGACGACGCCGCGCAGCACCGCGATGGCCTCGTCGATCGTCGGCGGCTCGACGGTGATCCCCACGAAGCGCTGCAGCAGCGGCGAGTTCTCGTCCTGAGCCTTGCGCAGCGTCGCGGGGGTCGCGATCGCGATGGCGCGCAGCTCCCCCCGCGACAGCGCGGTCGCCAGCAAGCCACCAGCGCCCGCTTCCTGCTGGCCCAGCAGCGCGCCGAGGTCGGGCACGAAGAGCAGGATCTGGCCGCCCGAGTCGCGCACGGTGTCGAGCACCCCGCGCATGCGATCCTCGAGCTGCCCGCGCATCTTGGCGCCGGCCATCATGGCCCCCATGTCGAGCGCGACGATGCGCTTCTCTTTCAGCATGGAGGGCACGTCCCCGGTGGCGATGCGCGTCGCGAGCGCCTGGACGATGGCGGTCTTCCCGATGCCGGGCTCACCCACCAGGAGCGGGTTGTTCTCACGGCGCCGCGCCAGCACCTGCAACATGCGACGGATCTCGGCGTCGCGGCCCACAGTCGGGTCGAACTTCCCCTGCGCCGCCATGCGCGTGAGGTCCCGGCCGAACTCCTCGAGGGGGCGCCCCGTGTCGGCGCGCGAGGCGCTCGCTGGACCGGTGGCGGTCGCCGAGGGCGCGCTGGCCTGAGCCGCCTGGGTCTTGTTGGCGGTCAGCCCCGCGCGCAGCACGGGCGCGCTGATCCCCACGGCCTGGAAGACGTCGCGCACTGCCCCCGTGGTCTCTTGCGCGCACGCGAGCATCAGGTGCTGCACGGACACCGGCACGCCTCCGTCGCGCGCCGCCTCGCCCTCTGCGCGGGAGAGCAGGTCCAGCATGCGGGGGGACACGTACGACGCCCCCCCCTCGAGGGCACGTCTACGCCGCAGCAGCAGCTCGGCCTCCACCACGAGGTCGGTCGGGTCCACGTTCAGGCGCTCGATGGCCTGCTGTGCCAGGCGGCTCCGCTCGACCAGAATGAACAGGAGGTGCAGTGGCTCGAACTCCGAGTGACGGCGTTCGTCGGCGAGGGACTGGGCGGCGCTGATGAGCTGGCGCGCCTCGAGGTCGTAGGCTTCGAGGCGCAGCGTCAGAGTGGTCATGGTCGGAGGTTCGTTCGCCCGAGGGGGTGCGGTCAAGGGTCGCCCGCCGAGCGCCGTGTGGGTGCGACGACGCAGCGGCGGAGGCGCGGGGCATGGGGCTGGTTGCTCCCGGACGGCTCCGCTCCCATGCTCGCGCCATGAACGACACCTTTGCCGACGATCAAGAGGTCCTCAACGCGCTCGCCGCGGATGGTCATGACCTCGAGAGCCCCATGACCATCGACTTCTTCTTGCTCGCCACGGACGAGCCTGCGGCGCACGAGATGGCCGAAGCCCTCACCGCCGCGGGATACGACACCGAGATCGAGTGCGACGAGAGCGGCGGGCACGACCACGGGGACGACGAAGAACCCTGCGACCACGACCACGACCCCCTCTGGGCGGTCGTCGTGAGCGTGGAGATGGTCCCCACGGCTGCGGAGATCACCCGTCTCCAGGGGATCTTCCAGGGGCTCGTCGAGCCGTTCGGGGGCGAGCTGGACGGCTGGGGCACCGTCGGCAACCTGGAGGAGGACGGTGAAGAGGACGGCGAGGACGACGAGGTGGACGCCTGACGGAACCTCCGTCGCGCCGGCTCAGTCGGCGCGACGCGGTCCGGCGCCCAGCGCGCGCAAGGCCTCCGGTGTCTCCACGTAGAGAGACACGGACGGGAAGGCCATCTGCCAGCCCTCTTTGTCGAAGCGCTCCTTGATGGCGACGTTCACGTCGCTGATGGTCGCGAGGTAGCGGTGGCCGGTCGGGCTCGTCACGAACAGCGCGAACGAGATCTCGAGAGACGACGCGCCGAACTGACGAAAATACACCTTGCCCTGCTGTGTCGTCGCGGGGTGCGCGTCGATGATCTCCTGGATGGCCGCGAGCGCCTGCCCGAGCTGCTCCGTGGTGGTCCCGTAGGTCATCCCTACACCGCCTTGGTAGCGCCAGGCGCCGTCGAAGCTGTGGTTGACGACGGGCTTCGCGGCGATGTCCTTGTTGGGGATGCGAATGCGCTCTCCGGACATGGTGCGAATCCGACAGGTGCGCAGGCCGACGTCGATGACGACCCCCTTGTGCCCATCCACTTCGATGAGGTCGTCCACCTGGAACGGTTGGTCCGTGAAGATGGTGATCGAGCCGAAGATGTTCGCGAGCGTGTCCTGCGCTGCCATCGCGACGGCCAGGCCGCCGAGGCCGAGCCCCGTCAGCAGCGAGACGACGTCCACGCCCAGGTTCGAGAAGCAGATCAGCAGCGCGAAGGTCCAGACCGCGATGCGCAACGTCTTCTCGACCACGGGGACGATCTGGTCGTCCAGCTTCGAGTCGCTGGCCTCGACCCAGGGGACGACGAGGCGCTTGTACACTTCACCGATCAAGCGGTTGATCGTCCATGCGCTCAGCATGGTCAGGGCCACGATGAGCGCGTTGCCGACGGTCTTCTCGATGCCGTCCGGGACCTGCAGCAGCTCCACCGAGTAGCGCAGCCCGAAGATGAGCACGCCCAGATAGATGGGGCGCCCCAGCGTGTCGACGAGCACGTCATCCAGCTGGGTGTCGGACTTGTCGGCCAGGGCCTTGAGCTTGACGGAGACGATCCACTCGGCGAGCTTGGCGACCACGACCGTCACCAGCATCGCCCCGAAGAAGGCGCCGACACGCTGCAGGGTGGCTTCGTCGACAGAGGTGTTCAGCCAGCTCATCAGGTCGTCCATAGGTACCGGCGGGTGTACCACGGACGCCCGTCGTCTGAGGAGCGCGGCCAGCGCCTGCGCGCTCAGCCGAAGACGACCATGGCCTGACGGCTCAGGGCGACCGGCTCTCCCGCGGGACCCCACACGAAGCACGACTGGCTGGTGTAGCCGTCCGCCGCGGCGACGAGCTCCGCGTCCACGCGAAAGCCCTGCATGGGATGCGCGCCGAAGCTGTCGGTGAGGAACTCCAGCATCCACGTGAGAGAGCTGCCGGGTGCGGGGCTGCTCAGCATGGAGAGCGCGAGGGGAGGCACGAAGTCGCACAGGGCCACCACGAGGGCCTCGCTGCATTCAGGCTCCTCCGGCATCCCGACCTCGAGGTAAGCGGAGGTGGCCGAGCTGCTCGAGAAGGGCAGGTCGCCGGTGAGCCAGGTGGCGTCGAAGTGCTGCGTGAAGGTGGGCGTGACCCCAGGCAGGAAGCGAAAGCGGGTCGGTTGCGCGGCGGTCACCCGCGGCTGCTCGGGCGTGACACGCACCCGCGAGGAGCGCCCTTCGCCGAAGACGCCGATCACGATGGCCAGCACTCCCTCGTCCCCCTCGCCGGCCTCTGCGCGAGCCGGGTCGACTAGCAGGGCCTGCACGTGCGTGGCGCTCTTGCCGCGGCGCAGCACACGCGCCTGGGCGCGCACGGCACCCCCCGAGGGAGGCGCGAGGAACGTGGTCTGCAGCGTGCGCAGCGGCAGCGGAGGAGGCGCGAGGTCGCGCATGGCGGCCAGGCACAGCGCCGCCTGCAGCCCGCCGAACACGGCGCGCCCCTGGCGCCAGTCCTCGGGCACCTCGAGGGTCCGGTCGCCGGGGTGATGGGTGGCGGTCTCGAGGAGCTCGGTGAAGCGCATGGGCGTAGCTTGGCCTAAAGCGCGTGAGCGCGCAGGTTCAGCGCCGCGCGTGCTTGGCCAGCCCGCGCTCGATGGAGGACTGCAGCGCGCGCTTGATCAGCCCGCCGACGAGCGGGAGCTTGGACTCGAAGGTGATCACGTAGTGCAGGTGTGACTGCTCGCCGCGGGCGCTGAACTCCATCCGTCCGAGGTGGTTCTTGATGGGGCTGCCCTTGGTCACGCGGTACTCGATCAGCTCGTTGGGCACGTGGGTCACCACGGTCTCTTCGAACGCCAGCGGCCCCGCGCCCAGCTGTCGAACCGAGCCGACGCCGTTCACGCCGCCTTCGCCACCGCCGTCTCTCACGCGCTTCATCGGCGCCCCCAGGATCCGACCCAGGTTTTCGTGGTCGGCGAGGTCGGCGAACAGGCGCTCGACGGGGAAGGGGAAGGTCTGGTCTACGACGATGCGATACACGGCAACTCCTTTGGTCGGACGGAGCATCGCAGATTCGGAGCCTGTCGTCGCCCCGCGTGGCCTGTGGTAGGTACGCGTCATGGATTTGCACCCGGCGCCACGGGCCGACGCGCGCCAGGGCAACCGCGCCTTGCTGGTGTGCGCGCTCGTTGGGCTCGTGGTCTTCGTCGGGAGCGACGCGCTCGCGTCTCGCTCCGACTGGCTGTGGGAAGTCGTCGGGCGTGGCGCGAGCGGCAGCGAGAACGCGGCGGTGATGCTGGAGGCCCGCGCCCACAGCTTGGCGCAGGAGCCGCCCCTGGCCGCGCTGGTCATGGGCAGCAGCGTCGCCGACGCCGACTTCACGGAGCGCGCGCTCGCTGCGTCGTTGCAGGTGCCCCCCGCGCGCGTCGCCAAACTCTGGATGCCCGCCATGTCGGACGTCGAGCTGGCCATGTTGGCGCCCCTCGTGCGCCGGCTGCGACCCGAGCGCGTCATCGTGCCCGCGTCCCCTTTCGTCATGCTGGGGGGGCTCCGCTGGGACCGGACAAGGGCGTACGCCCCGGAGGTCGCGTGGCGCCTGTTCACGCCCCGTGAGCTCTTCACCGACCGCGTCGAGCACCTCTCACGCGCGTTCGCGTCCACGCACGTCATCGTCCGCCACCGCAGGGAGCTGCGCCGGGTCCTACTCGGCGACCACCGCGACATCACCGCGTTGCCGCCGCAGGGGGAGCGGCCGCGCGTGGGCGAGCAGATCCACGCTCTCGAGCGCGCGCGCCAGGGGGACTTTCGCTGCGACACGGTCCACGTCCGGGCGCTCGAGATCTTCGCACAGGACGTGCGTGCGACCGGGGCCGAGCTCATCATCGCGAGCGCGCCGATGGCCGGGCGCAGCCTCGCGGGGAGCGCCGCCTCGAGCGAGCGTCTGGACGCCTGCCTCGAGTCCCTGTCCCTCGCCGGAGCGCGCTTGCGGCTCGGCCGGGATCGCCCCGCCTTCGAACACGACGACTTCCGCGACCTCATCCACCTGGATCGCGCCGCCGCGGAGCGCTTCACCCGCTGGGTCCTCGAGCCCGCCCCCAACGCCGGCAGGCCGCCTCATGCGCTTTGATTCGGTCGAGTTCTGGGCGTTCTTCGCGGTCGTGCTGCTGCTCCACCGGGTGCTGCCGGCGCGGCGCCTCCTGTTGGTCCTCGCCAGCTACGCGTTCTACGCCTCGTGGAACCCGCCGTTCGTGCTGCTGCTGCTCTTCTCGAGCATGCTGGACTTCGCCATCGGCCACAGGCTGGGCGCGCTGCCCGCGATGGACGCAGGGGCTCGCACCCAGCGACGGGCGCTGCTGGGGCTCAGCCTGCTCGGCAACCTGGGCGTGCTCTTCTACTTCAAGTACGTCGGCTTCGTGCTCGACAACCTGGTGGCCGTGGGCGCGCTCGCCGCCGACAGCGCGGCCGGCTTGCGCGTGGAGACCGTCCTGCCGCTAGGGATCTCCTTCTACACCTTCCAGACCCTCAGCTACACCATCGACGTCTACCGGGGAGACACCAAGCCGGTCCGCAGTGTCGGGGACTTCCTGCTGTTCGTGAGCTTCTTCCCGCAGCTGATCGCGGGACCCATCCTGCGTGCGCAGGAGTTCGTGCCGCAGATAGAGCACGACCCCGTGCCCGACCGGAGGGGCGTGCTCGAGGGGGTGGAGCTCTGCCTCGTGGGGCTCTTCAAGAAGGTCGTCATCGCGGACGGCTTCGCCAACGTGGTGGACATGGTGTTTGCCAACCCGGAGCACTTCTCGGGCTGGGCCCTGCTGGTCGGCTCGTTCTGCTTCAACTGCCAGATCTACTGCGACTTCTCGGGCTACTCGACGATGGCCCGGGGGCTCGCCCGCCTCTTGGGCTACGAGATCCCGCGCAACTTCGACTTCCCGCTGCTGGCCACCAACCCCCTGGAATACAGGCGCGGCTGGCACGTGACCATGGGGAACTGGTTTCGCGACTATCTCTACCGGCCACTCGGCGGGGACCGCGGCGGCGAGTGGAAGACGGCGCGCAATTCCATGATCACGTGGATGGCCTTCGGGCTCTGGCACGGCGCCAGCTGGACCTTCGTCCTCTGGGGTGCGCTCAACGGCCTGCTCCTGGTGGTCTATCGGTTGCTCAAGCTGCGCGGTCTGCTGCTCCCGAAGGGGCGCTTGTCCACGGCGGTGGGCTTGCTGCTCATGCCCACCTTCCTGAGCCTGTCCACCATCGCGTTCCGCGCCCCCAGCATCGCCGCCGCGTTCACCGCCTACCGGCGCATCGCGACGTGGGCAGACGGTCCGCTCGCCATCAGTCCGCTCTGGCTATTGGCCCTGACCGTGCTCTACGGCATCCACTGGCTGAACCGGCGCTACCAGACGGAGGGAGCGCTCGCGCGGGTGGGGTGGCCCGCACGCGCGGCGTTCATCACGTTCATGGTGCTGGGGCTGGCGGTGGGCGCCGGGTCCGGGGCGCCCTTCTACTACTTCCAGTTCTGACCCTGGACATCCCCGCGACCAGCGCGGAGGCGTTCGGGTCCGCCGCTAGGGCTGCCCGACCCGGCCAGCGATCCGCCCTCGCAGGCAGGTGTTGCCGGTGTCTACCAGCAGCGAGCCGCTCTCTCCGTTGTCGGCCGGGGTGCCGCCCGTCCCGCCAGTGATCGTGACGGTGCCTGAGACGCTGGACGTGCCGCCCAGCGACACGACCACCACGTCACCCGAGAAGCCTCCCACGCTCCCGCCGTTGCCGCCGCTGGCCGTCACCGTCGCGCTCAGCACGGCCGGAGTGCCCATGATGACCGCACCCTGGAACGCGCCACCACTGCCCGAGGTCGAGGCGCCCGCGCGAGCCGTCACCGTGCCAGCCACGGAGGCGCTCCCGCGCAGCGTCGCGAGCTCCAGCTGCCCCGCGCTGCCGCCGGTGCCCGTGGTCGCCGCGCCGCCGTCGAGGTCGAAGGTCCCGTCCAGGCGGATGCCGGTGGTCACGAGGTTGGGGCTGCAGCCCGAGGGCGCGACCACGCCGCCTCCACTGCCGCCGTCCAGGCCGCTCCCACCGTGTAGCGTCGCGTTCGCGGCCACGACGAAGTTCTCCACGGGGGCGTTCTGCAGCGAGCGCGCGCTCGGCGGCGTGTAGAAGTAGGGATCGAAGGCGATGTAGCCACCGTCCCCGCCCGTCCCGGCGGACGACGCGCCGCCCACGGCGCTGACGTCCATGCCATACACGAAGAGGCCGATGCCGCCGTCCGTCGCGTCGCCTTCGCTCGCGAAGGCCAGATCGCCAGCGTCTCCACCTTGGGTCGCGCCCGCGCCACCCGAGAGCAGGGCCGAAGCGTAGCCCAGGAAGCGCGTGCGAGACCCGAGCGTGCCGATGTTGCGCGTGCGGATCTCACCGCCGTCGCCTCCGCTGGTGGCCCCGTCACCGCCAAAGGTCGTGATGTTGCCCGAGAACTCGATGCGACGGACCACGGCCACGAAGTCGGAGAAGTAGCCCTCTTGCGCGTTGACGCTACCGCCGTCGCCACCGGCTCCGCCGGCCGAGTTGCCGCCCCGCGTGTCGAGCCCGCCGCTCACCGAGAGCGCTCCGCCGTAGCCGGTGGTGAACGTCACGTCACCGCCGCGGCCGCCGTCGCAGCCCTGCACGGCGCATGCGCCCGTGTGCGCACCACCGCGGGTACGGATGGCCCCGGGGCTACGGATGTCGAGGGGGATGCCGTAGATGCAGTCGGCGCCGAGACGCACCTGGCCACCCGAGCCCGCGTAGCCCGCGACGTTGCCGCCATCGGTGCTGACCGCCGCAGCGTTGCAGACCAAGCGGGACTCCGCGCGGAGGATGGCTTCCCCGCCGCTCCCGCCGTTCCCTGCCGTCCCGGCGCCGCCGTTGCTGACGATGGTTCCGCCCGTGTAGAGCTGAGCGCCCGCGTCGAGGTTGATCGAGCCACCGGAGCCACCGCTCGGCCCATCGGCGCCACGGGTGTTGATGCTTCCGAGCGCGAGCAGGACGTCACCCGTCTCGATGCTGACACGTCCGCCGTTTGCTCCCGCCGCGACGCCGTGGGTGTCGATGACGGACGATGCGCCCAAGACCACGCGGCGTGCGCCGAGGTCGAGGCCGTCTCTGCCGGACGCGTTGGCCGCGGTCACGATCGTTCCCAGGACCTCGACGTCGTCGTCGAAGTGCAGCGTGGAGGTGCCGCCGCCACCGAAGCTGTTGTCGGCCAGCGTGAGCGTCGCGCCCGCGGCGACGCGCAGACCCGTGGCGACCTCGCCCACCATGTTCGTCGCGTCCCAGATCAGCAGCCGGTCGTTGTCCTCCCGGAGGTAGAGCGCGCCGTTCGCCAGGGAGCCCTCCGAGCCCGAGGCGACCAGGGGAAGCGTCCGGTCGCTGGTGATCTCGGCCGGACGGTCGCCGAGGTCGGCCGTCACGCTGGGTGCGCTGCACGAGGCATCCACGCTCCCCGTGTCGGCCAGCATCAGGAAGGCATCCACGCTGTCCTGGTAGTTGTTCTCGGTGACGTCACCGCCATCCCCGCCGTCCCCGCTCGTGCCCGCGCCGCCGTGCGTGTCGAGCACGAACGCCCCGGCGGGACCGCTGGGCGGGGTCACCACGTTGACCATCGGCTGGTCGTTGCAGTCGAGGAAGCTCGTGTCGACCTCGCCGTCTTCCAACGTAGCGTTGGCGGCGGTGCCATCGCCGTCGCCGTTGTCCAGGCCGATGTCCAGGCGCCGCCCGCCGGCGGCGCACTCGGGCCCCGGGGAGATGGGGACCGTGCGAACCAGTACGTTGTCTTCGATGCCGACGACGTCGCTGCCGTTGCAGACGGAGGACGTCTGGTCCACTTCGTCCGCGCTCAGCGTGCCATCCCGGTTGTCGTCGACACCCGTCTGGACGCGCACGCCGCCGGTCGGGCAGGTGGGGTCGCCAGGCGCGATGGCCGTGATGGCCGGGATGATCGGAGGGTCGCCCTCGATGGTGGTGTCCCCGCCGCCGCAGCCGAAGGCGGAGAGGCAGACGCCAAGGGCGGTGGACAAGATCGACCCGCGCACGACGGTGCGGGGGGCCAGCACATGGGTAAACTCACGAGACATAGCGGGTACTCCTGGCCGAATCGTACACGCTTCGTGCTCGGTCGTCTTCCATAACCATGAGAGCATCGGACCGATGACCCGAGAGCAGCTCGTCGCGCACCTGCGCACGCTCGGACTCGACGAAGCGCGGGAGCTCGCGCTCAGCGCGACGCTCACGAAGGAGACGTGGATGGGGCCGTTCGCCAGCGGCGCCGTGCCACCGCAGGGCCAAGCTGTGCCCGCACGCTCCGGCGTCGGCCCCCTGCCCCGCATCGCGCTGAGCGGCCTGCTGCCCACCTCTGCGCCCACACCGGGTCCGGCCGGCGTGGGCGCGTCCGCGGCGCACGCGGAGGCCCCCGCGGACCTCGAGGTCATCGGGCTGCTCGGGGAGGGGGGCATGGGGCGCGTGCACCTCGCGCGTCAGCGCTCCCTCGGCCGCGAGGTCGCCGTGAAGACGCTCAAGGGCGACGTCGCCGACGCCCGCGCCGTGGCCATGCTGCGCGAGGAGGCGACCACCATGGGCCGCCTGGAGCACCCCAACGTCGTGCCTGTGCACGCCGTCGGTCGCGACGACGCAGGGCGCCTGGTGCTGGTCATGAAGCGCGTCGACGGAGTCAGCTGGCACGATCTGCTGCGCGACCCCGACCACCCTCGCTGGCAGGTGCTCGCGCCCGGCGCGGAGGACCGCTTGGAGCTGCACCTCGATGTGCTGGCACAGGTCGCGAACGCGCTCCACTTCGCGCACTCGCGCGGCGTCGTGCATCGTGACGTGAAGCCCGAGAACGTGCTGCTGGGCGAGCACGGTGAGGTCTACCTCGCCGACTGGGGCATCGCGACCGCCATCGGCGGCGACGGTTCGACCGCGATCGTCGGGACGCCCACCTACATGGCTCCCGAGATGGTCATGGGAGACCCCAGCAAGATTGACGCGCGCACGGACGTCTTCCTGCTCGGAGCGACCCTGCACGAGGTCCTCACGGGGGCACCCCCGCACGCAGGCGAGACGGTGCACATGGTGCTGCTGGCCGCCTACGATCCTGCGCCCCTCGAGTACGCGCCCGCCGTGCCGCGCGAGCTGTGCGCCATCGCGCGGCAGGCCATGGCCAAGGATCCCGCGGACCGCTTCCCAAGCGCCCTCGCGTTTCGCCGCGCGCTCGACGAACGCAGGCGCCGCGCCGGTGCGCTCGCCCTCATCCGCTCTGCGCGCGCGCTGCTCACGGAGCTCGAGGAGCGGGTGGGTGAACCCAGCGAGACGGAGAAGACCTTCGACACGCGCCTGGTGGAGTGCCGCTTCGCGTTCGTGCAGGCGCTGCGCCACTGGCCCGAGAGCGAGGACGCGCGCACCGGACTCGACGCCGTCCTGCGCCTAGCCGTCCGCAACGAGCTCGAGCGTGAGAACGTCGCCGCTGCGCGCAGCCTGCTCGCCGAGCTGAGCGTCGCTGACCGTGAACTGGCAGACGCCGTGCTGGACCTCGAGGCGACCCTTGGCGCTCGTCAGAGGGATGTCGAGAGACTGCGTGCCCTCGCTGCGGACGAGGACCTTCGCATCGGCCTGCGCGCCCGCATGCTCGTCCTGGGCGTGATCATCGCGGTGGGCGCGGTCATCTCGTACTACTTCTCCTTCGGGCCGGGCGCCGCAGCGGGGATCCCTTCGCACGCGGACATCATCGGCATCGCGGGCATCTTCGTGCTCGTCGTAGGCGGCGCTGGCACGCTGCTCCGCCGTCACCTCTTGGCCAACGCCGCGGGCCGGCGCGCTGCGGTGTTGCTCGCGTGTGCGCTGCTGGGGTTGTTGTCCCATCGCGTCATCGGGGCGGCCCATGGCGTACCCACCCAAGCGATCCTGGCCATGGACTTCGTCATCATGGCGCTGGTCACGGGCGCGGCTAGCCTGGTCGTCCCCCGGGTCGCGTGGGCCGCGCCCATCCCGTTGCTCGGGGCCGGGCTCACCGTGCTGTATCCCGACTCCGTGGCGTTCGTCTTCTCGGCGGTCTCCGTGGTGGGCGTGTTCGCGGTGGCGCTGCTGTGGCTGGGAGGGGCCCGCTCGGGGGACCCGCCAAGCTGACCACGTCACGCCGCGGTCACGCCAGAGGTCAGCTGAACTGGGCCATCGCGAACATGGCCGTGACCTTGTCGTTCGTGGCTCGCAGCCGCCGCGCCAGGGTCCGCAGCATGTTGGCCTGGATGGCCAGCGCCAGGTCGCGGTCGGTGCCCAGCAGCATGTCCAGATCACCGTAGGAGATGGCATACAGCACGGACGCCTCGTGACCGAGCGCCCGCGCCGCGCGGTTCAGCTCCCGGTCGATGAACTCCATCTCGCCGAAGTAGGCCCCGGGCCGCAGCACCGCGAGCGCCTCCTCCCCGATCCCGGGCACCATCTTGGAGATACGCACCGAACCTTCGGCGACCACGAAGATCTCACTCCCGTCGTCCCCTTCGTCGAAGAGCACCTCGCCCCGTCCGAGCTTGCGTTCCTGGGCGATCGAGCGGATATGAGCCAGGTGCAGCGGGCCGAGGCCGGCGAAGAGATCGATGGTATTGAGGATGTCTGCGGACATGTCGGTGATCGCAGCATAGCCCGCTGGCCAGATTTCTCCTCTTTTCGCTTGCAGACCCGCGCTGCGCCCTCATAATCCCCGCCCTGCCCGTCTAGGACGCGGCGGCCCAGAACGGATTTTAAAGATGTACGCAGTCATCAAAACGGGCGGGAAGCAGTACCGCGTCCAAGAAGGCGACACGGTTCGCGTCGAGAAGCTCGACGGGGACATCGGTGGCCAGGTCGAGTTCAGCGAGATCCTGATGCTGGGTGGTGATTCCCCGCGCGTCGGCACGCCGACCGTCGGCGGCGCCAAGGTCGTTGCCAAGATCATCGGTCAGGATCGCGCCAAGAAGATCATCGTCTTCAAGATGCGCCGCCGTAAGAACTACCGCCGCAAGTACGGTCACCGCCAGCCCTTCACCGAGCTGCGCATCCAGAGCGTTCAGGGCTGAAAGCCCAAGGAATCATCAGATGGCTCATAAAAAGGGACAGGGTTCCTCACGCAACGGCCGCGACTCCAAGGCGCAGTACCGCGGCGTGAAGGTCTTCGGTGGCGAGACGGTCAACGCCGGCTCCATCCTCGTTCGTCAGGTCGGCACCACGGTTCACGCCGGGAACAACGTCGGCGTGGGCAAGGACTACACGCTCTGGGCGCGCATCGACGGCGTCGTGAAGTTCGAGCGTCGCGGCCGCACGGCCGGCAAGAAGGTCAGCGTCTACCCGCTGCCCGAGCAAGCCGCCGCAGAGTGAGCGCGGAGTAATCCCGCTGGGCACGGGACGCACGTAGGGAAAGGTGGCATAGTCCACCGATGCGTGACCACCGACCCAGCTTCACGGCCGCCCTCGTCAGTTTTGGCAGGGGGGTCAGCAGACCGGGCATGAGCGTCGACCCCTTCGCGGTGGACCTCTGCCCGTTTCCATTCCGTCCGTTGCTGAGGGCCTACGGCGCAACGGGCACGCTCGAGCCGGTGCGCTCGGTGTACCGTGCCGCCTCGCTCGGCATGGTGGACCACGTCAGCCTGCGGACCTCCGCCATCGACCGCGGGGTGGGCGGGGCGCTGGCCGACGGAGCAGAGCAGATCGTCCTCCTGGGGGCCGGACTGGACGCCCGTAGCCGTCGGCTGCCCGCGCTGGCCGGCCACACGGTGTTCGAGGTGGATCACCCCGCGACGCAGCGCTACAAGCGCACGAAGATGGGCGAGCGCGAGGGTCTGCGCTACGTCGCCGTGGACTTCGAGCGCGACGACCTGGGCCAGCGCTTGGCGGAGGCGGGCTTCGACGTCGGCCGGGTCACCGCGTGGATCTGGGAAGGCGTCACCATGTACCTGGCTCCGGCCGCCGTGGAGGCCACCCTCGGCCAGCTGGAGCGCCTGTCTGCGCCGGGCAGCCGCCTGCTTGCGTCCTACATGGTGCCGAACAGCGTCCCCTTCGGGCCGGCCGGTGCGCTGCTCGTGCGGCATGCCTTCGACGCCATCGGCGAGGGGCTCCACGCGACCTACGAGCGTCGCGACATGAACGCGCTGCTCGCGCGGCACGGGTTCTCCGTCTTGACGGACACCAACAGCGTCGACTGGGCCGAGTCCGCCGGCGTCAGCGCCTGGCAGACGAAGATCTTCCGCGGCGAGCGGCTGGTCATCGCGCGCCGCGACTGAGCCCGCATGTGCACCCTGATCGCGTTTCACCGCATCCACGAAGCGTCGGAGGGCACGTCCTCGGGGACGCTCGTCGCGGCCAACCGGGATGAGTTCTACGCGCGCCCAGCCCGCGCCCCGGAGCTCATCGCCCCTCATGTCGTCGCGGGCGTCGACGTCTCGCAGGGCGGCACCTGGCTGGGCGTGCACGCATCCGGGCTCTTCGTCGGGCTCACCAACCAACGTAGCTTCGGTGGCCGCGACGCCACCAAGAAGACCCGCGGTGAGGTGGTCCTGCGCGCGCTCGGCGCGGCGGAGCTCGAGCCCGCGCTCGCTACGCTGCGTGAGCTGGACGCGCGCGAGTACAACGGCTTCAACCTGCTCCTCGGCGACGGCGACCGCCTGGTCGTGGCGTACGCGCGCCCGGAGTCTCCCGACGTCGAGCTCCAGGAGCTCGGGGCGGGCGTGCACGTGCTCGGCAACGACCGCTTGCGCTCCCCTGACTTTCCGAAGGCCGCACGCATCGAGCGCGAAGCGCAGCAGCTGGTCCGCGCTGGCGCGGCGCCCTTCACGTCGCAAGTGGAGCCCCTGCGCGCGCTGCTCGCCAATCACGCGCAGCCCGAGCTCGACAGCGTGCACGTCCCGCCTGGCGCGCCGTTTCCACGCGAGCTGGTGCGCGCGCTCGAGGCCACCTGCATCCACACGCCTCACTACGGCACGGTCTCGTCCACCCTCCTGGAGCTCACGCCCGGGCACGTGGCGCAGTACTGGCACGCGGCGGGGGCGCCTTGCCAAGCGCCGCTGCGCCCGGTCCCGCTCGCCACGCTTCTGCTTGCAGGTGGTTGAAGAAGCCGAGGTCAGTTCGTCCGTGGCCTGCTAGGCTGAGGCCCTCGGCTCGTGCACAACAGGTGACCGTCTGGTCGTGTTATTGTGCTAGGCTCGTCGCACCGCTCAGGATCAGCCCATGACCCCTCACGCCTTCCGCCCTCGTGCCCCCATGCTGCGCGGCCTCGCCGCCCTCGCCTTGCTCGGCTCCGTCTCCTGTGGGGGAGAGTCCGGAGGTGAGACGCACGTCATGCTGATCTCCGAGATGCGCTTGGTCCTGGGTACCGATGCGGATGGCTCCCTGCGCGGGATCAACCTCGACGATCGCGTGGACGACTCGCCGGCTCCGGAGACGTGCGGCAAGGTGGACGGCGTGGCCCCCGATGGCACCCCGGGCGTGGACAACCAGTTCAGCATCCTCGGCGGGGTGGTGGTCTCCCAGCTGGGTGGCAACGCCGACGCTCTCATTCAGAGCTCCATCAACGACGGCCGCTTGCTGGTTCTGCTCGAGCTCATGAACGTGCAGAGCCTGGAGAACGACAACAACGTCACGGTGCGCATCCACATCGGCAGCGGCCCGGTAGACGTCGGGACCAACGGGCGGCCCGAGCCCGGCCAGAGCTTCGACATCTCGGAGATGAGCCAGCAGATCGAGGTACGCAACGCCCGCATCGTCAACGGCCGCATCGACATCCACCCCTTCGACATCGACATCAACGTCGACATCCTGCAGGCCATGTTCCAGCTGACGTTGCTGGACTCGCGCATCCAGCTCGACATCCGTGAGGACACCTCTGGCTCGGGCGTCCTGGGCGCTGGCGTGGACCGCTACATGGTGCGCGACATCGTGGCCAACGACGAGACGCTCATGCCGACCCTCGGCGCGGTCGAGCTGTTGTTGCGCGGCCTCGGGGACCTCGTGCCCAACGACGAGGGCGGCTGCGACCGCATCTCCGTGGGCATCGAGGTCGACGTGGTACCTGCCTTCATCCTACGTTGAGCACGCACGGCCCGCGCGTGGTATGAAGGGGCATGAGTGAGCCCAAGGCGCCGCCCCGTCGTCCTGCCGAGGACCTGACGGGCAAACAGCGAAGCTACCTGAGAGGGCTGGCTCATCACATTCAGCCTGTCGTGCAGCTCGGCCGCGAGGGTCTCACGGACGGGGTCGTCGACGCCGTGTCCCGAGCGCTGCGGGACCACGAGCTCATCAAGGTGAAGGTGCTCGAGTCCTCCCCCGACGACCGACGCGGCGCTACCCCCAAGCTCGCGCTCCTCTGCGGGGCGCACGAGGTGGGGCAGGTGGGGCGCGTCGTGATCCTGTATCGCGCGCACGACACCGATCCGGTCATCCGCCTGCCACGCCGTACGGCCGCAAAAGGCAGCTGACCGAAAATGATGCGCGGTCGGTAGTTGAATTTTCAACCGTTTCTGTGACAAACTGGGGGCGTATGTGGTCGTGGCTACGCCGACAGCGAGACGCCCTCACCCCCGTCATGTTTCGGGTGCGTAACCCGCATGGGAACGTGGTGGATGTGGTCGATCTCGAGGGGGTGTTCGACCGCCGGTCGCGCGTGCGTTCGCGCAAGCGCACGGCAGACGGACTGTGCCTGGTTCACTGGCCAGAGGGCTCTCAGCAGCTGGATGTGACCTTTCGGCATGACGAAGGCAGCGCCTCGGTGACCGTCCGCAGCGACCGCAAGGACCCCCATCGGGTGGTCGAGGTCCAGCTCGCGGCCCCGGCCGCGTGAGCTCCACGGAGCTCGTCCACCCGCAGCTGAGCCGCGTCTTTCTCGACGGGCAGAGGCTGTACTTGCCGACGGAAGAGCTCATCGACGCGCTCTTGCAGGACCCGCAGCTCGCCGGTCGTCCCCTCGGAGTCGGGCGTCTCTTCGGTCAGTTCGTGTCGCTCGCGCGGCAGACGCCGGGCGTCCGCGTGGCGCTCGGCGATGCGCGTGAGCCCAACAAGCCGTTCATCCTCTACCATGTGGTGGAGGTGGGCGGCGCCCTGCGACGGGTCGTGCTCGAGGGCCAGACCTGCTTCGCCTGCGGGTGGCGCGGAATGACCGGCAACGCCCGTGACCTCGCGCTCTACGAGGGCAGCGAGGACCCTCTCGGGCATGTGCGCGCCGCGCTCGAGGAGCCGTCGCTCGCCTGCCCCACGTGTGGCGTCGCGCTCACTCGAGCCTGCATCTGGCTCCACAGCGTGGCGCCCGGAGCGGAGCGGTGAGCGGTGAGCGCGTGGACGGGTGGCCGTCGTCGCTGGTCGCCCCGGATTTTCTCCTGCAACGCCCGCGTGGAAGGGGTACCCTCGCGCTCGCTCTCGGGCCGCTCCCGGCCCCACCTCTGGTCTTGGACACGACGCTCGTGGCATCTCCTCGTTCGCGCTCTAGCGCCCGTTTGAACCCCACTGCCCAGCTGAATGCGGCGGTGCTGCCGAGCGCCTGCGCCGAGGACGCGCCCACGCCCTCGGGTCGCTGTCGACAGGGCTCGACCCTGCGTGTGGTGCTGGCGCTGCTGACTACGGCGGGGCTCGGTCTGGGTGTCGGGACCCGGCCCGCGTTGGCGCAAGGCTCGGACGAGCCCGCCGCGGCAGACACGGCAGACGCACAGAGCAGCGCAGACGAAGACGAGGACGAAGACGAAGCGCCCCGGCCTCGGCCCGAGCGTGTGTACACGGAAGAAGACGAGGACTTCGAGACGCTCCCCGAGGCAGACGACCCCTGGGTCATGCAGGTGGCCGCGCGGACCGGGCTCGGCTTCGGCACCACCCTCGGAGACCTCCGGCGCGAGTTCGTCTGGGACAGCCACCTGCGCGCGGAGTTCATGTTCACCAAGCGCGGTGACGAGCACTTCTCCATCGGGCCTTCGTTCGAGCTGCGCGGCGCCGACATGGACACCTTCGAGGTCGCGGCCGGCCTGTCCGTGCTGCTGCCCGTGGCGCGTGGCTATCCCATCGACGTGTCGGCGCAGGTCGGCTACGCGGTGCGCCGTGAACAGCGCTTCGGCGGGAGCGCGCCCATCTTCGTAGGGACCATCGCGGGCGGCTACCGCAGCTTCAACTTCCACCACTGGTGGCAGACCAGCCTGCAGATCTACGCGCAGGTGCGCATGGACATCACGGAGCCGCGCAACCTCGCCTTCATGATGGGCGTGGAGATCGACCTCGCCCAAGCGGTGGTGGTGCCAGCTCTGATGATCCGCATGAAGGTGCGCGGCGGCGACCCGGACGAGCTGGAAGAGGACGAGGACGAGGACGCGGACGCAGACGAGGGCGAAGAGACCGACTGAGTCTTCGCGGCGGCGCACCCGCTGGGAAAGTCACCCCGCGGTGGCGCGCGGCGCGGTACAACGGGCGTGTGAGACGCACCAAGATCGTTTGCACGCTGGGGCCCGCCAGCAGCTCGCCCGAAGTCCTGGACGCCCTCGTCGCGGCCGGGATGGACTGCGCCCGCCTCAACTTCTCGCACGGTGATCACCAGGGCCACGCCGAGATGGCCGAGCGCGTGCGCGCCGCTTCGTCCAGGGCGCGCCGGCCGCTCGCGATCCTCGCGGACCTCTGTGGCCCCAAGATGCGACTCGGCAGGTTCGAGCACGGGCACGTGGAGCTGGTGGAGGGGGCAGCGTTCACGCTGACCACCCGCGACGTGGTGGGTACCGCTCGAGAGGTGTCCATCAGCTACGAGCCGCTCCCGCGCGACGCCAAGGTGGGCGACGCCATCCTGCTGGACGACGGGCTCTTCAAGCTGCGCGTGACGGGCCTCACCGAGGACTCCGTCGAGACGGTGGTGGAGGTTGGCGGCGAGTTGAGCGACCGCAAGGGCGTGAACCTGCCCGGCGTCGCGCTCAGCACACCGGCCCTCACGGAGAAAGACAAGGAGGACCTGCGCTTCGCCGTGGACGTTCTGAAGGTGGACTACTTGGCGCTCTCCTTCGTGCGACACGCCAAGGACGTCACGGAGGCGCAGGCGCTCGCCAACGGCACGCCCGTCATCGCCAAGATCGAGAAGCCCGAGGCCATCGACAACCTGGACGCCGTGCTGGACGCCGCGGACGGCGTCATGGTGGCGCGCGGAGACCTCGGCGTGGAGATGGGCGCCGAGAAGGTCCCGTTGCTGCAGAAGCGCATCATCCGGGAAACCAACCTGCGCGGGAAGATCGTCATCACCGCCACGCAGATGCTGGACTCCATGATTCGCAACCCGCGTCCCACGCGGGCGGAGGCGGCGGACGTGGCCAACGCGGTGATGGATGGCACCGACGCGGTCATGCTCAGCGGCGAGACGGCGGCGGGGAAGTACCCGGTGGAGGCCGTGCGCATGATGGACGCCATCGCGCGTGAGGTGGAGCGTGACGTCGTCGAGGACCTCTCGCGCGCCTACCGTGAGCTCAAGGTGGTGCCGCACGAGGACTGGAACTTCCCGACGGCCGCTGCGCGTGCCGCCGTGGTCATGAGCACACACCTCCCGCTGCGCGCCATCGTCACGTTCACGCAGAACGGGCGCTCCGCCAGCCTGATCTCGGAGTACCGCCCGCGTGCGCCGATCGTCGCCGTCACCCACAACGTGCAGGTCGCCCAGCGGCTGGCGCTGGAGTGGGGCGTCATCCCGCGCCTGGAGGTGCGCCCCGAGTCACTGGACGAGACGCTGCGCATCGCCACCTCGCTCTTGGTGCGCGAGAAGCTGTGCGCGCACGGAGAGGCCTTCCTGATGCTCACGGGGTGGCCTCTGTCGGGCAACACCAACACGCTCAAGCTGCACATGCTCTGACGCCGCGCGGGCCGCCGCGGTGGATGGATGCTGTCCACTGGTACGCGCGCCGCGAATCCGGTGCGGCTGTACGATGCGGCCCGCGAGTGGGGATCTCGACGGACGCTCGGCGGGGCGATACCCTGACGCGGTGGCTCGTGACGCGTGGATGCCGTTCGCTGTGCTCGCCGCGCTCTTCGCGCTGAGCGGCAGCGCCTGCGACACGCCCGCGTCTGCGAGCGCTCACCGGCGCGCTGGAGCGGGCACGCGTGCCGGTTCCGTCGCGCCGTCCGCTGCGCCGCCGCCGCCCGCGTCCCGTGAGCCGCACCCCGTCATGGCCGCGTACCGCGCGGGGCTGACCGACTTCCTGGGCTCGGACGCGCTGCCCGACCTGGACGCCATCTCACTCAGCGACACGCAGCACGGCGACGCCGAGCGCCTGCGCTACATGGCCGCCGACCGTGTGGTGCGCGTGCTCCTCCCGCTTGCGCTCGAGGCGCAGCACGACGTGGTGCTCAACGAGCACGCGCGGCGCCTGCGTGCGCTGCCTCCCATCCTCAACCGCGACGTGGACCTGGCCGTGCTGCCCGTGGTCCGTGAGGCCATGCGGGCGCTCCGGCGCGTGGAAGCCGGGCTGGCTGCGGAGCGCGTCCCGCTGCGTGGCCTCCCGAGCGCCGAGGCCGCGGGCACGACCGAGACGGCCCCCGTGCTGCCTGCGGGGGAGCTACCCGACGCGTTCGACTACGCCGCGGCGGACGTGGTGGACCCGGACGCCCAGGCGCAGTACGCGGAGGCGCTCGCGGAGTACGCCGAGGCCTACGCCGTTCGGCACGGCGTGAGCGACCTGCGGGCAGACGCCGCAGCCGCTGCGGCCGCCGACGCGCTCGCGGCGGGCAGCATGTTCGAGTACGTGGTGGAGCGCTACGGCGTGCGCCGCGAGGACGCCGTGCGGGAGGCCACGGAACTCTACGGAGACATGGCCGACGCCGCCCGGCGGCGCGAGCGCGTGCCACGGCCGCGCCCACCCGCGCCCCCCGCGCAACCTGCGGATCCAGGGAGCGTGCCGTGAGCGTCGGCCCCGAGGACTCCCCCGAGCCCGCGGCGTCCGTGCACGTCGTCGAGGCCGAGGGCCCGGTCACAGGGCGCATCCTGGCGGCCTTCCGCTTCGACACGCGCCGGGCGCTGCTGCGCTCGTTCCTGCTCGCGCTGCCGCTCATGGCGGCGGGGACCGTGGCCGCCACGGTGGGGCTCAGGCACTTGCACCTCCGCAGCCCCGCGCGCGTCTTCGCCGGGCGCGCGACCTTCCAGCTGGCCGACCCCGCGAGCGCGAGCTGGCAGGTCCTGCCATGGGAGCAAGCGCTCATGGCGGGTGGGTTGCTGCTGATCCTCGTCAGCAACCTGGTGCTGGTGCTCTCCCTGCGCCGACACCTGGCTGTGGAGCGCTTCATCCTGCTGCGCGCGGATGGGCTCGTCCGGCAGGTGGACACGGTCTACACCCTGGTCGAGTGGGACGAGATCGAGCACGTCCGCTACGACGCCGCCCGCGCCGCCGTGGTGCTCGAGATGCGCGCGGGTGGAGAGCTGGCGCTGGCCGACCAGTACGCCGGGATCCAGCCCGAGGCGCTCGCGACGCTGGTCCGAGACGTCCACCGCAAGGCCATCTGGGGTCTCCTCCACGCACGCTGAGGAGGGTGCCTCAGGTCAGGGCGTCGGGCTCGGTGGCGGGGTCTGCGGGCCGGCCGCGCTCAGGCGCGCGAGCTGCGCCCTCAGGCGCGCGATGTCCGAGTTGCCTGGATCCAGCTGCTGGGCGGCCGTGAGGGCCGCGCGCGCGGCCGCCACGTCGCCCGCCGCGAGGGCCTCGCGCGCGTCGTCCACGGCGTCCTTGGCGGCCTCTTCGCGCTCGTGGGGCGTCAGGCTCTCGCCGACCGGCGGCGCCACCCCCGCGTCGGGAGGCTCCGAGTTCGCTGCCACGCCGCCACCCAGGTCGGGCGTGCTCAGCGCACCCGCGCCCGAGTCGGGTGCCTCGTTGGCGCCCACGAGCGCGCTCCCCCCCCCATCCGAGGCGGGCGGGTCCACGACCAGCACGGGGCTGGCGCCGACGTCGAGGCCTCCCCCGTCCGTGACGGACGCGTCCATGCCGGACAGCTCGTCGCCGTCGCCTCCGGTAAACGCGAAGACCAGCGCGAGGCCGACGACGAGGGTGCCTACCAGGACCGCCGCGAACGCGAAGGTGCTGCCCCCTTCGCTCTCCGTCCCCGAGCGCTCGAAGGCGCCGCCGCCGGGCTGGGCGCCGGGCACGAAGCTGCGCGACGGCTCGCGGACCAAGCCGGCCGTGGCGTAGGCGTCCCGCAGCGCGTCCGAGAACGCGGGCACGTGCGGATAGCGCGCCTTCGGGTCCTTCTCGAGACCGCGCATGACCACCGCCTCGACACCGGCCGGGATGTTCTGCCCGCGACCAGCCTGGCGAAGCGGGACGGGCTTGTCGTGCAGCACCTTGTGAGCGACCGCGACGGCGTCGGTCCCGGGGAAGGCGCGTTCACCCGAGATGAGCTCGTAGAACATGGCCGCGAAGGAGAAGAGATCGCTGTGGGCGCCGTAGTTGCCACGGTCCAACGTCTCGGGCGCGGCGTAGCAGGGTGTCCCCAGGAACTGCCCCTCGCGGGTGAGCGTGGCGTTCGGGATACGCGCGATGCCGAAGTCCGCCAGCTTGGCGCCGCCGTCTGGGGTCAGCAGGACGTTGTCCGGCTTGATGTCGCGGTGGATGATGCCGTTCTGGTGGGCCATGGCGATGGCCGCGCCCAGCTCGTCCGCGATGCGGCACACCACCTCGGGCTCGAACGGCCCCTGCGCCCGCAGGGTCTGCTTCAGCGTGGCGCCGGCGACGTACTCGAAGACCAGGAACGGGCCCGACGTGGGGTCCTCGCCCACGTCGTAGACCTGCACGATGTTGGGGTGGTGCAGGCGAGCGGCGGCCCGCGCCTCGTTGCGAAAGCGCTCCAAGAACGTGGCGAGGGCGTCCGGGCTCATGCCGAGGTCGCGCACCGTCTTGATGGCCACCGGGCGGTCCAGCTCGGGGTCGCGGCCGAGGAACACGTAGCCCATCGCACCCGAGCCGAGCAGTCGGTCTATGCTGTACCGCCCGATCTGCTTCGGGATGGAGGAGTCCATGCTGACAACGGCGGTCTACTTCATTCCGGGCCGGATTGCTACGACCACGCTCGCCCTCAGCGGCGCGTGCGCGGCGGCTCCCAGCCGGCGAAGCGGCCCTCCGACACTCCGAGGGTCATCGCCAGGGAGACGTGGGGGATCCACTCCGCGGGCGCTGCGGACACGCCGAGGTCCCGCGCGCTGCGGGCCTCCCGCAGGTGGCGTACGCCAAAGCGCAGCCACACGCCTTGGGAGAACTGTTGCGGCAGCACCAAGGGCACCTCGAAGCCGATGCCCCAGCCGAAGCTGGTGCGGAGCGTGCCGACGAAGCGCAACGCGGCGCCGAGCTCGATGTACAGCGACTGGATGGTGAGGTCCGCCCGGGCGCGGCCCGTGATGATCCCCTGCAGCACCAGCGCGGGGTAGAGGGGGCGCACCTCGGACCCGAGGAAGAGCGTGGTGTTGGTGCGCGTGGTGCTCGTGCCCACCACGATGCCCGCCACGCCGGTCATGCGCGCCCGCACGTCCACCAGCAGGGCCCAGCTGGGCTCACTGGGGAAGCCCGGCTGCGCCTCGGGGATGAGCCGTGCTCCCGCGCCGACGCCGACCTGCACGAAGAAGTCGTGGCGCAGGCGCCCGTAGAGGCCGTCCCCCACCCCGTTGTCGGCGCTGGCGCGACTGGCCGGCGCCCAGGCGAGGGCCGACAGCGCACACAGCGCCACGTACGCCATGCGCGCGGCGAGCGGAGGCGCCGGGCGCGGCGAACGACGAGGGGAGGCGGTCACGGGTAGGGCGCAGGCTAGCAGGCTGGCGCCCGCTCCCCAATCAGCCAGTGGTGGCGCGGCGCACCGCGTCGCTCAGGAGCGCGGTCATGCGCTGCACCAGCTTGGCCGGGTCGTGCACCGGGCTCCCTTCGGCGAGCAACGCCTGGTCGTGCACGAGCTCGATCCACTCCTTTACCTGCGCCTCGCGCGCGTCGTCGGCGTCCGCCCGCAAGAGGTCGCGCAGGCCGGTGACGATGGGGTGCGTGGGGTTCAGCTCCAGGACGCGCCGCTGGATGGGCATGTCCGGGTTCTGGAGGCGCAACAGGCGCTCCATGTACGGGGGCAGGCCCCCGGCCGGCGACACGAGGCAGGCGGCCGAGTCGGTCAGGCGGCTGGTCAGGCGCACCTCGGAGACGTGCTCCTTCAGGGCCTCCTTGAAGCGCTTGAGCAGCGCGTCCAGCTCCTCCTTCTCGGCCTCCGTGGGCTTGCTCTCGCCCAAGTCGAGGGCGGCGTCCGTGGCTGACAGCAGCTTCTTCCCGTCGAACTCGCGCAGACCGTCCAGCGCCCACTGGTCCACGCCGTCGACCATGAGCAGCACCTCGTAGCCGCGCGCCTTGAGGGCCTCCAGGTGCGGCGCGTTCTCCACCGTCGCGCGCGAGGCGCCCACCACGTAGTAGATGGCGTCCTGCCCGTCCTTCATGCGGCTCACGTAGTCCGCGAGGGAGGTGAGCCCGGGCTGCGCGGTGGTCTCGTAGCGCACCAGCTTGGCCAGCCGGTCCGCGTACTCCGGCTCGAAGTGCAGGCCTTCCTTCAGGACCGCGCCGTAAGCCGACCAGAAGGTGGCGTAGTCGTCCGTGGCCGCGAGCTCTTCGATCATGTCCAGGCAGCGGCGCACCACCTGCTTCCGGATGGTCTTGACGATGCGCGAGTCCTGCAGCAGCTCGCGCGAGACGTTCAGGGGCAGGTCCTCGGAGTCGATCACGCCGCGCACGAAGCGCAGCCACTTGGGCAGCAGCTCCTCGCAGTCGTCCATGATGAACACCCGCTTCACGTGCAGGCGCACGCCGTGCTGCTGGTCCGGCGAGAACAGGTCGAAGGGCGGGCGCTTGGGGATGAAGAGCAGCCCCGAGAACATCTGCGTGCCCTCGACGTGGAAGTGCTTGCGCGCGAGCGCGGGCTCCCAGTCGTGCGTCAGGTGCCGGTAGAACTCGGCGTACTGCTCGTCCGTGACCTCGCTCGCGCGGCGGCGCCACAGCGCGTTGCTGGAGTTGGCCTGCTCGTACGCGAGCTCGTCCGGCTTGTCTCCGCTCTTCTCGCCGTCGTCGCTTTCCTCGCCTTCCTCCGCCGTATCGGCGTCGTCCTCTGCGTCGCGCTGCGTGGCCACCAAGATCGGGTGCGCCACGAAGTCGCTGTACTTCTTGACCAGGCGGGTCAGCTCGTAGCTCTCGAGGAGGCCCAGCTGATCGTCCTTGAGGTGCAGCACCACGTCGGTGCCCGGCGTCTCGCGCGTGGTGGGCTCGATGCTGTAGGTCTCGCCCGCGTCCGAGCTCCACAGGAACGCCTGCTCGCTGCCGGCGCGGCGTGTGCGCACGTCCACCTGGTTGGCGACCAGGTAGGCGCTGTAGAAGCCCACGCCGAACTGCCCGATCAGCGAGACGTCCTCACCCTCCTTCGACTCCGACTTCTGGTCCAGCGCGGCCTTCAGCTTGTCCATGAAGTCGGTGCTGCCCGAGTGCGCCACCGTCCCCAGGTTCTGGACCAGCTCCTCGTCGGTCATGCCGATGCCGTCGTCCGAGAAGGTCAGCGTCTTGGCGACGGGGTCCGGCGTGATGCGGATGGCCAGCGGGCTGTCACCCAGTAGGGCTGGCTCCGAGATGGCCATGAAGCGGCGCTTGTCGATCGCGTCCGACGCGTTGGACACCAGCTCCCGGAGGAAGACCTCCTTGTTGGAGTACAGGGAGTTGATCACCAGGCCGAGGACGCGCGCGACCTCGGCTTGGAAGGCATGAGTCTGCTTCTGTTCCGTCATGGTGGGCCGCACCATGGCCACGCTCGGGCACGTGTCAAGGGCGCGAAACTGCTCAGGTTCAGCGCAGGGCGAGGCGCATGGCGGCCACGATGGCGCGCGGGTCCCGCTGCGGGAAGAAGTAACGGAAGCGGGGGTGGTCGCTGACCACGTTGGTCTGGTGCTGGCCGCTCGGGGTCAGGAAGTACGTGCGCGGCAGGTAGGTGCCGTCCGTGGCGTAGCGCTGGTTCACGGCGGGTTCGCGATCCGAGTCCACCAGGATCATCACGAAGGCGCGGGACAGGGCGGCCAGCTCGGCGTCGTGGAACACGCGCGCGTACTCGTGGCAGGGGCCGCACCACTCGGCGTGGATCACCATCATCACCGGCTTGCCGGACTCCCGCGCCTCCGCCAGGCCTGCGTCCGTCGGGCGCCACGCGACGCCTGCGCGGTTCCAGTCGGGCGTCGCCGCCGCGAAGTCGAAGGGCGCATAGGGGGGACCGGGGATGTCCGCCTCGCCCACGGCACCAGGGCTCCCGCCCGGAGCCCCTTCGGGCCCGTCGAAGTTCGCGCGCCGCGCGTTGCACCCCAGCGCGAGCGTGACGACGAGGCACGCCGCCCAGAGGGCGAGCACACGGACAGGCCGGGGCGAAGCACAGGGGCGGGACATCGGGCGCACGCTACGCGCTCGGGGAGCCCGCGTAAACCGGACGCGCCGCGCCGGCACGGGGCCCCGGCGGATCCTCACGCGGGCCAACCCAGCAGCAGGCGGTTCTTGGGCGTGATGCTCTCCGGGATGCTCTGCGCGAGCACGTGGTACCCCGCCGCCCGGAGCCTGCCCGCGCGGGTGGCGTCCATGGCCAGGGACAGGTCCATCCAGCCCAGCAGCCCGCCGGTGTCGCCGGTGCGCTCGGCGTGGCAGCAGGGCAACACCGCCACGCCAGCGCGCGCGGCCAGCGCCACGTCCAGGGTGGCGTCGGTCAGCTCCCCGCAAGCGTGCGCGGACACCACCACGTCACCCGCAGAGGCGCGCACGTCGCGCAGGTCCGCCGTCACGTGCTCCACCCGCCCGAGCAGGCGCGGCCAGGCCTCGCTCAGGGCCGCCCGCAGCGTGGTGGCGCTGGCCGGTTCGCGGGAGTCCACCGCATAGGCCCGTGGGGAGCTGTCGTCCAGGATGAGCAGCATGTGGGCAAGCAGCCCGTGTCCCGCCGCCAGGTCGTACACCACCCCGCCGCGCAGCCGGCGTCGCGCCCGCTTCGCGACCTCCCAGCTCTCGTAGAGCTCCTTGCGCGGCAAGCACTCGGCCTCGCACACCACGCGTCCCACCCGGTCGAAGAGGGTGTCCCCAGAGAAGCGTCCGAGGTCGCGCCGCGTCAGCCGCGAGCGGCTGCCCTCGTGGAAACTGTGCGTGTGGCCCATGGTTCAGCCGCGCAGCGTGAAGCGGAAGTCGCAGGGGGCGCCGTCGCGCGCCTGGGTGCGGGACCGGCGCAGCTCGATCAGGTCCGTGTGCTCCGCGAAGAAGCGCGAGTCCGCTTCGCAGAACATGCTGGCCAGGTAGGGCCGCTCGAGCGCGGCGCACAGCTCCACGAAGCGGCACGCGCTCACGTCGAAGCCCACGGCGTCCGCCTCGATGCCGGCCGGCTCGAGCTGCGCGTTGAAGAGGCGGCCGCGCAGCGCCTCGATGAATGCCTGCCGCGCCTGCGCCGTGCTGCCGCGCCAGTCCTCGCGGGTGGGGAAGGGCACGTTGTGCTCGATGAAGCGGGAGCCCGTCGCCGAGATGACGTCCAGGAGCAGGCGCTGGCGCCGCGCCTCGGGCCAGGCCGGGCCTCGCAGCGCGCGCGCGGTGGCGTCGTCCAGGCGCACGGCCGCGCGCAGCTGGTGACGCACCAGGGCCTCGGTGTCTGGCGTCCAGCGGGGTGACGCGGGCAGGTGCCGCAGGGGGTCACGGGCGCCTCCCAGCGCCATCGCGCCGAGCACGCGCGCGAGCTCGAGTGGCCGCAGCGAGCGCCGCAGAACCCCGAGGGCCGCGGGGAGGCCGTGCCGGGTGTCGAAGCGGCGCAGCTCGGCCAGCGTGGCGGGGCGTGGGGTCGGCAGGGTGCTCATGAGCGCGCCGCGCCGGCGGGTGCGTCCGTGATGGGTGCGCCGTTGGGCGCGAGGGGGCGCAGCGCGAGCGGGATGCGAGCAGGACCGGCCATGATGGGCCGAGTATACGCACTCGCGTGCAGCGCGGCACCCGCACGCTACCCTGGACGCATGCGCACCGTCGTCGACGACCTCGCGGCCAGCCGAGCACCGACGACGGCAGCGGGGGGGCGGCTGGGAGAAGGCCTGAGCGCCCGCAGCAGCCGCTGACGCAGCGGGCAACTACCCTTCCACGGCGCTGGGTGGTAGCGTGCGCGCCGTGAGCGAGACCCCCCCCAGCGCCCCTAGCGGCAAGCCCGAAGACCACGCCCCCAACTTCGTCGACGAGCTCGTCCAGGCGGAGATCGACGCGGGCCGCACGCGCCTCGTGACGCGCTTCCCGCCCGAGCCGAACGGCTACCTGCACATCGGTCACGCGAAGTCCATCGTCACCAACTTCAGCCTCGCGCGGAAGCTCCCCGGCGCGCACTGCAACCTGCGCTTCGACGACACCAACCCCGCCAAGGAGGAGACCGAGTTCGTCGAGAGCATCCAGGAGGACGTACGCTGGCTGGGCTTCGACTGGGGCGAGCACTGCTACTTCGCGTCCGACTACTTCCAGCAGCTCTACGACATGGCGGAGCGCCTGATCCGCGAGGGCAAGGCCTACGTGGACAGCCAGTCGCTGGACGACATCCGTGAGGGGCGCGGCAGCTTCCACCAGCCCGGCACCGAGAGCCCCTTCCGCGGCCGCAGCGTGGACGAGAACCTGGACCTCTTCCGGCGGATGCGCGCGGGCGAGTTCGACGAGGGGGCGCACGTGCTGCGCGCCAAGATCGACATGGCCAGCAAGGACCTGAAGCTGCGGGACCCGGTCATGTACCGCATCCTGAAGGTGGCCCACCACCGCACGGGCACCGCCTGGTCCATCTACCCCATGTACGACTGGGCCCACGGGCAGTCCGACGCCATCGAGGGGGTCACGCACAGCATCTGCACGTTGGAGTTCCAGAACCACCGCGGCCTCTACGAGTGGTTCCACGAGCAGCTGGGCTTCCAGGACCCGCCGCGGCAGATCGAGTTCGCGCGCCTCAACCTCACGTACACGGTGCTCAGCAAGCGCAGCCTGCAGAAGCTGGTGGCCGCCGGCCACGTCAGCGGCTGGGACGACCCGCGCATGCCCACGGTCGCGGGTCTGCGTCGTCGCGGGGTGTCGCCCGCGTCCATTCGCGCCTTCTGCGAGCGCATCGGCGTGTCCAAGCGCGACAGCTTCGTGGACGTCACCCTGTTGGAGCACGCCATCCGCGAAGACCTCAACGCGACCAGCCCCCGCCTGATGGGCGTGCTGCGCCCGCTGCGCGTGGTCATCGAGAACTACCCGGAAGACGCCGAGGAGACCTTCGAGCTCGCGCTCAACCCGGGTGACGACGCGGCGGGTTCGCGCGCGGTGCCGTTCTGCCGGGAGGTCTTCGTGGATCGCGAGGACTTCATGGAGGTCCCCGCTCCCAAGTTCTGGCGCATCTTCCCCGGGAACGAGGTGCGCTTGCGGGGCGCCTGCCTGCTCACGGTCACCCGCGTCATCAAGGACGACGCCGGGGAGGTCACGGAGCTCCGCGCCACGTGGGACCCCGAGTCACGTGGCGGCAACGCCCCCGACGGGCGCAAGGTGAAGGGCACGGTGCACTGGGTCAGCGCGCGCCATGCCGTGCCAGCCGAGGTGCGCCTGTACGACCGGCTGTTCACCGAGGAGAACCCCCTGAGCGACGAGGAGCGGGACCTCGTCGAGTTCCTCAACCCCGACTCCCTCGAGGTGCTCTCGGGCTGCATGCTCGAGCCCGCCGTGCGTGAGTTCGGGCCCCTCTCCCGCCTCCAGCTCGAGCGCGTGGGCTACTTCTGCGTGGACGCCGCCAGTGAGGACGGCGGGCTCGTCCTGAACCGCACCATCGCCCTCAAGGACTCGTGGGCCAAGGTCGCCGCCAAGCGCTGACCCGCGTATCCGCGCTGCGTGGACTTTCGTATGGGACGCCGTCGCCGCGCGTGCAGCGCAAGACAGGCGGTGGTAGCCTCGCGGAATGGTGAACGACGCTGACGATGTAGTCGACTTGGCGGCGACCGCTCCAAGCGCCCGAGCGGAGCTGCGGATCCGGCTGTCACGCTTCAACCTGCCCCCGGTGCAGTCAGCGCTCGTGGTGGGCAAGCGCGCGAGCATTGGCTCTCGTGCCATGGCCAAGGCGCTCGACGAGATGATGCCTGGCGCGTTCAGGCGCATCGACGTGGATCATCCGCTGATCGAGTCCATTCTCTGCCGGGACGCGCACCTGCGCCGCATCTCCGCGGAGAAGCTCGTGCCGTTGATCGTGCGCCACGCCGAGGCCTTCATGGCCGACACGGACACGCTGCACTTCGACATCAACATCGACGTCTTCATCCGCGAGAGCGTCGAGCTCTAGGTCGTCGCGACACGGGGGTACCCATGCAGGTGCGCGACTTCATCGAGCCCATCCACATCATCCCGGACGCCGCGACGCTGGCCGACATCGCGGAGGAGCTGTCGCTGGGCGTCCCGCACTTCATCCGCACCGAGACAGGCTTGCGGGCGCTCACGGCCGCCGCGAGCATCGGGCACGCGCTGACCCGACGGGTCATCGACCTGCCGAGCACCAGTGTGCCATCGGTGAACGCGGAGTCCGAGGTCGAGGTCATGCTCGCGTCCCCCTCGGACCTGATGTCCGTGGAAGACAGCAGCGGCGTGCTCGGTTACGTGGACCGCCGCACCGTGCTCAGCGCGCTGGCGGACGGGGTCGATCCGGCTGCCCTGGACGTCTTGCTGCTGACGCGCATGCTGCCCACCCTCATCCACGACCTCTCGAACTCGCTGGCGGTCGCTGGGCTCACGCTCAACCGCCTCAGCGCCAACGGCGTGCCCAACGTGGACAGCGCGGTGGCGGCGGTCAACCACGCCTCCATGTTGTTGCGCCGAGCGAGCGACCTCAGCACGGGCGTCAGTGAGGGCCCGCCCCCGGCCGTGTCCATCTGCGCTACGGTGCGTGGCTTCGAAGGGACCCTGCGCAGCGTCCTCGGCCAGCGCGTGACACTCGAGCTCGGGCTTCCACCCGGCGAGCCAGAGGTGCTCGCGTACCCTCGCTTGATCGAGCGTACCCTCCTGAACCTCACGCTCAACGCCCGCGATGCGCTGGTCACGGGCGGGGTGGTGCAGGTTCGGGTGGACGCCAGCATGCCCCGCTACGTCGCGCTCCTCGTCGAGGACGACGGCCCTGGCGTCCCCGAGGAGCTGGTGGAGACCCTGTTCGACGCGGGCGTCAGCAGCAACCTCGGGCCCAAGCGGGGCCTCGGGTTGGCCAGCGTGCGGCAGTCCCTGCACCGCGTCGGCGGCACCATCAGCGTGGGACGGTCGCGCCTGGGTGGTGCCTCTTTCCGGATCCGTCTGCCCCGTCCGCAGTGAGCCTCACTCCGCGGCGGCTTGCTCGCTCCGCGCCGGGATGAAGCTCATCGCGCGCTCCGCCAGCGCCGTGATGGTGAGCGACGGGTTCACGCCCGGGTTGGCGGAGACCGCCGAGCCGTCGATGACGAACAGACCGGGGTAGCCGAACACGCGGTGCTGCGCGTCGATTACGCCCTCGGACGCGTCGCGCCCCATACAGGCCCCGCCGAGGATGTGCGCCGTGGACGGCGAGCCGAGCAGCGTCTCGCTGAACATGCTCACGGCGATGCCCTGCACCTTCTCGGCGAAGCGCCGCGCCAGGTCCGTCGCGTCCTCCATGAACGCCTGCGGGGCGTCCTTTGGGTCGTCCAGCACGCTCACCAGGCCGCGCGCGAAGCCGTTGACCACACTGCGTCCGAACTTGAGCGAGAGCGTTCCGTCCAGGGTCCGCATGAACAGTAGCGTGGCCGTCTTCTCGGCGAATTCTTCGCGCGGGACGGTGTAGGCGCGTCGAATGAACGACGGACGCTCCATGAACTGCGCGAGCGAGCCGCGTAGGCGCGCGACGAAGTTCTTGCCCGGCGCGTGCGGCAGGACCATCCAGCGGAAGAAGTCGCTGCCGTGGCCATAGCGCACGGGCTCGATGTGGCTGTGGTCGTCGGTGTGCAGAATGGACGTGATGGCCACGCCCGCGGCGAGGTTCTCCTCTAGGTCCGGCGCCACCACACCGAAGAGGGCCTCGCTGTTGGTGCGCACGGCGCCCCCGAGGCGCTTCGAGAGGCGGGGCAGGCCACGCGGGTCCTCCTGCATGGCCAGCAGCAGCGGGATGGTGCCCATCACGCCGCCCGAGAAGATCACGTTCGCAGCCTCGAAGGTCTCGTTCGGGCCCTTGGTGATGGAGGGCTTGGTCTCCACGCGATACCCGCCACCGGGCTTGGGGCGGACGGCGGTGACCTCGCGCTCGGGCCGCACCACCGCCCCGTGCTTCTCCGCCAGGTACAGGTAGTTCTGGTCGAGGGTGTTCTTGGCGCCCACCCGGCAGCCGGTCATGCACGCCCCGCACTCGGTGCAGCCCACGCGCTCCGGCCCCTCGCCGTCGAAGTAGGGGTCCGCCACCTTCTTGCCCGGCTCTCCGAAGAACACGGCGACCTCGGTCGGCCCGTAGTGGGCCTCGCGCCCCAGGTCCTTGGCGATCTCCAGCATGACCTTGTCGGGGTGGGTCACGTTCGGATACGGGGTCGCGCCCAGCATCCGCTTGGCCGTCGCGTAGTGCGGCGCCAGCTCGGCCTTCCAGTCGGCCAGGTGCGCCCACGAAGCGGAGCGGAAGAAGGCGTCTTGGGGCGTCGGCAAGGTGTTGGCGTACGTCAGCGAGCCGCCGCCCACCCCCACGCCATGCATGACGGTCACGTGGTCGAAGAAGGACATCTGGAAGATGCCGTGCAGTCCCGCAGCGGGCTTCCACATCCACTTCTTGAGGTCCCGGTTGTCCTTGGGGAAGTCGCCTTTCGCGAAGCGCTTGCCCTTCTCGAGGACCAGCACTCGGTAGCCCTTCTGTGTGAGCCGATGCGCCGAGACGCTGCCGCCAAAGCCCGAACCAATGATGATGAAGTCGTAGGTCATGAGGAGCCTATTGACTGTAGGTCAATAGACCCCTCGCGCCAACGCGAAATCAGCACGCGCCACGCGGTTCGTGGACGCGCCGCTACGGCAGGATGGGGACGACGTTGAAGCCCGACGCTGCGTCGAAGTCGGGCGGTGGCATGCAGCCGTCCGTGCAGGAGGGGACGCTGGCGTTGTTCGGCATGTAGCTCCCCACGGGCACACCGTTGCACGCGGTCGACATGGCCGACGAGACGAAGCAGTTGCGCAGCACCGGGGACACGCCGATGTTCCCGACCTGGTCGCGCGCCCGCACGGCGACGCACGCCCATCCCTCGGCGATGCTGGACTGGAAGTCCCACGCGTCCCCGTGACAGGTGACCGGCAGGATGGGGGGCTTGCCGAAGATGGTGCGGACGTTGCCGGCCGTACCCGCCCGCATGACCCAGCTGAGGTCGCTCGAGTTGCAGATGGGCGGTGGTGCAGAGCCGTCAGGGGTGCCGGCGAAACCCACGCAGCTCGGCTCCGCCGGGTCGGCGCTCGCCTGCGGGTCCGCAGGCCAGTAAGTCCCGAGCGTGTTGGGACCACCGAAGGTCGGCAGCTGGCTCGGAGCGATGGCGTTGAGGTCGATCACGACCGCCATGCCGCTGGTGACGCCCTCCTCGGGGTCCACCAAGGGGTTGATGTTGTCGCAATAGCCATCGCCGTCCGTGTCGACGAGGAGGGGCTGCGTGGTGTCGTCCAACACGTAGACCGAGACGGAGGAGGTGTCCGAGAGCCCGGCGAGGAAGTCCGCGGTCGTGCTCCCCCCGAAGGCCACGTTGGCCTGGTCCTCGGCGCGGGCGCGGAACTCGGCGGCCGTGCCCAGCACCTGGAGGTCGTTGGCGGCGTCTGCGCCGACCGGGTCCATGGGATAGCTGCACTCGTGGCTGCTGGCCCGCTGGTAGCGCACGGGGCCGGGGTCCAGGGACGCGATGGGCGGCTGGCTGTCGAGCTTGACCGAGCGAGACGCGACCCGACCGTTGAGCGCCATGTCCTGGGCCACCACGTTGATCGTCAGCTCGCGCACCGTGACACCGAAGCCGTTGGCGTCGATGGTCTGGAGGTACTCGTTGGCGACGCCGGGTATCGCGATGAGCGTGTAGGTGTTGGTGCCCACCGTGACGGTCGAGCCAGGCACGACGCCCAGTGGGTCGACGATGCGGACCCGCACGTCGAACACCCCACCCACCAGCTGCCCGTTGTTCGGCGACAAGAACGTGATCACGGGGCCGGTGGTGTCCACGATGAACGACACCACCGCCCGCGCGCTCGCGCCACGGACGTTGGTGGCCTCCACCTCCATGAGGTAGCTGCCGCTCAACGCGATGGGGTAGAGAGCGGTGTTGGCGAAGTCGATGTTGGCTTGGTACGAGCCGCCGCCCAGGTCCGTGATGGAGCCGGCCGGGATCTCTGCGCCCGCGACAGTCAGGGTGAAGGAGTCGAGCGCGGCGCCGGCGTCCCCGCTGAACAACTCATCGGGCGCGATGCGGAAGCGCGCCGTCATGCCACCCGAGAACGGCTGGCTGGGTGTGGGCGTCTGGATGGTCACCGTGGGCCCTCCGTCCACGCTGAAGGGGACCTCCGTCTGGCTGCAGCTGCCCGCGTCGTCCTCCACGTAGCAGCGGATGCGGTAGTGTCCGGCCGGGAAGCCGCCCGCGCCCACCATGCCCTCCCAGCTGTCTGGGAGCGAGCCGCTCACGGGCGAGAGGTCCTGCACGCGCACACCGAGCTCGTTGATGACCACGATGCCCAAGGTGTCCAGGCTCAGCGTGCGCGCTCCGGCCGTGAGCTGACAGGTGGCCAGGAAGTTCTCGGCAAAGATGAACGGCCCCGCGCCGCCCAGCGAGTTCACGAACGCCGTCATGGGGCGGCCAGGCGCCATGCACTCGGGTGGCGGCCCCAGGTCCTCCATGCCCATGTCCATGGCGCGTCCGCCGTCCATGCGACCGACATCCGGTCCGAGGTCGCGCGGCCCCAAGTCGACATACGGAGTCGTCGTCTCGTCACCGCACCCGATGACGCTGGTCAAGACGACACACACCACAACCCACCGTGAAAACGATCCCATCGTGCACTCCTTGCTGGCGGCGAGGCTAGCAGGGCGGGCACGGACCAGCAATCGTCAGCGTCGGGTGTCGTCCCGATCGTCGCTCTGCAGGATGTCGTCGTTGTCGAGGTCCAGACAGTCACCCACGGACTCGCCGTAGGGCACCTCGCCCAGGAAGTTGCCTGCCGTGCCGTACTCGCAGACCACCACGGTGGAGCCGCCGCAGGTGGCCGTGCCGCAGCCGAGGGCCGTGGTGTCCTCCCACACGATCTGGGTGTAGTGGCCAAAGCGGGTGAAATTGCTGTTGGTGACCGCCGTGCCGAAGTCGTACTCGCTGCGCTCCGACGCCCAGAGCTCGGTGGCGCGGACTCCCGTCAGCCCGCCGCCGCCCCCCGCCAGGTTCTGCCCCAGCGACGAGAAGCCCGCGATGTTGGCGCGCATGGCGTTGGTGCTGTGCTGAAGCCCACAGTTGTTGGTCGCGGCCAGGTGGTCGGCCCACTCCTGCGCGTGGTCGGCGATGCCCTCGTCCCAGCGCAGCGGAGGGATGCCCACGCGGTGACGCCACACGTTGTGTGCCTCGGTCGTACCGGCCATCGCGCTCGGCTCGTCGGCCGACAGGGACGGCATGTGCACGTAGTCGCACTCTGGACGCGGGCCTCCGTCGACGGGAAGCCCCCCGTTTCCGTCGGAGCAGCCACCGCCGCCGACGCCGACAGCGAGCAGTGCACACACGAGCACGGGGCGCACGGCCACACGGGTGAACAGGGGGGTTCGGCAGCGCATGAGTCTGAGTGTACCCTCTCGCCTCCATGGCGAGCCTCTACTTCTACTACTCGGCGATGAATGCCGGGAAGAGCACCACACTCTTGCAGTCTGCCTACAACTACCAGGAGCGGGGCATGCGCTGCCTGCTCTTCGCGCCGCGCATCGACGGCCGCTACGGGGAAGGCAAGATCACCTCACGCATCGGGCTGCAGTCCGACGCGCGCATCTTCGAGCGGGACGAAGACCTCTTCGTGGTGGTGCGCGCTGACGCGGCCCGCGAGCCACTGCACTGCGTGCTGGTGGACGAGGCGCAGTTCCTCACCAAACGCCAGGTGCTGCAGCTGTGCCTGGTGGCCGACGAGCTGAGCATCCCCGTGCTCTGCTACGGGCTGCGCACGGACTTCCGCGGCGAGCCCTTCGAGGGCAGCCAGTACCTCTTGGCGTGGGCCGACCGCCTGGAGGAGATCAAGACGATCTGCCGGACGGGGCGCAAGGCCACCTTCAACGCGCGGCTCGAGGCCGACGGCGCGCGCGTCGTGGAGGGCGCGCAGATCGACGTGGGGCACCACTACGTGGCGATGAGCCGCGGCGAGTTCGGGCTGGCCGAGCTGCAGGGATACACGCCCCCTTCGGACCCGCTCAGTCCTCCGGGAGGTGCTCGCGAGGGTTGACGCCGAGCGCCGCGCACAGGCTGCGCAGCGCGGCGACCTCCCCCTTCGAGACCTTGTGGTTGGCCTGCATCGCGAGCTTGGCGACGTCCAGCAGCAGCGTGCAGGTCGCGCTGTCCTCGCCGTCCTGTGCCGCGAGTCGCACCATCTCGAGGGCCCGCGCGCGGCCGGCGACGACGTCTGTCTGCAGCGCCTCCGCGAACGAGCGCAGCGCATGCTCCAGCTTGGCGTTGTCCAGGCGCTCGAAGCGTGCGTCCGCCTGGGCCACGCGCACGTACTCGGCGATCTCGCTGGCTTCGAGCTCCCCGTCGGCGCAGGCGACGAGGCAGTAGGCGGCGCTCACGGCGCGCAGGACGGGGTCGTGCACGTCGTCGTCGAAGCGGCTGAAAGCGGCGATGGCGACGGCTTGGCTCTTGTCGATCTCCATAGGCCGCGATCATACACGATCGCGTGAGAGCGACGCAGGATCAGCCGACCCACACCCGCGCGTTGCGGAACATGCGCAGGAAGGGAGCCGCTTCGCCCCAGCCGTCCGGGCGCCAGCTGTGCTGCACGCTGCGGAACACGCGCTCCGGGTGCGGCATCATGATGGTCACGCGGCCGTCCGGCGTGGTCACGCTGGCGATGCCCCCCGGTGACCCGTTCGGGTTGGCCGGGTAGGTGTGGGCGACGTTGCCGCGGTTGTCCACGAAGCGCATGGCGATCAGCGCTTCGTCTTCCAGGCGCAGCTGGTGGTCGTGGCCCTCGAGCTCCGCGCGACCCTCTCCGTGCGCGACGGCGATCGGCAGGCGCGCGCCCTCCATGCCCTCGAAGAAGAGGCTGGGTGAGCGGCGGATCTCCACCAGGCTGAGACGCGCCTCGAAGCGCAGCGAGCGGTTCTGCACGAAGCGCGGCCACAGCTCGGCGCCGGGCACGATCTCGCGCAGCGTGCTCATCATCTGGCAGCCGTTGCAGACCCCCAGCGCGAACGTGTCGGTGCGCTGGAAGAAGGCCTCGAACTCGTCGCGCACGCGCGCGTTGTACAAGATGCTCTTGGCCCAGCCCTCGCCGGCGCCGAGGACGTCGCCGTAGCTGAAGCCTCCACAGGCCGCGAGGCCGCGGAAGCGCGAGAGGGAGACCGCGCCCGAGAGCAGGTCGCTCATGTGGACGTCCACGCACTCGAAGCCCGCGCGGTCGAAGGCGGCGGCCATCTCCACCTGCCCGTTGACGCCCTGCTCGCGCAGGATGGCCATGGGCGGGCGCACGCCCGTGTTGATGAAGGGCGCGGCGACGTCCTCGCCCGGGGCGAAGGGCACGATGACGGTCATGCCGGGGTCGCTCGGGTCCGTGCGGGCCTCTTGCTCTTCGTCTGCGCACGTGGGGTCATCGCGCAGCGCCTGCATGCGGTGCGTGGTGTCGCTCCAGATGTCGCGCAGGAACTCGCGGGACTCGTCCAACACCGTCTTGCCGTGCAGCGTGAAGCGCAGCTGGTCGTCGCTGCGCAGCTTGCCGATGGCGTGCGCGCAGCCGTTCAGGCCGTGCGAGGCGAAGGTGAGCAGGACCTCCTCGAGGTCGTCGCTGCGCACCTGGATGACCGCGCCCAGCTCTTCGTTGAAGAGGATCGGCAGGGCCTCGCCGCCCAGTCCATCCAGGCGGATGTCGAGCCCGCAGCCGCCCGCGAAGGCCATCTCGGCCAGCGTGGCGAAGAGCCCACCGTCCGAGCGGTCGTGGTAGGCGAGCACGCGCCGCTCGCGGTTGAGGCGCTGGATGGCGTCGAAGAAGCCGATCAACAGCTCCGGGTCGTCCAGGTCCGCGGGCTCGTCTCCCAGCTGGCTGTAGACCTGCGCGAGCGCGGTGGCGCCCAGGCGGTTCTGCTCCATGCCGAGGTCGATCAGCACCAGCACGGTGTCGCCCCGGTCACGCCGCAGCTGGGGCGTGAGGGCCTTGCGTACGTCGAACACGGGCGCGAAGGCCGTGACGATCAGCGACAGCGGCGCCGTGACGCTCTTGGCCTCGTCCCCGTCTTGCCAGGTGGTGCGCATGGACATGCTGTCCTTGCCCACGGGGATGGCGATCCCGAGCGCGGGGCACAGCTCCATGCCCACGGCCTTGACCATGTCGAAGAGGCCGGCGTCTTGCCCTGGGTGACCGGCGGGGGCCATCCAGTTGGCGCTCAGGCGCACCTGCGAGAGCTGCTCGATGGGCGCGGCCGCGAGGTTGGTGATGGCCTCGCCGATGGCCATGCGCGCCGAGGCCGCGGGCTCCAGCAGCGCGACGGGCGTGCGCTCGCCGAGCGCCATGGCCTCGCCCACGTAGGTGTCGAAGCCGGCCGTGGTGACGGCGCAGTCCGCCACGGGCACCTGATAGGGGCCCACCATCTGGTCACGGGCCACGAGGCCCGTCACGGTGCGGTCGCCGATGGTGATGAGGAAGGTCTTGTCCGCCACGGTGGGCAGGCGCAGCACGCGCAGGGCGGCCTCGCGCACGTCCATGTCGCTGGTGTCCAGCGGCTTTGGCAGCGTCGCGATGCTGCGCACGTCGCGCGTCATCTTGGGGGGCTTGCCGAACAAGACCGACAGCGGCAGGTCGATGGGCGTGTTCCCGAAGTGCTCGTCGGTGACCCTGAGGTGCTCCTCCTCCGTGGCCTGCCCGAGGACCGCGTAGGGGGCGCGCTCGCGCTTGCAGAGCGCCTCGAAGGTGGGCAGCGACTCGGGCGCGATGGCCAGCACGTAGCGCTCTTGGCTCTCGTTGCACCAGATGGCGAGGGGGCTCATGCCGGGCTCGTCGTTGGGCACCTTGCGCAGCTCGAAGGTGGCGCCGCGCGAGGAGTCGTGCACCAGCTCCGGCAGCGCGTTGCTGAGGCCGCCGGCCCCCACGTCGTGGATGGACACGATGGGGTTCTTGGCTCCCAGCGCCCAGCAGCGGTCGATGACCTCTTGGCAGCGCCGCTCCATCTCGGCGTTGTCACGCTGCACCGAGGCGAAGTCCAGGTCGGCCGCGCTCTGCCCGCTGGCCATGGACGACGCCGCGCCACCGCCGAGCCCGATCAGCATGGCGGGGCCGCCCAGCACGATGATGTGCGCGCCCGGCGCGATGCGCTGCTTGTCCACGTGCTCGGCGCGGATGTTGCCGTAGCCGCCCGCGATCATGATGGGCTTGTGGTACCCGCGCACTTCGACGCCTGCGGGTCCCGCACAGCGCTGCTCGAAGGTGCGGAAGTACCCCGCGAGGTTGGGGCGACCGAACTCGTTGCTGAACGCCGCGCTGCCGAGCGGGCCCTCGAGCATGATGTCGAGGGCCGAGGCGATGCGCTCGGGCTTGCCGTAGTCCTGCTCCCAGGGCTGCTCGCCGTCGGGCAGGCGCAGGTTGCTGACCGAGAAGCCGGTCAGGCCGGCCTTGGGCTTGCCGCCGCGCCCGGTGGCGCCCTCGTCGCGGATCTCGCCGCCCGCCCCCGTGGCCGCCCCTGCGAAGGGAGCGATGGCCGTGGGGTGGTTGTGCGTCTCCACCTTGATGAGCACGTGCACCGCCTCCGTGGACTTGCCGTACACGTGCGTCTCGGAGTCCGGGAAGAAGCGGGCGGCCTCGCTGCCCTCGAACACGGCGGCGTTGTCGCTGTACGCGGACAGCACCCCATCCGGGGAGCGCTCGTGCGTGTAGCGGATCATCCCGAAGAGGGAGCGAGACTGCTTCTTGCCGTCCACCACCCAGTCCGCGTTGAAGATCTTGTGCCGGCAGTGCTCGGAGTTGGCCTGCGCGAACATCATGAGCTCGACGTCGTTGGGGTTGCGCCCCAGCTTCTGGAACGCCTCGGTCAGGTAGTCCAGCTCGTCGGGGGCCAGCGCCAGCCCCAGCTCCTGGTTGGCCGCTTCGAGGGCCTCGCGTCCACGGCCCAGCACGTCCACCGCCTGCAGCGGGGCCGGGCTGTCCGTCCGAAACAGCGCTGCGGCCGCGGCCTCGTCGAGCAACAGCGACTGCGTCATGCGGTCGTGGAGCAGCGCGCCGACGGCGCTGAGCGTGGCGTTCAGGTCGGCCTCGCCCGGCTGGCCCAGCTCCCCCTTCAGCACGTAGCGCACCCCTCGCTCCAGGTGCCGCACCTTGGTGAGCCCGGTGATGTGCGCGATGTCCGTGGCCTTGCTGGACCACGGGGAGCGGGTGCCGAGGCGGGGCACGACCAGCAGGGTGGTGCCTTCCAGCTTCCGGCGCGGCACGTTGGGGCCGTACTCCAGCAGCTGGTCCAGCAGCGCGAGCTCCTTGACGCTCAGCTCCGCGCTCACGTCCACGAAGTGGACGTACTCGGCATAGACCCCACGCACGCCCTTGGCGACCGTCCGAACCCGCTCGAACAGCTTCTGCGTCTGATGGTCGGAGAGCGCGGGCGCGCCACGAAGCGTCAGCATGGGGCCGGGCATAGCAGCCTCTTCCCGATCAAGCACGGCGGCGGCGCGTCGAGCCCTGGCCGGCGGCCGGCTCCCCGTCGTCCGTGGCCGTGCGTGGGGCCGGCCACGCGTGGGGTCAGCGGCCTGCCTGCCTCACCCGCTCCACCACCCACTCGCCAGCCGCTCGCGTCCCGAGCTCACCCCCCACGTCCACCGTGCACCTCCGGGTCGTGAGCCCCTCGCACACGATGTCGCGCAACAACGCTTGGTCTTCCGGGAAGCCGAAGTGGGCCATCATCATCCCCACGCACAGCACCGTCGCGAAGGGGTTCGCTCGGTCCTTCCCGGCCAGATCGGGGGCGCTGCCGTGCACGGGCTCGAAGAGGGCCACGTGCTCCGGCTCGTCTGGCCGCAGGTTCGCGCTGGCCGCCATGCCCATCCCTCCCTGCAGCGCGGCCGCCAGGTCCGTGATGATGTCGCCGAAGAGGTTGCAGGTCACGATGACGTCGAAGCGCCCTGGGTCCTGCACCACGAACAGGCACAGCGCGTCCACGAACAGGTGCTCGGCCGTCAGGTCGGGGTACTCCGCCGCCACCTCCCGGAACACCCGCAGCCAGAGCCCGTGAGCGTGCGGCATGGCGTTGTGTTTGTCGGCCAGCGTGACCTTCTTGCGCCCGCTGGCACGCGCGAAGGCGAAGGCCGCGCGGATGATGCGCTCCACCCCGTGGCGCGTGTAGACGGCCTCGGTGATGGCCACCTCCTGCGGGCTGCCCTGTTTCAGCGTGCCCCCGACGCCGGCGTAGAGCCCCTCGGTGTTCTCGCGGAACACGACGAAGTCGCAGTCGGAGGCGCGGTGGTGCCGCAGCGGCATGAGCCGGTCGTCCAGGCACTGCACCGGGCGGATGTTGGCGTAGAGGTCGAAGCCAAAGCGCATCCCGAAGAGGATGTCGTGCGCGTGGCGGTTGTCCGGCACACGGCGGTCCCCCACGGCCCCCAGCAGCACCGCGTGGAACTCGTGGCGCAGGCGGTCGCGTGTCTCTGCCGGGAAGGTGACCCCGTCGCGCAGAAAGCGCTCGGCGCCGAGATCGAAGGCCTCGCAGGAGAGGTCGCGCCCGCGGGTGTCGCGCAGCGCGGCGAGCACGCTCGCGCCCACCGCCACCACCTCTGGGCCCACACCATCGCCGCCAATCAGCGCGATCTTCTTCGGCGCCATCAGGGCTCCTGCGCGGCCGCCTCGGGCGCCGGGGCTGGGTCGGCGTGGCGCGGCGGGATGGGGTGCTCTTCACCGGCCGGGGCCTCACCGTCCAGGGCGGCGGCTTGCTCGAGCCGCAGCTGATAGGTGCGGGCGTTGGCCTCCACCAGCAGCCGGTCTTGGTTGGCGCGCTGCCGCTCCGCGTCCAGCTCGTCGTAGCGCCACACGATGCCGTACCAGTCCTCGCCGCCCCCCGTCACGCGCAGCGTGCCGCCCCGCGGGGTCTCCACCACCAGCTCGTCCCCGTCTTGGCGCTGGCTCAGGGGGGCGCCAATGCGGCTGGCCAGGTCCGACATGCACGCGCGGTCGCAGCGGGCGGCGAAGAGCGCGGCGGCGTCCTCGGCGTCGATGGACGGGCCCAGCTCGTCGAGGGCCGCCTCGCGCTGGTCCTCCGGGTAGGTGTTGCGAATGAGCTCCGCGGCCGCGCGCCGATCCGCGACGATGGAGGCCATCGCGTGCCGCGAGCGCGCGTCGATGACCCGGAAGAGGCTGCGTGCGTCGTTGCGCTCGATGGCGCGCGCGGCATACTCCAGCATTCCAGGTAGCGTGCGGGGGTCGGGCTCGCCGGTACATGCGGCTAGAAGCAGCGCGACCAAACCAGAAACCAAAATCCGAGTCTTCACCCGGCGCAGCTTGACACATCGCCCCATGCGAGAGACGTTTAGCGCCAATTCCACTTTAGGTTCCGCACCCTTCATGAACTTCATCGCGGCAGGTCTCTCGGACGTCGGTAGGCATCGGGAGCACAACGAGGATAGCTTCTGCATCCTTCCGGAGCATCGCCTCTTTATCGTGGCGGACGGAATGGGGGGGCACCGGGCGGGAGACGTGGCCAGCAAGATGGCCACGCACGCCATCGCGTCGTTCTTCGAGGCCACCAGCTCGGAAGACGCCACCTGGCCCTTCAGCTTCGATCCCCACCTGTCGGTGGACGAGAACCGCTTGCTGACGGGCATCAAGATCGCCAACCGCAAGATCTTCGACGCGTCCGTGAAGCACCGCGAGGTCCACGGCATGGGCACCACGGTGGTGAGCATCCTGCTCAGCCGCGACCGCAGCCAGGCCTTCATCGCGCACGTCGGCGACAGCCGCGCGTACCGCGTCCGCGACGGCGTGCTGGAGCTCATCACGCGCGACCACAGCCTGGTCAACGACTACCTCATGGTCATGCCGGACATGACCGCCGAGCAGCTGGCCGAGCTCCCCAAGAACGTCATCACGCGTGCCCTCGGCATGCAGGACTCCGTGTCGGTCGACCTGCTCCCGGATGCGCCGCGCGCGGGGGATGTCTACGTGCTCTGCTCCGACGGCCTGAACGGCATGATCGAAGACCAGACCATCAACGACATCGCGAACCAGGCCGGGGACGACATGGAGCGGCTGGTGGCGGACCTCGTCCGCGAAGCCAACGCCAACGGTGGCGACGACAACATCACGGTCGTCGCGGTCCTCATCACGGACTGACCCGCTGACGGCCTGTCACTGGCCGCTCGTCGCGACGTGACATTTTGTCGCGAACCGTCCGAGGTGGCCGGAGATGGCCCTCGCGGATCGTCGGTGATCACGCGCTACTTCCGGCCCTGGCGCCACGTCGCCGGGGCTGGCACACGGCGTGCACTACGTCCCCTCGTGCTACGCCGCTACCTCCTCCCCTTCCTCGTCGTCTTCGCCTGTGTCAGCGCCATCGCTGCGGTGGCCGACGCCCTAGTGGTGACCGAGGCCGAGCGCCTCCACGCGCTCGCGGATTCGCTGTCCGAGGAAGAGCCCGGCCGCCGCGTCGACCAGCTGCTGCGCTACGTGGCCCCCGATCGTGAGGCCGTCGAAGTGACCGTGAGTGGCCGCCGTGGCTACTACGCCGAGGGCGACGAGGTGGAGCTCTCCGACGCCCTGCGCGACGGCCTCGCCTTCATCGAGCGCGGCGCCGTCGAGAGCGTGCAGCAGTCCGTGACGAGCGAGGGGGACACCGCCGTGGTGGCGCTCCGCCTGCGGGCGGGGGCCGAGCTCCACGACGTGACCCTGTACCTGCGCCGCCACGACGACCGCTGGCTCGCGCGCCGGGTGGTGATTCGCTGACGCCCGAGCCCGGCGCCGGCCCGGCGAGTGGCCGGCTGCCCGAGGGCTCCGGGGTCGTGTCGGGGTCAGCTCGCCTCGCGGAGCCGCCGCGCCGTCAGTCTTCCGGGACGGGGTAGGGCGGGTACTGCGGCACGTCCGCCGGGATGAACCACTGCTCGCCCCAGATGCTGGCACCCCCGTCGATGTACATGGTCTGCCCGGTGATGAAGTCGGCGTAGGTGGAGCACAGGTAGGTGATGAGGTGCGTGACCTCCTCGCCCGTGCCCAGGCGCTTCACGGGGCAGGCCTTGATGGCGTTCTCCAGCAGCGAGGGCGGGTACTGCCGAGTGCCGCTGGTCTTGATGACGCCGGGGGCCACCGCGTTCACGCGCACCCCGTGCATGGCCCACTCGACGGCCAGCGTCTTGGTCATGTTCTCCACGCCGGCGCGTGCGGCCCCGGTGTGGACCATGCCCGGAAAGCCGCGCGCGATCTGAGCGATGATGTTCACGATGCGACCGCGCTTCTGGGGGATGAAGAAGCGGTTCGCCACGGCGTGGGTCATGTTCCAGGTGCCGAGCAGGTTGTTGCGCACCACGGCCGCGAAGCCCTTGGGCGAGATCATCTGCGCGGGGCTCGGGAACTGGCCCCCCGCGTTGTTGACCAGGATGTCCACACGCCCGAAGCGCTCCTGGATCGCGGCGAGCATCGCGTCGATGGACTCGGGCTCGCGGATGTCGCAGGTGCCCTGGTGCACCTCGATGCCCAGCGCCTCCAGCTTGGTGGCCGCCTCGAGCAAGGGCTCTGGACGGCGCCCGCAGATGGCCACCTTCCCACCCAGCCGGCCGATCTCCTCGGCGGTCAGCAGGCCGATGCCCGTGCCTCCCCCCGTGATGATGGCGACTTCACCCGCGAACAGACCCGGTCGAAAAATGCTCTCCATGACACCTCACAATGAATGACGATTCATTCATGGAGACCTTAGAGGCAAGCGCGGCAGTCTGCAAGGTGGTCGTGGCCCGGCGTTGTCCTACGGCGAGCGAGGACGGACCTGATCAGGTGAGCTTGCCGGGCACCAAGCGCTCGCGGCCACCCATGTAGGGACGCAGCGCGGGCGGGATGAGCACGGAGCCGTCGGCCTGCTGGTACTGCTCCAGCAGCGCGACGAGCGTGCGCCCGATGGCCAGGCCCGACCCGTTCAGGGTGTGCAGCAGGCGAGGCTTCTCCTTGGGCGCTGGCCGGTAGCGTGCCTTCAGCCGGCGGGCTTGGAAGTCCCCGAACCACGAGCAGCTCGAGATCTCGCGGAAGGTGTCCTGCGAGGGCAGCCACACCTCGAGGTCGTAGGTCTTCTGCGAGCCGAAGCCGATGTCGCCGGCGCACAGCTGCACCACACGGTAGTGCAGCCCCAGGCGCTGCAGGATGCTCTCCGCGTGGCTGGTCAGCTTCTCGAGCTCCGCCTCGGCCTGCTCCGGCGCCACGAAGCGCACCAGCTCCACCTTGTCGAACTGGTGCTGCCGGATCATGCCGCGCGTGTCGCGCCCGTGGCTGCCGGCCTCGCTGCGGAAGCAAGGGGTGTACGCGCAGTACGCGCGGGGGAGAGTGTCTCCCTCCAGGATCTCGTCCGCGTGCAGGTTGGTCACGGGCACCTCGGCGGTGGGGATCAGGTAGAGCTCGTGGCCGCTGGCCTCGCTCTCCTTCTCCCAGTCCGCGTCCTTCGCGATGCGGAAGAGGTCCTTCTCGAACTTGGGCAGCTGCCCCGTGCCGCGCAGCGCCGAGTCCTTGACCAGCGCGGGCACCCACACCTCCTCGTAGCCGTGCTCGTCGGCGTGCACGTCCATCATGAACTGCATGAGGGCGCGCTCGAGGCGGGCGCCCATGCCACGCAGCACCACGAAGCGGGCGCCGCTGAGCTTGGTGCCGCGCTCGAAGTCGAGGATGCCCAGCGCCTCGCCGAGGTCCACGTGGTCACGCGGTGTGAACGCCAGCTCCGGCCGGGTGCCGTGCACGCGCAGCTCCACGTTGTCGTGCTCGCTGCGGCCGTCGGGGGTGCTGCTGGCCGGCAGGTTGGGCAGCGTGAGCAGCAGCTCGTCGAGCTCTGCCTCGCCCGCGCGGGCGGCTTCCTCTGCGGCCTTGATGCGGTCACCCAGCGCGCGCAGGCTCTCGCGCTTGGCGGCGAACTCGGGGGAGCGCTTGTCGGCGACCTTCGCCATCGCGTCGCTCTCGCGGTTGCGCTCTTCGCGCAGCGCGTCCGTCTCGGCGATGGCGGCGCGGCGGGCCTGCGCGAGGGTGGCCAGGCGGTCGAGGGTGGCCTCGTCGGTGAAGCCGCGGCGCGCGAGCCCGGCCTTTACCTCCGCGAGGTTGTCGGTGACGAAGCGAGGATCCAGCATGCGGCGGGTGTACCCCGCAGCCGGCGCGCGATCCAGCGCTCAGTAGAGGTCGTCGTCTTTCAGGCTCGGGACGGGCAGGGGCCGCGGAAGCAGCAGCTCCTCTGCCTCCGTGATGGTGGCGCCCAGCTCCGCGATGTCGAAGCAGCGCACCACCATGCGCTCGAAGTCCACGACGACGAAGCCTGGATCGTCGTCGCGGCGCAGCGTGCCCGCGTTGACCACGACCAAGCCCTGGAAGCGCCGCACCATGCGCTCGTGCGTGTGGCCCGCCAGCATGTAGTCCACGCTCGCGTCCAGCATGAGCTCCCGCAGCGCATGGATCTGGAGGTCGTAGCCGCGCGTGGTGGAGCGCAGAAAGGTCTCGTCGTCCTCACCCACGGCGTGGCAGAGCAGGGCGCCCCCCGCGACGGTGGTCAGGTGCATGGTCCGTGGGAGCGCCTCCAGCATGGCGCGGTTCTCCGGCCGCAGCGTGGGCGTGCAGTTGGCCAGGTGCCGCATCTCGTCGTGCAGGAACCAGCGCTCGTGGTTGCCCGCCACCGAGATCACGGACCGGTCGCGCAGCAGCTCCAGGGTGGCGTCCGCGTCCCCCACGCCGTCCACGATGTCTCCGACGCACAAGCTCGCGTCCACGTCCAGGTGGGCGTCGGCGTGGTCCAGCACGCGCTGCACCGTCTCGGACTCGGCGTGCACGTCGCCCAGCAGGAGCAGCCGCTTGTACGGGGTTTCTGCCACGACAGACATCGGCGGCACTGTACGCCATGGCGTCCCGGAGCGTTAGTGAAGAGGTCCCGGATGCGGTATGAAGCCGCATGAGTCGAGCGCAGATCGAACGGGATGTGCCCCTTGCTCCGCGGACCACGCTGGGCCTCGGTGGTGCGGCGCGCTACTTCGCGCGGGCCACGACGGACGCGCACATCCACGAGGCGCTGCGCTACGCCAGCGACCGGGGACTCGCGCTGGCGGTCCTCGGTGGAGGCTCCAACACGCTGGTGCCCGACGAAGGCTTCCGCGGGCTCGTGTTGTCCATCGAGACGCACGGCATGCGCACCTCACCACGCGAAGACGGCCAGGTGGCGCTGCACGCGAAGGCCGGTACGCCCTGGCCCGAGGTCGTGCGCTTCAGCGTCGCGTCGGACCTAGCGGGGCTCGAGTGCCTGGCGGGCATCCCCGGCAGCACGGGCGCCACACCGGTGCAGAACGTCGGCGCCTATGGGCAGGAGGTCTCGGACACCATCCTGAGCGTGCGCGCGCTCGATCGTCGCACCCTGGACGAGGTGGTGTTGACGCCGGAGCAGTGCGAGTTCGGCTATCGGGACAGCCGCCTCAAGCGGGACCCGCACCGCTTCATCGTGCTCGAGGTGAGCTTCGCGCTCAGGCCCGGCGGGGCGCCTCTGCTGCGCTACGCCGAGCTCGCACGGGCCATGGAGATCGTCGCCGCCGAGGGCGCGCCCACACTCCAGCAGGTTCACGACACGGTCATCGCGCTCCGCCGCAAGAAGGGCATGGTGCTGGACCCGGAAGACCCGGACAGCCGCAGCGCGGGCTCCTTCTTCACGAACCCGGTGGTGTCCCACAGCGACGCGGAGCGAGTGCGCGCCAGAGCACGTGCCGCGGGGCTGCTCGAGTCGGGTGACGACGTGCCCAGCTGGCCTCAGCCGGACGGCCGCGTGAAGCTGGCCGCGGGTTGGCTGATCGAGCGCGCGGGCATCGCCAAGGGCCACCGCCGCGGTCCGGTGGGGGTCAGCAGCAAGCACGCGCTCGCGCTGGTGCACCACGGGGGCGGCACGCTGGCCGAGCTGCTGGCGTTGGCGGACGAGGTCGCGGGCCAGGTGGAGGCGGCGTTCGGGGTGCGGCTCGAGCGAGAGCCGCAGCTGCTGGCCGGCGTGGTGGCCTAGCCGTTGAAGAGCCCTGCCTTCCCCTCGCGGCTGCGCGGCCGGCCCTACTGCGGGACGGACGCGTCGAAGGGGGAGCTCTGCGTGGGCACGAGCGACATGCTGGAGGCTGCGGTGACGCCCGCGACGGCCGCGCAGAACTTGGCGTCCCGCCGCCCACCGAGGTCGGTCACCCGGGCCAGCGACGTGCCCCCGCTCTCGAGGCGTGGGTCGTCGTCCGCCACGCACTCGTAGCCGCCGCGACTGCAGCCACCGCGGCAGCGCTCCATGCAGTACGTGGACGTGGTGCGGCTGGGCTCGAAGCGCCACTCCACGCAGACCGCGCCGTCCGGACACGAGTCTGGGTCACACCCCTGAACCGTGCAGTACCCGCCGGGCTGTGCGGTGTCGCAGATGCGGTCCCCGTTGACGGAGCAGTCCGTGGAGATGGAGCACTTGTCTCCAATCTTGCGCGCGCAGCCGCCCATCAACACGAACAAGAGCGCAGCCGCGACGGCGGCGAGGCGTCCGGACCCCGACACGAAGCCGGGAGCGAGGCGAGGGGCAACGACAAGATTGGGGCGCGACACGGTCGGACGGTAGCAGCACGCAGAAGGCGCCGCCATCCGAGGATGACGACGCCTTTTGCAAGTGGCCTGCGCCCCGTGGGCGTGGCTCAGCGCTTCTGGTACAGGCTCAGCCCACCGACGTACAGGAAGCCCACCATGAACAGGATCAGGAAGGGCACGGTGATGTAGCTGCCGGTCGCGATGGCGAGGCCGATGGTGACGACGAAGTAGAGCCCGAACGCGATCTCGAGCAAGGAGTGCACGGACCAGTTGCCGCGGTAGGCCGCCTGCTTCCAGGTGGGGCGCTTGGTGTTCTCGATGCCGTGCTTGGGGGTCCGCACAAAGGTGATGTCCTTGCCGAACAGGCCTTCGAGCACAGCGCGCGCGTTGTTGATGCTGAGCCCGATGCCGATGGCCATCATCATGGGCAGGCGCTTCACGGCCGCCCACCAGCCGCCGTAGAGCTCCTTGTGCGTCACCAGGTAGAACACGCAGATGGAGCCGCAGGTGCTGAGGAAGAGGGGGACGTCCAGGAGCAGCAGCTCCGGGTGCTGCATGTCCTGCCGCATGAGCATGTTGGGGAGCTGCAGCATGGCCAGCACGACCAGGAACAAGTAGGCGAAGTTGTTGGTCAGGTGGAAGACGCACTCGATCTTCACCTTGAGCGGGATGTCGGCCTTGAGGACCGTCCAGAGCAGCTTGCGCGTGGTCTGCGCCGAGCCCTTGGCCCAGCGGAACTGCTGCGTCTTGAAGCTGTTCATCTCGCAGGGGATCTCGGCGGGCGCCACGGCGTCCGGCACGTAGACGAACTGCCAGCCCTTGAGCTGGGCGCGGAAGCTGAGGTCCATGTCCTCCGTGACGGTGTCGTGCTCCCAGCCCCCCGCGTCGGCGATGGCCGCGCGGCGCCAGATGCCTGCGGTGCCGTTGAAGTTGAAGAAGCGACCCGAGCGGTTGCGCGCGATGTGCTCGATGCAGAAGTGACCGTCCAACATCATGGACTGGCACTGCGTCAGCGTGGAGTACTCACGGTTGATGTGCCCCCAGCGCGCCTGCACCATGCCGACCTTCTCGTCGGTGAAGTGATGGATCAGGTTGCGGATGATGCTGGGCGTCGGCACGAAGTCCGCGTCGAACACCATGAGGAACTCGCCCTTGGCGACCTTGGTGGCCTCGGCCAGCGCGCCGGCCTTGTAGCCGGTGCGGTCGGTGCGGTGCAGGTACACGGCGTCGAAGCCGCGGGTGCGCAGCTCTTCCACCTTGGCGGAGGCGATCTGCACGGTCTCGTCCGTGCTGTCGTCCAGCACCTGGATCTCGAGCTTGTCCTTCGGGTAGTCCAGCAGCGTGATGCTCTCGAGCAGGCGCTCGGCCACGTACATCTCGTTGAACATCGGGAGCTGCACCGTCACCATGGGCAGGTCTTCCTCGGCGTACGGTGTCGCTGGCTCGCGGACGTTCTTGCGGTGCTTCCAGTACAGCATCAGGAGATGGCCGCGGTGGAAGCCGTAGATGCCCAGCATGGCGAGCGTGATCAGGTACAGGATGATGATGGCGATTTGCACGTGTCTCTCCGTTGACCTGACGATGCGCGTGCTCTCGATCCACGGCGACCCGGGAATTGTCATCGACTTGTAATTCGTTGTGCGTGCTTGTAGGTGACCGTCGGATGTGGCTGCGAATTGCAGCCAACACACCGGAACTGTTGATGCGCATCAAGACAAGCGCGGCGGGAGCGGTCATGCTGGCCGGGCAATGAACCGTCTGAAGCAACACTGGCCCGCCGTGCGCGCCGTGTTCCTGACCTTGGTGATCCTCCACGCGATCGTGTACGGCATCCAGACTCCCGTGCTGTCCATCCAGCGGCTCGAGCACGAGTACTGGCAGCCCCTGATTGGGCGCGTGCAGGGCCTCACCGGCGACAACGAAGCGGAGAGCCGGGCCCGCATCTCCCGCTACAGCCAGCAGCTGGCCAACGCCAAGTCCTACGTCACCTGGCCGCTGGCGTGGCTGTATGGGCTGCTGCGCGCGGGCCAGACCTGGAACATGTTCGACGGCGCCGAGCAGCAGTCGTTCCAGCTCTACATCGACATGCGTCGGGAGGGCACGGACACCTGGGAGGTCCTCTACACGGCGCACGACCCCACGGCTGCCTTCGAGGCAGAGCGCCTCGAGTATCGGCGCGTTCAAGCCTGCTACATCGCCTTCGACGCCGCCGCCCCAGGGCCCTACTACCCTTTCACGCGCTGGGTCGCCAAGCGCGTCTTCTACACCTTCGAGGACGCTGACGAGGTGCGCGTGCGCATGCGGCGTCTGGACTATCGGGACCGCGCCGTCCGCGAGGCGCGCCCCGAGCGGACTCTCTGGGCCCACGGTGTGCGCATCACGCGCGCTCAGTTCGAGCGAGACATGGCAGCGCTGCATGACTGATCACCTCGACGCATCCGGCTGGCGTGGCCGTGCCGCTCGCTACGTCGCGCTCTGGGACGAGCGTGAGCCGGCTACGGCGCTGGCCCTGCTCCGCATCGTGATGGGCTGCGTGCTCGCCTACGACCTCATCTACCTGGTGTGCCTGGACCTGACGCTCACCATCTTCGACGACGTGAACGCGTACAACCTGGGCTACTCGAGCGAGCTCAGCGTTCAGCCGCTCGTCCGGGAGCTGCTCGGGCCCGGTCCGCTCGCGATCTACGTGGTGGTCTACGGGGGCATCGCCGCGGCGCTGCTGTTCGCAGCCGGGTTCATGACGCGCGTGTCGGGTGTGCTGGTGCTGGTGACCCAGGTGCAGCTGGCGGCCCTCTACGTGGACGGGAACCGCGGCATCGATCAGCTGCTGCGCCTCGCGATTCTGCTGCTCGTGCTGAGCCGCAGCCACGAGACCCTGTCCGTGGACGCGCGCCTGAGGCACGGGCAGTGGGCGCGTCCGTCGGTCTTGGTGCCGGCGTGGCCGCGCTACATGATCATCATGCAGCTGGTGTGGCTCTACACGTCCGCCGCCATCAGCAAGGAGCACTACCTGTGGTCCTCGCGCGGGGACTACATGGCCCTGTTCTACATCCTTCGCTACCAGCACTTCGTGCGCTGGGACATGACCTGGCTGCCCGCGTGGGTGACGCAAGTGGGCGCGTTCACCACCTACTGGTTCGAGGCGCTTGCGGGGCTCATGATCGTCGCGTGTTGGCGCACGCGTCGCGATCCCGCCTGTACGAAGCGCAGCACGCGCGCGTGGTGGGTCTACAAGCGGGCCTGGATCACCATCGGCGTCGGCCTGCACAGCACGCTCCTGCTCCTGATGAACATCGGCATCTTCACGACGGGCATGCTGGCCTTCTACTTCTGTTGGATCAGCCCTGCGTTCCTGCAGCGCTTGCCGCCGGGCCGCCTATGGAGCGCGCTGCGCTTCGTGCCGCCGCCCGCTTCGGAGGGCCAGACGCCTGCGTGACGACGGCGGGTGGTCGCTCCCCGGTGACGGCCCCGCGTGACCCCTGCAGCGTGCCTTCCCGCAAACGAACGACCCCGCGGGCTGGTGCAGCGCGCGGGGTCGGGCGGTTGGTGGCGATGGTGAGCGGCGACAGCCAGGTCAACCCGGTGGGCGCCGGCTGACCGAACCGAAGTTCTGCGGCGGCGTGTTGGTACGCGCCCGATCCGTCGTTGCCGGCGGCGCCGGGGGGATGTGTCGCGGCGCTGCGGAGCGGGGCGTGGCGGGCTGTCCCAGCTTGGTGCGGAGGGCCTCGCCGAGATCCACCCCGACGGCGGCCTTCACCTGCTCGTTGGCCGCGACCAGCTGCCCGGCCAAGGAGCCTCCGCCGTTGCCGCTGTTCTCACCGTCTTTGCCGATGACCGTCAGGCGGTCCACCTTGATCTGGCCGATGGTCCCGCTGACCTGCTTCAGCACCGGCAAGAGCTTCTGCATGAGGAGCACGTCCCGGCCGGAGCCCGCGCTGCCCGTATAGGTGCGCGCCAGATCGACCAGCACTTGGGCCGTGGCCTTGCCCTGCTCGATGGTGGTGACCGCGTCCGCTTGCGCGCGCGCGACAGCCTCGGCCCGCTGAGCCATGGCCGGCTGGATGATGTCGCCCTGCAGACGCAGCTGCACCTGCGCGATGCGCGCCTCTTGCATCTGCACCTCGGCCTGGGCCTGGGCGACGTCGGCCTGCACGGCGGCCAGCTGCTCGGCAATGACGGCCTGGCGGCGCGTGCGGGCGTCGGCGATGCGGCGCTCGTTCTCCTTGCGGGCGATCTCGATGGCGGTCTCCAGCTTGGACACCTCACCGCGCATCTGGCTGGTCCACTTGACCTCCGAGGCCTGCGCCTGTGCGGACGCCTCGGCGATGGCCGCGTCTCGACGGATGTGTGCGCTGCGCATGCGCCCGATGGCGTCCAGGTAGCCCACCTCGTCCGACACGTTCTGGATCTTGAGGGTGTCCAGCACCAGACCGATGCGGTTGAGGTCGTGCTCGGCCTCCTCCGTGAGCTTCCCGGCGAAGGCCTCCTTGTCTTGGTTGACCTGCTCGGGGGTGAGCGTCGCGAGCACGCCGCGCAGGTTGCCCTCGAGCGTCTCGCGCGCCACCTGCATGATCTCTTGCCGACTGCGCCCGAGGAAGCGCTCGAGCGCGTTGTGGAGCAGCGGCAGCTCGCCCGGGATCTTGATGTTGGCCACGCCGTTCACGGAGAGGGGGATGCCGCCCTTCGAGTACGCGTTGGTGACCGCCACCTCGATGATCATGTTGGTCAGCTCGATGCGGTCGACCGCCTCGATGATGGGCTTCCGAAGGGTCCGGCCGCCCTTGATGATGCGGTAGCCGACGACGCCGACGGACGACTGCCGCGTGGTGCCCGAGAACACCAGCACCTCGTTGGGTTGGCAGACGTAGAGCAGGTTGCGGATCATGAAGATGGCGACCAAGGCGGCGACGAAGCCGACGCCCAAGATGGCCAGGACGGCGATCACGGGACTCATGAGGCACCTCGCTCATTGAGGATGGCAGGGATGTTGACGCCCGTGCTCACGGCCAGGGCTTCCATGACGCGTCCCACCATCATGGGGTACGCAGAGGCGTACGCGGCCAAGCCGCTGCCGTCGCCTTGGTCGAGGACCGTGACCTCTCCCACCGACACGTCGCTGAGGTTGGCGACCACGGTGCCCACCAGCTCCTCGAGGTGCTGGATGACGTAGAGCTCCTTCGCGTGGGGGCCCATGCTCTGCCAGGCCTCGCTCAGCAGGCGCAGCACCTCTACGGCGGCGCGGCCGTTCTCCGCGGTGGGCGCGGCCTCACCGATGGCCAGGATGGCGCGGGCCTCGCGGTTGATGTTGGCGGGCACCACGACGTCGGCCTGCAGGCGGCGCTCTTCCACGGACGCGCGCAGGGTGTACAGCTCGCGCTCGGCTTGGGCGCGGGCGGTGCGGGCCGCCATCTCGGCCTCGCGCTCGATGGCGAGGGCGGCACCGTCCAGCTCGGCGCGCACTTGGCGCAGCTCGTTCTGCTTCTGGATGGTGAGGGTCTCGGCGTGGGCGCGCGCCACCTCGGCCTTCTGGTGGGCGCCGGCTTGAGCGCTGGTGATCTTCTCTTGCGCTTCGTTCTCGGCGTTCTCGGCGTCGCGCAAGACGGCCGCGATGCGTGGGCGCCCGAGCGAGTCGAGGTAGCCCGTGTCGTCGTGCACGTTCTGGATCTTGAGCGTGTCCAGCATGAGGCCCAGCTTGTGGAGGTCGTCCTCCGCGGCGTGGATCAGGTTCTCCGCGAACTTGAGGCGGTCCTCGTTGACCTCCTCGGGCGTGAGCGACGCGACCACCTCGCGGACGGCTCCCTCCAGGGTCTGCTGGGCCACCTGTTGGATCTCTCCGAGTGAGCGCCCCAAGAAGCGCTCCACCGCGTTGCGGATGACCCGGTCGTCCGAGTGGATCTTGACCGTGGCGATGGCGTGGATCTGGAGCGGGATGTTACCCGCCGAGTAGGCGTTCTGGATGCGGATGTCCACCGGCAGCAGGCGCATGTCCAGACGGTCGACGCGATGCAGGATGGGGATGCGGATGCCGCGCGCTCCCTGCTTGACGATGGCGTAGGGCAGCACCTCGCCGCCTGGCCCGCGCGACTGCTTGCCGCTGAACACGAGCGCCTCGTTCGGCCGCGAGATGAGCAGGAACTGCTTCAGCAGCACCACGATCATCAGCAGCGCGAAGGCCAACCCGAGCCCAATCAGACCGGAGCTGATGACCATCTGGAACGCGTCCATGCCCGCGTCAGGGCTCTCGATTGGGATGGCTTGCGGGTACGCCGGCGGCGTGTAGCCCGTATACGGTTGCGTCATGTTGAACCCCAGCTCTCTCTCGTTGCGGGCCCCTCGCACGGAGGGGCGGTGAAGTCTCGGCCTCAGCTGTCTGCGGACATGACCTTGGCGACACGGGCCGTGGTGCCGTCCATCTCGATGATCATGACTTCGTCCTGGTTGGCCACGTTGGCTTCGTCCGTGGTGGCGAGGACGTCCACCAGGTTACCGCCAATCTCCACGCGGACCTTCCCGATGCCACCGGACTTGGGTGCGACCAGCACGCGGGCGCTCTTGCCCACGAAGTCGCCTGCCTCCGCGACGCGGCCGCTGGTGTCCGAGCCCAGCACGCGCATGGCCTTCGAGATGCCGAAGCCCGCGGCGGAGCCCATGCCGACCGCGAGCACCGCAGTGATGGCCTCGTGCGACACCAAGCCGAACCCGTCGAACAGCAGACCCGTGAGCCCGAAGAAGGCCAGAAAGAAGGTCCAGAAGCGCACGGAGGTGAGGGACCACATGATGAAGTCCGCGCCGCCGCCGAAGTCGAGGTCCTTGCTGGCGTCGTGCCCCGCGTCCGCGCCCGCGTCGGCGTCCGCGTCCAGCTCTGCGCTCGCATCCACGTCTGCGTCCACCTCCGGGCCGTCGGCCTCGAGGCCATCTTTGCCGCCCAGCAGCAAGGATGCGCCGAGCAGGACGCCCCCGAGAGCGAGCGAGAACATGTAGACCGAAAGCAGCATCGAACGACCCCGTGACCCCCAAGGTGTTGGCGTGTGACAGAGACCCTACCATGGGAACCCCCGAGCGGGGTTGGCGTTCCACTACGGTCGCCGATTGTGGACGTCAGTCGACGCGCGGCCCCGGGGCGCCCAGCGTGAGCCGCAGCGTCTCGAAGCCGGTGTCGGCGACACGTGCGTCGAAGCGCTCCGCGTCGGCTTCGTCGCAGAAGAAGGCGATGGCCACGTCCCCTCCGCCGGCGCCGCTGGGCTTGGCGGCCCCGCCGCAGCGGGCGGCCAGGTCCGCCACCGCGCGCAGGTGCTCTTCGACGATGGGCGCGCCTGCGGCGTCCCCCAGCGCGCGCATGGCCTCGTGATAGCGCGCCGCGAGGGGCAAGAGGGCTGCTGCAGAGCCCGCCGCGAAGGTCGTCGCGAAGGCCTCCGCCGCGTCTGCAAGCTCCCTCTGGTGCGCGGCGTAGGGTCCGGGGTCGCGCGCCTTGAAGCGCTTCACCTGGCCGACTAGGTCGCTGGTGCGCGCCGCGTGGCCGGTCCACACGACGCGCGTGGTGAGGCCCGCCGGAGCGCGCAGCGGAGCGCAGGTGGGCAGCTGCTGGCTGCCGGGCGGGGCGGGCTGGAAGCGGATGTAGCCGCCCAGAGACGCCGCCGCGACGTCGGCGCCGCTGCCCTCGGGGGCGATGACCGCGTGGCCGCGAAAGGCCAGCGTGAAGAGGGCTTCGCGCGTGGCGCCGTCGGCCAGCGCGTCTGCGCCGTGCGCGAACGCCAGGGCGAGCCCCGCCGTCGCGGCAGCCGCCGCCGCGGACGACCCGAGGCCCAGCTTCTGCGCGCCGCTCGGGTCGCGCAGCGCGCTCACGTCGATCCGTGGCGGCGCGCTGGGGAGCTTGGGGAAGCGCTCCCGCGCGAGCCGCCACGTGGCGCTCACCTCCGGCGGCGTGTCGGCAAGAGGGGGCGCGCCGACCGTGGCCGTGGCGCGCGCGTCGACTGCGGCCACCACGGCCGTGGCGCCGTCCAGCACGGCGTACTCCCCCGAGAGCATGAGCTTCCCGGGGGCCGAGACCCTCAGTCCCACTCGAGGATCTCCACGCCTGGCCCTGGCGCGCTCACGCCGGTCGCGATGACACCCTCCGTGCGCGTCAGCGCCCGCCGCACGCGGCCGACGTCGTCCACGTGGCAGAGCGCCTTCACGTGCGGGCCCGCGTCCATGGTGGCGAACACCTCGACGCCGCGCCGGTCGCGCAGGTCGCGCACCGTGGCCAGCGCCGCCAGCGTCGCGGGCTGGAAGTACAGGATGCCCGGCGCCGAGGCCATGGCACACGCGTGGAAGGCGAGGGTGCTCTGCTCCATCGCGGCTCCCAAGAGGGGCAGGTCGCGCAGCTTGAGCCCGCGCTTGACCTGCGCGGAGAGCTTGGGCGCCGCGGCGACCCACGCCTCGTAGTAGGGAGACGTCCGCCGCGAGCGCTCCATGCCGGCCGTGGAGCCTACCTTCTTGGGGCCCTTGGCGGTCTCGGCCACCACGATGCGCAGGTCCCAGTAGCGCTCGTCGTGCAGCGGCCTCGCCGCGAGCGAGGCCTGGCCGGGCTTGCCCGCCGGCAGCTCCACGAAGCCACCGAAGACGCTCCGCGCGGCCGACGCGCTGGCCTGGCGCGCGAGGGCGCTGACGCGCTTGTCGTCCCAGTCGAGCTCGGCGGCGCGGGTGGCGGCTGCGGCCAGGGCCGCAAAGCCCGAGGCGCTGGACGCGAGGCCCGCTGCCGTGGGGAAGTGGTTCGCCGAGCGCACCTCGGCGCGCTGCAGGTGACCCGCCGCCGAGCGCACCTGATCCAGCACCTCCACCACACGCTGCCGCTCGGCCGCGCTGGCGCGGCGTCCGTCCAGGAACACGCGGTCGGTGCGCAAGCGTGTGTCGAAGCGCACCTCGGTCTCCGTGACCAGCCCGTCGAGGGTCATGCTCACGCTCGGGACCGCGGGGAGGTTGAGCGCCAAGTCGGACTTCCCCCAGTACTTCGAGAGCGCGATGTTGGCGTGCGCCCGTACCTTGCAACGGCTCATGGTCCCACCTCCGCGACGAAGCTCTCGGCGCCGAGCGCGCGGAGGGCCGTGAGGACGCGCTCTGCCACGACGGCGTCGGGCGCCAGCGCGACCATGCAGCCGCCCCCGCCGGCGCCGGTCACCTTGGCGCCCAAGGCGCCAGCCTCTCGCGCGGCGGCGCAGAGCTGCTCCAGCCGCGGGGTGGAGAGCATCAGGGCGCTCAGCAGCGTGTGGTTCATGTCCATCAGCTGACCCAGCGCGCGCAGGTCTCCGGCCTCGAGCGCGAGGCGCGCGTTGCGCACCAGCACGGCAATGGCGTCGAAGAGCTCGCCGATGCGCGCGGGCTCGCGCTCCAGCTGCTGCGCTACGAGCGCGACCATCTCTTTGGTCTCGGAGGCTTCCCCGCTGTGCCCCACCACGAGCAGCAGTGGCTGCCGCAGCCGCACGCGCTCGAGCGCCGCGCCGCGCGTGAAGAGGGCCACGCCCCCCACCGCCGCCATGGTGTTGTCCACGCCCGAGGGGTTGCCATGGAAGACCCGCTCCCACGCGAGGGTCTGCGTGGCTCGCTCGCTCGGGCTGCGCACCGTCGCCGTCAGCGCGTCGAGCGCGTCGCTGATGGCCACGCCCATCGCCGCAGAGGCGCCGAGGCCGGCGCCGGCCGGGAGGTCCAGCTGCACGTGCACGTGCACCGGCGGAGCGCTTTCGTAGGTGGCGAGCAGCGCGCAGAGGGCGCGTCCGAGAGGGTGACTGGCCTCGGGGTCCGACGTGACGTCCACGCGCGCATCCGCGAACACGAAGCGCGCCGTGCTCGGGCCGTGTTCGAGCGCGCGTGCCTCGGCCTGGGCGCCGCGCGGAAGGGCGGCAGCCAGCGCTGGGCGTCCGTGCACGACGCTGTGCTCCCCGAGCAGGATGACCTTGCCGCAGCCGACGCCTCGGGCGCCGGGCGCACAGGTGGCGCGAGCCTCCGCCTCGGGCGCCGCAGTCATCGGTCGCGGTCCGTCAGGCGGCGTGCGAGCTCCGTCAAGCGCGCGCAACCCACCGATGCCAGCGCCCCGTTGCCGATCGCGGCCAGGGCTACGTCACGCAGCTCCGCGCAGCGCCTCTCGAGCGCGTCCTTGGCGCCGCAGGCCACCAGCGCCTCCATCGTCGCGGCCACCTCGCCGTCGCTCGCCTCTGCGCGGCCGAAGACCTTCGCCAGCGTCTCGCGACCGGCGGCGTCCAGCCGCTGCTCCGCCTCCAGGATCAGCGCCGTGCGCTTGCCGTGGCGCAGGTCGTCGCCCGGCTTGCCGGTGGTGCCCTCTACCGCGAACGTCCCCAGCAGGTCGTCGCGCAGCTGAAAGGCCTCACCCAGTGGGTCGGCCCAGCCCGTGAGCGCCAGCACCTGGTCGGGGTTGGCGTCGGCCAGCACGGCGCCCAGCTGCGCGGGTCCGCGCACCGTGTAGCTGCCGGTCTTCAGGTGGTGCATGCGCTCCACGTCGCGATCGGCCACCACGTCCAAGTGCTGCCCGAAGTAGACCTCGATCTGCAGCGTCGCGAAGGCCTCGAAGCCCTCGTCTCGGCGCCACCTGGGGAAGGGGGCCTCGGCCATGAGCTCCCAGGCGTAGGTGCCGGCCAGGTCTCCCGTCAGCACGCCCAGGCAGTCCGCGAGGTGTGGGTCCCGACCGGGCTCGCGGAACATGGTGTGCACCGCCGGCCCACCGCGCCTCTCCTCGTCACGGTCCATCCAGTCATCGTGGATGAGCAGGTAGCTCTGCAGCAGCTCGAGCGACGCCCCCGCGGCAATGCAGTCCGCCAAGTCGCCCTCCGGGTTCACCGCGCTGTACGCCGCCGCCAACACCAGCGGCCGGAGGCGCTTGCCGCCGCGCAAGGTGAGGGCCGCCGTCGCGTTCACCATCTCCAGGCCGCGCGGCGAGAGGCGCTCCGCTTGAGCGCGCTTCTTGTCGAAGAACGCGACCAAGTGGGCGTCCACGCGCTCGCGGACAAAGGTCGACCAATCGGGGTTGCTGTGTTGCGTCACGCTGCGCTCCTCTTACGCTCGGGCTATTCCTCAGGCAAGTTGCACGGGCCGCCCGCGCGGCTGAGTGAAAGCAGCGCATGACCGACGACATCCGACAACGAAAAGCCGACCACCTGGACCTCTGCGCGACGGAACAAGTCGCTTTTCGCGCCGAGACCACGCTGCTGGAGCAGGTGCGCTTCGTCCACCAGAGCCTCCCGGAGCTGGCGCTGGACGAATTGGACCTGAGCGTCGAGCTTTTGGGCAAGGTGCTGCGGGCGCCCTTGGTGATCTCGGCGATGACGGGTGGACACGAGCGCGCCCAGGAGATCAACCGCACGCTCGCCGCCGTCGCCCAGCGGCGCGGTTACGCGTTTGGCCTGGGCAGCCAGCGCGCCATGCTGCTGCGCCCGGAGTCGGTCTCCACGTACAGGGTGCGTGACGTGGCGCCCGACATGTTGCTGCTGGGCAACATCGGGGTGGTCCAGGCCCGCGACATGAGCACCGCGGACGTGGCGCGCTTGGTGGCAGACGTTGGCGCCGACGCGCTCTGCGTACACCTGAACCCGGCCATGGAGCTGGTGCAGCCCGAAGGAGACCGCGACTTTCGCGGCTGCGTGGCCACGCTGGCGCGCCTGGTGAAGGAGCTCCCCGTGCCCGTCGTCGCGAAAGAGACGGGCAACGGGCTCAGCCGCACCGCCCTGCGGCAGCTCCGCGACGTGGGCGTCCGCTACGTGGACACCAGCGGCGCGGGTGGCACGTCGTGGGTGGGGGTCGAGACGCTCCGTGCCGAGGGCGGGCAGCGTGAGCTCGGCGAGGCCCTCTGGGACTGGGGCGTGCCCACCGCCGCGTCGGTCGTCTACGCGGCCGAGGCCGGAATGACCACCATCGCCACGGGCGGCGTCCGTACGGGGCACGACGTGGCGCGGGCCATCGCGCTCGGCGCGGCGGTGGGCGGTATTGCGCGGCCGGTCTTCATGGCTCTCGCGGCAGGCGGGGAGGCTGGCGTCGAGGCCTTCTTGGACGGCGTCGAGCGCGAGCTGCGGGCGGTCATGCTGCTCACGGGCAGCCGCAGCGTGCAGGACCTGTGCGCCGCCGAGAGGCGCATCGGCGCGCGACTGCGCGAGTGGACGGAGTGAGCGCAGACCCGCAGCACGCGTCGGCGTCGAGCGAAGCGCTGCGTGTCGAGCGCCTCTTCGTCCGGGGCTTCCGTAACCTCGAGCGGCTCGACTTCGAGCCGGGGCCGCGCTTCAACGTCATCCACGGCGACAACGGCGCCGGCAAGAGCAACCTGCTCGAGGCCATCCACTACATGGGCTCGCTGCGCAGCTTCCGGGGGGCCAAGACCGAGGACATCGTCCGCCTGCACGAGCCCAACGCCGTGCTGAAGGCGCGGGTGTCGGGCGACCTCGCGATGCGCACGTACACCGTGGGGCTCGAGAGGGGCAAGGCGCGCAAGCTGCAGCTGGACGACAAGCGCCCGCGCTCTCTCTCTGCATGGCACGGCACCTTCCCCATGGTGCTCTTTCACCCTGGCGACACGGAGCTGGCGGGCGGCTCTCCGGAGCTGCGGCGCGCGTTCTTGGACCGCATGCTGGAGCAGCTGGACCCCGCCTACGCGAGCGCGCTGGCCACCTACACCAAGGCGCTGCGCAGCCGCAACCGGCTGCTCAAGCAGGACCCCATCGACCCCCGCTCCGTGCGCAGCTACGACGCCATCCTGGCCGACGCGGGCGCCGTGGTGGGGCGTGCGCGCGCGTCGCTGGTGACCAGCCTCGCGCCCAGGGTCGCGCAGGCTTTCCACGACGTGGCCGGGCAAGAGCTGCCTCTGGACGTGAGCTACCGCCCGCGCGTCGCGCCAGAGCGTGAGGGGCTGCTGCGCGCGCTCGAGCAGGCCTTCGACAAAGACTGCGCGCGCGGCTTCACGGCGGACGGGCCGCACGCGGACGATCTCGCCCTCAGCGTGCGCGCCATCGCCGCCAAGCACCACGCCTCCCAGGGGCAGCAGCGGGCCATCGTGCTCGCGCTGAAGGTGGCCGAGCTGGACGAGCTCACCGCGCGCAGCGGCAAGGTGCCCGTGCTCTTGCTGGACGACGTCAGCAGCGAGCTCGACAGGGGGCGCAACCGGCGCCTCTTCGACCTCCTGTCGCGCCTGGGCGGCCAGGTCTTCCTCACCACCACGCACCCCGAGTTCATCCTGCTGGACGAGCACCGCCGCGACTTCCACGTGGCGGGCGGCGTCGTGTCGCCCGACTCGCGCGGGGTCGCGTGAAAGCGTAGCCCGCGCGCGCACCTCCTTGATAAAGTCGTCCCGGTGCGGGGCGTCTCCCCGCTACCCGAGGTCGTGGATGGAGCCAGTCGAGGAGTGCGTAGACGTAGCGGTGGTGGGCGCCGGCCTTGGCGGCCTGGCGGCGGCGATCGCGCTGGGGAGGGCCGGGCTGCGCGTGGTGGTGGTGCGGCCTGCGGGCGTGCACGCCACCTACGGTGAGAGCCTGGACTGGGAGGCCAACCGGCTGCTGGACGCGCTGGGGCTTCCCCTCGGTGCGCTGGTGCAGGCCGACCAGGCCACTTGGAAGCGTGGGGCGGTGGCCGCCTACGCGCCCAGCGGGCAGCGCATGCGCATCGGCTTCGCTTGGCCGTACCGCGCGCTGATGCGCATGGTCGGGCGCGCCGAGCCCACCGCGCACGTCGACATGGTGGCCGCGCGCGCGGCGCTGGAGCAGGTGGCCGCGGGGCAGGGGGTGCGCTTCATGCCGCAGCGAGTGCGGCGCGTCGAGTGCGCCGACGGTCGCGTCCAGCGGCTGCTGCTCTCGGACTCGAGCGCGCCGCTGATAGCCCGGCACTACATCGACGCCAGCGGGCGCGCGCGGGTGCTCGCGCGGGCCCTCGGGGTGACCTACGACCCCGTCGGCGCGCGCAAAGTCGCGTTCTCGGCCCGCGCCGCACACGCCTACGACGGGCTCGGCACGCAGATCTTCCTCGACGATCAAGCTCCCTACGTGCGCTGGGCTTGGGGCATCCACCTCGGCGCAGCGCGTGTCGACGTGGGTGTGGCGCTGCTGGCCTCCGAGGCCGCGGCGCTGCGCCGCAGCGGGGAGCCTCTCGCTGGCGCGCTGCTCAGCCTGGCGCACCGGCACGAGGGGCTGCGCTACCTCGGGGCCGATTGGGCCGAAGCCGCGAGCGCGCACGCGTGCACCTATCAGGACGACATCGGCGCGCGCCTGCACGGGCCCAACTGGTGGCTGGTGGGCGAGGCCGCAGCGGTCATCGACCCCATCCTGTCTGGCGGGGTCACCTTCGCGCTGCGCAGCGGGCTCGCGGCGGCGCGGGCCATTGGCAGCCGCGACGCACGTCTGGCGGTGCGGCTCGAGCGCAAGTTGCGCATGCACGCCCGCACCACCAACACGCTGGTGGAGCACCTCTGGTACCGATCCACCCTGCGTGAGCGCGGGCTCGCCCGCAACGTACTGGCGATCTTGGTGCCCAACTTCAACCTCAACCACCTGCACGCGCGCCGCTGGGCCAGCAGCCGCGTCGGCGTGTGCTTGCTGTCCGGTCTGCATCGCGCTCTCGACTGGTCGATCCCCCGCTTCGCACGGCTTGTGCGCGATCCGAGCCGCGCGGGTGCGCCCCTGGCTCTGGGTGCCGGCGGCGACGCGTCCTTGCGCAGCGAGCAGGTGCAGCCATGAGCCTCGAGATCCTGACGGACCCGCGCGTGCGCGCCACGCCCTACCAAGACCTGCGTGGCATGAGCGCGACCCAGACGCTGCGCGAGCTGAGCATGGGCGCGCCCTTTCTGGTGGGTATGTGGCTCTGCGCCGCCCGCGGCTGGTGGCTACCGGCACTGGGCTTTGCGTTCGTGTTCTTCCTGGTCGGCCTGCGCGTGGTGCACGACGCGTTTCACGCCAACCTCGGCCTCTCGCGCAGCGGGCACGACGCCGTCCTGGTCGTCCTCAGCCTCGTGATGGGCTCCTCCATGCACGCCATCAAGTGGAACCACCTGCGGCACCACAAGCACTGCATGAGCGACGAGGACGTGGAGGCCTTCGGGGCGCGCCTGCCGGCTCATCGAGCGCTGCTGCTGGGCCCCTACTTCCCGTGGCTACTGCACACGTCCGCTTTCCGTCACGGCGACCCGCGCGTGCGCCGCTTCATGTGCGTGGAGCTAGGCGGCTCGAGCGTGCTCGCGGCGGCGGCGCTGCTGCTCGAGCTCCCGCTGCTGCGCTTCCACCTGGGCACCATGTTGGTGGGCCAGTGCTTGACCGCCTTCTTCGCCGTGTGGACGGTGCACCACGACTGCGACCGCTCCCACTACATCGCGCGCACCATCCGCGGGCGGCTCAAGAGCGTAGTGACCTTCAACATGTTCTACCACGTGGAGCATCACTTGTTTCCGCGCGTGCCCACGTTCCGCCTGCCAGAGCTGGCGCGGCGCTTGGACGAGCACGCGCCGGAGCTCGCCTCGCGGCGGGTGTTTTGAGCGCCGACGTGGTCGCCCGTGCTGCGCACGTGGTGGTGCTGGGCGCCACGGGGGAGCTCGGGGCGCGGGTGGTGCGCTTGCTGCGGGCTGCCGCGCCAGACGTGCCGTGTGTGCGCGCCTCGCGTCGGGGCCGAGACGGAACTCGCGCGCTGGACGTGCGTGACCCGCCGCCCGCGGGGCTGATCGCGCCGGGCGATGTGGTCATCGACGTGGTGGGCCCGTATACGCACGACCCCAGCGTCTGGGTCGGCGCCTGCTCGCAGGCGGGCGCGCACTACATCGACCTCAGCGAGCGCCCCGACTTCATCGCCCGCGTCGAGGCGGCCGGGGCCGCCAGCCCGTGCGCGGTCCTGTCCGGGTGTTCGACGGTCCCGGCGCTCGCGTCCTCGCTCCTGGCCGAGATGATCGCGCGCGCCCCGGCAGGAGACGTCACCACGCACGTGGAGGTGTTCCTCTCCATGGGCACACGACACCGCCCCTCGCCCGGGCTGATGCACAGCCTGCTGCGGCCTCTCGGCCGGCCCCTCCCCGGAGCGCCCAGCCTGAAGGCCTTCCGCGCGCGCACCGCACGCACGCTCGGCAACGGCGCGCGGCGTCTCTACGGGCGCTTCCCGTGCGCGGACCTGGGGCTCGGCTGCCCCGCGCGTTTCTGGTCCGGCTTCGACCGTGCGCCGCTAGTGTGGGCCCTGAGCGCGGCCAGCCTCTTGCTCCCGTTGCTGAGCGACCGGACGCTCGTATGGCTCTGCCGGCCACTGGCTGCGCTCGGCGCGCTGCTTGGCCCCCTCGGTAGCGAGCCGGGGAGCCTGCGCCTCGAGCGACACCGCGCGGGCGAGGCCGCAGACGTCGTCGAGATCCACGCACCAACACGGGGTCTGGACGTACCCGCGCTGCCCGCCGTGTGGGCGGCGACGCGCCTCGTGGGAGTCGAGCAGGCCAAGGTGCGCGCCCTGAGCGATGTCGTCTCCGCGGAGCAACAACGCGCGGCTCTCACCGGCGCCGGCTACCGGGTCGTTGCGCCGCCCTCGAGACACGGTGCGCTGGGTTCCTAGCGCGGGAGTCAGGCGGTGCGCACGGGCGTGGTGCCGGATGGTGCTGCGCGGGGCCGGCACGCCTGGGTTCAGGCGCCGACGTCCGCGCAGTCCATCAGTTGGGCACGATGCGCGCCGAGCGGACGTAGTCCAGCTCCGGGTAGTTCGCGCGCAGGTAGGTGTTGCCCTCTTCGTGCATGCGCCCCTGGTCGGGGCCCCGGCCGCGCGGAGCGCCCTCGCCGTACCCGTTGTAGAGGCTGTCCACCACGGCCATGTCGGCCGCGCGCACCTGCGCAAAGGGAGAGAAGCCCATGCCGTCCAGGTTGCTGTTGTCGCCGAAGCTGATGAAGAACTGGGTCGTGCGCGTGTTGGGCCCGCGCGTGGCGAAGCTCAGCATGCCGCGGGTGTTGCTCTGCGTGACCGGGTCGTCCTGGATGCTGTTCTCGCGCCAGCGGGCGTTGACCGCAGGGTCTCCGTGGATGCCGATCTGCGCCATGAAGCCCTCGATCACGCGGAAGAAGGCGATGTCCGTGTAGTAGCCGGCCTCCACCAGCTCACGGAAGCGCGCGGCCCCCAGCGGCGCCCACTCGGGGTGCACGTCGATGTGGATGGGCCCCTTGGTGGTGTCCAAGAGCACCGTGAACACCCCTGGGGCAGCGGCGGGCGCGGCGCTGGGGCGCACGATCTCGGCGCGCTCACCGTCGCGCGAGCCCGAGCGGCACGCACCGAGGGCCAACAGGGGGATCAGGCAGACGAGGATGGGGAAGCGGAGAAGTCGCATGGCGGCGATGTATCACCGGACGCGGCCCGCGTCACCTGGGTGCAACACCCTGCAGCGCACGCGTCAGGTAGAGTGCGTACGCCGTCTACTCTCCCGTCGCGGCGCGCGTTCGCGGAAAGGCACACCCCATGCTCGATTCACCACTGCTCCGTCACCTGGCCGGCTACGAAGCGGGGGCCTTCCTGCCCGATGTCCCGGCCGGCCGGTGGCAGGAGCCGGACGCGGCGGGCGAGCTCGTCCGCGTGGTCGACCCCGCGACCGGAGACGTGCTGGCGGTGCTCCCCAGCTACGGCGCCGTGGATGCCACGCGCATGGTGCAGAGCGCAGAGCGAGCGCTGACCAACCCGGCCCCCCTCGCTCAGCGGGCGGCGTGGTTGATCGCCATCGCGGACGCCCTGCTGGCCCACCGCGACGAGCTGGCTCGCATCATCACGCTCGAGAACGGCAAGCCCATCGGCGAAGCGAAGGGCGAAGTGGACTACGCCGCGGGCTTCTACCGGACAGCCGCCGCGGAGATCGACGTGCTCCAGCCGCGCGTCCTCGCGGCCAAGCCCAAGGGGCTGACGTGGACCGTGCACGCGCGGCCGGCCGGCGTGGCGGGGCTCATCACGCCGTGGAACTTCCCGCTGGCCATGCTCGCCAAGAAGCTGTCGGGGGCCCTCGCTGCGGGCGCGCCCGCCGTGATCAAGCCAGCGAACGAGACGCCGCTGTCGGTCATTGCCCTGTTCCACCTCATGCACACGCTGGGCTTGCCCCCCGGCCTGGTGAGCCTCGCGTTCGGAGACTCGTCCGCCATCGGCAAGGTCCTCTGCGAGCACCCCGCCGTGCGCGTGATCAGCTTCACCGGGTCCACGCGCGTGGGCCAGACGCTCGCGGTTCAGGCCGCGCCGCACGTAAAGCGCCTCGCGCTCGAGCTGGGCGGCAACGCCCCCTTCATCGTGTTCGGAGACGCCGACGTGGACCTCGCGGTCGAGCAGCTCATGGCCACCAAGTTCCGCTGCTCGGGGCAGACCTGCGTGTCCGCCAACCGCGTCTTCGTGCACGAGTCCATCGCCGACGCGTTGACCGCGACGCTGGCCGCCCGCGTGGATGCCCTGCGCGTGGGCCCGGGCACGGATCCCAGCACCGACATCGGGCCGCTCATCAACGAACGCGCGGTCGCGAACGTGCACCGGCTGGTGGACGACGCCGTGACCCGCGGCGCGAGCGTGGCCGCCGGGGGGCGCACCACCGCAGGCGCCTGCTTCTTCCCACCCACGGTGCTCGCGGGCGTCGTGCCTGGCGCGGCCATCCTGCGCGAGGAGGCCTTCGGGCCCGTGGTGCCGCTCGTGCGCTTCGCCACCGAGGCCGAGGTCATCGCGGCCGCGAACGATACGGAGTACGGCCTCGCTTCCTACGTGTTCACGCGCGACCGGGAGCGCGTGAAGCGCGTCGCCGCGGCGCTCCAGTTCGGGCACGTCGCCATCAACACGGGCAGCGGCCCCACGCCCGAGGCCCCCTTCGGCGGCATGAAGCACAGCGGCTACGGGCGCGAGGGCGGCGCCGAGGGCATCCTCGAGTTCGTGGAGCTGCAGACCGTGCCCGAGGCGTAGCGCGGCTCCCGTCGGAGCTCCCCACCGGCGCCCGCGCCGGCGCGTCCGTCACATCACCTTGAGCTTCTTCTTGGCCTTGCTGGCCTGCCTGCGCGCGCCCGGGCTGCGCGCCTCGGGGCGCTCCACGCCGGGCGGGGCCACCCAGTTGCCATCGCGGTCCAGCAGGTCCGCCACCAGGTCGTAGTCGCCCGCGTCGCGCACCAGCGCGCGGCGGATCTCGCCGGGCTGCGCCTCGCCGTTGGCCAAGTAGATCTTGCCGTCCACCTCGGGCGCCTGACCCCACCAGCGCCCCTCCAGCAAGAACTCGCTCTCGTCGCTCTCGCCGTCCACAAGCACCTCGAGCTCGGTCCCCACGCGGGCCTCGAGCTTGTCGCGGCTGATGGGCCGCTGCAGGTCCATGAGCTCCTCGTGGCGCGCCGCGATGACCTCGGGGTCCACCACGTCGGTCATGGTCCCCGCGTGCGTGTCCTCCTCGTGCGAGTAACGGAACACGCCCACGTGGTCGAACTCGGAGTACGCCACGAACTTCTTCAGCTCGGCGAAGTCGCTCGCGCTCTCCCCCGGGTGGCCCACGATGAAGGTCGTGCGGAACACCATGTCCGGGATGTTCTCGCGCAGCGTGTCCACCACCTTGTAGAGGCGCTCGCCCCCGTGTCCGCGCCGCATGCGCATCAGCATCGCGTCCGACGCGTGCTGCAGCGGCATGTCGATGTACGGGAGCACCTTCGGGTGCTGCGCGAAGAGCTCCACCAGCGGCTCCGTCAGCGACTCCGGATACAAGTAGTGCACCCGGATCCAGCGGATGCCGCTGACCTCGCCCAGCGCCGCGATGAGCTGCGCCAGGGTGGCCTTCTGCGTCAGGTCGCGCCCAAAGGCGATGGTGTCCTGGCTGACCAGGTTGAGCTCCACCACGCCCAGCTCGGCCAGCTGGGTGGCCTCCATCACCACGTCCTCCACCGTGCGCGAGCGCTGCTTGCCGCGGATACCGGGGATGGCGCAGAAGCTGCACTGCCGGTTGCAGCCCTCGGCGATCTTCATGTACGCGCTATGGCCCCGCTGCGTGAGCGTGCGCGGGTCCGTGGCGCGGATGGTCCACTCGGCCGGGTTGCCCACCAGCATGCGCGCCGCGGCGGCCCGCGGGTCCAGCACCTGCCCCAGCTTGAGCATGTCGCTCGAGCCCAGGAAGTGGTCCACCTCCGGCATCTCGGTCTGGAGGTCCGTGGCGTAGCGCTGCGACAAGCAGCCCGCGACCACCAGCTTCTTGCAGGCCCCGGTGCGCTTCAGCTCCGCCATCTCGAGGATGGTGTCCACCGACTCTTCCTTGGCCGCGTCGATGAAGCCGCAGGTGTTCACGACGATGACCTCCGCGTCGGACGGGTCGTCCACCGGCGCGAAGCCCGACAGCCCCGACACGCCGAGCATCACCTCCGTGTCCACGCGGTTCTTCGCGCAGCCGAGGGAGATGAAGTGGATGGTCTTCTGGGCGGACATCCCCCACAGGTAGCGCCGACGCCGCCCCGCGGCCACCCCACCGCCCATCGCGCGCGAGCGCCTTGACCCGCTCCAGCCCGTCGCGTACTTATTGAGAATGAAAGTCAAACTCATTGGGCTGCTGTGCGTGGTGTTCGCTCTCGCCCTGCTCGGTTGCTCCGAGGACACGCTCGCAAACGCGGATGACGCCGAGGCGGCCGCCCTCGCCACCGTCGGGAGCGGCACCGTGTCCAGCTCCGAGCGCGTGGTCGACGAAGGCCATCGCGTCTGGGCCGTCATGGTCACCATGCCCAACGGCGCCGAGCTGGAGGTCATCCTCTTCGCCGGCAACGGGGAGCTCTTCGAGATCAAGGACACCGTGGGTCCCTTCGACTACGCGCTCTCGCCCCTGCCTGGCATGTCCACGTACGCAGAAGCTCTCGCGCGCGCCCTGGACGCGAACCCGGGCACCGTCGAGGCCTGGGAGGTCAAGCTGAGCGTCGACGACGACCGCTACTTCTACGAGTTCTACGTGCGCGACGACGGCGGTCAGCTCTACGAGATCAAGCACTGGGCCGACGACGGCTCGCTGCTCGAGTTCCAAGCCGTCGACGAGATCGACTGAGCCCCGACGTCCCCCCTCTCGCCCTCGAACCCCCTCCCGGTCGTCCCCTGCTCGCCATGAACCACGCACTCACTCTCCCTCGCTCCGTCCGCACACGGGGCCTCGCCCACTCGCTCTCGTGGCTCACGCTCGGGCTCTCTCTCTCGCTCTGGGCCGCTGGCTGTGGCTCCGCGCCCGAGCCCTTGCTGGGCCGCCGTCCGGAGGTGCTCGCCAACCTCGGGGAGAACGTGCTCCTGCCAAGCTACCGGACGCTGCAGGAGCGCACCAGCGCCTTTGACGCCGCCCTCGCCACCTACGCCACATCGGGCCTCGAAGCGGACCGTGACGCCGCGCGCGCCGCGTTCCTGCTGATGATGGAGACCCTGATGGAGGTCGAGATGATGACGACGGGGCCTCTCGGCTCCGCCACCTTGACCCCGGGCGGACAGGACCTCTTCGACGAGATCTATTCCTGGGCCGTGCTCCCGCTCAGCGAGTGCGGCGTGGATCGCTTCCTCGCAGGCACCACGTTCCAGGACGTGAGCGCGCTCGACGGGCGCCCGCTGAACGTGCGCGGCATGGGCGCCATCGACTACCTGCTCTTCACCGACACGACCGACAGCGCGTGTGGCGCCACGGCCGACATCATCGTGGACGGAAGCTGGGCCAGCATCTCCACCGACGCGGCGGCGCTCGCCCAGCGCCGGGCCCAGATGGCGCGCGCGCTCAGCACCCAGGTGAAGCAGCGCGTGGACGCCCTGGTAGCCGCCTGGGACCCCGCGTTCCTGCTGGAGCTGCAGGACCCGACGCGCAGTGGTGCGCTCTACCGCACGGCCCAGGAGGGCTTGAACGCCGTCGCCGACGCGCTCTTCGTGCTGGACCAGATCACCAAAGACATGCGCCTCGGGCGCCCCGCCGGGCTGGCCGAGTGCACCACGACCACGTGCCCGGAGCTGCTCGAGACCCTGCACGCCGGCGACAACAAGGCGCGCATCCTGCACAACCTGATCGGCTTCCGGTTGGTCTACACGGGCGGCACCGGACTCGGCTTCGACGACCTGCTGGTGGACGTGGGCGCCGCGGAGTTCTCGGTGACCATGCTCGCGCACATCGACGCGGCCATCGCCGCCGTGGGTCAGGTGGACGGCACGCTGGCCGAGGCCCTGGTCAGCGACCTCGACGACGTGCGCGCCCTGCACGTCGCGCTGCAGCTGATCGTGACGGACCTCAAGACCACGTTCTTGGGCACGCTCTCGCTGGACCCGCCCAACCGGGCCGGCGCCGACAACGACTGACCCGCCTCCGCGCCGCAGCGTCCACCCGGCAAGCGGACGCTGTTCAGCTCGCGGCGGGCCGTGGTAGACCCAGCGGCGATGTCCAAGATGAGCACGCGCCGCAAGCTGGCCATTGCAACCTGGTCCGCCCCGCAGGAAGGCAACATCTACGGCAAGCTCTCGGTGGACGCGACGCACGCGCTCGCGTACCTCGACCGGGTGCGCGCCGAGACCGGCGAGAGGGTCACCATCACGCACTTCGTCGGCAAGGTGGTGGGGGCTGCGCTGCGCGAGGCCCCCGGTCTCAACGGCTACCTGCGCTTCGGGGGCTACCACCAGCACAGCACCGTGGACGTCGCCTTTCTCGTCGCGCTCGAGGAGGGCAGTGACCTCGGCAAGGTCAAGGTGGAGCGCGTGGACGAGAAGCGTCTCGAGGACCTGGCGCGCGAGTTCGGCGCGGCGGCCGCCAAGCTGCGGGCCGGCAAGGACAAGCAGTTCAAGAAGAGCAACGACCTCGCGCGGGCGCTGCCCACGTGGATCATCCGGCCGCTGCTCGCGCTCATCGGCTGGCTCACCGGGTCTCTGGGCGTCTCGCTGCCCGCGGCCGGGCTCGAGGCCTTTCCCTTCGGCGCGTGCGTCATCACCAGCGTCGGGATGCTGGGCTTGGACGAGGGCTTCGTGCCCCCCACGCCGTTCGCGCGCGTCCCGCTCTACGTGCTCTTGGGCGCCATCCGCGACCAAGCCGTCGTCGAGGATGGGCAGGTGGTGGTGCGTCCCATGCTCACCATCACGGCCACCATCGACCACCGCTTCATGGACGGCTTCCAGGGCGCGGTGCTGGCCCGCAAGGTGCGCGAGATCTTCGCGGACCCGTCGCTGCTCTACGCCGCGGGCTGAGACAGGACGCGCAAACCGCCCATGTTTCTGGGATTTTTTTGGCCTGCGTGCGTTTTCCCAGGGACGAAAGCGCGACGAAACATTCTCGAAACAATGATCCAGGTATAACCCTCCCGGACATTGAGCGAGACCCCGTCGGGCTCCACTGCCGACGCTCGCGAAGACACACCACGCGTACCGGGCGGGACCACCCCGCTCTTCAAATCGGAGAACTTCGATGGGTAAGATCAGGGCTGAATACATTTGGATCGACGGCACCGAGCCGACCCCCCTTCTGCGCGCCAAGACCAAGGTCATGGACGAGGGCGAGACGCCGCCCGAGTGGGGCTTCGACGGCTCCAGCACCAACCAGGCCACGGGCGACCGCTCCGACTGCATCCTGCGTCCCGTCTTCACGTGCCCGGACCCGCTCCGCGCCGACGGCGACATCCTGGTGCTCTGTGATGTGTACTCGGCGGACGGCACGGCCCACCCGACGAACACCCGCGCCGCCTGCGCCGCCGCCGAGGCGAAGCACAAGGCCCAGGAGGCCTGGTACGGCATGGAGCAGGAGTACACCCTCATGAAGAACGGCCGCCCGGCCGGCTTCCCCGAGGGCGGCTACCCTGGTCCCCAGGGCCCGTACTACTGCGGCACCGGCTCCAGCAACGTGGTCGGTCGTGAGCTCATCGAGGAGCACCTCGAGGCGTGCATCCTCGCCGGCCTGAAGATCAGCGGCATCAACGCCGAGGTCATGCCGGGTCAGTGGGAGTTCCAGATCGGGCCCGCCGGCCCGACCGAGGTGGGCGACCACATGTACATCGCCCGCTACCTGCTCAACCGCATGGCGGAGTCCTACGGCTTCGACGCCAGCTTCGAGGCCAAGCCCGCCAAGGGCGACTGGAACGGCGCCGGCTGCCACACCAACTTCTCCACCAAGGCCATGCGCGAGCCCGGCGGCTGGGACGTCATCGTCGCGGCCTGCGAGAAGCTCGGCCAGCCCGAGAAGATCAAGCTGCACATCGCCAACTACGGCCACGACATCGAGAGCCGCCTCACCGGCAAGCACGAGACCTGCTCCTACAAGGAGTTCAAGTACGGCGTGTCGGACCGCGGCGCCTCCATCCGCATCCCCCTCGCCACCAAGCTCACCGGCTACGGCTACTTCGAGGACCGTCGCCCGAACGCCAACATGGACCCCTACACCGTCGCCCGTCTGCTCCTCGAGACCACCTGCGACTGATGTGAGCGGTCCTGCCGAGCGCGCCCGCGCGCTCTGCAGCGTCCCCTGAAACGAGCGCCGTGAGCCCCTGGGTTCACGGCGCTTTTTTCATGGAGTCGCCCGTCGACGCAGGTAGGCTGCGCCTCACCTTGCCCGCGACGTGCACGCCCCGAGTGACCAAGCCCCTGCGCGCGCTGCAGCTCCCGGCAGCCTTCGTCGCCGTCGGGCTCGCGGCCCTGCTGAGCTCGTGCAGCAACACCACCGCCGAGAGCGGCCTCGCGCGGGTGCGGGCCGCCGGGGAGCTGCGCTGGGGCGCTGACCTCCAAGGGGGCGACCCCTACGTCTACGAGGACCCGGCCGCGCCAGGCGGCATCACAGGCTTCGAGTACGAGCTGGCGGAGGCCATCGCGCGCGAGCTCGGCGTGCGCGCGCGCTTCGTGCAGCAGGACTGGACCAACCTGGTGCCCGCGCTGGAGCGTGGCACCTTCGACCTGGCCCTCAACGGGCTCGAGGTCACGCCGGCTCGCGCGGGCAGCATCGCCATGACGCGGCCGTACTACATCTTCTCGGCGCAGCTGGTCACCCGCCGCAGCGACGACACGGCGCACTCCCTGGACGACCTGCGCGGTCGCCGCGTGGGCACGCTCTCGAGCTCCTTCTCCTACGACCTGCTGCGCGACAGCGGCGTCACCATCGTCCCCTACGAGGGCAACGACGAGCCCTACGCCGACCTCGAGCAGGGGCGCCTCGACGGAGTGCTGCTGGACGACGTCATCGTCGCTCGCTACGGCACCACACGCGCCGCGCTGCACGTGGTGCAGGACGTGGACCAGGGCTACTACGCGGGCGCCTGCCGGCGCTCCGAGCAGGACCTGTGCGACGCCATCGACGACGCGCTCGAGGCCATCGCCGCGCGCGGCGAGCTGCGCGACATCCTCACGCGCTACCAGCTCAGCAACGACCGCCAGGACGCGCTGCGCACCTGGACCGACGAGCAGACGCGCGAGCTGCTGCACACGCGCACCAACGTCACGTTCGGGATGCACCACGTGAAGCTCTTCCTGCAGGGCTCGCTCGTGACGGTGGGCGTCTCTACGGCGTCCATGCTGATCGCCATCCTGCTGGGGCTCGCGCTGGCGCTCGTGCGCATGTACGCCGTGCGGCCCCTCAGCGCGCTCGCGTCCGTGTACGTCGAGCTGTTTCGGGGTACCCCCATCCTGCTCCAGCTGTACCTGTTGTACTTCGGCATCATGCCCTTCGTGCGCGCCAAGACCGGCTTCGCGCAGGGCATGGAGTACGACGCGCTGGTGGCCGCCATCCTGGGGCTGGGTCTGAACTACGCCGCCTACGAGTCCGAGATCTACCGGGCCGGCATCCAGGCGGTGCCGCGCGGGCAGATGGAGGCCGCGCACGTGCTGGGCATGGGCACGCTGCTGGCGCTCCGCCGGGTCATCGTCCCGCAGGCGCTGCGCGTGGCGCTGCCGGGTGTCACCAACGACTTCATCGCGCTGCTCAAGGACAGCTCGCTGGTGAGCGTCATCACGGTGGTGGAGCTCACCAAGCACATGCAGATCACCGCGGTGGACGTGCGCAGCTGGGCCGTCCCGGGCCTCCTCTGCGCCGCGCTCTACCTGGCCATGAGCTACCCCCTGTCCCGACTCTCGCGCCGCCTCGAGGCGCGCCTGGAGCGCGCATGAGTCTCCCCAGCGCCAACGTCGAGGTCAGCGCGCTGGTCAAGCGCTTCCGCGGAGTGGAGGTGCTGCGCGGCGTGGACCTCACGTTCGAGAGCGGCCGCGTCAGCGCGCTGCTGGGCCCGTCGGGGAGCGGCAAGAGCACCCTGCTGCGCTGCATGATGGGCCTCGAGGAATTCGACGCGGGCAGCGTGCGCGTGGGCGACGTCACGCTGGCAGCCGGGCCGGCGCGCAAGCACGCCCAAGAGCGGCGCGCGCTCCAGCAGCGGGCTGGGCTGGTCTTTCAGCAGTGGCACCTGTTCCCGCACCGCAGCGCGCTCGAGAACGTGATGGAGGCCCCCGTGCACGTGCGGCGCGTGCCCGTCGCCGAGGCACGCCAGAAGGCGCGTGAGCTGCTGGCCCAGGTGGGGCTCGCAGAGCGCATGGACGCCATGCCGCGTGACCTGTCGGGGGGCGAGCAGCAGCGCTGCGCCATCGCGCGTGCGCTCGCGATGGAGCCGCGCGTCTTGTTCCTGGACGAGCCCACCAGCGCGCTCGACCCCCAGCGGGCGGTCGCGCTGAGCGAGCTGCTGCGAGGGCTCGTGGCCTCCCGCGGTCTCACGCTGGTGTGCGTCACGCACGACATCGCGTTCGCGGAGCGCGTGGCGCAGGACCTCGTGGTGCTGCACGCGGGCGAGGTGGTCGAGCGCGGCGAAGCCGCTGCGGTGATCAACGCGCCCAAAGACTCACGCACGCGCGAGCTGCTGGCCCGCGGCTGAACCCGTCGCGCTTCGCGGGCACCGCCGCGCTTCGCGGACTGAGCGCCGCTCCCCGCGACCCCTCAGTCGCAGCGGCCGTGGTGCGCGCGAACCGTGGCTTGGACGCGGGCGCGGTGGGGGTCCGAGGCCGGGGCGGCGGCGCAGAAGCGCTCGTACGACTTGAGCGCGTTCAGCGTGTCTCCCAGGGCCTCGTAGCACTCGCCCTCCGTGCGGTGGTAGAGGCCCGACCCCCCCGCTCGGAGCGCGGCCGCCGCGAGCTGGGTGCAGGCCAGCGCGTCACCGCGCCGTTGTGCCGCGAGGGCCTGCGCGTAGAGCGCGTCGGCGGAGCCGGCGGAGGCACCGGCGGGAGGCGCCGCAACAGCGGGCTCGGCGCGCTCGACGCCACCTGGTTCCGCCGCTGGAGCGGCAGCGCCCGGTGCACCCACGGGCGAGTTCGACGCGCTCGCGTGCAGCTGCCTCCAGCCCAGCACGATGGCGCCTGCCAGGCACATGCCCAGCAGCAGCGCGCCGCTCAGCAACCCCACCAACATGACACGGCGTCGCTTCGCCTGCTGTGCTCGAGACGCCTGTGAGCGCTTGGGGCGCCCCTCCGTCGCGGCCGCCGCGGACGCCGCCGCGTGGAGTTGGTCGGGGCGCGGCCGGCGGGCCCGTGGGCTCGCTTCGGCCGTGTCCACCGCGCTGACCCGCTCGCCAGGCACGGCGCTTGCGTCCAGCTTGGCCGCGCCGCCCGGGCTGAAGTCGCTGAAGGACGCCGGCGGCTCCGACGCGGAGGCCCCAGCGCTCTGCTCGGGGAGGCCTCCCATGGGCCCCAACAGGTCCGTCTGGTCCAGCGGGGCCACCGCACGCGGGGCCGGCTCCTCCCCAAGAGCCTCCAGCCACGCGTCGAAGAGGTCCCGTGCGCTCTCGTAGCGAGCGTCCTTGGCGCGCGCCATCGCGCGGTGCACCACCACCTCGAGCCCGTGGGCCAGGTCCGGCACGTAGTGCCTTATGGGCGTCACGCGCCCGTGCAGGATGGCCTGCACCAGCTCGCTCGGTGACGCCCCCAGGAACGGCGGGTTACCGGACAGGGCCTCGTAGAGGATCACCCCCAGCGCGTAGATGTCCACCCGCGCGTCCAGGTTCTTGTCCGCGGCGAGTTGCTCGGGGGCCATGTAGCGCGGCGTGCCCAGCACTTGACCCGTCCGGGTGAGGCGCTCGTGGCCCACGTGCTTGGAGATGCCGAAGTCCAGCAGCTTCACCTGCATGCCGCCGTGCTGGTGCGCTTCGAGGAAGATGTTGTCCGGCTTCAGGTCGCGGTGCACCACACCGCCTTGGTGCGCGACGCTCAAGCCCGCGACCGCGCCCGCCAGGATGGGCGTCAGCTCTTCTTGGGAGAGGCGCTTGCGTGCGCGCATGCGGGCGCCCAGCGTCTCGCCCTCCAGGAACTCCATGGCGAGGTAGATGCGACCGTCGGGCAGCCGCGCGACGTGCTCGATGCCGACGATGGCAGGGTGCGCAAAGCGTGAGAGCAGCTCCGCCTCGCGGCGCAGTCGAGCGGCGGCCTCCGCGTTGTCGGCGATGGCGTCCTTCAGCAGCTTAATGGCCACCCGTGCGCCCGTGGTGTCGTCGAGCGCGCGGTACACGTGCGCCATGCCCCCGGACCCCAGCAGCGCCTCGATGCGGAAGCGCTGGTCGAGCACGACGCCGACGAGCTCGTCTGGAGTGGCGTTGCTGGGGGGCAGGGCGGTCATCGCAGGCTCGCGCTAGCCCTCTTTGGCGGGCGCCTTCGTCAGCGCGGGCTTGTCGGCGTGCACCACCTCACCGGCCATCGCAGCGCCGGACTCCAGGCACAGCAGCCGCACCTTGCCGTGAGCCAGCAGGTGTCCCTCTTGGTCCTCGATGCGTGCCTCCCACACCTGGGTGCGCCGCCCCCGGACGAGGGGCAGCGCCCGCGCACGCAGCGTCCCGTCCCGAGCGGCGCGCACGAACGACGTCGCGTTCTCGAGGCCCACGGCGGAGCGCCCGTACTGGAGCGCGTTGAGCGCCGCGCCCACGCTACACACGGTCTCCACGATCCCCGCGTAGACGCCGCCGTGCACCAGGCCGTACGGCTGGTGGTGCGCCGCCGTTACGGGCACCTCGGCCACGATCTCGTCCAGCGTCGCGGACACGAAACGCAGGCCGATGGCCGAATCGTACCCGCCGAGGCGCTCGTTGAGGCCTGCCGCGTAGTCCTTGCTGTCGTCGCTCACGCGTGATCCGTATCACGGCTGCGCGCTCGTTCCTACTCCCGTTCCTTAGGGGGGCGGCCCGGGTTGACTGTGCGTCATTGACCTTCATCCTCGCACACCATGCGACATGGTCTCGCACTCCCGTCTGCCGGCTTCGGCCGCCTCGCCCCGCTCCGGCTCGCTGCGCTGGGACTCGGGGTGCTCGCGGTGCTCGCGGTGGTGCTCACGGACGCCACCCACGTGGCGGCGCAAGACGGCGCGCGGGCGGCAGACTCGTTCGCAGGGCAGCCCATCGTGTCCATGGTCGCGCTCGTGGCGCTCACGCTGCTGCCCTTCGCGTTCATGACCATGACCAGCTTCACCAAGATGTCGGTGGTCTTCTCGCTCCTGCGCAACGCGCTCGGGGCAGGGCAGGTGCCGTCCGGCTTGATCATCTCGGCGCTCGCCGCGGTGCTCTCCCTCTACGTGATGGCCCCCGTGTTCTCGCGCGTCACGGACGCCGCCGCGCCAGCCGCCCTACGCATCGATCGGGCCGCGCCCTTCGAGGGGGCCAGCCTGGACGCGGTGTTCGAGGCGGTCACGCTGGGCAGCCAGCCGCTCGTCGACTTTCTCGCACACAACGCGGGAGAGCGGGAGCGGGTGCTGTTCCTGGACCTCGCGCGCCGCGCCCGCGACCCGGGCGACAGAGACGCCGTGCAGCCGGACGACTTCCTGGTGGTGCTGCCCGCGTTCGTCGTGACGGAGCTCGCGGAGGCCTTCCAGATAGGCTTTCTCATCTTTCTGCCCTTCCTGATCGTCGACATGGTCATCGCCAACATCCTGTTGGCGCTCGGCATGCACATGATGTCGCCCACCACGGTCTCGCTGCCGTTCAAGCTGCTGCTCTTCGTCATGATCGACGGCTTCTATCTGCTCTCCCGCGCGTTGGTGTTGGGGTACGCTCCGTGAAGTGCGCGTGAAACTGCCCAAGCTCCCGAGCCTCTCCAGCCTGCGAAACCTCCCCGGCCTGCCCCCTGCGGACGGGGCCCTCTGCGAGCCGCTCGTCGTCCGTGAAGGCGCCCGCTACGAGTGCTTCGGCGACGGCCTGTGCTGCACCGACATCCACGCCATCGGTCCCATCCGGCTGGCAGAGCGCGCCCGCCTGCGCCTCGTGCACGACGGCATCGTGGCGCACGACCCCCGGGACGATGTGCACGTGTTGGTCATGCGCGCCGAGTCAGGCACCTGCATCTTCCTCGAGGAGAACCGCTGCGCCGTGCACGAGCCCCTGGGCGGCCTGCTGAAGCCCCTCGCCTGCAAGCAGTTCCCCATCAGCCTCACGGCCACCCCCGCTGGCGGTCGCATCACCACGGAGCACAAGTGCCCCTGCCGCACGCTGGGTGAGCGCCCCGCGCTCACGGTGGAAGACGCGCTCCCGGCCGTGACCCAGCGCGGCAAGCTCGCCCCTGTCGCCCGCGTGGGCACCACCGTGCCCGTCACGTACGAGCGCAGCGTCCCCTTTGCCGAGTACCGCGCCGAGGAGGCCGCGCTGATGGCCCGCGTGCGCGCGGCCGCCAGCCTGGACGAGGTCGCCCAGGCGCTCGGCGCGCCCGCTTTCCCGGCCCTGCGCGGCGGGAGCTGGGAGAGCCTGGTGGCGCAGCTGGGAGAGCTCTCGGGCAACACGCGCCTGGAGCACGTCATGCGCTGGCTCGCGGACGCGGTCGTCGCCTGCACCGGCGGCGCGGACGGAACCTCCACCCGGGGCAGCGGCGTACCCCCGTGGCGCGACGCCTTCGAGCGTGGCCTGGCCCGCTCCACCGAAGAGCAGCAGCCCCTCGCCATGCTGCAAGACTTCGTGCTCGACCAGGTCTGGGCAGTGCACTGGATCGACGAGTTCCCCTTCCAGAACTTCCGCGCCGAGCTCGCCACGCGCGTGCGCCTCTTTCAGCAGCTACACACCTGGCTGGTGGCGGATGGGCTGCGTCCAGACCAGGCCGCGGCCGAGGCCATCCTCATCGTGGAGCTGGGGGGCAGCACCGATTGGTGGCTCGATATCGCGCGCCAGGTGATGCTTTCGCCGTGACGCGCTACACTCGGGCTCGTTTCCGCTACTCTTGACTGAACACGCGCGCCTGCTGTGGAGCAGGGCTCGGAGGACTTATGCCGTTGCAATCTCGCCCATGGATCTCGCTCGTTGCCCTGCTCGGGGGCCTGTCCAGCGTAGCGGTGGCGCCTTCGCTCGCCGCCGCTCAGGCCGGCGCGCCCGCCACGCAGCCCGCAGACTCGGCACCACCTCCGGACGCCAGCGCACAGCCCGCCGACGGGGCGAGCCAGCCTCCGCCACCGCCCGTGGTGGGCACCGGCACCACGGACACCACCGCCGACGGGGCGGCCGGAACCGGGACGGGGACCAGCACCGCGCCCGCCACCACGGGTGAGCCGCGGCGTCGCCCGGACGGCACGGTGGACACCGCCGACGTCACGCAGAGCGGCATTCTCTCGGACGAGCAGGTGCTGACCGAGCAGGCCTACGGCGTAGAGACCGTGCGCCGCGGCACCGACCCGTATGAAGACCCCAACAAGCGCTACTACTTCTTGGGCGGCTTCTACCACCACCACTTCATCCCGGCCGGCATGATCGAGATCTTCGTGCAGCACTCGCCGTCGGTCTCCAACCCCCAGGCGGGCCTCGAGCTCACCATCCGCCGCGACTCCTTCGAGATCATCGCCAGCGCGTGGTACGCGGACTTCACCACCGAGGGGCCCTTCCTCGCCAACGGCGATCCACCCGACGACGTGGAGATCATGGACAGCAGCCTGCGCACCGTGATGGTGGGCGCGACGTTCATGTGGAGCACCATGTTCAATGACTACATCGGGCTCGAGTACGGCCTCGGGCTGGGCGTGGGCTACGTGTTTGGTGATCTCGTGCGCACCGAGGGCTATCCCAGCGACAACGGCGGCTTCGCTCCGTGCACCACGCCCATCGTCGGAGGTGGGCCGGGCGGCGCTCAGCCCGGGGACGCCATCGACGTCTCGCGCTCTGGCGGTCTCGGCATCACGGACTACTGCCAAGGAGCCAGCGGTGACCCGGCGCCCATCTCCAATCAGGACGGCGAGCGCGGTGCGCACTACGGCGTCGTCGCGCGCCAGTGGTTCGACGGGGGCAGCGTGCCCAACCTGTGGTTCCGCCTGGCCCCCCAGATCTCGCTGCGCATCAAGCCCATCCATCAGCTGGTCATCCGGGCCGACGTCGGCTTCGACATCTTCAGCGGCATCTACGTGGGTGGTGGCCTGGCCATCGGCCTGAACTGAGCGCGTCATGACCCGCAACTCGTCCCTCCGGCGGGCGCTCACGGCGCTCGGTCTGCTGCTTTCGCTCGGTGGCGTGTCTCTGCTGGGCCCCGCTGCCTACGGTCAGGCCCCCGGTGCGCGTCGCCGTCCCCCGGCCGAGGCGCGGCCCACGCCCGCTCGGCCCACGGCGGCCGCCGCGCAGACGCCCGCTGCCGACGCTCCAGCGGCTGCGCCGCTAGACCCCGTGGCCGAGCAGGCCCGCCGTGCGCAGGTCTTCGCGCGCCTCGGTGAGGTCACGCTGACGCTCGGCGAGGTCGAGGACGACATCCACCGTCGCTCGCCTTTCGCCCGGCGGCAGTTCGAGGACCGTGAGCGTCTCGTGGCCCACGCGCGCGAGCTCTTCCGCGCCAAGCTGCTGGCCCATGCAGCCGAGGAGCGCGGCTACGGCGACCGCCCGGCCGTGCGCACCCTCGTGGACCGGCACCTGGTCGCCGCCGTGGTGCGTCGCCAGGTGGACGAGCAGCACGGGCCCGGCCAGGTCACCAGCGAAGACGCGCGCGCGTACTTCGACACGCACCAAGAGCTCTTCGTGCGGGCCGAGCAGCGCCGCGTGTCCCACATCCTCGTGGAGTCCCGCGAGCGCGCGGCGGCCCTCCTCGAGCAGGTGCGCGCGGGGGACCTGCGCGTCTTCCGGCGCCTGGCGCAGTCCGACAGCCTGGACACCGAGACCAACCAGCGCGGCGGGGACCTCGGCTACTTCGCCGCCGACGGGCGCGCGGCGGGCGGCACGGACGTCGCGGTCAACCCGCACATCGCGAGCCTGGCGTTCACGCTCACCCGTGAAGAGCCCATCGCGCGTGAGCCCCTGGAGCTCACCACCAGCGCAGGCCTGCGCTACAGCGTGGTGCGGCTGACCGGGGTGCGTGAGGGCGCCCACCCCAGCTTCGAGGAGGTGGAGTCCACTGTCCGTCGGCGCCTCGCCGTGGAGCAGCGCGACGGCGCCTACCGCGCCTACATCGCCCAGCTGCGTGAGCAGCATCACGTGGTCATGCAGCCCCTCGAGGTGCTGCGCGACATCACGCTGCCGCCCCCGCCCATGCCCAGCCACAACCACCGCGGCGCCGAGCCGGAGTCGGAAGAGCAGATCCGGGCCGAAGGCGCCACGCACGCGGCGCCCTGACGGGCTGTCGCAAGAGGGGACCGAAGAACGGCGCTCCGCTGCTCCGCACACCCGGGTGGGCGGCGCGCAGCGGGCGCCGCGCCCCTACCAACCGAACGAACCGCCCGGGCCCGAGGCGCTGCAGTACCACTGCAGGTACTCGTCGTCCCAGGCCCACGCGCCGCGTGGCGAACCGTCCGGCATGATGCCGTCGTCCAACAGCTGCAGCACGCAACCCGCACGTCGGTTTCCGTAGTAGAACCGGTCCGCGTTGCTGCCCCAGTTCACGCAGTACGAGTCGAACTCCGGGCTGTAGGACGACGACTCAGACCACGCTTCGGTGAACGCAAACCCGTGGCAGTCCGTACAGGGGGAGAAGCTGGCAACATTGGTGTAGTTGTAGGACGAGCTGTTGGCCGTCATGGATCCGCCGAAGCGGTTGGTCCGGTAGCCGCACGTACCGGATCCGTCGCACTGCGACTGCCAGCACACGTTGTTGCGGCCGCTCGCCGGGCTCCCGCAGGCCACCCCCGGCGACGTGTTCGAACAGAAGTTGAAGGCCTCGTTGCAGCTCTGGCACTGAGAGTCGCAGGGGTTGGTGACGCCGTTGCAGTTGCCGCTCGTGCACGTGTCAGTCTGTGTGCAGAAGAGCCCGTCGTTGCACGCGGTGCCGTTTGCCTTGCTGCTGCACGTGTCGGAGCCTTCGTTGCAGTTCTGACACTGGTTGCACGGGGTGCCGGAGCCGTTGCAGGTGCCCGCACCGTTGCACGTGTCGGTCTGCGTGCAGAAGAGCCCGTCGTTGCAGCTCGTGCCGTTTGCCAAGTTGCTCAGGCCGCAGGTGTTGCCCGTGCACGTGCGGCTCTGACACTGGTTCCCGTTGGGGCACTGCGTGGCCGTGGTGCAGTCCACGCAGGTGCCCGAGCCGTTGCAGAAGTCACCGCTGCCGCATGGCGTGTTGATGGCGCTGTTGGGGTTGGTGGGCGTGCCGTTCGTGCACACGTCGTTCGTGCACGGGTTGCCATCCACGGGCAGGTCGCTGTCCAAGATGGCGTTGTTCGTGCCGCCGATGCCATTGCAGCGCAGCTCACGGCAGTTGCCCGCCACCTGGCTCCCGCCCGGAAGCGGGGTGTTGTTGGGCGTGTTGGACACGCCACACATGTTGCTGTTGCAGGTGAAGGTCTGACAGAAGGTGCTGGTGCCGCACTGCGACGCCATGTTGCAGTCCACGCACGCGCCCGACCCGTTGCAGAAGTCACCCGACCCGCAGGCGGTGTTGATCGCCACGTTGGTGAACGTGGGTGTGCCCGCCGAGCACGTGTCGGTGGTGCACTGGTTGTTGTCGTTCGGCAGGTCGCTGTTGAGGACCGCGTTGGTGGTGCCCCCCGCGCCGTTGCAGCGCAGCTCGCGGCAGTCGCCCGCAGTCTGGCTGCCACCGGGCAGCGGGGTGTTGTTGGCCGTGTTGGACACGCCGCAGGTGTTGCTGTTGCAGGTGAAGGTCTGACAGAAGGTGCTGGTGCCGCACTGCGCGGCGCTGTTGCAGTCCACACACGTGCCAGACCCGTTGCAGAAGTCCCCGCTTCCGCACGGGGTATTGAGCGGCAGGATTGGGTTGCTGGGGACGCCCGCCGTGCAGACGTCGCTGGTGCACTGGTTGCCGTCTACGGGCAGGTCGCTGTTGAACGCGCGTGACACGGTGGCCCCTGCGCCGTCGCACTCGAGCCGCTGGCAGTCACCCGCCACCTGGCCGGGCAGAGGCGTGCCGTTGGCCGTGTAACTCACCTGGCATGTGTTCATGGCGCTGCAGGTGTACGTAACGCAGAAGTCACTCACCCCGCAGTCGCTGGCGGCGACGCAGCCCACGCAACCCCCGTTCAAGCACATCCCGTTCATCCCGCAGGCCGTACCGTTGGCCCGGTTGGTGAACGTCGGGGTGCCCGCCACGCACGTGTCGTTCGTGCAGGAGTTGGAGTCGTTGGGCAGGTCCGAGTTGAGCGCCGTGGACGTCACGCCCCCCGTGCCGTTGCACACCAGGGACTGACAGTCGCCCACGGTCTGCCCGGTGGGTAGCGTCGCGCCCATGGCCGCGAAGCTCTCGCTGCACGTCCCCGCGTTGCACGTGTACGTGTGGCAGAAGGTGCTCGTGCCGCAGTGGGCGTCCGTCAGGCACTCGCGGCAGCTGCCCGCCCCATTGCAGTAGTTGCCGCCCATCATGCACGCCGCGCCCATCGCGCTGGGCGGGTTGCTGGGCGTCCCCGCCGTGCAGATGTCGTCCGTGCACTGGTTGCCGTCCACGAATACATCCGTGTTCAGCGCCACGGTGCGCGGCGAGCCGATGCCGTCACACTCCACCACCTTGCAGTCCCCGGTGGTTTGGCTGCCCGGTGGCAGGGCCGTAGCGGCGGGGGTGTTGACTGTGCCGCAGGTCTTGTTGGTACACGTGAAGCTCTGACAGAACGTGGCCGTCCCGCACTGGCTCGCGTTGTTGCAGTCCACGCAGTTGCCGTTGCCGTCGCAGTAGTCCCCGGGGCGGCACACGAAGTCCACCGGCCGGTTGGGGTTGCTGGGCACGCCCGCCGTGCACAGGTCCTGCGTGCACGTGTTGCCATCGCTCGGCACGTCGGTGTTCAGAGCCACGGAGCGCACCGCGCCAAGCCCGTTGCACTCCAGCACCTGACAGTCTCCCGGCGACTGGCTGGCGGCGGGCAGGCTCACCCCCGCGCCCGTGTTGTTCTGCTGGCAGGTCCCCGCATTGCACGCGAACTGAGCGCAGAAGGTGTTGGTGCCGCACTGACTCGCCGCGTTGCACTGCACGCAGCTTCCGGCTCCGTTGCAGTAGGTCCCGCCGTTCTGCGCGCAGCCCGTGTTCACCAGGCGGTTCGGGTTGCTCGGGACACCCAGCGAGCAGATGTCGTCCGTGCACTCGTTGTTGTCGTTGGGCAGGTCCAGGTCGTTCGCCACGCTGCGCGTGCCGCCCATCCCGTTGCACTGCTGCACCTGACAGTCGCCCGCGGTCTGCGTGGGCAGCGGCGTGCCCACCGCCGTCGGCGCCGTGCCGCAGGTCCCGCCCGTGCACGTGAACGTTTGACAGAAGGTGTTGGTGCCGCACTGCGACGCCATGTTGCAGGCCACGCACTGGCCGCCCCCGTCGCAGTACGTCCCGCCGTTCACGTTGCACGCGGAGTTCACGCTGGTGGGCGGGTTGCTGGGCACGCCCGCCGTGCAGACGTCGTTGGTGCAGGGGTTGCCGTCCACCGGTACGTCCGCGTTGAGCGCCACGCTGCGCTCGTTGCCGGCGCCGTCGCACTCGATGACCTGACAGTCGTTGGCCGTCTGACTACCCGCAGGCAGGTCCACGCCCGCCGTGGTGTTGGTCTGCTGGCAGGTGTTGTTGACGCACGCGAACTGGGCACAGAACGAGTCGAAGCCACAGTCCGACGCCGCCAGGCACTCCACGCAGCTGCCGTTGCCGTTGCAGAGGTCCGCGCCGCCGTTGCAGGGCACGCCCACGGACGTGGGGTTCTGCGTCGGGGTGCTGCCCATGCACGCGCTCACGGTGCACTCGTTCCCGTCGTCCGCCGGGACGTCCACCGGGTCCGGCGTGGTGGTGGTCCCGCCCGCGCCGTCGCACACCACCGAGCGGCAGTCGGCCGGCACCTGGCTGCCCGCAGGCAGCGTGGTGTTCGCGGCCGTGTTGTTCACCTGACAGGTGTTCGCCACGCAGCTGTAGGACCGACAGAACGAGTCCGTGCCGCAGTCCGCCGCCGTGTTGCACCCCACGCAGGAGCCATTGGCCGCGCACACGCCCATGGTTCCGCAGGCGACGTTGGGCGTGACGGTGTGCTGCGGAGCGCCCGCGTTGCAGCTGTCGGCGGTGCAGGTGTTCTGGTCGTCGGGGAGGTCCGTGTTGGCGCTGACGCTCATGGTCCCGCCATTGCCGTCGCAGCGCACCTGCTGGCAGTCCCCCGGCGTCTGCGTGGGCGTGGGAGTCCCGGCGGTGACGTCTTGGATGGTGCACGCGTGGTTCACGCACAGGTGCTGCCGGCACTCCGTGCTGGTCCCGCACTCGGCGTCGGCGTTGCACTCGACGCACACGCCGCTCCCGTCGCACACGTCCCCGCTCCCGCAGCCGGTCCCGGTCTGCAGCGGCGTGGTCGTCGGCATCCCGGCGTTGCAGGCCGGCTGCGTGCACTCGTTGCTGTCATCCGGCGGCAAGTCCCCGTTGTCCGCCGAGGACTGCGTGCCCCCGGCACCGTCGCACTCGAGCCGCTGGCAGTCGCCCGTCTGCTGGTCTTCGCTGGGCAGCGGCGAGCCCGGCGCCAGCGGCTGCGTCACGCAGCTCCCGGCCAGGCACCTCACCGGCGCGCAGAAGGTGCTGCCCGTGCAGTCGGAGTCCGAGAAGCAGCTCTGGCAGAGGCCCGTGTCGTTGCACATCTGAGAGCCGTCACCGCACACGCCGCCCGTGTTCGTGGGTGGGTTGCTCGGGGTGCCGTTGGTGCACACGTCGTTGGTGCACGCGTTGCCGTCCACGGGCACGTCCATGTTGTCGGCGCGCGACTGGGCGCCACCCGCGCCGTCACACGTGAGGACCTGGCAGTCTCCGGGCGTCTGGCTGCCCGCCGGCACCGACGTTCCCATGGGGGCGACCACCACGGCGCACGCGTGCGCCGCGCACACGTAGCGAACGCAGGGCGTGTCCGTGCCGCAGTGCGACCCCGTGTTGCACCCCACGCAGGCGCCGCTGCCGTCGCAGTACGACCCGCCGGACGCGCAAGGCGTGTCGATGGCGGCCGGCGGAAACATCGGCGCGCCGTCCACGCAGGCCTGCGCCGTGCACTCGTCCCCGTCGTCCTGCGGGACGTCCGTGTCCTCGGCGATGGGGCTGAGGCCGCCTTGGCCATCGCAGATCAGCGTCTGGCAGTCCCCCGGGTTCTGCTCGCCCGCCGGCGCGACAGAACCGGCCGACGCGAACGCGCGGCCACACACACCCGCGTCGCAGGTGAACGCCGCGCAGAACGACGCGTCGCCGCACTCGCTCGGGTCTGCGCAGCCAACGCACTGGCCCGCGCCATCGCAGCTGAGTGAGCCGTCGCCACAGCCGGTGCCCACGCTCAGAGGTGGGTTGCTCGGGACCCCTTGGTTGCACAGGTCCTCGGTGCAGTCGTTCAGGTCGTCCGGCAGGTCCGAGTCGCGCGCCACCGAGGTCACGCCGCCCGCGCCGTCGCACTGCAGCTCCTGGCAGTCGCGCGGCGTCTGCAGCGCAAGGGGCGTGCCCGCGTCCGTGAAGGTCTGGCTGCACACGTGGTCTTCGCAGACGCGCGTCTGGCACTCGTCGTCCTCGGGCAACCCGGTGCAGTCCGCCGGCGCGTTGCAGCCCACGCACGCGGGCGCGAGGTTGTCCCCGTTGCACACGCTGCCGCCGTCCTCGTTGCAAGCCGTCCCCAGCGGCACGGGCGTCACCACCGGCACGCCACCGTCGCAGCTCGCGGTCGCGCACGCGTTCGTGGCGGGCAGGTCGCTGTCGTCCACGTCGTTGCTGGCCACGCCGGCCACGCACATCACCTGCCGGCAGTCGCCGGGGCTCTGCTCGGACGCGGGGGCCGGGCCATCGCTGAGCGGTGTGGTGACACACACCGAGTCCACGCAGTCCACCGTGGCGCACGCCGACGCGGCGCAGTCCGCCACGACGGTGCAGCGCCCTGCCGTGGCGTCCGTGGTGCCGAGGTCGTCGCCGGGCATGGAGCCCCCGCCGCCACAGCCCGCAGCCCCGAGTGCCATCCCCAACAAGAACCCACCTACAGCAATCCAAGAGTGGCGCGGCATCGCAATCAACCTCTTCGCCGAGAAGCTCGTGGGCCCCGCGAATCCACGGTCGCGGCGCGCACATTCGGCTACACGCTCAGGCTGCACGAATTAGTGGACGGGAACAATAGCGGCCACGAGAGATAGTCGCTGCGGCGGGCGGCGTCGCGGGGATGGCCGGCACCCAGGCGCTTGGCCCGCCCCCAGGCCGGCTAACGCTCGCGCTCGCGCTCGCGGGCTCGACTGCGGGCTTCCTGCTCGTGGGTGTCTTCCGTGCGGGCGTCCACACGGACACGCGCGCCTGCGCCCCCTGCACCCTCCGCCACGCGCACCCGCTGCGCCGGTGGGCGGCCCGCCGTGCCCACGGACACCTGGTCGATGCGCTCCGCGATCTTGCGCGCCGCCGCCTCGATCAGCGCGGCCGCCCCGGCCTCCACGGCCTTGGGCAGCTCGCGCTCGCGCTTCTGCCAGTTGCGCTTGCGCCACTCCTTGGCCAGCCGCTTGCGAGCCAGCTTCTCCACGTCCTCGGTGTGCGCGAAGAACGCGCGCCGGCCCCGGAAGGTGAGGGCCATGCCCCAGGCGGCCGCCACGTAGGGCACCCACCAGCCCGGCCCCTGCACGTAGTCGATGACCCCCAGGAAGCCCGTCACGATGGTGGCGTTGCCCAGCGCCCAGTAGAAGCCGCGCTGCCTCTCCGCGACGATGCGCGCCATGGCCTGCTGCACCTCGCGCTCGCGCTCGATGAGCTCGATGGCCCCGTCCAGGTCCGTGAGCGGGATGCCCACCTCGGCGGCCACCTCGCTCAGCTCGTCGCGCGACAGCCCCTCCACCGTGTCCGCGCGCTCGAGCGCGACCTTCAGGATGGCTTCGACTTCTTCGCGGTCATACGTGCGCTGGCTCACCGCAAGAGTATTGGGGGAACGGGCGTGCGCGTCGAGAGCGGTTGCGGTACGGCGCGCTCGCACGCTAGAAGGGGCGGGACCATGGGCTACTGGACGTACTACCTGCTGATGATGGCCCTCTGGTACCTGGTGGATCAGCCGCTGCTGCTGGTGGGCATCGTGGTGATCTTCCTGCTGCGCGACCGCATCCCGGACCCGGTGGTGCTCATGCGCACGGCCGGGCGCATCCGCACGCTGCGCACGCAGATCGCCGCCAACCCCGCCAACGTCACCGCGCGGCGGGACCTGGCGCGCGTGTACCTGGAGCGCTCGCGCCCCAAGCGCGCGCTGGTGTTGCTGGAGGAGGCGCGCAAGCGGCACCCGGACGACCCGGAGCTGCTGTTCCTCACGGGGCTCGCGCAGGCCCGCACCCGCGCCTACGAGCCGGCGCTGCAGTCGCTCATCGACGCGGTGGGCATCGACCCGCGCACCGGCTTCGGCGAGCCCTACCGCGCGGCCGGCGACGTGCTCATGAAGCTGGAGCGCTACGCCGACGCGGAGGACGCCTTCGAGCACTACGTGGAGACCAACAGCTCCGCCATCGACGGCTGGTACAAGCTGGCGCGCGCGCGCAGCAAGCAGGGCAAGGAAGACACGGCCAAGCAGGCGCTGACCGAGCTGCGCGACACCTGGCGCACGCTGCCCAGCTACCTGCGCCGCAAGCAGTGGACCTGGCGCCTGCGCAGTCTGTTCGTGGGGTAGGGCGGTGGCGGCCGTCTACAGCGTCGCGCGCCGCTTCTTCCGCCGGGCGGCGGACCTGTACTTCGTGGACGTGCAGGTGGAGGGGGCCGAGCACGTGCCCCTCGAGGGGCCGGTGGTGTTCGCCGCGAACCACCCCAACTCGCTCATGGACACGGTGCTGCTGGGGTCGCGCGTGGAGCGGAACGTGCACTACCTGGCGCGCAGCGGCCTGTTCGCGCACCCCTTCGCCGCGGCGGCCTTTCGCGCCGCGGGGGTGATCCCCGTGCAGCGCGCGCAGGACCAGCCCACGGGCGCGGCGGCCAGCGTGGACAACGACGCGGCGTTCACGGCGGCGTTCGAGGCCCTCGAGGCGGGCAGGGCGGTGGGCATCTTCCCGGAGGGGCAGAACGCGCCCACGCGGCACGTGCGCGCCATCAAGACGGGGGCTGCGCGCATCGCGCTCGGGGCGGAGGCGCGGCGCGACTTCACGCTGGGGGTGCGCGTGGTGCCGGTGGGCCTCAACTACGTGGAGCGTGAGCGCTTTCACACGGCGGCCCTGGTGCGCTTTGGGGAGCCCATCGTCGTCGCGGACTACCAGGCCCAACACCGCACCGACCCGCGCGCCGCGGTGCGTGCGCTCACGGACGAGCTGCAGCAGCGCATGCGCGCGGTGGCCGTGCACGTGGAGCGCGAGGAGCAGATCGACCTGGCCGAGGACCTGTACGCCCTCTACGGCCCACAGCTGCGCGAAGACGTGCTGGGCAGCATGCCCGACCTGCGCCTGCCCCAAGAGAAGCTGCTGGACGAGGCCACCGCGCGCGCCTCACGGGCGGAGCAGCTGAGCGACCGCTTCTTGGCGGAGCAGCTCATCGCCGACGCGTTCAGCTGGTTCGAGCGCGCCGAGCCCACGCGCGCCACGGCGCTGGCCAAGCGCGTGCACGACCACAAGCGGCACCTGGACCAGCTGCGTCTGCGTGGCGACTTCACGGCGCGCCCCGGGAAGGCGCTCTCCACCCGCGCCGAGGCCGCCAAGCTGGCGCTCTACGCGGTGCTGCTGGGGCCGGTCGCGGCCTACGGGCTCGCGCACAACTTCGTGCCGTATCGGCTCACGCGCATGGCGGCGCGGCGCGCACCGGACGAGCCCATCCAGGCCATCAGCGCGCTGGCCGCAGGGGTGTTCGCCTTTGGTGGGATGTACGCCCTCTTCGGCTGGCTGGCCTGGCACGGCAGCGCGTCGCTGCTGGGCGCGCTGCTCTACGTGACCACGCTGCCCTTCGCGGGCTTCTGGTTCTTCCGGTACCGGCGCCGCCTGGGCATGTACGCGCAGCGCATCGCCGCGCGCACGCTGTTTCTGCGGCGCCCGCAGCTGTACCGGGGCTTGGTGCTGGAGCGCGAGCAGCTGCTGGTGGAGCTGGACGCCGTGCGTGTTGCGTACCAGCGTGTCGTTGTGGGGGGCGGGGGAGAACGCGGAGTCTGAGTCGGTGGGGTTGGCGGAGGAGCCATCGTGGGTGTCCGTCTTGCCAAGCGGAGCCGGATGAACTAGAACACGTTCTACTTGCCCCGGTAGGACCGCATGCATCTCGACTACACACCCTCTCAACGCGCCCTCCGTGACGAGCTGCGCGCGTACCTCGCGAACCTGATCACCGACGAGCTCATCGCCGAGCTCGACGCGTCCGAGGGGGGCGGGCCTCTCTACCACAAGGCGGTGGAGCAGCTGGGCGCGGACAACTGGCTCGGCATCGGCTGGCCCAAGGAGCACGGCGGTCAAGAGCGCGGGCCCATCGAGCAGTTCATCTTCTTCGACGAGGTGCAGCGCGCGGGCTTCCCGGTGCCCATCCTCACCCTCAACACCGTGGGCCCCACGCTGCTGAAGTTCGGCACGCCGGAGCAGATCGCCGCGTACGCACCGCGCATCTTGCAGGGCAAGTGCCACTTCTCCATCGGCTACACGGAGCCGGACTCCGGCACGGACCTGGCGTCGCTCAAGACCACGGCCGTGCGCGATGGCGACGAGTGGGTCATCAACGGGCAGAAGATCTGGACCAGCCTGGCGGACCACGCCGACTACGTCTGGCTCGCGGCGCGCACCAACCCGGACCCGGCCGCCCCGCCGCACAAGTCCATCAGCATCTTCATCGTGCCCACCAGCGCGCCGGGCTTCAGCTTCACGCCCATCCACGCGCTGGGTGAGAACAACGTGCACGTCACCTACTACGAGAACGTGCGCGTCCCGGCCGGCAACCTGGTGGACCGCGAGGGCGGTGGCTGGAAGCTCATCACCAGCCAGCTCAACCACGAGCGCGTCGCGCTGGTGGGTGTGGGTCCGCTCGAGCGCATCCTCACCGAGACGCTGGCGTGGGCCAAGGAGACCCCCAACGGTCACGGCGGCATGCTCATCGACCTGCCCTTCGTGCGCGCCAACCTCGCGCGGGTGCACGCCAAGCTGGACGCGCTCAAGCTGCTCAACTGGCGGCAGGCCTTCAACATTGCGGAAGACAAGCTGGGCCCGGCCGAGGCGTCGGCCATCAAGGTCTACGGCTCCGAGCTGTACGTGGAGTGCTCGCGGCTGATCATGGAGGTGCACGGCGCCGCCGGCTGCTTGCACCACAGCAGCAAGGGGGCCGTGCTGCGCGGCCGGCTCGAGAAGTTCTACCGCATGAGCCTGGTGCTCACCTTCGGGGGCGGCACCAACGAGGTGCAGCGCGACCTCATCGCCCAGTTTGGGCTCCACCTTCCGGCCATGGGCCGCCGCAGCTGAGCTCCACCCGGAGCCACTGAGACAGAGAGAGCACCATGCAGTTCAAACTGACCGACGACCAACAGAGCATCGCGGACGGCCTGAAGCAGATCTTGAAGGGCGTCGTCACGGACGAGTCCTTGAAGGCATTGAGCAAAGAGGGTGTGTGGTTTCACCAGCGCGCCTGGCAAGCCCTGGCCGAGGCCGAGATGCTGGGTTTGGGGCTGCCCGAAGCACACGGCGGCGCGGGCTTCGGCATGCTGGAGCTGTGCCTGCTGCTGGAGCAGGTGGGTCGCACCGTGGCGCCCATCCCGGCGCTCGAAACCCTGGTGAGCGCCGGCCTGCCCATTGCCCAGTTCGGCACCGACGCGCAGCGCGCGCGCCTGCTGCCGGGCATCGCCACGGGCGAGCAGATCCTCACCGCCGCGCTGGTGGACGCTTTCACGCGTGACCCCCGGGCTCCCGCCGCCACCGCCACGCGCGACGGCGACGGCTTCCTCGTGAGCGGCACCTTCACCAACGTGGCCTACGTGGAGCAGGCCGCGCGCGTGCTGCTGGCCGCCAAGACCAGCGCCGGCGTGGTGGTGTGCTTGCTGGACCCCAAGGCAGCCGGCGTCGCCGTGGACACGCAGCGCGGCACCAACACGCAGCCCCTCTCGCGCCTCACGCTCAGCAACGCGCGGGTGCCCGCCAGTGACGTGCTGGGCGACGAGCAGAGCGGCGCCAGCATCCTCGACTTCACGCTGCAGCGCACGCTGGTGGGCATGGCCGCGCTGCAGTACGGCGTGGCCCGCGAGGCCCTGATCATGACCGCGCGCTACGCCTCCGAGCGCAAGCAGTTCGGCATGCCCATCGGCATGTTCCAGGCCGTGAAGCAGCGCCTGGGCGACGCCTACATCGATGTGGGCTGCATGGAGGTCACCATGCTCCAGGCCGCCTTCAAGCTGGACGCCGAGCGCGACGCCAGCGCCGACATCCTCACCGCCAAGTTCTGGGCCGCCGAGGGAGGCCAGCGCGTGCTCTTTGCCGCGCAGCACGTGCACGGCGGCATGGGCTTCGACCGCGACTACCCGCTCTTCCGCTACTTCCTCACCGGCAAGCACCTCGAGTTCACGCTCGGCGGCGCCAACGAGACCATCGAGCACCTGGGCGCGCTGCTGGCCGCCGGCTGAGCGCAGCCCGCGCCCCTTGCACCGGGGGGAATCGTGAACACATTGCGGCCCTCGTGCGTTCACGAGCAGGGCGCGCGCGTGCGCGTCCAGACCCCCCAGCCCAGGAGGCCCGAGCATGACCCGCACCACCAGCCCCGTAGGCTCCGAGACCCACAGCGCGCTGCTTGGCTACATCCTCTGGATCTTCGGCTTCCTCGGAGCGCACCGCTTCTACTTCGGCAAGAAGCTCACCGGCACGCTCTACTTCTTCACGCTGGGCCTGCTCGGCGTGGGTTGGCTGATTGACCTCTTCCTCATCCCCGGCATGGCCCGCAAGGCCCGCGCCAAGTACGCGGACGGCCCGGTGGACTACGACATCAGCTGGCTTCTGCTCACCTTCCTCGGAGCCTTCGGCATCCACCGCTTCTACCGCGGCGCCTGGCTCACAGGCCTGCTCTACCTCGTCACCGGCGGCTTGTTCCTGGTCGGCGTCGTCTGGGACTTCTGGTTCCTCAACGAGCAGTGCAGCGCCCGCAACCTGGAGCTCGTGCGGCCGGTCCCACGGGTGGAGCGCCCGGTCACGTTTTAGGGACACGTGGACATAGCTGGATCCAGGCCCGCAGGAAACCTTCGGGCCTGATTCAATTCGGATAGATCACTTAGGTAGAAGTGCCTATGGACAGACTTTGGTGGGTTCTTCTCACACGATGAGTGCTGTTTCTATTCCGTAACAACGTCGAATTCTTGCTTGCGCAACGAGCGTCTCTCGCTCACCTTGCGGACCGCATCAGGGTTACGGCGATCAGGCAGCGCGGCAGTGTTTGTGGAGGGAGCGTCGACGAATGCAAGGAGGGACGATGTCAAATCCAGCGGGTCACGGACTCGCACGGGAGGCGCGAGTTCGACGCCATCACGGGCGCGCAACGGGGGGCGGTAGTGGCTCGTCGATCCTCCGCACTGTCCTCACGGCGCTACTTGCAGCGGGGTGCGGCGGCTCACCCACACAGGACCAGGGTCCGGTGGACCAGGGTGCAGTCGACCAGTCCATCGAGTGCACCGGGCCAGACTCCGACGGGGATGGCGTCCTCGACTCGTGCGACCTCTGTCCCAACTTCGACGACTCAACCGACGCAGACGGTGATGGAGCCCCGGACGAGTGTGACTGCGCTCCATCGGACCCCAGCATCTTCCCCGGTGCTGAGGAAATTTGCGACGGTGTCGACAACGACTGCTCAGAAGTGGTCGATGACGCCGCCGTTGCTTGCCCGATAGTCTGTCCCGACGGATTTCTCGACTGGGACCGCGATGGCGTCGACTGTGAAGTCGAGGGAGAGGTCCTATATGTCGTCGGGGGCGTGGTTGGTGGCTCGGGGTTGTCCTGGGATTCTCCCATCGGAACGCCGGACGTGGCTTTGGAAGTGACGGTAGGCGGGGGCGCACCACGGTATCAGATCTGGATTCAGTCCGGCGTCTATCACCCGCGGTTTAGGCAGGACCCGAGTGAGGACGTGACGCGCACGCTGGTGCTGCGGCACAATGTGCAGCTGATCGGCGGGTTCAGGGGAACCGAGCGCTCCGTGGTCACGGCTTCGGGATCTTCGCCGACCGTTCTCGATGGAGAAGACCAGGTCAACACCGTTGTCAGACTCTCGAGCGGTACAGCCGAGCTTGTCAACCTCGTGGTGCGCAGGGGCGGAGCGCCATTCGACACATCCATCATCAACGGCGGAGGGATCTTGGTGGAGTCCGGCGCAACCCTGTTGCTCGACCGGGTCACGATTCGAGAGTCCTACGCCGCGCAGGGCGCAGGGGTTGCCGTGCTCAACGCGACCGTACGAGCCCGCCACTTGACGATTGCCGAGAATCGCGGCGAAGCCGGCGTGGCGATCTATCAGGACGGGGAGAATGCGGTGTTCGAGTGCGATCAGTGCGCCGTGGCCCGCAACGACGGAGTTTCAACCGGAGCCGCCGGTCTGTTCGCCAACGGGACTGTGGTCTTCCGAAACTCGATATTCGTACGGAACCGTGCGAGCGTGTCCTGCCTAGGGTGCGGCACCGGGGGTCTCGAGGTGCTTGGCGCAGCGGTTGAGCTGGAGCACTGCACGCTCGTCGGAATGCAGGGGCATCGCGGGGATCCGGACGACCCGACGGTCTACGGATCAGCCGTCGACGTCAGCGCAGGGTCCGTGGTGCTGAGGAACTCGCTCGTGTTCGGAAACGAGGATGCTGGCCTCTCCAACGGCGTGACCCTCCTTGGCACGGCGGTCGAGGGAACGGAGTCGGAGTGCAACCCGGGCTTCCTCGGAGTCACGAATGTGGAGCAGCTGCGCCTGCCCTCCACCAGCAACTGCGTCGATACCGGGGACCCCAGCGTCGACGTCGGCCCGGTCGACTACTTTGGCAACCCGCGTGTCACGGGCGACGCACCCGACGTCGGCGCGTCCGAGGCCCCCTAGCCATGACCATCCGTCCTTCAATCGCCGCTGTCTGCGCGATAGCGGCTGTGGGGATGATTCCGTCGACTTCTCGTGCGTACCGCACGGCGGCGGAGCTGGTGTCGGCGTCGAGCTCACCGCGTTGGGCGGAGCCTGTTCAGTTCTGGCTCAGTGGCGAGATCCCCTCGGACGTCTCCCAGCGCCTGCGTTCCCGAGAAACACGAGCGGAGACGCATTGATGATCGCGAGCTCAGGCACTCCTGAACTCCCGAGCGAGGTCCTCCTCGTCGACGACGAAGACATCGACACGGCGGCGCGCAAGCTCGGCTAGGAATTGCGGTCGGTCCATCCCGGCGGTCTCTGCTGCCCGCTCCATCGAGATGGTGCCCTGCTGGTACCAGTGAATGGCGGCCGCGACGCGAATTTCGCGTGCGACTTCGTGAGGCGCCTTGCGGAGCGCGCTGAACAGGCTGTCCGGAATGCTGATCGCGAGCTCGGTCATGTTCGTCTTCGCCTTCCGTGGACACGCGTCGTCGCGGCGCGGCCACCCTTGAACATGCGATGCTTCGCGGACCCTTTCGCATGCTTTCGTGGGCGACTTCGCTCGCCCTCGCGATGACGCGCGCGCTGTAGGCCGGGGCGACTTCGGCGACGAGCAGGTCATCGGCGCGCAGTACAGCGAGGCCACGTACGACCGGCGCTCCCGGCCAGGAACGCCCCCACGCGCGTGCGCGACCTGGTCTACGACTACGACTGGCTGGCCAACCAGACCGAGTGGACCGACGACCAGGGCGTCTTCTACGAGCGCTCGTCCGGCCTGCTGAGCAGCGGCAACGACGACCCGGGCTTCTCCGCGCTCTCGCCAGCCAACCGTCCCAGCGCGCTCTACCTGAGCACCAACATCCGCGAGGCCCCGGCAACGCGCCAGGTGGGCGTGGACCACGGCGGCTACGCCACGCTGGACTACGGCGAAGATGGTAACGTGCTGCGCATGACGGTGTGCAGCCAGTGCCAGGACCGCTCACGCCAGCTGGTGTGCGCCGACCCGCGCACCGCCAGCCTGGCCACGCGCCGCGCCACGCTGGAGAACAACTGCCGCTGCCAGGCCGAGCAGCACTACCGCTACGACTGGGACGAGCTCAACCGCCTGAGCGAGGCGCGCCGCTACGACCGACAGAACGCCGCCGGCGCCTGGCGCCTCATGGTGCAGCAGCGCTACCGCTACGACGCCAGCAACGTCCGCATGGTCAAAGAGACCATCAACGCAGGCGACCCCGCGAATGGCCAGAGCGCCTTCGCGGCCACCACGCTCCACCCCTACCCAGGTGACTACGAGCGCCGCGGCCTCGAGCTGGACTTCGCCGGCCGCACCTACCACGCCAGCACCGCGCTCGGCACGGAGACCCAGTACCTGGTCGGCGGAGCCCGCCTCGTGTGGGCCAACAACGACCCACTGGACCCAGCGGGTAGCCTGACCCGCGAGCAACGCCTGACCCTCCCGCTGAGCGACCTGGTCCAGAGCACCGCCGCCGTGGTGGACCTCCAGAGCGGCGACCTGCTGGAGCACACCACCTTCTACCCGAACGGCGCGCGTGAGACGCACCGCACCACGGACGACGTCTCGCTGCAGCTGGAGCCGATTGGCTTCACCGGGAAGGAAGCCGACGAAGAAGTCGGGCTGGTGTACTTCGGCGAGCGGTACTTGATCCCGCGGCTAGGCCGGTGGGCGAGCGTGGACCCGTTGAGCGTGCACGCGATGGGCGGCGGGGAGGCGATGAATGGGTACCACTATGTGAGAGGTAACTTGCTTCAAACTAGGGACCCGATCGGACTCGATCCGGCATGGAAGATCAAGGAGTCGAGTGATGGAGGCCTCACAGCTACCGCGAACGTAGAACTCGCCGTCTACGATGGAGCCGGGGACTCAGCTTCGCGCGCTGCGGCTGCCACGTTACAAGAACAGGCAGATGAATGGAATTCTCGGGAGTACACTACGACCGCGGGAGAACTAGGAATCGAAGGATATGAAGCAGACACCATCATACGTGTGCGATTCCGAATAGTTGTCCGAGCGGTAACCAGCGAGGAAGCAGCATACATTACCGGACTCGGAGGTGGATCTCCGATGACTGGTGGCGACATGCATTCTGATTCAGATCTTGCCGCAGCAGTTGCCGCTTTAAGTGATAGAGCACGTGACTCAAGCGCAGATCGTGGACTGAACTTCGCTCTCGTCGGCACGGGAATGAATGGAGGAGAGCGCGCCTTCACTCAAAGTGGTAACGTCATAGGTGTACCGCGTTCAGCCCTTGCTTCCGACCGGCGTGGTGGTTCGTACACGGGCACGCACGAGATTGGGCATCTACTAGGACTCGGGGACCGATATCCAGAGACAGGCAGCTATCCCGCGAACGTGCCGACCGGGGCGACCAATCCGTATCGCGGCATGGGCAATATCATGTCCGGTGGGAACAGGTGTCCCGGCCGCTCATGCATTCGGCGGGCCATGCGCCTTCAGGATGAACAAGTGCTTCATCTTGCCTATCAAGCACTTAGTGGAGCGAGAAATCCGGGAGCACGAATGGGTGGACATTTTGATTCGAATAGCGACAAATTCGGAACTAGGTTCGCGAACGGCAGTCAAACTACAGTGGTAACTTCAGGCGCGACATCTCTCGTTGGGCGGATCTTGCGTGAGATGACATACGTTCCGGCACTCTATCCGCATCCTGTGCGGCCGGAACCATGATGATGGTTCGCGCCGCTGTACTGTTCGTGTTGTCTTTGATTTGCGCGTGTAGATCGACCCAGGTGGATATTCCTACCGACCCTGTTCTGGACCATGAGAGACTTGTCTGGCGTTCGACACACTATGTTTATTCTGTGTGCGATACGGATTGCGAGTGGCGACAGATTCATCTTCCTGGATATGTGCCAATTTCTCACCCCGATATTGTCGAGATTGCGGGCGATCGTTGCCACGATAATCCGTGTGGAGTTCTTGTCGATGTTCGTGGTTTGGAATTTCAAGTTATCGCCCACATAATAGGACGAAAGTCATACGGCATGTTGCTGGCTATGTCCGAGTTTCGAGACCTGTATGGCGAATGTGTTAATGATGAGCGAGTTAGATCGCGCTGCACCCACCATGGTCAACGTGACGGTGTACAGGTGTGTGAAAGTGCCTGTGAAAGTTGCTCGTTTCCCGGCATGACATCAGTGTGCGCAATCGTGTTTAGTGAAATATGTGCGAGTGACCCATGCGAACGTTGTTCGGAACAATACTGGAGTGTATCCGGCATTTCGATGGCTGATAGAGTAAACGCGGAATTTGAAGATCAAACTGGCATGCGTCTCTGCGCGGTCGAAGAGGTGGAACCTTCCACATCACGAGAGCTCCGCTTTCCGTCGCGCGTGCGAGATCCTCAGGACTGTGCCGCCCGCTGGATGATCTTGGTTGAGAGCCGTCGAGTCACCGTTGCCAACCAAGCTACCAGCGCACGATAGCTGTTGGCGTCCAGATTGGCGTCGTAGCCGGCGGCCGAATTGGCGTCGTAGCGATCCGAGGCGAAGTCCACGCTGACGTCGTAGATCGCGACCGAGTGGGTCGTATCGGGTCCAGGGTTGGTTGCACGCGAGACGGCCGGGCGCGCGCGGCGATATTGACGTCTGGTGTTGCTGGCGGTGTCGGGCTGTTCGCGGGTCCCGACAGCCGATGCGAGTGGGGCTCTCAGCGGCTGCCGTGTCATGGCAGGAGAGGCGTGCCGAGCGCGTGCTGGAACGCACCGAAGGCGTCGTCGTCGCTGAAGACGAGACGCAGATGCGCGACCCCGCCGGCGAGAGGAACGCTGGATGGGCAGGGTGGCGGCGGCGCCAGACGGAGGAGCTGGGTGCGCCAATGGGGCTGTGACCAGGCGAGTCGCTGCCAGAGTCGGTACCCGCTGCGGACGTGGAACCCTGGGGGCGCGACGGCCTCCCACGCGGCCTTCCTGGTGGCCCCGCCCACGACGCGGAGGACGAACGCGAGCAGCGTCAGGGTGGTGACGGTGAACGCGGCGACGTGCTGCTGGAGCAAGACCGAGAAGGTCCTGCCGCACCCCCGGAGGCTCGCTCGGCGATCGGAGCAGAAGAAGCGCCGGCCACGGACAACGCTTGCGCTGCCGGACTCCACGTAGCCTCGGAGGAAGCCGTGCGCGTTGAGTGTGCCGTCCCGCCGGCAGTGTGGACACCGGGCCTACTTGTCTGGTGGGACGTCAGTTCGGCCGGTTCATCCCCGCGCTTGTGATGGGAGGCCGGGGTTCAACATGTACGTCCATCAGGTGAGACGGCAGGCCCGCGTCGCCCTACGTGTGGTACGTTTTTCTCCATGGCTGATCCCGCCAGACGCCGCGCCACTTACGAGGATGTGCTCCGGGCTCCCGAGAACATGGTCGCTCAGCTCGTTGATGGGCAGCTGGACCTCCAGCCCCGGCCGCGGGCCTTGCATGCGCGCTGCGCCTCCGTCCTCGGCGGCTTGCTGGAGCCGCCCATGGGCTGGGGAGACGGCGGGGGCCCGGGAGGCTGGGTCATCCTCAATGAGCCGGAGGTACACTTCGGCGAGCATGTGCTTGTGCCCGACCTGGCCGGCTGGCGCCGCGAGCGCATGCCCGAGCTTCCCGATGTGGCCTTCTTCGAGCTCGCGCCCGACTGGGTGTGTGAGGTGCTGTCCCCCTCCACCGCGGGCTTCGATCGCGTGAAGAAGCTGCCGATCTACGCGGCGCACGGTGTCGCGCACGCTTGGCTGGTGGACCCTTCCGAGAAGACCCTCGAGGTGCTGGAGCTGACGGAGGGTAGCCGAACCCTCGTCGGCGCCTACCAGGGCGACGTGCAGGTCCGCGCGACCCCTTTCGCGATGGTAGAGCTGCCGCTCGCGCGCCTGTGGGCCCGCTAGACGTCAGCGCCGCAGACTGCCCTGCCGCGGCAGCCCAGGGGCGCTACGAGCTGCCGCGCGCCGTGAGTCAGGGCGTGCACGCGTCGAGGGCGTCCTCGACAGCCTGCGGGATCGCCGGGCACTCGGTGAACGCGTCGCCAACGTCGCCGATGCAGGTCTGCACCCCCGTTGCGTTGCAATCGACCACGTCGTTCAAGCAGTCCACGCCCACATCGAGCGCGGCCAAGCGGCAGGCGGTGTTGGGCGCCAGCTCCGCGTTGTAGGTGCGATAGACCTCCTCGAGGCATGCGCGCTCGGTGGCAGTATACGAGTCCTCGAGCGCCGCCTCACACTCCGCGGCATTCGAGTACTCGAGCGCGGTGAAGCACTGGCACGCGTCCGAGATCGCCGCGTTCTGTGCGCCGTCCAGCTGTCCGAAGGGGTTGGAGGTCGAGCTCCCGCACCCGAGCAGCGCCAAGAGAAGAGCCGCGCTCAAACCAGTCGTCCGTACCGTCTTGTTCATGCGGGGGAGCATAACGTTGGTACGGCTCCCGGCGCAATGGCGCCCCCTCGGGGCAGGCCAGAACTGACCACGTGTACAGTCTCCTGCCGCCGCCTGCCCGCCTGGATGCGCAGCGCCGGGAATATATTTCCGTCAAGGCACTGGATCTCGCGGACCCGGCTCTGATACAACTATACCCGGCGCGGCCTGAGTCGCGCCCTTACTGACTGGCGCAAGAATCGTGGAGATTCACATGGACCGTGTGGTTCGGCTTTCTTTTATCTTCCTCATGGGCCTTGCAACAACGGGTTGTAACGGCTTCGACCTCTCCGGCTGCTTGGACGGCTGCATCAGCGACTGCCTCGCAGACTGCGACAGCTGCGGCGCCTGCGACTGCGCCTGCGACTGTGAGGGCTGCTCCATCCTGCCCATTCCTGGTGGGTTCCCGGTATCGGAGCGCATCCCGAACGCGACGCAGGTGCGCCTCTCGCCGGACGGCATCCAGTTCATCGAAGACAACGCCGAGGCCTTGGTCGCCCCGTTGCTCGCGGACCTGCTCGGGCCCGGCTCCAGCATGGACGACATCCGTGTCTCGATCCCGCCCATTCAGGCGCCGCTCTTCGACGCCACCGTCCTGAACGGGTTCGCTGCCGTCTGCCTTCAGAACAACGCCATCCGCACGGCGAGCGCCACGGGTGGCACGTTCAGCGGCGACAGCTCGAACAGCGCCGCCTTCACGGTCTCCGTCCCCACCATCGGCGTCGCGAGCGGCTCGTCGGGGGTTGCCTCGCGAGACATCGCCATCCAGCGTGAAGCGTCGCCGGGCAACTGGCAGAACGTCTGCAGCGCGGACTCGTCGTTCTTGATCGGCGCGCTGGCGGAGCCCACCTGCGGTGCAAACCTGGTTCCGGGCACGAACTACCGCCTGCACGTGGGCGTGGGCGCTGGCGCCATCATCGGCGGCATCTCGCCCAACATCAACGGCAGCCTCTGGCTCGGCGACAACAACAACTGCCAGGTCAGCCTGGACCTGCGCAACCTCGACATCTCGGCCGTGGACGACACGCCGGACCGCCTGCGCGTCGACGTCGGCGTCCACGCTCGCTCCGTGAACGGCGCCGGGCAGCCCCGCGACCTCCCCGTCCGAGGCTTCGGCATCGTCCCCAACTGCGGCATCGGCATCAACACCAACGGCGGCTCCACGCCCACCATCGACTTCCGTGCGGAGCTGGCCATCACGGCGCAGCCCACCGGCGCTCGCGCCGGCTACGGCAAGTTCGAGCTCCTGACCGCGCGCTTCGTGGGTCAGGGCCTGCAGCAGGAGGACATGTCCATCAACTGCTCCGGCTTGGTCGGCTCCGTCATCAGCCTCTTCCAGGGCGTCATCTACGGCACCATCGAGATGACCGTGGAAGGCCTGATCAACGAGGGCACGCTCATCCAGCAGTTTGCCCAGCTGCCGCAGCCCGCCCTGGCGGACCCGACCAACAACAACGCGCGCACCCTCTGCCCGAGCGGCAGCCTGGTGCGTCCGGCGGACGAGATCTGCTACCAAGACACCAACGGCGACGGCGTCTTGCAGGCCGGCGAGCAGGGCGCAGGCAACCGCGTGCCCCTCTTGCTCGGCTTCGAGGGTCGCCTCGACATGGGTGGCTTCCTGGCCGCCATCTCGCCGGGCCTGCGCGCCGCGGTGGACATCATCGCTGCGGTGGACGGTGAGGCCCGCGCGGTCAACGTCGTCTCGCCCCCGCCCGCTGGCACGCTGGGTTACACCATCGACCTCTTCGGTGGCTTCAACACCCTGCAGGCCAGCAGCTGCATCCCGGACCTCGCAGACCCGCCCGCCATCCCGGTGGTGACCGAGGCCGCGGCCTTCCGCGGCGGTGAAGGCGACAACAACCACATCTCGCTGGGTCTGTCGGAAGAGGTCATGAACTACGGGGCCTACCAGCTCTGGCGCTCGGGCGCGCTCTGCTTGCAGGTCACATCGCGTCTCGCTCAGCAGCTCAGCACGGGCTTCCTGTCATTCCTCGCCCGCTCGCTCAAGGGCCTTGCATTCCCATATGACGGCGGCAACGGCTCGGCTATCGGAGTGGCGCTGCGTCCTCAGCAACCGCCCGTCGTCACGCTGGGTGCGGGCACGGAGAGCGACCCTTTCATCACCCTCCAGATGCCGCAGCTGTCCATCGACTTCTACGTCTGGAGTACGGAGCGGTACGTCCGCTTCATGACCTTCACAACAGACTTGGTCGTCACGCTGAACCTGCCCCTCGTCGACGGCGCGATCACACCCACGCTTGTTGGGGAAAACGGCGGGGTCATCCTGGGTAACCCCGTCGTGACCAACAGCGACCTCCTCGCCGAAGACCCGGCCACCATCGCTACGTCGGTCGGAGCTATTGTGCCTCTTGCGCTCGGCATGGTGGGCGGGGCGATCCCGACCATCAGCGTCAACGACCTGTTGGCTGGTGCCGCGCTGCCCATCGGCATCAACTTGGCGGACGATGCCATCCGCCTCGTCGAGTCGGACGGTGAGCGCTTCCTCGGCGTGTTCGTGGACCTCGAGCTGCCCACCCCCACGCCGTTCACGCAGCGCATCGAGACCAACGTGGAGCTCGTCACGGTCAACGTGCCGGACGCCCGTGTCTTCGAGATCGAGACCCTTGGTCTGGGCGAGCGGCCCAGCATCGAGATCGCGATGAGCGCAGACGGCCCCGAGGGAGTCGAGTACGAGTACCAGTACCAAGTGGACGGTCAGATCTGGAGCGCCTGGAGCCGCAGTCCCTACGCGGTCATCTCGGACGACTCACTTCTGCTACAGGGCCGCCATACGGTTGCGGCGCGGGCACGCGTCGTCGGCGGGGTGGGCTCGACGGACCTCACTCCGGCCCGCGCGGAGTTCCTCATCGACCTGTTGGCGCCCGACGTGGAGACCATCACCACGGCCGACGGCACGATCCTACGAGCTGGCGACATCGTCAGTCGCGCTGACGCTCTCGAGTACCGCTACCGTGAGCTGGGCGCGACCGACTGGTCGAGCTGGACCACGCTGGGCACGCCGGAGCGGCTGGTGGCGGGCGCCATCGGTCAGTTCGAGTTCGAGGTGCGGGACGAGGCCGGCAACGTGGGCAGCAACACGGAGTCGCTGCGTGGTCTGCCGCCGCCGAGCGACGGCGGTGGCTGCGCGGACTGCTCCACGGCAGAGGGCGACGCTAGCCGGCCGCTGTACGGTCTGCTGTCGCTGCTGGCGCTGGGCCTGATGCTCCGCCGCAAGCGCGAGAGCTGAGGCAAGACGCCCGGCCGGGAGGCTGGGAGACATGAAACGCGGCGGCCCTCGGGTCGCCGTTTTTCGTGGCGCCGGGCGCTGGCTCACCGGCGCGCGCAGACGGAAGAACCATTGCGGTGACGGCGTAGTACACTCGAACCCTCAAGGAGCCCAGTATGCACCCATCCAGATTTCCCCTTCGTCGACCTCGCCGCGCCCTCGGGCTGAGCTTGCTGCTGGCCTGCGCCGCGCTGCTGCCGGGCTGCACCGTCGAGTCCATGACCGTGGAGCTCGGCTGGGGCTCGGCCCTGAGCACCTGCTTCGACGCCGGCGTCACGCGCATGGACTACACGCTGTACGACTCCGTCGGCATCGTGCGCAGCGGCACCAACGTGACCTGTGGCGACCTCATCTTCTCGTCCATCGCCATCGACAACTACGAGCTGGACGTGCGCGGCTACGACCGCTTCGGCTCCGAGACCTACGCCGCCACGTGCACGGGCATGTACTTCGACGGCGTGGACATCACCCACCGCTGCACGGTCCCGCCCACGGGCGATCCGCTCTTGGTGGAGGTGCGCTGGGACCTCTCACAGACCGCCTCGTTCGTAGCCGGCACCTGCGCCGAGGCGGGGGTGTTCGACTACGACGTGCTCCTGCGCAACTCGGTCGGCACGGTGGTCTCGTCGTCGGTGGAGACGGCCTGCGTGGGCTCGGGCGTCTTGGTGCTGGACTTTGGGGTCCAGCCGCCGGGCAGCTACTCGCTCGAGGTCACGGGCTACGCGGACGACGGCTTCGCCTACTGGTTCGGCAACTGCGGGGTTAGCCCCAGCGCCTTCGGCCAGAGCCGCTGCGACGCCCGCGACGACCCCTGAGCGGGACTCAGGGGCTCAGGCCGCACAGGTCCGCAGGCGCGCCTCGAGGCGGCTGCGGATCTTGTGCTTCTTGCTGTAGACCGTCTTGACCGAGATGTTCATCTCGGCCGCCACGCTCTCGGCGTCCAGCCCGTCCACGTAGTACAGCTGCACGAAGGTCTGGTCCTTGTCCGAGAACTCGCTGAGCGCCTTGTTCACCAGGGTCCAGCGCTCGGCGCGGGCCAGGTGCTCGATGGGGCTCTCCTCGTCGCTCTCGAGGTGGTCGGCCTCGCTCAGCTCGCTCATGTACGGCCGGCGCGACACGCGGCGCAGGTGGTCCCACGCGGTGTTCGTGGCCAACAGCCCAATCCAGGTGCCCAGCTTGTTGCCCAGCTCGGGCTGGAAGGCGCGCAGGCGCCGCATGTCACGGGCCGTCAGGTTCAGCAGGAACTGACCGAAGATGTCGTCCAGGTCATCCTGGCAGAGCACCCTGTGGAAGCGGTTGGTGACCTTGTGGATGCACTTGTAGATCAGCCGGTCGTAGCGCCTGTGGAACTCCCGCCAGGCGACCTCACTGCGAATCAGAAGTCGCGCGAGCAGCTCGCGGTCGGTCCAGTCGGTGGGGGGTAGCAGGGGGGCGGCGGGGGTGGTCATCGTAGTGGCTCCTTGGGGACGAGGGACCACTTTGCAGCTGGCGTGCCATGCGCGATTGTTCGGAAATCATTGAATAAAACAACGCGCTACCCCGAGCGTCACGCCTGCGCACCCCGAGTGTTACGCGTCACACCGTAACGCTGTCTGTTACGGTCTCGGGCGCGCAACGCTCCCCCGAGCGGCGCCGCTCACCCCCGAGCGACACCCCATGGAACCTTTCGGCACGCTACGCTGTCCTCTCATCATGCGCTCCCGCGTCCGCCACTCTTCCTCCGTCGCTGTGCGAATTCTGCTCATGGCCGCCACCGGGGCCTCGCTCGCGATCGCGGGCTGCGCGGGCCGCGCCCATCGCGCCACCACCCCGGGTGAGCCCACCGCCACCGAGGACCTCCCCGGGCTGCGCATCCGCTCCGGGGAGGGCGCCGAGAGCGTCTACTCGGACGAGGACCTGTTCGCCGCCGCGCGCCAGCACGCACGGGAAGGGCGCTGCCCGGAGGCCATCGCGACCTACGAGCGGCTGGTCACGGAGTTCTCGGGCAGCCGCCTGGCCCCCGCGTCGCTCTACAACGCAGCCCTGTGTCACATGCGTGAGGACAGCCCCAGGAGCGCCGCGGCGCAGTACCAGCGCCTGGTGCGCGACTACCCGACGTCCAGCGACGTGCGCGCCGCGCGCTTCCAGCTGGGGCTGCTGTACGAGCGTCTGGGCGAGTGGGCGGCGCTCGTCCAGGTGGCCGACGAGCTCCTGCGGGAGCCCGACCTCAGCGTGGACGATCGCGTCGAGGCCCTCGCGCGCCGTGCCCAGGGGCTCTTCGGGGCTGGGGAGCGCCAGCGGGCCGTGTCCCAAGCGCACGAGACCCTCAACTACGTGCGCACGCGGCCGGCGGGGAGTGAGGTGCGTGGCTTCTACTTCGTCGCGGCGGCCAACTTCGTGCTCGCCGAGAACGAGCGCATCGCCTTCGACGAGTCCCCCGTGCCCCCCGGTACCCTGCAGACCCAGCGCGCCGCCCTGGACATGCGCGCCGCCCACCTGCTGGAGGCCCAGCGCCTGTACTTCGACACCATGCGCTGGTCGGAGCCCTACTGGACCAGCGCCGCGGGCTACCAGATCGGGTCCCTCTACGACCGCTTCTTCCAGTCCATCGTGACGGCCCCGGTGCCCCCTGCGTCGGAGCCCCTCACGCAGGAGGAGCGCGCCGACTACGAGCAGACCTACCGGGACGCCCTGGCGCAGTACGTGGAGCCGCTCCTCCGGCACTCCATCCGGTACTGGGAGCTGACCCTGCAGATGATCGAGCGCACCGGCGTGGACACCGAGTGGCGGGCCCGCATCGAGGCCGACTTGGCCCGTGTTCGGCAGCAGCTGGGCGCCCTCTTGGGGTCCTGACGAGGCCGACTTTGTTCTTGACACTCCTGGACGCTCGCCGTACATAACGCGCCCCTGCGAGTCCATGGGATGGGTTCTTGCACCCTCTTGGTGACGATCGGGGGGTGGCTTCCCCTCCACCTGCTGGCGTAGCTCAACTGGTAGAGCACCGGTTTTGTAAACCGGCGGTTGCGGGTTCAAGTCCCATCGTCAGCTCTGTTGAAATCTCAATCCTTCCGGAGAGTTGCCCGAGCGGCCAAAGGGAGCAGACTGTAAATCTGCCGGCAATGCCTACGGTGGTTCGAACCCACCACTCTCCACCAAGGACCACGCCCCCGGGCGTGGTCCCCCTTCTGCGGGTGTAGCTCAGTTGGTAGAGCGTCAGCCTTCCAAGCTGAATGTCGCCGGTTCGAACCCGGTCGCCCGCTCCGAGTCGACGTCGCTGCACTTGCTCCCGCAGGTGTCGTGCCGGCGCCTCGACAAGCTCCTCAGTTCATCCGAAGCGCACCAAAGGTGCGTGCACAAACCAAACGCCCAGGTAGCTCAGTGGTAGAGCACCCCCTTGGTAAGGGGGAGGTCGTGAGTTCAACTCTCATCCTGGGCTCCGCGTTTCAACTCCGCTCACGAAGACGCAGACAGGGATCGTAAAGCCATGGGCAAAGAAAAGTTCGTTCGCAATAAGCCGCATATCAACGTCGGGACCATCGGTCACATCGACCACGGCAAGACGACGCTGACGGCGGCGATCACCAAGGTGATGGCCGACAAGCACGGCGGCAACGTGGTCTCGTACCACGACGTGGCGAAGGGCGGCACGGTCCGTGACGCGACGAAGACCGTGACGATCGCGACGAGCCACGTGGAGTACCAGACGGAGACGCGTCACTACGCGCACGTGGACTGCCCGGGTCACGCGGACTACGTGAAGAACATGATCACCGGCGCGGCGCAGATGGACGGCGCGATCCTGGTGGTGAGCGGCGTGGACGGCCCGATGCCGCAGACCAAGGAGCACGTGCTCCTGGCGCGTCAGGTCGGCGTGCCGACGATGGTGGTCTTCCTGAACAAGGTGGACGCGGTGGACGACCCCGACCTGCTCGAGCTGGTCGAGATGGAAGTGCGCGAGCTGCTCAGCAAGTACCAGTACGACGGGGACAACATCCCGATCGTGCGTGGCTCGGCGCTGCTTGCCATCCAGGGCAAGGAGATGGGCGTGAACTCCATCGTGGAGCTCATGAAGCAGGTGGACGAGCACATCCCGACGCCGGAGCGCGACGTGGACAAGCCGTTCCTGATGGCCATCGAGGACGTGTTCTCGATCAAGGGTCGCGGCACGGTCGTCACGGGCCGCATCGAGCGCGGCACCATCCACCCGCAGGACGAGGTGGAGATCCTCGGCTTCGTGGCGCCGCAGAAGACGGTCGTCACGGGCGTCGAGATGTTCCGCAAGCTGCTCGACGAGGGCACGGCGGGCGACAACGTGGGCTGCCTCCTGCGCGGCATCGAGAAGGACGCCGTCTCGCGCGGCCAGGTCCTCGCGAAGCCGGGCACGGCCAAGACGCACACGAAGTTCGAGTGCGAGGTCTACGTGCTCAAGAAGGAAGAGGGCGGCCGCCACAAGCCGTTCCTCGCGAACTACACCCCGCAGTTCTACATGCGGACCATGGACGTCACCGGCAAGATCAGCCTGCCGGAAGAGGTCAAGATGGTGATGCCCGGCGACAACGTCAAAATGACCGTCGAGCTCATCTACCCCGTCGCGATGGAAGCCAAGCAGCGCTTCGCCATCCGCGAGGGCGGTCGCACCGTCGGCGCCGGCGTCGTGTCCAACATCATTGCGTGAGGCCGTAGTGGCAGATAGGGTGCGCATCGCATTGGTCTGTGAGGAATGCGATGCGCGCAACTACCAGACCACCAAGCCCGTGAGGGCGGGGCACCAAGAGCGCTTGACGCTGAAGAAATTCTGCCCCACTTGCAAGAAGCACACGGTTCACCGGGAATCCCGGTGAGCCGAGCCCCCTCGACCCAGGTCTCGGCCTGAGCGAGGGAGCGAGCACTCCGCAGACGCCCCCAAAGGCCACGCGGAGTTGATAGGTCAGTAGCTCAATCGGTAGAGCAGCGGATTCCAAATCCGCAGGTCGTGGGTTCGATTCCCTCCTGGCCTGCCCCTTTTCCCCCACACCCAGTGATGGCGAACATGGCGCAAGATAGCATCGCGCAAGAAGACAATCTCCCCGTCACGAGCACGCTCGGCATCGAGCGGTGGGTTCAGTTCGCCTACATCGCGGGCGCGCTTGCTCTCTTCTGGCTCTACGACCACCTGATCGTCGCCATCTGGGAGATCTTCGCAGACTCCGACGGAACCCTGGCCAGCGCCGGCGCGGCCATCCTCGCCATCGTCACCAGCAGCGTCCTGTACCGCCACCCCAAGATTGCGAAGTTCAGCAACGAGGTCGCGGCCGAGCTCGCACGCGTGAAGTGGCCCTCCCGCGAGGAGACCTGGAAGCAAACCCTGATCGTCCTCGTCGTGTCGGTGGTGGCGGCCATCATCCTCGGCGTCTTTGACGCGACCTGGTCGAAGCTCTCCGACCTCGTCTACCAGCTCTGAAGGACGAATCGGTCATGGCGATGAAGTGGTACACAATCCAGGCCTACTCGAACTACGAGAACAAAGTCCGTCTCTCGCTCGAGGAGCGCATCAAGCGCGAGGGCATGGAGGACAAGTTCGGCGAGATCCTCATCCCCAAGGAGAAGGTCGAAGAGACGCGTGACGGCAAGAAGCGCGTCAGCCAGCGCACCTTCTACCCCGGCTACATCTTCGTGCAGATGGAGCTCACGGACGAGACCTGGCACTTGGTGAACGGGACGCCCAAGGTCAGCGGCTTCCTGGGCGGGCGCACCCCCACGGAGGTGCCCGACCGCGAGATCCGCGTGATCACGCAGCAAATGGAAGACGGCGCGGCCAAGCCGAAGCCGGCGGTGCACTTCCAGCCCGGCGATCACGTGCGCGTGATCGAGGGACCATTTGCAAACTTCACCGGTTCGATCCAAGAGGTCGCTCCCGATCAACAAAAGATTCGCGTCCTCGTCAGCATCTTCGGTCGCGAGACCCCCGTGACGCTCGACTACGGACACGTCGAAAAGACGGTCTGACGCGTCTCGGCAGCCTGCCTCGCTGCCACCCCCAAGCTCCCTCCCCACCACGTCTTCGCAGCGACATGTCGCGCGCTGCTTCCCCGCCTCCGGGCACCTAGGTAACGGTCATGAAGAAGGTCATCGGACAGATCAAGCTCCAGCTCCCCGCCGGAGCGGCCAACCCCTCGCCCCCCGTCGGCCCGGCGCTCGGTCAGCACGGCGTGAACATCATGCAGTTCTGCAAGGAGTTCAACGCCAAGACCGCCAAGGACGCGGGCCTGATCATCCCCGTGGTGATCTCGGTCTACTCCGACCGCACCTTCAGCTTCATCCTGAAGACCCCGCCCGTGCCCGTGCTCATCAAGCAGGTCCTGGGGCTCAAGTCCGGCTCGCCCGTGCCCAACAAGACCAAGGTCGGCAAGCTGACCATGGACCAGGTGGCGTCCATCGCGCGGCAGAAGATCGTGGACACCAACGCCGGCTCCCACGAGGCGTGCATGCGGTCCGTGATGGGCACCGCGCGCTCCATGGGCGTTGACATCGAGGGCTAGAGCCCCACAAACCCCGACTTCGCGCAGCCACGAGTGCGTCTCTGGCCGCGCCGAACAGCGGATGGTCCGCTGTACCCCGTACCACCTGGGGTCCCTGGTGGGAGGCTGTTCGTTCCAAAAGAGGACGGACTGTCGTGAGGAGATTTGATGAAACCCGGAAAAAGGCGCAGGACAGCCATAGAGACGTCCGACCGCAACCGGCGTTATAGCCTCGATGAGGCCGTGAAAATGGTGAAGGACATCTCCTTCGCCAAGTTCGACGAGAGCGTCGACATCGCGGTCCGACTTGGCGTTAACCCGAAGCACGCCGACCAGATGGTGCGTGGAGCAGTGGTGCTCCCGCACGGCACGGGAAAGACCAATCGAGTCCTGGTGTTCGCCAAGGGCGAGAAGGTGGCCGAGGCGGAAGCCGCGGGCGCTGACTTCGTCGGTGGCGATGATCTTGTCGCCAAGATCACCGAGGGCTGGCTTGAGTTCGACACCGTGATTGCCACCCCCGACATGATGGGTCAGGTCGGCCGCTTGGGCCGTGTCCTCGGTCCACGTGGTCTCATGCCGAACCCCAAGGTCGGCACGGTCACCTTCGATGTCACGAAGGCGGTCACCGAGGCAAAGGCTGGTAAGGTCGAGTTCCGTGTCGAGCGCGCAGGTATCGTGCACGCCCGCATCGGCAAGCGGTCCTTTGAACCCAACGCTCTGGCCGACAACGCCAGGAGCATCCTCGACGCGCTCGCGAAGGCCAAGCCGGCCGCCGCCAAGGGCGTCTACATGAAGAGCATCACGCTCAGCTCGACCATGGGACCCGGCTTCCGAGTCGACCCGCTTTCTCTCAACGTGGTGGAGGCCTGAACCCATGCCCATGACACGTGAAGACAAGCAGGCGCAGGCGGCCAGTGTGCGCGAGACCTGGGACAAGGCCGACTCGGTCGTGTTGCTGGACTTCTCGGGCGTCGATGTCGAGACCATCACCAACCTCCGCGCCGAGTTCCGCAAGGCGGGCGTCGAGTACAAGGTGGTCAAGAACAACGTCGTCAAGAAGGCGCTGGATGGGACCGACGTCGTCGGTAACAAGCAGTTCCTCGCCCACCTGAAGGGCCCCACCGCGTTCGCGTGGTCCTTTGAAGATGCCTCGGTCGCGGCCAAGACCATCATCAAGTTCCGTGAAGACAACGCGGCCAAGCTCAGCCCCAAGAACCTTCCCGAGAAGCTCGTCATCAAGTGTGGCCTGCTCGACGGTGAGGTCATGGACCGAGCCGCGGTCGAGAACACCCTCGCCAAGCTCCCCGGCAAGAACGAGATCCGCGCCATGTTGCTCGCAACGCTCATGGCACCGGCCCAGAACCTGGTGGCGCAGCTCAATGCTCCGGCCCAGCGCATGGCCCTCGTCTTGGACGCCAAGCTTCGCAAGGACGGAGAGGGCTGAGTCGCTGCTGGCCTCGGCCGGCAGAGGGCACGCCCTCCTTCATGCACACATCGAATTCCCTCATTTCAAACCAAAACAAGCAAACTTTGCGCGCCTCGAACCCGTTTCGGGGGCGCGTTAGCGGAGAGACAACATGGCGAACATGAACATTGAGCAGATGGTCGAAGAGCTCAGCGGCTGGACCGTGAAGGACGTCGCGTCCCTGGTGAAGGCCCTCGAGGAGAGCTGGGGCGTTTCGGCGGCCCCCGTGGCCGTGGCGGGCGTGGCGGCGGCTGGCCCGGCGGCTGCGGCTGAGGAAGAGAAGACCGAGTTCGACGTCGAGCTGACCGACGCCGGCGCCAAGAAGATCAACGTGATCAAGACGATCCGTGAGATCACCCAGCTTGGCCTGGCGGACGCGAAGAACCTCGTCGAGGCCGCTCCGAAGATCATCAAGGAGGCCGTGTCCAAGGACGAGGCCGAGAACATCAAGAAGCAGCTCGAGGAAGCCGGCGCCAAGGTCACCCTCAAGTGATCCCCGCGCAGTTGCGCACCCGTCGTTACTTCGGCCTGCATTTTGCTTGGCCATCGGCACAGGGTGGGGTAGACTCCCCGCCCCGCCGGACGGGTGCGCCCTGCGCACCGTGCTCTGGACCGTTCAGTATCTGAAACGCGGCGTAGGCCTCTTGCCCAGAGGCCCACGCCGCAATTCGCATTTTTCTTAGTTAACTTTCGCAACCCGACCACGGACCGCTGGCTGCATGCGGTTCAGGAATCCCGGTGAACATGGCGTCGAAGATCCAGACCAATTTCCGGATTCGTCACAGCTTTGGGAAGATCGAGCGTTTCCTCGACATCCCCAACCTGATCGACATCCAGAAGAAGTCCTACGACAAGTTCCTCCAGTCGACGATCCCCCACGTGGAGCGGACCGACATTGGGCTTCAGGGTGTGTTCCGGAGCGTCTTCCCGATCCGTGATTTCAACGGGACGAGCGAGCTCGTGTTCGTCGGGTACACGCTGGAGCGACCGAAGTACGACGTGGACGAGTGCCGCCAGCGCGGCATGACGTACGCGGCGCCCATCAAGGTCACCATCCAGCTGATCATCTACGACAACAGCGATGGCGGTGAGCGCGCGGTCCGCGACATCAAGGAGCAGGAGGTCTACTTCGGTGAGATCCCGCTCATGACGGAGAGCGGCACGTTCATCATCAACGGCACCGAGCGCGTGGTGGTCAGCCAGCTGCACCGCTCCCCGGGCGTCTTCTTCGACCACGACTCGGGCAAGACCCACTCGTCGGGCAAGCTGCTCTACCAGGCGCGCGTCATCCCCTACCGCGGCTCGTGGCTGGACTTCGAGTTCGACCCCAAGGACCTGCTGTACGTACGCATCGACCGTCGCCGCAAGATGCACGCGACCGTGCTGCTGAAGGCCCTCGGCTACAGCACCCACGACCTGCTGAAGTTCTTCTACCACACCGAGACGATCTTCTTCGAGTCCAAGAACTCGTTCTCGAAGTCGGTGGAGTACGACATCCTCACCGGTCAGCGCGCCACGCGTGACATCAAGATCGGCGGCGAGTCGCTGGTCAAGAAGAACCGCAAGTTCACGCGCGCCGTCATCCGCAAGCTGCAGGCCGCGGGCATCGAGAAGCTGCCGGCCGACCTGAGCGAGGTCGTGGGCAAGGTCAGCGCCGAGGACGTCATCGACGAGGAGACGGGCGAGATCATCGTGCAGGTCAACGAGGACCTGACCGAAGAGAAGATCGCCGCCATGCGCGAGGCGGGCGTCAAGCAGCTGCGCGTGCTCTTCATCGACGGCCTGAACGTCGGCTCCTACCTGCGCGACACCCTGCTGGCCGACAAGGTCATCAGCCAGGACGAGGCCATCCTCGAGATCTACCGCCGCCTGCGCCCGGGTGATCCACCCACGCTCGAGACGGCTCGCACGCTCTTCGGGAACCTGTTCTTCAACCCCGAGCGCTACGACCTCAGCCAGGTCGGCCGCTTGAAGCTGAACTACAAGTTCTACAAGGACCACAGCGAGCGCCCGGACATCGAGCACACCACGCTCACCGAGCGCGACATCCTCGAGACGGTGCGTCACCTGATCGAGCTCAAGAACGGTCGCGGGTCCACGGACGACATCGACCACCTCGGCAACCGCCGCGTGCGCGCCGTGGGCGAGCTCATGGAGAACCAGTACCGCATCGGTCTGGTCCGCATGGAGCGCGCCATCAAGGAGCGCATGAGCATGTCTCAAGAGATTGAGACGCTCATGCCGCACGACCTGATCAACGCGAAGCCGGTCAGCGCCGTGGTCAAGGAGTACTTCGGGAGCAGCCAGCTCTCGCAGTTCATGGACCAGACCAACCCGCTGTCCGAGGTCACGCACAAGCGTCGCCTCTCGGCCCTCGGGCCTGGCGGTCTGACGCGTGAGCGCGCCGGCTTCGAGGTGCGCGACGTGCACACCACGCACTACGGCCGCATCTGCCCCATCGAGACGCCGGAAGGTCCGAACATCGGCCTCATCGCGTCGCTCTCCACCTACGCCCGCGTCAACGACTACGGCTTCGTGGAGACGCCGTACCGCACGGTGACCGAGGGCAAGGTCAAGGACGAGGACGTGCGCTGGTACTCGGCGCTCGAGGAAGAGGGCCACTACATCGCGCAGGCGAACGCGGTCATCGACCAGAGCACCAAGATGCTCGAGGGCACGCTCATCAACGCGCGCTACAACGGTGAGCCCGTGTTGGTTCCGCCCGACACGGTCACCCTCATGGACGTGTCGCCGAACCAGCTGGTCTCGGTGGCTGCCTCGCTCATCCCCTTCCTCGAGCACGACGACGCCAACCGCGCTCTGATGGGCTCGAACATGCAGCGTCAGGCCGTCCCGACGGTGCGCGCGCGTGCGCCCATCGCCGGCACGGGCATCGAGGACCGCGTCGCGCGGGACTCGGGCGTCTGCTTGGTGGCCAAGCGCGACGGTGTGGTCGAGTCGGTGGACGCGACGCGCATCGTGGTCAAGGCCGAGGGTGAGGCCGGGGCCTTCCCGGACATCTACCGCCTGCTCAAGTTCCAGCGCTCCAACCAGAACACGGCGTACAACCAGCGCCCCATCGTCCAGCCGGGCGACCGGGTGGTGGTGGGCGACGTCATCGCGGACGGCCCCAGCTGCGACAAGGGTGAGCTCGCGCTCGGCCAGAACGTCATCTGCGCGTTCATGCCGTGGGGCGGGTACAACTTCGAGGACTCGATCCTGCTGAGCGAGCGCATCGTCAAGGACGACGTGTTCACCTCGGTGCACATCGAGGAGTTCGAGTGCGTCGCCCGCGACACCAAGCTCGGCAAGGAAGAGATCACGCGCGACATCCCGAACGTCGGCGAGGAGGCCCTCAAGGACCTCGACGAGTCGGGCATCGTGCGCATCGGCGCCGAGGTCAACTCCGGCGACATCCTGGTCGGCAAGATCACGCCCAAGGGCGAGACGCAGCTGTCCCCCGAAGAGAAGCTGCTTCGCGCCATCTTCGGCGAGAAGGCCGGCGACGTGCGCGACACCTCGCTGCGCGTTCCGCCCGGTGTGACCGGCATCATCATCGACGCCCGCGTGTTCGCGCGCAAGGGCACCGAGACCGACGACCGCACGCGGCAGATCGAGGACGACGAGCGCGCCAAGCTCGAGAAGGACATGGCGGACGAGATCAAGATCATCCGCGACTCCGCCTACGCGCGCATCCAGAAGCACCTCGTGAAGAACACCACGACCGCCAAGCTGGTGGACGACAAGGGCAAGCAGCTCTTGGCGAAGGGTGTGAAGATCGAGGAGAGCGAGCTCGAGCCCATCCCCCGCAAGTACTGGGGCGCCATCGAGGTCGAGAAGAACAAGGAGAAGATCGACGCGATCCTCTCGCAGCTCGACGAGCAGACGTCGGCCATCGAGGTCCTCTTCCAGGAGAAGATCGACAAGCTGGGCAAGGGCGACGAGCTCCCGCCGGGCGTCATCAAGATGGTCAAGGTCTACGTGGCCATCAAGCGCAAGCTGCAGATCGGCGACAAGATGGCCGGTCGTCACGGCAACAAGGGCGTCGTCAGCCGCATCCTGCCCGAGGAGGACCTCCCGTACCTCCCCAACGGTCAGCCGGTGGACGTGGTCTTGAACCCGCTTGGTGTTCCGAGCCGCATGAACGTCGGACAGATCCTCGAGGTGCACCTCGGCTGGGCAGGCTACCTGCTCGGTCAGCAGCTCCAGGAGATGGTCGACACCGGCGTGGACGCCGCCTCCCTCCGCAAGCACCTCCAGCGCATCTTCAAGGACGGCCCTGTCCGCAAGGTCGTCGACGAGGTGAGCGACAAGGAGATCGTGCCGCTCATCCGCAGCTGGAAGAACGGCCTGCAGCTCGCGACGCCCGTCTTCGACGGCGCGTCCGAGGAAGAGATCAAGGAGCTGCTGCGCATCGCCAACGTGCCCGACAGCGGCCAGACGGTGCTCTTCGACGGCCGCACGGGCGACGCGTTCCACGAGGACGTCACGGTCGGCATCATGTACATCCTCAAGCTGCACCACTTGGTGGACGACAAGATCCACGCGCGCAGCATCGGGCCCTACTCGCTGGTCACGCAGCAGCCGCTGGGTGGTAAGGCGCAGTTCGGTGGTCAGCGCCTGGGTGAGATGGAGGTCTGGGCCATGGAAGCCTACGGCGCCGCATACGCGCTGCAGGAGTTCCTCACGGTCAAGTCCGACGACGTGCAGGGTCGCACCCGCATGTACGAGGCGATCGTCAAGGGCGAGCACACGCTCGACGCCGGTCTCCCCGAGAGCTTCAACGTGTTGATGAAAGAGCTGCAGGCACTCTGCCTGAACGTCGAGCTCATCGAAAAAGATCAGATTCGCCGTAGTGACGACGTCGTCGCGGCCGAGGAGGACTGAGCCATGAAGGATATTTTCAGCTTTTTCGAGAAGCCCAAAGATCCCCTCGCGTTCTCCGCGCTCCGCATCTCTCTCGCTTCGCCCGAGAAGATCCGCGAGTGGTCGCACGGTGAGGTCAAGAAGCCCGAGACCATCAACTACCGTACGTTCAAGCCGGAGCGTGATGGCCTCTTCTGCGCCAAGATCTTCGGACCGGTGAAGGACTACGAGTGCATCTGCGGCAAGTACAAGCGCATGAAGCACCGCGGCATCGTGTGCGAGAAGTGTGGCGTCGAGGTGATTCAGTCCAAGGTGCGTCGTGAGCGCCTGGGGCACATCACGCTGGCCACGCCGGTCGCGCACATCTGGTTCTTGAAGAGCCTCCCGAGCCGCATCGGCGCCGTGCTGGACATCACGCTCAAGGACCTCGAGCGCGTGCTGTACTGCGAGAGCTACGTCGTGCTCAACCCCAAGGAGACGCCGCTCGTCCGCGGTGAGATCCTCAGCGAGGACGCCTACCACCAGCTGCTCGACGAGCACGGCGACGACGCGTTCGACGCCGGCATGGGCGGTGAGGCCGTCCTCGAGATGCTGCGCGACGTCGACGTCCACACGTTGGCCGAGCAGCTGCGTCTGGACCTGCGTGAGGCCACCTCGGAGGCCAAGCGCAAGAAGTACAGCAAGCGCCTGAAGGTCATCGAGGCCTTCAAGGACTCCGGCAACCGTCCCGAGTGGATGATGCTCACGGAGATCCCGGTGCTGCCGCCCGACCTGCGCCCGCTGGTGCCGCTCGACGGTGGTCGCTTCGCGACGTCGGACCTCAACGACCTCTACCGTCGCGTCATCAACCGCAACAACCGCCTGAAGCGCCTCATCGAGCTCAACGCGCCGGAGATCATCATCCGGAACGAGCGGCGCATGCTGCAAGAGGCCGTGGACGCGCTCTTCGACAACGGTCGTCGCGGCAAGACCATCACCGGCCCCAACAAGCGCCCGCTGAAGTCCCTGAGCGACATGCTCAAGGGCAAGCAGGGCCGCTTCCGCCAGAACCTGCTCGGTAAGCGCGTCGACTACTCCGGCCGCTCCGTCATCGTCGTGGGTCCCACGCTGCGCCTTCACCAGTGCGGCATCCCCAAGAAGATGGCCCTCGAGCTGTTCAAGCCCTTCATCTACAGCAAGCTCGAAGAGCGTGGTCACGTCACCACCATCAAGAGCGCCAAGAAGCTGGTGGAGAAGGAGAAGCCCGAGGTCTGGGACATCCTGGACGAGGTCATCACCGAGCACCCGGTGATGCTCAACCGCGCTCCCACGCTGCACCGCTTGGGCATCCAGGCGTTCGAGCCCGTGCTCATCGAGGGTAAGGCCATCCGCCTGCACCCCCTGGTCTGCACCGCGTTCAACGCCGACTTCGACGGCGACCAGATGGCGGTTCACGTGCCGCTCTCGGTCGAGGCGCAGATGGAGGCGCGCGTGCTCATGATGAGCACGAACAACATCCTCTCGCCGGCCAACGGCAAGCCCATCATCAACCCCACCCAGGACATCGTCCTCGGCCTCTACTACATGACCCGCGAGCGCCAGTTCGTGAAGGGTGAGTACAAGGAGGGCAGCGAGGCCAAGGGTGACTTCAGCGGCATCTTCTCGAACGCGGATCAGGTGCGCATGGCGTACGACTCCGGCGAGGTGGCGCTGCACGCGAAGATCAAGCTGCGCTGGAAGGGTGAGCTCTATGAGACCACCGTCGGTCGCGTGCTGGTGAGCGAGATCCTGCCGCCCGGTCTGGACTTCCGCTCGGTCAACAAGACCCTCGACAAGAAGGCGCTCTCGTCGCTCATCGACGAGTGCTACCGCAAGAGCCGCAACAAGAACACCGTGCTCCTGGCCGACCGGCTGCGCACGTTGGGCTTCGAGATGGCCACGCGGGCCGGTGTCTCGGTGTGCATGGACGACATGCTCATCCCCGAGAGCAAGAAGGAGATCCTGCGTCAGTCCAACGACGACGTGGCGACGGTCGTGGAGCAGTACCAAGAGGGTCTGATCACCGACGGCGAGCGCTACAACAAGGTGGTCGACATCTGGGCCGAGGCCTCTGACCAGATCGCGCGCGAGCTGATGGAAGTCATCGGCAGCGACAACGTGACGAACCCGGACACGGGCGAGTCGGTGCGCGTCCCGAGCTTCAACTCCATCTTCATGATGGCGGACTCGGGCGCTCGCGGTAGCAACCAGCAGATTCGTCAGCTGGCCGGCATGCGCGGCCTCATGGCCAAGCCCTCCGGCGAGATCATCGAGACGCCCATCACGGCCAACTTCCGTGAGGGTCTGACGGTGCTCCAGTACTTCATCTCGACGCACGGCGCCCGTAAGGGTCTGGCGGACACCGCCCTCAAGACGGCCAACTCCGGGTACCTCACCCGGCGCTTGGTGGACGTCGCGCAGGACGCGGTCATCACCGAGTACGACTGCCTCACGCTGGACGGCATCTGGGTCTCGAAGCTCGAAGAGGGCGGCGAGGTCGTGACGCCCCTGGGCGAGCGCATCCTGGGGCGCGTGGCGCTCGAGGACGTGGCCGACCCGGTCACCGGCACCGTGCTGGTGGAGGCCAACCGCGAGATCGACGAGCACCTGGTGAACGTCATCGAGTCGGCTGGCATCGAGCGGGTGCTCATTCGCTCCGTGCTCACCTGCCAGACCCGTCGCGGTGTCTGTGCGGCCTGCTACGGACGTGACCTGGCGCGCGGCTACGAGGTGAACATCGGCGAGGCCGTCGGTGTCATCGCGGCGCAGTCCATCGGCGAGCCCGGCACGCAGCTCACCATGCGTACGTTCCACATCGGTGGTGCGGCGGCGCGCGGTAAGGTCGAGCAGAGCAGCATCGTCAGCCGCGTGGACGGCATCATCCGCCTCGAGAACACCAAGACGGTCAAGAAGAAGGACGGCAACGTCGTCATCATGAACCGTCACGGCGTGCTCAAGATCGTGGACGAGTCCGGCCGTGAGCGTGAGAGCTACAACCTGAGCTACGGCGCCTTCTTGAAGGTGTCCGAGGGCGAGACGGTCAAGAAGCTCACCACGCTGGCGGAGTGGGACCCGTGGGCCATCCCCATCGTGACCGAGGTGTCCGGTGAGGTGAAGTACGGCGACGTCGTCGAGGGCGTCACCATGGAAGAGAAGCTCGACGAGGTGACGGGTCTGTCCCGCCGCCTGGTCATCGAGTCCCGCGACCCGAGCGCGCGTCCGCGCCTCTCGGTGAAGGGCCTCGAGGGCGACACGCTGCGCACCGGCTCCGGTGAGAACGTGGCGCGCTACTTCCTGCCCGTGGGCGCCAACATCATCCCGGCCGACGGTCAGACCGTCGAGGCCGGTGAGATCATCGCCAAGATCCCGCGCGAGACCACGAAGACCAAGGACATCACGGGCGGTCTGCCCCGCGTGGCCGAGCTCTTCGAGGCCCGCAAGCCCAAGGACGGCGCCATCATCTCGGACATCGACGGTGTGGTGCACTTCGGCAAGGACACGAAGGGCAAGCGCAAGGTTGTCATCGTGCCCGAGGTCGGCGAGCCCAAGGAGTACCTGATCGCGAAGGGCAAGCACCTTCAGGTCAAGGACGGCGACCGCGTGCGCGCGGGTGAGCCTCTGATGGACGGTGCGGCGAACCCGCACGACATCCTTCAGGTCAAGGGCGAGAAGGAGCTGGCGGCGTGGTTGGTCAACGAGATCCAGCAGGTCTACCGCCTGCAGGGCGTGACCATCAACGACAAGCACATCGAGGTCATCGTTCGTCAGATGCTGCGCCGCGTGCGCATCAAGGAGACGGGTGACACCACCTTCCTGCCGGACGAGACCGTCGAGAAGTCGGTGTTCGGCAAGGAGAACGAGCGCGTCATCGCGCGCGGTGGCCAGCCGGCCGTCGCGGAGCCGCTGCTCCTCGGTATCACCAAGGCCTCGCTCTCGACCGACTCGTTCATCTCGGCCTCCTCCTTCCAGGAGACGACCAAGGTGCTCACCGAGGCCGCCATCGGCGGCAAGGTGGACGAGCTCTACGGCCTCAAGGAGAACGTCATCATGGGTCGCCTCGTGCCGGCCGGCACGGGCCTCTCGGCCTACCGCAAGCTGGAGATCGCGGTGGAAGACGCTCCGGACGACCTGGGCATGGACGACAGCGACGAGCTGCTCGCGGCCGTCAGCGAAGACTGAGCCACAAGGCTGGAACCGATGAGACGGGGCACGCTGGTCGTGCCCTGTTTCGTTCCGTCTGCTGGCCGCTCGTCAGAACGTCCACGGGGCCCGAGCGCTGCGTGGTGAACATTGCCCCGCCCGGAGCGTCCACCGCGTGTCTCTCCACGTAGGCTTGCGCCTCAACGGATTGCCGGGAAACATCCATCCATGAATGCAGCACATCCTCTCCAGTCGTTTCGTGACCTTCTCCCCGGGGCCTCGCGCCCGTTCCTTCGCGCGCTGAGCCTTCTGTGCGCGGGGCTGCTGCTGCTGGGCGGCGCCGCGGGCTGTGGCTCGCGTGGCGGGTCCGAGGGCGGCACCGTGGTCGACGAGTCGGGCGAGGGTCAGCGCGCCTGTGGCTCGCGCGGCATGGCGCCGTGTGAAGAGGGGGAGTTCTGCCTGTTCGACATGGAAGCGCAGTGCGGGGCCACGGACCGCCCGGGGCGCTGTGAGGTCATCCCGCAGATCTGCACGCGCGAGTACCGCCCTGTCTGCGGCTGTGATGGACGCTCGTACCCAAATCGCTGCGGCGCGCACGCCGGAGGCACCTCCGTGGCTCGCGAGGGGTCCTGCGCCGAGCAGCCCGGTGGCGAAGAGGCCAGCGCCGCGGAGTGCGTGCGCGGCGGCTGCAGCGGCGAGCTCTGCCTGGGCGCAGACCAAGAGCCCATGGCCAGCATCTGCGTCGAGCGCCCCGAGTGGGCCTGCTACCGCGCGGCCGCGTGTGAGCGTCAGGCCGACGGGGCCTGCGGGTTCACCCAGACGCCCGAGCTCAGCACCTGCCTCGCGGCCCACTGAGCGCCCGCCGCCTCATGCTGGCCATGAACCCTCTGCGGAGAGGCCTCCCGTGAACCCCTCGCGCCCCGGGGGAGCCTCGCTCCCTGCACGACCGCGGTGGGTGGGGCTGGCTGCCCGTCTGATGACGGACGCGGGGGAGCCGGTGCTGCGCCTCGAGGACCCCGCGCACGCGCGCCTGCTGCGCCAGATGGGCGCGCGCGGGCTGCATGAGCCGCTGCTGGCGACCCTCCCCGTGGGCGCCGGGTCTGACCACGGGTCCGACACGGGTCCCGGTGAGAACGGAGCGGGACCGCCCCTCGTGGCGCTCGCGGGCCAGGCGCTGCGCGCCCTGTTGCCCGGGAACCCCAAGCCCGTCGCCGCGCTCACCCGCGCCCCCGAGGTCGTCGCGTTGTTGCTGCGCGCGCTGGACGCGGGCCAAGGCGAGGTCGACGCCGCCCGTGAGGAGCTGGCCGCTGCCGTGCTCTTCTCCCTCGCGCTCTCGTCCGCGCTACATGGAGAGGCGGTCGTCCAAGGGCCGTGCACGCTGCGCCACAGCGCCACCCGCCGCGGCATCGCCCTGGCAGACGGACAGCGCCTGCGGCTGACCCCGAGCGCCCTGTGGCTCGATGGACGGCAGGTGGACCCCTGGGGCCCCGAGCTGGGCGGCCTCGTGTCCAGCGTCGGCCCGTACGCGGCGCTGCGCAGCGACCTCCCGCGGCTCCCCGACGCGGCGATGCTCGCGGAGGCGCAGCACCGCATGGCGCCGGTGCACCCAGAGCGTGGGACCACGCGCGAGCTCTTCGACGCCCTTGAGTGCGACCAGGCTCCCCCGAGCGCGGGGAGCGGGCCCACGAGCGCGCAGGTCTCGCTCCCGCGGGCGGTGGGGAGCGCCCGGCTGCCCCCCCACGCCACCCCGGACGAGCTCGCGCGCGCCCTGCTGCGAGAGGGGGTGCTCCACCGTCTGACCTTGCTTCGCCTGGTGGACCCGCTGGTGGAGGACGAGCGCGCCCTTGGGCCGCTGGCTGCCATGGCGGACACCTGGGCCTGCGCGCGGCTGGGCCTCACGCCCGCCCCGCTGGCCGCGCAGTCAGCAGACCTGCTTCACAGCCTCACCCCGCTAGGGCGGCGCGCCCTCGAGGAGCTGGACACCTCGTCACCCGCGGCGTTGCTCTAGCGGCTCAGCCACCACAGGCCGAGCGCGCTCAGCGCTAGTACCGCGCCCGCCAAGACGTAGACGATCATGTCCGTGACGGCAGCGCTCTCGCGCGGAGGAGGGCGTGTGGGGCGCGGCTTCGGGTCCGCGATGGCGACCACCGCGTCGCCCGCACCAGGCGCTTGCCACGCGGGGTCTTCGCCCACGGCCACGCTGCCCGTCGCGTCCGTCAGGGCTCTCTCGCCACCGCCGGCCTGCGCATCTCCCGTCGCCCCTACGGCGCTGGCGCGCAGGTGTTCGGCCTCGAGCTCGTCGAAGGGGTCCGGCTCGAGCTCGACGGCCAGGTCCGCTTGCGCCTGAACACGCAGCAGGGCGGTGCTGGCCGGGTCCTCGAAGGTCAGCCTCGTGGAGCCGATGCGCAGCTCGTCTCGGTCCATCAAGCGGCGCTCGTCGCACACCCGCCCGTTCACCATGGCGGGGTTCTTGGCGCCGAGGTCCCGCAGCACGACCCCATCCAGGTCGCGCACCAGCTCCGCGTGCTCACGCGAGGCGTCCGCGTCGTCGAGCTGCAGCTCGCACTCCATGCCCCTCCCGATGCGCCACGAGCACGGAGGGGCGGGCAGGGTCACGCGCTCGCCCTCCCGGCTGCCGTTCTCGAACACCAGCTGCGGGGCCTCCACCGGCGTCGTGCCCTGCGAGAGCACCGCGCGCACCAGTTGCCGCGCGAGCTCCGCGGTCTCCTGGGCCGTGGTCGCGCCGCTCACCGTGGGGGTGAGCTCCACGCGCAGCGTGAACCCGCCCAGCTCCACACGGTCTCCGTCGCGCAGTGACTTCGGACGGTTGGGCGAGATGCGCACGCCGTTCACCAGCACGCCGTTGGTCGAGCCCTCGTCCGTGATGGTGTACTGCGCGCCGCTCGGCTCCAGGCTGGCGTGCAGCGCGCTGACCGCTGGGTGGGGCAGCAAGATGTCCGCGGTGCGACCCCGACCGATGCGTACGCGCCCGTGCTCGAAGCTGTAGACCGCAGGGGCGCGACGGCCACCAGTCGGGCCGTCCGCTTCCTGCGACTCACCCCAGCGTGAGCGGACCGTGATGCGGATTCCCATCGAGGTGAGACAGCCTGGGCCGTGGGTGCCGCGTGGTCAAGAACGTGCCCCGCACCAAGGCGGAAGCGCGCACTCAGCGACCGCGCAGACGCTCGATCTCGCGCTCGACGAAGCCGCGGTCCGGCGCGGTGGGACGCAGCCGCAGGTACTCGCGGTAGTAGTCGATGGCGTCGCGGTTCGAGCCCAGGCGCTCCGAGACCACCGCCATGTTGTACAAGACCTCCGGCAGCGGCGCGAAGCGGTGCGCGGCCGTGAAGGCCTGCATCGCGGCCTCGTACTCGCCGCGGCGGAACATCGCCACGCCGCGCGTGAAGAAGGTGCGCGCCTCGCGGGTGAGCTCGTCGTCGCTCGGGGGCGCGGTGAACACGTGGTCGCGCGAGCGTCGCTCGGCCTCGCGCAGGGCCTCGATGCGTCTCTCCACGTCCGTCCGGACCTCGGCGCTGGGTTGCCCCTGCCGCAGGTAGATGCGGAAGTAGCGGATGGCGTCCGCGTACTCGCTCATGCGCTCGTAGACGCGGGCCACGTTGAACGCGAGCTCGGCCGAGTTCGTGATCTCGTAGGCTTCCCGCATCTTGGCGACGGCTTCTTGGAAGCGCCCTGCGTCGTATGCGGCCTGCCCTTCCGTGAAGAGGGTCCGCGCCCGCGCGACCTGCTCCTCGGTCGGGGTCTGGGCCTGCGCGCTGGCCGGAGCGGCCACCCCCGAGAGAGAGGCGGTCAACAGCGCGAGCAAGAGCAGGAGGGGAGAGAGACGCATACGATAGGCCTACAGACTGCCACAGCGCGCGGATATTCAGTACTGCGTGATCAGCTCGCGGCGCTTGTCGATGCCCATCGCGTCATAGATGGCGGCCGACAGGCGGTCCTTGAGCTGCGTGCCCTTCTCCACGAAGTGGTGGATGCCGAGCTGATAGAGCAGCTGCTTGTCGTCGTCCTGGGCGCCCGCGCTCACGCTGATGATGGTGGTGCGCTCGGCCAGGCGCTCGCCACGCAGCGCCATGCACACCTCGATGCCGTTCATCTTGGGCATGTGCAGGTCCAGCAGCAGCAGGTCGGGCTCGCGGCGGCGGATGGCGACCATGGCGGCCTCTCCGTCGACGGCGGTCTCGATCTTCACGGCCTCTCCCAGGATCTGCTTCACGTAGAACTGCAGCACCCGCGCGACGTCCTTGTTGTCCTCCGCGATCAGGACCCGCAGACCCTCGCTCTCCGGGACGATGGTGACCGCGCGCTCGGCCTCGTCGAAGCCGTCTCGCATGGCGCGCAGGCGCCACGCCACCGCCTCCGCGCTCTGAGGCCGGTCGTTGGGGTCCTTGGCCAGCAGCTCCGTGATGATGTCGGCTAGCTTCTGCGGGATGCCCATGCGCCGCTCACGGATGTTCGGCACGGCGACGGTCTGGTGTTGATCGTACAGCTGAGCGACGTTCTCCCCCCGGACCGGGAGGGTGTTCGTCAACATCTCGAAGGCCACGACGCCGAGCGCGTAGAGGTCCAGCAGGCGCCCTGCGCCGGGCTGCACGGTGTTGTCCAGCGCCTCCGGGGCCATGTACGGCGGGGAGCCCGCGATGCGGGTCTGCGACGCCACGTGGTACTCCGGCAGCACCAGGCCGAAGTCCATGAGCACGATGCGGTGATCCGGCGTGAGCATGACGTTGTCGGGCTTCACGTCGCGGTGCGCGAGTCCGGCGCGATGCACCACAGCCAAGCCCTCGGCGATGGCGGTGATGACCTCGATGGTCTCGTCCACGTCGGGGGCCGAGCCCGACTCGTAGCGGGTGCTCAGGTGGCGCCCCAGGCTGAGCCCGTAGATGCGCTCCATCACCAAGAAGTCGAGCCCGCGGTGCTGACCCAGCGTGTGCACCGTGACCAGGCTGGGGTGCCGGAACGCGGCGAGCGCTCGCGCCTCCTGGCGCAGCAGGGCCACGGCGGGACCCGGGCAGGCCACCTTGATGGCTACGCGACGGTCCAGCTGATGGTCCAAGGCCTCGAACACCTGGCCCATGCCTCCCGCTCCCAGCAGGCTGCGCACCTCGTAGTTCTGGGCGAGGATCTCCCCAATTTGGAAGATCAGCCCATCGGACGCGGCGTCGCTGTCATCCGAGACCTCGAACCAAGTGGACTGTGGGTGGTCAGTAATGACGGCATATTATCACGCCCCCAGAATAGGGAACCAGTTCTGTGTGAAGCGTGCCCGGGGTGGGCTGCTACACTCGCTCCTCCATGGCCGATGCAAGCTCTCCCATTGGTGTGTTCGACTCCGGCCTCGGTGGCCTGACGGTGGCGTCTGCGATCATGGACGCGCTGCCACACGAGCGCATCGTCTACCTGGGCGACACGGCCAGGGTGCCCTATGGCACACGCAGCCCGCGCACTGTGCTGCGCTACGCACGCGCCTGCGCACGCAGGCTGCAGGCGCACGACATCAAGCTGCTGGTGATCGCGTGCAACACGGTCAGCGCGGTCGCCGTCGACATGCTGCGCGTGGAGCTGGACATGCCCGTGCTGGGCGTCATCGGCCCGGGTGCGCGCGCCGGCATCGCCGCGAGCGTGAACGGGCGCGTCGGGGTCATCGCCACCCGCGGGACGGTGGCTTCCGGCGCCTACGGGCGCGAGCTGGCCGGCCTGAGCAGCAAGGCCGAGCTCTTTCCTCAGGCCGCGCCGCTGCTGGTGCCGCTCGCGGAAGAAGGCTGGATTGACGGCGCGGTGCCCAGCGAGGTGGTGCAGCACTACCTCGAGCCGCTCGCCGCCGCTGGCGTGGACACGCTCATCCTGGGCTGCACGCACTACCCGCTGCTGGTGGGCGTCATCCGTGAGGTCGCCGCACGCGTGCTGTCGGCCGACGTGCGCGTGGTGGACAGCGCGCACGCCACGGCCACGGAGCTGCAGGCGCTGCTGGTCTCACGGGGCCTCGCGCGCACCGAAGGCCCCGGGGACCTGCGCATCATGGTCACGGACCTGCCCGGGCGTTTCGCGGAGGTCGCGAGCCGCTTCCTCGGGCGGGACATCGACGAGAGCGCGGTCGAACAGATCGACCTCTGAACGGGGCTCAGAGAAAGTCGAGCGCGACGTCGTCGCTGGTCAGCACGTCGCCCGTGACCACACCGGAGACGGTCGCGATGGCGGTGAACGCCACGCCGGTCGCCGAGCTGCGCGTGATGACCACGCCGAAGTCCAGCGCGCATGCGCCGCTGGCTTCACACAGAGGGGCGGCGTCTCCCAAGCTCACCACGTAGCGGTCGTACATGACGCCCTGGCTCGTGACCTGGTCGGGGTCCGAGTCGGACACGGCGACGCCGCCGGGAGGGGTCACCGAGACCTCGAGGGTCGGACCGCCGACGACCACGTCGACCACGAGCCCGAGCGAGGCGGCCGTGACCCCCTCGATGGCGGTTGCGCTGAGAGAGAGCCGGAAGTTCGTGGTGGCCGACGTCTGCACGTCCGTGAACGCGAAGCTACGCGTGTCCGAGCCCAGGACGACGCCGGGCGCGCTTCCGTCGCAGGCGCTCAGTGTGGGGCCAGCCAGGAGGGCGGCCGCCGCGAGCAAGAGCGGAGCAACAGCAGAAGAGATCGAGCCAAGCGTAGTGCGCGTGTAGTCCATGGCGGCAGCATAGGACTGCCCAGGGCGGCTCACAAGGCTCAGCCCAGCTTGGCGATGAAGTCGTTGGTGAACTGCGCGCTGTCGCCGTAGCTCGCGCGGGTGGTGGCGGCGATGAACTTCTCGAGGATGGTGCCCAAGCCCAGCAGCTTGGCGTCGATCTCGAAGTGCACGGTGCGCACGCACTGATCGCTGCCGTGCGGGACCATGGTCTGGGTGGCGGTGGTGCGCACCTTGTCCGTGAAGGTGTTGGGGATGATCTCGAAGTCGTAGCGCCCCGCGGCCGCGTCGAAGCGACCATCCTCGATGAACGCGAAGCGCTCGCCGAGAGCGTCGCGGATGACCTTGGGCGCGTCGGCCGTGGGCTTGATGCGCGCCTTGCGTGTTCCCGCCGCGAGGTCGCACTCCAGCAGCTCGTACTCGTAGCCCAGGTGGTCGATGTAGAGCGCCTGGTAGAACGCCTCGCTCGGCTGGATCTTGGTCCAGAAGCCTTCGGGCGTGATGTTGAGGACGTGCTCGACCGTGAACTTCGTTGCCATGGCCGTTGGCGTAGCAGCGCACGCGGAGGCCGGCCAGTGGCAGCAATCATCCCCAAAAGCGGGCGATCGGCGCCTGGTGGGTATACTGCCTCCCTCATGAAGGTCGCGCGCGCGTTCACCAAGGCCGCCCTGCTCGGGCTGGCGCTGCTCCTCGGCAGCTGGGCCGTGCTCGGCTGGGGCCCGGTCGAGCTCGCCGAGGCGCAGCCGCGCGAGCCCGTGAGCATCCCGCTCCCGGCGTGGGTCCGCTCCGTGGAGGTCCTGAACGACGGCGCGCGTGTGTTTCGTGGCCCGAGCGAGGCCTCCGGGCGCCGTGGCACCATCGCGCGTGGCACACGCCTGCGCGTGCTGCGCAGGCTCTCGGGGGTGGACTGCCCCACGGGCTACTGGTTTCAGGTGGGCGAGGAGCTCTACCTCTGCACCCGTCACGCGCAGCTGAGCGCGGAGCTCCCCACGGGCGTGCCCCAGCCTGTTGTCCCGGAGGGAGCGATTCTGCCCAAGGCCTATGCCTTCGTGCGCACGGACGGCGCCCGGGCCTACGCGCGCACCTCGGACTACTTCACCGACGAGTACGCCATGGCGCTGGGCCAGGGCTTCGGTGTGGTGGTGACCGGCGAGCGCGTGACCCAGGGGGTGCGCTTCGTGCGGACGGAGAATCAGCTGTACATCGAGCGCGGCGACATCGGCTTCGCGCGCGGCAGCGACCACCAGGGCGTGGAGCTCGGGCCGGACGACGACCTGCACTTCGCGTGGGTGCGCCGCGACAACGCTACCGTGCATGCGCGCCCGAACGGGCCCGTCCTGCGCAGGGTGGGCCGCCGCACGCGCTTGCGCTTGGACCCCGACGCGCCCGCGCGCAGCGGCTGGCTCACGCTGGCCGACGGGGGCGCGATGCGCACGCGCGACCTACAGCGCCCGCTCCTGAGCGCGCCTCCCGCCGAGGTGCGCCCAGGAGAGCGCTGGCTGGACGTCAGCGTGGCGGAGCAGGTGCTGGTGGCCTACGAGGGGGAGCGGCCCCTCTTCGTGACGCTCGTCTCGACCGGACGCGAAGGCCCCCACCACCGGACCCCGCTCGGCGTGCACGCCATCTGGATCAAGCTGGCCTACAGCGACATGAGCAACCTCGGCGTCGACGCGCCCAGCGAGTACGCCATCGAGGACGTCCCGTGGGTGCAGTACTTCGAGGGCAGCAACGGCCTCCACGCCGCGTTCTGGCATGACGACTTCGGGCACGCGCGCAGCCACGGCTGCGTCAACCTGAGCCCGCGGGACGCGCGCTACCTCTTCGACTTCACGCAGCCGGCGCTGCCCGCGGGGTGGAACGCCATCCTGCCGCTCGAGAGCGAGCGGCCTTCGTACATCCGCGTCAGGCCTTGAGCGCGGCCTTCAGGAACTTGCCGGTGTAGCTGCCGCGCACCTTGGCGACCTGCTCCGGCGTGCCCGCGGCCACCACGCGCCCGCCCCCGGCGCCGCCCTCGGGCCCCAGGTCGATGACCCAGTCCGCGCTGCGGATGACGTCCAGGTTGTGCTCGATGACCAGCACCGAGTTGCCCGCGTCCACCAGCTGCTGGAGCACGCCCAGCAAGCGCCGGATGTCCTCGAAGTGCAGGCCCGTGGTGGGCTCGTCCAGGACGTAGAGCGTGCGCCCCGTCTGTCGCTTGGCCAGCTCGCGGCTGAGCTTGACGCGCTGCGCCTCGCCGCCGCTCATGGTGGGCGCCGGCTGACCCAGCTGCATGTAGCCCAGGCCCACCTGCTGCAGCGTGCTCAGGATCTGTGTGAGCTTGGGGTGCGCGGAGAAGAGCTCCGCGCAGTCGTCGATGCTCATGGCCAGCACGTCCGTGATGCTCTTGCCGCGGTAGCGCACGGCCAGCGTCTGGCTGTTGTAGCGCTTCCCCTCGCACACCTCGCAGGGCACGAACACGTCCGACAGGAAGTGCATCTCCACCTTGACCTGCCCGTCGCCCGAGCAGGCTTCGCAGCGTCCGCCCTTCACGTTGAACGAGAAGCGCCCGGCCGTGAACCCGCGCGTGCGCGCGTCGGGCAGCTGCGCGAAGACGGCGCGCACCTCGTCGAAGGCCTTGGTGTACGTGCCCGGGTTGCTGCGCGGCGTGCGCCCGATGGGCCGCTGGTCGATGGCGATGACCTTGTCGATGGCCTCGAGGCCCTCGAGGGCGTCGTGCGGGCCGATGGGGTCTGTGCTGTTGTGCAGCTTGCGGCCCAGCGCGGGCAACAAGATGCCGTTGACCAGCGAACTCTTGCCCGCGCCGCTCACGCCCGTGACCGCCGTCAGCACGCCCAAGGGGATCTGCACGTCGATGCGGTGCAGGTTGTTCATGCGCGCCCCGCGGATCACGAGCTCCCCCTGCGCCTCCCGCCGCGCCTCGGGCCGCGGGATGGTGCGCGCGCCGCTGAGGTACTGCCCGGTGATGCTCTCGGCCACCTCCAGCACGCCCTCGGGCGCGCCGCTGTAGAGCACCTTGCCGCCCAGCCGCCCGGCGCCCACGCCGAAGTCCACCAGGTGGTCCGCCGCGCGGATGGTCTCCTCGTCGTGCTCCACCACGATGACGCTGTTACCGAGGTCACGCAGGCGCTCGAGGGTGCGGATCAGGCGCTCGTTGTCGCGTTGGTGCAGCCCGATGCTCGGCTCGTCCAGCACGTACATCACGCCGCTCAGCTCGCTGCCCAGCTGGCTGGCCAGGCGGATGCGCTGCGCCTCGCCGCCGCTCAGGCTGGGGCCCGCGCGGTCCAGCGTGAGGTACTCGAGGCCCACGTCCAACAAAAAGCGCAGGCGGCTGCGGATCTCGCGCAGCGCCCCCTCGGCGATGGTGGCTTGGTTGCCCGTGAGCCCCAGCTCGTCGAAGTGCGCGGCGGCGTTCAGCACCGTCATGTTCGTCACGTCTGCGACGCTGCGCTGGCCCACGCGCACGGCCAGGCTCTCGGGCCGCAGGCGGCGCCCCTCGCAGGTGTGGCAGTGCTGCTCCGTGAAGTACTTGGCGTACTGCAGCCGCATCATCTCGGACTTGGTCTCGTGGTACAGGCGCTCGATGCGCGGGATGACGCCGCTGAACGACACGGCCCAGCTGCCGTGGCTGTCGCCCCCCTCCGCGCCCCACTCCATGCGGATCTTCTTGCCCTCGAGCCCGTACAGCACCTGCGCGCGCTTCTTGGCGCTCAGCTTCGCGTAGGGGGTGTCCAGGTCCACGCCCACCGCCTTGGCCATTCCGTCGATGATGCGGAAGGTCCATCCCTCGCCCTTGTCCATGGCGTTCTTCCACGGCGCGATGGCCCCCTCGCGGATGCTCAGGCTCGGGTCCGGCACCACCAGCTCGGGGTCCACCTCGATGCGCGTGCCGAGCCCCTGGCAGTCCGGGCACATGCCGAGCGGGCTGTTGAACGAGAAGCTCTGCGGGCTGAGCTCCGGGAAGGCGACCCCGCAGCACATGCGCGACTCGCTGAAGCGCAGCGCGCTCGCCTCACGCTTACCCTCCGCCTCGACCTCGACCACGAGCTCGCCCTGACCCTCGCGCAGGCCGGCCTCCACGGCCTCGGTCAGGCGCTGCCGGTCCTCTTCGCGGCGCACCAGGCGGTCCACCACCAGCTCGAGGGTGTGCTTCTTGTGCTTCTGGAGCGCGGGCACGTCCTCGATGCGGAGCAGCTCTCCGTCGACGCGCACACGCACGAAGCCGCGCTCGGCCAGCTCGGCGAGCAGCTCGCGGAACTCGCCCTTGCGGTGCGTGACCACCGGCGCCAGCAGCGTCAGGCGCGCGCCCTCGGGCACGGCGCTCTCCACGTCGCGCACGACCTCTTCCGCGCTCCGCCCGCGCACCTCCTTGCCGCACTGGTGACAGTGCTGCGTGCCCGCGCGCGCGTAGAGCACGCGCAGGTAGTCGTAGATCTCCGTGATGGTGCCCACCGTGGAGCGTGGGTTGTTGCTGGCGGACTTCTGCTCGATGGCGATGGTCGGGGAGAGGCCGCGCAGCCGCTCCACGGCGGGGCGCTCCAGCCGCCCCAGGAACTGGCGCGCGTAGGCGCTCAGGCTCTCCACGTAGCGGCGCTGCCCCTCGGCGTACAGCGTGTCGAACGCCAGGCTGGACTTGCCCGAGCCGCTCACTCCGGTGAACACCACCAGCGACCGCTTGGGGATCTGCAGGAAGGGGACATCGAGGTTGTGCTCGCGGGCTCCGACAATCTCGATGTGGTCGGACTCGGTGGCGTGGGGGCGCGGCGACATGGGAGGGCGCATAGCATGACGGCTCTGACAGGACCTGTCAGGAGCTGTCGGGAGCCGTCAGGGTGCTGAGTGCTGTGTGCCGGTGGTCGACGCGTTGGGCGACCTGGTGCGCGACGCGCGTCAGAGACCGAGCTTGCGGTCCACGGCCGTGATGGCGTCCAGCACCTTGTCGTCGTTCTCTTCCAGCAGGCGGCCGATCTTTTTGTAGGCGCTGAGGACCGTGGTGTGGTCCTTGCCGCCGAAGCGGCTGCCGAGGTCCGGGTAGCTGGTGCCCAGGCGCTCGCGGCAGAGGTACATGGCGATCATGCGCGGGTGGCTGACCGAGCGCGTGCGCTTCTTGCCCTTGAGGTCGGCCATGCGCACGCCGAAGTACTCGCACACGGCGCGCTGGATGTCCTCCACGCTGGTGACCTGGTCCATCTGCGGCATGACGGTGCGCGTCGCTTCACGGGCGAGCTCCATGTCGATGGGGCGGTTGCGCAGCTCGGCCAAGACGGCCAGGCGCGTCAGCGTGCCTTCCAGCTCGCGCACGTTGCTCTTGACCACCTGCGCCAGGAAGTGCGCCACCTCTTGGCTGAGCTGGATGCCCTCGCCAGCGGCCTTGGTCTGCAGGATGGCCACGCGCGTGTCGACCTCGGGGGCCTGCACGTCGGCGACCATGCCGGACTGGAAGCGGCTGATGAGGCGCTCTTCCATCTCCGGGATCTGCTGCGGGTACACGTCCGAGGTGACCACGATCTGCTTGTTGGCGTGGTGCAGCGCGTTGAAGGTGTGGAAGAACTCTTCCTGCGTCTGCTCGCGGCCGGCCAGGAACTGGATGTCGTCCATGAGCAGCACGTCGCAGCCGCTGCGGTAGCGCTCGCGGAACTGGGCGATGCGGTGGTTCTGCAGCGACCAGATGAACTCGTTGGTGAAGCGCTCGGCGGAGAGATACAGGATGCTGGCGCCGGGGTTGTTGGCGAGCACCGTGTGGCCGATGGCGTTGACCAAGTGCGTCTTGCCCAGACCCACGCCGCCGTAGATGAACAGCGGGTTGTAGCGGGTGCCCGGAGAGGAGGCGACGGCGACGCTGGCGGCGTGCGCGAGCTGGTTGCTGGGCCCGACGACGAAGTTGTCGAAGCTGTACATCGGGTTGAGGTCCGCGACGGGCGGCTGCGGGAGCGACGAGCTGGGCGCGAAGCTCTGACGCGCGACCTGGATGCCACCGGGGGGCGTGGCGGGGCGTCCCTGGTGAGAGCCAACGAGGGGCGGGCGCTGCGACGGCGGGGGCGCGGGCTCGACGCTGCGCGCCGCGGTGGCGCGCGCCTGGAGGTCGGCGTCGACCGTCCACAGGATGGCGTCCGGCGCGGTGTGGTTCGTGTAGCGCGCCTCCTCACGGCAGAGGTCCAGCACCAACGACTCGTAGTTGTTGTGCACCCACTCCAGCTGGAAGCTGTTGGGAACGCGGAGCGTCAGCTGCCCGTCGATGAGCCCGCCGAACTCGATGTCGGCGATCCAGCTCTCGAAGGCCTCGGGGGAGATCGTCTTTTGGAGACGAAGCAGCGTCGATTCCCACAGGTCGTTCATGGGCAAATACCTTCACATTGCAGGACGATGCACGCAGTTACCCACACGTGGAGCACACAGTGTGCACCACGTCTTACGTGCAGTTCGGGAGGAGAGTGGATTGCTACCCGGGCGGCTGCCACTCTGGACATCCCCACCGAAGGGAAAGCGAAACTAGCAGTCCCTGATTCGACCGTCTACGGGTTCGTGGGAGGAAAATCCTAACTCACGAGGATCGCGAACGATTCGCTCACAAGTTTCTTTGGTCGGATGCAGCGAACGCCAACGTGACGTCGGAGCCGCTGCGTGAAAACGCGAAATCCACCATGAAACAAGGTGTAAACGTGGGATCGCGTGAGTGCGCGGAGAGACGCTGTGGATCACTTGTGTGACATGTGGATGACTCGCGCGCGGGTTCCGTGCGGTCGGTGAAGGGCGGCGGCGGCGCACGCTGCGCAGGCGTTCAGAGTGGTGCGTGTGGCGACGCACATGTGTCCCCCACAGGTTATCCACAGCTTGTGAACGACGCGTCCGGAAGAGGCGGCTACTGGACGTTGTAGCGGACCGTCAGCATGAGCTCGGTCTGCCGCGGACCGCGCCGCGCACGCAGGTCGTGGCGCAGCGCGAAGTCGAGCTCGAACTTGCTGTCCACGTACCCGGCGCCGAGGCTGAGCGTGTGGAGGTTGCGGCCGCCGTCGCGACGGTAACCGAGCCGGATGGGCACGATGTCGGCCGCGGTGTACTCCGCTCCGAAACCGCCGATGACGCGCGGCGACGCGAAGGTGCTGATGTCCACCAGGACGTCGAAGCCGAGGGCGAGGCCGAACTCCTGCACCAGGATGCCCGCGCTGCCTCCCACCTGCACGGGCGCGAGGGCCGAGTCGAGGTCGATCAGGTTGTACGCGAGCACTGAGATGTGCAGCCACTCGATGGGCGTCAGCGTCGCGCTGGCGTCGAGGGTGAAGCCGCTCGCGTGCTCGCCGATGGGCGTGTCGTTGTCGTCGCGCTCGCGCGGCGTCATGCGCACGAAGCGGGCGCCCACCCCCAACGAGATGGCGGGCGCGAGCGCCATGCCGAGGCCCAGGCGGCCGTCCCAGCCGTTGTAGTCGCGACCGTTGCCGAAGAAGCCGCGAAAGCTGAAGCCAGCGGCGAGGCTGTTGCTGATCGAGTCCGCCACGGCCGAGCCGATGGTGAAGGCGTTGCGTCCGGTGATGTACCCGAAGCCCGCCTCCACGTGATAGAGGCGCCGCAGCGAGAGGTTCGACGAGTTGTACGCCAGCGCGGAGGTCCCGGTGGCGGTGGCGCGCGCGCCGGAGCCCATGGCGATTCCGCGCGCGGTCTCGAGGGTGTCCTCGCGGCCCCGCACGGGATCCGCGCCGATGATGACGCCGCTGGGCGCTTCGACCTGAGCGAGCGAGCGTCCGGGCAGGACGCAGACCAAGCTGGCGCCAACGAGCGCGGCCGCGCTGCACCACCCAAGAGGGGATGCTCCGCTCGGGCGCATGATTCGAGGTGTGCTGGCCATGCTGGTTGGCTTCCCATAGCCAAACGCGGCGGGACCGTCCAAAAATCCGCAAGACGCACAGTTTCACGCAGGTTACGCGGCGAAAACCGCGCCCACGCAGCGGGTCCGTGGTTGACACTTGTGGGCCAGCGTGGATTCTACTCGCGTGCCACGTTCCCCCAAGCCGCTTCGCCTCGCTCCCTCCATCCTCGCCGCAGACTTCGCCAATCTCGGACAGGAAGTGCGTCGTGTCGATGAAGCCGGCGCGGAGTGGATCCACTTGGACGTCATGGACGGGCGCTTCGTTCCCAACATCACCTTCGGGCCGCCGGTGGTGAAGGCGCTCCGCCCCGTCACGCCGAAGGTGCTGGACTGTCACCTCATGATCGTGGAGCCGGAGCGCTACGTGGAGGACTTCGCGGCGGCCGGCGCAGACGTCATCACGGTGCACGCGGAGGCCTGCCCGCACCTGCACCGCGTGCTCCAGCAGATCCGCGGGCTCGGCAAGCGCGCGGGCGTCTCGCTCAACCCCCACACGCACGAGTCTTGCCTCGAGCACGTGCTGGACCTGTGTGACCTGGTGCTCGTCATGAGCGTGAACCCGGGGTTCGGTGGGCAGTCCTTCATCCCGGCCGCGTTGCCCAAGCTGGCCCGCATCCGCGGCATGATCGACGAGCGCGGGCTGGACACCGACCTGCAGGTGGACGGCGGCGTGAAGGTCGGCACGGCCCGGCAGGTGGTGGAGGCCGGCGCGGACGTGTTGGTCGCCGGCAGCGCGGTCTTCTCGGCGGCGGACTACGGCGCGGCCATGCGGGCCATTCGTGAGGACGGCGCGGCATGACCGTCGACCCCGGCATGCTGACGAGCGTCTTCGCGGACCCGCGCCTCACGTCGCGTCGGCTGCGCCGGAGCCGCGTCACCGTCGTCAGCGGGGCCACCAAGGGAGCGGAGCTCGTCATCGACCGCGAGTGCGTGACCATCGGGCGCAGCGTCATCTGCGACCTGGTGCTGTCCGACAAGGCCGTGAGCGGCACACACTGCGAGCTGGTCGCCGACGAGAAGGGTGTGTTGCTGCGCGACCTGGACTCCACCAACGGCACCAGCGTCGGGGAGCTACGCATCCGCGAGGTGTGGCTGCGGCAGGGGACGCTCTTCACGGTGGGTCAGACGCAGCTGCGCTTCGACCCCCTCGAGGGCAGCATCGACATCGCGTTGAGCGGCAACGAGACCTTCTATGACCTCGTGGGCACCAGCGTGCGCATGCGCGAGATCTTCGCGGTGCTGGAGAAGGTCGCACCCAGCGACCTGACCGTGCTGGTGCGCGGCGAGACGGGGACGGGCAAGGAGCTGGTGGCGCGCGCCATCCACCGCGCGTCCAAGCGCGCGACGGCGCCCCTGGTGGTGCAGGACTGCAGCGCCATTCCGCGTGAGCTGGTGGAGAGCACGCTCTTCGGGCACGAGCGGGGCTCCTTCACCGGCGCCAGCGACCGGCATCGCGGCTCCTTCGAGCAGGCGCACGGGGGCACCATCTTCCTGGACGAGATCGGCGAGCTGCCGCTCGACATGCAGCCCAAGCTGCTGCGCGTCCTGGAGAACCGCGAGATCCGCCGCGTCGGCGGCCAGAAGACGCTGCCCGTGGACGTGCGCGTCGTGGCGGCCACCAACCGTGACCTGCGGCAGATGGTTAACGAAGGGACGTTCCGCGAGGACCTCTACTACCGCCTGAGCGTGGTGCAGGTGGAGCTGCCCTCGCTGCGGGAGCGCGCGGAGGACATCCCGCTCTTGGTGCGCGGCTTCCTGGACGACTTCTCGGCGCGGCGCTTCCCCGGTGAGGAGCGCGAGTTCACCGCCACGGACGAGGCCATGCGCCGGCTGCAAGCGTATCCGTGGCCCGGCAACGTGCGTGAGCTCAAGAACACCGTGGAGCGCGCCGCGTCGCTCGCCGACGGCTTCGAGCTGGACCGCGCGGACTTCGTGCCAGCCAGCCAGAAGTCACCGCCCATGACGCTGCCCGGCGGGCGCGCCGAGGAGCTGGTGGAGGAGGGGGTCCCCTTCAAGGAGGCCAAGCAGCGCATCACCGACGCGTTCGAGGCGTCGTACCTGAAGGCGCTGCTGGACAAGTACGGCGGCAACATCACGCGCAGCGCCCAGGCCGCGGGCCTGACCCGCTACCACCTGCGCGAGCTGGCCAAGCGCTACGGCGTGCGGGACACGCAAGTGTGACCGCGCGCGTGGCCATCGTCGGCGGCGGCGCCGTCGGCCAGGTCTACGGGCTGCACATGCTGGCCGCGGGCGCCGAGGTCACCTACTTCGTGCGCGAGCGCTACGCGGACGAGCTGCGCGCGGGCACCACGCTCTACAGCCTGCCGCGCGGTGTGCCCCGGCGTCTGCTGCCCACCGACGTGCAGCACGACATGGCCGCGCTGGGCGACGGCTACGACCAGGTGTGGCTCTGCGTGCCCACCAACGCGCTCACGTCGGGGGCGCTCGACCCCGTGCTGCGGGCCGTGGCCGGCGCGCCGCAGACCTCGCTGGTGTGCATGCTGCCCGGCATGCAGGTGCGCACGCTGCTGGACGCGCACATCGCACGGCAGCGCGTGGTGGATGGGCTGATCGGCATGATCGCGTATCAGGCGCCACTGCCGGGGGAGACCTTCGACCCGCCGGGCATCGCCTACGTGCTGCCGCGGGTCTCGCCCAGCAAGTTCAGCGGGGCCTCGGCCGCGCGCGTGCAGGGCGTCGTGGACCTCTTGCGCGCTGGCGGCTGCCCCGCTTCCGTGGTGCCCGACGCGCGCGTGAGCTTGGCCTTCAGCTCGTGCTTGATGATGCCCATGATCGTCGCGCTGGAGGGGGCAGACTGGCGCTTTGCGGAGCTGCGCAAGGGCGAGTGGCTGACCCTGGCAGCCGGCGCCGCACGTGAGGCCATGACCCTGGTGGGCGCGGAGCTGGGCGTGCCTGCGCCTTGGTTTCGCCCGCTGGTGCGGCGGCCTCTCTTCTCGGCCATCTCCTACGGCGCGAAGTGGGTCGCTCCCTTCGACGCCGAGGTCTACCTGCACCACCACTTCACAAAGGTGGGCGAGCAGACGCGCTTGATGATGCGCGGCTACCTGGACAGCGCCGCCGAGCGCAGCCTGCCCAGCGACCACATCGCCAGGCTCAACCAGCAGGTGTTCGGTCGTGAGTGACTTCGAGACCCTGGGCGGCGAGGCGCGCCTGCGTCCGCTCATCGACGCGTTCGTCGACCGCTGCTTCGATGACATGATGATCGGCTTCCACTTTCGCGGCGTGGACCGCGCGCGGGTGAAGACCTTCGAGTACCAGCACGCGGCGCACTTCTTCGGCGCAGACGTCGTCTACGAGGGTCGCGCTCTGGGTCGTGCGCACGGCAAGCACAACATCCTCGGGGGGCAGTTCATGCGCCGCCGCAAGATCCTCGAGGACACCGCGCGCGAGCACGGCCTGCCCGAGGACATCCTGGCCCGCTGGTTGGCCTACCAGGACACGCTGCGTGGCGAAATCACCCAGCAGCAGGGATCGGGCTGTCAGGACTGAGGGGGCGCCTCGGCCGGCGCACGGGGCAGGGCGCCGTCCAGCCAGCGCAGGTGCAGCGTGCGGGCGCGGATGCGCCAGCCATGTGCGCCATGCGTGAGGGCGTCTTCGTACTCGCCGCCCAGCTGGAAGAAGCGCATGCGGCCCTCCTCGAGGTAGCCATGCTGCGCGAGCACGTACGAGCGGGCGCTGGCGAGCGCTCGGTCCTCGTCGTCGAAGCGCACGCGCACGTTGCTGATGAAGTGCTGTAGGCGCCGGTAGCGGCTGAGCTCGCGCGTGAGGAAGGCCTGCATGTCCGTGAGCGCCGCGCGCGGGCCTCCGGTCTGCCGGAAGTCGATGTCGGCGTCGGCGGTGAAGACGGCGCTCAGGCGCTCGAAGCGCTGCTGGTCGATGGCCTCGCTGTAGGCGAAGAGGAGCTCGTGGATCTGCAGGGTGTCTTCGACGCGCATCCCCGCACTCTAGCAGCCCGCGCGCCGCGGCTCAGCGCTCGCCCAACTCGCGCGGCGCCCGTCCTGGGTCGTGTCTCGGTTCTCAGTGGGCGGCCGCGTGCAGCAAGTCGGCCTCGATGCTGGACGCCAAGAGCGCGGCCGCGTCTGCGGGCAGCCCCGGGTGCACCGCGCCGACGTTCAACAGGATCGCGCCGCCGAGCCCCACCGCGCTGCAGCAGAGGTTGCAGGTCATGGACGCAGCCCCCGCGAAGTGGAGCGCGTCGAGGCCCAGCGGGTGGTCGTCGCCCGCCACCACACCCATCTTCTCCAGCGCGCCCAAGTTGCTGAGCGCGAACGAGGCGCCGGCGAGCGGTCCCTCGAACACGCGCCGCGAGAGTCCGACGCCGAGCGCGCGCTGCACGTACCTGGTCAGCTGGGCCGCGCCGGCCGCCGTGAAGCGCGGCACGCCAGCGTCCATCGCACCGTGCACCGCATCATGAAAGGCGCGCGCGTCGGACCACAGGTCGCTCTCCCCGCTAAGGCGCAGCGCCGCATCCACGAACGAGATGAAGTAGCCGACGCTCTCGGGGATCTGCGCCTCTCCTCGTCGGCTCAGGTAGGCGCGCATGTCCACCGGGTGAAACGACAGCGTGGGCGCGTCCGCTGGCAGCTGAGCGTGAGCCAGGATGCTGCGCGCGATGGCCGCAGAGAGCACTCCGTGCAGGGTCATGCCACGCCGCTTGGCGTGGTCGGTGAGCGCGCTCACGTGCTCGGGCGTCAGGCGCACAGGCGCCACGACGACGCGTCGCTGGTGGGGCGGGACCACGCTGCCGCTGCCCCAGCGGACGAAGCGACCCACCCGCGCGGCTTCGAGCTGACGTCCCATGAAGCGCTTCGCCGCTCCCTGCCGGAAGTCCGCCGGTAGGTAGTCCTCGAGGCGCGTCGCCGGCAGCGAGTCGACGCGATCCGTCGGTGCCGCCAGCGTGGCCAAGAGGTCGCGCATGACGAAGATGCCGGACTTGCCGTCGCTGACGGCGTGCCAGAGCGTCACCAGCAGCGTCGAGGCTCCGTCCGGATGCTGCAGGGTGCAGCGCAACGGCGGGCTCTCCGCGGACCAGTGTCCGTCGCGCAGCTCCTCGGTCATCACCTCGGTCCACGCGCTACGCGGCGCTTCGCGGGTGATGAGGGGCACGCTCACGGGTGTTTGCCCTGCGATGTCGAGCGCAAGCGAAGGGTGACGCACCTGCAGGCGCGCCAGGGCCCCACGCACTTCGTCCTCCGAGAGCGTGCGCCGCACGGTGGCCGCCGTGACGAAGTTCAGCGTGTAACCGCGGTCGTAGCGGTAGCCGAGCTCCTCGAAGAACCCTAGCGGTCGTGTGCGCATGGGAGGATTGGTGCGATCTCGGCGCGTCGTTGTAAAGTCCCCGAGCGGCGCCGGGACCAGCACCGGTTCGCGCCTCGTGAGCGCCAACCGTAGTACAGTGCCCCGCTGCTGCCTCCCATCCCCTGGTAAGAACGGCCATCCCATGACACGTCGCGTCGCCTCGCTCCTGCTCCCCCTCACCCTCTTGCTCGTCGGGCTCCCCGGCTGCGGTGGCGGCTTTCGTCTCCGTCCGGTCTCGCCGCACTCGCAGCAGGGCTCGGTCCTGTTCGCGGGCCACCTCGCGTCCGTGCAGATCATGCTCGCGCCCGAGCTGGAGGCGGACAAGGTGGCCATGCTGGTCAACTACGACGTGCCGGGCGAGATGTCGCGCGTGCTGACCGGGCTGGGGTCGGGGCAGATTCCCTTCGCCGCGCATGTGTACATCACGCAGTTCCGCAACGGCTTCGGCCCCGCGCGCATGCACACGCGCACCATCGTCTACGACCCGTCCGGCGCCGTGGTGCGGGACTTCGAGAGCGAGTCTCTGTCCATGCGGGGGGGAAGCAAGGGCGCACGCCTGTTGCGCATCACCCAGCACAACGTGCAGTCCATCGCCGACGCGCTCTAGGGCTACGTAGAGAAGTCAGGGGCTGAGCCTATGGCGCGTGGGGTCTGCGAGCTGCTGGTCGTGTGTCTGCTGGTCGGCGCCGCGGCACCTGCGCGGGCGCAGTCCACGTCGCTGCCCCCTCCGCCCATCGAAGAGCTGGGCGGCGGGCTCGCGGCGGGTCCCGACTGGGTGTCGCTGCGTCTCGCGCACGTCCGCGAGCGTCGGCGCGAAGGAGCTGCGCTGCTCAGCCTCGGCGTGGCGGGCGCGATGGGTGGCGCGTTGGTGGCCGTCGTCGGCCGCGAGGACCCCGCGCTGCTCGCGTTCGGGCTGACCACGCTCTCGTTCGGGGTCATCAACGTGCCGCTCGGCGTGGGGCTCTTGGACCTGCGGCAGCGGGCGCGTCGAGAAGCGCTGGAGCTCACGGGCGCCACCGCCGACACCGTGGCGGAGCGCGTCGCGGCCTGGGCGCGTAGCGAGCGCTGGAAGCGCGTGAGCTTCGCCGTCAACGCGGGTCTGGACGTGGTCTACATCGTGGCCGGCGCGCTCCTGGTGGGTCTCGCAGGGCGCACCCAGCACGCAGGCTCCGCGCGCGGCGCGGGCTGGGGCATGATCAGCCAGGGCGCCGCACTGCTGGTCTACGACCTGTACGGTGTGCGCGCGACGACGCGCCGGCTGCGCGCCCTGTCCACCGACGCGTGGGTGGAGCAGCAGCTGATGTACTGAGTGTCTCCGGGGGGCGGTCCTGCTACCGTGACGCCGTGCCGACGCTCCTGCTCTTCGACGCCAGCGCCGACCCCTTCTGGCGCATCCCGGACGGCTTCGCCCACGCCGTGGAGGAGACGCTCGCCGCGCTGCCCGGAGACTGGCAGGTCACACGCTGCCAGCGGGGCGCTGAGCTCAGCGCGGCGCTACAGGACGCCGACGCCTTCGTGGGCTGGGCTTTCCCGCCAGCGCTCGCGCGCCGTGCGCAGCGCCTGCGCGTGGTGCACTTCCTGATGGCGGGGGTGCCTGCGGGCTGGGCGGAGCTCTGCGAGCGGAGACCGGAGCTGCGCGTGACGCGCTCGAGCGGCATCAACGCCGACGGCGTGGCGGAGCACGGCCTGTTCTTGCTGCTCGCGCTGCTGCGTGGCGTCAACGTGGGCGCGCTGTCCCGCTGGGAGCCGAGCGCCTTCGGGGAGGCTCGCGCTCCTGCGCACATGCGCTGCGTCGTGGTCGGCGCAGGGCCCATCGGGGCGCACGTCGCGCGCCTGGCGCGGCCCCTCTTTCGGGAAGTGCGGGTCGTCAGCCGCAGCGCACGCGAGTCACTCGAGGTCGACGCGCCGGACGGCGCGCGCGTGTCCCTCGGCCCCGTGGCGGGCTTCACGGACGCGGCCGCGCTGCTGGGCTCGGCCGACGCGGTGGTGTTGGTGCTGCCCGCCACCCCGGAGACCCAGGCTCTCTACAGCGAGCTCTTCGCCGTGCTCCGACCGGACGTGTGTCTCGTGAACCTGGGACGCGGCGAGTCGCTGGACGAGGCCGCGCTGCTGGCGTTCCTGAACACCAACCCCGGCGCGCGCTTCGCCGCCGACGTCGCCCCCGTGGAGCCGTATCCGGCCGAGGGAGCGCTCTACGCGCACCCGCGCGTGTTGCTCACGCCGCACGTGGCCGGGCGTCGCGCAGGGGTCTGGGAGGCGCTGCTGCCGCCGACCTTGGACGCGCTGCAGCGAGGCCTGCTGCCCAGCTGAGTCACGCGCGGGGCTCGAGTGTCTACCGAGTGGGGCTCCGCAGCCCCGGCTCCGCGCGGCTCGCAGGCCCTCAGCCCGCGGGCTCGGGTGGCGCGCTCGGCTGGCGCCCACGGTGGTAGACCGCTCGCAGCAGCGCGGGCGTGAACACCAGGTTGGCCACCAGCGCCACCAGGACCGTCAGCGACACGAGCAGCCCGAAGTGGCGCACGTTGGCGAGCTGCGCGAAGCCGAAACAAGCAAAGCCCACCGCGAGCACCACGCTGGTGGCGACGATGGCGCGCGCCGTGTGCGCGAAGACCGCATCCACGCCTCCCTCGGTCCCCAGCATCGGCTCGTGCGCGTGGAAGGTGTAGAAGAAGTGGATCGTGTCGTCCACCGCGATGCCGATCACGATGCTCGCCACCATCAGCGTGTTCAGGTCCAGCGGGACGCGGAGCGCCCCCATGGTGCCGCCCACCACGGCGAGGGGGAGCAGGCTGGGCAGCATCGCGATGAGGCCCAGCTTGAAGTCCCCGAAGAGCATGATGAGCAGCAGGGTCACCACTGCGACGGCCGCCACGAAGCTCTTCGTGAGGTCCACGATCAGCGCGCTCACCACCTCGAAGCCCGCGTAGGCCGAGCCGGTCAGCTCCACGTGCGCAGAGCTGCCGATCTCCTCGCGGATGCCGCGCTCCAGGTGGGCCTCGAGCGGAGCGTACTCGCCCGCCTCCAACCAGCGCACGCGCAGCGTCATCAGCGCGTGGGTGCCGTCGTCCGAGAGGTAGGCCCGCAGGCCGGTCGGGTCGGCCGCGCGCAGCTGCGCGAACGCGTCCAGGGTGCCCTGCTCGCTCTCCGGCAAGCGGTAGCCATCGGGCTCCCCCGAGAGGGCGCGCTGCGCCGCGCGCAGCGGATCGAGGACGCTCGTGACGCCCGTCACCACACGCCGGTCGTCTCCGGGGGCGCGATAGGTCAGCGCGTGGGCCTCGAGGGCCGCCAGCCGCGTCATGACGTCCTCGTGGGCGAGCGTCTGGTCGAGGGGCGCCGAGACCAGCACCTGCACCGTCGCGGTTCCGCCGAGGGTGGCGTCCACCGCCTCGAGCGACAGGCGCGCAGGGTTGGTCGCCGGGAGCCAGCGCAGGGGGTCGTGCCGCCCTTCGAGGCGGGCCAGCCCGAACCCGGCGGACACTGTCACGAGCGTCGCGGCGAGCACCACCAGGTTGCGCCGCCCGTGCCGCAGCTTGCCGTCGCGCAGGCTGGGCTTCGACGCGGCGTTGCAGGCCGCCAGCACGCGATCCAGCGTGTCGGGCACCAGCGGCGCGCCAGCCGCGTGCGCGCGCGCGGCCCGTGCACCCAGACCCCCACCGCGGTGAAAGGTGAGGAACGCGGGCAAGAAGACCAGCGAGAGCAGCAACGCCACTGCCACGCCCAGCGCGCCGAAGGTGCCCATGTCCGCCACGGCCGCCAAGCTGGCCGTCCGGAAGCTCAGGAGCCCGGCCATGGTGGTGAGTGAGGTGAGCAGCACCGGCACGCCGGTCTGGGACACCGCCCCCACCACCGCGTCGCGGGGGGACGCGCCGTCGCGCCGCAGGTCGCGGAAGATGGACTGCACGTGGATCGAGTCTGCCATGCCCACGCAGATCAAGAACGACGCGAGCACGCTCGTGACGCCCGTGACCGGTACGTCGAAGTAGGCCATGGCCCCCAGCGTCCAGATGACGGCCTGGATGACGACCAGGAGCGGCCCGATCACGCCGAAGGGGCCGCGGTACAGGAAGGCGAGGATCAGCACCATCGCGAACAAGCACGCGCCCATCACCAGGGGCATGTCGTGCGCCATGGCGCCGTCCAGCGCCACGTCGAGGGCCGGCATCCCCGTCACGCGCAAGCGGAAGGCGCTCGCGTCGGCTTCACGCAGCAACGCCTCGAGCTCGTCGTCCACACGCGCGACTTCAGCCTCGTCGTGCGCGTCGCTGCGCACCAGCAGCATGGCCGCCTGCCCGTCGCGGGTGACCACGTGGTCCACCAGCGCCGGGTTGGCGAGCACCTCCCTCTCTAGGTCGGGGAGGGCGTCCGCGCTGGGGGGCGCCTCCAACAGCGCTCGCCGCTCCAGCGTCCCGTCGTGGTTCTCCAGCACGGAGGCGTTGACCAGCGAGGTGACCCCCAGCCCACGCCCCGCGATGCTGGTGTGCAGCGCGCGTAGACGGCCCAGGAAGTCGGCCGTGAACACGTCCCCTTGCGCCACGACCAGGAACACCTCGTCATGGCCAAAGTGCTGCTCGAGCCGACCGAGGGTCGCCATCGCGGGCGAGTCGCTCCCCAGCAGGCTCTCGCTGCGGTTGTCCACATGCAGCTGTGTCCACGCGCGGTTGGCGCTCACGCCCGTCACCGCCAAGCACAGCGCGAGCGCCACCCAGCGCCCCGCCGTGACCACGCGCGCGAGCTTCTCGAACAACACGGGGCCGAGCGGGAGATGGGTGTCGTTCACGCCGCAACCATAGCAAGCCGCGGGCGGGCGCACCCCGTGCCTTCAGTCGCAGCGGGGGTCGGTGCAGTAGCCGGGGGCGGCGTCCCCCTCCGACGGCGCGCAGCGGAAGCCCAGGGGGCACTCTCCGTCGCTGGCACAGCCCAGCTCGCAGAGGCGCGTGCTGGGTTCGCACGCGAGCGCGGCGTCGCTGCGTTCCAGCCGCGCACGGAGGCGCGCCAGCTCGTCCGGCGTGAGCGCGCAGGCGTCGGCCGCACCAGGGGTGCACGCGCTGCCCCACGTGGGGAGCTCGCCGTCCCCGACGTCGTCGAACACGCACTCCACACGCAGCTCGGCCAGCGGCGTTGGGGCCGTGGCCGCAAAGTTCAGCAGCCGCGCGCGACCCGCCGGGCACTGGTCGAGGGCCCGCGGGCTGTAGTCGTCGTAGAACCAGCCCACGCCGGCGGGGGGCTCCCCCAGCGCGCGCTCGTCGTCGGTGGGCACCAGCTGGGTCACGCGACAGACCTCCCGCCCCGCCTCGTCCACCCGCAGGAGCGTGCGCCCGGCGATGGCCTCGCAGCGCAGCCCCAGCGGCAGCGTCTCGTCGAGCTGGCAGCGCACGCTCTCGTCCGGCAGTCGTCGCAAGGGCGTGCTCAGGCAGCTCTCGCCGAGAGCCGCCGCGATGGGGGCCAGCAACCCCGTCGCGAGAGACGAGTAGTCCGCGCGCCCGAGCGTGTCCGCGCGGCAGATGCTCTCGAGTACCACCTCGCCGCCTCGCGCGCGCAGCGCCTCCGCCAGCTTCACGATGCGGCGCGCGGGCGTCGCGTTCGAGCGCAGGGTCCCCTCGCTGCGTGTGCAGGCTGGCACCAGCGACGCCGGGGCCTGAGGGTCCGGGCGCTCCTGCATGCCTGGGTGCCGCAGCAGCGCCTGGAAGTCCCCGCTCCGCTGAAACGCGGCGCTCGCGTCCAGGGGCAGGCCCACCACCGCCGCCAGCACCACGCCGCGCGTGCGCAGGGCCAGCAGCCCCTCTACGTAGCGCTCCACGTCGTACTGGGCGTCGCGGTAGGTCGCGCAGCGCCGGTCCAGCAGCGGCGTGGGGTTGCTGACGGGATCGTTGTCCAGGAAGGGGCCGGGGTAGGGGCCGTCCACCGTCTGGTAGACGCGGTCGTCGGGGCTCGAGCAGTCGTCCTCGTCCGTCAGCAGCACCACCACCAGCGCCGCGTCTGGGCGGAGGAAGCCGACGTTCGCGCCGTCGCCATGCCCCACGCGCCCCTCCACGAAGAGAGGCCCGGCTGTGCTGGGGGTCAGCGCCTTCAGCAGCGCCTCGAGGGGCTGCTCGAAGTTGCAGCCCCCCGTGCCCACGGTGGCCAGGCACTGCGCAGCCACCGCGACCTCCTCGCCGCTACGCTCGGGGAACGAGACGAAGGGGGGGTACGCGGAGGCGCAGGCTACGCCCGGTACCACCCCCGAGGTCTGCACCAGCACGCCATCGGCGCCGCGCCCGCCCGGGCACTGGCTGGAGAGATAGGGGCCCGTGCCCATGTCGGTGCGGACGACGCCCACGTGCAGGTCCTCGATGCGCTCGAGCTCACGCAGGCCGTCGTCGTCCACGTCGCCGGTAGTGAGGATGCGCACCAGCCGCGGGATCTCGCGCCGCAGCGCGCGCTGCTCGTCCTCCATGGACGACGAGTCGTCCACCACGAACAAGAGGTCCAAGCGCGGCGGCGGGGTGATGGTCACGCGCTCCACCAGGATGCGCTGGCCGCAGGGCGGCACGGATCCCAGCTCTCGCGCGAAGGGGTCGCAGCCCCATGACAGCCCGACAGCCGTGGCGAGCGCCAGCAGCACGGGGCGCGCGGTCGTGGCTCGGTGCGAGTGGGCGGAGAGCATGCGAAGCGGTGACACAGAAGAGCGAAAAACGAAAACGGCGACCCTCGTGAGAGAGCCGCCGTGTTCAAGGTGTCATGCCAGGCTCAGAGCTGACAGGTCGGGCTGATGCAGTAGGAGTTCATGCCCATGTTGCCCTCGGCCGCGTCGAAGCAGACGTAGCCACCGGGGCAGTCCGCGTCCGTGGCGCAGCCGAGCTGGCAGGTGTTGGAGAAGTCGTCACACACGAGCGCGGCGTTGGCGCGGTCGTACTGCGAGCGCAGGCTGATGAGGTCGTCTCCCGCCAAGTCGCAGTCAGCCTGGGTGAAGCCCGGGCAGGGGCTGCCGATGTCGGCCCGCGCGCCCGTGGGGACCACGGGGCTCAAGCACTCCAGGCGGAACTTCGCGCCCGGCACCGACTCGGCGCCCGTCGTGAAGCGCACCTGCTGGCGGTTGCCCACCTCGAAGCGCTGACAGTCCTCGTCCAGGCTGGGCAGGTAGTCGTCGTAGAACCAGCCGAGCTCGGTGGGCTCCATGTCGCCGGCGATCTGCTCGGCGGTCGGAATCACCTGGTTGACCAGACAGACCTCGCGAGTGCCGTCCATGCGTACGGCCTCCGCCTGGCGACCGCGGCTGGCCTGCTCTGCGCAGGTCACGCCCTCGGGGAGCACCTCGAGGATCTGACAGGTCACCGCGCCCGTGCCACCCCGGATGAGCGGGCGGGGCAAGCAGCTGGTGGGCAGCGAGGCCGCGATGCGCGCCGCGATGGAGCGCACGGCGGGACCGAAGTCGGCCGTGTAGTCCCCGTTGTCCGGATCGACCGCTTGGCAGATCGACGCGACGACACCACCCACGCCCGCCGCGACCAGGCCGCGCGTGACCGTGAGCAAGCGACGGGGCGGGAAGGCCCGGTTCTCCAACGAGGTGTTCATGGGCATGGCGGGGTTCGGGCGGATGCAGCTGGGCACCAGGTCGTTGCCGGCGGCGTTGGACCGCTCCATCATGGTGGGGTCGGCCAAGATGGCGTCGATGTCGGTGGTGCGCAGCGTGATGCCGTTCTCTACGACGTCTTCGCTGTTGGCATCCAGCACGTCCGGGTCCACGCCCGAGATGGTCGCGAAGATGGTGAGGTTCTCGGCGCCGGGGCGCAGCGCGAGGATGCCGTCCACGTAGCGCGTCATGACGTTGTACTGCGCGTCGCGGTGCGCTGCGCATTGCCGGTTGGGCGCCAGGTTGGGCGGTGAGGCGTTGTCGCGTGGCACCGGGTAGGCCGTGTTTGTGGTGGTGATCTCGTACAGGTCGAGGTCGTCCGTGGAGCAGTCGTCCTCGTCGGTCACCATGATGATGGCCAGCAGCGAGTTGGCGCGCAGGAAGCCGCTGTTCGCGCCCGCGCCGCCGTGTCCGTCGGTGCGGCGGATCTCGACGCCGTTGCGCCGCTGCGGGAACTTGATGGACGAGTCCGCGGGCGTGAGGGCCTTGAGCACCGCCTCGAGCTGCTGCTCGAAGGCGCAGCCCTGCGAGCCGGTGTCCGCCAAGCAGCCGACCGACGCGGCGAAGGTGGCCGGGTCGTCCGTGCTCGACATGAAGGTCAGGAAGGCGGGCACCGCCGGCTCCGTGGGACAGCTGGCGTTGGTGCCACGGTGCAGGTCCACCAAGATGCCGTCGTCACCCAGGGTCGTGGTGCAGAACGCCGACGCGGGGATGTCCACGCCACCGATGCCCATGTTGCTGGTGATGATGCCCACCTGGATGCTGGCCACCGGGTCGAAGTCGTCCGTGGTGCCGCCGTCCTGGAGGTCACCGCTGGCGAGGATCTCGACCAAGCGCGGGATCTCGGTGATGAGCGCCTGCTGCTCTTCGCGCATGGACGCCGAGTTGTCGACCAGGAAGAGCAGGTCGATCTCGTTGATTTCCGTCACGGCCACTTCGTTGACGACACCCGAGACGGTGCAGGGGTTGAGGGGCCGCAGGGGACGGTCGAGGCAGCCCCCGAGCAGCACGGTGGCAATCGAGAGTAGGGCTGTGAGGCTGCGTGAGCGCAAGTACATGGTTCCTCCAAGAACGCGAGGCGGCGACGATACCCCTTCCGGCCTACAAAGATCAACACCAGAGGGTGCTGTGACGGGCAAGGGAGCCAGTGGTTTCCGTGGGTTGACGTAGCGAAAGGCGCGCCAACGCCAGCGCGCGGGAATGTTCGCGCCTCTCGACGTTGCGTAGACAACTTGGTTGTCATTGTCATCGTAGTTGACATCTGCCCGAAACCGCTCGACGCCCGCTTCCCCACTCGATACCTTTTGCGTATGTGTAGGAACCGGCCACGCAAGTTGTTCGTAGCGCTCAGGGCACGCCCATGAGGCGGGTGCTGGTCGCCGACGACGAAGAGAACATCCGCCTGGTGCTCGGCACGCTGCTCAAGAAGGCCGGCTATGAAGTGGAGACCGTGGCCAGCGCCGAGGAGGCGCTCACGCGCGCGACCACCTTCGACCCCGACTTCGTGCTCGCCGACGTGCGCATGGGCGGCATGACCGGGATCGAGCTGTGTGCCGCGCTGCGCACGCGCGGGCAGGACGCGACGGTCATCATCATGAGCGCGTACGGCTCCCTGGAGCTGGCCCTGGACGCCATGAAGGCCGGTGCCTACGACTACGTGGCGAAGCCGTTCAAGCGCGACGAGGTGCTGCTCGCGCTGCGCAAGGCGGAGGAGCGCGAGACCCTGCGCCGCGAGAACAAGGCCCTGCGCGAGGCCGTGCGCGAGCAGCAGTCCTTCGCGCAGATGCTGGGCAAGAGCGCAGCCATGCAGCGCGTGTTTCGCGTGGTGGAGAAGGTGGCCGGCTACGACACCACCGTGTTGATCCAGGGGGAGAGCGGCACGGGCAAGGAGCTGATCGCGCGTGCGCTCCACGATCTAGGGGCCCAGCGCGCGGCGCGCTTCGTGCCCGTCAACTGTGGTGCCATTCCGGGGACCTTGCTCGAGACGGAATTGTTCGGGCACAAGAAGGGCGCGTTCACGGACGCGCGCGCCGACAAGCGGGGTCTCTTCGAGGAGGCCGACGGGGGCACGCTCTTCCTCGACGAGATCGGCGAGCTGCCCCTGCCGCTGCAGGTGAAGCTGCTGCGGGTCCTGCAGGAGGGCACCATCCGTCCGGTGGGAGACACGCGCGACAAGGAGGTCAAGGTGCGTGTGGTCGCCGCGACGGTGCGCGATCTCGAGCACGAGGTACGTGAGGGACGCTTCCGCGAGGACCTCTTCTACCGCCTCAACGTGCTGCAGATCGTCGCGCCTCCGCTGCGCGAGCGGTCGGAGGACATCCTCCTGCTGGCCGAGCACTTCATCGCGCGCTGCAACGCGCGGCTCGGGACCGACGTGCGCGGCTTGGACCCGGCCGCCAAGAAGCGGCTGCTGCAGTACTCGTTCCCGGGCAACGTGCGTGAGCTCGAGAACCTGATCGAGCGCGCGGTGGTGCTGAGCGAGGGCCAGCTGCTGGGCGAAGCGGACCTGCCGGAGCGCGTGCGCGAGCCCACCGACATGGTGGCCGCCATCCTGGCCAGCGGCGAGCTCTCCATCAAGAAGACCCAGCGCTTCATCGAGGAGGCGCTCATCCGCAAGGCGCTCGAGAAGACCGAGGGCAACCGCACGCAGGCCTCGAAGCTGCTCGAGATCAGCCACCGCGCGCTGCTCTACAAGATCAAGGACTACGGCTTGTCGTGAGCCCTACGGGCGCGGGCGGCGGCGCTACATGCCAGACAGGATCAAGTACCGGCCGTTCTCGCTGTCCCATTCGAGGACCATGCGCTTGTCCTCGACCTTGTGGTGCCACTCGTTCTCGCCGCGGTGGTCCGCGATGAGCCAGCTGGCCGTGTAGCGGAACTCCACCAGCACGTCTTCCTCGCGGAAGACCACGTGCCGGTAGCGGATCTCGAAGCGCACGTCTTCCACCCGCGCGAAGAGCTCGGGCAGGGTGGCGGCCAGGGTGTCGTAGTCGACGTCGTCCTCGCCCGACGGTGTCCCCGACATGTCCAGGTAGCGAGGCGAGGCCATCGCCGTGAGCGCCCTCACGTCGCGGTCTTCCAGCGCGTTCCGGTAGCTCTCCATGAACTCGATCACCTCGCGGTTTGCGGCGGTGTCCGGCACGGTGGTGTTGGGGATGTCTCGTGTGCAGCCACCCGCCGCCAGCGCCGCGAGGAGCACGCCGCGCACGAGCAGCGCCGTGCGCGAGAGGGGCATGGAGGGAGCCATGGCGAAGGCGCGCGCGAGCATGGACGAGGGCGAGGAGGGGGCGGGACGCATCATGAAGCCAATCGAGGTCGCTGCGGGTTCTATTCCCGCTCGGGTGCCGGCCATTGTGCGGGGCGTACGGCGCGGCGTCCAGAAGGGGGCGCGTGCCGAGGTAATTCGCGCCCCGCTTCCGGATTTGCGAGTTGTGGAACGCGAGACCCCTGCTGTAGCATTCCGGTTCCGATGGGCGACCGTAGCGCGCCCCTCCCCCCGCGATGAGTAACGGTTCAGGCGACAAAAAGCAGCTCGGCAAGATCATGCTGAAGCAGCGTCTCGTGACGCAGGCCGAGCTCGACGAGCTCTTGGCCGAGCAGCGCACGCATCCGGGCCAGCGGCTCGCCACGACCGCCGTGAAGTCTGGCAAGGTCGCGGAGGTGGACCTGCTCAAGGCCCTCAGCGAGCAGCACGGCCTGCCCGGCATCGACCTCACGCAGGTGGTCATCCCGAGCGACAACCTCAAGCTCGTGCCCGTCGAGATCGCCCGCCAGCACCTGATTCTCCCGGTGCTGGTGAAGGAGGACCGGGTCTACCTCGCCATGGCGGACCCGAACGATCGCCGCGTGGTGGACGAGATCGAGTTCGTCACGGGGCTGCGCGTGTTCGCCCACGTGGCGCTGCACGAAGCGCTGCAGGCGGTCATCGACCTGGCCTACGCCGCGCTCGACGCGAACGAACCGTACTACATCGGCTCGCACGTGACCGACGAGTACCTGGCCTCCGTCGGCATCACGGCTCCCCCGCGCCGGGCGCCGCCCCCGCCGCCGCCCACACGCGCCGTGGTCGAGGAGTCGCACGTGGCCGCGGTCGAGATGCCGCGCGCGGTGGCGGCAGTCGCTGCCCCCGGCCAGGACGACCTCGGCATCGAAGCGCTGCGCGCTCGAGAGAGCCGCAAGGAGCCTTCCACCAGCCTTGACGACGCGTTCGGGTCCAAGATGGCGCCGCTGCCCACGGCCGCACGGCGTCCGCGGCCGGAGCGTCCCAAGGTGCTGGTCGTCGACGACGAAGACGACATCCGCAAGCTCCTGACCCGCGTCCTCCAGACCAAGGGCTACGAGGTCATCGAAGCCAAGCGCGGCCTCGAGGCGCTGCAGATGGTGCGGGACAACACGCCGGACGTGATCCTGCTGGACGCGATGCTGCCGGAGGTGCACGGCTTCGAGATCTGCCGACGCATCAAGGGCAGCAAGCGCTATGGGCACATCCCCATCATCATGGTCAGCGCCATCTACCGCGGCTGGCGCGTGGCCGAGGACCTGAAGTCCAGCTTCGGGGTGGACGCCTTCCTCGAGAAGCCGTTCAAGATGGCGGATGTCCTCACCCACGTGGACGCGGTGCTGGACGGACGCAGTGGGGACGTCGAGCCCGACGACATGCTCTCCAAGGAGACCTCGGTGTTCCTCGAAGAGGGCATGGACGCGTACCGCGCCGGCGACCTCGAGCTCGCGGTAGCCAAGCTCCGCAAGGGTCTAGGGGTCGATCCAGGCAGCTTCCAGCTGCACTATCACCTCGGGCTCGTGCTGGGCCGTGGTGACGACATCTTCGACGCCATCCAAGAACTCGAGACCGCCGTAGACATCCAACCCAGGCACTTTGCCGCGCTGAAGAACCTGGCCATCCTGTATCAACGGGCCGGGTTCAAGTACAAGGCCATCGAGATGTGGGAACGTGCGCTCGGCAACTCCCCCGACGACGAGACGCGGCAAGGCATCAAAGAACACCTGATGGCGTTGCTGTGATGGTCCCCCCGAGCGCTTCCCCAGGCACCCGCACCCGATGAAATTTCTCTGCGATAGTTGCAAAGCCAAGTACCAGATCCCCGACGAGAAGGTCGCCGGGCGGACTCTGCGCATGACGTGCCGCAAGTGCGGCAACGACATCCTGATTCGTGGAGCGGGGGTGAGCCCCAGCGTCGCGCCGCCTCCGGCCGCACCGAGCGAGGCGCCAGCCGCGCCCTCGAAGTCGGCGTCGGCCGCACCAAAGCCCAGCGCCGCTGCGGCTAGCGCGGGGGTCCCCAAGAAGGCCGCGGTTCCGGCCAAGGCCGCTGCGGTCCCGGCCAAGGCTGCAGCCGTGCCAGCCAAGGCCGCGGCCCCCAAGCCTGCGGGGGCCGCTGTGAGCGCGGCTGCGCAAGCGCGGCCGTCGGCGCTGGGCGCGGACTTCCGGAAGAAAGTCGGGAACGAAGACGCTGGGTCGCTGCGCGCGTCCATGCCCTCCGCTGCGCCGCCGCCGGCCACCACGGAGGAGTGGCACGTCGCCGTCAACGACGTGCCCGTCGGACCCATCCGCCGCGACGAGATCGCGCGCAAGATCGGGACGGGCGCGGTCACCGGCGACTCCCTCGCCTGGCGCGAGGGCTTCGACGACTGGCGGCCTCTCCGCGAGATCCCTCAGCTGGCGTCGTTGCTCGAGCAGCGGCGGCGTCCTTCCGTGCCTCCGGCGCCTCGGACCACGGGCTCCTCGGCGGGTCCACGTCCCACGGGGCCGCGCGGCCGCTCGGGCTCCGGGGCGATCAACCTGCCTCCCTCCGAGCGCTCCAGCGCAAACCTGGTGCCCCTCGGTGGCCGCGCTGCGGCGCCTGTCGCGCCGGCCGGCAACACGCTCGCGGACGCCCCCATCGGGGAAGAAGACGACTTTGCGCTCGACTTCGCGAGTCCCTCGTCGGTTCCGCCGGCGGCGCCCTCGCGCCCACCACGGGCTGCCGCCCCGGTGCCCCTTGCGGCCGTCGCCGCGCCCGTTGCCAGCGCGCCCGTTGCCGTCGCCAGCGCGCCCGCCTCCGTCCCGCAGCCAGAGCATCACCCGTCGCAGAAGACCCCCGTGTGGGTCTGGGGCATGCTCGCCTGCGGCATCTTCTTCGGGGTCGTGCTCGGAATGAAGGGCTCCGAGTGGTTCGGTACGCGAGACACCCCGGAGGTCGCCGTCGCGCCGACACCCCCGGCGCCGCAACCGGACGTGGTGCCGCAGCCGCTGGAGCTGCCGGAGGCCGACGTGGCCGGCGAGGAAGACGCCGGAGTGCCCGAGGAGGGCTCCGAAGAGACCACGCACACGGGGACCTCTCGGCCCACGGGCGGCGCGCGCACCACGCCCAGCACCACGGCGATGGCGCCTGCGGCCATGGCGGACGACGGCGCCTTCGCGCAGTTCGAGTCCGTGGGCGGGATGACCGTCACGCCCACGGCCGTGGGAACCGGGATGTCCGCTGCGACGGCACCGCCGCTCGAAGCCTCCGCGGTGCAGCGCGTGGTGAACAACAACCGGCGGCAGCTGCAGACCTGCTACGAGCGGGCCGCGCGCGGTCAGGCCAACCCGCCCCGCGCGCGCATGGACGTCAACGTCACGGTGGGTCGCAGCGGTACGGTCACCGCCGTCACCGCCTCGGGCAGCGACTTCGGCGGGCTCGGCTCGTGCATCGAACAGAGCGTGCGCCGCTGGCGTTTCCCGGCGTCGTCGGACGGCGGAGCCACACGCTTCCCTGTCGTGTTCAGCGCAGGTGGCTGACGGGCCCGCGCGCGTCGTCGAAATCTGCGCAAGGTCCTTGGCTTTCTCCCCGCGTATCTGCGACCATCGCAACAAGCCGTGACGAACGCGCCCGACGATACCAAGGCATCCGACCCCGGATCTCAGGCCGATGAGCTGACCGAGATGTGGGACGCGTCGGCGCTGGACGAGGCAACCGCAGCCTTCGAGGCCGAGGCGTCCAAGCCCGCGGCGACGGCGCCGGTGCGGCGCGACGAGCCGTCCATCCAGGTCGACGTGGCCGCCATCTCCGTCCCGCCCGTGCGCAAGCGCAAGAAGAAGCGCGGCCTGGCCAGCATGAGCATGCCGCTGCAGCTCGCGCTCGCGGTGTTCGTCGGCGTCGCCACCTTCGGCATCGTCAAGCTGCTGCTCGCGCACTGAGACGTCACCGTCCCGGCCCGGTCGGCCTGGTCGCCGGGGCCAAGCCGGCTGCTGGGCTTGCTCGGAGTCGCATCTGCTGCTCCACTCTGCGCATGTACGCTGTCGACCACATCGGAGCACATCGTGGAGCCGGCTGAGCTGACGCGGCTCACGACCGAGGCGCTCTACCTAGCGCTGCTCCTCTCCGGTCCTGCGCTGGTCGCCAGCCTCGTGGTCGGGCTGTCCATCGGCGTCGTGCAAGCCGTCACGCAGGTGCAGGAGCAGACCCTCGCCTTCGTGCCCAAGCTCGTGACCGTGGGGTTGGTGTTGGCGTTGGTGGGCGGCGCTCTCGGAGCAGAGCTCGCGCGCTTCAGCGGCGCGCTCTTCGAGGCGCTCCCCGAGCTCGTGCGGTGAGCCCCGCAGCTCAGCTGCTGGAAGGGTTGCTGCAGGCCCTCGACGTGCCCGGCACCGGCGTGCGTCCGCTCCACGCCGCGCTGCTGGTGTTCGCGCGGGTCGCACCGCTGACGGTGCTCGGGCCGCTCTTCTTGCTGCGCCCGGCGCCACCCATCGTGCGGGCGGGGGTGGCGTTGCTCCTGACGCTCGCGCTCTCGCCCCTGGCGCTGGCTCACGCCAGCCTCGTGTTCGCGCCGCACGAGCTGCCCCTGCTCCTTATCGTCGAGGCGCTGCGGGGGCTGTTGTTCGCGCTGGCCATCGCGCTGCCGGTCATGGCCCTCGAGGGCGCGGGGCAGTGGCTGGACGCGCTGCGCGGCGCACAGAACGGTGGCAGCGCGGGGCCGCTGTTCGGTGGTCAGGTCACCCCGCTGGGCACGCTCCTGGGGATGCTGGCGGTGGCGCTCTTCTTCGCGTTCGGTGGCCATCGTGTGGCGCTCGCGGCGTTCGCCACCGGCTTCGAGCTGGTGCCGGTGGGCGCGCCGCTCCCGAGCGAAGCGTGGCCCGCCTTGGCCGAGCGCAGCATGCGCTGGGTGGCCGCCGCGCTGGCGCTCACGGTGTCCGTCGGAGCACCCACGGCGCTCGCGCTGGTGCTCAGCGAGCTCACGCTGGGTCTCATGGGGCGCACGGCGCCGCAGCTCCCGCTCCACTTCGCGGGGATGCCCCTGCGGGCGGCGCTCGGCGTGGTCGGGCTGCTGCTCACGTTGGGGGTTCTGCTGCCGCACCTGCCGGAGCTCTTCATGTCGGGCGTGGACCAAGGGGGCGCGGTGTTGTCCCAGACCCACGCGCCTTGACAGCGACCGCAGCGGCGTCGAGGCTCCCCCCCATGTCCCCCACCATCTTGCTCACCGCAGACACCATCGCCGCGCGCGTACACGAGCTCGGACGAGAGATATCGGAGCGTCACCGCGGCGAGTCCGTCGTGCTCGTCGCGGTCCTCAAGGGCAGCTTCGTCTTCGCGGCGGACCTCGCGCGCGCCATCGACGACAGCGTGACCGTGGAGGTGGAGTTCATGTCCGTGCGCAGCTACGGGGACTCGACCGAGACCAGCGGCGTGGTGCAGATCACCAGCGACCTCACGCGCTCCATCGAGGGCAAGCGCGTGATCCTGGTGGAGGACATCGTGGACACGGGCCTGACCATGGCCTACCTGCTCGAGAACCTGCGCACCCGCGGCCCCGCCTCGCTCGAGCTGGCGTCCTTGCTGCACAAGCCCGCACGCGCGCGCACGCCAGTGCACATCGACTACCTCGGCTTCACCATCGACGACGTGTTCGTGGTGGGCTACGGGCTCGACCACGCGCAGCGGCTGCGCAACCTGCCGTACCTCGGAGTGCTGGAGGAGTCGTGAGCAAGCGCCTGGACATGCTGGAGACCGTCATCGCCAAGGGCAGTCAGGACCCCTTCGTGCACTACGCGCGCGCCATGGAGCTGCGCTCACTCGAGCGCTTGGAAGACGCGCTGGCCGCGTATCAGGAGGTCATGCGCGCGTTCCCGGACTACGTGCCGACCTACCTCATGGCGGGGCAAGTGGCCGAGCAGCTGGGGCGCATGGAGGAGGGGCGCGCGGCCCTCGAAGCGGGCATCGCCGCGGCTCAGCGCACCGGTGACGGGCACGCGCTCGGGGAGCTGCGCGGGCTGCTGGCCACCTTCGACTGAGCCCGCTCGCGCGGTGAGGGCCGCTGCGCGTTCCGGGCGGCGGCGTCGCGCAACGCTGATATGCTTCGCGCTCCATGCGCGTCGACACCGACTTTCTGATCATCGGCTCGGGCGTCGCGGGGCTCACCCTCGCGCTCGAGCTCAGCGAACACGGCACCGTCACCTGCGTCACCAAGCGCACCCGCGAGGACTCCGCGACGAACTACGCGCAGGGCGGCATCGCGGCGGTGCTGGACCCCGAGGACACGCTCGAGGCGCACGTCGCGGACACGCTCACCACGGGGGGCGGCCTGTCCCACCGTGACGTGGTCGAGATGGTCATCGCAGACGGCCCGGCTCGCATCCGCGAGCTGATGGAGATCGGCGCGAAGTTCAGCCGCACGCTGGACTCCGAGGGGAACGAGACCGACGACTTCGACCTCACGCGCGAGGGCGGTCACAGCGCGCGGCGCGTGATCCACGCGGGGGACATCACCGGGCGCGAGGTGCAGCGTGCGTTGGTGGCGGCGGTGGAGGCGCAGCCGCGCATCACCCTGCTGGAGCACCACATGGCCATCGACTTGCTGGAGCTGAGCAAGTTCGGTGGCGAGCGCCGTGTGGCCGGTGCGTACGTGCTGGACGAAGACAGCGGCGAGGTGCTCACCTTCGTGTCGCGGGCGACGGTCCTCGCCACGGGTGGTGCGGGCAAGGTCTACCTGTACACGTCCAACCCGGACGTCGCGACGGGCGACGGCGTGGCCATGGCGTACCGGGCCGGCGCGCTGCTGGCGAACATGGAGTTCTTCCAGTTCCACCCCACGTGCCTCTTCCACCCCAAGGCCAAGAGCTTCCTCATCAGCGAGGCGCTGCGCGGGGAGGGCGGCGTCTTGCGCCTGGCCGACGGGACGGCCTTCATGGAGCGGCACCACCCCATGAAGGACCTCGCGCCGCGTGACGTGGTCGCGCGCGCCATCGACTTCGAGATGAAGCGCACCGGGCAGGAGTGCGTGTTCCTGGACATGACCGGCGAGTCCGCGGACTTCCTGGCGTCGCGCTTCCCCAACATCCACGAGCGCTGCATGGAGTATGGCGTGGACATGCGGAAGGACCCCATCCCGGTCGTCCCCGCAGCGCACTACATGTGCGGCGGCGTGGTGATTGATCTCGACGGCAAGAGCAGCCTGCCGGGGCTCTGGGCCGTGGGCGAGGTCACCTGCTCCGGTCTGCACGGGGCGAACCGCCTCGCGAGCAACAGCCTGCTGGAGGGCCTGGTCTACGGGCGCCGCGCCGCCAGCAGCATCGTGGCGTCGGCCGGGCTCGAGGGCGTGCCCAGCATCCCGGAGTGGGACCCGGGGGCCGCGGCTCCCAGCCACGAGGCGGTCATCATCACGCAGAACTGGGACGAGCTGCGCCGCTTCATGTGGAACTACGTCGGCATCGTGCGTTCCGACCGGCGCCTCATGCGCGCCGCGCGCCGCATCGGTGTGCTGCAAGAAGAGATCCGCGAGTACTACTGGAACCACCTCGTGAACCGCGACCTGCTCGAGCTGCGCAACATCGCCGACGTGGCCGAGCTCATCATCAAGTGCGCGGCGGCGCGCCGCGAGAGCCGCGGTCTGCACTACACGGTGGACCACCCCGACATGGACGACGAGGCCTTCGGGGGCGACACGTACATCGGTCGCGACGTGGCACCGCACGTGCGCAAGCGCTGAGCGAGGGCCCGGTCACGCCTCCTCGCGGCGGGAGCGGGCCTAGCGCGTGCGCGCGGCCAAGGGGCGCAGCCACCGCGCCGCTGGCGGCCCGCTAGCGGCCGCGCTTGGCGAGGTGCATCAGCAGGCGTGGCGTGGTCAGCGCGCTGGACAGCAGCAGGCGGGCCCAGCTGAAGCGGTCCACCCAGCGCACGATCTGCCCGTTGCGCACCACGAACTCTCCCTCCACCCACAAGCGCATGCGCCAGCCCTCGCCGGCCAGCGTGTCGTAGCGGTTGCAGAGCACGGTCGAGCCGCGTGTCTCGTAGCGCGCCGAGTCGACCTTGAACTCGGTCATGTACTTCGCCATCAGCCGCAGCTGCTTCTCGAACTCGTGCCGACCGCGCGCAGGGGGGAGCGGCACGTTCTGGTAGACGATGTCGTCGCTCACCAGGTCGAGAATGGCTTCGCTGTCCAGCTGCTCCAGCGCGTCGAGGAAGCGCTCCACGAGCAAGACCTCACTGGGGGCGGCGGAGACGTCTACGGCAGGGGAAGGCATGACGCGCAGTCTAGCGTCAGCCGCCGTGCGCGGCGAGGAAGTGTTCCGCTTCGAGCGCGCTCATGCAGCCTGTGCCAGCGGCTGTAATGGCCTGGCGCCACTTCTTGTCCTGCACGTCGCCGGCGGCGAACACGCCGGGCACGTTGGTGGCGGTGGAGTCTGGCTGTGTCACCAAGTAGCCCTGCTCGTCGGTCTCCAGCTGCCCCGCGAGGAACGCCGTGTTGGGCGTGTGACCGATCGCGAAGAAGAGGCCGGTGGCGGCCAGGTCGCGCGTCTCACCCGTCTTGTTGTTCTTGACCGTGATCGCCTCGAGGCCGTCGCCGCCCTTGCACGCGGTCACCTCGGTGTTCCAGAGGATCTCGATCTTCGCGTTGTCGAACGCGCGCTGCTGCATGATCTTGCTGGCCCGCAGCTCGTCGCGGCGCACCACCAGGTAGACCTTGCTGCCGTACTTGGTGAGGAACGAGGCCTCCTCCACTGCGGAGTCGCCGCCGCCGATGACGGCCAGGGGCTGGTTGCGGTACGCGGGCAGCGCGCCGTCGCACACGGCGCAGGCGCTCACGCCCCGCTGCCAGAACTCGCCGTCGCCCGCGCCCGGGATGTCCATGCGCTTCGCGGTCGCGCCGGTGGCGATGATCAGCGTCTCGGCCGTGCCCTCTTGCGAGTCGGTCTTGAAGCGAAAGGGGCGCTGGCTCAGGTCCACCGACTCCACGGTCTCCGTGTGGATGACGGTGCCGAAGCGCACGGACTGCGCGCGGAAGCGATCCGTGAGCTCGGGGCCCATGATGCCGTCCGGGAAGCCGGGGAAGTTCTCGACGTCCGTAGTGGTCGTGAGCTGACCGCCCGCGGCGACTCCGGCAGCCATGAAGCCCTCGAAGAGGACGGGCTTGAGCTCGGCGCGCGCGCAGTAGATGGCGGCGGTGTGGGCGGCGGGGCCGCTGCCAATGATGACGACCTTGTGAGCGTTCTCGGACATGGGCATCCCTTCGGGTTAGCTCCGGGTTGTACGGGTTTCGAGCCGTGTTGCAACCCACTCCGCGATCGCCAAGCAAGCCGTCAGCCCCGGCGACTCGACGCCCAGCAGGTGCACGCACCCGGCGCCTGCGTCGGCGGGTCCGAGCAGCAGGAAGTCGCTGCTACCGTCCGCTCGCACGAGCTTCGGGCGCACCCCCGCGAACTCCGGCTGCAGGTGCTGCGCCTCGATGCCTGGCAGGAAGCGCCGCAGCGACGCGGCGAAGGCGTCTGCCTTGTGCTCCCACTGCTCTGGGGAGAGCAGGCTGAGGCGGGTGTCGGGTTCGCTCACCGCGTAGGCGTCCGGCCCGGCGCGCACGCTGCCGCCGAGGTCGCGGGTCAGGTGCACACCCAGACCGTGCTGCTGCGGTAGCGGGTAGACGAGGGCGCAGCGGGGGCGCGGCGCGCTCGGCGAGACGCTCAGGTAGTCGCCTCGATAGAAGCGCGGCGTCGCGCAGAGCGCATCCAGGTCCACGCCAGCCAAGCGGGCGATGGCCGGGGCCGCGTGCCCAGCGGCGTTCACGACCGCGCGCGCGTGCACACGCTCGTCGTCGCGGGGGCTTCCGTCCGCAGCGCGGAGGGCGACCTCCCACCCGTCCGCGACACGCCGCACTCCGACCGCGCGCTGACCGAGGACCAACTCGGCTCCGTCGTCGCGAGCGTCGCGCAGGAGCGCCTCGAGGAGGTCCGGCACGCTCACGATCCCGGAGCCAGGCGACCACAGAGCCGCGTGTGCGCAGAGCGCGGGCTCCTGCCGCGCGAGCTCGGCGGCGGACGTCCACTCCACCACGGCGCCATTCAGGCGTGCGCTGGTGGCCAGGCTCTCGAGGGCGGACAGCTCGCTCGCGGCGGTCGCCAGGACCCACTTGCCAGAGCGCTCGTAGGGCACTCCCGCGGTCTCGCAGTAGTCATACAGCTGCCGTGCCCCTGCGACGCACAGCCGCGCCTTCCACGAGTCGCGTGGGTAGTAGAGGCCGGCGTGGATCACGCCGCTGTTGCGGCTGCTGGTGCCACGCCCGACGCCCGCCTCCGGCTCCACGAGGTACACCTCGCGACCGCAGGCGGCGAGCGCTCGCGCGCAGGCCAAACCGACTACGCCAGCCCCGAGCACGACGACGTCAGCGCGCAGCACGGGGTGCCGCTCAGAACGCGATGGTGTGGTCGTCGCCGGATGGCAGCGACATCGACAGCGCCTCGGGGGGGAGCCCCACCTGCGAGCGATAGGCCTGGTAGTGCGTCAGCACGCGCCGCACGTAGCGGTGGGTCTGCTCGAAGGGGATGAACTCGAGGAACGCGTCCACGGGCTGGGCCGGGCCGTGCGTGCGCAGCCAGCGGCGGACGTTGTGCGGACCGCCGTTGTAGCTGGCGATGGCGAGCGGCAGGTGCCCATCGAAGCGCTCGATGAGGGACGCGAGGTACCACGCCGCGAAGTCCAGGTTCACGGCGGGATCGACCAAGTCGCCGGTGTCGAAGTCGGTCATGCCCCGCGCCTGCGCGATGAGCCTGCCCGTGCGCGGCATGATCTGCGCGAGCCCGATGGCGCCCGCGTAGCTGATGATGCCCTGCTGGTAGACGCTCTCGACGCGCATGATGGCGAAGAGCAGGTTGGGGTCCAGCCCGTGTCGCAGCGCCGCTTCTTCCACCAAGTGCGCGTGCGCCCGGGGCCGCGGGCCGACCTCGGACCAGCCCACCAGGCCCACCGCCGTGCCGTGGTCCCCGAGGCTGCCGCTGATCTCCGCGAGCTCGAGGCGCGCCTCCGGGGCGAGGGACATGCGCTCGCGCCGCGAGGTGAAGCTCACCGGGCTGCGGCGCCGGTCACCGCCGCGTGCCACGCCCTCGAGCCCCGTCCGACGCAGCGGACGACCGCGCGCGTCGCGCCACTGCAAGAACGCCTCGTAGAGCTCGTGGGTGGCGGTGTCGGCGTCGCCCAGGCGCAGCAGGTCGTACGCGCGTGGGAGTGACGGGAAGGCGTCACCGTGCTCTTCCGCCAGCGGCTCGAGGCGCTCGGCGAGCGCCCCCAAGTCCACGTCCAGGTGCAGGCTCTCGGCGGCGATGTCCACGGGCGCGCCACGGGTGCCTTCCCCGTGGGGGCTGCGCGTGGCGGAGGGATCCAGGCGGTGCGCGTCACGCCCCGGCTGCGGGTCGAGAGCCGCCAGCCGCACGTCGGACCACATCGCGTAGTAGCGCTGCGGTGTACGGTCGTTGGCCTTCACCTCGGCGTAGGCGGCGCGGGCTTCGTCCACTCGCCCCAGGCGCTCGAGGGCGCGTGCCCGGTAGTAGGCGGCCTGGGTGCCGCGCTGTGAGCGGGTGTTGGCCAGCGGCTCGAACATGCGCAGCAGGTCGGCGTCGTCCGCCAGCCCCATCGCCTCGAGCGCGGCGTCCATGCGCGCGTCGGCGGCGATGTCGCGCGTGGACAGCGCGTGCGTGGCGGCGCGCACCGGCTCGGCCAAGCCAGCCCGCGCGGCGACGCCGATGACCTGCACCAGCTGCGCGTTGGAGAGCTGCGTGTACGCGCGGCGGCCCACCATGTGCGCCACGCGTCGCGTGGCCATGTCGACGTCGCGCGAGACCGCAGCGGTGAGCAGGTCGGCGGCCCGCTCGGCGCGCTCTTCGGCCTCTTCGGCCGGCACGGGGGGCGAGTAGCGGATGCCTTGCTGCTGGTGCGAAAGGGCGTCTTGCCAGCGGCCCTCCAAGCGCGCGAGCGACGCGGCGGCGAGGTGCACGCGAGAGCGCAGCGGACGACTCAGGCGCGTTTCGCACAAGGTGTCCAGCTCGGTGCGGGCGAGCTCGTGCTGACCCAGCGAGACCAGGCGCTCGGCGCGATCGACCCGCTCGGTCGTGAGCTGGCGACGGACACGCACGCCCTCCGCGCGCAGGCGCGTCAGGTGCTCGAGCGCGGCCGTGGCCGGCGCGGAGCCGGGGAAGTGCAGGTCCAGGCGTCGGAAGGTCTCGGCGGCCTGCGTGAGGCGGTCACGGCGCAGCTGGGACTCACCGAGCAGCAGCCGCAGCTCCGCCTCACCCGGCAGTTCGTGATAGCGCCCCATCAGCGCGCGCAGGGCGGCCTCGCTGCGCGGGTCGTCCTCCAGGATGCGTACGCGCACGGTCGCTATCTCGGCCTCGACGCGGACGGCGCTGTCCACGCTCTGCCGCGCGAGACGCAGCGCCTCGGCGGCCTCGGTGTAGCGCGCCGCGTCGATGAGCAGCTCGGCCCGGAGCAGGGCCACCCGGTCGGCCAGGCGCGGGAAAGTGACGCCCGTCTGGTCGAGCAGGGTCAGCGCTCCCTCGAGATCGCCGGCGGTGGCGAGCTCGCGCGCGCGCTCGAAGGGGGGTGGCGGGGCCTCGACGTCACGCGCCACCACGGCCACGGCCTGTGTGAGCGGGGTGGTGGGAGCGCGCTCCGTCGACGTGGGGACCGCCGCCGTGGGCACGGGCGGCTCTGCCAGCGTGTCAGCGGGCCGCGTCAGCCCGGAGAGGTCCATGAGCGCCAGCTGCTGCGCCACGTTCTCGACACCGCACCGAAGAAACTCGGGGGATGACCAGGCCAGGTCCGCCAGCGTGCACGGTTCCCCCGTGTCCGCCCCTGCCATGGCGGGTGCCATCAGCAGGGCAGCTCCGCTCAGCGCGGGCGCGGCCCAGGTGACGAGCTGGCGGAGCGAGGCGTAGCGGCGGGAACGGGGGGGGGTCACGGGAGCCTTCATTGTGATGAATGGTGGCCAATAACGCAAAAGCCCGGGGGGCGGAGGCCGGTGACCCTTCGACGCCCGTGGGCCCCCTTTCATTCCAGTGCGGCTGTGCGAGCCCCGGCGGCTTCGGGAAAGCGCGCGGCCGCGCGTGTCCGCGCCTGCGCCTCTCAGTCCGCGGCGGGCGCGGTGGTGGGCGCCGTCGCTTGCAGGCCCTCGGGCGCGGCGTCCGCGGCCGTCTCGCTCTCGGGCTCTTGCTCCAGCTCGGGCCGCAGCACGGTCATCACGCCGATGGCGACCAGGGCGGCGAAGGCCAAGCCCAGCATGATGATGCGGCTCGTGGGGGTCTCGTAGGTGTCGCTCATCGGGTCAACTCCCCACCGAGCGCGACGACGCGCTCGGTGATCTTGGTGACTGCGTCCGCTACCGGCAGCGCTAGGGCGTCGCCCCCGCTGCGCTCTTTGAATTCCACGTTCCCCTCGGCCAGCGCGCGTGCGCCGACCGTGACGCGCAGGGGGATGCCCAGCAGCTCGGCGTCCTTGAACTTCACGCCCGGACGCTCGTCGCGGTCGTCCAGCAGGACGTCCACGCCGGCAGCCCGCAGGCCGTCGTAGATCTGTGTCGCGGCGGCGGTGGTGTCTTCGGCGTCGCCCAGCATGGTCACGATGACCTGGAACGGCGCGATCGCCATGGGCCAGCGGATGCCGGCGTCGTCGTGGTGCTGCTCCACGGCGGTGGCCATGAGGCGCGAGACGCCGATGCCGTAGCAACCCATCACGATGGAGCGCTGCACGCCGCCTTCGTCCAGGAAGGTCGCGCCCATCTTGTCGGAGTAGTGCGTCCCGAGGATGAACACGTGGCCGCCCTCGATGCCCTTGTAGGTCTCGAGCGCGGCACCGCAGACGACGCAGAGGTCACCGTTGCGGACCAGCCGCAGGTTGCCGACCTCGCCGTGGTAGTCGCGGCCGTGGACGATGTTGGCGTAGTGGAAGGGGTTCTCGTTGGCCCCGCCGACCGCGCTCACCACCGCGGCTGCGTCCGCGTCCACCACCAGGCGACCCGTGTACCCCACGGGTCCGATGAAGCCCGGGGCGGCTCCCATGTGTTGCTTGACCTCGTCCTCGGAGGCCATGCGGACCTCGTCCGCGCCGAGGTGCCGGCACAGGCCCACCTCGTTGACCTCGTGGTCGCCTCGGACGACGACCAGGACCGTCTCGCTCGCGCCGGTGGTGACGTTCGTGGCCACGTAGACGAGCGACTTGATGCAGCTGGCCGGGGTCAGGCCGGGCGTCTCGGGGACGTTCGCCTCGAAGAAGGCCACCACCTCGTCGATGCTCTTCACCTTGGGCGTGCGCACCTTCACCAGCGCCGGCACGTCCGCGGCGGTGACCGCCGTGGCTGCCGCGCCTGCCGCCGGGCGGGCCTGGGCGACCTCCGCGTTGGCCGCGTACTCGCACGACGAGCAGGCCACGATGGCGTCCTCGCCGGTCTGGGTGAGGACCTGGAACTCGGCGCTGGTGCTGCCGCCCATCGCGCCGCTGTCGGCCCGGACGACCCGATAGTGCAGCCCCAGGTTCGTGAAGATGGCGTGATACGCGTCCCGCATCGTCGCGTAGCTCTTCTCGGCGGCCTCCATGCTCACGTCGAACGAGTACGCGTCCTTCATCATGAACTCGCGGCAGCGGAGGAGACCGCCTCGCGGGCGCGCCTCGTCGCGGAACTTCATCTGCACCTGGTACAGGTTCAGCGGCAGCTGGCGGTAGCTCTTGACCTCACGGCGCACCAAGTCCGTGATGATCTCCTCGTGCGTGGGTCCGAGGTGGTAGTCGTTGCCGCGGCGGTCCTTGAGGCGGACCAGGGCGTCTCCGAAGCTGTCCCAGCGGCCCGTCTCGCGGAAGTACTCAGCGGGCAGGAGCGCCGGCAGGAGCAGCTCCTGGGCACCGGCCGCGTTCATCTCGCGCCGCACGATGTTGGCGATCTTGGTCAACACGCGGTGGCCGAGCGGCAGCATCTCGTAGATGCCTGCGCCGACCATGCGAACATACCCGGCACGCAGCAGGAGCACGTGGGAGGGGCTCGTGGCGTCTTTGGGGACTTCCTTGAGCGTGGGAATGAACGCCTGGCGGTAGCGCATGCGCGCCTTGTAGCCCGCCGCCGTCACCATGACCAGCCCCGGCGATGCGGATCGTGCGGGATGCTCTGGGCAGCGGGGGGTGCTAGAAGGCCGCACCCGATGGGCACGATGGCGACCGTCTTTGTAGCCGTGTTTTACGGCGTGATGCTGCTCTCGCTGGTCTACTTCATCCACAAGGTGATGTGGTTCCTGCGGTTCCGGCAGCTGCAGGCGAGCCTGGCGGCCAACGCGCTGGCCAAGCTGACGGGGCGTGCCGAGACCACCGTCGTGCGCTTCGAGCAGGGGGCGGACGTCTCCTGGTCGGAGGTCGCCCAGGGGCGCGACCGGAGCCCCATCGACTACGTGAAGCGCATCGAGGCGCGCCTGCAGGCCATGATGGACGAGCTCACGTCCAGTCGCCGCGCCCGTGTCGACGACTTCGTGGCGTCCCTCGACGAGAACCCCACGACGCCCCGCGAGCGGCGCGCGTGCGTGCTGGAGGTGCCGCGGGTGTCGGGCGAGCCGCGTGAGGTGCACATCGACCTACACTTCCCGCCCGTGATCGTGGTGGGGCAGCCGGACGAGACGCTGTTCAAGCTGGAGGTGCGCTCGCGCTACGGCGTCGCTCCGCGGCTCTTCGCGTTCGTCCTGGGCGCGGCCGACGTGGTCTACGGGTCGCGCCACGTCATGCGCATCTCTCAGAACGCCAGCGTGCCGGTGGCGGTGCTCATGCGGCGGCTGGGGCTGGTGGTCATCGTCTTGTTGGCGCTCATCGGGGACTTCGCCTTCTCCGTGCGCCTGCGCTTGGTGGACTGGGCCGCGCGTGAGGTGGCCCACGGGCTGCGCGTCCCACTGCGCGGCGCGTTCGGGCACTGGCTGAACGACCACCTGGCCACCGTCCTCGGGCTCAGCCTCTGGTTGCTGCTCTACGGCGCGTTCTACCTGTCGATCTACGTGGTCTTGTTCGTGCGCTCCCACCGCAACCTGCGCGAGCTGCGGGCCATGGAGCTGGATCTCCCCCGCGTCACGGCGGACATCGAGGCGCGCCATCGCAACCAGCTCGTGGCGTGGGCGCGTGAGTACGGGGCCAGCCTGGACGAGGCCACCAACGTCGCCTGCAAGCAAGCGCTCATGCTCATTCAGCGCACGGTGCACAGGCTGCGACGCCGCATCGCGAACCGGGCGCTGTTGGCGCAGTCCGACCGGATGGCCGCAGCCTTCTTCGCGAAGCTGCCGGAGTCCAGCAAGGGCTTGCGGGACGTCGCGACGGAGCAGCGTCACTCACGCTTGCACTACCTCTGGCCGCGCGCGAACGAGATGCAGTACCACGTCCAGCTGGCGCAGTACCGCGAGGCCTTTCAGCAGCTGGAGGCGGGCGGTCAGCAGCTGCGTGGGCGGCGCCCGGACCCGGTCCAAGCCGAAGAGACCTGGCGCAACCTGGTGCGGCTCGCGCGTATGTTCCCCGAGGTGGTGCCGCCGGACGCGCTCGAAGAGCTCCGCACGGCTCATGCGCGCATGCTGGAGGCCGTGGCCGCCGAGACGGAGCGTGAGCTCGAGGACCTGGACCGGCGCTTGGACGAGCTCGCGCACGGCCTCGGAGAGACGCTGGCTTCCGTGACCCCGGTCGTGGAGAGCATGGTCGACCTCACCAGCGAGGCCATCCGCGAGGAAATGAGCGAGTACACCTCCGAGATCCTGCGGGTGCGCGAGCTCGCGCGCGTCGAGGCCATGGCCTTCGAGATCTGACCGCCATTTCATACCGTCTGGAGAGCGCCCCTGATATGCTGTCGGGCGAGCCGTCCTCCCCGCTGTCCGCAGCCCGCCCGTGCCCCTCCCCATGAAGCCCTCCCCCGCAGCCTACGTGTTCGACCACGACGCGGACCGGCGTGCGCGCGCCGTGGCCTCACTGGGGACCACGGGCTTGGTGGAGGTCAGCACCCTCGACGAGCTGGCGGCGCTGCTCGCCGAGGACACGGAGCCGCCTTCCGTGGTCATCCTGCCGGCGGACGCTCAGGTGCTCGCCAGCGTGCGTGAGGAGCTGCAGGAGCGCGTGACGACGCTGGTGTTGCTCGACGGAGAGCCCGACGCGCCGGAGGACTGGCTCGCGCTGGGCGCGACAGACGTGCTCCTCGCGCCGCTCACGGTCGCGCAGTGGCAGGCGCGTGCGAGGCTGGCACGTCGGGGGCACCTCGAGCGCCTGCGCCTGGCCGAGGCTGCGAACGACGCCGAGACGCTCCTCGAGCTCACGCAGCGCCTGACGTCGTCGCTCGACTTCCGCGACATCCTGTTCTCGGTGGTCCGGCGCGTGGCGCGGGCGATCGGGTCGGCGCGCATCTCCATCGTGCTGGCTCCCGACACGGAAGGCTCCGCACCCGACGAGACGGGCTACGTGATGGTGGCGAGCGACGACGAGACGCTCACCAACCTGGCCATCGACCTGGCCGACTACCCGGAGATCCGCGAGGTGCTGCGTGAGCGGCAGCCGCTCACCATCGACGACGTGCGCACGCACCCCGTGCTCGCGGGGGTCAACGTGGCGCAGGACCTCGGCGCCATGGTCCTCATCCCGATCGTGTGGGAGACGCAGGCCATCGGGGTGTTCTTCCTCCGCCTCGAGACACCGCACCGGGTGCTGCTGCCCCGTGAGATGCGCTACTGCCAAGCGGTGGCCAACGCGACGGCCGTGGCGCTGCGCAACGCGCGGGTCATGCAGTCTCTTCGCGACCACACCCAAGAGGTCACCTTCGCGCGCTTCGAAGCCGAGCGGCGCCTGGCTGGCCTCGAGCGCTACGCCGAGCTCTTCGCGTCGGCCGCGGAGGGCATCGCCGTGCTGGCGTCCGACGGCACGCTCCTGTTCGCCAACCCCCGGGCGCACGAGATGCTGGGCTACTCGGCGGACGAGATGAAGGGCCTCGCCATCAAGGGTCTGGTCAGCGAGGCGGAGCGCGAGCGCACCCGTGCGCTCTGGGACGGGTTCTCGGCGGGCGTCTATCCACGCGGTGCAGACATCCGCTTCCGCCGCAGGGACGGCGAAGAGGTCATCCTCAACTGCTCGTTCGCGGCGCTCGCCATCGGAGACGCGACGGTGCTCGTGTCGTGTCAGGACGTCACGGTGCAGCGGCAGACCGAGGCCGAGCTGATCAAGACGATGGAGTTCCTGGAGTCGCTCATCGACGCCAGCGTCGACGGGATCGTGGCGGGGGACATGGACGGCAACATCGTCCTCTTCAACCCCAGCGCGGAGCGCATTTACGGGTACCGCGCGGCGGACGTGGTGGGGCGCATGAACCTCGCCGACCTCTACGACGGCGAGGGCTGGAACCTGGTGCGCGAGCGCCTGATGTCGGGCAGCCACGGCGGCTTCGGCCGGCTGGTGCCGACGCGGGTGGACGCCAAGGGGTCGGACGGCGAGCAGATCCCGATCCAGATCTCGGCCGCGCTCATCTTCGAGCGCGGGGAGCCGGTGGCCACCTTCGGCATCTTCACGGACCTGCGCGAGCGGCTACGCACCCAGCAGCGCCTCGCCGAGGTTCACCAGAAGCTCGAGCACACGGAGCGCCAGGCCGTACTGGCCGAGCTCGCGGGCACGGCCGCGCACGAGCTCAACCAGCCGCTGACGAGCATCATGGCCTACGCGGAGCTCCTGGAGCGCAAGCTGACGCCCGGGACGGCGGAGCACCGCGCGGCGGGCACCATGGTCAGCGAAGCCCAGCGCATGGCGGACATCGTCCGCAAGATCGGGCGCGTGACCAAGTACGAGACGCGCAGCTACGTGGGTGAGCAGAAGATCCTGGACCTGGACCGCGCGTCGTCGCGGGGGTCCAGCCCCGGCGACGAGTGACGCCCGCCGAGGCTGGCTCGCTGGTGTTCGCTCAGCGCGCGATCTCGATCTGCAGCGCCGCGCCGCGTGCCGAGACGCGGTACGCCGGCGACTGACCCGCCACGAACTCCACCGTGAGCGTGGAGTGGTCCCCGTGGTTCAGGATGTGACTGCGGGCGACCATCGGGTGGTTGCGGCTGATGGTGCGCGCGCCGCTGATGGCCAGCGCGTCCGGGATGTCCACCACGAAGCCGTTGCCCTCCGCCCTGCCGCGCAGCGTGCGCACGGGGACGCTCATGGTGATCTCGAAGCTGCGGCCGTTGTTCACCGACTCGGCGCCGAAGGTGCGCCCCTCTTGGACGGGCGCGCTTGCAGCAGCCTCTTCGGCGTAGGGCGAGTCGCTGGGGACAGTGCCGGGCTCTTGCGGGCGCTCCTCGCCCAGCGTGGGGTAGGTGGGCTCCGCCAGGGGTCCGGGTGTGGGACCAGCGGGGGCAGCGGGCTCGGCGGGGGCAACGGCCACCGGCTCCACCGGGGCCGCGGGCGTCGGCGCGACGTACGGAGAGACGGCGGCGCTCGGGGGCGGGGGCGTGTTGCTGGTGGTGGAAGGTGCGGTCGTGCTCTCGGTGGGAGCGCTCAGCTCGTCATCCGACGACAGCGCCCACACCGTGGTCGCCACCAGGGCAAACGCGACGACCGAGAGCACCGCAGTGCGCCGTTGAGGCCGGGGCTCGGACTGCGGAGCCTGCGGGGCGTGTGTCGCGCCCGGGCGCACGGTGGCGCCGAGCCGAGACTGCTGGCGGCGCACTGGCCGCCCCGAGCGAGTGGTGCGGGGCGCCTGCCCCGTCCGCAGCTGCGTGACGGTCGCGCTGGCGCGGCGTCCGAGCGTCTTGAGGGCGGGCATGGCCTTGGCCCGCAGCGCACCCGCGAGCACCATGAGCTGCGCCCAGAGCGCCCGCAGCGCCGGGAGCAGGCCGCGAACACCACCTGCGGCCAGCGCGCGCGCGCGGCTGGTCACGGGCGCCGCGCGCTCGCTGAGCTGGCGCGTGCGCGTCCGCAGCATGAACGACAGGCGGTCCACGGGGGAGTCGCCCACGGGGCCCTCGACAGCGCTCTCCGCGCTGCTGGCTCGTGGCGTCTCGTGGCGCACGTAGCTGGCGCCATCCAACAGCTCGTCCAGCTCGTCCAGCTCGTCGGCCGACAGCTCGTCTGCGGCGTCGAGCGCGTCCGGCACGCTGGCGGCCCGCGGCGCGTGAGAGGGGCGCGCGTCCACGATGCGAGCCGGCGGGACCGACGAGTGGCGTGCGTCCTCGAGGGCCATCCCGACGCGCAGCGACTCGGGGGCTTCTTGCTCGTCGCCGACGTCCGCGACGAGCGCGTCGGCGTCGTCCATGTCCGGCAGCGTGTCGAGCGGGCTCCGCAGCTCGGTCTTCGCGAAGGCCGCGTCGCTGTGCACGCGCGCCTCGGCGACCGCTACGGGCTCGTCGCCAGGCAGGCTCGCTTCGTCGCCGAAGAGCACCGTCAGGACCAGCCGCGGGGCGCCGTCCACCACGCGCAGCTCGACGCTCGCGAGCTTGCCCTTGGGGCCGTCTTCGATGGCGGCGATCCCCGTGCCCAAGCACAGGAAGGGGAGGACCTGCTCCACCACGAGCGCGTCATGGGTGGCCTGGACCACGGACGCGGCGACGGGGCTCGCGACGCCGTCGATGTGCAGACGGATGGTGTCTGGAATGGCCGACCGCTTGGGCGCCTCTGGGGGCGCCTCGTGCGGGCTGTATGCGTCCGCGACGCGCGCGGCGTAGCCCGGATCGGAGTCGTCCACGTAGCCGCCGTCGGAGTCGCCGGGGTCCGAGTCGTCCCAGCCCTCACGGGCGCGGTGAGCGTCCACGTAGTCGCGGATGCGCTCCTCGTCGAGGCGCGCGATGTCCACGAAGCGCAGCCCGAACTCCCCGGCGTAGGGGCCGCTGTGTTGCGCCCAGACGACCTCGCAGTCGGCTTCGATCGACTGACCGTCCGGCATGGGGAAGGCGCAGCGCATCTCCGTGCCCACCTCGGGCAGGATGGAGGCGCGCAGCGAGAGCCCGCCTTCCGCGATGTTCACGGCGTCGGCGGGTGCCGTCTCGCCGTACTCGACGAAGGAGACCTCGACGATCCCTTGGTCCATCGGCACGCGCTGCGCGTGCGACCTGCGCTCGATCTGTGGTTGCATGCTTTGCCTCGTTGGAGCCGGTGCTCCGCACGAGACCCATTTCAGAACGGGCGTCTGGGGTCCAGTTTTCGGCAAACGGTCCAGCCATGCCGGCCTGTCATGCGCCAGAAACGAGACGCCCCCCGCGGAGGAGTCCGCAGAGGGCGCATGTCCGGCTTGGACAGGGCTCCGTGGCGCGCGTCTTTACGCGCGTCCATCGCCCCGGCTCAGCCCGCCAGGTTGGCGTTGGCGAAGTCCCAGTTGACGAGGGAGTCGAGGAAGGTGTCGATGTACTTGGGGCGCGCGTTGCGGAAGTCCACGTAGTACGCGTGCTCCCAGACGTCGATCGTGAGCAGGGGCTTCTTGTCCGTGGTCAGCGGCGTCTCGGCGTTGGCGGTCTTGACGATCTCGAGCTTGTCGCCGCTCTTGACCAGCCAGGCCCAGCCCGAGCCGAACTGCGTGGCGGCGGCCGCGGCGAACTGCTCGCGGAACGCCGCGTAGCTGCCGAAGCTGCCGTTGATGGCGTCTGCGATGGCGCCCGTGGGCTCGCCGCCGCCGCCGGGCTTCATGCTGTTCCAGTAGAAGGTGTGGTTCCACACCTGCGCCGCGTTGTTGAACACGCCGCCCGACGAGCTCTTCACGATCTCCTCGAGGCTCTGGTTCTCCTGCGGCGTGCCGGCGATGAGCTTGTTCAGGTTGGTGACGTACGCGGCGTGGTGCTTGCCGTGATGATAGTCGAGCGTCTCTTCGCTGATGTGGGGAGCGAGCGCGTTCTTGGCCCAGGGCAGGGCGGGGAGTTCGATAGCCATGTGTTCCTCCAGAGTTGGGAGAGGAAACCTAGAGATCTCGGGCCCGCGGATCAAGCCCCCAAATTCTAGAATGTTGATAGGATTCTCCAGGATACCGTCATGAGCCGCAGCTACCTCTCCGAAAACCTCCAGCGCCTGCGGCACGCCGCCGGGCTGACCCAGAAGTCCCTCGCGATGGCCGCGAACCTACCGCGCGCGACGCTCGCCAGCCTGGAGCAGGGTGAAGCCAACCCACGCTTGGACACGCTCCTGTCGGTCGCGGCGGCGCTGCAGGTGGGGCTCGACGAGCTCGTGGCAGCCCCTCCGCGCCAGCGCCTGTACAAGGTGAAGGGCGCGGACGCGCGTGAGTACCGCGACGACCATGGGCGCTACGTCTCCAGGCTGCTGTCACCCATCGCGTCACGGGGCGTGCAGATCCAGCGCGTCACGCTCGCGCCCAAGTGCTCGGCGCCCGGGCGCCCGCACCCGCGCGGCTCACAGGAGTTCTTCGTGGTCTTCCAGGGCGAGGCCACGCTCGAGGTGGACGGAGACGAGGTCGTGGTCGAGGCCGGCTCGCTGGTGCAGTTCCCCGGGCACCTCAAGCACCGCTACATGAACCGGGCGAGCGTGCCCGCCGAGGGGTACTCGCTGGTCATTCTGTCGCTCGAGGGCTGAGCCCCCGAAAGCGCCGGTAGTCGTCCTCCGTGTCGACGTCCCCCGCCAAGCCCGGCGTCTCGACGACGAGCGCCGGAAGGCCCAGCGCGGCCGCGCGCGCCCGATGCAGCGCGAAGCTCCGAGGGTCACCGAAGCACGTGGGGATCCGGTCGGGGGGGCGCGCCACCAGCGCGTTGGTGCCGGCGCCTGCGTAGTCCGGCGCCAAGGCCAGCTCGGCGTCGGTTCCCAAGAGCAGGTCCAGGTCACCGGCGCAGAGCAGCGGGAGGTCACACATCAGCACCAGCGCCGCCTCGGCGCCGCGCTCCACGGCGAGCGCGAGCGCGCTGTCCACCACTTCATTCAAGCGCCGCGCTTCGCGAGGGTCCATGAGCGGGGTGTGTCCGCGTGCACGCGTCGCGGCCAGCACCTCCGGGTCGCTGGAGCTGACGATGACGCCGCTCACCTGCGGGTGAGCCTCCAGCACGCGCAGCACGTGGTCGAAGCAGGCCCGCGCGAAGTGCTCGCGCTCGGGCTCGGGGAGGGCGCTCGCCAGCCGCGACTTCGCACGGGCGAAGGCCTTGACCGGGACCACGGCCGTGTAGGTCATGGCAGGGCCGCCGCAAAGGCGAGCAGCTCGCGGGCCAGACGCTCGCGGTCGTGCTCGTCGCCCATCACGGTGCGGGTCTCGAGGCTCGGCAGCGTCAGGCCCTCCGCGTCGCCGTGCTCCACCACCATTCCGTCGAGTAGTCCCTGGTAGTGTCGGGCGATGGCCGCCGCACTCGCGGGAGCGCCGGTGAGGTCCGGGATCATCGTCCCGAGGGGGCCCTTCACGGCCGCGCCCCCAACGATGGGGCTGAGGGCGACGCAGCGGGTGTCGGCGACGCGCTCGCGCACCCCCGCGAGCTCCATGATCGGATCGATGGAGACGTACGGGTTGCTCGGGCAGAGGACCACCAAGTCCGCCGCGTCCAACGCCGCCAGCACCGCACAGGTGGCCTGCCCCTGCCCCTCGCGGACCACGCGCGACACGCGCGGTGCGGCGCGGCGGCCCACCAGCCAGTCCTGGAACGCCAGGCGCTCTCCCTCTTGCGTGTCGATGAAGGTGCGCCGCTCACCGTCGGTCATGGGCAGGAGGCGCGTGCTCACGCCGAGGCTCGCGCACAGCTCCGCCGTGACCTCCGTCAGGGACGCGCCCGCGTGCAAGCGTGTCGTCCGTGCCAGGTGCGTGCCCAGGTCGCGGTCCCCCAGCGCGAACCAGGTCGGCCCGCCGTAGCGCCCGACCATCTCCATCGCCCGGAAGCTCTCGTCGGCCAGACCCCAGCCCCGCGCGCGATCGCCCAGGCCCGCGAGCGTGTACATCAGCGTGTCCAGGTCTGGGCACACGCGCAGCCCGAGGTGCGTCAGGTCGTCTCCCGTGTTCACGACCACGGTGAGCGCGTCCGCGGGCAGCGCGCGCGCCAGCCCCTGGGCCAGCCGTGAGCCACCGACACCGCCGGCCAGCGCGACCACGCGAGCGTGCTGGCTCATGCGTAGAGGTCCACCTCGGGGTCACGCAGCAGCTCGCGCACGTGACTCTCAGCTGGCACGAAGCGCAGGCCGCGGATGTGGATCACCGGGCGGGCCTCGTCGCTCTGCCCCGCCACCAGGTCCGCCGCGGCGGCCAGCTGGTCTGCCAGCGCCGTGATGGTGTACTGCAGCTCGCGCCCGTGGAGGTCCAGGCGTCCGCGCTGGTCGAACACGGCGGGCACACCCGCCACGCCAACGGCGACCCCCACGGTGCCGACGCGGAACGGCCGGCCGAAGGAGTCGCTCACCACCAGCCCGACGCCTGGCACCCCCAGCGCCGCGAGCAGGTCGCGGGCGCTCTTGTCCGGGTCCTCTGGCAGCAGCAGCGCCCAGGGGCCCGTGCCCGGCGCGGCGTGCGCGGGTGACGCGTTGCTCATGTCGATGGCGGCGTTGGCGGAGATGAAGCCCAGGCGGTGGCGCACGACCAGCACGCCCGGGCGCTTGCGTGAGACGCCCACGCTCTCGCGCAGGATCAGCTCAACCTGGGCGGGGTCCTTGTCCACGTCCAGCGCCAACGCGCGGGCCTCTTCCGAGGGCACCACCGTGCTCATGTCCACGAAGCGCCCCTCGCTGCGCGAGAAGAGCTTGGACGTGACCACCAGCACGTCGCCCGGCTCCAGCTGGAGCTCCGCGCGCGTGAGGGCGTCCTCGATGAGCGGACCCAGCGCGTCACCGGCTTGCACCAGCGGGATGCCCGGGAGGGCCGTGAAGTGGACGCGCGCGCCGACCTCGAGCGCCGTCCCGGGCGGGGTCGTCATCCGGGCATCCCCGTGATGCGCAGGCCCGCGGTCGCGCCGTACTTCTTGTTGATGAAGAGGAGCACCGGCGTCATGGACTCGAGGGCCACAGCGTTCTCCAGCGTGCCGGCCTCGATGGCGCGTAGGCCCAGGTCCTCGATCAGCTTGGCCACCGTCTCGCGCGCGTCTTTCTCGCCGCACAGCAGCACGTCACAGTCGAACTCGTGCGCCGGGTCGCCCAGGTGCTCGGAGCTGATGTGGTGCAGCGCGGCGACCACGGTGGCCCCGTCACCCAGGATGGCCTGCGACTCGAGGGCGGCGGCCGAGCCTGCCGGCAGCTGCACGCTGCGCACCTTGGGCGGCTTGAGGGGGACGGTGATGTCCACCACGACCTTGCCTGTGACGGCCTCGCGGATGGACGCGAAGGTGGGCGCGTGCGCGGAGTAGGGCACCGTCACGATGACGACCTCGCCGTGCGCGCACGCCCCGAGGTTGTCGCCCCCGCTGAGCGTGATGCCGTGCTCGGCCGCGAGCTCGGCGGCCTTGGCCACGCCGCGCTCGCTGTCGCGTGAGCCGACGAAGACCTCGTGCCCCGCGCGCGCCCAGCGCAGCGCCAACCCCGTGCCCTCACGACCGGTACCACCCACAAGTCCAATTCGCATCACTCGTCTCCTTGGTGCTCGGGCACGGAGGCCCCGCCAACGGTCATCGTGGCGCGCGGCACCATAGCAGATAATGGGGAGCGCTCAGCGAGCCCCTCCGCGAATCATCCGCAGGGACACGTCGTAGTGGTAGCGAATCTGCTCGTCGTCGTAGCGCTGCGCCGGCGCGACCGGGCAGGCCTCGCGGGCAGGGCAGCGTCTGGCACACGGCGAGTCCGCAAGGGCGCGGAAGGACACGCAGCGGTCGAGGGCCAAGGTACCCGTGGTCAGCGCGCCGCCCAGGCACGCGCCGAGGCAGGGCTTCTCTACGCAGCTGGCGCACGGAGAGGCCGCCGGTTCCGTGGGTAGCTCCGTGAGCGGCAGCCGACTGTCTGCGACGACTGCGGCGCGGTAGGCGAACCACGTGCCGAAGGTGGCGTTGATGCCGACGCGTAGCGGGGACGGGTGGTGCCAGCCCAGCAGCGCGCCGAGCTCTTGCAGGGGCACCGGCTGAGAGCCGGGGTAGAGAGCGGTCCAGCGCGTCACGCCCAGCTCACCCTCGAGGTGGGCGCGCACCGCGTCGAGCGAGAACGCGTCGACGGGGTCGCTGGTGGCCGCGAGGTCTGGCACGGCCACGCGCAGCGCGCGCCACAGCAGCGGGCCCGCGTGCCCGAACACGATGAGCTGCGGGTAGTCCAGCCAGGTGGGATCCAGGCTGCGCAGCGCTTCCCGCAGCGGTGCCGGGAGCGCTGCGGTGGACAGCACGCCGCGCAGCAGCAGGCCCCGCTGTGTGAGCGCGGCGCTGTCCGGCGGCGCGAGTGGCAAGGAAGCACGCATCGCGTCAGGCCGTCGCGGGGGCCATGCCGTACTCGGCTTCGATGACCAGCAGCGTGGCCTCGTCCAGCCCCAGCGCCCCTCGCAACCGTGAGATGAACGCGCGCTCCCGCTCGTGCAGCACGCCGTCCAGCAGCGCGATGCCGAGCGCCGCGCGGTAGACGCCCTCGCGTGCGATCGCGTCCAGGGCCTGAACCGCGTCCACCGTCACGCTCGGCGCGTGCTCCAGCCAGGCGAGGGCGACACGGCGTTGCTCACGGCTCAGCTCCGGGCTCGCGTTGATCAAGCGCAGCACGGCGGCGGCCTCGGTGGGGTGCAGCTCACCGTCTGCCCACGCCATGGCCGCCCAGAATTCGAGAATGCGTAGTGTGTCCATGGGTCCAGTCACCTGCGGTCCGCACGCTAGCAGACGGGGACGTGCGGCTCATGCCTGACGCGACGCCCGGACGCCTGTGAGCGCTCGGGCGCGAGCGCGTCGCCGCGACCGCTGCGTCAGCCACCCGAGCAGCGCCAACACGGGGACCAGGGCAGCGTAGGGTGCTGAACGGCCCGAAGCCACCGCGGGTGAACGGGCCGGAGCGACGCGACAGCCGCAGCCACCGCCCCCACCCGGCGAGCGTCCGGCGTCCACCCCGCCTGCGTCGCCGAGGACGCCACCGTCGCCCAGCGCTCCGGAGTCTGCTGCGGCGCCCATGTCCGTGTCCGGCCCGGCGTCCAGGTTCGCCCGGTCGTTGTCCACCGCGTTTGCGCTCACCTCGAGCGTTGCCGCGCCCAGAGCGCCGACCGCGAACGTGGCGCTGTCGTCCAGCGCGTCAGCGTCCTCCGCGGCGGCCAGCGTGACCAACTGCGGCGTGGCGTAGTCCGCTGGCGTGAAGGTCAGGGTCGCTCCCGCCGCGACGGTGATGTCCGTGTCTCCGGCAGTGCGCGAGACGGTCACCGTCACCGGCCCCGGCGGCGCGTCTGCCAAGCGCACGGTGAAGCTCCGTGAGGCGCCCTCGGGGATCGCCACGCTCGTGCGCGACAGCAGCAGCACCAGCGTAGTGCTGTCCGTGACGTCCACCAGCACGCTCACGTCGCTGAGCGTGCTGGCCGAGACCGTGAGCGAGGCCAGGTCGGGCTCTCCGTCGGCGTCCGCCGCTGCCGCCACGCGCACCGCCTGCGGGTCCATCCAGTTGGCCGGGGTGAACGTCAGGGTGGCGCCTCCGGCGACGCTGACATCCGTGTCCCCGCTGGTCCGCGCCGTGGTCACCGTCACGTTGCCGCTCGGGGCACGAGCCAGCGACACGGAGAACACGGCCGCCCCGCCTTCCAGCACCCGCACGTGCTGCTGCGACACCACCAGGGCCTGCACGGGGTTCGTGTACGCGGTGCGGTAGACCGTCCCCCCGTAGCTCGCCGTGTACAGAGCGCCGTCCGGCCCCACCGCTTGATCGATGGGCGCGCTGATGTTGTTGGACCAATAGTCCACGCTGTTGACCGTGGTCCCAGGGCCGACCACCGCTCGCATCATCCGGTCGTCGATGAAGTCGCCGTAGAAGAAGTTCCCGCGATAGCTCTCGGGGAACCCCGTGGCGTCGTAGAAGGTGCCGCCGCTCACGGTGCGCCCCTGCGCCATGGTGCTGAGCTGCCCGCCGCCGCTGCTCGCGTCGGGGCCGGCGTTGCGCACGGTGAACGTCCTGTCGGTCGGCGTGCTCGAGCCCCGGAGCACGTAGAAGGTCCCGTCGAAGCTCGCGTCTCCCACGCCCGTGACCACGATGCGCTCCCCTTGCCGCAGCCGGTGCTGCGCGGTCGTGGTGAACGTGGTCACGCCGGCGTCGCGTACGGCGCCGTCGGGCTCGAGGTTGAGCGTGCGCAGGCCGCCGGTGCGGTAGGCGATCACCGGGGTGATGAAGCCGGCCGGTTGGTCGTTCTCGTAGTCGTTGTACCCGGCGTGGTCGCCTGCGCGCACGACGAATATCTGCTCGGCGTTCGTGCCCACCACGTTCACCCACAGCAGCCCGGTGGTGGGCTGGAAGGTCAGGGTGAAGGGGTTGCGCAGGCCGCGCGCGAAGATGAAGTCGTTGTTGCTGCCGGGGCCGTCCACGAAGGGGTTGTCACCGGGGAGGCTCCCGTCGCGGCGCGCGCGACCCACCTTCGCGGCGAGGCTGCTCAGGTCCGCGTCGACCCCGGTGCCGTTGCCCAGGTCCCCGATGGACCAGTACAGCATGCCATCCGGGCCGAAGCCGAGGCCGCCGCCGTCGTGGTTCTGTCCGCGCGTGGGGAGCTCCGCCACGACGACCGTCTTGTCCATCCCGACGCCGCCGCTCTCGGTGTAGCGGATGATCTGCTGCTCCGTGCTCGAGACCGTGACGAACAGGTAGACGTAGCCGTTGCTCACGAAGTCCGGATCGAAGGCCATCCCGATGAGCCCGCACTCGCTGTTGGTGAACACGGGGGACACGGTCACGAACGGCGTGGTGAGCAGGCTGGCCCCGCCGCCGGGGAGCATCTGGACGATGCGTACCTGGCCGCCCTTGCGGCTGAGGAAGAGGCGGTTGGAGCCGTCGGGCGCGAAGGCCATGCCGGTCACATCCCCGGGGGCCGAGAGCCACGTGCTCTCCACGAAGTCCGTCGGGTCCACGAGGTCGGCGCTCGCCGGGGTTGGCGCGCCGAGACTGCGGAGCAGCGCGCACGCGGCCGCGAGCGCGACGATGGTCCGTTGGGAAGCGCACGCAGGCGGGCGCGGACGTGGCGGAGCGAGGGAGCGGTGGGTCGCGGTCATCCCGGCAGTATTCAACACGTGGCGCGCTTCCGTGGCCGAAAGCGGCGCGTCACGCTGTCGCCCTCCCTGTCGGGCGGCTAGAGCCCAGCGCGCAGGTCTTCGTCGGACATGACGACCGCCCGTCGCGGCGCCGGGGCGTGCAGGGCCGCGTCAGCGCAGGCGCTCGCGCGCGACGAAGGCGGCGATGCGGCCTCGCTCGGCCTCGCAGAAGTGCTCCGTGCCCCGCCGCTCGTCGAGCTGCATGCGCTGCAGCAGCCCCGGTTCGTTGAACGCGTAGAGCGTCGCGTCCGTGGGCGCGGGCTGCGCCTGGTGCTCCCCGTCTACGACGTTGGTGCGTGCGTGGTACAGCCGCGTGGCGTCGCTGTTGTCCAGCAAGAGCAGGCCGGGCGTCCGGTTGACCAGCGTCGCGCGGCCCTCGCCGATCAGCTTTGGCACCCACTGCGCGTGCAGCGCGGGCAGCTCGTGGTCGGGCACGTGGCGCGCGGCTTCACTGAACTCCGCGGCGGCCCGGGCGGTGGCCACCCAGGTCGCCGAGGCCCGCCGCGGTCCGTCTAGCCAGAACGCCGTCGGGAAGGGGGGCGTGTCCTGATGCAGCCGCTGGCAGAGCCCGGTGAGGAAGGGGTTCGCGCTATAGGCGTGCTGGGCCGGCGCGCGCTGCGCCAGCGTGTGGTTGCGGCGGTTGACCGGCAGCTCGGGGAACTCGATCAGGCCGTGCTCGAAGATGGCGGCGCGCAGCTGCTGCATGAAGGTGTAGGCCGAGCTGCTGTAGAGCGGCGTGGCGCGCAGCTCCTCGGGGACGAAGACGCGCGCGCCGATGCGCCCACCCCCATTGGCGGTCAGGCCATGCGCGCCGTACTCGACGCGGCACTCCCGCGCGATGTCCTCGAAGGTGAAGTGCTCCACGACCCGTAGGCTACCTCCATGAACGCGGTACGCACGGCACGGGGGGGCATTCTTTACGTCTCCGAAATGGCGCGGAAACGGCGGACTCCTAGCATCCCAGCAGTGGAACCCATGGAAAACCCGAGCCACGGCGACGACGCGGGTACGAACGGCGAGCGCGCGGTACGCGAGACGTCGCCGCCCGTCCTGGTCAGTCGCGGCCAGCTCAGGACCGACTTTCAGCCCATCGTGTCCATGCGCACGGGAAGCACGTGGGGCGTCGAGGCGCTCAGTCGCGCCAAGGACCCGGCGACCGGAGAAACGATTCCGCCGCTGCGGCTGTTCGCCGACGCGGAGCGCTCGGGCCTCTTGGCGTCCTTCGATCGCTACTGCCGCCGACACGCGATAGAGCGCTTCGCGGCGAGTCACAAGGCACACGATGTCGTGCTGACGCTGAATTGGGACACGCGGACCTTGGGTGCCGTCGATGACGACCCGAGGCAGTTCCTACGGACGGTGCAGCGCAACGAGATCGCCCCCGAGCGCGTGGTGATCGAGGTGCTGGAGGGCCGCGCGCCCAACCTGGACGCCCTGGTCCGCTTCGTGGAGGACCGGAAGGCCGAGGGGTTTCTGATCGCGGTGGATGACTACGGCACCGGGCACTCGAACCCCGAGCGCCTCGTCCGCATCGAGCCCGACATCGTCAAGATCGATCGCGCGCTGGTGCACGGCGCGGCGTCGTCCGTGCCCCGCCGTGAGGCGTGCCGGTCCGTCGCGGAGCTGGCGCGCGCCATCGGCGCCCTCGTGGTGGCGGAAGGCGTGGAGCGGGAGGAGGACCTGGTGGAGCTCTCCATGATGGGCATCGACCTCTTCCAGGGTTTCTTGCTCGCGCGACCCCACGCAGAGATCTCGAGCGGGACGGCCACCGCCGAGCTAGCGGTGGCCTCCCACCAGCCACTCTTGCGCGAGCGCGTCGAGGTCGAGCTTGATCGGAGGCGGGAGCTGCGGCTGCGCGACGAGCGGGTGGTGAGCGCCGTCGCGGCGCAGCTGGTGCGTGCGTCGCTCGGCTCGCTCGAGCTGACGGCGGCCGACGTCCTCGACGCCGTCCAGGGCCTTGAAGCGCTCTACGTCCTGGATGAGCGTGGGATCCAGCTGACCTCGACATGGCTGCGCGTCGATGGCCCGCGCCGCGCGAGCTTTCGTCCCGCCGCAGCGGGCAGCGACCTCGCGCTGCAAGACTACTTCTTGGGCGTCGCGGACGGCAGCCAGGCATACGTCACGCGCCCCTACGTGAGCATGGCGTCGGGTCGCATGGCCGTGACCTACAGCCGTCGGGCGACCCTGCGCGACGGCTGTGTCGTGATCGTGTGCTGCGACATCCCCAGTCCCGTGGATTTCCGCCCGGCCTGAGCCCGCGCGGCTCGCCGAGCCGGACCCGCTCGCCACCACGTCTCAGAGGCTGGCTTCGAACGCCCGCAGGCGCTCCGCGGTCTCGGGACGCGAGGCCGCGACCATGGCGCTGCGCACGGCCGGTCGGGCCTCCTCGCCGTAGTGCGTGCGAATGAGCGCGGCCGCGCCCTCGTGGTACGTCGGGGACTCGAGGATGCGCATCAAGATGGGCAGCACGTGCGGGTCGCCGCGCACCGACGGGTCCATCACCAGCGCTCGCTCGAGCTCGGGGAGGGCGTCGCGCAGCCAGCCTTGCGCCTCGAACGCGCGCGCCAGCAGCAGGCGAGGGCGCGGGTCCGTGGGGTGGTTCGCGGCGTAGGCCGCCAGCCGCCGGAGCGACTGCCGCGACGGGGTACTACCGCGTTCGAGCCGGTCGTAGACGGTCTTCATCTGCTCGTCGAGGCGCTCACGGGGGCGCCACGGGTTGCGCGCAGCCGGGCGCACGACGGGCGGCGCTACGACGGGAGGCGGGGGTGCGGGCACCACGGCGGGTGCCGGCGCGGGGGCCGACGCGACGGGGGTGTCCGGCAGCCACGTACGCAGCAGCACCAGCGTGACCACGCCAACCCCGAGGGCACCCACGACCAGCACGGCCGCGAGCGCGAGCCACAAGCGGGAACGGGACGCGCGGACCGGCGCCACCTGCGCCGCGTCGCTCGTCACTCCGCGGGGCGTCCCCGGCACGGTCAGGGCGCCTGGCTCAGGTTCCCGTCGCCAGCCCTCGGTGTCGCTGAGGGCTCGGGCTGGCGAGGGCGCGGGGAGGGCGAGCGAGCCGCTGAGCGGCGCGCCGCTATGACGCAACAGCTCCGCCGGCAGCGCATCGAGCGCCTGGAGCATCGCGCCCGCGTCGACGTAGCGCGCCTTCACCTCCGCCGCGAGAGCGCGGTCCAGAATGGCTTGCAGCTCCGGTTGGTCGCCCAGCTCCGGCGCTGCTGCGGCGAGCGGTGGCGGCGGCTCCACCAGGCGCTTGCGGAGCAGCTCGGGTCCAGTGCAGTCGGTGAACGGGGGGCGCCCGGCGAGCAGCTCATAGAGCAGCAGCCCGGCGCTGTACACGTCGCTGCGCGCGTCGGCGGCCACGCCGCAGGCTTGCTCGGGCGACATGTACGCCGGCGTGCCCATCATGGCCCCCGCCGTCGTGATCGCCGGGGACACCTCGTCTTCGTCCAGGAACTTGGCCAGCCCGAAGTCCAGCACCGCGACGTGCTCCGTCCCGTCTGGGAGCACACGCACCATCACGTTCGATGGCTTCAGGTCGCGATGCACGATCTGGAGCGCGTGAGCGTACGAGAGCGCCGCGAGCACCCCGCGCATCAGGTGGAGAGCGCGACCCACACCCAGGCGCTGCTGCGAGAGGATCACGGACAGGTCTTGGCCGGGCAGCAGCTCCATGACCACGAACGCCCGCTCGCCGTCCAGGCCGAAGTCGGTGATGGTCACGATGTTCGGGTGCGACAGCGCGGACAGCGCCCTGGCCTCACGCTCGAAGCGCGCGCGGAGCGACGGCGTCTCGGCGTGCTCCGCGAGGAGCACCTTGACGGCGACCTCGCGACCCAGGCGCTCGTCCGTGGCGGCGTACACACGCCCCAGGCCGCCTTGACCCAGCACGCGCCGGACCCGATAGCGGCCGTCCACGAGACGACCCACGGTGTCGTCGCCACTCGTCTCGAACGGGTTCGGGTCCTCTCTGGTCATGACGGTACCCTTGGCTGCACGCGCTGCTCCACGGCTCTCAGCAGACCCTCGTAGCAGGCCTCGGCAGCGCCACCAGCGCCTGATGCAGCTCCGCACCGTCCGCGAAGCGCCGCTCGGCCTGCTTCGCGAGCGACCGGTCCAGCAACGCCTCCAGCGCCGGGCAGGCCTCGAGGCCGCTGCGCCGCGCCCCCAGCGCCGGCCTCGGTGCCATGGCGTGGGCCCGCACCAGCTCCATGCGGTCCGCTCCGTCGAAGGGAGGGGTGCCCGTGAGCATCTCGAAGAGCACCACCCCGAGCGCGTAGACGTCCGAGCGCGTGTCGGCCTTCTGCCCCAGGCTCTGCTCGGCGGGCATGTAGAGCGGGGTGCCCAGCACGGCGCCGTCGCGTGTGAGCGACTCCTTCTCGGCCCAGCGGTCACGGTCGAAGAAGCGCGCCAGGCCGAAGTCCAGGAGCTTCGCGCAGTACCCGAGCGGCGTGGTCGCGATGAAGACGTTCTGCGGCTTCACGTCACGGTGCACGACCCCCTCCGCGTGCGCCGCCCCCAAGCCCGCAGCGATCTGCGTCGCCAAGTCGACGGCCAGCTCGGGGTCCAGCGCACCGTCGGCGAGGACCTTGTCGAGCGTGCGCCCGGCCAACAGCTCGGTGACCAGGTAGGGGCCGCGCTCGTCGAAGCCGAAGTCCAGCATGCGAATGATGTGGGGGTGCGTCAGGCCGTTGAGCGCGCGCGCCTCTCGCTCGAAACGAGCACGGGCTTCGGCGTCGGCGGCTCGGTGCAGGTGCAGCCGCTTGAGCGCCACCTGCGCGCCATCGGCGATGCGGGTCGCCTGCAGCACGTCCCCCTCGGCCCCGGCACCAAGGTTCGCCTCGATGCGGTAGGCGTGATCGATCGTCTCGGCGGGCGAGCTCTTGATGGGCACGGCAGACATGGGTCGGGAGGAAGCTGCCAGCCTAACACGCACATCCTCTCGCGAGTGCTTCCGCACGGGCTCGGGCTGCGGGCCTCGGGGCGCCTGGGGGGTCGCGCGCGAGGATGTAGCTCAGCGCCCACGAAGCAGGCACACTCGCCTCCGTGGAACGCCTCTCCGGTCTCGACGCCTCATTCCTCTACCTCGAGACGCCCAAGATGCACATGCACGTGGCGATGGCCGCCGTGCTGGACCCGGCGCAGATGCCGGGGGGCTACAGCTTCGAGAAGGTCCAGAACCTCATCGAGAGCCGCGTGCATCGCATGCCTGCGTTCCGTCGCCGCCTCGTCGAGGTGCCGTTCACGCTGCACCACCCCGTCTGGATCGACGACCCCGACTTCGACATCATCCGCCACGTGCGGCGCGTGGCCTGCCCCGCGCCCGGAGGACGGGAGGAGCTGGGCGACATCTGCGGCCGCATCGCCAGCACCCCCCTCGATCGCTCGCGCCCCCTCTGGGAGGCCTGGGTCATCGAGGGCATCGAAGGAGGCCGCTTCGCCGTCATGACCAAGGTCCACCACGCGGCCGTGGACGGAGCCACCGGCGCCGGCCTGCTGGTGCACCTCTTCAGCTTGGACCCCACCGAGGCCGCACCCGGCCCGGCCACTGCGCCGGCGTTTCGCGGGGAGGGCGTGCCCTCGCCCATCGACATGATGCGCGACGCCGTGGTCTCCCGCGTCAAGCAGCCCGCCGAGTTCGTCAAGCTGGTGGCGCACACCGCAAGCGCCATCGCGGGGGTGGCCAAGCAGCGCCAGGAACCTGACGCGCTGGTCGGGGGCACACCCCTCCGTGCCCCGCGCACCAGCTTCAACGGCGCGCTCAGCGCGCGTCGCAACGTGGCCTTTGCGCAGCTTCCCCTCGAGGGTCTCAAGCGCATCAAGGCCCGCCACGACGTGCGGCTCAACGACGTGGTGCTGGCCGTGTGCGCCGGCGCCCTGCGGCGTTACCTGGACGGCCGCGGCGAGCTGCCCAGCGACCCGCTCGTCGCGGTGTGTCCCATCTCGGTGAAGTCCGTGAAGCCAGGCGTCGGCAGCAACCACGTCTCCGGCATGTTCACGTCGCTGGCCACGGACATCGACGACCCCGTGGAGCGCCTGATGGCCATCAAGGCAGGGACCATGGGCGCCAAGCACGAGCACCAGGCCATCGGGGCCGACATGCTGCAGAGCTGGGCAGAGTTCGCCGCGCCCACCACCTTCCACCTGGCGGCGCGCTTCTACGCGCGCTGGCGCTTGGCCGAGAAGCACCGGCCCATCCACAACCTGGTCATCTCCAACGTGCCCGGTCCGCAGGTGCCCATCTACCTCGCGGGCGCCAAGCTGGTGGCGGTCTACCCCATGGGGCCCGTCATGGAGGGGGCGGGGCTCAACGTCACGGTGATGAGCTACGACGGGCACGTGGACTTCGGCTTCATGGTGGCGGCCGACCTCGTCCCGGACGTCTGGTCCCTCGCAGCGGGTGTCCAGCCCGCCTACGAAGAGCTCCGCAACGCCCGCTGAGCGGCCTCCGCGCGCCCCTCCCGCAGGCGCTCCACGGCGTTACGCGGCGCGGCACAGCTCGCCAATAGCGCTAACCGTGCGTTGGCCAGCGCATCTGCTAGCGTCCCGCCCATCATGAAGACCAAGCTCTACATCTACTGGCCGGCCGGCATGGAGTTGTTCACGGTGGCGCTCGCGTGCTCGCTGGACAGCCGCGCCATCCGCGACACCGGCGTGAACTTCGCGCTGCACTTCGACCCGGCCCAGTGGATGGCGATGCTGCTCTCGCCCTACTTCCTGACGTGCGCCGCGTTCGCCACGTTCGGCATGTGGAAGCTGCACCAGATCTGGAAGTCGGGCCCGGTCTTCTCCGACACCGACAAGTTCGCGATGGTCTGGTTCACCATGAACGCCTGCTGGTACCACACCGGCTGCGACGTCATGTCCGGGCTCTTCCAGGTGATGCCCAACCTGCGCGACGCCTACGCCATCTCCAACGCCAACCACAACTTCCCCATGCACGACCTCCACCGCATCGCGCTGGACACCGTGTACTGGCTGGAGCTCTTCATCCAGCTGCCCATGTGCGTGGCCGTGGTGGTCCTGTACGCCAAGCGCTCACCGGCCCGCCCGGTGGTGGAGGCGTTCCTGTGCGCGCTGCACTTCGCCGGCACCTGGGCCTACTACCTGCCGTACATGCTGATGGGCGAGACCAGCAACCCGATCGTGTCCAACATCGACCGCACCGTGGCGCTGGCTTGGGTCATCGTTCCCGCCCTCCTGGCGTGGCGCGCCATGAAGCAGGTCATGGCCATGGGCTCCCAGAGCTTGGCAGCCGACCCCCAACGGTGATACCAAGAGTGATTCGCGCGTCACGGCGCGCCCACTTGGAGATGGCATGCGGAGCTGGCTGATACTGGGAGCTGTGGTGTTCGTCGTCGGCGGCGGGCTTGGGCTCTCTGCGTGTGCGGACGGCGCGTTCCTCGAAGGTGGCCCCCCCGAGGACCAGGTAGACTTGGGTCGTCCAGACCTCGGCCCGCCCCCCCCCGACCTCGGCAGGCCGGACAGCGGGCCGCCGGACCTCGGCCCCCCGGACCTCGGTCCGCCGGACATGGGACCCGACCTCGGGCCCTGCAACGGTCAGCCCACCTGTTGTGGCGACAACATCATCCAGTCCAACGAGTTCTGCGAGCCAGGCCTCCCCGTCGGGATGGGCCGCTGCCCGGTGAACCCGGCCAGCGACTGCAACCAGAGCGGTGGCGTCATGTGCATCGAGGGCAGCAACTGCCTGCGTCGCTGCGTCGCGCGGAACCTCCTGAACCCGGCGCAGATCTGCCCATGAACGGAGTTCGCTGACCATGCTGGTGATGCTGACGGGGGCCTTCGGGAACCTGGGAATGGCGACGGCCGAGGCGCTGGTGCGCGCTGGCCACGACGTGCGGGCCCTGGACCTCGACACCAAGCTCTCACGCGCACGGGCCGCCGAGCTCCAGCGCACCGCCGCCCGCGCGGGCATCAACCTGGACGTGCGCTTCGGCGACATCCGGGATGCCACGTACGTGCGGCACGCGGTCTTGGCCTGTGACGCGGTCATTCACCACGCGGCCATCCTGCCGCCCACCACCGAGCACTCTCCCGAGCTCGCGCGCGCCATCAACGTCGGTGGTACGGAGTGCGTGCTCCGCGCCCTCGAAGAGCTACGCACCCCTGGGCGCCTGATCTTCCCGTCCAGCGTCAGTGTCCACGGCCCGCGCCTGCACGAGCGACCGCCCGTCACGGCCGCCACGCCAACCCGGGGCACCGACGAGTACACGCGCGGTAAGATCGCCTGCGAAGAGATGATCCGGGCGTCGCGCGTGCCGTGGGTCATCACGCGCGTGGGTGTCTCCCCGGATCCCGGCGCCAGCAGCGTCACCCTGGACACGCTGCGCATGCTCTTCCGCATCTCCCCCAAGAACCGCATCGAGTACGTGCATCGGGACGACGTGGCGCGCGCCATGGCGGCGGCCGTGACCTGCGACCAAGCGCTCGGCAAGACGCTCATGCTCGGGGGCGGCAAGGGCTGTCGCATCACGCACTACGACCTGATCCAGACCCTCTTCGACGCGCTGGGCCTCGGTCGCGTGCCCTTCGACGCGTTCGGAGACGAGAGCTACTACACGGACTGGATGGACACGGACGAGGCGCAGCGCCTGCTGAACTTCCAGAGCGGTCGTTTCGAGGACTACCAGGCCGAGCTCGCCGCCCGCATGCGGCCGATCCGACTAGGGCTGCGACCCGGCCGGCGCGCGCTGCGCTGGGGCTTCCTGTCGCTCGTTCGCCCTCGCTGAAGAGCACTGTAACAAGTTCTATTTTTTCGGAATCGCCCCTCCACAGAGCGCGATTCCGGGCTATGGTGCGCATCTACGATGACCCAGAGCGCGAACCACCTCTTCGAGCCCACGTTGATGCCTCACCTCATCATCGACGGGCTCAACCGCTACCACGACCGCCCCTGCCTGTACCTCGGCGACGAGATGCAGACCTATCGCGAGGTGCGGGAGAAGACGAGCCAGCTGATCCAAGCGCTCAACAGCAAGGGCATCGGCAAGGGCTCGCGCACCGCCATCATCTCGGCCAACCGCCCAGAGGTGCTGCACAACATCGCGGCTGGCTCCATCGCCGGCGTGTGCGCCACGGCGCTGCATCCCCTCGGGTCGTTGGACGACCACGCCTACGTCATCGAGAACGCGGGCATCGAGACCCTCATCTACGACCCCACCGCGTTCGAGGGCTTGGCCAAGGCGCTCAAGGAGCGCGTGCCCGGGCTGAAGAACCTGCTGGCCTTCGGCCCCACGGAGGTGGGCGAGGACTACTGCGCGCTCGCGGCCACCTTCACGCCGAAGCCCCTCGTCGCGGCGGACATCACGGCCGAGGACCTCAACACCATCGTGTTCACGGGCGGCACCACCGGCCGCCCCAAGGGCGTGCTGCAGCCGTATCGCTCGGGTGCGTACATGACCATGGTGCAGATGGCGGAGTGGGAGTGGCCCGAGGAGATCCGCTTCTTGGTGGCCACACCGCTGTCGCACGCGGCCGCCGCCGTGTTCGTGCCCACGCTGCAGCGTGGTGGCGCGCTCTACGCTACCAAGGGCTTCACGCCGGACATCTTCTTCGACACCATCGAGAAGCACCGCATCACCACCACCTTCTTGGTGCCGGTCATGGTGTACGCGCTGCTGGATCACCCGCGCGCCAAGACGGCGGACCTCTCGTCGCTCGAGACGCTCTTCTACGGCGCGTCGCCCATGTCGCCCGCGCGCTTGCAGCAGGGCGTGGAGCAGTGGGGGCAGATCTTCTTCCAGTTCTTCGGTCAGTCCGAGGCGCCCATGGTGCTCACGCACATGAAGAAGAAGGAGCACGACCTGAGCAAGCCCGAGCGCTTCTCGTCCTGTGGCCGCCCGGCGCCCTGGGTGCACATGGCGCTGCTGGACGACGAGGACAAGCCCGTACCCGCTGGCGAGCCCGGCGAGATCTGCGTGCGCGGCCCGCTCGTGATGAAGGGCTACCACAACCTCCCGGAGGAGACCGCCAAGGCCTTCTCGGGCGGCTGGCTACACACCGGCGACGTGGGCCGGCTGGACGAGGACGGCTTCCTCTACATCGTGGACCGCAAGAAGGACATGATCGTGACGGGCGGCTTCAACGTGTTCCCGCGGGAGCTCGAGGACGTCATCTCCGCGCACCCGGGCGTGGCCATGGTGTCGGTCATCGGTGTCCCGGACGAGCGCTGGGGCGAGGCGGTCAAGGCCGTGGTCGTGCTGAAGCCCGGCGTCGAAGGCACGCCCGAGCTGGCCATGGCCATCAAGGAGCGCGTCAAAGAGAGCAAGGGCTCGGTGCAGACGCCCAAGTCCGTGGACTTCGTGGACAAGATCCCCCTCTCGGCCGTGGGCAAGCCCGACAAGAAGGCGCTGCGGGCCGCCTACTGGGGCGACCGCACGCGCGCCGTCAACTGACGCACCTTGGCCTCGACGGGCAGCGGATACAGCAGCTGCCCGGGAAAGGTCTCCGGGAAGGTCTCGATGCCCTCGAAACCCAGCCGCGCGGGGGGCTCGGCGGGGACGTACGCCGTGCCGAAGAGCCAGTCCCAGAGCGACAGCGTGATGCCGAAGTTCTTGTTCACTGGCCCGGCGCTTGGGTGCACGTGGTGCCACGCGTGCATGGCCGGGTTGTTCAGCACGTAGCCCAGCGGCCCGATGGGCAGCCGCAGGTTGGCGTGGTTGAAGTGGCCGATGACGGTGTTGAACACGGCCAGCGCGAAGAGCGCCTCCCCCGCGAAGCCGAAGAACGCGAGCGGCAGGTACTGCAGCGAGCGGTAGACCACGATCTCCAGCCAGTGAAAGCGCAGGCTGCCCAGCCAGTCCAGCTCCACGATGGAGTGGTGCACCTTGTGAAAGGTCCAGAGGAAGGGCACGCGGTGGAGCAGGTTGTGAATGCACCACTGCGCGAAGTCCATGACCAGCAGCCCCACCAGGAACTGCACCCACAGGGGCCAGCTGGCGGCGGCGTCACGGTGGAGCTCGACCCCCAGCGCGCCGCGTGCCCACTGGTCCACGTGCGCCGCGAGTGGGTCCGCCAGCAGGGCCAGCGCCACCGCTAGGAAGTGGCCGTTCCAGACCACGTAGAGCGCGTCGCTCAGGATGCCGCGGCGCAGCAGGCGCTGCGAGCGGTAGCGCGGGAGGACGCGCTCGAGCACGACGAAGACCAGCGAGATCCCCGCGAGCCAGAGCGCGTAGCTCATGTTGGCCCTGCCTGCGCTCCGTGGTGCGCCGCGCTGCGTGCCTCAGAGCGCAATCGAGATACCCGCGTTCATCACGAACTGCAGCGTGCGGAACTTGGCTCCGTTGTCGCGGAAGCCGTCGCGGCGGAAGCCCGTCTCGAACATGAAGCCGATGCGGTCGTTGATGAACAGCTGCCCGCCGAACATGAGCCCCACGCTGACGCCCACCTCGGTGTCCCAGCCGGCCGCGTCCGAGAAGTAGAAGGTCAGCCCCATGGGGATGCCGATGTAGACCTCGAGGGGGTGCCCCGACGCGTCGAAGCGATAGCGGCCCTTGGACCACACGCCGAAGTTGAGCGCGTTGATGCGGTCGGGACCAACGCCGAAGATCTGGCCCGGCGTGAGCACGTGGAAGTCCAGCAGGGGACCGATCACCACGTAGTCGTGGATGGGGATCTCCACGCGCAGACCCACCCCGCCACCGACCCCGATGCTCCGGGAGAGCGAGGAGCCGTCGTCGCGGACCCGCCAGCTGCCGCCGCCGCGCAGCACGCCGTACGCGTTGAGGCGCCACTGGTCGGTTGGCCCCGAGCTGGTGACCCCGGTGCCGCCGTCCACCAGCTGGACCTGGGCCGAGACGGGCGCTGGACCGAGGGCCAGGGCGACAGCCGTGGCGGCGAAGGCGAGCGTGACAGTGGTGCGCGTCGGGCGCAGGACGGACTCACGGTTGGACATGAATGGGTTCCTTCGGTTGTGAGCTACTGCGCCACGCCCACGGGGCAGGTGACGCCGGTTCCGCCCAGCCCACAGTAGCCGCCTGGGTTCTTGGCGAGGTACTGCTGATGGTACTCCTCGGCGTAGTAGAACGCCGGGGCGGGGAGGACTTCCGTGGTGATGGGGCCGTAGCCGGCGGCCTGCAGCTTGGGCTGAAAGGCGCGCAGCGAGGCCAGGGCGGCCGCGTGTTGGTCGTCGCCGTAGGTGTAGACGCCCGAGCGATACTGGGTGCCGCGGTCGTTTCCCTGGCGCATGCCCTGCGTAGGGTCGTGGCTCTCCCAGAACACCTTGAGCAGCGCCTCGTACGTGACCTGAGCGGGGTCGAACACCACCAGCACCACCTCGTTGTGGCCCGTGCGCCCGGAGCACACCTCGTCGTAGGTGGGGTTGGGTGTGTGGCCGGCGGCGTAGCCCACCGCGGTCGTGAGGACGCCCGGGGCCTGCCAGAACTTGCGCTCTGCGCCCCAGAAGCAGCCCAGCCCGAACAGCGCCTGCTGCGACCCTTCCGGGAAGGGGGGCTCGAGCGGAGCGCCGCGGTGCACGAAGTGCTCGCGCGGTACCTTCATGCGCGTGGTCCGGCCTGGCAGCGCCTCCGCTGGGCTTGGGATGGTGAGCTTCTTGTGGCTTCCGAACATAGGACGAGTGTAGACGCGCGATGCCCCAGTTGGTTACGGGCACTGCTCCGCGACGAGCTGCGCCATGAGCGCGAGTAGCGGGTGGAGTCGTCGCATGCTTCTTTCTTCGCAGACGGGGATGCCGCAAAACGCCCGGGCTGACAAGCCCCGAGCCCGCCTTCCGTCATGGGGCCGCGTCTCGCTCCAGCAGGAAGGGGAGGGCCGCATCGAGGAAGGTCTGCGGAGCGTCCACGTGCGCGAAGTGCGAGCCCTCGCGCAGGGCCACGAACTCCGCGTCCGGGAGGAGCGCGCGCAGCTTCTCGCCCACCACGGGCGGGACCATCGGGTCCTCGGGCGCGTAGAGCAGCTGGAGCGGCACGGGGAAGCGGACGCCGCGCACACGGCGCCCCTCGAGGTCGCGCGTGAAGCGGGCCATCTCGTCCACGTCCAGCGTCTCGCGCAGAATGCGGTAGAACGCGTGGCGCCCGGCTGGCGTGCGCAGCGGCGCCGCGTACTCGCGGGTCTCCTCCCGCGACTTCAGGGTCTCGTCGTAGTAGTGCACGTTGCGCTGCACCCAGCGCTCCGGGTCGAGGGCGATCAGCCGCTGCAGGATGGGCTCGCTCACCGGCAGCGAGAGCGCGGCGCGCAGCGCGTGCAGGCGTCGGAGAGGGACGCCGGGGGAGTGCAGGTTGACCAGTCGCCCGAGCGCGTCCGGCTCACGGAGCGCGAGCCGCATGGCCAGGTACCCACCCAGCGAGTTGCCCACGGCCGCGCACCCGCGGATGCCCAGCGCGTCCACCAGCTCGGACAGGAACTCGGTGTACCGGTCAGGGTGATACGAGCGGTCTGGGGCGCTGCTGCGACCGCTGCCCGGCAGGTCCGGCGCGTACACCGTGAAGTGCTGCGAGAGCGGGGCGAGCACGTAGCGGAACGAGTAGCTGGAGGTCATGAGCCCGTGCACCAGCAGCAGCGGTGGGCCGGCCCCGACCACGCGGCAGTGTACGCTCAGGCGCCCGAACGCGCGGCTGTCGAGGGGCAGCTCGCGCGCTGGCGTCTGGAAGTACGTGTGCGGCACCCGTGGCCGCTCGGGCAGCTGGCCGAACGGCAGCTGGCGGAACGGGGCGCGGGCGGCGCTCACGGCGCGCCCCTCACGTCCACCACCAGACCGTTGAGCTGCGCCATCCCAGAGAGGGGCTCGAGCGCGAGCGGGCCGGTGTGCGACAGCAGGTTCACGTTCTGGCCGCCCGTGGTGGAGGCCACGCTGAGGCCGCTCGCCTCCTGGTGGCCCCAGCCATGGGGCAGCGCGACGGACCCCGGCATCATGTCGTCGGTCACGGCCACGGGCAGCGTCAGCGCCCCGACCGCGTTGCTCACCGTGGCCATGTCGCCGTCGCGCAGCCCGGCCGCCGCAGCGTCGTCCGGGTGCATGTACACGTAGTTGGTGGCGTGCCGCCCGCTCACGAAGTGGGGCACGTTGTGCATCCAGCTGTTGTGGCTGAGGGGCTCGCGCTTGCTCACCAGCTTGAGCCGCTTGCGCTGTACCAGCTCGGCTTCGAAGGCGGCGGGCAGCGTGCTGGCCATGGCGACCAGCTCCGGGGGCGCCAGCTGCACGCGCCCGTCGTCCGTGACCACGCGCGAGCCGAGGAAGTCGCCTCCTTCGTGCGGCGCCCGCAGCACGCCGTGCGGGGTCTGCTGGTGGCTGCGGCGCGAGCCCTGTTTGGTGGCGCGCAGCACCAGGTCCAGCAGGCGCTCGTGGGTGAGCCCGACGGAGCCGCCCAGCAGCGGCAGCCGCCCGGCGCGCTGCCACGCACGCAGCACCGCACCCAGCGGGCGCGAGCCGAACAATGGCGCCCCACACGCGTGGCTGAGCGCGAGGATGGCCTCCACCTCGTCGCGCTGCTCCGCCTCGGGAGGCACCACGCGGTCGCTGTACTGCATGTACGGCGTGGGCGACGCCCCCATGAACGACTGGAACACGAAGGGGATGTTGGGGCGCTGCAGGGACGTGGTGCCCGGGAGCACGTAGTGCGCCAGCTGTCCCGTCTCGCTGCGGAAGATGTCCACCGTGACCAGCAGCTCCAGCTCGCGTAGCGCCTCGGTCAGGCGTCCGCCCGCGTTGGGCACGGACAGCACCGGGTTGCCCGAGAACACGAAGAGCGCGCGCACTTGGCCGGGCCCCGGCGTGAGGATCTCGTCCGCCAGGATGCCCGCCGGGAAGCTGTCCACGCAGGAGGGCAGGTCGCCCACGCGGCTGCGGTCGGCGCGCATGGTGTTGCCCGTCTTGCGCAGGATGCGCATGAGGTCCGGCACGATGGGCTGACCGACCAGCGTGCCGCCCTGCCGGTCCAAGTTGCCCGTGATGGCGTTGATGACCTCTTGCAGCCAGAAGGCCAGCGTGCCGCGGCTGCCCTGATTCACGCCCGTGGAGCAGAACAGGGCCGCACCGTCGGCGGCTAGATAGTCCACGACGAGCGCGCGCAGCGCGTCGGCGTCGATGCCGGTCACGGCGCTGGTCTTCTCGGGGGTCCACTCACGCACCAAGGGCTCGAGCTGCGCGAAGCCGCTCATGTGCCGCTCCACGTGGCCGCGGTCCACGCCGTGACGCAGCACCTCGTGCAGGAACGAGAGGTAGAAGAACACGTCGGTGTCCGGGCGGATGAACAGCTGCTCGCCCAGCTGCCGCGCGCTCTCCGTGCGGCGGGGGTTCACGAACACCACGCGCCCGCCCCGCCGCTCGATGGCCTTCAGGCGGCGCACCGGGTCCGGGAGGTGGATGAAGCTCATGCGGCTCACCGCCGGGTTGGAGCCCACGCACACCAGGAAGCGCGTGCGGTCCACGTCGGGGTACGGCTGCACGAAGGGGAAGCCGTACATGCGCTGGGCCACGACGAACTTGTTGTTGCAGTCCTGCGAACCGGTCTGGAAGAAGTTCTTGGTGCCCAGGCCCTGCGCGAAGCCGGCCGCGAGGACGGGCGCGAGGAAGTTGAAGCTGATGGGGTTGCCCAGGTACACGCTGAGCGCGTCGCTGCCGTGCCGCTGTCGCAGTTGCCTCGTCTTCGCGCCGATCTCCCGCAGCGCTTGATCCCAGGAGATGCGCACGAAGCGGTCGCCAATGCGCTTCTGGGGGTACATCAGCCTGTCCGGTGAGTGGTGCACCGCGTTCAGCTTGAGCCCCTTGACGCAGGCGTAGCCCTGACTCGCCACGTGGTCCGCGTCCGGCTCGATGCGGGTCACACGCGACCCCTCGACATGGGCGGCGAGGCCGCAGGTGGCTTCGCAGATGTTGCAGGTGGTGTACTTGATCGGCATGCGTCGCTCCCGAGGTCGGTAGCCTACCACCCTCGAGCAGCGAGCTCGTCATGCGTTTGGGGTCGCCTCTCAGGGGCCCCCGCACCGCCTTCTCTGGCCCCGGGTGCCCCTGCGGGTCTGAGCGCCGTGCTCACTCGCTGAGCTCGGGCAGGTCCTTGTAGAACTCGAGCGCCTCGGGGTTGGCCAGGGCCTCCACGTTCTTCACGGCCTGCCCGGTGACCACGCGCCGCACGCTCAGCTCGCTGATCTTGCCGCTGCGCGTGCGCGGGATGCCCGCCACCGCGAGGATCTTGGCCGGCACGTGGCGCGGGCTGGCGTTCTGCCGGATCTCACGCTTGATGCGCGCGCGCAGCTCGTCGTCCAGCGTGGCCCCCTCTGCCAGCACCACGAAGAGCACCACGCGCACGTCGCCGTCCCAGGGCTGGCCGATGACGATGGCCTCCTGGATCTCGGCCAGGCGCTCCACCTGCCGGTAGATCTCCGCCGTGCCGATGCGCACGCCGCCCGGGTTGAGCACCGCGTCCGAGCGCCCGGTGATGACGAAGCCTCCGTCTGGCGTCTCGCGCGTGAAGTCGCCGTGGCACCACACTCCGGGGAAGCGCTCGAAGTACGCCGCGCGGTAGCGGGAGCCGTCATCGTCGCCCCAGAAGCCGACGGGCATGCTGGGGAAGGGCGTGGCGCAGACCAGCTCCCCCTGCTCGTCGATCACGCGTGCGCCCTCGTCGTTCCAGACCTGCACGTCCATGCCCAGGCCCTTCGCCTGGATGGCGCCGCGCCGCACCGGGCGTGTCGGGTCGCCCAGCACGAAGCAGCTCACGATGTCGGTGCCGCCGGAGATGCTCGCCAGGAGCACGTCCGCCTTGATGCTCTCGTAGACGTAGTCGAAGGACTCTGGCACCAGCGGCGAGCCGGTGGAGAGCACCGCGCGCACGCTGCCGAGGTCGTGCTCTTCACGCGGGACCACCCCCTGCTTGGCAAGCGCGTCGATGTACTTGGCGGATGTCCCGAACACGTTGATGCGCTCACGCTCCGCAAGCTCGAAGAGCGCGGTGTGCGTGGGGCTCATGGGGTTGCCGTCATAGAGCACCAGCGTCGCGCCCACGGCCAGCCCGCTGACCAGCCAGTTCCACATCATCCAGCCGCAGGTGGAGAAGTAGAACAGGCGCTCGTCCGCGCGCAGGTCCGTGTGCAGCCGGTGCTCCTTCAGGTGCTGCAGCAGCGTGCCCCCGGCGCCGTGCACGATGCACTTGGGCTTGCCCGTCGTCCCCGAGCTGTAGAGCACGTAGAGAGGGTGGTCGAAGGGCAGGGCGGTGAAGCGCAGCGCGGCCCCCTCGTGCCCCGCCAGGAAGTCCGCCAGCGACACCGCGGCGGCGTGCTCCGCGAGAGGCCCGAGCCCAGAGAGCGCGTCGTCCTTGCCAAGCCCGCCCAGGTCATGGGGCGCGAGCACGCAGCGCTCGATGCTGGGCACCGCCGCGAGCACCTCCGCGATCTTGGGGCGGATGTCGAAGTACTTCCCGCCGTAGCCGTAGCCCGGCACGGTGACCAGCACGCGCGGCTCGATCTGCCCGAAGCGGTCCACCACGCCGGCCGAGCCGAAGTCCGGCGAGCACGACGACCATGTGGCGCCCAGGCTCGCCGCGGCCAGCATGGCGCGCACCGCGATGGGGGCGTTGGGCACGTAGCCCGCCACCCGGTCTCCTTGGACCACGCCCGCCGCCGAGAGCGCGGCGGCCATGCTCGCGACCTGCGCGCGCAGCTGCGCGAAGGTGACCCGCTCACGCGTGCCCGTCTCGTCCGCGTAGATCAGCGCCACGCCGTCGTCCGTACGCCGCAGCAGGTTCTCGGCGAAGTTGAGGCGCGCCTCCGGGAAGAAGCGCGCGCCCGGCATGGCGTGTGGGTTCAGCAGGTCCACGCCGCCGGGCTCACCCAGCACACCGCTGTCCTCCCACACCAGGCGCCAGAAGGGCCCCGGGTTCTGCACCGACCACGTGTGCAGCGCGGCGCTGTCCGCCAGCTGCAGCCCGTGCTCGCGCTCCACGCGGCGGCGAAACGCGTCCAGCTGCGTGCTGGCCACCTGCTCCGGGCTGGGCTGGTACAGGACTCGGTCCGGGCTTGCTTCGGGCTGCGCGCTTTCCATGCGCGGAACACACCACCTCCCGGCCCGGCCCGCAACCGCTAAATGAATGGCGGTTCAGTCCCCGCCCGGCCCGCGGGCCGCCCCGGCGGGACCACGGCTGGCGCCCGGCAGCCCCCCGTTCACCCCGCGCGGACGCCGGCTCACCCGATGCCCGTTGCCGCCCGGGCCAGCTGAACCCACGCTTTTGTTCGGGAATTCCAGGTCCACACAAGGAGCCTCCGATGTACCCGAACCCCAGCCCCAGCCCCCACGCCCACGACGCGCTCGACAGCCACCCCGCGCGGCCCAGCCTGCGCGCCGTCGAGCAGGCCTCGGCCGAGAGCGTGCGTGACGTGCTCCCGCGCGGGCGCGGCAACCTCGTGCTGCAGGCCGGCGCGGTGGGCCGCCTGGTGGCCCTCACGTGGCAGCGCTTCTCGCTGCGGCGCGCCCTCGCGATGGCCATCTACACGCCGCTCTTCTTCGGCCTCTTCGCGTTCAACTACGTGTGCAACGCGCTCGACGACGTGGCCTTCCCCACGTGGCGCCGCACGCGCGTGCACAAGCCCGTCTTCATCTTCGCCAACCCGCGCAGCGGCACCACGCTCTTGCACCGCCTGCTCTCGCTGGACGAGGCGCGCTTCTGCACGGTCAAGCTCTACCAGACCGTCTTCGGCTCGGTGGTGTTCTACAAGCTCTTGGCGGCCATCCGCTGGGTGGACCAGCGCGTCTTCTTCGGGCTCATCCGCCTGCTGACCGTGGACCTCGGGAACTGGCTGTTCTTCAAGAGCCGCTGGGAGGACATCCACGAGCTGGGCTTCGACAAGCCCGAGGAGGACGAGTGCACCTTTGTCTACGCGATGCACACGCCCACCACCATGCTGCTCTCGCCCTTCCCGGAGCAGCTGCGCGACCTGGCCTGGCTGGACACGCGCCCGCGCGCCGAGCGCGAGCGCCTCATGGACTACTACGACGGAACGCTGCGTCGCATCCTGTTCTCGTCGGGCAAGGGGCGCCGCTTCCTCGACAAGAACGTCTTCTTCTCGCCGCGCATCAAGACCATGGCCGCGCGCTTCCCGGACGCCACGTTCGTGTACCTGGTGCGCCACCCCTACGACGGGCTCGGCAGCTTCCTGAGCATGTTCTACGCCGCGTGGAAGACGCACTCGCCGGACATCCAGAAGGACTCGCCCGAGGCCAAGGCGCTGGCCCGCTTCGGCATGGACTACCTGCGCTACGCCCTCGAGCTGCAGCGCGAGCTGCCCGCCGACCGCTTCGTGGTCATCCGCTACGACGAGCTGGTGGCGGACCCGAAGGGCACCGTGGAGGCCCTCTACGAGCGCCTGGGCGAGCCCATGGACGCGGCCTTCGCCGAGAAGCTGGTGGCCGCTACGTCCAAGCAGCGCGAGCACAGCAGCAAGCACGAGTACTCGCTCGAGGAGTACGGCCTGACGGAGGCCGAGGTCTACGCAGAGCTGCGCGACGTGTTCGACGCGTACGGCTTTCAGCCCTGAGCGGCGCCGCCCCCGGCGCTACCCCGCGACGGGACAGCGCGCGGCGGCTTGGGCGTGGGGCCCCACGGCCTTGCCCAGCACCTTCTGTCCGGCGGGCGCGAGCGCGCGCAGCACGGTCTGCTCGATGGCTCGGCCGACCAGGTCGGGGCCCTCTTTGCCGGCCAGGCGGCGCTTGGCCTCGATGTAGGCGGGCACGTAGCGCAGGCGCGGGGGCAGCACCTTGACCACGTGGTGCAGGGTGCCGATGGACGCGCGGAAGATGCGCTCGTGCTCGGCGCCGAAGCGCAGCCCGAACTGCGCGCGCACCGAGTCGGGCAGGAGACCGGCGGTCATGAGCAGGTACCAGTCGAAGAAGGGCTCGCTCACGCGGTTGGGCGGAGTGAGCAGGTACTTGGCTAGCTCGCTCGCGGCGGCGCCCACGCGGATGGTGTCGCTCTCCACCATGTCGTTCACGTAGGCGTCGAATTCTGTCCAGGTCGCGGGCATGAGCGCCGCGTCGATGCCGAAGAGGGCCGCGAAGGACTTGGACTCTTGGTAGTACTGGTTGCGCTCGGCCCACGAGAGGGGCTGGACGATCAGGTCGTAGGCCTGCACGGCGCCGTGGATGAGCGTGGCGTGCACCCACATGAGCGCGTCGTGATCGTGCGCGCGGTAGCGGTGCCCGGCTTCGAAGCGTCCCACGTTCTCGGTGATGGGCCCGTGGATGGTGTCGTGGATGGCCCGCACGCGGTGCGCGGACTGGAGCGCATCCCCGTGCGACCCGAAGATCATGTTGTACACGTGCAGGAACGTGCGGTTGAAGCGCCCAATCGGGTCCGTGCGCGTCTCGCTGTGCTGGTCCACGCCGTGCGCCACGTAGGGGTGCGCCAGCTGCAGCAGCGCCGCGCGCCCACCGCCCACGAAGACCACCGCCTCGCGCCCGATGCGCCAGCTCATGCTGGATGGACCTTGAAAGCCGGCGCGTGGGTCCGTCACCCGAGCGGAGGCCGCGTTCACCGTCGACTCGAACTGACGCTGTGTGACCAACATGAACACAGCGTCGGTCTAATTCACCCGTTGGTCAATAGTGGGCGTGAAATGGGCGCGTCCGAGGCGTCTCGCCGTGCCTGCTGCACCGCCTCGAGCCAGCCGTTGCCGAAGCGCGCGTCCGGCTCGAGGTAGTGTCCCTCGCTCCACTCGTTGAGCGACGCGACGAACGCCAGCGGAGCGTTGCGCTCCTGGGCAAACTCCAGCGCTCGACGCAGGGCTCGCGCAAACTCACGTGGATGCTCGCCCGTGACCACGGGGGCCCACGGGTAGCGGTCCGGGCGCGCGTCGCCAAAGTCGGCTCCGCGCGGCGAGGCATCCCAGCCGGGCGACACCGAGGGGTGGTAGGGCAGGCCGGCGCTGGCTGCGGTGCCGGCCCACTCCGCCGCGCGCTGCGCCGCTACCGTTGCGTAGTCCTGTACCGGGGGTCCCTTCCAGTAGGGAAGCAGCACGTAGTGGGTCACGCTGTCGAAGCCGATGCGCGCGAGGTCGCCCACCACGTCCTCGGCCGGATCGATGGCGGCGAGGTGCAGGCCCGGCAGACCGAGCTCTCGGACCCGCGCGCGCGCTGCGGCGATGGCCAGCGCCGCGGCGTCGAGGCCGAGGTCCCGGAGGAAGAACGTGCTGTCGAAGATGGAGAAGTAGGGCCGGTCGTCGACCCGCAGGTAGTTGTCGCGGAGCATGTAGCGTGTCGCGAGGTGCTCGATGAACGCCACGAAGTCAGCCACGTCGGAGCGGACGCGGCGGTCTTCGCTGATCACCTCGGCCTCGCTGCGGCGCACCGGCAGCACACGGCGCGGCATGCGGTTGGCCCACATCAGCGCGAAGGGAGCCTTCGCGCCTTGGTCGCTGCCCAGGAAGCCGAGGTCGAGGGCGTCCTCGAACACACGCTTTCCGCGGCACCAGAAGGTCCCGTAGACGAAGGCGTCGACCCCGTGCTCCATGGCGAGCTGCACGCGGGCGCCCACGGCGTGCGGATCGCGGTCGTCGTAGGCGCCCATGGCTGGCACGCGCGGCTGCGCATGGTCAGGAAAGCGGGGCTTACAGTCCCGGACGAGCTCCCACTCGGTGAAGCCCGGGTGGAAGGATGCGTCCCGCTCCGGGATCGGATGCCAACCGGGGTAGACGTACGCGGCGATCTTGGGGGTGATGGTCATGGGGCGAACAGGCGGAGGGATAGCAAACGGGCGGCCGGGATTCCCGCGACGCGCGGAGAAAGTGACCAGCCTCCCCGGCGACGGGAGCAGCGCGCGGCGCGCTCACCTGTCGCGCTGCCTTCGACGCTGGTGTGCCAGCGGCTCACATCTGCGTGCAGTCGCCCCTGCCGTGGCCTCCGCCGCCTCTGCCGTGGCCACCCCCGCCCGGGCCTCGTCCGTGACCGCGGCCGCCTCCGCCGTGGCCGCGTCCGCAGCGTTCGTGTTCGGTGGCAAGGATTGAGGCGTATCGCTCCGCGGCGATGTACCGAGGGGCATAGGTGGCGCCTCGGTTGGTCAGCTGGCGCGCAAACGCGCGTAGGTGATTGCGCGACCCGCACGCGAGCGCGTCGACCGCCGCTAGCACGTCTTGGTCGCGGTCCTGCTCCTGCACCCGACCGCGGAGCAGGTCGAGGTCCCTCAGGTCGAGGTCTTCGATCTGCGCGCCGACGCGCAGCGCGTCCAGCGCCGAGTTGGACCCACGCTGCACCAGCTCTTGGTAGAGGGCGCCGAGGCTCGCGTCTTGGAACACACCCACGCTGTCGTCCGTGACGGGGTCGGGGATCTGTCGGGCTGCCAGCACCGCGCCGATGCGGTCCATGTGTCGCTGCTCCGCACCCGCGATGTTGTCGAAGATCCGCAGCTCCCACCGCTGATACAAGGTCAGGTAGACGTCACGCGCCAGCTTCTCCTCTTCGCGGAGATACTGTAGCTGGGACTGGATGGAGCCTTCAGTCATGGCAGCCTCCGAGCTGCGCGTTTGCGCCGACACGCTCTGCGCCGGCGAACAGGACACGATGAGCGGCGCCAAGGCCATCAGCGCGAGAGCGTACCCACGCGCCGGGGTCCAGTGGGCTGGTCCGCGTTGCCGTTGGGGGCTCGGGCCCAAGGGCCGGCTCGACGACGTTCTGCTCGTTCTGTGTTGCATCGAAGGTGTTCGCTTTCATGTTGGGTAGTCCTCCGCACACGGGGCAAGCCGCCCACGCGAGTGGTTCGCTCGACGTCCGACTGGCACTCAACGCGCCAACATCAGCCCCATCAACGCCCCGTAGGCCGTCGCGACCCACGGGTTTGCGGTGATGGGGCAGGCCCCGGAGCGGCAGCCCACCAAGCGATGGTACGCGTACCCGATGGCGCCGCCGCCGAGCACGTAGAGCGCGGCGTAGAGCGTCACGAGGGACCCCTTCGGACTTTCCCCTTCCCCTCGGGTTTACTCGGCTGCTCATGGCAGCGACATCGATCCGCCGCGGCGACTCCGCGCATGACCTGGTCGACGTGGGCTCCACAGCCTCCCCAGGAGACCTTCTCGCAATTGGGACAACGAACGGGGTAGCACATGATTGGTCCTCGCTTCCGCGCGCTCGGGTGTAGAGATGAGCGCGCTTATACCCATGAGAGCCAACGAGGCCGTCAGAGGGTTCGGGGACCGCCTCGCACAGGAAGCCGACGCACCGCAGCGAGGTCGACTCCAGGTGCGGTCGAGCGAGAGTCGTGGCGCAGGCCGGCTTACTTCCGAGCTCGGCCGCGCCCACGTCCCCGCGCAGCCGGAGCTGGCGTGGCGGGACCCGGCTGCGGGGGAGCGGCCTCGCCCACGTCGGCCACCAGGCCGGCGAGCGCGCGGCCCGCGTCAGTCTGCCAGCCGCGGCCGAAGAAGGCGCGCGTGAGCACGGCGTCGCGTTCGACGCGCACGTCCACGGGGCTGGCCGCCGACGGCAACACGGTCTCCACGAAGAAGGCGTTGGGACCGAGGCTCAGCCCAGCGCCCTGCTCGGCGTGGGGCACGATGTGTCCGTCGGCGCCCACTGTCCAGCGCCACGTGCGGACGACATCGCGCTCGATCCGCCACTGGCACTCCCAGCGCCCCGGGTGGTCCTCCAGGAAGGCCAGCTCGGGGCTGCGCCGCACCGGCTCGCGCATGCGCGTGTGCGTCCGCGTGATGCTGCTGGACGCAAACGAGAGCGGCAGCCGCAGGAAGAGCTGTGCGAACTCCACATTGGTGGTCTCGCCCTCGCTCTCGCGCCCGGTGCCGTGGGAGTGGGTCACGCGGCGCTGGCGCGTCTGCGTCACCTCGATGCGGTCGCGGGGTAGCTCGAGGCGCGTTCCGTCCACCGTACAGCGCAGGTTGGAGCCGCTGCCGCGCGCGCTCGAGACGCCGTTCTGCGCGGGGCTGACGTTCACGGTCAGGGTCACCTGGTTGTCGCTGCCGTTGGCTGGCAAGTTGCCCGTGGCGTCGGCCATGTAGGTGTCGGCGGCGATGTTCTGCAGGTGCAGCACCGCTCCCAGCACCTCGGGGTTGCGGTCCACGTAGTGCTCCGGGGCGACGGGCTGCCCCGTTCCGCCTACGCGCGTCGCGGTGAGCACGCGCACCGCCAACGTGCGCAGGAGCGTCTCGGCGTCTGTCGCGTCGTCCAGCAGATAGACCTCCACGCTGACGTCGCCTGTGAGCAGAATGCGCTGCTCGCGGTCCACGCAGCGGCGCACGTAGAAGGTCGCTGGTCCCGTGGACACCTCGGGGTTGCTGTTGGTCTGCACGCCTTGGCACGTGGAGCGACCCAACTCGGCGCCGCCCTGCTTGATGACGAAGCGCAGCGCGCTACGCGGGGCGATGCTGCCGAAGAGCCGAAAATCTGCCACCAACGACCAGCCCTCGTCGACGGGGCGTCCGTCGCGCGTCGTGTTGTGGTTGTCGACGGCCAAGAACGTGAAGCCGTCGTCCACGGTCTGGGCGCTGGCACGGGATGCGGTCGCAAGGCCGACCGCGAGGAGGAGGATGACTCCGAGTCGCATGATGTCTCCGCTTGTCTAGAGTGCGCCGCGCACTGCATGTGCCAGCTGCCCTGCGACCGTAGAAAGCCGAGCGGTGCGCGCCTACCTCCCTAGGGGGGTAGTGGGCGGGATTCTCCGAATCTCGTCTGCCTCGGAAACCGCCTCCCCGGCGTGAGGTCAGCCAACCCGCGCGAGCGATGCGCGTTTCCCTAGACCCACGCCAGCGACACTGGGTTGGTTCGATGCCCTGCCACCACGGCGATCGAGAACGGCTGGAGCGCGGCCACGATGGCCTCGGTGGTCGGGGCGCTGCCGAGCCGTGCGTGGCCCGGCTCAGCCCGCGCCAGCGATGTCAGCGACAATCTCGTAGGAGCGGAGGCGCGCGTCATGGTCGAAGACCTGCGTCGCCACGATGACCTCGTCGGCGTCCGTGTCCGCCACCAGCGCGCGCAGCCCGCGCGCCACCGTCTCGCGTGAGCCAACCGTGGAGCGCGCGAGCAGCCGCTGCATGCCCGCGATCTCGGCGGCGCTCAGCACCGCGCGGACGTCGTCCACGGGCCGTGGCAGCTTGCTGGGCTTGCCCCGCCGCAGCCGGATGAAGGCCTGCATGAGCGAGCTCGCCAGATACTCGGCCTGCTCGTCCGTGTCCGCCGCGATCAGGGTGGTGGCCACCATCACGTGGGGCGCCTCGAGCTGCTCCGAAGGGCGAAACACCTCGCGGTAGAGCGCGAGCGCTTGCAACAGCAAGTCCGGCGCGAAGTGCGAAGCGAACGCGAAGGGCAGCCCGAGCTTACCCGCCAGCTCGGCGCTGTAGAGGCTGGAGCCCAGCAGCCACAGAGGCACGCGCAGCCCTTCACCCGGCACGGCGTGGATGTCCTGGCTGGGCTGCGGGTCACCGAAGTAGCGCTGCAGCTCCAGCAGGTCGCGCGGGAAGGCGTCCGGGTGCAGAGACTCACGCGTGGCGTCCCTCCGCAGCGCCCGCATGGTGCGCTGGTCCGTGCCCGGCGCGCGACCAATGCCCAGGTCGATGCGCCCCGGGTGCAGCGCGGCGAGCGTGCCGAACTGCTCGGCGATGACCAAGGGGGCGTGGTTGGGCAGCATGACCCCACCCGAACCCACCCGGATGGTGCGGGTGCCAGCGGCCACGTGCGCGATGACCACCGCCGTGGCCGCGCTCGCGATGCCGGGCATGTTGTGGTGCTCCGCCAGCCAGAAGCGCCGGTAGCCAAGCGCCTCCGCGTGCTGCGCCAGGGACAGGGAGTTGCGCAGCGCGTCGGTGGCGGTCGCGCCTTCGTTGACGGGCGCGAGGTCGAGGACGGAGAGGGGGATCATGCAGCCGCTCGGTCGCCCACCAAGGGCGTCGCGTTACACGGGCCCGTCGGCGCACGAAGCCTGCGCAGCTCGCTCTTCACTGGGGCAACTCGGGGACCGAGCGTGGCGACGGGGTCTGCGCTGCTTTCCGCGTGACCTCCATGTTCACGACGATGCTCACGAAGAGCCCGATGGTCGCGATCAGCGTGGCCTGGGGAGGGAAGAGCCCCGACAGCAGCGTGGTTGCCCAGAGCGTGGCCGCGACGAGGGCGAGCGACCGGATCGCGGTGAACGCGCCGATGGTGAACACCAGCGCGACGGAGCCAAAGCCCGTGGGCGTCGCGGCGGTGGAGCTGACCCCGAGTTGCCCGAGGTAGGCGTCCGAGACGGTGACGGCGATGACCGCGATGTACCAGAGCCCCCACGTGATCCGGTTGAACCTGTTGGTGAGGAGGCGTCGCCGCATGAGCAGCAGCCCCACCGTGAAGAACGCGAGGATGGTGCCATCCAGCTGCAGCTGTTCCTGGATGCTCATGGCCTGCCCCGTGCGCTGCTCTTCCAGATAGGCGGCCGTGGACGCCCCGGTTCCGAACAGCAAGAACGCGCCCATGAACAAGTAGCGCGGCACGGAGGACACCTTGGCGTCCATCTCGTGAGCCCGTCGCGCGTTGGCCTGCTCCAGCTCGCGTGCGTCGCTCAGCTCTCGCTCCAGCTTCGCCAGACGGGCTTCCAGCCCGGCGTTTGCTTCGGGCAGCGCGGCAAGCAAGGCCCTCGCCGCAGGCGCGTTGCGCAACGCGAGCTCACGCTCGCAGGACTGTTCCAGGCAGCGCTGCAGTCCGTGACGAGCGGCGCGGTTCTCTCCCCACTGCTGCAGGCTCTGCTCGAGACCGAAGCGACTCTCCGCGAGCAACACGGCCACGTCGCTGCCCAGTAGCGCGGCCTCGTCGCGATGCACACGCTGCTCGGCTTGCTCCAGCTTGGACAGCGCGGACGCGGCGATGGCCTGCGACGCGCGGTGGGCCCTGTGTGTCATGAGGGCCTCGCGAACGTGGTCCACCGAGGCGGTGCGCACCGAGCGGTCGGGATGCGTCGCAGCGACACACAGCTCGGCGAGGTCCGCGGGCACGGTTGCGGGGTACTCTGTGGGCTCTCGCGGCTGCGACAGCATCACCGCGCACAGCACTTCGTTCACGGAGCGCCCGTGGTGCAGCATCTGACCGGTCAGCACCTCGTGCAGCGCAGCCCCCAGCAAGTAGACGTCCGTGCGCGCGTCGGCCGAGCTCGGGTCGAGCACCATCTCGGGTGCCATGTACGCGGGCGTGCCCACGACGCGCTTGTCGACCAGCGTGCTCGCGTGGCACGCCACCCCCCAGTCCAGCAGATACACCTCGCCAAAGGCCCCAATCATGACGTTGTCGGGTTTGATGTCGCGGTGGATGACGCCGCGGTCGTGTGCGAAGCGGAGCGCGTTGCACACGTTCTCCAAGACATGCAGGTGGAAGGGCAGGCCGCGTTCGTGGGAGCTCCCGAGCTTGGACCACATCGGGTGCTCTGGGTGGTGGAGCAGCTCGCGCCACGACACACCGTCCACCCGCTTCATCACGAGCACGGGGAGGCCGTCTTGGTCGCTGCCCAGGACGTGCACCGGGACGATGTTCGGATGCTCGAGGGCCCCCATGACCCGCGCCTCGGCCATCAGCGCCTTCTCGGCGCGTTCCGTCGCGTTCCCAGGGTGCGGCCGCTTGATCGCCACCTCACGGTTCAGCGCGCGCTGCCGTGCCGCATACACCACGCCCATCCCGCCCGTGCCGAGGACACTCAGCAGCTGAAGGTCTGCTGCCCGCGCGCCAAGCTCTGGACCCGTGGCGGTCGAGAGACCATGACCGCCCTCGTCCAGCGAGACCAGTGGGAGCGCGGCGTCCCCGGAGTCACCGAACAGCCCCGACCGACCAATGGTGGCGTCCACCGCGACGGTGTCGTCGAGCTCAGCCAGGATCTGAGTCACCCGTTGGGCAACGGCGGGGTCGTGTGCGGCAGCGCTCATGCGTGTTCCTCAGGCGCGGCCCAGCATGTACCAAGACGGCGTTCTTGTTCGCGCGAATCGACCGCTGTCGCGGGTGCCGGCGCGTGGGCCATTTCGCGGCGCGCCCGCAGGGGTCCGCTCTCCGCCTCTCTCTCACACGGATCTCACAGGAGGCGGTTCGACCCTCCCGGGGTGGGCCCTCAGCGCCTACGGTGCGGGCATGTCATGGCAACCCGCTACCTCTTGGTCTCGTCTCGTCTCTTTGCTCGCCAGCCTCGCCTTCGGGTGTGGCCCAGGGGGTGACGCTCCGCCCGACATGGGGCCGCTCGACGGGGCCGTGGACGTGGGCCCGAGCGACACGACCCCGCCTCGCGGCGACATCACCTTTCCGATGATGGACGCCTTCACGCAGGCGGCCGAGACGCTCGTCCGAGGCACCGCCAGCGACGAGGTGGGCGTGGTGTCCGTCACGGTCAACGGCGTCGTGGCCGACACCGACGACGACTTCGCCACCTGGTCCGCCAACGTTGCTCTCGGCGACCGCGACACGGAGGTGCGCGTGGTGATCAGCGACGCCGCCGGCGGGCGCACCACGCTCTCGCGCAGCATCACCCGCTTCTTCCCGTTCGAAGCGCCGTACGGTGCCCACCTGGACACCGCGAACGACCGCTTCGTGTACGTGTCCAACGACGCGGTCGTGGGACCCCGGCTGATGGCGGCGGACATTGGCGCCCAAGACGTCCGCGTGCTGACGTCGCTCGCCGCCTTCGGTGAGGGCGCGGACCGACCCGTTGCGTTGGCCTACGACAGCATGCGCGACCGCTGGGTGTTCGGGGCGCGCGTGGCCGGCGCGATGGGCTCGCGCGGGCTCTACACCTTCCGCGAGAGCACCGGGTTCGCGCCTCTCTCCAACACCACCACGCACCCCGCGGCGGCGGTCATCGAGAACGCCGTCTACATCGAGTACGACCCCACGCAGGACGTGCTCTACGTCATCGACGGGGCCAGCGCGAGCATCGTCGCCGTGGACGCAGACAGCGGCGACCGCACGGTGCTCTCGTCGCCCACGGTACCCAACGCGAGCGCGCCGCTCCTGGGCGTTCCCACTGCGGCCCGTGTCAGCGCGGACGGCAGCACGCTCTACGTCGTCGACCGCACCGGCGGCCTCATGGCCATCGACACCAGCAGCGGCGCGCGCACGCCAATCTCCGATAGCACGCTGGGTAGCGGCCCCGCGCTCACTACCACGATGGGGCTCGCGCTGGACGAGGCCAACGACCGCGCGTTCGTGTACGACGCGGCGCTCAGCCGCGCCATCGTGGAAGTGGACCTGAGCTCCGGTGACCGCAGCGTGCTGGCCGACAACACGGGCGGCGAGCCCTCGCTGCGCGACGCGCGCGCCCTGTTCTACGACCCCTTCCGTGAGGCGGTCGTGCTGGGCGCAGACGTGAGCAACGCGCTGCTCGCTGTCTCCACGGTGGACGGTGAGCGCACCACACTGCTGCGCAGCGGCTTCCCGCGCACCTTCGAGCCCACGCAGCCCCGCGACGCGCTGGCGCTCGGGGACGCCCTCTACGTGGCGGTCGCCAACCCCGGCTTCACGGGCATCCTGCGCATCGGCAGCGACGGCGCGCGCACGGAGCACATAGACCTCGCCGGCCGCGTGGTCACGCTGCTGGAGCCCGTCCCCGGGCAGCGCGCGCTCTTCGGGCTCAACCAGGACACCAACGGCGCGATCTATCGGCTGGACCTCGACGCGCGCACCGTGTCGGTGGTGCGTGACGGGACGTCCCCCGGGATCGCGACGCCGGGCTATGCGGGGCTCGCGCCGCTGTCCGCCGACGACGTGCTGGTGCTCTCCGACGACAGCGCGACCGTGGGGCGCCCCGTCATCGTGGCGCGGGTGGACGTGAGCAGCGGACGGGCCACCTTGCTGTCGGGGCCCACCACACCGGACACGAACCTCCCCTTGATGTCCGTGTTCACCCTCGCCGTGGACGCCGAGCGCGATCGCGCGCTGGTGGGCGCGTTCGGCCCGTCGGCCCTGTTCGCGGTGGACCTCGGCAGCGGCGCGCGCTCGTTGTTCGCGGAGGCGCCAGCCAGCGGGCCGCTCGTCGGGCAGCTCTCCGGCCCCGTGCTCATGGACGGACGCATCTTCGCGATCCTCGACGGCCGCGACGTTGTCGCGCTCCACCCGACCACCGGCGCCCGCACGCTCGTCGCCGCCAACGTCTCGCCCGCCCGCTGGCTGAACACCCTCCACGTGGACGGCGACCGGCTCATCGCGGTGGAAGGGGGTGGCAACGTGCTGCAGGTGGAGCCCGAGAGCGGTGCGGTCTTGTCCCTGCACCGCTGAGCCGCGGGCGGGAGCCAGTGCGCGCGGCGGCAATCTTCACACGCCATCGCGCACGGTCCCGCGCACCCAGACGCGCAGCGCCTCAACCGGGAGGCGCGGCCGGCGACGTCTCAGTTCCAGGGGTCCACGACGTCCGGGGCCACGGTGCGTGCGGGGCGCATCTCGCTCGCCGGCGCGGCGGGGACGTCCACCGCGGAAGGGGGGCTTCCGGTCTGACCGCTGCGGCCGGAGCCGGAGCCCGACGCGCCGCTCGAAGAGCGGGACGAGCCCGAGCTGGAGGCGGAGGAGCTCGATCCCGAGCCTGAGCTCGATCCCGAGCCCGAGTCGCTGGCGCTGAGCGCGACGTCGAGCTCGTCGGGGGAGTCGGTGGACACCGCCACGAGCACGCTCCGGTACCCACTCAGCGTGACCGACAGGCGCGCTTCGGGTGCGTCTTCGGCCACGAAGTAGTCGAGAGGCGTGTTGCCGATCAGTGCGTCGTCCAGCGACACCATGGCTCCGGGTGGTTGGGACACGATGCGCACCGTGCGACCCATGGGAGCGGCGGGCTCCGCCTGGACGGGGAGCGCGGCAGCTGCCGCACGTGGGGGCGTCTGCGTGGTGGTGACAGGCACGTGCACCGGCGTGGCGGCACGCTGTCCGCCCGGTCCGGCCTGTGTCGACGGGGCGGCGTCGCGCGCTCCGAGCAGCCCGGCCACGCTGGGGCTTCCGAGCGCGTACAGCACGGCGAGCGCCACGCCTGCGCAGGCGGCGAGCCCCACGGTGCCACCGGCCGCCCAGGCCAGCGCTCTCCCCACGCGGCGTGGCGCGCGCGTGAGCTTCGGCGCGGGGGCGCCAGCGGGGCGTGCGGCCACGTGGGAGATCCGCTCGAGCGGGGGCAGGTCCGCCAGCAGCGCGTCCATGGTGGGGTAGCGTTGGGTGGGGTCCTTGGCCAGCATGCGCAGCACGATGCGCCCGAGCTCGGGCTCGTCCCGCGTCAGCCTCACGTGCGCCGGCGGCGCGACCGAGCGGTGCTGGTACAGGATGTTCATGAAGGTGTCGCCGTTGAAGGGCACCAAGCCGGTGAGCATCTCGTAGAAGATGACCCCCAGCGCGTAGACGTCCGTGCGCACGTCCACCGGCTCCCCGGACGCCTGCTCCGGCGACATGTACTGCGGCGTGCCAAAGACCATGTCGCCTTGCGTGATGCTCTTGGCGCTGGCCACCTTGGCCACCCCGAAGTCCAGCACCTTCACCGTGCGAGGGCCCGTGCCGCGGCCCACCAGGAAGATGTTCTCGGGCTTGAGGTCACGGTGGATCACCCGCTGAGCGTGCGCCGCCGCGAGCGCGCTCGCGCACTGGGTCAGCAAGCGCAGCGCGTCGTCGGTGGGGAGCATGCCGACCTGGATGCGCTCGCGCAGCGTGCAGCCGTCCAGGTACTCCATCACGAAGTACGAGCGCCCGTCGGGCAGGTGCCCAAAGTCCGTGACGTCGACGATGTTCGGGTGCCCGATGGCGGCTACCGCGCGCGCCTCCTGTTGGAAGCGCGCGGCCACCTCCGCCGTCACGGCGAGGTCTTCGCGCAGGGCCTTCAGCGCCACGCGCTTGCCCAGCCCGGTGTGCGTGGCGCCGTAGACCACGCCGTTGCCGCCCTTGCCGAGCGTGGTGTCGATGCGGTAGCGGCCGTCCACCACGGTGCCGAACGCGAGCGCGTTGCCGGGGTCGCTCACGCGCGACGCCGAGGCCAGGGCCAACGCGGGCACGGCCGACACTCTGTCGGGGTCGCTCTGCCGGGACGCCGGGACGAAGTCGCCCACCAGGCTCGCGCGTCCGAAGGAGTCGATGGCGACCTTCAACGCGGCGCGCTGCGCGTCCAGCGTGGGGCCCGCGACGCGCGTCACGTGCTGCGCCACGACGCGTGAGCTGGCCGCCCCGCCGAGGGAGCGCGCCACGCCCTCGAGGGCCTCGATGAACTCGTCGGCGCTCTGGAAGCGCGCGCCTTCGTCGCGCTCCAGCGCCCGGGCCAGCAGGGCGTCGAAGGGCTGCAGGTGCGGGGCCCGCGACGAGGGCGGTGGGACGGGCTCGCTGAGCATCTTGTTCAGCGTGTCCATGTTGTTCTTGCCACGGAAGAGGCGGCTACCCGTGAGCGCCTCCCACAGGATGACGCCCATGCTGAAGAGGTCGGCCCGCTGGTCGGCGCTGCCGGTGGCGGCCTGCTCGGGCGCCATGTAGCCGAGCTTGCCCTTGAACTGCCCCGCCCGCGTGGCGGCCAGGCGAATCTCCGCCTTGGCCACACCGAAGTCGGTCAGCCGGCAGATGCCGTCCGCGCCTACGATCAGGTTGTGGGGCGAGACGTCGCGGTGGACGATGTTGAGCGGCTGCCCCTCGTCGTCGGTCAGCCGGTGCGCCGCACCCAGCCCCGCGAGCGCGTCCATGGCGATGCGCATGACCACGTCGACCGGCAGCGTGCGCTGATGCTGGGCTTCGTGCCCGATCAGCGTGCCCAGGTGACAGCCCTCGACGTAGTCCATGACCAGGAAATACCCGTCCCCGCCCGTGTCGCTGATGTCGAGCGTGGGCACCACGTTGGGGTGACGGATGCGCGCGGCCAGGCGCGCCTCGTCCAGGAACATGGAGATGAACTCCTGCTCGTGCGCCAGGTGCGCGTGCAGCACCTTGATGGCCACCAGGCGCTCGAAGCCCGCCACCCCCATGGCGCGCCCCACGTAGACCTCCGCCATGCCCCCCGCGGCGAGACGCGTGAGCACCTCGTAGCGTCCGAGCAAGCGCCCCTCCATGCTGCTTCGTTCCTCACGAAGCGCGTCGTTGGGAGCGGGCGCGATCGACATGGTGGAGAGGCCTTGGCGGAAGGGGGGAGGCCTCTAGGGTACAGGCTGATGGGGCCGCGGGTGAGGGTAATGCGGCCCTGTCAGCGATTTCCGGTCAGGGGTCACCCGACGTGCGGCTTACTCACGGGAGCGCCGTGCCAGCGCCAGTCAGCCCGATGGACATCGCACTGCACATTCCTCCGACGACCACGTCGTACAGGTTGGAGAGAATGGGGCGATAGTCCGACGGCATGACTGGATCGGTGGACGTAAGGTAGAGCTGCGCTACGAAGGCTTCGCTGGCAGCGGAGGACATGTAGCCTCCGATGACCACATTCGTGAGACTCGAGGGAGACACCGAAGCGGAGAAGACCGCATTGCTGAGGGGCAGGACGGCCGTCTGGGGCTGGCCAGGCGTGATGAGTGGCACCGCCAGAGTGAACGTTGGCAGCAAGACCCGTAGCGCGCCTTGCGGCGAGAGGGTTCCGACTCGTTGTGGGGCCAAGACCTGGCCCATCTGGTCGGTGACGGACACGATGGCGCACTGATCTCCGGTGGCGACGCGCACGTGGATGTCCAGCCGCCGGCAACTGGTTCCGGTCGTGCCGCTGACCACGCACGCGAGCGCGGTATCGATTTCACCCTGGAGGTCGACAGGGTCGGTTGGCGTGAGCGCAGGCAGCGCGGCGGCTAGGTCGATCAGCGAGTTGTCCACCTGTTGCATGTAGTCCGGGACGGCGCAGACCGTGCCGGAGTCGTCTACATCTTGTCCAACGACGGCCCCGCCCATAGCCTCGCTGTTGGTCGGGACGTGCAAGACGCCCAACCGGTACACAACGGGGCTGCCCGCGTTCGGGCACCGCGACGCGGAGCCACGTAGCCCAATGGAGAGCCCGCTGCATGTCTGTCCGACCATCACGTCCGTGAGAGCGTCGAGAATCGGTGTCAGGACCGAGAGCGGAGTCGTTCCGTCGCCGGCGGCTTGGAGCAGGGCAGTGAACGGGGCGTCGAGTTCGGCCCGAGGCATCGACCCGCCGATCACCATGTTGCTCAGGGTCAGCGTCGCCAACTGAGCGCTGAAGATCCCGTCATGGATGACAAAGGGGATGGAGACGGGGCCCCCTGGGGTGCGGTACGCGATGTTGAATTGAAGCGTCTCGAACTCGCCACGCAGATTCCCGGCGCCGTCCACGGTCGCGGGGAACGGCCCGGCCAGCACCGCCTGAGTGGCTCCGTGCAGAATGGTGACCTCTGCGCACGCACCGTTGGACGCCACGCGAATCGTCCAGGGAGGCTCCGGGCAGGCGGCGCTAGAGCCCGAGCACGTGAAGGTCGAGTCAAGTTCGGCTTGAAGGTCTATCAAGGGGTCTGGACCCAAGCTCGGGAGCGCCGCGGTCAGGTCAATCCAAGCGTTGTCCACGTCGCCCGAATAGTCGGGGACGCCACACATGGTCGGGGCAGCGTCCACATCATGGCCGAGCACTCGTGCGTTGGCCGCGTCGTCGATCGTTGGGATCTGCAGCGCTTCTAGGCGATAGTCGACCGGCGCGCCCAGGGTGGAGCAATCCAGCCCCATGTCGCCGCCGGCGTCATCGCTGCCACCGTCATCGCCACCATCGTGTCCGCTGTCCAGCGAACCGACGTCAGGCCCCGAGTCAGTCAGACCGAGGTCCTCCCCGTCAAAATGATAGCGGTCGAGGTTGTTGATGCAGTTGCAGCCCGGAACCAGCGCAGCCACCAAGCCAATCAGGAAAACGATTGAGTCGCGCCGCATCAGAATGTCCCCCGCACGGCAGCCGCGCAGCCTTGCCCGTCGCAGCCGAAGTCCAGCCGCGGTCTATTCGCCGTCACTTCGCTCTCCTCGTCGTCGCGACCGCTCAGCACCCACACCAACACGCCGATCGCCGCCGTGACACCGCCGCCGACCAGCAGCGCGGTGGACGCGTTGCCCCTGCGCTGTGAGCGGTCGCGCAGGCCGATGTCGTCCGGCGAGCAGACGAAGTTCACACAGCGGTCCTCGAGGGTGTTCGCGTCCTTGGTGGCCATGATGCCCATGACCCCGCCAACCACAAGTACGACGCCGCCGGCGCCGACCAAGACGGGGCCAAGCGGTGAGCGGCCAGAGGAGGGCGACTCGCGATCGACGGGTGTGCTCGGGGACTCAGAGTGCTGCTCTTCCGGCTGCTCTTCAGGCGGCGCCGTGGGCTCCGCGCCGCCGGAGACCTCGGGCTCTGCTGCGGCGCCGCGGGCGTTGGCTCGCTCCAGCGCCTCGAGCCTAGGTGCGAGGCGTGCGCGGTCCTGCGCGTCGGGCTGGTCCAGGTACTGGCGCAACACCCGAGCCGCCTCGACCTGAAATTGGCCATCGCGGTACGCCAGGTAGGCGTTGTAGAGCAACGAGGTGCGTTGCGAGAGGGCGTAGGAGCGCTCGAACATGCGCCCCGCCTGCTCGAATTCGCCGCTCTCGTACAGCACTTGCCCGGCTTCGAACAGCTGTCGCGCGTCGTTGTCGCTGTCCTGCGCCGACGCGCCACCGGGTGCACACGCCAACACCACTGCGGCTATCGCCAGGTACCTATGTGCCACACTGAGCATCATCTTCTCCTTCAACGTCCCTTGGGCACCGACCACTACCACCACTTGGAGACCAGCACAAGCTAGGCGTCCGGTCGCCGGGACCTAGGGAAAGCACAGCCCCCGTCTCATTCCCGCGGAACGTCCACGGCGCTTCCAGTGCTCCTCACCCAACTCACACGCGCACGCGCACGACGTGGCCCGCTGCTGGGTCGCCCTTTGGGTCCACCGTGATGAGCAGATCGGCGCCCAGGCGGCCCACCCACATGCCAGGAGGTGCGGGCTCGGGGACCACGGCACCACGCAGGGCGGAGCGGTCGAAGATCATCACCCGGTCTTCGGTCTCCGTGTCCGCGTCGTGGCCGTCCAGCAGGATCAGGTCGCCGACGACGACTCCCACGTAGCTGGACGTGAAGTCGTCCGCGAGCGCCGCTGCCGACAGCTCGGTGAGGTCGGGCCATGCGTGTGTGCGGAGCTCGGCGTCTTCGACCAGGTGGACGCGCGTCCCGTCGGACGAGAATCCGGCAAAGCCAGCGGGGCTAGCGCCACTGTCGAGCGCGGTGCTCACGGACACGGGAGGGCCGTCCGACCAGCCAGCCACCCGCGCAAAGGTCCCGTCTTGACCACACGCCGCGAGCAGCAGCACCGCGTCGTCCTGTGGGTGCAGATGCAGCTCGTGGAAGGCCGGTGGAGGGAAGGGCGCGCTCTCGACCACACCGAGCACGTCGTGAGAGCGCGGGTCCAGCAGGAGCAACGCCGTGGCGCTGCCGCTCTCGGCCGACACCCACAGCCGCTCACCGCTGCGGTCGAAGGTCAGCGCGTGCGCCGTGAAGTCGCCTCCGGCGAGCGCATCCAGGCGAGAGCGCCGCTGCTCACCCTCGCGGTCGACCGTGACCAACACGCTCACCCCGTCTACCACTCCCGTCACCGCCAGCAGCCCAACCGCGGGGTCGATGGCGAAGCCATGAATGCCCTGAGCGACACCCCGGTGGCCCGTGGGCGGAGCGGCGCGGGTGGGCAGACGCAGGTCCGCGGGCAGCGTGAAGCTCGTCCCCGAGACGAGCGCGTTCTCTTGCCAGACGCGCGTGGCAACCTGCCCATCCAGCGTGGCGAAGGCAAACGCAGTGCGCGCTGGGTTCACGGCCACCCACGGCCACGCCAGCTTTCCGTGCGCCGCGGCAAAGGTGCCCACCTGGTCGAAGTGCATGCGTGTCTCCTACCTGAACGCGCCCCACCTCGCACCCCGCGCGATGGTGCGACCCTTGCTCACACAGAGACTACCTGCCCCTGTGCACCATCGCCTACGATGGCGAGGACTTGGACCCGCGCAGCCCGCACGTGAACACGCCGACGACAGACCGCGCGACCGCCGAGTCGCTGGGCTGCCCTATCCCCGAGCGCAGTCTGCGCAGCTCCGCCATGAGTAGGCTCCGTGTCACGGTCATGGCATATTCTTGCCGTCCGAATCGCCTCGTGTTGGTTCTTGTTGAGGTGTCGTTGTTCGAAGGTTTGCAAAACGCAGTGATCGATGTGAAACATGCTTTCGGAATTTTGGCTGTTCTCATTGCGTCTGTCGGATGCAGTCAAACTAGTGGGGAAACTCGAATCATACCTGGTTCGTTTACGTTAGGTGAAGATGAGGTTGTAGTTGAAGTGTCTCCGCATTTTCCGCGAAGCCCGAACGTATCAGTGTGCATAGACCCGGGTGTGGTGATCGCGGACCCTCTCCGCCGATTAATGCCTGACAGCAGGCCTCTTCAGGTCTCCGCCTACTTGGTTGACATCGACGGGCGTCGCACTGTTCTGGACATGTATCACGAGTCCCGCGTGGGCGGGTCGCGACTACTTTGCCTCCTTGGTGTGATGGATCGCAGCGTGGGCGATGTGGTCGCGATCTCGCTCGCATCGTCTCACCCGCTCAGGGTCCGCACACTCGCTCTAGTCGCTTCGTCGCGGAAGTAGTTGAGGTGGTGCAACTTGGCGGAGACGATGTAGGTGAAGCGCGCGCCGGCGTTCTCGGCGCGCACGATTCTCTTTGCACAGATGGTCGGGTCGCGGCTCCGGACGACGTTACGCCGCTTGCGCTTGCTCGCCTGCGGCGTTCGGGCACTGCCACGGGAGGTTTCCCTCCAGGTGCGAGCATGCCACGTGACTAACTCACCACGATGTCGACCATTGCTTGCCGCGTGGCTATGCGCGCTATCGTCCTGCGGCGGCGGCCCCTACATGGAGAGCGTTGCCCTCGCAACGTCTCTTGGACCGGCGAGCACCACTATCGCGGTCGACCCCTCACTTCCGAATCGGGCCAGAATGTCGCTGTGTATTCCTTCGGACACCGTTGGTCTCCTATGGGAGCCAGGCGCGTTCGACCCAGTGGATTCGGGCGGCCATCGTGTCTTGTTGAATGCTGAAATGCGTTTCGAGGGAGGAGCATCACGAAACGCGAGCTTCAGCAGTACGTTGAGGACGTCGAGCGGTCGATGGTACTGCTTAAGTAGCATTCAAGACGGATCTGAAGCAGCTCTCGTGGCCGTGCGCGCGACGTCGAGTCATCGACTTTCTGTCTCTCGAGTCATGGTAGCCGGAACGGACAGTTGGTGAGTTGGCGAGCGAGGCGCGGACTACGCCGGCGTAGCCACGACGAAGGTGGTCCGCCCGCGCTCCACGCGCTCCACGGTGAACGGCACGCCCCACTCGCCCAGCTGCTCTTCGAAGACGCGCAGCCGGCGCGGGCCGCCCACCAGGCGCGTCAGCTCTGCGAGGGGCAGCTCGCCGGCTTCGAGCAGACGCACGGCGGCGTTCTGAAAGGCGGCGTCGGGGATCTTGCCGGCCCAGGCGGGCAGGTTGGTGCGTGACGCGGAGGCTGGGCTTGCCGTTGCGTCGCGCCCGCCTGGGGGCGCAGCGCTCGCGCTCTCTGCGGGCGCCGGCTTGCGCGTGGCGGTGCGGCGCGCCTTCCACTCCGGGCGCTGTAGCGCTCCCTGCGCGCCGGGCACGCGCTCCAGGATCTCGCTCACCACGGCGTCGGGGCGGCGGGCCCAGGTGGCGGCGTCCACTTCCAGCACGTCCCAGCCGCGGGCGCGCAGCACGGCGGGCCGGTGGACAAAGCGGTCGAAGGCGCTGCCCCCCTCGCCGGACTCGTCCAGCAGGATGGCGAGCTTGAAGCGGGTGGGGTCGGCCGGGTCCAGGATGGCCACGGGCACGCGAAAGTCGGAGGTGCCCACGTTCAGCTCATGGGGCACCTGCTGCGCCTCCAGCGCGAGCGCCAGCTGGGTGGCCATGGGCACGTAGCCCTCGATGGGCAGCGCGCGCGCGGCGGCCCTTGGCTTCTGCTGCGTCTCGCGCACCAGCGCGAGGATGCCGTCGGCCTGCTGCGTGCGGCCCTCGCTCATGTGCTGCGCGTACTCGAGGTAGCGCTTGAAGAGCTGCGGCCCCAGGTGGCTGGAGCCGGCCACGCTGAGCAGGTCGGGCGAGAACGACGACACGATGTAGCAGCGCTGCTTGGCGCGCGAGATGGCCACGTTCAGGCGCCGCTCGCCACCGCGCTGCCCCAGCGGGCCAAAGCGCGCGGGCACGTAGCGGTCCGTGCTGCCGCTGCGCCGGGTGCGGGTCACGGGGGCGTGCGCCAACGAGAAGACGATGATGTCGCGCTCGTCTCCCTGCACGGCCTCGAGGTTCTTCACGAAGGGACGCTCGTCCAGGCGCTCGTTCGCCTCGGCGGCGCCCCAGGCCTCGCCGAACGCGGCGTCGCTGGCCACACGGCGCTCGATGGCGGCCAGGATGGCGGCGCGCTGCTTGAGGTTGAAGGTGACGACGCCCAGGGTGGGTGGCGTTGGCTCCGCCAGCAGCTCGGCCAGCAGCGTGACCACGCGCTCGGCCTCCACCACGTTGACGCCCGTGTCGTACTCGCCGTCCTCGATCTGGATGAAGCGCAGCCCGGGTGTGGCCTCGGCCGCGTGCGTGGACGGGATGGTCAGCAGCTCGCCGCCGTACATGGCGTGGTTGGAGAACGCGATGAGCGACTCGTCCTGGCAGCGGTAGTGCCACGCCAGCGCGGTGTGGCGCACGCGGCTGCGGCTGAGCGTGAGCAGGGACTCGGCGCTCAGCATGTCTCGCGCTTCACGGGCCTCACGCTCGTCTTCGCGCTCGTCGGTGTCCGGCTCGCTGCCGTTGGTGGCGTCCGCGCCCTCGTCGCTGGACCCCATGCGGAAGTACGAGGTGGGCGGCATCTGCTTCTCGTCGCCGGCCACCACCACGCGCTTGGCGCGCAGCAGCACGGGCAGGCCAGACTCCACCGTGCACTGCGAGGCCTCGTCGAAGACCACCAGGTCGAAGAGGGGCTCACGCGGGAAGAGGATGGCCATGGTCTCCGGCGAGAGCAGCCACACCGGCACCACATCCAGCAGGCCCCCGTCCGCGAACTGCCGCACGAAGGTGCGCAGCGCCAACAGGTTGCGCTTCTTGCGCGTCTCCTTGAGCAGGCTCTCCCACACGGCCTGTGCCGCCGTGCGCCGCTTGTGCTTCTCGGGCGCCGCCACGTTCAGCAGGGGGGCCGTGTCCAGCGTGGCCACCACGCGCTCGATCTCGATCTCCGAGAGCTGCTTCTCCAGCGTGGCCAGGCGCGCGGCGGCGGCCTGCTTGAGCTCGTCGCTCGCGGCGGTGCCATAGTCCGCCAGCTGCGGCGCGGCCTCTTGCGCGCGCCGGAGCTGCGCCTGCGCCCAGCCGTGCAGCAGGGTCTGCCGCCAGCGCTCTGGGCCCTGCTGCGGGTGCAGCGCCACCAGCGCGTCCAGCGTGGCGCGCAGCTCGGGCAGCAGGCGCAGCCCGCGCTCCATGCGTCCGTCAGAGCGGGACACGGCGGCGCCCTCGCGCACCAGGCGCTCCCGCAGCGCGCTCAGCTGCTCCGCGCTGGGCGCGTCACCGAGCCCCGGCGCAAAGGGGCGCAGCGGCAGCACGGCGGCGCGCAGCGCGGCGAGGCGCGTGCTGGCGTCGTGCCGGCCCGCCACGGCGGCGTCCCACTCGGGCAGCTGCGCGGCGCTCAGCTCCTGCGCCAGCCCGGCCGCGGCCAGCTGCGGTGAGGCGCGGCGCAGGGCCTGCTGGTGCAGCACCATCTGCACGGCGGCGGGCAGGTAGGCCTCGAGGTCCTTGCGGTGCCGCAGCGTGGGCGCGCCGCGCAGGTGCTGCATGGCTTGCTGGGCAGCGCGCCACACCTTCGCGGCGCGCACGCGGCTCACCAGCTCCGCGATGAACGCGCGGTCCAAGGGGTGCCCCGTGCGCTCGGGCCAGACGGTGGCGATGCGGCGCGTCACCAGCGAGCGCGCCACCCACCAGGCCCACACGAAGAAGCGCGTGAAGCGCCCCGCGTGGCGCTCCAGCAGCGCCAGCGCCGCCACCAGCTCGGGGGCCACGTCCATCTGGATGGCCTCGTCCCACTGGACCAGCGCGCTGCGCTGCACCTCGAGCTCCGCGTCGGCCGCACGGAAGGCCTCCACCACGTCGTCGCTGGCCACGCTCGCGCGGGCGGCCACGTAGAGCGTGTCGCCCTCGGCCACCTGCGCGCGCACCGCCCGCAGCGCCTGCTCGCGCACCAAGAGCTCGCTCACGCCGTCGAGCGCGCTCGCGGGCAGCGCGTGCGCGCCGCTCTCGAAGTGCTGCGCGGCGGCCACGGCGGCCTCGGTCTGCTGCACCAGCGTGGCTCGCTGCGCGTCGTCGTGGTGCGCCAGGCTCGCGCGCTCCGGCTGCCCCGCCGCGGCGCGCCAAGGGCTGCCCGGCGCCCACAGGGGCTGCTCCGCGTGCAGCGCGTCCACCAGGCCCAGCAGGTCTGTGAGCGCGTCCACGCCGAGGGCGCCGTGCGCGGTGGGCACCGGCACGTTGGCTGGGCTCTCCCCGCTCTCCGCCCGCGGCCCCTCACGCTCCGGCGCCGTAGCCGTGCGCAGCGTCAGCAGCTGCCCAGCCGTCAGCCCGCCGCCCCCGGCGCTCCGCAGCGCCGCGCGCCGGCTGTCCAGCGCGTCCCGGGCCTCCGCGTGCTCGCGCGTGAGCTGCGCCGCCGCCTCCTCGTCGAAGGGGATGGGCGTGAAGCCGTCCAACCGCTCGGCGATCTGCGCGTACAGCGCCTTTCGGTCCTCGTGCACGTCGTGCACCAGCCCCATGGCGTGCCGCAGCCCCAGCTTCTCGATGCGCTGATACACCACGTCCAGCGCGGCGCGCTTCTCGCACACCACGGCCACGCGCTCGCCACGCCGCAGCGCGTCCAACACCAGGTTGGCGATGACCTGGCTCTTGCCCGTGCCGGGCGGCCCGTCGATGACCATGGCCTCGTGCTGCAGGCACTCGTCCAGCACCGCGCGCTGCGTGGGGTCCGCGTCGATGAGCGGGTGCGCCGCCTTGTGCACCTGCACGGGGAGGCCCTGCCCGCGCAGCGTGGCGGGCAGCAGCACGGTGGCCGACGCCAGCAGGTTCGCGACGGGCGTGTCAGTCTCGCTCAGCGCTTGAATCAGCGCGTCGTAGTCCTGCAGCAGGTCCGAGCTGGACTGGGGGAACAGGCCCAGCACGGCCACGTCTTCAATCTCCAGCCGGTGCCCCCCCTGGTCGATGTCCTCACGCAGCTCGAAGGGCCGGAGCGCGCCGCCGCCCACGCTCACCTCCACCCCCAGCTCCGCCAGCCGCGCGACGACGGCGCCTTGCCCGCCCTCGCGGTCGCTGGCCAGCTCGTCCAGCTCCTCGGCCAGGCTGTCTGGGAAGCCGAAGCGCATCTTGTTGAAGATCAGCCGCAGCAGCGACTGGTTCACGATGGGGTCTTCGTCCTGCTTGGGCGCGAGCTTGAAGCTGCGCGCGCCGCGGCTGTCGCGCACCAGCTCCACCGGGTACAGCAAGAGGGGGGCGCGCACCGGGTAGGCGGCCAGCGCCGTCTGTCGCCCCACCGCGCCGGTCAGGAAGGGGTAGCCCACGTACAGGTCGTGCGAGCCCGTCTCCTCCACGCGGTCACGGTGCGCGCGGTCCAGCTTGTCCAGCGCCTCGCCGCAGTCCTCCGCCGCGCGGTGCGTGCCGGCCTCGCTCGCGTCCACCAGCCGCGCCACGCGCCCTGCGCGCACCTGCGCCAGCGTGCGCTCGCCCATGCCCAGCGAGATGCGCTCCAGCCGCGCCACGTCGAAGGCGCGCTCGTTACGCAGCACGCGCAGGCGCACGGAGGGGCTGCGCCCGTCTCCCGAGATCAGCTGGTCACGCAGGCGCGACAGCCCGCGGATCAGCTGCTGCCGCGAGGGGTCGCTGTTGTCGGGGCCGCTCGCCTGCGCCTCGGCGCCTTCGGGCAGCGGCGCGCTCAACTGCAGCACGTCGTCCAGCTGCGCGCGCCGCAGCGACGGAGTCGCGCTGACGGAGCGCGCCTCGAACGCGCCCTCGATGGCCAGCACGGCGCCCTCGTTGACCTCGGCCTGACCGATCAGCCGCAGCAGCCGCCGGTACATGATGCTGCCGGTGCCGCGCCGGCTGACGCCATGCAGGAACGCGTCCAGCGCCTCCAGCACGTCGTCGTGGCGCGCGGGCAGCGGAATGACCTGCGGCACCACGTCCGTGATGACGATGTGCACGTTCAGCGCGGCCAGCGCCGCCACCATCCAGCGCTCGAACAGGGCCTGGTGCCCCAGGGCCACGCCCACACCCAGCACGGCCCCCACCTCGCGCTCGTCGATGGTGCCGTCCGCCCCCAGCATGTGCACCAGCAGCAAGAACACGCGCCGCGCCAGGTCCGGCCCGCCCGCCCGCACGATGGGCGCCGTCTGCGCCAGCCGCTGCCGCGCGCTCTCGAGGTCCAGGTAGGTCTGCCAGTCCGGCACCAGCGGCGCGAAGATGCGCTCGATCAGCTCCGACTCCTCGGCCGCCAGCTCGTCGTCGGACCACGCCACCAGCACCGCGCCCGCCAGCGCGCACTCGTACACCTCGAGCGGTGGGGCCTCGAGCGGGTCGTAGTCCACGTCCAGCTCCGGGCGCCCGAGGATGGTGGCCAGCGTGTCTTCCACCTCGGCGATGGGGCGCTGCCCGGTGCCCTTCCCGGTGAGCTTCTTGTAGACGTCGCTCTCGCTGAAGAGCCAGGCCGCGTACGCGCGCAGGTTGTGCTCCGGGTGCGTGCCGTGCTGCGCCTTCTCCGTCCCCGCCAGGCAGGACTCCATCAGCTCGCGGCACTGCGCGAGGTAGGCGTCCGTGTCCCACGTGAGCGCGCTCACCGGCAGGCCGGTGGTGATGGACATCTGCGCGCGCAGCATGCCCGGCAGGTCCTGGCAGGCCAGCAGCCCAAAGCGGTCGGCCGTGATCTCGGCGGCCACCATCAGCAGCTGCGCCGTGCGTTGGCGCTCCACGTCGCTGCCGCCGCCCTCGCGCGCGCCGCCGCCGCCACCGAGCGCGCCCCCTCGCGCCAGCGTGTGCGCCGCCATGTGCCGCTGTCCGCGCTCGCCCCGCGGCCCGTGCGCCAGGTAGTGCCCCAGCTCGTGCCCGAACACGAAGCACAGCCCGCTGTCGTCCAGCTGCGTCAGGAGGCGCCCCTGCACCTCCACCAGGATGGGCGCCTCCACCATGTGCATCGCGGCGTTCTCGTGGCCGGCGGACTGATACAGCTCCAGCTCGGGCCCGGTGGCGGGGAGCCCCAGCACGCGCGCGCTCTCCGTCAGCGTGGCGTAGGCCTCGGGGGCCATGCTGCGCGACAGCCGCAGGGAGCGCGCCAGCAGGTCACGCCGCACGCGGGCCGGGTCGAAGGCGCGGGTCACACGCGCCGCGAGCCCGCTCAGGTCCGCGCCACGCTCCAGCTTGGCCAGCAGCTCGTCCTCGAGCCGACAGCGCAGGCGCTCCGGGTCCAGCTCTCGGAGCGTGCGGCGCTCCACCTCGGGCGCGCGCACAGGTGCGCTGCGGCTGGGGGTGGGACGCTCTTCGGCACGCTGTTTCATGGGGCTCCGGGGGGGCGGCGCGGCACGGGGCCGGCCGACGGGAGGCGTACGCTACTACAGCCGCGCGCGCCCGCGCACCCTCGGCGCCTTGAAACCTACCCCGTTTGGCGGCAACCCTCCGCCCCTATGTCCAGCAACGACGACTTCCGGTCCTTCATGGAGCAGTCCGCCCCCGCGTCCGTCCGGCGCCTCACCAAGGGGGAGCGCGTGCGCGGTCGTGTGGTGCACATCGGCTCCGACAGCGTCTTCGTGGACCTGGGCGGGCGCGCCGACGCGCGCGTGGAGCGCCTGGAGCTGCAGCGCCCCGACGGCTCGCTGAGCGTGGCCGTGGGCGACGAGCTGGAAGCCACCGTGGTGGACCCGTTCCACAACGACGGCCCGCTGCTGGTGGTGACGCTGGGTGGGCAGGGCGGCGGCATCGACGTGCGCGAGCTGCAGCTGGCGCTGGAGACCGGCACGCCCGTCGAGGGGCGCTTCACCAAGGTGCAGAAGGGTGGCCTCGAGGTCACCGTCGGCAACACGCGCGCGTTCTGCCCCGCTTCGCAGCTGAGCACCTCCTACGTGGCCGAGCTCGAGCCCCTGGTGGGCAGCACCGCGCGCTTTGCCGTGCTGGAGATCAAGGAAGAGGGCCGCTCCGTGATCGTCTCGCGCCGCAAGGTGCTGGAGGTGGAGAAGGCCGAGGCTAGCCGCGCGCGCCTGGTGGAGATCAAGGAGGGCGCCATCCTGAGCGGCACCGTCAGCTCCATCCAGAAGTTTGGCGCGTTCGTGGACCTGGGCGGCGTGGAGGGCCTGGTGCACATCTCCGAGATCACACGGGCTCGTGTGGAGCGCGTGGACGACGTGCTGTCGCTGGGTGAGCGCGTGGAGGTCAAGGTCCTGAAGATCGAGATGCCGGAGGAGGGCAGCAAGCACGGCGCGCGCATCGCGCTCTCCATGAAGGCGCTCTTGGCCGCAGCGCCGAGCGCGGCTGCGACCCCGGCGGCGCCCCCGCCCAGCAAGGACGCCGTGCTGGAGGGCACCGTGGTGAAGCACCTGCCGCATGGCCTGGTGGTGGAGACCAAGCAGGGCGAGGGCCTGGTGCCGGCGCGCGAGCTGGACGTGCAAGAGGGGCGCGACCTGCGCCGAGCGTTCCCCATCGGCGAGGTCATCCAGGTGGTGCTGCTGGACGCGGCGCGCGGGCGGCTGCGCTTCAGCGCCACCAAGGTGAGCGAGGTGCAGGCCCGCAACGACTTCCGCGACTACAAGACCGCGCAGGCCAGCGAAGGCACGGGGGCCGGGGGGGCCTTGGCGGCGGCGCTGGGCAAGCTCAGCCTGGACCTGCCCGCGCAGCCCTCGAAGGAGGCGCAGGAGCGCATCGCCAAGCAGGAGCAGAAGGCCCGCGAGGCGCGCGAGCGTGAGCTGGCCGAGCAGCGGGCACGCGATGAGGCCCGGGCCGCGCAGGCCGCGCGCACCGAGGAGGCGCGCCTGGCGCAGGCGGCTGCGGCGCAGCTGGCGACCACGCCCGGCGCCGCGCCCGCTGCCGAGGTGGCGAGCGCCCCGGCTACGGTGACGGCGCCCCCCGCGCCCGCCGCGTCCAGCGCCGCGGCGCCCGCAGACGCTTCACCGGACGCGGACGCAGCGGACGACGCCGCCGGGGACCCGGCCAAGCGCCGGCGCGTGGTCCGCAGCTACGACCTGAAGTAGCGGAAAAGGCGTGCGGAGTGGTCGCGTTTTGGCGCGCTCGCTGCCACAATGCCGCATGCCCAAGCGCTCCCCCCTCCCTGAACCCAAGACCTTCGACAACGCGGGCCGCCGCATTGCGTACCGCGAGCTGGGCTCCGGGCCGCGTGTGATCGTACTGGTGCACGGCCTGCTCATGGACGTGCGCATGTTCACCATGCTGGCCCCCACGCTCGCGGCGGCCGGCAACCGCGTCATCCTCTGCGACATGCTGGGCCACGGCGCCTCGCACCAGACGCACGACATGGCGGACTACTCCATGCCGCAGTTCGGGCGCGACGTGATCGCGCTGCTGGACCACCTGGGCGTGGCGCAGGCCGTGGTGGGCGGCACGTCCCTCGGGGCCAACGTGGCGCTCGAGGCCGCGGTGCATGCGCCCGAGCGGGTGCGCGGGCTCATGGTGGAGATGCCCGTGCTCGAGAGCGGCATCGCGGCGGCCGGCGCCGTCTTCGTGCCGCTGGCGCTGGCGCTGCGCGTCAACCCGCTGGGCATGGGCCTGGTCGCAGCCCTGGCGCGCCTGGTGCCGCGCACGCACTGGATCATCGACATGGCGCTCGACACCGCGCGCCGCGACCCCAAGGCCTCGCTGGCCGTGCTGGACGGGCTCACCTTCGGGCGCATCGCGCCGCCCCGTGAGCTGCGCCGCGCGCTGCGCCAGCCGGCGCTGATCATCGGCCACGCGGCGGACCCCATTCACCCCTTTGCGGATGCGGGCAAGCTGGCCGACGAGATGGTGCGCGGGCGCCTGGTGACGGCGCGCTCGGCGGCCGAGTGGCGCGTGGTCCCCAAGCGTCTGGACGCCGAGCTGTGCAAGTTCCTGGACACCGTGTGGAGCCAGCCGCAGAGCGTGGCCAAGGCCGCCAGCTGAGCGCCCCATGCCCGTCGCCGAGTACGCTCCCCCGCCGAAGCGCACGCTGAGCTCGCTCCGGCGGGACCTGCGTGTGTTCGCCAAGTACCACCTGGTGCGGCGGCCACACGACTACCCCGCGCCTGCGGAAGACGACATGGGCGTGGAGCTGCTGGGCTTCGACTCCGCCACGCACGTGCGGGCGCTCGAGGCTCACGCGGCGCACTTCGACATCGCCACGCTGGGCACCGTCACGTATCGCGAGCGCAGCTTTCCCATCTCGTGGGTGCGCAACCGCGCTCCGGCGGACGCGCCGCGCCTGTTGGTGCTGTCTGGGGTGCACGGCAACGAGCACGCCGGCATCCTCGCCGTGCCGCGCATCTTGTCGCGCCTGGCGGCGAGCGCGCCCGCGGTGTCCGTGGGCATCGTGACGCCCGTCAACCCGGTGGGCGCAACTGAGGGCTCGCGCTTCAACGGGCAGGGCTTCGACATCAACCGCGACTTCCGGCGCTTCGAGACGGTGGAGGCGCGGCTGGTGCGCGACGTGATTGCGGACTTCGACCCGCAGCTCATCGTGAGCCTGCACGAGGGGCCGCAGGACGCGTCGTTCATCTTCGCCAACCGCCACACGCCTCCGGGGCTCGCGGAGCGCGCCATCACCACGCTGGACGCGCGCGGCGTGCTGCTGGCCAGCAGCGACTACTTCGGGCGCCGGCTCCCCGCGCCGGGCTACGCGCCCGTGTCGCTCACCAACCACCTGCTCACCAAGCTGTGGGCGGCCACGCTGGGCATGATGCACACCGGCATGTACGCCGACGAGCTGGGCCTCGGCGAGCTCACCCTCGAGAGCTCCTGGCGGGGCCGCGAGGAGGAGCGCGTGCTGGCCCACGTGGAGCTGGTCTGCGCGCTGGTGGAGCAGCTGGCGGCGGGTGGGGCGGCTCAGTAGACCTCGACCACCACGTCGTCGAAGAGCATCCACAGGTCCGGCGTGAGCCCCTGCAGCGTGCCCCCGCCAATGGCCGCCGACAGCGTGGCTGGGCCTCCCGCGTCTGCGGAGCTGGTGGTCACGTTGGTCAGGGCGAGGGCCTCGCTGCCGTTCCAGGTGAGGTGCACGCTGCCTGTCCCGTCGTCCGCGAAGGTGACGTCCAGCTCGAAGCGCACCCAGCGCGTGGTGTCCGTGGGCGGTGCTGCCACGGGGTGGGTGATGGTCTGCACGCTGCCCAAGGAGTCCACGTAGGTCACACCGACGCGGAACGCGGGGGCGTCGTCGGACCCGCCCGCGAACGCTTCGCCCAGCGCCACGCGCGTGGAGGAGCCCAGCGCCACGGAGAAGAACTCGAAATTGCCGACGACCGAGCGGCTGTAGGGGCGCAGCTTCCAGCTGCCCGCTACGCGGATGCGGCGCGCGTTAGTCTGCACGCCCCGCTTGAGCACCACGAAGGCCGAGCCGATCTCGCCGGTGGTGGACCCGGGGCAGGTCAGGAGCGCTGCGTTGGGGGCCGACTGCACGTCCTCCACGAAGGCGCTCACGCTGCCGCCTCCGGCGCTCATGAAGGACCAACCGTCCTCGATGCCGCCTGGGCCGTCGAAGTCGGCGCAGAAGCACTCCACCGCGTCGGCGCGGCACTGAGCTGCGCACGCGTCCGCTGTGCCAGCGTCTCCCGAGACCCGCAGGTCGTCGAAGTCCACGCAGCCCGGGAGCGACAGCGTGGCGAAGAGGGTGAGGGCGGCGAGAGCGTGGGCGCGCGCGCAGTGGCTGGCGCGAGAGAGGATGTGCGCGCTCATCAGAACGAGCCCTCCACCCGCAGGCTGCCGGGCCCGACCGACACGCGCGTGCTGCCTTCGCCTTCGCCGCGCCCTCGCTCCACCACGAACAGCACGACACCGGCGGCCAATGCCCCCCCGGCGAGCCCCAGGAGGGCACGCGCTGTGCGCTGCTGCCGTGGCCCGCCCGATTGGTCGAGCTCCTGCTGCGTGCAGCCGCCGGAGGCGCCGCAGCCCGCCTCGAGGTCGCTGTAGATGCTGCGTGAGTGCACCGCGAGGGCCGTGCCGGCCGCCGCAGAGGCGAGGGTCACGCCCAGGGCCACCCACGTGACGCGCAGGCGCCCAGGGCTGGCGTCCGTGGGCGTCGCGGCGCCCGCTGCGGTCGGACTGTCCTCGGAGCGCAGCAAGCGAATGCGAGCCTCCACCGCGCGGCGGTTCTCGGCCTCGGGCAGCGCCTCGAGGTAGCGCTCGAAGTACTCCACCGCTTGCGCAGGGTGCCGCAGGCGGTCGTGCACCTGCCCGATGTTGTACAGCAGCTGAGGGCGCTCACTGAGCGCGTAGCTCAGCTCGAAGTCGTGTAGCGCGTCGTCGAAGCGCCCGTCGTCGAACGCCAGCCGCCCGGACTCGAAGCGAGCGCGGGCCTCGGCCTCACGCGCCTCGGCGTCGGCTTGGGCGTGGGCACCGCTAGGGAGCGCGACCAGGCCACAAGCGAGGGCGAGGCCGAGCACGCAAGTACGGAAGAGGGGAAGGACACGCAGCATCGAGGTCTGCTCTTTAGCAGTCCGCGGGACACCTCGGCCACATCCTCTCTTCCACCATCCACGCAGCGCACGCGCTCGGGCGCGGTTATCACCACGTCGCCCCGAGCCGCACTCCGGCGCCCCTGTGGAGCGCGAGCGGCGCGACGCCCAGCTCGGCGCGATGTCTGGCGTTGCGCCGCCGCCTGCCGACCGTGATCAGACCGATGGTGCTGGCGAGGACCGTCCCCAGCCCGATCGCTGCGAGCCCTGCGCCCATCGCCGCCTCGCTCGCGGACGCGTCGCTGTCCTCGCAGCCGTACAGGCAGAGGTTCGACAGCATGATCCCCGAGCCAGCCGCACCGATGAACGCTCCGAAGAAGAGGAGGGCTCCGAAGGTGTGGAGTCGGACGGTGTGGCGCGCGATGGTCACGTTCAACGCGATCTCGTCGCGACTCAGGTGGGGCTCGCTGGGGACCACCTCGAGGGTCGGTACCTGCGCCTCTGGCGTGCGGCTCTGAGCTTGCGCAGGTGCTGGTGCGGCGACCGCTACCGCTACCGCGAGACCTATGAAGAGGAGGCACCGGAGTGTCCCCGACCATGCACGATGGTTGTCCATGGTGGCGTGCAGAGCAAGGTGTATACCGACGCAATTCGCCTTGATTCGAGCGTCGCGCGCCCCACACGAAGGCGAGCGTGCTTCGCCGGCTCGCACACTGTGACTGTGTGGCCCACCCCTCCGGGCCCGGCGTTCGCGGCGCGCTTGGCCAGCGGCTGGACGTGGGCCTGCACAGTGCGCAGCTCCCTGCACACATTCGCGCCGCCTTCGCCCCTGAATCCGCTTCGGAATCGGGTGGGAACGGAAGCTGCAATCGCGTCCTCGAACGCGCCGAAGGACCGGCGCGCACGAGGAGCAAAGATGAGCAGAGAGCTTGATGTTGGAGTTGCGCGCGTTCCCGCCTGGGTGACCGCGCTGCCGCTGGCGTGCGCCAGCCTGATGACCCTCCAGGGCTGCGGTCTGGACGCGAGCGGATGTGCGCAGGGGTGCGCTAGCGGCTGCGCCGAGTGCGACGCGCTCGACGGCTGCGGCTGCACCACGGGCCCCATCCCCGGCGGCTTCGACCGCGAGCGCGAGGTGAACAACGCGATTCAGGTGCGTCTCGGGCCCAGCGGCCTGCGCTTCCTGGAGGAGAACGCTCAGAGCCTCGCGGCGTCGGCCCTCATGAGCGACGAAGACCTGCGCATCCCTATCGACCCCGCGCTGGTGCGTGTCTCGGACACCGAGGTCGTCGCGCTCTGCGCCGGCGAAGAGGCGCTGGTCTTCTCTGGCGCGGCGGGGAGCACCTCGCGCACCCTCAGCCCTGCACAGGACCAGCACCTCTGGTTCGTGACGGAGGGAGGCTCGCTGAACACTACCCTCACGGTCACGCGTACCACCGGTCCGGGGGCCCCTGTGGAGCTCCTGCGACGTGAGGGCGGCAACACGGTGTTGGCGTCACACGTGGTGTTCGGCGACCTCCAGCTCCAGGCGGGCGTCACGTACCGCGTCACCCTCGCCAAGCCCACCGCAGCGCTGGCCACCACGGTGCACGCGTTCGGCGGGGGGCGCTGCGCGGTGGACCTCTCGCTCGGCGCGCTGGACCTGGACGCCGTCACGGGCGACCCCGACGCGCTGCGCGTGATGGTAGGCGCAGGGGCGCAGTCTCTCGACGGCAGCGGAGCACGCGCGCCGTTCCCCGTGGACTCCTACGCGACAGTGGGCGTCGTCCCGGCGGGCTGCACGGTGGACCTGGACACGGCCGCGCCGGGAGGCGCCTCGGACACCATCGGAGTCGCGCTGCGCGCGGGCATCGCCGCCGTGCAGGAGGGTCTGCGTGCGGGCTACTCCCGTCTGGACGTGAGCGGGCTCGAGCTCGTCGCCCCCGGCATCGAGAACAGCGACTTCACCTTCGGGGGCTGCGCCGCCTCCGGTCTGCTCAACCCCTTTCGCGGCGTCATCGTCTCCGCCATCGAGAACCAGCTGCCGAGCGCGGCCGAGGGCTTCTCACACCTGTGTCAGCCGGCGCGCGCCAACCCGGCGAGCGCCGGTGACGTGACTCTGTGCCCCGCCGGCAGCACCCCCAACGACGACGACATCTGCATCGAGGACGCCTCCGGCGAGTGCGTTCCGTTCTTGCTCGGTCTCGAGACCCGCCTGAGCCCTGGTCCCGGCACGGCGGCCTTCCTGCCCGGACTGCGCGCGGCCTTCGACACGCTCTTCGCGCTCGAGGGCGAAGGCACGGCGGTGAGCGACGGCTACTCGCTGTCCATGGTGGCGGGCGCGGAGTCTCTCGAGACGTCGACCTGCATCGACCTGTCGGCTGTCACGACGCCTCCCATGCGGCCCAGCGACATCGCGCTAGCCGGGGCGCTGCGCGGCGGGGAAGACACGCACGACGTCGGCCTGGCGGTGTCGGAGCGCTTCATCAACTGGTCCCTCTTCGAGCTGTGGCGCGCCGGCTTCTTCTGCGTGGAGGTCAACAGCTCCGCCGCGCAGCAGCTGTCGACGGGGCTCTTCTCCCTGCTCATCCCGTCGCTCAAGGCGCTCACGTTCCCGGAGGGAGCGGCGTCCATGGCGGTCGCGCTCCGCCCGGCGCAGCCCCCGGTGCTGACGGTCGGCGCGGGCACTGAAGAGAGCGCGCTCATGCGCGTGTTCTTTCCGAGCCTGTCGGTGGACCTCTACGTCTTCAGCACCGAGCGCTACGTGCGCGTGCTCACGCTCACCATGGACCTCGGGGCGGACGTGAACGTGCAGGTCGCCGACGGCCGCGTGCTGCCGCTGCTGGGTCTGACGGTGGACAACGCGACGGTCACCAACGCGGGGCTGCTCCGTGAGGACGCCGAGGCCCTCGCGCGCGTGCTGCCCAACGTGCTGTCCAGCTTCGCGCCCATGTTCACGCAGGACCTCGCGCCCATCGACCCTGCAGCCCTCGCGGGCGACGCGCTGCCCATTGGCATCTCCCTCACGCAGGACTCGCTGCGCTTGGTGACCGAGGGCAGCGGCGCTGGCGCGGAGGCGTTCTTGGGGGTGTTCGTCGACCTGGCTCAGGCCAGCCCCAGCCCGCTCGAGGACGCGGAGCCGGTGCGCGTGCGCATCACCTCCATGGACCTCGGTGATGGCGCGGCCTTCGCCCTCGAGACCTTTGGTGAAGGGCGCCTGCCGCGCATCGACGCCGCCTTCGAGGTGGACGCGGCCGACGGTTCGCCCCGCGAGTACAGCTACCGGCTGGATGGCGGCGCGTGGAGCGAGTACCGCGCGGCCTCCTACGCGGTGATCGAGGACGCGGCCCTGCTGCGCCAAGGGGAGCACGCGCTCTCCGTCCGCAGCCGCCCAGTGGGGTCCACGCGCTTCGGCAGCCTCGGGCGCGAGCGCTTCGTGGTGGACGTGACGCCGCCCATGATCGAGCTCGCGCAAGACCGCACGTCCTTCTGGGCGGTGGACACCGTCGAGGAGCAGAGCTCGCTGCAGTACCGAACGCTCTCGGCGGACGCGGGCTGGAGCGCCTGGCGCGTGGTGGGGCGCCCGGAGGTCACCTTGGACACGCCCGTCGAGGGCCTCGAGGTGCGTGACTCGAGCGGCAACGTCAGCTCCACCTACGCCGCGCTGCGCGGGCTGCCGCCTCCCGACGCGGCGGGCTGCGATGGCTGCGCGACGCAGTCCTCGCGGGCGTCGGGCGCCGGCGGCTGGCTGGCCGGTGCGCTGGTGCTGGGCGTGGTCGTGCGTCGGCGCAGGCGCCGCTGACGATAGCGGGGGTGCACCCGAGGCCCGGTGAGGGCGCGTCGACGCGTAGCGAGGTCCGCTCCTTCGGGGGCGGGCCTCTCTGTCGTTTGGAGCATGGAGCGGCGGCGCGGGATGCGCTGGGTTCGCCCCGCGCTCGCTCGAGGGCCACACGCTGCGTGCCGCGCTCGCCCCTGCTGATCTCCTTCGTGCGCACTGTACAGGCACGTGCACACCGCCGGTGGCGGCGCGACGACCGCGACACCCGGTGGCGGCGCAACGACCGCGTCTGCAGGTTCCGTGCGGCGGTCCCCCCGCAGATCGAGCGGATCCTTTGGCGCTCTCGGCGGAGCCCGCCGGGGCGCTTTCACGGCAACCCGCGCCGCCGTCCCCCGTCGCTAGCCGGGGCGGGCAGCGTTGGTCAGCGCAGGCTGCACGTCAGCGACCAGGACGAGAGCACCGTGTCCACCACCTCCGCCACCAGCGTCGGGTGCGTCAGCTCCGTGATGAACAGCTCGGTCACGCCGATGGGCGGCGGGAAGAGCGCACCGGTCAGGGCGCTGTCGAGGTCACTCAGATCCAGCGTTGCGCGGATGTCCAGGGCAGCCCCGTCGGCGAGGTCGATGGGCGTTGGACAGCGCAGGCGGATGGGCGGCAGCACCCCGGCTTCCACGCTCACCCGGATGCCCGCCAGACGCACCACCAGCGTGAGCGTGGGCCCTCCCTCCATGGGCGCGAGCAGCAGCGTGCTGTAGGCGCCCGGCGCGGCGGAGGTCACGCTGTCGCCGAAGCCACCCTCGAGCGCGAGCGTCCCGCCAATGGCCAAGCGTGCGGCATCCTCGGGTTCGCGGTCGCTCAGCATGTCCACGCTGGCCGTCTCGATGCGCAGCTCGACGACCTCGAGGGCGCCGCCCACGGTCACCGCGAAGGTCATGTCGACGCTGCCACCCCTCGGACCTTGGTCACGGCCCGACATGGGCACGGCGTCACTAGCAGGTGCGCAGCCGAGCATGAGGAGCGAGCAGAGGAGGGCGCGGTGGAGAGACATCAGCGCTAACCGTTGCGAGAGTCGTGCCAGCTTCCTGTTCCGCGAACGCATCATTGGAACCCCCGCGGCGACGCGTAGCGCCACACCCCCGCCGCGCTCACGGCGAGCTGGGCGTGGTCGTCGATGGGCAGGACCACCAGCGGGTCCGCCGTGGGCAGCTGACCCGTGGGGGCGACGCTGCCTGGGAAGCTGCGCACGTCCACGAGCTCGGCGCGCGGGACCGGCACCCCCGACGCGTTGGTCCCGCCGTACACCAAGTAGATTCCGTCGGCGACCCAGGACGCACGCGCCCCCTGCCGTGCTGAGAACAGCGGCTCTGGCGAAGGCGCCGCGCGCACCGCCGGGGAGCCTGCGCCGGTCTGCAGCACCACGCGCGCGACCTGGTCGAGCACCACGCCACCCTGCGTGCGACCGCCGATGACCAAGAGCTCACCCATGCCGTGGGGCACCACGACGGCGCCCGTCGTCGGGAGGTCGAGCGCGGCGCTGGCCACCTCCGCCGGCGCGTCGGGGTTCAGCACGGTGAGCGCGGTCGACACGCCCCCGGCGTCTTCGCGCGCCACCCACGCGATGCGCCGCTCGTCACCCGCCAGCGTCACGTAGGCTCCCAGCCCCCCCCAGCCGCCCTGGCCCAGGTCGGGCTGCGCGGTCGCGCTCAGCACGCCTCCCGTCACGCACAGCCGCGTGAGCGCGCGAGGGGCGCTGCGGCCACCCACGATGTACGCGCAGGGCTCGCTCGCGTCGCCCGGCAGCACCGGGACCAGCAGCGCGTCGGCGCCATGGCGTGCCAGGCTGGGGTCGTTGTTGACGTGCACCTCGTCGTCGACGAAGAGCGCCTCGCTCGCCGCCACCGCGAGCAGGCCGCCGGGCAGCGAGACAAAGCGCCGACCCGCGGCAGGCGCTACCTGTTGCTCGGTGCTGCTGTCGCTGAGGGCGAGGGCCGAGACGGAACCATCGGCGTTGCCCAGCACCACGCGCTCCCCCGCGAGCGCTGCGGCCACCGGCACCGGCGCGCTGCGGGTGGCGACCGACGCGAAGCGCCCGAGGGGCGCCACGAACACGGGCGGCAGCGACTCGTCGCCCGCGCTGCTGACGGCGAACGCGACGCTGGTGCCGCGGGCCAGCAACAGCTCTCCGTCGAGCACGTCCACGCGCAGCGTGTAGCCCGCACCGAAGGGCACGGTGGGGGTGTCGAAGGTGCCTCGAGCAAGCGACGTGCGCGCCACCGCGCGAGGCAGCGCGACCCCGTCTTGGCGGACCGCGACCAGGACGTCGGTGGCCCCCGGGAAGGGGTCTTCGTCCGGGTCGCGCGTGATCTGGAACGACACCAGCGTGAGGCTCACCCCGCACCCGACCACGAGCAGGGCGAGGCCCGCGCAGAGTGTGCGCCACCGCAGGCTCATGGCGCCCCCTCCAGCTGTCCGTTGGCGCGCCAGCCGTCTGCTCCGGGCCGCAGCCCGAAGTAGGCCCCAGTGCCGGCCCCCGCGGCGGCCACCAAGGCTCCCGAGACGATGATGCGCCTGCGCCGTCTGCGCGAGTGCTCCTCGGCCAGGGCCACCTGCGCGGCCTCCCTCTCCGTGGAGAGACGCGCGGCCAGCGCGGCGGGCTCCTCGTCGACCGGCGCGCGCACGCTGACGCTGGGCTCCCTTGGAATGAACAGCCGGCAGCTGCGGCCCTCCGTCGACGAGCTCACCTGCAGTCGCAGCGCGTGCGCGTCGTGCAGCGTCAGGAAGCGCTGCGCGTCCTCGGGAGACAGCTCGTGCAGGCGCTCCGGGTCCACCTCCAGCTGCGGCTCGACCGACGCCTCGGCGCTCAGATCACGCGCCTGCTGCCAGGGCCGATGTCCCGGCGCGACCACGCGGATGACGTGCCGCCCCGGCGCCAGCTGCACGTGACGAGCGCGGGTGGCGCTGCCGTCGACGTAGATGCGCGCGCCGGGGGCCGCGCTCCCGAGCTGCAGCGTGTGGCGCTCGCCCGACGTGACGAGCCGCGCGCGCCGCTCGATCAAGCTCGGTGGGAAGTCCGCCGCGGAGAGCTCGAAGTCCGGGTGGACGGCGTTGGCTCGCGTGAGCGCCGCGTCCGCGTCGTCGCCAGCGTTGCGTGCGTCGAACACCTGCGCCGCGCGGATCAGCGTGCGCAGCAACAACTCCTCGTCCTCTACTGGGACGATGCCGTTGTCCATGCCCGTGAGCACCTCCTGCGCGGCGCGCTCGGCCCCCTCGAGATCCAGATCGAAGAACAGCGCCTCCACGCGCGCGAGCTCCGCCGCGAGCGGCACCTCCACCTGTTGGGGGGCCGCCAACCACGGAGCCCCCGTGGGGCTTGGGCTGCGCCGCAGCGCCCGCGCGACCTCCATCGCATAGGCCGCGTCGTCGGGCTCCACCTCGAGCACGATGGCTGCGACTCCGGTCTGCGGCAGCACCCCGCGCGTGCTGCCGCTTCCGTGCGCGCAGCCTGCCAAAAAGGTACACACCAGGGCGAACACATGAGTGCGGGTCAACACAGCCCTGGGCGGGTGGGTCGCTACATCCTGGAGCATCGCGTCGCAAGCGGGGGCATGGGAGAGGTGTTCTCGGCGCGCGCGGTCGGAGCCGCGGGCACGTCCAAGAGAGTGTGCATCAAGCGCATCCTAGCGAGTCGGAAACTCTCGGAGGATGCCATCGCGCACTTCATCTCCGAGGCCAAGCTGTCCATGCAGCTCTCCCATGCGAATGTCGTGCCGGTGTTCGACTTCGGCCGCGCCGAGGACGGCTACTACCTCGTCATGGAGTGGGTCGACGGGGTCGACTTCGGCGCGGTGCTCGAGGCCTGTGTGAAGGCCAAGCAACCTCTCACCGTGGCCGAGGTCAGCTACGTCGGGGCGCGGCTCGCGCACGGTCTGGCGCACGCGCACTCGCGCAGCATCGTGCACCGCGACGTGAAGCCGGCCAACCTGCTGTTGAGCCGAGAGGGGCAGGTGCACCTCACGGACTTCGGCGTGGCCATGCTGTCCGGTGCGGATCTGCCCGCAGCCGGGACCCCAGCCTACATGGCCCCGGAGCAGCGCTTTGGCCTTGATGTGGACGCCCGCGCGGACGTCTTTGCCATGGGGGTCACCCTCTATCATCTGGCCACCTGCGAGCTCTCGCGCGACCCGGAGCGTGTGCGCGAGAACGCACCTGCGCCCTTCCGTGAGCTGCTGGCGCGCATGGTCGCGCACGATGTGGACGGCCGCCCGGCGGACATGGAAGAGGTCGCGCGTGAGCTGGAGAGGCTGGAGTCCGTGTCGGTCGCGGGAGGCGCCGAGCTGCCGCGCGTGTCACTGCAGCGCCGGGTGGCCGACCTCAGGCCCGCGGCGACGGAGGGGCCGTCCCTGGAGCTGGTGTTCCTGACCGCGGCGAGTCTGGTCATTCCCCCGGGCACGCTCACGACAGCCTCCGCCCCGAGCGACGTGCTCGAGCAGGGCCGCGTGCCGGACCCCGCGTCGACACTAGGCGAGGACGCGTCAGGTGCCGGGAGTGACGCGCGCGCGAAGGGCACCGGCTTTGGTTCGGCGGCGACGATGCCAGCGGACGGCGCGCCGCTGGACGGCGGGCGCGCGCCGGTCGCGCCCCCGGCTGCTCGCGGCGGCACCGTGGACGTGTTCACCGAGTTCCCTGCGCGCCCCGGGCATGAAGCGGGCACGGCCTCTTTGGAGAGGCCGCCGCACGAGGCGCCGCATGCGGTGGCCGGCTCGGGGCTGCGGCGCGCAGCGCGCCTGGGGATTGGCTTGGCAGCGGTCGCCATGCTCGGAGGCCTCGGCTACGAGTCTTGGGGCGCTCTCTCTGCGTCGCCCCCCGCCGCGTCCTCGCAGACCTCTACGCTGCCCGGGCCTGCCAGCGGGGCGCAGCCCGCGCCCGCGCAGCCCGTGCTGCCCGCCCCCACAGCGCCCACTCCTGCGCTCGGGAGCCTGCCCCTCGAGCCAGCGGTGGCGCCGGAGTCCCCGCGTGACTCGTCGGCCGACACACCCTCCACTGGCAGCGCGGCCGTGAGCGCGACTGGGCCCGCCGTGGTGGCGGCGACGGCTCGCGCGCGTCCAGAGCAGGCGACACGCCACGCTGCCACTACGCCGGAGCGCCCAACGAGCAGGCCGCCTCCGGGGACCGCGGCGTCGCCTGCGGAGACCGAAGCGCCAGCGGCCGAGCCCTCGGCGCGCCTGCACGTGGGCGCGCGCCCCTGGGCCGAGGTGTACGTCGACGGAAGGCGCGTAGGGCAGACACCCATCAGCGCGCTGCCCCTGCCGCCGGGTCTTCACCACGTACGCCTGGTCAACGGGCCCCTCGACGCCCAGCGCACCATCGACGTCCGTCTCGCACCCGGCGAGACCCGCTACATCCGCGAAGACATGGAGTGACGGAAAGCGAGAGGCGCGCCGATGGCTCGCCGCGCCTCTCATGCCCAAGTGGGCATCCCCCCCATGGTCAGAGCGCCCCCTTCACTCTGCCGTGGCCGCGAGCTCCGCGTGCAGCAGGATGCTCACGAACGCGTCCGCCGCGGCCGCGTCGACGCCCGCCGTGGTCAGCGCCGAGACGTCTACGCTCAGGTCCGAGAGCCCACCGCTCAAGAGCAGCGCGGTGTCCACGCTGGAACCCCCCGAGACCACGGCGTTGGCGCGCAGCGTGGTGATGGCCGACGTCGACAGCGTCACCCACGCGTCGAAGGCGGTCGCGGCGGCACCACCCAGCGACGTGGAGATGTCGGCCCGGATGGACACCAGCGCCGCGCCCCACGCGTTGGCGATGCTCTCACCTGCGGAGGCGCCGTCGGCGCGGGCCGCGTCGATGGACGCCATCAGCGTGGCGAAGGTCGCGTCGAGGTCCACGTTGCTGACGCCCGCTGCCGAGAGCTCGGCCTCCATCGCGGCCTGGACGGAGACGGCGCGCTCCAGCTCTGCGTCCGCCACCAGCTGCGCCATGAGGGCGCCATCCAGCTGCACGCTCTCGGCCTCCGCACGCAGGGCCTCCGCACCAGCATGCGCGCTCTCGGCCCACGCTTGCGCGGTCAGGCTCCCCGAGCTGCGCGCGTCGGCCAGCGCCTGCTCGAAGTCTGCGTGAGCCTGTGCGGTTGCCTGAGCGGTCGTCGCCGCGTCCAGCGCGATGATCTCGTCCGCCTGCGCTTCGGCGCGCGCCGAGACGTACGCGTCGAAGGCACTGCTGCTCTCGCTGCGGAGCGAGGTGGCCTGCGCGTCGATCTGGGCCTCGAGCGCGGCGCTCAGGTCCGCCAGCGTGGCCTCAGACTGGTCGCCGCTCGCGAAGGTGGCAGCCGCCTCGGCCTCCACGGTGGCGCGGATGGCCTCGAACGAGCAGTCGTCGCAGGAGCTCGACGCCGCGAGGGACACGAACACGGCGGCCTCGAGCGAGGTCTCCTCGGTGATGGGCTCGGCGGTCATCTCGCCGTCCGCGTCCACCAGCACCACCACGGATGCGTCCGTGGCACCGTCGGTGGCCTCGATCAGCACTTGTGTGCCGGCGCGAAGCTCCACCGTGCTCTCGAGGCGGTAGCGTCGGCTGCCGTCCGTGGCGGTGGGCTCCATGTCGACCGGCTCGCGCGAGCCGTCCTCGGCGATGGCGTAGGCCTCGACGGTGGTGCTGCTGTTGTCCAGATTGGCGTCGACGCGCCCGTGCACCAGCAGCTTGGGTCCGCCGTTGGCCGCGCCATCGTCGCCACAGCCAGCAAGGCCACCCGCGAGGGAGAGAAGAATCGTAAGAGAAGAGAGTGTGCGTTGCATATGGGTCATGGGGTCAGTGGTCTCCTGCCCGAAGCTCATCGCAACGCTCGTGCCAACGCCCGTGCCTTGTTTCATGCGGTGAACGCGCCGTGATGCCGACGCCCCTGCGGACCGCGTCTGCACAGTGTGCAGCCCTCTGCACACATTCGGCTGCGCACTCCGAAGCGGGTGCCCCTACTTACCCTTCCCGCGCAGCCCGTACTTCTCCATCTTGTTGATGAGGGTGCGCCGCGCGATGCCCAGCCGCTTCGCCGCGCGTGTCTGGTTCCCGTCGCAGGCGTCCAACGCCTCTTCCACGGCGCGCCGCTCCTCGTCGTCCACCTGCGCGCGCAGCAGGCCGCCGCGCTCCTGCGCCCCGCGCGCCGTGAGGTTCAGGTCCGCTTCGTGAAGGACCACGTCGGCCGCCAGGGCCACCGCGCGCTCCATGCAGTTCCGCAGCTCGCGCACGTTGCCTGGGAACGGATGCGCGGCGAGGGCGCGGCGTGCTCCCGCGGAGAGTCGCAGGGGGCGTCCGTCCGCGAAGTGCGTGAGGAAGTGCAGCGCCAGGGGCTCCACGTCTTCGGGCCGCTCGCGCAGCGGGGGCACGCGGATGCGCACCACGTCCAGGCGGTAGAGCAGGTCCTCACGGAACTCCCCGTCGCGCACCATCTCCGGCAGGTCGCGGTGGGTGGCGGCCACCACGCGCACATCCACGGAGAGGCTCTGCGTGCCGCCCACGCGGGTGACCTTGCCGTCCTCCAATACGCGCAGCAGCCGCGTCTGCAGGTTGGCCGACAGCTCCCCCACCTCGTCCAGGAAGAGGGTGCCACCGCTGGCCTGCTCGAAGACGCCAGGGTGTCGCTGGGCCGCCCCGGTGAACGCGCCGCGCTCGTGACCGAAGAGCGTGGACTCGGCCAGTGACTCCACCAGGCTGCCGCAGTTGAGCGTCACGAAGGGCCCCTGCTTGCGGCGGCTCTTGCGGTGGATGCGCTGCGCCACCACCTCCTTGCCGCTGCCCGTCTCTCCCAGGATCAGCACCGTCGCGTCGCTGCGCGCGGCGCGGTCCGCCAGCGCAAAGGTCTCCACCATGAGCGGGGAGCTGACCACCACGCCGTCGCTCTCGCTCGCCTGGGAGTCGCCCGCGCCGTGTGCCGTACGCGCGCTCTCGTCGAGCGATCCGGTGATCGTGGCCACCAAGCGCACGGCGCCAAAGCGCACCACCTGGCCCGGCAGCCACGGCTGCGTCGCGGAGAGCCGCTCGTCGTCCAGGAAGGTGCCGTTGCGGCTGCCGGGGTCCTCGATGGTGAGCCCCCCCTCCGTGTCGAAGCGCACGATGGCCTGCACGCGGCTGGCCTGCGAGTCACTGAAGCTCCAGTCGCACGACCCCGAGCGCCCGAGCGTCAGCGCACCGCCCGCCTCGATCACGCGCACGGCGGGCGCGTCCCCTGCCACCACGGCCAGCATGGCGCGCGGACGGTTCGCCGTTGGCGTGTGGCTGGCGGCGAGCGTCGTCGCGTCTTGTGTCATGGGGCGAGTATACGGCACGCCACCCGCTAGTAGCGCGCGCGCACCGTGGTCACGCTGGGCCCGTCGATCAGCACCAAGTCGAGCTCGCCGTCGCCCGTCAGGTCGCCCGCGAGGATCTCGTTGCCGAAGGCGCCCAGGCGGGAGCCGCTGGGGGCGCTGAAGGTCCCGTCTCCCGCGCCCAGGAACAGCTCCGCGCCGCGCGACGTGGTGGTCACCACGTCCACGTCGCCGTCGCCGTCGAAGTCCCCGAGGACGAGCGAGAGGGCGCTGCCCCCGACGGGGACCTCACTGCCGAAGCTGAAGGTCCCGTCCCCGGCGCCCAGCCACACCGCCAGCTTCGCCCCGAACTCCTGCGTCACGACGAAGTCCAGCACGTCATCTCCGTCGAGGTCCGAGAGCGCCACCTCGCGCGCGCTGCCCGTCGCGATGGGCGAGCCGCTCGCGTGCGTGAAGCCCCCGGCGCCGTCTCCCAGCAGCACGGCCACTTGGTCCCCCCCCAGGCAGCTCATCACCAGGTCCAGGTGCGCGTCGTTGTTCACGCGCCCCACCGCCAAGCGCTCGGGGTTGGCACAAGCCGGCACCTCGCCGACGGTGGGCGCCGTGAACGTCCCGCTGCCTGTCCCGAGCCGGATGCTGATGGTGTCTTGGTTGGGCCCGAACACGCCCGCGAGCACGCCCACGTTGGCCGTCACGAAGTCGAGGATAGTGTCGCCGTTGAAGTCGCCCACCACCACGCGCGCGGGGCCTGGACCCACGGCGACCGTCCCGCCGTCGGTGAAGCCGCCCGCGCCGTCTGCCAGCCAGATGCCCACGCGGCTGCCGCCGGTCTCGGCCGTTAGCACGTCGAGGGAGCCGTTGGCGTCCAGTCTCCCGAGCGCGACCGACTGCACGCTGGCGCTCAGCTGCGCGAGGGTGGTGGGCGCGCCGAAGCCGCCTGCGCCGTCCCCCATGAGGCGCGAGACGCGCGACGTGTTGTAGTCCGCCACCACCAAGTCGAGCGCCCCGTCGCCGTCCAGGTCGCCCAGCTGCCCATCCGTGAGTGATGACCCGACGCGCACGCTCGGGAACGAGGGCGTGCGCTCTTCCATGCCGCGCGCGCCGTCGCTCACAAAGCGCGTCACCCGCCTGTCGTTGCGCGCGATGAGCGCGTCCGCCCCGGTGGCGCTCGTCAGCGTATGCAGCTGCTCGTAGCGCACCCCGGGCGACTCGGCCCAGCCGTCCGTCAGCGCGCCGGCTTGCGTGCCCAGCGCCACCCGCAGCCCTGCGTTGGCGCCGGCCGCCACGTCCGTGTGGGTGTCCCCGTCGAAGTCACCGAGCGCGGCGGAGACGACCCCCGCGAAGGGCGTTGGGGGAGTGATGTCCACCGCCGAGCCGTAGCCGCCCGCGCCGTCGCCAGGCAACACGCGCACACTCGCGCCCGGCAGCACCAGGTCCGGGTGAGCGTCCCCGTTGAACAGAGTCTCGAGCACTACCGGTCCCATGTCCCCGGACACCACCGTGTCCGCCACCAGCGCGCCCGTTCCGTCACCGCGCAGGATGTTCAGCCCGCCCACGTTGTCGGACTGCGGCTCCAGCACCACGTCGAGGTCACCGTCGTTGCCCACGTCGAGCGCACGCACGCGATACGTCGGGCCGACCGCGACGGGCGCGTCGGTGGTGCTGAAGCTCCCTGTGCCGTCCCCGCGCAGCAGCTGCACGGTGCTGTCCACCCGCTGGAGCGCCACCACGTCCAGGTGCTCGTCCGCGTCGAAGCGGCCCGTGGCCAGCGCCACATCGCCAAAGAAGCTCGCACCGAAGGGGACCGTAGCCAGCAACGTGAACTGCCCGGTGCCGTCGTTCTGGTAGACGTAGAGCGTGGAGTAGGTCGCCATCAGCAGGTCGAGCGCACCGTCGGCGTTCACGTCGCCGAGGGCGTGCTCCCCAGACAGCTCCAGCTCTGCGAGCTCGACGGAGCTGACCTCGACCAGCCGCCCGGCAGCCAGCGAGAACACCTGCAGGTGAGACAACCCCAGCATCGACGTGCTGGTCACCAGCAGCTCGGGCTCCGAATCGGCGTCGACGTTGGCGACGGACGAGCGCGAGAGCTCGCCGCGCACGACCAAGGCGTCCACGGGGAAGCAGAGCTCGCCCACGCCGCGCGTGCCGTCTCCGCAGCCGACGCGGGGGCGCAGCGTGACCGTGGCCATCACGCTCGTGCCGTCGGTACCCGCCACGCTGTACGTGAACGAGTCGTCGCCGGTCAGCGCCTCTGGCGTGCCGTAGGTGAAGCTGCCGTCCGCGCTCAGCTGCACGTTGGCGCCCTGCGCGGTGACGATGGCGCCTGCGGTGAGGACGCTGACCTGCGCGTCGTTGGCGAGCACGCCTGCGCTGGCTCCCACGCTGAAGGGCTCGTTCGGGGTGACGGTGTAGAGGTCGTCCACGGGTTGAGCCCGCCCCGCGCCGGAGCTGTCGAAGGGCACGGCCATGTCGTCGTTGGTGTTGGTCGTGGGCCCCGCTGATCCGCAGCCGGTCCCGATGAGCACGAGGGCGGCGAGGACGGCCAAGGGCGTGAGGCGCGAGCGGTGAGCGCTAGACACAGAGAGCATGCCCGACCATAGCGGGCTGAGTCGCTGACCGAAACCTCGAGGTCGCATTCGCGGCCTTCCTAATCCGGCCGCGCAACGTGTATGGTGCCCCCTGAGGCGCCCATGTCAGTCGAATCCCCGAACCAGAGCGTGGAGCTCCTAGCCGAGCTCACAGAGGTCCGGGCGCAGCTGCACTCGGTCATTGGTTCCATGCCCATCGTGCTCTGGGCGGTCGACGCGGCCGGCGTGGTCACCCTGTCGGAGGGGCAGGGGCTCATGTCGCTCGGGCTCGAGCCCGGGCAGCTGGTGGGGCAGTCGGTGCACGACCTCTACCACGCGGCGCCCGAGGCGCTCGACGGCATCGTGCGCGCGCTGCGCGGCGAGGCGACCGCGCTGGACGTGTCCGTTGGCGGGCGCATGTGGTCGAACCGCTACTTCCCGCGCCGGGACGTGGACGGCAACATCGTCGGCCTGACGGGGCTCTCCATCGACGTGACCGAGAGCCGGGCGCTGGAGCTGGAGGCGCAGCGTCTGGAAGACCAGGTGCGGCACGCGCAGAAGCTGGAGAGCCTGGGGCTCTTGGCCGGTGGCATCGCGCACGACTTCAACAACCTGCTGGCCGCCATCCTGGGCAACTTCAACCTGCTGGGGCGTGAGGTCACCCCAGACTCGCGCGCGCAGCGCCTGGTGCGCGAGGGAGAGCGTGCTGCCCTGCGCGCCGCCGAGCTCACGCACCAGATGCTGGTGTACGCGGGGCGCGGTCAGTTTCGTGTGGGTCCCGCGGACCTCAACGCGCTCATCCTGGACATGGGCAGCCTCATCGCGTCCGGGTTGTCCAAGCGCGCCACCGTCACCTACGACCTGGCGCCTGGCCTGCCTCCCGTCGTGGCCGACACCGCGCAGCTGCAGCAGGTGGTCATGAACCTGCTCACCAACGCGTCGGATGCCCTCGAGGGCGCTCCGGGTGAGATCCGTGTCTCCTCCCGCTACGTCGATGCGTCTGCGGCACCGCAGCTGCCGGATGGCTACGCAGCGCCGCACGGGGTGGCGTACTTCGAGGTGAGCGACACGGGCACGGGCATGAGCGAGGAGACGCAGCGGCGCATCTTCGAGCCCTTCTTCACCACCAAGGACACCGGTCGCGGGCTGGGCTTGTCTGCGGTGCTGGGCATTGTGCGTGGGCACCACGGTCGGCTGGACGTGACCAGCGCCGAGCACGAAGGCACCACCTTTCGCGTGACCTTGCCAGCCGCCCCCGCCGAGGCGCAGGGCGCGGACGTGGGGACGGAGACGGAGGCGTCCGCCGTGGACGCGGGCCCGCAGCCGGAGCGCAGCGCCGCGGGGCGCATCCTGCTCGTGGACGACGAGGACATGGTGCGCACGGTGGTGCGTGACGCGCTGGTGCAGGCCGGCTTCGAGGTCTCCGTGTACGCGATCTCGAGCGCGGCCGCCGCCCACTTTGCCATGAGCGCCGGCAACTACGCGGCGGCCGTGGTGGACGTGGTCATGCCCGGCATGACGGGCAATGAGCTGGTGCGCTCGCTGCGCACGCACGCCCCGCAGCTGCCCGTGGTCATGATGAGCGGCCTCAACGCCGAGATGGCCGAGGCTCGCGACGACCTGCCACACCGCACCGCCTTTCTGCAGAAGCCGTTCGCGCTGGCGACGTTGGTGGACACCTTGCACCGGCTCATGGGCTAGCCCGGCCCCGCGTGCTAGCTCTCATCCCATGACTGAGCAGAGCTCTCGAGACCCGATCACCCTCTCGCCCGTCGAGGACGTCATTCAGGTGCGCTTCTCGGACACGGACGCCATGGGCCACATCAGCTCGGGATCGTACGCGGCCTTCGCCGAGGTGGGGCGCGAGAGCTTCTTCAAGAACATCGCGGGCGAGCGCTCCGAGGTCCCCTGGTTTGTCCTGGCGCGCCTGGCCATGGACTACCCCAGCGAGGCCCGCTACGGGCAGCGCTTCACGCTGACCACCAACGCCATCCGCATCGGCGAGAAGAGCCTGACGCTGGAGCAGCAGGTCTTCGCCGACGGCAAGCTCGCCTGCAAGCTGGAGGTGGTCATGGTGGCCTTCGACCGCACCACGCGGAAGTCCGCCGCGGTGCCCCGGCACTGGCGCCTGGGCTGAGCGGGGTGGGGCCACGCGGGGATCAGGGAGCCACCGGAGAGACCCAGCGCAGCGGGGCGTCGTCTTACGGATTGGATCGCATGTGCTCGCGCACGATCAGCCATTGCTCCCAGACGCGGCGCGGCTCGATATCCATGTAGCCGCGACTGCGCTCGAGCGCGTTCGCGTGGGCGAGACTCATGGCGACTGCGGGACTCTTGGCGAGCACCCGTTCCACCTCGTCTCGGCTGAGCGGACGTGCTGCGGCGCGCTCGGCAGCCACTAGGAGCGCGGCCAGGGAGGGCATGACCGTGGGCACAGTGCTCAGCGCCTCTAGCCCGGGGTCGGCGTCGTCGAGCAGACGCCACAGACCGAACGGGTTGTGCCGGCCGTCGTTCGGGTGGTGACGATGGTCGGGCCAGCGCTCGAGCTTGCGGCGCTGCGCGCGGGCGTTGGGCGCGAAGGTGTGGCCGGATCCGAGCACAGGCTGCTCCGCGAGCTGGAATGTGCACAGCGCGTCGAGCCACTCGAGGGGCCCTTCAATACAACTGGCAGCGACCTGCGCGTCAGGCAGATCGAAACAGTGCATCCCGCACGTGAAGACCGCGTCGCCGTCGTTGACGATGACCACCGCGCTGGCCACGAGTTGAGCTGGCGCGCCCGAGTCCAGCTGGGCGAGCCAGGGCTCCCATGCCGACGCAGCACCGGAGGTCTCTACGCGCACAGCCACGCCGCCGGCGTCGCGCAGCGTCCTGCCGATGGCGGCCACCCGGCGCGGGTCCTCGTCGAAGCGCATCGCGACCTCCAGCAGCGCAGCCCGCTCACAGGCAGCGGCTGCAGCGATGACCTCGCCCGGCAACCGACCCATTCGCCCGAACGAAAACGCCGCGCCGAGCGCAGGGTCCTCCACGACGTCCACGCCCACGCCGCCGGCGCGAGGCGGCCCGTCACCGAGGTCCGTGACGACATGCCCTGCCGCAGCGAGGACGTCGACGAGCTCAGACGGGCGCCTCCATGGCCCCGGCACCAACAAGAAGAACGATGGGACCCGCAGGCTCATGCGGCTCAGCGTACCAACCCGCGGGCCCGAAAACGAAGCGCCTCGGATTCTCCGAGGCGCCACGCCGACCGAGCGTTCCCAGTCCACAGAGCAGTCTGCTCCGCCGTCTCCGCATGTGCACCTATGCGCCGCTCACTGCGAAGAGAGGACATCCATCGTGCCCGCGTCTCCTGGACATCGCCATGCTCCAGTCGCTGGAGCCGGACCGCGGGTGCGCGGGAGCGTGCGAGAGCCTCCTTCCGCTCAGCGCGACCTCCAGCTGCCCGTGGCGCACGTGGTCTACGACGTCGCGCCGCAAGCAGCGGCCTCCGTGTGCGGCTGCTGGACGGGCTGACGAGGTCTATGCCACGAGACGCTCACGAATGGCCAGGGCGATGCCGTCACCGCAGCCGGTGGGCGTCCCTGCGAACTGCGGCGCCTCTCGTCGAGGTGACACGTCGCTACGGGCAAGGGCTCGGGATGTCTTGTCCGGTTGCGACCCCGCCGAAGTGGCCGCTGTAGCCGTCGAAGCGAATGGCCGTGCTGAGCGCGTCACATGGCACGCTCGGATCCGCCACGCTGGGTGGGTCCTGCAGCGCATCGACCATGTTGCCGAGGATGGTCTGCAGAGTCCTGAAGAGTGGCGTCCCGATACACACGCCGACGTTGGGACCCTGCGCGAGTATGTCGTTGTAGCCCCAACGCCCACCCACAATGAACTGCGGGGGAGTTGCCTGAGGGGCGATGAACAGATCGTAGATGTTCCCTGTCGCGATCGGGTCGGTGAGCGTCATCTCTAGTCCCAGATTGCTGCCCAACAGCCGGAGGGGGGTGCGGTCGGGCAGGCGCGCGACCAAGACACCGCCCGTCACGTAGGCGGTGGTGACGCGGACGTTGGGGGTGTTGACGTCGTTGGCGATGAAGGTGTCGGAGCGGCCCCAGAAGTAGTCGTTGCCATCCCAGCGCGGACTTGGCGCTGGGGTCACACCATCCGACGACAGGAACGCTTCACTGCCGACGACGTCGATGGCTGGAGCGCCTCCCCCGTTCATCCCTGGCGTGCCGAGCACGGACTGCGTGACCGTCACCGTCACTCTCGAGTCATCGCGGCCGCCGTTCCAGTCATCGATGATCAGCATGAGGGCGCCGACGCCACGCTGTTGCGCGTCAGTCAGCTCGCTGTCGATCCCGGCTGCGCCCAGCGCGAGCACGGGGAAGAAGCTGTTGCCGAAGGTGTTGTCGATGCCGCCGTTCCCGTCGACCTGCAGGGGCGCACCTTCACTCGCTGGTCTGCACTCCGACGCAGTCTCGGTGGTAGTCGTGCACTGGCCGTCGAGGTTGTAGCCGATGGAGCGCCAAGGCGCGCTGGCGGGGTCCGCTCCGGGCTCTCCTCGTTGGTCGATGAGGATTTCTCGGAGGACCACCACGTATCGCTGGCTTCCCGGGGCATCTTGCGCTGTCACCCGCGAAGGAGGCACGGCGCCAACGCACCCCTCCTGTCCACCGTCGAGTCCTCCGTCTCCGGCGCTAGCCAGGTCTGGACCTCCGCCATCGGCACCACCGAATGAGAAGTCATCCTTCGACGCGATCAGCGAACACCCACCGACGAAGGCGAGCGCACACGGCACCCACCACCTGCTCCCGAGCTTGTCCATGCGGGGCAGAGCGTACCGCAACTCCAGAGCTTGTGGGGGCAAACGTGCGCGTTGACAGCGGACTCCGCTCGGTGCTTGTATCGGGACTGCGGAGGTACGAGGAACTGTGACCAAGCTCATCATCATGCTGCTGCTTGTGCCCACCATGGGGGTGGCCCTGGGGACGTTGGTGACGTCGGCGCAAGCGCAGACGCAGGACGCCCCCGACGAACGACGCGATCGCGAGGCGAGGGCGCACTTCGATGCCGCGCGCCTCGCGTACGAGGACGGTCGGTTCGAGGAAGCCATGAACAGCTTCCTGCGGAGCTTCGAGCTGAGCCAGCGCGTGACACTCCACTACAACATCGCGGCCGCAGCAGAGCGGGCGGGGAACCTGGAGCTGGCCCAGCGCCACTACCAGCTCTACCTCGAGGCTCTCCCGGACGCGTCGAACCGCTCCTACACGGAGGCCCGGCTGCGGGTCATCGGCGAGACGCTCAGCCGGCAGCGAGAGCTGGAGGCTGCGGCGGAGGCGGCCCGTGTTCCGGTGCCGTCCACCGACGCGCCGCAGGTGAGCGTTCCGGCCGACCGGGGCGAGGCGGCCACGCGTGGGGGCGCAACTCCCATCGGGGCCATCGCGCTAATCGGCGCCGGGGGAGGTGCGCTCGTGGCGTCACTCGGCCTTGGGCTTCGAGCACGGTCCATTCACTCAAACCTCGAGGCGAACTGTCCGGACGGGCGCTGCGCGCCGGACCGTGAGCCCACCGCAAACCGGATGGCCCGTCTGGCGCACGTCTCCGACGCGCTGCTCGGTGTGGGCTTGGCGGCGGGCGTGACAGGTGTCGTGTGGGCGGTCGTCGCGGGGCGACACCGTGCAGCTGACGAAGTCTCCCCTGTCTCGGTGTCGTGTGGTCGCTCCGGGTGCGCGGTGTCCGGCCAACTCAGGTTCTGACAATCGTGGCGTAGCTGTAGGTCTGCAGAATCCAGCTATCCCAGCGGGCCACCTGCGCGTGGCCTCGTGTCCAGCTCAGCAACAGCGCCCCATTCGCCGCCGGAATGAACAGGCCCCGGAACCTCTATGATTCCAGGGCCTTGTTTGGAGCCACCTATCCGACTTGAACGGACGACCTGCGGTTTACGAAACCGCTGCTCTACCGACTGAGCTAAGGTGGCGAGAAGCGCCGCATCTGGTAGCGCGCAGGGGCGGATATGTCAACCGTTGCTGCCCGCTCCAGGGCCACTTTTTGGCCTCGCTTGCCAGGCTGTGGGGTCATGCACAGGCGGCGGCCCGCGCCGTGCGGGCTCGTGCGCACGCCTTGGCGCTCTCCCGAGCGCTCGGACGGCTCCCGGCGGACGCTGTTTCGCCTCGCCAGAAGAGGCGCCGCACGCGACGAAAGCGGCTACCCGAAGCCCCGCCATTCGTGGTATCTCCCGGCCCGTGCGTAGTTCGACCGCCGTCCTGCTGACCCTGATGGGTCTGCCCCTCATGGGCTGCCCTCCCACTCTCTCGCAGCAGCGCGGCGAAGAGCACCTGGACGCGTTCGCTGCGGCTGAGCGGCACCTGCACCACGGCCGCCTGGACGAGGCCGAGCAGGCCTACGCGGAGGCCTCGGCGCACGCGGAGCGCCGCATCGACCGGGACGAGGCGGACTACCGCCGCAGCCGCGTGCTCATCGACCAAGAGCGCTACGACGAAGCAGTGGCCCTGCTCATCGACCTGGGTGGCCGGCGCCCCGTCTCGCGCCGCACCGGCCGCGCCCTCTACGACGCCGCGCGCGTGCTGAACGAGCGCATGAACCAGCCCGAGCGCGCCTTCGAGCTCTACGAGCAGATCATGCGCGAGTTCCCGGACGACGGCCTGGGCACGCGCTCCCTCTTCTTCCGCACCTTCGCCTGGCGCGACAGCGGCAACTACGCCGCCGCCATCGCCTACCTGGACGAGCTCTACCCCACGCTGGGCGAGGCCGACCTGGCGGACGACGTGCTCAAGCTCAAGGCGGACATCCAGCTGGAGGCCGATGACCGCGCCGGCGCGCGCGCCACGCTCGAGCAGATCGTGCGCGACCACCCGTACCCGCAGGGGCACCGCTGGGACGAGGCCATCGCCAAGCTGGCGGAGATGGACGTCGAAGACGGCCACCCGCTGGTGGCCATCCGCCGCTTGGAGCGCATGCTGGAGCGCTTCGAGAACACCACCATCATCGGCAGCTACACCCAGACCGGCATGCCGCTGGCGCAGCTGACCATCGCGCGCATCTACCGCGACGAGCTGCACGACTACAGCGAGGCCGACAGCCAGTTCCGCCGCGTAGTGCGTCGCTTCCCGGACAGCATCCTGCACGACGACGCGCGCTACGAGCGGGGCGTCATGTGGCTGGAGCAGGGCGAGCGCGAGCGTGGCTGCGACATCCTGCGCGACGTGGTCGAGGACTTCGAGGTGGGCCACCCGCGCCGCCTGGCCGCCGCCCGCGTCGAAGCCGACTGCGGCGGCGAGTAGAAGCGCCGCGCGCTCCCGCGCAGCGGCGAGGCAGCGCCCCCCAGCAACAGAGAGGCCCCGGGAGCGCAGCGCGCGTCACCGAGGCCTTGGGCAATCCAGCAGGCGGCGCGCCACAGGCACGCCCAGCGCGCTACCTAGAAGTCGTCGTCGCCGCCGGCTTCCTCGAAGTCGTCGTCGGTGTCGTCGTCCGCGTCGTCATCGAGGTCGTCCGTGTCGTCGTCGGCGTCGTCCGCGTCGTCGGTGTCGTCCACCTCTTCCGGCTCGTCCTCACCGTCGGGGGAGCCGAACTTCAGCTCGATGTCCGCGTCCGTGAGGTGCGCCTCCAGCAGCTCCAGCAGCTCGTCGAGGTCCTCCATGGACCACTCTTCGAGCACCTCCGAGATGAAGTCGTAGATGTCCCCCGAGTCCACGCGGCGCTCGATCTCCTCCGTGTCTTCTGTCGAGAAGACGCGAACGAGGTCATCGCGGAGGTTCTCCGTGTCGCCTTCTTCGATGGCGTCGGAAACCGAGAGTCTGATCTGGCGCAAAGCGCGGTTGTCGAGGTAGATCTCCACGAACCGATTCTCCAATAGCTACGGACGGCGCCCATTATGGGGTGCTCGACCCACCTGTCAAATCCGATGTCCCGAAGTCCTCGCACCCCTCTCCCTTCCGTTCGTTCGCGCAGGGCAGATGTGCGTGGTCTCTGTGTCTCGCTGGGGTTCGCCGCCAGCGTGTTCTTGTGTGCGACCGCAGTCCACGCGCAGGCCTTCGAGCTGCCACCGGACCCTCGCGACCGCCCGCCCGCGTGGAACGTGGAGCCGCGTCTCGAGCTGGACGTGCCGCTGGTCACGCGCCGCCTCTGCCCCGACAACGCCGCGTGCATCTACGGCTCCGGCTTTGGTCTGGGCGCGCTGGTGGAGCGTCGCTACCGCAGCGGCGTCGGGCTGGGCGCGGCGTACGACATGGGCTTCATGGGCGGCGACAACGTGTTCGAGCTCAGCACGCTGCAGAAGCTGAGCGTCTCGTTCCGCTACTTCTTCATGCTTCGCAACGCCGCGCACCCCTTCGTCGGCGTGGAGGTGGGCGGCGTCCTCTTCGGTGACACCTTCCGGGTGTCCACGGGGGGCTTCCACGTGGACGGGCGCGCCGGCGTCGAGATCGAAGCCACCAACACCCTCTCGTTCACGCTCTACGGTGTGATCCGGGCCCTCTACACCGCGCCCTTCACGTCTCAGCCCGACGGTCTGCGGCGCTCTCACAGCGGGGGCATGGACCTGACCTTCAACGTGGGCGCGGGGCTCGCGCTCCGCTTTGGCCCGTGAGCCCAGCCGGGCCGGATGATTGCTTGACTCAGAGGGGCTCGCCGGGTTCCACTTCGCCAGAATGAGCTGCCCAAGCTGCGCCCATAGCAACCCCGTCGGGAGCGTCTTCTGCCAGAACTGCGGCTTTCGGCTGCCAGCGCAGCCCGCACCCCCTGCTGCCGCGCCGACAACGGTCGCGTGTAACCGCTGTGGTTCGGCCCAGGCCGCTCACATGCGCTTCTGTACGGAGTGCGGCAACAGCCTCCCCGGCCAGCCCGCCCAGGCGGCGCCGCCGCCCGCTGCTGCGCAGCCGGCGCCCCAGCCCGCTCCCGCGCCCCAGCCGGCGCCCGCGCCTCAGCCCGCCGCTGGCGGCGCTCCGGCGGCGTCCATCGGTCAGGCCGTGGCGGAGCAGATCTCCGGCGCCATCGGCGGCCCCCTGTGCTGGCGCTGCCGCGGCGTGGGTGACAACGGCTCCGAGTTCTGCAAGTTCTGCGGCGCCCGCTACAGCGACGCGCCCGGCCAGGCCGCTCCCGCCGCCCAGCCCGCTCCCGCGCCCCAGCCCGCGCCTGCCGCGCAGCCCGCTCCGTACGTGGCGCCCGCCGCGCAGCCCACGCCCGCCATGCCCGCTCAGCCTGCGGCCTACGCCGCGACCGTGGCTCCGGGCGCCGGTGCGCAGGTCGCCGTGGCGCGCTTGGTGTCCATCCTGAAAGACGGCTCGGACGGCCAGGCCTTCCCGCTCAAAGAGGGCAGCACCGACATCGGTCGCAGCGAGGGGGACATCGTCTTGGCCGACGACCCGTACCTCTCGCCCCGCCACGCGCGCGTTCGCGGCGCTTCGGGTCGCTTCTACCTGCGTGACCTGGACAGCGCCAACGGCGTCTACATGCGGCTCACCGCGCCAGCGGACCTCGTGTCGGGCGACCACATCCTCATTGGGCAGCAGGTGCTGCGCTTCGAGCTGCTGAACGACGGCGAGCTCCCGCTCGGCCCCGCCCACCTCGGAGGCGTGCTCGCGTTCGGGACACCCGAGGTGCCGCGTTTCGCGCGCCTCGTGCAGTACACCACGGAGGGCGTCGGGCGTGACCTGCACTACCTCTACCGCGACGAGACCATCCTCGGTCGCGAGAACGGCGACATCGTGTTCACGGACGATCCTTTCTTGTCGCGTCGCCATGCCGCCATCGAGATCGAGCGCAGCTCGAAGCGTTGTCGCCTCAAGGACGTCGGGTCCTCCAACGGGACCAGCCTGCGCGTGCGTGGTGAGCGCGAGCTCGTGCACGGCGACCACTTCCGGGTGGGCCGTCACCTCTTCCGCTTCGACATGAACGCCGGAGCTGGCCGATGAGCGAACCTGGCCAGAACGAGGCGCCCCAGGCGCCTACGGATGCAGAAGGGCACGCGGGCAACGTGGAGCAATCATCCCCAGCGACGGGCGAAGCGTCCCCCAACGGGCACGAAGACGCCATGAAGACGCCCACGGCGGGCATCCCGTCCGTCATGCCCGCCGGGCCCATCCACGTGCGCTTCTACGGTGCCACCAACGTGGGGCTCATCCGCGAGCACAACGAAGACAACCTCACGGTGGCCAACCTGACCACCAAGGTGCGGGACCTGCCGGACGGCCTGGTGCAAGAGGCCGAGGTCCTGCCCGACGGGATCCTGCTCGCGGTCTGTGACGGCATGGGCGGCGCCGCCGCGGGCGAGGTCGCCAGCCAGATGGCCGTGGACACCATCTTCGAGATCATGTCCGGTGGGGAGACCTGTGCGTCGCGCGACGACCTGGCGCGCCGGCTGGTCTACTCCATCGAAGATGCTGGCGGACGCATCTTCGGCAGCGCCAAGATGGACCGCTCCCGGCGCGGCATGGGCACCACCGCCACCGCGGCGGCCCTCATCGACAAGGTGCTCTTCGTGGGCCAGGTCGGCGACAGCCGCGCCTACGTCCTGCGCAACGGCGAGCTCTCGCTCATCACCAAGGACCAGAGCTTGGTGAACCAGCTGATCGAGGCGGGCCAGCTCACGGAAGAAGAGGCCGAGTCCTTCGAGCACTCCAACATCATCCTGCAGGCCCTCGGCACCACCGAGGACGTGTCGGTGGACCTCACCTTCCTGGAGCTGCGCCAGGGCGACCGCATCATGATGTGCTCCGACGGCCTGAGCGGCATGGTGCACTCCGAGATCATCCGCGAGGTGCTGGCCGAAGTGCGCGACATCCCCGCCTGCTGCGCTCGGCTGATCGAGATGGCCAACGCAGGCGGCGGGCACGACAACATCACCTGCATCATCGCGGACTTCGACGGCCCCGGCTTGGCTCCGGCGGCTGGCGCGCCCAAGGCCGCCTACCAGCAGTACCCGCTGCCGGTGCTGGAAGAAGACGACGAGCGCGCGGCGCGTCGCACCAGCATGAAGTCCGGCGCCACCAAGCCCGGCAGCGACGTGAAGCGCGCCCCCATCGAGTACGACGACCCGGCGCCCACGCTCCCCACCGGTGCGCCCATCCCGTGGTCCCTCGTCGCCCTCGGCGCCATACTCCTTGGCGCGCTCCTGCTCTTCGCGTTCTTCATCGTCTTCGGCCTGACCACCACGGCCGAGCCAGACGTCCCTCCCATGCCGCCTCCGCCCATCGTGCCCAGCGCGCCGGTGGAGCTCCGCATCCGCACGGACATCAGCAACGGGCACCTCTTCGTGGACGGCGAGGACTACGGCCCGGTGACCTCTGGCGCCGATGTGCAGCTGGAGCTGTCGTCGGGTGTGCACCGGCTGGAGATCCGCGTGGCGGGCAGCCCCATCGTCAGCTCCGAGCTCACGCTGCGCCCCGGCATCCCCGGTGACGTGCTCTTGAGCGGTCCCAGCGCCGAGGAGGACGGCGCGGAGCCACCCCCCACGCCCGTCCCCACGCCAGCGCCCCCCGGCGCAACGGGGACGCCTGTCCCCTAGGACCTTCCCTGTGCGAGTGACCGCTTGATTCGCCTGCAGCAAACGTACGGAGCCCACACAGGTCGCTCGGTCACGTTCGACCACGGGCCCGTGCGGTGTGGCCGGCAGCCGGACAACGAGCTCGCGCTCGATCCCAACGCGGACCTGGACGCGTCCGGCTACCACGCGGAGCTGGTGCGCGACGGGCGGCAGTGGAAGCTCACCGACACCAAGAGCCGCAACGGCACGTGGGTGAACGGGCAGCGCGTGGTGCAGGCCACGCTCGCGGACGGCGACGAGATCGAGTTCGGCGCGGGCGGTCCTCGCTTTCGGGTGGAGCTGCTGGAGCCGGACGCGCCCACCATGCCGCCCCCCACGGGCCACGTGTCCATCCGGCCACCGCCGCTGGACGCGCGCGCCGTGCTCTTCGAGCCGCGCCCCTCTTCCGCGCCCCCCACGCCCCACGCGCCCACGGCGGCGCCCGCCTTCGACGAACCGCCTCGCCCGTCCGTTGCGGAACCCGTCACGACCAGCAAGGTCCCCTCGTACCCTCTGCCGCCCGCGTCACCGCCCGCCCGCCGCGGCCTGGGCATGTGGCTCGTGGCCGGGCTCGGCTGCGTGAGCCTGCTGGTGGTGGGGCTCGCGGTGGGGGTGGGCTTCTGGTGGTTCCAGCGCGTGCGCACGCCGCCCCCCACGGCCGCGGACGCGTCGCGCATCGCCAACGCTCACGCAGGCGCGCTGTTCACGGTGCTGCACCGCGATCCGGCCGGCCGCGACCGCGAGATATGCGCGGGCTTCGCCGTGCGGCGGGACCTCGTCGCGACCTCGGCCCGCTGCGTGCACGCGCTGCAGGCGGCGGCCGAGAGCGGTCACCGGGCCTACGTGCGCCCCCCCGGCGGCGTGCTCCAGGAGGTCGCTCACATGTACCGCCACCCGGGCATGCCGGCTGGCGCACAGGTGGGTCCGGACGTGGGCCTGCTGCGCGTGTCGGGGAGCGCCCCCGCCCTGACCTCGCTCGCGCCCAGCAGCGAGGTGGACGGCCTGCCCGACGGCACCGCCATCTTCGTGTGGGCCGCGGCCGGCACAGGAGGAGGCCTCCGCGGCGGGCGCGTCACCAACGTGGGGGACCTCCCCAACGCAGGGCCGCATCAGCAGCTCCACTACAGTCTGCTCGGCACGCCGGGCTCGCCCGTGTTCGACCGCGAGGGCCGCGTGGTGGGCGTGCACGCGGGCACCCCCAGCCAGGACGCGGTGCCGGGCTACGGCGTGCGCATCGACGTGCTGCACGGCCTGCTCGCCGGCCTGTAGAGCCTCCGCTGCTACACGTCGTCGCGCAGGATGGCGTCCGCCACCGCACGCCAGCAGCGCGCGGCTTCGGCGTCTCGCTCTCCGCGCTCCCGCAGCTGCGCGGCCAGCGGGCTCTCGGTGCGCGCCGCGGGCGCGGCCGGGAGCTCCATCAAGATGCGCTGCGCACGCCGCCGGTGCTGCTCGGCCAGCGCGCGCCCGACGACGACCACCCCAGCGGTGTCGATGGGCGCGTGGAAATCATCGGGAAGTGTGATGTAGCGGCGCACGCTCTCGAGGTCGGTGCCCGTCAGGAACGTGGTGCGCCGCAGGTCGCCCAGCGTGCGGAAGGGCAGCACCTCGCCGCGGTCGAGGTCCACGCGGAAGCGCCGCGCGTCGAGGATGATCTCGCGCATGAGCAGCCCGTCTTCCAGGTCCAGCACCAGCTCGCGCACGGGCTCCTCGAGCCGCGCGCGGTCCGTGCCGCGACGCTTGCCGGCGGCCGCCGTGAGCGCCGCGACCGCGCCTCGCCAGCGAAACTTGTCCGGGTCACGGCGGCGCACCACGCGCACCGCCCCGCGGTCTTGTCCGCGCCTGCCGTAGTATTCGATCGCGTCGGTGATGCGTGCGCCAGCCATGAGTCCTCGACCGAGGTTGTCGGTGGGGACGCGCGATCGGTCAAGAAAGTGGGCTACTGGGCAGACGCCGGGACGCCCCCCAGCTGCGCGACCAGGTCGTCCCGGATCGCGCGGGCCAGCGTGGCCGCCCGGTCGCGGGCCAGCGCGATGGGCTCGTCGGGGAGGGGCTCGGCGCGCGCGTCGAAGTAGAGCTTGAGCTTCGGCTCCGTGCCGCTGGGGCGCAGCATGGCGCGCTGTCCCCCCTCGAGCTCCACCACCAGCAGCTCGCTCGGCACCCAGCCAAGCGGCTGCACCTGCCCGTCGCGGGTGCGCCTGGTCGCGTCTCTCCCGGTGATGCGGGCCACCACCGGCACGCCCCCGAGGGCGGTCATGGGCAGCCCCTCCGCGCGGGCCACGCGGGCTTCGATCTCGGCGCGCCCAGCAGGCCCTGGCAGCACCCACGACTCCTGCAGGCTGACGTACGCGCCGTAGCGCCGCAGCAGGTCGTCGCGCAGCGCGAGCACGCTCGACCCGCGCTGCTTGGCGCGCGCCGCCATGTCGCAGAAGGCCAGCAGCGCGGAGATGCCGTCCTTGTCGCGCACCAGCGACCCCACGGCGTAGCCCAGCGCCTCCTCGTAGCCGAACACGAAGCGCCGCCCGCGCGCTTCCTCTTCCATGGCGCGCGCGTGGATCCACTTGTGACCCGTCAGCGTCTGCGCGAACTCGGCGCCGTGCGCGGCGGCGATGACGCCCAGCAGCGGGGAGCTGACCACCGTGTTGATCACCACGCGCGGCTCCGTGGGGTCCCCCTGGCTCAGCAGGTAGTCCGCCAGCAGGCAGCCGATCTCGTTGCCGCTCAGGGACTCGAAGCCGCCCGCCCCGTCTGGGGCGACCACCGCCAGCCGGTCCGCGTCCGGGTCGTTGGCCAGCCCCACGTCCGCTCCCACCTCGCGAGCCAGCCTCACCAGCGCGTCCAGCGCGCCGGGCTCCTCCGGGTTGGGGAAGCGCACCGTGGGGAAGGTGCCGTCCGGCTCCGCCTGGCTGGCCACCACGTGCAGGTCCGCGAAGCCCGCGCGCGCGAGGGTGGGGCGCACCGTAGCGAGCCCGACTCCATGCAGCGGCGTGTACGCGATGCGCAGCGCCCGCGGCCCGTCGCTGGCTGGGATGCACCGGAGGACGCCCGCGAGGTACCGCTCGCGCACGTCGTCGCCCAGGCTGAGCCAGCGCCCTTGAGCGCGCGCCTCGTCCTCGCTCGCGCGCGGGACGGAGCTCGCCGCAGGCGCCGCGTCGATGGCGGCGGCGATGCCGGCGTCATGGGGAGGGACGATCTGCGCCCCGTGCGCCCAGAAGACCTTGTAGCCGTTGTACTCGGGGGGGTTGTGGCTGGCCGTGATCACGACGCCGGCGGCGGCCCGCTGGTCCAGCACCGCAAAGCCCACCAGCGGCGTGGGAGCGAGCTCGTCGAACACGCGCGCGACGAGGCCGGCGCCTGCGACGACCGCGGCCACGTCCTGCGCCAGCTGCCGGCTGCTGGGGCGCGCGTCGAAGCCGATGCACACGCCGCGCGCTGCGGCGTCCGGGAGCTGCGTGCGCAGCCACGCGCACAGGCCGTGCGTAGCCCGCAGGACGGTAGCGCGGTTGATGCGTCCGGGCCCCGCGCCCACCAGCCCGCGCAGGCCGGCCGTGCCGAACTCCAGGCGCTCGCCCATGCGCAGCGCCAGCTCCGCGCGCGCGGAGCCGTCGCGCTCCGCGCGGGCGAGCAGGCCTTGCAGCTCGGCGTGCGTGACCGGGTCGGGGTCTCCACGGAGCCAGGCGGCGGCGGCTGCCGCAGCGGCGTTCACGGAGCCCACGGAGCCCTCGGCTTCGGGCCCTCCTGCGCCGGCGCTCGCCGTGTCGGGGCCGTCGGTGGGCGCGGCACCCGGGGCGGGGTCAGCGGTCTGCGTGCGGTCGTCAGTCATGTCGCGGGGCGAGTGTACCGCCATGCGCGCCAGCGGTCCCGTAGCGTGTCGCTGCCCCGCAGCAGCCCGTACGTGAGGAGCATCAAGCCCAGCACCCACGGGGTCGCGCTCAGCACGCTCATGTCGGGCACGGCGCGCACGCGCAGCCCAAGCCGACCGTAGGCGAAAGGCAGGTGCAGCGCGTAGACGCGCAGAGACCCGCGCCCCAGCGCCAGCAGCGCTCCCAGAGCCCGTGAGTCGGGGCGCAGCTGCGGCGCGAGCACCAGGCTCAGCGCGACCACCGTCACGGCCCGCGCGCCCAGGTCGAGCGCGTTCAGCCACACGACGGGATGCGCGCGCGAGAGCGGCGCGCCGCGCGAGACAGCGGCCTGCATGCCGACGTAGGCGACGAGCGCTACCACGCTGCCCACGGCGGCCACGCGTCGCGGGTGAGCGCGCGTGACGTCCACCAGCGCTGCCCCCAAGGCGCACCAGCTGAGCAGCGGGAAGAGGGGCATCTGCGTGTAGGGGGCGATGTCCAGGAACGGCACCAGCAGCAAGCGCAGCCCTGCCGGGGCGCCCACCGCCGCGCGCTGGAGAGGGGGCGTGAGCAGCAGGCAGACCAGGCCCAGGCCCGCCGAGACCGCCCAAGGTCGTGCGCGGCCGGGCAACAGCAGCCCCAGGATGACGATGCTCGCGCCGATCACGTGCAGCACGTCGAAGCGCGCGTAGACCGCGAGGGTGCTGGCGCCGTCCATGAGCCCATAGAGCACGTTCAGCGCGTAGCCGCTCAGCAACACCTGCGCGCCGCGCGTCGCCAGTTCCCGCTGCACGCTGCTGCGCGCCTCGCCGCGCTCGACCCCGCGCGCCACCCGCAGCGCCACGCCCATGCCAGCCAGCACCATGAACAGCGGAAGCGGCAGCAGCGCGACGAAGCGCGTGGCTGCGTAGCCCGCCGTGCGTCGGAAGGGCTCGTCCACGTAGGCGTCGTAGGCGTGCGCCTGGATCATGGCCAGGCACGCCGCGCCGCGCGCGAGGTCCAGCCCGGCGACCCGCTTCATGCGCCCGGCAGGTAGCTGTGCTCACGCACGCGGCGCGCGTACGGCACGAAGAGCAGCGTGCCCACGAGCATGATGCCCGCGTAGAGCAGGAACGACGCCGTGGTGCTGAGCACCGCGTGTCCGTCTTCGTCGGTGGTCAGCCGTGTGACGCCCACGGTGAACAGGTTGCCCAGCGCCGCGCTGGCCAAGTAGAGCGACATCACCATGGACTTCATGCGGGGCGGGGACTGCGTGTACGCGTACTCGAGAGCGGTGACGGACACCAGCAGCTCGCCGGCCGTGAGGATGGTGTAGCCCACCAGCTGCAGGAAGATGGTGGGCGTGCCGCCGCGCGAGATGACGACCTCCAGCCCCGCCGAGTACAGAAACGCGAGCGCCGCCAGCAGCATGCCGCCGCCCATCTTGCGCATGGGGGTCAGCTGCACGTGGCGCTCCAAGCGCGGATACAGCACCAGCGTGAAGAGGGGCGTGAGCACGAGGATGAGGATGGGGTTGGCGGACTGCATGTTGTCCGCCAGCCACTCGTAGCCGTGCAGGTCCATGCGCCGCCCCTGCGCCACCCAGCTGGACGCCGTCTGGTCGAACAGCGTCCAGAACAGGGCCACGAACGCGAACAGCACGCTCAGGCGGCCGAACACCTGCAGCCCCTCCTTGCTGCGCACCTCGTCCAAGAAGGCGCGGCCGCCTGGAGGAATGTGGGCGAAGCGCTTGCGCCCCAGCCAGAACACCAGGGTGGCCACCACCATGAGCACGCCCGGGAGCCCGAACGCGGCATGCGGGCCCCACCGGGCCAGCAGGACGGGCGTCAGGTTCATGGCCACGGCCGCGCCCAGGTTGATGGACAGATAGAAGAAGGCGAACGCGCGCGTCACGAGGTGGGCGTTCTGTTGGCCGAATTGGTCACCCACGTGCGCGGACACGCACGGCTTGATGCCCCCCGCCCCGATCGCGAGGATGCCCAGGCCCAGCACCAGCCCGGTGCGCGTGGTGTTCACGGCCAGGACGGCGTGGCCGACGCAGTAGACCACCGAGAGCGCCAGAATGACGCGGTACTTGCCCAGCCAGCCGTCCGCCACCAGCGCCCCGAGGATCGGCAGGGCGTACATCGCCGCCACGAACGTGTGGATGAACTGCTTCGCTTCGGGCTCGGTCATGAGGTCCGCCGCCCCGCTCGCGTCCACCAGGTGAGTGGTCATGAACGTGAACAAGATCGCCTTCATGCCGTAGAAGCTGAAGCGTTCGGCCGCCTCGTTGCCCACGATGAAGGGGATGCCCGAGGGCATCCCGTCGGTCGCTTCGGGGGCGCTGCGGTAGGTCATGCCGGCGCACCATATCAGGAGACGACGCGCCACGAGGCGCCCGAGAACGTTCCTGATACGAGTAAGAATTTGCTATTTATGGAATCGTCGTTGTGGCACACTCGCCGAGAACGTGAGATTCGTGTCCCCAAAAACGGATACTAGCTCGAACTGTCGTGTTTCGGTGGCGAGTGGTAATCTCGCCCACACCAAACCAAGTGAAGCCTGCGCACGCGTGGGAATGAGAACTCAGGAGGCATACGTGAAAAGAACGAAGACACGCGCATCGGCGCTGAGGCGGCTCATCTCCAGCCTGGCGGTTCTGTGCTTGGTGGGTGGCGCTTCTGTGGCTGGTGCCCAGCCCAGCGTGCAGCTCAACCGCTTCAACCCGGCTGCGCAGACGAACGACGGCTTCGCGGTCAGCTCCGCCGAGGTCCAGGGGGACATGCGCTTCGGCGCTCAGTTCTACATCGACTACGCCAACGACCCGCTGGTGTACGAGGTCACCCCGGGCTCGGCGTCCTCCGAGGCCTTCTCGGTCGTCGAGCACCAGCTCACCGGCAACCTCAACGCGTCGCTGGGTATCCGCGACCGTCTGACGGTGTCCATCGGGCTGCCCATCAACTTCCTCGAGAACGGCGAGAACATCCCGGCGTCGTTGCAGAGCGCGGGTGTGGTCGACGGGGACGGCACCGCGCCCGGCACCATCCCGGTCTACCTTGCCGACGGCTTCACCTTGGGCGACCTGTGGGTCGGGGCGCGCGTGCGTCTCTTCGGCACCACGGACGACATCTTCATGCTCTCCGTCCAGGGCCGCTTGGTCATCCCGACCGCGAACCTGTTCGACAGCAACCAGCACTACGCGGGCGAGCGCGGCATCGCGGGCGGAGCGCAGGTCATCGCTCAGCTGAACTTCGGGCGCTTCCGCCTCACGGCGAACCTCGGCGCGCACCTCCGCCCGGACAACGCGGACTGCCGCGACCTGCCCGGCACCAGCGGGCCCGGCGCCAATTGCTTCTACGGCGCGCGACAGGGTGACGAGTTCACCTACGGCCTCGGCGGCACGGTGCGCCTGATGGAGGACACCGACCTCCGCGCCATCCTCGAGGTGCACGGCCGCACCACTTTCCAGAACTTCTTCGACCGCACGGAGACGCCGCTCGAGCTGCTCGCCGGTCTCAAGTACACGCACAGCAGCGGCCTCACGGCCGGTATCGGTGGTGGCCCCGGCCTCGTGCGCGGCTTCGGCTCGCCCGACGTGCGCGTCTTCGCGATGGTCGGCTACACCGAGCCCACCGCAGGCGCGGTCGTGCGCATCGACACCGACGGCGACGGCATCTACGACAACGAGGACGAGTGTCCGAACGACCCCGAGGACGTGGACGGCTTCGAGGACAGCAACGGCTGCCCGGACCCGGACAACGACAGCGACGGCATCCTGGACACGGATGACCAGTGCCCCATGGAGCCAGAGGACACCGACGGCTTCGAGGACGAGAACGGCTGCCCGGATCCGGACAACGACAACGACGGCATCCTCGACGCGAACGACCAGTGTCCGATGGACGCCGAGGACATGGACAGCTTCGAGGACGAGAACGGCTGCCCGGATCCCGACAACGATGGCGACGGCATCGTGGACACGGCCGACCGCTGCCCGCTCGAGCCCGGCCCCTCGGCCAACCAGGGCTGCCCGTGGCCGGACACGGACGGCGACACCGTGGTCGACCCCCTCGACAGCTGCATCAACACGCCGGGTACGGTCGAGTACCACGGCTGCCCCGAGCCCACCGACGTCGTCATCGGCGAGGGCGGCATCGAGATCATGCAGACGGTGTACTTCCGCACCAACCGTGACGTCATCGAGTCGCGCTCCTTCGCGCTGCTCGACAACGTCGCCCGCCTGCTCATCGAGCACCCCGAGGTGCAGCACGTGCGCGTCGAGGGTCACACCGACACGCGCGGTCGCCTGGCCAACAACATGCGCCTCTCGCAGGCGCGTGCCGAGTCGGTCATGCGCTACCTCGTCGAGCACGGCGTGGACGCGGGTCGCCTCGAAGCGCAGGGCTACGGTCCCACGCGCCTCATCGTGGAGAACGCCCGCACGCCGGACGAGCACGCACGCAACCGCCGCGTCGTGTTCACCATCATCGGCGCCAACGGCGACATCCGGTCCGAGGACAGCGGCCCCAGCGCCGACACCATCGACCGCTGAGCGGAGCGGGCCCTCTCTGGGCCCTCCCTGACCACGCGCGAAAGCCCCGCGGCCACCTGGCTCCGGGGCTTTCTCGCGTCCGTCGCAAGGGCGCGCTTGCCATGCCGCGTCTGACCCTGTAGAAAATGAATGCACATTCATTCAGTGCGCCGAGGGCGACCCGGCGACGCAGCGCAACGGAGAGCACGCATGGTTTTCAATCCCTTTTCCGAAGAGCACGAGCTCTTCCGCCAGCAGGTCCGCAACTTCGCCGAGAAGGAGCTCGCGCCCCACGCCGACGCGTGGGAGGAGGCGGAGCTGTTCCCCAACGAGGTGTTCAAGTGGGCGGGTGACCGCGGCATCCTCGGCGCGCACTTCAACGAGGACTGCGGCGGCGGTGGTGGCGACTTCTGGATGAGCGTGGTCAAGGCGGAAGAGCTGCCGCGCAACAACTCGGCGGGCGTGACCATGGGGCTCCTCGTGCAGTCGGACATGGCCACGCCGGTCATCCACGACATCGGCACGCGCGAGCAGAAGGAGGAGTTCCTGCGGCCGGCCATCGCGGGGGACCGCATCGCCGCGCTCGGGGTGAGCGAGCCAGGGGCCGGCTCCGACGTGGCCGGGCTGCGCACCACCGCCAAGCTGGTGGGCGACGAGTACGTGATCAACGGCAGCAAGACCTACATCACCAACGGCACGCGGGCGAGCTTCGTCACGTGCATGGTGAAGACGGACCCCAACGCGGGCGCGCGCGGCGTGTCCATCATCCTCGTGCCCACCGACGTGGCGGGCTACAGCGTCAGCCGCAAGCTCAAGAAGGCGGGCAACTGGGCCAGCGACACGGCGGAGCTCTTCTTCGAGGACGTGCGCGTGCCCAAGCGCTACCTGCTGGGGCAGGAGGGCATGGGCTTCATCTACTTGATGCAGAACTTCCAGTCGGAGCGCCTGGTGGGCTGCGCCAGCGCCATCGCGGGCTCCAAGCTCGCGCTCGACCGTACGGTGGCGTGGGGTCGCGAGCGGCAGGCGTTCGGCAAGCCGCTCATCAAGCGTGAGTACTGGCAGCAGAAGTTCGTGGAGCTGTACACCAAGCTCGAGGCGGCCAAGGCGCTCACCTACAAGGCCATCGACGCGTACAACGAGGAGAAGTACGTCAAGAAGACCATGCTCTCCATGGAGACCACCAAGCTGGTGTCCATGGCGAAGGCGTACGTGGGCGACGTGAACGGCGAGATCATGGACCAGTGCGTGCAGTTCCACGGTGGCATGGGCTACCTCGAGGACCTGTGGGTCGCTCGCGCCTGGCGCGACGCGCGCCTGCTTCGCATCGGTGGCGGGGCCACCGAGGTGATGCGCTACACGACCGCCAAGATCATGGGGCTCTGAGCGTGCCTGCGTGGGCGGTGGTGCCTCGCGTCAATCGCCTTCACACTGCCCACGCATGAGCTCGCCCGACGTCATCGTAGTAGGCGGCGGCATCATGGGATGCACCGTCGCCTGGCGCCTCGCGCGCGCGGGTCTGTCCGTGTGCGTCCTCGAGCGCAGCGTCCCGGGCGCGGAGGCGTCCACGGCGGCGGCCGGCATCCTCGGGCCCATGATGGAGGCCGAGGAGGTGGGCCCCGCGCTGCGCTTGGGGCTGCGCTCGGCCGAGCTCTACACCCAGCTGGCCGCCGAGCTCCGCGCGGAGCACGCGCTCGAGATCGGTCACCGCGTCACCGGTCTCCTGCGGGTCGCGCTCGAGAGCGAGGCGGGCGGTGAGACGGAACTCGAGGCGCACGCGGCGCGCTTGCGTGGCAGCGGACTCGCGGCGACGCGCGACGTGGCGCTCCTCAGCGGCGAGGAGGCGCGCAGGCGAGAGCCCTCGCTCGCGCCCGAGGTGTGCATGGCCCTCGAGCTGCCCGGAGAAGGGCAGGTGGACCCACGCCTGCTGTTGCCCGCGCTCAGCATGGCGGGCGAGCGTGACGGGGTGCGCTTCGTCACGGACAGCGTGGTGCGCGAGGTGCTGGTCCGCGCTGGCCGCGCGCAGGGCGTGCGGCTGGACGCCGGGCCCCTCCACGCGGCGCACGTCGTGGTCGCGGCCGGCTCGTGGACCAGCGTGGTGCCCGGCGTGCCCCTGGCCGCGGCCACCATCGCGCCGGTGAAGGGGCAGGTCATGCGCACGCACGCGCGCCCGCGTCTGCTGGAGCGCGTGGTGTTCGGCGCAGGCGGCTACCTGGTGCCGCGCGCCGCAGGAGACGTGCTGGTGGGCGCCACCACGGAGCACGTGGGCTTCGCGCGCGGCGTCACGCTGGCGGGGCTGGCTGAGCTGATCACCATCGCCACGCGTGTGGCGCCCCGTCTGCAGAGCTGCCCGGTGCTGGACCACTGGGCCGGCTTCCGGCCGGGCACACCCGACGGGCTCCCGCTGGTGGGGCCAACGCCGGTGGAGCACCTCTGGCTGGCTAGCGGGCACTACCGCAACGGCATTCTGCTCGCGCCCGTCACGGCCGAGATCCTCGTGGCGCAGCTGCTGGGTCAGCCCCTCGGGGTGCGTGAGGACGACGCTTCGGCGCTGGACCCGCGGCGCTTCGCGGCGACCACCGAGACCCCACAGACCCCCGAGAGCGCGCCATGACAGAACCCACCGACCGCATCGACAGCGGTGCCCCGCGCACGCACTTCATCGAGGCCAACGGCATCCTGCACCACGTGCTCGAGTGGCTGCCCCCCGACAGCGTGGCCGCGCGCGGCGAGACCGTGCTGCTCTGCCATGGCTTCCTGGACTTCGCGCACAGCTGGGTGCTTGTGGCGGTGCCGCTCGCGCGGCAGGGCTACCGCGTGCTCGCCTTCGACTGGCGCGGTCACGGGCAGTCCGGCTGGGTTGGCGCGGGCGGGTACTACCACTTTCCGGACTACGTGCAGGACCTGGAGCGCCTGCTGCCGCGACTGGTGCCGAGCGACGAGCGCGTGCACCTGGTGGGGCACTCCATGGGCGCCACGGCCTGCGCCATGTTCGCGGGTGTACGCAGCGAGCGCCTGCGCTCCCTCTCGCTCTTGGAGGGCCTGGGGCCGCCCAGCTCGCCGCTCGAGAGCGCGCCGGACCGCTACAAGAGCTGGCTCAGCTCGTGTGCTCGCGTCGACGAGAAGCCCCCCACGCTCATCGCCGACCTCAGCGACGCCCTGCGCCGCATGCGCGTCCAGAACAGCCAGCTCGGTGGTGCCTTTGGGCTGTTCCTGGCGGAGCACGCCACCATGCCCGCGCTGGCCGCTCCGGAGCAGCTCACCTGGCGCTTCGACCCCCGTCACCGGACCACCTCGCCGCTGCCTTTTCGCGCCGAGATGTTCCTCGCGTTCTTGGCACGCATCCAGGTTCCCACGCTGGTGCTGTTGGGAGAGAAGGGCTATCGCCTGGCGGACGAGGCCGCGCGGCTGGCGGCGTTTCCCCAGCCACCCGCGGTGCAGGAGCTGGCCGGCACGGGGCACATGCTGCACTGGTTCGCAGCGGAGGAGGTGCTGGCGGCGTTGCTGGCGCACTTCGAGAGCGGCTCCGCGCGCGACGTCTAGGTCTTCAAGGTGGCGCCCGCTGCGCGAGCCACGCGGCCCGGACCACGCCGGTGGCGGGCCGTCCAGCGCGCTCAGTCGCCCACGTGACCGAGTGCGCTGCGCATGGCCAGCCGTAGCGCGGTGTACGCCGCCAGGGTGCGGATCTGGTCACGCTCGCCGGGAAACAGGCGATGCCGCGTGACGGTGGGGTGTCCCTCCGCCGCGAGGCCGAACCACACGGTGCCCACCGGCTTGTCCTCCGAGCCACCGCCCGGGCCGGCGATCCCCGTGATGCTCACGGCCAGGCTGGCACCCGAGATGCGGCGCGCGCCCTCGGCCATCTCGGCGGCCACCTCGGCGCTGACGGCACCGTGCGCGCGGATGACCTCGGGGTTCACCCCCAGCATGCGCGACTTGGCGGAGTTGGCGTACGCCACGGCCGAGAGCAGCAGGTAGTCGCTGCTGCCCGGGACGCTGGTGAGCATGGTGGCAGCCATACCGCCCGTGCACGACTCCGCCAGCGCCAGGGTGATCCCCTTGTCGCGCAGGGCGCGCCCCACGGCGTCCGGGAAGGTGTCCTCGCGCTCCCCGAAGATGCAGTCCCCCAGCCGCTGACGGACGGCGCCGGCGGCCTCGCGGGCCATGCGCTCGGCGTCCGCTTCGGTGGCGGCGCGGGCGTGGATCTTGACCTCGATCTCCGGGAAGGACGCGCGGTAGCCCAACGTGACCCCGAACTCCTCCTCCACGCCTTGCAGCAGCCCGGCCACGCGGGACTCCGTGCGGCCGAAGGTGCGCAGGTGCAGCTGGTGCGTGTTCCGCTCGGCTTGACCGGCGATGGCGGGCACGACGGTCTCGCGGAAGAGGTGGCGCATCTCGCGCGGCACGCCAGGCATGAAGTAGCAGGTGGCGTTGCCCAGCGGCATGGCGAAGCCCGGGGCGGTGCCCACGGGGTTGGGGATGACGGTGGCCTTCTCCGGGCGGTCGGCCTGCTTGGCGTTCTCCTCCGGCATGACGCGCCCGAAGGACGCGTACTTCTTCTTGATGACGTCCAGCACGACCGGGTCGCGGACCAACGCCTGGGCGCCCGCCTGGGCGGCGGCGGCAGCGGTCAGGTCGTCCGAAGTGGGCCCGAGGCCGCCGGTCACGATGACCACCTTCGCGCGCGCCGCGAGGCGCTGCAGGGCCTCCACGATGACGCCGGCCTCGTCCTCGACGGTGGCGTGCTCGGGCACGTCGAAGCCCAGGGCGATGAGCTGCTCGGCCAGCCAGGTGGCGTTGGTGTCGACGAGCTCGCCGCGGGTGAGCTCGGTACCGATGGAGAGGATCGCGGCGGTCATGGGGGCGCTGAGAGTGCCAGCCGCATCCCGGGAGGGCAAGGCTCGTGGAGCGACCCGCGGCGCGACCCGGAAAGACGGGCAGCGGCGCGACGTGACCACGGGAGGGCGAGGGGAGGGCGGTCAGCTCACCAGCTTGCCCAGCTCCACGTACTTGCCCTCGAAGGTCTCGAGCCAGTCGTTGAGCTTCCCGCGCTCGAAGTCGTCGAGGACGCTGGTGTCCCCGTGCACGTCGGCTTCGTCGAAGCTCATCTTGGCCAGGGCGACGGCGCACTCGCGCCCCGCGAACATCTCGTAGGGGCCACCCTTACCGTAGAAGCTGCGCCCGTGGGTCACGTCGAAGACGCGCCCCTCGATGGCCAGCAGCACGGGACGGGTCTTGTCGCTGCCGTCATAGCCGCGCAGCTCGTCCGCGGTGTAGTCGCGCGCTTCCCCCTTGGGCAGGGGCTCACGGGGCGCCGGCTGCACGCGCTCACGCGTGGCCGCCCGGACGGCCTTGGCGACGAACTTGGTGTTCTGAACGATCTTGTCGAGCAAGCCCATGGGCGCATGGAAGCACGGAGCAGGCGGCCGGGTAAAGCGGACCGCGTGCCGCGTGAGGTCAGCCCGGGATGTGGGGCGGGCGCACACCCGCCATGTGCTGCACCAGGCGCATGACCTGGCAGCTGTAGCCGAACTCGTTGTCGTACCAGACGTAGAGCACGCAGCGGTTGTCGTCCGTGATGGTGGCCGTCGCGTCGATGATGCCCGCGTGGCGGTTGCCCACCAGGTCGCTGGACACGATGTCCGGGGAGGTCATGTAGTCGATCTGGTCCTGCAGCGGCGAGTCGATGGAGGCCAGCCGCAGGTGGTCGTTGAGCTCGGCCTTGGTGATGGGCTTGCCCAGCGTGAGGTTCAGGATGGCCAGCGACACGTTGGGCGTGGGCACGCGGATGGCGTTGCCCGTGAGCTTGCCGGCCAGCTCGGGGAGGGCCTTCGCCACCGCCTTCGCCGCGCCCGTCTCGGTGATGACCAGGTTCAGAGGCGCGGCCCGCCCGCGGCGCGCCTTCTTGTGGAAGTTGTCGATCAGGTTCTGGTCGTTGGTGTACGAGTGCACCGTCTCCATGTGACCGAACTGGATGCCGTACTCGTCGTTGATGACCTTGAGCACGGGGACGATGGCGTTGGTGGTGCAGCTGGCGGCGGACACGATGGTCGCGTCCGCGGGCAGCTTGTCGTCGTTCACGCCGAACACGATGTTGGGCACGTCCCCCTGGCCCGGCGCCGTGAGGATGACCTTGGCCACGCCCTTGCTCTTCAGGTGACGTCCGAGCCCCTCGCGGTCGCGCCAGATGCCCGTGTTGTCCACGACGATGGCGTCGTGGATGCCGTACTGGGCGTAGTCCACGTCCTCCGGCGCGTTGGCGTAGATGACGCGCACCATGTTGCCGTTGATGACCAGCGCGCTGTCCTCTTCGTCCACGCGGATGGTGCCCTTGAAGGGCCCGTGGATGGAGTCACGGCGCAGCAGGCTCGCGCGGCGCTGTAGGTCGCCCTCCTTGCCCGGACGGACAACGATGGCGCGCAGGCGGAACTTCTCGCCGCCGCCCATCTTGTCCACGATGATGCGGGCCATCAGTCGACCGATGCGCCCGAAGCCGTACAGCACCACGTCCTGCGGCTCACGGCGCATGGGCTCGCGACCGGTGTTCAGGCTGGCCAGCGCCGTGCGCACGTAGTCGCCGAACGAGCCCGCCTGCCCCTCGCGACCGAAGTTCCGGCGCAGCTTGCCCACGTCCACCTTCGCGGGCGCGAGGTCCATGGCGGTCATGGCGACGATGGCCTCGAAGGTGTCCTCGAGGGGCAGCTCGTTTCCGTCGAGGCGACGTGCGAAGCGGTGGGCCTTGATGATCTCGAGCGGCGTGGCCTGCACCAGCGACACACCGTGGATGAGCACGACGATGCCATGGCGGCGGTAGAGGGCGCCCACCAGCGGCAGCATCCGCTCGGCCAGGTCTTCACGCTGTTGCCATTCGGCGAGGTAGGTCTCGGACTTGTCGGACATCGCGGCGGAAGGTAGCCGATGTCCTTGTGAGCGCCAGTCGGAGCGAGCGGGCTAGCACCCCCGACGCGCCGAAAGGGCGGCGGGCCCCAGCGGCCGCGAGGCTTCGGAGGCACGCGGCCGTGGGCGGCCGGATGGGCCTTGGCACCGCCGGGGCGGCATCAAGGCGTCAGGTGGAGACAGAGCGCACGCGGGGCATGTGGAGTGCCTTGGCAATGGAACGCTGCGGAAGGGCTTGGATGGAACACACACGCCGTTCGTCGCGAACTCTATCTCCAACCTGACCCGACCATGCTGATCGGGTCAGGTTTCGGAGGGGTTTCAGTAGCGCAACATCGTCGTCATGCCGCGCGACCGAGGCCGCGCCGCACGACGAGGAGCGGCTCAGTAGCGGTAGCGCTCGGGCTTGAACGGGCCCTCGGGGGTGACGCCCAGGTACTCCGCCTGCTCGGGCGAGAGGATGGTGAGCTTGGCGCCCAGCTGCCCCAGGTGCAGCGCGGCGACCTTCTCGTCCAGCTGCTTCGGCAGCACGTAGACCTCGCCCGTCTCGTACTCGTCCTGGTCGTTCCACAGCGTCATCTGCGCCAGCACCTGGTTGGTGAAGCTGTTGCTCATGACGAAGCTGGGGTGACCCGTGCCGCAGCCCAGGTTCACCAAGCGCCCGCGCGCCAGCACGATGATGCGCTTGCCGTCGGGGAAGATGAAGTGGTCCACCTGCGGCTTGATCTCCTCTTCCTTCACGCCGTTCTTCGGGTTCGTGAGGTAGGACATCTCGATCTCCGAGTCGAAGTGCCCGATGTTGCAGAGGATGGCTTCGTTCTTCATCCGCTTCATGTGCTCGCCGGTGACGACGTTGAAGCAGCCGGTCGCGGTGACGACGATGTCCGCCACGGGCGCCGCCTCGTCCATGGTCACGACCTGGTAGCCCTCCATGCACGCCTGCAGCGCGCAGATGGGGTCCACCTCGGTGATCATCACGCGGGCGCCCTGACGCGCCAGCGCCTGCGCGCAGCCCTTGCCCACGTCGCCGTAGCCGCACACGACCGCGATCTTGCCGGCGATCATGACGTCCGTGGCGCGCTTGATGCCGTCCACCAGCGACTCACGGCAGCCGTAGAGGTTGTCGAACTTGGACTTGGTCACCGAGTCGTTGACGTTGATGGCCGGGCACAGCAGCCCACCCTTCTTGCTCATCTCGTAGAGGCGATGCACGCCCGTGGTCGTCTCCTCGGAGATGCCCACGATCTTGTCTTCGCCCGAGAACCACTGCGGGTAGTGCTTGTGGATGATGGCGGTGAGGTCGCCGCCGTCGTCGAGGATCAGGTTCGGGCGCTTGCCGTCCTTGAACGCCTCGAGCTGCTGGTAGATGCACCAGTCGTACTCTTCTTCGGTCTCGCCCTTCCACGCGAAGACGGGCACGCCCGTGGCGGCGATGGCGGCCGCGGCGTGGTCCTGCGTGGAGAAGATGTTGCAGCTGGTCCAGGTGACCTCGGCGCCGAGCGCGGTGAGCGTCTCGATCAGCACGGCGGTCTGGATGGTCATGTGCAAGCAGCCCGCGATGCGCGCGCCCTTCAGGGGCTGCTGCTCACCGAACTCACGGCGCAGCGCCATCAGGCCCGGCATCTCGTGCTCGGCGATCTTGATCTCGCGGCGGCCCCAGTCGGCCAGGGACATGTCGGCAACTTTGTACTTCAGCTTTTCGGTCATGGGCGTTTCTACTCTTGGTTCGGGGGAGCTGGTGTTCTCGAGCTCGGTGAAGGGGCCTCAGGGGCGGCGGGCCACGAGCACCTGCCAGTCGAGGTGCGCGTCGGGGCCGTTGCCGCAACGGACTTGGGGGATGCGATGGACGGCGGCGTCCACGAGCGAGGCGCGCGCGGCGAGCTTGCGCAGCTCTTCCGCGCTGAAGCCCAGCCACAGGTCGGCCTGCTGCTCGCGCAGGGCTTCGTCCTCGTGCGCGAGGTAGTCCAGCACCACCAGCGCGCCGCCGGGGGCGAGCAGCGACGCCAGGTGCCGCACGGCCTCTTGCGGGCGCGGCGCGTGGTGCAGCACGCGGGCGGCGAAGACCACGTCGGCCCCGCCCAGGCTGGCCACCCGCTGCGCGACCTCGGCCGCGTCGTAGGGCGCGGAGATCAGTTCCACGTTGCGGTAGCCGCGCCGCGCTAGGCGGGCTCGGGCCTGCGCCACGCGGGCTTCGGAGCGGTCCACCGCGACCACCTGCTCGAACACGGGCGCCAGCACGTCCAGCAGGCTGCCGTCTCCGGTGCCGGCGTCCACCGCCACGCGCCGCCGGGGGATGAGCGGCGCCATGGCGGACAGATAGGCCGGCAGCTCGGGGGGCAGGTCGGGCGTGTTGGTCTCCACGGCCTGCGCGAAGAACTCCCGCGCGTGGTCGTCGCGGGCGGCGACGATCTCCGCGATGCGGCCAAGGCTGCCGTCCACCACGCACAGGCGCGTCCCGGCGCGCAGCGCGTCGTGCACCACGGCGTCGTCCGCGTGCCCGGCGGCGAGCGCCACCAGCGCCCGCGTGCCCTGCTTGCGAACCGACAGCAGGCCGGCCTGCTTCAGGGCCTTGACCCGTCGCGACACGTTGGGCTGCGACTCCCCCAAGAGGTCGGCCAGCTCCCCCACCGTCAGCTCCTCGCTGCTGGCCAACGCCAACAGACGGAGGCGCTCAGGCTCCCCCAGCAGCTTGTACAGCTCCCACCGGGGTGGGGCCGACTGGCCGGGGGCGTCCTCGATGGCGGCGGATTCCGACATGGAGGATTCTATATGCGAACATTCGCATATGTGCAACTTGATGTGGCTAGCTGCCCGCTGCGATGCGCTTCTTGCTGGCGGCCCAGCTGCATATCGGACAGCCGCCGAGGTCGTGGCCACGCGCCGGGCAGTGCTCGCGGCCGAAGAAGATGATCTGCAGGTGCACCCGGTTCCAGGCCTCACGCGGGAAGAGGGCCTTGAGGTCCCGCTCCGTCTGCTCCACGTTCTTGCCGCTGGACAGGCCCCAGCGGCTGGCTAGCCGGTGGATGTGGGTGTCCACCGGGAAGGCCGGCACGCCGAAGGCCTGCGACATGACCACAGACGCCGTCTTGTGGCCGACGCCAGGCAGCGCCTCGAGCGCCTCGAAGTCTGCGGGGACCACGCCCCCGTGGCGGCTCAGCAGCAGCTCCGAGAGCGCCTTGATGTTGCGCGCCTTGGTGGGCGCGAGCCCCACCTGCCGGATGTGGCCGAGGATGGCGTCCACCGGGAGCGCCGCCATGGCGGCCGGGTTGTCCGCTGCGGCGAAGAGCGCGGGCGTCACCTCGTTCACCTTCTTGTCCGTGGTCTGCGCGCTGAGCAGCACGGCGACGAGCAGCGTGAACGGGTTGCTGTGGTCCAGCGGGATGGGCTGGGTGGGGTACAGCTCGTCCAGCTGGGCCAGGATGCGGGCGGCTTTCTCCTTCCGGGTCATGGGGGCGACACGTAGCACAAACCGTTCGGCGCTTGTTTTGCCTTTGAGTCTTCGTTCGTGGACAATCCGGAGCGCATGTCCCACGTGATCGGAATTGATCTAGGCACCACCAACAGCTGCGTGGCGATCGTCGAAGGCGGAACCCCGACCGTCATCGCCAACAAGCAAGGCTACAAGACCACGCCGTCCATCGTGGCCATCACCGAGACGGGTGAGCGCCTGGTCGGCCAGATCGCGGCGCGTCAGTCGATCACGAACCCACTCGACACGGCCTACGCGACCAAGCGCCTGATCGGCCGCGACTTCGACAGCGAAGAGGTGCGCACGGCGCAGGCGCATGTCCCCTACCGCATCACCGGTGGACGCGCGGGTGACGTGCGCGTGGTCCTGCGCGGCAAGGAGTTCAGCATCCCCGAGATCGCCGCCATCATCTTGCAAGAGATGCGCATCGTGGCGGAGGACTACCTCAACGACACGGTGGATCAGGCGGTGGTCACGGTCCCGGCGTACTTCAGCGACAGCCAGCGCCAGGCCGTCCGCGACGCGGGGCTGATCGCCGGGCTCGACGTGCTGCGCATCGTCAACGAGCCGACCGCGGCCGCCATCGCCTACGGCTTCCACCGCGGCGAGGACAAGACCATCGCGGTCTACGACCTCGGCGGCGGCACCTTCGACGTCTCCATCGTGCGCGTCACGCGCGACGGGACCTTCCGCGTGGTCGCGACCACGGGTGACTCGTTCCTCGGTGGTGAGGACTTCGACGAGCGCGTCATGGAGTGGCTGCTCGAGGCCTTCGAGGCCGAGCACCAGGTGTCGCTGCGCGACTCGCCCGTCGCGATGCAGCGTCTGCGGCAAGCCGCACAGAAGGCCAAGTGCGAGCTCTCGACCGAGCTGCAGACCGAGATCCAGCTGCCGTTCATCGTGACCGAGGGGCCGACGGGTCCCTTGAACATGCACTACCGCATGACGCGCGAGCAGCTCGAGGGGCTCACCGAGGACCTCATCGAGCGCACCATCGAGATCTGCGAGCACGCGCTGAAGCACGCGAACCTGGGCAGCCACGGCGTGGACGAGGTGGTGCTCGTGGGCGGCCAGACGCGCATGCCGGCCGTGTCACGTGCGGTCAGCAAGCACTTCGGCAAGGCGCCCTCCAAGAGCATCCACCCGGACGAGTGCGTGGCGGTGGGAGCCGCCATCCAGGGCGCCGCGATGCTGCGGCAGATCGAGGACGTGAACCTCGAAGACGTGACGGCGCACTCGCTCGGCATCGCCACGGCGGGTGACGTCTTCGACCCCATCATCCGTGCCAACACGCGGGTGCCCTGCCGCGTGCCGAGCCTGTTCACCACCAGCCGCGACGGGCAGGATCGCCTGAAGATCGTGGTGCTCGAGGGTGAGTCCAAGCGCGCCAGCGAGAACCAGCGCCTGCAGGAGTTCGCGCTCGCCGGTCTGCGGAGCGCGCCCGCCGGTAGCGTGGAGGTCGAGGTGGCCTTCACCATCGACGAAGACGGCATCTTCAGCGCGTCTGCGAAGGACCTCGAGACGGGGCAGGAGACCCGCATCGAGATCACGGCGGACGGCGGGCTCTCCGCGCAAGAGCTGCAGCAGCTGAGCGACGAGCACGCCGAGTACCTGGAGCTGCGGCGCGGCGAGGAGCTGCTGGAGGGTCTGCGGCAGAGCGCGGAGACGCTCATCGCGGATCTCGAGCGTGCCCTCGACCGCTTGGGAGCGCTGGTGAAGAAGAGCCCGGAGGCGCAGGAGGCCGAAGAGCTCGCGCGCGAGGTCGTCACGCGCGCCAAGCCGCAGCTCGCCAAGGCGTCGCGTGGCGAGCTCGCCGAACATCTCGTATTGCTGGAGGACGCTGCCCGGCAGATCGACCCCTTCGCGCGTTAGAGACTCCATGGACGACCGCTTCTTCTGGTGCCCCGTGTGCGAGGAACCGCACGTGCAGGACGACCTGCCGCTGACCTGCCTCCTGCGTGACGAGGGGGCGACAGACCTCGCACACGACACCATCTCCGACGCATCGGCCCCCATGCAGATGCGCTCCATGCGCGCGGGCACGCTCATCGACGAGCGCTACGTGATCGAGGGACGCATCGGCGAGGGGGGCATGGGCGCGGTGTTCCGCGCGAAGGACCTGCGGGTCGGCCGCATCGTCGCGCTGAAGACGCTGCACGGTGAGTTCGCCGACAACTCACGCGCTGCGCAGCGCTTCGAGCGGGAGGCGCAGGTGATGGCGGCGCTGAGCCACCCCGGTGTCGTGCAGGTGCTGGACTTCGGCGTGCTGGACTCCCGCGCCGCGTACCTGGTGATGGAGCTGCTGGCCGGCGAGACCCTGGGCGACGTGCTCGACCGTGAGGGCCGGCTGGGCGTCGAGGAGAGCTGCAGCACGGCCTGCCAGGTGCTGGCGACGCTGAGCGCCGTGCACAAGAAGGGCTTCGTTCATCGCGATCTGAAGCCAGCCAACATCTACCTCGCGAGCGTCGGCGCAACCCGCATGGTCAAGCTCTTGGACTTTGGGCTGAGCCGCGAGACACGTCAGAGCGCGGTGCGCCTGACGAACCCCGGCACCGTGCTCGGCACCCCCTTCTACATGTCGCCGAGCCTGATCCGTGGGCAGGACTCCTCTGCTCGCACGGATGTCTACGCCGTCGCGCTGCTCTTGTTCGAGATGCTCTGTGGTGACCTGCCCGTGCTGTTTGGCGACGAGCCGCTGATCAAGACCTTCCAGAAGATCTTGGGCGCGCCTCGGCGGGACCCCCGCTCCCTGAACCCCGACCTCCCGCAAGACCTCGCCGAGCTGCTCGTGACCGCCGTCGCCGGAGACGGTGGCTTCGAGACGGCCTACGACCTCTTGATGGCCATCGACGCCACGCAGCAGGGCGCCTACATGCGCTCCGAGCAGTCGCGCCTCCTACCTCCCACGTCACCCCACTGACGCATGAAGGACATCCTGCGCGAAGTCTGGTGGTCCTACCGCATGCACGACGGGCGGCTGCTGGCGGGCGCTGTCGCGTTCTACGTGGTCATGGCTGCGACGCCGTTCGGCGTCATCGCGCTCTACGTGGCCAGCTTGGTGCTAGGTCGCGAAGAGGCGCGTCAGGTCCTCCTCGAGCGCTTGCAGGCCTCTGTCGGCAACGAGGCGGCGGAGTACGTGAACGAGTCGCTCACGGCGTCGCTGGCCTCTCAGCACGGCGGCTTCGCGACCTTGCTCAGCGTCGGGTTCATCTTCTACGTCACCACGCGCCTGTTCAGCATGCTGCGGGCGTCGTTGAATCATCTCTGGAGCGTGCGGCCCCTCGTCCCGCCCGGCTTCAGCGGCGAAGGCAGGGTCGTGCTGCGCCGTCGCCTGCTGGCGTTCGCCATGGTGTTCGTCACGGCGGCGGTGTTCACGGCGTTCGGCGTGCTGCGCGCCATCATGACGGTGGCCTCGCGCTGGATTGACCTCCCGATCATCTTCCGGGTCGGGGAGTACCTCAGCTCGATCGCGCTGCTGACGCTGGTGCTGATGTTGGTCTTCCGGTGGTTGCCGGACGCGCTGGTGGCGTGGAGGGATGCGCTCGTGGGCGGGCTCGTGACCGCCACGCTCGCGAGCTTGGGCGGCCTGGCCATTGGCACCTACCTGGCGAGCGCCGGGGTGGCGTCGTCCTACGGCGCGGCGGGCGCGCTCGTGGTCCTGACCATGTGGATCTACTACACGTGCCAGATCTTCTTCATCGGCGCGGAGTTCACCGGCGCGTGGGCGCGGCACCGCGGGAAGGGCATCGAGCCGCTGCCGTACGCCGCACACGTCGTGATGACCGAGCGGCACACCATCGTCGACGACGCCATCGACTGAGCTGCGGGCGGCTACCAGCCGGGGTTCTCGAGCAAGTAGGCCGACTCGTCCGGCGTGCTGGTGCGGCCGAGCACCGCGTTGCGATGCGGGAAGCGCGAGAAGCGCGCGATGACGTCGCGGTGGTCCTGGGCGAACTTGACCGCAGGCGCGACGGCCTGCTTGGCGGGCTCCGGCGTGCGGGCTACGAGCGCAGCGAACTCGGCGACGCCGCGGTCCTGCAGCGCGAGATCCTCGGCGTGCATCAGCGGCATGAGCGCGAAGTACTGGTAGACGGCGGGGAGGGTGGTCAGCGCGCCGGCGAGCAGCCCCAGGGTCGCGTCGAGGGCGAGCTCGTCGCCGTCGTACATGCGCGGCGTGTTGCGGAAGATGTTGCGTGCGAACTGGTCGAGCAGCAGGACGCGCGCCAAGGTCCCGCGCGGCGTCTCGTCCCACTCGCGCAGCTGCCCGGCCTGCGCCTGCTTCACGAACGGCCCGTAGTGGACGCGCAGGTAGTCGTCGAAGTCCGTGGACTTCGCCCACCAGCGGGCCACCTTCGCGCCGGGGGGGAGACCGTCGGCGTCCAGGTGGCCAAACCACTCATCGAGGATCGGCTCGGGCGTCATGGCGCGAGCCTATCACTACATGGCGCCTCGATGCAGCGCTCCTCAGCTGAGGACGTCCGGTGCACGCGCCGGCGTCAGCTGAAGAAGCGGCGCAGCTTGGTGCCGAACACGTATTTAAGCGTGTACTCGAGGTTGCGCTGAGTCTTCTCCGTGAAGGGGTACCAGTGGTCCTCCTTGTCGAGGCCCCAGCGGTCGATGACGATGGGCAGCTCGTGGCTGTAGGCGCGCAGCGCTCCGAGTCCGTTCACGGACCCGAGGCCGCTCTTCTTGAGACCGCCGAACGGTGCCTCGGGGACGCCGTACGCGAGTGTGGCGTCGTTGATGCACACCGAGCCCGCCTCGATCTGTTTCGCGATGCGGATGCCCTTCTCCACGTCGCGCGTCCACACGCTCGCGCTCAGGCCGTACTCGCTGTCGTTCGCCAGGCGGATGGCCTCGGCTTCGCTGCCCACGCGCATGATGGCGACGACGGGGCCGAAGGTCTCCTCGCGCATTATGTCCATCTCGTGCGTCACGTTGGTGATCAGCGTCGGCTTGAAGAAGAGCCCCTGCAAGCGGTCCACCTCACCACCCACGTCAATGCGCGCGCCGCGCTTGCGGGCGTCCTCCACGTGGTGCCGGATGATGTCCAGCTGCTTGTCCCAGAAGACGGCGCCCACATCGACCTCGCCCTCTGCGCCGTAGCGCAGCGCGGCCACCTGCTCGCGCACCATGCGCTCGAACTCGTCCGCGATCTCCTCGACCACGTAGACGCGCTCCACGCCCATGCACACCTGTCCGGTGTTGAGCATGGAGTTGAACACGGCGCCGCGCGCTGCCCGCTCCACGTTGGCGTCCGCGCAGACGATCATGGCGTCCTTGCCGCCCAGCTCGAGCGTGCAGGGGATGAGCTGCTCCGCGCAGGCCACGCCGATCTTGGTGCCCGTGCGCACGCTGCCGGTGAACGAGATCTTGTCCACGCCTCCGCGCACCAGCGCCGCGCCCGTCTCGCCGTCTCCGTAGAGCACCTGCACCACGTCCGCCGGCACACCCGCCTCGTGGAAGCAGCGTACGGCCCACGCGCTGGACTCCGGCGTCACCTCCGACGGCTTGAGCAACACCGCGTTACCCGCCAGCAGCGCCTGCGCGGTGGGGTTGGTAGCCAGGCTGAGCGGCCCGTTCCACGGCGTGATGACGCCCACCACGCCGAGCGGGCGGTACGCGATCTGGAGGCGCTTCAGTGGGCGCAGGTAGCCGTGCATCTTGCGCTTGTGCTCGGCGAGGTCCTTCGGCGCGCGGTGGCTCCAGTAGTTGACGAAGTCACACGACGGGAGGATCTCCATGAACACGCACTCGGGTCGCGTCTTGCCCGTCTCGGCGCGCAGCGTGGCGATGATGTCTTCTTGGTGCGCGAGGAAGCTGTCGATCGCGCGGTTGACGATGGCGGCGCGCTCCTCGACGGTGCGGGCACCCCACGCCTTCTGTGCGATGCGCGCGCGCCGGATCGCGTCCGCGACGTCCTCGGGCGTCGCTACCGTGATCTCGCCGATGGGGGTCTCCCCGAGGGGGCTGCGCAGCCCGAGACGTCGGCGTCCGTCCGCACCAGGTTCAAGGGCTTCAACGATGGCCATGCTTCGCTCCTACGCCGCCCGACGCGGCGATGTGTACTTCGTACACCTTTTAGCGGATCGTTCGCAGCGCGCAATGCACCGCCGACGCTTTCCGCCCGTGCGCGGCGCACCGCGTAACGGGGGCTCCCAAAAGGGGGTCTGGTCGCCCGGGCGCTCGGCTGATACCGTGGAGTCCGGGGGTCGCTATGGAACCGAACGACAACAAGCCAGCCACGGGTGTCCGCGCCCGCACTCCCCGCCTGTTGCTGGTGGACGACGAGCCCATGCTGCAGTTCACGTTGCGCCTCATGCTCGAGGAGTTCTTCGAGGTCGTGGTGGCGGACTCGGGCGACCAGGCGCGCGCCATCATCGAGGCGGAGCCGCGCTTCGACGTGGTGCTCTCCGACCTCCAGATGCCGGGCGGGTCCGGGCAGGACCTGCACCTCTGGGCCACGCAGGCGCGCCCCGAGCTGGCGGGCCGCTTCATCTTCATGACGGGCGGCGCATGCTCCGAGTCCGCGCGTGCGTTCTTGGCGCGCGGTGACGTCACCAGCGTCGAGAAGCCGTTCGAGTTCGACGCGCTACTCAACGTCATCGCCAAGCTCACGCAGACGACCGGGGCCCAGGCCGTCACGGCCTGACGGGCCCTCCGCCGCGCCGCGCCTCGACCCGGTAGGCAAGGCCGCAGACACGCCCGGAATCTGATATCACCGCTCCATGCGTCCTCCTCGTCGCGTGGGCCCGTCGACGTGGCTGCTCGCTCTCGCGCTGCAAGTGGGCGTGGGGTGCGAGCCCGCCCGGACGCCAGTGGACCCGTGGCCGGTCGCGCAAGAGGCCTTTGCGCGCAACGACCCGCGCGCCTTCGAGCTGTGGTCCACGCTGCCCAGCGATCACCCCGCTGGCGCAGCGGCGCGGCGCCGCCTGGCCCAGGCCGACACGCACTACCAAGAGGGCATCCGCCGTCTGGCAGCGGAGGACGACGACGGGGCGTACCGCGAGATCCGCCGCGGGCTCGACGACGCGCCCATGGACCCCGGCTACTACCCGATCATCGCTCGCCTCTACGTAGGACGCGGGAACGACGCGGAGGCAGCGCGCCTCTTCGAGCGGTACCTGCGTGCGCGTCCTCGCGCGAGCGACGCCGATGCAGTGCGCGAAGAGCTGCGCATGCTCTCGCCGGGGGCCAGCATCCTGACGGACTCGCCGCTGCCGCCGCCTCCCGCGGCCGAGCCCGCGGCGCGCGAGACCCCCGACGTGCCCCTGGGCGCGTGGGTCGCACTGGGCGTGCTCTCCGGGCTGCTGCTGGCGTTCGCCGGGGCGCGCCTGGTGAGTTGGCTGCGTCGACGGGGAGTGTCGCTGGCGCGCTTGGTGCGCGAACAGCCCGAGCTGCACCCGGCCATCGCGTACCTCGTGGGCTCGCTGCGGCACGAGCTGCTCAAGCATCGCGTCGGCGCCGCCCGCGAGGTGCTCAATCTCCTGGGCGACGGGGAGTCGTCCCCGGCGCAGCGGGCGTTCCTCGAGTCGCGCCTGCTGGGGGGGAGCGGCAGCCTGCCCCTCGCTCAGGCCTTCGATGCCTACCTGCGGGCGTTCGAACGCGCGCTCGGCGGGCGCTTCGACGTGCGCAGCGACCACAGCTTCCGGGCGGCGCGCGACGCCATTCGCGTGATCGTCGACCTCACGCCAACCCTCGCTACGCGGCACACCCCACGCCGCGTCCGACGGCTGCGCGCGGCGCACGCGGCCCTCGACGCCTTCGACACGTCGCTGAAGGAGCTGGTGGACGGCTTGATCCGCACCGACGTCGACAGCGCGCTGCTGCAGCAGGTGGTCACCGAGGTCCGGCAGGAGTACGCGCCGGGCGCCGTCGAGCTCGACAGCCTGGACGTCGAGGTGGGGGAGCCCATCGCCGTGGAGGTCTTCCGCGTCGACCTCGTGCTCGTGCTCAAGAACATCCTGCGCAACGCCGTGCTCGCCGTCGGGCGCGCGCCCGCGCCCCGCCGCGTTCGTCTGGGCGTACACGTGGCCCTCGAGGTCACCGGCGAGGAGACGGTGCACATCGCCATCAGCGACACCAGTGACGCCCCCCTGACCCTCGCGATGATCCGCGACCGCGAGTTCGGCCGAGGCCTGGGGCTGGTGAGCGCTGCGGTCGACCGCTACGGCGGGGCCATCTCGATCGAGCCGGGGCCCGCCGGCTACGTCAAGTCCGTGGTGGTGTCCTTCCCGTGCGCGTACAACGCGTAGCCGTGAGGGCCGCCCACGTGGCACGCTCCGCCGCATGAGCGCGGCGCGGCGTCGATTGCTGATCGTGGAAGACGGCCACGAGTACGAGGAGTTCGTGCGCCTGTTCCTGGGCGAGCGCTTCGAGGTGCGGGTGGCGCACGCCGCCGCCGAGGCCACACGGCTCGCGCGTGAGTTCCAGCCCGACGCGCTGCTGCTGGACCTGCGCTTCGAGCGCACCCCGGCGGACGCCCTCGAGGGAGACGCGGACGACCTGGCTCAGCGCCGCTTCGGGGGCGACCGCGCCCGGGCGCTCCGGCACCTCCAGGACCAGCAGGGCACCATCGTGTTGGCGCAGCTGCGCGCCCAGCAGTGCCACGCACCGGCGCTCTTCGTGCACGACTTCCCCGCGCGGCGGCTGGCCAATCTGCAGCAGCTCTACGGCGCCGTGCACGCCATCCCCGCCTTCGACGCGAAGGCCATGGCGCAGGTGCTGGGAGCATGACGAGCGAGCGCGAGCGACTCACGGACCTGGCGCTCACGCTGCAGCACGACGTGGGCAAGTACGTCACGCGCGCCGCGCGCAACCTGCCCGCGACCGACATCCCCGCCGCGCTGCTCGACATGCTGGTCGCAGACCTGTACCAGACCGATGGCGCCCAGAGCGCGCTGTCCGTGTACGACGCGCGGCTCGCAGCCTCGGGCGTGGACCCGGCGCAGGTGCCTCCGGTCATTCGCGATCAGCTCGTCGTGTTGATGAGCCTCGAGGCGGAGGTGCGCGCCCACCACGGCGCCTCGGTGGAGCAGGCCCGCGCGCTGGCGATCGCGGTGGACGACGCGTGCCGCGCGTTCGTGCGCGCTCTCGGCGAGAATCGCGACGACGGAGCGAGCTCATGAGCGCCGCCGCGCGCCGGCCGCCCAAGGTGCTGCTCGTGGACGACGGCGAGCGCTACGTGGAACTCGCACACGCGCTCCTGCGCGACTACACCTACGCCACGCGCTGCGAGCTGCCTGGCCCCTGCTGGACCTGCGCGCGTCGTCCGGGCTGCACGCTCACGCACGCGCACGACTGGGGCGAGACGGAGCAAGCGTTGGCGCGCCACCGTGACATCGACGTGGTGCTGCTGGACATGCACTTCGAGCTGCCCGAGGAGCGCCTGGTGCGGACCGGTTCCGATGACGCCACCGCGGCCGAGCCCACCCTGGCGCGGCGCCGCGCGCTACAGGGCCTCGCCATCCTCGCGCGCATTCGCGCGCTGCGCCCCGCGCTGCCCGTGATCCTCATGACCTCCACCGAGGAGCTGCGCCTGCGTGGGGCGGACGCCGCCGCCGACGAGTACGTCACGCTCGCGGGGGCCGACGGCTTCGACGCGCGCGCGCTCGGTCTGCTGGTGGAGCGTGTGCTCGCGCGCGCCACCGTGCCGGCCTTCGGCTCGGACTACGAGTTTGGTCAGTCGCCCGCCATGGCCCGCCTGCGGCGCGACGCGCTGACCCTGGCGCGCACCTCGCTACCCGTGCTCATCACCGGCGAGCCCGGCACGGGAAAGAGCGCGCTGGCCGAGCAGGTGCTGCACGCGGTCAGCGGTCGGAGCGGGCCCTTCGTCACGGTCGACGTGAGCGCGCTCCCGGAGGGGCTGGTGGGGGCCGAGCTCTTCGGCAGCGCGCGCGGGGCGTTCAGTGGCGCCGTGGACCGCGCCGGGCGCTTCGAGGCCGCGCAGGGAGGCACCCTGCTGCTGGACGAGGTGGGCAACCTCTCGCTCGAGGTCCAGCGCATGCTGCTGATGGTGCTGCAGGAGAGACGCGTCACGCGCCTGGGAGAGCACCACGCACGCCCGGTGGACGTGAAGGTCCTGGCGGCCACCAACGTGGACCTGCGCGAGGCCGTGCGGCAGGGGCGCTTCCGCGCGGACCTCTATGCGCGCCTCAACCCGGCCGCAGGGCTCACCGTGCCTCCGCTCCGCGAGCGGCGGGAGGACCTCCCGGCGCTGATCGCGCGCACCGTGTACGAGACCTTCGCGCAGGGGCCGGACGCTGCCCTGCTGACGAGCTATCTGCGGGCGGCTGGGCTGCCGCCGGGGCTGCGCGCGCGGGCCCGCCTCGCCGGCGAGAAGGGTCTGGGTGCGGAGCGAGACGAGCCGAAGCAGGCCCTCGACTTCGCGTTCAGCGAGAGCGCGCTCGCCGCGCTCGAGCGACACGGCTTCCCGGGGAACGTGCGCGAGCTGCGCCTGCTGGTGGCGAACGCCTGCCTGCTCTCGCTCTCGGACGCGCTGACGGCCGCCGACGCCGGGCGTGCGTCCGCCGGCGAGGCGCGCACCGTGCCCATCCCGGAGCGCCTGGTGGACGAGCTCATCGCCAAGAGCTGGTTGCCCCCCGCGCGCGGGGCGGTGCGTGGCTCTGGGGGAGTGGCGGATGCGAGCGCCGGGGAGCGCGACGAGCACGACGGCTGGCCCCCCGTGACACCGCGAGACCAGCCGCGCGACGTGGCCCGAGACCTCGAGCGGCACTTGTACGAACGGCTCTACGCGGAGACGGACGGCGACTTCGAGGCCATGGCGGCGCAGCTCCTGCGGGGGGACGCGCGCGAGAACGCCCGTCGCGTCCAGCTGCGCTTCAACCAGCTGGGGCTGCGGGTGCGCTCGTAGGTAGACTGCTATTGAAAGTATATATAGTCTACTGAAGGTAGATTAGCGCTGGTTGGCGCTGTTGAAATCATTGATGAAAAGTCTGGCACGGGGCGTGCTCTAGGTTCTCTGCGAAGGAGAACCCGACCATGTCCGAGAGCAGCCACCCCCTCCCCGAGACCCCCGCCCCCCGCTCCGAGCCGAGCGCCGCCACCCAGGCGACGAGCGCGGCTGACCAGCGCATCGCTGCGCTGCGCAGCCAGCTGGCGATGGTGCAAGCAGAGCGGTCGTTGCTGCATGCTCGCAGCGCCACCCCCAGCAGTCCGCCCCCTGGGCGCAGCGGTCACGGCCCTGGTGGGTGGATCTTCGCGGGCTTCTCGTTCGTGTTCTTCCTCTCCATGATCGTCTTCGCCGCGACCCGCCCGCCCGCGGTGCGCGTCGTGGAGGTCGAGGTGACGCGCGAAGTCCGGGTTCCGGTCGAGGCCGCGCCGGTCGCCGTGGCGACACCCACGGACGCGCCCGCCGTGGCGGAACCGGAGGCCACCCGCCCCCGCCCCCGTCCGCGGCCGACCGGGACGACGACGGCGACCACCGCCATGGGCATGGGCCCGCGCATCGACATCGCCGGCTGTGGCAACGACCCGCTCTGCGGCTCCTGAGGCAGCGAGGAGCTCAGTGCACGTCGAAGCGCAGCGTCAGCGGGGCGTCGCTCACGGAGGTGGGCGACGCCTCCACGTTGGCGCTCGAGAGGCTGCTCATCAACACCAGCGTGAAGGGCTCACCGTCCCCTGCGCGGCGAGTGAGGGCCACCACGCCGAGGCCTTCGGGAGAGCGCCCCGCCCACAGCGCGCGCGGCGTCCCCGCGTGCAACGGCAGGTCCACCACCGACGCGGGCGCCAGCGCGAGGCCCCGCAGGCTCCGGCTCACGACGATGCCGTCTCCCGCGATGCCCACGAGATCGCGCAGGCCGTCTCCGTCTACGTCCACCGCGTTGGCGCTGCGTAGGCCGGGAGGCGCCTCGAGGGCCGCGCTGACCAGGCTCTCGGCGCGCGCGGCGCGGAGGATGCGCACGGCGTCAGCGAGGGCCAGCACGTCCACGCCACCGTCGTCGTCCAGGTCGAAGGCCAAGAGCTCCACGCCGGCGGCGTCTTGCACCTCTGCGCGCCGCTCGAAGCGGCCCGTGCCGTCTCCGAAGTAGGCGCGCGCCGTGCCGGCCTGCTTGCCCACGATGATGTCGGCGTGACCGTCGCGGTCGAGATCGGCGACGGCGAGAGAGATGGCGTTGCCGGCGTCGAGGCGCGCCGTACGGGCTGGCGCTGCGCCTCCGCCAAAGACCCACACCTCGGCCGGGCGGCGTCCGAACGCGTCGGGCCGGTGCAGCGCGATGATGTCCAGCGCGTCGTGGTCGTTGACGTTCTCGAGCGCCAGCGACGTGACCGGGATGGGGGCCAGCTCGCGCGGCTCGGCGAAGCCGCCACCCGGAGCCGCGAGGACCAGGTAGAGCGCGCCGCCCACGGTGCTGCCCTCCGCGTTCTGCTCCAAGAAGCCGAGCACCAAGTCCACGTTGCCATCGCCGTCGACGTCGCCGTGGGCGATGGCGGAGGCGCGCACGCGCGCCCGCGGCTGCGAGGGCTCGCGATGGACACGCAGCGTCCGGTAGAGCTGGTCGCTGTCGGCCGGCCAGCGGGTCAGCCACTCGACGTCCGGGCCGCAGCCGACCACGACGTTGCCAGGGTCCACCACGTCGACCACCGGCGGCGTGTCGGTGCCCTCACAGACCGTGTGCCGACGCAGCGCCGGCGTGCCCGACCCGTCCACCGGGGCCGCTGTCGGTCCACCTTCGAGGGCCGCGCCCGCGCTGCCGCTCTCTGCGCCCGCCACCTCCGGCCCCGCCACCAGCTGGGCGCCGGCGGTTGGCTCCGTCTGCGCCCCCGCCTGGGCGTTCGTCGGCGCGGCGCGCTCGTCCGCGCCCTGGGCCTCCGGCTCGCCGCCGCCGGACACGGGTCTGCTGTCCGCCTGCGCGTCTGCGTCGCCGTCTGCGGTGGAGGCGCCTTGCGCCCGCCCACCGGTGTGACCGAAGGCTCCGTCCAGGGGTGGAAGCACGCCCGCGATGGCGCCCACCATGAACAGCAGACCCCAGGTGCCAAGGAGGATTCCGAGCGCTCGCAGCGCAGCCGTGAACTTCTTCACCGGCGCGTTGTAGCAGTCCGGCGCGCTTCACGCATCGGCAGCCACGGCTTTGCCAGAGCGCGCACGGTGGCGCAGCGCACGGTCGCGGGCGTGCTCGCGACCCCGGCGCGTCACTTCTTCGGGCGCTTCCCCTTCTTGCTGGAGCGCGCCTTGGGCGTTGGTCCGCGCGGTGCGCCAGCACCCTCCAGTAGACGCTCGGGATCCACGCGCAGCCACGTCGAGAGCACCTCGTAGAGCTGCGAGTGGCTGCGGCGCAAGAGCTCTGGGCGCTCGAAGAAGACCTCGGTGGCGACCGCGAAGAGCTCCGCCCGGTTGGTGCCTGCGTACTCGCGCAGCACCGAGCGCCCGCCCCGCGCGCGCAGCAGCTCGTGGCTCAGCAGGGCTTGCTCGTCTTCCAGCGACCCGGCGGCCAGCCCCGGGATGCCGTCCGCGAAGCCGTCTTCCAGATCCAGGACGTGGGCCCACTCGTGGATGGACACGTTGTAGCCGTCCGAGCTGCGGTTCCATCCGTCGCGCAGCGCGCGCTCCGAGAACAGCACGGGCCCCTGCCGGTGCACCATGCCGGCGATGCGCGCATCGTGCTGCACGGCGTACTCGTGTGAGAACGCGTCGGGGTAGAACACCACGGAGCGGTGCTCGTCGATGTGCAGGTCGTCGCGGCCCACGTAGAGCAGGGCGGCCCCCGCCACGGCCAGCACGCGCAGCTCGAGCGTGTCGCGCGCCCCTTCTACGCGCTCGAACTCCAAGGTGGCCAGCAGGCGCGCGACGCGACGCGTGAAGGCCTCGCGCTCGGTCGGGGTGAGCCCCGAGAGGTGACGGACGTGGCGCTCGAGGATCGCCACCACCTCGGCGTCCAGGGGCTCGCGCGCGGCGCGGTACGCACGCAGCGGGCGGCGCAGTGAGAACGCCAGCACGCCTGTCACCACGGCGGGGCCCAGCAGCGCCACCAGCCAGGCCTCGCTGGCGACGCCCAAGGCCAGCAGCGCGCCGCCCGCGAGCAGGGCGAGGGTCACACGCCAGAGGATCGCGCGGGCTTCGGGGCTCATCGGGGGCGAGCTTACGAGGCGCGGCGAGGTGGCTGTTCGGAATTCGGCGGGTCCGACCCGCGGATCAAGTAGTCTTGCGCGTCGTGATGCTCCGCCTGCCCTCCTCAGCCTCGCCCCGCGCTCCTCGGGCGTTCGTTCTGTCCGCGGCCGTCGCCGCGCTCGCCCTCGGCGCCACGGGCTGCGAGGCGCTCGGGCTCACCAGCGAGCCGCACCCGCCAGAGCCCATGGGTCCGCCCCCGCTCAGCATCAGCAGCACCTTCCTGACGGAGCCCAACGACTTCACCCCGCCCGAGAGCGACGCGCCGCTGTCCTTCGCGTTGACGCTGGCCGTCCGTAACGCTCGGCCCACCGTGGTGCTCTCGGGGCGCTACAACCTCCCGGCCGCGGCGCGCGCCCGCTACGGGGACGACCCCCGCCACGCCATCTACGTGGTGGCCCTCAACACGGTGGCCTACCGCATCCACGCGGCGCCGGTGGGCCCGCCACTCAGCCCCACCAGCACGCCGCCCGCGTTTGCCGGCGACGTCTTCGCCGACGAGGCCAGCGGGGAGCCCCTGCGCGGCGTGTTCAGCGTGGACGTGCCCGTGGCGGTGGGCCTCCCCAACCTCTCGGCTCCGTACCAGTTCTTCTTGTGGATGGACGAGCACGTCACCGAGCGGCAGTCGTTCATCACGCCCAACAACACCACGCCCCGCGAGGGCCACGAGGTGCTGCCCATCACCGGGCCCGCCATGCTGCTGCAGCGCACGGAGAGCGACCTGGCCGTGCCCGGCGTCACTGTCACGGTGACCGAGGGGAGCAGCGTGGTGGAGGGCATCATCGCCCACGAGCTGGACGCGCCGGAGCCAGTGCCCTTGGTCTACATCGCCGTGGAGCGCCCCGCGATGCAGTACGGCTACGCGCGGGTGGTCCTGCCCATGGACGACGACTCGAGCCGGCTGCACTACGACCTGGATGTGCGTCACCTGTTCTTCAACCACGAGCCCGAGGGCCGCGTCTGGGTCTTGGGTCTGATGGGCGACGCCACATCCACGCCGGTCGCGCTGCGCATGCCCGAGCGCCCCGTCCCGCCGGCGGCTGTGGACGGAGGTGTCGCTGCGCCTGCGGAAGCCGCACCCGCAGCGACAGCACCGGCCGCGCCCGCAGCCGGTGCACCGGCCGCGCCCGCCGCCACACAAGCTGCCCCCGCCCCCGCAGCAGCTGCGCCCGCAGCTGCTACGCCCTAGATCGACCTCGGCTGGGCCCAACGCGCGCTGACGTCTTCGCTACTCGGCGGCGGCGTCGTGCGCCTCGTCGGCGTCACTGGAGGGTTCCTCGCCGCTGGGCTTCTCGGCGCGCTTCGGCGGACGCTTGGCCCGTGGTGCCTTGGTCTTGCTCTTGGGAGCGGCCTTCGCGGCGCCCTTGCCGGCTTTCGCGCGGCTGGGCTTCTCGGGGGGCGGCGGCACCACCCAGCGCTGCAGGCTGCCGATGGCCTCGAGGCGAGCCACCTGAACACGCAGGTACGCGGGCGCCAGCTCGTCCAGGGCTTCGAGCGCGCGCGCGGCGACGGTGCCAGCGTGGTAGGGCCCCGCCGTGGCGGGCAGCTCGGTGCGCGCTTGGGCCACGACCAGCCGCGCGGTGGCGTCGGCGGCGGCGTCTTGATAGATGGCGGCGGCCAGCCCAGTGACCGTGTCGCGGTCGGGGGGCATGGTCACGCTGGCGTCGTCGTGGTCCGGCGGCGGTGGCCGCTGCGAGATGCCGCGCTCTTGCGCCTCTTGGCTCAGGCGCTCGAGCCAGGGTTCCACGATGGCGCGGCGGGCGGCGCTGCGGGTCTCGTCGTGACGCTTCGCGGCCCGCGCCACTTCGTCGAAGCGCCCATACTGCAAGGCCCCGTCCAGCCGCTTGGCGGGGTCCAGCCCCTGTCGCGCCAGCTGCGCGTAGGTCTGGTCGGCACGCTCGCGCGCCTTGCCGAAGTCGCGCTCGAGGGACTCGAAGCGGGCCGCGGCGCGCTTGAGGAGGTGCGCCCTGGCCACGCCCGTCAGCGCCTCCGACTTGCTCAACAGCGTCCGCACCAGCGCCACAGCCGGCGCGTCCCAGACCTCACCGCCGCGCACGACGAGCTCGTCGAGCGCCTTCCGCAAGGCGACAGGGTCGAGCGCGGGCTCGTCGCTCACGGCGCGTGGAGCTCCTGGCCCTCGGTGCGGGGCGCCTGGGTGGCGGGCAGCGCCGTGTTTGCCGGCTGCGAACCGGTGGCGGTGACGGCGGTAGGCGTGGAGCCCTGCTCCGCCGCGCCTGTTGCGGGCACCACCACGAGCGGCGCCGCCGCGCTCTCGCTCGGGTCAGCAGCCGCGCTGCCGTCGGTGGGGTTCCCGATGCGATGGATCAGCCGCGGCACGGGGGAGATCTCCACGCGCCGGTTCATGGCGCGGTGCTCTTCCGTGTCGTTCGGGGCCACGGGGTGGTTGGCCCCGAAGCCCGCAGCGAAGATCCAGTCCGCCGGCATACCCGCCTCCACCAGCTCGCGGGTGACCGTGAGCGAGCGCTGCGCGCTGACCTCCCAGTTGTCCGTGAAGGAGCCGTTGGGGCGCAGCGTGGTGTCGTCCGTGAACCCGCTGACCATGAGCGAGAGCTCGTTCTGGCCGAGGTAGGTCTGCAGCGGCGGCACCAGCGAGCGCAGCAGCGCGCGCCCCTCGGGCCGCAGCTCGATGGAGCCCAGCGCGAAGAGCAGGTTGCCACGGATGCCGATGCGCCCGTCCACCAGCGTGATGAGCCCCGAGCTGAGGGGCCCCGCCAGCACGCTCTCCAGCGCCTCGAGCCGCGCGGTGGCGGCCTCACGCGTGGCGCGCTCGGCCTCGAGGTCCGCAGAGAGCGCGACCTGCACCGTGACCAGCCACACGAAGAACAAGACGAAGAGCCCGAACAGGCACGCCATCAGGTCGCCGAACGCGGCCCAGATGTTGGGGAGCTCGTCGTCCTCGTCGAGGGTGTCTTCAGGCAGATACATCGTTGTCCACCCCGTTGAGCGCGGCGCTCTGCGTGTCGCGGCTGCTGTGTCCGTTCACGCGTCCGTGCCGCAGCTGCTCGAAGAGCTCCTGCTGGAAGCGCAGCTGCCGGTCGAAGATCTCGTGCGTGCGCGCCAGGTGGTGGCCCAGCGCGTCGGCCGCGGCCCCCTCGCCCGCGTCTGCGACGGCGCGCTCCACGTGGCCCAGGTTCTCGAGCCACTCGCGGGCCGCCTCGCGCTGCCGGTCCACCGCCTCCGAGAACATCTCGGCCACCGCCGTGAGCTCCGCCCCGCCCGCCTGCACCAGGCCGGCGGCGTTCTGCACCAGCTCGGCGGTCTGCCCCAGGCTCGCGCTGAGCGCCTCCGCGTGCGCGCCCAGCTGCTGCGCGAGCTGCGCGGTGCTCTCGGTCTGCGCGGCCCGCAGGCCCTCTTCGAGCGCCGCCAGGCGCAGCGCCTGCGTGTCCACCGTGTCGCGGATGCGGTCCAGCAGCGCCTCCAGCCGCTCCTGGCTGCGCGTCTCGAGCGCCTCCGTGCGCCCCTCGGTGGCCGCCACGAACTGCTGCAGGGCCGTGGACTGGGAGCGCGCCGCCTCGGCGATCTGACCGGACGCGGACTTGAGCTCCTCGAACATGGCCTGCGCCTCCTTGGCACGCTCGGCGTCGGCGTCGGCGCTGGCGCCCAGCCGGTCGCGCATGACCTCGGCCGCGGCGGACAGCTCGGTGCGCAGGGTGCCGGCCACCTGGGCCAAGGTCTCCGCGCGCTCGGCGTCGCGCTCGGCTGCGGCGCTGAAGGCCCGCCGCATCTCGCTGCTCATCCCGTCCACGTGCTGCGTGAGCAGCGCGGCACGGCGCCCCTCTTCGGCTCCGAGGCGGTCGCTGGCGGCGGCCAGGCGCTCGCTCATGGTGGTGACGTGCGCCTGCAGCAGGCTCGCGCGCTCGGTCTCCGCGGCAGCCAAGCGCTCCACGGTCTGCTCCAGCGTCTGCGTCACGGCGCTCAGGCGCTCGCCCAGGCGGGCGGCGCGGGCCTCTTCGTTGGCCTTGGCCGCCTCCGCGTGCTCGCGCAGCGCACCCACCAGCGACTGCCCCGCCGCCAGCAGCGTGGCGTCCAGGGTCTCGCCGCGCTCGGTGAGCGTGCGCTCGAGGGTGTTCTGCACGGCCACCCACTGCTCGCTGCGCTGCGCGTCCAGCGCCAGCGCGCGCTCACGCCGCTCTTGTTCGGCCGCGGCGTTGCGCTCCGCGTGCTCCGCCAGGGAGGCGAGGATGCTGGCGACGTGACGCTCGCGCGCCTGCTCGGCGTCACGCTCCAGCTGCGCGAGCGCCGCGCGCCGCGCGTCGTCGGAGGCCCGCGTGTTCTCCACCTGCGCGTCCAGGCGCGAGGTCACGCTCTCGAGGTGCGCGCTCAGCAGCTCCGTGACGCCCTGCTCGGCCTTGCGGCGAGCGGCGCTGGCCTCGTCCACCTTGGCCTCGATCTTGGCGAGGTGCGCGCCTGCGGCCGCGACCGTGCCGGCGACGGCCTGCTCCAGCAGCGGCGCCACCGCGCGGTGCGTGGCGCTCGCGCTCTGCTCCACACCGGCCTGCACCGTGCGCTGCACGCTCTCCGTGGCTTCCAGCAACCGGCGTGAGACGGCCTCGCTGGCTTGGGCGTGCGCGCTCAGCCACTCCGTGCGCAGCGACAGCAGCTCTTGGCTGGCGAGCGTCAGCGCGGCGGCGGCGGCCGGGAAGGACTCGCCCTGCACGGCGAGCTGCTCCAGGGCCATCAGCTGGCGATGGCTGGAGGAGAAGCGCGCGAAGGGCCCGCTGGCCGCGGCGTGCAGCTGCACCCCCAGCTGCCCTGCGGAGCGGCGCGCGAAGACGGCCGCCAGGCCCAGCATGGCCGAGGACGAGACGCCCGCCGCGGACGTGCCGAAGCTGCGCATGAGCCCGCTCATCGGTGTGCTCAGGCCCTCACGAAGGGCCTCCACGTCCGTGCTGGCCGTGAGCGCCAGGCGCGCACCGCGCAGGGTCTCGAAGAGGCCCAGGAAGGTGCCCAACAGGCCCAGCATGACCAGCAGGCCAATCAGGTAGGGCGTGAACGACGCCCGCGGCACCCCCAGCGACACGCGGTCCAGGCGTGCCTGGAGCAGCGCGCGCAGGATGGGGCTGGCGTTGTCGATGCCTTCGAGCGTGGGCTCGCGGGTGAGCTTGGCCAGCTCGCCCTCCAGGCCCTTCAGGCGCTGCGCGTGGAAGAGCAGCTCCGCGACACCGGCGAAGAGGGCGACCGCCATGAGCACCACCACGCCGAACGCGAGCGGATCCTCACCCTGGTAGAACCCTGCCGTGCGAGCGAGGATGAGCGAGCCGGCGGCGCCGGCGAAGAGGATGGCGAGGCGAGTCATGTTCGGTTCTCCGTGGGGGAGCCAGCGCGCGCGGCGCTGTCCACCAACGCGCGCAGGCCCGAGGCCTCCAGCTCGTAGAGGCTCAGCGCAAGTCGTCGTACGTCTTCCAAGTGGCCGCGCAGCCACCCTCCCGGCCACAGCCAGCGGCTGAGGTCGGGGGCGTCATCCGTGGCGCTGGGCAGCTTGCCGAGGGCCTGACGCAGCCCACCGACGAAGGCGCGGTCCAGCTGGCGCAGCGTGTCCTCCACGCGCGCCGTGATGGCCAGGCTCATGGCGGCCTCCAGGGTGGCGTCCAGCGCCGCGAGCTCGGCCGCTTCGGGGCCCAGCAGGCGCACGCTGGCGCTCAGGTCCTGGCGCAGCCACGCGACCTCGCGGCGCATGAAGGACACCTTCTGGTGGAAGTGGTCGCGCAGGGGAGCGCCCAGCTCCGCGGCGGCGGCGGCCAAGGCGGCCTTGTCAGCGCCCTTGTCCACCACCTTGCCGAGCAGGCCGTGGCTGCGCAGCGCCGCCTGCAGCAGCAGGGGGTCCGCCAGCGCCGCCGGGCGCGGGCGCGTCAGCGCGGACATCAGCCGCGCGCGCACCTGCGTCAGCTGTCGCGCGGTCTCCGCCACGATGGGCGCGCCGGCCTCGCTGAACGCCCCGTCCAGGCGCCCACGCGTCTGCGGCCCGGAGGCGCGGCTCGAGAGCAGGTCGGAGAGCGCGATGGCACGCGGGACGTCCAGCGCGTTCGCGAGCGTCGTGGCGGGGTTGGGCGGTGGCCCTGCAGGGAGCGGGTCGTCCGCGCGGCTCCTGAGGCGGCGCAGAACCCCCGAGAGATCCGCTTCCGGTGTGCCCAATGCGAGCATCGTAGACTGGACGCGGGTGTTACTCAGGCGGGTCCCCGCCGGCAAGAGGGAAAGCCCCCACCCGCTGAGAGCCCCTCTGACCGCAAAGCGGCGGTCTTGGGGCAAGGGCTCGAAATCAATCGGAAATGGTTCCGAGCCGCCTATCCTACGCTGGGGACAGCAGATCGCGCCGGCCCGCGATCTGCCGGGCCGAGGGCGATCGCCTTCGGGCCTGTGCCGGGGTACCCTCGGGCTCTTCATGGCCGACCCGGACAGCACCTTGGACGGAAGCAGCGCCGCTCCCGAGCGCAATGTAGACGCGTTCCTGCACACGCTGGAGATGACCGAGGACGCGACGCTGGTCCGGGCGCCCCTCTCGACCATCGAGCCCAAGCGCCCCGACACGGACGCTGCCCGCAAGGCCGGCGCGCTGCTGGCCGCGGAGCCTCGCTCCACCCGTGTGCGCATCGAGCAGCTGCTGGGTGAGGGCGGCATGGGCGTGGTCTACCTCGCCGAGCAGGAGTCGCTGGGACGCAAGGTGGCCGTCAAGCAGGTGCGCGCGGACGCCCGCTCGCCCACGTCCATCACGCGCCTCCTGCAAGAGGCCTGGGTCATCGGGCAGCTCGAGCACCCGAACATCCTCCCGGTCTACGACATCGCCGCGTCGGACGACGGGGACCCGCTGATCGTGCTCAAGCGCATCGAGGGGGTCGAGTGGGGCCAGCTCATGCACGACGGGCCCACCGTGCAGCGACGCTTTCGTGCCCCTGACCTGCTCGAGTGGAACCTGGACGTGATGGCGCGCGTCTGTGACGCCGTGCACTTCGCGCACTCGCGCGGCTTCATCCACCGGGACATCAAGCCCGAGAACGTCCTCATCGGGGAGCTGGGCGAGGTCTACCTCGCGGACTGGGGCATCGCCGTGTCTACCCGGGACGACCAGCGCATCGTGCCACACGCGCGGGACGCCAAGGACATCGCCGGCACGCCCGCCTACATGGCCCCCGAGATGCTGGGCGGCGAGGTGTCGCGCATCAGCGAGAAGACCGACGTCTACCTGCTGGGGGGCGTGCTGTTCGAGCTGCTGGGTGGGCACCCGCCGCACCAGGGCAAGGACCTGCGCGAGATGATCACCAGCATCCTGATGGACGTGCGCGAGCTACCCGACACCGTGCCCGCCGCGCTGCGTGCGATCACGGCGCGTGCGCTGGCGGTGGACCCGGACGCGCGCTTCGAGAGTCCGCTGCAGCTGCGCTTGGCGCTGGAGGGCTACCTGCGCCACCGGGGGTCGGAGCGCATCGCGGCGCGCGCCCTCGAGCGGCTGGCCGAGCTCGAGGTCTGCCTCGGCAGCGCGCAGGCGGCTCCCGAGGACGCCCAGCAGCTCCATGGGCTGGTCTCCGAGTGCCGTTTTGGCTTCCGCGAGGCGCTCGCCCAGTGGCCCGAGAACAACGCAGCCCGCGCGGGGCTACAGCGCACCCTCGAGCTGGTGGTCGCGCACGCGGCGCGCAACGGTGACCCCAAGGCGGCGCGCGCGTACCTCTCGGAGCTCGACTCGCCGGGCGCGGAGCTGGTCGCGCTGGTGGCGGCCGCCGAGGCGGAGCTCGCGGAGCGGGAAGGGCGCCTCGCGGAGCTCGAGAAGCACCACGACCTCCGCACGGGGATGCGCACGCGCACGCTCTTCGCGGCCATCCTCGGCGGCCTGTGGACGGCCGCACCCATCCTCGGCGGCGCGATCGTGGCGCCGGCGGTGGGCTACGACATGAACTCCTACACGCCGCTCTACGTGGTCCCCACCGGCTGTCTCTTCCTGGTGCTGGGGCTCGGCTACTGGGCGCGCGAGTCCATGACCGCGACGCCGCTCAACCTGCGCTTCTTTCTGTCCATCGTGGCGCTGCTCGTGCTGCAGCCCGGCCTTCTGTACATCGCCCAGTCCAACGGCCTGCCGCTGTCCGTCACGTTCTCGCTGCTCTTCGCGTACTGGACGTCGCTGTCGTGCATGGCGGCCATCACGATGCACGCGCACCTCTCTCCCATGGTGGTGGGCTACGGCGTGGCGACCGCGCTGTCGCTGCACTACCCGGATCACGACCTGTGGATCATGAGCGGCGGCAACTTCGTGTTCATGCTGACGCTGCTCTACATGGGGCTGCCGGTGCTGCGTGAAGATCACGAGCGGCGCGCGCAGCAGCGGCGTGCCACAACGGGCTCATGACGGCGCCGCCCCCCAACGCCCCGGTCATCGACCTGATGCTCGGCATCCCGAGCCTGCATCAGAAGGAGGCGTACGACTTCATGCGGCCGCTCTTCCGGGACCAAGAGAGCTTGCGCTCGTTCGAGTTCCCGGCCGAGTACATGTTCAAGGACTACCCGCGCATCGGGCCCCAGGAGGACTACGCGGCCTACACCGTCTCGCTCATGGACGCCGTGGGCATCCGCGCGGCGCTGCTGGGCGTGAGCGCGCGCAACACGGTCGCCCTGCGCGCGCTGCAGGACTACCCCACGCGCTTCGTGCCGGAGATGATGGTCAGCGCCAACGGCGGCATGGAGGCGGTGCGCGAGCTCGAGCGCATGGACGACCTGGTCGGGCTCGCGGCGGTGAGCGCGTTCCCCAGCGGCTACTTCCCCCAGGTGCCGCTCGGGGACAAAGCGTTCTTTCCCCTGTACGCGTGCATGGTGGAGCGGGGGCTGCCCTTCTTCGTGTGCGTGGGGGTGCCGGGCCCGCGCATCCCCATGGAGCCGCAGCTGGTGGAGCAGCTGGACGAGCTGGCCTGGTTCTTCCCGGACCTCAAGATCGTGATGCGGCACGGGGCCGAGCCCTGGACCGACCTGGCCGTGAAGCTGATGCTGAAGTACCCGAACCTGTACTACTCCACCAGCGCCTTCGCGCCGCGCCACTACCCGCGGGCCATCATCGACTACGCGAACACGCGCGGGGCGGACAAGATCCTCTACGCAGGCTACTTCCCGGCCGGGCTGACGCTGGACCGCATCTTCGCAGAGCTGCCCAGCGTGCCCTTCGCGGAGCATGTCTGGCCCAAGTTCCTCTACCAGAACGCCTGCCGTGTCCTGCGTCGCTTGCCCACAGATTTTCCCGTGAGCGGCGACTTGGGGTAAAGAGGCATTCCCACACGGAGTGATGACATGAACTTGAACGAGACAGTGGCGTTGGTGACCGGCGGGGCCTCGGGCCTGGGTGAAGCGACCGCGCGGCGCTTCGTCGCGGCGGGCGCCAAGGTGGTCGTCGTCGACCTCAACGACGAGCGAGGCAACGCCCTCGCCAGCGAGCTCGCAGGTAGCGTGACCTACGTGAAGGCGAACGTGGCCGACCCGGACGACATGGCGCGCGCCATCGCCGCCGCCGAGGCGCTCGGGCCCCTGCGCGTCTCGGTCAGCTGCGCGGGTATCGGCGTCGCCATGAAGACCGTCGGAAGGGACGGCGAAGCGCACGACCTCGCGGCCTTCCAGAAGGTCATCACGGTCAACCTGGTGGGCACGTTCAACGTGCTGCGCCTCGCGTCCGCCTCCATGTGCAAGAACGAGCCCGTTGGCGAAGAGAGGGGCGTGGTCATCAACACCGCGTCCATCGCGGCCTACGACGGGCAGATCGGGCAGATTGCCTACGCGGCGTCCAAGGGCGGGGTGGTCGGGCTGACGCTGCCGGCGGCCCGGGATCTGTCCAAGAACGGGGTGCGGGTCATGACCATCGCGCCGGGCCTCTTCAAGACGCCCTTGCTCATGGGTCTCCCGGAGCCAGCGTTGGCCTCACTGGGCGCGAGCGTGCCCAACCCCAGCCGCCTCGGGGATCCTTCGGAGTACGCGCAGCTCGCGCAGCAGATCGTGGAGAACCCTTACTTGAACGGCGAGGTCATTCGCATCGACGCCGCTCTCCGGATGGCCCCGCGATGAACGCCGCACTGCGCTACACGAGGTTCGCGCTGGTCGCGCTCGGCCTGCTCTCCGTGGGCTGTGGCAGCAGCGTCCGCAGCAGCCTGCGCGACGCCGACGATGCAGGCTCAGCGCCGCAGGGCTTCACGTTGGTCTACGACGATCACTCGGCCGGCTTCGGTGGCGAGCGCATCGAGGTGGACGCCGAGGGCAACCTCACGCTGCGGCGCTATCGCCCGGCGCTCGGCGGCGAACCGCAGGTGGCCGAGACCATCAGCGGTGCGCTCACCTCCGAGCGTCGCCGCGAGCTCGTCGGCTTGCTGGTGGAGATCGAGGCGTGGAGCCAGCGCGACATGCCCGAGACGTCGATCAACGAGGCCAAGGCCGTGCTGGACCTGCGCGTCGGCAGCAACCGCTCCAGCATCTGGGAGTGGGCGGACGACCTGGACGCCAACCAGCGCCTGCGCCGTGTGGAGCAGCTGCTCACGCGCTTCGCGGCGGACCTGGACCCGACCCCCGAGCCGTCCAGCGGCGGCGAGACGCCGACCGAAGAGGGTTCGGACGGGCCGCCTCCGGACGATACCCGCGCCGTCGAGGGCGTTGCCCCCGTGCGCATCACGGACACCTCGCGACCCCGCCGATGACCGCAGCCGCGACGACGGCAGGGCTCTCGCCGGCCCGGCGTCGCCGCATCCTCACCCTGGCCCTGCCCATCATCGGCGGCATGGTCTCGCAGAACGTGCTCAACCTGGTGGACGCCTACATGGTGGGCCACCTGGGGGACGTGGCGCTCGCGGCCGTGGGCTCGGGGGGCTTCCTCAACTTCGTCACCTCGGCGTTCATCCTGGGCGTGTCGGCTGGCGTGCAGGCCATGGCTGCCCGCCGCGTGGGGGAGGGGCGCACCCACGAGACGGCGGTGCCTCTGAACGGGGGGCTGATCTTGGCGCTCGGGCTGGCGCTGCCCTGGTCGCTCTTCCTCTACTCCCAGGCGGAGCTGCTCTACGCGGTGGTCACGGAGGACCCCGCGGTGGTTGCGGAGGGGGTGCCCTACCTGCGCTGGCGCCTGCTGGCCATGGTGCCCCTCGCCATGAACTTCGCGTTCCGCGGCTTCTGGAACGCCACGGACCGCAGCATGTACTACATGGGCACGCTGGTGGTGATGCACGTCAGCAACATCGCGCTCAACGCGGTGTTCATCTTCGGCCTGCTGGGGTCTCCCGCCATGGGCGCGGAGGGGGCGGGCCTGGCGTCGGCCATCTCCACGTTCTTGGGGCTGCTCACCTACATTGCGCTCGCGCTGCGCCACGCGCGTCCGGAGGGCTTCCTGCACGGACTCCCCAGCCGCGAGACCCTGGTCACCATGGTGCGCGTCTCCGTGCCCGCGGGGCTGCAGCAGTTCTTTTTCGCGGCGGGCATGACGGCGTTCGTGGCCATCGTCGGGCGCATCGGGACGCGCGAGCAGGCGGCCACGCACATCCTGATTCAGCTGCTGCTGGTGGGGGTGCTGCCGGGGCTGGGGTTCGGGCTGGCCGCGGCTTCCCTGGTGGGCCAGGCGCTCGGGCGCCGGGATCCAGAGGACGCGCGCCGCTGGGGCTGGGAGGTGACGCGGTTGGCGATGGGGGCGGTGTTGGTCGTCTCGTTGCCGGCCGTGATCTGGCCCACCGCCGTCGCGGGCGCGTTCCTGCACGAGCCGGCGACGCTGGCGCTCGCGAGCGCGCCGCTGCGCTTGATCGCGTCCACGTTGTTCATGGACACGGTCGGCTCCGTCCTGATGAACTCGCTGGTGGGCGCAGGGGACACGCGCCGCGTGATGGTCGTCTCCATCGGGCTGCAGTGGGGGTTGTTCCTGCCTGCGGCGTACGTGATCGGGCCGGTGCTGGGCCACGGCCTGTTCGCCGTGTTCGCCGCGCAGGTGCTGTACCGCTTGCTGCAGAGCGCCGCCTTTGCGTGGCAGTGGCGGCGCGGCGCGTGGCAGCACATCAAGCTGTGAGGGGCGACACGCAGCGCGGCTGAGCGCCCGCGCGCTCACACGCTCACTTGGGCAGCCCTTGCGCTGCGACCTCGAGGGCGCGGCGGTCCTCGGGCTCCAGCAGCACGCGCTCACAGGAGGTGCAGGCCTCCACGCTCACCTCGGTGTGGCCCACCCGCAGCGTCGCTGGGGTCATCGCGCCCAAGCACTGCGGGCAAGCCATGTTGCTCTCCACGTGCACCCAGCTGCCGCCCGTGGTCTTGGCGGCGCCCAGCGTGTCCCGCGCGCTGCGCACGCCCAGGATCTGAACATGGCAGAACGGACACTCCTGCCGGTCCGTGGCCACGGTCCGATACGCCGCGCCCATCTCGGCCGGGCGGAGAGGTGTCTCGCAGCGGGGGCAGGCGCCGGGCACGCCGCTCCCTGCGCGGCGGGTGCGCAGCACGGTGCAGTGGAGCGTCACGTCACCGAAGTCGATGGTGGCGTACGTCTGGACGCTCACCTCGGAGCCCGCTGCGCGGAGCTTGTAGCCCTGCCCCTGCGCGACCACCTCGAAGCGCCCCACGCTCGGGTGGTGGAAGTCCGCCAGCTCGTCCTCGCGCGGGCGGGCGTACACGCCGCGCACCAGAGCCTCCAGAAGAAGGTTCCCGTCCGCGGTACCCATCAGGCGCAGTCGAAGAGGCATCCCGTCAGCGTACACCAGCCAGGCTCGGCGCGAACCGACTAGAACACGCGGGCGGGGCTGCTAAGGTCCCCCCGTGCGCAAGGCCATCCCGGGAAAGAAGCTCGCCGTCGGGCTCGTGGTGCTGCTGTTGGCGACCATCGCGGCGCTGCTCTTCGGGTACCTGAACGGGCGGGTGCTGCGCGGGGAGATCCTGGTGGAGCTCCCCATCCCGAGCGACTCGGGCCCCGCCGAGCGTCTGCTCATCCGTCGCGGCTTCGACCAGCGCCGGCACCTCTTCATGCTGCGGGAACACGGCGAAGAGGAGGTGTGGCCGGAGCGCCGGGTGCTGTACGGGCTCCAAGAGGGCACGCAGCCGGTCATCGCGGGAGGCCTCGTGCTGGTGCGCACGCGCCGCTCGAGCGGGCTGCACGAGACGCACGCGTTCAACGTGAGCGACGGCGTGTTCAAGTGGGCCGGCGCCACGCCTGCGCCCCCCTTCGACGCCACGGGGGGGCCGGGTCCCACCTTCGTCGTCGGCGACGTCGTCACCGAGGTCTACGTCGGGGATCCCGGCGAGATCATCGGAGTGAACCTGGGCGACGGGGCCGAGCTCTACCGCGCGCAGGTGTCCATCCCAGCGGGTGCGGCCGTCACCCTCGAAGGGGAGCGTCTGCGCATCGCCAGCACGCCCCCCCTCTGTTTTTCGCAACGCTCGGGCGTGCCGACCGACTGCGCACCATGACTCAGCGTCTGGCGTCAGCCTGGGCTGACGCCGCGCACCAAAGCGACCCTTGACAGCGGGGCCCAGACTTCTTCTGATCCCCGTCCCATTCAACCCCTCCTCGTGTGCGACCCCGTCGGCCGAGGAAAGAGAGAGAAGAAACATGCTGACGATCGGCGATAAGTTCCCTGCGTTCAACCTCCAGGCGTGTGTGTCCCGCGAGAAGGGCAAGGAGTTCCAGGAGATCACCAACGCCTCGTACAAGGACAAGTGGCTCGTGGTGTTCTTCTGGCCCATGGACTTCACGTTCATCTGCCCGACCGAGATCGCGGAGTTCGGCCGCAAGAACGGCGACTTCGCGGACCGCGACGCGCAGGTCCTCGGCGCGAGCACCGACACCCACTTCGTGCACCTCGCGTGGCGCAACGACCACGCGGACCTCAAGGACCTGCCCTTCCCGATGCTGGCCGATACCAAGCGCGAGCTCTCGCAGTCGCTGGGCATCCTCCACAAGGACGCGGGCGTCTGCCTGCGCGCCACCTACATCGTGGACCCCGAGGGCGTCATCCGCTGGGTCAGCGTCAACGACCTCTCGGTCGGCCGCTCGGTGCCCGAGGTGCTGCGTGTGCTCGACGGCCTGCAGACCGACGAGCTCTGCCCCTGCAACTGGGAAAAGGGTCAGCCGACCCTCGGCTGAGCACGTCATGAAAGCGCTCGAAGAGCTGAGGGCTGAGATCCCCGAGTACGCCAAGGACCTCAAGCTGAACCTGCAGTCGGTGCTGACCCAGTCCTCGCTCGACGAGACGCAGCGGTGGGGCGTCGCGGCCGCCACGGCGATCGCCACGCGCAACGCCAAGCTGCGCGAGGCTACGCTGGCGGACGCCGCCGACCACGTCAGCGCCGAGGTCATCGACGACGCGCGCGCCGTGGCGTCGATGATGGGCATGAACAACGTCTACTACCGCTTCCGCCACTTCATGGGCGAGAGCGAGTACAAGACCATGCGCGCGGGGCTGCGCATGCACCGCGTGGGCAAGCCCGCGGCGGACAAGCTGGGCTTCGAGCTCATGAGCCTCGCGGTCAGCGCCATCGGCGGCTGCGAGATGTGCGTCAAGAGCCATGAAGCCGTCGTCACCGAAGGCGGGCTCACGCGTGAGCAGGTCCATGACGCCGTGCGCATCGCGGCGGTCATGCAGGGCGTCGCGGTCGCGCTGGACCAGTAGCCGCCCGCTCCTCACCGAACCGAACGGCCCGCCCCCCTCTCGCCGAGGGGGTGCGGGTCTTGTCTTGTTGGCGCTCGCGCCTGGTCAGCGAGACGTGCTCAGCCGAAGTCCGGCACGCAGAGCAGCTCCGCCGCCAGCGGGTGGCTCTCGCCGTCCCGGACCGCGAGGCAGCGCTCCGCGCTGAGCTGGATGCCCATCCCGGGCATCCAGGCGTAGTCGGTGTCGCGGCGCAAGACCCGCCCGTCGAGGCGAATGCGCAGCAGCGCCGGGTCGGAGGGCATGGCGTCGATGGCGAAGGCGCAAGGGGCCGTGGACGCCACCGCGTTCCTGAGCTCGGCCAGCAGGGTCTCGCCGTCCCGCACGTGCAGCGCCACCCCCGTCCCGCCCTCGCTGGCCCAGTCGTCCATCGCGCGCGCGGCGACGCTCTGGCCACCGATGTCGTAGCCGATGACGTAGGTGGTGATGCCTTCGGAGCGCAGCTGACGCACCGTCTCGGTGGTCGCGATGATCGAGTCGTTCAGGTTGCCGTAGGGGTCGCAGTTGGACGCGCCGTCGGTGACCAGCACGATGGTCTGCGGCCGCGGCATGCTCATCGCGCTCTCGCGGGCGCGCAGGGCCGCGAACGCTGCGCCGGCGAATTCCAGCGCCGCCGTGGTGGGGGTCGCGCCGTGCGGCGTAGCGTCGCTGAGCACGGCCGCGATGGTCTCCGCGTGCGGCGCCACGGGGAACACGTCCAGCCCGAGCACGCCACACTCGTCGTCGCTCGCGGCGCTGGGGAAGAGCTCCAGGCCGACCTCCCACGACGCGTCCATGCTCTCGGTGAGGTCGACCACGGCTTGGCGCGCGGGCTCCCAACGAGACGCCCCCATGCTGCCGGAGCGGTCGAGCATCAGGATGATCTGCGGGGTCTGTGGCGCCACCGTGAGCGGGGTGCGCTCGCAGGCGTCACCGCCGGGCCCGAGGTCGACCCACGTGGGTGCTGGTGGCCCCGCGTCGCCCTCCAGCATGCCCGGCGCCGGGGGCGGTGGCGGCACGCAGCCGCTCAACGCAAACAGCGCTGCCGTGCCGAGCAAGAGTCGGGCATCCGGAGTCACGCTCATGGTGATACTCTTACTCGCGACTTTGTGCCAGCCGCGCTCTTGGCCGCTGTCTTGTCACTCTCTCGGTCGCGCACGGGACGCGGCCTTCGCCGGAGCGCGCGGCGTCAGCGCCGCGGGCCGCCGGTCGACGACGATTGGGGACGCCGCGCAGCACGGCGTCGACGGGCCACGAGCAGGAGCCCGAGCCCCCCCAGCACGATCGCGAGGCTCATGTTGGCGCGCCCTGCGCCGTTCCCCACCCAGCAGCCGCAGCCGCCGTTGCGGGGCGGAGTCGGCGGGCCACCGTCGTTGCCGGGGCCGCCCATGTCTGCGGGGGTCGTCCCCGCGTCCATGCGCAGGTCCGACGGGAAGCTGCTCGGGTCGAGGGGGTTGGTGCCGCGGTCTCGCTCGTCGCCGTCCAGCGCGAAGTCACCATCGCGGTCCACGCCGGCGCGATAGCCCGTGCGCGGGGGCATGCACGTGAAGGTCAGGGTGCGCTCGCTGGTCAGGTCCAGCAGCTGCGTGTGGCTGAGCTGCTCGGAGAGGCGGTCGCTCTGCCACGTGCCGAGGTCTGCGTCCCAGACGTAGCCGCGCTCCTCGCCGCTGGCGGTCAGCCCGCTGGCGATCAGGTCGCACTCGCGCCCGCTTGCGCTGCCAGGCTCGCTCTGCGTGGCGTCCGCGCGCGCTCGCAAGAGCGACAGGCGCGCGCTGGCCACGGCGGGGGCGGCCGGTCCGAGGGTCACCTGTTGACCCACCGCGGGCGCCAGATCGCTGTCGAACTCCATCATCAGGTCCACCACGTCGTCGCGCTCGCCGCTGCTCATGAAGTTGAACACGCTGGCGTGGAAGAAGTGCGTAGGCGTGTCCACCGATCCGTCGTGCAGGAAGCCGAAGCCGCGCACCTGCGGGCCAGTGGGGGTGGCGTCGATGGTGTTCAAGAAGGGGGTGTTGGGCATCCCGAACATGCCCACCTTCTGGTAGACGTTGCGCAGGTGGGCCACCTTGAACTCCTGGGTCTCGTTCTCGAAGGTGGTCCGGCCCCCGCTGCCGAAGAAGCCCTCGGCGCGGCTGTAGGTGTGGCAGCCCTCGCAGGTGGCGGCGGCGTCCACCCGACGATTCATGAAGGTGGTCATGCCACGCGCGGCCGAGCTGCTGAGCGCGTTGTCCAGGCCGCGCACGGGGTTGGGAGGATAGGTGAGCTGCAGCGCGAAGTCCGTGAAGGCCTGCATGTCCGCGGCGCTGAGGGGACCTTGGTCACGTCCCACCAGCCCCTCGAAGGCCACGTTGAAGGCGCGAAACGCGGCGCCCTCGTCGAGCGCGCCGCCTGGGTTGCTGGCCGTCGCGCCGGTGCGGTCCCCACGCCAGTGCATGGGGCCGGCGTGCGCCAGGCCGCGCAGCGACTGCGTGGTCATCGGGCCCTTGAGCGGATGGAAGGGCACCTGGTTGCCGATCGCCACCACGGGGTTGAAGCTGTTCACCACGTTGCCGTCGGGGTCGCCCAGGTCCCAGGCCAGGTCGTCCATGTCGCCGAAGACGTGGCAGCTCCCACAGGAAGCCTCGCCGTTGCTCGACGTGAGCTGCGCGTCGTAGAGGAAGCGTCGGCCGTTCACCACGCTCGGCGGCTCAGGAGAGTACAGCGTCAGGTGGCTCGTCTCGGTGCCGCTGCCGAGGTCCAGCACGGAGACGCCGTTGTCGAAGCGCGTGGTGACGAAGGCCCGCGTGCCGGTCGCGTCCAGCACGACCCCGGTCGGCCCGCCGCCGCTGACCGTGATGCGGTCTTCCAGCGCGGGCACGAAGGTCCCGGCCTCCAGCTCGGCGATGTCGATGGTGGCGACCGCGCCGGAGCCGAAGGCCGCGACATAGAGCGTGTTCCCGTCGCTCGAGACGGCGGCACCCATCGGCTGCGCGAACGAGCGTGGGCCAATGTCCGCGGGCATCGGGATGGTCTCGTAGGGGATGTGCGGGTTCAGGTGGTGCGGCGTGGCGATGAGGCCGTCCACCACGGTCACGCGCGCCTCGTGCAGGTGTCCCCGCACGCTGGCCGGCACGCCCGGCGGCTTCAGCATGTTCTCGCGCACGAAGGTGCCCGGGCCTTCGAAGCGCACCTCGTTGCGGGCTTCGGTGTTGGTCACGAAGAGCCGCCCGGTGGTCGGGTGCACCACCATGTTGAAGAGCACCGTGCCCACTCCCGCGATCTCGCGGGTCACGCTGACCGCGCCCGCCGCCGCGTCGGCGTCCAGCGCGAACACGTCGTAGTCGGGGAGCTCGAAGCGCACCGCGTTGCTCCAGTCGCGTTGCAGCTCGTCGCGCCACTCACCGCTGCCTTCGTCGAAGCGCACGATGAGGCCCACCTCGGGTCCGGCCGTGCCCTGGTGGTTCGCGCGTGGCGCGGGCACGCCTCCAGGGTACGAGACGCCCGCGTGGGTGCAGGCCCCTGCCGTGGCGCCATCGCACACGACGCCCTCGGTGACCGCGGTGGTGCGGTTGCCGGAGCGGAACACGGCCGCGTACACCTCGCTCCCATCCGGGCTCACGGCCAAGGCGCGCGGCCGGTCACCGAAGAGGGTCACGATCTGCTGCGGGGCGCTGGACGTCGGCCCCGTGGACAGCGCGTCGAAGACCCACACGTCTGCGCGGCCGATGCCCTCCATGCGTGGCTCACCGGCCGGGTAGGGGGAGTGCTGGCCACGGTGCGCGGTGGTGACGAACGCGCGCTCGGCGCCCACGGCGCCCGCGAACACGACGTCACGCGGCTCGTCGCCGACCCAGAGCGTGTGCGTGACGTGCAGCCCGCCGGCGCTCGCCTCGAGGATGCTGACGCTGTCGGAGAGGTGGTTCACGACCCACACGCGTCCGTCGGGGCCCACGCTCACGGCCACGGGCTCGAGGCCCACCCGCACGGACGCGGCCCTCGTGAGGCCGCTCACGGAGACGTCGAACACCTCGAGGCGCGCGTCGGGCGTGTTGACCACGTAGAGCTGCAGCCCGTCTGCGGAGAGCGCCATCGGGCGCACCGGGTCCGACTCGAACAGGCGGTACTCGCGCTGCGCGTGGGCGGGTGCGCCGGCGTTCAGCGCGGCGCCGAGGAGCGCGCAGCAGGCCAAGGCCCGCACGACGCGCCTCTCTGGGTGCGAGGGGGGAGCTGCAGTCATCTCCACAGCATGCCGGCTGCGTGGGCGGGCGAGAAGTCCTCGGCCAAAAAATGAGCGCCCCTTACGCGCTCCATGACGCGGGCGCGTCGGGAGCGTGCGCGGGCGCTCGCGTCCGGCTCAGGTCGCGTGCGGGAGCTTGGGCGTGGAGCGCGCCAGGATGGGCTCCAGCAGCGCCTTGGGCATGACGCGGCCGAGCCACGACGCGGTGGCCAGCTGCCACGGGAAGCTCACCTCCCGGCGCTCGCGCTCGATCGCGCGCACCATCTTCTTGGCGGCCGCCTCGGGGCTGAGGATGAAGGGCGTGGGCACCTCCCCCTTTTCGTGCGCGCGCGTCTGGACGAAGCCCGGGCACAGCGTCACCAGTCGCACGTTGTGTTCGCGCAGCTCCACGCGGGCCCCTTCGAAGAAGACGCGGCCGGCGGCCTTGCTGGCGGAGTAGTGCGCGCTGAGCGGCATGCCCGCGTGCCCCGCGATGGAGTTGGTGTGCGCAAACACGCCCCCGCCGCGCTCTCTCATGTGCGCCGTCACCGGCACGAAGAAGTGGACCAGCGTCGCGTAGTTGAGGTCCATCACGTGCAGGATGTCCTTCGCGCTCGCGGTCACCGACGAGAGAGGCGTGGCGCCGCCCACGTTCATGAGCGCGACGTCGATGTGACCGAGACCCGCCTCACTGACGCACTCCGCCACACACGCCTCCGCCGCGTCGGGGTCCATGGCGTCGCACGCGATGGGCACCACCTTCCCCCCATGCACGCGTAGCGCATCCGCAGCCGCGGCCAGGTCCGTGGTGTTGCGACCCACGATGGCCACATCGCAGCCGACTCGCGCGTACTCGTGCGCCACCGCCAGCCCGATGCCCTGCGTGCCGCCCACGATGAAGACCTTCTTCTTGTTCATCCGATGGTTCTACCAGCTCCGAGGCCGGTGAGCGCGCGTCACCCGACGTCGTCTGCGGAGACCAGCGGGCAGCCCCACCCGTCGTGCACTCCGTCGTATGGCGCGGCGAGCTCGACCAGCTGCATGACCGTGTCGTGGATGGTGTCGAGTTCGATGGTGTCCATGCGCTGCAGCGGCACGGAGCGCAGGCCTTCGTCGGGCGGGGGGAGCTCGTCCGGAACGACAAAGCCGAGCGCTTTGGCGGCCTCGCAGAAGGCGCTCACGTCCCGCTCCTCGGGGAAGAGGATGAAGTGATCCACCGGGCGCTCGGCCGTGAGCACGTCGCCGTGTTGCACGAGCTGCTCCACCAGTCGGCGGTCCATGATCCACTGCAGCCGCTCGGGCGGCGGGTAGAAGAAATCCGCGTAGCACTCGCCCTCGGCGTCATCCTGACGGCCGGCGCGAAAGCCGCGCGTCTCGCCCGCGAGCGCGTTGCGGAGCTTCTCGAGCACGTGCGCCTCGTCCACGGGCGGCCCGTAGAAGTTCAGCTGCCACTCGCCGTTGTTGCGCAGCCGCGCCACGAAGACCAAGCCCAGCGCGCCGAGGGCGCTCACCACGGCGTCCTCGCAGTCGAACAGGCTCTCCACGTCGGGGGGGATGCCCATGCCGTGCTCGCCGGGATGCAGCATCTCGAGGCCCACCCAGTGCAGCACGGGGATCGCGTGGGGCGGTAGGGCGTCGGCGAAGCCCAGGTTCAGGAACATGGACGCGGGCGCGTCGTCGACGTGGCACGGATAGAAGTCCCACTCGTCGCGGATGTTCGGCGTGGCGCTCATGGGGAGACTCGTACGCTACGTTGGCCGCTGATGTCTACGCACACCCCCACCCAGGCACCCGCCTTCCGGTGCGATGCAGACACCTTCATACCGGCCGCGCCGGCCCGCAGCGGCCGGGACCGGACGCTCACCATTGGCAGCGCCGGTCCTCGGGCGTGGTGTCCCGGTCACAGCCCGAACTGCGCGTAGTACGCCACTACGCCGGCCAGGGTGCGGACGCGCTCGTGGTGGTCCGCGAGCTTCGGGGCATGCCATGAGAGTGCACGAAGCCGGCTTCGCGATGTCCACCGAATCCCGGCGCTCGGGCGCTCTTGCGGGGGACGTGCAGCGCCGGACAGCGTGTACCCTTTCCCGATGGCGCGAGATCCCGCTTCCGTGCGGCGACACCGACTCCCCTGGATCTTGGCGGCCTCGGGGCTGTTCTTGCTTGTCGCGCTCGTCGCGGGAGGTGTGGCTGTCTACGAGCAGGCGGTGAAGCGGCGCCTGAGCGAGGAGCGTGCAGCGCTGTTGGTCCCGCTGGAGGCGCGCCTGGTCAGCCTGTGCCAGGCCACGGGTCGGTGGCCAACGCGGGAAGCGGGGCCGGTGTTGCCGACGGATGCTCGCTTCACCGACGCGCCCGGCTTCACCGCGTTGGGCGATGACCTGAGCGTGCCTCTGCCGCAGCACTACGGCGTGCAGCTCAGTCCCGGCTTCCGCGGCTCCGTGCTGCGCATCGAGCTCATCGGCCTGCCCGACACGGTGGCGGAGGACACCTGGCACACGCGGCGCTGTGTACGCGACTCCGAGGGATGCCACTGCCGCACCCCGCGGGTCGCCTCCGCCGCAACGCTCCGGTCGAGGGGCGCGCCGCCGCAGCGGCCCTGATGCGCGAAGGGGTTGGGACGTCTGGCCGGGCAGTTCCCGGATGGCGACCGCAGGCGGGTACCCGGGCGCGCACGGAATCAATCCCCACGTGGCGCGTTGCCTCTCCATGCTGGCGTGCTTTTCGCCCCCAGGATGGCTCGTCGCGGCAGTCATGGCCTGGCTCGCGGCGCCCTTCGTGTTCAGCCTGCTCGCGCTGCTGCGATGCAGAAGCCGCGCGCTGACGGGGCTCGCGATGGTGCACGGGGCCGTCACGTTCGCGCTGGGCGCCCCGCTGGTCGTGCCGCTTCCGGGCGTCCTCCTGCCAGGCTTGGTGATGCTCGCCCTCGACGCGTGGGTCGCATTGCGGCGGCGCGCGCCGGACCCCGCGGCGCCTACGGTGTTCTGAGGTCGCGCCGACCTGAGCCTGCGCCGCTCCCGTCAGGGCTTGGGCTCGGAGCTTGCCCCACCTGAGCGCCCGCGCCGACGGCGGCGACGACGCTTGGCTGGTGCGTCTCCCGCGTCACTCGTCTTCTGCGGCTCCGTCCCGTTGGCCACGGGCGCGCCGCTCTTTCCGAGAGCACGCTCGACCCCTTGTGTGCGAGAGCGTGGCTCTTGCGCTGCGGGCCCGCGCGCCCCCGACGCTTGGCCCTTTGGACCACGAGCGCGTGGGTCGCTGCGACCACCTCCGGCGTCTGGCCGCGGCGCCTTGCCCCGCGCGGCTCGCGCGGCCTGTGCGGCGCGCGCGGCTTCGGCGATCTGCGCGGCCTTCTCGCGCTGCGCGTCGGTCACGGCGGGCTGCGCCGCCAGGAGCGCCTGGGTGTCCACGGGGGCACCCCGCCGCCCACCGCCGCTCGGCCTCGCGCCGTTGGTTGGTCGAGCGCTCGGCGCAGGGGGCGCGGGGGGGCGCCCTTGGATCCCGCGCGCACCGTCCCGCTCGCGCCCACGCCCGTCGGAGCCGGCAGCTCCACGTGGCGGGAAGCCCCCGGCGCCCGGCGCCCCGTCTCGCGCTGGGCGCTGCCCCGGCGCCGTACCGCGGCTCACCACGACCTCGACCCGCCGGCGAGGCGGCCCGCCCGGGCCACCCGCTGCGGGGCGCTCGCCATCGCCTGGTCGCCGGCTCGAGCCGAGCTCCTGGTCATTGGTGTCCTCGTCGTCCTGCGCCAGCCCGGCCCGCACCGCGTCGCGGCGCGCGTCGCCAATCTCGCGCAGCAGCCCGCCCACGTCCGCCTGCTTGGTGTCCGGGCGATAGAGCCCCCGCAGCTTGGTGTCGGGCAGCAGCTCTCCACGCTCGAACAGCGCCCACATCTCCTGCGCGAAGGGCTTGGGCCGGTAGTCCCGCGAGCAGCGTGAGAGGAAGTTGTGCAGGTTGTCCACGTCACGGATCAGGATGTTGCGGGCGTTTCGGTTGGACGCCGCGTCCATGGCCTGCGGGAAGTCGATCACCACGGGACCGCGCTCTCCGAGGAGCACGTTGAAGTCCGACAGGTCCCCGTGCACGACGCCGGCGCAGAGCATGCGGATGACCTCCTGCATGAGCGCCTCGAACACGAACACCGCCTCGTCCCGGCTCAGGTTCGCGTCGCCCAAGCGTGGCGCGGCGAAGCCCGCTGCGTCGGTGATGAACTCCATCACCAGCACCCCGTCCGAGAAGATGTAGGGCTCCGGCACGCGCACGCCGGCCGCGCGCAGCCGGTAGATCATGTCCACTTCCGTGGAGCGCCAGGCGGCCTCGTCCTGCGAGCGCCCGTGCTTGGTGCGCCGCGCCACGGCCCGCTGGTCGCGCGAGTTGCGCGTGCGCCGCCCCTCGGTGTAGTCGGCGCGGTGCTTGAACGAGCGGTGCTGCGCGTCCTTGTAGACCTTGGCCACGCGCTCGGTGCCCCCCGCCACCACGAGATACACCTGGGCCTCCTTGCCGCTCATGAGCGGACGGACGACCTCCTCGATGATGCCGTCGTCCACCAACGGCAACAGGCTGGCAGGGACGTTCACGGGCTCAGGACTCGGCGTCGCGGCGTAGCAGCCCGCGCAGATTGAAGTCCAGCACCGACAGCGCCATCCGATCCACGTCGACCTCCTGAACGTCCATCATCACGAGCTGCTCCACGAACTGCTTGATGGTTCCGAGAATGCACATCGCCGCGACCTCGGTGTCCAGCTCTCGTATCAGGGAGAGGCGCTGGCCCTCGGCGACGGCGTCCCGGATATAATGCAGCAGCTCGGCGTAGAAAGCACGCAGACGCGCGTCGACCTCCGCGTCCAGGCCGACGGCCTCGCGGATGATGATGGTCGAGAGCATGCGGTTCTGGACCATGGTGCGCAGCACCTCGCGCACGGTGCCCGCCAGCTGGGCCACCACGGGCGGCGCGCCCTCCTCGGTGCTGACGCCCACGATGTGCCGGCGCAGCTCCGCCAGGAGGCCGTCCAGCAGCTCGAGGAAGATGGCGTTCTTGCTCTCGAAGTAGAGATAGAACGTCCCGCGGGCGATGCCGACCTCGTCGATGATGTCGCTGATGTGCGCCCCGTGATAGCCCTTCTCGCCGAAGACCTTGAGGGCCCCTTCGAGGATGGCCTGGCGGCGGTGCTGACGCTTGCGTGTGGCACGGACGGTGCGGCCATCGACGCTCTCTTCAGCCATGACGGGCTCCCTTCTGGTCCAAGTAGGCGTCCACGTGCTTCGTGATGGCGGCGCGGGTCTCGGCCGCGATCGCCGCGACCTCGTCGGGTCCCCGTCCCGCCACCAGGACGGGCTTCTCCACGTGCACGGTGACCTCCTGGCCGGGGCGAATGACCAGCGAGCCCTTGCGCATGAGGTCGTACATGCCCGTCACGGCCACGGGCACGATCGGCACCCCCAGGCGCTGCGCCATGACGAAGACCCCGCGACGAAACTGCCCCACGCGCCCGTTGAGCGTGCGGGTCCCTTCCGGGAAGGCGAGGATGCTGCGCCCCGCCTCGAGCTCGGCCTTCATGCCCTCGAAGATGGCCTCCGTGCGGGCCGTCTTGTTGGCCGGCACCGGGACCGTGCCGCGCGCCTTCATGAACCACCCGTAGATCGGGTACTTGAAGTGCGACTCGAGCTCCACGCCCTGCTTGAAGTGCGCGGTGCTGTTGTACATCGACAGGTGGTCGAAGTGGTTGATGTGGTTCTGGCAGAAGATGTACTGCTGGTTCGGGTCCACGTCGGGGTGCACCTCGGCGCGCCACTTCACGAACAACAGGTCCAGCTGCGTGCGGATGTACCAGCGCGTGGCGGCGTCCACGCGGTGCGAGCCCAACGTCTTGTAGGCCGCCGTGAAGCCCAGCATGGCGGGCACCATGTAGCTCAGGCCCAGGCCCCACGTGGCCACGCTGGTGGCGCGCTCCAGCAGGTTGGCTGGCTCGCCCCGCCGGTCACCCGGCAGCCCCTCCCGCGTGGCGGCGTCCGGCTCCCCCAAGAGGGCCACCTCGGTCTCCTGCTCGCGCGGCGCGTTCATGCCAGCACCTCCAGCGCCTGCGGCAGCACGTGCAGAGTGCTCAGCTCGAGCTCGAGTTGCTCGCCGTCCACCAGCACGTCCAGCTTGCCCGTGCCCTCGAAGCGCACGGCAGCGGCCAGCGCCTGCTCCACGGCCGGGTGCTCCACGAAGGTGCCCGTGAAGATCTTGGGGAAGGTGGTGATGAGGTCCAGACGCGACAGGCGGTTGACGCGCACGATGTCGAGCAAGCCGTCCGAGAGGTCCGCCGCAGGCGCCATCATCATGGCGCCCCCCGTGTACTTGCTGTTGGAGAAGGACACGAAGGTGTTCTCCCGCTCCTCGAGAGCCGCGGCGTCGAGCTCTTCCTCTGCGGCCCCGAGCGCGTAGCGGTAGCGCGCGCGCAGGTAGCGCAGGTCGGCCGTGCACGCGACGACGGCGGCCACGTAGCCGGCCGGCCCCAGCCCCTTGAAGTGCTTGTTGGTCAGCGCACCCGCGCGCGGCACGAAGCCGAGCCCGAGCGTGTTGATGTAGTGCAGCGTGCCCTCGCTGTGGGTCACCCGCACCACGTCCACCGGCTTGGTGCGGCCCCGCATGATGGCGTCGAAGGCGGCGTCCTCGTTGGTGATGCCGAAGTCGCGCAGGAACGAATTGCCGGTGCCGAGCGGCAACATGCCCATCTGCACGCGCTCCCCCTCCGCGTGCGCGCGCGGGAAGAGCCCGTTCACGATCTCGTAGCTGGTGCCGTCTCCGCCGATGGAGATGAAGCGCCGGTGACCGGCGTCGTAGGCGTCCTCGGCCAGCTCGGTCGCGTGCCCGCGCCCCTCGGTCAGGTGTACGTCGACCTCCAGGCCGCCCGCGCGCAGGCGCCGCGTGGCTTGGTCCGCTCGGGCGCGACACCGGCCCCCGCCGGCCGCGCCATTCACAATCGCAAAGAATGGTTTCGTCATGCTCCCACCGGTAAGATCGCCCCCCGAGGCGACTGCAAACGAAGCGCGTCGGCCAGGGCCGCTCGCTTGATCTTCATGGACGCCGTGCGCGGAAACTCGTCCGCGTAGGGCAGAACGCCCGACACCCGCTTGTAGTCCGGCAGCTTGCCGTTGCGCACGCGGATGGCCTCCAGCAGCGCGTTGCGTGCCGCGTCGTCCTCGGTGACCTGCGGCGCGCGCACCACCACCACCAGGCCCTCTTCGGTGAGCGTCACGCCGGGCCACACGTAGCCCGTCGCGAACACCGCCAGCTCGTCGCAGGGAACGCTCGTGAACGCTCCCTCGATGTCCTCGGGGTACACGTTCTTGCCGCCCGCCGTGACGATCATGTTCTTGCTGCGCCCGCGCAGGTGCAGCTGTCCAGACGGGTCCAGGAAGCCGAGGTCCCCGGTGCGCAGCCAGCCGTCTACGATGGTCTCCTCGGTCAGCTCTGGCTCGTCCAGGTAGCCCAGCATCACCGTCCGGCTGCGGGCCCACACCTCGCCCACCTGCGTGTGCGGGTCGGCGTTGCGGATCTGGAGCTCCACGCCGTCTAGGGGCCGCCCCACCGAGTCCGCGCGAAAGGGCGCGAGGTCGTTGACCGTCAGCACCGTGCCGGCCTCGGTCAGCCCGTAGCCGATGACCACGGGGATGCCCAGGTCGTAGAAGAACTGCGCGCGCGCCGCGTCCACGAAGGCGCCGCCGCAGAAGAGCATCTCGAGCTTGCCGCCGAACGCCTCGTGCACGGGGCGCAGCAGGCGGCGGCTCAGCCCCGGCCGCGGCGCGCGCAAGGTGAGCGCGGCGTTGGCCTGCCGCAGGGCCTCGAACACGTGCTCGCCCACGCTGCCGCGCTCCTCCACCTGCTCGCGCACCCGCTTCTCGAAGGCCTCCAGCAGGAGGGGCACCACGGCCATGTGCGTGATGCCGTAGCGCTCCATGCTGTGGTTGATGAACTCCGGGCGCAGCGAGCGCTGGTGCACCACCGTGGCGCCGCTCGCGAGCGGCCCGATGAAGCCCGACATGAAGTCGATGGCGTGGTTGGTCGGCAGGATGGAGAAGTAGCGGTGCCCGGTGCGCAGCGGGTACAGCAGGCCCAGCGTGCGGTACTGCTCGAGGTAGTTGTCGTGGCTGAGCATGCAGCCCTTGGGCACGCCGCCGGTCCCGGAGGAGTACACCAGCGTGGCCTGGTCGCTGCGCTTGCGCGGCACGTAGGTCGCCCGCGGCCCCTTCCCCAGCAGCACGTCTTCGTAGCGCGTCGCTGCACCCACGGGCTTCCCACTGGGCGCTTCACAGACCAACACGTGGGGCGCGGGCAGGGCGCTCACGTCGTAGCGCATGAACACCGGCCACTCCGTCACCAGGCACTCCGGCCGGCAGTGCGCCAGCTGGGCCAGCTGCTCCTCGGGCGTGAGCTTGTAGTCGATGGGGACGATCACCGCGCCACGCGAGAAGGCCGCGCAGGCGCTCACAATCCACTTGGACTGGTTGCTCATGCAGATGGCGACGCGCGCCCCGGCACCCACCCCGGCGTCCTCGAGATAACGCGCCACGCGGTCCGCCTCGCGCATGAGCTCGAGGTACGTCAGGCGACGCGCCTCCTGCTTGCGGTTGGCCTCGATCAGGGCGACCTCGGACTTGTACTGCACGAGCGCGTCGCGCAGCAGCTCACCAAGGCTCTCGTAGCGTTCGGGCGGGATCATCGGGGGTTCGTTGTGTCTCTGTGACGCTCAGATGCGGTCGGCGATGAGCGCGGCCAGCGCGCCGAAGGTGCGGACGTCCTGGACCTCGTAGTCCGGGATCTCGATGCCCCACTCCTCTTCCACCTCGGTCAGCAGCTCCATCGCCTGGTAGCTGTTGATGTCCAGGCGGTCGAAGAAGTCGTCGTCGGGGCCGAGGCCCGCCGTGTCGCGCTCGAAGCGCTTCGCGGCGAGGGTCAGGAGCTTGCTGAGGATCGGGTCGTTCTGGGCCATCGGGTGCACGTTCAGGGGAGGTAGGAGTGGGGGTCGTCGCTCTCGACGAACTTCTTGAGGGCCGCCTCGACGACGGGCGAGCCCATCAGCTCGATGAAGAGGTCCTTCTCGCGCCGCAGCTCGTCGCGCGGGATGGGCTTGGCGAAGGACTTGGCCGCGGCCGTGGTGGCGCGGTCGAACTTGGCGGCCTGCTCGCCCACGCGACGCGCGACCTCGAGGCCACGCCCGCGCGGCACCACCTGGGACACCAGGCCCACGCTGCCGGCCTTGGTGGAGTTGATGCTGCGTCCCGTGAGCAGCAGGTCGCGCACCACGGCGTTGCCGAGGTCCCGCCGCAGGCGCGGGATCCCACCGAAGCCCGGCACCAGTCCAAGGCGTAGCTCGGGGAAAGCAAAGCGCGCGCTCTTCTCGGCGATGATCTCGTCGCAGGTCAGCGCCAGCTCGAAGCCGCCCCCGAAGCAGAAGCCGTGCACCACCGCGATGGTCGTGATGGGCGCCGTGTCGAAGGTGTCGAAGACCGCGTGGATACGGTCCAGGAAGTCGCGCACCTCGAAGGCCATCTGCCAGCGCGACATGCCCTGGCCGCGGCGATCCACCATGCCGCTGTACAGCTCGCGCAGGTCCGCCCCGGCCGAGAAGCCGCGCTCCGCCGTGCTGTAGAAGAGCAGCGCGCGCGCCCCCCCGGCGCCAGCGCGCACGTAGTCGGCCAGCTCCTCCAGCTCGCGCAGCATCACGCTGCCGATCTCGTTGCAGGGCTCGCGGTGCAGGACCACCTCGAGGGTCTGCCCCTCGAGGGACCAGCCGATGGCGTCGCCGTGGAAGGTGGGTGGGATGTCCGTGCGCGCGCGGAACTTCTGGGCGGCGAGCGACGCCTGTCGGCCGAGGCGCGAGAGGGCTACGCGCGCGGGCCAGGGCAGCAACGAGCTGTGTGGGGCGAACATCAGGCGACGCTCCGGGGGCGGGAGAGCTCGACGCCCTCCGTGGGGACCGGCGGGGCGTGCCGCGCGGCGACCATCTGCGCGAGCCGCGGCGGCAGCGACGGGAGGTGCGCGAAGGGGTCGCCGCCGTGGCCCAAGCCGTCGGCGAAGGGGAACTCGGGGTGATGCGCCCGCACGAAGTCCACGAGGTCCATGCCCATCTGCCCCATGCGCTCGAGGTTCTCGAGCACGCAGCCGTCGATGCTGGCGCGGATGCGCTCGGCGTCCGTGTAGAGCGTGACCAGCGCCGTGTGCACCTTGTCCGCCAGCTCCGGGTCGTCCACCTCCAGCGCCAGCTCGGGGGTGCCCCGGTCCGCCATGAGGTTGCGGATGCGCTCGTCCATGGTGACCCCCGCCGAGGGCAGCCCGGCCGGCATGGTGGTGACGATGGCGTGGTAGCGCGACGAGAGCATCAGGCGCGCCTGCCGCATGATGCTGACCATGTCGTACATGTCGTGCTCGTCCGACACGATCACGGGGTACTCCGCGCCCAGGCGCTCGCGCAACCCCTCACAGGCCTCACGGTCCAACATCTCGCTGCCGATCATGACGGGGAACACGTCGTGCTCGGCGCGGAAGCGGCGCACCCCCTCGGCCAGCGCGTCCAGGTAGCGCTCCTGCCGCTCGTGCACGTCCGCGCCCTCACGGTGGAAGTACACGCTGCCGTAGTGGCCGTCTGCGTACATGCCGCTCACGGCGTTGACCGCGGCGCGCGTCACGTCCGGCTTCACCGGCCACCAGAAGGGGTTGATGGGGCAGAGCGCCAGCACGGGCGTCACGCCGTCCCAGCCGGCGTCGCGCAGCACGCGCTGCCCCACCTCGTCCGGCGCGGGCGTGAAGGTCCACGCGGTGTCCGTGCCGTACTTGGACGCGATGCCCAGCTCGCGCAGCACCTCTTGGCTCTCGCGGTTGCGCGCCAGGATCAGCGCCTCGCGGCAGTAGCGCTCCACCAGGGCCCGCAGCCCCTCGTCCATGTCGCCCGCTTCACCGCCGTAGCCAATGGCCAGCTTCTGCTCCGCCGCCGCGAGCCCGATGCTGCCCACCATCATGGTGGAGAGCGCGCTCGCGAACTTGGACTTGAACATGGAGCCCTCGCACGCGACCACGGCGTGGTGCGTGTGCACCGTGTCGAACAGGTAGCGCGGGAAGATCTTGGGGATGTGCAGCTGGCGCACCGTGCGGAAGTAGCCGCGCGTCTTGTCCGGGTCGATGGTGTAGATGCTCAGCTCCACGTGCTCGTCACCGAACAGGTGCCGGAACTGGCGGATCATCTCCTCCACGCGCACGTCGGCGCCCGTGTTGCGCGTGCCGTTGTACCCGGCCAGCAGCAGCTTGAGGGGCTCACCCGGCTTCCACTGTGCGCCTGGGTCGAGCGCGTAGCGGCTCTTGGCCGTCTCGATCACCGCGCTCATCGCGTGCATCAACGCGCGGTCGGCGTCCAGCTGCTCGCTGACCACGTCACGCGCCGCGCGGGCCACATCCTTGATGGCGCCCCACAGCCCCTCGGCGTCGGCCCGCGACGGGCGGCCACCGCGAGCGAGATCACGCAGCAGCCCGAGGGTGCTCTGCTCGGCTTGCTCACGGGTCTCGCCGGAGGTCCGTGGACGCGCGTCACGGACCTCGCCCTGCACACCCGGACTCGCCGCTCCGTCGGGCGCGTCCGTCATGGCCCCACCGTCGCTCGACGCGCTAGGCCGCCAGCGTCGCGCCGCGGGTCGCTTGCTGTGGGGCCCTTCGCTCACGCCGAGGCCACTCCGCGCGACACGTTCGGCGCCGGCGTCTTCGCCACCGACTCACGCGACGGCAGCGGCAGCACGGGGTACTCGTAGTTCACGCTCTTGGCGTAGTCGTAGAGGCGCGCCGCGTACTGGATGAACGGCGTCGGCGCGAGGCCGATCTCCTCCACCGCGCGGTCGTTCAGGAAGACCGTGTCGTAGGTGATGTACGGCAGGAAGACCTTGAAGAGCGAGCCCACCAGGGTGGCCGCGTTCTTGGCCTTCATGCCCGCCAGCTGGTCCATGACCTTCTCGAACGAGCCCTCGAGGGCCGGCACGAAGCGGGGCGGACGCCGCTTCCCCGAAGCCACCAGCGCGCGCGCGATCTCGTGGATGCGGTGCGACGCCGCGCCCGACGACAGGTGGTAGATGTCGTACTTGGGCGCGTCCTTGAGGTGGATCTCGGAGATGGCGCGACCCACCCAGTCGGCGTTCACGATGTCCACCCGGCTCTCCCCGCTGAAGGGGAGGATGGGCAGGTCCACCAGCACGCAGAACGCGCGCACCATGTCGAACTGCGAGGTCTCCGCGAAGCGCGAGTCGCCCATGACGATGCTCGGGCGCAGGAAGGTCTTCGGCACCTCGGGCAGCAGCTCGCGCACCATGTGCTCGCAGAACTTCTTGGTGCGGCCGTAGGGGTCGTAGTCGCTGCGATCCCACTCGATGGCGTCGTCCTCGCGCAGCGTCTCGCTGTCGCGTTGTCCGGCCACGGCCACGGTGCTCACGTGGCTGAAGCGGCGCAGCCCGTGGTCGTCCTGGATCTCGCGGGAGAGCTTGATGACGGCCAGCGTCCCGCGCAGGTTGTGGTTTAGGCAGGTCTTCTCGCTCTTGCGGTTGAGTGACGCGGCCATGTGCAGCACCGAGTCCGCGTTCTTGACCACGAAGGCGCGGTCCTCGGCCGACAAGCCCAGCCCCGGCGCCGTCAGGTCGCCCGGCATGAAGCGTACACGGTCGAGGAAGCTGTAGTACGTGGCCGCGTCCATGTGCATCTGCATGGCTTGCCAGAAACGCTCCACGGCCTGCTGACGGTCGCGCGCGCGGGTCAGCAGCAGCAGCTCCACGTCGGTCTCGCGCAGCATCACGTCGGCCACGTACGAGCCTAGGTAGCCCGTCGCGCCAGTGAGGAAGATGGCTTTCTTCTTGGTCATCGGCATCTCGTCCATGAGGGGGAGGGGGCGCGCCGCACCCGGGGGCTCACGCGCTCAGGCGCGCAGCGGGTCGCGTGCGGTGCTCGCCCGACTGCGGCTTCGGGTGGGCGCGCGCCGGCAGCGGCGGGTCGACGGGGATCTTCTCGCCGCGCAGCAGGGGAATGCACCAGGTCTCGAGCCCCGGTACCTGCACGTTGATGTAGTAGTCGCGCCAGTCGAGATCATCCACGTCGAAGCCGAACAGCGGCAGCTCGTCGCGGTCGAGGCGCTCGGTCAGCGCACACGCCGCCTCGGTCTCGAAGTGGTAGTCGTGGTCCCAGATGAAGGGGCGGAACTGCCGCAGCATGTCCTCCACGCTCTTCAGCTTGCGCGCCTGGTTGCGGGCGTCCGTGGACCACTCGCGCACCTGCGCGGTGAGCCGCTCGCCGTGGCGCTCGAAGGTCGCAGGTGGCAGCAGCCGCCGCACGTCCAGGTCCTTGAGCGTGTTGCGCAGCTCCTCCATCAGGCGCTTGGTCTGCTTCACCCCCAGCACGTACTCCTTGTCCGGGCTGGCCGAGTAGGCCGACAGCTGGCTCAGCACGTAGCGCGTGAAGGGGTCTTCCGAGCGTCGGTGCTGCCTGCGGATGGCCAGGTTGCTGAGGTCCAGCGCGCGCTCGAAGTCGAGCCGGTTCCGCCCCCCGGTGCCAAGCTGATAGATGGGCAGGGACTCGTCGCGCAGGGCGGCCGCGGCCGCGAGGAACGTGCCCCGACAGACCATGTCCACCGGGATGATGTCGAAGCCCACGCTGTGCCGCACGGGCAGGCGCCGGAACACGGTGCCCATCAGCCACACCAGCGGCCCCGAGGTGTTGATGCCCTCGTTCCAGCCGGCGAAGGGGTAGCGCTCCGCGCACTCCACGATGGCCGGGCGCACGGTGGTGGTCTGGATGTCCTCGCGCCCCTCCAGCAGGTGCTCGCTCAGGGCCTTGGTGAAGGTGTAGACGTTGGGCCAGCCCAAGCGCTTGGCGCGCTCCATGCCCAGGGCCAGGCGGTCCGCCTTGCTGGGCAGCGCGCGCAGCGCGGCCTCCAACGTGGCGACCTCCTGCTCCGGGTCGAAGCGCGTGCCGTTCGGCGAGAGGCCGCGCGTGAGCGTCTCCGGCGCGTGGCCGCTGCGCATTCCCGCCACAAAGCAGGTGGAGCAGTGCACGTAGCGCCCGCTCGGTGACAGCGCCGCCAGGTCGGCCACGTGCCGCGCCCCGTGGATGTTCGCGTCGATCGCCAGTTGTGGGTCCGGCTCGAAGTCGGTCAGCCCGGCGAAGTGCACCACCACGTCCACGTCGGCCATGAGCTCGCGCGCTTGCCAGGGCTCGAGCCCACACAGGGGCTCGCTCAGCTTCGCGTCCAGCACCTCGACCTTCTGGTCCATGAGGTCGTACAGCTCTTGGCCCAGGCGCTCCCGCAGGGGCCGGAACACGGGGGACGAGCGGTAGATCTGCTCGAAGCGCTGCGCGGCGTCCTGCCCCTTCTTGCCGCGCCCGAGCACCGTCACCCGGCGCACCTCGGGCACGTAGTCCAGCAACATGGCCAGCCAGACCTTGCCCACGAACCCAGTCACGCCGGTGACCACGACGTGCTTGCCGGCGAAGGTGTCGCGTACGGGGAAGGCGCTCATGAGCGGTCCTTGCCTTCCACCACGGGCCACTGGTGGTCGCGGGCGATGCGACGCAGCTGCCGGTCGGGGTTCACCGCGCAGGGCCACCCGATGGCGCTGAGCAGCAGGCTGTCCGCTGCGCTCGCGCCGTAGGCGTACGACTGGTCGAGGTCGAGCCCGTGCTCCTTCGCGAAGTCACGCGCCCACTGACCCGCCACGTTGCCGCCGATGACCGGGTCCTCGAGGCGCCCGGTGGCCTTGCCCTTGCGGATCTCGAGGCGGTTGCAGATGACGTCGTCGGCCTCCACGCGATCGGCCAGGGGCCCCGCCACGAGGTCGATGTTGTCGCTGATCAGCACCACGCGCCGCCCCTGCCGACGGGCCTCGGCGACCAGGCGCATACCCACCTCCAGCAGCTCCCCCGCCAGGAACTCCTCCACGTACTCTTCGGCGAGGACGGTGATGCGGTCCTCGCTCATCCCACGCAGCCCCATCCAGGTCAGCCGGGAGGTGGTGACGCCGGTGCTGAGGTCGCCGCGCAGGGCGACCGGCGCGGCCAGGGCGACGTTGCCCAGCCGCGCCAAGCGCTCGCCCAAGCCCTGAGCGTTGCCGGCCAGCCACGCGGCGGCGGCGAGGGTCGGACGCGTGACGAGGGTCCCTTCGAGGCGAAAGAAGGCGGCGCTGTGCGGGCCGGTATGTCCGGACTGGTGTGACTGCGTGGTCATGTGAAGTAGACTGACGTGTCAGTGTAGTTTGACGGGACCCTGTATACCCGCGTGTCGGCCCCGTGGCAAACAGGTCATGAAATGTCACACACCGGCGGGACGGGCAGACCCGGTGGCGCACGTGGTATGCCTCGCCGTGATGAGCATCACGCCCGAGCTCTGGTGGTTGCTGGCGCTGAGCGCGGCGGGCGCGCTGCTGCTCTGGGTCTACCTGCAGATCGCGCTTTCGGCCTTCCGTGCGCCCGAGCTGACGCCGCGCGCGCGCTGGGTGGGCCTGGTGGTCCCGGGGGCGGCGCTCGTGCTCGCAATCCAGACCGGCCGGCCCAAGCGGGTCCTGCTCTTCGCCTTCTTGCTGGGCGGCTATGTGGCCCTCAGAGTAGCGGCACCGTGACCACCGCCACCGACGCCCCACCTCTCTCGCGCTACCCCTACGTGCACCTCGACGTCCCCACCGACGAGGTGGAGCTGATCTCCTCGGAGCTGTGGGAGCAAGGGGCCCAAGGGATCGAAGAGCGCGACGCGACCACCATTGATCAGGGAGCGAGCGCGACCGTGACCACGCTGGTCGTGAGCGTGCCGGACGACGCCGTGGCCGCGGCCCTCGCGGCCGAGTACGCGCGTTTCGGCGCGCGCGTGGAGCACGTGGTGGGGGACGAGTGGCGTGACGCGTGGAAGCAGTACTTCAAGCCCACCCGCGTCGGCGGGAGGATCTTGCTGCGGCCCTCCTGGGAGGCCGTGACGCCCGCACCGCACGAGACCGTGCTCACCATCGACCCGGGCCAGGCCTTCGGCAGCGGCATCCACGAGACCACCCGGCTGGTGCTCATGGAGGTGGACCGCCGCGCGAAGGTGGGCGACACCATCCTCGACGTGGGCTGCGGTAGCGGCATCCTCGCCGTGGCGGGCCTGCTCTTGGGGGCGGAGCGCGCCATCTGCCTGGACATCGACCCCTTGGCCGTCGACGTGGCCAACGAGAACGCCGAGCGCAACGCCGTGGCGAGCCACCTGACGGCGTCGACGCAGGACGTGCGTGAGATCTCTGGCCAGTTCTCGCTGGTGCTGGCCAACATCCAGGCGTGGGTGCTCAAGGAGCTGGCCGAGGCGCTCATGCAGCGCGTCGCGCCCGGCGGGGTGCTGGTGCTGAGCGGCGTGCTGGTGGGCCAGGAAGACGACGTGGCCAAGTCCTTCACGGCGCTGGGCGTCGAGCCCCAGCTCAGCTTCGAGAACGAGTGGGTGGCGCTCACCTACGTGCTCGCGGGTGCCGAGGCCTCCCCATGAGCGAGGCGCGGAGGCTCTTTGCCACGGAGCTGCCGCGCGGTGGAGGGAGGGTGGTGCTGAGCGAGGAAGCGAGCCGCCACGCGCGCGTGCTGCGCCTCGAGCCAGGAGACGCGCTGACCCTCTTCGACGGCGACGGGTGGCATGCATCGGCGACGCTCCAGGAGGTGGGCAAGCGCCTGGTGTGCGAGGCCGGCCCCGCGGTGGAGCTGCCGGATGATGGCGCGGGCGTGGAGCTGCTGCTGGCCGTGCCGCGAGCCGGCAAGCTGGACGACATCCTCCGCGCGGTGACGGAGCTCGGCGTGCGGGCCGTGCACCTGACGGACTGCGAGCGCTGTGTGGGCAGCCTGCCGCCTGCCAAGTTCGCCGCCAAGCTCGCGCGCTACGAGGGCGTGGTGCGCGAGGCCGCCCGGCAGTGCGAGCGCGACAGGGTGCCGCGCGTGCATCCGCCACGTGCGCTCCTCGAGGTTGCCGCAGAGGTCCCCGATGGCGCGGGTCGCGTGGTCCTCGCGGCGCGCGGCGACCAGCCGTTGCCGGTCACGCTGCCGCCACTCGCGTGGGTCGCCGTGGGGCCCGAAGGAGGGTTCACCGACCGCGAGCTCGATGGGCTCGAGCGTCTCGGCTACACGCCGGCGCGGGTGGGGCGCACCATCCTGCGTGTGGAGACGGCGGCCAGCGCCGCGGTGGTCCTCGTGGCTGACCGGTTGGCGCCCGCTCAGGGCACGCGGTAGCGCGGCGACTCGCGCCCGTAGCCGTCGAGCCAAGCGAGCTCGCGTGCGTCGGACGGGCCGGGCGCGCGGACACCGGGGCGCGCGGTGCAGCGCAGCGGGCGGAAGAGCGTCACGCGCGCGTCGTCGGGGCGCACGCGCACGGCCGAGCCCAGCTCGCCCTCCCAGTAGCCCAGCAAGATCGGGCTGCGCACCGTGTGAGGCTCGAAGAACGCGACGACCGAGCGGGCCAGCTCTGAAGTCGCGGCCTGGCCACGCACGCGCGGCATGCTCACCGACACGCCATCGGGGGCTGCAGGCGGGGGGGGCAGCTGCGCGCCGTGGGCGACGTTGACGCTCGCGGCCGTGGGCAGCCCTTCCAGGCGCCAGAGCCCGACGCCCACGGGCGCCGTGGGGCGCAGGCGCGCCACGCCCAAGCCCAGCTCCTCCACGTTGAGGGGTACACGGCGCCCGCGCCGCGTGAGCGCGAAGCCGTTCGCGAACGCCCCCGCGCGGTAGCCCTCGTGACGGAAGTCGGACTCCGCCATGACCACCAGCGTGAGGTCCTGGGGGACGGGGCGGGTGGTGTCCGTGACCAGCGTGGGGATGAACCAGCTCTCGGCGCACTCGGCCCGCGCGGGCGCGAGTGGCGTCCCGGCGGCCACGGTCGCGGCGAGCGCGATGACCGACAGCAGGGCCCAGCCCCTCCGGCGCGCGCTCGCGCGGCGCTCGCGGGAGGTGGTCCTCACTTGCGAGCCCTCCGCGACACGCGCCCAAAGGCGTCCACGCTCGCGAGCTCACGCTCCTCGCCCGGGCGTGGCGTGCGCGTGCCAGGGAGCGGGGAGGCGCAGCGGATGGTGTCGCGGAAGAGCACCACCTCGGTGGTGTCTGCGGGGACGACGGTGGCCGCGCCGGGCTCACCGTCCCAGTACGCGATCAGCGCCGTGGGTGGCCCCGTCACCGGGGCCGGTAGGGTCGCGGTCACGGCCCGCGTGGTCACGACCGCGCCGCGCCCTTCTCGGACGCGCATGGGTCCCACCTCCAGCGTGACGCGCGTGGGCGGCCGAGGCGCCGCGACACGCAGCGTGCCGCGCGTGGCGAAGGTGATGGGCCGCGGGTGTCCCAACCCGACCAGCTGGTAGACGCCGGGGCTCGGGCGTGAGGTGGGCTCGTAGCGGGCCAGGCCAGCGCCCAGCGGGACCACGCGCAGCGGGATGCGCTCCTCGGCCGCGTCCGCGCTGCCAGCGGCGCCGTCTGCGCTCGCGCGCACCAGCGCCGCGTCGTCGGGGAAGCGCCCCTCGATGGACTGATGCAGCATGTCCCACTCGATCATCATCGCGACGAGGAAGGTTGCTTGCGTGGGGAGCGGCTGGTCGGTCGGTGTGACCAGGGTCGGGATCCAGAGCGCACGCGCGCAGCGCGCGTCGGCTTGCTGAGGCGCGTGGGTGGCGAACGCCAGGAAGAGCGTGAGCGCGAGCAGCACCTTGAGGAGGGAACGCATGGGCGTGACTGTACCATCCATGCGCATGGCGCGCCCCTCGTCCGGGGTCCACGGATGGATCTTACTCATGTGAGCAAGGTCGCGGCGCCCCAGGCGGCCAAGCCTCCCACCAGGGGGATCGTGAAGTTGTCGTCGAGCGGACCGCTCAACACCTCGGCCGCGGCACCGGCCGTCGCGCCCGCCATGGCCACGCCGAGCGCGGCCTGCAGCGGGAGCCCGTGCGCCGCGAGCAGCACCGCCAGGCTCGGCAGCCCACCTGCCACCACGAAGGCGAGCGAGCCTTCGAGGGAGCGGCCGCCGGGCAGCTTGGTGCGGCCGAAGCGCCGCCCGATGATGGCCGCCCAGGGATCCCCGAAGCCCAACACGACCACGCCTACCGCGCAGCCTACCGGTGGCACGAAGAGGGCCAGCAGGACCAGCGCCAGCGCGTACCAAGAGGCCGAGTTGACGCGGTGTCGCTCGTAGGGGTGCGCCACCTTGCCGAAGGCGCCCATGAGGACCTCGTTGGCCCGGGGGCTGACGCGCCGGCTGCTCTCCATGAGGACCGCCGAGGTCAAGAAGCCCCCCGCGACCCACAGCATGCGCTCGGTCCACAGCTCGATGACGGCCAGCGCGAAGAGCCCCGAGCACACATGAAAGATGTTGCGCGCGTAGTTGGTCGGCCGCAGGGAGGGCACGCGCTGACCGCTCCTCGCGAGCGCGGCGACGAGGTCCTCGTAGGCGGGACCCACCGCGACGCGGAACGCCACCCACGCCCCCACGTCCTCTTCGTCGGCGGCGGGAGGGGAAGACAGCGCTGCGGCGAGCGCCTGTGCGGCCGGCGCCACTCCGTCGGACGGCGAGGCTCCGCTCTCGCGCGGCTCCTCCGACGGCGCCCCCGGGTCCGTGCGCAGCACGCCCGCCGCGCGCGCGAGTGAGTCGTGCAGCGCGGGCGCTCGCTCCGCGACGAAGCGCGCGGGGTCGAGCTCGCGCAGCGTCCCGTGGAGCTCCAAGGCGGTGGCGGCCAGCGCCGAGAGACGGCCGGGGTCTGCGTGCATCCGGGGGAGACTGCCAAACCAGAGCCGTCGAGGTCAAAGCGCATCGGCACCACACGGCGCGCGGCGTGTCGATTGGCCCAAACGAAGACAGGCGACCCGGGGGCCGCCTGTCTTCTGTGTCTCAGCAGGTTCTCAGTGGAACTTGTACGTGAAGCCGAAGCGACCGCTGAACGCGGAGGTGTTGTTCCCCTGCGTACCGCTGTCGTTCACCGTGCGGAAGAGGCCGTCGTAGATCTCACGACGGTCGCTCAGCAGGTTGCCTTCGAAGGTGGTGAAGAGGTTCCAGTAGCTGGTGAGGCGCAGCTCGAACGAGCCGCCGATGCGCACCATGCCCGTGTTGTCCGAGCGGCCGCGCACGATCATGGTGACCTCGTCGCCGCGCTCGAAGCGGTCGCGGTAGAAGTCGAAGCCGACCCACAGCGTGACCGCCGCGCGCTTGGCGAACAGGATGCTGGCTAGGCCCTCGAGGCCGGTGTGGAAGGAGTTGGCGCTGTCGGGGCCGATACCGCCGCCCAGGAACACCTGCGCGCCGAGGCCGATCTGCGGGGTGACGCGCCACGCGACGCGCGCGCGGGCCTCGAACTCGAACAAGCGGTGGTTGCCACGGATGCTGATGCCGCCGTCGATCCAGTCGGCGAAGCCCGTGCCGGCCCGCAGCTCGAAGAAGCTCGGGTACATGACGCTGAGGTCGATGAGCGCCTGCGAGGTCGGGATGACGTTCGCGGCGAAGCTGGTCTGGCCGGCGTAGTTCTCGAGGCGCTCGCGCTCGAGACGCGCGCGCTCCTCGTCCGTCATGGCGCCCTCTTCCAGCAGGGCGACGTCGAAGACGCGGGGCTCGGCCGCGGGGGCCAGCATCACCTGGGCGATGTAGGGGTCATACCCCGGAGCGCGCACCTCGAGGCGACGGTTGCCCGACGGGACGGTGCCCTCGTAGGGGACGGGCCCGACCTGGGTTCCGTCCAGGTAGAGGGCGCTGTTCGGCACGTTGGAGCGCACGATGACGCGCACGGGCTCGGCGCCCAGCTCCGCGTCCACTTCGCAGTTGCGGCCCGGACCCACGGCACAGGTGGTGCGGTACTCCTGGAAGCCGGGTGCGCGCACGACGATGGCGTGCGTGCCCGCCGTGGCCGACTCGACCACCACGGGCGGCGCGCCGCGCTCTTCCCCGTCGACGACCACTACGGCCCCCGGAGCGGACGAGCGCACGATGATGGAGCCCGGCGCCAGCACGACCTCTTGCAGGACGATGTTCACGGCGCGCCGCTGACCGGCCTCGATGGTGACGGGCTGCGTGATGGGCTGGAAGCCCGTCATGCTGACCTCCAGGATGTGCTCACCGGGGCTGACGTTCTCGCGCGTCACGGGGCCCGCGCCGAGCGCCTCGCCGTCGAGGACGACGCTGGCACCGCGCGGCTGGGTCACGACCACGAGGGTGCCGCCGGGCGGCACGTCGGGGCGCAGCTGCACCTCCACGCGGGCGCGCTCGCCGGCGCGGATCTCCACGGTCTGTGCCTGCGTCTGGAAGCCCTCGGAGCGGACCTCGATCTGGTGAATGCCGGCCGTCACGTTGTCGATGACGGTGGGCGTCGAGCCGCGGGGCTCGCCGTCGACGTAGATGGCGGCGCCGCTGATGTCCGAGGCGACCAGCACCGAGCCCGTGGACGGGGCCTGGCGCTCGAGGAGCACGGGCAGGGCCAGCTGCTGGGCGCCCGCGACCTGCACCCACTGCGTGAAGGTCACGTAGCCCTCGCGGTCGATCTGGATGAGGTGGCGTCCCGGGTCGACCATCTGGTTGACGGGCAGGGTGCCCACCAGCTGACCGTCGATACGGACGTTGGCGCCGCTGGCCGAGTCGTTGGCGGCCGTGATGGTGAGCTCGCCGAGGGGGTCCAGTACGCCCCGGAAGGTCTCGTTGCGGCGGATGACGTTGACCGCCACGCTGGCGTCACGGTGCCGCGGAAGGCGGAAGACCAGCGTGTGGTTGCCGCGGGTGATGCGGACGCGCCGCAGGGGTGTCACGCCGAGGTTCTGGCCCTCTGGGCTGTCCAGGTAGACGGTGGCTCCAGCGGGGGTGGACTCGATGTTGACGGGGATCGTGGGCTGCGCCTGGGCGACGCGCGTGGGGAGCAGCGTCACGATCAGGGCGGCGAGCACGAGCGCGCTCGTGAGCGCCAGTCGAACAACTTGGTTTCGAAGCACGGGTAGTCCTCTCTTCTCTCCAGGGCAGGCCGTCGCGTCCATCGACGCGGACCCCCCATGGTGGCTGGAATGTGGCGAGGGATACCATAATACCCGCGGCATAGCTCTCGAAAGTGGGACGGCGACGCGGTGGGGGACTCACGGAGGGTCGAGCAGGAGGTGCTCGCCGCAGGCCCGCAAGGTCTTCGCGTAGGCCGCGTGGCCCCCCTCGCCCACCATGAGCGCCATCCCCGTGGTCACCGAGCTGATGAGCGTGACCAGCTGCGTGGTGGACCTGCCATCCGGGGTGGCCACCAGCCGCGCCAGGATGGCGGGGGTCTCGATGGGGACCTTGGTCACGGCGGTCCGCAGTTCGGGGTGGCGTCGGATGTCGAGCGGGACGGAGGCCAGGAAGAGAGGCACGCTCTCGTCCTGCCCGTGCAGGGTGACGGCGGCGTCCAGCACGGCCAGCAGCCGCGCCTGGCGCGTTCCCGGTGAGTCCACTGCGCTGCGGTAGACCTCGGCCACGCGGCGCTCGGCGTCGCGGTAGACCTCCACGTAGAGGCCCAGCTTGTCGCCGAAGTAGTGATACAGGGTGGACGTCGTGTAGCCCGCGGCGGCCGCGATCTCGCGCACGTTGGCGGGCCCGAACCCGCGGCGTGCAAAGTGCGCGCGCGCCGCCGCCAGCAGCGCGTCGTGGCTGCGCTCCGAGTCGGCGCCGCGGGGGCGTCCGGCCGGCTTGGCGCGTGTGGAACGTGTTGGGCGGGGTGGGGCGGAGCTCATCGCGGCAGCTGCTCCGTCGTCGGGCGCTCAGGGTGCGCGCGGGCGTCTTCGAGCAGACCTCCGCGACAGCCTATCATGGGCTCGCGGCCAGGCGGCCCCAGCGCACCAGAGCGGCCCCGCCGCGCACGAGGGGTTCGAGGTCCAGCGGACGCGCGAGCGCTCGGAAGTCCAGGATCTCGATGTAGATCCCCAGCTCGGCGCGGGTGTCGTAGTAGCGATAGTCGAACGACAGGCAGCCGCCCAGGGTGAGGCCACCGCGCACCGCCTCTCGGTGACCGGCCGCGACGAGCCCAGCCCCTAGCCGCTCTACGCCCCGTTGATAGATGCCCGCGTGGTGCAGCCGCGCCTCGGCGCCTGCCAGGGACGCGCTGTAGAAGTCCGTGCCGCGCCCCGGCCCCAGGAACTCCACCTGGGTGCTGCCGGCGTAGCCCAGCCCGACCTCCAGCTGGCAGCGTGGGCGCGGGACCCCCGCCTCGTGCCAGCCCACGGCCGCGACGGAGCCCATCAGGAACGGCCCGGCGCCCAGGGCTTCCGCCGCGGCGCACGCGCTGGGAACGTCGCGGCACGCGATGCCGTACTGCGCCGCGGGTGCGAGCCCGAAGCGCGCGCGGAACTCGTCCGGGAGCTGCTCCGCGAGCGTGGGAAGCCCGAAGTGCGCGAGCACGCGCGCGAGCGGCCCCTCGGTGCTCACTCGGCCTCCCCTCCCTTGCCCTGCCGCGCGGGGAGCCACGCCCGCGCGGCGCTCCACGCGGCCTTGGCGAGGCTCAGCTGCTCGAGCGCGCGGGGCACGACCGGTGTGCGCCCGTGCGCTAGCGCGTAGTGTCGCGAGTTGGTGAGCGCCACGAGCCGCGCGACGGGGCCCACGCGGTCCACGAGGTGCACAGCCGCCCCGAGCGACGCGCGCACCTCGCTCAGATACTCGGCGTAGCTCCGCCGCTGGTAGTCCAGGAGGGCTTGGCTCTCCTCCGAGTCCACCCAGTCGGTGAGGAAGCGCTGCGGACCGAAGGCCTCCCGCGGCATCGGCGCGATGCCCATGGACGCGAACGCCTCGTTCAGCCAGTCCCGGTAGGTGTAGCGGTTGGACGCGCCACCGCCCAGCAGCAGCACGCGCCCCTCGATGTCGTCGCGCAGCAGGGAGTTCGCGATCGCCAGCGCCACGTCGTCCGGGTGCGTGAACTCCACGCGCGTGTCGGCGTGCATGTCGAAGATGAAGGGCCCCAGCGCCGCTGGCTCCACGGGGGGCGTCACGGCCAGCCGGAAGATCACGTAGCGCAGCGCAGACGCCTGCACGGCGCGTTCACCGTCCACCTTCTGCCGGGTGTAGTTGTCCGAAGGCTGCACCGGCTCGCTCGCGCGCCGCGGCGGTGTGGCGTTCTCGTTGTCGCCGAACACGGCGGCGCTGGACGTGAAGGTCAGGCGCGGAGGCACAGGCTCTGCCTCGCACAGCGCGATCAGGGTGCGCGTAGCCTCGACGTTGACCTTGTAGGCGAGGCGCTGATCCACGTCCGTGCCGGGCGGGATCATCGCGGCCAGGTGGATGACGTGCTGCGCGCCACGCACCGCCGCGGCCAGCGTCGGCGTGTGGCAGATGCTCCCGAAGCGCAGGTCCACGTCGCCGTCGAAGGTGCCGGCGCGCTCACGGTTGCGGGGGCTGTCGAGGTCGAGGGCCACGACGTGATAGCCGCGCGCAGACAGGGCCCGCACGGTGACCGCGCCGACGTTGCCGCACGCGCCCGTGACCAGCACGCGCTCCTTCCTGAGTGCCGCGCTCATGCTTCCTCCGCCAGCTGGTGTGCCGCCGTGCGGAAGGCCGCCAGGGTCTGCGCCACGTCGTCGTCCGTGTGCGCGCCCGACACGAAGAACTTTTCGGCCGCCTTCAGCACCCCGGCGCGCAGCAAGAGGTCCGAGAAGCGCATGTGCCGCAGCGTGTCGGCCTGGGCGACCGAGCGGTGGTCGCGCGGCTCCTGGTCGGTGAACCAGATCTGGAACACCGTCGGGTCCCCGCACACCTTCGCGCTCAGCCCGACCTCCCTCATGGCCTCGCGCAGGCCGTCCATCAGGGCCTCGCCGACGGCGTTCATGCGCGTGTAGACCTCGCCCTTCTCGAGCTCGGCGATGACCGCGCAGGCCACGCCGGTGCACACCGGGTTCGAGCTGTAGGTGCCGGTCTGCATGGTGTAGGGCAGCATGCGCAGGCGCCGCCGCGGGTCCGCCAGCTCCATGATCTCCCCCACGCCGCACAGCACGCCCAGCGGCAGGCCGCCGCTGATGGCCTTGCCCGTCGTGCACAGGTCCGGCACCACGCCGTAGCGCGTCTGCGCGCCACCCAGCCCCAGGCGAAAGCCCGTGACCACCTCGTCGAAGATCAGCGGGATGCCGTAGTTCTTGGTGATGGCGCGCAGCCCCGGCAGGAACAGCGGATGGGGCGGGAACGAGCGCTGCATGGGCTCGACCATCACGCCGGCCAGCTCGTCGTGGTGACGCTCGATGATGGCCGCTGTGGTCTCTAGGTCGTTGAAGGGCGCCACCAGCACCTCGGCCTCGAGTGAGCGCGGGATGCCGTGCGTGTTCGGGACGGCGCGCGGGTAGGCCGGGCTGCCCATGGTCCACTGATTGCTCATCAGCGCGTAGTCGTGCATCCCGTGGTAGCCGCCCTCGAACTTGAGGATCTTGTCGCGGCCCCGGAACGCGCGCGCCAGGCGGAGTGCGAAGAAGGTCGCCTCGGAGCCGCTGTTGTGCAGCGAGACCTTCTCGGCGCACGGGACGTGCTCCACGATCTTCTCGGCCAGGCGGATGGCGCTCTCGTGGATGACCAGGTGCGAGGTGCCGTCGCGCCCCACCTCCGCGAGCGCGTTCAGCACCGCAGGGTGCGCGTGCCCGAGGATGTGCGGGCCCGACCCCAGCAGGTAGTCGATGTACTCGTTGCCGCTGCCGTCCACCAGGCGCGAGCCGTACGCGCGCGCGACCATGAAGTTGAGGTCGTCCTCGAAGGTGAACGCGCGTGTCCCTGTGGGAAAGAGGCGCTCGGCCACGGCCATGCGCTCGAGCTCCCCTGCGGTGCGCCGGATCACGAGGTCCTCCTCTCGGTCGCACGCGGGAAGCGCGCGATGTACTGCGCGAAGCGCTCGTGGACCATGGCGGGCGGCACGCCGAAGTCGCTGCGCTCGTAGTCGTGCGTGCCGAAGCGCCCGGGAGGGTTGGCGTCCTTCCAGGCGTCTAGCGCGCGGCGCACGTGGTCGGGGAAGGGCTGGTCGAAGCGCGCGTAGATGCGACCGACCTCGCCGACCGGGTCCGCCATGAAGTCGTTGAAATACACGTCGTGAAACTGGTGCTCGCGGCCGCGCCGCAGCTCCATGCCCCGGTCACAGGCCCGCGCCCAGTTCTCCAGCTGCTCGCGCGCGATGCGCGGCCGGTCGGGCTCGTGCTCCATGAGCGACCGGAAGTGCGCGCACAGGCTCACGTACGAAGGCAACACCGCCGCCGGGTCACGGTGCGTCCAGATGACGCAGGCGTCCGGGTAGGTGTCCAAGAAGGCCTCGAGGTTGCGCAGGTGCACGGGGTACTTGAGCAGCCAGCGCTTCTCGGGCTCGTAGGAGCCGATGAGCTGCAGCGCGCGCTTGTGCCGCGCGTAGGTCTCTCGGTGAATCGTGTTCGCGTACCACTCGGAGTAGGTGGGCACGGTGTTCACGACCTCGAAGCGCTCGTCGCTGAAGCCCTGCGCCAGCAGCCGCCCCGGCTCGTCCGGGCCCTCGGCGGTCATGAAGTGGATGGCCTCGAGCACGCTCTTGCCCGCCGCGTACATCATGGCGAGCTCGATCTTGGCGTGCTGGAAGTCACGCGAGGCGGGCCAGGTGGCGCGGGGAGGGCGGGGCTGCGGGTGGAGCGCGGTCCAGTACTGCAGGTGCTGCATGTCCGGGTTGGCGCCCATCAGGTAGTGCAGCGCCGTGCTGCCGGTGCGCACCATGCCGGTGATCACGAGGGGCCGCGTGATGGCGTGCGCTGCGCTCTCCGGCTGCATGCGGAACCAGTCCTCCGTGCGCAGCCGCGACGCCAGCAGGCCCACCAGCTGGTAGGCCATCGCGAGCTTGCCCTGCGTGTGAAAGCGCGCCTCGTGGTCGTACGAGTAGAGCAGGCGTCGTAGGCCCTCGCGGTAGCTCGGGTCCCCGAAGTCCGTGAGGCCGGTGGACCGCATGGCGATCTCGTGAAAGCGCTCCTCGCGCGACTGCCAGGTTCCGTGGGTGTCCATCACGCACCGTCTCCCGTCGCCCAGCGCGACAACCCAGGCAGCACCAGCTCGGCCACGGCGGTTTGAGTCAAGCCGCGGAGGCCGCCCGGCAGCGCGCTCAGCTGCAGCGCGATCGAGTCCGCGACTACGCGGATCCGTCGCACGGTCAGGGCGCGGGTTCCGACGACCAGCCCTCGGGTCAGGAGCGCCCGCTCTGGCGCCAAGAGCCACGGGAGCTGCAGCAGGTCGAGGGTGATCGCGTTCCCCTTGGCGCTGACGATGAACGCGGGGAGCCCCAGCTGCGCAGCCACCCGGTCACCGACACGGGTGAGGTCGAGCTGTCCGGCGCGCAGCGTCTTGGCCAGGGGGCCTGGGGCGTCGTCCGGCACCTGGGCGCGGGTGTCGTAGAAGCGCAGCGTGAGGAGGCGTGCGCGCCCGCGAGCCTCGAGCCCAGCGAGCTCGACGTCGGTCGAGAAGGTGACCGGGGCGCCCAGCGCGGTGACCGTACCCTGTACTCGGAGGCGCTCGCCCGAGGGCAGTAGCTCGAGGTCGGCCGGAGCGGAACGCAGCGCCCGACGGATGCGCGCGAGGGGGACGCGCACCTCGCCGCGGAGCAGCGCGCAAGGGGTGTTCGACATAGCCCGGAGAGTGCGCGGGGTGCGGGCAGGAGACAACCGTCACAATGGAGCGCCAGTGCTATTCCGACACGGCAGAGACGCGAACGCCCTCACAGCCAGGTTGGCTGGAGGGCGCTCGAGTTGGTCGACCCGAGGGGTCGGAAGCTCAGTTGTAGCAAGCCTCGATCGCGGTCTCCACGGCCGGGGGCAGCTCCGGGCACGCGTCGGTGGCAGCGTCAGCGGCGTCGAAACAAGCCCCAATCGCGGTCTCGTCGCAGGCCACCACGTCGTTGATGCAGTCCGCTGCGTCGTCGAACACGGCCAACTCACACTCGGTCGCGGGCAGTGCTTCGCTGCGGTAGGTGGCGTACACCTCGGCGAGACAGGCCTGCTCCGTGGTGGTGTCCTCGTTGCCGAACTCCGCGAGACATGTCGCCTCGTCGGGTTGTCCGGCAGCCGCGAAGCACTCGCACAGCAGCGCGACGGCGTCTTCCTGAGTGTTGGTCAGCTGCGTGTAGAGGTTTGCTGGCGTGTCGCTGCCACACCCCAGGGTTCCAAGAGCCCCGAGAAGTACACCCACACCCGCGCCCAGAAGTTTCTTGTTCATCGGGCGGAATGTATCTCGGACTGACAGTGTTGTGCAATGAAAATGTAGAACTTCACTCTGAACGGCGAGATTGCCGCCCCACTTGGCAAGCGCCGGGCTCGGAATGGAGCGCTGGTGGCATTCGGGGTCCCACGCTGTGGCCTCGGTGGCGCTAGCCTCTCGCGTATGAGCGCAACACAAGACGCCGCCGCGGTCGCGCTGGTCACCGGGGCCGCCTCCGGCCTCGGCGCGGCGCTCACAGACCTCCTGTTGCGCCGGGGTGCGCGCGTGTTGGCCCTGGACCTCCGCGCGGCGGCTCTCGATGCGCGTCACGCGGACCGCCCGCAGCTTTGGAAGCGGGCGCACGACGTACGTGACCGGTCGGACGCGCAGCGCGTGGTCCACGAGCTGGTGTCTCGCTGGGGGCGGCTCGACCTAGCCATCCACAACGCCGGGGTGGTTGGCGGTGGTGCCCTCGAGGCCTTCGATCCGACCGACAGCGACCGCATCCTGGACGTCAACTTGCGTGGCGTGCTCCACGGCACCGAAGCCGCCTACGCGCAGATGGTCCGGCAGCGCGCGGGACAGATCGTGAACGTGGCCTCCATGGCCGGCCTCCACCCGGTGCCCTACTCCTCGGTCTACGCGGCTTCCAAGCACGCCGTGGTCGGTCTGTCGCTGTCTCTCCGAGAGGAGGCTCGCGCCCACGGGGTGCGCGTGAGCGTGGCGTGTCCCGGCCTGATCGCGACGGAGATCTTCGCGTCCGCGCGCGACGCCGCCGGCTATGGCTATGGCGAGCGCGTGGCCAGCGTGCCGGGCGGCGCGCTCACGCCAGCGGCCGCCGCAGCCGCCGTCCTGCACGGGTCGGAGCGCGATGACGCGCTGATCGTCTTTCCTCGCTCCTCGCGCGCGCTGGCCCTTGGCGCTCGGGTAGCGCCCGGGTTGCTGCGCTGGGCCGTGGGCCGAACCATGAAGCCGCCTGCTTAGCGGCTGGGTCTCTCACCACGCCGTCACGAAACAGGGGGCCGCGCGTGGCCCCTGCGCGCGCTTGCTGTTACACCCGCAGCCGCGATGGCCAATGAATACGAAAGCCGGCGCACGTTCGCCATCATCTCGCACCCGGACGCGGGCAAGACCACGCTGACCGAGAAGCTTCTCCTGTACGGGGGCGCCATCCACGCGGCGGGGTCCGTCAAGAGCCGCAAGTCGAAGCGCAGCGCCGTCAGCGACTGGATGGAGCTCGAGAAGGAGCGCGGCATCTCGGTCACGTCCTCTGTCCTGCAGTTCAAGTACGACGACATCGACTGGAACCTGCTGGACACCCCAGGGCACAACGACTTCAGCGAGGACACCTACCGCACGCTCACCGCCGCGGACTGCGCCATCATGATCCTGGACGCCGCCAAGGGCGTCGAGCCACAGACGCGCAAGCTGTTCCACGTGTGCCGCATGCGCGGCACGCCCATCGTGACCTTCGTCAACAAGCTGGACCGGCCCGCGCGGGACGCCTTCGACTTGATGAGCCAGGTGGAGGAGGTGCTGGGCATCCACACCGTGCCCTTCACGTGGCCCATCGGCAGCGGGGACTTGTTTCAAGGCGTCTACGACCTACGCAACCGCGTCGTGGAGCGCTTCCAGAAGGGGGAGGTCGGCAAGCGCGCGGAGGTCACCCTCAAGGGCATCGACGACCCAGAGCTCGGCAAGCTGCTGGGGGACGAACCGTCCGCCACGCTGCGTGGCGAGATCGAGCTGCTCGAGGGCGCCGGCGAGGACTGGGACGAGCAGGCCTTCTTGAGCGGTCAGCTGACACCCGTGTTCTTCGGCAGCGCTCTCAACAACTTCGGTATCGAGACCTTCCTGCGCGACTTCAAGGCGCTGTGCCCGCCCCCCGGTCCCCGCTTGGCCGGGGATGTAGAGGTCAGGCCGGAGGACGACCGCTTCAGCGCGTTCATCTTCAAGGTGCAGGCCAACATGGACCCCTCGCACCGCGACCGTGTGGCCTTCGCGCGCGTCTGCTCAGGCAAGTTCGAGGGCGGCATGCGCGTGCACCACGCGCGGCTGGGCAAGCAGATCCGCCTCAACCGCGCCGAGCAGTTCTTCGCGCAGGACCGTGAGACCGTGATGGAGGCCTTTGCAGGCGACATCTTGGGCCTCTACGACCCGGGCATCTTCCGCATCGGCGACACGCTGAGCAGCGACGGGCCGCTGGTGTTCGACGCCGTGCCGCGCTTCTCCCCGGAGCACTTCGGGCGCATTCAGCTCCTGGACCCGCTCAAGCGCAAGCAGCTGCAGAAGGGCATCCAGGAGCTGGCGGAGGAGGGCACGGTGCAGCTCTTCACGCAGCCCGGGCGCGAAAAGGACCCCATCTGCGGCGTCGTCGGGCGCCTGCAGTTCGAGGTGCTCACGTTCCGCATCCAACACGAGTACGGCGCAAAGATCGTCTTCGATGCGCTGCCCTACACCTACGCTCGCTGGGTGGAAGGTGCGGCTGACTGCGAGGAGCTCGACCGCCGCCGCGTGCCGCTCGCGGTCACGGACATCGACGGACGCCCCGTCGCGCTCTTTCGCGACCAGTGGGAGCTGGACCGCATCGCGCGTGACAACGAGGGGTGGACCTTCCACGAGACCGCTCCGATGCTCGCAGGCGCCTGAGCGAAGCGGGCTGGCCGACCGTGCGACGGAAGGCCCGCTCAGAGCGTGGGGAGGTCGCCTGCGGGCCCACTGTAGACGCGCGTGCCCCCGGTCATGGTGCTGGGCGGCGTGTCGGCGTTCATGGCGGGCGGCGGCGTGGCCGCGTTGCTCCCGTCGCTGCCGGACCCGGCTGGGCGTGAGCCCCCGCTGCGAGGACGAGACGAGCCCGAGGCGTCTTCTTCGTCGGCGCCTCCGTTGAGCGCAGCCGTCAGCTCGGCTTCCGTCGCGTCGCGCAGTCCGCTCCCGCGCGGGAGGTTGACCCGCAAGCTGCGCGGCTGGTCCATGGTGACCAGGAAGCGCAGGCCTTGGTGGCGGTCCGCGTTCACCTCGATGAGCTCGGCCTCTGTGCGGGCTTCGACCTCGGCGTCGTACGGCAGCTCCAGCACGCGCCCGCGGACGACCGCTCGGGCGCCGCTGACCGCGCTCTCGATGTGCAGGCTGTGCGTGGTCACGACGGGAGGCGCGGGCTCCGCGACCGGCTCCGTGGGGGCGGCCTCTGCCGGGGGAAGGTCACCCGCTGGCACCACGGGGGTGGGCGCTACGGCGGCGACGGGGGCGTCAGACTCGGATGAAGACAGCGCGATGGCGGCTCCGGCTCCGATCAAGGCGAGCACCGCCACGACCCCGAGCGCGATCATCACGGTGCGCTGCCCACCGCTCGCCGCGACATCGGGCGCGGGGGTCTTGTTGCGGGCGCCAGGCCCAGTCCGAATGTGTGAGCGCGCTCCCGCGCTCAGGAGCGCGCTACCCGAGGGCAGATCGGTGCGGACCGCGATCTCGCTCTCCGTGATGGATTGGTACGGGCGCAGCGCGTCTGCGAGCTCGTCCATGGAGGCGTAGCGCTGGTCCAGGTCGCGCTCCATGGCCGTGGCGATGACCTCTTCCAGCCCCTCCGGCAGGTTGCTGCGCAGCATGCCCAGCGGGGGCGCGTCGCCCGTCGTGATCTGCAGGGCCAGGCCGGCCAGCGAGTCGGCCATGTACGGCACGCGCCCGGTGAGCGCCTGGTACATGATGACCCCCATGGCGTACACGTCGGCGCGGGCATCCACCGCGGACGCGTCGCGCAGCTGCTCGGGGGCCATGTAGTAGGGCGTACCCATGGCCGCACCGACGGCGGTGCCGGGGCTCGTGGCCATGTGCGACGCGAACTTGGAGATGCCGAAGTCCAACACCTTGACGTGCGGGTCGCGCGGGCCGCCCGCCACCAAGTAGATGTTGTCCGGCTTCATGTCGCGGTGGACGATGCCCTTCTTGTGAGCGGCCGACAGCGCGCTCGCAGCTTGCAGCATGATGTCCACCAGCCGGCCTACCTGCATGGGGCCGGAGGTCTGGATCTCTTCGTCGAGGTCGCAGCCGGTGAGCAGCTCCAACACCAGGAAAGGGGAGCCGTCTTCCGCTTGGCCGAGGTCCGTGCAGTCCAGGATGTTCGGGTGCCCGATCATGGCCGCCGCGCGCGCTTCGTTCACGAAGCGCTTGACCACCTTGCTCTCCGAGGCGAACTGCGCGTGCAGCACCTTGACGGCCACGCGCCGGCCGATGACCGTGTGCTCGGCTTCGTAGACAGCGCCCATGCCGCCCTCGCCCAACAGGCGCAGGACCCGGTAGCGGTCGGCGAGGACCGTGCCGACGTAGCGGTCAGGGCGCGCCTCGAACTCTTCGAGGTCGTCGAGATGATCGGTGCTGAAGTCGCCTTGGGCCATGGATCTTCTTGTAGCGGAGCATACGCTGATTCGCCCCTTGTTGACCACCTCGACCTTCGACTTTCTCTGATCTTTCGCGGGTGTTGGCGCAAAGCACGGCGTAAGTGCCCCGAATGCGCGCGCCTCGTCGCGCCGCATGGGAGGAAACCCCTACAAAAAAGCAGGTCGCGAACGCGAAAGTCCGGGCTGGTACGTGGTAGCGTGTAGGGGCTTATGCGTTCGTCCGCTCCGCTTCGCCTTGGCCTATCCTCCCCTGTCGCCATCCTGCTGACGCTCGGCCTCGCGCTCGCGGGGTCGGCGCCAGGGCAGGCGGCCGCTCAGACGCCTCGCGGCCCGCACGTGGTTCGCGTGGAGGGGGCAGTGGGTCTGTCGCTTCGCCGCAACGACGACCGCGACAAGTGGGGTTTCGGGTTCGGCCTGGGCTACGAGTACCGGCTGTCCCGCTTCCTGGGGGTGGAGGGGTTGCTCAGCGGTGTCTTTTTTCCGTATGACAACGACATCTACCCAGGCGGCGGGTGGGCGACCTACACCGCACTGGGCGTCGGCGCGAAGCTGCACCTGCTCCCGAGCGAAGCGCGCGCGGACCTGTGGGTGCAGGCGGGGGCCAATGTCGTGCTCACCGGTTCGCTGGTGCGCCCCGGCGTCCACGCCGGCCTGGGCGTGGATCTGCGCCTCGGATGTGGCGCCTTCGGCATCGGCCCCTTCGCCCGCTACAGCCACGTCTTCCAGCCCAGCGATGCGCCGCAGGGTGGGGCCGACGGACGCATCGTGCAGGCTGGCCTCGCGTTCTCGTGGGGACACGACGCAGCGTGCGGCGACGAGCCCGAGCCCGAGCCCGAACCCGAGCCGGCGCTGGAGCCGGAGCTCGAGCCGCTCCCCGACTTGGAGCCCGAGCCGCAGCCCGAGCCCGAGCCCGTGGCGGAACCGGAGCCGTGGCCCGAGCCGGAGCCCGAGCCCGAGCCGGAGCCCGTGGCGGAACCGGAACCGGAACCGGAACCGGAACCGGAACCCGTGCCGGTCGACACCAGCGAGGACCCGAACCGCGGCGATCAGGGCAACGACCGTGATGGCGACGGCGTGCGTGACGGACTCGACCGCTGCCCCGACGAGGCTGGCGACGCGGCCCACCGTGGCTGCCCGGCGCGCACGCACGCGGTGGCCCTGGACGTGGTCGTTTACTTCGAGTTCCAGAGCGCCTACCTCGACGCCGACGCGCTGGAGCAGCTGCGTCAGGTCGCCCGGCTGATGCGCGAAGAGCGGGGCATTCGCCGCGTGCGCGTCATCGGCCACTCGGACCACCTGGGGGATCCGGCCTTCAACACGTGGCTCAGCCGCGAGCGCGCGCACGCAGTGGTCACGTGGCTGGTGCGCCAGGGCATTCATCGAAGCCGCTTCGTCGTCGAAGGCGTAGGCGACACGGACCCGCGGGTACGCGGAGACTCCGCGGAAGACCTCGGGCCGAACCGCCGCGTCGAGTTCGAGATCCTGGACCCGGCCGACGGAAGGGCGCGAGGCGAACGATGACGACGTTGAGGAACACGACCATGAACGCACGCTCGACCTGTGGTTCGCTCGTCCACGACGCCCCGCTCGGCCTGGGCTTCGGCTTCGCCATGCTCGCGTCCTTGGCGCTCGCGGGCTGCGGCGAGGCCGTGGTGGGTGACTCGGTGCTACGCAACACGCCGCCCACGCTGGGCATGTTCGCGGACCTCAGCACAGACGAAGACACGTTGGTTCAAGGCACGTTCACCGTCATGGACGCCGAGGGGCCGGACACCCTCACGTTCAGCGCGGTGTCCTCCGATCCGAGCATCGTCGCGTCATCCGGCATCGTGTTCGGCGGTGCAGGCGAAAACCGCACGATCACGATCAATCCCGAGCTCAACGCCAACGGCGTGGTGGTCATCACGGTGCTCGTCACGGACGGAGAGTTCAGCGCCACGGCCTCGTTCACCCTCACCGTCACGCCCGTCAACGACCCTCCCGTGATCGTCACCGTCCCAGGCCAGACCACTCGCGAGGAGACGCCCATCGGGCCCATCCGTGTGACCGTCACGGATGTCGACAGCCCCGCCGGGTCGCTGGGGCTGACGGCGTCGTCGGGGGACACGAGCATCGTAGACGCCCCTGGCGTCGCCGTGGCGGGCGCCGGAGGCGCATTCACCGTGACCCTCGCACCTCTTCCGGACGCCTTCGGCGACGTCGTCGTGACGTTGACCGCCACCGATGGCGCAGCGACCAGCACCAGCACCTTCACGCTGACGGTCACCAACGTCAACGACGCGCCCACCATCACGGCGCTGGCCGACCTGTCCACCCCCGAAGACACGGCGACCGCTCCGCTGGCCTTCACGGTCGGCGACGTGGACTCGCCCATCGCCGACCTCACCGTCACGGTCTCGTCCGACAACCCGACCCTCTTGCCGGCTTCCAGCTTGGCGCTGGGGGGCAGCGGCGCGTCTCGCACGCTGGTCATCACGCCTGCCCTCAACCAGAGCGGCAGCGGCACGGTCACGGTCACGGTCTCGGACGGAGCGCTGAGCACGAGCACCTCCTTCGTATTGACGGTGGATCCGGTCGATGACGCGCCCGTCATCGGTGGCGTCGTCGACGTCAACGCGCTGGAGGACCCGGCCACGGTCCCCACGCTCGCGTTCACCGTCATCGACGTGGACTCGCCCTCGCCGCTGGTCACTGCGACCAGCGACAACCCCGCCCTCGTGCCCAGCGGGGCGCTCGGCGTCCTGACCACCGGTGCAGGAAACTACACGCTGAGCTTGCCGCCGCTGGCCAACGCCTTCGGCAGCGCGACCATCGTCATCACGGCCGACGACGGCGTGAACCCGCCGGTCTCCGCGTCGTTCACCTTCACCGTGGCACCCGTCAACGACGGGCCGGTGCTGACGGCCGTCATCCCCAACCAAGCGACCAACGAAGACACCCCGTTCTCCTTCTCGTTCACCGTCAGTGACGTCGACGACGATTTGGACACGCAGCAGACCTACGCGGTCCAGGTCGTCAGCGGGAACGCCGCCATCTTCCCCATGGGCAGCGTCGTGCTCGGAGGTGCCGGGTCCACCCGGACCGTCACGCTGTCCCCGGCCCTGAATCAGAACGGCCTCGTGAGGCTCAGCGTGAGTGTCACCGACGCGGGTGGCAGCACGGCGATGACGCTCAGCACCTCGCAGGCGTTCGACGTCACGGTGGCGCCCATCAACGACGCGCCCACCGTCGTGCCCACGGCGGCCATCCCCAACCCCGCCTTCGTGCAAGAGCGCGCGGCGGGCGCTCCGCCGAACGTGGGGCCCTTCACCTTCACCCTCGGCGACGTCGAGACCCCCGTGGCGTCGCTGCTCACCTCGGCGGTCGGCTCGAGCGGCGCCGTGCTCGAGAGCATCAACTTCGCGCCTCTCGGGGGCGGCCTCTACGAGCTGCGCGCCAGCAGCTTCGCGAACACCTTCGGCAACGAGACCATCACCATCACGGTGACCGACGACGGCAGCGGCGGCGTCACCGGGCCCGCCCAGACGACCTTCACCGTGCCGGTCAGCGTCGTGGCGGTGAACGACGCGCCCGAGTTCATCTCCTTCGGCGGCTCGCCCAGCGTCGCCGGCACCGAAGACGCAGCCTCCCTCGTCACCTTCGTCGTGGCGGACATCGACAACGTCCAGCCCGGGGACTTCCCGGTCTCGGGGCCTTCGGCCGGCTTCACGGTCGTGGCCGCGACGCCGGGCATCTTGCAGTCCTTCACCGTCACCTACCTCGGTCCAACGGGTTTCCCGGACGAGGGGCAGTGGCGCCTGACGCTCAACCCGGTCCCCAACGCCAGCGGGTCGACGGCTGTCACCATCGAGGTGCGAGACCCCGTGGGCGTCAGCAACCCCATGTCACGGGACTCGGTGACCTTCACCTACAATGTCGCTCCGGTGAACGACCCGCCCACCATCGCCAACGTGACCAACGTCACGATGGTGGAGGACACCGTCGGCACCGCCATCCTCAGCTTCAACGTCGACGACATCGACGACGCGAACGGCTCGCTGGTGGTCACCGCGACCTCCGGGCTCCCCGCGTTGGTGACCAACGCCAACCTCGTGCCCACGTGCAACGCGGCCGGCGCCTGCACGCTGACCATCACGCCGGCGCTCAACGCGTTCGGCGTCGGCACCATCACGCTGCAGGTCGCCGACGACGACCTGCCGCCGGGCACCGCCACCGCCAACTTCCAGCTCGCGGTCACCAACGCCCCGGACGCGCCCGTGATCGTGCCTGTCGCCGACCGCGTCGGCGGCACAGCGCTCACCGAGGACATCGCCAGCGTCGTCGCGGTCACGGTGCAGGACCCCGACCTGTGTAACGCGAGCGGTGTGGTCAACGCGGCCGAGAGCATCACCCTGGGTGCGGCGTCCAGCAACACCACGCTGCTCCCCAACGCGAACCTGGTGGTGACGCCGACGGGGGGGACCTGCACGCGCACCTTCAACGTGAGCGTGCGAGGCGGGACGGACCAAGCCTCGCCACCAAACGCCAACGTCACGCTGACTGCGACCAGCGCGGACACGCTCACCGGCACCGACGTCTTCGCCGTCGAGATCACTCCCGTGGATGACGCCCCGATCATCTCGGCCATCGCGGACCAGGTCATCCCGGAGGACGGCATGACCGCCGCGCTGCCGTTCACCGTGACGGACGTGGACACCACCATCACCGCGGGCGACATCACGGTCCTCACGAGCAACGGCGCCGTCGTGCCGGTCAGCGGCATCACGGTCGTGAGCGCGGGCGGCGCGGGCAACGTCACCAACTGGACGGTGCGCGTCACGCCTCTGCCCAACGCGTTCACCAGCGGCGTCCCGGTCACGGTCACGGTGCGCCTGCTCGCGGGCATGCCCAACCAGCGGGACGAGACCTTCACGGTCACGGTCACCGCCGTCGACGATCCGCCCGTCATCTCGCCCGTCGCCGCGCAGGTCATGGACGAAGACACCACGGCGATGATCACGCTCACCGTGACGGACATCGACACGCCCTGCAGCGGCATCACGCTGTCCGGGACCAGCAGCAACCAGGCCGTGGTCGCCAACGCCGGCATCTCGGACGGGACGGTGTGTCCCATCCACGTGCTCACCATCACGCCGGTTGCGAACGCGTTCACGAGCCCCCCGGTGGGCGGCACCTTGACGATCACGGTCAGGGCGAACGACGGGACCTCCAACTCTGCGCCCGTCACGTTTGCTCTGGACGTCCAGAACACCGACGACGACGTCGCGGCTACGAACGTGAGCTACGCCACCACGTGGGGCGTCCACCTGCCGGCCGCCATGGCGCGCACGTTGCCCGCGACGGACCCCGACCCGGTGGACGTCGTCAGCTACCGGGCGACGAGCGGCACGACGACCGCAGGCGGGTTCTACCAGGTGTTCGCGAACGGACAGTTCATCTACGCGCCGCCGGTCATCTACGCCGTGGGTGGGCCGCCGAGCGCGACCGACACCTTCCCCTTCCGCGCCGTCACGGGCGGCGACACGGGGGCAGACCCGTGCAACGCGCCCACCTGCGACGAGGCCACGGTCACCATCAACCTGTCTGGCGTGCAGCGGCTGGTGGTGGATCGGTCCGTTGGCTACGCGGCGTGTACCGCGTTGCCGGTCGCCGAACGGGGCGCGTGCGGCACGGACCTCCGGCCGTTCCCCACCCTGGGCACGGACGCCGTGGAAGCGGACAGCGTGGAGTGGGCCACGATGTTCAGCCTGCGCTTCAACGCCACCGCGTACGACACGGACGCGAACGGCTTCAGCCTGCGCGCGGGGCAGTCACTCACGGGCGTGCCCATGCCGGGGAACCCCACCGTGCGCAACACCATGGGGCGCGCCATCGAGATCCTCGCCGGCGCCGCCGGTGCGGCCCTCAGCACCGTGAACGTGGTCTCCTCCGGAGGCGAGGGAGTCGACGCCCGGGACGACAGCGTGACGCTCACCAACGTGGACGTGACCTCCACCGCGGCAGGTGCCGTGCATGCCGTGCACCTGGGCGGAGCGGCTAGCAGCAGCACCCTCACGGACGTGGCCATCGTCCGCACGGGTGGGGGCGGCGCGGCGTCCGCGCTGTTCGCGTCGGGCGGCACGGTCGCTCTCGGCGGCACCGTCACGGTCGACGCATCGGACGCGTCGGGCGTCGTGCTCTCGGGCACCACGGTCAGCTCGTTCAACCTGGCCTCCGTCATGGTCAACGCGGCTGCGGTCGCCGTCGCAAACCGCGGCATCTCGCTCGACAACGTCGTCGGCAACGTCGGCGTCGTCTCGGCCGGCATCATCACGCGTGGCGGCACTGGCATCCGGGTCAACAGCTCCACGGGGCTCACGCTCAACGCCGGCGGCGCGGGCGCCACGCTCGTCACCCAGGCGGCGCGCGCCATCGACGTGGCCAACGGCCTCGTCACGCTCACGCTCGACAGCGTGAACGCGACCGGCTCCGCAACGGGGGCCATCGCCATGACCGGCGCCGCGGGCAGCACGGTGTCCATAGCGTCGCTCACGGCGACGACGACGGGCGGCACGGCCGTCCAGCTGACGGGCCCGCTCACGTTCAACGTGACCGGGGCTGCGTCCACCGTCGCGGCCACCAACGGCCCGGCGCTCACGGTGACCAACGCCGCGCTCGGCGTCACGCTGCGCTCCCTCGCCTCCAACGCCAGCGCCACGCACGGCGTCTCTCTGACCAACACGACGGGCACGCTCACCGTGGCCGGCACGGGGGCCACAGCGGGGAGCGGCGGTGTGATCAACTCGCCAGGCACCACGGGCGTTGTCTTGGACGGCGCCGCTGGCGTCAGCCTGAGCAACATGAACGTCGCGGCCGACGCCGACACGGGCGCGTTCGTGCGAGGCGCGAGCGGTGTGGTGCTCACCAACTTCAACGTCACGCAGACGGGCACCGACGAGGTGGGCATCGAGGTGCTCGACCTGAGCGGCGCGTTGACCATCAACGGAGCCACGCTCTCGGGCGCGGGGCTGGTGCAGGGGCTCACCATCACGGCGGCGACCGCGAGCCCTGCGACCACGCTCTCGCTGGCCGACCTGGACATCGAGACGAACCCAATGCCCATGGGCAACCCGAAGCACGACGCCGTGGTCTTGGCCGCGTCGGGCACCACGACGCTGAACGTCGTCCTCACCAACGCGACCTTGCAGACACATGGTGGCGGCTCGTCGTCCGCGATCGACGTGAGCGCCATCGGCGCATCCACCGTTCAGGTGGACGCCCTCTCGTCGACGCTCACCTCCACGCAGCGAGGCATCTGGGCGCGTGCGGACGGGAGCGCGAGGGCGCGGGTGTACGGGAACGCGACCGATGTCACTGCCGTGCGGGCGGCCGCGCTGCTCGACGTGCTCTCCGCAGGTGCGATCGTCTCCTGTGACCTGACCGGCGGCTCGCTGGTGGTGACCACCGGTGGGCCCAACCGCGCGGCAGTGGACGCGTTCGCGGTCGATGGCATTGCGAACCTGCGCATGACGAACGTGCCCATCACGGCGACGGACGCCGACGGCGTGTTGGTGGCCTCTTCGGGCACCGGCAGCGTGCGCTTGGCGGCCTCCAACTGCACCGTCACCGCGACGTCGCTCGCGGCGTCGTTCCGTGGCTTCGGCATGTCCACGGGCTCCGGGACCCCGCAGCTCCACGCCATCCTGAACGCAAACACCATCGGCGGGACAGGCTCCGCGGACGGGGTGTTCGCCCGGACGACCACGGCGGGCGCCACGGTCTGCGCGGACCTCCAGAACAACGCCTCCACCGGGGTCACCTCGAGCTACACGCTCGGGCAGACGGCGGGCGTGTTCAACTTCGCCATGTGGAACAGTGGATTCCCTCTCACCCCGAACCTCATGGCGCGCGGGAACACCTTCGTTGGAGCGGTGGTACCCGTGGGCACCATCACGCTGGGGGTCTGCACGGCGCCGGCGACGGTCACGCCCCTCTGAGCGGGGGCGCGTCGCACGGGCACAGAAAGCAACGCGCCGCCGCGCATCGGAGCGCGGCGGCGGCGCTGCCTCACTTGCCCGTGAAGACGGGCTTGCGCTTCTCGAAGAACGCCGTGGGCCCTTCCTTGGCGTCCGCGCTGCGGAACACCGGCGCGCCCAGCTTCTCTTCCTGCTCCAGGGCCTCGGCCTCGGTCAGACCGTCGCTCTCCACCAGGCTGCGCTTGATCGCGCGCACCGCCAGCGGCCCGCACGCCGCGACACGCGCCGCGAGCTCACGCGCCTTGTCGAGGGCTTGCCCGTCCTCGACGACGTAGTTGATCAGGCCCCAGCGCTCGGCCGTCTCGGCGTCGATGCGGCGCGCGGCGAGCAGCATCTCCGCGGCGCGCGCGTAGCCGATCTGGCGGCGCAGGCGGATCGTCGACCCACCCAGCGGGAACAGCCCCAGCGCGGCCTCCGTGACGCCGAAGACCGCGCTCTTGCCCGCCACGCGCAGGTCTGTCCCTTGCAAGATCTCCGTGCCACCGGCCACCGCGAAGCCCTCCACCGCGGCGATGACCGGCACCGCCGGCCGGTACTCGCGCAGCAGCGCCTTCCAGTGGATGCGGGGCTCGGTCTTGAAGCGCTCCTGCAGCATCAGGGTCCGCTCGTCCTTCTGACCCAGCTGGTTCTCCTTGAGATCCGAGCCCGCGCAGAAGTGCCCGCCCGCGCCGGTCAGGATGATGGCGCGCACCTCGGCGTCGTCGTCACACATCTGGAAGGCGTCCGCCATGGCGATCAGCATCTCCAGGCCGAAGGCGTTGCGCTTCTCGGGGCGGTTCATCGTCAGCGTGACGACGTGGCCGTCGCGCTCGATTGTGAGTTGGTCGGATTCGAACACGCTGTTCTCCGCAGCACACCCGAGCGCGGCATCGGGCGTGGGTGCCCATGAGACCGTCGGGACTAGAACGTGTTCTACATCGAGGTCGGCGCGCGATCAAGCTCGGCGCGCGTCAAGGCTCGGGCCGCGGCGGGCCAATCCAGATCCCGAGGAAGGCGTCTGGGTGCCGCACCCCGAAAGCGCGCAGGTCGTGCCGCGCCTGGTCGAGGAAGGTGGCGCCGGCGTCCCCGCCGAGCGCCACGCCATGCGCCGCGCGCGTCACGGTCGCGATGGTGGCCATCCCCCGGCGCCGCAGCTCCGCCTCCGCTTCGTGCAGCGCGACCATGGCCTCCGTCTCGTGCCGACGCTCGATGAGCGCCAACCCGTCCAGCAGGCGCGCGAGCACGTGGTGTGTGGGAGCGACGTGCGACCGGATGGCGGCGGCGGTCTTGTCCACGCTCGCCAGCGCCTGCCGACTGCGGATGGCCGCGCGGCCCATGCGCGCGGTCGCCAAGCTGGACAGGGCGCGGGCCACCATGAACTCGACGTCCAAGTGCTGGATCCCGAGGCGCGTCCTCGCCCCGTCACCGCCCGGCAAGGCCGCTGCGGCGCGCTCGGCGCGCTCGGCGTCGCCCCGATACAGCTCGGCGTAGACGGTGGCCACGTCGGACAGCGCGCAGGGCAGCGGCGCGGTCGCCCGGTCCCACACGCTGCGCGCGCGCTCGGCGCGCCGCACCACCTCCTCGGCGTCGCCCTCCGCCAGCTTGGCGAGCGCGCAGCTGCCCGTGGTCAGGGTGGTCTCGAAGAAGCGGTCCGCCCGCGGCTCGACGTCGGACAGGAGCGCCTGGATGCGCGTGGACATCGTCCGCAGCTCACCCAGCTGCGCCATGGCCCAGAGCATGTACGTCTCGGCGACGGCGACCTCCCACGCTTGCGCGGGCCCCTTCTCGCGGGCGATGCGCAGCGCGCGCGCGAGCTGGCCGCGGGCCATGGGGTACTCCCCGGCCGCTGCGCTCAGCACGCCTCGCACCAGCGGCTGGAGCACGGCGGCGCGTGCCTGGGACTCGGCGTCGCCGGGCGTCAGGCCGACGGCACGCACCAACAGGGCCTCCACGTCGCGCTGTGCGCTGCGTCCCCGCAGCCCGGTCATGAAGGCCTCGGCCCAGAGCGACCGCGCGAGGCGCTTGGGCTCACCGAGGCGGCGCGCGTAGCGCTGGTGGCGCAGCTGCAGCCAGCCGGCTCGGGTGGGGTCGATCAGCGCCAGGCCGGTGACCGCCTCCCAGTGGGTGTCGATCAGCTCGGGGAGCGGGCTCTCGACGCCCCCAGCGACCAAGGGGAGGCCCTCGCGCAGCACACGCCGGGAGCGCTCCGTCGCAGCGGCCACCACGCGCGCCACCAGGCTGTCCGGCGCGTCGAGGGATTCCGCTCCCAAGAGCGTCAGCTGCGCGTTCATGGCGGTCTCTCCCTCTTCGAGGTAGCCGCTCCGGAGCAAGTGCCCCGCGCCTATCCGCCGGCACTCGTGGGCGAGGCTCTCGGTGGGCGCCGAGTCGGCGGCGCGCACGAACGCGCGGCCTGCTTCGGCTCCGCGCCCGGCCAGGCCGAGCGCCTCGGCCAGCTTGCGGCGCACGTCGAAGGTCACCTCGTCGTGGGGCAGCAGCTGGACCGCCATCTGCGCGAAGCGTGCGGCGCGCTCGAAGCGCAGGGACGCGCGCGCCCCGTTGGCGGCGGCCAGCGCGTGCTTCGCGGCGAGGCTGTGCATGCCCGCAGCGCGCGCGTGAAAGAGCAGCGTCTCGTAGTCGGCGGGGCGCTCCGCGCTCACGGCCTCGTGCAGCGCCTGGTGCATCTTCACGCGCTCTTCGGGCGCCATGCGTGCGCGGAGGGTGGCGCGGATGCGGTCGTCCGTGACCTCGATGCGGAGGTGCTCTCCGACCGGGATGGCCTTGACCAGGTCACGGCGCTGCAAGATGGCCAGCGCGCGCGTGAGGTCGGACAGGCCGCCTAGCGCGCGATCGAGGACGCCCAGCGTCTCTCGGTGCGTCGCCAGCGCCACGGCGGTGAGCAGGCCGCGAGCGTCATCGCTCAGCCGCGCGAGGCGCGCTTCGAGCATGTCGACCTCGGTGGCTTCGCCCTCGACGCTCGCCGTGCGTGACTCGCTCAGGACGCCGTGCGCGAGCGACCGGAGTGTGCCCGGGACGCCGCCCGACCGGGCCGCGAGCTCGCGCGCTCCGGTGTCGCCTCCGAGCCACGCGCGCGCCACGCGGATCGCGTCCTCGGCGGGGAGTGGACCCAGCTCGACCAGGGTCACGCCACCGAAGGCCTCCGGTCGGCGCGTCATGACCTGGAGGATGGGTACGTCGTCACTCGTCCGGGAGTGGTGCAGCGCCCCCACGAACAGCATGGGGCCAGCCGCCGGGTGTCCGAGCAGGGCGCTCAAGATGGGGAGGCTCTCTTCGTCGCCCCACTGCAGGTCGTCCACGATCACCACCCACGGCTTCCCCTGGCTGGTCGCGTCGAACAGGCGCCGCAGGGCGCCCAGGGCGCCTCGGCGGAGCTCACGGGGGTCGAGGGTGCTCGGGCTGCTGGTGCGCGCGCCGGGCTCCCGAGACAGCGCAGGCACGCGCGCGAGCATCGGGAAGAGCACCAAGAGCGGGGCGACCTCCTCGGGGTCGAGCGCGCGGGCGACCTCCTCTTCGAACGAGCGGAGGTGCGTCGCGAAGGCGTCCATCACCTCGTCGAGCGCGCGGTGCGGGACGAATTCCCGCTCGTAGCAGCTACCCGTCAGCACGTTCGCGACCTCGCTCGCGAGCAGCTCGTCCGCGAAGTGCCGCAGCAGCGCCGACTTGCCGATGCCCGCCGCCCCTTGGACCAGCAGGGTGTGACCCCGCCCCGAGCGCCTCACGCCATCGAGGGCGCTTCGCATCGTGGCGAGGGAGGCGTCGCGGCCCTCGAGGGGAGGATCGGCTACCAAGGGCGCCGGCCCCAGCGTCTCGCCCAGCGCGGCGCGCACCTCGCTCGCCGTCGGACGCGCGCCCGGGTCGATGGCCAACAGGCGCATCGCAAGCTGCTCCAGGTCGGCGGGGAGGGGGCGGCCGGCGAGCTGGCTCGGGGGGACAGGGATCACGCGCTGCTTGCGCTGCATGATCTCGTCGGACTCGCCCGCGAAGGGGCGCAGGCCCGCCAGCGCCTCGTAGAGCATGACGCCGACCGCGTACAGGTCCGACGCGGCCCCGAGCGGCGCCCCGGCGGCCTGCTCGGGGGACATGTAGGCAGGGGTGCCGACGATGGCGCTCCCTCCCGCCGCGGCTTGCATCTCCGTGACCAGCCCGAAGTCGCACACCACCACCCGCCCGCCGCGCGTCACCAGCACGTTGGAGGGCTTGATGTCGCGGTGCAGGCGCGCGGAGCGATGCACCACGTCCAGCCCCAGGACGAGCTGTCCCAGGGCGTCGCGCAAGCGCCCCTCGTCCAGCACGCCCGTGTCGATGCTCAGCGGTGACGAGCCCGAGCCCGTGGGAGTGGGGTCCGAGTCCGCGCTGCCTCCCGTGTCCCGGCTCGCGTCATGGTGCGCACGGTATCCGGGCCGCACCCACTCGAGGAAGTTCTCACCGTCGATGCACTCCATCGTGAGCAGCCACTCTCCGTCCCAGTAGAGCAGCTCGTGCAGCTGCAGCAGGTTGGGGTGCAGCAGACGGTTCAGCGCGCGGAACTCCCGCTTGAGCCCGGCGACGGCGTCGGGGTTGGGCTCCCGCAGGCCCTTCACGGCCACCACGGCGTTGCGCTCGTGGTCGAAGGTTCGGTACACGGTGCCGCCGGCCCCCTTGCCGATGACCTCGGGATTCGCGAAGCGACGCCCGCGGACGCTGCTCAGCCAGCGCGGTGCCTGCGCGCTCATGAGGTCGGGATCCTGCGCGTCATTTCGGTCAGATCAGCCGCTCGAAGTGGGACCGGAGCGCCGCGATGGGGCGCAGCCGCGTGTTCAGGTCGTGGGAGATGCGCAGCAGGGACGCCTCAGTCTCGGTGCGAGCTACGCTGCGGTGCGTCGCGTGCACGGACACCTCGGACTGCTGTTTGCGCGCGCTGGCCTCGATCTCCTCTTGCTGGCTGCGCAGCTGCTCCAGCTGAAACAGCAGGTCCTTGATGGGCGTCGCCTCCCACGCGCGCAGCCACTCGCCGTAGGACGCCGTCGCTTCGCGCATGCAGGCCAGGATCTCGGCTTCGGGGACGTGCGGCTGCTCGGACTGCAGGGCCTGCGCGCGCTCGAGCTGCGCGCGCCAGGTGTCGGGGTGGGGGCAGCGCGCGCGGAACTCGGCGCGCGCCTGGCTCAGGTCCGTAGCCAGCGTGGAGATGGCGCGGCCCAGCTGCGCCCGGCGCGCGCGCAGCTCTTCGTCCAGGTGATCCAGCTGCGCGACCAGCGCGTGGTCCGACTTGCGCGCGTCGCGCAGGGCGCGCACCGCGTGCTCCAGGTCGTCCACGCGGCCGCGCAGCTCTTCCGGCTCCCCTGCGGGCCAGCCCACGCGCAGCATGTCGCGGTAGACGCTCACCCGGCGAGTCCAGGCCTCCAGGTCCAGGTCCTTCGTGTTCGCCTTGGCGCGGTCCATCACGTTGGCGCTCACGCGCCGCTCCACGCGTGACTTGTGCGTCGCGAAGGGCAGCAGGCGTCGCTCCACGATGTGCGCGTCGGCCGGCCGGTCGGCGGGGCGCTTGGCGAGCATCTCCTGGACGAGGCGCGCCAAGCCCTCCGGGCACACCTTCTGTCGCTCCCGCACATCCGGGGGCGCCTGCTCGAGGTGCATGAGCAGGTAGCCCGGCAGCGAGCTGGCCTCGAAGAGAGGCACGCCGGTCAGCAGCTCGTACAGCACCACGCCCAGTGAGTAGATGTCCGTGGCGGGCGTGTCGGCCTCCCCGCGGAAGCGCTCGGGGGCCATGTACTGCGGGCTCCCGACGAAGTGCCCCGCCGCCGTGAGCCGCGCCTCGTCGTTGGCCAGCGCGATCCCGAAGTCCACCAGCTTCACCACCGGCTCACCGTCTTCGCTGCGACACACGAAGATGTTCTCCGGCTTCACGTCACGGTGCACGACGCCCAGGTCGTGGGCACGCCCCAGCCCGCGGGCCACCTGCAGCCCCAGGCCTGCGGAGTCGGCCACGCTGAGCTTGGTCTCACGGCGGTAGCGGTCGAGGGGGCTGCCCACCAGCAGCTCGCACACCAGGTAGGGCACGCCGTCCTCGGTGAGGCCGAAGTCGTACACGTCCACCACGTTGGGATGGGCCACCGTGGCGGCCGCGCGCGCCTCGCGCTCGAGCCGGGTGCGCACCTTGGTGTCGTCCGCGAAGCGTGGGTGCAGGATCTTGATGGCCACCAGACGGCCGGGCTTCAACGTGTGGGTCGCGGCGTAGACCGTGGCCATGCCACCAGCGCCCACCACGCGCTCGATGCGATAGCAGCCCCCCACGAGGCTCCCCAGACGCGGGTCCGCCACGTTCTCGAGCGGCGTGCCATCCACCAGGCACACCTTCGCGTTGTCGGGGTGGTTCAGCCGACAGCTGGGACAGACGAGCATCGCGGCAAGGATATCAGTCCGGCGCGTTTGGGGGCATTCCCTGCTGCCCCAGCCTGCGACGCACCCAGAAGCTGCTAGCGTCCGTCGAATTCGATGAGCCCAACCGACCACGACCACGACCACGACGACGGCCACGGCGGCGCGGCGCCCCACGGCACGCTGCAAGAGCTGTTTCCCGCGCTGACGCGGCCCAAGCCCAGCCTGCCCCTCGAGCCCCTGCACGCCCGCGTGCTGGAGGTGGCCGAGCCCAGCGGGCGCAGCCTGGTGCTCACCTGTTGGCGCAACCCGGGTGGGGCGGCCTCGCTGCACGCCGGGCTGCGCCCCCGCGTGGAGGCCGCGCTGCTGGCCGAGCTGTGCCGCCCCGCGACGGAGCTGCGCGAGCTGACCCAAGAGCTGCGCACGCTGCGGCTGGCGGTGTTCGACACCATCGGCGGGGACGTCCCCGCTGCGCTGCGGGCGTTCGGTCTACGGGGAGTGCCGCTGGACGACGTGCGCGCCAGCGGAGGCTGGCGTGAGGCGCTGGCGCACCTGCGCGGCGAGGCGCAGCAGCAGGGGCACGTGGTGCCGGACGAGCCCGTGACCGCCTACGAGGCGGACATCCTGCTCCCCGAGGGGGCGGCTGGCGTGAGGGTGCTGGCGCTCGAGCACGCCTTGCGCGAGCGCCTGGGAGACGAGGTCTTCGGGGCGCGGCCGGGGGCGCTGTACGCGCACCTGGCGCAGCTCGGGCCCCAGCACCTGCCGCTGACCGCGCCGCTCACGCCCACCTGCGAGAGCCTACAGCGGCTGGAGCACGAGCTTGTGTCCCTGCGTCCCGGGTTCATCCGCTACATCCCTCCCGCCGTGTTCCAGGCCCTCGCGGACTTCGTGGCCGTCATCGCCGCGCGTGAGTTCGGCAGGCGCGTGGAGTGGGCCCCCAGCGAGCCCGACGAGTTGGGCCTCACCCCGCCGCCCATGGTCCGCGCGCACCTGGACGACGCGTGGGTCCACATCCCCCTGGGCGCCCACCTGCTGCGCTGGTGCCTCATGCCGCTCCAGCCCGGCGAGGTGGTGCCCCCCCTGGCCGACTGGGTGCTGGACCAGTTCGGGCAGCGCTGAGGAGCAAGACCGCCGCGTGCCCCTCGACCCGAACGACCTGATCCCCGACGTGCGCGACGGCCTCACGCGCGTGGAGCGCGTGGTGCTCTACTGCCTGCACGAGACGCAGAAGGAGTTCCCCGGCCGCAACGTGCCCACCGCCACGCTCTACGGGCGCGTGGTGGAGCACGTGGACCTGAGCGTGCCGCAGTTCCAGAAGATCCTGCAGCGCCTGACGGGCCGCGGGGTGTAGCCCCCACGGCCCGCCAGACGGCTGGCCACCACGCCTCAGGGCGCGCAGGCCAGGACGTTGTGCGTGAAGCCGGTCCCGGCGCCGCGTAGGATCAACGGGGACTCACCTGTCGCCGCGACCGTCATCCACGCGGTGGTGCTGGCCGTGCGGAAGATGTCGTCATGGACGCGGGTGCTCACCCGCTGCACGAGCTCCCCGTCGCTGGTACGGGCAACCAACCAGAAGTAGGTCCCGTCGCTCTCGACGTCGAGCGTGCTGTGGAACGTCCCGGCGCCTGTCGGCGTCGCGACGGTGCGCTGGCTCGTCACCTGCGCGCAGGTGTCACGCGCGGCGCCTCCCGTGCAGGTCAGCGTCTGGGTGAGGCGATGGAAGCGAGGGCGGCTATCCGGCCCCGTATAGGCCACACCGACCGAGCCGGCGGAGTCGGTGCTGACCGATGGGTTGCTGCCCGCACCCAACGGGGCGTTGAGCGTCACGACCATGTCCGGCGCCGAGACGAGCGCGATGTTGACGGTCGGTGTCATGCCCGTGACCCAGGTCACCACGTAGCCGTTCGCCGTCGCGGCGATGTCCATGCCCAGCTCGGCCCGTGGGCTGGTCCCGGGCAGCGCCACCGAGGTGGCCAACGGGCCCACGAAGTCCACGTGCGCCACCCGGACGGTCGAGCCCGCCTGGAACACGGTCATCGCGTCGCTGGGGGAGCGGGCCGCGACGCGCGCCAGGTTCCCAGCGTTGGTATGGTTGGCCATCTCGACGTCGTTGGAGGTCGGCACGCCGCTCGTGAGGCCAATCAGGCGCACGTTCACCCCGCTCCCGGTGATGGCTGAAGCCGTCACCCAGGCCGTGTCGGAGATGCGCGCGATGTCCACCGAGCTGACGTTGGTCTCGTCGATGGCGACGGCGTTCTGGGTGACCGTGCCGCTCGTGCTCGCGGCATATATCCGCGCCACGCTGTTATGGCGCAGGATGCCCACGTAGCCGCTTGCCGCGCGCGCCAGCTTGGCCGCGTTGCCGACCGGGCCAGCGATGGACCCGCCGAAGCCACGCCGGCCTTCGTCGATCAGGCCGTCGCAGTCGTCGTCCGTGGTGTTGCAAGTCTCGCCCGGCGGCGTGCACGCCTCGCTCGATGGAATGGCGCACATGGCCGTACAGCTGCCAGCCCCCGTCGTGCCGCAGCTGGTGGTGCAGGCCACGCTCGCGCCCAGGACGCAGGTGAACGTCTCGTCCACTCCGCCCATGCAGTCGTTGTCGCGCCCGTCGCACACCTCCGCCGCACCGGTCCAGCAGGTGTTGCACGCGTCGTTGCAGTCGTTCGCGTTGGTGACGTAGTTGGCGGGGGCAGCACACGCGTCTACGAAGGTGGCGGGGTCGCCGTACGTGTCTTGGTCCATGTCCCTGTAGAAGCGCGTGGTCACGCCCTCGTCGACACCGGCCGTGCAGTTGTTGTCGAGGCCGTCGCAGACCTCCGTGGCGCCCGTCCAGCACACGTTGCACATGTCGTTGCAGTCGTTGGCATTGGCCACGTAGCCGACGGGCGCCGTGCACGCCTGCCGCGTCATGTTCGGGGTGCCGCGCGTGTCTCCGTCCGCGTCACGATAGAACGTGGTCGTGACGCCCTCGTCGATGCCATCCGAGCAGTCGTCGTCCTTGCCGTTGCAGACCTCGGGCACGGGCTCGACGTTGCCAACGCACCGCACCATGCCGCCCGTGCACATCTCGGTGCCCAGCCGGCACTCGCCGACGTTCGAACCGCAGCTCGCGCCGCCACCGGGGTTGCCGTTGTCGTCCACGCCGTCGCAGTCGTCGTCCTTGCCGTTGCAGACCTCGTCCACCGGCCCCACCGCGCCCACGCACTCGCCGAACACACCCGCTTCCGTGCAGGTCTGCAAGCCCCGCGAGCACTCGCCGGTGTCCACGCCACAGGGGCGCGTCATGCCCACCGCGCAGTCGCAGTCCTCGTCGACCTCACCATCGCAGTTCTCGTCCTTGCTGCCTTCGCAGACCTCGGCCACGGCGGGCATCACGCCCCCCTCGCAGGCCCCGAGCACGCCACCGACGCACAGCTGGATGCCCGTCGAGCACTCGCCCTCGTTCGTCCCGCACACGACCATGATGTCCTCGTCCGTGTCTCCGTCGCAGTCGTTGTCCTCGCCGTCGCAGACCTCTTCGCGGTCGCCGCACACCTCGCAGCTGTCGTCACAGTCGTCGGCGTTGGCGACGTAGCCCTCGGGGGCCTCGCAGGCGCTCACGCCCTCACCGGCGCCGAGACCGTCTTCGTCGGCGTCCACGTAGAAGAGCATGGCGGTGCAGCCGTCCGCCGTGCCGCCGTCGGGGTGGAAGCCCGCGTCGGGCGTGCCCAGGTCGGGCGCGTCTTCGCAGGCATCGCCCACCAGCACGGTGCCCGGCGGGCAGCCCAGGTCCTCGCGGCAGCCCTGGGCGATGAGCGCCAAGCCGAGCGCGCACGCCAGCTGGACGACAGGTGTTCTAAGGTCGTTCATGGTCAGATCCCCTGCATGAGAAGGTGTTGGTACATGGCGGGGGCGTTCTCGGCGTGAGGACGCGCGACTTGCGCGCGCCGGGCGAAGAAAGCCCAAGAAGAAAAGGGCAAGTGAGGCAGCGCGTGCACTGCGGCGCGTCCCGCTAGAAGACGCCGCGCAGCGAGACCCACGCTCCGCTGCGCGAGACCTCTACCTCGGGGGACACGCGCGCCGGGCGCAACGCGTACAGCAGCGGCACCATCAGCAGCGGCGCGCCCGCGCTGGCTAGGAGGATGGCGCGGTCGCCCAGCTCCTCGCCGCGGATGCACGCGCGCCGGTTGTCGGCCGCCCAGTTCGGGCACGAGGGGCGGCGCAGCACCGTCCCCACGCTCGCGGCTGCGAGCCCCAGGCCGAGCCCACCCGCGACCCACGCGCCCACGGGCACACCCTCACGCTCCGGCAGGAACACCGGCAGCGTGGCCAGCGAGAGCAGGCCACCGCTCGCGGCCAGCAGCGTGCTGGGCAGCCGCAGATCGATCCACGCAGCCTGGCGCGAGAGCAAGAACGCCTGCGCCAAGGCCTCACCCCGCTGTCGACGTTCGAGGTGCAGCACGGTCGCAGCGACAAAGGCCGCGGCGCTCACGCCCGAGGTGACCCCGAGTCCAGCGCGCTGCCCCCGGTCGCGCACGCGCTCCGCTCCGGAGTCCTCGTCCGCGGTCTCTGCCTCGGCTGGTTCGGCCTCCTCCGCGTCCACCCCGGCGGGTAGCTCGAGGCCCACGGCGGCGCGCGCCTCGGGCTGTTCGAGGTCCACGCTGCGCCCGGCGCGCAGGTGCTCTACGGCGCTCGCCAGCGCGGCCTCGGCGGCGGCCGGCTGCTGCAGGTCCGCGCGCAACCACACGGAGCTCACGCCGCGCGCGCTCACGCGGTCCACGCGCACCCGCCCGTGCTCCACGACCCACACCAGCCAGACCTCGCTGACGCCCAGCGCCTCTCCCAGCACCTGCGCGTGTCCAGCCGCCTGTGCATGCGCCTGCTGCGCGCCTTCGTACATCAGACCCAGCCCGGGCCGCGAGCGGATGGCCCCGTCGAAGCCGCCGTCCACGTGCACGGTGGTCTCGCCCGCGTTCACCCGGATGCGGCGGATGCGCCCCCGCTCCACGTCGTTGCACTCCACCTGCAGGCGGTACTCGCCCGCCGCAAGGTCATCCATGCGGAAGGGCGTGCTGCCGAACGCGATGCCGTTCAGGCGCACCGCGCAGCCGCTCGGCGAGCTGGTCACCACCAGCTGCCCCGGCGGCTCGGCCGCGATGTTGCGGTCCACCCGCGCGATGATCTCGCGCACCTCGGGGGTGTGCCTGTAGGGGCTGGGCTCCGCGCCCGGCACCAGCTGCCGACACGCGCGCGCCTGGTTCATGGCGCTCTCGTCGTCGCGCGTCTCAACGTAGGCGCGCACCATGTATAGGCAGGTGTCCAGCACTTGGCGGGCCCGCTCGGCCTCGCGGTTGAGCTCTTCGGCCGCGCCGCTGGCGAGCGCGTGCGCCTCCAGCAGATCGGCGCGCGCGCGGTCGTAGTCCGCCCGCGCCAGGTAGCGCACGGCAGACTGCGACCGCGCCACCCAGCGCTCGATGTCGGACGCGCTGAGGGCGACGGCCGGCGACGACACGCGCGCCTCGAACTGCACGCGCGCCTCTTCGGACGGGAAGGCGATGACTCCCTCGCTGGCGAGGACGCGCTGCAGCGCCGCGACCCACTCGCGCGGCTGCGCTAGGTCGGCTTCGGTCGAAGCCGGCAACACCACCGCCGTGACACCCGGCGTGGAGGCGGATGCTTCAGCTTCCTGCGTCACGGGCTGCGCGGCGGCGTGCTCACTGTGGCTGGCCGCGAGGCTGGCCAGGAAGCCGACTACCAGCACACGCCGCGCCGCGCGCGTGGGCCACGCGCGGTGGGAGCGCCGTGCGCGTGGCGCGCGCGAAGGGAGCACACAGAAGGAACGAACCACCCGCGCCGCAGCGCGAGACCCCGCAAGCATCCGATGGGAAGCAGTCACGGGCGCGCAGCCTTGCGCAGGTAAGTGCATGTAGCAAGGCGTATGCAGGCAATCACTTTCGGCCACATGTGCGCCTATTGCGCACCTTTGCACGACGTAGCGAGGCGGGGCTTGGTGTATCGTCACGGCGTGATCTCCACCGCCCTTGTCGACCCTCAGGCGCCCGAGTTGCGTGGCGCCGGCACCATCCTCCTAGACGCCCGCAGTGGCCCGGACGCGCACGCGCGCTACCTCGCCGACCACCTGCAGGGTGCGCGCTTCGTCGACCTCGAGCGCGACCTCTCGGCACCCGACGACCCCGCCCGCGGAGGCCGTCACCCCCTCCCGCCCATTGGCGAGTGGAGCGCCACGCTGGGCCGCCTGGGCATTGGCCCCGACGACGACGTGGTGGTCTACGACGACCAGGGCGGCGCCAACGCCGCCGCTCGCGCCTGGTGGATGCTGCGCGCCGTGGGCCACACGCGCGTGGCCGTGCTGGATGGAGGGCTGGCGGCCGGGCGCGCCGCAGGCCTGGCCTTTGCCGCCGGCGCCGAGAGCTGGAGCCCGCGGGACCCGTACCCGTGCACCGCGTACGCGCTGCCCACCCTGGACCTCGCCGCCATCGAGGCCTCGCAGGCCAGCGGCACCCACGTGCTGGTGGACGTGCGTGGCGCCGTTCGTTACCGCGGCGAGCAAGAGCCCATCGACCCCGTCGCGGGGCACATCCCCGGCGCGCTCAACCACCCGCTCACGGAACACCTGGGCGCCGACGGACGCTTCCTGCCACCCGAGGCGCTGCGCGCTCAGTACGAGGCGCTGCTTGACGGGCGACCCGCCACCGACCTGGTCCTCTCCTGCGGCAGCGGCGTGACCGCTTGCCACGGCCTGCTGGCCCTGGCGCACGCCGGCCTGGACGGCGCCGCGCTCTACGTGGGCAGCTTCAGCGAGTGGTGCCGCGTGCGCCCGGTGGCCACCCGTTGACCGGCGCCGGGGGCCCGCCAGCTCCGCCCGTTTAGTGTCACTCGATTTTTTTGGTATTTCGGTGTGCGGATGTGGCTGTGCGCGCGTATAGCCGAGTGCTGTAAAGGAGGTTGCGTTAAGACCTTGGCGCTCGTGTCTCCGCGCCCAGCTCATTTCACCAAGGATATCCAAGTCATGAAGTCGTTTGCGTGTTGGGTCGTGGTTGTCTTACTGGTCGGCACGGCAGCGGGCTGCGGTGGCGATGGCAGGCGTGCCACCTGCGATGACGGTATCGCCAACCAGGACGAGACCGACGTCGACTGCGGCGGTGCCACGTGCGGCGGCTGCGCGGATGGCGCCATGTGCTTGGTGCCTGGCGACTGTACGTCGGCCAGCTGCAGCACCGGCGGCGTCTGCGAGCCCACGTTCACCATTGGTGGTGTGGTCGTGGGTGTCACCGGTCCGGGGCTCGTGCTCCAGAACAACGGCGGCAACGACCTCGCGGTGGCGGCCGATGGCGTCTTCACCTTCACCACGGGTGTGGGACTCGGGCGGACCTACGCCGTGACCGTGCGCACCGGTCCGGGTACGCCCGCGCAGGTGTGCGAGGTGAGCGCCGGCAGCGGCGTCGTGGGCGGGAACGTGACCGACGTCGCCGTGTCCTGCGTCACCACGCCCGACGACATCGCGGACGCGGTCGACCTCACGGAGGGCGTCGAGCTGCGGTTCAGCACGGTGAACGCTACCGAAGAGACTGGGGAGGACTACTGCGACGACCCGGGCACGGTCTGGTACAGCTTCGTCGCGCCCAGCGACGGGGACTACGTGGCGTACGCCACGGGCTCCGACCACGACACGGAGGTCACGTGGAGCGATGGCCTGATGGGCCCCACCTACGACTGCAACGACGACGCAGATGACTCGTACGATGCCGTCGATGCGTTGCTCACGCTCTCTGCCAACGACCAGCGCTTCGTCCAGGTGGGGCTCAACGGCGTGGGCAACGTCGGCACGGGCGGTGTCGGAGTCACCCGCGTCCTCCCGGCCGCCGACGACTTCGCGAACGCCATCGCGCTCGAGCGGCGCGCGGGTGGGCTCACCGCGGTCATTGGTCTCGAGTTCGCCGGCACCGAGGGCACAGAGGCCAATGAGGCGACGACCTGCGGGTCGACCACCCTCGAGAGCGCGTCGGCCTGGGTGAACTTCACCGCACCGTTCTCCGGCACGTGGATGCTCGAGTCGAAGTCCTCCAGCACGACGGACATCGCGGTCTACTCGGGCAACGCGTTGGGCTCACTGACCTTGCTGAACTGCGCCACGGATGATCGCATTGCGGTGCTCGTGCAGCTCACGGCGGGGACGACCTACCGGGTCCGCATCGGCAACGCGGACCTGGACGCAACGGAAGCTGTGGTGGTTCGCGCCGAGCGTACGCCCGCGCCCTTGACGGCTACGGTGGTGGACTCGGACGGCGACGGAACGTCGACCAATGTGGGAAGCGAGTCCGACTTGGTGATGGTCGGTGGCGCGCCCGCCATCGCCTACTTCGACGGGACCAACGGGGAGCTGCGGTTTGCTACGCGCAGCGCAGGCGGGGTCTGGTCGGACGTGCTCGTGGACGCGGACGGGGATGGGACCTCCACGGAGGTGGGTCGGAGCCCCTCGCTGGCTGTGCTGTCCAACGGGCAGCCCGTGATCGCCTACTACGACGCCACGAACGCGGAGCTGCGCTTCGCCGAGCGCAGCGCGGCTGGGGTCTGGTCGGACGTCCTGATCGACGCGGACGGTGACGGCACGTCCACGGACGTCGGGAGTCACTCGTCGCTGGCCGTGCTGGCCAACGGGAACCCGGCGGTCGCCTACTACGACGCCACGAACGCGGAGCTGCGGTTCGCCACGCGCAGCGCGGGGGTCTGGTCGGACGTGCTCATCGATGCGGATGGCGACGGCACGTCCACGGACGTCGGGCAGTATCCTGGGCTGATCGAGCTCGCAACGGGCTTGGCCGTCTCCTACGTCGACGAGACCAACACGGAGCTCCGCTTCGCTCGCTTCAGCGGCGGCTCGTGGACCGACGCGCTCGTCTTCCGGGACGAGGTCGATCCTTCGTCCCTCGTCGCAGCCCGTGTCGCGCTGGACAGCGCCGGCAACCCCGTGGTGGCGGCGACGGACGACGGCCAGGGAAACCACGTCATCGCCTGGTGGAACGGCGCGAGCTGGGACATCGAGTGGGACCTTGCGGACCGTCACCTCGCCGAGCTCGACTTCGACTGCGCTCCGCCCCGGCTCCTGATCGACGACGCGGACGGCCTGCACCTGGTGTGGACCGACTGCAACTACGCCTACACGATGGCCGTGTCCGAGCGTGACGCGTCCGGTGCGTGGAGCGTACGGGACGTCGCCGCCACCCACCTCAGCCCCAGCAGCCCCGACTTTGCGGGGACGGTCTCGGTCAGGTCGACCAGCACCTTCGGTGCTGCGTGGATGCCCAACGGCTTGCTGGCCGTGACCTTCCAGAACGACGACGCCTCGAACCTCTGGATGGCCGTCGGACCGTAGAGCCTCCAGCCAGGCAACGGACGGGCGGCGTCGTGCCGCCCTCAGTCGAAGTTCGGCGCGCGCTTCTCCGCGAAGGCGCGCATGGCCTCCTGAAACTCGGGGGAGACCATGCGCGCCTTGAACTCCTCGGCTTCGCGGGCGCGGGCGGCGCGAGCCTCTCCGCGGGTGGCGTGGCGCATCAAGCGCTTGGTCTCGCGCACGGCCGCGGGGGGCTGCTGCGCGATCTTGGTGGCCAGCTCCAGCACGCGCGGGAGCAGCTGGGCCCGCGGCAGGGTCTCGAGCACCAGGCCGGTCTCGCGCGCCTCTTTGGCGCCCATGTAGCGTGCGCTGAACAGCAGCTCGGCCGTGCGCTGGTAGCCCAGCACGTGAGGCAGCAGGAAGCTGCTCCCGGCCTCGGGCACCACGCCCAGGGTGACGAAGGGGCACTTGAGCTTGGCCTCGTCGGCCATGAGGTTGATGTCCGTGTGCAGGAGAATGGTCAGGCCCAGGCCCAGGCCCAGGCCGTTGACCGCGGCCAGGATCGGCTTGCCCACCGCCTCGAGCGCGTCCAGCAGCACCTCGAAGCCGATGACCCCGGTGGCGCTGGCCATGCTCGCCATTTCCGTCAGGTCTTGGCCTGCGGTGAAGGCGTCGCCGGCCCCGGTGAGCACGATGACGCGCACCTGCGGGTCCGCGTCAGCGCTGCGCAGGGCCTCCGCCAGGGCCAGGTAGAGCTCTTGGTTGAAGGCGTTCAGGGCGCGCGGCCGGTTGAAGGTCAGCACGCGCACGCGCCCCTCGTCGTGCGTCAGCAGGCAGGGCTCGCTCGCGCTCTTGGTCGCGTCGGTGGCTTGGGTCATGGGGTCCTCGGTTCTCGGCGGTTGCGTGCGTGCGGGTGTCGCGCGCGGGTGTCGCGCGCGGGCGTGGCGGGGGCTAGCGGTGCGGTGGCGCTGTGGGAGTCGTCGGGTGATCACGCCTCGGGCGTGAGCGACCGGATGATCTGGCGCACCCCCAGCCCGAACTCCGCTTCTTCCACGAAGCGTGAGAGCTTGGGAGCCAGCGCCACCAGGTTGGGGAACTCGGCGATGTCGGCGGACTCGAAGCGCTGGCGCAGCTGCCGCTGCCACTCCTGCTGCGTGCCCGCCTCCGCGCTCTGCTGCTGCTCGCGCGCGGCGACCTCGATGGCCACGGCGCCCAGCGTGTAGCTCACCAGCAGGTGTAGGCCGCGCGCCACGGCGTCCGCCCCCAGCCCCGCGCCGCGCAGCTTGCCCAGCAGGCGCTCGGTGATGCGCAGCGACTGGAGCCCGTAGCTGGCGCTGCTCCCCAGCAGCGGCAGCACGCCCGGGTGCTGCAGCAGCGACGCGCGCATGCGCAGGAAGGTCACCTCGATCCACGCCTGCCAGCCCTCCGTGTCGTGCTCGGTGGCCTGACCCTCGGCGATGACCAGCTCGATCAGACCGTCCAGGATGTCCGTCTTGTTCTTGAAGTGCCGGTAGACAGCCATGGGCGTCACGTCCAGCTCTTGCGCCAGCCGCCGGATGGTCAGCCCTTGCAGGCCTTCGCTGTCCACGATGCGGAGCGCGTCTTCCAGGATCCGCTCTCGCGAGAGTCTGCCGCGGGTGCTCATTGTGTACGGAGTATACATGAGACCGGGCGCGGGTCACCTCGCCGCGTGCAGGTCGTGGGCGCGCGGGGGCCGGCTCTCGGGGTGGTTGGCCTCGGGCACACGCGCGCCGCCGGGACCTCGTGCGCCGCGCCGCTCGCGGCTGGCGTTCAGCCGCCCGTCAGCGGCGCGATGGCGCGGGCGTCCAGGTACTCGTCCAGGCGGCGGATGCGCCCCTCTTCCACGACCGCCACCAAGCAAGCGTGCGCGCGCACCTGTTCACCGCCCGCCGCGCGGCAGGCCAGGACGTGCTGCTGCACAAAGCCGGTGGGCGTGGGCTGCAGGCGCACGTCCTCGTAGCGCAGCTCGCTCACCTGCGTGGTCAGGAAGCGGATCACCCCCAGCATCTTGCGCTTGGTCAGCGTGGCGCCCGTGGTGTTCATGAAGACCAGCGCGTCGTCGTGGTAGAGCGCGTCCACGGCGTCCACGTCGCCGCCGGCGATGGCGGCAAAGAGCGCGCGGGCCACGTGGGTGCTGTCCGCCGTTTGAGTGCGGTCGGCCGTGGCGTCACTCATCACGCGCCCTCCCGAAGATCTTGGAGCCCGGCGGCACGGAGCGCGTGAGCCACACGTTGCCGCCGATGACCGAGCCCTTTCCAATGACCGTGTCACCGCCGAGGATGCTCGCGCCCGCGTACACCGTGACCTCGTCTTCCAGCGTGGGATGCCGCTGGCGGTTTGGCGCAGCGCTGCCGCCGCGCGGCAGGCTCAACGCGCCCAGGGTGACGCCCTGGTAGAGCTTCACGTCGTTGCCGATGACGCAGGTGGCGCCGATCACCACGCCCGTGCCGTGGTCCACGAAGAAGCGCTCTCCCACGGTAGCGCCGGGGTGGATGTCCATGCCCGTGAGCGAGTGCGCGTACTCCGTGATGATGCGCGGCAAGAGCGGCACGCCCGTGATGTGCAGCTCGTGCGCCAGCCGGTACGCCGTGATGGCCTCGATGCTGGGGTAGCTGAAGACCACCTCCTCCACGCTGGGCGCGGCGGGGTCCCCGTGGAAGGCCGCCAGCACGTCGCCGTTCAGCTGCGCGCGCAGCGCGGGGATGCGCCGGGCCAGCCGCAGCGTGGCCTCTTCCGCCCACGAGGGGGGCTTGCCGGGGCAGCGGCCCACCTGGTGCTCGTAGGTGCAGGCCCGCCGAATCTGCTCCACCAGGATCTCGCAGGCCGGGTAGAGGTGCTCACTGAGGGCGAAGCGCAAGTTGCCGCGGTTGATGGCGCGCTTCGAGTAGAAGCCCAGGTAGATGAGGGGCTTCAGGTGCTCATAGGCCTCGATGACCTTGCGCTCGTTGGGGAGCGCGGCGCTGTCGAGGTTGTTGATGTCTTCTGGGCCGTCGTAGCTCTTGACGATGTCGTCCAGCGCGGCCGAGAGCTCATCATGTCGGGTGATATCCGTGCCCATCCCAGGCACGATCGCACGGGCGCGGCGCGGATGCCACGCCGGATGTCAGGGCGGCCTCCAGCCTCGTGCCGCAGCGCCTCATGGCGCCGACGCGGGGCTGACGGGAGCCGGGGCTGCGGCAGGGCCAGACCCGGACTGCGAGACGATCGCGAAGCTCACACCCGCGCCGATCAAGACCAGCACGAACACGCCGACTACCACACCCCACGCAGCAGGCGACGCCACAGCAGGCACGGCGTTCAGCGCTGCGGGCGCCGGCGGTGCTTCGCTCGCAGCTTGGCGTCGAGGCGCGCCCGCGCTGCGAGCGTCCGGAGGCGCGATGGGCGTGGGCTTGCCCAGCAGGCGCGGCGCCGCCGCCCCGAGCGGCGCGGAAGCCCCGAGCGGCGCGGCGGTGCCGAGCGGCGCGGAGTTCTCCCCGCCCACCTCGGCCTGGATCGCCCGGCGCAGCAGCTCGCGGTCCTGCTCGTAGCGGGCAAAGAGCGTTAGGTCCCCCGCGAGCTGCACCAGGCACACGGCCTTGGTGAGCTCCACGTGGTCGGCGTACTCGGCGGGCGGCTCCGGCGCGCGGAGAAAGTCGCTGAACAGGCTGCGCAGGTGCGGGCCCCGTTGGTCCTGCACCATGTGCACCACCAGCGACCGCTCGATCCAGTCCTGCGTGCGCCAGTAGTAGTTCGCCAGGAACATCGAGTGCGGCCCCACGTGATCACGCGCGCTCTCGGCGGCGGCGAGGTCGCGCCGCGTCAGGATCGTCTCGAGCTCATGCGTGTCCATGCCGCCAGTATACGGCGCCGCGCCTCACCTCTGCCCGAACACCTCGACGTTCCCCGACGCGGCGCGGGCGCGGGACGTCGTCGCGAGCGTGCGGAAGACGGGGCGGGGCTCAGCGCAGCGCGCGCGCGAAGCGGGCCCACTTTCGCGCCGCGGTGTCGTTGGTGAGCAGGCCGCCCAGCTGCCGGAGCGTCCCGTTGGCCAGCTGCGCGTCGAAGAAGTCCGGGGGCAGGGGGCGCCCCCACTGCTGCAGCGCGCTGCGGCTGAGGCGCACCTCGCGCGGGACGATCTCGGCGTTGAACAGGTCGCCGTCCGACACGTGCCCCAGCACGTCCCCGTGGGGGTCGCGCCAGTAGTCGAACAGAGCGCTCCCGGCCTCGTGCCGCCCGGGACCCCACACGTGCTTGGCGCCCGTCGCGTAGAGGTGCTCGCCCCCCACCGCGATGTCGTCGAAGTCCAGGACCTCGAAGCTGGCCGACAGCAGCCGCCCGCGAGGCCCGCCGAAGAGCGCGATGGCGTGGTGGTCCACTGCAGTGCGCCCCAGGTCCACGCGCAGAAAGGCCCCCATGGCTTGCTTGCTGCGGTCCCCCAGCACCAGGTAGTCCGACGCGATCAGCCCGAGCGTCTGCATGAACCAGCCGGTCTCTTGCTCGACGTCGGGCGTCTGCCACGCGACCGCAGCCAGGCGCTCCACCTGCGCGTGGCCTCGCTCTCGCCGCTGGGGGCTGTTCACGCGCTGACGCTGCCGGGCACGGTTGGTCGACAGGGCTGCGCGCGTCTGCAGGGGCGTGAGCTCACGAACCCCATGCACCACGTGCACCTCGAGGCCCGAGGGAGAGCGCAGCCGCACCCTCTCGCCGCCCCCGGCTTCGTCCGTGGGCTCGATGGCGCTCGCACCGCTCACGCGGGTGAGCACGTCCAGGTCCGCGCGCGCGGCCGCCGTGAACGTGACGCCGGCAAAGCGCGGCGTGGGCGCACGCCGCACCGCGACCAGGTGATGCGCCGCCGAGCTGCCGCGGTAATAGTCGCCGTGGCGGTCCTGCGCGCTGCGCCGCAGCCCGAAGTCCACCAGGAAGTGCCGCATGTCGTCCAGCTGCGGACGCTCGAGGGTGATGTGCGACAGGCCGATGACGCGCGTCAACGGGGCGCGCGCCCTGCCGCGGGTGAAGATGTCCTCCGTGGGGGGGGGCGTCGCGTTGGCGGGCGTCACGGAATCGCTCGAGCTCATGCGGGCGATGATACGCCGGACGCCGGGGTGATCGGGAAGAAGCGACCCGTGGACCTCACTAGCATCTCCCCCTCGTGCTCGATGCGCGCGTCGATGACCCGGTAGCGGGGGTGGCTCTGGTCCGTGATCTGCGCGCGGACCGTGAGCTCCTTCCCGATTCGTGCCGCGCGCTCGTAGCGCAGCTCCAGAGACCCCGTGACGTAGAGGTGCCCGGTCAAGAAGTACCCTGCTGCGCAGGAGTACTCGTCCAGCAACAGGGCCAGGATGCCGCCATGCACCGCGCCGGGCCCGCCCCGAAAGTGCTCGGGCGCCGTGTAGCGGCCGGTGATGGTGTCTCCCTCGCGGCGAAACAGCAGGTGCATGCCGACCGGGTTGGTGGGCGAGCAGCCGACGCAGCCGGTGTCGAGAGGGAAGCGCAGGTCGACCCCCTCGGGGGGCAGCGTGTGGGTCATGCGAGGGTCTCCGGGGCGCGCGGGGTGGGGGCGACCTGCCGCAGGCGCCAGTGAAGCCCGGCGGCGCACGCGGCCGTGACGAGCAAGCCCACCGGCACCGCCCAGAGGGGGAGCTCCGCCGTGTCGGCGGGCGCGTCGGTCGTGAAGACAATGCCCAGTGTGGCCGCCAGGTTGTTGGTGAAGTGCGCGCCCACGGGCACCCACACCGAGCCGGTGCGGTGCCCGAGCCACGCCAGGTAGAAGCCGAGTGGCAGCACCCCGGCCATGTGCAGCGGGTCCATGTGCAGCGCGGCGAAGCACACGGCGGAGACCGTCAGGGCCACCGCGGGTGAGCGAATGCTGCGCTGCAGCACGCCGCGGCAGAGCAGCTCCTCGCCCACGGCTGGCATGACCGCCAGGAAGGGCACCAGCAGCCAGAGGGGCTGCCCGTGGATGGCCTGCTCGATCATCTCGAGCGAGCTCTGCTCTGGCAGGAGTGGCTTCAGCTCCGTCACCACGCGGTCTGCTAGCGGACCCAGCCCCAGGATGCCGAGCGCGGCCAGCAGAAAGGCGCTGGGCGGTGCGCCCCCGAGGCCCAGGGCGCTGCGGTGGGGCACGCGCGCGGCGATGGGCGCCATGACGGCGATCACGATGAACACCGTCAGGTTGGCCACCTGCCCGACCGCCAGGAGGGGAAACGACGCGAGCGCTGCCGTGAGCCTCTCTTGGTCATTGACGAGGCCGCCGAGGCCCGCGAGGCCGACCTGCTGGATCAGGAAGGCCGCGGCGACGGCGAGGTTGGCGATGACCAGCAGCAGCACCGCCACGACCATGGCGACCGCGCCCTGCCACCACAGCAAGCGCTCGGGCCGCGTGAGCGGCGGCAAGCCAGGGGGGAGGGGCAGCTCGCCGTCCACTCAGCCCACCCGGTCCGGCCGCTCTTCGCCCAGCAGCAGCTTCGCGAAGCTCTCGTAGCGGTCACTGTCGATGTCTTCGGACTCTACCGCCGCCAGGATGGCGCAGCCCGGCTCCGTCAGGTGCTTGCAGCTGCGGTAGGTGCACTGCCCCAGGAAGGGGCGGAACTCGCGGAAGCACGCCGCCAGCTGCGGCGCGGGGATCTCGAAGCTGGCCAGCTCGCGGATGCCGGGGGTGTCCGCGATGAAGCCCCCTCCGGTGAGCGGGTGGAGCGTGGCTACGCGCGTGGTGTGTCGCCCCTTGCCGTGGGCCTCGCTGGTGGCGCCCACGCGCAGGTCCAGGCCGGGCTCGATGCGGTTGACCAGGCTGCTCTTGCCGGCGCCGCTGGGCCCACTGAAGGCCGACACGCGCCCCGCCAGCAGCTCGCGCAGGGTGAGGACACCGGGGTCCTCTTCGGCCTCGCCCGGCGCCACGGGCGTCGCGCACGTGCGCACGCAGCGGTAGCCCAGCGACTCGTAGAGGCTGAGCGCGTCGTCGATGTAGTCGTCTTCTTCGATGCGCAGGTCGAACTTGTTCGCCACCAGGATGGCGTCCACGCCGTTGTGCTCGGCGATGACCAGGAAGCGGTCGATCATGCGCGGTACGAAGGGGGGCGCCTCGTAGGCCATGACGATGACCAGCACGTCCAGGTTGGCGATCAGGACGTCCTCGCGGTGCCCGCCCCGGGCGGGGTGCTGGCGCGAGAAGACCGTGCGACGCGGCAGCACCTCTTCGACGGAGAAGCCCCCGTCGCGGGACTCGACCACCACCACCTGGTCTCCGATGACGCACAGGTCCGTGTTCTGCCGCACGCGCTTGAGGCGTCCGCGCAGGCGCGCCCGCACGATGTCCCCGGACCCCAGCAGGATGTCGAAGAAGCCCGCCGTGCTGCGCAGGACGACGCCCTGCTTGGCGGTGGCGGGGAGCGCCTGCGGCTCGCTCGCGTCCTTCATGGCCCGCCCTCGCGCACGACCAGCATGGGCGACCCGGCGCTGCAGCGCATGAGCACCGCCGAGTCACTGCGCGCGCCGCGGTAGGGGGCGCTGCCCGCGTGGCCCGTGGTCACGCCGCGCAGCTCGCCGCCCAGCTCGAAGCGGTCGGCGCGGGGGAGGGTGTCTTCCTCGAAGCCGGTCACGCTGACGCGGTCTCCGACGCGCACGCAGTAGGTGTGCAGGCTGCGCTCCCGCTCCGGGCGGGCGATGCCGCGCTCCGCTAGGCCGGCGCGGGTGGGCTCCGGGAGCGCCAGCTGGCTCCTGGGTTCGCGCCGTGAGAGCAAGAGAGGGGCGTCCTCGATGCGCACGACGACGTACTCGCCGGAGTCGGTATACACAGCAAAGTCGCAGGCTTCGAAGATGCGCACCGACTTGGCGCGCGACACGAGGTCACGCAAGACGACGTCACCGTCGGCCGGGGCCCCGATGCGGATGACCTCGCCACGCACCGTGGTAGGGGCGCGCGACGGGGAGAAGAGGCGGTCGCGCGGGGGTTCGTCGGACCCCAGGGCCCACAGGCGCAGGGTCAGGGTGGAGGTGAGCGCGTAGCGGATGAGCGCAAACACGATGAACGCGTTGAGCACCGCGAAGAAGCCCACCACCGCGACCACGAAGAGCACCACCAGCCAGCCCGCGAGGAGCGGGCTGACCAGCCGCGCGACGAGGTAGAGGGGCACCAGGAGGGGCGAGGCCAGCAACGCGTAGCCGAAAAAACGCAGCGCGCGCGCCACGGCGCCGTGCAGCGCCCCGAGCACGCCCATCTTGGGGGCGAGCCAGACGTGCTCGCGGCCGAGCTCGCGGCGCCCCGCGTCCCGGCCGTCCACGCGTGAGCTCAGCCACCACGTGCCGTGGTCCATCCCTGCCTGGAATCGGTGCTGGAGCGCCATGCAGCCCGAGTCCTAGCAGAGTCCGCGCCCGCGGCCTACACGCGCGCACACCGAGGGGCGGCTGCGCGCCCCGCACCCCGGTCGCAAAGCGCGCGGGACCGTATTAGGGTCGTCGCATGGGTCGCTTCTTCGTCATCCTCATCGCCACGCTCGTCACCGGCCTCGGCCTGGGCGCCGTCGGCGCTCTTGCACCGGCGCCCGAGGTGCCCGTGTTCATCCTGGGCATGGAGCCCGTCTGCCTGGCGCCCGTGCAGCCCTGCTGGCTCGCCTTCGGGGGCGGTAACGGTGTGCTCGTGGTCGGCCTGGCGGGCTTCGGCTTGGTCTCGCTCACCCTCTACGGTGCGGGCCTGTTCTTCGCGACCGGGCAGCTGGCGGGCGGCTTGCTGGCCATCGGCCAGGCCGGCGTCGGGGTGATCGGCTGGATCGGTCAGGTGGGCGCGGGGACGACGGGCATCGGTCAGCTCATCTTCGGGTGGCTGGTGCGCGGTCAGCTGGCCATCGGCGCCGACGGAACGGCCTTCCAGCAGATGCTGGGGAGGCAGCTGGCGTCGGCCCTCGCGCGCCCCGGTTCGAGCTACGATCTCGACGCGTCGCGCATTACTTGAAACAACTCGGTATTCAATCGGAAACATTTCGTGTTTCGCCATTATATCGGGCGTTTAACTTCGTGTGACACGAATTGACCACGGCGAAATTTCGCTTAGCGTTGAGGCGTGAACAACACGCACCGCACTGAGCATGAGCCGCAAAATGAAGGTGATTTTCCCGCCAACGACAGCGTATGTGAGACCGTTGTCGTTGTCGGAAACGGGATGGTCAGTCAGCGATTCTGCGACGCTTTGCGTCAGCGCTCTTCGGTAGATTCAACCAAAGTTGTTGTGTTCGGTGAGGAGCCTTGGCCCGCCTACGATCGCGTCCAACTCACCAAGTACTTCCAGCTCGGGAGCGCGGAGCCCCTGCTGCTGGCCAGCCGCGGGTGGTACGAGGACCGCGACATCGAGCTGCGCACCAGCACGAAGGTCGTGGCCGTCGACCTCGCCGCGCGCGAGGTGCTGACAGACACGGGCGAGCGCTGCGGCTTCGACCGCTTGGTGCTGGCCACCGGGTCCTCGCCCTTCGTGCCGCGCATGCCGGGCATCGACCGGCCTGGCGTGTTCGTCTACCGAACGCTGGCGGACCTGGACGCCATCAAGGAGTACGCGGCGGGAGCCACACGCTGCGCCGTGCTGGGCGGCGGCCTGTTGGGGCTCGAGGCGGCTCGCGCGGTGCAGGAGTGTGGCGTCACGACCCACGTGCTGGAGATGGCCGACCGCCTCATGCCGCGGCAGATCGACGCCATCGGCGGTCGCCTGCTGCGCCGCGCCATCGAGCGCCTGGGCGTGCCCGTTCACGTGGACTGCGCCACGCGCGAGGTGCTCGGGGACCCAGCCGTGACCGCCTTGGTCACGCAGGCCGAGGAGCTGCCCTTCGACATGGTGGTGGTGTCCGCTGGCATTCGGCCGCGCGACGAGCTGGCCCGCGAGGCGGGGATCGCCGTTGGCGAGCGCGGTGGCATCCTGGTGGACGACGGCCTCGCGACCAATGTCCCCGGCGTCTACGCCATCGGGGAGTGCGCGCTGCATCGGGGCATGATCTACGGGCTGGTGGCCCCTGGCTACGACATGGCCGAGGTGCTGGCGCGCGTGCTCGCCGGGGATACCGAGGCGCGCTTCGAGGGGGCCGACCTGTCCTGCAAGCTCAAGCTCATGGGCGTGGACGTGGCCAGCTTCGGCGACCCCTTCGCGGACGAGCGCGACCGCGACGCGCAGGTGGTGGCGTTTCAGGACTTCACGGCGGGGGTCTACAAGAAGGTCATCCTGGACCAGAGCGCGCAGCGCGTGCTGGGCGGCATGCTGCTGGGCGACGCCTCGGCCTACGGGACCCTCGCGCACTACGCGCGCAGCGGTGAGACCATCCCCGGCACGCCCGAGGAGCTGCTGCTGGGTGTTCGGGGCGGCGACGCCGCGGGTGGCGGCATGGCCGCGCTGCCCGACAGCGCGCAGGTCTGCTCCTGCAACAACGTCACCAAGGGCGCGATCGTCGGAGCTGTGCGCGACGGCGCGTGCGAGCTCTCTGCACTCAAGACCTGCACCAAGGCCGGCACCTCGTGCGGTGGCTGTCTCCCGCAGGTGGTGGACCTCTTGGACGTGGAGCTGACGGCCCTCGGTCGCAGCACCCGCAAGCGCCTCTGTGAGCACTTCGACCTGACCCGCCGCGAGCTCTTCGACGTGGTGCGCGTGCGGGGCATCGACACCTTCGAGGACCTGCTGCGTGAGCACGGCACCGGCGGGAGCGGGTGCGAGGTCTGCAAGCCCACCGCCGCCAGCATCTTCGCGAGCGTGCAGAACGAGATGATCCTCGCGAAGCACGCCGCGCTGCAGGACACCAACGACCGCTTCCTCGCGAACATCCAGCGGCGCGGGCTGTACTCCGTGGTGCCGCGCATCCCGGGCGGCGAGATCACCCCCGAGGGGCTCATTCGCCTCGGTGAGATCGCGCAGCGCTACGGCCTCTACACCAAGATCACGGGCGGTCAGCGCGTGGACATGTTCGGCGCCACCTTGGCGAAGCTGCCCGACATCTGGGAGGAGCTGGTGACCAGCGGCTTCGAGAGCGGTCACGCCTACGCCAAGGGGCTCCGCACCGTGAAGAGCTGTGTGGGCTCCACCTGGTGCCGCTACGGCATCGACGACTCGGTGGGTCTCGCCATCCGCATCGAGGAGCGCTACCGCGGCATGCGCGCCCCCCACAAGCTCAAGAGCGCGGTCAGCGGCTGCGTGCGTGAGTGCGCCGAGGCGCAGAGCAAGGACTTCGGCGTCATCGCCACCGAGTCCGGGTGGAACCTCTACGTGTGCGGCAACGGCGGCGCCAAGCCGCGGCACGCGGACTTGCTGGCGACCGACCTCGATGAGGAGACGCTCATCCGCTACATCGACCGCTTCCTCATGTACTACATGTGCACCGCGGACCGCCTCACGCGGACCTCGGTGTGGGTGGAGAAGCTCGAGGGTGGCATCGAGCACGTGCGCGACGTGGTGGTGCGCGACAGCCTGGGCCTGGGCGAGGAGCTGGAGCGCATGGCGGCGCACCTGGTGGCGACCTACCAGTGCGAGTGGGCCGCGGTGGTGAAGGACCCGGAGCAGCGCGCTCGCTTCCGGCACTTTGCGAACAGCGACGACCCCGACGACAACGTCTTCATGATCGAGCAGCGCGGTCAGCACCGCGTCGCGGACTGGCCGCCGCCGGCCGCCCCACGCAAGCTCCGGCTGCCCGTGCTCACGGCCGCCGTGGCCTCCGCAGGCGACGACCTGGTCTACTTCGGAGACGCCGCGAGCTTCCCCGAGGAGGGGGGCATGGCCGTTCGGTATGGCGAGGTGCAGCTGGCCATCTACCACTTCGCCTCGCGCGGGGAGTGGTACGCAACGCAGAACATGTGCCCGCACCAAGAAGACATGGTGCTGGCGCGTGGGTTGCTGGGGGACTCGCGCGGCGAACCGAAGGTGGTCTGCCCCATGCACAAGAAGAGCTTCTCCCTGAAGACCGGCGAGTGTCTCAGCGGCGAGGAGTACCAGATCATGACCTTCCCGGTGGAGCTGCACGACGGCCGCGTGTTCGCGCGGGTCCCGGCGGCGGCCTCGCTCGCCGAGCAGCTGTGTGCGGCGCACTCTTCCTGTCATGCCCACGCGGCGGAGTAGGTCGCAGGTATGTCGACAAGCACCGTTCGTCTCCCCATTCTCGACGCCGACGTTGCGGCTCCGGCCTCGCACAAGACCCGCCTCCCACTGCTGGACCAGCTCCTCTCCGACCAGCGCGACATGAGCGCCGTAGAGCGCTTCAGCCAGCTTCACGACGACGCCACCACGCCCCTGATGGAGCCGGTGTACCGTGCGCTCCTGCCTGCCACGGCGCCGGGGCCCGGACAGCAGTACGCCTTCTCGGTCAACCTGGACGCGTGCTCGGGCTGCAAGGCGTGCGTCACCGCCTGCCACAGCCTGAACGGCCTCGACGAGAGCGAGACCTGGCGGTCGGTGGGCGTGCTGCACGGGGGCGACGTGACGGCGCCGTTCCAGCAGAACGTGACCAGCGCCTGCCACCACTGCGTGGAGCCCGCCTGCATGAAGGGCTGCCCGGTGGGGGCCTACGAGAAGGACCCGGTGACGGGCATCGTCAAGCACCTCGACGACCAGTGCATCGGCTGCCAGTACTGCATCTTCACCTGCGCCTACGAGGTGCCGCAGTACAACGCCAAGAAGGGCATCGTGCGCAAGTGCGACATGTGCTCGAACCGCCTGGCCGAGGGCGAGGCCCCGGCGTGCGTGCAGGCGTGCCCCACGCAGGCCATCTCCATTCAGCTCGTGGACGTCGCTGGCACGGTCGCCGCGTCCAAGTCGGGCAGCCTCGTGCCGGGGGCGCCAGCCAACAAGATCAGCGTCCCCACCACGACCTACGTCAGCAAGAGCGGGATGCCCGCCAACACGCTGCCGGCCGACTTCCACGCCATGCGCCCCGCGCACATCCACACGCCCCTGGTGTGGATGCTGGTGCTGACGCAGCTCTCGGTGGGGGCGTTCTGGGTGGGCGGGGCCTTCGAGGGTCTCCTCCCGCCGGCCGCGCTCGACGCCGTGCGGCCGTGGCATGGGCTGCTGGCCCTGGCGCTCGGTCTGCTCGCGCTGGGCGCCAGCACCGCACACCTGGGCCGCCCGCAGTACGCCTTCCGCGCGCTCTTGGGGGTACGCACCTCGTGGCTCAGCCGCGAGATCCTCTCCTTCGGGGCGTTCGCGGGAGCGGCGGTGACCTACGCGGCGGCCCTCTTCCAAGCGGACCGACCCAGCGTGCTGGCCGCGCTCCCGCAGCTGCCTTCGTGGTCCGAGGCCGCGCTGCCCGTGTTGGCACCCACGGTGGCCATCACGGGCGCGCTCGGCGTGTACTGCTCGGTGATGCTGTACCACGCCACCCGGCGCACGTGGTGGCACGGCTACGCGACGGGCTTCAAGTTCACGCTCACCAGCGTGGTGCTCGGGCTGGCCTTCAGCACCGCGGCCGCCATCGTGGTGCTTGCGGCGACGCACACGGACCCGCTCCCGCTGCTGCGCCCCTGGCTGCGCTTCGCCGCTCCGGCCTTGGTGCTGTCCACCTCGCTCAAGCTGGTGGGGGAGCTCCTGGTCGTCAGGCACCGGCGCGACGAGCGGGGGGACCTCGGCCGCTCGGCCCGCCTGCTCCTGGGTGACCTGCGGCGGCTGCTCGGCCTGCGCGCTGGGCTCGCGGTGTTCGGCGGGGTGCTGCTGCCGGCGGCGTTCTTCGGTGCGCCAGAGGGCGTTCCCCTCGGCGCGCTGGTCACGGTCTCGCTCCTCAGCGCGGCGCTGCTGCTCGCTGGGGAGCTCGTGGAGCGGGTGCTCTTCTTCGCGGCGATGAGTGCGCCGCGCATGCCTGGGGTGGTGAGCTGATGGCCAAGGTGCGACCGACGGTAGTCCAGCGCGCGAAGCGCTTGTTGCGCGATGACGGAGGGGTGCTGACCCGCGAGCTGATGCGCTCCCCGGGGGGCTTCGGTCTGGGGCAGGTGCCCACGCGACTCAAGCCGGACTCGACCACGACCATGGTCTGCGGCTTCTGCTCCACCGGCTGCGGCCTGGACGTGCACATGCGCGACGGCGCGGCGGTCAGCCTGACCCCGTCGGCCCTCTACCCGGTCAACCTCGGGATGGCATGCCCGAAGGGCTGGGAGTCGCTTACGCCGCTGCGGGCACCCGACCGCGCGCGGGCGCCCATGCTGCGCATGAGCCGGGGGGGACGCCTCACACCCATTGGTTGGCGCGAAGCGCTGACGACGTTCACCGAGCGCTTCAAGGCCGTCCAAGCCAAGCACGGTCCCGAGTCCGTGGCGTTCCTGGGTACCGGTCAGATCCCCCTGGAGGAGCTGGCGTTCCTGGGCGCGCTGGCGAAGTTCGGCATGGGCATGAGGCACGGCGACGGCAACACCCGCCAGTGCATGGCCACCGCGGTCGTCGCCTACAAGGAGTGCTTCGGCTTCGACGCGCCCCCCTACACCTACGACGACCTCGAGGAGAGCGACGTGCTGGTGTTCGTGGGCGCCAACCCGTGCATCGCGCACCCGATTCTGTGGGAGCGGGTCTGCCGCAACCCCAACGAGCCCACGGTCGTGGTCCTCGACCCGCGGCGCACAGAGACCGCGCAGCAGGCGACGCTGCACTTGCCCCTCGCGCCCAAGAGCGACCTCGAGCTGCTCTACGCGGTGGCGCACGTGCTCATTCGGGACGGCAAGATCGACCGCGCCTTCGTGGACGCGCACACGGACGACTTCGAGGGCTTCGCCGACCACGTGCGCGGCTACTCGCCGGCGCGGGTGACGGACCACGTGGGGCTGACGGAGCAGCAGATCGAGGCGCTCGCGGATACCATCCACCGGGGCGAGCGTGTCTCCTTCTGGTGGACCATGGGTGTCAACCAGAGCCACGAGGGAGTGCGCGTGGCCCAGGCCATCATCGCCCTGTCGCTCCTAACCGGGAACATCGGCCGGCCGGGAACGGGTCCCAACTCAATCACGGGCCAGTGCAACGCGATGGGCTCGCGCCTCTTCAGCAACACCACGGGTCTGCTGGGCGGCCACCGCTTCGACGATCCCGCGCATCGTCGCAAGGTGGCGGGGATGCTGGAGATTGACGAGGCTCGCATCCCCACGGACTCCGGGATGGCCTACGACCAGATCCTCGAGGCCATCCTGCGTGACGAGATCAAGGGGCTGTGGGTGGTGGCCACGAACCCAGCGCACTCCTGGATCAACCAGAGCGATGCCCGCGACGTGTTGAGCCGCCTCGACTTCCTGGTGGTGCAGGACATGTACGACTCCAGCGAGACCGCGGACATGGCCGACCTGATCCTGCCGGCTGCCGGGTGGGGCGAGAAGGAGGGCTGCTTCATCAACTCGGAGCGCCGCATCAGCGTCATCAAGCAGGTTGCGCGCACCCCGGGGACGGCGCTGAGTGACTTCCGCATCTTCCAGCTCATCGCGGACGCATGGGGCTGTGGTGACATGTTCAAGAAGTGGGACTCTCCGGAGTCCGTGTTTCGGATATTGCGCGATCTTACAAAGGGAATGCCTTGCGACATCACCGGAATCGACGGCTATCAACAGATCGACGACATGCGCGGAATTCAATGGCCACTTCCGGAGGGTCGTGCTCCTGAGCGGCTCGAGCAGCGCAGGCTCTTCGAGGACCGCAGGTTCTACACCCCGAGCGGGCGTGCCAAGTTCGTGTACGAGGACACTCGGCCGATCCCCGAGAAGGTCGACGCCTTCTTCCGCTTCGCCCTGCTCACCGGTCGGGGGAGCTCTGCGCAGTGGCACACGCAGACCCGCACGGGGAAGAGCCCGGTCCTCGCGAAGCTGGCGCCGGAGCAGCAGTACGTCGAGATCTCGCCCCCCGACGCGGAGGCGCTGGGCATCGCGCCCAACGGCTGGGTACGTGTGTCTTCGCGGCGTGGTTCCCTCGTGGCGCGTGCGTACGTAACCCACATCGTTCAGCCGGGACACGTGTTCATTCCCATGCACTACGTGGAAACAAACAAGCTCACGTTTCCATCGTTTGATCCGCACTCGCATCAGCCTTCCTACAAGTATTGTGCTGTGAGACTTGAGAAGGTTGAGCCAAGCGAGATGGAGCGATGAGAGTGATTGTTTCGCGTTCATTATACGCAACAGAAATCGATATGAAACACGAGACTGATATTTTGAGATCATGTTTGATGAACAAGGTCGCTCTACCTCAATAGATCTCTTCTCGTTGAAGACCGTGCAGATGAGGACTTTCCACCTTACGTGGTTTGCGTTCTTTCTGTGCTTCTTTGGTTGGTTCAGTCACGCGCCGCTCATGGCGTCCACCATCGCCCCAGACCTGGGGCTCACCCGGGACCAGATCCTCTCGTCCTTCATCGCGTCCGTGGGTGTAACCGTCTTTGCGCGGCTCGGCGTCGGCTCGCTCTGCGACTACGTCGGCCCGCGCAAAGCGTACGTCGCGCTGCTCGTGTTCGGCGCCATCGCCACGGCGGGGTCCGCGTTGGCCTACGACTACGAGACCTACTTCATCTCGCGTCTCTTCATCGGCGTCATTGGCGCGTCCTTCGTCATCACGCAGTACCACACCTCGGTCATGTTCTCCGGCAACGTGGTGGGCATGGCGAACGCCACGACCGCCGGCTGGGGCAACCTGGGCGGCGGTGTGACTCAGGCCGTCATGCCCTTGGTGGCCGGCGCCATGGTGGGTCTCGGCTTCGCGAGCTCGGAGCTGTCGCGCTGGCGCCCCGCCATGATGGCTCCCGCTGTGCTCATGCTGCTCGTCGCGGCGCTCTACTGGCGCTACACGACGGACTGCCCCAAGGGCAACTACTCCGACTTGCCCAACGAGCGCCCGCAGAAGCGCAAGGGTGAGCAGGGCCTCTTCCTGTCGGCGGTGAAGGACCACCGCGTCTGGCTCTTGTTCCTCGTCTACGCGGGCTGCTTCGGCATGGAGCTCTTCGTCAACGGCCGCGCCGCGACGTACTACCAGGAGCGCTTCGAGATGAGCGAGGGCACCGCCGGTCTCATCGCGTCCCTCTTCGGCCTGATGAACATCTTCGCCCGCTCGCTCGGCGGCTTCTTGGGTGACCGCTTCGCCGCAGGCGGCGGGCTCACGGGCCGCGTGCGCTGGTTGGTGGCCGTCATGGTGGCCGAGGGCCTCTCGCTGGTGGTGTTCTCGCGCATGGGAACAGTGGGTCTCGCCATTGGCACCATGATCGTCTTCTCGTTGTTCGTGCAGATGGCCGAAGGCGCCACCTTCTCGGTCGTGCCCTTCATCAACAAGCGCTCGCTCGGCGCTGTCTCCGGCATCGTCGGGGCGGGTGGCAACGTGGGCGCCGTCGTCTACGCGCAGTACATGTTGCGGAGCGGTGCGTCTCTCGAGCAGTGCTTCCTCTACTACGGCGTCGCGGTGGCGGTCATTGGCCTCATGGGCTTCGGCATTCGCTTCAGCGAGCAAGCCGAGGCCGACGCGCGACGAGAGTTCGAGCCCAGCGCCGGAGGCGTCACCGCGTGAGTGTCCGCGACCGCTCGCGTGCTGCGGCACCGCTCCGACTCACGGCCTGTCGGCACGGCCTCGCGCCGGCCTGGGCCGTGCTCATCTTGCTCCTCGCTGGGCTGCCCTGCGGCCAGGCGAGGGCGCAAGACAGCGCGGCGCCGCCGGCGCCTGAAGCGACCGAGACCGACGCTCCCCTCGATGCGTCGAGCTCCCCTTCTGGAGTCGAGCAGACCGCAAGCGCGCCCGACGCCATCGCGGAGCCAGTGCCGGCTCCACCCGCAGAGGTCGTGGCGCCCCCCGCCGCCCCTCCGTTCCCGCTGCGCGTGACGGCCTCGGTCTTCTCGCGGCCCGAGCTACGCGCGGGCTACGACCGCCTCGGTCAGGCGGACACGGACTTCGTTCGCTACCGCTTTCGCCTCGGGCTCGTACTCGACCCCGTGGACATCGGCCGGGTGCGCGTCGGGGGCCGCTTCGTGCCCCAGACGGCGGGCTTCTGGTCGTCGGGCGGGACCCTCACAGACCCTCCGCTCGGCATCCACGAGGCCGTGCTCTTGCTCTCGACGGACGCCCTCAGTGTGGAGCTCGGGCGCTTCGAGATGAGCTACGGCGAGGAGCTGCTGATCGGCCCCGTCGCGTGGCACCAAGTCGGGCGGGCGTTCGACGGGGCCCGTCTACACGCAAAGCTGGGCAGCGACGGCGCCTACCTAGACGTGTTCGGCACGCAGCTAGTCGAGAACCTGGACAGCAACTTCGCGGCTGGCGACGTGCTCTTCATGGGCGCCTACGCGGGCCTCGGGCCCTTGCTCGCAGAGGGCCTGGAGCTGGACGTCTACGCGCTCGAGTTGCTCTTGGCCGAGAACCCGGACCCGGACCCCGCGCTCGCCTTGGCCCGCCGGCACGTGACCACCCTGGGGTCGCGCATCCTGCACCGCGGCGAGACGGTCGACCTCCGCGCGGAGGTGGGCGTCCAGATCTCCGGAACCGACGGAGGCGACCCGCTCGTCGGCTATCAGGCGGACGTCGAGGTGGGCGCGCGCATCGGTGGTCGCCTGCGCTTGAGCGCCGAGGCTCTCATCGCCAGCGGTGCCAACGGGGATCGCGTCGCCGCGTGGAACCAGCTCTTCCCGACGGCCCACAAGTTCTTGGGTGTGGCCGACATCATGGGCGCGCGCTCCAACGTCATCAGTGGCGTGCTGCACGGTCGTCTCTCGTTGTCTGACGCGGTCTGGGCCAGCCTCGACGTGCACGTCTTCGCACGTCCAGAGAGCGCCAACCGCTACCAGGGCGTGGAAGCCGACGCCGGCCTCGGCTGGACCATCGGCCGCGGTCTCGGCCTGCGCGGCAACTACTCGCTGTTCATCCCGGCAGAGGACGCCTTCGGCACCAGCAAGCCCGCGCACTTCGCAGAGCTCGAGCTGCGCTACACGCTCACGGGGAGCTAGGTAGCTCCAGGACCAGCGCTCCAGCGTCGTCGCCCTGTCCCACGTGCAGCGTTCCGCCGTGGGCCAGGGCGATGCGCGCAACCAGCGTCAGCCCGAGCCCCAGTGAGCCCGCGCTGTCGGCGCCATCGCGTGCGAAGGGCTGCGTCAGCCGCTCGAGCTCCTCCGGTTTCAGACCCGTGCCCGCGTCGCGCACCGTGAAGCGCACTCGCTGGTCGGCCGCGCGGACCCCCAGCGACCGCAGCCCGCCGCCGTGCTCGCGGGCGTTGCGCAGCAGGTTGGCCAGCGCGCGCGCCAGCAGCGTCGGGTCCGCGTACACCTGCGGATCGTCCGTCACCTCCAGCGCAGCCTCGTCTTCTCCGGCGCGCAGCAGCGCTTGGCGGGCCGCGTCCCCCGCCGGCAGCGCGCGCCGCTCGGGGCCGAGGGAGTCCAGCTTCGATCCCGCCAACAGCTGGGCTACCAGCTCGTCGATCTCCAACACCTCCTGCTCCAGCTGGTCCGTCAGCGACGCCGAGAGGCCCGCGTCTGCGGCGTGGTCCACCAGCAGGCGCAGGTGCCCGAGGGGCGTGCGGATCTCGTGCGACACGCTGGCCAACAGCATCTTCTGGTCGGCCAAGGTGGACTCGACCCGCCCCGCCATTTCGTTGATGGCGCGCGCCAGGTGCTGCGCTTCCTCGGGGGCGCGCGGATGAACGTGCACGCGCGCGTCGAACGCGCCCTCGCCGATCTTCCGGGCCACCCGCGCGGTCTCCACGAGAGGCCGCGCCAGCCGCCGCGCGATGACGCCCGAGGACCACCACAAGGCGAGGGCAAACGCGAGCGCCAGCGCGATGCCGCGCACGACGAAGTGGGGGTGGCGGGGCATGCACAGGGTCGCGCGGCCGAGCTCCTGCGCGCCCGCCATCACGGGGGTCGTGTGGTGAGGGCGCGCACAGGTGGGGCCCACGCTCAGGCGCGTCTCCCCGCTCGCGTCCGTGAGCTGCAGGCCCATCCCGGACGCCTCGTGCAGCTCGTCCGCCAGAGCCCGCAAGGCCGCGTCGTCGCCCCAGCGCTCGCCGAAGCGCGCGGCCACGAAGGCTTCGGCGTTGCGCATGTCGGGCGGCCGCTCCTCGGGTCGCAGCAGGAACGCGACACTGCCAGCCGCGAGCGCCGCCACCAACATGGACGCTCCGAACGACAGGAAGAGGCGCCGCTGCAAGGAGCCGGGGCGCCCGCGGTGCGCGTGCCGGTGCTTCCGACGATGCGGTTCGCCATGGGCACAGCGCTCTCGGTGTCTGCCCTTCATGAGCCCGTCGCCAGCAGGTAGCCGACGCCCCGGACGGTGCGGATGCGCGTCGGGCGCCGGGGGTCGTCCCCCAGCTTCCGGCGCAGGTGCGAGATGTGCACGTCCACCGTGCGCTCTCCCACGACCTCCTCGCGGCCCGCGGCGGCCAGCAGCAGCTCGCGCGGGACCACGCGCCCAGCGCGCCGCAGCAGCGCGGCGAGCAGATCGAATTCGAGCCCGGTCACCTCCACCTCCGCACCGTCCAGGCTGACCTGCCTGCGCGGCACGTCCATGACCAGACCCCCGGCGGACAAGCGCTCGTCCATCAGGCCCGGGCGCACACGCCGCACCACCGCCCGCAGGCGCGCCAGCAGCTCGCGCGCGCTGAAGGGCTTGGCCACGTAGTCGTCGGCGCCCAACTCGAGGCCCACCACGCGGTCGGCCTCGTCACCGCGTGCGGTCAGCATGACGACGGGGACGCTGTTGTTCTCGCGGATTCTGCGCAGCACAGCGAGCCCGTCCATGCCCGGCATCATCACGTCCAGTAGCACGAGATCGTGTCCGCCCTCCGCGAGGCGCGCGAGCCCGCTCGGGCCGTCCGACGCGTGCTCGACGACCACCTCGTGCTTCCCGAGGTAGTCACCCAGCAGCTCGAACAGCCGGCGGTCGTCGTCGATGAGCAGCACGCGCAACGTCATGGCGAGAGCATACGTCTCAAGGAGCGGGTGCGGGGGGCGGCGCCGAGGGGGGCGTCGTGTCTGCGGCGGGCCGCCCCGGCGGGAAGCCGGGCTGCACCCCTGGTGTGGGCACGGGCATGGGCATGGGCATGGGCACCGGGTAGGGAACGAAGATGGGCTGTGGCGCGCCCACTCCGTGGGCCGCGGGGCCGTGCGGCGGCGGTCCCCACGGCGCGGCGCCCGGACGCGCGTGGGGTGCGCCGTCACGCCTGTCCAGCTCGCGCGCGGCCTCGACGCAGGTCTCGGCGACGCGCGCCATCATGTGCTCGCGATGGTGGCGACCGCCGTGGTGCAGCCGCGCGAGTCCACCGCCGATGCCGAACACGGCGCCTGCGGTGAGCAGAAGGGAGAGGAAGATACGCATGGGTGTGCCTTTCGAGAGAGTCATCGTCAGCGGTAGGGGCCAGAGGGAGCCGGGCGTTCGCCCGCGAGCAGGTCGGCGACGCGTGCGCGCTGAGCCGGGTCCAAGATGGCGTGGGCGCGATCGAGGGCGCGTTTGATGGCTCCCTGAGCGCCTTCCAGTGCGTCGCGCTGCGCCGTGAAGACGACCTCCACGCGTTCGTCGTGGACGCTGTCGTCGCGCAGCGCCTCGGCCAGGTCGCGTCGCTGCCCGCGCAAGGGCGCCTTCAGCGCGTCGAGCTCACCGCGGAGCTCGTCGAAGACCGCGTGGAGCTCGGACTTCTGCGCGGGCGTGGCCTCCGCGGCGCGCAGCAGCTTGTCGAGCTTGTGGCGCATGAAGCGCCCCGGGCCGCCACGGTGGCGCCGGTGCCCGCCGTGGCCATGGTGTGCGCAGCCGGCCCGACGAGAGGGCAGGTAGTCGCGGTTGAGGTGGACGAGGCCCGCTATGCAGGCGAGGCCGAAGAGGATGGAGAGCATGGTCTGTGGGGTCCTTTCAGACACAGACCTTGGCCCTCATGTGTGAAGCCCTTGTGTGAGCCCGTGTGAAGAAGTGTTGAGTGCCGTGGCCGCGCGCCGGGCTACCCTGTGCCCCTGCCCGTGCACGAGCCGCATTCCCAACCCACCAGCGACCCGCCCGAGTGCCTGGACTGTGGGGCCTGCTGCTTTGCGGACCTGCCCCACTACGTGCCCGTGCGCGGCGACGACTACGCGCGACTGGGCGACGCGGCCGAGACCCTCACCCGCTGGCAGGGCACGCGCTGCTTCATGGCGATGAGCGACGGGCACTGCGCCGCGCTGGTCATCGATGCGGGCTCCGGGCGCTTCTCCTGCAGCGTCTACGCCGACCGCCCCGACACCTGTCGCGAGCTCGAGCGCGGCTCCAGCGAGTGCGAGGGTGAGCGGGAGCGCAAGTATGCCCGCACCCGTCGTCGTCTACCGCTGCTCTGACTCGTGGTATCAAGCAGCATGAGCCGAACGCTGAGCGACCTCCCGGGGCCTCGTCCGTGGCCGCTGGTCGGCAACCCCATCGCGGCGCATCGCGCGCACCTGCAGTTCGAAGAGTGGGCGCGCCGGTACGGGCGTCTCTTCCGCTTCCGCCTGGGCCCCATCTCGATCGTGGGCGTTACCGACCCGGAGATCGCGCGCACGGCGATGCAGCAGCGCCCAGAGCGCTACACCCGCATCCAGCGCACCAACCAGATCATGTACGACCTGCACGTCGGCGGCGTGTTCGCTGCGGAGGGAGACGCATGGCGCAGGCAGCGGCGGCTGCTCAACCCGTCCTTTCACGGGCGCCACCTGGACACCTTCGCGGACCCCATCCGCGTCGTGACCGAGCGCCTGCGTCAGTACTGGCTGGGCACCACCGAGCGCAGCAGTGAGCGCGGCGAAGACGTGCTGGCGGACCTCATGCGCTACACGGTGGACGTCACGTCCGTGGTGTCGTTCGGGCAGGACCTGAACACCGTCAGCGGCGGTGGGGACGAGCTGCAGAGGCAGCTCGCGTACGTGTTCCAGGTGGTGGAGCGGCGCTCCAACAGCCCCTTCGACTACTGGAAGCTGCCGGGCGTGGGCTTGCGGACGCGGCGCCGGATGCGCCGTCTGGATGCGTTCCTGCGCGACCTCATCGTCCAGGCGAGGGAGCGCCAGGCCCGCGAGCCGGACCGTCGGGAGCGACCGTCCACCCTGCTGGAGTCCATGCTGCTGGCCACCGACGACGAGGCCCGGCTCCCTCTCAGCGACCAGGAGGTGGCTGCCAACGTGCTGACGGTGCTGCTGGCGGGGGAAGACACCACCGCGAACACGTTGGCCTTCGCGCTCTACCACCTGGCCAAGCACCCCGACGTGCTGGCCCGCGCGCGGCAAGAGGTGGACGCTGCGCTCGGAGACGCGTTCGTGCCCACGCTGGATCAGGCGCGCGAGCTGACGTACCTGGACGCCATCGCGCAGGAGACGCTGCGCATGACCCCGCCCACGCCTCTGGTCCCGCTCCAGGCCACAGAGGACGTGACCATAGACGACCTGCAGGTCCCCGCGGGTACCGTGCTCCTGCTGCTCACGCGCATGATGGCCACGTCCCCGGACGTGTTCGACGACCCGCTCACCTTTCGTCCCGAGCGCTGGCTCGAGGGGGACGCGGAGCAGCGTCGGCACCACCGCCGCATGATGCTGGCCTTTGGTGGCGGACCACGCGTCTGCCCGGGGCGCAGCCTAGCGCTGCTCGAGTGCGCCATGGTGCTGGCGATGGTGCTGCGCACCTTCGACTTCTCGCTCGTGGATCCCGACGCGCCGCTGCGCGAGGTGACACAGTTCACCATTCGGCCCGAGGGCGTGCGGCTTCGCTTCAAGAAGCGGGGCGCATCACAAAAAAACATTGGCCGATAGCGCCAACTTCGAAGACCATGAAGCGTGTGAGCCAAGGTCATGTCCCCGTTCGGGGACGTCGTCCAGATCCCGAGGAAATCGAGAATGCTTAGAAAAGCCCGTGTATTTGGTTTGTTGATGATGTGGCCGCTCGTCCTGGGGGCGGCCGGTTGCGACTGCGACAACAACAACGGACCCCGAATGGACATGGGGGGCGAGACGGATAACGGCCCCATCGTGACGTGCTGTGTGAACGGCGCGGGTGTCGAGATCTGCCAGGACACCCCGTTCTGCGACTCGCCCTTCCTGTGCGATCAGCTGGAGCAGCCCGTGGCGGCCAACGACTGCCGCTTCATCGCGCCCCTCGATCCGGGCCAGCTGGCCACGCACCTCGACATCGCCAGTGGAACGGACACGGTGGTGCTCAGCGGGTACACGGCCGGCCGCAACCCCAACCCCCTCTACGGCGATCTCGTGTTCGGCACCGTGACGGACGGTGAGGTCACGTGGGCCATCGTGGACGGCGCGCCGGGCGGGACACCCGTCGTGCAGGGCGGCATCCACCCCGACCCGGACGGCTGGCGCGGCGGCATCATCGAGCGCGGCGACAACGTGGGTGAGTGGAACGCCATCGCCCTCGCCAGCGACGGAACGATCCGCATCAGCTACTACGACAGCACGAACACCGCCCTCAAGTACGCGGCCAGCAGCGACGGGGGAGCCACCTGGGCCATCCACACCGTGCTCGACGTCGCGAACGATGGTCAGTACACGTCCATCGCGCACCTCGCCGACGGCCGCCCGGCCATCTCGTTCCTGACGCTGGAGCCGTCCAGCGACCCGGCGGTGCCCGTCCGCAGCGTGGTCCAGGTGGCCATCGCGACCAGCGCCACGCCCGCGGCCGACACGGACTGGGTCGTCATGCCCGTGAGCGCACCCACGGACGTCGCGTGCGTCGCCGCTCTCTGCGAGGGAGACCTCGTGTGCCGCGCCGATGGCGCGTGCGCTGCGTCCTCGGCGGCGCCTACCACCGACTGCTCGCACCTCGACGGCACGGGCGCCACGGTGGCTGGCTGTGGTAGCGGCACCAGCTGCGTGAGCGACGGAACGGGCGCCAACTTCACCTGTCAGGCGCTGTCCACGGGCACGCCCATCGAAGACCTGCCCATCGTGGACGGCCTGTACACGTCGCTGCGGGCCACCAACACCGGGCTCGCTTTGGTGTGGTACGACCGCGTGCGCCGCACCCTGCGCGGCAGCGCCTTCGACAGCACGGCCGGCACCTGGCGGGCGCCCTTCGCGATTGACGGCTTCGACGCCGTGGGCTCCGGTGATGCGGGCTACAACGCGGACCTCTTCGTGGCCGGCAACTGGTACGTGGCGTACGTGGACGGCGTCAGCGAAGAGCTGCGTCTCGCGGTCATCGACGGCAGCACGCTGGGCAACGCCAGCCCCACGATCACGCGCGAGACCGTGGACGACGGCGTGCGCGGCACCAGCCCGCCGCACATCGTCGGGGCGGACGCTGACGTGGTCGTCTTGGGCAGCGGCGAAGTCCGCGTCGTGTACCAAGACGGCACCACGCAGGAGGCGCTGTTGGCGGTGCGCCCCGCAGGCTCCTCCACGTGGACGCTGCAGGGAGGCGACGGCGACCCGCCCCTCGACAGCGCCGACTCCACGGGCTTCTGGACGTGTCAGTCCCTCTCGGAGAACACCTCTCAGATCGCGACGTGGTGGTTCAACACCACCATGGGTACCAACGGGACGCGCGTCTTCTCCATCCCGTGAGGCCAGGGGTGAGGCGCCGCCCGCCTCACCATCGCCGAGCATCAAGGCGGAACGGAGCTGCGCCGGTCGGGGAGACCGCGCAGCTTTCTTCTTTGGCGCTTCTCCTCGTACATCCGGCGGTCGGCGACCCGCAGCGCCAGCGCCACGCCACCGCGCTGCTCCGTGAGCGCGGCGCCCAGCGAGCACTCGAGCGGACGGCCCCGGTGGATCTCGTTGTGCCGCGCGAGCTCGATGCGCAGGGACTCCACCTTGGCCATGAGCCCCGCCGCGTCGGTGTGGGGGACCAGGATGGCGAACTCGTCGCCCCCCAAGCGAACCGGGACGTCCTCCGCGGCCGCGGTCGCGCGCATGACGACCGCCATGCGCTTGATCATCTGGTCTCCGGCTTCGTGGCCATGCGTGTCGTTGACGTCCTTGAGCTCGTCGATGTCGATCAGGATGACGCCGACCGCGCCGTCGCCCGCCTCCAGCTTGGACCGCACGGAGTCCAGGTAGCTGCGGTTGAACAGCCCTGTCAGCGAGTCGTGGGTGCTGTTGTGGCGCAGCTCGGCTTCGAGGGCGCGGCGGTGCGTGACGTCCCGCACGATGGCGATGGTCAGCTTCCCGATGGACGTCTCCACAGGGCTGAGCCCCACCTCGACGGGTACCCGCTCCCCGTTCTGGCGCAGGGCCTCGAGCGCGCTGAGGTCGCCCATGAGGCGCGGGCGTCCAGCAGCCTCGTAGCGAGCGCGCTTCTGGGCGTGGCCGGCTCGGTGGTCTGCGGGCACCAGCACCTCGATGGGCATGCCGATGAGCTCCGCGCGGTCGTACCCGAAGAGGCGTTCGGCCATCTGGTTGGCGAGAGCGATGGTGCCCCCACCGCGAATGACCAAGATGGCGTCGGGAGCGGCCTCCAGCAGACCGAGCGCGATGACCTTGGCGTCCTCGGCGTCTTGTAGCTCGATCATGCTTTCCCTTCGACGCCAGGCGTCTGTGTGTGCCCTCGTGAGTTCGTAGTGCCGCGCCACCATGAGCACGGATGGCGCCTGAGCAAGTACCGTGACCAAACCGTGACGGACGCCTGCTACTGTTCATCATCATGAAGCTACAGGACAAGGTCGCGTGGGTGACGGGTGCCTCTTCGGGGATTGGCGAGGCGCTGGTGCCCGCCCTGCTTGCGCGTGGCGCGCGCGTGGTGGTGAGCGCGCGGCGGGCGGAGAAGCTGGACGCTCTCGTCGCGCGCCACGGCGCGGACAAGGTCGCGTCGGTGCCGGTGGACCTCACGGACCTGGCCTCGCTCCCGGAGGCGGCCCGGCGGGCCACAGCGGCCTTCGGGCGGGTGGACGCGCTCATCAACAACGCGGGGCGCAGTCAGCGCGCGGCGGCCCTGGACACCAGCATGGAAGACGTGCGCGGCCTGATGGACCTCAACTTCATGGCCCCCGTCTCGCTCACGCGGGAGCTCGCTCCGGCGATGGTGGCGCGCGGCGTCGGGCACATTTCCGTGGTCAGCAGCGTCGCGGGCTACCTGAGCACGCCACATCGCTCCACGTACTCCGCGACCAAGTTCGCCGTGCGCGGCTACTTCGACTCGCTGCGCGCCGAGCTGCACGGCACCGGTGTGGAGGTGGGCATCATCTGCCCGGGCTACGTCCGGACCGACATCACGCGCGCCGCGCTGGGCGAGGCAGGCTCGGCCCACGGCAAGACCTCCGACGCCATCGAGGCGGGGCTCTCACCCGATGCCGTGGCGGTCGCGATCGTGCGCGCCATCGAGGCGGGCCGGCCTGAGCTGGTCATTGGCGGCAAGGAGACCGCGGGGGTGTACCTGGCGCGCTTCTCACCGGGCCTGGTGCGCCGCCTGGCGCCACGCCTCAAGCCCGACTGAGGGACCCAGCTCAGGTCCGACGCAGCGTAATGATGGCTTCACCGAAGTCGTCACGCTGCACGAAGACGCGCCACGGACGATGGCAGGCTGGGCAGGATTCTGCGAGCTCCCCCTCGGTGTCGGGGGCCACGGCGACCTCCGCGGGTTCGTTGCAGTAGGGGCAGCGCAATTGAGGAGCGGGCAACATGGAGAGGAGCCTAGTCCATTTCGCGTGCGCGCGTCGCATCTCTCGCTACCCGGCGAGCGAAGTTCTCAGAAGGTCGTCGGTGCGTGTCCGTCCAGGTGCGCCAAGGACGCGGCATTCCGGGCGTCCAGCACGGCCAGCGCTTCTGTCACACGGGTGCGCGGGACCAGCAGCTCCACCGGGACCAGGGGCGCGAAGAAGCGCATGAGCGTGTGGTAGCGCACGGCGCGCGCGTGGCAGGGGATACCGCCCCGGGTCAGCGCGGCGCACAGGGGGTCCACCGCGTAGCCGCGGTGCTCGCTCCACACCGAGACCAGGGTCTCCTGGCGCTCCCGGGCGCGCCACTCGTCCTTGGCGTCCAGCAGCAGCGCCGTCAGCAGCGTGGCGCCCGGCGCGACCGCCACAGTGAAGGGCACCACCACGATGCGTTCGATCACGCCTGGCAGCAGCCCGAGCGTGAGCGTGACGAACATGGTGTAGCGCAGCCCCTCGCGCAGGCGCGCCTGGAGGTCCGCGGCGGTGGATCCGTCCGGCGTGAACGCGACGACGTTGGGCCCCCAGTAGAACACGCGCATGAAGACAGGGGTCAGGAGCACGACCGCTACGGCCATCACCACGAAGTACCAGGTGTAGCCGGGATAGAAGTGGTAGAGGAACCCCAGCGGCAGACCCGCCGTCAGCGCGGCCAAGGGCCCGGTGGGTAGGTTGAGCACCGCGTGCGTGAGGGTCACCGGCAGCAGGCCCGAGAGGGGCGCGCGCAGCACGACCTCGCCGTGTGCGGAGCGTCCCTTGGGCGACCCCAGCAGCCAGGCTACCAGCAGCATCCACAGGAGCGTGGCGCCCACCACCGGACCCAACCCGGACAGCAGCTCTGGGCGGAACTCCGGCGGCACCTGGTCCGCCAGCAGGAACACAGCAAAGCCGTTGGCCAAGCCCTGCTCGGACACGCGCCGCGCCAGCCACACCAGCAGCAGCGTCCAGAGCGGGTTGAAGCACACCAGCAGGAAGAACCACGCAAACTGGAACATGTCCGTGCGGAACCAGTCGAGCCCGGTCCGCAGCAGGCCGAGGGCCATCACGGCCGCCGACGCGCGCCAGCCCCACGCGGTCAGCCGCGCGCGACCCGCGGGCCCCGAGATGCGCAGCGGCCTCAGGCGTGGCACCAGCGCCGCCACCAGCTCCACCCCCAGGAAGCCCACGGCGACCGGGGTCAGCCCCATCAGGCGGCCGTCGCGGCCGTCCAAGCCGAAGACCATGAGCTGGTCGGGGACGGCTTGGGTCCCCAGCAGCCACGCCACGAAGGGCGCGCCCAAGGTGATCGCAAGCCGAGCGAGGATGGGCGGATCGCCCTGTGTGGACCGCGTGCTCAAGGGAACCCAGCGTGAGGGTAACGCACCTGGCGGCCCGTTTGTCCGCGGCCAGCGCGTGGGGAGGAATGCGTCACACCCTCATGGGGTTCATGCTGACACATGTCCTTCGACCCCACGTCTCTGCTGATCTCGTTCGTCTTCGGCTCCGTGGGCTTCGTCGGCTTCGTCTACGGCCGTCGCATGTCGCGCTTTCCGCACATGGTCGCGGGCGCGCTGCTGATGGGCTACCCCCTGGTGGTGGGCGACCCGCTGACCATGACCATCGTGGGCTTGGTCATCATCGGTCTCTGGGTGCTGGCCGTCCGCATGGGCGTGTGAGCGCGCGCAGCTGTCAGGGCGTGCCGTAGTAGGCCAGGCGCGCCTGCTCGCGGTACCAGTCCGGGTAGAAGTTGTCGCACCACTTGCGGTAGCGGGCGACGGGGCCGTCGCCGTCGCACAGGAGCGGGCGCTCCAGGAACACCTTGTGCTCCCACACCGGCTTGTCTTGCTCTAGCTGCCGCGCGATCTCGGCGCTGAAGGCCTTGCCCACTCCGGCAGCGACCTGCTCGCCCATGCCCAGGCTCACCGTGAACGCGAAGCGCAGCTGCACGTACTCGTCGTCGATGGGTGTGGTGGACGCAATGACCGTGGTGGGCACCAGCCCGGTGAAGCGGCTGGTGGAGAACCCGAAGCCCCAGTTGGTGACCTGCAGCTCGCCCGTAACCTCACCTCGCGGTGTCTCCATCTTGGTGGGCGTCACCATGAACAGCCGCGGGTACTCGAGCTCCATGGTGTGCGGGATGGGCATCTCGTTCATGCCGTGCAGGTACTGGAAGTGCGCCTGGTCCACCACGTTCTCGCCCATCTCCTGGTTGTGGCTGCGCACCCGCCAGGTGCGGTACGCGTACGGCGTCCAGCGCTCGCGCTCGGTCCACTCCGGGATCTCGGGGATCTCCCAGGAGGGCGGCGCGTCGTCGATGTCGTGCCAGACCATGATCATCCCGTTGACCTCACGGACCTGCCAGGTCCGCACGGCTGCCTTGGCCGGGATGCGCTTGGCGTAGGGCACCTCGACACACTTTCCATCGCTTCCGTCGAAGACCCACGCGTGGAAGGGGCAGCGGATGCGGCAGCCCTCGACCGTGCCGCCCACGCCCAAGTGCGCGCCCAGGTGCGGGCAGTGTGCGTCCAGCACGCGCACCACCGCGTCTTCGCCGCGGTACATGACCAGGTCGCGCCCGAAGGCTACGGTGGGTACCACTTGCTGCGGGGTGAGCTCGTGGCTGTAGCCCACGCAGAACCAGCCCCGGGGGTAGCGAGGGAAGGGGAAGCGCGGGCGAACGGGAGAGGCGTCGGACATCTGGGCAGGATACCCAGAGTCGGCGTCCACTTCGACCCGCAGCGTGTTCTCCAAGACGCGCGCGCTGCGCTGGCTCGGAGTGACCGGACGGGGCCACGGGCGTATCGTTGTGGTGTGACCAGCGAGAACCTCAACCTGCCCATCCGGGGGATGTCGTGTGCCTCGTGTTCGGCGCGCCTGGAGCGGGCCCTCACGGCGGTGGAGGGCGTCACCGAAGCAAGCGTGAACCTGGCGAGCGCGCGCGCTCATGTGGTCGTGGACAGCGCGACGCCGGAGCAGGTGGTGCAGGCCGTGCGGGACGCCGGCTTCGAGGTGCCCGCCGAGTCCGTGCGCCTGGCGCTCTCGGGGATGACCTGCGCGTCGTGCGCGCAGCGCGTGGAAGGCGCCCTGCGCGCGGTGCCCGGTGTTGTCACCGCCCACGTCAACTTCGCGAGCGAGGTGGCGACGGTGGCCTATACACCCGGCCTCACCAGCGTGTCGCAGCTGGTGGCGGCGGTGGAGGGCGCGGGCTACTCGGCCGTGCGCGCGCCCAGCGACGCCTCCGAGCACGCCGCGCGCGAGGCCACCGAGCAGCGGCAGGCGCGCCGCGAGCTGCGTGGCTTGGGCGCGGCGTCTGCGCTCACGCTGCCCCTCGTCCTGCCCATGCTGCTCGCGCCCTTTGGCGTCCACGCCATGCTGCCGGGCGCGGTCCAGCTGGCGCTGACCACCCCCGTGCAGTTCGTGGCCGGGGCCCGCTTCTATCGCGGCGCGTGGGGAGCGCTGCGCGCCCGCTCCGCCAACATGGACGTGCTCGTGGCCCTCGGCACCAGCGCCGCATACTTCCTGTCGCTCTACTTGTTCCTGCGCGGCGAGCACCACCTGTACTTCGAGGGCGCGGCCTCGGTCATCACGCTGGTGCGCCTCGGGAAGTGGCTGGAGACGCGCGCCAAGCGCTCCACCACCTTGGCCATCCGCGCGCTCATGGCGCTGCGACCGGAGACCGCGCGGGTGCGCCGCGCCAGCATCGAGCTCGAGGTGCCGGTCGAGAGCGTGGGCGTGGGCGAGCTGGTGGTGGTGCGCCCCGGCGAGCGCGTGCCCGTGGACGGACGCATCACGCACGGCAGCAGCCAGCTGGACGAGTCCCTGCTCACCGGCGAGAGCATGCCCGTCAGCCGCAGCGTCGGCGAGGCGGTGGTGGGCGGCTCCATCAACGGCGACGGACCGCTCGAGATCGAGGCCACGCGTGTGGGCGAGAGCAGCACGCTCGCGCAGATCATTCGCCTGATCGAGGGGGCGCAGGGCAGCAAGGCTCCCATCCAGCGCAGCGTGGACAAGATCGCAGCCATCTTCGTGCCGGCGGTGCTGGGGATCGCGTTGCTCACGCTGGGTGGCTGGCTCGCAGCCGGGGCGGCCCCCGTGGACGCCGTCATCGTCGCGGTGAGCGTCTTGGTGATCGCGTGCCCTTGCGCGCTCGGCCTAGCCACCCCCACGGCCCTCATGGTGGGCACCGGCGCCGCGGCCAAGGCCGGCATCCTCATCAAGGACGCCGAGGCGCTCGAGAGGGCGCACGCGGTGACCGTGGTGGTGTTCGACAAGACCGGCACGCTGACCGAGGGGCGACCCGACGTGCACCAGGTGTTGGTCGCGGACGCGCGCGTGCGCACGGAAGACGCGCTCATCGCGCTGGTGGCTTCTGCGCAGACGGGCTCGGAGCATCCGCTGGGCAAGGCCGTGGTGCGGGCGGCCGGCCTGCGTCGGCTCAGCGTGCAGCCCGCGACGGAGGTGCGCGCGCTAGCGGGGCGAGGGATCGAGGCGCGCGTCGGAGAGCACCAGGTGCGCGTGGGCTCGCGCCGTTACATGGACGAGCTGCACGTGGACCGCGCGCAGTTCGAGTCCGAGGCCGCCGCGCAGGAGGCGGAGGGCATGACCGTGATGTGGGCGGCCGACGGCGACCAGCTGCTGGGCTGCATCGTGGTGGGCGACCGCGTGCGGGCCGAGTCGAAGGCGGCGGTGGCCAAGCTGCGCGCGGTGGGGGTGCAGACGGTGATGCTCACGGGCGACAACGCGCGCACGGCCGCTGTCGTGGCGCGCGAGCTGGGCATCGATCGCGTCATCGCCGAGGTGCTGCCCGGCGACAAGGTGGAGAAGATCGCGGCGCTGCGCGCGGAAGGTGAGGTGGTGGCCATGGTGGGCGACGGCGTCAACGACGCGCCGGCACTCGCCGCCGCCGACGTGGGCTGCGCGATGAGCACCGGCGCCGACGTCGCGATGCACAGCGCCGGCATCACCCTCATGCGGCCGGACCCCGGGCTGGTGGCCGGCGCCATCAGCGTGTCGCGGGCCACCACGCGCAAGATTCACCAGAACCTGTTCTGGGCCTTTGCCTACAACGCGGTGGGCATCCCCCTGGCGGCCCTGGGCTTCCTCACGCCCATGTTCGCGGGCGGCGCCATGGCGCTCTCCAGCGTGAGCGTGGTCAGCAACGCGCTCTTGTTGCACCGCTGGCGTCCGCCGGCAGAGTAGCCTCTAGCGCCGGGGCTGCGCCGGGAGGGTCTCCGCCTGCCAGGACTCCAGCTCGCTCACCACGCTGTGGAAGTAGCGCACGCCGCGCTCGCGGTCATTGCGTACCTCGACGCTTCGCTCGCGTTCCTGGATGGAGCCGTCGTCCGGCGCGAAGTCCACCACCGCGAGCGTGGCACCGTGCGGCAGGTCTTCGGGGCGGAGACCCACGGCCGGCACGCGCATGGTCACGCGGTACTCGCCATGTGGGTGGCTCACGAACGCGAACGTGCGCTGCGGTTCGTCGGCGGTCGGGCCCCGGCCCACCCAGTGGTAGTGGCCCTCGCTGAGCGACACCACGCCGGCGACGGGCCCGCCGCGCCGCCAGCGGACCTGGTACGCACCGTCCAGCGCAGCGCTCTCCCTCCCCGTGCTGCAACGCCCGCCGCGGAACGCGCAGGTCGCGTCCGCGGGGCGGCGCTCACAGATGCCGTCGCACACGAGCTCGGCGTGGAACGCCGGCGTGCAGTGGTCCCCTACGCACCAGCTGGACACGGTGGCGCGCAGCGGGGTGGACCAGAAGTCGTTGTGGACCTCGTACGCGCGCGGTTCGGTCCCCGGCACCAGCGTGCCAGCGCTGCACTCGTAGCTGCAGCCGCACTCCTCCGAGACGACGGGCAGGCACAGGCGCTCGGCTTCAGGCTCGCTCGCGCGCTGCTCGGGCGGGGGCGCCGTGAGGGGCAGCGCCTGGGTCTCTCCACCGCTAGGCTCCGTGCCTGCCGTGGACGGCGCCCCGCACGCGGCGAGCAGTGAGCAGGTGAGCAACAGGGCGCGCCGATGTGCGTCGTTCATGTCCCCTCAGACATAGCAGGCACGCGAGACGTCAGGAGAGCTGCTCGGCGTCCAGCTCCATCGCGGCGCCATCTTCGCGGCGGCGGTCTTCGAGCGCGAAGCGCGGGAGCGCGGCCGCCAGGAAGCCCACCACCAGCGGTCCGCCGAGCGCCGTGGGCCAGAAGAAGGTGGGGTGGCAAGCCACCGTGCACGGGCCGCCATGCAAGCTCAGCGCGATACCCCCGAGATAGAACACGGGAAACGCGAGCAGCGCGGCCTTGACCGGATTGCGACGACGTGGGTGCATGCGGCTGGGCCACAGCAATCCCCGGGCCACCACGGAATCATTGCGTTTATCTGTCGGCCGTGGCCCGAACGCAGCCGCAAGTGTGAAGCGCGGTTCGCGGCCGGTGCGCACGCGGGGTGCCACCAGAGCGTGATACCGTCCCGGCCATGTGCTCTGGTGTCCCGCGCTCGGCGCGTCTGTCTCTCGCGTTGTTGGCGGGCCTGCTGCTCACGGTGCCCAGCATCGCCCGCGCCGAGCCGGCGGAGCGCGCCTACGTGGGCGTCTACCTGCACGACGTCACCCGCTTCGATCAGCGCGACGGGACCTTCGACGTGGACGCCGACGTGTGGCTCAAGTGGTACGGCGAGCTCGACCCCGCCGCGCTGCGCGTCCAGAACGCCAGCTTCGACCTCGAGATGGAGGACCTCGGCGAGTCGGCCGACGGAGACTGGCACTCGCATCGCTACCACCTGCGCGGGACGCTGCGCGGGGAGTTCCCGCTGCACCGCTTTCCCTTCGACGTGCAGGCCCTGGGCATCCACTTCGAGCTCACGGGCACGCGCGCCGTGCTGGTGCCGGACCTCGCGGGCAGCGGCATCGCCAGCAGCTTCAGCGTGACGGGCTGGGATTACGAGGCGCAGTTCCAGCCGCACGTGCAGCAGCTGGTGTACGCGTCCGATCTCGGGTCCATCGAGGGCGAGGGGCGCTCCACCAAGATCCAGCGCGTGGGCTTCGAGGTCACGCTCGCGCGCCCCACCATCACCATCGCGGTGAAGCTCTTCCTGCCGCTCGTGTTGCTGCTGCTGATCGCCCTAGTCGCGCTCTACCTCGCGCCCGACCTGGTGGACGCGCGCACGGGCATCGGCGTGACCGTGCTGCTGGCGTGCTTCGCCTTCCAGTTCACGGTGGCCGGCACCATCCCCGACGTGAGCTACCTGACCGTCGTGGACGAGCTCTTCATCCTGGCCTACGCGCTGTCTGCGCTGACGCTCATCATCACGGTGCTGGCGTACTGGCTGCACCGCACGGACCGCGCCGCGCAGGCCACCAAGATGGACCGCTACTCGCGGCGCAGCATCCCGGTGGTCGCGCTGGTGGCGAGCCTGATCATGCTGCGCACGGGGCCGCCCGCGCAGGCGGACAACCCGGAGGCCGCGGCCGTGCTGCCGCCGCACCCCAGCTCGGCGCGCGACCTCTTGCGCATCGGCACCGTGCAGCTGCGCTCGGCGGCCTATGGTCTGCTGCGGGGCCCGCAAGACGCCGGGCTCACCGTGGTGGCCCCCAACGGCCAACGCATTGGGCACCTGGCGGAGCAGGCCCCCAGCGTGGCCACCAACCAGATGAACTTCCACGCCAACGGCACGCTGGAGATCACCTGGACGCTGCGGCCCGACCTGCAGTGGTCCGACGGACACGCGCTCACCAGCGACGACTTCCGCTTTGCCCTCGAGTTCTCGCCGGACCCCAACCTGGTGTCCATCGAGACGCCGGACGAGCGCACGCTGGTGCTCACCTACTCGGACGCCTTCGCCTACTCGCTCGAGGGCTTCTCCCCGCTGCCGCGCCACGCCTTCGCCGACCGCGTGCTGCCCGACGGGGGCCTCGACGACGTGCGGGACGCGCGCTTCACGCAGATCGCGCCCAGCGCCGGCCCCTACAAGCTGGTGGAGTTCGTGGCCAACCAGTCGGCTGTGCTGGAGGCCAACGAGCGCTACGTGGGCCCGCCTCCGTCCGTGCGCCGCGTGGAGGTGCGCGTCTTCCCGTCGGCCGACGCCCTCGCCGCCGCGTTCCGGGCTGGGCAGATCGACGCCATCGAGCCGGGGGCGCTGACGCCTCTCGCCGCCAAGGCCCTAGAGCAGGAGCGCCCTGACGCCGTCATCGTGCGGGCCTCCGGTGACCTCTACGCGCTGGTGCCGGACGACAGCGTCCCGCTGGTGGCGCAGCTCGCGGTGCGCCAGGCGATGGTGCGTGCGCTCGACCGCAGCGAGCTCGCCCGGACCGTCTTCGGGCGCTTCGGTGAGCCCGCGGAGACGCCGTCGCGCGGGGTGCACGCGGTGGAGCGCGACGCGCTGCCCTACGATGTGGAGGCCGCGCGCGCCGCGCTCGAGGCGGCCGGGGCGCTGGGCGCGACCGTGCGGCTGACGCACAGCGACGACCCCGTGGAGCGGCGGATCGCCGAGCTGGTCAGCGAGGCCTTCGTGGCGGCGGGGCTGGTGGTGGAAGACCGCGAGCTGCCGGCGGGGGACGGCGGGCTCTACCGTCGCGACCACGGCGGCCTGCTGCTGACGCTCATCCCGGCGGGCGAAGAAGAGAACGACCCGCGCCGCTACTGGAACCTTCCGCGCGTGAACGGGCGCTTCGACGCGCGCGCGCGCACGTTCGCCTTCGATGACAAGACCGCGCAGGTGGTGGACGGGTGGCAGCGCGCGCTCTACGTGGAGAGGCGCAGCCAGCTGCAGCGCGAGACGGACGAGGCCGTGGCGCGCCGGCTGCCGGTGGTGCCGTTGGTGTTTGGGTCCGAGCGCCTGGCGCGCGATCCGAAGCTGCGCGACTGGGACGGCGGGCTGCGCTTTGGCGACACCATGGCCGACTGGAACTTCGCGGAGTAGGGCGTGGCCGCGCCAGCGCGGGTGGGCGCTGGCGTGACGCGAAGGCGCGTGACGGGAGGGCGCATGACGCACGGCCCAGCGAGTCAGCGAGTCAGCAGCGGCTCGAGACGCTCCCAGCGTCCGTCTTGCTCTGCTGCCGCGCGCAGCGCCGACAGGGCCGACGCGCGCGCCGGGTCCTCGAACACGCGCGCGAGGAGCGTCACGTCGTCGTCGTGGAGGTGGTCCACGTGCGGCAAGAGCTCGCCCCAGCTCACCAGCGTGCCGTCCACGGCCTCCAGTAGCGCGTGCAGCACCTCCAGCTCCTGCTGCACCAGCAGGCGCAGCGCCGTGCGCGCCTCGCTCGGGGTCATCTGCGCGACGAGCCCCAGCAGCGCGGGCCACAGGCGGTGCGCGTGCGCCGTGTCGATGATGTCCAGCAGCATGGCCTCCGGGAGGACCTCCACCACCGACGCCGCCACGCGTCGCGCGTCCACGTGCAGGGCGGCGACCAACGGCAGAAAGTCCGGCCACAGGCGCCCGCGATGCGCCGCGCGCACCACGCTCTCCAGCACCTCCACGCGCCCCAGCGCGGGCATGGCCGCGAGCGTGAGGCGCGCTGCGTCCGTCATGGAGCCGACGATGGGCAGCATGGCGTCCCACAGGTCGTGCGCGTGCGCGGCGTCCACCAGGCGCGTGAGGAAGACCTCGCCCTCCGACACCACGATGTCGCCAATCCGGCGGCGCCAGTCGTCGTTCAGGTGGCTCATGAGCGCCAGCGAGGCGACCCAGGTGTCCCCGTCGCCGTCACCGGCGTGCAGGATGAGCGCCCGCAGGCGTGGCTCGGGCAGCAGCCCGGCCAGCTCGCTGATGCGCGGCTTGGCCTCGATGTAGAACGCGATGTCCAGCAGCACCGCCTCGTGCAGGATGACCTCCACCACCGCGGCGATGATGTCGAGGTCCAGGAAGTCCACGAAGCGCCCCAGCGTCACGTGCTCCCCGCGCGCGAGCAGCACCTTGGCCACGGCCACCACGCGCTCCTTGCCCAGCTGAGCGATGACGCCCCGCGCGCTGCGGGGGTCCAGCTGCATGGCCACGTCGGCCAAGAACTCGTCGGGCATGTGCGCGGCCAGCGCGGCGGCGCGCTCCGGGCTCAGGAGCCCCGTGATGCGCGCGCAGAGCATGGGCCCGAAGGAGCGCTCGCCCACGCTGGCCACCAGGGCGTTGGGCAGCAGGCGGCTGGCGCTGGCCACGCGCTCCAGCATGCCGCGGCTGTCGTCGAAGAGGCTGTCGCTGATCTGCTCGCGCAGCGCGCGCAGCGTGGCCGCGTCGAGCGCGTCGTACTGCTCGAGAGCGGCCGGGCTGAGCGACAGCAGGCGCCCCAGCTTGATCTTCTCGGCGATGAGGTCGACCTGGCTCACGTGTCAGCCACCCTTGAAGAGGATCTTGCGCACGGCGCCGCGCAACAAGGTGGGCACCACCGTGAGCCCCTGCGTGATGGCGCTGTCCAGCGCGGCGCGCTGCTGCGCCTTCTGGGCCCGGATGCTGTCCAGGAGGTGGCGCAGCGCGTCGTCCGAGAGCGCGCTCAAGCCCTCGGGGGGCTCGGCGCCAAGCTCCGCGCGCAGCGCGGCCAGGGTCTCCTGAGAGGCGGTCGAGGCGTTCACCTGAGCGACAGTAGAGCGCCGGAGGCGGTAAGTCGATCGATGATCGCGCGGCGGCGTCGGTGCGGAGGAGCAGCCGTGGGCTTCCTCGAACGCGGCGACCTCCTCGGGTCGCTGTCGTTCGGCCCGCTGGCCGGCTACGCTGGTGGAATGGAATGGACTCCAGTCGTGACTTCGCTCTCGCGTCCCGCGCTCTTGGCCCTGGCGCTCGCGAGCCTGGGCTGCGCGCAGTCGCATACCTCGCTCAGCGACGGGGGAGCACGCGACAACTCGGGTGGGGGCATGTGCACCACAGCGTCGGACTGCACCCTGCTCCCCGCCAGCTGCTGCGGCAGCTGCGGCGCGGCGACCGCGAGCGACATGACCGCGGTGCCCAACGACGAGGTGGAGGCCAACCGCGCGCGCGCCTGCCGCGGCGGCA
>JACKEI010000003.1 GCA_020633075.1 Sandaracinaceae bacterium
GCGCGAGGGGCTGGCCTTCGAGTCCCCGGTGGAGAGCGACTGCGCTCCCCTGGCCGCGCCGGTGCACGCCCTGCTGGACGCCGGGCTCTCGCTACACTGCCTCCGCGACGCCACGCGCGGGGGGCTCGCGACGGTGCTCAACGAGGTCGCGCTCGACGGGGGTGTGAGCATCACCGTCGACGAGCTGGCCATCCCCGTGTCGGAGGGGGTCGCGGGCGCCTGCGAGCTGCTGGGCCTGGACCCGCTCTACGTAGCCTGCGAGGGCCGCATGGTGGTGTTCCTCCCCGAGGCTGACGCCGAGCGAGCCCTCGGCATCCTGCGCAACCACCCTGCGAGCGCCAACGCAGCGCGCATCGGCACCGTCACGGAGGGCCCCGCGGGCATGGTGTCCCTCAGAACCCGGCTCGGCGGCAGCCGTCTCCTCGACCTGCTCTCGGGCGAGCAGCTCCCCCGCATCTGCTAGGCGCGAGGCGGGGGAGCTGCCGGACAGCGGAACGCAGCGCGCCCCCTGCTCGATGAGAGCAAGGGGCGCGCTACGACTTGAAGGTGTGCTTCGGCCGGAGCGGACGCTCAGAGAGTCGGCACCATCACGTCTGCCAGGACGTGGACGACGCCGTTGCTGACGTGGATGTCGAGCAGCGTCGGGACCACCTCCGCGCCGGCGATGGTGGGCGGCGAGACCGACACATCCACGGTGGCCGCCTGGCCCAGCGCCGTCGCGACGTTGCCGTTGGCCAGGCCGGTGGAGAGCACAGGAGCCGCGAAGGTCGCGGGGTCCAGCACGTGGTACTGGAGCACTTGGGCCACCTGCGCGTCCGTCAGGCCATCGACGGTGGACTGAATGGCGGTGAAGGCCGCGTTCGTCGGCGCAAACACGGTGAAGCCCGTGGCGGAGCCCGGAGCGGCGCCGGAGAGCAGCGCGGCGATGCCCGCGCCGGAGTTGTCCGCGCGACCCACCGCGGCGGCGAGGCTGGTGAGGCCCGCGATGCCCGCCATGTCGATCACGGTCGGCGGCAGCAGCACTCCGTCGATCACGTGGACGATACCGTTGGTGCAGCCCACATCGGCGAGCACCACGTCGATGCCGTTGACCGCCACGCCGGCGCTGGTGTCGAACAGGAGCGTCATGTTGTTGCCGGCCGTGTTGGTCGCGAGCGCGTTGGCGCGGGCGGGAACCGAGCCGCTCGGAACGGCGCCGGACAGCACGTGATAGAGCAGCACGCTCGCCAGCGCGTCACCCGTGGGGCGGGCGCCACCATCGGGGAAGGCGTCATTCGTGGGCGCGAACACGGTGAACGGACCTTCCTCGGCCAGCGTCGTCGCCAGCTCCGCGTCCACGACGGCCTCGAGCAGGTCCGACAGGCCCGCGTAGCGCGCCATGTCCGCGACGCTCGGCGGCAACAGGACGCGGTCGATGACGTGGATGACGCCATTCGACGCCGCGATGTCGGGGGTACCCACCGTGGCTCCGCCTTCGACCGCGTTGCCGCCGTTGATGGTCACGCCACCCGTGGTCCCGAGGATGAGCGACAGGCTCCAGGTTCCGCTCTCGTCCTGGGCGGCCGAGTCGACGGGGCCGGCGGTCACCGCGCTGCTGCCCACCGCGGCACCCGACACCACGTGGTAGAGGAGGATGGTGGTGAGGGTGTCCACGTCCATCGCCTCGACGTCGGCGAGCGTGATGCCCGAGGCGGCGAAGGCGGCGTTGTTGGGAGCGAAGACCGTGAAGGGCCCGGCCGACTGGAGAGTCGAGACGAGGTCGGCGCGCTGCAGCGCGGCGACCAGGATGCTGAAGTCGCTGCTGCCGACGGCGACGTCGACGATGGTGTTGGACGGGCCGGCGTCCGGGGTGGGCGGAGTGCCGTTGGAGTCTCCGCAGCCGACGAGGGCGAGAATGGACACGAGCAGTGTCGCGGACTTGAGGATATGTTTCATCATGGATACGTCCTTGAGTTTTGGAGCGCTGCACCGCGCTGGCAAACCCATCTTGGATCGTGTTTTGTTGTTGTCCAGCTTTTTTCTGAACAGCGGTGTGATTTTCTCTTAAATACTTGGACAACCACCCGACAGACGCCCATGCTTCGGGTATCTAGGACGTTTCCAGTGCAACCATCACGTTCCGCTCCTGTCTACCCAATGCGCGTCGTCTCCCGTCGGACTGGCCTCAGCGCCGACCTCATCAGAGCGTGGGAGAAGCGCTATCAGGCCATCTCCCCCGACCGCACGGACGGGAACGCTCGACGCTACTCGCAGGCGGAGATCCAACGCCTCGAGCTGCTGCGCGACGTGGTCGCGCGCGGCCACGCCATCAGCGACATGGCCAAGCTCCCCAACGAGACGCTCGCTGCCTTGTTGGCCGAAGAGCTACCCAGCGCGGCGGACACGGCCACGGAGGAGACGCTGATGGCCTACGTGGCCGCCATCGAGGCGTGGGACCTGCGCGAGTCGCAGGCCATCTTGTCGCGGGCCGCCGCGCTCCGCCCGCCAGACGCGCTCGCGCTGGAGGTCCTGTCTCCCATCCTGCGCGCCGTGGGTGACAGCTGGCAGCGCGGACGGCTGTCCGTGAGCCAGGAGCACGCCGCCAGCGCTCAGGTGCGCGGGCTGCTCGCCACCCTGCTGCAGACCATCTCGGTGGACCGCGGCGCGCCAAAGCTGCTGATCGCGGCGCCCGAAGGGCACGAGCACGAGCTGGGGGGCCTGATCGCAGCGGTCCTCGGCGCGCAGGTGGGCGTGGCGCCGGTGTACCTCGGCGCCAACGTGCCGCTCGCTGAGCTGGAGTCCACGCTCGTCCGCACGGGCGCTGAGGTGGTCCTCCTCGCCGTCTCCCGCGCTATCGACGATGCCGAGCTGGCCGCGCTGCGCACTGCGGTGACGCAACTCACGGCGCACTGCGCCGTGTGGATCGGGTGTCCGGCAGGTCACGCCCTCGAGGCCCTCGGAGCGCTCGACCGCGTGCGCGTGCTCACGTCGCTGCCTGCCTTTCAGACGGCTGCGCTGCACCTCGGGCGCAAGGCCTGACGGCCCCGACCGGGCCGCCACGGCGAGCGAGTCGGGGCCGGGATCAGAGCCGCCGCGGGATGGGCGGGGTGAGCTGCGCCCTGCGGTTGCCCGGCTTGGCCAGGAGCAGCTGCACGTTGGACAGCCGCCGCTCCTCGAAGCCCGCCTCGCAGTAGGCCAGGTACAGAGTCCACAGGCGCACGAAGCGGTCGTCGTAGCCCAGCGCCCGCACCTCGTCCTCGCGCGCCAAGAAGCGACGTCGCCACTCGGCGAGGGTGCGCGCGTAGCTGGGTCCCAGGTCCTCGAGTGAGGTCACGCGCAAGTCGCCCGTGCGCGCCATGGAGCCCAGCATGCCGCTCACGCTCGGGATGAAGCACCCCGGGAAGATGTAGCGCTTGATGAAGTCCACGTTGCGCAGCGCGCTCTCGTAGCGCGAGTCCTCGATGGTGATGGCCTGCAGCAGACCCAAGCCGTCGGGCGTGAGCAGCGCGGAGAGCTTGGCGAAGTAGGTGTCCTGGTAGTCGGCGCCGACGGCCTCGATCATCTCGAGGGAGACCAGCTTGTCGTACGTGCCGCGCAGGTCACGGTAGTCCTCGAAGAGCACCGTCACCTTGTCGGCCACGCCGGCGCGCGCGACCCGCTCGAGGGCCAGCTCACGCTGCGCACGCGAGATGGTGGTGGTCGTCACCTGGCAGCCGTAACGCTGGGCCGCGTGGATGGCCATGCCGCCCCAGCCCGTGCCAATCTCCAGCAGGTGGTCGCTGGACCGCAGGTCGAGCTTGGCACAGATGCGCTCCAGCCTTCGCTCCTGCGCCACCTCGAGGGTGTCCTCGGCCTCGGTGTAGAGGGCCGAGGAGTACATCATCGAGTCATCCAGGAAGAGCCGGAACAGGTCGTTCCCGAGGTCGTAGTGCGCGGCGATGTTCTTCTTGCTGCCCGCCCGGGTGTTGCGGTTGCGCGCGTGGAAGCGGTCGAGGAGCACGCCGCCCAGGCGCGTGAGCCCGCTGCCCTCGACGCCGTCGAGCACGTCCGTGTTGCGCACGAAGAGCCGCACGAGACCCACCAGGTCGTCGCAGCGCCACACACCGTCGCCGTAGCTGCCGCACACGCCGACGCTGCCCTGCGTGGCTGCGCCCAGGTAGAACGCCTCGGTGTCCGCGACGCTCACCTCCACGGCCAGTCCGTCGCTGCTGGGCGCCCCGAGACGCGCCACCCCGAAGGCGTCGCGCAGCACCAGCACTCCCTCGCTCAGGTGAGCGAGGCGCTGCAGCAGGCGGCCGCGCAGGAAGCGCACCAGGGACGCGTTCTTGCGAACCACGAGATCGAGAGGAGCAGCAGTGGAGGTGTTCACGATGTGGGGGCCTTTCGCAGTCGGGGGTGCTCGTAGAACGGGTTGCGCTTCAGGTAGACGCGCAGCGCCTGGTAGTGGATCCCGACCATCACGCCGATGGTCATGGGCGGCAGCCGCAGGAGCGCACGAGCCACATGGCGGAGATCGAGCGGCTCGCGCGCTGTGGTGAGGGTGGCCACGAACACGCTCTCGCCATCACGCAGCGCATCCATGTGCACGTGCAGACCGTCTGCCGGCTCTGAGAAGCGCCAGCGGTACCGCAGGTCCATGGGCAGGAAGGGGGACACGTGAAAGGCCTTGTCGAACGCGAAGGTCAGACGACCGCCTCCGCGCTGGGCATCGCGGGCGCGCAGCACGTAGGCATGGCGCTCCTTCCAGGGCGTGTTCGTGATCTCGGCGACGATGGTGTCGAGGGTCTGGCCGTCCGCCTCGAAGCAGTAGTAGAAGGTGACCGGGTTGAAGCAGTAGCCGAAGTAGCGCGGGTGCGTGAGCATGCGCACGGGGCCCTCCGGTCGGTGGCCCAGCGTCTCGTACACGCGCGTGAGCACGGCCTCCTTGAGCGGCACGCGCGGGTCACCCAGGTAGTCGCTGCGGCGAAACGACAGCACGTTGGGGCGCTCCAGCGAGAAGCACGGGAGGCGCGCGGCCACCTGCTCGAGCTCGTCCAGGTCGAGGTAGAAGAGACCCAGGGTGTAGCGGAAGGCGTGAGGTCGGGGCGCGAGCCGCTGGTGCCGCACGCTGCCGGTGTAGAGCGCGCTCGCGAGCGTCACGCGAACCTCCCGCCCAGGCGCGCGGCGACCTTCACGGCGCTTCGAAAGCCGTCCTCGTGGAACCCGAAGCCGAAGTAGGCCCCGGCGTAGTGCGTGTGCCGTCCTTCGTCCAACACGGCCAGCCGCTCACTCGCGGCCACGCTCTCTCGCGTGAAGCGCGGATGGTGGTAGCGCATGCGCGCGACGAGCTTCGACGGGTCCACGGCGTCGGTGCGGTTGAGCGTCACCACGAAGGGCTCGGGCGACGCGATGCCCTGCAGCAGGTGCATGCCGTAGCTCACGGTGCAGGCATCTCCCGGCTCGCGCGGGACCAGCGCGTTCCAAGCGGCCGTGGCCTTCGCCGTGCGCGGCAGCAGGCTGGCGTCGTGGTGCAGCGCGACGTCGTTCTCGATGTAGGGGATGGCACCAAGCAGTGCCCGCTCTTGCTCGCTCGGGTCCGCCAGCAGGGCCAGCGCTTGGTCCGAGTGACAGGCGATGACGATCTCGTCGAAGCGCTCGTCGCCGCGCTTCGACGTCACGGTCACGCCCTCGGCGCCGCGGGAGACGCGCAGCACCGGGGTCTGCGTGTGCACGGTCGCGCTCGAGCGCGCGAGGATGGCCTTCACGTAGCTGTGCGAGCCTCCCTCCACCACCCGCCAGGTGGGCCTCCCGGTGAACGAGAGCATGTGGTGGTTGGCCATGAAGCGCACCAAGAACGCCATGGGCAGCTCCAGCGCCTGACCGCTGGGGCAGGACCAGAGGGCGGAGGCCATGGGCGCGAGGTGATCGTCGCGGAAGGCGTCCCCGTAGCGCTCGTCCGCCAGGTACGCACCAACCGAGCGCAGGTCGCCTCGCTCCAGCACGCCCGGGGCCTCCCGGTAGAACCGACCCAGGTCACGGAGCATCCCCAGAAAGCGGGGCGACACCAGGTTGCGGCGCTGGCAGAAGAGGGAGTCCAGGTTGGTCGCGTTGTACTCCAGCCCGGTGCGTGCGTTGGACACCGCGAAGCTCATCGTGGTGGCGCGGCTCCCCACGCCCAGCCTGTTGAGGAGGCGCGTGAACAGCGGGTAGTTCTCGGGGTTGTGCACGATGAAGCCCGAGTCGACGTGGAAGGTCTGGCCCCAGCGCTCCACGCGGTGGGTGTGGGTGTGGCCTCCGACGCGCTGGTCCGCCTCGAAGAGCGTCACGTCGTGGTGCGGCGAGAGCAGATAGAGAGCTCCGAGGCCGGCGATGCCGGAGCCGATGACCGCGATGCGTTGCCGTGGGATGCCCGAGTTCATGCCGACACTGTGTACCATTTTTTTATGGACACAAGCTGAACACGGGCGATTTTCTATGCACACTTTCCCAGACACGCGATACGTTCTTGTCCAACTTTTTCCTAAACCAGAGATTGACACTGGTTGGTTTGGGTACACGCTATGGCCATGACGCGTCTAGCCATCCTCGATGAACTCCTCCCTGCGCAGCTGCGCGAGCGCCCCGACGAGCTGAGCCCCGTGGAGGTGGTGTGGTCGGGCACGGACCCGGAGAAGCTGCTGCGCGACGCCGAGCGCACGCGACCCACCCTCCTCGCGCTCGACCTCGAGCTGCTAGGCGGTTCGGAGCGCGGACCTGCGGCGGTCCGGCGTCTCGTGGAGCAGACCGGCGCGGAGCTGGCCATCGTGCTGTACAGCTTTGCCAAGCGCGACGTGTTGCGCGACGTGGCGCAGCCGGGGGTCCGCACCGTCCGCGCGCCGATCAGCCTCTCCTCCCTACGCACCCAGATGACCAGCGTGATCGTCCGCCACATGCTGAGCGGCGCGGAGGACGGAAGCGCGCTGCGCCCTGTCGAGGAGGCCCGCGCCCCGCGCCCCACGCCCATGGACGGTGGCCGCAACGCGCCGCCCCTCGCTGAGAGGGTGGTGCGCCGCTATAGCCGCGAGCAGCTCGGCCGCCTACGAGAGATCCAGTCGTCCGTGGACTGCGAGTGCCCCAACCACTTGTCGGAGCTGCTGCTGGGGCTCACGTCGTTCGAGGACTACTCCGCCGTGTGCGAGAACAAGAGCGCCGCGGACGCCGCCGTGCACCGCATGCTGTACGACAGCACCGTCCAGGCCAGAGCCATCATGGAAGAGGCGCTGACCAAGCTGATGGTGCACGAGAAGATCGTGCTCTGAGGGGTCGCCGCGGGCGACACGTGGGTCGCTGGCAGGGGTACGGGAGTGGTCGGCACTGATCGCGCGTTGCCGAGCACGACGCGCGCCATTGCGGTAGGCTCCCCCGGCGCCGGGCAGCCGCCACGCGCGGCTCGAGACCCCCGCCAGAGGAACGACCATGACCAACGGAGCGACAGCGCTACTCGAGACCCTGCGTAACGCCGGGGTGGACACCTGCTTCATCAACCCGGGCACCTCCGAGATGCACTTCGTCTCGGCGCTCGACGACAGCGACATGCGCTGCGTGCTGGCTCTCTTCGAGGGTGTCGCCACCGGGGCCGCCGACGGCTACGCGCGCATGGCCCAGAAGCCAGCGGCGACCTTGCTGCACCTGGGCTGCGGTCTGGGCAACGGAGTCGCAAACCTCCACAACGCCCGCAAGGCGCGGGTGCCCATGGTCAACATCGTGGGCGACCACGCCACCTATCACACCAAGTTCGACGCCCAGCTGCAGTCCGACATCGAGACCGTCGCGCGCAACGTGTCCACCTGGGTGCGCACGACCAAGAGCGTCCACAACCTGGCGAAGGACACGGCCGAGGCCGTGGCGGTGGCCATCGGACCCCAGGAGCAGATTGCGACCCTCATCCTGCCCGCGGACGTGTCGTGGGGTGAAGGGGCCGTGCCGGTCAGCCCTCAGCCGCGGACGGCGCCCCCGCAGGCCGACAGTAACGTCGTGGAGGAGATCGCGCGGGTCCTGCGCAGCGGCGAGAAGACCGCCATCCTGCTGGGTCGGCGCGTCCTGCTGGAGCAGGGCCTGGTCGCGGCCGCGCGCATTGCCGAGAAGACCGGCGCCTCCGTGCTCTGCGAGGTCTTCCCCACGCGCCTCGAGCGGGGCGCCGGCCTGCCCGCAGTGGAGCGGCTCGCATACTTCGCGGAGCTCGCGTCCGTGCAGCTGGCTGGCTACAAGCACCTGGTGCTGATCGACGCGAAGGCCCCCGTGTCGTTCTTCGCGTACCCCGGCAAGAAGAGCTACCTGGTGCCGGACGGGTGCAGCGTGCACACGCTGGTCACGCCGGAGCAGGACGCCATCGGCAGCATCGAGCAGCTGGTGCGCGCCGTGGGCGCCGACCGGGTGAAGCCCAAGCTGCAGGCTTCGTCGCGCCCCGAGCTGCCGACCGGCAAGCTGACCGGCCCCAAGGTGTGCCAGGCGGTGGGCGCGCTGCTGCCCGCCAACGCCATCATCTCGGACGAGGCGCAGACCTCCGGCGTGAAGCTCGGCGCGTTCACGGCCGGCGCGCCGCGCCACGACGTGCTCACGCTGACGGGCGGCGCCATCGGCCAGGGGCTCCCCGTGGCGCTGGGCGCTGCGGTCGCCGAGCCCAACCGCCCCGTGCTCGCCCTGGTGGGCGATGGGTCGGCCATGTACACGGTGCAGGCGCTGTGGACCATCGTGCGCGAGCAGCTGAACGTGACCACGGTCATCCTCAACAACCGCGCCTACTCCATCCTGAACATCGAGCTCGAGCGCGTGGGCGCGGAGGAGCCCGGGCCCAAGGCGCGCGCGCAGTTCGACCTGAACACGCCGCCGCTCGACTTCGTGAAGCTGGCGGACGGCATGGGCATGAGCGCGCGGCGCGCGTCCACCGCAGAGGAGTTCAACGCAGCGCTGGAGCAGGCCTTCAGCACGCCGGGTCCGCACCTGATCGACGCCATCGTGCCGAGCGAGTTCGACGGCCTGAAGCTGCGCGCGCTGCCCATGGGGCTCGAGGTGCTGCAGCGCATGCCCTCACCGCTGGCCAAGTCCATCAAGAAGAAGCTGGGTCTGTAGCGTGCGCGGCGTGATCCTCCCGGTCGCGCTCGCGCTCTTCACGACCGCGTGCGGCGACCCCCCCTCGGCCACCCGCGCAGCGCCCGCGCCGCAGCCCGACACACCCGTCACCGACCCCCCCGCCGAGGCCGCACCCGCCGGGGCGCCCAGGCTGCGGACGGTCTACGTGCCCGCCTACTCGGTGCTCCCACGCGGCGCGAACGTGGAGCGAGGCGCGCTGCTCTCCGTCTTGCTGAGCGTCCGCAACATGGACTCCACGGCCACGGTCACGCTCACGCACGTGGACTACTTCGACACCTCGGGGCATCGCGTGCGCCGCTACTTGGACGCGCCCCGCGCCCTGCGGCCACTGGAGACGGCCGAGTTCTCGGTCGCGACCAACGACGAGACCGGCGGCTCCGGGGCGAACTTCCTGGTGTACTGGGAGGGCCCGTCTGACGCGCACTCGCTGCTCACGGAGACCGTGATGGTGGGGCACCTGGGCAGCGGTCACGTCGCCTTCACGTCGCGAGGCGTGGAGCTGGACCGCCGCCCCGATCCCGCGAGCTTCACGGACGAGCCAGCCCCCGCGCCCTGACATGCCGTCACATGGCGCCCTCGTGCACCAGCAGGAGCCTCGGGTTCTGCGGGTGCTCAAGCCGCTGGGAACATGGTCTCCAGCTTGGCGCGCAGCAGCTGGGCCACGCTGTGCACCGTGACGCCGTTCAGGCGCTGCTCGCCCTCGTGTAGCGGATTGGTCATGCGCAGCACGATCTCGATGCCCTCCCCGCCGGCCTGACGTAGCACCGCCGCGCAGCGCAGGTTCAGCGAGTCGTCATCGGTGCACAAGAACGCGACGGTGAGCGGCTGCCCACACGCGGCGGCGGTCCAGGCCTCGGCGTCGTGGTGCTCGGACTGCGCAAAGGACCACCCCGCAGCGGACGCGTCACGCGCGGCGTTGGGCGCCCGGAACGTGCCGAAGCGGTCCACCACGACGATGCTGCGCGCGGGTGTGTCCCCGCCGCTCGAGTGACACGCTGGCGCAGCGAGCAGCGCACGGAAGACCGCACGCCCAAATCGACCGAAGCCCACGATGGCCACCGACGTCCCCGCCGCGTCGCAGCGCGCCAGCATCGCAGCGACGGAGGGCAGCCGCACCAAGTGCTCGGCGGCGGAGTCGAACTGACGGAAGGCCTCGATGCCCCGGTCGCCCACGCACTGCACCAGGAGTTCTTCGGAGAGGTCGTCGTCCACCATGGGCACCAGCGCGCGGGTACCCGGCCTCTCGGGAGGCACGCTCTCACGAGCGACCACGGCGGCCTTGAGGTTCACCAGCGGGTCACCCGCCGTGAACCAGATGGCCTCGGCGCGCTCGGCGCCTGCAGCCCGCAGCACCGAGGCCGAGGTCATGTCGCCCACGATCACGGGCACGCGATGCCCCTCGATCACCATGGCGTCCATGTCCGCGACGTTGCGCTCCACGATCACGACGTCGCGCCCCGCGCGCACGGCGTACTCGGCCACGATGCGTCCGTGCGTGCCGAAGCCACACACCACCACCGGCGCGTCCATCGCCGCAATGCGCGCGTTGGCGGACTGCACCACGCGCCAGAAGCGCAGCAGCACCTCGAAGACGGCGCCGAGGGCCAGCGCCGGGTCCGCGAAGAGCACGAACCACATGAGGGCGTTCTGGCGCGTGTCCGCGGAGCGCGGAAAGAAGCCGTCACCGTCCAGCGCGAAGAAGCGAAACGCGTAGTAGAGCGCCTCGGTGCGGGGCAACCCGCGCGGCGCGGCGGCGGACGGCACGTTGACCAGGGCATACACGGTGAGCGCGTACAGCGAGACCAGCGGGACGAGGCGCGCCCAGAAGCCGGGGCGACTCCCGAGGGCGAGCACGTGGAGCGCGCGGCGCTGCCAGAGGGGCCGGATGATGCGGGGGTCGGGCATGCGGCGCGAACAGCACCACCGCCGCGCAGGCCCGTCAATGGCAACCTGCGCAAGCGCTGTGCGGCGGGGCTATCCTGCCGTGGTGCGTGCCCTTGCGCTGCTGCTCGTCGTCATGGTGCCGGTCATCGGCTGCGAGCCGACTGCGACCTCGAGTCCACACGCCGGGAGCGATGACCCGCCGCCGCCTGCGCAGGCGCCGCTCCCCGCTGCGCGCCCGCCCGCGAGCGCTTTGCACGTGGACCCGCGCGGCTGCGCCGTGGGCGTGCTTCCTGTCTCGCCGTCGGTACAGCGAGGCGTCTGCTTTGCGCACAACTACCAGTCTGGGGGCGCGAGGGGCTATGGGTCGGAGGTCAGCCGAGCTTCGCTGGGCGAGCTGAGCGCGCTGGGGGTCACGTGGGTCAGCCTCACCCCCTTCGGATTCATGGACGGCCCCGCGGCGACCGAAGTGCGCCACGTGGGGGCCATGCGGGCCGGCGAGACCGACGCCCGGATGCGCGCCGAGATCGCGGCCGCGCGTGACGCAGGTCTGTCCGTGTTGCTCAAGCCGCACCTGTGGATCCGCGGAGGGGTGTTCCTGGGTGACATCGACCCAGGGTCCGAGGCTGGCTGGCGCGCCTGGTTCCACAGCTACCAGGAGTGGATCGTCCGCTACGCGCGGCTGGCACAGGAGCTCGGTGTTCCCCTTCTCGCGGTGGGTGTGGAGTTCGGCTCCAGCAGCGGAAGCCGGGAGGCCGACTGGCGCGCGGTCATCGCGGCCGTGCGCGCCGTCTACGAGGGCGAGCTGGTGTACGCGGCCAACTGGGACGAGGTGGGCTCGGTGCCCTTCTGGGACGCCCTCGACTACGTGGGCGTGCAGTTCTATCCGCCGCTCGCCACGCGCCTGGACGAGTCGCCCGAGGCGGTGACGCGACGGGTCGCCACCCACCTCGACGCGCTGGGCGCGCTGAGCACCCGCGTGGACCGCCCCGTGCTGCTCACCGAGGTCGGCTACAAGTCCGTTCGCGGCACCGCGCTGCGGCCCCACGAGTGGCCCGAGCACATGCAGCACACGCCGGAGCCCAGCGAAGCCGAGCAGGCCCTCTGCTACCGGCTGCTGCTGAACGCCGTGGCCGAGCGCCCGTTCATAAGGGGCGTGTACTGGTGGAAGTGGTTCAGCGACCCAGACGCGCAGGAGGAGGGGCCCAACGGCTTCAGTCCCCGCGGCAAGCTGGCCGAGGCGGTGCTGCGCGCCGCGTATTCCCCGCGCTGCGCGTCCCCTTGAGCGCTCAGGCCCCCGAGAGAGACGCGCAACACGGCGCCGTCCAGCCGCGGCCTGCTACAGCCCCAGCTGCGTCTTCCAGTAGTCGGTCAGGAAGATGTCGCCCGGATCCATGCGCTTGCGCGCCGCCTGCCAGGCGTCCCACTTGGGGAAGCGGGCCGTGAGCGTACTGGGCGCCACCTGATCCGGCCGCGGCAAGAACTTGCCCCAGTGCAGCCGGTACTCGAGCCCCGCGAGGGCCTTCCAGAAGCGCGGGTAGAACTCGTCGCGCGGGTCTCCCGCGTTGTAGCCGAACCAGAAGACGTCCACGCGGAACACGTCCTTGTCGCCGTACGCAGGGTCCAGGTAGAAGGTCTGCCCGGCCTTGGTGGCGTACAGCTCGATGCTGAAGGGCCCGGTGGCCGCGTAGCAGCCCTCCGCCGTGCCGTCCGCGTCGAAGAGCTTGCGCAGCGCCGCGATGGCCCGCTGCACCTCGCCGCCCGCCTCCGTGAAGGGGATCCAGATCTCGGTGAAGTACGTGGGCATGAGCAGGTCGTCCATGCCGTTGTCCATGGGCAGCCCGAGGTACCAGCTGTCCTGGAAGTGCTGCACGGCCGGCGCGCCGTCTTTGCCCAGCGCCACGAAGGGCGAGAGGATGGTGTCGATCAGGTGCGGCGCGGCCCAGCCCAGCAGCTTGGCGAGCGGCTTGAAGAGCTCGCTCGAGAGCGCGCCCGCCACCAGCGTGTCCAGCATGTGCGCCAGCACCTCCGCCACGCGCGTCCAGGCAGACCCCAGCGTGATGGCCGGGTGCCGGTCACCCAGCAGCTTCTCCGCGAGCGACGCGAGCCATGGGTGCTCCTCTTGCGGCACCACGGGGAAGCTCGGGTCGGGGGGCGGCGCGCTGCGGATGGCCTCCACCAAGGCCTTGGCGGCGGCGCCGAAGTCGTGCCCGATCATCTGCAGGCGCTGCAGCTGGTCCGCGATGCGCGATGGGTCCTCGAGGTTGCCCAGCACCGTGTAGAGCAGCGACGCCGCCGTCTGTTTGATCACGGGCCAGCTCCCCACCTCCTCGTAGGGCTTGGGCACGAAGTCGGGCGTGGGCGCTGCGCGCTCGGCCTGCCAGACCACCAGGCGGTCGAACTTGCGCTGCGGCCACCACATGAGGCGCGAGTAGTCGGTCTGCTTCAGGAACGCAGCCAGCGAAGGCCGCGTGGCGTCGCCGGGACCGTAGAAGTCGAGCTGCTGCGACTTGCTCGCCAGCGTCACCGTCTCGGTGCCGACGATGTTGTAGCGCGGCACGGCGCGCACCGTGACCGAGATGACCACCCCCAGCAGACCGAGCCCCGCGCCCACGGCGGCGAAGGCCTCTGGGTCCGGGCCTTCCGCCGTGAGCACGCGCACCGTGCCCTCGCCGTCCACCACGCGCACGGCCACGACCGCGTCCAGAAAGGACCACTTGCAGGTGCCCCCGGCCGAGCCGGTGGACAGGAACCCGCCCAGCGTCTGGTGCGTGATGCCGCCCAGGTCCGGCAGCGCCAGCCCACGCTGATCCAGCTGGTAGTTCAGGCTGTGCTCCCAGTCCGTGGCGTGCGTGATGTTCGGGGTGCGCGGGTCGCGTGACGCCGTCGGCGAGAGGGGGTTGGCGATGGGGTGCCGCGGTGACTCGCCCAGCGGGCAACCCGCCTCCACCTCCACCAGCATGCAGCCCGGGTGCGCGGGGTCCTCACGGAAGCCCAGCACGCGGCTCAGTCGGTCCAGCACCATCAAGCGCTCGTTGGTGTCCGCTTCCGGGTCGAAGCCCTCCGGGATGATGGCCTCCCACACCGAGTGCCCGCTCCCCACGGTGCGCAGCTTGCCGTTCAGCGCCCGCGTCTTGCGCACCAACGCGATGACCTCGGCCTCGCTCTGCGGGTGGTAGCAGCCGTCCTTGCCGGGCATGGGGACCTGCACGCCGGGGTCTCGCTCGAGCGGCTTGCCGCCCCCGAGGAAGAGCGCCACCGCCCACTCGTAGGCCGTGTGCAGCGGCGGGTAGATCTGGCTGAGCCCGCCCACCGTGTCCCAGTAGTCGTACTGGTAATAGACCTTGCCCTCGCGCGCGATGAACAGCGTGGCGGTCGGGGTGGGCATGGGGTTCCCGACCGCGATCTCGATCGTCATCGTGTAGAAGAGCGCGAAGGCGTTGTCGTCGCCGATGGCCTTGAAGTCGTGGAACGTGAACGCCTTGTACGTCTTGAACGCGGCTTCCCAGGAAGACTGGAACGCATGGATGCCGTCGCGCTCCTCGATCGGGCTGACGAACTGGATGTCCTCCGTGTAGAGCTCCGGCAGCTCCTTCAAGGCCGCTTCGTGGTCCGTGTTCAGCCGCTCGTAGAAGGCCTGCATTCGCTCGGGCAAGGTCGTCGCGCTCATCGGGGCTCCTGAATGGGAAAGTGGAGCGAGCACGCTACGCGATGCGGCAGGGCGCGAGAAGTTCGCCAACAGGCTCTGCACGCGACCGCGTTCGGTCTCGGAGAAAATGCCTATTCCGGCGCTCGACGACGTCGACTATGTTGCCGCGATGGCTCTCGATCCACCTGTCATCGTGTACGCCGACGAGGCCTGCATGGTCGCCACTTGGCGCTCCATGGTCTTCCCCGTGATGGGCTACCGCACCAGCACCGCCGTCGCCGCGACGACGCAAGCGCGCGCGATCGAGACACACGGCCGCAGCGTGGGCCGTGGCAAGCTGCTGGAGGTGAGCATCGTGGACGCGCAGACGGGCATCCCGGACTCCGAGGTGCGCGCCGCGATGGACGCCATGGTGCCCGTGGTCGCACCCTACTATGCCGCCGTAGGGGCCATCTTCGAGGGTGACGGCTTTCGCTCCGCCATGATCCGTGGGGTCATCGCCTCGTTCCAGCTGCTCAGCCGCTCCAAGTACCCTCAGCGGGTCTTCTCCAACGTCGCCGACTGCGGCAATTGGATAGCGCCTTACGCCTCGGACGTGGGAATGCGCCTGCGCGACGCAAACGAGATGATCGACGCCATCTCGGCGGTGCGCGCCGAGGCGGAAGCGCGCGGCATCCTGAGCACCACCCGTCAGGCCGTCGCCGTCTAGCAGTCCGTTGAAGAACTGGCCTTTCTATCGCGCCAGCAACCGGGGCTCAATTGGCGTTCGGTGAGGGAGCAGAACCTAAATGGTTCTGCGACCGAGGCGGGCGACAAGTGGGCCCTGGGCTGCAAGCGAGAGGAAGGGAGGGTTCTTCAACGGGCTGCTAGTCGCGCGTGCAGCGGGTGACCGGGTGTAGGGCCGTGGCGGCGCGCATCGGCAAGCCCTGCTGTCGAGGAGGCGCGCCGGGCTCAGGCTAGCGCCACCTCCAGCGCCCGCTCCAGGTTGGCCTCGAACACCTTCTGGGCCCGCGCGGGCAACCCGTCCGCCTGGCTCATGGCGATGGCGCCCAGGGTGAAGCTCATGAGCAGGTGATAGGCCTCTTGCGCCCGGCGCGCCGTCCGCCCTTCCGCCTGCAGCTGCGCCAAGAGCGCGTTCATGACCTCCAGCGACGAGCGGCCGCGTGTCTCGGGCTGTGAGATGAGCGGGATGATGCCGGGGTGGTCGTGCAGGCCTTGGTACATGGTGCGGAAGGTCTTGCGGGCGCGCTCCCTGAGCGTGCCCCCCTCCCCTGGGTGCACGTCGTATTGGTTCACCACGAAGTCCACCAGCTCCGCCACCAGGGCCGCCTTGTTCGGGAAGTGCCAGTAGACCGCCATGGGCGAGACCCCGAGCTCCGTTGCGAGCGCGCGCATGGTCAGGCGCTCCACGCCGTCGCGGTCGGCGAGGGCCAGCGCGCTCGCCAGCACCTGCTCGCGGTCCAGCGGGGGGCGTCGTGCAGCCATGTCGTGAGTATGGATCGGCGGAGCACTTGTACTTAGTAAAGTTTGCTGTCAGACTCCGTGCATGCCGCTCACCGAACAAGACTTCCGTCGCCGCGCCACCCGCGTGGCCGTTCGCTCACTGGCCCGCGCCCGCGCCCTCTCCGCCGAGGGGCTGGTGGACTGGCTCCCCGGGCCCCTGCGCGCTCGCCTCGCGCCGTACTTCGCGCCGCCCAGCACGGTCGGCATCGACGGCTTCGACGCGTTCGCCCCCGAGACCCTGCGCGACCCCTACGCCTTCTACGAGACGCTGCGCAAGAAGGCGCCCGTGTATCGCGTGCCGGGCGCGGACTACTACTGCGTCAGCACGTACGAGCTGGTGCGCGAGGTGGCGCTCGACACGGAGAGCTACTCGTCCAACCTGGTGGCCATCTTGCTGGCGAGCGGGCGCAAGGGCGCCAAGACCTGGACCCTCCCGAGCGGTCAGGGCCCCGTCGACGTGCTGGCCATCGAGGACCCTCCCGTGCACACGCGGCACCGCAAGCTGGCCACGGCCGCGCTGTCGTCGCGCTTCCAGCGCAGCCTGGACGACGAGATCCGCGTGATGGTGGACGAGCTGCTGGCGCCGGCGCTCCGTCGCGGGGAGTGCGAGTGGATGGACGACGTCGCCAACGTCGTACCCATGCGCATCGCGCTGCGGCTGGTGGGCTTCCCGGAGGAGGACCACCGCCGGGTGAAGTTCCTGTGCGACCACGCCGTGGCGCTGCTCAGCGGCGTCAACACGCCCGCCCAGCTGGCCGAGCACGTGGACTTCGGCACGGAGCTCTTCGCCTACGTGCAGCGGCAGTTCCGCAAGCACCTCCACGCCCCGGAGGACAACCTCACCGGCAGCTTGGTGCGCGCCACGCGCGAGACCGGCGAGGACTCCCTCAGCGAGGCCGAGGCCCTCAGCATCCTCTTGCAGATCCTCATCGCGGGCAGCGACTCATCCGCCAGCGCGCTCGGCAGCTGCGTGGCGCGCCTGGCGCAGGACAGCACGCTGCAGGCGCAGCTACGCGCCGAGCCCGACGGCATCCCGGGGTTCGTGGAGGAGATGCTGCGGCTCGAGGCGCCCTTCCAAGGGCACTTTCGCGTCACCACCAGAGCGGTCACGCTGGGCGGCGTGCAGCTGCCGAAGGGCACGCGGCTGATGCTGCTGTGGGCCAGCGCCAACCGCGACGCGGCGCGCTTCGAGTCCCCCACCGAGCTGCGACCCGAGCGGCAGGGTGTGCGCCAGCACATGACCTTCGGCTACGGCGCGCACCTGTGCATCGGCGCCCACCTGGCGCGCCGCGAGATCCAGATCGCGCTCACGCAGCTGCTCTCGAGCACGCACGAGTTCGGGCCGGGCCGCGGCGAGCCCGTGCACCGCCCCAGCGTCTTCACGCGCACGCTGACCAACCTCCCGCTGGCGCTCCGGCCCGCCTCACCGGCCGAGCTCGGTCAGCGCCCCGCGCGGGTCAGCGCCTAGCGCCGCCCACGGCGCACGCGCCGCAGCACCCTCGTCGCGCGCAGCTGCGCCCGGGAGAGCGCCGCTCGCGGGTCCGCCCCCGAGCTAGCGGGTGCGACGGCGCAGCGGCACCAAGACGGCCACCGCGGCCAGCACGAACGCACCCAGCGGCCACTCACTGGCGGGGCGGCGCGGCACCTCACAGGCCCCGCCAAGCAGCTCCAGCGGCCCGTTGGCGCCCTGGCAGTCCAATCGGCAGCGCTCTGGCACCACATCCGAGTTGAACGGACCGTCGTCGCAGACCTCGCCCGTGTCCACCACGCGGTCGCCGCAGCGCGGCAGCGTGCAGTCGTCACGGCACGCGTCGGCGGACCCGGCCGAGTTGTCCGGCCCGTCGTCGCACTCCTCGTCCGTGTCGATGACGCTGTCCCCACACGCCGCGCGCCGGCAGTTGCGTCGACAGGCGTCCGGCTCGGTGTTCGAGTTCGCTGGGCCGTCGTCGCACTGCTCTCCGGACACGCGCACGCCGTCACCGCAGACGGCGAAGGTGCAGTCGTTGCGGCAGGCCCCCGCGACCGTGTCCGAGTTCATCGCCCCGTTGTCGCAGATCTCCCCTGTGTCCTTGACGCCGTCCCCGCAGCCCGCGAGCTGACAGTTGGTGCGGCAGCCGTCCACCGCCGTGTTGGAGTTGGCCGCGCCCAGGTCGCACCCCTCCGTCGAGTCCTGCACCCCGTCTCCACAACGGGGGGCCACGCAGCCCGGCCGGCAGAAGTCGGGCGTGGTGGCGCTCATGTCGTCGCCGCCGTCGCAGGCCTCCCCGTCCTCCACGAAACCGTTGCCGCACCCCGGCGGCAGCACCAGCGCGTCATCCACGGAGGCGAGCTCCACCCGCGTCAGCCGCACCGTGCCCGCCGAGGACATGCTGGTGACGTCGAGCGTGGCCAAGGCGACCTCACCCAGCGCTGCGCCGATGACCGCGACGTGGTTGCCTTCCAGCGTGGCCCCGACCGCGGTCACCGCCCCCGCGACGAGGCGCAGATCGCCCATCAGCGTCAAGTCGGCTCCATCGATGGCCAGCGTGCCCGTCGGACCCGAAAGGAAACCAAGGTGCGCCGGCGCCGTGTCGGGCAGCGTCTCGCCCGCGATGGGCGGCGCCTGGAAGCGAGTCCCGCTGGACGCACGCACGTAGTCCGCGGTGGTGAGCACCAGGTCCCCCTCCACCGCGAACCCTCCATCCGCGCCGACGACCACGCCAGCGGGGCTCGCCAGGATGAGCGACGCGTCGGCGATGGAGAGCGTGACCACGCCGTCAAACTGCGCCGCCGCCCCCGTGACGCGGATGACCACGTGCTCCACGTTCGCCGGACCGGTGATCGTGAGGGTCTCGCCCACGCCCACCTCGAGCGTGGCAAAGGACAAGTACAAGGTGTTCCCCACGACGGCGCCGTCCGTCTCGCTCACGGCGAAGTTTGGGCCGCTCAGCGCCGCCATGGACACGATGGACGCGTCGACGACCACGTCCGCACGTGCGGGGGCGGCCAGCCCGAGCAGCGCGCACGCGCCGGCGCAGGCGGCGAACGCAACGAAAGAAGAAACCTGGGCGCGGTACGAGGGCGCGTGCAACATGGCGCGAAGATACACGTTTCTACTCCGAATGCGTGAGACGACCGACCCCGCTGGGCTCAGTCCGTGTCCGGCTTGCCGGCGGGGGGGGACGACCGTGGGACCGGGGGCGGCGCGACGCTGGCGCGCGCCGTGAGCGTGCGATGCAGCTCGTCGCGGGTCTCGCCCAGCTCGCGGCTGGTGGTGCGCAGCCGCTGGTTGAGCACCCCGAGGAAGCTCCACAGCAGCTTGACGGCGATGTCGTGGTTCTTGCGAACCAGGTCGAAGAAGCCTCGCCGCCCGATGATCAGCAGCCGGCTGTCCTCTTCCGCCGTGACGCTGGCGCTGCGTGGGGCCTTGTCGATCAAGGACATCTCGCCCAGGTGCTGCCCCGGGCCGAGGTGCGCGATGAGCGTCTCCCCCGTGTGGATGCGCACGCGGCCCGAGAGCACCAGGAACATCTCCTCGCCCTCGTCCCCCTCGGTGACCACCGTCTCCCCCGCCTTGAACGTCTTCACGTCGGTGATGTTCACCACGCGCACCAGCTCTTGGTACGTGACGAAGCGGAAGAGCGGCATCTTGTGCAGCATCTCCAGCTTGAGGTTCACCTCGCGCGCCAGCTTGTCCACGCCGCTGGTGTCCTCGGGGACACGCACGACCAGCGCGGTGATGTTGTCCTTGCCGCCCCCATCGTTGGCCAGCTGGATCAGCCGCTGCGCGAGCTCGTCCTCGGGGATCTCGTCGAACATGCGCGCGAGCACGCTCTCTTCGAGGTAGTCGTGCAGACCGTCACTGCACAGCAGGAAGCGGTCCCCGGGCAGCACGTCGAAGTCGAACACGTCCGCGTCCACGCTCTCGTAGACGCCCACCGCGCGGGTGACGGCGTTCTTGTAGTTCATCTTCCCGATCTGCTCGCGGGTCAGTCTCCCGCGCTTGAGCAGCTCGTTGATGAGCGAGTGGTCCTCGGTGAGCTGGTGGACCGCGCCCTGCCGGTACAGGTAGATGCGTGAGTCCCCCACGTGGCAGATGAAGCCACGGTTGCCGACGATGGACAGGGCCACCAGGGTGGTGCCCATGCCCCGCTTGCTCTCGTCACGCTGCCCCTCTTGGTGCACGGACGAGCAAGCCCGCTGGCTGGCCTTCTCCATGAGCTCGAGGATGGACTCGCGGGAGGTCTCGTTGCCCTGCTCGTAGCTGAGCAGCAGGTCCTGTTCCTCCGCCAGGGTCTCGCGCACCACCCTCGCCGCGATGGAGCTGGCGACCTCGCCTGCGGCGTGACCCCCCATTCCGTCGCACACGACGAAGAGGTTCAGCTTCCGGTCTACCAGAAAGCTGTCTTCGTTGTGGTCGCGAACCTTGCCTACGTCTGTGAGCGGCCAGAATCGGAGGCCATCGCTGCCGGACATGTCGGACGGCGTACTATGCGCAGGTGACCCCCGTCAATGACCCTCGCGCGGGAGGGCCACACAGACCGTGTACGGGGCCTCGAACCAGATGGCCCCGCCCTGCGCCTCCACGAGGGCCCGCGCCAAGGACAGGCCGAGGCCCAGCCCCCCCATGTGCATGCCCGACGGCCGCCGGCCCACGCGAAACGCCTGGAAGAGCTGCTCTGGGTCCGCAGGGACCGTCATGCCGGGCGCATCGACGAAGACACGCACCTGCGCGCTCGGACCTGGGGGTCCCACCGCGCGGCTGACCCGGATGGCGATGGCGCTTCCGTGTGGGGACGCGTGCGCCAGGTGCAGGATCAGACCCACCAGCGCTTGCTGCATGCGGGCCGCGTCCACGTACACGGCGGGCACACCGGGCTCGACGCTCGTCTCGACCTCGACGCCCAGCGCGTCGGCGTTGCGGCGCGCGCTACCGACCGCAGCGCTGAGCAGCGTGGCGACGGACACGTAGGCCGACACGAACTTGAGCTTGCCGGCCTCGAGACGCGCAGAGTCGAGCACCTCGGCGACCAGGCGCAGGAGGTCGTCGGCCGCGTGCCGGACGATCTGCAGGCTCTCCCGTTGCTCCAGGTTCAGCGGCTCCCCGCCGGCCATCAACATGTCGCTGAACCCCAAGATGGCGTTCAGGGGGCTGCGCAGGTCGTGGCTCATGTACGCCATGAAGCGCGTCTTCAGGCGCTGCGCCTCGGCAATGGAGAAGCGCGCGTCGAGCTCTTCCTCGCAGAGCCGGTCGTGGGTGGTGACGAGAGTGGTGATGGCCTCGACCACACGCTCGCCCTCCTGCGTCTCCACCTCGAGACGCTGTCCCTCACGGGGGACGATCGTCGTTCCGTCGCGAATGCGCCCCACGCGGGCACGTGCCCGGTCGAGATCCCGCAGGACCGCCCGACCGTGTCGATGGAAGAGCCAGGCGACGACCGGGGCCACCAGCCCGAGCGCCAGCAAGACAGGCGAGAAGGGAGTCGCAGAGAGTCGCCGCATCATGGCCGTGACGGGGAGCAGCGGCGCCAGCGCGAGCCCCGACCACGCGGCCAGCTCGAAGGGCAGGCGTGCCCGGAGATCGGCGACGTCTTCGCTGCGCAGCGTCCCCAAGGAGGAGAGGGCGCCTACGGCCGCGCGGTGGGCGCGTACCCAGGTCGCGAGCGTGCTGGGCGCTGCGGTGGCCGCCCCGAAGAGCAGCAGCAAGATGGCTTCGGCCCCGCCCCACGCGGCCCAGGCCGCAAGCGCCGCACCGCTGAAGACCGCCACGTGCACGGTGAGCACGACCCCGGCCATCAGCCGCGCCACGTTCAGCAGCGTGCGCCCCCCCGCGACCCTCCCCAAGAAGGTCCGCGCCCCCCGCTGCTGGCGCACCCCACGGTGCAGCAGCGCCACCAACAGCGGCACGGCCACCGCCCACGCGGAGATCGAGGCCAGCAACGAGCGCACGAAGAAGCCCTTGGGGACGGGCCCATAGGTCCGAGAGACCAACCAGCCCACGCACGCGAGCGCCCCACTGGCCACGATGCCCGCGAGCATGGCGCCGCAGAGCGCCGTCAGGTGAGGCCGCAGCGCCGTGCGAAGCGGGCCGCCGCGCGACGTCCGAGCCCTCACGAGGGCCCCTGCGGACCGCGCGGCAAGAACACGCGGAAGAGAGAGCCCTTGCCGACTTCGCTCTCCACCTGAACGCGCCCGTGGTGCAGGTCCACCAGCTTGCGCGTGATCGCCAGCCCCAGCCCGGCGCCCTCGATGTGCGGGTCCGCGTCGGTCGCGCGCTCGTACTCGGCGAAGATCTCCTGGAGGCGCTCTCGCTCGATGCCCTGCCCGGAGTCGCGCACCGCGATCTCGATCTCGTCGGGCCCCGCGGACCGCACGGTGACGTCCACGTTCCCGCGGGGGGTGAACTTGAGGGCGTTGTGAGCCAGGTTCCCGAGGATCTGTTGCAGCCGCATCGGGTCGGCCCACACGGTGTCGAGCTCGGGGTCCACGTGCCAGCGCACGGTGACGGGGCGACCCACGCGGGCGGCGTCGACCTCGCTGACCACCTGCTCGATCAGCGGCCGCAGGGGCACGTGGCGCGGCACGACGGTCAGCTGCGCCGAGGTCGCGGCGGCGAGGTCGATCACGTCGCGGAACAGGTTGCTCAGGTAGGTACCGGCGCGGCGGATGTGGCTCAGGTCTTCTCGCTGCGAGCGCGACAGGGGGCCGTCGAGCTCTTCCAGGAGCACGTCCGTGAAGCCGAGCAGCGCGTTCAGGGGGGTGCGCAGCTCGTGGCTGACGGCCTGCAGGAACGCCGACTTCTCGCGGTCCGTCTCTTCGACCGAGGCGCGCAGGTCACGCTCGCGCGCGAGGCTCTCGGCCAGCAGGCGCTGGAGGTCGTTGAGGCCGGCGCCGAGCGCGGTGGCGTCGTGGCAGTCCCGCCAGGTGAGCGCCTCCTGCGACTGGACCACGCGCGCGGGCAGCTGGCCGAGCGCGTGCGTGCGCACCCGGACGACGCGGGCGAGCGAGCCCAGCAAGAGCGCCGCCATGACAGCCACCGCCGCGCGGCCGGCGATCCCCCACTCGGTGAGCAGGGACACCAAGAGCAGCGCCGAGAGCGTCACGGCTACGCTGGCGGCGAGCGTCCCCTCGAGGGATGCGCGTCTGTCAGAACGCATGACTCAGCTCGCGGTCCGACGAGACCCACGCGCGAGGAGGGCCCCGCGAGCACGGCGGCGACGGAGTAGCACCAGCGCCAGGAGCGAGCCGGCGAGCAGCCCCCCCGGCGGGAGCTGCGTGGGCCCCGTGCCGGCCGCGCAGAGCCCGGCGAAGTGCGCACCCTCGACCGGGTCGAGGCAGTACGGCGTCCCGACGGTGACGTTCCCGACGCTGTCGCTGACCTGCAGCTGGAGGCAGATGGGCGCCGCCGCGTAGCGCTCTTCGAGGACGAAGGAGATGGGCACGCGAGCGCTCACGTCCGAGGTGAAGTTGCGCTGACGGGCCACCTCGACGGGTGCCTCGAGCCCCTCGGCGCGCGCCAGGTACAGGTGATACTCGATGCTCCCTGCGGCGCCGTCGTCCTGCGACACCGCGAAGGTGAGGTCCACGCGAAAGCCGCCCTCGGGCGCCAGACATGAAGGGTCCACCCGAGTCGATCCGAGGAACGTCAACGGGGAGATGGTGGGCCCACGCATGTCCACGCTGCTGCCCGTGCGAAAGCTGAAGGGCAGATCCAGCTCACCGAACGCCACCCCTTCGTAGAGCGCTCCCGGCGCCCAGCCGCCGGTCGGAACGAAGAAGAGCACGTCGTCGCTGACGAGCTGCACGACCCCATCCACGAGCACGCCGTCCGCGTCCCGCACTTCGACGGAGTCCTCCGGCAGGGGTGCGGCGGTCGAGGCGAAGTAGTCGGGGGTGAAGCGGACACGCACCGGGGCATCGAGCAGCACGCCGCTGGCGCCGGCGGCGGGCATCACGTCGACGGGGCCGCGCAGCGCCGAGGGCTCGCAGTCGTCCTGGGCTCGGGCGAGCGTGGGCGTGATCGACATGGCCAGGGCGCAGCCCATCAGGGCCCCTGCGATCAGCCGGACAGGCGGAATGCCGGACACAGAGACGCGTGCGCCCAACGGGCGCGAGCAGGAGAGGCTCGATACGAGAGACCGGGCGGTCGGCATGCCTGCATTATGCACGCTCTGGGGCGTGGCGTGGCCAGCCGCGCCGATGTGTTGCAAGGTACGCCCCATGCTGCCCGCCCTGGCCCCACCCTGCCCGCGAGACGAGGTCCTAGACGGCTTCCAGCTGGCGCACGCGATGCTCGCCGGGAGGGCCGGGCACGAGCTGCCGTCCCGCGTCTTGGGCCCGGCGCTGGAGGAGGCGCTGCGCTCGCAAGAGGCAGGCGGCGCGCGACGCGCTGCGGCCCGGCTGACGCGACCCCTCGTGCCAGCCGCCACACGGCACCTGGACCCGCGCGCCAAGGCCCTGTTGGGCGCCGAGGTGGGTGGCGCGACCGGACGGCGTTGGATGCGCGAGGCGCCCACTCGCCCGGGCTACACCCCCCATCCCGGGGTGCGCGCCTGCGTGCGGGCGCTGGCCCTTGCACAGGAGCGCGTGGCCCGTGGCGAGTAGCATCCTACGGTCGCAGTACCCGGAGGTCCGGGCCCGCGCGCTGCTGGACGCGGAAGCCAAGGCTCGGCGGGTGTTGGAGGAGGCCCACCAAGAGGCCGAGCGGCTCCGGCGCGCCGCCGAGGAGGACTACGAGACCTGGCGCGCCCAGGCGGTGCGCGAGGCTGAGGAGGAGGTCGCCGCCGCCGCCCACGCAGCACAGCTGGCCGCCCTGGCCCGCGAAGCCCGCGCAGCCCACGACCTCCAGCAGGCGACGGTCCCGCTGGTCATCCGCGCCACCGAGCTGCTGGTGCGCGAGGCGTTCACACAGCAACCGGAGCGGGTGCGAGCCGTCATTCGTGACGCCATGGCCCAGCTGCGGCTCGCCTCCGAGTGGCTGGTGGAGGTCCACCCCGAGGACGTGGCGCTGGCGCAGTCGCTCGCTCACGAAGAGCGGCCGCTGACCGTGCGCGCCGCCGCCGACCTCGCACGCGGCGAGTGCCGGGTGAGCTCGGACGTGGGCACCGTGGACGCGCGCTTCGCGACGCAGCTGAGCGCGCTGGCCGAGGCCTTGCGCGCCGCCCTGCCCGCTGCAGCCCCGCCGGACTCCTCCACGCTTGGCTCGGGCAGCGGCCCGAAGACGCGAGCGCGCCCATGAGGCGCAAACCCTGGCTCGACGGCTGGCCGCTCTCCATCGGGCTCATGGCCGTCACGTGGTACAGCGTCTTCCTCGCGGGCCAGAGCTACGAGGGCGCAAGCTCGCTGTGGGCCGGCTGGACCTTCGCGCTCCCCCTGATGGCCATCCTGACGGCGCACGAGTTCGGGCACTACATCGCCGCCCGGCTGCACGGGGTCGACATCTCGCCGCCCTACTTCATCCCCTTTCCGAACTTCTTCGGGACCATGGGCGCGGTCATCTCCATGCGCGGGCGCATCAAGTCCCGCGACGCGCTGCTGGACATCGGCGCAGCGGGCCCCCTTGCGGGCATGGCGGTCGCGATCCCCGTCCTGGCGGTGGGCATCCTGCAGAGCCCCATCGACACCGCGCTTCCGCGCGGCACCCTCGCCCCGGCGACGGGCTTGGGCCTCCCAGAGGTGGTGGGCGGCTACACCCAAGAGGGACACAGCCTGCTGTACGACGCGCTGATCCTGGTGCTACGCGGAGGCATCCCGGACGGCCAGGACATCCACCTGACGTCCACGGCGCTCGCCGGCTGGGCCGGGCTCCTGGTGACGATGATCAACCTGATCCCCGCCGGTCAGCTGGACGGCGGCCACGTGGCCTACGCCCTCTTCGGGCCTGCGCAGGACCGCTACGGCCAGCGCGTCGTGCGCGCGCTGCCCTTCCTGGCGCTGCTGTGCAGCGGAGTCCTGGTCCTACGCGGGGAGCTGCTGGGGCACGGGCCCGCATCGCTCATGGGCAACGCGCTCGCCGGGCTGCCGTGGTTGATCTGGTGGGGTCTCTTGCGCCTGATGCTGCGCGGCGATCAGGCCAACCACCCGCCCACCGACGACGCGGTGCTCTCGCCCACGCGGCGCAAGGTGGCCTGGTTCACCCTGCTGCTCTTCCCGCTGCTGTTCATGCCCGCTTGGCTGCGGCCTCAGTGAGGCTCACCCGCGGTCGCGCTGCCGGGCGGGCGCTCTCCGTGCGGGTGGGCAGCTCGCTACACACGGCATCCACGACGGCGCCGAGGCGCGCGAGCGGCAGCGTGCGGGCCCGACGCCCTCCGGGGGCGCTGCGGAACGGAGCGTCACCCAGCGCGCGCACCACCCTCTCCTCGGCCTCGCTGCCCTCGCGCGTCACCACCAGGAGCACGGGCTCGCGCACGTAGCGCCCGAGGCGGAGGTAGTCGGCGATGGCCACGTCCAGCCGCACGAGCCCGCTCGCGCGATGCTCCGTGACGATGCGCAGCCGCGCGTCCTGGCCACGCCCCTGCGCGTCGCGATGCAGCACGAGCTGAAGCGCCGTTGGGACGCTGGCGCAGCTGGCTGGAAAGCTCCGCGCCAGCGCCACCAGCGCACAAAGGCGCTCGGCCACCGACGAGGGCAGCTGCGCGCGCGTGGTCGCCAACATCAGCCCCGCGAGGGGCACCAGCGCATGGAGCACGGTGGCGTAGCCGGGAGGGACGCGCCGGCCGCCCTGGCCAACGACGAAGCGGTCGACCGCGACCAGCGCCAGCACCGCGAGCAGCAACGTGACGAGCCCCTGCACGGTGGACGCGTCCAGCCAGCGATCCACCCCGTAGCGCTCGATGCGCACGCGCGCGGCCGCCCACAGGCGCTCGCGCGAGCCGGCCGGCAGGTAGCCGCCGAGCCGCGGCGGCCCCGACGGGCGCGGCGCTCGCTCCAGCACCAGCAGCACGATGGGGCAGAGGGCGAGCACGCCCAGGTCGGTGCGCAGGGGATAGAGCCACGCGCCGAGCACACCCAGCGCCAGCACGCCGAGCGCTCTGGGCAGAGGAGCCAGCGGCACCAAGCCCGTCGCCGTCACACCCAGGGCGAGCGCCGTGCGCCGATGCAGCGCCAGCTTGGCGAGCGCCAGCAGCACGAAGATGCCGCACAGGGTCGTGAAGGTGAGGTCCAGCGAGCGCTCGCCGCTCGCCGCCCACGTCATGGGGGACAGGGGCGTCGCGGCCGCAGGAGCCAGCCGCTCCGGCGGGACCAGCTCGTTGGGCAGGAGGAAGGCGACGCGAAACGGGACGGTGCGCGGCAGGTGAGCGCGCACGAAGTGGAGCAGCACGCGCCCATCGGGCAGGGCCTCGATCTCCCGCGTGACCATGGAGTCCCCCACCCGCGTCTCGTCGTCCGGCTCGGCGCCGGCTGGCGCGGTGAGCTCGACGTGCACGTCGTCCAACCCGGAGCGCCACCCGGGGAGGACCCACTCGTAGCGAGTCCGCCCGCCCTCGGCCGGCTGCACGGCCCCCTCGGCGAGCGCAGCTCGGTAGGCTAGCTCGAGGCTGTACTCCCCGCGTCGCGGCGCGTCTCGCCGCCGAAACGAGAGCCCGATGGTTCCGGGCTGCGTCGCGTCGACGGTGGGACGGTGGCGCTGTCCATCGCTTCCGACGAGGACGATGTCTTGCCCCGGCTCCAACGTCAGCTCCGGGTCCAAGCCCGCGATGTCCAGCCCCTCGAGCCAGCCCCCCTGCACGTGCACGGCGAGGGTCAGGTGGACCTTCAGCGCGCCGCTGGGCTGCACCTCCACCCGCGCTCGAGCGGACTGCACCTGCGCTTCGGTCCACGCGCGAGCCGACGCGGCGCTCCACGACGCGCCGCACGCTGCGAACAGCGCGAGGACCGCGAGAGCGCGGCGCACGAGGTGACGACGACGGGGCACGGCCGGAACGTATCCGGCGCCGCGCTGGGCGCCGAATTTCCGACAAGCCCGCCGGTACTACTGCTGCAGGTTGAGGGCGGCGTCGCAGGCGACCTGCACGCCGGTCGGGCCTTCGTCGGTCTCGATGACCTTGAACTCGACGCGGCGGTTCTCTTCGTAGGCGTCGCGGTTGTGCGCCGGGTTCACTGGACAGAGCTCACCGTAGCCTGCGCTGCGCAGTCGGTCGCGCGGCACGCCGCGCTGCACCAGCGCCTCCACCACGGACGCCGCGCGGTCCTGCGTCAGGCGCAGGTTGTGTTGGTCGTTGCCGCGCTCGTCGGCGTGACCCTGCACCTCGATGAGCCGAATCTGCGGGTTGCCTCGCAGGGTGGCCGCCACGGCGTCGAGGATGGCGTTCGAGCGGCTCATGATCTGGGCGCTGTTGGTCTCGAAGTAGATCTTGTCGAGGATGATCAGCGAGTTGTCGTCGAAGATGACCGAGCCCTCGTCCGGGCAGCCGTCCTCGTCGCTGGTCCCGTTGTAGGTCTCGGGCTCGTCCGGACACTCGTCGTCCACGTCCAGGATGCGGTCGTGGTCGTTGTCCGTGTCCGGGCAGCCGTCTTCGTCCTCGAACGCGTCGATGTCCTCGGGCACGTCCCGGCACATGTCGTCCGTGTCGAGGATGCCGTCCTCGTCGTTGTCCAGGTCCGGGCAGCCGTCCTCGTCCTGGAAGCCGTCGCGGTCCTCGGCCTGGTCCGGACACTCGTCCACGTCGTCGGGGATGCCGTCGCCGTCGCGGTCGCTGTTGTTGCCCTCGGGGCAGCCGTCGTCGTCGTTGTCGTTGTCGAAGTCCTCGGGGATGAGCGGGCAGTCGTCCACGTCGTCCAGGATTCCGTCGTTGTCGTTGTCCAGCTCCGGGCAGCCGTCCTCGTCCAAGAACTGGTCGAAGTCCTCGGGGTCGTTGGGACAGTCGTCGATGTCGTCCATGATGCCGTCGCCATCGCGGTCGCCGATGGGCGGCTCGTAGATGAAGGCGAGCATGGCGCGCCACTGCGCCGCCTGGGCGCCGCGTCCGTCCGGGTTGGTCGGGATGCCCGCGCCGGCGCCGAACATGAGGTAGCTGTGGTCCTGCACGAAGAGCTTGAAGCCCAGCAGAGCCTCCAGCGACAGCGCGCCGCGCGTCCCGATCTCGGACGCGATCTGCGTGCCGTAGATCTCGGTCACGAGGTCCAGCGTGCGCGCGAGGCGAAAGCTGGCGCCCGCGCCAAAGGTCATGAGGTCGTCGTAGCGCAGGTTGGTGCCCGGGCTGGTCAGCGTGGAGACCAGGCCCATCTGGCCCGGCGTCACCTGCGTCTCACCGTAGATGGGGAAGGTCGCCCCGCGGCCGAACACGGCGCGGTAGCCGAACTCGAGCGAGAAGCGAATGCGGGAGATGCCGCCCATGCTCTCGTCCGAGCGTGTGCGCGCCTCCATGACCACGGACGGCCAGAGGGACACGCCTGGGTCCCCGGCGAAGCGGCGGTCACTGCCGCTGGGCAGACCGAGGCGAGCCACGACGGCCAGGCCGACCGGGTCGCGCTCCGCGCGCAGCAAGCGCACCTTGCCGTGCAGGGAGATGTCGCCCAGTCCCTGGTAGCTCAGGCCGCGGATGGGACCCGTCGCGGGGTCGTTGTTGGACCAGCCGTAGGCGCCGGGGATCAGGACCGCCTCGCCGTTGATGACCTGAATGGGCACCTGGATGCCCACCACGGCCCAGTTGGCGATGCCCACGTTCACCATGATGGTGCCCGTGATGGCTTGGTCCACGATGTGCCGGGTGGTGCCGCCCTCTTCGCGGTCGTCGTTCACCCCGCCGTCGAACTGCAGCAGGTTGAAGCCCGCGTCCAGCACCAGGCCGAAGCTCAGCCGGTTCTCGGGCATGATGTCCGTGCCGTTGACCGTGAGGTGACCGCGCGAGTCGATGGCCGGCCGGAACATCTCGATGTTCATGCCGCCTGTGCGGAGATGACTGGACTGCGCCGAGGCCAGCGAGGGGACCGCAGAACACAAAAACACGGCGGCGAGTGCGAAACGGCGCAACATCAGCGACTCCTTACGCGGGTCAACGAGATCCGCTTCGGCGATTATTCACACAACACCACCTCGGGGCAATCTTTCCTACCTCACCATACAGTGGGACCGAGTGGTCACGCTTGTTGGCCCTTGTTGGGAGGGGTGGGCGGCGACCGCTAGTTGCCGAGGGCGGCGGAGTAGTTGGCCGCGCGGCGATCGTCCGGGTAGCGCGTGACGAAGGTGCGCATGTGGCGGCGGGCGGCCTCTTGGTTGCCCATCTGCCGGTAGGTCTCGATCAGCAGCGACAGCGACGCGGCGCTGCGAGCGCGCCCCCCCTCGAGCGCGGACACGACACAGGCGTTGTCCCCGGCGCGCATGCACTCACGGGCCTGGTCCATCGGGCTGCGCTCCTCCTCGGGAGGCGTGGGCGTAGGCGTAGGCGTGGGCTCTCGACGTGCGGTCCCGCCCTCGGGCGCTTGAGCGGGCGCGGTCGGGGCGGCGTCAGCGCGCTCGGCGGCGGCCATCCGGCGCTGCGCCACGGTCAGGATGCGCTGCGCGTCCGCGATCACCGCTCGCGGGACGTCCGGGGTCTGCACCACCATCTGCGCCTGATTCGCGGCCTCTTCGGGGTTGTCGGCCAGCGCCTCGCGCGCCAAGCCGACGTGGTGGCGGGCAAAGGCGAGCTTGGCAGCGGCAAATTCGGCGGACGCCCGCAGCTCGCTCTCGGCGGAGAGCTGCTCCATCGTGAAGTACGCGGAGTCGATGTCGTTGGCTTCCAGCTGCGCCTTGCCGCGCGCGAAGATCTCCATGTCCGCGATCAGCTGGGCCGCGTAGAGCTTGCACTCCTCGGCGCCCTCTAGGCCCGGCACCAGCGCAATGGCGGCCTCGGCGCCGGCGAGCGCGGCCTCGAGGTCTCCCGCGTCCAGACCGTCGTGGCAACGCAGGAGCGCGGCCCGTGCCGCTTCTTGGTCGGCCTCGGTCGGCGTCCGCCGAGCCGGCCCGGCATCGGCGTCAGCGCGCGTGTCAGGCTGCACGTTGACGGGTGTGGAGGGAGCGGGCCCCGGAGCTGGGCTGGGGTCTGCACCCCCGGAGCCCGATGTGGCGATGGCCGCCGCCAGGCCGATGGCCGCTCCGAGGATGAGCACCGCCGCGATGATGGGCAGTCCCTCGCGCTCCTCTTCTTCCTCTTCACCGGGCGCCGCAGCCCCGGCCACAAAAGCCGCGCTCTCGCCGGACTCGAACGAGAAGACCTCGCCGAGCTCCACGTAACGGAAGCGGACCTGCCCGAGCTCCACGATGTCGCCCTGCTTCAGCACGGCCTCGAACACCTCCTGCCCGTTGACGCGCACGCCGTTGGCGCTGTCCAGGTCGTGGATCTCGAAGGTGCTGACCTCGTGCTGGCCCGTGTCCGCGTCCGCGCGCTGGACCTTGCGGGTGATCTTGGCGTGCTCGCGGGAGATGGAGCGGTGGTTCACCCACACGTCCATGACTTCTTCCCGTCCGATGCAGATCTCGTCCTTGCTCAGCGCGAACTCGGCCCCAGGAGCCGGCTGGCTGAGCATGACCAGGCGCGCGGGGGGCACCAGGTCGTGGGCGCCCGACAAGCTGATGTCCAGCTCACCGGAGGCGACCTCCGTCTGCTCCGACTCGAGGGCGATGCGGTAGTCGCCGATGACGATCTGGTCGCCCGCGCCGAGGTCCGCCTCTGTCCCCATTCGAGAGCCGTTGACCTTGATCCCGTTGTACGAACCCAGGTCTTCGAGCACGAAGCGCCCGTCTACGCGGGACAAGCGGGCGTGCTTGCGCGATACGTTGCGCTCGGTCAGGCGGATCGTGTTCCCCTCTTCGCGGCCGATTGTGATCTCGTCGCGCACGAGCGGAACGACGGTCGTTCGGCCCTCATCATCTGAGATGACGAGTTTGTACATTCCCTAGGGGTCCTGCTTCTCTCGGTTGGCGGCCAAAGGCCAATGCCCGGAAATATCCCGGCAATCTCGCGATGGTACTGATGGCACGTAGGGTGTCAATTCCGTTGTCGCAGGGGCCCCCAGAAACTCGGGGTAGTTGGTGGGGGCCTGCGCTTCGTGGCACGAAGGGGGACCCACGCCATGTGCCGCCAACCAACGACATCGCAGTCACTCCCAGGCAGGCGTGCGCTGCCCCGTCCGCGGGTGGCCCTTTCGGGTGACCTGGGGCCGCGACGGATCGCGATCGCGCTCGCCGCGTGGACGACCATGGGGGTCGCTACCGGGTGCAGCGGGGGGCCTCCGCCCGCACCTGGAGGCGTGGACGCTTCGTTTGTGCGTGACGGTTCCGTGCTCCCGGGGGATGGCGGGGTCAGCCCCCGACCGAATGGGCCCCCCCGGCTTCCTGCGGCGGACCGCATCGTGGAGCTGCCGTACATGGCGCCCGCGCAGCTGGTCGCCTTCACGCTGACGGCCACCCCCGCGCAGCTGGACGTGCACTTCTCGGTCGACACCACCGGGAGCTTTGGCGCCGAGATCGACGCCATGCAGCGCGATCTCGAGGAGCGCCTGATCCCCGAGATCCGGGCGCGCGTAGCGGACTCGGCGTTCGGGGTGTCGCGCTTCGAGGACTTCCCCATCCATCCTTTCGGCGACCAGGCCGACCTCCCCTTCCGGCTGCTCAGCCCCGTCACCACGGACGTGGCCCGCGTGCGGGCGGGGGTGGACGACCTCGACCGCCCCCTCGGCAGCGGCGGCGACATCGCGGAGGCGGGGTTCGAGGCCCTCTTCCAGATCGCCTCAGGCGCTGGGCTCACCAGCGCAGGCCGCGAGTGGATCGCCCCCTTCGCGGGGACGGGTCTGGGCGGCGTGGGCTTCCGAGAGGGGGCCCTGCACGCCATCGTCCACATCACCGACGCACCCGCCCACGCCGCGAGCGATTACGGCGCTGCGGTGGCTGACGCTCACTCGGAGGCCGACGCCCGCGCCGCGCTGGCCGAGCTGCCGGCGTTCGTGCTCGCTGCGGTGGGCAGCGCCGAGGCGCGCAGCAGCCTGCAAGCGCTCGTCGTGGGGAGCGGCGCGGTGGTGCCCCCCGTGGGCGGACAGTGCCTCACCGGGCTGAACGGCGCCGCGCGACCCCCCGAGGGCGGGCAGTGCCCGCTGCTCTTCGACATCGCCAGCGACGGGACGGGCCTCTCCGACGCCATCCTCGACGCCATCACGGGCCTGGTCGAGACCCTCAGCTACCGCCACGTGCGCGCGGAGTTCGACACGGACCGGCTCGGCTTCATCGAGTCCTTCGAAGCGACCTCCGCCACCGCCTTGATGGGCGTCACGCCGCCCACGCGCGTGGACTCCCCCCCGACCGACGGCGTGTTCGACGCGTTTGAGGACGTGCGCGGGGGGACCGAGCTGGTCTTCACCCTGCGCCTCCGCAACGTGCTCCTCCGGGACCTCGACTACGAGCAGGCGTTCCGGATCACGGTGCGCATCGTCGGCGACGGCGTGGTGCTCGCGGAGCAGACCCTGCGCATCGTCGTCCCCGCGGTGTCCCCGGAGGGCGCCGGAGACGCAGGGCCAGCGGACGCAGGTCCGCTCGACGGTGGCGTGAGCGGAGACGGCGGACCGTGACGCCCCGGGCCTGTTGGGTGTCCGTGTACGCAGCCCTCTGCGCGACGCTGTTCGCCGCCCTGCTCGTCGGGTCCGGGCTGCTCTCCGTCGGCGGCTGCAGCATGTTCGGCGGCAGCGACGAGGTCGGCGGGATCTTCGTGCGCTTGGGGTACTCCGAGACCTCCGGGCTGCGCGTGGCCGAGGTCCCCGAAGGGCCCGCGCTCCGAGCAGGCCTGCGAGAGGACGACCGCATCACCCGCATCGACGGAGACGACGTGTCCCACATGCCCATGCGGGAGATCGTCGAGCGGCTGCGCGGCCCCGTCGGCAGCACCGTCGAGATCGAGGTCGTCCGCGACGGTGAGTTCCAGACCTTCATGGTGGAGCGCGCGCCATATGAGCGCGATTGAAGCCGGGCGGTTGCTCACCCCCGCGTGCGGTTCTACAACCGCGCGATGTCGGTGACGCGAACCCTGGGAGTCCTTGGTGGCAGCGGGCTCTACGAGCTCGAGGGCCTGTCGCAGGTGGAAGAGCTGCGCCTGACCACCCCCTTCGGTGAGCCGAGCGACGTCCTCGTGTCCGGCATGCTGGGCGACACGAAGCTCATCTTCCTGCCGCGCCACGGGCGCGGGCACCGCATTCCACCGCACCGCATCAACTACCGCGCCAACATCCTCGCGCTGAAGATGGCGGGCGCCGAGCAGGTGCTGAGCGTGTCCGCGGTGGGCTCCATGAAGGAGGCCATCGAGCCCGGGCACCTGGTGGTCGTGGACAACTTCATCGACCGCACCCGGCATCGCACGGACACCTTCTTCGACGACGACGGCGTGGTCGCCCACGTGAGCTTCGCGGAGCCCATCGACGGCGCCCTGGCCGCGGCGCTGTACGGCGCGTGCGGGCGTGTGGGAGCCACGACACACCGCGGTGGCGTGTACCTCTGCATGGAGGGTCCCCAGTTCTCCACGCGCGCCGAGTCCCTCCTCTATCGCAGCTGGGGCGTGGACGTCATCGGCATGACCAACATGCCGGAGTGCCGCCTGGCCCGCGAGGCGGAGCTGCCCTACGCCACCTTGGCGCTGGCGACCGACTACGACTGCTGGCACGAGGGCCACGACGCGGTGACGCTGGAAGGCGTGCTCGCCGTCATGCACCAGAACGTCGCGCTCGCGAAGCGGGTCATCGTCGAGCTCGCCGGCGCGCTCCCCGACCCCGCGCTGAGCCCGGCCAGCACGGCCATGGCCACGTCCATCGTGACCGACCGCGCCACCATCGGCCCGGACGTCCGCAAGAAGCTCGCGCCGCTCGTCGGCCGCTACCTCTAACCCGACGGCCAGCCGTCCCACCCCCTCTTGGTCCCACTCATGTCGCCCATCCTCGTCGTCGGTTCCGTCGCGTTCGATACGCTGCACAACGCTCAAGGTTCGTTCCCCCGCGTGCTCGGGGGCTCCGCCGTGTTCGCCTCCGTCTGCGCCTCGCTGCTGAGCGACGTGCGCCTGGTGGGCGTGGTGGGCGAGGACTACCCGGAGAGCGCGAAGGCCATGCTCCGTGACCGCGGCATCGACCTGACCGGGCTCGAGGTGAGCCCCGGCGAGACCTTCCACTGGGAGGGGCGCTACACGGACGACCTCACCAGCCGCGAGTCCATTCGGACCGATCTGAACGTGTTCGCCACGTTCCAGCCCAAGATCCCCGAGGCCTTCGCCGAGAGCCCCTTCGTCATGCTGGCCAACATCCAGCCCGAGCTGCAGCTCTCCGTGCTGGACCAGATCCGCTCCCCCAAGCTGGTCGTGGCCGACACCATGAACCTCTGGATCGACATCGCGAAGCCCGCCTTGCTGGCGCTGCTGAAGCGCGTGGACGTGCTGATCATCAACGAGGAAGAGGCCCGCCAGCTGACCGGACGCCACCACCTGGTGGAGGTGCAGCGCGCGCTGCTGGAGCTCGGCCCCAAGACGGCGATCGTCAAGCAGGGAGAGTACGGCGCGTGGCTGTTCCAGGAAGGCGTCGCGTTCCACGCGCCGGCCTTCCCCCTCGAGCGAGTGGTCGACCCGACCGGCGCTGGCGACTCCTTCGCGGGCGGCTTCCTGGGCTACCTGGCGCGCGAGAACGACGTCTCGCTGCCTACGCTGAGGCGCGCGGTGGTGGTCGGCTCGGCCCTCGCGTCCTTCTGTGTCGAGGGCATCGGCACGACCCGCCTGGTCGAGGTCCAGAGCAGCGACGTGGACCATCGGGTCGAAGCCTTCGCCGAGCTCGTCCGCGTCTGAGGACGGGGCGGCTCGGTCGGCCCGACAAGGGCCCGACGCAAAAGCGCGAGATGCTTGTTCCCTGATGCCTTCATCGGGTATGCTGGCGACTAGTTCCTTCTTCGCTCTGCGGTATCACGTGCCGCGGCAGCATGATTTATCGACGCTCAAGACAAGACGGTGAGCCGAGTGTTCAAGAAAATTCGCGTATTTTGCCTGCTTTTGGCCTGGCCCCTGGTGCTTGGAGTCGCCGGCTGTGACTGCGACGAAGGTCGCCAAGTAGTCCTGGACGACATGGGCGTGGACGGTGGGCCCATCTTCCTGGACTGTGTGGGCACGGACACGGCCATGACGACGATCTCCTGCGACGTCAGCCGGAACGTGTGCTGCAACAACGCCCAGGGCCTGCCCAGCTGCGTCGCGATCCCGTTCTGTGACTCGCCCTTCCAGTGCGACAGCCTCGAGCCGCCTGACGCCACGAACGACTGCACGTACCGCGCCGATCTCACGCAGGGCCAGATGGCGACGCACTTGGACATCGCCAGTGCCACGGACGGCACGTTGATGATCAGCGGCTACGCGCCCGGCTCCTTCCCCAACCCGCGCTACGGCGACTTGGTGGTGGGCTTGGTGAGCAACGGGAACGTCAGCTGGTCCATCGTGGACGGTGTCCCGGCGGGCGCCAACCCGGTCGAGGAGAGCGGCATCTTCCCGAGCACCACCGGCTGGCGCGGCGGCATCACGGCCCCCGGCGACAACGTCGGTGAGTTCAACGCCATCGCGTTCAGCGGCAGCACCGTCGCCGTCAGCTACTACGACCGCACCAACGGCGACCTCAAGTACGCGAGCAGCACCGACGGTGGCACCACCTGGTCCATCCACACGGTCTACAGCGACGGGGACGCCGGCCGCTACACCTCGCTGGCCTTCATGGTCGACGGGCGCCCCGCCATCTCCTTCCTGTCCATCACGCCCAGCGAGGACCCGGCCCAGCCGCCCCGCAGCATGGTGCGCGTGGCCGTGGCCGCGAGCGCGACGCCGGGCGCCGCCGCCGACTGGACCACCTTCCCCATCATCGCGGACCCGGGGACCGCTGTGGCGTGCCGCGCCAACATGTGCGGTGAGGGCCTGCTCTGCCGCGCGGACAACGGGGCCTGCGGCCTCGAGTCCAGCGACGAGGACGTGGACTGCAGCTTCGTCGACCGCGACGGCGCGACCCAGCCGGGCTGCGGCAGCGGCACCAAGTGCGTGAGCGGCAGCAACGGCACGACGTTCAGCTGTGTCGCGACCATCGGGACGACCTACGTCGAGGACGTGCTCGAGGTCGACGGCCTCTACACCTCACTCCGCGCCACCAACACCGGCCTCGCGCTGGTGTGGCACAACCGAGTCCGCCGCACTCTGCTGGGCAGCGCGTTCGACGCGACGGCGGGCACCTGGCGGGCGCCCTTCCGCATCGACGGCTTCGACGCCGTGGGTTCGGGCGACGCCGGCTACAACGCCGACCTGTTCATCGACGCCGCCGGCAACTGGCACGTGGCCTACGTGGACGGCGCCTTCGAAGAGCTCCGCCACGCGCAGATTGACGCCACCACGCTGGTCAACGTCAACCCCACCATCGTGCGCAGCGTCATCGACGACGGCACTCGCCCTCCCCGTGAGCGCAGCATCGTCGGCAGCGACGCGGACATCGCCGTGCTCAGCACCGGCGCCATCCGCGTGGTCTACCAGGACTCGACGCAGTCCGAGGCCCTGCTCGCCACCCGCGACGCCGGCAGCACCACCTGGACGCTCCAGGGCGGCAACCTGGGCGACCCAATGGACGCCGAGGACTCGACGGGCTACTGGACCACCCAGACCCTCGTCGGCGACACGTCGCACATCGCGACCTGGTGGTTCAACGCCACCGAGATCGTGAACGGCACCCGCGTCTTCACCATCCCCTGAGCGGACGCGTCATCATCAGAGAGGCCACCCCACCGGGTGGCCTTTTTGTTTCCGTCATGACTGGTCCTCCCCGCGGCGCTCTGTCGCTTTGTTGACACCCTGGGCCGCGCTGAGGCAGCAGTGGGACAGGCGCGCCTTTGCCGCACGCCCCAGGAGGTCCCCATGACGAACGACGAGCTGAAGGACACACTGCGCGGGATGCTTCGAGACATGCTGCAGGCCCGCTTCGAAGGCGGCCGCTACGCGGACCTGGCGCGCGCGCACGGCTACGCCGACGGCTACATGCGCGCCCTGCTCGACACGGGCGCGCTCGACCAGGCCGAGCTGCTGCAGCTGGTCAGCCGTGAGCGGCGTCGCTTTGTGGACGAGGTCCCCGCTGGCGTCAGCGCGGTGGCCTGAGGCCCGCGCCGACGCGCTCTGGCCGCTCAGAACGCGGCTTCGTCGAGGTCCATCAGCGACAGGTCCGTCGCCTTCAGCTGCTTCAACCGGACGCTGAGCTCCGGGAGCACCTCGCGCGTGAAGTAACGCGCTGACGCGACCTTGCCCTTGTAGAAGGCGGCGTCCGCTTCGTTGGCCCCGTCCAGGCTCGCCGCCGCCAGGATGGCTTGGTCCACCAGCAGGTAGGCGATGACCACCTCGGCCACCGACTCCAGCATGCGGTTGGCGTTGAGCCCAATCAGGTAGATGGACTCCTTCATGAACGCCATGCAGGCCATCAGCATCTGCTGCACGGTGCCCAGCGCCTCGCCCAGCAGGGCCCGCTCGTTGGCGAACGCGGGCCCGCCGCGCTCTTCCTTCAGGAGCGCCTGGGCGTCCGACAGCAGCCCGCGCAGCGTGGCGCCCCCATCCCGCGCGATCTTGCGGAAGACCAGGTCCTGCGACTGGATGTGGGTCGTGCCCTCGTAGAGCGTGTCGATCTTCTGGTCCCGGATGTACTGCTCGATGGGGTAGTCCTTGCAGTAGCCCGAGCCACCGAAGGTCTGGAGCGACACGGAGAGCAGCTCGTACGCCTTCTCCGAGTTGTAGCCCTTGATGAGCGGCAGCAGCAGGTCCGAGCGCCGCTCGAGCTCCTGCAGCGCCTCGTGCGAGTGGTTCGGATCCGCCGTGAGCTGCGCGATGTCGTCCTGGATGCGCGCGCCGTAGTACGTGAGCGCGCGCATGCCCTCCACGTGGGCCTTCTGCAGCATGAGGGTGCGGCGCACGTCCGGGTGCTCGATGATGCGCACGCGGGGCGCGGTCTTGTCCGCCATCTGCTTCATGTCCGCCCCCTGCACGCGCTCCTTGGCGTACTCGAGCGCGTTCAGGTAGCCGGTGGACGCGGTGGACATGGACTTGAGGCCGATGAACATGCGCGCGTGCTCGATGACGCGGAACATCTGCCGGATACCGTCGTGCACCTCGCCCACGAGCAGGCCGCGGCACGGCACGTCGCCGCCCATCGTCAGCTCGCAGGTGGCCGAGGCCGAGAGGCCCATCTTCTTCTCGATGCCCGTGACGAACACGCCGTTGCGCTCGCCCAGCGAGCCGTCCTCGTTGACCCAGAACTTGGGCACGATGAACAAGCTGAGCCCCTTGGTGCCCGCCACGGCTCCCTCCGGCCGCGCCAGCACCAGGTGCACGATGTTGTCCGGTCCGTCGAAGTCACCGTTGGTGATGAAGCGCTTGGTGCCCTCGATCTCCCACACGTCGTCCTTCACGTGGACCGCCTTGCTGCGCCCTGCGCCCACGTCGGAGCCCGCGTCCGGCTCGGTGAGCACCATGGTGCCGCCCCAGCGCTTCTGGAGCATCTGCTCCACGTAGCGCGCCTTCTGCGACTCGGTCCCGAGCGCGTCGATGATGGTCGCGATGAACGACCCGAACAGGTAGAAGGCCACCGCTGGGCTGGCGCCGCACACCAGCTCCAAGGACGCCCAGCGCACGCTCGGCGGAGCGCCCACCCCGCCCAGGTGGCTGGGTAGCTCCAGCGCCTGCCAGCCGCCCTCGTAGAAGGCGTCGATGGCCGTCCGGATGGCCGGCGGCAGCGTCACGTTGCCGTCGTGGAGCTGCAGCGGCTCGCGGTCCCCGGGCTCGAAGCTGTCGGCGATGACTCCACGCGCGAGCTTGTCCACCTCGGCGATGACGCTGCGCGCCGTGTCTTCGTCCATGTCCGCAAAGCGGCCCTGGCCCAGCACGCCCTGCAGCTTGCCGTACTCGAAGAGGTTGAACTGGATGTCGCGGAGGTTGCTCTTGAAGTGGGTCATAATGAACGGTCATTCACTATGACAAACGATACGCGCCGGTCAACTCGCGACCGTTTGGTGTAATGTCCACGCGCGTCACCGCGGACGGTGACTCGGCCCTGCAGCGGGCCTGGGTGGGGTTCGGCCGATGGTGCCAACGGTTTCGGATTGTGATCCCGCTCGAAGGCCACTAGCGTCGTGCGGGTCTCCAGGAAGGCCTCGGTACGGCGTGGATGGGCAACGGCGATGATGGGTTGGGGTGCGCGTCGACGCCGGATTGGGCTGCGCCTGGGCGCGGCTCTGTGCCTCCTGAGCGTCGCGCTGACCGGCGTCACGCCCAGCGCGGAGGCCACCACACCGGGGACGGCGGTGCTGCTCGGCTCGTCGTCGGTCGGTGGTCACCTCGGACACACGCTCTTGCGTGAGCTCGCCACGGTCGGCGTCGAAGTCGTCCTCCGGCGAAGGTCCTCCACGGGGCTCGCGCGGCCGGACTTCTACGACTGGCCGCGGAGCGTCAGCCGTGGTCCGGAGCTCGGCGGGCACGCGGGCGTGATGGTGCTGCTGGGCGGCAACGACACACAGCCCATCCGACTGATGCGCGGCCAACGTCGCGTCAGGGCGGTGCGTTGGGAGCACGAGGAGGCCTGGCGCGACACCTACGCAGGTCTGGTCCGCGCGTTCGGGCAGACCCTCTGCGAGCAGGGTGCGCGCCGCGTGGTGTGGCTGCTGCCTCCAAACCCCGGTCGGGGCGCGTGGAGTGAGCGGCTGGCCCGCGTGCGAGCCGTGCAGCGCGAGGCGGCCAGCGCCATCCGATGCGCGGGCGACATTCCCGCCGTCGTGATCGACGGGGACGCGGCCGAGGCCCCCTTCGGCAGAGACGAGACGAGCGATGGCATTCACCTCAACCGCGCCGGAGCGAGCCGCTACTGGGCGCGCGTAGGAGCGGCGATCACGCGCGCGCTGGGCGTGCGCGCAGGAGACCCCCCCGAGGCCCGTGGTGATGCCCTCTAGCGCCGCCGCAGCGACGTGCTGGGCTCGCAGGGGCGTCACGTGGGCGCGCGCTCACGCGGCTGCGCGCCGGGACACGCCACGTCCATCCATTGCCCTCGTCGCCGTGGTCGCCGGGCTGCTGCTCGGCGTGAGCGGGTCGAGCGGTCAGCCGCCCCGCTCGCCGCCGCGCGGCCGTGAGCGGCTCGTCGCCGAGACCTGGCCGCATCTGCTCACGGCCGTCCCGGACGGCACCTACGCCGCGTACGGCGTCGATGGTCACGTGCACTCGAGCATCTCCCGCGACGCCCGTCACGAGCCGCCGCTCGTGGCGGAGATGGCCGCCGCCGTCGGGTTGGACGCCCTGGTGCTGACGGACCACGGCGGCAGCCAGGGCGCCGCCGTGGCGCGCCGCCCGGGGCTGCTGGTCATGGCGGGGGTCGAAGTGGGAGGTCCCTTCGGCCACGCGGTGGTCTGGGGTGCGCGCTCCCACGCGCGGGAGTACCGCAAGGCGTCGGACCACAGCCTGGCGGACGTGGCGGCGCTCACGCACGCGGACGGGGGCATCATCGCCCTCGCCCACCCGGGCTGGTGGATCAGCCACCACCCGCACGATCCGCGCATGTGGATGGACCGAGACGCGCTCCGTCGTGGAGGGCTGTCGGAGGCTCTGGACGCCCTCGAGCTCTGGAACGGGGTGTACCCCCGCTACACCGAGGCGCTCCTGAGCGACTGGGTCGACCTGTGGGAGCAAGGGTCGGAGGTCCCCATCATCGGGAACAGCGACTTCCACACGTGGGCCCTGCACCACCTCGGCACGCCGCGGACCTTCGTGCTCTGCCGGGTGGTCCCGGATGGTCGGCCCGCGCTGGACGAGGCGTGCGTCCTCGACGCCGTGCGCCGCGGGCGCTCGTACCTGTCGCGAGGACCCGCCATCGCGTGGTCCGCAGAGGGCAGGATCGCGGGAGAGCGGATCGTCGCGCAGCCCGGAGCCACCATCGACCTCAGCATCGAGGTGCAGCTGCGCGACACGGAGGGTCGTCCGGTGCTGCAGGTGCTGCGGGGCAGCTCCGTGGTCGAGTCGCGCGCGCTGCCCAGTCTCCACAGCAGCCACCAGGTGCGGGTGACGATGCCGACGCACGACACCCCCCTCTGGCTGCGCGTGGCCTACGCACAGGAGGGCTTCGCGACGCCCCCCTTTGCGCTCGTGACCAACCCGATCACCCTGGACGTGCCCCCAGCGCGCACGGACACACGCGAGCCGGCCGGCCCGCAGGTGGACAGGCGCCGCTACGCAGTGGGCGCGGCCTCCCGCACCGAGTGGCCAGCGGACCGCTACGTCCGCGACCGGTTGCAGGCGCAGCGCTTGAACGCACGCCGCGCGCGCATCCAGACGCGCGAGCCGGCGCCTCGGCGCGGCCACAGACGCTGAGCCCAAACGCGGGCACCGTCACCCCGTCTGAGCAGCGGCGCGCGGATCAGGGCAGCGCGCCCGTCACCAAGACCCCGTCGAGCATGGTCACGTCGACGCTGGTCTGGTGGATCTCGTGCAGCGGCATCTCGAAGATGTTGCCGCCGAGCACGACCAGGTCTGCCCGCTTGCCGACCTCGATGGAGCCCACCTCGTCCTCCATGTGGAGCTGGTACGCCGCGTCCAGGGTGTAGCCGCGCACGAGGTCCGCGACGCTCGTGCGCGCAGCGACACCGCCGAGGATGGGCGCATCGGGGTCGCCGATGGCTTGTCGGGTCGCGCCCGCCTCGATGTTCCAGAGGGGGCTCATCGACAGGAGGTCCGATCCGGTGGCCGGGAAGTCGCTCCCGAAGGTCACGCGGGCACCGGCCTCCAGCAGGTCCTGGATGCGGTAGAGGCGCTGCATGCGCTCGGGGCCGATGACCAGCTCCTGTCCGGTGTAGTCCACCGAGCACCAGTACGGCGTCGTCTGCGCGGTGACGTCCAGCTCGGCGAAGCGCGGCACGTCGGCGTCCGTGATCTGCTCGACATGCGCCAGCGTGTGGCGCGTGTCGGCTCCCGGATTGGCGGCGCGCGCCAGCGCGATGGCGTCCAGCGCCTCACGCACGGTTCGGTCGCCGATGGCGTGGATGTGGATGTCGATACCGGCGCCGTCCGCCGCCACCACGAAGGGGTCGAGAATGGCGGGCTCGAGCAGCACCGCGCCGGACGACCCGGGCACGTCGGTGTAGGGCTCCAAGTAGGCCGCGGTGCGCGCCTCGGTGGTTCCGTCGTTGTGGATCTTGATCATGCCCACGCGCAGACGGTCACTGCCGTAGAGTTCTCGCATCTCTTGGAAGCGCGCGATGGCCCCGGGCACTTGGTTGGGGTGCTGAATCTGGTGCGACACGACCAAGCGAAAGCGGAGCAAGCCCTCCCGGTCCATCTGCGCGACGGCTTCGAGAGCCTGAGCCTCGAAGGAGGACATGCCAGCGTCGTAGACGGTGGTGACGCCCACGCTCGAGAACAGAGTGTAGGCGAGGTTGTTGGAGCGCGCGGCGGCCCCGGCGTCGAACGCCCCCAGCGCGGCGAGGTGAGGGAAGAAGGCCTGCGACTCCACCAACCACCCGGTCGGCGTTCCGTCGGGGTCGCGCTGGTAGAAGTGCGCGCCGGGGATGGGGTCGGGGGTCGTGGCGTCGATCCCGAACGCGTCGAGCGCGGCAGTGTTGACCCACGCGCTGTGGCCGCCCTCGTCGACGAGGATCACGGGCCGGTCGGAGACCACCGCGTCCAGCAGCTCTCGGCGCGGTCCGTCGGGCCCGAAGGCGGTCTCGTCGAAGCCGAAGCCCAGGATGAACGTACGGTCCGGGTAGCGGGCGGCGTAGGCCTCCACCTGCAGCACGACGTCATCCGGGCTCACCTCCGACGAGAGCCGGAGCGCGTAGGCCAGCCCGGCCGCCTGGACGGGGTGCGCGTGCGTGTCGATGAAGCCGGGGAGCACCAGGCGCCCCTCGAGGTCGACGACCTGTGTGCTGGGCCCCACGAAGCGTGCAGCACCTTCGTCATCGCCCACGTAGACCAGCTCCCCGGCTCGAATGGCGACCGCGCTGGCGCTGGGCATGGCCTCGGCGACGGTGTAGATGTTGCCGCCGGTGAGCACCAGGTCGGCTGGAGCGGCGGAGCTCGCGCAGCCCACCCATCCGAGGGCGAGAGCGCACACGCTCAGCAGGCGCGGGCACGAGAGCGCGGCCTTCGTGCGCAGGAGCGTGGCTGTCGTCATGCGTCTGGTCGTCGTCTTGGTCATAAGCCTGCTCTCTTCTGCGCGGCGGCGAGGAGGGTCACGGGAGCCGGGTCGGTGTACGCTCGTACGAGACGAAGTCCGCGACCTCGATGCTGCCGTCGATGATGGCGCGCATGGTCGCGTTGCTCGAGTGACGCACGTGCACGTCGCCGAACGCGATGAGGTACGTGGCCGTGGCCTCGACGCTGCTGTCCACGTCGAGCGTGGCGCAGTCGAGGGTGCCCGTGAACGACTCGTGGCAGCCGCCCTGGAACTGGAGCCAGATGACGTCGGCCAGGGTCACGCGCTCGAACATGGGCCGCCCACCGTCACCGTCGTTGCTGCCGGTCATGAACAAGACCGGGACCTGCACCGAGGCATAGCCCGCAGGCGCCGCGCGGTTGGTCCCCAGGTCGCCGGCAAACGACGCCACGGCGGCGATGCGCGTGTCAGGCTCGAAGAGCGCGAAGGCGTCCAGCTGCGCTTGGGTACACCCTGTGCAGCCTGCCGTGATGGCGTCCATGTCCAGCGTCACCCCGCTGCCAAGCCACGCGGTGCGCCCCCCATAGCTGTGGCCGCCGACGTAGACCTCGCTGGTGTTGACCAGGCCGTGGAGCGGGTGCTCGGGAGGCAGGCTCTCCATGTGGTCGATGACGGCCTGCACGTCGTAAGCGCGCACGATCTCGTACTCGCCCGGCTTGGGCCCCGGCGTCTCGAAGAAGGTGCTCCCGATGTGGTCGGCCGCGACGACCACCCAGCCGTTGAGCACGAACTGCCGCGCGATGCGGTGCGCGGAGCCCCCCCAAGCGCGGTCCCCGTGCGAGTACACGAACAAGGGCAAGGGACGCCGAGCGGGCGCCACCGTCGCGTCGAGGTAGCTCAGCTCGTCCCGCTGGATGAGGTTGAAGCGGGTGGGCTCGCCGCTGGAGTCGTCGGTCGGGTACCAGATGGTGAGCGGCAGCGTGCGTGCCTCACCGGTACCGGGCACCACGTAGCTGGTGCTGTCCAGCATGGCCCCGGCCGCAGCCTGCAGGTCGATGCTGGGCGCGTGATCGGGCGCGCTGGTCGAGCAGGCCGCGAGCTGGAGCGCGAGCCACGCACCGAGCACGCGCGGGAGGCAAGACACGGGGGGTGTCGGATGCAGGCCTGCGCGGTGGCGAAGCGGGAGCATGCGGGTCGAGGCCTTTCTTGGACAGGGTGCGCGAGAGGGCGACGCTCAGTGCGGGAGCACCCACGCGTCGATCAGCACGCCTTCAGCCGGCGCGCGCATGGCCTCCGCCGGGCTGCCGGGACCGTCCCCGGCAGGGATCCACCCGGCGGGGATGTTGCCGAACACCCTGCGCGGAGGCTGGTGGGGCTGCCGGCGCCGGTCGTCTTCCAGGAGGATGCCGGGGCGATGCTCGAGCGCGCCGAGCCCCATGCTGCCGATGCCCGCTGCGCTGTGGCAGCTCAGGCAGAAGGCGTTGTCGGACGAGTCCGGACGCGGGCTCCCCGCTCGCAGTGGCCCCTCGGGGAAGATGATGGCGTTACGCAGCGACGTGGTGCCTGCTGGGATGTTCGCCAAGGTCGCGGCGTTGTCCGCGCTGTAGTCGTGGAAGCAGGCGTAGCGCCCGTCAGCGGGGCGTGCTGCCGCCGCCGCCACTTCGGCGTGCGCCCACGCCGGGTAGAGCGCGGCCTGCGCCGCCAGGGCCTCGCCGCTCAGCTCCACCAGGGTGCCGCCCGCGTGGTTGCAGGCCACCTCCGGATCCACCGCGTGGGCGAGCACCTTGAAGTCATCCACCCAGCCACGCACGCCCGCGTCGCGGGCGCCCGAACGGCGGTCCGGACCACGTCCGAGGAACAGCTCACCCTCGTCCACACCGAAGAACGCGCGCGGCGCCTCGAAGCGGTCGAAGGGGAAGCCGTCCACCAACAGCGTCAGCTCGCGGTGGTCGCGGCGCACGTGCCAGGCGAGGTGCAGGAAGCCCGACGGGTGCGGCGGCAGCGCCACCTCGTGCTGGACGCGCTCGTCGAACACGTACTGCAGCGTCTGCCTGTCCACCAGACGCACGGAGCTCCCGTCCGGGAAGGAGAGCAGCGCGCGGGTGGCGCCCTCGGTGGTGCGCGGGTCCACGAAGAGGCCCACGTACCAGTCGTCGGCGATGGGCTCGGGCTGTGCCGGGGTCGCGTAGCGGATCTGGTTGTCCCCGCTCAGCCAGAAGCCACGGCCGTAGAAGCCCCCCAGAGCGACGGGCTCCGAGCGGCCCGTGCCGGCGTCCACCACGCCGTAGGCGGGCACCGGGAACGCCAGCGACGTGGCCGCGTTCTGGATGTGCACGTCCAGGCGGACGCTGTGGTCCAGCGTGTAGGCGCGCTGGTTGCTGATGCCCAGGTTCACGCCGATGACGCGCTGTTGCCCGTTCCAGTGGATGGGCACGCCGGTGGTCGCGTCCCCCTGCCCCCGGTTCTCGCGCAGCTGCGTGATGGTCGCCTGCATGTTCGAGACGATGTAGGCGCGCGGGTCCAGGAAGTCGTCGAACACCACCTCGTCGGTCGCGACGCCCGTGTTCATGATCCACACGACGTCCCGCGGGGTGACGGTGCGCGCCGCCGGGCGGTGGTTGAGCATGGCCTGCAGTGAGTCGAGGATGTTCTCGTTGCCGGGGTGCCCAGGTGCGCCGGAGCCGTAGCCGCGACCCGAGCCGAAGCGCACGGCCACGGGGTCCCCCGCGTCGTCCTTGTAGAGGTCCACCAGGTAGTGCGCGTCCGGACGCATCCCCACGGACCAGTCCTGGTTGTTGATGCGCGCGTCCAGGTGCACCAGCTTGCCGTGGGTCCAGAGCCCCGCCACCAAGAAGCCCCGGTCGAAGTCGCTGTCGTACTCGAAGCGCTCGCAGCCCTCCACCACGCAGCGGCGGGGGTAGTCTTCCTGGGACTGCTCGGTGATGACCCCGGGCACGGCGGTCATGAACACGTTGGCGCCCTCGCGGTCCACCCAGGGGTAGCTCCCGCCCATGTCCTCACCGTCACCAATGAGCTCGCCCTCCGTGTCGCGGAAGGGGTACGCGGCGAGGCCGTAGCGCGCCATGTTCGGGTCGAAGGGGGCGTGGGAGATCGGGTGGAAGTCGGTCCAGCCGGTGACGTCGCAGGGGTCCGCGGAGTCCGGCAGCACCGAGTAGATCAGGTCGTAGGGGCGCAGAATCTGCTCCCCCGTGTTGGGATTGGTCCAGTAGCGGTTGGCGCCTCCCAGCCGGCCCGTGAGCAGCCGCCCGTCGACGGTCACCGCCACCTCGGCCAGCTCGGGCGAGCTGGCGAGCACCGCGCCAGCGACGGAGTCGCCGAGCTCCACGCGCACGATGTTGGCTTGCGCGGTCTTGGGGGACGCCACCTCGACGGTGACAGGGGTGCCCCAGATCTGCAGCGTGAAGGAGGGCTGCGAGAGGGAGCTGATGACGGTGATGTCGTAGCAGTCGTTCGCCAGGTCCGTGCCGCAGGGGTACGGGTTCGGGCGCTCACCCGGGACGGGGAACTCCTCGGTCGGGTCACAGATGGAGTGGTGGCCGACCCGCAGCAAGCCCGGCACGGCGGCGGGGGGCAGCACGACCTCCACGGGGGTGGTGCTGGCCAGCAGCCGCGCGCCGATGGGCCCGGTCAGGATGGGCTCGTCCAGCGCCTCTGGGGCGAAGAGGTAGAACGAGAGCGTGGAGGGCCCGCCCTGGACCTTGAGCGCGACACGGCCGTCCATCGTCGTGCGCAGCCCCGGGATGAAGGGCGCGTTCCACTCGTTGTCGTCGTTCACCATGGCGACGTCGCGCAGGATGGCCGGCGGCTGCGGGGCGGGGTCGTAGCTGAGCGGCGCGGGCCCGCCTAGCGGCTGCCCGGTGGGCGATGAGCAGCTGGCCAGCCCCAGCAGGGCGGCGACGAGGGTGCGCAAGGCGGGCGAGGCGGACTGAGCGGTCATGGTGGAGCCAAGGGGGGGTGAGTGACGGCGACAGCGTCCGGAGCTACGCCCAAGCGATGGCGAGGAGCGCGCGCAGACGTCCCGGTGGCGGTCCGTGGGCACGCTCCGCCGCGAGGATGTAGGCCACGAGAACTCGCGTCGACAACGAGGGTGACCAAGCGGTGTGTGAAACTGTAGGCCAAGGACGGCGCCCTGCGCCTATCATTTTCAGACATTGAGCTATCCGGAAGCCCCTCGAGGGTCTGCGCCCCCCGGCGCCCGGGCTACCCGGCGCCAAACCAGCGGCGGCGCATGGCTTGGAGGAAGGTGCGGTCCACGGGGAAGCCGGACGCCGAGCCGATGACCGAGTCGATGCCGCAGCGCGGGCACAGCGCGGTGACGCCGACCCCGTCGACTTGGTCCGTGAATTCCACGATGGTGGTCGGCGCGAACGTGGCCAGGCAGTAGAAGCAGCCGCAGAGGTCGCTCGCGAGGACCTCGTCGCGGTGCGCGATGGACCTCGTGTGTGCGCCCGTGACGTCCTGCTCGAAGACGCCGGTCGGGATGGCCTTGGGTCGCAGCTCGAGGGGCATGTTCACGTACTCGCGAACAGCTCTGGCAGCGCCACCTCAGCGAGCTCCGAGACCACCGCCACCATCGCAGCCACGGGGTCGAGCTCGCCGCTGGCCACCACCGAAGCAGGCGGCACGTCGAGGGTGAGCTACGTGCTGACGGCGCGCCCGACGGCGGCCGTGAGCTTCACGCTGAGCGTGAGCGTGCCCAGCGAAGCCAGGGTCAGCCCCAGCACGCTGACCTGGACCAGGGCGCGGGCAACCCCGACCAAGGGGCGCCGCGCGACCAGGGCACGGTCGACGCGGGTCCCTCGGGCAGGGGCGGGGGCTGCTCCCTGAGCGACCGCAGCGCGCCTACGCCGTGGTCCGTGTTGCTGGTGGGGCTCGCCCTGCTGGTGGCGCGCCGCCGTCGGGCCAGCCTGCGCTCGCTAGCAACGGTTCAGGCGAACAGCGCCGTGTAGCGCCTCTGCATCTCCTCGGGGGTGAGCTCTTCGAGCGAGTGCCCGATGAGCCACTCGTGGCCGAACGGGCAGCGCACCGCGCCTGCGCGCTCGCCGTAGAACTGGTCTTGGGGCGCGCGCAGCAACGTGCCGCCTGCGGCCACGGCCTTGTCGAGGACGGCGTCGGCGTCGGCGACGTGCAGGTGGATGGACAGCGGGGCGCGCGGCGCGTCTGGCGCAGGCTGCTCGGGCGGCGCGAGCAAGCCCATCTCGGGGAAGGGGTCCGACATCATCAGGACGGTGCCGCCGAAGTCGACCTCGGCGTGGCCCACGCGCCCGCTCGGCTCGACGAGGCGATAGAGCTCCCGCGCGCCGAAGACAGCGGTGTAGTAGGTGATGGCGGCGCCGCAGTCACGCACGCGCAAGTAGGGGTAGAGCGGTTGGTGGGACATGGGCTCACTGTGCCGCGCCCCCGTTCACCCGTCTTGAACGAAATCGAACTACCGCGGAGGTTTCACCAGCAGGTGGTACGCATGCTCGGGGCGCTGGCCGCGGTAACGCGCGGGCGTGGTGCCGCTGAACTCGCGGAACTCCCGCGTGAGGTGCGCTTGGTCCGCGTACCCGCAGCGCAGGGCCAGCGCGGAGAGAGACTCGCTCCCCTGTTGGCAGGCCGTCAGCGCGCGACGGAAGCGCTGCATGCGCGCCCAGCGCTTGGGGGTGAGGCCAATGGCTTCTTCGAAGAGGGCCGTCAGGTGGCGATGACTGTAGCCCGTCTCGCGCGCGAGCGCGCGCACCGACGTGGTGTCGGTGAGTGGGTCAATGCCGGCCCGCGCAAAGTGAGCCAGGGCATGGGCGACGGCAGGGTGTAGCGCGGGCGGCTCGCGGAGCTGTTGGATCAAGAGGGCCTCGAAGCGTGCGAGTCGCGCGTTCGCGTCGGGCAGCGCGAGGAGCTGCTCGCACCAGGCGTCCGCGACAGGGCCCAGCACCTCCGCGAGCGGCGTGTGCACGTCGGCCAAGACCCGCCCGCTTGCCCCTAGCAGCGCGGCCGTTGCGCCAGGCCGCAGCTGCGCGCCCACCGTTTCCGAGCCGGGCGCGTGGCGCTTCGCGTAGGGGGCCGCGCGCGGCCCGCCCACCACCCCGCCGCAGATCGTGGTCTCGGTGATGAGGTCGGTCGACACGAGCCGCAGAGGTGGCCCCGCGAGGCGCAGCACCACGTGCGCGAGCCCCGTGGGCAGCACCTGCTCCAGCGGCGCGTGGGCGCTCCCTCCGTGACCGAGTGGACCTCCGCCAACGGGCCTGCGCGCCGTCGAGGCCTGAGGCCCCGCCGAGCTGGCCCACAGCAAGGTCACGTAGGGTGCCAGCTGCGCACCTGGACGCCGTCGCGCTAGCAGCACGAGACGCCGCGGTGACGGGCGCGGCGTCGAACGCGGCGCGGGCGAGCGGGATGCATGCCCGCGAGCATAGCGAGCCCGTTCGTACGCGACCAGCGCCGGGCCCGCGATGACGCCGTCGAGGGACATGGCCACGTACACGTGAGTTCATCTCAGGCGCGCGAGGCCAAGGGGGTCTCCGCGGCAGCACCCTGGAGGAACGTAGAAAAGGTAGCCGTCGCGCTATGTTTTTCTTGACCCGCGTTCGCGGGTCGTCAATACATAGCCAAATGGCTATGCATTCGAGCAGCTTGCCCACGGTCTTCGCCGCCCTCTCGGACGCCACGCGCTTCGCCGTGGTGGAGCGCCTGATCGCCGGACCCGCGAGCGTGTCGGACCTCGCGGCGCCGTTCTCGATGGCTGGGCCGAGCTTCCTCAAGCACTTGCGCGTGCTCGAGGACGCGGGACTCGTGAGCTCCGAGAAGACGGGCCGAGTCCGCACGGTGACGTTGGTGCCCGCGCGTCTCAACGACGTGGCGGACTGGTTCGCCTGGCACCGACGTGAGTGGGACGCGCGCTTCGATCGCTTGGGCGCGCTGCTGAACGAAGGAGACGACCAATGACCGAAATCCGCCACGAGAGCTTCACCATCACCCGCACCTACGCGAAGTGCCGGGCGCACGTCTGGTCGGCCTGGTCCGACGGGCGCAAGAAGCGGAGCTGGATGGTGGGCGACCACATGACCGCATCGCCGAGCGCCTTCGCGTTCGACTTCAGCGTGGGCGGCGTGGAGCGCCATCAGTTCGCCTCGCCCATGGGCAAGCACGAGAACCACACCACCTATTTCGACATCGCGGCCGAGGAGCGCATCGTGTTCGCGTACTCCATGTCGCTGAACGGGCGAGTCCACTCCGTCTCCGTGGCCACGGTTACGTTCGCGGATGCAGGCGGCGGGACGCGCGTGGAGTTCAGCGAGCAGATCACGCTCATCGGCGAGTCCGACGGATCGGAGGGCCGCAAGCACGGGTGGACGGCCCTGCTCGAGAGCGTGGACAGGGTCCTCACCGCAGAGCTGCCTGCTTGATGGGCCAGCTCGAGGTCAGCCTCCCAGGCTGGAGAATACGCCTCATCCACGTATAGAGAATGAGCCAGATACCAGCCCACCTGCACTGCGCCCGTGGAAGACGACTGGTGCGACCAGCTGCGGGTGAACCTGCAGCAGCAGGACGGCGCGGCGTCGTACGCGGGCTGGATCACGGCCGACAACCCCGGAGCGGGCGGAGAGCCAGCGAACGCATCGGCGGAGTCTACGTTCTCGCACGCTTGACAAAAATGAACATGTCATTCATTTAACGGGCGTGGCGCAACGACTGAAGCCCGAACTCCGCTCTCGCATCTTGGACGCCGCACGCGAGGTCTTCGCCGACGGCGGGTACGCGGGCGCGACCATGGCGAAGGTCGCCTCGTGCGCAGGGATCTCTACCGGAAACGTCTACCGCTACTTCCGCAACAAGGACGAGCTCTTCGAGTGCGTCGTCCCGGACTCGCTCCGGCGCCGCTTCCTGGCGCTGGTCCACGACCGTGTCGCGGCGCTGGGGCGTGCCCCCGCCATCGACGCGCCCGACGCGCCGGCCGAGAGCGCCGCCGAGGCGCTGCTCGCCTTCTTCGTCGCCCACCGGCGCGAGGCCATCATCTTGCTCGCGGGCGCCGACGGGTCTTGCCACGAGGGCTTCGACGCGCTCTTCACCGACGCCCTCTACGAGCAGGCCGAGGCGCAGCTCACCGCAGGAGGCGCGCGTCTCTCCCCGCCGGAGCGGCTCGTGCTGCGGACCGTCTTCGAGAACACCGTGCGCATGCTCGCCGCCATCCTCGCCGCCGACGACGACGAGGCTCGCATCCGCGCCGCCTTCGCGGCGTTTTGGCGCTATCAGCTCGCCGGCCTGGCCGGATTTGCCGAGGGAGTAGAACGATGCACGACGACTTGAACACCATGGACGCGGTAGCGATCGCGGAGCGCATCCGCGACGGTGCGCTCTCGGCCGAGGAAGCCACCCGCGCCGCGATCGCGCGGATCGAGCAGCTCGATCCGGAGATCGGCGCCATCGCGCACCGGGACTTCGAGCGCGCACTCGAGCGCGCGCGCGGCCGGCTCACGGGGCCCCTCGCGGGTGTCCCCTTCTTGCTGAAGGACCTCCTCCCATACCCGGGCCAGCCGTGTGCCATGGGGTCGCGGCTCTTCGCCGCGCACGCGCCGGAGGTCGCCCCACCGCTGGCCCAGGCGTACGACGCGGCGGGCCTCGTCACACTGGGCCGCACCACGTCCTCCGAGCTCGGGTTGCTGGGGAGCACCGAGTCGCTCCTCAACGGGCGGACCCACAACCCCTGGGACCTGCAGCGCAGCGCGACCGGGTCGTCGGGCGGTGCGGCAGCGGCGGTCGCATCCGGGATGGTGCCGCTCGCCCACGCCAGCGACGGGGGCGGCTCCATCCGCATCCCAGCGGCGATGTGCGGGCTCTTTGGCTTCAAGCCCAGCCGCGGGCGCATGCGCGCCAACGGACAGGAGGACCCCATCGGCCTTGTGGCGGAGCACTGTGTGTCCGTCAGCGTGCGGGACAGCGCGACGTTGCTCTCGGTGTCCGAGGTGCTCGAGCATCCGGATGGCCCCGTCGGGCTCGTGACGGGCCCGAACCCGAGGCGTCTTCGGATTGGCGTCTACGCGCGCACGCTCATGGGCGAGGCCCCGGACGACGAGGTGGCTGTGGCGCTCGCCGAGGCCGTGGCGCTCTGCGAGGCGCTTGGACATCGCGTCGAGCCGTGCGACGGCCCTACTCTGGTCAGCGGCGCTGCGGTCTCGTCGGCGTTCTTCACGCTCGCGGGTGCTGGCATCGCGCAGATCGCTGCGGCCGTGAAGCCCGTGCTCGGCCGCGAGCCGGGCCCCGACGAGCTCGAGCCGTTCACGTTGGCCCTCTTGGCGCGATTCCGCGCCGCCCCCGAGGGGGCCATGGAGCGCGCACTCTCCGCGATCGCAGAGAACGGCGCGGCCATGCGAGGGTTCCTCGAGCGCTACGACGTGGTGCTCTGCCCCACCACACCGCTCACAGCGCCGCCGCTCGGCTTTCTCGACCCGCGGCTCCCGGCGGACACGCTCCTCGCGCGCACCGAGCGACTCGCGGGCTACACCGCGATCCACAACATGGCAGGTGTCCCCGCGATGAGCGTGCCCCTCGGTCAGACGCCGGCGGGTCTCCCCATCGGAATCCAGTTCGCAGCCCCCGCCGGTGCGGACGCGCTCTTGCTCGCGCTGGCATTCGAGCTCGAGCACGCGGCCCCGTGGGCCCATCGGCGCGCGCCCCACGCTTGGCGCGCGGCAGCCGACGCGGAGACGCACGCCCCGGTCGTCGGCCCCTCGGCCGCGACGCGGTGACGGTCGCATGTCGCACGCCGCTCTGAGATCGAGCGACGGCATGATGCGGCACCCTCGCTTCGGCGTCATGCGCGAGGCGCAGGGGGAGACGGGGAGGTCCGACTGTCGGTCGAACCGGTTGTAGACGCCGACAGATGCCTCGCGCGAGGCCGCGATGAGTCATCGCGAGGTCACTCCGTCGCGGCTCCCGTCGGTGGCCGTTCATGAGGGCAGGATGCCGAGCAGCACCTCACGTAGCGGGAGTTCGAAGTACTGGGTCAGGACAAAGCGGAGACCCCACTCCACGGTGAAGCTCATCAGAGCGTAGGCCCCGGGTCGCAAGGCACCGGGTTGGGCTTCCCGCAGCCAGCGATAGAGCGTCCACCACGCGTAGAGATTCGAGATCGGGCCCAACGTGTACGCCCGAACTCGGAGCGCCTCGCGCATCGAGCGCTTGGAGGCAAACGCGAAGAGTCCCACCGCTGCGGTGATACCTACCAAGGAGAGCCCGAGTCGGGCGAAGTTCGTGGCGAACGCGACGCGCTCGACGCCTCGCTGCGCGTGCGTGAGGCCGAGGTCGGCGAATGGACCGGAGAGCTGGACATGCACGACGACTGCAGCGAGCATCGCGCTAGAGACGATGGCGGCCGTGGCATAGACGCCCGGGTGAACGCGCGGCTCAGCGTTGGCGAGGCTCGCTGCAAGAACGCTGGGCTTGACGGTGGCATCCCACCACGTCGCGACAAGCCCACGCTTCGCTCGAGGCGATGGTCCGCTCACCTTTCCGCAACACCGCCACCAACGCGTCGTCTCCGGCGGTCGAGGACGACCTGCGGCGACCCAGGCGTCGTACGCGACATCGAACTTGGCGGCGATGGCTTCGAAGTCGCAGACGTCCTCCCTCAGGAGATAGGCGTCCGACACGGCGCTGTCACTCGAGAGGTAGTAGTAGCGCGTGAACGCGTTTCCCTCGTCCGACAGATCCTGCTCCGAAAACTTTCCGCAGATGAACGCGTCTTCGAACGCGTACGCGGAGAGGGTCCCGTCGCGCAGCTCCTGGATAGCCGCGACGACCTCGTCGTCCAGTAGGTGATCGGCGCCAACCCAGCCGCGCAGCATGCACCACTTCACGTAGACCGCGATGTGATTCGAGGCTCGCGCCCAGCGCTCCTCCTCGTCAGCACCTGCAGCGCTGTCGTAATGCCACGATGCATCGTCGTACTTCACCGGCCGGACAGTAGCAGACCCCGCGGTTCGCGCCCCGTGCGTGGCGGCGTCCAAGAACAGAGAGTCCTCAAGGCTCACTTGAACGGCCACCTGCGCAGTATGCTGTCGGTGCGCGCGCGCAAGCGAATGAGCCAGGACATTGCAATCAGCGCAGCGGCGCTCAGCTGTGAAGCAAGTTGCCGCACAACGGAACAGGGATTAGCCTCAGGTCTCAGCCGTCATTTTCAGCCGAATGCACCCACACACCGCGAAGCTCTTGTCAATCGCAGGACCTGACATTTCCACTCCCTTGGTAGCTACCGAGATGTTAGGCATTCCGCGTGATATAGAAACACTTCTCACTTTTCGAAACGGATTCTACGCGTTCGAGAGTGCTCTCCTTGTGCTTCCGTACTTTGGTTCCGATGCCGTGCCTGGTATCCTTGATTGGAATCATCCTAGTGGTTGGAAGTCTTACTATCCTCACCTCGACCCAGAAATTACGTTCTTCGCAATGGACGTTTTCTGTGGCCAGTTCGGGTTTTCAGAAGACTCTGTTTATCGACTAGACGCAGAAACAGGAGAGACGCATTTCCATGCGTCAAACCTGGAAACATGGGCCGACAAGATCTTGTCGGATTTCGATTTTGAGACAGGCTGGTCAGTCGCGCACGAATGGCAGCTTCGACACGGTGCCCTACCTACAAGCACGAGACTTATTCCACAGAAGCCGTTCGTTCTCGGGGGAGACTTCGATTCGGCCAACATGACGGCTGTCGAGATGGGCTCGGCGATGTGTAAGTTGGGAAGTCTCTCCACGTCTATTCGACATGTTCCGGATGGAAGCAAGGTGACCATCAAGGAGTGGGTCTAGGCCCATATCCCGCACAAGCATGCGTGCTCGGTTTAGAAGCTGGGACGTAGCGTAGATGGTCCAGTGACACGTGATCCGGATAGGCTACGGGTCGTTGATGGCCACGACTCCCCAGAAGCGCCCAGCGGCGCGCGCCCCTCGTACAAGCGTCCAAACGCCAGTCGCCGTGACTCCGAGCTGCCCGCCAACGTCTTCCAGAAGCGCGGCCTCGTTGACAACGGCAGGCCTCAGCCGTGTCGCTCCACGCGCTCCTTCACGCCGAGCAACATGCGACGATCCATGGCGAAGCCGATGGGCTCGATCGCGGCGCCATAGGCGAGCTTCATCCCGAGGTCGTCCGAGGTCGCGGTGCGGTAGCGGCTGATGAATCGGCAGCGGTCGGAACCGAGGGGCTCGAGGAAGAAGAGCCAGCACGACTCCACCCAGGCCTTGCCCGCGGCCTTAGCGGCGGGGTCGGCGGCGCCGAACGCGAGCCAGTAGCGCCCCCGCTCCACCTCGACCACCGGCAACGGGGGCATGTCGGGGTGCAGCCGGAGCCCGTCGCCCACCTTCACCTCCCACTCGGGATGGATGCGCTCTGCGTTTCGCACCTCGCAACCCACCACGTTCTCGAGCCACTGGTAGCTGTAGAAGCCGCCGCGATCGGCGCCGATCTGGGCGACCCACGGCCACACGGCGTCGGCGGGCGCGTCGATCTCGACGCCGTGGGTCCAGTGGGACGTCGGCGCGGGGACGAGCTCATCCCCGGGGTAGCTGCGCGCGGCCGTGGCCTCGTCGACGCCCCAGCGTCGCTGACCGCTCCGCAGGAACGGCGTCAGCATCGCCGCCACCATGACGGCAGCGCCGCCGGCACCCTCCACCACGTCGCGCCACCCGTCGCGTGCCCTGCCCTCGCAGCGGCGCTTCAGGTTGTGGAGCTGCGCGGTCTCCATGAGCCGGTGCACCGGGGTGATCCACGCGGCGTGCAGGCGCTGGTCGGAGGAGAAGGCCGCGCGCACCCGAGCGTGCAGACGTGTGCTGCGTGCGTCGAGAGGCTCGAGCGCGAAGGCCCAGGTCACCTGCCAGAAGCGCGGAGGTCGTTTTGACGCGAACGGCAGCTGCTTCTTCGCCTCGGGATCGAAGAGCCCGCCGAGCACGAGCGCGCGCTCCGGGTCGATGGCGAGCACCTCGAAGCCATCGGTGCCCTCGGGGGTCGCGGGGATCACCTGACCGACCTCCAGCGACTGCATCTCGGGGTGAAGCTCACGCGCGGAGGGCCGGTTCGCGTTGTCCAGCGTGTCGAGCGAGTAGAAGCCGGCCCTGCCTCCGCCCATCTGCACCAGCCAGGGCCAGATCTGCGCAGGCGAGGCGGCGATGGTGACGCCGTGGGTGAGCGTCCCGGTTGCGTCCGACAGCAGCGTGTCGCCGGGGAGCGAGCGCTCGTCTTCCCGGCTCTCGGGTGTGCCGTGCTCCCGTGCGAGCGCCGCGAAGAGCGTGCGCCGCACGAGGTGCGAGCCAGGGCCGATCACGAGCCAGTATTGCTCGAAGCGCCTCCAGGAGGCGTCGTCGGTCGCGTCGACGCGGACCTCGACCTCCACGCGGCTGTCTCGCTCCCCAAACGGCAGCACGCGCAGCGCCCACGCCACCTTGACCCAGCCCGCCTCGTCGAACGCGGCGTAGGCCGCGGGCCCATCCACGTGCACGAACGGGATGTCGAGCTGCCACACCTTGCCGATCGCGCCCACGACCACCTCGCGCGGCTCCTCGATGAGGATCTGAAAGCCGGGGTGTTCGGCGCTCGAGGCGATGGCCTCGAGGCGGAGCTCCACCTTCTCGACCGTGCCCGTCCAGCGCGACGGCAGGGTGCGCAAGGCGAACAGCGCCTTCACGAACGACGAGCGCGCGAGGTCTTGGTGCCGAACGAGCTCCCACGCACGCTCGGGTGTGAGGGCGAGCTCGACGGCGGACAGCTCCAGCTTGCGCGGGGTCGGCAGCACGAGATCGAGGGCGCTCATGCGCAGGAGCTTACGACGCGCTGTCGGCCTTGCACAGACGGGCGCGTGACCACGGTCGGCATGGCGGCGCTTACGCCGTGAAGCCTGCGATGGCGCGCGCGGCCGGCCTCTATGTCATCAGCCCGCGTGCGGATCCACCAGCACACGCACGCGCGCGACGTTTCGCTCGTTGAGGCGGCGGCGGCTGACTCCCTCTCCTCACTCGGATTCGCCGAGCGCGTCCAACACTCCGCGCATCGACGCCGCGTTCACTCGGAGCTGGGCGAGGGCTTCCTCCAGCGTGGCGTTGGCGGGCTCCTGGCACGCACGCACACGAGACCGTCTCAGCGTCCTGTCCAGGTCGCGCTGTACGGACTCGACGTGGTCGATGAGGAGCGCGTCTTTGTCGAGCATGGCAGGTAGCTCCTCGAACACCCTCATGATCGACCTGGTGGCGAGCTCCTGCCCCTCGGTTGGTTCAGTCGGACCCGCGACGACCCTGTCGGGACAGCGAGCCGTCAGAGCAGCCCGCGCAGCGAGCACGACGGTGCATGCCTCGCTCAGCCCGGCGTAGGACAGCTCCCCCTCGCACTCCAAGCAAGTCTCACCTTCGTCTTGGGGGTCGGCGCACAGGCGCGTGGTGCTGGAGCAGCTCAACGCCGAGGCGTCCAGGTCCTCGGACCCCGTGCAGTACGCCACGTCTTGCAGGTAGCGCTGGTAGTCGACGGCGCACTCCGGGGCGCCCGTCGCGTGTACGCCATCGAGCGCGTTGGGGTGGTCGGCGCGAAAGCGCCCAATCAACGCGGCTAGAGCGGCGCAGGTCGTCGCGATGTCGCTCGAGCGCGGCAGGTCGTCCTCATAGGCGCCTTGCGATCCCTGGATGATGAAGTCGTACGTCACCCGGCACCGTGCATGCAGAAACGCGCCTCGGATGTCGAGTGCTTCGTCGAGGGCTCCCAGGGTGTCCAGGGTGAGGATCTCTTCCCGCGAAAAGCCGAGCTCGGCGGGGATGCGCCCCCAGTAGCCCCGCACGTCGTAGACGTTGCACGGCGGGTCTGGGTCTTGGCACCCGACCGCCGAGAGCGCGCTCAGCACCGCAAGTGCGACGTAGGCGCCGCTCAGCGCCGAGCGTGCCAGTGAAGTGTCCCTCTGGAGTTGCATGCTGCGGGTCCCTCGCTGCTGTCTAGCGCGCACGGTGTGCCGCGTCCACCTCGACCGCAGTGCCTCGCGCTCTGCGGAGCTGTGCCACCGGCCGAGGGAACGAGCTTCACGGGCTCATCGTGCCACGGGCGCGCGGGGCCCCACACACGCTGCCCGACGCGCACGGTCACGATCACGAGCACGAGCACGATCAGGGGTACGACGACGGACGATCCGCACAGGCGCGAAAGACAGCGTTCCGAGCGTCTGGACCACACGGTTGCGCGTTTTCTGGTGACGGGCGACCATTTCCAACGAGACCCCGGTGCAGGAACGGTGGCCCTGCACAGCATCCTCCAGGCCATGCGACGCTGGTCGCAGAAAGGTTCAGGGCGAACTCCATGACGGTGCATCTCTCCTCACTCGTGCGCGCGGCGACGGTCGCCGCGGGGACTCTCGCGTTCGGCGTCGCTGCCGTTGGCTGCGGCGGCGACAGCGGCGGCCGCTTCCCCGCCAACAACTGTTCGGACTTCGACACCGCCAACTGCGTCGAGATCGAAGGGGGCGACGCGGCCGGTCTGCTCGCCGCGGTCAACGCGCTCGGGGACGACACGACCATCATCCTGGGGCCCGGGACCTTCGCGATGGACAACCAGGTGACCATCCGGGGCGCCAACGGCGTGAACCTCGTCGGTCAAGGCATGGACGAGACGGTGCTCGTCTTCACGGGTAACACCGCGCAGTCCAACGGCATCGACGTCATCGCGGACGACTTCGTGGTGCAGGACCTGCACGTGCTCGACGCCCCCAAGGACGGCATCCGCGTGGAGGCCAGCACGGGCGTGACCTTCCGGCGCATCCGCTCCAGCTGGACCAACCCCGGGCGCGGCACCAACGGCGCCTACGGCATCTACCCGGTGCGCTGCTTCGACGTGCTCGTAGAAGACAGCGAGGCCATCAACGCGTCCGACGCGGGCCTGTACGTGGGTCAGTGCCACCGCGTGGTGGTGCGCAGGAACCGGGTCCTCGACAACGTGGCGGGGCTCGAGATCGAGAACACCGAGTACGCGGACGTGTACGAGAACCACGCCGAGGGCAACACCATGGGCTTCCTCGTGTACGACCTGCCCGGCAACCCGGTCGTCGGGCGCGACGTGCACATCCACGACAACACCGCGCGCGCCAACAACGGCCGCAATTTTTCGCCGGGTGGCACGGTCTCCCTGGTGCCCGCCGGCCTCGGGCTGGTCATCGCGTCGTCGCGGCGCGTCATCGTCGACGGCAACACCTTCGAGGGCAACTACGCGCAAGACATCGCCATCGCCAGCGGGCTGCTGATCGAACAATCCGAGGCCGCCTGGGAGCTCACCCCCGCGAACATCGTCGGCGACTTCGCCGAGCTGGGCCTGCCCGCGGGGGCCACGCCGGGGACGGTGGTGAACTTCGCCGTCACGGACGTGGTCGTCCGCAACAACACGCACATGCGCGTCGAGACGCGCCACGACATCGTGCGTCAGCTCGGCGCGCTCATCTCCGGGGCCTACGACGGAGCGACGCCCGCCGCGGTCCTCTACGATGGCCTGGGCGAGTCCATGTTCAACGCAGCGGACGGGTCCATGACCTCCAACGACGCCAACATCTGTGTGGGCGAGAACAACGCGACCTTCGTCAACATCGACGTGGAGAGCCAGGCCGCGGCGCCCCCATTCGCGCCCATCTTGTACCTCCAGAGCGACGAGCTGTTCGCCTACGGGTGCACGAGCTTCACGCCGGCGCTCGTCCCGGTGGAGCTGTAGGCGGACGCGTCTCGAGGGGCTCTCGTCCCGACGGAACGACTCAGCTACGTTGCGCCTCAGAGGACCGATGAGCTCGAGAGCATCTAGCCACGGCCGCGGCGCGTCGAGCCTCGCGAGTCACCGCGGACCATGTGCGTGCCGCCGAGCTAGCTGGTCCTCGGCGAACGCGACCTCGAGCGGGTCGTCGCCGGCATCGTCGAGTACGCGTACCTGCACGTTGTGCCCGGGGGCTGAGAGCAGTTCTCCCTCGTTGAAACGAAACGTGGATGATCAGCCCAGCACGCGATCGCCCGGCTCGAAGCGCACGCCCGAGTGCCCGGGCTCGCCCTCGTGACCCCGTAGCGGCGCCACGACGTCGCGCGTGGCACGCTCCCGCCATGCGCACGAGCATCCTCGCACTACTCTTCCTGGTCGGCTGCGGAGCGCGTGGGCCCGCCCGGTCGGCCGTTGCCCTGGGGGAGCCCGAGACGCTCCCAACGACCGCCACGCCTGCCCCGGGCGAGGCGGCGCTCGGCCCGGACTTCATGGTGCGGGAGCTGAGCTCCGGCGTCTTGCTGCACGTCTCCTGGACGGAGCTCCCCGAGTGGGGGCGCATCTCCTCGAACGGCTTGGTGGTGCTCGGTGCCCGGGAAGCGCTGCTGGTGGACACGACCTGGGATGACGGCGGGACGGAGCGGTTGTTGGACCACGTCGAGTCAGCGTACGGCCGCCGCGTGTCGCACGCCGTGGTGACGCACTCGCACGAAGATCGGATGGGAGGCATCCGCGCGCTGCAGCGTCGGTCCGTGACGGTGCACGGGCTCTCCCTGACCGCGGAGCGGGCACGCGCGGCAGGCAAACCCGCGCCTGACCAGACCTTCGCAACCGAGGCGAACCTCGACGTCGACGGTGTTCACGCGGAGGTGTTCTTCCCCGGCGCGGCGCACGCGCCCGACAACGTCGTCGTGTGGCTACCGGACGTGGGCGTCCTTTTTGGCACGTGCATGATCCGTGAGCTCGCGAGCACGTCGGTGGGCAACCTGGCTGACGCATCGCTCGACACGTGGGTGGCGTCCGTCTCGGCGGTGCGGCGTCGCGTGCCGGCGCCGCGCGTCGTCGTACCAGGTCACGGTGAGCCCGGAGATGCGACGCTGCTCGACCACACCATCGCGCTGGTACGTGCCGCTCAACGCCAACCGTGATCGGGTGTAGGACCCCTTGGCGGCTTCCTCGTTGTGCTCACTGCACCAGGCACGGTGGGCCCGCGAGGGCTGCGGACGGCGTGCGCCGCGGGTCGCCGACGCTGATCCACCGCGTATTGCGGACCGAGAGCACGTCCAATCTGCCGTCGACGTAGCGGCGGGTGACCAGCACGACGGCGCCTCGCTTCCTTGCGTGTCCCCCGCAAGCTCCGCGTGTGCGACAGGCCCTCGAAGAGCACCGTGGAGGCATCGTCACCTACGGGCTGACTCCGCCCAAGCTGAGCTACCCACTGGAGAAGCGGGCGTGGGTTGCGGGCCGCGAAGCCGAACGCACCAGCTCGCCCCCACGTGCAGCAGCAGTTCGAACTCCGAGATGTGCCCCTCGCGGTCGTCGAGGAGGTCCGAGACCGCGATGTCCGCCAGCAGGGCAGCGCCGGCGCGCGTCATGTCCTCGTTCGGCTCGATGGGCTTCGGCCCAGCCGCTCACGCTGGGCAGAGGAGGTCCGTGTAGTGGGTCACACCCCAGCGAGAGATCACGTGGTCGTAAGTCTGCTGGGGTTGCGTCATGCGGTAGTAGTCGACCCCGATCCCGCCGCAGAACGCGCCTGCGAGCTGGACGTTCACCTGCCCGCTCCACAGGTCGCGATCGAACCCGTGTCCGACGATCACAGCACGCAGCCTCGGCAGCGTCGCGACCCCGCGCGGCAGCACCTCCGGCGTCCGAGCTCGGAACTCCTGGAGCGCGAGCACCTCGAGCGCGCTGCACGCGCTCAAATCGACCGGCAGCGCCGGCCCGTCGTTGAGCTGAAGCGCCAACACGCGCAGGCGCTCCATCCGAGAGAGCACGTGGAAGGCGCTGGGGCGCTCGTTCACTCCCCTCAGCCGCACGAAGAGCATCTCGAGCTGCGGCAGCTCGGCCAGCCACTCTGGCAACTCGGTGAGGATGCCGTTCACGTGCAGCGCTCGCAGCCGCGGAAACGCCTGCACGTAGTCAGGGATGGTCGTGAGGGTGGTGTCCGCGAGCGCGAGGAACTCGACGCTAGGAGGCTGGAAGGGGGTGAGGCGGCTCGTGTCCAGGAAGCGCAGCGGCCACCCGCTCGCCGACGCCGGGTCGACCTCACAGTCCCAGCCGAGCTTCAGCGTGTCGATGGGGCGTCCGTAGAGAGCCTCCGGGATGGGGCCGACCGTGTAGATGTCGGCGGAGCGCAGCTTCTCGGCGCCAAGCACGGCAGGCTCGTTCCATGCGCTCGTGGCCATGCCGTCGAGGATCTCCACGTCGGGCGGCAGCTGCACCCCCTGCAAGACCTCGTGGCGCCAGCTGCCGATGTCGATTGCGCGCAGCTTCGGGAACGCGAGGAGCGCGTCGCCCAAGGGCTGCCGGAGCTCACAGCGCATGAGCGACAGCACCTCCAGCTCGTGCAGCTGTCTCACCTCTGGCCACAGGCTGTTCATGCCGTGGCTGCGCAGGGACAGCGCGCGCAGCGGACACGCGGAGAGCGCCTTCAGCACGGCTGCGGGCTTCCGGGGCACGTTCACCTGATCGAGATTCACCACCACCATCGCCGCGGGATCGGCCCGCACCGCCTGCAAGCTGGGGCCGACTTGCACGGGCGCGTCGAACACGGACCAGCGCGGGGCGGGCGTCTGCGCGGGGGTCGCCTTCGCGCGGCGCGGGCGGCTGGCGCTCGGCGCGCGAGACTTCGGCGCCTTCGCCGACGGAAGCCCGCGAGCAGCGCGGATGTGTTCGCACAGCTCGCAGACGCAGCGGCCGCGCCGGATGTTGAGCAGCACCTCCTCGCGCAGCTTGGGCGGCAGGTCGCCCACCGTGATGTCCTCATCGGTCAGGCGGATGGGCGTGTCGAGGTCGGCCGCCTCGTCGGCAGCCACCGACACCAGCAGAGTCCGAGCCGTGAACCCGACCCGCAGCTGCCCGTCCGCCAGAGCCAGGCGTAGGTCGGGAGGCACCCGCGCGTCACTGTCGAGCGAGGTGCCCTGCGCGCCACCGGGGCGGCCGTCCGTCGCGCGGAGGCGGGGCGGCGCTGGCGTGAGCTCCGCGCTCAGCGCGTTGGCGCGCGCTTGGAGTGCGGGGCTGGCGTCCCAGATCGCCATCTCCACGAAGTGCTTGCTGACGTACATCTCGCGCACACAGAGCCCAGCGGCGTCTCCAAAGGTGAACATCAGCTCGCGTTGGCCCGCGAACCAGCGTCCCTCGTGCAGCCCATCTTCCGCTTCCATGGTCAGGTAGCCGGAGACCAGGCTCTTGGCGTCTCGCGACCGTAGTCGATGCCAGAGCTGCGTCTTGATGCCGTCCCAGACCTCTCGGAGCAGCAAACCACCATCCACCGGTTGGCGCGAGTCCAGCGGCCGGTACCCAAGCATCACACCAATTCCGCCCATCCCGAGACTCCAGCACGGAACCCGCCGGAGGAGCCAGCGGCATCCACCCGCCGCGACGATTTTCTGACCCCCGGCGCGATGCGCACCGATGCTCCGACGCACGCGGGGTCACTCCATCTGGACTACGTGGCGCGCCCACATGTTCAGCTGCGTAACAGCCCCTGACGGCGACCACCCCGGCCATCACCGCCCGGTGGAGGATTCAGTCGAGCAGTCTCACGCTCCACGCACGCGCTTCGCAGCGTCGTGTGAGCAACGCGGCTACCCGACCGAGGAGCCGCCCTTCCCGCTGATGAACGCTTCCTGCAGCTGCGGGCGGCGCTCGACCAGCGGAACGAACGGATTGCGCATGAGCGCTTCGTTCTGCATGGCGGCTTCGACCTGCGGCTCGAACTCGGGCGGCATGTAACGCACGTTGAAGTTCGACCGCGAGCTGAGGAGCTGCATCGCGTACGCGCGCCGCACCGCTTTCTGAAACTCCGGGTCTTGCTGCATGCGCGCTTCGTGCTCGGGGACGCGGTTGGTCCGCTCGATGTCATCCGGCACGAACGGGACGTTCTGGTTCTCCGCGTGGCCCTTGAGCATACGCAGCGCTTGGGCGACGTCGCCCTCCATCACGGTCTCGGTCCTCTTCTTGAAGAAGCCCTTGGTGACCGTCTTGGCCGCGACTTCGTACGAGTCGAGCATGCGTTCGCGTTGGAAGATGGCGTTCGCGTAGTCGAGGATTGCTTTTTCGTCCATACCCGGAGGGTACACCAAGATCCGCTTGGTTCCTCGAGGCACCATGAGCTCGTGCTGCTACGTGGCGCGTGAGATGCAGCTGACACGGGTGCTATAGACCGCCAATGGACCACACGGCCACACCCTGGGCTCCGCCGCGTCTCACCTACGGCCTCACGCCGCTGAAGGCGAGCTTCACCGAGGAGCGCAAGCGCGAGGTCGCCGCGCTACAGACCGCGCGCATCCGGCAGCTGCCGGTGGACGCGCTGGTGGTCTACGACCTGCAAGACGAGTCGAGCCGCACCGACGCCGAGCGACCCTTCCCTTTCCTCGAGTCGATCGACCCGCTCATCTACGCCTACGACTACCTGGCGGGCGTGGATCTGCCGAAGGTGGTGTACCGCTCGGTGGCGGGGCTCACGGAAGACGGGCTGGCCGTGTGGCTGAAGGAGCTGGCGCAGCAGCGCGCCGCTACGGTGCTGGTGGGCGCTCCGTCCAAGCACCAAGCGGTGCACCTCAAGCTGCGCGACGCCTACCGCATCCATCAGCAGCAGACGCCCACGCTGCCCCTCGGCGGCGTGCTGATCGCGGAGCGCCACGAGGCGGGCGGCGACGAGGTGGCGCGCATCGTGGACAAGCGCGCGCAGGGCTGCGAGTTCTTCGTGACGCAGGCCGTGTACTCAGTGACCGCCAGCAAGAACGTGCTGAGCGACCTGTACTACCGCTGCGAGGCCGAGCAGCGGCCAGTGCCGCACGTGCTGGTGACCATCAGCCCGTGCGGGTCCCAGAAGACCCTCGAGTTCATGCGCTGGCTGGGTATCGCGGTGCCGCGCTGGCTCGAGAACGAGCTGCTGCACTCGCACGACATCCTCGAGAAGTCGGTGGACCTGACGGTGGCCGCCTTCGAGGAGCTGCACCAGTTCGCGCGCGAGAAGGGCATCTCGCTCGGCTGCAACGTGGAGAGCGTGTCCACGCGCAAGGCGGAGATCGAGGCGTCGGTAGAGATGGTGCAGCGCGTGGCGCGCATGCTGTAGGCCTCCGGCCACCGTTGGGGGGGCGTACACCGCGCGCGCCTGACCGGGCACGACGCACCGGACCACGCACGGAACGAGCCGCGAAGGGCGTCGCGGAGCTCCGCTCAGAAGTGGGCCGTGGCGGCCACGGGCAGATGGTCCGACAGGGTGCCCAGCGTGTCCGCCGGCCCAATCCACGGGTCGCTGAAGGTCACCCCGTTCTGGCCGAAGATCAGGTCGATCACGAGGCCGTACTCGAGATCCGTCGTGCGCTCGTAGAAAGGCAGGGACGCGTGGGAGTCCACCCAGCCCTGCTCCAGCAGCGTCCGCGTGACGCTCTCGCTGCTCCTCAGCGCGTCGAATCGGTAGAAGTGCGTGTTCAGGTCGCCCGCGATCATCATCGGGTACGTCACGTCGGCGGCGTCGGCCAAGAGCTCGTCGATCTCGGCGTGCCGCTGATCGTCGTCGAGCGCGCCCGACGCCAGGTGGGCGCCGTAGAAACGTAGGCGGCGGCGCCCGAGGTCGAGGTCGACGCGCAGCGCGACGCGACCGCCGAAGCGAGTGCCGGTCGGGTAGGTGCGCAGCTCGGGCCGCGTGTTCCAGTCGTCGGTGACGGCGAACCGAATCTGAGCGACGTTGCCCATGGGCAGCCTCGTGAGGACGGCGTTCCCGTGCTCGCACACGTCGGCGACGGCACCGTTCGCGTCGAACTCCACCTCCTCGAACTCGACCGCGTAGACGTAGTCCATCCCCAGAGCCTCGGCCCACTCGCGAGCGACGTGTCGGCGGCCCGTGCGGGCGCAGCCGCGGTCGGCCTCGGTGAGCACCACCACGTCGGGCCGCGGAGCGTCGGGGCCCGCGAGCCACGCCAGCTGCCCGTCGAGCTCATACCCCCGCTCCACGTTGTAGGCGAACACGTGGAGCGCGTCGGGCACGTCGACAACCGGTGCGGCGAGATCCTCTCCCTCCAGCCGGCAGGCCGGGTGCAGCGGGTCGGCGTCCGCGTCGGGGTCGTCGGCGTGTTCGCACAGGCGCACGGCCGTCACGTCCTGGGCTGCATCGAAGACGTAGGGCTCGTAGGGACCGTAGTGAGGCGATGCGTCACAGCCAAGCGCAACGGAAGCGGCAGCGATGGCGACGACGAAGGGGAGAGCGCGGAGCGGACGCATGACCCCGAGCGTAGCCTGCGCCGAGGGCGCGGTCAGCGTCTGCGTCGGCTGGGCGACCCCGCCGGCGGGGGAGGCTGAAGGGCGCGTCGCGACCCGAGGGTGTCCGGATGCTGCTTCCACGGGGCGGGCCGCACCGGGTGCCTCTCGAACGCTGGGTCGCCGGGCGTATCGCGTACTTCACCGGGTGAGCGAACACGGGGAGCCCGGCGGCCCGATCTCTGTGGGCCTCGGGGTGTTCATCCGCGCCGGCAGGCGTTGTCCACCCACCACAGCAGCGTCGGCACGCGGTGCTCGCCGTGCATGTCCGCGATGGTCCTCCTCGCTTCGAGCGGGTCTATGCCCACCGCCGTCACGTAGAGCGGCTTCTGGCTCGCGCCGCGCAGGAGAGGGAGAGCCACGTCGTTGTTCGCGAAGGCGTTCTTGGCCACACCAATCACGGGGACGCGCGTGGCCTCGAAGAGGTGATGCCCCATGCCCGCGTGCTCGCGCCCCAGCCACACGTAGCCGTCGACCACCAAGGCCGTGAGCGCGCTCACCGGGAACGGCAGCTTGTCGAGCACCGCGAGGAGGGCGGGCAGCTCTCGCTCGTAGAACGCGCCAGGGACGTACCCGGCCGCATGCTGCGGGTCGAGCCTCGTCGAGAGCACCGCCGTGGGCCGGCTGTCGTTCCACCGCGCGAACAGGACGCACGCGGCGCAGGTACGGGCGGGGCTGTAGTCGACGTCGAGGCAGGCGAACACGGTTCGTTCATCTTACGCGACACTCGTTCCGTTGGGCTCGACCGGCGTCTGCCCAGACGGCTGGACATCGGAGAGCTGGTTCGAGCCCTGGAAGCGCGCCACCCGGCCTTCCATCTGGATCAGGCGTGTGGAGCACCGGGCTCGAGCGTCGAAGGTGCACCGCACCACTTCGATCTCGTTGGAACGATCGGTGAGGTCGTGGCGGCCGCGGTAGCGGGGATCCCCGAGCATGGCGCAGTACTCATGCCATGCGCCTGCGCGCGGTCGTCGTTCGCGCTCGTCGCCCATCCGACGACCCGCCGCGAGAACAGATGCTGGAGCGCGCGGTGCACCCTCGGGCTGCCGTACTGAACTCCGGCGTGAACGAACGCCGCGCACGTCGACGCTGTTGCGGTGTCTTCTTCTGCTTCATGGAACAAACCCGCGCATTCTCGCGCTATCTCAGGTGTCCGCCAGGTGGCGGGAGGTTCAAACTCGGTGGTGAACGTTCTCCTTTTTCTCTTCGTCACTTGGGACTCCTCCTGCGCATCATCACGCTAAATGGGGTGTCCACAAATTCGGGGCAGGTCTAGGATGAGGTGATCGCGCTGATGTCCTGGAAAGAAAAAGGAGCGCTGATGTCCGAGCACGGCGCTACGAGCGAAGGCTAGAGCTGAGACACGCGTGAGTAGATCGCGAACCCGAGAGCCGTTGCGAGGAGGGCGAAGCTGACGAGGTACCCGCACACGAAGATGTCCGCGCTCTCAGACACAAGGGAGAGGGACTTGAACGCCAGTACGACGTTCGAAGCGCACGCCAGGGAAGACGGCGACGAAGCGCCACGAAGATGTTTCCCAGCGTGCCCACAGGACGGCCAAGCGGAGCGAATCGAAGCGGCACGACCGCCATAGCTGCACGACGTTCACCGGCGCGACCATGGCGGAGCCGACGGACGCCATGTCCGACGCGCAGGCTGGGCTGGCGGTAGCCAGACAGCGACGCACTTCTTTGGAAGCCCATGCGCGGGGCCTGCAGTCGCGGTAGTCGTCGGCGGCTGTTACTGGTCCACGGGCTCCCTCCGGCCCGTAACACGGTTTTCATCCGAAAGCACCACTTTGCGCGCGCACCACCCCACTTGGCAGAAACGCATGATCTCGCCGTCGGACTTCCCCTTCGGATCGAAGTTCGCGCCGCCCTTGCCGCCTCCGATGGGCAGGCCGGTCAGGGCGTTCTTGAAGATCTGCTCGAACCCCAAGAACTTCACGATGCTGGAGTTGACGCTCGGGTGAAAGCGCAGCCCGCCCTTGTAGGGACCGAGCGCGGAGTTGAACTCCACGCGGTAGCCCTTGTTCACCTGTACGTTGTTGTCGTCGTCCACCCACGGGACCCGAAACAGAATCTGCCGCTCCGGCTCGACGATGCGCTCGATGATCGCGTGCTTCTTGTACTGCTCGTTGGACTCGAGCAGCGGGGCGAGAGACGAGAGCACCTCCTCCACAGCTTGATAGAACTCCGTCTGGGCCGGGCTGGTGATCTGGAGCTGGGCGATGGTGTCGCGAATGTAGGGCATGGGGGAGATGCGTTCCTTGGGCTCGCGCTGTCGATTCACCGACAGCGACGGTTTAGACAGTGGCGTTCAGACGGGATCACCCGCCGCCTCGGGCTGGTATGCGATGTCGACTACCTGGAGCCGTCGTGGCCGGCCGTTGGGCTGCGGCCAGTCGATGGAGTCCCCGACCGAGAGGCCGAGCAGCGCGGTGCCGATGTGGGAAAATACGGAGATGCGCGCGCTGTCTACCTCGTCGGCCCCCGGAAAGACCAGCGTGATCTCGAGCTCCTTGCTGTCCTGTCTCACGACAATCACCCGCTTGAGTCCCAGCACCACCAAGCGGTACGCGGCGTGAGACGAGGCCCGCATCCGTGTCCCATCCCGCGTGCAGTTCCCGGCAGCGCACTGAGACAGGACACGCGTGCGGAGAGCGTCCCACGCACAAACGACGTGAGACGCGCCGCCAGGCGCGCGTCCCACGTCGGTTCATGGGGGTCTCTCAGGTGGGGGCGTCGCGTGTCTTGCCGCGGTAGAGGGGGTGGTCCTCGATTTGCTGCTGCATGAACTTACCGTCGATGTCGTCGCGGCCGCTGGCGGCGGCGGCGATGAGTCCGTGCAGGGCGAGCTGGTTGATGTGACGAGGCCTGCCCCGGCTGGCGACGAAGATGCGGCGAGCGGCGTCGTCGGAGATCAGGGCGGCGTCGACGTCGGCGCGCTGCAGGTGGAAGCGCAGGTAGTTGCGGGTGTCCTCAAGGGTGAAGGGCCGGAGGGCGTGCGCGTAGGCGATGCGGGACCGCAGGGACTCAAGCGATGAGGCTCGGAGGGTGCGCGTGATGTCGTCGGTGCCTGCGAGCAGGACGCTGAAGCGTTGCTCGCCGTCGAGGTCATGCGTGGTGAGGCGACGGATGGCGTCGAGGACAGGGGCGGAGAGGCCCTCGGCGTCGTCGATGAGGACGACTGGGTGCGGGCCGTTGGCGGCCTCAAAGGATGCGAGGTGGTCACGGGCGGCGTCGAATAGGTCGGCGCCGTGCAGCCGCATCTGGAGGCCCAGGGCGCGGCTCATGGAGCGGAGGAACCCTGGGACGGTGCCGGGCAGGTAGCTGAACTGCACGAGGTGATAGCGGCGGGTGTCGAGGCCGGCGACGAAGCGGCGCAGGGTGATGCTCTTGCCCACGCCGCTCGCGCCGGAGACGCACGCGATGCCGCCGACTTCGAGCCACATGTCGAGCCCGGCGAGTAGTTCGCGCTGGCTGGTCGAGTCGTACATCAGCGCGGCCTTCATGGCCTTGTGGAATGGCGTGTTGGAGAATCCGAAGTGCGCACGGAGGCGCCGACGGTGAGCCTGCTCGGGAGTCGCGTCGGTCATGACCGTCCCTCCTCACGTGCGGCGCGGAGCGCCTCAATGTAGAGGCCGACGTGGTGGTCGGGGCGCTCGCGTTCGAGCGTCCGGCCGAGGACGCGCTCAGCGAAGTCGAGCTCGAAGGGACCGTAGCGGCGGAGCAGCTCGCGGGCGGTGTCGTCGTCAAACGCGTCGGCGTCGAGGTGCTCACGAAGGAGCGCGAGGATTGCGCTATCGCGCTCCATGCGGACGGCCTCGTCGAGCGCCTCGGGGTCGGTCGCGATGTCGACCTCGTTCACACTGGGCGCGGTTCGCGTCGGGTGCTCGGCGATGAACTCGGCGCGCCGCTTCTCGACCAAGAAGCCGAGGTAGTCGGCCGCAGGTGTGGGCGCGTCCGCCGTTCCGGTCGTCGCGACGGCCTCGTCGTCGCTCTTGGTTTTTGCCTTGGGGCGTCGATGCTCTTGGACCTCGAAGGGACGGACGCGCTCCACGAATTCGCCTTCGTGGTGAACTTCAACTTCGTCGAGCACCTCCGGGTCGAAGTACACGGTGATGCGCCTCTTCGCGAGCTCAGCGCCGGCCTGGTAGCGCACACCGAGCAGCGAGAAGAGCCCAGACTTGTCGGGGGTGCGGTGCTCCTTCCACCGAAACGCGCGGCGGAGCTTGGCTTCATCGGCGTAGCGGATCGTGTCTGCGCCAGCGGTCCAGCGTTCAAGCGGCGTGCAGCCGATCTCCGAGTGCACCCGTCGGTTGTAGTCGTGGTCCGCCCACGCGACGAACGCCTCGTTGAGCGCATCGAGCGTGGTCACGTTCGACGCGGCGAGCTCCGCGATGAACGAGCTGCGCAGCAGCCGATTGAACGCCTCGATCTTGCCGTGCCCCTCGGGGCGGTAGGCCTCGGTGTACACGATCGGCGCGATGCCCAGCTCCGCCACGATGTGTTGCATGTGCCCCGCCCGATACACCTTGCCGTTGTCGTAATAGACCCGGCGTGGGAGTCCTCTCTTCTGAAGGCTCCGACGCATGACGAGCTCAAGGTGTGGGAGCGCCTCCGCGAACGCGAACCGACCATGCAGCAAGAGTCGGCTGTGGTCGTCGAGGAACCCGTAGAACTTCGCGCGACGCGTCTTGCTCGTCGCCGGGTCCACGAGCCACGGGCCGTTCAGCATGTCCGACTGCCAGAGGTCGTTTGGCGCGAGGGCCTCAAAGCGGTCGAGGTCCTTACGGTCGCTCTGGGACTTGGGCCGCGCGCTCATCCCGGCGCGCTGCAGCACGCGGTGGACGGTGCTCCGTCGCAGCACGCCGGGCGGGGCGAGCTGCATGGCCTCGGCGATACGGATCAGCTGGTCGAGCGACCGCTCGGGGACCTCATGCTTGAGCGAGAGGATGAGGTGGACCTGCTCGGCCGTGAGCGCGAGGGTGCCGCGGGCCGGGCGCGTCTTGTCGCGCAGCGCGTCGACGCCGCCTCCCCGGTAGCGACGCACCCATGCGCGGAGCGTCTCGGCGCTGACCGTCATCGGCACGCCGTCGGGGTCGTGCCACGACTTGCTCGCGAGGTGCTCGAGCATCGCCCGGCGCTGTCCGCGTGGCGGGCTCATGGCGAGGTAGGGGCTGATCATCTGGTAGCGCAGCAGCGCCATCTCGTGGCGCCGGTCGCGCGTCTCGTCGTCGGCCATCGGGGCCTCCTTTCGGGGTGAAGGAGGTCAGCCTCACAGCGCACGGCGGTCTGCACGACGACACACTCTGTGGGTCGTTGTAGTGACCTGGGCTTGCAGAACCCCCGGACGCAGTCCTACCCTCGCAACCGGAAGCGGTCCTTCTGGCACGTCAAATCAACCACGGCTGGTCAGGGTCAGGCTGCCTCCTTCGAGCCTCGGCCATGAGGAGTGAGACAGGTATCGTCAGCGCGAAAGCGCTCTGGATGGCGAGGTCGAGCCCAGACTGCAGTGCTAGTGCAGCTTCCGGGTCGGCCCACCGTCGCTGGTCCGCTGGCGGCGAACGGCCACCTCCCAGATGGCTCTCCCATGACCGGGGCTCACTTATGTCGATGAGCGCGTGGCGCACCGCGTGCGCCGTCGCCGCCCCCAGCGGCTGCGCGCGCGTCATCCAGCGCTGCACCGTGCGTGGCGATGGACACGCTGCCAGCGCTTCGTGCGGCACATCGTGCGTGTGCACGCCTTGCTGCGAGCGCAGCCACCCCCACAGCGACAGCGTCACGACCAGGCTACAGAACCACACCGAGGCGCAGTCATCTGGCGGTCGGCTGTGGCACGTCTCGTTCGTGCCCTTCCGGCGCCAGCGCTGCTTGTAGAAGACCACGCGCTGCAGGGCTCCGCCCCGCAGCGTCAGCAGGATCCGCTGCATCAGCCCGTGCCCCTCCCAACCGGGCCCCGGGCGCACCCCTCGATACACCCGCCGCCCGTCCGCCTCCAACGCGTACAGCGACGTCGAGCTCATCAGCCCATAGAGCAACGCGGACCACTTCGACGGGAGCGGCATCTCGCTCATCACTACCGGTGTGCACCGAAGAGACGCGGGACGCGATCCGCGGACAGACGGCTACGCCAGCGGACTGGTTACGCGGGACCGGACACCTTGCCGCTGGCTTCGTCGGCGAAGCGCACCACCGAGTTCATCGTTACGAGGTCGGCCGGCACGGACGGAGCGTCGATGATCTCAGCGCGCGCCACCTGCGCCCGTAGAGGGTCCAGCTCCCAACGCTCACCAGCGCGCTCGAGGAGCTGCGTGAGCCGCGTGTGGTCGAAACGGGTGAGGACGACGCGTGGAAGGCGGCTCATGGCAGGATGGTGCGAGGGTTGAGGCGAGCGTCAAGGCAGCCCCCAGGAGCAGGCGCATGTGCGCGTCCTCTTCGGGGGGCGAGCTCAGAACGAAAGAGACGCACCCAGCCGAACGGTCGCTTGGAGGAAGCCCACGCGCTGGTACACCACGTCGAAGGTCTCTTCGCCAGCGAGGTAGGCGTTGGCACGCACGCCGGCCTCGACGAAGGCGCCGAAGCGCTCCGTGAAGAGCACGTCGACCCCGCCCACCGCGCCGAGCGCCAGACCGAAGCGCGCCTCGTTCCGCGTCCCCGCATCAGCCCGCGCGACGCTCATGCCCACCGGCGCACCCACATAGAGATCCACGTGCGTACCCTGCACCACCAAGGGGGCACGGATCTTAAGCCACGCCCCCAGGCTGAGCACCGTGGTGCGCCCGCGCGTGGCCCCCGAGGCGGCGGGCTCCAAGAGCACGAACTCGAGCCCGGCGTAGTCGATGAAGACGCCGATCGCGATGTAGGGCCCAGTCGAGAGCTCGAGCCGACCCCCCAGCGTGAACGCGGGCCCCATGCTGTAGCGCTCACTTGTGGACTCGCGCACGCGCCGCTCCCGCCCCGCGAAGTTGGCGCCGGCGTACAGCGACGCGCGCAGGTCCGAGCGCTGTCCCGGCCTGCGCAGCGGCGCCGACCCGGACGCCTCCGGGAACGGCTGGTATCCGGGGTACGGGGTGGGACTCTGCCCGAGCGCGACCGACGGCACGCACAGCGCCGCCGTCAGTGCCATCACCGCCGCGACCCTCACGCCTCTGCTCCGCGTCCCTGCGTTCATCTGGCCCCGAGCATGACACGCGGAGCCTGGGTCGCACTCCGACGCGGGTGGCCGCCAGAGCGAGCGCGCGCGTGTGCCTACTTGGGCGCCTTCACGGTACGCAGGTACGGGAGCACGACGTTGACGTCACCGAAGCGCGTCTTGGCGTCGTCGGTCGACACGGCGAGGGACACGATGACGTCCTGGCCCGGGACCCAGTTCGCGGGGGTCGCGAACGGCGCCCCGTCGGTGGCTTGGACCGCGTCCAGGGCGCGCAGGATCTCGGCGAAGTTGCGGCCCACCGACATGGGGTAGGTCATCATCAGCCGCACCTTCTTGTCGGGTCCGATGATGAACACCGTCCGCACGGTCGCGCTGTGGGCCGGCGTCCGACCGTCGGGCAAGTAGGCGTCGGCCGGCAGCATGTCGTAGAGCTTCGCCACGGTGAGCGACTGGTCATCGATGATGGGGAAGTTGGCGGTCGTGCCGGCGAACTTCTCGATGTCGAGCTTCCACTTCTTGTGCTCCTCGACGCTGTCGACGGAGACGCCGATGACCTTGGTGTTGCGCTTCGCGAACTCACCGGCGAGTTGCGCGACGGCTCCGAACTCCGTGGTGCAGACCGGCGTGAAGTCCTTCGGGTGTGAGAACAAGATGGCGTAGCTGTTACCGATCCACGCGTGCAGGCTGATCTTGCCTTCGGTGGAGTCCACGGTGAAGTCGGGGGCGATGTCGTTGATGCGCAGAGACATGAGGGTTTCCTTCGGGAATCGTGAGCCATGAGAGCCGGCATGACAGCCCGGCGGCAGCGATGAGGGTCGCGAACGAGCGCGGGGGTCGCGCGTGCGGTAGTTGATATCAGGTTGGCAGCCGGGGTGCCTAGCCCCCGATGGGGGCGCCGCGGGGTGGGGCCCGGGCGAGACCCGCGCGCTGCGGTGTCCAGACTAGGCGCGCGCGCCGCGGCGCCGGGTGAGCAGGAGCAGACTCACTCCGGCGAGCGCGAGCAGGCGTGGCACGGGCGACGCCCTCTGTGCGGCCGGGCCCGCCGCGCACGCCGGGCTGCTCGGGCAACCATCGGGCACGGTGCTGGCTGCGGAGAGCATGCTGACGTTGCCGACATAGTCCATCGCCACGACCTGATAGCTGCCGGGCACGTCGACCTCGCCCACCTCACCGCTGCAGCGCATCGCACGAAAGGGGAAGGGGGTGGGGTGCAGCTCGTTTCCCTGTGCTCCCTCGTGCACCAAGAAGTAGCCCGCGATGCCTCCGTCATCGCTCGCGACCCAGCCTGTGTCTTCGGCGTGGACCGACAGGTACGTTCCCCGGGGCCCGCCGGCGCAGCTGCTGCCCTCGATCCGCACGAGCTCGCTGAAGGAGAAGACGGCCTGACCCTCCCCGATGGTGGGCGACGTCACGTCCACCAAGCTGCCCGTCTGGAATGAGGTCAGCGCCACGGGGCCGTCGTCCAGCGCGTCGCCGTAGCAGTCGCTCGTGATGTAGCCGGGAGGTACCCACGAGCAGTAGGTCGCACGCGGCACGCGGACCTCGTACAGCGTGTCCGCCTGGAGAGCATCGACGGGGGCTCCCACGAAGTAGGGCCGGTCCGGGTGCCGCGCGAGCGTCAGCGTCGTCCCCGCCTCGCCGCCTATCGAGAGCTCGACGTCCAGTGTGCTCTCCGCCCGGCTGTCCACGGCCACCTGGATGAGCGCGTTGACCGGCACGTCCCGCGCATCCACACGAGGGATCGTGTCTGGACCGTCGTAGAACGGCCCGCTACAGGCCCGTCCAGCCGCTGGCGCGAGCCACGTGCTGACCGCCAGCAGGCACCCGAGCGCGAGCTGTCTCGACGCACACGACCGCGCTTCCCTCGATAATCCAAGCATGACGAAAGGCTAGTGCGTGACTCAGGAGCGGCGCAAGCCCTGGTTCGTCCGGAGGGCCGCTTGCTTCGCGGCCCCTCCTCGGCCTGCGTCGGGACGTCTCGTCCCGTCTTGCGTGCGACCCTTCGTTCTACACCATCCCCTTGCGCCTATCCTGAACCACGCTCTACGCGCCAGGTTGCTCATGCTGCTGCTCCCGCCCGTCGTCATCGCCGCCGCCATCTACGGCTACATAGGCGCCATCGCCGCCCTCTCCGTGCTCCTCGGCTGGCGCTGGTGGTTCGACGGCCGCTTCTCGCTGCGCAAGTTCTACGGGCTGATGGGCTGGGTCCCCGTGTGCTTCGCGCTGCTCGCGGTGTTCTCGGGCGGGCGTTACCTGGCGCTGTTCTTCGCCGCGGCATGCGCCGGCATCGCAGGCGAGCTGCTGGTGTCACACGCCTATCACCGCTTCCTCGGTGGGCCGGTCTGGACCTACAGCTACGGCGCGCGGTCGAGCGGCTACACCAGCACGCTCAACGTGCTGCCCTGGGCCTTTGGCGGCCTGCTGTTCCAGCAGCTCGGACTGGTGGCGGGCCTCGCGTGGCCGACAACGGCGCCGGTTGGTCAGGTCATCGCTGTCAGCGGCGCAGCGCTGGGCGCGGGCTGTCTCGCGCTCTGGCCTCTGCGGCGCTTCACGGCGGCTGCGGCGGGGCGCTTCTCCATCGCCGCGTTTGCACTCTTCTGTGCGCCCATCGGGGTCGTGGCGCTGGCGCTCACCGCGCTGTGCGGGCCGCGCTACGGGCTACTGATGCTCGCCTTCTCGCCGCTGGGCTTCATCACGGAGTACGCCTACGGGCGCATCATGAGTCTCTTCTTCGAGGAGCCCCTCTGGCGCTATCAGCACCTCCGCATCGACCACGGGCACACGAGCTTCGTCACGCTGCCTCTGTGGGCGCTCGGCGGCCTCTACTTCTATCTGGTGGCCGGGCTCATCGGTCTCTGAGCGGCTCGCGGCTTCGGACATGGTGGACGCGCGGCAGGTCGCCGCAAGCTCGCGCTTGGCGTTGCGCGAGCGCCCGTGGTCTGCTCGATGTCATGAAGTCCACGACCAGCAGGCTCGTTCACGCGCTCATCACGAACCTTCAGCGTGTCTGCGCGAAGCTGCCCGGCTCCGAGGAGTACGTCATGGTCCACCACCCCGCGTTCCGCGTCGGGAAGAAGCCGTTCGTCATCGTAGGCATGGAGGAGGCGAGCAAGGGCGCCACCGTCTCGGTGAACCTGGGCCGCGAGGCGCAGGTGGCCCTGCTGGACGACGAGCGCTTCAGCCGAACCCCCTACATCGGTCAGCACGGCTGGGTGACGGTCGCCAGTGAACGGCTGTCGGAGGGAGAGCTCGAGTCGCTGGTGCTGGACAGCTGGCGTCGCGTGGCCGGGAAGAAGCGTCTGGCGCAGCTGGCGCCGTGAGCTCCGCTTCCCTCGCCACTACCCCTCGCTCGCCGCGCGCCGCCGCTCGAGCTCGTCCCAGCGCGCCATGAGCGCCTCCACTTTCGCGCTCGCGGCCTGCTGCTGGTCCGTGATGCCGCGTACTTCGCCGGGTCGCTCCGCGTAGAGGGTGGGGTCCGCCAGCTGCGCGTCCAGCGCCGCCAGCACCTGCTCGGCCGCGTCCACCGCCTCCAGCATGCCGTCCAGCTCGCGCTTCTCTTTCTGACTCAGCTTCGCCCCCACCGGCTTGGCCACGCTCGCCGCGCCCGCGTCACTCTTCGGCGGTGGCACCGTCGCGCTCTTGCCCGTCCCCTTGCCGCTGCCGCCCGCGCGCGCCGCCTTCGCCGCCGCGTCACTCTCGGTCTGCGCGGCGGCCTTCAGCGTGCGGTACAGCTCGTAGTTGCCGGCGTAGGGCACCACCAGCCCGTCGCCCTCGAAGGCCAGGATGTGCGTGGCCACGCGGTCCAGGAAGTAGCGGTCGTGGCTCACCACGATGGCCGTGGCGTTGCTCTCCACCAGCATCTCCTCGAGGGAGCTCAGGGTGGCCACGTCCAGGTCGTTGGTGGGCTCGTCCAGGAGCAGCACGTTGCTGGGCTTGAGCAACAGCTTGGCCAGCGCCACACGCGCGCGCTCACCGCCGGACAGGGCCACCACCTTCTGGCGCATGCGGTCTGGCGCGAACAGGAAGCGCGCCAGATACGTCCGCACATCGATGCGCTCGCCGCGGTAGGTGACCTTGTCGTCGTTGCCGGCCACGTTGACCATCAGGTCGGCGCTGTCGTCGAGCCCGCTGCGCCCCTGGTCGAAGTACCCGAGCTCGGTGTTCTTGCCGATCACCACCTCGCCCGCGTCTGGCGTGAGCTCACCCACCAGCAGCTTCAGCAGCGTGGACTTGCCCGCGCCGTTGGGGCCCACCACGCCCAGGCGCATACCGCTCGCCAGCATGAAGGTCAGGTCCTTGATCAGCGGGCGGTCACCCAGCGTGATGCTCACCTCGCGCAGGTCCACGATGGTCTTGCCCAGGCGCGTGGTGTCCAGCGAGAAGCCCGCCGTGCGCTGCTGCGCGGGCCCAGCCTGATCGCGCGCCGCCTCCGCGCGGTCCACCCGCGACTGGCTCTTGGTGGTGCGCGCCTTGGGCGAGCGCCGCAGCCACTCGAGCTCCGTGCGCAGGAAGTTCTGGCGGTTGCGCTCGTTGCGGGCCTCGTGCGACTGCCGCTCGGCCTTGGCCATGAGGTACTCCTCCCAGGCTCCGTCGTACGAGTGGATCTTGCCGCCGTCCACCTCGAGCGTGCGCGTCACCACGCGGTCCAGCACGTAGCGGTCATGCGTGATGAGCACCAGCGCGCCGCCATAGCTCTCCACCAGGTAGCGCTCCAGCCACTCGATGGTGTCCACGTCCAGGTGGTTGGTGGGCTCGTCCAGGATGGCCAGGCTGGGCTGCGCCACCAAGAGCCGGGCCAGCGCCACGCGCCGCCGCTCGCCGCCGCTCATGCGGCCCACCGGGGCGTCCGGCTCCAGCACCTTGAAGTGCCCCAGCATGGCGTCCACCAGGTGGCCGCGGTCCCAGCCGCCCAGGCGCTCCACCTCCGCGCCGGCCTTGGCCTGGATGTCCAGCAGCTTGTCGAAGTCCGCGTCGGGCTGTCCAAGCGCCTCGCTCGCGGCGGCGTGCGCCTCATAGGCCACCGACCACGCGCGCAGTCCGTCGCGCACCACCTCACGCGCCGTGCGCTCGGGCGGCAGCTCCGGCTCCTGCGCCATGTACTCGATGGTCGCGTCGCGGCGGCGCACCACCTCGCCGGCGTCGGCACTCTCGATGCCCGCGAGGATCTTACACAGCGTGCTCTTGCCCGAGCCGTTGATGCCCACGATGCCCACCCGCTCCCCGGCGTGGACGGAGAGGTCCTCGTTTTCGAGCAGGACGCGAGGGCCGAAGGCCTTGTGGAGACCGGTGGCGACGAGGATGGGCATAGCGCGGGCGCCATACCACGCGAAGACGGGCTATGCTCGGGGACCCGATGACCAAGGCCGCGCTCCACCCCTCTCCTGGGCATCGCCACACCAGCGACCCGCGCCCCAACCTCGAGCTGGTCTTCGCCCACTCGCTCGAGCAGGACGAGGCCTTGGACCGCTTCGTGGGTGGCCTGACCGACATGAGCGGGCCCTGCGCGGACACCCTGGAAGAGGTGCGCGCGGCGCCCGACGGAGTGGACCTGGTGCTGCACCCGGCGGCGCTGCCTGTGGAGATCCGCAGCCTGCCCGGCCTGCTGCGCGCGTCCGCCTTCACGCTGTCGCTGGGGCCGGGCTACCACGCGCACGTAGCGGACGCGCTGGTGGCCGCAGCGGAGCAGGCAGGGCTGCGCGCCGCACACGACGTGATCGACTCCTACCTCGCCACGACGGATCTGGGCGGCGTCGAGCAGGCCTGCAACGCGTACTGGCGCGCCTGCATGTCGTCGGACCCGACGCTGACCAACGGGGAGCCGTCCGGCACCGCACGGCACGTGGCCATCGACGGCCTGCGTCTGCAGCACCCCGCGCCCTTCCTGCTCCCTAGCGGCCCCTTCGTCCCACCCGACGCGGACACCGACCCGGCTGCGGCCGTGGTCCCGAGCGAGCACGCGCTGTGGTGGGAGCCGGGTCTGCACGACACCATGCGTCTGCGGCGTGCCGCCTACTCGCTGCGCTACCTCATCCCGCCGCGCCCTCCGCTGGACGAGCTGGAGGTGGGCCGCATGGAGTCGCTGTGCGACGACCTGGACGCGCTGCACCAGAGCTCGCCGGAGGACCCCGCCTTGCTGGCGCTGCGTGGGCCCTGGCGTGCGCTGCTGGACGCGCTGGACGGACTGCGCGAGCGCCCACGGCACCTGAGTCGCGTCACCCCGGACGACACCCTCTGCCTACGCCGCGGGCCCCTCTGGGTGCGGGCGCGCCGCCACGCGTGGCTGCAGCTGCCCAGCGAGATGAGCATCGCCTGGCGCGGCAACGGCACCTTCTGGGCGGCGGACGAGGGCGTGCAGCTGTGGCTGGAGGTGCACCCCGTGGAGCTGCTGCCGGGTGAGCCCGCGCCGCCCGCCCACGAGGTCCTGGACGCCGTCGGCGAGTGGGGCCCCGACACCCAGCGTGACGTGGACCGCTTCCTCGAGTGGGAGAGGCACGAGGACGCCGAGGCGCTGCACGCGGCGGTGTGGCTCGACGGGCAGGTGGGGCTGCTGACCATCCAGCCGCAGGCGGCGGGGCGGGAGCGCGCCGAGGCCCTCGCGCGTGGGCTCTGTGTGTCGCCGCGTTGACGTACGCGCGCCGCGCTCTAGGGTGGCGCGATGACCGACACGACCGAGACCCCCAAGAGCGAGCTGGAGCTGCGCCTGGCCGAAGACCTCAAGCAGGCCATGCGCGACAAGAACACCGTCGCGCGCGACACGCTGCGCATGCTCAAGGCCGAGCTGCTGCGCGAGCAGGTCAAGGTCGACGACCCGAACGACCCGCAGACCAGCGTGGACGAGATGGCCGTGCTGCTGCGCGCCGTGAAGACGCGCCGCGAGTCCGCCGCCGAGTACGAGAAGGGCGGGCGGGCCGAGCTGGCCGCCAACGAGCTGGCCGAGGTCGAGGTGCTGAGCGCCTACCTGCCGAAGCCCATGGACGATGACCAGGCCCGAGCGGCGCTGCGCGCGCTCTCCGCGGAGCTGGGGATCACCGAGAAGAAGCAGATGAGCCAGCTGATGAAGGTGGCTCTCGACCGGCACCGGGGCACCATGGACGGCCGGCAGGCCTCGCGCCTGCTCGGTGAGATCCTGAGCTGATGAAGGGGTGAGCGGCGGCGGAGCGCATCGGACGCTGCCGCCGTCGCGGTCAGGCGCTCAGGCGCCCTGGCGGGCCAGGACGAAGTAGCCCATGACGGTGTGCTCGTCCTTGTACGCCTTGCCGATGCTCACGTGCGTCGACACCTTGCGCAGGTAGTCGCGGCAGCGGTGGAACACGAAGCGCTGCAGGCCGACCGAGTTGGGCACGATCTCCGGCCAGCCGGTGGGCACCTCGCCCGCCGGACACATGAAGTAGTCCACCACCACGTGCCCGCGCGGGTCCTTGCCCGTCTCGCGCGCCACGAAGTAGCCCGGGCCGATGACGCTGCGCAGGACGCCTTCGTTGTAGCCGAAGACCGAGCCGTCCAGGCCACGCGTGCACGGCTTCTGGAACTTTCGGAAGGCGGGCTGGTTGTTCATGCCTTCGTGGACGACGGGGTGCAGCGTGCCACCCTCGGGGGCCAGGTGGTCCAGCGTGATCACCGGGCTGGCGAGATCGAAGAGCTTCTTCTGGTCCCCCCGCGACAGGGCCATGGCCTCGGCGGTGCGGACGTCTTGCGCGAGGCCGTCCAGGTGCTTGCCGATGCGGTCGAGCGAGGCTCCGCTGCGGAGCAGGTCGGTGAAGGTGGTCATAGCGGCGCCCATGAGACGCTGTTTCCAGCCAGGCCGCAAGCCTCATCGTGGTACACACAGCCCCGAGAAACGCATGCACGGACTACGCTGCTCCCCCGAAATCCCCGGCTTCACGCGCCTGCTCGACGAGTGGGTCGTGGGCCTGACCCGCTACCACCAAGAGCCTGCAGGCGTGTTCGCCGACGCGTCCCTCTTCGAGCGCAGCTTCGTAGAGGCCACCACGCGCGTGCGCGCCTTCGCTTGGGGTGCCGGTGAGGTGCAGCCCACGCAGGTGCTGGACCAGCGCACCACCTTCGAGCTGCAGGGCTACGACTACAGCGTCGCGCTCCGGCACTTGACCGTCAGCAGCGCGGCGGAGCTCGCCACGGCGGGAGAGGCCTGTATGCTGGAGGCCGCCCAGGCCACGGCCGACGCCCCCGAGCACCTGCGCGTCGGCGTGGTCCTGGTGAGCGTGCGCGCGCCCGGCGTGGCCGGCGACTACCGGGACCAGACCCGACAGCTGGCCAGCACGGGGGCGGCCTGGAGCTTCCCGAGCGCCGAGGAGGGCCCGGCGTACGCGTACAGCGGCGCGGGCTACCTCGGTGGCATCCTCCTGGCGCGGCGGCTGCTGCCCACCTGACTCGCTGCGGGCCAGGGCCGCGTGCGGCGCAGTTGACCCCAGGTGGCCGGTGCCAGACTATGGCGCCCATGAGGATTCTGCGTATACGCCCGCTGGTGCTGAGCCTGCTCGTCGCCCAAGCGCTAGGGGCCTCGGCTCCCGCGCGCGCCCAGACCGAGGGGGACGCTCCGCTCGAGGGGCACGACGAGGCGGCCATTGCGGAAGCACGCGAGCGCTACGCGCAGGGAGCCGAGTTCTTCCGCCGCGAGCGCTACTCGGCCGCCATCGCCGAGCTCACGGAGGCCTACCGCCTCTGGCAGAACCCCACCATCCTCTTCGCGCTGGGTCAGGCGTACGAGGGAGACGCCCAGGTGCAGGCGGCCATCGACACCTACCAACGCTATCTGGACACCACGCCCGAGACCGATGGACGCCGCGCCGACGTAGAGAGCCGCATTCGTCTGCTGAACGGCCTGTTGGCCACCGTGCAGATCCAGACGAACGCGCCCGGGACGGTGTTCGTCAACGGGCAAGAGGCGGGCACCACGCCGGGGTCCATCCGTGTGCCGACGGGTCGCCACCAGATCGAGGTGCGCGCCGAGGGGTATCGGCCAGAGCGGCGCACGCTGACGATCGCCGCAGGCACCGAGACGCAGCTGACCTTCACCCTGCGTGAGGAAGAGACGCGCACGGAGATCATCCGCGTGACCGAGGGGCGCGCCCCCATCCGCCTGCCGCGTCCCGTCTTTCTGGCCACGGCGGGGGTGACCGTGGCCGCCGTGGGGGCCTGGGCGGGCCTGGGTGGAACCGCCGTGCGGCGCGCCAACCAGTACAACGCGCAGCCGGTACGCTCGGACACCGAACGCCGTGAGGCGCGCGCGTGGGGGCGCCGCGCGGACGTCATGATGGGGCTGGCGGGCGGCTTGGCCATCGGCACGCTGGTCGTGGGTCTGCTGACCGACTGGGACGGGGAGGACGAACCCGCGTCGGGTGCGGCGGAGGGCGACGGCGACGGTGACGGCGCCGCAGGCGCGACCGGTGCGACTCCCGAGGCCAACGTGCTGCCGCAGCGTGGCGGCGCGCTCTTGCTGCTGGGGTGGCGCCGATGAGCTCCGCACGAATGATCTCTGCGCGCCCTTGGGCCGTCGCCTTCCTCCTGCTCGCTATCGGCCCGAGCACGGGCTGTAGCGTCCTCGACCTGCCGGACCCGCCTACCTTCGAGCTGAACGACAACGACCGCGTCTGCCGCGTGGACACCGACTGCGCGGGCGTCGAGATCGTCAGCGAGCGGGGCAACCTGATCGAGTCGTCCGACCCAGATGGCGAGGCGGGCCCGCTGCCGGCTTGCCTCGGAGTCAGCGTCGTCTGCAACCTCAATCACGGCGTGTGCGAGGCCGAGGTGCGCGTGCGCGACGGTGACGACGACGGCGCCTTCGACCCAGCCTGTCCGGGCTTCCCCTTCGCGCCTCTGGTCGAGGACTGCGACGACGAAAATCCGGACATCATCCAGCGGGATGCCGACGGCGACGGGCAGGTCTCCGTGAGCTGCACACGCGAACCCGGGCCCGACTGCGACGACACACGCGACTCCGTCCGGAGCGGGGCCACGACCGAGATCTGTGACGGCTTCCTGAGCGACTGCGACGCCTGGGTGATGGGCGTCAGCCCCGCGAGGCCGGAAGAAGATCGGGATGGAGACCAGGTCGCGGCGCCTAGCGCCCCTTGCGAGGCACCCCCGCCCGGTGACCGGGGCCTGACCTCCGGCTTCCCCAAGACCGACTGCGACGACACCAACCCCTTCGTGTTTCCTGGGGCTCCCGAGGTCTGCGATGGTGCCATCAACGACTGCGGCCTCGGCAGCGGGCCCCGCGCGGGCGAGGACGACGACGGTGACGGCTTTGCCGCTCCCACGGCCACCTGCGTGGACAGCGAGGCCTTCCCCAAGACGGACTGCGACGACACGAACGCGGCGACCTACCCGGGAGCTCCCGAGATCTGCGACCGCCTGACGAACGACTGCAACATGCCTCAGGTCCCGCGCGTCGAAGAGGACTTCGATGGCGACGGTCTGGCCTCCTACGACGCGCCTTGCGCACCGGGACCCATCCCCTACGGCGAGTGCATCGACGGTGCGGACATGGAGCCCGACACCCGCTTCTGCTCGTTCCTCGAGCGTAGCCCGGGGCTGGACACCCTGACGGAAGCCGCCGCTGTCGCGTTCTACGACTACGACGGCGATGGCTTGGGGGACATCGTGGCCGGTAGCTCCAGCAACAACCCGGTGCGCCTCTATCTGCAAGCGGGGGCGGGGCAGTTCACGTCAGGGCCGAGCATCGTCTCGAGCGGTGCTCTGCGTGCGCTGCGCGTCGGGCGGCTGTTCGACGACGCGTACGAGGACCTGGTGCTGGTGCGTCAGTCCGGTGCCATCGAGGTGGTGTGCCACCCGCGTCAGATGGCGAACCCGTCCGTGAGCCGTGAGGTCGTGACCGGCTTCACGGGTGCGCGCGACGCCGCCGTGGTCCGACTGACCGACAGCATCCGCGCGGTGGTCGCCATCTCCCCCCTCAGCGGCAACCTCCAGATCGCAGCGCGCACGGAGGTACCGACGCGCTGCGCGGACCTGACGGCCTTCGACAGCACGAGCATCGCGCTCGGCAGCGGGATGCCGTCCGCCGTGGCTGCGGGCAGGCTCCTGACACGCGCCACCGACGTAGAAGACGTGGTGGTCGCGACCTCCGAGGGCAATGTGCTCATCCTGCGCAACAACCCGGTGGCCATCGGTGGGCTCACGCTCGAGGGCATCCCCATCGCCACCGGCCTCGCCAACGCCCTGAGCGCAGGCGTCGCCGACTTCGACGGGGACGGGCGGCTGGACGTGGTGATCGGAAGCGCCACGGGAGCGCACTACCTGCGCAACACCAACGGGATGCGTGACGGGTTCGTCGTCAGCGACATCCCGGACAGCCCGCCCGGTGTCGTCAGCGTCTACGCGGCCGACATCAACCTGGACGGCCGCGCGGACTTGGTGACGGCGTCCGCAATCCGCGACAGCGTGGACTGGTGGGAGCTGCGCGACGGGAGGTGGGTGAAGCACCCGCTCGTGTCGGACTTCAACGACGCCAACGCCGCGGTGGCGGGTGACGTGGACGGCGACGGCGACCTGGACGTGATCGGCGTCGCGCGCGGCGCGGACCTGGTGACCTGGTGGACGACCGAGGTCACCAGCAACGCCGGCTTTACCCGCTCCAAGGTGGACCGCGCCTTCGACGGCGCGAGCGTGACGGTGGCGGCCGAGATCAACGGCGACGGGCGTCCGGACATCGTGGGGCTGGGCAGCGCCCTGCTCTCGTGGTGGGCCGTGCAGGGCTCCGCGTCGGCGCCTGTGTATGCCGAGTCCACCATCGCAAACCTCAACGGGGGCCGTGCGCTCGCTGCGGGGGACCTCAACGCGGACGGGCTGACCGACCTGGCCGTGGCCGACCTCGACGGCGTGCGCGTGATGCTCAACCGCGGGGCCGGGGCTCAGTGGGCCATCCTCGCAGGGACCAACGGCCTCGGGTCGGGCACCGGGGTGCTCGACCTCGCGCTCGGCGACGTGACGGGAGATGGGCTGGTCGACGTGGTGGGCGTGACGGCGACGTCGCTGCGCTTCTGGGCCAATTCGGGAGGCTCCACACCTACGTTCACCATGACCGACGTCGGCGCGCAGACGGGCGCGACGGGGGTGGCGCTGGGCGACACCAACGGAGACGGCCTGCTGGACATCGTCGTGTCCAACACCCAGGCGCCGGGGACGGCTGGCCTACAGGTCTTCGCGCGCCCGTCGGCTGGAGCTGCCTTCGTCGCGACGCTCATCGCGGACGCGCCACAGGCCACGGACGTGGCGGTGGGTGACATCGACGGGGATGGTCGCGCTGAGATCTTCTCGGGCGCGTTCAACCTCGCGTCGCTGGTTGCGTACTGGTCGTGGAGCGGCACGGCCTACGTGCGGCACGTGCTCTCCACCGAGTCCAACGCCACGTGGACCCACCGTCTCACGCTCGCGGACGTGGACGCGGACGGAGACCAGGACGTGGTGGTCGCGTTCGCCACGCCCGTCGCGGTGCGCTGGTTCGAGAACGTCAACGGCACCGACGCGGGCTGGGTGCTGCACGAGCTGACGAGGCTGGGAGCGATCGGCGACGGGTTGGCCGCGGCCGACTTCGACGCCGACGGGGACACCGACCTCGCCGTGGCTCACGGCGGGGACTCCGAGGTGGTGCTCTACAAGAACGATGGTGTTGCGTGGTGGCGTCCAGGCGGTAGATAGGGGCTCGACCGAGCCCCATGAGCGACCCTTCCGACAAGCCACCTGCGGCGCTGCAGGTCACGATCGACGCGCGCGTCCCGCTGCCCGCCCACGGGCTGGGGACCGCGCCCGCCGAGGCGGCCGACACGGACGCGGTGATGGCGACCGTGCAGCTGCTCGAGTGGCTGGACGAGGACCAGGCGCGCGTGATGGCCATCGACGAGGAGCTGCGCACGCGCTTGATGATCGCGGCCGGCAAGCTGGCGCGGCCAGGGCGCGACGACCGTAAGCGCCGCGTGAAGGAGCAGCGACGAGCCCGACGCCGTGACAAGCGCGAGGCCGACGAGGAGCAGCTGAACGCGACGGGCATCCGCCGCAAGCGCGAGGACCCGGTCTACGTCACCCCTCGCGCGCCGGCGCTCTTGATGGGCTCGGCGGCGGGCAGCGTGGAGGCTCAGCTGGAGGCGCACCAGGCGCTGGGGGCGGAGGGCGTCGCGGATGGGGCGGCGGAAGACGCGAGCCCAGCGGACGCGCCCCGCGTGCAGGAGGCGCGCGTCTGCTACGTGTGCAAGCAGGGCTACGAGACCCTGCACCACTTCTACGATCAGCTGTGCCCGGCCTGTGGCGACTTCGGCTTCGCCAAGCGCTCCCAGACCGCCGACCTGCGCGGGCGCGTCGCGCTCGTCACGGGGGCGCGCGTCAAGATCGGCTACCAGGCAGCCATCATGCTGCTACGCGCGGGGGCCCGCGTGATCGTCACCACGCGCTTCCCACGCGACGCGGCCGCCCGCTACGCCCGGGAGGAGGACTTCGAGGACTTCCGTGATCGCCTCGAGGTGCACGGGCTGGACCTGCGTCACACGCCCAGCGTGGAGCTGTTCGCGCAGCACCTGTCGGACACCCTGCCCACGCTGGACTTCATCATCCACAACGCCTGCCAGACCGTGCGTCGCCCGCCGGGCTTCTACGGCCACCTGGTGAGCGGCGAGCGCGAGTCCACGCCTCTCAGCGCCGAAGCCGAGTCCCTGGTGGCCGCGCACGAGGCGTTCAAGCGCGACTCCGCCAAGGCGCTGGCCACCGTCAGCGAGGTGCCTCAGCTGTTGCAGGCTGCGGGCATCCAGCACGCCGCCGCGCTGACCCAGGTGCCGCTGGTGGCGGGCGACGAGGACCGCAGCGAGGCCCTCTTCCCGAAGGACCAGCTGGACGCGGACCTCCAGCAGCGCGACCTGCGCGACCAGAACAGCTGGCGGCTGACGCTGGCCGAGGTGCCCACGGTGGAGCTCCTGGAGGTGCAGCTGGTCAACGCCATCGCGCCCTTCGTGCTGAACGCGCGGCTGAAGGCGTTGATGACGCGCACCCGCACGGGCGACAAGCACATCGTCAACGTGTCCGCCATGGAGGGGCAGTTCTACCGCGCCTTCAAGACCGACAAGCACCCGCACACCAACATGGCCAAGGCCGCGCTCAACATGATGACGCGCACCTCGGCCATCGACTACGTGCGCGACGGCATCCACATGAACAGCGTGGACACCGGCTGGGTCAGCGACGAGGACCCCGTGGGGCTCGCGGCCTACAAGCAGGTGGTCCACCGCTTTCACCCCCCGCTGGACATCGTGGACGGCGCGGCCCGCATCGTGGACCCCATCCTGCACGGGGTGAACACGGGCGAGCACGTGTGGGGGCAGTTCCTCAAGGACTACCGGTCAGTGCCCTGGTGAGCTCCGATTGAATGTGCGGAGCCCCGCGGCCGTCTCGAACCCATCCCAATTTCCGGCCTGACCAGGCACACTCCCCCGCAGGAGACTCCCACGCATGACTCGCCCCCGCGCCCTTCGCAGCCTCTTGGTCCTCAGCCTGCTCGCCATCCCCGTGGTGGCCTACGCGCAGGCGCGCACCTTCACCATCGGCAGCGGCAGCCGCATCGCCTTCACGTCCAACGCGCCCCTCGAGACCATCAACGGCACCAGCTCCACGGTGCGCGGCAGCGTCTCCGTCAACCCGGCCAACCTGGGCAGCGTGAGCGGCCGCATCGAGGTGCCCGTGCGCTCGCTGCGGACCGGGCTCGACCTGCGCGACGAGCACCTGCACGGCGACGGCTGGCTGGACGCAGCGCGCTACCCCAACGCGGTCTTCGAGATCGACAGCGTGCAGGGCGCGAGCGCGCTCACGCCCAACGTCGAGGCGCGCGTCACCGTGGTGGGGCGCTTCACCCTGCATGGCCAGACGCACCCGGTCCGCGCCGAGACGCGCGTCAAGCTGGTGACGGGGGACGGTCCGGACCACCTCCGGGTGCGCAGCCGCTTCACCATCAACCTGCCCCAGTACGGCGTGTCGGTCCCCGCGCTGGTGCGCGCCAAGGTCAGCGACACCATCAGCGTGAACATCACGCTGCGCGCCAACGCGAGCTGAGCGGCACGGGTCAGCTGTGGAGGGCCTGTGCGCTCAGCATCGAGAGCGCCGCGTCCAGACCGCTGGCGACGCAGTCGGGCACTCCGATGCCGTCGTAGCCGTTGCCGGCGAGCTCGATACCATGGCTGCGCGCTCGCTCCTTCGCGCGCGTCGCGAGCGCGCGGTGCCCGGGGGCATAGACAGGCAGCGCGTTGCGGCGACGCTTGGTGCGCGTGAGCACCGGGGTCGCCGTGATGCCCGCGAAGTGTCGCAGCTCCTCGCGCGTCAGCTGCACCAGCTCGTCGTCGCTGCAGTCCGGCGCGTTCACCACACAGCGGACCAAGAAGCGGTCCCGCGGTGCGCGCCCACGCCACTTCTGGCTGGACCAGGTGCACGCCACCAGCGCGCGACCGAGGGCAGGGTCTACGAGAAAGCCCGTGCCCTCGATGCTCGGTAGGTCGCGGGCCTCGTAGCCCAGGGACACCACCTCGACGTCCGCTGAGCGCACCAGCGAGAGCTCGTCCGCCAGCGTCCCATCGAGTCCAGCGACGAGGCGCGCGGCGACGTGCGTCGGGCACGCCAGCACGACCGCGTCGGCCTCGATGTCGCCGTGCCGACTGGTCGCGACCGCCAGCCGCCCGTTGGCCTTGCGGCGTATGCTCTGGGCCGGCACCGACAGGTGCGTGTAGGGCGCGACGTCGTGGCCGAGCGCGTCCACGAGGGTCTGCATGCCCCCCGAAAGCGACACCAGCCCTCCCTGCGTCCCTGCGCGAGGCGCGAGCATGAGCGCGACCCCCACGCTGCCGTAGCGGCGCTCGTGCTCCGCGAGCTTGGGCATGGCCCCCTGCATCCCCAACGCGCTCGCCGGCGACCCGAAGACGCCGCGCAGCATGGGCTCCACGATGTGGTCGGAGACCTCGTGCCCGAAGCGTCGCGACACGAAGCCCGAGACGCTCTCCTCTTCGCGTGCGCGGGGTACGAAGGGCTCCATGAGCAGGCGCAGCTTGGCTCCGGGGCTGAGCAAGCGGGAGCTCAGCAGCTCCCAGATGGCCCCGCGCTCGAAGCGAAAGAGGCTCGCGGGGAGGGGTTCGAGGCCGTGCTCGGTGGCGATGTAGGCCCGCCGCGGCGTGTTGCCCCCCCCGACGACCTTGCTGTCGAGGCCCAAACCGGAGACGTGCCCCGCCATGTTGGCCTTGCTGATCAGGAAGCCATCGGCGCCGTACTCCACGACCCAGCCCTCGGTGCGCTCGGACTCCACCAGCCCGCCGATGCGCGCGCTGCTCTCGAGAACCGTCACGCTGGCCCCGCCGCGGCGCAGGCGGCTGGCGGCGGTCAGCCCGGCCACCCCCGCGCCGATCACCACCACGCTCGTCACGAGGCCCTCGCTGCGGGTGGCTCGTAGGGACACGCGGGGTCCTCCGCCAGCAGGTCACCGGTGGCCGCGTAGCCCCGCGCCCGCGAGCCGCCGCAGACCTTGCGAAACTCGCAGACCCCGCAGGCGCCGCCCAAGGCGTCTGGGTCGCGCAGCGCCCGGAAGGTGGCCGAGTCGCGGTAGGTACGCCGCAGCCCTTCCATTCTCACGTTGCCCGCCACGATGGGGAGAAAGCCGCTCGGCTGGATGTCGCCGGTGTGCGAGACGAAGGCCACTCCCTGGCCGTCGTTGATGCCGCGCCGCACACGCATCACGCCCTCGTCGCTGGGACCGGCCTGGCGCAGCCCGACGATGTCGTTGCGCTTCGCCTTGTGCTGCAGCAGCACACGCCGGAACTGGGGCGCGGCCGTGGTCTTCACGTCGTAAGGCGCCCGCTTGGACAGCGCCGCGAGCCACACCAGCAGCCGCTCCACCTGGGCCGCCGGGAGCGTCTGGTCCACGCGCGCCCGGCCGACCGGCACCACGAAGAACACGCCCCAGAGGTCGATGCGACGCTCGGCGAGCTGTGTCGCCAGCAGCGGCAGCTCGCCCACGTTGTCGAGGCACACGCTGGTGTTGGCTTGCGTGGAGATCCCCAGGTCTCGCGCGTGGTCCAGGATCTGGTGGGAGCGGCTCCACGAGCCGACCACGCCTCGGAAGCGGTCATGCGTCCCCGCGCTCGAACCGTCGATGCTGATGGCGACGCGAGCGATGCCCGCGTCCTGCATCTCGGCGAGCCAGTCTCTGGTCACGAGGGGCGTGGCGCTGGGGGTGAGCGCCATGCGCAGGCCCAGGTTGGTGCCGTGCCGCACCAGCTGCACGAGATCGCTGCGCTTCGCCGGGTCGCCGCCGGTCAGCACCACCAGCTTGGTGCCCATGGCGGCTGCCTCGTCCAGCAGACGCTTGCCTTCGCGCGTGGTGAGCTCGCGGGGGTCCCTGTCGGGCACGGCACACGCGCGGCAGTGCAAGCACGCCAGGTCGCACGCCCGCGTCGTCTCCCAGAACAGGATGAAGGGGGCTTCGTCGAAGGGCACTGCGTTGGGCCTTTCCATGCAACCTCGCTTTCTCCTGCTGAGCTTGGGGGCTGGCGCGGTGCGCGGCCATGACCTTGATCATGTCCACGGGCTTTTCGTCACCCCCCGATCCCGAGGCGCTGCTCCAGCTCCAGCGCGAGCGGGAAGAGCACCGAGTCCTCGAGCATCATGTGGCGCGTGAGGTCGACGTCGAGCGTGGCGAGGCCCTCGAGCAGGTTGCGCCACGGCTCGTCCGCGTCCGGCGGCGTCCCATAGTCGTCCGCGATGGCGCGGATGGCGCTCAAGAGCTCGTCCTCGACGGCGTGCTCGGCGCTCATGATGCGGAGGGGGTTGCGGAGGGAGTGAAAGCTGGGCGCGGGTAGCGGGGCCTCCCCGCGCGCGGCCGCGACGACCGCCAGCAGGTAGGGGAAGAGCACGCGCTCCTCGCGGTCCAGGTGAGAGTCGAGCTCGTCCGCGAGGTTCTGGATGTGTTCCGCCAGCTGGACCAGCTCGGGGTGGTCGCCTGCGTGCCGTCGCGTGACCTTCTCGGCGAGTCGGACCAGGCGGGGTAGCTCCCGGCGCTCCACGTCGTGGTGCTCCCGCAACACGAGCGCGATCAGCTCTTCGATGTGTGTAGCGAGGTCGCCGAGCTTGGAGGAGGTGTCGATGTGCGTCATGGCGGTCTCTAGACAGTGCGGCACTCACTCCGGTTCGCCATGATCTATGTCAGCGCGGGCCGAGCCACGCGCTATAGTCCGCCGCATGTCCGCTCCCAGTCCCCGCCGCGGCGAGTCCTCCTTACTGCGCAGCATGCGAGGGTGCCCATTCTTCAAGGATTACGACGACGCCGAGCTGCGCATGCTCTCGACGGCGTGCGCGCTCGTCACGCTCAAGCGCGGTGAGTACGTCTGGCGCCGTGGTGACCAGTCGCGTGCCGTGCACCACATGGTGTCCGGGCTGATCGAGCTGCGTCGCGCCACCCCCAGCGCCGACGTGAACCTGATGGCCTTCTTCGGGCCCACCGAGTGCCCGGGCCTCCCTGTGGTGCTGGAGCGTCGCAAGTACGGGGCCGACGGCGTGGTGGTCAGCAGCAGCGCGACGGTGCTGGTCATCCAGGCAGAGCCCACGCTCGCCCGCATGCAGCACGACCCCCGCGTCGCCAACGCCGTCAACCGAGCGCTCTTGGCGCAGCTGCGCCTCCTGCACGGCAAGATCGACGTCATGGCGGCGGGGACGGTCGCGCGTCGCCTGGCGCTCTTTCTGCTCAACCTGGCCAACCGCTTCGGGGACGAACACGAAGACGGCTCCACCATCATTCCCCTCGGGCTCAGCCGTCAGCAGATCGCCACGTACATCGACGCGCGGGTGGAGACGGTCATCCGCGCGCTCAGTCAGTGGAAGAAGGACGGCACCGTGACGGTCCACCGTGATCGCATCGTCGTGCCCGACATCGAGGCGCTGCGGCAGGCGCTCGCGGCCTGACATGACGTAGATCATGGCGAGTGGTTCCTGGGTCTTCCAGCATCGTGCTGGAGGTTCCCCATGAGCATCTCACTTCAAACCACGGTAGGCGACTTGGCCTCGGCCATCCCGCACGCGGCGCGGGTCTTCGAGACCCATCGCATCGACTATTGCTGTGGCGGGCGCCGCACGCTCGAGGCCGCTTGCCAGAAAGTGGGGGCCGACGTCTCCGCCGTGGTCGCGGCCCTCGAGGAGCCGGCGCGCGACCCGAGCGGCGACGACACGGACTGGCGCGTAGCCCCGCTCTCCGCGCTCGTGCGCCACATCGTGAACGTGCACCACACCTACATGTGGCAGGAGCTGCCCCGGGTGGAGGCCCTCATGACGAAGGTGGCGCGCGTGCATGGTCCGGCGCATCCGGAGCTCCAAGAGCTCCTGCCCATCGTGCTCGGTCTCGTCGAGGAGCTCAACGGGCACCTCATGAAGGAGGAGCGCGTGCTCTTCCCGTACATCACCGCCCTGGACGGGGGCACGGTGCTCACCAGCCCGTTCGGCACGGTCCAGAACCCCATCCGCATGATGAACGTCGAGCACGAAGACGCGGGCGGAGCGCTCGAGAGCATCCGCCGCCTCACGTCGAACCACACCCCGCCGGAAGACGCCTGTGGGAGCTACCGCGCGCTCTTCGCAGCGCTCGCTGCGATGGAGCTCGACCTCCACCAACACATCCACCTCGAGTCGAACGTGCTCTTCCCGCGGGCGATCGACCTCGAAGCCGCGCGCACCCCCTCGAACGCCGAAAGTTGAAGCGACCATGCTCTCCAAATCGTCCGCACGCATGTTCTTCCTAGTCGGGACCGCGCTCTGCGCCGTGGCCTTCATCCTGCTGACGCTGGACACCTTCCAGCAGATCCCTGGCCAGACCAACCAGGACGAGCTGTCTCCCGCGGCCATCCGCGGCAAGCACCTGTTCGACAGCTCCAACTGCATGGGCTGTCACACCATCCTCGGCGAGGGGGCCTACTACGCTCCCGAGCTGACGAGGGTGTACGACCGGCGCGGGCCCGAGTTCATCGCCGCCATGCTGCGTGACCCCGCGGCCATGTACCCCGGCCGCCGTCGCATGGAGCAGTACGACTTCACCGAGGAGCAGATCAGCGACTTGGTCGCGTTCCTGGAGTGGGTCGGAAAGATGGACCTCAACGGCTTCCCAGCGAACCCGCCCCTCGCCGCCAACGCGGGCGTCGCGGCGGCGCCGGATGACGGGCGGCCGGCCATCTTCGGCCAGATGTGCACGGCCTGCCACGCGGTCGGTGGCCGCGGCGGCTCGGTCGGCCCCTCCCTCGACGGCGTGGGCACACGCTTCGACGCGGAGTACCTCACGCGCTGGTTGACTGATCCGCAGTCCGTGCGCCCTGGAACCGCCATGCCCGACCTGCCCTTGACCGAGGCGCAGGTGAGTGAGCTCACGGCCTACCTCGTAACCCTTCACGACTGAGCGAGCCCATGAAATACGAGTCACAGCGCATTGCGTACTGGTTCTTTGCAACCTGCATGCTCCTCTTCGGGCTGCAGCTGGTCTACGGCTTCATCATGGCCTTCGCACACGCGGGCCTGGATGGGCTACACGACATCATCCCCTTCCACACCGCGCGCGCGGTCCACACCAACCTGCTGGTCATGTGGAACCTGTGCGGGTTCATGGGGGCGGCCTACTTCATCGTCCCCGAGGAGTCCGAGCGGGAGCTCTACTGGCCCAAGCTGGCCGTGGTGCAGCTCGTCGCGTTCGTCGCGGTCGGTGTCACCGCCGTCATCGGCTTCCACTTCAGCTGGTGGGAGGGGCGCAAGTTCCTCGAGATCCCGCGTCCTCTCGACTACCTCGTCGTCGTCGACGTGCTGCTCTTCATCGCGAACATCGGCATGACCATCCTGAAGGGGAAGCGCATCACGACCACCGCGTCCGTGTTGTTCTTCGGTCTCTTGATGGCCGCGCTGCTCTACCTGCCGGGCATGATCCCCACGGACAACCAGACCCAGGATTCGTACCTGCGCTGGTGGGTCGTGCACCTCTGGGTAGAGGGCGTCTGGGAGCTCATCATGGGCGGCATCCTGGCCTTCCTGCTGATCAAGCTCACGGGTATCGACCGCGAGATCATCGAGAAGTGGCTCTACGTCATCGTCGGGCTCACCTTCCTCTCGGGCATCCTCGGCACCGGCCACCACTACTACTACATCGGCACGCCCAGCTACTGGCTGTGGATCGGCGGCATCTTCAGCGCGCTCGAGCCGCTGGCGTTCCTGGGCATGGCCATGTACGGCATCACGATGGCCCGGAAGGGCGGCCGCAAGCACGCCAACCGGACCGCCCTGGCGTGGACGGTCGGGTGCTGTGTCATGTCGTTCGTGGGCGCCGGCTTCTTGGGCTTCGCGCACACCCTGCCGCAAGTGAACATGTACACCCACGGCACGCTGGTGACGGCGATGCACGGCCACATGGCCTTCTGGGGTGCCTACGCGATGCTGGTCTTGGCCATCATCACCTACGCGATGCCGCTGCTCACCGGCCGCAAGCTGTACGACCGGCCTGGCGCCGCCTTCGCCTTCTGGACGTCGAACATCGGCATGATCGCCATGACGCTCGCCTTTGGTATCGCGGGTGTGACCCAGGTCGCTCTCGAGCGCCGCATGGGCATGGACTTCCTGGCCGTCCAGGAGGAGGTCGAGGTGCACTTCTGGGGCCTCATCTTGGCGGCCACCCTCTTCACGCTGGGCATCACCGCGTTCATCGTGAACTTCATCCAGCACGGGCTGCCCAAGGGCGACGTCGAGGCGACGCTGGGCGGCGCCGCCCCGGACGAGTCCACGGACACCTCGGATGACGACGGCGCTGTCGCTGCGGCGGACCCCGTCGAGGCATGAGCCCCTATTATCGCGCGACCGGCCGCGAGGAGGAGGTCTTCCTCGCGGCGTACGCCGAGCGTCTGCCGGTGCTGCTCAAGGGCCCCACGGGGTGCGGCAAGTCCCGCTTCGTCGAGGCCATGGGCCACAAGCTCGCGCGCGAAGTCATCACCGTCGCATGCAACGACGAGACCAGCGCGGCAGACTTGCTGGGGCGCTGGTTGGTGCGCGGCGGCGACACCGTCTGGCAGGACGGGCCGGTCACACGGGCCGTGCGCGAGGGGGCCATCCTGTACTTGGACGAGGTGGCCGAGGCGCGTGAGGACGTCATCGTGGTGCTGCACCCGCTGACCGACCACCGCCGCGAGCTCTTCGTCGACCGGCACGCCGAGCAGCTGCAGGCGCCCCCCGAGTTTCAGCTGGTGGCCAGCTTCAACCCTGGCTATCGGCGCGGCCCGAAGGAGCTCAAGCCCTCCACGCGTCAACGCTTCGTGGGCATTGACTTCACCTATCCCGAGCCCTCCGTGGAAGCCGAGATCGTCGCCCGCGAGGTGGGCATCGACGCCGCCGTGGCCAAGCGTCTCGTCGTTCTCGCGCGGAAGGTGCGCTCGCTCTCGGAGCTGGGCTTGGCCGAGACCGTCTCGACCCGTCTGTTGGTGAACGCGGGACGGCTCATCCGCGCCGACGTGCCTCCGCGCGTCGCGTGTGTGCACGCCGTGGTGGCGCCGCTCACGGACGACCCCGAGATCGCGGAGGCGCTGCGCGATGTCGTGCACCTGGTGTTCTGAGGCGGGCCCGTGAGCTGGGACGAGGCCCTCTTTGGCTGGCTGTACGGGTCCGTCAAGAGGCTGCGGGCCCCCAAGATCTCACCGGAGCGCGAGGCGCGCGCGGCGCGGCTCGCTCCGCTGCAGGCGCGCCTGCGCTTCCTGGCTTGCGCCCTCGCGGAGCGTTCGCTCGCCGTGCAGGAGGCCGAAGGGGAGGGGGGCTGGCGCTCTGACGTGGTCTACCTGCCGGCGCGCATGGACTTCGCCGAAGACGTGGAGCGCAACGAGCTGGCTTACGTCGCGCGCGTCGCGCTCGTGGTGACCGCCATGCGGCACGCGCCGCTGGTGCTCACGGCTGCAGCCGACACCGAAGAGCGCGCGCTCGCGCTCGTGGTGTCGTTGCCCCACGTGCTGAGCGTGCTGCGCGAGGAGCTCACGCCTGCCGCAGAGGCTTGCGTCGCGCTCGCGGCGACCGCGCTCGCGGACCGGACGGAAGGTGCCAGCCCCCGCCAAGGGGCCCTCGACGCCTGGACGGCGCGCGCTCTCGGCTTGCCTCCCTTGCCCGCCCACGCGGCTTGGGTGGAGTGGTTGGAGCGCGTCGCGCAGCTCGACTGGCCCGAGCAGCTCACCGAGTGGCGTGCCCTCGAGGGGAGCGCGCGAGCCCTGCCCCTGCTCGGGGGCCTCGGCACTTCTCTTGCCGAAGAGGCGCGCGGCGTGACCCAGAAGGAGGACCACACGGCGCTCCCGTCGGGCACCGAGCTCGCTGGGCGGGCGCTCGAGAACGTGGAGCGCGTCGAGCTCGCTGACCCAGGGGACACCGAGAACCCCTTGGTGCACTCCTTCGAGAAGGTACACACCGCGGAAGAGTACCAAGGTGGCTCGAAGCAGCTGGACGGGGACGACCAGCTGGCGGACCACGCTCAGGCGCTCGAGGAGCTGGACCTACGGCAGGTGGTGCGCAGCACGGAGAGGGCTCGCTCGCTGCTCCGCATGGACGTGATGCTGGAGGGAGCTGCCGGGGACCTCGCTGATCCGGGCGCTGTGGCGGGGCTCCCGTACCCCGAGTGGGATCAGCGCACACGCACGTACCGTGAGGGCTGGTGCCACGTGCGCGTCGGGCGTGTGCGCGCGGCCCGCGCCGCCGAGACGGCCGCGATGAGCCAGCGCGCTGCCGGACTACGCCGCGAGACCGACGCCCTGCGGGCGGAGCTCGAGAGGCTCGAGGTGGAGCGCTGCTGGCGCTCACGGCAGCTGGACGGGAGCGAGATCGACGAAGACGCCATGGTGGACCGGCACGCCTGCTTGGCCGCCGGCACGACGCCCCCCGACCGCCTGAATCGCCAGCGCCGGCCCAGCGCCCCCACCGTGGCCGCGCTGCTGCTGATCGACGCGAGCCTGTCTACCGACGGGTGGGTGGACGACACTCGGGTGCTGGATCTCGAGCTCGACGCCGCCCTCGTGCTGGGCGAGGCCCTCGCGTCCTTCGACACGGACTTCGGCGTGGCGGCCTTCCACAGCCACACACGCAGCGACTGCCGCTTCGACGTGGTCAAGGGCTTCCGCGAGCCATGGAGGGCAGCCCGCGCGCGCCTCGCGATGATCCAGCCACAGGGCTACACCCGCATCGGGCCAGCCCTGCGGCACGCCACCACGCTGCTCGTCGCCACGCCTGCGAAGCGCCGTCTGCTGCTCCTCTTGACGGACGGCAAGCCCAACGACTACGACCGCTACGAGGGGCGGCACGGGGTCGCCGACGTCCGGCAGGCCGTGCGCGAGGCGGACGCCCAGCGTGTCCACGTCCACGCCTTCGCCATCGACCACGACGCACGCTTTCACCTGCCCACCATGCTGGGGAGTGGGCGCCACCACCTCTTGCGCCACCCGCGTGCGCTCGCGGGGGCCATGGGCCAGGTCTTGGTGCAGGCCCAGCGCTGAACATGACTTAAGTCATACGGTGGCGGCCCCTTCGGGCCTACATTCGCGACAGGAGAAAGACGATGCCACCCACCCTGTTCCACAATCGCTCTTGGCTACCACTCGGCATGGCAGCGATGCTCGCCGCATGCTCCGGAGGCGCCTCCGACGGTGAGACGCCGCCCGCCCCGGACGAGAGCGCGAGCGCGCCCGCTGCGGGCGAGTTCACCCTCCCGACGGCCGTCGAGCAGGTCGACCCGGCCACCCTCCCCAACGTCGTGGCGCAGCTCGGCGTGCCTCCCATGGCAGCTCCGCCGACGGGTCGCACCAGCCCCGCGAACGTGACCGTGGAGATCGAGGTCGTGGAGACCACGCGTGAGATCGCAGACGGCGCCACCTTCAACTTCTGGACCTTCGGCGGCACCGTTCCGGGGCCCATGATCCGTGTGCGCCGCGGCGACCACGTGACGCTGCGTCTGCAGAACCACCCCGACAACACCATGCCGCACAACATCGACCTGCACGCGGTGACGGGTCCCGGCGGCGGCGCGACGAGCACCTTCACGGCACCCGGCCACCAGACGCAGTTCTCGTTCCAGGCACTCAACGCGGGCGTCTACGTCTATCACTGCGCGACGGCGCCCGTGGGCATGCACGTCGCCAACGGCATGTACGGCTTGATCGTGGTGGAGCCCGAAGAGGGCTGGCCCGCCGCCGACCACGAGTACTACGTCATGCAGGGCGACTTCTACACGACGGGCAACTACCGCGCAGCCGGCCTGCAGCCCTTCGACATGCAGCGCGCCATCGACGAGAACCCCTCCTACGTCCTCTTCAACGGTCGCGACGGGGCGCTGGTGGGTGAGGGGGCGCTCACCGCGAACACCGGCGAGCGGGTCCGCATCTTCTTCGGCAACGGCGGCCCCAACCTGATCAGCTCCTTCCACGTCATCGGCGAGATCTTCGATCGTGTCTGGCAAGAGGGAGGCACGCGCGTCACCCAAGACGTCCAGACCACGCTGGTGCCCGCGGGTGGCGCGGCCTTCATGGACTTCGGCCTCGAGGTCCCCGGCACGTACATCCTCGTGGACCACTCGCTGCTGCGCGCGTTCAACAAGGGCGCGCTCGGCATGCTGCGTGTGTCGGGTGAGCCGCAGACCATCGTGTACTCCGGCCAGGAGGTGGACGAGGTCTACCTCGGCGACCAAGCCCCCGAGGTCGTCGCAGCGCTCGAGGCCGCCCCGTCGGACCAGGAGCCCCTGGCCGTGCGCATGACGCGTGGTGAGGCCACCTACCGTGGCGTCTGTGCGGCCTGCCACCAGCGCACCGGTGAGGGGCTCGCGGGCGTCTTCCCTCCGCTCGCGGGCAGCGAGTACATGCAGCGCCCCGACGAGGAGCTCGCGCGCATCGTGCTCAGCGGCTTGACCGGGCCGATCACGGTCAACGGCCAGGCGTACAACGGTGTCATGCCCGGCCTCGCGAACCTCACCGACCACGAGATCGCAGACGTCCTCACGTACGTGCGCGGCAACCTCGGCAACCACCAGCCCCCTGTGAGCAACGAGGTGGTGGCCGCTGCGCGTCGCGCCATGCCGCAACCCGACCCGGGAGCGCATCCGTGAGCGGACGCTTCGCTCGGCTGAGCGCCGCGCTGGGGGTCGCCCTCTGCGTCGTGGCGTCCGCTCCGAGCGAGGCCCAGTCCTACGCCACGCGCCTCGTCCGTGTAGACGAGGGCGTGGTGTTTCCGTTCTACGGGCGCGGCAGCGCCAACGCGGCGGTGCTGGTGCCGGCCTTCCAGATCGAGGCGACGCCGGTCACCAACGCGCAGTTCCTGGCCTTCGTGCGTAGTACGCCGCGCTGGCAGCGGGGGCGGGTCGCGCGCCTCTTCGCGGACGAGCGCTACCTCGCGCACTGGGCAGGGCCAGAGACCCTCGGCGCAGCCGCCCGCCCGAACCAGCCGGTGACGCACGTCTCGTGGTTCGCGGCGCGGGCCTACTGCTCGTCACTCGGCCGGCGGCTGCCCAGCGAGCACGAGTGGGAGCTCGTGGCCCAGGCCGACGCCACCCGCCGCGACGCCAGCCGCGACCCCGCGTTCGTGGCTCAGATCCTCGAGTGGTACTCGCAGCCTCGCGGCGTGCTGGCCGACGTCGGGCAGCGCCCCGCCAACCGCTACGGGGCCCACGACATGCACGGGTTGGTCTGGGAGTGGGTGCTGGACTTCAACGCGGTCATGGTGGACGCCGACAACCGCCAGGGCGGCGACGCGGCCAGCTCCCAATTCTGCGGCGGTGGCAGCGTCGCCGCGCGCGACTCCGCCGACTACGCCGCGTTCATGCGTTACGCGTTTCGCTCTAGCCTGCAAGCGGCCTACACCGTCCCGAACCTCGGCTTCCGCTGCGCACAGTAAAGGAATCACGATGACCCTCCGAACCCCCCTGCTGACCTCACTCTCCGCTTCGACCTTGTTGCTCGCGCTCGCGTGCGGGGGCGGCGAGGACGCGCACGAGAACCACGCCGCCCACGGCGGACACGAGGGCCACGCCGCCACTGCGGCGGGCGACCAACCGGCCGACCCCGCACAACACGCCGCCCACGGCGCGCACGCCCACGAGCCGCTGCCTGCGCTGGCCGGCGCCGACGAGCGAGCGTCCCTCTTCGACCTCGAGTCGGTCTTCACCGACGCCGATGGGGCGACGGTGCGCTTCGCCGATCTGCGCGGGAAGCCGACGCTCGTCGCCATGTTCTATGGCAGCTGCACCAGCATCTGCCCGCTCATCCTCACGGACCTGGCGAACGTCCTCGAGCAGGCGAACAACCCGCAGCTCGGCGTGGCGGTGGTCACCTTCGACCCGGAGCGCGACACCGCGGAGAACCTGCGCGCGCTGCGCACCGAGCGGGGCTTCGACCCGGCCAAGTGGAAGCTGCTGCGCGGAGACGACGAGGCGACGCGCGACCTCGCGATGGCGCTGGGCGTGCAGTACCGGCGCACGCCCGACGGCGAGTTCTCCCACAGCGCGCTGATCGTGCTGCTGGACGGAGAGGGGCACATCGTCGCCAGGCACGAGGGCGTTGCGCAGCCGCTGGGTGAGCTCGTGGCTGCGGCTCGCGCGGCGGGAGCTGCTGCGCCGCCGGCCGCCGCCGCAGAGTGAGCACAGAGGGCGCGCTCAGAACGCGCCGCGCTCGAGCTCGAACAAGACCACGCCCGAGTCGCGAGGCACGAACACACCACCCCCCACGCTGTGGAAGTGCTTCGCCAGCTGGTCCGTGTACCACTCGGGCGCGCGCAGGTGGACGTTGCCGTCCGTGATCTCTTGGGAGACGTTCTGCTCCCAGTCGGTCGTGGTCAGCGCCTCCAGGTACAGAGCCCCTTCGGTCACGCGCGCCAGGGTCTTGATGGCGGCGCGGGCCTCGCGCGCGGGCAGGTACTGCAGCACGCCCTGGCAGATGACCAGGTCGGCCGGCTCTCCGTCGTAGTCGGCGATCGAGCTGTGCACCCAGTCGTACTCGCCGCACAGGTACTCGCTGACCTCGACGCCCGTGTAGTCGATGCTGGCGTCGATCTGCGCGAGGGCGTCGCGCCAGCGACCCACCCCGCAGCCGAGGTCCAAGGCGCTCTCTACCGTCACGCCGAGGTAGTCCAGGTAGGAGCAGACGAAGCGCGCGAGCGTCAGGGTCTCGCTGGCGGAGCTCACCGCCGTGGTCTCGTCCATGTAGTGCCGCGCGTAGTAGTGCTCGTCGAACCTGCGGGGGTCCGACGGGCTGAGCTTCGCGCGGGCCGCTGTGTTCGAGCCTCGCTTGCTGCGCGGCGTCTTCGATGAATCGCGCGCCATCGATCAGCGCAGCTGCTGGACGCTCAGCGTGTACGCGCCCACTTCGCCCGGACGGAAGCTGGTGACCAGCACCTGCCACGTGCCGGTCTGGCTCACGTCCAGGTCGTACCCGGCGTCCGTCCCGGCCGCTTGGTTGCGGTCGTCGTTGTCGATCTGCGCACCGCTGGGGGGCTTGATGATGAGGTACGTGTCGAACGCGCTCGAGCGCGCGTCGATGGCGTAGCGCTGTCCGGCCGTCCACTGGAAGTTGTAGCGGTCCACGAACTCGCCCGAGTTCAGCGTCGAGTCGCCCGCCGCCAGCGAGCCGCTCTGTACCTGCGCTGGGACGCCGGAGGGCACCGTCCCCCCGACCTGTCCGTTGGACACCAGCTGCACCTGGGTGGGCACGTTGGCCAGGACGTTGACGTTCTGCTGCGCCACGACCGCGCCCGCCTGGCTGATGGCGACCTGGTGCGCTCCCGCCAACACCGACACCTCGCGGCCGTGCTGTGCGTCGCCAACGGGCGTGCCGTCCACCAGGAGCTGCCCGCCCGCGATGTTGGTGATCAGGATGATGCTGCCGGTCGCCCCCGTGGGCGGCGTGGGCGTGTCCGTGGTGCCGACCACCGGACTACCCACCTCGCCCCCACCGGCAACCGGCGGCACGTCGTCGGCCTCGGCGCGCTGCCCGAGCAGCACGTAGGCGCCGCCCGCGACGAGGCCCAGGAGGACCAGACCGACGCCCGCGCCCCCTACGACCCACGCCATGGTGTTGCTGCGCTGGGGCTGCGCGAAGGACTGCGCCTGGCCCGCGTAGCTGACCGGGCTGGCCGGCGTCGTCTGGGCCGGGCCCCCGCCCGTGGGTGCGGCTCCGAACGACCCAGGAGCGCCAAAGCCGCCCGAGCTCGACGAGGGAGAGCCGCCTCCTCCGCCACCGGGAGTCCCGAAGGGTGGCGGGGACGGGGCGGTCTCGGGCCCGCCGGGCGCCGTGGCGCTCATGGGGGTGGGCATGGGCGTGCCCCACGAGTTCGTCGGCGGCGCCATGGGCGGCGCCACCGCCGTCGCGGGCGCGCTCCCTCGCACCCTGCGCAGCTCCCCCAGCAGTGCGCCCGCGTCCTGCGGCCGCTCCACGGCCGTCTTCGCCAGGCAGCGATCCACCAGCGCCGCCAGCGCCGGCGGCGTGCTCGGCGCGACCTCGGCCAGCGGCGGGTGCGGGGCCGTGCACGCGTGCACCACGATGGCGCTCGCCGTCTCCCCGATGAAGGGCGTCCGGCCACTCAGCGCCTCGTACATCATCGCGCCCATGGCCCAGACGTCCGCAGCCGCGGTGACGCCGCGCGCGCTCATGGCCTGCTCGGGCGCCATGTAGTGCGGTGTCCCCATCGCGATCCCGGTCTGGGTCACGTTCTCGTTGCTCTTGTCCAGGTCGCGCGCGATGCCGAAGTCCAGCAGCTTCACCCGCAGGCTCCCGTCCCGCTGCTGCGCGAGGATGACGTTCTCCGGCTTCAGGTCCCGGTGCACGATGCCGTTACGGTGCGCGGCCGCGAGCGCCTCCAGCATCTCCTCGAAGACGTCCAGCACGGCCGCGCGGGTGTGCCCCCCACGGCCCAGCCAGTCGCGGAAGGTGTCCCCGGACAACAGCTCCATCGCCACGAACAGGCTGCCGTCGCTCGCGTCGTAGTCCGCGTCGTAGACCTCCACGATGCCGGGGTGGCCGATCTGCGCGGGCGCGCTGACCTCGCGCAGGAAGCGTTGGCGCGCGCCGGGGTCCTTCCCGATGTGCGGGAAGAGCACCTTCAGCGCCACCGACTTCTTGGTCATCCGGTGGCGCGCCTCGTAGACCACGCCCATGCCGCCACGTGCGATCTCGCGAACCACCTCGTAGCGTCCACCGACGACCTCATGTTGCGCTTCCGTCACGTCGGGCTCTCTCTATTCGCTCGGGTTGACCTCAGTCTACGTTCGCGGCGCGCACCACCTGCCCTGACACGCCCGCGGGGCTCAGAGCTCGAAGTCGCCTTGCTCGAGGATCTCGGAGATACGGTACAGGAAGCCGTTGGCGTGCACACCGTCCACGATGCGGTGGTCGTAGGTCAGCGCCATGTACATGACCGGGTGGATGGCCATCAGGTCCTGGTCCTCGCGCTCCACCACGACGACGCGCTTCTTGATGGTCCCGAGCCGCAAGATGCCGACGTTGGGCTGGGAGATGATCGCGCCGCCCACCAGGTTGCCCTTGAGGCCCGGGTTGGTCACCGAGAAGGTCTTCCCGGAGAGGTCGTCCGGTGTGAGCTTGCCGTCGCGGGCGCGGACGGCGATGTCGGTCACGGCGCGGGCGAGGCCCCGCACGGTGAGCTCGTCCGCGTTGCGAATGACCGGCACCACCAGGCCGTCGGGGGTGTCCACGGCGATGCCCAGGTTCACGTCGCGCAGCTTGACGTACGCGTCGTCCAGCACGCGCGCGTTGAGCTCCGGGAACTCGCGCAGGGCGCGGGCCGTGGCTGCCAGCGTGAAGGCCAAGTAGGTGAGGCTGACGCCTTCCTTCTTGTACTGGACCTTGAACTTCTCGCGCAGGCGCGCCGTCGCGTCCAAGTCGCACTCGGCGAAGGTGACCACCTCGGGGGAGGTCTGCTTCGAGTAGACCATGTGGTCCGCGATGATGCGGCGGCGACGCGAGAAGGGGATGACCTCGTCTCCCGGCGCAGGCCGATAAGCGGGCACCTTGAACGCGCTGGGGCGTGCGCCGGCCAGGCTGGTGGCGGCGGCGAGCGGGCTCTCTGCGCGCGGGGCGGGCGGCGCGATGGCCGGGGCCGAGGCGGGCGCAGCGGCCTCCGCGCTCTTCGCGCGCACGTCGTCGGCCGTGATGCGGCCGGAGGGGCCGCTGCCGGTCACGTTCACGAGATCCACTCCGCTCTCCCGCGCGAGCTTGCGCACCGAAGGCGAGGAGGGCCCCGGCCCCGTCTTGTCGGGGGCTGCCTCGGGCGCGGGCGCTTCGGCTGCCGGGGCGGCCTTCGGGGCGCTGGCGCCGGCCTTGGCGCCCGCCTCGATCTCGCACAGCACCGCGCCGACCGCGACGACCTCGTCCACGCCGGCCAGGATCTTGCGGATGACGCCGTCCACGGGCGAAGGAACCTCGCTGTCCGCCTTGTCGGTCAGGATCTCGACAATGGGCTGGTCCTTCGTGACTGCGTCGCCCTCCGACACCAGCCACTTACCGACCGTGCCTTCGACAACGCTCTCGCCGAGTTGCGGCATGCTCACCTTGGTGGTCACGTCTCGTCTCTCATTCCCAGGGGGTTTCTCACGGCGCGCAGGGCGCGCGCTTTGGCGGGCACGATAGTACAAACCTGGCTCCCCGGTAAGGCATTCTCGTGTAGTTCCAGAAGACTCCCGCAAGCGGTCTGCATGGCCCCCGAGGCCGCTTGGTCCCGGAGGGGTCACCAGCCGGCGGGTCTTGCGGCGACCTCCGCCTCGCGACAGGCTCAGCGGGTGACCGACGAGCTCGCCGCCGACCTCAAGCGCCGTGACCCTGGCTTCATCTTGCGGCTGCTGTTGCGTCTGGGCGTGCTCGTCCTGGTGGTGGTCTGGGGTGTCAACGCCCTCGGCGAGAACCGTGTGGGCGCCTGCGTGGCGGACGGCTTCCGAGCCGTCACGGGGGAGCCCGCGCCTCGAGCCGCGCCCCCGGGCCCGACCACGGCCCGGTGACGAAAAAGAGCGCGACGGCTCCGCGCGGTGAGGTATTGTCGCGCCATGGGCCTAGATAAACTCGACCGCGAAGAGCGCCTCCGTCTCATGAAGTTCGTCTGCTCCTTCGCTTGGGCCGACCTCGAAGTACAGGACGAGGAGCGCGACTTCGTGCGCCGCCTGGTGAAGAAGCTGAAGCTGGACGACACCGACCGCGGCATGGTGGAGGAGTGGCTGGAAGTCCCCCCCCGCGCGGAAGAGGTGGACCCGGCCGACATCCCCTCCGAGCATCGGCAGCTCTTCCTGGACGCGGTGCGCGCCATGATCGTCGCAGACGGTCGGGTTGACCAGGACGAAGCCGAGAACCTGGTGCTGCTCGAAGCCCTGCTCGGGTGAGGACGAGCTCTGGCGCGGGCGCGCCGGGGGGCACTCATCGGAAGTTGGACGGCCGATTGAATTTGGGCCGTCGGGTTGAGGGTTGAGCAGGCTGAGCACCCATCAGAAGTTGGAAACCCGCTTGATTTTGGGCACCCCGGGTTAAAACCCGGGGCAGCAGACTAGGTGATCGTGCACATCAAGTCCCCCCCTGCGGGGGTGGACTACGTGGTGGGTAGGCGGGCGTCGTTCTCCATGAGGTACTCGGACACTGGGGCCTTCGGCCGGGTTCAATCCGAGGCCTCACCAGCTTTCTACCGCGCAGTCCGCCCCCCGCAGGGGGGTGGACTTATCCACGACACGCGGCCTAGTTTGCTGCCCCGGGCTTAAGCCCGGGGTGCCAAATTGTGCTTATTTCAAGCGAAATTGTGAGATGCGGCGAGTGGACGGAGGCGGGCCGGGGGGCCGTCACACCCCGGGGACGGCGCGTCAGAACACGGTGAGTGAGAGCATGCCCCCGCCACGCAGCGGCGCCGCGCCGAACAGCAGGCCACGGCCGCTGTCCGTGTAGTAGACCAGCTCGCGCCGGCGCGCGGCCAGGCCCGCGATGAACAGGGTCAGGCCCGCGCTCTGAGCCAGGACCGAGAAGGCGGCGGCGCGGCGCCCCCCGGGCGTGTTGGCCACCAGGAAGCCGCCGACGATGGGCACCCAGGGCTGCCCGTTGTTGGACGTTCCGTCCCGCAGCGCCAGGGTCAGCGAGCCGACGCCGGCCGTGACGAAGTAGCTCGCCGCGAAGATCGCGAGCCCTGGGATCCAGAGGCCCTTGCGCGACCGTGAGCGCACGTAGCCCCCCTCGGGGATGGGCATTCCGTCGTCGTAGGGCACCACGACCCGCCTGGGGGTGGCCGACACGGGCTGCGTGGGCGGACCCTGGTACGGCTGCTCATACACGTCGACGGTATAGACCTGCTGCGGAGGTGCGTAGGGCTGCGGCTCGGCCGCGCCGTATGCGCCCGGTGGGTCCTCCGCTGGCGCTTGTTGCGCGAGCGCGCCCGAAGCGCCGCCGAGCACGCCCACCAGCCCAACAGACAACACGAAAAGCGAGCGAGTTCGGTGATTCGAGTTCATGGCGTTCCAGTCCGTGCAGAATCCACGCCAGCGGAGGCGCACGACGGGTTCCAGGTCCAGGTCAGCCCCCGCCGACCTGATGTGACGCTAGCACCCGCGCGGGTGACTGTTCAACCGTCGTGACGGCTCAGCAGCTCGGCCTGGTGGTGACTGCGCAGCGCCTGGAACACGTCGCCCAGCTCTCCGGCCACCACGCGATCCAGGTTGTGCAGCGTCAGCCCGATACGGTGGTCCGTGACCCGGTTCTGAGGGTAGTTGTACGTGCGGATCTTCTCGGAGCGGTCTCCGCTGCCCACCATCGCGCGTCGCTCGGCGCCGATCTCGGCCGCCTGCTTGTCCTGCTCCATCTGCAGCAGCTTCATGCGCAGGAGCTGCAGGGCCTTGGCCTTGTTCTGGTGCTGGCTGCGCTCGTTGTCCGCGCGGATCATGATGCCCGTGGGCAAGTGCTTCACGATGACGGCGCTGTGCGTGGTGTTGACGTGCTGCCCTCCGGGCCCACCCGCGAGCGTGGCGCTGATGTCCAGGTCCTTCGGGTCGATGTGCACGTCCTCGATGGCCTCGGACTCCGGCATGACGACCACCGTGGCCGTAGACGTGTGGATGCGCCCCTGGCTCTCGGTCGCGGGCACGCGCTGCACGCGGTGCACGCCCCCCTCGAAGCGCATGACCGAGTACACACGGTCTCCGCTGAGCGTGGCGACCACTTCCTTCAGTCCCCCCGCGCTCGCCTCGCTCTTGCTGATGAGCTCCACCTTCCAGCCCACGGTCTCCGCGTAGCGGCTGTACATGCGGAACAGGTCCGCCGCCCACAGGGCCGCCTCCTCGCCGCCCGCGCCCGCCCGGATCTCCAGCACGGTGTCGCTGAGGTCGTCCGGGTCCTTGGGCAGCAGCGCCACGTTGAGCGCCGCCTCCAGCCGCTCGCGCTCCGCCTCGAGCTCCGGGATCTCCAGCTCTGCGAGCTCGCGCAGGTCGGCGTCGTTCAGCGCCTCGCGGTGCCCTTGCAGGTCCGTGACCACTTGCTGGTACCGCTGATAGAGGGTCACGACCTCTTGCAGGTCGCTGCGCTCACGAGTCAGGCGCGTCAGGCGCTTGCTGTCGGCCAGCACGTCGGGCTGACACAGGATCTCTTCGGTGTCGCGATAGCGCGCGGTGAGCGCCTCGAGCTTGTCGATGGGCAGCATGACTCAGACGGCGCTTCGTAGCGCGGGGAGGGCCTGCGTGAAGCCCTCGAACGAGGGGAACACCAGCACCGCGTCGTCCGCAGGAGCGTTGCCGCTCTGCTCGCCGCGCCAGGCCGCCGCTTGCAGCGCGGTGATGGCCACTTCGATCTGCTCGTCGTTGGGCTCGCGGGTGGTGATCTTCTGGAACAGGAAGCCCGGTAACAGGAACACGCGCAGCGGCCCCGTGGTGCAGAAGCGCGCGCTCAGGCGCTGCAGCTCGAAGCTGAGCGCGGAGATGAACGGCAGGAGCGCGATGCGCAGCGCGAGCACCGACAGGTTGCCGGTCAAGCCCTGCGCGTTGGGGAGCACGAGGGGTGCAGCCACCGAACCCGCCACGATGGACACCAGGATGACCACCACCAAGAAGGTGGTGCCGCAGCGCGGGTGGAGCGTGGTCTGCGCGCGTACGTTCTCGACCGTGAGCGGGAGCCCCCGTTCGTACGCGTGGATCGTTTTGTGCTCGGCCCCGTGGTACTCGAAGGTGCGGCGGATCTCGGCGACGCGGCTGATGAGCCCGAGGTACGCGCAGAAGATCAGCAGCTTGAAGCCGCCGATGATCCAGTGATAGCGCGCGTCGGTCAGGCCCAGGTCCAGACCGAAGAGGCGGCCCGTGCCGGAGGCCAGCAGCTGCGGCAGCGCCACGAAGAGCCCGATGGCGAAGAGCACGGCGATGATCATGGTGCCCTTGCCCTCGGCACCCTGGGACGCGCGCTCCTCCTCGGTCATTTGCTGCTCCGCCGAGAACTGCAGCGCGCCGAAGCCGATGCGCATGGACTCCACCAGCGCCGCGACGCCTCGGAAGCCCGGCCACTTCCACGGCTTGTGGTCGAAGCGCGACGTCATGGGGCCTTCGCGCACGACGAGCGCGCCGTCGGGCCGGCGGACGGCTACGGACATGCAGCCGGGGGCCCGCATCATCACGCCTTCGATCACGGCTTGGCCGCCGATATAGGGTTTTGGGTCGCTCATGGGGCGCTCACTATAGCTGTGAAGGGGGTGACTTCGAGGCGAATGCGTGGCAATTTCATCGGCCCCCAGAACTGCTCACCCCTCAGGTGCCCTCATGTCCACCGTGGATTCTTCGCCCAACGCCAACGCTGGTGTCCCCTCTGCTACCGCCACGGCCACCCCCGCCGTGGGCGGCTTGCTGGTCCCGGCTTGGTTGGCCGTCATCGTGTTCCTGGTGGGGGCCACGGCCGCTCACATCTACCTGCACTACGCCACGCACGGCGTCGTCAACGTCCACCACGTCGTGCTCGCGTTCTTCTTGGTGCTCAACGTCCTCATCAACTTCTGGGAGCTCGGGCTGTTCGCCTGCGGCGACCAGATCCACGACGAGTACGAGGCCACCAAGGTGTCGTACAAGGGGCGTGAGGGGGACCGGGTCAACGAGGTCTTCGCCAAGCGCATCCCGTTCTTCAAGCTGCTCTCGTTCAGGCAGTGGACGCTGATCTGGTCCAGCTACGCGCTGTACGATCCGGGCTACGCGCAGCGCCACTCGTTCGGCTTCAACATCGACGTCGGCAACGGCTTCTCCACCATCATCCCGGCGACCCTGTTCGCCTTCGGGATGACGTATGACGTGGTGTCTCCCCAGATTCTGGGCATCGTCGGTGTCGCGATGTTCTGGCAGATGTTCTACGGGACCGTGGTGTACTTCTTTCAGTTCTTCCACTCCGGCCGGCACCATGGTCACAGCAAGGGCTCCATCTGGCTCTTCGTGGGCGCGAGCAACGGCATGTGGTTCATCTTTCCCATTTGGGGCATCGCCGTCTCGGTCTGGATGATCCTCAACAACTCCATGGCCATTCTGCATTGATCCACGCACCCGAGAGCCACCCGTGAAGCCCGGAAGCATCCTCATCGCCGGGCCTGTCAACGTGCGCGCCTCTCTCGAGGCGGTGCTCGCCGAGCGTGGCTTCCGAGCCCACGGTTGCTCCTTCTCGGACCTCATCGCGACGTGTGCCGGGGCGTCTCCGTCTCTGGTGGTGCTCGCGGGGTCCATGAAGGGGGTGGAGCTGGGGGTGGCAGCCTCGGCGCTCGCGGAGCACGTGGCCACGCGCGCCATTCCGGTCGTGATTCTCACGGGGGAGCCGGGCGCTCCCCCCTCGCGCAGGGCCGACGCGGCCCCGCTCACGCTGGTGCTGAGCGCGCAGGGGATAGATGCGGTGGCCACGCGCTTGATCGAGCTCGCGCAGGCCTCGGCAGCCCCCAAGGGGCAAGGCGGGGTGGTGGTCGAGCCCGGGCCTTCGTCGAAATCAGGCGGAGACGCCGCTCCGGATGGTAGGCTCTCTCCATTCCTGGTCGGTGAGCCTACCGAGGACACCGGCTCTGGCCCCATCCGAGCCCTCCACCTCCACGCCACTATCGCCAACGAGCCGTCATCGGACGTCACTCGTTCTCGGGACTGGACGTGGGAGGACAGCCCCCAGGGTACCGCCTTGACCGACGACAACGACGACCAGAAAGCCGCGAAACAACGTCGACTAGCCCGCACGATGATGGGCGTTGCGCCCGCGCGTCCCGGCTCCGAAGCGTCTGCACCTGGGCAGGCGCAAGGACCCGACGAAGGCGACGGCGACATGCCCGCGCCGGCCGCGAGCCGCGCAGGGGCCTGGGGGGCGAAGTCGGACTCCGTGGCGCCCACGGGCTTTCCCCCGGCCCGAGCGAAGCCGCTCGCGCGGGCCGCGCTGCGCAAGGCCGAGGCGTCGACCGTCGGTCCCCTGCCGGACGAAGAGCAAGCGCCCTTCATCTCGCCCATCGTCGGGCCCCCGCGCAGCACCAAGCCCCGCCCCAAGACCATGCTGGGCGTCGGCCTGCCCAGCCCGGCTGCCCCGCCGCCCCCTGCTGTGGGCAAGAAGCCCCGTCCACGCACCATGCTCGGCTTGGGCCTGGGCGGGCCAGAGCCGGTGGGGAGCGCCCCGGCGGCCGCGCCGGCTGCACCCGCCACGCCCGCTGCACCCCCCGCGGCGTCCGCACCCGCTACGCCGGCAGCGCCGGTCTCGCCCCCCGCCGCCCCGGCTCGCTCGGCCTCGTCCAGCAGCTCCGGCAGCCTCCCCGCCGTGAGCGCCAAGCCCTCCAGTCCCGGCACCATCGCGAGCCCGGCCAGCGCTGCGCGGCCTGCTCGCCCGGCCAAGTTCACACCGTCGCGGCCCATGCCGAGCCCCACGTCCAAGTCGTCGGGCTCGCTGCCTGCGGTGCAGTCCCCCTCCGCCTCGGCCAGCCCCGCAGCAGCCGGGGGGGCCGAGAGCGCTCGGCCAGCGCCGAAGAGCAGCTCACCGGGTCCTCGGCGCAGCGCCAACCGTACCATCATGGGCGGCATGGGGAGCCCGCTCGCGCCGCCGCCTCCGGTCAACCTTCCGTCCAGCCGCCCGGACGACACCGCGGTGGTGGTCACGGAGTCCGAGCGCCCGGCCGCGCCCAGTGGCCCGACCGGTCCGGCCGCGGCTCAGTTCGGCGGCGCCGCCGCGTCGGACTTCACCGACGAACCCACCGTCGTCGGGGACGCTGCCAAGAAGGCCAAAGAGGCCAGCAGCGCCTCCACGCAGCTCAGCGGAGCAGACGACTTCGACGACTTCGACGACTTCGATCTGGGACCGGACCACGACGAGGCGACCAGGGTGCTGGACCAGAGCTCGATCGCGGCCGCCAAGCTCGAGGCGCTGCGGGCGAAGTCGGCGGAACCCGACGTCAGCGAGTTCGACACGCTGCGGCCGCCCACGCCGCCGCCCGTGGCCGCAGCGCTGGCCTCTAAGCCGCCCAACCTGGACGACGACTTCGAGGTCGCCGAGACCGAGCCGCCGCCGGCGGGGGTCGGCATCGACGGCGTCATTCCGGAAGCCTCGCTGAGCCTCACGGACGCGCTCGAGCTCGACGACTTCGTGGGTGCCGACAACCTCGGACGCACCCTGAACGCTGGCGACGATGACGCGGACGCCGACGACCAGCCGCTGATGGGCGGGGCGGCCAACCCTGGTCCCGCGCCCGTGCGCCCGCAGGGCTACCACCAGAGTCAGTCCGGCACCGAAGAAGACACCGAGATCGTCGCGGGCCTCACCAAGCAGCTCGACGCTCGCGCCACAAGCTCGAAGGGGGGCTCCGGCCGCGGCTGGCTCTGGGCCACCGCTGCCATCCTCGCGGTCATCGGCGTCGCAGTCGGTGGTTGGTACATGGCCCCCATGGTGCTCGGTACGGTCGCGCACTCCGGTGAGACCGTCGAGGTCACGCCGGTGCCGCCCCAGGGCACCGTGCCGCCCCCGACCGGGCAGCTCCCCGAGGGGACGCCTCCGCCCCCCGCCACCGACGTGCCGCCCACGCCCGACGTGCCGCCCACGCCAGACGTCCCCGCCGTGGCCGAGCCCACGCCGGACGTCGTCGCGGTGGCCGAGCCCACGCCCGCGCCCACTCCCGAGGTGGCCGAGCCCACGCCCGCGCCGACCCCGCCCACCCCTCCGGCTGCGGTCAACACGGCCGGGCTGCCCAGCGACCCGGCCGAGGCCAGCGCGGCGCTCGTCACGCGCGCCGAGCAACAAGCCAGCGCCGGCGACCGCGCCGGAGCGGAAGCGAGCCTGCGGCGCGCGCTGACGCTGGACGAGGAGAACTACGAGGCCATGGCCAGCCTGGCCGAGGTGCTGCTGGCACGTGGCCAGAACGACGAGGCGCTCGACCTCGCGCAGACCGCCGTGCGTCGCCGCGCGCGGGTTGGTCGCTATCACCTCATCTACGGTGACGTGCGCGCCGCCATGGGCGACCGCTCGGGCGCCTCCCGCTCGTGGTCCCGCGCCACCGACGTGGACCCGTCCCTCGCGAGCGCCGTGGCTCAGCGCCGCAGCAACTGACCTGACCGGAGACACCCCCCGCGCGAGCAGCGCGGAGGTGTCTGGTGGTGTCCGCGCTCAGAGCACCAGGATGGTGCAGGCAGCGGGGTCCGTGTAGCGCGGGAGCCCGGTGCGCATGCTCAAGCTCTCTGTCTCCGAGCAGGACGCAGGCGCGCTCTCTGCCCGCGGCGCTTCTTCGTCGAACTGGCGGGTGCGCGAGTAGACCCAGTCACGCCCCTCGGCGTGCATGCTGTGCACCAGGCGCCCGCCGCAGGTCGGGTCCAGGGTCTCGCTGCCCCAGCGCATGGCGCCCGTCGGGGTCAGCTCCAGCGTGTCCTCGCTGGTCTCGAAGGTGCAGGTGGACACGTGCAGCTCCGTGACGATGGCCTCGACGATGTCCCGACAGACGGGACCCGAGCACGGCTGGCAGAGGTGAGCCCGCAGCGCGCGCAGGCTGTCGTTGTAGCGCTCGAGGCCGCGCTGCCGTGACTCCGGCCAGCTGGGGGGAACGCGCTCGTACGGGCGGGCCTCGGGGCCGCACTCACGCCGGCGCCGCGCCTCCAGCTCCCGCTCCAGCTCACCCGGCTGGGTGGAGGCCAGCATGGCTGCGTAGGGCTCGGCCATGCGCTCCACGTTGAGCGACTGGCTGCGGGCGGTGCACCGCAGCAGGCGCGGCGAAGTGGCGGGGTAGGGCGCGCACTCCAGTGTCATGGAGCGCGAGCCGGTCGCGGCGACGTACGGCACGTACTGCAGCGGCCAGAGCGTGTTGTCCGACACCCAGCGAGGCGGCGGGGTGACACGGCGCTGGGCGCTCACCGTGACGCTGCGCGTGAGCGGCACCAGGGCGAACACCAGCGGCAGGAGCCATACGAGCGGGGAGAGCGATGCGGGGCGGCGAGGGGTCATATGCAGCTCAGGTCTTGCCCGTGGACGTTCGCGAGATGGCGTGATTCAGCGCCTCGCGCACCTCGCGTCGATCGAGTGGTTCGGTGGGCGTCGGCTCGAACAGGGGCAGTCCCTCCGCCATGGCGCTGTGCGCCAGGGTCTGGACCTCGCCCACCAGCGAGCGCACGCCGCTCAGGCCGGTGCGCTTGCTCATGTCCGCGATGTGGTTGGTGACCGTCTTCTCCGACAGCTCGAGCTCGCCCGCGATCTCACACGCGATCTTGCCGTGCACCAGCCCCAGCAGCACCTGTTGCTGCCGCTTGGTGAGGACGTGCCGCTGAGCCAGCGCCCACACCGCCCAGTTGATGGCGTCGCCGGGCCCGGGCGCGCGACGGTGGTCGCAGAGCTCCAGGAAGGGCTGCACGCTGGCGGGCGAGGCGGGCGGGGACGAGTACAGGTAGCCGCGCTCGCTGGCCAGGCGCAGGTGCGCGGCCGAGGGGTTGGCCGAGAGCCACAGGACCACGGGCTGCCGCAGCGAGGTCGCCTTCAGGCGGGCCGCCCAGTCCAGCGCGAGCGCGTCGTCCTTGAAACCCGGTCCCAGCACCAGGCCCACCCAGCGATGTCGCCGTGGGTCCTGCAGCAAGCGGTGCGGGGCCGAGGCCGAGCGGACGGGCACGGGCCCGGCCAGCGCGTCGAGCAGCGCCATCGCCGACCGCGCGATCGGGTCGACGACCATGATGAACACTTTGCGAGTGTCATCGCTCAGATCCGGGTCCGAGGTGCGCCTGTTCGCCATCCGGGAGCGAGAATAGCAGCAATTGGGCGGTCGGATACCCCGTGCGTGGCTAGCGCGTTCCCAGCCGGGCTGTCATATCGTGCCGCATGGCGAACACACCCTCCCTGGGCCCGGCGGGTCCGAGCCTCCCGGGCATGACCCTCGAGCGGCACATCCTCGACCGTCAGCGCAGCAACCCGGAGGCCACCGGCGACTTCACGCGTCTCTTTCACCAGATCTCACTGGCCGCGAAGATCATCGGCAGCCGCGTGAGCCGCGCGGGGCTGTCGGGGGTGCTGGGGACCACGGGGAAGATCAACGTGCAGGGGGAGGTCGTCGCCAAGCTGGATGACTTCGCCAACAACACGCTGGTCAGCGTGGTGCAGTACGGGGGCCAGGTGTGCGTCATGGGCAGCGAAGAGGTGGAGGAGCCCATCCCCATCCCCGAGGGCTTCCCCTGCGGCAAGTACGTGCTGCAGTTCGACCCCCTGGACGGGTCGGGCAACATCGACATTAACGCGTCGATCGGGACCATCTTCTCCATCCACAAGCGCGTGACCCCCAGCGGCGGCCCGGGCACCCTCGAGGACCTGCTGCAGCCTGGGCGCGACATCGTGGCGGCCGGCTACGTGATCTACGGCTCGTCCAACATGCTGGTCTACAGCACGGGAGACGGCGTACACGGCTTCACCTACGACCCGGGCGTGGGTGAGTTCTTCCTCTCGCACGAGAACATCCGCGTGCCCGAGCGGGGTAACACCTACTCCATCAACGAGGGCAACTACCACAAGTGGGCCCCCGGCGTTCAGGAGTGGGTGAACTGGATCAAGTCGCCGCAGGACGGGCGCGCGGCCTACGGGCACCGCTACATCGGCGCTATGGTGGCGGACCTGCACCGCACGCTGCTGCGGGGCGGCATCTTCGTGTACCCGGCGGACAAGAAGAACGTGAACGGCAAGCTGCGCCTGCTGTACGAGGCGTCGCCCATGGCGTTCATCGTGGAGGCGGCCGGCGGCGCGGCGCACACCGGCACCGAGCGCGTGCTGGACGTGGTCCCCACCGAGCTGCACCAGCGCACCCCCCTCTACATCGGCAGCCGCGCGGATGTCGAGGACGCGCTGCGCATCGCGCACGACTGAGCCATGGCGCAGAACGGCACAGGCGACGGAACCGCCGACAACCGCGACACTGCGCCGGACCTGGGCGCGGCGCTGGCGGAGGACGACCCCACGGCCCAGTCCGCCTCGCTGACGCACCTGAGCGCGCGCGGCGAAGCGCACATGGTGGACGTGGGCGACAAGGTGGTGACCCAGCGCGAGGCGCGAGCGCGCGGCGCGCTGCGCATGGCCCCCGAGACGCGGCGCCGCCTGCTGGCCGACGACACCCCCAAGGGAGACGTGTTCGCGAGCGCCCGCATCGCGGGCATCCAGGCGGCCAAGAAGACCGCCGACCTGATCCCCCTCTGCCACCCGCTCTCGCTCAACGCGGTGAGCGTCACCATCGACCCCGACCCTGCGGACGGCGAGCGCGTGTGGGTGGAGGCGACCGTGCGCTGCAGCGGCAAGACGGGCGTGGAGATGGAGGCCCTCACGGCGACCAGCGTCGCGCTCCTGACGCTGTACGACATGCTCAAGGGGATCGACCGCGAGATGGTGATCGAGAGCGTCGCGCTACACGAGAAGAGCGGCGGCCGGCGCGGCCACTACGTGCGGGGCTGAGTCCGGCGCGGCTGCACACCCGTTCGCGGCCAGCGGCCGTGCCCGAGGACCGGTGCGTCTCAGACCCCCAGCGCCGCCCGCCCCGCCTTGATCTCGTCGCGGCCGAGCTCGCCCGTGACGACGAGGCCGAGCAAGAAGGCGAAGAAGCCGCCGGCGAGGGCGGCCACGCTCATGATGGCGCCGCCGTGCGGGATGTACATGGCGGCGGCGAAGGCGCCTGCGCCGGCGAGACCTCCGCGGACGACGGAGAGGGGCGGCAGGAACGCCTTGAAGCGCGCGTAGACGGCGGCGCCTGCGCCCAGCAGCGCGAACACCGTGCCCGCGCAGGTGCCGAGGGCGGCCGCCAAGAGCGCGTCCTGGTCCGGCCCCGCGGCCACGATGAAGAAGCGCGTGGCGATGAGCACCACGCCCAGCGACAGGCCGGCGACGAGCGCCGCGATGCGCGGCTGACCCGCGCTGGTGAGCACGGTGGCGGTGATGACGAAGAGCGCGAAGGCGGCGATGCCGAAGACCAGGGCGCCGAGCGCCGGCGCGCCCGCCAGGTAGGGCTCCGGGTAGGCGATGCGCATGACCCCGTCGGACGCACCCGCGATGGGGCAGGCGATGGACAGGAGCGCCAGCATGGAGAAGCGCAGGGCGCCCTTGATGGTGCGGCGCGCGGCCTCTTCGTCGCCGCTGGCGGTGGCCCGTGAGACCATGGGGAAGACGATGAAGGTCATCGACAGGATGATCTGGTAGGGCACGAAGGCGAAGGTCTGAGCGGCCCGGTAGTAGGCCACGAGGGTCTGGGCGTTCTCGCTCGCGGCGGCGGCGGCCATGCCGGCCTCGCGGCCCAGCTCACTGAGGGTGCGCGACAGCACCTGGATGTCGATCTGCAGGATGCCGTTGAGGAAGCCCTGGTACAGCCACACGGGCGCGAGGAAGGCGACCCACGTGCGCAGGTGCGTGCCCTTGCCCGGGCGGCCGATGCCCACCACGAAGAGGGCCGCCAGGCAGATGCCGCAGGCCGCCCCCGCGAAGCCGGTCAGCGCTCCGAACGCGCCATAGCCGAGCATCGCGCCGCCCGCGATGCCGAGGGTCCGCAGGGTGGAGAAGCCGATGTCGAACCGGGCCTGCGTCGCGAACTGCTGCCGGCCGTTGAGGTCACCCACCAGCGCCGCATAGAGCGCGTAGGCGAGCACGACGGTAGCCGAGACGCGCATCATGGGCGCGAGCTCGGGGTCGCCGTGGAAGTCCGAGAAGTACGGGGCCAGCGTGAAGAGGGCGGCGGAGAGCACGCCTCCGATCACCAGCTGTATCTGGATGCCCTGGCGCAAGACCGCCGGTCCGCGCGACTCGTCCTCGCTCACCAGCTTGCTGACGGTCTGGATGGTGGCCGCGATCAGCACGTTGTTGAGCATGCTGACGGCCGCCATGATGGTGCCGAACTGCCCGAACACCTGCGGCTCGAAGAACTGCGGCAGCGCCAGCTGGATGCCGAAGCTGGTGAGGATGAAGTAGACCTTGGCGCCCGTGATGACGAGCAGGCCGCGGCCTGCTTTGCGCGTGGTGCTGGCGCTCTCGTCCGAGGGGGCGTCTGCCGGGGCCGCCGGCTCGGGGCCGCGTGGGGGGGCTTCCGACATGCGGCGGGTTGTGTGGGCACGCGCGCCGTTGGTCAAGCTGGGCGCGTGGGGCGCGCGTGGCCAGGGTTTGCTGTGCTGGGGCGCAGCCGGCACACTACGCGCGTGACTTCACGCTTGGCTTGGCTCCCTGCGCAGTGGCTCGCTGTGGCGGGTCTCTCGTTTCTCGCTGCGGGGTGCATGGACCCCATCCCCATCGTCATCGACCAGGGGGGCATGGACCAAGGGCGCCTCGACGGGGGCGTGGACGCGCAGGTGACGGACCTCGGCCCGGTGGACGGCGACGTGGGCGTGGACGACCAGGGGCGTGACGCGGCCCCGCCGCCCGACCTTGGCCCTGGCATCCTCCTCGAGGTGGGCTACGGCCCCACGGGGAGCTTCATGGTGGCGCCCGGGGCGGGCGTGGCCACCGCGGTGATGGGCGTGCAGGGGGGCTATCACCTGGACATGGGCTTCCGGGTGCGGGGACTGACCGCGGCGGACTTCAACAGCGGGGACTGGATCATCAGCTACGCCTTCCGCGGCGCCGGAGGGCAGGCGCTGAGCGAGCCGATCATGCGCGTGCTCAGCTTGGTGGGCGTCAGCTTCGATGGGACCGGCCAGGTGCGTAGCGGAGACCGCGTCTTCTTCCTCAGCAACGACCCGAGCGCCTTCGACAACACCACGATCACGCTCGAGGTCACGCTCACGCGCGGCGCGCAGGTGATCACGGACACCGGCACGGTCACGCTGGACGTGCCCTGACGCCAGGCGTCCGTCGCCGTAGCCGTCTCCGTCAGAGCTGGGTGGGCGCCGTGATGCTCTGGCGTGGTACGCGCGTCACGTCGAAGCGCGCCAACAGCTCTGCGAGCGTGGTCGGCGCGTCCTGGTCGAGCTGACCCAGGGAGTGGCCCAGCCAGCCCAGCAGGCGCTCGGGTGAGACGCCACCGTCGGCATAGTCGGCGATGCCCACGCTCCCCAGGCGCTTGCTCAGGCGGCCCCCTTCGCTGGCCAGCACCAGCCCAAGGTGCGCGAAGCCGGGCGCCGTGTGGCGGAGCGCGGCGTAGAGCGCCAGCTGCCGCGGCGTGCTGCTGAGCAGGTCGTCGCCACGCACCACCTCGGTGATGCCCATGGCCGCGTCGTCCACCACCACGGCCAGCTGATAGGCGAAGAGCCCGTCGCTGCGCTTCAGCACGAAGTCCCCGCCCAGTCCCTGCGTCACGGGCCCCTGCACCAGGTCCGTGAAGCGCTCGAAGCGTGCGTCGTGCTCGCTCAGCGCAAAGCGCGTGGCGGCCCTCCGACCCGGCTGCAGCGCCGCGGGGTGGGCGCGGCAGGTGCCCGGATAGACCAGCTCCCCGTCGGCCTCGCCCGCGTGCGGCGCGCTGCTCAGGGCGGCCTCGATCTCCTTCCGCGTGCAGGTGCAGGGGTAGGTCCGCCCGGCGCGCTCGAGCTCCGCGAGCGCAGCCTCGTAGGCGTCCGTGCGGTCGCTCTGGTACACGGGCCCCTCGTCCCAGTCGAGCCCGAGCCAGGCGTGGTCCCGCAAGATCGCGTCCGCCGAGCCCGGCCTCACGCGCGGTGGGTCCAGGTCTTCCATGCGCATGACGATGCGGCCGCCGAGCGATCGCGCGCGCAGCCACGCGAGCAGCGCCGTGCGGGCGTGCCCGAGGTGCATGGCCCCTGTCGGCGAAGGTGCGTAGCGCGTCTTGTACATCGCGTGCTCGTCGGCGGCTCCCGGGCGGGGGGCGCTTCCGCTTGCGTTCTCCCACGCGAGCGCGGCATGGTCCATGGCGATGCGTGGCAATCAAGACTCGGTGTGCGGCTGCTTCCCCACGGGGCGGCACTACCCTGGCATCGCGGACCTGATCGCGCGTGCCATCGAGAACATCGAGGGCCTCTGCGACCAGTGGGACGCGAGCACCTCGTGGTCGGAGATCCCCCTCGCCGTCATCGACTTCGAGACCACGGGCACCAACGCCGAGACCGACCGCATCATCGAGGTGGGCGTGGTCTGCTTTCATCGGGGCGAGATCACGCGGCGCGAGGCGCTGCTCATCAACCCGGGCATGCCCATCCCGGCCGAGGCCACCGCGGTGCACCAGATCACCGACCAAGAGGTGGAGGGCGCGCCCAGCTTCGCCGAGGCCCTGCCGGCCATCTGCGCCATGCTCGCCGGGCACCTGCCGGTTGCGTACAACGCCTCCTTCGACCGGGGCTTCCTGTTGGCGGAGACGGAGCGCAACCGCGCCGCGCTGAGCGGTGAGCTGCCCCCCGCGCTGCGCCCCGACGTAGCCTGGCTGGACCCGCTCATCTGGGCGCGCGAGATCTTGAAGGACCAGAAGAGCCGGCGCCTGGGCGACGTGGCGGCCCACTTCGGCATCCCCCTCGAGCAGGCGCACCGCGCGGCCGGCGACGCCGAGGCCACGGGCTGGGTCCTCTTGGCCCTGGCCGACCACATGCCGCGCGTGTACGGCGAGCTGATCCGTCTGCAGACCCGCTACGGCGCGTTCCAGGACGCCGACCGCATGAGCTGGCAGCGCCGCTGAGCCGGGGCAAAGGGCGACGCTCGCGCGGCCGCCACGCAATCTTCGGTTGTCCCACGGGCATTTCCTGCGCATAAACAGCGGGCCTGGTTTCTCGCGCGAAGGGCTCGCGCACCTGCCCACCAGGCGCGGAGTACGTGAGATGAGCAAGGTCCTGATCGTCGGCGCCGGTGGCGTGGGTGGTGTGGTCGCGCACAAGTGCGCAATGAACCCCGAGATCTTCACGGAGATCCTGTTGGCGAGCCGCACGGTCTCGCGCTGCGAGAAGATTCAGGCCGAGATCCGCGAGCTGCACGGTCGTGAGATCAAGGTGGCGGCGCTGGACGCCATGGACGTGCCGGCCACGGTGAAGCTCTTGAAGGAGTACCAGCCGGCGCTGCTCATCAACGTGGCGCTGCCCTACCAGGACCTGGTGCTCATGGACGCGTGCCTGGAGGCCGGCGTGCCCTACCTGGACACCGCCAACTACGAGCCCCCCGACGAGGCCAAGTTCGAGTACAGCTGGCAGTGGGCCTACCAAGACCGCTTCAAGGAGGCGGGCCTGATGGCGCTGCTCGGCTCGGGCTTCGATCCCGGCGTGACCAACGTCTACTGCGCCTATGCCCAGCAGGAGCTGTTCGACGAGATCCACACGGTGGACATCCTCGACTGCAACGGCGGCGACCACGGCCACGCCTTCGCCACCAACTTCAACCCCGAGATCAACATCCGTGAGATCACGCAGAAGGGGAAGTACTGGGAGAAGGGCGAGTGGGTGGAGATCGAGCCCATGAGCCAGAGCATGATGTTCGACTTCCCGGGCGTGGGGCCGCGCAAGGCGTACCTGCTCTACCACGAGGAGCTCGAGTCGCTCTGCCAGAACATCAAGGGCCTCGAGCGCATCCGCTTCTGGATGACCTTCGGAGACGAGTACATCACGCACCTGCGCGTGCTGCAGAACGTGGGCATGACCGGCATCGAGCCCATCGAGTTCCAAGGGCAGCAGATTGTCCCCATCCAGTTCCTGAAGGCGCTCTTGCCGGACCCGAGCTCGCTCGCCGAGAACTACACGGGCAAGACCAGCATCGGCTGCCTGATCGAGGGCGTGAAGGACGGCAAGCCCAAGAAGGTGTTCATCTACAACATCTGCGACCACGCCGAGTGCTACAAGGAAGTGCGCGCGCAGGCCGTGAGCTACACCACCGGCGTGCCGGCCGTCACGGGCGCCATCATGATGCTGACCGGTCAGTGGAAGGGCGCGGGCGTGTTCAACATGGAGCAGTTCGACGCCAAGCCCTTCCTGGCCGAGGTCAGCAAGCAGGGCCTGCCCTTCGAGGTCAGGGAGCTGTAGGGCGTGCACGGCATCGACGTCACGCACATCGAGACCCCCGCCTTCGTGATCGACCTGGGCGCGCTGGAGGACAACCTGCGCATCCTGGGTGAGGTGCAGCGCGACGCGGGCTGCAAGATCCTGCTGGCGCTGAAGGGCTACGCCACGTTCAGCACCTTCGGCTTGGTGAAGAAGTACCTGGCCGGCGCCACGTCCAGCTCCCCGCACGAGGCGCAGCTGGCGCGCGAGGAGCTGGGGGGCGAGGTGCACGCCTACGCGCCCGCCTACAGCAACGCGGACATGACCGAGATCCTGCGCTTCGCGGAGCACGTGGTGGTCAACAGCCCCGCGCAGCTGCGGCAGCACGCGGACCGCGTGCGCGAGGCGGGCGTGGACATCGGGCTGCGCATCAACCCGGAGCACAGCGAGGTGAAGGTCGCGCTCTACGACCCCTGCGCGCCGGGCTCTCGTCTCGGCACCACGCGGGCGGCCTTCGACGCCGCCGGGGTCAAGGCCGAGGAGCTGGACGGGCTGCACTTCCACACCCTGTGCGAGCTGGGCAGCGACGCCCTACAGCGCACGCTGCGGGCCGTGGAGGAGCGCTTTGGCGACGTCATCCCGCACATGAAGTGGGTCAACTTCGGTGGCGGGCACCACATCACGCGTCCGGACTACGACCGCGCGCTCCTGGTGAAGCTGGTCAAGGACTTCCAGCAGCGCCACGGTGTGGCCGTGTACCTCGAGCCGGGCGAGGCCATCGGCATCCGCACGGGCATCCTGGTGTCGCGCGTGCTGGACATCGTGGAGAACGGGGACATCCACATCGCCATCCTGGACACGTCGGCCACGGCGCACATGCCGGACGTGCTGGAGATGCCCTACCGCCCCGACGTGGTGGGCGGCGCGCTGCCGGGTGAGAAGGCGCACACGTATCGCCTGGGTGGGCTGACCTGCCTGGCGGGCGACGTGGTGGGTGACTACAGCTTCGACGCGCCGCTGGCGATCGGTGACAAGGTCACCTTCTTGGACATGGCGCACTACACCATGGTCAAGACCAGCACGTTCAATGGCGTGCGGCTGCCGGACATCGCGCTGTGGGACCCCGCCACCAAGACGCACGAGGTGGTGCGCCGCTTTGGCTACCAGGACTACAAGGGGCGCCTGGGCTGAGCCTGCCCGCGCCGGAGAACGGAAGAGCAGATGAGCAACCTCGACAGCTTCGCCACCTACGCGCTCGAGACCGGCGCGCGCATGACCAACTCCCCGCTCCAGTTCAAGGCGCAGACGCGCGTGGACGCGAGCCGCGACGAGCTCTGGGCCATGGTCACGGACTTCGACCGCATCGGGGACTTCATCCCCATGGTGAAGCGCTCGTACTCGGACGACAGCAACGCGGTGGCGCCAGGGCAGGTGGGGGCCGTGCGGGTGATCCACGCGCATGGCGCCCCCAAGCCCACGCTGGAGACGGTCAAGGCCTTCGAGGCCCCGCGCCTGCTGGCCTACTCCGCGGCGGACGAGAACCTCTTCGGCATGTTCACGGAGCACCTGAGCGTCATCACCTGCGACCCGTATCCGGGCGGCGGCGCCGTGTTCACGTGGTTGGCCTACGGCGTACCGGCCAAGAACCCCGTGCTGCGGCTGGCCGGCAAGGGCATGTTCAGCGGCGTGCTCACGGCGGGCACCCGCAACATCGCGAAGCGCCTCGCGCGCTGAGCGCCGCGAGACCTCCGTGCGACACGACTTGGCGGCGCTGCCCGTTCTCGACCTGGCGGCCGCGATCGCCAGCGGGGACCTGCGCGCCGTCGAAGCGTTGGAGGCGTTCGAGGCGCGCGCTCGCAGCGCGAACGAGGCCACGCGCTCCGTCGTGCACTGGCAGGGGCAGGCTGCGCGTGAGGCCGCGGCCGCGATGGACGCGGCGCCCACCAGCGCCGCCCTGCCGCTGCGAGGCGTGCCCTTCACCGTGAAGGAGGCGCTGCCCCTGACGGGTGCGCCGCACACGTCAGGCTCGGTGTACCGCCGCCACGTCGTCGCCGGCGCGGACATGAGCGCGGTGGCGAACCTGCGGCGTGCGGGCGCCGTGCCGTTCGCTTCGACCAACATGTCCGAGATGGGGGCTCAGTGGGAGTCGGTCAACACGGTCTACGGGCGCAGCCACAACCCTCATGACCTCTCCCGTACACCTGGTGGAAGCAGCGGCGGCTGCGGAGCGCTGGTCGCGGTTGGCGGCACGGGGTTCAGCGTCGGGGCCGACACAGGCGGCTCCATCCGTATCCCAGCGGCGTTTTGCGGTGTGTTCGGCCACAAGGGCACCCGACTGGCGGTCGACATCGACGGTCACGTGCCCCCGCTGCATGGCAACTTGGCCGGGTACTGCTCCATTGGGCCGCTCACGCGGCGCGCCGCGGATCTCTGGCCTCTGTTCCAGATCATGGCGGGCGTGCTTCCTCACGAGCTCGCGCCGCGAGACGCCGCCGCCGCGGTCGAGGGGTGTCGCGTCCTGCTCGTCGAAGGGCTGGCGCGGCCAGCGAGTCGCGCCTCGAGAGAGTGCGTCGCGGCCGTCGCACGCGCTGGCGATGCGTTGTCGGCTGCTGGCGGCGAGACGCGCTGGGTCCCGCCACGGCGTCTGGGCAACGCGTTCATGATGTGGACCAGTCTGGCCAAGGCGGACGGAAGCGCAGACTTCGCCAACGAGGTCACCGACGGCGACCCGGCGCGCCTCTCACTGCGCCGTCAGCTCCTCGCGAGCGCGCGCGGGAGGGGCGACCACACGTCGTGGTCGATGGTCACGCTGCTCTCCGAGCGCTACCTGGAGCCTCTCCTGCGTCCGGCGTATCCGCGCTACGTGCGGGCTGTCGACGCCGTCCGCGGCTGGTTGCTCGAGGCGCTCGGCGAGCGCGGGGTGCTCGTCATGCCGGTGCACCCGCGCGTGGCATTCCGGCACGGCGGCACGCACCGTCGACCGCTCGACTTTGCCTACGCCGGCCTCTTCAACGCGCTTGGATTCCCCGCGACGGCCGTCCCCGCCGGGCGCGACCGCGCTGGGCTCCCCCTGTCCGTGCAGGTGGTCGGCGCACCAGGCGCCGACGCGCTCACCACCGCCGTGGCCGAGGTGCTCGAGCCCGCGCTCGGCGGGTGGGTGCGCCCGCGCCGGTTCACCCACTGACCAGCGCGTGGCGTAGGCGCGACGTTCACGCCGGGGGCCGTGCCGCGCGGCCTGGTTCATGCTCTCCTCTCGTGGCATGGCCGGAAAACACTTCGAGAGCCTCGACGAGGAGGCGCGTGCGCTTCACGACTCGTGGGACTCGATCGTTCGCATCGTGCTCTTGGTCGCGATGCTCACGGTGCTCGTGTGGGGCGCCTGCTCCCTCCTGCGCGCGAGCGTCCACCTCGCGCTGCACGTGATCTTCGACGCGGTCTCGCCGAAGACGTGGCGTGCTGCGCTGATCCTGTTCGCCGCGCTGCTGGGCTCGGGACTCGTGCGCGGCCTCCTGGTGCAGCGTCCCGCGTGGAGCGCCGCCTTCGGCGACGGCATGTCGACCGCGCTCGCCAACTACCACGTCACGTACGATCACGCGGGCGACGACCCGCAGCCGCGCTACGAGCGCCCCGCCTTCGCGCTCGCGGCGCGCAAGTTCTTTGCGACCTTGCTGACCATCGGCAGCGGCGCGTCGGGCGGACTCGAGGCGCCCGTGGTGATGATCGCCGAGGCCATCAGCGCGGGCTTTGCACGCGTACTGGCCGTGCGCAGCGAGCACGAGCTGCGCACCTATCAGCTCGCCGGTATCGCCGCGGCCGTCTCCACGCTGCTGGGGGCGCCGTTCACCGCCGCGCTCTTCGCGACCGAGGTGGCCTACGGTGACCGCATCATCTACCGCAAGCTGGCCTACTGCCTCTGGGCTGGGGTCATCGCGTTCTGGCTCAACGGCTGGCTCAGCGGCGGGTATGAGCCGCTGTTCGTGGGGCCTTCCCACTCGGCGGTGTACTCCATCGCCGAGCTGGGCGCGGCCGCGCTCGTCGCGGTCACGGTCTCGGTGCCGGTCGCCTTCGGGTTCGGCAAGGCCATGGTGGCCATCGAGCAGTTCTTCGCCGCGCGTGTGCGCTCTGGGTGGCACGCCTTGGTGAGCGCGCTCGCCACCGGGGTCGTCGCGCTCGCGCTCTCCTACGGTGCCAACCTGAGCCCCACCCACGTCTTGGGCATGGGCGAGCACACGCTGGCGGGCATCTTCGCGGGCGACGCGGCGCTCACTACGTGGTGGGTCCTGCTGCTCGTGCTCGTGGGGAAGACCATCACCACTGGGCTCACCATGGCCGGGAGCGGCAGCGCCGGCCTGCTGGTTCCGTCGATGTATCTGGGCGGTGTCTCGGGCGCCCTGGTCGCGCACCTGGCCAACCTCACTGGCTGGACACAGCTTGACCCCGCTCTCTTCGCCGTGGTCGGCGTGGGCAGCTCGCTGGTGGCGGTCATCGGCGTCCCGCTGGCGGCCATCGCGCTCGTGCTGGAGGTGTTCGGCAAGTCGTTCGGTCCCCCCGCCATCCTGGCCTGCGGCGTCACGTACCTGCTCACGCTGAAGTTCAAGATCTACGACGCCCAGCGGAGCTCGCCGAGCCCCAACGCGGACGAAACGGGGGGCTGACTCGCCCGCCACTCGGCGCCGACGGAGGCTGTGAGGACCAGGGCCGCCACAGCCTCTCAGGCCACCGCGGGGCGCCCCTGGGGGACAGGACACGTGCCGTACCCCACGGCGTTGCCATGGACGCCGCCCTCGTTGCGGTTGACGGCATACTTGGTGGGGTCCGTGGTGTACTCGGCGTGACCGTAGCTGACCAGCAGCTGGTCGATGCGCTTCACCAGCCAGCGGTCCGCCAGCCCCTCCACCACGGGGATGCGCTCGATGGCCATGTGCGCGTAGAGGGTGGGCCACACGTATGCTTGGAAGGCCGCAAAGATGGCGTAGTCGAGCGGGGTGGCGTCGACGCCCATCTGCTTCACCTTCTCCGCCGGCACGCGGAAGGTGTGGCGGAAGAACACCTTCGAGATGCTGCGCTCGATGGCGTTCAGGACGCGCCCGGGCAGCTCGTGGCTCTCGGGCAGGTAGGCCGCCATGGTGGCCCGCACCAGCTCGCCGTTGGTGGCGTCGTCGTAGCCGTCACGCAGCGTGGCCGAGTACACCAGCATGGACTCGAAGATGTCCTGCGGCGTCTCGAGCAGCAGGTCCGGCGGCAGCCCCAGCAAGAAGCACTGGTGACGGCAGTGCTCCACCACGGCGCGCTCACGCCGCGTGAACCCGCGCTTCTCGCTCACGGCGCGGTAGGCCGTGACGAAGGCGGGCATGGTGCCGGCCGGCATCTGGTCCACTTGCGGGATGGGGATGCCGAACACCTCCACGTCCCAGGTGCCGGAGCGGCGCAGCAGGTTCATGCGCACCATGGAGTGCATCAGCCGCACCATGGCCGCCGCGTGGAAGCCGGGGCCAAAGCGCTCGAGCGAGCCCGGCAGCGACGCGGTGGTGAAGAAGCTGGCGGTCTCCTTCACGCGCTGCACGGCCGACTCCTGCGAGAGCGCGCCGGTCATGGCCATGGGCAGGCCCGAGTACTTGTTCATGAACGTAGCGATGAACGCGCCGCGGATGACGAAGGGCACCAGCAGCGCCATCGTCACCCGTGAGGCGCGCGCCCCCTGCGCGCTCAGCTTCGGGTCGATCCAGTCGGGGCGAGCCTCCATGGACGCGATGAAGCGCTCGAGCTCGGGGGGCGCGTCCACCACGGCATCCAGCCCCTTGGTGCAGGCCAGCACCAGCATGTCGATCAGCCGGCGAAAGCCGTACTTGGGGATGAGCGCCGCGTAGGCGTCCGCCACCACGTCACCCAGCATGGTGTAGGCGAGCATGCGGTCGACCGCGTTGGTGTCGGACAGCACGCGCGCTCGGTGCTTCGCCGCGAAGCCGCCGGGCAGCATGCTCTTGTCCCGGAGGTCGCGCGTGAAGCGCTCCGGCACGATGTCGAAGTCCACCCCTCCATACATGGAGGGGATCAGGGTCTTCTGGGCGCGGACCTTGGCGTTCAGCTCGGCGAGCGGGATGGTCATCGTGGCCTTGGGAAGGGCGATCGCGCGCCTCTTGCTGGCTGCGCGTCGAGGTTGATTAGACAGTTGTCTAGTATGGGGGCAGTCGGCTCCCGAGGGCAAGCTCCCTGTGGAAATGAGCGCCCTGCGACGATATGCCACAGTGCCCCGCCCCCGGTTCGCCCCTAGCTTTGCGGCGTGAACCCCCCGTCTCCGAGAGCACCCGCGTGGCCGGCCCGCCTGGCCCGATCCGCTGGTGGGGTGCTGCGGCCGCTCCGCCCGGCCCTCCTCTCGGCGCTCCTGCTCCCGGTGGTTGTGTTCTGCCAGGCGGTCCTCCCTGGCCGCGCCGGCGCGTGCGCCACCTGCTCGGTGGGGGACCGCACGCTCACCAGCATCGGCACGGCGCAGCCGTTCCAGAACCGTGTGCGGCTCTCCCTCGGCTTGACGCACCGGCAGGACGGCGTGGGCACACCCGGCGTGGACGGCCTCGAGCTGCGCGAGCTGCGGGTGGAGCTGGCCGCTGCGTACTCGCCGACCAGCTGGCTGACGCTCTCGCTCTCGGCTCCGATGCTGCGGCGGGACGTGCTCTTCGCCAACCTGGCGCGTGACGTGTCCTGGAACTTCGGGGACATGGAGTTCATCGCGCGCGGGGTGCTCTTTCGTGACCGGCGCCTCGCACCGCAGCACCTGCTGAGCATGCAGGTGGGGGTCGAGCTGCCCACGGCGCGCGCGCAGCGGGACATGTTCAACCAGGTGCTGCCTCTCGAGCTGCAGGCTGGCTCGGGGAGCTGGGACCCGTCGGTGGGGCTCACGTACGCGCGCTTCGCGGACCCGTGGTCGGCCTATGTGTCGTCCGTGCTGAGCGTGCCCACGCGCGGCTTCGACCGCTCTCGCGGAGGGGCCTCGTGGCGCACGCTGGTGAACTTCCAGCTGCAGCCCTCGCGCGCCTTCGGCATTCGCGCGGGTGCGCTGCTGCGCGTCGACGCCGTCTCCCACGAGGGCGGTCAGCAGGAGTCGGACTCCGGCGGCGCCATTGGGTACGCCACCATGGGGTTCATCGCGTCTCCGGCGGAGGACCTCACGCTTCAAGCGGGCATCGCCGTGCCCGTGCTCAACGCACTACAGGGTCAGCACCGTGAGGGCTTGGCCGTCAACCTGGGGGTGTCCCTTGATCTCTAGCGCCCGCTTCGCGCGCCGCTCGGCGCTGGTCGCCGTGGCCCTCGTCCTCGGTCTCGTGTCTTTCGCGCTGCCCTCGTGCACCGACGACTCGGCCGGCATCCAAGTGCCCGTCGCCTACCGCGGCGGTGGGACGCTGGCAGACCCGGTCGAGACGCAGGGGGACGTGAGCGTGCGCCTCCTCCGCGCACACGTGGCCGTGCACTCCCTCACGCTCGAGGCCTGCCCGGCGTCCACGTTGGCGCGGCTCACGGCGGCGCTGTCCATGCCGGTCGCCCGCGCCCACTCGGCCAGCTCGCCCACGTACCTGGGGGTCCCGGTGGTGCTCGACGCCCTCGGAGACGAGGTGTTCAGCCCCGGCACCTTCCGGCCCACGCCAGGCACCTACTGCGGGGTGCACGGGATGCTGGCGGTGCCGGACGGAGACGCTCTGGGCGCGAGCACGAGCAACCCCCTCACGGGCGCGGTGGAGCTGCACGGGGAGCGTCTGGACGCCGAGGGGCAGGTCGTCTCCTCGTTCACGCTCACCAGCACCATGAGCGTCTCGTTCGACATCGACTTCGACGAGCCGCTGGTGCTGGGTCCGGAGAGCCTCTACGCGGAGGTGACCCTCTCCGTGGACCCCAGCGCCTGGGCGGCTGCCGTGACGCTGCCGGACGGTGCGCTCGATGCTGCCGGAGCGAGCGCGCTCAGCCGGGCCGCTGCGGACGCCATGCGACTCGAGCTGCTGCGCACGCCGCGCTGAGCGAGGCGCGCCCGAGTGAGGTGTCCGCACCCGTGGCCGCCCCGCCAGCATTTTCGGTGACCTTCCGCGCGCCACGCGACAGGATGGGGTCATGAGCGACAACCACGACCCCCTCGCGCCCCTGCTGTTCACCCCGCGCGTGCTGTGGTTTGCGCTCTTCATGTCCAACATCCTGGTCTTCTCCGTGGTGGCGGCGGTGGTGGTGCCGCCGGACGAGCCCTTCGACATGCTCATGCTGTACGTGCTCGCCGCGGTGGCCGTGGGCGCCGGTGTGGCTCAGGTGATCATCCCCCGCCGCATCGAGGCCGCTCTGCTGGCGACCGCCCAAGCCGACACCGAGGAGCGGGCCGACCCCAACGCCAGCGTCATCTTTCGCGAGGCCGCGCCGACGGTGCGCTACTTCGCCAACCCACCGGCTGCCGCGAAGACCGCTGCCGCGCTCTTCCACACCCCCTTCATCCTGCGGCTCGCCCTGTCGGAGTCCATCGGCATGTACGGCGTGATCTTGGTCGCGCTGGGCTGCCCCCTCGAGCAGGCCATCGCGTTCCCGCTGATCGGGGCGGTGCTCATCGCGCGCCTCTTCCCCACCCGCAAGAGCATCATGGCGCCGCTCGAGGGCCACTTCGGCGCGCGCATGCCCGAGCCCGGTCGCTGACTCGATTCGTCCTGGTCTACCGGGCTCCGCTCAGCGGAGGGCGCGGTAGCGCAGCGGCTCGGCCACGTTCTTCACCTGCGCCTGCTGCTCGGGGCCGAAGCCCGTGTCGTCCGGCAGAGCGCGCACGAACGCGTCCATGCACAGGATCTCGTCGCGCTTGGCCACGCCCTGGAGGCGCGCGGTGTTGTTCATGCCGGAGCTGAAGCCCGTGTAGGCCTCGTTCGGGCCGAAGAGCCCCACGAAGAGGGGGCAGTAGTTGAGCCCCGTGGCCACGCCGATGGGGGCATCCATGCCGATCAGCTCGGGCAGGGCCACGCCGTCGTTCAGGGACCGCGTGTAGTCGCGGATGCGCTTGGCCGCGTCCACCGCGCGCTGGCAGGCGGCGGCGGGGCTCAGCTCGTCGAAGGGGGGGCCCCAGAGCGCGATGATGCAGTCGCCCACCATCTTGTCGAACACCCCGCCCGTCTCCCAGACGATGTCCACGACGCGGGCGCTCCAGGTGTTGACCAGCTTGCCGATCAGCGAGGGCTCGCTCAGCACCTGCTCGCTGATCCGCGTGAAGCCCGAGATGTCGCAGTACAGGATGGCGACGTCGCGCTCGCGCGGCACCAGGTAGCGCGCCACGTAGTCCTCTTCGTGCAGCAGGCGGCGCACGGTGTCCGGCGGGAAGCACAGCGACAGGTGCTTCCACTCGCGGTTGAAGTCCACCACGCGCTGCCGCAGCGCGTCGGCGAAGCGCTCCAGCAGGTCCCGGTCGAAGGTGTTGAACTCGCCGCGCGCGCTGGTGACCACCACGCGGCCGAGGACGCGTTCGTCGCGCACGCCGGTGATCATGACCTCCTCGCGGAAGGTCTCGATGCCAAAGCGCTCGAGCAGCCCGCGCGAGCGCCCGCGGATCATCTCGGCCGCCTCGCCGCGGATGAAGTCGTCGATCTCCATGTCGGCGGGGGTGCGCGAGTCGTGCGTGAGCACGCCGCTCTGGATGATCTTGTAGTTCAGGCTGACGCCCCGCAGGTCGTCGTCCTGACGGAAGACCAGCAGCAGGTCGTCGAAGGGGACGTTCTGCTGCAGCACGTCGATGGCCTTGCGGATGCCGTCGTCGAGCACGGGCTCCTTCAGCGCCTCGCTGGTGGCCCGCAGGATCTGGAGCTTCTTGCGCGCCTGAGCGATGGCCGCCAGGTAGTTGTCCAGCTCCTCGCACCAGGTCTCGAGGGCGTCTTCGATGGCCTCGCACGCGGCGTCGTCGCACTGTCCGTCGAACCACAGCGCCGCCGCACCGAAGCTCTCGCCGGCCACGTCGACGCGCTGACCGACGACCGTGCGCTCGCTGTTGACGTTGCGGTAGTTGTCGCGCGTGCGCGCCGCCTGGGTGATGTCCAACGCCTCGGGGGGCGGCGTGTCGGTACCGAAGCAGAAGTCGCGCAGCTCGAGGTTCTCGTCGAAGGTCTGGATCCACCCCGAGCGCGCGCCCGTGTGCGCCAGCAGCAGCGGCATGACGCGCGCCAGAGTCTGCTCCAGCGGCAGGCGCTCGCGCAGGGCGGTCTCGATGGCGCTGTCCGTGTCGCCGTTGAGCGCACGCAGCCCCTCCAGGTGGCGCACGCGCGCCTCGAGTTGCTCGGCGCGCAATTCAAGCTCGCTCTTGCTCATGTGTGTGCCTCCTCAGCCTGCGAAGAGCCAGTAGCCCACACCCGCGGCGACCACCACCAAGGCGATGAAGCCGAGCAGCAGGCCCGTGGTCCCCGGGCCCTCCGGCGTCGTGGACGGACTCGCGGCGGGTGCTGGAGGGGGGGAGCTCGAGGGGGCCTCGGAGTCTTCGTCCCAGCCCGTCGGGTCCACGGTCTCGGGCGCCTCCGTGGGCGCGGGCTTCGCGGCGTCGCCCGACTTCTTTACCGGGCTCGCGAACTCCGAGATCACCTGGAAGGTCTGCGTGACGGTCTCCGGGCCGGCCACGCGCCGCAGCTTCCCGCCGCTCACGTCCGCGACCACCGCCGTGATGTTGTCGCTCCCGCCGCGTTCGTTGGCCAGGTCCACGATGCGCTGGGTGATGACGTCCACGCTGTCCCGCGACTTGAGCAGCTCCGCGAGGTCCGCGTCCGGGATGTGCCCGGTGACCCCGTCCGAGCAGATCAGCAGGCGGTCACCGCGCCGCAGCTCTAGGCGCCCCAGCGCCACCTGCACGTCTTCCTTCTGCCCCATGCTCTGCAGAATGATGCTGCTGAAGGCCGAGTGGGCCGCGTCCTGTTCCTTGATGAGTCCGGCGTCCAGCAGCACCTGCACGTAGCTCTGGTCGCGGGTCATCTGACGCAGACGCCCCTCGCGCAGCAGGTACGCCCGTGAGTCACCTACGGAGGCGATGTGGGCGTGCGTGTCGCGCACCAGCACGGCGGTGAGGGTCGCGCCCATCCCCGAGCGGCCCGGCTCACGGCCCGCCTCGTGTACCTCGCGGTTGGCGCGCTCCACCGCCTCCTTGAGGATGTCGTCCGGCGAGCTGTGGCTCTCGGCGCGCAGCGACTGGTCCAAGGACTGCACCACCATGGCGCTGGCGATCTCGCCGGCCTGCGAGCCGCCCATGCCGTCGGACACTCCGACCAGGGCCCCCTGTGGACCCACCTCGAGCTCCACCAGCTCGCCGTTCCCGACGTGCACGTCCGCGCGCGCCAGGTCCAGCGCGATGTAGGCGTCTTCGTTGTGGCCTCGGACTCGTCCGACGTCCGTCCTCGCCGAGAGTGTGATCTTCAGTCCGCTCATAGGTGTAGACCCGTACGGATACCACGGAACGCCCCCTCGTTGGAATGCTTCGTCGACGGCGGACGCCCCAGAACGGGAGAGGGCCAGCCTCTCGGCCAGCCCTCTCTGCAACTCTTCGGGGCCTCACGGGCCCGCGTGTCAGACGCGCTCGAGCACCGCCGCCGCGCCGAGACCGCCGGCTGCGCAGATGCCCAGCACGGCCGTCTCCTTGTCGGACATGGCCAGCTCGTTGGCCAGCGTGGTGACGATGCGCGCGCCGGTCGCCCCGAAGGGGTGGCCGATGGCGATGGAGCCGCCGTGCACGTTGAACTTGGCGTCGTCGATGGTGCCCACGGCCGTGCTGCGGCCCAGGCGCTCCTCCGAGAAGGCCTTGCTCTCCATCGCCTTGGTCACGCTCAAGACCTGCGCGGCGAAGGCCTCGTGGATGTCCACCAGGTCCACGTCGTTCAGCTCGAGGCCGGCGCGCTCGAGGGCGCGCGGCATGGCGATGGCCGGCCCGATCAGCAGCTGATCGGTCGGGTCCACGCCCACGTAGGACCAGCTGCGGAACGCGGCCAGACCGGTGAAGCCGAGGGCCTCGGCCTTCTCCTCGCTCATGAGCAGGATGCAGGACGCGCCGTCCGTGAGCGGCGTGGCGTTGCCAGCCGTCACGGTGCCGTCCTTCGCGAACACGGGCCGCAGCTTGGCCAGCTTCTCTTCGCTGGTGTCGCCACGGATGATGGTGTCCGCGTGGACCCAGCCCTTGCTGGTCTCCACGGGGATGACCTCGGTCTCGAAGCGGCCCGAGGCGACGGCCGCCGCGGCGAGGCGGTGGCTGCGCGCGGCGAGGGCGTCCTGCTCCTGGCGCGTGACGCCGTTGCGGCGCGCCATCTTCTCGGCCGACTCACCCATGACCTCGCCGGTGGTGCGCTCGGCGATCTTGGGCATGGCCGGCAAGATGTCCGTGATGGGCATCAGCTGCGAGAGCACGCCCAGGTAGTCCTGCATGCCCTTGGCCTTGCCGAACGCCAGCGGCGCGAGCGCGTGCACGGCCTTGTTGGGAAGCGCCACGGCCGCGTTGCTGGTGCTGTCCGAGCCGCCCGCGATGAGCACGTCGGCGTCGCCGCGCTCGATGGCGGAGACCGCGTCCGTGATGGCCTGCAGGCCCGAGGCGCAGGCGCGCGTGACCGTGTAGCCCTCGACGCTGGCCGGGAGCTTCAGGTCCAGCGCTACCTCACGCGCGATGTTCGGCGAGAGGGTGGGCAGGATCACGCCGCCCCACACGATGCCGTCGAGCTCGGAGCGCGGCACCTGCGTCTTCTCGAGCAGGGCCTTGGTGGCCACGCCCGCGAGCGCGATGGTGTCCAGCAGCATGAATTCGCTGAAGGCGCGCACGAAGGGAGTACGCACGCCGCCGATGATGACGGCGCGGCGGCCCTTGGGGATCTCGGTGCTGGTGGAGGGGGTCTTCTTGCCGGACGCGGCCGGCTTCTTCCTGGTTGCCATGTTCATGCTCCCACTAGTGCGCCGCCGCAGACTCGCAGCACGCTGCCCGTGATGCCCACGGCACCCGGGGTTGAAAGGAAAGTGATGGCCTGCCCGACGTCTTCGGGGTGGCCGCCCTGGCCGAGGGCGCTCAGGCGCCGGGCGCCTTCACGGATGCCCACCGGCATGGCGCTGGTCAGGCGCGTCTCGATGAAACCGGGGGCGATGGCGTTGACCGTGACGCCGCGCGCTGCGAGCTGAGGGGCCAGGCTCTGGACGAAGCCGACGATGCCCGCCTTGCTGGCCGAGTAGTTGGTCTGGCCGCGGTTGCCCGCGATGCCGGACACGCTGCTCAGGCAGATGACGCGGCCGCCGTCGTTGAGGACGCCGTTCGAGACCATCTTCTCGGTGATGCGGATGACCGCGCCGAGGTTCACGTCCACGGCCATGTCCCACAGCTGCGGCTTCATGTTGGCCAGCAGCTTGTCGCGCGTGATGCCGGCGTTGTGCACCACGATGTCCACGCCGCCGAAGCGCTCCTTGAGCTCCTTGCAGATGAGCTCCGGGGCGTCTGGGTCGGTGATGTCCGCCAGCAGCACCGAGCCGCCGATGGAGCGCGCGACCTTGCTGAGGGGCTCGTCGTCGCGCGGGAGGTCGAGGCAGACCACGTGCGCACCTTCGGCGGCCATGATGCGCGCGGTGGACTCGCCGATGCCGCGGGCGGCGCCAGTGAGCAGCACGATCTTGCCCTCGAGGGGCTGCGTGGTGGGAGCCTCGTCGCCCTTCGCGTCCTTGCTGATGTTGAAGGGCTGACAGGTCACGAAGGCGGAGCGCGGCGAGAGCAGGAAGCGCAGGGTCGCGTCCAAGCGGCCCTCGGCGCCCTTCTCCACGAAGACGCTGTTGGCGGTGGAGCCGTTGGCGCCCACTTCCTTGCCGAGGCTGCGCGTGAAGCCCTCGAGGCCGGCGGCGGCGGCGGACTCGGCGTGCGTGCCGGCCAGCGCGGCCGGACGCCCGATGACCACGCAGCGCCCACCCTTGTTCAGCTTGCGCATGTACGGCGTGAAGAACTCGTAGAGGCCCTTCAGCTCGTCGGGACCACGCACGCCGGTGCCGTCGTACACCATGGCGTCTACGCGCACGTCCTCGGGCGCCTCACCCGGCGCGACCACGCGCACCGGGCGGCCCCAGGCCTCACCCGCGCGGCGGAAGGGCTTGGCGTCGTCTTCGTCACCCACCACCACGGGCTCGGCGCCCATCTTGGCGAGCGAGGCGGCCAGCGTGTCTCGCAGGGCGGAGTGCCCGCCTACGAGCACCACCTTGCCTTCGAGCGGGCGCTCTTCGTAGGGGCCCTTCGCGCGGCGTAGGCGCTCGGGGACCGGGAGGGGGAGGCCCAGCGTCTTGATGAGCTTGCGGGCTTGCTCGTTGTCGAGGAGGAGGTCGCTCATGATCTCTGCTTCCGTGGTTGCCGTTGAAAATCAGCGTGTAGTGAAGGTGCCGACCAGGTTGGCGGGGCCGCCCTTCGCGGAGCCGACGTACACCTCGTCGCCGCGAACGTAGAGCCCCACCTTTGCGGGGAGAACCAAGGGCCGCGTGAAGCGCACGTCAATGGTGGCCAGGCGCGAGGGGTCGCCCGCGAACAGCGCGCGGTTCATGCCTTCGATGGCGCGGGCCAGCGTGGCGAAGCCGTGCAGGATGACGTTCTTGAAGCCAGCGGCGCGCGCGGCAGGCGCGATCCAGTGGATGGGGTTGAAGTCGCCGGTGAGCTTCGCGAAGTCGAGGCCCGCGGAGACGGGGATGTTCCAGAAGGCGATCTCGCGCGCGTCCTCGGGGATGCGCGGCGGCGGCGCCTTCTTCTTGGATCCCGGCGTGGGCTTCTCGTCCTTCTTCTTGGCGAGGGGGACGAAGGCGTACACGTGCGTGACCACCGCGTCGGCGCGCTGAGCCGTGCCGGTGACGGCGCGCTGATGGATGATGGCGCGCTTGCCGTCGTCGTCGATGTCCTCGAGGCGGCAGCTCACGTTGAGCGCCTCGCCCACCGGCAGCGGCGCGTTGAACTCGATGCGGCAGCCACCGTTGAGCACCTTCTGCAGCGGGTAGCTCACGTCCTCGAGGCCGCGCGCCTGCAGCGGGAAGACCCACTGCGGGAACATGTGCGCGGGCAGCTGGCCGCGATAGGCCGACGGGTCGCCGCCCACGTTGCGGATGTAGTCCGTGACCATGTCCGCAGGGCGCGGCGGGATGCGCTCGCGCAGCTCACGACCGGGCACCTGCGTGGGCCCGCTCGCGGTCTTCTTGCGACTCTTGACCGCGGCCACGGCGGCGCGTCCGAGCGCTCCCAGCACCGGGCCTTGATTCAGCACATAACGGGTCGATACCCCCATGGGTCACTCCTGTGTTTCGCGATGCGGTGGAGAACCTACCGCTCGGTCGCCTGTTCCCTACCATTCGGTAGAGAGGCGCGCAAGCCGCCGCCTCCTCCTTGGGCGTGTGGGGCTCGACTTACCCTGGGTGATCGCGAGCGGGGGGTGGGGAGGCTGTCGGGGCTAGTTGGGTGGGGTTGTCGTTGGGCGCGACGCGGAGACGCTGCTCGAGGAGGAATAGGCTCTCCACGCGGGGTGGTTGGCAGCCACATGAGCCGCTCCATCACTCGCGTGATACCCGCCTTGGCAGCATGCTTTGGGGTTCTCGCGTCGAGCGTCGACAGCGGCCTCGTTGCTCAATCGGAGCGGCTGGACGCTCACGACGAAGGGGGCGGCGTCTACCACGAGGCGGCGGCTTCGGAACTCGACGGGTTGCTCGGGCGGGCTCTGAGATCACCGCATGTGTGTCAGGACGACCCCGACGCCCAGCCCGAAGTGACGATGGCGTTCCGGATCGCACCCAGCCATTGGCTCTTCACGGTGGAGACCCACTGCTTCGCTACGTCTGGCCGGATCACTCATGTCCTGTTCGCGGACGACCGGAGCGTGCGCCCTGTCCGTTACGCCACAGCGTGGGCCCCACGCAGAGCCACCCCGCGCGGGCGCTTCTTCACGCCGTGGAGAGAGGGGGACCAGAACGGTGCGTGGCTCTATCAGGTTGGCAACCGGATCCGCTTGCGCGCCGTGGATTGCGGCCGCGTGGCCTGCGACACGGGCGTTCTCGACACGTACGAGTGGCGGCGCGGAGTGTTCGTCCAGCTCACACGGCGCGCCCGTGACGCATACTATCAAAGCGGAGTGCAAGACGGCATCGAGCAACAGTCGCACTGGGCGATTGAAGAGCCCCGCGCCAAGCGCTGCGGAGTGCGTCTCACGTTGCGCGCCAGCGAGGGGGTTCTCGAGTCCGTCGGCCCTCGGGGCGTCATCGCTGCCAGTCCCTTTCCGGTCGTTGGCGGCGCCTGCACAGAACGGACGTCGGGCACGCTCCTATGCGAGGGGGCGGTCGAGTACCAGGCGCTTGGCGATGGCGAGGATTGGGTCGTGTATCGGGTAGCGGCCAGCGGCGGATCAGTGCAGGTGACCCGTATGCCGCGCGGTTGTTCGTTGGAAGACGTGTGACGGCTCCCGCCCCTTGGGGTGGGAGCGGAGTCTCTGGGCGCATCCTCTACTCGACGGCCTCAGCGCGTGCCGGTCCAGCTGCCGCCGTTTGTTGACGACGCACCGCTGCCCCAGGTGCCTGTGAAGCGCTGCGTGTCGGGAGTGAAGGTGAGGACGATCCCGCCGCCCCCACCGCCCTCGTCGCTCCACGTACCCGTCAGCACGCCTGCGTTGAGCGTGCCCTGCACCGTCCCCGGTGGTGCGCCGACGGAGGTGTAGCGGCCCGTGACCTGCGTCCCGTTCTGGGTGAGGACGAGGTTGCAGACCTGCGACCCCCACTGTGTGCCCCAGCGCCCGGCCACGCTGCCGGGGACGTTGGGGGCGGCCTCGGACGGGGAGACCACCTCGTGTAGTGAGTCGATCGTGTCTTGGCAGCCCGTGCTGAGGGGGGCGGTGCAGGCGACCAGCAGCGCCAGCGTCGCCCAGTCTCGTCGTGTCATCGTCATGGTTCCGGCCTTTGGTGAGACGCCAGCGCGCGACACCTGCCGCGCGTTCACTGGCGTGCCCACGCTCGGGCGGAGGCGCGAGCTTCCGTCACGCTTTCTGCTCAGCGCGCAGAGCGCTCGAGGACGCGGGCTGCGACGGCGCCTACGGCGCGTCCCACTTGATGTTGCAGCCGATGCTGGGCACTTGCCGCTCGGAGACCGCCCCGCCCGCGAGCACGGCGTCGATGGCGGCGCGCAGGTCGGCGCCGCTCACGGGGACGTCGTTGCTCGGGCGGCTTCCGTCGAGCTGACCGCGGTAGACCAGCGTGCGCGCCGCGTCGAAGAGAAAGAAGTCTGGCGTGCACGCGGCGTGGTAAGCGCGCGCCACGTCTTGCGTGGCGTCCATCAGGAAGGGGAAGCCCCAGCCCTGCTCGCGGGCGAGGCGGGCCATGGCCTCGGGGCCGTCCTGGGGGTGGGTGCGCAGGCTGTTGCTGTTGATGGCGACGATGGCCACGCCGCGCTCGGCGTAGTCACGCTCGAGCCGCGCGAGCTCCGCGCGCACGTGCACCACGAAGGGGCAGTGGTTGCAGATGAACATGACCAACAGGGCGGTGCCGGGGAGGTCGTCCAGCGTGATGGTGTTGCCGGTCACCGCGTCCGGCAGCGCGAAGGGGGGAGCGGGAGTCCCGAGGGGGAGCATCGTGGAAGGGGTGAGCGCCATGGTTCTCCTCGTCTGCCCGGTAGGATGCCACGGCTCCGACACGCACGCGCTGCGTCGTGTAGATTCGGCGACATGAAGACGAAGCGGCACCCCGGCGCGGGCATCGAGATCTGGGACGTGGACCTGCGCGTGGCCGACGACGACACCTTCGCCCGGATCCGGGCGCTCTTCGACGAGCACGGGCTGCTCTTCTTCCGCGGGCAGGAGCTGAGTGAGGAGGACCACATCGCGCTCGCGCGGCGCTTCGGCACCATCAACGTCAACCGCTTCTTCGTGGCGCACGCGGACTACCCCGAGATCGCGATGGTGGCGAAGGCCCCCGAGGAGCGCTTCAACATCGGGGGAGGCTGGCACACGGACCACTCGTACGACGTGGAGCCCGCACTAGGTTCCGTGTTGGTCGCGCGGGAGCTGCCCGCCACCGGCGGAGACACGTGCTTCGTCAGCATGTACGACGCGTTCGCCACGCTCCCCGTGCGCGTGCAGGAGAGGCTGCGCGGCATGAACGCGGTGCACTCCTCGAAGCATGTCTTCGGCTCCAAGACCGCGCTCCTGCGACGGCTCACCGGCAGCCAGAACCAGGTCAAGAACCCGGAGCTCGCGGACGCCATGGAGGACGTGGTGCACCCGGTGGTGATCAAGCACCCCCTGTCTGGGCGCGAGGCGCTGTACGTGAACCCTGGCTTCACCATCCGCTTCGAGGGGCGCAGCCTGCTCCGCTCCCTACCGCTGCTGGGCTACCTCTACGCGCACGCCACCCGCGCGCGCCGTGTCGCGAGATTCCAGTGGCAGCCCGGGTCGGTGGCCGTCTGGGACAACCGCGCGACGTGGCACTTCGCCAAGAACGACTACGCAGGGCAGCGCCGCGTGATGCACCGCATCACCATCGACGGGTGCCCACTGACCGCCGCGCGCTCGGCTCGGGCCTGAGCGCCTCGGTTCGGCTCGGCTGCCGCGTAGAGTCGGCGTCGTCGTGGCGAGCGGTCGCCAAACCGCCACGCGCTCAGGCGCTGTCGCGGGCCTGTGCCCGGACGGCTCGCTCCGCACGGCGCATGGTACGCAGCAGCGCGTCCATGGTGACGGGCTTGGCGAGGTAGTCGCGCATGCCCGCGTCCACGCAGCGTTGCCGGTCGCTCTCGAGCACGTTGGCCGTCAGCGCCACGATGTACGGTGCGACCGGAACGGTCGCGTGGATGCGTCGTGTGGCCTCGATGCCGTCCACCTCGGGCATCTGCATGTCCATGAGCACGATGTCGACGGCCTGGTCGCGCACGCTCTCGACGGAGGCCGCGCCGCCCGTGACGACGGTGACGTGCTCGTACCCCAGCTGCATGAGCATCGCCGCGACGACCTGACGGTTGACCGCCTGATCGTCGACCACCAGCACGCTGCACGCGGGCGCGAACGGGAGCGCCAGCTCGCCAGTATGCTCCCGAGGCGCCTGGCTGCGCGCGTCGGCGGTGACCACCGTGAAGCGGAACACGGAGCCGCCCCCCACCGCGTCGCCCACCTCGATGTCGCCACCCATCAAGCGCGCCAGCCGTGCGCAGATGGCCAGGCCCAGCCCGGTGCCCTCGTGCGCCCGCGCCGTGCCCACATGGAGCTGCACGAAGGGCTCGAACATGCTCGCGCGGGCCTCCTCGGGCACCCCCGGGCCGGTGTCGCTGACGGCACACGTGAGCACCAGCTCCCGCTCGCTCCGCCGCGTAGAGCGCACCTCGACCAGCACGCCCCCGGTCTCCGTGAACTTGAGAGCGTTGGAGATCAGGTTGAGCAGCACCTGGCGAAAGCGGGTGCGGTCGAAGACCTGGACCCGCGGGTCGCAGTCGACGTCCATGCGCAGCGTCAGGCCCTTCGCCTTGGCGATGGGCGCCATCAGGGTGATCGCGCCGGTCACCTCCAAGTTCACGTCGGCCGGCTCGGGCTCGAGCAAGAGGGCGCCCGCCTCCACCTTGGAGAAGTCCAGGATGTCGTTGATGACGCGCAGCAGCGCCCGCCCGCTCTCCTGGATGGTCTCCACGTGCCGACGCTCTTCCGGGCCGAGCGACGGGGACGCCGCCAAGAGGTCGGCGGTGCCGAGCACGCCGGTCATGGGGGTGCGCAGCTCGTGGCTCATGGTGGCCAAGAACGACGACTTGGCTGCGCTCGACGCCTTGGCTTGGAGATAGGCGTTGCGCACGGCCTGCTCGGCTTGCCACAGGAGGCCACGGTAGACCTGAAAGCCGAACGCTAGGGAGGCGCCGAGGCCGATGCAGGCGGCCAGGATCCCCACGCGGGTCTCGAGCTCCAGGGGCTGTGGGGGCAGCAGCAGCGAGGTGATGGTCAGCAGCGTGGGCAGCGCCACCACGAGAAAGGCGAGGTCGCGCCCCATGATGACGAACGAGAGCGACGCCAAGATGGTGACACCCGTGAACACGATGTCGCTCAGCTTGGCTCCATGCATGCCCGTGGCGGCGAGCGTCAGCGTGGGCATCAGCAGCGCGAGGCCCACCGTGTAAAGGCGCACCCCCGTGTGCGCAAAGCGCTGAGCAAAGGCGACCCCCACGAGCGCGTAGACGACGATCACGCCGCGCAACGCCAACGCCAGGGGTGCGGCACCGTTCGCCCGCAGCGCGATCACGACCAGGTAGGTGATCAAGAGCGCGATGCAGAGGGAGCGCGTGGTGCGTCCGTCCATGGGCCGCTTGGTGTTCACCAGCGTCCACATCTCGACGTGGCGAGACCGCTCGCCGCTGCCGAGCGGGTCGGCCCACGAGCTCAACGGGTCGCTGAGTCTCGGATCGGGAGTCGGCTGGCGACGGGGGGGGTCCAAGCGGAGCACAGCGTATCGCATTGGAACGCCAACGTGCTCGCTTCGTCATGATGCTGCGCGGCGAGGACGCGTGTCTCTCAGCGGTCGGTCAGCGGGTGGCGCGCCACCAGGGGTCCACGCCCTCCACGTGCGCCACCTCGAACGGCCTCCCCAGGCGCGGCGTGAGCACCCGCTGCCCGGACTGCGCGGCCAGGCGCACGAGGGTCTCGGCGGGCTCGTCCCAGGCGTGCAGGGCGAGGTCGAAGGTGCTCCAGTGCACCGGGAAGAGGGCGTCCCCACGCAGCATGGCGCACGCGCGCAGCGCGTTCTCGGGGCCGAGGTGAATGCTGCCCCAGGCCGGGTGAAAGGCGCCGATCTCGACCATCACCACGTCGAAGGGCCCAAAGCGCTGGCCCACCTCCGCGAACTCGTCGGTGAGCCCTGTGTCCCCCGAGAAGAACACGCGCCTCTCGGCCGTGGTCATGACCCACGACGACCACAGCGTGCGGTTGCGGTCCAGCAGCGTGCGCCCCGAGAAGTGCTGTGCGGGGGTGGCCGTGAAGCGCAGCGCGCCGCCGGGTAGCGTGTAGTCCTCCCACCAGTCCAGCTCCACGATCCGCTGAGGGTCCACGCCCAGGCCCTCGAGCCGCGCCCCCACGCCCAGCGACGTGATGACGGGCACGTCCAGCTTGGCAATGTGCCGCATGCTGGAGGCACACAGGTGGTCGTAGTGGTCGTGCGAGAGCAGCACGGCGTCCAGCGGGGGCAGCTGCGTCAGCGCAGCGGGAGTCCGGTGAAAGCGCTTGGGCCCGCTGAACGAGACGGGCGAGACCCGCTCGCCGAACACCGGGTCCGTGAGCACGCGCACCCCGTCGATCTCCACCAGCACCGTGCTGTGACCCAGCCACGTGAGGCGCAGGCCCGACTGCACGGACCGAACCCAGGTGGGCAGGGGGCTCTCGACCGGCAACGGTCTGTCCGGCCGTCGCCGCCCTGCGCCGAGCACGAAGTCGCGCATGACCGGCCACGGGGGGCCTTGCAGTCGCGGGCCGAGCCCGCTGGGGTTGTGAAAGCGTCCGTCCGCGCCGAACAAGCTCGAGGAGCGCGCGCGCTCGAGGCGTAAGCCGGAGAGGAGGGGGGTGGTGGCGGTTGACTCCCCGCCGGTTTGGGTCGAATGCTGGGTCACGCTTTGCGCTTGGTCGCGACAGACCCGAGAGCGTGACGTGACGAACCAAGTGCTGCCTACCCAACCCACCACGACCCCTCCCGCTTCGTCGAAGCGCGCCGCCAAGCTGCTGCTCGTCTTCGCGGTCGTGCTGCTGCTGGTGGTGGCGCAGCGCTTCGGGGTGCTCGCGGCCCTGTCGGAGCCCGCGCAGCTGCGCGAGTGGATCGTGGAGCGTGGCGCGTACGGGCAGCTGGCGTTCGTGGTGGCCTTCGCGTTGCTGCAGCCCTTCGGCGTGCCGGGCACCATCTTCGTGCTGGTCGCGCCCATCCTCTGGCCCTGGCAGGAGGCCTTCGCCCTCTCCATGGCCGGCACCATGGCGGCCAGCGTGATTGGCTTCTCGTTCTCGCGCTTCGTCGCGCGGGACTGGGTCTCTGCCCGCATCCCGGAGCGCTTCCGACGCTACGAAGAGGCGCTCGAGCGCCGAGCCTTCGCCACGGTCGTCACCCTGCGCTTCCTGCTCTGGATGCCGCAGGCGCTGCACGCCTTCTTCGGCGTCTCGCGCGTGCCGTTCTGGACCCACTTCTGGGGCTCGCTCGTGGGCTACACCCTCCCGCTGCTGGCCACGGCCTTCTTCGGCGAGAGGCTGTTCGAGTTCTTTGCGAACGTGCCGAGCCAGGTCTGGGTCACCGTGGGCGCGGCGCTCGTGTTGCTGGCGTTCGGGCTCGGGTTCTGGCGCTGGTCGCGGCGCAACAAGGCCTCAGCCAGCGCCGGGTAGGCGCTCCGCCAAGAGCGGCCCCAGGGCCCCGCTCAGGGCGATGACGTACAGCAACCCCACGGCGATGCGCTGCACCGTCGCGACCTCGAAGCGCGCGCTGACACGCATCCCGAGCCGCGCCCCCAGCCACAGGCACGGGGTCAGCGCCACACCCAGCCCGAAGGTGAGCAAGACCTCCGCGCCGAAGCGCAGCGCGAGGGTGGTGACCATGACGGGCACCACCAGCACGAACTGGCTCCACAAGAAGGCGCGGTAACGGTCCACGCTGAAGCGGTGCGCGAGCGCGTAGAGCACGAGCGGAGGGCCACCCATCCCCGCCAGCCCCGACAGGAGCCCGCTGACGCTGCCCGCCACCACCTTCCAGACGGGCGCTACCGTGTCGCGTGGGGCTGGCCGCCAGAGCTGCCGCACGCCCAGCGCGACGAACAGCAAGACGCCCACGCCCTGCTTCACGCGCGCGGGGCCTGCGTCCGAGAGCAGCTGCATGCCCAGCATCCCCACGGGCACCGTGAGCGCTTGGATCACAGCCATCCCGAACGCGTCGGGCCAGTTCACCTCGTGGCGTACGGAGCGCAGGCCAATGAGCAGCTGTACCAGCCCTGCGCCCACCGAGAGCGCCACCGCGTTGGCCAGCGGGAAGCCCAAGTAGATCAGCAGAGGCACCGAGAACAACCCCATCCCAAAGCCGGCAATGGTCTGCACGAACGAGCCGCCGACGACGACCAGCGCGGCCCCCAACACCTGCTCGAGGCTCACGGGGTGGCTTCCGCCGGGTAGAACCAGATCGGGCTGCTCCAGGCGCGCTCTTGGATCACGGGCTCCACCGTGCGGTTGTCGCAGCAGCGGTGCGTGGCGTTGTCGGGCCCGCAGCGCACCCCCACGCACGACTCCGGGTAGAGCCCCACCTCTGGGGCGCAGCAGGCCCTGTCGATGGGCCGGGTGCCCGCGCAGTTGTACTGCTCCCGCACGCACACGTGCGTGGTCCAGCGGCAGGTGGGCACCTCCAGCACGCGCACGTAGTAGTACGCGTGCTCGCGGGGGTCGAAGGTGGGGTCGCGGAAGGTCGTGCAGATCTGGTCGGAGCCGGCGCTGCTCGGCTCGCAGGTGCTCAGGTTCACGTCCCGCCCGATGCCGCGGTCACCGTAGACGTCGAAGACCTGCACGCGCGGCGTGCCGTCCACCCCGAGGGTGCCCTTGATGACCTGCACGCGCTGCAGGTGCGCTCCCTGGGGGTCGCGCAACGCGGTGATCGCGAGGGTCGGCGCGCCACCGCCCACCGGCTGCGCGCCGAGCTCGCCGCCCATGGAGACGCCGGTCTCGTAGGCGTGGGCCACGCGGTCGGGGCGCTCGCACCAGGCGTCGCCCAGCTCCCAGCCGGCGAACACGCGCAGCGCGATGCGCGGGCCGCTCGTGGCGTAGGTCTCGCGTCGACGCAGCGCGCCGAAGATGCCCTCACGGCTGTTCTCCTCGGCCCACACCGCGGCCAGCCCGCCACCGCCGAAGTAGATGTTGTCCGGGAAGGTCGACTGGTCCGCGCGCACCTCCGCCCCTTCGCCCGCGCCGCCGCCGCCCAGGAAGGCGCTCTCCTCGACCGCGCCGGGCAGCCCCAGGTGCGTGTCCGTGCTGCCGATGAAGCCGACGGAAAAGGGGTTCACGCGCAGCTCGCGGTGCACGCTCATGCCGGTGGCGAGCGCCGAGCGCACGAAGGACTCCTCGCGCACCGCGTTGGGCTTGTCGCGGCCGGCCGCCGCGAGGTCCCCGTAGGGCACCAGCTCGAAGCCGCAGTCCTCGTCGCCCGTGAGCCCACCGCGCACGCACTCGCTCGCGCCCTTGTGCTGGAAGATCTCTACCAGCGGCTCCATGTAGGCGCGCCGGCGCGCGTGCTCCAGCGAGAAGCGATCCGCCCCGCTCTCCCAGGGTGCGAACATGACGCCGGCGCTCAGGTTGCTGTTGTGGGGGATGGCCAGCACGTCGCAGCCCTCACCCGTGCGCAGGCACTCCCGCTCCAAGCGGCGCCACAGCTGCTCGATGCTGCTGGCGCGCACGTAGTCGGCGGGCAGCGCGGGGACGATGTTGTTCCGGAAGATGACGTTGCGGTGCAGGTTGGCCGCCACGCGGATGGAGACGCTCGGCGTCGCCGACCACTCGTAGGCGTGGAGCGTGGTGAAGCGGCAGTCGGTGCTCTTGTCGTAGGCGGCCTCGGTGGCGTCCTGCAGGTCCACCCACACCGAGGCTTGATACTGCATGCAGGTGGCGGCGCCCCAGCCGCACAGGAAGGGGTCCCGTACGAGGCTGCCGCTGCCCGTCAGGAAGCTGTGCAGCATGATGAACGCGCTGCGCTCCCGGTTGCGGAACGCCCGGCAGCCGCGGCGGTCGTAGGCCGGGCCGCCGCGGTCCGAGCACGCGCCCACGACGCCCAGGAATTCCGCGTGGTCGGTGACCGCCGCGAAGTCCAGGGGCCGCCGGAGCTGCGCGTGACGCGTGGGCTGGTCGGCCTCGTCGTACGGGCCAATGCCGACGCTCTCGCCACGCGCGAAGCGGTAGGCGTCGGTGGGCGTCATGCGCGTGCCCTGCATGTTGGCGTCCAGGGACAGCTCGGTGTGCACGTGCAGGTCCCCGAAGAAGACCTGCCGCTCGCGGTCGAAGTGCGCGCAGCGCCCCAGCGTCTCCGTCGTCCGGGCGACCAGCGGCGCGCGGGCCTTCAGCCCCGCGTTGGCGATGGAGGTCGGCGACGCCGTACGCCCGCACGCGACCAGGGTCAGCAGGGCGAGCGTGACGTGGGCGAAGCGCGGGAGTGTGGGGTGGGGGCGGGGCATGAGGCGGGGAGCCATGAGGCGGGGAGCCGGAGTATGGCAAGCCCAAACGGCACCCCCAAATCGAACGCGCAACGACCGTCCGTCGCTCGCCGGGACCAGTCGAAGGGTCGAGCCGCTCGTCAGGGGTCCGCCGTCGCAGGTACCGCTGAGGCCGCCGTGAAGCGCCTTGCCTCGCGCGCGCTTGCTCCTTGACAGGCCGCGCCCCCATCTGGGAAGCACGTGCCGTGCACACGCCTCGACCTGGTATCGACGTCCAACGCGAGCGCGTCTTGGATGCCCTCGAGCGCCTGCTCGAGCATCGCGGCATGGAGGAGGTGAAAGCCACCATGTTGGCGGACGAGGCGGGCATGTCGCGGGCCACGTTCTATCGAGCCTACCCCTCGGTCGAGGCGCTCCTCGAGGCCTGCTACGCTCGCTTCTCGGAGCGCGTCACCAGGCGGCTCGCTGCGTTTCTGAGCGACGAGGAGCAGAGCGCGGAGTGGCTGTCCGGGATCGTGAACGCGGTCGTGGACGACGCGGCGCGCACGCGGCACGTCCTGGTGGCCATGTTCCGCGAAGAGCTGCGCCCCGGGGCGACCGCGCGCGGGTCACGCCACCAGCGGCTCGAGACGCAGGTGGACATGCTCGGCGAGTGGTGGGTTCGCAGCACGGGGACAGCAAGCGACCGCAGCGTGATCTACACGCTCGCCCTGCTGCTGCAGATCGTGGGCGTGCACGTGGCGCTCCACCCGGAGTTCTTGCCCTCCCAGCGCGACGACCTGAAGCGCGCGAGCTCGTTCGTCATTCGCGCCACCATCGACGCCTATCGCAGCGCGTCGCCGGCGAGCGCCACGTCCGGCACCAAGTCGGCCAAGGCGGCCAAGGCGGCCGAGTCCGCCCAGGCGAAGTAGGACCGGGGCTCTCGGCGCCGAGCGCGCGGGTTGCCCGTCCGCGTCGACGCTGCCAGCTTCGCCCCCGTGCTCCCCGTGCTCCTCGACCTCTTCGGCGTCGTCGCCCCCGTGTTCGTCGTCGCCGGGATTGGCTTTGGGTGGGTCAAGCTGGGTGGGCGCTTCGATCACGACGCGACCTCACGGATGGTGCTGCAGATCGGCGTGCCGGCCATGGTCTTTCACAGCTTGGTGCGGCTGACCGTGCCGGCGGACGTGCTCCTCCACATGGCGGGCCTCGCGACCGCCGCCATGGCCGGCTTTGCGCTGCTCGGCTACGGGCTGCTCCGGACGCTGAAGCTGCCGGCGCACACCTACCTGGGGCCGCTGGTGTTCTCCAACTCCGGCAACGTGGGGCTGCCGGTCTGCCTCTTCGCGTTCGGTGAGCGTGGCCTGGCGCTGGCCATGGCGTACTTCGCCGTGAGCTCCACCGCGCACGTCGTGCTGGGCGGCCCGCTCTTCGCCGGAAAGTTCTCGCTCGAGCCGCTGGTGCGGTCGCCGCTGACCTGGACGGTGGTGCTCACGGTGCTGCTGCTGTGGCTGCGCGTCCCCATCCCCGAGTGGGTCCTCAAGAGCACCAAGCTGCTCGGTGACTTCGCCATCCCGCTGATGCTGCTGACGCTGGGCGCGTCGCTCTCCACCATGCACGCGTCCAGCCTGGGCCGCGCGCTGGTGCTGTCGTGCGCGCGGCTGCTGATCGGCGCGACCGTGGGCCTTGGCTTGTGCGCCGCGCTGGGCGTCACGGGGCTCACGCGCAAGGTGTTGGTGCTGGAGTCGGCCATGCCGGTGGGCGTGCTCAATTATCTCTTCGCGCAGCGCTACGCTCGCTCCCCCGGCCAGGTCGCGGGCGTCGTGCTGGTGAGCACGCTCATGTCCGTGCTGTCCATTCCCGCGCTGCTGTACCTGCTCGAGCGCTGACCTCGGCCGCTACGGCTGGAGCAGGGCGATGGCCTGGTCGGTCAGGACCTCGACGACGGCAGCGGCGGTGTAGCGAGCGGCGCGGATCCCATCGGCGGCTTGGAAGGTGAGCGCCATCAAGAGCTCGATACGCATCGGCGCGTCGGCTGGCGCGGTGACGCCGAAGCGGCTCAGGTCCCCCACCAGCTCGTCCCTGAGGCGCTCCAGCGCCTCCCGCACGGCCGCTCCGGCGGCGTGGTCCGCCTCGCGCATGCCGATCAAGGCGACCAACGCCGCGTGCTGCGAGAGGTGGTGGAGCGCGAGGACGAAGCCCGCCCGGACGGCCTCACGTGTCACGAGCGTGCGGGAGGCGCGCGGGCCGATGGCGCGCCGCCGTGCAGCCAGGCGCACGATGAGGGCGTTGGCTTCTTGGGCGACGGCCTCCGCCAGACACGCTTCGCGGCTGGCGAAGTGGCTGTAGAAGCTGGACTGGCCGATCCCCGCCGCCGCCGCGATGCGCCCCGTGGTCGCGTGCTCGTAGCCGCGGCTCACCAGCAGCTGGAGCGCCTCCTCGAGCAGGCGGGCCCGAGTGTCGTTGCGGCGCCCGTCTTGTTGCGCGTCGCTCTTGCCATCGTCCAACATAGGCGATAGCCTATCGTACATCATGACGGCACGCACTCTCAATCGTCTCGCCCATGCTCTTGGCGGCTCGCTGCTGCGTCGCACGCGTTGGCGCGCGGCGCTGGGGGCGGCGCTCACGCTGCTCTGCGCGTGCAGCGGAGGGGCGCGCCTGCCCCGCGCGGAGGCCCTCGAGGCCCGCTTGGCGCGCGCGGGGTACACCGTGCAGCGCGGGAGGGTCGCGGCCTTCGCCATCGAGGACTGCGCGCCGATCCCCAACTGCTTCGGCAACAACGCCAGCAGCCCGTACGGGCTCTGGTGGCTCCCCCCGGCGCCAGGCACGCTCGCACCCGTACCCGGGGAGATGGGCCTGCCGCCAGATGACCAAGGCCGCACCGCGGGGTGGACCCTGCACGCGGACGAGGCCGTGGTCTACGTCGGCCGCACCTCGCCCGAGGCTGCCTACTACAGCTTCGCTCCGTACCTCTTCTCCCGGGTGAACGGAGACGGCGCGCGCGTCCCCGTCTTCGCGAGCCTGGCCGACGCGGTCAACATGACGCACTTCGCGGACGCTCCGTTCGAGCGCGAGATCGCGGTCATCGTCACGGCCAGCGTGGAGCTCGACGCGCAGCTTCGCCGTTACCTCGTCGCGACCGGGCTCGCCGCCGACGACATCGTGACCTTCGGCCTAGCGGCGGAGCAGCTCCGCTTCGGGACCGAGCTGGACGACGACCACTTCATGATGCTGCAGCGCTTCGCGTTGTTCGCAGACGCCGCCGCGGGGGAGGCGTACCTGGCCGACATCCCCGCTACCTTGCTGCGGGTCACGCCGCAGGGGGCGGCGAGCGTGACGTCGTTCGACGTGCCCACGCGTGCTGAGCGCGCGACCGGAGACAGCGAGGGGGTGCTCTCGGGTGGCCTCGACACGCTCGAGGCGGCGGTCCGCGCGCAGCACGACGGAAGCACGCTGACCGACGTGCGCATCCTCTCCGCCAGCGCCATCAGCATCCTGCTGCGCTCCGAAGCCTGCTTGGCGAACACGTCCAACTGCCTCGGGGAGATCAGCGACACGGTCTACAGCGCGGGCCCGATCTCGGCAGCGGGGACGGCAGCGGACACGCTGGTCCTGGGCGACGCGCCGGGGGAGCGGCTGGTGGTCATGGGCGTGAACCACGCCGCCTTCGGGCGGGCTACGTACAGCAACATGGTGGTGATGAACTCGGGGCGGCTCATGGGCGTCGCGGCCATGACCGACGCCGAGATGCGCGGCAGCGCCGACGCCTACCTGGGCGACCACCCGGATGCCCAATACCTCTACGCCGTGTCCGTCATGCGCGACTGCGGCGACGAGCCGTACTGCGTCGAGGTGCCCACGGACTTCCCCGGCGTCGCGCTCGACGAGCCGCTCAGCCTCGCCTTCCGCGCTTACGTCCAGCCGGGGGCCAGCGTGTCCCCAGCGCCGCGCGAGCTGGTGGTGGAGCGCGTCGTGCACGTTCTCCCCTGAGCGGGCGCGTGGCTGCCTGTCCCGCTCCTCAGGCCGCGACCCCGTCCAGGAGGCCGAGCGCCATGCGCTCCACGACGCGCGCCGCCCGTCCACGCGGCATGGCGTCCGGCGCGGCCGCCGCGAGCTGGTAGGCGCCCTCGATGGCCGCGACGATACCCGCCGCGGCTTCCTTGGCGCCGCGGCCGTGCCCGACCCGCGCGCGCAGGATCTCACCGGCGAGCGCCTCGACCGTGGCGACGCGGCGTGCGACGGCCGCGCGGTAGACGACGCCCACCTCCGGCTGCCGCAGCGCCTCGGCGCCGACCACGACCCAGGCCGCGACCGCGCGCGGCTCGGCGTCGTCCCCCAGCGCCAGGTGAGCGTCGATGTACGCGCGCAGCCGCGCGCTGGGGTCCTCTCCAGCCGCTCCGAGGCGGTGCGCGTAGCGTGCCTCGATCAGGCCGACGATGCGCTCGACCAAGGCGAGCAAGATCGCCTGCTTGTTGGCGAAGTGATAGTGCACGAGACCGCTCCCGAGCCCGGCCGACTTCGCGATGGAGGCGATGGTCGCGCCCTCGTAGCCTCCCTCGGCGATGACGTTCAGCAGGCCTTCGATGATCTGGGCGCGGCGCTCGGCGGTGTTGCTGGGGCGGGGCATCTTGCCACGACCCTAGCACGGTGTTATTGTTTGGTCATGCAACCAAATAACGTGCTTACCGACCCGGAGCGAATGCAGTGCGCCTTCGCTGGTGTGGACGCTTCCGTCGTGCTGATCGAAGCCGCGCTGACTCCCCAGGAGCTGTCGCATCTGCGGGCCGAGCTCGAAGGCCGCGGCTTTCGAGCGACGGGCGGGCGCTACCCGGCGGGCTACCGCGACAACGACCGCCTCGTGTTCGACGACCCGCTGCTCGCGGCGCGGCTCTTCGACCAGCTGGCCCCGCACCTACCGGCCGAGGTGCGCACCGCCGACGGTGCACGCGCGGTTCTGGTGGGCCTCAACCCTCGCTTTCGGGCCTGCCGCTACCGCGACGGACAGTCGTTTCGGCGTCATCGCGACGGCGCCTACGCACCCGAGCCGGGCGTGCGCAGCGAGCGGACCCTGATGCTCTATCTGACGGACGGGTCGGCGCACGAAGGTGGGCGCACCCGTTTCTACCCCAGCGCGGATCCGGCCGAGCCAGCCAGCCTGTGCATCACCCCGCGCGCCGGCCTGGCGACGGTCTTTCCACACGACGCCTGGCACGACGGCGAGCCCGTCACAGGCGGCACCAAGGTGGTGCTGCGCAGCGACCTGCTCTACCGCCGCTGCGACGAGCCGGACCGCTCGCCGGTTGGAGACGACATACGGCACCGCGGCTATGTCTGGGATCTGGCCGAGTGCGGACCGCAGCGCTTGCTCAGCGTCGCTCGCGATGGCTGTGTGCGCCGGATGCTGCGAGTGGGCGGGCAGCTGCGCAGCGATGGGTGCTGGCCCCTCCGTCTCGCGTCGCCCACCTCGGTGGCATGCCAGGAGGGTGGCGTCGTGCTGGTGGGGAGCCGGCACGGTCAGGTCGCGAGCCTGCGCCTGCACGCCGATGGGACCGCGAGCGAGAGCCCCCCGAGGCGCGTCGGGCGCGGCGCGATCCTCAACCTGGCCGCTTGTGCGCAGGGCTTCGTGGCGTCGGGTGCGGACGGTGCGGTGCACTTGCTGAGCGATGACGGCGCACCCCTCGCGCGGCACGCGCTCCACCAAGGCGGCTTCCTCTGGGGGTTGGCGCCGCTCTCTGGCGACCGTCTCGTCCCAGGGAGCCTGCGCACACTCCCGCTGCCCGCCGCGCACGAGTGGCTGGTCGGGGGGGAGCGCGGTCGTGTGCACCGGCTGCGCTTCGACGGGGAGCGCTTCCACGAGCTGGCGCGTACCCCGCTGCGCGCGCCGCTGCGGTCCCTGGCCGTCCACGCCCAGCATGGGACGTGGGTGGGTCTAGAAGACGGGCACGTGGCCGAGCTCGGAGGGACCGGCAGCACCCGCGCGCACGCGGGGCCCGTGACGGCGCTCGCGCTGCTCGCCGACGGCCGCCTGGCGTCGGGAGGTGAGGACGGCCGCGTCTGTCTGTGGAGCGTCGCCGCGCTCAGGGCCGGCGCGCACTCTCGTCCCGCCAAGCTGCTCACCACTCGCCGCGACTTCGTCACGCGTCTCCTGCCGAGCGCGGACGCACTGTTCTGCGCGGGCTATGACGGTTGCGTCACCTCCCTGGACACCATCGGCCTGGGGGAGCGCCGTAACTGTGGCGCGTGCTCCGGCGACACAGTCGGGTAGGATGCCCCGATCATGACCGCCCCCGCTCAGAACCCCTTGCTCGACCTAGGCTTCGAGCTGCCCTTCGACGCCGTCCGCCCCGAGCACGCCGTGCCCGCCATCGACACGCTCATCGCCACCGCCCAGGCCGCGCTCGACGCGGTGCGAAAGGACGAGAGCGTTCCCACCTACGCCAACACCCTGGGCGCCGTGGAGGCCGCCACGGCCAAGCTGGAGCTGGCCAACACGGTGCTCGAGCACCTCGAGAGCGTGGCCACCACCGACGCGCTGCGCGAGGCCTACAACCAGACCATCCCAAAGACCACGGCGTTCTGGTCCGCGCTCTCCATGGACCATCGGCTGTACGAGCGGGTGAAGGCCTTCGCCGCGACGGACGAGGCCAAGGACCTCGACCCCACGCGCGCGCGCTTCCTCGAGAAGACCCTCGACAGCTTCCGTCGCAACGGGGCGGCGCTCGAGGGGGAGAAGAAGGCGCGCCTCGAGATGATCGACACGCGCTTGTCCGAGATCACCACGCGCTTCTCTCAGAACGTGCTGGACGCCACCAACGCCTACGAGCTCTACATCCCGAACGAAGAGGGGCTGGCGGGCCTGCCGGAGAGCGCTCGGGTGGCGGCGCGCGAGGCCGCCATCGCGCAGAAGAAGGAGGGCTACCGCTTCACGCTGCACGCCCCCAGCCTGATCCCGTTGCTCACCTATCTGGACGACCGCGCGGTGCGCGAGCAGGTCTGGCGTGCGTACAACACGCGCGCGACGAGCGGCACGCTCGACAACGGTCCGCTGCTGCAAGAGATCGTCGCCCTGCGGGCCGAGAAGGCCGCGCTCCTGGGCTACACCAACTTCGCCGACCTGGTGCTGGAGAGCCGCATGGCCAAGACCGGGGAGCACGCCAAGGCCTTCGTGGATGGCCTGGTGGCACGCACGCAGGAGGCCTTCGCACGCGAGAACGAAGAGCTCCAAGCCTTCCGCGAAGAGCTGGAGGGGCAGGGCGCCGGCGCGCTCGCGCCCTGGGACGTCGGCTACTACGCCGAGAAGCTGCGCCGCGCGCGCTTCGACTTCGACGAAGAGGAGCTGCGCCCCTACTTCCCCGTCAAGGGCGTGCTGGACGGGCTCTTTGCCATCGTGCAGCGCCTCTTCGACGTGCGCATCGAGCCCACCACGCTGCCCACGTGGGACCCGGCCGTGACCACCTACCGCATCGTGGACCCGGACGGCGCGCACGTGGCGTCGTTCTATGCGGACCTCTACCCGCGCGAGAACAAGCGCGGCGGCGCGTGGATGAACCCGCTCATCTCGGCCGTGGACGGCGGCCCCCAGCTCGGGCTCTTCTGCGCCAACAACACGCAGCCCACCGCGGACAAGCCGGCGCTGCTCACGCACCGCGAGGTGGAGACCCTGTTCCACGAGTTCGGGCACCTGCTGCACCACTCGCTCAGCCGCGTGTCGGTGCGCAGCCTGGCGGGCACCAACGTCGCCTGGGACTTCGTGGAGCTGCCCTCGCAGATCATGGAGAACTGGTGCTGGGAGCGCGAGGCTCTGGACCTCTTCGCGCGCCACTACGAGACCAACGAGCCCATCCCCGAGGCGCTCTTCCAGAAGATGACCAGCGCGCGCACCTTCCGCGCGGGCAACGCGCAGATGCGGCAGCTGAGCTTCAGCAGCGTGGACCTGCGGCTGCACACCGAGTACGACCCGGCCAAGGACGGCACCGTGCTGGCCTACGCGCGCGCGCTCCTCGCGCCCTTCGCGGTGTGCCCATACCCGGACGACTACGCCATGATCGCGGGCTTCACGCACCTGTTCTCGAGCCCGGTGGGCTACGCCGCGGCCTACTACAGCTACAAGTGGGCCGAGGTGCTCGACGCGGACGCCTTCTCGCGCTTCGCGGCCGAGGGGGTCACCAACCCCGCGGTGGGCCGCGCCTTCCGCGAGACCATCCTGGAGATGGGCGACAGCCGCGACCCGAGCGAGCTCTACCGCGCCTTCATGGGCCGGGACCCCGATCTCGAGGCGCTCATGCGGCGCTCCGGTCTGGCACCGAAGGCGGCCTGAGCGCGCGCGCTCGAGGCGCCTCGTACCCGGTGCCTTCAGCGAGCGCGGCGCCGCGAACATCAACCCCGCGGCGGGAGCTGTGCCAAGCAGGCGTAGGCCGCGTACTTGTACGTCTCGGCCAGTGTCGGGAAGTTGAAGACCATCTCGATGAACAGGTCGACCGTGGCCCCCGCCATCAGCGCCGTGTGACCAATGTGTACGAGCTCGCTCGCGCGCTCACCGAAGACGTGCACGCCCACGATCTTGCGCGTGTTTCTGTCCACCACGAGCTTGGTGATGCCCTCGGTGTCGCCGGTGATCTGGCCGCGCGCGTTCTCGCGAAAGAAGGCGCGCCCCACCACGACCTCGAGGCCCGCGGCCCGGGCGCTCTCTTCGCTCTCGCCCACGGAGCTGAGCTCCGGGATGGTGTAGATGCCGTACGGCAGCGTGCCCGAGACGCTCAGCTTGTAGTCGAAGCCGAACGCGTGGCAGACCGCCACACGCGCTTGCTCCATGGAGGTGGACGCGAGGGCCGGAAAGCCGATCACGTCGCCCGCCGCGAGCACGTACGGAGCCGCCGTGCGGTAGTGCTCGTCCACCTCCAGCAGGCCCCGCGCGTTGGGCTTCACGCCCACGTGCTCGAGACCAAGGTCCGCCGTGCAGCCCGTGCGTCCGGCCGCGAAGAGCAGGTGGTGGGTGACCAGCGTCTCACTGCCCAGCCGCGTGTGCACGCTCTGCCCGTCAGCGCCGAGCGTCACAGCGCCCCAGGCCTGGCCAAGGCGCAGCGTCACCCCCAGCTCGGCCATGGCGCGCTCGAGCGCTCCCACCAGCTCGCGGTCCATGAAGCCCAGGATCTCGTCGCGCGCCTCCACCAGCTCCACCGGGATGCCCAGCGCCGCGAACATGCAGGCGTACTCGCAGCCGATCACGCCAGCCCCGAGGATGGTGAGCGAGCGCGGCAGCTCTTCGATCAGCAGGACCTCATCCGAGTCGTGGATCAGGGGCGAGGCGAAGTCGATGCCCTCCGGCTGCCGCGGCTTGGTGCCCGTGGCGATCAACACCACTTTGGCCGTCAGCGTGCGCACGCTGCCGTCAGGCGCGGTCACGGAGACCTGGTGGGGCGCCGCCAGGCGCGCGTGACCCTCGATGAGCTCGACCTGGTGGCGCGCGAGGTTCTGGCGAATGCGCGCGGACTCCGCCTCGGCGATGGCGTGCTTCCGTCGCATCAGCCCGTGCAACATGCCCCGCGCCTCGAGCTCCACCGCGACGCCGTAGAGCGCGCGGCTGCGGCGACCAGAGAGGTACAGCGCCGACTCGCGCAGGGTCTTGCTGGGCAGCGTCCCGGTGTGCACCGCGGCGCCTCCCGGCTCGCGTTCGCGCTCCACCACCGCGACACGCTTGCCGAAGTAGGCCGCCTGCACGGCCCCCTTCTCGCCAGCCGGTCCGCCACCGATGACCACCAAGTCGAAGTCGTCGGCGGCGCCCGTCATGACGCCGCGCTCTCTCCCTTGGCGTCTCCCGCCAGTGAGAGCTCCACCGGAACGCCGTTGAGCACCGCGTTGCCCGTGAGCGTGTCCAGCAGCAGCTCGTCGGTCAGGTCATTCACGCTCACGCCAGCGTACTCGCTCGCGACCCGCAGCTGCACCCCGTCGCGCGCGTGCCCGAAGCCGTGCGGGACCGACACCACCCCCGGCATGATGTCGTCCGTGAGCTCCGCCGAGAGGGTGATCTCCCCGGTCCGCGAGCGCAGCGTCACCTGGGCGCCCTGGGCCACCCCGGCTCGCGCGGCGTCCACGGGGTTGAGCAGGGCGGTGCAGCGGTCGCGTCCCTTCATGAGCCGCTCGCTGTTGTGCAGCCAGCTGTTGTTGCTTCGCACGTGGCGACGCCCGACGAGCTGGAGCGTCTGAGCCTCCTCGCCCATGCTCGCGCGCAGCCGCTCGAGGTCCGCGATCATCGGCGCGGGAGCGAGCTCCACGTAGCCGTGCGCGTCGGGTAGCCGCTCGCGCAGGCACGGCTGGAGCGCCCCGAAGTCCTCGCCATGAGGGTTCTCGCGCAGCTTCTTGAGCGTGAGGCCGTCGCGCAGCAGGTTCGCGCCGGAGCCGTAGGGGCCCATGCGCAGCCCCACGTCGAGCATGCGCTCGGGGCCCGTCGTCTCGAGCGCGCGCAGGCGCAGCACCTCCTTGTCCAGCCGCCCGTTGCGCAGCGCCGCCAGCCTGCGCGCGATGCCCACGTGGACCTGCCAGTCGTCCAGCGCACCCGCGGGCGGCGTGAACGTCGGCTCGCTGAACTTGGCGGTGTTGCGCACGGCCAAGAGGTGCAGCGCCAGGTCGTAGTGCGGCCGCTCGAGCGGCGAGAGGGGCGGCAGGATGAGGTGGGCGTGGCGCGTGGTCTCGTTGATGTACGGGTCCACGCTGATCATCAGGTCCAGCTTGGCGAGCGCGCGGTCGAGCTGCGCGCCGTTGGGCGTGGACAGGACCGGGTTGCCCGCCATGGTCAACAGGCCACGGATCTGTCCCGTCCCGGCGGTGAGGATCTCCTCGGCCAACACCGCCACGGGCAGCTCGCCGCCGAACTCCGGCAGCCCTCGCACGCGGCTCCGCCAGCGGCCGTGGCTGCCGCGCCCCACGCCGAAGCCACCGGCCGCCTTGAGCGAGTCGAGCGCCGGCTGCGTGAACATGGCACCCCCCTCGCGGTCGAGGTTGCCCGTGACGGCGTTGAGCGCGTACACCAGCCACGCGCACAGCCCGCCAAAGCGCTGCGTGGATGCCCCCATGCGCCCGTACACAGCCGCGCGCCGCGCAGCCAGCAGACGCGAGGCGATGCTCTCGAGCGCGACGACCGAGACGCCCGTGTGCACGGCCGTGAAGGCCGGCGAGAAGTCCTTGGCCACGGCGCGCAGCTCGTCGAGCCCGCGCGTCAGCCCCTGCACGTTGCCCAGCTTCACGGCGTCGCGCGCGAAGACCACGTGCAGCAACGACAACAGGAAGAGGGCGTCGCTCCCCGGCCGGATGAAGTGGTGCTCGCTGGCGCTGCGCGCGCTCTCGGTGCGCCGCGGATCCATCAGGACCACCTCGCCGCCCCGCGCGCGGATCGCGTCCAGGCGGCGCCGGATCCCAGGCGCGCTCATGAGGCTCCCGTTGCTGGCCAGCGGGTTCGCGCCCAGCATCAGCAGGAAGTCCGTGCGGTCCACGTCGGGCACGGGCAGCAGCAGCTGGTGCCCGAACATGTGGTAGGCCGCGAACATGTGCGGCAGCTGGTCCACGCTGGTCGCCGAGAAGCGGTTCTTGCTGCGCAACGCACGCAGGATGACGGGCCCGAAGAGCATCGCGCCCATGTTGTGGATGTTCGGGTTGCCCAGGTACGCCGCCATGGCGTCGTTGCCGTGGCGCTGCTGCAGCCCGTGGATGCGCTCCGCGGCTTCGTTCAGCGCCTCGTCCCACGAGATGGGCGTGAAGCCGCCGCGCTCTCGGCGCATGGGCTGACGGAGCCGGTCGGGGTCGTCGTGCAGGTCCGAAAGCGCCGTGGCTTTCGGGCAGATGTGCCCCTGGCTGAACGGGTCGCGCTCGTCTCCCCGCGTGGCCAAGACCTTGTTCGCGTGGACCTCGAGGGTGATGCCGCACATCGCCTCACAGAGCGAGCAGGTGCGGTGATGGAGGGTAGGCGTCGACATGCGCGCCAGCATACACGCAGGTGTTCCGCTGCGGGCCGTCTTGCGCTGCGTCGGAGACGCGCCCGAACGTCGCTCCGCCCGGGAGGCTGTGTTATCTACCGTGTCTACTGTGACTGGAGGCCGCCGTGGTGAGGAGCAGAGAAGGGTCGAGAATGACGAGTGAGCGCGGCGGAGGGCGCCGTGCCCTCGGGGCGCTGCTGGGAGTGCTCCTGAGCGCGTGTCACGCAGGCGGGCTCCACGCGAGAGTCCCCACCGCGGGTCAGCCAGGGTACGGCGCGAACATCCCACCGACCGGCCAGTGGGTACAGATTCCGTTGCCCTTCGGGACCGCCACGCTGCGCATGCCGAGCCAGCCCGAGTACTTGCCCATGACCACGGGCATCGAGGATGACGGGGCGTCCTACCGCACCCAGATCGGCGGGCAGGAGTACGGGGGACTGCAGCTCATGCTGGCGGTCAGCCAGGTGGAGGGCGGCATCGTCGGCGCCCCCCTGGACCGCCTCGACGAGATGCGAAGCAGCCTCCTCGAGGGCGCCGAGGAGCGAGGTTACGGCACCGTCATGGTGGACGGGTCGCCCGGCTTCGACATCGAGTACGTCGACCGTGAGAACGGGCACGTGGTGCGCGCGCGCGCCGTCGTGGGACGCAATCACCTCTACCTGCTGATGGCTCTGATGCCGCCGCACCTGGAGCCCGCCTACCGCGTGACCGCGATCTCGTACGTGGAGAGCCTCCGCGTGGACGCCACGGACTCGTTCGGGGCCACGGGCGATGGCGCCTACCGAGCCGGTGGGTGGCGTTGGTCGATGCCGGCCGAGTGCTTCTTCGCCGTGCGCTTCCCAGGGGCCCCCGTGGCTGTCGAGGGGCCGAGCCCCGTCGAAGGGGCGACCTTCGTGCGTACGTACCGCGTCGTCGGCGAAGGCGGGGCCACCTTCGAGGTGCGCGCCACGGGCTACGACGAGGGCCGCCCCGTGCAGGCCGTCTCCACGCTGGAAGCGGAGCCGCTCTCGCACTACGCCTTGCGCGCAGGGCGGGACACCACGCGGCAGGGGTACACGGGCCGCTCGCTGGTCTACGAGAGCGAGGGCCGCATGCGCTTCACGCTGATCTTCGGCTCCTATGCAGCCACCTACGAGGTCAGCGTCGACCTCCCACGCACGGCCAGCCCAGAGATGCTGGAGGCGCGTAACACCTTCCTCGACAGCTTCAGGATGCTCTGACCATGCGCGCTCCGCTCAACCTCCTGGCCACGCTCCTGTGCGGCGCAGCCGTCCTCCCCGCCGTCGCGCTCGCGCAGGCACCCACACAGCCGGCCGCCCCGACCACGGCGGATGGCGGCATCGAGTCGCGTATCCGACTCCGGCCCATAGACCGCGCCAGCGTGCGCGTGCTCCAGATCACCGGGGCCTCCGCCTATACGTTCGAGGGGCGCGTCAGCCGTGTGCGTCGCGCCGTCAGCCTGCCCGACGCGGTGCATGGCACGGGTGTGGTGATCGGCCCGGACGGTCTGGTGCTGACGGCAGCGCACGTGGTGCGCGGGGGCGACGTCCTCGCCGTGCTGCGCCCCGGGGCCGACGAGCCGCAGGCGGCCCGCGTGATCTACTCGGACGCGGAGCACGACCTCGCCGTGCTGGCGGTCGACGGGCCCCTGCCGGACCAGATCGCGCTGCCGAGGACGCCGCGTCCCCTCACGCTCAGCGAGAGGCTCTTCGCGACGGGCTATCCGCTCGACATCCGCGAGCGCTATCCGGCTGCGGTCTCGGGCGAGCTCAGCCGCGAGAACAACGACGGGTCGCTGCAGGTGGCCATGAGCGTGAACCCAGGCAACTCCGGCGGGCCTGTCATCGACGCGGAGGGCGCGCTGGTGGGCATCATGGCGCGTCGTGGGGAGCCGACACGTGGTGTGGAGGGCATCGCCATGCTGGAGCCGCTGCGCTTCGTGTTGCCGGCCATGGAGCGCGCGCGCGCCACGCTGGCCCAGCGGCCTGCGAGCTTTGGGGCGGCGGAGCGGCACATCGTGCGCGTCATGGCGGACTTCGTCCGCACGACGGACGAGCGCCCCATCTTCGAGCAGACCGCCGTCGCCACGCTGGACCTCGCGGCGCAGGCTCCGCCCAGCTACGAGGCGGGGGCGATGGTGGCTGCCCACGCGTGGAACATGCAGATCGCGCTCCTCGAGGCCCGCAACGTCAGCGTGCGCGAGCAACTTTCGGGGGAAGATCGGGCCCTGGCGGAGCGTTTGAACGAGATGGCGCAGCGCCTCGCGGCGTGGGCGCTCGCGGGGGCCCCCTATCTCACAGTGAATTATGGTGGCCTACGTGGAATTCGAGTCAGTCGCGGGCAGCCTTGGGTGCCAACCCCTCGTGAGTAATTGCGAGGCTTCGCGGGCCCAAACGATCGAAAATGACGCAGCGCGTTGACGCGGTGCGTAAACCGCTCTAAATGAAGGGATATCGATCGGAAGAGGTTGCTCTGACACCCAATGCCTCTAATAGCGGCATTGTCCGAACGGGATTGGGAAGCCACGCCATGAGTACACGCAAAGCCAACAAAGAGCGCACGCGCCACAAGCTGGTCCAGGCCACTCTGAAGATCCTGCACAAGCAGGGGCCCACCGCGCTCACCACCGGCCGCATCGCTCAGGCGGCGGGCGTTGCTCAGCCCACGTTCTACGTCCACTTCAAGGACATGGACGAAGCCCTCGAAGAGGCCGCAGTCAGCGTTGGAGAGTCGATTCGCACTCGCCTGCGCGAGTTTCGCGACGGGCTCGAGGACGGCGCCTCTCCGCAGGTGGCCACTCGGCAGGCCTTCACGACCGGGGTCGAGGCCCTCATCGCGGACCGCCGCAGCGCCGAGCTCTTCCTGCGTCACCGGCGTGACGTCGCGAACCCCCTCGGGCGTCGCTGGCGCGAGCTCATGGACGGCGCTCGGGAGGACCTGATCGCCGACCTCCACGCCCGCGGCGTGGGCAAGCAGGTGGATGACCTGGTGGTGCTAGCCGATACTATCATCGGGCTGGTGCTCACGACGGTAGAATCCATCCTGGATGGACGCGTGACCAACCGCGCGGCCGCCATGGAGATGATGATGCGCAGCGTGGAGGCCAGCATGCAGCCCACCACCTCCGCTTCCGCCCTCGGCGCGTCGGCGGCCTGAGCGCCGGTAGATTCACCTCCCTCGTGCTCCCGCGAGGCGCTCGTCGAGCCGGCTAGTTCAGCGTCTTGGCGCCGAGCGCCTCGTTGGCGAGCTCGTCGAAGCTCGCGCGCTGCGCCCACTTCTCCTCGGCCTCGTCGTACAGGATGCCGATGACGCGCTGGTCCACGCCCAGCACGCGCTCGACGACGGGGCGGAACACGGGGCCCGACACCGGGTGGTTGGCGAGGTCCGCCAGCGCGCCCGCAAAGCGTGGGAAGGGGCGCGCCGCCACCTCGGGCTTCGCGCCGATCAGCTGCGCGCGCTTGAACGCCTCCAGCAAGCGCTTGCCGCTGGGATCCACGACGTCCATGGGCCCGAAGAACACGTCCTTGAAGAAGGGGCGCGCGTGATAGAAGACCCGCGCCATGGATGACGCGCCACGCAGGCGCTCCGGCAGCTTCAGGCGCGGGCGCGCGGCCTCCGCGGCGATGCCCTCCGGCGACGCGTAGTACTCGATCATGTAGTAGTCCATCGCGATGTGGCGGCTCTCGTCGCGGTTGATGCGGTTCATGGCCTGGCGGCTCATGTCGTCGTCCACGAAGTCGTCGATCGAGCGCAGCAGCGCGACGTCCAAGAGCAGCTCACCGGTGGTGATGTAGGCGTTGGCGATCTCCGCCGACAGGTACTGCAGCAGGTCGGCGAACGCGTCCGAGAACGCCAAGAGGTGCTCGTTCATCGCGTACTGCTTGTAGTGGTGCACGTCATAATGGCGCGCCAAGCGCACGGCGACCTCGCTGTGCCGCAGCTCGTCCACCACGAACGAGTCGAAGATCTTCGCCAACACCGGGTCCGTGGCGCGGTCGCGCTGCACCTGGAACAGCTTGCCCGCGAGCAGCTCGATGCCCGCCATGTCCGTGAAGTACTGCACCACGGCGATCTCGTCCTCTCGTTTCAGCGCGCGCGGGGTCACGCTCCAGTCGAGATCGTCGGCGTGCCACTGGTTGCGCTCGCAGAGGTTGAGCATGCGGTCGAGGTCCATGCCCCGCAGTCTACTAACCGGATGGTTAGTTATCAAGAGCGGTGACGTGGTACCTTGCGCGGCATGAGTCTCGAGCTCGCTCCCACTCCCCAGAGGCCGCGGCTCGGCGTCCCAGATGACTGGTACGTCGCCTGCGAATCGCGCGCCCTCCGCGCCTCGCCGCTCGCGGTCGAGCTGCTCGGGCACCGCTTGGTGCTCTTTCGCGACGCCCGTGGGGTTGCGCGAGCGCTGCAGGACCGCTGCTCCCACCGCAACGTCCCGCTCTCCATGGGCCGCGTGTGCGAGGGACAAGTGGAGTGCCCGTACCACGGCTGGCGCTTCGACGGCGACGGACGCTGCACGCACGTGCCCGGTCTCCTCGACGACGACCGCGACGCCGGCGCGCGCGGCCGCGCCGTGCCCAGCCTCCATACCCGGGAGAGCGCGGGCTACGTCTGGGTCTACTCGACGGTCGGCGTGGAGCCCACGCGCGAGCCCTTCGCGCTGCCGCTGGTGGACGACCCGTCCTACACCACCGTCAACCACGTGCAGGACTTCGAGGGCTCCGTGCACGCCGTGGCCGAAAACGCGCTGGATGTCCCGCACACGGCGTTCGTCCACCGTGGCCTGTTCCGGAGCGGTGGCGAGACGCGCGGCATCGACGTGGACGTGCAGCGCTTCGCCGATCGAGTCGAGGCCGAGTACATCGGTGAGCCGCGCCCCGATGGGATGATCGGCCGGCTGCTCTCTCCAGGCGGGGGCGTCGTGCGTCACTGGGACCGCTTCTTCCTGCCGTGCATCGCGCAGGTGGAGTACCGCCTCGGCGAGGACAGCCACGTCGTCGCGACCACCGCGCTCACGCCGATCGCGGAGCACAAGACGCGCATGTTCGCGAGCGTCAGCTTCCGCATGCCCATCCCCGGTCGGCTGGTGACCATGCTCAAGCCCATCGGGCTGCGCATCCTGGATCAGGACGTGCGCATCCTGGCCCGGCAGATGGAGAACATCCGCGCGTTCGGTGGCCCGCGCTACGCGTCCACCAAGCTGGACGTGCTGGGCCCGAGCATCGAGAAGCTGCTGCGCACGGCCGAGCGTGGCGACCGCGGCGCGCCCGCCGCAGAGGGTGACGAGCCCGCGCGGCGCTCGCTCCGCATCCACGTCTGAACCCGTATGCCGAACATCCCCCTGCTGTCGGAGCGGTACGAGATCACGGCCACGGTCGCACGCGGCGGCATGGCCCACGTCTTTCGTGGCGCGACGCTCCCCGACGTGACCCCCCGCCGTGAGGTCGCCATCAAGCGCATGCTGCCCTCCTTCCGGAACAACGAGCGCTTCGTCGCCATGTTCGAGGAGGAGGCGCGCGTCATCGCGGACCTCCAGCACGAGCACATCGCCAGCTTCCACGAGCTGTGCCGCGACGAGGCGGGCATGCTCTGCATCGTCATGGAGTGGGTGGACGGGGTCGACCTGTCGCGCATGCTGCTCTCGGCGCGCGACCTCGGCCGCCCGGTGAGCGTCGGAGACGCCGCGCACGTCGGGTGCGCTGTCCTCAGGGCACTCTGGGCGGCGCATCAGCGCCCGAAGGCGCCGGTCTTTCATCGCGACGTCACGCCCGCCAACATCCTCGTCAGTCGCAGCGGCGACGTGAAGCTCACGGACTTCGGGCTCTCGCGCGCCATGGACCGCATGACCTTGACCTTGCCCGGGGTGGTGGTCGGAAAGATGGCGTACGTGGCTCCGGAGCTCATCGGCGCCTCGCGAGCCTCTCCGTCTTCCGACATCTACAGCCTCGGCGTGGTGCTCTGGGAGATGCTCGCCGGGCGGCGGCTCTTCCAAGCGCGCAGCGAGCTCGAGCTCTTCATGTTGGCGGGGCGCTCCGTCATCCCGCCGCTCGACGAGCTGCGCTCCGACCTCCCGCAAGGTCTCGCGGGGCTCGTCGCGGAGATGACGCACCGAAACCCTCACGAGCGCATCGCGACAGCGCAGGTGGCGGCCGAGCGCCTGCAGCCTTTCAGCGTGGCCGAGTCTCGGCAGGCTCTCGGGCGTTGGGCGGAAGAGGCCGGCGAGCTGACGGCCCCCACGCGCGCCTGAGCCTCACTCCTGAATCCACAGCAGGTCCAGGCGCGACACCGAGAGGTCGGACTTGGTCGGGCGCACCACGACCTCGGCGATGTCGACGTTCGGCTGCTGCGCCGCGAGCGCGCTGAGGCTGCTCTGGAACTCGGCCTCCAGCTCGGCCAGCTGCTCTTGGAGCGACGCCAGCGTCTGCTCGGCGGCTTCGACCTGCTGCTGCTCACGGCTGATGCGCGAGGCGCTCCGCACGGCGGTCCCGGCGCGCGCCACGCTGCGGCTGCCGAGCAACGCACCGAGCACGGTGGTGCCGACGTTCACCGCAGTGTCCATCTGCCGCTGGCGCACCTGCCCCTTCTCGTCGATGACCTTCTGTTCGGCGCGCGCGATGCGCTCGTTGAGGCGCGTCAGCTTGGGCTCGAACTTGGCGCGCAGCTTGCCCATGTCCACGTCGCGCTGCTCGCGCAGACCCTGCTGCACCCGGGCCACGAACGACGCGTGATCTTCACCGGACGCGGACCACAAGCTGAGCGCCTTGCACTCGTACAGAGTGACGCCCATCTCGCGGTGCGCCTTGGCCTTGATGGCCTTCTCGAGCGCGGACCAGCTCTTGTCGGTCACGCTCCCCGCGGGCAGCGGCGCGAAGCGCGCGTTGGGAGCGGGCGCGTCTCGTAGCGGCAGGTTCTCGACGGCATGCGCCTCGACGCTCGCGAGGGTTTCGGTCGGGTCGCGTCCCAGCGTGGGCGCGATGAAGGACGCCTGCTGCCAGACGTCGGTGCTGGTGCGCGCGTGCTTGTAGTGCAGCGAGAGCGTCATCAGCAGCCCGGCGTGGTAGCGGCACCCGTCGACGCCCCCCAAGAACTGCTCGGTGATGCCGGCGGGGAGCACGGGGCGCGGCTCGTCCGGCGCTGCGCTCGCGGGGCTCGTGCCGCCCACCCCAGACCCCTGCGAGGCGGCCAGCACGGCGCTCGGGGCCGCCGAGTTGCTGGGCGCCGCGACGCCTGCCGCGCCGTCGCGTGAGAGCGCGCGCAGCTGGTCGCGGGTCAGCGGCCCGCGCAGGTAGGACAGCGCCCAGCGCGTCTGGAAGAGGTCGGGGCCCGCGTCGTGCACGTTGTTGAGCACGAACTGTCGGCCCTGCAGGCCGGCCAGCCGGGCCTCCATGGCGGCGCGGTCGAAGCCCGCCCCGGTCGCCGTGGAGGCCCCCGCGAGACCGTCCAGCACGCGCGCCATGTCGCGCTCGGTCTGCAGGCGCCCCAAGAGCCAAGTGCCGCAATTGGACAGCGCCTTGTAGTCCACGTCCACGGGGTTCTGCGTCGCCAGCACCACGCCCAGGCCGAAGGCCCGCGCCTGCTTCAGCAGCGTGAGCATGGGCGCCTTCGACGAGGGGTTCGCGACGGGCGGCAGGTAGCCGAAGACCTCGTCCATGTAGAGAATGGCGCGCAGGCTGGAGGTGCCCGACTGCGTGCGCATCCAGGCGATGACCTCGTTGAGCAGCAGCGTGACGAAGAACATGCGCTGCGCGTCGTCCAGGTGCGCGATGGACAGGATGCTGATGCGCGGGTGTCCGTCTTCGCGCCGGAGCAAGCGCCCTACGTCCAGCGGCTCGCCCTCGAGCCAGGCCGAGAAGCCGGGCGACGCCAGGATGCTGTTGACGCCCAGCGCCAGCGAGGCGCGGTCCTTGGCCGGGTAGAAGGACTCGAGGTCCATGACGCCGACGCGTGTGAACGGGGGCGCTTGGATCCTGCGCACCAGGTCCGCCAGGCTGACGTCCTCGCCTGCGCGCCACGCGCTCTCCAGCAGGTTCGAGAGGAAGATGTGCTCGCGGCTGCGCACGGGGTCCGCCTCGATGCCCAGCATCCCGAGCAGCCCTCCGACCGCGCCCATCACGCGCTCGCGCAGGCCGTCGACGTCGTCGCGCAGCGCCGCGGGGGGCGCCGAGAGCGAACGCATGATGGAGATGGGCCGCGCGATCTGGCTGCCTGGGGTGTAGAGCACCACCTCGGCGGCGTCGCGGAAGCGTCGGATGCGCTCACCGTCCTGCCCCCACTTGGCGAGACCCTCGCGCCACTGCGCCGCCACCGAGGTGGCGTGCTCCGCGGGAGTGTGCCCCTTGCGGCTGGCTTCGCCGGGGTCGATGTAGGGCAGGAAGTCCTCGGCGCGCAGCTCCGGGAAGCGCAGCGCGAGGTTCCCCAGATCCCCCTTCGGGTCGATGACGATGGCGGGGACGCCGTCGATGGCGGCCTCCTCCAGGAGCGACACGCACAGGCCCGTCTTGCCGCTGCCGGTCATGCCCACGCAGAACGCGTGCGTGGTCAGGTCCTTCGCGTCGTAGAGCACCAGCTCGTCGAGCAGCGCGCCGTCCTGCTTGTCTACCCGCTTGCCCAGGTAGAACGCGCCCAGCTTCTCGAAGTCGCTCACGGCGTGGCTCCTTCGCTCCCCGGGAGCGCCTCCACCAGGGCGCGCCCCATCTGGTACTCCACGTAGTTCACCATGCCCGTCGCGAACACGGCGTCGTACGCGGCGCGAGCTTCGTCGACGCGCCCCTGCGCGGTGGCACGTGCGCCGGCGTAGAAGTGCGCCTCGGCGCGCTGACCTGCCGTGGCCGCAGCGGCTGCCAAGGCGGCCCCGTCGATCTCGCCCGCGCCGAAGGCCGCCAGCCTGCCGTACCAGGGGGTGTGTCGCGCGAAGCGCGCCAACACGGCGTCGATCTCCTCGCCGCTCTCCTCGCCGGCCCGCTGCGCGACGAACTGCGTCCACAGCGCGAAGTAGACCTTCCACTCGGGGGGCAGGCCCAGGTTCAGCAGCGCGCGCCTGTAGAGCTCACGCATGAGCGCGACGTCCTCGGTCGCGGTCGTCAGTTGCATCATGGCGACCATGTAGGGCTCGCGGTCGAGAGGGCTCGCGTCCACGGCGGCCAGGAACGCCGCGCGCGCGGCGTCGGGGGAGCCGAGCTTCGAGAGCAGCACGCCGCGTCGGGCTTGCACGAAGGCGAGTCCCTGCGCGCTGAGCTGGGGCAGGGCGGCGTCGTAGAGGTCGAGCGCCTGACGGTACATGCGCTGCGCTTGGGCGCTGTTGCGGGCGACGTGGAAGGCGTCGCCCAGCTCGTGCAGCAGGCCGGCGCGCTGCACGTTCACCTCGAGCGACTCGCCCAGCGTGTGGTCCAGCGCGCGGCGCAGCAGCTCGGCGGCGGGCGCGGCGTTGCCGAGGCGGGTCTCGAGGATGCCGAACTCACGCAGCACGTCGTTGAGGGGCCCCGCCTCGAGGCTCGCGAGGAAGTGCTCGCGGGCCCCGTCGGTGTTTCCGCCGTGCAGCTCGACCATGGCGGCGAGGAACTCGATCTGGGCGACCGTCACTGGCGCCGGTGAGCTCGGGAAGCGTCGGCGGCGCTCCTCGAGCAGCCGCCGGGCGTGCGCGGTGAGAGCGCGTCCGCTGGACGGGTCCTCGTCGAAGACGCCTCGCTCGATGAACTCGTTGAGCTGGGCCAGCGCCTCGTCGTAGAGCGAGCGGTTCTCTGGATCCAGCGCGATCGCGACGACGTACCAGGCGGTCGCGTCCTCGAAGTGCTCAGCGGTCGCCTCCACGTTGGCAAGACACTCGGGAAAGCGCGTGTCGCGAGGGTAGTCGCGCAGGCCCCGACGGCAGATGCCCTGCGCCGTCTCGGGACGCGAGCGGCCGTAGGCCTCGGCCAGCTGCACGAGGGCCTCGGCCCCCGCTGTCGAGCGCCCCTGGGCGGCCTGGAGGAGCTCCAGCAGCTGCGCCTCCGTGCGCCCGCGCAGCCCCATCTCCCGGATCTTGCGGATGGCGCCGTCCACGTCGCCGACGCGCAGGTACACCGCGACCACGTCGATGGGAGCGATGCGCCCGATCTGCAGCGGGAGTGACGGCGGATAGTCGGCGAGCAGGCCCTGCATGCCGGTCTCGGAGGCCGCCCGGAGCACGAAGTCGCGGCGATCGATGTGCAGCTGCGCGAGGGTGTCCAGCACGGAGGGCGAGGCGGAGTAGCGGGCGTGTACCTCCCAGACGTCGATCAGGGACGAGTAGCGCTGCATGAAGTCGGGCAGCGCCTCGCGTGAGGTTCGGCCCCACTCGGCGACCTGCTGATACTGCTCCTCCGCGCTCCGCCCGCCGTCTTGTGGGGCCTCGATCACGATGCGACGCAGGACCTCGAGCGCGCCCAGCACGGGGCCCTCGTCGCCGCGCGGTGAACCCAGCTCCACGATGCGCAGCGCGACCGGAGCCAGGCTGGCGGGGACGCGCCCCTGCTCGTAGTCGCTGGGGATGAGGAGGTCCGTGCAGGCGGCAAAGTGCTCGAGCAGGGCGTCGTAGTCATCGCCCGCGACCAACGGCCGGCCGACGGCGTCGAGGTAGTCGAAGAGGCGCGCGCGGTCCGACTCACGGCGTGGGTCGTCCAGCTGGAGCCCGTGGAATGCCCGCCGGGTGGGGGGGAAGCTGGCCTCGTCGAGGGCTACCGTGGCCGACCGAGTGGTGGTGGGGCCCGAGGTGCCGCGCCCGCAGCCGGAGAGCGGCATGAGCAGCGCCAGCAGCACGAGCGAGGCGAGCGGAGCGCCCGAGGCGAGCGGGAGGGGCGCGCGGAGCGCGGGAGCGAGCGGGCGTCGGTGGGTCATGAGTCGGCGCAGGATACCGAGCCGGGCCCCCCGGGGCACCCCCAATACGGCCGGTCAGCCGGAGACCGGTCGCACCTCGATGCTCAGCAGCGTGTCGAGCGCGAGCCCGAGCCGCTCGAGGTCGTCGTCGAGCGCAGCGCGCAGGGCCGACTCCAGCTCCTGCGCCCGCCCCGCCTCGGTGTCCGCGAGGGCCTCGCGGAGCGCTCCCTCGAGCGCCGCCTCGGCGACCTGCACCACCTCGCTCTCGGGCTGTCCCAGGAAGCGCTCCACGGCTGGCGGAAGGTTCCCCCTATCGAGCCCGATCATGGCCACGACATGGGCCCGCACGGCTGTGCCGCCACGCGCGAAGGCGTGCTCGAGCCGCACGGCGACGCGAAAGGGGCGCAGCGACATGGAGGTCGCCACCTCCACAAGGGGCAGGAGCAGGCGTCTCTGACCCGGGAGGAGGAGCCGGTAGTTCCTCACGCTGCCGTCGGCTTGGGGCTGAGCCCGGCCGCCCGTGACGACCCACACCACACCGGGCGCGGCGGTCACGTACTGCCGCAGGGCGATGGCCCAGACGAGGGCCATGGCCATGAGCATGACGGCCACCAAGACGGCGACGGGCAGCACCCGGACCACGAACAACGTGGTCACGAGGCCGAGCGAGCCCACGCTCAGCACGATGCTCGCGAGCGAAGGCCCGCGGCGCTGCAGGGTGGACCCAGACGTGGTCCCGCCGCTGAGCCGGGCTTCGAGGGCGAGCTTCTCGGCCTCCAGCTCCCGCACGCGCTCGTCGAGCACGTCCGCGCGCTGTCGTGCGGCTACCTCGTCGTCGCGAAACGCGCCACCCATGGCTCAGGCCCGCAGCGCAAGCGCGGCGCGCTCGCTGGAGGCGACCAAGGCCCGTCGTAGCGCCCCGCCGAGGTGGGTCACATCCCCTGCTGCCTTCACCCGTCGGACGTAGCTCCCGTACCAGACGCCAATCAGGACGACGATGGCGACGAAGGGGATGTAGGTCATGCCGAATACCTCTCGGTCCCGTTTACCGAGCGGCATCGTGGAAGGCAAGCACCACGGCGCCGCGTGCGTGCTAGCTTGCCGCGCATGACGCTATCCCCCCCAAGCGTTCTGGCGAGTTCACTGTCTGTGAGGGTCCCGCTCGGCGACCCGCGTGGTGCGACGACTCGGTGGGTGCTCCCGACCTTTCGTGCTGCATGGCTCGCTTCGGCGTGCGTCGTAGCGCTCGCGTGGTGTGGCGCTGTGGCGGCCGCTCAGTCTCCGACCGAGGGCGTCAGCGCGCGCGCTGGGTCCACCAGCGGCGCCCCGGCCGAGGAGTGGCTCCTCTGTCGGGACGACGTGCGCCTCATGAGCTCGTTCGCAGCAGACGCCGTCGTGCTTGGATCCGCAGCGCGCGGGCTGCGCGTGCGGGTGCTGGAGCGGCGCGGGGAGACCGTGCGCGTGGAGCTCGTGGAGGGCTGGCCGGGTCTGCGCGCGTGGGTCTCACGGCGCGAGCTGGGCGCGCGGACGCAGCGCCGCGTCGAGCTCAGCGCGGCTCCTGTGCTCATCAAGGAAGGCGAGCTGGTGTGCGTCGTCGGCGCCCCCGAGATGGACGGCAGCGTGCTCATCGAGGTGGACACGCGTCTCGGCGTCGAGTGGACGCTGGCCGACCACCCCGCGCTCGTGATGCGCCATGAAGACACGCAGACGTGGCGTAGCCCCATGCGTGTCGAAGACCTCGACCTGGTCGCGCCCGCCCGCCTCGCGGTCCCGTTGTCCCAGCGCTGGCTGCCCCGCGTCGACGTCACGGCCAGCATCCAGCTCGCGATGGGGGGCGCCGCGCTCGCGACGGCCAGTCACCCGCAACCCATGGTCGGCCTTCTGGAGGAGCGCGACGGCTGGAGCCGCGTGGCGATCGGCGGACACGGGCGCGATGTGTGGGTGCTCGGCTTCGTGCGCGGCCCCCTCGCGACCTCGGGCCCCAGCGAGCCGCCCGCCGTCGCGACCGGCGCTGCCGTCCGCTGCCTCGGTCCGAGCGCCACGCCAGCGAGCGAGACCGGCGGGCGCGCAGCGCCGGGCAGCGCTGCGCGCGCCACGCTCTTCTGTCGCCAGGGGGAGCTGCCGCTGATGCGGGTCGCCCCCGGCGTGGCGCTCACGCTGCGCGACGGAACCACCGTCACGACTCCGCCAGACGCGTTCGCGCGGGCGCGGCCCGTCGACCCGAGCAACGGCCTGCAGCGCGTGCTCATAGCCAGCGACGCCGGCGTGCTCCTGCAGGGCCAGCTGCCGAGCGCGACCCTCTCCGTGGCTGGGCCGACAACCCCGTGAGGGCTGCGGGGGGACGTCGCTCCACGACGCACACCAGCAGCGTCCGAGCCACCGATCGCGGTGACTGGGGAGGGCGGGCATGGTGGAGAGCGTAGATTAGTTCGCCAGCGATGACCGAGCAGTCCACGATCGCCGAAGCGGCGCCCCTCCCGGCGCCCGTCCTGCTTGCGCGGTCGCTGGGCGCCGGGCTGGGCTTCGGCTTCATCGCTGCCATCATGGTGCCGGCGTGGGTGTGCTTGGTGGGCATCCCCCTCAGCGCGCTGGCTGGCGTGTCGCTCATGCGCTTCCAGCTGAGGCTCGCGCTGCCCGGCGCGCAGGCGGGGCAGCACGACGCCCGCGAGTCGGCGCGGACCCTCTACGCCGGGACCTGGGTCTTCGTCGGGGTGGCTGGCTACATCGCGGCGGTGGCCTGCGGCGGTGCCTTCGCGCTACGCACCACTGGGCTCGACCCGTCGTCGAGCTCCCCTTCCGCAGCCCTCGCGCTCGGTCTCGCAGGGGGCTACTGCCTGGCGGCCACGCCCTTCGCCTTTGTGCCGCTGGTGCTGCTGGACGCCCGTCGCTCGCTCGCGTTCACCGACGTCTTGGTCACCTCCGTTGGGCTCGCGACGCGCCACGTGCTGCCGCTGTTGGGGGGTGCGCTGCTGGCTGGCCTCCTGCTCGGGCTGCCCCTCTGGCTGGCGACCGCGTTCTCGGCGCCCGGCTGGTTGCTGGTATGGCTGCTCGCGCCGTGGCTGACGAGCGGCATGCTCGTGCAGCGCTATGCGCGCCTGTCGCCAACGCTGCCGCTCGACCCACGTGAGGGCGCGCTGCCCACCGCAGGCGTGTTGCTGCTGGCGCTCTGGGCCGCGCTCGCCACCGTGTGCGCCCTGGGCCTCGCGAGCCTCGGGACATGGCACCCGTGGCTGCAGTGGTCGGGCCCGACCCCCGGGTTGCTGGTGGCCTTCTGCGCGCTCGCGCTCGCGTGGATCGCCGTGGCCGCGGTCTTGGTGCGCGCCTGGACACGTGCGCGGGCCGTCCGCTGGGCCCTGCATGGCGGCGGGCGAGAGACCAAGGCCTTCACTGGAGAGCTGGTGCTGCATGACGGCGCTGCCCTGCACGCCTGCCGCGACGGTGTGCAGGTAGAGGGAGGCGTGTGGGTCGTAGGGCGGGACGCGCGCGTGCAGATCCCGCCCGGCGTGTACCCCACGCGCGACGCGCTCGAGCTGCGGCCCGGCGCCCTCGCCGCAGGCGCCACCACGACGGTGGTCGGGAGGTTCGCCGCCATCGCGCAGCCGGGCCTGCGTGGTGCGTCCCTTGCCTGGCCGCCCGGCGCGTCCCTGCTGGTCGGGGACTACGCGGAGGCGCGCGCCACCTTGGCGCGCAGAGCCACGCGCTGGACCATCGCGCTGCTGCTCCCGCTCATGTTGCTGGCGACCATCACCGCTGGGGCGATCATGCTCGACGCCCCCCCGGGTCCCTACGCGGAGCGCGAAGGGGACTGGTAGCCACCCGCTGGGCCACGTTCGCGGCGCTCACCGACGTCGAGATCCCCTACCATGCGCAGGCGTAACGCATCCCCCTCGCCAGCGACGACACCCCCACATGACCCACGCCCACGGCTACGCCGCCCACTCCGCGACCACTCCTCTCGTCCCCTTCTCGTTCGAGCGCCGCGAGCCAGGCGAGCACGACGTCGCCATCGACATCCTGCACTGCGGCGTGTGTCACTCGGACCTACACACCGCCCGCAACGAGTGGGGCGGCGCCGTGTATCCGTGCGTGCCAGGTCACGAGATCGTGGGGACGGTCACGCGCGTGGGGGCGGCCGTCACCGCGTTCGCGGTGGGTGACACGGTGGGTGTGGGCTGCATGGTGGACAGCTGCCAGCGCTGCGACTCGTGCGCCGAGGGCCTCGAGCAGTACTGCGAGAACGGCTTCACCGGCACCTACGACAGCAAGGAGCAGGTCAGCCGCGCCAACACGCTGGGCGGCTACTCGGACCACATCGTCGTGAACGACAAATTCGTGCTGCGCATCACGCACCCTCCCGAGCAGCTCGCGGCCGTCGCGCCGCTGCTGTGCGCGGGCATCACCAGCTACTCGCCCCTGCGCGAGTGGAAGGTGGGGCCCGGCATGAAGGTGGGCATCGTGGGGCTCGGTGGGCTCGGCCACATGGGGGTCAAGCTCGCGGCGGCCATGGGCGCGCACGTGGTTCTCTTCACCACCTCGCCCAACAAGGTGGAGGACGCCAAGCGCCTGGGCGCGACCGAGGTCGTGGTCTCCACGAACCCCGCGGAGATGAAGCCCCATCGCAACAGCTTCGACTTCATCCTCAACACCGTCGCGGCGCCTCACAACCTGGACGCCTTCCTGTCGCTGCTGAAGCGTGACGGGACCATGACCCTGGTCGGCGCGCCGGCCACGCCACACCCCTCCCCGGGCGCGTTCAACCTCATCTTCAAGCGTCGGCGCCTGGCGGGCTCGCTCATCGGCGGCATCGCGGAGACGCAAGAGATGCTCGACTTCTGCGCGCAGCGCGGCATCGTCTCCGACGTCGAGCCCATCCCCATGAGCGGCATCAACGACGCCTACGAGCGCATGCTGCGCAGCGACGTGAAGTACCGCTTCGTCGTGGACATGAGCACTCTGCAGCCCTCGTCGTCCTCATGAACGTGATCCGCACGCTCATGGACGGTGTCCGCCCCGTCGTCCGCGCGCGTCGCGCGGTCTTCGGTCCCCTGCGCCCCACGTGGAACGAGGACCTCGAGGTGGTGGCGACGGTGCTGCAGCGTTCCTCCAACGCGTCCACCTTCATGCCGCTCGCGTGGCAGCGCGCCGTGACCGACCCCCCGCGCCCCACCACGCGCGTGATGCGGGAGACGCGCATGACCGACGTGCAGGTCCCGTCTGCGGCCGGGCCCATCCCCAGCATGTGGTTCGAGACGGACGAGACTGACCGCGAGCGCGTGCTCATCTACTTGCATGGCGGCGGCTACAGCATCGGCTCGCTGCGCTCCCACCGTGACCTGATCTGCCGCATTGCCCACGCGTCCAAGATGCGCGTCCTCGCGCCGGCGTACCGGCTGGCGCCCGAGCACCCCTTTCCGGCTCAGCTCGAGGACGCCCGCGCCGTCTACGACTTCGTGCGTGAGCAGGGGGTGCGCCCGGACCGCATCGTCATCGCGGGGGAGTCGGCCGGCGCAGGGCTCACGCTGAGCACCGCCGTCTCGTTGCGCGACGCGGGGCAGGCGCTTCCCGCAGGCCTGGCGGTGGTCTCGCCGTGGGTCGATCTCGAAGGACGCGGCCGCAGCCTGGACGACAACCGCCGCTACGACTTCGTCTCGCGCTACGCGCTCCAGCAGTACGCCAAGCGCTTCGTGGCGCCTCAGGACCTGCGCAACCCCCTGGCTGCGCCCATCCACGCGTCGCTCCACGACCTGCCGCCCCTGCTCGTCCACGTGGGCGCCGCCGAGGGCCTCCTGGACGACGCCCTGCACCTGGCCGAGCGCGCGCGGGACCAGCAGGTGGACGTCACGCTGCAGGTGTTCCCGGACATGATCCACGCCTTCCACGTGTTTGCCCCGATGCTGCCGGTGGCGCGGGAGGCGATCCAAGACATCGGGGACTTCGCGCGTCAGCGCACCGGCGCCCAGCCAGAGTCACCCCGCTGAGCGTCCAGGCGGTTCGCCGCCGAATGAAGCGCGCTTCATTTCTTGTGTTGGATGCCTTGACGCTCGGCCAAGCTGCTTCAAGATTCAGATATTACGCGCGCACACCGTTCGTGGGTGCTCAGTGTAATCAACTCCCCCTCTCGACCCTTCGGACTCGCTCCGAGTGGAGGCACCCGTGGCAACGCACGCGATCAACCGGTACAAGGCCGACCTTCGTGACTTTCAGTTCCTGCTGTTCGAGCAGTTCAACCTGCAGGACGTGCTCGGGAAGGGGCCCTTCGCCGAGTGGGACGAGGAGATGTGCAAGACCGTCCTCACGGAGGTCTACCGCTTCGCCTGTGAGGTCACCGGGCCGCTGAACCAGGTGGGCGACCACCAGGGCTGCCGCATCGAGAACGGCCGGGTCATCACGCCGGAGGGCTTCAAAAACGCCTGGAACAAGGTCTTCGAGGCCGGCTGGCGTACGCTCGCGGCGCCCGTTGAGATGGGCGGCCAGGGCGCGCCCTTCACGCTCTCGGCGCTCTCCGAGGAGATGATCAGCGGCTCCAACACCGCGTTCGCCATGTACCCGGGCCTGTCCATGGGGGCGGCGGAGGTCATCCAGCACTTCGGCACCGACGCGCAGCGCAAGAAGTACGTGGAGCCCATGATGGTGGGCAAGTTCGGCGGCACCATGTGCCTGACCGAGCCGCACGCGGGCTCCGACGTGGGCATCGCGAGCACCGCGGCCACGCGGAATGCGGATGGCACGTACAACATCAAGGGCACCAAGATCTTCATCTCGGGCGGCGACCACGATCTGGCCGAGAACGTCATCCACCTGTGCCTCGCGCGCATCGAGGGCGCGGGTCCGGGTACCAAGGGGCTCTCGCTCTTCATCGTGCCGCGCGTGCGCGTCAACGACGACGGGAGCCTGGGTCAGACCAACGACATCACGGTGCCCAGCATCGAGCACAAGATGGGCATCAACGGGTCGGCCACCTGCGTGCTGAACTTCGGCGACAACGACGCCTGCGTCGGTGAGCTGGTGGGCACGGTCGAGAACCAGGGCATGCCGCAGATGTTCAAGATGATGAACTTCGCGCGCATTGGTGTCGGAATCCAGGGCCTCAGCGTGGCCAGCAACGCCTACCTCAACGCCCTCGAGTACGCCCGGGAGCGCAAGCAGGGCAGCAGCGTCAAGGACTTCAAGGACGCCACGGCCGAGCGCGTGGCCATCATCGAGCACCCCAACGTGCGCCGCGACCTCTTGGACATGAAGGCCAAGGTCGAGGGCATCCGCGCGCTGATCGTGAAGCTGTCCATGCACAGCGACCGTGCGCTCGTCATCGGCGGCTCCGACGACGCCTCGTCGGCCTACCACAAGGGGCAGATCGACCTGCTCACGCCGATCGTGAAGGCGTACAGCACGGACGAGGGCTTCCGCGTGTGCGAGACGGCCGTGCAGACCTACGGCGGCCACGGCTACCTGCAGGACCACCCGGTGGAGCAGTGCCTGCGCGACTCCAAGATCTTCAGCATCTACGAGGGCACCAACGCCATTCAGTCGATGGACCTCGTGGGCCGCAAGCTGGGTCAGGCGGGGGGCGCCAACACCAAGGCGTTCCTGGCCGACATCCAGAAGTTCATCGACGCCAACAAGGCGCACCCGGTGCTGGGGGACTCCGTGGCGCAGCTGCAGCGCGCGCACGGGGCCGTCGGGCAGTGCGTCATGCAGTTCATCCAGTGGTTCCAGGGCGGCCAGATGCAGAACATCCCGCTCAACTCGGAGCGCTTCCTGAACATCATGGGTGAGCTGGCCATCGGCTGGCTGCTGCTGGAGCAGGCTGCGCTGGGCCTCGAGAAGATCGAGGCGCTGAGCGAGACCCATCCGGACCGCGCCTACTACGCGGGCAAGAAGTACGCGGCCCTCTACTTCGCGCAGAACGTTCTCGCCCTGGTGCCCAGCCGCGCCAAGGTCATCGCCAGCGCGGACCAGAGCGCCAACGAGATCCCCCTCGACGCGTTCGCCACGGTCTGAGCCGGGCCGCCCGGGCGCGAGCTCGGGGACGAACAGGAAACGCCCGCAGCCCCTCGCTGTGGGCGTTTTCGTTGGTGCGCCCAAGGGCTTTCGGAGCCTACCAGAGGCGTGTGACAGCGCGTTTTGGCCCATTTTTTTCTTGTCAGGCCGGGACCGGTGAACTAAACAGCTGTTCAGGAGAACGCAGCGACATGGCCCAAGACCCCAACCGTGAAAAAGCCCTCGAACTTGCCCTAGGTTCCATCGAAAAGAACTTCGGCAAGGGCGCCATCATGAAGCTCGGCGACAAGGTCGCCGAGGAGATCCCGGCCATCCCCACCGGGTCCATCTCCCTCGACATCGCGCTCGGGGTGGGTGGCTTTGCACGGGGTCGCATCATCGAGGTCTACGGGCCGGAGTCCAGCGGTAAGACCACGCTCACCCTGCACGCCATCGCGCAGTGCCAGCAGATGGGCGGCGTCGCGGCCTTCATCGACGCGGAGCACGCGCTCGACCCGTCCTACGCCCGCAAGCTGGGCGTGAACGTGGACGAGCTGCTCGTCAGCCAGCCGGACAACGGCGAGCAGGCTCTCGAGATCGCGGACACGCTGGTGCGCTCGGGCGCCGTGGACATCATCGTCATCGACTCCGTCGCGGCCCTGGTGCCCAAGGCCGAGATCGAGGGCGAGATGGGCGACACGCACGTGGGTCTGCAGGCGCGGCTCATGAGCCAGGCGCTGCGCAAGATCACGGGCACCGTGCAGAAGAGCAACTGCACGCTCTTCTTCATCAACCAGATCCGCATGAAGATCGGCGTCATGTTCGGTAGCCCCGAGACCACCTCGGGCGGCAACGCGCTCAAGTTCTACGCGTCACAGCGCCTGGACATCCGCCGCATCGCCACCCTGAAGGTCGGCGAAGACGCCATCGGCAACCGCTGCCGCGTCAAGATCGTCAAGAACAAGGTCGCGCCCCCCTTCCGCACCTGTGAGTTCGACATCCTCTTCGGCCGCGGCATCAGCCGCAGCGGGGACATCCTGGACCTGGGCGTCGCGGACGGCATCGTGGACAAGTCGGGCGCCTGGTACAGCTACAACGGCGAGCGTGTGGGCCAGGGCCGAGACAACGCGCGCATCTTCCTTGAGGAGCACCCCGAGATGATGAACGAGATCGAGGACAAGCTGCTGGCCAAGCACGACTTGAAGCGTGGGGGTGGCAAGCCCGCCGCAGCCGACGCCACCGCAGCGGACGCATCCGCGGCAGACGACGACAGCAAGACCAACGGCAAGTCGCGGCGCGCACGCGCGAACTGACCCATGCGCGCGGTGTTCGGGCGCCTGGTGGGTGTGCTCGCCCCAGCGCTGGCCCTCGGGCTGGCGTTGGGCGGCGTGTCTGGCTGCCACCGTGCTGGGGAGGGCGAAGGCACCACGCCTAGCCCGCGCGTCCAACGGCCCCTCACCCACTACACGCCACCGCGGGCGACGTGGGTGCTGGCCCTCCAGCCGCAGGTGCTGCTCGGCGAGCCCGCCTGGCAAGGCCTCATGGACGTCGCGTTCCCAGTCGCTCAGCGCGAGGCCTTCGAGCGCTTGTTCGTCGTCCGCGCCACGGAGGTCCGCGAGGCCGCCCTCGTGCGCTGGGGCGAGCAGGGCTTCGTCGCGCTGCTGCGCGGCGACTTCCGTGGGCGTGACGTCGTGCGCGCGCTGGGCATGCGCATGAACACCGTCGAGGTCTCGGGGGACGACCCCGCGCGTCGCGTCGGCTTTCTGGGCACCACCCGGCGGGAGGCGCTCGAGCTCGACGCGGCCTCGTTCGCGTACTCTGGGGATGCCGGGCCGGCCATGGCCCATGTCGCCGCAGCAGACCCGCCGCAGTCGGCCACCGACACGGAGCGCGCGGAGCTCGAGCGCCTCCTGGGCCCGGCGCCTGTGCGCTACCTCCATCTGCTCCCCGTGGGCCCCCCGGCCGACAGCCCGCTCTACCTGGTGCTTGCCCAGCAGCGGGCCCTGGGCGCGTCTCTGCGCATGACGGGGGAAGACCTCCTAGAGCTCCAGGTCGTCCTCACGGGCACGTTCCCCGCCACCATCGAGGAGAACGCCCGCGCCGTCCTGGGGGCGCTGCTCCGCTCGGATCTGGGCCGCACGCTGCTGGGCCGCGACCCCGCGCCGCCCGTGGTGGAGGTGGGGGAACAATTCATCCGGGTGCGCGTTCCTGTCCAGGCCAGCACGCTCCACGCCGGGCTCCGGGCGGTCTTCGTCGACGGTCTCGTCGAGCTCTTCGGGGCGCCATCAAGCTAGCTAAATATTCGGAATTACGTAGCAAACACAAACCGCTGGCTTGACGCGAGACACTCGTCACGCTAGAATGAGCCAACCCACTGACAAGTGATGCGGGGGCAAAGCGGGCTGGCGTCGACCAGCCCCTCTCTGCGTTCTGGGGGAATCGAGAAACTCATGAGCTTCAACATCGGCGACAAAGCCGTGCATCCGGCGCACGGCGTCGGAGAGATCACCCGCATCGAAGAACGCGACGTGGGTGGCACCTGCAGCGAGTTCTACATCCTCAAGATCGTCGAGTCGGGCATGACCGTCATGGTCCCGACGGAGAGGGCGAAGGTCGTTGGCCTGCGCGGCATCATGTCCAAGAAGGACGCCAAGGACGTCTTGGCCGAGCTCGAGTCCACGGCGGTCGCGGTGAAGTCGCAGCCGTGGAACCGCCGCTACCGCGAGTACACGGAGATGCTCAACAGCGGCTCCCCCGTGGAGGTCGCCAAGGTCCTGCGGGACCTCTCCCGCCTGCGCGCGGACAAGGAGCTCAGCTTCGGTGAGCGGCGCCTGCTGGAGCAGGCTCGTGGCCTCCTGGTGACGGAGCTGGCCCTCGCCAAGCGCTGCAAGGAAGCCCGCATCGAGCAGGACATCGACGCGCTGCTCCCCCCGGCTTGAGGTCATGCGGGGCGGTGTCTCGGAGCTGACGGTCCACGGCTCGGCGCGTGAGCGTGCCCGGCCACATGCGCTCGCTCTTGGGCCCGCCTCCATCGTGCTCGCCGTGGCGTGCGGGTGCGTGGTGGGCTGCGGCCCAGCGAGCGCCCCGGCTGCGGCCGGGGCCCCCGAGCCGGCTGTGGAGCAGACCGGGGGCTCCGACGCCACGCAGCCAGCCAGCCAGCGCGACTCGGCCGTAGAGACCCCAGCGCCCGCCCAGGTCAGCTCCCCTCCGGCGACCGCACGCTTCGACCCGGACGACGTGCCCTCGCGCGGTCCCGCCAGCGCGGAGGTCGTGGTTCAGGTCTTCTCCGACTTCGAGTGCCCCTACTGCGGCATGGCTCGTCGCTACACGGACCGCCTCTTGAGGGACTTCCCGACGGTCCGCTTCGAGTACCGGCACTTCCCGCTGACCATGCACCCGCACGCGGCCCTGGCCGCCGAGGCCGCGGTGGAGGCGTACGCGCAGGGCGGGAACGAAGCGTTCTGGTGCTACCAGGAGGCGCTCTTCGACCGGCAGAGCGACCTGTCCCGAGACCGTATGGTGTCTCTCGCACGAGGCTGCGGCGTGGACGGTGCCGCGCTCGCGCAGGCCCTCGATACCGGGCGCCACAGGGAGCGGGTGGCCCGCGACCGCAGTGAGGGCGAGCAGCTGGGCTTGCAGGGGACACCGAGCTTCACGGTGAACGGGCGGCTCGTCGAGGGCGCCGAGTACACCGACGTCGAAGAGGCCGTGGACCGCGCCCTGGCTCGTCGCTAGGTTCCCCCCTCGACCCGCGCCTGCCGTGCCCAAGGCCGCCCCGTGCATGCGAGCCCGGCTCTACTCGGCGGGCTCCTGTCCGGCAGCGTCCGCGTCGGCGTCGACCGGTGCGGCCGGCGCCGCGATCATCGGACCCGCAGGCACGGCTGCGCCACCTTCTGGTCCGAAGTGCGCTTCGCGCAGGTAATGCACGGGCCGTGGCGGAACGTACGTGGCCGCGCCCACCGTGAGCACGCGCAGCACCGCAGCCCCGGTGGCCGCGATTGGGTTGGCGCGCTCGCGGCACTCGCTGGGAGCCGCTGGCCCACCGGCGGGCAGGCCTGCGGATGCGTCCCCAACCGGCGCCGCCTGCGCGTCCCCCGCCTGCGCGTCCCCCGCCTGCGCGTCCCCCGCCTGCGCGTCCCCCGCCTGTGCGTCCCCCGCAGGCGCAGCCGGCCCCCCGGCGGGGAGCCACGTGCAGCGGCCCGGCAAGATGAAGCCCTGGAACGGCTCCTCGACTGGCTCAGCGGGCATGAACTCCCGCATCTGCCCCCCCTGAGCGCTGCTCCAGGTGTAGATGCCGCCGTTCCAAGCGAGCAGCTCCTCCCGCAGCGGCCGCTCGTCGGGGTAGCGCACCTCGAGGGGGAACAGCCGCAGGCCGTGCTCGATGCGAGCGTCCCCCAGCTGCATCACGATCAGCTCCCGGTCCTCGGAAGCAGTGGACGTCCCGAACGCCGCCGCCGCGCGGCTCGTCGCCACCCGCTCGTAGACCCAGCGGTTGCCCTCCCGCAGCTCGAAGCGAGGAGAGCCCAGCTCCTCCCCCGCCATCAGCGACATGCTGTGTCGCACCCGGATGGTGGGCGACGCGATCTCGAGGTCGTAGGTCACCGGGCCTGGCTCTGCGGCCGTCAGCGTCTGAATGGCGGGCAGCGGAAAGCCCTCGCCACAAGACACCAGCGTCCGTACGTCGCGCGCACGCCCCACGTGGAGAAACTGGTGCCCCTCACGCTCGAAGCGGGGCAGGCAGTCCAGCGCCACGAACCACGTGGCGTGCGCCATCACGGCGGCCCCCGAGAGGAGCGCCAGGGCGCCCAGCCCGAAGGCGAACGCCGCCGGACGCCCCTGCACTTTGCGGGAGCGCTGCACCATCAGCCCGAAGAGGAACAGGGAGGCGCCGAGCACTGAGGACCAGGTGGTGCGCTCCAGGAAGGGCCGGAAGACCCGGTAGCTGTGCACCTCCCCCGAGCCACCGTAGGGCCCGCCCACCTTCCACCACGCCAGCACCGGCATCCCGACGAAGAGCGCCCCCACCAGGATGACCAACATCAGCGGGCCGCAGCCCATGGCCTGCACGCGGCGGCCGCCTGCCGCAGGGAGCGAGTAGCCCACCAACGAGAGCGCGCCCAGCGCCACGGCAAGCCCCGACACCCACAGCGGCCAGGGGTGGATGGTGTACTCGTGACCGCGGCTGACGACCTGCTCCAGCATCGCTATGGCGCCAACACCAGGGGCCAGGGGAGCGTGCAGAGCTCGTCACGTACCTCCGCGAGCCCGGCACGAATCTGCGCCATGCTGGCGCGCTGCGAGGGCTGTCGGCGTAGGCCCGCCTGCAACAGGCGCGCGAAGCGGCGCGTCTCGGTGAAGCCCGTGAGCATCTGGACGCCCTCGGGCACGCCGTCGTGCTCGATGTGCGCACCGATCATCCCGAGCTCCGTGTCCGCCGTGAAGAGGCACAGGTTGGTGACGAGCTCGAAGGCCATGCAGCAGAAGGCGTACACGTCGACGGGCGTGGCCGCGTCGGAGGGGAGCGCGCCCCACACCTCGGGGGCGCCATACTCGGCCGTGCCACAACCGGGGCGCATGTGGCGACCGGCCAGACCGAAGTCCACCAGCACGGGGGACTCCTCCCCCAGCTCTCCCTGTCGGACGATGATGTTGGACGGCTTCACGTCGAGGTGTCCGACCCCGATGGCGTGCATGGCCTCGAGCCCCGCCGCGACCCCCTCCAACAGCATGAGCGAGCGCGCCATGGTCAGGTCGTTGGTCTCCAGCAGGCGCTCGATGTTGGGCCCCTCCACGAGCTCCATCACCAAGATGGGCTTCGGCCTGGCGCCTGCGTCGAACGTCACGAAGCGCGCGATGTTGGGGTGGTCCGGCAGCGCCAAGAGGGCACCGGCCTCCTCGCGAAACAGCCGCAAGAACTCCGCCTCCGAGAGCGTGCGCGCTGCGGCGCCGGAGTAGTCGGGGACCTTCAGCGCAAAGAGCTCCGCGCGCGCCGTGTGGCGCTCGCCGGCGCGCTTGGCCGCAAACACCGACCCGCCAGCGCCGTTTCCGATGGTGTCCGTCACGTAGAACCCGCCGAGCGTGCGGCTGGGCGGCATCCACGCGGGCATCTTGACCACCTTCCGTGTGGCGGTCAGCAGGCTCGGGCGCGACGAGCGCGGACCGTCTGCGGGGAGCGTGGCGATGTAGCGGATGGTCGCCCCCAGCACGTCTGCGATGGCGCGGGGGAAGTCGTGCTGGGCCGCCTCCACGAACGCCGCCGCCTCGTCATCGAGGGCTTCCCCGCCGGTCCGGATGGCGCGCTGCACGTGGACGTCCATCAGCCGCAGCGTCGCGACCGAGTGGGGCTCGTCCACGTCCAGCATGGCCAGCCGCCTGCGCGCGCCCGCCACGAGCTGCGCGAGATCCACGACGTAGTCCTCGAGGTCCCCGAGGGGCGTGTCCGAGGAGCGCTCGGCGAGCTCCGCCAGCGAGTCGCAGCGCAGCGCTGTCCCGAGCCCCCGCGAGAGACGGTTGAGCGAGCCGCGCAGCGCCTCGACCCGCGGCGAGCAGGCCACGGGCAGGTCGGTCGCCAGCTTGGCGATGGCCTCCACCGCCATCAGCACACGGTCGCCCCGGTCGAGCGTCTCCGTAGCGCGCACCAGCGCTCCGTAGGCGTCCAGCGCGCGCTCGACCTCCGGCATCATCGATGCCTCGGAGATGGACCGGATGTCCTCGGCCGAGGTGGCGAAGTCGCCCGCGAAGATGACGACGTCCGAGATCTCCGCGATCTCCTCCCGCACGAGCGCGTCCATGGCGCGGGCCGAGGCCGCGCACAGCGCACGCCGCAGCCCCTTGCCGTGATCATGGGCGAGCCGCGTGAGCAGCACCCGCGTCGTCAGGACGCGCCGCGCCGTGAGCAGATGTTCGCGCGGCTCCACCTGCTGCCCGTCCGCGTCCACGAGGTGCAGAAACGACTGCAGCCGCCGGATGCGCAGCGTGAACTGCGTGGCGTCCTCACCGGGCCCCAGCGGCTCGCCCTCGTGGATGACCAGCCAGTTGGTCAGCCGCTGAAACAGGTCCCCGAGCGTGCGCCGCGTGTCGGCCTCGCTGTCGCTCTCCGAGCGCCGCTGCAGCACCAGGAGGTTGACCAGCCCGTCGGTGCTCAGCAGCGCGGCGTCGAGCTCGCGCAGCGCGAGGAAGGCCGTCTGACGCCCGACTCGCTCGCCCAGGTCGCAGTCCTCGAGGCGCGTCACGCGCTCCTCGGTGGCCTTCAAGATGTCCTGCGCCATGCGCGCCGCGGCGACCGGGCCGTCCTCCGCGAAGGCCCCGAGCGCATCAGCCACCATCTGCGGGAGGGAGCTGGCGGCGTCGACCTGCCGCTCACCGAGCTCGTTGGCTACCGCGATCATGAGCGCGGCCTTGCCCTCGTCCTCGCGGTCGTCACCGGCGAGGGCCTCCCGCAGCTGCACGCGCGCGCGCTGTGCGGCCCACGCCGCGAAGTCCTCGCCCAGCCGCTCGCGCCGCAGGTCCAGCAGCACCTCCGCGATGGGCAGCGAGCCGTCGCGCACCAGCAGCTCCAGCAGCTCCTCCACGGCCTCGGGCTCGCGCTCGGCGGCGCGCGGCAGCCCCAGCATGAGCGCCGAGGGAAGCCCGCTGTCCTTGGCGACGAGGTCGCTCCCCAAGAGCCGATGGCAGGCGCCCAGCGCGGACTCCGGCTGGACGGTGATGCTCGCGGCGAGCGACGCCGCCGCGCGGCGCCACTCCGTCACGCTCAGGCTCGGGGAGAGGTTGTGGTGGATCTGCTCCTCCAGCTCCGGCAGCGAGCCAGACAGCAGCCCCCGCGCGGACGCGACGTGCCGCCACACCAGCGACTCGCGGTCACCCAGCAGCCGCTTCCAGGCTGCGCTCACCTCGGGGGTGCGGAACACGCGCACTCCCGAGGCGTCCCCGTCCGCGGCGCGCTGGGCTGCCTCGCGCGCGGCGCGCTCGAGCAGGCGGGCGGCGAGGCGTCGCGACGGTAGGGAGCCCATGGCTGGCCGCAGCAGCCACTCGTCGCGCAGCTCGGTGCTGGAGATGAGCGCGTAGGCCAGGCTGTCTGCGCGTGCGCCCGTGCCGATGGGCAGGTCCAGCGCCAGCGCCACGCGCGCGCGCACCCCCGGCCCGCTCAGCACCCGGGCACGGCCGAGCGCCAGGCGCGTCGCCAACGCGACGAAGGTGGAGGCGTTGCCCGAGTGCAGCCGCCGAAACACGAGCCGCCCGAGGTCGCGCTTGGCGTCGCCCGGAGGCAGCGCGGCCGCGAACTCGTAGAGGGAGGCGGCGGCGAAGGGCCCCGGCAGCCAGTCCAGGTCGTCCAGGAGCTTGTCCTCGCGCGCGCGCTCCACGCTCCGCAGCAGGTCGTCCGGATCGAGCCCCTCGAGCGGCGCCGGGTGCTGCAGGTTCACGATGGTGGCGCCCAGCGTCGCCAGGCTCTGACGCCAGACACCGCGACGCTCCTCCGGGTCCGCGAGGCGGTGGAGCTGCGTCAGGCCGTCGAGGTAGTCGCGCGTCCGCATGAAGGCGCGTCAATCTACCAGCGTTCGCGCCCGTCGTGGGATTAAGACGGAACCGCGCGTGGCTCGCGCGGCCACGTCAGAGCCCGTCCACGCGGTCGTCGTCAGGCACCGCGATGCCCGCCATGCCCAGCAGGCGCAGCGCGTTGCTGGTCTTCACCACGCCCGCTCGCAGGCGGTAGTCGAAGATCATCTCGTCGCCGCGCATGACGTCCGTGAAGTGCACGTTCGCGACCGCGCCGGGCCGCTCGTGCTCCAGCTCCGAGAGCGCGATGTCGTGGGTGGCGGCGAGCCCCAGCGCGCCGCGGTCCAGCAGGTGCGTCAGCACCGCGCGCGCTCCCAGGTGCCGGGCGCGCGCGTTGGTCCCGCGCAGCAGCTCGTCCAACAGGAACAGGAGCGGTGGCTGCCGCTCGGCGCCCTCCACCACGCTGCGCAGCTTGGACAGCTCGGCGTGGAAGTAGCTGGCCCCACGCTGCAGTGAGTCGTCCACGCGCATGCTGGCGCGGAGGCGCACCTCGGGCAGCGCGAGCGCGTCGGCCAGCACGGGCCCTCCGGCCAGCGCCAGCGCCGTGTTGAGGCCCACGGCACGCAGCAGCGTGCTCTTGCCGGCCATGTTGGAGCCCGTGATGATCAGCGCGTGGCCGGGCCCGCCCAGCGAGACGTCGTTCGGGACGCGCGCTCCGGCCGGGAGCAGGGGGTGCGCGAGGCCGACCGCGTGGAAGCCCTCCCCAGGCGCCACGATGCGCGGGAAGGTGGCGCCGGGCTCGGCGTCCGCGAAGGCGGCCAAGGAGCACAGGGCCTCGAGCTCCCCGAGGGCTGCGAACACGCGCTCGAGCTCCGCGCCCACGCTCTGGTTCCAGCGCTCCAGCTGCAGGAGCACGTTGAGGTCCCAGAGCGTGGCGAGGTTGACGAAGAAGTGCACCGGGAACTGGTGCCGGAACTCGGCCAAGCCCGCCCAGCGGTCCAGGCGCCGCATGTAGGCCGAGGGGGCGGTGCCGCCCGCGTGCACGTCCGCGTGTAGCTGCCGCAGTCGGGGGTCCTCGAAGCGCGCCCCCTCCACGCAGCCGAGGGCGTTGGCGTAGGCCTCGATGTAGCCGCGCCGAGCCGCGATGAGCTCGAAGGCGTCGTGCGAGTGCTTGGCCAGGCCCAGCGCGAGCGCGGACTGGGCCGCGAGCGCCAGCCAGAAGGCGAGGTCTGGCACGGCGCCGAGCTCGCTGCCGACGTACACGGCCAGCAGCAAGAAGGGCGACACCAGCGCCACGGGCCCGAGCGCCGTCCCCAGCACGCGCGGTGTGCGCTTGGTGAACGTGAGAAAGGGAGCCGCGTCGAGCTTGTCGTCTCCGGCGGCCAAGCGCCCAGCGGCCTCGAGCTCCTGGCGGAAGTCGTGCAGGCCGGCCAGCTCGCGGACCGCTCCCTGGCGGGCGAGCACCTCGTCCACGGGCGCGGCGCTGGCCAACCAGCGGGCCAGGGTCTTCGTGCCCGCCAGGGTGCGCGCGCAGTCCAGGCGCTGCAGCAGGCTGGCCGGCCCCACCAGGTCGAGGTCCACGGCGTAGGGGTGGCCGCCGGGTAGCAGCCCGTCGTGAGCAGCGGGCAGCTCGGCCGCGCGCCCCGTCATGCGCAGCACGTGGTCGCGGTGCAGCGCCGCCCGCAGCTCGGCCGTGCGCTGCCGGGCGAGCAGGCGCGCGTGCACCACCAGCAGGGCAAGGAACGCCAGCGCGCCGCCGGCGCCGAGGGCCGCCGCGCCGGGGCCGCCCCCCTGCGCGGCGCTCGCCACGCCGACGACCGCCGCAAGGAAGCTCACCAGCCGCAACAGGGACACGCGCTGGCTCTGCGCGCCGAGGGCCGCTGCGGCGTCACCGAACTGCCGCTCGCGCTCGAGGGTCCGGGCCAGCGCAGGGGTGAGCGAGGACGGCATGTCGGGGGTCGCGCTGGGGGGCGTGTCGGGCGTCGGGGTGGTCACGGCCCGTACTTGTACGTCAGCGGGCCCGGGGGGGCCAGGTACCTGGGCTGCCCGCGCCTGCACGGCCGCGTATCGCCCCCAGCGGGCCGCTCCGTGGCCGCAGCGGGCCGCTTGCTAGCCGCAGCGGGCCGCTTGGTAGCCGCACGGTGGGCGGCTCAGTGGCCGCGCAGCAAGCGCGTGAGGTTCTCTTTTTCCCAGGCCTGCGCTCGGGCAAAGCACTCGAAGGCGCGCTCACGACGCCGGAACTCCGGCGTGTGGAAGCAGCGGCGGCCGTCTTTCTCTTCCGCGCCCAGGTCGTGGTGCAGCAGCTCGTGGAAGATGACCGACTCCACGTAGAAGTCCGGCACCCAGGGCTGGTCCAGCACGGGGTGGATGCGGATCAAGCGCTCGTCGGCGGAGTAGGTGCCCAGCTGGATGCTCTTGCGGCGGCGACCGCGGCGCACGCCCTGCACGCGCCGGCCCCACGTGATGCGGGCCTCGGAGCTGCCGCCGAAGTGGCGCGCCACGATGTCGTCCATCATGGCGTCCAGGTCATGTACCTCGCCCTCCACGCGGATGCGGGTGCCGCGCTTCTGGCTGGAGCGGATGGCGTCGTGCCGCGCCGCGATGAAGGCGTCGATGCGCACCGAGGCGCTGCGGTCGGAGCGGCCCAGGTACGCGCCGATGGCGTCCAGGGTGGTGTCGTCCGCGTCCAGGAACATGTGGTGCAGCCGCACCTCGAGCTTGCCCGCGCGGCGCCGCGCCGAGAGCATGGTGCGGCGGTTGTCCGTGAAGGCCACCCGCACCGGCTCGCGCAGCTGCGTGGCGATGTGCGAGGACAGCTGGCTGGCGCGCGAGAGCGCGAGGTCCGGGCTGCGCAGCAGGAAGGGCATGGGCGCGCTCGCGGGGCGCGGCGGGTCCACGGGGAGAGCCCGCGCCGGGGCAGCGCCTTCGAGCGCCATGGCGCGCACCTCGGGCCGCATCACGGATGCGTCCAAGGTCCCGAAGTCGAATCCCAGCTGCAGAGTCACCGGGTGGGGCTACGGGAATTCACCCCCGTGTGTCAAGAAAGTTGCCGGGATGAGCGCGTCTCGAGGGCGAAGCTGACCGTGGTGGTCGCGCTCCCACCGATGTTCAGCGTCTGCCCGCGCCGCGCCCCGTCGACCTGCGTGCTGCCCGCTTGCCCGGTCAATTGTCGGGCGATGTCCAGCACCATGCGCACCCCCGTGGCCCCCACGGGGTGGCCGAGCCCGATCAAGCCCCCGCCTGGGTTGACCGCGCAGGGGCCCTCGCCGGCGAATTCGTTATTGGCGATCCGTCGGCCGAGCTCGGCGGGGGCCGCGAGACCCAGGTGGTGCAGCAGCATGAGCCCGGTGACGCTGAAGCAGTCGTGGAGCTCCACCACGTCGGCGTGCGCCTCCGGGTCCCAGCCCGCACGTGCCCGCGCCTGCTCCACGGTGGTGCGCACCTCGGGAAAGGGCAGGGCTCCGTGCGCGGTCTCGGCCCGCCCGAGCTTGTCGCGCAGCAGCATGGGGGCGGTGCGGTGCCCGAAGCCGCGCAGGGCGGCCACTTCACGCTCCGCAAGGCGCGCGAGGAAGCGCTGGCTGACCAACACGAGCGCGGCCACGCCGTCCGTGATCTGACCGCAGTCGAAGCGCCGCAGGGGCGCCTCCACCAGCGGGTTCAGCCCGTCGTCCTGCGTCAGGCTGCCCTCGGGGAAGGTCCAGCTGCGCGTTTGCGCGAGGGGGTTGCGGGCCGCGCTGCGGAACATCTGGGCGGACCAGGCGAGCCCGTCGTCGGGGGAGATGCCGTAGCGCTCCTGGTAGAAGCGGGCCACCTCCGCGAAGAGCGATGGCCACACGAAGCGCGCACCCTCCGCCTCGCGCCCGTGGAACGCCGCCACGCCCAGGTGGGCCGCGGCGGTGGCGCCGTCCACGTTGCGCATCTGCTCCACGCCCAACACCAGCGCGACGTCGTAGAGCCCCGCCTGCAGCTCCGCGCTCGCCGCCAGCAGGGCCACGCTGCCCGAGGCGCAGGCGGCCTCGTGGCGCGCGCTGGGCACGCCCACCAGGTCCTCGTGCATGCTGGGGAAGAAGCCCCCCAGCTGGCCCTGCTGCGCAAAGAGCTCGGCCGTGAAGTTGCCCACGTGCACGGTCTCGATGTCGCCCCACGCGAGCCCCGCGTCGCGCAGCGCGGCCTCGGTGGTGGCGCGCATCACGTCGAACAGGGAGCTGCCCTCCCGCGCGAAGTTCCGGGCGAAGTCGGTCTGCGCACCCCCCAGCACCGCCAAGGGCTGCATCACGCGCCGGGGACCCAGCAGGCGTGGAAGCCGAGCGGCACGCGCCGGGGCAGGAGCACGCGCGCCACGGGCCCAGCCGCCACGTCGCGCGCGTCCAGCACCACCACCTCGCTGCGGCCGGTGCCCTCGTCGTGCACGAAGCTCGTGACGTAGCCCTCGTCCTCGTGGGCGGAGGACGCTGCGCGCGAGGCGTCGGCGGGCGCGAAGGGGGCCTCGCTGCCGTAGCGCCCCGGTCCGAACTCGTGCGTGCTCGCCGCGCCGCTGGCGGTGTCGTACTTCACGATGGCGTCGAAGCGCAGCGTGGGCGTCGCGGCCAGGCGCACGTTGTAGCTGAAGCGCGTGGGCCTCCCCATCTGCTGCACGTTCATGGAGGGGAACTCCGTGTTGCGGTCGTCCAGCGTGCGCCCCTTGACGCCGCCGGTGCGCAGGTTGAAGCGCCACTCGTACAGCTCCGCCGTGATCTGCAGGTTGGCCATCATCACCGCGTAGATGCCGTTGTCCGGGTCGATGGCAGGCAGCGGATCCATGACGCGGCAGCCCACCAGCACCACCTCGTCGCCCTCCTCCCAGGCGTTGATGGTGTGGTAGACGTAGCAGGCCTCGGTCTCGAACCAGCGCACGCTGTCGCCGCGCCCCCCCTGCGGCAGCACACCAAAGCGCATGGGTGTCTCGGCCGGCAGCTCGAGCCCCCAGCGCCCTGCGCGCAGCGCCTTCTGGCTCACGCGCAGGGGCGGGTCCATCACGATGACGTGCTTCTCGGACAGCGCCATGTCGTGCGGAAAGCGCGGCCCCTCGAGCGCGATGTCGGTCATGTGCGTGAGCTCCCCCTCGGCGCTGATGACGCCGTAGCGCATGAAGGGCGCGACCGGCCCGTAGTCGAAGAAGTGCAGCGCGCCGGTGCGGGGGTCCACCTTGGGGTGCGCCGAGAACTTGAGCGGTCCCTCGGCGCCATAGCGCAGCGGTCCGTCCGTGGTGAGGGTGCGCGGGTCCAGCTCGTAGGGCGCGCCGCTCATGTACCAGGAGGTCTGGGCCTTGCCGCGGAACGCGAGGATGTCCGTGTTGGAGGTGTCCTTGTAGGGCGCCCCCTTGGGGTTGTGGCCCACGGGTTCCATCAGCCCCGTGAACAGCGCCTCGCCCGCCTCGGTCTCGCGCTCGAACCACTTGGTGCGGATGTAGCGGTTCTGGTAGGTGGCGCGGCCGTTCTCGAAGGTCAGCGCGTGGACCATGCCGTCGCCGTCGAACCAGTGGTGCAGACCACGCGGCGCGAAGCGCGGGTTGGGCCCGTTGCGCAGGTAGCTGCCGTAGAGCTCCCGGGGGAGCTCGCCGATGATCTCGAGCTCCTCGTGCTCGACCCGGCGCTCGTCGTCGATGGGGGCGTAGCTACCGCTCAGGTAGGGGTTGGTGTCGCGCATAGGTCGACTTGCATAGCGAAACTCACGCTAGAAGGCAACAGTGGAACGCCGTATTCCAGGTCCGTGCAGCCGGCGCAGGAGAGGCGCAGCCGGAGCGGCGCCCCGCACCGGTGCGTCAGCGTCAGGGAGGGCACTCTGCGACCCTCGTCGCCGTACGCGATCAAGGCGACCACCAGCGGATACAGCGCCAGCCCGCGCGCGTTCAGTCGATAGACCGAGGGGGCAGCGCGGCGCTCCGAGGCGCTGTGGCCCGCTGCGCTGTGGCCCGCTGTGTCCTGGCCCGCTGCGCCGTGGCCGGCTGCGTCGTGGTCCGCTGCGTCGTGTTCGCGCTCCCGCTCCCGCTCGGCGGCCGTCACGTGTCGCAACAGCCGCGCGTCTGCCAAGCGCTGCAGCCGCTCGCTCACGATGTTGGGCGCGGCCTGCGTCGCGTCCAAGAGCTCGGTGAAGCGCTGCGCGCCCATGAACAGCGCGGCCACCACGTGGGCCGCCCAGGCGTCTTCCAGCACGTCGCGTGCCCGCCAGAGGGGCTTCCGTGCGCTGCGCGACCGAGACACGCGCTTCTGCTTTGGCGTCGTCACAGGAGCTGCGCGCGGCCCGGGGAGAGGGGCGTAGCGGGCGACCACGTGACGCGCCTCCACCGCAGCGCCACAGGCCGCGCAGCAGGCCACCGCACGCAGCGGGTGTGGGGCCCCGTGGCTCGGCGCGTGCCGCAGCGTCGCCGGCTGCCCGCCGTGCTCCACGTCGAAGGCGTCCGCCAGCGCCAGCACCGGCAGCAGCGCCGCGCCGCGCTCACTGAGCGCGTACTCGAAGCGCAGCGGCCGCTCGCAGTAGGGGTGCGGCGCGATCAGCCCGTGGTCGATCAGGTGCCGCAGCCGGGTCGAGAGGGTGCTGCGCGGGATCGTCAGCACCTTCATCAGCTCCTCGAAGCGCAGCGTGTTGCCGACCAGCGCGGTCAGTAGCGACAGGGTCCACCCGTCGCCGATGACGCCCAGCGTCGCGGGTACGGAGCTCTGTGCGATTCGGTCGCGGGTCTGCATGGGAACGGGCTATGGTACCAGCCGCATGCAACCCTCACCTCAGTTCACGCCGCCGCAAGGCACATCGACCGGCCAGAGCTCAAGCGTCTGGATCTTCGTGGGCTGCGGCACCCTGCTGCTGCTCATGCTGTGCCTCGGGAGCGGCGGCCTGGTCTACTACGCGGTGGGCCGCGGGAACCCGGGCGCCACCGGCTTCGGGGGCCCCGGCGGCCCCGGTGGTCCCCCTGGCAGCGGCCCGACACCCAGCGCGCCCGCGCTGCCGTCGCGCACGGTCAGCGCCACCGTCACGGCGGTCACGGGGACCTCGCCGGCCCCGGTCGACAGCACCTGCAACTTCGTGGTCTCCGTCTGGCCCAGCACCGAGAGCACTACCGGCGTGATGTGCCGCGCTCAGATGGTGTGCGCGGGGCAGCTGCTCTTCGGTGGCCCCGAGGCGGGCTACTTCATGTGTACCGTCAGCGACCAGCCGCCCAGCATCGCGGGCAGCGACAACACCACCACCTCTCAGGACAACGCCGACGCCGCCATGACGATCGACACGGCGGCGCGGACGCTGACGATTCGTGACGACGGCGGCGCCCACGGCACCTACAGCGTGACCGCCCGCGTCGACTCGGTGCTCTGAGCGTCATGGCGCGCCGCAGGGGTCTCCGCTCCATCTCCGTGCCCATCACCATGGGCGCCATCGCCGTGCCTCTGTCGGCGGCGCTGCTGGTGGGCTGGACGGTGCTCTTCGGCCAGAAGATCGCAGAGCAGCAAGAGATCTTCGTCGAGGTCTGGCTGCTGGTGCTGGGCGCCATCTCGTTCACCGTCATCATCGGGGTGCTGGTGCTGCTCAGCTACTTCCTCGCGCGCGAGATCCTCGAGGTGCGGCGCCAGAACAGCTTCATCGACAGCGTCACGCACGAGCTCAAGTCCCCGCTCGCGTCCATCCGTCTGTGTCTGGACACGCTGGCCCGCCCGGACCTGCCGGAGCCCCAGGTGGAGCGCCTGCACGACATGATGCGCAGTGACGTGGACCGCCTGAACGACTTCATCGACGACGTGCTGCAGTCGAGCCGGCTGGCCTACGACGGGGACACCTTCCTGAACCTGGGTGAGTTCCTGCTGGCGGATCTCCTCAACGAGGTGGCCGACGCCGCCCGCAAGCGCCACGGCCTGCCCGCGGAGGCCATCGTGGTGGACGTGCCCGAGAGCCTGCGCCTCACCACGGACCGCCCGGCCCTGCTGCTGGTGGCACGCAACCTGGTGGACAACGCGATCAAGTACAGCAACGAGCCGGTGCGCGTGGTGATCACGGCGGCCGCCGACCCGACCCAGGCCCGGCCACTGTCCCTCAGCGTGCGCGACGAGGGCATCGGCATCCCCAAGGCGGAGCTCAAGCGCGTGTTCCACCGCTTCTACCGCGTGGAGCACGAGAAGGTGCGCACCCGCAAGGGCACGGGCCTCGGCCTGTTCGTGGTCTCGCAGCTGGTGCGCAACCTGGGGGGCAGCATCCGCGCCGAGTCCGAGGGCGTGGGGCGCGGCTCCTGCTTCGTGGTGCGCCTGCCCATGGCCCCCCCGCGAACGCGCTGAGGGCTCAGGGCTCGGGGACGAACTTGTAGCCCGCGCCGCGGATGGACAGGAAGTGCACCGGGTTCTTCCCGTCGGGCTCGAAGCGCCGGCGCAGGCGCGAGATGAAGTTGTCGATGGTGCGCGTGTTGTTGTAGTTGCGCAGCTTCCAGACGTTCTCCAGCAGCTCGTCGCGGCTCAGCACGCGCCCCGGGTTGTCCGAGAAGTAGCGCAGCAGGTCCAGCTCCAGCTGGGTCAGCTTCACGGACTCGTCGCCGCCGATGGACACCTCGTGCGTGTCGAAGTCCACCCGCACGTTACCGAACTGCAGGGTGGCCGTGTCCGCCGGACGCAGGCCCCGGTCGGTCTCCCACTTGCGGCGGCGCAGCAGGGAGCGCACGCGCGCCAGGAGCTCGGCCAGCTCGAATGGCTTGACCATGTAGTCATCCGCGCCTGCCTCCAGCCCCTGCACGCGATCGTCCGGGGAGGAGCGGGCCGTCAGCATGATCACCGGCACGAAGTTTCCGGAGTCGCGCAGCCGCTGGCAGAGCTCGAAGCCGTTCACGTCCGGCAGCATGACGTCCAGCACGATGGCGTCGTAGCGGTCTACACGGATGAGCTTCTCGGCGGCCTGCTTGGCGTTCCCGGCGACGTCCACCAGGTATCCGTCCAGCTCCAGGTTGAGCTTCAGCCCCGCCGCCAAGTGCGCCTCGTCTTCGACCACGAGCAGGCGCTTGGGGGATTCGGCGTCAGGCATGCGGGCGAGCATAGCAGCTCGTCATGACACAACTATGACAATCCAAGGCTCTCTTGTGATGGCGGTTCCGCCGACGAGCACATAGGGTGCGCCCATGGCCTCCCACTCCCCCGTCGCCGAACGTCGTAAGAAGCAACTGAACCTCTCCATGAGCGAGGTGATCCCGTTCGCGCTGTGTCACGTCATCGTGTTGGCTGCCTTCTACACAGGCGTGACCTGGCAGGCCTGGGCCCTGTGTGTGGGCCTCTTGGTGCTGCGCATGTGGGGGGTGACCGCGGGCTACCACCGCTACTTCGCGCACCGCACGTACAAGACCAGCCGGGTCTTCCAGTTCATCCTGGCCTTCATCGCGCAGAGCAGTGCCCAGAAGGGGGCCCTCTGGTGGGCGGCGCATCACCGCAACCACCACAAGCTGAGCGACCAAGAGGGGGACCTGCACTCCCCGGTGCTCGACGGCTTCTGGTACTCCCACATGGGCTGGCTCTTCGACGACACGGCCGGCACCGACTACTCGCGCATCCAGGACTTCGCCAAGTACCCGGAGCTGGTCTGGCTCAACAAGTACTTCCTGGTCCCGCCGGTGCTCCTGGGGGTGGTCTGCTCGCTGGTGGCCGGCTGGCCGGGGCTGATCGTCGGCTTCTTCCTGAGCACGGTGCTCTGCTGGCACATCACCTTCTTGGTGAACTCGCTGGCGCACGTGGCCGGCAAGCGCCGCTTCGAGACCACGGACCAGAGCCGCAACAACTGGCTCATCGCCATCCTCACCCTGGGCGAGGGCTGGCACAACAACCACCACCACTACCAGAGCTCCACCCGTCAGGGCTTCTACTGGTGGGAAGTGGACGTCACCTACTACGTCCTGAAGGCGCTCAGCTGGGTGGGCATCGTGTGGGACCTGCGTGAGCCGCCCGCCCGCGTGCTGGCCGAGGGCCGCGCCATCGACGCCGCCAAGAAGGCCGCTCGCAAGGCCGCCCGCCGGGGCGAGGCCGCTGACGCGGTGGACGCGGGCGAGCTCGAGCCCGTCGCCAGCATCGGCTGAGCCACGCGCGCCCCAGCGCCGGGTGGAGCCCGCCGTAGAGAGACCTCTACCTGGGTCTCTCCGGGGGAATTCGGAGGGGACACTCCGACACCGACAGCGTATGATTCCTTGGTTGCTGCCGGCCAATCCGGCAGAAGCGAGAGGAAAACGCGGTGAAGTTCAAGCTCTGTCTCCTTGCCCTCCTCGGGGCCATCTCTGTCGGGTGCTCCGGTTCCGGAGGCCCCGCCGGGACCCCCGCGCAGCAGCCCGGGCAGGCGGCGCGGCCCCTGTTCGAGCAGGACGGCCAGCTCACAGCCGGCGGGCACGTCAACTTCAACGTCCCGGTGCAGGCCGGCGAGCAGGTGGTGGTCACGCTCACCTCCACCGACTTCGACCCCATCTTGGAGGTCACCCCGCCCGGCTCGGCCCCGCTCACCAACGACGACTGGCGCGGCAGCCGCACCGAGTCGCGCCTGAGCGTGATCGTCAGCGAGGGCGGCAGCCTGAAGGTGGGCGTCACCAGCTTCTCGTCGGCCAGCGGCGGGGCCTTCCACGTGCGGGTGGACCGCGGCGGCCTGCCCGTGGTGGCCCAGGCGGCTCCCGGCGTGAGCGAGGTCCCGAGCGGCGGCGTGGGCGGCATCCCCAGCGGCATCACCAGCCAGATGGCCATCGCCCCGGCCACCATCCAGCCCGGCCAGTCCTACCAGGGCGAGCTCGGGCCCGGGGACCAGCAGCTCCCGGACGGCAGCTACCAGGAGCAGATCCTGGTGAGCGGCGCCACCTCCGGCCCGCTCGCGCTGTTCATCCAGGCGCAGACGCAGGTCATCCCCAGCGCCGTGGTGCTGGACCCGCAGGGGCGCGCGCTCAGCGCCGCCAGCAACGGCTCGTACACCATCACGCAGCCGGGCACGCACCGCGTGCAGCTCATCTCGCCGGCCAACCAGACCAGCGGCTACAGCATCCGGCTGGGCGGCGCGGCGGCCACGGCCCCCTCGGCGCCGCCCCCCACGCCGTCGCTCTCGCGCAGCCATCACCAGCTGCCCACCGGCGGCAACCCTACGCCCATCACCATCGGCCAGCGCGTGCAGGGGCAGCTCAACGCCAGCGCGGCGCTGCCCACGGGTGAGCCCATGACGCTGTACGCGTTCCAGGCGACGCCGGGGCAGTCCATCACGGTGGACCTCACGTCCAGCGCCTTCGACCCCTACTTGATGATCATCGGGCCCAACGGTCGGCACTGGGAGAACGACGACTTCGGGGGCGGGCTGAACTCGCAGGTGTCGCTGGACGCCGACGTGGCCGGCACGTATCGCGTGGTCGCGACGGCCTACCGGGCCGGCATGTCCGGCGCGTTCGACTTGGGGGTCTCCCTGGGTCAGCGTCCGAGCGGCCCCGCCCCCAGCAGCCCGTCGGCCCCCAGCAGCCCGTCGGCGCCCAGCGGCCCGGGCCAGTCGCAGCGCGGTGCGCTCGCTCAGGGGGACAGCACCCTCAACTCGGGGGAGTTCATGGACACGTACGAGATGAGCTTCCCGGCCGGCCAGGCCGTGCACCTCGAGGCCGTCTCCAGCGCGTTCGACACCTACCTGATCGTGCGCCCGCCCAGCGGCCCGCAGCAGGACAACGACGACCAGGCGCAGGGCAACACCAACGCCGCGCTCGACTTCGTGTCGGCCGGCGGCACCTACCGCGTCATCGTCACCAGCTACCGCCCCGGCGAGACCGGCGACTACGAGCTGCGCGTGAACCAGGGCGGCAGCGCCCCCAGCCAGCCCAGCAACCCCGGCACCAACCCGGGCGGCAGCCGGCCCGCCGGCCCCGCCGCGGCCAGCACCGGCGCCACCACCACGGGCGCGCTCGCGCAGGGCGACACCACCATCCCCAGCGGTGAGTTCGCGGACAACTACACGCGCACCTTCGAGGTGGGCCAGTCGGTCGAGATTCGCCTGACCTCGACCCAGTTCGACCCCTACCTCATCGTCCACACGCCCAGCGGGCGGCAGCTGGACAACGACGACCTCAACGGTCAGACGCGCGACGCGGGCATCAACCTGCCGGCCGCCGAGGCGGGCGAGTACCGCATCACGGTCACCAGCTATCGGCCGGGTGAGACCGGCAACTACACCATGACGTTCGGTGCCGGTGCGGCCGTGCCTCGTCCGGCGGGCGCGGGCGGCGGCGGCGGCGGCGCGGGCGGCGGCGGGCGCATCTTCGGCGTGTTCGTGGGCATCACGGACTACCCCGGCGCGGGCGACCTCCCCGAGTGCGCCAACGACGCCATCAAGCTGGCCCAGGCCCTGCGCGAGCGCGGCCTGCTCACCGAGGACCGCCAGGTGGTCCTGACCGACAGCCAGGCCACCGTGGCCAACGTGCGCAACGCCATGGCGCGCATGGCCCAGCAGATCCGGCCCGACGACATCTTCATCTTCTTCCACTCGGGGCACGGCGGCCAGACGGGCGGCGGCTCCACGGACCCGCGCGAGATCGACGGCAACGACGAGTACATCGTCATGTACGACGGGCAGATCATGGACAACGACATGGGCACCATGTTCGACGCCATCAACGCGCGCGTAGCCATCCTGTCCCTGGACAGCTGCTTCGCGGGGGGCTTCGCCAAGGACGTCATCACGCGCCCCGGCCGCATTGGCCTCTTCAGCTCCGAAGAGGACGTGCTCAGCGCCGTCGCCAGCCAGTTCCAGGCGGGCGGCTACCTGAGCCACTTCCTGCGCACCGCCTTCCAGGGCGCGGCCGACGCGGCGCCCAACGACGGGGTGCTCACGGTGGGCGAGCTGACGCACTACCTGTACCGGCAGTTCGGCCAGCACGCGGCCGACGTGGAGCTGCAGGGCGCCTACCAGCACTTGGTGGTGGACCGCGGCGCGGTGACGGTGGACCAGGTGCTCTGGTCCTACCGCTGAGCTGAGCCCCACCGTGCGGCCCTCGCTGTGGGGCCGCGCGACGACACGCGACGGGCGCGGATGGCTTGCCACCGCGCCCGTTCTTGCGTGTCACTCGTCGATGAACTCGTTCACGCCGCCGCCGCCGCCTCCGCCGAAGTCCTCGTTGGCGGGGGCGCCGTAGTAGTCGCCCTCGGCGAGGTTGTCGAAGCGGGTGTACTCGTTGAAGAAGCGCACCCGCGCGGTGCCCGTCGGACCTGCGCGCTGCTTGCCGATGATGACCTCGGCGATGCCCCGGTCCTCCGACTCTTGGTTGTAGACCTCGTCGCGGTAGATGAACCAGATGGTGTCGGCGTCCTGCTCGATGGCGCCGGACTCGCGCAGGTCCGAGAGCTGCGGACGCTTGTCCTTGTTGCCCCGGCTCTCCACGCCGCGGTTGAGCTGCGAGAGGGCGATGACGGGCAGCGACATCTCCTTGGCGAGGCCCTTCAGGTTTCGGCTGATCTCCGAGATCTCCTGCTCGCGCGAGTCGTTCTTGCTGCCCGAGCGCATGAGCTGCAGGTAGTCCACCACGATGAGCGCGAGGCCGTGCTCGCTGGCGATGCGCCGCGCCTTGCTGCGCAGCTCCAGCATGGAGATGGCCGGGGTGTCGTCGATGAACACGGGCAGGGTGCTCAGCAGGCCCGCGGCCTTGGACAGCTTGGGCCAGTCTTCGCGGATGAGCTTGCCTGTGCGCAGGCGCGTACCGTCCACGCGCGCCTCGCTGCCGAGCATGCGCTGGGCGAGCTGCTCCTTGGGCATCTCCAGCGAGAAGATGGCCACGCCACGCCCGGACTTGACCACGGCGTTGATGGCCACGTTCAGCGCGAACGAGGTCTTACCCATGCCGGGACGGCCAGCGATGATGATCAGGTCGCCGGGGTGCATGCCGGCGGTCATGGCGTCCACCTTCTGGAAGCCGGTGGGCAGGCCCGTGATGGCCTCACCCCGCTGCGCCGCCTCCTGGATGGTCATGAAGGTCCGCTTCACGACCTCGCGGATGTGCTCGTACGGGTTCTTGGCGCGCTCCTTGGCCACGTTGAACACGCGGCTCTCGGCGGTGTCCAGGTAGTTCTCGATCTCGCCGTAGTCCCCGTAGCCCTCGGCGGCCAGCTCGTGGCAGACGGAGAGCATGCGCCGCACCACGGCCTTCTCTTTGACGATCTTCGCGTGCGCCTCGATGTTGGCCACGGTGGGGATGGTCATGGAGAGCGAGAGCAGGTAGTCGTCGCCGCCCACCGAGGCGAGCTTGTTGCTGCCCACCAGCGCGGCACGCAGCGTGACCTGGTCGATGGGCTCGCTGCGCGCGAAGAGGGTGCGCATGGCCTCGAAGATGATCCCGTTGGCCGAGCTGTAGAAGTGGTCGGACTCCAGGATCTCGATGACCGTGTTCATCGCGCCGTTCTCGAGCAGGATGCCGCCCAGCACGGCGCGCTCGGCGTCGAGTGAGTTGGGAGGCACACGGCCGGACGACGACTCGCTCTTCATGCGCCGCTAGTACCACGCGGAGCGCCGAGGCAGTAGTCCGGCGATATTCGAGTCACCCAGTGTCGTACATGTAGCTATTTGGGGCTTTGCTTGTGAGGGCTTGGCACGTATTCTCGCCCGGCACGCGGGACCGGGCTGAGAGCTCGACCGCCCCCACTCGGAGTGAATCTGGATGCGAAATCGAATGAGCGCGCGTAAGGCGCGCGTGCTGGCTGGCCTCGTCGCGGGAGCGCTGGGCCTCACCCTGGGCGCCCCGAGCGCGCAAGCTGGTGGCTACGACATGCCCGGCCTCGGAACCCGCGGTCTGGGTCGCGCGGGGGCGTGGGGCGTGCGTGCAGACTCGCCGCTGGCCTTGCACCTCAACCCCGCCAACCTGGCGCGGCTGAGCGGCATCAACGCGGAGCTCAGCCTGCACCTGGCCAGCCTGCAGTCGTGCTTCGACCGCGACGGAACGCCCACCCGCGACGGCGCTGGGGAGCAGCGAGCCAACGAGAACGACACGGCCGCCAACGCGAGCGACTTCGGCAATCCCAGCGACTACGGCGACATCGAATACCCCGAGGTGTGCAACGGCGCGGGCATCTTCCCCATCCCGCAGCTGGGCTTGTCCTTCAGTCCGCACGAGCGCGTGGGCATCGGCATCGGCCTGATCGCGCCCAACAACGTCGGCCACCGCACGTTCGGAGGCGTGGGCCGGGACAACATCGGCACCTACGCCGTGCCCGGCGCGCCCACTGGCCGGCTCCCGGTGTCCAGCCGCTACGACGTCATCGAGGCCAACGTGCTGCTCGCGTTCGTCGCTGTCGGCGCGGGTGTGGAGCTGCACCCGCGGCTGCGCGTCGGTGCCACCTTTGGCTACGGCTTCGCCAGCACGGGCTTCACCCCCGCCGTCGCTCCGCTGGCCTTTCAGGACTTCGCGCGTGACATCATCGCCGAGGTGGACGCGCACGACCGCTTCGTCCCACGCATCGCCTTCTCGGTGGACGCGGAGCCGGTCGACGGCCTCGAGGTCATGGCTGGCTTCACGTGGACGGGCGACGTCAAGGCGTCCGGCGACCTCAACCTGCGCCCCGTGTTCTGGGGTGACATCGACGCCCAGGTCAACCGACCCGTCGCGGGCTTCGACGACGGCTGGGAAGACGTCACGTACCCCGTGCGGCTCCGCGCGCCCCAGACCTCGGTCATCAACTTCGGCGCTCGCTACGCCATGGCGCGGCCGGGCGCCCGCACCACCACCGACCGCGTCAACGGCGTGCCCGCGCCGGAGGCTGCTGAGGGCGGCGTCTCGCGCCCCTTCGACCCCATGCGCGACGAGGTCTTCGACCTGGAGCTGGACGTGGTGGTCACGCTGGGTGGCCGTGTGGACACCTTCTCCGTGAACTCCACCCCGGTTGACGGGCAGCGCCTGGTGTCGGGCGTGCTCACGCTCCCCGGCCCGCCCCCCATCGACCTGCCGCACAACTGGAAGACCCAGGTCATGGTGGCGCTCGGCGGTGACATCAACGTGCTCCCCGAGGCGTTCGCGCTGCGCTGGGGCTTGGTCTACGAGTCGCACGGCGTGGAAGCTGGCTACGAGCGCCTGGACTTCACCCCCTGGCAGCTGTTCGGCGGGTCCTTCGGTCTCACGGCGCGCATCCAGCGCTTCGAGCTGTCGCTGGGCTACATGTACACGCACTACTTCACCGTGAACAACAGCCCCACGCAGGCGCAGGTGCGCGCTCCGAGCGCGGCGGGCCCTGGCGAGATCATCAACGCCGGTCGCTTCACGGCCAGCGCGAACCTCGTGTCGCTGGGCCTCAGCTACCGCTTCCGCTGAGCGCTCTTCGACGCTGACGTACGACCCCCTCGGCGCTGGCTGCGGGGGTCGACTTGTTTTGCGGGTCTGGCTGTTCCGGCCGTCGCGCAGCAACCACGCCGCCAGGCAGGCCACCCGTGCCAAGGGTCGACCCGTGAGCTGCGCGTCCGCCGGTTGCGTGACCGCTTCTCGGCGGCCTGGCACCGTGCTCATGGCTCTCTACACTAGGCACATGGAAACGCCGCGCGTTCACGTGCCCACGCTGCAGGAAGAGGTAGCGCCGTACGTGAACCTCTCGCATGTGGAGCGTGCGACCATGCTTCGCGCCGTTTGTCGCGCCGGTGTTCGGATGGCCATGGCTCGACCGGACACGGCGCAGGTGTTCGCGCATCGTGACCCGCTGAGTGCGGCCACCGAGGCACAGTTGGCGTGCCTGATGCGCGAGTTCCGAAGCGCATGAGCAGGCCCGTCGCGCCGCTCGGCCCACTCGACGCCGCACTGCAAATCGCGGAAGCGCTCGACGAGGCGGGGGTGCCGTACGCAATCGGCGGCGAGCTTGCGTACGGCTGGTGGACCATTCCCCGCGCGCCGCTCAGTCCGTAGCCTTCGCCCGCAGCCCGGCGGCCCGCTCCCCGAGGCCGGCGTTCGCGAACAGGCGCGCGGCCAGCGTCCAGGCCCTCCGCGCGCGCGCCAGGTCGCCGGCCTGCGCGCACAGGTCGCCAGCCTGCTCCACGGCCTCGATGACCTCCGCCTCCAGCACGGCCTCGTCGTTCACGCGCGCGCTCAGGCGGGCTTCGTGCTCCGTCCACGCGGCGCGGTCCTTGGCCACCACCGCGCACGGCAGGCTGAGCGCGTGCAGCGCGGCGAGGGGCCCCACTTGGCCCAGCACGTCGGCCATGCGCCACGCGACCTCCAGCTCGCGCAGGGCTTCGTCGTGCCGGCCGCCGCGCACCAACATGAGCGCCAGCCCCGCGACGATGGTCGCCTCGAGGTGCGCCGCGCCGATGGACTGGCTGATGGTCAGCGCGCGCCGGTAGAGGGTCTCGGCCTCTTGGTCGCGCCGCTGGCGCCGGTGGAGGTCGGCCAGGTTGTTGAGCGTGGAGGTCACGCCAAAGAGGTCGCCCACGCGCTCGAAGAGGGCCAGCGCCTCTTCCAGGTGGCCCTCTCCCCCGCGCACGCCGTGGGGGTCCGAGAAGCCCATGCCAGCGAGGCTGGCGGCGGCGCCGTGCAGGTCGTCGTAGGCGCGGCAGGTCTCGAGCGCGGTCAGGTACGCGCCGAAGGCCAGCTCGTGCTGCCCACGTGAGATGGCTGAGAAGCCGAGGCCTCGCATGGCGCGCGCGGACTCCACGCGGCGCCCCAAGAGGTCCAGCGTCTGCGCCGCCTGGAAGAGCAGGGGCTCGGCCGCGTCCAGCTTGCCCAGCTGCACGTCCAGGTAGCCGCGCAGGTAGCGGGCCTGCGCCTGCTGCATGGCGTGCTGCGCGCGGGTGGCCAGCTCCAGGCCCTCGTCCGCCAGGCGGGAGGCGCGCGTGAGCGCCCCCTGCTTCCACGCGAGCTCGGTGCGCATGAGCAGGTTCTCCACCCACTCCACGTGCTCGGCCTCCGCCTCGATGTCCATCAGCGTGCTCGAGTGCGCGTCCAGCAGCTGCAGCGCGCGGTCGATCTCGCCGCGCCGGCGGCGCACGTCGGCGGCCATGCGCAACGGGACCACGGCCTCCCGCAGGCGGTTGGCGGCGCGCAGGTGCAGGGCCAGGCGCTCGGCCACCTCGGTCTCGCCGTCGGTCAGCTTGGGGCGCAGCACGTCGGCCACGGCGCCGTGCAGGTGACGCCGAAGGTCACGCTCGCGCGCGCTCCGCTCGAGGGCCTCGCGCAGCATGCCGTGCACGAAGCACACCTTGGTCATGCCCACGTCCAGCGGGTCCTCCACCTCCATCAGCTGCGCGCGCAGCATGTCGGTGAGGAACTCCTTGGGCACCGCCAAGCGCAGCACCAGGCACGCGCTGCGCCACTCGTCCACGGGCACCACGCGTCCGAAGGTGGCCGCCAGCTCCAGCGCCACGCGCCCGTCCTCCACGCCCTCCACCGCGCGCTCCACGCGCTGCGACCACACCGTGAAGAGGTCGTCCGGCAGGTCGGCCGCAGCCCCCTCGCGCAGCACGAAGCCGCGCTTGCTCAGCTCCAGCACGCCGCGCTGCACCCAGTCGCCGATCAGCTGCGTGGCAAAGAGAGGGTTGCCCGCCGTGCGGCGCGCGATGTTGGCGGCCAGGTCGCTCTCGAAGCGCAGCAGGTTGGCGACCAGCGTGTGGTGGTCGCTCGCGTCCAGCGGCCCGATGCGGATGACGTCCACGTCAGGGCGCGTCTCCAGGCTCTCGAGCAGCACGCGCTCGGCCGGGCGCTCGGCGATGGCCTCCTCTTGCACCGTGAGGACGAAGAGCACCGGCAGCGTCGCGGGCGCGTAGTCCAGCACGTACTCCACGAAGTACAGCGTGAGCGCGTCCCACTGCACGTCGTCGAAGAGCACCACCACGGGGCGCTCCACGGTGGCGCGCTGTAGCAGGCGCATGAGCAGCGCGAAGCGGGCCGAGGGCTGCACCACGCGCAGGGCATCCGCCTCGTCCGCGCTGGTGACCGGGGTGGCGAGCGCGCACAGCCCCTCCCACTCGCGCTCGTCGTCCACGCCCTGGGCCAGCAGCAGGCGGCGGATGCGCGCCAGCGCCAGCTTGCGGTCCAGGCCGCGCGTGTTGAGGCGCTGCTCGGCCAGGCGCGAGAGGGCCTCGCCGGCCTCGTGGTCGGGCTCGTGCTTGGCGCGCAGCACCTCGCCGCTGCCCACCTCGTGCGCGCGCTCGCACAGCCACGTGGCCAGGCGCGTCTTGCCGAAGCCGCTGGGCCCTTCCAGCACCACGGCGCGCGGCCTGCCCTCGCGGCGCACGTGCCGCAGCGCCTCCCACATCTGGTCGCGCGCGTGCTGGCGACCCACCAGCGGCACCTCACGCACTCCGAACAGACCCAGCCCGGCACCCAAGAGCGTGACGGGCAGCGGCTCCTGGGTGGTGGTCCAGTGCTCCGGCGTGGGGGGCGCCTCGCTGTGCTCCCACTCCCCGTCCTCCGCGTCGAAGGGCACGATGTCCGTGATGACGGTGGGCAGCGAAGGCCCGGTGGTGGCCATGGGCGGCGGCTCGAGGCGCGCGTGGCGGACCAGCTCGCGCTGCGCGGAGTCGAGCGCCGGGCGCTCGCTGACCGTGCCCTCGTTGGACGCCTCGGAGGACGGCTCCGAGGGGTACGAAGACGCGGAGCCGGCGACGGTCATGGTCATGGTGGCGCCCAGCTCTGCCAGCCCCGAGGGAGGCGCCGACGCGGGCACCATCCGCTCCGAGCTGTCGGGCCCCAGCTCCACGGTCGCGTTCGCCGTCAGCGTCCCGAGCGCAAAGAGCGCGTCCGCAGCGCAGCGGTAGCGGGCCATGGGGTTCTTCGCCAGCAAGCGGCGCACCCACTCCTCGAGGCCCACCGGCACCGCGAAGCGCGTCGCGAGCGGCAGCGGCGCGGAGTGCAGGTGGGCCTGCGCCAGCTCGGCCTCCGTGCGCGCGTCGAAGGGCCTCCGTCCGCTCACCAGCTGGTACGCGAGACAGCCCAGCGCGTAGAGGTCGGTCCACGGGCCGAAGTCGCGCACGGCGCCGCGAAACTGCTCTGGCGCCATGTACGCGGGCGTCCCCGCGGCGTGGGTGCGACCGCCCGCGTCGTCTTGCGTGACCACGTGCGCCAGGCCGAAGTCGCTGAGCTTGAGGTCCGGCGGGTAGTTGGGGGCACGCCGCACCCACAGCACGTTCGCGGGCTTGAGGTCGCGGTGCACGATGCCGCGCGCGTGCGCGTGGGCCAGGGCCTCCAGCAGGCGCACCAGCACGCTGTGCGTGGACTCCCAGCTCACCGTCGGGTACGCGGACGCGAGCGTCGCCTCGGCCAGCTCCATGACCAGGAAGGGGCTGCCGGCCACCAGCTTGCCGCGCGCTTCGTAGGCCGCGGCGGGGGTGATGATGCCGTGGTCCAGCACGGAGACGATGGCCTCGTGGTTCAGCTGGGCGACGGCGCGCACCTCACGCCGGAACGTGGCCAGGGAGCGGGGCTCACGCGCGCGCTCGAGCGAGAGCACCTTCACGGCCACCGGCTGACCCCGCTGCAGGTGCACCCCGCGCCACACGGCGCCCATCCCGCCCTGACCAATCTGGTCCTGCAGGTAGAACGCACCGAGGCGGACCGGATGCCCCATGAGGGTGAACGTATCACGCAGCCCAGGGCCAGTGGGAAGCACCTTCGGCCACGCGCGGCGGCGGGGCGTGCAGCGGGGCGGTAGCCGACGGAGGCTGTGCCTGCGTTGCTACGGAGTCGGCGCGTCGCCGGACTGCGCCTCGAGCGCGGCCACGGCCCGGTCGATGTAGCGCTGCACCATGCGCGGGAAGGGCCACATGAACACGTAGGCCGGCCCGGTGAACTGCAGCCGGATGTGCGCGTGCAGGGCGGGGTCGCGCGCGGCGTGGAGGCCGTACACGTCCGCGTACGCGGCGAGGGTCTCGCGGTAGGCCTCCCACTCGATGGCCGCGCGGCCCAGCGCGAGCCCCACCGGGAAGAGCGGCAGCCCGTAGATCAACGTCATGCCCACCACGCCGAACCGCCGGAACTGGCGCAGGTGTACCGCCTCGTGGCGCAGCGTGATGTAGCGCGCCTCGTCGCTGCGCTCCCCCCACGACGCGGGCAGGTAGATGGTGCTGCCGAGCACGGTGGTGTAGGTGCTCACGTAGGCAGCCTGCCCGCCAAAGGTGAGCGCGCGGAGCACGCGGTCGATGCGCCGCGACCACGGGTGCGTGGGCTTGTCCACGACGCGCAGGCGCGGGAACTCCTCGCGCAGCTCAGCCAGGTACGCGTCGGTGCGCGGCGTGGGGAGCGCGGACAAGCGCGGCCCTCAGAGGCTGCCCGCGGGCTTTGGGCCGGCGGGCTTGGGGCCGCTGGGCTTGGCCGCGCCGGGCTTCGGGGCACCCGGCTTGCCGATGCCGGAAGCCGCGCCGCCGGCGGTGTTGTCCAGCTCCACGATCAGCGCGAAGAGCACGGCGATGGGCGGCGCGTAGAGCAACGGAAGGGCCGTCCACGAGGTGCTCTCGGGCGCGCCAAACAGAGCGAATCCGACGTCGAACGCCAAGAAGCGGCCAGCCACCCAGTACAAGCTCGCGCCCACGGCCAGGCCGAACACGCCCTTGAGCAGGCTCTCGAGCCAGGCCTCGTGCAGCCACGGCGGCCGCCCCGCGAGGATGCCCGCAGTGGCGCCCACGCCCATGGCGACCAGGTAGCCCAGCAGCCCAGACGTCACGCGCCAGCCGAGGCCGAAGTGAAAGAGAGAGCCCAGCAGCGCCCCGAGCGTCAGCCCCTTGACCAACCCGATGAGTATCCGTCGTGACACGCGCGGAGCCTAGCAGGCGCAGGAGGAGAAATCCCGGAGCCGCCGACCAGGCGCCGAGAGAGCGCGGGCCTCAGCTGGGTCGCCGCACGCGTGGGCGGCCGCTGGCCTCTTGGACGTCTGCCGGGTAGGGGCAGTGCCGGCAGCCGCTGCCGCAGCAGCTGCCACGCTCCAGGAGGGCGCGGGCCGTCATGACGAAGAGCCCGCTGTGGGGGTCCAGGTAGCCGCGCAGGCCCTGCTGCTCGGCGAGGTCGTGGGCGCGCTGCGCGGCCGCGTCGATGGGTGGGTCGTAGCGGGCCACTCAGCGCAGCTCGCGGCGGTAGCGGTCGGTCCAGCGCGGCAGCGCGGGGGCCCGGCTGGTGAGCGGCGTGAGGTCTTGCGAGCTCAGCGTGTGCACGAAGATCAGGCGCTGCCCGCGGCGCTCTCCCTCGGCGTGCCTGAGCATCTCGGCGAAGGCCTTCGCGGTGTAGGTGGGGTCGAGCTCGATGTCGTCGGCCAGGGCCAGCTCGGCTGCGCGCTGCGCGGCCTCGTCCGGCTCCCCGTAGCCTGCACCGCGGCTCTCGTCCGTGATGACGATGAGCTGCTTGGCGGCGTCCGCCACACGCGGAAAGCGCGGGTCTCGGGAGTGCAGCTCGTGCACCACCTTCTCCACCAGGCCGTCCAGCAGTGGGCGTGGCGCCACCAAGGTGGGCGTGACGCGCGCGGCGATCACCGGGACGCGCAGGCCCGCGGCGGCCAGCCCCACAGCCAAGCCCACGGCGGTGCCGCCGCTGCCCAACGCCGTGTACACCGCGTGCGGCTCGGGGACGAAGCGCGCGTCGATCTGCGCGCCCAGCTCCAGCCCGGCGTCGACGTAGCCCAAGGCTCCCAGCGCCGAGGTGCCGCCGTGAGGGATGAAGTAGGGGCGGCGCCGCGAGAGGCGCAGCCGCGCCATGACGCGCAGGATCTCGGCCGGGGCCAGCGCCGCGTAGCGCACCGGGTGATGCGTCGCGCCCGCGCCCAGGCCCGCGAGGAGGTTGCGCTCCACGTGCGGCGTGAAGGGCTGTGGCACCAGCACGCCGTGCACCGCGAAGCCGTTGCGCGCGCCGTGCACGGAGGTGGCCAGCACGTGGTGCGAGCCAAACGCGCCCACGGTGAGCAGCGTGTCGGCGCCGGCTCGCTGCGCGTCGCCCAGCAGGAACGCGAGCTTGCGCGCCTTGTTGCCGCCGTAGTGCTGCGCCGAGCGGTCGTCGCGCTTGATGAAGAGCTCCGTGCTGGTCATGCGGCTGAGGCGCACCAGCGGCTCCACGGGCGTGGGCAGTGGGCCCAAGAGGTCCGCCCGCGCCATGGACGCGAGCCCGGGGAAGCGTGCTCCAAGCGTGTCAGTCATGCGTCAGCTCGTCTTTGGCTTGTCGGACTTGTCGGACTTGTCCTGCTTGTCCTGCTTGTCCGGCTGCTTGTCGTGTTTGTCCGTCTGCTTGTCGTGTTTCTCGTGCTTGTCGAGCTTCGTGTGTTTGCTGGTGGGGGCTCCGCTGGGTCCGCTGGGTCCGCTGGCTCCGCTGACCCCGTCGTCGACGGCGCTCTGCTCGCGCCGTGTCCCGCGCACCCGCTGAGCCGCGAGGTGGGCCTCTGCGCGCTCCAGCAGCTGCCCCTGGAAGGACGACGCAAAGCTCGCCGAGAGCAGCTTGCCGCGCACCTGCCAGAGCTCCGGGTCCACCGGGTCGCGCAGCACCTCGGGCTCGCTGCCGGGCGTGGTCCAGGGCGAGGCAAGCACCGCGTCGCGCAGCGCCCGGCGGACCTCCGCCGCGTCGGCGCCGCCCAGCCGCACCAGCACCTCTTGCACGCGCTCGCCCTCTTCGTCGCTCACCACGGGGGCCTGCATGAGGAGGCGGTTGGGTACGGCCACGCGGTGCCCCTTGCTGTCACGCAGCCAGGTGGACCGCAGCCCGATGCGCTCCACGGCGCCCGAGAACGCGTCCGAGCGGATCCAGATGCCGCGCCGGATGCGCCTCTCGAAGACCACGATGATGCCCGCGATCAGATCCGGCATCACATCGCGCATGGACCAGCCGAGGGCCGCGCCGCTGGCCATCAGGATGAAGTAGACCACCCAGCGGATGTTCGCGGGGACCACCTGCAGGATGAGCCCCAGCGCCAGGATGAGGCCCAACAGCCGCAGGCTGACCTGCGTGAACGAGAGCAGCGTGGGGAGCCAGCCGTCGCGCAGCAGGCGCCCGCGTAGGCGCTCGATGAAGCTGGAGACGATGAACAGCAGCGCCAGCAACGCGAGCAGCCAAGAGGGCTCGAGCCCGCCCATGGGGATGCTGGGGATCAGCTCGCGCACACCCGACCACATGTCGATGGTCTCGCCGTGCGTGGGAAAAGGGACCGGCAACTGCACCACCGTGGTAGTCGGTGGGGCGGCGGCCGCGGGGCTCTCCTCACTGTCTTGGTCGGTCTCGGGCTCCGGCACGCCGGCGTCGAGCGTCGCGCTCGGGGTGGCGGGCACGGGCGCTCCAGCGTCGGCTGCGCCCGCGTCCGCGTCGGTCGGGGTCGCGGCGGGCACGCCGGCGTCCAGGTCATCGGGGTCCACCACCGGGGCCCGTGGGCCCTCGCTCGCGAGCGGGTCCGCCGGGCGCGGCCTGTTCGGGTCGGGAGCGCTCCCGGGCGCGGTAGCGGCCTCCGGAGTTGACGTGGCCTCGCCGCCGACCTCGTTCTCGATGTCCGTGTCGGTGGCGGGACCAGCGGGCGCGCCCCCGTTGCGCGTGGCCGCCGTCCCCACGGGCGTCGGCGCTGCGCTGGTCGGTTCCCCGCGTGGTGTCCCCGCTGCGCCGTCTGGGCTGCTGGTGGTCGCCGTGCCCGGCGCGGTCCCCTGCCCAGGCGCGCTCGGCGACGGCGCCGCCGCGGTGCCTGGGCTCGCGCCAGGCGCGACGCCAGCGTCTGCGGCAGCGGGCCGCGGCGTGGGTCGCCGACGAGCCGCTGGAGTAGTCCGCGCAGGAGCGCCCACCGCGCTCGCGTCGCTCGTCATGCTGGAGGGGCTGCCCGCCGTGGGAGGCGGCGCCGGCTCGTCGGACGCGGGCTGGGCGCGTCCGACGGAGGTCAGCGCGAACGACAGCGACAGCACCAGCACGGCTGTGCGCCGCGCCAGGGCCGTGTGCGTGCGACTCGTGCTCGGGAGCCCGCGCGTCATCGCACCCATCCCTTCTCGATCAGCACGCGGGCCAGCGCCCCGCGCAGGTGCACCTCCACGCGGTACACTTGGCCGTCCTGCTCCTCGAGCAGGCCCAAGTGCGTGAGGCGCGCCAGCTCCGCGTGCGCGGCGCCCTCGTCGATGCGGAACAGGTGCGCCAGAACCCGCGGGTGCATCCAGCCCTGCCGCGCGATCTGGTACAGGGTGATCAGCATGTCCTCGGAGAGGCGAGAGAGCGCGGCGTACGCAGACGGAGGCACGCGGCCGACGCGCACCAGCTCGTCGTTCTGAACACCCCGGATGGACGCCAACCACAAGCGCAGCGCGTCCCGCACCAAACCGCCGCTCGCGGCGTGCAGCTCCTGGAAGTAGTGGTCCATGGGACCGCGCAGGCGACTCGCGGAGCGCGCCAGCCACTCTTCGATGCGTGAGTCACCCTCTACGCGCTCGAACGAGGTCCCGAGCCCGCTGTGACTGGAGCGGTCCATCACGGCCCCGCGCAGCGCCTCGGGCGAGAGGGGCTCGAGGCGGATGCGGTCGGGGAAGGCGTCGGCGAGGGGCGCCACGCTGCTCGCGTAGCGGAAGAAGACCTCGTCCGCGTGGAGCAACCAGGCGTGTCTGCCGCCGTCCGCGATGACGATGTCCGCGAAGCGGCGCAGCGCCTCGAAGCCGCCCGGCTCCGCGCTCAGCAGCCAGTGCACGCCGTCGACCACCACCAGCTGCCCCTCGGACCCCGCGCGCACCACGTCTTCGAAGAGGCTCGCGTCGGATGGGCCGGTCAGGGTCACGCGCCGCACCTGCTTGAAGCGCCCGGTGCGCACGATGGCGTTGGACACCGCCGCCTTGCCCACGCCGTCGATGCCCACCAGCGCCACGCTGCGCATGCGGCCCTTCACGCGCCGTGAGAGGATCTCCTGCGCGTGGTGGATCTCGCGCTCACGCCCCAGCAGGACGTCGCCGGCCTCCATCGTGTCCGCGGAGAACAGGCGTCGGTAGATGACGGGCAGGTCGGCGCGCGGCGCGGGAGCCGCGAACGCCTTGGGGTCCAGCACGGTCGGCCGCGTGACGCCCCGCACGCCCAGCGTGTCGCGCCAGCGCTCGAAGCGCTCTTCCCCGGCCACGACGCGCACAGAGCGCGAGAGCTGGCGCCGTAGGCGGTAGAGAGCGCCCGGGAGCTGCTCGGCGCGGTGCCGCAGCTTGCGGCTCTCGGTCTCGCGGCGGAACTCGCGTAGCCGCGCGCGCGAGAACTCGCCGTCCGCCAGCAGGCTGCGCAGCTCCTTGAGCTCTTGCTGGACCGCTTCGCGCAGGCGCGCGCCGAACTCCGCAGGCCAACCCGCGGAGCGGCTCACGAAGTCCTCGATGATGGCCTTGTGCCTCTCGAGGGGGCCACCGATCATCTCGGCCAGCAGCTCGCGCACCTCACGCGGGATCTTCTCGTCGGCCACGACGTCGAGCTCGCTCGTGGCGAGCTCCGTGTTGAAGGCCAGCTTGCGCTCGAGGTCCTGCAGCGCCGCGAGCAGGGGCTGCACCTGCCGCGCGATCTCGTGCGTGGTGGCCCGCAGCTCCGGGCCGATGTGCGCGTCGATGCGCGCCTGCACGATGTCACGGAACGCGACCTCGACCGGCTCGAGGGCGGACGGGAGCTTCCACTCGCCCGTTCCGACGTGCCCCTCGAGCACGTCGTAGCGATTGGTGAGCGCGCTGGCCGAGACCGTCAGGGCGTCCAACAGCGGTGCCACCTTGGACTCGTCGCGCAGCTCGTCGTGCAGCTGCAGCACGACGCGGCTCGCCTCGGCGGCGGTGCGTTCGGTGTCTTCGGTCAGCAGGCGCAAGCGGGTGGCCAGCGCCTCTCCGGCCTGCTCGGTGCCGAGGGCCTCGTGGAAGCCGCTGATGGCCTCCGAGAGCGAGTCGCGGACCCTCTCCACCTTCTGGTGCACGCGCCGCTGCAGCTCTCCCTCGAGCCGCTGGCTGTGGTCCACCATCACGTCCTTCACGCGCGCCTCGAGACCCACCAGCTCCAGCTCCATCGCCAGCATGCCGTAGGTCGCCGAGCTGGCGCGCCGGTGGGCGACGATGTCCGCGCTCAGCAGCTCGATGGCGCGTAGGCGGCGCGCGAAGACCCGGCTGCTGCGGCGTCGGCGCGCGGGCAGGTGGTAGGTGCCGTACACGGCGGTGTCGCGCTTGAGCGCCTTCAGCCCGTTGGCCAGCGCCGTCGCGGTGCGCAGCGTTCCGTCCTGCGCGATGCGACGGACCTCCTCGAGGCCGATCGCCAGCTCTTCTTCGATGTCGGCGCGCAGCAGCTTCAGGCGCGCTTCCACGTCGATGGGGCCCCTCGCTGGAGCGGCCGGGAGCGCGGGCGCGGCGCTGGGGGCGGCTGGCTCGTGGAGCGCGGCGCCTTCGGGCGCCACGTCCTCGGCGTCCTCGTCGTCGGTGCGCTCGTCGCCATCCAGTTCGAGCGCAGCGGCGCGCTCGGCCGCCGCGCGTGCCATCTCGGCGCGCTCTGCGGCCGCGTGGGCCTCCGCCGCCTGCGCCTCCGCGTCCAGCTGCGCGGCCAGCGTGTCGTAGCCGCGCACGATGGCGTCGAACACGCTGCGAGTGCGGTTGGCGAGGTGTCGGTCGCCCTGGACGAACAGGGCGATCAGCGACTGCAGCTTGTCCGGCGCGGTGCCGCTCAGGTGGAAGCGCCCGAGGTCGCGCAGCGCCAGCTGCCGCGTGGGCTCTGGCTGACCGAGCACCCGGACCGTGGCGCGTCGCGCCAGCAGCAGGCCGCGCTGGACGGACTGTACGAGCGTCTCGTCCGCGCGCCCCGTGAACGACTGCGGGTCGTAGGGGACCGTCAGCGTCTGGGGCAGGCTCGCCACGATGGTGTCGAGGGCCTCGACGATGTCCTCCGGCTGCCACGTCGCCTGGGTGATGCGCGACCCACGGCCCAGCACGATGCCGCGCCAGCGCTCCGCCAGCTCGGCCTGCTCGCTGCGCAGCGCCGCGGCGGCTTCGCTGGGCTTCTGCTCCCGGGTGGTGCGCGCGCGCACGCTCATGCGTCGGTGGTGCCGTAGGAACTCGCGACGCAGGGCGCGCAGGTACCCCTCGGCGTCAGCGCGCCACTCCCGCAGCGGACCCGACGACACATCCCGCACGATGGCGTGCAGGTCCAGCTCGAGCTCCTTCACCCGCTGGTCCAGCAGGGGGGAGCCCGAGTGCAGGGACTCGCCCCACGGGTTCTTGCGCTCCTGCTCCGGCCACGTGGTCAGCGCGTCGTCGACCGCGGGCGGCTCGCTGCCGATGGGCCCCGGCCGGACGCTGGCCGAGGGAGGGGGTGGCACGCTCAGGTGCGAAAGGTCGTCGCTCTCCTCCGCCACCACGGCGCGGCCCTCGTTGGCGAGGCTGATGGCGACCTTGAAGAGCACGGGGCCCAGCACCTCGTTGAGCGCGATGCCGCCCATGACCATGGTGCCGAGCGCGAGGCCGTTCGAGCCGTGCAGCCCGCTTACCTGGTTGGCCAGGGTGATGGCCACGCCCGCCTGCGAGAGAAATCCGAGCCAGCCAAAGCGCCGTGTGGCGGCGTCCGCGCGACCGAGGGCTCCACCGAAGCGCACGCCGACGAACATCGCGAACGCGCGCAGCACGACGAGCGACACGGCGAAGGTCAGGGTGGCCAGCAGCTGGTCCAGGTGCAGCGCGGCACCGGCCAGGGTGAAGAACACGACGAAGGTCGGCAGGGCGAGCTGCTCCACCTTCTCGATCAGCTGCTCACCGGCCTTGCTGAAGTTGCCGATGATGAAGCCCATCATCAGGAACATGAGCATCTTGTCGGCGTGGAGCTGCTCGGCGACGAAGGTGGCGAGGTAGATCAGGCCGACGATGAAGAGCAGCAGCTCGCGTCCCCATAGCCGCAGGTAGAGCAGCGAACCCACGCCCAGCACGATCCCGAGCCCCACACCCCCACCCACGTGCTGGCCCAGGTACGGGCCAATCGCCTCGACCTCGGCGCCCAGCAGCGTGGCCGCGATGAACTTGCCCACCACGAACGTGACGATGACCACCACGTCCTTGAGCACGACCGAGCTGAGCACCGTGCGGCTCATGACGCCGCTCGCGCCCGTCTCGTTGATGACGGCCAGGGTGGCGGCGGGGGACGTGGCGAACGCGATGGCGCCGACCAGCATGCCGAGCCCGATGGCGGCGGTGGGCGTGGGCACGTCCATCCCGGGCAGGGCGATGGCCGGGAACACGCCGCTGATGGCCACGACGAAGCCGGTCACCACGAACATGACCATCACGTACTGACCGGCCATGATGCCCGCGATGGCGCGCAGCCCTTGCCGCAGGGTGGAGAGCTTGAGCTCACCGCCAGCGCTGATCGCGATGAGCGCGATGGCCAGCGTGTCGAACAGGCGCAGCTGCTGGACGACGTTCTCGTTCAAGACGCCGCGGTCGAAGGGGGGCCAAGGCGCGCCGAAGCCGAGGGTCGAGCTCAGCCACGGCACCAGCGAGTGTGCGATGGATGGGCCGAAGAAGAGGCCGGCCAGCAGGTATCCGGTGATGTGCGGCAGGCGCACCACCTCGGCCAAGGCGCCGATGGTGTAGCTGCCCAGCACCACGAAGCCGAGCGCGAGCATGGCCGTGGGATCGAGATCCCCGACCGCCGCGCTGCCGGCCCACTGGTGCAGGTAGACCAGCACCACCACGAGGGCGATCACGATCAGCGCCTGCATCAGCGAGCGGCCTTCGTGGCGACGTGGGGTCGCGTGTCCTGCGGCGTGATCGCTCATGTCAGCGTTTCCAGAAGCCCGGCACGAAGAGCGCGAAGATGGTGAAGAACTCGAGACGGCCCAGCAGCATGCTCAGGCAGAAGACGATCTTGGTGACCGGCTGGTAGTGCGCGAAGTTGTCCGAGTGGACCACCGCGACGCTGTCCGCGCCGGCCGCCCACGGGATGTCGTGGAAGGGGCTGGGGCCCATGTTGCTCAGCGTCGTGAGCACCGCGCCGAAGCTGGTGGGCACGGGGCAGTGCTCGATCCAGCAGACCACGAAGGCCCCGCCGGCCATGCAACCCATGTAGATCAAGAAGAACGCGGCCACGTCCGCGAGGACCTCGTTCTGCACGACGGCTCGCCCCATGCGCACGTTGAGGATCGAGCTGGGGCGGAAGCTCTTCTTGACCTGCGCCACCGACTGCTTGAACAGCAGCGTCACGCGCTCGACCTTGATGCCGCCCGCCGTGGACCCGCTGCAGCCGCCGATGAACATGATGAACACCATCAGCCCGAACGCAGGCGAGGTGTAGACCGTGTAGTTGTCCGTCCCGAAGCCCGTCGAAGACACGCTGGTCCCGATCAGGAAGAGCGCGCGACGAAAAGCCAGCTCGATGTCGGGGTGCACCCCGCTGCTGCGCAGCATGGCGGTCAACGCGAGCGTCGCGCCTACCACCATGACGACGAACACCCTGAACTCGACGTTGCTCAGGATGCGTCGCGGCGAACGCTCGCGCAGCAGCGCGTAATAGAGGGCGTAGTTCACGCTCGCGAAGATCATGAACACGGCGATCACGTACTCGGCGGCCGGGTTGTGGAAGCCGCCCACAGAGCTGTCCAGCGTCGAGAAGCCACCCGTGCTCAGCGTGGTCATCGCGTGGCAGAGCGAGTCGAAGGTGCTCATCCCCGTGACCCGCAGCGCCACGACCATGACCAGCGTGAACACGGCGTAGAGCTTCCACAGGGCGATGGACGTCTCCGCGATGCGAGGGCGCAGTCCTTCCGATGTGGCCCCCGGGACCTCGCCGCGGAACATGTGCTTGCCGCCCACGCCCACGTTCGGGAAGACGGCCACGAAGAGCACGACGATACCCATGCCGCCGAGCCACTGGATGACGGAGCGCCACAGCAGGAGCGGGCGCGACAGGCGGGTCTCGATGTCGGTGATGACCGTGGCGCCGGTCGTGGTGAGCCCGCTGACGGCCTCGAAGAAGGAGTCGGCCGCGCTCATCCGTGCGCCGTACAAGAAGGGCAGGCCACCCACCATGCTGGCGGCCAGCCAGATCACGCACACCGCCAAGATGGCCTCGCGTCGCGAGAAGTGCGCGCGCTTGCGCACCTCGCCCACCCACACCATGCCCGCGCCCAGCACCAGCGCGGTGCCTCCCGCGAGACCGAGGGCCATGTAGCCCTGCGTCGCGCTCGGGAGGCTGGGGTCCGGGTCCGCCAGCTCGAACACGAACGCGATCACCAGGCAGAGCCAGATGCACGCGCCGAGCCCGATGACCACGGCGCCCGCCGGACGGAACACGGGGCGATAGTCGCGCTCGTTGTGCCGCGCCACCAGCCCATAGATCATGGCGGCCGTGCCCACCAACAAGAGGGTGCTCTCGTAGCGGGCGAGGGGCAGCCCGTCGAAGAGGCCCGCCAGCAGGGCGTAGCCCAGCACGAACGCGCCGATGAACAGCCCAACGGCGCCGCTCTGGCGAATGCGCCGCAGGTCCATGGGGCGCTCGCGCTTCAACTGTGCCTCGGACGAAAGAGGCGCTCGACCGCTTTGCGCGCGTGGCTCTTGGTCATGACGATGACCCGGTCGCCCGCTGCGAGCTTCGTGCTGCCTCGGGGGATCACGACCCGCTCGCCGTGGATGATGGCGCCCAGCAGCGCGCCGTGCGGCAAGAGGTCACGCATCTTGGTCAGCTCGCGACCGACCGCCGGGCTGTGCGAGCTCACCGTCAGCTCCACCACCTCGGCCTGGCCGTTCTCGAGCACCGTCAGGCTGTGCAGCACGCCGCCGCGCGAGAGGCGCAGGATGTGGTCGCTCGCGACGGTGCGCGGCGAGAGCACGATGTCGATACCCAGCTGCTTGTAGATGGGCACGTAGTCCGCGCGCTGCACGGTGACGGCCGTGCGGTGGCAGCCGATGCGCTTGGCCAGCAAGGACGCCATGAGGTTCACCTCGTCCATGGCCGTGACCGCGCAGAAGAGGTCGTAGGTGTCCACCTCTTCCTCTTCCAGCAGGCCCTGGTGCGTTCCGTCCCCGTGCACCACGTCGATACCCTCGAGCTCGATGCTGATGGACTCCGCCGTGTCACGGTCCTTCTCGATGAGCATCACCTTGGCGCCGGAGCGCTTGAGCTCGCGCGCCAGCGACTTGCCCACCACACCGCCGCCGACGATGCACACGCGCCGCGCCTCGCGGGTGCGGCTGAACAGGCGCTCGGCCGCGAGCACACCGTCGGGGGAGCCGATCAGGTAGACCCGGTCGCCCTTCTGGAACACGTCGTCGCCGCCCGGCACCTCCAGCACACCGTCACGCACGATGGCCGCTACCAGCGCGTTGGACGGCATGTCGATGCTCTTGAGCGCCTTGTTGAAGAGGCGTGACTCCCCGGCCAGCTCGATCTGCACGAGCTCCACGCGGTCTTGCGAGAGGTCGATGACGTCACTGGCGCCGTGCGAGCGCGCCACGCGGGCCAGCTCTTGTGCGACGAGCACGCGTGGGTTGATGACCACGTCTACGCCCAGCAGCCCGTAGCGAATGCCTTCGGTCCAGTTGGCCCACTCGTCGCCCTGCGCCCGCGCGACGGCTTGCTTCGCGCCCAGCTGCTTCGCCGCCAGCGCCGCGATCAGGTTGACCTCGTCGTGGTTGCTCACCGCGACGACGATGTCCGCGCGCGCCACACCGGCGCGGTCGAGCACGTCCTGGCTCGCGCCGTAGCCGAGGATGCTGGCCACGTCGTAGTGCTCCTCCGCGTAGGCCACGGCCTCCGGGGACGCGTCGACCGCGACCACGTCGTGTCCCTCGTGGTCCAACACGCTGAGGAGATGTCGACCGACCTCACCGAGGCCAATTACGACGATGTACATCAGTAGCCGTCCTTCGTGGGGTCGTCATCGTCGTCCCCGGTGATCTCGCGTGGCACCTTCGGCGGACGGGGCAGCGAGAGGGTGACGCCCACGGGCACGATGCCGTGCGGCATGCCCTCCTGCTCGCCATCGGGAATCCCGTCGCCGTCCTTGTCCGCGTCCGCCGTGTCGGCGAGCTCGCGGTCGAGGTCGCCGGCGTCGACCAGCAGCGCGCGCAGCACACGCGGTGCCACCAAGTCGTTCAGGATCACCGAGCCCAGGATCACGGAGTACGCGACGTCGATGGCCGGGCTGGCCGGGAAGACCCGCTCGTAGACCAGGCGGAACGACACCGCCATGGCCACCGTGACCGAGCCATGCGCCAACAGGCCGCGATACAGGTCGCGCCGTAGGTCGCTGCCGCGCGCCCCGATCCAGCTGCCCATCGACTTGCCCAGCAAGCGCAGGCCCACGAACGCCACGAGGCCGACCAGCGTCGGGAGCCAAGGTGACGGCTTCCAGAGCGCGCCAGCGAGGATCATGAGCACCAGCGCCATGGGCTTCTCGGTGCTCTGCAGCGTGGCGCGAATGCTGCGTCCGCTCTTGCTCAGGTTCACCAGGAAGACGCCCAGCACCACGTTCACCGCGAGTGGGCTCAAGCGCAGGAAGTACGCCGCGCCAGACGCGAAGGTGATGATGCCCACCAGCGCGAGGAAGCGGCCGTTCTCGGACTCGTCGGCGCCCATGAAGGGCGTGAACAGCGCACCCAGACCGGCGCCAAGTCCCAGCGTGATCAACCACCACTCGGCCGCGTCGCTCGTGCCCTCGGAGTTGCCGTGGAACACCGCGAACACGACGCTGAACGCGATGATGACGAGCACGTCGCCAAAGCGGGCGGCGCGACTCAGCAGCGGCGCCAGGTTGCCCTGGATCAAGTAGCGCCGGCCCAGCAGGTCGAAGGGGGCGGCGGAGTCGGCTGCCGCGCAGCAGCCGATGACCGACGCGCACACACCGGCGCTGCGCGGGTCCACGTCGCCTAGGAAGCCGTTCATGAAGAACCAGTAGGCCACGCCGCCCGTCAGCACTCCCGCCAGCACGTGGTGCAGCAGCAGGATCGACCAGGTCGCCCCGGTGGACGCCCGCAGCTCGTCCGCGTCGAACTGCGTCCCGCGCAGCAGGCCCACCCAGCCCGCCGCCAGCGCGATGACGGGGAAGATGGAGCTCAGGTCGTTGAGCGCCGGCACCCACGGGAACTCCGGCCCCAGCAGGTAGCCCAGCAGCAGGAACTGCACGCCCGCCAGCACCAGGAAGCGGCGCTGGATGCGCTCCACGACCGTGTCCGCGAGCAGGTAGCAGACACCCACGGCCAGGATGCCCACCACCACAGTGAACGTCCCACCGGGCCCAGCAGCCTCGGCCGCGGACGCGCCGTGTGATGCGGCCTCCGCGACGGCGTGGGCGGCCTGCGCCCCCGCGTCCAGCGCCACCCCCGCGTCCAGGTCACCGCCCGCCAGCGCGTGCGCCGCATCGCTCGGGTTGCCTGTGTCCACCCCGACGCCCGCGTCGAGGGCGGGGCGCACCTGGGCCACGGCTCGGATGGGGGCGAGCGCGACAGCCGCAAGCGCGGCGGCCCCGCGCGCGTTTGGATGGACTCTCATTCGCGGGGATAAGTGTGACCCGAAGGGCGCCGAAAGGGAAAGTTGCCGACCCGTAGGGAACCGGGGGGCCCTCACGTAGCGCGCTTACGGATACCGTCCAGCACGATCCGCACCAGCATCGCTCCCAGCTCGGCGGGGGACAGCTCGATGCGGCCGTCCAGGTACAGCAGGCCCAGCGCTTCGACGGCACCAACCACAGCGGTGGCGGACACGCGGGGATCCGGAACGTCGATCAAGCCGTGCTCGACGGCCACGATCGAGAGCGAGATGGCCCCCTCGGAGAGCTCGCTCGACAGCTGCCCGATGCACGCGCGCGCGCCAACGGCAGGGGCTCGATGCTCCTGGAGGTACAAGCGCACCACGTCCTGCATGGTGCTGGCCGCTATCGCGATGTGAGCCCCGAGGGCGATGTAGGCCGCAGTGACATCCGCGTCCGTCTTGGCGATCTCGAGGGCGCCCCGGCACGCGCTCATCGCCTCGCGGATCTGCTGCGCCAGCGGCGCCATGATGGCGGCGACCAGGTTCTCCTTGTCGTCGAAGTAGCGGTAGAAGCTGCCCTTTGCGACCCCGGCCTCGCGCGTGATCTCGTCGATGGTGACGGTCTCGATGCCCCGCTCGAGGAATTGTCGCAGTCCGGCGTCGATCAGGCCGGCCGTGCGCTCGCGGCGATTTTGGTCGCGCTTGCCGCCGACGGGGCCTGGGCGTTCCTTCGGGATCTTGTGGGGGGCTGCCATGGGGCCGGAGCATACCAAACGATTTCGCTGCGGCCCCTATTGACAAACGATGACGAAACGTTCACTCTAAATAAGTGACCGTGTGGTCGCGTTTTGTGCGCCCCGCTGAGGTCGCTCGAAAGGACATGGATCATGCTCGGAATCCCCCTCGGACTGCTCGCCGCCAACGCCACGGAGTGGGCGGTGCACAAGTACCTGCTGCACGGCCAAGGGCGCCACAAGTCCTCCGTGTGGGCCTTCCATTGGCACGAGCACCATCGCAACGTGCGCAAGCACGGCCACTACGACGAGGACTACGCCACCCACCCCTTCCGTGCGAACGGTCAGGGGAAGGAAGTGGTCGCGCTCGCGCTTGGGGCCGCCGCCGTGGCGCCGCTCTTCCCCGTCGCGCCCTTCTTCGTGGGCACCGTGTGGTGGAGCGCCGCCAACTACTACGTGAAGCACCGCCGCTCGCACCTGGACATCGAGTGGGCCAAGGAGCACCTGCCCTGGCACTACGACCACCACATGGGGCCCAACCAGAACGCGAACTGGTGCGTGACCCATCCCTTCTTCGATCACGTCATGGGCACCCGCGAGCCCTACCTGGGCACCGAGCGGGAGCAGCGCGACCGAGACCGTCGCGCCGCGCGTGATGGGGGCGCCGCGCTCTCGCCCGCGGCAGCCTGAGACCCCGGCGGGCGCGCGCTCGGCTCGGGCGGCGCTCCCCGTAACTTCGCAGCGGACTTTACCTGGGGCCTCCAGTCAGTGATTCTGTGGCTGCGCTGATCCAACTTGGGGGCGGCGCCGTAGTTACGGAGACCCATGCTTGCTGAACGAGTGAACCCCAGATCCCCCTCGTGTCGTCCCTCCATGCCGCCTGTCGGCCCCGCACGAGCCTTGCTCCGATTGGTGTTCACGAGCCTCCTGGCCGTCGGGGCAGGTGGCGCCCACCACGTCGCCGCTCAGCCCGCCGGAGGCGCGCCAGCTCCCGTCGAGGGCGAGGGCGAGGACAGCGCGCGCTCCCACTTCCGCGTCGGGCAGCTGATGTACGGGGAAGGGCGCTTCGACGAGGCCGCCGCCGAGTTCGACCGTGCGTACGAGCTCTCTGGGCGCCCGCAGCTGCTCTACAACGCCTTCCTCGCGCACCGCGACGCGGGGCACGTCGCCGAGGCCGTCGACCGCCTGCGCCAGTACCTCGAGCAGAGCCCCGAAGCGGGTGATCGGGCGACCCTCGAGCAGCGGCTCGCCGCCATGGAAGAGACCCTCGAGCAGCAGCGGCGCGAGGCATCCATGAGCGCCGAAGAGCGCGCCGCGCTGGAAGCCGAGCGCGCCCGCATCGCCCGCGAGGCCGAGCAACACCGGCGGGACGCGGAGCGGCTCCGCGAGGACCGGGAACGCGAATCGCAGCGTCGTAACCCCACGCCAGTCATCATCCTGGGGACCGGCGCCGGCATCCTGGTGGGCGGCGTGATCATGGGGGTCGTGGCCCAGACCACGAGCCTCTCCGAGCTCGACGACAACTGCACAAACGGTGTGTGCGTGAGCGGCTTTCCCCTCGACCGGGTGCGTGACGAGGCGCGCCGGCGCACGCTCACGACGGACGTGCTGCTCGGCGTGGGCGGGGCCACGGCCGTGACCGGACTGGTGCTGCTCTTGGTTCAGCGCCGTCGCTACGCCGCAGATGACGACGCCGACGGCGCGTCCGCCAGCGCCCGCCGGACGGACGTCGCAGGTGGCTGCGGACCCATGGGATGCAACATGAACGTGCAGGTGACCTTTTGATGAAGCCATGGAATGCCCTCTTGGCCGCCGCAGTGCTCGCGCCCCTCGTGTCGAGCTGCACCATCGTCGCTGACCTCGACAGCTACGTCAGCGCGGACGACCTCGGCTGCGACATGCGGCTGCACCTGATCGAGTTCTCGCCGCATCTCACCGACGCGGTGTACTTCCAGGCCGTCACGCGACAGACCAACGAGCTGCGCGCGCTGGCCATCATCGACCACATGGTCGTGGCCGATCGCAGCTTCGTCATGCCCAACGCGATCGGACCAGATCCGCAGGCGCTCAACTTCTGGGCCGACGTGAGCGGTGACGGCTTCGTGCAGACCAGCCCCTTCGCGGGCAGCGACCACTCGTGGCGCTTCGAGGACGTCTGCGTGCCGGAGCCGAACTGCGACAACGGAGAGGACGACTGCTTCTCGCACGTCGCGCCCTTCGTGAACATCACCGACCCCACCGAGCTCGGGAACACCCTGCAGCTCGAGCTCGCTGGGCTCACGTCCGACGTGGGCTTCGTGGAGGTGCACCTGATCGAGCACGACCTCGACCTGGGGCTGCGGCGCGTGGTCGGTCTCTACCGCAAGGACGACGTGGGCGACGGCCCGACCTTTGGCCTGGAGCTGCGTGGCTTGGCGCTCCCCGGGCGCCGCTACAGCGTCGACGTGCTGGTGGATCGCGACGGGGACGGCGTCATCGACCCCCTCAGCGAGGTATTCACCGTCACGGAGTCGGACGGCAGCGCGTACGCCAGCGCCGTCACGCTGGACGTGACGACCAGCGATCCTGCGGGGGCGCTGCCCGTCGAGGTGGGTCCCAGCTCGGAACACCCCGAGCAGCTGGTCTCTCCCCTCCCGGCTCCCTGAGTCGCAAGGCACGGTTTCGCGGAGCGCAGCGCGATGGCCACAGACAAGCACCCGGTCACCCAGGCGGTGCGCGCCCTGCGCGCCGCCAAGGTCCGCTACGAAGGTCACCTCTACGACTACGTCGAGAAGGGCGGCACGCAGGCCAGCGCGGCCGCGTTCGGGGTGAGCGAGCACATCGTGATCAAGACCATCGTGCTCGAAGACGAGCGAGCGCGAGCGCTGGTCGCGCTGATGCACGGGGACAAGAGCGTCTCCACCAAGGCCCTGGCCCGCCACATGGGCGTGAAGCTGGTGCGCCCCTGTGACCCCGTCGTCGCCGAGCGACACACCGGCTACCGCGTGGGCGGCACGTCCCCCTTCGGGCTCAAGCGACCGCTGCCGATCTTCGCGCCCGAGACCGTGCTCGCCCTGCCGCAGCTGTACATCAACGGTGGCGCGCGCGGCTTCCTGGTCACGCTCAGCGGCGCGGAGCTCGCGCGCGTGCTCTCTCCCACCGTGGTCGACTGCGCGACCGCCTGAGCAGCCGGAGGACTCGTGTGCGTCAGTCCACCGGACGCGTGTACGGCCACACCTCGACGCTGCGCACCCCTCTCAGCTTGGCCAGCTCGTCCCGCACGCGCGGGGCGCCGGCGACGACCACGATGGACAGGTCTTCGGGGGAGAGGCGCGCGCGCAGGGCGTCGTTGGCCCCCTTCAGCGTCACGGCTCGCATGCGCTCCGGGTAGTGCACGAAGGCGTCGGGGTCGAGCCCCGCGCCGTGCCGGTCCAGCCGGATCTCGAGCCGCTTGCTCGGCGTCTCGACGTCGAAGGCGTAGCTGCCGGCCAGGAAGCGCTTGGCCGCGCCGAGCTCGTGCTGACGGACCCCGCGCTCCACCCAGCGCTCCATCAGCTCTAGGTGCAGCTGCGCGCAGGCGAGCGTGTGTTCGGCCTCGGGGGCGCTCTGCATGGACCAGAGCTCACGCTTCTCGGCCCGGCCCAGCTGGCTGCTGGCCCCGTAGGTGAAGCCCCGCTTGGTGCGCAGCTCACCGTTCAGCCGGCTGGCGAAGGTGCCTCCGAAGACGGTGTTGGCGACGATCAGCGAGTCCAGGCAGGGGTCCGTGAGGTGTGTCCCGAGCGTGCTGAACACCATGGGCGTCTGCGTCCGCTCGGGCTTGTCCACGATACGGATGTGCCGGCCGCGTGCCTGCTTCGGCGTGGCCATGGACGGCCGCTTGCTCCGCCCCGCCGGGAGGTCGCCGAAGTGGCGCGCCACCAGGTCTTCCGCCTGCGCGCGCGTGACGTCGCCGGCGAACCCGAAGGTGAGGTTGCCCCGGCGCAGGTGCTGGTCGAGGAACGCCCGTCCCTGCGCCACGTCCACCTTGGCGAGGGACGCGCGGTTGCCGATCAGCGAGCGTGCGAAGGGGTGGGCACCCAAAGCGAGCTTGCGTGCGTGCCGCGCAGCCAGGGAGTCGTCGTCGTCCAGCTGCGCGATCAGGATGGCGTGCGCTTCGCGCCGCTGGCGCGCGAGGTCGGAGGGCCGCAAGGCCGGCGCGCGCACGAGGCGCGTGAGCAGCTCGAAGAAGGGCTCCAGGTGCCGCGCCAGCACGGAGCCCGAGATGCGCAGCGAGCGCCGTGAGGTGGACACGTGCAGCCGCGCACCGAGCCCGGCGAGGCGCTCTTCGGTGCGCTGCTCGGACATGCCGCGCGGGCCTGCGCGCAGCGTCTTGAGCGTCAGGCGTGCCAGACCCTCCACGCCAGCAGGGTCGAACTCCGCGCCGGTGGTGAGGCGGAGCGCCACGTCCACCACGGGCAGCGCGTGGCTGGACTCGAGGAAGATGGGCATGCCGCGCACCTCGGCGCGCTCGCAAGCGAAGTGAAAGCCGCTCACGAGCGCGCTCCGGTCTCGGTGACTGTGTGCGCGTCGTCCCGATGCGCGACGGCTCGCTGCGCCGCGCGCTTTCGCGGTGTCGGCGGCTTCGCGACCGTGGGCTGGATGTCCACCACCACCCGCGCGCGCCCGTCGAAGAGGCGCCGCGCGACCCGCTGGACGTCCTCGGGGCCCATCGTGCGGTAGGCCTCCGCGCGGGCGAACACGGCGGAGGGGTCGTCCATCACGGAGTCGTAGAAGCCGATCTGCTCCGCCTTGCCGGCGGCGGTCTCCATGCTGGTCAGGAACGAGAGCTCCGCTTGGTGACGCACCTTGTCGAGCTCCGCTGCGCTCACGGGCTCGTGCGCCAGGCGCAGGAGCTCACGCTCGACGCGCGCCTCGGCGACCGCCGCGGTGACCCCTTCGCGCAGGTCCGCGAAGACCTCGAAGAGCGTCCCGTCCCGAAAAGGCGCGGCGCTGGCGAACACCATGGACGCCAGCTCGCTCTCGCGCGTCATGGCGCGCGTCAGGCGGCCGCTCAGCCCGCCTGTGAGGAGCTCTCGCAGGATCCCCAACACGATGCTGTCGGGGTCCGCCATGCCCGGCGCCCGATACCCCATCAGGAGCTTCGCCGTGGGGGTGGGTTTGACCAAGGACTTGCGCCGTGACTTGCGCAGCGCGGCGGCGGGCGGCGTGGGGCGGCGCGCGATCTTCGCGGGGCGCAGGGCACCGTAGGCGTCACGCACCCGCTCCAGCACGTCGACCTCGCTCACGTCGCCGACCACGACCAGCGTCGCGTTGTTGGGCGCGTACCAGCGCCGGTAGAAGCGCAGGCAGTCCTCGCGCGTGTACCCCTCGATGTCGCGCGCCCAGCCGATGGTCGGCCACCCATATGGGTGCTTGTCGAAGGCCAGCGCCCAGAGCTGCTCGGAGGCGGCGCCGTACACGTCGTCGTCCACCGACTGGCTGCGCTCGTTGCGCACCACCTCGCGCTCGCGGGCCCACTCCTCGGGGTCGAGGTCCAGGTTGCTCATGCGGTCCGCCTCGAGGGCGATAGCCAGGGGGAGCGCACTCTTGGGCAGGTTCTCGTGGTACTGCGTCCAGTCGGTCCACGTCGACGCGTTGTTCTCGGCGCCGGACGCTTCCAGCAGGCGGTCGAAGTCCCCGGTGGGGTGGGCCGCCGTGCCGAAGAACATGAGGTGCTCGAACATGTGCGCCAGCCCCGTCTTGCCGGGCTCTTCGTCGCGTGAGCCCACGCGGAACCAGGTCTGGTAGCTCACCACGGGCGCGCTCGCGTCGGGGAGTACGTACACGCGCAGGCCGTTCCCCAGCCGGTAGCGAGCGAGGAACAGCCCGGGCCCGAAGGGAACGCGAGACTCGAAGTGGATCCGTCGATGTCCGCGGACACCGTGATTGAGCTTCTGGGCGAGCGCGTCGGTCACAGGGGCCGGAGACTGCGGGCGCCGAGCAGTGGCGTCAACCTGCGTGTGGTCACCCGACCGTGTAGATCTCGGTCCGGTTTCGTCCGTTGCGCTTGGCCGCATAGAGGGCCTGGTCGGCGGCGCTGACCAGGTCGTTGGGCTGATCCACCGGTACCTCGGGCGTGGCTGCGACGCCCACGCTCACGGTGATCGGGATGACGATGTCTTCGTACCCGAACTCGTACTCCGCGATCAGCTGCCGGATGCGCTCCGCGAAGGACCGCGCCGAGGCGACGTCCAGGCCGCGGCTGAGCACGGCGAACTCCTCGCCGCCGTAGCGCGCGAAGACGTCCTCACGGCGGATCATGGTGCTCACCCGCTCCGCGAAGGTCGCCAGCACGGCGTCTCCGGCGAGGTGCCCGTGCGTGTCGTTGACCGGCTTGAAGTGGTCGATGTCGAACAGCATGAGCGCCACAGGCGTGCCGTGGCGCTGCGAGAAGGCGACCTCCCCGGTCAGGCGCTCGCTGAAGTACTTCTTGTTGAACGCCCCCGTCAGCCCGTCGCGCAGCGCCGATTCCAGCATCTGCCGCTGGAATTTCTCCTCCAGCGCGTCGTGGTAGCTGAACTTCAGGATCGTCGTGGTGCCGATCTGGATCTTGTCGCCGTCCTGCAGCGCGTGGAAGCGCACCTGGTGCCCGTTCACGAACGTCCCGTTCGTGGAGTTGTTGTCCGCGACGATGACGGTCTCACCGCGGTTGATGATCTTGGCGTGCAGGCGCGAGATCTCGTTGTCCGGCAGCAGGATGCTCGCGTCGCTCCCCCGGCCGACGGTCGCCTCGCCGGGGGGGAGGCGGTACATCTCGCCCACGTTGGGGCCGGCGATGACGATCACGTACGCGTTCTCGCGGGCACCCGCGGTGGTGATCTGGGCAGCGATGGCGCTCGGGTCACCTACGATGGTGTGCTCGTCCGAGAAGTCGTCGTTGCCCATATTGGTGAGTCTATCCGCTCTTGACCGACGAATCTACTTTCACCGTGGCCCCGCACCGGATGAGCGGCCGCGTGAACCCGTGTTCACGAACTCGGACACCGTGTGCACGCTCATGAGGCCCTCTGTACGACGGGGGAGGGGCATCATGGTCCCGAGTTTCGCGCCTTCGCCGGCATTCAGGCTATCTTGTACGGACTCCGGCCCGCCGCCGCCCTTCTGCCGGCCTCCTGGCACGGATCGTGGATCCGAAAGAGACTACCATGCGCCACACGTACGCTCTGATGTTCGCCCTCCTGGTCACGGCCGCCTTCACGTCGGGCTGCCGGTCCGAGAATTACTACTGCAACGCCGACGGTTGCTTCCTGTGCGACGGTCTCGGGTGCCGCCCGGTGGACGGCCCGCCCCGGCCCGACTGCAACGGCGACTACGAGTGCAGCGGCGACCGCTACTGCGCGGACGTGGGCTGCGTCACGGAGTGTGGTGACGACAGCGACTGCCCAATGGGCACCGAGTGCCGTGCCGGGTCGTGCCTCAACCCGACCGAGCCCGAGCCCGTGCCCAACCCGGGCACCTGCACTCGTACGGCGGACTGTCCGGCCGGTCAGGGCCTGGTGTGTGTGAACGGCGTCTGCCAGGTGGACAACGCGTGCGGTGGCGCGGCGTGCGAGTGCTCCGCCACGGCTCCCTGCGCGAACGGGTTCACCTGCATCGACGGCGAGTGCCGTGCCGACACCACCATCTGCCACTTCAGCCACGAGTGCGGCGGTGGCCGCATCTGTGTCAACGGTGAGTGTCGCGAGGGTTGTGACACGGCCGCGACCTGCCCCGTCGGGCAGACCTGCGAGGACAGCGTCTGTGTGGACCTCCCGCCCGTCACCGGCGAGTGCGGCGACAACAGCGACTGCAGCAACGGTGAGGTCTGCATCGACTCGGTCTGCGAGACCAGCTGCACCAGCGACACGGCCTGCACGGCGGAGCAGTACTGTCTCAACGGCGTCTGCGTCTACGACGACCGCCCTCAGCCCTTCTGCACCAGCAGCGCACAGTGCCAGCCCGGCCGCCCCTGCGTTGGTGGTGTGTGCCGCACTCCCTGCGAGACGAGCCCAGAGTGCCTGAGCTTCGACGTCCAGTTCCGCGTCTGCCAGAACAACTTCTGCGTGACGAGCAACGAGGCCACCTCCAACTGCATGCTCAGCCAGGACTGCGCCACGCCGGGCGATACCTGCGTGGACGGCGTCTGCCGCTGACCCGCCGCTGACACTACGCGAGCGCCGCTGCCGAGTCCTCGGTCAGCGGCGTTTCGCGTTGTACGGCGGGTGGGATCGTCAGCGCGGCATCCGCGATGCGACGCCCACCATCGCCGGCCGCCGCCGCGCGAGAGGTCAGGACAGCGACTCGGGGTGCTCGAGAGCGTCAATCACGGCGTAGGCGAAGCTGGCGCCGACGTGCCCGTCGATGACCCGGTGATCGAAGCTGAAGCTCAGCATCATCACCTTGCCCACCACGACCTCACCGTGGCGTACCACGGGCTTCTCCTTGATGCGGTGCACACCCAGGATGCCGACCTCCGGGTAGTTCAGGACCGGCGTCGCCAGCAGGCCCCCCAGCTTGCCGAGGCTGGTGACCGTGAAGGTGCTGCCGGAGAGCTCGTCCGGTCGCAGTGAGCCCGCGCGCGCGCCCTCCGCCAGTCTGTCGATCTCGCGGGCGACGCTGAAGAGGTCGAGGGACTCGGCGTGGCGGACCACGGGGACCATCAGCCCCGCTTCCGTGGCCGTGGCGACGCCAATGTGGAGCGCGCTGCGCGTCACGAGCTCGTTGCGAGCCTCGTCCAGGTAGCTGTTCAGCACGGGGTACGCGCGCAGGGCGCGGGTGACGGCCTGCACGATGAACGGCAGGTACGTGAGCTTGATGCCGGCCTGCTCCGCCCGGGCCTCGAGGGCGTCGCGGCGTGCCAACAGCGCGCCGACGTCCACTTCCTCAACGAAGGTGAAGTGCACGGCGCTGCGAGCCGAGGCCTGCAGCCGGTCCGCGATGCGGCGGCGCATGCCCACGAAAGGCCGCCGGATGTCCGCGGGGTCGCTCGCGATGCGAGCAGAACGCGTGGGGCTCTCGGCGCGCAGCGTCCCGGGGCTGGTCGGCGCGTGCTGACGGACGTCGCTCTCTTGCACGCGGCCTCCCGCCCCGCTGGGGCGCACGTGCCGCAGGTCGACGCCAAGCTCCTTGGCCAACGCGCGCACGGCTGGCGTCGCCAGCGGCTTCGCTTCGAAGTAGCTGCCGAGCTCGGCCGGCTGGTTGCCGTGCCCGCTCGCGTCGCTTCCCGCTGCGCCACCTCCCTTTCCCGCTCCCGGGCGCTGGAAGTACCCGGCCCCCGGCAGCACGTCGCGTAGGTCTCCCACGGCGGTGGCCGCGGGTCCCTGGTCGAGCCGCCGCGCTGTGCCCGGGTCGTCGTCGGCCGCCGAGTGCGCAGCGTCGCGGGGCTCCAGCGTCCCGATCACGACCAGCACGTCGCCCACGTTCGCGACCTCGCCGGGCGCGAAGCGCAGCTCGCGGATCCACCCCGCCTTGGGCGCGCCGATGGTGACGGTGGCCTTGTCGCTCATGACCTCCACCATGGGCGCGTCTTCGACGACGGAGTCACCGACCGCTACGTGCCACTCCACGATCTCGCCCTCGGTCATGCCCTCACCCAGGTCGGGCAGCTTGAACAGATAGTCGGTGCTCATGAGGTCCTTAGAAGCGTACCGTCTCCCGCAGCGCCGGCGCGATGCGATGCGCCAGCGGGAGGTAGTCGTCCTCTAGCGCATAGGGGAAGGGCGTGTCGAAGCCCGTGACGCGGCGCGGGGGCGCCTCCAGGTGCACGAAGGCGTGCTCACACACCAGGGACACCAGCTCCGCCCCGAAGCCGCACGCGCGCGGGGCCTCGTGCACGATCACCAGTCGCCCGGTCTTGCGCACGCTCGTCAGCACCGTCTCGAGGTCCAGCGGCCACAGGGTGCGGGGGTCGATCACCTCGGCGTCGATGCCGTCGTCGCCGGCTACCTGCTCCGCTGCCGCGAGGGCCTCGTAGAGCATGGCGCCCCAGGCGATGACCGTCACGTCCGCGCCCGGACGCACGACCGCCGCTTGGCTGAGCGGCACCTCGTAGGCCCCCTCGGGGACATCCATCTTCACCGCGCGGTAGACGCGCTTGGGCTCGAAGAAGAGCACCGGGTCCGGGTCGTTGATGCTCGCTCGCAGCAGGCCCTTCGCGTCGTAGGGGTTGCTGGGGCAGACCACCTTGAGGCCGGCGGTGTGGATGAAGAGCGCCTCCGGGGACTGGCTGTGATAGAGGCCGCCCTTGATGCCTCCTCCGAAGGGGGTGCGCACCACCATGGGCACCGTGTACTCGCCGCCGCTGCGGTAGCGGTACTTGGCGGCCTCGCTCACCAGCTGGTCGAAGCCGGGGTAGATGAAGTCGGCGAACTGGATCTCCGGGATGGGCTTCAAGCCGTACAGGGCCATGCCGATGGCCGTCCCGAGGATGCCGCTCTCGTTGAGCGGGGTGTCGATCACCCGCTGTTCGCCAAAGGCTTCGTGCAGACCCTGGGTGACGCGGAACACGCCGCCCACGCGGCCCACGTCCTCGCCCAGCACGACCACGTCTGGGTCGGCCCCCATCTCTTGGTGGAGGCCGGCGTTGATGGCCTGGACCATGTTCATTTCCATCAGTCAGCGCTCCCTTCTCGGGCGTCTCGCGCGGCGTCTCGGAGGTGCCATGGGGTCTCCGCGTACACGTCTTCGAAGAGCGTGTCGAGCGCTGGCTTGCTGCGCGCCTGGGCGGCGTCCAGCGCGGCGCTGACCTCGGCCGCGACCTCCGCGCGGAGCGCCTCGTCGGCCGCGGCGTCGAGCTCACCACTCGCGAGCAATTCCCGTTGGAAGCGGGCAATGGGCTCCCGCGTCGTGGCCTCGGCGACCTCGGCGTCCGTACGGTAGGCGCGGGGGTCGTCCGAGCTCGAGTGCGCGTCCAGGCGGTAGGTCACGAGCTCCAGCAGGGTGGGGCCCGCGCCGGCCGCGGCCGCCTCGATGGCCGCGCGGGTGGCCCGGTGCACGGCCAGCACGTCGTTGCCGTCCACCGTCACACCCCGGATGCCGTAGGCGGCCGCCTTGCAAGCGAACCCGTCCGAGGCGGTCTGGCGGCTGGACGGCAGGCTGATGGCGTAGCCGTTGTTCCGGCACGCGAAGACCACGGGCGCGCGAAAGACGCCGGCGAAGTTGAGCGCGGCGTGGAAGTCGTTGCTGCTGGTGGCGCCGTCCCCGAAGAAGACCAGCGCCACGTCGTCGTTGCCCTTCAGGCGCGCCGCGTAGGCCAGGCCCACCGCGTGCGGCAGCTGTGTCCCGATGGGCGCGCTCACCGAGAGGCAGCGCTGCGCACGGCTGTGGAAGTGGTCTGGCATCTGGCGCCCGTGCCCCGTGTCCGCCTCGTTGCCGAACATCTGGTCCAGGTAGGTGGCGAGCGGCGCACCGCGCATCAAGAGGGCCCCGAACTCACGGTAGCAGGGCACCAGCCAGTCTTGCTCTCGAAGCGCCGCTGCGGCGCCCACGATGGCGGCTTCTTCGCCGCGGTGGCCGACGTGGAAGCCGATCCGTCCCTGCCGCTGGAGCGCCATGAGCCGCTCGTCCAAGCGGCGGCTCAGCAACATGGCTCGGTAGAGCTTCAGCTTCAGCGCGCGGGGAGCTGGGCTCGGGTGTTCCCCGGACTGGCTGCTCGGCGACCGCCGCCGCTGCCACGACCGCTCTCGCTCGTCGGTCGCGCGCTCATTGGCGGGGACGGCTGCAAGGTGACGGGCTCGGGGCATGGGGACCTCCTTCGCGGTGGTGATGGCGGGTGTCGCTCGGCTAGCTCTCGGGCACCAGCGGCAGGCTGCGCTTGCGACCGTAGCGGTCCGCGCCGGCCGTGGGCTCGGTCTTCAATACTCCATGCAAGAACGCCTCGGCGGCGCGGTAGCTGCTCCGCACCAGGGGGCCCGAGGCCACGAATCGGAAGCCCAGCTCGCGACCGGCGGCGGCGTACGCGTCGAACTCCTCTGGCTCGACGTAACGCAGCAGCTCGGCGTGCTTGGGGGTGGGGCGCAGGTACTGCCCAATGGTCAGGACGTCCACGTCGATGTCTCGGAGGGCCTGCATCGCGGCGAGCATTTCTTCCTGCGTCTCTCCGAGGCCGACCATGAGCGAGGTCTTGGTGATGGCGCCGGCCTCCTTGGCCCAACGCAGCACGTTGGCGCTCTGTTCCCACGAGCAGCGCACGTCGCGGATGGTGCGCTGGAGCCGCGGCACCACCTCCACGTTGTGTGCGAAGACGTCGGGCTGACCGTCGCGGATGAGCGTGTCCACGTCGCGGCGCACCCCTTGGAAGTCCCCCACCAGCGTCTCCACCAGCAGCTCGGGGCAGCGCTCCTTGATGCGGCGCACCGTCTTGGCGACATGCGCGGCGCCGCCGTCCAGCAGGTCGTCGCGGTCCACCATGGTCATGACCACGTACGCCAGGCCCATGCCCTCGAGGGCGCGCGCCGTGTTCTCCGGCTCGCGCGGGTCCGTCAGCCCCCCCGGATCACCCGTGTTCACCGCACAGAAGCGACACCCGCGCGTGCAGGTCTCGCCCAGGATCATGATCGTCGCGGTGCCTTGGCCCCAGCACTCGAAGATGTTGGGGCAGCGCGCCTCTTCGCAGACGGTGTGCAGGTCGCGCTTGCGCATCTCGTCCCGCAGCTGGTTGAACTGCGCTTGCTGCTCGCCAGCCGGGAGGCGGACACGCAACCAATCGGGCTTTCGAGCGGGCAGATTCATGAGTCTAATTCAACGTAGGCTGTCGCCACCTGGGCGTCAATCTCGCGACCCCTGCTCGCCTCCCCCATGCCTCTCGCGCGCACCGGCTGCTAGGCCACCGCGTGGCTCCGGTGGGCTGGCGTCTTGCGGCGCGCGTCGATGTCGGGCACCTCCGGGTGGTGTCTGGACTTCGCCCCGCTCACCTTCTCGCTCTCTGCCGCTCTTCACACCCACACGCGGCCGCGTGGGTCAGCCTCGCGGTCGCGCTGTGCGTGGCCTGCGGGTCTGCGGACGACGCGGCGGGCACGTCGCCCGCCGAGCGCGAGCGTCCGGCGCGCCTCCCGGAGCCGGAGACCACGGCGAGCAACGCGGGCGGCCAAGGTCCCAGCGCGGCGGACGCACGGGGAGCCGGCGCTGCTCCGGCGGCGGCCCTCTTGCCTCCGCCCGCGGCGTCGCTGCAGGCGGTGGGTCCCTACCAAGCAGACGTCGGTCGCGACTGCGACGGCTGGCCGCGCCTGGCGTTGACGACGCCAGCGGACGCGTGCGTCGGCATCGTCACGCACGCGTCGCACCCCGCCATCGCGGCCGCGGGCCCGCGCTTCCGTCCGCGCTCCATGGTGCAGGACCCGGAGCGCGACGACGTCTTCTGGGTGCTGGATGCGGGCGCTCAGCGTGACCACGCCGGGCGCGTGTTTCGGCTGCGGCTCCCCGCGCAGCCGGGCCAGGAGCCGCTGCTGCAGCTGGTGATGGCGCGCCTCAACCGCCCGCACGGGAGCCGCATTGGTCCAGACAGGAAGGTGTACGTGGGCGAGGTGGACGGAGTGTTCCGCTTCGACCCCCGAGCGGTGAACCGCGCCCTCGACGCGCCCGCCCTGCTGGCCACAGCGCCGAGCGCCCGCCCTCTCGTGCAGGTCGCTCGCGAGCCGGTCGTGGCGGGGTTGGCGACCCAGCTGCGCCGCGAGGACCGCATTCGCTACCACCCGATGAGCTCGTTCGTGTTCACACCCACGTGGGACCTGGTGCTCAACCGCGGTTCGTCCACCGACCGCTGCCTGGAGTCCCTGCCCGCGGCGCGCTGCGAAGACGAGGCGGACGACCTCGCGGGGCTGGTGCTGTATCGCCACTTGGGGGAAGGGCGCTTTGCCGCCACTGGAGAGATGCTCGCGCGCGGGCTGCGCAACTCGGTGGCGCTGGTGGCGCACGCGAGCGGGACCGTGTTGCAGGGCGAGAACGGCGTGGACTTCGCCGAGGCCGACCGTCCGCACGAGGAGCTGAACGTCATCCGCGCCGGCGCGCACTACGGCTGGCCCTACTGCTACGACGAGCGCGGCCGTGACCCGTCATGGGCGCACTCGGACTTTCTCTGCGACCCCGCGCAGAACCCCGGCTACCAGCCGCCCCTCCTGCTCCTGCCGCCGCACGGGGCGCCTCTCGGCATGGCCTACTACGACCACGAGCGCTTCGCCTGGCTGCGCGGCAGCCTGTTGATCGCGCTGCACGGCTACCGGGCGACAGGGCATCGTGTGCTCGTCTTTCCGGCGGATGCGCGCGGCCTCCCCACGGGGCGCGAGCCCAGCGGCGAGCTGGTGGGGGGCTGGGAGGCGAGCGACCTCGGCCCCAAGGGCGCTCCGGTGGAGCTGCTGGTCGCCCGCGACGGGGCCATCTGGCTGGTGGAAGACAAGAATGGGACCGTCCTGCGTGTCGGGTCCGAGCGCTACGCCGCGCCGCGCGCGCCGGACACACGGGCCACCGGCGAGCCGACCGAGGGCGCGCTGGATCCGGAGTTCGCAGCGCTCCAGGCGGCCGTCTTCGCGCCCCGCTGCGGCTCGTGCCACGGGTTCTTCAACGAGCCGGCGCCAGCCGCTGCAGCCGCTCTGCGACGCGAGGGGTGGTTGGCCGTCGAGGGGGGCCGCACGGCCCTCGAGCGGCGCGTCTCGCGGCAGCACGAGCGGCCCATGCCGCCTGCCGAGCCCCTCCCACCGGCCGAGCTCGCGCGCGTGCTGGCTTGGCTCTCGGCACGCTGAGGGCGCCTGTCCCGTCGCGCGCGCCCACGCCCGTCCACGCGCGCTCCGCCTTCCCGAGAGGCGCCAAGGTCGCGGACCCGCGGGCTGCTAGGCGTCGCAGACGCGCGACCACTCTTTCAGGATCGCCTCTTCGATGAGGTCCTCGTCGTCGGCCGTCAGGCCGTGGAAGCGCAGCTCCATGTCGACGTCACCCGCGCCGGCGTCCACGAAGTGGCTGACATGTCCCCACACTTCGAGCGGCTCTGCGCACGACGGGAGCGCGAGCCGCACGTGCACGCGGCGCGTCGGACGCGTCCACGGTTGGCCCGTGAGCAGCGCCCCGCGCGACGTCAGGTCGCGCACCGCGTACTCGCCCACCTTGTCCCCCTCGCTGCCGAAGAGCAGCGCGCTCCCCCCGAGGTCCACGTGGTCCTCGTCGCGCGACGCCCACTTCGGTGACTTCATCTGTGCCATGTGCTGCTCCGTCTCGGAAAGAGTTGGTCTAGTGCAAGCTGGGGGGCCCCTTTCGCCCTCGAGAATATAGTGATAGGTTTATCACCTCCGAGCGAGCGATGCACATCTCATCGCGGATTCCGGAGCGGGGGTTGCCATGAAGCGAACAATCAGAGAGGTACTCGAAAAGAAGGGCCGGCACGTGCATTCCGTCGACATCGCGGCGACGGCGATGGACGCCATCACCATCATGAACCAGCACCACATCGGGTCCGTGCTGGTGTGCGATGGCGGGGCGTGGGTGGGCATCTTCACGGAGCGTGACGTGCTCACGCGCATCGTCGCGCCGCGGCGCGATCCCGACGACACGCGGGTGCGTGACGTCATGACGCCGGAGCTGTTCACGCTGTCGGAGGAGCACGTGCTGACCGACGCGATGGACGCGATGACGAACCGGCGTTGCCGCCACGTTCCCATCGTCACGCGTGGCAGGCTCGTGGGCATGCTCTCCATCGGAGACGTGAACAAGGCGCTGCACGCCCACTTGGCCAGCGAGCTGCACGAGCTCGAGAGCTACATCGCCAGCCCCTACGTGGCCTAGCAGGCTGGGGGCAGGGCGCTCGTTCCCGGGTGGGGCCGGGAGCGGTGGGATCTGCCCAAATCGAGTAGCCAGGTCCGCGCGCGGCTGGTACCAAGCGGGATGCGAAACCGTCTCTTGATCTTGGTGGCTCTGCTCGCGTCGATGAGCGGAGCGTGTGCAACCGAGGAAACACCGCGCGTCGGGCCGACTGGTGAAGCGACGTCTCCTGTCGCCCAGGCGACACCGCCCGGGGCGCCTGGGCCTGAGGCGGCGCCCGCGGCGCCATCCGTCGCGCCCGCGGATCCCGGAGCTGCACCGGCTGCGCCCGGGCAGGCGGACCCCAGCGTGGCCGTGCCCGCGCCGGCCCAGCGCAGCATGGAAGAAGTCGGCGCCGCCATCGAGGGCGCCATCGCCGCGGCTGCTGCGGTCCCCACCAACGGGGAGGACCTGTGCGGTGTCTCGTACCGTGGCCTGCAAGCCATGCTCACGTCACTGGCGCAGGCGATGCCCGACCAGCCGACCAACCCGCTGCCGCAGCGCGATCGCTTCCTCGAGGTGTGTCGCGAGATGCCCCGCGAGGTGCAGCAGTGCCTGGTGGTGAGCTACGCGATGGAGCACCAAGAGCAGTGCCAGGCGGCAAGCGAGAACCTCGACCCGGCCGTGCGCGCGCGCCTCGACGCAATGATGAACTCAGGCGCCCCCACTGCCCCAGCGGCACCGGCGGCTCCCTGACGGGCTGACGCTCGTCGGCGCCGGGCGCGCTTCAGGCCGCGACGACCTGGTTGCGGCCGCCGTGCTTCGCGGCGTAGAGGGCCTTGTCCGTCACGTCGAAGAGCCCCTCGGGCGTCTTGGCGTGCGTGGGGAAGGTCGCCACGCCCAGTGACGCGCGCACCTGCAGCTTGCCGTTCTCCGTCTGGAACACGGTCTCGCCCAGCTCCTCGCGCACGCGCTCGGCCAGCAGGATGGCGCCTTCGGTGTCGGTCTCCTCGCAGAGCACGCAGAACTCCTCGCCGCCGAAGCGGGCCACGAGGTCGGTCTCGCGCTTCACCCGCATGAGGATCTGCCCGAGCTCGCGGATGACGACGTCGCCGGTCGCGTGGCCGTAGGTGTCGTTGACGCTCTTGAAGTGGTCGATGTCCGTGACGATCAGCGAGAGCTTGCGCCCGAAGCGCTCGGCCGAGCGCACGCGCCGCTCGAGCTCGTCCAGGAACGAGCGCTTGTTGAGGCAGCCCGTGAGCCCGTCCGTGGTGGCCATCTCTTCGAGGCGGGCGACCGCCTTGGCGTTGCTCAGCGACACCGCGAGCTGGTTGGCCAGCACCTGCAGCGCGGGCCGCACGGAGTCTCCGAAGGCGTCACGGCGGCGCGCCGCCAGGGCCAGCGTGCCGATGGCGTCCTCGCGCACGATCAGCGGGAGGATGAGCAGCGAGTCCATGCCACGTAGGTTCTCGCGCCGCGTGTAGACCGTCTGCTGTCGCGGGTCGAAGTCGCCTCGGTAGGGGAGGTAGTGGTGGTTCTTCACCGCCATGGCGGTGAGGGAGTTGTTGTCGCGGAAGTTCAGGCCCTGGAACTCGTCCGCGTGCACGCCGACCGCCTTGCGCACCGAGTGGCGCTTGCTGTCGGCGTCGTACAGCGTGATCGCCGCGAAGTCGTAGGGCGCGATCTGCTGCGAGGCCTCGAGCCCGGCGTCGATCACGGCGGCTTCGTTGAGGGCGGCGCCCAGCATCTGTGAGGCGCTGAAGAGGATGCTCTGCTCGCGCTTGCCGCGCTCCAGCTGCACGAACACCCGCTCGTTCTCGAGGGCGCGCAGCACCTGCCGGATCGCGGTCTCGAAGATCTCCTCCTCGCGTGCGCTGAAGGGCCTGTCTGCCAGCCGGTCGCCGCACAGCACGCCACGCACCTGGTCGCCCTCGCGCACCGGCACCCCGATGAACGCCTGGATGGGCGCGCCGTCGGCGTAATACGGGAGGCCCTTGTAGTTGGGGCGGATGTGCTCGAGGTTCGTCGTGGTCTGGCGTCGCACCACCGCGCCCAGCGCGCCCTCGCCAGCCGCAAAGGGCCCCTCGGCGATCTCGTCGGCGTTGGTCACCAGCTCCACGATGCGCAGCCGCTCGCCGCGCTCATCCAACATCAGCAGGACGCAGGTGTGCAGGTCCAGGCTGCGGTGCAGCAGGTGCAGCACGTGATAGAGCGCGTGGTGCACCTCCTCCACCGAGCTCTGGAAGAGGCGCTCTTCGTCGTGGGCCCGACCGCTGGCGGGGGCCACCAGGCGGAACATGCGCGACTCCTCGCGCACCTTGGCCTTGTCCTCGTCCAGCGCCTTGATGCTGTGCTTGCGCACCCGCGCGATCTCCACGCGGGTGAACATCATGTTGAGCACGCCGAAGAAGACGATGAACACGCCGTGCAGCGCGAAGGGCCGCGCGCTGGTGTGTTCCTCGGTCATGAACCAGATGGGGGCCTCGATGGCCAGCGCGAGCGCGACCAGCACGTGCCCCATGGGCTTCCGGGCGAACGACGCCAGGAACGCGACGACGATGTAGATCACGGGATAGAGCGGGCCCTCGAGGCCGCCCATGAGCTGGACCAGCGCGTGACTCGCGACCAGCAAGAGGACGCCGAGCTCGAGGTCCAGCCGCGCCCCACGGCCTTCGGTCTCGATGGCCTGCGCGCGCAAGGCCACGCGGTGCCCGAAGAGCGCGAGCCAGAGCAGTGACGCGGCGGCGTGCTCGAGGCCCAGAGACGACGGACCGCCTTGGAACGCCCCGAGCCACACGACGCTAGCGAGCGCGAGCGCGGCGAGCAGCACGGCGCTCGCACGGACCGTGCGCCGGAGGGAGAGCGCTGCCGTCACCATGCTCGACATCAGAGGGCGGTGGTACGTCGGCGCCCCCCGCCCTGGCAAGAAAGCGGCGGGCGCCCGCTCGGCTCAGCGCGGCAGCAGGGGCAGCAGCTCGAGGCGGCGAGCGTCGCGCGCGTCGATCTCCTCGGCCGGCGTCCACGAGGAGTCGGCCTCCAGCCGGTAGGAGCCCTCGAACGCGGCAGGGGCGCGGGTCCCCCAGTCGTCCGGCGAGAGCATGGAGAAGAACAGCTCCCCCTGGGCGTCGCGGTACAGGTGGTAGGTCTGGCCCGGTCGGCGACGGAAGGGGCAGCGCGCCTGGGTCAGCCGCAGGTCACGCTCGGCGTCGCTCAGCACCGCCTCGGCCTGGGCTCGCAGCGCACGCATCTGCTCGGCGATGAGCTCGAGTCGTCGGGTGGTCACGGCGCTCACCAGCGCGCTCGAAGACTCCACGCGCGCGGCGAGGTCTTCCATGTGGAAGGCGGGCGCGAGCCGGCTGACCGGGTAGGGGGAGGCGGCCTCGCGACCTCGGTGGCGTTCGTCGTCGCCCGCGTCGCTCATGGGGAGAGACGTAGCCCGAGCGCGGCCAGTGCGCAAAAAGTGGCGCTCCCGCGGTGTGGGGGCACACTCGGCCCATGTCCTCCGCAGACGACGACGCGCTCGACACCGAGCCCGACGATGCCCCCGCTGAAGCGACCCGCACCCAGGGCGGGTCTGGCTCGCGGCGGGCTGCCGTGGACTCCCGGCCGCCGACGGACATCGTGCTCGATCTGCGTCAGAGCCTCACGTGGCTGCTGCCCTTCGGCATGCTCGTGTGCGCCATCGTGGCGGTGCCGCTGCGCATCCTCGCGGAGGAGGGCCTGCCCCGCTACCGCGCGCTCCAAGCCGAGCAGGTGGACCTCGACGCGCAGAACGAGCGCATGCGCCGTGAGGTCAGAGACCTGCAGCGCGAAGTAGAGGCCCTGCGCACCGATCCAGGCGCCATCGAGCGCATCGCCCGCGACGAGCTCGGCATGGTGCGCCCCGGCGAGGTCATCTTCCAGTTCAGCGAGTAGCTGCGGAGGAGCCCGCGCCCATCTGCGCGAAGAGCGCCTCCAGCAACGCGCGGTCGACGGGGCCGGTCTCGTCCGGCACGGTCAGGGCCGCCCACAGGGCGCGCGCGATGGCTTCCTCCGGAGCCCACTGCAGGACCTGGCCAATCGCCACGCGAGCGCCCTCGCGGTCCCCCACCGCCGCCAGGAACAAGCCGTCGTGGAAGCGACGGTACAGGACTTGGGCCCGCGTCTCGGGGTCCAGGGTGGGGCCCGCCGCAGCCAGGATGCGCGCCCACGTCTCTTGCTGCGCGACGCGACCCTCCTGGATGTCCGTGTCCGTGGCGCCCCCGGGCAGGACCCGCGCGTAGAGTCCCTCGGGCGCGAGCGTCTCGTACAGCCCGAGGGGTACCCGTCCGTCGAGCTCGATGAAGAGAGGGCGCTCGGCGGCGAGCGACTGCAGATCGGGCTCGCGCAGGTTGCCCGTGAGCTCGATGCCCGCAAAGAGCTGCCGCAGCTCCGGCGCCTCCGCCAGCAGGCGCGCCGGCAGCCCCGGGTAGTGCAGGAGCGGCATCGGGACGAAGGTCACGTCGGGCCGCAGGCGCTCTTCTCCCTGGGTGCCCATGACGCGAAACACGGTCTGCGGCGCGTACAGCAACACCACCGCTCCGGTCGGCAGCTCGCGCACCAGCGCGTCGTCGAAGCGGTCGGCCACGGCGAAGCGCGCGAGCGAGGCCTCGTGCTGATGGAGCGGGATCTGCAGCAGGGTGGCGCCGGTGATGGCCGCGACCAGCAGCAAGGCGGCGCGCGGCCAGCGCTGCTCGAGCAGCCCCACCAGCACGCCGACCCCTGCCGCAGCGAGGATCCCGAGGGCCATGAACGCGGGCAGCAGGTAGCCCAGCGCGTCGGGGTTGCTCCGGACGAAGCCCAGCCAGGCCCGCCCGGCGACGAACACGAGCGTCACCAGCCCCAGGAGCGCGCCCACACGCCGGGTCTTGTCGTAGCGCATCAGCACGTAGAAGCCGAGCAGGGCAGCGCACAGGCCGATGGTGTGCAGGTCCAGGAGGAACTGCATGATCACGTCGGCGAAGCGCTCTCCGAGCGGCAGCGGCACGCCGTCGCCCTGGTTGCCTTGGAAGGTCTGCGCGGAGACCACCCAATAGAACCGTCCGAGCGACGTGGGCTCGCCGAGGGAGACCAAGGGCTCCCGCCACGCGCGCAGCGGCAGGTACGCGTAGAGCATGAGGCCGCTCAGCACCAGCGCGGCCGCGTGCATCAGGGGCCGCGGGCCGCGGGCGGCGAAGACACGGGCCAGGCTGGGCGCGAGCGCGGGCAGCAGCAAGAGCGCCAGGAAGTGGTGATTGGCGAGCGCCAGCCCGAGGGCCAGCGCGGCGACCCGCACGGCGTGGGAGTCACGGAGGGGAAAACGCGACTCCACGAAGAGGGCGCGCTCGAGGATCAGCGCGGAGAGGGCCGCCTCCAGGGCGTACACCTCGGGCCGGACACACTGAAACCACCACGAGAAGGTGAGGGACGTGTAGAGCGCCGCAGCCAGCGCGAGCCCGTCCGAGGTGGCCGCCCGCAGGCCGAGGGCGTCCAGGGTGTGGCGCGCGGCGCGCTGCATGAGCGCCGCGGCCAGCGCCCCGCACAGCCCGCACACGAGCGCGACCCGATAGGCGAGTGGTCCGAAGGGCAGCAGCCGCGCGAGGCTCAGCGTCAGACCGGCCAGCGGGTGCCCGGGGGGGTGCGAGATGCCGAGATCCGACGCCACCCCGACGAACTCTCCCGTGTCCAGCCAGTGGGCGACGCCGGAGCTCGTGCCCACGAACACGGCGAGCGGCACGGTGCCGGCCGCCAGCGTGGCGACCCAGCGGGGGAGGGGAGCTCGCATCGGCGCGATCATGGTCCGGCGGAGGCGACGGGGTCAATCGTCGGGTGTGACGAGCCGTCGCAGTCGCAGGGGCCACGGGCTCGCGCGAGTCGATTCCACGAAGTAGGCTCCCACGTGGCCAAACGTCCCCCCAAAGCGGCACCCCCGAGCCCGCAGGCGCCCTTTCACAACCCCTTCGCCGCGCTCGACGGGCTGCGCGGCGGGCTCCCGGTCGCCACGCTGGACAGCGAGGACGCGGTGGCTCCTGCTGCGGGCCCGGACCCGGCACACGGCGCGCCACCCAAGCTGGGCAAGCTGGTGCTGCAGCGCGAGAAGAAGGGACGCGGTGGCAAGACCGTGACCCGCGTGCGGGGCCTGCCCGTGGGTGAGCTCGAGCGCTGGGCCGGCGAGCTCAAGCGCGCGCTCGGCTGCGGCGCGACCGTCGAGGAGGGCGAGGTCGTGCTCTTGGGTGATCTGGTCGGGCGCGCCGCGGACTGGCTGGAGAGCCGCGGCGCGACGCGCGTCGTGCGAGGCAATTGAGCCGGTCGGCGGCTCGCTAGTGGCAGTACTCGTCGGTCGACGTGAACGACATCACCTCGATCAGCGCTCCGGCTGGCGCCAGGAATTCGCTGGCGCCTCTCTCGCCTGCCCCTGGCGCCCAGTCGTACGTGTAGCCGAGGCGCGTCCAGGGATAGCCTCCGGGTCCGTACGAGATCTCGCGCAGCGCGTCGAACCAGGCTCGGTGCGCGTGTGTACCGATCTGGACGTCGTCCGCCGTGCCACGAGCCTCGCAGCGCGTGTCGTCCACCTCCGCGTCGGGACATGGACGGACCAGCTCCCGCGCTCGCGCCCACATGGTCACGAAGTGCGTCTTTCCGCTCGCCGGGTGCAGGCCCAAGTACTGCTCCAGACGCAGGCCCAGCTCGGCGCCGTGAAGACCCGTGCTCCGACAGAACGCCTGGGCCTCCGGCGCGGCCGTGGCCCAGAGAGTGCGCTCGAGGGGGATGCGCTGGCCCACCAGCCCCTCGTAACCGCTCCAATCCGTCCACGTGGCCAGCAGCACCCACAGGTCACCGGCGTCGTCCACGCGCCACACGATCCGCTCGTTGCCCGGTACCAGGGCCACCAGGTCCGTGGCGACTTCGTTCGGATTGGCGTCCGCGGCGTCGGCCACCGCGCGTGCGAGGAGCTCATCGGTGGCCGTTGTCGCATGCGGCTGTGCCGGGTCGGGTGGATGAGCTGCGCAACCGGCCACGGCCAGCACGAGGAGCAGGGTGAGACGCATGCCGCATGCTCGCACGCCGACCGGTTCAGCGGCTGCGCGAAGTGGGCGATTTCGGAGGGGCGCCCGCGACGCTTAGTGGTACACCTCGCGCATGACGTCACTGCATGACTTCTCCACGCTGAGCTTGTCTGGCGAGTCCGTCTCGCTCGCGGATTTCTCCGGCAAGGTGACGCTCGTCGTCAACGTCGCGTCCGCCTGCGGCCTCACCCCGCACTACGCTGGGCTCGAGGCTCTCCACCAGCGCTTCGCCCCGGCCGGGTTCTCCGTCATCGGGTTTCCGTGCAACCAGTTCGGGGGTCAGGAGCCCGGGGACGCGGAGGCCATCGCGACGTTCTGCAGCACCGAGTACAACGTGACCTTCCCCATGATGGCCAAGATCGAGGTCAACGGAGAGCGCCGCCACCCTGCGTATGCGTGGCTGTGCGACGCCTCCGAGGGTCCCGAAGGACCGGGGGATGTTCGCTGGAACTTCACCAAGTTCGTCGTGGGTCGCGACGGGCAGGTGGTCGCGCGCTTCGCTCCCACCACCACCCCAGAGGACCCCGCACTCATCGCCGCCATCGAGCGAGCGCTAGGCTGAGTCCCCGTGCCGAGCCTCTTCACCAGCGCGCTCCCCGTCAACGAGAAGATCCGGGCTGACGTCGACCGCCTGCAGCTCGGCTTCAGCCACCACGGCATCGACGCGTACGGCATCGACAAGGCCGAGCTCGCGCGCTTCTTCACCGCGCTCGAGTGGGCCTATCGCCGCTACTTCGACGTGCACGTCTACGGCGCCGAGCACATACCCCTCTCCGGGCGCGCGATGATCATCGGCAACCACTCGGGCGGGGTCGCGCTGGACGCCCTCATGGTGCTGGCGTCGTGCTTCTTCGAGCTGGATCCACCGCGCCTCGCCCAGGGCATGGCCGAGAAGTTCATCAACAAAGTGCCTGGCGCGTCGCAGCTTGCCAGTCGCCTCGGGCAGTTCACCGGTCTGCCCGAGCACGCGGACCGGCTGCTGCGCGACGACCGCCTGCTGATGGTGTTTCCGGAGGGCGCCCGCGGCACCGCCAAGCTCGCTCGTGACGCGGACAGCCTCGTGCGCTTCGGCACGGGATTCATGCGGCTGGCGCTCAAGACCGGGACGCCCATCGTGCCCGTCGCGTTCGTGGGCGGCGGCGAGGCCATCCCCACGGTCATGAACCTGTACAAGCTCGGCCAGTTCCTGGGCGTGCCGTACATCCCGGTCACTCCCTATCTCTTCCCGTTGCCGAAGCCCGTCAAGCTCCAGCTGCTGTACAGCGAGCCGCTCGTCTTCGAGGGCGACGGCAGCGAAGCCGACGAGGTCATCCACGGCTACGTCGAACAAGTTCGATCGCGCATCGCGTGGCTCATCGAGCAGGCGCGTGCGTTGCGGGCCGGCACGCTCAAGCCGGAGGAATTGGAGCTCCGATGAAGGTCTTGATCACAGGCATCAGTGGCAAGCTGGGGCGGCTGGTCGGCAAGCGCCTGGACTCCGCGGGGCACAGCGTGCTCGGCGTCGACCGGCGTCCGTGGGCGGGCGCGCCCGAGCGCGTGCAGATGTTCCAGGTGGACATCCGCAAGCGGCCCGCAGAGGACGTGTTCCGCACCGAGAAGCCCGACGCGGTCATCCACATGGCGACGGTCACGCATCTCACGCACAAGAGCCCAGACCGCTACCGCATCAACCTGCAGGGTACGCGCGCCATCGTGGAGAACTGCAACCGCTACGAGGTGAAGCAGATGCTCTTCGTGGGGCGGCACACCTACTACGGCGCCGCCGCAGACTCGCCGCTCTACCACACCGAGGACGAGCCCCCGATGGCGCTCAACAGCTTCCCGGAGCTGGCGGACTTGGTGGCCGCGGACCTCTACGCGGGCAGCGCCCTCTGGCGCTACCCCGAGGTCAACACCTGCGTCTTGCGCCTCTGCTACACCCTCGGCGGGAGCAAGCACGGCACGCTCGCGAACTTCATTCGCGGGCCACGGGTGCCCACGGTGCTGGGCTTCGACCCGCTGTTTCACTTCATGCACGAGAACGACGCGGCCGACGCCATCGTCGCGGCGCTCGACAAGAACCTGCGCGGCGTCTTCAACGTCTCGGGCCCGCCGCCCATGCTGCTGAGCGACGTCATCCGTGACGCTGGGCGCCAGAACGTCCCCGTGCCGGAGGCCCTCATGAACCTCACCCTCGGGCGCTTCGGCCTGCCGCGCTTGCCTCCGGGCGCCGTCGACCACCTGAAGTTCCCCATCGTGATCGACAGCGCGGCGTTCAAGAAGGCGACGGGCTTCCAGCACGCCTATGAAGAGGCCGAGGCGCTCACGGCCTACCGCAAGTCGGACTGACCGCTACCGCAGCAGGTCAGTCCACCACGGGCGTGCCGTGGTCCACGGGGGCGCCGAAGCGCAGGTGGAAGCTGTAGCGCGCCGAGCCGCCGACAGCGGGCTGGGTGACACGCAGGTGGCCTGCCGCTGCGCCGACGCAGCGCTGGAAGGTGCGGTCGAAGATGGTGAAGTTCTCGAGCCGGATGTCGCGCACGCGCCCCTCGGGGGTCACGGTGAACGTGAGATAGACGCGGCCGCGCTGATGCGAGCTGTGCGCCATGAGCTGCTCGTAGCAGTGTGAGATGTGGGGAGCGACGCGGTCGACGGCTTGGCGTACGTCGTTGTTGTCCGCGCGGCCGAGGCCATCCACGCGCTCGGCTTGGACGAGGTACAGCTGCCCCGGCATGGCGCGGCCGGTATCGAGCACCTCCGTGGCGGGGTTCGGCGTCTCCGCCGGGTGAGGGGTGACCCCGTCGCGCCGCACAATGACCTCGGGGGGCGGGTGGCCCGGCGTCCCATAGGCCGGGGCCGTGGTGGTGCCGGTGGTGCCCGTGCCCGAGGGCGGCGTACCCGCCGTGGCCACTGCCGGCGTCTGCGCGGCGCCCTGCCCGAGGCAGGCCCGCAGCTCACCCACGATGACTCCCAGCCGCAGCTCGAGCGCCTCGGCGCTGTGGACCGCGTCGCGGCGGGCGGCATCTCCCGTGGCGGAGCGTGCTTGGCGCTCGGCTTCCTCCAGCAGACGCAGCGTGCTCGAGAGGCGCTCGGACTGGGCGCGAACGCACGGCACTTCCTGACTCAGCCGCTGCGCGGTGGCTTGGACCTGCGTGTCCGTCTGCGCATGGACGGGGGAAGGTGTGGTGGTGGCGACCGAGAGGCTGACGGCGGCGACAGCGACGGCGAGGGCGTGGGTGTGCGCTCGGCTCATGGGGACTCCAGGGGTTCGGAAAGACAAGGGGCGGCACGCCGACGTCTGGGGCCGCCCGCCTGGGACGGTCGAGGTGGGCGGATCTTCAACGTGTGACGATGTGGATCATTCTAACCCCCTGCGTGGCCTCGGCCGCAACTTCCGGGGATTGTGGCCCCTCGCGCAAGATGCCCTGCGCCGGGTCGACAAGCGGGCGTTCTCATCCCGGAGTCAACCATGCCCGACCTCGTGTCCCAGCCCAGCGGCCCCCACTCCTCGGTTCCGGTCCCCGTACCCGGTCCTCTTCCCACACCGTCACCCGGCGGAGCGTACGACAGCGCGCTGGCGCTGACCGCCGTGGACAGCGCGCGTTCGCTGCTGACATCGGCGCAGGGGCCGCGCTTCTCACCAGAGCAAGCGTTCGCGCTCTCGGTCCAGCTGCGCGCGTTAGCGTCCACAGCGCCCCCAGACGTGGCGGCGTCTCTCGAGGGGACGGCGAGCGCCCTCGAGCGCGCGGGCTCTTCCGCCTTGGTGGCGGGCTTGCAAGGTGCCCGCCCCGCGGGTGTCCAGGCTCGCTCCACCCCCGACGCGCAGGCGCTGCGGCTGCTCGACGCGCTGGCGGATGTGCACGTGGCGCGCGGGCGGCCCACCGCCGAGATCACGTCGCGCATCGTCCGCGACCTGGGCACGTCGGGGCTCCTGCAGCTGTCGGCGCGGGTGGGCTTCGGCGACGTGACCGCCGCGATGACGCGCCACGGAGCGACCGCGACGGAAGCCTACGCGGTGGCCGAGCGGCTCGCCGCCAACGCGGCGGAGAGCCTGCACGTCGCCGCCTACGACGGCGTCCTCGCGGGGCTTCGAGAGCGCCTGCGCGAGGTCCGCGCCCTCGCGGCACCCGAGCAGCGCGAGACGACGTTGCGCGCGGTCCTCTCGGGCGAGCTGAACCTCGGTGGGCACATGGTGGCGGTCAGTCGGGCATCGGAAGCGGCGGAGCTGACCGAGCTGACCGCGCGCCTCCGCACGGCGACACCCGCGGAGCGACCGGCCCTCGAGGCCCGCGCCCGTGGGCTGGTGCAAGGGGCGCTGGCCGACATCGAGCGCGTGCTCCGCACGCACGTGGACTTCATGCCGACCCACCTGCGCGACGACGAGCTGCTCGATCTCCAGCGCTTCTTCCCGCAGGTGTTCCGGCGCGTGGCACGGGAGGCCGGGCTCAGCCCGCAGGCGGCCGTTGCGCTGGGGACGGCGCCCGGTGGCACGCTCCTCGAGCGCGCGTGGGTCGCCCGAACGGAGAGGGCGAGCGAAGCGAGCGACGTCGTGACCTACTCGCGTGCCGCGCTGCTCGCGACCGGTGACCTCGTGGGGAGTCTCGAGATCATCCCGGGCGCGGAGGCGTTTCGGCAGACCGCGCGGGCGGCAGACGCCACCATCCAGGCGCGCGACCGGGGCATGCTCGTCGCGGGCTACTTGGTCGACCACCCGCTCCGCCCGTGATCGCGTCGCGTTCGCCATTTGACCTGTGGCGGGGCTATAGTCATCGGATGCGTAGCGTTTGGTTCGGGCTGGCCCTCTCCCTCGCGGTGGTGGGCTGTGGTGGAGACGACACGTCGATGACGGTCATTGGCGGCGTGGGTGACCCCTGTGAGCGACCGTCGCAGTGCCGCTCCGGGTTGATGTGCGCTCCCGACGGAGTGTGCCGCCCGATGGGTGGCGGGGAGCTGGGCGCCACGTGTCAGCTGGACCTCGACTGCGCCGACGGCTTGCGCTGCGACGCCTTCCGGCGCTGCGCCACCGAAGGTGACGGCGAGGCAGGGGACCTCTGTGCGGGCTCGCACGAGTGCCAGGCCGGCTTCGTCTGTCAGCTCCAGGGCATCAGCGCGACCTGCCAGATGGCGGGCACCCAGGACATCGGCGACGTCTGTGACTCGGTCGCGAGCTGTCTCTCGGGGCTCACCTGCACGCCGGCCACGCCCTCGCCCCTCTGCACCAGCCCCGGGCCGCTGCCGGCCAATTCCCCGCCGCCACCTCCCAGCGTCGGGTTCTGGGCCGGCGTCACCTGCCCCGAGGACAACGGGGCGCCACGCGCCTACTTCGACGTGCCCACCCAGTCGGAGCTCGACGGGGACTTCTACCGGCTGCCGTTCCCCAACGACGTGCGCCGCACCGCGACGGGCCTCGATCTCTCGACGCACCCGACCCCCGCGACCGCGCTCGACATCGACGCCATCGACCGCTACCTGCGGGCCTCCGAGGCGGACTTGGACGGCTTCAGCCTCAACCCCGTCGTGTTCTTCCGCTTCTCCCGGGCCTACGACTGGGACTCCACCGGCGGCGCCATCCACTTCGTCAACGTGGACCCGGCCTCCCCGGAGTTCGGCGCGACTCACCCGGCCGCCTGGCTGAACACCTTCGGTCCCATCAGCAAGTACATCTGCCAAGACTGGCTCGGGCTCCGCACCCTGCACGGCGCGCCCCTGCTCCCGGGCACCACCTACGCGGTCATCCTGGACACCAGCCTGCTCCCGGCCGCGGCCGTAGGTGGCACCTTCCAGCGCTCGGCAGACCTCGATGCGCTGCTGGGGGACACGCGTCCGACGGACGTGCACCTCGGGCCCGCCTGGGACCGCTACGCCCCGCTGCGCGCCTTCCTCGCGTCCGACCCCAACCTGGACACGGCCGACGTCCTCAACGCCACGGTCTTCACGACGCAGCGCGACCCGGACCTGTCGGCCTTCCGTACGGCCATCCGGGAGGGCACGGTGCCCACCCTCTCGGACCTGACCCTGTGCGACACGGGGGTCACCTCCCCTTGCGAGGACGCGACCACCGGGCGCGGGGCCTGCGGCGCAGCGGACCCCGACTTCCACGAGATTCATGGGCACATCACGCTGCCCGTCTTCCAGGCAGGCACACCGCCCTACGCGACGCCCGCCGACGGTGGCGCCATTGCCTACGACGCCTCCGGCGACCCGGTCATCGCCCGCACGGAAGCGGTGTGCGTCGCCATCACGATCCCGAAGAACGCCACCATGCCCGTAGGCGGCTGGCCCGTGCTCTTCACCGGGCACGGCACGGGGGGCTCCTTCCGGGACGCCATCGATGGCGGGCGTGCCGGTGAGGTGGCCGACGCCGTGTCCGGCGCAGCGACCGTGCACGCGGCCACGATCTCGATCGACCTACCGATGCACGGCTCGCGCCGAGGCGCCACCAACGAGGGGCCCGAGACCCTCTTCTTCAACTTCGTCAACCCGCGGGCTGCGCGCGACAACGTGATCCAGGGCGCCGCAGACCTGATGAGCGTGCTCTACTTCCTGGAGCAAGGCTCGGTCGCGCTCGCGGACTCACCCATCAACGCGGCCTTCTCCTTCGATGCCACGCGCGTCGCCATGTTCATGCATTCGCAGGGGGCGACGCACGCGGCCATGATGATCGCGAACGAGCCGCTCGCGCGGAACGTCGTGCTCAGCGGCGTGGGGGGGGACCTCACGCAGTCGCTGCTCAACAAGACGCAGCCGGTCAACATCCAGGCCCTCCTGCCGCTTGCCCTGCGTGACATCGGCGGAGACGGACGGCTGCCCACCGGGGACTTCCACCCGGCGCTCGCGCTCTTCCAGATGTTCTTCGACTCGGCCGACCCCGTGAACGTGGCGCGCCGGCTCTCACGCTCGCCTCGTCCCGGTCAGGTCGGCACGCACGTGTTCATGACCTACGGGCTCGGCGACAGCTACAGCCCGGAGGCGACCATGCAGGCCTACGCGATCGCGGGGGGCATCAGCGCCGTGAACCCGACGCTGGTCACCTTCGCCGTCTCCACCGTGAACGCGCCCGTGAGCGCCAACCGCATGGTCAACGGCGAGAGCATGACCATCGCGCACCGGCAGTACCAACCAACCGCGCCCGTCGATGGTCACTTCGTCGCGTCACAGACCGCCGAAGGACGGACGGACACGCAGCGCTTCATCCTCCAGGCGCTGGCCGCTCAGACCCCGGTCATCGGTCAGTAACGCGCCCCCTGCGCTCAGTAGGCCAGGTTGCTGTCGCCTTCGCGACGCTCTGGCCCGGCGCCCACCTGCTCCATGACGTTGCCGCTCTGGTCCACGTAGTGGTAGCCCTCGGCGATGCGGAAGGCGGGGCCGTCGTCTGCGCGCACGACGATGTCCACGTTGATGGGCGCGGGCACGGAGGGGGTCTCGACCTGGAGGGTGTTCGGGTCGATCAGGCTCACCTTGGTGCCCCGCTGCGCGCCGAAGTACACCGTGTAGCCAATGTCGGGGCGGAAGTTGCGACCCTGGATGGTCACCCGCTGCTGCCCCTGGATGGCGCCCGCTTGCGGATCGATACGCAGGATCTGCAGCTCGCCGTTGTCGTCGCCACAGGCCACCGTCCCGAGCGCCGCAGCGGCCCCTAGCAACAGCGTCCCGCCCCAGCGCGTGAGCTGGCTGGCGAGAGAACGGCGGGAGGAGGTCGGTGGCGGGGTGTGCATGATGCGCAGGACGATATGCGAGAGGCTCGAAGGGCGTCAAGGTCGACTGCCCGTTCAGGGTTCCTCGGCGGCGGGAGAACAAGGTCGACGCGCCGCACCGAGGCCCCTACAATGGCCATCGAGCAAGGATTCCAAGAGCCCGTGGCCAAGCAAAACCTCCTCCTCGTCGACGCCGACCAGCGCAGCCTGCGCGTGCTGGAGGTCAGCCTGCGCAAGGCTGGCTACAGCGTGACCACGTGCGCCGATGCGCCGACCGCCATCGAGATGATCGGGCTCAGCCGGCCGGACATGATCATCAGCGACACGCGCCTCCCGGAGGTGGATGGTTTCCAGCTGGTGGAGCGCCTGCGCGCCAACGAGGACGCGAAGGACATCCCCTTCATGTTCCTGTCGAGCGACGGCTCGGTGGAGAGCAAGGTCAAGGGGCTCGAGCTGGGCGTGCAGGACTACCTCACCAAGCCCATCTACATCAAAGAGATCATCACGCGGGTCAACCTCGAGCTCCAGCGCCGGCAGCGCGTGGGGCTCGAGCGCAAGAGCGTGGAGACCAAGACGCGCTTCAGCGGCTCGCTCGCGGACATGGGCCTCGTGGACTTGCTCCAGACCATCGACATCAGCCGCAAGAGCGGCGTGCTGCACCTCACCTCTCCCGCCGGGCAGCGCGGCTCCATCTTCTTCGACGTGGGCGGCCTGAAGCACGCCGAGCTGGGCAAGCTGCGGGGCGAGTGGGCTCTCTATCGCGCGCTCGTCTGGAACGAAGGCACGTTCGAGCTGGAGTTCCGCCCGGTGCGGCTGGACGAAGAGACCATCTCCATGAGCACCCAGGGGCTCCTCATGGAGGGCATGCGCCGCCTCGACGAGTGGGGACGGCTCCTCGAGCAGCTCCCGCCTCTCGACGCGGTGTTCGAGATCGACGAGGCCGAGCTCCGCGACCGGCTGGCCGAGATCCCAGACGAGATCAACGACGTCATCAAGTACTTCGACGGCGTGCGCTCGCTCATGGACGTGGTGGACGAGGTGGCCGCCGACGACCTCGAGACGCTCGCTGCCATCTCCAAGCTGTACTTCGAAGGCCTCATCGTCGACAGCGGCATGAGGACGTCCCTCATCGCGTCCGAGCCGGCGGGGATGGTGTCGGAGACGGGTCACGACGAGCCTGACCACGAGATGGACGAGGAGGCGGTGGCCATGGCGGCGGCGGGCGTCGTCCCCGGCGAGTCCGGCGACCTCTTGGTGGCGTCCGGCGAGACGCCCCTCGGCGCGGAGGAGCCCGCAGACGACACGGGAGCGACCGTGCAGAGCACACCCGTGGCCGTGGGCAGCTTGGGTCCCGCGGCGTTGGCCGGCATGAGCGCGACCGACTCCGAGCCGCCCCCACCACGTGAGCGGCCGCAGCGTGAGCGCTCCGACACGTCGCCTGGGATCCCGGCGGGAGACATCGCACAGGCCCAGCTGCACGGTGACGACGCAGAGCACGCGATAGGGATGCTTGGCGAAGCGCGGGAGCCCGCCGACGCCACCGGCGCGTCACCCACCGCGACGCCGCCGCAGGGCAGCGCGGCGCCGCAGGTCCACGAGGCGTCCGACAGCGCCCAGCGCCCCTCCGACGCACCCGCGCCACCCGACGCAGAGTCGGAGGCCGAGACCCTCGACCGCTCCCTGCAGCAGGCGGATGCGGCCCCCTCGACCAACCCCGAGCCCGCAGAGCCCGCGCGCTCGAGCGACGCCGACGACGAAGCACGCGACGCGAAGGGTGCGCGTCCGGTCGAGGCGCTGCCCGGCAACGTCATCCGCTTCCCGCAGAAGGGGGGCGCCGCCCTGGCTCTCGCCGAGCCCGAGGAAGAAGCCGAAGACGCGCCGCAGGAGCCTCCACCGCCGCCTCCCGCGCCTCCTGTCGCCGAGCCTGTCGCCCCAGTCGAGTCGCGGGGGCAGAGCGGCGCTCACGCGCGACCCAGTGATGCGGGTGCGCCCGTGCCGGTGGGCGTGCCCGTCCCGGAAGACGCAGCACCATCCAGCGCGAAGGCGGCGCCGAGCGAGCCGTCTGCCGACCAGAAGCCCGCTTCCGAGCATGCCCCGGAGCGTGGGCGCGCCGCCGGCCGCGCGAACGACGACGAGCACGCCGCAGGCCACGACGGCAGCGACTTCTCCGACGAGTTCTTCGTGGCGGAGAGCTACGAGTCCACCCGGGCGTCCGAGGAAGTGGCTCCGCGTCGCTCGCGTGCCCCCAAAGCGGCGCCCCTCGAAGATGCCGTGGTGCCATCCGCCATGGACTCCGTCTGGCGTTACCTCGGGCTGCTGACCGTCGCCGCGGTGGTCGTGTTCTTCGTCTACCATCTGGCCACTCGCGAGCGCACCGGCCGCTTCGGCGACATCGCCACCGGGTCCCCCGGTGCCATCCCCGAGCCGCGGCCCGCTGTAGGTGCCGGCGCGCCCACCGAGGCGGGGGAAGACTCGGCAGAGAGCCCCCAGCAAGCGGCCGCGCCAGACGCCGTCGAGCCCGCGGAGCCCGCCGTCGCGGATGAGCCCCCGGCCGACGAGCCCCCCGCGGGCGAGGTGGACCCCGAGCTGGCCGCTGCTGCCCCGGAGCCGCCCCCAGAGGCGGCGCCTCTCCCCACCGCCGCGCCCCCCAGCGTCGCGCTCGAGCAAGCGCTGGCCGCCGCGCGGAGCGCGTCCCGGCGTGAGTCGCAGGCCGCCTGGGAGGCCGTGCTCGTCCTGAATCCAAGGTCCGCGGAGGCGTTGGACGAGCTGGCGTGGTCCGCCATCAACCGGCGCCAGAACGAACAAGCCCGTGACTACGCGCGCCGCGCCGTGGCCGTGGACGCGACCTTGTCGCGCGCCTGGGTGACGCTCGGCGCCTCCCTGCAAGAGCTGGGCGATGCCGATGGGGCGCGGGTCGCCTACCAGTCGTGCGTGGATCACGGCGAAGGGCGCAACGTCCGGGACTGCCGCACCATGCTGCGCATGCTCGGCGCTCCCTGAGCCGCGCGTGAACCAAGCGAGTACGACCGGGCGCGGGGGCCCGGGCCGTCAGCTGTTGGGGGAGCCCGCGATGATGTCCAGCTGCACGGACTCGCCGTTGCGGACTTCCAGCCGGTAGCGGCTGTTTGCCGTCTGCACGTAGTAGACCTCGCTGCCGCAGATACGAAGGATCCGCTTCACCGGCGTTGTCACGTACTCGTGCAGCCCGTCCGGAAACTCAATCACAACCACCGACCCCTTGCGAGGTGGGCGGAGCAGCCGGCCAATGACGGCACGACCGGGTTTCCTTCCGAGCTTGCGCAGAACAACTTCCACGATGCCATCAAGCTAGCACACTCGCTCTCGCCAGCAAAAGCCCTCCATCGTGAAAACGTCCAAAAGGCAGGATCGAGGGGGTTCTCGGTGCTGCCGTTGCAGCGCTAGCGGACATCGAAGCGAAAGGACACGACGACGCCGTCCGGGAGGCTACTGCCCCCGACCCGACGGAGCGGTGGAGACAGGCAGCGGTCCAGCACCCCGATGTCCAGTCCGCGGGCGCCTCGCTCGCGGAAACGGACGTCCGTGACCACCCCTCCGGCGACGGTCACGCGCACGTCGCCCTCTCCGGGGCCCCCCATGCAGCCCGTGACGCGCTCGAGCGCCCGGAACACGTCCCTCTCGAGCCCGTGATCGCGCGGGCAGCGGTCACCGGGGCACTGAAAGTACGCGACGCGTCCCTGAGTCAGCGTGCGCCCGGCTCCGGCCGCCTCGCTGCCCGGCTGGCCGGCGGCCTGCGCAGGAGCATCGGCGCTGGCCGGCTCGGCGGGGGCCTCGTCGTCCGCTGCGGGAACGTCGCTGGCCGTCTCCGTCGCCGCGGCCAGGGCCTCGTCCGGGACCGGCTCCTCGACCGCGTCCTCGCCGTCACTCGGGGCCGCGAGCTCGTCAGCGCGGGAGCCCTCCGCGTCGTCGCCGCCCACACCCCGTTCGTCGTCTCCCTCGGGCACACCGACGACGGGCGCGTGGTCATCGTCCCCCGATGGCGAGGTGGTCTCGGCGTCGAGGTGCGGTGCGGCCAGCGAGACCTGCACGAGCAGCAGGCCCGCCACGACCCCACCGACGCCGACGGCGATCAGCGACAGCGGGCGCGGGGTGCTCCCGCGCGGATCGGCGATGCGAACGATGGACGGCATGCAGCCGCTTTATCACGCAGCGCTGTGGAACGCCGCCAAGCTGACCTGCAGCTTCTTCTTGGCGCGTGCCTCGAGCTGCCGCACGCGCTCCTTGCTCACGCCCATCTCGGTGCCGAGCTTCTCCAGCGTGCACGGGTCGTCCGCGAGCATGCGCGCCGCCACGATGCGGCGCTCGCGCTCCGTGAGCTCGTGCAGGGCGCTGTCGAGCGCGTCGCGCACGCCCTGGATGGCCTCCTCGCGGGCCACGACCTCTTCGGGGGTGGCCACGTCCATGCCCATGCGCTCCAGGATGGACTGACGGTCCTCGTACTGGGCGTCCACCGAGACGTCCCCCTGCGAGAGCAGCGGCCACAGCTTCTCGGCGCGGGCCCGGGGCATGCCCGAGCACTCCGCGAGAGCCGCGGCGGAGGTCACGTCCTGCCGGCGGTAGGCGCGCATGGCCCGCCGCTCGGTGCGGGTGGTCCCGAGGCGCACGATGCGGTAGCCACGCACCACGTAGTCGCGGATCTCGGCGCGGATCCAGTACGCGGCGTAGGTGATGAGGCGGCAGCCCTTGTCGGGGTCGTACCGGGTGGTGGCCTTGAGCAACCCGAGGTTGCCCTGCTGAACCAGGTCCTCGATGGGCACGCCCCAGCGGCGGTACTCACGCGCGATGCGGATGACGAAGGGCAGGCTCGCCTCGATCAGGCGTCGACCCGCGTCCTGGTCCCCTGCGCAGTACTGGCGGGCAAGCTCGCGCTCGGCTTCGGGGTCCAGGGTGTGGACGTGCTGAAGAGAGGCGCGGTATCGGTCGAGAGAGGTGACGTTGGTCATAGGGGACGCTCCGTGGGTTCGCTGCGCCGCGTCATTGCACGGCCCATGCCGAACTCGTAGCGTCCGTAATCATTGCACATTGTTCGATGACGCAGCGCGTCGTGGCGATACGGTCATCACCGCCGCGGCAAAATGCCGCGCCGCGCACCGCGGATCCGCCGCAGCGCCGCGGTGCGGCCCTTGCACACCGGGTGGGCGGTCAGCCAGGCCCTTGCTCACCGGGTGGGTGGTCGGCGGCGCCCTTGCACCGCGGGCGGGCGGTCAGTCCGGCTCGCAGGCCACGTACTCGCTCACCAGCCCAGGCGCAGGCGTCTGCGCAAACGCGCCCGCAGGCACGCTGACGTTCAGCGTGATCTCTCGGAAGCGCACGAGCGTGTCCGCGTCGTGGCGCTCGTCCTCGAAGTGCACGACGAAGGGCAGCTCCACCTGCTCCGCACCGTCACGCACGCTGCGGTAGTCGTCGTAGCGCACGCGCCACACCGTCGCGCCCGTCGCGTCGAAGAGCTCGGAGCGCACCAGACGGAGGCGCTGCTGCGCTGGAGGCGCGTTGCGGTCGCTCGACGGAACCAGGAACGACAGCTCTTGGTGCCGCCCGTCACGCGCCCGCAGGGTCACCGTGTAGCCGTCGCCCTCGCACACCATGGACGCTTCGGCGGGCGCGAGGCGCGGCGTGTCCCCCATCAAGAAGCGCGCGACCTCGGAGCCCTCGAGCGAGACGCCCAGCAGCCGGGCGATGTTCGAGGGGCAGGTCGGGCCCTCCAGGAAGCGGTTCTCCCGCAGGTCCGCGAGCTGAAAGCGCTCCCCGTCGCTGGTCAGCACGGCCGCCGCGCCGAACTGCGTCAGCACGTCGAAGCGCACCCGGTCGGGCCGCTCCAGGAACATCATGACCGTCCCACGCACGCGCCCCTCGTGTCCGCGGGTGTCCACGCGCGCCTCCGCTCGGACCACGCGGGTGGCGGCCCGGGCCTGTTGGTGCGCGTCCAGCGCGGCCGCCGGGCTGGTGTGCGGGTACGCCGGACAGGCCCCGCGCGGCCCACATCCTCCTACGAGGGTGGCCGAAGCGATCAGGAGCGCGGGGAGGGCGGCGGCGGGCAGGGGGCGCATTCGCGCAGTGTAGCGAGCGCTCACGGGGAAGCAGGTGGCGTCTCGGCCGCGCCTTCGTCGATCCACTGCCGAATCACCGCCATGAAGTCCGCCGGGAACAGGCGCCCACCGGACGGCATCGGGTCACCGCACGCGGGCGTGTTGTTCTCCATCTTGTCGATCAACAGCGACGCGTCGGCATCGCCCGGCACGATCAAGATGCCTGCGCCGTCGATGCACTCCTCACCGGTGGCGATACGGTTGATGAGCTGGTCGTAGGCGAGCTCGATGTTGCCGAGGTCCAGCTGGCTCTCCTCGCGGAAGTCGGGCTCGCCCTCGCCGTGGCAGCTGTCGCCGCAGAAGGGTCCAATGAGCTTTTCGTAGATGGACGGCCAGTTTGGTTCCGGAGGGTCGGCGAGGGCGTCCACGCGATAGACGCAGTCGGTCGAGCCTCGGCAGTTGCGCCCCGAGTCCTGCGGGGTGTTCGGGATCTCGAAGCGCTCGACCACCGGAAGGCCGCAAGAGAGCCAGTTGGCGATGATGCGGCGCCCGGCGGCGCTCTCGGCTTCCGGCAACGCTTCGCCACCATCGACGCCACCCACGAAGAACGGGTTGGCGGTGTCCACGCGCACGAAGGTCCCCGCCTCGGTCCGGATGTCTTCACCCAGCTGCCCCGGAGGCATGGAGGCGCGCTGCAGCTCCTGCAGGATGTGATGGCGGGCGTCGAAGGCCACCGCCTGGTTCGCGCGCAGGCGCTGCACCGCGCCGGGCACGCAGCCCGACGCGTCGCAGGGCACGGAGAAGTCGAAGTCCAACCCCACCGGCACGCCGTAGCGTTCCCCGTCCGTTGCGGCGTTGGCGTGGCAGAAGCGCCCGTCTCCGCACGAGACCTGCATCAGCGCCTGGCCCGCGAACATGGGCGTGCCGTTGTTGGGGTCGCCCGGGATACCCGTGTTGAGGTACACGATCTCCCGCGCCGCGAACGGGTCACACGGGCCCACGTCCGGGGTGCACGCGGACAGCACCAGCAGCCCCGCAACCATCAAGCTGCGATGGGGGAGCGTCTGAGCGGAGACGAGGGCCGGCCGAAGGCGTGCGTGGCGGAGCAGAGCCGCCGGCTGTTGCGGGGCCGCGAGGGGGGAGGTTGAGCTGTTCATGGAGGTCTGCGGGATGCCCCGTTGGGTCGATACCTTGCGACGCATGCGTGCGCTGGGTCAAGCTTACCTGCCAACGGGGCCCAACGGGGCCAACAGATCGACTCGATGACAACAGCCAGCAAGACCCGCCCTCGCCGCGAGCGCAACCGCGAAGCGACCCAAGCGCGCATCCTCGCCGCGGCCGAGGCCGAGTTCGCCCTCAAGGGCTACGACGGCGCGCGCCTGCGCGACGTGGCCGCCCGGGCAGACGTCCACCACGCCCTCCTGCACCACTACTTCGGGGACAAGGTCGGTCTGTTCCGCGCGGTCGTCCAGAACGCCTTCGCCGGGGTCTCCACGCGCGCGCTCGCCGCCCTGCGCTCCGGGACGTCCATTCGCGCGCTGCTCGAGACGTACGTGAACATGCTGATCGACTTTCACGTGCAGAACCCCAACCTGGTGCGGCTCCTGCACTACTCGTCCCTGGACACCACCTCCCCGGCGTTCGAGGCCATGGAGGAGGTCACCCGCGAGATCAGCGCGCCCGTCATGGAGGCCGTCGGTCACGCGGTGGAGGCCGCGCAGCGCGCCAAGGTGATCCGCAGTGACATCGACGCGCGCCGCCTGGTCAGCCTGTCGATTGGCGCCGTGGCCTACGTGTTCCACGAGGACCGCTTCTTCTCGCTCTTTCACGGCGGGGCGGTGCGCGCGCCGGCGTCGGTGGAGGCTCACCGCACAGCGGCGCTGGCGTTCCTGAACACGGCGGTGTTCCCGTGAGCGAGACGCAGTGGGGCTCGCCCTACGAGGGGGTCCGCTTCGGTCTGCGGACGCCCAGCGTGGCCGAGGCGGGTGGGTCCATCCTGGTGGGGCTGCTGTGCCAGAACACGGGTCAGACCCCCGTACGCGTGTTCGGCTTCAACCCGGCCTACCCGCGCGCGCTGCGCGTCTCCCCACCCAAGGCGGACCGGCCGTACATCCGCGTGTCGTTCGGGGACCTCAACGTCCTGCACCCGCTGGACGCGTTCTCCACGCTGCAGCCGGGCGAGACCCTCGAGACGGCGCTGGACCTCTCCTTTGCCTTCGACCGGCGCGGCACGGGCAGCTGGCCGCTGGCCTTCGCGTACGACCCCGTTCGCACGGGCGCGCAGTTCGGCGCCTACAAGGGGGGCGACGAAGCGCCGCTCACGCCCGTGGTCGATCTGCTCGTGAGCTACTCGCGCTCGCTGCGCGACGCCGGCATCGACGAGGCGACCGAAGCCAAGCTGGACGCCGCGCTCTACGCGGGTGAGGCGCGGCTGCTGGACCTGTTGCGCCACCACGGGGCGGGGGGCGTGGCCTTCGCCGCCAGGCGCGTGGCCCGCGTGTTGTCGCCCGGGGCCGAGTCGGTCTCGGGGTGGCGGGCGCTCGACGCGCTGGCGCTGCTCGGACCGGGGGCCCTCGAGGCGGTGCAGGTGGCCCGCGACGAGATCCCGCACGCCGAGCCGGCCCTGGCCTTCGCGGCGCGCTGGCTCGGGTTTCGGCACGGCGCGCTGCCGGAGCCGCATGACCTGCCCTTCGTCACCATGCTGGAGCGCATCGTCCAGGAGCCCGGCACGCGCGGCAACCTGCTGGTGGGCTGGACCGGCGTGGACTCCGCCATTCACGGCCTGCGCCGCGTGCAGATATTCGGCAACGGCGAGCGCATCGTGACGTCGCGTGAGCCCAGCGAGACCTTCAACCGCACCCGCCGCACCATGCTGCGCCCGCACGAGATGCAGGCGGTCGTCGAAGCCATCCGCAGCAGCGCGGTGTGGTTGGCCGTCCCCCTTCGTGAGCAGGGCTTGCCCGACGAGCCGCGCCCGGTCTTCGAGGTGCAGCTCGGGATGGGCGCGCCCTTCTGCCGGCAGGTGTCCATGTGGAACGGCGAGTGGCGCCGCGGCCCGGCGTCCAACCTGGCCGACCTGCTGGACCGCCTCGCGAGCGACCACATCGGCGAGTCGCTGCTGCCCGGCTGACGCCGCAGGGGCGGGCCCCACGCAACGGTTGACCCGGGCCCCGGGTTCGACGTCTAATGCTGCGTGGCCCAGCGCATTCGGCACGGACGGTCTCGCGCGCACGACGCTCTGCGACGTGCAAGCGGGCGGGGGAAATCATGATCCGGACCAAGTTCTGGGGCGTACGGGGGAGCATCCCCGCGCCCGGCCCGACGACGGTTGGAGTCGGAGGAAACACAAGCTGCGTGCAGGTCACGTGCGGTGACACGCAGATCGTGTTCGACGCCGGGACGGGCCTGCGCCTGCTCGGAGGCGAGCTCGTGAAGCGCATGCCGGTCTCGGTGCACCTCTTCATCAGCCACGTGCACTGGGACCACATCCAAGGCTTCCCGTTCTTCGCGCCGGCCTTCGTGGGCGGCAACAAGATCCACATGTACGGCGCGTCCAACTCGCGCGGCACGGTGGAGTCCGCCATGGCCGGCCAGATGGAGTTCCCCAACTTCCCGGTGAAGCTCTCGGACCTCGGCAGCGAGCTGATCTTCCACCACGTGGGGCCCGGCGACGTCGTCCACGTGGGCGCGGACGTGTCTGTGCGTGCGGCGGCGGGTACCCACCCCGGCGGCGTGCTGGCCTACCGCGTGGACCATCACGACGCGTCGGTGGTGTACGCCACCGACACCGAGCACAGCGACGACGGCGAGCTGGACGAGCGCCTGGTGGAGCTGGCGGACGGCGCGGACGTGTTCATCTACGACAGCATGTACACGCCCGAGGAGTACGACGGGCGCGCGGATGGTCGCTCGCGCATCGGCTGGGGCCACAGCACCTTCGAGGTGGGCGCAGCCATCGCCAAGGCGGCCGGCGTGAAGCAGTACGTGCTCTTCCACCACGACCCCGAGCAGGACGACGCGGAGGTGGCCACGAAGGAGCAGCGCGCGCGCGAGCTGTTCCCCAACGCCATCGCGGCCCGCGAGGGGCTGGTCCTCGAGTGCGGCAGCTGAGCAGCGCCAGGCGCGCACCGCTGGCCGAAAACCGAGCGCCCAAGTACTTGCCCTAGCTACCCCGCGAAGGGGATGCGCTCGCGCAGGTGCTTGGTGCGGTCACGCGCCAGGGCCACGCGCGGCGCGTCGGGGTGCTCCATGACCAGCTCGAAGAGCCCTTGTCCCTTCGGCTCGATGGAGCGGATGCGGTCCAGACGGACCAGCGCGCCACGGTGCGACCGGAAGAAGAGCTCCGGGTCCAGCTGCTCCTCGAGCCGGGCGAGGGTCAGGTCGAGGGCGTAGCGGTCGTCCGGCGTCACGGCCCACACCAGCTCGTCCTTGGTCTCGAAGAAGAGGATGTCGCTCACGTCCACGATGACGTAGGCACCACGGCGACGCACCGCGAGGCGAGTGAGCAGCTCACGCTCCGCGGGGGGCGCGCTGGGGCGCTCCGGGGCGTGCGCGGCGAGGCTCTCCCGCACCCGGGAGAGGGTGGCGCGCAGGCGCTCGAGGCGCACGGGCTTGAGCAGGTAGTCGAGGGCGCGCGCGTCGAAGGCGCGCAGGGCGGCGTCGTCGTGGGCGGAGACGATCACCACGGCGACGTCCGGCTGGCGCGCCTTGATGGCTTCGGTCAGCGCGATGCCGTCCGGGCCCGGCATGCGCAGGTCTACGAACGCGACGTCGGGGCGCGCGGCGTCCAGCAAGCGGAGCGCGTCCGGGGCGTCCTCGGCCTGCCCGACGATGACCACGTCGCCGCACTGCTCCAACAGAAAGATGAGCTCGTCACGGGCGAGCGGCTCGTCGTCCACCACGAGCGCGCGGATGCACGGCTTGTCTGTGCTGCGGTCGTGCGGGGAGCTCGCGGGCTGGGCGGGGGTGCTCATGAGGACGTGGGGCTCGGGTGCGGAGGCTCGGCGCGCTCTTCGGGCGTGAGACGTTGGTTGTCGAGCTCGAGGGGCAAGCACACCCGCGCCTCACTGCCACCCTGGTGAACGTCCAGGGTCAGCGTCGCTCCCTCTCCGTAGCGCTTGCCCAGCATCTCACGCAAGGTCTCGAGGGCGATGCCGGCGCCGCCCGAGAGAGCGCCCCGGTGCGCCCCCGCGTGGGTCTCGTGCACCGTGATGTACAGGCTGCCGCCCTCGCGGCGTGCGCTCAGCCGCACCGCGCCGCTCCCCGCGTGGGCGGCGACCCCGTGCTTCACCGCGTTCTCGACCAGGGGCTGCAGCAGCAACGCGGGCACCCGCGCGCGCTCGAGCTCTGCGGGCAGCTCGCGCGTCACCACCAGGCGCTCGGCTCCCAGGCGCGCGCGTTCGATGGCGAGGTACTGCTCGGCGTGGCGCAGCTCGGCCAGCAGCGGCGCGTCGTTCGGGTGATGCAGCAGGTAGCGGTAGAGGTCGGCCAGGTCGCTGACCATCTCGCGGGCGTGGTCCGGGTCGCGCCGAATGGTGGCGCGCAGCGTGTTGAGGGCGTTGAACAGGAAGTGCGGCTCCAGCCGCCGCCGCAGCGCGTCGAGCTCCAAGCGCCCGGTGGCGGCCCGGGCTTCGGCCAGCGCCACGGCGCTCTCCTCGCGCGACAGCACCATGCGCGCGACGTTCACGAAGACGGTGGCTCCGGCGGCGTTGGCCAGCAGCTCGAGCGCGACGATGTACCAGGTGGCCCCGTAGCGTGCGCCGTTGCCCGTCGCGAAGGCGTGGGTGACCAAGAGGGCGCACTTGGGAAGCTGCACGGCCACGGCCACGGCGAGCCCGCGCCAGTGCTCGAAGTAGTGTGCCCCGCGCTGCGCGACCAGCCCGGCGGCGAGCCCGTCGAGCACCGACGACGCGATGGCCACGGCCCCCTCCGCGTGGTTGACGCGCAGGACGTAGAACAGCCCGCCGAAGAGCCCGGTGATGACACCACCGCGGGCGCCCGTGAGCACGGCGGCGATGAGCACGCCGATGCCCTGCACGTTGAAGTAGTGGTCCAGCCACCACTCGCCCATGCGCGCGCCCCACATGCTGAGCGCGGTCGCCACGGCCACGGCGGGCCAGAAGCTGCGCGGCCGGCCCACCCCCAGGAGGCGGTCGCGCAGGGGCGGCACCAAGACCGTGACCAACGCCGCCAACGAGACCAGGCCGGCCTTCTCCATCAGCTCGATGACGAGAAAACGAGGGTCCATCGGCTCAGGTCTCGATGGCCCGCACGAGCTCGCACGAGAGCGCGAGGAAGAGCGCTCGGTACGCGTCGTCGGCGTCGCCCCCCTCGGCTGCGTGGCGCTCGATCAACATGCGCGGCGTGGCGTCGCCCTTCACCCGCGCCAGCACCTGCTCCCACGCCTCGGGCAGGGTGAAGCCCAGCGCGGGCACCGGCGGGGAATCCACGCGGGCGACGACGCGCTCTTCGAACGGGAGCAGGGCCGCGAGCAGCTCGCGCACGTCGGCCAGGGCCACGGCCTCACGCAGCAGCTCGAGCGGGTCGATACCCAGCGGGAAGGTCTCCTCGTGGGAGCGCAGGTCCGGCACGAAGGCCCACTCCCCCGCGCGCCAGCGGAAGGCCTCCAGCAGACGCCACTTCACCTGGCTGGCGATGACGCGGAAGAGCTCCACCGGCCGCAGGATACCCAGCCCCACCAGCGCGTCACCGATGCGCCCGCCGTAGCGCGGGAGCAGCGCGAGGGCCATCTCCACCTCCATGCGCAGGCACTGTCCGTGGGAGACCAGGTACTCCCCCAGCAGCTCGCGTGACTCGGTGGAGGCCACGTACTCGGGGCGCCCGCCCACGAAGTAGATCTTCTTGCGACGCTGACCGTCGAAGAGGTGCAACACGCCCGTGCGTCGCCCCGTGTAGATGCGGAAGAAGAGGGGCACCAGCCGGGTGACGCCCAGGGGGCCGCGCTGCTCTGCGTGTTCCAGCTCCGTGAGCTCCCACTGCAGCGCCGGGGACGTGACGAAGCGGGTGAACTCGGGCAGGCGCGAGATGGAGTCGAAGGCGTCCTCCTCCTTCGAGACGCGCGTGCGTGCGTCGATCTGCCCGCTGGTCACGAGCTCCACCAGCTTGGGGAACGAGAAGGGGCCGCGGATGACGCCGTCCGCGTCGAGCACGCGGTAGATCTCGGGTGAGGTGAGCGCAGACTTCGCGGCGTCGACCTCGGTGCGCAGCTCCATCTCGCTGGTGTCGAAGAGGTTGGTGTCACCGGGCACGTGGTCGGGGTCGCTGCTGCTGAGGGGGCTGATGGGCAGGCGCTCGATCAGCGCCGCCAGGCGCGCCGGCCCGTGCGCCATGCCGCGCTGCCGCATGATCTCGGAGCAGCGGTGGGCGAACGCCCCAGCGCTCAGGCGGTCGCGGGGCTGCCGGGCCAGGGCGGCCACCAGCAGCTCGCGCACGTCGCGTGGGATCTGGCGGTCGCTGGCGGTCAGCGCCCCCAGGTTCACGTCGCGAATCTGGAGCAGGATCTCGATGTCGCTGTTGCCCCGGAAGAGGGGCGCCAAGAGCAGCAGCTCCGCGAACACGGTCGCCAGCGTGAACACGTCGCTGCGGGCGTCCACGCGCTGCCCCACCACCTGCTCCGGCGACATGTAGCCGAGCTTGCCGCGCACCTGCCCGGAGCGCGTCTGCGGCAGCCGGAGGGCGGCGGTGGCGATGCCGAAGTCGGTCAGCTTCACGTGCCCAGTGCGGGTCAGCAGGATGTTGGCCGGGCTGACGTCGCGGTGGACGATGTGCAGGGACTCGCCGCGCTCGTTGCGAAGATTGTGAGCGAAATCCAGGGCTTCGGCCGTCTGGGCGGCGATGTGCAGCGCCACGTCGAGGGGCACGCGCCCCTGCGCTGCCGCGGCGTTCAGGAGGCGGTGCACCGTGGTCCCCTCGATCAGCTCCATGGCCAGGAAGAGCGCGCCGTCCGCTTCGCCGAAGTCGAAGACCTGCACCACGTGGGGGTGGGAGACGCGCACGGCCAGCTGCGCCTCCGCCACGAAGAGCTCCACGAACTCGGGATCCCCGGCGAATTGAGGGAGGATGCGCTTCAGCGCGACGCGCTTCTTGAAGCCGCGGGTGCCCTCCCGAGTGGCCACGAACACCTCCGCCATGCCGCCCGTCGCGAGCCGTCGCTCGACGAGATAAGGGCCGATGCGCTTGGGGGTGGCCACAGAGCTACCGTGAATCGAGGTGCCCTAGGATTGCAAGGAGAGAGACATCCAAGTTGGAGTATGTGTATGCTGGCCCGGCCCAGATGACCGAACGTAAATCATCCGCACGGACGAGCACCAAAGACACTCTCCTCGGCAAGGTGGTGGCCGGTCGCTACCGCCTCGAGGCTCGCCTCGGTGAGGGCGGCATGGGGGTTGTCTACCGGGCCCGCCACGTCCTGATCGAGCGCGTCGTCGCGCTCAAGCTCATCCGCCCCGACCTGCGCGGCGAGACCCACCTGCGTGCGTGGATGCTGCGCGAGGCGCGCGCCGCCAACCGCGTGGACCACGCGCACATCGTGGACATCCACGACGTGGGCGAGACCGAGGAGGGGGACCTCTACCTGGTCATGGAGTACCTGCTCGGGAGCTCTCTCTCGAGCGAGATCGCGAAGGGGCCCATGCCCATCACGCGGGCCGTGGACGTCCTCGAGCAGATGTGTGCCGCGCTCGCGCGCGCGCACGACCTCGGCGTGGTGCACCGCGATCTCAAGAGCGACAACATCATGCTCACGGTGCGCGGCGGCCGGCAGGACTTCGTGAAGATCCTGGACTTCGGTCTGGCTGCGCTCGCGCGTGACCCGCGCCTCGCGCCCAAGGGGGCCGTGTTCGGCACGCCCGAGTACATGGCGCCCGAGCAGGCGCGCGGCGAAGACGCCCAGGCCAGCAGCGACCTCTACGCGCTGGGCATCTTGTTCTACGAGATGGTCACCGGGCGCCTGCCCTTCCGCTCGAGCGACCGCGACGAGCTGTTGGAGATGCAGCGCACCACGCCCGCGCCAGACCCGCGCAAGCTGCGCCCGGAGCTGCCCGATGGCGCTCGCAACATCATCCTGAAGCTGCTGGAGAAGGACTCCACCAAGCGCTTCCGCGACGGCCACCACTTGCTGGAAGAGCTCAAGTCGGTGCAGCGCGCGTTGCCCTCGACGCCCTGGGATCTCCGCATGAGCGAGGCCCCCGTGGGCCCGCCGCCGCCGCCGCCCGCGCCCACGCCCGGCGTGGTGGAGTGGAGCCGCCGCGCCGCCAACTTCTTGCGTGCCACGGCGCGCGCGTACCCCAACGGGCGCGCCCCCGAAAAGGTGCAGCAGTCGGCCGACCGCATGTGGGAGCTGGCGGCTCGTGCCTCGCGTCTGGAGGGCGAGCTGGCCTCGCACTCACGCAAGCTGGAGGCCATCGAGAAGCGCGGCCGTGCGCTGCGCGCCGAGATCGGCCGTAAGGTGGAGGAGCTGGCCGGCGAGGAGTCGCGCGCGCTGCGCGAGGCGGCCCTGGAGCGCGAGCGAGCGCACGACATGACCGAGCGCTCGCAGGCGGCGCGCGCAGAGTACGACCGCCACCGGGCCGTGGTGGACAGGGGTCAGGCGGACGCCCGCACCTACGAGGCGCTGGGGGCCGAGCGCGCGCGCATCGAGACCTTCAACCAGATCCACGGCGAGTACAGCGAGCGCGCGGGCATCAAGGAGGCCTACGGCGCTGGGCTGCGCAAGCAGATCGACGACCTCAAGAACCAGCTCATCCGGTACAGCGAGGCGCTCGAGAACGACCTCCAGGCCGGTCGCGACCGCATCGCCACGCGCGTTCGTGAGGCGCTGGGCTACGAGAAGGGCTTCCAAGAGGCGAGCGGCGTGCTCATCGAGCACCTGCGCGACAAGCCGGAGTGCCGCGAGCTGCTCGAGGAGGTCATCGAGGCTGGCTCGGGCGAGAACTCGAGCGCGGCTCCCAGTACCTGAGGACGGGCTCGCGGCCGAGGAGCGCGGGCTCGTGAGCGGGCGGTTGCCGGTGGCAGGGCAGCCGGCCCGGCGCGTCAGGCCTCCGCTGCGCTCACCTTCACGGGCATCCCGAAGACCTCCGTGAAGAGGTCGCCCTTGCGCTCGGCGGTCCACAGCTCGAGCGACGCGTCCTCGCTGGCGCCCACTGTGATCTGCAGAGTCTTGTTGCTCAGGTCCACGCTGAGCTGCTCCACCTTGCTGCGGTGGCCGCGGTCGAGCGCGTCGGCGATGCGCAGGATGGCGGCCAGGCGCCGCACCCGCTCGCGGGTGTCTTCGTCCAGCGCCTTGAACTTGGCGTGCCGCGTGGTGGGAAAGGAGCGGCGGTGGTAGCGCGCCACCTGGGCGATGACCTTGCGGCGCTCGAAGGGGAGGCCCATGACCTCGCTCGACTCGATGATGTACTCCGAGTGCTTGTGGTGGCCCGAGGGGTTCAGGAAGTCGCCCACGTCGTGCAGCAGCGCCGCCAACCGCAGCATGGAGCGGTCTTCTTCCGAGAGGCCGTGCAGCGTCTGCGTGGCGTCGAAGAGCTCGAGCGCGAGCGCGCTGACCCGCATGGCGTGGCGCTCGTCGAAGTGGTAGCGGCGGCCCAGCTGAAGCCCGGCGGCCAGCAGCTTGTCGCGCTCCGTGCTGTAGTCCCAGACCCGGTAGTGCTTGGCGATGAGCTCCGTGAGGATGCCGTCCTTCACGCCCACGCCCGGCGCCACGATGCGGTTGACCTTGGAGAGGCTCGCGATGCGCGTGACCACCTGCAGCGCGGGCACGATGACGTCCGCGCGGTCGGGCTTGATGGTGTAGCGCCGCTCGCGCTTCTTGGCGCTCATCCCGCTCATGGTGGTGAGCATGGTCTTGGCCTTGGCGATGTCGATGGTGGGCTGCCCCGCGATGGACTCCTTGGCCGGGCACAGCTTGGCGATGGCCTCGAGGTTGCCGCCCGTGCCGACCACGGCGTCCCACTTGCGCAGGCGCAGGTCCTTGCGGTGCGGCTCGAGGACGCGGTCCAGGTACTCCCGCACCAGCTTCTCTTGCTTGGGCGTGACCACGCCGTCGCCGTCCAAGAAGGCCTCCAGCAGGCGTACGGTGCCGATGGGGAGCGAGAAGCAGAAGTCGGTCTGCTCGTTCTCGATGTGCGTCACCTCGAGGCTGCCGCCGCCGAGGTCCATCAGGAGCGCGTACTCGCCCAGCACCATCTTGCTGCGCACGGCCATGGTGACCAGGCGCGCCTCCTCGGCCCCGTCGATGGGGCTGAGGGTGAGCCCGGCCTCGTCACGGATGCGGTCGATCAGCACGCGCCCGTTCTTGGCGCCGCGCGCCGAGGCCGTGACCACGGCGCGGTAGTTCTGGACGTCGGCTTCGTCCATGGCGTCCGCGAAGAAGCGCATGGTCTCCACGGCTTGGTCGATGACGGCCGGGTCCAGGCTGCCCGTCTGGAACACGGAGTGCCCCAAGCGCACCGGGACGCGCTCGCTGCGGAAGGTGCTGACGCGGTGCGGGTCGGTCGCCTGCGCGATCTGGAGACGCATGGCGTTGGAGCCCACGTCGATGGCGGCGAAGAGCGGCATGTGCTCGCGAGTATAGCGATCCGGCCCCGCAGCGAAACCCTCGCGTCCGCCCTAGAGGGAGCCTGAGCGGCTAGGGCACGTAGCCGTCGCGCCGCAAATTGCCGCGCGCGGTGGGCCACGGGAGGCAGTTGGTGGCGGATCCCGCGACCTCGTAGATCAGCACTTGGCGCTCACGGTCCACGCCGTCCTTCAGGCTGACCACGATCTCCAGCGTGCCGTTGCCGTTCACGTCCGCGATGGACGGGATGGGCATGGCGCCGCGCTCGGGCAGCGGCAGCTGGTGCAGCAGGTTGCCGCCCGCGTCCAGCACGAAGAGGTGGCTCTCGTCGTCGTCGGGCGAGTAGCTGGCGAACACCAGCTCGGGCACGCCGTCACCGGACAGGTCCGCCGCGATGACGCCGCCCGTGAGCACCCGGTCGCTCTGCGTGTAGGCGTACACCCAGAGGCGCTCGCCGCGCGCGTTGATGGCGTGGATGCGGCCGTCGAAGCCGGCGAAGACCACCTCGAGGCCGGCGCTGGACGGGTCCAGGTCCAGCACGGCCAGGCTGTTGTTCTGTCCCACCACGTTGGTGCCGTCGAAGTCCCAGAGGCCCGCGCGGTAGTCCGGCACGTGGTAGGGCGTGAGCCAGTTGGCGGGGCGTGTGCCGTCGGGGTTGATCACCCACAGGGCCACGCCCTGCAGGCGGTCGTCCTGCGAGGCGTTCTGCACGGAGCCCAGCACGATGAGCTCGCGCCCGCCCGCGCCGTCGAGGTTGGCCACCACGGGCGAGCTGTTGGTGAAGTGGGCCTGGAGCGCGGTGCTCTCCTCCTCGGCGTAGCCCTGCTGGGCCTCGGCGTAGTCATGCAGGAAGCGCACGCCCAGCACCTTGGTGCGGTCGCGGAAGATCGAGGCGGCGTCGAACGCGCGCCCGGTGCCGTCGTGGATGCTCAGGTAGGCGTTGTCGTGCGGCACCACGATGTCGACGATGTCGTCTCCGTCCAGGTCGCCGAGGCCCACGTTCTGGTCGAAGGCACCCGTGACGTAGCAGGCGTCGTCGCAGCCGGACGCGCCGGTGGTGTTGGGCGGAAAGCCCGCCACGCTGCTGCCGTTGGCCTCCACGGCGAAGACCACGTCGCGCTGCCCGCCCCCCTCGAGCCGCTGCGTGGTGGAGGCCACCAGCTCGAAGTCACCGTCGCCGTCGATGTCACCGGCCGCCAGGCTGCGCAGCTCGTCGCGCACGTTGGTGGGGAAGCCGGGCAGGGTGTTGCCCTGCGCGTCGTACGCGTAGATGCGCCCGCGCGCGGCCACCGCGAACTCGAGCCCGGCGGTGTCCGGCAGCAGGTCCGCGACCACGGGGCTGCTCCAGATGCGGCCGTCCACCTCGAGCTCGTGCAGCAGCGTGCCGTCGGCGTGCCAGATGAGCACGCGGTCGTGGCGCGGCACGATGATCTCCACGACGTCGTCGCCGTCCAGGTCCACCAGCGCGGGCGAGCCCGACCAGCCCTCGCGCCAGCGGTTGAAGAGCGTCCTGACGAGCGTGGGTTCCGCCACCGTCGCGCTGCCACCGCCAGGCGCGGCCGCGCAGCTGGGCGAGGGCAGGGGGGCGGGCTCGTTGCCCAGCATGCCCGGCCCACCGCCGCCGCCGCCACCGCAGCTGGCGCAGAGCAGGGCCATGCCGCTCAAGGCGACGAGGCCGCGGAGCGCAGCGGGGCGAGCAGAGCGGGGACGAGCGGTGCGTGACGCGAGAGGGACGGCGGCGCGAGTCATGCGCTTACTCTCACACGCGCGCGCGTCTAGCGGGTAGAGTGGAACGGCCGATATGCCCACATTCCAGCGGCGTCATCGCGCGCCACGCGCACCCTGTCTGTTGTTGTGCACGCTCACTGTCGCCGCTGCCGTGGGCTGCGCCTCTCCGGGGCGGGCACCAGGGCACGCACGGCGGGCGCGACAAGGTCGAGCCCAGGGGATTGACGCCGCCCGGAGCCTGCGTTAAACCGCTGCTCCCTCTGGCCGAGTGGCGGAATGGCAGACGCGGCGGATTCAAAATCCGCTTTCTTCGGAAGTACCGGTTCAAGTCCGGTCTCGGCTACCAAGCTTTGATTTAGGGCGGTTCCTGCGATGGGGCCGCCCTTTTTCTTGGGCGCGTGTCACCGAAGGCGCAACCACGAGGATGCTGTGGGCCGCAAGATGGCCGACCAAGCCAAGCACCTGGATCCAGCGCTTCGGCGGCGCCCTCAACCTCAGCGTCCACTTCCACGCCCTCTACACAGACGGCGCCTTCTACGAGCGCAGCGACGGGCAGGTGGTCTCCGCCAGGCGGCGGAAAACGTGGGCGTGCACGCTCGAGCTTTTCGGCTAGGCTGCCGCATGGAGTTGAGGACGCCTGGCCGCCGCGTGGTCGAGACTGTGTTCGGGGGGCTGTGGCTCGTGCTCGTCGGGTGCAGCACGGCCAGTGCCCAGCAGGTGGACGCAGACAACCGGGCTGGTGATCGCGACCGAGGAGACGCCTCGGCCACGTCCGACCCGGCGCCGGTTGCGCTCCAGCTCGAGCCCCCTGCGCTCGCGAGCGTGGGTCCCGGGGCCCGGGCGGCGCTCAACCTCGAGGTCGTGGGGTGGACCGTCGCGTTCAGCTCGGTACCCGCCGTGCTGTTCGCCATCACACCCTTCAACTGCCGCTTGGGCCGCGGAGGGCGTGGCTCCTCGCTGACTCCCGGGGTCGTGGCCGGCATCACCATCGGTGTGGGTGCCGTCCTCGCCATCGTTGGAACGATCCTCCGGGCCCGCAGGATGCGGGGCATCCCCCGAACGCGGATGATGCAGCGCCAAGCCCTCTACCGCGCGCCCTGGGCGCGTGGGGTGGGCCTCACTGCCCTGTCCCTGGGCACCGCCATCGGCACCTCGTACGCGACTGCCCTGCCCATCGCCGACCAGTGTCTGGATTGATCTTGACCGTGCCACGCGCCCCAGCGTCGATGGGCCTCGCGACCGCGCCCTCGTCTTGCTGCTCTACGGCTCGGGGCTGCGCATCTCCGAAGCGCTGTCGCTGACGACCACCGACGTGGACGCCGGGTGGCGCTCGTGCGTCCGGCGATGCCGCAGTGGCGCGCAGGTGCAACAGGCGGCGGCGACCCGGTGGATCTCACCTGGCGGGCTCCCCGCACCCGGAAACGTCCCGTCCCAAGCACCCGCCGCAGCCTCGTTGCCGCGCGGTGCCCGCCGCGACTTGCCCGTGGCCGAGCGCTCACGCCTGGGTGATGCTCCGCGGCTCCGTTCAACGGCGCCTCAGCGAGCCGCGCCTCTCCCGCGCTGGACGTCCTGCCGCCTGCGCGGGGCGCGCTTCACCGAATCGCTATTACTCATGTGAACTCCTCGGACACGGGTGAGCATGCTTCATGGTGATTATGGGCTTCGCACGACATCCTAGAGAAGTCCGTGGACCTGAGCGTGGCCGCCTTCGCCGAGCTGCACGACTGCGTACACGGAAAGGGGATCGCGCTGGGCTGCAACGTAGAGTGCGTGTCGCGGGCCAAGGCCGAGATCGACGCGTCGGTGGACATGGTGCAGCGCTTGGCCGCCATCGTACGCTGAGCCGCGATGCCTGACGCCGCGGTGCTACGGTGGGCTGTATGACGCGACACATCCTTGTGACTGGGGCGAACGGGACGGTCGGACGTGAGGTCGCGCGCAGTCTCGCGCGGCTGCGCCAGACGGTCCCCATGGAGGTCCTGGTGGGCCTCCGTTCCGACTTGGCGACGCTGCCGGAGGGCGTCACCCCGCGGCGCTTCGACTTCCGCGACGAAGCCTCGATGGCCGCCGCCTTCGAGGGCGTGGACGCGTTCTTCTTCATGACCCCGCTGATCGAGGACCAGCTTGCGCTCAGCCGGCGCGCGCTCGACATCGCGCTCGCGGCGGGCGTGACTCAGGTGGTGCGCCTGTCTTCACGCTCGGCCGAGTGGGACTTCGAGTCCGAGCTCCGCGCCTGGCACCGCGAGATCGACGCGGACGTCGCCGCCCGCGCACGGCGGTACACCATCCTCCGGCCCTGCTCGTTCATGCAGAACTTCCTCACGCACCAAGCGGAGGGCATCCGCGCCCACGGGCGCGTTGCGCTTCCTATCGGGGAAGCACGCCTGCCGTACATCGACGCGCGGGACATCGCGGACGTCGCCGCGGCGGCGTTCCACGAGCCCGACGTTCACCACGGGCGCACGTACGTGCTCACAGGCCCAGCGGCGCTCGACATGCACGCCGTGGCCGCGGCGTTCGGCGCCGCGCGGGGGGCGCCCGTGCGGTATGTCGCCGTGGACCCCGACAAGGCCGCCGCCGGGATGCGCGCTTCCGCCATGCCCGCGTGGCTGGTGGACTCCGCGCTGCGTGTGCACGAGCGCACTCGCGCAGGGCTCGAGGCCGGCACCACGCTGGACGTCGAGCGCGTGCTGGGGCGCCCTGCCCGCAGCATCCACGACTACGCCCGCGACCACGCGGCGCTGCTGCGCGAGGCGTGAAAACCCCGCCCTCGAGCTCCTCGAGCGCGACACGGGGCACGCGGACGCTGCGGTGCGATCAGCCGCGTGCGTGGGCCGCGCATACCAGGGGCCGCGCCCTGGTGTTTCGCCCCGCGTTCGAGCACGTGCGGCGCGCGCTGGCGACCAGCGCCACGGGTGCATGAGACGAAACCCACGCTTTAGTTTCGTGAGCACGACTGGGACGTCTTGCACAAAACTAAAGCGAGACTTAATGTTTGTGTGTGCCTGACACCATTGCCAAGCCCAGCTGGCATCGCCTCTACGAGATCGCGGCGGCCCAGGATGGGATGTTCACCACACGAGAGGCGGCTGACGCCGGCTACTCGCCGCAGCTCCTTGCGCACCATCTCGGAGCGGGACGCATGCTTCGGGTGCGCCGTGGGGTGTATCGGCTCGTGCACTTCCCAGCCGGAGACCACGAGGACCTCACGGCCGTCTGGCTGTGGTCCGAGCACGAGGGCGTCTTCTCTCACGAGACCGCGCTCGCCCTCCATGATCTCTCCGACGTCCTGCCTTCGCGTGCCCATCTCACGCTGCCTGAGGCGTGGCGCAAGCGGCGGCTGCGCGTGCCAGCCGGCGTCACGGTGCACTTCGCCGACGTGGCCAAGAGCGAGCGGGCATGGTCCAGCTCGGTGCCCATCACGGCTCCCGCGCGGACGCTGAACGACTGCGCGGCGGCACACCTCTCGCCAGAGCTCCTGCGCGACGCAGCCCTCGACGCTCTCCATCGAGGTCTCGTCACGCGTGGTGAGCTCGGTGCCGTGGAGGCCGCGCTCCAGGCCTTCGGAGGTCTCGGTTCATGATCCGCGAGTACGGCAGCGCAGTGGCGTTCAAGCAGGCGCTCGAACAACGCCTCCGAACGGCGTCCGCGTCCGGCGTCGACCTCGCTCGCCGTCGTCAGCTGGTCGTCTACGAGCGCTTCCTCGCGCGCGTGGCCCTCGAGCTCGGCGACACCGTCACGCTCAAGGGCGGCCTCGCGGTGGAGCTCCGCATCGAGCGGGCGCGCGCCACCAAAGATGTCGACCTGCGCGTGATGGGTCCACCCAACACCATCCTCGACCGGCTGCGAGCCGCCGCGGTGCGTGACATGGCTGACTTCATGGTGTTCACCGTTCGCCCCGACGACCGTCACCCGGACATCCAGAACGACGGCATGCGGTACAACGGCCAGCGCTTCCGCGCGGAGTGTCGGCTGGCGGGCAAGGAGTATGGTCGCCCCTTCGGCGTGGACGTGGCCTTCGGCGACCCCATGTTCGGCGAGCCCGAGCACATTGCGGCTGGCGATGCGCTCGCCTTCGCGGGCATCGCACCGCCCAAGGTGCGCGTGTACCCCGTCGAGACCCACATCGCCGAGAAGCTCCACGCCTACACCCTGCCGCGCTCGCGCCTCAACTCGCGGGTGAAGGACCTCCCCGACCTCGCGTTGATCGCGAGCGCCGGCGCCATCGAGTCGGCCAAGCTGCGCGCCGCGATCGAACAGAGCTTCGCCTTTCGGGGGACACACGACATTCCGACGAACTTGCCAGCCCCACCCACGAGCTGGGAGTCGCCCTACGCGGCGATGGCTGCGGAGGACCAGCTGCCGTGGACAACCCTCGCGGGCGCGTTCGAGGCAGCTCGCGGCTTCTTGGATCACGTGCTGGCCGGACCGGTGGACACCGTGTGGGACACGACTGCCTGGACGTGGCGCCCTCGTTGAACCGCGACGTTGCGCGCGGGAGTCGTCAACGCACACAACGAGCAGTACGGTGCAGGGCGTAGCCTCCCCGCTGCCCATGATTCGCGTCTGCTTCGTGTGCCGGGGGAACCTCTGTTGCTCGCCAGCCGCCCGAGTGGTCATGGAGCACTTGGTGGCGCGCGCAGGCCTCGACGAGCACTTGGCGGTCGAGAGCGCGGCGACCGAAGCGTGGCACGTCGGTGAGCCGCCAGACCCGAAGTCATCGAGCCGGACCGCGCTATTCGAGAGGGTGGATCCGACCACTGTGACGAGCCTGTTTGGCGGAGGCGAGGTGCGGACCTTGGTGCACGGCACCGCGCTCACCGACCCGCCCCGCTCCCCGGCGCACCGAGCGCCTTCTGAGCCATCCGGCCAGCCACCACACGCGCTCTGTGAGTCGGGCCAACGCCCGTCCCCCGCGTACCGTCGAGCCCAGGCGCGCCCCGTCACGCGCCCACACCTTCCAGACGCCACCAGCCCGGAACCACGGCCGAGGCGTCACCGAGGGGGGCGAGGATCATCCTGGGCAGCGGGACTTGGGGGGGGCCCAGGAAACAAACGGAGTGCCGCTTCCAGGGGGGTACCAGAGCGAGCGCTGTGCCTCTGCCCAGGGATGAACGACGTGGCGGCGAGGACGCGGAGCCCAGATCAAGGCGCGACGACGAGTCGATGCTCGAGCATCGGCGAGGAGGAGCAACGCCGAGCTGCGCTGACCACAGCGGATTTCGCGGAATACCGGTTCATGTTAACTTCTCGGACACGGGTGAGCATGCTTCACGGTGACTATGGGCTCACAGAGTTCGACGACTCCGTCTCAGAACACTCCTGAGGCGCCCCGGAGCGATGAGTGATGGACGATCACCGCCATCTGCGCGCCATTGCAGTGGTCCTGTCATTGGGCTCGATACTGCTTTGGATGACATGGCATATCGCTGCCCATGTCTGGGACACGGGGGCGCTGACAATGCTGCTGATTTGGCCGATCCCGTTCTGCACGGCGTTGCTGGCGGCGACATTCAGAGGCATGGCGTTCTGTGGCTGTGGCTGTAGCCTTCGGAGGTTGTTCGTCCTGCTTGCGCTTTCTTCGTCGTGCGATGTCCTCATGGTACAGGCGTCGCACGTCGTCGGAAACCTATGCGCGAGGACTCCGATTGGCATGTATGGACTCACGATGATGGCATTCTACGGTACTACCGTGTTTGCGGTGGGGGCGTGCGGCGCCGCCTACATGTTGGCGTCTAGATTGGCGTCATAGAGCGCGGCCGAGTTGGCGTCGTAGAGATCTGAGACGAAGTCCACGCTGACGTCGCAAATCGCGACCGCCGGGGTCGTATCCATGGTGGGCTTGGGTGTACGCGAAGCGCAATACGTGCGGGGTGATGGGGCCATGCACGTCGGCGCGCTTTGCGGCCCGCTCGAGCGCAGCCTCGAGCCGTGTAGCGAACTCTTCCATCAGGACCTCCTCGCGCCCGCACAAGAGCGGCGCGTCTCCTTGGGGATTCAGAGTCCATGCCTCACCTCCAAACGACCGCGTGGCACGATGCGCTCACGTCCGCGTGCAGAGACGCTTGCGCGGAGCGGGTTCGTTCACCTCCGTTGGTGTAAACATTTCCATCGTGTCAGCGACCATCTTCATGGTTTCTACGAGCAATCAGACCCACTTGACGCCGACAAGTCACGTTGTGGCGATGCGACGCACCCAAGAGCGAATGACCTCCTCGTACGCGGGGTCGTTCCCGCAGACTACGTCGACAAGCCCGCCTTGGTGGGTAAGAAACGTTTCACCGAATCCGTGAGTCATACGACCCTCCAAGAAGAACGGCTCGCTATCGTCTTGAGGCTCCAGTACTCGCACGACTAGAGCGCATCTCATAACCTCCTCAAGAGGATGATGAGGCAACCGAGGTGGACGAAGCCTTCGAAGTTGGGCGCATAGAGTTCCCAGCGGGTCACGAGCCTCCGGAACTGCATCAACCAGGCGAAGAGGCGCTCAACCTTCCAACGACGCTTGTAGCGACGGAGCTTGCGACCATCCTGAGTACTGGGGCGCACGCGGCGCGCTCGATGAGGCGAGATGAGCTCGGTGCCCAGCTCGAGCTTGAGCTGCTCGTCGAGAGCGTCGCTGTCGTAAGCCTTGTCGCCGATCAGGACGTGAGGGGCTTCTTCAACGAAGCGCGCGTCGAGGGTGTCGACGACGAGCTGGCTCTCATGTCGTGCACCGCTTGTAGTCCAGGCGGCGACAGGAAGGCCATTGCGGTCTGCCACTGCCATGATCTTGGTCGCTTTGCCGCGGCGAGTGATCCCAACATCAAGGCCCCCCTTTTTGCGCCGGCATGACTGCCGTCGATGTACGCCTCCGTGATGTCGATCTTGCCTCTTGTCTTGAGGTCCTCCGCGAGAGCGCACAGGACCCGATGGAGCACACCATCGTCGACCCAAGCTTGGTAGCGTCGATGGCACGTCTGGTAGGGCGGATACCTGCTCGGCAGGTCAGACCATGGCGCCCCTGTGCGCAACACCCACAGCACGGCGTTCAGCACATCGCGCGGGTCTCGGTAGGGGCGCCCGCCCTGGGGCCCCGGGCGCACGCGCTCCTTCTCGGGGAAGTACGGCGCGATCGCGATCCATTGCTCTTCGGTGAGGTCCACCAAGACCGTAGATCAGATTTCCACGCTCTCGTCGATCCCCTCCGCAAAACCGATCGGATTACGCAGGCTTGCGGCCTCGACCGGTTATGAGATGCGTTCTAGCGACTCCACGATTCTCTCGCGTTCGATGCCCTTGAGGATCCTCAGCGCCCTGGCGGATGGGCCACTCCAAGGTCGATGTACGAGCACAATTTCGAACGAACTAGGGCTGGGAAGCACGGCTTGATACCTCGACGCGCGTTGGGTGCATCGTGACACCATCCGCGTTCTTCTTGGTGAGCGCCAGCGTTCGCTGGGTTTGTAGCCCGACGGGATGGGACTGGGTCGGAGGGGGGCGACCGATGACAGACTCCTCAGCGGGAAGCTTCGCCCGCGCCACTCGCGTGGCCCCCGACCGACGCGCGTTCGGACGTGCGCGGCGCGGCGCGTGCTGTAAGGTACGGCTCGCAACGTGAAGGGACGGCGAGATGCAGCAGAGGCGAGCGTGGTGCGTGATGGGGTGGTGCCTAGTGTTGGCGGCCTGTGCGGGGCCGAGCGCGGCGCGTGGCGGGAGTGCGCGCGCCCGTCCGCCCACCTCGAACGTTCGCTTGGCGCCCGGCATGCCCGCGGATGCCATCGACCTCGCAGCAGCGGGGGACATCCTCAATCGTCAGACCGCGACCATCATGCGCTGCTTCCGAGAGCGCAGCCCGGAGGGCGTTCCCACGGTGGATGTGGATCTCTTCGTGACGCTGAACGGTGATGGCAGCGTCATCGAGGTCCGTGCGCGTGGGCCCGAGGTGTTCGAGGGGTGCGCGCGCGAGTCGCTCTCGCCGCTGCCCTTTCCGCGGCCGACCGTTGCGCAGGTGACGCTCATTCAGGTGCTCCAGATCCGCTCGCAAGCCGAGTTCGCCAACAGCTCGATCGGCACGGCGCTGGATGCCCAGCTCGACCTCCACCAGGCGGACCTCATTGCCTGTCACACCCAGGCGTACCCCTCCGCGCCACGGCCCGAGGTGAACCTCACGGTGAGCCTGGTGCTCCACCCCGACCAACGCGTGACCGACATCCAAGTCACGCCGTCCAGCCCGATGGACGAGTGCGTGCGCGACGTGATCGCCGGGTTCGAGCTCCCAGGTCGGACCGACCGCATGGTGCAGACCCTGAGCTTCTGGGTCAGGCTGCGATGACTGGGAGCGAGACGTCATGACGGCACAACGACACGGTGCGATCAGGTTCGCGAGCAGGGGCTCCGGCGCGTGGGTAGGCCACCTCTTGGTGGCCTGCATCGTCGCGACCGCGCTGGGTTGCGCGGGGGCGGCTCAGGGCGCGCCAGCGCAGGCATCCGCCACGGCCGACGTCGGGTGCTTGGCCGATGCCATGCCGACGAGCCTCGACGCAACACAGACATGGACTCCCGAGCATACCGCGTGTCGTGAGGATCCGGTGGCGTGCACACCTCGCTGTGAGCAGGGCGACGCGACCGCCTGCTATGCCATTGGTGTGGGCCTCCAGCAGCTCGGGAGAGGTGCCGAGGGCGAGCAGATGTTCGCGCGGGCGTGCCGCGGCGGGAGCGCCATCGGCTGCACCAACTATGGCGCGGGACTGCTCGGTGAGGCCGCCGACGGGATGGACGCTCCCGCCGTGTGTGCTGCTCGCATCTTCGAGCGGACCTGCGCCGCCGGCGAGCGACTCTGGGGCTGCGGCATGTGGGGCATGGTCCTGGCCAATGGCGAAGGGGTGTCGGCCGACCCGGCGCGCGCGCTCGAGGTCCTGGAGCGAGCTTGCGCGCTGACCGAGCACTTCGCGTGCGACGTCCTGGGCTCGGCCCACCGGCGCGGGGTCTTCGGTGAACCCTCCGCCGCGGCCGCCCGGGAGGCGTATGCGCGGGGGTGCCGTGGGGGCTACACACAGTCGTGCGAGGCCCTCGAGGCCCTCGGCGCGCCGTAGACCGGTCGCCGAGCCATGGCGCCGCTGACCGGCGGCGGGGGCCGCCTGGGCCAGCGAGCACCGCGAGAACATCATGGAGCGCGTCGCCAGCCTGACCGGTTGGGATCCCATCTGGTACGCTGCGCGGGAGGCATTGCATGACCACCTACCGCCGGCTCCGACGCCTCTTCGAGAACATCTCCTTCGCGGCGCTGGCCGCGCAAGCCAGCGGTTGCTCGGACACGTCGCTGAACTCCGGCTTCGACCTCACCGTCCCGTGTGACGAGCCGTCAGTCTTGGCCGGTGCGCAGCAGGTGGTGGCGGGCGACTACCTGGCCATCCGTCGCGCCTACCTGCCCAACCTCGATGGAGCCCCGCCCCCGCCCCCATACATGGTCGCGGAGGCTGGTGTCGCCTGCGCGACCGCTTCCGAACCTGACGCGTGCGCGACGGCGCTTGCCACGATCCCCGCCGATCCGGGCTGGGGCCACGACGTGGTCTTCTGGCCCGAGACCCACCGCGCTCGAACGCAGCTGATCTGGACACGAGGGGATGAGGTCGGTGCCGTCACCAACGACGCGGAGCTCCGCGCGTTCCTCGGCACGATAGACGACCCGGCTACGGCATGGCTGGTCGCTCGTTTCGCGACCGGCCACTCCCTAGTCTGCGAGGGTCCCAACGCGCGCCTTGTCGACGGTGGCGTGGAGCTCATCACGACATCCGGCTGGGCATGTGGAGAGGGCAGCTCGCGCAGCGAACACATCCTGGTCGTCGCCGCGGACGGGACGGCGACCGTGCGGCGCAGCGTGGTCGTCGAGGTAGGACACGGCTCCTGCATCATCGGTCGGCTCACGACCGACGTCGACACCCCCACGCCTGAGCGTCATGCCACGCTCGGCGGGTATTTTGCAGAGATGGCGGCCCTCGAGGCGAGCGCCGTGACCGCGTTCGAGCGCCTGGCGCAGGAGCTCGAAGTGCTGGGGGCGCCCGCTGACTTCGTCAGCCGTGCCCGCCAGGCCCGCGACGACGAACGGCGGCACGCCGCGCAGGTCGGCGAGCTGGCCCAAGCGTACGGGGCCGCTCCGTTGGAGGTCGCCACAGACGTGGCGCTCCCGCTCCGCGCCGCGCTCGACGTCGCGCTCGAGAACGCTTGAGAGGGCTGCGCACGCGAGACGTATGGAGCGCTCGTGGCCACCTATCAGGCCCAGCGCGCGCGCGACCCGCGCGTCGCCGCCGTGCTCACGTCCATCGCCAAGGACGAGACACGACACGCTGCGCTTGCGTGGGACCTCGCTGCCTGGCTCGACGGGGCCTTGAGCCAGGCAGAGCGGGCCATGGTGCGAACGGAGCGCGCCTACGCGCTCCAGGTCTTCAGCGGCGACGCGACTCACGTGCTCACCGAAGAGGCCCGCGCAGCGGCCGGGCTCCCCGACCAGACCATGGCGCGCGCCCTCTTTGGTGCGCTGCATGCCCAGCTCTGGGCGTGAGGGGCCCCTGGCCGGGGCCCTGCGCTCAGGCCGGTCCGGTCGACTCGTCATGACCCTCGCCCGCGACGTACAGGTGCGTACCTCACGCCGCGACAGTCCATCTGCTGCGGTGGTGGCGCTCGTGCGTCCGGCGATGCCGCAGTGGCGCGCAGGTGCAACAGGCGGCGGCGACCCGGTGGATCTCACCTGGCGGGCTCCCCGCACCCGGAAGCGTCCAGTCCCAAGCACTCGCCGAAGCCTCGTCGCCGCGCGGTGCCCGCCGCGATTTGCCCATGGCCGAGCGCTCACGCCTGGGTGATGCTCCGCGGCTCCGTTCAACGGCGCCTCAGCGTGACCCATCAGCGACACCGGGATGACCCGCGCGCGACGTGCCGACAGGCTCCGGGTTTTCCCAGAGGTGTTGCATGGCGAAGGCGCGAAGGATTGATGACGGGCTCGAAGCTCGCCGGTGTCTGTTGGCGGTGGAGGCTTCCGGTCGCTCGCTGGGAGAGTGGTCCCGCGAGCAGGGGATCGACGGCCGGTCGCTCAACGCTTGGCGCGTGAACCTTGCGCGGCGTGGCTCGAAGGTCACCAAGAGTCAGCCGCGTCGCAAGCGGACCGTGGTCGTCGGCGGGCTCGTCGAGCTGGTGCGAGCACCGGCGGCCGTGACCGCGCCCACCGGGGTTACGCGCTACGTGCTCGAGGTCGGCAGCGCGCGCGTCGAGTTCGGCGATGACTTCCGCGAGGAGACGCTCGCCCGGATCGTGTCGGTGCTGCGCGCGTGCTGAGCCTGCCGCCGACGGTGCGCGTGTTCGTGGCGGTGGAGCCCGTCGACATGCGCGGCTCCTTCGACTCGCTCGCGGGGGCGGTGCGTCGGCTTGGGCTCGACCCTGTCGATGGGCACCTGTACCTGTTCATGAACAAGCGCCGACGGATCGCGAAGGCGCTGTGGTTCGATGGCTCGGGCTGGTGCCTGCTGGCGAAGCGGCTCGAGGCTGGGAGCTTCCAGCTTCCGCCGCTCGATGGTGCGCAAACTCAGGTGCAGATTGACGGAACCGCGTTTGCGTCGTTGCTCGCTGGCATCGACTTCACCGCCGCTCGGCGCGGGTGGTATCGACGCGCGCGACCTGATTTGGGTCGGTAGGGGATCGACAGCGATCGCGGAGCGTGATCTCTTCGCGCCGTGGTCGATGTTGCCGCACTTCAGCGAGAGAACGCCGAGCTGCGCGGGCAGGTCTCTGAGCTCGTGCAGCAGCTGGCGAAGCTGAACGAGCGCGTCGCCGAGCTGCTTGCCATCGCCCAGCGCAAGCAGCGCAAGCCGCCCGCGGAGAAGCCCCCCGTGGCGCCGCCCTCGGTCGACGGTGACGCGAAGCGCGCGTTCGAGGAGCGACCCAAGGCGCCCGAGAAGCCTGCCGAGAAGGAGAAGGTGAAGTCGCCCGCGAAGCCGACCGGCCGCAAGTCAGTCCCCTCGCATCTCGAGGCGGAGGAGCATGCGTTCCGGCCGGATGCCTGCGGGCACTGCGGCAGCGCCGCCCTCGATGCGGCCGACGAGATCATCGAAGAGAAGCTGCACGTCGTGAAGGAGCACCAGCGCCGGCGCGTCGTGCGGCGCACCACGTGCCGCTGCCGCAGCTGCGGTGGTCGCACGACCCCGCGGTCGTTGCCCGCGCCCTACGAGCGCTCGAAGGTCACCGGCGAGTGGCTGGCTTGGCTCGTCCATCAGAAGTTCGGGCTGCTCACGCCGCTCGACCGCATTCGTCGCGACCTTGCCGAGCGCGGCGTGCCGATGGCGATGAGCACGCTCGTGTCGTTGATCGAGCGCGCGTCGGATCTGCTCGCGCCCGTGGACGGCCACCACTGGCGACAGCTGCTCGCGGGCTCGTGGATGGCCACCGACGGGACGGGCCTGAAGGTGCTCGTGCCGAAGCTCCCCGTTGCGCACAACGGCTACATCGAGCTGTACCGCAACAACGAGCTCGCGGTCTTTCAGTACGAAGCCGACAAGAGCAGCGACTCGGTCGTGTCCAAGCTCGCGCCCTTTGTCGGCAAGCTCACGGCCGACGCCGAGCACCGCTTCAACGCGGTGTACGAGTCGGGACGCGTGACCGAGACGGGCTGCAACGCGCACGGTCGCCGCAAGTTCCGCGACGCGCAGGACACGCAGCCCGCTCTCGCCGCAGAGGGAGGCGCGTTCATCGGCGCGATCTACGGCGAGGAGGAAAAGGCACAGGCCCTGGGGCTCGTCGGCGACGCGCTGCGCGAACATCGCCAGCGGCACATCCGGCCCATCGCGAACGACTTCGAGGTCTGGCTCGCGGCGGTCGAGCCCACGCTTCTACCCGCGGAGCCCCTGATGGCTGCGGTGCGCTACTACAAGAACCACCGCGAAGCGCTCTTCCGCTTCATCGACGATCCCGAAGTCCCTATCGACAACTCGCCGACCGAGCGAGAGTTCCAGAACGTCGCGAAGCTGCGTCTGAACATGCTCTTCGCTGGGAGCACCGAGGGCGCGCACCGCGCCTGCGTCCTGCTCGGCATCGTCGCCACATGTCGAGCTATTGGGGTGCCCGCGCAGACCTATCTGGCGTGGGCCTTCGAGCGACTCGGCACACATCGCGATGTCTTCGGGCTCGACGTGCCGGACATCACGCCTGCAGCGTTCAAGCGCTCCGCGCACTGAACCCCTCGGCTGACCTGGGCCGCGCCGGTGGCTCGCACGGGGCGTGCTCGCCCGCATCCCGGCGTCGCTGATCGGTCACGCCTCAGCGAACCGCGCCTCTGCCGCGCTGGCCGTCCTGCCGCCTGCCCGGGGCGCGCTTCACCGAATCGCGATTACTCATGTGTGCTCCTCGGACACGGGTGACCATGCTTCATGGCGAATATGGGCCGTCATGGGGTCCGAGAAATCAGTACAACCACTCGAAATCTACAACGTTTACTGTCGGATTCGATCGTGGTATACAGTGCTAGAGACGTCCCGGAGGTGCTCCTGTCGCGGACCAGGTTCTAGGCCAGAACCGCGTGCGATTCGAATAGGAAATGCTGTGGATAGTGTTACTGTATTCTCAATCATTGCATTTTTCACCTTCTTATTCTCCATTGTGTTTGTTCTTGCGCGATCTCGGAACTGCGATTCTTCGTTTGTTCTAGAGGGTGAGACCCTTCTTGTTCAGTATGGTGATGAACTGCACCGGTTGGAATTGGTCGATGTTGTCGCGTTTCGTTGTATCACTGGAAACGACATCGATGACACTGTGCTAGTTTTGGAGATGGAGGGCGGAACGATATACCGTTTTGCGGCTCTTCGGTTTCCACAAGAACAAGTGAGCGACGTCGAAGTAGCACTCCGGTCGCGCGGCGTAAGACCGCTCAAAAAAGAGGCGGGACGGCCTGATGTGTTCTAGAGCACAGATCGCAACCGGTGGAACTCAGAAGTAGTAGGCGTGGTTGATGTAGTTCCTGGCGTCACGTGGGGTGATGGTTGCGCAGGCGTCTCGGAATGCGCTCCGCAGCTCGCTTTGGGTCTTGGCCTAAGCCTTGCGGACGTGGTGCTTGATCTTGGCGAACGCCATCTCGATGGGATTCGTGTCTGGGCTGTAGGGCGGAACGAAGTACCCGTTCGGTGAGTATCTCCTCGCCGTCCTGTCCCAAGCTCTCGCCGAAGCCTCGTCGCGTCGCGGTGCCCGCCGCGATTTGCCCATAGCCGAGCGCTCACGCCTGAGTGATGCTCTGCGGCTCCGTTCAACGGCGCCTCAGCGAACCGCGCCTCTGCCGCGCTGGCCGTCCTGCCGCCTGCCCGGGGCGCGCTTCACCGAATCGCGATTACTCATGTTAGCTCCTCGGACACGGGTGACCATGCTTCATGGCGAATATGGGCTGCTACGGACACGGTCAGGCGCCGTGACCGTCCTCTTCGGGGCGCAGGTCATCGCCGAGTTCGAGCGCTCGCGCGCGCCCGCCACCGGCGGACCCGACCACGGCTTTCAGACCTGAGCGCGCCGCGCGCCCTCGAGGGTCGCGTCACTTCAGCCTCAGTGCGGCGAGCTCGCGCTGGAGGTTCTGTACGCCGGGCTCATTCCGTCCGATGACGAACTCGGACAGGTGACCCTCCCGCGCGGTCTTTGCGACGGCAACGATGGTGCTGAGATCCTCGTCTCGAGCGACGGCGTGGACCTCCTCGAAGAGCTCGAGCAGCCCCTCGCGCTCTTCCTCGTCCGTTGGCGGAACGCGCGCCAAGAACGTGTGGCGGAAGGAGCATCGGCCAGGCTCATCGGTTGGAAAGGCCTCCACCACCTCGAGTCCGAACGGACCCACCGCGATGGCCGTGGTCGGAAAGATCAGCGAGAGCAGCGCGACGTGGTGGTGCCCCTCGGGCCACTCCTCCATGGCAACCCCCTCGAGCTCCTCGATGCTGAGAAGCGGGATCCCCAGGCGGTGGTGCTTCCCGTACTTGTCGTACGTGAAGACGTGACTGTAGGCCCCTTGTCCCACCACCGAGTCGGCGTGCAGGTACTGGAAGTGATAGTTCTCACTGAACGCCTCGACCGCGGCCTTCCAGTTTCCGTCGACCACGTACTCGCCGTGGTTGACGTAGTAGTAGTCCTCGAAGCTCCAGTACCCCAGCTGTGCCTCGAAGTCACCGAGGTGCTCACTGAGGTCCATCCGCGGCTCACCGTCGAGGCGCGCCCAGATGAAGCCCAATCGCTCCTCCGAGGCGAGCTCGACAAGGTTCAGATCCGACTTCGGGCAGCCCGTGAACCCGTGCTCGGCCGGACGACCGACGAGCTGTCCCCCCCGGTCGAACGTCCAGTCGTGGTAGGGGCAGCTGAAGCGCCGCGCGTTGCCGGCGCCCTTGGCCACCTGCGCGCCACGATGCCTGCAGTAGTTGAGCAGCACGTGCGCCTTCCCATCTCCGTCGCGCGTGATGAGGAGTGACCGGCCAAGGAGCTCGCGCACTTCGAAATCGCCCGGGTTCCGCACCCGCGCCGTCGTCAGCACGGGGAGAGGGATGGACTCCAAGTAGGCGCGCTCGGACTGCGCGATCTCCCGGTCGGTGTAATCGCTGACCTTCACGCGCAGGACGCCTTCAGCGAGGTCGCAGGTCTTGTTTTCGAGCAGATGCAAGGCTCGCTTGGTCAGTTCTTGGTACTCCTGGGCGTCCATCATGGGGTCCTTTCGAAGTCACTCACATCGAGTGAAGCGGGAGTTACACAGTAACACTAGAGTGTAACTCTGCAACCCGTCCTGCGCAGCGAGGGCACGGCGCGCACGGCGCCGCACGCTCCGGCATCGTGAGGGGCCGAAGCCGCCACATGCGACCCCGCCGCTGCTAGCGGGGCATGGTGGGCGGGAGCTGGTCCAGCGCGCCGCCCAGCGCCAGCTCCAACAGCTTCCGCGCGCGCGCGTCGGACACGGGCACCAGGCACAGCGAAGCCACCATGCGCAGGATCAGCTCGCCCAAGTCGTGCAGCTCTCGCGTGGCGCGCCGGGTGAGAGGCGCGCCGTAGTAGACCGCCGCAAACTGCGCGAGCGTGCGCTGGATGTTGGCCTCGTTCACGACGGTGGCCGCGTCGAGTTCGCGCGGGTCCAGGTAGCGCGACAGGAGCGGGTCTTCCGCCGCCGACTGCACGAAGGCGACCAGGCCTCGAAGAAGCCGCTCTCGCGGAGGGAGCGTTGGATCCGCGGCGCGGCGTATCCGGTCGAGCAGCCCTCCGCCCGCACGAATCTCTGCGGCGGCGAGCAGCTCCTGTCCCGAGGCGAAGTAGCGATACACGGTGCGCCTGCTGACCCCCGCCTCGGCCGCCACGCTCGAGAGCGAGGTCTGCTCCACTCCGTCGCGGCGCACGCAGCGCTCGGCTGCATCGAGGAGCTTGTCGCGCGCCTCGGTATCGTCGCGAGGCGGGTCATCGCCCCATGCGGGTTTACGCATGCTGGCGAGATACCACACGGTCGACCGACGGACGACTCCGAAGTACTGGGCGCGCACGCATCCCGGCCCCGTCAGGGCGGCGAGTGGCGCACCTACTGCGTATTGCGCGGGGCGATGATTGCATAAACATTGCGAACGCTTAGATAGGCGCGTTCAACGCCGCTAGCGGCCCAGGCGCGCTCATGTCAATTCTCGGCCGACCCACCCCCCCCAGGAGTCCGCCAATGAAGATCTCGCGTGCAGCTTTCGTGTTTGCCTGTGCTCTCACCGCCTCGTGCGTAGCCGGCTGTGGCGAGGACGCGTGCGACCCAGGATTCGAGCGTGAAGCGGGCGTCTGCGTCGACGCGCGCCTCCGGTTCGTCGGGACTTGGACCGTGTCGGAGGGCTGCAACCGCTCCGGCACCGCCAACTACACGACCGAGATCGCGCTCGATCCAGCCGTGCCGGACGGGCTGCTCATCTCGGGCTTCTGGAATGCCTTCTTACAGCCCGTTCGCGTGAGCCTGAGCGGTGACGCGATCACCATCGACCGTCAGGAACCCGACGCCGACAGCTTCTTCGTCCAAGGGACGGGCGTTGTCTCGGACGTGCCCAACACCTTCAGCGCTGACTACATCGTCTCGGACGAGACCGACCCGGCGGCGATCATCAGGGACATGTGCCAGTCCACCTGGACCAAGCAAGAAGGCCTCTGAACACGGCGCCGTACTACGTGGTTGAGGTCTCGCGACTTCATCGTGTCGGACCGTGGGTTGCCGTCGCGGACTCGAACGCCCGAACCCCTCAGGTTCTGAGGGGGGCGTAGCTCTCTGCGACACCACTTACCGCCGCGACCACTGCGTCCGGGTCACAGCCGTAGAGATCCGCTCCGCTGAACGGGTTCAGCTCGAGCAGACGGAGCTCTCCATCGCAATCCGCGAGGTCCAGGACGTAGACCGCCTCCGGGGCCTCGAGCACGTCAGCGATTTCCTGCGCCCGTGCGGCCGCGCGTTCCGCGCCGGGCTGGACCTGCGCCCGACGTGACGCCTCGTAGCCGGAGCCGGCGACTACGCGACCATTGGCCACGACGAAGCGCCACTCCTCGCCGATTGCGCGCACGGGGGCTACGACGACTGGGAGGTTCGGGTCGTCGTAGTAGAAGCCGTGATCGAGAGCGCCGAGCGAAATGCCCTCCAGCTGGCAGACTCGGCCGGAGAAGGGCTTCAGCGGGCTGTCGGGGCGCACGAAGACGCGGCCCTCCGCCGCGAGCTCCGTGGCGACGACGTCGGGCGCTGCCACGAACGCCGCCGCGGTGGTGTGGACCCAGCGGTCATGCGCGAGCCATGCGCGCGCCATCGGGTACCACGCGCTGCAGAGGAACGCCTCCGTACGGCAGAACGCGCCAGGCTGCCACGGGAGTTCGCGCGCGATGCGGTCGGCGTTGCCGAGCGACCCATGAAACACTGCGGGGGAGTCCCCGAGGCGAGGCACGCGCCCGTCGAACCACCAGTCGTCGCGCCAATGGATGATGCGATGTCCGGCGACTTCGATGGCGTTCGTGAAAGCGGAGTAGCCCACACCGAAGGCTTCGGGCTCGACGAGCCATGTGATCGGGGTCATTGGGCGTCCATGGGGCACGAGGCCGCGAGCGCTGGCCCACAGCGTACTTCGCAGAATGCCGGCTCAGGTTAGCTCCTCGGACACGGGTGAGCATGCTTCATGGTGACCATGGGCACATGGCGCAGCTGGCGGTGGGCAAGGGCGAAGTGGGCGACGGGAGCGAGTAGCCGTCCGCCTCGCGGTCGGAGTCACTTGCGGGGCGCTGGGCCGGCAGGCAGGAGTGGGTTCCGGGTGACCAGGCCGGCCATCCCGCTGAAGTCGCGGTCAGCGCTCCAGAGTTCGCGCACTCCGTGCTGGGCGCAGAGCGCCGCCACGCGAGCGTCATGGACTCTGGGACCAACGATGCGGCCAGCCTCGAGGACGTCTCGGAGCGAGCGCCAGTGTTCGGTCGTCTCGGTGAGCAGCGTGAGGCGGGGGCTCTCCAGCCACGCGGCCACCTGGTCCATCGCCCGCTCCTGTGGCGAGGGCGGCCTGTAGATGCGGGGATGCGTGACGATGGACAGGAACTCGTGCAGGCAGGGCCACGGGATGGCCCACGTGTCCGAGCCCTCGGCTAGCTCGCGCACGAGCTCGACGGCGCGGACATGCCACACGGAGTCCGCGCGATGGGCATACACGAGGATGTTCGTGTCGACCGCGATCAAGCTCCCCGCCCCTCGTAGGCGGCTGCACGAATGGCGGCCCAGTCCGCGTCCGCAAACGGCTCCTGGAGTCCTTCACCGAGAAACGATGCGTCCTTCAGCCGGAACCGCGTGCGCTTGCCGCGGCGCTGGAGCGCGAGGCGCAGGCCCTCCTCGAACAGGGCGCGCAACGTGGTGCCCTCCTCCTCCGCCACGCGACGAGCGTCGGCGAGGAGACCATCAGCCATATCGATGGTGGTCTTCATATGGGTACCCATATCCACCTGTGGCATCCGGGTCAAGGTGGTGCCGCGCCCATCCGAGGATCCGCCGATTGCGCACGCGTCTCCGCTCTCCCCACAGCGCCCGTGCGGGTGCACGGCCGGATCGGCGAGCGCCTCGGCCTGGGCCGTGAGGTACGCCAAGAGAACCTCGAGCCGTTCGAGGGCTCGTACCCGGTCGATGGGGGCCTCCCCGAGGGCCGCGCGCAGTTCCTCGGCCATGCGGGACAGGGCCACGATCTTGCGCACGCCAGCGGTGCTGAATTGCGGCTCGTCGCTGGCCTCGCGCGAGAGGGCGACCTGCTCGACTCCGTCGTCGAACCCCAAGCTCGCCTCCGCTCGATAGCTGAGCATGAGAGAGCCTTCGAAGGGGCGTGACCCCGCGTGCGCAATCGTGGCTCTTCACTCATCCATGGGCGCTACAGTGCCCATTGTGACACCCCCGCCCAACGAGCCGGTCGCCTATCGCTCCATGGAGATTCTGGTGCTCGGCGTCGCAGCGGCGCTGACGCTTGGGGCGTGCCACGGGGACTCCTTTCGCACGTTGCCCAACCCTGGCCCGAACGCCACCGAGTGGGCGTTCCGCGCAACGCCTCACCAGGTCTGGGGAGCGCTCGAATGCGTGCGTGACGACGCCCGATACGAGGCCGCCTCCGAGTACACCCCACGGGGTCAGATTCGGAGTGTCCACGGCGTCCCTTCGCAGTCCCACGTGAGCGAGGACGGTGTGCTCTCGTCATCGTTCGTGCTGCAAGTGGAGGTCGAGGCAGCAGCCGCGGGCGATGGCTCGCGCGTCCGGGTTCGCCACCTCGCACAGTACGTGCAAAACGGCATGAGCTGCGCCTGCCCCCACGGCTCGCCCGGCCGGTACCCGAGCTTCGAGAGCGTGGAGTCTGGTGGCGTCGAGGAGGCGCGGGTGCTTTCACTGCTGCACGCCTGCCTTGGGGAGCAGCCCCCAGCGCCCCCGTATCATGCGCCGCTGCCTGCATCGCCCAGCAATGCTGGGGACGCTGTCGCTGGTGCGCGGTCGCCATGAATCCAGCCCCGTGATGGCCTCCCTTCCGGGCAGGTGACCATGGACGTCGCTAGTCTCCGCATGCTCGTCCCGCCTGGTGGCGCGGCCGCGCATCGCAACAAGCGACAGCGCGGAAGACGTGATGCCGCGGAGCTCTCCGAGGCGTCGCGCCGACCGAGCGTTCCCAGATACGTGACGCTAGCGGCCGCGCGACCCGCGCAGCCCCACGTGCAGCACGAGCTGATGCGTGGTGAAGGTGATCCGGTACCGCCCAAGGAACTCTTCTTCGTGCCGTGCTTGCCGCATCAGCCAGCCCGTCTCGAGGTAGACCGCAAACCCTTCCGCTGCCTCGATCTCGACCCCCATCAACGCGCTCAGGTTCCAGCCGAAGCGGCGCCCGTCGCTCGAGCCGCCGAGGCGGCCGATCATCACGGAATACCCGACAGGTGTAGCCAGGTACGGGACGACACGGAGCTGCCGCGGTCCCACTTCGGTGGGGAGGCGCGCCGACAGCCACACGTCCATGTCGCGCCAGCGTTGGTCGGGCCCCACAGCCGCCCGCTGCCGTGCGTACGAGACCAGGAGTCCCACCGAGAAGTGGGGATTGGGCAGGATCTCGAAGCGCCCGCCCACCCCGCCGGACGGTCGCAGCCTGCCCGAGGGGACAGCGCCGTGGATCACCCACGGCTCGAAGCCGAACGCGGATGTGCCTTCCCGGAGCACGCGGAGGTCGTGGTTGGCGTCCCCCGTGGCCACCAGGGTGCCGTGCCCCGCGACGGCAAAGCGGGTCGTGGCCTGCGCGTCGACGGACGCCGGCGCGACCATCATCGCCGTCGCCAGCGCTGCCAAGACGAGCTGTCGCGTGCGTCGCTGGTGAGCGAGCTTGAGTCCTCCGCGTTGCATCCGCGCACGCTAGCGTCGGTGCCCCGCAGGCGCCAGGGGAGCGGGGCGACCGCAAACCGAGCGACAGCCCGAGCAGCCGTGCTCAGGGCGCAGGGCACGGGCTGGGGGTCTCCTGGCTCTCCGCGAACCCGCTCTCGGACACGGGTGAGCATGCTTCATGGGGACTCTGGGCCCCCGACGGTTCGCGGTCGTCGTGGCCACGACCGCGACGCTCTGGCCGCGTCATCGGCGGCCCGGCCATCAGCGCTCGTTGATGGTGAACTCGAAGCTCTGGTCTGGGGCGAACAAGAAGCGGTCGTGCAGGGGCGAGTATCCGTGCACGCGCACCGTCTGGCCGTCGGGCAGGAGCTCCAGCAGTCGCAGGTTGGCTTCGCCGCCCTGCTGGATCATCTGCCAGTTCACCAGCATCTGGTGGCAGCGCGTGCCCATGTCGGTCTCGCTCACCAGATAGCCGGTGCCGTCGCCCAGTACGTGCCCGTTGAGAGTCATCACGAACCGGTGCCGTCGGATGAGCCGCTGCCAGATCTGTTCGCCGTCGTTCACGCCGCCGCGCGTGCTGTAGTTGTGCGGGTTGTAGCTCTGCGAGTGCAGCAGGTCCGTGTGGTCGTAGCGCCGGTCGTTGTTGTTCAGGAACGCGTGCGTCACCAGGATGCCCAGGTGGTCGGGGTGCGCCTCCATCACCTTGTCGGCCCAGGCCAGCACTTCGTCGCGCGGGCCCCACTCGAGCGCCAGGATGATGAAGCGCCGGCCCCAGGCCTCGAGGGTGTGGAAGGTGTTGTCCAGGCGCCCCGGCTCGAACGCCCCACCGAAGCCGGGCACCTGCGAGAGCGGCTCGTACTCGAAGTACTCGTTCATGAGCGTGTCGCGTGTGGAGGCGTCGCCCGAGGGCCCGTAGTCGTGGTTGCCCGGCACCATCACGTAGGGGATCACACCGTCCAGCAGCCCCATGGCGCTGCGCGCGCGCTGCCACTCCATGGGCGTGTTGTTGTTCACGATGTCGCCCAGGTGCAGCGCCACGCGGATGTTCAGCGGCTCCGCGTTCTGCGCGAGCCACGCCGTCTGCGCGGTGAAGAGCCCCGGGTAGCGCACCGAGTACACCTGCGTGTCGGGCAGCACGGCGATGATCTCGGAGCCCTCCGTGAAGCGCTGCTCCGCCCCCGAGAAGGTGGGCGAGAGGGGCTGCGTGTGGCGCGCGCAGACGTCGCGGGTGTGAGCGCGCAGCCCGTCGAAGAAGGCGTCCGACACCTGCGTCGCGGCGGCGTCGCCCGGGTGGTCCAGCGGCAGCGCGCTCAACACGATGCGGCCCTGGCCGTAGGCGCCCTCCAGCAAGAGCCCGCGGCGCGCGTCGGCGTCTTCGGCCAGCAGCACCTGGAAGCCAGCCTGCTGCACGAACGCACCCGGCAGCCCGTGCTCGCCGCGCCACGGAAGCGGACCCTTCGGCCGGTTGCCAAGCAGCGCGTGCTCGGCTTCCACCACCCGGATCTCGCGCACCTCGCGGGCGTCACGCTGCGCCGAGTGGGTGGTGGGCAGAAAGCGCGGCGCGGGCTCGTCGGCCGCCGCCTGCGCCAGCTGCACCAGCACGTTGGCGCGGTCCACGAAGTGGTAGAGGTGGCTGCGGTAACGCTCCATGTAGGCCGCGTAGTCGGGGTGCCTCGCCGCGCCGCTGCCGATCACGATGAGCCCGTGCAGGCCGCTCGGGGAGCGGTCGAGCGGCAGCGGCTCCACGGCGAAGCCCAGGCGCGCGAGGCGCAGCGCAAAGGGCGAGGCGTCCAGCATGGGGTCGAGCGGATCCAGCACGTAGGCCACGGGATGGTCGCCGCAGGCCACGCGCGTGACGGGCGCGAGCGAGGTGCCGCCGGAGGCGCCAGCGCCCTGCAGAGGGGCGCACTGCGCGACGGTAATCAGGATGAGCGCGGCGCTGGCGACACGGAGCCATGGACGCCGCTGCGTTCGGTGACGTGTGTCTCGGACTTGGTCCATGCGCCCAAGGTTGCGCGCGTCGTGTGCCAGCCCGACAACAGGTGTGTCAGCCTTTGGAAACTGTTTGGGATCAAGGCGGTGTGCTGAATGTGACGCCACGCCACAATCACGCCCACGGTCGCCACGATGAGCCCCAGCGACGCCAGCGTGGCGGCCTCGATGCCGAGCGTGCCGCGGCCCAGCGCGTGCACCATGCCCGGCACCGGGAACGAGCCGTACAGCAGCAGGAGGTGCGTCACGTAGGCCAAGAGCGAGTGCCGCGAGAGGATGGCGAGCCCGCGGTCCAGCTTCCCCGGGCGGCTGGCCAGCACGCTCGCGAGCGCCAAGAAGAGCGCCACCCCGCCTGCGCGAAACACCGTGTAGAGCGGGCTCGAGTGCCAGAAGTCGTGCTCGCCGTAAGGGTTCACGCGCGCGCGGTAGAGCGAGTAGGTCACTCCACAGGCGAGCGCGCCCGCCATGCCCCAGCGCGGCCCGCTGCGCAGCCAGCGCGCGCCTCGCGCGGAGGTGCAGGCCACGGACAGCGCCAGCGCCGCTAGCACGAAGGCGGCCCACGGGAAGACGGGAAACTGCGAGCGCGTGCGGCCGTTGAGGAACGCCAGCAGCCCAGGCGCGTCCAGCGACGCCGGGGCCACGTTCCACGCGAAGGGGGCGACCAGCATCACGGCGAGGCCCAACACGAGCGCCCCGAGCGCGTGCAAGCGCGGGGTGGGAAACACGCGCGTGCCGAGCTGCGCGAAGAGCAGCGTCACACCGATGAGCTGCAGCGGGCCGACCGCCAGGATGGTCCGCCACACGTCGGGTGACGGAGAGCCGAGCGACCGCAGCGAGTGCCCCGGCAGTTGGAGCGCGTAGCCCAGCAGCACGATCAGCGCGTAGCGCCGCAGCCGCGCGTGGTGCTCGGCGCCATGGGTGCGGAACCTCTCCCAGCGCGGATACGTGGTGATGCCAAACGCCAAGCCCGCGCCCATCAGGAACATCGGCGCCGTGAGCCCGTGCACCAGCTTGTGCAGGCGGTACCACGTCCCGCGGGTGGCCGCGGGGTCCAGCAGCTCGAAGAACGCGTGCCCCTGGATCATGAGCAGCACGGCCAGCGCACGCAGGCGGTCGAGCGCTACGAAGCGCCCGGAGGGGGAGTCGGACATGGTCCCGAGCGTCGCTCACGAGGCCTGCGCAGCAAGCCTCAGGATCGCAACCATCTGCCTACATTCAGGTGTCTTTCCGAGATGTCACGGCTGCTCCACGTGGTCGCCACGCGGGACCTCCACGCGCAGCCTCCGCCCGCTCTCGGGACCGCCACGCGGCTACATGAAGCGCGGCCAGACCCACGGGTCCAGCAGTCCGGTCTGCACGGTGAAGAGCACGTGCCCGACCACCGCCAGCCACCACGCCGTGCCCCCGCGCGGTTCGCGGGTGAGCAGCGCCGCGAGCAGCACATAGGAGGCGAGCGCCGTGAGCGTCAGCACCGCGCGCATGGCCATGTACGCGACCTGGCTCGAGGTCTCGAGCCAGTGAAAGGTCAGCGGCATCCACAGCGCCGACGCGGTGAGCAGCGTGGCGTACAGCGCATCCACCACCAGCGCGCTCCGCGAGGCCGGCACGACACCACCGAAGAGCGGCGTCGTGCGATGCGTCAGAAAGGCGTACGCCGTCGGGAAGTAGCCCGCCGCCGCCACGAACATCCACAGCTGGTACAGACGCCGGAGGCCCGCCGGCATGGTGCCCCACAGCGCGTCGACCTGGTGAGGGTGGGTGGTTATGCCGTGGGCGTAGGAGATGAGGACGGCCGCTCCGAGCACGACGTTGATCACGATGAAGCGCGTCATGCCCCCATCCTCTTGCCCTGCGGGTACACCCGCAAGTGCCGCCTTCGCCCGTTTGACGCCCCCAACCCTTGCGGAACAGGCGCCGCGCCCTAGACACGCCCGATGGCGTTTCCCACAGCGGCTCTCTCGGACCAGACCCGTCGCCTCGAACTTCGCCTGCTCGACACCGGCCTGGTCCCCGACCCGCTCATCCGGATGGGCATCCGCTCCTTGCTGCGCGACCGCCTGCGCGAGCTCGAGGACGGCGGTCCCGAGCGGGAGGCAGAGCGCGCGGCGTCCGTGCGTGCGGGCCTCTCGGCTGGACCGATTACCGTCAACACCCGCGAGGCGAACGAGCAGCACTACGAGCTGCCCCCGGCGTTCTTCGAGCGGGTCCTCGGCCCGCACCTCAAGTACTCGTGCGCGTACTTCGAGGACGGCGAGGCCAGCGACGCGCTCGGCGCCGCGGAGGCGAGGATGCTGGCGCTGACGACACAACGGGCGCGCATCCAGGATGGCGACCGAGTGCTCGAGATCGGCTGCGGCTGGGGTTCACTCACGCTCTACCTCGCGGAGCGCTTTCCGCGCTCGACGATCGTCGGGGTCAGCAACTCTGCGCCGCAACGAGAGTTCATCCTCGCGCGGGCACGGGAGCGCGGGCTCCGCAACGTGGAGATCCGGACGGGGGACGTGGCCACGGTCGAGCTCGGTGACCCGGGGGTCTACGATCGGGTGGTCAGCGTCGAGATGTTCGAGCACGCGCGCAACTGGGGGGCGCTCCTGAAGCGCGTCGCTCACGTGATGAGTCCGCAGGCGACCCTCTTCCTGCACGTCTTCACACACCGCACCCACACCTATCCCTTCGAAGTGCGCGACGCGAGCGACTGGATGTCTCGGTACTTCTTCACCGGCGGCATCATGCCGAGCGACACGCTCATCTACGCCTTCCAGGACGACCTTCGCGTGCGGGACCACTACCTCGTGGACGGGACTCACTACGCGCGCACAGCGGAGGCGTGGCTCCACAACTTCGACGCCAAGCGAGCGGAGATCATGCCCGTCTTGGTGGACGTGTACGGGGAGGACGCGTCGCAGTGGGCCGAGCGCTGGCGGGTCTTCTTCATGGCGTGCGCAGAGCTCTGGGGCTTTCGGCGCGGACGCGAGTGGCTCGTGAGCCACTACCTGCTGGAACGGCGCTGAAGCGCGCACCCAATTATGACCCCGCGCCGCCTGGGACGTGACCCTGCGCCGACTCGCTGATCGCCGGCACACTTTCGGGCTCAGCCTCGGCGTCCGTCTGCGAGCGGTCCCCGCGTTCCTGCTGCCTGTCGAATGAGAGACGCGCGCGTCGCTTCCATGCTGGAATACACCATGACGTCACCGCCGTCCGCCACCCTCGTGCTGCTGCTCGCGTGCTTCGTTCCCCTCGGCGCATGTGGGGCAGACGCCGCCGACCCCGAAGCGCTCTTCGAACCGGGTCCGCACGTGGTCGGCTTTCGACAGGCCACGCTCACGTATGCACGCGGAGGCTCGGGCGAGCCTCGCGAGCTCGCGCTCCACGCCTGGTACCCAGCGGCCTCGGGTTCGACCGAGCCACCCGCTTCGTACGTCACCGGAGGCGTCATTCGGATCCGAAGCCAGTCGGCGCTGAGCGAACCTGCCGTGGCCAGCGGCGGTCCCTTTCCGCTCGTCGTCTACTCGCACGGTGGCGGCGGTGAGGCGCAGCACGCGTACCCCTACGGCGAGCTGCTCGCGTCGCACGGGTTCGTGGTGGTCAGCGTCACCCACGCCGGGACCGCCACGCTCGACAGCGCGCCCACGCGGCTGGAGCGTTGGGCGCTCGACCGACCGAGCGACATCGCCGCAGCACTCGACTGGCTCGAAGCCCCCACGGACGAGTGGTTCGAGGGGCTGGTGACCACGGACCGGGTGATGCTGGTGGGCTACAGCCTCGGCGCCTACACGGTATTCGCCGCGAGCGGCGCCCAGGTGGACCTGGACCAGATCCGCGCCCAGTGCAGCACCGAGTGTGAGCTGCTGGTGGACGGGGAGGCGTTGGCCGAGGGATATGGCGCGCTGATGCCCGACGAGCGCGTCGTCGCGCTGGTGGCGCAGGCTCCCGGTGCATCGGATCTCTTCGTCGCCGGTTCCCTGGGGGGATTCGACATCCCGGTCATGCTCCAGAGTGGGCTGCTCGACATCTCCACCCCCCACGCCACGAGCGCCGTGCCCTTGTGGGAATCACGGGACCGCGTGGGGGACGTGTGGGTCGACATGCCGACCGGCGCCCACATGTCGTTCATCCCGTCCTGCCGCGACGTGCCCGTCGCGCTGCTCGCCCTGGTGCGACCTACAGCCATCGAAGACGGCTGCGCAGAGCGCTTCATCTCCGTGGACGACTCCCTACCGGGGCTTGCGGCTTACGTCTTGGGGTTCGCCCGCATCCACCTGCTTGGCGACATGCGCTGGCGTGAGGTGCTGTCAGGCCCGCCGCTGCGCCCAGGATTCACCATCACTGCGCGCTGAGTCGCGCCGCCGCCCGAGCTCTGACCGCCGCGACCATCACCGCCTGGCGTTCGCCCCCGTCCTTGAATTTTCGGCCCGGCCGCGGTAGGCCCGCTGCTCGGTCAGCATGCTGCTCGCCCTCGCCAGAGTCTTCCTCGTCGAGCCCTTCCTGGGGGTGGTCCGATTCATCCGAGGTGAGATGACGGCGTGCGCCAGCCTCTTCCGGCGCGTGCTCAAGCCTGACGTCAGCCAACGTCCCACCCAGGAATCCATCCTCACCAACGGACGGGACTTCTTTCGGTTCCTCTCCTATTGGGTGATCTTGCAAGTCTCGGTGATGGAGCTGTCCGGGACGGACTCGGACCTGGTCGCCGAGTCGATGAAGTATGGAGTCCTGCTGTGCACCTATCTATTTGGGTTCACGGTGAGCTACGGCATCGCGTGCCTGTCGAAGCTCTGGGACCGTCGTGACTTCTGGTTCAACGCCAACGCTCTCGCGGACTTCTACAATCTCCTCTTCTTCATTGCGTTCTTGGTAAATCTTGTCCTTGGCAAGATCGACTTCGAGCATACCGAGTCAGGAGACCTTCAGGCCCAGTCTATTTCAGTCTCCGTGGTGGTCCTCGGGATCGCATTCTTCGTCATGATGCGGCGTAGAAAGTTTCCATTGAACGTGCTCACGTGGGTCCTGATGAGTGTGGTCAATTTTGTCGTGCACATGTTCAATATGTTCGTCTTGAACCAGGTCGTGTACCAGGCCTACTGACGAGGGTGGCGACGGGAGCGTCACAGCGCGGTGAGCGCGTCACGGCGCGCCTCTTGCCGTGGGTCCATCCTTGGAATCCGAAGTCAGGGCATCGAAGGGGCCTACGTATCCCGAGTCACGGAGCCCGTGGGCGTCGCGCCCAACTCAGTACGTGGCGCTTTCCCGAAGCGCGCCTCCCACTCGTCCACGACGCTGCCCGATTGTGCCGCCTTGCGCACGTCGACGCGGTCGCTTGTGCTGCCAAAGAGGGTGCCCTGGCCTGTCGCGAGCACAGAGAGCGCGCCCAGCCAGTTGGGCAGCGCGAGGGAGCCGCGGGCTCGGCTGGCCTTGATCGCTGCGCCTCCCACGATGCGCCGCACCTGCCAAGGTACGACGCCCGCAAGCAATAGGTCACGAGCGACCAAGTTGGGATCCTCCCCGCCACCCAGGCGGCGTTGGGCGTTGGCAACAAACGGGGCCGCGTCTGGATCCGACAGCTCTACAGGCGCGGCCAATGGCATCCAGTGGGTGTCGGGGTCAAACGCGCCCGCGCACCGGTCGGAACAGCAAGGGTGTGCGCCGAGGGACGCCTCCCAAGCGTTGGCAAAGTGCTCGCGTCCGTCGAAGCTGACCCCGCAGACGATGCATGTCCTACCCATCCGCGCGAGGGTAGCTAGCCCTCGAAGTCCTCGTCAACGACAGGGTCGCCCCCTTCAGCTCTCGAGTGAGCCAGCCAGCTCCACGAGGGCCCGGTGCCCATCGCGGAAGACAGGCCACCCGTCGCCCACCAGGACCGCGTCAATCCTGTCGAGCGCCGCGAGCCGGCGCACGGACGCGACGGCCAGCGCTCGGTCGGCGAGCTTTGCGTCCGGCAGGATGGTGAGGGCCCCCGCGCGGTGCGCGCGGACCAGGTCGCCCGTGATCAAGGTGGTGTCGTCCACCACGAGCGCGAGCTCGCCGGGCGTCTTGCTGCCGTGGAGCTCCATCACCACGATGCCGGGCGCGACCTCGTCTCCCTCGCCGACGAAGCGCGAGCACGGGATGGGAAACCCCTCGGCCTCTGCGCGCGGGCCCAACAGCTCGGCGTTCGAGCGCGCCGCCAGCTCCTGCGCCGCGCGCGTGTGGTCGCTGTTGGTCACCACCACCGCGCTGATGGTCCCGAGAGCGTCGAGGTGCGCGAGGTCATGCGCGGACATGGGCATGGGGTCTACGAGCACGACCCCTCCCGGACGAATGATGGCGTAGCCGTGAAAGTCGACGTTGCGTGCTTCGTCGAAGCGCGACCACGAAAAGAACGTTGGCTGGTGCAGGGTCTTCATGGGCTCGCGGTCGAAGCTAGCACGCCGGCCGAGCGTCGAGAGCGCGCGTTCGGTCAGGCAGCCAGACTCGCTGGCCCATGAGGCCTCACGTCGGCAGTCCTCACGGACCAACGGCAGCTCAACGCGCAGGGCGGCGCATGGGATGTGGTGGGCCTCGCCCCCGAGCTTGCCGGTGCGACGGAAGAGCAGTCGCTCGCCAGTCACGCAGCCGGCGCCCGGATCGTCGTGCGCGCGGCGTCACCCGGCACGCAGCTCGCGGCCATTCGCTGTGGACTCGGACTCGGCGTGCACGCCTGTCATGTGGCGGAGCGGGAACCCGGTGTGGTGCGGGTGGCGGACGAGGTGCTCTTGCGGGATACGTACTGGGCCGTCGCGCACGTGGACACGGCCCGTTCCCCCCGCGTGCGCACGATGCTCGACCATCTCTCTCAGCGAGCCCAGGACGAGCGCGCTCGGATAGAGGGCGAGCGCACACCGTCTACCCGCAAGCCAAGAGAGAAGAGCCACCGCAGGGCGGGCAGCAGGAAGCGACCGCCGGAGCCGAACTGACCGCCCGCGGCCCGCCTGAGAGCGAACGTGCCGCTTCGGCGACGCCAACGCCGCTGGTCATAGGCCGAGGGGGCGGCGGGGCGCCGCGCGCACATCCAGGTTGGCAAAGGCTCGCGGCGTCGGTTAAAAACGCCCGAGTGGCAGTCCGTCAACACGCAATACTTCTGCTCATACTACTATTCTGTTCGGTCTTCGCGATGTCCTGCGGCGACGAGGATGCGTCCGGGCGCTCCGTGTGGCCGCGGCAGTTCGTTTCGTTCGCGTTCGGGAGCGACGTCGTCGTCGTGTACCCGGCGACCTGCCGCACGATCGACTTCAACTACGACACGACCCCGCCCACTTCCATCGACGAGCTCGAGCTCTCCATCGACGAGGGCTCGATGACGGCCCACACGGTCGAGCCGCTGGCCCCGAACGCGTCGGCCAATGCCCGAGGCGAAGGACGCGGCGTCTGGCGAATCTGCGCGGGCGACGACGCTCCCCTCGACGGCAGCATCCGCGTCACGTTCAGAGACCACCCCGAGTACTACGCCGAGACGCGCCTCGTGCAGCGCGAGTACCTGGAGGAGTACGCCGACGTCGGTCCGCGCCTGGTTCTGCCGACGCAGGCGACCTACCCGACCGACCTTCGCTTCTCCGACGACGGATCCCGCATCGAGGTTGCCACGGGAGAGGGGCTCATCCTGCACTTTGATGCCCAGTCGGGCGTCCTCTTGCGGAGCGAGAACATCCCGGGCGGCGGGGTGACGTTCTTCGATGAGACGCGGGTGATGAACGACGAGAACGATTGGAACCGGCAGCGCTTCCTCGATCGAGCGAATCGCTACGTGCTGTCGTCTGTGGGTCTCTACGACTTCAGCGACATGTCGGGCACACCCGGGGATCTCGTCTACGGCCACGGCCAAGGGCGCACCCTCGCAATCGCGGGCAGCGTGACAGTTGGCGATGGCTACGGCCCGGCGATGATTGCCACGTATGATCTCGATGGACGAGAGGCGACCCTGCACGAGTATCGCTGGCCGGTCACGTACCGCGTCGACCCCAACAGGAGCCACTTTCCGCACCTCGTCGTCGCCCCGAGCGGCCGCCGCATCGCGTGGAGCGGGCTCGGTGCCCCCGCGGAGACGGACTACCCGGACACCACGAACGAGATCCTGAACCTCGACACGGGTGAGTCCTGTTCGTTCGGCGGGAACACGATCCTGCGCGGGGAGATCCAGCCCATCAACATCGCGATTCCGTCGTTCTCCGCGGACTCGGCCTGGCTGGCGCACTGGGCGACACAGTACGGCCCGAGGGACTACGACGACCACCCCATCGTCGTCTACGACGCAACCACCTGCAGGCGGCGCGCGTACTCCGAGGACTTGCCACCCAACTTCCATCGCGGTGCCGTTGCGGTCGCACGGGGAGGAGACCTCGTTGCTGCGACGTCGGAAGCCGAGGTCGTGATCTACGACGCCCCCGCAGGCCCCGACGCCGAGATGACCGTGCGGGCACGCGTGCCGAGCGCCCCCACCAAGATGCTGAACGCAGACACACAAGCCTCCGACTTCAGCGACCGCCTCCTGCTCAAGCGCTTTCGCTACCGATACCCGGTGCTGCGCTTCTCGAGCGACGGTTCGCGGCTCGTCTCGGCGTCCAACGCTGCCGTGCGAATCATCGACGTGAGCGCGCCGGAGGTCGCCGTCGAGACGCCAGCGATCGACACTACGGACTACGCCGTCTTTGGTGACTACCTGCGTGTCGGCGTCATGAACGACGACGGACGTGACTTGATCTATGGCGTGTGGGCGACGAGCACGTCGTTCGTGTATCGTCTCGCGGATGGTGAAGAGTTCGTTGGCATCGACCAATACGGTGTGCTCATCTCCCGTGTCGGCGGGCGTTACGTGCGCCGCGACCTGAGAGCCCAGACAACCGAGGACGCGGGTGAGACCGAACCCGCATGGACCCCTTCCTTCGGGCCCGCGCTCACCGTCGCGGTCACGGCAAGAGGCATCGAGGTCACCCGATGATTCGAGGCGCATCCCGGTTGCTGTTGGTCCTCCTCTGCGCGTGTCTCGCGTGCGAAGACGAGGATGATTTCCGGCTCGAAGACCGCCCATCCGAGCTCGAAGTCTGCTTCGCCGCCACGCTCGACATCTTGCCCGAGTCCGTCGCGAGCACGAACACCACTCCGTCGACCAGGCGACACTACGACCGGGAACCCCTGTGCTGGACGTGGCGTGAGTCGCGCGACATCGCGAACGACCGCATCGACTTCACACTGACGCGCGTGTTCTCCATCGGCGACGACGGAACGCGCTACGGCTGCCGCTTTGCGGGCTCGGGCAACTCGCTCCGCGCGAGTGTCACAGAGGGAGAGTGCCTCATCGAGCAGGATGGCGGGCATCTTCGTCTGTCGCTTGTCGAGCCCGCCGCGATGCAGATCCAGGACCTCGCAAGCACCCAGCTGATTGCAAACCTCAGCGTCGAGGAACGACGCCTCGACTGGATCCTCCTGCGCGGCACGGCGCGCCTCGACATGGCGAACCAGTTCTCGCTCGTACAAGGCGCCTCGCGTGGCGAACCCGACCTCGACACACGCGGCCCAAGTGAGGACCCATGGACGCCCTGTCCCGCGGCGCCCTATTGCTTCTCGGTCGACCTCACCGGCACCGGTCAGCTCGAGAGCGACTCCACCGACGCCGTGGTCTGCGCAGACTGGCTTGCGCGCCTCCAGTATGGCCCGCTCACGCACCGCGTCGACGAGGACTTCTACCTGGATTGGCAGGACGCCGGCACGGATGTCTACGCTGGCGTGCGAGAGCTCGACTCGTGCGCCGTGCGCGCTCTCTTCGGAAGCTTCGACACGCGCAACGACTATCGAGTGGAGCTTCGCGACGGCGGCAACTTCCAGATGGACCTGCGCGGCTATCACCAGGCGGTTGTGGATGGGGTGTTGCGCACCGGCTTCTGCCACGGGAGCTGGACCTCCGCGGTCATGCCACGCGTGTGCGAGTGAACGCTCCGAGCCTCCGGTCGACCGCACCCACAATCAGGTCGACCTCGCGAACGCTCGGCGAGTGAGCTTCATGGTGCCCCCGCATGGGATGAAGCCCGGAAGTGAACAAGAGCTCAGCCAGCGGACCCTCCGGCTACTCCGGCGCGCGGCGTTTGGCCGCTAATGACAAGCGCTTGTCACGCGCCGACAAGCTGAGCCCTGGCCACCTCGGATAGGTTCATCAGCGTCTCCTCGACACGAAGGACGGGTGCTCATGGAACCGAATCTCGCCGCTCATCCTCCGGCGCCGCTCTCCGCGCGTCGCGCGCTGCCGTGGGGGCTGCTCCCCATGGCCGCGCTCTTGACCACGCCGCTTCTGGCTGCCGGTGGATGCGACGTCGACGCCTCGCTGGGGGCCCAGGCGGACGCGTCCCTGGTCGTCGGCCTGGACGCGTGGGTGGACCCGCTGGACGGAGGCATCGCCGACCTGGCGGACGCGAGCGCCGAAGACGTCGGCCAAGGAGACATGAGCCGCGAAGACATGGGCCCCGCGGACACGGGCCCCGCAGACATGGGCCCCGTCCGCCCCACGTACGACTTCGCCCCGTTCGACGCGGCGCTCGACGCCTTCCTGGCGGAGAACGGCCTCGATGGGGCTACGGCCGCCGTCGTTCATCGCGACTGGGGCGTGCTGCACGAGCAGTCCTACGGGAGCTTCGACCTCGACCGCGTCATCATGCTCGCGTCGTCCAGCAAGGTGGTCTCGGCCGGCGTCATGATGCGGCTCCACGAGGAGGGGCTCATCGACCTCGACGCGCCCCTCCGCGACGCGGTCGGGGACCGCTGGGGGAACGCGCGCGGGCGCATGTCGGTCGCCCAGCTCATCTCGAACAGCTCGGGCCTCGTCGGACTCCTCGATAACGCGCTCTATCCGTTCTACCTATGTCAGTTCCTCGGCGTGGGGAGCGTCGAGAGCTGCGCTCGCACGATCTACTTCGCACCGGACCGCCTCGACATCGTCCCCCCCGACACCCAGTTTCACTACGGCGGCGGCCAGTGGCATCTGGCGGGGGGCATCGCCGAGGCCGTCACTGGGAAGCCGTGGCGGCAGCTCGTGCAAGAGATCTATACCGAGCCCTGCGGCCTGAGCCTGCTCGACTACGCCAACCCCTACGCGCAGTCCACCCTGGTCAACGGGACCTCGGGCCCGACGTCCTACCCGTCCTTCGTCAACGGGGACGAGTCCAACATCCTGCCCACCACCAACCCCAACATCGAAGGTGGGGCCTACACGCGAGTCCGAGATTACGCGCAGCTGCTCCTGATGCACCTCCGGGGCGGCGTGTGTCCAGGCGGGCGGGTGCTCAGCGAGGCGTCCGTGCTGCGGATGCGGGAGGACCGCATCTGGAACGTCTATCGAGGCAGCACCCACGAGCCGCTCGCACGGGGCTATGGCTTCGGCTGGTGGGTCCACCGCGACCTGCCGGGGGTGTTCTCGGACGCGGGCTCGTTCGGCGCCACGCCTTGGATCGACACGCAACGCGGCTACGCGGTCATCATCTTGGTCGAGGCCGACCCCGACGCGGCGCCGGACCTGTTCCGAGCGATGTACCCGGTGACCGCGGACGTCATCGACTCGGCGCAGTAGGGATGCCTGTGGAGGCCACACCCAGGGTGCGCGCCACCTCCACGCCTGACAAGAACGCGCCATGCACGGTCGAGGACGTGCGGAAGCGCGTGCCCTCGCCTGCGAAGAAGACGCGGTCCGCCACCGGAGCGCGCAGCGTGTCCATGTCGGCAGGGGAGGCGCCAACCGGAATGAAGCTGTACGATCCGCGCGAGAATGGGTCGGTCGTCCAGTGCGTGACATAGGTCGCGCTCGGCGTGGGCACGCTGCGGCCCAGCAGCAGCTCGAGGTTCGCGAGCGCGCGCGCCACCAGCTCTTCGTCATTCAGCGTCGCTTGCGCCGAGCGCGCATAGTCGCCGCCGTAGAGCACCACCAAGGTGGGTGCGCCGGCTTCGCTGGTGAGGTCGTAGTAGCCAGGCATCTCACCGTCGACGTCCGACATGACCAGCCCGGAGTTGTCCTCCAGCTCGTCCCAGAAGAAGGTCTCGAAGCGCAGCACCACCTTCTCGAGGTTGGCGAGGTCGAGGCGCTCGATGGCTGCAGACTTCTCCTCCGGGAGCGGAGGTTCGAACGCGATGGTGCCCGCCCGCAGCACGCCGATGGGCACGGTGAGGATCACGTGGGACGCGGACATGGCGCCGCTCGTCGAGTGCACCGTCACGCCCTGGTCGTCGTAGACGACGCGGGTCACGACCTCGGAGAGGCGGATGTCCAGGCCCTCCGCCAGCCTCTCCACGAGCTGCCCATAGCCGCCGAGGAGGATGCGGTCACCACCTCGTAGCGTGGGGTCTTCGTCGACCCAGCGGAGCGACTGCAGCGGGAGCGGCGCGGCGTAGTCCAGCTCGAGGTAGCTGCGCTCCAGCATGGCACGTCCCAGCAGCGTGGCGCGGGGAGTGAGCGCGAGGTCCGCGAAGTAGGCGTCGCTGCCGTCGGCCACGGACGCCTCTGGGCCCAGCTGTCGGCGCAGCGCGGGCAGGCGGCCGAAGAAGCGGTCCGCCACGGTAAAGGCGTCTGCGATCTCGCGGTCATCGAAGGGCCCCTCGACGGCGCTCACCGCCAGCGCGACGTCGTCCACGTCGTCGGCCACATGCGTGAAGCCATACGCGTTCGCGACGCCGACCAGCGGGTTGTCGCGGGCGCCGTGGAGCCAGGCGGCGCCCATGTCGATGGGCACACCAGCGAGATCCACCGTGTGAATACGGCCGCCGATGCGGTCGCGGGCCTCGAGCACCACGACGTCGTAGCCCGCCGCGTCGAGCGCGTGGGCTGCGGTGATGCCGGCCATTCCGGCGCCGACCACCACGACGCGCGTGACCGGGTGGGTGGGACGAGGGGTGCCCCCGCCGCAGGCGGCGAGACACGCGACGACGGAGAGCGCGAGCAGGCTTCGCATGCGCGCATCATAGGCCATCACGGGGCCACTCCGGCGCCGAAGCGCGTGTGTGCCACCGGGATCCGTGGGAGACGACGAGCGGCTTGGCGTCGTCGAAGCGTCACGTCACGAGCGGCTCTCACGCGCGCACCGCGACAGCGCCCCACAAGCTGCCACACTGCGTGCGAGACCAACCGTCATGAAGTCCGTCGCTTCCTCTCGTTCTTCGTCCCCACAGCCCGCAGAGAGCAAGCTCCACCGCTCTCTCGGGCCGTTCGCGCTCACCTTCGACGGGCTCGGCATCATCCTCGGCGCCGGCATCTACTCCATCATCGGTGTGGCTGCGGGACGCGCCGGCGACGCGCTGTGGATCGCGTTCTGCGCGAGCGGCGGCGTGGCGCTCTTCACTGCGCTCTCCTACGCGGAGCTCGCCACGAGCTACCCCACGGCGAGCGCCGAGTTCACCTATGTCTCCCGGGCGTTCCCGGGGGCCCCGTCGGTCGCGGTCGTCGTCGGTACGCTCGTGGCCTTCTCGGGCATCGCGACCGCGGCCGCCGTCGCGCTCGCGTTCGGCGGCTACCTGGCGCACTTCGTCGCCGTGCCGCCCGTCGTCGCTGCGCTCGCGCTGCTAGGGGCGGCGACCACGATCAACATGGCCGGCACGCTCCAAGCCTCGTTGGTGACCATGGTGTTCACCCTGGTCGAGGTCTCGGGTCTGATCGCGGTCGTGCTCATCGGTGCCAACGCGCCGGACTTCGGTGACGCGCTCTCTGCGGACGTTCACGGCGGGCTCGCGAGCGCCACGGCGCTGGTGTTCTTCTCGTTCCTCGGCTTCGAGAGCATCGCCAACCTGGCCGAGGAGGCCAAGAACCCCGGCCGTGACCTCCCCATCGCCATCTTCGCGTGCCTCGCAGTGACCACCGCGCTCTATGCGCTCGTCGCGCTCGCCGTCGTCGCGCTCGTCCCATCCGAGCAGCTCGCGGCGAGCGATGCACCGCTGGTCACGGCAGTGGCCGCACGAACCCGCTGGGGCTCTCCAGCGCTCGGTGGTGTCGCGCTCTTCGCGACCGCCAACACCGTGCTCGCGGCGGTCCTCATAGCGAGCCGCGTTCTCTTCGGGATGGCTCGTCAGCGAGCGCTCCCGCCCCTGCTTGGTCGGCTCTTCCCCAAGCGCAAGACGCCGTGGGTGGCCATCCTCGTCACGAGCGGGGTCGCGGCGGCCTTGCTCCCGCTCGGCGAGGTCGAGGTCGTCGCGGGCGTCTCGTCGTTCGCCGCGCTGCTCGCCTTCGTCGCCGTGAACCTCGCGCTCATTGCGCTCCGCCGCCGTGACCCGGACCGCGAGCGCCCGTTCCGCGTGCCCCTGGCCATCCGCGGCGTCCCGCTCATCCCCATCGTGGGCGTGCTGACCAGCGTGGCGTTGCTCTCCCAGCTCGACGTCGGCGTGCTGCTCCTCGGAGGAGCGCTCTCGGTGCTCACTCTTGCGGTCGCCCATGGCCTCCGCAGACGAGCCGGTTGACGGCACCGCGTCGACGGTGTGCGTGGTGCGGATGATGGCAAGCGAGCTCGCCCGCTCGGACTCTGCGACATGGAGCGTGACAACGCGCGAGAGACGTCTGACGCTCCGGCATGCGCGTGATGGTGACAGGCGGTACCGGCGGGGTAGGGACGGTGCTGACCGCTCGCCTTCTGGACCGTGGTGACGAGGTGCTTGTCCTCTCGCGTGACGCCGTGCGGGCTCGCGCGCAGGTCGACCCGCGCGTGCAGCTCATCCAAGGCGATCCTTCCTGCGCCGGCCCTTGGCAGGAGGCCGTCGCGACCTGTGACGGCGTGGTGCACCTCGCGGCGCACAGCGTGTGGGGAGGCCGCTGGACCGAGCCCGAAAAGGGGCGCATCCGGGCGAGCCGGATCGACGGCACGACCCGCGTCGCCGAGGCGGTCGCCGCCGCGGGAGGCCGCACCGCGCTGGTCTCCGCCTCGGCGGTCGGGCAGTACTACGGAAAGCACGGCGACGAGCCCGTCGGGGAGGACGCCGAGCCCGCCGACACCTTCATCGCGTCCGTGTGCGCCGAGTGGGAGCGCGCCTGCGCCCCGGCCCTTTCGGCGGGTGTCCGGGTGTCGCACGCGCGCATCGGCGTGGTCCTGTCCTCCGCGATGCAGAAGATGGCGGGCCCGTTTCGCTGGTTCCTCGGGGGAGCTCCGGGCCCAGGCCATCAGTGGGTTCCGTGGGTCGATCCGCGCGACCTCGCGGACATGCTCATCTTCGCCCTCGAGCGGTCGGAGGTCGTCGGGCCCTTCAACGCGGTCGCTCCGGAGCCGGTGCGCATGCGAGAGTTCGCAGCGGCCGTGGGCCGCGTGCTCGAGCGGCCGGTGTGGGTGCCCATCCCCGCGTTCGCCGTCCGCTGCGCGCTCGGCGAGGTTGCGTGCTTGGTCGTCCAAGGAGCGCGGGTACACCCCATGAAGCTCGAGGCGCTCGGTTTTCGGCACACCCACGCGGACCTCGACCTCGCCCTGCGCGACCTGCTCTAGCAGCCCGTTGGAGACCCCTCCCTTCCTCTCGCTTGCAGCCCAGGGCCATCGACAACGCAGCTCTCGCTCGACATCCTGAGGACTCCGTGCCCCGGACTTCACGCGTCAGCCCCTCCCCGTGCCTCGCTGCCCTCGCTGTGCTCGCTGTCGTGGGGTGCGGTGGCACGTCGGATGTCCCGCACGACATGGGCCGGGATCAGCTCGACCTGGGCGCGATCATCACGCCGCCTCCATGCGGCGGGCTCGGCACCGCCCGCTACCGCATCACGGCCCTGCACATCCCCACCGCGGTGGACGTCAGCCAAGGCCGGCGTGTCGGGCACAACGTGGACGGAACGGGCACGACCTGCGGCGTCGAGGACTTCCCGGGCGGCGTCGACAACGCCTTGATCGATCTCTCCTCGGAGCTGACCACGTTCACTCCGCCCGACGGAGGGTTCGACTTCCAGGCCGCCATAGACGCGGCGCTGAACTGCCCAGCCGACGCGGAGCCCACGACCTGCACGCGCCTCGAGCTCTTCGTGAGCGTGCACTCGGGCACGGCGTGCGCGGTCGTCGCGTTCGAGGACGGCGAAGGCGCGACCCTCGCGGGACCGGCCGTGGGCAGCCTCGACGGAAGCGGCGGCCTACGCCTCCAGGCTGAGGGGCTCGCTCTCAGCATCCCCGCCCACACGCAGGCCGGGGTAGTCAGTATCGACCTGGCCGTCTCCAACCTCGTCATGACCGCCACTGTCGGCGCCAGCGAGCTCAGCGACCTCGTCCTCGGTGGCTTCATCGAGCGCAGCGCCTTCGAGACGTTGATGATGGAGCTGCTTCCCGCGCTCGGAGACGGCGTGACGTACCCTGACATCGCGCCGTTGCTAGAGGACCTCTACGACGTCGAGCTGGGCGGCATGTGCTCCGGGTTGTCGCTGGGCTTCACCGGGGCCGCCACGCTGGTAGCGTCCCCCTAGTGCCTGGTCACGACACTCCGCGGCTCAGAACGCGCGCAACGACCGGAAGTCTCACGCTGCGGTCCGACTTCGGGCATCATCCGGCGAGGAGCTGCCTTGGAACGATTCGTCCGCTGTCGACACTGCAACCTGCCGCACGTGGCCTCGGTGCTGCGCTGTCCCTTCACCGGCAAGGCTGTCGACCCACAGACGCGCTTGCCCGACGATGGTGTGTGGGTACCGTCGCGGGACGCTCTCACGGGGACGCTGCTCGACGAACGCTACCTGGTGGGCGCCAACATCGGCGACGGGGCGATGGGCACGGTCTATCGCGCCGAGCACGTCAACCTGGGGACCGAGGTGGCGGTCAAGGTCCTGCACTCCCGCTTCGAGGCAGGTAGCGCGGCCGAGAAGCGCTTCCTGCGCGAGGGGCACTCCGCGGGGCGCATAGACCACCCGAACGTCGTACGCATCTTTGACGTGGGTCGCCTGCCTGACGGAGCTCCGTACCTTGTCATGGAGCTGCTCGAGGGTGAGGAGCTGAGCGCGTCTATCCCAGAGGGGGGCTTGCCCCCTGCGCGCGTCGCTGACTTGGCCGACCAGTTGCTGCGCGGGCTCGAGCAGGCTCACGCGCAGCGGGTCGTGCACCGAGACATCAAGCCCGACAACGTGTTCTTGGCGCTCGAGGGCGGCGTGGAGGTGCTCAAGATCCTCGACTTCAGCATCGCCAAGGACCAGGCCGCCGAGGCGATGACCCGGGATGGCGAGGTGCTGGGGACCCCGCACTACCTCGCGCCCGAACAAGCGGCGGGCAAGCCCGTGGACGCACGCGTGGACCTGTGGGCGAGCGGCGTCGTGTTGTACGAGCTGCTCACCGGGGAGCCACCCTTCGGGGGGGACAACTTCCCGCAGCTGGTGATGGCCATCCTGATGCACTCAGCGGACCCGCCCTCCCAGCGGGTGCGCGCGCTCGCGCCCGAAGTCGACGCGTTCTTCGAGCGGGCGCTGGCCAAGGACCCAGACGAGCGCTTTCAGACGGCCGGATCGATGCGAACGGCGCTCTTGCATGCGCTCGCGGCTTGCGGGCCGGACACGGCAACGGCAGGGGGGGCAGGACAAGACGTTGCGCCAGCGTTTGCCCGCACTCAGGCAGACGACCTGCACGACACCTTGATCGACTAGCTGGGCCAGAGCACGAGCGGGGCGGCTGGTCGTGGGGACGGGGTAGAGTGCGAGCTGCATCGGTGCAGAGGCGACGTGCTTACGGGCCGCACCGTTAGAGTCGAGTCAGGTCCACTGGCGAGCGGGTGGGGCTCGTCGTGCTCCTTCCCGCGCGTCTCACAGACCTCTCACACGGGTCGTTTGACGCGTGAGCTGCAGCAGATGGCTTCGTAACTTGGGGCCTATGCGCACGTCACTTCACTCGCTCCGCCGCCCCTCGGCGGGTCTCGCCATGACCATGGCCCTCGCTCTCACGTCGGGAGCGTGCGGCGGCGGTGGCTCACCTCCCATGCTGGACATGGGATCCCCCATGCTGGACACAGGACTCAGACCCGACACCACGCCGCCCTCCGTCGCTTTCACCTTCCCAGCGCTCAGTGGGTTCACCCAGAACGGTACGTTCACCTTTCGCGGCGTCGCCGCGGATGACGTTGCGCTCGCGTCCGTGGAGGTCGATGGTCAGTCGGTCACCAGCAGCGACGGCTTCGCCACATGGAGCATCACGGTGGACACGGCAGACGGTGGCGGCGTCTTCGAGGTGGTCGCGACCGACACGTCGGGCAACGAGGCGCGCGCGACCCGCTCCATCGTCCTGCACAACGACCTCGCGAACCCGCGTGGCTTCCACTTCGATCCGATCAGCGACGACCTCCACTACATCGACGGTGGCAGCCTGCGCATCGCCGTTGCCAATCTGAGCGAGCTCACGGTCACGCCCGGGGCGGACGTCTCCGTGTTCGGGACGGGGATGCGCGCGGTCCAGGGCGCGGCGCTGGACGACGCGGGTCGCGTGTTGGTCGGCGCGCGCGAGCCAGGGAGCCTCGGGTCCCGCGGCATCTACGCCCTCGACCCAGCGACCCAGACCTGGTCCCCGCTGTCCACGGCGGCGACGCACCCTGCAGCGCCACTCATCGAGGATCCCATCCACCTGACGCTCGATCGTGCGCGCGACCGCCTCTACGTCATCGACGCCGCGGGGCCCGCCATCGTGGTGGTTGACACCACGACGGGGGACCGCCAGGTGCTCTCCGCGTCGACCGTGCCGAACGCCCTCACCGCGTTCGTCGCCCCACAGGCCGCGCAGCTGAGCGCCGATGGAGACACTCTCTACGTGACGGACCAGACGCTGGGGCTCGTGGCGGTGGACACGTCCACGGGGGGGCGCGCGCTCATCAGCGGCGTCGGCCAGGGGCAGGGTGACGCGCTCGTGGGCGTCACGGCGCTGGCCGTCGACGAGGTCGGCGCGCGCGCCTTCGTGTTCGACCGCGCGAACACGGCTGCTGGCTTTCCCATCGTCGCCATCGACCTTGACTCGGGTGACCGCAGCGTCTTCTCCGCCAACCCGCCCGACAACAACCTCTCCATGTACTTCGCGAGCGCGCTGTTTCATGACGGAACCAACGAGCGTCTCGTCGCGAGCGACCTCGCCCGCGGTCTGCTGTCCGTCTCCACCTTCGACCAGCGGCGGACGCGTCACATGGGTGGTGAATTCCCGCGCGGGGACACGCCACGCTTCGTGACCGACGCGGTCTTCGTGGGCGACTCCGTGGTGAGCGTGATGCCAGAGGGAATCCTGACGTTCTCACCCACGGAGCGGACCTTCACGCCGCACTCGGAGCAGCTCATGGTCGTCGAGCCGATTCCGGGAGAGCGCGCCGTGATCGCCGCGGACCAGACGCTCGCAGGGAGGCTCTACCGCGTGGACCTCGATACGGATGCGGTGACGCTCATCGCCGAGGGGGCTGACCTCTATCAGCCTCAGGGGCTGGTCTACGACGCGGACGCGAACGCCGTCCACGTGCTCACGCGCGCCGCGCTTCTCACCGTGGATGTCGCCACGGGGGGGCGAGTGGTCCGCAGCAGCGCCAGCGTGCCGGACGGAACGAACGCCTTCACCAACGCGATCGGGCTCGTTCACGACCGAGAACGCGCTCGCTTTCTGGTGGGCAGCTACGGCTATGACGCCTTGATCGCCATCGACGAGGACAGCGGGGCGCGCACCCTCGTGTCGCCGCGCGACATGTCCGGAGGGCCGCAGTCGGTCCTCAGCGGGCCTGCGCTATGGCGAGGGCGCCTGTTCGCGCTCGACAACCTGCGTGACGTGATCGAGCTGGACCTCGAGACCGGTATGCGCAGCGTGGCCTTCGAGCAGGTAAGCGGCCGCGACGCGCGCTACCTGCACGCGCACGAGGACCGTCTGTTGGTGGTGGACTACCGCGGCTTCTTGTTCGAGCTGGACCCGGTCACGGGGGAGCGCGCAGGGATTCACCGCTGAGCCCAGGGGAGTTCGGCGCCCGGAACGCGCCGATGGAGGTCACCAGGGCAACCGACGATGAGGAGCCGTTGCCGCACGGGCAGCAGTCCCACGGTGAGGAACGTGAGGATGGCGCTGCCCTGTCGTTGGTTCGCAGGCTGAGGGCACCGTCATGCTACTCTCGCCCGATGCGCATGTTCGCCTGCGGAACGGTGCTGTTCGCCCTCGCCTGCGGCGGAGGCGGAGCACCCGCGACCCCGACGACCCCCTCCTCGCTTCCAGCCCTGTCCAGCCCCGAATTGACCGGATGTGTGGTCCCTGGCGCGGGACGACTCGCCGCTCTGTCCGTTGGTGAACAGCTCGCCAATGACGGCCGCGGTGTCGACCATGCGGCGCCCGCCGACCTCACCGTGCTCGCCCCCGAGCTTGCTGCCCGTGGCGCACGCATCGCGCTCGCCACGCCTGCCCAGCTGGACGACGACGCCATGGCCGAGCTGCTCGTGATCGCCGAGCCACAGCGTGCCGTGAACACCATCGACGCACGGACGTTCGAGCTTCACTTCTACGACTGTACGCAGCACGGTCTGCGCCCGCTCGGCCCACCCGTGGAGCGCTTCGCCGACGCGGTGACCGTCGAAGTGCAGTCCGGCGAGCTCGTCACGCGCGGTGCGGTGGGTCACACGCTCACGTCGGTCCGTATGCTCCTGACGCAGCCGACCATGGAGTACCTCGTCGTCGAGTACCTCTTCGGCAGGACCACGGAGACCCTGCCCGTGCAGCAGCCCCGCGGTGAATCGCTGGGCGTCCTCGCGAGATGGGAGGTCGGTGCGCAAGTGCTCGTCCCCGACTCGAGCGTCGACTACGCCCGGACCGACGTCCTGGCGGCCTCGGGCTGGTACCCACATGGCGATGGGAGCGCAGCCTATCTCGCGTTGCGCGTGTCGAGCGGCCCGGACACGCCAACCCCCACGACGGCTTTCGGGACGGTCACGGCGGTGCTCGACGGCCAGGGGGCGCGCGGACGTGACCCGTTCGACCCCGCGTGGGCGCTTCTTGGGACAGGCCCGCGGCCGACATGGTGCGATGCCGCACCGGCGCGTCTGCGCTGCGCTGCGTTGGACGCTGACACGTATGAGTTGGGCTTCACGTGGATCGCCGGAGTGTGGCCGGACGGCGACGCCGCGCGCGCGGCGCTGCAGGCTGCGGGTGCAACCCTCACGGAGGGGACTTGGTTGTATCTCGGCGCCGTGGACGAAAGCGACGCCTCCTCTCTGCCCGCGAGCCCAACAGGGGAAACGGCGGCCATTGTCTTCGTCCCCCTTTCCGTCCGTCGATAGGGCGTCACTCAACGGAGCGGTGCGACGGCTCGGACTGAGCCGTGGTGTCCTAGGACGATGAAGTGAGCGTCCCCATCCAGCAGCGTCACGGCTTGACATTGCGTTCCCATTCTTGCGACAGAGGCATGGATGAACCGCAGCACTCATCGCCTGGCGCGGCTCCTCAGCGGCGTCTTCCTCGTGGTCTCGCTGGGCTCCCTCTCGGCGTGTGGATACGGCAGCTACCGCGGGATCCCTAGCCCTGGCGTCGAGCTCGAGCGCCCCAGCTTCGTGACCGTGAGCGTCCCTTCGTCAGTCGACGGGCACGCAGGCTACGACCTCTTGGTGGGGGTCACCGAGGTGACGCAGCGCCAATGGCGCGACGTGATGGGCACCGAACCTTCGTTTGCGCGCTGCGAGAACTGCCCGGTGGAGATGGTCTCCTGGTACGACGCGGCGGCCTACGCGAACGCTCTCAGCGAGCGCGAGGGGCTCACGCCCTGTTACACCTTGTCCGCCTGCACGGAGGCGCGCCCTTACGGCCGGGGCGATCCCGGCAACCGCTATAGTCACCAGGCCGGCCTCGCGTGTGAGGCGGTCACGTCCATTGGCCCGTCCTGCAACGGATATCGGCTACCCAGCCGAGCCGAGTGGGAGGTGTACGGAGGAGTCGCGGCCGTGGCCGAGAGCCGTCGGGCGGCAGACAGGTACGCGACTTTCTACAGCTACAGGCGACGGATCACGCGTCAGGTGGCCAGCCACCGGCCGAACGAGCACGGCCTCTACGACACACTTGGCAACGTGGAGGAGTGGCTCGACGTCCGAGCGGAGGCTCCTGCTAGGACCGCTGCGTCTCGGCAGCGCGTGGCGCTCCGCGTGTGGTTCCTGGCCGCGGGTACCTGTTTCCGCTCGACCCGCGGCGAGCTCTACCTGCGCCACTACCACAGCGAGCTGGGCTCGTGGGCTCGCGATTGCGCCGGATTCCGCTTGGTGCGTACGGCCCCCGTCGAGACAGCGGCGGAGGGCGGTGCGGGGTAATCCTCCGCGTGAACCTCGGGGCGCGGGTGCGGCCTGTCCTGGGCCAGCATCTCGGAGGCGTCGAGGAGTGCGCGAGATGCAGCGACTGACGGTTCTTGTGGATGTTGATCGTCGCGGTGCGCTTCGCGGCAGCGGCACTCAGCACCAGACGGCGGTGGTTCTGCTCGGGGTCCGTAGGCGCTACCATCTGCGGTCATGAGCACCAACGAGAGCGAGCTGGTGGCGCACTGGGTGGACCTCCTGCAGCCCCTCGGTGCCGTCGTGTCGCGCGCCATGTTCGGCGGGCATGGCATCTACCTCGACGGAACGATGTTCGCGCTGGTGCACGAGGACGAGCTCTACCTCAAGGTGGACGACACCACCGAGGCGCGCTTCGAGGCTGAGGGGCTGCCGCGCTTCGTGTACGAGAAGAAAGGGGGCGGCTCGATGAGCATGAGCTACCGCAAGGCCCCCGCCGCCGCGCTGGACGACGGGGAGCTGCTGGTGACGTGGGCGCGTCTGGGTGTGGATGCGTCGCGCCGCGCGGCGAAGGCCAAGGCGGCCCCGCGCGCGCGGAAGGCTCCCGCGAAGAGCCGTGCGAAGAAGCGTTGAGGGCGATGTCGATGCTGGACACGAGCCCGTTTCACGAGGGGGACGTCGCGCGCATCCGCGGCGTGGTGCGTTCGGCGGGGCAGACCCTGCAGTCGAGGCTGAACGGCACCTCGTGCGTGTATTGGGACGTTCGCGTGGGCGTCGGTGCCGAGCCCGAGGAGAGCGATGCGTGTGCTTTCTGGGTCGAGGACCATGAGGGACAGCGCTTCCTCGTCCAGCCCGAGCGCCTGCAGATTGACATGCGGGCGGAGCGGGTCGAGGAGCTGGTGCAGACCGCGGACGCGGACATCGCGGAGGTCAGCGCGGCGATCCGTCAGCTGAAGGAGCAGGCCAAGCGCGGCCCGGCGGCACAGCAAGCCGAGGCTCAACGGGAGCGCCGCCGCCTCGCCAAGGTCGCCACGCTGCTCTGCGCCATCCGCGCCGAGGCGCGTGGCAACGTTCACGTCGGCGGAAACCCGGCGGGGCAGCAGCGGTGGATCGCCAAGAACGCTCACCTTGCCGGCGAGTACGGCGGGCGAACCATCGAGCGCCGCGTCGCGCGCTTCGAGGTGGCGCTCAGTGAAGGCGACACCGTCGAGGTGGAAGGTGTGTTGCGGCGGCAGCCGCTGCCCGGCGGGGTGGGCGGCGGCTACCGAGACCGGACCGATTGCTGGGCCATCACGCCACGACCCACCGGGAAGGTGCGGGTCCTCGGAGTGGGCAACGCGCGACCCATCCGACATGCAGCGGGATCCAACGACGCGGGGCTTCCGGCGCTCCCGCGACGGCTCCCGTCCCTGACGTTCGTCAAGGTGGATCCGGTCTTGCTGATCACGGTGGTGATCGCTGCCGTCGCGCTTGCGACGGTGTTCGCGTCACGCTGACCGCGAACGGACACGACGTGCGGGGGATGAGTGCCGGGTGGGGTGGACAACGGGCCTGCACGCCTTAGGTGAAGTGGATGCACACGCGCGCGGTTCGTATCGCTCTCGGGATTGGGGCGGCCGCCCTCGTGGCCGGGGTCGCGGCCCAGCTGCAGCGGCTGTTCACCGAAGGTCCGAAGTACGACGTGCTGTCCCGCGTGGGGGACCTGGAGATGCGGCGCTACGGCCCACGAGTCATCGCCCGCACTCCCCTCTCTGGCCTCGACCAGCAGGCCAAGAACGAGGGCTTCCGGGTGCTCGCGGGATACATCTTCGGCGGCAACGTGGGCGGCCAGCGCATCGCCATGACCACACCCGTCGAGACCGACCCGGCCGCAGGCGCGCGAATCGCGATGACCACTCCGGTGGAGACGACCACGGGGGACGGTCAGCTCTACATGACCTTCACCATGCCGCAGGAGCACACGCTCCAGACTCTCCCGCGACCCAACGACTCGCGCGTGGAGCTGGTGGAGGTTCCGGGCCGGGTCACCGCCGCGCTGCGCTTCCGCGGACGCCCCAGCCCCGCGGAGTTCGAAGCGAAGCAGGTCGAGCTGTTGCGCGCCGTACGGGCGGCGGGCCTCCAGGCAGTCGGCGCGCCGTTCACGGCCCAGTACGACCCACCCTGGGTGCTCGGTCTCCTCCGGCGGAACGAAGTGTTGGTCGCCGTCGAAGAGCCCTCGACGACCCGCTGAGCTAACCGCGCCATCCGCGCACTCGCACACGCAGGCGGGCGTGTCGTCCGCGGCGCCGCACAAGCCACCGGCTTGCAGCGTGTTCGCCCTTCCGAGACACGAGCTCAGCGCGGCCGAAGCTCCCAATGACAGCCGGCGTTGATTGGCCCCAGCTCGGCCTCGGTGAGGTTCATGGAGACCGAGAGCGGCTCCGTGCGCTCGAAGGTCGCACCCAGGTTGCCGCCGACCGAGCAGGAGCACGTGACGCGCCCGGCGGCTCCCTCCACCGGCTCGCAGTGCACGTTGCGGTCCTGCCCGTCCCAGCACTGACCGAGGTCGAGGTCTGTCATGTACCCGCCTGTGCCGACGGCGATTGACTCGCAGGTCCCGTCAGAGCTGCAGCCGAGCGCGCCCGAGAGCGACGAGACCGCGAGGAGGGTACACATGGCGATGCGAGTGGGGACGGCGTTCATGCCCAAGCATACGCGCCGACGGCCGGATGCTTCCAGCCCCCTCTCGCCCCAGTCGCGCGTCCCAGAAAGGTGCCTCATGCTGTTCGCGACCTGGACCGTATGAACTACCTCCGCTTCCCGCTCCCCCATCTGCTTGCCTGGGCGCTGCTCGCGACAAGCAACGAGTTCGCAACCCTGAGCGCGGTGAACGGCGCGGTCCAGATGCTGCTCTTCGCGTCTCTGGTCTGCGTGCCTCTGTGGCGCACCGACCGCATGGCGTACGTCGACATCGGCTGGCCTTGGGGCGTGTTCGCGATCGGCGTCGTCACCCTCCTCATGAGCGACGGCTTCCCCGCGCGCGTCACGACCATCGCGGTGGTGTACATGTTCATCGGTGGGCGCATGGGGGCCGGCGCCCTGGTCTACTGGAAGAAGGGCTGGTTGGACGACGAGCTCCCTCGCTATCGCTACCAGCGCCTGCGCTGGCGTGAGGCGGGAGTGCGCCACGAGCGCCTCATGGCGCAGATCGAGGTTCTCTCGCAGGGCTTCGCCAACGCGTCGTTCCTGTCCATCCCGGCGTTCGTGATCGCCTCGAACCCGACCGCGTCGTTCTCCCCCTTGGAGCTCGTGGGGCTGGCTGTCTGGGCGTTGGGCTACGTGATCGAGTCCGTTGCGGACTCCCAGAAGATGCTCTTCCTGCAGCGCATGAGCGCGGCTGGAGAAAAGGACCGGGTCTGCGACGTCGGCCTCTGGCGCTACAGCCGGCACCCCAACTACTTCGGCGAGTGGGTGGTCTGGTTTGGGCTCGTCGTGGCGGCCGTCCCCTCGTGGCTCGCCCTCCGCGGTCGTGAGTCCGTGCTCACGTGGGTCCTGCTCGGACTGGCGCTTCTCTACGTGACGCGGCTGATGTACTGGGTGCTGAACGTCTACTCCGGCGCGCTCCCCGCGGAGCACTACTCGGTTCAGAAGCGGCCGCACTACGCCGAGTACCAGCGCGGGACGAACATGTTCTTCCCGGGGCCGCCGAAGAGCTAGCAGCCCGCCCCTTTCGTCGCGTCCCAGGTCGTGAGTCGGGTCCCCTCTATGGCTCACCCTCACTGGTGTCCGGTCGCCATCCTCGTCGAGAGCTGGCGACCGCGCTCTAGCGTCAGGGCGAGAAGCCCTCGCTCTGCCACACGCTGGCGACGCTGCCCGCGAACCGCGCGACCGCGGGGGTGATCTCCGTGTGACGCACCGACAAGCGCTGTGCGTCGGCGCTGGGGAGCGCGCCCGTCCCCGCGAACACCACCAGGTCGAGGCGCTGCTGCGCGGGCGCACACTCCAGGATCACCAGCGCGTCGAGGCCAGCAGCGGACCGCCCGCTGAGCGCCCCGGCGAAGCGCTCCCGAGGCCATCCCACGAAGCCGTCGAGTGAGGTCGTCCCGAGGCGGGTGAGCAGCACCTCGCGCGGGATCGACATCAGGTGCACTTCGCCGCCGAAGGCACGGCCCAGCGCGCCCCGCACGGCGCCGACGCAGGCCGTGGTGGCGGCATCGCTGCCGTCGTCGAGGCGCACGAAGAGGACCTCGAGGTCGCGCGCACCCGCCCGCGCGGGCAGAGGCAGGACCAGCGCCAACGGCAGGATCAGCGCCCCGCCCAGCGCGACGAGCGCCGACAGCCGAAGTAGGAGCGCGCGTGCGCCGGGTGCAAGGTGACGGCCGCTCATGGCTGGGTCCCTTCCCCCAAGAGCGCAGCCAGCAACGCGTGGGAGCTCGCAGGCAAGTCCCCCTGCGCCCACAAGCGCTCGCGCGGCGGCTCGCCGGCGATCACCCCGAACGCCGTGACGCCCTGGGCGCGGCGGTCCACCGGCGCCGACAACCGCAGCACCAGCAGCGCGCGCGCACTGCCACGCGCGGGTCCGAGCGCGAGCTGCGCGCGCCGCGCCGGATCGGTCTCCGTGAGCCAGCTCTCGAGGGTGGCGGCGCGGTCGCCGACGGGCGTGCGCTCCAGCGTGACGGACGCGCGGCGGAGCGCGCCGAGCAGCTGCTCTACGTAGCGCTCCTCGGAGCGCAGCAGCTCGTGCGTGTGCAGCAGTACCAGCTGACCCGGGCCGGTGGCTGGCACGGACGCCTCCGGGAGCGGCGAGGGCACCGGCGCGGACGTGGGCGTTCCCTCACCGTCCGCGGCCACGTGCTGCGGTTGCTCGACCGCGTCGTCTGAGGGCAGCGTCACCTCCGTCGCAGGCTCCCCGCCACCCACGGGGCCTTCTGTGGGGTCGGCGTTGCTGGGCGCGTCGTCGCGCGCACCGCCACCGCACGCCAGCGGGCTCACCAGCAGTAAGAGCGCAACCACGGCGCCGAAGGGACGAACTCGACGGTTCATGGCGGGCCAGTATACCCGCGCGAGCGGGGGATGGCGCGCCACGGCGCTGCACACCGGGGACCGGACCCGATCGAGGGGCGGGGTCGTCGGGGGTCGTGGAGGACAGCGTCGGCACCGTCGGTCGGCGCTTGGCTGCGCCTTGCGGTATCGTGCCACGCGATGAGTTCGCCCACACGCCCCTCGGAGCCTGCGCCCGGTTCACAGACGGCCCGCCGCTGGGCGCGGCGGATTGCGACGGGTGTGGCCGTCGTGACGTTGGTTGGCGGCTTGGCGGCGCTCGGGCTCTGGCTGTGGGTCCGTGTCCCTCCGACGGACGCGAGCCCCGAAGAGGCCATGGCGGTGTTCGCGGAGGTCCTGAACGGCGCGACCGAGAGGAGACCGAGTGCGCTCTCCGCGCTCGCTGGCGCCCTCGCGCGAGAGCCACAGAACGGCCGTGTTCAGCTCTACTTCGGTCTGGCCAACCTGCATGGCTTCTTGGAGCACCGCGAGATGCCCTACGCCATTCGCGCCTCGCGGGCGTTCGCGCGGGCCGCGGTGCTGTTGCCTGACGATCCGAGCGCCGAGGGGTGGCGCGCCTTCTTCGAGTACCAAGCCGCCGAGAGCCGCGAGGAGGACCTGCGCGAGCCCACGCGCGCGCTCCTCGCGGCCGCAGCGGCCGACCCCAGCTTCACGAGCTTCCTCGCTGCGGTTGCGCTGGCGGACAGACCGCTCGCGAGCGGGCTGCCACAGCAGACCTTGGCACCGCTCGAAGCGGCGGGCGCGTGTGCGGACGGCACAACCTACGGCTGCCGGACAGGACCGCTGTTTCCCCACGGGGCGGAGGGCTACCACGCGACCCTCGGCGACCTGCGGGTCCGGCTCGGCGATCTCGAAGGCGGCCGCCAGAGCTACGCGCGTGCGCTCGAGATGCCGGCGGCGGACTCATGGCCCTATCGTGCTCAGTTCGAACGCTGGGTCGAGGGCGCCGAGGCGCGCGCCGCGGCGTTCGCAGACGCCGACACGACCAACGATCCAGACGTCTTCTTCGCCCACGGTCCGCGCGCCTGCGCGGCGTGTCACGAACGCTGAGTTCGGACGTGCCATCGGTCAGCGCGGTGCCCCGTGGACCCGCCGCGCGTGGTCGCTCCCGATTGCGGACGTTGACTCGACCGCCCCAGCGGGCGGACCATCCCGCGATGTCTGACGCCAACGCTCTGCCTCCCCAAGCCATGATCCTCCAGATGCTGATGGGCCCTTGGGTGGCTCAGGCGCTCGGCGCCGTCGCGCGGCTCGGTGTCGCAGACCATCTCGACGCAGGACCCAAGACGGCGGCAGAGCTCGCGGTCTTGGTGAACGCCAATGCGGCCGCCCTGGGCCGGACCCTGCGCGCGCTCAGCACGGTAGGGGTCTTCGCGCCCGCTGCGGGGGAAGGCTGGCAGCACACGCCTCTCTCGCAGTGCCTGGCCACTGACGCGCCCGGCTCCATGCGCTTCATGGCCCAGGCGGAGACCGATCGCGTGCACTGGGCCTCCTGGGAGCGCTTCACCGACTGCGTGCGTTCGGGACAGGCTCAGGCCGAGGCTGGGCTGGGCTGCGCGCCGTGGACCTACTACGAGAACCACCCCGAGGACGGCGCAGCCTTCAGCCGCGCCATGGCGAACGTCTCGTCCATGGCCATCGAGCCCGTGCTGTCGGCCTACGACTTTTCGCAAGCGGCCGTCATCGCCGACATCGGTGGCGCGTACGGCGCGCTGCTGGTCGCCGTGTTGCAGGCCAACCCGGCCGCGCGGGGCATCCTCTTCGATCTGCCACACATCGTGGAGGGCGCTGGCGGCATGGTCGCTCCCGTTCAAGAGCGGGTCGAGCGCGTGGGCGGCAACTTCCTCGAAGACACGCTCCCGGCCGCTGACCTGTACTTGCTGAAGCACATCCTCCACGACTGGGACGACGCGTCGTCGGTGCGCATCCTCACCGGCGTGCGCGCCGCGATGAACCCGGGGGCCCGCGTGGCGGTGGTCGAGATGGTGGTGCCCCAGCCCGTGGGCCCTGGCCCGGCCGCATGGATGGACCTGAACATGATGGTCATCCTGAACGGCATGGAGCGCACCGAGGCGGAGTACGCTGCGCTGTTCGAGCGCGCCGGGCTGAAGCTGACGCGGGCGGTGCCCACCCCGAGTCCGTACACGCTGTTGGAAGCCGAGGCGGTCTAGCCGTCGGCCGTGCGTGGCGCTCACCTGCGCCGTCTCCGTTAGCCCGAGACGCGAGACCATTGCCTGGGCCGGAATCGAAGTCGCGTCCGAACCCAGTCAGAGCACGTAGCCCAACTGCAGCGTGCCCACGTACACCGACCCACGCTGCCGCGCGAGCACGGTGTCGATGTGGTTGGCGTCTGCGCTGCACTCGAAGGGGCCGTAGTCCTGTGCGGAGCCAACGGCCGGGAACGCCAGCGCGACGCTCACGAGAACGCACACAGCGGCCGGCACGCAGACGGAACAGGCCGCTCCATCCGTCGGTGATGTGGGTCCTTGCATGAGGCCGTTCTGACACCTGCCGCCACGCTCGGCCACCGCACGCGGTCATCGTGGGGCCGCGCAGCCACGCTGACGTGTACGCCCCCGGTCGCCGGCCGCACTAGCCGTCCCGCGACCCGACATGGCATGCTGAGCTCTCAGCAGGCTGACGAGACAGGGAAGGGACGAACTGCATGAATGCCACCAAGGAGTCGAGACGCGAATGCACCCACGCTACTTCGTGTGCGATGTACAGCCTCTTCAAGCACGCGGGGACCCTCAGCGTGTTCAAGATTCGCTACTGCAACGGAGCCTTCGAGACGTGTGCGCGGTACGAGCTCGCTAGCAAGGGTCGCACGGTGCCGCTGCGGCTCATGCCGAATGGACACACCCTGAAGGCGCCGGAGTGACCATGACCTACTGGCCTGCCTGGCTGAGCGGCCTCGCCCTCGCTCTCGTGGCCCTGACACACTGGCTGACCGTGCGGCGCATGCTGGCGGTCTCGGGCCGCTTCACGCAGCTGGTCAACCGGCTGCGCGAGGGCCCGCCTGCCGAGGGAGACGAGGGCGCCATGAGTGAAGCCGAGCTGCTGGCCGCTGTGCAGGCGATGGCGCTCGCCGAGTTCGGCGAAGAGGCCATCGACGCCGCGACGGCCGCGGAAGCGGAGGCTGAGGGAGGAGCGCCGGACGGCCACACGGAGAGTGCGGCAGCTCCGTTCGCTCAGGTCAGCCCGCAGCCGCTCTGGCTGCACGCTGGCTTCCTCGGTGCGCTATTCGTCGGCGGCCTGCTGTCGATGCTCGTCGCTGGCGGTCTCTCCCTTGATTGGAGCTTGGCCAGCGCGGGCTTCACGGCCAGCTTCGGCGACGGAGCGGTGTCGTACACCGTGCTTCTGTTGGGGGGCGTGCTCATCGGCTGGGGCACCCGCATGTCGGGGGGCTGCACCTCGGGGCACGGCCTGTGCGGCGTCAGCCGCGCGCAGCCCGGCTCACTCGTGGCTACGTGCGCGTTCTTCGGCACCGGCATCGTGGTCAGCCTCCTGCTGGAGGCCCTCCTGTGAAGCAGACTGGGATGACCTTGCTCCTCGGCGTCGTGTTCGGGTTCTGCCTCAGCCGCATTGGCTTCACCAGCTGGGACGAAGTGCACGCCATGTTCACGTTCGGTGACCTGCGCCTGACCATCGCCTTCGGCATCGCCGTCGCCCTGCTGAGCGTCGGCTGGGTGGCGGTGCGGCGCTTGCGCCCAAACGACCCCGCGTTTGCCCCGCGGCCCATTCACAGGGGTACCCTCGTCGGTGGCGCCCTGTTCGGCGCCGGCTGGGCCCTGACCGGCGCTTGCCCCAGCATCGCGCTCGTTCAGTTGGGCGAAGGCAAGCTGGGCGCGCTGGTCACGCTCGTTGGAATCTTCGTCGGCAATGCGCTCTACGCTGCGGTGCACGAGCGCTTCTTTCGGTTCAGCGTGGGCAGCTGCGAGGGCTGAGCCCGCTCCAGCGTCTCGGGGCGAGCCGGGTTCGCGGCAGCCTTGGCCGCGCTACTGCGCGCGTGCCTCCCTTGCCAAGCGCACCAGCTCGCGCAGGACTCCGTCGCTCCGCTCCATGGGCAGAAAGTGGCTGGCCCCGGGGACGCGCACCACGCGCGTCTGCGGCACCTTGCGCACCAGCTCACGACACGAGGCCGGACCACAGGTGCTGCCCACCTCGCCCACCATGAGCGTCACCGGGCAGCGGACCCCGCCGACGTCTCGCAACGGATTCCGTGGGGTCAGGGCGAACGAGCGCGACTCCCACTCCGGGTCGCACGCCAGGCGCACGCCGCCCTCTGGGCGCGGGATGAAGGCCCGCTCCACATAGCCTTCGAGGAACGGCCGTGGCCAGGTGCTGAAGGCGCCGCGCCCTTCGTAGCGCTCGAGCGCTTCGCTCGCGTCCGTGAAGTCGTTCTTGCGACGTGCCGCGCCCACCGCCAGCGGGTGCCGGTGCATCTGACCCAACGCCTGCGCGAGCGCGACGGGCGCGCGCATGGTCCAGGGCGGGATCACGGGCTCCAGCAGCAGCAGCCCCGCCACCAGCTCCGGACGGGCAGCGGTGGCCAACAAGCTCACCGTGCCGCCCACGCTGTGGCCCGCCAGCAACACAGGCTCCGGGCGAGCGTCCAACCACCCGAGCAGGTCGTCCACATAGCACTGCCAGGAGTCGAACGCGCTCACGTCGCCCATGGCGTGGCTGCCCCCGTGCCCGCGCAGGTCCACCGCGTGCACGTCCAGGGTGCGCGGTACGCGCGCGAGCAGTGGGCCGTAGGTGCTCGCGTGAAACCCCGTCGCGTGCGTGAAGTGCAGTACGGGCGCGCCCGTGCGCTCCGCGGGGCGCCGTAGGTAGTGCAGACCGTGCCAGTCGTAGTGCTCGAAGGGTGCCGTGCTCACGAGGTGCGTCCGCCCGTCTGACCCACGAGGCGTGTTCTCACGGGACGGACCAAGATGATCGACGAACACCCTGTGCGCACGCCCACAGGACGCGTGATGACACAGCACGACACCGCGGGTGAGCCATTCCGTCGACGAGCTGGGCGCTACGTGGTGTTGTCTCGAGCGGGCGGCTCCGACGGGGTGACCTGGTTTGCCCACGCGATGGCCCCCTCGAGGTCGTTGGCGAACACGCGGCGCTCTGGGAAGAAGCGGCTTCCGCTGGCGATGATGCGCAGCAGCACACTCATCAAGGGGTGCGTGTCGGCGGTGACCGCCGCGCTGCGCCGGACACGGAGCCCCTTCGGGTTGGCGGAGGCTGCCTTCGCGAAGCGGATGCAGTCGTTCACGGAGGGGAGCTGGGTTGCGCCGCGCACGTCACTGACGATGGCGCAGACCTCAGGGTCCTCGAGCGCGCTGTTGACCACCTCGAGGTAGAGGTCGAACGCCACCTGTCCGCGCATGCGGCCGCGCGAGGTCACCACGGCAGCTACTCCGTGGCGCGCCCACGTGCACCGGTAGTCGAGGTCTGGCTCGTCGCCCACACGGCGAGCATACCCGACTGCTGCAGCGCGATGTCACCGCAAGCCGCCCACCCGGGGCGTCCTGCCACCCGGCCGGGCGGCGCCGGTGCGGGGAACACGGCGCGCGTAAGATGTTTAGGAACGGAAATGGTCTGGAAACATGGGCTCGACAGCATTTTCATGTGAGTCGCCGCCCGCACAGCGTCCGCCACCCGTACCTCGTAGGAGGGGGACTGTCCGTGCTCGCGCACGTGGGCGCGCTCCTGGCCACGTCGAGCCCGCTTCCGCGGGTCCACGCCGCGGTCGAGCCGAGGGCGGCCGTCGTCTGGATCGACGCCTCCGCTTCAGGTGGAGCGCACGAAGCGTCTAGCGCTGCGAGCACTGCCCGCGACACTGCGTCGCCCGGGCTGCCGGCATCGACCCGACCGAGCCGAAGCGTGGTGCGTGACACATCGCGGGCGCCGGCCCGGCGGCGGTTGGGGACTGCGTCCGACGCCGGGTCGGACACCCGCGCGGCGACTGGGCCTGCGGAAGGCGCCGAGTCGACCACCGCAGACACCGTCCTCGCCGCAGGCGTGGCGGGTACCGTTCCCAGCGGGGGCAGCGCCACGACACGCGGCACAGTTGGGCAGGGCTCCGCCGCGAGCGGCCCAACACCTGGGAGCGGAGCGACGGACGGACCGCGCCTCCTCACCTCGGCGAACCCGTGCGCTGGCTTCTTCCCGGCGGGAGCGCACGTCGCTCACGGTCGCGTGCAAGTGCACGTCGAAGTGGGAGCCGACGGTCACGCCGCGTCCACCCGCGTCCTCGCCGAGGAGCCGCGCGGGGAGGGCTTCGGTGGAGCGGCGCGCGCGTGTGCCGATCGACTGCGCTTCACGCCCGCTCACACATCGCAGGGGACCCCGGTCGGAGGCCACGCGCGCCTCCTGCTGAGCTTCCACCGCAGCTGACCGCACGCAGCAGCCCTGGCTCCCGCCGAGGCCGGCGGGCGCGCCCAGCGTCACGGTCAATTGTTTCAAAAAGATTTCTAGTCTGTGTCTTGACAGTTTCTGCCCCCCGTTTCAGCTTGTTCGCAAGGCCAGCCATGCGGATGAGAGACCCGTCCCACATAGCGCCCGCGCGCGCGCAGGGATCTCGACGGAGCGTCGGGAAGAGGACCGTCTTCGGACGTCTTCTGGCGTCGGCTAGATGGCCTTGTCTCGCGCTGCTCGCGCTCGCCGTCACCTGGCTGGCCGTGTCCGCGGCGGACGCGTGGAGCGGCGTGGCCTCGGCCTGTTCGGCCGCCACGGCGGCCTGCTCTCACAACGCCTGCTCTCACGATGGGTCGGAGCTCCCCCTGGGGCCATCCGACCAGACGTCGGACGAGACCCCGGATGGCAGCGAGTCCCCCGGGGGTGAGGAGCGCCCCGAGTCCCCCGAGACCGAGACGCTCTGCGTGCACGCCCCTGTCGTCCCGCCGCCGTCGGTCCCCGACACCCTAGAGGTGCCCACCGGCTCGCAGCGCTGGGCGCGCGCGCTCGCGCTCGTTTCGCAGTACGAGCCCGACCGGCTGGAGCGCCCCCCAAGGGCCTGAGCGCGGCCGGGGGGACTCGTCTCCCCGTGCCGAAGCAAGCCTCGGCCCCCGTGGGCACCCTCGTCGCGAGCGCAGGCTCGACGTGCGGGTGGCCGGCGGTGGCCAGGCGTCAGCCCTCCGCGCTGCGCTGACGCGCGCGGACCACTCGAACCTTCATCTCAAGGAACACCATCATGTCCAAGAAGATCCTCTTTACCTCGCTCCTCCTTGCTCTCACCGCAGTCGTCGGCCTCCCCGTGGCCGGAACGAGCTCACCGCTGGCCCCGTCCCGCGCGCAGGCCGACGCCTGTAGCGGCGTCACGCTGGATGACGCCGTGCGGCAGCAGGTCTACGCGCCGGGGGCCGCGTTCGCTGCGCGACCCATCCGCGAGACCGTGTTCCTGGCGCGCGCGCTCCAGCCGGTGCGGACCATGGGTGCCACCGTCCACGTCCACGCGCAGCCCGGCATGACGCGGCAGTACCTCGAGCGCGCGCTCGAGTGCCACGTCCGCAGCGGTCAGGCCGTCAACCCGTCCGACCCCTTGGTCGTTCCGGGCGGAGCGGTGCGCGACGTCGACGTGCTCTCGGCGGGTGGGGCCTTCGCCCTCCGCATTCAGGGCGACAGCCCGGCGGCCGGCCGCGCGATCTTCGAGCGCGCCGAGAGCCTGGTCGGCGGGACCGTCAGCGTTCAGCAGCTCTGACCCGAGGCTGGACACAACGGCCGAGGTGCGGTCGTCGTCTCTCGTGACGGCGGCCGCACTGGAGCGGCTACCCACACATCAGCGGAGGATGGTCAGCGCGGGACCAAGCGTACCGGCAGGCCGTCCTTCGGCTTTGCGAAGGGCAGGTGCTGTAGGCCGGTCGGGTAGTAGCCGGGCTTCGCGAACTCGATGCGGTACTCGCTCAGCAGCTCGGCGTAGAGGCTGGTGAAGAGCAGCCGCGCGAAGTGCAGGCCGATGCACTTGTGCGGCCCGCCGCCGAAGGGGAGCCACATGAAGGGGTGCTTGCGGTGCTCGAGGCGGTCCTCGTCGAAGCGGTGCGGGTCGAAGCGGTCGGGCTCGCTCCAGAAGTCCGGGTGGCGCTGCAAGAACGCGACGGGCACGCACACCATCGTGTCGGCGGGGATGGCCACGCCATCGATCTCGCAGGCGTCCACGGTGCGCCGCAGGAGCATGGCCACCGGGGGATGCAGGCGGATGGTCTCGTGGAACACCCCGGCCATCAGCGGCAGGGTGCGGAACATGGTGTCGTAGGCGATGGGCCTCTCGGTCTCGTCCAGGTCGGCGCGCAGCTCGTCCTGGATGTCCTGGTTCTGCGCCAGGTAGTAGGCGGCCATGGTCGCGGCGCTCGCCGTCGTGTCGTGCGCCGCCAACATCAAGAACACCATGTGGTTCGCGATGTCCTCGTCCGAGTAGGGCTGCCCGTTCTCGTCCGTGGCGCGGCAGAAGGCGGCGAACGAGTCTCGGTCGTCGGACGCGCGCTTGCGGTCGATGCGGTCGAGGAAGAAGCGCTTCAGGTACGCCCGCCCCTTGAGCCCGCGGTGGTACGCGAGCCCCGGGATGTTGAAGCGCACGTAGCCGACCGAGCCCTCCATCATGTCCGCGAACGCGCGGTTGATGTTCGGGATCTCGGCCTTGTCGCTCTCGTCGAGCCAGCAGAAGACGTTGAACGCGATGTCGAGCAGCAGCTTCTTGATCTCGTCGTAGATGACGATGTCGCGCGTGGCGCCCCAGCGCGCGACGGTCTTCTCCGTGACCGCCTGCACCTGCGAGGCGTACTCCAGCATGGCCTCGCGCCGGAAGGACTCGGTCGCGATGCGGCGGTGGCTGCGGTGCTCACCGAAGTCGCGCATCACCAGGCCGCCGTCGAAGAACTCCCCCATGTGGGACTTCCAGCCCATCTTGCAGGAGAAGTTCTTGTCGTGGTCCAGCAGCACCACCTCGGCGTAGTCCGGGTGGTTCAGCAGCACGGTGCGGAAGCCCGTGATGGACACCCGGCTGATCTTTCCGAACCGATGGAAGTACTCCCCGAAGAGCGCGCTCGGGTCGCGCACCATGTCGATCGTCCGGCCCAGCATCGGCAGGCCGTCATGGCCCTTGATGTGGCCGAGGCGCTGGTTGGGGGGGCGTTGATCGTAGGGGAGGGTGGCGGCGTTGCTGGTCACGGGAGGCTCCTGAGCGAGATGGATAGAACATAACGGTCATTTTGTCCCGCATGAAAGACAACAATCTGTATTACTCCTGAATGCAAGACAAAAATGCGAAAACGTCCTGCGTGTTCTGCGCTATGCTCGCGCCGGTGAGCGACGTCGCACCCGACTGGAAGGCCAAGAACCAACCGCCCCTGCAGGACCGCATCCTGGAGGCCGCGGCGGACGTGATGCGCTCAGAGGGCATCGACGCGCTCCGCCTCGAGCGGGTGGCGCGGGTCGCGGGCTGCTCGCGCTCGTCGCTGTACCGCTACTTCGACACCAAGGAGGTGTTGATCGTCGCGGTGCTCGAGCGGCGGGTGATCAGCATGGCGCAGCGCATGCGCATCGAGCTCGAGCCCGTCACGGACCCGGCGGATCGTGTGATCATGGGCATCGTGCGCGCCGTCGAGCTGGCGCAGTCGGACCCTCAGTTCACCGTGCTCTTCAGCGAGCCCAACAGCCCTACGGTCGTGCGCATCGCGGGCACCGCGCTCCCCCAGCTGCTGCTGCCCGTCATCGGGATGATCCTCCCGCTGTCCGAGGGTGCCGGCCTGCTCCCACCGGATGTCCCCGCCGAAGAGGCCGCCCGTTGGGTCGTGATGATCGTGGTGGGGCTGCTGACCTTCGATTCGGGCCGGGCCAACGACCGGGACGCGCTCGTCCCTTATCTCGAGCGCTTCTTGATCCCGTCGCTGGTCGGCGCGGGGCGGTGGCGGCGCGCCGCCGCGCAGTAGCACCCGCGCGTTCCCCGAGCCGCGCCACACACAGGAGGAGGCACAGGCCATGGCGCCCCTGTTGGCGGACCAGCGCTTCGCGTTGGTGAGCGAGGCCTCCCACCTCCTGCGGGCCATGCGCTTCTTCGAGGCCGAGGGGGTGCACCCGGTAGCCGCACCGGCGATGTGGCTGAGTCGGGCCGACTCGGACTGGCGGGTCGAGGCCGGGGCCGAGCTCGAGAGCGAGCGAGCCTTCCACGAGGGGCTGGGTCAGCTCTGGCAGCGGGCCCGCGAGTGATGCCACGGGCACCGTCCACGCGCCTCGGGCGCGCCTACGCGTAGAGCACCCAAGGCTGATACGCTGGCGCGGTGTCACACGCCCACATGAAGTACTTCCTCGCGCCGCTGGCGCTGTTGCTCGTCACGTCAGGGCTCCTCGCGACCGCGCAGGCCCAACCGGGCGAGACCATCCCCCCCGTGCTGCGCCCGTGGGTGCCGTGGGTGCTGACGGGCGACACGACTTTCGGCTGCACGCTCGCGACCGCTGCGACCGAGCCGGACCGCGCGCGGAATCCGATCTGCGTGTGGCCCGGGGAGCTGCGCGTCGACGTCGTCGAGGGGGGCGCGACCTTCGTGCTGCGCGGGACCAGCGACCGACAGACCGTCTTCGCGCTGCCCGGCAGCGACCGTATCCAGCCCGTGGGGGTCACGCTGGACGGGCGGCCCGCTGTGGTGCTCGTCGAGGGCGGACGCGCTGTCGTGCAGGTGGAGGCCGGCGAGCATCGCATCGAGGGGCGCCTCGCGTGGACCACGCGGCCGGAGACGCTGAGGGTGCCCGACGAGGTGGCGCGCGTGCTCTTGGTCGAGGACGGTGTGACGACGGTCGCCTCCCGCAACCCGAGCGGCGAGGTCTGGCTCCAGGCGCGCGCGAGCGAAGCGCTGGGCGAGGACCGGGTCACGTTGGAGGTGCATCGCCGCGTGGACGACGGCTCGCCGGTGACGCTGACCACCCGCATCGTGGTGCGCGCGGCCGGACGCGCGCGCGAGCTGAGCCTGGGCAACATCCTGCCCGAGGGGGCGGTGCCCGTGGACGTCAGCGCCACCTTGCCCGTGCGCATGCTGCCCACGGGGGAGCTCAGCATGCAGCTCCGCGCGGGGGAGTTCACCGTGCTCGTGACCGCGCTGGTGGCGAACCCGGACACCGGCTACCGGCGCAGCGCGCTGCCAGCGCCCTGGCCCGCGCAAGAGGTGTGGGTGTGGGTGCCCAACGAGAGCCTGCGACAGGTGGAGCTGAGCGGCGCGGACGGCATCGATCCGGCCCGCACCTCGCTGCCCCCCGAGTGGCGTACCTTCTCGGCCTACCTGCTGGGCGCCGAGAGCCAGCTCGCCTTGCGCACGTCGCGGCGAGGTGAGCCCACGCCACCCCCCAACGAGCTGACCCTGAACCGCACGATCTGGCTGGACGAGAGCGGGACGGGCTACACCGCGCGCGACTCCGTGAACGTCAGCATGCACAGCGCGCATCGCCTCGAGCTGGCCGCCGGAGAGCTCGGTCGCGTGAGCCTGAACGGCGACGACCAGCTCATCACGGTGGGCGCGGAGGGGCGCCCCGGCGTCGAGCTGCGCGCCACGAACGCCGCGCTCACGGCCGAGTGGCGTGCGGAGGGGGGCGCTTCGGCGCTGCCAGCGGTCGGTTGGTCCGAGGACGCGCAGAGCTCTCACACCGTGCTGAACCTGCCCCCGGGCTGGGAGCTCGTGCACGCGAGTGGCGTTGACCAGGCGCCGGGGACCCTGGTGGACAAGTGGACCCTGCTCAGCTTCTTCGCGCTGCTGATCATCAGCGCGGCCATCGGTCAGGTGATGGGCTGGCGCTACGGCATGCTCGCGTTCGTGGCGGTGGGCCTCTCGTACCACTCGGCGGACGCTCCCTGCTGGGTGTGGCTGGCGCTCGCGGTCCTGCTCGCCCTGCATCGCGCGCTGGTGAAGGGGCGCATGGAGCGCGTCTTGCGTTACGCGTACGCAGGCACGGCGCTGCTCGCGGTCGTCACCACGCTCGTCTTCGCGGCGGCGCAGGGCAAGTACGCTCTCTACCCGCAGCTCTCGCCCAGCGGCTTCGGCATGGACGACTACGAGGGGGGTGGAGCCGTGAGCGGGTTGACGCGAGCCTATGAGAGCTCGGACGTCGCCGTGCAGGCTGCAGCGCCCGCCGACGCCCCGGAGGAGTGGGTGGACGACGGCGACGGGGCCGACTTCGGTCGGGCTGCGTCGGGAGTCCGCAGGGCGTCGCGGACCTCATCGTCGAGCTACGCCAGCAACTCGGCTTGGCTGGATCCGAACGCCGTGGTGCAGACTGGCTTTGGCGTTCCGACGTGGAGCTGGAACAGCTACACGCTGCAGTTCGACGGACCCGTGGCGCGCGACCACGAGATCTCGCTGGTGCTCAGCCCGCCCGCCGTGACCCGCACGCTGTCGCTGCTGCGGGCCTTGCTCACACTGCTGCTGCTGGGCGTGGTGCTCGCGCTGCGTCCGCGCGCCCCGGCTGCGCCAACGCCGAGCGCTGGCGGAACGCCCGCTTCGCCCACTCCCAAAGGCCCGGACGGATCGAGCGCCCAGGACCCCCGGACGGCGCCCGGGTCGGCAGCATCCCTCGTGTCGGGGGCGCTCGTGGCTGCTGCGCTGCTGGCGACGCAGCTCCTCTCCCCCGCGGCAGCGCGCGCGCAGGACTACCCGTCGCCCGAGCTGTTGACGCAGCTCCACGAGCGTCTGACGCGCCCACCCGAGTGCGAGCGCTGTGCGGACGCGAACAGCCTGACGGTGCGCATCGAAGGGGACCGCTTGGTGGCCGAGATCGAGATCAGCGCGCGCAGCGCGGCCGCGTACCCGTTGCCGGGTCCGACCGCGACGTGGACGCCCGAGACGGTGCTGCTGGACGGGCGCCCGACCAACGCCGTGGTGCGTCTCGCAAGTGGCTTCCTGCACGCCCGCGTCCCCGAAGGGGTGCACACGCTGCGCATCGAGGGCCCCCTGGGCGGGCGCGACTCCCTCACGCTCGCCTTCGGGCGGGCACCGCGCACGCTGAGCGTCAGCGCAGAAGGGTGGGAGGTGGATGGCCTCAGCGCCGAGAACGCCGCCCCCGAGTCGGTGCAGCTGCGTCGCCTCTTGACCACGGCCACGGGCCCCGACGCCGAGCGCCGCTCGGAGCTGCCCACGTGGCTGGAGGTCGAGCGGCGCTTGGACATCGGCGTGCGCTGGATGCTCACCTCCGTGGTGCGGCGCCGGTCTCCTGCGACGGCGCCTGCGGTGGTGCGCATCCCCCTCTTGCCAGGCGAGTCGGTCACCGACTCCAGCGTCACCGTCGAAGGCGGGCAGGCGCTGGTGACCCTGGGGCAGAACGCCACCGAGGTGCGCTGGACCTCGACCCTGGAGCCGGCCGACAGCGTCACCTTGAGAGCGCCCGAGAGCGGCCGCTTGTCGGAGGTCTGGGTGCTGGCCTGCAGCGCGCTCTGGCAGTGCGAGAGCGAGGGCCTCGCGCCCACGGAGAGCGCGTCGGGGCAGGACTGGGAGCCGCGCTTTCATCCATGGCCGGGTGAGGCGCTCACCCTACGCATGACGCGCCCCGCGGCCGCCGAGGGTCAGTCCGTCACGGTGGACCGGGCCACGCTGACGGTGAACCCGGGCGTGCGCCTGACCACGGCCACGCTCGAGCTGCGCGTCCGCACCAGCGTGAGCGCGCCGCTGCGCCTCACCGTGCCGTCTGGAGCCGACGTGCGTTCGCTCCGGGTCGGTGGTGGCGCGCGTCCGCTCCAGCGCGAGGGCGACGAGGTGGTGATCGCGCTGCAGCCTGGCTCGCACGACATCCACCTCGAGTGGCAGGAGTCTCGCGGCTGGGAGACGGCCTACACGACGCCCGCGCTGCGGGTGGACCAAGCGCTGGTGAACGCCGAGCTGATCGTCGAGGGCAGCAGTGACCGTTGGATGCTGTGGCTGGCGGGCCCCGCGTGGGGTCCGGCGGTGCTCTTCTGGAGCTACCTGGTGCTCGCGCTGATCGTGGCGTGGGTGCTCTCACGTCGGCGCACGCTGCCGCTGCGCATGCACGACTGGGTGCTGTTGCTGATCGGGCTCACGCAGATCCCGGCCGCGGCCGCCGTCGTGGTGGTGGGTTGGTTCTTCCTGCTCGAGGCGCGCAAGGAGACGCCGCTCGAGGGGGCGTTCCTCTTCGACGTGCGGCAGCTCTTCATCGTGGGCTACACCCTTGTGACCTGCGGCCTGCTGCTGTGGGCCGTGCAGGCGGGGCTGCTGGGAGACCCGGACATGGGCATCGAGGGGCCTGGCACTTGGAACCTCCACCTGCGCTTCTTCGCCGACCGGACCGAGGGGGCGTTGCCGACGGCCACGTTGTTCAGCGTGCCCATGTGGACGTTCCGCGTGCTGATGTTCCTGTGGGCCCTGTGGCTCGCGTTCTCGCTGGTGCTGCGCTGGTCCCGCTGGGGCTGGGGAGCGTTCACGACCGACGGCGTCATGCGGCCGCTCGGGCGGGCGGCAGGGGCGCGGGGCGTGGGGGCGGGGGCGGGGTCGGTGGCGGAGTCGGAGTCGGTGGCTGTGGCTGAGTCGGAGTCGGAGGCTGAGTCGGAGTCGGAGTCGGAGTCGGAGTCGGTGGCTGAGTCGGAGTCGGAGGCTGAGTCGGAGTCGGAGGCTGAGTCGGAGTCGGTGGCTGAGTCGGTGGCGGAGTCGGAGTCGGTGGCGGAGTCGGTGGATGAGTCGGAGTCCGGCGGGGGTGGGGGCGGGGTCAGCGGCTGAAGGTCACGTCCATGTCCATCTCCATGCGCATCGGCTGCTGCTGCCCTTGCGCGGAGATGGTCGAGTGCATCTCCGTGTGCGTGTGGAGCGAGGAGTTGGGCGTCACGTGCGCCAGGTTCAGGCGCACCTGGCCGGAGCCCGTGGTCTGCATGCTGTCCAAGTGCGTCGTGACCCCCGGCTGGGGGATGTTCAGGTTCTGGGGTGGCGCCGTCTGGCTCAGCTCCAGGTCCATCTCGACGTCGCTGCCGCGCATGGCGCGCAGCCGGTAGGTCGCCACCTGGTCGAGGCTGATCTGGTTGCTGACGATGTGACTGCGGACCTCCCACACGGCGCCCACTCCCACGGCCTCCTCGGGGAAGGGCGACGTCATGTTCTTCATGCTGCTGCTCAGCTGCTCCAGCCGCTGCGCCAGCTCGGGCGCCGTGTTGGGGGGCACGGTCAGACCGGCGCCGTGCCCGACGCCACGCGGGTCGATCACCTGAAAGCCCCGCAGGCCGATCAGGGGCTGCATCTGCGTCTGCATGGCCGTCACGAGCTCGGGCGCTACGCCGTTGCCGGGCGTGATCTGGACGCTCATGAAGACGTAGGGCACCCGCAAGCGCCCTTGTGGCGCGGCCTCGATGGGACCCATCTCCAGCTGCATGCGCGTGACCGGCATGCGCACGGGCTGGGCGGGGACGCCGCCCACGCCGATGCTCATGCTCATCCCCAGCGCCATGGTGGCCGTCTCGCGGGCACCGACGCCGACCGCGTAGCGCAGCGCCACGCGCGGGCCGCTCCCCGGAGACAGGAGACGCACCTCTTGTGGCGGTGACGTCTGCGCGTGGCTTCGGGCGGGCCCAGCGGAACCACCGGGAGCGACGAGGCCGGCCGCCCAGAGACAGCTCGCGACGGCGAGGAGAGTCACGGCGGGGACACGACGCGAGAGAGTGGGGCGGGACATCGCTCCATCCTACCAGCGTCCGAGGCTTTGGTGTCCTCCCCCTGGGGACGGCGGCCGGAGCCTCACTCTGGCGGCCGGAGCCTCACTCTGGCTCGGGGCGGTCCGTCTCCCGTGAGGTCTGCTCGCGCAGCTGCCGCATGGCCCAGCGCAGGAGGTCGGCCTCCGTCACGATCCCTACGAGCGCACCGTTCTCCACCACGGGCAAGCATCCAAACGGTTGATCCAGCAACAGGTCGGCCGCCTCGAGGATGCGCACGTCGGGGTGCACGGTGATGACGTCCTTGGTCATGATGTCTTCGGCCGCGACCGAGACGTAGACCTCTTGGTCGTCCGTCGCTTTGGTCGCCAGCAGCAGGCGAGCTTGGGCCCTCAACAGGTCGCGGTGGGAGATCAGCCCCAGCAGCTGCTTGCCACGCACCACGGGGACGTGACGGATGCGCTTCAAGCTCATCACCTCGTCGGCCAGCGTGAGACCCTCGTCCGCGGCCAGCGTCGTGACGTCGCGGGTCATGACGTCTCGGACCGTGCGTTCTCTCGACATACCGAAAGGATGCCCGAAGGCTCCGTGTTGCGAAAGGGTCAGCTTGGCGCGGACGCTCGGCTACGGGTGTCCCTCTCCGCGCTCCTGCTCCCGGAAGGCTTGCAGCAGGACGCGTCGAGCCTTGGGGAGCGGCACGGTCAGCACCTCGAGGGAGTCCATCCGGTCGGTGCGGAAGACGCGGAAGTCGGAGCGCAGCTCACACCAGGCCAAGAGGGCGCGGCTGCCCTCGAAGTAGCCGAGCGAGACTGGCCACACGGTCCGCTCCGTGGCCGCACCGTTCACGTCGCGGTAGCGCAGGTGCACCTTGCGCTGGTCACGCAGCGCGTCGCGCAGCGGCACCAGGTCCACGCGGTCCTCGACCTTGGGCCGGAAGCTCGGCGCGTAGAGGGGCGCGTCCAGGAGCAGCGCGCGCCGCTCCTTCGGGAGCACCTCCACGATCTTGGCGATGGCGCTCTCGGCGTCGCGCGCCGTCGCGTCGTCGGCACGGGCGGCCACCATGCGGGCCCCCAACATCAGCGCTTCCAGCTCGCGTGCGTCGAACATGAGCGGGGGCAGGTCGTAGCCCTCGCCCAACACGTAGCCCACACCGGCCTCTCCGCGGATGGGAACGCCCGTGGCGACGAGCGCCGCCACGTCGCGGTAGATGGTGCGCGGCGTGACCTCGAAGTGCGCCGCGAGCGTGTCGGCCGTCATGGGCGCGCGGGCACGCCGCAGCTGCCGAATGATCTCGTTGAGGCGTTGGGCTCGCATGGTTCGAACAGTTGCAGCTCGTTGCTGACAGACTCTGTCAGGAACCTGTCAGTATACCCAGCGAATGGCCACCACCCGCGACGACACGCTCACTCTGGTCCAATTCGCCCCCGCCCTCGGGGTGCGCAACGCGAGCCCCTTCTGCCTCAAGACGGAGGCGCTGCTCGTGAGCTCCGGGCAGCCCTACGTCACCGAGAACTGGGCCGACCCGCGCAAGGCCCCCAAGGGCAAGCTGCCTCTGCTGCGCCACAGGGGGCAGCTCATCGCAGACTCGACCTTCATCCGCCGCTACCTCGAGAGCACCTTCGCCATCGACTTCGACGAGGGGCTCAGCGAGGCTGAGCGCGGGGTCGCCGATGCGTTCGTCAAGCTCTGTGAAGAGCACCTGTACTTCATTCTGTTCTACGCGCGTTGGATGGAGGAGGCCAACTGGCCGGTGCTGCGCGACGCGTACTTCGGGGCCATCCCAGCGCTGCTGCGGCCGCTGATCACCACCCAGATCCGCAAGCAGTCCTTCAACGTCATGAAGGGGCAGGGCCTCGGTCGCCACTCGCGCGAGGAGCTCTACGCACTGGGCGCGGCGGACCTGCGCTCCATCGCGGGCTTCCTGGGCGACAAGCCCTTCTTCATGGGCGAGCGCGCGACCAGCGCCGACGCGACGGTGTATGCGTGGCTCTCGTCCATCCTCGACACCTCCCTCGCGAGCCCGCTGCAAGACGCCGCGCGCGCCCACGCCACCCTCGTGAGCTACACCGCGCGCCTCGGCCAGCACTACTTCGGCTGAGGCCGGCCCTTCGCGACCGGGGCAGGGTCACGAACGGAGGGCCGGGTCGCGGCCGGGTGGACCGAGTGCCTCGACGCAGCCACGCTCCGCCAGTGCCAGATGACTCCGCCGCAGGTGACGCGCTGAACCCTCCGCGGCAGTGGTCGCGGCGCGCAGTCCTCGCGGTGGTCTTGCTGGCCGCGTTCAGCACCAACCTGACGCTCACCATCCTCACCATCGCGCTCGCGCCCATCGCGCTCGACCTGCACGTCAGCATCGGCGACGTGGCCTGGGTGACGCTCGCGCCCATGGTCGTGAGCGCCGTCGTGACCCCCGCCGCGGGACGCCTCGCCGACCGCGCGGGCCGCAAGAAGACGTGGCTGCTGGGCATCGTGGTCGCCACGCTCGGCATGCTCGCCTCCGGTCTCGCGCCCACGCTCCCGTGGCTGATCGTCGCGCGCGTCGTGACGGGCGCCGGTACGGCGCTGGTGCTCCCCAGCGGCTTGGCCATCGCGGCCTCGGCTTGGTCGCCGGAGGAGCAGTCGGTGCCCCTCGGCTACTGGACCAGCACGATGGCCTTCTCGCCCACACTCGGCATCCTGCTGGGCGGCGTCGCCATCGAGTACGCCTCGTGGCGGGTGCTCTTCTTTGCGCAGCTGCCCATCGCGCTGGTCGCCACCGTCCTCGCCCTCAGCGTGCTTCCGGCGGACGTGCCCTCGGAGGAGAGCCCGCGCCCCTTCGATGGCCTCGGCGCGCTCGTGGGTGCGGCGGCCGCGCTCGCGGCGCTCTTGTGGATGGTGCGCGCGCCTCACTGGGGCTTTCTCTCGGCGGCGTCGCTGGCGGTGCTGGCGCTGGCGCTGGTCCTCGTGCCCCTCTTCTGGCGGATCGAGCAGCGCGCCGAGGAGCCCGTGCTCCCGCCGCGCCTCTTCGAGCGGCAGGTCACGCGGCGCGCGCTGCTCTCGCGCTCCATGGTGCAGGCGGTCTACATGGGCAGCTTCCTCATCATGCCCGTGCTGCTGACGCGCGTTGGCGGCTGGTCGCCGGGGGTGGTGGCCGCCGCGCTCCTGCCGCGGCCCATCGCGATGGGCATCGTGGGGCCCCTGGCCGGCGTGCTCATCCGCCGCACCGGGGTCTCCGGGCCCACGCAGGTCGGGGCGCTCCTCGTGGGGTTGGCCTGCGCCTACTACGCTTGGTTCGACCCGGACATGTCGTATTGGCCGCTGGCGCTGGCGCTGGTGGCCCAGGGGGGGGGACTGGCCTTGGTGTCCACGGCGACCGCCGCCGCGGTCACCTCGGACAGCGACGCGCGCGACCTCGGCGCCTCCTCGGCCTCGCTGGGGCTCACGACCGCGCTGGCCAACGCGGGCGGCATGGCCCTGCTGCTGGGTGCGCTCGAGGCGCTGGGCGGCGACCTGGTGCCCAGCGCCTACAGCGGGTCCTTCGCGCTCGCGGCGGCGCTCGCCCTGGGGATGGCGCTCTTGCCCATCCGGCAGCCGCTCGGCGACGAGCTCGTCAGCCGCACGTGAAGGTCGTGTGTTGACGAGGCGGATCCCGTTCTTAGGTTCCTCCCATGTCCGACCCTCGCCCCACTGAGATCCTCCCGCTCCTGCCGCTGCGCTTGGGCGTCCCCCTGCCCGGTCGCGTCAGCACTTTCCCCGTTGGTCGGGAGCGCTCCGTGGCGCTGGCCCGCGCCCTCGAAGAGGGCGATCTGCTCGTCCTCGGTGCCCAGCACGACCGCTCGGTGAGCGTGCCCGGCATCGCGGATCTCCGGCCCATTGGCGTGCGCGCCCAGGTCCGGAAGATCTCGGATCGCGGCAAGCGCGGCATGCTCATGGTGGTCGAAGGGCTGGAGCGCGTGCGCTTCGAGCGCGTGGTCACCACCGCTCCCTACCACGAGGCGGAGGTGCGCCTCGTGAGCGACTTCGGCATCGACGACCCGGAGGTCCCGCACTTGGCGGAGAGCCTGCGCACCCTGCTCATGGAGCTGGTGCCCAAGGACAAGGCCCTGCACCAGTCGCTCAACAGCACCAACGACCCGGGTCGCGTCGCGGACCTCGCGGGCGCCTGGCTCGAGATCTCGGACGACGAGCGCGCCGAGGTGCTGCACACGCTGGACGTGGCCACCCGCCTGCGCCTGGTCGCGGGCTTGGTGCAGAAGGTCCGCGCCGGGGCGGAGCTGCGCTCCAAGATCGACAGTGAGGTACGCAAGTCCATCCACGAGAGCCAGAAGGAGGCCATGCTGCGCCAGCAGCTGCGCGCCATCCAGAAGGAGCTGGGCGAGGGCGAAGACGACGAGCTGGAGCAGCTGCGCGCCAAGCTCGAGGCCAAGGAATTTCCGCCGCACGTGCAGCGCGTGGTGGACCGCGAGCTCAGCCGACTCGAGTCGCTGCCCGCGCAGCAGGCCGAGGCCTCGGTCATTCGCCGCTACCTCGAGCTCATCGGCGACCTGCCGTGGACCGAGCGCGTGGACACGCACCCCAGCATCGACGACGTGTCGGCCGTGCTGGAGGCGGACCACTTCGGTCTCGAGGAGGTCAAGAAGCGCATCCTCGAGCACATGGCGGTGCTCAAGCTGGCGCCCGACGCACGCGGCACCATCCTGTGCCTCGCTGGCCCGCCCGGCGTGGGCAAGACGTCGCTGGCTCAGTCGGTCGCCGACGCCACGGGCCGCCCTCTCGAGCGCGTCGCGCTCGGTGGCGTGCGCGACGAGGCGGAGGTGCGCGGTCACCGGCGCACCTACGTGGGTGCCCTCCCGGGCCGCATCATCAACGCCATGCGCAAGGCCGGCGTGAAGAACCCGGTCATCGTGCTGGACGAAGTGGACAAGATGGGCCGCGGCTTTCAGGGCGACCCCGAGGCCGCGCTCTTGGAGGTCCTGGACCCGGAGCAGAACGTCACCTTCACGGACCACTACCTGGAGCTGGAGTTCGACCTGAGCGAGGTGCTCTTCATCGCCACGGCGAATGACCTCTCGAAGCTCTCCCCGCCCATGCTGGACCGCCTCGAGATCATCGAGCTGAGCGGCTACACCACGGACGAGAAGGTGGAGATCGCGCGCAAGCACCTGCTGCCCAAGCAGCTGGAGCGGCACGGCCTGGAAGAGGAGAGCATCACGCTCGACGAGGAGGCGCTGCGGCAGCTCATCGAGGGCTACACGCGTGAGGCCGGCGTGCGTCAGCTCACGCAGCGCATCGCCAAGCTCTGCCGCTCGGTGGCGCTGGACGTCGCCCGTGGGCCAGGCGCCGATGCGGACGAGGGCGGGGACGAGCCCAGCGTGCCGGTGCGCGTCATCGGGCCAGACGAGCTGGTGGAGATCCTCGGTCGCAAGAAGATGCACCGCGAGAAGGCGGAGCGGCTGGGCGTGCCCGGTGTCGCCGCGGGTCTGGCGTGGACGCCCGTCGGCGGGGACCTGCTCTACGTGGAGACCACTTCCATGCCCGGCAAGGGCAAGGTGGAGATCACCGGCCAGCTGGGTGAGGTCATGAACGAGTCGGCGCGGGCCGCGCTGGCCTACCTGCGCGCCAACGCGGAGCGCTATGGGGTGAACCCCACCTTCCTCGAGAACCACGATCTGCACATCCACGTGCCGGCGGGCGCCGTGCCCAAGGACGGCCCCTCGGCGGGCGTGACCATGTTCAGCGCGTTGGCGTCGCTGCTCACGGGCAAGACGGTGCGCACGGACACGGCCATGACCGGCGAGGCCACGCTGCGCGGGCGCGTGCTCCCCGTTGGTGGCATCAAGTCCAAGGTGCTGGCGGCGCACCGTGCCGGCATGACCCGGGTGGTGCTCCCGAAGGCCAACGAGCCCGACATCGAAGACGTGCCCGAGGCGGCCCGCAACGAGCTCGAGTTCATCTTCGCCGAGGACATGTCCGAGGTCTTCGACGCCGTCTTCGAGGAAGCGCCCACGCCGGGCCTGGTGTCACCCACCGGTGCGCTCGGCGGGCCGGACGACGCGGGCAGCATCGCGCTGTAGCGGTCGCTCTAGAACCCCACCAGCCGGAGCAGCGCGGCCAGCACGCTGGGCGCGCGCTCCAGCACGAACAGGGCGCTGGCGCTGCCGATCACGTACGCGCCGGCGAGCATCACGCGAGCCTCGCGCGCGTGGTCGGCGTCGTGCTTGCGCAGCAGGCCGAGCACGAGCGCGCTCGGGACCACGATGGCCAGTTGACCGAGCTCGACGCCGATGTTGAAGCCCAGCAGCGCGGCCGGCAGGGACTCCCCTGCCGCCCCCGTCTCGCTGAACGCGGAAGCGAACCCGAGCCCGTGGAGCAGCCCGAAGGCGGCGCACACCAGCGCGGCGCGCAGCGGGGAGGGCGGGGTCTCGTCGAGCGCGCGCCGGCGAGACAACACGCGCAGCGCCAGCCACAGCAAGCTGAGCGCGATGACCAGCTCCACCGGGGCGCTGGGCAGCGTGACCACACCGGTGGCGCTGAGCCCGAGGCTGACGCTGTGCCCCACCGTGAAGGCGCTGACCAGCCAGAGCAGGTCCCGCAGGCGGCTGACCAGCAGCACCAAACCCAGCACGAAGAGCACGTGGTCGGCGCCGCTCAGTAGGTGACCAATGCCCAACGAGACGAAGCCCGGGCTGCTTGCCGCGCTCTCGGGCTGCCCCACTTGGAACGACATGGCGTCGGCGTTCGCGTGCAGGAGACGGCTCAGCAGCGCGCCGTCCCGCAGCTGGAGCTCGACCAGCACGTTGGCCTCGGTCTGCGCCAGCCCGTCGATGCGCACTTGCTGGCCGGCGAGTCCTGCTAGGGGGCCGTCGCCACAGCTCACCCGCCAGGTGCGCACGACCAGGTCTTCGCGCACCTCTTCGCGCTCGCTGTCGGGTACGGGCACACAGCGCTCTGGCAGCACGGGCGCGAGGCGCTCGCCGCGCGGCCGCAGGCGCTGCGTGCGCCACGTGACGTCGAGAGTCCCGGCGTCGGCGTCGGCCACCTCACGCAGGATCAGAGACGCTGGCGCGAGCGGGTGGGCCCGCGCGAGGCTCGCCGCGGTCAGGCCGCACAGCACGAGCGCGAGCCAGAAGGCCGCGCGCGCGGTCACGCCACCCGAGCCCGCCGCGCACCACGCTGCGGTGGGCCGCGCGGAACGCTTGCGCCTGCTCATCATGGGGCGCCCTCCTGCTCTTCGATGACCACGTCGTAGTGCGTCCGCAGCTCGGCCATGCGGGTGCGGACGGCCTCCTCTTGGCGAGCGTCGCGGTAAGCACCGAGGATGCGGGCGCGCGCTTCGTCGAGCGTGGGAGGCGTCGCGGCTCGTCGCTCGCGCAGCCACACGAAGTGGAGGCCGAAGGACGACTCGAAGGGCCCGGACCAGGCACCGAGGGGGGCGTCGGCCAGGTTGCTCGCCAGCGCGCCTCCCAGGCGGCGTCCGAGCTCCTCGCCGCTCACCCAGCGGTCTCCGGGCGAGTAGAGCAGCGGGTCGCTGAGCGCCGCTGCCTGCTCGGGAGGGACATGCTCCGCGGCCAAGCGCCGCTGCATTGCGGCGGCCACCTCGGCCAGCGCCTCACCGTGCCGCTGTCGGCTCAGGAAGAGGTCCACGTAGCGGTAGCGCGGGGGCGCCATGAAGCGCTCGGGGTGCGCGTCGCGGAAGGCCAGCAGGGTCTCGTCGTCCACCGGGGCGCTCCGCACGTCGCTCGTGAGCAGGCGCTCGGCGCGGGCCACCAAGCGGCGGCGCACGATCAGGTCGGTGCGCTGCATGTCGAGTGACAGCGCCTCCTCGAGCAGCTCCGCGTCGTCTTCGCCGGCGGCCGGTTCACCCGTCTCGGTCAACGGCTGGGGCTCGCCCCGCGCGAAGCGCAGGTTGCTCACCAGCCGCCCGCGGATGACCGGATCCGTGCGCGCCCAGCCGAGCGCGAGGCCCTCCTCGACGAGGATCGCGGCGTCCACGCGCAGCTCGCGCTCTGCGGCCGAGAGGCCGGGAGGAACCACCACGCGTACGGACGGCCGCTCTTCGGACGCACGCGAGAGCGCGCGCTGCCCCACCAACAACGCGAGGCCGAGCACGAAGAAGTGCACGACGGGAGCCCGCAGAAGTGCGAGCGCGAGGCGCCGAGCCCGAGCGCGGCGGCTGTCCTGGGGTTGCGACAAAGTCAGCTGCCGGGGAGGTACCAGATGGGCGAGCTCCAGGCGCGCTCCTGGACCACCGGGGAGATGGTGTCGCGGCAGCAGCTCTCGAAGGCCTCGGGGACCGTGCTGGGCGAGCTGCAGTCGATGTTGGCGGCGTTGCACACGTAGGTCGACCAGCGGCAGGTGGGGTTCTCCACCACGCGCACGTAGTAGTAGGCGGCGACGGTGGGGTCGAAGTCCGGGTCGGTCCACACCGTGCACAGCGAGTCGAAGCCGCTGCCCGAGGTCTCGCAGGTGGCGAGGTCAACGCTGGCGCCGTTGTTGGGGTCGCCCGCCACTTCGTAGATGGTGGTCTGTGGCTCGCCCGCGTCGTCCACGTAGCCCTTGATGACCTGCATGCGCTGCAGGGGCGTGGCGGGGTCCAGGTCATCCCCTGCGTCGCGCAGGGCCGAGATGGCGAAGGTGGGCGCGCCACCTGCCGGTGGGCGCGCGGCCAACGTCCCACCCATGGGGACGCCCTCGCCATAGCCTGCGGTGGCGAAGGCCTCGCCGCTCTGCTCGCAGAGCGTTGCAGAGTACGACCAGCCCCCGAAGAAGCGCAGCAGGATGCGTGGGCCGGAGGTCGCGTAGGCTTCGCGGCGGCGCATCGCGCCGAACAGGGCCTCGCGCGAGTTCTCCTCGGCCCACAGCACGGCCAGGCCGCCGCCATTGAACTCGATCACGTCCGGCACGGACGCGACGAGGTCACGCGAGTTGGTGCCCGCGCCCCCGTGCCCCGAGAAGGTGGTCTCCGAGGTGGCGCCCGGGGTCGCCATGTGCGTGTCCGTGCTGCCGATGATCCCGTAGTGGAAGGGGTTGGCCTCCAGCGTCTCCTGGTAGTGCAGGCCGCGCGCCAGCGTGGGCCGCACGAAGTCCCGGTCCTGGGGGTCCGAGGTCAGGCCCAGCACGGGGTTGCTGAGGTTGCTGTACGGCAGGAACTCGAAGTCGCACAGCTCGTCACCCGAGTCGATGGAGCGGTCGCACTCGCTCGCGCCCTTGTGCTGGATGATCTCCACCAGCGGCTCCATGAACTCGCGCTCGCGCGCGTAGGCCGCGGTGAAGGGCGCGCCGTTGGCCATGATCTCCTGGAACATGAGCCCGTTGGAGAGGTTGCTGTTGTGCGGGATGGTCAGCACGTCGCAGATGCCGCCGACGTCGAGGCAGCCCGTGCGCAGGCCGGCCCACAGCTGCTCGGGGGTGGACCCGTCGAAGTAGCCGAAGGGTTTGCGCGGGACCTCGTGGTTCCGGAAGATGACGTTGCGGTGCAGGTTCGCGCTGCCCGGCGAGCCGGACCACTCGTAGCCCACGAACGACGTGAAGGTGCACGCGTCGCTGCGGTCGTAGGCCGCCTCGGCGGCGTCTTGGATCTCCTGCCAGAGCGCGACGGTCGCCTCGTCGCAGTCCACCCCGCCGATGCCGCACACCGCTGGGTAGTTGGCGCCGATGGCGAGCCGCAGGTTCAGCGAGAAGAAGGTGTTGTCCGGGTCGTCGCGGAACGCCTGGCAGAGCTCACTGTCGTAGCCCGCGATGTTCTCGTGCTCGCACGCGTAGATGGTGCCGAGGAACTCCGCGTGGTCGGACAGCGCCACGAAGTCGAGAGGCCGACCCAGGACGCGGGTCCGTAGGGCGTTGCCGTCGGTGTCGTACGGCTGGATTCCGAGCTCTTCGCCGCGTGCGAAGCGGTATGCGTCCGACGGGCGCAGGCGCGTGCCCTGCATGTTGGCGTCCAGCGAGGCGGCCGTGTGCACGTGGGTGTCCCCGAAGTACGCGTTGCGCAGGGGGTTCTGATCCACGCAGCGTCCGAGGACCTCGACGCGCGAGTCGCGGCCGTCTCCGCCACACGCTCCAAGCAGCAGCCCCAAGAGGACGGGGAGGATGGGGAGCGACGAAGTGAGGGTGCGAGCTGAGCCGTGCATGGAACCGCGATTCTGCGGGATGGTTGCAATGATTGCCACCTTCGGGGCATGGTGCGCCCCGCGCATGTCTCACTCTACGCCCCCTGTGGCCAATGGCACGCTCGCCATCACGCTCGACCGCCTGCGAGCCGCCCCGGTGGTCATCGCCACCCACAACGCGGGCAAGACCGGCGAGCTCCAGGCGCTGCTCGCCACCCTGGGGGTGCGAGGTGACGGTGCGGCGGCCCTCGGCCTACCGGAGCCCGCGGAGACGGAAGACAGCTTCACGGGGAACGCGCTGCTCAAGGCGCGCGCCGCCGCCGAGGCATCCGGGCGCGTCGCCATCGCCGACGACTCGGGGGTGTGCGTCGACGCGCTCGCGGGCGAGCCCGGCATCTTCACGGCGCGTTGGGCTGGAGAGCCCCGGGACTGGCAGCGCGCGATGGCGCGGGTGGAGCTGGAGCTCGCCAAGCGCGGTGCCGTGCTGGCGCCCGCGCGCGGGGCTTCGTTTGCGTGTGCGCTCGCCATCGCGACCCCCGAGGGCGACTCGCTCACCGTCGAAGGACGCGTCCCGGGCACGCTCGTCTGGCCGCCGCGCGGGAACCTCGGCGCGGGCTTCGAGCCCATGTTCCTGGCCCAAGGGCAGCAGCTGACGTACGGCGAGATGGAGCCCGAGGTGCGGGCCGCCATCAACCACCGCGCCGCCGCGTTCCAGCTGCTCTGTGAGGCCCTCGGGACCGCGCCGCAGGGGGCGCACGTGCCCGGCTGACGGGTGAGTGCGCGGGGCGCGGCCGCTCCGCTCGGCTCCCTGCCGCTTTTTTGCGTCCGGCGGGACCCTTCGGGTACTGCTCGACGTGATGCCGTCCCGACCCTCGAAGCGACTGCTCCTGAGCTGTCTCTTGGCGATTGCGCTGCTGCCGACGTGGGCCCACGCCGACCGGCCGCTGCTCTACGCCGTGCGGCCCGGGGACGCGCTCAGTCTCATCGCGGAGCGCTTCGGGATCACGGTGGCCGAGCTCCGCACGTGGAACGGGATCGAAGGCGACCGCATCCTGGTTGGTCAGGAGCTCCGGCTGGCCCCAGAAGGCGCGACGCCACCCACGGCTCCGAGCGCCGAGAGCACCACCCCCCCGAGCTCGGAGGCCGCGACAGCCACCGAGAGCCCGGCCCCCGCGCCGAGCCCGGCCGCGGAGCCGGTGGTCGCCGCGCCGGAGCGCAGCCGCGCGGCACGTCCACAGCCCAACGGGGTCAGCTATCAGGTGCGCCCGGGCGACACCCTGAGCGGTATCGCCGTGCGGCTGGGGGTGGAGGTCTCCGTCCTGCTGGAACACAACGACGGGCTGGACCCCAACCGGATCCGCGCAGGGCAGAGGATCTTCGTGCCCGAGGCGCGTCCCGCCGTGGACCTCGAGGTGCAGCGCGGCGACTCGCTCGCGCGCATCGCGGCCCGCCACGAGGTGAGCGTCGCCGAGATCCTGCGCTGGAACCCCGCGGTCCGACGCCACGGCCTGCGCGCCGGGCGCACCATTCGCCTCTATACGAACGTGCCGCTCAGCCGCAGCGAGTCCGTCGGGCTGCCCTACAACGGCTCGTTGATCAACCCCGAGCCACTCCCAGACCACCCCCTCTACGTAGTGCGTGAGGCCTCGCGTGCGTTCGGGACCCTCGAGACGGTGCGCTGGATAAGAGACGCGTTCGAGGTCGTGCGGCGGCAGCATCCGGCTGGCCCGCGCGTGCGCATTCACGACCTCAGCGACAGCGACGGAGGCGCGCTACGGGACCACCGCAGCCACCAGAGCGGGCGCGACGCGGACATCGCGTTCTTTCGCCGCCACTGCGCACAGAACGAGTGTGGCTTCGGGAACACCACGCCAGCCCAGCTGGACGTCCGCCGTCAGTGGGCGCTCTTCCATGCCTGGCTGGTGAGTGGTCGCGTCGAGGCCATCTTCATCGACTACAGCCTACAGCAGCCGCTCTACGAGTACGCGCGCTCCCAGGGCGCCACGCCGGCGCAGCTGCGCGACTGGTTTCAGTACCCCCGTGGACAGAACCACGCGTTCGGCATCATCCGGCACTTCCCACACCATCGCGACCACCTGCACGTGCGCTTCGTGTGCCCGGACACGGACCGCGAGTGCCGCGCCGGCTGGCGCTTCGCGCACGCACATTGAGCGCTGCCGGAGGGGGCGGAATCGACTATCCTCCCGGCCCATGCGCCGCACCGCCACCCGTCCCCGCATCGCCTACGACACCCACGGAGACTCGGGCTCCAACGTCCTGCTCATCATGGGACTCGGCATGCGGGGCGAGGTCTGGGCGCCCCAGGTAGCCGCCCTCGCCAAGCAGCACTGCGTCGCCACCTACGACCACCGCGGGGTCGGCGCGAGCGAGCCCTCACCCACCGCCCTCTGGACCATGAAGGACATGGCGCGGGACGCGGCGCGCGTCATGGACGACCTGGGCTGGGAGCGCGCGCACCTCGTGGGCGTGTCCATGGGCGGCATGGTCGCTCAGGAGCTGGCCCTGCTGCACCCGACGCGCTTCATGAGCCTGACCCTCATCGCGACCCAGGCGGGCGGCCCGACGGGTTGGACGCCTCCGCCCGACGGCCTGGTGAACTTCCTGCGCTCCTTCGCCGGTGGCGGAGGGCGCCTCGCTGCGCTGCAGCAGCTACTCTACCCCCCCGAGTTCGTGGCCAGCATGGACGCCGAGAAGATGCAGCAGCAGCTGGCGCTGCGCTTCGGCAAGCCCGCCCCCCGCGCGACCATCGTCGGGCAGGTCTCCGCCGTGATGCGCCACGACACCCGCTCGCGGCTGGTTCGGCTGCGCCTGCCCTGCTTGGTCGTGCGTCCCGGCAAGGACCGCCTGGTGCATCCGTCCCGCAGCGAAGACCTCGCGCGCCTCATCCCGGGCGCGGAGCTGGTCTCGCTCGACGACGCCGGTCACGGTGTCACGTTCCAGTGTGCCGAGGCGCTGAACGCCTTGCTCCTCTCCCACTTCGCCATGGCCGAAGGTCTCGCCGTGGGCGCTCACGCGCCCTCGGTCTGGAACTGACGCGCCGACAACCCCCCACTGCGGGCCGACCGGCCCGTGAGCGACTCATGAACGACATCTTCAACCCCTCCCCCGAGCACCAACAGCTGCGCGAGATGCTGCGCGCCTTCGCCGAGCGCGAGGTCGAGCCCCAAGCCCTCGAGCACGACCGCACGGAGACCTTCAACCTGCCGCTCTTTCGCAAGCTCGGTGAGCTCGGCATGCTGGGCGTCACGCTTGGTGAAGAGGTGGGGGGCGCGGGCCTGGACGCGACCGCGGCCGTCATCGCGCACGAGGAGCTCGCCGCAGCCGACCCGGCCTTCACGCTCTCGTACTTGGCGCACGCCATGCTGTTCGCCAACAACCTGTACGTGAACGGCACCGAAGCGCAGCGCATGCGCTACTTGCCTTCCGCCTGCTCCGGCGAGCGCATCGGAGGCATGTGCATGAGCGAGCCCGGCGCCGGCACGGACGTCATGGGCCTGCGCACCGAGGCGCGCCGCGAGGGAGACCACTACGTGCTCAACGGCGCCAAGATGTGGATCACCAACGGCGCGATCTCGAAGAGCGAGCTGGGGGATGTCTTCTTGGTCTACGCGCGCGTCAAGGGCGCCGAGCGGAGCCAGGTGTCCATGTTCCTGGTGGAGAAGGGCTACAAGGGTTTCTCGCTGGGCCAGAAGCTGGAAGACAAGTGCGGCATGCGCGCGTCGTCCACGGCCGAGCTGGTCTTCGAGGACTGCGTCGTGCCCGTCGAGAACCTGGTCGGACAAGAAGGGCACGCGACCATCTGCATGATGCGCAACCTGGAGCTGGAGCGTCTCACGCTGGCCGCCATGAGCCTCGGCATCGCGCGGCGCAGCATCGAGATCATGAACCGCTATGCGCGTGAGCGCGTGAGCTTCGGAAAGACGCTGGACCACTTCGGGCAGATTCAGCGCCACATCGCGGAGAGCTACGCGGAGTACATGGCGGGGCGTGCGTACGTCTACAACACGGCGTCCCACATGAACCTCAAGGAGCCGGGGCACCGCTTGGACTCCGACGGGGTGAAGCTCTACTGCGCCACCATGGCCAAGAACGTGGCCGACCGCGCCATGCAGGTGCTGGGCGGCTATGGCTACATGGGCGAGTACCACGTGGAGCGCCTGTGGCGTGACGCCAAGCTGCTGGAGATCGGTGGCGGCACGCTCGAGGCGCACCACAAGAACATGACGCGCGACCTCGCTTCCGTGGAGAAGATCCTCTAGCGCGCAGCCCCTCTGGGCTCTCGCGGCACGGACCCGTACGCCATGGCGCAACTCCCCGACAAGCAGGCGGTCATCGCCGCCCTCCGGGCAGAGCTCGAGGGGCGCATCGCGCGCGCAGCGGCCCGTGCCGAGCAAGCGCGCGCGGACGCGACGCACGAAGAGGCCCGGGCCGAGAACGACAAGGACACACGCGGGCTCGAGACCTCGTACCTGGCGCGCGGGCAGGCGCAGCGCGCGGAGGAGCTGGTCGAAGCGCTGCACCGCGTCCGGCTGCTCGCGCCGCGCAGCTACGGCGAGGATGATCCCATCGGGCTCGGCGCGCTCGTGTGCGCGGAGCTCGAAGACGGCGAGGCGCGCACCTTCTTCCTCCTGGACGTTGCCGGGGGCACGGAGGTCACGCTCGACCCCTCCGCACCCCCCGTCTGGGTGGTCAGCCCTTCGTCACCCGTGGGACGTGCGCTGGTGGGTCGCTTGGTCGGAGACGAGGTCACCATCGCGCGCGCGGGCGCACCCCGCACGTACGACATCGTGGCTGTGGCCTGAGCGGCTGGCCTCGCGCGCGCTCAGCGCGCGACCACCACGAAGCCCAGCGCGGCGAGCAGCGCCAGCGTCAGGTGGGTGTCCTCGTCGTCGGCCCACACCGGATCGAAGCCGGGGCCCGCAGCCCGCTCGTCCAGTCGGAGGAGGCGCGCCCAGCGCTGCTCGGGGGTCGCTCCGAGGGCGCTGCGCAGAGAGCCCTCGGGGCTCAGGAACAGGGCGTCGATGCTGGCACGCAGCGCCGTGTAGGCCTCGCGAAACGCGTTGGGACAATCCGCCGCGGCGAGCGCGTGGTTGGCGTGCAGCACGGCGGCGTAGCGCGCGGTCAGCGGGTGCGGCGCCGTCTCCGGTGTGCTCGGCCGCAGCCCGGCCGGGAGCACGGGCAGCTGCCGTAGCGCGTCGAGCGGGCCGCGCAGTGGGTGTGCCACGGGGGTGCGCAGCGTGATGCGCCCGAAGCGTCGGTCTCGCTCGGTGGGGCGCCGGGCGCCCGGCTCGGGTCGGTCGAAGATGCGCGGGCACGCGAGCCCCCGCGCGAAGAACTCGCCATCGTCGTCGTACTCGCGCCCCTCCTGGACCTCCACACAGTCGGCGAGCGCGTCCGCGGAGATGGGGGCCAGTCGGTAGCGGGCGGGTGGGTACGTGTCGGGCGGCATCCCGAGCAGGGCCCAGTGAGGGTCGAAGGTGGGTCTCGCCACGCGAGAGTCCTAGCACGCCAAGGCGCAGGATTCGCGTCGCGCTCTGTGATATCCCTCCGCGATGACCTTCACGGCAGACAGTGTCGACGACCAGCGCGGTCGCCTCGTGCTCATCACCGGCGCCAACAGCGGTCTCGGCCTCGAGACCGCCAAGGTGCTCTCGGCCGCCGGTGCGGACGTCATCCTGGCGTGTCGTACCGAGAGCAAGGCTCAGCGCGCCATGAACGAGATCCGCGCGGCGGGAGGGAAGGGCGCGCTGCACTTCCAGGCTCTCGACCTCTCGGAGCTCGCGTCGGTCGCGGCGTGCGCGGAGAGCGTCCGCGGCGCGCACACCAAGCTCGACCTGCTGATCAACAACGCCGGGGTCATGGTGCCGCCCAAGGGGCGCACGCGAGACGGGTTCGAGACGCAGTTCGGGACCAACCACCTCGGGCACTTCGCGCTCACCGGCCAGCTCCTGCCGCTGCTGCGGGACACACCGGGCGCGCGCGTGGTGACCGTGTCCAGCATCATGCACCTGCTCGGAAAGATGCGCTTCGGCGACCTGAACTTCGACAAGGGGTACATCGCGTGGCTGGCTTATGGGCAGAGCAAGCTCGCCAACCTGCTCTTCGCCTTCGAGCTGGGGAGGCGTCTCGAGCGAGCCGGCGGCGGGTTGCTCTCGGTGGCGGCCCACCCGGGCTACGCGGCCACGAACCTCCAGGCTCACGACCTCATGAGCCGCGCGCTGAACCCGGTGGCGGCCCAGTCCGCGGCGATGGGGGCGCTGCCCTCGCTCTATGCCGCCGTGGCCCCCGACGTGGTGCAGGGGGGCTACTACGGGCCGCAGTCCTTCGGCGGGATGCGCGGCTACCCGGGGCGCGCGTACGCGAGCGGCAGGGCCCGTGACGCCGACGTGGCGCGGCGCCTCTGGGAGGTCTCGGAGGAGCTCACGCGGGTGTCGTTCGGGCTGTAGGGCGGCCGTTCGCGCGGGCGAGCTGGGCCAGGCGCCCAAGGAGCGCGCGCCAGCCCGGGTCTCGGCAGCGTGGGCGGCCGCGAAACTTGAGTGATACGCTGAGTCTGCCTTGGAGTGCTCTTCGCCTATGACTCGACCCGCGTCCTCTCTCCGCGTCGCGCGCCTGAACGCAGCGTTTCCGATTGCGGCGCTCATCCTGGCGACAGGGTGCGGCGGTTTTCACACCCCCGGCCCGTCCACGCTCCGGCTCACGGAGGTCATGGCCAGCAACGACGGCGCCTACCTGGACGAGGAAGGGGAGGCCGAGGACTTCGTCGAGCTGCTGAACACGGGCTCCGACGTCATCGATCTCAGCGACTTCTCCCTCTCCGACAGCGTGCAGCGCGACCGGCTGCCCAGCCTGCTGCTCGAGCCCGGGGGCATCGTGGTGCTCTTCGCAGACGATCAGGTGGAGCAGGGGGAGCGTCACCTGCCCTTCAAGCTGAGCGCGGGTGGGGAGTCGCTGACGCTCCGATACTACGGCGACAGCGGCCACCGGGTGGTGGACGAAGTCCGCTGGGAGGGGCTCGAGCCGAACGAGGCGCTGGCACGCTTCGACGGGTCCGACGACTGGGTGCGCTGCACCTGGGCGAGCGCGGGGCGCGCGAACGGGGCGCGCTGCGGTCCGCCTCCCGCGCCTCCGCCGCCACCGGACGACGTCTTCGCGGCGTACACCTGGCCCGCGCCCGTCCCCACGACGCCGCTCACGCTGTCCGAGCTGGCGCTGTCGCCGGCCGGGTTCATCGAGGTGCGCAACACCAGCCCAGGCACGCTCCCCCTGGCCGGGTACCAGGTGCGCATCGCTCCGCACGGCCCGAACCAGCCCTGGCCCGGCGTGACCGACGGCGTGGGCCTGCCGCTCGCCGGCAGCCTCGCTCCCGGGGCGCGCACCACGGTGACCGTCGCTCCGACTGACACCGCGCTGCTCGCGCAGCCTCTCTTCGAGGGCGTGGTCAGTCTCTTCGATGCCGGCGGTGTCTTGATCGACCGCTGCGACTTCATGCGCTGGCCCGGCGGTGCGGCGTTGGCGCGCGCGGAGAACCCCGCAGGCACCTGGCGCTTCGTCACGGCCACCACCCCCGACGGGCCGAACACGGCCCCCGTGCTGCCGAGCCGCGACGTCGGCTCGTACGTGCGCCACCTCTACACCCCGGGTGACTACGAGGCGCTCGCGCGCGACGGAACGCTGGTGGGACAAGCGGCCGTGAAGTTCTTGTTGGACGTCGACGTCGCGGGGGGGCCGCTCGGGTACCTGCTCGGGAGCGAGGACTTCCCGCTGCACTTCGACTTCGTCGATCAGATCTTTGCGGGGGGGCCGGACCTCGACCGCTGCGACGCGGCCATGAACGCCGAGCACCGGGCGCGTTGGACGGCGTTCTCCGTGGCCGAGTACTACTGCGGCCAGACGCAGCCCCCTGAAGACCTCTCCTGCACCGACGACCAGCGTCGCTACATGATGGGTACGCTCGTGCATCACGTCGGGCCCGACCTGCACACCCTCGAGATGGTCAGCGGCGACCGCGCGAGCGCCGCGCAGATGGTGCGGACGTTCTTCGATGGGGCTGCGCTCAGTGACGACCCCCGCCGCTACGTCTTTCGTCCGCAGAGCCAGTCGGCCGTGGACAAGCTGCGCACGGTCGAGGGGCAGCTCCCCATCGTGGGCCGCAACGCGCCGTTCGTGGGTATCCATGAGCAGCCCCTGAACCCTGGTGTGGCGTACGGCACGCTCACCTTCATCCCCACCCGCGACCTGGCCACGGCCACGCTGGGTCCGCGCGTGGTGCTCATCACCGACAGCGTGCCCAACGACATCGGCTTCGTCGGCGGGCTCGTCACCGAGGCGCTGCAGACCCCGCTCGCGCACGTCAACGTGCTCAGCCAGAACCGGGGCACGCCCAACCTGGCCGTGGTGGACGCCCGCACGCGCCCCGAGTTCGCGCCGCTGATCGGCCAGCTGGTGCGCTTGGACGTCACCGACACCGGCTTCAGCGTGCGCGCCGCCGAGCTGAGCGAAGCGCAGGCGCACTGGGCGTCGCTCATCCCCAGCGGGCCACCGCAGTCGCCTGCGCGCGACATCAGCGTCCGCGGCATTCAGGACCTACGCTTTCGGGGCTTCGGCGACCTCCCTTCCATCGGCGGCAAGGCGGCGCAGTTCGCGGAGCTCTACCGTGTCGTCTTCCCGGCCGGCTGCAGCCAGGCAGCGCTCGTCCCCGATGGCGCCTTCGCGCTCCCCGTCGCGCACTACGTCGACCACTTCCAGGCCAGCGGCGCGCAGGCGCTGCTGACCACCGCGATGGCGGACGCGCGCTTCGACGACGACCCGCTCTTCCGGCGGGAGGCGCTCGCGTCCGTGCGGGCCGCGATCATGGCGCACCCCGTGGAGCCGGTGTTCCTGGGCCAAGTGGAGCAGGCCATCCGCGAGCGCTACGGCGAGGACACGCGCGTGCGCCTGCGGAGCAGCAGCAACACCGAGGACCTGGCGGGTTTCAACGGCGCTGGGCTCTACGTCTCGGAGGCCGCCCAACTCTCCGACGCTGGCTCCGTGGCGCTCGCGTTGCGCACGGTCTGGGCCAGCCTGTGGTCGGAGCGCGCCCAAGACGAGCGCAGCTTCTTCCGCATCGAGCCCGACTTGGTGGCCATGGGTGTCCTCGTCCACGCAGCCTTCGTCTCGGAGGAGGGCTCGGGCATCATCGTGTCGCGGAGCCTGCATGACGCGACGCGCTCGGACATCTACACCATGAACGTGCAGCGTGGAGAGGCCAGCGTGGCCAACCCGGCGCCTGGGGTCAGCTCCGAGCAGTTCGACTACCGCTGGGGGCGCGTTCCGCGCCGTGTCTTCCGTGCCTACAGCACCTTCTCCGAAGGCGAGCCGCTCGTGTCCGAAGACGAAGCCTGCGACATGGCCTACGCCGTCCGTGCCATCCACGACCACTTCCGCTTGCTGATCGACCCGACCCACGCGGACCAGTACTTTGCCGTCGAAGTGGAGGTGAAGCTGCTGGACGCAACGCGCCGCCTGTATGTGAAGCAGGCGCGTCCATACCCGTTCGCGACGGAAGCGCTCCCGGCGGACTGCCGTAGCTTCTAGGGGGCTGCAGCCGCGCCGCGCTCTCGCCCGCAGCGGGCGCTCGAGAGGAAGGAGGGCGCTCCGACCGCCGGCCGGCTCAGGCCCCGTCGCCGTGCAGCAGGCGCCGCACGAGGGCGAGCACCGAGTCCGGGTCGACCGGCTTCACGAGAAAGGCGGACGCGCCCCGCTCGGTCAGCGCCTTCCAGTCGTCTTCGCCCCCTGCGCCCGTGATCACGATGATGGGCACGCGCTGGCCTCGGGGGTCTGTGCGCAGCTTCTCGACCAGGGCCAGGCCGTCCAGGCCGGGCATGTCGAGGTCCACCAACGCGACGGAGGTCTCCTCGGCGACGATGGCGTCGAAGGCGGCCAGGCCGTCCGCCACACACACGATCTCCGACGTCGGGAAGCCTGCGTACAGCATCGTCTGACCCAGGAGGCGAAACACCGGCTCGTCGTCCGCCACGACGAAGCGCCGCGGGGGGCCGTCTTCGCTCATCTGCAGCCGCGCGGCGTTCAGCTCCTGCCGAAAGCGCTGCACGCTGCTCTGCCGCGCGTCCGGCTCCTTCGCGAGCGCCCGCAGGAGCACCGCGTCGAACGCGGCGGTCAGCTGTGGGTTCACCTGGCTGGGTGGCAGCGGCTCCACGTTGGCGTGCTGGTTCAGCATCTCGAGCACGTCGTCGGTGTCGAAGGGCAAGCGCCCCGCGAGCAGCTCGTAGGCCATGACCCCCAAGCTGTAGAGGTCTGCCCGCTGTGGGTGGGCGACGCTGCCGTTGTGGCAGAGGCCGTACTCGGGAGCCAGGTAGGCTGGCGTGCCGTGCACCGCGTCGGCCGACGAGCGCTCGTCTCGCACCGTTCGCGCTGCGCCGAAGTCGCTCACCACGACCCGGTTGGCGTCGCCGAGCAGGACGTTTGCCGGCTTGAGGTCGCCGTGCACGGCGCCCGCCGAGTGGACCGCTTGCACGCCGCGACAGACGGCGTCGAGGATGGCGAGCGCTTCGTCCAGCACCAGCGGTGTGCCCCGGCGCCGCCGTAGGAGCTCCTCGAGGTCGTGGCCCTCCACGTACTCCATGACGAAGTAGGGCGCGCCATCGTGCTCGCCGAAGGCGTGGACGGCCGTGACGTGCTCGTGACGGATCTTGGCCATCACCCGCGCCTCGGCCTCGAAGCGTGCGGCCACACCGGTGCGGGCGGCCAGCGAGGGGTGGATGAATTTGATCGCCACCATGCGGTCCAAGAACCGGTCGCGCGCCTTCATGACGACGCCCATGGAGCCACGCCCGAGGCTGCCTCGCACCTCGTAGGAGCCGATGACCGTGCCTGGTACGGGGGGGCGCCAGCGCTCCGCCCTACCGGCGCCTTGCATGTTGGCGTGTGCGGCAGGGACGGCCGCCACGACCTCCGAGTCGCTGACGTTCCCTGCGACCTCGTCGGCCTCGTCTTCGACAGGCAGGGTGTCCCGCTGGTGGGTCATGAGGTGCCTCGCCGCCCGCTCATGAGTGCCAGTGCGAAGAGAGCTCAGGAGCGCACCCGCGGGAGTTGCGTAACATTTTCGGACACTACCCTAATCGGGGACACGCAGCAACGTAGGTTTCGGCGCGGGCGGACCCTGATACGCTGCGGCATGGCGGACGCCCAGCCACCACCAACTCTGGTGTCACGCTCCATCGGCGCGCTCCGTCTGAGCGACCGACTCGGTCGCCGCCTGGCCTTCGCGGCGTGGGCCAGTGCGGGTCTCACGGTCTTGTTCCTCGCGACCAGTCATGGGCTCGCCTACCTGGACCTCGATCCGCGCTTCACGGCCTGGCAGCGTGAGGCGAGTCCGTTGCGCCTGTGGCTCGCGCCCTGCTTCTTGGTGTTCTCGCTGGCCTTCGCGGAGCTCGTGCGCACGCGCGTGCGACGCACGCCGCAGCTGGTCGCCGCCGGGGTCGCCTTCGAAGTCGTCGCTGCGTTCTTCGTCGCGTGCCTGGTCAACGGGCGACCGTGGTCTACGGAGCCCACGCTCCTGGGGGTCTCGCCCATCGCGATCTGGGTGCTGATCTACGCCGCGCTCGTCCCTCTCCCGCCTCGGGCCGTCGTCGTCGGGGCGCTCGCGTCGGCGCTGATGGACCCGCTTGGGTTGTGGGTCATGGTGCTGGCGGACGACCGCATCGCCATGCCGCCCGTCATTCTCCAGGTCTGGCGCTTCTTCCCGTCGTTCGTCTGCGCTGGCTTGGCCTACGCGGTGGCTCGCATGATCGACCGGCTGGAGGAGCACGCGGACGAGGCACACCGCATGGGCTCGTACCGCCTGCGGAAGCTGCTCGGCCGTGGTGGCATGGCGGAGGTGTGGGAGGCCGACCACCGCATGCTGGCGCGCCCCGCTGCCGTGAAGCTCGTGCGCCCGGAGTGGCTGGAGGACGACCAGCGCAGCGCCGAGACGATGTTGCAGCGCTTTCAGCGCGAGGTGAGCGCGACATCGGCGCTGTGTTCTCCCCACACCATCGCGGTCTACGACTTCGGGATCGCCCATGACGGGACGTTCTTCTACGCGATGGAGCGCCTGCACGGCATCGACCTCCACTCGCTGATCCAGCAGTACGGTCCGCTTCCAGCTGGGCGTGTCGTCTTCATCCTCCGACAGATCTGCCACTCGCTCGAGGAGGCCCACCGGGCCGGGTTGGTCCACCGCGACGTGAAGCCCGCGAACATCTTCGTCTGTCGCTACGGCCTCGACCTCGACTTCGTGAAGGTGCTCGACTTCGGACTGGTGAAGGGGGACCCACCCGGGATCGAGCACCAGTCACTCACGCGCGAAGGCGCACACACCGGCACGCCGGCCTTCCTGCCGCCCGAGATCGCGCTCGGCAAGGTGTCGGAGGCGGACGGCCGCGCGGACCTCTATGGGGTTGGCTGCGTGGCGTACTGGCTGCTGACGGGGAAGCTGGTGTTTCCTCTCGGCCCCTCGCTCCAGATGATCGCAGCGCACGCGCACGACATCCCCGAGCTGCCGTCGCGGCGCGGCCAGGTGAGCATTCCGCCCCAACTGGAGGCCATCGTCATGCAGCTCCTGGCCAAGGCTCCGGCTGATCGGCCGCCGAGCGCGGAGGCGCTGTCGAGGCGGCTCGCTGACACGGGGCTCGAGGCGGCGTGGACCGTGGAGGCCCGGGAGGCGTGGTGGGGCCGCTACCTGCCGGCGTCGCAGTCTACGCCGGAGCCAGGCTCGCCCAAGCGGTGACGCGTCGTTGGGCGCGCGCGCGTGCGGCGACCCCGAAGATCGCCGCGTCGCGGAAGAGGCGCTCGCGCGCAGTGGGGGGAAGCTGTTGGGCGAGCGAGGGCAGCTCACCGTCCAGGAAGCGGCCCGTGGTCTCGAGCACCCCCGCGAGCGCCAGGTGGGTCGTGGGTGCGAGCGGCGGCAGGTCCGCGATACCGCCGAGGGCGACGATGGCGCTCACCAGCCGCTCGATCACGCCGTGCGGCCACACGGCCTGTCGGCCGTAGCGCACCAAGAGCCCCAGGATGGCCGCGTGCACGAAGATGTCTTCCACGGTGCGGAAGGGCTTCATGATCGCCAGGTAGCCGTCACCGTCCAGGCGCTCTTCGGCCGTGACGCGCACGCCCGCGAAGGTCGCTCGGCTGTGTGGGATCTCGGGGACGAAGGCGGCTGGCGCAGCGGGCACCAGCGTGACCCCGACCCGGCTCCGAGGGATGCGCACTGCGACGAGCGCGACCCGCTCCGTCTCGCTCGCGTCGCGCGCGATGATCACGAGCTGGTCTGCGGCCTCGCCCAACGTCACGAAGGTCTTCTCGCCGCTGAGGCGGAACGCGTCGCCTTCGGCGGTGAGCGTCGTCGTGATGTCACGCGGGCGGTTGCCGGCGGACTCGGTCACCGCCAGCGCCGCTGGCACGCCGCCCAGCTCCGGGAGCAAGTGCTCGAGCGCGCAGACGTAGCCCGATGCGAACGCGTAGCCCAAGCGGTCCGCCCGAAAGCCCGCCGCCACGGCGGTCTCGAGGGGACGCGCAAAGCGCCCGCGCGCGGCGTCGTGGCTGTCCCACCACGCTACCAGGTCAGGGACTTCGATGTCGCGGGGGTCTTCCCCAAGGAGGTGACGCAGTAGGGCTTCCACGGCCCGCAGTCTACGTCACATGACACGGTGCGAGGAGGTCTCTTGTCCTCTCCGACGAGAACGCGGTGGGTCAGGCCTGCGTGCGCGACTCGAGGTAGCGAGTCAGGGCGTCGCTGACGCTCAGGAGGTTCGCCGTGATCTGTCGCGAGACGAACTGCTCCACGGTGTTCGCGAGGCCGCCCGCCAGGAACGAGGGCAGCGCCCTGATGGCGGCGTGGTCGAAGCTCATCGAGCCCTCGATCTCGAGACGTGTGCGGTCGCCCAAGGCCACGAAGGTGTGGCGCCCCGCGCAGCGCACCGCGTCGTGGAAGGCGCGCGTCTCGATCGTCCACGCGCTCGTCCACTCGGCCTCGCTCCAGATGGCGTGCTCGTCCCAGCGGAAGGTGTTGTCGCCCAAGCCGCGCTGCACGGGGATGGGGATGTCGCCTCCGCCGTGCCAGGTGTGGAAGGTCTCCACCTGCGTGGCGCTCTCTCTTCGGTCTGTGGACTCGATGCGCCGCACGTGCGGCAGGAACTCGATCAACGCCGGGAGATCGTCGCGGTATGTCCGGAACACGGACTCACGCGGGAAGGGAATGACGGCGTCGGCCTCGATCTGCATCGTTGGGTGTCCCACCGGAGGCGGGCCAGCGACGCTGCGAGAACGAGCGCGGGCCCCTCAGGACGACTCGGTGGTAGCGCCATCGGAGGCGGAGCGCAAAGTGGCGCGATGCATGACCGCGTGGTCGACGAGCCCCGTCAGGGCGGCGCGTACCTCCTCGTAGTCGAGTGACTCCGTGGGTACCTCCACGGTGAGCACGACGTCGCCGTCGTCGTCGTACGCGAACTTGGTCATGGCCATGTCGCGGTTCATGCGCAGCAACCAGCGCGCCAGATCGAAGGTGTTGTCGCCGCCCGTGACCAGGAAGGGCACCACGCTCGCGATCAACCAGTTCTGCGACAGGCGAATGTAGACGGCGACGTCACCCTGGGGCGTGTCGCGCACGGCGCGCAGGGTGCCTGCACCGTGGGGGCTGCGCTCCCAGCCGAGTCGGTCCAAGTGTTCTGCCAGCGTCGCTTCGTCGAGCATGGCCGCGATGATGACTCATTCCCGTGGCTCAGGGGAGCCCTGTCTTCGTAGATGTGCCCGACGGCGCCCCCAGGGCGTCCAGCTCCATCGTGTCGCTGTAGGGGAGCAGGTCGTCTCGCTCCAGCCTGACGATGGTCTCGATCAGCGCGTGCGTGGTCTCGAGCGGGTCTTGCCAGGTCGCCGCCGCGATGGTCTCGCCCGGCGCGCCGAGGGTCTCTGCGCGCGCCCGGAGCCATGGCACCGCGACATCCTCGAGCGCCCGCACGCGGCGCGTCATGTCGGCTGCGGCCTGCGCCTCGCGGCGCCCCCTGCGGCCGCGCGCGCCCACCCCCAGGCCCAGGCCCAAGAGTAGGCCCCCGAGGGCCGCCATCACTGCTTCCCAGCCGTGCATGGCGCGAGCATAGCAGCAACGCCGCGCGCGACAGCGGAGCAGATGCGCGTCAGTCGAAGACGAGCACGGCGGCGCTCCCGTGCTGATCCACCAGCGCGCCGATGTACGAGAGGGCGGTGCTGCGTCGTGCCAGGAGCGCGCTCACCTGAGCGGGGGTCAGGAGCGGGGTGGCGGCGCTGTGGAGCGGGTCACGCGCGAGGGCGGCCTCCAGCGCGGCCGGGGTCAGCGCCAGCAGCCGCTCGACGGTGGTGCGCGAGAAGCGCTCGCTGCGCTGGAGCGCGCTGCTCAGCCTCTCCCGGCGGGCCGGCGTCAGCTCCTCGAAGAAGGCGAGGTTGTGATCGCGAATGAAGACCCTCGAGCGGTCGGGCAGCCCCTGCAGGTTCGCGCCGCTGAAGCGGTCCGTGTTGCCGATCACGTAGTCGAAGAGCACGCAGTTGGAGAGGTCGCGGAGCAGCGTGCGGGGGTAGGTGTCGCTCTCCAGACGCGACCCGTGGCGCAGCTTCGCGGACCACTCACGCAGCGCGTCTCCTTGGTCCAGCCCGAGCTCACGCATGACGGGGATCCAGTAGGTCATCGACCCCTGGATGACGTCCGCGTGGCCCACGATGAGGCGCTCGCGCAGACCCGGCCAGCGGTCCGTGTAGTTGGCATCCAGCCGCCGCTCCACGTCGCTGGTCGTCATCATGCGGCTGACGGTCGGGGGGACGTTGTCGAGCCCGAGGTGCTCGGCGATACGGTACGCCGCGATCTCGTGGACGTGCCCGCGCGGGTGCGTGGTGGCCGCCGGCCGGTAGGCTCCCAGCGTCACGTCCCCGTCGCGCGCGCGCAGCACCACCGAGGTGGTGCCGACGGGACGCAGCTGCGTCACGGACTCGTTGCGCAGTCGGGCCAGCAGCGCCGCGTGCGTCTCCTCGCCACCCGGGAACACCACCTCTCCCAGCGCCCCTGCGCTACTTCCCGCGGGCTGTGCGTCGGCTGCCGGTAGGACCACGCTCCACGCCACGCAGACCACGCACGAAAGCCCGAGCGCGAGGAGCGCACGGGCCACGTTACGTGAGCGCGGCGAGAAGTGGGCTATCCGCGCACTCCGGCGAACAAGTTCTTGGCGATGACCATGCGCTGAATCTGCGACGTTCCTTCGTAGATCTGCAAGATCTTGGCGTCCCGCATGAGCTTCTCCACGGGGTACTCCGTGATGTAGCCGTTGCCGCCGAAGACCTGCACGGCGTCCGTGGCGACGCGCATCGCCTGGTCCGCGCCGAAGGCCTTGGCGTAGCTGGCGGTCAGCGAGTTGCGGCTGCCCTGGTCGATCATCCAGGCGGCCTTGAGCATGAGCAAGCGCGTGGCTTCGTACGCGATGCCCATCTCGGCGATCATGGCCTGCACCATCTGGTGCTGAGCGATGGGGACGCCGAAGGTCTTGCGCTCGAGGGCGTAGGCGATGCTCTCTTCGAGGGCGCGACGCATGAGCCCGCAAGCACCCGCGGCGATGTCCGGGCGGGTACGGTCGAAGGTCTGCATGGCGACCTTGAACCCGTGTCCGGGCTCTGCGAGGACGTTCGCGGCCGGGATGCGCACCTCGTCGAAGTTGATGACGGCCGTGTTGCTGGCGCGCTGACCGAGCTTGTCCTCGGTCTTGCCGATGCTCACACCCGGCGCGTCGCGGTCCACGATGAAGGCGATGATGCCCTTGTGCCCGAGCGCGGGATCCACGGTGGCGAACGCCGTGTACCAGGTGGCCCACGCGCCGTTCGTGATGAAGCACTTGCTGCCCGTCACGATGTAGTCGTTGCCGTCCTTCACGGCGCGCGACTGGATGCCCGCCGCGTCCGAGCCGGCGGCGGGCTCCGTGATGGCGTAGGCCGCGAAGATGGGCTCGGCGGTGAGCATGCCCAGGTACTTCTTCTTCTGCGCCTCGTTGCCCGCGATCAGGATCGGCGTGGCGGCGAGCGTGTTGGCCGTGAAGCTGGTCTGGATGCCCGTGCAGCCGAAGGCCAGCTCCTCGGTGATGAGCACGTGCTCGACCTCGCCGACCCCGGCGCCGCCGTACTCGGTGGGGATGCCGGGCGCGACGAGGCCCATCTCCCAGGCTTCCTTGAACACGCCGAGCGGGAACTCATGCTTGCGGTCGCACTCGGCCGCGATGGGCACGATCTTCTCTTTGGTGAAGCGACGGGTCTCCTCGACCAGTGCCTTCTGCTCGTCGGTCAGCTCGAAACTCAGCATGTCTGTCTCCGTAGGGGTCGAACGCGGGGGACCATAGCCCATCGATCGCGAGCGCGGTACGTGTACGTTGTAAGCGTTTCCGTGGCGAGCGAGCGCGCGCTACGGTGCCGCGGTGCGTCGCTCCCACCAGCTCGTCGTCTGCCTCGCGGCGCTCGCGCTCCCGCTCTGCGTGGGCGCCTGCGAGGGGCCACGAGAGCGCACGGAAGCGCCACCTGGGGCGTCCGTCCCGGCGTCCCCGTCGGGGGCGTCGGGGGCGTCGGCGGCAGAGCCCGCCGCACTGGCGGGTCCCCACGACCCGACGACGGCCGGCTCGCGCTGTGAGCGCCTCGAACAGGAGCGCGGCGCGCTCAACCTGGGCACCCCGCTGCGCGCCCGCGTGGATGCGTTTCCGAGCGCGGCGCGGGCGTGGCTCGAGCGCGAGAGCCCGCCGAGGCCGGCCGTCGACGCGCTCGAGCGCCTGCTCGTCCAGCCGACGGCCGTCGACGCGCTCGCGGCGCTGCACGCTCACGCCTCCGCTTTCGAGGCGCACCCACGCCTGCTCGTGGACGCCACGCTCGCTACCCTCACGGCGGTGCGGCCGCGCGAGGGGGACACCAACGCCAACGTGCTCGAGCTGCTGGCGCGTGCCCGCGCGTGGCTGCCAGGGGAGCCCTCGCTTCCGTGGATCGAGGCGCTGCTGGTGCCTGAGCGGGGCGGGCGGCGCGCGCTCCTGGCCGAGGCCTTCGCCGCCGGGGAGCGCGACCCGGCGCTGGTCTTCGCCCTGGCGCGGGCGGCCATGCGCGACGGGGACAGCCGCACCACGCTCGACCTGCTTGGCTCCATGCCCTCCGCGCCCGCGTCTGCTGACGCCGTCTCGGGGACGGCTGCGGTGGGCGTGGCCCTCTCGGAGCTCGCGCTCGCGACCGAAGCGGCGCGCGCGGCGATGCGCTCGACGGAGCAAGGTGGCATTCGCGCGTGGGCGCCGCCCTCGCTGCCGGCCGCCGTGCTCGACGCGCTTGCACAGGCCGTGCGGTCGGACCTGAACGAAGCGTCGGCGCTCCTGGGAGGGCCCGCCCGGCCCGAGCTGGTGGTGTGGGTGCACCCGAGCCTCGACGACCTCCGCGCGGCCACCTGCGGTGCCAGCTGGTCTCAGGCGCTCTACGACGGTGTGCTGCACGTGGTGCTGGCGGGCCCGCCCCTGGACGCCGCGCTGCGGCAGAGCGTGCGCCACGAGGCCCTGCACGCGCAGCTGGACTGGCTCGCCCCGCTCGCGCCCCGTTGGCTTCAAGAGGGGCTCGCGCAGCGCTTCGCGCGGGAACCCGTCGTGAGCCCCGCGGAGGGCGCCTACGTGAACGAGCAGGACGACCTCGCTGCCATCGAGGCGGCCCTCCGCCCGGGGGTGACCGGGGCCCGTGCGGGCGCGGCCTACGCCGCCGCGCGGCGCGTGGTGGACGGGATGGTCGCCGAGGGGGGCGAGCGAGCGCTCGCCGCTGCGGTCGAGGCCCTCAGGCGAGGCCTGTCCCCGGCCAGCGTCGTAGCCGATCCGACCGCTCCCCCCACGTGAAGCCACTCGGCTTCGCGCTCGAGGAGGTCTCGACGCACGCCAGGCGTCGACGCACGCCAGGCGTCGGTCGAGAGACCGGCGCCCTTCGTCTTCGGAGCCAGAGATTCACCGATGTTTCGGTTCGAGCCCCGACTTGATAGGCTCCCGACCCTGCGCCACCTTGCGCGCCCGACCACCCCCCGGAGGATCCCGTGACCACACTGCGCCGAATCGACGAAGGGCTGGCGCGCGGCGAAGCCGCCCTGACCGCGACCGTGCTGCTGGCGATGATCTTCGTCGCAGCTACGCAAGCCCTGCTCCGCAACTGCTCGGACATGGGCATGGTCTGGGCCAGCAACGCCCTGCCGTCCATCAGCTGGGCCGACCAGTTCCTGATGAAGGGCACCCTGTGGGTCGCGTTCTTGGGAGCCTCGCTCGCCACCCACGACGACAAGCACATCGCCATCGACATCTTGCCGCGCCTGGCTACCCCCAAGGTGCGCGCGGCGATGCGTGGGTTGGTGGGCGTCACCGTGGGCGGCATCTGCCTGCAGTACGGGCGCGTCATCATGCGCACCATCCTCAACAACGCGAGCGAGGTGCCGCTCGAGTACGAGGTCATCCTCGACTCCGGTCGCGCCCACATCTGCGAGGCGCCGGCCAGCGCGTTCTCCGCCGAGCTCACGCGCCCTGACATCTTCTGTAGCGTCCGCGGCGTGCTCGAGAGCATGAACGTCCCGGTGGCCACGCCAGAGGCGGCGCTCGAGCTGATCGTCCCCACGATGTTCATGCTCATGGCCATCCGCTTCTTCATCAAGGGTGTGGTGTCGTTCACGACCATCCCGAAGGGGGGCGAGCCAGACCCCCACGCGCAGCAGGTCGCTGCGGCCAACAGCAAGAGCGCCGCCACGGACGGGAAGGCCTGAGATGGACCTCTGGATCATCGTCTTCTTGGTCGGTCTCGCCCTCTTGGGCGCGCCCCTCTTCGCCATCTTCGGCGCGGCCGCCATGCTGCTCTTCGCCGACATGCCCAACACGCCCATCACGGGCGCCACCAACGACGTCTTCAGCGAGAAGTTCGCCAACTCGCCGCTGCTCGTCACCATCCCCCTCTTCACCTTCGCTGGCTACCTCATGGCGGAGTCGGGCACGCCGCAGCGCCTCGTGAAGATGTCCCGCGCCTGGCTCGGTTGGCTGCCGGGTGGCCTCGCCATCGTGTGCCTGATGGCCTCGGCCTTCTTCACCACCTTCACCGGTGGGAGCGGCATCACCATCGTCGCCATCGGCGGTCTCCTCTATCCCGCGCTCATCGCGGACCGCTACCCGGAGCGCTTCTCGCTGGGTCTGGTCACCTCGGGCGGCTCGCTCGGCCTGCTCTTCCCGCCCAGCCTCCCGATCATCATCTACGGCGTCGTGGCCGGCGTGCAGATCGAGTACCTGTTCATGGCGGGCATTCTCCCCGGTGTGCTCACGCTGATCGCGATCGGCATCTACGCCTTCTACATGGGCGTCTCCAGAAAGATGGTGCGCACCCCCTTCGTCATGAAGGACGCCATGACGGCGCTGTGGGAGACCAAGTGGGAGGTCTTCCTGCCCGTGGCGCTGCTCGGCGGCCTCATGACGGGCACCCTGCGCATCCACGAGGCCGCCGCCTTCACGGCGCTCTACGTGCTCGTGATCGAGGTCTGGGTCTACAAGGACGTGTCCTTCCGGGGCGACCTCCCGCGCATCATCCGGGAGTCGATGACCCTGGTGGGTGCCATCCTCATCATCCTCGCGACGGCGGTCGGCTTCACCTCCTTCCTCATCCAGGCGCGCGTGCCTTTCCTCATCCTGGACGCGATGGGCGCGTTCATCGACAGCAAGCTGGCCTTCCTGCTGCTGCTCAACGTGTTCCTCATCGTGGTGGGCATGCTGATGGACATCTTCAGCGCCATCGTGGTGGTCGTGCCGCTGATCGTCCCCATCGCCACGCGCTTCGGGGTGGACCCGGTGCACCTCGGCATCGTGTTTCTGCTCAACCTCGAGATCGGCTACATGACGCCGCCCGTGGGCCTCAACCTGTTCATCTCGAGCTTCCGCTTCGAGAAGCCGGTGACGGCTCTCTACAAGGCCGTGTTGCCGTTCATCCTCCTCCTGTTGATTGCGCTCGGCTTCACGACCTACGGCGAGTCGCTGTCGCTCTGGCTGCCGCATCGCATGGGCTACGTCCCGTCGGCGAGCATGCACGCCCCCGGAGACCCCGCGGAGCCCGTGGCGCCGGCAGACGGCGGCGGTGGGCTCGACAGCTTGGACGACCTGGACGGTGACGCGCCGCTGAACCTGGACGACCTGGACGGTGACGCGCCGCTGAACCTCGACGACCTCGAAGGTGACGAGCCGCTGAACCTGGACGACCTCGAGGGGGATCTCGAGGGCGGGGACGAGCCCCTCGACCTCGACTCTCTGGAAGACGAGCTCGGCGAGGAGGGCGCGGTCCCGGGAAGCGCCCCGGCTCCCGCGGACGACACGGGGAGCGCCCCGTGAGACCCCGCGCCGCGACCCGGACGGACGGGAGCGGGCGTGCGTGGACAGCTCCGCGGGAGGGCCTGCGGCGGTTCGGCTTGGCGCGGCTGTGGGCGCTCACCTTGCTGTTGGTTGCGAGCGCGGCGGGCTGCGGCGGCGCGTCTCCGGTCGTCCCGAGCTCGGCCCCGGTCACTCGTGACCCCGACGGTCACGCGGCCTCCCTCGACGCGCGCGCCCTGTCGCTGGCGCGTGACGTGTGGACCGCGCTCGACCAGACCACCAACAGCTGTGATGAGTTCGACTACTTCCCGCGTGGCGGTGCGCGCATCTTCGCGTGCCACATGTTCTCCCTCGTCAGCTACGAGCGCATCGTCGCCGTCGCGGGACGGGCTCCCTTCCGCGCGGGGCCTCATGGCAGCGGGCTGAACCTCCACGCCACCAACGACTTCGGCCACTACGACCCGGAGTTCGTGCGCTTCGTGGCGCAGCACGCGGTGCCGGCCCGCCACGACTCGGCCTTCCGGGCGGCCACGCAGGCGCACTACGACGCCTACGTCGGCCCACTCGCCCGCATTTTCTACGCGACCCATCAGAAGCTCGTGAACAACCCGGCCTGCTTCGCCGCCGAGCGCGACGAGTACGCCGCCGCGATCGCTCGGGGGGACACCCAGGACTATGTCGAGCCGTGGTTCTTCTTCATGAACCCGACCTACTGTGCGCACCGTCGCGGCGAGTACGAGGACTACGAGCGCACGGGGTTCGACGGCGGCTACGACGGCAACGTGGTGAAGACCTGCGTAGGCTTCTGGCTGCGCAGAGCCATGGACGGGACAGAGGCCGAGTTCTTCGAGGCGCTCACGACGCTCTTGCGCACCTACGAGCCGTCTGTGCTCGAGCGCTGAGGCGCCCGGGTAGCTCCGTGGCGTAAGCCGCTCGCCCGCGGGCCGACCTGCCTGGGGCCCGTCAGTAGAAGGCGTGCCCCAGCACGAGCCGCACGATGGGCGCGAGCGAGCCCGAACCCGCCGACCCCCACACGTCCACGGTCGCTCCTGCGCTGGCCCCGAGGTACAGCGCCTGAAACCGCCGCGCGTAGCCGAGCTCCGCGCCCAGCATCACCCGACCCGGGCCCTGCCCGCGCGCGACGTAGCCGACCGTCGCAGACACGTGGAGCGCGCTGAGCCCGCTCCCGATCACGTTCGCTCCCACCCTCCCGATCACCGTGACGCCGCGCGGGGTGCGCAGACGTGTGACGGCCTCCACATCGAAGCGCAGGCGGCTCAGCGGCCCCGCCCGGAAAGGTGCAAGCACGAGCCCCACGCTCACGCGCGCTCGGACCAGGGACACCAGGTCCGAGTAGGTGGCGAAGCGTCGGGAGGGACGCGCCGCGTCCAGCGCCAGCCCTTGGTCGGGGGCGCAGACGGCATGGCTGACCGCGCTCGTGGGGTCACACGCGGAGGCGACCTGGGCCGTCGCGCTTTCTGGGTGGGAGAGCAGCAGCGCGACGATGAGCCAAGGGCGACGGAGCGCGTGATGGGGAGTTGAATGGAGTGTGGGCATGAGACGTCTCGCCCCCGCTTGTCGGCCCGACGCGGCACAGATTGCGCGCCGCGCCCCGTCGCTCCACGTTTGCTCCCTTTTCCGTCTTTCGTGGCCGCGCACCAGCCCTCCCCGAACGGGAAGTGGTGTAGGCTGCGCCGAGGTCATGATGCTTCGACACGCGCTGCTCCTCTCTCTTTTCGTCGCCACCTGTCTCCCGGGCTGTTTCCTGTTCCGGCGCCAGCCCGCACGGGTGGTCGTTCGCCCGGCCGGCTACAGCGGTGGGGTCACGGTCACGGCCGGCGCCACCACGGCCCCGCAGAACGACCTGCCCCCACGTGAGGCGCTCGAGCGCGTCGAAGCGCACCTCACCGCCGCGAACTACGCCCGCACGGGCCCTGCGGTCCACAACGCCAACATGCCCCAGAACGGGCTCGTGGCGTACGCACTGGACGCGAACGCGGGGCAGTGCTTCGTGGCCGTGGCCGTGAGCCCGCCCGGGACGGATCTGAACATGGTCGTCATCGACCCACGCGGCGCCGCCGTGGCGCACAACGTCCAGGCGGACGCCCACCCCTGGGTGGAGATCTGCGCGGCTTCGCGCGGTCGCCACGTGGTGCGCCTCCAGATGGTGCGTGGCAGCGGCGAGTACTACTACGCGGTCTACGCGCGCCAGGGCAGCGAGCAGGCCGACATCGCGGGGCTCTACGGCGACACGGCTGCCGCGCAGGTGCAGGCCGCCACGCTGGACGCGGACACCCAGCGGCGGGTCGCGGCGGTGGACACGCGGCTGCGCGGACAGCGCTACCAGAGCGTCTCGGCGGCGCAGGGCGTGCAGCTCTCCCCGCGCGAGGAGCGCAACTACCCACTCAACCTGCAGGCCGGCTACTGCTACGCCTTCGGCACCTTCGGCGGGCCGGGCACCAGCGACACGGACATCTTCATCGTCGACGGCAACGACAACAGCCTCGCCGTGGACCAGGCCACCGACCGCGACGCCCTCGTCGAGTTCTGCCCGCCCCTTCCGGGCGCCTACACCCTGCGCGCGCGCCTCTACAACGGTAGCGGGCCCGTGTTCGTGGCGGCGTGGGCGCGGCCCGAGGCGGGGGCGAGCGGCACGGCCACCGTCCCCGTCGTCACCACCACGGTGGTGGGCACCTCCACCGCGGCCATGACCCTGGACGACAACTTCCGCCTGCGTGACGCCGACATGGTGGCGCGGGGCTACGAGCACTACGGCGAGCCCGCCTCCGGTGAGCTGGAGCAGGGCCAGACGCAGGACTTCGGCATCAGCCTCGAGGGGGGCAAGTGCTACGCGATCCTGGCCGTGGGCGACACGGGCGTGCGCGACCTCGACCTCGCCGTGCTCGACGCGGCGGGTCAGGCCACCGACCGGGACGTCGAAGCCGATGCGCGCCCCGTGGTGCGGGTTTGTCCGCAGCGCTCCGGCGAGAGCCGCATCCAGGTCCGCATGGCGAGCGGCGGCGGCGCGTTCCGCTACGTCGCGTATCGCTGGCCGCGCGGCACCCGAGGCCCCTTCAACCTGAACGGGCTCATCTACGTGCGCCTGGCCGAGGTCACCGCGCTGCTCAGCGTCGACGGCTACCAGCCGAGCGCAGACTTCATGCCCGACCGAGGCCGGCTGCGCGCCGTGGGGGCGACCGCGCGGCACACGGTCCGTCTCCCGGCCGGGCGCTGCCTCTCCGTCCTCACGGTGGGTGGCGACGGCGTGCACGACCTAGACACCACGGTCAGCATGGGCAGCTCGCAGCTCTCCCGCGACACCACGCACAACGCCTTCCCGGACATGCGCTTCTGCACCGAACGCGCGGGAGACTACACGCTCGAGATCACCGCCCGCGCCGGCGCCGGCGAGTACTTCTACCAGGTCTTCGAGCAGAGCAACTGAGACGCGGCCCCGTGCCGCGCCGCGCCCGCCTGCTCACTCGGCGGGCTCGGGGTTGGCCGGGGCGGCTCCGGGGTCGTCGGACACCAGCTCGAACACCAGGCGCAGCGCGTGCGCCTCGCTGCGCGTCGCGTCCACGTTGGGGACGGGGGTGCGTCGCGCGTCGCTCCCCTCGCGGCCGAGGTTGGTGACCGCGACCAGGACCCAGGCGGTGTCGTCCCCGAGCTCGACCGGCAGGTAGCTGCGGGGCGTACCCCGTCGGGGTGGGGCGCTCATGCGGCCCAGCTCTTGCCCCTCGCTCCCGAGGCGGGCCACCGCGAGCGACCAGGCCACGCCGAACTCCGCGCGCAGGAACACGCGCAGGCGCGACTGCGGTGGCGCCTCGTCCACGTGCACCAGCGCGTAGTAGCTGCCCGTCGGCTCGACCTCGAGCGGCGGGTCCAGCTCGCCGCTCGAAGGCGGGTGCGAGCGCAGCGCGCTGGTGACCAGCTCCAGCGTCGCGCTCGGGATGGCCGTCGGCTCCAGCGCCCGCGCCCAGGCGGGGCTGCTGGGCGTGGCCCGAGGGCCGGCGAGGTAGCGGTCGAGGGCGATCGTCTCGAGGGCGCTCGGGAGCGGGTCTTCACTCACCCGCAGCACCGTCTCGATGGCTTCCCACAGGTCCGGCGAGCCTCGGTAGCCCTCGCCCTCCCATGTGCGCTGGCTGGCCAAGTCCCAGAGTGAGGCGACGAACTCCCCGGGGGTCGACTCGTGCCGCTCTGCCAGCGCCGTGAGCAGCAGCGCGCCGCCCGCGTTGGGCGGCTCGTCCGCGTACGCCACGAAGGCCTCGGCGCTCTCGAGCTGGCTGGCGAGCGCCTCGTCCAGGCAGCCCCAGCGACCGGTCAGGCGGTGGGTCAGGTACGCGGCCGTGGCGCGGCGCCAGCTCTCGGCCTCTGCGGGGTCCATCGAGAACAGGAGCGCCTCGGCGTACGCAGAGGCCGCGCAGCTCGCCACCGCGTCTCCCGTGAGCCAGGCGGGCAGCCGGGCAAAGGTGCTCGCCCGGTCGAGGAAGGTGTAGGGCGCGCGCTGATCGAACCCGGCCGCGACCGCTTCCCCTTCGACGAAGTAGAGGTCGAAGCCTGCGGTGTCCCCTCGACCTCCATCGGCCAGCGGCAACGGCCACCCCTCGCTCACGAGCAGCTGGTGCATGGCCTCCATGCCCCGCAGCGCGCGCTCCACGCTCGCTTGGGAGACCTCTTCGCCAGCGTGGACGCTCAGCTCGGCCAGTTCGGACAGGGCCCGCACAGCGCTAGCGGGTCGCGCCTCCGCGGCATGCTCCGGGACCCGCTCTCCCACCCAGCGGGACCCCGACCCCAGCACGACGGCGCTCGCCCAGTCATGCAGCCCGAGCGGATCGAGCGCGCCCGCGTCCGGCGTCACGGCACCGGGCTCACCGCAGCCCCCCGTCCCGAGCAGCAGCGCGCACAGCAGCAGGCCCACGCGGCCACGCGGCACCCTCGCGGCGGGCGCGGCGACGGGCCGACGGGCGGGCAGCGCGGGGGACATGGCAAACATTTGACACGATCGCACAACAGGTTCTACATCGTGGTTGGAGGATTCTGTGTCCAACATCGGCTTCGATCCCAAAGGTTTCTACGAGTTCGACCTCGCGCGCGGTGCCGTCAGCACCCGCGGTGGGGCACGCGTCATCGTTCTGTCGGACACCGTGGTGGCCAGCTTGGTTTCGGCCGCGGTCGAGACCGGTGACCTGACCGTCTTGCGCGAGCTCGGCAAGCAGATCGGAGCGCAGGTCGTCTCGTCACTCGGTGGCGCGGTCTTCGACGACTCGCCCGAGCAGGTGCTCGCCCACACGGCGGGCTGGCTCGGCGTGCTCGGCTGGGGCCGCCTGAGCCTCGAGCGCTGGGGCAACGCGCTCGTCGCGGTCATGGACGAGGTCCCGGCCCTGGACGAAGACAGCCTCGGCATCGCGGCCCTCTTGGGTGGTGTCATCTCCTCGCTCTCCGAGCTCGAGGTGGCGTGCGTGCCCGTCGACGGCAAGTTCCTGGTCTGCAACCCGGCCATCGCCGAGTCCGTCTGGCTGTGGGCCAACGACGGCGCCGAGCTGGGCACCATCGTGGACCAGCTGGTGATCGCGGAGGCGTCGTGAGCGCGGCGCAGGTCCAGAAGCTCGAAGCGCTCTTGGCCCGTGTGCAGAGCCGGCGGCTCGAGCCAGGCCTGCGGCTGGTGGATGCCGCACCAGCGGATGACCTGCACGTAGCGGATTCGTCCGAGCCCGATGATCTCGACGTCGGCCTCACCGCCCGCGCTCCCGTGGCCCCGGTCGCCGCCGTCCCGCTGCTGACGCTCGACGAGCCCGTGGCCGCTGCGCCCTCCGCCCAGCGTGTCACCATGGACGTCGACCCGGACATGGACGATCTCCTCGAGGTCGACCTGAGCTCGGTCGCCGCCGACGCGCCAGCGCCTCCCGTGGCCGAGCTGGCCGACCAGGCGGAGCCCGAGGACGCGCTCGTCACCGCCGTCGCTCGTCCAGCCCCCGTGGCTGCCGCGACCCCCGTGGCTGCCGCAGCTCCCGTGGCCGCCGTGGCGGAAGTCGCCCCCCAGCCTCCCGTCGCACCGGTCGCGCCCCCTGCGCCGGTGGCTCCAGTCGCCGTGGCGCCCGTCGCGGAAGCCGTTCCGGCCCCGCCTTCGGGGGTCAAGAGCACGGCCCCGGTGGTCATGCAGGCCGCCCCGCCCGTCGCGAGTGGTCCCGTGGCCAGCTTCGTCGGGACGTCGCAGCGCACGCACGCCCTCTCATTCGGCGAGCTCGTGGGGCTGGCCATGTCTCTGACCACGCGCTAAGCCACCCCCATGCTGCTGGCCGTCGACGTGGGCAACACGCACACGGTGTTGGGTCTTTACGAAGACGCCACGCTCGTGCACGACTTTCGCATCGAGACCTCGAAGGGGCGCACCATGGACGAATACCACGTCCTGTTGCTCAACCTGCTGCAGGTCGCCGAGGTGCCGCGCTCGAGCGTTCGGGCGAGCATCCTGGCGTCGGTCGTGCCCACGCTCAACGACACCTTGATCGAGGCGGTGGACCGCGCGTTCGACCACGAGATCCTGGTCGTGGGCCCGGGCATCAAGACCGGCATGCCGATCTTGTACGAGAACCCGCGCGAGGTGGGCGCCGACCGCATCGTCAACGCCGTCGCCGCCTATGAGCGCGTTGGCGGCCAGGTGATCGTCGTGGACTTCGGCACGGCGACCACCTTCGACTGCATCAGCGCAAAGGGGGAGTACTTGGGCGGCGCCATCGCCCCGGGCATGCAGATCAGCGCGCACGCGCTCTTCGACCGGGCGGCGCGTCTCCCTCGCGTCGAGATCGCCCAGCCGGCCAAGGCAGTGGGCCGCAACACGGTGCACTCCATGCAGTCGGGCATCGTCTTCGGCTACGTGGGCCTGGTGGACGGCCTGGTGCGTCGCCTGTGGGCCGAGATGGGGAGCCCGTGCACGGTCATCGGTACGGGCGGCCTGGCCCGGCTGATCGAGCCGGAGAGCGAGACCATCGACGAGGTGGACGAGTACCTCACGCTCGACGGTCTGCGCCTGCTCTACGAGCGCAATCGCTGAGGCCCGAGGAGCGCCCACTCCTCGCTCGGAGGTGGCGTCGGCGCCTTGGGGCCCCCTGCACGTCGCCCCTCGCGATCAGAACTCCCCTGCGCGCTCCTTCTCGAGCCACAGATTCACCTCGCGCTCCACGAGGCTGAGCGCCTTGCTGCGAAACGGGCGGAACAGGAAGGGGACGTCCAGGTCCATCTCGATGGCCTGCTGCGTCAGGCCGAGCGAGCCACGCAGGGTGACGCCCTTCACGGTGAACTGGACGTCGGCCTCGGTGGGCGTCTTCCACGTAGCCTTGGGCGCGTACTCGGCGAACCGCTCCGAGTACGCCTCCCAGGCCTTGTCGGTCACGAGGCGCGCGCGTTCGATGGTCAACTCATGGGGGATGGCATGTCTCATGCCAGCCCAGAGTGCGGACGAACGGCGCGCAGCGCAACCTTTTGAACTCAGCTCGCCATGGCGGCCTGCAGCGGCGCGGGCGCCAGGCGCGGGTCGGACGAGCCCTGCTTCTCGCACTCACGGGCCCACATGTAGAAGCACGTGAAGTACGTGATCTTCAGGTAGCCGCCGAGGGCCCAGTAGATGTTCACGAAGAACATGAACATGAACATGCCGAGCAGCGGGCTGATGCCGGACAGCACGTTGAACGAGCCGACGCCGAGCGCCCAGCAGAGCGCGCCCAGCACGTAGGTGGCCAGGCCCATGCCGATGATGCCGGAGCCGACCTGCGTGGGGTCGTTCTCGGCGAGCTCCTTGCTGCGCTTGAAGGCGTTGAAGAAGCCCGTGTTCTCGATGACCATCGCGGGCATCACGACGTAGGTCGCGGCGGTCCACACGGCACGCACGATGCCGGCCAGGATGCTGCCGATGATGTCGTCGCGCTCGCGCGCGTACGTCGCCATGAGCTCGAAGAAGGCGGAGATGGCCGCGAAGATCAAGATGCCCGGTGAGGCCGCGAGCACACGCGAGAAGGCGGGCTTCAGCTCCGCGTTGCCGGTGGTGACCTGATCGTAGATGAGCGACACCGCCAAGCCGTTGCAGCAGTAGTCGATGAAGTAGAGGCCCGTGAGCCCCACCGCAGCGACGACGTACCCCAGCGCGCTGTCCTGCGTGAAGTGGTAGATGATGGTGAAGACGATCATGGCCGGGATGGCCAAGACCAGATTCAGGGCGAGCGGCGCCAGCAGCGTCTTGTTCTGCTTGATCATCCCCAGCACCTGACCCATGAAACTGAACACGCGGAAATAGCGAGACATGTAGATCCTCCTCTGGGTGCCCCCACCCAGTTAGGTGCGCATGGTCACATATTTTCCGCCGCGTGCCTACGCCCGTTTGGAACGTTTCGAGCGGCTGCCACAGTGTCAGTCGTAGGGGATGGCGATCATGCTCAGGCCCCCCGCCGGACGCAGCGTGACCGCCGACTCGGGGACGACGGGGAAGCCCGGCACGAGGTCGAAGCGATGGTGCTGGGCCAGCGTCGCCAGCAACAGGGTCGCCTCCACCAACGCGAACGTGCGACCGATGCAGAGACGCGGCCCCCCTCCGAAGGGGAAGTAGGCGAAGCGGTGCGCGAGCTTGGTCCCCGGCGCGAAGCGCTCCGGATCGAAGCCCTCTGGGTTCGGGAAGAGAGCGGGGTGGCGCTGCACCACCCAGGGGCTCACGAAGACCAAGCTGCCGCGCGGGATGAAGTAGCCGCCCAGCTCGTCGTCCTCGGTGGGCGAACGCGCGATCGTCCACGCTGGCGGATACAGGCGCATCACCTCGTCGAGCACCTGGCGCGTGTAGACCAGCGCCGGCAGGTCCTCGAGCGTCGGGGAGCGCCCCGCGAGCACGGTGTCCAGCTCCTGCTTCAGGCGCTGAGCGACCGCGGGGTGACGCGAGAGCTGCACGAAGGCCCAGCTCAGCGCGTTGGCGGTGGTCTCGTGGCCCGCGAGGAAGATGGTCATGACCTCGTCCCGCAGCTGCGCGTCACTCATGTGCTCGCCCGTCTCGGGGTCGGTGGCGTGCAGCAGCAGGCTCAGCAGATCATCGCCCATCACGCCGCTCCTACGGCGCTGCTCGATCATGCGGAACACGATGGCGTCCAGGTTGGCGCGGTGCCGCAGGAAGGTCCGGTTCTGCGGTGTAGGGACCGAGAGCGGCAGCTGAAAGGGGTTGCGCAAGCGCCGGTTGGACTCCGCCGTGATGAAGTCCACCGCCGCGCCCACCACCCGCGCCTCGCGCTCCGCGATGCCGCTGCCGAGCAGGGTGGTGGCCACCACGTCCAGCGTCAGCCGCATCATCGCCTCGTGCAGATCGAACACGCGCCCCGGGACGAACGTGGCGCGCGCGCGCTCGCCGGCTTCGATCATCGCGGGCGTCAGCGCGTCGATGCGCTTCCGGTGGAACGCCGGCTGCGCGATGCGCCGCTGCCGGAGCCAGAAGTCCCCCTCGCTGGTCAGCAGCCCCTCACCGAGCGCGAGGCGCAGCTGCTTCATGCCGCGCGTCTGTTTCCCGTAGATGCGCGCCCGGTCCTGCAGCACCGCTTGCACGAGGGATGGGTCCGAAACCAGGTGCGCGGTCAACGTCCCGAACTGCAGCCGCACGACGTCGCCGTGGGCCTCACGCAGCTTCAAGAACGACGTGAGAGGGTCCCGGGCCATGCGCTGGTGGCCGATCAACGGGTCCCCGGGTGGGCTCGGCGCCAGGCGCGCGCTCGCGGGCGCGATGGGTCGTCCTGTGAACAGGGGCGCCGGGGCCGACAGGTCGAGCACTCTCATCATGGGCATTCTCCGTGTACGCTCCCATCATCTCGTCGCGGACGGCTGCGGACGGCCGTGATAAAGAGAATGAGATTCTGATTTCACTTTTGTAGCCATCGCCCTCATGGAACGCAAGCTCAAATCCGTCGCGACCCCCAAACAGGCCCGCAGCCAGCGGACCCTGTCGAAGCTGTTGGACGCGGCCGAGGAGCTCTTCCTGCAGAATCCCCCGCAGGACGTCTCCATCGCGGACATCGTGCGGCGCGCGGGGTCCTCCATCGGCGGCTTCTACTCCCGCTTTCCAGACAAGGACGCGCTGCTCCGTGCTCTGCAGGAGCGGCGCATGGTGGTGGTCCAGCAGAACCTCGAGCGCATCGCCGACCCGGAGCGCTGGCGCGACGTGCCCTTCGGGCTGATGGTGCGGGGACTGCTCCAAGAGCTGGTGCGCCACTACGTGGAGCGGCGTCGCTTGATCGCGGCGTTCGTAGCGGCGGCGGCTCAGAACCCCCGCGAGTGGGCGAACACGGTGCAGCAGCGCGACGCCATGATCGAGGTCGTGCTAGGCCTCATCGTGCCTCAGCATCGTGAAGCCATCCACCACCCGGACCCGGAGCGCGCGATTCGGTTCGCGACGCACGCGGCCTTCGCCGTGATGGACACCTACGCCATCCGCCTCGCGCTGGATGACAGCATCTGGCGCGACCCTCCGGAGCTGGTGGACGAGCTGCACCGCATGTACATGGGCTACCTCGAGAGGGCTCCATGAGCAGCGATCGCCTCGCTCGCTTCGGTTGGCTGCACGCCACCATGCTCGCGCCCATGGAGGGCGCTGGGCACCCGCCCTTTCGCGCGATGGTCGCGGAGCGCGGAGGCGTGGGCATCCTGTGCACGGAGTTCGTGCGCGTGCACGGGAGCGACGCACCGCGCTCGCTGCTGGAGCGCGCCATCGTCAAGGTGCCGGGCGTGCCCCTCTCGGTGCAGGTCATGGGCAACGACGCCGAGCTCATGGCCGACGCGGCCGGCATCGTCGCGCACGCGGGCGCCGACGTGGTGGACATCAACCTGGGCTGCCCCATGCCACGCGTCGTGCGCAAGGGAGTGGGCGCCGCGATGCTCAAGGACCCGGTGCTGCTCGCGCGTGTGCTGGGCGCCATGCGCGCCGCCGTCCCCGGGGTGCTCTCGGCGAAGATTCGCGCCGGCTTCGACCCGGACTGTGATGCGTCGCAGCAGGCCGTCACCATCGCGCGGGTGGTGGAGGACGCTGGCGTGGACTTCATCGCGGTGCACCCCCGGCGGCGCGCCGACTTCTACACTGGCGTGGCGGACTGGCGCATCGTGGGCGAGCTGCGGCAGGCGCTGAGCATCCCCGTCATCGGCAACGGTGACATCTGGTACGCCAGCGACTTCGCGCGCATGCGGGCGGAGACGGGCTGCGACGGCGTCATGGTGGGGCGTCCGGCGCTGCGCAACCCTTGGATCTTCGGACAAGCCGCAGCCCTCGCCGAGGGGCGGCAGCCCTTTGCCCCGGCGGGCAGTGACGTGGTGGCGTATCTGGAGGAGGCCGCGGCGCGCATCGACGCCGCCTACCCGGGGCGAGCCATCGGGCGCCTGAAGGAGATCGCCCGCTACATCGGGCGCGCCGTGCCGGACGACTTCGCGTTCCAGCGAGAAGCGCTGCGCGCCCTGGATGTCCCGAGCCTGCTGGAGGTCGCGCGCCGCCACCTGGGCGACCTGCCCAGCGACGGCCTGGACCTGCGCGCGGATGGGCACCTGGGCCTCGAGCGCAGCGGACGGGCCGAGCGCGCCGAGGCTCGGGCGGGGTACGCCGCGTGACGGCCGCGGCGGAGGTCTCGGCGCCCGTGGGCGGGGCCGGCGCCGCTGTGGGCGGCCCCTCCGAGGGGATGGCGCTGCGTCTCGAAGAGGTCGGCCGCTCGGCGTCCAACCGCCGCTTCGTGGTGACCCTCTCGGACCAGGGCCGCGTCGAGGCCGTGCTCTACCGCGGAGACACGCTGTGCGTCTCCACGCAGGTGGGCTGTGCGGTCGGCTGCCCCTTCTGCGCGTCGGGTGCCGGCGGGCTCACGCGGCCCCTCACCACCGACGAGCTCCGAGCGCAGGTCACCGCGGTCGAGGCGCTCGGGGTCGCGCTGCGGCGGGTGACCGCCTCGGGCGTCGGGGAGCCGCTGCACGCGCCCGACGCGGTGCTCGCGTTCCTCGGGTGGTGCCGAGACCGTGGCACGCCGGCCAGCTTCACCACCTCGGGCGGGCCCCTCCCGCGCCTGGTGGAGTTCCTGCGCGCGCCACACAACGGCGCCACCGTCTCCGTGCACGCCGGCCTGCCGGCGACGCGGGCGCGCCTGGTGCCGCACGCGCCCGCGCTGGACCCGCTGTTCGCCGTGCTGGCGGACGAGCTGCCACAGCTGTCACGCAAGCGGCGCAAGAAGGTCGCGCTCGCGTACTTGCTGCTGGACGGTCAGAACGACTCCACGGAGGAGCTCGACGCGTTCGCCGCCCGCGCGCTGCCGCTCGGCGTCGCGGTCCACCTCTACCAGCACAACGCCGTCGCGCACTCCTCGCTGCGGGGAGCGTCCCGTGACGCGTACGAGCGGGCCTACGAGCACCTGCGCGCCGCCGGGCTCCTGGTGCGCATGTCGAGCCAAGCGCGCCTCGAGGCCAACGGCGGGTGCGGGACCCTCGTCGCGGCCAGCGGGCGCGCCGCGAAACGCACGCTCCCGCAAGCCGGCTGAGGCTACTGCGGGCGCTCGGAAGCGCCCGTCCAGAGGCTCTAGTTGACGAACGCCTTGAGCGACATGTCGCCCTGCGCGTTGCGCAGCTTGCGCAGCGCGAGGGCCTGCAGCTGGCGGATGCGCTCGCGGCTGAGCCCGAACTCCCGGCCGATCTCGGCCAGCGTGTAGGTCTCCTTGTCGCCGATGCCGAAGCGCATGCAGAGGATCCGCTGCTCGCGCTCGTTCAGCGTGCTGAGGGCCTTCATGATCGAGTCCGTCAGGTCCGCGCGCACCATGCTGTCCATGGGGGTGTCGATGGTCTCGTCCGCGATGAGGTCCCGCAGCTCGCTGCTCCCGTCGGAGCCGACGGGTGTCTCCAGCGAGACCGTGTCGCGCGAGATGGTGAGCAGGTTGCGCACCTGGTCCACCGGTAGCGCCATGACCTCGGCGATCTCGGCAGGGGTCGGCTCGCGGCCGAGCTTGGGCACGAGTCGCCGCGTGGCCGTCATGAGCTTGCTCAGCAGCTCGGTCGCGTGGACCGGGATGCGGATGGTGCGCGCCTGGTCGGTCGCCGCGCGCGCCATGCTCTGGCGAATCCACCACGATGCGTAGGTGGAGAGCTTGTAGCCGCGCCGGTAGTCGAACTTGTCGATGGCGCGCATGAGGCCCATGTTGCCCTCCTGGATGAGGTCCAAGAAGGGGAGCCCGCGCTTGATGTACTTCTTGGCGATGGCGACCACGAGGCGCAGGTTGGCCTCTACCATCTCGGCCTTGGCGCGCTCGACTTCCATTTCGCGTGCGGCCAGCTCCTCGCGCAGCGCGACCAGCTTGGCGAAGGTGAGCCCGGCGTTCTTCTCGACACGCCGCCGCTCGGCGTCGGAGCGCTCCGCCGCGCGGCAGTAGTCGTCCAGCAGGTCCATGGCGGCCTCGAACTCCGGCGTGAGCACGGCTTGGTGCGGCCGCAGCTCCCCGAGGGCGACGCGCTCCTGGATGGGCTCGAGCCCCAGGCCGGCCACCGCAGCAGACTCGAAGGCGCTGTACATGCGCTCGCGGCCGCCTTCGATCTGCCGGGCCAGCTCGACCTCGCCCTCTCGGGTGAGCAGGCTGACCGAGCCCATCCAGTCGAGGTAGGTCTGGATCGCCTCCCCCGACGACAGCTTCTTGGCATCGCGTGCCTCGCCCCGCTCGCGCTTGCTGCGGCTCTTTGCGAGGCTGGTGCGCGGGTCGCGATCGTCCTCCAGCAGCTCGATGCGTAACCCGTCCAACTTTTTGAGCAACCAGCCGATGGTGCGGTCGCTGGGCCCCATGTGGGCCAGGGCGTCACTGACCTCGGCGTAGGTCACGAAGCCCTTCTCGAGTCCCTGGTCGATCAGGGTGTCGAGGTGTTGCGTAGGGCGGTCCTGGCTGAGTTCCGTCATGGGCACCCCTTGTGATTCGTAGTCTATGTAAGAAGGAACATGCTCCGGCTGAAGATATTCCGGAGCTCATTGGCGCTCTCTGGATGGAGCATGACGAACGTGGGGCCCGCCGTGCTCGTCGCAAGAGCGCTGATGACACTATTTTCGTATACTCGTTGTTGGATGCCTCGCGGCCAAGATCGTTTCACCTCGCCGCAAAGAAAAAACCGGGGAGCCGCGAACAGCTTGTCAGCGGGTGCGATTGAGTCCACGCAGCTGCGGTCAGTGCGGGTAAGCTTGCGCGATGTCCGGCTTCGACTCCTACTCCGACTACGACGCGCTCGGTCTCGCGGCGCTCGTACAAGCGCGTGAAGTGACCTCGCTCGAGCTCGTGGAGACCTGCATCGCACGCATCGAGCAGCTCAACCCGAAGGTCAACGCGGTGGTCCAGACCATGTACGACGCGGCGCGTGCGCGGGCGGCGAGCGTGGTCTCGGACGATCCGGGCGCCCCCTTCGCGGGGGTCCCGTTCTTGCTGAAGGATCTGCTGCAGACCATCCCCGGGGTGCCGACCAACTCGGGGTCGCGCTTCTGGCAGGGTCACACGGTGGACCACGAGGGGACGCTCTTCCGTCGCTTCCAGGAGGCCGGGCTGGTCACCGTGGCCAAGACGAACACGCCCGAGCTCGGTTTGATGCCCGTGAGCGAACCCGAGCTCTTTGGTCCCACGCGCAACCCGTGGGATCTGAACCGCACGGCCGGCGGGAGCAGCGGAGGCTCGGCCGCGGCGGTGGCGGCGGGGATCGTGCCCATGGCGAGCGGCGGCGACGGCGGCGGCTCCATCCGCATCCCGGCCGCCTGCTGCGGGCTCTTCGGCCTCAAGCCCACGCGTGGGCGCACCCCAGCAGGCCCGGACGCCAGCGAGCACTGGAACGGCTTCGCGCTCGAACACGTCATCACCCGCAGCGTCCGCGACAGCGCCGCCATGTTGGACGCCACGCACGGGCCGGAGCCCTTCGCCCCCTATCACGCCCCGCACTTCGACGGCTCCTGGCTCGAGGAGCTGGAGAAGCCCCCCAAGGGAGGGCGCCCCCTGCGGGTCGCGTTCCACGTGGAGCCCGCGTTCCACGCGCAGGTGCACGCGGACTGTGACGCAGGCGTGCGCGACGTGGCGAAGCTGCTCGAGTCCCTTGGCCACGAGGTGAGCGAGGTGCGCCCAGGTCATGACGTGGAGCGCATCTCGATGGCGTTCTTCACCGTCATCGGGGGCAACACCGCGGCGGGCCTGGTGCAGGCCGAGCGCACCCGCGGGCGCAAGCCGGGGCCCAATGACTTCGAGACCGGCACACAGCTGGCCGCGCTGCTTGGTCGCATCTTCACGGCCGGGGACTTCGCGCTCGCCATCATGGACCTGCAGGACGAGAGCCGGCGCTTGCAGGAGCTGTACGCGGACTACGACGTCGTGCTGTCGCCGACGCTCGCGCAGCCGCCGGTGGAGGTGGGCTCCATGTTCAAGACGGGTTTCGAGGCCACCCTCGAGCGCTTCATCGCGCGCCGCGGCATCAAGAGCGCGCTCCGTCTGCCGGGCATCATCGACAAGGCGGTCAAGGAGATCTTCTCGTTCTCTCCGTTTACGCCGGTGCAGAACTTCACGGGTCAGCCGTCCATGTCGGTGCCGCTGCACTTTAGCGCTGCGGGGCTGCCCATCGGCACGATGTTCACCGGGCGCTTCGGGGACGAGCAGACGCTCTTCCAGCTGGCGCGGCAGCTCGAGCAAGAGCGCCCCTGGGCGCAGCGTCGGCCGCCGGTGTTCGCGAGCTGAGGGGCCGTGCTGGGGCGCGTCTCGACCACGCTGTCTCTCGCGCGTTGGCTCGGTCCCTTGACCCCGGCCGACGCCGTCCCGCGCGCCGTCACCCGCCGCCGCGTGCGGGTGGCAGGGCCTCGCGAGACCTTCGACGCGTGGGTCTACGACCCGCGGGGCGCGGCCCCTCACGGAGCGCTCTTGGTGCTTCCTGGGCTGCACTACCTCGGGCCGGCCGACCCGCGCCTGGACCGCTTCAACCGGCTGGTTGCCGCGTCCGGAGTGCGTGTCCTGTCGCCGTTCTTGCCGACCTTCGCGCGTCTCCACGTGGGTCCTGCGCTCGGGCCGGACGCGCTCGCGGCGTACGACCTGCTGGGGTCGCTGCCCTCCGCGCGTCCGCTCCCTGCGCCGGGTGTCTTCAGCATCTCCACGGGCTCGCTGCCGGCCGCCTTCGTCTGTGCGCGCCGAGACTCGGCCAGCTGGGTGTCCTTTGGCGGCTACCACGACTTCGCAGCCTGTGTCCGCTTCTCACTCACGGGGGGCGGCGGAGGGGTCTCGGCCGACCCGCTGAATCGCCCCGTGGTCTACCTCAACCTGCTGCGCTTCATGCCCGACACGCCCGCTGACACGGCGCCCCTCGAGCGGGCGCTGCGCCGCTACGTCGAGCAGACCTGGGGGCGCGCGGAGCTCAAGCTGGACGGACGTTGGCGCGCCGTGTCCGAGCGGGTCGAGCGGGAGCTGGCCGGAGTGAGCCGCGCCATCTTCCGGCGCGCCACGGGGGTGGACGACCCGCAGGGGGAGGTGGGACTGCGCGCGCTCGAGCTCGCGGACGCCGACGACGCGTTCGCCTGCATGGACCCGAGCGGGTCCATCGCGCGCTTCCAGGGAGTCAGCGTGGTGGTGCACGGCCGAGACGACGACGTGGTGCCCATCTCGGAAGCGCACGCCCTGCACAGAGCCCTTTTGGGGGCCGGGGGCGACAGCCGCCTGTTCTTGACCGGCATGTATGGTCACACGGGCAGCTCGCGCTTTGCGCTAGGGGACGCCAGCCGCGAGCTGCGCAGCATGTTGGGCATCGTCGACGGCATAGCCCGCTGCGCACACGGCGGCGGGGCCTGAATCAGCGCGCGCAACCACTGGAGATCAAATAGAAACGGGACGCTGCGGAGTTGGCTAGCTGCTCCAGAGCGTCCCGTCAGTCCCTCGCACTGTTTGACCGGTAGGAGTCATTAGTCTGGGGTGAGCGGGCCTGAGGGTCTATGGGCAATTCTACCCAGAAATGACGATTCGCATTCGACGGTGCGCTGCCGCGATTTGTCAGCCAGCGCACTCCGGCCTGCGCTAACCTCCGGCTCGTGAGCAAGCGCCAACCACTTGATGTTCAGCGTGTTTTCATCCTCGCGGTCGATCCGGAGGAGGCAAGGGTCTCCGAGATCCGGGCAGCTCTGGACCCCGGCATCCCCGTTCGTTGGGCTCGCGACGAGGCCGAGGCTCTCGAGAACGACCGCTCGCACCGTTGGCTGGGGGTGGTCGTCGGGCCGTCGCTCGGGGACGCCGCCGGTCTCGAGCTGCTCAAGCGGCTCGTCAGCCACAGCAGCGCGGACGTCGCGGCTGCGCTGGTCGCCTCCAACCCCACCTTGGAGCAGCTGCGCGAAGCCGCCCAACACGCGATAACGCTGGTGTTTCAGCCGGTGAACGAGGCCTCCATGACGGCCTTCAGGGAGCAGTGCCACCTGCGCCGGCAGCCCACCCCGGGTGTCGCCCGCAAGTGGGCGGCTCGCACCCTCTCCGAGCGTCACGAGCTCACCACCCGCGAGTCCGAGGTGTTGGAGCTGCTACTCGAGGGGGGCGACGTGGGGCGCATCAGCGAGCGCTTCTCCATCTCCGAGAAGACCGCGCAGCACCACGTGAGCAGCATCCTCCGGAAGACGGGCGTCAGCCGAGCGCGCCAGCTCATGGTCCGGGCGCTGCACATCGCCCAGGCGGCTTGCGTCGATGGCATGCCGCTGGCGGAGCTGACGCCCCAAATCGGTGTGACGCCGGAGATGATCGAGGCAGAGATGCTGCGCGCGAAGGCGCCCGGAGACGGTCGCGAGGAGTGAGGGGCGGTCGCCCCGCGGGAGACTCGTTGTAGCGGCGGCGCGCCGAGGGAACGGGAATGCGGTCGCCGGGCAGGTGCCGATAGGGAAGGGGTGTGCTAGCAGCAGCGCCAGAATGCCCTCCCGGGGCGTTTATCCCCTAGCCATCGATTGCTCGTGGCGCCCCAGGATCCCTCCATCATGACCGCCACTTCTCGCGACAAACTCCGCAACATCGCCATCATCGCGCACGTCGACCACGGCAAGACCACGCTCGTGGACGCCATGCTCCAGCAGACGGGTGTCTTCCACGCTCACGAGGCCCTCAAGGACCGCGTGATGGACAGCGGCGATCTCGAGCGCGAGCGCGGCATCACCATTCTGGCCAAGCACGCGTCCGTGCGCTGGCGCGACTACAAGATCAACATCATCGACACGCCGGGCCACGCCGACTTCGGTGGCGAGGTGGAGCGCATCTTGCGCATGGCCGACGGTGCGTTGCTCCTCGTGGACGCCGCCGAAGGCGCGCTGCCCCAGACGCGTTTCGTGCTCGGAAAGAGCATCGAGCTCGGCATGCCGGTCATCGTCGTGATCAACAAGATCGACCGCAAGGACGCGCGCCCCGACGAGGCGCTGACCGAGACCTTCGACCTCTTCTGCGACCTCGGTGCTTCCGACGAGCAGACGGACTTCCCCACGATCTACGCGATCGGCAAGGACGGCATCGCCAAGCGCGAGCTGGCCGACGAGGCGACCGACCTGAGCGCGCTGTTCGAGACCATCATCGAGCGTATCCCCGCCCCCTCCGAGCCGGTGGACGCGCCCCTGCAGATCCTGGTCCACAACACCATCCACGACGAGTACATCGGGAAGGTGGCCATCGGCCGCGTGCGCGCCGGTCGGGTCGAGCGCAACCAGCAGGTCATGGTGATGGGGGCCAGCAAGAACGTGCAGGCCAAGGTGAGCAACCTCTTCACCTTCGAGAAGATGGAGCGCGTCGTCAGCGAGGGGGCTTTCGCCGGCGACATCATCGCGCTCTCGGGCATCGACATCGTGGAGATCGGCGACACGCTGGCGGACGTCTCGAGCCCAGTGGCCCTGCCGCGCATCGCGGTCGAGGAGCCCACCATCCGCGTGCGCTTCCTGATCAACAGCTCGCCGTTCGCGGGCCAGTCGGGCAAGTACGTCACCTCGCGTCACCTACGTGACCGCCTCTTCAAAGAGGCTCAGCGGAACATCGCGCTGCGGGTCGAAGAGACGGACGACACGGAGTCCTTCGACGTCTACGGGCGGGGCGAGCTGATGCTCTCCATCCTGGCGGAGACCATGCGACGCGAGGGCTACGAGCTGTCGCTCGGCATGCCCGAGGTCGTCACCAAGGAGATCGACGGGGTGCTCAGCGAGCCGCTCGAGACCGTGGTCGTCGACGTCCAAGACGAGCACGTGGGCGCGGTCACGCAGGCCATGGGCGAGCGCCGCGGTCGCATGACCAAGCTCGGCAGCCTGGGCTTCGGGCGCACGCGCATGGAGTTCACGGTGCCCTCTCGCGGGCTCATCGGCTTCCGCTCGTTGTTCCTCACCGAGACGCGCGGCACCGGCCTCCTGAACACGCTCCACGCCGGCTGGGAGCCCTTCGCCGGGCCCATGATGCGGCGTAAGAACGGCGCCATCGTGTCGGACCGCAAGGGCGTCACCACTCCCTACGCGCTGTTCAACCTGCAGCCCCGTGGCGAGCTCTTCATCGGCGCAGCCGTCCCCGTCTACGAGGGCATGATCTGTGGCGAGCACGCGCGCCCCAACGACCTCGACGTCAACGCGGTGCGCGAGAAGAAGCTCACCAACATCCGTGCGGCCGGCAAGGACGAGAACGTCGTGCTCACGCCGCCCCGGCTGCTCACCATCGAGACCGGCCTCGACTGGATCGACTCGGACGAGCTGGTGGAGATCACCCCCGACGCCATTCGTCTGCGCAAGAAGATCCTGGACTGCGCCCGTCGTCCGAAGCGCGTGGGCAAGGACTGAGGCGCCTTGGCGTTGGCTCTGCGGAACAGAGCCAGCGCGCTCCGGTGGGTATCGAGACGGAACGAGAAAGGGCTCCAAGAAGGAGCCCTTTCTCGTGGTGTTGCTGTCGCCGGGGGCGACTGCCGCGCTAGTTGCCCGTCCGACCCGGGGTCTGGCGGTTCACGACGAAGCGCAGGTTGTTGAACTCCGACTGCCCCAGCGTGTAGATCACCTCGGTGAGTGTGCGGTAGGGCGTGCGCTTGTCAGCCACGATGGACACCGTGCCGGTGAACGGACGGCGCGGGTTCGAGGCCGCGATGAGCTTTCGCAGGTCGCGGATGCGGTTCATCTCGCGGTTCATGCGCGTGATGAGGAAGCCGTTGGCGCCGCCCTGCTTCTGGCTGGGGTCCACCAAGCCGTTGCGGAGCTCCACCACCAGCTGACCGTCGACGACGATGGCGCTGCGGGAGATCTGCACGGCCACGGCGTCTTCCATGTCCACCGTGGACGTGGAGTAGGGGATGGTGAGCTCTTCGGACTGCTGTACGGCGACCGCTGACGACGACGCCAGCTGCATGACCATGAAGACGAGCAGAATCGTCATCATGTCCATCATGGGGTAGATGTTGAGGCCGTGCGCGCCATGCTCTTCGTGCTTGCGCCGCTTGGAGCGGATCATGCGCTTGAGGTCGCTCATGCTCGCCGGGGTGGACTCGCCATCCGACGGGAAGCCCTGAAAGCCTCCGCCCTCGCCGGGGTTCTGGGGGTCTTCACTCATGCTCAGCGCACTCCTGCCGACAACAGCACTTCAGGGAAGAGCTCCGTGCCCGCTGCGTTGCTACGCATCGCGTCCATCGCGTGGATGACGTGCTCGTAGTGAATCGTCGGGTCCGCGCCGACGGTCACGCGGTGCTCGTCCGCGAAGGTCTCTTTGATCTTCTCGGCGCACGCGGTGAGCGCGCGCCAGTCGTAGCTGTCACCCGCGCGGGGCACGGTGATGACACGCCCCGACATGGTGCTCTCGCAGCCTGGCGCGAGCTTGCCGGAGCTGCCCGTCACGATGATGCCCGACTCCGTGATGGTGACCATCAAGTTGAGCGAGTTCTCGTTGGCCGTGGAGCGGGTGCCCGCTTGGCCGGAGCTGTACTGCGGCAGCGTCGCCTCCACCTGCGAGAAGAACGCCACGGTCGACACCGTCATGAGCAAGAACATGATCAAGTTGATGACGATGTCCAAGAACGGGACGATGTTCAGCTCGGAGTCGAGCTCCGATGCATCTAGATCGTGCTGCTTCGAGTGCTTCTTGACGTAAGCACGTTGTCGACCGGTCAGCTGCTTGGACATGGCGCCCCGCTCAACCCTGGCGCTTCAGCGTGAGCAGGTTCTCGAGCTTCATCGTCGCCTTCTCCATCTCGTGCTTCTGGCGCTTGGCCATGCCGTTCAGGATGAGGTGGAAGAACATCGCGATCACGGCGATGAGCAGCCCGAGGAAGGTGTTCCACATGGCCTCGGAGATACCCGCCGAGAGCATGGCGGTCTTCTGCGACGGGTCGTCGATCGTTCCGACGGCCGCGAAGGCGCGAATCAGACCGCGGATGGTTCCGAGCAGGCCGATCAGCGTCGCGAGGTTGGCGAAGGTCCACAAGGAAGCGATGCGCTTCTCGAGGGCGGGCAGCACCTCGGCGAGCTTCTCCTCCATGTTGGCGATCACGGCGTCTTCGCCGCGGTTCACCTGGGTGAGGCCTGCCTTGATCACCTGCAGCAACGGCAGCGGGGCCGCCTCGCACAGCTTGATCGCACGGTCGATGTTCCCGGCCTGCACCAACTTGCGCACTTGCGCCATGAACTCCGTAGCGTTCACGCGGTACTTGCTCAGGATGAATACGAAGCGCTCGGCAACGATGGCGAGTACCAGGGCAAGCACCGCGATGTTGATGAACGAGAACGGCGCGCCCTCCACTAGTGCGTGGCCAACCTCTTGCATCAGTCAGGCTCCTTCGAGGCTGGGAGCGATGTGAGCGTCTTGCTCCATGGCTCCCCTTACCGCGACGCCGCCCCGATTCGCTCGGCGGACGGCGTTTTTAACATGGGATAGAAGTGAAGACTCAGCGATTGCTGAGAACCGGGGGGACGCTACCGCAGCGCCCCGAAGGTTGTCAACGCGAAGCACACGAGTTCGTTGTGTTCTCGCCGATTGGGAACCTCGGCCCCCGATGGTTGTCCAAACGGGGTGCTCTCCTGTGTGCTGGACTTGCTTTCGTTTGTGCCGCGCGGATCGATGTTGACTTGCATGGGGCAGTCGGTATCATCGGCCCTTCTCGACGATAGTGCTCATGGTTACGCTTGTTTTTCCGTGAGTTATCAACCCTTTAGACGCACTTATCCAACACCCGCATGGCGTGGGTCGCGGAAGTAGGGCGCACCGGCACTCGACACAGACCGCGTTCCTTTGGTGAACGCTGGAACGCAGAAAGGCTCAGGAGACGATCATGGCAACACTGTGGGAACACTACCAAGAGGGCGGCTGGGCCATGTGGATCATCCTCTTCTGGCTGATCATAGCGATCTCGATCATCGCGGAGCGCGCCGTGTACCTCTACAAGTGCTCGATCAACAAGGACGTGTTCCTGTCGACGATGCAGAAGTGCATCCTCGCCGGTGACATCGCCCGCGCGATCAAGCTGTGCTCGGCGGCCAACGCGCCGCTCGCGCGCATCGTCAAGGCCGGTCTCATGCGCGTCAACCGCCCGGACGAAGAGGTCCAGGCCGCCATGGACGAGGCGGCGCTCCGCGAGCTGCCGCTCATCGAGCACCGCACGGCGTACCTCGGCCTCCTCGCGAACCTCGCGATGCTCTCGGGCCTCTTCGGCACGGTCATCGGTCTCATCGGCGCCTTCGCGGCCGTCGCTGGCGCCGACTCGGCCTCGAAGGCGACCATGCTCGCGAAGGGCATCTCGGAGGCCATGAACTGCACGGCCTTCGGCCTGATCGCGGCCATCTCGGCGCTCATCGGCATGGGTGTCCTCAACGGTAAGACCCAGGGTCTGCTGGACGACATCAACGCGGCGACGGTCCAGGTCATGAACCTGGTCGTCAACAACCGCTCGAAGGTCAACCTCACGGGCGTGGGCGACGAGGCCTGAGACCGCTCGCGGGCCCAGCCCGCGAGGTCTTCTCTCGACTAACAAGGCAACAGGAGCAGCAAGATGGCAAGTATCGACTCAGGCGGCGGACACGGCGGAAAGAAGACCGTCGACCAAGAGATCCCCCTGGTTCCGTTCATCGACCTGCTCCTGTGCTGCGTCATGTTCCTGCTCGTCACGGCGGTCTGGAACCAGCTCGCCCGCATCGAGGCCAACCAGAACGTGCCGAGCACGTCGGCCCCCTCGGACGAGCCTCCGCCCGAAGAGCGCGACAAGCTCACCATCAGCATCACGGCCACGGGCTACACCCTGTCCTCGACCGCAGGCGACTCGCACAACGTGCCGCGTAGTGGCGAGAACTACAACGTCGACGAGCTGCGCACCAAGCTGCAGGCGTGGCGTCAGGCCTACCCGAACCGACACGACATCACCGTCACCCCCGAGGACGGCGTCCGGTACGAGCACGTCATCGAGACGATGGACACCGCGCGTGGCGAAGAGTGGACCGAGATCTCCCTCGGCGCCGCGAGCTTCTGAGGAATCATCATGGCGATTGCAAAGCCCGGTAAGGTCCTGCTCCACAAGATCCCCCTCCACTTCGTGCACGAGAAGGTGTCCGGTGGCGGCAAGAAGGGTGTCGACCAGAGCATCCCGCTCGTCCCCTTCATCGACTTCTTGATCACGCTGGTGGTCTTCCTGCTCATGTCGTTCTCCGCCTCCGGCGAGCTCGTAGCGCAGCAGGCCAGCATCACGCTGCCAACCGCCCAGAACGCGACCCCTCTCGAGGTGGCGCCCATCATCGCCATCGACGACCGCGCGGTGACCCTGGACGGGACGCGCGTCGCGGACTCGGCGACGCTGGCGGCCAACGCGGACGTGAGCCGCATCGAGCAGCTCATCCAGAACCTGAACACGGTGAAGCAGAACTGGCAGGTGCTGCACCCGGGTCAGGACTTCCCGGGGATGGTCATCATCCAGTGCGACCTCAACGTGGACTTCCGCGTCATCAAGAAGGTCATGTTCTCCATCTCGCAGGCTGGCTTCCCCAACATCAGCTTCGCGGTGAACGGCACCGGCGAGGACGCACCCGCGCCCGCTCACGGGGCCGAGCACTGATCCAGGTCGCGAGGGAGACCCTCTGCGACTGCATTCGGGCGCACCCAGTGGGGGCGCCCGTTTTCGTTCCAGGTACGGACTAGGAAGCCTCGATGCCGAACGCTCTCGATCCGCAAGACGCCGAACGCCCCGACCCGCTCCCCGCAGACCTCACGCCGGCGCGCTATCAGGCAGACGGGCGACGGACGTTCGCCCCCAACCGCCGCTGGGGGCTCGTGCTGGCCGTGCTCGCGTCCATCGCGGGCTTCTTCCTGATACAGGTCTATGGGCGCGTGCGTGCCCGCGAGGCGCTGCGCGAGGAGCTGCTCGCACGCTACGAGGCAGAGGCCGCACCCACCGCCGCCGAGGTCAACCAGTTCATCACGCGTCTGAACGACTGGGTGGCGGACGCGGGACGCGAGGACGCAGCCCCCGCGACCTTCGCGAACGAGGGCTTCCGGTGGTCCGAGATGCACGACTGGCGGGGCCTCTATCTGCGCATCGAGGCGGAGCACACCCGCGACCCCGCCACCATCGCGACGGCGGCTCGCGAGATGACGCGCGACGCGATCACTCGCTGCCTCGGTGTGAGCCCCGTGAGCGCGCGCGGGCTCTACGAGCTAGCGCAGTTCCTCGAGCCCGCCTGGGTGGAGTCGATCCGGACGGAGGAGGACACCATGACCCTGCGGGTGCTGGAGGACGAGATGAACCGGCGCCTGCGGCGTGACGTGCCTCTGGTCCGCTCGATGCTGCGCAGCCACTACTTCTTGCTCATCGTGACGCGCGGGGGGCACAGCGCTGGGATCGTGGACGCCTATGTGTATGACCTGGACCGCGGCGTGCTGCTGATGTCGACGCGCACCCGCGCCGGGGGGCGCTTGATCCCCGTGCGCATCGGCGAGAGCCGCGGGCCGTGGCCGAGCGAGCTGGACCTGAGCCGCAGCGGCGCCGAGGATTGCTCCATCGCGGGCGCGCTGCGCGCCGTGGCAGGGGAGCCCGTGGGCATACCGCGGGAGCCGACCGTCGGGGTCGAGGACGTGCGTCTCGACTGAGATGTCCTCGAGCACGATCCTGATCTGTGCTCTTGCGGCGCCGAGGAGGCTGGACTCACGGCGGCCCCAGCGTTGGCGAGCCTGCGTCCGAAGGAGGCCCCTCCGAGGTGGGCGAGGGCCGCGTGGCAGGCGCCTGAATTGAGAGAGGGCCCTCAGCGGGGCCCTCTTGGGTGCGTGCTGCGTGCGGGCCGCCTTGTGGCGGCTCCCGCTCAGCGTGGCGCTGCGGCGGCCTCCACGCTGCGAAGCAGCGCGGCCGAGTACAGGCGCCCGGTGAGGCGCTGGCGTGTCGTGGCCTGCGCGGTCGCCCACTCGGCCTGGTGTGCCGAGATGTCCACCTCCGTGATGCCGCGGCGCAGGACGGTCTGGTAGGCGCGGTCGTCATCGCGGCGGATCGCGCGACGGAGCGCCGAGTGCGCGCGGTCGGCCGTGCTGGTGAGCGCGGCGCGCTGACCCTCGGTGAGCGCGTCGAAGGCGCTCTTGTTGATGATGGTGGCGCCCACGATGAGTCCGGAGTTCTGCTGCGTGACGAAGCGCAGGCGCGTGTGCCACTGCAGGGAGACTGCCGCCAGAGCCGAAGCCGGCACGGTGTTGACGACGCCCGTCTGCAGCGACGGGTAGACCTCGTTGACGCCGAGCTGCACGGGGGTCGCGCCCACCACGGAGAGGAACTCCCCGAAGATGGGCTCGTCGCGCCAGTGCCACGGGCGGGTGCTGCGGATGTCCGACGGACGCGAGATGCTCTGGGTGGAGAAGAGGCGCGACTTGCCCACGTCGCCCCAGCCGAGCAGGGTCACGTTGCCCTCGGTGAAGCCCTGGAGCAGCTGCCGGTTGAGGCGGCTGCGCACGCGGTCCATCTGGGCGTACTCCGTGATGACGCCGGGAACGGCGAGCACCAGCGTGGATCGCGCCACCTGGCCGAGGCCCGTGGTGGTCACGGCCGCGCCGTCCAGCTGTCCGTCGCGCATCTTGCGGATGAAGTCGCGCTCGTCGCCCTGGCTGCCGCCTGGGTAGAGGCGCAGGCTGACGCGGCCACCCGTCGCGTCGCCCGTCGCCTCTTGGAGGCTCTGGTTCCACGCGTTGAACACGCGCATCCAGGACGAGCCGTCGGGCGCAAGGGTCGCGATGCGCAGCTCGACGTTGCGGGCGGCTTGTGCCTCCGCAGCCGGGGTGCTGCTGCCCGGTAGCCCGAGGGCCACCGCGGCGACGATGAGAGGGAGTAGGATTCGCTTCTTCATGTCGTTCCTCGTAGCTGTTGTGTCGAGGGGGTCCCGACGTGGGCGCCCCGGGGAGACGGCGAAGGGACGTCCCGGGTCGCAGATGATTCAATCACGGGGCTGGCCGAGCAAGTCGGCCGTCGTGGCCCTGGAGGGCCTCGACCTCAGAAGTAGCGGTCCACGTTGGCGAGGTAGCGCTCGGCACGGCGGCGCGCGACGCGGTTGGACAGGCGTGCCGCGGGGAGCGGGTCACCGGCCTCGAGGACCTCGCGCAGGAGGCGCAGGAAGAGCTCTCGGTCGCCGCGCTTCACGGCGTAGTGGCGCGCCATGTTCACGTGCACCAGCAGCGCGTGCCGTTCGCTCAGCTCGAAGGCGTTGTCGAAGAGCTCCTGCGCGACGTCCAGGTCGCCACCCATCATGTTGGTTTGCACCACGGCCAGGAAGGTCGTCGCGGCGCCATGGTAGTAGCGTGGGTTGAGCGAGGCGGAGCGCTCCACCAGGATGCGCGCGTACGGCAGGTCGGCCACGGCTCCCATGTCGTCCTTGGACTGGTTGATGAACGAGCCCCAGGAGTAGCCCGTCCAGAGCAGGATGCCGGCGTCTTCGGGATCGTTGAAGTTGTGCCTCACCCAGCGCTCGAATTCCTCGGCGCCTGCGCGGATGGCGTCCTGCATGCCCTCGTGGTCGAGCGAGATCCAGTGCACCGCGAGATCGCGGGCTCGGCGGTAGAACATACGTGCGCGGCCGCGCTGCCGGTCGGCCTCCTCGAAGTCACCCGCGAGCTCGGCCACCTCGATGGCGTCTTCGACGAACCCGAAGGTGTAGCCCACGTACGCACGACACAGGCGCTCGATGACGAGCTTGTTCTCCGGCACGACCCGCAGCACGCCCTCGAGCTGCAGGATGCTACCCGGCGCGGCGGCGCCCGCCAGGTCATAGTCGAAGTACTCCTCGAAGGCGGGCGCGGCGCGGTCGAAGACCTTGGCCGTGGAGTTGGCGGCGAGCACGGTCGTGTCGCAGGCGGTCCCACACCAGAGGGCCCCGAACAGGGCTACCACGAGGAGCGCGTCGAGGGAGCGACCGCCCACGGCTTGTGCGGGAGGGCGCTGCGGCTGGCGGGAAGTGTGGCGGGCGGCGGTGCCGGCGATTGGGTCGCGGGTGGCGTTCATCCCCGATGGTGTACGCACCTGGGGCTCGCCTTGTCAACGCTGCTGGCGTCGCTGGCGCCTCCGGCGCGTGCCCTGCCGCAGCATGAGCGCGACCGCGCCCGCGAGCGCGAACAGCCCCATGGGTGCGCCGTCACGCTCTGAGGTCGCAGGGGCGCCGACAGCGCAGCTGCTGCCCCTGGCGTCGTCCTCGCAGTTCAGATCCAGGCCACCGCGCGGGGTGTAGTCCGTACACGCCGGCAGCGCGCCAGGTGGGTAGATGGTGCACAGCGCCTCGATGTCGTCGTCGGCCAGCGAGCGCTTGAGGGTCTCACCGCGTGCAGCCGACAGGTACATGGTCGCGTTGGGCACGTCCGAGTGCGCGATCCCGAAGAAGTGCCCGAGCTCGTGCGTGACGACGTTCTGGAGGTCGACGACTTGATCGCGCGGGAGCGCAGCCGGGCACCCGCCCGCCGGGCAGATGGCGTAGGGGCCGAGCTGTTCGTTGATCATGACGTCCACGTCCAAGATCGTGCCGGTGCTGGTGTTGTGCCAGACGGTGGTGATCGCGAAGGCGGCGGGGTCGTAGTCCCGCGCCTCCCAGTCGCTCACGAACGCCACCACGTTCACGTTCCCGCGGTTGACCCGATACTGAGCCTCCTGGCACGTGGCCCGTTCCACGTATCCCAACACGTCGAAGCCCGGCGAGGCCCCGTCGCAGGTGACGTCCAGCCACGTGCGGAAGCTCGCGTCCATGACGCCCTCGATCTGGGCGACGCTCAGGTCCAGCCCACCGCGCTCGTCGACGGCGAAGGCCATGCAGCCGGTGCGCCAGCTGAGTGGCACGCCGTCCGTGACGCAGGGCATCGAGGCCGTGGGTGACCGCGTGCTCGAGGTCATCTGACACCAGGCCGAGCTCGTGGCAGGGGCGAGCCAGCACGCTGCCGCGAGCACGAGAGCGAGGGAGCGGAAGTGGTTCACGGCGCCTCGTCGACGGCGACCAGCGCTTCGATCTCGGCGCACAGCTCGTGCAGCGGACGAGGCTCCATGAGCGCTGCGGGCGCGGGCACCAGGCGCCCGCCGCCCACACGGCGCATGAGCGCGAGCCCACGCGCGCCGGGAAACACCACGTCCTGCCCGCGCTGGTCTTGGTTCACGGGGAGGACACCTTGGGCCATGCCCACGGGGGTCAGCACCTGAGCGCCGTGACCGCGGCGCAGAAACAGCAGCGCCCGGTCCCCCACGTCGAGATGGGCGGAACCCTCGACACGCATGCCGACGTCGCCCACGGCCCCCCCGAGCGTCGTGACCCGCAGCGTGGGCGCGACGCCGCCACGCATGCGGTCCTCCACCTCCACCACGCTGTCCGTCACGATGCGCGCGCCGTCGTAGCGGGCCTGCGCGCTGCGCGTCACCCCGACCACGATCTCGTGCGAGGCGTGGACCAGCTGCCGCAGGTCGAGCGCTTCCGAGACCGAGGCGTGGGCGGGGCGGGCGGGGAGGAGGGCGGCGGCCAGTGTGCTCAGCCCGCACAGGGAGCCGAGTAACCAAACCAAGCGGGTACGCATCGCCTCATGCTGGCCAGCAGGGAGGCGAAACGCAACCCGTCATGCTCACTCGACCACGAACTGTACGCGGCGGTTGCGCGCGCGGTTGGACGACGTGATGTTCGGGACCAAGGGGCGGGTCTGACCGTAGCCGACGGCGCGGAGGCGGTGTGCCTCGACTCCGTGCTGGACGAGCCAGGTGCGCACCGCGTCGGCCCGGCGCTGCGAGAGCTCGTCGTTGTGCTCACGTCCGCCGCGGTCGTCGGTGTGGCCCTGGATCTCGATGGAGGTCAGCTGCGGGTTGCGCAGGATGACGTCCGCGATCTCCTCCATGAGGTCGAAGCTCTGCTCCAGGATCTCGTCGCTGTCGGTCGCGAAGTTGATCTGCCGGCGGATGACGATGGCGCGGGCGGTGACGCGCACGAGCGAGCGGCGCGGCCGCCGCAAGAGCGTGATCTCGGGGCGCGCCGTCTCACGGGCGACGACCTCGAACTGCGCGAGCTTGATCAGGTGTCCCTCGGCCTCGACGCGCGCGTCGTAGACACCCGGAGGGACGCTCTCGAGGCGGAAGGCCCCCGAGCCGTCGGTCACGAGCTGGTGCGAGGACGGCCCGCTCAGCTCCATGGTCGCGCCGCTCACGGGGCCGTCCTCGTCGACGACGCGGCCGTCCACGTTGCCGCGGCGGGGGAGGGCTTCGAGCTCGCAGCGGACCTCGACGCGCATGTCCTCGGTCGCTCCGGCAGCGGGCTCGGGGATGGTGGCCGAGCAGGTGCCCGGACGGTACTCGGGGTGCTCGAGGGCGAGCTCGATGCTGCCCGGATCGAAGAGGTAGGTGACGAAGCTGCCGTCGGCCCCGGCGAGCAGCGCGGTCTCGGTGCGGCCCGGGAAGCGGACGATCGCACCCGAGATGGGCGTGTCGGTGCCCTGCTCCACGGCGACACCCGCGATGCGGCCGCGAGGCGGCGCACCGACCTGCACCTCACGCACCACCTCGACCTCGCGGATCTCAGGGACCGGCAGGACCGTGTCGTAGGCGTAGCTGGCGGCGAAGAGGATGTTGTAGGGCTGCGTCGGCGCGAGCTCGCGCACGACCGTGTTGACGCCGGTGAGCCCGATGTCTGCGGCGACCGTGAGCGCCAGGCCGCGCACGGGCGGCAGCACGCGCACGCCGAGCGACAAGGTCATCGGGAAGGAGGACACCCCTTGGATGTCCAAGCAGCCGTCGTCTCCGGCCTCGGGCCTCCCCGGCCGAGTGGCGTCCGGAACGAACACGCAGTCGTACCCCTGGCGGTTGACCGGGATGCGCCAGTTCCACTCCACCATGGGGTGAATGTAGAAGTCCTCGGCGGCGCGCAGGGGCGCTTCGAGGCCCAGCGACAGGTCCATGAAGTCGGTCCGGTTCACTTCGAGGGCGAAGCGCTCGGCAGCGGTCAGGAGGTGGCGGCGCTCGTCTTCGACCGGCAGCGGATCCGCGAGGCCCGCGTAGCGCTGACGCTCCGTGCTCTCGATCAGCTGCGAGGAGTTGTCCATCCAGTAGCGGGCGTTGAAGCGCACGATGAAGGGGATGGCGTGGTCGAGGCCCCGCAGGTCGGCCGTGAGGTTGGCCCGGATGCCCAGGCTGGTGCTGCGCAGCACCACGCCGATGTCGCCGACGTGGTTCAGCAGGTTGAGGTCCAGGTCTCCGCCCACCGCGAGAAAGGGCGTGACCCAGTGGAAGCCCTTGATGCCCAAGTGCGTGTCACCGAGCACCTGGATCAGGTTGGGGTCGCTCCCGCCGTTGGTGGTGGCGTAGCTCAGGATCGACGCGAAGACCTCGAGGTTCTGGTGCGCCGTCCAGCTGAGCGAGAGGGCGCCGCCGAAGCGCTGCGCCCCATCCCCGGCCGTGAGGAACCCGTTGCTGCGAAAGAACTCGCCGCCGAGCGCAACCCGGAACGTGCCCCGAGGGCCGCTGTCGGCACCGACGACGTGGATGCCGCCCGTGGGTCCGAGATAGGTGTTGTGGGCGCGGAACAGGCGCAGCCGGAGCTCGCGCTCGTCATCGGCCGCTTGACTCGCGCTGCGGGGGGCGGGCGCTGTGGCGGGGGCCTCTGCCGCCGGTACGGTCTCGACCGACGTGGTCCGGGCGGTAGGGGGCGCCTCGGTCCCGAACTCGTCGTCGAAGCCATCTACCGCTGCGGGGGGCGCGACGGGCGCCGGAGCGGGCGTTGCGCGCGGCGTGGGTGTCGGTGCAGGAGCTGGGGCGGGCGCCGGACGAGGCGGGCCGAACTCGTCGTCGAACTCGTCGCCGAAGTCGCCTTGGGCGTGTACGCGTGGCGTGACCACGCCGAGATGCGAGAGAGTGAGTAGAGAAAGTACGGCCAGGCGGGCGAATCGCATGAAAGCTCCTGTCGACCTCCGATGAGGTCCCGCAGAAGCATGCCACGCCCGTCACGCAGAGATCCAATAAGCGCGACCGGAAGCGCGCGGGGCCGGACTCAGCGAGCGGCGACGCGCAGGCTGACCGTGCCAGCCGGCGGAATCATCACCGTCCGCGGCGCCTGCGCGGACCCGCCCGCAGGGGTGAAGGTCGCCGTGTACTGCCCACCCGGGACGTTGTCGATGCGGCAGCTGCCGCCCGCCGTGGTGCACTGGAAGACTTGGCCGCCGGCGCGGGCCTGCAGCACGACCACGCCATCGACGGGCTGCCCCGCCTCCGACCGCACTTCCACATTCACGAGCGCGTCGGCCAGTACGGATGCCGGGACGCCCACGAGAACGAAGGGAAGCGCGAGCACGAGCAGCGCCCTCAGGAAGGCCGGGGCGCGGCGTTTGGAGAGTCGATCTAGGGTGGGCATGAGGCAGAAGTGAACTCCGGCGGATCGGACGTGGTCGCCAGCAGGTCGATTCAACGCTAGCGCACTTGCCGCACCACGTGAAGGCGCCTTTCTCGCATCGTCGGCCCGGGCTCGCTAGCTTCGGGGTCCATGGACCGACTCGAGCGCCTGCTCCCCACCTTCTTTGCACTCGCTGCGGCAACCGCTCTGGGCTGCGGCGCAACGACCCCACCCGGACCCACGGAGCCCGCCACGTCGGGTGCCCCATCGTCGTCGGACCCGAGCGCTGCCGCGCCGTCCGCCGAGGATGCACAGGAGCAACCCGCCACGGCGCCCGTCGACGAGCGCGTCGCCAGGTCCGTGTTCGCGCTCGCCGAGCACCCCGAGCGCGCCGAGCGCTGGCGGGGCGCGACACGCGTGGTCGACTTGGGCGCCCCGGAAGGCGAGCAGTACACCTTGGGTGGCTGGACCTCTGGGCTGCATGCGGCATCACTGGCCGAGGGGGCGCCGGACGTCGCCCTGGCGGGTGGCAACCGCGCCACGCTGAGCGTCCCCGTGGACCGCGCCGGGCCCGTCCGCGTCACGGTCCGTGCGCGTGCCTTCCGTGGCGATCAGGTGCTGGCCGCGTGGGATGGGGAGAGCGTGCCCCTGCGGGTTCTACACGACACGTCGCCCGAGACCCTCACGAGGCTGCCGACCGATGGGTCGTTCGCGCGTCTGCGCATCGAGCTGCCCCAGGCCAGCGTCGGCGAGCACAGCCTGACGCTGCGTGTGCGCGGAGGCGCGGGCACGCATGCGGGGCAGAGCGCCAGCCTGGCGCTCGACTGGCTGCGCGTTGGCGACCCAGCTGACGCGTTTGCGGACGAGACGAGCGCGCCCGCGGGGCTCGCGGGGCTGGTGGGTGATCAGCCGGCGCTGCGCGTCGCACCGCGTGAGCGAGTGGGGTTCGCGCTGCACGTCCCCACAGGGGCGCGCCTGCGGGGTGTGCTCCGCGGTGGCGCGGTGGCGCTGACCGCGACCCGTGACGGCCGCGCGCCCGTGGAGCTCGGCACCTTGCAACCGGGCGCGTTCGACGTCGCCCTCGATCCACTCGCCGGAGAGCTCGCGCGCCTCGAGGTGGTCGCGCGCGAAGGCGCGTCCGAGCTCGTGCGTCCGAGCGTCATCGTGTTGGACCCCCCCCGCGCGGCCGGGGCGCAGGTCCGCCCGCCGCGCAACGTGCTGCTCTATCTCGTGGACACGCTGCGGGCCGATCACCTGAGCCCCTACAATCAGGGCACTCGCGTGCGCACGCCGGGGCTCGCCGCGTTCGTGCGGGACGCCGTCACGATGCGTCGTGCTCACGCGCAGGAGAACTGGACCAAGCCCAGCGTGGCCACCTTGCTCTCCTCGCTCATGCCCTGGGAACACACGGCCGTCGAAGACGCCTCGGTGGTCCCCGCCTCCGTGGCGCTGCTGCCGGAGCTGCTGCGCGAGCGCGGCTTCTTCACGGGTTCGTTCATCGCCAACGGCTACGTGTCGGACCGCTTCGGCTTCCAGCAAGGCTGGGACACCTACCGGAACTACATCCGCGAAGGGCGCCGCACGCAGGCGGAGTTCGTCGCCGCCGACGTGCTCCAGTGGCTCGATGACCGCGAGGACACCCGCCCCTTCCTCCTCTACGTGCACACGATCGATCCGCACGTGCCATATCGCCGCCGGGAGGAGACGCTGTCGCTCTACGGAGACGTGCGCTACACGGGGCCTGCTGCGGTGGCGAACAACGCCGACCTGCTCGGGCGCGTGAAGCTCGGACGGGTCACGCTCGGGGCGCCCGACCGCGCGCACCTCGAGGCGCTCTACGACGGCGAGATCACGTACCACGACGTCCACTTCCAGGCGATCATGGACGGCCTCGAGCGGCGTCACCTGGCGGACGACACGCTGGTCATCGTGACCTCCGACCACGGCGAGGAATTCTGGGATCACGGCTCAGTCGGGCACGGCCACAGCGTGTACGAGGAGCTCCTGCACGTCCCCATGTTCGTGCGCCACCCCGGTTTGCCCGCCGATCGCGGCGACGTACGCGAGGTCGGCGAGGACGTCGGGCTGGTCGACGTGCTCCCCACCATCTTTGATGCCCTCGGGCTCCCGGTCCCCGAGGGCGTGTCGGGCCGCTCGTTCCTCCCCGCGCTGCTGGGTCACGGAAGCAGCGCACCCGCCGCGACGGTCAGCGGCTTCATGGAGAATTGGCGGACGGTCACCGTCGGCGACCTCAAGCTCATCCTGCGTGCCAACGGGACGTACCGTCTCTTCGACCTACGGAGCGACCCGCGCGAGGAGACAGACCTCGCCGAGCAGCGCCCGCTGGCGGTGCGCTACCTCCGCGGCCTGCTCGGGCTCCGTCTAGCGGACGCCGAGAGCGTCACCGTCGGGACGTCGCGGCGACGACCGAGCGCCCACCGGCCGGCGACGACCACCATCGACCCAGAGACCCGCGCGCAGCTGCGTGCGCTCGGGTACTTGGTCGACTGAGGCTCACTCCATGTCGACGTCGAGCTCGTCGTCGTCGACGCTGACCGCTTCGTCTTCGCCAGGGGGTTCGTCGTTGTAGTCGCCGTCCGAGACGTCTTCGACGTCGTCGGCGACGAAGGTCTCGGCGTGCTCGTTCACGGTAGCGCGCGCGCTCGGCAGGGCCTGCTGCACGGGAGCGGGCGCCGAGCCCTCCGCGATGGGGTGCGGCGCTGGCGTGATGCGCTGGCTCGGATCCAGGTCCGGCCGTGGTGGTTCGTTCGGGATCGGGAGCGCCCCGGTGTACTGGAACGCGCCCGTGGCGGGCTCTGGATCCTGGCGGGGCGAGGGCTCGGGCCACCACGTCGCGGCGTGCACCGGGCGAGACAGGCCGACGTCGACGAGGCGAGCCACCGTGAAGCCAGCGGGTGCCGCCGGGACGGTCGGGGGCGCCATCGCGCCATCGACCAGCACCGTCCCACCGCTCGTGGCGGGAGCGTCGTCATCATACGGGTCACCGTAGGGGTCGCTCGCGTCCTTCCGCGCGTCGTCCATGTCGTCCACGTCGTCGGCAGCACCGGTCGGCGCGACGAATTCCTTCGTCGTGACGCTGAACGCCTCGGGCTCTACCTCAGCCGACACCGGAACGTCCTCGTCTTCCTCGGCGTCTGGCTCGGCCGGGCGCCCGCCGCTCGGCATCATCGCCGCCGCATGCGCGCTGAGGTCCGCGACAGCGGTCGACTCGTCCTGAAAGCCCCCCATGTCGGCTGCGTCACCCGAGACGTCCACTTGTTCGAAGCCCACGTCCTCTTCTTCGGGCAGGGCCGTCTCTCGGCTCTCCTCCTCACCGGCCATGAGGATGCGTGCGAACATGATCTCCGAGCGCGCGTCCAGCTGCAGCTCCGTGAGGACCACGTCGTAGCGGAACGCCGGATCTCGGTCTTCGCCGCCGTCCACCGCCGCCGCGACGACACCGTGGCCTTCGATGACGGCGCTTCCGTCTGCCAACAGGATGGCGAAGGGGATGGTCTCGCCGGTCTCGTAGTTGGTCGGTCCGTAGAGAATGACCCTGCCGTCTTCGACGCGGTCCGCGAGCCCTGCGGCGAGCTCGGACAGGTCTTGGAAGTGGGTGTGTACGGTGAGGGCTTCGCTCATCGGATCTCGGGCTCCTAGGGATGCGTCAGGGTGACGAAGAATCGGGCGCGGCGGGGTCGCCTGCGAGCAGCGCGTCCACGCGCCGCTCGGCGTCTTCCAACCGCCGGCTACCTTCGCGTGACAGCTTCACGCCAAGCTCGAACGCGACGAGGGACTCCTCCAGCGAGAGCTCACCCTCTTCGAGGCGCGTGACGACGGTCTGCAGCTCCTCCATGACCGCCTCGAAGGTGGCGGCGCGCAGGGCGTCGCCCGACGCGAGGGCGTCCGACGCGGGGCTCTGGGCGTCCGTACGAGAGCGTTTGGTGGAGGGGGACATGGTCAGCGAGGCCCAAGGGTGCCGTAGCAAGTGCCCGGGGGTCAATGCCGTTCAGCGGTCCGCGAGGGGGGGCGTCGGCACCACCTCGACGTCGGCGGTGCCTGCGGCGAGCTCCGGTAGCAGCAGGAGACCGTCTGGGAAGGTCGTGACGCGCAGCGCGCGCCCCTCCCCGAGGCGCACCTCGACGACCAGGCCCTCGGGCTGAGGGTCCACGGGGCGCAGCTGAACGCGCAACACCTCGTCTCCGCTGACGGCGAAGGTCCGAGTGCCCCGTCCTGCGCGTCCCGCCCCGCGCAGCCACGCCGCCGCGAGCGGGTCTGTCTCGGTGCGCGCCAGGTTGCGCCCGTCGGCGGAGTGCTCGGGCTCCGCGAGCACCCAGATAGCGCGCGCCAGCGCTCGTCGCACCCAGGGGTCCCGCTCCGCTTCGAGGCGGCTCATGAGCGTCCGCGTCGCCAGCACGTCGCCGGTACGCGCGATGGACCACGCGGCCGTGGCCCGCGTGAGCGCCGAGCGTGACGTGAGGCGAGCGCGAGCCGCCCGCGCGAGCTCGCTGCGCAGCGAGGGAGACAGGGACCCGTAGCAGCCTGAGAGCAGCAGCAGGGCTGCGTCGCCCGTGGCGGTGGCCCGGAGGCGCGCGCGGAGTCCGTGCGCGTCGGTGGGGCAGGCGCCGCCCCCGGTCGCGTGCGCGTAGGCCAGCTCGCGGAAGACGTGGGCGCTCTCTTCGCGGCGGGCTGCGGCGAAGAGGGCCGGCCCCACCTGGGCGCTGCCTCGCGGGCCGAGCACCATGAGCGCGTGGGCAGCCTGAAGGCGCGTGATGGGCGCTGGCGCACGGAGCGCTGCGAGCAGCGGCGCTTCGACGCGGCCGTCCCCGGCGATGGCTCCGAGGAGCCACGCCCGCGTGCCGGGCTCGCGGGCCACTTCATCCATCGCTTCGCGGCGCTGCCCTCGCGGCAGCGTCTCCGCGAAGTGACGCAGCGCGATGGCCAGACCCGCGCGCGCGGACGAGGCGTGCTGGGGGTTCTCGCGGGCCAGGTGCAGCAACACCGCGACGCCCGCGCCACCGTCCAGCTCTGCGAGGGAGCTGATGGCCCTCTCGGCGCGCGTGCCCTCGTTCACGAGCCCGAAGAGCACGGGCACGACGAGGGGGTTGCGCCACGCGAGCGCGAGCTCTGCGGCCTGCTGCACCTCGGCCGGGTCGCTGGCGGCGACGCTGGCGGTCAGGGCCACCGCGCCCCGGGCAGGGTCGACCTGGAGCAGCGCCGCAAGCGCCTCCCGCGCGACATGGCCGTCCTCGGACCGCAAGTGAGGCTCTATCGCGTCGGCTCCCGCGCCCGCCCCCAAGGTCTTGAGCGCGCCGAGCGCGGCGCGCTGAATGCGGACGTCGACGGCCTCCGCGAGGACACGCAGCACGGTGTCTCGCGCGCGGGGGTCGGCGATGGCGCCCACGGCTTCCAGCAGTGCGATTCCCTCGGCGACCTGCCACGGCCCCTCGAGGGCTCGCAACAGCCCCGGGATGGCCTGGTGGGAGCCGGTGGCGCCGATAGCCCGAGCGATCTCAGCCCGACCATCGGTGGCGTCACGCAGCGCGCGCAGCAAGGCCGGCAGCGCCGCCAAGCCCGCGCGTGCGAGAGCGCTGCGCGTGTACTCCGCACGACCCCTCGTCCCGAGCTGGTCCACGAGGATGGTCGCCGCGCGGGGGGAGCCGGCCTCGGCGATGGCGGCGATGGCGGAGATGATGCGCTCGGCGTCGCGGGCGCGGCTGGAGGCCAGCTCGGCCGTCAGCACGTCGAGCGCGTCGGGCTGGGCCAGGCGTCCGAGCGCCGTGATGATCGCCTCCCGGACCACGGGGTGACGCTCCTCCTCGAGCGCCCGCACCAGCCGAGCGTTGGCGGCTGCCAGGCGAGAGCGCACGGTCTCGCGGCCGAGCGCTTCGGCGGCCTGGGCGCGCTCTGCCACGGTGCTCGCCTCGAGAGGTTCGCCGTAGCGTGGGGCCCACCACGTGGGCTGTGCGCCAGCCCCGGTGGGGAAGGCGACCGGGACCGCGAGCATGCAAGCGGCACCGAGTGTCAGGCAGAAGACGCGGCGGTCGCACACGGGGGTGAGCCTGGGGGCATCGCGGAGCACGCGGCATCGTACCGGCTCGAGGCGCTCCCGCCAACGCGTCTGTGGCAGGCCGACCGCCGGTCCCGACGAAACCGGCCGTGGCCCGGGCTGGCGGGGGGGCACCTTTGCCCGGCGGAATCCCAATAACGTTGACTTCCTGGCTCTGCTCCCCGATCAATGACCCCAGCCCCACCCGTGATGGCATGGTGGTGGGCGGTGGAGACTCGTGGCCGACGAGACAGCAAAAGCGGACGAATCGCGTAGCGCTGCGCCTGACCCGATGATTGGACGGGTCATCAATGACCGGTTCCGGATCGTTTCGGTGATCGCCCGTGGTGGCATGGGCAAGGTGTATCGCGCCGAGCAGGCGCCTCTCGGCCGTCAGATCGCGCTGAAGGTTCTCGAGGCCACCTACGAGGGTGACAACGACCCGGAGTTCCACAAGCGCTTCTTCCTCGAGGCGTCCACCCAGTCGAAGCTCACGCACCCCAACACGGTGACGATCTTCGACTACGGCAAGACCGACGACGACGTCTACTTCATCGCGATGGAGCTGCTCGAGGGGCGCACCCTCCACCGCTACCTGCGCGACGAGGCGCCTCTGTCGGCCTCCAAGGCGACCCACATCGCCCGCCAGATCTGCCGCAGCCTGCGCGAGGCGCACTCACTCGGGATCATCCACCGCGACCTCAAGCCCGCCAACGTCTTCCTGGTGCAACACGGCGAGCAGGCGGACTTCGTCAAGGTGCTGGACTTCGGCCTGGTCAAGGACCTGGGCGACAAGGGCGAGGACCTGACGCAGACGGGCCTCTTCATGGGGTCGCCCAAGTACATGTCGCCCGAGCAGATCCGCGGCGACCGGGTCGATGGTCGGGCCGACATCTACGCGCTGGGTGTCCTCCTGTACGAAATGCTCACGGGGCACGCCCCCTTCGAGCGTGCCAACTCCGTGAACATCCTCATGGCCCACGTGCACGAGGAGGTCCCGCCGATGGCGACACACAACGTGGACGTCCCCTGGCCCCTCGAGGCGCTGGTGCGCCGCGCGATGGCCAAGGCGCCGGGCGACCGCTTCGCGAGCATGGACGAGCTGCTCTCGGCGCTGACGACGGTCGCCAGTGAGGCCGGCCTGGCCCTCTCGCGCAGCGGCGATGCGCCGCTCAGCGGGGAGTACGGCGTAGGGTCCGGCTCCACCACGCTGTCGCGCTCCGACATGCTGCTGACGCCGACACCCGACGCCGGCCTCGACAGCCTCGCCGGCCTCGCGTCCACCTCGGACGCGCAGGGGCGCCGCTCGGGCGTCAAGTGGGTCGTCTTGGTGGGTCTCCTGCTCTTGTCGGTCTCGGCGGTGGCGTTCGTGCTCGTGCGCTCGAGCCGCTACGGCTCCGACGGGGCAGCGCCCGTCGTCACTCCGGCTCCGGCTCCGGAGGTGCCCGAGGAGGTGGAAGACCCTGCGCAGGCCGCGGCTGGGGTGCTCACCACCGAGGTGACCATCGTGTCGGAGCCACCGGGGGCGGAGGTCCGCATCGGCGATAGCGACGTCGTCTACACCACGCCTGCCACGCTCACGTGGACGGGTGAGGAGGCGACCCGCGGCCGCAGCGTGACCTTCCGCTTCCAACTGGACGGGTATCGCGATCTCAACGCGGTGAGGACGGTCGTCGGGCGTCGCATGCACGTCAGCGGTCGCCTGCAGCCCGTCGACAACGAGCAGGACCGCGCCCGCCGTCCACCTTCCACTTCCCGAACCCCGCCCTCCTCCGGCAGTATGGAGGGGAACGAGTCCTCCGTGGGGCTCATGGGATACAAACTCGAGCCGTACTGATCCATGAACCAGCCCACACCACCTAGCCCGGGAGGCCGCATGCGACGCGCCACATGGACCCACGCCTTCGCGTTCGTGGCGGCGTTGCTGGCGCTCGTCTCGTCGACGGCGCGCGCAGACGTTCGTACGGAAGCGCGCCGCCACTTCCGCGCGGGTATGGCGCTCATCCAAGAGGGGCAGGTCGATGCGGGCGTCGCGGAGCTCCAGGTCGCCTACGACATCCTCCCGCACCCGAACGTGCTCTACAACATCGGGCGCGCGTACGCGGAGGCGGGTCGCTACGAAGAGGCGCTCGAGTACTTCGAGCAGTACATGGACTCGGACCCCCCGGACCGCGAGGAGGTCTCCCAATTCATCGCGGCCATCAATGCGCGCCTCGAGGAGTCGGCGCCCGCCACGCCGACCGGCACGGGCGTAGCGACCACGGGCCCAGCGCCCGAAGTCACGACTCCCCAGGTGGATGTGTCCGAGGACGACATTCGCGCCATCGAGGACGCTGCCGTCCAGGTGGAGGTGCTGTACGAGACCACCGGCAACCCGGCGCTCCAGGAGCGGGCCGCGCGCCTGCGCGCCCTGGCCGATTCTCTCCGTTCGGGCGGCGGCACCGGCACGGAGACGGGCACCGGCACGGAGACGGGCACCGGCACGGAGACGGGCACCGGTACGGAGACGGGCACGGGCACTGGGATCGCGACGGGCCCCGACCGCGACGCGCTGCCCGGTCAGCAGCTCGGCCAGCAGCGCTCGGTGTTCGAGGAGGAGGTCATCTCGGCCTCCCGCTTCGCGGAGTCTCCGATCGACGCGCCGAACTCGACGACGACCATCACCGCACAGGACTTGCGCCTCTCCGGTCAGGTCGCGCTCGGTGAGATCCTGCGCCGCGCGGCCGGCATGGCCGTGATGTCCACGACGCCTGGGCACACGGACGTCAACGTGCGCGGCTTCAACCAGCGTCAGTCCAACAAGACGCTCGTATTGATCAACGGCCGCACGATCCGCCTCGACTTCCTGGCCACGCCGTTCTTCCAGCTGGTGCCGTTCCACATCAACGACATCGAGCGCATCGAGATCATCCGCGGTCCCGCGGCCGCTCTGTACGGTGCCGACGCGTTCAGCGGCATCATCAACATCATCCTCAAGAATCCGGCGGACGCGGAGAGCTACGTCGCCGCCATCGCCGGCAACGCGGGGACCATGGGTCTGGCGGCCTCTGCGGCCGGCCGCGAAGGGCGCGTGAGCTATCGCTTCGGCGCGAGCTACGAGCGGCGCGACAACTTCGAGCTCTTCGTCAACCCGAACCGTCAGGACCTCGCGCCCTCATCGCCACGTCCCGATGTCGGGTTCTCGGCGTTGCGCTTCAACGCCGACGTGCGGGCGGCGCTCGGTGAGGATCAAGACTACCTGGTCCAGATGGGCACGGCGGTCACCTCCGGGCCCGACAACACGTTCCAAGGCATCGCGCGCCTGCGCGAGCTCTACGGCTCGGACATCCGCTTCGCCCAGACGCACTTCCAGCTCAACACCCCACAGGGCATCCAGCTGCGTGCGTATTGGAACTCCTTCAGCGCTCAGGTGGACTCGAGCGAATTTGTCCCGGGCGGGCTTCCCACCAACGGTGGGTTCGACTCGAACGTGGTCGACGTGGAGGCGAGCTTCTCGCGTCGCTTCCACTTCCTGGTGGACCACAACCTGTCGTTGGGCGTCGGCTACCGCTTCAAGCAGCTGGACTGGGACTGGGGCCGAGACGGCACCGAGAACCACTACAACGCTTACCTCCAGGACGTGCTCACCCTGCACGAGCGCCTCCGACTGACGTTGAGCGCGCGCGTCGACCGCCACCCCCTGCTGGCGCACGTGCGCTTCTCTCCCCGCGCCGCCCTCGTCGCGCGCGTTACGGAGGGTTCCTCCATCCGCGCCTCCGTGGGCACCGCGTTCCGTAGCCCGTCGTTCATCGAGTCCTACATCGACTTCGAGAACCGCACGCCCGTCCGAGGCGCCACCGCGCTCGCGCTCGGCAACCAGAACCTGCGGCCCGAGCGCATGCTCTCGATGGAGCTCGGCTACACGAACCAAGACTCGGACTACTTCGCGCTCGAGGCCAACGTCTACCTCAACTTCGTGGACGATCTCATCGGCCTCAACCAGATCACGGCGCTCCCGATCTCGCAGACCTTCTACGACGAGGACGTCGAGGCGTTCGCCCTGGGTTCCACCCGCTTCAACAACCAGCAGGGTCGCTTCCGCCAGATCGGTGGTGAGCTCGGTGCTCGAGTGTTCCCGGTGGACGGTCTCGACCTCTACGCGAACTACGCCATCAGCGACGTGACCCCCTTGAACGACCCGACGCCCGGTTTGGAGGTCTTCTTCCAAGATCAGCGCACCTCGCTGCACCAGGTGAACGCGGGTGTCCAGTACCGCTCCGACTTCGGCATCGACCTGTCGCTCGACCTGCACTGGACCAGCTCCCAGAAGTGGGCGGAGCAGTACGATAACCTCGAGACGGGCGTCGAGTACCGACTGGCCGGTGTGCCCGCATACACCCTGCTGAACGCCCGCATTGGCTGGCGCCTGCTCGAAGACAAGCTCGAGCTCGCCGTGTCGGGTTGGAACTTGCTCTTCTCCGACGTCCGCATGCACCCCCTCGGGCAGCGCATCGACACCCGCTTCCTCGGCCAGGTGACCGTCCGCTTCTGAGGCTGGAGAGAACCGTGACACGACCCAACCAACACACGAACTCTCCCCTTCTCACCGCTTCAGCGCGCGGCGTCGCCCGTCGCGTGAGAGGTGCCGTGCTGATGGGCGCCTTCGCGACGATGCTCGTCGCCACCCCTGCCGCCGCTGACGTGCGCACCGAGGCGCGACGTCACTTTCGTGCCGGCATGGCGCTGATCCAAGAAGGCCAGGTGGACGCTGGCGTGGCCGAGCTCCAGGTGGCGTACGAGATCCTCCCGCACCCCAACGTCCTCTACAACATCGGGCGCGCCTACGCCGAGGCGGGCCGCTACCAAGACGCTCTCGAGTACTTCGAGCGCTACGTCGAGTCCGACCCTCCGGACCGCGAAGAGGTGCGGCAGTTCATCGTGGCCATCGAGGCACGCATCGCCGAGGCCGCGGGACCCACGGTCGTGGCGACCACCGAGCCGGAGGGGCCTGTGGAGCCCGGGCCGACGGTCGCCTCAGCAAGCGAAGAGGACATCCTCGCGCTCGAGGACACCGCGACTCAGATCGAGACGCTGGGTATCACCGCCAACGACCCGTCGCTCATCGCGCGGGCCGAGCGGCTCCGCGCCATGGCCCAAGAGCTGCGCGAAGGGCGTGCGGCCGGGACGGGCACGGAGACCGGGACGGGCACGGAGACCGGGACGGGCACGGAGACCGGGACGGGCACGGAGACCGGGACGGGTACCGGGACCGGCGCCGCAGGCACAGGGTCTCAGATCGGCATCGCTGCGGGTGGCCAAGACCTCTACGACGAGAGCGTCGTGTCCGCGACGGGTGCTGCGCAGAACCCCCTGGACGCGCCCAACGCCATCACCATCATCACGGCGCAGGACATCCGCCTCACCGGCATCACCCACATCGGAGAGCTGTTCCGGCGCGTCGTGGGCGTGGACGTCATGAACATCACCGGCGCCGACGTGCAGGTGGGTATCCGTGGCTTCAACCAGCAGCTCAGCCCGCGCGTGCTCGTGTTGATCAACGGTCGCCAGGCCTACGTCGACGCGCTGGGCGCCAACCTCTTTGCGTACCTGCCCGCCGCCGTGGAGGACATCGAGCGCATCGAGATCCTGCGCGGCCCGGCCTCCGCTCTCTACGGCGCCAACGGCTTCAGCGGCATCATCAACATCATCACGGTGGCGCCTGGTGATCGTGCCGAGACGGGCGTCACCGTGGGTGGCGGTATGGGCGGCACCCTTCGCGCGCAGGCCTGGTCCAGCGGGCGCGCCGGCCGCGTCGCCTACCGCATGTCGGCCGGCTACGAGCAGTACGATCGGTGGGAGCGCGTCATCGGCCCCAACCGGGTCGACTTCGGCGAGCCCATCATCGGTCCCAGCTTGGCGATCCGCGGCCAACGCGCGATGGGCGCGTTGTCCTTCCGGGCGAACGAGAACATCTCCCTCAACCTCGAGGCGGGCGTCAACGAAGGGCGCTTCGGCTTCCAGGCCTTCGGGTCGTTCGTGGACTGGCAGGCGCAGGGGCCCAGCACGCACGTCATGGGTACCCTCGACACCAGCTGGGGCTCCGTGCGTGTGTGGTGGAACCGCCTCAGCATCGAGCATGGCGTCATCGGGCCCGACCCGCTGCTCGGCAACTTCGTGAGCGACACTCTGGACGTGGATGCGCGTCTGGCGCGAACCTTCGAGCTCGGTCGCACCACACACAACCTCACGCTAGGGGTCGGCTACCGCTGGAAGCGCATCGACTGGACCTTCTTCACCGAGACGCCCACCGAGGACCACTTCCGCGTGGTCTTCCAAGACGCCATGCGCCTCGCCGACCCGCTGCAGCTGGTCGTCGGCTTCCGCCTCGACCGTCACCCCATCCTCTCGAACCTGCAGTTCTCGCCGCGTGTCGCGCTCGTCTTGCAGCCGGCCGAGGGGCACGCCTTGCGCGCGTCGTACTCGAACGCCTTCCGCAACCAGACGCTGCTCGAGACCTACATGGCGCTCGACTTTCCGACCCCTGCGCCCGGCGTCACCGCGCGCAACTTCGGGTCCGAGATAGCTCGACAGCAGCTGGGCCAGCCTGCCCTGCGGCCGGAGTTCATCCAGTCGGTCGAGCTCGGCTACCGAAACGCGTCTTCGGACAGCTTCGACATCGACGTGGCGGTGTTCTACAACCGCGTGGAGCGCATCATCTCCATCGGTGAGCTGATCCCGACCAGCCTCTCGCAGTTCGGCAGCGGCACGCTCGGCTACCTCGACAACACCGGCTCCTTCCCCATCGGGACCACGGTGTTCAGCAACGAGCCGGGCCTGTTCCACGTGTTCGGCGCGGAGGTCGGCGGACGTCTGTACCCGGTAGACGGCCTCGATATGTACGCCAACTACACGTACAACCAGACGTGGTCGCTGGACAACCCGCGGCGCCCGGAAGAGCAGCGCACCAGCGCCCACAAGGTCAACGCCGGCGTGCAGTACCGCTCGCCCTTCGGCCTGGACCTCTCGCTCGACTTCCACTACGCGAGCGCGCAGAAGTGGCTGGAAGAGACCTTCGACCAGGACTCCAACCTGGTCAGCCAGCTCTTGGGTCAGCCCGCCTACTACCTGCTGAACGCCCGCGTTGGCTATCGCCTCTTGGACGACGCCCTCGAGCTCGGCGTCACGGGCTTCAACATCACCAACAACCGCCACCGCCAGCATCCCCGTGGGCAGCAGCTCGAAGCTCGCGTCGTCGCGTCCGCGACCTACCGCTTCTAGGAGATTTAGAATGCGTATCCGACACACCATGACTCGCGGTTGCCTCACCGCCCTCGCTGCGCTCTCTACGCTGGGCGCCATTGCTTGCGACAGCCCTCCCGTGGACCTGCCGCGCTGGCTGGGTGGCAACTCACCCGACCCCACGGGGGTCATCGAGGGCACCGTCCTGTACGTTGGTCCACGTCCCACGTGTGACTACGACGCGGAGGGCAACCCCACGCGCATTCAGGGACGCATCATCCTGACCCTCTTCGACGTGCGCCTGCTGCCGCCGCCCGAGGGCACCGGCACGAGCGCCGCGAGCCTCCTCACCGTCCCGGGCGAGCGCGTCTTCGGCGATCCAGCGACCGCTTGTCTCCCCGAGAACCCCACGCCGGACGACTTGGCGGTGGTCGTGCAGCGCTCGGTGGCCATCACGTGGCCCGAGATCCCGCTCAGCTTCCCCGACCTGGTGGGGACGCCCGACAGCGAGGACCCGATCACCTACCGCGTGCAGGGCTTCTACGACACCGACGGGGACTTCAACCCCTTCTTCTCGGTGCGCACGTCTCCGACGCGGGGCGACATCTCCGGCGCCGCGTTGGTCGACGCGACGGCGGCGATCCCCGTGTTCCTGCCGGTGGTCTTCGGCGACCTCGAGTTCCAGCCAGATGGTCAGCGCCTCACGGGTATCTCCGTTTCGCTCGGTGCTGCCATCAACACGGAGCCGCCCGCGTTCACGATGACCACGGACGGCCTGGACAGTGAGCTCCCGCTCAGCACGGACCCGGCCACGCTGCTGGGCTACACGAACACCACGCTGACCATGCTGGGCCGCACCGCGCTCGACCCGGTCGCCAGCCCTGAGCCGGCCGGGGCAGAGGACTGCGGCGGCGTGACCGACGACATCCGCACGACCGACGTCGACGAGCACGCGGCCTGCTGCCGTGCGCGCTTCGCTGGCAAGGCGTTCGCCATCGCGGCCTGTGAGGGCGGGGTCTCGTTCGCGGTCTCCGACGCGGCGGCCTATGCCTGGTACGCGCGCTCTCTCGACGTGAACCGCGACGGCCTCGCCGATCCGCACCCCACGCTGAGCGCGCAGGCGCCGACGCCCTCGGACCCGGGCTTCGTGCCTTGGTTGAGCCCGCTGGTGCTCATGCAGCGCTTCGCCTTCGACTACGTGCGCGACGAGGCGGGCGATCTCCTCATCGTGGACGGCGCGCCCGTGCCCGACGCTTCTGCCGTGGCGCGCGAGGCAGCCGCCAACATCCCGTCGATCGCCATGGTCCCCAGCGTCGACCCACGCATGTGGGCGGGCTTCGGTGCGGGCGGCCAGCTGGACGCCACCACGCGCTCCTTGGTCTTCTTCCCCAACATCCCGATCGCCATCGTCCCGCTGGGCGCGATGACGACCAACCCCGACGACCCCCGTTGCCAGATCCCCATCCTGCCGCCCGCAGGCTCGACGGCCTTCTACGAGGCGGCCACCGTGGACTGCCAGGAGATCCCGACCGGCCTCTACGGCATGAACGTGCTCCAAGGTGACGCCGGCGGCGTGTTCCAGCAGGATCCGGCGCTCATCACCTTCGGCATCTCCCAGACCGGCATCCGCTTCAACCCGCCCGGCAACTTCGTCGGTCAGGTGTGGACGTTGCCCAACGAGCTGGGCACGCCCGGACAGGTCGAAGACATCGCCTTGTCGCAGAGCGCGCTGTCAGCGTTCCCGGTCTTCGACTCCGACCCGGCCAACGCCCGCTCGCGTCAGAGTGGCCGCGCGGAGTGCGCCATGGCCTTCGATCCGGTCGCCATGTCCGTGCGCACGGTCAACTACGTGGACTTCGCGGAGTACGGCGCACAGCGCGACGAAGTGACCGCGAGCTGCTGCTGCGGCATCGCTCACCTCTGCGGCCTGCCCGTCTGCGACCCCATCCCGGTCCCCGACGGAAGCGGGAACGTCATGAACGGCTCGCCGCGCACCGTGAGCGCAGCGGGTGTCCCCGACTGTGTGCCCTTCGAGATGCCCCAGGCTTGCTGCGCGGCCGTCGCCGGCGACTCGCCGCGCATCGCCTGCAACTGAGGTCTGGTCGTTGCCGCACGAGCCGACGCCGCGGGTGGGGAGCCTGCGGCGTTCGCCGTTCGACGCAAACTCACCAACGCCTGGTATGCTCACGCAGCCCTTATGAACCCCACGGACCTCCCCCCCACCGTCGTGACGCCCGGCAACCACGACGGCGTCCACCTCGGTCACCGCGCGCTCATCTCGACCGCGCGTGACCTGGCGGCCCGCTCGGGGCTCGCCACGATGGGCATGTGCTTCGATCCCCACCCCACCAGCGTGCTTGCGCCGGACCGGGCCCCTGTGCTGCTGACGCCGATGGCGCGGCGGGTGGAGCTGATGCGGGGGGCGGGGTGCGACGAGGTCGCCGTGTTGACCTTCGATCGCGACTTCGCCCAGACCTCTCCCGAGCTGTTCGTCCAGCGGGTGCTGGTGGAGCGCTGCCGTGCGCGGGCCGTCGTCGTCGGGCCGGACTTCCACTTTGGCAGCAAGCGCGCAGGCAACGTCGAGACTCTGCGCGACCTCGGCCGCCAGCACGGCTTTACCGTCACCGTGGTGCGCCCGGTGCTCTTCGAAGGAGCGCCCGTGTCGTCCACGCGCGTACGGCGCCTGTTGGCGGAGGAGGGGGACGTCGCCTCCGTCGCGCGGATGCTCACGCGCGTGCATGACGTGGACGGCGTGGTGGTGCGCGGCGATCAGCGCGGCCGCACCATCGGCTTTCACACCGCGAACCTCCAGCTGGCCGACGTCCAGCTGCCCGCGGACGGGGTGTACGCGGTCGTGGTCTCGGTCGTGGGCGGCGACGGCACACGCCTGCAGGGCGTCGCCAACCTCGGGCAGCGCCCCACCTTCGAGGCCGGGCGTTCGGTGGAGGTGCACCTCCTGGACTTCGAGGGCGACCTCTACGGAAAGACGCTGCGCGTTGGCTTCGTCGCGAGGGTCCGCCCGGAGCAGAAGTTCGACGGCGTGGAAGCCTTGGTGAGACAGATCAACCAGGACTGCGTGCGCGCCCGGGCGCTGCTCGCGGTCGCCGAAGAGGAGCTGCTGCGGTGGATCTGAGCAAGATGACACGCGAGGAGCTGGAGCGAGAGGCCGTCCGGCGCGGCGTGCGTGACGTGACGTACCTGACTCGTGCACAGCTGATCCGCGCCATCGAGGAGCCCCCGCCTGCTGGGGCACTCGACACTGCGAAGGCGATCTTCCGGGGCGTCCTCGGCGTCGCACGCACGCTCCGTGGTCGGCCTTCGAGCCCGCCGCCCGCGCCGGCCGCGCCACCCGCGCCGGCCGGCGCACCCGCACCCGCAGCGCCCTCCGCGGCACCCGCGTCCGTCGCTGCGGCGAGTACGCCCGCGGTGAACGACGCGCCCGGAGACGCTGCTGGCCCGGGGAGAACGAGCGGAGACACGCAGCGGATGCGCGTGTCCGAGACGCCCGCGGGGCTCCCCGCCGTCTCGCGCCCCGACACCCCCTCGCCGGCTGCGGAGCCGCCCGTGGTGGCGACGGCACTGGAACCGGAGCGCCGCCCGACGCGCGACCGCAGCGAACCCACCCGTAAGATGAAGCTCCCGTCGACGGACGGGGACTCCACGAAGATCCCCGTCCCCGACCTGCGCGACACGACGACCACGTTGGACCTCGGGCCGCTCAAGGCCGAGGTGCTCCTGGCGCGAGGGGAGGACGATCCACTCGCGGCGGCCGCGGAGCGGCGCGCGGCGGCCACGACCATACCCATCAAGGTGCCACGCGACGCGGACGACGAGCCCATCCCGACGCGGACAATGGCGCGCCTGCTCCACGAGCAGGGGCACCATCGGCGCGCGCTCGCGATCCTGGAGAAGCTGCTGCAGGAGCGCCCCGGGGACCCCGAGCTCGAGGCGGACATCGCGGCCGTCGGGCGCAGCCTGGGCGTGCCTCGGGCGGCGCCGGGCGCGAGGCCCGAGCCGACGGTGCGCGCGGAGCTGGTCACCATGCTGCTGCCAGACCGCCGCGTGTTGCTGGCGTGGGGGCTCGGTGAAGCGTCGCTCGCCAGCGCGAAGACCATGGGGGCGAGCGGGACGCTCGTGGCGCGGGTCCTGGTGCACGCGCCGGGAGGCGGCGCCGTGGCCCGGACGCTCACCGACAAAGAGGTGACCCCAACGGGGGAGTGGGCGCTGGGCCCCGTCATGGCGGGCTCGTTCGTCACGGCCGCGGTCGGCTTCCGCGACGGAGAGCGCTTCGTGTCGGTGGCGTCCGCGCCGGTGCTCGACGTCGTGTAGCGGTCGCAGCGCGGAGGACGCAACTCGCCCTCCTGCGGGCCGACAAGGGCTCATGTCGCCCGCCTCCAGCTCGGATCCAGGTCCGCTCGTCGTCGCCGCCGCGCTGCTCGCGCCAGGCTTCCCCGCAGCGCTCTCGTTAGTCGTCGCCCTCGCCGGGGGCGCCGGGTGCACACGTGCCTCGTCGATACGCGCGCGCGCTCTCCCGCAGCTCCAGATCCACGCGCGACGGGGCTTCTCCCCCTCGTCGTTTCGTGTCGACGCCGTCGCGTCGTTCCCTCTCTCCGGGCGCCGCGCGGACGCGGCCTCTCTGGCCGTGCCGGACCCCCTCGTGCTCGCGGACCTCCTCTGGGTCGACCAGGCAGACCTCTCGCTGACCGCACAGAGCGGGTACGTGGGGCCTCTCTCCGCTCCAACCAGGTCCCCGCGCCCTCGCGGCGGCGTCGACAGCCTTGGTGACGACGCGGAGGACGCCGGGCTTGGTGCGCTCCCGAGCGACGCCGTGCCTTGCACCCGCGCCGACACCTGCGCGTGGGCGCGCCTGCGCGCCGCGAGGGTCATGGCGGCCTGGGGGGTGACGCCGTGAGCGGGTGTCGGTCGCTCGCTGGCCCCGTGCTGCTGGGCACGCTCCTCTGCTGCTTCACCGCCGCCGCCTCTGCCCAACCGCGGACCCCACCCGCAGAGCCAGAACCCACGGCGCCCGATCTCGATGCCCTGGCTGCGCGCTTCGAGCACGAACCCACGGTCGCAGAGGTGCTGCGCGCGGCGCTGCTGGTCCACGATCGCGGCGTCGCGGACCCGAGCCGTGCGGCACGCCGGGGACGCCGCAGCGCCTGGCTCCCCGAGCTGCGGCTGCGCGCGCGGCGGGGCCGCCAGCGCGACGCGAACGCGACCCAGAGCGGGACCAACCTCTCCACCGACGACGACGCCGTGCTCGAAGGGACGCTCGTGTTCGACCTGCCGCGGGCCGTGTACTCCGGCGACGAGCCCGTCTGGTCCCGCGAGGCGCGCGCCCAGGCTGCCGCGAGAGCGCAGCTGGTGCGGCTGGTGGTGGGCCTCTACTTCGAGCGGCGGCGCCTGCAGCTGGACCAGGCCCTCGGTGCTCGCGACGTGGAGACCGCCGTCCGCATCATGGAGCTCGAAGCGCTGCTCGACGGGCTGACCGAGGGACGCTTCGGTGAGCTGCTGCGGCAGTCGCGCGAGGCTCCCTGAGCCGCTGGCCCTCACGTCGCGGCGCGCGCCGTCGAAGCGGCGTCACGAGCGCCGTACGAGGGCGAGCATGCTCACGCGAGCGGGAGCGGGCAGCGCGCTCGGGCGCCGCCTGTGAGCCCCCACAGGACCAGCGCTCACAGGAACGGCTGCAAGAAGACCTCAGCGCCTTGCGCTGCGCGGTGACGACGCAGGAGCGTCACACCCACGACGAACGCGCTCGTGGCGAGCAGCACGGGCCCGCTGAGCGTCTCCACGTCCGCCGGCACGCCCACCGCGATCCACGCGCAGGACGCCGCCAGGCCCGCGAGCGCGGCGGGGAGCAAGAAGGCTGGCGCTCGGTCGCCCACGACGCCGCTCTGGATGCGCAGGCGCAGCCCCAGGAGCATGAGGCCCCAGCACTTGAACACGAAGAGCAGCACCCCGAGGGCGGCTGCCGCCGCGTCGCCCAGTGCGCCGTCCAGCGTGATGGGGTGCCAGCCCCCCAGAAACACGACCGCGCCGAGGCCGGCCACGACGAGCAGGTGTGCGCGCGCGGCAGCCGCTACGAAGGGCGGGGTGTTGGGGTCCGAGATGGCCGCGCTCGGACCGCCCAGCGCCGCGACTGCGAACACCGGAAAGAGCAGGAACGCGATGGGGTGGCGGAAGACCATGAAGTCCCAGAGTGCGCCGCCCTGGGCGACCTGTAGCCCGCGCAGGTGGTTGGTCCCGCCGAGCACCAACACCGAGAGCACGCTCAGGGCCATGGGCGCGCCGCGCAGAAAGAACGCCGAGCCCAGCAGCGGCGTCTTCGCCTTGGTGCGCGGGCCGAACACCTGGATGGCGAGCCGCAGCATCAGCGCCAGCCCTGTCAGCGCGCCCGTGTCGAACAGGCGATCGTAGACTCGGCCTGCCACCGCCATGCCGGCGAACGCCGCGCTCACCGCGAGGAGCGCGAGGGCTCGCGAGGTCCACAACGCGCGGCGAGGTGTCGCGTCACGCGTCCCGGGAGCGAACCCCAGCAGCCAGTCGATAGCGTGCGGTGCCCGCACATTGACCGCGTTGCGCGCGAACGCGGTGAGCGGGCCGGAGGTGGCCGGCACGCTGGCGACGAAGACGATCAGCCCCCCGAGCAGCACCAACAACAGCAACACGCGCCCCTTCTGGCCTTCGGGGGGGCCGCGCAGCGGCATGTCCAGCGAGGTCGCGTGGCTGACGCCCGGTCGCTCCACCTCGAGGGTCACGCGCAGCGCGCCAGGGCGCGGCGCAAGATCGCTCAGCTCGAGGACGCGCACACCGTCGAAGCGCACCAGGACGTCCCCGGTCGCCAGGGTGGCGTGGGCGGCGGGGCTGTCGGGCCGCACGTCACCGATGCGCAGCCCGCCCGTCGTCGGCTGCTCGTCGGCCGGTGCGATCCCGAGCTCGTCCAGCGTCGCCTCCGCGCGCTCTCCGCGGTCGAGGGCCGCGCGCAGCCCCGTGTCCGCGCTCGCGCGCAGGTCGAACTCCACACCGTCTAGCGTTCCGCTGACCGCCCGTCGCGACGCGACCCCGGAGAAGGTGACGCTCACACGCCCCGTGAACGTGCCCCGCCCCCCTAAGTCGATGAGATCGCGCTCGCGCAGCGTGACCTCGACGAGCTCCTCGGAGTGCGCATAGCCGCGCAGCGTGTGGTCGACCGTGAGGGGCGCGTCGCCGGGGCGCGCCAGCTCTCCCGTGAGGACCACCTGGGCATCCCGCGCCACCGGAAAGCCAGCCCCGGCGATGCGCAGCGTCGACCCGGGCTCGAGGATGTCGGGGGAGACCTCGTCGACGTCCAGCAGCATGGCCGGTGCGGTGGGCGTGCCGCAGCCGACAGCCAGCAAGCACCACCCGAGGCACAGCGCCAGCGTCGCGACGGCGTGGGGCCGTGACGTGCGGCGGGTGAGCTCGAGGGCGCGTCGACGGTCAGGTCGCAGCGTCACGCAGGGGAGGTTGATCACGGGGTCTCGAACACAGGGGCGAGGGGCGGCGCGCGCCAAACCGCGCGGCCCCTCGGACCCTCACCGACCACGCCAAAGTCGTCAAGATTTCGGTGGGTTGCAGAAATCCCTTTGACAACCTCCGTCAAAGCCTTCAGAAAGCCCCCCGACCCAGGGGTAGTAGCTCAGCTGGGAGAGCGCCGCACTGGCAGTGCGGAGGTCAGGGGTTCGATCCCCCTCTACTCCACCCAAGATTAGACGAGCCTAGAGAAGCCGCAGCGAGCCCCAAAAGGGCTCGCTGTTTCTCTTGGTGCCGACCGGGGTGGCGCCGCCCGCTTCGCGCCGTTTTCCCGGCGATTCTGAGGAAACGGCGCGCTTTCCGGCAGCCCCAGGCGTTACGCGCTGGTACCATCGCGCCCGCATGTCGCCACCCGCCGATGCCAGCCCCGAGAGCTCCGCGACGCAGCTCGCCCTTCCGCTGCCCGAGCTGAACCTCCTCCCGGCCTCGGTGCGTCAGCCCGCCCTCGAGCGCCGCGTCTTCTGCAACCGCAACCTCCGGCTCGACCGCGTGGACGTCGTCGGCTTCGACATGGACTACACGCTCGCCCACTACCAGCGCCCGGCGACGAGCGCCCTCATGGTCGAGCTGGCGGTGGAGCGGCTCATCGCGCGTGGCTACCCCGAGACCTTCCGCACGCTGGCGGTCGACACCTCCTTCCCCATCCGCGGTCTGCTCGTGGACTTGAGGCTCGGCAACCTGCTCAAGATGGACCGCTACAAGTACGTGAAGCGGGCCTTCCATGGGCACGTCGAGCTCACGCGCGAGGAACGCCGGGTGGCGTACCACACCCGTCGCCTACGCTCCTCGTCGGGCCGCTACGTGTGGCTGGACACGCTCTTCGCCCTGCCCGAGGTGAGCCTCTTCGCGGCCGCCGTCGAGGCCATCGACCGGGGGCAGGGGAACCCGGGCAGCCCGCGCCGTGACTACGCGAGCCTCTATCGCGACATCCGCGCGGCCATGGCCGAGATCACGCACGACGGGACGCTGCAGAAGCGCGTGATCGAGGACCCGGCGCGGTACGTGGAGCTGGACCCGCAGCTTGCCCCCGCGCTGCAGCGCCTGCGCAGCGCGGGCAAGCGCCTCTTTCTGCTGACTGACTCCGACGCCGCCTATACCGAGGCCGTCATGAACCACCTGCTCGGCCACAGCCCCGCGTACCCGAGCTACCATCGCTACTTCGACTGGGTCGTGACCGACGCCCGCAAGCCCGCGTTCTTCACCGGGCAGGCGCCGTTCCGGGAGGTGCTGGCGGGTGGGGCCCTCGGCTCGCCCACGGAGACGCTCGAGCGCGGGCACGTCTACGCCGGGGGTCACCTGGCTGCCCTCGACCAGGCCTTCGGGGTGTCGGAGGACCGCGTGCTCTACGTGGGTGACCACATCCACGGCGACGTCCTGCGGGCCAAGAAGGAGACCGCGTGGCGGACCATGATGGTGATCCAAGAGATGGACGCCGAGCTGGCCGCGCTCGCGAAGGTCGCGCCGTGGGTGGACCGCCTGGCGGAGCAGACCGCGCAGCGCGAGGGGCTCCTGGACGCGATCCGCGAACATCAGGCGCGCATCAAGACGCTGGAAGCGCAGGTCGCGGAGCTGCCCGAAGAGGTGGCCGCCCCCGAGCTGCTCGCCAACCGGGCGCGCCTGCGCAAGTCGGCTGACAAGCTGCGCGCGCGCCTCCGGGGTCTCGAGCTGGACCAAGACGACCTCGAGCTGCGTATCGCGCAGGCCTACCACCCCCGCTGGGGCTCGGTCTTCAAGGAGGGCTCGGAGCTGTCCAGCTTCGGCCATCAGGTAGAGGTCTTCGCCTGCCTCTACACGTCACGGGTCTCCAACCTCGCGGCCTACTCACCCACGCACTACTTCCGTAGTCCACGCGACCAGATGCCTCACGAACTCTCGCCTTGAGCGAGCGTTGCTGGTTATTCTCTCCACTGCACGGCTCGCCCGTCGCTCTACCAAGGACTGTCCATGACGCAGGAATCGTCGCCGGCCCCCGACAACCAGACGCTCACCATCACCGACAACCGCACGGGCAAGACCTATGAGGTGCCCATCACGCACGACACCATCCGGGCGATGGACCTCCGCGCGATCAAGGTGAAGGACACGGACTTCGGCCTCATGACCTACGACCCCGCGTTCATGAACACGGCGTCGACGCGCAGCCGCATCACGTACATCAGCGGCAGCCAGGGCATCCTGCGCTACCGCGGGTACCCCATCGAGCAGCTCGCGGAGCACTCGTCGTTCTTGGAGACGGCCAGCCTGCTGTTGGACGGAGAGCTCCCCAAGCGCGGCGCTCTCGACTCGTTCACGCACCAGATCACCAACCACACGATGGTGCACGAGAACATCCGCGAGTTCATCGACGCGTTCCGCTACGACGCACACCCGATGGGCATCCTGACCAGCACGGTGGCCGCGCTCTCCACCTTCTACCCGGACGCGAAGGACCTCGACGACCCTGCCGTCCGCCGGCTGCAGATCCTGCGCATCATCGCGAAGATGCCCACGCTCGCGGCCTATGCGTACCGGCACCGTCGAGGCTTGCCCTACGTCTACCCGGACAACGACCTCAGCTACTCGGGCAACTTCTTGAACATGCTCTTCAAGATGACCGAGGTGAAGTATCAGCCCAACCCGATCATCGAGAAGGCGCTGGACGTGCTCTTCATCTTGCACGCCGACCACGAGCAGAACTGCTCCACCACCGCCATGCGCGGCGTGGGCTCGTCAGGCGTAGACCCGTACTCGGCGCTGGCCGCGAGCTGCGCCGCGCTCTATGGCCCGCTGCACGGTGGCGCCAACGAGGCCGTGGTGCGGATGTTGACCGAGATCGGCTCCGTCAAGAACATCGCGTCCTACGTAGAGCGCGCCAAGGCCGGTGAAGTGCGCCTCATGGGCTTCGGTCACCGCGTCTACAAGAACTACGACCCGCGCGCCAAGGTCATCAAGAAGCTGGCCTACATGGTGTTCGACGAGGTGGGCAAGAACCCGCTCGTGGACATCGCGGTGGCGCTCGAGAAGATCGCGCTCGAGGACGAGTACTTCGTGTCGCGCAAGCTCTACCCCAACGTGGACTTCTACTCGGGCCTCATCTACCAGAGCATGGGCCTACCCATGGATCTGTTCCCTGTGCTCTTCGCCATCGGCCGCACACCGGGCTGGCTCGCGCAGTGGGAAGAGATGCTCACGGACCCGGAGCAGAAGATCGCTCGGCCTCGCCAGATCTATCTCGGCGAAGACAAGCGCGACTTCGTCCCGATGGTCGATCGCTGAGCGTCGCGGAGAGCGCGGCGTTCGGCGCGCCGCGCTCAGCGCTCAGCAGAGGTAGCGCTCGCCGCCGTCGCACAGGATGGTGACGACGCGCTGCCCCTTCTCCATGCGGCGCGCGACCTCGAGCGCCGCGTGGACGTTCGCTCCCGCAGAGGGGCCCGTGAGCAGGCCCTCCTCGCGCGCCAAGCGCCCTGCCATCCGCTCGGCCGCCAAGTCCGTGACGGTCACCACGTCGTCGATCAGCTCCGTGTCCAGCACGCCCGGGATGAAGCCCGCGCCGAGCCCCTGGATGCCGTGCAGGCCCGGCTGTCCGCCCGAGAGCACCGCGCTCGCGCGCGGCTCCACCGCGACGATGCGCACGGAGGGGCGCCGCTCTTTGAGTACGCGCGCGATCCCCGTGAGCGTCCCGCCGGTCCCCACGCCCGCCACGAACGCGTCGATGGCGCCCTCGGTGGCCTCCCAGATCTCCTCGGCTGTGGTGCGCGCGTGCACGTCTGGGTTGGCGGGGTTCTCGAACTGCCGGGGCATGAACGAGTTGGGAGTCTGCGCCGCGATGCGCTCCGCCTCCTCGACGGCGCCGGCCATGCCGTCCTCGGCGGAGGTGAGCAGCACCGTTGCGCCGTAGGAGGCGAGGATGTTGCGGCGGGCGAGGCTCATGTCCTCTGGCATGACGATGATGCACTGGTAGCCGCGCACGGCGGCGATCATGGCCAGGCTGATGCCGGTGTTGCCGCTGGTGGCCTCGACCAGCGTTGCCCCGGGCTGCAGGCGGCCGGCGCGCTCCTCGGCCTCTACCATGGCGAGCGCGGGGCGGTCCTTGACGGACCCGCCGGGGTTCTGGGACTCCAGCTTCGCGCACACCTGCGCGCCGACGTGTCCGCTCAGGCGCTTCAGGCGCACCAGCGGGGTCCTACCGATGAGTTCGAGCGCGCCGTCGTAGATGCGATTGGTCATGCTGCGTGGAGGATATCACGCGCCGCGTCCGCCGGCCGCGATCCTCGAGCGTGATCACGGCGCGGGCGGGGGGTCTTCGACGCGCAGCGGGATCATGACGGGCGTGCGGTGACGTGCTGCGTCTGCGCTCGCCAGGTGCGTGACCGGGCCCGCCCCCGCGCAGCTCACAGCCCCGCCCTGGTGGATGCCGCAGCAGTAGCCCTCGCTGCAGTCCAGCGAGACGCGCTGCCCCTGGTCCATGACCGCGGTGTCCGAGACGGGGGTCGGGCTACGCACCTGCGCACTCTCTACCCCTGTCCCCGTCTCGCCGCTGCGGTTCTGACCCCAACACACGTAGCCGCCCCGTCGCGGCTTCGCGCAGCGCACGCCTTGTCCCACCACCACGCGGTCGACGAAGGTGAGCCCGGAGACGAGCTCCGCCGAGGCCGGCTCCGCGCTGCCTGGCGGGATCTCCCAGCAGCTCACCCGGCCGCCGCGCGACGCGACGCAGCCCGTGCGGTGGCCGGCGTCGATCTGGACACCACCCGCGACGCCGCGCACCAGGCGGGCCTCGGTGGTCACGCGGCCAGGGACCGGGCCCCAGCAGGACACGCGGCCGTCCTCGACGATGGCGCACCCGAGCCCGGAGCCGACCGCGACGGCTGCGGGACGGTTCAGCCCGCTGATGGTCTGCACACCGAGGCCCCGGCCCGCGTTGCGGGCGGCCAGGCGCTCTGCGGCGGTGAACAGCGCGGCACCGCTGCAGCGGACGACCCCGCCGGCGAGCAGCGCGCAGGTGATGCGCTCCCCGGCCGAGACGGCGAGCGCACCGCGAAAGGCGGGGACCGCGACGGGCAGCGACGAAGCGTCCCCCGAACCGTCGCCGAACCCGCCGTCTTGAGCACCCCAGCACGCGACCCGGGCGTCCGCGAGCAGCGCGCAGGTGTGGTTCGTCCCCGCGCTCAGCGCGACGACCCCCGACAGCCCCGCCACCTGCACCCCGCGCTCGTACGAGGAGCCCGAGCGCCCGTGGCCGAGCTGCCCCAGCGTGCCTCCACCCCAGCACCACACCGTGCCGTCCGCCGACAGCGCGCACACGTGCTCCACGCCCGTCGCGATGGCGCGCGGCACCGGGCCTGCGAGCGGCGCTGCGAGGGCCCGCGTGTCTTCCGAAGGTACCCGCGAGCCCGCGCCCAGCTCGCTCAGCGCGCCAACGCGGTGGGCGGTGCGGAAGGGCTCGTAGCTCGCGACGCCCTGCTGCCCCTCACGCGCTCGTCCCCAGCACCACACGGACAGGTCGCTCGTGATGCCGCAGGTGTGCGCCCCACCCGCCGCGACTCGGATGACCCCTGTGAGGCCGCGCACGGCGATGGGCCCGTGACCGTCCGCGCTGGGCGCGCCCAGGCGGTCCTCCGTGCGTTCGCCCCAACACATGACGCCCAGCGTCGGTCCCACGATCGCGCAGGCGTGCGTCGCGCCGATGGTCAGCGCGCGCGCGTCGCGCACCTCGTGGACCTCGACGGGCATGAAGCTCGCGGCGGAGCGCATGCCGTCACCCAGCTGCCCCTGCGAGCCCGCCCCGAAGCAGCGCACGCGCCCCTCTCCGGAGCCGCGTGCGCACGTCAGCGCGCCACCCGCCTCGACGTCCACGATGTCCCGCAGCGGCAGCTCGGTCCACGGCTCGGCGTGCGTGGGAGCGAGGCCCAGCTGCCCCGCGCGGTTGTCGCCCCTGCAGCGCAGCACCCCGCTGGCCAACAGGGCGCAGACGTGTGCCTTGCCCGCCGCGATGTCCACCACCCCGTGCAGCGTCGCGTTGTTCGCCAGGACCTCGCCGTCGTCCGCCGGAGACTGACTCTCGGGCGCGATCTGCGTGTCGGGCTCTGGCAGCGCGCCCAGGCAGTAGAGCTCGCGGGCTCGCGTCCGCACGCATGTGAACGCGTCCCCGGCCACGACTTGCAGCGCGTCTGTGACGTCGGGCACGCGCACCGCCCCCAGCGTCGCCTCGTCGATGCCCAGCTGCTCGCGCGCCGCCTCTCCCCAGCAGTAGAGCGCGCCGTCGCGTGTGGTGGCGCAGGTGTGCCGGCTGCCACAGGCGAGGCTGGTGGCTTGGGCTACGCCGACGACGCGCTCGAAGGAGCGCCGCGTCCGGTGTGCCAGCGAGCCCAGCTGTCCGTCCAGACCGAGCCCCGCGCACGCCACGTGCTGGTCCGGCGTGATGACGCAGGTGTGGAACTCACCCGCGCAGATGGCGACGCTTGCGGGCTCGCTCCCGGGAGCCAGCGTCGGCGGGGTGGGCGAGGCGAGCTCGTCACCGTCTCCTCCGCAGCCTGCCGCCACCAGAGTCAGAATCAGCGTCACCGCAAGCGCCGCCCGCTCGAGCCGCCAGGTGCAGCTGGGCGGGCAGGTCGTGAGCGAGGGGCGCGCGCGGGCCGCGCCGCGGCGCAGCGTCACGACCCGGCGTCTCCTGGCTCCGCCGCGGCGGGCCTCGGCGGCAGGCTCTCCCGGTCGTCGTCGCGCCTCTCGTCGCGGTAGCGTCCCCCGCCGCGCTCGCGCTCGTCGTCCATCAGCGCACCACGCTCTCGTCGGCGCTCGTCACGTGCCGCCTCGCGGCGCGCGTCCCGCTCGTCGTATGCGCGCACGATGCGCTGCACCAGCGGGTGGCGCACCACGTCGTTGTCGTTGAAGCGCACGAAGCCGATGCCCTCGATGCCCTCGAGGAGGTGCTCCGCGTCGCGCAGCCCGCTGCGCGTGGAGTGAGGCAGGTCGACCTGCGTGATGTCGCCCGTGATGACCGCCTTGGAGTCGAAGCCCAGGCGCGTGAGGAACATCTTCATCTGCTCGGACGTGGTGTTCTGCGCCTCGTCCAGGACGACGAAGCTCGCGTTCAGCGTGCGCCCCCGCATGAAGGCCAGCGGCGCGACCTCGATGGTGCCGCGCTCCATGAGGCCGGCAACCTTCTCGGCGTCCATCATGTCGTGCAGCGCGTCGTAGAGGGGGCGCAGGTACGGGTTGATCTTCTCCGCCAGATCTCCAGGCAGGAAGCCCAGCTTCTCGCCCGCCTCCACGGCGGGGCGCGTGAGGATGATGCGCTTCACGCGCTTCTCCTGGAGCGCGCGCACCGCCATCGCCATCGCCAGGTAGGTCTTGCCCGTGCCCGCCGGGCCGACACCGAAGACCACGTCGTTGTCACGGATGGCCTGCAGGTAGAGCTGCTGGGTGAGTCCCTTCGGCGCGATGGCGCGACGGCCCTGAGCGGCGACGACCACGTCGTCGAACAGACGCCGCAGGTTGACCTGGGGGTGGGTGCGCAGCGTGCGGGCCGCGCGCGCCAGCTCGAGGCTCGAGAGGTTGCGGTCCCCGAGCACGTCCAGCAGCTGCACCAGCGTGCGCTCCATGCTCGCGACGTCCTCCGCCGCGCCGTGAATGCGCAGGGTGGTCCCGCGCTGACCGAGCGTGACGCGGAACTCCTCGCCCAACGAGCGCAGGTGCGCGCCGCTCGGTCCCGTCAGCTTCAGCAGCAGCTCGGGCTCCCCAACCTCGACATCCACGGTGGTGGGCGGCGCGAGGGGAGCTGCGGTAGATGTCATGGTCACGATATTACCTCATGCACTCCGTCGGTGCGCGCGGAACCTGGGGCTCGCCCCCGCGCTTCGCAAGAGGCGTCACTCACGTGTCCGCGGCCTCGAGCGTGGCGTCCCCCTCCGCGACCATCACCAGCTGACACGCCAGACGCTCGCCGGGCAGGTTGCCGAAGAGGTCCAACACGGCCAGCTCGTCTTCGCCGGCCGGTGCGAAGTGCGCGGCGCCAGCCAGGACGCGCACGCGGCAGGTGCCGCAGTTGGCGGAGCGGCAGGAGTAGGGGATGTCGGCCGCGGGGTAGTCGTCACACACGTCCAGCACGCGCAGCCCGGCCACGGGATCGACCGGCAGCTCGAAGGTCAGCCCAGCGGGCTCGAAGCGAAGACGCGCCATGACCGTTGTTACCGCGCCGCAGCGCGCGCGGCCACCGTCACGCGCCACAAGGTTGCTGTGCGGGCGCTCGGCAGGATACCTTCGAGACCCATGGACGACCGCACCAAGCAGATCCTCGCACTCGGCCGAGAGCACTACGAGAAGCGGGAGTTCGACAAGGCCGAACACTACCTGCAGCAGTGCTTGGAGCGCGACGTGCGCTTCGCGGACGTGCTCAACATGCTGGGCGTCATCGCCCACGACCGCGGTCAGCTGGAAGAAGCGCAGCACCACTTCGAGGACGCGCTGCGCGTGAACCCCAACTACACCGAGGCGGCGCTCAACCTCTCGGTCACGTACAACGACGTGGGGCGCTACGACGACGCGCAGCGCATCTACCAGGCCGCGATGGACCACGGGGAAGAGGCGCCCGGTAAGCTGGACCCCTTCGTGATGGGCAAGATCGCGAACCTGCACGTGGAGACCGCTCAGGGCTACACGGACGTCGGGCTGATCTCGGAGGCCATGCACGAGCTCCGCAAGGCGCTGCTGCTGTGTCCCCACTTCGCGGATGTGCGCGTGAAGCTGGCCAACCTGTACAAGCAGCAGGGTGACCCCGCTGCGGCCGTGCACGAGCTCAAAGAGGCCATCAAGCAGCGGGACACGTACGTGCCCGCGTACGTGGCGCTGGGCGTGGTGCAGCTCGGGCTGGGCGAGCAGGAGGCGGCGCGCCGTTCTTGGCAGCGCGCCATCGAGCTCGAGCCCGATCACAAGTCGGCGCAGATGTACCTGCGCATGCTCGAGACCCAGCGCCGCTGAGCTGCGTCCGGGGCCGGTGCGCGACGTGGCACCACCCGCCGGCGAACGTGGCTGCGCGTCAGGGGCTCAGAGATCTGCGAGCTCGGCGCGCGCGGACGCGGCCTGCTCGGAGTCCGGAAAGCTGGCCACGAGCTCCTCGAACGCCTGGCGAGCGCGCTCTGGCTCGTGGGTGTCCAAGAAGGTGCGGCCGAGCAGCAGCAGGGCCCGCGGCTCGACGCCGCTGCCGTGGTACGTGGCGAGCAGCGTCTGCACGCGCCCGATGGTCGCGCGGTAGGCCCGACGGGAGCGGTAGAACTCGGCGGCGTAGAGCTCGTGCTCGGCCAAGAGCGCCAGGCAGCGCTGCTCCATGCGCCGCGCCTCGGCGACGCGGCTGTCCTCGGGGAAGTCCAGGATGAAGCGGCGCAGCTGGCTCAGTGCGTCCCGTGTGGCGCCCTGGTCGCGCTCCCAGGAAGGCGGAACCAGGAACCAGTCGCTCGGGATCTGCGCGTAGTAGCTCTCTGCGATGCGGAAGCGGGCGTAGACCACCTCCACGTGCGACGGCCGAAAGCGGATGAACTCGCGGTAGCCAGCGAGCGCCTCCGCGTACTGCTTCTGCTCGAACTTGCAGTCCGCGATGCGCAGCTCGGCCAGGGCCGCGAAGCGGCTGAAGCGGAACTCGGTGCGCACCGCCGCGAACTTCGGCTCGGCCGAGAGGCAGTTGCCGTCACGGAACTCGGCCAGGGCGGCGCTGTAGCGACCGCGCGCGTCGTCCGAGTCGCCCTGCTCGTCCGAGCCCCCGCCTTCGCCATGCAAGGTGACTTGGCTGGACGGACTGGTGGTCGCTCCACCGCACGCGGCGAGCACGCTGATCGCGCAGAGCGCGAGGAGGGAGCTGGGGCGGCGACTCGTTCGCATGCGGCTTCGTAGCGCCCTCTGCGCGCGCACACAAGCCCCGGAGCGCCGAACGAGCCTGTGATCCCGGCGACGCTGGGTCGGGCGTCAGAGCCCGCGGAGCTTGGCCTCGATGCCGGCACGCCCGCTGGGGGCCGCTGCGGCGAGCGCCTGTTGGTAGTACGCGCGGGCGCGGGTGCGGTCGTTGCGGGCGACCATGACGTCACCGTACAGCTCGAGGGCGTCCGCGTTGCCGGGGTGCTGCTCGAGCGCGCGGTCCAGGTACGCGGTCGCGAAGAGGGGGCGCCCGAGGCGGATGGCCAAGCGCGCCCCCGTGAGCAACGGCGTCGGGTCGCTCGGGTTCATGTCCGCAGCGCCGCGGTAGCCCTCGAGGGCCTCTTCGTAGCGCTCGGTCGCCGCGAACACGTCGGCCAGCGCGCTGGCCGTCTCGGCGTCGTTGGGCACCAGCTCGAGGGCGCGGCGAAAGCTGGCCTCGGCAGCCGGGAGCTCCCCTTGCGCGACCTGCACGTGACCCAAGGCCGCGTGCGCGGGGGCGAGCCCGCTGTCCAGCGACAGAGCCCGTGACAGCGCCGCTCGTGCCTCGGCGTAGTGCCCGGCAAGCTGCTCGGCGCGTCCGAGATCGGCCTGCGCGACCGCCCATGTGGGGTTGCCTTCGGCGGCGCCCCGCAACAGAGCGAGCCCCTCCTCGCCTCCCAGCAGCTGTCCCAGCGCGCGCTGCACTTCGGGCCAGCTCGCCTCGAGCCGCTGCGCCTCGCGCAGCGCCGTGATGGCCTCGGCGCGCCGCCCCGTCGCCGCGTAGAGCAGCCCCATGCCCAAGTGCGGGGCCGCCGAGGTCGGGTCCAGCTCGGCAGCGCGGCGATAGGCCGTCAGCGCGTTCTCGGTGTCCGCGCGGAAGCGGTAGGCGTCGCCGAGGGCGAGGTGTGCCTGGGGGAGGTCCGGCATCTCGCGCAGCACCACCTCCAGCTCCTCGAAGGCGCGCGCGCTGCGCTGCCCGACCAAGAACGCCTTCGCTCGGCACACGCGTGACCACGCCGAGTTCTGCTCGGTGGCGCGCTCGAGCGCAGTGCACGCCCGGCGCGACGCGTTCCAGTCCCCGCTGGCGAACACCGCCTCGGCGACCTCCAGGAGGGCCGCAGGGTCGTTACGCGAGAGGCGCGCCGCCACCTTGAACTCGCGCTCGGCCGCGCGGAACTGCCCGGCGCGGAGCAGGGCGCGGGCGTACGCCCGGTGTGGGGCCGCGTCGGAGCGCGCTTGCCGCGCGGCTCGCTGCAGCGCGGGCAGCTGGGGCGCCTGCGCCAGAGCCTCGCTGGCCTCCCCCGTGAGGGCGGCGCCGAAGAGCAGCGAGGCCGCGAGGAGGGTGATGTGGGTGCAGCGCATGATGACCCTCGAATTATGCAGTGCGGGGCCTAGCCCGCAACTTTCGCGGGGAGCGCTCTCGCCGCCAAGCGCTGCGCGCGGCGCTCCTGGGCCTCGCGCTCGCGCTGCCGTTCTTCGTCAGTGGTGAGCTGCAGGCGCGGGACTGGCAGCGGTCGACCGTCCACCACGTTCACGAAGGTCAGGAAGGACTCGACGCACACCGTGCGCGCCCGCGTGCGGCGGTCCTCGCGCTCGACGCGCACGCCGACCTCCATCGAGGAGCCGAAGGCGGCGTTGACCTGCGCGCGGAGGCACACGACGTCGCCGAGGCGGATGGGCGCGTGGAACTCCATCGCGTCCACGCGCGCGGTGACGGCCACCTCGCCGCAGTGCCGCTGAGCCGCGATGGCCGCGCAGATGTCCACCCAGCTCATGATCACGCCGCCGAACGCCGTCCCGACCACGTTCGTGTGCTGGGGCAGCACCATCTCGGTCATCTCGGTCAGCGAGTCGCTGGGCGGGCGCCCCTCGCGGAGCGCAGCGGCGTCACCGGGGGAGGTGGCGGAGGGAGAAGTCGGGGCGTCGGGGCTGGGGCTCGAGGGGTCGGTCATGCGCTCAGGGAAGCACACGCGCGTAGGTCAGCCCAGCCAACAGCGCCAACCCCAGCGCCAGGACCACGAACGCCCGCGAGGCGCGCTGCATGGCCCGCTGCGCGGAGAGCTGCGCGCGGCGGTAGTCCTCGAGGGAGCCGCGGGTGAGCTCGAGCTGAAAGCGCGTGGACGACCCGAGCGTGCGCGTGCCCCGCTCGTCGAGGGTGAGCTCACCCAGGGCCAGGACCTCCACCCCGAGCGGGAGCTGGCGGTAGCGCAGGCGCAGCGTGCCCTCGTCCAGCTCGCCGCGGAGCGCGGAGGCCGGCTCGGCGTCGAGCGCTGCGACGAACGCACGCTCCGCCTCGGACCAACCGCCGTCCGTCCACGTGTCGTCGACCCAGGCGCCGTCGCGCCAGCGGGCCTCGCGCGTGACCTCCGCTGCTTCGGCCGGCAGCAGCGCGCCTCTCAGCGCCAGCGTGACCTGCTCGTCGCCGGCTCGGAGGGCGGCCCTGGCGTACTGCGCGTCTTGCTGCACCGTCTCCGCGGCGCGGGCTTCCCCTCGCGCGCTTCCGGCGCGTGTCACGGACAGCTCGTAGAACAAGCACGGCGCGCCGTCCACGGGGCAGGTGAGCGCGTCCCCGTCCGCCACGAGGGTGCCTCGCGTCGCGTTCACCTCTCCCGCGAGCAGCGCGCGCAGCGGGCGCTCCTGCAGCGCCATGACCCTCTCGGTCCGGATGCGCGTGTCGGTGCCGCGCATGTGTCCCAGAATCCAAGCGAAGAAGAGCGCCATGACGGCGCCTCCCAACCACAAGCCAACTGCCACAGTCATACGCGACCTCCTGCTGCCCGGTGTGAGACGCGGGCCTCGTCGACCAGCGCCTGCACCGCGCGCTGTGCGCGGAGCGCCAGCTCGGTGGTCTTGCCTTCTGCCGGGAACGGCTCACCCACACGGACGACCACGTGCGTCCGGGGGCGCGCCGCCACCTGCTCGAGATGGGTGACGAAGGGCGTCTCGAAGTACTCGACCCCTGCGTCGTAGGCGAGGCCTACGGGCACGATGTCCACGGGGAGCCCGCGCGCCGCCGCGAACGCGCCCGGGAGGAAGGGCCGCACCTCGTCGCCGATGTAGGTGGTGCCTTCGGGGTAGACCACCACGGTCTCGCCCGCGTCCAGCGCGCGTCGAATCGCGCGGATGGCGCGCGCGCCGCTGTGCCCGCTCTCGCGGTCGACGAAGATGGTGCGCCCCTCGCGCGAGAGAGGACCGATGACGGGCCAGCTCGCGAGGTCCCCGCGCGACAGCATCACGCCGCCGAAGAGACTCATCATCACGCCGATGTCGAACGCCGTGCGGTGGTTGGCGACGATCAGCCGCGCCCGCGTGGACGGAGGCAGCGGGCCGTCCCCCGACACCTGCAGACCGAAGATGTGCAGCAGCCGCTTGCTGGTGCGCGCCTTGGTGGCGACGCGGATGGCCTCACGCGCGGTGTCGTCGCTCGCGAGCGCGAGCTCCAGCCGCAGGCGCGCCAGGGTCGTGGTCAGCGATCCCGCGAACTGCAGGAGGCGACGACGGACGCGCAGCTCGTCCAAGACACCACGCCCGCCGTGTGCGAGGGGCGGGCTCTTCGACGCATCGATCATGCGTGCACGATACGCGACTCAGGCGGCGCTCGCTCGCTTCGCTTCGAAGTTGGGGTCCTTTCCGGCCAGCATGTCCTCGACGTTGTAGCGCAGCAGGTGCCGCCCCACGCGCGTCGCGACGTCGTCGAGACCCGGTGTCATCAGGCGCAGCACCTCGAGGGGCTTCACGAGCGCGCGCGTCAGGTGGATGACGTGCCGCCACTCGGGGTTGGGGACCTCCAGCGCCGAGGCGATCTCGTGCCCGTTGAAGGCGTAGGTCAGCCCGTCGTGATAGCGCATCACGAGCTCCGCCAGGCGCGCCTCCCACGGGTTTCGCGAGCGTGACGCCGGCACGCGCCGGAGCGCGGCCGCGAGCGCCAACGAGTCCGCGTCCGGCCCGGGCTGGATGTCGTAGATCAGGTTCGCGAGGTTCTCCGTGCGCTCGAGGGAGCTGAGCTCGGCCAACAGCTCGGGGTGTACGCCGCTCAGGAAGCCCGAGTAGCGCCAGAGGTGCATGATCGCGCGCCGCTCGTGCTTGCTCAGCATGAAGCCCATGGACTCGGCGCCCCGCAGCACCAGCGCCGAGAACTCCAGAGTGGTGCCGGCCATGTCGGCCTGGTTGATGGGCAGGCCCCAGGCGGGGGTGTTCCACTCTCCGCTCGCGAGGATCATGCGCCGCACGGTGGCGTGCATGACGCGCACGTGCGCGTTGATGCGGAAGCCCTCGTGGTAGCGGCGCAGACCGTCCACCTCGGCCGTCTCGATGACGAAGCGTCCGGTCTCGGCGAGGCGGCGCGGGGCCATTTTGTCCAGCTGTCGCGTCCACATGAGCGGCTTGACGGCTGGGGCGGAGTGGTAGCCGTTCATCAGTGACCAGGCGCTCAGGATGAACATGGCAGCTGGACCCAGCCGCTGGTACACGCGCGCGCCCTCGTTGAGCAGCTTGAAGTCCACCCACCCGGGCACGGTCTCCACGGCCTCGATGAAGGCGCGCAGCTCGGGGGCCGGGTCGTCGACGCTGGGCAGGCCCTTGCGCAGCGCGCCGTCGATCTGAGCCCGGCTGACGCGCCGCTCGGCGATCGCGCTGGCGAGCGCGTCTGCGACCGGGTCCGCCTCCAGGTAGAAGCGCGCGTAGCGGTCCGCCAGCGCCCCGTACGTGCGCCGGGCGTGCGCGCGATTGACGTAGCGCTCGACGAAGTCGTCTGGCGATGCCTCTTGCCGAACCGCTTGTTCTCGCCGACCCATGTGCGCCTGCTGCTTCCGCTCACGAGGAACCACCGTGCCCGCGGAGCGCTGCGGACTCGGCCCGTAATTCACCTACCGGTGAATTATCGACTTGGCAAGTACCTTGCGCGTTCGCCTTCGGGCCGTTTGGGTTGCTATGGTTCTGCTCGTGAACACCGGTATCGCCCCCGGGCTCCTCGTCGCGGCACCCTCGCTGCGCTGTCCCTTCTTTCACCACAGCGTGGTGCTGGTGGTGGACCACGACGAGCAGGGCAGCTTCGGCTTCGTCATCAACAAGCTCGCGGGGGTCGCGCTCGATCAGCTGATCGACCAGATGGACATCCCTCGCACGGTCTCCACCTCGCTGCCCGTGCTCATGGGCGGACCGGTTTCGCCGGAGTCGGGCTGGATCGTCTACGACCGCGAGGACGCCCTCGCCGCCGAGGGGGACGAAGACCGCGCGCTGGTCATCGGAGAGCGGCTGGCCTTCACCGCGTCGCTGGGCGTGCTCGAGCAGATGGCGCACGGCGACGGCCCGGAGCGCGGCGTCATGCTGCTGGGGTACTCGGGGTGGTCGGCGGGGCAGCTGGAGCGCGAGATGCAGCAGGGCTCTTGGATCCCAGCGGACCTCGACCTCGACCTGATCTTCGCGACGCCCGTGACCGAGCGCTGGGGGGCCGCGCTGGCGGCGCTCGGTATCGACCCTGGCCGGATGACCACCCAGGTCTCCAGCGCCTGACGCACTCGGCCAGGCCTTCCGGCTCACGGCCACGAACGAAAAAGAGCGAGCCCGTTGCGGGGCCCGCTCTCTCTCCGGTTCATGAGGGCTCCGCAAGGAGCGCCCTCGGGCTCAGGAGGCCGTCTTGACCTCGAGCTTGACCTGACCACGCACGCCGTAGGCGAACTTGATCTCGACCATGTAGGTGCCGACGTCCTTGATGATCTCCTCCGGCATGACCAGCTTGCGCTTGTCCACCCGGATGTCCTTGCGCTCGAGCGCCTCGGTGACGTCCTGCGCGGTGACCGACCCGAAGAGCTTGCCCTCGGGGCTGGCCTCCTTGGCCACCATGATGACGACGCCCTTGAGGCTCTCCGCCATCTTCTCCTGCTCTTCGCGCAGCTTCTGGGCCTTCTTCTCGGCCAGGGCCCGCTCGTGCTCGGCCTGCTTCATCGTCGCGCGCGTCGCCATCACGGCAAGCCCACGGGGGATGAGGAAGTTGCGCGCGTAGCCGCGACGCACCTTGACGATCTGACCGAAGCTACCGAGGTGCTCGACCTCGCTCTTCAAAACAACTTGTACGTTCGATGCCATCGTGGCCTCACTTCGACGTGGTGTAGGGGAGGAGCGCGATGTTGCGCGCGCGCTTCACCGCGAGGGTGAGGGCGCGCTGCTGCTTCGCGGAGAGTCCGCTCACTCGGCGGGGCGTGATCTTGCCGCGGTCGCTGATGAAGTACTTCAGCTGCTGCGGGTCTTTGTAGTCGAAGGTCTGCGGCTCGTCGCCCGAGAAGTTGGGCGAGCGCTTGCGGCCACCGCCGCCGCCCATGCCACCACCGCCGCCACCGCGGCGGCGCGAGTCCGAGCGACCGTCGCGCGAGTCGTTGTCGTTGTCGTTGTCGTGCATCTCAGGCCTCCTCGTCTTCGCTGTCGTCGCTGTCGCTGTCGCTGTCGTCGCTGTCGTCCGACGAGTCCATGTCGCGGTCGTCGCGGTCGTCACGACGCGAGCGCTCCTCGAGCCCAAGGCGCTGCGCGAAGGTCAGCTCCGGCTCGTCCTCGCTCTGCTCGAGGGCCTCGAACTCGACCTCGGTCGGGTCGACGGTCACGGACGCCGGGTCGATCATGTCTTCCAGCACGATGGTCTGGAAGCGGATGACCGAGTCGAGCAGGCGCAGGTTGCGCTCCAGCTCGGCGACGATGTCCCCGAAGCCCACGTAGCGCAGGTACACGTAGATACCGCGCGTGTGCTTCTGGATGGGGTACGCCAGACGGCGCTTGCCCCAGGTGTCCACCTTGGTCAGCGTGGCGCCGAGACGCGCGGTGACCTCACGGACACGCGTGGCGACCTTCTCGGCCTCGGCGGTGTCCACGTTGGGACGAAGGATGTAAATGGTCTCATATTCGCGGGCCCACCGTGTGGGTGCCGCTGCTGCACTGGTCATGCTTCCTCCTGGGCAATCGGCCCCGGCCCTGTGCCGGAGCGAGGAAAGGACGCGCTCTATAGCGGACATTGCCAGGCGGCGCCAGTCAGTCCGTCAGCCGCCCCAGGCCCAGCAGCGCCACGAGGGTGTCGCGCAGCGGGCCAGGGTCCGAAGTGGGGAGGTGCGCGGAGGCCCCCGCTCGGAGCACGCCCGCGCCCGGACCCCCCACCACGATGATGCGCGTCGCTCTCGTTTCGGGGTGCGCCTGCAGGCTGCGGACCAGCTGCGCGAGCTCCGCCTCCGTCTTGACCTCGTCCGCCATCAGGAGGGCCGCGTCGGGTGGCGTGGCTCCCATGCTCAGGAGGAAGAGCTGTGGGTCCGTGCACACGCTCACGCTGACCTCCGGCCCGAGGGCCGCGCCGAGCGCCTCCGTCAAGGCGGCCGACCCGTGCACCATCACGCGGGGGACGCCCGCCAGCCATGTGGGGATCGGGTATCCGTAGCGCCGTAGGAAGTCGAGGACGTCGCGCCGGTGGAAGCGCAGGTGACGCCCCGGCGTGCGGAAGTGCGGCAGGTCTCCACGCCCCGCCCAGTTGTGAATGGTCTTCATGTCCACTTGGCAACAGCGCGCCACCTCGGCTGCCGTGAGGAGTTCCCTACCGCTGTTTTCCATTCGGGACTTACTATACCTCAAATGGGGCTATGAGGCACGCAATCTCCCCGCCCTGCGTGCTTCCGCAGCCGGAGCGCCTCAGCGACAGGGGGTAGTGAGCAGGGCCTCTTGCAGGGCCAGCCGGGTCGCCTCCGCGAGGCCCAGCCGCTCGGCGAGGTAGCCCTCCACGCTCGCGTGCGAGCGGGTCATCTCGTCCCAGGCCGCCCGCAGGTAGTCCGCGTCCACCGAGAGCAGGCGCAGCACGGGCTCGGTGTTGGGAGTCCGCCAGGGACGGCGGGTCAGCCACGGCGCCGCGCGCGCGAGCTGGGCGCGATAGGCCAGGTTGTTGGCGTGCGGGGTCTCGTTCGAGCGCAGGTAGTCGTCCAGCACCGTGGGCCAGCTCGCCCCGAGGGCGCTGAGCAGGAGCGCCGCGACCAGCCCGGTGCGGTCCTTCCCGGCGCTGCAGTGAAAGAGCAGCGGCCGCCTCCGCTCGTCGGCCACCAAGCGCATGAGCACACCCAGCTGGGGGTAGGCGCTCTGCACGAAGGCGCGGTTGATCTGCGACAGGAGGTCGAGGGGCAGGTCCTCGAAGCGGCCGCCGCGGATGGCGCTGGCGAGCTCCTTGGTGAGGTCGCCCGAGTCGATGGAGAGCAGCACCAGCTGCGCGCCCGCCGGCGTGTAGGTCGGCCCGTAGCGCTCGCGCTCGTAGGGCGTGCGCAGGTCCACCAGCGTGCGCAGCCCGAGCCCATCCACGGCCGCGCGGGCGGTGGGCGTGAGCTTCGAGAGCGCGCCAGCGCGAAACACCAGGCCACGCCGCACTTCGCGCCCCCCCTCCACGGGCAGGCCTCCGAGATCCCGCAGGTTGAGGTCCAGCAGCGCAGGGTTCGCGGTCACGCTTGCGACCTACCCGACCCGCGCGAGCCTGTCGAGCGCACGGCGGCCTCCCACGTTCGCTCCGTCCTTTTGCTATGCCGAGCGTGGCGGGCGCGATACGTTCGTGACGTGTGAACCAACCTGAGCGACGCAGGAAGACTCCGTACGAGACGCACGAGCTGCACGGCTTGGCGACCAAGGCGGTGACGCAGAGCTACCTGGTCGTGTTCGTCGGGTTGGTGCTGCAGTTCCTCACCGAGCTGGTGCTGCGTCAGTCCCCGGGCTTCGCCGACGACACGGTGCGCGACTCCGCGGTGCGGTATCTCTCGGGGGCGGCTTGCGGGCTCGCAGCGTTCCTCGCGGCTCGTCTCGTCCCCGTGTCGCGTCGGCACCCCTTCATCGAGGCCTACGTCCTGATGCTGGCGGTGACCGCCCTGCTGGCGCGTGCTGGGCACCACACGGGGGGCGCGGAAGGCCCCTACGCCGTGAGCTACTGTGTCGTGCTCTTCTGCTGGAGCCTGATCATGCCGGGCGGCGCACGTTACGCGGCGTTTCCGATCTTCGGTTCGCTGGTGACCTTCTACGCCGTGCTCTACGCGTCCGGCGGGGTCGGGTTCTTCGGTGTCCGGACGACGGCCTTCGCCCTCTTCACGACGAGCTCGGCCGGGTTCTCCCTGGTGTACGCGGAGGTCCTAGAGCGCTGGCGTGTGCGCGTCAGCCTGGCCGTGACGACGGACACCCTCACGCAGGTGCTCAGCCGGGGCTACGTCCTGGAGCGGCTCGAGGCCGCGCTCGAGGCGCGTCGGCGAAGCGGGCCCGTGAGTGTGCTCATGGTCGACGTGGACTTCTTCAAGAAGGTCAACGACACCTACGGTCACGACATGGGCGACGCCGTGCTGAAGCGCGTCGCAGGAGCGCTCGTCGCGTCGACGCGCCGCGGAGACGTGTGCGGTCGCGTCGGGGGGGAGGAGTTCGTGATCGTGCTCGAGGACTGCGACGCCTCGGCCGCCCTCGAGGTGAGCGAGCGGGTGCGCGCCAGCGTCGGGGCCCTGCGCTTCGCCACGCCCGAGACGCTGCTCGGCGGCTCCTTTGGTGTGACCGTGTCGATCGGCGTGGTGACGGTCTCGCCGGAGCAGGTGGGCACGCTGGAGAGCACGCTCCGGGCGGCCGACCGGGCCCTCTACGGCAGCAAGGCCGGCGGGCGCGACCGCGTGACCATGGCGGAGAGCTAGCAGTCCGTTGAAGAACCCTGGCCGGCGCCGCCGAGGGCGTCCTGGCCCCGCCAGCGTCCGTCACGCAGCGTGAGCCTGGTGGGGCCCGGCAGCGCCCGCGTGGGCACGCTGTGGGCGGGGTCGCCGGGAAAGCAGAGCGTGAAGCCCTCCGCGCCGGTCACGAGCTCCGGCTGCAGCGAGGCGGTGGGGGTGGCGCGCGTGTGTGCCATGGCCTCGGCCGCGCTCCCGAACTCGGCCAGCGCCTGCAGCGTCATCCAGGTGGGGGGGAGCAGCGCCAGGGTGCCGTCGGCGTGGCGCGTGAGAGCCTCGCGCGCGCCCAGCCAGATGGCCCGGTCCGTCTCGGAGCCGTCTGCGAGGCCCTCCTGATGCGGTGGCGCCTCGGTCAAGAAGAAGCGCGCGTCGAAGCGGCGAGTCTCGACCGTGGGCGTGATCCAGCGGCTGAACGGCTCCATCGCGTCCAGATCCAGGCGCAGGTCGAGGGCGGCCAGCGTTGCCAGGAAGCCCCGCTCGGCCAGCTGCGCGCGCGCGCCCAGGCGGGCTGGCTCCAGCTCGGGGGGAGCGCCGGGGATCAGACCCGACTCCTCGAAGGTCTCCCGAAACGCGGTCATGAAGAGCCCCAGGGCCGTCGGGACGTCGATGTCTTCCCCCAGCCTCCCGGGCGCCGCAGCGACGTCCTCGACCTGGATGTAGGCGTGCAGCGCGGGGTCCATGTCCGCGGCGTCCACCTTGCCTCCGGGGAAGAGGTGCATGCCCCCGAGGAAGCCCACCTGCGCGTGGCGGCGCATCAGGAAGACCTCGACGCCAGACCCCCCCGGTCGCGTCGCGTCTCGCACGAGCACCACCGTGGCGGCGTCCCGCGGCCGCGTGTCGGGCGCCTGGCTGGCGCTCATTCCTCCACCAGCACGTGGCTGGTAGAGACGCCGATGGCCTGAGCCAAACGGGCGAGGGTCTCGAGCGACGGCGTGTGCCGGCCGGCCTCCACGCGCGCGATGTTGGGGCGGTGGATGCCCGTGCGCCGGGCGAGCTCCGCCTGCGTGAGGCCAGCCTCGAGGCGCAGGGAGCGGAGCCGCGCGCCCAGCCGGGCGCCGTCCATGGGGGTGTCATCCGTGACAGCACCCCGGGGGCCGACGCGCCGAGCCTCGAGGGCGAGCGTGATGCCCGACGCGAGCCCGAGCATGGCGCGCGTCGCGTTGTCCTCGAGGTCGATGGACTCCACGTCGCTGCCGTCGTCTTCGGGGGACAGCGGCCGCTTCAGCAAGACGGAGCCACCGTCTCCCAGGATCGCCAGCACCTCGCCCTCGCGCGGGCTGATGGTCACGAACTCGAACTTGTTCTGACGTAGCTCGTCCAGGCGACGCGCGAGGCTGCTGGCCAGGCGGCCGATGTCGCTCGCGCTGCGCGCGACCAGCCCGCGACACATCTCGTCCACCACGTCGTCGACGGGCGCGTCGCTCGCGGAGGCATCCACGCAGGCGACGGAGCGGCAGGCCAGGGCGAAGCCGACGGCCTCCAAGAGACCGTCATCGTCCAGGCCGGCTGCGGCGGCGTCGATGACGAGCGCCGGCTGTGCGGCGGTGAGCGAACCGAGCGCGTCAGGGGCCAGCGTCAGCACGCTCAACCCTGCGGCTTCGAGCGCTGCACGCCAAGTATCGTGGAACGCGTTTCGGTCGGTGAGGAGCGTGACGGTGGCGGTCATGGGTATCTACCCCGGGAAGCGGGACGGCGAGATCTACCGCAGGTGGCCCTCCGGCTCAACCCACGTCGCCCACCGGGGGGTGGTGGACGATTCAGGCGGCGACCCTTACACGAGAACGAGGGAGCGTCACGTCCCAACGCGCGGGACCCTCGGTTGACAGGGCCGACCTCTATTGCTACGCCCGGCCCCCGTCCCCCGAGTGCCCGCGGCCAGAGCCACGCGGCGCGCAGACTAGGAACGTCAGCCGTGAACACATTCAAGGAAAGCCCGATGTTCAAGTCCACCTGCGTGTTCTCGGGCACCGCGCACCCCGAGCTAGCGAAGCAGATCGCCACGTACCTGGAGCTGCCGCTCGGGCGCTGTAGGACGCCACGCTTCTCCGATGGCGAGGTCTTCACCGAGATCCAGGAGAACGTCCGCGGCGTGGACGTGTACGTGATCCAGCCCACCTGCGCGCCGGTGAACGAAAACCTGATGGAGCTGCTGGTCATGGCCGACGCTCTCAAGCGCGCCTCGGCGGGCTCCATCACGGCCGTGCTTCCTTACTACGGATACGCGCGGCAGGACCGCAAGGCCGCACCACGCACGCCCATCACGGCCAAGCTCGTCGCGGACCTCTTGAGCGCCTCGGGCATCAACCGCGTCGTCGCCATCGACCTGCACGCGGCCCAGATCCAGGGCTTCTTCAACGTGCCCTTCGACCACCTCTTCGCCATGCCCGTGTTCTTGGAGCACCTGCGCCCGCGCTTCAGCGAGCCGCCGGTCTACGTCTCGCCCGACGCTGGCGGCGTGGAGCGCACCCGCGCCTACGCCAAGCGCCTCGGGGCGGACCTGGCCATCATCGACAAGCGCCGTGAGCGCGCGGGCGTGAGCGAGGTCATGCACATCATCGGCGACGTGCGCGACCGCGACTGTGTGATCTTGGACGACATGATCGACACGGCCGGCACGCTCACCAACGCCGCCAAGGCCCTGTCCGACAAGGGGGCCAAGCGCGTCCTGGCGGCGGCCACCCACGCGGTGCTCTCGGGCCCGGCCGTGGAGCGCATCGCCGCGTCCTGTCTGGACGAGGTCATCGTGACGGACACCATCCCCCTCTCGCCGGCCGCCGTGGCCACGGGCAAGTTCCGCGTCCTCAGTGTCGCGCGTCTGCTTGGCGAAGCCATCAAGCGGATCCACCATAGCGACTCGGTGAGCTCCCTCTTCGTCTGAGCTCCCCCCTTTTCGAGTTTGCCGCGCGCGGGTGTTCCGGCGCGGTCAGCATCAACGCAATCAGGAGAATTCAACACATGGAAACGATGACGCTGCAGGCTGAGGTCCGCACAGAGAGCGGAAAGGGGCCAGCTCGTCGGCTGCGTGCAAGTGGGAAGATCCCGGCCGTCGTGTACGGCCCCGGTATCGACCCGACGCCGCTCACGGTGAACCCCACGGAGATCCTCAAGGGCCTGCGCAGCAAGCGCGGCCGCAATGTCGCCTACGACCTCACCTTCGGGGGCAAGCAGGCCCTCGTGATGGTGCGCGACCTCGAGGTGGACCCCGTCTCCCGTGAGCTGCTGCACGTGGACTTCCTGAGCGTGGCACCCGAGGTGCCCGTGAAGGTCTCCGTGCCCCTCAGCACCACCGGTCGCGCCAAGGGCGTGGTCAAGGGCGGGCTCCTGAACGTGACGCTCCGCACGGTGCCGCTCCTCTCGCCCCCCAAGCTCGTGCCGGAGGAGATCGTCCTGGACGTGACCGGCCTCGACGTGGGCGAGTCGATCGTCGTGAAGGACCTGCAGCTGGCCGAGGGCGTGGTCTGCGCGCTCCCCGCGGACCGCACGCTCGTCTCCATCCAGGAGAACCGTCGCGCCATCGCGGCGGCCGAGGCGGCGGCTGCGGCGGCTGCGGCGGCTCCGGCGGCCAAGAAGAAGAAGTGAGGCCGTGACGGGCGGCTCACCCCGTCCGCCTCACGCTCTCGGAGGGCGGCGACGTTCACGCGGCGTCGCCCTCTCTTCGTTTTTTCGCTCCGTTCTCGCGATGGGGCGCGCAGGAAGGGCTCCATGCACTTAGTCGTCGGGCTCGGGAACCCCGGGCCGAAGTACAGCGGGAACCGCCACAACGTGGGCTTCATGGTCGTCGACCGGCTGGCTGCACGCTGGGCCGCGCCCGCCTTCCGAGACAAGTTCAAGGCCGAGACCACCAAGGGCCTGCTCCGCCAGGGGGACGTGGTGCTGCTCAAGCCGCAGACCTTCATGAACCTGAGCGGCGAGTCCGTGCAGCCGGCGATGGCGTTCTACAAGGTGGACCTCGAGCACGTGCTCTGCGTGCACGACGAGCTCGACTTGGAGTTTGGTGTGGTGCGCCTGAAGGTGGGCGGCGGCACGGCGGGGCACAACGGGCTCAAGTCCATGGTGCAGCGCTGCGGCGGCAACGGCTTTGCCCGGGTGCGCGTGGGGATTGGGCGGCCGCCGGTGCGCACCGAGTCCCACGTTCTCAGCGACTTCGACAGCAGCGAGCGGGCGGAGCTGGGCGACGTGATCGAGCGGGCCTGCGACATGGTGGAGGCGTGCATCCTGGAGGGCGCCACCGCGGCCATGAACCGCTATCACGGGGCTTAGGGCCATGCGTTCTTCTTCCTCACACCCGTCCCACGTGCACTCGCCTCGCCTGACCCCGGCGCCTCTGCGTGCGCGGCGCTGGCTCGTGTCCGTGGTCGCGTTCGGGCTCGGCGCGGTCGCTCTGGTGGCCTGCGGTGGGGAGCCACAGAGCGCTCCCGAGGGCGAGCGAGTCCCCCACACGGGCGAAGGCTCGAGCGAACCGGTGGCCGGTGGTTCTGGAGCACTGGGTTCGGACGATGGGGACGGCCAAGACGCTGTGCCCGACGAGGCGGCAGACGACGGTGGCGCCGAGGTCGAAGCGGCGGGTGGGGCGGCCGAAGCGGACGCGCCGGCGGGCGAGCCCCTGGCGTGGGACTCCGACATCGACTGCCGCATCCCGCCCATGGCCATCGCCCGGCCGGCGGCCTGCGCGGCAGGGGCCGAGTACCCCGAGTGCAAGTGGGGCATGCCGGACACCGACGCGGCGGGCGGCCTCTACACGCGCTGGCGCAACACCATCGACGAGCACACCTGGGGACGCCCCGCGCTGGTGGGCGTGCTGCTGGCCACGTCGTACGCATTCCGCCAGCGCTTCCCGAACCAGGAGCTGCTCATCGGCGACCTGGACGCCCCCGGCCCACGCCACGTGACGCACAAGACGGGGGTGGACGTGGACCTCTACCTGCCCAACACGCTCATGGTCGAGAACCTCGGTGCGCGTCGCTACCGGCCGAACTACCGGACCATGTCCAACGTGAACATCGAGCACGCGCGGCACCGCGTGGAGGCCCTGGCGCGCATCCTGGCCGTCTGCACCGAGGGGCGCCTGCGCATCTACTACAACGACACCGTGGTGCGTGACCGCTTCCACGCCTGGTTCGACGCGCGGGGCTACGTGACCCCCTTCGGGCGACCGATGCAGCGCCACAACCCGCTACACGACTTCCACTTCCACGTGACCATCGCCGAGGACACGCCGCTGCCCCCCTGGCTGCGCCCGTACACGGGTGAGCACCCGGTGCGCGAGATCGACGCCCCGCCCGCCATCGAAGGCGTCACGGTCTTCGCGCCGCAGGCGCCGGCGGGGGGATCGGGGCAGGACGCGACCATGGCCCCTGGGTCGGGCACGACCATGGCTCCCGCCCCCTGAGTGGGCCAGGCGCGCGCTACTCAGGGCTGCTTGCGGCTGGCCTTCTCGACGTGGCCGGACACCCCAAAGCGCGCGCCCAGCACCTCTTGCACGCGACGCAGCGGGATCTTGCGGAAGAGCAGCCCGACCATGAGGTGGTACAGCACGTCCGCGGCTTCGCTTGCCACCGCCTCGTCGGACTCCTCCGCGATGGCCACGCTGACCTCGTCGGCCTCTTCGCGGATCTTCTCGCCGATCTTGGCCGCGCCCTTCACCAGCAGCGACTTGGTGTAGCTCTTGTCCGCCGTGGATGCGGCGCGCTCCGTGAGGGCGCCCTCTAGCGCGAGGAGCGTGGGCCGCCCGTGGTCTTGCTCGCTGGGCTCGACCCCTTCCGCGGTGACCCGCTGGAAGAAGCAGGTGTCCCGCCCAGTGTGGCAGCTGGGCCCCGCCGGGGCGGCCAGGTAGAGCACCGCGTCGGCGTCGCAGTCGGCCCACACCTCGCTCACCGCGATGGTGTTGCCGCTGGTCTCCCCCTTGAGCCACTGCGCGCCCCGCGAGCGGCTGTAGAAGTGAGCCTGCCCCGTGGCCAGCGTCGCCTCGAGCGCCGCCAGGTTGGCGTGCGCCAGCATGCGGATCTCGCCGCTGGCTTGGTCCTGCACCACCACCGTCACGAGGCCGGCCGCGTCCCACTTGAGCTCACTGAGTTGCATGGCGTGGGGTTACGCGACCCGGGCCTCGGCGGCAAGGCGTGATGGGCCCTCAGCCGCGCAGGATGGCGGCCACCGCGTCGCGGCGCGCGCTCATGATGGCGTCCAGGTGCGAGAGCGCGCGGTCCGCCATACGGCTCGCGTCCTGTTCCGCCTGAGCGGCGTCGTCGGCCACGTCGTCGTACGCGCCCGCGGCGTTCGCCGCGACCTCGGCGCGCGTGGTGGCACGCTGCGCGAAGTGCTCCAGCAGCGTCCCGCTGGCCTCGCCCGCGGCCGCGATGGCCTGTGTCCAGGTCCCGCTCGGGCCCGATGGAGCCGAGTTCCCCCTCCCCGCGGCCGGCTTCACGCTCGCGCCGGCGGTCGTGTCGGGCGTCCCCGTCCCCAGGGCGCCCCCCGGCAGATCTGCGACGCTGCCCTGGGTCTCGGCACCGGCTCCGCAGACCTTTGGGCTGCCCGCGTTGCTGTCGCTCGCGCGCTCGCCGCCGCCCACGCTCTGGGCCAAGCTCGCGGCCGTCTGCGCCACCTGCTTCACCAGGCTGCCGGCCAGCGCGAGGCGCGCGGACTTGTGGGCTTGGCGGATGCCCGCGGCCTGCTGCTCTCGGCGGGCGTCGCGCGCGTCGTTGCGCAGCTCGCGTGAGCGCCGGGACTGCTCCTCGAGCTGGAGAACGATGCCCTCGATGCCGCAGTCGTTGGGGATGGACACGTGGGGCGGCAGCGCGGCCTCGCCTGCGGGGAGGCTGGGAGCCGGGGGAGGTGAGGATGGGATGCGAGACATGGGCTACTCCTGCGTGAGCGTGGGATCGGACGTGAACGGGCCTCAGGGGCTGAGGTGCGCGGCCAGCGCGCTGGTGGTGGTCTCTTGGGTCGTGAGCCAGGACTGCATGCGCTCGAGCACGCGCTGGTAGGTCTGGTGCGCCTCCTCGAGCACGGTGACGGCGTCCTCCTGCCCGTCGCGGGCGAGGTCGAGCACCAAGCCCGCTTCGTCGCTCTCGGCGCTGGCCTCGTCAGCCATGTAGGTGAAGACCGACGCCGCCACTCCGGTTCCGAGGTCGGCCACGGTGGAGGCCACGTTGATGACGCGCGACGCGAGGTTGATCGCCTCTGTCACCGCGGTGGCGCTCGAGGCCGCCCCGCCCGCTGCGCCGGTGCCGAGCGACAGCGCCGTCCCGACGATCTTGAGCGCGAAGCCCACCCAGCCCGCCTTCTCTGGATCGACGCCCGCCTTGACCAAGAGCTTGGAGACGGCGTCGCCCGCGAGGATCAGCACGGCGCCCGCGATGGCGAGACCGGCCGCGACCCCGCCCGTGAAGGCGCCTGCCACGGCGCCCGCGGCCGTGATGATGCCAGCCACCAGCTTCTTCACCCAGCGCGGTGCGCCCCCCAGCAGGCGGTTGGCGCGGCGCTGCGCGCGCTGCGTCGCCTCCATCGCCTCCTGCTGCCGCTCGAGCGCGGTCTCCGCGGTGCGTTCGCCGGCTGCTGCCGCCGCCGTGCCGCGCGCCACGCCCTCGTCGCGCAGCTGCTGCTGCGCCAGGAGCATGGACCCGAAGCCGTCCAGCACGGTGTTGAGCGCCGCGACGGCGGCGGCCACGTCGGCCGGACGCGCTTGCCCACCGAGGGCCGGCGCGCTGAAGCGGGGCGCCGTCGCCAGGGCCTGCAGCGAGGGCGCGTCGCTGCCGCCCAGCGGAGTGGTCCGCGTGACCTCGGCGACCTCGGTCGCGCCCTGCGCGGCGCTCGGCGGTGGCGGGGCATCCACGGGTGTGGTGCTGGAGGGGGTGCTGGTGACGTTCATCGGGCGAGCTCCTGGGCGTAGCGGGTGTAGAGGTTGGCTTCGGGGATGCGCCCGCCAGCGCGCAGGGCCTCGCCCAGGCGTCGCCAGCGAACGGGGTTGAGGGGGTCGAGGTGGGCCGCGACCTGCAGCGTCTCGATGGCCTGCGCGGTCTTGCCGCTGGCCAGCTCCTGCTCACCCAGCGCGAACACGGCGTCACGCTGCTCCTGCGGGAGCTGCAGCAGGTCGGCGAGGTGGGCCACGGCGACGAGACCTTCGCTCATCGCATGTTCCCCACGATGGCGCGCTCGGTGTCGCCGATCATGGCGAGCACCTTCGAGACCAGCTGCAGGTGCTGGCCACGCTGCTGCATGGCCTGCTGCATGGTGATCATGCTCAGCTCGTTGTTCGACGTGATCTTCTGCTGCTCCTGGCGCAGTCCGTCGATGGCGCTCTGCACGGCGTCCACGCGCAGCTTCACGTTGTTGAGCCAGCTGGTGTCCCCGTCGCGTTGATGCCTGCCGAGGTTGAGCTCGTCCACCAGGTCGAACTCCATGATCGCCTCGCTCATGGCCATCACACGACCGTTGATGGTGATTTCTCCGTTGCCGATGTCGAGGTCGCCATCGCCGTCTTGCGAGACGCGCTGATGGATGGCCTGGAGGACCTGCATGCGCGCGCTGATCTCCCGCGAGGCGGAGATGGCGTTCTCGATGGCGTTGCGCGCCTCGAGGACCTTCTCGTCTTCGCGGGCCACCTGCGTCTGCAGCAGCGCGATGAACCCCTCCGGCGTGATGTTGAGCATCTGGATCGCCTGTTGCACGTAGGCCCGCGCGGCGGGAGCGGGGGCCCCTTGCATCACCTGGGTGAACGCACGCGCGGCTTCCTCGGGTGTGGCGCCGTTCTCGAGAGCGGCGAGCTCGGCGTTCCCAGCGGCGCGGCGCTGGGCCTCGCGGTTGTTGATGAGGTCAATTTGCGCTTGGACGTTCGGGTTCAGTGCGATCGCGTCGGACATGGTGGTTCTCCGGGTCAGGCCCGCAGGCCGGCGATGAAGGGAAGGGACGGACGACCCACCGCAAGAGCGGCGGGCGCAGACGAAGACGGGTTTGCCAGCAGCTCGCGGTCGACCCAGGCCAGCAGGCGCTCCGCCCGCTCGCGGGCCTCCCTGTGCGGGTCTGCAGGGCCTTTGGGGCCGGCAGGTGGGGACACGTGAGACGAGGCGGGGCTGGGCGCGGGCTTAGGCGCGGATGACGACATAGCGGCTCTCGGGGCTGGGCCGACACGCGTCGGCGGGTTGTGCCCCGTCATCGGCGCCTGGCTGCGCCGCTTGCGCTCACCCCCCGAAAAAGTTCGCCGCGCCACGCGCCGTGCCCGTACAGCTCGGCGTGTTGCGCAACGCGTCGCCTCGCCTCAGGTCGGCGCGTTGCCCGGCGCGTCGCCTCGCCTCAGGTCGGCTCGTCGTCCGGCGCGCCGCCGCTCGCCCCAGGCTCCCCACGCAGCCGCGCGAGCCGTGCCGCGATGCGCGTCTCGAAGCCCTCTGGGCGAGGCGCGTAGTAGCGCCGCCCGCGCAGCTCCTCGGGCAGGTACGACTCGCCCGCCGCGTGTCCCCCCTCGGCGTGCGGGTAGCGGTAGCCCTCGCCGTAGCCCCACTCCTTCATCGCCGCCGTCGGCGCGTTGCGCAGGCGCAGGGGCACCGGCAGCGCACCCCGCTCGCGTACGTCGGCCTGGGCCGCCGTCCACGCCTCGTAGCTGGCGTTCGACTTGGGTGCGGACGCCAAGTAGGTGCAGCACTGCGCCATGGCGAACATCCCCTCGGGCATGCCCAGGCGCGCGAACGCCTGGTCCGCCGCGACCGCCAGCTCGAGCGCGCGGGGGTCCGCGTTCCCGATGTCCTCGCTCGCGAAGATCAGCATGCGCCGCAGCACGAAGCGCGGGTCCTCGCCCGCCTCCAGCATGCGCATCAGCCAGTAGATGCTGGCGTCGGGGTCGTTGCCACGCATGGACTTGATGAACGCGCTGACGACGTTGTAGTGCTCCTCGCCGCTCTTGTCGTAGAGCAGCGTCTTGCTCGACAGCGCCTGCTGCACGTCGTCCACGCGCAGCTTCCCGCCCGCCGCGTGGGCCAGGTCGGCACACACCTCAAGCACGGACAGCGCCCGCCGCGCGTCACCGTGCGCCTGCTCCGCGATGGCCCCGAGCGCCCCGTCTTCGGCCTCGAGGTTCAGCTCGCCCAGGCCGCGCCGCGAGTCGCGCAGCGCGCGCTCCAGCAGCCGCTCGAGGTCCGCGTCCGCCAGCGGCTCCAGGCGAAACACTCGCGCTCGGCTCAACAGCGCGGCGTTGACCGCGAAGCTGGGGTTCTCCGTGGTGGCCCCGATGAGGGTCACCGTGCCGTCCTCCACGTGTGGCAGCAGCGCGTCCTGCTGACCCTTGTTGAAGCGGTGGATCTCGTCCACGAACAAGATGGTGCGCTTGCCGTAGACCCGCGCTCGCTCGCGCGCCGCGCCCAGGATCTTCCGGAGGTCGGCCACGCCTCCCAGCACGGCGCTGAAGGGCTCGAAGGTGGCCGAGGTCTCCCGCGCGATGACCTCTGCGGTCGTCGTCTTGCCCGTCCCCGGCGGACCCCACAGCACCAGCGACGGAACGCGGTCGGCGCGGATCAGTCGGGCCAGCAGCTTGTCGGGCCCGAAGAGGTGCGGCTGCCCCACCACGTCGGCCAGGCGCTCCGGCCGCATACGGTCGGCGAGCGGGCCCTTCTTGGCGCTGCTGTGATCGAAGAGATCCACCCGCCGGGTGTAGCAGCGCGCGTCACGCTCTCCAACGGCGGTTACGCAACATGGGGTTGATCGCGACATCCGTGTCATGGGACGCCGCGACCTCGCCTACATTGGACCCTGCGAGATCATGCGGTTTTCCGTGCAGGAGCGGCATCCCTACTGCCGTGGCACGTCCGTTGCTCGTGCACTTGGTCGAACCCTCAGGTGGAGACCCCTATGCACTCGCTCTTCGACCTCATCTACGACCATCAACGTCTCAGCGCCCAGCAGCGCGGCGGCGCGCGGCTGGCCTCGGGTGATCAGGCGCTGCTGGCCGGGTTGGAGCAGCTGCTGCGTGGTGAGCGGGCGGAGACCCGCGGCGCCCTCGCGATGCCGCACGTGACGGTGCCCGGCAACGTGCGCGTGGCCGTCGGTGGTGCCTTCCACGTGGCTCACGTGAAGCACGTCTCGGGCGGCGGCCTCGAGGCCCGCATGCGGGTCTCACCCCCCGTCGGGTCGGCCGTCTTGGTGGAGGTCGAGGACCCCGTGGACGACATCCGCTACGCCTTTCCGGCCGTGGTCGAAGGGACCACGCATGGTGTCACGCGGCTCACCTTCGATGGCGCGCCCACGCGCGGGAAGCTCGCCCAGGGCACGCGCCGCTGGCGCGCCGCGACGCTGCCGGTGAGGGCGCACGGGGGCTCGGTCGGCGCGCTCGGCGGAGCCCCGTCCGCGTCTGCTGCCTGAGCATCTGTCCAGGAATAAGCCTTGAAGCGGCGTGGCGATCCTCCACACTGCCGCCATGGATCTCTGGACCTACGACACTCCCGACGGCCCCGCCACCCTCCGACTCGCCCGCGTGGAGGACGTCTCTGGCCTCATCAAGCTGAACAAGAAGTGCTTCCCCACCATGGCGGAGCACAACGTGGTCTGGAACAAGGGGCAGCTGGTCAATCACATCCGCCTCTTCCCCGAAGGGCAGATCGTGGTGGAGCGCGACGGTGTCATCCTGGGCGCCTGCGCCAGCCTGATCGTGCGCCTGGGCACGGACGACTACCGCCCCCACACGTACTCGGGCATCACGGACGGCGGGTACTTCCACAGCCATGACCCCGAGGGCGACACCCTCTACGGCGCGGACGTGTACGTGGACCCCGACGTGCGCGGCGCGGGTGTGGGACATCAGCTGTACGAGGCGCGCAGGCGTCTCTGCCGGCAGCGCAACCTGCGGCGCATCGTCGCGGGCGGGCGCATCCACGGTTACGCCGACCACGCGGCCGACATGACCCCTGCGCAGTACGTGCGCGCCGTCGAGACGGGCGAGATCAAGGACCTGGTGCTCAGCTTCCAGCTGCGCGAGGGCTTCATCGTGCGCGGCCTCCTGCGCAACTACATCATCGACCCCAACAGCAAGAACTACGCGACCTTCATCGAGTGGAGCAACCCGGACTACGAGCCGAAGGACGAGAACGCGCAGCGCAAGGTGCGCGTCGCGGCCGTGCAGTACCAGGTCCGCAAGATCAGCTCGTTCGAAGAGTTCGCCGGGCAGATTACCTACTTCGTCGAGACCGCCGCCGAGTACCGCGCGGACTTCGTGGTGTTCCCCGAGTTCACCAGCATGCAGCTGCTCTCGATGGAGGCGCTCAAGAACCTCCCCGCGCAGGAGGGCATCGCGCGCCTGTGTGACCTCGAGGAGGAGGTGGTCGGCCTCTTCAAGGACCTCGCCAAGCGCTTCGGGCTGCACATCATCGCAGGCACGCACCCGGTGCGGCGCGAGGGCACCATCTACAACGTGGCGCCGGTGGTCTTCCCCGACGGCTACGTGGTGTTCCAGCCCAAGCTGCACATCACCCCGTCCGAGAAGCGCTTCTGGGGCATCGACGGAGGCAGCGAGCTGCGCGTCATCTCCACGCCCAAGGCCAAGATCGGCGTGCTCATCTGCTACGACTCGGAGTTCCCCGAGGCGGCGCGCTACCTGGCCGACGCGGGCGTCGAGATCCTCTTCGTCCCCTACTGCACCGACGACCGGCAGGGCCACGCGCGGGTGCGCTACTGCTCGCACGCGCGCGCCATCGAGAACCAGATCTACGTGGTGACCGCCGGGGTCGTCGGCAACCTGCCCAGCGTGCCCGCCATGGACATCCACTACGGTCAGGCCGCCATCTTCACGCCCAGCGACTTCGAGTTCTCACGCGACGGCATCCACGCCGAGGCCGACAGCAACGTGGAGACCATGCTGGTGTCCGACCTGGACATCCACGATCTCTACCGCTCCCGCTCGAGCGGCAGCGTGCGCCCGCGCCTGGACCGGCGCCTGGACCTCTTCGAGTTCCACGCCCACCTGCGCAACGACCTCGAGATCCTGAACCCCGAAGAGGCCGAGCCCATCGGGCCCACGCCGGAAGACGAAGACGAGTAGTTCGGCACGCAGCCACGGGGTGCTGGGCGCCGTGGCGTGACGCAGGCGACCCCGTGCTACGCTTGGGCATGCGCGTGATTCCGAGGAGGCGGTGGCAGCTCTTTGCCGTGGTCAGCGTCCTGTCCTTCACGCTCGTCGGCTGCGGCGTCGACGTGGAGGACTGTGGCGGCCCCCAGGACGCGCGCCAGCGCTTCGTGCGAGCGGGCGACGCGTGTGACCCCACCGCCTCGCCTCGCCGGCTGGGCTTCGCTTGGAACGGTTACGCGTGCGGTCCCATCCTGAGCGGAGACTGTCGCCACGCGGGCTGCGAAGGTAGCGACTGCGGCGCCCTCTTCGGATCGCTCGGGGGCTGTCGGCGCGCCTACGCAGCGTGCGACGGAACCTGCGCCGCGCGTCTCTCGGAGGTGCGCGACGAGGTGCCCACCCATCCGATCTGCCGGGCCGCGCCGGACCCAGCGCCAGAGCGGTCGTGGGCGACTTTCGAGAGCTGCCACCACGACGATGACTGCCGGGACGGCGTCAACGGGAGGTGCGTGCTCAGCCTCGAAGACCAGGTCTCTCGGTTGTCCTGCGCCTACGACGAGTGCTTCGTCGACGCGGACTGCCCGGCCGGCCGCGTCTGCGCGCCGCTCTACGAGGCGGACCCCGCGGTGTTCAGTCAGAGCAACCTCTTCTGCGTGCGCGCCACCTGTGCGTCCAGCGCGGACTGCGCGAACGCTCAGGCTTGCACCCTGCGACTAGCGTCTTCCGGGGGGGTGTTCAGCCCAAGACCCAGTGACTATCACTACGCCTGCGGCGACGAGATCTGCGGCGCTGCCGACCCCACGACGGTCTATCGCGTGACCGATCTACGCATCCCCACCCTCGAGGACGTGGATAGTGGGGCAGCGCTTGGCCACAACGTCGACAACGTGGGCGAGGTCTGCGGCGTGGTGGACTATGCGGGGGGCGTCGACAACCAGCTCTTGGCCCTGAACGCCGGCCTGCTCGGGCTGGGCGCTCCCGCGCCCTTGGATCTCCAGGCTGCGCTCGACGAGGCGCTCGCCTGCGAGACGCCATCCGCGCTCTGCACGCCCCTCGCCTTGTCCTTCGTCGTGCAGACCTGCGACATGACCACGACGTTCCGCGTGCGCGACGGACAGGGTCGAACGCTTGCGGGGCCTGTCTTGGTGATCCCGGACGGAAGCGGCTGGTTCCGGGCGTCCCTCCCCGTGCTTCCGTTCGCGATCCCAATAAGGACTTCCTCGGGAGTCACGCCGCTCGGGCTCCCCCTCGAGAACGTCATCGTCCACGGCCGGCTCACTCGGACCGGTCTCGAAGATGTCGTCATCGGGGGGATGCTGTCTTCGGAGCCGACCCTCGACGCCTTCTCCGTTCTGCTCGCCGGAGCGGATGGCGGGCCGTCCCTGGCGGACGTCGAGGCGCTGCTGGTTGCGCTCATCGACGTCCGGGTTGCGGGCGAGTGCCAGGCGCTCTCTGTGGGCTTGCGGGCCACGACCGTTCTGCAGGAGTAGCCCTCCGCGCTTGGCGGCGCAGCGAGCGCCTTGTTGCCTGCCGGGTCGCGTTGGGCCCGCGCGCGCCTCAGTTTTGCGGCGGCGGCTCGCGCCTCAGTCCGGCTGGAAGAGCACGGTCTGCGTGCGGTCGGTGTCGTAGAACTGGTGGGCGCGGTCGAAGGTGATGGCGCCGAAGGTGTTGATGGCGATGGCGATCACTCCGAGCGCGATGAAGCGCTTGCCGAAGCGGCGGCCTCCGAGCGCCAGCATGACGAAGAGCAGCGGCATGTAGTCGAGCGCGAAGCGGTAGCCGAACTGCACCCAGCCGCTGTTCTGGTACATGAGGTTCAACACGATCACGGGGATGACCGCCAGCGTGAGCGCCTTCAAGACCGGGGTGATGCGCACGGGGGAGAGCAGCAGGAACAGCGCCGGCGTGGTGACCCACAGCGCGAGCCCGTGCCGGCTGATGGTCAGGTGCGGCGCGTTGGCTGACAGCCAAGGCAACGACGAGGTGAAGATGGCCAGGTTGCGGCCGACGAAGTGGTAGTTGAAGAGGCCCCACTTCTCGATGCGCCCGCGCCAGCCAATCTGCAGGAACGAGTGCCCGAACTCGAAGGGGTCGTCGAAGCGGGCCTGGTTCATCCACATGGCGAGCAGGCCGCAGAGCAGGATGGGCGCGCTGAAGAGGGCGCCCAGGCGCAGGGCGCGCGGCCAGTCCACGTTGCGCAGGAGCTGCCAACCGCCGTCGGGTGAGGCGGCGTCCGCGGCGCGCTCACGCTGTGCCACGCGCACGATCTCGAGCGCCATGAGCACCGCCAGCAGCGCCGTGGTGGGGCGCGTCAGGAAGCACAGCCCCAGCATGAGCCCCGCCAGGACCGGGCGGCGCGCGCCGAGTCCGAAGTGCAGGTAGAGGCACAGGAGCGACGTGGCGACCACGTGCGCGGCGAACCACACGGTGCCCTGTACGGCGACGAAGAAGAACACGCTGCCGAACGCGAAGAGCAGCGTCAGCAGCAGGTCGTCGCGCTGGCTGCGCTCGCTCACGCCGTCTTCACGAAGGCGGCGCAGCGTGAGGAAGAGCAGCATGGGGCCGAGCGCCGCGATGAGCGCCCAGAAGAGCCTGTCCGGCGCGTCCACGCCGGCCACCGCCACGATGGGCAGCATCACGACGGCGGGGAAGGGGGGGAACGAGACGTACCACTTGTAGCGCCCCGGCTCCGCGCCCGGAAAGAAGAAGCCCGGTGGGCAGGGGCCGCGTAGCTGCGTGTCGTAGCAGGCCCAGTCGTTGGTCCCCGGAGGGCGCCCCGGCAGCGCCAGGCTCCCGTCCAGGAAGCCCTGCGCCAGGTGTGCGTAGTGGTTGTCGGGGGAGGTCTCGAGCACGCGCGGACCCAGCACGGCGCAGTAGATGCCGGCGACGAGCACGTAGAGAGCGAGCGGCAGGCGGGCGCGTTGGAAGCGGGTCACGAGGGCGCGCAGCATACACAACTCGGGCGCGCTGCGCGCTACACGTCCAGACCGCATCCGCCGCCGGCTGTAAGGGTTGAGGGGTCACGTGTACGCTGTATATTGCCGCTCACTGAGCCCGGCGCGCAGGCTTGCGTCGGCCAAGGAGACAGCATCGCATGCGTGAATTCGACTACATCGTCGTGGGATCCGGGTCCGCCGGGGCCGTCATCGCCGCCCGCCTCGCCGAGGACCCGAGCGTGCGGGTGCTCCTGCTCGAAGCGGGTGGGACGGACCGCAAGAAGATGATCCAGGTGCCCGGGATGATCTCGCTCATGCACCAGGTAAAAGAGCTGAAGGAGAAGATCGACTGGGGCTACAAGGCCGAGCCCGCGCCCTTCATGAACGGCCGCCAGGTGCCGCAGACGCGCGGCAAGGTCGTGGGCGGGTGCAGCTCGGTCAACGGCATGCTCTACCTGCGCGGCAACAAGGCCAACTACGACAAGTGGGCCGAGATGGGCGCGGACGGCTGGGACTACGAGGGCGTGCTGCCGTACTACAAGTCCTTCGAGGACCACCCCGACGCGCCCAACACCTGGCACGGGCGCGGCGGGCCGGTGAAGATCGGCAAGCACGACGAGAGCCAGATCAGCCCCGTCTCGCGCGCCTTCATCGACGCGGTGACCGACGTGACCGGCGTCCCGCGCACCGACGACTTCAACGGCAAGGAGCAGCACGGCCCCTCGCTGTTCCAGATGAACTGCCGCGACGGGCTGCGCTACGGCACGGGCGAGGCCTTCGTGGAGCCCGCCAAGCAGCGCCCCAACTTCACGCTCGAGACCGGCGCCATCGCGCGCAAGCTGGTATTCGAGGGCAAGCGCTGCGTGGGCGTGCGCTACCGCCAAGAGCGCGCGCTGCTGACGGCGCGGGCCACGCGTGAGGTCATCCTGGCCGCTGGCGCCGTGGGCTCGCCGCACCTCTTGCTGCTGAGCGGCATCGGGCCCGCTGCGCACCTGAAGGAGCACGGCATCGAGGTGCTGCACGACCTGCCAGGCGTGGGTCAGAACCTGCACGACCACCTCTTCGTGCCGATCACCTACCGCGCCCCCACCAGCGGGCACCGCGGCGCGCCGGGTCACTTCTTCGCGGGCATGTTCAAGGAGCTCGCGATGGGCGCCGTGGGGCGCGGCGGTGGCTGGTTCGGGCGCACCGTCTTCGAGGCCGGCGCGTTCTTGAAGAGCAGCGCGGACCAGCCCATCCCGGACATCCAGTACCACACCCTGCCGTGGGGCTACCCCGACCCCAACCAGGACGGGCCCGACCGCCCGCACGTGGACGACGGCTACTGCTTCACGGTCATGCCCACGCTCATCTATCCGAAGAGCCGTGGCGAGGTGAAGCTGCGCAACAGTGACCCCGAAGGCGCGCCCATCTTCGACCCTCGCTACCTGTCGCACCCCGACGACCTCGCGCTGCTGGTGCGTGCCATCCGGCTGGGGCGCGAGATCATGAGCAGCCCGAAGATCCGCGGCTTGGTCGAGGAAGAGCTCGCCCCCGGCGCGCACAGCCAGAGCGACGAGGCGCTGGCGGACGAGGTGCGCCTGCGCGCGACCACCGTGTACCACCCGGTCGGCACCTGCCGCATGGGCAAGGACAAGGACGCGGTGGTGGACCCCCTCTGCCGCGTGCACGGCATCGAGGGTCTGCGCGTCGCGGACGCGTCCATCATGCCGCAGATCACGGGGGGCAACACCAACGCCCCGTGCATCATGATCGGCGAGAAGGCCGCCGCGCTGATCAAGCAGGGCTGAGGAGCGGGCTGCCGGGCGAGCTGCAGGGCGCTCGTGGGCGTCAGCGCTCGCTCGGCTGCTCTTGCGTCGTGGGCACGCGCTCCTCGATTGCGGCCTCCAGCTCCTCGAGCGCGTCGCGGGCGTAGAGCGCGAGGCGCTGCATGTGCGGCAGCGCGTCACGGTCGGCGGTGAAGCCGAAGTTGAGCGTGTCCACGTACGTGACCACCGTGATGTTGAGCGCGTAGCCGTGGAAGGGGATCGACAGGGGGTAGTAGGCGTCCAGCCGGTGCCCGCGGAAGTAGAGGTGCTCGCGCGGGCCGGGGACGTTGGAGACCACCACGTTGAACGCCGGGCGCACGCGCTCCGCCGCGCCCGGGATCTGCGAGAAGAGCACCGGCGCGATGATCATGGCGCTGTACTGCAGCACGGCGTTCTGCGAGAGCCCCGCCAGCTGCTCCTTCGCGGCGCGTGTGGACGCGACGATGGCCTCGAAGCGCTCGATGGGGTCGTCGAAGTCCGTCGCCAGGCTGGCCAGCACCGCGCCGACCGCGTTGCCGCCGCCCGGGTCGTCCTTGGGGCGGGTGTTGACCGGCAGCATGGCGGTCATGGGGTCGGTGGGCAGCAGCTCCAGCTCCCCGAGCAGGTGCCGCAGGGCGCCTGCGCAGAGCGCGAGGACCACGTCGTTCATGGTCCCGTCCAGCGCGCGCGCGACGTTGCGTAGCCTCTCGGTCTCGAACTGCTGCGTGGCGAAGCGGCGGTTGCGCCCGATGGCACGGTTCACCACGGAGCGCGGCGCCTCGCGCGGGGCGATCAGGTCACGGTCGTGGCGCTGCCCGGCCCGGAAGACGCGGCCGAGCGCGCTGGCTGCCGCACGCGTTCCGCTCCACTCCACACGGGCGCGCTCCATCAGCGCCGCCAGGGTGGGTGCAGTCTCGTCCGTGTTCGCGGGGCGCTCCTTCACGCCGCGCTCGAAGAACATGGGCGTGTCCAGATCGTGCGGGTCGTTCGACAGGCAGCGCGAGAGCAGCCGCATGCCGGTGTACCCGTCCACCAAGGAGTGGTGCACCTTGAAGTACATGGCGAAGCGCCCGTCGCCGAGCCCCTCGATGAAGTGCACCTCCCAGGGCGGCCGGTGGAAGTCGATGGAGTGGCTGTGCAAGCGCGACACCAGGATGCCGAGCTCACGCTCCCCGCCGGGGCGGGGCAGGGCGGAGCGGCGCACGTGGTACTCCGCGTCGAAGCCCTCGTCCTCGACCCACATCTGGAGCGGGTTGGCGAGCATCTCCGGGAAGCGCAGCTTCAGGTTCCAGGGGCGCGCGATGGTCGTGTCCCGCTTGATCTCGTCCATCAGGTCCACGAGGAAGTCCTCGTGCGCGTCCTTCGACGGTGCCGAGAACTGCATGAGCGCGCCGACGTGCATCATGGACTCGCGGGTCTCGGCGGCGAGGAACGAGAGGTCGAGTGGACCCAGACGCTTCTGGTACGGCATGCGTCCATCGTCCTCGCTAGTGGCGGCGCTGGTCAAGCTAGAGCACCATCCAGGCTCGGCGGAAGCCCTGGCTTGTTCGAAGGCCCGCATGCGGCGTTGCTCTGGAGCAGATGAGGCTCGATCGCGCCCGCCGCGAGCGGCACCATGCACGGCATGCTGCAGACCTTCGCCGAGATCATCACCCCCGCAGAGCACGCCGAGCTGCTCTCCATCGCGGGTGGGACCCAGTTCGTGTCTGGGCTGGAGAGCGCCAGCGCGCGGCTGGTAGACACCAAGCACAACGAACAGATGGCACGCACGGACCCCGCCATCGCGCAGGTGGCCAAGATCGTGGGCGGGGCGCTCGCGCGGCACTCGGCGTTTCGGGCGGCGGCGCTGCCGCGCCAGATGCACTCGCTACGCCTGTCGCGCTACGGCGTGGGCATGCGCTACGGCAAGCACGTGGACGCGGCGCTCATGGTCGACGGAGGCGTGCACGCGCGCGCCGACCTCTCGTTCACGCTCTTCTTGAGTGACCCTTCGAGCTACCAGGGCGGTGAGCTCTGCCTCGAGAGCGGGAGCGGGGACACGTGCTTCAAGCTGCCGGCGCGGCACCTGCTGTGCTACCCGACGGGGCAGCTACACGAGGTGCGCGAGGTGACCGAGGGCGAGCGGCTGGTGGTGATCGGCTGGGTGCAGAGCTACGTGCGCGACACGACGCAGCGCGAGACCCTCTGGGACCTGAGCGTGGCCATGGAGCTGGTGCACGCCGCCGAGGGCAAGAGCCGCGCCTACGACCTGCTGGTGAAGAGCCACGCCAGCCTGCTGCGGCAGTGGGGTGAGGTCTGAGCGCACCCGCCGCGGGCACGGGACGGGCGCCACGGCTGCTAATTGCGTGTCACCCCGTCGCAGCGGTCACGAGCTTGAAGGCCAGGGTGACGCGCAGCTCGGGGCAGTCACGGCTGGGCGCGCGCGCCGAGTGCGCCATGCGGGAGTCGAAGAACACCGCGCGGTTGGGGGCGATGGCGACGCCCGCCGCGACGTGCCCGGCGGCGTCGAAGAAGAGCGTCTCGCCTTCCCACACCGGCTCCCACGCGAGCATGGGGTAGTAGAGCAGGGTGTAGGTGCCGGGCCGCACGTCGTCGTAGTGCGGCCGCCCGCCGAGCCCGTAGGTGTGTCCGTTGGCGTACTGTCGCTCCACGCGCAGCGGCGTCCGCGCCAGCCTCTCGCAGGTGGGGCGGGCGTGTTGCCACAAGCGGTCCACGGCCTCCACCCCGTCGAGGTCCATCTTCCAGAACGGACGGCTGGATTGTACGTCCGTGGACCGGTTCCCGAAGTACCAGCGTGGCGCCATGCACGCCGCCCACACCTCGTGCTGCAGATCCTCTGGCGCGAGCGTGTCGAGGATCTGCAGAGGCGCGGTGGCTCCCTTGGTGCCGGGGGAGTCCGAGGGCGCGCTCACGTGGGCGGGGTGAAGCAGACGACGGACATCGTGACGGGCACGTCGACCTCGACGCCCTCGGTCCCGAAGGTGAAGGTCCAGCTGCTGGGGTCGGCGAGGACCTGACTCTGGGAGTTGAGCATGATGTAGCCCGTGGCCGCCGTCTCCCAGCCCCCGCTGGCCATGGCGATGGCGCCGACGCCGGAGCAGGTCACGGTGCACGAGAAGGAGCCTTGATTGACCGTCTGACACGTGTCTGTCTCGAGGGTCACGGTGGAGGGACCCGGAGCGCCAGGCGCCCCCGGAGCGCCGGGGTCTCCCTGCAGACCCATCGTGCCCTGGGGACCTGCGGGACCCTGTGGTCCAGTGGGGCCCGCCGGACCCTGCGGGCCCGTGTCGCCCGTGGACTCACCACAACCCAAACCCAACATGGCCATGACGACCGCCAAGAAACGATACTTCTTCATGTCGACGACGTTACCACGGCGCGCTCGCGGCAGGTGCGCCCAAACCGTGGCTCAGGCCGTGAGGACGCGTCTTCCGGCGGCCTCGAGCGCGGCGCGCAGAGGGTGCCCCGGCTCACGGAGCGCATGCGTCGTCCGCCGGTATGCGTCCTCCAGGATCTCACGGCGCGCGGCGAAGTTCATGGGCGAGTGCGTGAACATGGTGGTGTCGTCGCGCTCGGGCTCTACGAGGTGCAGGGACACCTCTGGGTGCGCCGCACGGAAGCGCTCGAGGCCGCGAATGAGGCGGGCCTCCGTGACGATGCGCCAGCTCTGCGAGTAGACCCACAGCAGGCCCCGGTGCCGTAGCCGCTGGACGCGGTCACTGTCCGGGCCCACGCGGATGGGGACCTGTGGGTTGAGCACCAGCACGTGTGCGCAGCCGAGGCGCGCGGCCACGTCCACGTGCCCCTCGTCCCCCGCGTTGCTGCCGATGTAGTCGCGCCCTTCGTGCTCCACGGGCGCGAAGAGCACCGGCGCTGCGCAGGACGCCACCACGGCACGTGCGACGAAGATGGTCTCGTGGGGCGCCTCGCCGAAGACCACCCGCGCGCCTCCGTCGAGGTCATTGGCGATGATGCGCACGGGCCGCTCGAAGGCGTCCAAAGTGGCCGGGATGCCGCGTCGGTCGATGACGTCGGAGAGGAAGCGCTCGAAGGCGTCCATGGTGAGCACGCCTGCCGGGAGCGCATCGAAGAAGCGGTCCACCTGATGCCAGAGGTCCACTTCCAGCGGGTTGCGGGTGACGCTCCCCAACAAGCGCGTGGCTGCTTTGATGGTGGTCCCGAACGCGCGTCGCAGCTCCCGCAGCTCCAGCCGCAGCAGGTGGTGCCGCCTCATGGGGAAGAGGTCGTCGGCGGGGTTCAGCAGCGCGCGGTAGAGGCGCTGCGCAGAGAGCCCGCCCGCCAGACCCACGGCGAGCACGGCGCCCGTCCCAGCGCCCACGTACGCATCCAGCTCTGTGGCGCGAAAGTCCTCCAGCTGTTCCTCGAGCGCCGCGAGCACGCCCACGCTGTACATGGCCCCCGTGACGCCACCGCCGAGAATGCAAAGGCCGAGCGCGGGCAACTTGGGAGCCGAGTCAGGGGCGGTCATGCGTCAGGAGGGGTCTCGAGGCTGTGGAGCAGCGCGCGCGCTGCGAGCAAGGCGCTGAGGATGGCGGTCAGCACGATGAGCGGGTGCAGATGGTAGCCCGCCTCGGCCAGCGTGTTGAGCCCTTCGACGCGCAGCACGCGCTCCGGTACCAACAGGGGCACGGCGTTGTGGGCGGCGTGGGCGACGGCGGCGGGGAGGATGGAGCGCGCGCGCACGGTCAGCAGCGCGAGGGCCGCGCCAACGAGGGTGGCGTAGAGGATGGCGACGGGCTCCACGTGCGTAGCGCCGAAGAGCAGCGCCGAGATCGCGATCGCGAACCACGCGTGGCCGTAGTGACGAGTCAGCCCGGGGAACACCAGCCCCCGGAAGAAGACCTCCTCCGCGAAGGGGGCGAGCGCCACGAACGCGAGCACCGCGCCCACGCCCTCGAGCCAGTTTTCGGGCGTGAGCAGCCGGCGCTGCGCCACGTCCAGCTCGGGCGACAGGGGGAAGGCCTCTCGCAGCTGGTTCACCACCTCGGCCCCCGCCACGTGCACGCTCGCGCCCAGCAGCGTGGCCCACGCGAGCGCGGCGTAGGGGACGGCCACCAGCCCCACCCGCGCGGTGAGAGGCTCGCGACGGCTTCCGCGCGAGGTGGCGAGCAGCGTCGCCGTCCCGAGCCCGAACGCGAGCGCGAGCCCGTGCACCAGGGCGTCGGCGTGCGCCGCGGCCATGCCACGCGGCAGGGGCTCTCCCGCGCGCCACGCATAGAGGGCGCCCGCTGCGTAGAACAGCGCTCGCGTGAGCACGAAGGCGAGGGCCGTGAGCCCCACCGCGGCCGGTACACTCAGCGTCGGAGGGGCCGGCTCTTCCTCGTGTTCAGGGCTGGGGGCGGCCTCACGCACGCCGACGGGATACCAGCAAGCCGCGTCGGCGTCGACCTTCGCGGTCGTGCGCGTGACGCGTCCCGATGTGCGAATCAGCCTGGCCTCCGCGTGCTCTTCGTGCATAAATCGCGCGTTCCCAAGGAGGTCGAGTGAGACGTGCAGTAGAAATCCCCAGGGTAGCCGGTCCCGGCGCGGGCCCCCTCGCGGCCGGCCGTGCGCTCGCGTTTGCGCTCGCGCTCACGCTCGGCGCTGGCGCGCAGGCGCAGGGAGTGGAGTTCGGGGCCGTGGACGCCGCCACCGTGCGCGTCTTCGCCGTCCAGAACGTCACCACGGAGGAGGGACGGACCGCGCGCGGCACGCGCGTGGTGGCGATCCCGAACATGGGGCATGGCACGGGCTTCTCCGTGACCGGTGGCGACCACCTGGTGTTGACGGCCGCGCACGTGGTCGAGAACGCGCTCTACGTCGTGGTCCGGTTGCCCGGCGACGGGGCGTACTACCCGGCGCGAGTCGCCTACCGCGACGACGAGCGCGACGTGGCGGTGCTCCACATCGTCGGCGACGTGCCGCCCCTGGAGCTGCAGCCGGCCGACCACACGCTGCGCACGCGTCAGCAGGTCTTCACGGTGGGCTACCCCCTCGACGCCAGCCGACGGCAGGCGCAGTCCTCGCGCGGCATCGTCGGCGGCGCGCGCGACGACGGGCAGGTGCAGCTGGACATGGACGTGAACCCCGGCAACTCCGGCGGCCCCGTCATCGACGAAGCCGACCGCGTGGTGGGCATGCTCGTCGCGGGCGGCGACGTACGCCAGGGTGTGCAGGGGCTGGCGCTGGCCGTTCCGCTCGCGACCCTGCACGACGCTCTGCGCGAGGCACGCCTGCGCCTCGTCGAGGCGCGCGTCCCGGGCTTGCCCGGCGACGCGGACGAGGCGGCTCGAGTGATCGACACCCTCTCGCGGGTCGGGCTGATGCGGGTGCTGCGCGAGGCCTCCGACGTCACCGAGGGCACCACAGACACGCAGGCCATTCAGGAGATCCGCGCCCTCGACCTGCCCGAGCTGTCTCCAGACATGAAGGTCTTCGTGGCGGCCTTTCTGTGGGACGCGGCGCAGATGCTCATGTTCCGCGCAGGCGATCACGTGTCTCCGGGGACCATGCCCGTCGGCCCCACCCGCACGCTCGCCGAGGAGCTCCTGCAACAGGCGTCGACGCTCATGCGTGCCGCCGCGCAGCGCGACCCGACCATCTCGGACCGCTCGCCCTTCGTGCGCGTGGTCACGGGTGGAGGCCCTGCGCTGGTGTCGTCCGAGGCGCTGCGTCCGTTCGTGGACGCCTTCCCGCTCGAGACGGCGCCGCCGCTGCCAGAGGTGCCGCCGGAGAACTGGCACTGGCGCGACCGGCAGTCGTGGCTGATCTTGGCGGGGCTGGGCGCCGGGGGCGGCGGCCTGATCGGCGGCACCGGGGGCGGCGGCTACGCGCTGGTCCACCCGCTCACCCCGGGTGCCGTGGTGCGCTTCTTCGGGGGCATCCGCCTCACTCCGGCCGCGGTGTTCTCGCTGGTCGTCGAGGTGGACCTGCTCATCACCACCAAGATGGATGCGAACTACCGCTCCGAGCCTTCGACTTTCGATGAGGTCCGGTCCAGGGGAGGCGGCGGCACCTTCCTGCTGCGCTTTCATCCCGGTGGCGCGGGCTTCTTCATCGCGCCCAGCTTTCGGGTGGGCGGGCAGCGCTTTCGCGACAAGGTCTACGACTCCTCGACGCGGACGTACCGCACGCGCACCGAGACGTTCAGGCTCATTCAGCCCGGGCTCGAGGTGGGCTTCCAGCTCGCGCACTCCGATCTCTCGCTGCGTGGCCACATAGGCGTCCCCTCGGCCGACCGCTCCGCAGGGCTCTACACCATCATGCTCAATCTCGCGTTCCACATCTTCGGAGGTGGCCAGTGATGCGTCGACTCGGCCTCGGAGTCGCGCTGCTCCTCATGGCGGGCTGCGTCCAGACCAATCCCTTCGTGCGCGGCGGCTACCAAGACCGCGACTTCCCGGTGTTCGTGCAGCCCAGTGACGCTGGCCGCCTGGTGTCCGAGAACTGGCTCGTGGACGGCTGGCAGCTGAACGCCCAAGAGCGCCCAGTGCGGCGCGTCCGCACCTACGGGACCTACGGCGCGTACGGGCACCGCGTGGGGCTCGCGCTGCGGCACCGCACCAACCAGGGGAGGATGTGGTTGGACGTCGTGCCGGTGGCCGTGACCGTGCGCGACCAAGATCTCCACGGGGTGGCCCGCGACGTGGTCGCGAGCAGCCCGCGCGAGAACAAGTTCGACGGGAGCATCGCGAGCGTGGTCGGCGAGGCGGCCATCGCGATCAGCCGGCACGCGGGCCACATGGTCCTCGTCGAAGCCGGCTCGGGTGAGGGCCTCGCGCGGGGGGCGCTGGTCTTCGTGCGCGCAAACTACCTGCAGCAGCGCGCGCGGCGCTGGCGCGTCGTCCCGGTGATCGTCGTCGCCGGCTATGCCAACGATGCCGCAGACTTCGAGGCGGGACTCGCAGACTTCCAGACCTTCTTGGCCAGCATTCAGCTCGGCCCCAGCGTCTCGGGCGCAACGGAACCGTCTGACGAACCCAGCGGAGGTGCGTCGACCGAACTGACCGAGCCGAGCGTCGAGGCGCCCGCTCCGTAGGCCCACGACGCAGAGCCGCGCCGCTCCGCACTTACGGAACGGCGCGGCGCGTCAGGTGCCGGATGTCAGGCCTGCGCCATGTTGGGCGGGCTGCTCTTGCGCTCGCGCGGGGCGCCCTCGCGGGGCTCGAACACCAGCCCACCGTCGCGGGCGTCCACGTACACCACCTGTCCGGGCTTGAAGGTGCCGGCCAGGATGGCCTCCGCCAGGCCGTTCTCGAGGTGCTTCTGGATGGCTCGCTTCAGCGGGCGCGCACCGTAGGCCGGATCGAAGCCCACGTTGCCCAGGAAGGCACGCGCGTCGTCGCTCAGCTCCAGCTCCAGGTCGCGCTCCTTGAGCCGCCCCGCGAAGCGCTTCAGCTGGATGTCGATGATGTGGCCGATCTCCTGCTTGTCCAGGCGGTGGAAGATGACCGTCTCGTCCAGGCGGTTGAGGAACTCCGGCCGGAAGGCGGCGCGCAGCTCGCGGGTGACCGCCTCACGCATGGCCGTCTCGTCGGCGCCGTCGCCCGAACTCTCCAGGATGTGGTGGCTGCCGATGTTGCTCGTCAGGATGATGACCACGTTCTTGAAGTCCACGGTGCGGCCCTGGCCGTCCGTCAGACGCCCGTCGTCCAGCACCTGCAGCAGCACGTTCCACACGTCCGGGTGCGCCTTCTCCACCTCGTCGAAGAGCACCACGCTGTAGGGTCGCCTGCGCACCGGCTCGGTGAGCTGGCCGCCCTCCTCGTAGCCCACGTAGCCGGGGGGCGCGCCGATCAAGCGCGACACCGCGTGCTTCTCCATGTACTCGCTCATGTCCAAGCGGATCATGGCGCGCTCGTCGTCGAACATGAACTCCGCCAGGGCGCGCGCGAGCTCGGTCTTGCCCACGCCCGTGGGGCCCAGGAACAAGAAGCTGCCGATGGGGCGGTTGGGCTCACCCAGACCCGCCCGCGAGCGGCGCACCGCGTTGGACACGGCCACCACCGCTTCGTGCTGCCCGACCACGCGCTGACCGAGGCGCTGCTCCATGTCCAGCAGCTTGGCCTTCTCGCTCTCCAGCATCTTGCTCACGGGCACGCCCGTCCAGCGCGACACCACCGACGCGATGTGCTCCTCGGTGACCTCCTCCTCGAGGAAGCTCTGGTCCTTCTGCACGCTCTTCAGCTCTTCCTGAGCTTGCGTCACGGCCTTCTCGGCCGCGGGGATCTCGCCGTACTGAAGCCGCGCCGCGAGGTCGAAGTCCGCCACACGCTGCGCGCGCTCGAGGTCCAGGCGCAGCTGCTCCACCTCCGCCTTCTTGTCGCGGATGTCGGTGATGGCCTCCTTCTCGCGCATCCACTGGGCGCGCATGGCGCTGCGCTCCTCTTGCAGGTCGGCGAGCTCCGACTCCAGCAGCTCCAGGCGCTTCTTGCTGGCGTCGTCCTTCTCCTTCTTGAGGGCTTGCCGCTCGATCTCCAGCTGCACCACCTTGCGCTCCACCTGGTCGATGGGGCCGGGCAGCGAGTCGATCTCCATCTTGAGCTTGGAGGCCGCCTCGTCCACCAGGTCGATGGCCTTGTCCGGCAGGAAGCGGTCCGTGATGTAGCGGTTGCTGAGCGTGGCGGCCGCGACGATGGCGCTGTCCTGGATGCGGATGCCGTGGTGCACCTCGTAGCGCTCCTTCAGGCCGCGCAGGATGCCGATGGTGTCGTTGACGCTCGGCTCGTTCGCGAACACGGGCTGGAAGCGGCGCGCCAAGGCGGCGTCCTTCTCGATGTGCTTGCGGTACTCGTTGAGCGTAGTGGCGCCGATGCAGCGCAGCTCGCCGCGCGCCAGGGCCGGCTTGAGCATGTTGCTCGCGTCCATGGAGCCCTCGGACGCGCCGGCACCCACGAGCGTGTGCAGCTCGTCGATGAAGAGGATGATGGAGCCCTCTGCGCCACCCAGCTCTTGGAGCACCTGCTTGAGCCGCTCCTCGAACTCGCCGCGGAACTTGGCGCCAGCGATGAGCGCGCCCAGGTCGAGCGCGCGCACGGACTTGTTCTTGAGCCCCTCGGGGACGTCGCCCTGCGCGATGCGGTGCGCGATGCCCTCCACGATGGCGGTCTTACCCACGCCCGGCTCACCGATGATGACCGGGTTGTTCTTGGTGCGGCGGCTCAGCACCTGCAGCACGCGGCGGATCTCTTCGTCGCGTCCGATGACCGGGTCGATCTTGCCGGCGCGGGCAGCCGCGGTGAGGTCGCGCGTGTACTTCTCGAGCACCTGGTACTTGCCCTCCGGATCCGCGTCCGTGACCTTGGCGCTCCCGCGCACTTGGTCGATCGCGGCGCGCAGCGCCTGCTCGTTGACCGGCAGCAGCTTGCCCTCGAGCTTGGCGATGGCCAGCAGCACGTGCTCTGCGGAGGTGTAGTCGTCGCCGAAGGACTCGGTCACCTTCCAGGACTCGGTCAGCAGGTCGCGTACGCGCCGAGAGAGGCTGGGCTCATCGCCGCCATGGACGGTGGGCTTGCTGTTGAGCGCACGGCCCAGGTCCGCCGCGACGGCGCGCGGGTCCTGCCCGGCCTTGGTGAGGATGGCCGCCGCCACGCCGTCGGTGGGCGCGAGCAGCGCGATCAGGAAGTGTTCGGGATAGACCTCGGGGTGTCCTCGCTCGGCGGCGCTCTGCTGCGCGGCAAGGAGGGCTTCGCGGGTCTTGGTCGTCAGGCGGTCGATGCGCATTCGTGTCTCCATTCACGTCGGGCCGAGGGCCCACCGTGCCCAGTGTATCGGGGTCGCCCCGTGCGTTGCGGAGCCAGCTTGGCGCCGCGTCACACAGGCGCAGCCAAGCTAAGCACGACGTCGGGCGGCGCAACCGGCGCTCGCGAAGCGACCTGGGCGCGCTACAACGTCGGAGTGCCACCCAGCCCCTCACCCAGTGTCTGCCACGAGTGCGGCGCCACGCTGACGGTCTACGACCGCGTCTGCGACTGTGGCGCGCTCGTCAACGCCGCAGCCATCGCGGAGCTCCGCACGCGGGCGCGCATCGGACGCATGTCCCGCGACTTCAGCATGGCCGTGACGGCGCTGCAGCGCGCGCTGCAGCTGGTGCCGGAGGAGCACCCCGAGCACCAGGCCCTGACCCGAGAGCTGGACGCGGTGCTGAACGCAAGCTCCGGCAGCATCGCGGACAAGACCCCCGCGGACACGACCCGTCGCGACCTGATCGCGCTCTGCGTGGTGGCGCTGGTCCTGCTCCTGGTGCTGCTGTGGCCCCTGTTGACGGGCGCGCGCCACTCCGGCGCTGCGGTGGACGGCCACAGCCGGCATCCGGCGCAAGGTGCGCTATACCCGCCGCCATGAAGCGCGCACGATTCGGTTCTCTGGATGTGGTCTTGGCGGGCGGCACAGACCGCGAAGGGGGCGGCGATGGTCCCCTGGTGGTGCTCATGCACGGCTTCGGCGCGTCGGGGGACGACCTGGTGGGCCTCTATCGCGTGCTGGGCGTGGACCGCGCCGTGCGCTTCGCCTTCCCCGCAGCGCCGCACGCGCTGCCAGGCATGTACGGTGCCCGGGCGTGGTGGGAGATCGACATGGCCTCCGTGGAGCGCGCCATGGCCAGCGGGCAGCCCCGCGACCTCACCGCAGAGCTGCCGCCCGGGCTCGAGAGCGCGCACGCCGTGGTGGTGGAGATGCTGGACGCGCTGCAGACCGAGCTGGGTGTCACCGACGCGCAGACCGTGCTGGGCGGGTTCTCGCAGGGCTCCATGCTGGCCTGCGACGTGACCCTGGTGGGCGAGCGGGACTTCGCAGGCCTGGCCGTGCTCTCCGGCACCCTCCTGGCCGCCCAGCGCTGGGTCCCGAAGATGCCCGCGCGGCAGGCTGTCCCCGTGTTCCAGAGCCACGGGCAGTCGGACGCCATGCTGGGCTACGGCTACGCAGAGCGGCTGCGCGACGCGCTCACGGAGGCCGGCTGCGACGTCACCTTCGTCCCCTTCCGCGGCGGCCACGAGATCCCCATGAACGTCCTCCAGGGCCTCGAGGCTTTCCTACAGCGCGTCCTCTGAGCCGCAGAGTCGCGGCGAGGCTTGGGCTGTGGCTTGAGGGGTGAGCGGTGCTTGGAAGCTGGAAAAGTGCTCGAGTGCTGGGCTGTGGGTTGAGGGGTGAGCGGTGCTTGGAAGCTGGAAACCGCTTGAGTCTTGGGCTGTGGGTTGAGGGGTGAGCGGTGCTTGGAAGCTGGAAGAGCGCCCGAGTCCTGGGCTGTGGGTTGAGGGGTGAGCGGTGCTTGGAAGCTGGAAACACCTTGAAATTGGGCACCCCGTGCTGAAGCACGGGGCAGCAGACTAGGTGATCGTGCACATAAAGTCCCCCCCTGCGGGGGGTGGACTACGTGGTTGGAAGGCTGCGGTCGCTCTATATGGGGTACTCGGACACAGCGGCCTTCGGCCGAGTTGAATCCGAGGCCTCGCCAGTCCTCCCTCTCTTAGCGGAACATCTCCACGACACTCGGGGGGGGGGGGGTGGCGACTCCGCCACCGACTCCGCCACGGACTCCGCCACGGACTCCGCCACGGACTCCGACTCCGCCACGGACTCCGACTCCGCCACGGACTCCGACTCTGACTCTGACTCCGCCACCGACTCCGACTCCGACTCCGACTCCGACTCCGACTCCGCCACCGACTCCGACTCCGCCACCGACTCCGACCAACCACCCCCCTTTTTCCTGCGTGCCCCCAGGCGCGCCTGGTAGCCTGTGGCCCTTGCTTTGGTGAAACATTACGGCCGATGGACGTGTTTGCGTCCTAGCGTCGTAGCGCAGCCCCCCGAGGGCGAGTAGAACCCGGCTCGGTCGCGCTTTACATGTTCTTGTGAAATTGACACCGCGCCAGCAGGAGGCGAACGTGCCCACGGATACCGACACGCTCATCGAGCAATACCGGACGATGATGTTGATCCGCCGCTTCGAGGAAGAGGCGGCGCGCGCGTACGCGCAGGGGAAGATCGGCGGGTTCCTGCATCTCTACATCGGGCAGGAGGCCATCGCCGTGGGGGCCACCGCCGCCCTAAAGCCCGAGGACTACGTGTTCCAGACCTACCGAGACCACGGCATCACGCTGGCGCGCGGCATGGCCCCCGAGGCCGGCATGGCGGAGCTCTTCGGCAAGGACACGGGCTGCGCGCGCGGCCTGGGCGGGTCCATGCACTTCTTTGACGAAGCGACCAATTTTCTTGGTGGCTGGGGCATCGTCGGAGGCCACCTGGCGCTCGCCGCCGGGGCCGCGTTCAAGAGCAAGTACACCGGCGACGGGCGCGTCACCATCTGCTTCTTCGGCGAGGGGGCCACCAACATCGGCGGCTTCCACGAGGCCCTGAGCCTGGCCGGGGTGTGGAAGCTGCCCATCGTGTTCGTGTGCGAGAACAACCAGTACGCCATGGGCACGCCCATGTCGCGCACCAGCGCCATCTCGGACCTGACCCTCAAGGCGCAGGGCTACGGCATGGCGGGGGACCACTTCGACGGGCACGACGTGCGCGTCACGGCCGAGCGCATCGGCGTCGCGGTGGACCGGGCGCGCCGCGGTGAGGGGCCGACCTTCATCGAGATCAGCACCTACCGCTTCCGCGGACACTCCATGAGCGACCCCGCCAAGTACCGCTCTCAGGCGGAGCTCGAGGAGCGCAAGCAGCGCGACCCCGTGGTGGTGGCGCGGCGCTTCTTGATGGAGATGGGCGTCAGCGAGGACACGCTGGACGACATCGACGCCGAGGTGGACACGCGCATCGACGCAGTGGTGAAGTTCGCAGACGAGTCCGAGCCGGCCAAGTCCGAGGTCATGTTCAGCACGGCGGTGTGCCCCGAGCCACCAGGAGTCATCCATGGCGATGCGTGAGATCCGCTACCGAGAGGCGCTGCGCGAGGCGCTGCGTGAAGAGATGGAGCGCGACGAGCGCGTGTTCCTGATGGGCGAAGAGGTGGGCCACTACCAGGGCGCCTACAAGGTCTCCGAGGGCCTGCTCGAGCAGTTCGGTGAGCGGCGCGTGATCGACACGCCCATCGCCGAGGCGGGCTTCGCGGGCATCGGCATCGGAGCGGCCATGACGGGGCTGCGGCCCATCATCGAGTTCATGACCTGGAACTTCAGCTTCGTGGCCTTCGACCAGATCATCAACAGCGCCGCCAAGATCTACCCCATGAGCGCCGGCATGTACCGCGCGCCCGTGGTCTTTCGCGGGCCCGACGGCGCGGCCAAGCAGGTGGGCGCGCAGCACAGCCACGAGGTGAGCCCCTTCTACGCATCCATTCCCGGGCTGCACGTGGTCATCCCCTCCACCCCGCGCGACGCGAAGGGCCTCCTCAAGACGGCCATCCGCTGCGAGAACCCGGTCATCTTCCTCGAGGGTGAGACCCTCTACAACACCAAGGGCGAGGTGCCCGAGGTGGACGCGGACGAGACCATCCCCTTCGGCCTGGCGCGCGTGGCCCGCGAGGGCAGCGACTGCACGCTGGTCGCCTGGGGGCGTCCTTACTACACGGCCCTCGAGGCGGCGGACGAGCTCGCCAAGAAGGGCATCTCCTGCGAGGTCATCGACCCGCGCACGCTGCGCCCTTTCGACCACGAGACGGTGGTGAAGAGCGTGAAGAAGACCAACCGCTGCGTCATCGTGCACGAGCACTGGCCCTACGGCGGGCCGGGCGCGGAGCTGGTGGACCGCATCCAGCGTGAGGCCTTCGACTATCTGGACGCGCCCATCCTGCGGGTGGCCAGCCTCGAGGTGCCCATGCCCTACGCGCTGAACCTGGAGGACTACGTCCTGCCGAGCGTCGCGCGGGTGGTCGAGGCGGTCGAGCGCGTGAGCTACGCGAAGTAATCCCGAGCAGAGAGAGACGACGTCAACATGGCCAAGATCATCGGATTGCCCAAGCTCTCGCCCACCATGGAGGAGGGCACGCTCGTCGCCTGGACCAAGCAGGAGGGCGACACCGTGGACGTGGACGAGCTCCTCGCGGAGGTCGAGACCGACAAGGCCACCATGGAGTTCCGCTCCTTCGACAAGGGCGTGCTGCTGAAGATCCTCGTGCCCGTGGGCGAGACGCTGGCGCCGGACGCGCCGGTGGCGATCATCGGGAAGGCGGGCGAGGACATCAGCGCGTTGCTGGCTCAGCTTGGTGGTGCGGCGAAGGCGCCGGCGGCGGAGTCGGTGGCTGAGTCGGAGTCGGAGTCGGTGTCGGTGGCTGAGTCTGAGTCAGAGGCTGAGTCGGCGTCGGTGGCTGAGTCGGCGTCGGTGGCTGAGTTTGCGGCCGGGTCGGGGCGGGTTCTGTCTAGTCCGCTGGTGCGGCGGATGGCTCGGGAGCAGGGCGTGGACCTGCGCTCGGTGAAGGGGACGGGGCCTCGCGGGCGCGTGATCAAGCGCGATCTCGACGAGCTGCCCGTCGCTGTTCGGGACGCGGCGCCGAAGGACGGGAAGTCGAGCGGTGGAGCGGGTGCCGTGGCTGGCGCGGCGAGCGGTGCTGGGGGCTGGGTGCGCCTGCCGCCGCGCGAGGAGAAGGCCAGCAGCACGCGCAAGACCATCGCTCGCAGGCTCAGCGAGTCCAAGCGCGAGGTGCCGCACTACTACCTGACGGTGGATCTGGACGTGGACGCGCTCCACGCAGCGCGGCTGGAGCTCAACGAGGCGCTGGCGGGGGCCACCAAGGTCTCCTTCAACGACCTGGTCATCAAGGCCAGCGCGCTCGCCCTGCGTGACGTGCCCGAGTGCAACGCCAGCTGGGGCGGCGACGTCATCCGCTTCCACCAGGTGGTCGACATCTCCGTGGCCGTGGCCGTGCCGGATGGGCTGATCACGCCCGTCGTGCGTGACGCCGACAAGAAGTCGGTGCGCGTCATCGCCGACGAGGTGCGCGCGCTGGCGGGGCGCGCCAAGGACAAGAAGCTGCGCCTGGACGAGATCTCGGACGGGACCTTCTCCATCAGCAACCTGGGCATGTACGGCATCGAGGAGTTCGCAGCCGTCATCAACCCGCCCGAGGGCGCCATCCTGGCTGTCGGCGCGCTCCGTGACGAGCCCGTCGTGCGCGGCGGGCAGGTCGTCGCCGGACGGCGCATGAAGGTCACGCTGAGCGCCGACCATCGGGTCATCGACGGGGCGGTCGGGGCACGCTTTCTCCAGGCGCTGCGCGGATACATCGAGCGGCCGATCACGATGCTGCTCTGATTTTGCGCACTCACGGGGGCAACCCCGGTTCACCAAGTGCCTAAAAAATGCGGTGGTCGGTCCTGCCGGGGAATAAAAGTGCATCCCCGGCTAGCCATTTCCGTAACGGATCGGTTAGGCTGGACCCGGTCTGCCGGCGCTGGCTGCGCCACACTTCGGGTATTTATGCCCCCGTTTAGGGGTATGGTGAAGCGCATATGTTGTTCAATCGAGCACACCTTGGATGGATGGTTGCCCTCGCTCTCGTAGCGAGCGGCTGTGGCGGTGGCGGTGGTGACCCCAACCGCGAGGACATGGGCATGATGGGAGGGGACAACGGCATGGTCGTCACCGACCAAGGCCCTCCCCGTGACAACGGCATGCCCCCGGACCTGGGTGACGGCACCGACAACGGCGTCGTGGACCCGTTCGATCGGGACGGTGACGGTATCACCAACAGCGCCGACCGCTGCCCCGACGACTTCGACCCGACCAACGCGGACGCGGACGGGGACTTCGTCGGTGACGCCTGCGACAACTGCGCCGACATCGCCAACAACAACCAGAACGACGGCAACGGCGACGGCATCGGTGACGCGTGTCAGGAGGGCCTGCCCAGCAACGCGGACACGGACGGCGACACCGTGCTCGACGGCACCGACAACTGCCGCACCGTGAGCAACGTGGACCAGCTGGACTCCGATGGTGACGGCTTCGGCGACGCGTGCGACACGTGCCCGAACGCGGCCAACTCCGACCAGCAGGTGCCGCCCGTCACGTGCCCGACGGACAACGGCAACCCCACCGACGACAACGACATGGACGGGGTGGCCAACAACGTCGACAACTGCCCCAACGGTCGCCGCAACGACAACGGCGTGGTCCTGCCCGACGCCAGCCAGACCGACACGGACGGCGACGGCGTCGGTGACGTGTGTGACGTGTGCCCGATGCAGGCCAACGCGGCACAGACCCAGACCGACCCGAGCATGTGCGACATGCTGCCCAGCACCACGACGGACGGCGACATGGACGGCATCAACGACGCCGACGACAACTGCGTGGCCATCTCGAACACCAACCAGGCTGACGCGGACGGCGACGGCTACGGTGACGTGTGCGACACGTGCCCCAACGCGGCGAATGCCAACCAGGCCAACGTGGCGGTGTGCGATCCGAACACCGCGCCCGGGTTGGACGGCGACAACGACACGGTCAACAACGAGCTCGACAACTGCGTCAGCACGCCGAACACCAACCAGGCAGACGGCGACAACGACGGGGTTGGTGACGTGTGCGACAACTGCCCCACCATCGCGAACTTCAGTCAGGCCGACGCGAACGACGATGGCGTGGGCGACGCGTGCCGGCCCGACCTGAGCAACCCCTTCGGTGACTTCGACGGTGACGGCGATCTGAACGGCGTGGACAACTGTCCCAGCGTGTCGAACGCCAACCAGACCGACCTCGACTTCGACGGCGTGGGCGACGCGTGCGACACCTGTGTCTGCCACCCGATGGCGTCCCTCGCCCTGCGCAACGCGTGCGGCGCGACCTGCGCCTACAACGACCTCGACGGCGACAACGTCTTCGCGTTCCAGGACAACTGCCCCAACCTCGCGAACCCCATCGTGGGCATGGGCGGTCAGTCGGACGTGGACGGCGACGGCGTCGGTGACGAGTGCGACGTGTGCCCGACGGTGGCCAACAACACGCAGGACCCCTTCGCGTGCTCCGACATGAACCTGAACTACCCCTCCGGAGACTTCGACGGGGATGGTGTGGTGAATGGCACGGACAACTGCCCGACGACGTCGAACCCGACCGTCATGGGCGCGCAGGTGGACAGCGACGGGGACGGTCTGGGCGACGCCTGCGACGACTGTGACTTCTACGCGAACGCCGGCTCTCAAGGGACCGACGCGACCTGCGGAGGCTCCACGGTGCAGCTCGGTGACGACGACATGGATGGCGTCCCGAACTACCAGGACAACTGCTCCAACACGCCGAACCCGGCACAGATCGACGGTGACGCCGACGGCATCGGCAACCTCTGCGACAACTGCGTCGACGTCCCGAGCGCCACGGGCGCGCCCATCACGGGCTACGCGCAGCCCCCGCAGCTGGACGCCATGAGCTGCCCGGACCTGGGTGACACGAACCCGAACGACGACATGGACGGCATCCCCTCCGCGTCCGACAACTGTCCCAACGACGCCAACCCCATGCAGCAGGACGCGGACGGTGACGGCGTGGGCGACGCTTGCGACAACTGCGTCAACGTCTCCAACCCCTCGCAGGAAGACCGCTACATCGCGGCGACGATGGCGTACGGCGCTGGCGACGGCATCGGCGACCACTGCCAGAGCGTCGTCATTCCGGACACGGCTGCGGCGTGCGTGAGCGAGTCCTCGCAGGCGAACCCCATCGCACCGAACCTGCACTTCGTGGTCGACTTCTCGGGCTCCATGGACTTCGACGCGTGCAGCGGCTGTGGCTCGCGCGCGGAGGCCTGGGACGGCGCCGTCGACACGCTGCGAAACACGCTGCCAGGCAACTTCAACCTGGGCGTGAGCTACTTCACGACGGACTCCGGGACGTGTGGCGGTAGCACCACGTCGACGAACACGGTACCTACGCTGGCGCTCGCGATGACCGCCGCCGGGACTGCCAACCTCGGCACCAACTTCCACAACGCCGCGAGCATCGGCAACGACGCCGGCGGTGGAACCCCCACGCCGGCCGCTCTCCAAGGGGTGCGCACGCGCAACCTCTACTCGTTGCCCGGTGACACGCAGTCCGGCCGGCCTTCGGCGGTCGTTCTCGTCACTGATGGACAACCGACGAACTGTGACCAGGGCTGGGAAGCTCCCGGCAATGACGGCAACTGGGATACGGTTGGCAACGACGACGACGGCGACGAGATCTACGGCAGCATCCGCGAGGCGAAGAACCTCGCGGATCTTGGGATCCCGGTGTACGTGATCGGGTTCACGGGCGTGAACCCCGACATCATGGCGGCCATCGCCGGTGCCGGTGACCCCAACACGGTCTGGAACAACCCGCAGACGTTGGCGGCTGCCCCGACTGGGACGTGGTATCAGGTCAGCAACACGCAGGACATCATCAACGCGCTCGACGCCATCCGCATCACGCTCGTCTCGTGTCGCCTGCCGCTCGGAGACACGGAAGCCGCGGGTGCCGACCTGGGCATCGTCGACGTGGACTTCAGCGCGGTGAGCTGCGCAGATTCGCCCACCGGGAACTGCAACATCCCTCAGAACTCGACCAACGGGTACGAGTTCGTGTCGGATGGCATGGGTGGGACGGACCTGTGGCTGCGTGGGACGTGGTGCACCTACCTGACGCAGAAGGTCAACACGGACCCGACCGCGAACGTGAACATCCGACTGGCCTGCTCCTGCACGCCCACGGGCGGCACGGACTGCGGCTCCGACACCATCGACGAGGACTGCGACGGCCGTCTCAACAACGACTGCGTCGCGACGCTGCCCGAGCTCTGTAGCCCGCCTGGCGTGGACGACGACATGGACATGCAGGTCGACGAGGGCTGTTTCAGCGACTGCATCCCCGGCCCCGTGGCCTGCAACGCGCAGGACAACAACTGCAACGGGACGCCGGACAACCAGGAGGCTGGTGTCTGCCCGACGGGTCCCTGCCCGATGCCCGGTCAGACCCCGGTCACCGAGGTCTGCAACGACATGTTCGACAACGACTGCGACGGCATGGTGGACGAAGGCTGCGGCGGGACCACGTGCCAGCCTCAGCTCTGCACCATGGCGGGACAGATGATCGACACCAACTGCGACATGATGGCGGACTTCACCTGCCAGGGTCCCGGCAGCTTGCCGCCTGTCGAGCTGTGCAACCCAGCCGGCGTCGATGAAGACATGGACATGCAGATCGACGAGGGCTGTCCGACCGCAGGCTGTACGCCCGCACCCGAGACCTGCAACATGATGGACGACGACTGCGACGGGCTCGAGGACGAGGGCTGCCCGACGATGGGCTGCACCCCGGCGCTCGAGGTGTGCGATGGCGTCGACAACAACTGCAACGGGTCCATCGACGAGGGCTGCGGCGCGAGCTGCGTGCCCTACAACGAGGTCTGCAACGACAACGTGGACAACGACTGTGACGGCATGGTGGACGAGGGCTGCGGCCCGATCTGCACGCCGTTCATCGAGCTCTGCGACGGAATCGACAACGACTGCGACGGCATGATCGACGACGACTGTGTCACCTGCGACGGAAACCAGACGGCGGAGATCTGCGACGGCCTGGACAACGACTGCGATGGCATGGTCGATGAGGGCTGCCCGATCGAGGGCTGATGGCCAGCTGAGTTGACCCAACGAAAGAGCCCCGCTTCGGCGGGGCTCTTTCGTGTCCGACGTCCCACGCGTCGCCATCGCCGATTCGCGAGGTCCGCAGGAGTAGGTCAGGGCGCTCTCTCTCGGAGCGGTTCGTGGCGGCTGGCCGGTGGGCAGCCCCGCCCGAGCCGTGTCAGCGCGTGACCGGGAGCGACTTCCCGCGCCGCAGCTCGACGTTGCCCAGCTGCCCACAGGCGGCCATCACGCTGCGACCCTTGGTGACCCGGCGCCGCACGGCCAGGCCTTCCTCGCGCAGCCAACCGATGAACGCGTCCACCTCGTCCTCACTCGGCGCACGCGTGAGCGGTGCGTTGCCCGGGTTGTACGGGATCACGTTGACCAGCGTGCGCGCGATGGGCGCGCAGAACGCGGCGACGCGCGCCGCGTCCTCCCGGCTGTCGTTCAGGCCGGGCATGAGGCAGTAGTTGACGCCCAGGGCGAAGTTGCGCCGCGGCCGGTAGGCCACCAGCGCCGCCTGCAGCTCCGCCAAGGCGTGCTTGCGGTTGACCGGCATGATGCGGCTGCGCGTGCTGTCGTCCGCCGAGTTGAGGCTGACCGACAGGTTCAGGCGGGTGAAGCCGGCGTCGCGCAGGCTGTTGATTCCGTCCACGGAGCCGACCGTGCAGACCGTCAGGCACTCCTGCGCGATGCTCATGCCGCTCGGGTCGTTCAACAGGCGCAGCACGTGGAACAGGCTGGGGTTGTCCAGCGCCTCGCCCATGCCCATGAAGACCACGTTCTTGAAGTCCCACCCCAGCACGTGCCGAGCGACCAGCAGCTGCCCCACGATCTCGTCCGGGCGCAGGTGCCGCAGGAGCCCCATGCGCGCCGTCTCGCAGAAGGTGCAGCCCATCTTGCAGCCCACCTGGCTGGACACGCACAGGGTGTGCTTGTCGCGCCCCATGGGGATGAGCACGCACTCCACCTCGTAGCCGTCCTCGAGCCGCAGCACGGCCTTGGCGGTGGTGCCCGTGTCCCCCTCTTCCGAGACGGTGTGGGCCACGCTGGGCAGCTCGAAGCGGAAGGCGGCGCGGTAGTGCGCGCAGGCCTCCGCGGACAGCCCCAGGGACTCTGGCTCGCAGCGCCCCTCCAGCACCACCTGCTTGTACAGGTCGCGCGCGGCGCCGAAGCCCCGCGGAACGAGCTCACGCGCCGCGGCGATGAAGCCGTCGGGCGTGTACCCGTGGACCTGGGGGAGCGGCGTGGACCGCGGCGTGGGGGCCGCGTCCACCTACTCCTCGCGGCCCTTCTTGCCGCGGTAGCGCATGCGGATGGGCGTGCCCCGGAAGCCGAAGCGCTCGCGGATCTGGTTGGTGACGTAGCGCTGGTAGCTGAAGTGGATGCGCTCCGGGTCGTTGCAGCTGAGCACGAAGGTGGGCGGGCGCGAGCGGGCCTGCGTCACGTAGTAGATGCGCGCGGCCCGGCCCTTCATGGTGGGCGGCGGGTGCGTGGCCAGCACCTCTTCGAAGAAGCGGTTCATCTCGGCGGTGGGCACGCGCTTCCTGTGCTCGGCCACGGCGTCCGACACGCGCGCGAGCAGCACGTTCACGCCCTTGCCCGTCTTGGCGCTGACCGTGACCAGCGGCGCCCAGGGGATGAAGGCCAGCACCTCGCGGGCGCGGTCCATGGCCTGCTTCTGCTCGTCCCCCGACATCAGGTCGGTCTTGTTCAACGCGATCAAGATGGCGCAGCCGCGGTCTTCCGCCAGGCCCGCGATCTTGGCGTCCTGCTCGCCCACGCCCTCGTTCGCGTCGATCATGACCACCACGATGTCGGCGCGCTCCATGGCCCGGATGGCCTGGAACACGCTCATGGTCTCGACCGTGCTGGCCTTCTGCATGGCGCGCTTGCGGCGGATGCCGGCCGTGTCGATGAGCACGAACGCGCCGTCTTCGCGCTCCAGCAGCGAGTCCACCGTGTCGATGGTGGTGCCGGGGCGGTCGTCCACCAGCTGCCGGTCTTCACCGAGCAGACGGTTCACCAGCGAGGACTTGCCCGCGTTGGGGCGCCCGATGATGGCCACACGCGGCGTGTCGTCGGCGATGTCCAGCGTCGGCCCGCCGAGCTCGGGCAGGGCGTGCGCGAGTGCGTCGGCCAGCTCACCCAGGCCACGGCCGTGCAGCGCGGACACGTTGTGCAGGTGGTCGATGCCCAGCTCGTAGTAGGCAACGGCGTAGTGCCCGATGGCCGGCGTGTCCGCTTTGTTGGCCACGTAGATGACCGGCTTGTCCGCCGCGCGCAGCAGGCGCATGGCCTCGCGGTCGGCGGGCATGGGCTCGGTGGTGGCGTCCACCACGCAGATGACCACGTCACACTCGTCGAGGGCCAGACGCACGTGGCGCGCGATGCCCTCCTGCATGGGGTCGTCGCTCTCTGGGTCGAAGCCGCCCGTGTCGATCAGCACGTAGTCGTGGCCCAGCACCCAGCAGTCCGCGTAGTGGCGGTCGCGGGTGACGCCGGGGATGTCCTCCACGATGGCGATGCGCTGCCCCGCGAGCCGGTTGAAGAGCGTGCTCTTGCCCACGTTGGGGCGGCCCACGATGGCCACCATGGGGCGTGCACCGGCGGCGCCGGCGGGCAGCTCTTTGCCCTGGGGTCTTCTCTTGCGACTCACGATTGCTCCACTTCCGTTGCCAGCCGGCGCGCCTCGTTGGGGTCGCCCGTCCAGCCGGGGATGACCTTGACCCACAGCTCCAAGAAGACCTTCTGCCCGAGCAGCTTCTCGATCTCTTGGCGCGCGTTGGTGCCGATGGTCTTGATGCGCGCACCGCGTGCGCCGATGACGATGCCCTTGTGCGAGGCCTTCTCGACCACGATGGTGGCCTTGATGCGCACCAGGTCGCCGTCCACCACGTAGTCGTCGATGACGGCCGCCGCGCCGTGCGGTACTTCCTGGCGCGTCTGCGTGATGACGGCCTCACGGATCAGCTCGGCCACGAAGAAGCGCTCCGGGCGGTCCGTGAAGAAGTCCTCGTCGTACATGGCGCCGACGGGCAGGTGCTTGCGGATCTCGCCGACCAGCGCGTCGAAGTTGAGCCGCTTGCGGGCCGAGATGGGCACCACCGCGTCAAAGCTCATGACGTCCTGGTAGGACTGCAGCAGCGGCAGCATGCGCGACTTGTCCTTGAGCAGGTCCACCTTGTTCACGGCCAGGATCTTCGGGGCGCGACTGCTCGCGATGAGCTCGAGCACGCGCTTGTCGTCCTCGCGCATGCTCTCGGCCTCGCCGGTACGCGGGGCCTTGGTGGGGATCTCGGTCATGAAGACCACCACGTCGGCGTTGGCCAGGCCGAGCTCGGCCTGCTCCAGCAGGACCTTGCCCAGGGCGCTCTTGGGGCGGTGCAGCCCCGGCGTGTCCACGAACGCGATCTGCGTCGGCGGCTCCTCCGAGGTGTAGACCCCGAGGATGGCGGAGCGCGTGGTGCCCGGGCGCGGCGTGGCGATGGCGAGCTTCTGGCGCAGCAGCGCGTTGAGCAGCGTCGACTTCCCGACATTGGGTCGCCCCACGATGGCGCAACGCCCGGACCGCGCGACGACCGTGTCGGGGTCGCTCTGGGTGGGCGTCGCGTCTTGGCTTTCGTCCGCGCGAGGCATGGGGCGCAGTGTAGCTGGGCGCCGCCCAGACGCTACTTGCCCCCACCTGCCGTGTGAGGCGCCGCCCTCAGCGGGCGTCTTCCGGCTCCGCTGGCACGTCGTAGGCGCAGCGGAAGCCGAGGTCCGGGAAGCGCGCGCCCTCGCCGACCGGGACGCGGTGCGTGACCCGCAGCGAGTAGGCGTCCGAGCGCCACGAGCCGCCGCGCACCACGCGCTGGCCGCCGCTGCGCGCGCCGCGGGGGTTCACGCTGGGCCCGTTGCCGTAGTTGTCGTAGTCGAAGCGGTCGGCGGTCCACTCCCACACGTTGCCCGCCATGTTGAGCAGGCCGTCCGCGCTCTGCCCGTTGGGGAACGCGTCCACAGGCGCGGCGTAGCGGTGCCCGTCGCTCGCGTCCGGGCGCCCGTCGTCGCCGTGGTTGGCCAGGCGGCCGTTGTACTGCCGGCCCCAGGGGAAGCGCCGTCGTCCGCTGGGCCCGGCGGCGGCCCGCTCCCACTCGCTCTCGGTGGGCAGGCGCCCGCCCACGAAGGCGCAGTACTGCTCCGCGTCGGTGTAGCTGACGCCGGACACGGGCATCTCGGGCTGGCCCACGCGGGGGTCGTCCGCGCTCACGCCCGCGGGCAGGCACGCGCCGCTGCTGACACAGCGGCGGTAGCGTGCGTGACTGACCTCCGTGCGATCAATCCCGTATGCGCTCAGCTGAATCGTGCGGCGGGGCGCCTCCAGCTCGAAGAGCTGCTCGGAGCAACGCAGCTGGTTGCCGGCGCCGAACCGGGTGCTCACCAGGCACAGCTGAAACGCCTCGCGCAGCTCGCGCTCGCTGGCGCCGCGATGAAAGCTGCCCGCGCGGATGCGCACCACGTCAGCGAGCTGGGCGTGCAAGTGGGCCTGCGAGCGGGCCCGGGGCAGAGCTCCAGGAGCTCCACAGAACGCCGTCACCGCCACCAGCGCGCCCAAGACCAGCAGGCCTCGGGGGGTGGTCAGGCGCTGTACCGAGCGACGCATGGGGCACGTGTAGCAGCCGCGCCCCGGTCGGTACAAGCGCGCCGCAGTGACCAATGAGGTGCGCGCGTGCGGACCTGGATGTCACAGTGTGGCAGCGTGCGGCCCACCACCCCAACCATCGTGTCTCACAGCGGCCCTCTGCTTGGTGCTGGGGTGCGCTCGGTGTCAACGGAGGCAGCGGCCGTAGGGCTCACGTCTCCCGTGGAGCGGCGATGCTCCGCGTGCTCGTCGGTCGGGGTCCGCAGAGTCCTTGCTTCAGAGCCGCATGGGAGCGATGGTGCGGCGCATGAACGTCGTGATCCTCGGAGGTACCAAGGGCATGGGACGCGCGCTGGCGCGGCAGCTGGCAGAGCGGGGCGACCAGCTCTTTCTGCTGGGCCGCGACCCGCGCGAGCTGGAGCGCAGCACACATGATCTCGACGCTCGCTCTCCGACAGGCGCGCGCATGGAAGCGGGCAGCGCCGCGTGCGACCTCGAGGACCCGGCTACCTTCGACGGGGCTCTGGACGCCGCGGAGGCAGCGCTCGGGCGCATCGACTGCGTCGTCGTCACGGCCGCGCTCTTCGCAACCCAGGACCAGCTCGAAGAGGACGAGGCCCTCATGGAACGCCTGGTCACCGTCAACTTCGCCAACACCGTGGCGTTCTGTGAGCGCGCGCGGAAGCGCCTGCTGGCCAGCGGCGGCGGCACCCTGTGTGTGTTCAGCTCGGTGGCCGGCGAGCGGGGGCGCAAGCCGGTGGTGATCTACGGAGCGTCCAAGGCCGGCATCACCGCCTACCTCGAGGGCTTGGACCATCGCTATCGCGCCGCAGGCCTGCGCGTGGTCACAGTGAAGCCCGGCTTCGTGAAGACCGGCATGACGGAGGGTCTGAGCCCGCCGCCGTTCGCCGGCGAGCCAGAGGCCGTGGCCCGCACGGTGATACGCGCCATCGACCGTGGCACCCCGGTGGTGTACGCCCCCGCCCCCTGGGCGCTGGTCATGGGCGTCATCCGCGCCCTTCCGCGCGCGGTCATGCGCCGCGTGAAGTTCTGACGACTGGGTCCTGTCGCGGACTCGACCTCCGTGGGTGCTACGCTGCCGGTCGTGAATTCGCGTTACCACTCAGATATCGGGCACCCCTACATCACCGTGGGGCTCCTGTTGCTCGCGCTTGTCGCCGCGAGCTGCAGCTGCTCGCGACGCGGGGAGGACATGGGCCCGCCGCGGGACGCTGGTGCAGACATGGATACCGGCACGAACTCGGACGCAGGGACCGACACCCGGCGGTTCACGTTCCAGGATCATGGCTTCGTGAACCCCTTCACAGGTGGCGTCGCGTGGGAGACCAGCCAGAACGCTGACGTGCTCGCCATGGAGTGGGCCTTCGTGGGGCTCTCGGATGTCTACCCGACGTGCTCCGCTGCGCCGGACTGGACAGTGGTCGACACCTTCCTCGCGAACGTGGCCGGGCGCGGACACCAGGCCATCCTGCGCCCCGTCGTGTTCGGGCCAGGCTACGGCGCTGGGAGCTTCGCGCCCTCGGATCTCGCCACCAGCAGCTTCAGCTACGAGGGCGACACGTACGACAACCCGCGCTGGGACCTGGCCTCCGTGCAAGCCTGCATCCTGCAGTTCATCGACGCGTTCGCTGCGCGCTACAAGGACGACCAGCGGCTGGCCTACATCCAGATGGGCCTTGTTGGGTTGTGGGGCGAGCACCACCTCGACGGGCGTCCCTACACGGCCTCGAGCTTTCCCTCGAACGCCTTTCAGAAGACCATGATCTCGCACTACCTGGACGGCTTCGGGGACACTTCTGCGGACCTGCTCTGCTCGCTCTCGCTCGACGCCGCCCAGAGTCATGGCTTCTTCGGGTCGGCGGATGCTTCGCTGGATGCGGAGCGTGTGGGCTTCTTCGACGACACGCTGCTCGAGGCAAACCACAACAGCCCGAGCGGCTGGCGACAGGAGGCCGCCCCGGCGCGGCAGCTCTCCCTGCACCGGCGGCACGGCTGGGGAGGGGAGGCATTCTGGAGCGGCTGCAACAGCAACGGCTCCTGGGCACTGCCTCCACACGACTGCGGCAACGGCGAGAGCCTGGGGACCCAGGCGGCGCGGCTGGGCCTGAACTACATGCTGGGGTCGAACGCCTATGACGGTCGGGTCGCTCGCGCGGCCCTGCTCACCGCGTCGCAGCTCATGGGCTACAAGTTCACCGTGACCACCGTGACGAGGCTCGGCACCGGGGACTTGGCCGTCACCATCGAGAACACCGGCGTCGCCTTCTGCCCCTATGCCGTGGAGGTGTGTACGCAGCAGGGGTGCGCCGGAGATCTCTCGACGCTCGCACCGGGCACGAGCACGGTCGTCACGCTGCCCGCCTCGAGCTCGTCCACGCAGGTGCTCTCGCTCGCGTCACCGCGGCTTCTGCCGACGAGTGCGCAGAAGCTGCGTTTCAGCAACGCAGAAGCGGACGCCGGCGCCGCCACGCTCACCATCACCTTCGGCGGGGCCTAGCGAGCGGGACCCTGCGGACGCCTCCGCCCTGCGGGGCCACGGAGGGTCCTTGCCTCATGGCAGGCACTGGTCGGCTCCGACGTCGACGGCACCGACGCGCGGCTCACCGTCGACGTCGTCGGTCACCTCTGCGACGCTCACCCCCGCTCCGCTCACCCCTGCGGTCGCGCACGACGCGAGGTGCAGGTCCGCGCCCGGGGCGTTCCGCAGCGCGCTCGCCTCGAGGCTCTCGACGTTCCCGCCCAGCGTGGCGCTCGCCCCGTTGCGGGAGACGATGCGTCGGTTGCTCAGGTTGTTCAGCACCCGCAGCCCAGCGCTCGTGTCCCAGCGGTACTCGACAGCGTTGGCATAGCTGTCGGGCGCCGTGAAGAAGACGGTGTTGTTGGCGACCAGCGTGTCCTGCCCACGCTCCACGATGATCCCCACGTCGTGCTCCGCGCTCCCGCTGAATGAAGAGAAGATCATGTTGTTGCGGATCACGCCGCCGTATACCGGGTCACGCAGCCCGAGCCCGATGCCCCGCGCGCAGTCGACGATGCGGTTGCGCTCCAGCGTGTGGCCGCTGCCGCTCGGGCTGTCCCACATGTGGATGGCGTGCTCCGACAGGCCACCGTTGTAGGTCATGCCATCGCGCTCGCCGGCCGCGCGTCCATGGGCCGGGCGCTGCACGCCCGTCGCGTCGCAGTAGATCCCTTGAAAATGGTTGTCGTGAACGTGCCAGTCGCGGCCACCGTGCGAGTCGATGCCGCCCGTGTAGCAGGTGGTGCCGCCGTCCTGGGCGCCGTAGCCCCAGACGTTGTCGCGGCCGCTCGCGGTCATGATGAAGGCGCTGCAGGACACCTCGACGCGGTCATTGGTGCCCGAGCCGGGGCTGCCCTTCAGGAACTGCTGTCCGCCGTCGAGCAAGCGTAGATCGTGCAGGACGACGTCGTCTGCGGCTTCCCACAGGTGGATGAGGTGAAAGACCGAGCGCTGCACGGTGAAGCCCGTGAGTACGACGCCGCTTGCCGCCACCGTGATCGGCGCGGTCGTGTCACCGTGATCGCCATACGCCGAGTCGAGGATCACGGCGCTCGGGTCACCGGACTCACCGCGCATCGTGACGTTCGGCGTGGTGAAGTAGAGCCCCGTGTAGCTGCCGCTGCCCGCCTCCGGGAAGGTGTAGGTGCCGTCGGCCAGCACGATGCTGTCTCCCTCCTGCGCGCTCGAGACGACCTGCCGCAGCGTGCGGTCCTGTCCATTCACGCGGACCAGCCCACCCGACGAGGGGCTGACGCGGATGGTGGCGCCGCCGCGCGCCGGCAAGGTCGTCCCACGCGCGGCGCAGCTTGCAGTGCGATCCACGCCCGTGCCGGCGTCATCCGGTTGACCGGCGTCCCGGCGCGTCGTGTCGCCGTCGGGGGGCTGGCTACCCGAGTCCGCGTTGCCCAAGGAGTCACCCCCGCAGCCTGCGCCGAACAACGGCATCGCGAGCGCCAGAGCGCAGAGGGGGATGGGGCGGCGGGTCCGGGACAGGCGGCTCTGCATGCCTCATCAATACACCAAGTGCGCCCCGCTACGCTCGGCGCTCGCCTGTCACCGTCCGGAGCGGATGCGGGGGACGGTCTCTCGCCCACTCGCGCAGGCGAGCTACTCCAGCACCGACAGCGCGACGTCCACCACCTCTTCGAGCTCGGCCTCGGTGGCGCCACCGCCACGCAGCACGCCCAGACCGTTGAGGGTGTTGGTCAGGTGTCCGGCCACGGCGCGCGGGCTCTTCACCTGCTTGAGGTCACCGCTGGCCACGCAGCGCTCGATGGCGGCTTCGAAGCGGCCGCGCGTGCGCTCGAGGTGCGTGCGCAAGCGTGCGGCGATCTCGCAGTCGCTCCCGCCGACCTCCATGGACGTCGCAGCCACCAAGCAGGAGTTCGCGTTGCCGCCGCTCACGGCCTTGGCCAGCCGCCGGTAGAGGCCCCGCAGCGCGCACGCGTCGACCTCGGCGCGCGCCAGCTCACCTGCCAGCCCCGCGTCCGTGCGCTCGCAGTAGCGGTCCAGCGCGGCCAGGAACAGGCTGCGCTTGTCACCAAAGGTGTTGTAGAGGCTCTGCTTGGAGACCCCCGTGCGCTCCACCAGGTCGGCCATGCTGGTGGCCGCGTAGCCGCGCTCCGAGAACAGCTCGAGGGCGCGCTCGAGCGCCTCCTCTCGGTCGAACTGCCGGGGTCTGCCTGTCACCTTCATCTGACAGCTTGGTAGTGTAGTCGCCGAACGCGTTACGTCACGCGGCCGTAGGCGAGCCCAGCCGCGACGCGTCCGCGACCCGTCCGCGCGGCTGGGGCCAGTCGGGCGGGCACGGCTGCCCGGCGCGTGGCAAAGAGGCAGCGCGGCGATGAAGCTCCGGCCCGCAGTCGCCAATTCCGCAGACCGACGGCGCGAGGCTGCGGCGATTGCATTTCCTCCGCGCGGCGTGCAAGCGTCGCGGCATGTCTCCTCGCTCGGCCTTTCGCGCGCCCATCGGGCACGTCGTCTCCGGTGTCCTGCTCGCGGCGCTACTCGGCGCGACCCCACTGCTCGCGCCGGGCTGTGGCTCGAGCGCGAGGCCCCGCGCGTGGTCCGTGGCGTCGCCCGACGGGACCCTCGAGCTGCGCGTTGCGCTCCGCGCTGAGGTGGAGTGGGACGAACTCGGGCCCGAGCGCCTGACGTTCAGCCTCCTGCGGGATGGGCGCACCTTGGTTGCGGACAGCCCGCTGGGTATCGAGACCACGGAGGAGAGCTTCGTGAGTGGGCTGCGCTTCGTGTCGGCCGAGACACGCGTGGTGAACGAGGCGTACACGATGATCGTAGGGAAGCGGGCGCAGCGCACGGTGCAGGGCAACGAGCAGACGCTGCGCTTTCGCAACGCGAGCGGCGCTCAGCTGGAGCTGGTGCTGCGGGTCCACGACGACGGCGCGGCCTTTCGCTACCGGCTGCTGGGCGAGGGGCCCGTCACGGTGCAGGGCGAGCACACCGCGTTCCAGCTGCCGTCCGGTGGGGCTGGGTTCATGATGCCCTACGACCTGAGCGGGCTGCTGTTTCTGGGCGTCTACGAGCAGCCCTTCCAGCGCGTCACGGTCGGGGACACGGCCAATGCGTCGGGCTGGGCCTTCCCCGCGCTCTTCGAGGTCCCGGACGGCGCCGGCTGGGTGCTGCTGACGGAGGCGGACCTGGATGGAAGCTACTGCGCGTCGCGCCTCGACCGCTTCGCGCCGGGAGGGCTGTATCCGATGATCTTCCCGTCTCTGCGCGAGGGCCAGGGCGTGGGCGAGGTGCTGCCCACCAGCACCCTACCGCTCACGACGCCGTGGCGCGTGCTCATCGCGGGCGAGCTCGACACGGTGGTGGAGTCCACGCTGGTGGACGACCTGAGCCCGCCCAGCACCATCGCGGACACCAGCTGGATCACCCCGGGACGCGCGGCGTGGTCGTGGCTCACACAGGACACCGGGGACGAGGCCTTGCAGCGCGAGTACCTGGCGAGCGCCGCGGAGTACGGGTGGGAGCACCTGCTCATCGACGCGCACTGGCAGGAGTTCGAGGACGCCATCCCCCAGCTGGTCACGGACGCCGCCGCGCTCGGGGTGCATGTCCACGTCTGGTACAACTCGGGCGGTCCGCACAACGCGAGCGCCGAGCCCCCGCGTGACCGCATGCTGGACCCGGCCACGCGCCGCGCCGAGATGGCGCAGCTCGAGCAGTGGGGTGTAGCCGGCATCAAGGTCGACTTCTTCGAGAGCGACAAGCAGGACCGCATTCAGCAGTACCTGGGCATCCTCGAGGACGCGGCGGCGCACCACCTGATGGTGAACTTCCACGGCGCCACCCTGCCGCGCGGCTGGCAGCGCACGTATCCGAACCTGATGACCGTCGAGGCTGTGCGCGGCGCCGAGTTCCACCGCTTCCCCGTGCAGAGCGCGGCCCCGGACATCCACCTCATGTACGTGTTCGCGCGCAACGTGGTGGGCTCGATGGACTACACGCCGGTGGTCTTCCAAGAGGCGCTGGCGGACGTGGGCCTGCCCTACGTCAGCAGCCTGGCGCACGCGGTGCTCTTCGAGTCCGGCATCACGCACTTTGGCGGGCGCGCGGACGCGGACCCGGCCGAGGGCTACCGCGCGGTGTTCACGGCCTACCCGTACGTGCGGGACTTCATGAGCGAGGTGCCGTCCACCTGGGACGAGACGCGCCTCCTGTCCGGAGACCCGCGCACGCACGCGGTGCTCGCGCGCCGCAAGGGGGACACCTGGTACGTGGCGGCCATCACCGGGGAGAGCGAGAGCGTGGACCTCCGCGTGCCCCTCAGCTTCCTGGGCCCCGGTGCGTACAGCATGGAGGTCATCGCCGGCGGGGCTGCGCCAGACTCGTTCACGCAGACGGAGTCCAGCGTGACGGCGGCAGACAGCCTGCCCGTGGCGCTGGGACCCTCGGGGGGGCTGGTGGTGGTGCTGCGCCCCTGAGCACAGGCGTCGCGCTGTAGGCCTCGTTCGCAGAGCGTGCGGCTGCCCCGCGGCCGGCGCATGTCCGCGGACCCGCGCCAGACTCCGACTTGCACACGGCCGGGGGATCTTCATGCTCGGCCCTGACTCATGCCGCCGCGCAACCGCACACCCCGCCCGAAGCCCGCCGCGCGTCCCGCCAGCTCTGCTGCGGGCAAGGGCGGCGCCCGTGCGCCCGCGGGTGCAGGGCCGGGGGCGCTGCCCTCGCACGTCGAGCTCACGCTGGGGCTCGACGAAGCGCAGGACCCGGCCGCGCTGCGGCAGGCGGCGGCGCGCACCCTCAAGCGCCCCGAGGCCGAGCTGCCCGAGCTGACCCTGGTGCGCAAGAGCATCGACGCGCGGCGCCACAACGTGCGCTTCAAGCTGGAGGTCGCGCTGGGCGCGCCGCCGCCGAAGGAGCTGGGCACGCCGCTGCCCGTGGAAGCGCGCGCGCTGGTCGGTGGCGCGCCCGTGGTGATCGTGGGCGACGGCCCCGCCGGGCTCTTCTGCGCCTACGAGCTCGCGCGGCAGGGCATCGCGTCCGTGGTGCTGGACCGCGGCAAGCCCGTGCAGCCGCGCCGCCGTGACCTCGCGCTCCTGAACCGCGAGGGCCTGGTCGACAACGACAGCAACTACTGCTTCGGCGAGGGGGGCGCGGGCACGTACAGCGACGGCAAGCTCTACACGCGCACCGGCGAGAAGGGCGCCATCCGCGACGTGTTGGAGACGCTGGCCCTGCACGGCGCGCCCGAGGTGATCCTGACCGACGCGCGCCCGCACATCGGCAGCAACAAGCTGCCCAAGGTGATCACCGCGCTGCGTGAGCGGCTCGAGGGGCTGGGAGTGCAGTTCCGCTTTGGCGCGCGCGTGGTGCGGCTGGACCTGGACCCCGCGCGGCACATCCGGGGCGTGCAGCTGGCCGGCGGCGAGACGGTGCCCTGCAGCGCGCTGGTGCTGGCCACGGGGCACTCGGCGCGCGACATCTACACCATGCTGGACGAGCAGGGGGTGGCGCTGGTGCCCAAGCCCTTCGCGCTGGGCGTGCGCATCGAGCACCCGCAGCCGATGATCAACCAGCAGCAGTACGGGCGCAGCGCTGGGCACCCGGCGCTGCCCGCGTCGTACTACCGCGTGGCGGAGACCGTGGACGGGCGCGGGGTGTTCTCGTTCTGCATGTGCCCCGGTGGCTTCATCGTGCCCGCGGCGACCGAGCCCGGCGCGCAGGTGGTCAACGGCATGAGCCTCTCGCGCCGCGACTCCCCCTTCGCAAACTCGGGCCTGGTGGTGGCGGTGGAGCCCAGCGACTGGGAGCGCGCTGGCTTCAAGGGTCCCATGGGCGGCGTGGCGTTCCAGCGCGTGATCGAGGAGGCCGCCTTCCAAGCTGGCGGCGGCGGGCTCAAGGCGCCGGCCACGCGCGCAAGTGACTTCCGTGTGGGGCGCAGCAGCAGCACCGTGCCCAAGGGCAGCTACCAGCCGGGCTTCTGCGCCACGGACATCACGCCGGTGCTGGACGCGTCGGGTGTGCCGCTGGCCGCGCGCCTGCGCACGGCGCTCGGTGTGTTCGAGAAGCGCATGCCGGGCTACGGCGGCAACGAGGCCGTGCTGGTGGGCGTGGAGTCCCGCACCAGCTCGCCGGTGCGCATCCCGCGCGACCCGGTCACGCTGCAGTCTCCGGACGTCGCCGGCCTGTACCCCTGCGGTGAAGGCGGTGGCTTCGCCGGCGGCATCGTGAGCGCCGCCCTCGACGGAATGCGCGTGGCGCGCGTCATCGCGGGGGGCTGAGCGCGGCGAGGTCTGCCCGCCCTTCGTCCGCACGCGGGCGGGGCTCTCCGGTAGACTCGGCTCGATGGAGCGCGCGCCACACCCATGACCGACGCTGCCCCGGCCGAGTCCCCGGCGACGCCCAGCGCGCCCGCGCGGGCGCCATCCCGTTGGTCGAAGGCGTTGCCCTTGGTGCTGTTCGCGGTGTTCACGGGCATCTTCGCGCCCACCACGCGCTTCGAGTACGTCTGGGACGACGTGGCAGAGCTGGCCGAGAACCCGCTGCTCCACGGCCCCTTCTTGGACGGTCTGCTCGCGGTTCAGAGCAGCCAGATGGGCCTCGCGGTGGGCGAGGACGCGCTGCTGCGGCCGCGCTACGACAGCTTCCGTCCGGTGCGCTTCGTGTCGTACTGGCTGGACCAGGTGGTGCACGGGGCGTCGCCTGCCGGGAGCCACGCGCAGAACGTGCTGTGGGCCACGCTGGCGTTGGTGCTCGCCTTCCTGCTCGCGCGTGAGTGGCTCAGGAGCGCGCCCGCGGCGCTCGCGGTCGCGGCCGTGTTCGCGCTGCACCCCATGCTCGTGGAGCCCGTGGCGTACGTGTCGGCCCGCAGCGACCTGCTGGGAGGCGTGTTCGCGCTGGCTGCCGCCCTCTTGGTGGTGCGCGCCGTGCAACGCGAGGGCCACGGAGGACTCGCGCGCGCCTACGTCCCGGCGGGCGTGCTGTTCCTGCTCTCGCTGGCCAGCAAGGAGGCCAACGTCGCGCTGCCCTTGGTCTTGGCGCTGTTTGCGGCCTCGCGCGGCAGGCTGCGCGCGCACCTGCTCCCGCTGAGCGCGCTCGGCCTGGTGGCCGTCGGGTGGTTCGTCTTGCGCGCTCAGCTGTTGCGGACCTCGGGGGGCGCCTCGCCGTGGCCGGCCTTGCGTGACCTCGGCTCGTTCGTCTTCCAGTACGTCGGCGCGTACCTGCTGCCGCTCGACTGCTCCATCGCCCGTCCACTGAGCGTGGCGCTGCCGTGGGTCGGGACGTTGCTGGTGGGCGCGCTCGGTCTCCTGATGTGCGCGGCGGCGTGGCGCGACCGTGAGGGCTTGGCGGCGAAGCTCCTGCCCACCCTCGCGTGGGCCGTGCTGCTCCTCGCTCCGTCGGTGGTGGCGGCCGCCATGCACGAGACGGCCAGCGACCGCTACATCTACCTTCCGTCCCTCGGCTTCTCGCTGGCGCTGGCGGAGCTCGGCCTGCACGTCGCGCCCCAGGTTCGGAGCGGGCTCGCGGTCATGGGCGCGTGCTGGCTGGTCATCTGCGCCGCGATCACGCTCATGCTGGTGCCCACGTGGGAGACGCAGCTGACGCTCTACGAACGCGCCGCCGCGGTGGAGCCCGGGTCGACGCGCGCGCAGTACGGCGTGGGGCTGGCGCTGGCCCGGCAGGGGGACTGTGAGGGCGCGCTCCCGTACTTTGCGCGGGCCGCCGCGCTGGACAGCGGCAACGCGCGCGCGTGGACCAACCAAGGCGTGTGCCTCATGCGTCTCGGGAACCTCCCTGCCGCGCGCGCCGCCCTCGAGGGGGCGCTGCAGGCGTCCCAGGGGCTCTACGCGCCGCCCTGGCACAACCTCGCGGAGATCGAGTTCGCGACGGGCAACGGCGCGGCGGGCTGCGCAGCGGAGCAGCGCGCGCTCCAGCTCCAGCCCACGTACGGCCCGGCGCAGCGCAACCTCGCGGCGTACTGCGTCGCCGTCGGCCAGCCAGACTGAGCTCCCGTGGCACACACGGCGCCGCGCTCCACCAAGGCTGCGGTGCGCGCGTCGAGGGCAGCTTCCGGCCCGTCACTTCAGTCGCGCTCGCGCTCGGGGAGCATGCTGCGCACCGTCTCTTCCAGCAGCTTGGCGCTCACACGCTCCGGCGGTATGGGCTCGCCGATGGTGAGCGTGAGCTTGGCGCGGAAGCGGGAAGGGGCCTTGCTCATGGCGGGGCCGTCTTTACGGCTGAACATGCTGCCCCACAGGCCGCCGAGGGCCATGGGCACCACGGGGCAGGGGGTCTCCGCGATGATGCGCTCGACGCCACTCTTGAAGGAGTTCATCTCGCCCGTGCTGGTGAGCTTGCCCTCCGGGAAGACGCACACCAGCTCGCCGTTGCGCAGCTCCTCGGCGATCTTGGCGAAGGCCTGCTCCATGACCTCGGCGTTCTCGTGCGCGGGAGCGATGGGGATGACCTTGGCTGCCCGGAAGAGGCGCGACACGAAGGGTGTCTGCGAGATGCGGTAGTCCATGACGAAGCGCGCAGGCCGGCGCACCGAGCCACCCACGATGAGCCAGTCGTTGAAGGCCACGTGGTTGGACACCAGCACCACCGGCCCTGTCGCGGGGATGTTCTCGTGTCCCGTGACGGTCAGCCGGTACATCACGCGGCTGAGCAGGAAGGCGTAGAAGCGCAGCAGGAACTCCGGCAGCAGCGTGTACAGGTACACGGCGACCCCGAAGCTCAGCACGGCCAGCACCAAGAAGACCTGGTGCACGGCGACCTCGGCCGCGAAGAGCCCCGCCAAGAGGCCCGCTCCCAGCACCATGAAGAGCGCGTTCAGGATGTTGTTGCCGGCGATGACGCGCGAGCGCTCGTCGTCCTGCGAGCGCTGCTGCAGCAGGGTGTAGAGGGGCACGGTGAAGAAGCCCCCGAACACCGAGATGCCGAAGAGGTCCACCAGAATGCGCGGCGTGTCGGGGAGCGCCAGGAACTCGGTCACCGTGTAGAGCTCCGCGGGCGTCACGCTGGGCGCGCCCACGAAGAAGAGGTCCAGCGTGAACGCCGTCATGCCGATGGACCCGAAGGGCACCAGGCCCAGCTCAAGGTTCTTGCCGGAGATCTTCTCGGTGAGCATGGAGCCTAGCGCGATGCCCACGCAGAAGAAGGACAGGAAGAGCGTGACCACGTGGTCGCTCGCGTGCAGTGTCTCGCGCGCGTAGACCGGAAAGAGGGAGAGCAGCACCGCGCCGAAGAGCCAGAACCACGAGATGCCCAGCACCGAGAGGAACACCGCGCGCACCCGCTTCGTGATGCGCAGGATCTCGAGGGTGGGCGTGAAGGGGTTCTTGCTGACCACCACGTCGGCCGAGCCCGGCGCCAGGCGCGGCACCAGGTAGCTCCCGACGAACCCCAGTAGGGCCGTCACGCTCACCCCCACCGCGACCAGCAGTGGGCCGTCGGGCATCAGGATGAGCACGCCCCCCGCGATGGTGCCCAGCAGGATGGCCAAGAAGGTGCCCGTCTCCACCAGCGCGTTGCCCGCCACCAGCTCGTCCGCGGCCAGCAGCTGCGGCAGGATGCTGTACTTCACGGGGCCCACGAAGGCGGACTGCGCGCCCATCAGGAAGAGGGTCCCGAGCAGCACGCTCAGGTTCCCCTGCATGAAGGCCGTGGCCGCCACCGCCATGATCACGATCTCCGCGCCCTTGACCACGCGCAGCACGGGGGTCTTCTCGTAGCGGTCGGACAGCTGCCCGGCCGTCGCGGAGAACAGGAAGAAGGGCAGGATGAACACCCCCGTGCACAGGGTGATCATCATGGCGGGGCTGAGCCCGAAGGCGCTGGCCTGCGTGCTGCTGATCCAGATGACCAGCGCGTTCTTGAACAGGTTGTCGTTGAACGCCCCCAGCAGCTGCGTCGTGAAGAACGCGGCGAAGTCGCGGCGGAGGAGCAGCTGGGACGAGGGCGTGGACGACATGCGCGCCATCCTCGCACGGCGGAGCGCGATCCGGGTGCGCGCAGAGCGTGAAGGCTATCCGAGCAGCGCGCTGACGTCGGCGGGGGCGATGAACACGCGGTCCGCGTCCACCTCCATGTTGTGCTGCTCCTTGCCCTTGTCGTCGTGCGTGACCGTCACGGTGCAGAGCGTCAGCGTCCCCGTCTCGCGGCACCGGGGGCACTGGTGCACGGAGACCGTGTGCCACATGGCAGCACCCTCCTCGGGCTCCGGTCGAGCGAGCAGAGCCCACTCCTGCCGCTCGTTGACCGCGTCGGCCAGCGCGCCGGTGTCGTCGTACGCGAGGCGGCGCGTCGTGAGCTCCGTGCACCACGCCTTGCAGCGCTCGCAGAAGGTCCCCGTGCCGATGACGGCGATGGCCGCGAAGAGCCCAACGCCGAAGAAGATGACGGCCTCGATGAACCAGACGACCCCCAAGGCCACGCCGCTGACCGGGTTGCTGCCGCGCACCGTCCATGTGCCCTCGTCGTACACGCTGCCGATGATCTCCAGCAAGGCGGGCGGGAAGAGCAGGTAGAGGACCTCGAAGTCGATGTCGGCGCGCCACGCCAACACGGCGATCCAGGCGACCCAGTGCATCCAGTAGCCGAAGAGCAGCGCGCCGAGGACGCTCACGTAGCTGAGCGCCGTGTGCTGAAAGTGCCCCGCGCGCAGCGCGCTCGCCGTGGCGAACCCGATCAGGCCGCCCGTCCCCGCCGTCAGGATGGCGTTCAGGTAGACGATGGGGATGTAGGCGATGGCGAGGGAATAGATGGGCGCGAGCAGCAGGCCGCACGCCACGGCAGCGACCCCTCCCAGCAAGAACCCCAGCGGGGCGATCGTCTGTGGCGGGCGATAGTGAGTTGCGGACATGCTCTCCTCCTGGTGTCCGGTCCCCTCGCAAGGGGGACCACTGCGGCATGGCTCAGGGCGCGGAGCCCGTCGCGTTCGCCGCACAGCGTACGCCAGTCAGCTCGTCCGTGCTGGACTGGTTGTAGCCGTGCCGGCGGAAGGTGGACTGCAGGGACTCGAGGTCGCGGTTGTTGAGGGAGCCACCTCGGCACACCCGGTAGAGCGTGTTGGGGTTCGTGCCGGGCGCCTGGTCGTAGCGCTCGCTCCACGCGCCCGCGACCAGCTCGCACACGTTGCCGGACATGTCCTCGATGCCGAAGGGGCTCGCGCCGGCCGGGCGGCGCCCCACCACGGCGGTGCGAGTCTGCAGGCGGCCGCGCAGCGAGGTCCAGGCGCGCGCAGGTGACGGGGCCGTGTTGCCCCAGGGGTAGCGGCGCCCATCGGTCCCGCGCGCGGCGTACTCCCACTCCGCCTCCGTGGGCAGCCGCGCCCCGCGCTGCTGGCAGTACGCCTCCGCCTGCGGGAAGGAGACGCAGTTGATGGGGTGCTGGTCGTAGCCCGAGGAAGCCTCGTTGCAGGCCGAGCCGCCTCGTGTGGGCTGGCAGCGGCCGGCCGCGACGCAGGCGCGATAGTCCGCCGTGGTGACCTCCAGCCGGTCCATGCAGAACGCGCTCACCTGCACGGTGTGCGCGGGTCCGCGGTCGTCCGTGGCGCCGGGTAAGCCCATCTCGAACTGCCCCGCCGGGACAGGCACCATGCCGCTCGGACACACATGCGTGCCCACGCAGTGACCGCGTCCGTCGCTGGTGCTGCCCGCGGGGCAGGCTGCCGGGCGGCGGCGCTGAGCCTCCGCTTGCGGTGTGGTGCGCTGGAGCAGGACAATGCCGCCAATCAAGAGAGCGGCGGCGAAGAGGACTCGGGAGGAGGAGCGCATGGCCTCCCCAGCCTACCTCATCGGTGCGGCCACCTCATCAGCCCGGCTCGAACACGAAGGGGTAGCGGAAGCTCACGGCGCCCCCCTCGTCGCTGGGAGCCACGCGCAGGCGCTCGAAGATGCCGCTCATACAGGTCGCCAGCTGCGCGTCACCCGTCGCGTTCTCGGTCACGCTCACGCCGCTGAAGCTCCCCGACATCTCCACGCGGAAGGCGACCACCACGCGGCCGCGCGCCTCGGGGTGCTGCGCCAGGGTGCGCTCGTAGCAGCGACGGATCGCGGCGATGCGCCCGCGGATGGCGCGCGTGACGGGCTCTTGGGGGCGGAGGCCTGGGCCCGTGGGCGCCTGGGGCCGGGCCATCCCGACCCGAACCGGACGCTCCTCTACCTCGCCAGCTTCCCCTAGCTCGCGCGTGACCCCGGCCGGACCGAGCGCACCCAGGCTGCGGCCCGACGTGTCCCGGCCGGCTCGGGGTGCCAGCGTGCCTGGCTGCGGACCGGAGTTGGGCGGGCCCTCGCGCACATCGTCCAGCAGCGTGCCCGCGTTGCTCACCACCGCGCCGCCCGCGAGCCGGTCGCGCAGGCCGAGCGAGCCGATGCTGCCCAGCAGCTCCTGTGTCTGGCTGCGCGCGTCGTCCGCGCTCAGGCGCGGCGAATCACCGCTACTGCGCGGGCCAACCTCGCCGTCGTGCACGTCGCGTCTTGGCGTCCGGTCCCCGCTGTTGCGAGGCGCGCTGGGCGCGTCCTGCTCCGTGAGCGTCGCGACCTCCGCGTCCGGCTCCGGTGGCGCATCGGGCGGCGGCAGCGGCGGCGTGTCGTACAGCGGCCGGAACCGGAGCACGCTCTCGGGAGGGCTCACCGCCAGCAGCGGGTCCGCTGCCTCCGCCGCCAGACCCACGAAGAAGAAGGCGAGCGCGACCACGGCGAGGGTCCCTGCGAAGCGCCAGTCCACCTGCGCCCCCACGCCGCCGCTCAGTGCGCGCGGCAGGGGCGCGACGCGCGCGGCGGTGCGCTCTTCCAGCGCGACCAGCAGGCGCCCCTCGCCCAGCTCCAGCACGGCGCTCACCGGCGCGTCGGCCTCGCCCAGGCCGAGTGGAAGCGCCACGTGCGGCCCCCGCTGCACGGCGCGGCCGGCGCGCACGTGCTCCTCCAAGCTGCCGTTCTGGTCGCCCACGCGCGCCCGGACCTCGACGCCCTCTGGAACCACCAGCCACCAGCGCTCCCCGTCGCGCTCCAGCAGCGTGTGCGTCTCCCCGAGCCGCGCGTCGCACAGCACCAGCTCGTTCCTCTCCGAGCTTCCGGCGCACAGGTCCGCGAGCGCGGGCACCCGCATGGACTGACAGACGCGGTCGCCCTTTGCGTACGCGACGCGCGCGCACAGGCGTCGCCCCCCAGGAGCGGAAGAGACGGCGGAGGTTGGCTCGACGGCGCCGGGCCGCGAGCGCGAAGGGGTGTGCTCAGGCATCAGCGAGTCCGACACCGGCCCCTTGGGGAAGTTCCCTACGTGGTAGTGTGCCGGGCATGGAAGTCGCGTCGTCCTCCAGCCTGGTCCCGCTGCTCGTCGCTGCATCCCTGCTGCTCGTCTTCGGGGCGGTCGCTGCCTTCATCGTGTACGCGGGGCTGCGCGGCAAGCGTGAGCGGGAGGCCCTCTTGGGGCGCAAGGCGCGCGCGCGTCCGGGTCGGGCCCGCGTGCTCTCGGCCGCGACCAAGCAGACCACCTCCGGGAACCAGGTGGTGACCGATGTCTACCTCACCCTCGAGATCGAGACGCCCAGCGGCCCCGTGGTGGGCAAGGCCGTGTGGATGGTGGACCCCCTGCACATGGACAAGCTACGCGAGGGCAGCGTCGTGGAGGTCTTGGTGGACGCCGACGTCCCCCAGCGCGTATATCCCGCCGTCGCTTGGGTGTCGCAGAGCGGCATGGACCCCAACAGGTGGATGCAGCGGTGACCGAGTACTTCAAGATCGACGAGCGCGCGTGGCCTCGCGTCCGTATCAACATCGCCGACGTGCCCGTGCCCGACGAGGCCCTGCTGCGGTCCGTGCAGCAGCTGGGTGCCATCGCCAAGCGCGGCGAGCGCTACACCCTGCTCTTCGATGCGCGCGGCGCGAAGCCCCTCGGCGCCCAGCAGCGCAAGCTCCTCGCTGACGCGTCGCTGCCCACCGCTCCGTACGCCGCGCGCAACTGCGCGGGCTCGGCCATCGTGGTCAGCAACATGGTTCTCGCGGGCATCGTGACCGCGCTGCACTGGCTAAAGCCCACGGACTATCCGGAGAAGGTGTTCTCCTCTCTGGAGGAGGCCGAGGCCTGGCTGGACGAGCGGCAGTGCGCGCCCGTCTAGCCCATCTGTCAGTCGTCCACTTCGGTAGCTGTCAGTCGTCCACTTCAGAGGTGCCGCGCGGATCCTGACCGGGCAGGTACCCGGTGGTCAGGTGCTGTGGAATGGGGCGGCTCGCGCTGCCCCCGGGCCCGAAGGAGCGCACGATGTTGGCCAGCGCGGCCTCGTCGAGCTCCACCTTGGGGGAACGCGCCTCGTGTGTGGCGTGGGACTCGATGTGCAGCGTCTGCGTCGGGAAGGCGAACTGGACGTTCAGCTGCTGCGCCAAGCGCAGGACCTCGAGGAAGATGTTCTCGCGCTGCGCGAGCTCGTCGCTCCACGTGTCGGTCTTGAAGAAGAAGTACAGCAGCACCTCCAGGCCGCTCGCGCCGAAGTTGCGGAAGCTCACCTCGTAGGCGTCCTTGCGGACCTTGGGGTTGGCCTGGAGGATCGCGCGAATGCCCTCCACGAAGGCGCGCATCTGCGCCGGGGTGGTGTCGTAGGTCACGCCCAGCGTCACCATGCAGCGGCGGAACTCGCGCATGCCGTAGTTGTCCACGGCGGCGTTGGCTACGACCGAGTTGGGGATGGTGACCAGCGACGAGTAGAAGGTGCGGATGCGCGTGCTGCGCATGCCGACCTCTTCGACCACGCCCTCGTGTCCGTCGATGATCACCCAGTCGCCCACTTGGAACGGGTGGTCTGCGAAGATGCTGATGCTGCCGAAGAGGTTCGCGACGGTGTCGCGCGCGGCCAAGGTGAAGGCCAAGCCGCCGAGCGACGCGCCCGCGAGCAGCGAGCCCACGTCCACGTCCATGTTCTGCAGCACGAAGATCACGCCCACGCACACAACGAAGACCTTGGACGCCTTACGCACCAGGGGCACGAGCTGGTCGTCCAGCTTGGTGTCCGTCTGCTCGGCGCGGCGGCCGAAGACGTCGCTCGCTAGGTCGACGAGGCGGTAGAGCAAGAGCACGCCAGCGCCGGCCATCATGACGCGCAGGGCGATGGTGCCGATCTGGTTCAGGCGCACGCTCAGGCGCAGCAGCGGCAGCGCGTACCAGAGCACTCCCACCATGGCCAGCGTGCCCACCGGGTGCGCCGCGCGCGTGACGATCTTCGCGTCGGCGGCCTCGCCAGCCCGCTTGATGAGCTTGCCGCCGTAGTTGCCGACCACGAACGCGACGAGCGCGCGGGTGACGAGCCCGAGCAGGATCGCGAGGGCCAGCAAGAGCAGCTGCCAGACGGCCACGCCCGTCAGGAGCTCTGTCTTGGCCCACTCGGGCAGCTGGGCCACCAGGGACTCGACGTCCACGTCGAAGGTCTCCACGTACCAGCCCGGGATCTGGCGCACGACCGAGGGCGGGAAGCGCCAGCCGTGGCCGTCCTTCTCCACGAACGCCTCGGCAAAGCGGCGCACCGGCGGGACCTGCGTCGTGCCCTCCACCTCGGCCGTGTCGGGCAGGGTGTCCGGATACACGTAGTAGCCGCGCTGGTCGAACACCGCGAGAAGGTGACGCACCGCGAGGGTGCGCTCCGCGTCGGTGCCGAACTCCGTGCCGCTGAAGTCGAAGCAGGTGGCCGCGACGCGCGGGTGGTCGTGGGCGTTGTCCAGCCAGGTCTCGACGGCGCGCCGGGGCGTGGAGCAGTCGGACACGTTGGGTGCGGCGCGGGCCGTGAGAGGGACCGGGGTCAGCGCGGCGAGGGCCAGCAGACACGCTGGAAGAGCTCTTGGGGTTCGCTTGGGAAGAATCATGTCGGCTTCTGGGGTCGCACTCATCGCCATGTGACGCAACCCTTGTCTCGAGCTGGCGACCCCTGAGCGAGGACCATGGTCGCCTCTGCGTGCGACGGTTAGCATCGCAGGATGCGTGTTCACTCCCTTGCGTTGGTGCTGGTTTTGGTCGGGCTCTCGACGCCGGGCTGCGGCGGCGGAGATCCCATGAGCGGCGGCTGCGCCGGCTCTCAGGTGGAGTGCGGCGGTGTGTGCGTGAACACGCGCACGGACGAGGCGCACTGCGGTCGCTGCGACAACGCGTGTGGCAGCGCGCAGCTGTGCACCGCGTCCGAGTGCACCGGTGGCGGCCCGGTCGATCCGCCTCCGTCCACGTGCACGCCGCCCATCACGTTGGCGGACACCAGCGCGCCGGACCACGTGGTGGGGGACGGGAGCCCCGCCAGCTGCACGCACGCCGCGCTGGCGAGCGCGGTGGCCCAAGGGGGCGTCATCACCTTCGACTGCGGCGACGCGGACCACACCATCGCGGTGACCAGCGCGCTCACGCTGCGCACCGACACCGACACCACGGTGGACGGGGGCGGGTCCATCACGCTGGACGGGGGCGGGCAGAACCGCATCTTCGAGTACGACTCCCCGAACTACCGGGCGACCACCACGCGCGTGCTGCTGCAGCGGCTGACGCTGCAGAACGCCGTGGCGCCGGCCACGGACTTCACGCCCCAGAGCGGCAGCAGCCAGTGCGCCTGGGGCTACAAGGACGGCGAGGGGGGCGCCGTGCGCATGCGCGACGGGCGGCTGCACGTCATCGACTGCGTGTTCCGCGACAACCACGCGGCGCCTACGGGGCCTGATACGGGCGGCGGAGCCATCTACGCTCTCGGCGCGCTCGAGGTCATCGTGGTGGGCAGCTCGTTCCTGGGCAACGACGGCTCGAACGGTGGCGCGGTGGGGTTGCTGCAGAGCGACGGGCTCTTCTTCAACACGCTCTTCGAGGGCAACGCGGCGACCGGCACGGGTCAGAACTTCGGCGGGGCGAGCGGCTGCCCCGTGTTCAACCACGCCGAGCAGGGGGGCGCCGGCGGCAACAGCGGCGCGGTCGGCATCGACGGGGGCGACGTGGAGCGGGTGGAGTTCTGCGGGGTCACCTTCCGCGACAACTCGGCCAACGAGCTGGGCACCGTCAGCCGCACGCCCAACTCGCAGCGAGGACGGAGCACATTCAACCGCTGCCTGTTCGAAGGCAACTACGCCGGCGACGGCGGCGGCGCCATCTGGATGCAGGACATGGAGTTCGAGCTGTTCAACTCCACCCTGACGCGCAACAGCAGTGACGGCCTGGGGGGCGGTGTGCGCATCGACCAAGGGCCCCACGGCAGCACCGTGCGCATCGTCAACACCACCTTCCACGCCAACGTCGCCAACAACTCGCTGGGGGGCGCGCTGGTGTTCTCGGGGCAGGGGCTGGTGCAGAACTGCACCTTCGCGGAGAACGAGGCCGCGGGCGGCGTGGGGTTCTTCGGCGCGGCCATCGTGGCGCACGGGGCCGCCTCGCAAGGCCTCGAGGTGCACAACACCCTCTTCTGGAACAACACGGACGAGCACGAGTGGACGCCCATGACCTGCTCCGTCGGCAGCCCCGGGGACCCCGTCCCGCTGACGGGCGCCGGGAACGCGCAGTGGCCTCTGCTGCGCAACGGGCCTGCCATGAACGAGGACAACCCGTGCACCGTCGGGATCACGTTCATGGACGCGCTGCTGGGACCGCTGCAAGACAACGGCGGGCCCACCCCCACCATGCTCCCGGCAGCGAACAGCGTCGCGGTTGGCCTCGGAGCAGACTGCCCGGACACGGACCAGCGCGGCATGCCTCGGCCCACCGCCACCTGCGCGGCGGGCGCCGTGGAGCCGTAGACCCGGCGGCTCCGTGCTCGATGTGCTGGAACCCGAGGATGGAGGTCCCCTGCGAGAGGTAGAGGGCCTGGCGCGTGTCGCTACGGTGTGGCGGCTCGGGCAGCGCTGGCGGTGCTGCCGGTCCAGCGTCGGAAGGCGCGGTGAAAGCTGGCGGTCTGTGCGAACCCGAGCTCGTAGCTGATGGCGTCGAAGCTGAGCGTCGTCTCCGTCACGAGACGACGCGCCTCGTCCGCGCGCAGCCGGTCCAGTAGTTCGGAGTAGGCCGCGCCTTCGGCCTCCAGGCGCCTTCGCAGCGTGCGCGGGCTGAGGTGCAGGGACTGGGCGACGTCCTCGGCCGAGGGCACGCCGCCTCTCAGCCGCCGCGCCACTTCGTGCCGGACCCTCTCCACGACGCTCAGCTCCAGGGGCGGCAGCTCCGCCACCAAGCGTCCCGCCTGGGCCAGGAGCAGCCCCCGCAGGCGCGCGTCGGCGCGTGGGTTGGGGGCGTGGACGTCCTCCCAGCGCGCCAGCACCTCGTTCTCAGCGGCCTCGAAGGTGAAGGGCAGGGGCACGCGCGCGAGCAGCGTGGCGTGTTCGCGCGGCGCGCGATGTCGGCAGCGGGCCTCTACGAAGCGCACCCCGGGCATCAGTCCGCGCAGCACGGTGGCCCACGTGAGCAGCGCCCACTCCACCATGGAGGGGGGCGGCGCCACGCTGCCCTCGTGAGTGACCACCAGCCGCGCCATGTCGCCGTCTCGCGTCACGCGGAAGTACGCCAGGTCATGAAACAGCCGGTGGTGGTGGTGCAGGATCTCGATCGCGTCGCTCAGGTCGCGGCAGGCGCCCACCAGGTAGTCCGCAAGGTCGATGGCGCCTTGATCCATGGCGAGCGCCGCCCTCACGCCGACGTCTCGGCCCGTCGCCGCCTCCAGCGCTCGCCACGCGTCATAGCCCGCAGCGAGCGGCACGCGCGCGGGTCCACTGCTGTCTCTCAGCTCTCCGAGCAAGCCGTCCGTCGGCACCACCACGCCGTCGGCGAGCAGCGCCGCCATGGGTGCGCGCAGAAGCGCCGCGTGAAACGACGGACCGAGGGACACGCGCCACCCTAGCGCGGGTAGCGGGTGGTGTCAGGCAGCTGTGCGCGCGCCCGACCGGCTCAGGCCGCTTGGCTCACTCGCTTGCGCCCGTGCACCCGCAGCACCTCGAGGGGGACGCCGTCCGACGGGCCGATCAGCACACCGTTCATGGCGTCCTTGGTGGCGCACGTGGCGGCGCGGGCGAAGTCCACGTGGCGCAGCACCTCGGCCAGCACCACGCGCATCTGCGTCGCCGCGAAGGGACGCCCCAGGCACGCGCGCGAGCCGCCGCCGAAGGGCAGGAAGTGGAAGGGCGAGGGCCGCGTGCCCAGGAAGCGCTCCGGGTCGAAGCGCTCCGGGTCGGGCCAGATGTCCTCGCGGTAGTGCATGATGGTCGGGCTGGGGAGCACCACGGTCCCTGCGGGCAGCGCGAACTCGCCCAGCTGCATCGGGCGCGTGAGCCGGCGCGACACGGCGTTGGCCACCGGCCGCAGGCGTGACACCTCGTCGATGACCGCCTGCAGGTACGTGAGCTGGTGCACCTTCGCGGGGTCCACCGGCGCGTCGCCGAAGGCGTCCTCGAGCTCGCGCCGCACGCGCTCGGTCACGCCGCCCTTGTCGCTGAGGTCCTGCGCCAGGTAGTAGAGCACCCAGCTCATGGTGATGGCGCTGGTGTCGTGCCCGCCGATCAGGAGCATGTTGAGCTCGTCCAAGATGGCCGAGTCGCTCATCCCGCGGCCGTCCTCGTAGCGCGTGTGTACCAGCTCGGCCAGCACGTCCAAGCGCTCGCCGGGCTGCGTCTTCCGCGCCGCCTCGAGCTCGATGGCGAGGATGTCCAGCACCTCACGACGCGCGTCGAAGAGCTGGCCGAGCGTAGTGCGGGCCGGGCGCTGGGCCTTTCCGTAGCGCGCTCCGCTGAGCTGCGTGCCCATGTTGATGGCGGCCCGCACGCGCGCCCCACCGACCGCCATGGACAGCGCGCCTACCGCGGGCTTCTGCATGGTGCGCATGCTGAAGCCGAAGAGCTCGTGCAGCCGGGTGCGGCGCGCCTCGTCCTGGATCCCGAACACGCACTCGATGATGGTGCGCAGCGTGATGTCTGCGAAGAAGTGCTGAGCGGCCACCACGCTGCCGGTCGTCAGCTCGTCGATGGCGTCGCTCGCGCTGCGCTGCATGCCATAGGCGTACTCGTCCACGCGCGTCTTCTTGAACGGCGGCTGCATGACCTTGCGCTCGGCGCGGTGCTGCGCGCCGTCCATGAAGAGCAGCGCCTCCGGGCCCAGCAGGAACTTGATGCCATCGGCGTCCGAGTGAAAGTCGTCGCTGGTGCCGCGGAACACCTCGCGCACCAGGTCGGCGTCTCCCAGCACCACCCACGGGTCCGCCATGATCTGCAGCGTGAACATGGGGCCGAACTCCGCGTAGTTGCGGCGATAGAGGCCGTGGGGGTCCTCGGCCAGCCACTGCAGCTGACGCAGGCGCGGCGCGCGCGGGCCGGCGGGGAGGTGGCGGTGCACGTGGTGACGGGGGGCGCTCATGGACCCAGTGTGCGGTGTAACGGGGCGTCGGTCATTAGCAGGACGCGGCCAGACCAGCTTGCCCAGCCGGCCACGCGCAGCACAGGCGCCGGTTCGCGAGCTCGCACGCCACGGACGCCGATCGCGGATGGAGCATGCAGACCGGCGAGCTCACCCTGGACGGCCGGGCTCCTTGGCGCGAGCATGCGAGACAGCATCATGACTCACCCACTCGTCCGTCTCGTCTCCGCGCTCGCCGTCCTGGCTGGGCTCGCCACTGGCGTCAGCTCCGCTGCGGCGCAGAGCGCGGCACACCACCACCCCCTCGAGCTCCTCGTGGCCCCCGACGCCGTCGGCTTGATCCGCGTGGACATGGCCGTGCTGCGGGCCCAGGGGCAGCTCGATCTCCTGGCGCCGCCCGTGGGTGACGCGACCGGGGCCGAGGCTGCGCGGCGCGCGGCGCTGCGGACCGTGGCGGAGCGCGCGAGCGAGGTGCTGGTGGTCTTGCTGCCGGGGACGCCCGACGAGCCCCCCTTCGTCGCGCTCGCTCGCGGCAGCTTCGAGGCCGCCAGCTTGCCGCCCGCGCCGTCGGGCGCGACGGACGTCGTCTACCGGGGCTTCACCCTGCGGTCCCACGACGCCCTGCTGGGCGGGTTCGTGGGTACGCAGACCTTCGTGCTGGGCGACTCGGCCGGCGTGCGCGCGGTCATCGACCGCATGACCACGCCCCAGCGCGGCGCGGGCGCGACCGACGCCGAGCTCGTGCGCCTGGCGGCCGACGTGCACCTCTACACGGCGCCCCTCGCCGCGGCGATGCGTCTCAGCCCGGCACACCAACAAGAGGTCGCGGGGGCGCTGCCCGAGGGCGCGGCGCTCGCGTCCGTCGGGCTCGAGCTCACCGTCGCCGGACGCAACCTGAACCTGCGCGTGGTCACCAGCTTCCCCACCCCTGCGGAGGCCAGTGGGTTCGCCCGCGGCGTCACGACCGCGCTGCGCGAGCTCCGACGCAGCCCCATGGTGCGCGAGCTCGGGCTCGGCGCCCTGCTCGGCTCGGTGCGGGCGCGCGCACGCGGCGCCGTCGTCACGGTCAGCGCGCGCGTCCGGCCACAAGACGTCCGTGTGCTCACCGAGGCTGCGGTTCGCTGAGGTGGCGGAGCCTCACGCACGCATCGCGCCGCACCCACGCGCCTGACGTCATTCGTCGCCGACCGAGCGCAGCGTCGCGCCGGTCGCGGGGTCCAGCACCAAGATGCGGTTGCCCACGTGCGCGAACAGGCCGTCGCCGCGGCTAGCGAGACCATGCAGCGACGCCTCCGTGGCGACCCCCGTCGCCCAGCGACGCCGCCCGTCCTCGAGCGCGAACGCGGTCAGCCAGTACGTGCGTTCGGTGTCCATCTCGTACGACACCACCACCGCGTCGCCGACCACCGCGGCATAGCGCGGCCCGCCCTGGCTGGCGTCGAGGGGGTTGGTGGCCGGGACTTCGGACTTCCAACGGAAGGAGCGACCCGTGAGCACGCCCACCATGGGGACGTACGCGCCGGGCTTGCGCACGCCCATGACCAACCAGGCGTGGTCGAGCCGCCAGATGCGGTGCGCGACCATGCCGTCGAGGCCGTTGGAGTCCACATGCCCCTGACGCAGACACGCGTCCGGGACGACGTAGTTGCTCGAGCCCATCACCCGCGTGGACCCGCAGACGTACGCCTCGACGCCCGGCGGCGCCTGCGCATCGGAGCGGTCGCTGGGGTCATGCAGGCCCCTGTCCGAGCGCGCCAGCCGGTGCTCGCAGCGCGCGCGTACCTCGGTCTGACGACCCGTGATCAGGTCCACCTCCAGCATGCGCTCGTCGGCGGTCGACACGCGCACCGCGTCGTCCCGGCCGGCCGCGCACAACGCGAGCGCGCGATCACCCAGCGTGGAGCTCCACTGCCGGTCGCCCGAGCCAAGGTCGTAGGCCTCCAGCTGGCCGCGCTCCCCGGCGACCACCACGCGCGTGCCCACCCGCGCGGCCATCGGCTCGCGGCCGAGCGTGACGGCAGGCGTCTCCACCCGCACGGCGCCGGTCTGGCTGTCGAAGACCGCGAAGCGCTCGCTGCGGTCGGCGCCCTCCACGCGCTCGACGTAGGCGATGATCTCGAACGCACCGTCCCCGTCGAGGTCCTCGTACAGCGCAGCGGGCGCGGAGCGAATCCGACGGGTCACGGGGGGCGGCGGAGCGGGCTGCACCGCCTGCTCGAGCTGCGGCTCGGTCGGCGACTCCGCGACGTCTGGCGGGAGCTCCGCGCCGAGCGAGGTGCCGGATGGAGGCGATTGCTCCGCACCCTGTGAAGAGCTGCCCAGGAACACGCCTCCCACGGCCAGCGCCGCCACGACGAGGCCGCCGCAGCCGAGCAGCAGCGGTAGCGTGCTGCCGTGTGGGTGGGCGACCCCTGCAGCGGGTTGGCGAACGGCTGGGCTGCTCGCCTTCACCGTCGCGACGGTGCCGCAGTAGACGCACTTGTGAGGCTGGCCGACAACGGCGTGGGAGGCCTCCGCACCGCACTTCGGACACGTCAGGACGGAGAGACGGCTCATGAGGGCCGAGCGTAGAACGCATCCGAACGCCGGTCGAGAGCGGTCGAGCGCGGAGCGTACAGGTGTTCGGTCAGGTCGGTGACGGCATGGGCGTACACCCGGTGGCGTCCGTCGAGAACACGATGTCGTCCAGCCACGCCTCCATGGCGTTGCAGGCGCTCTGCGTGCGGATGACGAAGCTCAGCGTCACGGTCTGGCCCGGTCCGTTGTCCGGGATGCACCAGCTGTCGGTTCGTGGCTCGGTGAGAGGCAGGGGCGGGATCCCGAGCCCGTAGACGCTCACGCTGTCCTCCCGAAGCGTCAGCCAGAGCTGGTTGTCGGAGTGCGCCGCGATGTCTCCCGAGAGCTGGTACCGCAGGGAAGCGGCGTCTCCGGGAATCGTGACGGTCAACTCGCCGTACGCGACCCCGCACGCGCCGTTGGCGAGCGACAGGTGCAGCGCGTTGCTGGTGGTGTTGGTGTCGGTCTCGATGGAGGCGCCGCCGCCGAGGGTCCAGTCGCTCGTGTCTCCCTCGAAGTCATCGACCACGACCAACGTGGGTCCCGCGTCGGTGCCGCTGTCGAGCGCGGCGTCGGTGCCGCTGTCGAGCGCCGCGTCGGTGCCGCTGTCGAGGCCGAGCGAGCTGTCGGGCGTACCCATGTTCGAGCCGCCGCAGCCAGCGACGGCGAGCAGTGCCACAGCCAGAGCAGTGAGGCTGGAGGTAGCTGTGTTAGGCATGCCACCCCGGTAGCAGGCTTGGTCGTTGTTGTCGCGCTGCCGCGTGTCGACGGCCCCGGCACGCGACAATGGCCATCACGGTTGGGGAGCGCAGAGATGGGCCCCGAAAAAGTCGCTCTCGATGCAGTCTTGTCCATTCGGGCAGGGATGCTGCTCATCGCAGTCGCGGATGCAGATAGCATCATCGAAGGCTTCAACGATTTCACCAGATGTGTCCACGGTGACACATTGCTCAATCACTCCGACTAAACCTGAACGCGAGAAGCACTCTGATGGGGCGGTGCAGTGCGTCGTGCACAGTCGGCGCGTGGCGCCGTTGCTGAGCACAATCGCTCCACAGATTGGCTCATCGGGCGGGCATTCCGCCGCGGTCTCACAGGCGTCGTGTCTGGGTTGCGGAGAAACAGATGGTTCGCTGCTACACGCAGTCTCAACAAGGGCGATCGCGAAACCGAGGAACATCGCTCTAGTCATGAGGATCCTTCTGCCGAGACGTTGACGACGGCTCTACCACTATTGGGGTACAGCGGCAGCCAGCACCAATCGTTCATGCCGGGGACGGACATCTCAAGACGCTCATGAGACGGTCTTGCCGAACTGCTACCGACATTGTCGCTCCCCATGCTTGACAGGGATCGCATCCGCGCCGAGCGTCCCAGCATGGCTTACACACCAAGAGGGGTGCCGCGCGTACTTGTTGCTCTGCTTGCGGCTGGTAGCTTCTTCGGATGCGGGGGGTCCCCAGACCCAGCTCCACTCCAAGCACCATGCGAAGCGTCAAGCGACTGCCCGGAGACGGAACCCGTGTGCGCTGAGGTTCGCATTGGGGACGTCTCGCGCGGTATCTGCACGACGCTCTGCGAGGAGCTTGATGAGTGCTATTTCAGCAACTCGACTGCAGCAGGTCGAGTCGATCAGTGCACAGGTCTGGCGAGCGATGGCACGGTCGAACCGCAGTCCGGTGTGGTCACAAGCGTCTGCATCCGCCAATGCGACGTAAATCGGCCGTGCGACCTAGGCCACGTCTGCGTGGAGACGTCTTTCCCCGGCCTCGGCCTATGTCTACCCGAGTAGTTGGATGATGCAGTGCCATGTCTCGCTGTTCAACGTGCCCACGCTGCGCTCGCCCGCGCGTGGCACTGTGGAGGCAGGGGGCGAAAGGGTCCCACGAGGCGTCCAGCGGCGCCTGCGCGCCTCGGGCACAGCCCTAGTCCAGGCGCGACGGAAGAAGAATACCCCTTGATACCGGGCAGCAGCGGGGCGCTGATGCCGGACCACGAGAGGGCGCACATGGCCCGCCGCACGCCTACCTCGTCGGTGCGTGGCACGTTGTCAGGGCGCGGGAGCGATCCAGACAACCACTGGATCGCGATACTCGACGTGGCGGTAGTATGGGATGTTCTGCAGGTGTTGCACGTGGGTGCGCGCTTCGGCCGGAGCGAGCTCTGGGCAGGGCTCGGCGCCCACCAGAGAGCATGTCGTGGAGTGCAGGACGAAACGGCAGGTCGACTCCGGGGCTAGCCGGCTGAGCACGGTGGAGGGCGAGTCCCCTCCCCGGGGCTCGGTCCGTACGTTGCGGCCGTGCCCGAATACAGCCCAGGTGTTCGGGGCCCGATGCTCGAGGGATTCCGTGCGTACCGTGGGTCGCTCGGTGACGGGTGTGATCAGCGCGCAGTCCGGGTACTCCTCCAAAACGCCGGCGATGTAGCGCAGCTCCGCCTGCTGCACGCCCGGCAGGGGCCCGTACGGGCTAGGGTCGTAGGCGCCCGGCAACAACCGGACGGGCATCCCCGCGAGGGTCGCCGGGACCAGCACCACCGCCGCGGCCCAGCGCCACCAGGCCGGCCACGCGCGCTGCCGGGCGAGCTGCTCGAACCCCCACCACCCTGCCAGCATCAGCAGGTAGCACGGTCCCATCAGCAGCGTCGCGTACCGCATCACCTCGAACTGCGCGCTCCCGCCGTGGGCGGACACGATGTAAGACTTGAACAGCACGATGGTGCTCAGCGGGAGCAGCAGAGTGGTGCGCCATCGCCAGAGCCCAAAACAGACGCCAAGGGTCATCAAGCCCGCGGCGCCTGGCGACCAGATGGACGCGGCCACCACTGGAATCATGAAGATCTCCGGATTCGTGACGTGGAAGAGCTCCTTGATTTCGGAGGGTCCGGGTAGAACCATCAAGACGACGGGCCAGATCAATACGAACGCGAGCAGTCCCTTCCAGAACCGGGCCTCGGCTGCCCACGCCTTCACGCGCGCGCCGGCGCGCTCGAGCACGGCGTCGATCCGGTCCCGGGGCACCACCATCGTGAGGACGACCACCGCCATGGCGAGCAGGGCGACGGCGGCGAACTCGAATCGGGTTGTGGTCAGCAGGGCGCCCACCGCCGTCAGCCCGACGATGAGCACCACCCGAGCGAACCTCGAGGTGCGGCCGCCCAAGCCCGCCCACGTGATCACTCCCAACAAGAGGTAGGCGGTGAGAGCGGCGGCCGGACTCTCGGACGTCGCGGCGAGGAAGGTCGTCGGCGCGACGGCGAACACCAAGCCCGCCACCAGGCCCCGCAGGACGCTGCCCAACACGGAGCAGGCCACCGCCACCAGGACGATCCAGTCGACGCCAGTGAGCCACACGTGCGCGTGTACCCATCGCCGCAGCGGGAGGCCGTCTCCTGTCCGCCACCACGACTGCAGGAAGCTCATGTTGCTTCCGCCGTGGGCGCCGTCACCGGCGAGCAGCTGCAGGCTCTTGTGGGTGGTGCCCTCTTGAAGCCCGGAGAGCCATGAGATGGGGATGTCCTCGGGAGTCGTGGACATCCAGAACCAGGCCGTCCAGGCCGCGACGGCGCTGACCACGAGCGCCACGCCTCCGGCCCGGCGGGTATCTGACCCAACCCACGCGACCAAGGCGATCAACGCTGAGGCGAGCGCGATGACGTGGGCGTCGAACGTCATCCGCCGCGTTCCTCGATGACCCCCCGCGCGCGGAGCTTTCGTGACCAGTAGCGGAGCACGACGGCGGCAGTCAGGGCGCTCAGCGCGCCGAGCGACGCCGCGGCGCGCACGGAGGGTGCGGCGAGGCAGAGGATGGCCAGCGCCGCTGCTCCCCAGGCCGCCCAAGCCGCCAGCGCTCCCGTCAACAACAGCGAATAGAAGGCCTCCCGCACCAGCCCGTAGAAGCCCGCGCGTGACTCCCCGTCGTAGCGAGCCTCCTTGTCGTACTCGAGCGTCGCGGAGCGTGGCCGCAGCACGCCCACTAGCGCCGCCAGGTTGCCCCAGCGGGTGTTCATGGCGACCACCCCCTCAGCCACATCACGGCGCATGACGCAGAACGCCCCAGCTCCAGGCGGCACCGGCGCCGCCCCCGGGATTCGGAGCAGCAGCCCGTAGCCGAAGCGAGCGACGCGGAACCACGCAGGCTCATGTCGGCGGCGCTTGGTCGCGAATACGACGTCTTGCTCCGGCCCGAGCGCATCGACCAAGGCGGGAATGACCTCGGGAGGGTCCTGCAGGTCACCATCGAGCACGACGCACACCTCGCCTGCAGCGGCGCGCAAGCCCTCGAGCGTCGCCCCCAACTGCCCCACGTTGGCGGCCAGGTGCAGCACGCGAACGGGCGGCCGGAGACCAGCGGCCGCAGTGCGTGTGTCGTCGTTGCTGGCGTCGTCTACCAGCAGGACCTCGAAGCTGCGATGCGTGGCGCGGCCCGCTCGAACGCACCTCTCCGCGAGCTCTTCGAGGATGGCGGCCTCGTTGAAGACCGGCGCCACGATTGAGAGTCGCGGGGTGCTAGCCATCGTTCGCCGCCGCCAGCGCTGCCGCGATGCGGTCGAGGTCAGACTCGTCCATGCGGCTGTGCAGGGGAATGCTGACGAGACGCTCGTACACCGCTTCCGTCACAGGTAGCGGCGGCTGGGGGGCGAGCCTGTGGAGTTGGTGTAGCAGCGGGGAGAAGTAGCGCCGGCCTTCGATCCCGTGCTCATCCAAGAGTGCGATCAGCTGGTTCGAGGGCAGGCTGCTGCGCACGACCAGGTTCTGGATGTTGGACACCATGCCTTCGGGAATGTGCTGCAGCCCGACGCCGCTGATCGAGTCGGTGGCCCGGCGGATTCGGGCCTCGTATGCGCGCCGCCGCGCCAGGATGTCGTCCAACCGCGCCAGGGTGTGCCGGCCGGTGGCGGCCGAGAGCTCATCGAGCTTGGCGTTCCAGCCGGTCTGCGAGGCGAGGGGATCCGCGGCCAGACCATGGGTTCGCAGTTGGCGCAGCTGGGCGGCCTGTTCGACGGACGAAGGCACGATGGCGCCGCCCTCGATCGCCGCCAACACCTTGGTGGCGTGAAAACTGAACGCGGTGGCAGTGACCTCCCCTGGGACCCGAACATCCCCACGGCTGGTGCCGAATGCGTGGGCCGCGTCGTGAATGACGGAGGCACCTGCGCTGTGCGCCAGGGGCTCGATCGCCGCCAGATCGGGCCACACGCCATAAACGCTCACCGGCACCACCAGGCTCACGTCTGCGTGCTCGCTGAGCAACTCCCGGAGGTGGTGGGGACACATCGTGAACGTGTCCGGGTCGATGTCGCAGAAGACCGGACGCAAGCCCGCTTGCTCGACCGCGTTGAGCGTGGCGGCGTAGGTGAAGGACGGCAGGATGGCGGCGCCCGTGCGTGCGGTGGCGTGGATGGCCAGCAGCAGCGCCGCCGACCCCGTCGAGACGGCGATGACATCGTCGACCCGGAGCCACGCGGCAAGCTCGGCTTCGAACGCGCGCACGTGCGGCCCGTTGTTGGTTGTCCATCCGCTCTCGAGCGCCGCCTCGATTTGCGAAAGCAGGTTGCGGTCGGGCTCGTACAGGGGGCGAACGGCCGGAATGCGGGGTGGCTCGGGGGCGGGCGGAGAGTCCGCCAGCAGGCCCCAGTGCGCGAGCACTTGCCGCAGGCCCGCGTCCAGCGACGTCTCAGCTCGGAAGCCCAACGTCTTCTCCAACAGCGAGACGTCGGGAGTCCGACGGGGAATCTCAGCGAAGCCCGCGCCGAAGAACTGAGTGCCCGGCACGTCGCGCGTGCCCAGCTCACTACCACTCAGCGCCAGCATTCGCTCGGCCAGCTGCTTCATGGTCACCGGCTCGCGCCGACCCACGTGGACAACGCGTCCTGCGAGCTCGCTCTTCTCGTCCAGGCCGAGCACCAGCTGCGTCGTGGCTTCCACGGCGTCGTCTATCCAGCAGAAGCTCCGGATGGCGCCGCCACCGTCCACCAACTGCAGCGGCTCGCCCTCGAGGAGCGCACCTACGAACTGCGAGATCACGCGGCCTCGGCCCGGCTCGTCCATCAGGGGCCCGTAGACGTTGAAATAGCGGACGCCACAGGCCACGAGGCCGTGGCGTGCAAGGGCCCAGGCCCAGTGTTCCGAGGCCAATTTCGCTACGCCGTACGACCAGCGCGACTGGGTGCTCGGGCCGAACACGCTGTCGGAGGCCTCGTGCATGCCCGAGTTGTTCTTCCCCAGCGCCTCGCTCGAGCTGGCGAACACAACCGGGACGCCTGCTGCGTGGGCAGCCTCGAACACGTTGCGCGAACCCATCATCGTGACATCGAGGATCTCGAGCGGCGCTTCACTATAGCGGCGGACGTCAGCGATCGCGGCGAGGTGCACGACCCGACTGCACCGAGCCGTGAGTTGGGCGAGCAGAGCCCTGTCCCGAATGTCTCCCTCCACCAGCTCCACCCCGGCGGACGCGTCGAGGCGTCCGAGGGAGAAGTCGCGGTCCAACCCGATGACGCCGTACCCCTTGGCCTCTAGGCGACGACTGAGCGCGCTGCCCACAAAGCCCGCGGCTCCTGTCACTAGAATGGGCCGCTCAAGCGGCGATGTGGTCGATTGCAACGGGAAGCTCCTTGAGGCGGCACCAATACCACGGCGCCGGTTGACTGCTCCACCGCGTTGAGCGGATGGTCAGTTCGGCTTCTGCGTGTGGGCTTTGCGCCTCCGCAACCGCACCACGACCTCCGTCACGCCAACTATCACCAGAAGCAACGCAACGAGCGCGCGGAGCCCGATGCTGAATCCGCTCTCCGCCTGAGGGGAGGATGACTCGACCGCCACCTCGGTCCAGAAGCTACCGTCGTCATTGGCGCGAATGCGCGTCGCGAGCTGCAGCACCGCCGCGCGGTGGGCGTCGCCCAACTCGGTGTCGACAACGAGCACGAAGCTGTCCGACTCCGCCAGGGACACGCGGCCACTGGTGGGCGCGTCGTGAGACACCAGGCGGACTTCAAACATGGTCGAGGGAGCCGCTGTGGACTCGAGCTGGACCCTGATCTGCCGCGCCTCGATATTGACGCCCGTCAGGCGAAACCCAGGAGTCGCCTCGTCGCCCAGCTCTGACGGCGCAAAGAGCGCGAGGATGCGGGCCTCCTGACCGGGACCGATCACCTGGTCCGCGCGGGCCGAGCGCGCTGTCGACAGGCACATGAGCACACCCGCGAGCGCGGCTGCGAGGCGGGCGCGCGGGCGTCGGTGACGACGGCAGTCCGAGCTTTCCATTCGGCGGGGAGTCTACACGAGACCGCGGGGGGGCAGCCCACTTCGCACGCTAAGGTCGCGCGTAGAAGCGCCGGCGAGTCTCACGTGCACGAGCCCCTGCGCGCTCGGCGGCTCACGCTCCGCGGCGCCGGGTGACCGCGAGTCTTTGCGACGCCGCATTCGTCCCCGACGGAAGAAGAAAACCCCTTGATGCAAGGCATCAAGGGGCTTGGTGGGTCATCCCGGACTTGAACCGGAAGCCAACGGATTAAGAATCCGCTGCTCTACCAATTGAGCTAATGACCCGGAGTGGCACACCCGGTAGGAGTCGAACCTACGACCTGCGGATTCGAAGTCCGACGCTCTATCCAGCTGAGCTACGGGTGCATCGCGTGTCGCGTCTCGGACTCCGGGAAGGCCGAGCCGCCATCACGTGAAGCAAAAGATAAGAGATGTCAAGGAGGAGTAAGAACCCGATGAAATCGGGGGTCTTGGGGTGAGTGACGGGGCTTGAACCCGCGACCACCGGAGCCACAATCCAGTGCTCTACCACTGAGCTACACCCACCAAGAAGGAGGTCGGCGCGGACTATAGCGGCGGATGCCCGGTTGGCAAGTCCTATCCGGCGTCCCGTCGCCTCGCGCCTGTTACCCCGGCGTCACCGGCGCTGCGGGGGTCACCAGGCGGCCCTGCTGGTAGCGGCGGCGGGCCCACTCGGCCATGCCGATGCCGGCCGAGACGGCGATGGGGTAGCTGTGGTTGATGCCGTACATGGGGATCGCGACCACCTGGTGCGCAGCCTCCACGATGGCCGGGGCGCAGCCGTCGTCCTCGTTGCCGAAGACCAGCACCGCGTCGTCGGGCATGTCCGCCTCCCACAGCCCCACGTTGCTCACGTCCTTCTCGAACGCGACGATGGGCCAGCCTTGGGTCCGCGCCCTCTCGAGGAACGCGGCGGTGTCGGGCAGCTCCACGATGTTCTCGTAGCGCTGCATGCCCATCGCCGCGCGCGGGTACCAGGGCTCCGAGCCGATCAGGATGATCTCGCGCGCCAGGAACGAGTGCGCCGTGCGGATGATCGCGCCGATGTTGAACGGGTTCTTGGCGCGGTCGATGGCCACGCGAAAGGGGTGCCGGATGGTGTCGAGGGTCTCTCGGATCTCGGAGCGCGGCATGTCGAAGGGGGGGACGTGCGCCATGGGTTCCTCTCGGGTCAGTCAGCGTCGGCGTTGCGCTCCAGGATGGCGATCTTCTGCCAGATCTTGCGCTGCAGCCCGATGGTCATCTGCTCGAGGTCGGTGACGGCCTCCACGGCCTCCTCGTCGTCGAAGCCGTCGCAGTAGAGCGCCGCGATCTTGCCGATGATGCTCAGCATCTCGGTGCAGTAGTCCAGGTAGCGCTGCAGCTGGAAGGGCGTCATACGCCGCACGGGCGAGCTCTCCGTCGCGGCGTAGCCCGCCTCCAGCGCGTCGGGGTTCTTGGTGAGCTGATGGACGTCCACCAGGTGCGCGAGCGTGCGCAGCTGCTGCACCGCCTGAAAGACCTTGGCGCGCTTGGCCCGGCGCTCCACCGAGAAGAGGAAGAAGATGGCTGCGCCGAGCAGCACCACGTCGTTGACCGCGGCCTCGCTCACCTGCACCAGCTCGGGCAGCCCGAAGGTCGAGCGCTGGTGTCCGATGCGCACACTGGCCACCACGGCGAAGATGCTGGCCGCCAGCATGAGCGTGACGACGACCACGCTGAGCGCCCGCAGCTTCATGTTGGGGCGCTCGATCCACTCGCTGGTCTCCTTGGCGTGCGAGGCCAGGGTGATGAGCTCCTGGCTCACGCGCGAGAGGCCGCTGTCCGGGAAGCGCTCGTGGACGCGGCGCGCCAGCAGCTCCGCGGTGCTCAGGATCTTGAGCGGGTCGAGGCGAGACAGTTCCGACATGGTGCGCGCACGATACCACCAGAGCTGGGATCCGGCGGCCGCCACGCGCGCGCCGGCGGAGCGCGGCGGGGTGGGTATGGAGGCGGCCCGGATTCACGGGTGATCACGGGTCCGTGGCCACTGTCGAGTGCTGGCACGTGGCGTGAAGTGGGTGCTGCCCATGGTCGCTATCGCTCACGCAGGTTGCTTGATTGGCATCGACGCCCACGCGGTGCAGGTGGAGGTGCAGGTGGGCACCGGCTTGCCCGGCTTCGACATCGTGGGGCTGCCCGAGCGCGGCGTGCGCGAGAGCCGCGTGCGCGTGAAGTCGGCGCTGCAGGCCTTTGGCTTCAAGCTGCCGCCGCGCGCGCTGGTGCTCAACCTGGCGCCTGGAGACCTGCGCAAGACGGGGGCCGGGTACGACCTGGCCATCGCGGTGGCGGTTCAGGCCGCGTGCGACGCCGTGGATCCTCAGGCCCTGCGGAGCACGCTGCTGCTGGGTGAGCTGGCGCTGTCCGGCGTGCTGCGGCCGGTGCGTGGCGTGCTCAGCCAGCTACGCGGCGCGCGGGAGCGGGGGCTGGCGCGCGCGGTGGTGCCGCTGGCCAACGCGGCCGAGGCGGCGCTCGCGACGGGCATCGACGTGTACGTGGCCGAGAGGCTGAGCGACGTGGTGGGCTTCCTGAACGGGCAGCGTGGGCTGCAGCGGGCCGACGCGCGCGCGCAGTTCTCCGAGGGGGAGGCGCACAGCGCGGGGGACGCCGACATGGCCGACGTGCGCGGCCAGGCGGGGGCGCGGCGCGCGCTCGAGATCGCGGCGGCAGGTATGCACAACCTCTTGCTGCTGGGCCCGCCGGGTGGGGGCAAGACCATGCTCGCGCGGCGCCTCGTGACGCTGCTGCCGGAGCCGACGCCGGAGGAGGCGATGGAGATCGCGACGGTGGCCAGCGCGGCGGGGATCTACGCCGGGGCCTCCCAGGCGGCCGTGCGGCGCCCCTTCCGCGCACCGCACCACACCGCCTCGGCGGCGGCGTTGATCGGCGGGGGTGACCCCGTGCAGCCCGGCGAGGTCACGCTGGCCCACGGGGGCGTGCTCTTCCTGGACGAGCTGCCGGAGTTCCGGCGTGACGTGATCGAGACCCTGCGCACCACCATGGAGTCCGGCGCGGTCAGCATCGCGCGTGCGCGCTGCCGCGTGAGCATGCCGGCCGACCCCATGGTCGTGGCCGCCATGAACCCCTGCCCCTGCGGCTTTCAGGGCGACACGGAGCGCCTGTGCGCGTGCACGCCCGAGCAGGTGGCGCGCTATCGAGCGCGCGTGTCGGGCCCGCTGCTGGACCGCTTCGACATGCACGTGGAGGTGCCGCGCGTGCGCTCGAGGGACCTGCGCGAGGCGGAGCGGGGGGAGAGCTCGGCCAGCATCCGGGCGCGGGTGGCGGCGGCGCGGGAGCACGCCCTGCCACGGCAGGCGGACCTGACGGCCCTGCACCGGGCGACGGACCTGCGCGGCGTGCAGCTGCTGGACCGCGCCGTGGAGAAGCTGGGCCTGTCGGCGCGGGGCTACGTGAAGGCGCTGCGCGTGGCGCACACCATCGCGCGCCTCGAGGGGCACGACGTGGTGCAGCAGCCGCACGTGGCCGAGGCCGTGCAGTACCGGCGCCTGGACCGGCGCGCCCCCTAGCGGCGCTCGCCGCGCGTGCCGACGAGCCCGCGCAGAAGACTCGGCGTGTCCGCACAGGGCGGCGCGCACCTTACCCGGAGCAAAGACAAGATGACCCTCAAAGACAGACTCAAGGCCTTGGACCAAGCGTTGCGCGACGTGGAGAAGCAGTTCGGCAAGGGCTCGCTCATGCGCCTGGGCGAGCGCCCCGTGGTGAGCGTGCCCAGCATCTCCACGGGCTGCCCGTCGCTGGACGTGGCGCTCGGCTGCGGCGGCTACCCGCGCGGGCGCGTGGTGGAGATCTACGGCCCCGAGGCCAGCGGCAAGACCACCCTCACCCTGCACGCCATCGCGGAGTGCCAGCGCGCGGGGGGCGTGGCGGCCTTCATCGACGCCGAGCACGCGCTCGACACAAACTACGCGCGGGCGCTGGGCGTGGACATCGACGCGCTCTTGGTGAGCCAGCCGGACAACGGCGAGCAGGCCCTCAACATCGCCGAGACGCTGGTGCGCAGCGGTGCGGTGGACCTCTTGGTGGTGGACTCGGTGGCGGCGCTGGTGCCGCAGGCCGAGATCGAAGGCGACATGGGCCAGAACCACGTGGGCCTGCAGGCCCGCCTCATGAGCCAGGCCCTCCGCAAGATCACGGGCGTCTGCCACAGCACGGACACCACCATCATCTTCATCAACCAGCTGCGCATGAAGATCGGCGTGATGTTCGGCTCCCCCGAGACCACCACGGGAGGCAACGCGCTCAAGTACTACTCGTCGGTGCGCCTGGACGTGCGCCGCATCAGCGCGCTCAAGACGGGCGACGAGGTCATCGGCAACCGCACCCGCGTGAAGGTGGTCAAGAACAAGCTGGCGCCCCCGTTCCGCAACGTGGAGTTCGACATCCGCTACGGCGCGGGCATCGACGCGGTGGGCGACCTCCTGGACGCGGCCGCCTCGCTGGGCCTGGTGGAGAAGAACGGGGCCTACTTCTCGTTCGAAGGCACGTCGCTGGGGCAGGGGCGCGAGAAGGCGCGGCAGTCGTTGGTCGACGCGCCGGACACCTACGCCCGGCTCAGCGCGGCCGTGGTGGCGCGCACGTCTCCCGAGGGCAAGGCCGCTGCCACCGCGGACGCGGCGGCGGCCGCGAACGGCGACGGGAAGGGCGACGGCAAGGGCAAGAAGGCGGCGTAGTCGTCGGTCGCAGCGGGTGCCCGACCGCTCAGCCGAAGTCGTCGCAGAGCCACTCGAGGCCGACGCGCTCCACGCGGGGCGCCCCGTCTCGAGCGGCCGCGCGCAACACCAGCTGGACCTCGACCACACCGCCCATGGGTAGCGCCAGGTCCAGCGGCAGCTCTCCCCCCGGCAGCTCGAGCACGCGCTCGAAGCTCGCCGTGGGGAGCGCGTCCTCCGTGGCCGCGTGCCGCACCCACACCTCCAGCGACGAGTCCGCGCCCGCCACCCAGCCGACGTGCAGTCGCTCCCACACGGTGTCGCCACCGGCGCAGCCCGTGAACACGTGGCGGGCGGTGCCCTCCGGCGCGAACACGCGCCATAGCGTGCCGCCGCTCAGGTCCCCCTGCGCGCGCGGCAGCGTCCCGACCATGACGCTGGCCACCGGGTCGCCGGTCACGCCGTCCAGCGCGGTGGCCCGCCCCCGCGACACCCCGAACGCCTCCTGGCTGCTCACCAGCCACACGCGCCCGGCCGAGTCCGCGGCCGCGCTCACGGTCTCGATGGGCCCGCCCAAGTCCACGGTGCGCAGCACGCGCAGCGGGTCGAGCCCGAGCTCCGACGCCCGTCCGTCCGTGTGCGCCACCCACGCTCGCTCGCCCAACATGGCCACACCGCGCGGGCTGGGCAGCGTCTCGGTGCGCCGGAACGTGTGCAGCAGCGGGTCGTAGAGCGTCACCTGGTCGCAGGAGAAGCCCGACATCAGCACGCGGCCGTGGGCGTCTGCGGCGAGCGCGTGCAGCAGGTAGCAGGCCAAGGGCACCGCCTCGAGGGCGAGCTCCGTCGGCCGCGCGCGCGGCAGGGTCAGCAGGTAGCCGTCGAGCGAGATCGCGTACAGCGTCCCGTAGGGGTCGAAGGTGGCGCCGTAGGGCTGGAAGCCGGGCGTCTCCACGCGCTCTCGCAGCGCGCCGGTCTCGCCGTCCAGGTGCAGGAGCGCCTCGCCACCGTAGAGCCCCACCCACACGTCTCCGCCCGTCTCGACGCCATCGAAGTTCGTGATGGTGCCGTCCACCGCGAGCGCGCGACCGACCTCGTCGGCGCCCCCGACCGGCACCGTGAAGAGCACGCACTCGTCGCCCGGCAGGGCCACCAGCGGGTCCGAGGAGGTCTCGATCGTCCCCGACATGTCGCGGTCCACACAGCGCGCGAGGTCCGTCGTGATCTTCCGCAGGGTGGACACGCCGCCGAACTCGCGGTTCAGGATGAACGCGTCCCCGCGCCAGTCCACGGCGACGCGCGCGGGCTCGTTGCCGCCGCTCTCGTACAGGGCCACGGCCTGCGCCGTCGCGACGTCGATGCGCGTGACCGTGTCGTCGCCGGTGTTGGGCACGAAGAGCGAGTCCGAGGTGACCGGCACGCTGGCCAGCGTGAGCCAGCCCTCGCGGGTGAGGTCCGTACCGGCGTTCGCGTCCCCTTCGAACGGCGCTTCGCCTTCGCCCCACACGCCTCCCGCGCAGGTCGGGTCACACCCCCCGCAGGGGCTGCGCACCCCGTCGTCCACCCGCCCGTCGCAGTCCTGGTCGTAGCCGTCGCACACCTCGGCGCGCGGCAGGGTCACGTCGCGGCACGCGCCCCAGAAGCCGTTGCTGCACACGGAGGTGCCAGACCGGCACAGCCCCACGCCCTCGGTGGCGGGGTCGCCCGGGTAGCAGCTGCGCGTGGCCAGCACGACGCAGGGGCAGCCGGTCGCGCCGGGCGTGGCCTCGCAGTCGGGCGGCGGTACCGCGTCGCAGTCCACGTTGCGGTCTGCGTTGTGGTCGTCGCAGTCCGCGCGCCCACAGTGGCGTCCGAAGCCGTCGAAGTCCTCGTCGATGCAGCGCGGTGAGCCGCACCCCCAGGCCGTGGCAGCCGCCGCGAAGAGCCACAGTGAGAGCACCCGCTCCAGCAACACGCTCACGAGTCGATGCCGGGGTGGCTCACGCCGCTCGAGAGGGGAGTCGATGCCTCCTGCTTGCCAGAACGCGGCGCGCCCGTCCAATCCGAATGCGTGCCCGCGGAGACGTGCAAGGGAGCACGCGAGGGCGTCCAGGGCGGAGCACCCAACGGTGTTGTCCCAGCCTCAGGCGGGTGAGACGCTGGCGCCATGAGTTCTCGACGGCGTCCACGGTTGTCCTTTGCAACGCTGGCCGCGCTGAGCCTCGCCCACGCGGGCTGCGGCGCGGGCGCCCCGAGCGGGGGCGGCACGGGTGCGACAGCCACGCCCCCCGTAGAGCCCGACTCCGTGGTCGCACCTCCCCCGAGCATGCCCACCTACGCGCTCCACGAGTGGGGCCTGCTGGACGCGGACTACGGCTCTCCGCGGGCGCAGGCGCTCTCGGGCGCGCTGCCAGGCGTGCGCCCCCGAGGCGAAGTGCCGAGCGAGACCGAGCGGGGAGTGCCGCAGATCCACCTGGGCGTCAGCAGCGTGGACAAGCCGGTGGTCTACTTCCACCTGGACTCGGGAGGGGACGCGCTCTCCCTGCGCTTCGAGGTCGCCCCTGCCGGCGGCGGCCGCGTGCTGGAGCACTTCCCGCCGGGCGAGCTGCGCGCCGATGCAGAGCTGCTGCGCTACCCGCAGGTGCGGGTCACGCGTGGCGACTGCGAGGGCGCGTATCCGGCCCCCTCCTCCGACCCCTGCGGCAGCGTGGACGGCGTGTGCGAGGTGCGCGAGCTCGCGCGCTACGAGACCACCGACGCCGACTGCGTGCACGTCGGCGGCACGGTCGGGGGCTTCCTCTTCTATCGCACGGGCGCGGCCGACGTGACCCTGCCGCTCCGCGTGGCCATCGAGAGCCGCACGGCCGTGCGCGTGACCCAGGGGGCCGTCACGGATCCAGCCCTCCCGCGCGTGCGCGGCTGGATCATGCGCGTCTACCGGCCACGCACGCGTGCATCGACCCAGGTGCGCATCGCGTCGCTCGACGGCACGGACAGCGTCGTCCTGGAGCGCGCCGGCGGGGACGGGACGGTGGGCGCCAGCGAGGCGATCGACGCGCTCCGCGCTGCGCTCGTGGAGGCTGGGCTCACGGCGGAGGAGGGCGACGCCTTCATGCGCGCCTGGACCGTGCCGCTGTTCGGCATTCCGGACGTCGCGGGGCAGCAGGCCGACGCCGACGACTTCGGCGCGGACCGCGCTCAGTCGGAGGGGACCATCGGCCTGATGGGCAACGAGTCGTCGCGGGAGCTGGGCGCGGTCGAGGACGCGCTGCTCTACATCCTCCCGGTGGCGTCGGTGGACGCCCTGCTGCCGCTCACGCTCGACCCGCCGCCGCGCGTGTCCCAGCGCGTGTTCGTCGCGCGCGTGAACCTGCACCAGACGCACCCCGCCCACGTGGGGTTCGGGCCTGTCGCAGTGGGAGGCCCGGCCGAAGCCAACGTGGTGCGCCGCGTGCTCCGCCGCTACCTGAACGAGCTGACCGCGTGCTTCGGCGACCAAGGGCTCGCCGACACCGCGCTGCTCGACCTGAGCGTCCGTCCGGCCGGGACCGTGCAGACGGCCAGCGCCTCCGGTCCGGGGCTCGAGCCTCAGGTGGTGGCCTGCCTCGAGACCACCGCGCGCGCCATGCGCTTCCCCGCCACGCGCGGCGAGAGCACCCTGCAGGTCACGCTGCGCTCCTTCCGGCAGGGGTTCTGAGCGTGGCTCTCTCGGACCAAGCCCAGAGCGCGCCTGCGCTACGCCGCATCTTTCGCGTCGCCTCGGCCACGGCTCTCGCGGGCTGGCTGGTGGTGCTGCTCTTCCCGCTGGTCCCCGCTATGCCGCGCGTGGGCCTCCTCGCGGGCGCGCTGACCCTGCTGTGCCTGCTCTACGTGTACCTGCTTGCGTTCGGCGCGCGGCACGACGAGCCCGGCCAGAAGCCGCGCGGTGGCTTCTCCACGCTCCGCGGCGTGCTCATGCTCTTCGAGTCGCCGCGCGTGGTGCTGGTGGGCTGGATCCACTTCCTCGCCTTCGACCTGTTCGTCGGCGCCAGCATCGCGACGGACGCCGAGCGCGTTGGCATCACCCACTGGTGGCTCCTGCCGGTCTACGGGCTGACGCTCATGTACGGGCCTGTCGGGCTCCTGCTCTACATGGGGGTGCGCCTGCTGCTCCTGCTCGCGAGCTGAGCGCGGCGCGACCCGGCCTCGGAGCGGTCTTCAGCTTGCAGCGCCGCCGCCCGCGCGCCGCACCTGCGACGCGATGGCATCCGGTCCCGGCGTGGTGCGTGCGTCCGCCAAGATGCCCTCCACGCCCCCGCGACGGGTGACCGCCTCCGCCAGCGCAGCCAGCCCCTGGTCCACGGTGACGTGCGGCGCGTAGCCCAGCAGCTCACGCGCGGGGGAGACGTCGAAGGAGGTGCTGCGGCCCCGCTGGATCACGTCCGTGAGCGTCAGGCTCGAGGCCCCGAGGCGCGCCTTCAGCGCAGCCACCCGCACGCCCGCCCCTTCACGCGGAGCCGGCAGGCCCAGCGCCGCGCACAGGCCCCCGTAGAAGTCGCGCGACAGCGTCATCTCGTCGTCCGTGACGTGAAACAGGGACCCGGCCGCCTCGGCGCGCTGGGCCGCGCGCAGCACCGCGTCCGCGAGGTTGTCCACGTGGCAGGTGGCCACCAGGTTCTCGCCACGCCCCACCAGCAACACGCCCCCCGCCCGAGACTCACGCACGATGCGCGGCAGCAGGCGCCGGTCGTCCGGCCCCCACGTGGTCGCAGCGCGCAACACCACGGTGGACATGCGCTGGTCGCCCAGCCCGATGACCAGCTCCTCGGCCTCGAGCTCCGTGCGGGCGTGCGGGGCCTTCGGTCGGTGCCCCAGCGCCTTGTCTTCGTTCCAGTTCACGCGGTCGTGGTCGGCCAGGGTCACGTCCACGCAGCCCACGTGCACGAAGCGCTTGCAGCCCGCGTGGCGGGCCGCCTTGAGCGCGTTCTCGGTGCCGGCCACGTTGGTCCAGCCCAGCACCTCGAGGCTGGCGTCGTGCGCACACTCGCGCGCCGCATGGACCGCCACGTCGCAGCCCACGGCCGCGGCAGCCATCGCGCTCGGGTCCCCCAGGTCTCCCTGGAACCAAGTGATGTCTTCACCGGCCGCAGAGACCGCCGCAGCGACGGGCCCACGGGTCAGCGCGTGCACGGGGACACCCTCCGCCGCCATCCGTCGACGCACTGCCTGGCCGACCTGTCCGGTGGCTCCTGTCAAGAACACGCGCATCAGCCGCTCGTACCGTCAGACACCACTCGCGCGCAAGTGTTGCTCGCTGTTGACACCCCAGATCCTTTTGCTAGGTTCCGCCGCGGAGAGCTGTCCGAGCGGTCAAAGGAGCTTGATTCGAAATCAAGTGTGCTGGCAACGGTACCAAGGGTTCGAATCCCTTGCTCTCCGCCAAGTCTGGTCTGGTTGGTCTTTGAACTTCTGCGTTCCACTCGGTGCCAAAGGCACACGTGGACTAATCATTACCTGAGAAGGGCTTGCCCTTCACCTAATGGAGAGGTGACCGAGCGGTCGAAGGTGCACGACTGGAAATCGTGTGTGCCCGCGAGGGCACCGGGGGTTCGAATCCCTTCCTCTCCGCCAAGTGTCCCCTCAGCCAGGCCCACCGCGCTTTTCCATGTGCGGCCGGTGCCTGGCGTGTTAGTAGCGCTGCTTCGGTGTCTGTCCCTGTTTTCAGCGTGGACACCCCTATGGTCCTGCCAACGCTGGCCCGTGAACCCCGCCAGGCCCGGAAGGGAGCAACGGTAGCGGTCTCCAGCGTGTGGTGGGGCCACTTCTAATTTAACCCCTACCGCTCCCCGCTGATTGTCTTAGGGTCGAGCGCCTCATGTCCGAAGATCTCGTCGTCGACGCCCGCATCACCCTGCCCGCGAGCTCACTCTCGTGGACGGCGGTGCGCGCCAGTGGCCCCGGCGGCCAGAACGTGAACAAGGTCTCCACCAAGGTGGAGCTGCGTCTTGACCTGAACGAGGCGGACCTGCCGCCGGCGGTGCGCTTGCGGCTGGAGCAGCTCGCGGGGCAGCGGCTGAACCAGGACGGCTCCATCCTGATGACCAGCGACGTGACGCGCAGCCAGCAACGGAACCTGGAAGACGCGCGCGAGCGCCTGCGCCAGCTGGTGCTCTCGGCCACCCACGTGCCCAAGCGCCGGCGGCCCACCAAGCCCAGCAAGGGCGCGGTGCGGCGGCGCCTCGAGGGCAAGAGCCAGCGCTCCGAGATCAAGCGCGGCCGCGGCAAGGTGGACGGCGGAGACTACTGATGGACGAGGACTTCATGCGGGCCGCGATGGCCCAGGCGGCCCTGGCGGCGGAGCAGGGGGAGGTGCCCGTGGGCGCCGTGGCGGTGCGCGCGGGGGAGATCATCGCGGTGGGGCGCAACCTGCGGGAGCGCAGCCAGGACCCCACGGCGCACGCCGAGCTCATCGCGCTGCGGGCCGCGGCCGCGCGCCTGGGTACGTTCCGGCTCGACGACGTGTGCATGTACGTGACCCTCGAGCCCTGCCCCATGTGCGCCGGGGCCATGGTGAACGGCCGCGTGAGGCGGGTGGTCTGGGGGGCGGACGACCCGAAGGCTGGCGCCACGCGCACCCTGTACCAGCTGGGCGACGACCCGCGCCTGAACCACCGCTTCGAGGGGGTTGGAGGCGTGCTGGCCAGCGAGTGCGCGGAGCAGCTCTCCTCGTTCTTCAAGGCGCTGCGCGCGCGTCAGAAGGGCGAGGCGCCCGCTTCGCGTTGATCGAGGATTGACATGCCGGGAGGGCGAGGCTAAGAACCCGTCCCTGTCGGCCGGGCCGTGGCCCCGACGGCATTGACATCATTCTTTGGAGAGGTGGCCGAGTGGTCGAAGGCAATCGCTTGCTAAGCGGTCGTACGCGTTAAACCGTACCAAGGGTTCGAATCCCTTCCTCTCCGCCAAGTGCGCACAAAGCGCCAACTTCGCTTGACCAGCGAGCTTTGGCGACTAGAGTGCGCGCCTCGCTGGACGCGTGGCTCAATGGATAGAGCACCGGTCTACGGAACCGGGGGTTGGAGGTTCGAGTCCTCCCGCGTCCGCCAGCAAAGCCCTTGCGCTCCCCGCGCAGGGGCTTTTTCTTGTCCTGCGCTGACGACCACACGTCGGCACGCGGGGCGGTCGTCGTGGCTTCGGCCGGGGGGCGGGCTGCCGCTGCGTCGCTTTGGCGGGGGCTCGACTGCCACGGGGCGGCTTCGGCGGGGACGCGGCCCGCAGCGGGCCCAGGAAAGCAGCACTCGCGAGGGGTGAGTGCCAAAAAAGTCCCCAATCCCCCTTGCCCCAGCGTCGCAAGATGTTTATCAGAGGCATCCCGCGCGGGCTCTTGGCCGTTTTCGGCCAGGCCGCGCACAACGATTCAACCGAGGTGACTCTGCGATGAAGATCCGACCCCTACAGGATCGCGTGCTCCTAGAGCGCGTGGAAGAAGAGAAGAAGACCAAAGGAGGCATCATCATCCCCGACACCGCCAAGGAGAAGCCCATCGAGGCGAAGGTCGTGGCGGTTGGGAATGGTGCCGTGGGTGACGACGGCAAGGTCCGCAAGCTGACCGTGAAGAAGGGCGACCGCGTCCTGTTCGGTAAGTACTCGGGCACCGAGGTGAAGCTCGACGCCAAGGACTACATCATCATGCGCGAGTCAGACATTCTCGCGATTCTCGACTGAGGAGACTGAAACATGGCTGCCAAGCAGATTCTATTTGATGCAAACGCGCAGAAGCGCATCCTGGCCGGCGTCGACGCTCTCGCGAACGCCGTCAAGGTCACCCTCGGCCCCAAGGGCCGTAACGTCCTGCTCGAGAAGAGCTTCGGCGCGCCTCGCGTGACCAAGGACGGCGTCTCCGTCGCCAAGGAGATCGAGCTTGCCGACAAGTTCGAGAACATGGGCGCGCAGATGGTCAAGGAGGTCGCCTCCAAGACCAACGACGTCGCCGGTGACGGCACCACCACCGCCACGGTGCTGGCGCAGTCCATCTACCGTGAGGGCGCGCGCATGGTCGCCGCCGGTCACAACCCGATGGAGATCAAGCGCGGCATCGACGCCGGCGTGGTCGCGCTGGTCGCCGAGATCGCCCGCATGGCCAAGAAGGTCAAGGGCACCGAGGAGATCGTCCAGGTCGGCACCGTGTCCGCCAACGGCAACGAAGAGGTCGGCGAGATGCTGGCCAAGGCGATGGCCAAGGTCGGCGAAGAGGGCGTCATCACCATCGAAGAGGCCAAGGGGCTCGAGTCCGAGCTCGAGGTCGTCGAGGGCATGCAGTTCGACCGCGGCTACCTGTCGCCGTACTTCGTGACCAACCAGGAGAAGATGCAGGTCGTCCTCGAGGACGCCTACATCCTCATCAACGAGAAGAAGATCTCGTCGATGAAGGACCTCATCCCGGTGCTCGAGGCCGTGGCGCGCGCGCAGAAGCCGCTCGTCATCATCGCCGAGGACATCGAGGGCGAGGCGCTCGCCGCGCTCGTCGTGAACAAGCTGCGTGGCGCGCTCAACGTGGCCGCCGTCAAGGCTCCGGGCTTCGGCGATCGCCGCAAGGCCATGCTGCAGGACATCGCGGTGCTCACGGGCGCCGAGGTCATCAGCGAGGACCTGGGCATGCAGCTCGAGAACGTGACGCTCAGCTCGCTCGGTCACGCCAAGACCATCACGATGGACAAGGACAACACCACCATCGTGGGCGGTAAGGGCAAGAAGGCCGACATCACGGGCCGGGTCGAGCAGATCCGCCGCGAGATCGAGAACACCACCAGCGACTACGACCGCGAGAAGCTCCAGGAGCGTCTGGCCAAGCTCGCCGGTGGCGTGGCCGTCATCAAGGTCGGCGCCGCGAGCGAGATCGAGATGAAGGAGAAGAAGGACCTCGTCGAGGACGCGCTCAACGCGACCCGCGCCGCGGTCGAAGAGGGCGTCGTCCCCGGTGGCGGCGTCGCGCTCATCCGCGCGCAGGCCGTTCTCGACAAGCTCACCCTCTCGCCCGAGCAGATGGTCGGCGTCGCCATCATCCGCCGCGCCATCGAGGAACCCCTTCGTCAGATCGCCGCCAACGCGGGCCACGAGGCCTCGGTGGTGGTGAACGAGGTGCGCAAGGCCAAGGGTGGTAACGGCTTCAACGCCCGCACCGAGGTCTACGAAGACCTGCTCAAGGCTGGCGTCATCGACCCGGCCAAGGTGGTCCGCACCGCGCTCCAGAACGCCGGCTCCGTGGCCGGTCTCATGCTCACCACGCAGGCCCTCATCGCCGAGGAGCCCGAGAAGGACGACGGCGGCGCGGGCGCCGGCGGCGGCGGCATGGGCGGCATGGGCGGCATGGGCGGCATGGGCGGCATGGGCTTCTGAGCCTCGCTGCACACCGCTAGAAACCGAGAGGCCCTCGACGGAAACGTCGGGGGCTTCTTCGTGTACGCCGTCAGCAGACTAGGTCGTCACCGCGTCGCGGATGCGGTCGGGCCTTGGCGCCGGCGCACCCGCGCCACGGACCCTGTGGCCCGGGTGATGGTCAACGACCCTCACGAGCCGCGGCGTCGGCAGCTGCTCGTCGCCAGTGGTTCTCCCCACGGCCCACCACGAGCGTGCCGCCCAGCTCCTCCTCGGTGCTCGGCTCCAGGATGGGTGAGTACCAGAGCTCGGCCACGATGCGCTGGGCGTCGATCTCGACGAGCCCGTAGCCGTGCCGCACCAAGTCCACGAAGGCGAACTGCGGGTTGCTCTCGCGCGCGCTGCGGTCCAGCGCGTCCACGAGCAGCTGTGAGCCGTTGACCGACTCGTCGACGTTGCCGCGGCTGACGCTCCCGGGCATGAGCTCCACCGCGACCGAGCCAGCCCCCGTGAGAACGTCGTAGCCAGGGGCGTCCTCGCGCGGGTCCGGGAGGTCGCTCGCCACCGTAATGTGCGCGTCGCCGCTGATGAAGAGGTTGTCGCTGTGCCCTCCGTCGGCAAGGAAGCCGAAGAGCTGCGCGCGCGACGCCTCGTACGCGTCCCATGTGGAGCCCCCCAGTAGCCCTAGCGCGCCTTCGATGGGGGCTACGATCCTCTGCGACCCAATGACGCGCCAGGCGGCGGACGACGCTTCGATCTCGCCCGTCAGCCAGGCGTACTGGGTCGCGCCCAGGATGCTGGGCTCTTCGCTACCTGGGACCAGGCTCTCGCCGCGGTGCAGCAGCACGTCTGTGATGATGACGTCGAGCAGCCCGCCAAAGCGCACCGTCCGATACGCGATCTCGGGCGCTTCCGGGTTCGCCGGCGGTGTCAGAGCGTTCCACTCACGGTAGGCCTGCACGCCGCCGCCGAAGTCCGCGGCGCGCTGCTCCAGATCGTGGTTGTCCCAGATCATGACCCAAGGCATGGCCGCCCGCGCGGCGCGTAGGTCGGGGTCACTCAGGTAGTACGCGTGTCGCTCGCGCCAGCCTTGTACGTCTTCCGGGACCAGCGGCTCAGGCGTGGGCACCCGCACCCGCTCCTCGTTGTCGACGAAGTCGTAGAGGTAGTCACCCAGGTGGATCAGCGCGTCCACATCGTCGCGCTCGGCGATGCGCCGGTAGGCGTTGAAGTAGCCCGAGTAGATGCTGCTGCACGACACCACCGCCAGGCGCACCCGCTCCGCGTCCGGCCCCGGGGTGGTCCGGGTGCGGCCAAGCTCGGAGCGCTCACCCATGCGGTTGGTGAAGCGGTAGTAGTACGTGGTGCCCGCCTCGAGCCCGCCTACGCGGACGTGCACGGTGTGGTCTCCGGCCGGGGTGGCGTCGGCGTCGCCTTCGGTTACGACGGATGCGAAGTCTGGTGTGAGCGCGACCTCCCACCGCACGCTCTCGGCCTCTGCTGCGCTCTCGGGTGTGACGCGCGTCCACAGATGCACGTGGCCTGGCCCAGGGTCGCCAGACGCGACGCCATGGGCGAACGCTCCGCACGCGGGCACCAGGCCCAGCCGTTCGTCCACCGCATCGGGGTCTGGCGAGACGAGGATGCGTTGGAGCAGCGCGCCGGACGCACTGTGCAGTGTCAGCTCGGTCTCTCGAACCACGGCGGGCGCGCGGAAGCGCACCAGGCCGTCGTCGTCCACGTCGGGCTGCAGCAGCGGAACGCCGCGCAGCGTGAACGGGCCACGCGACACGTTGACGGCCGGAAGCACCACTTCCGCGCACATGACGGCCTGAGTCACCGGAATGACTCCTTCTTCACAGCCAGACGTGCTGAACGGCGAGGCGATCACGGCCGTGAGCGCGAGCAGCGCCGGGACCCGTACTTGCAAGTTCATCATGCGCAGAGCGTGAGCGGGAGACGCCACACACGCGTGGCGTCTCCGTGACGTTCTCGTTCTGCGCCCCGACGTCGACCTCGGCGCTGGCCGTGGTGGCGCGCGCAGCGCTCTTCAGCGACGGCGCGTCACTCCTCGCCCTGCTCCTGCCATGCATCCTCCTCGTCTGGGTCGCCCTGCCAGGCGTCTTCGTCGTCGGCTGCGTCGTCCACCGCGTCACCTACATCGACCCCCGCCTCGGCTTCGTCGGCGGGAACGGCGGAGCCACAGCGCCAGGCGAGCGAGCCGTCTGCCGCGCCGAGCAGGCACTGCGTCCCGCGTGTGCTGCGGATGTCGTCGCACCCTTGCGCTAGCCCCACGAAGCGGTGGTCGCGCGACGCGATGGGCCCCATGAACGCGTCGCCTGGGCAGCCCAGGCCCGCCCAGCGCACGGCGTGGACCAGGTGCAGCTCGTCGTTGCGCCACTCGAAGACCAGCAGCGCGAGCTCCGGATGGTCCCCGGAGTGCAGGTCGCTCAGCTCGTCGTAGATGTTGTCCGTGCGCTGGCTCGCGCGCAGCTCGACCTCTAGCGGGAGCACCAAGTACGTGCTGCCTACGACGGGAGTCCACCAGTGCGGCGCGCGTAGCCCCTCCCAAGCGAGCCCTTCCGTGTCTTCGGCAGCGGGGGGGCCGTACTGCACCGCGCTCGTGGGCGCGCGCAGCGCGATGTGGTGGAGCCCCTGCGCGTCCAGCACCGGCCGCACCAGCGAGGCGTAGGCGGCGTTCGGCAGGCGGGCGGGCTCGCGGATGCGCGGCGACGTGGGCGGCGCGCTCAGCCCGGCGGGCAGCGCCAGCGCGATGGGGGGCAAGCGCTGTGGCGCTCGCTCGTCCGAGACGTCGGCGCCCAGCGTCGCGAGTCCGACCCAGGCCTCGGGGGCGCGCGCGAACGCGGCGCGCGACCAGAACCCGGGCAGCGCCCGCAGCGCGACACGGCGTCGCTGCGTGAGCAAGGCGTCCACGCGCACGGGCCCCGAGTCCACGGACAACACCACATCGAGCTGCTCGAGAGCCTTGTCATGACGACCCACGCTCGCCAGCGCTCCCGCGAGGTCCAGCCGCGTGTCCAGCGAGCTCGGGTCCACCTCGAGCGCCCGCGCGTACCACGCCAGCGCCTCCTCCGGGTGCTGACGGAGCCTCGCGTGACCGCCCCGGGCGATGGCGGCAGCGACCCGCGCCGGAGTGGTCGCGCAGCCCTCGAGGAGGGTGGCGGCGACTGGTGGCGCGGCATCCCTGCCGCGTGCCACTTGCTGCAGTGCGCGACGCGACGCGCGAGCATCCCCTCCGCTCCCCACGCACGCGGGCGCGGTCGCCTGGTAGGGCGCGAACTCCGGGGGGCCTTCGGGCGTCGGAGCGGCGGTGGCTGTGGGCGTGGCCGCCGCGAGCGTCTCCGCCGATGCCGACGCGGTGGCCTCCTGCCCGTGGGACGCGGGAGCGGCGTCCCCACCGCATCCCGTGAGTGCCCCACTGAGCAGCAAGGTGAACATTCCGACCGCCGTGACGAGAGGGCGGGGTGGGACTTCGGGCGAGCGGTGCATGTGCGGGTTCTCCGGTTCGGGAGACTACGCCCAATGCGCTTGCATCCTTCCTCTCGTTTTGGCCACCATCAGGGCCGCCGAAGGTGTCGTTGGGAGAGGGAGCAGCCGTGTCGCAGAGCAGCAAGATCGTCATCGCCGTGTTGGCCACCATCATCCTCGTGGGCACGTGCTGCTGCTGCGGGAGCCTGGTCTACGTGGCGGGTGAGTCGCCCACGTGGGACGCCGCGGACGCCCAGGCTGGGCTCGACGGCGCGGAGCTCGGGCGCAGCGCGACGGCCGAGGAATGCATCAACTCCGCGATCGCGCGGGACCCTGGCTGCGGGTTGATGGACGCGCTCTGCAAGAGCCAGCTGGCCGCGTTCACGCAGGCCTGTCTGACCGCGCTGCCGCAACCGCCCTCGGATCTCTGTGTGAGCATTCCGGCGACCAGCATGATGGGGGAGGAGAGCCTGCAGGCAGGCGAGGCATTCTGCGCCGCTCGTGGCCACCCCATGAGCGCCGGCTGCGACGCCGTCTTCGTTGCGCTCAGCGAGCACTGCGACGCGCTGCGCGCGCGCGGCTCACGCTAGCGTGCGACCGCAGTTGCCCGGCGTCCGTGCTCGGGTGCTGGCGCACGATCACGGTGCTGCGGCCTAGCATGGGCTCGCGCGGCGGGTACGGGGTGTAGGCTGTACCTTCCCCCAACGAAGCGAGCCACGATGAGTCAGGTCCCCGACATGCAGCAACCCACCCGCGTCGCCACGCTCTCGAAGCTCGCGGATCGCAAGCCAGCCTACGCGTTGGTCGCGGACGTGGACCTGGTGGTGGTCCGCTACGACGAGCAGGTGAGCGTGCTCTACGGGCGCTGCCTGCACCGCGGCGCGCTCATGTCCGACGGTCACGTGGACGGCGACAACCTGATCTGCGGGCTGCACGGCTGGGACTACCGCGTGGACACGGGCGTGAGCGCCTACGACAACAGCGAGGCTCTGCATCGCTTCGCGGCCCGCGTGGACCACGGCGCAGACGCTGTGTGGGTGGACGAGGCCGAGGTGCGCGCGTTCGCAGCCGAGCACCCCCAGCCCTTCGACCGCAAGACCTACCTGGGCCTCTATCAGGATCCGCACGGCACGCCCGAGGAGCCCTTCAACGCGCACATCCAGGAGCTGGCGCGCGACGGTCACCACAAGACGGGGCACCACGGGGCGGCAGCCGCGATGGGCGTCCCGCTGACGGAGCTGCCGCGCTGGTCCGACATCCAGCTGCTCACGGCCCAGCTCGCCACGCGCCCGCTGATGGAGGACGAGCCGGTGGACACCACGCTGGTGATCGGGCCGCGGGCGAAGAAGCCGCTCACGCTGAGCATCCCCCTCTTCGTGAGCGACATGAGCTACGGCGCGCTCAGTGAGGAGGCCAAGGTGGCGCTCGCCAAGGGGGCGCAGCTGGCGGGCACGGGTATCTGCAGCGGCGAGGGGGGCATGCTGCCCGAGGAGCAGGCCAGCAACAGCCGCTACTTCTACGAGCTGGCCTCGGCGAAGTTCGGCTGGGACATCGAGAAGGTGCGGCGCGTGCAGGCCTTTCACTTCAAGGGAGGGCAGGGGGCCAAGACGGGCACGGGGGGTCACCTGCCGGGCAAGAAGGTCAGCGAGAAGATCGCCGCCGTACGAGGGCTCGCGGCGGGGCAGCCCGCCATCAGCCCGCCTACCTTCCCGGACCTGCGCACCGTGGACGACTTCAAGCGCGTGGCCGAGGAGGTGCGCGAGGTCTCGGGCGGCATCCCCATCGGCTTCAAGCTCAGCGCGCAGCACATCGAGCGGGACCTCGACTTCGCGCTCGACGTGGGCGCCGACTACATCATCCTGGACGGCCGCGGCGGGGCGACGGGGGCCGCGCCCACCATCTTTCGGGACAACATCTCCGTGCCCACCATGGTCGCGCTCGCGCGGGCGCGCCGCTACCTGGACGTGCGGCAGGCGTCCGACGTGACGCTCATCATCACGGGCGGCCTGCGCACCGAGGCCGACTTCGTCAAAGCCCTCGCGTTGGGCGCGGACGGGGTGGCGGTGTCCAACGCGGCGCTGCAGGCCATTGGCTGCCTGGGCATGCGCGCCTGCCACACCAACAACTGCCCGGTGGGCATCGCCACCCAGCAGGACCACCTGCGACGCCGCCTCGAGATCGACAAGTCCGCCGCGCGCCTGGCCCGCTACTTCGAGGCCACCGTGGAGCTCATGCAGGTGCTGGCCCGCGCCTGCGGCCACCACGCCCTGCGCGACTTCGAGCTGGACGACCTGACCACCTGGAAGCGCGACATCGCCGAGCTCACCGGCGTGCCCTACGGCGGCGTGCAGCGCTAGAGCGGGGCCGCCACGAAGAACGCCCCACCGGCACACAGCCAGCGGGGCGTCGTTCGTGCAGCGCGGCGTGACCCGCGCCGGGGCTCAGAGCTCCTTCAGCTCCGTGGTCATCTGCTGCATGATCTTCTTCGCGTCGCCGTAGACCATCATGGCGTTGGGGTAGTCGAAGAGCTCGTTCTTGATGCCGGCGTAGCCGGGGCTGAGGCTGCGCTTGATGATGAACACCGAGCGCGCCTCGTGGGCGTTCAGGATGGGCATCCCGTAGATGGGGCTCTTCGGGTCCGTATTGGCCGGGTTCACGACGTCGTTCGCCCCGACCACGATGACGGCGTCGGTGTTCTTGAACTCGCCGTTGATCTGGTCCATCTCGATGAGCTGCTCGTAGGGGACGTCGGCCTCGGCCAGGAGCACGTTCATGTGCCCGGGCATGCGGCCGGCGACGGGGTGAATGGCGTAGGTCACCTTCGTGCCGCGCTTGATCATCTCGTCCGCGAGCTCGCGGCAGGTGTGCTGCGCCTGAGCCACCGCCAGGCCGTAACCCGGGATGATGATCACGCTCTCGGCCGCGTCCAGCACCATGGCGGCCTCTTCCGGGCCGCAGGACGTGACCGAGTGGTACTCCTGGTCACCCAGGTCCGCGCCTTCGTTGGCGCCAAAGCCGCCGACCAAGACGTTGAGCAGCGAGCGGTTCATGGCCACACACATGATCTGCGTGAGGATGAGGCCGGCCGCGCCCACGGTGGCGCCCACGACGATGAGCAGCGGGTTGTTGATGACGAAGCCCGCCATGGCCGCCGCGATGCCCGAGTACGAGTTGAGCAGCGACACGACGACCGGCATGTCCGCGCCGCCGATGGGGATGACCAACAACACACCGAGCACCAGCGAGACCGCCGTCACCGCCAGCGCGGCGACCACGACGTCGTCCGGGCCGACCGCGACGAAGCCCAGGTAGCCGATACCGCCGACCGCAGCCAGCAGCAGCACGGCGTTGATCATGTGCCGCGCGGGCAACATGATGGGCGCGCCCTTGTTGAGCTTCTCCTTCAGCTTCAGGAGCGCGATGACGCTGCCCGTGAGCGTGATGGAGCCGATGATGACCGAGAGCGCGATGGTCACCGCGGACGCCGCGCCGCCCGTCACGAGCTCGGCCACGGTCTGCTCGGCGGTGGCGACCTCCACCACTTCGCTCCACACGACGGAGAGCGCCACCAACGCGGAACTCGCGCCGCCGAAGCCGTTGAGCAGGGCGACCAGCTCGGGCATCTCGGTCATCTCGACGCGCTTGGCCATCAGGCCGCCGATGAGCCCTCCCGCGACCATGCCGCCGACGATCCAGCGGTAGTCGTCGATGACGCCCAGCTCGATCAGCGTGCCGACGACGGCCAGCAGCATGCCCACGGCCGCCAAGCGGTTACCGGAGCGTGCGGTCGACACCTTGGTGGTCCGCTTGAGACCCAAGATGAAGCAGATGGTCGACGTGATGTAGACCAGGAACGCGATGTTCTTGAGGAGTTCGGGAGACATCAGCTCTTCTTCTTTTTCTTGTCGAACATCGCCATCATGCGGTCCGTCACCATGAAGCCGCCGACCACGTTGATGGTGGCGAGGGCCACGGCCAGGCCGCCGAGGATGTTGGAGATCGTCGGATCTGCCGTCTGGGCGGTGGCGAACGAGCCGATGAGCGTGATGCCGCTGATCGCGTTCGCGCCGCTCATGAGGGGCGTGTGGAGCGTCGGCGGGACCTTGTTGATGATCTCGAAGCCGACGAAGCTGGCGAGCACGAAGACGTACACGCCGATGAGAAGAGTACCGGTCATGATTGGGCTCCTGTAAGGGCCTGCTGCGTGGGGGCGTGGCGGACCTTGCCGTCGTGCGTCAGCAGCGCGCCGTCGATGATCTCGTCCTCGAGGTCCAGCTTGATCTCGCCGCCCTTTCCGAAGAGCAGCAGCAGCGTCTGGACGTTGCGGGCGTACATGAGGCTCGCGTCCAGCGGCAGGGTGCCCGGCAGGTTCGGGTGGGCGATGATGGTGACGCCGTGCTTGACGGTCTCGCCCGGCTCGCTGAGCTCGCAGTTGCCGCCGGCCGTGATGGCCATGTCCACGATGACCGCGCCCTCGCGCATCTCCTCGACCATGTCGGCCGTGATGAGCTTCGGGGCCGGACGGCCAGGGATCAGCGCGGTGGTGATGACCACGTCGGCCTCCAGCACCCGCTTGCGCACGACGGCTTGCTGCGCCTTCAGCTGCTCCGGGGTGAGCTCGCGGGCGTAGCCTCCCTGGCCCTCGCCGCTCTCGTCCATGGGGAAGTCGATGAACTTGCCGCCCAGCGACTCGACCTGCTCCTTGACGGCCGGTCGCACGTCGCTGACCTCCACGATGGCGCCCAGGCGGCGCGCCGTGGCGATGGCCTGCAGGCCGGCGACACCTGCGCCCATGATCACGAAGCGCGCCGGCTGGATGGTGCCCGCGGCGGTCATCAGGAGGGGGCAGTACTTGTCCAGCTTGGCGGCCGCGAGGAGCACGGCCTTGTAGCCGCCGATGGAGGCCTGCGAGCTGAGCGCGTCCATGCTCTGCGCGCGGCTGATGCGCGGCACCAGCTCCATGGCCAGCGCGCTGACCTTGCGGTCGCGCAGCTTGGCCACGCCCGCGAGCTCCTGGTGGGGGTTGGCGAAGCTGATCAGCACCGCGCCCTCGCGCATGGCGTCGGCCTCGTGCCCGCCCACGGACTCGTTGGGGCCCACGGGCGCCACCTTGACGACCACGTCGGCCTCGGCCCAGCCCGCCTTGACGGCGTCGCCGCTGACGACCTTCGCGCCTGCGGCCTCGTACTGAGAGTCCACGAAGGAAGCGCGCCGACCGGCGCCGGTCTCGACGACGACCTCGAAGCCTTCCTTGACCAGCCGCTTCACCGTTTCGGGGCTTGCGGCGACGCGCGTCTCGCCTTCCGCGCGCTCCTTGGGGACGAACACCTTTGCCATCGCGATTCCTTTTGTCCGTTTCGGGGAGACGTTCCGGGGGTCTCCCTCCCGTTCGTCAGCCGTCGTCATGTCGACGCACTCACAGGTCTCTGGTCGGGCCCCACGCAGTGTGGGTGCCCGGCGCACACGAGGCTTAGGCGGGGATCCGGGTTCTGTCCAGCGGACGAAGCCCGGAATGCTCCCCCCACGCGGCCGCCCGACCGGGTTACGCTCCTCGGAGGGTCCAGGTGGTGGGTGGCTACCAGCCCAGGCTCAGGCCCGTCGTGTCGATGCCGTGCGCATCCAGGATCGTGACGGGGTCGTAGACGAAGGGGCTCGCGCCGAAGTTGATGGTCTCGTCGTAGCTGCCGGGGGCCGTGTCGAGCGGGTTCCCGTAGAGCATCGGGTAGACCTCGGTCCACACGTCGTCGAGCACCACCTCGTAGTGCAGCACGTCGTCCACGATGACGTAGACCGTGGGGTGTTCGGCGCGGTAGTCCACCACCACGCCGTAGGTGTCGAAGCCGCTCGCCGGGCCCGGGAAGCTGGCCTTGGGGATCAGGTTGCGCCAGCTGCCCCCCAGCACGTTGATGGCCACGCTCTGGGGCACGTCGCTCCACCCGAAGGGGTTCAGGTTGCCGGGGCCGGTCACCAGGCCGCCGCCCATGTTCTCGGGGGCGTGCGCGCGCGAGAACTCGAAGTACGCGAAGCAGCCGTAGCAGCCCTGGTTCGCGCGGATGCCCATCTTGCCCAGCCCCGTCCAGCGCACCTGCGTGGCGGTGGCGTCCAGCACCACGCCCGCTCCGGTGAGGGGGTCGTGCACCAGCTGCACGGTCGTGAACGACGGCAGCGGGGTGGTCACGCTCACGCGCACCACCTGCTCCGTCACCTGCCCGGCAGAGTCGACGACGCGCGCTCGCGCGGGGTGGACGCCGACGCCCGACGCCGTGAACGTGAACGACGTGCCGCTGCCCGCCACGCGGGCGTCGTAGTAGGGCGAGGAGAGCAGCTCCCACTCGATCTCGGCGCTCAGGTCGCCGTCCTCGGCGTCGAGTGCGCTGGCCGTGACGGTCACCATGGCGCCGCTGCCGACCGCTTGATCGGCGGAGACCGTCAGCACGGGGGCCGCGTCGGGGGGGCCAGCGTACGTGCTGCCCCAGCCCATGATCAGCTCGTCGGCCGTGTCCCCGAAGCCCGCGGCACGCAACAGCGCGTCGGGGTCGTAGTGGAAGGGGAAGGTGGTGGTGTCGTTGCCGGGGTTGATCTCGATCTCGGGGCCCACCACCGTGCGCAGGCCCGCCGCCAGGATGAACACCGGCGTGGTGACCGCGCTCATCGTCAGGGTGCGGGCGATGCGTGGGCGGATGGCCAGGACGTTCCAGTCGAAGTCACGCACGATGGCGTGCACGACGGGGTTCGCTCCACGGTAGTCCACGACCATCCCGTAGTACTCGGTCTCCTCGGCGTCGAAGAGGCCCTGGAAGGCGTTGGCGTAGTCGATGCCGCCCGTCGCCGTGACGCCGAAGGCCTGGTCCGACGTACCCACGCTCGCGCCGTTCAGGTCGTGGAGGGCGCTGCACACGCCCACGCCGTAGGGACCCAACTCGTCCGTGGTGCGGTGCCCCTCGAAGTAGAACACGCCCGCGCCCGGAGGGATGGACACGTCCGAGCGCACGCCCCCGAAGTCGAGGTCGAGGTCCGCCGCGAGCAGGTCGTAGTCGCGCAGGCGCACGTCCGGGTCACGGTCCGCGGGGTTCAAGCGCACCACGGCGTGGCCCTCGAAGCTGGCGGAGAGCGTGCGGGTCGCGCTCACGGTGATGCTGCAGGTGCCCACGCCGCTGCACGCGCCTCCGCTGTCGCTCCAGCCCAAGAAGGTGGATCCCGGCTCGGGTTCAGCCGTGAAGGTGACGAGCTCGCCGTGCGCGAAGCTGGCCACGCACGCGCTGCCGCAGTCCACGCCCGCTGGCGTGGACGTCACCCTGCCGAGGCCACCCCGCACGCTCGCCACGCTCACCGTGTGCGCGTAGGTGTTGCGGGTGAAGGTCGCGGTGATCGTGACGTCGTTCGTGAGCGTGAGGCTGCACGCGCCGCCAACGCAGTCGCCCGTGAAGCCGCTGAAAGTCGAGCCGGCGGCGGGGTTGGCGACCACATTCAGCGCGGCGCCGTAGACCAGGTCGAGCGCGCAGTCGCCCGCGCACGCTTCGCCCCCGACGCTGAGGCTGCCTTCCCCGTCGCCCGCCCGCGTGACCGCTACGTGCAGCGGGCGTGGCGCGAAGCTGGCGCTCACGGCCTGGTGGGTGGTCATCGTGAAGGTGCAGGTCGGTTCGCTGCCGGCGGCCGTGCACGCCCCTCCCCACGCCCCGGTGGTGTAGCCCAGCGCGGGGCTGCCGTGCAGCGTCACCTCGCTGCCGTGCGGGACGCGCACGCGGCAGGTGCCCTCGCAGTCGAGAGGACCGACCTCCGACGTGACGCGGCCGGCGCCGGTGACCGTGAGGTCCAGGTCGTAGGTGCGCTGTGCGAACGTGGCCACCACGATCGCGACCCCGTCGAGGGCGAGCTCGCACTCGGCGTCGGCGCCCTGGCAGGCCCCGCTCCACCCGACGAAGTCCGCACCGTCGGCGCTGACGGCGCGTAGGGTCAGGGTCTGCGCGCCGTCGTACGTCTGGACGCACACCTGCTCGCAGTCGGTGGCCGGAGCGCTGAGCGAGACGTGCCCGGCGCCGCTCCCGGCCGTAATGACGGTCAGGGCGTGCGCGGGCGGTGGAGGCCCCAGGTCCCCGGTCGCTCCCACGTCCGCGGCTCCCGCGTCTGCCGCGCCCACGTCGGTGGCTCCCGCGTCATCGGCGACGGAGAGATCGTCGCCCGCACCGGCGTCGCCGCCGTCCGTGACGGGACCGACGTCGCGCGGGCTCGCGTCCACCCCGGCGTCATGGCCGCCGCCGTCCGTGACCGGCGGGGTCCCCCCGCAGCCGGCCGCAGCGATCATCAACCATCCGAGTGTGAGCTGCCGCATGTCGTCCTCCTAGAGTTCGAATGCAGCGCTATGGCTTGATTCCCATGTGTGTGCAACCGCCTACCATGGCGCTCATGTGCCCACCTCGGGCCACACTCGCGCGCACTCCCGCTTCGAGCCGCGAAGAAGCCCGTGGGCGGCTGCTAGAGTCCCCCGGTGTCTGCCGAGCTGCACAGCCATGCGCGCGCCGCCGATCGCGGGATGTCTGCGGAGGTTCGCGCGCTCTCGACGCGCGTGATCGACCCACGCGCCGCGGCCAAGGGCTTCGTGCTGGTGGCGCTGCTGGGCGCGCCGCTCCTGTGGTGGCTGGCCGAGTCCCTCTGGGTCGGCGCCGACCGCGCGACGGACGCCTCTCGGGCGCTCACCCACTTCGCGGACCCCGAACCCCCTCCGCCAGTGCCCGGCTCGGAGGGTGGCGTGCGGCCCATCGCGCTGCTCCTGGTGGACGGCCTGCGTGTGGACGAGGCCGAGCGCCTGCCCGCGATGCGGGCCTTCGCGGCAGGCGGACGGCACGGGACCCTGCGCTACCCGCGGCCGACGCTCTCGACGGGGGCCTACCACGCGCTGGTGACGGGCACCGCGAACCACCTGTCCGGCGTCGCGACCAACCGCTACCACCGGACGTCCAACGGGGCCGTCGCCCGCCTGGACACGCTGGCCGATCGGGTGCGCGCGCTGGGCGGTCGGCAGCGCTACCTCGCCGAGGACCTGGACTGGCTCCTGCAGCTGCTCACGCCCGTTCGGGCGGATCGCGAGCTGCACGTAGGGCGTGCCTTCGACGAGGCCGCCGCGCGTGCCTTCCACGACTTCGCGCGCGAGGCGACGCCCGGCCTGTTGGTGGCCCACCTGCTCGCGGTGGACGAGAGCGCCCACGAGGGCGGCGTGCATTCTCAGGCCCACCAGGACGCCCTCTCGCGCGCAGACGCGCTGATCGCGGCCCTGCTGGAGGCGCAGCGTCGGCAGCCGGCGCTGGTGGCGCTGGTGCTGGCGGACCACGGCCACTTGGAGGTCGGCGGGCACGGCGGCGACGAGGACGAGGTGACCCACGCGCCCTTCGCACTGCGCGGGCCGGAGGGGGCCCTCGGCGCGGCCACCACACCCGACGCGGAGCTGCCGCCCGAGTGCATTCCTCGGCTCCTCTCCCTCGCCAGCGGCCTGCCGACGCCGCGCTCCGCGACCTGTACCCGCTTCGACGCGCTGCCGGGCTCGTCCCTGCTCGCGCGGGCCGCTTACGCCGAGGACGCCGCGCGGCAGACGCGCCTCGTCCACGAGGTGTACGCGGTGGGGTGGCTCGCGCTCGCCATGCTGCTCGCCCTGATGGGGCTCGGCGCCACCAAGCGCAGCTTCTCGGGCTTGGACGCGGGCAGCGTGCTCGCGCCCCTCGTGTGGCTGGGCGGCGTGGCGCTCCTGCACCTGGTCGTGTTGGGCCGCCCGCTGACCCTGAGCGCCATTCACCTGGTCACGCCGCACCTCTTCGGTGTGGGCGTGCTCGGCGCGCTGACGGGGGCGCTCGGGATCGCCGTCGGCGCAGCGGTGGCCGTCTTTCGTGGGCGGCCGGCGACGGACCCCAGGCTCGCGCTGAGGCGCGCGGCGGGGGCCCTGGTGTGGGCCTCGATCGTGAGCTTCGCGCTCTCCTGGGCCCGCATCGGAGGGTCCTACTCCCCTTGGCCCCCCACCGCGTTCGCCGCCTATGCGCCTGTTTTCCTGGCCGCGGCGGGCATCGGGGCGCTCTTGGTAGCGGCCGCGACCTTACTGGCGACCGTAGCCAAACGGGAGGTTTCGTACTATGAGCGGCCCACGGCAGACGGGGCACCGGCGCCCGGCCCAGGAGACATCACGTGACGCAGACCCCCCTCGACGCCCTCGCGGTGAACACCATTCGCGGCCTCTCCATGGACGCCGTGCAGGCCGCCAACTCGGGTCACCCCGGGACGCCCATGGCGCTCGCGGCGCTGGGCTGGGCGGTCTTCACCAAGCTGCGCAAGCACGACCCGGCCTCGCCGGAGTGGGCCGACCGCGACCGCTTCATCCTCTCCTGCGGCCACGCGTCCATGCTGCAGTACTCGCTGCTGCACCTCACGGGCTACGACCTCTCGCTGGACGACATCAAGCAGTTCCGTCAGTGGCACAGCAAGACCCCGGGTCACCCGGAGCTGCACGACACGCCGGGCGTGGAGGTCACCACCGGTCCCCTCGGACAGGGCATCGCCAACGCGGTCGGCATGGCCATGGCGGAGCAGTTCCTCGCGGCGCGCTTCAACCGCCCGGGGCACACCCTCTTCGATCACAAGGTGTGGGTCATCGCGTCGGACGGAGACCTGATGGAGGGCGTCTCGGCCGAGGCCGCGTCCATGGCCGGGCACCTGAAGCTCGGCAAGATCATCGCGTACTGGGATGACAACAGCATCACCATCGACGGCCGCACCGACATCTCGTTCACCGAGGACGTGCTGGCGCGCTACCGCGCCTACGGCTGGCACACGGAGAGCGTGGACGACGGCGAGGACATCGACGCCATCTTGGCCGCGTCGCGCAAGGCGGAGGCGGACCCGCGCCCCAGCCTGATCCGCGTGAAGACCATCATCGGTTTCCCTGCGCCCACCAAGAAGGACTCCCCCGCCGCTCACGGTGCGCCTCTCGGAGCCGCCGAGATCAAGGCCACCAAAGAGATCATGGGCTGGCCCGACGCGCCCTTTCACGTGCCGGCCGAGCTGGGCGCAGCGCGTGAGGCCTCGCTCGCGGCGGGCGCGAAGAGCAAGGCCGCCTGGGACGCGCAGCTCGCGGCGTACCGCACCGCCTTCCCGGAGCTGGCGGCCGAGCTCGACGTCGCGCTCGCGCAGGGGCTGCCCGCTGGCTGGGACGCGAACCTGCCCGTCTTCCCGCCCAGCGAGAAGGGCGTGGCCTCGCGCAAGGCCAGCCAGCAGGTGTTGAACGCGCTGGCCAAGAACATCCCACACCTCGTGGGCGGCTCGGCGGACCTCGCCGGCAGCAACGGCTCGGAGCTCGCGGGGCTGCCCTTCTACGGGCGCGTCGGCGAGGGCGAGGTGCCCCGCAACATCAACTTCGGGGTGCGCGAGCACGCCATGGGCTCGGCCATGAACGGCATGGCGCTGCACGGCGGCGTCATCCCCTTCGGCGCCACCTTCCTCATCTTCGGCGATTACATGCGCCCCACCATGCGCCTGGCCGCGCTGATGAAGCTGCGCACGCGCTACATCTTCACGCACGACAGTATCGGCCTCGGCGAGGACGGCCCCACCCACCAGCCGGTGGAGCAGCTGTCCACCATGCGCGCCATCCCGGGCTTCGCCACCTTCCGCCCCGGCGACGCAAACGAGACGCGCGAGTGCTGGAAGGCCGCGCTCGAGTGGGACGGCCCGGCCGCGCTGGTGCTCACCCGCCAGGACATCCCCACCATGGACCGCGACGTCAGCGGCGCCGCCCGCGGCGGCTACGTCCTGAGCGAGGCGGCGGGCGGCGACCCGCAGGTGGTCATCATCTCGTCCGGCAGCGAGGTGCTGCTGGCGCTCGAGGCCCAGGCCACGCTGGCCGGGAAGGGCGTGCGCGCCCGCGTGGTGAGCCTGCCCTGCTGGGAGCTCTTCCAGGCCCAAGACCAGGACTACCAAGACAGCGTCATGCTGCCCAACCTCAGCGCGCGCGTGGCCATCGAGGCCGGCAGCGGCTTCGGCTGGGAGCGCTACCTGGGCATGCGTGGCCGCTTCGTGGGCATGAAGGGCTTCGGGGCCTCGGCGCCTGCGGAGCTGCTCTACGAGAAGTTCGGCATCACCGCGGCCGCGGTGGTCGAAGCGGCCGAGGCCCAGCTGGGCTGAGCGGTGCCGCCGGTTCCCGGCGTGTCGGGTGGGGCGCGACTCCATCGCCCTCACCGTCCAGGCGACGCGCCCCGGCACCGAGGACTCCTTCCGCACCATCTGGCGCGTGCTGCTGCCCTCTTCCGTGCCACCTCGCGGGGGACGCTTCCGGACGCGTCCGCCTGACGCGAGACAGCGTCCGCGCGACTTTCGGGCGCTGCCGGTCCACAACTGCGCGCACATGTCCTTTTCTGCACTCGGCCTCTCCCCTGCGCTCCAGCGTGCGGTCGCGGCGCTCGGCTTCGACGAGCCGACGCCAGTCCAGCGCGAGGCGTTCGCGCCCGTCCTCGCAGGGAGGGACGTCTGGGCCTCCGCCGAGACTGGCTCGGGCAAGACCGCGGCCTTCGCGCTGCCTCTCCTGCAGCGCCTCTCCGCGCAGGCCCCGCAGTCACCCGAGGGTGCGCGCGGCCGCGCCACCAAGCTGGTCGTGCTCGGGCCCACGCGCGAGCTCGCGTTGCAGACGGCTGACGTGATCACCAGCCTCGCGCGCCACTTGGAGCGCGCTCCCAAGACCGTGGCGGCGGTGGGGGGCATGTCCATCGAGCCACAGCGAATGGCGCTACGCGGCGGCGCGGAGATCGTGGTGGCCACCCCGGGGCGTCTGCTCGAGCTGGTGCGCACGGGCTCGCTGGCCGTGGACCAGGTGGACGCGCTGGTGCTCGACGAGGCGGACCGTCTCCTCTCGGCAGGCTTCGCGGACGAGCTGGTGGCGGTGATGGGGCTCATGCCTCCGGTGCACCAGAGCGTGCTGGTGTCCGCGACCATGCCCACGGCGGTGCGCGACCTCGCGCGCGCCTTCCTCGTCAACCCCGTCGCCATCAACGTGGACGGGGGAGCGCTGCCCAGCGAGGGGCTCATCACCCAGCGCGCCATCGAGGTGGACAAGATGCAGCGCACGCCGCTGCTGCGGCACCTGCTGTCGAGCCTGGACGAGCCGCGGGTGTTGGTGTTCGTAGCGAGCCGACGCGGAGCGGAGCACGTGGCGGCCAAGCTGCAGAAGACCGGTGAGCGCGCCGCCGCGCTGCACGGCGAGCTCACGCAGACCGCGCGCAACCAGGCGCTCGCGGCGCTGCGCACGGGCGAGACGCGGGTCTTGGTCGCCACGGATCTGGCGGCGCGCGGCGTCGACATCGAGGGCCTCGGCCTGGTGGTGCACTACGACCTGCCACGCGGCGCGGTGGACTACCTCCACCGTGTGGGCCGTACGGGTCGCGCGGGCGCGCACGGCGCGGCCATCAGCTTCGTCACCGCCGAAGGCTCGGCCCACTTCGACGTGCTGGCGAAGAAGCATGGGCTCGCGCTCACGCGTGAGCAGGTGCCGGGCTTCGAGCCCCGTGACGCGCCCGTGTCGCCGCGCGACCCACACGGCGGGGTGAAGGGGCGACGCAAGAGCAAGAAGGACAAGGCCCGAGAAGCGGCTGCGCGGTTGCAGACCGACGCGGACCAGGACGGCTGAGGCCCCGGCGGCGACATGGACAACCTACGCGGGATCCTCTTGATGGTGGCGTCGATGGCGGGCTTCGCCCTCGAAGACATGTTCATCAAGCGCCTCTCTGGACAGCTGCCCCTCGGCCAGGTCCTGCTCATGTTGAGCGTCTTCGGTACGCCCGTCTTCGCCCTCGTCGCGCGCCGCAACGGTGTGCGCCTCTGGTCCCGCGACCTGCTGCACGGCGCCGTCGTCGCCCGGAATCTGGGCGAGGTGGTGGGTACGCTCGGCTTCGTGACGGCCATCACGCTCACCCCACTGACGAGCGCGACGGCCATCTTCCAAGCCACGCCCCTGTTCGTGACCGTGGGCGCTGCCACCGTGCTCCGCGAGGAGATCGGCTGGCGCAGCTGGGCGGCCATGGCCTTCGGCCTGCTCGGCGTGCTCATCGTCATCCGACCTGGCCTGTCGGCGTTCGAGCCAGCCTCTCTCTGGGCCGTGCTCGCCGTGCTGGGCTTGTCCGTGCGGGACGTCGCGACGCGGCGCGTGCCGGCCAGCATCTCCAGCATGCACCTGGCGCTCTACGGGTTCGTGGCGGTCGGACTGCTCGGCGCCGGGGCCCTCGCGTTGAGCGGTGGCGCTGTGCTCCCCACCGCGCTCCAAGGGGGCATCTTGGCGGGCGCCCTGTTCTCCGGGATCGGCTCCTACTGGGCCATCACGGAGGCCATGCGGGTCGGCGAGGTCTCCGTGGTCACGCCTTTCCGCTACTCACGTCTGCTCTTCGCGCTGGTCATCGGCACCCTGGTCTTCCATGAGCGCCCCGACGTCGCGACCCTGTCCGGTGCGGCGCTCATCATCTGCTCTGGCCTCTATACGCTGAACCGTGAGCGCACCAAGAGGCGCCACTCGAGAGTGACACCATGACCGAATGGATTGGCTTCGCCGCAGCCTTCTGCACCACCGCCGCGTTCGTTCCTCAGGTCCTGCTGGTCTGGCGAACGCGCCGCACGCACGACCTCTCGCTGGGGATGTTCTCACTCATGACGACGGGTGTCGCTCTGTGGCTCGCCTACGGGCTGTTGCTGGACAGCGCGCCCATCTATGTGGCCAACGGGGTGACCCTCGTCTTCGCGGGCTACATCTTGTTCATGAAGCTGACCGAGGGCTCGCGTCCTCTCTGACGGCGCCCCGCGCGAGAGCCGTGCGCCGTCGCTCCTCGCGCTGTGGCACCATGGAGCCAGCCCGGAGGTCTGGTTGCTCAAGTCAGTTCGTGTCCCAGAAGCGTTCGCGCCGGTGTTCGAGAAGGCGCAGGAGTACGTACAGCGCTACTTCGAGTCGCTCCGCTTCGAGCCCGAGCAAGGGACCATCGGCGTGGAGGACGAGCGCTACGTCCTCATTCGCGCGAGCGCGCTCTCGGTCGAGTTCTTCGACGTGGTGCGAGGGCTCTACGGGGAGGAGGGGGACCAAGGCACGCGGGTCGCGCGTGAGCTGCTCTTCGACGTCGCGCACGCGATGGGCATGACCGACGCGCGCGTGTTCGCGGAGAAGCTGGGCGTCACCGACCCGATCGAAGGGCTGTCCGCGGGGCCCATCCACTTCGCTCACGCTGGCTGGGCGTTCGTCGACATCCACGCGGACAGCAAGCCACGGCTGGACGAGCACTACGTCCTCTACTTCGACCACCCGTACTCCATGGAAGCGGACGGCTGGATCGCCGCCGGTCGTCGCGCGGACTTCCCCGCGTGTGTGATGAACGCGGGCTACTCCTCCGGCTGGTGTGAGTCCAGCTTCGGGATGCCGCTGGTCTCCACCGAGATCACGTGCCGTGCGCGGGGTGATGCGCAGTGCCGCTTCATCATGGCGCCACCACACCGCATCGAGGGCCACATCCGCGAGTACGTGGCCAGCCACCCGGGCGTCGTGGCCGACGCGAACGCCGTCGAGGTCCCGAGCTTCTTCCACCGCAAGGCGACGTCCGAGCGGCTGCAGGCTCGCGCCGACCGCCTGAGCGCGGAGAACGCAGAGCTGGAGCGGCGCGTGGCGGAGCGCACCGAGGCGCTGCTGCGGGCCAACCAGGCGCTGGCGCGCGAGCTGAGTGAGCGTCGGGAGGCGGAGGTGGCCCTGCGCAGCTCGCAGGCGCTCGGCCAGCGCATCATCGAGGCCGTGCCGAGCGGCATCGTGCATGTGGGCGCCGACGGCGGGATCCACGCCGCGAACGCCGAGGCCCAGGAGATCCTCGGCCTCACCTATGACGAGCTGACGCAGCGGTACACCACGGACTTCGCGCGCGAGACCGTTTGGGAGTCCGGGGAGCCCGCGCTCCCAGAGGACTACCCCGTCAGCCGGGCGCTGGCGACGGGGGAGCCGCAGGGGCCCACCACCCTGGGGGTGAAGCGGCGCGACGGGACGACATCGTGGGCCATCTTCCGCGCGGTGCCCGTGCACGACCCCGACACGCGGTCGGTCAGCGGCGCCATCGTGACCTTTGTCGACATCACCCAGCGCAAGGCCGACGAGGAGGAGCGGCGGCGCCTCGAAGACCTGTCCCAGCGCTCCCAGAAGCTCGAGAGCCTCGGCTTGCTCGCGGGGGGGATCGCGCATGACTTCAACAACCTCCTCGTGGGCGTCCTGGGCAACGCGTCTTGGCTCGCGCGTGGGGCGGTCGAAGGCTCGCGCGAGGCCGAGGCCATCCAGCGGATCATCACGGCGGGGCGTCGCGCGGCGGATCTCACGAAGCAGATGCTCGCGTACTCGGGGCGCGCGCGGGTCGAGGCCGTCTTGGTGAACGTTCGAGACATCGTCGGGGACATGCGGGATCTGTTGGGGTCGTTGCTCCCACCTGGCGTGCGCGTCGAATACGCCGTCGGTGACGAGGCGCTCCCGGTGAACGGTGATCCCGCGCAGCTGGGTCAGGTGCTCATGAACCTCATCACCAACGCCGCCGAGGCCGCGCACGAGCAGCGTCCGGGGGCGGGTCTCGTGCGCGTGGAGGCGTGCCGCGTGGCGCTCGACGAGGCTGAGCTCCAAGCGATGTACGAGCACGAGCGGGCGGCGGCCGGACGCTTCGTGTGCATCACGGTCTCCGACGATGGCGTCGGGCTCGACGCCAACACACTCCAACACGTCTTCGACCCGTTCTTCACCACGAAGGAGCACGGACACGGCCTCGGCCTGGCGGCGGTGCTCGGCATCATCCGCGGGCATCGCGGGGCGCTCGACATCGTCTCCGAGGTGGGCGCCGGGTCTGTGTTCCGTGTCTACCTGCCGGCCTCCGAATTCGCCGCTGCCGTAGCGTCCGTCGTGGAGCCCGCGACGCCATCGCAGCGGCCCGCTACCGGTCTCTTCCTCGTGGTCGATGACGAGCCAATCGTGCGCACTCTCGCCGCGACCACGCTGGAGCAGCTCGGCTTCGAGGTGCTCGGCGCACGCGACGGGGCCGAGGGCGTGGACGCGTTTCACCGTCACGAGGGTGCCATCCGTGGCGTGCTGCTGGACCTGACCATGCCGGTCATGGACGGCTTCGAGGTCATGCGCGCGATCCGCGCGTCGAGACCGTCGCTGCCCATCGTGCTCTGCTCCGGGTACGACCGGCACGAGGTGATCGCGCGGCTCCCACCGGACGAGCACTACGTGTTCCTGCCCAAGCCCTTCACCGTAGAGCAGCTGGAACAGGCCGTGCGCGCACTGCTCGGTTGACGTGCTTCGGCGGCGGTGGCGTACTGCGCGGAGCCTCATGTCGAACGCCATCCAGCTTGCGGCCTCCGACCGCGTCTTCGTCCTCACGGGAGCCGGCATCAGCGCCGAGAGCGGCATCGCGACCTTCCGCGACGCAGGCGGGCTCTGGGAGGGTCACCGGCCCGAGGACGTGGCGTCGCCGCAGGCTTGGGCGCGTGACCCCGCGCTCGTGTGGCGCTTCTACAGCGAGCGCCGCGCCAGCGCCGCGAGCGCGCTGCCGAACGCCGGACACGTGGCGCTCGCCGACCTTCAGGAAGCGCTGGGCGTCGACAGCGTGTTCCTGTGTACGCAGAACGTGGACTCACTCCACGAGCAGGCGGGCTCGCCGCAGGTGTTCCACATGCACGGCGAGCTGTACAAGACGCGCTGCGAGCGACCCGCCTGCACCCTCGCGCCCTTCGAGGACCGTGAGCTGTACTTCGGTGAGCTGCCGCGCTGCCCCGAGTGCGGGGCCCGTCTGCGCCCACACATCGTGTGGTTCGGCGAAGAGCCGTTCGGGATGCGCCGCATCACGCGTGAGGTGCAGGCCTGTGATCTCTTTGTGACCGTGGGCAGCAGCGGCGTGGTCTACCCCGCCGCCGGGTTGGTTCGCGAGATCCTCTACCGGCGGCAACAGGGAGAGTCGTGTCGGTCTCTCTACGTAGGGCTGGAGGCGCCCGCCAACGCCGGTGGCTTCCAAGACGTCCGGCTGGGCAAGGCGGGCGAGGTGCTGCCCGGCCTGTTCACCGTCACGCGTTGAGGTGCCGCCGCGCGCCCCAGCGCTCGCGGCAGCGGTTGCTCTGCCGTGGGCCGGCTACTGGCAGGCGCTCGGGACGGTGACACCTTCCAGCGACGCGAGTCCCTCGCGCCAGCTCTGGATCGCCGCTTGGCATACCGCGTCGCCCGCCGCCCCCGAGGACGCGGCCTGACGAACGGCTGCGCATGTGGCTTGCACGTTCATGTTTGCCGAGGCCGTGGGCGCGGCCGCCACCATGGCCTCCACATAGGCCGTGCAGCACTCCGCAGCCCGAGCGCAGATGGCGCCCCCTGCTTCCGTGGGGGTCGGCGCCGCCGCCGGATGGGTGCCTTCCGGCTCCTCCGCTGCCGGAGCGGCCGGAGCTGTCGCCGCCGGCTCCTCCGCTTCGGAGCCACAGCCGAGACTCGCGATGAGCGCGCTAGCCAGGATGAGTTTGGAAATCGTCTTCATGGTCGGTCTCCCTTGCCCGCGCATCGCCACTTGGCCGGTGCGAGGGGCTGACCAGCAGATCACGGTTTGCGGCGTGGACGCAAGGCCCATGTGGGTGAAGGGGTTGCGCCGAGAGCCGCTCGCGCGGACCATGCCGCATGCTTGAGATCCACGAGCGCGCCCAGCTGGACGAGCTGCTGGCCACCACACGGAGCCTCGACGACGTCGTGCTCTCCGGGCTGGACCTGCGGCCCTATCGTGTGGCCCTCAGAGAGGTGAGCCTGCGAGGCGCTGTCCTCCTGGGCTGCCAGCTGGAACCGGCCGACCTGGTCGACATGGTCGAGCGGGGCGTGCTGGTGTTTCCGCGGCTCCCGGAGGGTCTCCCCTTCGAGCCCTGGCGTACGCGCCTCTACGCCGTCGACGAGCTCTTCGACGTGTTCGACGCGAGCGACCCGTGCACCTACTGCGACTGCGTGGACGCCCGCATCTACCGACACTTCCGGGAGCACGGTGGCGCAGCGGAGCCGCCGTTACTCGAGGCGCTGGCGCGCCGCCTGCACGATCACGGTGTGTCGGAGGCGCTCGAGGCGCTGCTCGTCGAGCATCCCAAGGTGGTGGCCTTCATGGGCGGGCACGGCATGCTCCGCGGAGACGCGTCGTATGTGTCCGTCGCACACCTGGCGGCGCGCCTGGCCGAGCGCGGCTACCTCGTCGCGACGGGGGGTGGCCCGGGTGCCATGGAGGCCGCCAACCTCGGGGCTCGCTTCGCGGGCGCTCCCACCGCGGTCGACGACGCGTTGGACGTCCTGCGTGCCGCACCCAGCTACCGCGACGAGCGCTGGCTGGCGGCGGCGTTCGTCGTGCGCGCCCGCCATGCGGAGCGCCTTCGGGACGTAGAGCGCGTGAGTCTCGGGGTGCCGACCTTCTTCTACGGGCACGAGCCTCCCAACGCCTTCGCCTCCCATCACGCCAAGTACTTCGCCAACAGCACGCGCGAGGAAGGGCTGGTCAGCTTGGCCACACACGGCATCGTGTTCGCGCCCGGCAGCGGCGGGACGGTCCAGGAGATCTTCCAGGACGCCTGCCAGAACCACTACGGCACCGTGCGTGGGCTGGTGTCCCCCATGGTGCTGTTCGGGGTGGACTACTGGACTCACACACTCCCTGCGGTGCCGCTGCTGCGCGCGCTCTCGGAGGGCGGCGGCTGGAGCGACCGGGTCCTCGTCAGCGATGACCCAGACGAGATCATCGCGTTCGTCGAGCAGCACGGACCGCGCGCCGCAAGACGCGGCGACTGGTCGTTCTGCGGGTCCTTCTGCGGCACCAACGAGGCCTGAGGCGACGTCGGCCTGCACATGTCTCCGGTCAGCGCGGACGCATGCGGATGGGCAGGCCTCCCGCCGGCGTGAGGGTGATGTTGCGCCGCTGTGTCCGCACGTGCGGCACCTCCGCGACCGGCGCGAGGTCCTTGAGGATGGTGGCGATGACGATGCGCATCTCGTAGAGCGCGAAGGCCTCCCCGATGCAGCGCCGCAGGCCGCCGCCAAACGGGAAGTACGTGTAGGGCGCGGGCTTGTGGTCCAGGAAGCGAGTCGGGTCGAAGCGCTCGGGGTCGGGCCAGGTGTCCGGGTCGAAGTGCACCAGGTAGATGCTGCAGCCCACCGCGACGCCGGCTGGGAGGTCGACGCCGCCGATGCGCGTGGGCTTCTTCACCACGCGCCCGACACCCGGGATGACCGGGTGCATGCGCAAGGCCTCCTTGCAGACGGCGTCCAGGTACACGAGCTCCCGCGAGCGGTCCACGTCCAGCTCGCGTGACCCCGCCAACACCGTGTCCAGCTCTGCGTGCACGCGCGCGAGCACATCGGGGTGGATCGACAGTCGGTGCAGCGTCCACGAGATGGCGGTCGCCGTGGTCTCGTGCCCCGCGACCAGCAGCGTGAAGAGCTCGTCGCGGATCTCCTCGTCGCTCATCGGGGCGCCGTCTTCGTGCTTGGCCGCCAGCAGCATGGAGAGGATGTCCTCACGCGGCTCGTCTGCCCGGCGCCGCGCGATGAGCGCGTCCATCTCGGCGTAGATGTCCGCCCGCAGCCGCAGGAAGCGACCCCACGGCGAGCGGGGCCCCAGGTCGCGCTGGAACGTCTTCACGATGTACAGCGGGTTGTCGAGGATGCGCAGCGCCGCCGACAGCAGGTCGCGCATGCGGTCTTGGTCGGCGCCGTCCTCCATGCCGAACACCGTCCGCAAGATGACCTCCAGCGTGATCGCCTGGCTCTCGCGCTGCATCGGGAAGCGCTCGTTGCGCGGCCACGCCCGCACGGCGCTCGCGGTGATGTCCCGCATGGCCTCGCCGTAGGCCCGCATGCGGTCGCCACGAAAGGGAGGCAGCAGCAGCCGCCGCTGCGAGCGATGCCGGGCCCCGTCGAGCACCAGCACCGAGTACGACCCCAGGAAGGGCTCCAGCACGGAGTTGGCCTCCCCGGCGTGCATCGCGTCGTCACCGGTGGCGAAGACCTCCCGCACCGCCGCCGGGTCGCTGAACTGCACCAGCGGCGGGATGCCCGGGATGCGCAGCGTGGCGGTCTTGCCGTGTTCGTCGCGCACGGCCCGCAGAAAGGCCTGCGGCGTCAGCAGGAACGAGAGCATCTGCACGGCCGCGGGGGCGCTCGGACCGCTCGGCAGCGCGTCACCGCGTCCGTCAGGGGCGGCGTGCGCCACCCGCCGCGCGAAGGCGTCGACCATTGAGACGGGGATGTCCACGGAGTCAGCGTCGCACGCGGCGTGCGCGCTGTCCGCTGAATTTGCACTCGGTGCCATTCGGCGCCGCGGCTCGGCAGCGGCCGGCCGTCAGCAGCCGTCGTACACGTAGGCGTTCGCGGCTGGGCCCACCAGGTTGCGGTCACGCAGCACGATGGACAGCTCGGGGAACGCGGCGCAGCCCTCTGTGAATTCCTGTCGGCGGTACTCGATGACCAGCACGTGCGCGCCATACACGGCGGTGTAGTCGCCGCACTCGTGGTAGCGGTTGCACTCTTCAGCCACGGCGAAGTCGGTGCCCATCTCGGCGCGCCGCCCCACCAGCTCGGCCGAGTTCTTCTGCGCAATGGCGAGTCCCGCCGCGTGGGCGCTGTCCGCGAAGAGACGCATCATCGCCACGGCGTCCGCTTCCCGGAGCCGACCTCCCGAGCGCGAGAACGAGTCCAGGTTGTCGATCTCCACGGCGTCGAAGCCGGCCTCCGCGCAGCCCGTGATCCACCCGTCGACGATGGCGGCGATGGCCGCACGCTTCTCGGCGGTGCCCACGTCCAGCAGCATCTCGTCCCAGTCCTGGTCGATGACCGGGGCTCCCTGGGCGTCGCGCAGCACGAGGGTAGGGTGCTGGTCCAGCCAGAAGGCGTTCTCGGCCTCCTGCGCCTGGAAGCCGTTCACGTAGCAGAGGTTGTAGAGCCCGGCGGCGATGGGCGCCTCGCGGTCACGGGACACGATGCCCACCCCCACAGGAGGCGCGTAGGCCTCACCCAGCTGGTAGTCGAGCCCGGCGTTCGCCGGCGGGAGCGGGTACGTGGACTCCACCACCGTGGCGTCGCGCGCGGCCCCCTGGTCGGGGGCCGTGGCGGGCGCGCTGCCGCAGCCGGCGAGCGTCATGACACCGAGGAGACAGCAAGCACGGACACGCATCCCCGGAGTATAGACCGACAGAGGCGGCTCAGGTGGCGTAGAGCAGCGTCGGTGAGTCGAGCGCCACGGCGACGTACGCGAGCACCAGCCCCAGCACGCCCGCGATGGCGACGACGGCTGCGAGCTTCCAGCGCTTGCGCACCAGCAGGACGATGAAGGCGATGAGCGTGAGGGGCTGGTTGCCACAGCTGCACAGCAACGTGCCCAGCTCCGGCAGCAGCAGCGCGCTCTCGCGGTACGCATCGATGTCGTCGATCTGCGCGTGATGCAGCGCCGCGAGCATCGCCGCCAGCGCAGCGCTCAGCAGGGTCACCGCACCGAAGCCGACGGAAGCGTAGTCCGCGACGCTCCAAGGACGCGCTGCGTCTTCTTGCATGCCCCTCTATAACACGGGCGTTCGTCGGGCTCCCGCGTGCAGGCCGCGACGTCCCGTGTACAGCCCCTGCGGTGGTATCCCCAACAACGTCCGAAGCTCGCCGACGCTGAGCTCGAGCGCTCGCTCGTAGGCCACCGGTTCGTGGAAGAGCGAGGCGCGACGCTCGGTCGCCCGGAAGGCGCGCAGCGTCCGCCGCGGGGCCACCAGCAGTCCCAGGGCCGCACCGCCGACCACGATGCTGGCGACGTAGAGCCCGACAGGAGCCAGGCCCCGACGCAGCTCCCACGCGCTGACCTCTGCCTCTCCGGCAGGGTCCGTGCCGTAGCCCAGGAGCGCGTGATGCAGGTCGTGCCACATCAGGGCCCAGCGGTGCCGGCGGGTGTTGGGCACCTTGATGGTCACCCCCATGAGCTGCGCGTCGGTGAACGGCGCGTCGTAGGCCTCGATGGTGAACCCGTTCTCGGCCAGGTAGGCGTCGCGGGCCCGGCGCACCGACCACTCAGCGGGAAAAGGCGTGCGGGTGTCCATGCCCAAGGCTGTGGGGTCGCACGCCCCGACCTGCAAGCGAGTGACGACGAAACAAAGTGCCGGGGCTGACTTGACGCCTCCCGGGTTAGTAAGTAAATACTCGCTTACCGTGGCCAGACCGCAGCAGTTCGACAGCGAAGCCCTCCTCGAGTCCCTGAGAGAGACCTTTCTGGACCTTGGCCCGGGCGCGTCGACACAAGAGCTGGCGAAGCGCGCGGGCGTCAGCGAGGGGACGCTGTACAAGCGCTTCGGGAGCAAGCGCCGCATGTTCACCGAGGCGCTGCGCCTCCCGGAGCTCGAAGAGTGCGCCTGGTTCACCTCCATCCCGGCGCGCGTCGGGGTGGGCTCCATCGAAGAGCACCTCTGCCAGATCGGAGAGGGCATGCACCGCTACGTCAGCGAGCTCATGCCCTGCGCCCAGATGATCGGCGCCAACGGCAAGCTGCGGCCGCAGGACTTCGCGCGGCTGCTCGGTGGCGACGAAGAGGCCCCACCGTTCGCCAACATCGACGCGATGACCCACTACTTCGAGCGTGAGATGGCGCTCGGGCGCGTGCGTGAGACCGACGCGGGAGGCCTCGCGCGTCTCTTCATCGGGGCGATGGTGCACGACGTCCACCTGCGCTTGCACTTCCCCGACCACGTCCCAGGTGACTCGAGCACGGTGGCGCGCCGTGTGGCGCGCACCATCGCGGATCTGGCCGTGGTCCCGAGCGGCAAGCGCTCGAAAAAGCCCACCCTGGGACGTTCCGCCTAACGCTCACGCGCGTGACGCGACTTGCCCAGGTCGCGCTCGGCCCACTTAGTAAGTAAGCGCTCACTTTTTCAACGTACCTGGAAACGACGACGTGACTCACTCCCCCTCCGCCTTCTCGCTCGCACTCGCCGGTCTCGCCGGGGCGGCCCTCCAGCTTGCGGCGGCGCACGCAACGGCGCAGGCGCGGACCCCCGTGTCGCCGCTCGATGTCTCTCCGACGTCGCCCGAGACCACGGCAGCGCCGCGCGACCCGCAGGTCGTGCCCCCAGCGGCGGGGCCCGTCGCGACGGCTCCGAGCGCCTCTCCGCCGCGGCTGACCGACGTGCTGCCGGGCAGCGCCACCGACATGGACGAGGCCCTCGACCTGGGGCAGCTCCTACCGGCGGGGGTCTCGGCGCCGACCGGGCTCACCCCCGAGGCGGCGGTCGCGCGGGCTCGCGCGGTGTCCCTCGACGCTCGCATCGCCACCGCGCGCAGGGAGGCCGCGGACGCCGGCGTCACGGGGGCCCGTCGGGCGTACGTCCCCCGCGCCTCTCTCGCGGCGCGCTACACGCGTCTGTCGAGCTACACGCCAGGCACCATTCAGTCGTTCGACACGCCAGGCTGTCTCGCCAACATCATCGACTGCCAGGCCAACCCCGACAATTACCTGTCGAACGTCGTCCTCCAGCGGCCGATCCTGAACCAGTACGCCCTCACGGCGAGCGTGTCGGTGCCGCTCAGCGACTACATGGGCGCCACGCGGCACGAGCTCGACGCTGCACAGCTCGAGCGCGACGCGGCCCTCGAGGTCGAGCGGGGCGCCGCGAGCGACACCGTGTTGGTGGCCCTAACCAGCTACTTCGAGGTGGTGCGGGCGCGGGCCCAGCTGCGCGTCGCCAACGACGCCCTCGCGGTCGCCGAGCGGCGCATCGCCGACACACGCGCGCAGGTGGCCAACGGCCTCGCGACCCGTAGCGCGCTGCTGGAGGCCGAGGCGAGCGCGCAGACGCTGGCTCGTCTACAGACCGTGGCCGAGACGCGGCTCGTGGTCGCGGAGCGCGCCTTGCGCGACCTGCTCGAGCTGCCCGAGGACGAGGCCATCGTGCTGTCGGTCGAGCTCTCGGAGCTGCCCGCGGGCGATTTGCGTGACCCGGACGCGCTGCGCGTCGAGGCCCAAGCCAACGACCCCTACGTGCGCGCCTCCCTGCTGCGCGCCGAGGCTCAGGCCGCGCGCGCCGACGCGGAGCGCGGTCGCATGATGCCCTCCCTGTCGGTCGGCCTGAACTACACCTACGCCAACCCCAACTCGCGCATCTTCCCGCAGACCACGCAGTTCCGCGGCACTTGGGACATCAGCGCCCAGCTGACCTTCTCGCTCGACGGAACGCTGCTCGCAGGCGCCCGCCGCGCCCAGCGGCTCGCGCTGGCGGAGGAGAGCACGCTCACGGCCGAGGGCGACTCGCGCCGCGCCGGGCGCACCGCGATCGAAGCGCAGGGGCTGCTCGTGGCGTCCTTGGCCGAGGTGGACGCCCGCCGCGTCGCCGTCGCCAGCACCGCGCAGCGGGAGCGTGACGCCGAGGCGCGCGCCGGCGCAGGCCTGGGCACGCGCACCGAAGTCCTGGACGCCAGCGTCAACGCGCTGCGTGCCCGCCTCGATCTCGTCGACGCCGTGGTCGACGCCCACATCGCCAACGCCCGTCTGATCCGCGCCCTCGGTGCGGACAGCGCACCCTGACCCCTCTGCACTCTGCACATCCCCCCGTGCTCTCGACAGGTACCCGCATGAATCCCCTCCGTTCCTCCTCCGGCATCCTGCTCTCCTCGTTGCTCCTCGGCGCGCTGAGCGTCAGCGGCTGCGACGGCTCGCGTGCGAGGGCCACAGCGCCCGGCGACGAAGCCCCGCAGCCCGTCGACGTGACCACCGCCGTGGCCAGCGTGGCGCAGGTGCCCAACACCCTCCGCCTCGACGGCACCCTCGTGCCCCGGCGCGAGGCACAGCTCTCGCCCCTCGTCAGCGGACACGTCGCGGAGGTGCGCGTCGAGCGCGGCGACCTGGTCGCGGAGGGCGCACCCCTCGTGGTCCTGCGTCAGGCCGACCTCCGGCTCGCCGCGCAGGCCGCCGCCGCGCGCGCCCAGGCGCAGTTCGAGCAGCTCGGCGTGGAGCGGGGCAGCGACTTCGAGCCGGACGCCGTGCCCGAGGTGGTAGCCGCACGGGCTGACTCGGCGAGCTTGGACGACCAGCTGCGTCGCCTCACGCCGCTCCACGAGTCGGGCGTCGTCGACGACCGCACCTTCGAGCAGGCCCGCAACGCGGCGGAGGCGGCGCGCGCTCGCTACGAGCAGGCCCGCACGCGTGCCCGCGGGTCGCACGCGAGCTACGTCGCGCTCTCCTCCGAGGCCCGCCTGCGTCGGAACGAGAGCCGCAACACGACCGTGCGTGCCCCGTTCGCCGGCGCCATCATGGAGCGCCTGGTGGAGGTGGGTGAGTTCGTGGGCACTCAGTCGCCCGTGGTCACGCTGGTGGACGCCTCTCAGCTGCGCCTCGAGCTGGCCGTCCCGGAGCGCTTCGCCGCGCTGGTGCACGTGGGCCAGCAAGCCACCGTGACCGTGGACGGCACGGGCCAAGAGGTGCTCGGCGAAGTGCGCTTCATCGCGGCGGCGCTCGACACCGACACCCGCACCCTCACCGTCGAGGTGGTGATCGACAACGCCGACGGCGCCGTGCGCGCGGGCCACTTCGCGCGCGCCGAGCTGCAGCTCGACGGAACCCGCTCGGTCGTGCGCATCCCGAGCAGCGCGCTCTCCGAGAGGGCCGGCGTCTACCGCGTCTTCGTGGTCCGGGACGGTGTCGCCGCCACCACGGCTGTGCGCGTCATCGAGACGGCTGGCGAGCTCACCACACTGGACGCCGACCTCCCGGACGGAGCCGTCGTCGTCACCCTCCCACCCCGCGACCTCGCCGACGGCGTCCCCGTGCACGTCACGGGCAGGAACTGAGGAGCACGTCATGCAGTGGCTCGCCCGTGTCGCCGTCTCTCGCCCAGTCTTCACCTGGGTCATGTCCTTGGTCCTCCTCGTGCTCGGGGTGGCCAGCGTAGGCAGTCTCCCGGTAGACCGCTTCCCCAACATCGACGTCCCCTACGTCACGGTGGTCGTGCCTTACCCCGGAGCCTCGCCCGCCCAGGTCGAGACGGAGGTCACGGAGATCATCGAAGAGGCCGTCGGTAGCGTCTCAGGGCTCTCCGAGCTGCGCTCCACGTCCTACGAGGGCTTGGCCGTCGTGGCCGTGCAGTTCGATCTCGAGAAGGACGGCGACGTCGCCGCGCAGGAGGTGCGCGACCGCGTGAACCGAGTCCTCGCGCAGCTGCCCGACGGCGTGGACCCGCCTCGCATCGAGAAGCTCGACCCTGACGCGCAGCCCATCTACTACGTGGCGCTGCGGGGGCCGGGCACGCCGCAGGAGCTCACGCAGTTCGCGGACGACGAGCTGAAGGGGCCTCTCGAGGGCTTGGGCGGCGTGGGCTCCGTGCAGATCCTGGGTGGACGTGAGCGCGAGATCGGCGTGCAGCTCGACCCGGCTCGGCTGCAGGCCCTCGGGCTGTCCATCACGGACGTGTCGCTGGCGCTGCGCCGCGAGAACCTCGAGCTCCCGGGCGGCGACGTCACCAACGGGGCATCCACCCGTCAGGTGCGCGTGCCGGGGCGGGTCCGCAGCGCGGCCGAGCTCAGCGACCTGCCCGTCATGCAGCGCGACGGCCACGTCATCTACCTGCGCGACGTCGCGACCGTGACCGACGACGCGGCCGAGGCCGAGTCGCTGGTCACCTTGGACGGGGAGGGCATCGTGATGCTCACCGTCACGCGCCAGAGCGGCACCAACGCCATCGCGGTCGCGGACCGCTTGGCCGAGTCGATCGAGGGCATCCGCGCGCGCCTCCCTGCCGGGTACCGTGCGGATGTCGTCCGCGACGAGAGCACCTTCTCGCGCACCTCCGTCGACGCCGTGAAGGAGCACTTGGTGCTGGGCGCCATCTTCGCGGTGTTGGTGGTGTTCTCCTTCCTCCGCAACGGGCGGGCCACCGTGATCGCGGCGCTGGCCATCCCCGTGTCCATCATCGCCACCTTCGCGGTGCTGAACGTGCTGGGCCTCACGCTCAACATGATCACGCTGCTGGCGCTGACCCTCGCCGTGGGCATCGTCATCGACGACGCCATCGTCGTGATCGAGAACGTCATCCGCTTCCTCGAGGAGCGCAAGCTCGCGCCGCGCGAGGCGACCATCGAGGCCACCAAGGAGATCGGCCTGGCCGTTCTCGCCACCACCCTGTCGCTCGTGGCCGTGTTCCTGCCCGTCGTGTTCATGGGCGGCATCGTCGGGCGCTTCCTGTCCTCGTTCGGAATCACCATGAGCGTGGCCGTGCTGGTCTCTCTCTTCGTGGCGTTCAGCCTCACGCCCATGCTCTCGTCCAAGTGGCTGAAGCGCAGCGGCGAGGGGCACAGCCAGAGGCCGCACCCCACCGGGGTGGCCGCGGCGCTGACCGGGCGTGAGGAGCGCGCGCGCTACCGCGAGTTCCTGCGCGGGGAGTCCGGCTTCAACCTACAGGACGGCGCGCTCGAGCGCTGGTACGGCAAGCTGCTCGCCTTCTCCATGGCTCACCGCTGGGTGGTGGGGCTGGTGATGATCGCCGCGCTGGCCGCCATCCCGGTCATCGGCGCGCGTGTTCCCACGGGCTTCCTGCCCACGGACGACGAGGGTCGCTTCGAGATCACCGTCGAGGCTCCGCAGGGCACCTCGCTGGCGGAGACGGAGATCATCGCCGAGCGCCTGGCCCGTCAGGTGCGCTCTCTGCCGGAGGTCGAGCACACCGTGCTCATGGTCGGCAGCGCCGCGGGCGACATCAGCGGGCGCGGCAACCACGAGGCGCTCCTCTACGTGGGCCTGGTGGACCAGACCGAGCGCGAGCGCAGCGAGCTGGAGATCGAGGAGTACATTCGTGCGGAGTACCTGCCCGGCTTCACGGAGCACGAGCAGGCCAAGGCCGAGATCTCCCGCATCTCCGGGTTCGGTGGGTCGGGGCCACAGTCGGCGCCCATCCAGTACCTGCTGCGCGGGCCGGAGTTTGCGTCCCTCGAGCGCTACTCCGACGCCCTCGCCACGGCCCTCGGTCAGCAGACCGGCGTGTCCCAAGCGGACACGACCTTCCGTGAGGGGCGCCCCGAGTTGCGCGTGGAGATCGACCGGCCGCGGGCGGCCGAGCTCGGCGTCACGGTGTCCGCCATCGCCGACACGCTGCGCATCCTCGTCGGTGGCGCCGACGTGACCAACATCGCCGTCGGCGGCAACCAGTACGACGTCAACCTGCGCGCCGCCGAGGAGTTCCGGCGCGGCGCGGCGGACCTCGACCGCTACGAGGTGCGTGCCCTGGACGGACGCCTCGTGCCTCTCTCGCAGGTGGCGCACGTCGTGGACGGCGTCGGCCCCGCGGCCATCGAGCACGTGGGTCGCGAGCGCAGCGTGATGGTCTACGCCACCACCCTCCCGGGCGCGTCCACTGCCGCGCTCATCCAGACCCTCGACCGCACCGCCGCCGGGCTGAACATGCCACCCGGCTACTCCACGGCGCTCACCGGGCAAGCGCGCGAGTTCGGCAAGGCGGCGCGCGGCTTCGCCATCGCCATCGTGCTGTCCTTCATCTTCATGTACCTGATCATCGCGGCGCAGTTCGAGAGCTGGATCTATCCCCTCAGCATCTTGGCCTCGCTGCCGCTGACGGTGCCCTTCGCGCTTCTCTCGGTGCTCATCTTCGGGCAGTCGCTCAACGTCTACTCCATGCTCGGCCTGCTGGTGCTCTTCGGCATCGTAAAGAAGAACTCCATCCTGCAGGTGGACCACACGCTCACGCTCCTACGCGAGGGCTTCTCGCGACCCGACGCGGTCATGCTGGCCAACCGCGACCGCCTGCGGCCCATCCTCATGACCACCATCGCGTTCGTCGCGGGCATGGTGCCGCTTCTGCTCAGCAAGGGAGCCGGCAGCGGTACCAACCACGCCATCGCGGGCATCGTGCTGGGCGGTCAGACGCTGGCGCTGTTGCTCACGCTCGTGGGCACGCCGGTCATCTTCACCTGGCTGGATGACATCTCGAAGGGGGCGTCGAAGCTGACGGCCCGTGTCCGTGCGCGCCTCGGCTGGGAGGACGCCGAGCGCGCGGCACCCCCGGAAGCCCCGCACGCGGCCTGAGCACCGGACGTGGCGCCAGCCTCAGCGCTGGCTGAGCGCCATGTGCTGGTGCATCTCACGCGTGAGCCCCTCGATCTGCTGGCTGAGCTGGTGCGTGAGCTCGGTCAGCTCCGTGTTGCGCCTCATGAGCGCCACCAGCAGCTCGAGCTGCGCCACGCTGGCCGCCTCGCGCTGCGCCGCGTCGAGCGCGAGCGCCTCGCGGTGGTGGGCGTCGTTCTCGGCGCTGGCCTTGTCGCGGTCGGCCTGGCGGGTCTGCGCGAGCAGGATCAGGGGGGCCGCGTAGGCGGCTTGGAGGCTGAAGGCGAGGTTCAGCAGGATGAAGGGGTAGAGGTCGAAGTGCACCAGCCCCGCCGCGTTGAGCGTGATCCACACGAATACCACCGCGCTCTGTCCCAGCAGGAAGGTGGGCGTCCCGAAGAAGCGCGCGAAGCGCTCGGCCTTCGTGCCGAACGCATCCGCTCCGAAGACGGACGCGAGATGCACGCTCCGCAGATGGAAGCGGAGCGCGTGGGGAGCGGCGTGTGCAGCCGGCGCAGGGCTCGACGCCGACGGGGTGGTCTCGGTGTTCATGCCACCAGATACGCCAGCCCGTCTGCGACGTCGAGAGCGCTCAGCGGCCGCGCAGCACGATGCGCGCCATGGCGGCGCCCTTGCGCAGCTTGTCGCGCAGCCCCTCGGGAGCGCGCAGGTGGCGGTGCCCCGGCAGCAGCGTCTTGCTGCTCACCTTGGTGCGCACCTTCTCTGCGATGACCGGGTTCAGGTGCCCGTCCGCCGCGAGCTCTGCGAAGAGCGCGAACACGTTGCCCAGGTCGAAGAAGTCGCGCTGCTCCGCGAACTTGCCGTCGCCGCCGTAGCGAAACCACGAGCCCCCCACGCCGGCGACCTCGTAGTCGCTCCCGTCGGCGCGCTTGACCGGCGCGACCTGCCGCCAGAAGGCGATGATCTCCCCCAGCGTCTCGTCGATCAGCACGCGCTCGTACGGGTACTCCCAGCCCTCGAAGCCCTTCATCTGGTAGCCGATGGCGAGCTCCTCAATCTGCCGCCGACCGCGCGCCTCGAACTCCTCGTTGGGGCCGATGTTCCAGCGGTAGACGGCGTCGTCCGTGTAGAACGGACCGAGGTGGGCGATCCAGTCGCCGGCCGCCTCGGCGCGACGATTGGCCTCGAGCCACGCGTCCATGGTCTGCTCCAGCTCCGCACGGGTGAACGTGCGGGCCGGCTTGGGGTTGATGGCCTTGACGGTGGTCATGGGAGCTCCTGCCGCTGGGGGAGGCGTGGCCTCATGGGGCTCAGCCGGCGGCGAGCGCCGCGTCGTAGTTGGGCTCTTGGACGATCTCGGGGACGAGCTCGCTGTAGACGACCTTGTTGTCGCCATCGATCACCAGGACGGCGCGCGCCGTCAGCCCCTTGAGCGGGCCCCCGGTCATGGTGAGGCCGTAGTCGTCGCTGAAGCTGCTGCGGAACGACGACAGGGTCACCACGCCTTCGATGCCTTCGGCACCGCAGAAGCGCTTCTGCGCGAACGGCAGGTCCGCGCTGATGGCCAGCACGACAGCGCCGTCCTTGCCGGCGGCCTTCTGGTTGAAGGCCCGCGCGGTCGCCTGACACACGCCCGTGTCGTAGCTCGGGTTGATGGTGAGGATCTTGGTCTTGCCGGCGAAGTCCGCGAGGGTCTTCTCGCTGAGGTCGGCCGCGACGAGGGTGAAGTCGGGGGCGTTGCTGCCCACCGCGGGGAGCTCGCCGTTGGTGGAGATGGAGTTGCCCTTGAACGTGATATTGGCCATCGGTGGAGCTTACTTTCGGTGTTCGATTTCGGGAGCGCGCTTGAAGAACGCGTTCGTGCTTGGGTCGTTGTAGGTCTTGTAGTCGATGAGCCAGGGCTCGACGGTCATGTCCTCCCCGACGTAGGTCACGGTCATCGACTTGGGGGTCACGCTGCGATAGCTCGAATCGGGCGGCAGGTCACCGTTGTCCATGCCTCCCGCCGAGAAGAGCGTCATCAGCGTGATGTTCTCGTCGTCGTAGTTCTTCAGGAAGCCGTCGTCCACCTTCTCGTGGCCGCGGATGAGCGTGTTGCAGCCCATGCGGTTGAGGAAGCGGGTGGCCTGCAGGCGCCCGAAGGGGAAGCGCGCCGACTGCTCCTGCAGCTCCGCGGGGATGACGTCGGCCGAGCTCGGGTCGCTCCACATCATCTGGAAGCGCATGTCCGGGTCGTTCAGCGCCGACATGTCGTGCCACTTCTCCTTGAGCAGGCGGTCGCGCGGGATGCCGGCGTGCACGAACATGGTGCGCCCGAAGAGCAGCACGTTGGGCATGCGGTCGAAGAGCTTCATGTAGTGCTGGAAGACCTCCACCGGGAGGTGCGGCTTGAGCGTGTTGATGGCCTCCGCCGGCTTCACGCCCCCGAAGATCTGCCCCTTGTACTCCAGGTAGTACTCGTGGTTGCCGCGCAGGACGTAGACGTGGTCCGGCGCGGTCACGAAGATCTGCATCACGCTGCGCAGCACGCCGTTGAGGCTGAACATGCCGCGGTCGATGTAGTCGCCCAGCAGCACCAGGATGGGCTTCTTCAGGCCGGTCGGGTTGGCCTTGTAGGCGGCCACCTTCGCGAAGAAGTCCGCCTGCATGACGGCGCCCTTCAGGCAGCTGTAGCAGCCGTGCACGTCACCCAGCACCGTCAGCTCGTACCCGGGGCAGTTGGGGTCGATGGGGTGCACGTAGGTGTGGCCGTCCAAGAACGGCTCCTGCCCCACGAAGGCGTCCACCTTCTGCATGCCGCCTAGCTTGCCAGCGCCCTTCTCGCCCTGCTTCGCGAGCAGGTCGATCATGGTGTCGATCAGCGCGCGGTCGCCCTGGATCTGCTGCTTGATGGTCTCGGGATCCGCGGAGTAGTGGTGCTCGAACTGATCGAAGAAGGGGTGCGTGACCTGCGACGCGCGCATGTCGATCGGCTCGTCGGAGATCCGCACCTTCTTGTCCGCGTCGCTCACGGCGATGTCGATGTCGATGTCGCTCTCGAACAGGTCGATCAGCTCGTTGCGGAACTTCAGCTCGGCCGGGTGCAGCTCACCGTCCGCCGCGATCAGGTCGTCCATCGCGTCGATGAGCACCTTCTGGTTGTCCTCGTCGAACTCCTGGAACAGCTCGAAACAGCGCAACTTCAGCTTCGCGTGGATGAACGCGTCCTGGTCCTCGTCCTTGGCGACGGCTTCGGTGAACAGCTCGCGCACGTGTCGGTCGATGCCCTCGAAGACCTCGTGGAAGTGCTGCGTGAACTTGCCGACCAGCTCTGCCCGCAGCGCCGCGTCTGCGTTCGGCATGCCGGTGGTGACGCGCGCCTCGACCAACTTCCGGATGTAGTCCCGGACGAAGTCCTTCTCGCTGCTGTCGAAGTCACCGTCGATGTATCCGAACGTAGTCAGGTAGAAGATGATCGCCTGCATCTGCCGCTCGGCGGTCTTGGGATCCGTGCTGAACTTGAGCATGTCGAGATGATACACTGATCCGAGATGTTCAAGCGTTCCCGTGCGCCCAAGGATGTGCTCGCCGAAGTGGAGCGCCGTGAGAAGGAGGCCAAGCGCCTCGGGTTGCTGCCCCGCATGTTCCGCGGCGGAGACTTCGAGGTCCGTCGCTTCGCGGGCCCCGAGCGCTGGGTGCAGCAGCTGGGCGGTCTGCGCGTGACGCACCTCACGGACCTGCACGTCGGGCGCGTGACGCCCATGGACGTGCAGCGTGAGGCCGTCGCCATCACCAACGGGCAGGCCGCCGACCTCGTCGTCCTCACCGGGGACTTCGTCTGTCACAGCCTCAACTACCTGGACGAGCTGACGGACACGCTGAAGGGGCTGGAGGCGCCGGCCATCGCCGTCCTCGGCAACCATGACTACTGGGCGGGGGGCGAGGAGGTGCAGCGGGCGCTCGAGCGGGCCGGTGTGCTGGTGCTCCGCAATGAGCACACGCTGCTCACGCTGCGCGGCGAGAAGCTGCAGGTCGTCGGCCTGGACGACGCCTACACGGGCCACGCGGACCTGCGCGCGGCGACCCGCGGCTTGCGCACGGACGTACCCACGCTGGGCCTCAGCCACATCGGCGAGGAGGCGGACGCGCTGTGGGACAAAGGCGCCGCGCTGGTCCTCGCGGGGCACACCCACGCCGGGCAGGTCACGCTCGCGGGGCTGCACGAGCTCGCGGTGGGCAAGCTGGCCGGTCACAAGTACGTGCACGGCATCTACGGGTCGCGGCGCGCCGAGACCGCGCCGGCCGGCGCGCTGTACGTGGGGGCAGGGGTGGGCGCCGCGGTCATGCCCCTGCGCCTTGGAGAACGCGCACGCCGCGAGGTGACGTCGTTCGAGCTGGGCCACGCGCCGGGGACGCTGGACGAGCACCACGACGACCAGCCGGCCCTGAAGGGGCGCGCCCCCACCGCGGCCACGCGGGCGCGCCGCGCCGCCGCGGTCGTGAAAAAGAAGGAAAAAAGGGCTGCCAAGAACGGCGGTTCCACTTTCCGGCTCGACGAGAAGTGAAACACGTTCTACTTTGCGAGGGCTATGAGCTCACGCAAGTCATCCGCCCGCTCTCGTTCCGCCGCGCCAGACCCCGCGCTCCCGCCGCTCGTCATCGACGACGCCGCCTCTGAGCGCTGGGACGAGAGCGCGGAGCTGTTGGTCGTCGGCTTCGGAGGCGCTGGGGCCTGCGCCGCCATCCAGGCCCGCGAGCTGGGGCTGGACGTGCTGGTCATCGACCGCTTCCACGGTGGCGGTGCCACGGCCATCAGCGGCGGCGTCTTCTACTCCGGTGGGGGCACGCACATCCAGCGCGAGGCGGGCGTGGATGACAGCGTCGACGAGATGGTGAAGTACCTCTCCATGGAGACGCAGGGCGTGGTCAGCGACGAGCTGCTGCGCGAGTTCTGCGAGGGCAGCGCCGACACGCTGCGCTGGCTGGAGCGCTACGGTGTGCCCTTCGAGGCCAGCCTGTGCCCCTTCAAGACCAGCTACCCGCTCGACAAGTACTACCTCTACTACTCGGGCAACGAGGGCCTCGCGCCGTTCAAGGAGAAGGCCAAGCCCGCGCCCCGAGGCCACCGCGCCAAGGGCAAGGGCCTGCCGGGCGCTTCCTTTTACGACCCGCTGCGCGACTCGGCGCTGCGGCTCGGGGCCCGCACCATGACCGAGACGCGCGTCACTCGGCTGATCACGGACCGCGACGGAGCGGTTGTCGGCGTCGAAGCCCAACGCCTGGAGGGCACGTGGGCGCGCGTGCATCAGGAGCTCCACAAGCGCGGCATCCAGATCGTGCCCTACAACCCGGGCCTCGCGAACAAGCTGCGCGAGCAGTGCTTCGAGATCGAGAAGACGCGCAGCAAGACCATCCGCCTGCGTGGCACCAAGGGTGTGGTGCTCGCGGCCGGTGGCTTCGTCTACAACCGGGCGATGATCGACGAGCACGCGCCCGCTTACCGCAAGGGCATGCCGCTCGGTACGCCTGCGGACAACGGCAGCGGCATCCTCCTGGGCCAGAGCGTGGGCGGCGACATCGACCGCATGGGGCGCGTCAGCGCGTGGCGCTTCATCAACCCGCCCATGGCCTTCGCGCACGGCATGATCGTGAACAAGCAGGGCGAGCGCTACATCAACGAGATGCGCTACGGGGCCGCGATCGGCGAGGCCATGGTGGACCAGAACGAGGGCACGGCGCTGCTGATCATCGACCAGCACCTCAAGGACCTCGCGCGCGAGCAGTCCCGTCCGGGGGAGGCGCAGTGGTTCCAGCGCGCTCCGGCGTTGCTCAACCTGTGGTTCAACTCCCGTCGCGGCGAGACCATCGAGGACCTGGCGCGTCTGATCAAGGTGCCGCCCGACGCCCTGCGCGCCACCCTCGATGCGTACAACCAGGTGGCCGAGAGTCAGCAGAGCGACGAGTTCGGCAAGACCCCGGACACCATGCGCGCGATGCGCCGCGGGCCCTACTACGCCATCGACTGCTCCATCTACAGCAAGCGCTTCCCCTGCCCGACCCTCACGCTGGGCGGCCTCGTGGTGGATGAGCAGAGCGGCTTGGTGAAGCGCGAGGACGGGAGCACCGTCAAGGGGCTCTACGCCGCCGGCCGCACGGCGGTGGGCATCTGCTCGCGGCAGTACGTCAGCGGTCTGAGCATCGCCGACTGCGTGTTCTCGGGGCGGCGCGCGGCACGCCACGCGGCCGGCTGAGGCGCTACTCGTCTCGCTCGGAGTCGTCGTCCACGTGCTCGGCCGACGACGGGCCGAGGCGCGTGATGGCCTCTTCGCAGTACTGCCGGTAGCTCGCCACCTCGAGCGCGCCGACTCCTGCGAGGAGGCAGCGCTCGAAGGCGCGGCGGGCCTGCTCCAGCAAGAACTCGATCCGCTCGGGGGGCGCGGCCCGCACGTCCGCGCGCGGGTTCGACGGGACGGGAATGCGCACCCCCCGCAGCTGCAGCGCCGTGTCCTCGTACAGGTAGCCCAGCAGCGCGGACGCGATCAGGTGTTCTTCGCGCTCACCCGCCCGGAGCGCCCGGAGCTCGATGCGGCACGACGCCAAGATGTCGCTGCGGAGCGCGACCCAGGGTCGCAGCGCGCCCTCGGCCCAGGCGTCGATGTCCGCGCGCGTGGCGTGCTCCGGCAGCGGCTCGAGGGGGGACTCGCTGGCCAGCAGGGCTAGGCGGTACACCCGCTGGAAGCGGGCCGTCGTGCTCCCCAGGCGCAGCGGCAGGTACGGCATGTCCGCGATGCCGGGGCTCTCGTCGGTGGGCTCGGTGCTCGCGGGCGCCCGCTGAATGCCCGCGCCGGTGCTCTCCGCCGCGCTGGGCTCAGGGACGCCCCCGCCGCAGCCCGTGATCAGCAGCCCGGCCGCGAGCGCTAGGCTCGCGAGCAAGGCGCGGGTGCGGCGCGCAGCCCACAACGAGCAACGCGCCCGGCGGCGGGGGCCACGGGGCGCGTCAACGTCGAACCGGCTGGTCAAGAGCCTCAGCGGGCCGAGGCCATTTCGTGCGCCTTGATCCGCGCCTCGGCCCACTCCTTGTCGCGCTCGAGCTCGGCGAACTCGGGGCCCTCGTGGCGCTCACCGAACGCACGCAAGGCCTCGTTGGCGGCCGTGTACTCGGCCTTGACCACCGACAGGTCGATGTCCTCGGGGGTCGCGATCATGTCGGTCAGCAGGAGCACCTTGTCCGGGCCTGCCTCGACGAAGCCGGGGCCGATGGCGGCCACGTGCTTCTTGCCGTTGGCGACGTACTCGAGCACGCCGCAGCGCAGCGCGGCCAGGAGCGGAAGGTGGCCCGGCAGGACGCCGAACTCACCGCGCACGCTGGGCGCCGCCACGGAGGTCGCGTCGGTCTTGAGCGCGAGCCCGGTGGGGGTGGCCACTTCGAGGTTCAGTACGGCGGCCATGGGTCAGTCCTTGCTGCGCTTGTTGTACGCCTCGAGCACGTCGTCGATGCCGCCCTTGAGGTAGAAGTCCTGCTCGGGGATGTGGTCGTACTTGCCGGCCAGGATCTCCTCGAAGCTGCGGATGGTGTCCTCGAGGGACACCAGCTTGCCGGCCAGGCCGGTGAACTGCTGCGCCACGAAGAAGGGCTGCGAGAGGAAGCGCTGGATCTTGCGCGCGCGGTCCACCGTCATGCGGTCGTCCTCGCTGAGCTCGTCCATGCCGAGGATGGCGATGATGTCCTGGAGGTCCTTGTACTTCTGCAAGGTCTCCTGAACGCCGCGAGCCACCGCGTAGTGACGCTCACCCAGGATGGACGGGTCCAACATGGTGGAGGAGGAGTCGAGGGGGTCCACGGCGGGGTAGATGCCGATGGCCGCGATCTCGCGCGAGAGCACCGTCGTGGCGTCCAAGTGAGCGAAGGTGGTGGCCGGCGCCGGGTCCGTGAGGTCGTCGGCGGGGACGTACACGGCCTGCACGGACGTGATGGAGCCCTTGGTGGTCGACGTGATGCGCTCCTGCATGGCGCCCATCTCCGTGGCCAGCGTGGGCTGATAACCCACGGCCGACGGGATACGACCGAGGAGGGCCGACACCTCGGAGCCCGCCTGCGTGAAGCGGAAGATGTTATCCACGAACAGGAGCACGTCCTGCCCTTCCTCGTCGCGGAAGTGCTCGGCCACGGTCAGGGCCGAGAGGGCCACGCGGGCGCGCGCGCCGGGCGGCTCGTTCATCTGGCCGTAGACCAGCGCCGCCTTCGAGAGCACGGGCTCGCCGGAGTCCAGCAGCGACTCCTTCATCTCGAGCAGGAGGTCGTTGCCCTCACGCGTACGCTCACCGACGCCCGCGAAGCAGGACACGCCGCCGTGGCCCTTGGCCACGTTGTTGATGAGCTCCATGATGAGCACGGTCTTGCCCACGCCGGCGCCGCCGAAGAGGCCGATCTTGCCGCCGCGCTTGTAGGGAGCGAGGAGGTCGATGACCTTGATGCCGGTCTCGAAGATCTCGACCTGCGTGCTCTGCTCCACGAAAGCCGGGGCCTCGCGGTGGATGGGGGCGCGCTTCTCCGCGTTGACGGGCCCGAGCTCGTCCACGGGCTCGCCGATCACGTTGAGGATGCGCCCGAGGCACTCCTTGCCGACGGGAACGGTGATGGGGCCGCCCGTGTTGCGGACGTTCATGCCGCGCACGAGGCCGTCCGTGGAGTCCATCGCGACGGCGCGAACCGTGCCCTCGCCGAGGTGCTGGGCGACCTCGAGGGTCAGGTTCCAGTCCTTGTTCGAGATGGCCGGGTTGGTCACCTGAACCGCGGTGAGGATCTCCGGGAGCGCCCCCGCGGGGAACTCGACGTCGACGACGGGACCGATGACCTGCGTGATGCGTCCGTTCTGAAGGTCTGCCATGGGATTTCCTGGTACGTCCTATTGAGGAAAATGGGGCTAGCGTCGGCCGTCCGGTCTGACGCGGGCCGTGAGCGGGTCCAGCGAGCGCCAAACCGGCGAGAAGTGAAGGGGGCGGGTGCGGGGCCGAGGGCCCTCCGCGAGCGCGCCGCATCTAGCACGCGTGCCCGGGGCGGTCAACGGAGAGAGACTGAGGATGAGCGGTGCGCAAACAAGACGACTTTTTTCAGATCCGGTCTTGTGGGCGCTGCGTCACATGGCCTAGGGTCGCACCTTCCGGCGGTCCATAACCGTTGTGGCTGTACGAATAATGCACCATCTCGCAAAAATAGTTGCGAATGTCACCCCGCCAGATGACAATGGCCCCAAAGGTTTCGTCCCACGGGGGAATCGAAAAACCAAGATTCATGGCTGACCCATCGCCGAAAACGTCGTCGAACACCGACACTCTCATTGGTCGCGTCATCAATGACCGCTTTGAGATCATCGACCTGATCGCGCGCGGCGGCATGGGGCGGGTCTATCGCGCTCAGCAGCGCCCGCTCGGCCGCCAGGTCGCGCTGAAGATCCTGGACCCCCGCTACAAGGGTGACGAAGACCCGGAGTTCCAGACGCGCTTCTTCTTGGAGGCGTCGACCGCCGCCAAGCTGTCGCACCCGAACACGGTCACCGTCTTCGACTACGGTAAGACCACCGACGAGATCTACTTCATCGTCATGGAGCTGGTGGAGGGCCGCACGCTCTCCGCGCTGCTCAAGGAGCTCGGGCCGATCGAGCCAGAGCGCGCGATCAACATCGCGGTGCAGATCGCCCGCTCCGTGCGTGAGGCTCACGGCCTCGGTGTCATCCACCGCGACCTCAAGCCCGCCAACGTGTTGCTCACGCGCCACGGAGACGAAGAGGACTTCGTCAAGGTGCTGGACTTCGGTCTGGTCAAGGACGTGGAGGCCAACGAAGAGCTGACCCAGGCCGGTCTCTTCATGGGCTCGCCCAAGTACATGTCGCCGGAGCAGATCCAGGGCGGCGACGTGGACGCGCGCACAGACATCTACGCCCTCGGCGTCATGCTCTACCTGATGCTCTGCGGGCGGGTGCCGTTCGACCGCGACAACCAGGTGCAGATCCTGATGGCGCACATGCGCGAGGCCGTCCCGCCCATGGTGCGCGACGACGGCGTGGCCGTGCCCGCGGCGCTCGAAGCCGTGGTCATGAACTGCCTCGAGAAGGACGCCAACAACCGCTACTCGGACATGAACGAGCTGGTGGCGGCGCTCAAGAGCGCGAGCGGCCAGATGGGCAACCCGCTCAACACCAGCGGCAACTACGCGCTGAGCGGTGCGTTCGACCTGAGCGGCATGCGCGCCACGCCGGGCATCACACCGAACGGCACGCCCGGCCAGGGCTTCCCTTCGGCCAGCCCGAGCAGCGGCTTCGCGGCTGCCAGTGGCTCGCTGCCCACGCTGGAGAGCGACAACGAGGCGGACAGCAAGGGTGGATCCGCGAAGTGGATCGTGCTGCTGCTGATCCTGGCGCTCGGGGGCGGCGCCGCTGCGGCGGTGCTCAGCAGCAACCAGGACGCGGTCGCCAGCAACACCACCGCCACGCCGACCACACCGCCCGAGACCCCGGCAGAGCCGGCTGGGACCGAGGGCACACCCAACGCGGCCGGGGCCACCGACCCAGAGCCTGCGGCCGTGGGCGAAGAGGCTCCCTTGGCCAGCGTCGTCGTGGACCTCCGTTCCGACCCGCCTGGCGCCACGGTGCTGTTGGGGAGCCGCGCGCTGGGTGTCACACCCACTCAGCGTGAGCTCGTTGGCGAGGACGCGGAGCGCGGTCGCGAGCTGACCTTCACGTTCCAGAAGTCGGGCTACGACGTGCAGAATTCGGTTCGCGTCGTCACCGGCGAGCCGAACATGCTGGTGGAGGTCACGCTGCAGCGGACGCAGGTCATCCGGCGCCCGACGCGAACGCCGGATCCCACGCCCACCATGACGTCGACCATGGTCGACGGGCCGTCCGTGCGCCCGTCGGGCTACCACGACTCGCCCTACTGAGGACGCGCATCCGCAGGGCCGCCCGCGCCGTTCAGGCGACGGCCCGTCGCGCGGGTTTGACGCGGCGCCAGCGGCTACGTAGGGTGCGCATCACTTCATGGCCGAAACGGACCTCACAGGGCTCTCGGAGATCAACGCGCTGCTGGGCGCGGGCACCGAGTACGAAGGCAAGCTCGTCTTTCAGGGGCGTGTGCGGGTCGACGGCCGCTTCGTGGGCGAGATCCGCGGGAGCGATGTCTTGATCCTCGGCGCGACGGCGGACGTCACGGCGCACATCGACGTGGGCGCGCTCATCGTTCTCGGGGGGACGCTGCGCGGGGACGTGGTCGCTCACCGCCTGGTGGAGCTCCACGCTCCTGGCGCCGTGCACGGCGACATCGAGACGCCGCAGCTCTTCATCGACAAGGGCGCAACCTTCTCCGGCAGGTGCACGATGGGGGCTGGGCCCTCGGAGGTGCTTCCCTTGGAGCCACCCCCCGCAGGCACGAGCGGGGCGCCCCAGGGCCACGAGGTCGAGGCCACCGACGAGGCCCCCGAGGGGACTGCCGGCGATGGCACATCGCCCACGGACGAGCTCCTCAGCGCCCCGGACGCGGCGGCTCCCCCTGCAGCGGACGAGGACGACGAGCCCTTCGTGCGCGCCCCGCTCGATGACGACGGGAGCGGCCCAGATCTACGGCGAGCGCCCCGCACCTGAGCGGGGGGTCCACCGCGACCGGGTCAGGCGACCGACGCGACCCGCCGACGCAGGGCGCGGATGGTGCGACGCGCGGCCTTCACGTTCTCGGCCGTGAACACCGACGCGGGGAGCGGCAGGTCCGGGTCCACCAAGATCTCGAACTCCACGAGCGTGTGCGTTGCGTCTACGGGGGTGATCTCCCAGGTCGCGTGGAAGAGGTCCACGTTGCCCTCGGTCATGGTGGCTTCGATGATGCGCGTGTCCCCACGGTTGGGCCGCGGACGAATCCGGAGCTGCGCCCACAGGGTGGCCGAGTTCCGCATGACGTTCACTTCCACATACACCATGGCGGACGACCCACGCTGGGACAGCACACGTGACGCGGCGAAGTGCGGCAGGAAGCGGGCGTAGTTGCCGTAGTCCTCCACCACACGCATGACCGCGTCGACCGGCTGGTCCACCACGCCGCGGGCCGTGCCCCACTCGACCGAGGTCCCGGACTGGCTGCGCTGACCCGTCACCACGTCGTCGCCGGACTGCGCGACCGCGGTCGACGCGGCACCCATCAAGAGGGTGAGAGCGAGCGAGAGCGAGAGGGACGTGCGGAACATGGAGGACCTCCGTGAAGAGTTCGGGCGTGGGGGGCGCTGGGCCGTTGCCACCAATCGACGTGCGTGGACGGGCTGCGATTCACCACCCGGGATTCAAGTCTCGGGCCAACAGTTGGTCGGCGACCTCTACACAACATTACCCCACGAATCGCCACAATGCTCCCGGGGCAGGGCTACCTTCACGTGTGTCCGTGCGTTCACGCCTGCGATCACCCTGTCACATGGGCGTGGACGATCGCCAGGCGGCCCGGGGGCGCGCGCACATAACGTCGGCCTCTGCCCAGCAATGGCTCATTAAACAAGGGTTCCACGCATCTTCTTGCGCCGGGGCACGCTTGACTCACCCCGACCACGCTGCTACGTACGCGCGCGCCGTGGTCAGGCCCTTGTCTTGTCTGCCGCGTTGGCCCCACGCCTTGCCGTGCCTGCCTCCTCCTTCGCTTCGTGGCTCTTCGTGCCGCGCTGCTCCTCTTGACCCACTGAGCCTACGCTCGACGAGCCACCTCCTCGAGCTCCCCCTCGACGCTCACCAAGAAGACCCACCATGACCCTGCTGACGAGCACCGTCCTCTCCGGAGGCTCCATGATCGACCTGGACGCGACGCTCGTCGTCCAGATGGGGCTCTTCTTCGTCGCTCTCCTCGTACTCCACACGCTCATCTTCAAGCCGCTCCTGAAGGTCTTCGAGGCCCGGGAAGAGGCCATCGACGGCGCCAAGGACGCCGCACGGCAGTTCGAGGCCGACGCGGCCGGAGCCGGCAGTGAGTTCGAAGAGAAGATGCGCAGCATCCGCGTGAAGGCGGGCGAAGAGCGTGACCGGCTGCGCGCCGAGGGCGCCAAGCTGGAGGCCGGCATCCTTACGTCGGTGCAAACCGAGACCCAGAAGCAAATGGCGGACGCAGAGCTTCAGCTCCAGAGCGAGGGCAACAAGCTGCGCCGCGAGCTCGAGGCCCAGATCCCCGTCCTCGCCCGCACCATCGCCGGCAAGCTGCTGCAGCGAGAGGTTCAGTAATGAAGCACCTCACCCCACTCTTCATCGCCACTCTGTTGCTCTCGAGCGCGTTCGCCGTCGTGGCGAGCGCCCAGCACGGCGAGCACGCGGCAGAAGCCACCCACCAGGGGGCAGAGCTCGAAGCGGCCGGCGCCGAAGAAGGCGCCCACGGGGGCCATGGCGGCGCTCTGACGCTGGACACGCTGCTTCACGGCGAGCACGCCGGGGAGCTCTTCGGCTCCATCTTCAACTTCCTCATCCTGTTCGGGATCTTCGTCTGGGTCATCAAGACCAAGGTGAACCCGTCCCTGGCCGCCAAGCGCGAGGCCATGCAGGAGGCCATGGCCGAGGCGGCGCGCCTGAAGGCCGAGGCCGAGGCGAAGCAGCACGAGTTCCAGAGCCGTCTCGACCGCCTCGACGACGAGCTGGACGCCATCCGTGCAGACATGGTCAAGGCCGGTGAGGTCGAGCGCGACCGCATCGTGGCCGAGGCCGAGAAGAAGGCGGCGCGTCTGCGCAAGGACGCGGAGTTCGTGATCGCGCAGCGCTTCAAGCAGCTGCGTGAGGACCTGACCAAGGAAGCGGTGGAGTCCGCCATGGTCGCGGCCGAGTCCGTGCTGCGCGAGAAGGCCACCGCGGCGGACCAGACGCGGCTGGCCGATGGCTACCTGACCCGACTCGCGGAGGTGGCCACCGAGGTCGCCCAGGAGAAGCAGGCGTGAGCAACGCAACCATCAGCCGGCGCTACGCCAAGGCGCTGCTCGAGCTGGCCGTCGAGGCCACTCAGACCCCCACCGTGCAGAAGGCCCTCACGGACTTCGCGGCCGCGTGGAGCTCGAACGAGGGGCTCCGAGACATCTTCGAGAACCCCTCGGTGACCAGCGAGTCGCGCACCAAGGTGCTCGAGCAGCTGGCCATGCGCGTCGCGGCGCCGCCCCTGCTCAAGAACACGCTCAAGCTGCTGGCCGACCGCAATCGGATGGCGCTCGTGCCCGAGCTCGCGGCCGAGTTCAACCTGCTGGCGCAGGCCGCCACAGGGCAGGTCGAGGCCGAGGTCACCACCGCCGCGCCCATGCCCGAGCAGTACTACGTCGAGCTCCAGAAGGTGCTCGAGAAGGTCACCGGCAAGAAGGTCGTCCTCGTGCGCAAGCAGGACCCGGCCATCATCGCTGGCGTCATCACGCGAGTCGGCGACAAGGTCTTCGACGGCAGCGTTCGCAATCGTCTCACCGAGCTCAAAGAGCAGCTCCTCGCTCACTAACCTCCAGCCACACGTCTCACCCGGACGCGGGTCCTCGATGACCTCATCGGACCGCCCCGGCCGCTCACCCTAGGGAGCCCCCAATGCAGCTTCGCGCGGAAGAAATCTCGAACATCATCAAGCAGCAGATCGCCAACTACGACAAGGCGGTCGACGTCGTGGAGACGGGCACCGTGCTCACCGTCGGTGACGGCATTGCGCGCATCCACGGCCTCGAGAGCGCGATGGCCGGCGAGCTCGTCGAGTTCCCCGGCGCCCTCATGGGCATGGTGCTCAACCTCGAGTCGGACAACGTGGGCGTCGCCATCCTCGGCAACTCGCGCTACATCCGCGAGGGAGACACGGTCAAGCGCACCGGCCGCATCGTCGAGGTGCCCGTCGGCAAGGAGCTGGTCGGCCGCGTGGTGAACTCGCTCGGTCAGCCCATCGACGGCAAGGGCCCGATCGAGGCCAAGGAGCAGCGCCGCATCGAGCTGAAGGCGCCCGGCATCATCGGCCGTCAGCCGGTGACCGAGCCCATGCAGACCGGCCTCAAGGCCATCGACGCCATGGTGCCCGTCGGTCGCGGTCAGCGCGAGCTCATCATCGGCGACCGCCAGACGGGCAAGACCGCCGTCGCCATCGACGCGATCATCAACCAAAAGGGGCAGAACATGTTCTGCGTCTACGTGGCGATCGGTCAGAAGCAGTCGACCGTGTCGAACGTGGTCGAGAAGCTCCGCGCGCACGGCGCGCTCGAGTACACCATCGTCGTCGTCGCCGGCGCCTCCGAGGCCGCCCCGCTCCAGTTCATCGCGCCCTACACCGGCGTGACCATGGGCGAGTACTTCCGCGACAACGGCATGCACGCCCTCGTCATCTACGACGACCTCTCCAAGCAGGCCGTCGCGTACCGCGAGCTGTCGCTGCTGCTTCGTCGTCCGCCCGGCCGCGAGGCCTACCCGGGTGACGTGTTCTACGTCCACAGCCGCTTGCTCGAGCGCGCCGCGAAGATGGCCGAAGAGTGGACCGTCTGCGGCAAGGACGAAGAGCCCACCCGCAAGGGCGAGGTCTTCATGGGCGGCGAGGCCAAGCACGAGGCCGAGAAGGCCGCGAAGGAGGCCGGCGGCGACAAGGTCGCGAAGAAGCTCCCGGACTCCGGCGGCTCGCTCACCGCGCTCCCCATCATCGAGACGCAGGGCGGCGACGTGTCGGCCTACATCCCGACGAACGTCATCTCCATCACGGACGGTCAGATCTTCCTCGAGTCCGACCTCTTCAACTCCGGTGTGCGCCCGGCCATCAACGTCGGTATCTCGGTCTCGCGCGTGGGCGGTAACGCGCAGATCAAGGCCATGAAGCAGGTGGCCGGTACGCTGCGCCTCGAGCTCGCGCAGTTCCGCGCCATGCAGGCCTTCGCCCAGTTCGCGTCGGACCTGGACGCGGCGACCCAGCAGCAGCTGGCGCGCGGTGAGCGTCTGACCGAGCTGCTGAAGCAGGGCCAGTACCAGCCGGTGCCCGTGGCCGAGCAGATCGTGGCCATCTTCGCCGGCACGCACGGCTACCTGGACAAGCTGCCCATTCACGCCATCAAGCGCTTCGAGTCGGAGTTCCTCTCCTATTTGAAGGCCGAGAAGAAGTCCATCCTGGAGACGATCAACTCCAAGGGGAAGATCGACGGCGACCTCGAGAAGGAGCTGGACGGCGCCCTCGAGGCGTTCTCCGCCACCTTCGAGCCCGGAAAGAAGTAGTCCCTCATGGCGAACCTGAAAGAGATTCGCAAGCGGATCGGGAGCGTCAAGAGCACGCAGAAGATCACGCGCGCGATGAAGCTGGTCGCCGCCGCGAGGCTCCGTAAGGCGCAGCAGGCCATCCAGGAGCTGCGCCCCTACGCCGTGAAGACCTACGAGGTCTTGAGCTCGGTGGCGGCGCGCACGAGCGACGACGAGCCCGAGACGCTCCACCCGCTGCTGCAGCGGCGTGAGGAGAAGAACGTCATGCTCGTGGTCGTCACGAGCGACCGCGGCCTCGCGGGCGCGTTCAACTCGGGCATCACCAAGGCGACCGAGCGTCGCTGGCGTGAGCTTGAGGCGGCCGGCGTCAATGTCTGCTTCGCGGTCATCGGCCGCAAGGGGCGCGACTACCTGCGTCGGCGCCACGCGGACATCCGCCACGAGTTCACGGGTGTGTTCGAGAACCTGTCGGTGGAACGCGCTGGCGAGATCGGCCGCTTCATCATGGACGAGTACACCGGCAAGAAGCTGGACGCGTGCTACCTCGTGTACAACGAGTTCAAGAGCGCGATCTCGCAGGACGTGCGCGTGGAGTCCTTGCTCCCCATCGTGCCCATGGAGACCGACGCGGAGGACGTGGGGGACTTCATCTACGAGCCCAGCAAGCCCGAGCTGCTGGACCGCCTGCTGCCCATGTACGTCGAGGTCGAGGTCTTCCGCGGCCTGCTCGAGTCGGTCGCCTCGGAACACGGCGCCCGCATGACGGCCATGGACTCGGCCACGAACAACGCGTCGGACATGATCGACAGGCTCACGCTGCAGTACAACCGCGCGCGCCAGGCGGCCATCACGACCGAGCTGATGGAGATCATCGGCGGCGCCGAGGCCCTCAAGGGCTGACGCGGGCGCGAGGCTCTGGTATCACAGCAGGTCTCGGGAACACTATGGCCAACACCAGCGACTCACTCGACACGCAGACCGTCACCGTCTGGATTAACCAGGCGGCCGGCTTCGCGAAACGCGACAACTTCTACGAGGCCACCGCGCGCATGCGTTTCGCGGCGGAGCAGGTGGGGGCCGCGCTGGCGGCTGCCGAGACGCCGTCGGAGAGAGCGGAGTGGCAGGCCCTGCAGGGTCAGGTGACCCGCCTCATGGCGCTCTACGCCGAGCAGCACGCCGCGTGGAACGCGAAGATCGCCGCCGGCCGGCAGGGGCGCACCGACGCCGCCGCCGAAGAGATGGCGCGGCCTCTCCCCATCCCCGCCGGAAAGTGACCGAGGCGCGCTGCGCTCTGGTGAGCGCCGAGCAGCAGGAACCGCTGCTCGGCACCGCGCCCGAGGCCAGCGCGTTGCTGTTGGTGGAGGTGCGCGGGCCCTGGGCCGCCAAGATCCTCGAGAGTGACCTGCCCACCCCCGTGCGGGTCTTCCTCGCGGCCGAGGAGGCTCGCCACGCTGGGCTGCGCCTGCAGTTCATTCGGGCTCCGCGGCGCACGCAGGGGCCCATCGCCGTCTATCTGTGCCGTGTCGGCGGGGGAGTGAGTCGCCTCGAGCTCGCGGGACTCGACGACCTGCCCAGCGTGGACGTGGGTGCGTGGCTGAGGCGTGGCACGCATCCAGGCGCTCATGCCGTCTCGGATGCGCTGACGCTGGTGTGCACCCACGGGCGCCGTGACGTGTGCTGCGCCCTCTTGGGCAACGCGCTGTATGACGCGCTGGTGTGCGTGGGGCCGGCGCGCGACGGCGGCGAGCTCCCCACGGTCTGGCAGACCAGCCACTTGGGCGGGCACCGCTTTGCGCCCGTCGTGCTCAGCCTGCCGGACGGTCACTGCTATGGTCGCGTCGCGCCAGCGGAGGCCTCGGCCTTCCTCGCGGCGCAGGCGGCGCGTCGCGTACACGACCCGGCGCGCCTGCGTGGCTGCACCAAGGACCCCGTCTGGCTGCAAGCCGCCGCCGTTGCGCTGCGCCTCGAGACCGACGAGCGCGACTTCGACGCGCTGCTCCCAGGGGCCACCACCCAGGCCGTTGGCGACGGACAGCACGTGACCCTCGTCACCCGCAACGGCACCGTGCGCTTGGAGCTCACGCAAGAGACCCACGCGGACCGGCTGAGGCCCGCGAGCTGCGGCGACGCACCGAGCCCCACCGTGCTATGGCGCGCGACTCTCGCCAGCTGAGCGCGGCAGCGCGCCCCGTGGGGCAGCACGTCCGGCGGCCGCCCCCCTCGGCACAGCGCCGCGGCGCGCAGGCGCGCCCTACTCCTCGATGCGGATGAGCTGCGAGGGCGCGACCACGGCGTCATGCGTCTCGATGCTCGCGAGCGCCGCGCGGACGTTGCGCTCTGTGGCGCGATGCGTGAGCAACACGACCGACACGGGGCCCGTCTCGTCACGCTTGCTGCGCTGGCCGCCGCCGTCCTGGAACATCTGCTCGATGGAGACGTCGTTGTCGCCGAGCGCGCTCGTGATCGCGCCGAGCACACCGGGACGGTCCGCGACCGTGAGGCGCAGGTAGAAGCGCCCGCGGTGCTCACCGATGTCCCGCAGCTTGGCGTCCCGGAGCGCGACCTGGCGAAAGCCGCGCGACGGAACGCGCGCGTGGGCGCAGCACTCGATGTTGCGCGCGACGTCCAGCAGGTCGCCGGCGACGCTGGTTGCGGTCGGACCCGCCCCCGCGCCTGGCCCGCTCATCAGGATGGGCCCGAGCAACGCGCCCTCGATGGCCACGGCGTTCAGCGCCCCATGCACAGTGGCCAGGGTCGCCTCGACGGGCACCAGCGCCGGATGCACCCGCAGATCCAGGCTGTCACCGACCACCCGCGCGACCGCGAGCGGCTTGATCACGAAGCCGAGGCGCTGCGCGAACGCGATGTCGATGGTGGCCACGCGGTCGATGCCCTCCGTGGGGATCTGGTCGGCCGGGACGCGCTGCCCAAAGGCGAGGGTCGCGAGGATGGCGATCTTGTGGCAGGCGTCGCCACCGCCGACGTCCAGAGTGGGGTCGGCCTCTGCGTAGCCCGCGGCCTGCGCCTCCGCCAGAGCGTCTGCGAAGGACATGGACTCCGCGCTCATGCGCGACAGGATGTAGTTGCTGGTCCCGTTGACGATGCCGCGGATGGCGAGCACACGCTCGGACGCGAGCGCCTCACGCAGGACGCGGATGACGGGGATGCCACCGGCCACGGCGGCCTCGTAGTAGACGTCCACGCCGTGCTGCTCGGCGAGGTTCCAGATCTCGGCGCCGCGCTCGGCCAGCAGCGCCTTGTTGGCGGTGACCACGTGCTTGCCGGCGAGGATCGCCGCGTGCACGACCTCGTACGCACGCTCGACGCCGCCCATCACCTCGACGATGACCTGGATGTCAGGGTCGCGGACCAGCTCCATGGGGTCGGCGGTGAGCTTGTCCTGCGGCACCAGCGGGCTCCGCACCGCCGCGGGGTCGCGCACCGCGATGCGGCGCACCTCGAGGGGTACGCCGAGGCGCCCCTCGATCGCGGTGGCGTTCTCTTGCAGCACTTGGAGGAGCCCAGTGCCTACGACACCGCAGCCCACGAGGCCGATTCCGATCGACTTGGTCATCGGTGGCGACCGTAGCAGCACGCCGCGGCCGGCGCACCGTGCCGCGCGCGAGACGGCTCGGCGCCGCAGGGGAGGTGGGGCGCGTGCCCCCCGCGCGGTCGGTGTCTCGCCGCGCAGGGCGCTCAGCGGGGAGGCGACGCTGGCAACGGCAGCCGCGTCGGGAAGGCCCCACCCACCACCAACCCGACGATGGCGCCCGTGAGCGCCCCGCCGCCCGCGCTGGCCGCAAAGCTGAAGCCGTCCGACGCCGCCGTGGGCACGAACTGCTCCACGAAGAGCGTCGCGACCAGGCCGGCGCACCACCCGAGCGCGCTGTGCAGCACGAAGCGTGGCGGACAGGGCTCGAGCGCGCGTCGCTGCAGCAGCCCGAGGATCGCGCCGAGGCCAGCGCCCGCCAGCACGGCGACGAGCAGGTCGAGGCCGGGCGACGTCTGGACCGACGGCTCGAGGGCCTCCACCAAGAGCACCAGCGCCCACGCGACGCCCATGCCCAGGGTGGTCGCCCCGACGTAGGCGGGCAGCCGCGTGTAGCCTCGCGCGGCGAGCACGCGGCCTTGCAAGAGGCCCAGCGCGAGCCCTTCCAGCACCCCACCGAGCACCCCCAAGAGCGGCAGCAAGCTCGCCGCAGATGAGCCGGGCTCCACCTCGGCGTTCGCTACCAGCACGCTGAGCGCCCGGGCGATGACCAATCCGAGCGCTTCGGCGGCCGCGGTGGCGAACACCAGCGCGGCCAGCAGGGGGAGGGCGGAGAGCTTGAGCATGGCGTCTCTATACTCGCCTCGTCGCGGCCGGGCACTCGTCCGCGGGGTGTGTCAGGGGATGGGGCTGCCCGGAAGTCGGCGCGGCGCATCACGCCAGCGGCCGCTGGGGATGGGGACGGTCCCTACGAGTGTGCCTACGTAAAGGTAGCAGAACGCCCACTGCAGGCCGCGCGCGGTGGTGACGGGTAGCACGACCCGCACGTACTCGGTGGGCGGCGCCAGGTAGCCTTCGAAGTCCTCGATGGGGTCCAGCTGCGCCAGCAGCGCGGGCATGTCCGAGGACCGATAGAGCTCGCCTTCGACGCGTCCGCTGCCGCTCACCAAGCCCGGCCACGCGCCCAGGTGGAGCAGGCACCCGGCGACCTCGGCGGGCTCGGGCTGCACGTCGGGCAGCAGCGCGCGGATCGCCCCTTCGCGCTCCTCGCCGCGCATGAGCGTGCCGTAGACGAACACGGCTCCGGGGAAGTCCGGGGGCTGGGTGGTCGGGGCGGGCACCGTCGTCGTCGCCGCAGTGGTAGTCGTCTCCGCCGTCGTCGGGGGGGTCAGGAGTACGTCGAGCAGCGTGCCATCGGGCCGGACCGCGCGCGCGCGCAGCGGTCCCGTGGCGTCCGCCAGGGCGGCGGTGTGTGTGAGCACGCTGTGGCCGTCCAAGCGTCCGGGCAGGGCAGCACCCGGCGCCAACACGAAGCGACCGGGGAGCTCGGCGTCGAGCCGCAGGTCCGGCACGAAGAGCAGCTCCGGGTCGTCGGCGCGGAGCGCGCCAGGGTCGACCGGGGCGAAGCGTGGCAACTCGCGGGGCTGGGAGCGCGTCACGCCGAGAGGGATAGCACGCACGCCGGGTAGCTGATACGCAGGCGGGATGGACAGCCCCGCCAGCCCCCCCTCCACACCGCCTCCGGCGCGCGGTTGGACGCGGGGAGTGCTGATCTTCCTGGTGGGAGGGCTGGTGGGCGCCGCGGTCGCCGGGAACGTCGCGCGCACACGCATCCGGCAGGCTGTCGCTCAGGCTCTCGCGGCGGACCACGGCCCTGCGTCCGCTGCAGAAGGCGAGGCGCCGCCCACGCCCGCGCTGCCGGACCAGCGGCCGACCAGCGCGGAGGTGCCGCTCGCGACGCTCTCACGTGAGCCCCTGCGCTTCTTGAGCGTGGGGGGCGGAGCGGACCCGCTGTCCACGCAAGTGCAGCTGGAGCAGGACGTCGCGCTGTTCGCGGAGACGGTCCGAGAGGCGACCGGGGAGGACGGAGCGATCCTCTTCGCGGGCGGTCCGAGCGTGCGCGCGGTGCAGGTCCTGGAATACGACGAACGACCGCCGCGCGCGGGCGAGACGGACGAGGCGGCGGTGTTGCGGGCGGCCCTGGGGGAGCTCGTGGACCCGCGCCCCGAGCGCGCCGCGCGCTACCGTACTCCAGCGTTGGCGGCGCAGGGCAGCGCGGACGCCGACGCGTTCTTAGCGCTCCTGGGCCGGCAGCTGCAGCTGCCTGGGGAGCGGCTCGAGGTGTTCGTCGCCAGCCACGGCGACGCGGGCGAGACGCCTGCCGACAACTACGTCGCGCTGTGGGGTGACACCTCGTTCGACGCGCGTCAGCTCGCCGCGGCCCTCGCACCGACGAGCTCGCGGCGCGGCGCGCGGCTGGTGCTGACGGCGTGCTTTGGCGGGGGCTTCGCCGAGCTGGCGTTCGACGGGGCCGACGCGAACGCCGGGCCCACCGCGTCGGATGTCTGCGGGCTGTTCGCGACGTCCGCCGACCACGAGTCCAACGGCTGCGACGCCAACCCCGACCGCCAGGCGCAGGAGGGCTACGCGTTGCACCTGCTGCGCGCGCTGCGCGGGCACGACCGCGACGGGACCGCCGTGGCTGCGATCGATCTGGACGGCGACGGGCAGGTGGGGGTGCTCGAGGCGCACACCTGGGCGCGCATCGCGTCTCGCTCCATCGACCTGCCTTCCACGACCTCCGAGCGCTTCCTGCGCTCGCTCCCCAGCGTCGACGCCGCCACCAGCCTCGAGCTGGTCGGCTACCCGACCCCGGAGGAAGACGCCGTCATTCGCGCGCTCGGTGGGGCGCTGGGTATCGCGACGGAGGAAGCGGTGAGCGCGGCCCGGCAAGTCCTCGAGGTCCAGCTGGAAGGTGTCGCGGGCGTCATCGAAGAGCGCGCTCAGGCAGAAGACGACGCGCTGCGCGAGCTGCTGCTCACGGTGGGGACGCGCTGGCCGGAGCTGCTCGACCCCTTCCGCCCCGACTTCGACGCGGTGCTGCGCGCGAACATCCGCGAGCTCGGCGCGGTGCTCCGCTCCGAGGTCGCTCGCGCGCACGCGCAGGCGCGTCGGCAGACCGAGCGCGCGCTGCTCGACGAGGACGGCCTGCGCTTGCGGTGGGTGCAGCTGCTGCGGCTCGAGCGCGCCTTCGAGACGCGCCGCTTGGCGCGCGTGCTCGCGTCCACGCGATCCAGTGACGACCCGGCGCGGCAGCGCTACGAGGCCTTCCTGGCGTGCGAGCGAGCGCCACTGCGGAGCGCCACGACCTCACCCTGACCCTTTCCAGCGACCGCCCCGTCGCGTACAATGACCCGATGGATCGCTTTTCGTGTGGGGCGCCGTGGCGCAAGTTGGCGCTCGTGCTGGGGTTGTGGGCGGGGACCGTCGCGGGCTGCGGAAGCTCGCACGGGCACCCCATGGACATGGGCGTGGTCGACGCCCCTTCCGGGGAGACCAGCCTCGCAGAGGATGCGGGCCCGCAGCCTCCGGCGGTGCGCGCCGTGTTCTCGCTCCCGCGTGACGGGGCCGCGCACGAGTTCTTCGACCTCCCGTGGCCGAGCGACGTGCGCCGGAACCCGGACGGCACCATCGACGTCTCCGAGTTCCGCCAGCAGCGCGAGACCGAGATCGTGGAGCGCTACCTGAGCGCGATCGAAGCGGACACCCACGGCTACTCCCTCAGCGGCGGCACGTACCTGCGCTTCTCCACCAGCGTAGACACCACCACGCTGCCCGCGACGGGTCTCGCGTCTCAGGCGGCGGGCGCGTCGGTGTTCCTCATGAACGTCGATCCGGACAGCCCGAACCAGGGGCAGCGGCACCCCGTCAACGTGTCGTACCGCGACGAGGAGACGCGCTACTGGCCGCAGCACTGCGTCGCCGTCATGCCCGTGTTCGGCATGCCTCTCGAGTGGAACACCACCTACGCCGTGGTGGTCACTCGTGACGTCACGCCGGCCGCGGGCGGCACCTACGAGCGTGACCTCGACTTCGAGGCGCTGCTCGGCGACGACACCAGCGACCCTGCGATCGTGGCCGCGCGCGCCATCCACGCGCCAGCGCTGGCGGCGCTCGCCGACGCGGGCGTCGCGGAAGCCGACATCCTCAGCATGGCGGTGTTCACCACCAGCAACACGTACCAAGAGCTCCTGGCCGCTCGGGACTTCATCGTGGACGAGTACGAGCTACCGACCGCCGACGCGAACGCGTGGGCGCCGAACGTCTCGGCAGCCACCCACACCGAGGTGCTCGGCCGCTACGGCCCCTCCCCCATCTTCCAGCGGGGCACCATCCCGTACGAGTTCAAGGAGGACGGCGGCGACTTCGAGATCGTGGACGGCGTCCCCGAGGTGCAGGGGGAGTTCGACGCGCGCTTCTCGCTCACGCTCCCGCCCGCCAGCGTCCCCATGCCGCCTGGCGGCTTCCCCATCGTGCTCTACGCCCACGGTACGGGCGGCGACTACCGCAGCTATACGCGCAACGGAGTGGGCCGCATGCTCGCCGAGCAGGGCATCGCGGTCATGGGTGTGGACCAGATCCACCACGGCGAGCGGCTCCCCAGCGGGCTCGACCCGGACGTGTTCGTGTTCAACGTCTTCAACCCCCTGTCGCTGCGGGACAACGCGCGACAGTCCGCGCTCGACGTCGTGCAGCAGGCGCGCCTGATCGCCGGGCTCGCGGTGCCCATCACCGTGACCGGTCGCGCCGAGCCCGTGACCTTCGACGCGAGCAAGATCTACTTCTACGGACACTCTCAGGGCGGCGTGAACGGGCCGCTCTTCCTCGCCATCGACGACCACGCGCAGGGGGGTGTCCTCAGCGGTGCCGGCGCCGTCTTCGTCATCGCGCTGGTCGACAAGACCGAGCCCATCAACATCCCGAACGTCATCGCCTTCGCGCTGGGGCTCCCGGGCGCGGGAATGGACCCCAACGTGCGTGAGCACATGGTCTACGAGCATCCGCTGCTGTCCCTGCTCCAGACCTGGGTGGACGTGGCGGACACGGCGAGCTACGCGCACCTCATCCACCGCGCGCCGCGGCCTGGCTTCTCGCCCAAGAGCGTGCTCCAGACCGAGGGCATCAGCGACCCCTTCACGCCCCCGCGCACCATCGAGGCGCTCGCCCTGGCGGCCGGGTTCCCCCAGGTCTCCCCGTACCTCACGCGCATCGCCGACCACGAGACCTACGGGCTGCCCTCGGTCGCGGCCTCCGTGACAGGCAACGGCGCCGGAGGGGCGCATACGGTCGGCCTCGTGCAGTACGACGGAGGACACTTCGTCGCGACGGACCCGCCGGCCGAGGCCCTCATCACCAACTTCTTCACGTCCTTCGTGGAGAACGGTGTACCCACGCTCAACGCAGGCTCACCACCTCCCTGAACATGCATTCAGGTTGCGCCTGGGCGCTCACTGGTCATCCTGTCTCCCAGTGTCTGCTTCCCCCCAACGCCGCGCCGCCGGCTCGTCTCGTGTGGCGCGCGCACCAGCACGCTACCTCTGGGTCGGGGCGCTGGTCCTCGGCCTCGCTGCGGGCGGAGAGCAAGTGGCGGCCGCGCCTCCCCTCGCGGCCATGCCCGTCAAGCTGGCCCTGCGTCCCTTCGACTTCGCGGAGGAGGCCGCCGTCTCTCCGGTGGAGTTCGGCTTGGTCGCCAGCGGCTTCGGCTACCGGCGCGCCCGCCTCCGGCGCCGCCGGCAGTTTCACGCGGGGATAGACTTCCGGGCCCGGCTCGGCACGGCGGTCTTGGCCGCCCGGCGCGGCGTCGTGCTGCACGTCGCGTCCGAAGCCGACCGCCTGCATGGCTTCCTCGGCTACGGCAACGCGGTGGTGCTGCACCACCCGGACACGGACGACTTCTCCCTGTACGCGCACCTCTCCGAGGTGCTGGTGAGCCCTGGCGAGGAACTCGAGGCGGGCGAGAAGCTGGGCCGCGTGGGGAACACCAACAACGGGCGCTTTCGCGGCATGACCTCGCACCTGCACTTCGAGGTGCGGCAGCGCGACAGCGACGGCGCCGAGCCCTTTCCGGGGCCCTATCGCGACAACGCGATCGATCCACTCGCGTGGTTGGTCGAGCACGGGATGGAGCTGGGTGAGCGGCGCGCGGTCGGGCTGGCTTGCCGCAGCGGGCACGCGGACGAGGAGAGCCCGCTGGCGGTGCTCGAGGCCTTGGAAGACGCGCTCGAGGTGCCCTAGCAGAGCTCCTCCACGCGAGGTGCCGAGGTATGCGCGTCGGCCGCAGGCGGTGTATGGTGCCGCGTCCGACCGCCCCGTACGGCGCGCGCGCCGCGGTTCCCCCGGTCGGGTAGAGGAGCCCCGGTGAGCGAACGTCCCTTCAAAGTCCTTGGAATCCAGCAGATCGCCGTGGGCGGCCCCGACAAGTCCGCGCTGCGCAGGCTGTGGGTAGACACGCTCGGGCTCGCGTTGCACGGGAACTTCAAGAGCGAGAAGGAGAACGTGGACGAGGACATCGCGGTGCTCGGAGCGGGGCCCTTCAAGGTCGAGGTGGATCTGATGCAGCCCATCGATCCGGAGAAGAAGCCGCGCGTGGATCAGCCCGCCTTGAACCACATCGGGCTCTGGGTGGACGACATCCACGTGGCGGTCGAGTGGCTCGGCGCTCAGGGCATGCGCTTCACGCCGGGCGGTGTGCGCAAGGGCGCGGCCGGCTACGACGTGTGCTTCATTCACCCGAAGGGCAACGAGGCCCTGCCGCTCAGCGGCGAGGGTGTGCTCATCGAGCTGGTGCAGGCGCCGCCCGAGGTGGTCGAGGCTTTCTCGAAATTGGCGTAGATGTTGCGTAGCCTGCGGCACACCATGCGGAACTCACCGATGCTCGACAATCCCGTGAACGCAGGTTCTCTCGCGGCGCAGCGCCCCGCCTTCGCGGTCACACAGCGTCGCACCGCGCGTGGCGGAGTGCTGGTGCTGGGTGTGCTGAGCGTGGTGGCGTCGCTCGCCCCCGCGGCCGCGCGCGCGGACCGCGTGGTGGTGCTCGCGGCGACGGGCCCCACCGACCGTGAGGCGCTGGATGATCTGACCGACGCGGTGGCGGCGGCCGCTCGCGGACTCGCCCACGACGCCGTGTCGGAGGCGGGCGCGCTCGACGCTCAGACCCACGAGCTGCCCGAGGGGGCCAATGAGCTGCGCGCGGTGGCGGAGCTCAACAACGCGCTGTGGGTCGTCGTGCCGATCGTGCGTGAGGTCACTGCCGACGGCTATTGGATCACGCTGCGCGTCGGGTACGCGCGAGACACACGCGTCGAGGAGATCGACGCCGAGGTCCTGACCAGCAACCAGCACGAGCGGCTGATGGCGTTGCTGCGTGCGCTGCTGCGGCCCGAGGGCTTGGGCGACGACGTGGCTCAGCTGGCCGGTGCGGACCAGAGCGCCCGCGACGCGGCGCAGCGCGCCGAGGAAGAGGCTGCGCGCTTGGCGCAAGAGGCCCTCGAGGCCGAGCAGCAGGCCGAGCGCGAGCGCCTCGAGGCCGAGGCGCGAGACGCCGAGGGGCGCGCCGCCCAGGAGCGTGCCGACTTCGAGGGGCGCGAGCGCTACGGCGCGGGTCGCCCCATGCTCTTCGAGGTCGGCCTCGGCGTGCACCCGCTGCTGCGTGCAGGCAGCAGCGGCACAGGCGGAACGCTGGGCACCTTCGAGGCGATCTTCGGCTACGCGATCGGCGACACGGGTCTCGAGCTGCGCGCGGGGCTGGACGTGATGTTCGGGGCCGCCGGGGGCTTTGCGCTGCACGGTGGGGCGGCCTACCTGGCGAGCCCCTTCACGGCGCCGTTGCACCTCGGCGCGGCCATCGATCTCGGCTTCTTCCATGGGCTCACAGGGAACCGGGTGCCGTCGTTCATGGTCCGAGCGGGGGCGCTCGTCGTGTACCACGCCACCACGGCGCTCTACCTCGAGGCGCAGCTGCCCGAGCTCACCGTGCTCAGCGCGAACGGTGGCGCGGTCTCCCTGGGCGTCTCGGTGCGCGCGGGCACCCGCTTCTAGAGCACGATTCAGCTTCGGCGGAAGCCCTGGCTTGTTCGAAGGCCCGCATGCGGTCGCGATCGGAACGCTGTTCCGCACCTGGGCTTGACCAGCGGACCGATTCCTCCCAGAGTCGGCTCAGCGTTCGGGTCGCGACTGCTCACGCTGGGTGAAGGTCGCGCGAGGTCACCGCGGAGACATGCGGGGGCCGAAGAGGGAAGTCGGTTCAACGCCGACACGGTTCCCGCCACGGTATGCGATCGAACACCACGTCATGGTGCCACTGCGCGAGCGACTCTCCCTGAGTCGCCGCTCGGGAAGGCGACGGGGGCTAGGGTCGCGAGTCCGGAGACCTGCTCTAGCGCGACCCTCTGCTGCGGGACACAGCTTCTGAGGGCCACGCGCAGAGCCGCGTCGCCTTTTCAGCTGTGTCGTCCGCACGGGATCCCCCGATGACTGGACGCCTCCTCACTGCCACACGCCTCGCTCGCCTCGCGCGACTCTGCGCGCCGCTGGGCACGCCGTTGTGCGTTGCGTTGCTCTGCTGTGCTTCGGCGGCCGTGGCGTCGGCGCAGCCGCAGGAGGGGGACGCCGAGAGCGACGAGTACCCCGAAGAGGCCTTCGGGGCGACGGCGGAGGTCGAGCGGGTCCTCCCGTCGGACAACGGACTCGACCCCACGGCGGCGGGGACGCGCGTCGATCTGCGCCGGCGCACCGCCGCTGGCGAGACCATCGTCGACGTGTTGCCGGAGCTGCCGGGCACACAGCTGCAGAGCCTGGGCGGCCTCGGCGCGTTCGCCGGTCTCGGCTTGCGCGGCGGCGACGCGACGCAGACGGAGGTGGTGCTCGACGACCTCCCCATTCACGACGTGGATGACGGGGCCTTCGACTTCTCGCTGCTGCCCCTGGACGCCTTCCAGGCCATCGAGGTCTACCGTGGAGGCGCTCCCGCTCGTCTGAACGTGGCGCCCATGGGTGGCGTGGTGCGCCTGATCCCGGCCAGCGTCGCGGGCACTCGCTTGGTGCTGCGCAGCAACGCCGGCAGCTACACCACCGGCGGGGGCGGGCTCGAGCTCGGCATGCAGCGGGGCGCGGTGGAGGTCTTCGGCGTGGTCAGCGCGCGCGGGTCGCGGTCCAACTACCCGTACCTCGACGACGGCAACACGCGCTTCGACATCACCGACGACGTGCGACGCCGCGTGCACAACGCAGAGACCGTGGACACCTCCTCGTTCGTGCATGTCCGCGCGGTGCAGGGGGACTGGACGCTACGTGCGGTGCTGCTGACCATCACGCGTGACGCCGGGGTCCCGGGGCCCCTGTCCGCGCCCACGTTGGAGACGCACCAGCTGCGCTCCCAGGTGCGCGGCGTGCTCGGTCTCTCGCGGAGCTTCTCGGGGCGCGCGCAACCTCAGCTCGCGTTGCAGGGGATGCTCAGCGGGCGCCGCAACCGCTTCGAGGACCTCCTGGGCGAGGTCGGGTCCGGTGTGCGCGACACGGATGACCACGCGCGCAGCTGGCGAGCGCGGTCGACCCTGTCGCTGACGCCGACGGAGCACCTCGAGTCCACGCTGGTGCTCGACGCTGCCGGCTATCGCTACGCGCCCGACGACGCCGTCAGCGCCATCGAGGAGCCCACCTCCCGACGAGAGACGCTGGCGGGCACCCTCGAGCTGAACGTGCATGGCGGGCAGGGGGGGCGCCTCTGGTCCCTGCGTCCTTCCGTGCGTGCCCAGGGCAGCTTCGGGCGCACGGCGGAGCTGCGGCTCGGACGCATCCAGACCCACACGGCCCGCGACGTGTTGCCCACCTTTCGGCTCGGTGCGGCGTTCAGTCCGGTGCAAGGGGTGTCCATCACAGCCTCCGCGTTTCGCGGTGCGCGCTTGCCCACGCAGCTCGAGCTGTTCGGAGACCGCGCCATGGTGCACGCGAACCCCGAGCTGCGGGCCGAGACCGGTCTCGGCGGCGACCTCGGCGTGCTGGTGCAAGCGAGCGGGGAGCTGGCGTGCCTGCGCGTCGAGCTGCGCGGTCATGCCCGCCGCGACGAGGACCTGATCCGGGCGCGCCGCACCAGCCAGTCTCAGACGGTGTTCGAGAACATCGACGCCGCGCGGGTCGCGGGGCTCGAGTCGAGCGCGGAGCTACAGGTTGGCGAGTACCTGCGCGTGAGCGGGATGCTCTCGTACCTGCGCTCGCGCGACTCGCTCGGGAACGCGTTGCCTTACCGAGCGCGCACCACGGGCTTTCTGCGCGTGCAGGTCGGTACGGGGCGCTTGCCCAGCGGGGTGTTGGGCACGCTCTACGCGGACGTGCGGCAGCAGGGGCGCCTCTACGCAGACAGCGCGAACCTGATCGCGATCCCGGCACGGGTGTGGCTGGGGGTTGGCGCGCGGCTCACCTATCGCGGGCTCGAGCTCGCGCTCTCTCTTCGCGACCTGCGCAATCGCGCTGGGTCGGATGTTCTTGGCTATGCGCTCCCCGGACGTCGTGTCGCGGCGAGCGCGGTCTACACAAAGGAATGGCAATGATCTCTCGTACGAACTCTTGGTCGCTCGCGCTGCTGAGCGCGCTGCTGCTGCTCGGCTGTGGCGCCGATGGCGCGCCCTCCACGGAGGCCGTCGTCGGCCCGCTGGGAGGGACCCTCGCAGCCGGTGGAGGCAGCCTGACCGTCCCGCCGGACGCGCTCGAGGCCGACACCACCCTGACGCTGACGCGGCTCTCGCAGCGGGACGTCAGCGAGCTCGCCGCGGACGTGCAATTCACGGGTCAGCCATTCGAGCTGGCGCCGGTCGCCACAGTGTTCGCGCAGCCAGCGACCGTGACGCTGCCCTACCTGGGGAATGACGAGGACCTGTTCGTGCTCGCCGCAGCCGATGCGGCGGCCCCTTGGCGCATCGTCGCTGGCGCCAGCTTCGCGTCCGGCGTGGCGACCTTCAGCGTCTCGGGTGGCGGCGTCTTCGTCGTCGTGCGGGCCTTCGCGACGCGCCTGCCCGCGCTCGCGGCGACGCCCGCGTTCGCCGTCGTGAGCAGCGACTACAGCAGCACCGCCATCGCGATGCTGGACACGCAGGGGGACCCCATCGACACCGAGTGGTTCACGTCGGCCGACGCGCTGGCCGGCTTGGTGGCGGCGCTGGGTGGCGACGTCTCACTGCCCACGATGTCCGAGTCCGGGCATGTCATGGTCCTCGATCGCTTTCGCGTGGACGTGCTGACGCGTGTCGCGATCCCCGGCGGCGAGCTGGTCGGCCAGCTGCGTACGCACACCACCGTGACGGCCGCGGGCTTCTCGAGCAACCCGCAGGACTACGTCAGCACGGCTCCGGACCGTGGCTGGGTGAGCCGCTTCGGCCGGAACGCGGACCCGGGCGCCCCGGCGGGCGAGCGCGGCACCGACCTCGTCGAGATCAATCCCATGACCATGGCCCGCACCGGCGGTCGCGTGGACCTCGCCGGCTTCGACACGACGGTGGGCGAGAACCCCGTGCTCGCGCGTCCCTCGCGGATGGTGCGCCTGGGCGGCTACGTAGCCGTGGGCCTCGGGCTCCTGAGCGCGGACTTCCAAGCCTCGGCGGAGGGCGTCGTGGCGCTCGTGGACCCGAGCAACGGGACGGTCACGAGCCTGACGCTGAGCGGGCTGCGCAACTGCGGCACGCTAGTCCCCGTGCCCGGTGACGACACGCGCGCGCTCGTGGCGTGCACGGGCCACTCGGGGGTCTTCGACGCCGCAGAGGTCCGCGCCAGCGCGGGTGTGGTGGTCGTGCAGCGCGTCGACGACGCTCTGGTCGAGGAGGCTCGTTGGGCCGCCGGTGACGACGCGCTCTCGGCCGTCGCGGTGAACGGCTTGGTGGCCATCTCGGCGGACGAGTTCGTCGCGGTGGAGTACGGCGACTTCATCGCGCCCACCGACGACGCAGCGTACCGCGTGGTGATCTCCACGGGAGCGCAGACGCTGCTGGGCACGGCGGACGGGCAGTATCAGCTCGGGACCTCCGCGTACGACGACGCCAGCGGCCTGCTGCTGCTGCCCGACGCCAGCGAAGGGTTGCGGCGCTTCACGTTGACGGAGGCGAGCGCCACGGAAGGCACCTCCGTGCCCCTCGGCACGTCGCGGGGGCTCGCGCCCCGGCACGTCGCCCTGGTGGGTCGCTAGCAGCCCGTCCATGCCGGCCACACACGGAGGCCAGTCGCGCGGGAGCGCCGCGTGGACTGGCTACGTGGTGGCGCCCGGCGGCGCGCCGGTAGGCGCAGGGACCAGGCGCACACGCACCAGCGCGCCACCCTCGGGGCGGTTCTCGATGGTCACGGAGCCGCCGTGGGCGTGCACCGTGCGCGCCACGATGGCGAGCCCGAGACCCGTCCCCGCGTGCTTGCTGGTCTTGAAGGGGCGGAAGGCCTCGCGCAGCATCTCCTCGTCGAGGCCGGGCCCGTCGTCGTAGAGGCGCACCTCCACGCGCTCGGCGCCCTCCTCGGTCTCCGTAGTGGGCAGCCGTGGCGCGACCTCGAAGCGCAGCGTGCCGCCCCTCGACATGGCCTCGAGGGCGTTCTTGAGGAGGTTCAGCAGCGCCTGGCGCAGCTTGCCTGGCTCGGCCATCACCTCCGCCTGATCGGGCCCGTCGTAGCGGCACGCGACGGCCATGGCCTCCGCGACGGGAGCTTGAGCGCTCATCAGGTCGCGAATGGTGGCCACCACGTCCACTGGCTCGAGGCGCGGGACCGGCGTGCGCGCCATCTCCAGGAACTCGTCGAGCAGGGAAGCCAGCCCTCGCAGCTCGCGCTTGATGACGTCGCTGGTCTCGCGCACGACGCCCTTCTGGGCGCTGTCCGCAGCGCGTTCGTTGGCGCGGATGAGAAGCTCCAGCTGCAGCAGCGCGCCGTTGAGCGGGTTGCGGATCTCGTGGGCGAGGCCCGCGGTCAAGCGCCCCATGGCGGCCAGCGACTCCGCTTCCCGGGCAGTGCGCTCCGCGTCGAGCTGGTCGGTGATGTCCACACCCACCGCCATGACGGCGACGCTGGCCTCGTCCTTGGCGGCGAGCGGAACGGGCGTGAGCGTCCAGCGCACCATGCGCGAGGTCTCGTCGTCGCGGCGCAGCGGCGCGTCCACGCCATGCACCCGCTCGCCGCCGAGGGCCGAGCGCAAGGCAGGCTCCATGGGTCCGAGCGCGTTCTGCGCGAAGTGCTCCAAGAACGACTGGCCCACCAAGGGAGCCCGCCCCTCACGCCGCGCACCGAGGGCTCGCAGCGCGTGGGGGCTCGCGAAGACGACGTTGCCCGTGGCGCCGACGCCGACCAGCAGCGCCTCCGTGTGTTCGACGATGGCGCGGTGCAGCGCCTCCGAGCGCTCCAGCTCCTCCGCCAGTCGCTGTCGTTCGTTGCGAAGCCGCACGTGCGCGAGCGCGCGGCCACCGAGCTCGAGGAAGTCCTGCGCGTCGAAGGGCTTCAGCACGTAGGCGAACGCGCCCTGGCGCAACGCCGTGATGGCCGAGTCGAGGGTCCCGTGCCCCGTCATCAGGATCACCTCGCCGCCCGGGCAGAGCTCGCGCAGCTTGGGGAGCAGCGTCAGTCCGTCGTCTCCTTCGGCCAGGCGGATGTCCACCAGCGCGATGTCGAAGCCGGAGCGTACCGCGATGTCCATCGCCCCCCGCGTGCCACGCGAGAAGACGACGTCCAGCTGGTCATCGAGGTCCTGGAGCAGCTCGGCGATGTTCTCGGCGAGCTCGACGTTGTCGTCGACGACCAGGACGCGCAGCCTCATGCGTCCAGCCCGAGCACCTTGGCGAGCGATGGGAGGTCGAGAGGCTTCGTCAACACGGCAGCGACGGTGTCTTGCGTCGGGTCCAGCTCGGCGTCTTGGGTGTAGGCGCTCATCAGCACGAAGCGCGCGGCGGGGTGACCGACGCGCAGCAGCCGCATGAGCTCGACCCCGCTCAGCTCGGGCATGCGCACGTCCAGCAGCGCCGTGTCGAAGTCGTGCGTGCGTCCCCAGGCGAGAGCTGCCGTCGCGTCGTGGTGCGCGAAGACCTCGGTGCGCTCGCTCGCTAGCAGCTCGGCGAGGTTGTCTGCCAGCTCCGCGTTGTCGTCGACGAGCAGCACCTTCATGACATTCCTTTCTGCGCCAACGGGAGGACGATGTCCAGTCGCGCACCGCGCGGGCTGCGGTTGGAGGCGCTCAGGCGACCATGGTGCTTGGTGACGATGCGATGGCAGAGGGGCAGCCCGAGTCCGATGCCGCGGGCCTTGGTGGTGAAGAGAGGCTCGAAGAGGTGCTCGAGGGCCTCCGGCGTGAAGCCGGCGCCCGAGTCCTCGATGCGGATGCGGACGGCGTCGACCTCTTCGCCTGGCCGCGTGAGCGTACAGCGAGCCACCTGCACCTCCACCGCTCCGCCTTCGGTCATGGCCTGCGTGGCGTTCTCCATGAGGTTGACCAACACCTGACGGAGCTGGCTCTCGTCGGCGGGCACCGAGCCGGCGTCCGGCGCGACCGTGACGTCGAGGGTGTGCTCCGGCTTGGTCAACTGCGCCCACGCGAACTCGATCACCGAAGCCAGGTCGACCGGCTCGAAGCGTGGAGGGCTGTCGCGAGCGAGCGCGAGCAGGTCGTCGACGATCTGACCGCAGACCGCGACCTGTCGCTCGATGCGATCGACGTGGCGCACGACTCCGGGATCGTCGCCAGCGTGGCGCCGCAGGAGATGACTCGACGTGCTGAGCACGGCGAGGGGATTGCGCATCTCGTGGGCCAGCGTGCCGGCGAATTGACCCAGCGTGGCCAGGCGCTCGGCTGTCCGGAGGGCGCGGTCGTAGTCCTCGCGGTACGTCTCCAGCATGATGGCCAGCTCCACGTCGCACAGCCGCTGGATGGACTGCAGCAGCGCGATCTTGTCCAGCTGGGGGTCATCGAGGGCCCACACCGCCCGCGTCAGACCGGCGCGGATGATGTTCATGGACACGAAGACGTAGCGCTGTGGCAGGCGAATACGGACGTGCGCCCGCCCGATCCGAGAGCGCTCTTCGAGGTAGCTGTCGTCGTAGGGGCCGGCGAAGAAACGCCGCAGCCAAGCGAGCAGCAGGCCCTTCTGTCGCGCGACCTGGGCTTCGTCCTCGAACACGGCGCGAGCCTCGCGGTTCCCGTCGATGGCGACGTAGAACTCGTCGACGATGCCTTGGAAGGAGGGCTCGAGGGCGTCCGACGCCGCGACCAGCCGCGCGCCGTCTTGTTCGTCGAAGCCGACGTATCGGAAGAGCTCGTCGAGGAGGGGCGCCATGCGCCCGTGAGCCTAGCAGGCTCTCGGGCCACTCGCCCCCTCGGGACTTGGGACGCTCCGTGGGACGCAAACGCTGCGCAAGTCACCCCGGCCCGCGCAAGCGAGGGGGAGGTACCCCGACGTGGGGTGCCCCAGCGCCCGGCGAACACGCGGGATCTCGGCGGGCATGGTGATTGCACTATCGACCCGGGTCATGTCCACAACTGCATCACAGTCCGCTCGTGAACAGCGCCATATCCTCGATGCGGGCGTCCGCAGCGCGCCTGGGCCGGAGGCAAGCCTGGCCGAGCTGATCTCGCATGTGTACGACGCATTTCACGTTCCCATGCGCCACGACCTGCGCCTACTCGAGCACCTGACCGAGAGCGCCGCGCTCAGTGGACACCCCGCGGCGCGCGCCATGCACGCGCTGGCGTGTCGCTTCGCGGACGACGCGCGCCTCCACATGTCGCGTGAGGAGAACGAGATCTTCCCCCGCATCCTGTCCGGCCAAGGGCCTCGCTGCGCGACCATCGTCGCCGCTCTCCACGTGGACAACCACCAGAGCTACGAGCGCGGCAAGGGTCTGCGACGACTCGCCTCCCTGTGCGCGGAGTCGGTCGGTCAGATGGCGGAGGGCGATGACGCGACCGCGCTCGAGGCGTCGCTCATGAGTGACCTCCACCGGCTCCTGGACCGGATCGAGATTCAGCTGGCCGAACACCACCGCATCGAGGAAGACCTGCTCTTCCCGCGTGCCATCTCAGGCGAAGCCCCGTACGGGGACGAAGAGTAGCGCGCGCCGCTCAGGCGCCCGTCTCCGAGTCGTTGCCGTCGCCGTCGCCGTCCCCCTCGGAGCCCGACTCGCTGCCGTCCTCGCGCCACTGCTTCATTCGGTGCTGTAGGGTGCGCCGGCTCATGTCCAACATCTCGGCGGCCTTGGCTGTGGAGCCACCCACCGCCGCGAGCGTGCGCTCGATGGCCAGGCGCTCCAGCTCCGCCATGGTGATGCCCGGGATCAGGTCGTCGAGGCCCGCGCCGCTTCCTCGCTTGGGCGTGCGGCGCAGCAGCGGGAAGGCGTCCTCGCCGATCTCTTCGTCTTCCGTGAGGACCACGGCCCGCTCGATGGCGTTCTCGAGCTCGCGGACGTTGCCGGGCCAGGAGTGACCGACCAGCGCCCGCAGGGCGGCGTCCGTGAAGCCGACGACGTGGCGGTCGTTGTCCTTGGCATACCGCTCGAGGAAGTGGTGGGCCAGCAGGGGGATGTCCGTGCGCCGCACGCGCAGCGGCGGGACCTCGAGCTGCACCACGTTCAAGCGGTAGTAGAGGTCCTCGCGGAAGGTGCCGTCCTCCACGGCGTTGAGCAGGTCTCGGTTCGTCGCGGCCACGACGCGCACGTTCACGCGCACCGTCTCGTTGCCGCCCACCCTCTCGAAGTCCTTCTCTTGCAGAAAGCGCAGGAGCTTCACTTGGACCGACATGGGGATCTCGCTCACCTCGTCGAGGAAGAGAGTGCCTCCGTGCGCCGACTCGAAGCGGCCACGGCGCTTCTGCAGCGCCCCCGTGAACGCGCCCCGCTCGTGACCGAAGAGCTCCGACTCCAGCACGGACTCGGCCAGCGCTGCGCAGTTGAGCTTCACGAACGGTTGCTCGCTGCGCGGTGAGTTGCGGTGGATGGCGGCGGCGATCAGCTCCTTGCCGGTCCCCGTCTCGCCGTGGACCAGCACGGTCGCGTTGCTCTTGGCCACCTGCGCCATGGTCTTGAAGAGCCGCTGCATGGTCGGGTGGTCGCCGATCAGGTTGCGCGCGTCCAGGCGCTGCCCGAGCTGCTCGCGCAGGCGCGCAGAGTCTCGGCGTAGGCGCGCGTGCTCCACGGCGCGCTCCACCAGCACCGTGACGGCGTCCATGTCCAGCGGCTTGGTCAGGTAGTTCTCCGCCCCGAGGCGGATGGCCGCGACCGCCGAGTCCACCGAGCCGAAGGCGGTCATGACCAAGAACGCGCTGTGGGGCGACTCGACTCGCCCCTGCTCCACCAGCGTCAAGCCGTCGATGCCGGGCATCTTCAGATCGGTCAGCACGACATCCGGCTCGAAGGTCGCGAGCTTCAGCAGCGCTGCCCGTCCGTCCGCGGCCGCCTCGACCTCGTAGCCCTCCAGCGTGAGCAGCTGCTGGAGAGCGCTGCGAGCGCTCGCTTCGTCGTCGACGACCAGGATGCGGCCGCGCGGGTTGTCCGTTGAGTTGGCGTTCATCGTGGTGCTACGAAGGGTACCTCAGCGATGCGTGACTCGTCGTCGTGGTCGCTGGTGATGCGGACGCGGACGCGCGAGGGAGCGGCGCTCGGCGCCCCCTCGGCGCCACGCTCCCAGGTGGCGAAGACGTTCACCCGCTGGCTTCCGAGCGCGGGCAGCGTCAGTGACGGAGAAGAGATGCGGTATGCGAGCCCGTCCTCGGGGTCGGCTCGCTCGATGCGGAAGGTGGTCGGCTCGTCGCGCTTGTTCACGATGTGCAGGCTCAGGAGGTCCAGCACGTGCCCCTGCTCGTCCACGATGAAGGGCGCCCCCGAGCGCAGCAGGTTGGTCTCGAAGCTCTGATGGGTGCGCAGCGCGAGGGTCATGACCACCAGGCCGATGACGCCCATCACCGCGTAGAAGTACACGCGCGGCCGCAGAAAGCGCGTCTTCAGTCCGTCGAGGCCGTTCAACGAGTCGTAGCGCACGAGGCCGACGGGGCGCTTGAGCTTCAGCATCACCTCGTCGCACGCGTCCACGCACTGCGCGCAGCCCACGCACTCCATCTGCAGGCCGTTGCGGATGTCGATGCCCGTCGGGCACACCACCACGCAGCGATTGCAGTCCACGCAGTCGCCCGCCTCGGGGTCGCTCGCCTTGCCACGCGGCTCGCCGCGCCGCTTGTCATAGCCGATGACCAGCGTGTCCCCGTCGATGAGCGCGGACTGCAGCCGCCCGTAGGGACAGATGGCCAGGCACAGCTGCTCGCGGAACCACGCGAAGTTGAAGTAGATCACGCCGGTCATGGCGACCATCCACGCGAAGGCCTCGCCGTGCTCGCTCGGGCCGCTGCGGATCATGTCCAACAGAGCCGGAAGCGACGTGAAGTAGCTGAGCACGAAGTGGCTCATCAGGAACGCGATGCCCACGAAGAGCACGTGCTTGAGCACTTTGCGCCACAGCTTGTCGAAGCTCATCGGGGCCTGGTTGCGGCGCATGCGCACGTTGCGCGGCCCCTCGATCAGCCTCTCGATGGGCCGGAAGACCCCCTCGAGGAAGACCGAGTGCGGACACGCGTAGCCGCACCAGATGCGTCCGTAGAGGGTGGTGACGACGAACAGGGCGAAGCCGATGCCGCTGAGCAGGAAGAACGCCAGCCAGAAGTCCTGCGCGTTCATGCTGAGCCCGAACAGGAAGAAGCGCCGGTGCTGCACGTCCAGGAAGACCGCCGGGCGGCCGCCGACCTGGATGAAGGGCAACGCTACGTACACGGCGATCAAGACTGCGAACACCACCCGCCGACGGGTCAGGAAGCGCCCTGTGACGTCGGCCGGGTGTACGTAGTTGCGACGCCCATCGACGCGGAGCGAGCTCGCGGGCTCGTCGACGACAGGCAGCTGACGCTTGCTCATGGCTACTCCTCGACCGTCGGGGTCGGCTCGACGGGTGCGGCGCCATCCTCCGGTGTCGTCGGCTCGGCGTTCGCGCCACCGTCGGCGGCTTCGGCGGCAACGCCAGCGTCAGCGGTGGCGTCCGCCTCGGGAGCGGTCTCCGGCTCCGCGCCGGCGCTCGCGGCGCCGCCCGGTGACCACACCTCGCCCTGGGCTTCCTTCCCGTCCACGTTCGTGTTCCGCAGGCTCACGACGAACGCCGTCACCTGCTGGACGGCCACCGGTCCGAGCACCGCCCCCCACGCCGGCATGGCGGCCGTGGGCACGCCGTCACGGATGGTGTCGTGAATGTTCACGGGGCTGCCGCCATGGATCCAGTTCGGGTCGGTCAGGTTCGGTCCGATGTTGCCGCCCGCGTCCTCGCGGTGGCAGACCGCGCACTGCGCCTGGAAGGTCTCGCGGCCGGCCGCCACGGCGCTCGGGTCCATGGCCATCGCCTCGATCAGCTCGTTGCTGACCTCGCCTCCCGCCGCCGCGGACTCGGCGAGCTCCGCTGCGTAGGCCTGCATGGGGGACGCACCCACCTCGAAGCCCTCGTAGTAGAACCAGTAGCAGACTGCGAAGATGACCGCGCCGTAGAAGGTGAAGAGCCACCAGAGCGGGAGCTCGTTGTCGGCCTCTTCGATGCCGTCATAGACGTGGATGATCTCACCCTGGATCTCGTCGTGGCGGTTGCCGTCAGACATGGGAGTCGTCCTTCTGCTGGGGGGCCTGTTGCGGGGCCTGCTGGGGGGCGATGCGCGCCGTATCACGGGTCATGGGGAGCTCGGCGAGGTTCTGGACCTCGGCGGCGGGGAGCCGCAGCGCGCGGACTGCCATGACCGTGAACAAGGCCATGAACAGCAAGAGCGCGGCCACGGGGAGAGCGAGCACCGGGCTCTGGGAGAAGAAGTCGGATGCGAGCCAGCTGATCATGGGGTTGCTCCTGTGTTGGCGGCGACGGTCTCGGTGGCGGGCGCGTCGTACATCCCGTTGGCGGGGATCTGTCCGAGACGCTGGAGGTAGGCGATGACCGCAGTCATGCGGCTGTCGACCACGAGGTCGCACGCGTCCGTGAGCTCGTTGCCCGGACAGACGCGTACCCCGGAGTCGGCCGCGAGGAAGGCGGCAATCTCGGCGGCCTGCGCGTGCGCGCTTCTGTCGCTGCGCTGGATCTGCTCCGCGTTGTACGGCACACCGACCGTACGCAGCGCGCGCATCTTCGCCGCCGTGTCGGCGAAGTCGAGTGCTTCCCCCGCCAGATGGTCGAAGGGAGGCATGTTGGACTCGGCGGAGATCTCGCGCGGGTTCATCATGTGGCGGTAGTGCCAGGTGTGCGAGTACTTCCCGCCGACGCGCGCGAGGTCCGGCCCAATGCGCCGCGAGCCCCACTGGAAGGGGTGGTCGTAGATGCTGTCGTCGGGCGTGGAGACCGCGCCGTAGCGGGCGGTCTCCCACGTGAACGGGCGGATCATCTGGGAGTGACAGGTGTAGCAACCCTCGCGGATGTACACGTCGCGGCCCTCTACCTCGAGCGCGCTGTAGGGCACGTTGGCGGTGCTCGCGAGCGCCTCGGGAGCCGCGATCACGCTGGGCACGATCTCGGCCACGCCGCCGACCAAGGCGGCCAGCAGGGTGAGCCCCGTGAACACACCCGAGCGGCCCTCGATGAGCGCGTGCCAGGTGGGCTTGCCGGGCTGCTTGCTGACGCTCAGCAGCAGCATCGCGAAGAAGCCCACCGCGAACGCCAACACCACGAAGGTGAGCGATGCGACGACCTCCAGGTAGCCGGCGGCGATGATCATCAGCACCACGACGGCGCTCACGATGACCGGGGGCGCGAGGACCAGGTCCTTGATGGTCGGCTTGGGGCCGCGCTCCGCAGGCGTGTCCACGGCGACCTCGACCTCGCCGTTGACCGGCGCGCCGCTGCGGGCGGTGGCGAAGAGGTTCCACGCCATGATGATGAAGCCCACCAGGTAGAGCGTGCCGCCCACGAGGCGCATCCAGTACATCGGGCGCAACGCCACCAGTGTCTGGATGAAGTTCGGGTAGGCCAACCCGCCCCCGTCCGCCATCTCACGCCACATCAGGCCCTGCGTGATGCCGGCGGTCCACATGGACGTGACGTAGAGCAGGATGCCGAAGGTGCCGATCCAGAAGTGGAAGTTGGCCGCGGCCACCGACTTGAGCGGCTTGCCGTAGAGGCGTGGGACCAGCCAGTAGAACATGCCGGCGGCCATGAAGCCGTTCCAGCCCAGGGCGCCCGCGTGCACGTGACCGATGATCCAGTCCGTGTAGTGGGCCAGCGCGCTGACGCTCTTGATGGAGAGCAGCGGCCCCTCGAAGGTGGCCATCCCGTAGAAGGTGACGCCAGCCGCGAAGAACTTCAGGACGGGGTCGGTGCGCAGCTTGTCCCAGGCGCCGCGCAGCGTGAGCAGGCCGTTGAGCATGCCGCCCCAGGAGGGGGCCCAGAGCATGAGGCTGAAGATCATGCCCAGCGTCTGCGCCCAGTCCGGCAGCGCGGTGTAAAGCAGGTGGTGGGGGCCAGCCCAGATGTAGATGAAGACCAGGCCCCAGAAGTGGATGATCGACAGCCGGTAGCTGAACACCGGGCGGTCTGCCGCCTTGGGCAGGAAGTAGTACATGATGCCGAGGATCGGCGTGGTCAGGAAGAAGGCGACGGCGTTGTGCCCGTACCACCACTGCACCAGCGCGTCCTGAACCCCCGCGAAGACCGAGTAGCTCTTGAGACCGTTCACCGGGATGGCGAGGCTGTTCACGACATGCAGGATCGTGACGGTGACGATGGTCGCGATGTAGAACCACAGGGCGACGTAGAGCTGCTTCTCGCGGCGGTTCTTCAGCGTCCAGAAGTAGTTGGTGGCGAACACCAGCCAGACCACGGCGATGGCGATGTCGATGGGCCACTCGAGCTCCGCGTACTCCTTGGCCTGCGTGATGCCGAAGGGCAGCGTGGCGACGGCGGCGACGATGATCGCCTGCCAGCCAAAGAAGTGGAACCACGAGAGCTTGTCCGACGCCATGCGCGCCTTGGTCAGGCGCTGCGTCGAGTAGTACACGCCCGCGAAGAGCATGTTGCCCACGAACGCGAAGATCACCGCGTTGGTGTGCAAGGGGCGCAGTCGGCCGAAGCTCAGCCAAGGCGCAGCGTTCGCCGGCCACCACGCGAGCTGGAGCGCGACGATGACGCCGACGAGCATTCCGACGATGCCGAACACCACAGACGCCCACAGAAAGGCGCGCACGATGCGGTCGTCATACTCGATTCGTTGAGTCTGCATTCTTCTGTTCCTGTTCCGGCGCGACGTTGTGCCGCGGGGGGTCTTGGGGGTCGTCGAGCGGCAGCAGGGCGAGCCGCTCGGTGTGGTCGAAGGTTCCATTGGCCGCGTTCACCACGAACGCGAGGGCGGCGCCGATCACGAACACGACGCCGATGAAGAGCAGGAGGGTCATCACTTCCATGCGAGCCTCCCTGTGGTGAGCGCCGTGCCCGCGTCCGCCTGCCGAGCGCGCGTCATGGCGTGCACCGTGTAGGCCACCGTCAGCAGGGAGCTGGCCGGCATCAGGATGGCGGCGAGCCACGGGCGCATGGCGCCGCTCAGCGCGATGCTGACGGCGCCGACGTTGTAGAGCACGGCGATGGCCAGATCGACCCGCACGACATGCCGCAGGTGCTTGGCCACGCTGAGCGCGTCGCGGATGCCGCCGAGGCCTGCGCTCGTCAGATAGAAGTCGCAGCGGCTGGCCACGAAGGGGCGCTCGCTGGCCGGCGTCGCAGACACGTCCGCGAGGTCCAGGGCCAGCGCGTCGTTGAGACCGTCTCCGACCATCAGCGTGCCTTCGCCGGAGAGGGCGCGGATGAACGCGGCCTTCTCGTCGGGAGACGCGTCTCCGACCGCGCAGCCTGCGGGCACCGGCTGAGCGACACCCGTGTGTGCGTGTCCGGCTTCCAACCCGACCACCGCCGCTACCGCGTCCACCCGCGCCTGGCGGTCGCCGCTCAGGATGTAGGGGGTGATCCCCTCCTGTCGCAGCGCCTCGATCAGCTCGCGCGAGCGTGGGCGCACCGTCTCCTGGGTGGTCAGCGTGAGCAGGGGCCGGCCGTCGCGCGCGAACACCAGGTCGACCTCGTTCGGGACGCTCTCCGTGCAGGCCCACGCGGGAGCCCCGAGACGGTAGCGCGCGTCATGGTGGAGCACCTCCACGCCGCGGCCAGGGGCCTCCACCACACGCGCGGCGACATCGGCATCATAGAGGCAGGTGCGCAGGGCGCTGCGTAGGGCCACGCTCTTTGGGTGATCCTGTGCCCCGACCAGGGCGTGCAGCGCGCTCTCGGCGGCACGGTCGAGGTGCGCGTCGAGCTTGGCGGCCGCCGTTCCGTCCACGGCCTGCACCCGGAGCGCGCCCGTGGTCAGCGTGCCGGTCTTGTCGAAGACCACACGCTCGATGCGTAGCAGGCGGTCGAGCACCCCAGGCTTCCGCAGGAACACGCCGTGGCGCCGCAGCTGCGCGTGAGCGAGCTCGTGCGCGAGCGGCACCGCGATGCCGAACGCACAGGGACAGGTCACGACGAGCACGGAGGTCGCCACCGCGAGCGCTTCCATGACGTCCCCGCCGCGCAAGAACGTGAGGCCGAAGCCCAGCACGGCCACGCCCAAGACCCCCAGCACGTAGGACCGCGCCAGCAGGCCCCAGAACGCGTCGGCGCGCGGCGAGGTCTGCCGGTCGCGAGTGAGCAGCCGCAGCACCGCAGAGTCCGCGAAGCGCTCCGTCGCGATGGCGCGAGCAGGGGACGCGCCCATGTAGAAGGCGCCGGCCGGGATCACGTCCCCTTCCTCGAAGCGCCGTGGCTCGCTCTCTCCCTCGATCCAGTCGAGTGAGCAGGCCGCGAAGTGCAGCGCCCGGGCGGCGACCGGCACCAGGTCCCCGCGCCGCAGCACGATGGTGTCTCCCGCTTCGAGCGTCGCGCAGGCGACGAGCTCTTCGCGTTGGGTGTCGCTCGCGAGCCGGCGCGTGAGCAGGGAGCGGTGCGAGTCGTCGCTCAGCAGGCGGCGGCGTGAGCGCTCGAGCGCGCGCTCCTGGAGGTAGCGCCCCAGCACCATGAAGGCGATGAACACCGCCACGGTGTCCAGGTAGGGGGTCTGGCCGTCGCCCAGCGCAAAGCGCAGCGCAGCGCCCACGTACGCGAGGGCGATCCCGAGCGCGATGGGCACGTCGAAGTGCAGCACCCGAGCGCGCAGCGAGGCCCACGCGGAGCGCAGGAACACGCTGCCGCCGATCAGCACGCTGAGAGTCGCGCCCACGAAGGTGACCACGTGGACCTGCCGCTCGAGCTCACCTCCGCGCAGGCCCGCGTACTGCGCGAGCGAGAACAGCATGAGGTTGCCCGCCAGCGCCAAGCACAGCGCCGTGCGAATCAGCAGGCCAGAGCTGGTGGAGCGCTGCGCGTCGTCCGACGCGGGGCCCGAGCGATAGCCGAAGCGGGAGAGCTCGGCGAGCCAGGGCCGCAGCGGGAAGCCGGGGGAGAGCTCGAGGGATGCGCGCGCCAGGGCGGGATTGACGATGATCCGAGACGGTGTGCCAGCCCGCTCCGCGTGGCGCGCGAAGGTCTTCTCGATGAGCCACACGCACGCCCCGCAGTGCAGACCGTCGATGTCCAGCTCGGTGCGGAAGGTCTGCTCGGGGCGCTCGCTGAGCGCGCACTCGAGCTCGGACTCGAGCTGCTCGAGCCACGGACCCGGCGCGAACCCGCGCGCTTCGTTCTGCGGTTGCCCCACGCCCCGCCGCAGCTCGTAGTAGCGCCCCAGCCCCTCGGCGTGCAGGAGCGCGAACACGTTGGCGCAACCCGCGCAGCAGAAGCGCTCGCCGGCTGCCTCGACGGGCAGGCCGCAGTGCGCGCACGCGCTCGCGTTCTCGGCGGCGCTCACGAGGGGCCCCCCGGCACGGCTACGCTCGCGTCCGTGTGGCAAGCGGGTGCGGCGCTGCCGGCGCCTTCACCACTGAGCAGCGGCAACGCCCGCGCGCTGACGATCCCCGCGCCCAGCACCAGGACGGCCGCGACCACCAAGGACCCGGCGCGCGTCTCGCGCAGCAGCGTGCTGGCCCACACGCTGGTCGCGAGGCCGCCGCCCGTGGTCGTGGCAAAGGCCAGGCCTGCCACGGCGCCCGTGACGGGGCTGCCGGTGGCGCCGGCCAGCACACCCATGTTGACCAACGCCGCGCAAGGCAGCACGGCGCTCGCGACGCCCACGAGCAAGGGGTAGCGCAGCACGGGCCGCACCAGGCGCGCCCAGCGTCCGGGGGCTGCCGGGGCGCTCGCCCGGGCCTGGGTCGCTTCGGCCGCCTCTTTCGTCTTCAGGGTGAGCAGGGGGGCCGCGGAGGCGGTCTTCGGCCACGCGCTGCGCACGAGCCTGGCGGCCACCCACAAGAGGCCCAGCGCCAGGGTCATGCTCGTGACGGTGGCGGCGAGCTCCGCCGAGAGTGGGCTGGTGCCTGCCGCGACCAGGCTCCCCGAGAGCCCCCCGAGCGCTCCGTAGGACAGCGTGCGCCCCACCTGATACGACACGCCGTCGCGAGGACCGCTGCACACGCCAGCCACGAGAGGCCCGCACATGCCCATGCAGTGCGGCACGCTGCCGAGACCGGCAACGGCGCCCGCAGCGATGGCGGTGGCGACGTGAGGGACGGTCATGGCGTCCTCGCGGTGGGCAGGGGGGGCACGGATGGCTTCCCTAGCAACCACCGGGCCAACGGCGAGCGGCGCTGGTTTGCGCATGCGTTGCGCGAAGCCTGGCGTCGACGGCCGCTCAGCGCGCAATAGCTGCGCGTCGTGTCCCGGCGCGCAGCTGTTGCGCGGCCCGCCCGCCCCCGCCCAATGGCGGCGCGCACGGCCCACGCGGCCGGACGTTGCTCAGGGGGCGAAGCGCAGGTGGAGCCTCGTCAGCGCAGCGTCCAGGGCGTCCCGAAAGCGCGTCACGCTCCCCTCGCACGCGTCCAGGGCGGGGCCATCCAGGAGCAAGACCAGCCCCGCCGGCGTATGCCCCACGACGCAGGGGGTCCTGCCGTCCGTGAAGCGCTGGATCTCGGGGCTACGCTCGTCCAGGTGCACGTTGCGCAGCGGGACCGGGAGCGCCTCTCGGCAGGCCGCGAAGCCCCTCTTCTCCCGCACCGACCCATGCGTGATGTCGCAGAGCGCGCAGTGCGCGGTGCCCAGCAGCTTCCCCACGACGTAGCGCAGCTCACCCTGCACGGAGCCGTCCGCTTGATAGACGCCAGTCAGGGCGGTGACCACCTCCATCAGCGCGGCCACCCCAGCACGATGACGACGGCGATGGCGTTGGGAGCCTGTCCAGGTCGGTCCCCTTGGGCCACGCCGATACCCAGCGTGGTGACGTCTGGGTCGAAGGTGGGCTCGAGGCGTCCGGCGTCTTCGATGCGCGTGACCACCGTCATGAGGGCGCCCACGCGGCGGTACGCGATGGCGTAGCGTCGCAGCGCCGCGCTCGCACGGTCCGTGATGTCTTGCTCCGTCAGGCTGGGGTCTGCGAAGTAGGCCTCAGCCGCCTCTTGTGCTGCCTGGGCGAGCAGCTCGTCGCTGGTCACGGGGGCCGTGCGGCGCGCCCGGCGACCTTCGTTGATGGCCGTCACCAGCGCCGCTGGCGCCGCGGCCGTGTCCACCCGCGCCGTCATCTGCGTGAACACCTCGGTGACCAGGAATGCCGTTCGGTCGCCCTCTTGTACCGCAACGACCGCCAGGCCCAGGTGCGTCACGCGTGCCTCGAGGATGTTGGAGCGGTGACCGGGGCTGTCCATCAGTCCGCGATGCAGCTCCTCGGCGCTGTAGCCGCGGGCAACGTTCTCCAGCATCAAGCCGCTGCCGAAGCCTGCCGCCGTGAGGCGCATGGCAGGCGTCCCCGTGGTGGGCGAGTCGTGCCCTACGAAGTCGGACCGGACCATGTCTCGGCAGTGCGCGTCCGCGACCGCGCTGAGCCCCGCGTGCAGCTCGAGCGCGGGCACCCCGGCGCGGGCGCGCTCCTCGGCGATGCGGGCCACCAGCGCCTCCCGCACGCCATCTGCAGAGGCCACGCCCCCCGCGTCGGAGGTCGTGATGGCGAGCCGCGTGGGGGCTGCTTCGCCCACGTGCACCTGGAAGTTCGCGACCACCGTGACGCCCTGCTGACCACGCCCGAGCAGCTCGACGCCGTACGTGCCGGTCGCTGCCAGCAGGAGACGTACTTGGAAGCGTGGCCCCGCGCCTGCAGGCGAGCGCTGCGTGTGGCCGTCGGGGTGCGTGACCACGACCTCGGGGTTGCGCAGGTCGCCCAGCAAGGTGCCCGAGAGCAGGAGCGGACCCACCGCGCGTGCGCGCTCCACGGGCGTCAGCTCCACGCTCCGCCGGGTCAGCACGAAGACCGCGACCCGCTCCGAGCCGGAGGGGAGGGTGGCGACCCCGAAGTGCGTGAACTCCCCCCGCCCGATCATCGCCGGGATCTGTGCGGCGAGACCCTCCGCGGCGCTGTCGATGTCCGCGTACGCGACATGGGACACCGAGGTGATGGGCTCGGTCACGCCGAGGTGACGCGCAAAGAACTGCACCACCTCCGCGCCGGGGGCGGCGCCCTGCTGTACGGCCTCGGCGGCGACGAGCGCCGCGATCTGGGACAGCCTCCCATCGAGCGCCAGCGGGTGACCTTCGGTGGCGCTCGCCTCCAGCGCGACCTGGGCGAGGCGACCGGCGTCGTCCGCGCCAGGCTCCACGGTAGTGGGATCGGTCGTGTACTGCGCGGCGCCGGGCCCTTCGACGACCACGTAGCGCGTCGCGGCTCCGGTGGTGGTCCCTGGGGTGGCGCTGCCACCGCAGCCGAGCGCCAGCGCTGACGCCAGCCACAGGACATGGGCACCCCGCCTTGCTCGGGGCGCACACGCTCCGGGCTCGCGGCGCTGGCCGGAGGGGCAGGAGCAGGGGACGCCTGGTGGACAGGCAGCGGCGGAGGGCGAGCGGTGTAGTGCGGGCATAGCGGCGTTCAGCGATCCCAGGGGTCGACCACGTCCGTGACCTGCGGGCCGCGCATGTTGGGCGGCGGGGTCGTTGGCTGTGGCGTGGGTGTCACGGCTTCTGGCGTGGTCGAGGAGCTCCCGCTGCTGCGCCGTCCGTCAGGGCGAGACCCCGAGCGCCGCGAGCGCGCTTCCTCCTCCAGCTGCAGCTCGATGCTCTCCGGGGAGTGCATGGACACCGCCACGCGCGCCTCTTCGTAGCCTTCGAGCGTGACGGTCAGCGCGGTGGAGTCGCCCGAGTCGGGCCGCGGGAAGTTGAGGGGTGTGTTGCCGATCAGCGCACCCTCGTGCTCCACCATGGCCCCCGGCGGAACGGTCGTGATGGTGATCATCGCCCTCGGCGCCTCGATCACCACCTCGTCCGCGGGCGGCGTCGCCGCGGGGGCCACGCCTCCGTTGGCAGGCAGGGCGGGCGGGGGTGTGGGCGCGGGCGCTGCGCCGGGGGCGATGCCGCTCGTCACACGTGGCACCTCGGCGACCGCGCTGCGCGACTCTCCCTCGCGGGGCTGCATGATCGCCACGGCGGCGCCACCGACGCCCCCCAACAGCAACAGGACCATGATGACGCCGACGACGATCCACGTGCCGGTGCGGGTCTTGGCGGCCCGCGCTTCACCTTGCTGGCGGAACTGGACGGCGGGGGTGGCCAGCTTCCCGGCGATGTTGCGCGGAGGAGGCGCCTGGCTGGCGGACCGGCCAATGGCCACGGGCGCGATGGAGTCCACGGACCGCAGGTCGCCGATGAGCGCGTCCATGCTGGCGTACCGGTCCTCGGGACGCTTCGCGAGGCAGCGCAGAATGATGGGCTCGGCCGGAAGCTGCGCCGCCGCGACGCGCTCACGAGGTGGGGGTGGGGCCTCGAACATGTGCTTGCTGAGGATGCCCATGAACGTGTCGCCATCGAAGGGCAGCGTCCCGGTGAACATCTCGTACATGATGATGCCCAGCGCGTAGATGTCCGTGCGCGCGTCGACGGTCTGGCCAGCGGCTTGCTCGGGGGACATGTAGTGCGGCGTGCCGAACACCATGCCCGTCTTGGTGAGCTTGCTGTTCGCGCCACCCACCTTGGCGATGCCGAAGTCGAGCACCTTCACGAAGTGGCTCTGGTTCCCGCGCCGAATGAGGAAGATGTTGTCCGGCTTGAGGTCCCGGTGGACGATGCCGCGACCGTGCGCTGCGCTCAGCGCGGACGCGACCTGCTCGACGATGCCCAGCGCCTCGTCGCCCCCCATGGAGCCGCCTTGCTCGATGAGCTGAGTCAGCGACTGCCCCTCGAGGTACTCCATCACGAAGTACGACGTCCCGTCAGGCAGGCGCCCGAAATCGGTGATGTCGATGATGTTCGCGTGTCCGATGGACGAACAGGCTTGGGCCTCCTGCACGAAGCGCTGCACGACCTCGTCATCGCGCGCCATCTCGCCGCGCAGCACCTTGAGCGCGACCCGCTTCCCCAGCGTGACGTGCATGGCCGCGTACACCACGCCCATGCCGCCCTCACCCAGGACGCGGTCGACCCGGTAACGCCCGTCGACGACGGTCCCCAGCAGCGGATCTGCCGACGCGGCGGGCTCGTCCGGGAGCGGCTGAGTCGGCTGGCCGTCCGTGGGGCAGAAGCGCACGTCTTGCGAGAAGCGCGACGCGCATGCGGGGCAGAATCGCATCGGCTCAGCTTACCATCATCGGTCGTGCGTCCACCCGGGAGACACAGCTCCCCCCGCAAACGGCAAAGAGCCGAGCCGCTGGGGCCCGGCTCCTCACCGTCCGTTCACGTGTCTGTCTGGTGGCCACCCCGCTCAAGCGGGGAAGCCCGTCCCGCAGTTGGCGCAGAACTTGGAGCCGGCGGCGCCCTGCGTCCCGCAGGCCGGGCAGAAGCGCGGCGCCGGGCTGAGGTTGGTGCCGCACTCCGCGCAGAACTTGCCGGGGGCGACGTTGGCCTTGCAGCCGGGGCACTGCACGGTCCCACCCGCCGAGACGGGGGCCGCCGCTGCGGCGGGGGGCATCTGCTGCTGCGGCATCTGCTGTCCCGGCTGCATGGAGCCCATCATCATGTTCGCCATGCCGAAGCCCGCGCCGAGCCCCGCGCCGGCCATCATGCCGCCGCCGGCTCCGCCGCCCTCTCCGCCGCCCTTCGCCATGCCCTCGCCAGCGCCCATCATGGCCTTGCCAGCGGCGTACGCACCGAAGTTGCCGCCCGCCAGACCCTGCACGTAGCGCGCGTCCTGCTGGAACTGCTGGTCCAGCTCGAACTGCTTCTGTGCGGCCTGCGCCTGCGCGGTGCCGATGCCGATCTGCGCGGCGCGCGCGGCGCGCTTGGCCGTGCCGATCTCGGCCTGGGCGGCCTTGAGCTGCGCCTCCTCTTCCTCGTCCAGGTTGACGCGGAACTCGCCGACGTCGGTGATCTGCACGCCGATGTCGTTGAGGTCCGGGCAGCGCTGCAAGAAGGTCTGGGCGAGCTGCTGCTGCAGCCGCATGAGCTGCAGGATGCTCTTCTGTTCCGCCTCCATCACCTCACCGATGACGGTGGTGACCGAGTTCATGAACTTGCCGGTGAGCCAGCGCGCCACCTCTTCGTTGGTGCCGGTCTGCTGGAGCCCGACGTAGTTCACGATGAAGCGCTCGGGGTCGAAGATCTTGAACGCGTACTCGCCGAAGATGCGCGGCGACACCATCTCACCCAGCATGGGGTCCTCGATGTAGCCCAGCGCACCACCGAAGCGCTGCCCGTAGATGGGGCGCATGGTGACGAAGTAGAGGTCGGTGACGAAGATGTTCCCGCCGGTGACGTTGTCCACCAAGCGGCCGAGGATCGGGATGTTCTGCGACGTCAGCGTGTGCCGCTGACCCACGCCAGCCGTGCGCAGCGCGCCGACCAAGCCGCCGTCGCGGAAGAACACCGCAGCTTCGTCCGCGTCGACCGTGAGCTGCGCCCCTGTCGGGATCGTGTTCTCCGGGTGCTTGTAGACGATCAGGTTCTTCTTGTCGTCCGGACGCTGGATCAGCATCTCTTGGATGCCGTCCTTGACGAAGTTCATAACCCTTCCGAAGACCATTCGAGACTCCTCTTCCGCACGTGGATGTGAGTGCGCGTGGGGACACCATACCGGAGAGCGCGGCGCATGACTACAGTGCACCTCACCCGCCGAGCCGGAACTCCTGGTTGTACGCCTGGCCGAGGCACCTATTCCCCCGAGGGGTCGGTGGGGAGCATCCTTTTCGCGCCGAGCAATCCGCGATACACCTCCCTCTCATGTCCTTCTTCGAGCTGGTGCGGCCCAAGGGAGAACCCGGCCCGGTGATCGTCGAGGTTCCGCACGCGGGCCTCGCCATCCCCGAGGTGGTGGCCGACGAGCTCCTGGCGCCCAAGGACGCAATCATGCGCGACGCCGACCTGTGGGTGGACGAGCTGTTCGCCGAGGCGCCCGATGTGGGCGCGACGCTGCTCGCGGCCAAGGTGTCGCGCTACGTGGTGGACCTCAACCGCAGCGCCACGGACGTCGACCCGCTGGCCGTGCTGCGCGGCCCGCACCACCCGCGGCCGGGGGGGCGCGGTGTCATCTGGCGCATCGCGACCGACGGCGCTCCCGTGCTGCGGCGTCCCCTTAGCGCGGAGCGCTACGCGCGCCGCATCGAGCTCTTCCATGCGCCGTACCACGCGCAGCTGCAGCGGCTCCTGGACGAGACCGTCGCGCGGCACGGTTACGCCATCCTGGTGGCGGGGCACTCCATGCCCTCCATGGGGCGCGACGTGCGGGGCGGCCCCATCCTCACGCGCGCGGACATCGTCCCCGGTACGCTGGGTGGCTCCTCCGCGGCTGGCAGCGTGATCGAGGTCATCGACGGGCACTTCCGCGCGGCTGGTCTGAGCGTGGCGCACGACACCCCGTACCGGGGGGGCTACAGCACGGCCCAGTACGGTCGCCCTGCCGCGGGGGTCCACGCGGTGCAGCTGGAGATCAACCGCGCTCTCTACGTGGACGAGCGTGACAGCCGCCCAAGGGAGGAAGGGCTGACCGCCCTCCGCCGCCTCCTCACGGACCTTCTGCGCCAGCTGGGCGAGCTCCCGCCGCCCGTCGCAGGGCGCTGATCACACGGTCCCTTCCACTAGCCGGCGGACCGCTGGTAGCCTTGCCGGAGCGCGCGCACCTCAGACGCGGGCGCGAGGAGTACCCATGTCCCAAGTTCGCGCTTCCCACATTCTGTTGATGTACGCCGGATCCGCCCGGTCCACCGCCACGCGGAGCAAGGAGGACGCGGCGCGTCTCATCAGCGAGCTCAAGACCCAGGTGGACCAAGGCGCCGACTTTGCCGCGCTCGCCAAGGCTCACAGCGACTGCCCCAGCGGGAGCAGCGGCGGCGATCTCGGTGCGTTCGGGCGCGGGTCGATGGTCAAGCCCTTCGAGGACGCGACCTTCGCCATGAGCGTCGGGGACGTGAGCGCCGTGGTGGAGACCGATTTCGGCTACCACATCATCAAGCGCACCGGCTGAGCGGCGCGGAGAGGCGCGCGCTCACCGTCTTCCGCGCATCACTCTTTGAGAGGCGTCGCCTTGAGCGCGGCCTTGCCGCCCTTGGTGTAGACCGTGAAGCGCACGCGGGCCGCTTCGTGGCGGCTCAAGATGGCGTCGCGGTTCTTCTGCAGGGTGACCACGAACTTCTCGAAGGTGACGCCCGCGGTGCTCTCGCCGCACTCCTGCTTGAGCGCGACGAAGCGGTCGAAGACCTCGCGGAAGTGCCGCTCCTCTTCGTTTGCGGCGCTCTCGGTCGTGCTCTGCGCCAGCAGCTCCTGAGGAATCGAGGCCACCATCGTCGCGTCCTCGTCGTCGCCGTCGTCGTCCTCGACCGGCGCGCGCGGGGCGGGCGGGGCCGGTCGCGCGGGCGCTGCGGGCGGTGGCGGCGCGGGTGGCGGCGGGGGCGGCTGCGACGGGCGGGGCCGCAGGGGCCGGAGGGGCCGGACGGGGTGCGGGGGCCGGCGGAGCCGCTTGGGGAGCCGGCGGAGCGGCGGGCGGTGGCGCGGGACGGGGGGCCGGTGGTGCGGCCACGGGCGCGGGGGCCGCCGCAGGGGGCGGGGCGGCCGGAATGGCGCTGGCGTTGGCCTTGTCGTCCGTCGCGAAGCCGAAGTACGGCACGGACTCGCGCTCGGCCGGGGCAGCGCCCAGGATCTCGTCCAGGTTGGCCGAGACGCGCGGCGCAGCGGCGCGCCCTTCCGCCGACACCTTGTCGAGCGCGGTGTTGATGTCGTCTGCCATCTGGCGGTGACCGCTGGCGTATGCGGCGATGTCCAGTCGGTCCACCTCCCGCCGGCTGAGCGCCCGCACTCCCGCGCGGAGCTTCTTCAAGGGGCGGTCGTGCTCGAGGAAGGAGAACAGGATGCCCAGCAGGCCGAGCACGAGCGCGACGACGATGATGGCGGGCAAGGGGACGTTGTCCCGGTCTTCGGGGGTCGCGTTGTCGAACACGGCCGTGGGGGACTGCACCGCGTGCAGCGGTCGCCCCACCGCGTACCCGGCGCCCACGTGCGTGGCGGTGCCGGTCACGGGCGCGTAGATCGCCACGGCGGTCTCGCCCAGCGCGATCGGGGGCGTGGCGTTGCCCTCGGCGTACGCGGCGTCCGCTCGAGCGGCCGCGAGCGAGCTCGTGAACTCGGGCGTGCCGGGCGCGTTCTGGACCTGCGCGGGCGTCGACGTGGCCACCACGCGGTCACCCATGAAGAAGGCGACGCTGGCGCCCGGGATGCGCCCAGCGAGGCGCTCGGCGAACGTCTGGTTCAGCTCGGCGGTGTGCACGATGGCACCCACGTAGCGGCCGTTGTGCGCCACGGCGTGGGTCGCCACGCGATACAGCGTCTCGTTGTAGGTCCAGACGTCGTCGGTGGCGTAGCCCTGGAGCGCTCGCGCGACCACGGGGAAGGCCTCCAAGCTGGCCTGCGGGGGAGGCGCCGTGCCACCCACCTGTCCGATGATCTGTCCTTGCAGGTCGACTGCGAACAGGATGTCTGCCTTGCCCTCCTGCAGCGCGTCGTTCAGGCGGGTCAGCTGACGCTCGAGGGCCGTGCGGAGCGCCGGATCGATCACGGTGCGGTCCCGCCGGTCCGTCGCGGCCGCGAGCGCAGTGCGCACGTCTCCGTTCGCGGCGAGCGGGGCGATGGCGTCGAGTCGCGTGCGCGCCTCGAGCCTCAGCCAGAGCTCGAGCTCCGTGCGGTCGCGGACCAGGTCGTCGCTGAGGCGGGTCGCGAACGACCTGTTGTAGGCGTTCTGGGCGAGCATGGTCGCCATGAGCGCGGTGGCGACCAACGCGGCTAGAACGATGTACCAGAGACGAGAGAGCATGTTCAGTTACCCGTGAGGAGGATGGGGTCGACGATGACCTCGCGCGCGTTGGCTGCGACGGTCAGGGGAGCGGAGTGAGCCTCTTCGCCTGCGCGATAGACCTTGAGGACGTACGTGCCCGCGGGGACGTCGGCGAAGCGCCACTCGCCTCGCACATTCACGCTGGCGCAGGCGACGAGGTCGGGGACAGCCACGAGAAAGCCCTCGAGCTGGGGGTACTGGCGGTCCCGCAGCTCCCAGCGACCTGCGTCGGGGACGGCGATCTCGCGGGCGCGTCCCGCCGCCGTGCGCAGCGGCGTGAGAGAGGGGAGGGTTTCGGAGTAGATCTCGTGGGCGGTGCCGTCGCGGTTCTCGAGGGAGATACGCGAATTGGCCTGCACCACGAGCGTGCGAGGCAGCAGGTCGCCGCCCTCGATGACGTACCCACACCCTCGTGCGCGGGGGTTGCCTTCGCCCGTGAGGACCACGGCGACCTCACGCTCCGGTGTGACGCGCGGGGGGGCCGGGTCCAGCAGCTCTGCCCACACGTTCCAGTAGTGGTCACGGCGGGTGGCGGGGGGAGGCGTCGCCGTGCCGGCGTCGCGCGGCAAGCCGACGAGGCCGCGGACGGGCACGGCCGCCGCGTGGGGGGTGGTGGAGGCGAGGGCGAGCAACACGAGCGCTGCGAGCCCCGGCGCGCGCGTGAGGGAGGACTGGGATGACATGCAACCCCTTAGGTTCACACAGGTTCGAGTCGAGATGCTAGCGAAGCGTGGCCCTCGCGGTCAACGCATCGTCTCGCCGCCAGCGGACGTGGGTAGCGCTACACGGGGGGCGGCGCGTAGAAATCCACGACCGCGATCGGGTGTGGATACAGGCGGGCATGCACGCTGCGCGCGGTCCCGGCCGCGTCCCCACCGATCTGCACGGGCAGGATCTCCTCGCTCTCGATGCGCACGGCGTCCACGAGGAAGTCGATCAGGCGCGGGGTGCGATAGGTTCCCTTCCAGATCTCGTGGATGTGCAGCGCCACGTCGATGGACTCGAGGTTCACCACCCGGAGGTTGAAGCGGTCCTCCCGGTCGTCGGCAAAGGGGAAGATGCGCGAGCCGAAGCCCCAGTACGGGATGGACGAGAAGGTCACGGCGCGCGCCAGCCCCTCGAACAGCGTCTCGCCGTGGCGGATGGGGGCCCCCTCAGGCTGCCCGTTGGGCCCCAAGCGGTACGCGTCGGCGCCATCGTTGATGACCCGCATGTGGGCGTGCGAGCGGACCAGCACCTCCGGCAGGGTGCGCCCCGCGATGGCCACGAAGTAGCTGAAGCGCCCCCGTCCGAAGCGGCGCAGCACCGGGACCTTGGCGATCACGTCGCGCACCTCGTTGAAGTGCCGCAGCGCGAGCGCGTCCACGCCGACCCCGGCGAACGGCGCCAGCGTGCCCTCCACCTCCAAGAGCCGCAGATCGCGATGACCCCCCTCGCGGCGCAGCCTGCCGAGGTCCGCGACGACGCCGCGGTGGTGCTTCTGGGCGCCCAGCACCCAGGCCAGCGCGTTCCCGGTCCCGAGGCGCAGCAGCCCGAAGCGAGGGTAGGGGCGCCCCTCGGCCTCGCACGCACGCACGATGGCGGTGACCATCTGCGAGAAGGTCCCGTCTCCGCCGCCGGTGAGCACCGTCTGGTAGCCCCGCGACACGATCTCGAGGGCGATCTCACGACCCTCCTCGAGCGAGCGGCTGACGAACAAGTCACCGCTCGCGATGATCTGGTCGAGCACGTCGACCAGCTCGCGCGTCACGTCTTTGGCGTTGCCGTTGATGACGACGGCGACGCGGTCGCGATGGATCTCCGACACGGGGTTGAGGTCGAAGGACCGCCGCTCAGAGGCGGACCAGCCCCGCGCCCCAGGTGAAGCCGGCGCCGAAGGCCGCGAAGAGGACCAGGTCGCCTTCCTTGACCCGCCCCTCTCCGATGGCCTCGCTCAGCGCCAGGGGGATCGAGGCGGCGGTGGTGTTGCCGTACTTCTCGATGTTGTGGATGACCTTCTCGGGCGGGATCTCGAGCTTCTGGGCCACGAACTCGTTGATGCGACGGTTGGCCTGGTGCGGCACCAGCAGCGCGATGTCGGCGACGGTCACCCCGTTGCGCTCCAGCACGGCCTGCGCCACCTCGGGCATCTTGCTGGTGGCCCAGCGGAAGACCTTGGGGCCGTTCATGGATGGCCACACGCTGCGGTTGTCGATCATCTCGTGGGTGATGCGCGGCATCTGGCAGCTGGCGGGGGACTCGATCCAGAGCAGCTGAGCGCCGCTCCCGTCCGCGTGCACCTGCACGTCCATGACGCAGCGGTTGGCGTCCTCAGTGGGCCCGAGGATGGTGGCGGCGGCGCCGTCCCCGAAGAGCACGGCCACGTCGCGGCCCTCGTTGGTGAAGTCGAGGCCGGTCGAGTGCACCTCGCCGCCGACCAAGCACACGCGCTTGTACATGCCCGCGCGAATCCACGCGTCCGCGACCTGGAGGCCGTAGAGGAAGCCGCTGCACTGGTTGCGGATGTCCAGCGCGGGGATGCCGGGGAGCCCAAGCTTGTCGCCCAGCAGCACGCCGCTGCCGGGGAAGGTGTAGTCCGGCGAGAGGGTCGCGAAGATGATGGCGTCGATCTCGGAGACCTCGATCTTGGCGCGTTCGCAGGCCATCCGCACCGCCGGCACGGCGAGGTCGCTGGGGCCGCACGGGACGTGGTCGATGAAGCGCCGCTCCTTGATCCCGGTGCGCTGTTGGATCCACTCGTCGCTGGTCTCGAACATCTTCGCCAGGTCGTCGTTGGTGACGACCTTGCTCGGGACGTGATGGCCCACTCCTAGGATGGCAGTACGCAACATGAGAACTCCTCGTGAGGCTCCGCGATCCGGAGCGGTGGCGACCAGGTGCGATTGTGCCGCACCCAGGCTGAAGCAGCGGGCGAGACTAGCAGCACCACCGCGAAATGGCACCCATGGGATGCGCCTGTGCGTGACAGGCCAGGGTCCCAACGAAAAACCCCGTGAGCAAGCGCTCACGGGGTCGGAAATAGGTCAGGCCCGGGGGTGCAAGGAGGGGAGGGACTGCAGGATGCCCGGGCCTGCGCACGCCAACCGGTCAAAGGCCTACGTGCACCCCCTAGGTAGCAATCTGATTTTCATGTGTCCAGTTTTTTTTGATGGCGCTCTCGGAGGCACAATCGGGCTGACGCGGCCCCCCTCGCATGGGTACTGTGGGGTCGTGCGCTGCATCACTCTCGGAGCTTGCCTGAGTGTCTCTCTGTGGGTCGTCGCGCCAGCAATGGCGTTGGCGCAGGTTCGTCCCGCGTCGTTCGATCAGGCCTCCGAGCTGCGTGTGGTTGGCGGCGAGCCGGCAGCCGGGGAACGCCTCCCGGTGATCGTCTTCTTGGCCGCCACCAACGGGACGGCGGAGGGGGCGTTTCAGTGGCTCTCGGCGGCGGTGCCTTTCGCGCGCTACATCGCCGTGCTGCCTGCGGGTCAACCCACCACGGCCAACTACCTGCCGCGCTTCGGTGACTACGTGACCTGGATGGAGGATCGCCTCGCCGAGGACCTCCGCGCGCTGCGTGCGCGGCACCCAGTGGACCCCGAGCGCATCTACCTCGCGGGCTTCTCGCTCGGTGGGGACACCAGCTGGGCGCTGCTCGCGCGGCACCCGGACGTCTACCGCGGCGCGGTGGTGCTCGGCGCCCGCTCGAGCGCGCGCGTTCGAGGGCGAGGCGTCCAGGTCATGCGGGAACGTGGCGTGCGCGTGGCCTTCGCCATCGGCAGCGAGGATCAAGACGTCCGGCGGCGGGGCATCGCGCGCACCCACGAGGCCATGCTCGCCGCCCGCGTCCCGGCGCAGCTCCGCTACTACCCTGGAGCGCACACCCTGCCCAGTGACGGCTCCGTGCTCGACGCGTTGTTCCGCTTCGTCATGGCACCCCCCTGAGCGTCTCGGGGGCGGGGTCCCAGCCAGTACCCAAGCTCGACCGCGGCGGGTGTATCGTAGCGCGTATGGCCTCCCCACTCGCTGGTCGCCGCCCCCTCGGGCCGCTCGTCGCGCGCACGCTGTTGCTCTGCTCGCTGCTCACGCTCGGGGCGCTCGCGTTCCTGCCGACCTGGCTGCTCCCCGCGCCGGTCGCGGCCATGTGCGGGATGATGGTGCGCCCGGTGCCTCGCTCGGGGCCTGTGGAGCGCAGCGCGCTGCCCAACCGGGAGACCGTCGTGGTCATGCTGCGCGAGGGGACGCGCACGGTGCTCGCGTTCCAGAACGACTACCGCGGTCCGGCCGAGGACTTTGCGCTGGTGGTGCCCGTGCCCGTGGTGCTGCACGAGGGGGACGTGCGCACGCTGCATCCTTCGGTGTTCCAGTCTGTGCAGCGCGCCGCCCAGCCGCGCGTGGTCGAGCTGTGGGAGCAGGACCCCTGTCCAGCGCGCGCCGTCTCGGGGGGCCGGGGCATGGGCCTCGCCGCGAGCGGTGGCGGTCAGAGCGCGGCGCAGAACGCCGTGCCGGACAGCGTCGAGCCCCCGGCCGTGCGCGTCGAGGCGTCGTTCCAGGCCGGCGAGTACGACGTCGTCGTCCTCAGCGCGAGCGACTCTCTGGGGCTGGAGACCTGGCTGCGGGACCAGCGCTACGCGGTGCCGGAGGGGGCGGCCAGCGCCTTCCGGCCATACCTGGAAGAGGGCATGAAGTTCTTCGTCGCCAAGGTGAACGTCGGACGCCTGGCCGCGCTCTCGCCAGACCACGCGGAGTCGCTGCGCGCGGGGCGCGTCATGCTCTCGCCGCTGCGCTTCCACTACGACAGCGAGCGCTTTGCGCTGCCTGTGCGCCTCGGGCTCGCCAACAGCCAGGGGGAGCAAGACCTCGCCATCCACATCCTCTCGCCCGAGGGCCGCTACACGACGGCCAACTACCGCAACCGCTTCGTGTCCACCAACCGGCGGTACGGGCAGGCCTCGGTCGGTGACTTCGAGGCCATGTACGAGCGCCTCTTCGCGACCATGTCCCGCAACACGCCGCGGGCCGTCTTCACGGAGTACGCGGGGCCGGTGGTGTCCCAGCGCTCGTCGTCGAGCTGCGTGGGGTGCGCCCGCAGCGGGGTGTCGCAGGCCGCGCTGGACGCTCTGGGAGCGGACCAGCTGCCCGGCCACGTCGCCTGGGGCTCCGCTGAGGGACAGCAGCGCTACGCGGACTTCGTGCTCACACGCATGCACTACCGGTACGGCCCCGCCGGCCTGCCCGATGACCTCGTGTTCCAGCGGGGGCGCCCGGTGTCGGGGGGCTTCGAGAGCGCCGACCGCGCGCGCACCCTCCGGCAGCCGCGCCCCTCCGCCCGCAACGAGTACGGCGTCCGCTTCGTCATCAAGCACCGCTGGACGGGGCCCGTGCAGTGCCGCCAGCCGCGTCGGAACCAGTGGGGCGGTCGCCCAGGCGGTGACAACCTAGGTGGATTCGTCTTCTGAGGGCGCGAGCGTTGGTGAACGCGCCGGCGCCCCGGCGCTCGCGAGCTGCGGGGCCGTAGTCGAGGCGGTGCCATAGGGCTCGCGCCGCGGGCGCGAGACGCCTACATCAGCTGGAGCAAGCGCTGCGCGCGCGACGTCGCCATGTCGCGCAGCTCCTTCGCTTCGCTCTCGTCCAGGTGCAGGCGGTTCTGCAGGTCGTCCAGCAACGCGACCTCTTCGGCGCTCTGGTCGCCGTCGATGAAGGTCACGATGACGGCGTGCTGCAGCAGCATGCGTCGGTCGTGCAGGCTCAGCTCCGTCAGCGGGATCTCGTCCAGCGTGCGTGGCGTCTTCGCGAACTCGCGGATCGCGTCGGCGTCCTCGCCCTCCAGCTCGAACGCCGAGATCAGCGCGTCGATCACCTCGGTCTCTTCGTCCTCTACCTTGCCGTCGGCCCACGCGACGGCGATGAGGGACTTCACCATGGCTTCCTGATAGTCCTGCATGGCGAGGACTCTAACCGAAGGCCTCGTGGAGAGGAAGCGTCATTGCGCGCTGCGCCCGGAGGGGGGGCCTGGTATGGTGCGGGCTACATGACATCTCGATATCAGGCCCCCTTCGCTCCCGACGGGAGCGCCCCCATCGACCGGGCGCTCGCCGAGAAGCTCCTCGGGGTCGCGCTCGCCCAGGGTGGCGACTACGCCGACCTCTTCTTCGAGTACGCCGTCAACGGTAGCTACGGCTACGACGAGGGCCTGCTCAAGTCCGCTGGCCGCTACGTCACGATGGGCCTCGGGGTGCGCGTCATGCTGGGGGACGCAACCGGCTACGCCTACGTCGAGAGCCTCGAGTGGGACGCGCTGACCCACGCCGCGCGCACGGCATCGCAGATCGCGCGCGGGGGCAAGAGCGTCGCCCCCGTGTCTCTCGAGAGCCGCGCGCTGCCCACCCGCTACCCGGTGGTGCAGCCCTCGCTGGACGTCGAAGGCCTCACCAAGAGGGCGCTGCTCGAGCGCGCCGACAAGGCAGCCCGGGCCGCCGACGCGCGCATCGTCAAGGTCAGCGCCAGCCTCAACGAGGAGCTGCGCGAGATCCTGGTGGCCACCAGCGCGGGGCACTTCGCCTGGGACAGCCAGCCCCTCGTGCGCTTCGGTGTGAGCGTCATCGCCGAGGTGAACGGCAAGCGCCAGAGTGGCTCTTCCGGCGGCGGCGGCAGGACGGGCATGGAGTACCTCGAGACGCACACCCCCGAGGCCCACGCGGCCGAGGCCGTGCGTCAGGCCATCGCCATGCTGGATGCGCGCGAGGCCCCCGCCGGCGAGCTGGAGGTGGTGCTCGCGCCCGGTGACAGCGGCATCCTGCTGCACGAGGCGGTGGGCCACGGCCTCGAGGCGGACTTCAACCGCAAGAAGACCAGCAACTACGCGGACGCCATCGGTCAGCAGGTCGCGAGCGAGCTCTGCACCGTGGTGGACGACGGGTCGCTGCTCTCGGGGCGCGGCACCATCAACGTGGACGACGAGGGGGAGACCCCAACCAGCGCCACCTTGATCGAGCGCGGTCGCTTGGTGGGCTACATGCAGGACCAGCACTCGGCCAAGTTCTTCGGGGTGCGCCCCACGGGCAACGGACGGCGCGAGAGCTTCCGCAGCCACCCCATGCCGCGCATGACCAACACCCTGCTGCTCAACGGCGAGAGCGATCCAGAAGAGATCGTGCGCAGCGTCAAGCGCGGGGTCTACGCGCGCAAGTTCGGCGGGGGGCAGGTGGACATCACCAACGGCGACTTCGTCTTCTCGCTCACGGAGGGCTACCTCATCGAGGACGGCCGCATCACCGCGCCCCTCAAGGGCGTCAACCTCATCGGGAACGGGCCGGACGTCATGCGCAAGGTCACCATGCTGGGCAACGACATGGCCGTCTCGGACGGCATCTGGACGTGCGGCAAGGACGGGCAGTCGGTGCCGGTGGGCGTCGGCTGTCCCACCGTGAAGATCTCGGCCGTGACCGTCGGCGGCACGGAGCTCGGAGGCTGAATGACCCAGAGCAAGCAACAGGGTCGCAGCGACGAGCTGCTCAGGCTGGGCGACGAGATCGTGGCGCGGGCGCTCGAGGGCGGCGCCAGCGTCGCCGAGGCGAGTGTCCGGGAGGGCGAGCACCTGTCCGTCAAGGTGCGTCTCGGCAAGCCGGAGCTGGTGGAGGAGGCAGGCTCGCGGGCCGTGGGGTTGCGCGTCATGGTCGGGCAGCAGGTGGCCGTGAGCTACACCAGCGACCTCACCGAGGCGGGCCGCGCGCGGCTCGTGGAGGACGCGCTCGAGCTCGCGCAGCTCAGCGAGCCCGACCCCTTCGCGGGCGGCCCCGAGCCCGCGCTGCTGAGCCGCGAAGCGGACTGGCCGGTGCTGGACACCTACGACCCGGAGATGGGCACTCTCACTGCGGACCGCGCGCTCGAGCTCGCGATCCGCGCGGAGAAGGCAGCGCTGGACTACGACCCGCGCATCATCAACAGCGAGGGGGCGTCCATCTCGCGGGCCGTGGGCGGGAGCGCGCTGGTCACCAGCGGAGGCTTCCGAGGCTACAGCGACGGGACCTACGTGTCGTTGGTCGTCAACCCGCTCACCGAGGACGCGGACGGCAAGAAGCGGCGCGGGTATCACTGGGCCGCGCGGCGCTTCCTGAGCGAGCTGGACGACGAAGTGGAGGTCGGCCGTGAGGCCGCCCGCCGGACGCTCCGCAAGCTGGGCGCGAAGAAGATCGAGAGCGCGGAGATGCCCGTCATCTTCGACCCCGACGCGGGGCGCGCCATCCTCGGGCTGGTGGCGAGCTGCGTAAACGGCGGCAGCATCTGGCGCAAGAGCAGCTACCTGGTGGACCGCCTGGGGACCGCTGTGGCCAGCCCTCTCGTGACCATCGTGGACGACCCGCTCATCAACAGGGCGCCAGGGTCGCGCCGCTTCGACGGCGAGGGGCTCGCCTCGCGGCGCAACGTCGTCGTGGCCGCGGGGCAGCTCGAGACCTATCTCCTGGACTCGTACGCGGGCCGCAAGCTCGGCATGAGCAGCACGGCCAGCGCGTCGCGCGGGAGCTCGGGAGGCGTCGGCATCGGCACCACCAACTTCGTGCTGCAGCCTGGGCAAGAGACGCATGACGAGTTGCTCGCGCGCACGCCGCGCGGCCTTTACGTCACGGAGATGATGGGCTTCGGCTTCAACGCGGTGACGGGCGACTTCAGCCGCGGCGCCAGCGGCTTCCTCATCGAGGACGGCGCGCTCGGGCACGCGGTGAGCGAGGTGACCATCTCGCTCAACCTGGATCAGCTGCTCCAGCGCATCGATGGCGTGGCCAACGACCTCGACCTCCGCACCAGCGTGGCGTCACCGTCGTTCCGGGTGAGCGCCATGACCATCGCGGGGCGCTGAGCGACCGCGACGGGCTCACTCGAGGGGGTCGGACTCCACCAGCGCCTCGACCTGCTCGTGGCGCCGGGCCGCCTCGCGGTCCTCGACGTACTGCACTAGCCTGTCGGCGTAGGCTTCGAAGGGGGGGCACTCGATGCCGGTCCCCTCGAGGGCGCGCCGCGTGTGGCGGTCGTCATACACGACGTCCGTCAGCAGGTGCTCCAGGAACGCGCGCGGGATGTTCGCGAAGCGCTCGAGGCCGGGCGTGCGCATCAACGTGGTGGCCCATCCGGCTGGCACGAAGCCGCGCGGAGGCTGGCGTCCGGTGCGGGCCGCGATCAGCTCGAAGATGCGCCGCGTCGTGAGCGGTCGGTGATCCACCAGGTGGTAGGTCTCTCCCACGGACTCGGGCAGGCTGGCGATGTGCAGCCCCGCGTCCACCACGAAGTCGATGGGGACCAAGTTCAGCTTCACGTCGCCCGGCCCCGGCATGGGGATGCGCAGATCGGTGGGCGCGTTGAGCATGAGCGTGATCAGCAAGTACGGCCCCTCCAGCCGGTCGATCTCGCCGGTCAGCGAGTCCCCGACGATCAGGCTGGGCCGCAGGATGGTCACGGGTACCCCGCCGTCGAGGGCCTCCCGCGCGATGCGCTCGGCATGGAAGCGCGTCTTCTCCACGACGTTGCGGAAGCCGCGGCTCGCGTCCAGGTCTTCCTCCAGCACATAGCCCCGCTTCGCGCCGCTCACGAGCGCGCTCGACCAGTGCACCAGGCGCTCGAAGTGCGGCGCAGCCTCCGCTAGCTCCACGGCTTCGCGGATGCCCCCCACGTTCGCGGCGGTCGCGAACTCGCGATCGGCGCCCAGGTAGGTCACGGCCATGCAGTGGTGGATGACATTCACTTCCCGCGAGAGCTCGACCCACTCGGGCCCGGACAGCCCCATGTCGATGCTCGCCGCGTCACCCTCGTAGATGCGGACGCGCTCGGGCGTCGCTCCCTCCATGCTGGCGAGGAGCGCGCGGGCGCGCTCGATGGACTTGCTCTGCACCACGAGGCGCAGCGGTGTGTCGGGGGTGTCCCGCAGCAGCTTGCGCACCACGCGCAGCGCCAAGAAGCTGGTGGGAAAGCCCGTGACCAAGACGCAAGGGGCGCTCATGGCGTCATCCTCTCACGCGACAGCAGCTGGGTGTGTAGTGCGTCGACGGCTGCGCGGGTCTGCTCCTCGGTCCCTCCGTTGTCGATCGTCCAGTCCGCCATCGCGATCTTCTGCTCGAGGGGGATCTGGCTCGCGATGCGCGCACGCGCGTCCGCCTCCCCGGCCCCGTCGCGGGCCATGAGGCGCGCCAGCTGCACCTCGGGCGCGACGTACACCACGATCAGCCCCGCAAAGCTCCGCTGCATCCCCTGCTCCACGAGGATCGCCGCCTCGTAGAGGAGGTAGGGCGCGTCGCTCTGCTGGAGCTCCATCAGGCGCTGCATCCCCAGGGCCGCGATGCGGGGGTGCGTGATGGCGTTCAGGGTCGCGAGCGCCTCCGCCTTGCCGAACACGCGCTCGCCGAGCTTCTTGCGCAGCAGCGAACCATCCGCGTCGAGGACATCCGACCCGAACGCCTGCACGATGGCCTCGAGCGCGGGTGTGCCGGGGAGCACGACCTCGCGCGCGAGCTGATCGGCATCGACGACGCCGACCCCGTGCGCACGAAACATCGCGGCCACGGTGCTCTTCCCGCACGCGATCCCCCCAGTGAGGCCGTAGACAGGCTTGGTCATGTGCTTGGTGTACGCTCTACTCATTCGCGAGCGCAAGCGAGTGGAGGGCTGGTGAGCGCACGCTCCCCCAGTGCCCTGCGGCGAGACGCGCGTCGCAGTGCCCTCTGACGAGACGCGCGTCACACTCGTCTCATGCGCGCAGTGATTCAGCGAGTGAGCCGAGCGGACGTGGTCGTGGACCACGAGGTCGTCGGTGCGATTGGACGCGGACTGCTTGTCTACCTCGGCGCGGGCGAGGGCGACCAGGCTTCCGACGTGGCCTACATGGCCCAGAAGATCCGCGGCCTGCGCGTCTTCGTGGACGACGAGGGAAAGATGTCCCGCTCGGTCGAGGACATCGGGGGCGCTGTGCTGGTCGTGTCGCAATTCACGCTCTACGGCGACGTCCGCAAGGGCAGGCGGCCATCATTTACCGCTGCGGCGCAGCCCGAGGTCGCGCAGCAGCTCTACGAGGACGTGGTGGCCGCCCTGCGAGCGAGCGGCCTGGACATCCAGACGGGGCGCTTCCGAGCCAGCATGACCGTGCGCAGCGAGGTGGACGGGCCGGTGACGATCCAGGTCGACAGTCACCGCTCGTACTAAATCGTCACGCGCAACCTCTCGAAACGCCTACAGAAATCACCTGATCGACAAAGAAGATCAGGATCATCCTTGCGCCCCCAAGAGCGAATGCTAGAAACCGGCTCCTTCGGCGGCGCGAGCCACCGAGGGGCCTGACAAGCCACAGAACGAGTCTCCACGGCCGAAACGCTCGGCCCGGTTCAAGAAGAACGGACTCGCAGAAAAAGACTTGACAGGTTCCGGGCCCGGGTTTACTAACCGCGCCCCACCGGCCCCCCAGCTGGTGCGCCGCTTCCGAGCGAAGCGGCAAGAAC
>JACKEI010000004.1 GCA_020633075.1 Sandaracinaceae bacterium
GCTACCTCCGCGCCATCCCCGTGCAGGAGGGCCAGCGGGTGACGGCGGGACAGCTCATGTTCAAGCTCTTGCCCGTGGTCTACAGGGCTCGCTTGGACAGCCACCGGGCCGAGCTCCACCTCGCCGAGATCCGCGCTCGCAACGCCCGGCAGCTGTTCGAACAGAACGTCGTGTCGGACCAGGAGGTGGCCATGGCGGAAGCCGAGCGCAACCGGGCACGAGCCGAGAACGACCTGGCCGAGGCCGAGTTTCGCTTCACCAGCATCGTCGCTCCCTTCGACGGGATCATGGACCGCCAGTACGTCCAGGAGGGCAGCTTGGTGGAGGCGGGCGACATCCTCACCACGGTCTCCGACAACAGCCTGATGTGGGTCTACTTCAACGTGCCCGAAGCGGACTACCTGCGCTTCCGGGCCATCCCCGGAGCGACCGACCCCGAGAACCCGCAGTCGCTGCGCATCCCGGAGGTTCGCATCGAGCTGCGGCTCGCGAACGGTGAGCTCTTCGATCAAGTGGCCGCCGAGACGCTCACGATCGAGTCCACGTTCGACAACGAGACGGGCAACATCCAGTTCCGAGCCGACTTCCCGAACCCGAACAACCTGCTGCGTCACGGTCAGACCGGCACCCTGGTCATCAACGAGATGCTGCACGACGTGCTGGTCATCCCCCAGCGCGCGGTGTTCGACATCCTCGACAAGCAGTACGTGTTCGTCGTGGGGGGGGACGGCATCGTCCACCAGCGCGAGATCCGTGTGTCGAACGAGGCGAACGACGTCTTCGTCATCGGCCAGGGGCTGACCGCCTCGGACCGCATCGTCTTCGAAGGCGTTCGCCAGGTGCACGACGGCGAGCATCTCGAGAGCCCCCAGTTCCGCACCCCGCAAGAGGCGCTTTCCAACCTGAGACACCACGCCGAATAGGACTCTTACGATGTTTACGAAGATTCTAAAGCGGCCAGGCCTAGCGATAGTCCTCTCGATTGTCATCGTATTTCTCGGTGGTCTGGGGATGGCAAGCCTCCCGATCGCCCAGTTCCCGGACGTTGCTCCGCCGACGGTGTACGTGTCCATCGCGTACCCGGGTGCCAGCGCCAACGTCCTCACGGACTCCGTCTTGGTGCCTCTGGAGCAGTCGATCAACGGCGTGCAGGACATGCGCTACATGGTGTCCAGCGCCACGAGCGCCGGCGAGGCCACGATCGCGATCTTCTTCGAGCCCGGCACGGACCCGAACATCAACGTCGTCAACGTGCAGAACCGAGTCAACATCATGTTGAGCCGGTTGCCACCGCTCGTGGTGCGTGAAGGCATTCTGGTCAGCCAGGTGGTCCCCAGCATGCTGATGTATCTGAACATCTTCAGCACGGACCCGAACGCCAACCAAACAGACCTCTTCAACTACGCGAACGTCTACATCATGCCCGTTCTGAAGCGCATTCAGGGCATGGGCATTCCGCGTAACCTCGGTAACCGAAGCTTCGCGATGCGCATCTGGCTCAACCCCGAGCGCATGCGCGCCTACGACATTTCCGTCGAAGACGTGATGGAGGCCGTCGCCGAGCAGAGCATCATCGGGTCTCCCGGACGCCTGGGTCAGGCCACCGGCATGACCTCGCAGTCACGCGAGTACGTGCTCACGTACATCGGCCGCTACAACGAGCCGGAGCAGTATGGGGACATCATCCTGCGGGCCAGACCCAACGGTGAGATCCTGCGGCTGCGCGACGTCTGCGTGCGGCCCAACACGGTGGAGCCGCTCGTGGCAGACGGCGGTGACGCGGACGGCGACGCGGACGACGCCGAGCCCGCCGCGCACGCCGAGGCCGACGACCACGGTGAACACGCCGCCGCGGCAGACGCGACGCACGTCACCCGCGAGCACGAGGGCGTCGAGCTGGGCTCGGAGTTCTTCGACATCTACTCGGACGTCGACGGACACCCGACGGCGTCCATCGTGCTCAAGCAGGCGCCCGGCTCCAACGCGGCCGAGATCATCGAGGAGGTCAAGCGCACGCTCGACGAGCTGAGGGAGTCGTTCCCTCCCGGGATGGACTACGAGATCGCGTATGACGTCTCGCGCTTCGTGGACGCCTCCATCGAGCAGGTGCTCCACACGCTGCTCGAGGCGTTCATCCTGGTGTCGCTCGTGGTGTTCATGTTCCTGGGCGACTTCCGCTCCACGCTGATCCCCACGCTCGCGGTGCCGGTGTCGCTCATCGGCAGCTTCTTCGTGCTGCAGCTGATGGGCTTCTCCATCAACCTGATCACCCTCTTCGCCATGGTGTTGGCCATCGGCGTCGTGGTCGACGACGCCATCGTCGTGGTCGAGGCGGTGCACGCCAAGATGGCCGAGAAGCACCTCTCGCCCTACCACGCGACGTGGGAGGTGCTTCACGAGATCAGCGGCGCGATCATCGCCATCACCTTGGTGATGACGGCCGTGTTCGTACCGGTGACCTTCGTTCCGGGTCCGGTCGGCGTCTTCTACCGGCAGTTCGGCGTCACCATGGCGTCGACCATCATCCTCTCCGGCGTGGTGGCCCTGACGCTGACGCCGGTGCTCTGCGCGATGATCCTGAAGCCCCACGACCCAACGGCGCACGGGCATGGTGAGCACGAGAAGAAGAGCCTGCGCGAGCGGCTCCGAGCGCTCAGCCGCCGACAGCTGGTGGGCTACGTGCTGCTGGGGGCGCCCGCGCTGTTCGGGATCACGTACCTGGCCCACATGCTGTGGGGGCCCATCGGGTTCCTGCTGATCCTCGTGCCGTTCGTGCAGGGCCCCTTCAGCCGCGGCATCGACAAGATCACCAACTCCTACGCGCGCCTGCTGAAGCCGATCGTCGCGCGTCGCCTGGTGACCGCGGCGGTGATCGGCGCCTTCGCCTTCGGCATCGTCAGCGAGAGCGCGCTCTTGCCCAGCGGCTTCATCCCCGGTGAGGACCAGGGCATCATCTACGCCGTTCTGCAGACCCCTCCGGGCTCCACGCTGGAGTACACCAACGCCAAGTCGCAGGAGCTGGAGCGCATCGCCCACGAGATCGAGGGGGTCCGCTCGGTCACGTCCGTGGCGGGCTACGAGATCCTGACGGAGGGTCGCGGCTCCAACGCAGGCACGGCCATCATCAACCTCGAGGACTGGTCCGAGCGCTCGCTGACGGCCAGCCAGATCATCGAGGAGCTCGAGGAGCGGACTCGAGAGATGACCGACATGAAGCTCGAGTTCTTCGAGCCGCCAGCCATTCCCGGCTTCGGCGCGGCCGGCGGTATCGCCATGCGCGTGCTCGACCAGACGCAGTCGAGCACGCCGGACTACGAGCGCCTGGGAACCATCACCGACGAGTTCATCGAGGCGCTGCGGGAGCGTGAGGAGGTGGGCAGCGTGTTCACGTTCTACGCCTCCGACTACCCCCAGTACGAGCTGGTCATCAACAACGACGTGGCCATGCAGAAGGGCGTGTCGATCGAGCGCGCCCTCAACAACCTCAACATCCTCATCGGCAGCACGTACGAGCAGGGCTTCGTCCGCTTCAACCAGTTCTACAAGGTCTACGTGCAGGCGTGGCCCGAGTTCCGGCGGATGCCGGACGACCTCGACGACCTGTTCGTGCGCAACGAAGCCGGCGAGATGGTCCCCTACTCCTCGTTCATGCAGATCCAGAGGCGGCAGGGCCTGAACGAGATCACCCGCTACAACCTGTACCCCTCGGCCGCCATCCAGCTGGTTCCAGCCGCTGGGTACTCGACGGGTCAGGCCATCGCGGCCGTGCAGGAGGTGGCCGAGGCGACCTTGCCGCGCGGCTACGACCTGGGCTGGGAAGGCCTCGCCTGGGACGAGTCCAGGCAGGGCAACGCGGCGCTCTACATCTTCCTGATCGTCGTCACCTTCGTGTACCTGGTGCTGGTCGCCCAGTACGAGAGCTTCCTCATCCCGCTGGCCGTCATCTTCTCGCTGCCCATCGGCATCTTCGGCTCCTTCTTCTTGCTACAAGCCTTCGGCCTAGCAAACGACGTGTGGGCACAGCTCGGGATGATCATGCTAGTGGGTCTACTCGGGAAGAACGCGATCCTGATCGTGGAGTTCGCCGTTCAGCGAAGACACGAAGGCGCGTCCATCAAGGACTCGGCCATCGAGGGCGGCAAGCTCCGCTTCCGGCCCATCCAGATGACGTCGTTCGCCTTCATCGCCGGCCTCGTCCCGTTGGTGGTCTCGCACGGCGCCGGTGCCATCGCGAACCGCACCATCGGCATCACGGGCGTAGGCGGAATGCTCTTGGGCACCGTGGTGGGCGTGGTGGTCATCCCGGGGCTCTACTACCTGTTCGCCCGTATGTCCGACGGTCGCAAGCTGCTGCGCGACGAGGTGGACACGCCCTTGAGTGAGCCGTCCATAGAGACGCCGTTCACCTTCGACGACCCGGACCTCGAGCCGCAGCCCGAGGCGCCCGTCGCGCATGCCGAGCCCGTGGTGCCACCCGAGCCCGTCGCGCCACCCGAGCCCGTCGTGCCACCCGAGCCCGTCGTGCCACCCGAGCCCGTCGTGCCACCCGAGCCCGTCGTGCCCGTCGTGCCACCCGCGCCCGTCGTGCCACCCGAGCCCGTCGTGCCCGTCGTGGCCGCCGAGCCTGCCGAGCCCGCCGAGCCTTCAAAGCCCGAAGGGACCGACGAGCCCTAGCGGGCGGCGGTAAGGAGGGCCCTCGATGGAAGCCGTCATCCTCGCGATCGTGTTCTTCGTCCTTGCGGGCCTCGGCCTGGGCGTGTGGTGGTTCTCTGCAGACCACGTCGGGAAGCGGCGGCTCCAGAGCGTCGCGAGCACGCCCATCGCCGAAGCGGCCGAAGGGGCGCTCGTGAAGATCACCGGAACGCTCGTGCTCGCGCACGAAGCGGAGCTCGAAGGACCCATCACGGGCCGCCCTTGCGTGGGCTACGTGGTGGAGGTGAAGGAGCGCACTCAGGCTGGCGCGCGGGCGAACTGGGACACGATCGTCACGAAGGAGGACGCCGTCGCGTTCATCATCGAGGACGCCACGGGACGGGCGCTGGTGCAGGCCGCCGGCGCCCACCTGGTCCTGGTGCGCGACGGCCACGTCCACTCCGGGTCCCTCAGCGACCACGCCGAGCGCGCCAGAGCGTTCCTGATGCAGCAGGGCACGCCGAGCGAGAACGTCCTGTGGAAGAAGAAGTCGGTGCGCTACGAGGAGGGTGTCCTCGAGCGCGGAGAGGAGGTCTCCGTGCTGGGCATGGCGACCTGGGAGAGCGTGCCCGACAGCCTGCGAAGTGACTCCCACGCAGACGGCGCGCGGTGGCTGGTCATCCGCCCGCCGAGCGGGGCCACCCTGACCGTCAGCGACGACCCGGGGACGGTCTGAGTGGCGTCCCTGGACCCCACGGATTCGAGCGATTCGTCGAGCTGTGGAGCTGCCGCTTCGCCCGACACGGCCCGCCCACCGCAAGAGGAGATGAAGAATGATGTCGATGCACACACCGCTGCGGAGGCCCACGTGACCCCGCCGCGCACCCACGCCACGTTCTTTGCGGTTGGCTTCCACACCAGCCTGGACGACGAAGCCTCCGGCAGCACGAGGACGTTCGGTGACGACGTGGCGCTGCGGCTCTCGCAGGGGCTGCGCGAGACCGGACACTACGCGCGCGCTCCGTACTGCGAAGACTGGGGCTGGTGCGTGGAGTTCGAAGTGCTGGGTCAGCGCCACTGGCTGGGCGTGGGCCCGCGCACCACCGTCATGACGCTGCTGAGCGACGGCGCCCCCGGGGCCGCGGACGACGCGCCCACGCCGGACTGGCTCTGCTTCGTCGAGCGCTCGTGGTCGCTGCGCAGCCTCATCAACCCGGTTCGCGAGCGGCAGGTCACCCCCGAGGCCACCATGGCCGTGCACAGCGTGCTGACGGCGATGCCGGAGGTCACGGGCGTCCTGTGGCACCACCAGGCGGACTTCGACGCGGGCGACGAGTCGCAGGGCGCCGCGCAGCCCTAGAGCTCCTGCGCACCACGCGGCGTTCCCGCCTTGGACCCACTGCAGCGCGCGCGTACCATCGCGCCCAAGATGGGATCCCGCTCCAAGACGCAAACGGTGGTCGACCTGCTCGGCGCCTTCTTCCGCGACCGCACCTGGACGCAGGCCGCCCTGGCGGACCACCTGGAGCTGGACGTGAAGACGGTGCGCCGCGTGCTGCAAGAGATGCTGGGCGCGGGCTTCCCCTTCGAGCGGCAGGAGGACCACCCGCACGTGTACTGGAGCCTGCCGGCGTCGTGGCTGCCCAACGCCATCAGCCTCGCTCCGGAGGACGTGCGCCGCCTGCTGCGCAGCCTGCTGCGGCTGCCGGGCTCGGCCGAGCGAGAGTCACTCATCCGGCACCTGCTCACCGCTTCGGGTCCGGCCTACGGCGCTCTCTTCGAGGACGCCCCCGAGGTGCACGAGGCGGTGGACCTGGGCGCGAGCCCGCAGCTGCTGGAGACGATCGAAGACGCGACGCTGGCCCGGCAGCCGCTCGCCATCCGCTACTACTCCGCCAGCCGCGGAGACCTCGGCGACCGCGTGATCTCGCCGGTGCGCATCGCGGGGCGGCAGCGGCAGCTGTTGGCCCACTGCCACCGGCGCGGGACGCCGCTGTGGTTTCGCCTGGACCGCATCCAGAGCGCGCGCGTGGACGCGGACGCGGACTACGTGCACGTCCCGAACGCCGAGGTGGAGCGCATGATGACCGAGAGCCTGGGCGGCTTCTGGGCCCCCGGTGAGCCGTCCAGCGTGCGCTTCCGCGTGCTGCTGCCTGCCAGCCGCTGGTTCGACGTGCCCGCCGGGCTCACCGAGGAGAAGCGCGGCGACGTGCTGCTGGTGCACGGGGAGACGCGCGGCCTGACGCAGCTGGCCATGATGCTGATGGGTCTGGGTGAGCACGTGATCTACGACTCCGACGAGCTGCGCGCCGAGGTGCGCCGCCTGGCGGAGCTGGCGCTCGAGCGCACGCAGCCGGTCCCCGAGTAGCGCCGCGCGAGACGCGCGAGACGCAGAGACACGGAGACACGGAGACACAGCAGGCGTCCATTCCGCACAGGCGTTCAGTGCGACACAAGCGCTCCCCCCGTTGGGGCGGCGAGCGTCGCTACGTTCGTGGTGTGACGCGGTCGGGCGGTGTGGAGGGGAGCCGCCTGACCGGGTCGCACTCGATTCTCACGCGGCGGCTCCGGCAACCCGCCGCTCGGGAGGCGTGGCAGAGTCAGGTCATGTGCGGGCGCTACACGCTGTCGGAGACCCCCGAGTGGTCGGAGCTGGACATCCACGTGCCGGACGAGCTGCTGGTGACGCCGCGCTACAACGCCGCGCCCGGGCGGCCCCAGCTGGTGGTCACGCGCGAGGCGGACGGCCCGCTCACGCTGGGCGAGCGCAGGTGGGGCACGCAGCTGGGGCCGCGCCGCGTGATCAACGCGCGGCGTGAGTCGCTGGGGTGGGCCACCTGGCGCGAGCATCTGGCGCGCTGCGTGGTGCCCGCCGACGGATACGTGGAGTGGCAGACGACCGACGCCGGCAAGCGGCCCCTCTGGCTGCGCAGCATGGACCCGGCGCAACGCCTGCTGTGGATGGCCGGCCTGGTGCTGCCCGACGGCTTCGTGGTGGTCACCACGCCGGCCTCTGGTGACGTGCGCGCCATCCACCCGCGCATGCCCGCCCTGCTCCCGCCCGAGCGTCTGCGTGCGTGGCTGGACGCCCCGTTCGCGCAAGCCCGCGCGCTCCTGGAGACGGCCCCCGACGGCCTGCTGCAGGCGCTGCCGCTGGGTCCCCGCATCAACTCCCCCGCACACGATGACCCGGCGTGCTTGGAACCCGAGGCCCACGCGCGGCAGCTGGACCTCTTCCACTGACGCCGCAGGCGCCGAGGAATGCGCCGCGCGCGTCGCCTCGCTTGCTGGCCGCCTCCGCGATCCACGGGGTCCCCTTCCCCTCGCGGCTACGACCGCGGCGGCGGCGGCGGCGGCATGGAGCTGGGCCGGCCGGTGTCGGCGGTGAGCTGCGCGCCGTGCTCCGTGCGGTGGCTGGTGACGCGCACCTCCACGCGCCCGGCGGCCTCGAGCGCCCCCTCCACGCCGGCAGCCAGCGCGACGATGTCGAGGTCGTCCAGCTCCGGCCAGCCGCGGACGTCCAACACCACGAGGCCCGGCGTGTGCTCGGTGACCACGAGGGTCCCCTTGTCCACCGTCTTCGAGTACAGCGTCGCGGCGCGCCGCACCAAGGCCTCGTCCGACGAGTTGGTCATGAGAATGCGCCAGAGCGTGCGCAGCACCATCCCGAACCCGGACACCACCACGTCGCGCACGAAGCGGTCGGGCACACGCCCCGCCTCGAGCGCCACCGCGCGCGTGACCGCGGTCGCCGTCGTGGCGCGGCACCACCCCAGCAGCGTGAGGGCTTCGTACTCCGCGCGCTGCTCGGCGGTCACCGCGCAGAGGGCGCGCTCGAAGACGTAGTCCCCCACCAGGCGACGCATCACGCGGCGCTGCTCCAGCAGCACCGCGCCGAAGACCCGCGCTTCGCGCTCGTCGATGACTCCCACCACGACGGACACTATGACCCCCTTCGGGTGCCGTGCCTAGCCCGGCGCGGAGTCAGTGGGCCACCGCGCACGCCTCATGTCCGGGGAGGGGCCACCGCACGCTGGGATGCCCGCGAACGATGGCGACCTGCGAAGGCGACAGCCCGCGCGCCCCGGCGAGCCCAGGCACCGCGCTCATGAGGTTGCGTTCGTCCGTGTCGGCCAGCATGTCCTCGCTGCCGTCACTCTCCACGCTGTGGAACAGACCGAGGTAGTGCCCCAGCTCGTGCGCGGCGCGCCGCGCCAGCCCCAAGGGCACACCGCTCACGGACACGGTGGGCTCGCGACACCCCGACGCGACCACCACCGCGTCGGGCACGTGCCCAGGAGCGAACCCACCCGGGATGTGCGTGGCGTAGCCGGCGATGTCCGTCGTGACGCGCAGCAGGGGGTCGTGCAGCTCGAGGCACGGGACGTGGAGGACGGTGATGCGTGGGTCGTGCGCACTGGGCTCGAAGCCCGCGCACTGCGCGCGCGCGGCATCCAACAGAGGCGCGAGCGCGCCGGTGTCGCCGGCCTCCACGCGCGGGGTCGCGGCGGGCGCGGGCAAGGTGCACACGGCGTGCAGGTCCACGCGCAGCCCCGCGTCGGCGAGCTCGGCCTCCACCTCGCGCACCCACGCGCCGGCGGCCGCACCGCGGGCGCCGTCACTCAGCCAGTCGTCGCCGAACACGGCCAGGTCCACGCGCAGCACTCCGCGCGCGTCCGGACTGGCGACGGCGCGGTCCAGCACGCGCACCTCCACACCGACCGCGGGTAGGTCCGCCTCCAGTCGATGCAGGGTCTCGCACGAGCGCCTCTCGAGCGAGAACGTAACGGCCTCGCCGAGCTCGCTCGCGTCGGACGGCAGCGCAAAGAGACCGCCTCCCACCAACGTGAGCGTGCGCTGCGGGCAGGTCGCGCAGTACGGGCCGTACTCCCCCTCGGGTATCCACTCCTCGCCGCCGTCGGCCACGGCCGCGTGGCCCACCTGGACGCAGGCCGTCGGGTCCTCCAGCGTCACCTGCACGTAGCCTGGGCCTTCGAGTCGAAAGCTCTGGCCGAGCCCGCGCGCGGGCAGCTCTTCGGTCCCCAGCAGGGCGGGCTCCGACACGGGGCGTAGCGCGGCGAGGTCGCAGGCCAGGGCCCCGTCGACAACGCCGCGCGTCCCCTCGTCACAGCCCACGGCGAGGGCGAGGCACGCCGCGAGCGCGAGTGTCCGGCCCGCGTCCGAGAGCGAACCCGCGGAGCGGGCCAGACGAAGGGACGAGGAGGACATCGCGTGGGGCTCTCGGGCGGTCAGTGGGTGCCCTCCGCTTGTGCCGCGCGAGCCCGCGCGAGGGCCGCGCGCGCCTCGGACACGCTCAGGAAGCGGCCCAGCACCTGAATGACGCTGGGGTCGCTCTCCTGCTCCAGCCAGCTCGCCAGCTCGGCGCGCACCTCAGCCGACTGCGGCGCGGCGATGCCCGCGAGGCGGATCGCAGCGGCGCGTGCCCCCTCGTCAGGCGTGCTGCCGAGGGTGCTGACCACCGCGCGAGCCAGCAGCGGGTCCACGTAGGGCCGCGCGGCGGCGTTGGCGTTGGTGTAGGCCGCCGTGACCAGCGCGCGCCGCACGCTTCCGTCGCGCTCGTGCTGAAGGGCGTCGGTGATGACGGGCTGGATCAAGTCGCGCGGCATGTCGCGCAGCGCGTTGTAGGCGCTGGCGCGCACGGCCGGGCGCTCGTCCTCGAAGCCGGTCTGCACCACGTCCAGCAGGGCCTCGGTGCCCGCGTTGCCGGCCGCGTCCAGCCCCGCCACGCGGCTCTCGAGGTCGTCGCTGACCACCAGCTGACGAATCGTCGCGCGCGCCTCGTCGCGCACGTCCTCGGGAGCGTCGTCGCGGCCGAGCGGACCGACGGCGCGCAGCATCGCGCCGCGCGTCACCACGTCGTCGTTGCCGTCGCCGGTGGTCTCGCGCGCGGCGGCCCGCAGCGCGTCCAGCGTCTCCATCGTCGGCGTGGAGTTGGTGGCCAGGGCAAGCGCCGCGCGCTGCCGGTTCATGGCGCTCAGCTCCGTGTCCGTCAGCGCGCCAGCCAGGACGCGCCGGGACTCCTCGGTGTCGGCCATGCCCAGCACCAAGAAGGCCATGGACTCGAGCCGCGGGTCGAGCTCGCCAGCGCGGACGGCGTCCAGCAGCCCCGCCGCGCCGTTCGGGTGCTCGCGCACCCACGCCAGCAGGAACTGGTAGACCTCCTCGTGGGCGGGGTTGTCGCTGGCGTTCCAGAGCGCGAGCGCCTGCGCGGTCATCGCGGGCGGGTCCAGGGCGACGACCGCCTCGCGCGACATCCCGCCGATCATCTGCGGCTCCTGCACCGTCTCCTGCGAGCGCTGCGTGTCCCAGGTGAACAGCGCCAGGTCCGTGCGCCCGGGCAACCCCAGCGGCGCGGGCGCGTCGCTGCGCTCCAGCTCGAAGCGCACGCTCACCTCGGTTGGGTCCTGACCCATCAGGATGCGGTGCTGGGTGCGCCCGCGCAGCGAGGTCACCCAGCCCCAGGAGGCGTCGTAGCGCCCCGCGCTGTCGAAGCGCAGCTGCTGGATGCCGGCCCCACGCGCTTGGGTCTCACGGTAGTCCGAGGACGTGCGCTGGAAGTCGAGCGTCTCGGTGTCGAACGCGGAGCGCTGGTAGCGAGCGAAGAACTCGCCGTTGGCGTCGCGCTGCAGCACCTCCCACGCGTCAGCGCGCGTGTCGCCGCCCACCGTCTCGAAGAGCCGCAGGGTGCCCTCCACCATCGACGCCTGCGCGGCGCCCGTGGCCGCCGTGAACGCGAAGCGCTCGAAGCGGCACTTGGTGTTGATGGACACGAGGAAGGGCTCGGCGAACTGGTCCGCCGCCGGAAATTCTGGGTTGGGCACGATCAAGCCTGCGACCTGCGCGGCTTGGGTAGGCCCGCTGGGCCCCTCGAGGGTGCGAAGGTGGAGCTCGGCGGTGAGCGGCGACTGCTCGCCCTCGGCGTTGCTGGGCGTCACGACCATGCGGAACGCACGCGTCTGACCGGCCTCGAGCACGCAGCGCAGGCGTGGCGCCTCGGGCGCGGCTTCTGTGACCTCGGCTTCTCGACGGGGCAGGGCCCTCCACGCCAACGCGGCGAGGAGGGCGATGCCGACGCACGAGAACGCGATGTGGCGTCCTCGCGTTGTCATCAGTTCAACACCATGACGGGGGAGGACTGGTCGTAGAGCACGCGCCGGTCGCGGGCCGCACCGAAGGTGAAGAGCGGCACGGTGGCGATGCGGCTCCAGTTGAGGCCACACGGGTAGTAGACGAACCACGCGCGACACCAGCGGATGGTGCGCAGGTCGGCGAAGAGATAGATGCCGCCGTTGGGCCCGCGCATGTCTTGGTCCACATGCAGGTTCAGGCTCGCGGAGGTGCTGGGGGTGTCTCCGAAGAGGGGGTCGCTCAGCGTGAAGCCCACGTTGAGGCTACCCGTGGTGGGCAGGGAGTAGTCGAAGACCGTGAGGCTGCCCGACACGCCAGCGCGGAAGATGACGACGTCCACCGCGACGCTGACGCTCGCACCCAGGCTGATGTAGGGGCGCGCCGACGCTGCGATCTGCGCCTCCGCGTCCGCCGCGGGGAACACGCGGCCCCCGTCGATGGAGTCACCGTGCGCGAGGCCCAGGTTGAACTCGAGTCCCACCTCACCCTGCACGCAGCCCTCGATGCCGAGCGGCACGGGGCCGATCTGGAAGCGCGTGCTGACGCAGCGCCGCTGAGTGAAGTTCCAGTCGCGGCTGTAGAGGTCGGCCGTCTCCGGCACCTCGCGATGGAACGACTGGATGCGCGTCCCGAAGACGTCCAGGTACATGTCCAGGTTGCTGGAGGCCGGGTTCTGCAGGTCCACGCTGGCCGACGCCTTGGCGTCGCCGACCCGCAGCCGCGGGAGGCGCCCCGAGTTGAGGTCCGCCGTGGCCTGCGTGCGCGTGTAGGCGCCAGCGCCCGACACGAAGGACTTGGACTCGAAGTCGAGCTGCACGCCGACCGTGTTGTTGCCGATGGCGCGCGAGAGGGTCGCGCTCGCGCCGAGCTCGGACGCAGCCTGAGCCGGTGGACGCGCGCGCACACCCAGCACGGGGAAGCGCGCGCAGTTGTTGGCGTCGATGTCCGTGCCCGAGGCGGTCGGGTCGTCGCTCGGCCGTCCACCGAGCTCGCCCGCCTCCTGGAAGGTGGACTCGAGGCACACCTCGATGACGAACTCCTCGACGGTGCGCCAGTCGCCGGTGTCCACCAGCGCCAGGATCTCCTGCGTGGGGAACAGGTCGAACGAGTAGTCGTTGTCCGAGTTGGCCGTGAGGCGGCTCCAGCGGGGGTTGGTCAACGTGTCGCCGGCCTCGTTGTCGACCTCCACGTCCACGAAGTCCCCAGCGAAGTCGCCCTCCGCGGGGGCGATGCGCACGCGCTGGATGGTCTGGCCTTCGAGCAGGTTGCGGTCACCCACCTCGCCGGTCTCGGGGTCGATCACGTCGTAGGGGTCGTGCCCGAACGCGCGACGGTCGATCTCGACGGTGATCATGGCGCGCTGCTCCTCGTCGGAGCCGGGCGTCTGCTCCCAGAAGAGCGCGATGTTGCCGTCCGGAGTGACCTCCTCCTCGATGTCGGTGCCGGGAGAGGGCTCCACACGCAGCACGTGCAGGCACCCGTCCGGCGGCGCGCCCTCCTCGAAGCTGCTGCGGCAGTCCGGGTTGGCGCCCTCGGCGTCCGCCAGCTGCGTGAACGCGAACATGCGCGGCGCGTCGAGCTCCATGTTGGCCTCGTCGACGTCCACGGTGATGATGATGTCGTAGTCCACCGACGTGCGACCGTCGCGCAGACACTCCTGCGGGAGCTCCAGGATGGGCTCGAAGGTCTGCACGGTTCCGCCGCCGACCAGCTCGTAGTGCAGCGTCGCCACCTCACACTGGTCCAGCTCGGCGCGCTCGGCGACGGTGGGCGTCCCCTCGAAGTGCTCGATCAAGCTGACGCTGACCGCGACGTCGCGCGGCTGCTCGAGCTGCTCGTCCGACTCGGAGCGCAGCGCCAGCTGAATGGGCAGGCGGTGGCCCAAGTACACGGCCTGCGTGGTGTCGTAGGGCACCACCAGGTGCGACACCGTGATGGCGCTGAACGCCGGTACAGCGTCCTCCGAAACGCAGGCACCGCCGCGTCGGACGGTACCTTCCCCACACGTCACGTCGCTGCCGCAACCGGCGGTCAGCGCGGCCAGGCACGTCAGGGCCCCGACGGTCCCACGGCGCGCCTGCCCCCATCTCGATCTTCTGCTTGTCCACATATCAGAACTCCAATCAGCCAGGGTGGATCCACGACGCCGCCAGAGGTGGCGAACGCTCGGATGCTCCTTGCAGCACCCTAGTGGGCGCTGGCTGTGGCGGGACTTATTGGGGACTTAAGTGAGCCAGAGCGCATAATGCGCGCTGTGAGAGTGCACCTGAGCGGCCACATCGACATCCCCCTCACGCGCCTCGAGGAGGTGCTGGCCGAGCTGCCCCGGCACGTGGCGCTGACGCGCGCCGAGCCGGGCAATCAACGCTTCGTGGTCACGCCGGCCGAGCAGCCGGCGGGGCGCCTCTGGGTGGAGGAGACCTTCCGCGACCGCGCGGCGCTGGAGGTGCACCAGGCGCGCGGGCGTGCGTCGGCGTGGGGGCGCGTCACCGCGGGCATCCCGCGCCACTTCTTTCTCGTTCGTCACGCGGCGCGGCGCGACCGAGACACGCTCGCCGAGCTCTACCTGACCTGCCGACGCCAGACGTTCACGTGGGTGGATCCGGAGCGCTACGCGCTCGACGACTTCGACGGCGACACGGAGGACGAGCTGCTGCTGGTGTGCGAGCGCGACGACCGCCCCGTGGGCTTCGCCGGCTTCTGGGCCCAGGACGACTTCCTGCACCACCTGTTCGTCAGCCGGGAGCACCAGGGTCACGGCGCGGGCTTGGGGCTGCTGCGCACCGTGCAGCGCTACGCCACGGGCCCGCTGCGCCTCAAGTGCGCGGTGCAGAACCAGCGCGCGCTGGGCTTCTACGAGCGCCTGGGCGGCGTCATCGAGGCGACCAACCCTCCGGGTCCCGAGGGGCCGTCGCACACCATCGTGCTGCCGCAGCCGGAGTAGACCGGTGGCCCCGCGCGCCCCCGCTACTCGGCGACCGGCGGTGTCAGGCGCACGGACTCGAGCGTGTCCGCCACCATGCGGGGGGTGACCCGCGCGCCCGCGCACTCGATGGCGAAGGGTGCGGCGCTCGACACGCTGTCGAAGTAGCGCACGGGGAAGGACACGCGCGTCACCATGCCGAGCGAGCGCAGCCCGGCACGCAGCAGCGAGAACCACATCCCGGAGCCCTCGAGGACCACCGCGCTGCAGGCCGTGAAGTGCATGTACTGAGCGGCCTGGGCCTGCAGGACGGCTCGGAACTCGTCGCCGGGCAGGGGCCCGACGGCGTCCTTGTCCACCACCACCAGGAGGGCGATGTGCTCGTGGGTGCGGGTAATGCTCCGCAGCCACACCTCACGCTGGCGCAGCGCAGAGAGAGGCGGCACCTGCACGTAGTAGGTGACCAGCACGTTCTCGAGCGCGAAGAAGTGATGGGTGGGGCCCTGGCTCACGGTGAGCATCTGCACGGGCCGCAGCATAGCCGTCCGCCCCCGCGTAGGTGAGACTTCTGTCGAGGGAAGCGCAGGCCAGCCGGAGCAGAGGGCTAGGGCGCGGGGTACGGCTCGCGCACGTCGTACTCGAGGGCGCGCAGGGTCCAGCGGTAGAACACGAAGTCCCCGTCGGGCAGGTGCCAGACCACGTCCCCTTCGCTCGGGACCTCGACGCTGTACGCGTCGGCGCCGGCCGAGACCTCGAAGCGCGACCACGCGCTGGCCCGCACGGACCACGGGGTGAGCACGGCTTGGTCACCCCCACCCTGGTAGCGCTGCGCGCGCAGCGACAGAAAGCGCCCGTCCCCGTCGAAGGTGTAGTCGGCGGACGCCTCGACTCCCTGGTAGCGCATCGTCGCGCGGGCTTCGCGCTGCGGGTCTGCGCCCGGCTCCCACGTGACGTAGGGCGCGAGCGCGCCCGCTGGGAACCACACGCTCTCGCCGAGGAAGCGCAGCAGCGCGCCCTGGTCGATCTTGGCGTCCGCCGCGTCCACCACGGGCAGGAGCCCGGCGGCCTCGATGCGCATGCGCCCGTGTCCCCCGTCGTAGGTGTCGCGCCCGACGATGGGCAGACCGAACATGGCCAGCTTCACGCGCCAGAGGAACGCGGGCTGCGGCAGCGTGAAGTACTGGTGGGCGACCACGTCCAGGAAGCCCTTGCCCGGCGCGAGCTGCATGCCCCCCGACTGACGCAGGCGCACCGTGCGGGGCGTCGCGTGACCGACCACCCCGGAGCGCTCGAGGAAGCGGCGCAGCGCTGGGGGTTGCGCGCCGACCTCGGCCGCCGTGACGACCGCTCCGGCCTCGCTGGGCGCAGCAGCCAGCAGGGCCGCGATGCGCGTCTCGGTCGCGCTGGCGAAGTGCGCGAGGGCGCCGCCCACCACCACCGCCAGCAGCAACAGCACGTTGGCCAGCGTCCCGAACTTGGCGTCGGACCACGACATGACGACGAGCCCCTGCGACAGCACGAGCGCGCAGGCGCCAACCAGCCACCACGAGGGCACCCGCAGCGCCAGCAGCCCCACGGCCACCAGCAGCAGCACGCACGCCAGCAACCACAGCGCCCCGACGGGCCGCGAGATGGGTGCGTTGAGCTGCGACACGGGCGCGAGCCCGAAGCCCTTCACGAAGCCCAGCAGGTGGATGAGCCCGTGAATCACCATGAGGGTCAGAAAGACGATGCGCATGGGTGCTCCGCTGTCTGTGCCTGCCTCGGTTGCACAGCTGATGTGACGCAGATACATAGCCCCCCATGCCCAACATGGTCAAAGGCCTGGGAATCGACGGCTGCCGCCGCTTCATGAGCGAGCGTCTCGGTGAGCCCCGCTACGCGACCATGGTGTCGCGCGCGCCATTGGAGCTACGAGCGACGCTGATGCAGCCGCTGCCTGCCTCCTGGTACCCCACGCAGGCGCTCGACGTGCTGACCTCGCTCTACGCCGAAGAGCGCGGCTTCCGCAGCACCGACGCCGCGCGCCCGGATTTCGAAGCCATCGGATACCGCATCGCGGAGGACAACCTGAACGGGATCTATCGTGCGCTCCTGCGCGTGCTGTCGGCCCACGGCGCTGTACCCATGATGCCCCGCGTGTGGGCGCAGTACTTCAAAGGGCATAGTTGCGACCTCGACTGGGACAAGAAGAGGACCACCGCGTCCATCACCGTGCACAACCTGAGCGTCCAGCACTTGGCCCCCATCGCGGCGGGCTGGCAGCAGGCGGCGCTGCGGCTCTCCACCGACGTCAACGCGCAGGTCGTGGAAGAGAACTACGCGCGTGGCGTGAGCGCCGCGGACCCGATGGTGTTTCGCTTCTCGTGGTGAGCGTCATCGCGTCCGGCCGCGATCATCTGCGCCACGCCCGCTTCGAGGGTGGTCGCGTGCACCCGGAAACGCTCGCAGAACGCGCTGTCGTCCACCAAGTAGGGCTGCTCCCACTGCGGCAGCATCTCCACCAGTCCGCGGGCGGACGCGTCGAAGAGGCCGGCCAGCCGCAGCACCCAGCGCGGTGCCACTCGCGGCTGCACGTCGACCTGTAGCGCCGCGCAGAGGGCCGTCACCAGCGCGCGGGCGCTCACGTGGATCACGGGCGCGTGGAAGACCTGCCCCTCGACATGGTCGTCGGCGAGCGCCAGCGTGATCAGCGCGTCCACCACGTCGTCGCGGTAGGCGAACGCGTGCGGCGCGTCCGGGTTCCCCAGCACCAGGGGGCGCTTGCCGCGCCGCAGCCCCGCCAGCGCGTCGTCCGTGATGAGCGCGCCACGCAGCCCAGGCCCCCAGAAGTCGGGCGCGCGCAGCGTCGTGGCCCGCAGCGCGCCGGCGCTCTGCGCCTGCACCAGCATGTCCGCCAGCTGCTTGCGCACCTTGCCCTTCTCGGTGCTGGGCCTCTGCGGCGTGTCCGGACGGAGCGGGCCGGCCCCGGTCTCGTACAGGTAGAGGGCGTCCAGCACCACCAAGCGCGCCCCGCTCCGTCCCACCCCGGCGATCAAGCCCGCGTGTAGCGGAGGCAGCTCCCGAGCCCAGACGGCCGCGTCGTAGGTGGCGGGGTTCACGGCCACGATGACCGCCCGCGCCCCGCTCGTCGCGCGGGCCACGGCGTCCGCGTCACGCGCGTCCACGGCCAGGTGCACGGCGCCCGCGGGCACCTCGGCGGGCCGCGTGCGGCTCAGCCACGTCACTGGGTGTCCCATGGCCACCAGCCGCCGCACCAGCGGCGTGCCGATCTGCCCCGCGCCGACGACCACCATGGACTGCTTCTCGTTCGTGCTCTCTCGTTCCATCTGAACCTCTCTTTCGCCTTCATGATGGGCCGACACGAGCCATGCCGAAAATCGATTGAAATGCTATTAGTCATGCATGCACGACATGGAACTGCAGGCGCCCACGGAGCTGTTGCCGGCGCTCTTTGCGCTGTTGGAGACGGAGAGCGTCACCCTCGCGGCGCGGCGCATGCACGTGGGGCAACCGGCCATGAGCCGCACGCTCGAGAAGCTGCGCGAGGCCACGGGCGACGCCCTGCTGGTGCGCGCCGGGCGGCGGCTGGTGCGCACGCAGCGCGGGGCAGAGCTCCTGCCCGAGGTGGAAGCGCTGGTCGCCAACGCGGCGCGCGTGCTGGCGCCGCCTGCGCGCTTCGTGCCGGGGGACGCGCGCGGCAGCGTGACCTTGGCCCTGGGGGACGACCTGCAGGCCATGCTCGCAGGCGCGCTGCTGGACCGTATCCGCACGGAGGCGCCGGGGCTGGACGTGCGCGTGCGGCCGCTGGGCTTTGGTACAGCCCAAGAGGCGCAGCGCGGCGTGGTGGACGTGGGCGTCTTCCCCGACGTGCGGGATCAGTACGACATCCCGGAGCTCGGGTCGCTCGTGCTCAGCCCCCAGTACCTGCGCCGCTTCGTGTGCGTCACGCGCAGGCGCCGGCCGCTCTCCCTTTCGGCGTTCCTGCGCGCCGATCACCTGCTGGTCTCCCCCACCGGTGGCGAAGGCGGCTACGTGGACGCGGCGCTCGAGAAGCTGGGGCAGCGGCGACGGGTGGCGGTGACCGTGCCCACCTTCCAGGCGGCGCTGAGCATCGTGAGCCAGACGGACCTGGTCGCCACGCTGCCAGAGGACGTGGTGCGCGCGCTCGCGCCAGCGCTGCACCGCCAACGCTGTCCGGTGCAGACCCCCTCCCTGCCCATGTGCGTGGCCTGGGCGGCCCGCTTCACGCGCGACGCGCGGCATCGCTGGCTACGAGGCCACGTCACTGCGGCGCTCCGTGAGCAGAGCAAGGGGTTGCCGCGTCCCGCGCGGGAGTGAGCGCGGGGGCCTGCTGCGGAGGGAGCGCCGGTGCGTCAGGCGCTGGGCGCGCGGGAGGCTCGGCTGGTGGCCGAGTCCACGGGCACCGGCGTGACGAACGCGTTGTACAGCGCAGCCAGGGCGCGCTCGTACTCGTCGGGCACCACGCCGACGATGATGTTCAGCTCCGACGCCCCCTGGTTGATGATGCGCACGTTCACCTGCGCGTCGCGCAGCGCGATGAAGACCTTGGCCGCGATGCCGATGGTCTTGGACATGCCCTCACCGACGATGGCGATCAGCGCGATGGCCGGCACGTAGTCGAGCGAGTCGGGGTGCAGCGTCTCGCGGATCTCCGCGAGCACGTCCTCGATCTTGTCCTCGATGTCCGTCGCGTCGATGATGACGCTCATGCTGTCGATGCTGGAGGGACAGTGCTCGAAGGACACGGCGTGCCTCTCGAGGATGCCGAGGAGGCGGTAGATGAAGCCCACCTCCTTGTTCATGAGGTTCTTCTCGACGCTGATCATCGCGAAGTTCTTCTTGCCGGCGATACCCGCGATCTCGGTGGTCTGCTCCACGTGGGGGCTGAGCGCCGAGACGATGCGCGTCCCGTCGTGCTCGGGCGCGTTGGTGTTGCGGATGTTGATGGGGATGCCCACCTCGCGCACCGGCAGGATGGCCTCGTCGTGCAGCACCGAGGCGCCCATGTACGAGAGCTCGCGGATCTCCGCGTAGGTGACCTCCTGCATGGGCTTCGGGTCCTTCACGATGCGGGGGTCCGCCATGAGCAGGCCCGACACGTCGGTCCAGTTCTCGTAGAGCTCGGCCATGACGGCGCGCGCCACGATGGCCCCCGAGATGTCGGAGCCGCCGCGCGAGAAGGTGCGCACGCGCCCCTTGGTGTCGCGCCCGTAGAAGCCGGGCACCACGTAGCGCTTCTCCGCGTTGGCCAGGCGCCCGGCCAGCATGACGTAGGTCTCCGGGTCCACGCTGCCGTTGGGCGCGATGATGATGAAGTGCTCCGGGTCCACGAACTCGGCGCCCAAGTAGGCCGCCAGCAGGAGCCCGTTCAGGTACTCGCCGCGCGACGCCACGAAGTCCTTGGTCACGCCCTCACGCAGCGCCGCTTCGAGCGCGGTGAGGTGTCCGGCCATGCCCGCGTCGATGCCCAGGTCGCGCTCGATCTCGAGGAAGCGCTCGCGCACCTGCGCGTAGGGCGACGTGAAGTCGGTGCCCAGCGTGGCGCTCTGTTGGCAGAGGTAGAGCAGGTCGGTCAGCTTCGCGTCGGTGGACGAGCGCTTACCGGGGGCGGAGGGCACCACGATGGAGCGCCGCGGGTCCGACTCGACGATGGCGAGGACGCGACGAAACTGATTGGCGTCTGCGAGGCTCGAGCCGCCGAACTTGCATACGATGCGGGACATGGGGCGAGTCCTGTCTCATGAACGCCAAATCCACAAGTCGGGAGGGTCTTTTCCGCACGGATTCGCTATCTTTGGGGGCATGTTCACGGGGACACAGCCGCACCTCATGGCGCTCTACAACCGCTGGATGAACGAGCGCATGTACGCGGCCTGCGCGACGCTCTCGGACATGCAGCGGCGTGAGCACCTGGGGCTCTACTTCAAGTCCATTCACGGCACGCTGGATCACCTCATGTGGGGGGACCAGGGGTGGCTCGCGCGCTTCACGGGCTCGGCGCCGCCGTCGGTCGCGGCGGGGGTGGAGCTGTACGACGACTTCGAGTCGCTGTGGGAAGCCCGGCGCGCGCTGGACGCGGACATCCTCACGTGGGCCGAGGAGCTCACGCCCGAGGCCCTGAACGAGCCCATGACCTGGTCCAGCAAGCTCTACGGCTTCACGCAGACCCACCCGCGCTGGGTGCAGGTGGCGCAGATGTTCAACCATCAGACCCACCACCGCGGCCAAGTGCACGCCGCGCTCACGCGCTTTCACATCGACATGGGGCCCACGGACATGCCGCTCACGCCGGACCTGATGGTCTAGCAGGCCTGCGAACGGTCAGCGCGCAGTGAAGCGGATGGGGAGCGTGACCACGCGCGAGACGCGCGGCACCCCAGCCGGCGGCTCCGGCAACCGCACGCGCGTTGTCGCGCTCGCGACGCTGCGGTCGAGACGCGCACTCCCGCTGGAGCGCGCGAGCACCACGGAGGCGACCTGCCCGTCGGCGTCCAGCGTGATCCGCAAGCTGAGAGCGACGTCCTCGTCCTCGTCATAGGCGCGCCGGCCACGCGCGTAGAGCGCCTGCGCCTGGTCCGCGATGGCGCGCTGCACGGCCCGCAGGTACGCCCGCAGCGCGTCGGCACCGTCGCCACCGCCACCACCCCACCGCGGCCCCGAACCGCCCGACGCAACAGCCACCGCCACCAACCCACGCGCCCCCTCACCAGAGCCCCCCCGCCCCACACCCACATCCGACCCCGCCCCCCCCAACTCAGCCCCAGTCTCCGACCCCGCCACCAACTCCGCCACAGACCCGGACTCAGTCTCCGCCGCCAACTCCGCCACAGACTCAGACTCAGACTCCGCCACCAACTCAGACTCAGACTCAGACTCCGCCACCAACTCAGACTCCGACTCCGCCACCAACTCAGACTCCGACTCCGCCACCAACTCAGACTCCGACTCCGCCACCAACTCAGACTCCGACTCCGCCACAGACTCCGACTCCGACTCCGACTCCGACTCCGACTCAGACTCAGACTCCGACTCCGCCACAGACTCCGCCACAGACTCCGACTCCGACTCAGACTCAGACTCAGACTCCGACTCCGACTCCGACTCCGCCACCAACCCCGCCCCGTCCCCGTCCTCAACCGCAATCGCAATCGCCACGACCCGCGCCTCCTCCAGCACGACCACCCGCAGCTCGCCCGCGGCGGGAGCATGCTCCCCCCCTCGAGCGCACGGCACGCCCAGCACGAGCGCAACGTGCACCCCGAGCGAGCACGCGATCGCCACCCCCACCCTCACGGCGCAAACACGAACAAGCGCAGCTGCCCCTCGGGCGCGTCGTGGGTGGTCACCACCAGCACCCGCCCGCGGTATGCAAACGCGCGCACGTGCGTGGACTCGAAGGGCAAGGTCACACCCGACACGGACCAGCTGTCCCGCACGACGTCGTACTGCTCGACGGCGCGCGTCCCGGTCGCCTCCTGACCATTCACCACGCTGCCGCCCACCAGCACCAGCTGCTCCCCCAGCGCCACCAGCTGCGGCGACAGGCGCGTCTCGCTCGGGCAGCGCGTGGGCGTGAAGTCTCGCGAGCGGAACGAGAAGGCCTCGCACTCCGGCACCAGCTGGAAGTTGTCGCGCATGCCACCCACGAAGAAGAAGCGCTCGCCGACGCGCTCGCCACCGAAGGCCCGCCGCGCGCGCGGCAGCGCAAAGCCCGCGTCCCGATAGGCGTCGTCTCCGAGCGCTCGCTGCTGCACCGTCGTGAGGTGCTCGAACGCGGCCATGCCGGGGCGCGCGGGGTCGTAGTCGAGTCCGCCCATCACCAGCAGCTCGCCGCTGGGGCTCTGGGTGAGCGCGAACTGCGTGCGCCCGCGGTCCAGGGCGGGGGCCGCGCTCCACGTGCCGGCCTCCACGTCGTACGAGAAGGACTCGGCGTGGGCCACGGGCTCGCCCCCATCGCCAATGCCAAAGCCTCCCACCGACACGAAGTGCGTGTCGTCGGTCGCGACCACGGCCATGGTCTGGCGCGCCACCGGATAGGGCGCCAGGGTCTCCCAGCGCAGCGTGGGCAGGTGCAGCCGGCGCGCGTCACGCGAGAAGTTCTCCGGCGCGAAGTCGTGCTGGCCGTGGCTGGTGTTGCCCCCGAAGAGGTACAGCCAGTCCTCCACGATGACCATGCCCTGACGGTTCTTGGTCGGCCCCGCGTAGTCGACGCTCAGCAGCACGGGGGGAGGCGCCGGCCAGACGCGCTCAACGTGTGGGATGCGCTGCGTGACCTCCATGCCCGCGGTCCCCCCCAGGGCCAGCACCTGTCCTGCGACCGCCACGTTCTGATGAAAGAAGCGCGGGAACAGCACCGTGCCCTCGGCACGCCAGGCCTCGTCCCCGACCGCAGCGGGCGCCCCCTCCCGAGTGGGCCGGTACACGTGCACCACTCCGTCCATGCCGGTCACCACCACTTCGTCGCCCAGGCCTGCGGCCGCAGCGCCAAAGGGCGAGGCCGGCAGCGCAGGGCCGTGCCGCCACTGACCGCTCACCGGGTCGAACACGTGCGTCTCGCGCTGCGGCACACCGCTCGGGTCCATGCCCCCCACCACCACGAGCTGCCCCGCGGCGGCGGCCACGCCCAGACCGCGCACCCGGAAGGGCACCGGCATGGACTGCCAGCGCGCGTCTGGGTCACGCAGGTCCAGGGTGTCCACCGTGCTCGCCCACGTGGCTGTCGCGGGCTCCCCGTCTAGGTCCCAGCCGCCGGCGACGTACAACACTCCGTCCAGCACGGCCGCCATGTGGCTCGAGCGTGCTTGAGGCAGCGGGGGCAGCGCGCTCCAGCGGTCCAGCGCGGCGTCATAGCGCGCCACCTCGTCGGTGGACCGCAGCGTGTCCTCGGCCCCCGGCCCCCTCACCGCGTAGAGCCCGCCCACGCGCACCAGCGCATCGCCATCCGCCACCAGCGCCGCGCTCTGCAGGCCACGCTCGAGACCCTGACGCTCCTCCCACACGCCGGTGCCCACGTGCAAGCGCTGCAGCCGCGCACTCTGACCAGCCGCCGTGTAGTGGTGCGACTCGCCGCGGTAGCCGCCCAACACGTACACGTACTCCCCCGACGCGGCCGCGCCGAAGCTGGTGACCGGCGCCTCCAAGAAGGCGTGCGGCCCCGCCTCGACGCGGGCGTGGCGCATGAGCGGCGTCGTGCGCGCGGGGTCCTCGGTCGAGACCGGCGGCGTCGAGGTGTGCGCCGGGTGTACCGCGCAGCCGAGGGCGGGCAGCGCCAGCGCCGTGAGCAACGTGGAGAGAGACACGCGGCGCCGAGGCCGCGCATGAGAGAGCAGTGCGTTCTGGATCATAGGGAGTCGGTCGGAGAGGTTGAAAAAAGGGGAAGCCGACGCCGCGTCGTGCGCGTGCGTGAGCGCTCAAGGTGTGGGCACGCGCGCGTAGCGCAGGGTGGGGTGCCCGGACCCACCGGCGTCGTCGTAGTAGCGCTCGATGGCGACCTTCACGGCCGCGCCCGCGGTGGTGCGCAGCACGAAGACGCGCGTCTTCGGCGTGAGCACGTGCGTCTCCACGTCGTACGCGTACCAGGGGTCGAGACCGCCCGAGAACACGTAGTCGGGGAGCGCGTCATCGTCCTCTCCGTCGGCGCGGTCGGTCTCGAACGACGCAGCGCTCGGCAGCGTCACGTCCACGAACGGCAGCCCGTCCACGCGGGCTACGCTCACGCCTCCGGCCCCGCTCACACCGCCGTTCGACGCGACGTGGAAGCGTCGGAACGCGAGGTCCCACGTCGTGTCGTCAGCGGGGTCCGCGGGCTGCACCTCCGCTTGCGCGTCGAGGTCCACGTACACCCAGCGCTCCGCGTCCGAGGCGTCCACGAAGAGCGTGCCCGCCCCCGCGCCGGTGTCCACGAAGCGCACGTAGCGTGAGGCAGGCTCGCTCGCGTCCGCGCCCGCCGCGTCACGGACAAGCCCCGCGTCACCGTTGTCGTGGGGCGCGATGTCGGCGCACGCGCCGAGCCCGTAGAGCACCACGAGGAAGACGGCTCCGCTCGCCGAGGCCTCTAGAAAGTCGCGAAAGGAATGCATGCGTCACGCTCCGGTTCAGTAGTCCACGCGCAGCCCGGCGTAGAAGCCGCGTGGCCGCAGGTTCAGGTAGCGGCCGCCGGCGCCGGCCAGGTTGTCGGCGCCAGCAAAGAGCGCGACGTACTCGCCCACGCGCTGCTCGAGCCGCGCGTCGAGCGAGAGATAAGGATCGTCCAGCACCCGCTCCACCTCGCCGTTCTCCGCCGTCTCGTAGAACGGGCGCTGCCCCACCACAGAGCCGCGCACGATGGCCGAGAAGCCTGTGCCCGGGACGCTGTAGCGCGCACGAAAGGTCGCGCGATGCCGGGGCCGGCCTGTCAGCGCGCGCCCCCTCTGCAGGTCACGCGCGTCCAAGAACACGTAGGTCAGCTGCACGTCCAGGCCCCGCATGGGTTGCAGCTGAAGGGACAGCTCGCTCCCCTGCGTGACGGCGGAGCTGGTGTTCACGTACGTGTACACGACGTTCGCCGCGCTCTCGTCCAGCGCCGTGTCGATCAGGTCGTCGATCTGGTTGCGGTAGAGCGAGACCCGCACCCCCACGGCCCGCGTGGGCTGCCACGTGCCCTCCAGCTGGAAGCTCCACGAGGTCTCGGGGCGCACGCTGGGGTTGCCCACCACCCGGTAGCCCACGCTGGGGTTCTCGAAGCTGAGGTACAGCTCCTTGAAGTTGGGCGCGCGAAAGCCGCGGCCCGCGCTCGCGCGCAGCACCAACGTCTCGTGCGGGTCCAGGCGCAGCGCCAGCTTGGGCGAGGCCACCGCCCCGAACTGCGAGTCCACGTCCACCCGAAAGCCGGGCGCGACGATGAGGTTCAGGGCTTCGTTCGCCAGCCACTCGTACTGCGCAAACGGCGCGACGCGCGTGCGCGTCCCCTTGCGGCTGAGGCGGTCGGCCAGCAGCGTCTCCTGCTGCACGTCCGCGCCCAGCGTGAAGGTGTGCCGCGCGTCGTCGGTCGTGACGCTGTACTGCGAGCTGACCTCGCCCAGCCGCTGCCGCGTGTCCTGGTCCACGTCCTCCTGCGTGCTGCCGCGCTGGTCCAGCACGAAGCGGTCGCGGAACTGGGTGACGTACACCTGCGTCGCGAGCGTGCCACGCGCGAACTCGGTGCTGAGCGTGCCCGACACCCCCAGCTCGTCGATGCGGTTGCGTCGGTCGTAGACGGCGCCGGTCGCGCTGGCGTCGATGCCCACCAGGTCGCGCCGCGAGACACGCAGGCGCAGCCCGAGCTCGGTCTGCCCCACGCGCTGCCCCAGGCGCAGCCCGCCGTCGTACTGCGTGACCTCACTGCCCGTCGTGGCCGGGTCCGAGCGGTCGAGGTCGTAGGCGCCCACGCGGTGCACCCCCACGTCCGCGCGCAGCCGGAAGTCCTGGTGGCGCACGGCGGCGCCGAGGCCCACGTCGAGCGTGGCGCCGCGCAGGGCGTAGGGGTCGTAGGTGCCGAGCGACACGCGCCCGTCCAGCGCGAGCGGCGCGGTCGCCCGCCGCGTGATGATGTTGATGACCCCGCCGTGCGCTGCGCTGCCGTAGAGCGCGGAGCTTGCGCCGCGCACGATCTCGATGCGCTCCACGTCCTGCAAGGCGATGCGCGTGAGGTCCAGCGCGCCGTCCGAGCGCCCGATGACGGGCTCCCCGTCGATCAGGATGAGCGTGTGCTGAGGGTCGAGCCCCTGCATGCGCACCGTGCTGCCCTGCAGAGCCGGGACGATCTCGATACCGGGCAGATCCTCGAGCGCTTCGGCCACGTTCTCGGCGCCGTTCTCGCGCAGCGCCTCGCGGTCGATGACCTCGGTGGCCACGACCGCGTCGGTACGTGACTGCTCACGGCGCCCGGCGGTGGTGACCACGATCTCGTCGAGCTCGTGTGGCTGCGGCTCGGCGGGCGCTCGCGTCTCCACAGGCGACCCCGCAGCCCCGTGACCGGCGTCGTCGGACGGTCGCGCAACCGCGGTTTCAACAGGCGGCTGTGCGGACGCGTCCACGGCCGCGACGCTCAACGCGAGCAGCAGCGAGCTCGACCAACGAGGGTGCATGACACGGCCCATCCGCGCTCAGAGGGCGAGGGCGCTGCGCGTGAAGAGCGTCACCGCCCCCGTGCTGCCGCCGGTGTTCTGATACAGGTAGAGGGGCAAGCTCTTGTCGGGCGCGCCCACGACCCCGCCGTAGTCGGTGACCGACGCAAAGGCCGTCTCCAGCGTCAGAGTGCTCCAGTCTTCGCAGTCCGCGCCCCCTTCCCCGTCGCGCCACAGCACCAGCGTCGGCGGGGTCGTCGCCGACCCATCCTGGATGTCGAAGCACAGCGTGGAGGTGGCGTTCAAGAAGGCCGCGTCGTCGGCCAGCGTGGTGGACGTCGCCTCGTAGTGCACCGCCAGCTGCGGGCCGACGTGCGGCTGAAAGCCCCCGTAGAGCTGCACGCGCAGCTGCTGGGTGCTGGTGGGTGCTGCGGGCCCCACGCTCGTGTCTTCTGGGGCGGGGTAGCCCAGCAGCACGGACACCGCGCCGTGGGGGTCGGCCACCTGCACGTCGGTCAGCCGCACGTGCCGCACCGGTGCGTCGAGCGCGCACTGCGCGACGTAGCGCTCGCTGGCGCTGGTGCTCACGGGGCTCAGCGTGCACTCCGGCGGCGGGACGGCGTCGTAGGCCAGCGCAGGCGTGTCCCCGAGGGTGATCACGGGCGTCTGCGTGCCGCCGCTCTGGTAGAAGTAGAGGCCCTGGCTGAGATCGAGCGCGCCCACCGCCTCTGCCCACACATGGGCAAAGCGCGTCGCGTAGGTGAGCGTCGCCACGTCGTCGCAGTCCGCTCCTTGCTCCCCGTCGCGCCAGAGCACCACCAGCGCGCGTGTGCTCTCGCTCCCCGCGTGCAGGTCCATGCAGACCGTGGACGCGGTGTTCACGAAGTCGTCCTCGCCGGGGAAGCCCACCGAGTCGGGACCGAAGTACGCCGCCACGTCCGGAGGCGGCTGCGGCGCCCCCCCGCCGTAGAACTGCAGCTTGAGCTGGCCGGGTAGCAGCGCGTCGCGCGGGCCCACGGGCTCAGGCAGACCAAAGAAGAGCTGCATGGACGCGTGAGTGCGGGTGGCCACCAGCCCCTCGATGCGCACGTGCCGCACGGGGACACCCAAGCCACAGAGGGGACTGGTCTGCGCTCCCGCCGGGACCTGGCCGGACACACAGGGCGGGCCCTGGTCGTCCCCGCTGCCCTCGTCACGCTGGGTACCCAGGTCCTGTGCGAGGCTGGTATCAGGAGCGCTACCATCGGGCAGCGCGCCCGCGTCCAGCGTGCCCCCAGGGCCCTCTGCGCAGCCGACAGCAGTCACACAAAATGCTGAAATCACAATTGAAAGCGTCTTCACGGACAACACTCCTGGGCAGAGCCGCCGCGTTGGATGCGGGGCGGCCATCGACTGCCTGAGTCCTGCCGTTAATGAAAACGAAAGTCAAAATCAATTTCAATAATTCGTGTGGTACCCCCACAGAGCCGCCGCGCTCTATCCTCAGCCTCGTGAAGCGGGCATCCCACAGCGCGGCCGAGAGACCCGTATGGGCGTCCACCCTGCGGGGCCTCCGGGAGCCGCGTCGGGCGGTGCCCATCGCGCTGGTGTCTGCAGCGCTACTGGTCACCGAGCTGCTCGCCACCCGCAGCCCGCCCGCCACGCTGTCCCTGGGGCTCTTCCTGGTGTTGTTCGTGCTGCTGGTCCCGGCCACGTGGCGCTGGGCGGCGCGGAGGCAGCCCAGCGCGTCGCGCCTCGCGCTGTACGCGCTGCTGTGCGCGGCCTTGGTGGCGCTCACCACCGCGGTGCTGCCTGCGCTGTGGCGCTTCGAGTCCTACGTGGCGCACCCACCGGCGGCCGTCGCGATCCTGGTCTTGGCGGCCATGGCGGGGTGGGTGCTGGGGCGCGACATCGACCTCGCAGAGGGCCTGCAGAGCGCGCACGCGCGGGGACAGGCGCTCACCCGGGAGACCGAAGACGCGCGCCTGTTGGCGCTGCGGCAACACCTGGACCCGCACTTCTTGTTCAACACGCTCGGGGCCATCGCGGAGTGGTGTCGCGAGGATCCGGCCACGGCCGAGCGCGCACTGCTGGAGCTGTCGGCCATGCTGCGCACCCTCTTCGACGGCATCCGCACGCCTCTCTGGCCGCTGACGCGCGAGGTGGAGATCCTGCTGGCGCTGCAGCACCTCTACACGCTGCGCGACGACGAGCGCTACGTGCTGGACGCGCAGCTGGACGCGCTGACGGGGCTGGGCGGCGGGGACGTGCCGGAGCTGCCGCCCCTGGTGCTGCTCCCGCTGTTCGAGAACGCGCTCAAGCACGGCGCACCGGGGGCACCGCTTCTGCTGCGGCTGGCGCTGGACGACGAGAGCGTGCGCGTGTCGCTCTGGAACGCGGGGGCGTTCGCGGGGCGGCGCGCGGGGGGCACGGGTATCGAGACGGTGGAGCGGCGCCTGGCGCTGGCTTATGGGGGCGCGGCGTCGCTCGTGGTGACCGCCGAAGAACGGGAAGGCGTCGCAGGGACCACCACGCGGGTGGTCCTGCCACGTCGCGCGCAGGTGGCGAGCGCGGCGCCATCACGCGCGCTAGAGGCCAGCGTATGAGCCCGCTGCGCGTGGTCGTCGCCGACGACGAGAAGATGGCGCGCAAGCGCGTGACCCGGCTGCTGGAGTCCCTGGGCGACGTCACCCTGGTGGCCGAGTGCCGCTCCGGGGAGGAGGTCTTGAAGCACCTCGATCCGGCGCAGGTGGACGTGGCGCTGCTGGACATCGACATGCCCGGCATGAGCGGGCTCGAGGTGGCGCAGGTGGCGGCCTTGCGCGGCGTGCCCGTGATCCTCCTGACCGCGCACGAGCAGCACGCCGTCGCCGCCTTCGAGCAACAGGCGGTGCACTACCTGCTCAAGCCGGTGGACGCGGCGCAGCTGGTGCGCGCCTTCGAGCGGCTGCGCGGGCGCACCAAGCCAGCGCCTGCCGGCCCGCTGCCCACGCGTGTGGCGCTCACGGTGCGCGGCGACGTGGTGCTGCTCGCCCCGGCGGACATCACCCACGCCGTGTACGACGGCGAGCTGGTGAGCGTGCACACCGCACAGCACGGCTACATCACGGACGAGTCCCTGCAGGAGCTGGAGGCGCGCATTGGCAGCGAGCACATGCTGCGCGTGCACCGGCGAGCGCTCCTCAACCTCGCGCACGTGGAGCGCCTGCGCAGCCAGCCCTCGGGCGGCTACGTGGCCGTGCTCCGCAGCGGCGCCGAGGTGCCCGTCTCACGGCAGGTGGCGCGGGACCTGCGCAAGCGGCTGGGGGTCTAGCCGGCGGTGTCGCGAGCCGGGCGGAGCTCGCCACGAGCGCTCCACTCATGCCTGGTGATGGCGTCCCGCGAGATGCCTGCGGCTCCAACCCATGCGCGCCAGAACGACCCCGACAAGCAGCCACGCGAGTGAGAAGCCGCGCGACTCGCCACCGCCTACGGCGCAGCCCGTGTCGAGCCGTGGCATCGGTGACGTCGCGAGGCACAGCGCGCCACTCGAGCGCAGCTCCCCGCTGGCGCTCACGCTGGTGACGCGCACGCATGGGGGGTCGACACCAATGCGTTCGCGCTGCAGCACGATAGGCGGGGGGCCGCAGTCACCAGGCCAGACCGTGAGCACGGGTTGCCCACCGCCGTCTGCACCTGGGCCGGTGCTCTCGACGAGCCAGAGCGTCGCCTCACCCGTGGGCATCAAACGCACGACGCTGTCCTGCCCGCTGTCGAAGCAGTCGAGCGCGAAGAGCACGCTCGAACACATGTGCGGGATCTGCGGGGCGAGCAGCGAGTCAACGGTGTAGCTCGTCAGCGTCGGGGTCGCGACGACCGGGGCCACGTCACTGCCGGTGGTGAAGCGTGTCTCGAGCGTGGTCGTGCTGCCCCCGTCTGCGATGGACACGCGCACGACGTATTCCGTGTCGGGTGTGAGCGGGTCCAGCAAGAAGCGCGCGCCATGAAAGGTGTCGTAGGCCTGGACGTCGTTGTACGTCACAGTGGGGCGCTGACCGTGGACGTTGAGGAGGACGAAGAAGTCCGCGTCGACGGGGACGTTGGTCGCGCCGTCCGGGGGGTAGGCCCAGAGGATGCGGGGCTCCTCCGGCGCACAACTGGCGCGGGCGTGGGACGTGACTCCCAGCACCACGACGATAGACGACAAGGCATAGAGGGCTCCCCAGGGAGTCACTGGCGTCACTGGCTTCATGATGGCGCAGAATGCACTGTTCATGCCAGTGGAAGCGCCGCCCCCACATGGGGCCCGTGGGTCGCTCCCAGGGGCGAGCGCCACGCACTTCTTGCGGGTGCGTGCCAGATTGTGCCGCCGCTCGGCGACGACCTGCGACCGCTCGTGCCCCGCCCACGACCGCTCGGCGTGACATGGAAGGCGGGCCCCCGGGGGCACCCACAGAGTGAGGCCATGACCTCCTCACACCGCACTCCTCGCACCGCTCTGGCGCGGCTCCGTCTGGCCGTGTTCGGTCCTCCCGGCGCGCTCGGCGCACGCGCCCTGCGCCCCGTCCGCCTCGCGCTCGCGCTCGCGCTGGTGCTCGGCTCCGCGTACGGGTTCGGCGTGTCCGGCCTGCTGGCCATCAAGCGCATGCGTGACCCGGCCCTGCGTCGTGGCGGCGTGCCCGAGAGCGCCCTCGCCCTGCACCGCAGCGTCAGCGCGCGCTTCGCGCCGTGGGCCCGCGCGCGCATCGCGTCGGGAGCCGCCGCACACATCCCCCTGCACGACGTGCCCGAGAACGAGTGGCCCATCTTCAGCGCGGTGTTCTTCCTGAGCGCCACCGAGTCCCTGCGCGATCAGGGGGTGGACGTGCGCTACGCGGCCCCGAGTGTGCGCGCGGCCCGCGACCTGATCATGGACCCCGTGCACCACACCTGGGTGCGCACGCACTGGGGCGACGACTACCTGCACGACCACAACGTGTTCTTTCGCTCGCTGCTCATCGCGGGGCTGAGCAGCTACGAGAGCCTCACGCACGACGGCGGCGACCTCGCCTTTCTGCGCGACCAGGTGGAGACGCTGGCGGCGGACCTGGACGCGTCGCCGCACGGCGTGCTCGAGGACTACCCGGGGGAGACCTACCCCATCGATGTGATGGCGGCCGTGGCGTACATCAAGCGCGCCGACCGCGTGCTGGGCACGGACCACAGCGCCTTCGTCGCGAGAGCGCGGCGCGCGTTCGTCGCGCCCTACGACGACGAGCTGGGCCTGGTGCGCTTCCGCGTGGACCTCTACGGCGACGCGGCTCCTGCGCCCAACCAGCCTGGACGCGGGATCGGCAACTCGTGGGTGGGCATCTACGCGGCGGAGCTGTGGCCCGCGGACGCGGCGCGCTGGCACGCCACGCACACGGAGCACTTCTGGCAGGACGCGTCGTGGGCCTCGGGCTTCCGTGAGTATCGGCGCGGCGGACCCGAGGGCGAGTGGACCTTCGAGATCGACGCCGGCCCCGTGGTGGGCGGCTTCGGCACGGCGGCCAGCGCGTTCGGCATTGCGGCCGCGCGGCGCAGCGGCCGCTTGGACCAGGCCTACACGCTCACCACCCAGATGCTGGCCACGGGCTGGCCCGCGCCGGACGGATCGCTGCGCAGCCCGCAGGCCTTCTCGCACCCGGCCGCGCCGCTGCTGGGCGAGAGCGCGCTCGCGTACTTCCTGACGCTGCCGCCCGCAGACGGAGTGCCCGTTGTGACCGGGGGCCGTGTGACACCGCTGGTGTGGCTGGCGCTGCTGCTCTACTTCGGCGTCTTCGCGCTGGGGCTGTGGCTGGCGTACCGCATGGCGCCACGCACCCAGCGCGTTGCCGGGCGCCTGTGGGAGAGCACCAGGCGACGCTGTTACCCGATGTAACCCGGTAGCGTGGGCAGCTACGCCGACCCTGCACGGTATGTTGGCGCACTATGACTCGACTCCTACGCTCTCGACTCCTCGTTCTCGCTTCGCTCGGTAGCGCACTGCTCTATGCGGGCTGCGGCGAAGAAGACCCCGCCCCCAACGACGGGGGTACCGACAACGGCACGGGCATGGACGGGTCCGTCGTCGACCAGGGTACCGGTGGACCCACGTGGACCGTACGCACGCACCCGTGCCCGGGGATCAACCGCACGGACGCGTTCCACGTGGACACCGACGGCACCATGTGGCTCGGCTGCGGCAGCGGCGCGGACGGCAACGGCCTCTTCCGCAGCGCGGACGGCGGGATGACCTGGGCCATCCCCGCGACCAACCCCACCAACGTGCTCACGTCGTTCCGTGTGCACGCGGTGCACCGTGGCTACGGCGGCCTGATCTACGTCGCCGGGCGCGGCACGGGCGGCAGCATGGTGCTCAGCCTGGACACCAGCACCACGCCCTTCACCGCGACCGCGGTGCTCACCGCCGGCACCTCGGTGGACACGTCGTTCACGGCGTCCCCCTTCGTCACCACGGGCGGCGGCGCAGCCTTCGCGGACTCCTTCAACGGACACGGTGCCCTCTACCGCCCCGATGACACCGTGGCCGACGGCGGCGCGCTGTGGACCGACGCGCAGGACTGGGAGTCCGACGGCGGCACCAGCCACCAGATCCTCGATCTGGTGGCTCTAGGGGAGCGCTTCGTCGGCTGCGGCAGCACGATCGCGGAAGCCCCGTTCGTGTTCTTGCCATCCCCAGAGGTGGACGCCGAGATGTGGGAGATGACGCCCATCGCGCTGGTGAGCGGCCTCGGCGCCTACACCGGTGAGATGTGGGGCGTCGCGGCCGACTCGTCGCGTGTGGTGGTGGTGGGTGTGGACCAGACCAATCACATCGGGAAGATCTTCGTGTCGGGCACGGATCGCTACCTCGCGACGGACTACACGCAGCACGACATCGACCCCCTGCTCTCCAACGTCAGCGCCAGCGACTCGACCTGGGCGCGGGGCGTGTGCATGGCAAGCAACCGCGTCGTCGTGGTGGGCGAAGTGCAGCCGCTGGGCGCGGGCGACAACTCGGGCTTCGTGCTGGAGTCGACCGACGGTGGGGTGACCTTCACGGACATCACGCCCAGTGGCTCGCCGGACACGTGGAGCAAGTGCACCATCGACGCAGGCGGTCGCATCCTGGTCGCAGGCGCGGGCGCCGTGGCGACGCTCGAATAGACGGGCTACTCCAACGGCGCTCAGTCGACTAGGGTGGGCGCCGTGCGGGGACCACTTCGATATCGCCTAGCGAACCCACCCAGCGTCTTCCTCGGTCGTGAGACGGAGGAAGACGCGCTGCGTGCGGCGCTCTTGCGAGGACCCGTGGTCGTGGTGGTGGGGGCCGCGGGCCTCGGCAAGCGCGCGCTGGTTCAGCACGTGCTGCGCGACACGCCCGGTGTGTGTGTGGTGCGCTGCCGAGAGGGACTCACGTTCGGCGCGCTGGGACGGGAGCTCCGGCTTGCTCTGGTCGCGCGTGGGGACGCGGCAGGGGCCACAAACGCCGGGCCGAGCAGGGAGCACACGGACGGCCAAGGCGCGCTCGGGGACGCGCTCGGGGACGAGGGCGCCGACGATGAGAGAGCCGAAGACGCGCTCGTAGACCGTGTGCTGGACGCCGCAGAGCGCACGTCGAGCGTGGTCGTGCTCGAGGAGAGTGACCTCGTGGAGGCGCCCGTCATCGCGCGCTGGCTCGTGGCTCTCATGCGCTTCGCCCGAACGTCGCGGTGGGTGGTCACCGCCCGCACGCGGCCAAGCGTCCCGGGCATACAGGAGCAGATCGTGAGCCTGAGCGCGCTTCACCCGTCCGCCGCGCGCGAGCTCGCCGAAGCCTGCGCCCACCCGTGCAGCGCGGGTCAGGTCGACGCCATCGTGCGGGCGGCGGAGGGGTCGCCACAGCGCATTCGGGAGCTGGCGGCTGCCGCGCATCGCGCTCCGATCGACACCGAGGGCGCGCACCCGAGCGCATCGGCGCAGCCCAGCTTCCGCGACCTCGAGGTGCTGTTGCACGGTGAGGACCGACGCCCTGTCCCGACCAGCGCACCCACCCCCGAGCGCGGGGTCAGCGCCATGTTGGCCGCCGAGCTACGGCGGAGGCTGGACGGTGGTCCGCGCGAGATGCAGCGGCCGGAAGACGTCGCTCGCTCCTTCGGCGTGCGCGCGACGGTCGTGGCCGGCATGCGCCTCATCGCGGAGGGGCGAGGAACGCGCGGCCAGCTCGTGCTGCGGACGCTCCAGCAGCACGACGAAGTCCCGTCCGGACTCGGGCTCCTGTCGCGTGTGGCACAGGGGCTGCTGCGCGTCACGGGAGGGCGCTACACAGGGCTCACCCTGGTGTCGCGGGAGCTGCTGCGCGAGGCGGAGAGCCTCGGCATCGCCACGCTCTACCACTGGGCCTACATGTTCGAGCGGCTGGTCAGCCTGAGCGCGAGCGTGAGCACCCCGGAGCCCGCGTGGGCCGACGTCATCCCGGCACCCCAGGGCATCTCCGCTCGCTACCTGAGCGCAGTGCGCGTCGCCCACCGCGCACGCCGCGGCGAGCACATCGCGGACGACGCGCTCCCGCGCGTGGAGCCGGGCGATGGCCCTCTCGCCACCTGTGTGTGCGCATTCTTGGAGACCCACGTCCTGCTGCTGCGTGGCGACCTCGAACAGGCCGAGGTCCTGGCGGCCACGCTGGTGCGGCGCTGCATGGAGCTGCGCGTACCACTGGTGGAGGGTGAAGCGCTGCTGATGCTCTGCTACGCGCAGCTGGCGCTCGCGCGTCACGACGAGCTCGGCGTGTCGGTGGAGGCGCTGACGCGCGTCGGCCGGTCGGCGCGCAGTCGCCGCTACACGGTCATCGCGGACCTGCTGCGCATGGCGCTCGACTCAGGGCCCGACGTCCAGCGCCTACTCGAGATCGCGCGGCACGGCGACGCGTCCCCCACCGCCGCGCGCGTGGCGTCGGTCTTGTTGGGCGGTGTCGCCTCCGGCGACGCCCTCGACCGTCTGTTGAGCGACGGCTTGGCCGCGCGCTGGCAGGCTACTGTGCAGCCCTTGGACCCGGACAACAGCGCGAGCTGGGTCTTCGACCCCACCGCCGGCTCTGTGTGGATGCCCCAACGCACGGAACAAGCGAGCCCGCTCGCCACGCGCATCTTGTGCTGTCTGTTCGACGCCGCCGCATCGCCACAGGGCTTCGCGCCGCTCGAGGACGTGGCGCGGGTCGTCTGGGACGTGAGCGACTACCACCCCCTGCGGGACGCCAAGCGTGTGCACGTGGCCATCCGCCGCCTGCGCACCTTGATCGAAGACGACGCCTCCGCGCCGACGCGACTGATCACCGTGGACGGTGGCTACACCCTCGGCCGCGCCGAGCTGCCCGGCCGCGTGGTGTCGGCCTAGCGGAACGCGCCGGTGACGGGAGTCGCGCCAGGTCCGGTCCGCCTACGTGTGAGGATCTCCCGTGGCTCCACGATGCGCTGACACCGTAGTCGGCAAGAGGTCTTGGCGTTGGACTCTCATCGCTCGCGTACTCGGAGGCCGACCGACAGGTAGAACGCGACGTTCCATCCATCCAAGGTCCCCACGCGTCGACCGCCCTGGTCTATCGTCATGCCTCTGAGGTAGCCCAATTCCCAGCTGAACCCGACGCGTGAGCGCGCGCGATCGTGGGCGACGCCCAGGCCAAGGGCGAGGCCGCCTGTGAATCGCTGACGCACGCTGGCTCCGTCGTCGGGGCGCTCGTCGAAGTGGGCTCGAGCGTGCATCAGACCCGCCGACGCGAGCAGGTCCAGGTGCACACGCCACGCCCCGTCCACCACGTCGAGCAAGCGCGCTCCGACCGAGCCTAGATAGGCGCGAAACGTCACGGTCCCCGCGGCATCTCCGCGGCTCCTGGCAAGGACGCTTGCTCGCGCCAGCAGACGTCGCCACTGCACGCCGAGCCCGGCATCGACAGTGACGAATTCGTTGTCGGCGCGCCGGAGCGGCAGCGGAGGAAAGATGCGGAGACCCAGCCGCGCATCCAGCACCAAGGGTGCGCATGCCACCGCCGCCAGCGCACCCGGAGATGCCGCGCCATCGTCCGTCTGGACGGCGGCCTCTGCTACCTCGACCTGCGCGGAAGGGTCCGGGTCCGAGCCCGCAGGCCGGTTGGTCGCGCGCGCGTAGGGATCGTCGCGCTCCGCGCTCGCGAGCTCCCGGAGTGCCTCGTCCGTATGCAGCAGCTCCGCCAGGACGATGGCGATGAGGCGGACCCGGAGCTCGTCGGGCGTGTCGCCCCAGGGCACGAAGCGCACCAGTACCCGCCCGTCGCGTACGATCGACACGCGCGCCCGCTCCCCAGAGCACTCGTCAATCCGAAAGATCGCGTCGACCTCGCCGACTTCGATGCGCAAGACCTCCGCGAGCCGGGTCGCGTCCAACCACGGCACGTCGCAGGCCTCCACCACCTGAGCGGAGACGACGGTTGGCCCCAAGCCGACCGCGAGGACTAGGGCAAAGCCAAGAAGCCACCTCACTCGAGCCACCCGCGAATGACGTCCGCGGACGGTCCCTCAGGGTGTAGCTCCAGGTAACGGCGCCCCGCAGCGTCCATACGGGGGTCTCCGTCCGAACGCAGCGCGCGGACGAGCCGCGCGCGGGCAGGCTCCTGCAGCGCGGCGGGTAGACCCATCGCGAGGCTGCGCTGGAGGGCGACCACGGCGCCGCCGGGGTCACCCAGACGCTCGAGGCGCAGGCGCCCGAGGGTGTACGCCGCGATCGCGGCAGAGCCACTCGAGGAGTGTCGATCCACGATGCGCTCCAACGGCAGGAGGGCATCATCGGGGTGCCCGGAGAGGCGCGCGAGATCCGCTAGGCGCATCAGATCATCGACCCGCTGCGCGCGTGCCGTCTCGCGCAGGAACCCCTCTTCTCCGAGCGCATCGTACGCCTCGTCGTAGCGGCCAGCGGCGAGATGCTCGCGCCAAACGGCGCCCGGACGCGCGGCTCGCTGGGCATCCCTCGTTGGGTCCGGCACCGGTGCGGCCACGGGCTCGAGAGCTTCCGCCTCCTCCTCGAGAGGTGCCGGGAGCTGGGGCGCCGGCGGCATCGCGAGCGACTGTCCGGCGCTCAAACGCTGTACGTGGTCAGGGACCCGGTCTCCGTGCACGAGCACAGCACCCCGCTGGACATGGACCTCTACGTGCTCCCCGTCGCGATCCACGGTGAACACCGTCCCGACGACTTCGATGCTGAGCGGACCGCACTCGATCTCCCAGCGTCGCGGACCGTGCGGCCTCACGCGGAAGACCACCTGACCGCCGCGCAGCGCGAGGCGCACGTTCTGGGGCGTGGTGTCGAGGAGGTCCACGTGACTCCCTGCGGCGAGCTCGAGCTGGGAGCCATCGTCGAACCGGAAGATCTCCGTGCGCGTCGCCTCGAGCGCCGACGGCAGCGGCGAACCGTCGGCAAGCCGCAGCGGCCCCGCTTCGCTTCGGGTGAGCGACCAGCCCAGAGCACCACCCGATGCGAGAAGCCCCAACGTCATGGCCGCCGCGAGGATCACCCGCATGTTCGGGCGGCGCCGCCCGTGCGACGGCTTTGCGCGACGGCCACCCTCGATGCGGCGCCAGAGCGCCTGCACCTTTCGCTCGTCGACATCGGATGCGAGAGCATCGCGAGCTCGCTCGATGCGTTGGTCGGTCATGTGGCCTCCAAGAGCGTCTTGACCACAGTGTCCGCGCGCGCGATGCGGCGCTTGGCAGTCGCCAAGCTACAGTCAGCGAGCTCGGCGACTTCCACCAGGGAGTGCCCGTGAAGACGTCGCAGGATCCATGCGATCCGCTCGGCCGGTCCGAGTCGGTCGAGCGCGTCGTCGATGATGGTCAAGTCGGCGTGCGCCTCCTGGCCCGCCGCCTGATTGGCCTGGGCCACGAGTGGGGCGTAGCCCTCGAACGTGCGATCCAGGCCGAGCAACCGCCGGAGGCGCTGACGACGGAGGCGCTTGTAGACCCGGTGCACGGTCATGCGGCGTAGCCATGGGGCGAAGCGGGCGGGCTGCCGCAGGTCGGAGAGCTCATCGAAGGCCGAGACGAACACGTCCTGGACGACGTCCTCCGCGTCCGCGTCGTTGCGCAGCATCCGCCTCGCCAGGCTGAGCACGGTGGCCACGTGACGCCGGTAAAGGGCCTCCTCCGCCCAGAGATCGCCGTCGAGCGCGCGAGCAACGAGAAACTCGTCTTCCGGCGCGGGCTCACCGAGGCGCTGAATCGGAACGAAGGCAGACGTCACGGTGACATTGGACCCCGAGCGACGACAAACGGCTCATGAATTCTGGAGAATGAGTGTTGGGCGGAGTGACGCACGGAAACGTGAGCCGAAGCGAGGCGCTGGCGGTCCATGCCTCTGAAACGCTTCACGGGGGATTGCATCCATGCTCACACGCTCGACCTTGTTCGCCGCCGCCCTTCTGGCTCTCTTCCCTCCGCTCGCGCAGTCGCTCGCCACGGGCTGCGTGGATCGTCCGCTTCGACCACTCGTTCCGTGCACGCTGTCGGGCGTCATCAACGAGGTCGACATCACGGCGGTCAGCGCGCTGGATCTCATCTTCCTCGTGGACAACTCGGGCTCCATGGGTGAGGAGCAGGACGCGCTCATCTCCGAGATTCCCCGGTTGGTGACCATCCTCGCGACGGGCGAGCTCCCCGACGGATCCTCCTTCGAGCCCGTGGCGAGCCTCCGGGTCGGCGTGATCACGAGCGACATGGGTGTCGGCGGGATCGAAATCAACGCTGCCGCGCACTGCTTCACACCTCTCGGCGACGACGGGGTCCTGCTCACGGCCCATCGAGGCACCCGTACGGACTGCGCGGAAGCGTATCCGCCCTTCCTCGACTTCGCGTCAGCGACGGCGAACGCGAGCACGTTTGCAGAAGACGTGCGCTGCCTGGCCAACACGGGGAGTGAAGGATGCGCCTTCGAGCAACAGCTCGAGGCAGTGCTGAAGGCCCTGACGCCCTCAACGTCGACCTTGACGTTCCCCCAGACACGCGGCGGCGTCGAGGTCCGCAACACCGTCGGCCACGGCGACACGGAGAACGCGGTGGACCGGGGCGACGGCACGCGCGAGAGCTTTCTTCGGCCCGACTCACTGCTGGCGATCGTCGTGATCACGGACGAGGATGACTGCTCGAGCGCCGATCTGGACCTGTACGACATATCGACAGGCAACAGCACGTACCCGGTGCCGACCTTTCGCGACGCAGACAACCAGCTTCAGCTCGCGTCCGGTCGTCAGTGCGCGACGTACCGCGACGTCCAACACCCGATCTCGCGGTACGTCGATGGCCTGCTCGCGCTGCGTGCGGGCGCAGAGAGCCGCCTCATCTTCGCGCTGGTCGGCGGGATCGCGCCGGAGGTCGTCGCGGCCAACAGCGAGACGATTACCGAGAACGATGTGCCGCTGCTCGTCCACGACTACGCGGGCATCCTCGACGACCCGTCGATGCTGGAGGTGGCAAACTCCGTCGGGAACGACCTCGTGCCGGGCTGCGTGCGGCCCAACCCAAGCGCCCCGACGAACGAGCGCCTGCAGAACAAGGCGTTTCCCCCTCGCCGCCTCGTGCGGGTCGCGGAGGGGTTGCAGGCCGCGGGCGCCACAGGTGTGGTGGCCTCGATCTGCGAGGCCGTGGACGCCGAGAACGGCGACTACCGCGCCAATTTCGGGCCGGCGATTGACGCCATCGTCGCCGCCATCGCGTCGAAGATCCCGAGCAGCTGTCTCCCGCGCCCCCTCATCCGCAACGGGCTCGGGAAGGTGCCATGCAGTGTCTTGGAGGTTCTGCCTCTCGGAGCGACCTGCGCCGAACATGCGGGTCGAGGCCGCGACGCCCAACCGGTCCGCGTGACCGAGGACGGTCGCGAGGTGTGTAGCGTCGAGCAGGTCGCGCCCACCCTCGAGCTGCGCGAAGCAGGCGTGGACCCCGCCGGTCCCGGGTGGTTCTACGACGACTACTCGGCGCGCGTCGAGGAGGACTGCGCGGACGAGCGCAGGCAACAAGTACGCTTCACGAGCGGCGCTGAACCCACGTTGGGCGCGAGCTTCCGGCTGGAGTGCCTCACACCGATCTCTCCGCCGGAGTCGGTCGTGGACATTGGGACGTCGTGCGAGTCGAACGCGGAGCGCTGTACGCTCGTGGGGGCTGAGCTCCAACGGCTCCGCTCACAATACGACCGCCCGAACGCGGAGCTGCGCTGCGACGACTACTCGAACACATGCCGCTTGGTTTGCACCTCGGACGCCGACTGCCCTGGTGGCTACGTCTGCTACGACCAACGCGCGGGGAACCTCGGCAGCGCCCCCTACTGCATCAGTCCAACCTGTGAGTTCTGAGTCGCCCGCCTCGTTGCACCCCGGGCCCGCACCCGAGCCGCTGGAGTCGGCCGCCTTGGACCCTCACCGGAACGCGCCGGTGTGATGCACGCGGCCGGCGAGCTCGGCCAGCAGGTTCACGCCGCACATGAACGTCGAGGCCTCGGGGATGCCCAGCCAGCGCAGCTCGAGGTGACGCTCCTTGCTCGCCACCAACACCCCCGGGAGCTCGACCAGCAGGCGCGCGCCGTACTCGCTCAGGAACCCCTGCGGGATGCCCTCCGCGTGACCGTCCGCGATCACCACGCGGAACTCGGGCAGCTCCCGCGTGACGGGCAGAGCCAGGATCACGCGTGGCCCGCCCGTGAACCAACGCACCAGCGCGGTCACGTCCCCCTGCGCGGTGGGGACCGTCAGCGAGGGCGGCGTGGGCGCGTCCCACGTGCCGCCCGCGCGAGTGAGGGTCGCGTCCGGCAGCGCCGCCGCCAGCGCGTCCAACGCATCGGCACCCACGGACGCGAGCGCGCCCACCACGTCTGCCATCACGTCCACGCCAAAGTAGCGGGCGCCACTCAGGCTGAGCTCCACCATGTCTCCGCGCGACGTGACAGTGGCGTCGCTCAGCGACCGGGTCAGCGTCGCCTGCAGCGCAGGCGTCCAGGCCCGCTTCACACCTGCGTGGTCCTGCCCCTTGACGATGAAGTCGCGGTCGAAGCGCTGGTGACCAAGGGGCAGGTCCTGCGCGCCGAGGGCGCGGCCGACGCTCGCGAGCGCACCCGCAGGCGCGACGTGGAACGCTGGTCCACGGCCGAGGGTGAAGCGCGCCCGCGCGCGGGTGTAGGCCTCCTTCGACTTGCCAAAGCCCGTGATGCGGACGTCGACGCGCACCACCGCGCTGCCGACACGCAGGTCGAGCTGGTCGCGTCGCTCCGTGGACCAGAACGGCCGCTTCTCGTCGAGGTACTCGCCGCCCCGCTTCTCCGCCAGCTGCGCCCAGACCGCCCTGCGCCCCGCGTCGGTGCTGTTGGCTCCGGCTTGGACCAACGCGGCGTAGCCGCCGAACACGAGCGCTCCCAACGACAGCAGTCCGATGATCCCGGCGAGCCCCATGGTGCTGCCTCTCTAGCCCGGCACGGGCGCGTCTGCCATGCAGCGGCACGCTTCGTGCTCCGTCTGCCGTGAACAGCGGTACTGTGCCGCTCGGTGGACTCTCGCGCGGGCTCGCGGGCGCGCCTACTCGCCGACGATGGCCTTTGCCAGCTCGTCCGGCGTGGCGTGCTCGAGGTCGGCCACCAGGCAGGCCACGCGCGCGATCTCGGCGAGCCCGTGCCGCGCGCGCTCGCGGTCAGCCTCCTTCGGCGACGTGAGCAGCGCCCCTTCGCGCGCGATGAAGGCCGCGGCCAGCTCGCGAAACAAGTAGACCCGGTTCTCGATGGTGCTCTCGGCGGCGCGTTGCTTCTTGCTCATCGCCACACGCTACACCCCGGAGCGCCCGGGAGCACTATCGCCGCGCTGCGTCCAGCTCGGGGTCCCCTCAGTGGGCCACGGCGCGCCAGATGGCGGCGTTCAGCTCCGCGATGGCGAAGGGCTTCAGCAAGACCTCGCCGATCTCCGACAGGTCTTCGGGCCCGTCGTAGCCCGCCGTGATCAGGATGATGGGGAGCGAGGGACAGGTCGCCCGCAGCCGCTCGGCCAGCGCCACCCCGCCGAGCCGGGGCATGCGCAGATCGGTGACGACGATGTCCGGGGTGTCCGTCTCATACAGCTCGAGCGCGTGTTGCCCGTCCTGGGCCCGGACCACACGGAAACCCGAGTCTTCGATGAGCATCCCGACCGAGTCGCAGATGGCTGCGTTGTCGTCCACGATCATGACGGTGAGCTGGGCCATACATGTCCACATGCGGGGCGGGCGAAGGGGAAGAGGTGCGCGCCGCAGCCTGCCCAGGGTGGCGCGCCGTGCTGCCGATTACCATGGGCATTTTTCCCTACACGCACCGACGACCTCGTTCAGGGAGGCCCCAAACGAGGTACCGCGCGCGGGCTCTCTCTAACGGAACGCGCCGGTGCGGTGCACGCTGCTGGCGATGTCCGCGAGCAGGTTCACCCCCGACGTGAACGCGGTGGGCTCGGGGATGCCCAGCCAGCGGAGCTCCAGCTGCTGCGCGCGGCTCTCCACCAGCGCGCCGGGCAGCTCGATCAGCAGCCGCAGGCCGTAGTCGCTGAGCAGCCCGGTGGGGACACCCTCCGCCTGGCCGTCCTTGATCACCACCCGGAACGCGGGCAGCTCCCGTGGCAGCGGCAGCGTCAGGCTCACCCGCGGCCCGCCCCTCCACCAGTAGACCGTGGCCCTCGCGTTCCCGTGCGTGGTTGGGATCGTCAGCAACGGAGGTGTCGGCGCCTCCCACGTGCCCGCCGCCGGCGTGAGCGTGGCGTCGGGGAGCGCGGCGGCCAGCGCGTCCAGGCCATCCGCCCCCACGGACGCGAGCGCGCCCACCACGTCCAGCATCTCGTCCAGGCCCAGTGTGCGGGCGCCCAACGTGTGCAGGGTGACCTCGTGCCCGTCGGAGCTCACCGTCGCAACGGGCAGGCTGCGCGCGAGCGTGGCCTGGGTGCGCAGCGAGAAGGCCGCCTTGATGCCGCTCGGGTCCTCTCCGGTCACGATGAACATGTGGTCGAAGGCCTCGTCGCCCAGGGGCACGTCTTGAAACCCGAGGGAGCGGCCGACGTCGGCCAGCACGCCCGCCGCGGTGGCGCGAAAGCGCGGGCCCGCGCCGAGGACGAAGCGCGCGCGCGCCCGCGTGTAGACCGACTTCGAGGAACCCAGCGCGTCGGAGTGCAGGTCCAGCTTCACCGTGGCCTGTGCCACGCGCGCCTCGATCACCCCGTGGGCGTAGGGCTGCGCGGCGTACTTGGCCCTGTGACCCTCATCAAAGCGAGCTCCGCGCCTCACGGCCACCGCCTTCCACGCCGCCAAGCGCTTCTCCGCCGCGCTGTGCTGCGCCGACAACATCCCGACGCCCAGCCCGATCACGGCCAACGTCCCCACCACGATCGCCGCGACACCCACGTCTGGCCTCCTATGCGCCCGCCAGCGCGTCGTCACCGTTGCTCACCGCCACAGGGTGTCCTCTGTGCGACGCCGCAGCAATCCGCGCGCGTGAGCCGGGGCCAGAAGCGGAGGGCATCGCGGCGCGGGGTCAGAAAGTCTGTAACGCAGGTCGCGTCCGCGCCCTCTAAGAGGAGTGACCCTGCGCCCTCACCCGCTCTGGCAGCGACTCGGTGGCCTCGCCGTGTTCGCGGGGGGAGTGACTTGGGTCGCGTTGGCGGTGCGGGTGGGGACCCTGACGGCTCCCACCGTGGCGGGCTGGCTCGCTGCGGGGCTGGGTCTGGTGTTCGGCTGGGCGCTGGCGGACCTGGTGTCCGGGCTCTTTCACTACTGGGCCGACGAGCTGGCCAGCGAACACACGCCCTGGCTGGGGCGGAACCTCATCGTCCCGTTTCGGGAGCACCACCACGACCCGCTGGCGATGACGCAGCACGGCGTCGGCGAGACCAACGGCGACAACGCGCTCGGTGCGCTGCTGGTGATGGTGGCGTTCTTGGCGCTCGGGCCAGCGGGGCCCGGCTCCGCGCTGCAGGCTGCGCTCGCGGCAGGGGTGCTGGGGTTCTCGGGGGCGGTGCTGCTGACCAACCAGATTCACAAGTGGGCCCACGTGCGCCACGCCCCGCGCGCGGTGCGCTTCCTGCAGCGGCACCGTGTGCTGCTCGCGCCCGTGCACCACGCTCAGCACCACCGCGCCCACGACCGCGCCTACTGCATCACGTCGGGTTGGTTCAACCCCTTCCTAGACCGCATCCTTCCTCGACGGCCCCACCTCGCAGAGACGCGCCGTCAGCCCCGGAGCATTCCTTGAGCAAACACGACAAGACCCCCGACATCACCATCGCAGGCTGGCTCGCGCAGAACGTCACCGACGACCCGCGCGCGCTGGCCTGGTTCGACGCGGAGGAGTGCGAGCCGCGCATCCGGCGCGCCTACCGCGACCTCCTGAGCGGCTACCAGGTGGACCCCGAGAGCGTGCTCAAGACCACTCGCATGCTGGACGACAGCGAGGCGCGCGGCGTGGTGACGGTCTCGGACATCACGTTCTTCTCCATCTGCGCTCACCACTTCCTGCCCTTCTTCGGGCACGCCACGCTCAGCTACCTGCCCGGCCGGCGCATCCTGGGGCTGGGCAAGCTGCCGCGCCTGGTGGACGCGCTGTCGCGTCGCTTCATGATCCAAGAGGACCTCACCGCACAGCTGGCCCAGGTCCTGATGGAGGCGGGTGAGGCGCGCGGCGCGAAGGTGATCACGGACGCGCGGCACCTCTGCATGTGCGCGCGTGGCCCGTCGCAGCCCGGCGCCAGCACGCGCGTCGAGGTGGCCCTGGGCGAGCTCGCGCCGTGACTCGCTGGCCCTCCGCGCGCGCCTGGCTGGCGCTCGGGCTGAGCGCGGGCGCGTGCCTTGGCTGTGGCTCGTCTGCGGAGCCCGCAGACCCCCCGTCACCGTCGTCCCAGGAGCCAGCCGCACCGCCCAGCCCAGCGCCGCCCAGCGCCGCCGCTTCCGCGCAGCGAGGCGTGCGCTTTGGGGGCGCGGCAGACGGCGCCTTGGTCGACCTCGCGGAGCGTGGCCCGGCGCAGGTGCGCGTGCGGGTCTTCGAGCCCTACGAGGAGCGCGCCGTGCAGTTCGACGCGCTGCCCGCCCTGCCGCTCTTGGACGAGCAGCTGGGCCCCGCGTGGCGCCAGGCCGACGAGCTGATCTTCGAGTGCGCCGACGGATACCGGGCGGCCGTCCCCGTGTCGCGCTTCCTCGCCCACCAAGCCTTCTTCGCGGTGAGCCGCGTGGACACCGACTTCGCCATCGACAAGCCCGTGGGCGGCGCCACCGTGCGCACCGCGCTCGCTCCCGCGTACCTGGTCTGGGAGAACATGGACGACGCCCTGGTGCGCAGCGAGGGCGACTGGGGCTGGCCCTATCAGGTGGTGGGCGTGACCATCGCCGAGCACGCGGCGGAGCGCTATGCGCGCATGGCGCCTCCCGCAGACGCCAGCGAGAGCGCCACGCGCGGCTTTGCGGTCTTTCGGCGCTACTGCTCGCGCTGCCACGCCATCAACGGCGAAGGGGGCGCGGTGGGCCCGGAGCTGAACTACCCCGCCAGCGTCAGCGAGTACATCGAGCCCAGCTGGCTGCGGCGCTGGGTGGACGCACCGCAGACGGTGCGGCGCGGCACCCCCATGCCCGGCTTGCCAGAGGGCATTCCCGAGCGTGACGCGGCCCTCGACGACGTGCTCGCCTACCTGAACGCCATGGCGCAGCGCAAGCTCGGCCCCGACCCCGCGAGCGGAGCCCACTGAGATGTTCGAGGCCTTCTACCAGAGCCCCCAGCAGCACCCCGTCCTGCTCTTCCTGGCCTGCGCCCTGGGCGCGGCCATCGCATCGGGCGGGCAGGCGCGCGTGCACCCGAGCGTCCGCGCCTACGCGGCGCTGCTCGTGGTCGTGGCTGCGCTCGACGCCTGGCTGACCTCCAACGACATCCCGCTCATCGGCGCGCTCCCGGGTGCACTCGGCACGGTCATCCCCGTCGCCTTCGTGATCATCGGCGACCTGCGCTACCTGCTGCTGGCGGAGGTGCTCACCGACGAGGGCGCGCTGCGCATCACACGGCGTGGCCTCGTGCGGGCGCTGGCCTGGGCCTTCCTGGTGCCGGTGCTCGCGCAGCTGATGGTGCGCTTCGTGTGGCACAGCGAGGAAAGCCGCGTGCTCTTCCTCACGTACGAGGTCCTCTTCTTCGCGCTGATCCTCGCGCGTGTGCCCTACGTCCGGCGTGCGCTGCCCGGCCGCACCGCGCGCGCATGGCACGCACGCCAGAGCGCGCTGGCGCTCGCCTGGTACGGCACGTGGATCACGGCGGACGTCTTGATCCTCTTCCTCCAGCTGGACGTGGGCTACCTCGCGCGCGTGGTCCCCAACGTGCTCTACTATGGCGCCATGCCGGCGGTGCTCGTGCTGAGCGCCCCCACGTACGCGGCCGCCCACGCGCCGCCGCACCCGTCAGACACCGCGACGCCCCCATGACCGCTCCCCACGCCCGCCTTCGCGCCCACCCTGCCCGCGGCCTCTCTCGGCTGGGCGTCGGAGTGGGGCTCGCGGCGGCGCTTGTGGCCAGCGTCCTCGGCGCGTGGGTCGCACCGGGCCACGCCCTCTACGGCGGGGCTGACGTCGCGCCGGACCAGGCCGGCTCCGCCGTGATGCTGCGCTGGCGGCGCGGCAGCTGGTGGGGCACCTGCAGCGGCGTCGTGGTCGCGCCGGACGCGGTGCTCACCGCCGGCCACTGCGTGCGCTCGGCCACGCTCGGTGAGCTGCAGGTCCGCAGCGTCCAGGTGGGCCACCCGCGCGCCCACCCGGAGCGCGCCACGGTGCGTGAGGTGGTGGTGCACCCGGGCTTCGACGCCCAGCACCCCGAGCGCGGCCACGACCTCGCCCTCCTGCGCCTGAACGCGCCCCTCACGCGGGCGCAGCCGGTGCCGCTGGCCGCGCTCAGCGACAACGTCATGCTGGCCGGACCGCGGGTGCGCATCCTGGGCTTCGGTGTGACGCGCAGCGGCGGACGCGGCAGCGCCCAGCTGCGCGAGGCCTCGCTCGAGTCGCTGTCCCCCTTTCACTGCTTCTCGGGCGACGTGCAGGGCATGGCCCAGACGCGCTTCTGCGCGGCCTCGCCGGACGCGGGGGTGTGCCCCGGCGACTCGGGCGCGCCCGCGCTGCTCAGCGTGAACGGCGTGGAGCACGTGGTGGGCATCGTCAGCCTGGCCGTGGACAACAGCTCGCGCTGCGTGGAGTCCGCAGCGGTCATCACGCGCGTCTCCGCCTTCCGCGAGTGGGTGGACGCCAACTCCCGCTGAGCTCACGCGTGCCGACGATCACCGCCAGCCCACAGCCCTGCTCCACCGCCGCAGGCGCCGGTGCGACCGCGAGCTCGGGGTCCACCGGGCGTCTCGGGTGGCTGCACGGGCCGCGTGTTCGCGCTGCTGACGAGCGGCGCGCCCACCGAGGTGGCGTCATTCGGTGCCAAATGAAGGAGAATTGGCCCGCGAGCTAACTCTTGGCGCGCGGCGGTGTCTACCCTGAAGCCACGCCCTGCAGCCCCCACCGAAAGGAACGCCATGCGCCTCGCCCTTGGACTCGCCCTCGCCACCCTGCTCGCCCTCCCGGCGGCCCAGGCTTCCGCCAACACCCCACCCACCGCGCCCATCACCGAGGTCACCTTCACCGACGCCGACATGGTGTGTGCTGAGATCGTACGCCCGGGGGAGGTCCTGACGGTCCGCCGCGGCCCCGGGCGCGGCACCCTGATCCGCACGCGCGCCACCTTCGTGCCCGAGCTGCTCAAGGACGCCGAGAACATCTGAGCACGCGCGGCCTCTGCCGCAGCCGGTGGCTCTAGTTCGTGTGCTCCACGGGCGGGTCGCTCGCGACCACCGTGGCGTCGTCCCGCAGCGGGATACGCCGCACCGTGGTGCCCGACCCCACGTCCGGCTGGTGGTGCACCTCGATGTGACCGTCGGGCGTGATGCGCACGACCAGCGTGGACCCCTGCGCGTGGTGCACGCGGACCCGCACCAGCTCGTCGCCCTCGGGCGGCTGCTGCGTCGCGGTGCCCTCGTAGTCACCCAGCTCGTGAGTCTCCACCACGCCGTCCAGGTCGCGCACCACCGCGGCGATGTGCACGCGCGGCTCGTCTTCGGATTGCGGGTCCGTCGTGACGCGCAGGCCCACGGTCAGGGCGGAGCCGTACTGCCTCTCCGACGCGGAGGTGTCGGGGGGAAAGGCGCTCGCAGGCTGGGTGCCCGCTGGCGAGCAGCCCGCGAGGGCGCCCAGCAGGCCGAGCAGCGCCGCGGGGCCCGAGAGCGAAGGGCGCCGGACGCCGAGAGACACGATCCAGGAGTGCGTGGGGGTCATACCCGCAGCCTAGCCCTCCTCGGGCGTTCGCGCCGCTCGCGTTGGCGTCCGGCCGATCGTGCACCATGGTGGGGACGCGATGGCCAAGCACCTCCCCGACCCCCGCGGCCGCATCCTCGACGCGGCCCTCGTGCTCTTCGCGCGCTTCGGCGTGGAGGGCACCACCTTGTCGGACTTGGCGCAGCGGGCGCGCCTGGCCAAGACCACGCTCTACCACCACTTCCCGGACGGGAAGGGCATGATCTTCCAGGTGGCCGCCGAGCGCATCCTCTCCGCGCACTGGGAGGACTTCGAGGCCACCGTCCGCAACCAGGCCGACCCCGTGACGCAGCTGGCCTGCTACGCGCAGCTGCGCCTGCAGACCTTCGACCGCGAGATGGCCCGCTGGGGGCTCACGCAGGCCACGTGGGAGTCCATGAAGCCCGCCGTGAACGAGGCCATGCAGCCCTACTACGCGCGGGAGCTGGCGCTGCTGACCGACCTGGTGGCGGGCGGCATCGCCAGCAAGCAGCTGCGCGCGGGCCACGCCGCGACCATCGCTGGCATCCTACAGGCCGCCTTTCGTGGCCTGACCATCGACGGGCGCCTGGACACCACCGCGCGCGAGCGCGAGGCCGAGCTCACCGAGCTGAGCGAGTTCGTGGCCGGCGGGCTGCTCGTGCCTGGGGCCCGGGCCCGCTGGCGCAAGGCCATGGGCGCGTCCTACGCCACGCTGGGGTAGCGACGGTCCCCAAACCGACACGCGGTCGGTTTCTATCATGAACGCTCTCGCAAACGGGATTGGGATCCGGCATGCTGCCATCCTCATCAAAACCGAACGCGAGTCGGTCCAGGGCCCGGGTGGGGCGCTGGGCGCCGCGTTGGAGCCCGCTCATGACCACCGACCAAGCGACCCAGCCCCGCGACTTCTACCGTGACCCCGACGCCGACACGCGGGTCACCTCCACGCTGCGCTCCTACCTGCGCTTCTACCGCGACGGGCAGTACGCCGAGGGCGCCCCAGACGCGCAGGACGCCGCCGCGGCGCACACGCAGCGGCACACCGACTACGCGCAGATGGTCAACCAGTACTACGACCTGGCCACGGACTTCTACGAGCGCGGCTGGGGCAAGTCCTTCCACTTCGCGCCGCGCTTCGCGGGCGAGGCCTTCGCGGCGTCGCTGGCGCGGCACGAACACTACCTCGCGCTGCGCCTGGGGCTCGGCAAGGGGCAGACCGCCGTGGACGTGGGCTGCGGCGTGGGCGGCCCCATGCGCGCCATCGCCCGCTTCTCGGGCGCCAGCGTGGACGGCGTGAACAACAACGCCTACCAGCTGGAGAAGCTGGCCCGCTACAACCAGGAGGCGGGCCTGGACCAGCGCTGCCGCGGCATCAAGGCGGACTTCATGGCGCTGCCCATGGCCGACGGCACCTACGACGCGGCCTACGCCGTGGAGGCCACCTGCCACGCGCCGGACCGCGCCGGGGTGTTCCGCGAGATCGCGCGCGTGCTCAAGCCGGGCGGGCGCTTTGCGGTCTACGAGTGGTGCCTGACCGACCACTACGACCCCGAGAACGCCACCCACCGCCGCATCAAGCGCGACATCGAGTCCGGCGACGGACTGCCGGACATGTGCAGCACGCACGCCATCTTTTCGGCCATGCGCGAGGCTGGCCTCGAGGTGGAAGACAGCGCCGACCTGGCGGAGACCAGCGACCCCAGCACGCCCTGGTACGCGCCGCTCGAGGGCGAGGGGCGTGACTTCACCAGCGTGCGCCGCAGCGCGCCCGGGCGCTTCGTGAGCAACCGCCTGATCGGGCTCTTCGAGCAGCTCAAGATCATCCCGGCTGGCTCGAAGGCCGTGAGCGACATGCTCAACGTGGGCGCCGACGCGCTGATCGAGGGCGGGCGCCTGGGCATCTTCACGCCCTGCTTCTTCGTGCTGGCCCGGAAGCCCGCCGGGAACGCGGGGCAGCCCGCGTGATCGTCGACGCGCTGCTGAGCGTGCTCGAGAAGCGCCGCGGCAGGCAGGCCAAGCACCCCCGCTCGTCCAGCCTGGCGCCCACGCCCGAAGAGCGTGAATCGTTGGACGCCGCGCGCGTGGCGTCGTACCCGGGCGTGTACCCCACCGGGTGGGTGCCGCTGCTGCCCGCGAGCGAGCTCAGCGACCAGCCGCAGGGGGTGCACGCCATGGGGCGCTCGCTGGTGGTCTTCCGCACCGAGAGCGGCGCCACGCACGTGATGGACGCCTTCTGCCCACACCTCGGCGCGCACCTGGCGCTGGGCCACGTGTGCGGCGAGACGCTCACCTGCCGCTTCCACGGCTGGCAGTTCTCCGGCGCGGGGGAGGTGGTCAGCGTGCCCTACGGCAAGCGCAGCCCGGCGCGCGTGGGCGTGCACCCCTCGGAGGTCTACTACGGCATGCTGTGCGCCTACCTGGGCCCCGCGGGCGTGGTGGCGGACGCCCCGTACCTGCTGGGCCGCGTGCCGGAGATCGAGGACGGGCGCTACACCTACCGCGGCAGCTACGACGCGCACGACGTGCGCATGAACCTGCTCGAGTTCGCGGAGAACAGCGCCGACGTGCAGCACTTCGCGCACCTGCACGACCAGTTCCGGATCCCGTGGACGCAGGTGCCGCTGCCCGGCGTGGGCCTCGAGCACAGCGCCACCTGGCGCAAGGACACGGACGAGCCGCACGTCTGCTGGTTCGAGAACGAGGCCACCGTCACCTGGCGCGGCAAGCGCATCGAGGGGCGCGGCGGGAAGGCGCGCGTGCGCTTCGACGGCCCCGGCACGGTCATCCGCTTCGAGCTCGACCTCGGCGAGCGCGGCACCGTCATGCTCTTCCAGTTCCACACACCCAAGGGCGCCCTGCGCCAGCACGTGCGCTTTCGCTGGTTCGCGGAGCAGCACGTACCCGACGGGCTAGCCCGCTTCGTGGTCGGCCACTGGGTCTCGCAGTGGGAGCAAGACCTCGAGATCTGGGAGACCAAGGCCTACCGTCCGCAGCCGGGGCTCGTCGCCGAAGACGGCCCCGTCATCGCCATGCGCCGCTGGGTGCAGCAGTTCTACGCGTGACGGCAGCTCCACGTCGCGCGCCAGTCGGTGAATGCCCCACGCGTGCAGGGCGGCCCCGGCGATGACGGCCACGTGGAAGATCTCGTGTGGCCCCACCACGCCCGGCACCAGGTGCGGCGGCGCCACGAAGTCGATGACGGCGCCGAGCGTGTAGACCACGCCGCCCAGCAGGATGGGCTTGGCGAGGTCGAAGCCCTGCAGCTTGATCAGGCGCCAGAAGGCGACGGAGCCGAGCCAGCCGAGGCCCAGATACAGCGTGAGCGTGACCCCCTCCGAGAGGTCCTCGAAGAAGACCGTCTTGAGCACGAGGCCCGTGATGGCCGCCGCCCACGTGACGCCGGTCATGGCCCAGCGCCATGCGCCCGTGACGGAGGTCATCTGCAACGCGGTGATGGTGCCGGCGATCATCACCCAGATGGCCGCGTGATCGAGGCGCAGCAGCACGGCGCGCCCCACGGTGTCCATGGGCAGCAGGTGATAGGTGCCGCTCATGGCGAACAGAAAGACCGCCCCCACGGCGAACACGCCGATGCCCAAGCGCGAAGCCAGCGTGCGGCCTGCCTGGACGAGCTTGTAGGTCAGCACCAGCCCGACCACCGCGGCCAGCAGGTGCAGCCAAGACGCGACCGGCTCGGCGAAGCCGGGGATCGCGTGAATGGGATGGAGAACGGACTCGGACATGTGCGGGGCCTCCTGCGTTCACCCTAGCGCGCTCGGCCCGCGGCGTTGTCGGCGTCAGGTCATAGAGTGTCGCCGTCGCGTCACGAAGCGCGCGCGGCGGCCACGCGGGCCACGCCCCAGACCAGCGCGGCCGCCAGCACGCCGGGCAGCACCTCGTACAGGTCGCCGGACCAGCCAGCCAGGTACCAGGCGCTGCTGGTGAGCAGCGCGGCGCCCATCATGAGCACGCCCAGCCGGTTGGTGAGGTGACCGCCGAACAGCCGCAGCACCAACACCGGCGCGAGCGTCGCGGCCAGCACGGACCAGGCGATGAGCACCAGGCGGAACACGCTCTCGGTGGCGTTGAGCGCGACCAGGAGCGCCAGCCCGCACACGGCGAAGGTGGCCAGCTTGGACGCCCGGCGGCTCTGCCGGTGGCGCGGCCAGACGTCCTGCGTGACCGCGGCGGAGCAGGCCAGCACCTGCGAGTCGGCCGTGGACATGGTCGCCGCGAAGAGCCCTGCCAGCACCAGGCCCACCGCGAACTCGGGCAGCAGCGCGCGCGACAGCTCGGGCAGGGCCAGCTCGCCCACCGAGGCCACACCGGAGTTGGCGAGGTCCGGCAGGATCACGCGCGCGTACAGCCCAGCCAGCACCGCCAGCAAGCTGAAGGGCACGAACCACGCGAAGTACACGCGGCGCATGGGGGCGATGTCCTCCGGGGAGCGCAGGCTCATGGTGCGCACCACGATGTGCGGCTGACCGATGGCGCCGAAGCCGCCCAGCACGAAGGCGAACAGATACGCGACCCAGCCGAAGCGCGGCGTGCTGGGCCAGAGCTGCGTCAGCGCGGGGTCGATGCCGCGCAGCGTGTCCAGCAGCACACGCGGCGAGCCGGCTTCGGCCCACGCGAACGCCACGAGCACGATCATGGCGACCAGCATCACCAGAGACTGGGCGACGTCGGTCCAGATGGAGGCGCGGATGCCGCCCGCCACGCTGTACAGCAGGACGATGGCCGCGCCGATGACCGCGCCCACCCACATGGGCCAGCCCAAGAGGGAGTGCAGCGCCAGGCTGCCGGCGTTGAGCTGCGCGGCGGCGTACACGCTCAGGAACGTGAAGGTCAGCAAGCCTCCGGCCACCAAGATGGCGCGGTCCACCTCGCCGTCGTCGCGGGTCGCCAGCAGCCGGGGCAGAGACGCCAGCTTCAGCCGCCCTGAGCGGGCGCGCACCCGTCGCTGTGCCAGGAGCCACGAGCTGAGGTCACCCAGCAGCCACGCGATCTGGAACGACACGGCCTCGAGCCCCGAGCTGTAGGCGTAGCCCAGCAGCCCCACGAACATGAAGCCGCTGTTGTTGGTGGCCACGGCCGACAGGCCCGCCAGCCACGGGTGCACGTCGCGCCCCGCCAAGAGGTAGTCGTCGACGCTGTCCGAGGCGCGCGTCGCGGCCACTGCGCCCACCGCCGTGAAGCACAGGAGCGCCGCGATGAAGCCGAGCCACACGCCGGGTCAGCCGCCCGGCGCGGGATATGCGCCGTCTGCGTCGTGCGTCTCGCGCCCGGTCACGGGCGGGTTGAAGACACACACCATGCGCATCGCGGTCTCCGCGTGGAGCACGTGCTTGTCGTGCTTGTCGAGCGCGTACACGGTGCCGGCCTCGATGGGCCACTCGCGTCCGTCGTCCACCGTCACGACCTTGCCCTTGCCCTCGATGCAGTAGACGGCCTCGAGGTGGTGCCGATACCACAGCTTGGTCGCCGTGCCGGCGTGGATGAGCGTGTCGTGCAGGGAGTACCCCATGTTGTCGTCAGCCAGCAGCAGGCGACGGCTGTTCCAGGTCTCGCCGTGCACGTCTTGCGGGCCACCGACGATGTCGTCCAGTCGTACGGTCTTCATGCTTACTCCGCGGCCGAGGCGCTGTCGCGCTCGCCGCCCGCTTGCACCGCAGCGTCGATCGCCGCGGCTAGAATGGTGAGGCCCTCGCGCAGGAGGGCGTCGTCGATGACCAGCGGGCACAGCACCTTGAGCACCTGGTCGTTGGTGCCGGCCGTCTCGATCATCAGACCGCGCCGGAACGCTTCGCGCGTTGCGCGCGCCGCCACCTCGGGCGTGCACTCGACCCCCAGGATCATGCCGCGGCCGCGCACCTCACCCAGCTCGTCCGGGTGCCGCTTGGCGATGGTCTCGAGCTCCTCGCGGATGATGGCGCCCTTGCGCTGCACCTCGCGCGTGAGGGAGTCGTCCTTCCAGTACACGCGCAACGCGGCCGTGGCCGTGACGAAGGCCGGGTTGTGCCCGCGGAAGGTGCCGTTGTGCTCACCCGGCGCCCAGACGTCGAGCTCCGGCTTCAGCAACACCAGGGAGAGGGGCAGCCCGTAACCGCTGAGCGACTTCGACAGGCACACGATGTCGGGGACGATGCCGGCCTCCTCGAACGAGAAGAAGGTGCCGGTGCGCCCGCAGCCCACCTGGATGTCGTCCACGATGAGCAGGATGTCGTGCCGCGTGGTCAGGGCGCGCAGCTTCTGGAGCCAGTCCGCGCTGGCGACGTTGATGCCTCCCTCGGCCTGCACGGTCTCCACCACCACCGCAGCGGGCACGTCGAAGCCGCTGCTGGTGTCTTCCAGCAAGGCCTCGAACTGTGCGAGCGAGTCCACCTCCGGGCCGAAGTACCCGCAGAAGGGCAGCAGGTTGGACGGGTCCACCGGGACGCCCGCGCCCTGGCGCTTGCCTTGGTTGCCCGTCACCGCGAGCGAACCGAGGGTCATGCCGTGGAACGCGTTGGTGAACGACGCGATGCCGGTGCGGCCCGTGACCTTGCGCGCCAGCTTGAGCGCGGCCTCCACGGCGTTGGTGCCCGTGGGCCCCGGGAACTGCACCTTGTAGTCCAGCCCGCGCGGCGTGAGCACCGTGCGCTCGAGCTCCTCGAGCAGCTCGCGCTTGGCCTGCGTGTGCAGGTCGAGGGCGTGCGTGATGTTGTCGCCGGTCAGGTACTCCAGCAGCGCGCCCTTGAGCGGCTCGGGGTTGTGGCCGTAGTTGAGCGCGCCGGCACCGGCGAAGAAGTCGATGTAGCGGCGCCCTTGCTCATCCCACAGCTCGGCGCCCTTGCTGCGCGCGAAGACGGCGGGGAACGAGCGGCAGTAGCCCCTCACCTCGGACTCGCGTCGTGCGAAGACCTGCATGTTCATGGTGTCTCTCCTTGCTCTCTGAGCGGCCCTATTCGGACGAGGCACTCGGCGTCGTGACCGTTGGGGAACCAGGCCGCGGGGTAGTCCTCGCGGGCCTCGAAGGGCGCGTCGTGGCGGCGGGCGAGGCCCTCGAACAACCGCATGGACGCTTGGTTGGTTGGACCCACGTGCGCCTCGACGAAGCGGTAGCGGGCCGGGTCGCGCGCGAGGATGTCGTCGACCAGCCGGCCGGCCAGGCCCAGCCCGCGACCAGCCGGGGCGACCGCCACCTGCCAGACGAAGAGGGTGTGCGGTGTGTCCGAGGGCGCGAGCCCAACCACAAAGCCCAGCAGCTCGCCGTCACGCTCTGCCAGGCTGCACTGCGCCGCGAAGCGATCGCACGCGAGCAGGTAGGCGTAGGCGGAGTTGACGTCCAGGCCGCCCCAGGTGCGCACGGCGTCGTACACCCGGCGGCCGTCCTGCGCGCAGGGAGGCCGGAGCGTGACGTGCCCGTCGGCTGGAGCGGGCGCAGCGACGTGCGCCGCCTGCTGGGGTTCGTTGGCGACCATGTTCCAAGCCTTGTTTGAACGGTAATCACCACATGTCAACTTGTTTGTGTGCACATCATTAGTGTGCAATCAGATTTTACACGTGTGTTCTCGTTTCCCAGCTCCGCTATCCTGCGCCGGTCATGCCTCCCCCTGAGCTGGGTCTCATCGAGCCCGTGGACACCGCGAGTGAGGCCATCCTCTTGGCGTTGCGGCGCATCAGCCGGCGCGTCTCGCTGCACTCGAAGCAGCTGTCGCGGCATTCCGGGCTGACGCTGCCGCAGCTGGTGTGCCTGAAGGTGCTGACGCAGCTGCCCGACGACAGCGCCACGGTGGCGGCCATCGGGCAAGCCATGCGGCTGAGCTCGCCCACGGTGACCGGCATCCTCGACCGCCTCGAGCGCGGCGGCTACGTGCAGCGGCTGCGGGACACCGTGGACCGGCGGCGTGTCTTCGTGCGCCTGACGCCGGCCGGGCACGCAAAGGTGCACGCGCTGCCGACCCCGCTGGACGACGGCTTCACGGAGCGCTTTCGCGCGCTGCCGCTCACGGAGCGCGAGACGATCCTGGCGAGCCTCGAGCGCATCGTGGCGCTGATGGAGGTGGACGAGCCGCTCGGCGACGAAGCCTGAGCGCCGCGCGCCTCAGCCCGTGATCACGTTCTGGATGCCCGTGCGCAGCATGGACACCGCCAGCGCCGCGAGCACCAAGCTCATGACCTTGCCGGTGGCGCGCACCACGGCGCGACCGAAGGCGCGGCGCACGAGCTCCGCGTTCATGAGCAGCAGCGCGTTGAGCGCGAAGTTGGCCAGGAACGCGAGCAGCGTGGGCAGCACCCCGCGCGTCTGGCCGAAGACCAAGAGCGCGGTCATGCCGGCCGGACCGAGCAAGATGGGGATGCCCAGCGGCACGATGGCGATCTCGTGGGCACCGTCCTCGGCGCTCACCAGCGCGTCCCCGCGCGGCTCGAGCGACTCGTCCAGGTCCTTGGCGCGCTGCTTGCGGTCCATGCGCGAGAAGAGCAGGTCGTGAATGGCGAACACCAGCAGGACGAGCCCGCCCGCGATGCGCAAGTCCTCGAGCGAGAGGCCCCACCAGCTCAGCAGACCGCCGCCCGCCACGGTGATCACGACCCCGACGATCAACACGGTGGTCAGCGCGTCGCGCGTGGTGTGGGCGCGCACCTCGCGGGGCACCTCCTCGAGGATGCCCAGCGCGACGGGGAGCACGGGCAGGATGTTGGTGATGGCCAGCATCGGGAGAAACACGCTGAAGAAATCGTTCACGGGGGGCACCGTAGCAGGCTCGCCCGCTGGGCAAGCCGGACGATCCGTGCTTGAAGGCTCGTGCGGCGCAGGCCGTGCACGGCGCTCAGCATGAAACGACACGTCCTGATCGACACGGCTCCCCTCCCGCACGGCGGCGCGCTCGGCTTGTACGAGGACGGCGACGACCTGGTGATCCGTATCGAGGGCGGGCCAGGCGCTCCGCTCATGAGCACGCGCATGCACGGCTCCGAGGACGCGCTGGGGCGCATCCCCTGTGAGCGCCTGGCGGGGCGCAGCAAGGCGCGCGTGCTGGTGGGGGGCCTGGGCATGGGCTTCACGCTGCGCGCGGCGCTGGACCCGCTGCGCGCCGACGCGCGGGTGGTGGTGGCGGAGCTGGTGCCCGGCGTGGTGGCCTGGAACGAGGGTGTGCTGGGCGAGCGCGCGGGCTGGCCCCTGCGCGACCCGCGCACCGAGGTGCGCGTGGTGGACGTGGCCAAAGTGCTCAAGGCGGAGCCCCTGGGCTACGACGCCATCCTGCTGGACGTGGACAACGGCCCCGACGGGCTGACCCAGCAGCGCAACGACTGGCTGTACACGCGCGCCGGGCTGGACGTGGCGCATCAGGCGCTGCGTCCGGGTGGTCTGCTGACGATCTGGTCCGCCGGCGCCGACGACCGCTTCGCGGTGCGCATGCGCAAGGCGGGCTTCGCGGTGGAGGACGTGAAGGTCTTTGCGCACGGCAACCGGGGCACGCGGCACACGCTGTGGATCGGCACCAAGCAGGCCGGCCGCGGTCCGCGGGCGACGCGCTAGCGGCGGATGGGCGGCGGGCTGACGGCTCGCGAGCGGCGCGCTCCCGGCGGGCGAGCGGCGACCGAGCGGCGCGCTGCCGGGGAGGCTGCTAGGGTCGCGGGATGGTGGTGCAGGGCAGTGGGCAGGGGCTTCGGGAGCCCTCGTTGCAGACGGTGCGGGAGCGGGCCCTCGACGCGCTCGGTCAGTGGCACGCGCAAGCGCCGTGGGGGCGCAAGGACCCCGCGACCCTGGCCATCGACGACGTGCTGGCGGTGGGGCCGACGCAGGTGGTGCTGGAGTCCGTGTTCGAGCGGCGCGGGGTGCGCTACGCGCTGCGGCGAGCACCCGACAAGCCGGCTGTGCCGGCGGTGGGGCCGGATCCGTGGAGCGTGACGCTGGAGCACCCGAGCAGCCCCGTGCTGCGCCGCGAGCTGACCCTGCAGCTGCCGGGGACCCTGCACATGGAGTGCAGCGTGTGCGGCACCTCGGGTGAGATGCACTGCCTGCGCTGTGGCGGCTCGGGCTACAGCTCGGAGGGGGGCGGCACCGAGTCCTGCTTCCACTGCCGCGCGAGAGGCCTGGTGGTGTGCGACACCTGCGACGGCTCCGGCGGTGTGCTGGGGGAGCCCACGGTGTGGTCGCTGCTGGACCGGCACCGCGAGGTGCGCACGGTGGAAGACGAGGCGCTGCCCATGGACGTGTTCTTCGCGCTGCACGGCGCGCGCACGCAGCGCAGCGACGCAACCGACGGCGGCGGCAGCAGCGACGGCAGCGTGGTGATCCACGAGCAGACCGGCGAGCGCGTGCACGCGCTGCAGCGCTCGCAGGGCTACCGCGACGACGCCCTGCACGGAGCCGAGGCCAGGCTGCACCAGGTGGTCGGTAAGCTGGCTGCGGCGCCCGGCGTGCCCAGCACGGACCGCATCCACCGGCAGCGCCTCGAGGTGCGGCAGGTGCCGGTGTACCAGGTGTGCTTGAGGAACGGCGAGTCCGTGTTCATCTACGGCGACCCGCTGCAGCTGAGCCCACCGGAGACGCTGCTCACGCCGCTGGGCAAGCTGGCGCGCACCTTCGGGTGGTCGCGCTGAGCCGGCGCCGCAGAGAGCCAACCCGGGCGGCGGCTCACGCTCAGCGCGCGCGCTGCACCCGCTGCATCAGGATCCCGTCGGGCGGAGGCTCAAAGCCCATGGAGGCGTAGAGCGCGTGCGCGTCACGCGTGCCCAGCATGACGCGCCGCAGGCCGGCGAGCTCCGGGTGGTCCACCAAGTTGCGCACCAGCGCGCGCCCGATGCCGCGCCCCCGGAAGGGCTGCGCCACGAACACGTCCGCCAGCCACGCGAAGGTGGCGCCGTCGGTCACCACGCGCCCGAAGGCCACCATCGCGCCCTCCGGCGTGTAGGCCGCCACCGTGAGCGAGCCCAGCACGGCGCGCACCAAGAGGTCCGGCGTGAGGTCCTTGGCCCAGTAGCTCTCGTCGCGCAGCCAACCCAGCAGGCGCGGCAGGTCCAGCTCGCGCGCGTCGCCCGAGAAGCGCACCTGGTCGTGGCCGACAAAGGGCGTGAGCCGCGGGGCGCGGGCCAGGCGGGCGGCGACCACCGAGGGCGGGGGCGCTGCGTCCGCGAGCGGATGCGTGGCGTCCGGCTCCGCGCGCAGGGAGCGCTCCACCAGCGGTAGCACGCCGGCCCAGTGCGGCAGGGGGAGGTCGCTGTCGTCGTCCACGGGACCCGTAGCGCGCAGCTTCACGGAGGCCTCGGCCAGCGAGAGCGCCACCACGCGCGTCACGCGCAGCTCCTCGGGCGTGGCCGGCCGGCACTCGGCGCTGCGGCCAGGCAGCGCGTGGTTGACCACGGCGTCGAGCGCTGCGCGCTTCTCGTCCTCCGTGTCCACCTCGCGCAGGCGGCCGAACACGACCGCGCTCCGGTAGTTCATGGAGTGGTGGAAGGCGGAGCGGGCCAGCACGATTCCGTCGACGCGGGTGGCGCTCACACAGACCTCCACGTCCTCCGCGCGGGCGCCGCGCAAGAGGGCGTTGCCGATGGCCCCGTGCAGGTAGAGGGTGTCGTCGATGCGCCCGAAGGCCATGGGCAGCACCACGGGCGCGGGCGACGCGACCTGCACGATCACGCAGTCGTCCAGCAGGTCGTAGAGGGTCTGCCGGTCGCTGACCGCGCGCATGGCGCGACGGTGCAAGGTGGTGCGAGGCGTGGGCGAGAGGGGTGCGAGGGGCGCGGTGGCGTCAGGAGGCGTGTCTTCCATGGCTGGAGCGTGCAGCCCAGCTGGTACCTCCGGAAGAGCCAGTTGTGCGAAACGAGACAGACCAGTTGCTGGCCCGTGCAGCGCCGCGCCGAGGGCTACGAGGCGCCGAAAAGGCGCCGAAGAGGCGCTCAGTCCGCCCGCGCCGCGACCCAGCGGGGCCAGGCGGGCAGGGACACCAGCAGCATGCCCAGCGCCAGCCCCACCACGCTGCTGTAGCCCAAGCAGCGGCAGCCGAGCGCGCCGGTGGCCACCACCATGGGCACGCCCGCGGCGAAGAAGGCGAGGGGGTTGCGGTCACGCTCCGCGCGGCGCGTGAACGCCACGCCCACCACGAGCCCGGTGACCGCGCAGGCCGGGAGGCACCAGGAGACGCAGGCGTCGCCCACGCACATGTGCCCAGAGGACTGCACCGCGTGCGTGACCGCGAAGGGCAGCGCCCCGTACACCAACGCGGGCCGTACGGCGCGCCCGAAGGGGCCGCCGACGAAGACCGCCAGCAGGCCCACCACGAACGTCGCCGCCGCGAACCACGCCGCGCGCGGGTCGGAGCCGAGCGCGAGCGCGAGCCCCATGTAGAGCAGGGCCGGGGCCGCGTGGCCGAGCGCCATGCGCGCGCGTCCGCGTCGGTACGCGGCGTGGGCGGCGGTGGTGGTGATGGGGTCAGGTCCCATGGACATCTCGGAGGAAGGCGCGCAGGCGAGCCATGGCGCGCTCGCGGCGCTTACGGAAGGTGGCGTCGCTCGGGTGCTCGTCGGCCAGCACCTGCGCCAAGACGGCTTGGTCGCTGGGGGACAGCTGCGCGATGGCGTCGGCCAGCAGCTGTCGCTCGGCGGCGTGGAGCGCCTGCTGCTCGGGCGAGGCCTCCGCGCTGACGTGGCCGCGCGCTTCGTCCAGCGGACCGGTGCGGCTGCGCCGCGCGCGGGTGCGCGACGTGCGCACCTCCCAGCCGGCGATGGTGAGCGCCCAGGCCAGCGCGTCGCGCGCCGGGTCGAAGCGCGGCGCCTGCTCGAAGAGCTTGAGGAGCGAGGCCTGGGTCACGTCGTCCACCTCGTGTGTGCGTGCGGGGCCGAGCGCGCGGCCCACGAAGCCCTGCACGGCGGGCCACAGCAGGCGATAGGCGGGGTCGATCGCCTCGCGGTCGCCGTCCGCGAGGCGCAGGAAGAGCGCGTTGAGCTCACTGCGGAGCTCGGGCGCGGCGGTCCATGACGGAGCAGAGGACAAGGCCCCGGATCATGGAGTGTTGTGTGCGCAACCGCCACCGCAGTCGCCGCAGTCACCGCTTCCGTCGCAGGCATCACAAGGGCAGACCGACCCGCAGGCGCACGTGGAGGCGCTGGCGTGGACGGCGTAGCCGGTGGCGGCGGCGACGGGGAGAGCGAGGACGGCGAGCAAGGTGAGGAGCTTCTTCTTCATGGTCATGCCGTCTCTAGGCCGCACGCCCGGCGGGCGTGACAGCCGGGCCCAACATTTTCTTGCTGGCCCCGCCGGATGACGCGCCATTCTCGTTCGCGCGGCTGTGCGCTACCCTCATGGACATGGCGCGTGGTGGACGACGCAAGCGGCGCAAGCCCGAGCATCAACAGGGGAACGACGGCGACGAGCCGACGCACGCGCTCGGGCGCGTGTACGCGGGCGGCTTGGGCATGCTGGTGGGCGGGGGCGCTGGGGTTGTCTTGGCCATGGAGTGGCTGGAGGACTTCGAGCTGATCCTGCCGCTCGGTGCCGGCGGCGCCGTGGTGGTGGGGGTCCTCGCGGCGGTCGTCGGAGACAAGGTCTGGGAGACCGTGGTCGACTGGCTCTGAGGCCGCGGCGCTACTTGGAGAGCGCGACGTGCACGCCCGAGAACGACTCCGGGGGCGGCGCGGCCTGATAGTCGAGGGCCTGTTGCCGCAGGCGCAGCGCGACCCCGTCGTTGGGGCGCAGGACCAGAATCTCGGCCCACAACTCGGCCGCGCCAGCAAAGTCGCGCGCGCCGTAGCGGGCCAGGGCCGCGTCCGAGAGCTGCGCGAGCGAGCGCTCCTCGTCCCCCGCCTGCCCCGCTGGCGCGAGGGGCTCGAACACCAGCACCCCCTCTTGCTTGCCCTTGACCGCGACGCGCTCGACCGCGCGCGCCACCACACTCTCGCCAGCCGCCGCGATGGTGGGTTCGCTCGCGAGGATGCTCGTGCCGTACTGCTTGTTGAGCCCTTCCAGGCGCGCGGCTAGGTTCACGACGTCACCCATGGCGGTGTAGTTCATGCGCTGGGGGGTGCCCACGTTGCCCACCAGCGCCACACCCGTCGCGAGCCCGATGCGCGTGTGGGTGCGCTTCATCCAGGCCCCGTCTTCCGTCTCGGCGAGCGCCTCGAGCCGCGCCTGAATCGCGAGCGCCGCGAGCAGCGCGTCACGGGCGTGGTCGGCGTTGCTCTGCGGGGCGCCCCAGAAGGCCATCACGGCGTCGCCGATGAACTTGTCCACCGTGCCCCCGTGCGCCTGGATGATGGCGGTGACCTCTTCGAGGTACACACCCAGGCGCGTCACCAGGGCGTCGGGTTCGAGCTCCTCGCTCATGGTCGTGAAGCCGGCGAGGTCGCTGAAGAAGAGGGTGACCTCGCGCAGCTCGCCGCCCAGGCGCGCCTCCTCGCCAGACTGGACGATGTGGCGCACCACGTCCTGCGGGACGAAGGCCGCGAACGAGCGCAGCCCGCTCTTCATGGCGGCGAGCGAGCCTTCGATGGCGCGGATCTCGGCAAAGCGTGACGGCTCGCGCTGGCGCTGCTCGAGCTCGAAGCGCCCCACCCGGCTCATCTCTACCGACACGTCGCGCAGCGGCCTGGCCACGCGCTCGGCCAGAAAGACCGCGACGCCGACCGAGAGGAGCAGCGCCAAGAGAGACGAGGCGACGCCGCGCGCGATGTCTTCGCGCACCGTGCCGAGGAAGTCCGACTCGGGCGCGATGACGCCCACCGCCCAGAGGTGCTCGGCGCCGATCGGGAAGCAGGTGAGCATCGCCTGGTAGGTCTCGCCCTCGGAGTCGAAGGCAAAGCTGTGCTGCGCCTCGCTCTGACAGTCGATGTGCGTCCCCGCCTCTCGAACGAAGGCGCGGGTGGGGGCGTCGCTGAGCCCATCGAGGCGCACCAGCTCCCCCTGGCCGCGCGCGCCGCGGCGCTCCACGACGCTCGCGTTCGGGTGCGCCACGAGCACACCCTGGTTGGTGAAGAGGAAGGTCTCGCCGTGCTCGGAGGGAGCGAGCGCACGCACCACGTCGGACAAGATGTTGAGGTCGAAGTCCACGGTGAACACACCGAGGAACGTGCCGGCCGCGTCGGTGGTCGGGGTGGCGAAGGTGATGCCCGGGATGCCCTGGTCGAAGAACACGTAGGGGTCCAACCAGACGGGCTCCCCTGCGTCGCGGGCCGCGGCAAAGTACGGACGACTGCGCGGGTCGTAGCCGTGGTCGTCGTTCACGCGGTCGAGGGCCCACTCGGGGCCACGGTCCACGGCGTACTCCTCGAGGCGCGTGCGCCCGTCGGCCGTGATCCAGCTCTGGTTGAGCCTCCGCTCGCCCGTGCCGAGCCGGTGCGCGCCGATGAAGGTGCCGTCCACGCCGCCGAAGCCCACCCAGGAGAAAGGTGGGTTGGCGTCCAGCACGGCCAGCAACGTGCGCGAGAGCTGCGTGCGGTCGTCCGCGGCGAGGCCCAGCCCGTCCGCGACCAAACGCCGCGCCAGCTCGCCGGCCGGCTGCGCCTGCGAGAGGTGGGCGCGCGTCTGGGCCACCGCCTGGTTGGACAGGCCACGGAAGAGATCGCGGGAGAGGACCGTCACCGTGTCGCGCGCAAAGCGGTAGGAGCGCAGGGTCAGCGCCACGCCAGTCAGGCCTGTGAGCAGTGGCAGCAGCACCAGCAGCAGCGCACGGAAAGTGAAAGAGGCGCCACGACCCTGCGCGCGTTCGCCCTGTGCGTCACCCATGATGGCGGCGAGTGTCGCAGAGGCGCGCTGGGAGGTGAAGGTCTCTCGACACACCGAGGCGCCGAGCGATCGCGCGCCCGTCTCCCGATGGGGAGCGCCGCGCCGCGGCACGTGGGGTAGCGTGTGAGCATGCGCAAGTCCCCCCGCTCGCAGTCTTCCGGCACAGTCGCGGCGCTCGTGGTCGCCTCGCTCACAGCGGCCGCCACGCCGGCTCGCGCGCAGGACTGCGCCTGCGATCACACGGTCACGCTGAGCATGACCACGGTGAACGGACAGACGGAGGGCTACGCCCCCGGCGACCGCGTGTGCGTCACCGCCGGGGAGCGCGAGTTCCTCCGCTTCGAGCACGTACAAGGGAGCGCCAGCGACCCGATCGTGATCCTCAACTGCGGGGGCCTCGTGCGCATTCACAACACCACGCGCGCGTACGCGTTGGTGTTCGAAGAGGACTGCCGCTTCTTTCACCTGACCGGCACCGGCGACGACGCGCTGACCTACGGCTTCGAGATCTCCGCACCCGACCGCGAGCCGTATCCGGGCGTGGGCCTGTGGCTGAACGGGCGCTCGACGAACTACGAGATCGATCACGTGGAGGTGCACGACACGGGCTTCGCTGGCGTGATGTCCAAGACCGACCCGCTCTGCGACGGGAGCGCCGACCAGGACACGTTCACACAGCGTGACGTGTGGCTCCACCACCTCTACGTGCACGACACCGGCGGCGAGGGCTTCTACATCGGCAGCACGCAGGCCAACGGACACAGCATCACCTGCAACGGCGCCACCGAGGTGCACCAGCCGCACTACCTCGAAGGCATCGCGCTGACCGACTCGCGCATCGAGCGCACGGGCTGGGACGGAGCCCAAGTGGGGATGGCGCGCAGCGGCTGCGTGGTCGCACGCAACGTCATCACGGACGTGGGCCGCGACGGCGTCGAGTACCAACAACAAGGCCTGCAGATAGGGAGCTTCTCCGCGTGCGAGGTCGACGCGAACGTGCTCGTGAGCGGTCCCACGAACGGCATCTTCGTGCTCGAGGCGGCGGACACCTGGGTGCACGACAACGTCGTGGTCGACTTCGCTGGCGACGGCATCTACGCGAACGTGCGCGACCGCTTCACGGGCGTGCGCTATCGCTTCCACTTCAACACCATCGTGGGCTCGGGGGGCGCCGCGCTGCGCGTGTTCGGGCCGACCTTGGGTCCGAGCGAAGCGCGCTCCAATCTCGCGGTGGGCGCAGGCGCGGGCATCAGCGCCGGAGGCGACGTCGCGTGGACTGCGGAAGGCAACGTCACGCTCGCGAACACCACGCTCGCGCGCTTCGTAGGCGCGAACGATTACCACATCCAGCAAGACTCCCCAGCGCGTGGAGCGGGCGTGATGATCGCTGCGCTCACGCACGACGCAGAGGGCTATCCGCGCGCGACGCCACCGAGCGCGGGCGCGTACGAGTATCGGGATCCGAGCGTGGATGCAGGCGTGGTGTTGCGTGACGCGGGCTCGCCGTTCGGACCCAGCACGAGCGCGAGTGGATGCGCGTGCGAGCTCGCGCGCGCGGAGGGCTCAGGCGACGCCTCGGGCGGACCACTGCTGACGCTCGCGTGGCTCTCCCTGGTGTGCGCACGGACGCGGTCGAGACGAAAAGGCGCCCGCCGCGCGTGATGTCACAGCGATGATCGTGGCGCGCCGCCCGCTCTCCGGTCACGATCACACGCCGGGAGACGCGAAGATCACACGGCTTTTCGGAATTGCACGCTGTGGCGCAGCTCGTTCAGTGCTTCAAACATGAGACTTACCGGGTCCATCCCGATTCTGCTATAGGTGGCGCAAGTACCCATGAAGCGCATCGCGATTTGCCTGGCCCTCTCCACGCTGCCCAGCTGCGGAGGAGACGCCACCGACACATCGACCGCCGTGGCGACAGGGTCCGGGGAGTCGCACGAGAACTCGGGGAGTGACCCGCAGTTCGGCTCGCACGTCGACGAGAACGACGAGCCCACCAACGCGGAGGCCGTGGCCGCCGTGGCGGGTGTGGTGGACGACAGCGCCAACTTCGCGACGACCGACAGCGGTCCGTCGCGCTTCGGCGCGCTGGAATTGCACCCTGGATTCATGCCCGATCCCGTCACGACCGAGGGTCTCGCCGGTGGCGCCGTGCACGCACGCGCCATGGACGCCGCGTGTACGGGCTGGGTGGACGAGGTGCCCAATCACGTCTTGGTGACGACGGGCGCCATGGCCGAGCTGCGTGTGCTGGCACACTCCACGGACGACATCACGCTCGTGATCCGTCGCCCGGACGGCAGCTTCGTGTGCAACGACGACGCCGAGGGCACGCGCGGGACCGATCCCATGGTCCGCGCCGAGATGCCGAGCGGTGAGCATCAGATCTGGGTGGGCGCCAACCGCGAGGGCGAGAGCCCCAGCTACCGGCTGGGCTTCTCCGAGCTCCCGAACGTGGTGCCCGCGAGCCTGATCGTCGAAGCCCCTGCGCCTCGACGTTGATTCTCGCTCCGTTGATTCGGTGTCCTGTCGATGATGAGCGCCATTCATGGCGCTCATGCGACGCACTCAATGTCATATGCGGGTCACTTCTAGTAGTAGCGCTCGAGCTTCTACGCGTAGATTTTACGCGCCGTTTTGTTATGCTAGATTGATCGACGCGATTGAATCGACGCGTGTAGTGCTATGTTTGTCGTCCAACGTGTCATACGCGCGGCGCGTACTTCATGTGACCGCGGAGTGATAGGAGTTTGAGAGCCATGACGAAAGAGACTGAGACTGTGTCCTCGTGGGAGTCTCGCTGGGCCTCCGGGGATGTCCCGTGGGATGCCGGCGCTCCGGAGCCCGGTCTGTTGGCGTGGCTCGCCGCGCAGGGTGAGCAAGCGCCGTCGGGGCGGGTGCTGGTGCCCGGCTGTGGCGCTGGCTACTCGGCCGCCGCGCTCGCGTCTCCCGATCGCCACGTCACGGGCCTCGACCTCGCGCCCTCGTCTGCCGCGCGCTTCGCCGAGGTCGCGGCAGACGCTGGCGTGCAGCGCTACGTGCAGCATGTGGTGGGTGACTTCTTCGAGGTGGCGCTGGGCGCACCCTTCGACCTCGTCTACGACTACACCTTCCTGTGCGCGCTGCCTCTCGCGCTGCGCCCAGCGTGGGCAGCGCGCATGAGCGAGCTGGTGCGTCCCGGTGGTACCTTGCTGTGCATGGTGTTTCCAATCATCACGCCGCCGCCCGACTACGAAGGCCCGCCGTGGCCCCTGCGCGTCGCCGACGTGCGCAGCTGGCTCGCGTCCGACTTCGACGTGGTGAGTGAGACGCCGTCGGCGCAGACGCACGCGGGGCGCGAAGGCAAAGAGTGTCTGCTCGAGCTCCGTCGCAAGGCTTGATTCATGGGACGAAAGCCGACGAAGCCGAGCTCTCCCTTCGATGTGCTGAAGGACGTGACGCTCGCTCCCCCCAAGGCGGCGAGCAAGTCCGCAGGCAACGCCAGCCCGGCCAAGAGCGGCGCACGCGGCGGGAGCGGCGCGGCGAGCACCGTCCGCGCTGTGGGGCGCGACGGGGCGAAGAGCGCGGAGAGCGCGAAGAGCGCGGACGCGGCACCCGTGCGTGACTACGCGGAGCGCATCGCCATGCGCAACGCCTACGCAGGGGTGCGCCGCCTCGGCGGCGACGACGGACCGAAGGTGGTGCAGCCTCCGCCCAAGAGCGCAGAGGAGGTCGCCGCTCAGGCCCAGCGTGACGCCGAAGCGCGCGCACGCCTCGACGCCTTCGTCGGGCAAGCTCAGCGCTTCGTGGTGGAGCGCGACGGAGACCACGTGCGTGGGCGCCGTGACGATCTGTCCCCGGCGCAGGCGTCGCAGCTCTTCGCGCGCGCGGCGGCACCGGAGCAGAAGCTGGACCTCCACGGTCTGCGCGCCGAGGACGCGGCGCGGCAGGTGGTCACGTTCACGCGCAGCGCGCAGCGCGCCGGCAAGCGCGTGGTGATCATCGTGCACGGGCGCGGGCAGCACAGCGCCGGCGGAGTAGGCGTGTTGGCGGAGGTGGTGTTGGAGACGCTGTCGCGCGGTGGCGCCGCGCCCGTGGTGCGAGCCTTCGCGAGCGCACCGCAGCGTCAGGGGGGCGCCGGCGCCCTGCTGGTGTTCTTGAGCGAGCGCTGAGCGCTCCGTCGGGTGGCCCGGAGCGCCCCGGCCGGTGAACGCCCCCTCGACGCGCTCGCCGCGCGCACCGCGCGTCCGGGGTAGCCAGAATCTCGCCCGCGCGGGAGGAGAGTGGTACGCGGCGGGGACACCATGAGCGAACGGCCCACCGACCGAGCGACTCCGCTCGACCGCGCGTTGCGCGTGTTCAGCGACGTGCGCGCTGGCGAGGGCGCGCTGGTGTTGGTGATGACCCTCAACGTGTTCGTGGTCATGGTCGGCTACTACGTGCTGAAGACCGTGCGCGAGCCGTTGATCCTCGCGTCGGGCGGCGACGACGCGCTGCCCTTCCCGGTGAGCGGCTCCGAGGGCAAGGCCTACGCCGCGTCCGCTCAGGCGCTCTGCCTGGTGCTCGCGTCCATGGCCTACGCGCGGCTCGCGGCGCGCTGGTCGGTGCGGCGCCTCATCGGCCGCGTCATCGCGTTCTTCTTCGCGTGCCTGCTGCTGTTCTACGGCGCGGCCTACGCCGGGCTCCCGCACTTGGGCTTCGTGTTCTACGTGTGGGTCGGCGTCTTCAACGTCGCCATCATCGCGCAGTTCTGGGCGTTCGCGAACGACGTGTACCCGCGCGCGAGCGGCGAGCGCATCTTCCCCATCATCATGCTGGGCATGGGCCTCGGCGGCTGGCTGGGCTCCAAGCTCGCCGCGCAGCTCTATCGGCACGGCGTCGACAGCTTCGAGATGATGCTGGTCGCGGCGGGGCTGCTGGTCGTGCACGCAGGCCTCTACCGTGTCGTGCACCAGCTGCGCGTGGCCGTGCCCGCCGACGTACCGCGCGAGAGCCTGCCGGACGCCGCGCCGTTCAGCATGCGCGGCGCCTTCGCGCTGCTGGCGGAGAGCCGCTACTTGAAGCTCATCGCGGCCATGTTGATCGCCGCCAACCTCGTGAACACCACGGGCGAGTACCTGCTCAGCGTCGCGGTCAAGGCCGCCGCCGAGCACGCCGTGGACGAGCGCGCGTTCATCGGCGCCACCTACGCCGACTTCCACGCCGACGTGAACATGGGTGTGCTCCTGGTGCAGGGGCTGCTCACCTCACGCATCGTGCGGCACGGGGGCATCCGGGCCGTCGTGTTCGCGCTGCCGCTGGTGGCGCTGGGCGCGTACTCGCTCATTGCGGTGGGTGCCACCTTCACGGTCATCCGTTGGGCCAAGGTCGCCGAGAACACCACGGACTACTCCATCATGGGCACGGCCAAGGCGCTGCTCTTCCTGCCCACCACGCGTGAAGAGAAGTACAAGGCGAAGGTCGCCATCGACACGGTCTTCGTGCGCCTGGGTGACGTGCTGGCCAGCGGCCTGGTGGCGCTCGGGCTGCACGTCTTCGCCTTGAGCACGCGCGGCTTCGCCCTGGTGAACGTGGCGGTCATCGCGGTGTGGCTCATGCTGGGGCTCGGTATCGCGCGGCGCTATCGCGCGTTGGCTGCTACCCTGCCCGCATGATCTCCACCCTGGTTCACCTCGCCGTCGAGTGGGTCCTGCTCACCATCGCCTTCCTCGCGGCCGCCGCGGTCGTGCCAGGCTTCGACATCAAGAACCCCAAGTCGGGCTTCTGGGTGGCCGCCACCTTCGCCGTCATGAACGTGGTCATCGCGCCCATCCTGACGGCGGTGTTCGGCGCCGTCACGCTCGGGCTCGCCTGCCTGCTGCCCGGGGTGCTGCGCTTCGTGATCACGGTCATCGTCATCAAGATCGTGGACGCAGTGAGCGACCACCTGAAGGTCAAGGGTCTCTTCCCCGCCGTGCTCGCCGCCGTCGTGCTGAGCGTGGTCGCGGCCTTGCTCGACTACGGTCTCGCGACACTCACGGCAGCGGGATAGACATCCGCGTGCCGTTTGTCCTCCACTCTCTGCGTCGGCCCTCGCGCCTCGGAGGCGTCAGGCCAGTCCAGCCGCAGGTGCTGCGGGTGCCCAAGGTGCCGCGGGTGCCCAAGGTGCCGCGGGTGCCCAAGGTGCCGCGGGTGCCCAAGGTGCCGGTGGCTGGAGCTCTCGCGCTAGCCATCGCGTTCAGCGCGTGGGTCTTGCCCCACGGTGCACGGGCGCAGGCGGCCGCACAGCAGGCCATCGTCAACGGGCGGCTGGCCACGGAGGCTGACGTGCGCGGCACGGTGGGCATCCTGGACGCGCCCAGCGGTCAGGTCTTCTGCACGGGCACGCTGGTGGACGCGACCACCGTCATCACCGCGGCACACTGCATCCAGACCGAAGAGCTGGGCGGGCTGGTGGAGGCTTCGTCCCTGCGCGTGCTGGGCGGTGTGCTGGACCTCGAGTCCGACCCGGCCGGGAACCTGCCCGCGTCGGTGGCCGTGGCCCGCATCGCGGGGAACTGCGACTACTTCGACACGTGGGGCAACCTGGGCATCGGACCCAACGACGAGTCCGGCTTCGGGCGCGGCGACGACATCGCGGTGCTGGTGCTGGCGGCGCCCTACGCGGCCGTCACGCCCACGCCGCCCCTGCCGCCCCGCCGCGCCGCGGAGCTGACCGTGGGGCAGGAGGTGGCCATGGTGGGCTACGGCGTGTACCAGCTCGAGCCCGAGCGCAGCGGCACCCTCTACGCCGCCACGACCACCCTCGAGCAGGTCACCGGCTACGAGCTCCTGACCGCCCGCGACGCGACGGGTTCGGGCATGGACTCGTGCTTCGGCGACTCGGGCGGACCGCTCTACTGGACCGACGCCAGCAACGAGACCTTCCTCGTGGGCGTGGTCTCACGAGGGACCGCGGACTCGCGCTTCGACTGCGGCGACGGAGGCATCTACACGCGCCCCGAGGCCTACGAGGGCTTCGTTCGCGCGGTTCGTGAGGACGTCGCCCCCACCTGCCGCTTCAGCCCCCCGCCGGATGACGTGCTGCTGCGCAGCACCCTGCGCGGGGGCGCAGGCTGCGCCGTGCACGCCCCCTCCGCGCACACGCGGGAGTGGAGCGGCGGCGCCGCGCTGCCCATGCTCTCGTGCCTTGCGCTGTGGGCTTGCGCGCACGCGGCCCGCGCGCGGCGCAGGCGTCGTCGCGCGCGGGTCAGTCCCCGTCCGGTCCCGTAGACCTTCCCGGCTAGAACTCTTCGGCCGCGTCTTCGTCGCCCCAGTCGTCGCCGTCGTCGTCGCCATCGTCGTCGCCGTCGAAGTCGTCGTCGCCGTCGTCGTCGTCGTCGTCCGCGAGCAGCTCGTCCTCCTCCTCGTCGTCGTCGGTGGCGACGGGACCGTCGTCATCGTCGGGGTCGTAGGCGGACACGGAGAGCTCGGACTCCTCGATGGCGGCGCCGTCGAGCTCGCCGAGGGCGCTCTCCGCCTCCCACTCTTCGGAGAACTCCACCCAGGCTCGGCGCGCGCCGCGGACGTTGGCCATGAAGCCGGTCGCGGTCACCTCGCCGAACTCCTCGCAGAGCTCGAGCAATTCGTCTTCGTCAAAGTCGAGTGGAAGGCCACGGATCAAGATTTTCAGGGACATGGGGAGACCTCCTTGTGATCGGGAGCGAGTGCCTGATGGGAGCAATGGGGCGAGGCTGCCCACACTCCGCAGGCCAGGTCAACTGCGTGTCGCGTGATTTGTTTCGTCGGGGCCGGGGGGACCCCACCAGGTGCGCAGCTCGGCCAGCGAGGCGTGCCGGCTAGCGGGAGGTAGGCTAGCCAGAAACACCCGCCCGTAGGCCTTCTGGACCACCCGCCCGTCCAGCACGGCGACCACGCCGCGGTCGCGCTGCGTGCGGATCAGGCGCCCGAAACCCTGCTGCAGAGTGAGGGCCGCGGCCGGGACCAGGTAGCGCATGAAGGGGGACTCCCCCTGCTCCTCCAGCATGCGGCAGCGCGCCGCGATGAGTGGGTCCGTGGGCACCGAGAAGGGCAGCTTGTCGAGCACCACCAGGCGCAGCGCGTCGCCCGGCACGTCGACCCCCTCCCAGAAGCTCAGCGTGGCGAAGAGCACGGCGTTCCCGGCCTCGCGGAAGCGGTCCAGCAGCGTGCCCTTCGGGGCCTCCCCCTGCACGAAGATGGGCTGCGTGATGCTCCCGGCGCAGCGCTGCGCGAGCGTGCGCATGGCGCGCACCGAGGTGCAGAGCACGAAGGCGCCGCCACCCGTGAGGGCCACCAGCTCCGTGATCTCGCGCACGGCCCGCTCGAGGTACCCGGGGGCGCGCGGGTCGGGCATGGCCTCGGGCAGGTACAGAGCGGCCTGCTGTGCGTAGTCGAAAGGGGACGACACGCGCTCCTCCGCGATCTGGAAGTCCACGCCCAGGCGCTGTTTGATGAACTTGAAGTCGCCTCCGGTGGACAGCGTGGCGCTGGTCAGCACCACCGCCCCGATGCGCTGCCAGACCTCGTTGCGCAGCAGCTCGCTCACGTCCACCGGGCGCGAGCCGATCACGCGCCCGCGACCGCGCGCCTCGCTGTAGGCCACACGCGCCCCGGCCTCCGGCGTCTCGGCGATCTGGATCAGCTGGCGGCGCTGGTCCGCAGCGCGCCGCGCGAGCTGGGCCAGGCGCTCGCCCTCGTGGGCGCGCTGCGCCAGGTGCTCCTCCACGCGCCCGAGCGCGTCGTCCAGGCCGAAGAGGGCGTCCTCGACGCGCCCCTGGAACACCTGCGGGCCGAGGTGCGCGCGGCCGGCTCCCGGGTCCGGCAGCGCCCCGAAGAAGCGCCCCGCGGCCACCACCAGCGCGTCGCTCATAGCGCGCGCGGCCGGGCCCTCGTCGGACAGCGCGCGGGCCACGTCCTCGGCCAGCCGCTCCACGCTGCCCGTGCCCACCTCGTGCCCGAAGAAGAGCGTGGCCACGTCCTCGATCTGGTGCGCCTCGTCGAAGATCACGGCGTCGTAGTCCGGCAGCAGCCCGCCGCCGTGGGGCCCGCGCACGGCCAGGTCGGAGAAGAAGAGGTGGTGGTTCACGACCACGATCTGCGCCTCGCGCGCCCGCTCGCGCATGCGCGTCACGAAGCAGCTGTCGTAGTAGCGGCAGCCCTTGCCCACGCGCGTGTCGGAGCCGCTCACGATGTGCGGCCAGACGGGGTGGTCCTCGGCCAGCGCGGGCAGCGCGGCGCGGTCACCCGTCTCGCTCGCCTCGTGGAACTCCTGCAGCAGCGGCAGGGCCGTGCGGTAGCGGGCCTCCACCGCGCGCGGGCCCGCCACGAACTCCGCGAAGCGCCGGCGGCAGACGTAGTTGGCGAGGCCCTTCATGGCGCTGGCGCTGACGGGCGTGCCCAGGTGCTGGCGCAGCAGGGGCAGGTCGTGGTCCAGGATCTGGTCCTGCAGGGTGCGCGTGCCGGTGGAGATGACCACCTTCTGCCCGCTGAGGATGGCGGGCAGCAGGTAGGCCAGCGTCTTGCCGGTGCCGGTGCCCGCCTCCACCAGCAGCATGCGGCGGTCCTCGAGCGCGCGCTGCACGGCCTCGGCCATGCGCATCTGCCCCTCGCGGTGCTCGTAGCCCGGGATGACCCGCGCGAGCGGCCCCGTCGGGCCGAGCAGGTCCGCCGCGCGCATCAGAAGATCTGAGAGGCCATCAAGGCTGTGCGCGCCGCGTGGTCGAAGGCGCCCGGGGTCAGCGAGAGGCGGACGCGCGCGCCACCCTCCACGCGCTCCACGAACACCAGGATGGGCGCCGGCGGGATGTCCAGCGTCAGCGCCGTGCCGATGGCGCGGGCCGGCTCGCTGGCCAGCAGGCCCACCACGCGGCCCAAGTGGCCGGGCATGACGAGCCAGGCCGACAGCACGCGCGGCGAGGCGGTGTCGAGCGCGCGGTCCACGTCCGGCTGCTCGCCGAGCAAGTGGGCGGCACCGGGCGCGGCGGGGTCGGTGAGCGCGGTGAAGAGCGCCGCCGGGAGCGGGTGCGCGCTGGCCTCGCTGGCGGTCTGCGTGAGCGCCAGCACGGAGTGCGTGGCGTCGCGCTGCAGGTGGAGCGCGGGCACGGGCGGCGTCGCGCGCGTGCACACCGGGGTGCGCGCGGCGGTGGTCAGGTTACGGCGCGGCTCGGCGCCGGGGCAGCCCAAGAGGTCCCCCAGCAGGGCGCGCATGTACGGGGTGGCCAGGGCTCCGTCGAGGGCAGCGGGCTCGGCGCCGGGACCCGCGGGTGTGGCGACCAGGGCGAAGCCCCCCTCGTCGGTGGCGCCCACCGCCAGCATGAGCGCGCCGCCCGCGTGCTCACGCTGAGACGCGGCCAGGGCGGCCAGGGCGGCGCGGTCCTCGGGGCGCACGCGGCTGCCGCCCACCTCCGCCAGCGCGTTCAGGACGCCCTCGCCCACGGCAGCAGGCGCGAAGACGGCGCCCAGGCTGGTGCCCTGGGGCAGCCGGCCAAGCAGCGCAGAGGGCACCTCCGGGAGGGACGCCAGCGCCCGCGCGGCGGGGGAGCCGGGCTCGAGCTCGGTCTCCAGCGTCACGCCCAGGCCGTGCGCGGTCGGGCCCACCCAGACGGTGACCGCGCGGATGTCCGGCATGTAGGCGCTCAGCTCGCGCAGCGCCCCCGAGACGGTCTGCACAAAGGCCTCGGGGTCGCCCAGCGCAGGGGGGGTCTCGTGCCTGGCGCGCTCGGCGCGCACCGCCGCGAGGGCGCCGGCCACCTGCTCGTCCAGCGTGCTCTCGAGCTCCGTGCGCGCGCGGCGGGCGATGACGCCTTCGGCGCTGCGCACGTGCAGCCCGGGCGCCCCCAGCTCCGCGCTGCGCACGCGCGAGACCAGGTAGCCAAGCGCCGCCTCGATGTCCGCGCGCTCCCGCCCGATCAAGACCACGTCCTGGTACAGCACCGTGATGGGCTCGCCCGCGACGGGCGCGCGGCCGACGTAGCGGCTCCCGGCGGGGCCGCCGTCCACCAGCGTCACGCCCACGCCCAAGGGGTGCGGACCCTGGTCCAGGCTCACCAGACCGGCGGCCACCTGCGCGTCGTCGATGCGCAGCGCGACCACGGGCGCGTCCTCGCGCAGGTGCGGCTTGATGGCGTCGGGGATGGGCGCCAGGCGCTCGAAGAGCTCGGCCATGGTGGCGGGCAGGGTGGTGCGCAGGGCCTCGGCCCGCACCTGATCCCGCACGGCGGTGACGGCGTCACGTCCACCCGTGAACCATACCTCGAAGGTCATGCCGGCGGGGGGGGTGGCGTCCAGCGCCGGGGCGGCCTGCGGCGGGGGCGTGGCGGGCTGGTCGCTCCCCGAGCAGGAGGCGGCCGACGACGCGAGGCCCAGCAAGAGCAACGACAGCAAGGCGGAGGGTAAGCGGGGGAAGCGCGCGCGCATGGCGTACGCTAGCAGCGTCGCGACCAGGTGGCGATGCGGGTCGCCGCGAGCTGGCGCGTCACCCGCGCTCGCCCTGCGACAGGGGCGGCAGCAGGGGGTCTCGCAGCGCACGGTAGCGGTGCGTCAGCCCGGCGCGCAGCGGCGTGTCGGGGAGCGCGTCCAGCGCGCGCTCGAGGCGCTCGGCCACGTGGCGGTTGTGGGCACCCGCGGGGTGGCGCTGCAGGTAGTCGAGCAAGAAGGTGACCCGTGCCCCCGGCAGCGCGCGGCCGAGGCGCTGCAGGGTGTAGACGTAGTACGCATTCTCGGCCTCTCGTTCATCGTCTCCGACGGCCATGGGAGGGTGTACGCCCACGCGTGGGGGGATCCTTCCCTGGTGACGGTGAACCGCAACCTCGCGCTAGGGGCACTGGCGCAGGCCGGCCGCCCACAGGCGCACCGCGCGCACTCCGCCGCTGTAGTCGGGCAATGTGCGCCCCAAGGGGGGCATGCGCCGGAACGAGTCGGTGGACTCCATGCGCTGCACCACGAAGCTCGCGTCGGGGTCGCCCGGGTGGATGCGCAGCGTGCCCGGCGGCGCGAAGAACTGTGCCTCGTCGCACAGGTGTGTCTCCGCGAGCGTGCGCTCGATGCGCATGTCCAGCGAGAGCCCCGGCGACGACTGCCCGAGCGGGCGGTGACAGTGGCTGCAGTTGGCGTGCAGGTACGAGCGCGCGCGGGCCTCGGCCGGCTGCCCCTCGTCCTTGGGGTCCACCAGCGCCGGGTAGTCGCTGGGGTCCAGCTGCTCCCCCGAGGGGATGTCGAGCCCGGTGAAGACACCCACGCTGTTGAGCGCGACCAGCTGGTTCTCGATGACGCCGGTGTAGTTGTAGAGGCCGTTGAGCTGGTCGATGCGGAAGCCCAGCGAGCGCTCGGTGGCGTTGCTGTGGCAGGTGACGCACTCGGTGCGGCTCGGGTAGATGTAGGGGAAGGCCTGCCACTCGCCGTCGCGGCGCACGCGCAGGTCTTCGCTGGCGCCCGCGCTCAGCAGCTGGGCCTCCTGCCCGTCTTCGTCGAAGCGGTACGTGAAGAAGCCCCAGTCGGTGGCGCCGCGCACGATGAAGCGCACCTCCAGCCGGCGAAAGGTGTGCGGGCGCCGCTCATCCATGAGCATGCCGAACTCTTTGATGAGCACGGTGCCCACCGGGAAGTCGAGGGTGCCGTCGGGCAGGCGCGTGACGATCTCCTCGGGCGGCAGCACCAGGTAGCGGGCCTTGGCCGCGCCGTCGGTCCACAGCGGCGAGTTCACGCCGTACGGGATGAGGTCCGCCGCCGGCGCCCCTGCGGCCACGTCCGTGAAGCAGCCCGTGGCGCCGAGCGTGGCGGGCATGGGCGCCGCGGGACCGAGGCTGAGGTCCACGCCAGCCAGGCAGACGCGGAAGGACGGACGCGGTGGCAGCGCGGGCCCCTCGCGCGGCGGGATGCCCGCGTCGTGATCGACGCGCACCGGGTCGGCACAGCCTGCCGCCACACCCGCGAGCGCGAGCGTGACGAGCACCGCGAGCGAGGCCGTTCCGAGCCTGGCGTGACGAGCGTGACGAACCACGCTTCGCGAGATAGCAAGCGAAGGTCGCCGTGGCTACTCCGCAGAGCGCGGGGCGCTCAGTCGGTGGCCAGGAACGCGCGGTCGTCACCGCCGGGGGCGCTGCTTCATGCCGGTGCGGCCCTTGCTCTTGGCCTTGCTCGCGCTCTCGTCGGCGGCATCGTCTCCGGCACCGCCCCCGCGCGCGTCGCGGCGCTCTTGCTTGCGCAGCTCGTGCTCCAGCGCCTTCAGCTTGTCGCGCAGCTGGGCGGCCTTCTCGAACTCCAGCGACTCGGCGGCCAGCATCATCTCGCTGCGCAGCTCCTCCACGCGGTCCTCGATGTCCTGCGCGCTGTCGTCGGCCTCGGCCCGGCTGAGGATGGGGATGACCACGTAGTCGCTCTGCCCGCTGGACGCGTCCATCTCGTGGAACGCGCGGCGCGTGGAGGCTGGCGTGATGCCGTGCTCCGCGTTGTAGGCCGTCTGCAGCGCCCGCCGGCGCGCCGTCTCGTCGATGGCGTACTGCATGGACTCGGTGATGGTGTCCGCGTACATGAACGCCTGCCCGCGCACGTTGCGGGCCGCGCGCCCAATCGTCTGGATGAGCGAGCGCTTGCTGCGCAGGAAGCCCTGCTTGTCCGCGTCCAGGATGGCCACCAGGCTGACCTCGGGCAGGTCCAGGCCCTCGCGCAGCAGGTTGATGCCCACCAGCACGTCGAACTCGCCGCGCCGCAGGTCGCGCAGGATCTCCACGCGCTCCAGCGTGTCGATGTCCGAGTGCAGGTAGCGCACGCGCACGCCCAGCTCGGAGTAGTACTCGGTCAGGTCCTCGGCCATGCGCTTGGTGAGCGTGGTGACCAGCACGCGCTCGTCGCGCTCCACGCGGATGCGGATCTCGCCCAGCAGGTCGTCGATCTGGTTGCCCACGGGGCGCACCACCACCTCGGGGTCGATCAGGCCCGTGGGGCGGATGAGCTGCTCCACGAACACGCCCTGCGTCTGCTCCAGCTCCCAGTCGCCCGGCGTGGCGCTCACGTGCAGCACCTGCGTCACGCGCTCTTCCCACTCTTCGAAGCGCAGCGGCCGGTTGTCGAGCGCGCTGGGCAGGCGGAAGCCGTGCGCCACCAGCGTCTCTTTGCGGGACCGGTCGCCTTTGTACATGGACCCAATCTGCGGGACCGTGACGTGGCTCTCGTCCAGCACCACCAGGTAGTCGCGGGGGAAGTAGTCCAGCAGCGTGGGGGGCGCCTGCCCGGCCTCGCGGTTGCTCAGGTGGCGGCTGTAGTTCTCGATGCCGTGACAGAAGCCCATCTGCTCCAGCAGCTCGAGGTCGTACATGGTGCGCTGCTCCAGGCGCTGCCGCTCCAGCAGCTTGCCCTCGGCCTCCATGCGCGGGAGCACCTCGCGCAGCTCCGCGCGGATGCTGTTGATGGCCTTCTTGCGCTGCTCGTCGGGGGTGACGTAGTGGCTACCGGGGAAGATGGCGGCGGTCTTGAGCTCCTTCAGCACCTTGCCGCGCAGCGGGTCCACCTCGCAGATGCGCTCGATCTCGTCGCCCCAGTACTCGATGCGCAGGGCCACGTCCTCGGCGTGCACCGGGAACACCTCCACCACGTCGCCGCGCACGCGGAAGGTGCCGCGGTGGAAGTCGATGTCGTTGCGCTGGTACTGAATGTCCACCAGCCGCCGCAGCAGCTCGTCGCGCCGCAGCTCCTCGCCCACGGTCAGCTCGATGAGCATGCCCCGGTACCACTCGGCCGACCCGATGCCGTAGATGCACGACACGCTGGCCACGATGATGACGTCCCGCCGCGACAGCAGCGCCCGCGTGGCCGAGTGCCGCATGCGGTCGATGCGGTCGTTCACGATGGCGTCCTTCTCGATGAAGGTGTCCGACGACGGGATGTACGCCTCGGGCTGGTAGTAGTCGTAGTAGCTGACGAAGAACTCCACCGCGTTGTCCGGGAAGAGCTCACGCATCTCGCTGTACAGCTGCGCCGCCAGCGTCTTGTTGGGCGCCATGATGAGCGCCGGCCGGTTCACCTGCTGGATGACGTTGGCGATGCTGAACGTCTTGCCGCTGCCGGTGATGCCGAGGAGCACCTGGTGCGCCTCCCCCGCGCGCAGGCCCGCAACAAGCTCGCGAATGGCCTGCGGCTGGTCACCGCGAGGCTCCATGGTGGATACGAGAGAGAAGTCCGACATACGCGGGGGAGCGTAGCAGGCGGGGGTGTCAGGGGCTGTCAGGAGGGTGTGCCAACCGCCTCCCGACGCCCTTAATTCGGATGTATCGACGACAACACGGAGGATCCACTCTGCAGTTGGTCGAAACGACGGTCGAAACGACGGTCGCAGAAGAATCCATGTAGGATAACACTATCCATGCGCATGCTATCGTTCATTCTCTAGAATAGCGACCAAGTCTCGCACGCTATTTCGCAACGCATCGAGAGCTTGACGACCCTCCAACGTATCATTCTCTTGTATGAGAACCTTGTACGACCCTTCCATGTCCTTTAGAAGCTTCCTTGCGGAGTGTATTCTTGTTTCTCTGGACGACGAAACGTCCGACGAAATCTCGCGAAGACGGGTCTTGTAGTATAGAAATCCGGGACCTATACCGTCGCGCCTATCTTTATTGTAGTGCTCAACTGGCGCATAGATGCCCGCTGTGGCCGTTCGCCTCCTGGGCACTATGCCCGCGATCAGTTCACGAATCTCGCGCAACTCCGCATGCAACGATGCGTTGGTGAGTGCCTCTCGATTTTCCTCGCTGAGGTTCGGCACAGCAGCGGACCGCCCCAGGCTGAGAAGCTTGACGATCGAGTTCACATTTTTCGGATCCGACCTGGCTTGGTAGGTCGCCTTCAATACCAACGAAAGAGACCTCTGCATCTCGAGGACAGCGTGATACTTCATTGAACCGTCATACTCGATGTATCGTAGCGGTTGAATATCGAAGATCTTGGGCGTACCTTTCTCTTGAATCAGAACCACCGGCTTGTCGAACGCTTGTCGCACGCCAAGCTCGAACATGACATTCGGGTTTGTCGAAGTGAGATCGCACACGCATATGTCAGCATCGAGTAGCTTTCTCAGGATATCAAGGTGAATTAGATTCGACGCTCGCTCGTCATCGGCGCGGGACGGCACGAAGCCGGATGCTTCGCATGCGGGAACGATAATGTCTTCGTAGACACGTCTGAAATGCCCGTTAGGATGTGCGTCTGTGTCGGAGATCGGCATCAGAACGAAGCACGTGTTGAGTTCGGGTTTCTTGCTGATACCTTCGGTAGATTCCACAGTCATATCTCCCCACTATAATGAACTGCGTTCCAGCTGTGCGACCAACATAGTAAAGTTCGGATGCGAACGCTCGACCACATTCGGACACGCGTCGCAAAAGTCAAGCGCCGAAGCGCTCGTTCCCTTCGGCCCATCGCGAGGGGGTCGTGCGAGAAGTCTCATGTAGCGACGTTCGGCTTCGACGGCCGGAGGCCGTCGGCGTTTCACGTGTTGGGCATCGACCGGCGTGAGCTGAGCCATGCCGCGCTGTTGGGGTGGCTGCTCAACCCGCGCAGTCATCACGGGCTGGGCATGGTGCCGCTGCGCAGCTTTCTGCTGCTGGCTTGTGGGTTGGGCGATGGCGTCGGGCCGGGGCCTGACGCGGTGGAGCTGGACGGGCTGGACCTGCACAGCGCTCAGGTGGACCTCGAGGTGGCGGTGCAGGTGCCCGGCAGCAAGCGTGCTCGACGGGTGGATGTGCTGGTCAGCGTGCCGCATGGCGAGGGCACGCGCCCGGTGCTGGTGGTGGAGTACAAGGTCGACGCCGCGGAGACGGACGACCAGACCGTGGACTACGCGGCGTGGGCCAGCGGGGAGACCGCGGCGCACGGTTGGCCCAGCGAGCCGCTGTTGGTGTACCTGTGCCCCGGCCAGGGTCAGCCCACGAGCGACCGCTTCGTGGTGGTGGACTACGACGCGTACGTGCCCTGGCTGGACGAGCTGCTGCAGCGTCGCCCCTCGCCCACCGCCGCGTTCTTGCTAGCCGAGTTTCGCGCCTGCCTGGGCCTGCGGGCGGACGTGCAGGACGAGCGCCAGGCCGAGCTGCAAGAGCGCGTGGTGGACTCCGAGGCCAGCGCGATCGCCTCCCTGCGGCGCTGCCCGCCCTCGCTCCCCGAGCTGCAGGCCGCGGTGATGCGCCACAAGGACGCGCTCAACGCGCTGGGCCTCTTCGTGTCGCGGACGCGGTGGACAGCCGCAAGCTGCGCGAACACCTGGCCCGCGACCTGCGCGCGCGCTTTGGGGACCGCTTCGACCAGGACACGCGCGGCATGATCGTCGGCGCCTTCGTGCTGCCCGCCCCCGGCATCGACGGGCTGGCCGACGACGTGGAGGCGCGCGTGACGGGCCTCCACGGAGAGTTCGCGGCCACGGCCGAACGCCTGCGCCAGCTGGGGGACGCGCTCACGGAGTGGACAGCGGTGTTCCGGGCGGCGGTGGGGGAGCCGCACGTGTTGGTCTAGTGCCCGCGCGACGAGAGTCCGCGGCGGCCAGCACCCCACCGCTATTCAGCCCACGCCGTCTTCCACTCGTCTCGAAAGCGTTCGAATGTCTTCTGTGGGTTGAGGCGCTGGCCGTACTCGAGGATGGAATCGTCTTGGTCACCCATCATCACGGACACGAAGACGCGTCGCCGTTCGAGGTCTCGGCCGAACACGCCTCGTCTGTCTAGCTCCTCCAGAGCGTTGCAGAGGGCGTCTCCAACCTGGTCGGCGAAGCGATCGGCAGCACGCTCCGACTCTATCGCCAGCAGGGCTTCGCACACCTCGCTCACAAGCGGTTGCGCATCTTCGAAGTGTACCTCCCCTTCAAGATGAAGGGGTGAATCGCACGGCATCCAGCGCAAGCGACGCCGCAGCTTCTCTGGATTCTCCGACGCAGCGTGAGTCGCCAAGTAGACAGCAACGGTTGCATCCAAGCCTTCCTCCGTCATCGCCGTGGGCACCACATAGGCGAACTCACCCGAGGTGTAGAAAGCCATACAGTAGAAGTGCTCGCCGGGGTGATTCGCGCGCATCGCCGGAAACGTCCGTTCGCCGGCAGCAATAAGCGCTTCTGTGAACGCGGTGAAGTCGAAGTTGGGCATCTATGGCGACCAAGCATACCTGAGACCGGCGCAGGCCAAGTCCTGCGCGCCGACCAACACGATGCTGTTGGGTTGGCACGTCTCCAGGGCCGTGGCCCGCGAGACGCCCTCGACTACTCTCAAAGGGGAGAGCTGCGTCGCGCCCCGCATGTCAGCCAACCAGAAACCAGCGCGCCCCCACGGATACAGCTCGAAGTACCGGTCGAGGAACGCGACCGAGACTGCGCGTCCGACGTCGTTCAGCCATCCCTCACCACGAGGCGCTCTCAAGAAGCGGTCACCGTGCTTGTCGGGCTGAAACACCGCGAGCTTCGATAGCAACGCGGGTGCCTCGTCGGCGTTGGGACCAAGCGCAAAGCGGTCCGCTAGAGTCGCAAGTGCGTGAGGGGGGCGCAGGGGCTCGCAGCTCTCGAGCGCCTCCAGGCCACGCAGTCCCCGCGCTCCGTTCCAGGCCTGCACGATGACGTCAACAAGCGCCTCCTTAGCGCCACGTTGCTGCCTGAGCGGTTTGTCCGAGCACACCAGACAGACGGCGTAGGTCATGGCGACACTCTACAGAGCACTCGACGATAGTGCAGCGCTACCTGCACAGCGCCGCCGCTCTGCGCGACCTCTGCTGCCAGCCGCGAGGGCGGACGTCGGCCCATTCGCGTGCATGTCGCCATGGGTTCCACAGAGGTACACCGGTCGGGGCCCGCGGCGCGACACCTACGCCTCTTCTAGCGCCATCCCACGAAAGCGATTCAAGACCACCGTAGCGAGCTCCCTCCGCCCATCGACGTCTTGCAGGTGCCCGAGCGTATGGCGAACGAGAGGGCCTGGGGCCCCGAGGCGCGAGCCAGGCGGCATCGGGAGCTGCCCGTTCGACTGAGCCCACGTCGCGAGCGTCTCGGACAGGAACTGCCGCAGAGCCACGTCAGCGTCTGCAACCTGCTCGATCACGTCCGCTGTCGCGGACACAACCGTGACGATGTCTTCAATGTCCTGGCTCGCCTCGAAGTCACCGTCGCCGCGACCAAGGAACGCCTCCGTCTTCGTGGCCAAGAAGTACGGAACCGTGAGCACCCGAATGGACAGCCCCGGTTTCAGCTCGAACGGCGTGGCGGTCGCGAGCGCGCCCGGGTACCAGCGATTGCTGAACCCGAACCCCGCGTCTACTGGCGTCATCACGTCCGCGAGGCCGGCTCGTGGGTGGACCCAGCGGCAGCGGGGCGCGTTGTCGGTCATGTCCTCGCTCCAGCCGAGTGCGCGGAGGGGCTGCGCGACGTCAATTTCGTAGTCTGTCGGGGACTCGCCCGGCACGATAAGGTCGACATCTGCGGTGGGGCGGATGTCCACGTTGGCGACAAGGAGGCCCGTGACGCTGCCGCCTACAAAGGCGACCTTGAGAAGCAGCTCCCCCAAGCGCTCGGCCACTGAGATCAGACGCTGTCGGTTGGGGTCGTGCGTCAACCGAAGGCCCCAATGGCGTTGAGCTGGCCGGCGAGAAAGTCCGTTGCCACACGGCGCTCGCGCGCGGGCTCCATGCGCAGCGCGTCCACGGCCGCGAGCACCCGGCGGAGGCCCGGTCGTTGAGTCGCCAGGTGCGCCGCATTCTGGACCACAGGTGCGACGGGATACCCCTCGTCTGGGCCGTCCTTCAGCTCCCAAACGACGGGTGTGCGGTCTGGTGAGAACGCGTCGACGAGGGGCGCAACATAGGAACCCGTGCGCAGCCCGCGCACCAGCCGCGCGCGGTCTGGCCGGGCAGGCATCAGGTACTTGGGCACGTGCTGGAAGAACTCCAGCGCGCGGGTTCCGTCGACCCCGTCACCGTCGATGAGGCCAGCCTCGCGGAGGCGGACAAGGCTGCGCTGCAGAGTGCTGGACGGGAGCTCTAGCTCTTCACTCAGCGCGCGCGCAGACGGTTTGGTCCCGTCCGCGGACAGTTGGGCGAGCACGAGAATGTCGAGGGGCTGCATGGTCCCAACAAGCTGTGCCATATTTTGGCACACGTCAACCGCTGGGAATGACGGTGCCAGCGACTCCATAGGGAAGGCAGACTGGGACTCCCTATGCGCAAGATGACTGCCCACGATGGCGAACCCGCACAGTGGACAGCGTGTTGTGCGTCTACGCGCTTCGTCCATCGCTTGTTGCATTATGCATTCATTTGTTGATAAATGCGTGCATAACACAACATGACCCCTGACATCATCGCGGCCTTCAGAACCGGCGTCCTGCGCGCTCGCGAGCTCGAGGCTCGCGGCGTTTCACGGACTCAGCTCAGCCGTTGGGTGGCGGCGGGCGAGGTGGTGCGTGTGGCACGCGGGCTGTACGCGCTGCCCGAGCGCGAGGTGGGCGAGCACGAAGCCATTGTGCACGCGGCCGCTCGCGTGGATGGCGCCATCCTCTGCCTGCTGTCGGCGCTGCGCGTGCACCAGCTCACGACGCAGAACCCCAGTGAGGTGTGGCTGGCCCTCCCGCGCAGCGCCCGGACGCCACGTCTCGACTGGCCGCCGCTGCGCGTGGTGCGCTGGTCCGGCGCGGCGCTCACGGAGGGCGTTGTGGTCCAGAACATCGACGGCCTGCCGGTTCGCATGACCACGCCCGCGCGAACCGTCGCCGACTGCTTCAAGCATCGCAGCGCCGTCGGCATAGATGTCGCCATCGAGGCGCTTCGGGACTACCGCCGCACACGCGCGGGCTCTATCGATGCGCTGATGGACGCCGCCTGCGTGTGCCGGGTCCAACGCGTCATGCAGCCCTATGTGGAAGCCATCACATGAAGCGCCCTAAGGGTGAGCCTCCCAGAAATGTCCCAGCCTCCGTGAAGGGCAGGCTGCTGGCGCTCGCGCGTGATCAGGACGAGGACTTCAACGCGGTCCTGACGCGCTTTGTCCTCGAACGGTTCCTGCATCGCCTGGCCACCTCTGCCCACGCCTCCACCTTCGTGCTCAAGGGTGCCACCCTCTTTGCTGCGTGGTCGGGCAAGCCCCACCGAGCCACGCGTGACATCGACCTGCTTGGCTATGGCAGCCCCGACCTCGAACGCCTGGTCGTCGTGTTTCAGGAGATCTGCGCCACGGCTGTTCAGGACGACGGACTCCGCTTTGATGGCAGCACGGTCACCGCCGCGCCCATCCGAGCAGATGCGGTCTACGACGGCGTTCGCGTCACGCTGCTGGCACACCTCGGCTCCGCCCGTGTTCCGGTGCAGGTCGATGTTGGCTTTGGTGACGCGGCGCTGCCTGCGCCAGTGGTCATCGAGCTCCCCACGCTGCTGGCGTTTCCGACGCCAAAGCTGCGCGCGTATCGCCGCGAGGTCGCCATTGCCGAGAAGCTCCACGCCATGGTCGACCTCGGCGTCTCGAACAGCCGCATGAAGGACTACTTCGACATTTGGTTTCTGTCCCAGCACTTCGAGATCAAGGGGGCCGACCTTGCGCTCGCGATCCAGTCCACCTTCGAGCGGCGCCAAACAACCATCCTGTCCGAAGCCCCCACGGGCCTTCGCACTGAGTTCAGCGAGTCGGCCGCGAAGCTCTCTCAGTGGAAGGCCTTCGTCGGACGGACACGGCTGACCATTGAGGCACCCTCGCTACAGGAGGCGGTGACCACCGTTGGGACTCTAGCGCTGCCCGTGCTTCACGATCTTGCAGACGGCCGAGCGTTCACCGCCGTGTGGCCGCCCGGTGGACCGTGGTCGGCATGACTTCGCCACACGCGGAAGCCACCCGCTCGGCGACGTACGCGCCACCATCGTACAGACCCTGTCACGGGCGCCGTTGGCGGCTGAGCACGGCGTCTCGCAGGCAGTTCGCGGCCACCCAGTTGTGACCGGCGCTTCGCCTCCGCTAGGCTGTCTGGACTCAGAGGAAGGCGGGGCGGCCAATGGACGGAACGGAACTCCGGGATTCTGCACGCGCGACGAGACGTCGCTGCGCGCGCCTGACGCGGGTGGGGCGCGGTGCGTGGGCTCGTCTGGGGCTGGCCTGTGCGCTCACCGCGTCCCTTGATGCTTGTAGCTGGGACTACGACAGGCCCGAAGGGGCGCACCGCTCGCAGTTCTACGGCCCCCGCGCGCTCCTCGCCGCCGACGAGCCGGGCGAGGTCTTCTTCTCGATGGACTACAGCCATCGACAGCAAGACCTCAGTGTCCTCACGGACCCCGCAGACTACGAGGCCCACCTCGGCTACCGCACAGAGCTTGGGTACTTCGGCGCGTTCAGCATCAACACGGTGATCTTGGGGGCAGCACCCGACGGCTATCGGACGACGCTCGAGCTCCACTATCAAGGCGAGCTCTTGGACAAGCTGCGCATCGAGTACGCATCGGAAGGCGAGGCTGGGCTGCGCTCTGCTGACATGTTGGGTCTGGACATGCTCGGCTCGGAGGACCGCCTCGGAGCGGCGTGTGTCATCGAGCATGTGGACATTCCCGTGATCTTCACACGGCGCGCAGCCGATGGACGCGTGCTGGACTCGCCGTTCCCCGAAGACGCCGAGCCATCGGTGGCAGGCGGCAGACCTGAGATCTCCGCAACGCTCTATCACGAGGGTGCCCAAGTCTACGAGATACGTGCGTTGTCCGCGGGAACGCACAGCGTGAACATGGTCTCCTCACAGCGCACATGGGACATCGACGTGCGCGTGGTCCGCGAGGATGAGCTCGTGACGCTCGAGCTCTACACGGCCCGCGCTCACCCCTTTGCTCCAGGCTTGGCGTTCGCCGTCCTGCGCACGGCCGACGGGTGTCCCGTGCTGGGCACGAGCGTGACCCTCGAGGTCCACGGCGTTCGTACAACCGTCCGCTCCGACGGGTTCGTGATCGACCCCGAGACGGTCTCCGAGGGCGACGAGATCACGGTCGAGTTCGGCGACCTGTCCACGACGGTGATCTACTAGGAAGGTTCTCGTCGCGCTGGCCCGCGTGGGTACCTTACGCACCTGGCCGTGATGGACTCACGAAGGACGCTGACCCAGCGCCTCGCTCACTGCACGGGTCAACAGCTGGTCGAGTCGCGCAGTCTTCGCCGTTGCATGCAGGTACGCCTCATCCAACTTCGTGCTGAGTCGGAGCACAGCGACGATGTCGCGCCACTGCCGCTCGGACACCTCACCGCCCAGCCGGAACCAGCGCAGCTTCTGCAGGATGGTGTCTTCGGGCCCGAGGACGAAGACGGAAAGCTGGTCGCCAAGGTTGCGGCGCCGTCGCCGGTCGAGCTGACCGCTTCCCATCGGCCCACTGCGCGGCACGAAGATGTCCACCTTCAGAAACGTGCGCTCATCGATGAGGTTGAAGCTGTCGTGGGTCCGCACTGCAGTCCTGACCGTGAGGGCGTCGGCATAGAACGATGGTCCGAGCGCGCCGAGCAGACCGTCCACGTCGGACTCTTGCAACGCAGCCACGATGTCGACGTCGTTCGTCGCTCTTGGCTCTCCGTAGATGGTGCTGGCGACTGAACCGCCCACCGCCCAGTCCACCCCCACCGCGTCGAGGGCGTTGGCGACGGCGGCGACCGTCAGGACGATGTCGGGATCAACCACCGGGCCGCTTGGCCTCAGGCGGAAGCCACCCGAACGCCTGCTCCACGACGTCGGCGGAGACGGTGCGCAGCAGCAGCCGGATCTTGAGCTGACGCTCGGTCTCATCGGGATGCAGCTCGCGGAGGTGATCCAACATGAGCGCCCGCAGCGTGGCCGACAGCCCCATGGCCCGCTTGAACTTCTGCTCGTCCGTCATGCGGCGGTAAGCGTCGTCCATGCGCGCCTGAATATCCGGGGACGTGTCTTGTGCGCCAATCACCAGGCAAGCGTAGCGCAATGCGCGCGCGCGGGGAGGTTCCTACAGCGCCGGCCCCTGTGCCAGGTGCTCCAGGAACGCGACCACCTTGGGCGAGAGGTGCCGCGAGCTGGGATACACGGCTTGGATTGGGATGGCGGGGGAGCACCACTGGGGCAGCACGCGCACCAGCGCGCCACTGCGCAGGTCATCCGCACAGCGGAACAGCGGCAGCAGCGCCACGCCCAGCCCGCTGCGCGCGGCCTCGTCCAGGAAGACGAAGTCGTTGACCATGAGCCGCAGCGCCACCTGCACGCTGGTGGTCTCCGCTCCGCGCGTCATGCGCCAGGTGGCCCGCGCCGCCCCAAGGCCAAAGCCCAGCGCGGGCAGGTTCGCCAGCTCTTCCGGGCAGGAGGGCGCGCCGTGCGCAGCCAGGAAGGCCGGGCTGGCCACCAGGTAGCTCTCGATGCTCCCGATGGTGCGCGCCATGAGCGTGGAGTCCGCAAGCGCGCCCGCGCGCACGGCCAGGTCGAAGCCCTCGTGCACCAGATCCACCATGCGGTCGGAGCACAGCAGCTCTACCTGCACGTCGGGGAAGCGCGCCATGAACGCCGCGACCGTCGGGGCCAGGTGGTTGAAGTTCAGCGGCGCGGTCACGCGCAGGAGCCCACGCGGGGCACCCTGCATGCGGGTCACGGCCAGCTCGGCCTCCTCGACTTCTGCGAGCACGCGCAGCGCGTGTTGGTAGTAGGTCTGGCCCACGTCCGTGAGGCTCAGCTTGCGCGTAGTGCGCTGCAACAAGCGCGCGCCCAGCCGGGCCTCTAGCTCGGACACCTTCCGACTCACCGTGGACTTGGGCATCGCCAGCTCGCGGGCCGCCCCCGTGAAGCTCCCCGCGGTGACGACGTGCGCGAAGATCAGGAGCTCGTTCAGGTCGGCCATCGCGGCTATTGTCTCATGAGTGGGACAGTGTTTCCAGATTGGACCCACTAATCACTGCCACGTCTCCAATACATGGTGAGTGCATCGATTCACACACTCCCTGGAGACAACCCATGACCACCACCTGGAACATCGACTCGGCCCACTCGGGCATCAACTTCTCCGTTCGCCACATGGTCTTCGCCAAGGTGCGCGGCCGCTTCGCCGCCTGGACCGGCAAGGTGCAGCTGGACCCCGCCTCGCTCGCCAACGGCAGCGCCGAGGTCACCATCGACGCCAAGAGCATCGACACCGGCGTGAGCGACCGTGACACCCACCTGCGCTCGGGTGACTTCTTGGACGTGGAGCGCTTCCCGGAGCTGCGCTTTGTGAGCCAGGGGGTGCAGCACGCGGGCGGCGACCGCTACCGCGTCGAGGGCGCGCTGACCATCCGCGACGTCACGCGCACGGTGACCTTGGACGTCACCTACGCGGGCCAGGTCAAGGACCCGTGGGGCAACCAGCGCGTGGCGTTCACGGCCACAACGTCTCTGGACCGGCGCGAGTTCGGGCTGGTGTGGAACCAAGCCCTCGAAGCCGGCGGCGTGCTGGTGGGCGAGCGCGTGGAGATCGAGATCGAGCTGCAGGCCGTTCAAGCGGCGGGCAGCGCAGCAGCGTAGGCTCACGCTGTGACCCAGGGCCGTCGAGACTTCCTGCGGACGCTCGCCTCCGCCGCCGCGCTCACCCAGCTGGGGTGCAGCCCAACCCCTAGCGTTCAGGAGCACCCCATGAATCCGCCCAATGTCTCACGGCCCAACGTCACCCCCGCGCAGAGCGGCGCGCGCATGCCCGTGCTCTTCGTGGGGCACGGGTCGCCCATGAACGCCCTCGTCGACAACCCGTACAGCGCCACCTTCGCCGAGCTGGGCCGCAGCCTGCCGCGCCCACGCGCCATCTTGGCGGTCTCGGCGCACTGGTTCGTGGGCGGCACGTACCTCACGGGCAACCCACAGCCGCGCACCATCCACGACTTCTCGGGCTTCCCGCCGGCGCTGAGCGAGATTGAGTACCGCGCGCCCGGCAGCGTGGACCTGGCCGAGCGCGTGCGCCGGGCCTTGGGCCCCGAACGGGCCTCGCTGAACACCGAGTGGGGTCTGGACCACGGCACCTGGACGGTGCTGCGCTTCATGTTTCCCGAGGCGGACATCCCCGTGGTGCAGCTCAGCCTGGACCGACGCCTGGACGTGCGCGGGCACCTCACGCTCGCGCGCTCGCTCGCGGACCTGCGTCACGAGGGGGTGCTGGTGCTGGCCAGCGGCAACATCACGCACAACCTGCGCGACGCCTTCACGCGCATGCAGACCGGCTCCACCGAGACCCCGCCGTGGGCCACGCGCTTCGACAGCGCGGTCGTGCGCGCCGTGACGCAGCGCGACACGGAAGGGCTGCTGCGCCTGTGGCCCGACAGCGACGACGGACGGCTGGCGCACCCTTCCCCCGACCACTTCCTGCCGCTGCTGTACGCGTACGGAGCCAGCGACGCGCAGGACAGCGCGAGCTTCACTAGCGACACCTTCGACCTGGGCTCGCTGTCGATGCGCAACGTGCTCTTTGCGGGGTGAGCCGGCGCAGCGCGAGCGGTGCCTACACGCGCGCGGAGGGGACTTCTACATGTACGTCGGCGTCCCCGCGCCGTGCCCACACGCGATGAGTCGAGCGACTAAGACCGGGCTCTTCATCGAACCCTTCGACTCTCCGTACGGGACCGCCTGAGACGGACCACACGAACGTGAACCCACGCTTTAGTTTTGTGCTTCTCGGGACAAGGTGGGACGCGCAGGCAGGGTTCGCCGAACGCGACTTGACTTGTGTTGCGTGGAATAGTCATGTTGCACACCGCGCGCAACATGACGAACACAGGCAACAAACTGGAGCGAGAGGGGCTTCGACACCTCCAACGCCGGCTACCCCCTGGCTGGAGTCTGGGCGAGCCTATAGCCACCCCAGCTGGGCCCGCGGACTGCACCGTTCAGCTCACGGCTCCGAACGGCGATCAGGGCGTCACCACCGTCGCGGTCAAGACGCGGCTCGATCCAAAGGGCGCGCGCTCGCTCGCTGAGGACGCCAACCGCGCGGCGCTGGACGGCCCGCTGCTCGTCGTCAGTCGCTACCTCAGCGAGGCCACGAGAGCCCTCTTGCGCGAAGGCAACCTCGGGTACTTGGACCTCGCCGGGAACGTGCGCTTCGTCATGTCCGCGCCGGGCTTGTACATCGAGACGACTGGCGCAGCGGAGGACCCCGACCGCGAGGAGCGCGCGGCGCGCTCGCTGCGTGGCGCCAAAGCGGGTCGGATTGTGAGGGCGCTGTGCGACGGGAGTGAGTTGCCCGGTGTCCGCGAGCTCGCCGCGCTGACGGACGTGAACCCCGGGTACGTGTCCCGGGTGCTAGCGTACCTCGACTCCCAGGCGCTGGTCACCCGCGTTGGCCGTGGTCGCCTTGCGAGCGTCGACTGGCCGGCGCTGCTTCGCCGCTGGGCGCAGGACGCGCCGCTGGAGTCTCGCGGTGAGACGCTGAGCTTCCTCGAGCCGCGCGGGCTGCCTGCGCTCGTCGCCCGACTGCCGCAGGCCAAGGAGCGGTACGCCATCACCGGAGGGCTCGGGGCAGCAGCCTTCGCCCCCATCGCGCCAGCGCGCCTTGCGGTCGTCTGGATGCACGACGCGGCCGCGTCGGCCATGCACCTAGGCCTGCGCCCAGCGCAAGCGGGAGCGAACGTGTTGCTCATCGAGCCGGGCGACGACGGCGTATTCGAGGGCGCGGTGCAACGCGACGGCGTCTGGTACGCCGCGCCCAGCCAAGTGGCGGCGGACCTGCTCACCAGCCCCGGCCGCGGGCCGGCGGAGGGCGAAGAGCTGATTCACTGGATGCAAGCAAACGAGGAGGTGTGGCGACGACAAGTCCGCGGTGGATGAACTCTACGTGATGGCGCGCCGTGTCCTGCTCGACGCACTCGAGGCGCTCGGGCCGCACCGCGACGCCCTCGTACTGGTGGGCGCCCAGGCCGTGTACCTCCGTGTAGGCGAAGCCGAGTTCGCGGTCGCCCCGTTCACGACGGACGGCGACCTAGCGATCGACCCGGCGGTGCTGGCCGACATTCCGCCCATCGAGCAAGCCCTCCTGAGCGCTGGCTTCCACCCGGCGCCCGTGTACCCTCGCGGCTTCACACGAGGACTTCCGCCAGGCACTTTGACCAATTGCATAGTTAGCTATACGATTGGTCACGATGAGCTACCCTGCCTCCCCGGCGCTCCCTCCCAACCGCGTGCCGCGTGTCCTCACCGACGTGGCCCGGGCGCGGCTCTTGGGGTATCCGGTGCTCACCATCACGGGGCCTCGGCAGTCGGGCAAGACCACCCTCGCTCGGCTGCTCGCCCCCTCGCTGCCCTACGTCTCGCTCGAGGACCCAGACACCCGCGCCTTCGCGCTCGAGGACCCAAGAGCCTTCCTGCGGCAGATCGCGGACGGCGCCATCATCGACGAGGCACAGCGCGCGCCGCAGCTGTTCTCGTACCTCCAGGGCGTCGTCGATGCCGACCCACGGATGGGCCGCTTCGTCGTGACCGGATCGAGTCAGTTCGAGCTCATGGCGTCCATCACGCAGAGCCTGGCTGGCCGCGCCTCGATGCTCACGCTGCTGCCGTTCTCCCTCGGCGAGCTGCAGCAGGTGGGCCGTGCGCCGACCACCGTGGACCAACTGCTCTACGCGGGGCTCTTCCCGCCCATCTACGACCGCCCGGTGGAGGCATCCGTGTGGCTCCAGGACTACGTGGGCACGTACCTCGAGCGTGACGTCCGTCAGGTGCTCAACGTCCAAGACCTCGCTGCGTTTCAGCGCTTCGTGCAGCTGTGTGCGGGGCGCGTCGGCCAGCTCCTGAACATCACCTCGCTGGCCGCCGACGCCGGCCTCACGCGCGTCACGGCGGACGCGTGGCTCTCCGTCCTCCAAGCCAGCCACTTGGTGTTCCTGGTCCGCCCTTGGTCCACGAACACCAACAAGCGTCTCATCAAGACCCCCAAGCTCTACTTCACGGATCCAGGCCTGGCGTCCTGGCTGCTCGGCGTGCGCCACCCGCACCACCTCACCGCGCACCCTCAACGCGGCGCGCTCTTCGAGAACTGGATGATGACGGAGCTGCGCAAGGCACAGGCCCATCGCGGCTTGGTGTCTTCGCTCCACTTCCTGCGCGACAAGGAAGGCCACGAAGTCGACGCCCTCATCGAGACCGCTCCCAGCCGCTTCCACGCGGTGGAGGTCAAGTCGGGGGAGACGGTCGCGTCGGACTTCTTCGCCGGCCTGGACTACTGGCGCGCCAGGCTCCCGACCTCATCCGTCACTCCCTGGCTCGTGCACGGGGGCACCGCGCGACAAGAGCGCGAGAGGGCGACTGTGCTCCCGTGGGATGATCTCGCGCCGCTCCTCGAGGCGCTCGCGGGGTGAGGAGTGGCCCCGACGTGAGGCGACTGAACGACGTCACGACGCCCGGCTTCGTGCCGCCTCCCGGAGCGCCCTCGCACGCGCAGCCCCCGCACCTTTGGGCGGACATCGCGATCGTACACGACCGGCTGTAAGCTCTCGGGGCCTCTTACTGAGCGTCCACTCTGCCGCAACGCATCCACATCATGGGCACCAGTGGCTCCGGCAAAACGCACCTCGGCGCCCGTCTCACGCGCGCGTTGGGCATCCCGCACGTCGAGCTCGACGGCCTCTACCACGGCCCCGACTGGACACCGGCGGAACCCGCCCAGTTCCGTGCCGACGTGCAACGCCTGGCTGACACCGAGGCGTGGATCGCCGACGGAAACTACGCTGCGGCCCGCGAGGTGCTGTGGCAGCGCGCCGAGCTGGTCATCTTCCTGGATCTCCCTCGCTGGCGCGTGGTGACTCAGCTCGCTGCTCGCACGCTCGGGCGCGTCGTGCGCGGGACCACACTGTGGAACGGCAACCGCGAGCACTGGCGCGGCGCCTTCCGGCTGGACCCCTCCGAGAACGTGCTCGCCTGGAGCTGGATGCGCTATGGGCCAGACCGCGACGAGTTCCACGCCGCAGCGGCCGACCCGCGCTGGTCACACGTCCGCTTCGTGCGCGCTCGCTCGACGGAAGAGGCGCTGCACTTGGCGCGTTGGCCGTGAGGCTCACGACACCTGCCGCCCCTGCCCTGGTCTCCATTGCCAAAGACGAGTATAGTCATTACCTATACAGCATGATCAGCATCAACCCCACGGCGACGCTCGTCGCGTTCGACCAGTTCCTCCACGCGGAGGGACTTTCGTTCGAAGCTGTCGTGATCGGGGGCGCGGCGCTTCACGCGCTGGGGATCATCACGCGTGTCACCGAGGACGTTGACGTGCTCGTGCCTGAGGTGCCTCCCATCATCGCCGACGCGGCCGCACGCTTTGCCGCTCTGCCACACACGGAGCCCCAAGAAGGCTCTTGGCTCAACTCGAAGTCCTACGACTTCGTGCAGGTCCCTGGCTGTCTGCCAGACGGTTGGCGTGAGCGGCTTCAGCCGCTCTTTCGAGGGGCCGCACTGCACTTGGAGACGCTAGGCCGACTAGACCTGCTGTGCACCAAGCTCGTCGCGCTCGTAGACCGTGGCACCGACCTCGAGGACTGCATCGCGCTGGCGCCAAGTCCGGAGGAACTGGCTGCGGCCTGGCCTTTCGTCGTCGCATACGAGGGCAACCCGGAGTCACGAGAGGTCTTCTGGATTCCCCGCGCACGCGCGTACTACGCGCGGCTCGCCCAGGAGCTCGGCCATGGCGTTTCATAGGACCCCACCCGCGCTCCTGCGCGGCGAGGAGCTCGAGCAATGCCTCCGTGCGATCGGGCTTCGCCTGGGCACTGCGAACGCCGTGTCGACGCGTCCAGCGCCCGAGCAAGTCATTGTCTCCGCGGTGGCGGAGGCCATCCCAAGTGACCTGCGTACGCTCTCGGTGGTGACCACATGGTTGGGCGTGCATGGCGCGCGCGTGCACGTCGCCGAGCTCGCACGCTACCTGGACGTTGGCGCCGCAGCGTGTCGTGACCCGGAGCGCTTCGCGGCCTACTGGTCCGGCGTTGCGCATTGGCAACGGTCCGACGCGCGCTGGGCAAAGATCGCCAAGCGCTTCCAAGGTCCCGCCGTCTTTCTGTCCGGTCTCCCGGCGGCCCTGGAGGAAGCCCAGATTGCGCGCAAGGGTGAAGACCCGCGCTTTGCCGGCAGCCGGCTGCGGGTGCCACGTGGCATGCTGCGCGACAGGCTCGCCGACGTGGACGACCCCGCCACGCTCTCGGGTCGTCACGCCTGGTACCGGGAGCGGGTACGCCAAGGGCCCACCTACCGGGCTGACTGCTGGGCCGAGCTCGAGCGCGACCCACGCCTGAACGCCGCGGGCTTGGCCAGGGCCGTGGGGTGCACGTATCCCGTCGCGCATGCTGCAATCGCAGACCAGCAGGTCTGGCGGCAGAGCGCCGCGCACGTCCGCTAGCAAGCTCTGCCCCTCTGCCCGGCCGCACTTGCGTGACGCGATGACTGCGTGCGAGCCTGCCTCTGTTCAAGACGAGGAGGTGACGCATGAGACGCGCTGGACAAGCGGCCGCCGTAAGGGCGCTGACGTTGGTGATACTGACGGGTGCACTGCCCGGACGGGTGGGCGCGCAGGAGCTGCCCAACACGGGAACCGTGGATCAACTCTCGCGCACTACGGCCGTCGGTGCGCCAGAGCCGGCCGCGCTTCCGTCATACCCTTCGCACTACGGCGCACGTCCGCTGACGCTACCGCAGCTCACCGCGCGGGCGGCGACCGAGCTGCACGTGTTGTACTTCGACTTCTCCCGCTTCAACCCGCTCGTGTCCATCGAGGTGAGCGCGGGAATTGGCGTGACGGACAACCTCGAGCTGGGTCTGGGGACGCCGGCGTTGGCGCCCATCGTCGCGGCCGCGCGGGTGTTCGGTCCCCACCTGGGTCTCGGCGGCTGGCTCACCCCCGAACTGAGCCGCGGCATGCTGCCGCCCACGCTCTATGCCCGCTATCGCGTGCTGGCCACCGAGAGCATCGAGCTGGGCGTGGAGCTCGACGGTATCCTACCCGCCAACGGAAGCCGCGGGGGCCTCGCGCTGGGTGTCCCGATGCGTGCGCGCGTGAACACGTCGTTCGTGGTGGACGCTGCCTTCGGAGTGCTGTTCGCCTTCTACGACTCTGGCTTCGGCGGGCGCAGCACCGACGTGATCGTGAGCTTCAGCGTGATGCCACGCTACGCCCACGACGCGTTCTACGTGGGCATCGACACGGGCCTCTTCTTTATCGCCAAGAACGCCAACGAGGTCTTCGTTCCCGTCTTGCTCGAGCTGGGCGCCACCTTGCCGGCGGGCGCGAGCACGCTGGACGTCTACGCGCGCGGCGGATTCCCGTTGCTGTTCACGAGCGCGTCGGGCGACGCCGCGTATCCCGAGACGTGGGAGCTCAGCGTGGGGCTGCGCGGGTACTTCGACCTGCGCGCACCGACGGCGTACTGAAAACCAAGTCCCCCACACCACGCAGGCCCGCCACTGCGATGGCGAGCGGGCGTCATGCGATCGGTCGCGATGAGGCACCATCGCCCACACGGGCCAGAAGTGTGGGCGTCACCGGTGCCGCGGAACGCGCTCACCGGAAGTTCGCGGGGTCCACGTCGAGCGCGTTGGTCATCTCGTCCCAGACGCGACAACGGCCGTCGGTGCTGGCTTGGTAGATGCCCGTCTTGCCGTCCCAGGGCTCACGGCCCTCCTGGGGCTGCCGCCGCCCCAGGCGCCAAAGGGCGTCGCCTCCGTGTGGACCCCCGGTCGCCGCGAGCTCTCACCAACCCGAAGCTGTGCCTCGTGGATGCTCAGGTAGCACGCAAGAAGGCCGAGCCGCGGTTGCCCGGCGACTCGGCCCTTGCTTGGTCTCACGCGCTCAGGGTGTGCAGCTGGCGACCAGCCGTCCGTCGAAGCGCACGTCCGTGATGCGGACGCCGTCGCTGTCGAAGGCGGCGATACGCCACCACTCGGCGGCGCCGCCGTTGCTGGTGGGGACACCCAGGGACTGCAGCGTGCCGCGCGAGTCGGAGTAGGTGACCGTGGCCCCCGACTGCTCGATGCCGGGCGAGCCCGTGTAGTTGTGCACGCAGTAGACGTAGGTGCCGCGCTCGAGCTGCGTCACCGTGGTGATCTCGGGCCCGAAGGAGGAGGTGTCGTCGGTGTTCAGCTGCACGTAGGGCGCAGCGCCGAGCGAGCCCTTGTTGCCGTAGTAGATGTGCGCGCCGCTGGGGGTCCAGAGGTGCGCGTCGAGGTCGTCCGGAGCCGAGCCCCACGAGAGCGTGAAGGTGGCGTTGACCGCCGCGCCGATGCCGCCGATGACCAGGTCGTCCAGGAGCGTGGTCTGGCCCACGCCTGGCGTCTGCGTGCGGATGGTCTGGCTGCGGAAGCCCCGGTACACGGCCCACACGTCCACGGTGTGGTCGGGGTTCACGGGGATGCGGTAGGTGCCGTTCGCGTCGGTGGTGGTGCCGGAGCCGCCGTTGTAGGTGACGCCGCGGTGCGAGACGGCCGCGTACGCAAGCGGCTGGTTGTTGGCGTCCACGACGCGCCCGCTCAGGTAGGCCACGGCGTAGGCGAGGTCGAAGTTCCACGTGGTGAAGTGGCTGACGCTGCCCACCAGCGCGGTGCCCTGACGGGTGGCCTGGCCCTCCTCGATCCAGACGCCGTTCTCCTCGTCGAAGTACCAGAGGGGCACCGTGTCCGGCGCGGTCGCGCTGAGCGCCGAGTCCAGCCGCAGGGCCACCTCGACACCGGGCGCGATGGCCACCTCGGCGCCACTCGCGGTGCGCAGCGTCACGTCCACGAAGCCGAGGCTCTCGAGGGCGCGCTCCGTGCCGGACAGATCACGGCCCACGAAGTCCCCCGGGAAGGCGTCGAAGTCGGTGGAGCTGCTGTAGTCGAAGGCGGAGAGGCTCACCGTGACCGGCTCCGTGATGGCCGCACCCGAGCCGGCGCTGACGAAGGCGTCGCTCGGGAAGGTCACCGTCTGCGTCCCGCTGCTGACCGTGCCGCCGGTGGCGGGGTCGATGGTGGCGGTGACCTGCACGGGCGCGACGTGGAGCTCCACCCAAGCCACGACGCCATCGCGCACCTCGATGGTCTCGAAGGCGTCGCGGTAGCCCTCCGCCGTGGCGCGCACGACCACGCGCTCACCCGCAGGCACGCCCGCCAGCGTGAACCAGCCTTGGCCGTTGGTGGCCGTCTCGCGGCCCACGATGCTCAGCTGCGCCCCGTCGATGGGCGAGTCCGCGGTGCTGAAGACAGTGCCCATGACGACGCCCCCGGTGAGGGGCTCGGACGTGCCGCCGGTGTCGCCTCCGCCACACGCGAGCCAGGTACCGGCTACGAGCGCGAGCGCCATGAGACGAAGGATTGAGTAGTTCCGCATGCATTGCTCCTGTCTTCGAGTGCGCACGCGGAGCGGTCCACGCGCGCAGGTTGTTTTCAGTCAGGACACAAAGCAACAACTGTTCCGTATCAAAAAGCGCTTATAAACGGGGGGTAGGCACAGGCCGGGGCGCATGGAGGACACCATCCCGCGCGCGTGCGCAGACGCTGCGCGAGACGCGCGGGCCGCCCTGTCCCGGCGGCGCGGGGGGCGCGACAACCGGCACCACGGACTCGAGCGGCACTCAGCCAGAGCGCTGGACCGCGGGTCTCACGAGACGTGCTGCGGAGACATGGACGCGGCCCTGCGCCGTCGCCGGACGAGCCACACACCCACGAGCAGCAGCGCGCCGCCGAGAGGCGCCGCCCAGCGCAGAGACTCGCGCAGCCTCCCGAAGCGGAACTGCGACTGCCGCGGCGGCAGCACCACCGTGCCGCTCGGCGCGCTGACCGGGGCGTCCAGCACGCTCGCCGTGGACGCCGTGATGGGCAGGGGCTCTGGCGCGACCACGCCCAGGTGGTTCATGACCTCGCGCTCCACGCCGCGGACGTACACGCGCCGGTCCCCGTCGGAGCCGCCCCGGGTGACCTCGTCGGAGCCGAAGCCCAGCCGAGCCTCCCAGCGCCCCCCGCTGGGCGCGTTGATGATCCCGCCCGCGCGACGCAAGAACATGGCGCTCGAGCCGCCGCCGTCCAGGTTCATGGCGTCGTGCGCGCCGATGTCGCGCATGAAGTCCGCGAGCTCGTACAGGTTGAGCCCGCGGCTGCCGTTGCGGCGCCCGTCCACCACCACCAGAAACACGGTGTAGCCGTCACGCGAGACGCCCACCGCCGTGCGCGGGTGCCGCCCGTAGGCCGCGCCGATGCGGTCGATCTCGGAGTCCGCCACGCTGCCGGCGCGCACCAGCGTCGGGATGCCGCTGACCGCCGCGCGGTAGTGGTTGTTGGTGGGGGTGCGCCCCGTGCGGTGCGTGATGCGCGCGCGGCCGTCGGCGCGGATGGCAAAGAGCGTGGTCTCGCCGTCGTCCTCGAGCGAGGGCCAGGCCTCGCCGCCCCCCACCTGCAGCCCGTACGGGTCCGCGAAGCTGGACCAGAAGCCCCCGTTGATGGCCGCCGCGTAGCCGGGCCCGGTCTCCGCGAACTCGCTCACGGTGGACCAGCGGTCCTCGTGCCGGGTGGCCTCCACGCGTACGCCGGGCGTGTGCAGGTCCACCACGATGGCGTGGATCACGGCGGGGCGCGTGGTGGTGCGGCGCAGGTAGCGCACGCCGGGGTTGGGTTGGCTCCAGACGTCCTCGTGGGTGACCGGGCGCCCACGCCGGGCGTCCATCTCGCCGGTGTCCTCGTCGGCCCACGCGGAGGAGGCGCCCAGCAGCGGGCCCACGAGCGCCCCCGCACAGGCCAGGGCGACCAGCATGCGGGGCAGCGCCGTCACGGCGGTCGCGGCGGTCGCGGGGCTGACGGCGGTCACGGCCAAGAGCGAGGGCGCCGGGCCGGAAGGGCGGGTGGGGGGCGTGGTCAGCGACATTCGAGCGGTCATGGCTCCCGGGCCGGTGCAAGCATGGTTCCACCGCGAAGGGCGCGCCACGACCGGTGGAATTCGCAACGATCTCAGCAATCAAGGCCGTGTTGGCGCGCCCGATCGCGGTCCCCTGCACGCGGCGGCGTGGGCCCCCTGCCACGTACTCCCGGACCCCACCCGGCCGCGTCTTGGCCCGCGCGCTGCAGTCTGAGTGAAACGCTTCTTGCGCTTCGGCATACCAACGCCCCATGAGACTCGCCATCGGCACCCCCGCGCCCGCGTTCCGCGGCACCACCTGGGACGGCCAGCCCGTCGCCCTCTCCGACTACCAAGGCAAGAAGCTGTGGCTGGCCTTCTTCCGCTACGCCTCGTGCCCGCTCTGCAACGTGCGCGTGCGCGCCATCTACCGAAAGGTGGACGAGCTCAGCGCGGCGGGCGTGTCGGTGGTGGCCGTGTTCCAGTCGCCGGGCGAGAAGGTGCGCGAGTACGTGCTGGAGGGCGACGAGCCCCCCATGCCCATCATCGCGGACCCGGCCATGAAGCTCTACGAGCAGTACGCCCTCGAGCGCTCGGTCATGGGCTTCCTCAACCCCCGCAACCTGGGTGGGCTGCTCGAGGCGCGCGCGCAGAAGGTCGGCGGCATGTCGCCGGACGGACCCATGGACCGCATCCCGGGGGACTTCCTGATCGGCCCCGACGGGAAGCTGGTGGACGTGTTCTACGGCTCGGCCATCGGGGACCACATCCCCTTCGAGCGCGTGGACGCGTTCATGGCCCGCTGAGGCCAGCACACCGCTAGCGCGTGTCGTGCCCTCGCGGAGGGCACGCAGGCTGTCACTCGTACTCGCCGATCAGCTCGACGTCGTCGATCAACCACGAGTCGGTCGAGCTGCTGGAGCGGGCCGTCAGGCGAATGCCCACCTGCCCAACATCCGCGGGGAAGACGACCTCGACCGTGCTGTAGCCGTCGGCCAGGTAGCCCGTGGGTGTCCTCTGGAACAACGCCTCGACCATCGGGAGCGAGTCCACCAGCGCCACCCCCGTGCCCTCGTAGCCCCAGAAGCTGTTGTTGTTCACAGAACCTCGGAGACGTACGCGGCTGTAGTAGGTCATGCCGCCGTCGGTGCTCAGCTCCACCAACACGTAGTCCAGGTCGTCGGGACCGCCCGAGGCGGAAGTCAAGCTCATGGCCGCCAGTCGGAAGCGGAGACGCACACGCACGAAGCCGGCTGGCACGGTCACGTTGCTGAACGTGAGCACCTGACCCCCAGAGACGCTGACCGTGTGCCATGCGCGCGAGCCGCCAATTCCCAACGGGCTGTCGGGTGGAGCGGCCATGGAGCCGGAGAAGCCCTCCTGAAAGTCAGCCGTGCCCGAGTACGACCACGCGGGCGCCGCCGGCGACACCTCGAAGTCCTGCCGGGCCAGCACCAAGGGCGGAAAGACGCACGTGCCCATCGTGCAGACGCCTGTCGTCATGCAGGTTGTCCCGTCGTCCGCGACCGGGTCTGGACACACGCCCGTGCCTGGGTCGCAGATGCCCACGTCGTGGCACTCGTCGAGCGCCACGCACACCACCGGGTCGGCGCCCGTGCACACCCCCAGCTGGCACGTGTCGGCTTGCGTGCACGCGTTGCCGTCGTCGCAGCTGCTGTCGTCGTCACGCGCCGGGTCGCTGCACACGCCCGTGCCCGGGTCGCAGGTGCCCACGTCGTGGCACTGGTCCAGCGCCGTGCACACCACCGGGTCGGCGCCCGTGCACACCCCCAGCTGGCACGTGTCGGCTTGCGTGCACGCGTTGCCATCGTCGCAGCTGCTGTCGTCGTCCAGCGAGCTGTGCTGGCACTGCCCCTCGGCGTTGCACGAGTCCGTGGTGCAGGCCTCGCCGTCGTCGCACTCGTCCGCCGACGTGCACCGCGTCCCTGCGTCGTCCGTCAGGCCCTCGTCGTTGGCTGCATCGGTGGCGCCGCCGTCTGGCGTGAGCATGGCGTCCGTGGACGCATCCGGGGATGCACCGCCACCTCCAGAGCACGCGGGAAGTGCCAGCGTGGCGCCCAAGAGGAGCAGCGTGGGGATGCGGAGCATGTTCATGGCGGCATAGTTACACAAATACGGAAGAATCCGTATCCGCAACGGTCGCGCGGCGGGGGCAGCTGGTAGCGTGGCTTCGTGATTCATCGCGATCTGTGGGTTGATCGTACGCCTCGTACGCTGTTGTTCGTTCTCGTCCTGAGCGTGGTCGCCAGCGGCTGCGGCGGTGGCGGGGGCGGCTCCGACGACGCGGGCCACGGCGGCAGCGACGGGGGCGCGCAGGACGGCAGCACCCCGCACGACGGCAGCGTGCGCGACGGTGACGTACCGGACGGTGCGGCCCGCGACGGTGACCTGCTGGCCGACGGTGACGTGCTAGCTGACGGCGCCACCGCGGACAGCAGCTCTGCGGGCGACGCTGGCGGCACGGATGGTGGCTCGACCCCCGACGCGGGCGGGAGCTCGGACGCGGGCATGGGCGGCTCCGACGGGGGGGCGGCGGGCGACGCGGGAGTGACCGACGCGGGAGTGACCGACGCGGGACCCCTCGTCTGTTACGACGCGACCTTCTCCAATACGGGCCGCGTGGAGGCGCCCACCAGCCCCCTCTTCAACCCGGCGGGCTCGTTCACGCTCGAGGCCTGGATCGCGCCCGCCACCGTCACCTCCAGCCTCTCGCGCCGGGTCATCGCGGCGCACTACGGGCGCGCACAGGACCAGAACCTCGCGTACCGCATCGCGCTCGACAGCAACGGGCAGCTGGTGGCCACGGCCTCGCGCTTCGGGGCGTCTTACTCCGACTACGTACACCCCACGGTGCTGACGGCGGGCACGTTTCACCACGTGGCCATGGTGGTCGACACCACCGCGCAGACCCTCACCATGTACGTGGACGGCGTCCCGGGTCAGGCGTGGTTCGCGGGCCTCTCCGCCATCAACGCCACCACGCAGCCCTTCACCATCGGCGACTACGACGCCAGCCTGACGGCCCTGGCCAGCAGCCCCTTCTCGGGCGTCATCTCCGATGTGCGCCTCTCGAACGGCACCCGCTACACGGCCACGTTCACCCCCGCCGTGCGCCTAGCCGCGGACGCCATGACCGTCGCCCTCTACCCGCTGGACGAGGCCCCCGGCGTCAGCGTCCGGCGCGACATCTCCGGCAACGGCCTGCACGCGAGCGTCACCAGCGCCGACGTGACCGCCACCCCCGCCGCCAGCTGCCGCTAGCTGGAAGCGTCGCCGTTTGATGTGACGGCCCGTCCGTGGGAAGCCTCGGGCCATGACGACCATGATGCCCCCCGAGTGGGCCCCGCACGACGCGTGCTGGCTCGCGTTTCCTCACCTCGCCGTCGAGTGGCAGGGGCACCTCGAGCAGGCCCAGGCCGACATCGCCGCGTTCGCGCGCGCGCTGGTGGCCGCCGGCGAGAGGGTGGAGCTGCTGGTGCACACGGAGGCCGTGGAGCAGGCCGCTCGCGCGCTGGTCGGAGACGTGGCCGAGGTGCGGTACCACCGCGTGCCCTACGGCGACTGCTGGGTGCGCGACACCGGCTGCGTGTTCGTCACGGAGCCCGACCCGCAGGCTCCCGGTCAGCAGCGGCTCGCGGCGCGCTCCTTCGTGTTCGACAGCTGGGGTGGCAAGTTCGACATGCCCGGGGACCCCGAGGTCTCCATGAAGATGGCCGAGCTAGCGGAGGTCCCGGCGCAGCGCGCGGAGTTCGTGCTGGAGGGGGGCGGCATCGAGACCGATGGCCTCGGCACCTTCCTGGTGACCGACTGCGTGGTGGACCGCAACCGCGGCTGGACGCGCGAGACCGCCGCGCAGGAGCTGATGCGCACGCTGGGCGCGAAGGTGGTCCACTTCGCGGACGGGCTGCTGCAGAACGACCACACCGACGGGCACATCGACACGCTGGCGCGCTTCATCGCGCCCGGGAAGGTGGTGTGCATGGCGCCGCGTGACGACCGCGACCCGAACGGTGGCGTCCTGCTGGAGGTCATCGCCTCGCTCGAGGGCAAGCGCGACGCGCGCGGCGAGCCGCTCGAGGTGGTGACCATCCCGTCGCCGGGCGCCGTGATCATCGACGACTTCCTGACCCCGGCCAGCTACTGCAACTTCTACATCGCGAACCGCGCCGTGCTGCTGCCGGCCTACGGCGTGCCCGGTGACGAGCTGGCGCGCGCGGCCCTCGCGCCACACTTCCCGGACCACGAGGTGGTGCTGGTCCCCGCTCGCGGCTTGATCGTGGGCGGCGGTGGGCTGCATTGTGCCTCTCAGCAACAACCGAGCGCGCCACGCGCGGAAGGAGCCCGAGGATGAGCACCGACACCCCCCCGAACCTGCTGCGCGTGGGCGTGGTGCAGTGCGCGCTGGGGCGCGAGAGCCGCAGCGAGAACGTGGACGAGGTGACGCGCCTGGTGCGCATGGCGGCCGAGCTGGGCGCGCAGATCATCCTGCCCCCCGAGCTCTTCGAGGGCGCCTACTTCTGCCAGGAGGAGCGCCCCGAGTTCTTCGACTTCGCGCACCCCATGGACAACCACCCCACCGTGAAGCGCATGCAGGCGCTGGCCGCGGAGCTGGGCGTCGTGATCCCGGTCAGCGTCTTCGAGCAGGACAAGCAGAGCTACTACAACACCGTGGCCATGGTGGACGCGGACGGCGCCGTGCTGGGCACCTACCGCAAGAGCCACATCCCCGACGGCCCCGGCTACGAGGAGAAGTTCTTCTTCCGCCCGGGCAACACGGGCATGAAGGTCTGGGACACGCGCCACGGCCGCGTGGGCGTGGGCATATGCTGGGACCAGTGGTTTCCGGAGTGCGCGCGCGCCATGGCCCTGGCCGGCGCCGAGCTGCTGCTCTACCCCACCGCCATCGGCAGCGAGCCGGAGGAGCCGGAGCTGGACAGCTGCGATCCGTGGAGGCGCGTGATGATCGGCCACGCCGTGGCCAACGCCATGCCCGTCGCCGCCGCCAACCGCGTGGGCCTCGAGGGGCAGCAGCGCTTCTTCGGCTCGTCGTTCATCTGCGACCAACGCGGCGACCTGCACGTGGATCTCGACCGCGACGAGACCGGCGTGGGCATGGCTGTCTTCGACCGCGACGAGCTGCGCCGCTACCGCGCCAACTGGGGCTTCTTCCGCGACCGCCGGCCGGAGCTGTACGGGTCGCTCACGGAGTAGTCGCGCGCGCGCGTGCTTCCGTGCGCGGGCGGCACACTGAGTTGCCGATTCGATACGGTCCCGGCGGTCGAGCTGGCCGCACTGGCTACAAACGCGCGTGATCCGGTTGGCACGTGTCGTGCTGTACTTCAGGGGCATGAGGTCGACGCGTGTCCCACCGGGTTGGTTGCTTTCCGGGCTGACGGCGCTGCTGTGCGCGGCGGCTGCCGGGTGTGCGGAGGAGCGCATCCTGTTTCCCCCGGACCTGGGCCACGAGCCCTTCCCATCGAACCCGGACGCGCGGCTGCAGCGGCACTCGCTCTACGTGTATCCAGGTGCCTGCTACGACATCGAAATCGACAGCGTCGAGAGCCCGTGGGACCTGCGCGCGCGCGGCGACGAGATCGCGAGCGCCACCACGGTGGTGAACTCGGGCATCTTTGCGGGTGCTTGGCTGCGGGTGTGCGGAGAGTCCGTGGGCACGACGCAAGTGGCGCTGCTCGACGCCTACCTGCCCCTCGACCAGGTCGAGGTCGAGGTCGCGGCCTGGGAGTCGCTGGTCTTCATGCCCGTGCAGAACGTGTTCCCTGACACCTACGCGCCCGTGCGCGGGGCCATCGGATTGCTCGCGGGTCGCGGCGCCTTCCTGTACGTGGTCCCCGCGTCGGCCGACGGGCGCGTCTTCGACGCTTTCTACCAGGACTACACGCACATCGCCGTGGATGCGGCGGTCGCCGTCACCAACGACACCGGCAACGCCTTTCAGCTCGAGTCCGCTGCCGCGGGTACGTACGCCGTCACGCTCGTGGGGGAACCAAGCGGAAGAACCGTGGACCTGGTCGTGGTGGACCCGAGCGCGATCGAGAGCCTCGAGATCACCTCCCTCGTACGCCGCACAGGCTCGGTTGCGTACTCGGTGGTGGGCCTCACCGCGACGGGGCTGCGCATCCTCGGCCTCGACGTGGAGCTGACCGTCGACGGGGTGGTGGTCCCACCGCGCGACGGACGCTGGCTCTTCCAGAGCAGCGCCGAGGGAGCCGCAGGCGCCGTGGTGCGCGCGACCTGGAACGGGCTCGAAGCGACTCTCTGACCGCGCGAGAGCTGCGTCACGGGCCTCTTGCGCACGACGGGCTTGACGCGGCTCTTCCTTCGGCTACTTTGTTGAAAGTGAAAGTCAAAGTCATTATCGACAGGTTCCAAGGGCGGCTGCGGCAAGGGGTCGCGGCGCATCGCAAGGCCGCGTACCGCGCGCACCGGGTGCTGGGCGTTGGGCTGGCGCTGTGGCTGGCGTTGCTGGCGCTGACGGGCGCGCTGCTGGTGTTTCGCGCGGAGCTGGACTGGCTGAGCACCCCGGCGCTGCGCGTGGAGCCGGCTGCGGCCAGCGAGCCCGCCTGGCGCCCAGAGCGCGTGACGGCCGCCGTGGACGCGCACGCCCCGGGGGCGCGGCTGCTGCGCGTGGACCGGCCGGCTACGTCGCGCTCCGCAAGCCTGGTGCGCATCGCGGAGGGCGCGCACACGCGCGAGCTCTTCGTGCACCCGCGGACCGGTGTGGTCTTGGGAGGGCGCAGCCTCGATGACGGGCAGCACTCGCTCGCGGACCTGGTCCGTCAGCTGCACGTGCGTGTGTTGTTGGGAGCCTGGGGCCGCACGCTGGTGGGGCTGCTGGGCCTGCTGTGGGTCGCGGCGCTGGTGACCGGCTGGTGGGTGCACGGGCGCCGCCGGCCCTCGCGCACGTGGCGGGCACGGCTGCACGCGGGGCTGGCGCGGGTGACGCTGCCGTACGCGGTGATGATGGGCGTGTCGGGCGCGTGGCTGGGCCTCGAGACGCTGCCGTACTTGCTCTCGCGCGTGGATCTCCGCGCCGCGTTCGGGGCGCCGCACGAAGCGCCGCACGACGCGCCGCACGAAGCACCGCACGAAGCACCGGTGCCCGAGACACAGGCGCATGGGGACGTGCTCGCGCACGCGGAGGAGCACGCCAACCGCGCGCTGCCCGGCGCGCGCGTGCAGACGCTCTGGCCCCCGGAGCATCCGGACCAAGCTTGGCTCGCCGGGCTGGAGCACACCTCGGCGTGGCTGCCACCGGGCGCGGTCGAGCTCGACCTGCCCCGCGCAGCGCAGCCGGGACAGTCGGGACAGCCTGCTCGCCCGGCGCGTCTGTACGCACCCACCACCGCAGAGCACGTCACGGGGGCCCTCGAGGCGCTGCATGTCGGCTCCTTCGCGCAGCACGCCGGCCCCTTCGCGTGGCCTCTGCGCCTGCTGTGGGCGCTGCTGGGCGCCACCCCGGTGGTGGTCGCGCTGGCCGGCCTCTACGGCACGCTCCGCCGCTACCGAGCACGCGCCAAGCAGCGCCCACCCCTCCCTCTCACCCCACGACCCCTGCGAGAACTCACATGACACCCAGCTCCAAGTCCCCGTCGTCCACGTCCACTGCACACGAGTGCGTGAAGACCCGTCTGGCCGAGAGCGCCGTCGCCGCCGTCGACCTCTCCGACTGCGGCGTCATGTACCTGCACCTGGGCGCGCTCACGCTGCGCCTCGCACCCAGCGTGCTGTCGGAGCTGCTGGCCACGCTGGGCGAGGCCGTGGCCATGCACGCCTGCCAGCAAGCCGCGGGCGAAGAGCCGCTGGCCTGGATCACGCGCCTGCAGTACGGCGACTCGTAGCGTGACGCCGTGGGGTCCACGCGGGGCGACGTCTGCTACGCTGTGGCGCATGGTCGCCTGCTCATCCCGTCGCTCCGCGTGTGCGCTGTTCGGTGCCGCCTGGCTCACGCTCGCCTCACTCACCACGGGCTGCGGAAGCACAGCTGGCGCCTTGGACCAAGGCGCCGGCAGCGACCTCGGCGGCGCACAGGACGCAGGGCCCGACCAGAGCCTCTCGGGGGACGCGAGCGTCACAGGGGACCTGGGCCGCGTGGCCGACCTCGGTCGCGTCGACGCGAACGTGGCGGACCTGAGCACCGGCCCCACCGACATGGGGACGGTCCCGGCCGACATGGGCACCGTCCCCACCGACATGGGCCGGCCCGATCAGGGTCCGCCGTGCGGTCCCGCCACCTGCTCGGGGTGCTGCGACTTTCTGGGCGTGTGCCGCGCTGGAGACACCTTCGCCGTGTGCGGCGGCGGCGGCGGCGCGTGCAGTCGCTGTACGTGGCCAGAGACCTGCGAAGCGGGCAGCTGCGAGCCACGGGCCTGCTCGGCCACGGCGCCCAGCCGCGGGGTGAACGGGAGCGACACCTGCGGACCGGCAGGTCGCGAGTACATCTGCGACTGCCCCGACAACGCCGCAGGCTGCAGCGGCACGGGCGTGTGCACCTCGCAGTACCAGACCCGCTGGCGCTTCCGAGTCGCCACGGTGCAGTTCGACCCGACGGTGGTGTACGACCCGGGTCCGCCCGGCAACGGCGACTTCACCATCGCGCCGGACCCCATCGTGGAGCTGCAGTTCGGCAACACGCCGGCTTACACCACCCCCCTCGTCGAGGGTGCCTACTACCACGAGTACATGCCCATCGTGGGAGCGCTGCGGGGACCGACGGGTCTACCCCTGCTGCGCGTGACGCTCTATGACGCGGACTACCCCGGTCTGTCGCAGCGGCTGCACTGCGATCTTGCCTTGGACGAGGCCGAGGACGTGCGCGCGCGGCGCCTCGTGTGCCAGCAGGGCACGACCTACGTCGAGCTCTTCGTAGAGCCCATGTAGCGCGGAGCGCCGCGGGGGACCCGAGCGCCGCTCGCTGCGGCGTCAGCGCCGATCACGGCGACGACCCTCGCGCGCGCCCCGCACGCGGACGCTGGCGCTGGGCGCGGACGCGCGGCCGTAGACGTCCACCAGGACGACCTGGACCTCGCTGCCCGCCGACACCCTGCCGCGGCCGGGGACGTTCGGGGAGCCGCAGCGGCCGCCGCTCGACCCCTCGCCTGACACCTCGGTGACGTCTACGTGGGTCTGCAAGAGCTGCGCGTCGCCTGCGCCGACCGGCGTCAGCACCAGCAGCGCGTTGGGGTAGGACAGCACGCGGTCGAAGCTCACCGTGGTGGTCCAGTGCTGAGTGCGCACGCGACCGCGACCGCCGCCGTCGTACACCTCCTCGCGCTCAGCGTGCGTGATGCCCGTCACGCGCGGCAGCGTGGGGGCCGGCGGCAGCGCGCCGCCGATGGTGATCGGCATGGGCCCCGCGCCTTGGGCCGAGAGGCCCTCGAGCAGGTAGCGCCCCGGCGCGGGAGGGCGCTGGAAGTCGAGGCGCACGAGGCCACCCGGCAGGCGGGTGGGCACGAGGGGGATGCGCTCGCTCCCGCCCACCAGGGTTGCGGCAGGCAGCACGAAGTCCCCGTTCACGTTGGTCTGGACGGGCACGCCGGCCGTGACGTAGCCGTACTCCAGCTGCACCAGCAGCGACCCGGCTGCGGGCAGCGGCGCGCTCAGTGGGGTCAGGATGCGGGCCGAAGGCTGCGGCATGGCGCACAGGGCGGAGGCGTCATGCACCGGAGCCAGGCCGACGCCGAGCATCACCAGGAGAGCGAACCGGACGACGACGGGGACGGAGAGCGGGGACAGCGCGCGAGCATTGAGCATGGTGCCTCATCGTACCCCAGCCAACGCTGGATACTTGGCTGGGCAGCCACCAACGACCACCAGCCGCCACCAACGACCCACCAGAGAGCGCTCGGCGCCACGGATGGTCAGTGAGCGAGCAGCGACACCGGCAGGGTGATGGGGTCCCCTGGCTCCGGCCGGGCGCCGCTCGAGCGGAGCGCGCCCACGTACACCTGCGTCCCAGGCGCAGCGCCCGCTGGGAGCAGGTCCGCGACGTCCGTGAAGACGTGGTCGCCGGCCCGCAGCAGGGCGGGCGACACGGCCCCACCGAAGAGCAGCTCCACGCGCCGCGGACGCTGGTGCGTACCCACGCGCAACGCAAGATCCGTGGGGCAGGGACCGTGCACGACGAAGTGCAAGCGCACGGGGGCAGCCGCCACGGACCCCTCGGGCCGACCGGGTTCCGGCGACGCGGGCGCGCGGCTCGACGCGCTCAGAGGTGTGGCGCCGGGAGGACGGCTCGCGTGGGTGACGCTCAGGCACGCGGTGAGCTGCTGCGCGGGCGCCTCCGCTTCCGGCGCGGTCCGCTCACCCGCCGGGCCGATGTCTTCGCGAAACGCCGCGAGCGCGGCGCGCGGATCATACCCCCGCTCCAGCAGCACGTAGGGCGGGGCGTAGACGCGCACGCCACGGTCTTCGCGCGCCATGAACGCACGCACGAAGGGCTCCTCGGCGGTGCGCAGCAGCGTGCCCTGCCCCGCGTAGCGCGCGCGGTGCGACACATCCAACACCCAGTAGTCCACGTGCCTCTCCGGGGGCGGCGCTCGGTGCAGGGTGGCGCGCTCGGCCAGGTGCGGCAGCAGCGCGTCGGGCGCTTGCACGGTGGCGTCTCGGGGGATCGGCGCGAGCACCTCGCGGGCGGCCAGGGTGTCGTCCCCCGCTACGTAGTACGGCAGGTAGAAGCGCAGCGAGAGAGGCCCGCAGCCGCCCGCCACGTAGCCCGCCAGCACGGCCGTGAGCACCAGCGCGGCGAGCGGCCGCTCCGAGCGCGCCGACAGCTTCTGGCGCAGCCAGGCGAGCCCATGCACGGCCGACCACACCAGCACCGGCAGCGCCGGCGTGAGGTAGTGCGTGCGCAGCTCGCTGGTGGTGGGGAACTGGCTCAGCAGCAGCATGGCGAACACGGGCAGCGCCGGCAGCAAGCGCCGTGGGGCCAGCAGCGAGAGCCCCAGCAGCGGCGCCAGCACGCGCGGCAGCAGGCTGAGTTTTTCCGGCTGGGTGATGTGCGCGGCCACGGCCAGCGGCTGCGTGAACACGGACAAGATGGCGCTGACGAAGCCGCCCCCCAGGTGCCCGAAGTGGAGGTCCAGCGAGCCGCCGCGCGGCGTGTAGGCCGGGATGATGAACCCTATCCAGAGGCCCAACCAGAGCAGCGAGCCAAGGGCCACGCCGGCCGCCACCCTGCGCGCGCGCCGCGCCGGCTGCGCTCCCACCAGCCCGCTGTCGGCGGGCGCGTCCGTGGGCGTCCACACGAGCCAGGCCACCACCCCCGTGAGCGCCGTGATGGCGGCCAGGTCCTCACGGCACAGCAGCACCGCCACGGTGGCCCACAGCAGGCCGCGCGCGTCGCGCCGGTCGAGCGCGTCCAGCGTCCAGACCAGCGGCCCGAGCGCCAGCGTGCCCGGGTGGAACTCGTAGCTCAGCACGTGGCTCAGGTTGGGATGCAGCGCGAAGGCCAGCCCGGCGAGGGCGCCCCAGGGCCCCAGCGTGCGCGCGCCCATCTGCGCGAGGCGCTGCGCCGCCAGCCCCGCGCTGAGCGTCTGCGCCAGCAGCAGCACCGGCACCGTGCCCACCAGCATCCCCAGCCAGCCGAGCGGCACCAGCACGGGCGACGCGTGCAGGCCCAGCACGTGCGCGCCCATGATGGGGTCGTAGAAGTCCCCGCGGGCAAGGCCGTACGCCATGCGCGCGTAGAAGGCGAGGTCGAAGGTCTGGTTGTGGACGCTGCGGTAGCGCAGGTACCCCATGGCCCCGAAGACCAGCACCGGCGGCCACGCTGCCCAGAGCAGACGACGTGTGCGCGGCTCTTCGCTCGTCACTGGGACCGCGCGCGCGACTAGATGCGCATGGGCATGACCACGCCCACGAAGTCGGCGCCGTCACCCACGGGCTTGATCACGCCCGGGTCCACCTCGCCGTTGAGCTCCAGCGCCACCTCGTCGTGCGAGAGCGCGTTGAGCGCCTCCAGCAGGTACTTGGCGTTGAAGCCGATGGAGAGCGGGTCGCCCGCGTAGTCCACCTCGAGCTCCTCCACGCCCTCACCCACGTCGGGGTTCTGGCTCTGGACGCGCAGCAGGCCGGGCGAGAGGTGCAGCTGGACGCCGCCGCTCTTGTCGTTGGCCACCAGGTTGATGCGCCGCAGGGACTCCACCAGGCGCGCCCGCGAGGCGACCACCCGCTTGCTCTGCTGCTTGGGGATGACCTTGTTGTACGGAGGGAACTGCTCGTCCGCGAGCTTGACGCTCAGGCTGAGCCCCTCGCGCACGAAGAACGCGTGGCCCTTGGTCTTGGCGACGGCGACCGTGGCGACGGCCTCGCCCCCCTTCAGGTCCGCGCGGGCCTCCTCGATCATGCGCTTGAGCTCGGCGATGCCCTTGTGCGGCACCAGCATGGTGAACTCCAGCGTGACGCCCGTGCTGTGCTCGGCCTTGGACAGGCGGTGCCCGTCCGTGGTCACCAGGCGCAGCTTGCCGCCGTCGATCTCCAGCAGGGTGCCCGACAGGTGCGGGCGCGTGTCGTCGTGCGACATGCTGTACTGCGTGAGGCCGATGAGCTCACCCAGGCGCGTGGCGTCCAGCTCCGCGAAGGTGGCGTTCTCGGGCACGGGCAGCGGCGGGAAGTCGTCGTCCGCCATGCCGGGGATCTTGTAGCGCACCTTGCCGCAGCGGATCTCGCACGCGTGGTTGGGCCCCACGCTGAAGCTGACCTCTCCCTCCGGCAGGTTCTTCACGATGTCGAACAGCGTGCGCGCCGAGATGGCCACGCTGCCCGCGCGCTTGACGTCCGCGACGGAGAGCGACGTGACCCCGAGGTAGAGGTCCGTGGCAGACAGCCGAACGCGATCCGTGCCCTCGGTCGCGAGCAGGATGTTGGACAGGATGGGCATCGAGCTCTTCCGATCGGCGACCGCGTGCGTGCGGGCCAGACATCGGAGGAAGTCGCGTTTGCTGATGCTGAACTCCATGGGAGACGCTCTCTACTACGAAACGGGCCAGAGGCGAAAGGCTTGACGATGCGTTGGGAGCTGAGGGGGGGCGGGGCCTGCTAGGAGATCATGAAAGGTAATTTAAAGATCTCGTCGTCTTAACAGAACCTGTGGATAGTGCGATCAGCGGCGCAACGTCATGAAATGAAACGACAAAGACGCACACGCAGGCTGTGTGTGAAAAAGTGGATGCGCTGTGGGGAACGCCGTCCACCGGATACCCACAGGGCTTGTCCCCCGTGATTCACAGGGCTTGTCCACAGGCTCAGGGGCGGCATTTTTTTTCGTCTGGCCTGCTATACCTCCCGCCATGGCGCAGCTCTTTCAGGACAAGGTCGTGTGGATCACGGGTGGCGGTACGGGCATTGGCAAGGCCCTGGCCGTCGAGTTCGCGCGGGAGGGAGCCAAGCTAGCGCTGTCCGGGCGGCGGCGCGACCGGCTGGACGAGGCGGCCGGCGAGCTGCGCACCACCGGGGCCCAGGTGTTGGTGGTGCCCTGCGACGTGACGGATGAGGACAGCGTCGAGGAGGCCGTGGCGGCCGTCATCGCGGAGTACGGGCAGCTGGACGTGTGCGTGGCCAACGCGGGCTTCTCCGTGGCCGGGCGCATCAAGAAGCTGCGCGCCGAGGACTGGCGGCGGCAGTTCGACGTGAACGTGATCGGCCTGGCCTCCACGTGTCGGGCGGTCATCCCCCACCTCGAGAAGACCAAGGGGCGCATCGCGCTCATCGGCAGCGTCTCGGCGCTCTTTCCGGCGCCGGGTCTGGCCCCCTACTCGGCCAGCAAGGCGGCCGTGCGCGTCATCGGGGCGTCGCTCAGCGCGGAGCTGCACGGCAGCGGCGTGAGCTGCACCACCATCCACCCGGGCTTCGTGGAGAGCGAGATCGCGCAGGTGGACAACCAGGGCCGCTTCGACGCCGAGCGCGAAGACAGGCGCCCCGCCAAGCTCATGTGGCCGGCCGACAAGGCGGCGCGCGTGATGGTGCGGGGCATCTACAAGCGCAAGCGCGAGTTCGTGTTCACGGGGCACGGCAAGGTGGGTGCGTTCTTCGGCCAGCACTTCCCGGGCCTGAGCTACGTGGCCACCCGCGGGCGCTGACGCAGGAATTGTCCCAAGTCCTTGGAATGTGAGCGCTTCTGGACGCGAAGTGGACGCGTTCTGAGCCGCATATGCGGGTGGGTGCGGACGTACCCCGTGACAGCTTCGGACGTGTGGTCGCGCTTGGCGTGGTCGCGCACGGAGCTGCTCGCCCGCGGGGCGATGCGTCACACCGCACTCACAAGGACGAAGACGACATGAACAGGACGACACAGGGGTTGACCCGCGCCGCCACGCAGGGCTTGGCGGGGGTCGTGATGCTGGGGGCCGCGCTGCTGGGGACCGCGACGCCGGCCGCCGCGCAGGCGCGCACGTTCGGGCTTGCGCCGGCCGCGGCCACTTCCGGTCCGCCGCCACGCTTCTTGGACGAGGCGTCGCTGCGCGTGGACCTCAACACGGGCGGCAGCAGCGAGGGCTACAAGTTCCGCGTGACCGTGACGGGGCAGGTGCACGGCCGCGCGCTGCAGCAGGCCGACGCCATGCGCCTCGAGTACAAGGTGGGGAGCCGCGTGCTCGCCACGGTGCGCTGCAGCATCGAGGGCTGGGACGGCTTCCAGTGGCCCAACCGCGACGGGTACTCCGTGGGCAGCTTCAACTGCGGGAGCGAGCAGGTCATCGACACGGCCGAGGACGCCACCATCCAGCTCACGTACCTGGATGACGAGGACGACCGCCAGATCGCGTTCCGCCCGCTGCAGATCACCGTGGGCGCCTCCGGGAACTTCACCTACGGCACGGAGCACGACCTGCAGAACTACGTGAACAACCACGGGCTGGTGGGCGCGTCCACCATCTGGCTGCGCGAAGAGCCCTTCGGGAGCGGACCCAAGGTCCTGTTCACCTTCTGGGCGAACCCCCTCGACGCCGCGCGCCGTCCGGACGACGTGTCGCTGCGCTGCACCCTCAACGGCGAGCGCATCCGCGAGAACATCACCGTGGCCGGCACCATGATGCACGGTCGCGGCGGCAACACGGCGAGCTACCTGGGTCAGGACCGCACCAACGACAACTTCGGCTACACCTACTACGAGCTCGCCACGGGCTTCACCTACGCCGGCCGCGGCGGGCAGGGCGACCGCTACGACCTGGCCGCGCACCCGGGCAACTACGCCTGTCAGGTGCGCGTCGCGGGCACGCCCGTGCGCGAGTTCCTGTTCACCGTCGCCGCCAACGGCAGCGTGGCGCCGCACCCCGAGCAGCTGGGTGAGGGGGCCCTCTACCTCACGCCCGGTCGCGTCCTGGTGGACACCCGCTTGCCCACGCCGGACCAGTGGGACCGTGGCTTCGACCCCGCCGCCATCCGCGCGGGCAGCTTCTTCGGGCGCCCCTGGCGCGACGTGAGCTCGCTCTCGGCCATGATGGCCGCGCTGCCCGCCGCCGTGGTGGGCACCCTCGACCCCACCCCGCCGCCCGCAGGCGCCACCATCCACGGCTTCTCGCGGCCGACGGCGGGCGCTGGGCGCGCCGGCAGCTCGCGCGGCGGGAGCGCGGGTGGCGGTGGGAGCAGCATGAGCAGCATGAGCCGCATGCGCTGACTCGCGGACCGACGGACACGGGCCAGCGCGACCCCATGGCGGCGCGCGCCGGCCCTGCCGCCGGGGGGTAGGCACACGCCGGCAACAAGGCTACGGTTGCCGCTCCCCGTGTCCACTCAGCGCGCCACCGTCGGTGATCTCGCGCGTACGCTCGAGCGTCGCGTCTACGTCGACCGGCCCGGCGCCCAGGAGCTGTTCGATCAGCTGCTGGCGTCGGCGGACGGTCGCCCCAGCGTGCTCTTCGTGACGGCTCCGGGAGGCTCGGGCAAGAGCGTGTGTCTGCGGCTCTTCGAGGCGCAGGCCGAGCAGCGCGGGGTGCGCACCTGTTTTCTGGACGCGCGTGACGTGCCGGCCGACGCGCGGGCGGCCGAGCTGGCGATCCTCCAGGCCGTGAGCGTGGTCGCCGGGGCCGCGCGAGGCGTGGTCTTCGTGGACACCTTCGAGGCGCATCAGGCCTTGGAGCGCGTCTACCGCGAGCGCATCCTGCTGAAGACGCCGCACCACGTGCGCGTCGTGCTCGCTGGGCGGCAGTCGCCCGACGGGGCCTGGGCCACGGACCCGGTGTGGTCGCAGCTGATGCGCACCTACCGGCTGCCGCTCTTGAGCGACGACGAAGCGCGCGCCCTGCTGCGGGCCCGTGACGTGCCCCAGGCCGAGCAGGCGGAGCTGATCCTGCTGGGGCGCGGACACGCGCTGACGCTGGCCTGTCTGGCGACCGAGGGCTTCGACCGCGGGCGCCCGTTTCGCGCCGGCAGCAACCAGCTGGCCGAGCTGGGCGCGCCCCTGCCCGAGGACGAGAAGCTCGCCATCCTCACGCTGTGCTTGGGCCACTGGGTCCACGAGGCCGACCTCGTGCGGGTGGCGGGCACCGCGTCGTTCCTGCCGCAGCTCGAGCGCCACGCCTTCGTGGAGCGCGCCGGCACGCGCTGGCGCATCCACGAGCTCTACCGCGACGGCTTCCTCGTGCGCTTGCGCACGGAACTCCGTGACGCGCTGCCCGGCGTGCTGCGGCGCGGCATCTGGAACGTCATGGCGCGCGTGCGCGAGGAGACCGACTTCGACAAGCGCGTGCAGCTGCAGTTCGAGGTGGGGTTCTTGCTGCGGGCGGTGCCTCCGGGGGACGGCATCTACGACCTGTTCCACGCAGACCCCTATTACCGCGACGGGCTCCGCGCCGAGGACGTGCCGCTCATCGTGGCGGCGCTCGAGCGCTTCGAGGGAGCCACCAGCGCGGCGCTCGCCGAGGAGCACCTGCGGCGCTTCCCGGACCTGTGCCTGGTGCTGCGGGACGCGTTCGGGGCGCCCATCGCCGTGGTCATCTGGATGGAGGCGGCGCGGCTCAGCGAAGAAGACGTGCGCCGGGACCCCGCCGCCGCTCGGCTGCAGGCCGTCTCCGGTGCCGGGGCGTCCCACCTGGTGCGCTGGTGGTTCACGCTTCACGACTACCAGGCGCCCTCGGCCGCCTTCTCGCACATCACGGCCTACGCGTCGTCCACGGGCTTCGCGCGGCTGGGGCCTTCGGTGCACGGGCACGTCATCCACACGCTCACGCCCGCCTCGGGCGCGGCCTGGTACGAGCTGGGGCTCTTGGACCGCATCCCCGAGCTGGAGTTCGAGCTCGAGGGTCACGCGTACACGGTGCTGGGCTACGACTTCCGCGGCGAGACGCAGCACGAGCGCATGGTGCGCGACATCGAGCGCATGCTGGAGATCGCGGCCAACATGCATGGTGCGCACGCGGCTGCGCCCAGGACGGGGGCGGGCCCGTCGTCGTCCCCGCCCGAGCCCGCCCTCCAGCGCGTCTGCGCGGTGGCGCCCCGGCCAGCGGGTCTCGACCAGCTTGGGGAGGCCGTGTCCGAGGCCCTGCGCTGGTACCGCTACGACGACCGCCTGAGCCGCGCTCGGCTGGCGGCGGGCATGCAGACCGAGTCGCCGCTGGACCGTGCCGCGCGGGTGCGGGCCCTGCTCGACCAGGCCCACGCGCGCATGCGGCCCACCGGGCGCACCCCCGAGCCGGCCACGCTGATCGCCCGCTCGTACTTCGAGCGCGAGGACAAGCAGCTGGCCATCGCGCACGACCTCGGCCTCGCCCACGGGACCTACCGCCGGCGCCTGCGCGAGGCCGTGCAGCAGCTGACCGCGTGCGTGGAGAGCGTCTGGGCCGAGGACGGGGGCACGCTGTGATCGCGTCCACACGAGCGTGCGGTGTCCAACGCGGCCGACGAACGCTGCAGCGCCTTCGCGCTGGGCTACACTCCATGCGTGCGACGTCCCGTTGATCCCCCTGCGGTCTTGCGCCTCCTCGAGGCGCTGGGCCGCCGTGCTCGCGGGCCTGGTGGGGTGTACCTCACGGGAGGTGCCACCGCGCTGCTGCTCGGCTGGCGCACGTCGACCAACGACGTGGACATCAAGCTGGACCCGGAGCCCGACGGGGTGTTCGAGGCCATCGCCTCGCTCAAGAACGAGCTGGACGTCAACGTGGAGTTGGCCTCGCCAGACCTGTTCATCCCGGAGCTGCCCGGGTGGCGCGAGCGCTCGCGCTTCGTGGGCGAGTTCGGGAAGCTGCAGGTCTTCCACTACGACCTGCGGGCCCAGGCGCTGGCCAAGCTCGCGCGCGGCGTGGACCGAGACCTGCTGGACGTGCGCGCCATGCTCGACCTGGGCTTGGTGTCGCGACAGGACCTACGCGACGCCTTCGAGGCCATCCGTACGCGGCTCATTCGCTTCCCGCGCTTGGACGAGGCGAGCTTTGCGGCTGCGGTCGCACACGTGTGCGATCAGGAAGGGGGCACGCCGTGATCGCGTCGCTGGCCGAGCTCGAGCCCCTCACCGAACTCCCGGGAGCCGAGGTCGTGCTGCAGGGGCTGCGCGACGTCACCGCGCTTGCACCCACGCCCGAGGCGGCGCTGGTGCAGGCCGCGACGGAGCGCTTCGCGCAGCACGGGGTGCGCATCCCGCGCCTGCCCGAGGACGCCGAGCTGGTGCTCTACCGCCGACTGGGCGAGCGCATGGGCCCGGGAGCCGACGTGTACGGCCGCTACAACGCCTGGTTGGATGACTTGGTGAGCTTCTTGTGCGCGCTGGACCGACGGCGGGCGCTGCGGGGCAAGCTCCCGTCCGACGCGCGCTCCTGACGGCCTCCTGGTCCCACGCGCTCGCGCGGGGCTCGACGTGCGCGTGCTGGGCGTCTAGCACCCCGGGCTGCTGGCGACTCAGCGCAGGTTGGGGGGCACCACGGGCTCGATCCGGTGGCAGGTGGCCTCCGTGAGCGCGCCCGGCGCGCCCAGCTCGCCCACGGCGGTGATGGCCTTCTCGGCGGCGTCGCCCCACAGCACGCACACGTCCGCGGGCGTGGGCTCGGTCAGACGAAACGCGCCGGGCACGCGCACGCGGTTGCCGCAGTCCACCGTGTCGTCCGCCGGCAGCGGCAGGCTCCACTCGCCGGCTTGGTAGACGGCCACGCGCTGCTGCCCCTCGAGCCCCGGGCGGCAGGTGAGCTGCACGGCGAAGCGGTCGCCCAGGAGGAAGCTGCTGGGGTCCTCCACCACGGCGCCGTCGCGCTCACGTAGCAGCGTCAGGCTGAGGTCGCTGCGGCTCGGGGTGGCGGCGTCGGTCGCGCCGATGCGCTCCGTGGGCAGGTCGCTGGGGACCACGCGCGTGATGCCACGCTCCGGGTCCTGCGGGGTGCCGGGCCGGAGGACGACGAGCGCCACGGCCGCCGCCGCCGCGAGCCCGAGCGTGGCGGGCAGCACCCAGCGCGCGCGGGACTGAAAGCGCGCGGGGCGCACCACCGTCGCGAGCACGGGCTCCGCAGGAGCGGCGTGCGGGGCACGGCGCGCGGGATCGTCCAGTGCAGGCTCGCGCAGCGCAGGCTCGCGCGGCGCAAGCTCGGCTGACCGTGAGTCTGCGCTCACGTCCAGCGTGGGCAGCGCCACGGGCGCAGCGCACTCCTCTGCGCACGCACGGCAGGCCGCGCACTCGCGCAGGTGCGCTTCCACGGTGCGCGCTTCATCACCCGTGAGCTCGCCCAGGGCCAGGCGCTCCAGGCGCAGCCAGGAGACCGGGGTGCCGGTGCAGACGAGCTCACGCATGAGGCGGCTCCTCTGCGTCTTGCGCGGCGTCGCGGCGCGCGGCCTCGGCGGACATGGCGCCCAGGGCCACCAGCTCGCTGCGCAGCGTGGCCATGCGGCGCACCACCGTCTTGCGGCTCACGCCCATCACGCTCGCGATCTCGGTCTGGTCCAGGTCGTCCCAGTAGCGGTAGACCAGCACCTCGAGCGTGCCCTCGTCCAGCCGGTCCATGAGCTTCAGCAGCAGGTCCTGCCCCAGCGCCTGCTCGTCGCAGCGGGTGCGCACCACGCCGCGCAGCGCGGGGGTCTCGCGCTCGAGCAGTCGGGTGTGAGTGTTGCGGTCGCGGATCATGGTCAAGCAGCGGTTGGTGAGGGCGCGGTAGAGATAGGGGAGCTCGACGTCCAGCGCGGAGCGCGCGTAGAGGTCCGTGAACAGGCCTTGCACCACGTCGAGGGCATCGTCCCGGTTGCCCAGGAGGCGCGTGGCCTTGCGCAGCAGCGCGGGGCCGTAGCGGCGGTAGATGTCCATCGTGAGGAGTGTGGTGCCACTAAGGGGTGGTCCTGCAAGCGCGGTAGGCGCCGTTGGGGTGCGCGTCGTCCAGCAGCACCTGGCAGGTCTCGCCCGCGCCGCAGCTCGCGTCGTCGGCGCACTCGCTGCAGGCCTGCCAGCCCGCGATGGGCGCGCACACGCCGCTGCCGCACTCTGCGGCGGCCTCGCAGGCCACGCCCAGCGGACGGTTCTCCACGGTGACCGGGTCCACGCAGCCGCTCGCCACGCGGACACCGAAGTGCGCGATGACGGCGCGCCCCTCGCCGCGCTTGTGGATGCGGAAGCGCATGCGGCCAGGCCAGGTGGGCACGCTGGTGAGAAAGGACACGGGCTCCCAGTCGCTAGCGGCCATGGGCTGCGTGTGGTCCACGGTGCCGTCCGCGCCGTAGTCCACCTCGATCTGCACCTGCGCGCCGGGCTCCACGTCGGCCGTCACGTCGAACTGCAAGCAGCCGCCCGTTCCGGAGCTCACCTGCCAGATGCAGTCGTTGGTGTCCGGGACATAGAGCCCATCCAGCGAGGCGCAGACGCTCTCTACGTCCTCCGGGGGTACCTCGAGCCCCTCGGCGTCCATTCGCTCGCTGGTGGGCTTGCCCGTGACCTGCGACAGGACCGTGGGGGTCTCCACCAGGTCCACGCCATAGTCACTGGGGTGCCAGGTGCCCACGCGGGCGATGCGTCCGGCTTCGAGGTCCCAGCTGCACAGGGTGTCCCCGCACCAGGCTTGGAACGACGGGTCTTCGACCTCTTCTTCGCAGCCCGAGAAGAGCAGGGTGACGAGGGCCAGGCCGGCGAGTGCGCGGCGGCGCGCAGGGAGCGACACGGGATGGAGCGAGATGGTGTGCAGAGTCTTGGTCATGAGCGCCTCGATTCAGAACTGAGCCTGGAAGCCCGTGAGGATGGTCGGGCCGCCGCTGTCGTGGCGGTCGCCCAGGTTGTTGCGGAGGATGGGGGCGTAGCTGTAGCCCCCCTGTAGGTAGAACCCCGCGCGGCGGCCGGGCATGACGCGCAGGCCCAGCGCGGCCGACAGCGTGACCCCGTAGTCCGTGAGGACGTTGGTGGGCTCCTGCTCCCGGCCCGGGTTGAAGCGGGTGCGCGCGATGCCCAGCCCGAGGCCGCCTTGGGCGTAGCCGTACAGCCAGTGCCCCGCGAGCGGCACGGTGCCGCGCAGCTGCGCGCCCACGGACCAGGCTCGCCAGGAGTAGTCGTCGTCCGAGTCGTCGAAGAAGACCCGGTCGAACCGCTGCACCTCCAGCTGGTCGAAGGTGAGCAACACGCTGAAGTGCCGAGAGACCGTGCGCTCCACCGCGAGCGCCATGCGTGGCGTCCAGTCCGCCGAGAACAGCCCGCGCGTGAAGCCGAAGTCGTTCAGCCGTTGGGTGTAGTCGCTTGCGCGTCCTCGGCGGCCGAAGCCGAAGCCGAGCTCGAAGGCCCAGGTCCGGGTGGGACCCGTGCGCGCCTCGCGGGCGGTGGCTTGTTCGGCGGTGATCTCTTGGCAGCTGCTGGCGCTGAGGGTGTGCACGCCGCGCGCCGGAAGCGTGATGTCGCAGCTGCGGATGACGCGCTGGCCGCGCCACAGCACGTGGTAGCGCCCCGGCGGTAGGGCCAGCCGCAGCGCAGCGCCCGAGGCCTTGGTGAGCTCCGCCATGACGGCGTCGCCGCGCGCGCGGGTGATGAGCAGCTGCCCCTCGAGCGCGGCGGGCAGCTCCAGCTGGGCCGAGGCGCGTGCCGGGTAGGTGAGCGCCACCGCGCCGTGGCCCGTGAGGTTGGTGACCAGCGTCACGTGCTGTCCGCCCACGGCCGTGCGCGAGGTGTCCAGCAGGGTCTGCGCGTAGGCGTAGCGGTAGGCCTCGTCCAGCGCGACGCGGCCGTCGCGGTCTTCGTCGGCGCCGCCGCGCAGGGCCACCAGCAGGTGGTGCGTGAAGTAGCCGGCCGACAGGCGCTCGGACTCTTGGCTGAGCTCGTCGCCGCTGCTGCTGGCCATCACGGCCACGCCGCGCGTCTGCAGCTGCGTGATGGAGTTGTGCGAGAAGTCCGCCGTGGCGTCGGCGCCGCGCACGCGGGAGTAGGCGCCGCTCTGGCACGCGTCCAGCACCACCAGCGTGAGCGTGGTGGGCAGCGCGTCGATGGCGGCGCGCAGCTCGCTCAGCGGGAACTCCTCGCCGCCCAGGCGCAGGGCTTGGGCTTGGGCGTGGCCCGAGTAGTAGAAGAACACCACGCTCTGCTCGTCGCGCGCGGCGTGCGTGGCCAGGCGCTGACGCAGGCGGCGCAGGGCGCCGGCCAGCTGGGCGCGCGTGGGGGAGCGCAGGAGGTCCACGCTTCCCGCCGGGTAGTGCCCCAGCTCCACCAGCACCTCGGCCATGCGCTGCGCGTCGCGCTCGGCGAAGGCCAGCGGCTCCTGACCGGGGCCGCCCGGGTTGCTGCCCACCACCAGCGCGTAGGCGTGCGCGTCCGGGGCGAGGTCCAGGCGCTGCGGGCGTGCGTCCGCCGGCGCGGGCTGGGCCTGGGCGGGGGCCGGGGTGGCGCCGGTGTGCAGCAGGAGCAGCAGGGCGAGCGGGGCTAGCCGGGCTAGCGAAGTCGCGATGGAGGTGTGCGTTCGAGGCATCTTGTCTGTGCTAACTCGCGAAGGGTCTCGGGTGGGACAGGGGCGGGTGTTTTTTCTGCGGGCGCTTCGCGGCGGGGCGCAGGCGGCCGGTTGGGAGAGCGTGTGGCAAGTGTGGGCCGTGCACCGCTATGCTGCGGGCTCGATGCACCAGGAGGGCTTCATGGATCGCAACCCGCACGGGCCCAGGCCTGACTTTCGCCGTGTCTCTCCGGATGTCTTGCCGCGCGGTGCGTGGCTGGCGTGCGCGCTGGCGCTCGTGGGCTGTGAGGGGCCGCGTCCGGCCTACCGCTTCCTCGGAGACACCGCGCTGCTGGCGGCCGACGAGCCCGGCGACCTGCGCTACGAGCGCACTGGGTCGCGCACCAGTCGCCACTTGCGCGTCGAGGTCGTTTCAGGCGACGTCGGCGCGCGTCTCGGCTTGCGGCGGCTCGATGACACCATTTGGCCGACGAACACGCCCGTGGTGGAGGTGGACGGCGCGCCCGCGGGTCACCAGGCCGTGCTCGAGCTGCTCGACGGTGCGCGTCCGCTCCAGCGCGTGCGCATCGACTACGTGGAGGAGGGCACCCCCGGCCTACGCGGGGCGAGCTACGAGGACGTCCTGGGGTCGCTCGACCCGCTGGGCGCCGTGTGCCTGCTGGAGGAGCAGGAGTCCTTCGTCTTCGTCGCCCGTCGCGCCGTCGACGGCCGGCTGTTGGACGCGCCCTTTCCGTTTGGGACCGAGGTTCACGACGCTGTATTTGACGCCGACTGGGCCCCGTCCAGCGGGCTCGGGGGTGTGGTGTACGCGCCGCTGAGGGCACCCGTGGCAGGCGTGTACGAGCTCGACGTGGTGGTGCGCGACAGCGACCGCAGCTGGGTGGCGGAGGTGCGCGTGGTGCGGGCCGACGAGCTGGTGACCTTGGATGTCCGCACGCCAACGGAAGACGGCATCTCGGCGGGATTGGTGGTCGCCGTGCCCCGGACCGCCGACGGCTGCGCGGTGCTGGGCGCTCCCGTCACCATCGACGTGGCAGGGGTGCGCACCTCGTGGACCTACGGGGCGGGCTACTTCAGCGTCGCCGAGCCGGGGGCCACCCTGCGTGTGGAGCTGGGCGACCTGGTGGCGACGGCCGTCTATTGAGCGGAGCTCTACGAGCGCGCCGCCGAGCTTGGCGCCGATGCGTTCGCGCGCGACCGCCTCACCGAGAAGCACGGCCTGACGTGGTACGCCCGGAGCGCGCGGGAGAAGGCCAAGGACACGAAGGCGCAGCCAAGCGCGCAGAGTCCCGGAAAGCGGCCAAGCGCCACTCCGGGGCCGAAGCCGCCCCGGAAGCCAGCTCCATCAAGGTGAGGGGATTCCACGACGGCTGGTGAGCCTCGCCGGTCTCAGCTGACGCCGCTCAGCAGCGCCAGGGTGCGCGCCGCCTCCTTTCGCACGCGCGGGCGGGCGTCGGTGGCAAAGCGGTGCACCAGCTCCACGTCGTGACGCGTGCCCACGTCCGACAGCGCGCCGAGAGCGCCCACGACGGCACGGGTGGAGGCCCGGCTGGGCGGAGGGGCGTGCACGCCTGCATGCGACCGGGTCAGCGCGGTGGCGCCGCTCAGCGTGCGCAGCGCCAGCGCCCGCGTGGCCTCGAAGCTGCGCGCCGGGTGGCGCGCCCGCAGCAGCTGGCGGGCGGTCAGGCGCACGGCGGCGTGGTGGTCCATCAGCCCGGCCTCCAGGGGGGCGTCGCTCGGGTCCAGCTTGCTTGTCCGCCGCAGCGCCAGGCTGCGCACCCACGCGGAGTGCGACTGGGAGAGGGTGGGCAACAGCGCCCGCTGGTCGCTCTCGCTGGTGGCTCCCGAGATGGCCGTGCGCGCGGCCCACGTGTGCACCCCGATGGCGGGGTCCCCCAGCGCGGCGCTCAACACCTCGAGCGGGCTCTCCCCGACCGGTTGCGCGAGGCGAAGCGCATAGGCCAGGCGGCGCACACGTGGGTCGGCGTCGTGGCTGGCGCGCAGGAGCGCGGGCCGCTGCGGGGGTTCCGCCAGAAAGCTCCGCACGCTGGGGACCACGCTGCCGCCCCCTCCCCGCTGCCGCTCGGCCAGCTGAGCCAGCAGGCCCAGCGAGCTGGCCAAAGCGTCCGCGTAGCGCGGGTGCAGGCTGCGCTGGACGGCGGCGGTGGCGCTCGCGCGTAGGGAGGCCACGATGTCGTCACAGCGCAGCAGCATGAAGGGCAGCACCCAGGGCTGACCGCTGTCCGTGAGGACGTGCAGCGCCACCTCACGCACGTACCCGTTGCGGTGCGTGCTCAGCAGCGCGGCCACCGCCAGGCGCTGCGGCGCGGGGAACGCGTCCAGCAGCGCAGGGTCCATGTGCCGGTGGGAACCGACGGATTGAGGAAAGACGATCTGCGCAAACGACACGCGCGCCTGGGCGGCGAGCTCGGCGATGTCCCGAGGCGAGGCCGACCGCAGCAGCCCGTCAATCGCCACGGCCGCCGCTTCGCGCGTGGGGTCGTCGCGCGAGGGCAGGTCGCGGGCGGCCAGCAGGACCTGACGGGAGAGGGAGAGCACGAGGAGAGTGTGCGCCTGCTAGTGCGGCTCGAACACCTCGCCCAGGCTCGCGGCGCTCAACACGCGCCCAATCAGGCGCTGCAGCTGGTCCGCGTCGGCCGCGTCGATGCGCGCGCTGGTCGTGCCGTCGAGGGCACCAAAGCGCTGGCCGAGCAGGCTGCGCAACGTGTCCCGAAGCGCGCGTGCCCGACCTTGCTCGGTACCTTGCCGCAAGCCCTCGAGGACACCTTCTTGCCTGAGTTGATCTGCGATGGATGCCAAGGGAGCCTCCGCGGCGGGGACGTTTTCGAGGATGGTGCGACGCAGCTCGTCGAAGGAGGGCGGACCCGTCCGCTGCAGAATGTAGCGCAGAAAGACGCGGGCATCATCGGGGGCGTGGAGCAAGACATGGTGGAGCTCGGCGCTCAAAGCCGGGAGGTGCGCCAACAGCGCGTCCGCCTTGCGTCCGTCGCGGAGCAACCAGATGGCCACACGCGGCACCGGAGTGAGTGGGCGCGCCAACAGCTGGCTGTCCGAGACGTGTGCCAAGTCGTCGATCAGCAGCTCGAGGTTGGGGACGAACGGTCGCAGCTGAGGGAACTCGTCGAGACCCTCGACCATCTCGTGGAGGCTGCGAGGTGCGGTCCATCCCCCGGGGCCGTGGTGCACGATCAGCGTCAGCACCGGTGGCAGCGTCTTCCGGCCACGCTCATTCCTCAAGAGCTTGGACCACACGCGTTGGAGGTATTCCAGCACGCGGAGCGGCATGAGCGGATCGGGCCGGCTCTGATGCTCCATGAGGAGGTACAGGTAGACCAGTCTGCCCCCCAACGGCACGCGGAAGAGTAGGTCGGTGTGGCGGTGCGCCATGTCGGGGCCGACGAAGGTGCCCGGGATGTGTTCGAGGCGACTCAGGTCCAGCGCTGCGAGCAGCACGGCTGGCAGGACGCAGCGCAGCTCCGCCGCGGCGTTGGCAGGCACCGCGAAGATGCGCTTGAACAGGGTGTCGTAGTCACCCATACGAATGCCTGACTGAGGGAGTTGGGTGACCGTGCAACGTGCGCTCCGCAGCGGCGACCGGCGGAGCTGCCGGCGCGCGTGGGTCGCTTGTCGGGCGGGCGCGCCTCAGGTTGCGTGCCTTCTTCAGCCTGGCGCTGCCCTCCGCCGCGCCCGCAGGAGCTGCCCCTCACCCCAGGCTGGCGATCAAGCGCTCCGCTGCGCGCTCCGCCATGGCGGTGATGGTCAGGCTGGGGTTCACGCCCACGTTGGAGGACACCGCGGAGCCGTCCACCACGTAGAGGCCGGGGTAGCCAAAGACCTCGTGGTCGGCGCTGATGACGCCGTGCTGCGCGTCGCGGCCCATGTTGCAGCCGCCCAGGATGTGCGCCGTGGCGGCCATGTTGCCCAGTGACGCCAGCGCCGTGTCAAAGGCCTGCCCGCCGGTCTGGGTGGCGATCACCTGCGCGGTGCGTGAGGCCACGGGCAGGTGCGAGGGGGGCGCCTGGTGCCCCGGGGCTAGCTGCGAGCGGAGCGCGCCTCCGCCCGCGCGCAGGCGGCTCGCGCCGTAGCCAAACTGAAGCTCGCTGTCGCTGTGCTGCATGACGGTCAGCACCGTCACGTGCTCGTTCCAGCGCGGGTCGCGCAGCGGCTCGAGCGCGCGCCGTGGGTGGCGCAGGGCCTGCCAGGCCGTCTTGCCCAGCCGCCGCGCAAAGCCGGGACCCTCGGCCAGCGGCGTGGCCAGCGCCCGCATGAAGCGGTAGGCGGGGGGGAAGCGGTTCTGCGTGATGTGCGTGTGCGCGTCCGGGTAGAAGTGCGACGAGATGGCCGTGCCGTCCAAGAGGTCGTCCGGCGGGTCCTGGTGGTGCACCCCCACGATGGCCTCGCTGTTGGTGCGCACGCGCTTGCCCAGCTGCGCCGACAGCTGCGGCAGCGTGCGGTGCACGTCACGGCAGCGGAAGAGCAGCTCGAGCGTGCCCACCACGCCGGCCGCCACCACCACGCGCTGCGCCGTGATGGGCGCGTGCGGCTGCTCCGTGCGCGGGTCCACGCTGCTCACGCGGTAGCCGCCGGGCACGGGCTCGATCTTGCGCGCCGCGTGCCACGGCCACACCTCCGCCCCGTGCGCGCGCGCCAGGTGCAGGTAGTTCATGTCCAGCGAGTTCTTGGCCCCCGTGGGGCAGCCCGCGATGCAGCGCCCGCAGAAGCTGCAGCCCGTGCGCGCCGGCCCCGCGCCGCCAAAGTACGGGTCCGCGTGTGGCTGGTCCGGCGCGCCGAAGAAGATGCCGTTGGGGGTGGGCCCGTAGGTGTGCGCCGCGCCCGCCTCCTGCGCCGCGTGCTCCAGCCAGTGGTCCATGCTGGTCTTGCGGGGGTTCTGGGCCACGCCCAGCATGCGCTCCGCCGTGGCGTAGTGCGGCTCCAGCTCCGCGCGGAAGTCCACGCCCAGCCCGGCCCAGCCCTCGTGCGCAAACACCTCCGGCGGGGGCCGCAGCAACACGGCGCCGTACACCAGGCTGCCGCCGCCCACGCCCACGCCGCCGACAATGCTCACGTGCCGGAACACGTGCTGCACGAAGAAGCCAAACATCTTGGCCTCGGGCAGCCACGCGAAGCGCCGGAGCGCGCTGTCCGCCGCCAGCATCTCGGCCCGCCCCACGGGGCCACCTTGCTCCAGCACGCGCACACGCAGCCCGGCCGCCGCCAGCCGCAGCGCCATCACGCTGCCGCCAAAGCCGCTGCCCAGGATGAGCACGTCGGTGTCGAGAGCGGGGTCGGTCATAGGGTCTCGTGCGCGGACGTCATCGCGGCAGTGTGCAGCGGGTCGGGCCCGCGATCTACCTGAGCTCCAGCTGGACGTCCGGCGCGGCTGAGAGTGCAGGCGCGGCGTGCGGCGCGTCTTCGTCGCTGCGGAGGCGCACCAGGGGCCACAGCAGCTCCACCTGCCACGGCTGCGGGGCCAGGTTCTCGATGCCGTAGCTCGGCGGGTAGCGGCGCGTGATGCGCGCGGTGCCAAAGAGCACGTCCCAGAAGAACAGCAGGTTGCCGTAGTTGCCGGCGTAGTGGGTCACGCCGTCGTGCGTGTGCCGGCCGTGGTGCATGTGGTGCGTGGACGGCGTGGAGATGACGCGCTCCATCACCCACATGAGCGGCCGCAGCACACGCACGCGGTACAACTGCTCGTCCCAGCGGGAGCTGGAGTGGGCGCCCGCGATGACGCTGAGCTTCACCAGCAGGTACACCGGGTAGACCGCGCCCAGCCCCAGGTGCACCAGCACGCCGCTGACCCACAGGCTGGGCATCAGCGAGTAGTAGAACAGGTTGTTGCGGTACATCATCTGCACGCTCATGTAGCGCGCGGAGTGGTGGGCGCGGTGCAGCGTGTAGAGCAGCGGCACGCTGTGGGACGCGCGGTGCCACCAGTACTGCAGCAGGTCGTCTCCCACCAGGAAGAGCAGGACCATGCTCCAGACGGGCAGGTCCGCCCACGCGCCGGCGCTGCCCGGAGAGATCACGCTGGCGAGCCCGGCGGCGCAGAGCACGATGGCCGGGCTGGCCGCTGCGAGGGTGCCCGTGGCGAGCAGGTCGAGGCGCCAGTCCGAGGGCGTGATCTCACGCGTGGCCAGGTGGCCGCGCAGCCACTCGACGGTGAAGAAGCAGAGGGAGACAGCGAGGATGGCGAGCTTGTGTTCCACGCCTCTCAGCATGAGCACGCCGTTACATGAGTGATAGTGGTATGTTTTCACATAAACATGAGCAACAGGAATAAGAGAGCGCTGCGGCCCGTGGAGGCGCAGTACGAGCTGCGGCACCTGCGGCACCTCGTCGCGGTCCACGAGCACGGCACGCTCGCGGGTGCGGCCGAGCACCTGGCCATCAGCCAGTCGGCGCTGACCAAGTCCATCCAGCGCCTGGAGTCCGCGCTGGGGGCGGAGCTCTTCGACCGGAGCGGCCGGCGCCTGCTGCTCAACACGCTGGGGCACCTGGTGCTGGCGCGCGCCGAGACGCTGCTGCGCGTGGCCGACGACGTGCAGCGTGAGGCGCACATGCACGCGGCCGGCGAGGCCGGGGAGGTGCTGCTGGGCGTGGGGCCGGTGGTGGCGCTGAGCCGGCTCCCGGCTGCCCTGGGGCGCTTCTGCGCGCGCTCTCCGGGGGTCACCGTGCGCGTGGAGAGCGGCTCCACCGAGAGCCTGGTGCCGCGCCTGCTGACCGGGGCGCTGCACTTCGTGGTCGCAGACTACGGCCACCGCGACGCGCACCCGGAGGTGCAGGTCACGCCCCTCGAGGCAGACCCCATCGGCGTGGGCGCGGCCACCACGCACCCGCTTCAGCGCGCAAAGCGGCCGCTGACCCTCGAGCAAGCGCTCCGCTACCCCGTCTGCGCGGCCACCGCGCCGCCGCGCATTCGGGAGTGGCTGCGCACGCGGGAAGACGGCGCGCGTCTCGAAGCGACGCTCACCTGCGACAACTACGAGGTGCTGGTCAGCGTGGTGGAGCAGACCGACACGGTGGTGCTCGGGCCGCTGTCCATGTTGCGCCGCTACGCCGCAGCCGGGCGCTTGGCCGTGCTGCCCGTCACGTACCCGAGCCCGCCGAGCGAGCCCGCCGTGCTGTCCGTGCGGGGTCGCCCGCTGGGGCTGGCCGCTCAGGGGCTCATGCGCGAGCTCCAAGCGCCGCGGGCGGGGTAGCGGCCGGGCGGTGGCTCGCGCTGGAGTGCCGTCAGCGGGGTGAGGGTGCGCTAGTTCGTGGCGCGCGCCCTGTGGAAGGCGTACGCGGGTGGCTGACCCGCGGTGGACCCGGCGTACGCGTGGGCGATGGCCGGGGTCAGCATCAGGACCTGCTGGGGGCCGCTCCAGGCGAAGCTCTCGCGCTCACGCGCGGCGTCGTCGCTGCGGTAGACCGACACGCGGTACTCGCCGGGGGGCACGTGCACGCGGCCAGGCGGCGGCTGGGTGCTGGCGCGGCTGGCGATCACCTGCTCGCGGCTCTCGATGCACAGGTTCCCGGACGGGGCGTCCAGGCGCCCGGTCTCCGGCGCGAGCCAGTGGCCGTGGTGGAGCTCGCTCAGCTGCTCGGCCGTGAGCGGCGCGCCCACCTCCACGGTGACGGTGACGGGGTGGGCCACGGTCAGCCCGTAGCCCAGCACCAGGCCCTGCTTGGCGAGCGCCCGGTACTTGGTCAGCAAGAGCGGGTCGCTGGGGTCCAAGACGCCTGACTCGCGCAGCACCGGCCAGTGAGCCTCGTCGTAGATCCAGAGCTCCGTCCCGGTCGTTGGCAGGTATGCGGTCTGGGGCCTCGGAGAGTAGGGCTTGCGCAAGATGGTCGAGTCCAAGAGGGGTCCTTCGGTGAGGTCGTTGCGAAGTCGTCGCGACGCTGCTGAGAGAGTGGTCCGCGCTCAGTCGAGGAAGCTGAGCACGCCGCCCGCCTCGCCCAGGTCGCTCTTGGCGCTCTCCACGCGCGCGCGCATGGCCGGGTTGATGGGCTGGCCCTGGATGCACGTGTGAAAGCGGATCAAGAGCATGGTCAGGCTGATGGGCTCGAGCACGGCCGTGCGCAGGAACCACGAGACCAGCATGCCCAGCGGCACGCCCACCAGCAGCCCCAGGAAGCCCGCGGCGAAGGCCCCCACCACGGCCGCGCCCTCGTCGGGGATGCCGGAGCTGGCGGCCGCGTCACCCGCCAGCGCGTTGACCAGCGCGCCCACCACCACGAAGCCAATGGTCATGAAGACGAAGCCCACCGTGCCGCCCAGGAACTTCTCCGTGAAGTGCGCGCGGATGGCGGTGCCCAGCAGGGGCTTGGGGTTCTGGGCCACGTAGGTGATGGCGTCCTTCGAGGCCTGCTCCAGGTTCCCGTCGCCGCGCCCGATGGCGAACGACAGCGCCAGGTCCGCGATGCGCGGCGCCACGCGGTCGGTGAGCCAGGCCAGCGCCTTGCGCAGCGGCTCGACGTCGATGGGCAGCAGCTCGCTGACCTTGTCGAACTCGCGGAAGAACTTGGACACCAGGCGCTGCACCTCGTTGTGCGCGTCGGCGATGGGGCCCAGGTTGCCAAACTGCGTCTCCAGGAACTGCTTGGCGCTGTCGGCCGCGTTGGCGCTGGGCCCGTCCTGGCCCGTCATGAGCTGCTTGGTGGCCAGGTAGGTCAGCGCGGCGCGCATCGCCCACAGGCGCCGGTCGATGTACGGCATGAGCCCGAAGGCGATGCCCAGCACCAGCGCCAGGAACACCACCGCGCCCGCACCCTTGTGCACGTACATGGTGAGCACGGCGGTGAGCAGGATGCCCACCGTGAGGGTGCCTGCCAGCAGCGCCATCTGCGCGAGCACGGCCATAGCGCGCTCGAAGGGGTAGCTGCCGGTCTTGCGCACCAACGCGGCGGCAGCGAAGAAGGTCGCGCGCTGCTCGGACACGCGGTAGTTGGGGACAGGGGAGTTGGTGGACATGAGACCTCGGTAAGTGGCCGGGTGGTGGGCCGTTCGTTACTAGGTCGGCGGCAGAGGGGGAGATCCGTCACGGGACTTTGCGATGTCGCCTCGGGCTGGGGTCGCGCGGCCTGCCGCCCACACGCGCGAACCCCTCCGGTCGAGAGACGACCCGAGGGGTTCGGTACGCGTACGCCGCGGGAGGGGGGGGGCTCGGGGGCCTCTCGATCGGGGCCCCCGAGCAGTCCGTCGAGCTAGCGCTTGCGGCGCCGCACTCGGTGGCCGAGCGCCAGCAGCGCGAGGACGCCGAGTGGCAGCATGGGGTGCGCGCCAGGCGCGCCGTCGCCCACCACCACGCAGCTGCAGCCGCCGCCACCGTCGGGCCTCGGGGTCACGCCCATGTCACCGGCCGCGCCGCCGTCGGGGGTCATGCCGCCGTCGGGGTTCGCGCCGGCGTCGTCGTTGCCGGCGTCGTCGCCGCCTCCGTCGGTTGTCACGCCCGCGTCGTCGCCGCCGCCTAGTCCGGCGTCCGTGGGGACGCCCGCGTCGGTGCTGGTGCCGGCGTCGGTGGGGACGCCCGCGTCGGTGCTGGTGCCGGCGTCGGTGGGGACACCGGCGTCCATCATGTTGCACGCGGGGTTGGCCTCGTGCGAGCACGCGCTGGCGACGCACGCGTCTAGCGTGCACGGGTCGCTGTCGTCGCAGTCGCTCGCGGAGCTGCAGCAGCCGGCCGCCGGAGCGCCGAAGACGCACACGTGGTTCACCGTGTCGCAGCTGTCGGCGGTGCAGCTGTTGCCGTCGTTGCAGTCGCTCGCGGAGCTGCAGCAGCCAGCCATTGGGGGTCCGGCTTGGCAGTAGCCGCGCGCTAGGTTGCAGGTGTCCACCGTGCACACGTTGCCGTCGTTGCAGTCCGCGTCGCTCATGCAGCAGCTGTTCACGTCACTGGGGCACTGCGTGCTCGACCCCGTGCACAGCTCCTCCACGTCACAGGAGTTGGTGGACGCGCGGCACAGCGTGGTGGCCGGCGCGTACCTCGACACGCAGCTGCCCGCCATGCAGGTGTCCTGCGCGTCGCACGGGCCACTCGGGTCGCCCCCGCAGCCCACGCCGTTCTTGGCGTTGACGTCATCCGGCGGGCAGCTCGCGCTGCTGCCCGTGCACGTCTCGGCCACGTCACACTCGCCGCTCGCCGGGCGACAGGGGGTCCCCATGGCGACCCAGCGCGCGACGCAGGTGTTGGCCATGCACAGGTCCTGCGCGTCGCACAGACCGCTGGGCGCGCCCCCGCAGGGCGTCCCGTTCAGCGCGCTGAGGTTGTCGGCCGGGCAGCTGGCCGAGCTCCCCGTGCAGGTCTCAGCGGCGTCGCAGGGACCCACGGAGCTGCGGCAGACGGTGCCGCTGCTGGCGTACCGCGCGACACAGCTGCCCGCCATGCACTGGTTCTGGGCGTCGCACACGCCCGAGGGCGCACCGCCACAGGACGTTCCGTCGGGCGCCGAGGCGTTGGCGGGGCAGGCCATGTTGCCCACGGCGCACGTCTCCGCCACGTCGCAGGCGTTGCCCGGGGTGGCGGCGCGGCACACCACCGTGGGCGCTGCCGCCGCGCTCAGGCCGGTGCAGGTGCCATCCGTGGTTCCACCGGCCGCCACGCTGCAGGCCATGCAGTCGTTCGCGTTGCCCCCGCCGCAGCTCGACCCGCAGCAGACGCCGTCCACGCACACCGTGCTCGAGCACTGGTCGCTCGTGTCGCAGGCCTCCCCCAGGCCGCGCAGCACGCTGAAGACGTAGGCCGCCCCGGCGTCGCTGGCGTCCACGTCGCTGAGCGGCGCGCCCACGATGACGGTGTGTCCGTGGGCTGCCACCGCGCGGCCGAAGTCGTCGGCGTCGGAGTCATCCACGCCAGGTGCGGCCAGCACCGCGTTGGGCGTCCAGGCGCCCGCCTGGCGATGGTAGGGCACCACCACCCCCACGTCCGTTCGCCCCGCGTTCTCGCGGCCGGGCGCGCCCACCATGAGCGTGTCGTTGGAGAGCGCCAGCGTCGCGCCGAACTCGTCGCCCATGACGGCGCCCGCCAGGGTCACCACGCTCTCCGTGTTCCACGCCACGCCGTTGCGCGTGAAGGTCCGGAAGCTGCCGGCGCCCATGGCCGTGCCCCCCACGGGCACAGCGGGGGCGCCCACCGCCACGCGCGCGCCGAAGATCGCCACGGCCTTGCCGAAGGCGGAGCCCGCGGTGGGTGGGCCCGCGAGGATGCCCTGCTGAGTCCAGGTGACGCCGCTGCGCGCGAACACGTAGCCAATGCCGATGTCCTGCGCGCCGCCGCCACCGTCGCGACCGGGCGCACCCACCACCAGCGTGTCGCCCTCCACCGCCACGGCGTAGCCGAAGCCGTCCAGGTCGCTGCCGTTGGACGCGCTGAGCACGGCCTGCTGCGCGAACGTGCCGGCCTGATCGACGAACACGTACACCGCGCCGCGTCCGTTGCCCGCGCCGTCGGCGCCATACGCGCCCACCGCGAGGGTGCCAGCGTCCAGGCTGAGGGAGACGCCGAAGGCGTCACCGGCGACGACGCCCACAGGCGCGAGCGCGGTGAGTGAGGACCAGGTGGTCCCGGTGCGGCGCGCCACGTACACGGTGTTGGCTCCGCCGTTGAGGCTCCCGATGGCCAGCACGTCTCCGTCGAGCGCGAGCGCGCCGCCCATCAGCTGGTGGCCGGGCACCTCGATGCGCGCTTGCGTCGACCACGTGGTGCCGCTGCGCACGAAGATGGTGACGGCGCCCGCGTTCGGGCCGATCCCGTCGTCGTGGGTCGCTCCGACCGCTGCCGTGTCGCCGTCGATCACCACCATGCGACCGAAGCGGTCCGTGTTGACCGAGTCTGGCGTGAGGTAGGTCTCGGTGGTGTTCGTGGCGACGTTCTGGCTGCGCACGCGCCCCGCGTCGAGCCCGTGAGTGTCGTCGCCGGGGATGCCGAAGAGGGCCACCTGAGCGGTGGTGGACGCGGCGACCCCGGGCATGGCGCAGGCGCCGCCCGCGGCGTCACCCGTGACCGCACCGGTGAAGCGCTCCACGAAGGTGGTCGCGAAGGCGGCGCTGAGCGTGTAGCGATAGAGGGCGCCCTGCCCACCGAGGAGGGCCGCCGTGTCCACGCCCGGCGCACCGATGATGACGTGGTCCGTGGTCCCGGCCTCGGAGAACGACACGCAGGTGCCGAAGCCGTCGCCCGCCGCGCCGTCCGCAGCCGTGATCGTCGCGCTCGACACCAGGCCTCCCGCCTGGACCGTGATGCGGTGCGCGGCGCCGTTCACGCGGCCCGGCTCACCCACCAGGTACTGACCGTTGCCGATGCGCACCATGGACGCGCCCAGGCGCGCGTTGGCGAGCGGTGACGCGTGCGAGAACTTGGCTTGCTCGTTCCACGTCACGGGAGGCCCCACGTTGCGCAGGAAGCGGTACACGGACCCGGAGTTCTGCACGGCCGCCGAGGCGTCGTCGTCCGGGGCGCCGATCACGAGGCCGTCCGCGTCCGAGTACACCGGCAGCATGGCCGCCCCGAAGTGGTCGCCCGCGGCAGCGTCCGACGCGCTCAGCGTGGCCTCGAAGGCGTTGTTGCGGTACGTGTGCACCACGCCCGCCTCCGCGTTGGCGCCCGGGGAACCGACCGCGAATGCGGTGAGCCCCACGGTGTAGTTGACGGCGAGGGCGGCGCCGAACCGGTCCCCAGCAGCAGGCGCGGGCGCCGTGTAGGTCTGCGTGGCGGCGAGCGCGAGCGTCGCGCTGGTGTACGTGTACGCGTAGACGCGCCCCCCCGCGCTGACGTCCGGTGCGCCGACCAGCACGCGCACCTGCGTGCCGGAGGTGGCGCCCACGGCGACGGCGGCGCCGAAGTGCGCACCGGGGCTCGCGTCGCTGGCCGTCAGCGTGGCGACCAAGTCCCAGCCCGTGTTCGCGGCGTTCCGGCGGTAGACGTACGCGACGCCCGCGTCCAGCCCCGCGCGGTCGTCATTGGGAGCGCCGACGACGGCCCAGTCCCCCTGCACGGACGTGGTCGACGCGGCGACGCTGGCGCCGTAGCGCCCCGTGCGCGGGATGGCGGGCGAGAGCCGCGCCTCCTGCGTCGAGAGCAGCGGGTCCACCACGATGGGGTACTGCGCGTGTGCGTCGTCCACCTCGAGCACGATGCGCCCCGCCTGCACGAGCATGCGCGCCGGCAGCTCGTCTCCGAGCGCGTCCAGCGCGTAGAGGTCCGAGTAGTGCGCGCGCGCGGCGCCCGCGTCGTCCAGCAGGGCCACGTAGGTGGGGTGCGGCTCCGCGTGGAGGCCCTCCACCGACAGCTCGAAGCGCAGCGGTCCCTCTCCTGCGGGGCGCTCACGGAGCTCGAAGCCCTGTTCGAGGCCGAGGGGGCCGTTCAGGTACCACTCCAGCACGTCGCCACGGGGGACCTCGATGCGGTTGCTCTCTGCGGTGACCGCGCCGGGCTCGGTGCCCAACGTCGCACCCTCGCGACCCGCGGACACGAGCGCGAGCGCCAGCTCGAAGCCCGCCTCGTGGGCCACCACCTGCGCGCGACCGCTCGCGATGCGCACGCCAAACGCCTGCTCGGGGTTGCGCGCGACGACTCCGTCGTCGACGACCTCGGCCGCGTAGCGCTCGTCGGCCTCGCGTGCGCTGGCCTGCAGCGCGAGCTGCCGCGCCGTCGGCACGCGGGGTCCCGTCACGCCGGGCGTCTCCGTCGCGCGGGTGGGCGCCTCGGACGAAGTGGGCTGGTGGAGCCACGCGGCGCCGAGGGCGACCGCGCCCAAGGCCCCGAGGAGCAAGGAGTAACGAGCAAAGCGAGCCATGTTCATGAGCGCCTCCGCGCACCCAGAGAAAAGGGGGTGACGCAGAGGGCTCGGGGGGACGCATCCGATTCCGTCACGAGAAGTGTGACGGCGAGTGCAGCGTCAGCGCGCCGCGTCCATGCGTGGGCTCGCGGAGCCTACGGCGAGATGCCGTAGACGGTGCCCGGCCAGGGGATGACGTCCGCGGTCGCGTTGCTGCACTCGCGAAAGACGTTGCTGCCGAAGGCCATGGGTGTCCCGTCCGTGGTGACGAGCACGGTGTGGTTTCCGCTCGCGACGACCTGGGCCACGGCGTCGCCCTCCACGACGTCGCGGGGCGTGCGTGCGCACGGTGTCGCGCCGCAGTCGTCGAGCGCGCCGCTGCTGTTGCCCACCTGCCCGACCGTGTCGTTGCCGAAGCACCGCAGCTGGCTGTCGTCGAGCAACACGCAGGTGTGCTCGTCGCCTGCCACCACGCGGGACGCGCTGGCCAGGTCCGTCACACGCAGCGGCGTCCACGCGCAGGGCTGGCCCGCGCAGGTGTCCGGCGCGGCGTTGCCCACCCCCAGCTGTCCCACGTCGTGCAGGCCGAAGCAGTGCGTGCGGCCGAGCGTGTCGAGCGCGCAGCCGTGCCTCGCGCCCAGGGCCACGTCCGTGGCGTTCGCGACCAGCAGGGCCGTGGGCGTACTGACGGCCTCGCTGGCGCTCATGCCGACGCCCAGTGAGCCACCCACGTTGCGTCCGAAGCACAGTGGCGCTCCGCCCGCGCGCAACACGCAGGTGCCGAAGGGTCCCGTGCGCAGCCCGCGCGCGTCGGTGATGCCGGGCACCTCCACGGCGTCGAGCGCGCAGCGTCGCGTCTCGCCTGCGGTCAGCCCGAGCCTGGCCTCTTGCGCGGCGTCCACGAGGCCGCAGTCGCTCAGCGTCGCCGGGTCCACCCCCAGCGCGCCGTGGTTGCCCAGGCCCCAACAAGCGACGGTTCCGTCGTCGCGTCGCGCACACACGTGCTCGCGCCCCGCGGCCAGCTCCACGATGACGCCGCTGACGTCGCTCTCGAGCGGCTGCACGTGCGGATCTGGGTCACGCGTGCCGCGCGCGAGCGCGCCGAAGGCGTTGCTGCCTGCACACCACACGGCGCCCTCGAGGACCACGCAGGTGAACGCATCGCCCAGCGCGACGGAGCTCGCGTTGCGCAGCGCGAAGGTGCTGGGGAAGAACTCGCAGGGCTCTCCGTTGCAGACCGCGTGCAGGCTGGCGGGCTCGAGGGAGAGCTGCCCCGCGCCTCCCGCCCCAAAGCACTGCAGGCGCCCGCTGTCCGACAGGATGCAGCTGCTGCGCGGCCCCGCGAAGGGTACGAGCGAGGCACCCTCACCCCCGTCGCCCCCCAGGTCGACGGCCATGGTGCAGCCGAGGGACGCGAGCGCGAGCAGCGCGCCACAGGCGGAGGTGAGGGTCCCGCGCGTGCGCGTCACGGGGCGCTCTCCGTCGGGGCCGGCGGCGGGCTCCCGCTGCCACCGACGGCGGCGTTCACGGCGCGCAGCAGCATGGAGCGTGGATAGCGCGCGCGGAAGCGCTCGGCGCGAGCGGCTGCTGCGGCGGTGTTGCCGGAGCGCGCCAGCGCTTGAATCGCGAGCGCCTCACGCTCCTCCACGAACTCGCCGCGCGGGAAGCGCCGCTGATGCTCTGCGGCGGCCGCCAAGGCCTCCGAGGTGCGACCGCGAGCGAGCGCGGCCTGCGCGCGGGAGACGAGGGCGTTCTCGTCGGCCAGGTCGCGGTCGCGCGAGCCCGCCGAGTCACCTGCCGTTCCCGCTCCCGCGTCGGCTGCGTGTGTGGTGCCGGTGCTGCGTGCCTCCACGGCTCCGCTCGCAGCGGTGGGCGCGGCGGTGCCCAGCGGTGACGTGGGCGCGCCCGTGACCCCCGCGTCGTCGTGCACGTAGACCGTCTCCACCACGCGCACGGGCACCTCCACCACCCGCTCCACGATGCGCTCTTCCACGCGCACGGTGGGTTCGGGCTCGGGCCCGAGCGCGCGCATGCCCACTGCGCCCGCGCCCAACCCCAACGCGAACGCCAGCGCCGCGACCGTCGGGAGGGACAGGGTCGCGGTGCTGGTCGCGAGGGTGGTGGCGCCCTGCGTGGCCGGCGTCGCAGCGCTCCCGCTGCCCGTCTGCGCGGCGGCGCTCGGGGTGGGGTCGCTGCCGCTCGGCGTGTCGTGGCTCGGCGGGCCGCCGCTCCCGTCGCCGCCATCGCCGTCGCCACCCCCGTCCGGCGGCGGCTCCAGCAGGGTGTGGCTCATGCGCTCGAACACGCGCTCGAACGCGCCCTCGGGCGGCTCGAGCAGCTCGCTCTCCGCGTCCAGCAGCGCGCGCAGGTCCGCGTCGAGCTCGGGGAGGTCGTGCTCGCTCATGGTGCCCTCCGCGTCATGGGGTGCCTCGCTTCGGGCGCAGCCGCTGTACGGCGGCCGTGAACTCCCCGCGCGCCAGGCGCAGGCGGGAGTAGCCGGTGTTGAGTGGGATCTCGAGGGCTTGCGCGATGTCCGGCATCGAGATGCCGTCCAGCTCGTGCATCACGAAGACCGCCCGGCGAGACTCGTCGACGGCAGCCAGCGCGCGCAGGACCAGGTCGCGGTCTTGCTGGGCCTCCAGCCGGTCATGCGCGTTGGCGCTCTCGTCCGTGCCCTCGGTGTCGTCCCGCAGCTGCTCACGCCGATTGCTCGCCTTGCGGCGGTAGTCGGACGCGCAGTTCGCGGCGATGCCGAAGAGCCAGGGCTTCAGGGGCCGCGCGGGGTCGTAGTGATGGGCTTTGCGATGCACGATGATGAAGACGTCGTGGGTGAGATCCTCGAGGTCGGCTGTGCGCACGTCCAGACGCCGGAGGGTGTTCCAGACGTACTTGAAGTGCGTACGGAAGACCTCGTCGACGACGAGGCCGTTCTCAGGAGGTCGGGGCGGCGGTGACGAATCCGTCATCGAAGTCTCACACCCACGCCGATCGAGGCCAAGACCGACACCGGCGCACCCTGCCATACCTCGGCGCCATTCAGCTGCAGGCTCGGGCGCAGGAGGGGCACATCGGCCGCCACGCGCAGCCCCAGCGAGACCCGCTCGCCCAGCGCGCGATCGTAGCCGAGCGCGAGCGCCAAGCCCGCTGCGACACCCACGCCACGCTTGGCGTTGGTGACCCCTTCACCCCGCGCCGGCATCACCCCGGCGAACGCACCCAGGCACCCACGCAGCCCAGCCCCCACGGCGCAGCCCAGCGCGCGCACATCTAGCTGGTAGCCACGCACCCGTCCGCCACCCGCCGCCGCCGCCTCTGCAGGCAGCCACGCACGCACCCCAAGCTCCGACCCCAGCCAGCCCCGGTCCACGTTCAGCCGCAGCCCAGCCCCGGGCCGCACCCGAGGCACCACTTCCCACCCCACCAGCAGGTCGAGCCCAACCACCACGACCCGCCCCCGCCCCCCCAATTCCGCCCCGGCCCCCAACTCCGCCCCCGACTCCGCCCCCGACTCCGACTCCGCCCCCGACTCCGCCCCCGACTCCGCCCCCGCCCCCGACTCCGACCTCCGACCCCGACTCCGACTCCGACTCCGACCCCGACTCCGACTCCGACTCCGCCCCGACTCCGACTCCGACCTCCGACTCCGACTCCGACTCCGACTCCGCTCCCCCCCCCGCCCCCGCCCCCGCCCCCCCCCCCGCCCCGCCCCGCCCCCCCCCCCCGCCCCCGCCCCCGGCGGCCCCAACAGGCTCACCGGGTCAATCGCGACGCTGATCGCCAGCGCAACACCGCGCGCCAGCTCCTCGCAGTCGCGTGTCCGCGACCGGATCTCACGCTGCCCCACCTGTTCCCCGGCGGCGTCGAACACGTCCACGGTCGCCATCAGCCCGCCGCGCTCGCCTCGAATGACGGTTCGCACGTGCTGTGGGGCGGCATCCCGAAAGGGCACGTAGCCCAGCCGCGCGGACACGGCGTCCCGCAGCTCGGCCTCGTCGGGGCACTGCTCGGCGCCGCGCTGGCGCTCGTAGGTCAGGCTCGAGGTGGGGTGCTCATCCTGGTCGGCCCCGGTGGTCGCAGCTTCCTCGCGGCCTTGCGCGTGCACCGCGTCGGCTACCCCCGCCTGCCCCAGCGCGAGCGCCAGCACGAACAGCGGAGCTGCGGCGGAGCGGGTGACGCGGTGGCTCATGGGCGCTCGCATGATGGCGCCCTCATAGCAGATCGGCGAAGCGAATTCGTGGCGCTGGAGCGCGAGGGCACCCCAAGCATATGCGCGCGCAGCGGAGCTTCTTCCCTGCGGCGGGCGGCGGACTAGGGGACGCTCGCCCTCCGCACACGGTTCCGTGGCGATTCCGGTGACGGAACCGGGCGCGCTGCCACCCCGCGTGGTCGGGCTCGTGGGTGTGGCCGCCCCGGTGTCCAAGCCTCCCTCGCGGACGGTGGCGCGGTGTCGCTTCCGGGCGTCTGCGCGGCGACCCTTGTCGCTGCGCCCGCCGCGCGTCTCGGCTCAGGGACCGCCGCAGCCGCCGCAGTCCCAGATGCCGTCGCCCGCACAGTACATGCACAGCGGCTCACCGAAGTACTCGCAGGCCGGCCGGCAGCTCCCGCTCAGGCAGCGGGAGGTGCCGCAGTTGCCGCTGCCGCAGGTGTTGCCGTCGGCGGCGCGCACGCAGCTGCCCGTGCCACTGCACACGCCCGTGTTGCAGGACGCCGCGGTGCCCGAGCAGTAGTTGTTGGGGTCCGTGTTGGCGGGCACCGCGCGGCAGCCGCCGCTGCCGTTGCACATACCGTCGTTGGAGCACGTCGCCGGAGTGCAGGCGTTGTTGGGGTCCGTGCCCGCCGCCACGGGGCGGCAGCCGCCCGCGCCGTTGCAGGTGCCGTCGTTGCTGCAGCCGCTGGGCGCGCAGGTGTTGTGCGGGTCGCTGCCGCTGCTCACAAAGGCGCAGATGCTCAAGCTGCCGGGCAGGTTGCAGGCGCTGCAGCCTCCGCACGCGGCGGAGTTGCAGCAGTAGCCGTCCACGCAGCCGGTGTTGCCCGCGCACATGCTGTCGCGCGTGCAGGTGTTTGCCGCGCCCGCGGCCAGGTCCGTGACGCAGTTGCCGGCCAGCGAGCAGTGCCCCGAGGCCTTGCACGCGCTCGCCTCGTTGACGGTCGTGCACGCGTCGAAGCACTTGCGCGCGCCCGTGTCGCAGCGGTACTGGCCCGCGCACTCGCTGTCCGTGTCGCAGCAGTCCTGGCCCTGCGTGCAACAGATCCCGTCGGGGTCGCAGTACCCCGACAGGCACTGGTCCGAGCCGCCGCAGTCCTGGGCGTTGGGCCGCTGGGGCTCGCAGGTGCCTGCTCCGCTGCAGTACTCGAGCGCGCCACACTGCGCGCCCGTCACGCACTCGGGGGCGCCCTGGTCGGGGCCCGCGTCGGAGGGGCCTTGGTCCGAGCCCTGGTCTGCGGCGCCCTGATCGGGGTCGTGGCCGGCGTCGTCTTGGCCGGCGTCCACCTGAGCGTCGGGGGTCTCGGCGTCGCCACCGCCATCCAGGTGGCCACCGTCGGCGTGCTGCGCGTCCACGGACTGGTCCAGAGCGACCGAGAAGCCGTCGAAGTTGGTGCAGGCGGGCGTGCCGAGGCCCAGCGCGAGGGCCAGCCAGAGCGGCAGGTGTGAGCGTGGCGTCAGCATGAGTCAGAAGCTCCCCGTCACGCGCAGGTAGACCCCTTGGCGCGTGACATCCAGCGTGGCGGTCGTGTCGGGCTCGCTCTCTTGGGGGTCGGCGTTCGGGTCGTCGGCGTGACGGCCCCGGCCCAGCAGCGCCAGGGTCACGCCCAGGGCGGCGCTCACGCCGGCCCCTGCCACCATGGCTCCGGCGGCGCGTGAGAGGCGCGGGCCACGAGCGATGTCGTCGGCCCGGTCGGGTGGGCACTGGTCGCCGCTGGGCCCGCACACGGCCCGGAGGTCACGGTGAACGGCGCGCGCGCGCAGGTGCAACACCAGGGACGTGATGCCCGTGGCCACGCCCGCCCCCGCCACGCCCACGCCCGCGTAGAGGAGGCCGCGCGAGGCGCCTCCGGATGTGTCTCCTGCCGTGTCTTCTTCCGCGCCTTCCTGCGCAGCGCGCTCGGCCGCGTCTACCGTCGGGTCCGCGCCTTCCTCGCGCTGGCCAGCCGTGGCGGGCTCCGTGCTGGTGCGCTGCTGCTCCACCGCCAGTCGCGCGCGCAGCCCCGCCAGCCGGTCCTGGGACGTCATGTAGCCGCCCGCGGGCGGCCCGCTGTGCGCGGCGAAGTAAGCCTCCAGGCGCTCGATGGCCAGGGCCAGGTTGCCGGCCCGCTCGTAGGCGAGCGACGCGTTCGCCAGCAGGGTGGCGCGCTGCGAGAGGCGGTAGGCCTCGTCGAACTCCGCGGCCGACTCGGCGAAGCGTCCGTCGTCGAAGTACGAGGTCCCCGCGTGGAAGTGCGCCTGTGCGCGCTCGTCGTCACTCGGCTGCGCGGCTGCGCGCAGAGGTGCGGTTGCCGTGATGGTGAGCGAGCCCAGCGTGGCCAGCGCACAGACGAGCGCGGCGCGCGCCGTAGCGGCGGCCACCGGGGCCGAGGGACTGAGAGGTGGGCGGGTGCGCATGGGGGGGCTCCGGTTCGAGACGGACGAGACGTGCGGGACGCGGACGAAGGCGCCGTGCGGGGCCGGGCGTGGGCTCCGGCCCCGGAGGCGCACTAGCGGCCTCGACCGCGACCGCGGGGGGCCGGTGTGGCGCGCCCGGCAGGTGCGCCGCGCGGCATGGTGAAGGCGGGGTTGGCGGCGCGCGCGGGCAGCGCGCTCAGCACGGGCGCCGTGACCGAGCCGGTGAGGGCGCGGCCCGCGATGGTGGCGCGCACGAGCGCGGGGTCGAAGACCGCGGGCATCGCGGCGGGGTTGAAGCCGATGGACGCCATCACGCTGGCGCGGCCCGCGGGCAGCTGGGCCTCGACGGCGTGGCGCCCCACGTAGCCGTTCTGCACGGTGAAGCGGAACTCGCGCGTCACGACGCGTGTGCCGGCCGAGCCGACGCGCATCTCGCAGGTCCAGTTGCCGTCCATGGAGCTGCCCGCAGACGGCGGCGAGCTCGAGCCCTGCACGGCGATGGGCATGCGCGCCGAGAAGCGGTAGAGGCGCGTGGTCAGGGTCTCGACGCCGTCCTCGTGGACGTTTCCGTCCAACCACACGCGGTTGCGGGAGTTCTGCTCGAAGGGCGAGTAGAGCGTGCCGTTGTAGAGGGCCCACTCCCCTTCGCCGACCTTGCAGCGGAAGGACGTGTCGCTCGGCACGCTGCCGCCGTTGGACGAGTCCACGTACGTGAACATGATCTCGGTCGCGATGTACTGGTGCAGGAAGGCGGCGCCGTAGAACGAGTCCAGGCGCAGGCCGCGGTGCTCGATGTGGATGGCGCGGTCGCCGTCGTTGCGGTCCCACCACGAGTACGCGTAGACGGGGAACTCACCGCGGTACACCTCCGTGCGCGCGTCGGTGGCGTCGTTCACCAGGGCCAGCACCACGTTGACGGGGGCGTTGGTGCGGATGGACGCGTTCAAGACGTTGCTGGTCTCGCACTCGCGCAGCGTGCGCAGGCGGTCCTGCTCCTCACCGGAGTAGATCACGGCGTTGGTCTCGCAGCTGCCAGACGCGAGCACCGCGCCGCCCTGCTCCAGGCTCAGCAGGTAGGGGCCCGGCTGGTCCGTGTCGAGGGTGGCGTTGAGGATCAGGCGGGACTGCCCTGCCCCCGCTCCGCCGTCGTAGTTGGTGGAGTTCTCGAGGCGCATGCCCACGCCGAAGCCGAAGTTGACGGCCGGCGCCTGAGCGCTCGCGGAGGCGGCGGAGGCGGCCACCAGGCTCACGAGCGCGAGGGCGCGCAGCCGGCGCGAGCGGCGCGCGAGGGGGAGGGACGAGGTGCGGGGTTGGGTCACGGTGGTGTTCCTTCGTTGTCGACGTGGCGTCGAAGCGAGAGGTAGGTGGCCGCCCGACACGCGGCTCGTGTCGGCTCGCCGAACTTTCTGCTCGGCGTGTGTCCCGGCGTGCTCGGACCCGGCCCGGCTCTGGGCCCGGTCGCGCTCCCACGCGCCGCGCCACGCAGCGGGGCCGAGGCAGCCGCTAGCGCTCGGGGCGGCCGCTAGCGCTCAGGGCGGCCGCTCCCGACCCTGCGCGCGCGCCGGCGACGCTGACGCCAAGCGAGCCCCACGAGCCCCGCGACCACCGCCAAGGCGTTGGGACCTTCCCTTCCGTCCCCGTGCCCGCGCCCCTGCGCGCTGACGAGCGAGCAGCCGCCCCCGCCGCCGCCGCCACCCATGCCGCCGTCCCTGCCTCCGCCCACGCCGCCGTCTCCCGGTGGGGGCGGCGGCGGGGGCGTGCCCCGCGGCGGCTGCGTCGAGTCCTCCGTCGCGCCGCAGTCGTCACCGAGCGCGAACACCAGCGGCGGGGAGGCAAAGCCGTCGCCGGCCGCAACCAGGGTGAGGTCGCAGCGGTCCCCGTTGGCAGTGCCCACCACGCGCACGTTCGGGCCCGCCGGGGGGTTCAGGACCACGTGCGTGCTGGGCGTCGCGGGCGCGCTGTACGCGCTCACCGCGCTCCCGTCCACGCTGAGGGTCACCAGGTAGGGCCGCGTCTCGCGCGCGATGCGCAGGGTGCGGCGCGCGCCCTCGCTGTCGACGTCGATGGACGCGGGTGTGCCGCCCGTGGCGTCGGCGTCGAGCGCGTGCACCGCAAAGGGGTTGGGGCCGGCCACCTCGGCCACCAGCTCCGACGCCGGGAAGCGGCCCGCGCGGCACGACCCCCGTGGTCCGTCGCAGTCACCCACGGGCACGCTGGCCACGCTCGTGCTGGCGTCCCCCACCACGCGCCGCAGCAGCAGCGTGGACCCGCCCGCCGCCGTGCTCGCGCTCGCGCCGCTCTCGCTCCAGCTGTCGAGCGCCCGGAAGCGCAGCAGCAGCGGGCTGGGCGTGCTCGCGTACGCGCCCGTGGTGGCCACGCGATCCACCACGAGCGTCGTCGCGCCCGTGTCGCCGGGGAGCAGCAGCACGTCGCGCACGCTGGCGCTCAGGATGGGCGAGGGCACGTCGCGGAAGCGGAACTGCCCGGTGTAGTCACAGCGCGTGGCGTGCACGCCGGACGCGGTGGAGCGCGCGAAGAGGAAGCGTGTCGCTTGGTTGGCGGGGACCTGCTCGCCGCCCCACCACTCGCCGAACGCTCCCTGGCTGGGCTGGTAGTTGTCGTTGAAGTGGGGCTGCAGCATGGTCGGCGCGTTGCCCGTCAGCGTGGAGAGCGAGCCATAGGGACCGGGGTCGACCAGCAAGTCGTCGGCGCCGCGCGAGACCACCAGGTTGCCCGCGTTCTGGTGCTGGTGGTCCACGATGCTGCCGCGACACTGGCTCACCGCCCAGGTCGCGCCGGGGTCGTGGGCCGTCCGTGCGTAGTAGTTGCCCGCGCCCGCCGCCAGGTAGCCCGTGGGCAAGGTCGCGCGTTCCACCGGACTCGCGCTACCCGGCTGGGCTGCCGCGAGCGCCTCGTAGAAGAGCATGAAGTCGCGCGCCGCCGGCAAGTCCAAGCGCGCCAGCTCCCCGCGTGCCTCCGCGCGCACCGCGTCCGCCACGTGACCCGCGATGACGCCGTTCAGCACCAGCGCGCTCGCCGCCAGGTAGGGCGCGTCGTCCCCGGTGTCCCCACCGACGAACATGCGATCGTCGGGCGTCAGGCCGTGCACGTAGCGCTCCAGCACCTGCGCCAGGTAGTCCGCCATGAAGGGCACGGCCTCGCCCTGCTCCACCATCGCGCGACCAGCCAGCGCGTAGGACGCCACGCTCAGGGGGCCGTACTGCCAGCCCTCGAGCCAGTCGCCGCCACCGAGCGGGCCCCGCGGCGCGACGCCGCCCGCCATGACCTCGCCCCACATCTCGTCGCGGACATAGGCGTAGAGGGCGCTGCCCGTGCCCGCGCTGGCTGCGTTCATCTCGTCCGCGTGTCCGATGGCGATCAGCGTCAGCGCCAGCAGGTGACCGGCGTGGTAGTTCGCGCCCGGCTGCGCGCGCTGGTAGGTGTCGGGCTGCTGGTGAAACGCCACCCACTGCGCGAAGCGCGTGCGTGCCTTCTGACGCTCGGCGGCGGAGAGGGCGTCGTGCAACCAGTCGTAGCCCAGCGCCGCGAACACGCCGTGCGTGCGCATGGAGTAGCCCGTGTCCTGCGACACGATGCCCACGCCGCCGTTGTAGGCGGGGCCGAGTCCGTCGCCCACCGTGCTCCGGTCGTCGAAGAGCGCGTTCAAGTACACCTTGGCGGCGTCCGTGTGTGCCGCCGACTCCGTGATGGCGCGCGCGACCAGGCACGCGCTGAGCGCTTCCACCCAGCGAAAGCCCTGGTACTGCCCGTCGGCGTAGTCCTCGGGGTTCGCGATGGCGTCGTCACAGCGCGCGATGGAGCGCGCGGCGGGCGACGCCGGGTCGCTGCGCTGGGCGCGCCAGGCGGTCACCATGTCCGCGTTCAAGAGCGCGCGCGGGTGCGGGCCCGTGGGCTGCGCGAGGGCGGGCTGCGCGCTCAGCAGGCTCGTGAGCGCAAGACAGGAGAGAGAGACGATCGAGACGGCGGTCCCGCGCTTGGAGGTCATGAACACCCGCTTTGTGAGAGTCAGCTACGGGTGAGTGGCCAGCTCGGGGGTGGTTCGTGATCGGGTGAATGGGAGTGGTCGCGGGTCCGGCGGGTGCGCTATGACGTGAGTCGTGCGCGCACGGGTCGCTCTTGTTGCAGGTCTGGTGGTGGCCACGCTCGCCGCCCTTGGTTGCGGCCCACCGCCGCCCGCGCGCGCGGGCGACGTGCGCGCTCGCGTGGAGGGGCACGTGCGCAACGCCACGTGGGTGGAGTACGTCCACGAGGGGCCGGCGTACTGCCTCGGGGACTGCGGGGCGTGCGTGGACGCAGCGCGCGACGGCGTGCTGGTGCGTTCGGGGTGGGTCGTTCCCGCCTGCGACGCGGGCGAGGTCTTCGGGCTGACGCTGAGCGCGCGCGGGCGCGAGCACTTCGCGTCGTCCACGTCCGTGGAGCTCGTCGCCGGTGGCGAGCTGCTCGACCTGGTCGTGACCGAAGAGCAGCTCGAGACCGAAGCGCCCGAGCTGCCGCACGCCTCGCTGCGCGCGTCCTATCGTCAGCACATCACCGACGCCGGCCGCGCGCTGTTCGCGGATCTGGGCTGCGCTGCGCCAAGCCCGCCGGAGGTGTGTCAGCGCCTCGCGGACGTCCGGTCGATGGACTTCTACGCCAGCTACCACGGCGGACCGGCCGGCTGGTCCGTCGTGCGCGCCGACGAGGGCGCTGGTCACGCCGCGGGCGGGCTGCACTGGAACTGAGGGCCGAGCCCCTCAGCCATCGAGGCACACGGCCTGCGGTCCAGGCCCGCTGCGTCCCGCGGTCTGTCCCACCGAGTCGTCGCCGAAGCACACCACCACGGAGTCCACCGCGCGAATGGCGCAGGTGAAGTCGGGCCCCGCGCGCACCTCGCGGTAGCTCACGCCTGGGGTGACCTCGGTGGGGGCGTCCGCGCTCACGGCCGTGAAGCCCAGCTTGCCGTACTCCCCGCTGCCCCAGCAGAAGAGGCGCCCCCCGCCGCGCAGCGCGCACACGTGATCGAAGCCCACGCTCACGCTCTCGTAGTCGCTGGCCGCGCCCACGCGCGTGGGCATCTCTACGAAGCCGACCGTGCCCGTCACCATGGTGGGCTCGTTGGTGCCCCAGCAGAACAGCTCGTCCGCCGTGCTGAGGGCGCAGCTCAGGCGACGCCCCGCGCTCACGCTGCGGAAGGTGGTGGGCGTCGGGACGGCCGTGAACACGTCGCGGTCCGGGCTGAGGGGGATGCCCAGCTCGCCCCCGGCGTTGGTGCCGGCGCAGCGCAGCGCGCCCGCCGCGGTGACGCCGCAGGCGTGCTGCGTGTTCGCGGAGATCTGCGTGAAGCTCTCGGTGGGCAGCGCCGTCACGCTGCGCACCGCCGTGCCGACGGTGGCCGGCCCCAGCCCCAGCTGCCCGTACTCGTTGTCGCCCCACACGTCGTGGCCGCCCCCCGCGCGCGTGGCGTACGCGTTGCTGAAGCCGATCACCAGGTCGCTGACGCTTGCGCTGACGGTGACGGGGCGGCTGCTGCCTTGGCTGGTGCCGTCCGCGAGCGTGCCCGAGAAGTTGTCGCCGCAGCAGCGCAGCGCGCCGTCGCTGCGCGTCATGCAGGTGTTCTGCCCCCCCACGTAGAGCGCGGTGTAGGTGTCCAGGCCCACGGGCGCGACGGGGCGGGGCATGTCCTGGGTGTCCCCGTTGCACAGCTGTCCCGACACGCCGCCACCCCAGCAGCGCACGGCGCCGGCGCGCAGCGCGCAGGCGTGCCAGGTGCCCACACCCAGGCTGTCGGCGACCAGCGGGGTGGCGCAGCCCGTGCCGCCGTCCGCGGCCCCGCTGTCATCCCCGGCGTCCTGGTCCGCGTCCTGGCTGGCATCGCGCGCCCGGCCGCCGTCCGTGCCCATGCGCCCCACGACCACGGTCTGATCGCAGCCGACCGCGGAGAGGACACCCAGGCCGCACAGCGCGCAGAGCAGGTGGGCCCAGTGGCCGCAGCGCGCGTCGCGGATGCGTGTTGGCCGGCAGCGCGCGCCCTCGCTCGGACCTCTGTGGGGTCTCATGGCTCCACCTGGCAGGCGGCGCGAATGCGTGGGGCGCTGGGCGAGCGCGGGTAGCTCGTCAGGAAGCGCTCGGCCTCCAGCTGGCCAGCGTCCATGCGCCCCGCCCGACACAGGGCCAGCGCCCGACCGGCGAGGGCCTCCACGCGCAGCGCGCCGCGTGGATGCCGCGCGAGGGCGCGGTCGAAGAGGGTGAGCGCCTCCGCGGCGTGCCCGGCGCGCAGCTGCGCTTCGCCCGCCGCTACCAGCATGGACTCCTCCGACATGGGGTCGGCCGCTGCAGCGGGGTCCTCCGGCGGCGCGGTCGGCGCGACCACCACAGCGGGCTCCGGCGTCGTGAGCGGGGGCACGCTGGGCACCATTGTGTCTTGGGTGTCCTCGCTCGGGCGGGCCGCGCCCTCCCGCCGCAGCGCGGCGGGGCCGGGCGCGGAGCCAGGGGGCGTGGGGTCGGCGCCGTCTGGGCTCGCGGGCTCGTGACCCGCGCTGGCGTCTGTTGCGGCCGTGGGGTCCACGGCGTCCGGGGCGTCGGCGGGCGCCTCCAACGCGGGAGTGGTCTCGCTCCCTTGCGCGGTGTCGGTCGGCTCGGGCTGCCCCGGCCGGGGGGCCAGCAGCGTCACGGCGGCGACCAGCGCGCCCGTGGCCACCAGCGCGAGCAACACCTTGGTCCCCACGGGTGTCCCTGCGCCCAGCGCCGCCGGTGAAGCTGGCGCCGTGGGGGCAGCGGGGGCGGCAGGCGCTCCAGGGGCGGCAGGCGTTCCGGGTGCGGTGCCGGCAGGCGCAGCCGGTGTTCCGGGCGCCGCAGGCGCAGCGGGCGCGTCTGTGCCGAGGGGCGCGTCCGCGCCAGAGGGCTGGGGGGCGTCTAGCCCTGGTCCGGGCGCGCTCGGGGGCGCGGGCACGCCCAGCGCCTGGAACACGGCCAGCCGCCGCACGTCCAGCTCGGCCGCGGTGGGCTCGTCCAGCTCGGCTTCCAGCGCCAAGAGGGCGCGTGACTCATCGGAGAGGTCGCTCATGCGGCTCCTTCCGTGAGCTGTACGCGTAGCTCGTCGAAGCGCGCGCGCGCGGCGCGCAGGCGGCTGTGCATGGTGTTGGGGTTGAGCTCCAGCAGGGTGGCCACCTCCGGGCCGGGCACCTGCTCGAGCTCCACCAGCACGAAGACCTCACGCAGCGGGTCCTCCATGGCGTCCAGGATGCGGTGCAAGAGCCTCCGGCCTTCGGCCATGCGGGCGGCGTGCTCCGGGGACGCGGGGGCCTCGGGCGCGGGCTCCTGGGCCACGGCGGACATGCGCCGCGCGCGGCGTGCGTGGGCGCGGCGGTGGTCTGCGGCCACGCGCAGAACGATTCCGTACACCCACGTGGTGAGCTTGGCCCGGCCCTCGAACTCGCCCAAGCGTCGGGCCACCACCAGGTAGACGTCCTGGAACGCGTCGTCCACGGAGTCCGACGCGACCAGCCGGCGCAAGGAGCGCAAGACGAACGCGGACGTCTCCCGGTACACCGCGTCGAAGCGCGAGGCGTCGAAGTCCGGGGGTGGCTTCTGCGACGGGTCACTATCTGGGTCAGTGTCCATCAAAGCGGGCGTTCGTTACCGTGCGAAAAATAAAACACCGCAGGTCCCCCCAAAGCCTACGCTGCGGAAGCGCCCAACCTGCCCCAGCCCTGCCACGACGAAGTCGGGCTGCGTGATGCGCAGCTCGGCCTCCACGCCGCAGCGCAGCGTGCCCCGGCCGGGCTCGCGGCGGCCCACGACGAGGGTGGGCGCGAGCGACACGGCGCTGTAGACGCGCGCCCGGTGCAGGTTGGTCTCCAGCCCGAGTCCGCGCGAAAGGCTCGCGCCCACCTGCAGCGCCGCACACGCTCCCACTCGCACGCGCTCACTGACGGCGGGCAGCGCGCACAGCATGGGAGCCAGGGTCACGGTCGCGGCGCGGGCCACCCGCTCCCCGGCGTGCCGGAGCGGAGCGTAAGGCGTCGCGCCCAGCTGCAGCCCCAGCGCGAGCCAGGCGTGCCCCACGAAGAGCGCGCTCAGCGCCAGCTGCGGCACCAGCGGGGCGTCCCCCAGGCCCGACACCACCCTGGCGCCCACGTCGAAGGCCCAGCGTGACGTCTGCGGACCCGTGCCGGCGTCCGTGGTGAGCACGCCGCTCCCGGGGGCCGCGTCCGCCTCGCTGCCTGCCGCCGTGGCCTCTTGCGCGTCGGCCAGCGCGACGCTCACCACGATGATGGCCGAGCGCGCCACCTCCGCGCAGCTGCTGCCCTCGACGACGCGCTCCCCCTCGTAGCCGGCGCGGGCCACGCGGATGGTGGCCTGGTACCCGCCCCCGCGCTCCTCGATCACGACGCTCACCTGCGTCTCGGCTAGCGCCTCGCGCAGCTCGTCGGGCACCACGGCGTCGAAGATCGGGCGCACGGCGTCCAAGGTCGGGCACGCGTCGGGCGCGCTCCAGCGCAGGGCGGCGTCCACGTTGCGAGCGCCGGCCGCCGCCCGTGCGGCTCCGCCGGCGGTGCCGGCCCCGTCGGTCTGCGCGGAGCCCGCCGGGGGGTCCTGCGCGGCAGCCCCAGGCGGCGCGGTCGCGCTCAGCCCGGCGCAGGCCCACAGCAGCACCAGGGCCCGCCCCAGCCGGGGTCGCCCCCATCCGTCGCGAACCCCTGCGACTGCGTGTTGGAACATCCGCGCAGACGATACTCGGCCCGCCTGGGACCGTCCACACGCCGCGGAGAGGCCCCTACGCGTCCACGGGGCGCTGCGTGGCCAAGAGCAGCTCGGCCACGCTCTCGGTGCTGCCTGCGGGCCTGGCCCGGTGACGCGACCAGGCTCGCAGCGCCTTGATGCGCTCTTCGTAGGTGCGGTAGAGGGGCACCAGGTCCGACGCGGCGCGCACCAGGTCGGCCTGCGTCAGCTCGCGCTGCTCCGTGAAGGCCCGCAGCAGCGCCGTGAGCACCACCTGCTCCAGCTCCGCGCCCGAGAAGTGCGCCGTCAGCTGGCCCAGCGGCTCGAGCTCGAAGTCCTGCGCGTTGCGCCCGTGACGCCGCAGGTGCACGCGCAGGATGTCCACGCGCGCGGCGGGGTCCGGCAGGTCCAGGAAGAAGATCTCGTCGAAGCGGCCCCGGCGCAGCAGCTCGGGCGGCAGCGAGCGCACCTCGTTGGCGGTGGCCACCACGAAGACGGGCGCCTTCTTCTCCTGCATCCACGTCACGAACGAGCCCAGGATGCGCGCCGACGTGGTGGACACCACCTGCCCCTCGCTGTCGGCCCCCGCGAAGCCCTTCTCGATCTCGTCGATCCACAGCACCACGGGGGCAAAGCGCTCCGCCGTTCGCAGCGCCCGGCGCATGGCCGCCTCCGGCGCGGCCTCGCCTCCGAACACGCTCGACAGGTCCAGCCGCAGCAAGGGCACGCCGAACTCGTGCGCGATGACCTTGGCGGACATGCTCTTGCCACAGCCCTGCACGCCCAGCAGGAGCACCCCGCGCGGCGGCGGCAGCCCGTAGTCGCGCGCGCGGTCGCCAAAGGCCTCGGCGCGCTCGCGCAGCCAGCGCTTGAGGCTGTGCAGGCCACCGACGTCCGAGAGCGTGAAGCTGCCGTCGATCAGCTCGAGGCTGCCGCCCTCGCCCATGCGCCGCCGCTTCTCGCGCAGCACGCGGCTGAGCGCTTGCTCGTCGTCCGGCGCGTCCTGAGCCGCCCGCAGCGCGCGCAGGGCGTGGGGCTCCGAGAGGCCCAGCGCGGCGCCTGCCACCCGTCGCTTGCGCTCGTCCGTCATGGGACCCACGCGCTCCGCCAGCGCCCGCAGCGCGCGCAGGTCGGGGGGCGGGACGTCCACCGTCACCACCACCTCGCGCAGCACGGCCGGCAGCTCACGGCTCGCGCGCAGGAACACCACCATGCGCCGCTCGCGCTCCAGCCGCGCCGCCAGGTCCAGGAGCGCCCGCTGCGTGGGCGCTTGCTCCAGCTCGTCGTGCAGGTCCAGCACCAGCAGCACGGCAGATCCGTGCCCCTCGGCGAACTGCCGCAGCGCCCGCTGCGGGTCCGTGGCGGCCAGCTCGTTGCGCGCGCCCCGCGACCAGACCTGCAAGGGGACGGCCCACGCGTCGGTGGCCTCGCGCAGCAGGCGCAGCACGCGCTCCTCGTCCACGGAGTGGAGCTGCACGTAGGGCCAGCCGGCGGACCACAGCTGGCGCAGCTCGTCGATCAGCGAGTCCATGTCGTGGCCTCCTTCACGTCGCGTCCTCGGTCGTCACGCGGATGATCTCGTCGTAGGACGTCACCCCCAGCGCCAGCTTGCGCAGCGCGTGCTCGCGCAGTGAGCGCATGCCGTCGCCGCGCGCCAGCTCCGAGATGGCGGCCGTGTCGGCGCCGGCCGTGACCGCCGCCGCGATGCGGGGCGTGACCTCCAGCATCTCGAACATGCCGGAGCGGCCGCGGTAGCCCGTGTTGCGGCACTGGCTGCAGCCCACGGGGCGCGCCGTCTCGATGCGGCCGTGATAGTCCTCTGGGTGGGTCACGCCCAGCGTCGCGAGCTCGCGCTCGGTCAGCGGCGACTTGGTGCTGCAGTGCGGGCACACGCGCCGCACCAGGCGCTGCGCCATCGCGCCCAGCAGCGTGGAGCCGATCAAGAAGGGGGGCACCCCCAGGTCACGCAGGCGCACCACGGCCGCCGCGGCGTCGTTGGTGTGCAGCGTGCTCAACACGAGGTGACCGGTGAGCGCGGCCTGTACCGCGTGCCGTGCGGTGTCGGCGTCACGGATCTCGCCCAGCATGATGATGTCCGGGTCCTGGCGCAGCACGTGCCGCAGCGCGGTGGAGAAGGTCAGGTCGATGGCCGGCTGGATGGCGATCTGGTTGAAGCGCTCGTGCACCAGCTCGATGGGGTCCTCGATGGTGACCACGTTCAGCTCCGGGCGCGCGATGGCGCTGAGCGCGGAGTAGAGGGTGGTGGTCTTGCCGCTGCCCGTCGGCCCCGTCACCAGCACCAGGCCGGTGGGGCGCGCGAGCCAGCGCTCGAACTGCGCGCGCTCGTCGTCGAAGAAGCCGAGGTCCGACACGCTCTGCAGCAGCGAGCCGGGGTCGAAGATGCGTAAGACCACCTTCTCGCCGTGGGCCACGGGCACGGTGGAGACGCGCAGCTCGACCTCGCCCGAGGGGCTCTGCGTGCGGATGCGGCCGTCCTGCGGGCGTCGCTTCTCCGCCACGTCCAGGCGGCCCAGCAGCTTGATGCGGGACACCATGGGCGCGTGGATCACGCGCGGGAACGAGATGACCTCGTGCAGCACGCCGTCGATGCGCATGCGCACCACCGCGCGGTCACGCTTGGGCTCGAAGTGGATGTCCGAGGCGCGCTGGTCGTAGGCGTAGAACAGCAGCCGCTCCACCGCCTGCACCACCGGCTGGTCGCTGGCCTCGATGCCCTGCGACTCGCCCAGGCGCACCAGCTGCTCGAGGTTGCCGATGTCCACGCGCAGCTCGCTGCTCTGCTCCATGGCGGCGCTGAGGCTGCGGTCGAAGCCGTAGACGGCGTCGATGGCGGTCAGCAGCGTGGAGCGCGGCACCAGCACGGGCTTCACCTCGCAGCCCAGCGCGCCGCGCAGCGTGACCAGCAGCTCGTGGTCGAAGGGGTTCGCGATGGCGAGCTCCAAGCGCCCGTCGCGCTGCAGCAGCGGCAGGCAGAAGTGGTAGCGCGCGAAGGAGCGCGTCATGGCGCGCTGCACCAGCTCGGGGTCGATGGCGAAGGCGTCGATGGGGCGCGTCTCGATGCCCAGCGGCTCGGCGATGGCGGCCACCAGGCGGTGCTCGTCCAGGCGCGCGTCCGTGCGCTCGTCCCGCAGCTGCAGGCGCGCGATCAGCGCGATGGGGTCCTCCATGGAGGCGCCGTTGGCCACGCCCTCGGGCGGCGGGGGTGTCTCGGCGGCGAGCTTGCGTGCCCGCGCGCGCAGCTCGGGCAGGCGCTCCGGGGCGAGCGCACCTTGGCCGACCAGCAGCTCCAGCACCTCGTCGGTCTTCCAGTCGAGGGCGGTGCGGTGGGCGTTGGGGGGCAGCGGGGGGATGCTGGGGGTGCGGGCGCTCACGGCAGTCCGGGGGTCCTACGGCCTTGAAAGAGTCGCGGTCGGGCGCGGTCGGCCTCGGCCGCGTCGAGCATCCCGCGCGCCACCAGGGCGTCCAGCGAGCGCGTCAGCGTCACCATGCCGCTCTCGGCGTCGAGCTCCATGGCGTTGTGCAGCTGGTCGGTGCGGCCCTCGCGGATGAGGTTGCCCACCGCGAAGGTGTTGAGCAGCAGCTCCGCGGCGAGCACGCGGCCGCCCCCGCGCGACGGCAGCAGGCGCTGGTTCACCACGCCCAGCAGCGCGAGGCTTAGCTGCATCCGCACGGCCTCTTGGGCCTCGCTCGGGAACACGCCCACCATGCGGTCCACGGCCTGCGCCGCGTCGTTGGTGTGCAGGGTGGACATCAGCAGGTGCCCCGTCTCGGCCAGCTGGAGGGCCGCCGTCACGGTCTCGGCGTCGCGCATCTCGCCCAGCAGGATCACGTCCGGGTTCTCGCGCACGGTCTGGCGCAGGGCGTCCGGGAACGAAGCCACGTGCTCCCCCACCTCGCGCTGCTCGATCAGGCACTGCTCGCCATCGTGCACGAACTCGATGGGGTCCTCGATGGTGATGATGTGCTTGCGGGTGTTGTGGTTGAGCCACTGCAGGAGCGACGCCTGCGACGTGCTCTTGCCCTGACCCGTGGCGCCCGTGAAGAGCAGCAGCCCCTGCGGGCGCTGCACCAGGTCGATGAGGGCGCTCGGCAGCCCCAGCTGCTCGGGCGAGCCCACCACCGTGGGCAGCAGGCGCAGCGCCAGCGCGATGCCCCGGCGGGTGCTGTAGGCCTGCGCGCGGTAGCGCTGGGAGTCGAACTCGAGCGCGAAGTCCACGGCGAAGTCGCGGCGCAGCCGCTCGCGCTGGGCCTCGGGGACCATGCGACGCACGATCTCTTCGGTGAGCGCGCGGTCGAGGGGGGGTGTCTGCAGCGGGTGCAGCTGGCCGTGCACACGCACTGCCGGGGGCGCACCGGGGGTCAGCAGGATGTCGGATGCGCGGCGTTCGGCGGCCGTGCTCAGCAGCTCTTCGAGTTTCATGGGGGGCTCCAGGTGCGCTTGCGGTGGCAACGTAAAGCAACGCCTGTGCCACCGTGATCCGCGGGGACTTCCGAGCGGTGTGCGGCGGCAGCGGATCTTTCGCGCAAGATTTGCGATCCCGCGCAACGCACACGCCGCGCTCAGTGAGCGCGCGTCATGGCGCGCACCAGCGCCTGGTGCTCCGGGAACTGCGCCAGCAGCGCGTCGCGCTGGGCCAGCTCGAAGTCGCGGAAGTCGAAGCCGGGGGCCACGGTGCAGCCGACCAGCACGAAGTCGGTGTCGGCGTCGCCGTACGCCCGGTCCGCGTCGCGCGCGTTCGTCGCGCGGCCTTCCGTCGGCTCGAGCCGCGCCCCGAACCACGACCCCGCGGGCACCACCGCCTGCGGGCGCTCACCGGCGGCCAGGTCCTTGCCCAGGCGCAGGGCCTCGTAGCGCGCCGGGGCGTGCTCGCTCGCGGGGTGCAGCACGTGCACCGTCAGCGTGGCGCCCAGGTAGTGGTGCCAGACCTCGTCGCTGTGGATGCGGTGGAGCGCGCTCATGTCCCCGCGCTCCAGCAGGTAGTAGATGGCCGTGCTCGCGCTGCGCGGTCCGCTGAAGCGCTGTGGCAGCGCGCTCAGCGCGAGGGCGTCGCGGTAGGTCTCCCGGAAGTAGCCCCCCTCGGGGTGCGGCTCGAGGCCCAGCTGGGTCACCAGCTCTTGCGCGCTCGGCGCGCGGCGGGTCGCTGCGTCAGTCACACCGGCATCCTGCCTAGCGTGGGCGGGCGCGTCTACGCGAGATCGGCTATGCCGTGCCCCCATGGGCGCACAATGGAAAGCCAAGGGCCGCGCGGCAGGCGCTGACGCGAAGGGCCGTCTCTTCACCAAGCTCTCGAAAGAGATCATGATCGCCGCGCGCGGAGGAGCCGACCCGGCCAGCAACCCGCGCCTGCGCATGGCGGTGGAGGCCGCTCGCAAGGCGTCCATGACGCGCGACACGCTGGAGCGCGCCATCAAGAAGGGCGCGGGCCTGTTGGACGACGCCGCCCAGTACGAGACGGTCACCTACGAGGGCTACGCGCCGCACCAGGTGCCCGTCATCGTGGAGTGCCTGACCGACAACAAGAACCGCACGGCGCCCAACATGCGCGTGCTCTTCCGCAAAGGGCAGCTGGGCTCCACGGGCTCGGTCAGCTGGGACTTCGACCGCCGCGGCGCGATCGAGGCCGCGCCCCCGGCCGGCGGTGAAGACCCTGAAGAGGCCGCCATCGAGGCCGGCGCCCAGGACGTGGAAGAGGGCGAAGAGGGCTCCACCCGCTTCATCACGGAGCCCACCGAGGTGGACGCCGTGGGCCGCGAGCTCACCGCGCGTGGCTGGACGGTGGAGAGCCAGAAGCTGGTCTGGATCGCCAAGAACCCGGTCACGCTGGACGACGACGCCCGCGCCGAGGTGGAGGCCTTCCTGGCGGCCATCGACGACGACGACGACGTGCACGAGCTCTTCGTGGGCCTGGCCTGACGTCTGCCGGCTCGGCGCGCTCAGGCCCGCGGGTAGAGCTGGCCGAGCGCGCCGAGGAGCGGGCTAACGCTCGTAGCCCTCGTCGCCCGCGGCCTTGTCCTCTTCGTCTTTGCGCTTGCGGCGCGACTTCTCGATGAGGAAGGCGATGCCCACGGCGAAGAAGTAGAGCACCACCAGCGGGATGAGCATCATCATCTGCGAGATGACGTCGGGTGGGGTGAGGAAGGCCGCGATGATGGAGGCCACCAGCAGCCACCAGCGCCCGAAGCCCAAGAGGCCGCGCCAGGTGACCATCTCGATGGCGGCTAGGAACGACACCACGACGGGGACCTCGAAGACCACGCCGAAGCCGAGCAGCAGCTTGGTGCTGAAGCTCATGTACTCCGTGATCATGACCGTGGGGACGATCTGGATCTCGTCGCTGGGCAGCTGCTCCGCGTACTCGAGAAAGGTGCGGAAGCCCTCCGGGAACACGATCAAGTAGCCGAAGGTGACGCCCCCCACGAAGCAGATGGTGGACGCCAGCACGAAGGGGATGGCCATGCGCCGCTCGCGTCGGTAGAGCCCTGGCGAGATGAAGCCCCAGACCTGCCAGAAGACCCAGGGCGAGGCGAGGATGAGCCCCGCGATGACGCTGTTCTTCAGGTAGATGACGAACATGTCCACGGGGCCGGAGAAGTGGATGGTCGGCCGGCCGAGGCCCAGCTGGGCCCACGCCTCGATCCACGGCTTCAGCAGCAGCTCGAGGATCTCTTGCTTCCACACCCAGGCCAGGAAGATGGTGGGGATGGCGCCCAACACAGCGCGCACGAGCCGCGTGCGCAGCTCGCCCACGTGCTCGAAGAAGCCCATCTCGAGGTCGTCTTCGGGGCGCGGTGCGGGTGTGGCGGGCGCGGCGGCGGCGGCGATCTTGGCCGCCTTGATGGCCTCGGCCTCCTTCGCGGCCTTGATGGCCGCCTCCTTCGCTGCTCTTGCCGCGTCGGCGGCCGCCTCGTCGCTCATGCCTGCGGTTCCACCGTCACGGCGCGGGTGCTTGCGTGGGCCACGTCCACACCCAGCGCGGGTTGCTCGGCCGCGAGCTCCTGCTCGGTCATGATGCGCACGGCGTCCGCGTCGGCGATGCCGGCGTTGGCGCTGGCCACGCCCGGCTTGGTCATGCTCGCGCCCACCTGGGCGACGTCGCTCTGCAGGCCCCGGCCCACGTCTCGGATGTCCGACAGCGGCTTGGTCAGCTCCGCCTTCATCTTCTTCATGCCGAGCGGGTCGCGGATGTCCTCCTCACCCAGGATGGCGTCGATGCCCACCTGCTTGCGGAGGTCCTGCGTGGTCGCCCGGAACTGGCGGATGCCCTTGCTGATGGCGCGCGCAAACGTCGGCATCTTGTCGGGCCCCACCGCGAAGAGGAGCACGAGGAAGATGATCACCATCTCGCCGCCGCCAATACCGAACATCTAGGTCGTCTCTATCGCACGCCGAGGGCCACTGCGCGAGCGCTCGGCGGCCGTCATGGGCTGGAAAAGGGTCAGCTGCCCTCGCGCAGACGCCGCAGCGACACAGCCGCCTGGCTCATGCCACGCACGTGACGGTCGTACTCGCGGGTGAGCTCCTGGATGCGGGTCGCCGCCTGCAGCGTCTGCTCGCTGCCCTTGGCCTGGGCGCGGTGGCTCTGGTGCAGGTGATTGACCATGGTGCTGATGCTCTCGATGGCCTGGCTGATCTGCCGTCCGCCGCGCGCCTGCTCCTGAGAGCTGCGCTCCACGTGCTGGGTGATGAGGCGCATCTTTTCCGCGCTCTTCATGATGAGCTCGGAGCCGCGCGCCTGCTCGGCGGTGGCCGCTGCGATCTGCTGCACGGTCTCGGCGATGCGGCCGATGGCGTCGGTGACCTGCTTGCTGCCCTTGGCCTGCTCCACCGTGGCGCGGGCGATGGCGCGCACCATGGCGGTGCTCTTCTGCGAGGACTCGAGGATCTTCTTGAGCGCGCGCTCCGCTTCGGCGGACACCGTGACGCCGCGGTCGACCGTGTTGGCGCCGCGCTCCACGGCCCCGATGGCGTTCTTGGACTCCGCCTGGATGGTCTTGATCAGCTCGGCGATCTCCTTGGTGGAGGCGCCCGCGCGCTCCGCCAGGTCCTTGATCTCGTCGGCCACCACGGCGAAGCCCTTGCCGTGCTCCCCGGCCTGCGCGGCGATGATGGCGGCGTTCAGGGCCAGCAGGTTGGTCTGCTCGGCCACGTCGTCGATGACGTTGAGGATGTCGCCGATGGCCTCGATGCGGCTGCCCAGGTTGGAGATGACGGCCACGGCCTCGGACGAGGTCTCTTTGATGCGGTTGATCTCGGTGATGATCTTGAGGATGGACTCGGCGCCCTTCTCGGCGTCGCCGGCCACCTCTTCGGACAGGCGCGCCGTCTCGTTGGCGTTGCTCTGCACCTGGTCGATGGAGACGTCCATCTCGTTCATGGAGGACGAGGTCTCCTCGGCCGTGAGCGAGAGGGCGTCGACGTTGCGAGCGACCTCCTTGATGGAGTAGGCCATCTCCTCGATGGAGGAGACCGTCTCGCGCACGCTGGACGCGAGGTTGGCCATGTTCTCGGCGACCTCGTCGTTGGTGGCGGTCATCTCGAGGATGCTGGAGGAGCTCTCTTCGGCGGACGACGCGAGCGTCTCCACGTGCTGGGCGATCTCACCCAACGACACCGTCATCTCCTTCATGGAGCTGGTGGTCTGCTCCACGGCCGCCATCTGCTCGCCGAGGCCGCTCGAGAGCTCCTCGACGTTGTGCGTGATGACATCCTCCGCCTCGCCCAGCTCGCGCAGGGTCTTGGCCAGGCGCTCGTGCGCGCCCGCGGCGTTGCCCGCTGCCGCTGCCGACGCGGCCGAGATCCGCTCTGCTTCCGCGCGGGCGGCGCTGGCCTCGGAGCGCGCCGAAGCCACGTCGGCCTGGAGGGAACGCAGCTCGTTGCGCAGGGACTCGGCGCTGGCCTGGGCCTGTGCCAGCTCGGCTTGCGTCTCGGTGACCTTGCGCTCGCGCGCGGAGAGGGCCTTGGCGATCTCCGCGAAGTTCTCGAACACGGGCTTCAGCTCGGCGGGCGCGCCCTTGGGCAGCTTGGGGCGCTCGCCTTCCAGGAGCTGCTCGGCGGCGTCAGCGAAGAGCTCGGGGTCGAGGCCCGCGTCCGCACCACGGTGCATGAGGAAGAGCGCCACCAGGGCGCCCACGGCGGCCACGCCCGCGCCGACCACGTCGGGCAGGAACGCGCCGCCGATGCCGGCGCCGAGTGCGATGATCGCCGCGATGGGGAATTGCTTGTTCTTGAGGAGGTCGTCCATGTACGTCGCGGGCTCCGGGGCGCAGCTGCGGCCCAGCGGCGAGGGTATCCGCGCACGGCGAGTGGGATCAAGTTCAGGGGGAGCTTGTCCGCGCTTCTGAGTTGGGCCCGTGCGCTGGGATTCCGCCCCCTTGCTCCTGCCGGACCACCTCGTCGGCCAGCCAGAGCCCCACCCGCGAGCGTGGATTCTGCGTGAGCAGCGTGCGCGTGAGCTGTGCTGCGCCCGGGAGGTCGTGGGTCACCAGGGCCATGGCCGCCAGCGTCGCCAGGGCCGCCTCACGGGTGGGTGGGTACTCGGCGGCCAGCTCGGCGTGTCCACGGGTGGCCTCCCAGTCGCCGCGCGTGAGCGCGTCCTGGGCAAACACCAGGTGCGCCACGGGCTCCGTAGGGTCATGGGTGAGCACCTTGTCGGCGCGGTCCAGGGCCTGCGTGTGCCGCCCCAAGCGCTGGTCGCAGTAGGCCAGCCAGGCGTGGGCGCGCTGGTCCTCGGGCGCTACCTGCACCAGCCGCAGTAGCTGCGCGCGGGCCTCGCGGAAGCGCTCCTGCGCCACCCACAGCTCGGCCAGGTTGAGCCGCGGCTCACGGAGACCGGGGTCGATGGCCAGCGCCGCGACGAAGCTGCGCTCCGCCTGGGCCGCGTCCCCCACCAGCAGGTAGTACACGCCCAGGTTGCCGTGGGCCTCGGCGTAGTCCTCGTCCAGCTCCACGGCCGTCAGGAGATGCTCGCCCGCCTCGGCGTGGCGTCCGCGCGCCAGCAGCACCAGCGAGAGGTTGAGGTGCGCCTCCGCGAAGTGCGGGTGGTACTCGAGCGCCAGCCGGAAGCGGGCCTCCGCGTCGTCCAGGTGCCCCTCGGCCAGCAGGGCCGTGCCCGCGTCGTTGTGGCGCTGCGCGGCGACCGCCACCGGCGGCAGACCCGCCACGCACGCGCTCAGGGGCAGCAGCGCACACAGCAGCAGCCCCCGCAGCGCACACAGCACCGGCCCCCGCCGCGCCAGCCCCCGCAGCGCCAGTCCCCCCCGCAGCACGGGCGGGACCGGACAAACCGCTCGCCGGTGGCCCCGAGCGCTTGCTCGGCGCGGGACCGGGCGGCGCGTGGTGCGGGGTGAGGTCGCGGGCAGCGCACCGTCGTGCTGGGTGGAGTTGAGGGTGGTGCAGCGCGGGGCCGTGGCGGGTGTCATGCCGCGGCTTGTCGACGCCTAGCCGCGCCAGTTGCGTCGAGCCCCGCACGGCGCGTCGCGTGAGCGGCGAGGGGCCGGCGGGTACCCTGCGGCCAGTGCGCTGCGGAGGCGCTCCAGGTTTCAAGGTTGTGTGGACACCGGCAACACGCATTGTGTGCGCGCTCCGCACGACCTGTGCCGCCTGGGCACACTCTTCGCTGGGGCGGACATGGCCTCCGGGATCGCGCCGACTCTCGGGATCGAGTATCGCCGCTGAGGCCTGGCGAGCGCGCTCAGCCGCCCGGGAGGAGGTCCAGCATTCCGCTTGGCACGCGCTCCCCCAGCAGCGCGAGACGCTCGCCGCCGGCGAAGTCCAACACCAGCAGCAGCCGCCCGGACGGGTCGCCCAGCAGTACGTAGTCGGCCTGCGGGCTGGGGCTGCCGGGCCACTCGCCCTCGGTGCGTGTGCTGGCGCGGCCCCGCTTGCGGAGGCGCAGGCGGGCGCTCTCCACCAGCAGCTCGTCGGGCACGCGCCCCCCGGGGACGCCGCTGTGCACGCTGAGGGTGGCCACGTCGTCTCCGCTGCGGTCCAGCTGCACCACGTGGGTGGCGCGCTTGGCCCCCGGGGCGGCGAAGAGGCGCAGCACGTCCTCGCCGTCTTCGAGGTGCAGGCAGCCCGCGAGCCAGAGCTCGGTGTCCACGTAGAGGAGCACATCCGATACATTGAGGCCGGGCTGGCGCGCGGGGGCGGGCGGGGCTGCCGGTGCAGCGGGGGAGCTCACGGGCTGCGACGGGGCTTGGCCGTCCCGGCGCCGGCGGCGGTAGGCCCACACGGCGGCGCCGGCCGCCCCCACGACCAGCCCCAGCTCGAGGATCACGCAACGCCTCCAAGACCAGGTCCGCGGCCGAACTCACGGGCCGCTGCGGCAACGTCGGGCGCCTCGGAGACCGCCGAGATGGCGGCGACCCAGGTGGCCCCCGCTGCGTACGCTTGCTGAGCGCGCGCCGGGGTCAGCCCTCCGATCGCGACCACGGGCACGGACACCGCCCGGCAGACCTCGGCCAGGGCCGTCAGCCCTACGGTGGGGTCCGGCCGCTCCTTGGTCTGCGTGTCGAACACCGGCCCGAAGCCGATCAAGTCGGCCCCGTCGCGCACCGCCTGCTGCGCCTGCGCGGGATCATGGGTGCTCACCCCCAGCTGCCGCGCCCCGAGCAGGATGCGCGCGTCGGCCACGCTCAGGTCCTCCTGCCCCAGGTGCAGGCCGTCGGCGTCCACCAGCAGCGCCAGATCCGCCCGGTCGTTCACCACGAAGGGCACCGCCGCCGCGTGGGCCAGCGCCCGCAGCGCGCGCGCCACGGTGGCACGCTCCCGGTCGCTGCCCCGCTTCATGCGCAGCTGCAGCACGCTCGCGCCGCCGGCCAGCAGCTGCTTGGCTACGTCCACGGGCGACCGCCCACCACAGTGATCCGGGTCCACGATGGCGTAGAAGCCGCCGCGCACGCTAGGACTCCGTGAGCCGCTCGTAGAACGAGATGGTGCTCTCCACGCTGGCGACGAGGGCCTCGTTGACCAGCGCCGCGGTGCGGTCCTCGCCCTGCTTGAGCGCCTCGTAGTAGCGCTGCCGCTCCGTGGCGTGGATGATCACGGGCGGGTAGCCCACGTCCATGAGCATGACGTTGAGGATCAAGCGCGCCACCTTCCCGCTGTGCTTGGGGAAGGGGTAGGTCTGCAGCAGCGAGTAGTGCGTCTTGGCGGCCAGGCGCACGATGTGGGTGCTGCGCTTGGTGTCCGGGTCGTTGACCCACTGCACCAGCGCCTTCATCTGGCCCGCGATCTTGTCCGGCGTGGCGATCTCGTGGAAGTACAGCCGGTGGAGCGGCATGTCCTTGCGGTACTTGGGGGGCGCCTTGCCCTCGATCTCCTCCGGAGCCAGCTGCGCGAAGAGGCCCTTGATGAGGTCCAGGTCGACGGTGACCTTCTTCTTCTGGGCCAGCTGCCGGATGGTCTGGATGGCGGCGCGGTGGTGGCGGATCTCGTCGTAGACGGGGATCAGCGACGAGTCGCTCATGACCTGGTCGAGGATGGCGGACTTGAGCTCGTCCTGGGTGTACACGACGCCCTCGAGGGCGCTGTCGTGATAGATCCAGAGCATGTCGAGGTTGCGCTCGAATTCGCTGTTGGCGCTGGCCGGCGCGGCCTTGCGCAGCTCTTCGAGGTACGCGAGGCGCTCTTCGAGGCTCGTTCCCTGCAGGGTCTGGACCAAGGTGTAATCTCTCCAATACGAGCGGATATGCCGCGCGGGTCGCGAATCGTACTCGTTTCGGCCTCGATGGTCAACGAGCACGGCGCGGGGTGGTCCAACGCGCCGGAATAAGTCAGGATTCTGGGATCAGCTCGCGGATGGTGGCGCGCAGCGAGTCTTCGCTCGGGACGCCTGTGCCTACATGTCGGACAACACCCTCTCCGTCGAGCACGACGAGGGTGGGCAGGACGCTGACGCCGTAGCGCGCCTTCACCTCGCCCGTGCGGTCCTGGAGGGTGGGGAAGTGCGCGCCCAGCTCGGTGTGCACCTGCTGCAGCCGGCGCGGGCCCATCTCCCCCTCCACGTTGACCCCCAAGAAGGTGACCGGCTCTCCGGCGAGCTCGGCTTCGAGGTCGTTCAGGATGGGGATGCTCCGGCGGCAGGGGCCGCACCAGCTGGCCCAGAAGTCCAGCACCACCACGCGGCCGCGCAGGCTCGCCAGGGACACGCGGTCACCCTCGAGGGCCCCCGCGCCAGCAGCGATGGGCAGGTCCAGGGCCGGAGCCTCCGTGCCCGTCAGGGCGGAGCCGAAGAGACCGCGCCCCAGCATGGCGACCAGCGCCACGGCCAGGATGCCTCCCAGCCACGGGGCCATCTTGCGGAGGTCGTCGTTCATCGCCACTCCGGGGCTATAGCGCGTTCCGGCCCGCCCCGTTAGCGGGCCGTCAGCCGAGCAGGAGCGGGAGCGTGATGACGAAGCGCGTGCCGGGCCCTTCGCCGCGCGGGCCGGCCCCCCGGCACTCGATGCGGCCCTGGTGCTCCAGCACGACCTTCTTGACGATGGCGAGCCCGAGCCCGGTGCCGCTGGACTTGGTGGTGAAGTACGGGTCGAACACGCGCACGCGGGAGCCGGGTTCGATGCCCGGACCGTCGTCCGCGACGGACAGCTCCACCTGGTCACCATTGGGGCGCAGTGAGAGGATCACCCGGCCCCGGCCGGTCCGCTGCTCACCCGCGATGGCCTCCACGGCGTTGCGCACGAGGTTGTCGAGGCAGCGCTTGAGCATCATGGCGTCCACCGACCCGAGCACCGGCTTGCTGGGCACCTCCAGCTGCAGGGTGACGGGCGCGTCCCCGGCGCGCTCGCCGTATACGTCTTGCAGCACGCTCCCGAAGCCGCGCTCGATGTCCCGCAGCAGCTCCACCAGGTCGGCCTCGGCCAGGTCCACCTCCGGGAGGCGGGCGAAGCTCGAGAACTCGCCCACCAAGCGTCGCAGCGTGGCCACCTCCTCTTCGATGATGGCGCGCGCGTCGTTCAGCATGGCCGCGAAGCGGGGGTCGTCTCCGCGGTAGGCTTGGGCCACCTCCTGCGCCGCGAGCTGAATGGGCGTGAGCGGGTTCTTGATCTCGTGCGCCAGGCGCCGCGCGAAGTCCTGCCAGGCGGAGATGCGCTGCAGGTAGTCGATGCGCTCGCGCGACTCGCGCAGGTCGCTGACCATGCGGTTGAACGCGCGCGTGAGCTCGCCGATCTCGTCGTCGTCGTCGTCCGGCACGGTCACGGCGAGATCTCCCTGACCGACGCGCACCGTGGCGTCCGCCAGGGCCAGCACGCGCCGGGAGACGCGCCGCGCGAGGACGATGGACACGGTCAGCGCGAGCGCGATGACGAACGCGAGGTAGCCGAGCAGCACCCACACGTAGACGTCGGACACGTAGTCGGTCTGCTCGAGCAGGCGCGAGTAGAGCTCGGTCACCTCGCCGGCGCGTTGCAGGTCGGTGAAGACGGCGCGCGGGCTGGTCACCGTGACCACGACGAGCACGGCCGGGGTGACGGTGTCGAGGCGGCGCTCACGCTCCAGGGTGCGCACCTGGGTGGGGTCTGCCCGCGCCTCGAGCTCGGCTGCGATCAGCAGGGGCCCTCGCTCCTCGCCTGCGTCTTCGTCGTTCGCGTTCGCGTCTTCGTGGTTCGCGTCTTCGTGGTTCGCGTTCGCGTCTTCGTCGTGCTGCGGAGGCCGGTCTCGCTCGGGGTCGGCCGCGTAGACGTGCACCGCAGCGACCTGCGGGTAGGTCTCTAGTGCGGACTGCACGTACACGCGCACGGCCCCGAGGTCGCCGGCGCGCAGCGCGTCGTGCAGCTGCCAGTGCTGCGTGATGGCGTCCGTGGTGCGGTCCGCGGCGTCGCGCAGCGCGACGATGTGATCGCGATGGGACACGACGGCGGCGGCCAGCTGCTCTTCGACGACGGGGTTGACGCCACGGGAGTAGGCGTCGCGGAGCGCAGAGCGACCAAAGAAGGACGCCGCCCCGAGGGGCGCCAGGGCAGCCACCAAGAGCGCCACCAGCAGCCTCCGTTCGAGCCTCGTCACGGCACCGACACCTCTTGCGAGCGGAAGTCCACGGCGCGCTCGGCCGCGCAGATCTCGCGCCGCACGATGTTGACCACCACCGGGCCGATGGGCCCGTCGGACCTGCTGGGGCGCAAGAGAGCCGTGCAGCGGGACGCGCTGATGGGGTTGAACTCGGCGCGGACCGCGAAGTACACGGCGCGGCCGTGGCGGTTGCTCCAGTCGGCGGCCCGTCCGACGGGCAGGTCTCGCGCGACGAGGCAGCGGTCGATCACGGCCGCGACGCTGCTGTGGCGCTCGCTGCGGCGGCCGATGCGCACGATGTACGACTCCTCCCAGAGGTCGTAGGTGGCGGCGCACTGTACGCGCGTGGTGGCGAAGGGCTGCGACGCCCCCACCTGGTAGGCCTGCACCGTCAGGATGAGCTGCTTCTGCAGGCCGCTCTCGAGGGCCCGCCGTGCGCCCGCGTCCACGAGGTCCGTGACGGACACGCTCAGGCGAGGCACGCCCTGCTGCCACGAGAGACCCACGCGGCGCGTGGCCAGCGCCTGAGCGGCCGCCACCGTCGCGGCCAGCAGCAGAAGGAGCCCCAGCGCGAGCGCACGGGTGCGCCTGAGAGCGCGCTGACGTGCGCCGCGCGTCACAGCTGGATGAACCCCAACAGGTTGGAGAAGCCGAACTGGAACACTCCGATCGACGTGTCCAAGCGCACGCCGATGTCGAAGGTCAGGTCGATGGGCACGCGCGAGGCGCCGCGTAGCCCGGGCACCGCGAACTGCAGGTCTTGTAGGTCCGCCAGCAGGTAGGTGCCGACGTTGACGTAGGCGTGCGCGCCGCGCAGCCCCCCGCGGCGGTCGTGGCGCAAGAGCGAGACGTTGTATTCGACGTCCGCGCGCACCGCGACCTCTTCGTTGCGCATGAACACGATGGCGGTGCCGAGCAGGTTGGGCGGCGCGCGGCGGTCGAGCTGCATCTCCAGCAGGCGGCTGGGGATCAGGTCCGTCATGTCGCTCGCGTTGAACTTGTAGAAGAAGGGCGCGTCGCCGAGGACGATGCCGCCGAACAGGCTCAGGCGCAGCGTGTGATGCGAGGCCAGCGGCACCCACTGCCGGAACTGCGCTTGCAGCCGGACGAAGTCGTACGCGCTGCCCAGCAGCCGCGTGCCGGCGTCGGCCTGGACGCGGAGGTACGTGCCCTGTGTGGGGAGCCCGGGGTCGTCGCGGCGGTCGTAGGTGAGGCCGATGCGCAGCACGGCCGCGAAGCTGCGGTTCGGCAGGATGGAGAAGTCCACTGGCCGGATCTCGCTGCCGCGCACCTCGCTGGCCGCCTCGGGGCGCGACGTCACGTACACCCACTCGAGCTGCGCGCCGAGGTCGAGCGCCAGGGTGCTGCCGATGGCGCGCCCGGTGCCCAAGTAGAAGCCGCCGCGGCGGTAGAAGACCACCGCGTTGCGGGCCTCGAACTCGTCGACGCAGTCGCGCGGGGCCGGCTCGCGGCAGCGCGTGGTCACGGTGGGGTTGTGGCCGAAGTACTGGCGCGAGTTGTTCAGGAACGGCGCCACGCGCAGCCCGTAGTTGCCGCCCAACACGTGCGGATACGCGAAGTCGATGCGACCGCCCTGGTGGTGACGCGACAGCAAGCCGGTGGCGGAGAGGCGCATGCCTCGGCCGAGCAGGTTGGTCTCGGTCAGGGTGAGGCCAACATAGGGAAACACGCGCGCGTCACGGGTGCGGCTGCTGCTCAGGCCCTCGGCCACGCCGAGCGCGATCTGCTCGACCACCACCGTGTTGCGCTCGCGCACTTCGACCACCAGCACGACCCAGCCGCGCTGTGCGCCGCGCCGCAGGCGGACCTGCACCTCGTCGAACCAGCCCGTCCCCATCAGCGCAAATTGCAGCGTCTCGAGCTCGCTCTCTTCCGGGTCGAAGGGCTCGCCCCGCTCGAGGGGCACGTAGGCGCGGATGACCGCCGCGCGCGTGCGGGCGTTGCCCACGACCTCGACGTCTTCGAGGAAGTAGCGCAGGGCTTGAGGCGCCCCGTGCTCCCCGTCATCCGCGAGCGCGTCCGCGTCGGCGAGCTCATCGGCGTCCGCGTCGGCGAGCTCGTCGTCGCCGTCGGCGGGCTCGTCGTCGCCCGGCTCGGCAGGGGTTCCGAGCGCGTCGGCGCCTGGCTCCGCCGGGTCCGTCGCCGGCGCGTCGTCATCGGGTGTCGTGCTCGCGCCGTCTGCCGCGGCCTCGTCAGCCCCTGCCGGCGGCGGCGTCTCCGCAGCTCGCTCGGCGGTGGGCTGTGCGCGCCCCGACGCCACGGGCGAGACGCCCCAGGCGAGGGCGCCCAACAGCGTGAGCGTGACGAAAGAGCGGCGCACCACCAGGGTCTTAGTCGATGGGCGGGAGGCGGGCCAACACGGTCAGGCACGCGATCAGCACCACGCACGCGAAGGCCACCCACTTGAGCGTCACGAGCGTCTCGGCCGGGGCCGCCCCACTCCTCGCCGGCCCCGCGCCCGCGACGGGGGAGGTCGCGGGGATCTTCGGGGTGTTGGCGCTCTCTTCGTCGTCGGGAGGGGTGGAGGGGTCGGTCATGGGTCGCGCCTTTCTCGGCGAGTCGGCAAGGGGGTCATCGTTGTCCATCTCCTCCGCGCCGGCAAGCATGGTCGGGAGGTGCCCCAGGTCCTTGGCGGCGTGGCTGGCCGTGTCGAACTGGGTGGTGATGTCGTCCTCGCGGGACGCGCGCGCCTGCGCCTCCGGCCACTTGCTCTGGCGGAGGCGGCCGGCGTCGTCGAGCGCGCTGATGGCCGTCGTGCGCGGCGGGTCGGCCTTGGACCCCCGCTCGGCCTGGGACGGGAGGTGGGGCTTGCTGGGCGCGCGGCCCTCGCCCGGGAGCGGGACGTTCAGGTCCATGGCGGGGCGCCGCTCGTCATCGCCCGGCGTGCGCTCCGCGGCCAGGTAGATCACGCGCACCGTGCTCTCGCCGCGCACGGGCTCCGACGTGCTGCCGAGCGGCCGCGCCGGGGGACGCTGCGTGACGCGCGCCGGAGGCAGCTCGGGGATCACGGGCCCCGTGCGTGCGGAGGGCGTGCGCTCGATGCGCTCGCGCAGGAGGTCCTCGAGCGACATCTCCACCACGCGCAGGAAGCTCGCCTCGGTGTTGCCGCTCAGATCCTGGGTGGTGCTGCGCACCTCACGCTCGCTGCCGCGGTCGGCGCTGGGCGCCGCTTCGGGGGTCGGGAACACGGTGCTGGGCGGCGCGACGACGCTGGTCTCCGCGCACTGCGCCTCGATGCTGAAGCGGCCCTCCTCCCAGCCGAAGACCTCCTGCAGCTCGATCCCGTCTCCACCGCCCACGCGAGCCTCGGTCAGCTCACCTCGCTCGTAGACGAGGTCCACGGACTGGGGCGGACGGCTCAGGCGCAGCACGCCCGTCAGGCCCGCCAGCTCGCAGTAGCGCATCAGCGCGGACGGCACGTGCACGGCCAGCGAGCCGCTCTTCACGCGGTGGTCGCCGCTCGAGACGGGCAGGGGGGGCAGGCGCTGCTGCAGGAAGTAGCGCCCCTCGCGCAGCATGAGCAGCACCTCCACGGGGTCGCGCTGCTGTCGGTCGGGGGTCTGCTCCTCGGCGAACTGCCCGCGGACCAGGGTGACCGTGCCCTTTCCTTCGAGGGCGCTCTCGTAGTGCAGCTCCCCGGTGGCGCAGGTCTGTTCGATCTGAGTGAGCAGCTCGACGATGCCACCCGGCGGGATCGCTCCTTCGAGGACGATGTCGTCGCGCATGATTCATTGGCGCCTGTGGCCGCCCAGCTGTCAAGCGCTGCGAAAGTGCTTCGGTTCTGTAGCGACGTGGCCGGTGTGCCGACAGCCCGAAGTATGGCAAACGAAGGCGCATGCGCGTGAGGCTCCCCACAGTGTCCGGACTGAGGCTCCTGGTTGGTTTGATCGGCGTGGTGGGCTCGGCGGGTCTGGTCGGCTGCGGCGGCGAGGCCGAGGCGCCGGCTAGCCCGCCCGCGCGGCCCGCGTCCCGTGTGGCGGTCGGGGTCAGCGAGGCCGGCCCGCTGCTGGTGCGTCACCGGCTCACCGGGCGCACGGCGGCGTCGCAGGAGGCCACGCTGGCGGCGGGGGCGAACGGCGCGGTGCGGCGCGTCTTGGTGCGGGTCGGCGACCGCGTGCAGGCCGGCGACCTCCTGTTCGAGGTGGACCCGGGCATCGCGCGCGCGGACCTCGCGGCCGCGCAGGCGCTCGCGGCCACGGCAGCCGAGGAAGAGGCCCAGGCCGCGCGCGATGCGGCGCGTGTGCGCGTCGCCGGCCCCGACGCGGTGCCCGCCAACCAGATCGAGCAGGCGCAGAGCCGGGCCGAGCAGCTCGCGCGTCGCCAGGCCGAGCTGAGCGCGCGCGTGCGCCAGACCCGCTCGCGCCTCGCGCAGCAGATCGTGCGCGCCCCCTTCGCCGGGCAGGTGGTGCAGCGGCTCGCAGACCCCGGGGACTGGGTCTCCGCAGGGACGCCGGTGCTGCAGCTGGTCAGCATGGACGACGTCGAGGTGCACGCCGCCGTGGACCCGCTCCTGCTGGCGCGCCTGTCCGAGGGGCAGGCCGCCACCCTGCGCTTCGCTGGGGAGTCGCTGCCGGCGCGGGTGGCGGGCGTGGTGCGCGTGATCGACAGCGCCACGGGGACGGCGCCGCTGCGAGTGGTGCCCGAGGGGAGCGAGCGGCCGCTCTGGCTCCTGCCGGGGCGCTTCCTGGACGTGGAGATCGAGCTCCCGGAGGACGGCGGCGTGGTGGTGCCGCGTGACGCGCTGGCCTACGGGGTGCGCGGCGCGCGCGTGGTGCTCGTGGTCGACGGCGTAGCCCAGGTGGTGCCGGTCGAGGTGGTGGTGCAGTCCGCGGAGCGCGCGCTCGTGCGTGGCGAGGGCCTCACGCCCGGGCAGCAGGTGGTGACGCGCGGCAACGAGCGCCTGCGCCCGGGCGAGACCGTGACCGTGGACGGCGCGGCCGCCGACTCGGAGCAGGGTGGCGCAGCTCCCGCTCCGGCCGCGGGCGGCTCGGCGCCCGATGGTGCCACGCCGGCTTCGGCGAGCGCCTCCGCGCCCAGCGCGGCCCCGGCTCCGGCTCCGGCAGGCGGCGCCCGATGAAGGAGCGCGCTCAGGGGGCTCTCGCGGTGGCCATCGAGAGGCCCGTGACCGTCACGGTCGGCGTCATCCTGGTGGTGCTCTTCGGGCTGCTCTCGCTCGTGGGGCTGCCCATCCAGCTCACGCCCGACATCTCGCGCCCCACCATCGACATCAGCACCCGCTGGCCGGGGGCCGCGCCCACGGAGATCGAGACCGAGATCCTGGAGGCGCAGGAGCAGACCCTCAAGGGCCTGGCCGGACTGGTGAAGATGACCAGCAACGCCAGCCCGGACTTGGGGCGCATCACCCTGGAATTCGAGGTCGGCACGAACATCGACGACGCGCTGGTGCGGGTGAACAACCGGCTGGGCGAGGTCAGCTCGTACCCCGAGGCGTCCGACCGCCCGGTGCTCAGCACCTCGGACCTGTCGGGCCCGCCCGTCGCGGTCATCACCATCCGCGACCTCGAGGGGCGCTCCGTGTCGGCGTTCCGCACCTGGGTCGCCGAGGAGATCGTGCCCGAGCTCGAGCGCATCCCCGGCGTGGCCGGCATGCGCCACGTGGGCGGGCAGGACTCCGAGGTGCACATCGACTTCGACCCGCGGGCCTTGGCGGAGCGTGGCCTCGGCATCAACGACCTGCGCGACCGCGTGCGCGGGGAGCTGCGCAACGTGTCGGCCGGCGACCTCAGCATCGGCAAGCGGACCTTCTTGGTGCGCACGCCGCTCGCCCCCGAAGAGGTGCGCGACCTCGAAGAGGTGGTGCTGGGCACGGGTCCCGACGGCATGCCCGTGCGGCTGGCGGACGTCGCCACGGTCAGCATGGGCCTGCGGCGCCCGCGCGGCGTGGCCATGACCGATGGGCGGCCCTCCATGATCCTGCTGCTGTCGCGCGAGTCGGGCAGCAACGTGCTGGAGGTGACCGAGGCCGTGCGCGCCACCGTGGCGGACCTCGACGAGCGCGTGTTCCGCCGCGAGGGGCTCACCATCCAGGTCATCTCCGACCAGGTGGGCTACATCCACGACGCGCTCGACCTGGTGCAGCAGAACCTGCTGATGGGCTCGGTGCTGGCCATCCTCGCGCTCTTCTTCTTCCTGCGTTCCTTCGGGGCCTCCGCCATCATCAGCGTGTCCATCCCCGTGTGCGTGTTCGGCACCGCTCTCGGCATGAGCTGGATGGGGCGCTCCATCAACGTCATCTCTCTGGCGGGCGTGACGTTCGCCGTGGGCATGGTGCTGGACAACTCCATCGTGGTGCTGGAGAGCATCGACACGGAGCGGGCCACGGCCAAGACCGCCGCCGAGGCGGCCCTGCGCGGCGTACGCTCCGTGTGGGGCGCGGTGCTCGCGTCCACGCTGACCACCGTCGCGGTGTTCGCGCCCATCGTCACGTGGGAGAGCGAAGTCGGGCAGCTGCTGCGCGACGTGGCCGTCGCCATCTCGCTCGCTGTGGTGTGGTCCCTCATCGTGTCCGTGTGGGTCATCCCCAGCTTGGCGGCGCGCCTGCTGCCTCCGAAGACGGTCGCCGCCACGCCCGGGCGCCTGGCGCGCGTGGGCGACGCGCTGCGCGAGAAGCTGGTGGGGGCGGCCAGCTGGATCGCGCGCGACCTGCGCCGCGGCTTCCTCACGGTGGCGCTGGTGGTCGGCGCGGCCGGGGCCGTGACCTTCGCGCTGGCGCCGCCCCTCGAGTACCTGCCCACCGGCAACCGCAACCTCATCTTCGGCATCTTGGTGCCCCCTCCGGGCTACTCCTCCGAAGAGTTCGAGCGCATGGGCCTGCGCATGCACGAGGAGATCGGCCCGCACATCGGCGTCGCCCGCGACGGCGTGCCGGCCATCGAGCGCTCCTTCTTCGTGGGTGACGGCAGCTTCGTGTTCGCCGGCGCCGTGGCGCAGGACCCGCGCGAGATCGGCGCGCTCCTGCCCTTCTTGCGGCGCGTGCAGGCCGACGTGCCGGGCACCTTCGGGTTCACCAACCAGGCCAGCCTGTTCGGCAGCGCCATCGGCGGCGGGCGCTCCATCGAGCTCAACCTGGTGGGCTCGGACATCCCCACGCTCACGGCGCTGGGCGCGCGCATGATGGGCAGCCTCCGCGAGGCCATCCCCGAGGCGCAGGTGCGGCCCGTGCCAGGCCTCGACCCGGGCGCGCCCGAGGTGCAGATCCACCCGCGCAGGCGGCAGGCGGCCGCGCTGGGCATCCGCAGCGACCAGCTGGGGCTCATGGTGGACGCCCTCGTGGACGGCGCCATCGTCGGTGAGCTGACGCCCAGCAACGGCTACGAGGTGGACGTGGTGCTGCGCGCGCTCACGCCGGGCCGCGGCATCCTCACGGACCCGCTGGACCTCATGGACGCGCCGCTGGTGACGTCGGGCGGCGCGGTCGTGCCGCTCAGCGCGGTGGCCGACGCCGTGACCGACATCGGGCCCACCATCATCCAGCGCCTGGAGCGGCGCCGGGCCATCACGCTGCAGATCTCGCCACCCGAGAGCATGCCCCTCGAGAGCGCCATGGACGTCGTGCGCGAGCGCGTGGTGGCGCCCATGACCGCCGCCGGGGAGATCCCACCCGGGGTGCGCGTGGAGATCAGCGGCGCGGCCGGCGACCTGGACGTCGCGGCAGACCACTTCCGCGAGGTGCTGCTGCTGGCCGTGGTGATCTGCTTCCTGTTGCTGGCCGCGCTCTTCGAGGACTTCATCGCGCCGCTGGTGGTGCTGGCCAGCCTGCCCCTCGCCGCCGCCGGTGGCATGGCCTGCTTGGTGCTGGTGGACAAGCTCTTCGGGCCCGTGCCTCTGGACCTCATGACGGCGCTGGGCTTCTTGATCCTGATCGGCGTCGTGGTGAACAACGCGATCTTGGTCGTGGACGGAGCGCTCGCGCGCCTGCGCGAAGGGGCCGAGCTGGACCTGGCGGTGGCCGACGCCGTGCGCTCGCGCATCCGCCCCATCTTCATGACCACCACGACGTCGCTGGCCGGGCTCTTGCCCATGGTCGTGTCCAACGGCGCGGGGGCCGAGCTCTACCGGGGCGTGGGCGCCATCGTGCTCGGCGGGCTCGCTCTCTCGAGCGTGCTGGTGATCTTCGTGATCCCCGCGCTCTTCACCATGCTCTACCGCCTGCGCGGGCTCTTCTCGCGGCGGCCACCGGCCGAGCCCGTGGCCCCGTAGCGCGCAAGCGTGGTCAGCCGCAGCGCACGGCGGGCGCCGTGCAGCGCCGCGTGTTGGTCATGGTGCCGTCGTCCCGGCAGCTGTCGCTGAGGCACTCGCGCGATGCGTCGCACTCACTGCCCAGCGCCTTCCGTGCCTCGCAGGTGCTGGTGGCGTCGTCGCAGTACTCGCCCTCGTCGCAGTGGTAGCCCTCGTGGCAGGTACCCTCCGGGAGAGCCGCACACTCACCGCTCACGCACTCGAGGCGCGCGGGGTAGTCGCAGAAGACCGTCTCGTCGTCGCAGGCGCCGCCTACCTCCGTGACCACGGTGATGCGCCGGCAGAAGGAGTTCATGGTGCCGCCGTCCTCGACGCACAGGCTGCCTTCCTCGCAGGCCATGCCGGGCATACAGAGCCCGCCGTCCGCGACGGGAGCGGTGCAGGTGCCCTCGCCGTCTTCGTCGAAGTCGAAGCAGAAGAAGTCGCCGTGGCACAGGCCATAGGTGCGCTCGAAGCCCGTGCCGTCCACGGCCCCGCACGGCTCGCCTTCGCGCAGGCCCAGCTCCAAGACCAGCGCCAAGCAGACGCTCTCCGCGCCGCCGTTGGTGCTGCACTGCGCGATGCCCACACCCTCGGGGCGCGCGCACTCGCTGGCGCTGTCACAGGCCGTGCCCAGCGGCAGGCGCGCTACGCAGGTGCCGCTGCAGGTGTCGCCCACCAGGGTGGCGTCGCAGCGTGCGCCGGGGACGCACTCCTCCTGCAGGGAGCAGCTCTCGCCGACGGCGACCTGACCCTCGAGGGCTTCTCGGCAGGAGGGAAAGAAGTCGAGGCCCGCCTCGACGGTGCAGCTGGACGCGATGTCGTGGAGGCACCGACGAGCCGCGGCGGCGTCGTAGGCTACGCGGCCCGCGTCGACCGCGGCGGCGAGGGGGTCCAGGCTGCCCAGCTCGGCGCCCAGGAGCCGTGGGCAGAGCTCGGGGAAGGTGGGGCTCAGCACCAGGCGGCTGACCTCTCCGCCGCCGGCGCGGGTTTGGGCGCAGGTGAGCAGCTGCGTGCACACGGCCTCGCTCAGCTCGGCCGGGATGTCCTCGATCGACAGACGCGGTGAGCTCGACGAGCAGCCGCTGGCGAGCAGCGCCATGGCGCCGAGGAGGATGGATGCGAGAGGCAGGGTGCGGGTCATGCCGGTGGACGGAGCAACGGCCGTGCCAGGGCGCGGCGCCTACGTTCGACGCTCCTCACGCGCCGCCTCACACGAGCGAGGCGCAAGGCTTGCGCGCGGTGCGGCTCATGGCGCGTTGGGGTCCGCGAAGAGGCTGTTCATGTGCGTCGTGAGCAGCTCCAGCACCCCGTCCAGCGCGTCGCGCGCGCCCTCTGCGGAGGCGCTCAGGTGCAGCACCAGGCGCCTCTCTTCGGTGGTGAACGTCGCTCCCTGGACCATGGCGGTGAGCCCCGGCGAGATGCGGAAGACCGGCGCCTGCCCGTTGAACACGTCCAGCACGCGCTGGAGCGCGTCTTCGAGGGGCGCGAGGGCCGCGGAGTCGGAGACCGTCACCCCCAGGTGGCAGTCGAGCCCCGCCGTCAGGTCGCAGTAGCCCTCGTTCGAGACGATCGCTTCCGCGTAGCGCTCCTGGCTGACGTACGGGCTGGGTTCGGCGCGGATGGCGTAGCCCAGCGTGTGCTGCCCGTAGCCGGCCCGCGCGCGGGACGCGATCATCGCCGCGTGCATGGGCGGGCCCGCAGGGCTGCGCCCGTCGAAGCGGTCACAGATGCTCTCCACCAGCCGCAGCGGACCGAGCACCAAGGTGTGGTCGCCGAGCAGCGCGATGCTCCATGCGCCGTCTGCGCGCATGGGATGCCCTTCGTAGGTGGAGTGCTGGTCGGTGTCCGCCAGGTGGTCGAGGTCCGCGTCCGTGAAGCGCCCGCGCAGGAGCACGGTCACGTCGTCTAGGGGGCCACCGGGCACGCCCTCCACGGACCACAGCAGCTCGTCCACGCGGTGCACGAACTCGCGTGTGTAGGCGATGTCCGCCTCGCTCCAGTCCTCTTGCACCAGCAGCGCGAGCTGCTGCTCGAGGTGTGCGAACAAGGGCGTCGCCGCGAGGGCGCGCATGTCCACGCGCACCAGCCCGAAGGCCTCGGGGGAGGTCAGCCGCTCGAGCGGCGGGGTCCACTCGGTCTCCATCGCCGCGACCGGCGACGCGGCCTCCGGGACCAACGGCGCGCTCGCGCAGGCGGGCAGCCACAGCGAGGCCGCTGCGTACAGCGCGACGCGCGCGAGGCGCGCAGAGCCGTGAGCCGCGCTGCGGAGGGCCGGCTGTGCTGTGAGGGTGCGCCGCACTGTGGAGGCAGTATAGACCGGCGTGGCGCGAGAGGGGCTTACCGTGCTCGGCCACGCGGTGCCCATGGCGAGCTCGTTCATGACGGTGATAGAACCGCGGCACCGATGCTGACCTGTCCAACGTGTGAAACGAAGATCCCGGCCGCCGACGTGAACATCGTGGAGCTGGTCGCCAAGTGCGTCGCTTGCGACTCGGTGTTTCGCTTCGACCCCGCGCGGGTGGGGGACGCGCCCGACGTCGAGCCCGAGCGCCCGAAGGCCATCACGGTAGAGCACCCCGCCGAGAGCCTGATCCTGGAGCGCGCCTACCGCACCGCCGACGCGCCCAGCGTGCGTCCGGTGGTGGTCACCCGGCGCTGGTTCGATGCGGGCGTGATCTTCATGGCCGTGTTCTGCGCCATCTGGGACTCCGCCATGGTCTTCGCGATCAGCGGCGCCCTGGCGTCTGGGGAGTTCTGGACGCTGCTCTTCATGTCGCTGCACATCGCGGCCGGGGTGGGCATGACCTACACCACGCTCGCGGGGGCTCTGAACCGCACGCGGGTCGAGGTCGACGGGTCCACGCTGCGCGTTCGACACGGGCCCATCCCGTGGCGCGGCAACCTCACGCTCGCGAACGACGGGGTCAGCGACGTGGTCGTCTTGGCGAGCGACATGAAGGTCAACGGTCAGTTGCGGCACCACGTCGTGGCGCACACCACCGCCGGGGCGGAGACCACGCTCGTGAAGAACCTGCCCCTCGCTCAGGCGCGCTACATCGCCTGGGCGCTGCGCGGAGCCCTCGTGCGCCGCTGAGCGGTCCTGTGTTCGCCAACACCGCGACGAGGGAGAGGGGTACGCGGCCTCATGGGGCGCGCATGGGTTGCGCCCGCGCGCGTCGGAGGGCTCTTGTGGCGCGCGTCGCCCGTCGGAGCGGCCAGCGTTCTGACGTGCGCCGGGGCTGGCACGTGGGCTGCAGAGGGGCGCGAGCTGCCGGGCACCCTTCGCACGGCAGGAGCCTCCGACCATGACCAAGCATCCCGCGGCCGCCCTCACCCTGGCCGCGCTCTCGGCTCTCAGCCTCACGGGCTGCCCCACCTCCTCCGGACCCAACCCGCCGCCTACGGACGGTGGCGTGGTGGATGGTGGCGGCGTGTGCGGCAGCCTGGATCACCTCGATGACCCGATGGACTTCGTGGGGTCGTGCACCCACCCCCCCGATGGCGACGGGAATCAGGCCTGCGTGTCGTACGTCACGGTGCCTCTCGCCGCGTTCATCGGGACCGAGTGCTTGATGAACCTCTGCGCGAGCGTCAGCGGGAGCTGGTCGCCCGAGGCGTGCCCGCCGGGCTTCACCTTCTGCTTCGACCAAGGCGAGGGCAGCCCGCAGGTGGCGAGCTACTACGCCTCCAATCCTGCCAGCTGCCCGCCCTGAGCGCGGCCCCCCTCTGGCCATCTCACGCGGGGCCGCGCAGCAGGCTCAGGTGGGCACACCGTGGTCCAGGGTCAGCGTGAACCAGCCGCCCGCGATGTGCTTGTGGGTCCAGACGCCCAGCAGCACCGTCTGGCCGTGCTCGTCGGAGAGCAGCTTGAAGTAGTCCTTCCACGGCTGGTGGTCGTAGTTCATCGTGGCCGTGGACGTGCCGCGCCACGTGATGTTGGTCATGCCGACGTTGCCCCACGCCGGGAGCGGGAAGTAGAGCTTGTCGCGCCAGCGCACCAGCAGCGGGTCGCCCTTGTGCGCCGTGCGGTAGCGCTTGCCCCAGTCGAAGCCCAGGCGCTGCAGCGGCCGCACCAGCAGGTGCTCGGCTACGTCCAGCACCGAGGCGTTGGTGCGCACGATACGCCCGCGCCACGAGCGGCCGATCAGGTCTTCTTCGGCGCTGACCGCAGGCAGCGAGTCGTAGAGGCGCACCAGGTCCTCCTCGTTCACGACCCCGTCCCCATCCAGCACGTCGGCACGCAGCTGGGCGAGCGAGCGGCCCGTGCCGGTGAGGGGCAGGTCCTGGTAGCCCGGCTCGCTCCACACCGACTTCTTGGGCTGCAGGTAACAGAGCCCGCTGATGGCGGCGTTGAGCGGAAAGAGCGCGAGCTGCGTGAGGTCGTAGGCGACCGAGGGATAGTAGAGGACGCGAGGGGTCTTTCTGGCTAGCACGGGGCTCCTGGGCACGCGCGGGGGCTGCGGGACGGCTCCGTCCGGTACCGGGTGCGCGAACGGAATGACATGTCATTCCCGTTCGTGTCAAGCGCGGAAGCGGCTTGTCTGACCGGGCACCCCGCAGAGGCCGTCTAGGCCGGACCCCCTGCCCGCCGGACCCCGTGGTACCGTCGGCCATGCTCCGACGGGTCGCGTTCGCCACGCTGGGCGGTTGTCTCGGCCTCGTCGCAGGGGGGGTGCTGGGATTGGGCGGCGGGATGGGCGCGGCAGAGCTCCTCGAGCTCCACCTGGAGCCGGCCGTGACCCTCACCCTGGTCACCATCACCGCCTTTGGCGGCCTGGGCCTCGGAGTCGGCGCGACAGTGGGCGCGAGGCGCGGGCGAAAGCCGCCACGCGCGGGCCACCCGACGCCGTTCTAGCTAGCTAGCGTGCAGTCTCGACCGAGCGCTCCTCCGGCGGAGCGGTTCGAGCTGTCGCGCCCAGCTCGGCCCGGGCCTCTGGGTGGTCCACGTAGTGCGCCATCGTGCGCATCAACGTCGCCGCGTCGGTGCCGTAGAGGCCGCCGGGGAACAGCAGGTGCGACCCACCCCGGGCGCGGCTCGACTCCAGCCTGCGGGCGAGCTTTTTGCGGGCGCGCTGCGGATCCCCGTCGGTGACCTCGGCGGCCGCCAGCACGGCGGAGACCTGCCGCAGGTACACCGCCGCAAACGGTTGGTCGAACAGGGTCACGAGCTCGATCGAGACGCCGTCCCACGGGGCCAGATAGCGGAGCGAGCCGTCCCGCACGCGCAGCCCCTCCGGCGTGAAGGTCAGGCTCTGCACGTGGCCACGCTTGACGGCGATCAGGATGAGCACGACGCCCCCGAGGCCCGCCATCAGCAGGCTGACCACGACGAAGCCGCGACCGATCGCGCCCCCCGTGGAGGCCATGAGCAGACCCAGCGCCACCAGGCCGACGCTGGCCAGCGCGACGCCCCGGCGGGTGGCCACCAGCGGCACGCCGCCCGGAATGCGTGGGCTGAAGTCCGGGTCGTCCAGCACCCGCTGAATGGCCAGCTTGTCGGCGATCTTGTGCACCGCGAGGGCGCCGCAGGCGCCAAAGAACGCCGTCGCCGCGATGGTCGCGGAGACGTCGCCGCCTCGGCTCATCCCCCACAGCCCTGCGGCCACGAACGCCGCGCTGCCCAGCAGCAGAAACCAATCTCGGGGGCTCGTGCCTCGCCAGCGCATCCCGCGTATCAAAGCACCACGCAGCCGCCCTGCACAGCCCCGCGCGGAGCGCCTCACGGAGCGCCTCAGACCTGCAGGCCCTCGTGCTCGGCGCTGGCGAAGGCGTGGAAGCGCGCGGCCGTGCCGCTCAGCGGGGCGCTGGGCAGGGCCCAAGAGAAGCGGCGCTGGATGTTGAGCTCCGGGATGCGCAGCACGCGCAGGCGGCCTGCGGCCAGGTCCTCGCCGATGGACCAGCGCGACAGGAAGGCCACGCCCAGCGACAAGCCCACCGCGCGGCGGATGGCGGCGGTGCTGCCCAGCTCGAGGTCGAAGGGCATGGGCTTGCGGCCGATCTTGCGCAGCGCGCGCTCCACCACGGTGCGCGTGCCCGAGCCCACCTCACGCCACAGCACCGGTGTGCTCAGGTCCACGTTGTCGCGGCGGAAGGGGGAGTTGGTGGCCACCACCGGCAGCAGCGTGTCGTCCAGCAGGCGCTCCAGGCGCACGCGCGCCGCCCGCGGCGGGCCCTCCACCAGGCCGAAGGGCAAGGCGCCCGTCTCCACCTGCGCGATGATCTCGCTGGTGTTGCCCACCACCAGCCGCAGCCCCGTGGCGCCGTGCTGTGCGCGGAAGCGGGCGAAGAGCTTGGGCACCAGGCCCGCCGCGATGGTGGTGCTGGCTCCCAGCACCAGCGGGGCCAGCGGCGCGTCCTTCTCCGTCACGTCGGTCACCAGCTCGTTGAGCTGCGCGTCGATGCGCCGCGCGTGGGTCAGCAGCTTCCGGCCGGCCTCCGTAGGCCGCACGCCGCGGGCGAAGCGCTCCAGCAGCGTGACCCCCAGCGCCGCCTCCAGCTTCTTCACGCTGGCGGTCACGGCGGGCTGCGAGACGTGCAGCTGGCGGGCCGCCTTGGTGATGCTGCCCGCGTCGATCACGGCGCGCAGCACGTCCAGGTGGCGGGAGTCGAAGTCGTCGCGTGCGGTAGCCATAGGTTTTGATGATGGCACATCCGAAGGAACGATTCGTCATTGCGATGTCTGAGGGGCACCTTGCTCCTCGTGACCGCGCTCGACCTCGACCTCCAGCCCCCTGCCCTGACGCTGCCGCGCCCCCGTCGGCGCGTGCTGGTGCGCGGGCTGCGGGCGTCGGTGGTCCCCGCCCTCGGGCTCACGTGCCTGCTGCTGCCCGGCCTCGGCTCGGTGGGAGCGCTGGTGCTGGGGGTGAGCGTGGCCTTCGCCGGGCTCAACGTGTGGGAGGCGGAGAGCAGCCTGCTGGCCAAGCGCCTGCTCACGCTCTCGGTCATGGGCCTGGGCGCCGGGCTGGACCTGCACGCCGTCGCGGGCGTGGGCCTGCTGGGCGCGGGGCTGGCCGTGGGCAGCATCGCCTTCTGCCTCAGCCTGGGCTGGCTGCTGGCCAAGCTCTTCCGCGTGGACGCCATCACTGGGCTGCTCGTGGCGGCCGGCACGGCCATCTGCGGCGGCAGCGCCATCGCCGCCGTGGCCCCCACGCTGCGCGCCCGCGAACACCAGGTCACGGCCGCCCTCGGCACCGTCTTCGCCCTCAACGCGCTGGCGCTGCTGGTCTTCCCCGCCGTGGGCCACGCGCTGGGCATGAACAGCGAGGCCTTCGGGCTGTGGTGCGCGATCGCCATCCACGACACCAGCTCCGTGGTGGGTGCGGCCATGACGTTCGGGCCCGACGCCCTCGAGGTGGCCACCACCGTGAAGCTGGCCCGCGCGCTGTGGATCATCCCGCTCACCGCCGCCTTCGCGCTGCACACCCGCCGGCAGCTGCGCGCCGAGCGGGCCGCGCGCCTGTCTGCCTTGCTGGCCGCGGGAGAGACCGACAGCCTGCGCGCGGAGTCCGAGGCGCCACCGCCCCGCGCGGCGCGCCCCTGGTTCATCTTGGGCTTCGTCGCGCTGGCCGTGCTCATGACCCTGGTGCCCAGCCTGGCCCCGGTGGGCGACGCCATCAGCGCCCTCGCCCGCCGCGCGCTGGTGCTGACCCTCTTCTTGGTAGGCGCCTCGCTCAGCCGCGAGTCGCTGCGCCGCGTCGGCGCGCGCCCCTTCCTGCAGGGTGTGGTGCTCTGGGTGGTGGTCTCCAGCGTCTCGCTGGGTGTCATCCTGCTGGTGGCCTGAGCCGGCCGCGCGCCTGGCGGGGCACGCCGGACCCGCGTGCTCGCTGCCTTGTGGCGGCCGGGGATCAGGCGGCGGTGAAGCGCTCGCCAGTGAGCTCCTCGCTCACGGCCCACAGCGCGCGCGCCGCGTCGTCCCGCCGCGCGATGGCCTTCGGCTCGGTCAGCTCGCACACCGCGATGTAGCGGCCCGTCACGCCCTCGAGCTCCGGGTGCGTCGCCGCGTAGGTCGGGCCCCTGTAGCCCTCGGACTCGTCGATGGAGAACCAGCTCCAGGCGCGGCCCAGCACGGCCTTCAGCGGGCCCGGGTTGTTGCCGATGCCCAGGTTCGTGAAGATCAGCCCTGGGTGCACCGCGTTCACCGTGATGCGCTCGCCCGCGAGCCGCCGCGCCAGCTCGCGCGTGAAGTAGATGTTGCCCAGCTTGCTGGCCGAGTAGGGGCCGAGCGGCCAGTAGAAGCGCTCGAAGGTGAGGTCGTCGAGCTTCAGGCGGCCGATGGCGTAGCTGTTGGAGGTGACGTTCACCACGCGCGCGCCACCGTTGGCTGCGGCGCGGCGCAGCGCGGGCAGGAGCCGCAGCGTGAGCGCGAAGGGCGCGAAGTAGTTCACGGCCATGGTCATCTCGAGGCCCTCGGCGGTCAGCAGCCGGCGCTGGTTCACGAGCCCCGCGTTGTTGACCAGGATGTCGAGCGGCACGTCCAGCGCCAGCACCTCGTCGGCGGCGCGCTTGGCCTCGCTGAGCAGGCTCAGGTCCGCGATGACGCGGATGGGCTCGGGGGCGCCCGCCGCGCGCAGCTCCGCTTCCACCTCGGCGCAGCGCGCAGGGTTGCGGGCCATCAAGATGACGGTGGCGCCCGCCCGCCCGAGCGCCAGCGCGGTGCCGCGCCCGATGCCGCTGGTGGGGCCGGTGACCAGGGCGTGCTTGCCGCGCAGGTCGGGGATCTGAGTGTGGTCGAAGTCGGTCATGCGGTCCTGTGGGGGTGTCCTGCGGCCAGGCGCGCCAGCACGGCGGCGTCGCCGCGCACGGGCAGGCCCGCGGCGAGGTAGAGCGCGTCGATCACGCGCATGTTCGCCACGGCGTCGTCGGCCGTGGTGGTGGGCGGCACGCCGGTGCGCACCGCCTCGGCGAAGGCGGCCAGCTGCGCGCCATAGGTGGAGCCCCCCGGCACGCGCTCCACGCGCCGCGCGCCGTCGCTGCGCACCACCAGGCGGTGGTACACCTCGGGCTTGATGAAGTTGAGGATGTCCATGCGCCCGCGCGTGCCCACGAGCTTCATGGACACGCTCAGCAAGCGGCTGCAGCGCATGCCCACGAAGAGGTCCACCGTGGCGCCGCTCCTGGGCAGCCGCAGCGTGGCCTCCATCTGGCGGTCGATGAGCGTGCCGTGCAGCTTGGCGCGCGCGCTCTCCACGACGGGCTCGTCGCCGGTGACGGCGCGCACGAAGCCCACCGGGTAGCAGCCCATGTCGATGGTGCCGCCGCCGCCCGTGCGGTAGTCGAAGCGGAAGTCGTCGAAGGGCAGGTAGGCGGAGAAGCTCGCGTCGATGCGCTCGAGCGCGCCGAGCTCGCCGGACGCCAAGATGTCCCGCACCCGCTCCACCAGCGGGTGGTAGCGGAAGTGCATGGCCTCGGCGACGATCAGCCCCGTGCCCGCGGCGGCCTGGGCGATGCGCGCCGCCTCGTCGGCGTTGGCGGCCATGGGCTTCTCGCAGAGCACGTGCTTGCCGGCCGCGATGGCGCGCAGCGTCCACTCCACGTGCATGCTGATGGGCAGGGGCACGTACACGGCGTCGATGTCGCTGCGCGCCAGCAGCTCGTCGAACGAGCGGTGCGTGCTGGGGATGCGGTGCTTCTTGGCGTACTTCGCGAGCGCCGCGGCGTCTTGGTACTCCTCGGCGACGGCCACGACCTCCACACCCGGCAGGGCGCGCGCGTGCTTGATGAGCGCGTAGGGGGCGATGCGGGCCGCGCCCAGTATTCCGATGCGTAGCGTCATGCCCTCAGCCCTCCACCCGCACGGGGAAGCGCTCGAAGTAGAACGCGAAGCGCTCGCGCAGGGCCTCGGGCTTCACACCGAAGCCGCGCTCGAGGTCGTACTCGAGGCGCCCGTCCTTGCCGCGCGGGTGGGCCTCCAAGAAGGCGCGCTGCTCGGCGCGTGAGGTGGCGGTCTGCGGGATGCCCGCGCGCGCGTACACGTTGTCGAGCGTGCCCTCGGTGTCGCGCATGAACTCGTGGAAGAGCGAGTCGTAGGAGCGCGCCGTGGGGATCAGCGCGCGGTCTTGCACACCCTTCCGCAGCAGGCGCTCGATGCGCTCGCTCCAGTAGGCGATCAGCTGGTCCGCGTCCACGCGGGTGCGGCCCACACGCTCTGCGTAGCCCAGCATGGTCACCGTGGACTGGATCACGGCCACCGGGTCGCGGTGCGTGAACACCACGGTGGCGTCCGGGAAGGTGGCGTTCAGCGCGGGCAGGTTCTCGAGGTGCTGCGGGCACTTGAGCACGAAGCGCTTGGCGGGCGCACCGGGGGCGCGCCCCTCCCGCACGCGGTCTTGCCACTGCAGCGCACGGAGCGCGCGCAGCATGTACGCAAAGTGCGGGGTCTGGTCGGTGGCGTAGCTGTGGTCGCGGTAGCGCGGTACGTGGCCGGTCCACTCGAAGACGTAGCTCGCGAAGTCCGGCCCCATGAGCTCGATCTCTTCGTGGATGTGATCCGGCGTCATGGGGTGCATGGCCGCCAGGTGCGGCACGGCGAGGCGCATGCCGGCCCACTTGCCCGTGCAGCGCAGGTGGCGCGGGTCGGCCGCCAGCGTGTCCACGCCCAGGTAGCTGCGCGCCTTTTCGGGCAGCGCGCGGTCTAGCCCCGCGAAGAGCGCACGGCGCCCCTTGCCGGGCTCCCCCTCGCGCGGGTTGGGCACCGGCTCCAGCAGCTCCCACAGGGGCAAGGAGCGAAAGCGGCTGTCCGCCGCCAGCAGGTTCACCAAGTGCGTGGTCCCGCTGCGCGGCAGGCCCGCCACGATCACCGGCGCCGCGATGACCTCGTCGTCTATCTCGGGGTGGCGCGTGTAGAGGTCCTGCAGCAGCAGGCGGTTGCTCGCGTAGCGCACCAGGTCCCCGTAGACCGTCTGCTTGCCCAGGCCCGACAGGGTGGTGTCGGCGCGGTAGTCGGCCAGCAGGAGGTCCAAGCGCTCGTGGAAGTCCTCGGGGCCGAAGTCGCGCAGGCCCGTGCGCCGGCGGGCCGCGTCCAGCACCGCGTCGCGCTCGAAGCGCACCTGCGCGCGCTCGGCCAGGGACTTGAGCGTGCGCTGCGTGGGGGTCAGCACCGGGTCGCGCAGGTCGTCGATGCGGATCACGTCGGCCTGCGTGTCGCCGGTGGTGGCCTGCGCGGCGGGGCGCTTGATCTTGGTGAAGAGCTTGTCCAGGTGGATGGCCACCTTGCGGTCCCCCTCGAAGCGCAGCTTGCCCTGCATGGCCGCCTTGAGCGGGTGCAGCTCCCCGTAGTTGAGGGCCACGAAGTCCTCTGCGCTCATGCCGATGCGGCAGCTGGGGTGCGGGTGCGCGCCCTCGCTCACGCGGCAGCGGTCCCCTTCGACGATCACGGCCCACGTGCTCTTGGGCTCGCCCGCGGCGCCGTCCAGCTCGTACTGGTAGACGGCGTGCAGCCCGGGCGCGGCGCCCGGCACAAAGCGCTTGGGCATGCCCGTCATGAGGCGCGCCACCTCGCCCACCTCCGCCTTGGTGGGGGGCGGCGCCGCCAGCTGCGCCACCAGCTTCCCGTGCTGCGCGCGCAGCCAGCCCCCCAGCCAGAAGTTGCGCGCGTCGTCGTGGTGCTCCAGCAGCCGCTCGTGCGCGTCGCGCGCCAAACGCAGCGCGGCGCGGTGGCCGGGCTCCGCTTCGAGGGCGGCCTCCGCCAGGCCCAGCGCGCGGAGGGCGTTGTCGGTGCGTGCGGCGTCGGTGCGTGCGGCGTCGGTGCGTGCGTTGTCGGTGCGCGTGGAGTCGGCGTCCGTGGCGCCCGTGTCTGCGGCGGGGGCGTTCAGCAGCGCGCGTCCCGCGTCCACTACGGCCTCGGCGCCCAGCATGGCCGCCAGCGTGCCCGTCACGGGCGCGGCCGGGTAGAGCTCGCGCGTGGAGCGCAGCTTGAACCAGCCCAGGTAGCTCTCCCAGATGGTGCGCACCCCCCAGCTCACGCGCCCGTAGCCCTCGCCCACGTAGAGCTCGTCCGGCAGGCGCAGCGTGCGCGCCACGTCGTCGATGTCGCGCCCCTCGTTGATGCCGCGCACCGTCTCGTCGTGCACGTAGCGCACGGCCGCCTCCAGGCGGTCGAGGCACGCGCGGATCAAGCCCGCGCCTTCGATGGGCAGGCCGTGCCCGGTGATCAGCACCTCCGCGCCGAGGTCGCGCACGCGCGCCAGGGTGTCGAGGTAGGCCAGGGGGTCGCGGTAGCGGTCCCCGCGCACGGTGTTGAAGTTCGGGAAGTGGGGGAAGAGCGGCCCGAAGGTGTTGCCCACGAAGGCGGTGCGCGTGTACGGCAGCCAGATGACGGTGTTGTCGATGGTCTCGCCACCCGGACAGCTGAGCAGCTCGAAGCGCACCTTGCCGGTCTCCAGCACCAGCGTGTCGGTGAAGAGCTCGTCCGGCACCGGCGCGTCCTGCACCACCACGTCCGGGTGCTGCTTGGCGATCTCGAGCGCGCCGTCGATCACCTCGGCAAACCACACGTAGCTGTGTGTCTGCCGCCGCGCGGCGATGCGCTCGTCGTCCGCCTGGCAGCGCAGGTTGTTGGCCTGCGCGATGAAGCGCGTGCCCGGCTCGCGAAAGAGCCCCACACCGCCCACGTGGTCCACGTGCCCCTGGGTCACCAGGATGTGCGTGGTGGGGGCCTGGCTCACCGCGTCGAAGTTGCGCTTGTGCGTCAGCGCCTCGAAGCCGAGCCCGGTGTTGATGATCACCCGCCCGCCGTCGGTCAGCACCATGTACGCGTTCGACGTGCCCGGCGACATGTAGATGCCGCCTGCGACCGGGATCGCCTCGGGCGCGTCCGCCGCGCGCAGCACCTCGGCCCCGAAGGGGCGCTTCTCCACCAGCTCGCGTACAGGGTCCATGCGCGCGAATGTAATACGTGCGTATTATGTGCGCAAGGAGCGCAGCGTCCCGGCCGCCCGGGCCATGGCCTTGAGCAGGGCCAGCACGGCGGGCACGTGCTCGTCCAAGCCCACCATGCGGTCCAAGACGAGGCCATTCATGAGAGCGAACACGAAGCGGCGTGGGGGCTCGGCGCCTCCGGCGGCGGGCAGCCAGCGGGCGAAGCTGTCGGCCACGCCCAGGTCGAACTCCTGCATCACGTGCAGGAGCTCACGGCGCAGCGTGTCGTCGTTGCGGCCGGCGATGACCAGCTCGACCCACGCCAGCGTGGTGCCGCCGCTGTCGATCGCGCGCCAGAGCAGGTCGATCAGCGCGTCCGAGTCGGGCGCCCCGTGCGGGCCGTGCGCGGCGGCCAGCGCCTGGGCCTCGCGCTCGAACTCGGCGAAGCGCCGCTCGAAGACGTGGCGCACCGAGGCCACCATGAGCGTCTCGCGGTTGGGGAAGTGGTGCAGCAGCGTGCCCCGCGCCACCTTGGCGCGCCGACCGATCTCCACGGTGGTCGTCTTGGCGTAGCCCACCTCCAGCAGGCTCTCGAGCGCGGCCTCGAGGATGCGCGTCCGGGTCACCGCGGAGCGCTGGGCGTCGTACTCGGCGCGGGTCAGCGGCCCCTCGGCTCGTGCGGGCGCGGCTACGTGGGTGGCAGGCGCGCTCGCTGCGGCGGACTCCTTGGGCTTCTTCGGCACGGCGCGAGTGTAGCGCACTGGCCTCGCCGCCAAGGCTCGACGGGCCCCCGGCGCCCTCAACAGTCACATTTGACTGTTGAGTGGAGTGGTGCTCTGATCGCCGGCATGAGCTCTCCCGCCCACTCGAGTCCGGCGTTCCGTCACGCTGTCACGCCACGCCCGGCCGGGGTGCAGCCCCGCGGTCTCCGGTCGGCACTGCTGGTCCTGGCCGTCGCGGCTGTGACGTGGTCCGGCTGTTCCACCAGCGACCGCGGCCAGCCGCCCGTGACCGAGGGCAACGCCCGCTTCACGGTCATCACGCCGACCTTGATCCGGCTCGAGTACGCGGAGGACGGCGTCTTCGAGGACCGCCCCTCGCAGACGGTGGGGACACGGCCTGCGCGCCAGACGCCGTACACCACCCGCGTCGAGGGCGGCGAGCGCATCGTGGAGACCGGCGCGCTCACGCTGCGCTACCGCATCGGCTCGGGGCCCTTCGCGGCCGACAACCTGTCCATCACGCTCACGCGCGGCAGCGCGGAGGTCGTCGCGCGACCGGTGTGGGGCGACGACCAGCCGAACGCGGACCAGCTCGGCGGCTGGCTGCGCGGGCTCGACCTGCTGGGCTCGGCGGCCCCCATGAACCCAGGCGTGCTGAGCCGGCGTGGGTGGTACCTGCTCGACGACACGCAGACCGCGCTGCTGACCCGCGCGCGCCCCGGCTACGCGACGCGGCCCGAGCGGACCGGCGCCTACCAGGACGGGTACTTCTTTGGGTACGGGCTGGCGTACCGCGCGGCGCTGGCCGACCTCCGCACGCTGTCGGGCGCCGCGCCCCTCCTGCCGCGCAAGGCCTTCGGTGTCTGGTTCTCACGCTACTGGCCGTACTCCGACCCCGAGTGGCGCGGCGTGCTGGCCGAGTTCCGCGAGAACGAGGTGCCGCTCGACACCATCTCCCTCGACACCGAGTGGAAGGAGGTGCCGGAGGGCAGCGACTGCACGCTCGTCAACATGTTCAGCGGGGCCCCGCCGGGGTCACCCTGCTCGTGGAACGGCTGGGACTGGAACACCGACCTCTACCCGGACCCGGAGGGCTTCATGGCTTGGGCGCACACCGAGGGGCTGGAGGTGGGCCTCAACGTGCATCCGTCCATCAACTCCGACGACCCCGCGCTCGCGACCTTCGGGGCGATCGGCAACGAGCTGCGCAGCGACATCGGCTGCACGGTGATCCTGGGCGACCCCGACAGCCGCTGCTTGATCTTCGACCTGAGCGACGCGGACCAGCTGGACGCCTACTTCGAGCTGCATCAGCCGGTCGCGGCGAGCGGCGTGGACTTCTGGTGGCTCGACTGGTGCTGCTCCAACACGAGCGTGAACGTGCCCGGCCTGACCGGCGACACGTGGCTCAACGAGGCCTACGCCGAGCAGCACCGCGGCATGGGGTCGCGCTGGCCGGCCTTCTCGCGCATCGGGAGCGCGAAGGGCCCGTGGGGGGCGCGCCCCGACGCTGGCGAGGGGCTGGTGGGGCGCGGCGCCTTCGCCGAGCACCGCGCGACGCTGCACTTCACCGGGGACACCTGCTCCACCTGGGAGCTGATGGCTTTCGCCGCCGAGTTCACGGCGGCCGAGGGCGCGGCCGTGGGCCTGCCCTACGTGTCGCACGACATCGGCAGCTTCCACGGGCCGCGCGCGCCCGGCGAGGGCTGCGCGATCACCCCGTTCACGCCGCTGCTGCCCGACGACATGTACGTCCGCTGGGTGCAGCTCGGCACCTTCCAGCCCATCCTGCGCCTGCACTCGCAGCACGGCCGCCGGCTGCCGTGGGAGTACACGGGGGAGGCCGCGGTCATCGCCACCGACTTCCTGCGCCTGCGCGAGCGTCTGGTGCCGTACCTGTACACGCTCGGTCGGGTCGCCCACGACACCGGCCTGCCGCTCGCGCGCGCGCTCTACCTGCAGTGGCCCGAGCACGACGAGGCCTACCTCGCGGGCAGCCACTTCACGCTGGGCGACGGGCTCTTCGTGGCGACGGTGGCGGCTCCGGGCGCGAGCGCGACGGTGGAGTTCTGGCTGCCTCCTGGGGAGTGGTACGACTTCTTCACGGGCGAGGCGGTGACCGGCGGGACCACCATCACCCGCGACGTGACGCTGGCGGAGTACCCCGTGTACGCGCGCGCCGGGACCATCGTGCCCACGCAGCCCGACCTGCCCACGAGCAGCGCAGGTCCACAGGACGACCTGACGCTCACCATCTGGGCAGGGGCGGACGGCACCTTCTCGCTCTACGAGGACGCCGGCACGGGCTTCGACTACGAGGGGGGTCGCCATCGCTTCACCCCCGTGAGCTACGTCGAGCGCGACGGCTGCCGCGAGGTGGTGATCGCCGCCGCCGAGGGGCGCAGCTTCAGCGGCGCGCTCGCGTCGCGCTCGTGGCATGTGCGCCTGGTGGGTGTCGCGGCGCCCGCGCGGGTGAGCGTGGCTGGCGTAGAGCTCACGGCTGCTGCCTCGGCGCCGGGCTTCGCGTACGACGCGGCCACCAGCACGCTGACCATCCACACGGGGGAGCACGCCACCCGCAGCGACCTACGCGTGCTGATCGGCGCGCAGTGTAACTGAGTCTCGGCGCGTCACGTGGCGCCCGCAGCGCTCCGCTCGCGGCGGGCGACCACCTCCACGCGCAAGCCATCGGGCTGCGTGAAGGGGCGCGCGACGGCGCGCACGCGGCGCCCGGCGGGCACGACCTGCAGGTCGAAGGTGTTGACCCAGTGCGACACCATCTCCACGGCCACCAGCTCACCCAGCACGGCGCCGGTGCAGCGGTGGTTGCCGCTGCCGAAGGGGAGCACGCGCCGCTTCAGCGGGGCTGAGTTCTCCGACAGGAAGCGGGTCGGGTCGAACTCGGTCGGGCGCGGGAAGAAGGCCTCGTTGAGGTGGTCGGCCGCGATCACCACCAGCACCTCGTCGCCCTTGCGGATCGTGTAGCCGGCGAACTCGAAGTCCCGGTCGGCCACGCGCAGCACGGCGGTGCCCGGCGGGTTGAGGCGCACCGCCTCGAGGAACGCGGCGCGCAGATACTTCTGCTTCACGGGGGCGACCGCACCCTCGGACTCGCGCGCGAGCTCGTCGTGCTCGCGCCGGACCTGCTCGAGGTGCTCTGGGTGGGTGACCAGCTGGTAGAGCAGGAACGACGACGCGGACGCCACGGTGTCGAACCCGGCCAGGTAGGCGCTGAAGGGCACGGCGGCGAGATCGCCGTCCTCCCAGCGGTCCCTCCCCGTGGGCGGCTCGAGGTCGAGGTAGCGCCCCACCAGCGTGCTCGCGGCGCGCTCCGGGTTCGCTCGGATTCGCGCGACCAGGCCCAGCATGTGGGCGCGCATGCGCCGCTGGACCGAGCGGTACATGGGGTTGTGCAGCATCCACTTGGGCGCGTGACCGAAGGTGGCCCAGATGAGCGTGTGCACGACCAGGGCGAGCTCCCTCTTGCTGAAGGGCAGGGGCTCTCCGTTGAGGATGACGGACAAGACGTCTACGGTCTGCACCTGGGCTTCGTGCAGCACGTCCACCCGGTCGCCTGCGCGCCACGCGGCCGTGTGCTGGGCGAGGCGACTCTGGATGTCGTCCCGGCGCTTCGACTCCAAGCTCGCCGTCATGAACTCGAGGTGAGCCCGGCGGAACATCTTGTGCTGCGGCCCGTCGAAGGTGCTCGGCAGACAGCTCTGCAGCTCCGCGTCGAGCACGTGCATGGACTGGCTGGTGCGCAGGCAGCTCCCGGCTTCCAGCAGGGCGAGCGCGTCGTCGCCGAACAGGCACGTCATCTCCAGGTTCAGCATGCGGAGCCGAAAGGCGTCGCCGTAGGTGGCGCGGCTCTGGGTGAGGAAGGGCAGCACGTCTCCGAGGAACTGCCGGACCGGGCCCAACACGGGCACCGACCGGACCAACGGAGGTCGGCGGCTCCCCGACGAGAGAGGGGCGCCGGTCGGGGTGGACTCATGGGTGGCGGTGGCGGTCATGGGGTGCCTCGGACGATTTCTGGTGCGAACGTGTGTTAGGTGATAACCTAACGAGTGTTCGCAAGGCCTGCAACGCTTTTTCCGGCACAGCCTTCCGGCCCCCGATTTGGTGTAATGAGGACGATGAGCGACGCTGCCACCCGAGAACGCCTCCTGCGCGAGGCCGCCTACCAGTTCTCTCGCCTGGGCTACGACGCGGCGTCACTGCGCAAGATCGCGGAGCGCGTGGGCATCCGCCCGGCCACGGTCTACAGCCACTTCCCGCAGGGGAAGACCCAGCTGTACGAGGAGATCCTGGCGACGGTGTCGTCCCTGCTCACCGAGAGGATCGCGCGGCGCTACGGGCAGAACACGGGGCTGTCGGCCGAAGACGTGATCGTCCAGATGTGCGCCGCGTTCTGGGACTTCTGCGAGGAGCACCCGGAGTACGCGACCCTGCTCCTGCGTGAGACCTTCGACGCCGACAACTCCGCGCTGATGGGCGACGAGGGACCCGCGCGGGAGGTCGTCGCCGTCTGCATCGCCTACGTGGAGGCGGCCCAGGCGCGGGGCGAGCTGCCCGGCTTCGACGTCGAGGCGTTCTCGCTGTGGGTGGCGAGCTACATGCTCAGCTACCACGGCGCGCCAGGCCTGAAGAGCAACCTGCAGCGGCGGCCATGGAGCGCGGCGCGCGCGCGCGGGCAGTTCGTGGCCATGGTGAGGAACCTGCTGCGTGGCACGGCGATGAGCAGCGACTGAGCACGGGCCTGTCGGGCCACTCTTGGATCCGTCCCGACATGCACGGTCATTTGCTGGTACTGTCGCGGGGCGTGTCCGGGGGGATGCGCCAGCAGCAAGAGGATGGGCACCATGTCACTGACCGTTGAGCAGGCCACGCAGCGCGTGGGTAAGCAGCCCGCGTGGGAGCTGGCGAACGACATCAAGCGCGCGCTGCGCGGCGTCACCGACCCGAAGGAGCGCGAGGGGTTCCTGCTGGTGCTGGCCAAGGCCGAGAAGGCCCAGCGGCGCCTGGTGCACGCGCTCCGGCGCATCGAAGAGGTGCTCGCCATCGACCCACAGCTCGCGGCGGCGTACGTGCTGCGCGGTGAAGTCCACACCGACCAAGGGGCTCACGACGAAGCCATCGCCGCGTACCAGCAGGCCATCGCGCTCCGCCCCGAGCTGGCGGAGCCGCACGTCGGCATCGGGCTGGTCTACGTCTACACGGAGCGGCCCGCGGACGCCGTGCCTTGGCTGACCAACGCTGTGGCTCTCGACCCGACGCACTTCCTCGCCACGCACACGCTGGGGCAGACGCTGCTGAAGGTGGGCAAGCGGGACGAGGCCGAGCCCTTCGTGCGCAAGGCCGCGAACATGGGTCACCCCCTGTCCGCGTCCGCGCTGAAGTGGACCTACGGTGCCACCCTCGACCACACGCAGCTCGTCGCGCTCGCGCAGCACTACTGGGACCAGGGCCAGCAGCCGCTGTGCTTCGCGTCTCTCGACGAGGCCACGGCGCTCCCGGGGCTCGACGCCGATCAGCGCTGCGCCGTGCTGCAGGCGTACTCGCTCAAGCTGTACTTCGCGCAGCGCTACGCCGAGGCCGAGACCAAGATCCGCGAGGCGCTGGCGCTCGGTGGTGGGGCCGACACGGCGATGCGCGCCAACTTCGAGGGCAACCTGGCCATGACCCTCTTTCGGCAAGGTGGCGCAGACAACCTCGAGGCCGCGCGGCTGCAGTTCCCGAAGGCGCTCGCGCTGGAGCCCGGCAACGCGCAGCGGCTGCACAACCTCGGGCTCGTGCTGCAGGCGCAGGGCAAGAGCGACGAAGCGCTGCGCGTGCTGCTCGAGGCGGTCGCGGCCGACCCCTACCACGTGAACGCGCACTACCAGCTGGGCGTGGTCTACGCGGGCCTGGGCGACACCGAGCGCGCCAAGCAGCACCTGATCTACGCCGAGCAAGGGGGGCACCAGGGCGCCCAAGAGCTGCGCCACCGCACCAGCGGCTCGAACGAGCCCATGGACCACATGGGCAACGGCGCCTACTACTTCGACCGCGGCCAGCTGGAGCAGGCCATCGCGAGCTTCGAGCAGGCCATCCCGCTGCTCACTCCCAGGGTGGAGTTCGACGGGGACCGCAGCGCCATCAACATCGCGTCGTGCCACAACAACATCGGCTTCGCGATGACGTTGCTGAACAACCCGGCGGGCAAGGCGCACCTCGAGCAGGCCATCGCGATGGACCCGCTGTACTTCGACGCGGTCAACAACCTCGGCAACTACCACGCGGCCTTCGGCGACCACGCTGCCGCGCTCGAGCAGTTCGACCGGGCGGGGCAGCTGGACCCGTACTCGGGCTCTCCCTACTACAACCGGGGCCGCGTCTACCTGAACCAGCTCAAGGACTACGAGAAGGGCATCGAAGAGCTGACGCGTGCCGCCAAGCTGTACGCGAACAACGAGCAGCGCTTCAACGACGCGGTGTACCTGCGCGGCAAGTGCTACGAGGCCCTTGGGCGCTACGCCGATGCGCGCAAGGACTACTACGACGTGTACGCCGACGCCGACGCGGAGCGGGTGGAGGCGCTGATGTAGCGCGGCCTGGGCCTGCCGGCGCTACGCCGAAGCGACGCACCTGCAATACTGCGGAAACACCGCCACGAGACCATCTGGGTCGAGGCTGCTCACGACTGGGAGCCAGCCCTTCGAGAGAGGAGCCTTGCCTTGTCCCCTGTCATGTCATCACCCGAACCGCCACCAAGCTCACCCTGGCTCGACGTGTCCGCGCTGGGAGACGATCGCTATCGTGTCCGGCTGGGCGGCCACTTCGGACCCACCTGGCTGGCCAGCCTCTGCACCGAGCTCGGCGACAACGACCTCTCCATCGAGCGCGCGCACGCGCTGCGTGCCGAAGACCGCTCCTGGATGGCCGAGCTGACCGTCGAGGCCGACGAGGGCGCCGAGGATCCGTGCGCGCTCCCTTACCTCGAGTGGGTGGGCTCGGAGCTGGAGCCGCACACCGCGCGCGTGCGTCCCACGTCGTTCGAGCTCGCCCAGACGGAGGCGCACGGTGGCACCCTCTGCCTCACGCTCGACGCCGACGACGTGCTCGGGCTGGTGGGCACGCTGCTGACCCAGCTCGCGCAGCTGCGCCTGTGCGCGGTGGAGATGCACGTGGAGACGCGCGCCGGACGCGCGCACGACCGCATCTGGCTCGCGACGGTGGACGGCCTCACGCCGAGCGCAGCACAGCACGAAGAGCTGGAGCAGCTGCTGCGCGCCGGGCAGTTGTCCGGGCCGGCCTCCGAAGACGCCGACGACGCGGGCGCTCCGGACGCCACGGAAGAGAGCGCATAGCCGAGCCGGGCCCGCTGTTGGCGAGAGCCCCGTCGCGCCCTGAGAGCCGAGGCGCTACAACACGCGGATGCGCCCCGACACCGCCGAGACCCGCGCGCGCTTGATCGCCACCGCCGAGCGGCTGTACGCCGAGCGCGGGCTCGATGGTGTGTCGCTGGTGGAGATCAGCCGGGAGGCCGGGCAGCGCAACCGCGGCGCGGCGCAGTACCACTTCACGGACAAGGCCGGCCTGGTGCAGGCCATCCTGGACAAGCACGTGCCCGGCATTGAGACGGCGCGCCACGCGCTGATCGACGCGCTGGAGGCGCAGGAGGGAGAGCCGCCGCTACGGGCCTGGGTGGAGGCGCTGGTGCGGCCGGTGGCGGCCAAGCTCGACGACCCGGACGGAGGGCGCGCGTTCCTGCGCGTGCAGGCCGAGCGCATGCGCCAGCCCGAGGCCACGCTCGCGGCGCGCAGCGCGAGCAACCGCGGCGCGGAGCGGCTGCTGCGCGGGATGACGCAGGCCATGACGCGCTCCCTAGGGGCGCGGGCAAGCGCAGGCGGAGGGGACGCGGTCGCGAGTGCGCGGGTGCCCACGGCGGTGTTGGGCACGCGCATGATGCTGACCACGGGGTTGCTGTTCCACGGCATGTCGGACTACCTGGCGCGGGACGCCGCCGGCGACGCCCCCCCGCGCGCCGTGTTCGTGGAGACGCTGGTGGACGCCATCGAGGCGCTGCTGGGCACCGCCCCCTCGGACGCGGCCCTCGCGGCGGCGCGCAGCCGAGCGCGCTGACGGGCGGCCGGGGCGGTGGTCTTTCACCCTGGCCTGGGTGAGACTTGGGCCATGACTCGCTCTGTCGTGCACCTCCGAAACGTGTGTCGCCGCCCCAGCCGTGTCGGGTCGTTGCCGGGTGCCGTGGTGGCCGCCCTCCTCGCCCTACCCAGCACCTTGCTGCTGCCGGGCTGTCAGCGTGGGGGCGCGGAGGGGGCGCACGGCACCACCACCAGCGGCGCGACCGAGCCGCTGACCTGCACCGTGGACGGACTGGCCGGCGCCGAGCTGCGCCCGCCGCTGGTTCTCCCCGCAGGCTGCGCGTTCACACAGGGGGGCACGGTCACGGCGCCGCGCGTCTTGCGCACGGCCGAGGAGGTCCTCGCAGCCCTCTCTTGCCCCCAGACCGACCTCGCCGCGCTGGGCATCGACCCCACTCAGCACGACGTCTACGTGCTGGGCTACACCATGTCGCCCGCATCCGCGGGGCAGAGCGTGTACGACGACGGCCAGACGCTCACCTACGTGAGCCGCTTCCGGCCTCCCTGCCCCAACGACCCCATGCCGATGCCCATGAACGCGACCGTGGCCTGGCTCATGCCCAAGGACGCGACGCGGGCCACGCGCGAGGCCTCCTGCTCCCTGCCCGAGCGCTGCGACTGACGCGCGCGCGTCCGAGCTGCGTGCGCTCGAGCCGCATGGGCCCGAGCCGCGCCCGAGCCGCGCGTCAGGGGCGCGGCCGCGCCACCACGTCGCCGGGAGCCAAGGCCCCCTCGCGCTTCAGCACCCAGAAGTCCTGGAGCGGCACGAGCACCGGCCCCACCTTGAAGACCTCCCAGCCCAGCAGCAGCTCGGAGTCGCCGGGGTTGACGCTCACCAGCGGGCAGTACCCCACGCGCGCCGGGAAGTCCTGCGGCAGGTTGCCGGCCACGTGGTAGTCCAGGTAGTGCCCGCCCCGCCAGTCGCGGGGAAAGCGCAGCCCCGCCGCGCTGCGCACCTCGTAGTGGCCAAAGGTCAGCGCCTGTCCGTGCTTGTCGCGCTTGGGCTCGGGGGGCGAGTCCCAGCCCGTCTGCTGCACCTTCACGTTCCAGCCGCGCAGCACGCCCGTCACCGGGTCCCGGTGGAAGGTCTTCCGAAAGCTCTTCCACATCAGCTTGTGAAAGAGGTCCGGCATGGACAAGTCGATGCCTGTGTAGGTGGTGTCGGCCAGCGCGGCCAGGTCGAGGGGTGCGCCGCGCCGCACGATCTCGAAGAGCTCGGGGCCCTTCATGCGCAGGAGTTGGTCGAGGGTGATGGTCATGAGGGTCTCGCTCGGGTCAGGGGTCAGGACGCGCTGCCGTGCAGCACGCTGCGCGCGGCCAGGGTGGCCACGGCCATGATCGGGATCTGTGGGTTCACACCCAGGCTGCTGGGGAAGACGCTGGAGTCCGCCACGTACAGCCCGCGCACCGCGTGGTGCTGGAAGTCGGGGCCCACCACGGCGCGCCGCGGGTCGCTGCCCATCCGGCAGGTGCCGAACATGTGCGTGATGGCGCTGGCGTAGGCGCTTGTGCGCGTGGGGCCGCGCTCTTCTAGGGCCACCAGATCCGCCACGCGTGAGGTGCGGGGCTGATAGCCGCGCACGCCGAGCGACACGTGGTCCGCGCCCGCCGCCAGCATCATCTCGCCCATGACGCGCAGGCCGCGCCGGAACTTGGCCACGTCGCGCGCGGTGGGCGCGTAGAACACCACCGGCTTGCCGCGCAGCACGCGCACGCGCCCCTCGGCCTCGGCGCGCACGGCGGCGCCCCAGTCCACCTGGTGGGCCATGTCGTCCACCTCGCGAGCCAGCGCGCGGCCCACGCCCTCGAGGCGCCCCACCATCACGCCCAGGTCGAAGCCCAGCGCCTCGAACTTGAGCCCCTCGTGCCGCAGGCCGATGACCTCGTGCCCCTGCGTGGCGCCCTCCCACATGCGCACGGGCTCCGGGAAGCGCCCCGCCATGCTCACGCCCGGGTGGCACTGGAAGTGGCGCCCCACGGGGCCGTGCCGGAGCCCGCTCTGCAGCAGGAGCGCCGGCGACTGCACCGCGCTCGCGGCCACGATCACCGCGTGCCGCGCGTGCACCTGCACCTCGGCGCCTCCGGCGCTCGTGGCGCGCACGCCCGTGGCGCGCCCCGCCCGAGTCAGCACGCGCGTGACCTCGCACGAGCTCAACACCGTCGCGCCCGCGGCGAGGGCGTCCGTCAGCAGCGTGCCGTCCACCGAGAGCTTGCGCGCGTTGGGGCAGCCCTGCATGCAGCGGCCAAGACCCTCGCAGCCTTGCACGTTGCGGCGGATGGGCCGGTGCTCGAGGCCCAGCGCCTCCGCTCCCCGCGCCAGCAGCTGGTTCTTCTTGCCCGCGATGGCCGGGTCCGTGGGTCGCACGTCGAGGCGGGCCTCGAGCGCGTCGGTGGTGGCCTCGAGGGCGTCCCAGGGGAGCGCGTCCGCCAGCGCGGGGTCACGCGTGATCCACTCGTCGTACACGTCGCGCGGCATGCGCCAGCAGATGGCGCCGTTGATGGGCGAGCTGCCGCCCACCATCTTCCCTTGCAAGAAGGGCATGGGCGAGGGGCCCAGCACCACCGACGCGCCCATGTCGCGGTAGGTCGCGGCCATGGAGTGAAAGGCGGACAGGTGGAACTCGCGCGGCTCGAACCAGCGGCCGGCTTCCACCACCACCACGCCGAGGCCCGCCCGCGCGAGCTCGCGCGCCGCGGCCGCGCCGGCGGGTCCGCTGCCCACGATGACCACGTCGGTGTGCAGCGCGTGTGGGCGCCGCAGCTCACGTCCGTCGAGGCGGCTCACGGCTGATCCCCCTTGGCGCTCTCTCGCGGGGCACCCAGCGCGCGCCCGGCGGCCTGCACTGCCGGGTCCGAGAAGTAGGCCAGGCCCGCGACCACCTTGGCCACCTCCACCAGCTCCGCCATCCCGGTGATGGCGGAGGCGCGCACGATGAGCTCTTCGCGCTCGTCTGCGCTCAGCTCGGGGAGCGCGCGGCCGTACCCCAGCGCGCGCGGCAAGAGCCCCAGCGTCAGGCTCGCGGCGCGCAGCCCGGCGCGCACGTGGGCTGGCGCCACCACGTCGAACTCGTCCCAGAAGGCGCGCAGGTCGAGGTCCTCGAGGGCCGGCAGGTCGCCCCCCGGCGCGGGCAGCACGGCCGCCAGCAGCGCGTCACGGTACTGCGCCTCGCGGCGCCTGAAGCGTGGCAGTCGGCTCATGCGCTCACTCCTTCTTCCTTGTGGTGTGCCCGCAGCAAGGCCTCGAAGCGCGAGAGCGTGCGCGCGTCCGTCTCGGCCAGCAGGGCCTCGATGACCTCCCCCGCGTCGGCCGCGCCACCACTCAGCGCGCGCAGCACGCCCAGCATCCCGGCCGCGTTCTCGCTGGGCTGGGCGTACATGGCCTCGGCCACCACGGGCAGGGTCGAAAGTACGCGCGCCACGGTGTTGAACACGCTCAGCGCCACCACGTTGCCGGTCGCCCGCAGCAGCTCCCGCGCAAACCGCAGGTCCGCGTCGCGCAGCGCGTCCGTACCCAGCGCGCGCGCCGCGACCAGGCTCTCCGCCGCGTCATGCAGCGCGGCACTGCGCCCGAGGATGGCCTCTCGGTGCCGTAGCATGAGCCGCACCGCCAGCACGCGGCGCACCTCCAGCAGCTCGTCGAGGATGCCGCGCGCCCGCGCGGGGTCGTCCAGGGTCGCCTCCAGCCAGTAGGGCACCAACGAGATGTCGCCGCACTCGCTCGGGTCGTTCACCCGCAGGCCGCTGCCCTGGCGCGCCGTGACCAGCCCGCGCGTCTCGAGGCGCGACACCACGCGCTGGATGGTGGTGGGGTTCACCCCGTGCAGCTCCGCCAGCTCGCGCACTGTGGGGAGCCGGGTGCCCACGGGGTGCTGCCCGCGCAGGATCGCGAGCGTGAGGGCGTGCTCGATGGCGCTGGGCGACTTGTCGATCTGCATGACGCCGAATGAATGGCACAATAGAACGGCACAATCAAGTGGGACGATGCACGAACCCCGATCCGCGGGCGGCGTCCTCCCTCCGACCGCGTATGCTGAGGGAGCCCATGCGACGCCCTACCCACGGTCCCTTGCCCGCCGCCGTGAGCGCGGACGACCTCGTCATCCTGTTCGACGCCGAGTGCGTGGTCTGCAGCGGCTGGGTGCACTTCATCCTGCGCAACGACCCGAAGGCCAACCTGCGCATTGGGGCCGTGCAGACGGAGACCGGCCGCGCGCTGCTCTCCTACGCGGGGCTGAACCCGGACGACGTGGACACCATGCTCTTCGTGGAGCGTGGCGTGCCCTACTCGCAGTCGAGCGCGTTCTTGCGCGCGGTGCGCTATCTGCGCTTCCCCTGGCCGCTGCTCACGGTGGGGCGCGTGATCCCCGTGTTCTTGCGCAACTGGCTCTACGACCGCGTCGCCAAGAACCGGTACCGCTTGTTCGGCAAGAAGGAGCTGTGTTTGATCCCCTCGCCCGCCGAGCGGGCGCGCTTCCTCCCAGACTGAGCACATTTGGACACCACGGCGGTGCTGCACTACTATCGCACCGCTGTCATGACCACTCTCCGTCTCCTTCTCGGGTTCTCCCTCGTGGGGCTCCTCGCGCTAGCCCCTCAGCGCGCACAGGCTCAGTCCACGGGGGCACAGGCTGCGGCCGAGGCGCTCTTCCGCGAAGGGCGGCGCCTGATGGAGGAGGGCAACTACGACGAGGCCTGCCCGAAGTTCGAGGCCAGCAACCGCCTGGACGTAGCGGTCGGAACGCTGCTCAACCTGGGCGTCTGCTGGGAGCAGGCCGGCCGCCACGCCAGCGCGTGGGCCACGTTCCTCGAAGCGGCCGCGCTCGCGGGCCGCAGCGGCTCCCCAGAGCGTGAGCAGCTGGCCCGCAGCCGCGCGCTGGAGCTCGAGCCGCGGCTGATTCGTATCCGCGTCATCGTCGAGACGCCGGCGCGCGGCATGACGGTCAACGTCGGCGGCCGCGCGTTCGACGACGTCATGTGGAGCGTCGCCATCCCCATCGACGCGGGTGAGTGGCCCGTGACCGCCACAGCCCCTGGGCGCATCCCCTGGGAGGGCACAGTGACCGCCACGGAGGAGGGCAGCGTCGTGGAGCTGCGCGTCCCGCCGCTGGAGCTCGCCCCGGTGGTGGAGGTGCCCCAGGTGCCCACCACGCAGGTGCCCGTCGTCCCGGTCGAGCCCGAGACGCCGCCCAACCCGCTGCGCTCCGCCGGCTGGGGCGTGGCCGCGCTGGGTGTTGCCACGCTGGGCGCCGGCATCGGCCTCGGCGTGAACGCCAAGAACTTGTGGAACGGCGCCAACTGCCCCGAGCGCCCGGACCTCGGCGGTGGCCGCTTCTGCGCGAGCGTCGCCGATCAGGCGGACGCGGAGAACGCCGCCACCCGCGCGAACGTGGCCACCGGGCTCTTCGTGGCCGGCGGCACCATCGCGGTCACGGGCGTGGTGCTGCTGATCCTCTCGCGCGGCAACGACGACGACGAGGACGACAGCGGCTCGGCCCGCTTGCGCTTCACACCGAACGTCGGGCGTCAGGGCGCCAGCTTCAGCCTGCAGGGGTCCTTCTGATGACGACCAAGAACAACCCGCTCGCGTGCATGCGCTTCGCGCGGTCTTCCTCGCGCCGGCTCCTGCCGGGTCTGTTGCTCGCTCTCGGCCTGGGCGGCTGCGTCGAGGTGATCGGGATCGAGGACACCGAGATCGAGCCCGGCCGTGACCTGGCTTGTCTGGGACGCGTCGTGCCGCCGCCCGTCGTGGCGGGGGCCACGGTGGAGATCCGCGCGCAGATCGTCGACATCGGCGGCAGCGGCGAGGTCCCCGGCGTGGAGGTCGTGCGCTGCAATTCTCGCTTGGGTGCAGCCTGCGACTTTGCGACGCCGTTCGCACCCGACGCGACAGGGCTCGTGGTGGTCCCCGTGACCGCCGGCTTCAACGGCTATCTCCGCATCTTGGACGCCGACCCCAGCGACGACGCCGAGGGCAAGGACTGGGTGCCGTACCTCTGGTACTTCAGCCAGCCGATCAACCAGACGCGCGAGGAGCCCTTCCCCATCCAGGCCATGACGACGGGCGTGCGGGAGTTCCTGGTGTACCCCGAGACCACCGTCACGCAGGACCCGCAGTACGGCGACGTCGCCATCAACGCGGTGGACTGCAACGACAACAACGCGCCCAACATCCACTTCGAGGTGACCACGCCCGCGAGCGAGGGGCCCAACACGGCGCCCTTCTACTTCGGCGGCGGCATGGTGGTCATCGCCAGCGCGCTCGAGAACGAGGTCACGGACGAGACGGGCCTCGGCGGCTTTCGCGCGCTCGAGCCGGGCACCATGATCGTGCGCGCCTGGGTGGCCGACACGTTCAACCCGGAGCCGGGTCACGCGGGCAGCACTCTCGTGGCGGAAGACACGCTGCTGATCGAGGCGGACACGCTCACCACGGTGCGCCTGCTGCCGGAGTAGCGCGCACCCGGAGGCGCTCGTCGTTCCCCGCGTGTGCGCGCTCGGCGCGGCTGCTGCGGACCCGCGCAGCTGCCCACCACGGACCCGCGCAGCGAGCCCCCGAGGGCGCTACGTCAGCGCTCGCCGCAGCGGTACAGATACAGGTTGAGCGGTGGGTTGGCCGGCGCCTTCACGTTCGGCAGCAGCTCATACATCTTGATGAGCCCGTACTGACGCGCGAGGCCCACGGCCCGGGCGTTGGTGGTGGCGATGAACGCGACCAAGAACTGCAGGTTGGGGTTGGCGTCCGCGTGCGCAAAGAGCATGTCCACGGCCGGCGTGGTGACCGGCTGACCCCAGTAGGCGGGGTCCGTGTACACGCTGATCTCGGCCATGTAGTCGCGCACCGCGGCGTTGGCGCGAAAGGGCGTGAGGCTGGTCCACGACACCACCACGCCGTCTTTTTCCACGACGAAGAAGGGGAAAGTCTCGTTAGACTCCTCGAGTCGCGCGCGGTAGTAGGCCTTGTAGTCCACCCCGTCGGGCGGCGGCGCCCCCAAACTGTTCTCGATCCCGCCCTCCCAGATGGCGTAGATTCGTTCCAAGTCCGCGTTGTTGCCCACACGAGCCACGATCGACATGGCGGCACGATACGGACCTCTTGATCGCCCGGTCAAGCAAACGCCATCGGCCCTCAGAATTTCCCCATGACCCGACCCAAGCCCACCATCTCCGCCGGCGACGTGCTGTCGTACTCGTCCGGCAGCACCAACCGTGACCCCCATGGCTTCCGCATCACCCAGAAGGGCGGCAACCTGCTCGGGTTGATCAAGGCGCGCTGGCCCGGGCTGGTGCAGGGCTTCGGCGACCGCATGCCCATCGTGATCAACACGTACCCGGCGCACATCGGGAGCTTCGACTTCGGTGTGACCGTGGACTCGTACCTCAGCTACACCACGGCCTCGCGCGCGCTGCACCTGGCGCACGAAGAGGGCCTGCCGGTCATGCTGCTGGGCCAGACGCTGTACCTGGCGCACCTCTTGTTCCAGCACACGCGCGACGAGCACCCCATGCCGGACTCCATCCTGTGCGGGGTGGGCGGCTACACCACGCCGCGCTCACTGGAGAACGCGCTGCGCGACGTGTGCGAGCGTCACGGTACTCAGATGAGCATGCTGCACGGCTACGGGGTGGCGGAGGTGGACGCGGCCGTGCTCCTGGCCGCCACGCGCAGCGAGAAGGGAGAGCTGCTCTATGAGCGGCGCAGCCCGGAGGTGGAGGTCGAGTTCGCCGGCACCAACCTGCTGCTCTCCCTCAAGGCGGCCGACGGCTCGTACGTCATCCAGCGCTTCCCCACGGGCGACCAAGGGCGCGCGCAGGGCGACAACTACCTGGTCTGGAACCCGGAGCGCCTGAACCCGCAGGTGGAGATGCTGCTCGAGGGCTGGAGTGTGGACGACTGGCACCGCCGGACGGGCTACCTGCACTACGGGCAGCAGCTGCGCTTCCAGCTGCGCAAGGGCGTCGAGGCCAAGAGCCCCGTGGAGATGGAGTTCTACGAGTACGCGCGGCAGTACGGCCACGACTGGCTCTTCAAGCCCGAGTGGAGCGCCAAGGTGCGCACGGCCGGCAACAAGATGATGCGTCGCACCCTGATCTGACGGCGGACAGGCGGGCGCCTCTCCAGAGTGCCCGCGGCCCCGCTCAGTTGCGGTCCAGCAGCAGGTTGCTGGTGCTCGTCATGGTGGGCGGCGGCGGGTTGTTCGCGGGCGCCGTCGCGGTGGTCGTGGTCATGGACCCGCGGCTGGAGCTGCCGGAGCGGCTGCTGCTGCCGCTGCTGCCGCTGCTGCGCGACGACGAGCCCGAGCGGTGGCTCGAGTCGCCGCTGCTGCCGTCGGCCTCGCTGTTGTCCGCCTGCGCTTCGGTACCCTCTGCGACCGCCGGGGCCGTGGCTTCTTCACCAACCGCCGCTGCAGGCTGCTCGGCCTCGACGGGGGGGGCGACCGGGTCGACCGCTTCCGCCGCGACGACGGGCACCGTCGGCATCGGCACTTCCATCGGGACGTCCGTGATCTCGGCCTGCGGCTCGGGCGTGGGGCTGGCGCCGCTGTTGGCGAAGTAGGCGCCGAGCCCCCCCGCGACCAACAGCGCGACCACCGCCGCGGCGATGAGCATGATCTTGCGCTTCTTCTCGCCCTCGTCCGGTCGCGTGCGGATGTGCGAGCGCGCGAGCGGCATGCCGGTGCTGGACGAGATCTGCTGCGAGCCCGTCATCTCGGCCGCGCCGCGCGACACGATGCGTCGAATGCGCAAGGCCTGCTCTTGCAGGTGCGGGTCACCGAGCGCGAGCGCGATGTCGTTCGCGAACTCGCCCACGTCCGCGTAGCGCTTGTCGGGGTTCTTGGTCAGCGCCCCGGCCACGGCGTCGTCAAGCGCGGGCGGGATGTCGGCGCGCAGGTCGCGCGTGCGCGGTGGGTCGTGCTCGAGCACCATCGCGACCAGCTCGGTCATGGTCTCGGCTTCGTAGGGCAGGCGGCCGGTGAGCAACTCGAACGCGACCACCCCGAGCGACCACACGTCCGAGCGCTGGTCCACGTTGCGCGTGCTGCGCATCTGCTCGGGGGACATGTACATGGGCGAGCCCATGACCGCGCCGGTGCGCGTGAGGTTGTTGAGCTCCGTGCCGGACTTGGAGATGCCGAAGTCCAGCACCTTCACCTGCTCCGAGCCGTCGGACGCGTTGGTGATGAACAGGTTGCCCGGCTTGATGTCGCGGTGGACGATGCCGTTCGCGTGCGCCGCAGCGAGCCCCTCGCAGGCCTGCAGGATGAACTTGCCGGCGCGCTGTACGTCGCGCAGGTAGACCTCGGCCTCGAGCACGTCCGCCAGGTCGCGCCCCTGCAGGTACTCCATCACGATGTAGGGCGAGCCGCTCTCGAGCGTGCCCACGTCGATGACGCCCGCCACGTGCGGGTTCTTGATGGAGACGGCCGCGCGGGCCTCGCGCAGGAAGCGCTCCACGATGCCCGAGTTGTTCACGTACTCGGGCAGCAAGAACTTCATCGCGACCTTGCTGTTCAAGATCTGATGGGTGGCGCGCACCACCACGCCCATGCCGCCAGCGCCCAGCACCTGGTCCACTTTGTACTTGCCGGCGAGCACGTCACCAACGGCCACACCCGTCTGGTTGAGGTCGTCGTGGACGTCGGCGTCGGGAGCAGGCAGAGGTTCGTTCATACGTGGGGGTCGCGGCGCGGGGACGTCACCGGCTAGACGCACGGCGAGATGCCTACGAGGCTAGCGGACGGAAGTGTGCAGTTCAAGGTCACTTACCGATCGTTTCGATCTCTAGGCAAGCTGTCTAGTTCCGTCTGGGGACAAGCCGGGCACGATGCCCGTGCCCGCCGGGTGGTCGCGCCCCATCAGGGGAGACGAGGCACGGGCTGGTCCAGCGCGTGGCGGGTGCCCTCGAGCGCCCGCTCGTACGCCCTGCGCCCTTCCTGCATGCGAAAGGGGCTCACCCGCGGGAGGTCGGGGAGCACCAGCGGGACGAGCCGCTCCCTGTCTGGGAGCCGCAGCGACCGGCTGCCGGGCCGCCGCCACGGCGACCGTGACGCCAGGTGGTGGAAGAACACGCGCTCCCCCGCAGGGACACCCAGCAGACCCGGCCGGTCCGTGACGCCACCGTCCACCATCAGGCGCCCCTCGACGCGCACCGGGTGGAACATGCCGGGCACCGCGCAGGACGCGTGGATGGCGGCGGCCAGGTCGCCGCTCGCGAGGGGCCTCGGTCGGCGCGCGAGCACGTCGTGCACCACCAGGCTCGCGGGCACGCGGCAGGCCTCGAAGGTCTTCGCGCCCAGCAGCGCCTCGAGGCGCGCGCGGAAGAGCTCACCGCGCAGCAGGCCAGGCCCCGGCGCCGGGTCCCAGAAGTCGCGGCGCTCGAGGCTCAGCAGTGTGTCGCGCAGCGCGGCGCTCGAGACCCCGCTGGCCCACGTGCCCGTCACCAGCGCACCCGCGCTCGAGCCCGCCACCGCGCTGGGCAGCAGCCCCCGCTCTTCGAGCGCCGCCAGCACGCCCGCGTGCGCAAAGAAGCCAAAGAAGCCGCTGCTCATGCCCAGCGTGAAGGGGGCCTCGGCGAGCCAGTGGTGCAGCGTGGGGGAGCGCGACGGCATGAGACGGGTGGTAGCAGGCGGCGCGGGATGCGCGAAGGGACGCCCGGGCGCCGAGCTGCGGCGGCGCTCGCGAGAGGGGACCTAGTCATCGGAGAGGCGCTGTCGGAGTGCATGCCAGCGTAGGTGAAACTCCAGGTTCTCTCGCCGCTGCGCTTCGGTTGGCAGCTCTGTCCCGCGCTCTCGGGCCATACGCTGGAGCGTCACCAAGCGGGCCAGGGCCTCACCCGGAGGCACTGGTTTGCGGACGCGGTCGGCTGCAGCGGCGGCGGTGGCGTAACCTTGCGCCAGGCGCCGCCACGCGTTCTTGTCGCTCGCGATCATGAACGGACGCTAGCACGCGGCGAGGCCGCTGAGCACCGCCGGCGATGGCGTGGGGATCGGCCGGAGCGTTCGGCAGGCCGAGCGATTGCTGGCCCAGGCTGCAGTCGTCATGATGCCCGAATGGGACCGACGTCGAGGGCACTCGTGGTGGCGCCAGCGGCAGCGGCCCGCGCCCTTTGCCCTGCGCTCCTCGTGTTGTGCCTCGGGGGTTCCGGGGCGTGTGACGCTCGCGAGGTGCCGCCGGTCCACCCAAGTGCCAGGTCGCGGTCGTCGCGGGTGGGCTCTGCGGTTGACGAACGAGTAGTGGCGTCGCCCCAGGGGCACACGCTGCTCGAGTGCCCGCGGTGCGAGGCGGTGCGTGCGCTGGTCGACGCAGCTGCGCTGCAGATTGCGCGGGAGCGCGGCGCGTTCGGGGTCGTGCTGGTCGTCGTGGACGTGCCCTCCGGCGGTCTGCTGGCGGTGGGAGACTACGGGGGTGCTTCCACGCGCGCATTCATGCCCAGTGGGACCCTGCGGCCGCTGGTGATCGCCGCAGCGATCGAAGACGGGGCTGACCCGACCCTCATCCACCCCAGCGGGGAGGGCTGGCTTCCGATTGGGCCAGGGGGCATCCGTGACACCGAGTTGATTGGCGATGCCACGCTGAGCCAGATGGTCGGCCGGTCCGCAGTGGTGGGCCCCGCGCTCCTGGCGAGGGACCAGCTCGGTGACGGTCGGTGGGGGCACTGGATGGTCGCGTTCGGGTTGATGGACCCGCAGGAGCTCGGGCCGCTTCCCTGGCCGGATTGGCGCACGATGCTCGAGGCGACCGGGCACGAACGCGAGATGAGTCCGACGGCGATTGCGCGGGCCTATGCGGTCCTCGGCAACGACGGCCGGCTCGCGGATGGTCGACAGCTCATGCACCAAGAGACTGCGCGGGCTGTGCGCGACATGCTGGAGTCGGCGGTGACGGACGACGGCGCGACCGGGACTAGCGCTCGCGTACCAGGAGTCCGCGTGGGAGGAAAGACCAGCTGCGCGTGGGAGACGGGGTCGTTCAGCGAGGAGCAGCACGCCAATCGATCACAGAGCAGCTACTGCAGCTTCGTTGGTATGTTGCCGATGGAGGCGCCTCGGGTCGTGCTCCTGGTGGGTCTCGAGGCGCCGATCGGGTCGTGGGAGGGTTACGGAGCGGCGGCCGCGCCTTTCTTTGCACGGCTTGCGCCGCAGCTCCTGGAGCTGCTCTCGGCGCCGTGAGCGCGCCTCGCGTCGCGGAGCTGGCCGCTCAGCAGGTTACGGGCTTCCGGTGCACGCACGCACGACCGCTCCGCCAACGACACGGCGCTTGCGCGCGCGGCCGGCGCGCGGCGATGATGGGGGCATGGCGTCGAAGCACAAGCGCTTGCCCACCAACGTCCCGGGCGACTTCTTCGTGGACAGCGGCTGCATCGACTGCGGCACCTGTCGCTGGGTCGCGCTCGGCACCTTCGACGGCAAGAACGAGCAGAGCTACGTGCGTGAGCAGCCGCAGGGGGAGCAGATCGCGGCGGCGCTGCGCGCGGTGGTGGCGTGCCCCACGGGCAGCATCGGCACGCTGGAGAAGCACGACCTGCAGCCCGCCATCGAGAGCTTTCCCATGCCCATCGACGCGCGTGAGGACACGGGCGTGTACCACCTGGGGTTCCACAGCCGCGACAGCTTCGGCGCGGCCAGCTACTTGATCGTGCGTGAGGGCGGCAACGTGATGGTGGACTCGCCGCGCTTCAACAAGGGCTTGGTGGAGCGCATTCAGCAGCTGGGGGGCGTCACGACCATGTTCCTCACGCACCGCGACGACGTGGCCGACCACGACCGCTATGCAGCCGCGCTCGGGGCCACGCGCATCCTGCACAAGCGCGACCTGCGCCCGCACACGCGCAGCGTGGAGCAGCTGATCGAGATCACGGAGCCCACCGCGCTCGACAGCGAGCTCCTCATGATCCCGGTGCCCGGCCACACGCAGGGCTCCATGTGCCTGCTCTACAAGGGTCGCTTCCTCTTCGCGGGGGACCACCTCGCCTGGGATGTGTTCCGTAAGCGGCTCTTCAGCTTCAAGAACGCGTGCTGGTACGACTGGGATCAGCAGATCACGTCTACCGAGGCGCTGCGTGGCCACCGCTTCGAGTGGGTGCTGCCCGGCCACGGACCGCGCGGTCAGGCCAGCGCCGAGGCCATGCAGCAGGCCCTCGAGGGCTGCATCGCGTGGATGCGCAAGGCCGCGTAGCCACCCGCGTTCGCCGCTGCGGGCCGCGAGGTCGTGGCGTGGTCAGCGCTTGGGGGGCCAGCTCGCAGATGTGCGCCGCGGAGTACATCCTTCGCGCCCGTCGATGACCCAGCGGTACTGGAGGTTGGGGTTCAGGTTGCGCACCTTTCCGCGCGGGTCGAGAGCGTCGCGGATGGCGGCGGACTCGTCTGCGGGGAAGCCTGCGAGCGTCACGGTCCAGCTGTCGGTCTGACCGGAGAGGTCGTGCTCCGAGTAGTCGAGCCGCAGGGTCAGCGGTGTGCCGAGCGTGGGGTGCCGGAGGCCTTCCACCGTGACGCGGGTCTCCGCCGTGCTGCCCGACCAGGGGTCACCGAACCACTCGCCGCGGTCCACGATGATGTGCGAGACCGAGGCCGCTTCGCCCTCGGGTTCGGCGCGCGGGCGTCCCTTGGTCACCAGCTCCAGTCGGGTCCCGAGCAGCGACTCCACGCACGCTCGCACGCGCTCCGCAGGGGTGGGCTGCTCCGGCATGCGGTGACTGTACCAGACGTGGCTCGCGGAGTTCGGCGCGCTCAGCGCCCTTGTTCGCGGCGATACGCCTCCACGGGCAGGCCCCCCACGCCCCAGTTCTCGAGGTCCACCTCGTCGATGACCACGAAGGTGGTGTGCGGGTTCTTGCCGAGCACCTCCTGCAGGAGGTCGGTGGTGCCCTTGATCAAGCGGGCTTTCTGTTCGGCGGTGGCGCCTTCACGGGTGATGCGGATGTTGACGTAGGGCATGGGTGGGCTCCGGGTGGCGAGCTCAGCCGCGCTCGCGTGCGGCCAGCTCCTCGGGCGCGAGCACCAGGCGGTGCCGCGCGAAGAACGCGAAGTAGAGCAGCCCGGCGCCATACCAGACCGCCGCGCCGAGCACGACCTTGCGGTACACCGGGTCGCTCACGAAGAGCGCCACCAGCGTGACCAGGCTGACCAGCAGGGCGACCACGGCGCCGGGCATCCCCAGCGGGCTCTTGTAAGGGCGCGCCAGCTGCGGATGCCGCTTGCGCAGCAGCACGTAGGACAGCATCTGCAGCACGTAGGACAGCACCGCGCCGAAGACTGCCATGTTGAGCAGGACGGCGCCCACCGGGCTGCCGGTGCCCAGCGCGCGGATCAAGCAGGCCACCGCAAAGCCGAGCCCGGCGCCCACCACCAGCGCCACGTGCGGCGTCTGCCGCGTGGGGTGCGTGAGCGAGAGGAAGCGCGGGAAGTAGCCAGCGCGCGACAGCGAGTAGATCTGCCGGCCGTACGCGAAGACGATGCCGTGGAAGCTGGCCATCAAGCCCACGACGGCGACGAGCGCCAGCGCGCTGCTGGACGCGCCCGCGCCGAAGATGGTGCGCAGCCCCACCAGCAAGGGTTCTTCGCTCTCTGCCAGCGCGGCCGCGCCGGGCGGGATGGCGCTGTTGAGCCCCAGCGTGAGGAAGGCGGCCAGCACCAGCGTGAGCAGCCCGAAGCCGAGCGCGCGCGGCATGTCGCGCACGGGGTTCACGGCTTCTTCGGCGGCGAGCGGCAGCTCCTCGATGGCCAGGAAGAACCAGATCGCGAAGGGCAGGGCGCGCAGCACGCCCAGCCAGCCCTCCGGCAAGAAGCGCGTGCCACCGACGGCGGTGTTGGGCGGGATGTCGAAGGCGTGCGCCGTGGACACGTGCGGCAGGGCGCCCACCCAGAACACCACCAGGATGCCCAGCGCCATGAGCGTGACCACCAGCGTGGTGCGGAACGACACGCTGGCGCCCGCGACGTTGAGCCCCACGAACACCACGTAGCAGCCCAGCCAGAGCAGCGGTTGGTACGCGTCCGGGGTGCCCAGGATGGCCTGCAGGTAGCCGCCCACGCCCACCACGATGACGGCGGGCGTCAGCACGTACTCCATGTTCTCGGCCAGGCCCGTCACGTAGCCGCCCCAGGGGCCCATGGCCGAGCGCGCAAAGGAGTAGGCCCCGCCTGCGTGCGGCAGCGCCGCGCTCATCTCCGCGATGCTGAAGCAGAGCCCCGCGTACATGACGCTCACGATGCCCGTGGCCAGCAGCAGCCCGCCGAAGCCGCCGTGCGTGAGACCGAACTGCCAGCCGAAGAAGTCCCCCGAGATGACGGCGCCCACCCCCAGCGCCCAGAGCGACCAGGGCCCGGCCCAGCGCTTGAGCTGCCGCGCCTCGAAGTAGCCCTCCGCCACGCTCTCGTAGGTCACGCCTTCTTGGGCGCCGCCGCTCGGGGGTCGCGCGCCCTCGCCGCGCTGCGCTGTGCCCGGTGGGGTGACGCCTCCCGACGCGTCGCTCACGCCGCGCCCAGGTAGACGCGCAGCGTGTCGGCGGCCGTCTGCTTGTCGAAGGGGATCTGGCGCAGCTCTTCGCGTCGGTTGATCTGGGCGAGCAGCCGCTCCAGGTACTCGTAGAACGAGCGGCACTCGCCCACGGCGTCACGCATCTGCGCGGCGTCCATGAGGTCCGCGTCGCGCAGGTGATCGATGGCCGCGATGAAGTGGTCCAGGCGCTCGTAGTCGCTGCGGCGCACCAGCTGGTAGCCGATGGCGCGGAAGTGGTTGAGGAACTCGCGCACGTACATGAAGCTCGCGGCGCTGCTCCAGTGGTCGAGGCCGCTGCTGCTGGACGCGTCGGCCTTGGCCAGGAAGGCGCGCAGGATCTGCTTGAACATCCACACGTCGCGCCGGAGCCGGACGCTGGCCGCGCGCCGTCCGGCCTCGTCGGAGGCGAGCTCTGGGAGCGCACGCTCGGGGGCGAGCTCCACGCAGAGGTCCAGCACGGCGTGGTGCAGGGTGGCCCGCAAGGAGGCGCTGGCCTGGATCAGCAGCGGCCCCAGGAGGTCGTCGGCGGGCGCATCGGCGGGCGCGGGCAGCTCGCGCTCGAAGGTCTTGCGGATCTCGATGCGCAGCGTGTTGGCGATGGTCTCGAGGGTACGGCGCAGCGACAGGAGCTTCGCTGCGCGGCGCGTCCAGGCGTCGTGACGCATGCGGATGTCGCTGGCGCTGGCCTCCATCAGCTCGCGCTCGAGTCCGTCGGCCATGATGCCGGCGGCTTGGCGGAAGAGAAAGCGCGTGAGCGCGCGCAGGTCGCTGCGCAGCACCGCCAGGATGAGGTAGCTGCGCCGCGCGGTGGCGGGCTGCCCGGCGTAGCGCTCCACCAGCGACACGTAGCGCAGGCCCCGGAAGAGGGTGAGCATGGTCAGCGCGACCAAGCGGTGCGTGGCCTCGCTCTCGATGGCGTGCAGGGCCTCCAGCACCTCGGGTGCGCGGATGCGGTCGAATTCGGGGCGGAACTCGAGGGCCACCAGCGGATTGAAGAAAGCGTTGCGCCCCACCTCGCGCGTGACCGTGCTCTGCAGCGCCCCGTACAGGCGGTGCGGGATGCGGTTGAGGCGCAGCAGGCCCTCGGCCAGCTCCAGGTAGCCGCCGAAGCTGCTGCGCAGCACCATCAGGGCGGCCTCGGGCGTGTCCTGTGCCAGCTGATCGTGCACCAGCTGCGTGCGCTCCCGGTCCTCCGGCAGCACCGTCTCGAGGTAGCGCGAGAACACGTAGGCGCGCTCTTTCTCGCCCAGCAGGTCGCGCACCTGGTCGCCGGCCTGCATCAGCGCGTCACGCATGATGCGCAGCTCTTCACGGAAGTCGTGGGCTACGTCGGGCACGCGGCGCGGCGGGCCGGGGTGATTGCGCGCGTTGCCGAAGCAGGCGAAGCCCTTGAGCAGCATCTCCAGCTCGAAGAGGCTCTCCTCTTTGTGCTCCCAGGGCAGCTGCGCGTACCAGCGCTCGCGCGCGCCGGCGTGATCCCGCCGCATTCCGCGCGTGTCGCGTAGCAGGTTGGCGTAGGCGTCTCGGTGCGTGATGCGGGCCACGGCGCAGGGTAGCGAGGATCACCCCAGCCCGTCCAACGCTACGCGCGCCCTCGAGGGATCAGCCCTGAGCCGCAGCGCACCGTGGGGCGGCGCTCAGGGCTCACTCGGCAGGGCGAGCCGCACCACCGCAGCGACCAGCGTGTCCCGGAAGCGCGTATCACTCACGATAGGATGGCCCAGCACGTGGGCGTGCACGGAGCCCTCCACCATCCCGAACAGGATGAACGCGGTGGCGACGCAGTCCCCCGTGTGACCCCACGCGGCGAGCAGCGCGGCCGTGCGCTCCACCAGCGCGCGCTCGCCGGCGGTGGTGGCGGCGTCCAGCTCCGGGTCGGCGAGGCGCCGCTCGGTCACCACCGCGTGAAAGCGAGGGTCTTCGCGATGGTGCCGGACCACCGCGTCGACCACGCCGGTCAGCCTGCGCTCGATGCTGGCGCGGGAAATGGGCTGGCTACGCCGTGGCGTGGCGGACGGATGCTCAGCCGGTGCGCCGAGCTCCTCGCCCATCTCCGCGATGATCCCGTCGAACAGCGCCGTGGCGCGCTGCTGCGCCAGCTCCCGCAGGACCGCGTCCTTGTCGGTGAAGTACTGGTAGAAGCTCCCCGTGGAGACCCCGGCGCGTTTCGCGATCGACTTGGCGGTGGTGCCGCTGTAGCCCTGCTCGGCGTACTCGGCCTGGGCCGCCGCTACCAGCGAGGCGCGCGTCTTGTGGGCACGCGCCTGCATGGGAGTGCGGAGGTCGTCGATCTCGGGCATGGGTGCACCATGGCAAGAGGTGAACGTGACTTCAAGTTCACGAACGGCCCCGGAGGGCTTTCTCGGACCTAGCGCTCCGGACTCCGCTCCGGCGGTTCCGGTTCGGGCGCGACGCCCATCGCCTCACTCCGACGAGTCGGGCTCGGGCTCGACGCGCCGGCCGGGGCGCCAGTCCAGGATGCGGTCGGTGCGCGTCTCGAGGAAGCGCGCCAAGCGGTGGAAGTCGCTCCCCACCTCGATGAAGCGGAGGTCCGTGCGCAGGGTCTCGGGGTTCACCAGCTCGTGGAAGGGGACGTACTGCAGGTCCAGCTGGCCGCAGACGCTCACCATGTGCCCGTCCAGGTTCTCTTCCACCAACGCACGGTACGCGCCGATGCCCAGCTGGCTGCCCAGCATCACGTCGAAGGCGTGGGGTGGGGCGCAGCGCGACTCGTAGCCCAGCTGGACGCCGCTGACCTTCTTGCGCCGGCCGGTGCGGGCCTCGTAGCGCTCGCTCACGTTCGCGGCCACGAGCTTGCCGAGGTCCATGGCGCCGAGGGAGATGTGCCCGTGATCGTCGCGGGGCAGCGTCTGCAGCGTCGCGTGGGGCAGCAGCTCGGCCAGGCCCTCGGCCAGCACCACGGTGCCGTAGTGCTGCCCGCGCCGCTCGCGCGTGAGGATCAGGTCCACCACCAGGTCGGTCAGCTTCTCCATCGACAGGCGCTGCTGGGTGGTCTTCACGCCCGTCTCGGGGTCCACCAGCACCTCGGCCTCCGTGAGCGTCTCGTCCACGTCCTCCACGCCCAGCACCATGTGCGCCTCACCGGCGATGGCGACGCCGTATGACAGCCAGCCCGCCTTGCGGCCCATGGTCTCCACGATGAAGTAGCTGCTGGTCGCGAGGCAGTCCGCGTGCAGGTTCTGGAGCTCCTTCGCCATGAAGTCCACGGCGGTGAAGAAGCCGAAGGTGAAGTCGATGCCGCGGTAGTCGTTGTCGATGGTCTTCGGCAGGTGGACGATCTGGAAGCGGCGCGCGCCCTCGGGCAGGTGGCGCTGGTACTCGTAGAGCAGGTTGGCCGTCTTCAGGGTGTCGTCGCCGCCGATCGAGATCAGCGCGTCGATCTCGAGGTCCACCATGGCGCTGTAGATGTTGCGCAGCCGCGCGGTCTTCGTGGCGTCGTCCAGGTCCGCGGGGGTCTCGACGTCCTTGCCGGGGTTGGCGCGCGCGGTCCCGATCAGGATGCCGCGCTGGTTGCGAATGCCGGTCAGGTCCTTCTCGGTGAAGACGCGGTAGTGCTCGTCCGGCAGCAGGCGGTGCTTGAGCGGGTGGTAGTCCTGCAGGTTCGAGTACCCGTGAAAGAAGCCCACCACCTCGCGGCCATCGGCCATGAACGAGATGCTCGCGGCCGAGATCACCGCGTTGGCGGCGGGCGCCGGTCCGCCCGAGAAGACGATGCCGACCCGGCGGACGTGGTTGCCCTTCTTGGGAGTCGAGTTCATGGCGCAGATCCTATCAGCGCGGCTGGCGCGCGTCAGATGGATGACAGGTACGCGACCAGCGCGTTGACCTCGTCGTCGCGAAAGTCGTAGCGCGGCATGGAGCCGGAGAAGCCCATCACCACCTTGCGTTGGGGCGTGATGATGCTCTCGCGCAGGTAGTCCGCGTCCACCACGCCGTCCGAGCCGTCGGTGAAGTGGCGCGTCTGCCCCATGATGCGATCGAGCGAGCCACCGACGCCGCGCACCCCCGCGATGCTGTGGCAGGCGGCGCAGCCATGCGCGTCATACAGATACGCCCCCCACTCCTCGAGCGTGCGACCGCGCGGTGGGCCTTCGCTCGCCACCGGGTACTGCTCTTCTGCGGAGTAGTGCGCGTACACGCGGTAGGCCAGAAACGCCAAAACCGCCGCGAGCGCGAAGCGCAGGCGACGGTGCTTGGGCCGTTCCGCGGTCGGGAGGGGGATCAGCCCTCCATTTTGACGCGCTTGCGGCGGCGGCGGCTGGCCTCCGCGGCCTTCTTACGCGCCTTCACGGACGGCTTCATGTAGTGACGGCGGCGCTTGAGCTCGCGCAGGATCCCCTCGGACGCCATCTTACGCTTGAGGTGCTTGACGGCACGCTCGAGCCCCTTGTCGCCGACCTGGACCTCAACGGGCCTGCACTGAATCGCCTCGCTAGCGGACATTAACTTTCCTCTTCTTCCAAAACCCCACTTGGCGTGGAGGGCGCGGACCATGGCATAGGCTGGCGGCGTGTGCAAACCCGGAGTTCGTCGGGGTGGTTGTGTGCGCCGGGGCGGGGGCGGGCCTCGGCACGGGCCCGGTCGCGTGGGTGCCTCTGCTCAGGGATGCTGGACGGCTGGCACCGGTCCGCGAAGTCCAGCTCGGCGTTGCTCCTCCTCGCCGATGCTTCGGCATCGACTCGTCGTCGCGCCTTGATCTGGACTCCGCGTCCTCGCCGCCAGCTCGTCCTCCTCCCTGAGCAGAGGCACGAGCGCTCCCTGCGGTGCCTCCCCCGATTCGGCGCACTGCTTCGCAGCGCTTGAATCAGGGCCCCCCCGACACCCTTTGCCGAGGCCCGCCCCCGCCCCGGCTCAGGGGCGTCCTTGGGAAATTCCGCGTCTGCGCACTTCTTGGGCCTGGGGGGGCTCAACCGAGCCCGACTCTGACTCAGACACCGACTCAGCCACCGACACCGACTCAGCCACGGACTCTGACTCAGCCACTGACTCGGACTCAGCCACCGACTCTGACTCCGACTCCGACTCCGACTCCGACTCCGACTCCGACTCCGACTCAGCCACCGACACCGACACCGACACCGACACTGACTCTGACTCAGCCACCGACTCAGCCACCGACTCCGACTCCGACTCAGCCACCGACTCGGAGTCCGACTCAGCCACGGACACCGACTCGGACCCGCACTCCGCGTCTGGTGCTTGGCGTCCGCCCCCAGGATCCGATACCGTCCCCCGACCATCGTTCAATAGGAACTCTTCATCATGAGCACGAGCGCAGCCCTCCCGATCGGATCCGTCGCGATCCCCGAAGCCGTTCACACCATCCCGCCCACGTCGCGTGAGGCGATGGACGCGGCCGTGAACGCGATCGCCGCCCAGAAGGACAAGTGGGTGGGTCTCAGCATCGCCGAGCGCGTGAAGCTGCTGGACGTGCTCATGGACCGGACGCTGTCGGAGGCCGAGCGCTGGGCGGCCGCCGGGCTGAAGGCCAAGGGCATCTCGCCGAGCTCGCCCACCGCGGGTGAAGAGTGGTTGGCGGGGCCGGCCGTGATGGCGCGCAACATCCGTCTGCTGAAGCGCTCGCTGCTCGAGATCGAGCGCTTTGGCGCTCCTCAGCTGCCGGCCGAGCCCTACGCGCGCGCAGACGGCCGCGTGGTCGCCACCGTCTTCCCCACGGACAACTGGGACAAGATCACCTTCACCGGCTTCAGCGCCGAGGTCTGGATGGAGCCCGAGGTGACCCTCGCGAACCTGCCCGACCACATGGCCGAGTTCTACCGCACACGCCCCACCACCGGGAAGGTCGCGCTCGTGCTGGGCGCCGGGAACGTGTCGTCCATCGGGCCCATGGACGCGCTCTACAAGCTCTTCGTCGAGGGGCAGGTCGTCATCCTCAAGATGAACCCCGTCAACGAGAACCTGGGGCCGGTCTTCGCCGACATCTTCCAGCCGCTCTCGGACCGCGGCTTCTTTCGGTTGGTCTACGGCGGCGCGGCCGAGGGCGACTACCTCTGCAACCACGAGGGCGTCGAGGAGATCCACATCACGGGCTCCGACAAGACCTACGACGCCATCGTCTGGGGCCTGGGCGCCGAGGGCGAGCGCCGCAAGCGCGAGGGGCAGCCGCGCAACACGCGTCGCGTGTCGAGCGAGCTCGGCAACGTGAGCCCCATCATCGTGGTGCCGGGCCCGTGGAGCCAGAAGGACATCGCGTACCAGGGCGTCAACCTGGCCTCGTCGCTCACCAACAACGCGGGCTTCAACTGCAACGCCACGCGCGTGATCATCCAGCACGCCAGCTGGTCGCAGCGCGACGCGCTCAACCGTGCGGTCGGTGACGCCCTCTCCCGCGCCGAGCCGCGCGTGCCCTACTACCCCGGCGCCGAAGAGAGGCACGACCGCTTCCTCGCGGCGCACCCCGAGGCGCGACAGTTCGGGCCCGACGGAACGGGCAAGGTGCCCTGGACCTTCATCCCCGGCGTGGCCAGCGCGGACGCGGGCGACATCTGCTTCAACACCGAGGCGTGGTGCGGCGTGACCAGCGAGACCGCGCTCGAGGCGGGCTCCGTGGTCGAGTACATCGAGCGCGCCGTGGACTTCGCCAACGACCGGCTGTGGGGCACGCTCAGCTGCTCGATCATCGTGCACCCGAAGTCTCTCGAGGATCCGGCCGTCGCCAACGCGGTCGAGAAGGCCATCGCGGATCTGCGTTTCGGCTCGGTGGCGGTGAACCACTGGGCGGCGCTCTCCTACGCCTTCGTGTCCACCACGTGGGGCGCCTATCCTGGCCACCCCCCGGAGGACATCCGCTCCGGGTCGGGCGTGGTGCACAACAGCTATCTCTTCGACAAGCCGCAGAAGAGCGTCGTGCGCGGGCCGTTCATCGTGAAGCCGCGCCCGGCGTGGTTCAACGACCACAAGACCTGCAACAAGCTCGGGCCGCTGCTCACGCGCTTCAACGGCAAGCCGTCGGTGCGCACGCTGCTGCCCATGCTGGGGCAAGCGCTGCGCGGCTGAGGTCGGCGCCGACCTTCGTGGCGGACCGGCCGGCTACGCCGCGTCCAGGTCGAGCGCGCGCGCGATCGACTCCGCCAAGCCTGCGTCGGCGATGTCGCGGACGATGCGCTGCAGGTACAGGGCGTCTCCCCGCTCGAGGGGGCGCGTGCCGAGCCAGGTGGCGATGGCTTCGCGCTCCGTTGCCGGGGTCGCAGGGTTCTCTAGCGCGGCGAGCAGCTGGCTCGTGGCGGCGGTGGGAGACACGGCCGTGGGCAGCCGCTGAGCCAGGATGGCGTGGCGCGCGTAGGCCGTGATGCGTCCCTCGAGGTGCTGCTGCAGGACATTCGGGGCCGGCGTGCGCAGCTCGAGGCAGCGATCGTTGGGGAGGCGCAGCACGACCCCGCCTGGGCCCACGTCGTGCCCCTCGACGTCGCGGTACGCCACGTACCACGTGCGGGTGGGTGCGCTGAGCCGCAGGCCCTCGGCGCCAATACGCAGCGTGGCGGGCGTCGCTTCTTGCGGCTTGGTGGTCACGCCGTCTTCCGTGCGCAGCCACGCGCACACCTCTACCCGTGGCCCGTCGGCGCCCGTGTCGGACATCACCATCAGCACGCCGGTGGCAGGGGTATCCAGGTGAATGGTCATGCCCGAGCACTCTGCGAGAGGCGTGCCAAGACAAAAACGCGAGAAAAGGGCCGTGTGCGCGTTGCAGGGAGTGGTCCTCAGGGGTGTCTAAGTGTCGCTTTTCGACGCCCCCTATGAAATGGTTGCATAGCTCGAATTCCGCACACTGCCGTGTTGCGCGCGCGCCGCCGCGCGGTACCTTGCCCGGCCTATGAGCCGAGTCGTCAACTTCAACGCGGGTCCCGCGACCCTTCCATTGGCTGCTCTCGAGCACACGCGCGACGAGCTTCTCGAGTTCGAGGGCACCGGGATGTCCATCCTCGAGCACTCGCACCGGGGCAGCGCCTACATGCGCGTGCACGAGGAGTGCAAGGTGCTCCTCCGCGAGCTGCTCGCGATCCCGGACACGCACGAGGTCATCTTCATGGGCGGCGGCGCGAGCACGCAGTTCGCGCTCATCCCGATGAACCTCGCCAACGGCGGCTCGGCGGACTACGTCGACACCGGCACGTGGTCTGCGGGCGCCATGGGCGAGGCCAACATCGTGGCCAAGGCGCGCCTGGCGGGCAGCGGCAAGGACGGCGAGAAGTACGTGCGCGTGCCGAAGCAGGCCGACCTCGACCTCGACCCCAACGCGGCCTACGTGCACATCACGTCGAACAACACCGTGATGGGCAGCCAGTACCACGACTACCCGGACACGGGCAGCGTCCCGCTCATCGCCGACATGTCCAGCGACATCCTCTGGCGCCCCACCGACATCAGCAAGTTCGGCCTCATCTACGCCGGCGCGCAGAAGAACCTGGGCCCCGCCGGCGTGACGGTGGTGATCATCCGCAAGGACCTCGCGGCCAAGTCGCCGAAGAGCATCCCCAAGATCTTCCGCTACAGCACCATGGTGGACAAGGACTCCATGGCGAACACGGTGCCCACGTTCCCGGTCTACATGATCCGCAACGTGCTCCAGTGGGTGAAGGCGCAGGGCGGCGCCGCCGCCATGGAGACGCGCAACCGCGCCAAGGCCAAGATGCTGTACGACGTGCTCGACTCGAGCGACTTCTACAAGCTCACGATCGAGAAGGACTCGCGCTCGGTCATGAACCCCGTGTTCAACCTGGCCACCGAGGCGCTGGAGAAGAAGCTCGTGGCCGACGCCAGCGCGGCGGGCTTCGTGGGCATCAAGGGTCACCGCTCGGTCGGCGGCCTGCGCATCAGCATGTACAACGCGATGGAGCCCGAGAACGTCGCGAAGTTCTGCGAGTTCCTCACGGGCTGGACCAAGCAGAACAGCTGAGCACGCATCGCTGCACGAACGGGGCCCACGGCGTACGCGGTGGGCCCCTTTTCGTTCCGTCGCTCGCGTGCGGCAGGGTGCGGCGGCCTCCTGACGCGGCGCTCGGCCTGAGGCGAGAGCGTCTGGGACGGGCCTCATGAAGCGTGCTCTAGCGTGCGCGCGCGGCGTCCTCCGAGATCCGCGCGACGTGGTTCAGCACGCGCAGGTGGATGCGGTGCACGATGTCGTCCGCCCAGAGCTTCCAGTACACCGTGGGCATCATGTCGAGCTGGTAGTACGTGCGGCCGCGTAGGCGGGTCCCACCGCTGTCGGTGCGCTCCAGCAGGAAGCGCCCCGCGGTGGTGCGGAAGTAGCCGTCCAGGTGGCGCGGGCGGATGTCGTAGGGCGACATCTCGCGCATGGGGTCGGGCATGTCCTGCACGCCGAAGGCCAGCTCACGGGGAGGGTCCCACACCTCGATGGGCTCCACGAACTCCCCGGTGGTGAACTCGCAGCGCCGAATGGCGCCCACGCCGCTGCCTTCGATGCGGGCGCCCGTCGGGGCGGCGACTCCCACGCGGAAGATCCAGTCTTCGATGGGCGGCAGCTCCGGGAAGGCGACGACGTTCTCCCAGACCACTTCGGGGGGCGCGGCGACCTCGACGACCGTCTCCACCATGTAGGTCTCGGCCGGCGGTGGCGCGATGGCCTCGGTGACGAGCATGATGGGGAGCAGCAGCGCGGGGGCGGCCCAGCGGCCGTTGGCGCTGCGGATCTGGGTGCGGATGGCGTACGCGAGCTGATGCCCGATCAGCGTCGTCACCACCGCCAGCGGCCACACCATCATCAGGCAGATGAGCCCCTCGATCGCGAAGGCGATGAGCACGACGAAGCTCACGACCAGACCGGCGATGGACGCGCCCAGGGAGTAGGCGCGGCCGCGGTGGGCGCGCACCCCGTGCAGCTGATCGAAGAGCATGGTGGTGGCGAAGCCCGAGAACAGGGGCGCGCCGATGAAGAGGGGCGCGCCGTAGTTGCCGAGCAGGCCCACGGAGGCGCCCAGTGCGCCGAGGGTGATGGTGGCGCCCGCGAGGATGCTGAGGGCGAGGGCGGCGCCTGCGCTCATCCGGGGAGCTTCGCCGGGCGTGTCCGCGGCACCTTGTGTGGGCTCGCTGCCGGCGGGCCGTGCAGCGCTCGGCAGCACGGACAGGGCCAGGAAGAAGAGCAGGTTGGCGAAGGGGACGATGAAGAGCGCCACCATCCAGGCGGGGGCCGCCGCGTCGCGCAGGCGGCGCGCCGAGAGCCAGATACCCACGGCCAGAAACGGGACCGCCGTGGCCCAGAGCGCCGCGTAGTAGCCGAGGTTCTCGCCCGGGTGGAAGAGGGGCGCGTCGATCGGGCTGACGTAGTAGAGCGGGCTCCAGGTCTGGCCGAACGCTGCGGACACGGCGTAGTCGATGCCCACCTTGAGGATCGCGAGCACCACCCCAGCGAGGATGAAGGGCTTCTGTCCGAGTGGGGCGCTGTCCATCCGAGGAGGCTACGCGCTGCGTCGCGGGCGCGGAAAAAAGAAACGCCAGCGGGTGGGCTGGCGTTTCACATCGGACCTTGGGTGGTGGAGCCAATCGGGATCGAACCGATGACCTCTTGAGTGCGATTCAAGCGCTCTCCCAACTGAGCTATGGCCCCAGGGACGTTCTCGCCCGTGAGCGAGAGGCGAGACTTTACATATGGGTGCCAGCCGCGCAAGTGCCGATGCGTGAAATAGTCGCCGGCGCCGGGAGTATCACTGAAGATACAAGACGTAGTGCTGGTGGACGTGGGTCAGAGGCCCAAGAGCGCGGCCAGGTCGTGGGCGCTCGCAGCCAGGGCCTGCTCGCTGTCAGCCGCTGCGTGCGGGAAGCGAACCACCGGGGCGGACAGCAGGCTCTGCAGCACCTCCAGGTTGTCGACCTGGCTGCTGTCGGTGGGGCCGTGCTCGGTCAGGACCACCGCCGCGACGGGGAGGCCGCGGTGATCGAGGGCCTCGACGGCGCAACGCACGTGGCTGATGACACCCAGGCCATTGCGGGCGACCAGCAGCGTCGGGAGGCCGAGCGCGCCGATCAGGTCGACGATGGAGCGGCTGGCGTCGAGGGGTACCATCACGCCGCCAGCGCCCTCCACCAGCAGCAGCTCCGCGCGCACCGCACCGAGCGCCGCGCAGAGCGACTCCGTGCTGGGGACAGGGGCCTCCCCGCGCAGCGTCGCGCTGAAGGGGGCGAGGGGCGGACGCACGCGGTACAGGCCAGGCAGGTGGGCCAGCTCCGGCCGGCCGCTCGCGCGGGCCAGCGCCACGGCGTCTTCGGGCTGGGGGTCAACGCCCGTCTCGAGGGGCTTGATGGCGGCGACGTCCAGCCCGCGGCTGCGCGCGTACAGGGCGAGGCCGCGCGTGACGAAGGTCTTGCCTTCGCCCGTGCCGGTGCCCGTGATGAAGAAGCCCCTCATGGGCGCGTCCCCTCGAGCGCGCTCATCAGTGCGTCCAGCTGCGCGTCCGTGTGAGCGGCGGTGGGCACGATGCGCAGGCGGGCGGTTCCGACGGGGACCGTCGGAGGCCGGATGGCTGGCACGAAGATGCCTCGGTTCATGAGCCCTGCGGCGGCCTCGAGCGCGCGCGCCTCGGAGCCGAGCAGCAGCGGCACGATGGGGGTGGCGAGAGAGGGCACCTGGTGGCCGAGCGCCCGGAGGTGCGCTCGGAGGCGCTCGCTGTGCCGCACCAAGCGCGCGCGCTCCGCGTCGGCGGACTCCACCAGCGGCACCGCCGCGACCACTTGCGCAGCGAGGCTCGGCTGCGGGCCGGTCGAGAAGACGAAGCTGCGGGCGCGGTTGTAGAGCCACTGGGCCGTGTCGCCGTCACTCGCCGCGAAGGCGCCGGCCAGGCCGAAGGCCTTGCCGAGGGTGCCCACCAGGACGTCCGGGCGCACGTCTGCGGCAGCGCACGCGCCACGTCCGCTCGGGCCGAGCACGCCGACCGAGTGTGCCTCGTCGACGTAGAGAGCCGCGTCGAACTCGTCTGCCAGCGCGCGCAGTGCGGGCAGGGGTGCGACGTCGCCGTCCATGCTGAACAGGGCGTCGGTGACGATGAAGGCGCGACGTGCGCTGCCCCGGTTGCTCCGGAGCAGGTGGCGCAGGTGGTCGAGGTCCGTGTGATGGTAGCGCTCGACCCGGGCGCGGCTCAGACGGCAGCCATCGATCAGGCTCGCGTGGTTGAGCGCGTCCGAGTAGAGCACGTCACCGGGCTCCGCCAGCGCTTGGAGGGCTCCGACGTTCGCGGCGTAACCTGTGCTGAACAGCCGCGCTGCGGGCTGCTGCACGTACGCGGCCAGCGCGACCTCGGCGGCTTCGTGGGCCGCCATGTTGCCCGAGATCAGGCGGCTGGCGCCGGCTCCTGCACCAGACTCCTGCATGGCGCGCGTGCCCGCCGCGATCAGCTCAGCGTGGTTGGCGAAACCGAGGTAGTTGTTGCTCGAGAAGCAGAGCAGCTCACGGCCATCAACCAGCAAGGTGGCGCCCTGCTGCCCCTCCACCGTGCGCGGGCGCCGCAGGAGGCCGCGTGCCTCGAGGTCGGCCAGGCGCTGACGGGAATCGTGCTGCAGGGACATCGCGCTGTTGTGCGAGCGCGGTGGCGTGGGGTCAAGTACGGGTCGGGGGGTGGAGTCGGAGTCGGAGTCGGTGGCCGAGTCTGAGTCGGAGTCTGAGTCGGTGGCCGAGTCTGAGTCTGAGTCGGAGTCTGAGTCGGTGGCCGAGTCTGAGTCTGAGTCGGAGTCTGAGTCGGTGGCCGAGTCTGAGTCGGTGGCCGAGTCTGAGTCGGAGACTCGGTCGGAGTCGGTGGCCGAGTCGGAGTCGGAGTTGGTGGCGGAGTCGGAGTCGGAGACGGTGGCCGAGTCGGAGACTGAGTCGGAGTCGGAGACGGTGGCCGAGTCGGAGACTGAGTCGGGTCGGGTACCGGGTCGGGTTCAGGGTTCGGTTTGTGGAAGGTTCGTGTTCGGGCGTCGGGTTGGGGTCCGGTGCGGGTCGGGGGAAGGGTCGGAGTCGGAGTCGGGGACGGCGGCGATGTGGGGGCGTGCAGCGGGGCTTTCGTTGAACGGCTTGGAGGTGGGGGTCAGGGGGGTCGCAGGGCGCCACGCCGGGTTCGTGCGGGGACACGGTCGGGGGGCGCTGGCTGGCGACAACGTTTCACGTGAAACCTGGGCCCGTCCTCAGGACCCCTGTGGTGCTGGTGCCGTCAGGTGCCACCGGCGAGGCGATGCAGCGAGCACGCCCGCACGGACAAGCCCGCGCAGTGTCAGGACGACCGAAGGTGGGACCCCGACCTGTGCCGCCGGCCACACGGCTCTGAGGCACCCCGTTCGGGCGTGCTCGCGCGCGGCGTGCTCGCCGTCAGTACGTTGGATGTTCCTTGGCAGTCATGCCCCGCCGACTTCCGTGTCTGGAGAGCGCCCCAACCGCCAGCCGAGCCAGGGGTGCCACCCTCTCATGATGCTCAGACCCCCTAAGGCCAACCCACCCGACGCACGCCCTGCGCGCTCCGCCGCGGACTCAGTCAGAAACTCCGCCACCCCCCGAACTCCGTGCCTGACCCTGCCACCGACCGTGCCTTCGACCCCGACTCCGCATCCGACTCCGACTCAGCCACCGACCCCGCCACCGACTCCGATTCCGACTCAGCCACCGACTCCGACTCAGCCACCGACTCCGACTCAGCCACCGACTCCGATTCTGACTCAGCCACCGACTCCGACTCAGCCACCGACTCCGACTCAGCCACCGACTCGGACTCGGCCACCGACTCCGACTCAGCCACCGACTCGGACTCGGCCACCGACTCCGACTCTGTCTCCGACTCCGACTCCGACTCTGTCTCCGACTCCGACTCTGTCTCCGACTCTGACTCTGACTCCGACTCCGACTCTGTCTCCGACTCCGACTCTGTCTCCGACTCCGACTCAGCCACCGACTCCGACTCTGTCTCCGACTCTGACTCCGACTCCGACTCTGTCTCCGACTCTGACTCCGACTCCGCCACCGCCACCGCGACCGACTCCGACTCAGCCACCGCCGCCACCGCCACCGACTCGGCCTCAGCCCACAACAACCCCTCCCCAGCGCTCCATCCCCGCACCGGCCTCAGCTCCCCCGCCCCCACGTTTCACGTGAAACCCCCAGCCTACTCCAGCGAGAGCCCTCCCCTGACGTCGCCATCGAATGCCGCCTCAACCGTCTCCAGCGCAGCCTCGAGCGCCTCCGACTGCGTCTCCGGCATGCGCACCTCCAGGTGCACGATCAGGTCTCCAGCCCCGTCCTTGGCCGACGCTACGCCCTTCCCTCGGACCCGGAGCTTCCGCCCCGTTTGGCTCCCAGCGGGTACCCCCACGCGCACCTCGCCCTCCAGCGTCGGGACGCCCACCTTCGCGCCGCGGTACGCCTCGAGCGGCGTGATCGGCACCTTCACGTGGAGCTGCGTGCCCTCCACCCAGAACGACGGGTGCTTCCCGACCTTGACCTCCAGCATCAGGTCCCCCGCCCCACCCGCGCCGGGTTGTCCCTGCCCACGTACGCGGATCTTCGCGCCGTCGCTCACGCCCGCCGGGATCTTGACCTTCACGCCGCGCACGTTGCCGCTCGGGTCGGTCATGGACACCTCACGCTCGCAGCCGCGCAGCGCCTCCACGAAGCCCACCTCCACCGTGCCGCTCACGTCGCGTCCGCGCGGAGCCGCCCGCTGCTGGCCGAAGAAGTCCCCAAAGTCCTCCATGCGCACGCCGCGCGGGCCTCGACGTCCGCCCCGGCCACCGAAGATCTCACTGAAGTCGAAGCCCGCGAAGGCCTCTGCTCCGTGGCGGCGCGGGTCGAACCCCTCGCGCAGGCCGTCCTCTCCGTACTGGTCGTAGAGCTTGCGCTTCTCCTCGTCCCCGAGCACGTCGTAGGCCTGTGAGATCTGCTTGAAGCGCTCCTCGGCTTTGCTGTCGTCGGGGTTGTGGTCCGGATGAAACTTCTTGGCGAGCTTCCGAAACGCCTTCTTGATGTCGGCAGCCCCGGCGTCGCGCGCCACACCCAGCACTTCGTAGTAGTTCTTGGCCATGAGTGGCCAACACCCTAAGTCGTGGCTGCCGCAAGACAACCGGCCGCGCGTCCAGCCCTCGCTTGAAGCCGGAATGCGAGCGTGGTAGGTGTCGTTCCTCTGCCCACAGCGTGCCCAAGAGCGCCGCGCTGCACGCCCTGGACATCCTGTGACCGCCTCTCCCGACGCCCCACCGCAGCACGTCGCCATCATCATGGATGGCAATGGTCGCTGGGCCTCCAGCCGCGGCCACCTGCGCACCGCCGGACACCACCAGGGGAGCCACACGGTGCGCGACATCGTTCGGGAGTGCCGCCGCAGCGGCGTCCGTGCCCTCACCCTGTACGCCTTCAGCGAGCAGAACTGGGAGCGGCCCCCACACGAGGTCTCGGCGCTCATGGAGCTGCTCATCGAGTACCTGGTGTCCGAGCGCAGCGAGCTCATGGACAACCAGATCCGGCTGCGCGCCATCGGGCGCACACACAAGCTGCCGGCCCGCGTGCTCAGCGTGCTCCACAGCCTCGAGCGCGACACCGCCACCCTCACGGGGATGACGCTGACGCTGGCCCTGTCGTACGGGGGCCAGGAAGAGCTCGCCGACGCTGCCGCCGAGATCGCTCGCGACGTTGCGGCGGGGCGTCTCTCCGCCACCAGCGTCGACCAGGCCCTGCTCGAGTCGCGCCTGCCGTCGGCCGCGGTCGGCCCGGTCGACTTGCTCATCCGCACCGGTGGGGACCAGCGCATCAGCAACTTCCTGCTCTGGGGCGCCGCGTACGCGGAGCTCTTCTTCACGTCCAAGCTCTGGCCCGAGTTCCAGCTCGCGGACCTGCACGAGGCCTTCGAGTCCTTCCGGTCCCGTGAGCGCCGCTTCGGGCGCGTGCTCGACGCGGCCGCGCCCGAAGCTCCCGAGGCCGCGCCGCCGGCCCCCGTCAGCCCGCCCCAAGACGGCGGCCAATCCGCCACCGAGGCCCCATGACAACAGGCCGCGACGACGCGGACACCGCCCCCACGCCGCCCGCCGGAGCCGAGCCCGCGCCGAGCGACCCGACCTCGAAGAGCAAGCTGGGCAGCACCGCCCTGCGCTTCGCGTCGGCCTTGCCGCTCATCCCGGTCATCCTCTGGCTCTTGTTCTATGGGCCGCGCTGGGGCTTCCACGTCTTCTGCTTCGTCGCCGTGGCCATGGTGGCCCGCGAGCTCATGGCCATGACCATGCCGGGGCAGCGCGTCCTCATCGCCCTCGGCACCCTCGCCACGGCGGGCTTCGCGGCGGTCGTGGTCTTCGCCCAAGCCCAGCTCTTCCTGGCGGTCTTGGGCCTCGGCTTCGTCGCGTTGGTCGGCAGCTTGTTGCGCCCCGACCCCATCGAGAGCTCCGGCGCCCGCGCGGGCTGGCTCTTCGGCGGCCCCATCTATGTGGGCGGGCTCCTCATCACGGTGGACCTGCTGCACGGGCTGCCCTACGGCGCGCGCTGGGTCGTGCTGGCCATGATGCTGGCCTTCCTCTCGGACACGGCCGCGTACTTCGCGGGGCGCGCGTTCGGAAAGCACAAGCTCTACGAGAAGCTCTCGCCCAAGAAGACCGTCGAGGGCTCGCTGGGCGGGCTGCTCGGCGCGGTGGGTGGCGCCTTCTTCGCCATCTACGTCATGCGGCTGCCCATCCCCGTGCCGCACGCCATCGCGCTCGGCGTCGTCGCGGGCGGCCTCGGGCAGGCGGGTGACCTGCTCGAGTCGCTGCTCAAGCGCAGCGCGGGCGTGAAGGACTCGGGCAACATCCTTCCTGGTCACGGCGGCCTGCTGGACCGCGTGGACGCGCTCATGTTCACCGCGTCCACCACGTGGCTCTACGCGGTCTACGTCCTGGACGCGCGCTGACGCACCCGGCGTGCGGCGGGGCGCCGCCGCAGCACGCTCGGTGGTGACCGCGAGGCTCAGCCGACGCGCTTGAGGCGGTTGCGGTCGATGTGGTGGAAGATGTCCGCGCGACCCTTGATCTGCAGCTGGGTATCTTCCTCGTAGCTGAACGTACCATCGTCATGCACGGTGACCGTCAGGTCGTAGCGCACGGTCTTGAACTCCTCCTCGAGGAACAGGTTCGAGCAGATGCCGTACGTGCCCGAGCCCGCCTCGGCGGAGATGCTGAAGGTCTTGGCGTCGGGCTCGACCGTGCCACCGGCCTGCACAGTCACGCCACGCGGCACGATGAACGAGCGCAGCACCTGCTTGTTGGCGGCGTCCCACAGCCAGTACCCCACCTCTTCGTGGAAGCTGACGTCGGCTCCCTCGCGCCAGGCCGTGGTCGCGTAGCGCAGGCCGTAGAGGACCTGCTGGTGGTTGTCCACGCGGCCGATGGGCTCCAGCACCAGCCGCTCGCGGTACTTGCTGACCGCCAGCTGAGTGCGGTCCGGTTCGGCGGGCGCGTCGTCGACGCCGGTGCCGCCCTCCCAAATCCCAGCGAGTGCCGCCAGCGGTCCGAGGTTACGCACATTCTCGTCGCTCGAGTCGATCATGCCGCCGTTGTCGCATGCCTCGGTGGGTCGTCACAAGAATGTCTCACCCAGGAGGTATGCAGCGAGCAGGCCTGATCCTATGTTCAGAACGACCCGACCGATAACACCCTCGTCAGCCGTCATCCTGTTCATTTCGTGGGGACCAGCCTTGATTCTGTTCACCCGTTCAGTACACTGGAGATGACACCATGGTTCTCGCCCTGACCCATGAGACCCCCGCGCCACCTTCCCCTCGGCGCACCACAGAAAGCCAGCTCGCGCTGCCTGGTGTCCCCGATGCGCACCCAGACCCATCACGGGAGGGTTCCGCGTCACACCGGCCGGCACCTCAGGCGTCGGCCCCCGCGGGCACCGCCTGGCAAGGGAGCGCGCTCGCGGGCCGCATCGTCGAGCTCTCGGGGTCTACGGGGCGCACCAGCACGGCGGTCTCCATGCTCCTCGCCAAGCAGCGTGAGGGGGAGTCGGTGGTCTGGATAGAACCCACGGACGGCCCGCTCTATCCCCCGGACCTAGCCGCCGCCGGGGTCGACTTGGACGCGCTGGTCATCGTGCGCGTGCCCACCAAAGAAGGGCCCGAGGGGCTCTGTCGCGTGGCGGAGTGGCTGGTCCGCTCCGGGGGCTTCGGGCTGCTGGTGATGGACCTCATGGGTCGTACGCCCGCCGCCCACAATCCGTGGCAGACGCGCCTCTCCGGCCTCTTGCGTCGCCATGACGCGCAGCTCTGCGTGCTGAGTGACTCCGCGGCCGCCGCGCCGTCGCTCGGCGCCTTGGTGGCGTTGCGCCTCGAGCCCACGCGGCAGCGTGACGAAGACGGCTCCTTCGTGCTCTCGCAGCGCGTGCTCAAGAACAAGCTCGGCGTCCTGCAAGCTCCCACGGCCGAGCGCCGTGGCGCGCCCGCCGGGCTAGAGCTGCTGCCCGCCCTCGAGGACGCGCCCGAGCACGCGCAGCTCTCCCTCTTCGACACGCTGGCGCCCAGCGCCCCAGCGCTCACCCTCGCCCCCGCGGCCTCGCAGCTCACGCTGCCCATCGTGCTGCCCGCTGCGCCGTCCACGGCCGCCCCGTCCACGGCAGCGCCCATCCCGCTGCGTCCTCTCGCCCCGCCTGTGGTGCTGCGTCCCAAGATCGCGGCCAAGCGCGTCGGTGCGCACGCCAACCACCAGGCGCAAGACGAGCAAGCCTGCGCGCCCTGCGTGCCCTCGGCGCAAGACACCGCAGCCTCCCCGGACGCGGCCGATACATCTCCACCCACGCACTCGGAGGACCGCGCATGACCTCCCGGGCCGCGCGCCCAGCTCGTCCGCGCGGCGCGGAGCCGGAGCGCGTGGCGCTGGTGAAGCTCCCAGACCTGCCCCTGCAGCTCCTGCTGCAGGACCGCCCCGAGTTCTGCGGGCGCCCCACCGTGGTGCTCACCAGCGAAGGGCCCGAGGGGCGCATCACGCACCTCAACCGCGCCGCGCTGGCGGCGGGTCTGCGCCTGGGGCTCACGCACGCCGCCGCGCGCGACCGCCTGCCCGGTCTGCACACGGGGGTCGTGCCCCAGGAGCGGGTGGAGGCCCTCGAGGCGGAGCTCGCCAGCGGCCTGCAGATGCTCACGCCCAAGGTCGAGCCCTGCGCGCACTTCCCCAGCACCTTCTTCCTGGACCCCAACGGCATGGAGAAGCTCTACGGTGGGGTCGAGGGCTGGGCGCGCGCCACCCACGCGTTTCTCAAGGGGCGCGGGCTCTTCGGGGCCACCTGGGTGGGCTTCCACCGCTACCGCCTGTTCGCTGCCGCGGGCACGCAGCTCAGCTGCCGCGTGCTGGCCAGCGCCGCCGAGGAGCAGCTGCTGGCCAACGGCGCGGACCTGCGGGCGCTGGGCCTCTCGGCCGAGCTCTGTGACGACCTCGCCATGCTGGAGGTCCACGGTCTCGGAGACCTCATGGCGCTGCCCGCAGCCGAGTTCGGTGGGCGCTTCGGTCCGGAGGCCGCGCGGGTGCGCTCGCTCTTCGCGGACGACGCGCAGCTGCCGCTCCAGCCGCTGGGCTTCGAGGAGCCCACCGAGGCCCGCTTCGAGGTGACCCCGCCCGACGCGGACACGCACCGCCTGCTCTTCGGTGTGAAGGCCGCGCTGCACCCGCTGCTGATGGGGCTGCGTGAGCGCGGCGAGCACATCCGCGCGCTGCACCTGCGCTTCGAGCTGGACGCCCCGCAGGGCCGTGCGCGTGTCGTGGACGAGACCCTCGAGCCCGCCGCGCCCACCGGCGACTTGATGATCCTGCTGGAGCTCATCCGGCTGCGGCTCGGGCAGCTCACGCTGGCCAGCCCCGTCGAGGCGGTCACCCTGCGCGCCGAGACCGAGCGCGCCCACGCAGAGTCGCTGGTGCTGCCCGGCATGCGCCCCAAGCGCGACCCACACGCCGCGGCCCGTGCGCTCGCGAGGGTGCGCGCCGCCTACGGGCCGCGCTCGGTGGTGCGCGCGCGGGTGCGCGAGGCCCACCTGCCCGAGGCGCGCTTCGTGTGGGTGCCCACCATGGAGCCACCTACCGCCGCAGCCTCCTACGTATCCCGTACGACACAGGGGGGTCTGCCGCAGCCAGCTTCGCCCGCCGGGACCGCGCCGTGGCGCGCGTCGTCGCCCACCGGCGACCTGTGGCGCGACGACGAGGCGCAGGAGAACCCCGAGCCAGAGCGCCTAGCCGACTTCGACGAGCGCGAGGCCGAGCCCGGCGTGCCGGAGGCCGACGCCCTCGCCAGCGTGCTGGTGCGGCGCGTGCTGCGGCGCCCCCTGCCGCTGCGCACGCAGCGTCCTCGCCCGTCGGCGGTACCGCCAGCGCCCGTCGCGTCCACCGCGCCCTCGGTGTCAACGGGCTCTTCTGGCTCTTCTGGCTCTTCTGGCTCTTCTGGCTCTCCCGCCTCTCCAGCGTCGCTAGCCTCCACAGGGTCTGCGCCGTCACCGCTGTCTGCCGCGCTGCGGCTGGCCAGCGCCAGCGCGCCCTCGCCGTCCACGCGCGAGGGGCTGTCCAGCAGCCTGCCGGAGGGCCCCCACGGGGAGCGCGTGCAGCGCATGTACGGGCCCTACCGGGTGAGCGGGGGCTGGTGGAAGCGCACGGTGGAGCGCGACTACTACTACGCCGAGACCGACGTGGGCGGGCTGCTGTGGGTCTACTGGGACCGGCCGCGCGCCACATGGTTCCTGCACGGCACCGTCGACTGAGGCGCGCATGGTGTCCCCGTACTCGACACCGCGGGACCTGCGGGACCCGCAGGACTCTCGCGTCTCGCAAGACCCTCGCGACTCAAGAGGCTCTCGGTACGCGGGCTACGTGCCTCTCTGGGTCAAGAGCCACTACAGCTTCCTCGAGGGCGCGAGCAGCCCCGAAGAGCTCGTCGCGCAAGCGCACGCGCTGGGCCTCGGCGCGCTCGCCCTGACCGACCGCGACGGGGTCTACGGGCTGGTGAAGGCGCACTTCGCGGCGCGTGAGCGGGGCCTGCGTCTGGTCACCGGGGCCGAGCTGACGCTCGCTGCGGCCCCTGCCCAGCCGCGCTCGCGTGTGGTCGCGCTGGTGCGTGACAGCGTGGGCTACGCCCAGCTCTGCCGTCTGTTGAGCGTGGGTCAGGCGCGCGGCCCGAAGGGCGTGAGCGAGCTGCACCTGCCGGAGCTGGCGGCGCTCACCCACTGCGAGCTGCTGTGCGCGGACCCGGCGCTCTTGCCGCGCCTCCGGCCCTTCCACGACGGCATCTCCGCCTACTGCGTACGCCACCTCGTGGCTCACGAGCGCGAGACCGAGCGCCGCCTGCGCCACGCGGCTCAGGCGCTGGGCGTCCCGCTGGTGGGCGGTCTGGAGGTGCTCTACCACCACCCCGAGCGCCGCCCTCTCCAAGACGTGGTCGCCTGCATCCGCGCGGGGGTCACGCTCGCCGCCGCCGGCACCGTCATCCGCAGCAACGCGGAGCACACGCTGCTCACGCCCGCCGCCGCTCACGCACGCTTCGCCGACGCCCCGGAGCTGCTGCAGCGCAGCCTGGACGTGGCCGAGCGCTGCCGCTTCACGTTGGACCAGCTGGACTACCGCTACCCGGAAGAGCCCCGCCCCGAGGGCGTCTCGAGCGAGAGCTGGCTGCGCACCCTCACCTACGAGGGCGCGGCGCGGCGCTACCCCGGCGGCATCCCCGAGGACGTGCGTGTGCAGCTCGAGCGCGAGCTCAGCGTCATCGAAGACCTGCACTACGGCGGGTACTTCCTGACCATGTACGAGATCGTCAGCTTCTGCCGCAGCCAGCACATCCTCTGTCAGGGGCGCGGCAGCGCGGCCAACAGCGCGGTCTGCTTCTGCCTCGGCATCACGGCGGTGGACCCCGTGCGCATGGACCTGCTCTTCGAGCGCTTCCTCAGCCGCGAGCGCGCCGAGCCCCCGGACATCGACCTCGACATCGAGCACGAGCGTCGCGAGGAGGTCATCCAGCACGTGTACGCGAAGTACGGCCGGCGCCACGCGGCCATGGTCGCCAACGTGGTGCGCTACCGCACGCGCTCGGCGGTGCGCGAGGTAGGCAAGGTGCTGGGCATCCCCGCCACGGACATCGACGCGGTGGCCAAGCTGGTGCACTACCACGACGAGCTCAGCCCCGAGATCGTCACGCAGGCAGGCCTGCCTCCCGACGCGGCGAGCACGCGCCAGCTGTGCGCGCTCACGCTCGCGCTACAAGACACGCCGCGCCACCTGAGCGTGCACCCCGGGGGCTTCCTGCTGGGTGATCAGCCGGTGGACTCGCTGGTGCCCGTAGAGCCCGCCACCATGCCCGGTCGCACCGTCATCCAGTGGGACAAGTACGATGTGGAAGCGCTCGGGCTCTTCAAGGTGGACCTGCTGGGTCTGGGCGCGCTCACCTGCATGCGCATCGCGCTCGACCTGCTGCGCGCGCACGACGGCCCCGCGTTGGAGCTGGCCACGCTGCCCGCCGAGGACCCCGCCACCTACGAGATGATCTCGCGCGGCGACACGCTGGGGGTCTTCCAGATCGAGAGCCGCGCGCAGATGGCCATGCTGCCGCGCCTCAAGCCGCGCTGCTTCTACGACCTGGTGATCGAGGTGGCCATCGTGCGCCCCGGGCCCATCCAGGGCGACATGGTGCACCCCTACCTGAGGCGCCGCGCGGGGCAAGAGGTGGTGGAGTACCCGCACCCCACGCTCGAGCGCGTGCTGGCCAAGACCCTGGGTGTGCCCATCTTCCAGGAGCAGGTCATGAAGCTGGCCGTGCTGGCGGCGGACTACACCCCCGGCGAGGCTGACCAGCTGCGCCGCGACATGGCCGCGTGGCGCAAGGCGGGGCGCATCGAGGCACACCGCGAGCGCATGGTGCCGCGCATGGTGCAGAAGGGCATCAGCGAGGAGTTCGCCGAGCGGGTCTTCGCGCAGATCCGCGGCTTCGGTGAGTACGGCTTCCCGGAGAGCCACGCGGCCAGCTTCGCGCTGCTCTCGTACGCCACGGCCTGGCTGCGCTGCCATCATCCGGCGGTGTTCCTGTGCGCGCTGCTCAACGCGCAGCCCATGGGCTTCTACCAGCCGGCCACGTTGGTGGACGACGCGCGCCGGCGCGGGGTGCGGGTGCTGCCCATCTCGGTGCGCGACAGCGGCTGGGACTGCACGCTCGAGGGGACCATCTCGGACACCCCCCCCGTGCGCATGGGCCTGCGCTACGTGACGGGGCTGGGTGCGCCCGAGCGTGCCCGCATCGAGTCGGCGCGCGCGGCGGCTCCCTTCACGGACCTCGACGACTTCGTGCGCCGCACGGCGCTCAGCACGCGCCAGCTCGTGCGCCTGGCCCAGGCAGGGGCCTTCGACGACTTCGGTGTGGAGCGCCGGGACGCCATCTGGGCCGTGCGCGCGCTCGCCCGCTTCCGCAAGGACACGCTGCCCCTCGCCAGCGCCACCACGCAGCTGCACTTCGCCTCCCTGGACGCCACCGAGCGCATCAGCTGGGACTACCGCGCCAGCCGTCACAGCACGGCCGGACACCCCATCGAGCGCCTGCGGCCGCACTTGGCGCAGCAAGGCATCCCCAGCGCGCGCGACCTGGGCGTACAGCCCCACGGGCGCCGCGTGGAGTACGTGGGGCTGGTCATCTGTCGCCAGCGCCCGGGCACGGCCTCGGGCGTCACCTTCTTCACTCTGGAGGACGAGACCGGCTTCGTGAACGCGGTGCTCTACCCAGACGCGTTCGAGCGTCAGCGCACGCTGGCCAAGACCTCCGTGCTGCTGGGCATGAGCGGCGTGCTGCAGGTGGTGGACGGCGTCACGCACCTCTTGGTCCAGAAGCTCTTCGCGCCGTGTCTGCCCGCCCCCGAAGAGCTGCCTCGCTCGCGCGACTTCCACTGACATCTGTTATCCTCTACGGCCCATGATTCCGATGACGCGCCCCTTGCTGGACGACACCGAGTGCGATGCCGTGTTGCGCGTCCTGCGCAGCGGCATGCTGGTGCAGGGGGCCGAGGTCGAGCGCTTCGAGCAGCTGGTCGCGGAGCAGTCCGGCCGCGCGCACGGCGTCGCCGTGGCCAACGGCACGGCCGCCCTGGTGTTGGCGCTCACGGCCGCAGGCGTGGGACCCGGCGACGAGGTGCTGGTGCCCGCGCTCACCTGGCCCAGCCCTGCCCACGCGGTGCGCGGCGTCGGCGCCACGGTGAAGTTGGTGGACGTGCACCCCGACGAGTGGAACAGCACGGAAGACGCGTTCGCGGCCGCCCGCAGCCCGCGCACCCGCGCCGCCATCGTCATCGACCAGTTCGGCAACCCGGCCCGCGCCGCCGCCCTGCGCCCCGTCCTCGCGGGCCTGCTCGTCATCGAAGACGCGGCCTGTGCCCTGGGCAGCGTCTTCGCGGACGGAACCCCCTGCGGGAGCCTCGGGGACATCAGCTGCTTCAGCTTTCACCCCCGCAAGGTCATCACCACCGGCGAAGGGGGCATGTGTGTCACCAATGACGCCGAGCTCGCGCGCCGCCTGCGCGTCCTGCGCAACCACGGCCAGACCGCTCCCGGGGTGTTCGAGCGCCACGCGGGCAACCACCGCCTCACGGAGCTCCAGGGCGCGCTCGGGGTCGCCCAGATGGCGCGGCTGAGCAGCATCAACGAGGGCCGCCGCGCGCACGCTCGGCAGATCCAAGCGGCGCTGCGCGAGAGCGCTCCCGGCCTCTCCTTTCAGGTCGCCCCGGCCGGCTCGCAGCCCAACCTCCAGACCCTGGGGGCGCTCCTGCCGGCAGGCACGAGCCCGGCCCAGCGTGACCGCTTCATCGAGGACTGCCGGCGCTTCGGGGCCCAGGCCGGGCCGCTGAGCTACGCTCTCTCACAAGTGTCGAGCGTGACACCCGACCCCGACGCGACACGCCCGGACGGAGAGCCCTGGGTCGCTGTGGACCTCGTGGCGCGCGGTGTGTCTCTGCCTCTGTTCCCAACCATGAGCGACGCGGATCGCGAGCAGGTGATCTCCGCGGTGACCCGCGCCTACGCGGAGCTGCACGCGCCTCCGCGCTGAGTAACCACGAGAATGTCATGAGTGATAACCATTCAGACCCCACCAAGGCTGCTACGGACCCACAGGCTGGCTCCCCGAGCGAGCCTGCCGGCGGGCCGCCGCCCGATCCGGCGGAGTCCATCCTGACCGTCTCCAACCTCGCCAAGACCTTCCGCATCGGCTTCTTCCGCAAGAAGGTGGAGGCCGTCAAAGGGGTCAGCTTCGATGTCCGGCGCGGCGAGATCTTCGGCCTGCTCGGCCCGAACGGTGCCGGCAAGACCACGAGTATCAAGTGCATCCTGCGGCTCATCCACGCCGACGCAGGCGAGATCACCATCTTCGGCCGTCCGGCAGGCGACCGTGAGGCGGTGCGGCGACTCGGCTACATGCCGGAGAACCCGTACGTCTATCAGTACCTGAAGCCCCTCGAGTTCCTGGACCTCTGCGGCCGCCTGATGGGCATGACACCAAAGGACCGCGCGCGCCGCGCCGACCTGATGCTGGAGCGCGTCGGGCTCGCACACGCCAAGGACCGGCCGATAGGCAAGTTCAGCAAGGGCATGATGCAGCGCGTGGGTCTCGCGCAGGCGCTCCTGCACGACCCCGAGCTGCTGGTGCTGGACGAGCCCATGAGCGGCCTCGACCCGGTGGGCCGCAAAGAGGTGCGTGACCTGCTCATCGAGCAGCGCGAGCGCGGGAAGACGCTGATCTTCACGAGCCACATCCTCAGCGACGTAGAGATGCTCTGCGATCGCGTGACCATCCTGCGCGACGGCCTGGTGACCGCGTCGGGCACGCTCGACGCCCTCCTGCATCGCGGACAGCGACGCTTCGAGGTGCAGCTCGGCGACCTGACGGAGGAGACGCGCCAGGCCCTCTCGTCCTACGGCACGCTCGCGGCTCACGGGGCCTCCTGGATCGTGAGCGTGGACGGTGAGGGGGGCGTCCAGCCGGTGCTGCGCGCGGCCCTCGACGGGGGAGCGCGCGTCGAGGCGGTGTCACCGCACCGCGAGACCCTCGAGTCCTACTTCGTCCGCGACCCGCAGAGCGGAGCCGCGGCTCCCAGCGCACCGCGCGCCTAGCCCCAACCCCATGAGTGGCAGCACCCCATGAGCGACCCATCCCACATCGTGTCCCCCGAAGACGCCCTCGAGCTGATGGAAGACGAGGGCTACGCGTACCTCGACGTCCGCACCGAGGCCGAGTTCGACGGCGGGCACCCCACCGGCGCCTACAACATCCCGCTGCGGCTGCGGGGCGGCGCGGGCATGGTCCCGAACGACGCGTTCCTACAGGTGGTCAAAGCGACCTTCCCGCTGGACGCGAAGCTGGTCGTCGGTTGCCAGATGGGCGGGCGCAGCCAGGCCGCCGTCGCGCTGCTGACGCAGGCCGGGTTCACGAACCTGCGTGACGTGAGCGCGGGCTGGGGCGGCAAGAAGGACGCCTTCGGCGGGACCGCAGAGCTCGGCTGGCAGGCCTGTGGGCTGCCCATCGGGCTGCGCGCGGAGCCCGGGCGCGACTACGCCGCCCTGCGCGAGAAGGCCGGGCTCTAGCCTCTGGCCCTGGGGTTACTCGCTCCGGACATCCTCGGGGCGGTCCCAGTCGTCGAGCGCCCGCGTCACTCCGTCCGCCTCGAAGCGCGCCACGTCCACGGTGGCCAGCAGCGCCTGGAACGAGCGCGTCCCGGCGCTCAGCGCCGCGTCCAGTGCGGGCAGCACCGCCCTCGGTCGGTAGCGCGCCAGCAGCGGCTCCCAGGGCGCGCTCGGGTCCCGCCGGGCCGCGACCACCGCCGCGTCGGAGGCGTGTGTCCGGAGCGCGCCGAGCAGCGGCGCCGTCACGAAGGGCATGTCACACGCGACGGCGACCACCTGCTCGAGCCCCAGCTGCGCGCCGGCCATGAGCAGCGCGCGCAGTCCGCCCAGCGGACCCACGCCCGCCGGGTCGTCGCCCAGCCGCCCTCGAAAGCCGGCGAGCATGAGGCCGCCGGCCACGTCGTCGTAGGCAGGGAGATCCCCGACCAACCAGCATGCGGCGTAGCCCGCGTCGGCCGACACGCGCAGCGAGTGCACCACCAGCGGCTCACCGCTACCCGGCACCGGCAGCAGCCCCTTGGGCTGGCCCCCCATGCGGGAGGACCGACCACCCGCGAACACGCCGAGCCCGCTCGCCTGTCCACGTAGACCCGGCCCCAAGGACCAAGGGGGCGTGCTTGTCGTTCCACTCGTCGTCATGGCACAATACCCACTCTGCCTAGCATGAACCGTCTGCCCCGCGTCCTCGCCCGCTTCCCCCGTGTGATCCGCTCGTCCCTGGCCCCGCGCGCTGCGCTCGCCGCGTCGACGCTGGTGCTCGGGGTCCTGGCCTTCGGCGGCGGTATCTTCGATGACGGCCTCCCGAGCGCCGACGGCGCGGGCGACTCGCTTCAGCCTGCTCCCGCGAGTGACACTGCGGCGCCTGCGCCCAACTACTCCCCCTTCGTGCTCGACCTGCACACCGCCGCCCCCGGGGCGCTGCCCTTTCACGTGGTGTCGTTCAAGGACGTGGGCATGTCCCTGCCCGACGACGCCGCGCGCCAGCACGCCTACGAGACCCTGGCCGAAGCGCTCTCCCTCGAGATCGCCGGGCTCACCACCGAGCTCGGGGCGCCCATGACGTCCAGCGTGCGTCACGACCACCACGTCACCGACCCTGCGGCCCACTTGGCGTGCGAGGGTGGGCACCTGTACGTGGACGTGTGGCGCTCCGGCGCGGACGGCCCCTACGGCTACTCCCTCTGGTCCGGCTGCGGTGAGGATGACCGCTTCGCGTACAACGAGAGCGTGGGTCCGGACTCCGGTGTCGCGAGCAGCGCGATGGACCCGCTGGCCGAAGAGATCGCCGAGTCGCTCGAGGGCGCGCTGCGTCGCCGTTGTTTCCAGCGCGCCTGCTGAGCACCTGCTGAGCGCGCTCGGTCGCGCCCGTCGCGCCACTCGCGGGACTCGTGCGAGACCGCATGATACCTTGTCGGTATGGCTTCTTGGCTTCTTCCTACGGTTCGTACGCGGCTCGTGGCGTTCGCTCCCGTGGTCGCGTTGCTGGTGTTCGCTGTGCTCAGCCCTTCGCGCGCAAGCGCCAACGGGGCGTACAGCCATATCCACATCTCGCAGCTCGCCGTCGCGGAGCTCCCGCCCGGACCCATTCGGGACCTGCTCCAGGACCCCCTCTACATTCCCATGTACGAGGCGGGCTCCATGTTCCCGGACAGCGGCTACGCCGCCAACAGCCCCTACGGCGAAGAGGCCCACTGGCCGCCCTTCGTGCGCGCGTATCAAGAGTGGCTGATCGAGGAGTACCAGGGTGACTTCTCCTCGCCGGAGGCCAAAGAGCGCCTAGCGTTCTTTCTGGGTTTCGCCTCCCACGGCGTCGCGGACCAGACCTACGACACCATGATGCTGGCGCGCTCCGAGGAGATCGACGGGCCCGTGGCGGACGTCGACACGGAGGCGGACTACTTCATCATCGTGGACCACGACGTGCAGCTGTACACGCAGGCGTGGGCCCCCTACGAGCCCCTGCCCGGCATCTTCGCGGACAGCGTCATGTACGGCGCGAACCCCGCCGTGGGGAGTATCGACACGAGCACCCTCGAGAGCGGCATGGGCCGCATGGGGTTCGTGATCTTCATTCAGCGTCGGGCGGCCTACGGAGGCTACCTGCACGCGTGGAACACATACCCCTGGCTCGGCACGCACATCTACAACCCCGACGCGCACGGCTCCCTGCCGCACCTGGCCAAGCTCGTCGCCAAGTCGTGGCAGGCGCTCTACCGCCGCGTGCAGGGCGTGGCCTCCATGGACACCGACCTGGTGGTCGCCACCGTGCCGGAGGACGGCGCAATGAACTTCCCGGTGGACCCGGCCGAGAGCCGCACGCTGACCCAGCTCGGCGTGCTCTTCGGGTATGGCATCAAGCGTGATCAGCTGCAGCCGCTGATGCGCCTCGTCGACGAGAACGGGGACACCGTGCCGACGACCTTCCACACGCCGTACAACACCGGCATCGCGTTCTTCACGATGCTGCGTCCGAGCCAAGCGCTGCAGTACGACCACCAGTACCGCGTGGAGATCAGCGCGGGCGTCGAGAACCTCGCGAACGAGACCAACAGCGTCCCGTACACCTTCACGTTCCGGACGCGCTGCGCGGACGACGCGCTGGCGGACTGTCCGCCCCTGCCGCCGCCGCTCGTGACGGGGCCCATTCCCACGGAGGTCCCGGCAATCCCAGAGATGGACGCGGGCGTCGATCAGGGGCTGACCTCCGTCGATCAGGGGGTCGATCAGGGCACCTCCGCGTTGCCGACCGGCGGCGGGGGCTGCCATGTGGGGCCCGCGGGCAGCGACGACGGCCTGCCGTGGCTCGGGCTGCTGCTCCTGGGCGGTGTGCTGCGACGCGCTCGTCGGGCCCGCTCGAGGGGCGCGGCGCCGCGCTGAGCCCCGTCTAACCCGCCAGGATTACAGTCACTTGCGCCCCGCCCGCGTTGACAGGGGCAGCGTGCTTGATAGCATCCCCCCTCTTCATGTCCGACCGTATAGGCAACTACCGGGTGCTCAATGAGGTGGGTGCCGGCGGAATGGCGGTGGTCTACAAGGCCATCCAGGAGCCGCTCGGCCGGCTCGTGGCCATCAAAGCGCTGAAGTCCTCCATCGCGATGGACAGCCAGTTCGCCATGCGCTTCGAGCGGGAGGCGCACTTCATGGCGTCCCTGCAGCACGAGAACATCCTTCACGTCGTCGACTTCGTGAAGGACGGCAACTCCATGTACATCGTCATGGAGTACGTGCAGGGCATCGACCTGTACGACCTGCTGGAGCTCTCGCCGGTGCTGCCTGCCGAGGAGGCCGCCATCATCGCGCTGCAGATCGCGCGCGCGCTGGACTACGCGCACTTTCGCGGGATCATCCACCGCGACATCAAGCCCGCCAACATCATGCTGAGCAAGCAGGGTGAGGTGAAGCTGATGGACTTCGGCATCGCCCGCGACGACAAGCTGAGCGACCTGACCGAGACGGGCACGGGCCTGGGCACACCCAGCTACATGAGCCCGGAGCAGATCCTGGGCGACAAGCTCGACTTCCGCAGCGACATCTTCTCGGTGGGCATCGTGCTCTACCAGATGGTCACCGGCCGCAAGCCCTTCGTGGAGGACGAGTCGCGCACGGTCATGCAGAAGATCCGGCTCGACCGCTTCGCCCCGCCCCGCAAGCTGAACCCGAAGGTGCCGCGGCAGCTCGAGCGCATCATGTCGCGCTGCATGGAGAAGATGCCGGCCAGCCGCTACCCCAGCACGCAGGCCCTGATCGACGACCTGGTGGAGTTCCTCGCGCCGCGCGTGCCCATCAACTACAGCGCGAAGCTGGTCATGTACCTGCGCGACGTCGGCTTCCTGACCGACGACGAGGCCGAGCACGTGCTCGAGGCGGCCGGCCCCCGCAACATCCGGCGGCGCTCGGCGGACCCCACGCTGCTGCGCGACGTGTCGCTGCTGAACGTCGGGCTGCTGCTGGGGGTGCTCGGTGGTGGCTTTGCCATTCAAGCGTCCAGCGACTCGGAGGATGGGGACCCGGCGCCCTCGCTCGCGAGCGAACGGGGCGCGGACGCGGCCCGCTCCGGCGCGATACGCGTCGTGGTGGACCCGTGGGCCGAGGTGTTCGTCGACGGCGAGCAGGTGGCCACCACGCCGACCGCGCAGGCCATCGCGCTCTCGCCTGGGCTGCACTACCTGCGCTTCACCAACCCGTACTACACGGAGGTGGAGCGGGAGGTGCGTGTGCGCACGGGCGAGACGGAATGGATCGACGTGGTCATGACGCCGCGCCACGCCACCGCGGGCGCCGACTCGGCCGGCAGCCTGCCTGCCGCTGGAGCGGCGCCCGACGACGCGCTCGCCCCCGCCGGGGAAGCCGCAGACGTCGAGGACGCGGAGGAGAGCCCATGAGCCGCACCCAGCCGGGGTCCCGTGCAGCGCGCCATGTCACGGGGTGCGTCGTGCGCCGCGTGGGCCTCGCGCTTGCCCTCTGTGTCGCCACGCTGCTCACGCTCGCCGCGCCCGCGCAGGCCGACGAGCTCTACGCCCACGTGGTGCGCCCCGGCGACACCCTCGCCTCCATCGCGCAGCGCTACTACGGTGACCCCCGGCGTGAGTCGGTGCTGGTCACGGAGAACGGCCTCACCACCCAGGGCGGCTCCGCCATCGTGGTCGGCATGCGCCTCCACATCCCGTGGGTCCGCTACCACACCGTCGCCGCCGGGGAGACCTGGCAGCAGCTCGCGGACCGCTACTACGGGGACGCGCGCCGCGCCTTCGCCATCCAGGAGTCCAATCGCGCGACCAGCGAGCAGCCTGCCGAGGGCGCGGAGCTGCTCATCCCGTACCCCCTGCGCCACATCACGGGTCAGGGCGACAACGTCTCGCGCGTCGCGCGGCTCTACTACCCGGACAGCGTCGCGGGCACACGCCGGCTGCGCCGCTTCAATGGCATCCGCGGCAGCCGCCTGACTCGCGGGCAGGTCGTGCTGGTGCCGCTCCCAGACCTCCTGCTCAGTGAGGAGGGGCGCCGGCTGGTCGAGGAGAGCACCGGCAGCGCGCCCAGCGACGGTGAGCAGCGGGAACAGCAGGCGGACATCGAGCGGCAGCTGCCCGTTCTGCGCGAGCACGTCCGCCGCGGGCGCTTCACCGAAGCCGTGGTGCTCGGCAACCAGCTGCTCGGGGCCGCGTCGGTGACCTCGTCGCAAGCGCTCAGCATCCAGCGCGAGCTCGGCACCGCGTACGTGGCCCTAGACCGGTCGGACCTGGCGGTGCAAGCGTTCGGCGCGGCCCTCGAGCTGCAGCCCGACCTCGAGCTGGACGGGCTGCGCACCTCGCCCACCGTCATGCGCGCTCTCCAGGCCGCGCGCGATCAACGCGCCGCCGACGCCGCCAACGCCGCCCGCCGTCGTGTCGCCGCAGACGCTGGGGTACCTCCCGCAGCGCCGCCCGTCGCGGACAGTGGGACGCGCTGAGCGGTCAGGTCGGATGCTGCGCGTCGACGTCGTCATCCCCGCGCTGAACGAAGAGCAGGCGCTGCCGCTCGTGTTGCGCGAGCTGCCTTGGGCGCTGGTGCGGCGTGTGGTCGTGGCCGACAACGGGTCCACGGACCGTACGGCCTCCGTGGCGCGCGAGCACGGGGCCGAGGTGGTTCACGAGCCGGAGCGTGGGTATGGCGCGGCGTGCCTCAAGGCCCTCGGCCATCTGCGCGCGGACCCCCCCGACGTGGTCGTCTTCCTGGACGGTGACCACGCCGACGACGCCACCCAGCTCGCGGAGCTGCTCGCGCCCATCGCGTGCGGAGACGCGGACCTGGTGCTGGGTTCGCGCGTGCGAGGTGCTGCGCGTGGCGCCCTCACCCCGCAGCAGCGCGCCGGGAACGCGGTGGCGTGCGCAGCGCTGCGCGTCCTGTACGGCGTCCGCTACACGGACCTGGGCCCCTTCCGCGCCATTCGCTGGGACGCTCTCGAGGCGCTCCAGATGAACGACCGCAACTACGGCTGGACGGTGGAGATGCAGATCAAGGCCGCTCAGCAGCAGCTGCGGCATCACGAGGTCGCCGTGCGCTATCGCCCCCGCGTGGGCACGTCGAAGGTGAGCGGCACGGTGCGCGGGACGCTCGGCGCCAGCTACAAGATCCTGCTCCTGCTGGGCCGCTACGCCTTGCCCGGGGCGCGCGCAAAGGGCGCGGCGCCAGCGGCGCCATGAGCCTGCAGCTGGGGCTCTTCGCGCGGCCTCCGCGCCCGGGCGAGACCAAGACCCGGCTCATTCCGGAGCTCGGCGCGGAGGGCGCGTGCGCGCTGCACGAGGCCTTCCTGGACGACATCGGCGCCACCGCGCTGCGTCTGCGGGAGCAGCGGCCGCAGGTGCAGCTCGTGATCTACAGCGCCGAGGGCGACCCGGGAGACGTCCTGCGGGAGCGCGCGCGGCGCTGGGGGGTGCCCATCGTGGCCCAGCAGGGCGACGGCCTCGGCCCGCGCATGGCCCACGCGCTCACGACCGGAATCGCGGAGCAGGGGGCGGCCATGCTGCTGGGCACGGACGCGCCGACGCTGCCGCTGCGCGTCCTGCTTGCGGCCCACGACGCGCTCCTGTGCCATGCCGCTGAGGGCCCGCCAGCCGAGGCCACCGGAGGGGCCCCTTGCTGCTTCGGGCCGGTCGCGGACGGCGGCTACATCTTGGTCGGGGCGCGTGGGGAGGTGCCTGTGTTCGACGGGGTGCGCTTCGGCACCGAGCACGCGCTGGCCGACACGCTGCGGGTCAACGGTACCCGGCGGGTCACTCGCCTCGAGCCCTGGTACGACGTGGACACCCCGGCCGACCTCCGGCTGCTCAGCCTGCACCTCGGCCTCGACCGGAGCGCGGCTCCTGCCAGCGCGGCGCTGCTCGAGGCCCTCGGCGTCCCCCGCCGGGCGGCCGCCGGGCGGGGGCCGTTCGTCTCGAACTTGGGAGTTCCCCCAGAGACTTGCTAGCGTAGCGACCATGTCCGAGGACAAGCTCTTCGATCGGGTCGGCCGCGTGTGCGCGAGCGGCGAGATCCTCTTCCGTGACGGCGACCCCGGCGACACCATGTACGTCCTCCGTTCCGGGCGCGTGCGCGTGTTCAAAGAGGCCAACGGCCGCGAGAAGACCCTCGCCTTCATCGAAGCCGGCGACTTCTTCGGCGAGATGGCGCTGCTCAACAACAAGCCGCGCACCGCGAGCGCGGAGTGCGTCGAGGAGACCAGCGTGCTGGTCATCGACGGCAAGACCTTCGAGGCCATGTTGCGCGGCAATGCCGAGATCGCCGTGCGCATGATCCAGCGGCTCGCCAAGCGCCTCGACCAAGCCAACGGGCTGGTCGGCGTGCTCATGCAGAAGGACCCGAAGGCGCGCGTCATCCTCGGGCTCGAGCGTGCCGCCGAGTCTGGCACCGTGCTCGAGGACGGCTCCGTCAGCGTCAACGCCGACGAGGAGTCGCTGGCCCAGCAGGTGGGCGTCAGCCCGGAAGACGTCCACGGCGTCCTCCAACGCATGGCCCGCTTGGGTATCATCGAGGTCGAGGACAGCGGCTTCCGCATCCCCAACGTCATGCGCCTCCACGAGTTCCTGGAGTTCCTGCAGAGTCGAAGCAAAGGATGACCCCCTCGTGAAAATTCGGGTGCTCGGCTGCCACGGAGGCGAGACGCCGCGTCATCGCACGTCCAGCTTCCTCCTGGACGAGACGCTGGCGATCGACGCGGGCGCGCTCACCAGCGCGCTCGAGCTGCCGGACCAGCACAAGGTGCAGGCGGTCTTGGTGAGCCACGCGCACATGGACCACGTGCGGGACCTCGCCACTATCGCCGACAACCGCTGCCAGCAGGGCGGACCGCCGCTCGAGATCGTGGGCCTCAAGAGCACGCTGGACGTCCTGCGCGCGCACTTCTTCAACGACCTGCTGTGGCCCGACTTCTCCAAGATCCCCGCGGGCGACAAGGGCATGACCATCACCTACCGCGAGGTCGAGCCGGAGCAGAGCTTCGAGGTCGCCGGCAAGACCGTGCTGCCCGTGCACGTGAGCCACACCATCGACACCGCGGCCTTCATCGTTTCCGACGGAAAGCGCACGATCGCCTACAGCGGCGACACGGGCCCCACCGAGCGCTTCTGGGAGGTGTTGGCCAAGCGCGAGCGGCTGGACGCGCTGCTGATGGAGGTCTCCTTCCCCAACGACAGCCACGCGCTCGCCCGGGTCAGCGGGCACCACACGCCGCAGAGCCTGGACGAGGAGCTGCGCAAGCTCGACCGGGCCGAGGACATCCCGACCCTGCTCTACCACATCAAGCCCTACTTCCAGCGCGAGGTGGAGCGCGAGCTGGCCAACGTGCGCAAGTGGAGCCTCGCGGTCTGCGCGCTGGAGCAAGAGTACGAGTTCTGAGCGGCCCTCAGGCCCCGGCCGCGCGCTCCGCCAGCATCTCGGCCGCCAGCGCCGCCGCCTGGTTGTACGACTCCTCCACGCTCTCCAGCAGCTTGGCCTCCATCTGCTTGCCGACGATGGGCACCTTGACCACCAGCTCCCCCTCGATGACGCGCTCGCAGCCCGTCGCCGTGGCACGCACCGTGGTGGTGCCGCTGCCTTGGAACTTGCTGGCGAGCACCATCGGGATGATGGTCCACGCGAGCGTGGTGGACCCGGCGGCGCGCCGAGACTCCTGCTCGTAGCGGATGCGGTCCGCGCCGATGGCCTTGGCCATCACCGCGGGGATCTCCTTGTTGGCCGTGACCCGGAAGCGTACGTACGACCCGCTCTCGTCTTCCTTGCGCTCGAGCACTTCGCGCACGACCCCCGTGCGCGCGCTCATGCGCTCGTCGAAGCTAGGGTCATCGAGCACCGACAGGAGCTCCGCGGGGGAGCAGGCGAAGACGTGGGACATGGAGAGTCGCATCGAGGGGGGTGATAGCAGATTGGGAACTTCTGCGCCGCGTCCGTGTCCAGACCCAATGCGTGCTCCGCTGCGCGTGTTCAACCCGCCTAGACCCACATCCTGATACCCTCGCTCCCGTCCCCGCCCGTTCCCGGGCGACTTGGGGGGACCACCCGACCTGCTCCCAGGAGAAGCTTGATGCGATCCTCTGACCGAACGCCGTCCTCACGTGTGTTGCGCGCCCTGTCCACCCTGACGGCCCTCGCGCTCACCGCGCTCGCGCTGCCCGTCCACGTCGCACGGGCCGACCAGCAAGGCGGCTGGGAGCTGATGCTCACCGGGCGTCTCGACGCGCGCTTCGGCGAGCCCCTGCGTCTCTCTGGAGTCGCGTACAGCGTCGCCGGGCTGGACGACCTCCGGCCCGCCGCCGGTCCCGTGGAGGCCGAGCTCCGGCACTACGACAGCGACTCCCGCTCATGGTCGATCATCGAGCGCGCGACGGCCGTGGCCGACCGTGATGGACGCTTCGCCCTCGACGTGCCGACACCCACCCACTCGGCGAACAACCTCCAGCTGCGCATCCGCGTCGGAGGCCAGGTGGGTCGCTGGTTCGAGTACGGCGTGCGTCTTCAGCAGGCGCAGCGGGTCGACCTGCTCACCGACCGCAACCTCTACCAAGCCGGCGAGACCGTGCACGTCCTCGCGCTCGTGCGCAACGCCACGACGGGCGCCCCGGCCGCGAACGCCGGCGTCGCCTTCACCATCAACGACCCCAGCGGTCGCGCGCTGCTGGAGAGGCGCGTCACGGCCGACGCGAGCGGCTCGGTGGCGATCGACCTGCCGCTCCCGACGTCGGCCAACAGCGGTGGCTATCGGATCGTGGCGCAGGTCACGCTACCGCAGGGGGAGGCCGTCTCGGGCTCACACTCCTTCCAGGTGGGCCGTCGCACGGTGGAGCGCCTGCTGGCCGAGCTGACCCTCGACCAGCGCGTGGTGCGACCGCGCCAGCGCGTGACCGGTCGCGTGGCCGTCCACACGCCCAGCGGCGCCCCGGTGGTGGGGGCGGCGGTGGCCATCAGCCAGGCGCGCGGCGAGTCTGTGCAGGCCGTCACCGACGACACGGGCATCGCGGTCTTCGAGCTGGCCGCGCCGAGCTACCTCTCGGGTGACGTCGCGACCACCGAGGTCACCGCCCGCATCACCCACCCCGGCCACGGCGCCCTGCACATCGGCGGCAGCTACGTGCTCGCCCGCACGCGCTTTCAGGTCGAGGTCCACGCGGCCTCGGGCGGCGTCGTCCCCGGCGTGCCGACCTTCGCCTACCTGCGCGTCAGCGACCCCTTGCGTGAGCCCGCGCCCGCCGGCACCACCGTGGTGGTCAGCGGCCCAGCCGTGCGCGCTGGGCGACACAGCGCCACGACCGACGCCCACGGCCTGATCGAGGTCCCCATCGAGCTCGCCCTGGCCGACGTCGCCCCCATCCAGACGGGGGGGTACAACTGCCCGAGCGGGCCGGCCACGCTGCTGGACGTCGAGATCAGCGCGCCGACGGAGCCCGGACAGCGGCCCGCTCCGATGCAGACCCGCACCTGTGTCTCCGTGGCTCGTGACGCGACCGTGGTGCCGCGCGTGACCACCGTGGTGCTCGACCAGGGTGGCGAGGTGGAGGTCGCCCTCGAGCGCCGCGAGGCCGCCCGCGACGCCGCAGTGCTGGTGGAGGTGCTCAGCCTCAACGGCTCGTCCGTGCTGGTCTCCAGTTGGGTGGACCGCAGCAGCGACCGCGTCTCCCTCCGGCTCCCCCCGCACGCCCTCGGTGTGCTGTGGGTGCGCGCTCGACCGGTCTCCGCCCCCAGCGCGCGCGCTGCGCTCGACACCGATGGCGTGGTGGCGGTGGGTATCGGCGCCTACGACGCGCTGCTGGTGCGGCACGCCGACGCCTTCGCGCTGAGCCTCACGCGCGACCGCGAGGTCTACGACGTGGGCACGCGCGCGGAGGTGGCCATCGGCGCCACCCCGGCCGCCCCCAACCAGGCCTGGGCGACGCTCGTGGCGCGCGACCTCGCGGCGCACGGCGGCGAACCCGACTACGTGCTGCCCGTCATGGAGGACGCGCTGCGCGCCGCCATCGTGAACCGCGAGGAGCGCGGCAACCTGCTGGTGCGCGCGACCCTGGCGGCCGCCCTCCGGCGTGACTCGACCCCCAACGAGCCCCCGCCCTTGGTGCGCCCGCCCTGGGACCCGCGCGGCACCGGCTTCTCGGGCAACACCGGGCGCGACGTCCACCGTGACCCGCTCGCCGCGCGCGAGGAGCTGCGCCGCCGCCAGCTGGGTCGCATCATGGTGACCCTCGAGCAGCTCGTGGAAGCGCTCCCCGCCGAAGGGCCCGCGCGCGACGACGTGGTGAGTGGCGAGGGTGGCCGTCAACGCTTCCGTCCGGACGTGCTCGCGCACCTCCATCAGCAGCGCAACGGCGCGGACTACCGCACGCTGGGCGGCGAGACCATGACCGTCGCCATGCTCAGCGAGGTCGACCCCAGCTTCGACTTCGACCGCGTGGCGCGCCGCGTCGCGCGCGCGAAGCTGCTGCGCCTCATGGTCGCGATCACAGCCTTCACCAACCCAGACGACGAGACCGCCGCGCGGGCCTCGGCCGGGGTGCCTCCCGAGGAGTGGCTCTCCCGCTTGGTCCAGCTCGGCGCGATTCAGCCGGCGGCGCTGCTGGACCCGTGGGGGCGGCCCTTCGTCTTCCGCCGCGCGGGGACGCGCCGGCCTCCCGTGATGCTGAGCGATCGCGCGCCCGGTTGGGAGCTCGTCTCGGCAGGCCCGGACGGTCGCGCAGGGAACGGTGACGACGTGCTCAACCCCTTCGAGCGCGTGGTGCCGCGCGGGACGATCTACGCGGTGGTCTCCGGCGAAGACGCCTTGATGCGCAGGCTTGCGCTGCTGGCGCCCGGGCCCGAGGCGCTCTCGCGCATGCACACGGCGTACACGACCATCTCCCAGGAGGCGCGCGACGAGGAGGCCGGTGAGACGCTGACGGCGTCGTCCACCGAGTACGAGATGGATGATGACATGGACCGCGCGCAGGGAGAGGAGATGTACGCCGCCGAGATGGGCACCATCGGGTACGGCAGCGGTGGCGGCAGCGGCGTGGGCTACGGCCGCGCCAGCGCACGCATGGCCAGCGCGCCTCTCGCGGGTCTCGCCATGGACGCGCCGGCGCCCGAGCCCGACGCCGTCGCCGAGGTCGGCGGGTCCACGCTGGCGTCCATGGGGGAGCGCATCCGCGAAGACTTCCCCGCGACCCTGTTCTTCGTGGGGCGTGTGCCCCTCGACGGTGCTCGCACGCCGGTGACCATCCCCGTCGCCGACGCCCTGACCACCTACCGCGTGGAGGCCATCGCGTGGACGGCCTCCGGCTTCTTGGACGTCGCGCGCACCACGCTCCGCGTGGACCAGAGCGCCACCGTCGACACCCCGGTGCCAAACGCCGCCGTGGTCGGCGACGTGGTGCGCTTCCCCGTGCGCGTCGCCAACCGCACGGGCGAGCCGCTGCAGGTGCTGGTGGACGTCACGTCCGAGGGCGTGCAGGTGGTGGCGCCTGCGGCTGTGGCGCTGACGGTGCCCCCGCGCGACGCGGCCGAGACCACGCTCGAGATGCGCCTCCCCGTGGAAGGTGAGGGGCACTTGGTGGTGCGCGCCGTGCGCGCCGACACGCGCGCTCCCCTCGACGCGGTGCGCCGGCCGCTGGCGGTCCGCGCCGACGCGCGCTTGGTCCACGTCGAGCAGCAGGTGCTGGTCGGGCCGGGCGAGTCGCTGCAGGTGGACGTCCCCGCCGACGCGAGCGAGCGCGGGCCGGGCGAGCTGCGCGTGGCCTCTGGCGTGGAGATGTTCGGGTCCTTCGAGACCCCGGACCGCTTCGAGCGGGGCTGGGCGCGACGCATGGCCGGGCTCGAGGTCCCGAGCGAGGAGCTCGCCTACGCGCGCAGCCTGCTGCAGGTGGAGCGACCGGGCGCGGAGCGCGCGATCGGCGGCGACCCCGCCAGCATCGCCCGCGCCATCTCCACGCTGTGGAACGACAGCGGCGCGAGCGACATGGTCTTGGCGCGCGGCCTGCGCAGCGTCACCCGCGTGACCGAGGGCGAGAGCGCCGACCCCGGCCGCGTCGCCCCACGCTGTGCGGCCTTGCTGGGCTTGGTTCCGGCGGCTCGCGCGGGTGGTCGCGCGGCCCTCCAAGAGGACCTGCGCGCGTTGGTGGCGCTCCTGCGCGCCGGCGTCGGTGATGGCGCCGCCCGCATGGACGAGCGACAGGGCCCCACGGAGCTGACCTGCGCCGCGGCGGCCCTGGCCCTCACCCGCGGCGCCGCGGCCGACGAGCGCGCAGCCGAGCTGCTGCGCCGCAGCGGCGCCTACATGGTGGAGATGGGCGAAGGCATCTTGGTCGAAGACCCGACCCGTGACGGCACCATCGCCCGCACCCTACCCACCGCGTACACCGCGCTCGCGATGATCGGCCAGGACCGCCCAGCGGCTGCGCTGCGCTTCTTGCGCGCGCAGGCCGACGTGGCCGACACCGTGCGCGGTAGCCAGGCGCAGGCGCCCACGGTGGCCGCCCTGGCCATGCTGACCACCGGCGTCCCGGACCGCCTGGGCGTGAGCCTCGATGGCCGCACCCTGGCCGTCCGCTCGGAGGATGGCGTGCACGTCGCGGCCCTCGAGGGGGTTGGCCGACCGGGGCGCCACACCCTCGTGATCGACACGCCCGTGCTCGCCCTGGTCTACCTGGACGTGCGCTATGGGCGCCCGTGGACCGCGAGCCCCGAGCGGCCCATGCCCGTCGACATCGAGGTGCGCGGCGAGCTCGGCGCCCGCGACACCCGCGCCGGCATCTCGCTCACGCTGCGCAACCGCATGCCCCGCACGCTCGCGCGGGGTGTCGCCGAGGTCGACCTGCCCGCCGGCGTGGAGCTGGACCAGCCCACGCGCGACGCGCTCGCCGGCCGCGTCCGCAGCGTGACGCAGCTGGGGCGCACCCTGCTGATCGAGCTGCGGCCCCTCCCAGCGGGCGGCACCCTCACGCTGCCGCTGCCCATTCGCTACAGCGTGTCGGGCAGCCTGCGTGGCCTCGGCGTGAGCGTGCTGGACCAGAACGTCCGCGGCGGCAGCGTGCGACCCGCAGCGGTGCTGCCCTCGCGCGCGCTGTCCATCCCCGACGCGGGCCCCGAGCCCGAGGCCGTGGAGGCGGGCACCACCGAGCCGCCGGGTCCGCCGCCCATCCCTCCCCCCATACCCCTGCCACGCCCCGTCGAGGTGTTGGCTCCCGTCGCGACCCTGATCTCCGCCGAGGTGCGCCCATGAATCGCTTCACACGCTGCTCGCTCTCGCGGCCCGTCCGTTCGCTCGCGCTCGCGCTCGCGCTCACCGCGGCCGCGCCCGTCTCCCTCGGTGTGTCGGGCGCGGCAGCCCAGGCCGCTCGCGCTCGCCCGCGCGGCGAGGTCACGGGGGTCGAGATCACCCTCGAAGGGGGCCTCGAGGCGCGGCGCGGTGGGCCGCTGCGGTGGCTCATCACGACCTACGAGGTCACGGGGACACACACGCTGCGCCTCGCGCCCGGCGCGCAGATCCGCCTGTCGTCGTCGCTGCAAGGAGCGGCCGACGTCGAGGCCGTCAGTGACGCCCGAGGCCGAGCCATCCTGCAGCTGCCCATCCCAGACGACGCCCCCGGCGCGGTCGGGGTGGTGGTGGAGGTGCGCACGGCGAACAACGTCCAGCGCCGCTTCGAGGTGAGCATCTCCGTGCGCGAGACGCGGGCCCTCGACGTGGGACTGATCCCCGCCCAAGCCGCCCCCGGCGAGACCGTCTTCGCGGCCCTGTCCCTGACCCAGCCCCACACGGGCGTGGGCGTGCCCGAGGCCGAGCTGCGCGTGGAGCTGCGCGATCAGCGCGGCCCGCTCGGTGAGCCTGTGCGCGTGCGCACGGACGCCGCCGGGCTCGCGCTGGTACCCCTGGCCATTCCTCTCGATGCGCAGCAGGGCCGCCTCAGCGTGAACGTGACGCACCTCGAGCCCAGCACGACCGGGCCGCGACGGGTCACCGCCAGCGGCAGCCTCACCCTGACGCGCAGCGTTGGCGCGCCCATCCACGTGGGCGTGCTGCCCGCGCGGGTGCTGGCCGGCTCCGAGGAGCGCGTCCCCGTGGAGGTGGTGGTGAGGCGCGCCAACGGGCGCCCCGTGCCCGGCGCCGTCGTGACACACAACGGCATCCGTGGAGACGCGGACGAGCCCCCGCTGACCACCGACTCGCGTGGCCGCGCCAGCTTCGTGTGGCGCGCGCCACGCGTCGCGACCGGCGTCAGCGACGGGCGGGTGAACGTCTCGGTGACGCGCGCCGGCCTCGGCTCGGCCTCGGGCAGCAGCCCCATCCGGACCCACGCACAGGACCTCTTCGTAGACGCCGCCTTCGAGGGAGGCGCGCTCCCCGCGGCCCTCGGCGGCCGCATCTACGCCTACGTCGTGCGGGCCGACGGCCGCCCCGCCGCGAACGTGCCCGTGTCCTTCGAGGGGCCGCGCGTGGGCAGCGCCCAGGCCACCACGGACGCGAGCGGCATGGCCTTCATCGATGCCTCGCTCGCTGCCGCCGACGAAGCGCGCGACACCTGCGGCGGGATCGCCAGCACCGCGCTGACCATCACGGCCGGGAGCGGCCCACGCGCCGGACGCCACGAGGTGTGCATGCCCGTCGACACCGACACGCAGGTGCGCGTCCGGGCTCCCGCGATCGTGGCGCCCGGCCCGGTGGCCTTGACGCTGGCCCGGGCACCCGGCGTCGCGCGCGCGCCGGTCGTGATCAGCGCCTTCGCGCGCGATGGCAACAGCCAGGACACCCTCGGCGTCGAGGCGCTCGCGAGCGTCGTGACCGACACGGACGAGGCCACGCTGGTGCTGCCGCCCGACGTGCCGGTCCAGGTCTTCTTCCGCGCCCGCCCGCTCATCGACGGTCGCGAGGTCCGTGGAGCCTTCGCCAGCTCTTGGGTGCGCCGCTCCGACGCGCTGACGCCCACCGTCCGCTTCGACCCCTCGGGCCGCGCCTTGGTGAGCGGTCTGCCAGCGGGCACCCCCTTCTTGGCGCTGGCCGTGCCCGCCGAGGAGGCGCGCGCCATGTACGAGGACGTCTTGCGCTCTGGCATGACGCAAGCCTCGGCGCTCGAGGCCGAGGCGCGCCTGGCCCGCAGCATCCCGGTCGACAGCGCCGCACCCGTGCGGCAGACGAGCAGCGGGCTGGTCTCTCAGCCCATGCCCGAAGACGCGACGCAGCGCGGGCTCCTGCGGGACCCTTGGCGCGCGAGCTCGCGCTTCGTCGAGGGCCGCCTCGCGCTGCTCTTCCGTCAAGTCGAGGACCGCGTCGAGAGCGCGCTTCCCAACGACCTCGATGACATCACGGTGGTGACCCGCGGTCGCCGCGAGCTCACCCGACAGGTCTTCGCCACCCTCGCGGGAGAGGCCACGACGGGCCTCGGCGGCGAGCCCCTCTCGCTGGCCGACGTCCAGAGCCTCGACAGCAGCTTCGACTTCGACCACGTGGCGCGTCGCATCACGCGCCGCCGTCTCTTCCGCTTGCTGGTGATTCTGCGTGACCTGGTGCGCGACAATGGCCTCGATCTGCCCTGGGCGCGCCCCGGAGATCCCGCGGAGTGGCTCGCGCACCTCCCGGGCCGCAGCGGCGTGGTCGGTCACATCCAGCCCAGTGACCTGGTCGACGGCTGGGGGCGCCCCTTCGAGCTGCGCGCCACGACGCGCCCGCGCTACACGCAGCTGCAGCCGGTCGCCGGCTTCGAGCTGAGCAGCGCCGGCCCGGACGGCCGCGCAGGCAACGGGGACGACGTGGTGGACCCGACCGCGCGGGTGTTGCAGAGCGGCGGCCTCTACGCGCGTGCCGTGGGCGAGGATGCGCTCGTGGCGCGTCTGCAGAGTGTGGAGCTCGGCCGCGCCACCGTCGAGCTCGCCGTCGGACCGGTGCAGGTGGAGGCGCCCAGCATCCCCGCGCCCTCCGAGGTCGCCGCCAGCCGCGCGGGCGGGGGCTCGGCCGTAGGTGCTTGGTCCGTGCCCAGCATCCTCGAGCGCGACCCCTACGCGCTGGCGCTCAAGTGGCGCGGCAGCGGGCAGCACGCGGCTGCGGCCCAAGGCGTGGCCCGCGCGGGCACCACCCCCGTGCCCCTCGCCCTCGGCGACGTGCCCACCACGTGGGGCGTCATCCTGCTCGCCCGCGACGCCGTCGGCACCGTGGGCGCCGCGCTGGACGTCGGCCTGGCTGGCACCCCCATCGTCGCGGAGGCCGAGCTGCCCACCCGCGTGCGCGTGGGTGAGCCCCTGAGCGTGCCCTTCTACGTCACCAACACCAGCGACGCGAACGCGACCTATGGGCTGAGCGTGCAGGCAGACGACGCGCTGTCCGCCGAGCTCCCCGGCACCGTTGCGGTTCCCGCTGGTGAGTCGCGCGAGCTCATGCTGGTGCTCACCGGCCAGCAGCCCGGCCACGGTGCGCTCCGCGTGCAGGTCACACGGGAGGGCGAGCCCCAGCGCACCCTCGAGCAGCGCATCGCCGTGGACCGCGGGCGGCACCCCATGCGCCGCTGGGGTACAGGGGTGGCGCGCGGCGACCAATACAGCGTGGACCTGCGCGTCCCGAGCGACGCGGTCGACCCGCGCACGCGTGTCGTGTTGCTCACGCCCGGCGCCCTGGCCGGCGATCCGACCTTGTCCGAGGTGCGCGAGCGGCAGCCCGGAGCGATGGCGTGGTCCGCGGTCAGCGCGGGCCGCGGCGTGCCCGCCGAGCTACGCGCTCTCCTCGTGCGCCAGGACACGCAGCCGGTTGCGCTGGCCGAGCACGCCGCCCGGGTGATGGCCCTGACCAGCGTGGTCGCCCTCGACCCCACGGACGCCGAGGCCCTCGCGGCGCTGCGTCGCGCACAGTCCCAGCTCGGTCGGCGCGTCGGTCGCCTCGACAGCCGTGAGCAAGCCGTGCAGGTGGCGACCGCCTTCACGGTGCTGGCGGCCGGCGGCGTGCCCGACGAGGACTCCTCCGACCCCCTTGCGGGCTTCATGAGCTCCGCGCGCGTGGCCCTGCGGCGCGCGCTCTTCGTGCACCGCGGAGACGCGGGCGTGATGGCGCGCGTGGCGGCGGCCCTCTTGGTCGCAGACCCCGAGGACGGGTACGGGCTGGCCCTCTATCAACGCGCACTCAGCGCGACCCGGCTGCGCTCGGGGGCGCGGCGCGTGACCCTCGACGACGCCCTCGCCACGGGCTCCGAGGCTACCGGCGCGGCTCTCTCTCTGGCGCTCGCCGCGCACCAGGTGGGGCAAGAGGCCGAGCGCGACCAGCTCGTGCGCGGCGCCATGCAGACGTTCGCGAGCGTGGCCCGCGATCCGGACGACGCGCTGCTCTACTGGTTCGCGCTCTCCGCCTACGGCGCCCTCGGCGTCGGCGACCCGGAGGGCCTCGAGGTGAACGTCGGCGGCGGCTGGCAGCCCGTCACCCTCGACCAGGGGCGCGCCACCATCGACGTCAGCCTCGCGCCGGGGGGCCGCCTGCGCGCCAAGGTCCGCACGCGCGGCGGCTCGGCCGTGTACGCCCGCGTCGAGACGGTGTTCGGGGCACGCTTCGAAGAGCGCGCCGACGCGCCGTTCACGCTGTCCCTCGAGGGAGACGTGGGCCGCGTGGGCGGCGTCGCGGGCTTGGTGTTGCAGGTGCAGGCGGGCAGTGAGGCCGTGGCTCAGCCTGTGGTCGAGCTCCAGCTGCCGGCCGGCGTGCGCGACGACGAGGCGCTCGCGGCGGCCCTCTCCGCCCCGGCGGTCGTGCTCTCGGCCGAGGTGCGGCGCCCCGGCTTCGTGCGCCTCACGCTGGCGTCACTCAACGCAGAGCAGAGCCACAACGTGCCCCTCACCTTCCGCTGGACGACGCCCAGCGCCGTGCGTGGCTTGGGTGCGGCAGGCTACGACGCCAGCCACCCCACGCGCATGACGGTGCTGCCGCCACGTACGCTGACCCCTGCGCCAGCCGACGCCGACCTGCGCTGACTCGCACACCTCCGGTCACTCGGTTGCCCTGAGCCCGGCGAACACCGGCTCAGGGCGGGAGCACGCACAGGGGCCGCCAGCCGTCGCCGGGGAGCCCCACCTCGCGGATCAGCGCGGCCAGCGCGGGGTCGTAGGCCAGCAGCTCCTCGCGCGTGTTCACGTGGTTGTGCACGCCGTTGGGCGGGTCGGCCTCGAGGTTGGTGTCGAACCAGCTCTGCACGCCCTCGGCCCAGTACTCCTGGGCGTTCGTCCCGGCGTACGTGTTCGCGAAGAAGCCTCCGGCGACGGCGTTGCGATAGGCCTGGTCGAGGCGCGCCGCGAGCCTGTCGCCGCCGGGCAGGGCCGCCACGCCCAGGCCGAAGAAGGTGTGCCCGAACTCGTGCACCAAGATGCTCTCGCCGGTGTATCGCGCGCCCGGCAGCTGCAGCAGGTTCTCTTCTCCCACGCTCGTCAGCGGTCGCGCGCGCGTCGCGCCCAGCCCTCGGGCGCGTGCGTTCCAGTCGGTGGCGGGGAAGGCCTGGTTGAGATCGCTGTGCTCGGGCATGTCCGTCGTGACCTCGCTCGCGGCCATGATGCCCACCCGCACGCGCGTCGCGACGAGCTGGGCGCGCACGTCGGGGCGCCCGCTCAACATGTGCTCCAGGATGTCGGCGGCGACGGCGAAGGCGCGGTCGCTGACGCGCGCCGAGGACACCAGCGGCAGGCCGCCCACGTCGACGTACTTCTCGTAGAACGGGGCGATCCCGAAGGCCACGCGCACGCCCTCTGGGACCGCGCTCACGACGACGCGCGCGCACGGGCGCGGTCCGGCGGGCTCGGTCGCTGCCGGGGTCGCGCGCGGCTGCGCAGGGGCCTCCGCCGGTGGCTCGCTCGGGGCCGCCTCCAGGGCGCGGGTGGTGTCGCGTGGTTGCTCCGACGCCGGCCCCGCGCAGCCGGTGGCGGACGCGGCTTGCGCGACCAACACGGCGAGCGCACCGGAGGCAACGACGGAGACCGGGACGAGGAGCCGCTCGGAGAGCCCGAGCCACGAGCTGCTCCGCCTCACGCGCAGGGCGCGACGCGCGTGAAGTCGACACACATCACCTGCCATGCGGTCACTCTACCACGCGCTGCCGAGACGCCCCGGTGGAGCCGCGCATGATCGCGTCCCGCACGTCGCTCCCGGGGGCGTCCACGAACTGGACGGCGCCGTCGGCGTACACCAGCCCGAGCTCGGACAGCAGCGCGTCGGTGGGCGCCCACTCACTTCGCGCGGCGTACTCCTCGGCCAGCACCAGCAGCTGCGGATCGAGCGCGCGCACCAGCTCTTGCGCCGACACCGGCCGCGCGCTGCGCTGCACCTCGCGCAGGCAGCGGGCGATAGCCTCGTCGAACGAGCTCCCCCGCGCGCGTAGCTGCAGGTCGGCCGCCAGCACGAACGCGGCCCCGCCCCAGTAGACCCGCGTGTAGGCCGCGCTCTGGTGCATCCCGAGGGCCTCGTCGCGCAGCGAGCGCCCGGTGCCGCCGCGCCGCCCCGCCTCGAAGCCCTCGATGATGCGCGTCCAGGCCACCGCCGGGGTCTTCCAGCCGGCCCGCGCCCGCAGCACCTCTTGATAGTAGGTAGCGATGCCCTCCGTCAGCCAGCGGTCGGCGCTCGGCACCAGCGGATGCAGCAGGTGCGCGAGCTCGTGCACGGTCACCCAGTCGTCGGCGAGCGACCCGGCCGCGGCGTTCTCGCCGAAGAAGAGCAGGATGGACGCGCCGCCACCCCGCTTGGTCAGGCCGAACTGCACGGGCTGGTCACTGGGGGAGGGCCACACCACGGCCAACACGCGCTCGCTCGGAAACGCGCCGCCCACCGACGCCACCAGCTCGACCGCGCGCGCGATGTGCGTGACGAGCTCCTCCTGACCGTGGGGCAAGGGGCCAGCGACCCGCGCCACCTGGAGCTCCGTGACACCGACGACGCGCCGGCTCAGCTCGAAGCGCCCGAAGAGCACGTCGCTCGGGAGCTGCAGCGCCAACGAGGGCAGCACGAAGGCCGCGCCCTCTGCGTCCGTCTCGGGGGTGCCCGGCGTGTCGGCGCTCGCAGCGCTCACGTGTCTTCCGCGCGTGTCCTGCGGTGCGTCGTGCTGGTCCACCAGCGCCGGCCAGGGCGTGGCTACGCGCAGGCCCTCGGGCAGCGCGAAGCGGACGCGCACCTCGTCCACCTGCCCGACGGGCCGCAGCAGCCACTCCGACTGCGCGCTCACCACGGCGTCGTTGCCCAGCAGCGTGCTGCGGCTGGCCTGCAGCGCCACGCGGTACGCCACGCAGCCTCTGGCGCTGGCGCGCAACACGTCGCCCTCGCGTGCGCCCTCCTCCACGGTCACGCGTGTCCACGGCGTCGCCCACCGCCGATAGCGCGTGACCCCGCGCGAGCAGGCCTCCACCCTGAGTTGGCGCAGCCCCGTGTCCGGCGCCACGTGGACGTCGACTCCGTGCGGCGCCGGGGGGCGGGGGGCGACGCGCGCGGCGCACCCCGCGAGCCAGCCGAAGCCGAGCAGCAGGAAGCCCGCGAGGAGGCCCTCCAGCGCGGTAATTTGTCTATTTTTTTCAGTCACTTGAGGCTACTCGACGCAGCGCCCTGAGGCGTGGATGCGGGTCGGCGCCAGAAATGACGAAACAGTCCGTGCGCCTCGCGCATACGCGCTCTTGTCTCTCGTCGCTCGACGAGGACTTTACACGAACGACGCGCACAGCTAGCGTTCGCCAACCAAGTTCGCGAGGAAGGCAGTCACCGTCTTCCGCGCAACCGGTACATCAAGTACCACACAACCCCTGGTCCACGTGACGAGACAGCGACGCAAGTCGGAGGATACCTATGAACACCGCTCTTAAGCACACCATCATCGCCATGGCCACCGCCGCGCTCGGCTTCACCGCGGGCTGCAGCTCGGAGAGCCCGGAGGGCGAAGAGTCCACCACCGGCGGCGAGACGGCCACCGAGGCTTCCTGCTCCGGCGCCACCGAGACCGAGGCTTCCTGCTCCGGCGCGACCGAGGGCGAGGCGTCCTGCTCCGGCGAGGGCGAGGCGTCCTGCGGCGAGGGCTCCTGCGGCTGATCACGCCGTAGCTCGATAGACGCGCCGCGGTGGCTCTGGCTATCGCGGCGTTTCTGTTTTTCTGGGGTAGGGTTCGGGGTACTACGATGACGCGAGCACAGGACGGCGTGAGCGGGGTCGGCATCGGCCTGCGCATGGGCAACTCGGACGCGCTCTTGGCGGCGCTGCCTCGGGAGGTGCGCTGGGTGGAGGTGCACCCGGAGAACTACATCGAGCGCGGCGGGCGCTTCGCCCGCATCCTCGAGAAGGCGCGCGAGGCGTGGCCCGTCGTCACACACGGGTTGACCATGTGCTTTGGCGCGCTCGAGCCCTGCGACCCAGCCTATCAGCGCGAGCTGCGCGCGTTCTTGCAGGACCTCGAGGTCTCCTGGCACTCGGACCACGCCTGCTTCGGCTCGGTCGACGGAGTGTTCGCGCACGACCTCCTGCCGCTGCCCTTCACGGACGAAGCCGTGGCGGTGGTCAGCCAGCGCGTCATGGAAGCGCAGGACGCGCTGGGGCTGCCGGTGGCCCTCGAGAACGTCAGCTATTATGCGGCCATGGGCAGCGACCCGCTGGCCGAGGTGGACTTCCTCAACGAGATCCTCACCCGCACGGGGGCGCAGCTGTTGCTCGACGTGAACAACGTGTACGTCAACAGCCAGAACTTCGGCTTCGACCCGCGCGCCTGGATCGACCGCGTGCCCGTAGAGCGGGTGGTGCAGATGCACGTGGCGGGACACATGGTGCGCGCGGACGGCTTGCGCATCGACACCCACGGCGAGCCCATCCCCGAGGGCGTGTACACGCTGCTCGAGCACACGCTGCGGCGCACGGGCAAGAAGCCCATCCTCCTCGAGCGCGACAACAACATCCCTCCGCTCGAGGAGCAGCTGGACGAGCTGCGGCGCCTGACGGCCATCGTCGACCGGGTGTGCGGCGCTGCGACCGCCCCCGGCGGGGAGGCGCGCGCGTGAGCGGGCCGGCGGAGATGAGCCTGCGGGCGTACCAAGAGGCCGCGCTGCGCGTGTTCTTCAGCCCTGAGCCGAGCGACGCGGATCTCGCCGCGCTGGGCTCGCCCGAGCGCTTCCGCATCTACCGCGGCATGGTGCGGCATCGCCTCGACAAGGTCGTGCGCGCCGCGCTCCCGCGCACCCTGCGGACTCTCGGCGAGGAGCAGGGCGCCGCGCTGATGGAGGCCTTCTTCGCGCAGTCCCCACCCCGCACGCGCTGGTTCCGCGAGGTGCCGGAGCACTTCGGGGCCTTCGCCCTGACCCGCTTCGCGCACGACGTGCCCGCGCATCTGCCCGAGCTCTGCCGCTTCGAGCTCGCCCGGTGGACGGTGCAGCACCTCGAGGCGGAGCCCGCCGCGCCCGTGGTGCCGCTCAGCTTCGAGCTCCCGCCCGCCACGACGCCCGCGCTGCGGCGGCTGCGTGTGCAGCACCGCGTAGACCTGCGTGGCGACACGGTGCGCGCGGAGCCCGCCAACCTGGCCGTCTATCGTCGGCTCGACGACCGTCCGTCCACGTGGGTGCTCAACGACATCGCGGCGGCACTCTTGGACGCGTTCGTGGAAGGCGAGGGCACGCTCGCGCAGCGCGTGCAGGCCGTCACGCGCGCGCGGGACGTGGCGATCGACGAGGTGTTCCTGGAGCGCCTCTCGGCGCTGCTCGCCGACTTCGTGGAGCGGGGCGTGCTGCTGGGGTCCTACGCGCTGGCCGTGGACGAGGTCTGACGGATGCCCGACTTCAACCTGCCGCCGACGGCGCTGGCCATCCTGACGGCCCTCCAGGTGCTGTGGGTCATCGTCTCGAGCGGGTACATCATCCTCGAGCGACGCTCCCCGCACGCCACGCTCGCCTGGATCGTCACGTTCGCGGCGCTGCCGCTGGTGGGCTTCTTGATCTACGTGTTCCTCGGGCCGCGTCGCTTCGACCGCCGCAAGCAGCGACGCCAGCGCGCGCGCTCGGTGGTGGGGCAGCGCCCGACCGAGCTCCAGCGCTGCACGCTCCCGAAGGAGTCCGAGGAGTACTCGCCGACCGTCAGCATGCTGGAGAACGTGGTTGGTGAGGCCGCGACCCTCCGCTGGGCGGACGTGGACCTGCTCTTCGGAGGCCAGGCGAAGTACGAAGCGCTCGCCGAGGCCATCCGTGAGGCTCGCTCCAAGATCCTGCTCGAGTACTACATCTGGGAGCCGGACCACATCGGCACACGCATCCGCGACCTGCTCACCGAGCGCGCGGCGGCTGGGGTGAAGGTCAGCGTCATCGTGGACGGACTCGGCTCGGGGCGCGCCAACGCCAAGTTCTGGGCGCCCCTGCGCGCGGCCGGCGGCGAGGTGCGGCAGTTCAACGGGGTCAACTGGACCAACTGGCGGCCCACCATGACCAACTTCCGCAGCCACCGGAAGATCGCCGTCATCGACGGACGCATCGGCTTCACGGGCGGCATGAACCTCACCGACAACCACAGCGCCGAGTTCAGGGGCGAGCACGCCTGGCGCGACACGCACCTGAGGCTCATGGGCAGCGCCGTCGAGGGTCTGGCCACCGTGTTCTACGAGGACTGGCAGTACGCGGGCGGCGACGCCCCCAAGCTCATGCAGTCCCCCGTGGTGGACGCACCACGTCGCGGCGAGCTGAAGGACGTTCCCGTGCAGATCGTGTCCTCGGGTCCGGACGAGAACATCGACGCCATCCACAAGCTCTTCTTCTCCACCATCACCGCCGCCAAGCGCCGCATCCAGCTCACCACGCCGTACTTCGTGCCGGACGACGCCATGATGAACGCGCTCGCGGTGGCGGGCATGCGCGGCGTCTCGGTGCAGCTCCTGCTGCCCACCACGGGGGACCAGCCCATCGTCGCCGCCGCCGCCCGCAGCTACTACCCGGAGCTGCTCGCCGCGGGCGTCATCATCCACGAGCTGGACGCCCCGGTGCTGCACGCCAAGACCCTGGTGGTGGACGACCTCGCGATCGTCGGCACGGCCAACATGGACAACCGCAGCTTTCGCCTCAACTTCGAGGTGGTCGCCGTGATGTACGACGTCCGGGTGGCCGAGCAGCTGTCGGCGGTGTTCGCCACGGACGTCGCGCGCGCGACCCGCCTCGACGCCGCCACGCTCGCGGGTGCCTCCCTGGGCCAACGCCTCCTGGCCTCCACCGCGCGCCTGTTCTCGCCCATGCTCTGAGCTCCGCGCCCCGCTCACCCCGCATCACACCATGGGACAACGCAGACCAAAGCCCGTCGAGCCCCGCTCGGGGTACATCACCGCCGAGGGCTACGCGCGCTTGAGCGAAGAGTTCGAGCAGCTGTATCGCGTGGAGCGGCCCAAGGTGGTCAAGGGCGTGGCCGAGGCGGCGGCCGAGGGGGACCGCTCGGAGAACGCGGAGTACATCTACGGCAAGAAGAAGCTGCGCGAGATCGACCGGCGCCTGCGTCACCTGGGCCAGCGCCTCAACGCCGTCACCGTGGTGCAGCCCGACGAAGACCGCGACGACGGCAAGGTCTACTTCGGGGCCTACGTCCGCCTCGAGAGCGAGCAGGGCGAGCAGCTGGTGGTGCGCATCGTCGGCCCGGACGAGTTCGACGGGAAGCGCGGCTTCATCAGCATGGACTCCCCCGTGGCCAAGGCCATCCTGCGTCGCGAGGAGGGCGACGAGGTGCGCATCGAGCGCCCGCGCGGGGTCACGACCTTCGAGATCGTCGAGGTCAGCTACCGACCCTTCCCCGACTCTCCCGCGTGACCCCCCGGCAACGGCGTAAGCGTGCGCCCCTCACAAAGGGGCGAGGGACTAGGCGCCGCCCCACTTTCGGGTTATGACCCGCCCCATGGAGATCTTCATCGATTCGGCCGACCTCGACGAGATTCGCGATGTCGCGGACATGGGCGTCATTGACGGCGTCACCACCAACCCCTCACTGATCGCCAAGGTCGGGCGCCCGCTCAAGGACGTCATCGTCGACATCTGCAAGATCGTGGACGGCCCCATCAGCGCCGAGGTGCTCGCCACGGACTACGAGGGGATCGTGCGCGAGGGGCGCGAGCTGGCCCAGCTGCACCCCAACGTGGTGGTCAAGGTCCCGCTCATCGCCGACGGGCTCAAGGCCGTGAAGACCTTCACCTCCGAGGGCATCAAGACCAACGTCACGCTGTGCTTCAGCGTCACGCAGGGTCTGCTCGCCGCCAAGGCCGGCGCGACGTACATCAGCCCGTTCATCGGGCGCGTGGACGACGTCAGCGGCGACGGCATGGACCTGATCGAGCAGCTCGTCACCTGCTACGGCAACTACGGGTACCGGACCAAGGTGCTGGCCGCCAGCATCCGTCACCCGCGCCACGTGGTCGAATGCTTGATGCTGGGCGCGCACGTGGGCACGCTCCCCCGCGATGTCATCTTGCGCCTCGTGCAGCACCCCCTCACCGACCTCGGCCTCGCGCGCTTCCTCGAGGACGCCAAGAAGATCCCGAAGTCGTGACCCCCACGCGGGTCAGCGCGTGGCGAAGGGCCCCGCGATGATGCGCCGTGTGGCGTCTCGCGCGTCGCGCGCGCGCGGCGGGCCACCCGCCGTGGCCGCGCGCGCACGGCTGAGGTCGCCGGTGCGTCCTACGCCGGCGCGCGTCCTGCTACGTTCGCCCGCACGGGCGCTGCTCCTGACGCTCGCGCTCTGGACGTGCGTGCACGCCGCCCCGGCGGCCGCCCAAGCGAGTAGAGAGCCCGACGGGGTGCTCAGCGTGCCGCTCTTGTTGCAGCACGACTGCCTCGCCAGCGGCTGCGACGGCGCGGGCGTGGGCGGCGCCATCCAGGTGGACCTGTTGCACACGCTGCGAGCGGCCCCCTGGCTGAGCGTCGGCGGCAGCTTCGGAGTCGGCGTGGTGGGCGGGGAAGCGGACTCCACGCGCGTGTTCCTGCCAGTCGGGGCGAGCGTGCTCGCGGGGCTCTTTCCCAACGCCACGCGTCGCTTCGGCTTCGAGGCCCGCGCGCGCGGGGGTGCCTGGCTCGGGGCGGGCGCCTGGGGCAGCATGGCCCGCGCGGACCTCGGCGGTGGGGGCTTCCTGACTGGAGGGTTGCACGTCTCGCTGGGCCTCGGCGACGCCGCGTCGCGCGCCCGGCTGCGCGTGACCCTCGGCCTCGACGTGACACGTCTCTTCGGTTCGCGGCCGGTGACGTTGTACGCTCCCGGTATCGCGCTCGCGTGGCGCGCCGCCCAAAGCCCCACGGGAGCCCCCACACCATGACCGCCGACTCCGACTGGCGCGCGCCGCAGATAGACATCGAGGTCGTCGAGGACGGGAGCGCCACCGCGCGCTGCGACAAGGGCTTCCTCAAGCTGCGCCGCCTGCGCCTCCGCAACCGCTACCCGGACGGCACAATCAGCGAGCCCTATCCCTACGACATCGTCGACCGCGCGGCGCTCGACGCGGTGGTGATGGTCCTGCACCGCACGGGTCCGAGCGGCCTCGAGGTCTGCGTGCGCTCATCACTCCGGCCACCGCTCGGCGTGCGCACCCACGGGGAGGCGGCGCCCGTCTCGGTGCTGTGGGAGGTGCCCGCCGGCCTCATCGAGCCGGAAGAGGCCGAGGGCGTCAGCGTCGACGGCGTCCTGCCCGGGGTCCTGTCCTGCGCGGCTCGCGAGACCTTGGAGGAGACGGGCTACGTCGTCCCGGAAGCCCGCTTCAGCGCGCTCGGTCGCATGACCTACCTGAGCCCGGGCGTCTTGGCGGAGCGCCTGCACTACGTATCGGCCTCGCTCGATGGCTGCACGGTCGGGGACCCCACCCTCGATGGATCGCCCGTCGAAGAGGGCAGCGCGCTGCTCTTCGTCTCTCTCGACGAGGCCATCGCGGCCGTCGACCGTGGAGACATCCAGGACGCCAAGACCGAGGTGGCGCTGCGCCGCTTCGTCGCCCAGCGGCAAGATCCGCGAGGGCAACCGGCATGAGCGCCCCTCGCGTCCTCGTCATCTACAAGCGCACCACCTACCAACGTTATCGTGGCGGCAAGAGCCAGCGCATCCAGGCGCTGTTGGACCAGGGTCACCGCAGCGTGGAGTCGCTGCTGGAGGCGCACGAGGCGCACCTGGCCACGCTCGAGCGCACCAAGGAGGTGCTCAAGCAGCTGGGCGCCGACGCGCGCTTTCGGCACGGCTACTCGCCGGAACCGGACGACGCCTGGGATCTGGTGGTCACGCTGGGCGGCGACGGAACCCTGCTCTGGGCCTCGCACTTGGTCGGCGCCGAGACCCCCATGCTGGCCATCAACTCCGCACCCAAGACCAGCGTCGGTTACTTCTGCGCGGGCGACTCGGCGCAGGTCCCAGAGCTGATCGAGGCGGCGCTCGCCGGCGACATGCGGCAGACCAAGCTGAACCGCATGCAGGTGTCGGTCGACGGCGACGTCGTGCACACCCGCGTGCTGAACGACGTGCTCTTCTGCCACGAGTGCCCGGCGGCCACGACGCGCTACCTGCTGCGCCGCGGCGACATCGAGGAGTCCCAGATGTCGAGCGGCATCTGGGCCGGGCCGGCGGCGGGCTCCACGGCGGCGGTGCGCAGCGCAGGCGGGCGCGTGCTGCCCATCGGGTCGCAGCGCATCCAGTACGTGGTGCGCGAGCCGTATCACCGCGGCGAGACGCGCCTGCAGCTGCAGAAGGGTGTGCTGGGCGCCGACGAGGAGCTCTCCTTCGTGAGCCTCATCCGCGAAGGGCGCCTGTACTTCGACGGCGAGAACCGGGTGCAGTCGGTGGACATCGGCTCCGAGATCGTGTTCGCACGCTCGCCCGAGTCGCTCTTCCTGCTGGGCCTGCGCGGCACCCGCCGCCCACCGTCCAGCGAGGACGAGCAGCCGGCAACAGCCTGATCCGTCGCGGCCGAATGCGGGCTATCCTCGCCGCGTGCGCTCCCGCCTGGTCACGACGCTGCTCGCCCTGACGCTCCTGACGGGTGGCGCCGCCATGGCGCTCGCGCTGTCCAACGCGCGCCGCGACGCGGAGGAGCTGTCCGACGCCCTCCTGGGTCAGTCGGCCGCGCGCACCGTTGCGGAGCTGCAGCGCTTCTTCGAGCCCCCGGCCGCGCTGGTGGAGACGGCTTGCGACTGGGCCAACGACGGGGCCCTGCACGTCCACGACGTGGCGGCCCTCAACGAGCGCTTCCTGCCCCTGCTGCGCCACACCTCGGCCGTCTCGTCCATGCTCGTCGCGACCGAGGCGGGCGACGAGTACATGCTCCTGTTGCACCCCGACGGCGGCTTCGAGAACCGCATCGTGCGCATCGCCGACCCCGCGTTCGGCGTGCACCACAACGAGCGCATCGAGTACGACCCGAGCGGGAACGAGCTCCGCCGCCGCGTCGAAGAGCTCACCTACGACCCCCGCGAGCGGCCGTGGTTTCGGGGCGCCCTGTCGCAGCCCGACGGCGCGCACTGGACGGCGCCCTACACGTTCCAGACCACCCGTGAGCCCGGCATCACCGTGAGCCGCGTGGCGAACGCACCCGGCGAGCGCGTCATCGTGGCCTTCGACGTGAAGCTGCTGGACCTCAGCCGCTTCACCTCCGCCATCCGCCTCAAGGAGCAGGGGTGGGCCGCGGTCACGCTGGGGCACGAGGTGATCGGTCTGCCGGGCCCCGGCAGCACCGAGGTCATGGCGGAGCGTTTCGCGCAGGGGCTGCCCTCGCCCGAGTCACTGGACGTGCCCGGCCTGGCCGAGCTCGCCGGTGTGTCCGCAGACGACACCTCGGTCTCGCTGAGCGACGACCGCTACGTCGGCACGGCGCGCACCTTTCCGCTCGACGCCACCACGTCGCTGCGCGTGCTGACGGCCCTCGCGCGCGAGGACGTCCTCGTCAGCGTCACCCAGCAGCGCAACCAGCTGCTCTTGCTGCTGCTGGCGGCTCTGGGCGTCGCGCTGATCGCGGCGCTGACGCTCTCGAAGTCGGTCGCCAAGAAGCTGACCCAGCCGGAAGCTCGCGAAGGACAGCAGGTGGGCCAGTACAAGCTGGAAGCGCGGCTCGGCGAGGGCGGCATGGGCACGGTCTTTCGTGCGAGCCACGCGATGTTGCGGCGCCCCACCGCGATCAAGCTGCTGCGCGCGGATCGGCGCCAGGAGCGCGACCGCGCCCGCTTCGAGCGCGAGGTCCAGCTGACCGCGCAGCTCACCCACCCCAACACCATCGCCGTCTACGACTACGGGCTCACCCCGGAGGGCGCCTTCTACTACGCCATGGAGTACGTCGAGGGCGTCACCTTGCAGGCGCTCATCGGCGCCGTGGGCCCGTTGCCACCCTCGCGCGTCATCCACATCCTCCAACAGATCCTGGGGTCTCTCGCGGAGGCCCACGACGTCGGCCTGATCCACCGCGACATCAAGCCGGCCAACATCATGCTGTGCGAGCGCGGTGGCGTGGCCGACGTGGTCAAGGTGCTCGACTTCGGTCTCGTGAAGCGCCTCTCCCCGCGCGACTCCGAGAAGGACCTCTCGGGCACAGACAACTTCGCGGGCACACCGCTCTACGTGTCCCCGGAGGCGGTGACCAACCCAAAGTCGCTGGATGCCCGCAGCGACCTCTACTCCGTGGCGGCGGTGGGCTACTTCCTGCTCACGGCCACGCCGGTCTTCCAGGGCCGGACCGCCGTGGACACCATCACCCAGCACCTGAAGGCCACGCCCGAGCCTCCCTCCGTGCGCCTCGGACGCCCCGTCGCGGCCGACCTCGAGCGGGTCTTGCTCAGCGCGCTGGCCAAGGCGCCCGAGGACCGCCCCGAGAACGCGCGCGAATTTGCCCAGATGCTGGACACCTGCAGCGACGCGCACGTCTGGCGCGCCCAGGACTCGCGCACGTGGTGGCGCACGCACGGCGCCGCCGTGATGGACGTCTCGCTCGCGGACGCCGACACCGAGACGAGCGGCGCCCCCGAGGCCCTGACGGTGGACATGACCCGCCGTGCGCTGCGCAGCGACCCGGACTGACACGCGCTTGTCGGGTGCATTCTCGGGCGAGGCTGCTACATGGCGCCCCGTGGCCCTCCCAGCACACACGATCCTGCACGCAGAAGGCAGCACCCCCACGCGCGCCATGCTCTTTCTGCACGGCATCCTGGGTACGCGCGCCAACTGGCGCGGCGTGGCGCGCGCGCTCGTGGACCAGCGCCCCGGGCTCGCGGCGGTGCTGGTGGACCTGCGCGGGCATGGTGAGTCGCTCGGCTTGCCGGGCGCACCGACCGTCGTGGAGGCCGCTCGTGACCTGCTCGCCTTCGACGCGCTGCTCGGGCTGCCGGTGCGTGGCGTCCTGGGGCACAGCTTCGGGGGCAAGGTCGCGATGCAGTACGCGATCGACCGCAGCGACCCCCTGGACACCTTGGTCGTGGTCGACTCCTCTCCCTCGCGGGAGCGCGACGTGGACGCCCCGGCGGCGCTCGCCACGGACGCGGAGACACCCCGCGTCCAGGAGACGGCCCACATCCTCCAGACGCTGAGGTCCCTGCGCTTCCCGCTGCCCTCGCGGGAGGCCTTCATCCAAGGCCTCGAGGCTGCGGGTCTGAGCCGCCCCATCGCCCTCTGGCTGGCGATGAACCTGCGCCGCACGCCTGACGGGCAGCGCGACTTCCCGCTCGACCTCGACGAGATCGAGGCGCTCCTCGCCAGCTACTACGCGACCGACACGTGGGCTGCGGTGGAGCGCCCCCGCGGACGCGGGCAGGTGCACCTCATCGCTGGCGGGCGCTCGAGCGTGCTCTCCCCGGCGGACCTCGCGCGCGTCGAGCTCGCCGCCCGCGAACACGACGGTGTGCACCTGCACGTGATCCCGGAGGCGGGTCACTGGGTCCACGTCGATGCCCCAGACGCCCTGCACGACCTGCTGCTCGCGGCTACCCGGACGCTCGCGCGCTAGCGACCGCAGCTGGCCTTCGGACCGTTCCGTTCGGAGCGCTGCCCCGCGACCACGGTCTACAGGCGCGCCTGCGAACGGCCTGCTAGCTGCCGAGGGTGATGCCGATGACCAGCGTGCCCCCGTCGTGGGCCTGACCGGCCACGAAGAAGGGGTCGCCGGGAGACGCGAGCACCTGCAGCAGCGGTAGGTAGTCCGACTGGTTCGGGCGATTGATGCTCACGCGCACGCGCAGCCGGCCGTCAGGCATGACCTGCTGGATGCGCAGCCGGAGCTGGCGGCCGTTTGGCAGCGCGATGTCCACGTCCTGGTCCGTGCGCAGGGTGACCCGCGGACGCGAGAGCACCCGCATGGACCGGAAGGTGTTGAAGGGAGGACGCTGGAGCGCGCCCACGGCCGCGAGGCTCGGGTCGATCGTGCCCGGCTCCTCCTTGGCCAGGATGACGACGACGTCGGCGTGCACCGCGGGCGTCTGCGCGCGGGTCACCACGGGCGCGACCAGCAGCGCTAGGCCGAGGAACCCCAGGTAACGCTTCGTCGTCCACATGTGTCTCACCGTACGTACTCCTCGTCGCTGATCCAGACGACCGCCACCGGCACGTCTCGCTCCCCTGGGACTTGAAACACGGTCCCCATATTCGAACCGAAGTCGATCGCTTCGACTTCCGTCCCGCGGTGACTGGCGACGATGACCTCGGGCTCGTCCTCGACGACCACGGGCCCATCGGGTGTGGCCGGGACTGGCGCCACCACTTCCGCGATGGGCGCCGGGGGGGCGTCAGCGGGTCGCAGCGCGAGCGCCAGCAGCGCGGCGGCCGCCAGCGCGACCACGGCCAACAGGCCGGGCCACTTGGTGCCCCCGTCCGCGTCGGGGGCCTGCCCCGGCTGCGAGCCGCGTCGTTCCTCGGCCAGACCCTCGGGGCTGCTGAGCTTGGGCTCGAACGCCACCTTCTCCGAGCGTGGCGGGAGCGTGCCCAGGCCCTCGCCTTCGATCAGGCGCAGCTTGGGACGCTTGCGACCGTCGGTCTCGACCGCTGCTCCGGCGCCGCTGGGGGCCACGGACGTCTCGGCATCCGAGGGAGCGTGGGCTGCCGCGGGCGCGTCGAGGCCCATCAGGATGTTCTCGAACATGCGGCTCGAGTCCGCCGCGCTCAGCTGCGCGGCGTCTTCGGCCGTGACGTCGTTCACGAACTCACCCAAGCGCTCCATCGCGCGCAGGCGGCCCTGGTCATGGCTCGAGTCCGCCAGCAAGCGCAGCGCCTGCTCCCGCTCGTCCGCGTCGAGCTCGTCGTCGCGAAGCTGTTGGAGCACGGAGTCTTCGATGCGTGGTGTGCTCATGATGTCACTCCCGGACCTCGAGGTCGCCCTGCAGGTACTCGGAGAGCTGCTCCTGCATCTTGCGGCGCGCGTGAAAGAGACGACTCATGATGGTGCCCTTCGGGACGTCCAGGACCGTCGCCATCTCCTCGTAGCTGAGCCCCTCGACCTCGCGCAGCACGATCACCTCGCGGTGATACTCGGGCAGGGTCTCGAGCGCGGCCCGGATGGCGTCGCTCAGCTCTTGGCGCAAGAGCGTCTTGCTGGGGTTGCTGCCGTGGATGGTGGGCAGGAGCGCCCCGTCCCCGGCGACCTGTCCGTCGCGCGCGACGGCGTCGTCGTAGTCGACGGCCTTCTTGCGCTTCACTCGGCGGATGTGGTCGATGGAGAGGTTCATGACGATTCTGTAGAGCCAGGTGTAGAAGCTCGACGAACCCTGGAAGTTCTGGATGTGGTGGTGGACCTTGATGAACGCATCCTGAACGACGTCCATGGCGTCCTGTTTGTTCTTCACGACGCCCAAAGACACCGCAAAAGCGCGTCGATGGTACTTCTCGAAGAGCTCGCGGAACGCGTCGCGGTCGCCCGCTTGCACGCGGGCAACGAGCTCGGCATCGAGCTCCCGTTCTTTTAGGGCAGCTTCCCGTTTGATATTGGCTGTGGACGCTGCCTGTTGCGTTTCATTCACCGTGGCCCCCTGGGAACCGGCGGTGCGCATCGCGCACGGAACGGTGCCGTTGTACCACGAACTCCGCCGCCCCGCAGAGACTTCGACGCGCGCCCCACGCGCGGCGCTGGTAGAGTCCGGCGCGTGACGACGCCGCCCGACGACGAGCTGATTCCGCCGAGCCCGGGCGACATGTGCCGTGTCCACCCCGAGCGCCTCGCCGTGCTGCGCTGCCCCCGCTGTCAACGCCCGGCTTGCTTCAGCTGCTGGCAGCCCGTCCAGCGGCGCTGCCATGCGTGCGTGATGGCCTTCCCTGCCGAGGTGTCTCCGAGCATCCCTTGGGAGACCGAGGGGGTCTCGTGGTGGCGGGGGCTGGTGGGAACCCTCCGCCAGGGCTTCAGCCCCAGCGCCACCGCGCCGGCGCTGGCCCACGGGGATGTCCGCTCCGCGCTCGGGTTCGCCCTGCTCACGTGGCTGCCCTTCGCGGCCCTCCAAGGTATCATTCCATATACACATACGCTGCTCTTCGCGGAGCGCAGCGTCACGCTCTCCGGCAGCCCTGCCGCCGCTCACGTCGCGCTCGACGTCGCACGTGCCATGTCGCTGGGTGTGCTGCTCGGTGTGTTGCAGCTCGCCGGGATGGGGCTGGCCTTCGCGAGCTTGACGCGCGCCTACGGGCTCGCCGGAGTGGCCAACGCCACGACAGCCTGGCGCACCGTCTTCTACCGCGGGTTCATCGTGCTCCTGCTCCCGTCGCTCATGGCCGGCGGCCTCATGCCGTCGGACCTCGTCGCGAACCTCATGCTGTTCACGGGCGCGTTCGAGCCCACCCTCTACGTGTTCGTGGCCGTGGTCGGGGGCGTTTGGCTGCTCACGACCTTGCGGACCAGCGCGCGCCTCGCCCAAGGGGTGGGCCCCGGCATGTCGTTCCTCATCCCGTTCGTCGTGCTCGCGGTGGGTGTCCTGGTGCGCCTGTTGGCCGAGACGGCGCTGCAGCCGCTCATGCCGCCCCTCCGCGAGGCGCCAGCCGCCGTGGCGCCAGCCGAGGTTGACGGTGGACATGGGGCTGACGCGGCGGAAGCGCCCGAAGCGCCACGCGAGGCGGCGCCGTGACTCAGCCGAGGTGCTTGGGGTCCAGCATGAACTCCACCTCGGCCCGGCCGGCCGTCCGCTGAATCATGCAGGCCGCTGCGGTCGTGAACGCTCCGAAGCGCTGACCGCCGGTGAGCTGCGCCGCCAGCGCGCTCACCTTGGGCATGTGCGTCACCAGCGCGATCGTCTCGTCGTCACCCGCTCGCTCCAGCACGCTGAGCGCCTGCACGGTGCTGCCTTCCTCTGCGGCGAGCGGGACGTGGACGCCGACCGGCACGTCGCACTCGGGATGGACGAGCTGCGCCAGGATCTCGGTGGTCTGCACGGCCCGTACGAGTGGGCTCGTGTACACCCGCGTAAAGCGCACGCCACGCGCCGCCAACGCGAGCGCCACGGCCCGCACCTCGCAGCGCCCTGCGCTGGTCAGCCAACGGAGCTCGTCGACGGGGGTCGTGTCGTAGGGCACGGCCTCGCCATGCCGCACCAAGAGAATGCGCATGGCTCACGATAGCGCACCGCTCGGTGGCGCGCCTGGTTCCTAGCAGCGTGCCGAGCTAGCATCACCCGCCACGCCTCATGACCCTTCGCCGCGACCAACACGCCGTCCTCCGCCTCGCTCTCTCGCTGCTCGCGCTCGCGGGCCTGGCGGCGTTGTTCGAGCTCTTCGCGCGTCAGGCTCCGTACACTCCGCTGGCGTTGGCCGCGCTCCCGGGACCCATCCAGCAGCTCCGGGAGGCCGCGCTCATCCACGGGCTCATCGCGCTGGTCGTGCCCCTCTCCATGCCCAGCGCCTGGCCGGGCGGCGCCCCGCGCTGGTTCGTCCCCCTGCTGGTGGCGGGGCACATCCTGCTCTTCGCCGTGCTGCTCTACGCGGCCGCCACCGGCCGTATGGCCGTGCAGGTCTGGGATCCCCGCCCGGTGGCCATCGTCCTGACGGCGCTGCGCGTGCTGGGGCACGCCGTGGTGGCGGGCTGCTATCTCAGCTGGGGCCGGCGGTTGTGGACTAGCTCCGCGTCTTGACGACGCGTCCTGGCGCCCACCCCGCCCCGTGACTACCGCGTCGAACGCGGAGCCGATCGAGCGGCCTCGAGCACCTTGTGGGTCAGCCGCGCGATCCCCACGTCGGGCGTTCGGACGACGCCGTGGGCGTCCACCTCCAGCAGGCGCCCGCTGCCCGCCTCCGCGAGCCGCGCGTGAGTCGCGCCGTACACATGCACCGTCAACCGACGGTGGCTGAGGACATGCGAGACGGGCGGCGCCACGGGCTCGCGACCCAGCCGCCCGCTCACCCCCGCGCTCGCGAGCGCGAGTCGCGCCGCGTTGTGCCGAACCGCGTCCGGCGTGTCCGCACCCGAGCTGGGCGCCGGTCCCGTGCCGGGCGCGTCGACGGCCGTCATGGGCAGCCCATAGAGGCCCCCGAAGAGCGCGTCGTCCCCACGCACCATCACCACGCGCTCACCTCGCGTCGCGACCACCGCCACCAGCTCGGCTCGCTGTGGCGGTGTCTTGCGGGGGATGAGCGGCAGCTGCTCGCTCGTGCCCTCTGCGCGCGCCACGCACGCGTCACGTGCCGGACACGCGTCGCACTTGGGCCGCTTCACCGTGCAAACGAGCGCCCCCAGCTCCATCATCGACTGGTTGAAGTCTCCCGGGCGCTCCCCGACCACGAGCGCCTCGGCCAACGCCCACAGCCGCTTCTGGGTCTCCCGCTCCGGCAGCGGGCTCGCGATCCCGAAGATGCGCGTCAGGATGCGCGCGACGTTGCCGTCCACGATGGGCTCCTCGAGGCCGAAGCACACGCTCCCGAGCGCGCCCGCCGTGTAGCGCCCGACCCCCGGCAGGCTGCGCCGGGCCTGCGGGTCCACCGGCACCTCACCACCATAGCGAGCGACGACTTCACGGACCCCCGAGTGCAACAGCCTGGCGCGTCGGTAGTAGCCGAGCCCGCTCCAAGCCCCCATGACTTCGTCTTCTCGGGCCTCAGCGAGCGCCCGGAGCGTCGGAAAGCGCTCGAGGAAGCGTGCATAGTACGGCAGTACGGTGTCGACCCGGGTCTGCTGCAGCATCACCTCCGATACCCATACGGCGTACGGATCGCCCGCCCGCTCGCGCCACGGCAGGTCGCGCTTTGCGCCGTCGTACCAGCCGAGCAGCGCGGCGCGCAGCCGGCCGATCTCTTCCGCGCTCATGTGCGAAACGTGCAGGTCATCGCCGCTTGGGTCAAGCTCTGCGCCATGCGTGAGCGGTTGAGGCAACAAGCCCTCTGGTTGGCCTTGTTCGGTCTCCTTTGGGGCTGCGGGTCGACGGACGGCGACGAGCCGGGAGCCGCGTCCGCCACTGCGCCACAAGAAACGCCCGAGGCCCCAGTGGCTGCGCCCTCTCCGCCCCCCGAGGTGCGGCTGGCGTGGCTGCCCGATGGGCAGCTCAGCGTGGAGAACGCGGGCGACAGCGCCGTCTCCCTCGAGCGCGTGCTCGGCGTGCGCCCCGAGCCATCCGGCTTGGGTCCGCTGACTCTGGAGGTGGAGTGCCGCGCGGCGCCGAGCGCGGGGGCCTGCATCTCGCTCGTCCCAGGAGCATCCGTGGCGCTGGGCCGCTGGCCCGACGACCACGGCACGTGTCGGTGCCCGCCCTGCGCGGCCGTCGAGGCGGACGCGGAGGTCTCATTGGTGGTCCGCAGCTGCGACGCGCAGCACGCGCTCACTCAGACGCTACCACCGCGCTGAGCGCTCGGAGGGGTGCTGGTCCGCTGGTTCTCGCCGGCCTCCGCCGGGGTCCCGATGGCTGGGTTGCTGCGCGTACGGGCGCGTGTGCGCTTGGGCGTGAGCAGGCGCGCGCTCCGGCCCGCCTGAGCCGCCGCGGCCACGAGCACGCCACAGGTGACCAACGCCAGCACGAGCAGGGCCACACGAACCCATGTATCAAAATGTATCTGCGTCATGTCTACCTCACCTCCACTGGCTAACGCCCATAACGCACTGCGTCAAGTGGCTCCGTGCTGCGCCGCACCCTCCAGAATGTGTAACTTTCGACCCGCACATTCCACTTGACGCGCCTGCTAAGTGGTTCTAGTCAAGGAATAACGCAGCGCGTCATAACCACGACGCGTCAAAGGAGCACCACGTGCAGAACATCACGACTCAGATCAAGACCAGCGGCACGCGGCTTCGCGATAGCGGCACCGCCTTCGCCACCACGACCTTCCAGGCCACCAACGCCTTCGTCGACGCCACCGTCGACGCGACCGTCACGGCGTACGAGCAGATCCGCGCGGCCCTCGCCGAGGCAGGCACCGAGCTCGCGACCGAGGCCAAGACGGCCGGCCTCGAGGCCTCGTCCGCCCTCAAGTCGGAAGCCCAGTCCTGGCAGGAGTTCCTCAACTTGCCCACGCCCACGCTGCGGCTCAGCGCCCCGGACATCCAGATGCCCGACGCGGCCCAGGTCGTGACGCAGCTGCGCGCGGCGCCCCGCCAGGTGGAGGGCCAGGTCCTGCGCGTGGTCCACAAGGCCATCGAGGACCTCGGCGAGCGCGTCGAGGCGCGCATCGAGGTGCTGGACCAGGCCGCCGTGGTGGCCCTGCCGGCTGCAAAGAAGGCCAAGGTCAAGAGCCAGAACGCGGCCAAGGCGCTCTCCGTGCCCGTGCGCGGCTACGACGCGCTGACCGCGCGCGAGGCCACCGCCGTGATTCAGTCCGCCACCGCCGCCAAGGTGGAGAGCATCCTGGAGTACGAGCGGGCCAACAAGGGCCGCGCCACGGTCGTGCGCGCCGCCGAAGCGCGCCTGGCCTGAGCGGTCGGCGGCCTCCCCCCTGAGAGGCCTCGACCCTTGAGCTACACCGGCCTGCCCGCTACCGTCGGGCATGCCGGCCTCCCACCACGCTCCTCGCCGCTCATCCTCCCTCGCGCTCGGGGTGGGGCTGGCTCTGCTCCTCGTCGGCGACCCTTTGGTCGTCGGCCGGGCGCAGCCCGGCGGGCCAGCCCCCGCAGGGGCGCCGGCGGGTGCCCCGCACGAGGCGGCGCCCGCGCTGCTCAGCGCGCCCGGCGTACCCGCTGCCGTCGGCCACTACGGGGAGGCGGCGGTGGCGACCGACCGCGAGTTGGCGTCGCTCGCCGCCGTGCAGGTGCTGGAGGGGGGCGGCAACGCGGCGGACGCCGCAGCTGCCGCGCTGCTGGCCCTCGGCGTGGTCAACCCATCGAGCAGCGGCTTTGGGGGCGGGGGCTTCGCGCTCTATTACGACAACTCGCCGCGCGCGCGCGCCGCCGAGGCGCAAATGCCCGGCCCGCGACCCGACGGTCCAGCGCGCCTCACCTTCATCGACTTCCGCGAGCGCGCCCCTCTCTCGGCGACGCCGGACATGTACGTGGACGCGCCCCCGGGCGGGACAGGGCCCATCTCGAGTGCGTCGCAGCTGGGCGGCCTGGCGAGCGGTGTGCCTGGGGAGCCGGCCGGCGTCGTCGAGCTGGTGACACGCTTCGGCCGCTCCTCCCTTGGTACGGTCGCGGCACCCGCCATCCGGCTCGCCACGGACGGCTTCGAGGTGGACGAGCGACTCGCCGAGGCGCTCGGGGCGTTTCGCGAGCAGCTACTCGTGGACCCGACGCTGCGGCGCTGGTTCGGCGAGTCGGGCGAGCTGCGCGCAGGCGACCGGCTCGTCCAGCCCGAGCTCGCCGCCACGCTCCGGACCTTTGCACGGGGAGGACTCGCTAGCGTGTATGGGGGCTCCATTGGCCGCGCCATCGTGCGCGCCAACCGCGCGCGCGGCGGTCGCATGACGCTCGACGACCTGCGTGCCTATCGGGTGGCGCTGCGCACCCCCGTCCACGCGCGCGCGCTGGGCTACACCTGGGTCAGCGCCCCGCCCCCCAGCGCGGGGGGCGTCACCATGCTGCAGAGCCTTCGCATGGTCGGTGCGCTGCGCCCCGTGTTCCGTCGCGACGCGGTCGCGCTCCAGCACGCGCTCATCGAGAGCTGGAAGGGCCCGTTTCTCGACCGGCAGCGCTACTTCGGAGACCCCGACCACGTCCCGGTGCCGCTCGTCGAGCTGCTGGACGCGACGCGCGACAACGCGCGGGCCGGGCGTTTCCACCCTTTTCTGGCGTTGGCCCCGGCGCTCTACGATCTGCCCATTCCGCAGGCCCACGACGAGGCCCTACAGCCCGACAACTCCGGCACCAGTCACTTCTGCATCGTGGACGCGGAGGGCAGCGTCGCGTCGGTGACCACGACCGTCAACCTACCCTTCGGTGCCCGCTACAGCGCCGGAGGCTTCGTGCTCAACGACCAGATGGACGACTTCGCTCGCGGGGTGGGCGAGCGCAACGCCTACGGCCTGGTCGGCGGCGCCAGCAACCTCCCGGGGCCGGGCAGGCGTCCGGTGTCCACCATGTCTCCCACCATCGTCTTCGACCCCGAAGGGCGCCCGGTGCTGTGCGTCGGCGCGTCGGGCGGGAGCCGCATCGTCACGGCGACGGAGCAAGTGGCGCTCAACGTCTTGCTCTTCGGGATGGATGTGGGTGACGCGGTAGCCGCGCCGCGGGTGCACCACCAGGCGGACCCGAACGTGTTCAACACGGAGACGGTCGCGCCGCTGCCGGCGGACCAGCTGGCGGCCTTGTTGGCTCGCGGCCACCAGCACGAGCCCATCCGCAACATCGCCATCGTGCAGGCCATCCATCTCGAGTACACGGGAGAGGGGCTTCGGCCGCGGCTGCACGCCGCCTCGGACGGCCGCAAGGGCGGCAGGCCAGCCGGGATCTGACGGCCCTCTGCCCTAGCTGAAGCGATGGTCGCGGCGCGGTGGACGACGCAGCCCGCCGCGCGCGCCGGGCGCCACGGGGATGGGCGTCTGCTCTGGCGTGATCAGGCTGCCGATGGCCTCCACGATCGCCTCGACCCCTTGTTCGAAGCCCTCCTTGATGCGGGATCCCAGGCTAGGCTGGGGGTCAGCAGATGGACGGTCGGGGGAGGTGGGCTTCGTTCGATCGGGCAAAGCACTCCCATGATGCGAACGACGACGGCCATGTCAATGGGGCTGTGCAGCGCTTTCACGGTCGCGGCCGCTGCGGAAATGAAAGACCGCCTTGCACCTTCGTCACCCGAGCGACCCTCCGCCGGCCGGAGAGGGCCCACAATTGCGGTGATCCGAGCGCAGCGCGGGCTGGCATGGAGTTCGCAACGATTGGATGGCGAAGTGGCGGAACGGTGAGCGTCGTTCTCGACGGACCATGCGAGGCCTCGCCACTTCCACAATCTCCGCGAGGGCCGCTCTGCTTGGGCGGCCTTCGCTCTTTCTTGCCCCACGGCGGCCGCGTCGCCTGCTCAGGGGGCGCTCGGACCGAGTGTGCCCGGGACCATGCCCATCACCGCCGCGAGGAACAGCATGTACACCGCGAACAGCAGCGTGGTGAGCAGCAGGCGCCACATGACCACCGCCGCGAACGCCACGAAGGTGCTGGTCTCGTGCGCGGCGCTGATGGCGCGCGCCTCCAGCCAGACCACGGCGAAGGGTGAGATGAACAGGCCGACGCAGGGAACGGCCAGCCACATGTAGGCGGCGTTCGCGTAGCCCACGCCCCGCAAGGAGGCCTCCCACGACCCGCGCGCCTGCTTCATGAGCGTCAGCGAGAGGTGCGCTCCTGCCATGCCGAACGCCATGCCGAAGACCGCCATGACCGGGGCCTGCACGCCGACGATGGGCACCATGATGCAGCCCAGCGCGCCGATGCCGATGCCCATGGCCGCCCCAGCGGCCTCGTTGCCCGACGACAGCCCCGCGACCAGCCCGATGACGCCGTACAGGAGCGCGAACTGCAGCACGAAGGCCATGTTGCCGGCCGTGTACGCGACGACCCCGTAGAAGGCTCCGCCGCCGAGCGAGTCGACGGCGGGTCGCGCAAAGAACTCCTTCGGGCGCAGGCAGAGCTCGAAGGTGGTGTCCCAGAAGCCGCGCCACAGACCCACGGTCTCGCGTCTCTCCCAGGGCACCGCGTTCACTCCGCGCGCGGCGCACGCCACGCAGAGGGGCATCGGCTGCATGGAGTCCAGGCACTCGGGGCAGCCGAAGGTCCCGCAGCGGCTGCACGTGAACGTGGCGGCCGCCTCGCGGTGGACGCCGCAGGCGTTCCAGTGCCCCGAGCCTTGGGTGCTCCCGAAGGGCTCGGCGTTGGGTCCCGCGCTCGGCTCGGCCGCGGGCTCGGCGTCCGCCTGGCCGGCTGCTTCGGCGCCAGGCTCGGCGCCAGACTCGTCCACCTCCATGCGCCTAGAACTTTCCGGTCACCGAGAGGAAGGTCATCTTGTCGTTCGTCTCGCGCAGGCGCGCGGACAGCGTCTTCACGAAGTTCCAGAGGATCTCGTAGGCCAGCTCCTTGTGCAGGAACAAGAGGTCTTCGAGCGCGTCCTTCGAGATCACCAACAGCCTGCAGGCCTCGTGCACGCGCGCGTCGGCGCTGCGGGGCACGGCGTCGATCAGCGCCATCTCGCCGAAGGCATCGCCCGGCTTCAGCACCGCGAGAGCCTCTTCGCCCATGCCGCTGACCTCACGGGAGATGCGCACCTTGCCCTCGAGGATCAGGTATAGCGAGCCGCCCGTCTCACCCTCTTTGAAGATGACCTGCCCCATCTTGAACGACTCTTCCTGCGCGATGGCCGCGATGCGCGCCAGACCCCGCTCGGCGATGCCGTGGAACAGGTGGATCTTGGCGAGCGCGCTCAGCACGGAGTCGGCCTCGGGGGCGGCCGCCTCGGCGGTCGGTTGAGCCTCGGGTGTCATGGCGGACGACGCTACCAAATTTTCCGGACCAGGATCGAGTTTGACGCGCGTCAGAACCCGTTGAGGGTCTCGGTGACCTCCAGCACGTCGCCGATCTCGTAGAAATCGACGGTGATGAAGTTGGGGAAGTCACCGGTCTCGTCCGCGCAGCCCTCCGCCCTCTCGATGAGAAAGGGGTTGTGGTTGACCATCTCGGAAAGCGCTTCGCTCGCGAACGGGGCCGTGAGGAAGTGGTTGAAGATGAACAGCGGGTTGGCGGTGTCGCCGCGGTTCGGGTCGCAGCTGAAGTCGGCAGGCGTGGTCGCCGCGTAGTGCGTCTCCCAGGCGTGCTCCCAGACGTCCATGTACCAGTCGTAGGTGCCGCCATCGCGGTCGGTGAAGACCACCACGCGCGTGTCCGCCGCGACCATCTCGCCCAGGGTCGGCCAGGGCTCGCCCGCTGTGTGCGCGTAGGTGCGCGCCAACAGGCCGCTCTCCTCGAAGCTGGCCAGCGTGAGGTCGGCGGCGAGGTAGGTCTCGAAGATGATGGTGATGACCTCGCGGGGGTGGGTGTCCAAGAAGTCGTTCAGCTCGCGCAGGCCGTCCACCAGCGGGTAGCGACCGAAGGCGCACGCGCCGTGGCAGAGGGCCGGCGCGGCCGTGCGGTCGTCGAGGTAGGTGTCCAGCATGAAGCCGCGCACGCCGTCCTCCAGCTGCTGTGTCAGACCGGAGCGCTGGTTGGGAGGGGCGAAGCGGTACTCGGCGGCGGCGTGGGCGTTGTGGGTGGTTGCGTAGGCCACCTCGTCGTAGCGGCGCTCGCACAGCTCCCTGTGCCCATTGCACGCGCCGTCGGCGGCCCCGCCGCATGACACTGCGCCGCTCCCCAGGAGCAACGAGAGCAACAGACGGGAAGCGACGTGTGCGGTGCGTGGCATTGGACGAGTGTACCAACCTGACCGCCGACCGTGCATTTTGGATGCGCGGCCTCTCGCCTTTTGGTTTACGCTTCCGCCCCTATGAGCACAGAACCGCTTCAGTTTCTCCGCGACACCGCCCCCACGCTCTTCAAGAAGGGCATCGAGGCTCTCGAAGGCAAGGCCAGCGCCGGCGACGCGCGCGCCATCAAGACGCTGGAAGGCATCCGCTCGGTCACCGGCGCGGCCTTCTTCGTGGCGGACGGCGCGGGCGAGGTCTACCTCGCGTCCAAGGCGGGCGAGATCAGCGTGAGCGACAGCGCCCCCGCGGGCGTGCCCATCAAGTTCGCGGTCGGCTTCCCGGCCGAGGCCGCCGAGATGGTCCTCGGCGAGGCCGCCAGCGAGGGCGCCATCGACGACCCGCGCGTGGCGATGGGGGTCGCTCAGATCCCCAACCCCGACCTCGACACCATGCTGGCGGGCAAGACGCTCACTTGCCACCTGGTCATCGAGGACGTGCCGGACCTCGGCAACGTCACGGTGCGCATCGGCCTCAACGTGCCGGAGCCGCCGGCGACCCCGGGCTTCACCGCCACGCTCAAGTTCACGGACCTCGAGGACCTGCGCGAAGGCGAGATCAACGCCCAGCAGCTGTTCATGGGTGGCAAGCTGCGCATGGCGGGCGACTACTCGGTCGCGCTCCAGGTGGCCATGGGCATGATGGCCAAGGCGCAGCAGCGCTGAGTCTCTCGCGGGCCGGGAAGCGCGGCGCGACCGGACTCCGGGCGCCCGCGCTGCCGGCCGCCCGCGCTGCCGGCCGTGTGCCGAGCAGTGCGCTGCGCACGTGATGCTTACCGGAGCGCCGGCAGCGGCCACTCGCGCGCCGCGCCGGAGGGGCGTCAGTAGCGCACGCGCAGCTTGATCTTGAGGAAGTCTGCGATCTGCTGAGCGATGGCGCGTGGGATGCGGTAGAGGCGGGCCTCGACGACGCCGCGCGCGCGCGCGTGGGGCTCGCCCTTGAGCGCGGGCAGCACGATGCGGCTCCAGCGCAGCAGGGTCTTCCCGTCGGCGCGCTCGAGGGCCGTGGTGAGCGACGGCTCCAGCCGCTTCTGGTACGCCACGGACGCGGTGCACAGCGCCGCGAAGGTGCGCACGAGGCCGTCGCGGCCGTCGAGGATGGCGGGCTCGTAGGAGCTCTTGAGCAGCTCCAGGTGGCGCGCGACCTTGGCGGGCGCGATGCGGGCGATGGCAGGCAGGGCGTCGGCCGAGGCCTGCACCACGCGCTTGTGCTTGGAGGTCAGCCCGCGCGCGAACTTCTCGGCGAGCGACACGACCAGCTCGGGCTTGTGGTCCACCAGCTCGTGCAGCACGCGAGCCGCCTGCACGGCGCTCGTGACGCTGCTGCCCAACATGAGTGCGCCTTGCTCCTGCACCAGCGGCAGCGGCGCGTCCGACGCGATGATGGCGGCCGCCTGCGCGGACAAGGGGCGCGGTGGCGCCTTCGGCGGTTCGTACGCGCGCAGCGGGCCGTCGGACTTGTCGCGTGAGGCCTCCTCGGCCTCCTCGTGGTGCAGCTCGTCCACGTCTAGGTCGTCGTCGAGCTCCGCGAGGGCTCGCGCGACGGAGGCGGGGGGCGCCTTGGTGGGCTTCGGCTTGGGTGTGGACTTGGGCTTCGTCGCGCCCGAGGCCTTGGGCGCGGGCGTGGCCTTCGGGGCGACCTTGGTCTTCGACGCAGGCTTGGCCTTCGCCTTCGGGGCGACCGTGGCCTTCGGGGCCTTCTCGGGCGCGGCCTTCACGACCGCCTTCTTGCCTGCCGCCTTCTGAGCCTTCTTGGGCGCTGTCTTCTTAGCGCCGGCCGCCTTGACGCTGGACGATTTCGAGGCCTGACCGCTCGGTGTCTTCTTGGGGGAGGCCTTGCTTACGGTCGCCTTCTTCTTGGTCGCCATTCATTTTCTCCGGCGCCCTCCACGGGTTGCCGCGGCTATCATAGGCCAATCGGATCCGAGAGCGCACTACAATTACGGGCGCAGCGACCGTCGCCGGGCCCGAATCAAGCCCTCACCGCGCGTCAGACAGCGCCCGAGCCAACATGGGGAGGCTCAGCTCGTAGCGATGCGAGGTGCCGCGGTGTCCCCCATCGAACTCGTCGTAGTGCACGGGCGCCCCAGCTGCCCGGCAGCGGGCCGCGAGCGCGCGCGCAGCGAACTGCAGGCCGTGCTCGTCGCGTGCGCCCGCGTCCACGTAGACCAGCGAGAGCGCACGCAGCGCCGCCGCACCTTCGGGCGTCCCGGCGTGTGTGAGTGGGTCGTGCGCCAGCCAGCGCGCGAAGACCTCCGGGCGCAGCACTGCGCTGGCAGGGTCGAAGGGCAGCGCCACGTGCGGAAACGGCCCGCTGGGGTCTGCCGAGTAGGCGGCCGACGCCGCCAACACGAACGCGGCGTCGAACTCGGGCCCGTTGCGGGGACCCCCCTGCGGGAGCCGCTCGGCGAAGGCCGCGAGCCCCCCGGCTTGCTCCAGCCCGATCGCGGCGGAGGTGAACATCGGGCGCATGCTGACCTCGAAGGCGGCGTCGCCCGCGTGGGTGGCCAGCGCCGACACCACCCCCGGCCGGTCGAGCGCCAAGCGCAGCGCGCCGAAGCCCCCGCTGCTCCGACCCGCCACGCCCCGGGCCGCGCTCGAGGGCACCGTCGGGAAGTGGGCGTCCACCGCGGGGATCACCTCCTCCACCAGGTAGGTCTGATAGCGACCGAGCCCCTCGGAGTCGATGAACTGGCTCCCGCCCCAGCGCGTCATGCAGTCCGGAAGCACCAGGATCGCGGGCGGGCTCTCGCCTGCCGCGACCTGCTCGTCGAAGCGCTCCACCGTGTTCTTGGACCACGGGCTGTAGGACAGGATGCTGAGGTGGTTGCTGCCGTACCCGGGCAGCAGGAGGACAGCGGGCACGCGCGCTCCGGCGTCCGCGCCGGGGGGGACGTAGACGTACACATCTCGCTCGTGGGGGTCCCCGAGCGGGTTGTCCTTCAGGCAGCGCCCCTCGAGGCGCAGGCGTTCGATGCGGCCGTGCATACGCGCGAGCATAGCGCGTCCGCCACCGGTGCCGGGCTCAGAGGTCCGCGCAGCAGCGAAAGCCCGTGGAGTAGTCCCAGTGCTGCGTGTTGTGCGCCGTGGTGGCGTAGAGGCAGCCGTTGCCGTTGATGCTGGTGTCCGCGAAGAAGCCACCCCGGAACGTGCCTGCCGCCGCGGAGGTCCACTCGTGCAGGTTGCCCATCATGTCGAAGGCTCCCGCGCTGGTGACGCAGCCGCCGTTGGCGCCGGTGGGGTCCAGGGAGTTGGGGATCTGCGCGATGCAGGGGTTGCCCAACATGGACCAGATCCAGCTCGCGCTCGTGCCGAAGTACTCCACCGCCGGGTGCACCGCGCGCGCGTCGTTGCACACCCCCGGTTGGCGCGTGTTGCCGTAGGGGTAGACGAAGCTGCTGGGGCCGCGGCAGGCGCTCAGCCACTCTGCGTCCGTGCACAGGCGCTTCCCGGAGCCCGCGCAGGCGTTCGCCGCCTGAACACCCGAGATCTGGCCCTGCGGGATGGCGCCGGCCACCGAGAAGGCCATCAGGGTCTGGCCACCGGAGAGCGTGGGCGGGTGGTGAAAGGGCGACCAGTCCTCGGGGGCCGCGCCGCCGCCGCGGTCGATGCGCACGAAGGCCTCGTAGCGGTCCACGCAGAACGTCCCGGTGGACAGCATGCCGGGCGGGCACCCGCCGATGCCGGGGGCCTCCTCGAGTCCGGCGTTGGGCGTGGGCATGTCGTTTGGGTCGCAGGCCAGCACGCCTTGGTCCGTGGGCCCCCCCGCGTCCACCGCCGCGTGGCAGCAGCGCACGTTGGTGGGGCCCGGGCAGAAGCCCGGCGTGCTGGTGAGCGCGCAGCTGGACACCAGCTGGCAGGTGCCCGCCACCCCCTGCACGGAGCAGACGACGCCGATGGGGTTGCCACCGTCCAGCGTGCCGGCGTCGTTGCTGGCGTCGGCGCCGGCGTCGCTCGGGGTGAACCCTTGGTCGTCGCTGGCGTCGGCGGCCGCTCCGTCGCGCACTGCACCGTCCATGGGGAGCGTGGCGTCCGGCCCAAGGTCCGTCACGGCGCCGTCGAGCGCAGGTGCCGCGCCGTCGCACGCAGCCAACGCGCTCCCGAGCGTCAGCCAGAGCGCGAGCGCGAGTTGGATGCGTGCACCAGCGAGCTGCATCGGGACAGCGTAGCAGTCCGCAGAGAGCCTAGCCGTGCAGCTTGACCACCACGACGTTGGCCACGATGTAGAGGATGCCCAGGCCCACGAAGGCCCACCAGTCGAGCCGACGCGAGGCCTGCTCACGGCCGGCGTACACCAGCCGAATGGACGCGATGCTGATGAAGACGGCCAGGAAGATGGTGCCCACACCGAGGAAGTTCATCTGCTCGGCCATCGTGATGGCCTCCGTCTCCGGCAGGATCTCACCCAGCACGTAGGTGTTCGCCATGGCGGCGAAGATGGAGCCCACGCTGAGCCCGAAGCGCGCGTCGAGGTCGGTGACGTGCACGCGCAGCGCGAGCAGGCCCAGCAACACCGACAGGAAGGTCACCCAGAAGAGCTTGAGCAGCGGCATGCCCGTGCCCCGCCGCAGCTCGATCTTCTGGATGAAGCGCGAAAATGGGGCGTGCGTGTCCGCCCCGATCGAGAGAAACCCGTAGTTCGTGTTGTAGATGTGATCGGCCGCTGCGGTCTCGCCCAGAGCTACGTCCCAGCCCGCCACCTGCACGCCCGGGTCGAGCGCGGAGTACGTCACGTCCGGCCTGTACACCTGGAGGTGCGACTCGCTCTCCACGTCCTCGATGTCGATGTGCAGCGTGTGGTTGTCGTAGGGGAAGTGGTCCACGTCGAACACGTGGTAGATGCGCGCCACCAGCCGCACGGAGGTGTAGTGGAAGCCCAGGTCGTCGATCACGTCGCTGTCGATGCGGTTCTCGATCTCACCGTTGACGAGCTCGAAGGTCTGCGCGGGGTGCAGGTCGTCGTTCTGCCAGCGGAACCACATCCAGAAGTCCACCACGTACGTGCCCTCGCGCAGGTTCACGTCGCGCAGGCGGTTGATGTACATGCCCACCGTGACCTCGGACGCAGGCGCGGGTGGGGCGTTGGGATCCGCTTCGGCTTCGGCTTCGGCGGCAGCGTCCGGGTCGGCCGCGGCCTCGAGCTCGGCCGCCTCTGGTGCGGCATCTGCAGCCGTGTCGGTGGCTTCTGCCGCAGGCTCGTCGTCCGCCAGGACGGGGCGTGGGACGAGCGCGCCCAGACCCACGAGCACGAGGAGCGCGAGCCGTCGTGGGCCGCTCCGCTTGCTAGGCTCGCTGCGGCCGCTGCGGTGCGTGCTGCGGACGGAGGCAGCGCGGTCGCTGCCCGAGGTTGCGCCAGCGCGGCGGGGATGCGTCATGTGGGAGCTCCTTCCTCGAGCTCGGAGAGGCCACCTGCGGCCCGCTCGAGGGCGGCCGCGAGGTCGGTAAGTTGGAGAGGCTTCGCCACGAAGTCGTTCATGCCCGCGTCGAGGCAGCTGGTCCGGTCGTGCTCCGTGGCGTTGGCGGTGGCGGCGATGATCCACGGCGGGCGGCCCGCGTTCGCCGCGCGGATGGCCCGGGTCGCGTCGAGACCGTCCATCCCGGGGAGGCGCATGTCCATGAAGACGACGTCGTGGTCCGCGGCGCGCGTGACGGCCTCGGGGCCGTTGTCGACGAGGGTCGGGGTGACCCCAAGCCGCGTCAACATCATCGTGATGACCTTCTGATTCACGGGCTCGTCCTCCGCCACGAGCACGCGCAGCTGGGTGCCGGTCAGGGCTTGCAGGTCCTGAGCGCTCTGCATGGCGTCGTAGATGGGCTGCGCCGGCCACGTGAACTCGAAGCGTGAACCCTGCCCCGGTTCGCTCTGCACGGTGATAGCTCCGCCGGCGAGCTCCACGAGGTGGGCGCAGATCGCCAGGCCCAGCCCCGTCCCACCGAACTCGCGTGCGCTCGATCCGTCGCCCTGCCGGAACGCTTCGAAGATGTGCGGGAGCGCGTCTTCGGCGATGCCGATACCCGTGTCCTGCACGCGCACCCGTAGCGTGCCGGGCCCGCGGTCGTACGTGATGTCCACGCTCACGTGGCCGTCGCGCGTGAACTTCACCGCGTTGCCCACCAGGTTGAGGAGCGTCTGCTGGAAGCGGGTGACGTCCAGCCGCAGCAGCACGGGTACCTGACGATCAATGTTCTTCGTGAGCGCGATGCCGCGGCTCTCGGCCATGCCGTCGAAGATGCGCAGTGTCTCGTGGATGGCGCGATGAATGCGGGCGCGCGTGGGCCGGAGCTCCATCTGTCCGGCCTCGATCTTCGAGAAGTCCAGCACCGTGTCCACCAGGCTTCGAAGCGCCCGCGCGCTCGACTCGATGATGGCGAGCGTCTCCTGTTGGGAGTCGTCCAGCTGGGTGCGCCGCAGCAGGTCCACCGGCCCGATCAGGCCGTTCAGAGGCGTGCGCAGCTCGTGGGTCATGTTCGCCAGGAACTCGCTCTTCGCGCGGGAGGCCGCCTCGGCGACGTCACGCGAGCGGGTGAGCGCGGCGGCCTGGGCCTCGATGGTGGCCTCGCGATCCCGCACGGTCCTGAGCGCCGCGTCCGTGCCACTGCGCAAGGCCATGGCGGTCAGCAGCGTGAGCGCGATCAGCAGCACCTGATTGAGCAGGACCAGCGTCCCGGTGAACTCGACCTCGGTCGGGACCACGAGGATGCGGCCGAGCAGGTGAGTCGCGACGAGACCCAGGGTGGCGACCAACGTCCAGCCGATGGCGGCCCGGCGGTCGCCCAGCAGGCCCCCTACGAACGGAACGAGAACCAGGTACCAGAGGGGCACGCCCGCACCTTGGCCCGTCACATGCGCCGCCGCGAGCAGCGCGAGCGTCCCGGAGCCGAGGGTCAGGTGCACGCTGAGGCGTGTGCGGTGGTCGCTCTCGCCACCTCGGAGAACGAGCAGCGCGACGAACCATGTCGCGGCGGTCGCGGCGTGGATGAGCCCCATGAAGCGCGCACCGACCGCACCCCAGACCAGGCCGAACGTTGCCCACGAGAGCACTCCGAGCTGCGCCACGCGCCGCATGCGTTCCCGGGCAGCCAGCGCCTCCACGGTGGGCGCGGGTGAGCGGGGCAGGCCCACGGGGCGCAGCGAGGCGGGGACGGTCACCGAGAGAGACTACAATAGGTTGGGATCTACATGCGCTCGACGACGTCGATGCCCAGCAACGTGAGCCCGCGACCCAGCTGCCGCGACACCAGCGCGGTCAGGCGCAGGCGGCTCTGTTGGGTCGCCTCGTCCTCGGCGTTGAGCACCGAGCAGGCCTCGTAGAAGCGGCTGAAGGAGCGCGAGAGCTCGAAGAGGTGCTCACACAGGTAGTTGGGCTGACTGGTCTCGGCGGCCTGGTGCACGATGTCGCCGAAGCGCACCAGCATGCGCGCGAGGGCGTGCTCTTCGTCAGCGGCCAGCGTCACGGCGCCCCCGAGCTGGTCCGGGTCCACCTCGCCCTTGCGGAAGATGCTGCGGCAGCGCACGTAGGCGTTCTGCATGTAGGGGCCGGCGTTGCCCTGGAACGAGATCATCTTGTCCCAGTCGAAGGTGTAGTCGCTCACCCGGTTCTGGCGCAGGTCGGCGTACTTCACGGCGCCGATGCCCAGCTTGGTGGCGGTCTCGTCGAGATCCGCCGGGTCGATCATCAGGCGACCTTCGTCGATGCCCTCTTGGATGCGTGCGCGCGCGCGCTCCACGGCCTCGCTCAGCAGCCCCTGCAGCGTGACTTCCACGCCATCGCGGGAGCGGATGGGCTTGCCGTCCTCGCCCAACACCGAGCCGAACGCGACGTGCTCCATGCGCGTGGTCACGCCCAACAGCTGGCTGAGCGCGAACACCTGCTTGAAGTGGAAGGCCTGCGGGGTGCCCACCACGTAGAGCACGCGGTCGGCCTTCATGACGTCGCGGCGGTAGAGGGCCGCGGCGAGGTCGGTGGTGCTGTACAGGAACGCCCCGTCGCGCTTGCGCACGATGAAGGGCTCCTTCTGCTTCTCGAGGCCCTTCGGGGGCTCGGGCAGCTCGTTCCAGAACACGCACAGGGCGCCGTCGTCCTCGCGCGCGAGCCCCTCGGCCACCAGCCGCTGCACCACGCCCTCGAGCTGGTCGTGGTAGAAGCTCTCGCCCTTCCACTCGTCGAAGGTGACCCCCAGCTGACCGTAGACCACGTCCAGGGTCTTGCGGGTGGCGGCCACGAAGCGCGTCCAGAGCGCGGTGTTCTCGGCGTCGCCGGTCTGCAGCTTGGCCAGCTCCGCGCGGGCGCTCTCGGCGAAGGCCTCGTCTTGCTTCGCGCGGGCGCTGGCCAGCGCGTACACGCGGCCTAGCTCCACGATGGCGTCCTGGTCCAGAGCGTCTTGGTTGCCCCACTCGCGCATGCCCACGATCAAGAGGCCGAACTGCGTGCCCCAGTCGCCCAGGTGGTTGACGCTGGTCACGTCGTGGCCGACGAAGCGCAACAGCTTGACCAGCGCGTCCCCGATGATGGTGGAGCGCAGGTGCCCCACGTGCATCTGCTTCGCGATGTTGGGGCTCGAGTAGTCCACCAGGATGCGCTCCGCGACGTCCACCGGGTCCACGCCGTCGCGCGTGAGGTCCGCATACATCGCGTCCAGCTCCCGGCCCAGCCAGGCCGACGAGATGTGCAGGTTGATGAAGCCCGGGCCGGCCACCTCGGCCCCCTCGATGGCCTCGTGCTCCAGCAGCTTCTGCGCGATGGGCTCCGCCAGCTCGCGCGGCTTCTTCCCCAGCTGCTTGGCCAGCGCCATCGCGCCGTTGACCTGGTAGTCGCCGAACTTCGGGTCCTGCGTGGGGCGCAAGAGCGCGGGCGGCGCCTCGGGCAGGCTGAGGGCGGACTGCATCGCCGCGCTGGCGATGGCGTTCAGGGTGCGTTCGAGCAGCATGGGCCCGCAGGCATACACCGTCCGCGCGGCGCGCGCATCCGCCCCCGGGCGCGCAGGCGAGCGCGCGCCGGGGTCGCGGTGGCGCCGCTTCGTTCAGCGACCCGCGAGGGCTGCGCGCGACTCGGCGTCGAAGTGAACGTCCATCTGCGGGAAGGGGATGCCGATGTCGGCGGCGGCGAGGGCCTTCTTCGCGTCACGGATGGTCGCTTGGTAGACGTCCCAGTAGTCCGGCGTGTTGCACCAGACGCGCAGCTGCCAGTCGACCGAGGACGCACCGAGGCCAGCCAGGAAGACCTGCGGCGCGGGCTCCGAGATGACGCCCGGCACGTTCGCGACGACCTTGTCGAAGACGGCGCGGCAGGCGTCGATGTCCGCGTCGTAGGCGCAGCCCACGCTGACGTCCACGCGGCGGATGGGGTAGTGCGTGACGTTGTTGATGGTCGCGCCGAAGATGGCGCTGTTGGGCACGATCACGCGCCGGTGGTCCAGGGACTTGAACTCACAGGTGAACAGCTCGATCTGCTCCACGACGCCGTCGATGCCCGCCACCTTCACGTAGTCGCCGACCTTGAAGGGACGGAAGATCAGCAGCATGACGCCGGCGGCGAAGTTGCTGAGCGTGCCCTGGAAGGCCAGGCCGATCGCGAGGCCGCCAGCCGCGATGAGCCCGGCGAAGCTGGTCGTCTCGATGCCAAAGACGCCCATGCAGCCGAGCGCGACGCCCGCCAGGATGGCGTAGCGCACCAGGTTGGCGAAGAAGCGCGTCAGCGTCAGGTCGAACTTGCGCGCCTCGAGGGTCTTGCGTAGCCGCCCGGAGAGGGAGTTGGCGACCATCAGGCCGACGATGGCGGCCACGAGGACGCCGACGACCTTGATGCCCCACTGGGTGGCGATCAGCTGGAGTTGCTCGAGGAGCTGCTCGATGTTCATGCGGAGTTCTTTCTGTGTGCAGGCGGAGGGCCCAGCGCGCGGCGCGGAGCCTCACGCGGGTCAAAGGAGCGTGTAGATCACGCTGATGAGGGTGTTGGTGTCGACCTCTTGGGTCGCGGCCGGCACCCGGTCGTACTGCAGGCGGAACTTCACCTCGAGGGCCAGGCGCTCGATCAGACGCGCGTTCAGCGCGGTCTCCCAGTTCACCCGGATGTCCTCGAACGCGCCGGCCTCGCCGCCCGCCAGCTCGTTCATGTTGATCAGGAACTCGAGGCCCGTGGCCACGCGCACGTCGTCGCTGAACTTGTGCGTCAACCCGTAGAAGAGGCGCAGCGCGTGGATGTTCTGGAAGTTGCGCACCACGCGCGTGCAGCCACCCACCATGTTGGTGACGTCGTCCTCGCTACAGATCACTCGCCGCCCCGGGCTGTTCTGGCGGTTGTCGAACGTGAAGTCGTAGCCGGCCTCGATCCAGGCGCGGGTGTTGTCGTTCTTGACCAGGTTGCGCAGGTAGCCCGCCTGCAGCTGGAGGCGCGTCTGGAGACCAGCCAGCGAGTCCCAGCGGTGGGCGACGGCCACGAAGAGCGCGTCGTTGGCGGTCAGGAAGGCGTCGTAGCGCACGCGGCTGTTGAGGTTGCGCGTGGTCAGCTGGTAGTCCCCCGGCCCGGCGCCGTCCGTGTCGGCCTGCCCGTAGTTGAACGCGGACTGCAGCGTCAGCGCGTGGCTGCCGCGCAGCACGTACAGCTGCGTGCCGGCGTTGACGTTGCGCGCCCGCGTGTTGCCGGTGGACAGGTTGGCGCCGGCCGAGATGTTCCAGGTGGTCTCGTGGTCCTCTTCCGGCGGGGCCGCCGCGACGGCCTCCGTGTGCTGGGTCACGGCCGGTACGTCCTGCGCCGCTGCACGCGGCGCCGGGACGCCCAACAGCAGCGTGAGGGCGGAGAGTAGAGAGAGGCGGCCGGCGGTGGAGTCGTGCAGAAGGTGCGTCATGAGTGTCCTCGAAGAAGGTTCCCCTTTGGTGCGCCCCGCCAACGCAAGCATCGTGCCAGAGGCGAGCGCGCCTCTCTCGGGTAGCTGAGCCCGGAGTGTAGGTCAAACTACGTGGATGCCGTCGGCCGCGGGCTCGGTGCAGCTGTGGGGCCCCGCCGACAGTGTGTAGGGTCGAGCCTACGGTCCCGTGACCCGCCAACTTGGCGCGACCGCCGGGAGACGGCACACTCCACCCTCCCGATGCCCCCACGCCAAGCCAGCTCCGGCCGAGACGCCGACGAAGACCTCGAGCGAGAGCTCGACGCGAGCCCGCGCGCGGAGGAGCGACCGTACGAGATCACCCTGCGCCCTGCGACCTTCGACGACTTCGTCGGGCAAGAAAAGATCAAGGACAACCTGCGCATCATGGTCGAGGCGGCCCGGCGGCGCGGTGACCCGGTGGACCACGTGCTCTTCTGCGGCCCCCCCGGCCTTGGCAAGACCACGCTGGCCATGATCCTCGCCGAAGAGCGGGGCGTCAGCCTGCACATGGCCTCGGGGCCGGCCATCGAGCACAAGGGGCAGCTCGCCGCGCTGTTGACCAAGCTCGAGCCCAACGACGTGCTCTTCATCGACGAGATCCATCGGCTCAGCGCCGTCGTCGAGGAGAACCTCTACACCGCCGTCGAGGACTTCCGCATCGACATCGTCAACGGCGACGGGGCCTACGCGCAGACCCTCTCGCTCAACCTGAACCCGTTCACGCTGGTGGCGGCCACCACGCGCACCGGGCTGCTCACCAATCCCATGCGCACTCGCTTCGGCTACCCCGCGCGCCTGGACTACTACGCCGCCGACGAGCTCGCTCGCATCGTGCGCCGCAGCGCGGGGCTGCTCGGCGTGGACGTGTCGCACGACGCCTCGGAGGAGATGGCCCGGCGCGCGCGTGGCACCCCGCGCATCGCGAACCGGCTGCTGCGGCGGGCCCGGGACTTCGCGGAGGTGTTGGCCAACGGCAAGCTCAACCTCGACACCGCGCGGGAGGCGCTCGACCGCTTGGACGTGGATCACGCGGGCCTCGACGAGATGGACCGCAAGTTCCTGCAGGTCATCATCGACCACTACGACGGCGGGCCCGTGGGCATCGAGACCCTCGCGGCGGCCCTCAGTGAGCCACGCGACACGCTCGAGGACGTCTACGAGCCCTTCCTGCTGCAGCAGGGCTACCTGGCGCGTACGGCGCGCGGGCGCGTGGCCACCCGCCACGCCTACGAGCACCTCAAGCGCACCATGCCGAACCGCAAGCGCGGACCGGGTGACACCGAGCCCCAAGGCGAGCTCTTCTGATGTCCAAGCGTGCGCAGGTCTTTGCCCGCGTCGGGGCCTCCGTGATGATCGCCGTCGGGCTTGGCTGCGCGATCCTGGGGATCGACGTGGCCTTGCACGGCGCCGAGCCGCCCCTGCCGTCGCCCGAGGCCAGCCTGGAGGGGACCCTCGAGCCCGGTCCGCTGACGGCTTCGCCGGCGGGTGAGCCCTTCCTGTACGGCGAGGTGCGCGTCGCGGACCAGCCCGGACCCAACGCGCCGCACCACCGCGGCAACTACGGGGAGCCCACCTTGGACGTGCGCACCGCTGGCGGGGAGGTGGTGCGCGTGCGCTTCGACTCGCCCGACGCCTGGCGCGTGGACTCCTCCCAGCGCGACGACGTCCGCGAGGTCATGTCGCTCGCGCGCCTGCCGCTGATTGGCGAGGTGGACACCGAGCGTCGCCTCAACCCACCCTTTCATGTGCGCGTGCGCGCCCTGCGCCCCGGCGACCACGTGCTCGTCGAGGTGCGAGACGGCGCTGCGCTCCGCACCTACCTCGGCGAGCGGGGCGTGCACGAACAGCTGCACGCGCACCGAGAGTCCATGCGCTGGCCGATGGTCGCGCTGCTCTGCGTGCTCGCGCTGGTGTCCGTGTTCGGCGGCGTGCGTCTGCTGCGCCTGCGTCCCGAGGCCTTCGCGCCCGAACCCCCCGACTTGGCCTGAGCCACCGCGCTCGCTTCGAGACCCCATGTCCGCATCCAACGAACCCTCCTCCGCCACGCGGGCTGCCCATGTCGCCGCCTTCGGTCTGCTCTACGCGCTGGCCGCCGCGGTCGCGCGCACCCTGCTGGCCCGCCCCCTCGGCGCCGCCAGCACCGACCTCGCGTACTTCGCGGGCGCTGCGGTCGCCTTCCCCTTCGACGTGCTCCTGGGCTGCCTGCTCGCGTTTCCGGTGGGGCGACGCCCGGAGTCCTTCGCGGCGCGCGTGGCCAGCGGCGTGCCCGCCATGCTGCTGTTGGCGCTGCACGTGGCGGTCACTCCGCGGCTGCCCGGCGCGGTGACGCGCGTGCACCTCGAGACGGCCGGCCTGCCTGCGCTCGGCGCCGGCCTCATGCTGGGCGCGGGTCTGCTCGCCGGGGTACCCTGGCTCGCCGCTCGCCTCGAGGCTCGCTACACGAAGCGCGCCGGCCGCGTGGCCGACGCGGTGGCGCTCGGGCTGCTGGCCTGCCTCGGCGTGGGCGCGAGCGTGGGCGCGTACGACGACCTCTACGCGGGTGCCGTGAACCCGCTGTGGCACTTGGCCTTCGAGTCCGACGGACGCGAGACGCCGGCTGCGGACCCGGCGCCCGCGCGGCACCAAGGTCACGACCACGACCACGAGCACCACGAGCACGGGGACGGCGCGCAGCGGCGCTACGGCCCGAACGACCGCATCGTCGGCCTCGAGGACCCACCCTCGACCGATGGCCGCCCACCCGCGAGCGTGCGCGCCATGCAGGCCATCCTGCACCAGGGAGACGCCCTCGAGCCTGTCCCCGACACGGCCTACCCGTACTGCGCGGAGGAGGCCCGCGCGGGCGCCCCACCGCCCGCGGGCGAGGCGCTGCCGAGCATCATCGTGGTGCTGCTGCGTGACGTAGGCGTGCGTGAGCTGCAGCTGGACAAGGCGGACGGCAGCCCCGAGATGCCGCTGCTGCGTCGCCTCAGCGAGGAGGCGGTGCTCTTCGACGACGTCATGGCTGCGGGTGAGACCGACGAGGACGTGCTGCTGGCGCTGCTGAGCGGACAGCCTCCGAGCCCGCAGTCCCCGCTGCTCGCCGACCCCGCGCTGCCCTACCTGCCCGGCGTGGCCCGTGATCTGCGCGGGCGCGGCTATCGCACCGCGTTCTTCGACGGGGCGCGCGACGAGCGCACCTTCCGTCACAGCTACCTGCGCATGGTCGGCTTCCAGCAGGTGGACGCGCCGGCGCTCGGGGCTGCGCTGCAGCGCAGCGACGACGAGACCTACGCGGCGCTCGAGGCGTGGTTCGCGGAGCCTGCGCCCAGCACCGAGCCGCGCTTCGCGATGGTGTACGGGCTCGGGCGCTCGCCCGAGGCGCTCGAGGCGGGCAGCGCGCCCGACGACATGGTGTCGCTGCGCGCGCGGCTGGCATACACCGACCAGCAGCTGGAGGCGCTCTACACGTGGTACCAGCGCGAGCAGCGCGCCCGGGGCACCGTGCTGTTGATCATGGGCGACCACCCGAGCCCCGTCGTCTTCCCAGACGATCCGGCCACCCCGACCACGGAGGTGGGCCACGAGCTGCACTTCCGCGTGCCCCTCTTCGTCACCGGCGTGCCGGGCTCTCTCGAGCGCGTCCTGCGCGAGCGCAGCTCGCGGCTCGGAGCGCAGACCGACTTGCCGCGCACGTTGCTGGGCCTCGCTCGTGACGAGCGCGTGGGTTGCTACTTCGGGCGCGACCTCTTCGCGGACGGTGAGTGGCCGCTGCGGCGCGCGCCGCTCTCCTTCGGCGGCGACTCGCGGCAGTTCCTGGTGGCGCACGACGGCGACACGCGCTGGCTCTACAACACGCTCACGCAGACCGTCCGCATCCACGACCGCGCGCGCGACCCGCGGCTGGAGCGCGACCTCTACAGCGCAGACGATCCCGAGTGGCCGCGCATGCGCGAGTACCTGCTCTCCTACCTGCTCACGCAGCGCTACATGCGCGAGCAGCGGCGCTACATGCCGGTCCCGGACGCGCCCGCGAGCGCCCGCCCGCCGCGCTCGCAGCCGCGGCGCATCTCGGACCGGGGGCTGCTCGAGGGGCCCCCTGCCGATGGCGCGCGTCCCCTGCGGCAGTCGCACCCCGAGGTGCGGGCGGCGGCGGACGCAGGCTTCGAGTCCATCGCGCTCGACGTCTACATGAACCAGGAGCGCGAGCTGCTGAGCATTGGCTCGACGGAGCTGCTCGAGCTCGGTGACGGCGTGCAGATCTTCGTCGAGGACGTCACCCGTGCGCAGCTCGAGACGCTGCAGCGGCCGGCGCCCAGCGTGCGGGAGCTGCTCCGTGAGCACCCCAGCATGCAGTTCGTCTTCCACCTCCACGTCCCCCCGCGCCCGCAGCTACGTGGCGTCTGGCTCGAGACGGTGGTGCGCACGTTCGCGGAGCTGCCGAGCGAGCGCATCATGCTGACGACGTCCGACGCGGTGGTGGCCGGTGTGTTGGCCGGTCAGCTGCGGGACGCGCAGATCCCCATCGCGCTGCTCGAGGCGCCTGCGGGCGTGCCGGGCGCGCTGGCGTGGCTCCAGACGGCGCGCGCGCTCGACCTCCCGTGGCTCTTCCTGCCGCCGAGCGCCGTCGACGCGACGCTGCTCGAGACCGCGCACCGCTGGGGCGTGCGCGTTGGTCTGACCGGGGTCACCGGCGCGAGCGCCGTGCTGCGTCTGATGACCGAGAGCGACGCGCCCGACGCCTACGTGGCCAGCCGGGCGTTCCTGCTGAGCGCACCGTCGCCGCGCACGCCGACCCCCTGAGCGTCGGCGTGCGGGCCGAGCTCAGGCGTCGACGCTGGGCTCGCTGACCGGACCGCTCGGGCGCAGGGCCGCGAACTCGGCGGCGCAGGCGCGGCAGGCGAGCACTTCTTGCGCGATCTCGTATCCGGTTCCGCCAGGATCGTCGAACTGCTTCATGCGGCGCCCAATGCGGAGGTTGTTGGCCTTCGGGCGGCTGGGGTACTCGGTGGGGCGGGTGCGGATGGTGACCTTGACGGCCAGGGTGCCGGCCGGCACCACGTGGGGCTTGCGCCCCTCGAACTCGGGAACACTCTGAGAAAGCTCGCAACGATACATCTAGATTTGATAACTCCTGTCCCGCCGCCGGCGCGAAGTCTTCGTCCGAGGGGGAGGGGGGCTTATAGGGGCCTGGGGGCGCGATCGCAAACGCTGCTTGGAAACAAGCGTCGAGCGCGGGTGCCCGGCGGCCGCCACCTTGGAGTTGGCGCGGCGCCGCTGGCGTGCCCCTGATCCACGGGCGCTAACGCCCCGCAGAGCTGGTCAGGCGCTTGCGTAGGGGTTCTCGCATCAACCGGCCCGCACGGGCCCACAACCGAGAGACCCGATCCATGACACAGACCAACCCCTCCACCCGCACCTCCGCTCCCCGCCGTGAAGGGCGCCGGCCCACCAGCGACGCTCCCCCGGCACCGCAGGAGTCGCGCAACGAGGCGCCCAGCAAGCCGTTTCAGACGGTGTACACCATCGTCGAGCGCGAGCGCGACGGACAGAAGTTCTGGCTCAAGATCGGCGCGGCCTTCGTCAACCGCGACGGCAGCCTGCACGTCAAGCTGGACGCCATGCCCACCAACGGTCAGCTGCACATCCGCGAGAGCAAGAGCTTCGAGGACCGTCAGCAGGACGTCGAGCAGGCGGTCGAGCAGTGAGCGCCGGACGCAGCGTGCGGCTTGCGCGGCTGCTCCACGCCGCGCTCCTGGCGGGCCTGTTGGTCGCGCCGGGGAGCTTTGTGCGGGCGCAGACCGCAGACACGGCGGCACCCGCCGCCGAGGTCGCCCCGGTTCCGCAGGTGAACCTGAACACGGCCACCGTCGCGGAGCTGCAGCGGCTGCCGGGTGTGGGTCCGGCGCGCGCCGAGGCCATCGTGGCGTACCGTGAGCGGCGGCCGTTTCGACGCATCGAGGAGCTGATGCGCATCCGCGGGATCGGTCGCAAGACGTTCCGGCGCCTGCGCCCCATGCTCACGCTGGGCAACCCCACCGGGCGCTAGCCCTCGCGCGCCGCCGGGCGCGGTCGCCGCGCGCGTAGTATGTCGTAGCCGTGTCTCAGGTCACCCTACGCCGTGCCACGCGGGCGGACCGCGCCGCGCTGCGCGCGCTGCACCGCGCGCTCTACATCGACCACCACGGGAGCATCGTCCCACCGCAGGTGGAGCCGCTGCTCGCCTACCGTGACTTCGAGCGCGTGCTGCGGGACGACATCGACGGCCTGATCGACCACCCCAACGCGGCGGTCCTGGTGGCCGAGCGCGCCGGGCGGGTGATCGGGTACATAACCGGGCACATCGAGGAGGAGCCCGAGCGGAGGCTGCCGCGGCGTGGTGTGGTCGAGGACTGGTACGTGGAGCCGGCGGCTCGCGGGGCGCGCACGGGTGCCGCGCTGCTCGCCGCCCTCGAAGCCGTCTTCCGCGAGGCCGGCTGCGACCTGGTGGAGTCCGCCACCTGGACCTTCAACGAGGGGGCCGTGCGCGCCCACCAGGCGCTGGGCTTCGAGCCCTACCAGGTGCGCTTCCGGAAACCCCTGCGCTGAGGCCTCGTGGGGGGGCGCCTGCTTGCCGAGAAGTTCGAGCGCGCCCATGACACTGATATGGTTGTCAGCGTGTTTCGCTCGCCTGCCGCGCCCCCCGCACGTGTCAAGCGCGCCCTCATGGGCTGCGTCGTGGTGCTCGTCGCGCTCACGGTGGGGTCGGTGCGCCCGGATCCACGTCGCAGCGGCAGCCCCGAGGAGCGGCAGGAGGTCTCCGTCGCGCGCCCGGTCTTCGGCGCCCTGTCCCTGCTGCCCACCCGCGCACGTGCGGACGATCTGCCCTTCACCATGGAGCCGGGCGTGGTCCTGAGCCCCGGCTTGCGTGGCACCGTCGCGGAGCTGGCCCAAGCCTTTCGCGCTGCGGCGGGCCGCAGCTTCCATGTCACCAGCGGCACTCGTACCCCGCTCGAGCAGGCCCAGGCGATGTTCGACAAGCTCGCCAGCGGCGGCAGCCTGACTGGGCTCTATCGGGACTACGACGCAGCCCGCCAGATCGAGCAGGCCTACCAGCGCTCACGGCGCGCGGGGCGCGTGGCTTGTGTCGCCGCGATGGCGCGCGTCGTCAGCGGTCAGATCGCCCGCGGGCTCTACATCTCGCGCCACCTGCACGCCGGCGCGGTGGACATCCGCAGCCGGGACATGAGCGCCCGCGAGCGGAGGACCTTCCGCTCCGTGGCCGCGCGCCGCCGGGGCGTGCGCCTGCTGGAAGAGGGGCGGCCGCCTCACTTCCACCTCGAGTTCCCGGTCAACGCGCGCTGACCCACCCGATACGAGTGGTGAGCGCGCTGCCGCGGTGGGTACGAGTCGGCGCACGCGACGAACCCCGGTAGCGGGGTTCGCTCGGTCGCAGCAAGCCGGCCTCTACCCCACAGAGGTGGGCAGAGGCCCAGGGCTCAGCCGGCGTACTTCCACTTGGCCTTGTTCGCGGCCACCTGATCCGGAGTGGGCTGGTCGTGGTCCTCGCGAGTGGGGACCTCGAAGTTGTCCATCTCGTCCACGATCTTGGCGTTGTGCGCCGTGTCCGCAGCGAACACCTCGGGGACGCTGGCGTCCTCGAAGATGGCTTCCCACGGGCACTCGGGCTCACACGCACCGCAGTCGATGCACTCCTCGGGGTGGATGTACAGCTGGTTCGGGAACTTGCTGGCGTCGTCTCCCGTGTAGGCATAGATGCACTCGACGGGGCAGACGTCTACACAAGCTTGATCGACACAGTCGCGGCAGAGGCGAGTAATGACCCAGGCCATGGATACTCCAGGTTGGTGTTCGGGGGCGGAGAGGCCGCGCGGCGGCCCAAACGGGAGTGGACCGTAGCAGAAAAATTTCCACGCCACTCCGAAATCACGCGCCTTCTCGTCCAGGCGCGTCGGGGGCGTCTCAATAGGCCGGCAGGCTCAACGCCAGCCCGGGCGCCTCGACGTCCGCGACGACCTCCACGATGCTCAGCCGCTCCGCGGGGACGCCAGCCCGGAGGAGCCCTGCGTGTAGCGCTGCGGCGCGCCGACGGCCCGCGCTGCGACGCGCCACGGGCCCGATGACGAGGATCTGGACCCCGCCGTGCGGGTGGGCTGCGAGGAGGCCGGCGACCTGCCGCAGCCCGGCTGCTTGGGCGCGGTCTATGTGGGGTCCACGCAGCTCCATTCCCCGCTCGCCCTCCACCGCGGCGAGGCCACGCTCTCTGGCCGCCTCCAGCAGTGCACCCCGCTCACCGGGCGTGACCGGATGACCGGCGCGCGCCTGACCCAGAAGCGCGAGCGCATCCGCGAGCAGCGCGTCGGCCTGCTCCACCACCAGCTCGGCGCGCGGGGCGCGCCGCAGCTCGGCCAGCCGCGCATCGAGGGACCCTGCTGCGTCGGCTGGCGCACCCAGCGCTCGGGCGGCGGCGAGCAGCGCGGCGCTTCGCTGCTGCAAGACCAGGCTGGTCTCGCGGTAGAGGGCGCGCGTCTCGGGGTCGTCGCGACGCAGGCGGCGAGTCTCGTACCCGGCCGCGTGCTCGAAGGCCTGCCGGGCGGCGTCGGCTGCGAGCGCGCCCGCCTGCGCCTGCGCCTCACGTTCCACGACGAGCTCGCGCTCGTTGACCAGCGCGACGGTCTGCTGGGCGGCCACCGCAGAGGCGGCCAGATCCGCCGCCCGCTCCTGCTCGAAGCTGCGCTGGTCGGCGCTCGCCAGCGCCGCCGCCAGCCAGAGCCGCGCCTCGGTCGCGAGCTCTGCCGCCTGCTCGGACTCGCCCGCCTGCTCGGCGATGAGCGCGGCGTCTCGCGCGGCGTCGGCCTGGGCCATCAGCTCTGCGGCGTGCGTCCGCGCGTCATCGATGCGCGCCCCCTCGAAGAGGGGCACGAGCGTCTGGTGAGGGGGTGCGCTGCCACCGCCGCAGGCGAGGCAGGGGCTGCTCAGCAGCACCGACAGCAGCGCGCGCGAGGTCCAGCGACTCATGGCTCGTCCGCCTCCGCGGCGTCGTCGAGCGCTTCTGTCTCGGGTGCACCCGGCGCCGGACTCGGGGCCGCGCTCCGCGCCCCAGCGTTCTCGCGCGCCACCGCGAGCGCCTGCGTGGCGACCCGCAGCGCCCCCTCCGCGAGCGCGCGCTCCCGCGCGGCGGCGTTCCGTGCAACGCGGGCGTCGTCTCGTTCTCGCTGCGCCTGCGCCAGGGACAGCGCCGCGTAGGCGATGCGCCGTGCGCGCAAGCTGGCCTCGGCGGCCTCGCGCGCGTCACGCTCCCCCGCCGCTGCCGCGCGCTCGGCGGCCCGTGCGCTGGCCAACGCGAGGGTCGCGTGCTCGAGGGCGGGTCCCCCGACGCCGGGGTCCGCGGGCGCGTCGCGACGCAAGGCCAGCAACGCCGCGTCCAGCACGGCCAGCGACGGCACCGCCGCGCGGTCCGGCGCGTCCGGGAGTCCCGCGGACGTAGTGGCAGGCGATGCGGACGCCTCGCCTTGCTCGGCTGCGGCGTCCGGCGACGGCTGTGGCGCGGCTTGTGTCTGCCCGGCCGGGGGTTCCTGCTGGGCCCGTACCCAGACCCCCGCCGAGGTCAGCAGCAGCGCAGCCACGAGGGCGACGCCCACGCCGAGCGCCTTGCTTCCTACGAGGGCCTTGCCATGCATCGCCGCCAGCAAATCACGCGGGACAGCAGCGAGCAAGCCGTGTTGTCCGCCGCTGACGCGCCGCGCTACCCTGCCCGGCGCTCCCATGCCTCACTCCCGGATTCTGTCGCTGGTCACCCGACGCGCACGGCGCGGGCGTCAACCAGGTGTGGGGGCCGTGCGCTCACCGCGCATCCCACTTCGAGCGCGCTCCGTGCTCACGGCGCTCGTCCTGGTCGGCTGCGGCGGTCGGGGGACCGGGCCCGTGACACCCGCGCCGGTGCAGGTGGGTGTGCCCGGGTACGCCCACCAGCTCGCCCTGAGCGAGGACGTGCTCTGTGAGCAGCGCGATGGGCGGCTGCGCTGCCGTGGCTTCCACCCGCTCTCCGAGGACCTCGAGGACGCGTGGATGAGCTACGGCGACGGCTTCAGCCGGGTCGACCTCGGTGGGCTCGGTGTGTGCGGCCTGCGCGCCGGCCGGGTGCTGTGTTGGGGGGTGGAGGTGGGCGATGACGGCCTGGCCGTGCCGGACTCGGTGGCCGAGCGCACCTGCGCCGTGCAGACCTTCAGCGACCTCGTCGGCGTCCGTGAGGTCGCGATGGTCGAGTACGGTGGCTGCGCGATCACGGCGGAGCGGGTCGCCCGCTGCTGGGGAGCCCCGCTGGCGCTCGAGGACCCCGACGACATGCGCTTGTACGACCTTGCCCAAGGCGCGCGAGGGCTGGCGGTTGGCCCGTACATGGGCTGCGCCCTCACCGCGAGCGACCTGCGCTGCTGGGGAAGCGTCGAGGGCCTCGGCGAGGAGCTCGACTACCCCGCCCCCGGTCGCAGCGTCGCGCTGCCCATCCCGGAACCCGCACAGGTGGTCGTCGGAGACGGCTTCGGCTGCGCCCGCACCGAGCGCGGTCAGGTGTACTGCTGGGGCTATGACGAGGCCGGCACGCTCGGGAGAGGGGCCGTCGGAGACGACCCCCAGCCACCGATGCTCGTCCCTGGGGTCGACGCCATCGACTTGGTCGCGTCGGCGACCTCGGTGTGCGCGCGCGGGCGCGACGCCCGCACCTGGTGCTGGGGCCAGAACGACGCTGGCCAGCTGGGGCTCGGCCACACGCGCCGCGTGGACAGCCCCACGCACGTGCCTGCCCTGGACGGCGCGCTCGACCTCGCGCTCTCGCCGAGCACCCTCTGCGCGCGGCTGCCTGACGGCGCGCTGCGCTGCGCCGGCGCCCTCGGTCCCCTCACCGTCGCCGACGGGCTCGACCGCGTGGGAGCCACGCGCATGCCGGGCCCGCCAGCCACGCACGTCGCCGTGGACACCCGCGCCGTCTGCCTGGTCACGGAGCAGGGGCATCGCTGCTACGGAGATGGCGGCGCGCTCGGTCGCGGCCATCAGGAGGCCGCGCAGGGCTGGGGACTGACCGCGGCGGGGGAGGCGCCCGTGAGCGAAGTCGCGTCGATCAGCCCCAACCGCTGCGCGCGCCTCAGCGATGGCCGGACCCTGTGCGAGCGGGGCACACACCCTCCGATCGAGCTCGTGGGCACGCACGCCCTCGCGAGCAACGGCATCAACGTCTGCGTCGTGGATCAAGCGCGCAAGGTGCAGTGCTGGTCGCGCTTCGAGACGGCCTCGCTGCCCACGGAGGTCCCTGGTCTCAGCGGCGCCGTCGCCCTCGACCTCAGCCTGCGGCGCGGCTGCGCCGTGCTCGCCAACGGCGGCCTCCAGTGCTGGGTGGTGCGTCCCGAGCCCGACGCCCCGCCCCCCGGTCCCACCACGGACCTGCGCGACCTGCGCGCCGTGGCGCTGGTGGGCGAGCGCACCTGCGTGCTGCGCCAGAACGGGCAGGTGCAGTGCTGGGACCGCGCCGCCCAGCTCTCCGGCACCCTCGAAGGGGTGAGCCAGCTGGCGCGCTTCGACCGGGGCTTCCTCGTCGTCGTAGCGGGCGCCGTGCACGAGGTGCGCATCCAAGCGAACGAACTCTCCCTTGGCGCGGCGGTCCCGGGGGTCAGCGGCACCGTGCAGCTCGCGGCCGCGGGGCAGACGGCCTGCGCGCGCAACGAGGCCGGAGAGGTGCGCTGCTGGGGCTCGAACAGCTTCTCGCAGTTCGCCGCCCTGCCACCCACGCTGCGACTCGAGCTGACGCCGCTCGTGGAGCGCGAGGTGCAGCCGGAGGTTGCGGCCATGCTGGAGTGCGGGCCGGCGCCCAGGCCCGAGGAAGAGTACGACGAGGGCGACTACTACTGAGCGGGCGCGACAGGCCGCGCGGCGGGCAGCGTGCGCGCGAACCAGCTCTCCCACAGCGCCCGCAGCGTGGCGCGCAGCCTCTGGCCCGGGACCTGCAGCAGGCGCTCCATGCGGGCTGCGTAGTGGACCGGGCGGCGTCCGACGATGGGCCCCTCTGGGAACAGCGCAGCGTCCAAGTGCTCCAGCAGGAAGCCCGCGGCCTGTGCCTCGTTGCGCCGCCCGCCGCGCAGCCCGAGCACGTGGCGGCCGAGCAGCAGCAGCTCCGTCTTGGCCAGCGCCTCGCTCTCTGCGATGGAGGCGCTGTAAGCGGAGAGCTCCGCCACCACGACGCGGGCGCGGTCGTCCAGCGGCGCGCCCGCCTCGAGGTGGACAAGCGTCCCGGCCAGCGCGGCGGGGAGCGCGTCGAACACGCCCTCGCGATAGTCGAAGCGGTGCTGCAGCTCGTGCCTCTCCACCACCTGGGCGAGCGCGTCACGCGCGTCGAGGTAGGCCCGCACCACCGCTTCCTCTCCGAGCACCCGGTGTGCTTCCCGTAGCTCCGAGAAGCCGTCCAGCTGCCAGCGGAAGGGCTCGAGGGCATCCATGTCCACCTCGTAGGTGGTGGGCGCATAGAACACGGCGTCGCGGCCGCTCGCGAGGTTCTGCCAGCGCTCGAAGAGCGCGCGCCGGTCATGCATGGTGGTGCCCAGGGTGAGCCCCGCGCTGGGGTCCAGCACGGCGAGCAGCTCCTCCCGGATGGCCTCTCCGGCGACGGCTTCGAGTCGCGTCAGCTCGCCGCTGCGCGTCACCTCGGGGCCGGCGAGACGAAAGGGGGCATCCGGCTTCAGCGTCGGGAGCAGGTGGGCCACCAAGTGCTCCTCGATACGGTCCACCTGTATCAGGGCCTCGCTCGCCTCGGGGCGCGTGAACCCGAGCGTCGCGAGCGCGATGTTGGTGTGGTCCAGGCGCCGGATCAGGAGCGCGTGCTCGGTGTGTGCGCCCAGCTGGTAGGGCGTCACGCGCGTAACGACGAAGGTCTCGAAGAACACTCGCAGCGCGCCGTCGCGGCTCATGGTGACCTGCGTGTCGAGGTAGTACCCCAGCTCCGCGCCCGCGAGCGACGTGTTGAGCGCCGCGCCAGCGCGCTGCAGCGCCTGGGCGAGCTCTTCACCCCCCTCGGCGCGGGCCTGGACGCAGGTCCCGGCGAAGGTGCGCAGCGCCGCGAGCACCGCAGGAGGGAGCGCCGCCTGCGAGGCCGCGAGCTCCAGCTCGGCGCTCGCGGACTCTGGGTCTTGCCCGCGGTCGAGGGCGATCATGAACGCTGGCAGCGCGAACTCGAACATCGCCCGCTGCGCCTCGCTCCCCGGGCTCGGCCGGCCGCCCGTGACGTAGGCGTGCGGCTCGACCGGGTCGAGCAGGTCCAGCGCTTCGTAGGCTCGCGGCCACCACAGCCACGCGGCCACCGCCCCGGCGAGCCCCAAGACCAGGAGCCCGGCCCAAAGCCGTCTGGTCCGAGAGGGTGGCGGCCACTGCTCCTCGTCGCTCGTCACGCGGACCGGTGTCGTCGATTACGGCGCGGGGTGCAAGTCCGCTATGGTGCTTGCTGCGTGCGCCCGTCCTCCCCCACCGATCTCCCCCCACTCGAGCACAGCACGGCGTTCGAGGAGCTGCGCCTGCGCTTCGTCCAGACCGGCTTGGTCGCGGTCTTCGCGTCGTGCTTCGTCTTCGGGATCGCGCGCGCCCTCGCGCAGTGGTCGGGGCGCGGCCTCACGCCGTGGTGGGCCAACGCCGCGGGCGCGCTGGTCATGCTGGTGACCGGGCTCTGGTTCCGGCGCGACCAGGAGCAGCGCTCGCTGGTGGCGGCGCAGCTGGTGGCCGGGACGGCGCTCGTCGCGCTGAGCATCCCGGTGGCCTACGGTATGTACTCGAGCGTGTGGTGGATGTCCCTCGTGCCGTTCTCCATGGTGATGCTGGGGCGCCGCAACGAGGGCATCGTCTGGACGGCGGTCACGGGCGTGCTGGTGGTGTGCATGAGCGTCTTCTCGCAGCAGCTCAAGGTCGCCGGCGGGGCGGGCGAGACCGAGGGCGAGGCCATGTTCGCCCGCGTCGCGTTCTTGGTGGTGCTGCTGGCGCTGGCCTACGCGTTCCGCAAGATGACCAGCGAGCACTCCGCCGAGGTGGCCCTGGCGCGCCGGGGTGCAGAGCGCTCGAACCGAGCAAAGTCGGTCTTCTTGGCGCACATGAGCCACGAGCTCCGCACTCCGCTCAACGGCGTCATCAGCATGCTGGACCTGTCGCGCCGCGAAGCTCGCGACGAAGCGCTGCGCAGCCGCCTCGACACGGCCAACACGTCTGCGCGCCTGCTGCTGCGCCTGATTCAGGACGTGCTCGACGCGACGCACGTGGAGAGCGGCTCGCTCGAGCTGCACGAGGCGCCGTTCTCCGTGCAACGCGCCATCGCAGACGCGGTGGCCACCGTGGCAGAGCGCGCGCGCGAGGCCGGCCTGGTGCTGGAGGCCAACGTGGCGGCGGACGTGGCGACCCTGCGCGTGGGTGACGGACTGCGGGTCTCGCAGATCTGTCTCAACCTGCTGGGCAACGCGGTGAAGTTCACGAAGGAGGGCAGCGTGCGCATCACCCTCGCTAACGGCACCGACGGGGGTGTGCGCATCACCGTGGCCGACACGGGGCGCGGCATCGCGGCGAAGGACCTGGAGAGCATCTGGCAGCCCTTCGTTCAGGTGGGCAGCCGCGACGGACGCGAGCCCGGGACGGGCCTGGGGCTCTTCATCACGCGCGAGCTGGTGCAGGTCATGGGCGGCAGCATCCAGGTGCACTCCACGCCCGGGAAGGGCACCACCTTCGACGTGGAGCTGCCCCTGCCGGTGGCGGGCGAGGACCCCGCGCTCCGCCCGGAGGCGCTGCACGAGTCACAGCCCGACCACGTCACGGCGCCGCCCACCGTGGCGGCGTTCGTGCTGCGGGTGCTGGTGGTGGACGACGATCCCACCAACCGACTGGTCGCGTCACACCTGATGAAGGCGCTCGGCTGCGAGGTGGTGACCGCGAACGACGGGCTCGAGGCTCTCGCGGCGCTGCACCGGGAGGCCTTCCAGCTCGTGGTGGCCGACCTCGAGATGCCCCAGCTGGACGGCCTCGGCCTGCTGGCACGCATGCAGCGCGACGGCCTGCACATCCCTGTGATCGTCGCCAGCGCCCACGCCGACGGGGAGACCCGGCGCCGCGCTCACGAAGCCGGCGCGAGCGCCTACGTCACGAAGCCCTACACCGTGGGGGAGCTGCAGCAGGCCATGCAGCAGGTGCTCCCCCGCGAGAGCGCGTGAGTACCGCGTCCGACGGTCAGGCCTCAGACGCGCCGGCGGAGGAGGCCCAGCAGCCCCGCGCCCAAGACGATCAACGCGGACACCGGCGGCAGCGTGCTGGGGGCGGCGGCGACGGGGTCCTCGGCCGTGCGGGTCACGGCGACGGTCTCCGAGAGGTCGCCTCCCAGGCTCGCTTGCAGCGCAAGGTCTCCCTCGAGCGCGCCTACGGGCAACACGGCGCGCATGCGCGTCAGGTAGGGGCGCGGGTAGGTCTGCGTCACCACCGCCCAGTCGCTCGCGGCCTCGTAGGTGCCGCCCTCGCCGTCGGACACGGCGGGGTTCGGCTCCCACGTCTCCAGCGCGCGCGCGAACTCCGTCAGCCACACCTCGCCGGCGCGCTGAGCCAGCGCTGCGGAGGCGAGCTGGTCGTAGTTGTACGTGGCGGTCTCCGTGGAGTAGGTGATCTCGGCGCGGTCGACCTCGACGTTCACGAAGTTGGCGGCCTCGTAGCGACGGTCGCCGAACACGAAGAGCTCGAGGGCCACGGAGGAGCGCACCCCCGCCGTGACCATGCGCAGCGGGAGCGTGTCGCTGCCCACGGGGCAGGTCACGCGCACCGGCTGGATGCGCTTCTGGTGCGCGTCCGGGGCGATGCGCAGCGCGAGGAAGTTGCTCTCGTGGCGCACGTAGTACGCGATGATGGGGAGCATCTCGTCCCCCACTTGGTAGCCGCGCTCCAGCAGCCAGCTGACGAGGGCGTCCGGGTCGTCCGAGCCGATCACCGCCGTCTCGTAAGGCCCCACGGTCTCCTCCCGGTAGACCGTGACCACCGACCGATCCGGCACCCCGCTGCTCGAGGCCGCGGAACCGCCACACGCGAAGCCCGCGCGCCCACTCCCGCCGCCGCCGAGGAACGGCCCCGAGAGCTGTACCTGGGTCATGGAGGACAGCTGCTGGAAGAAGTCGTCCTCGGAGAGCTCCAACTCGACCTCCTCGCTGCCCATCACGGGCAGCACCCACACGAACTCGCTGGGGTCGCCGTCGTACTCGAACTGATCCCACAGGACCATGCGGTCCTCCGCCAGCAACACGGCCATCCGATGCGCGACGACGGGGCTGGCCTGGCCGCTGGGAGCGAAGCACCCGCCGCACGCGCGGGCTCGTCCGGCGGGCAGCGCCGCGATCAGCGACAGGGCAGTGGTCAGGGCGAGGCGGAGGGCGAGCGACTGGGGCATGCTGGGGTGGTCCTTGGGTGTCCGCACGACGGGCGGCCGAGAGGGCCACCTGCAATCGACGTTCCAAGCATATGTGCGCCAGAGTGTGCCGCCGTCACGGCTTTGGGGGCCCGTCCCCGTCGTCGACTGCGAGACCGCGACAGGCTCGGTCCCAAGCCGAGGTCAGCTCGCTCACAATGCCCTCACTTCGCCAGCTGGTGGAAGGTGTCACGGTACTCACGCATGAACTCGCGTCCGGCCTTCAGCTGTTCGTCGAGCGCGGGGTCGTACGGAGTCAGCGACACGCCGTCGGGGGTCTCGGTGACGAATAGCGTGTCGCCCTTTTCGACCTTGAGTCTCGCAAGCAGCTCCTTCGGCAGGATGACGCCAACGGAATTGCCGATCTGGGTGAGCTTCAGGGTGGTCATCGCGGAATCCTCAGCTGTTATAACGGTTGTTTTACACATCTCGAGTCGCCCCATCGAGGCCGAGTCGCTCCCCGGCCATGCGTGGCGGGCCGGAGCCCCTGCGCCAGCGGGCCAGGTGGACGCGAGCGCCGTCTGGTAACGAGCTCTCGCTCCGACCGACGCCACTCCGAATGGCGCGGCGCGTGGTCGTTATCGGAGCTGGAGTCGGTGGGCTGACCGCTGCGGCGCTGCTGGCCAAGTGGGGCCACGCCGTCACGGTGCTCGAGGCCCACGTCTACCCCGGTGGCTGCGCGGGGACCTTCTATCACCGCAAGTACCGCTTCGACGCGGGGGCGACGCTCGCGGGCGGCTTCGGGCCGGGTGGGCCGCACAGCGTCGTGGGCGAGCTGCTGGGGATCGAGTGGCCCGTGCATCCCGTCGACCCGGCCTGGGTGGTGCACCTGCCCGATGGTCGGGCCGTCACGCAGTGGGCCGACCCCGAGCGTTGGCGTGAGGAACGCGCCGCGCACTTCCCCGGCACCGAGCCGTTCTGGCGTACCCAGGAGCGGCTCGCCGACGCCAGCTGGAAGGTGTCGAGCCGTCCGTTCCCCTGGCCGCCCGAGTCCATGGGCGACGCGCTGCGGCTCGGGTCCGCCGTGACCGTGGGCGAGCTGGGTATCCTCCCTTACCTCTCCCGCTCGCTGGGCTCGCTCACCTCCAGCCGCGACCCCATGTTCCGCGCGTTCTTGGACTCGCAGCTGCTGATCTCGGCGCAGGCCACCAGCGACGAGGCGAGCGCGCTCTACGGCAGCGCCGCCATCGACCTCCCGCGGCGAGGCGTCAACCACGTCCGCGGGGGCATCGGACAGCTCGCAGAGACACTCGCCCAGGCGGTCCGCGCGAACGGCGGTGAGGTGCTTCAACGCCACGAAGTGAGCGCCATCGCGCTTCGGGACGGACGGGCGCATGCCGTCACGACCACCAAGGGGCAGCGCTTCGAGTGCGACCTGCTGCTGGCCAACGTGACACCATGGGCCCTGCGCGCGCTGCTCGGAGACGCCGCGCCCGCGCGCTTGGTGCGCGACGTGGACCACGCCCTCGCGCCGACCGGCGGGGCGTTCATGGTCTATCTGGGCATCCACGCGGCGAAGTTCGCCGCCCGTTTTCCGGGCGCGGCCACGCACCATCAGGTCGTGGTGGACGCTGGCAGGCCGCTCGGCGAGACCAACTCCGTGTTCTTCTCGCTGGCCAGCGCGGATGACACGGGCCGCGCACCGCCGGGCGAGCTGCCGGCCACCATGTCCACCCACACGGCCACCGCGCCCTGGTGGCACCTCCACAAGACGGACCGCGAGGGCTACGAGGCGCGCAAGGAGCAGTACGCCGAGGCGATGCTGGACGCGATCAGTCGGGCCCTGCCGGGCCTGCGCGAGTGCATCACCTTTCGGATCACGGGCACGCCCGTGTCGTTCCAGCGCTTCACGCGGCGCCCTCACGGGATGGTCGGGGGCTTTCCGCAGACGTCCATCTGGCGGGCGCGGGGGCCACGCACGGGTGTCGCCAACGTCCACTTGGTCGGAGACTCCGTGTTCCCAGGGCAGTCCACCGCTGGGGTGACGCTCAGCGGCTTGCGGGTGGCTCGCCAGGTACACGAGTCCGGCTGAGCCCGTGCGCGCGCCGCGTCAGCCGGTCCTCGCGGCCAGGCCCATCGACCACCAGCCGGGGCCGACCTTCGGCGCCGTGGGCACGCTGGGGTTCCGGCGCACCGAGTAGGCCTCGACCTCGCGGAAGTGTGCGTCGACCTCTTCTTGCGTCGGGTGCGAACCTTTCGGACGCGCGGTTGTCGTACGGTGCATGGCCAGCATCTCAACAGGTTCGGAAGGCGGCGGGCGCAAGACGGTGGACTCCGAGATCCCCCTCGTCCCGTTCATCGATCTCCTCCTCTGCTGCGTGATGTTCCTCTTGGTGACCGCCGTCTGGAATCAGCTGGCGGCCGTCGAGGCCTCCACGCCCAACCTGGGCTCCGATGACCGTCGGACGACCGCCGACACACCCGTCGACGCGCGCCCCGTGTACCTGGAGCTCACGCGCGGCGATGTCGGTGTGGTCTTCCCCGACGGCACGAGCGCACGCGTCACACTGGAGCAGCTCCCCATTGTCCTCCAGCACGTCGACTCGGCCGACGTCATCGAGATGCTCCCAGACGACGACGTGTCCCACGGGGAAGTCGTCCAGGTTCTCAGCGGTCTGCGCGGCGCCGGCCACCCGCGTGTGCGCCTCCTGGTCCACCCCAGCCAGACCTGAGCGCCACACGAGAGCCCCGTCGAGCCCACCTGCGCTCCACAGAGGATCCGGCGCATCCGCACCCAACGCGCCGTGATAGTCTCCCGCGCTGTGCTGGAAAAGGTCGCGCTTCATCAGAATCGCTTTCGCACGCCGGGGGTCGGGCCCGACGCGCGCGGGGTGCTCATCGGGCAGAAGGGGGTGGTGCTCTTCTCGTCCCTGGACCGCCTCGTCGCGTTCTTTCGCGCCTACTCCGACGAGGGCTCGCTGGACGAGCTCCTGGCCGGCCTGGCCATCCGGCGCGTCACCACGGCGCTGCGCACGCGCGAGCTCCTGCTCTACCTGGACGCCGAGTCGTCCTACCGCATGGACCGCGTGGCCAGCATCGCCAAGCTCGCGGGCGGCATGGTCTTCACCGGCACGCAGCGGCACTTCGTGCAGTACCGCGACGCGGCCTCCCCGCTCGGCTACGACGTGCTCGAGCTGCAGGACCGCGAGGGGGACGCGGTGCTCTACCACGACACCTTCGAGCAGGCCTACACGGTGGAGCGCGAGCTCGGCTTCCGCGACCTGCTCCTCACGCTGGCGCCCTACCGCGTCGCCTCGCTGGGCCTCGGCCGCGCCGTTGCGCGCGCGTGGGTCACGGCCGAGGTGGGCATCGGGCACGCGCTCATCGGCTACCTCTTCCGCTGGCAGGTGGACGCCCGCGCCGGCTTCGCCGAGTGGCCCAGCGAGTCGGCCTTCGACGACGCCCCCCGGCGCCTCTTCCTCTTCGATCTCCAGGAGGCCCCCGAGCGCATCCTCGCGCTGCTGCGGGACCTGCCCGGCGTGCGCGTGTACGAGCCCAGCGCCAACGGCGTGGCCGTGCAGGTGGGCTTTCGGCACCCCATCGCGCTCGACTCCTGCGCCTCCCTCTTTCAGTCCGGCCTGACGCTGCTCTCGGGCGCCCACCACGCGAAAGAGACCGACGGCAAGGCCAAGGCCGGCCTGGGCTCGGCCCACGAGGTGCTGCACTTCGATCCGCTGCCCGCCTTCGCGCCGGTGCGCTCCTTGGTGCGTGCCACCCTCGAGGCCAACGTCGAGGCGCACGGCGAGCGCCCGCCCATCCCCGTGGGCAACGCGAGTCAGAAGCCGCTCACGCTGCGGCTGGCGCAGACCAGCGAGCCCTTCCGCAACGTGCACGCCACGGTGGTGCCCATCGAAGAGCGCGAGTACCTGGCGCGCATGCTCTACGTGCTGCCCCCGAAGACGCTGGCCGCGCTGCGCGTGGCGGTGGGGCAGACGCACATCTACGTGCTGGACCCGCAGGGCATCGAGGGCCTACCGCTGGGGCGCTTCTACAGCGAGGTGGCCGAGCGCATCTACGTGCCGGCGGGCCTGACGCTGGTGCCCTCGGTCGCGCCGCAGGTGCTCAAGGACCTGGTGCAGGGGCAGGGCGAGGACCACGTCTTCTTCCACCCGGAGGAGAGCGTCCCGCGGCGCGTGGCCAACGCGGCCTTCGGGCTGGTGACCCGCTCCATGATCGACAGCGTCGCGGCGCGCGCGGTGCACGCGGACGCCCCCGAGCGCTTCGACCCGCCCCTGCCCGTGATGGCCTACGACGAGCTGCGCCGCTTCCCCCTGCGCGGCGTGCCCCAGCCTCCCGAGGGCGCGGACGGAGCCGGCTGACGTGAGCGCGGCGCTCGACGACAAGACCCTGCGCACCTTCGGCGAGCTGTTCCACGGCTTCTCCGTGGGCTGGCTCGCGCCCGTCATGAGCGGCACCCCGGCCCAGGCCACGCGCGCCCTGCCGCCGCACGCGCTCGACACCTTCGCGCACAGCCGGCCCACCGACGCGGAGGCCGATCGCGCGCTCTACGAGGCCTTCCACCGGCTGGCCGCGCAGGTGGCGCCCGTGGGCACGCTGCCCTACCCGGACCGCGGCACCTGGGCCCTCGCCATGGCCGCGCACAACCTGGCCACGCTCACGGACCCGCTGCTGGACGCGGTCTTTCGGCGCTCCTCACGCGCCACGGTGCGCGCCTGGGCCGACCAGCTGGTGGAGGCCGCCGGGGACCCGCAGACGCGCGGCGAGGCCCTCATGCGCTACGCGCTGGTGGAGCGCGTGCAGGCGCTGCAGCGCGAGGACCGCGTCATCAAGAACTGGGCCTACACCTACCGCTTCTGGGGGCGCCCCGCGCCCGCCAACGTGGTGGCGCTGCCGAAGGTGCGCTTCGTGCGCGAGGCCGTGACGCAGACGCCGCTCGCGTCGTTCTGGTCGTCCGACGCGCTGGACGACCACATGTTCGCGCTGCACGGGAGCATGCAGGCGCTGGTGGCGCGCTCGCCGCTGACCACGCTGCTGCACCTGGCGGACACCCCCGACTTCCACTTCACGCCCGCCACGCTGGCGGTGCTGAGCGACCCGGCCCTGCGGCACGGCGTGGCGCACCACCTGGTCAAGCGCGGCCTCGGCACGGCGGCCTCGCGCATTGGCGCGGCGCTGCGCGAGCTCACGGCCCTCGGCGCCTCGCCCACCTCGCTGGGTGCGGCCACGGCCTTTGTCATGGAGACCGCCATGATGGCCTCGCTCGACCGCCAGGCCGGCGAGGCCGTGCCCAACTGCAGCGACGTGGACGCGCGCCTCTTCTGGGCCGTGCTGCCCGAAGCGCTGGGTGGCCACGATGCCCTCGACCCCCTTGAGGTGGTCCCCCCTAGCGACCGCCGTCGCCTGGGTGAGTGGGCCATGGCCATCTCCGCGCTGCTCGACGACGACACCCGCCACTTGGCCACCTCGCTCTTCCGGCGCGTGGCCCTTCCTTCTGTACGGAGCCCCTCGTGACGCAAGACGCCCAGACCATCCGTCGCCTCACTCAAGTCGCCCAGCGCCTCGAGGCGACCTTCCTCGGCAAGAGCGAGACCATCCGCCTGATGCTCATCGCCATCGTCGCCGGTGAGCACATGGTGCTCGTGGGCCCGCCGGGCACGGCCAAGAGCGCGCTCATCCGCCTCTTCGCGAAGCTGGTGCAGGCCCGCTACTTCGAGTACCTGCTGACGCGCTTCACGGAGCCCAACGAGATCTTCGGGCCCATCGACATCCAGGCCTTCCGTGACGGCGCGTACAAGCGGCGCACCGAGGGCATGATGCCGGAGGCGGAGATCGTGTTCCTGGACGAGGTCTTCAAGGCCAACAGCGCGATCCTCAACTCGCTGCTGAGCGTGCTCAACGAGCGCGTGTACACGGTGGGCGCGGACGTGGTGAAGGTGCCGCTCATCAGCGCGTTCGCGGCGTCCAACGAGGTGCCCAACGACGAGAACCTGATGGCCGTGTTCGACCGCTTCTTGTTGCGCGTGCACAGCGACAACCTCGACAGCTACCACTTCCACGACCTGCTGCTGAAGGGCGTGGCGCACGAGGTGTCCAAGATCGACGGCAGCTACGACCGCCTGGACCCGCTGCTCTGCAGCGCCGACCTGCACGCGCTGCACAAGGGCTTTGGCCCGCGCATGAACTTCACGGAGGACTTCCTGGCGGCCTACAAGGGGCTGGTCTTCCAGATCCGCAGCGAGGGCGTGTCCCTGTCCGACCGGCGCGCCATCAAGATGCTCAAGCTCTTTGCCGCCAGCGCCGCGCTCGACGGACGGCCCACGGCGGACCCGAGCGACTTCTTCGTGCTGCGGCACACCTGGAACAACATGGACCAGGCCGAGATCCTGGACGGCGTGGTGGGCCCCGTGCTGGAGGCCTGGTACCGCGAGCACCCGTCCGCGCGGCGCTTCGGCGCGACCGACGTGGGCATCGACGCGCTGATCGCCGAGCTCAACCGCATCCGCGACCTGCTCACCTCGGACCGGCCCATGAGCGACATCCAGCTCTTCAGTCACCTGAAGGCCCTCAACGAGATCAAGGCCGCGCTCGAGAGCCTGGGCACGAAGCCGGCGCGCGACGCGCTCACGCGTGTGGAGCAGCTGCTGGGTCATGTCTTCCAGAGCGGCAAGTTCGCGCAGTAGGTCCCGCGCATGAGCCTCCCCGCACAGCATCGCGAAGGGCCCGTGGGCCGTCAGCTCGGAGGGCTGCTGCTGAGCCTCGTCCGGCACGACAACGCGATGCTCTCGCTGCGCGCGGCGCAGTGGCACCGGACGCTCACCCGCGTGGGTGTGGAGGTGCCCTTCTGGGCGGTGCACGACATCGGCATGATGGCGCTGCTGGCCCCTGCGGACGTGCTCATCGAGCCGCGCGCGGCCCTCGGCGCGCAGGGGCTGAACCAGGCGCAGCTGGCGGCCCTGACCACGCTCGGGCGAACGCTGCGTGAGATCGGCGAGAGCGAGGTGCTGGAGAAGGCGCGGCAGTGGCGCCTCGAGGACCCGCTCATCTCCGTGCTGCTGCTGAAGGTGCTGGCGCCCCTCTACGAACGCTTCACCCAGCCGGGCGACCGGCGCGAGCACGCGTCGCTGCCCCTCGACCCCGAGGTGTACGCCGCCCTCGAGCCGGAGCTGCCGGCACTCTATCGCGGCGCGGACCGCAGCGCGGACCTCTCGTTCTTGGAGTACCTGGCGCGCGCCAACCTGCGCTTGGTCACGTCCTTCGAGCAGGTGGACCTCGACACGCTGCGCTTGGTGGGCATGTTCGGCGCGGGCAGCGCCGCAGGGGCCGACCAGATGCTGGACCTGCTGGGCGTGTTCGAGAGCCCCGAGGCCAACGACGTGGTGAACTTCTCGCTGGACCTCCTGCCCAGCGTGCTCGAGACCAAGCGCGCGAGCGGCTCGCAGAGCTTCAGCGTGGACGGCTACTCCGGGGTGCAGCGGCGCGGCACCATCGACTCGCTGGTGCTGTCCGAGCTGGCCTTCGACCCCGACCTCTTCGTGCGGCGCTTCGTGGAGAACGAGGTCTTCTACTACGCGCGCGAGAAGGAGCACGACCAGGAGCGGCGCCTGCACTACATCCTGGTGGACGCCAGCGCGTCCATGCGCGGGCAGCGCGCCACCTTCGCGCGTGGGCTCGCGCTGACGCTCATCAAGAAGTTCACGCTGCGCGGCGAGGACGTCTATTTCCGCTTCTTCGACTCGCGCCTGTACGACGTGCAGCGCACGCGGCCGGGGCGCACGGACGACCACGGCGGGATCAGCGTGCCGTACCTGCTGCGCTTCAAGGGCGAGCACGGGCGCAACTACGCCAAGGTCTTCGGGCTCATGGCCAACGAGCTGTCGCGGCTGGAGAGGCGCGAGGGGCGCACGCCCATGGTGTACCTGCTCACGCACGCCGAGTGCCACGTGCCCCTGGACACCATCGAGACCCTGCGGCGCGTGGCCAAGCTCTACGGCATCTTCATGCTGCCCTCCACGGGCAAGCTGGAGCTGGACTACCTGCACCGGCTGCACACGGTGCAGGTGGTGGACGAGCAGGCGCTGCGCTTGAAGGACGCGCGCGCCAAGCGGGCGCTCGACATCGTGGAGGACGCCGCGCGCGAGAGCCTGGTGCCCCCCGCGCCGGGCGGCGCCGCCGGCACCACGCAGGTGAGTGGAGGGCCCCGCTGATGGACGCGCGCGAGGCGCAGCGCCGCACCAGCGACGCGCTCGACGCGGGCAACGCCGAGGCGGCGCTGGGGCCCCTGTGGGCGCTGCTGGGGCGCAGCCACATGAGCGACGACGAGCTGCGCGCCGCGCTGGCGCTGGCCGACAAGACCTACACGGCGCTGGGGCGCAGGCGCGCGGTGGCCACCCTGCGCATGTTCCGCGGCGACCTGGTGGGGGCGCAGTCGCTGGTGCGGGACGTGCCGCTCGACCGGGCGCGCCTGCACGTCATGAGCAACGAGCCCGCGCTCGCGGCGCGCGCCTTCGAGGAGGCCGGCTGGCTCGGTCACGCGGCCATCCAGCTCGAGAACGCGGGTGACATGCGCACCGCGCGGCTGCTGTGGGAGCGGCTGACGCAGGACCCGCGCCTGCGCTCCAACCTCTACATCCTGGGTCTGGTGCGCTTCAACCTCAGCCGCGCCTGCCAGCAGCTGGACGACCACGCCGCCGCGCGCCGCGAGCGCGTGCTGAGCATGCAGGCCATCGAGGCGGCGGCCGACGGCTTCGAGACGATTGGCCAGCGGGAGCGCGCCTTCGACTGCTACCAGGTGCTGCTGACGCTGGGCAAGGAGGGGGCCTTCGAGAACCTGGCGGAGGGCTACCTGGGCTGCATCCGCATCCTGCAGGCGGACCACCTCAAGTACTACGTGCTGCAGTACTACGAAGACTTCGCGAGCATGGCCATCGCGCGGGGCGAGCTGCACGCGGCGGCCACCCTGCTGCGCGAGGCCGCGCAGTTCTGCCGGCGCAACCGCCTGCCCTACGAGGCGCACTACCGGCAGCGCAGCGCCGCGACCCAGGAGCAGGCGGCCACGCGGCTCATCGACGACGGCGGCATGCCCGAGATGGCTGAGAACGCGTTCTCGGCGGCCATCGACGGCTACAACGACCTGGGGCTCTACTCGCGGGTGCGCGGCGTCTACGAGCGCCTGGCGACGCTGCAGCTCCCGGAGAAGCGCCGCGCTCGCTACACCCGCCTGGCTCAGCGCTTGGGGCAAGTGCCCGACGAGGCGCTCAACGCCGTGGGCTTTCCGGACTACCTGCGCATGGAGACGGCCTACCCCGAGATCTGGCGGCTGGACGTGATCGAGTGGGAGCAGGCCGGCGACGCGGCCGAGACCATGGGGCAGGTGCTGGAGGACCCGAAGACGCCCGACTACATCCGCCGCCACGCGCTGCTGTGCCGCCTGCGCCAGCTGGGGGACGCCAACGCGGCCCGCCCCGAGGCGCTGGTGAGCCTGGCGGACCACCTGGGGCGCGTGGGCATCTACGCCTGCCTCGCGCCCCTCGAGACCATGGTGGAGCACGAGGACGCGAGCGTGCGCGCGGCCGTGCTGCGCGCGGTGCGGCAGCTGTACTTCAAGCGCTCCTTCGTGCTGGTCATGCGCGGCCTGGCCGACCCGGACGCCAACGTGCGCCGCGAGGCCCTCGCCGCGGTGGGCACGCTGCACTTCGGGCACGCCTTCGACCCCCTGCAGCGCATCTACCGCGACTCCCAAGACAGCGAGGTGCGCGCGGCCGCGCTCGGGGCCATCGGCAAGATCCCCAACCTCGAGGCCGCCGAGCTGCTGCTGGAGGTGCTTTCTCACGGCACCCCGGCGGAGCGACAGCAGGCCGCCGGGCTGCTCAAGCGCGTGGACCACCCCGACGTGGACGGCCTCTTGAGGCGCGCACACGGCGACGAGACGGGCGAGATGAAGACGCGCCTGGGCGCCGTGATCCAGTCACGCGGGCGGTGATCATCGTCGACTACGGGTGAGCGAAGGTGGCGGCTCCGCGACGACGAAGAACGACCTGACCAGCCGTCGTCGAAGTCGTAGATGCAGTCGGGGTCATCCACCACTGTCCCGTCGCCTTCGATGCAACCGACGATGACTGGTGTGCACAGATCGGCCGGGACCCCGGCGACGATCAGCTGCTCGAGCCCGTCGCCGTCTAGGTCCACGTCGGGCTGTTTGGGGTGCAAGCTAGGCGTCGCCCGGCTCGCACGGGGTCGGCCAGACTCAGGTCTCGCGTGACGGGCTGGCAGAGTGTGTAGCCAGTCGCCGTGCCAGAGCCAAAGAGGTCCATGGCGCGTGCGAGCGCACCTTGAGCGCCCCCGCGGAGCACCCCCTTTACGCGCTGGGGAGCTGTCATGTCCGGGAGCGCACGCCGCCCAAACTGCGCCCGTCGCAGTGGCGCTCGGACGACGATGGAACCGCCCGTGTTGAGCCGCAGGTCCGCGACCGCAGACCCCAGTTGCTGGCCGAGCGCGTTCATGTGTGCGTAGTCGAAAGCGAGAACCGTGGGCGCGAGAATGCGCCCGATGGAGTCCACCACGACGGCGTCGCGCATGGTGACGCGTCTAGGGGCAGTGCGCCGCCGCGTGCCCCGACGAGCGGAGCGGTGAGCCACCAGGACGCCAAACTCACGTAGACATTGAACTCGTAGTAGTAGGGCACGTAGGCGGCGAACGACACCGGGACGGCATCCGAGTGGGATCCGGGGCCGGAGACGGGTGCTTTGATGAGCGCGATGTCTCCCGCGATGTCCATCGGCTCGCCCACGCCAAGCGGAGTGTCGGCAGCTCGACCGGAACGTGCTGCCGACACTCAAGTCGCGTCTGCTCGCGCGCGAAGCCCTGGTGGGAACGGTGGGCGGCCACAACGAGGCGCTCACCCGTACCGCTGAGGGGCGAGTGGAGTTCGCCACGGAGCGTGCTCGCTGCTGGCTCTCGAGCGCGCGTCAGCCCGACCTGGCGAGTCACCTGCGATGGGCCAGCGCGTTCGACCGCTGAGTCCTGCACGGTGCCGCTGCGATGGCGCCGCGACCAGCTCCACGCATCGGCCTCTGGGCCTTCACTGGGCAGCGGCTCGGGGGACGCACGCCTCGACAGGAACCGGGCGCCCGGCCTCGGACTCGAAGTGCTGCAGCGCCTCCAGCACGGCGCGCAGCGTCGCCTCTCGGTCTTCGTGGTGCAGCAAGTGCTCAACGTCTGCGACGACGTCCAAGCGTGCCCGCGGCAAGCTCTTCATGGCGCGCAGGGCGAGCGTGTGCGGCGCGTGCGCGTCTTGCTCGCCAACGCGCATGTACACGGGACAGCGCACGTCTCTGAGCTGCGCGGAGCGGTCGCGGTCGCGCATGAGCGCGCGCAGCTCGTCGGCCACGGTCTCGCGAGAGACGGCACGCAGCTGGCTGAGATAGGCGGCTGGCACGGTGGGATAGGACGCCGAGAAGTCGTGCGTAAAGAGCCCTGCGACGAACCGTGGCCAGACGTCCGCCTCCGCCTCGAGCGCGGCGACCACCGCTCGCCACGCGTCCCGCATCGTCTCCACCAGGAGCGGCACCGGGCCCAGCGCGATGATGCCCCGCGGCGTCCAGCTCCCCCGCTGGGTTGCGCGTATGGCGCGGTAGCTGCCGCAGCCGACGCCGAGCACGCTGAAGCCCCGTGGTGCCAGCGCGCGGAGCTGCAGACGCAGCTCGTCTTCGAAGGCGTCGAGGTCGTGGCGACCTAGCCGCGCCGGCTCACGCCCATAGCCCGGGGAGTGCACCACATGCACCCGCCGCGCGGCGGCCAGCGCGCTCACCAGGTCTTCGAGGTCTTGGGGCTGCTGCCGGACGCCGTTCAAGATCACCACGTCCGCCCCCCGCCCATACGACTCGATATGCATCGCCACTTCCCTTCTGCGCGCCACTTCCCTGCGGCTGCGCGCTGACTGTGTGCCTTCACAGTCGTCGACGAGCCGCGGCGCGGCCATACCCCAAATGGGCTATGCCCTGGCCCCCGCCGGCCCGGCCCGAGCGGTGTGGTAGCGTCCAGGCCATGAGCGTCTGCAGCGGGCTAGCCCCACGTAGTGCCTGGCGAATTCGCCCCGGCGTCCCCGGCCTCTTCGCCGGGGCGTTCGTTGTCGGCCTCGCCGGGTGCGGCGCTGCGCCCGCCACCCGCCCCACGGCTGCGGAGCCGTCCGCCGCTCTCAGCAGCATTCGTGACGTCGCTTGGGTCGCCCAGAGCTACCCCGTGTCAGCGCGCGCGCTGGGCTTCAGCAGGCGGCGCAGGTTTGCTTGCAGCGCTTCGCGCAAGCCTTTGATGGCGGCGAATGGCGAGACGTAGAGACTGTGTGAGGAAACGGATCTCGGCAGCGGCCTCGAAACGGGCCTGGACGCTGCCGGGCTGCACCTGGCGCGTGCCATCTTGGCTCCCGACGACGCCATGTGTTGCCCAAGCACGGAGCAGCACGAGACCTGGACCTGGAACGGCACCGAGCTCGTCGAGGACGTCTCGCGGCGGCGCGTGGAGCCGACGGAGAACTGAGCGCTCAGGGCTGCGCGAACGTCGCGCGCTCAGCGACTACGAAGAACGAGGTCGACCACCCGTCGTCGAAGTCGAAGATGCAGTTGGGATCGTTGACCGTTGTTCCGTCGCCTTCCACGCAGCCGACGATGACCGGCGTGCAGGTGTCCGACGGGTGTCCCGCGATGATCAGCTGCTCGAGCCCATCGCCGTCCAGGTCGACGTCGGGCTGGGTGGGCGTGAACCCCAAGCGACGTCCGGCGCCGACGAGATCGGCGAGGCTCAGGTCGCGCGTGACGGGCTCGCATAGCGGATAGCCGTTGGCGCTCCCCGACCCAAAGAGGTCCATCGCGTGTGCGAGGGAGCGCACCTCCAAGGCACCACACAGCACGCCTTCCACGCGCTGCGGGGATGAGGAGTCGGGGAGCGCGCGCAGGCGGAACTGTGCCCGGCGGAGGGGTTCTTGGACGACGACGGCGCCTCCGGTGTTGAGGCGCAGGTCGGCCACATCGGACTCCATGCCGTCCTCGACGGCGCCGATGTGGGCGAAGTCGAAGGGGAGCGTCGTGGTTTCAACCACGCGCGCGATGGGATCCACAACGACCGCGTCCCGCATGGCCACTCGGAAGCGCGGGGGTGGGGCGACGCCCCGTGCCCAGCCGGAGAAGATGACCACCGGCCGCGCCGCGACGTCCCTCAGCTGCCGCGCGATCTGTGCGTTCCACGCGACCGCCGGGACGGCCAGCGCCTGCCCGGCCGAGTTCTGCCGAACGCCCGTGCCGCTGATGTCGCACCCCTGAGACACGTCCGTGGCGAAGCCGAGCTCAGTCACCATGAACACCTGCTCACCCCCGCAGCTCGCGGAGCAGCCGTCCCAGTCCGCGCTGCCGCCGTCGTCGCACAGCTCGGGCTCGGTCAGCGCGCCATCGCCGCAGCTGGCAGCGGACTGACAGGCCAGACAGCTCCCGCTCTCGTCGTCGCACGTCTCGGCGGGGCCGTCGACGTGCCCGTCACCGCAGGCCTCAAGCTCGCAGGAGGCGCGGCAACCGTCGCCGTTAATGCGGTTTCCGTCGTCGCAGGCTTCGGCGCCTTCCACCACGCCGTTGCCGCACAAGGTTGGCCAGCGGCAGCGCGCGCAACCGTCGTTGTCGTCGTCGTTGGCGTCGTCGCAGCTCTCACCGGGGTCCACCAAGCCGTCGCCGCACCCAGTGACCAGCGGGGGCAGCGCCACGGTCGTCCAGTCGAATCGGGGCCCGGCGTCATGGGTGTCGGGCTCGCGCTGGCCCCCGGCGCAGCCGGCGATGCTCAGGAGCGCGACGAGCAGCAGGCCGGGGGTCACTCGGTCGGGTGGGGATGCAGCGCGACTCATGGGGCCTCCGGACCGAAGCGAAGCGTTCTCCAGTCGACCCCCGACCGGACGGCCGCGGACTCGTACCCAGGGTCGTGTGGGAGCAAGGACCCAAAGTAGTAGAGCCGGGCCTCCACCGAGCCGGGCGACACGCTGGCGCGCGGCACGAGCTGCGCCTGTTGGACCCGGAACTGATCGAACGCGCCCGGCTCCCCGCTGGGCGTGAGGAGCTGGGTGTCCAGCGTGGTGACGGTGCCGTCGGTGACCGCGTACAGGGCCACGTCGCCGCTGACCTCGCCAGGCCCGAGCACCCACAAGCTGGCTCCTAGGCGGCCCACCGACAGGGGGCGCCCGCTGGGCCAGACGGCGTGGGGCCAGTTGACAGTGCTCGTGACGGCGTAGCTCTCGGGGAGCCCCGTGTCGGACGCGAGCTCGATGAGCTGTTGGACCCCCGCCTGGGTGACGCCCAGCAGGTGCACCCGTCGAGCGCCGCCAGGGAGGTCTTCGTCGTGGTCGAACCCGACGAGCTGGACGGTGGTGGCGTCCGTGAGCGCCTCGACCGACACGGGCTCGGACTCGCGGAACGCGTCACAGTCGGCGGACGCGAAGAAGCGCAGCCCCGCGTTGTCTTGGTCGTAGCGGACGCCCTCGAAGCGCTCGAAGGTGTCCACCCACGTCATCGCGACCTCTCCCGGCCCAATGACGCTGCGAGCCGCCTGCCACGTGTCGCCGCTGAGGGAGCGGTGCGCGCCGCGCTCCAGCACGACGCAGCGCAGCTCGGGTGCGTCGGCCGCCGCGCGAAGGCTTGGCGCGTTGATGAGCGGAGACACGTGAGAGCGGTCGCAGGTGTCGTAGGAGGTGCGCGCGACGCTGACCAGCTCAACCAACGCGACCGCTCCCGCGGCGCTCCCCCGCGCTTCGACCCGGAGGACCAGCGGCTCGTCCCGTGGGATGGCGGGGTCGAGGGGCAACGGGCTGCTGCGCGCGCCGACGATGGGCGCCGTGAGCCACCACGACCCGGCGTTCACGACGAGGTTGAACTCGTAGTAGTAGAGGACGAAGGCCCCGAAGTCGATAGTGGTCTCCGTGGACCGGGCGCCGTCGGCGGTCTCCATCCACATGCGCCACCCGTCCACGCCCCCCGAGGGAACGACGTGAGCCGTGACGATGGTCCCGAAGCGAGGGGACACGAACGAGATGAGCAGCTCGGTGCCGGCCGCCCCGAAGAAGTGCACGTCGGCGCCCAAGTCCGAGATGCCTCCGGTCACCGCGCCGCGCGACTCGATGAACTGCCCAGGCAGCAGCAGGATCGAGTCCTCTCCGTTGATGCCCAACGTGGCTCCGTCCTCGTCGACCGTCCCCGACGTGACCCACTCCGGGCTGGGGAAGGCCTCGAACTCGGTCCAGCGTCGCAGCTCAAGCGCGGTCCCCGGCCGGAAGGCGCAGTGCTCGAGCAGCTCGTGACCGAGGCCCCAGCAGCCGGGGTCTGCCCGGTCCACCAGCGGGGCACCGCGAAAGCTGTCGCCGTTGTTGTTGCGCCCGTCGGTGCAGGCGTTGCCGTCTTCGTGACAGTGCCCGTCGCAGCTTGGGTCGGCGCAGTCCACCACGCCGTCAAAGTCGTCGTCGAGTCCGTTTCCGCAGCGCTCGACAGACGACTCCTGCGCCGAGTCGGGGTATCCAAAGAGGGCCGAACACCCCCCGAGCACACAGAACGCGCTCATCACAACAGCCCATAGGAACCTCACCCGCCGAGCGTAGCGCACGAGTGTCGATGGCGCGCCGCGAGAGAGAAAAAAAGCGCTATCGTCGGTCGCGATGACGGGACACACGGAGGTCGCCCCCAACGACCAAGCAGACCACATCGCCAGGGAGCGCGACCTGTATCGTGCCCTCTTGGAGCTAGGCACGGCCGAGCACGACCTGAGCACGCTGCTGCACGGGGTGCTGGCCATCGTCCGGGACCTGACCGGCGCGGCGCAGCTGTACGTGCAGGCGGGCGCGGACCTCGAGGGCAAGCCCCCATACTGGGCGGCCATCGGTGCGTCGTCGGAAGACGTGAACGTCGCGCGTGCGCACGTGTCGCGCAGCATCTTGCGTGCCGCGCTGTCCGAGCGTGACGTGGTGGAGACTGCCTGCGCGCTCGAGGACGAGCGGTTTGACGGGGCTGGGAGCGTGCGCGCCAACCGGGTGGGGGCGGTCATCTGCGCGTCCTTGGGGGGCGACCCCGACCGCGGGGTGCTCTACCTTCAAGGCGCGCGGGGCGGGGGTCTGCACCGGGACGCGGCGCGCATTGTGGCGACCACCGCGATGGCCATCGCCGCCAGCGTGGACCGCGAGGTGCGTCGCGCAGAGCGAGCCGCCCAAGCGGACGCGACCCAAGCGGCCCGCGAGCGGCTAGCCTGCGACGACGTGGTGGGGCGCTCCGTCGCCTTGGCGCGGGCGCTGGAGCTCGCGGCGCTCGCAGCAGGCAGCGACTCGCCGGTGCTGCTCACGGGGCCGTCGGGCACAGGCAAGTCCCTCCTGGCGCGGGCTATCGCGCGGGGTGGGCAGCGCGCAGGCGCGCCGTTTGTGGAGATCAACTGCGCGGCCCTGCCGGGCGAGCTGATCGAGAGTGAGCTCTTTGGGGCCGCGCGTGGCGCCCACAGCACCGCGTCGGAGACGCGCGCGGGGTTGGTGGCTGCGGCCGAGGGCGGGACGCTGTTTCTGGACGAGCTGGCGGAGCTGCCGCTGCCCGCCCAAGCCAAGCTGCTGCACCTCACTCAGACGGGCACCTACCACCGGCTGGGCGAGAGCAGCCCGCGTCAGGCCAACGTGCGCATCATCGCGGCCACCAACGCGGACGTCCAAGCCGAGCTGGGCGAGCGCCGGCTGCGGCGTGACCTGTACTACCGCCTGGCCGTCCTTGAGGTGGCCATGCCTGCGTTGGACGAGCGGCGAGAAGACGTGCCGCTGTTGGCCGAGCGTCTGGTGCGCGACGTAGCGCGTGACCTCGGCGTCCCAGCGCTGCGTCTCTCGTCTCAGGCGCTCGCCGCGCTCGAGCGGCGCGCGTGGCCCGGCAACGTGCGCGAGCTTCGCAACGTGATCGAGTTGGGCACGCTGCGGGCTCGCGCGGAGGCCTGCACGGTGCTTGAGCCCGCGCACCTTGGTCTGGCTCAGTCAGCGTCCAACGTGGCGTCCAGCGAGGCCGCGTCGCTCCAAGCGCGGACGCAGGCGTTTCAACGCGGGGCCATCGAAGAGGCGCTGCGCGCTGCCGACGGTCGGGCGGCGGCGGCGGCGCAGGCGCTGGGGTTGTCGCGCTCCCACCTGTACCACCTCATCACCACGCTGGACGTCCCGCGCGACTAGCCGTGCGGTCCCTAGGGTGCGCGCTGTAGGCGTATGTTCAGGGAGGTGGAGTGGTTGGCCTGCACGACGACGTCTTGCTCCCTCGGCGCGTAGCCTGGGGCGCTGACGGCTACGCGGTGGGTCCCAGCCGGCACGTCGGCGAGCACCTCGGGTGTGGTGGCGCGCGGTGTCCCGTCTACGCTGATGGTGCCGGTGGGTGTGCTGCGCACCACCAAGCGACCGACCGCGACGTGGGCCGGGCGGACAACAAACGCGACGCTCACCTCGGCGCCCTCGGTCACGTCGAAGAAGACGGGCGAGGCGACGATGGCGTCCGACACGACGCGCGCCTCGTAGCGACCCACGGGCAGCGGGAGAGGGCCGCTGGCTTCAACGTGAGAGCGCAGGCCGTCATCGCGGCGGAGGTGCAGGGGGGTGTTGTCTGGGACACCCGTGAACTGCGCTGTGCCTCGTCGCGCCTCAAGCGCGAACGTGATGTCTTGTGCCGTGCCCGCCTCGCCGGTGACGTGGACGGAGCCTGGCGCGTAGCGCGTGGCTTCGAGGAGGATGCGGTGGGCGCCAGGCAGGACCGCGACCCGGACTGGGGTCACGCCGCGCACGCCGTACTCGCGACGATCCACGAACACCTGCGCTCCCGGTGGCTCTGTGGTGATGGTCAGCACGGCGACACGCGCCTCCACGGCGCGTTGTCGACTGGCCGCGTCCGCGCGCTGTGGCGCGTCTTCGGGCGCCGTGGCGCGGTAGGACTCGAACGAGCTCCAGGCGAGCTGGTCTTCTCCGCTGAGCTGAGCCGTGAGCGCGACGTTGAAGAGCGTGGTGGGGGAAGGCGCGATGCGGTGCGCGTGGAGGAACGCGCGCAGCGCCTCGGCGAAGTCTCCGGCCGTGTAGTGGGCGCGGCCGCGGGCGTCGAAGTAGCGCGCGTCCAAGGCGCTGTCAGCGTGCGCGGCGCTGGCCGTCAAGGCGAGCAAGAGCAGGTACGGCGCGAACCGCTTCATGGCCGCTGAAACGACACGGTGGCCGAGGAGGGGGCGTCGTTGGGGTCGTCCAACACGAAGAAGAGCGTGACGCCGACGCCCGCGAGGATGGAGCCGACGCCCAGCAGCACGTCGCTTGTGCGGTTGAGGAGGCGACCGCGCTCGCGCGCGCTGACGGCCCGCGTGGGGTCGCTCAGCTGCAGGCGCTGAAAGTCTTGGTGACTGCGCCGGGCCATGGGCGCGGTCACCGCGAACGCCAGCAGGCCGGCCAGGCCGACCGCGCCGACGCTGATGCCGATGGGCGAGCGGCGCGGCCTCCCGGAGGCGCGCAGCGTGGCTGTCACCCAGGTCTGCTCACCGGGGCGCACCTCCAGCTCGCCCTCCCATGGGTCGCGACCCGGCTCTTCGATGCGGAGCCGGTGGAGCCCGGCGGGCAGGTCGCGAACGAGCGACGGCGTGAAGCCCACCTCGACTCCGTCCAGCAACAGCAGCGCCCCCGTGGTGTTGGCGGTGACAGTGGCGTCGCCCACGGGCACCGGCACGTCCACCAGCGACAGGCGCACCCGAGCGGTCTCGTTGGCGGTGACGGTGGCGACGGCGGCCACCACCTCGAAGGTGTCGTTACGGCCGGACACGGTGTAGGCGCCAGGGGCAAGGGAGAACTCGCCGGGCGCGGTGCCCTCGGCCACCAGGGTTCCGTCGGGGGCGTGCACTTGCACCGGGATGGCCGTGCGAGACTCGAGCTGCATGGTGCCCACCACGCGCACGATGGATGTGTCGACCGCGACCTCCTGCCCGCGCACCAGCTCGACCTCCACGCTGACGTCTTCAAACCCTGGGCGAGAGAGCATGACGCGGTGCGTCCCCGGAGCCAGCGCCACGAGGCGCGGCGTCAGGCCGTAGCTGCCGTGGTCGGGGGTGTCCACGTAGATGGAGGCGCCGGGAGGGTCGCTCACGACGCGCACGCGCGCCACCTCGGCGAGCAGCGCCTGCATGGCGCGCTCGGCCTCGGCGCGGCGCCCCTCGTGTCCGTCCAGCGTGTCTTCTTGGGCGAGGTACTCGGCAAAGTACGAGAACGCGTTCTCGGCGTCGCGCAGCTGCTGAAAGCAGAGGGCCACGTTGTAGAGCAGACGCGGGTTGGGGGCGATGCGGTGCGCCCACAGGAACTCCTCGATGGCCTGCGGGAAGTCGCGCGCCTCGAAGTGCGCGCGCGCGCGCGCGTCGTGGAAGCGTGCCTCGGCGGCTTCGTCGGCGCGCGCCACCGACGCGATCGATGAGAACGCCACGACGGTGAAGAGGGCGACGCGGGCGACGCGGGCAAGGCCGGCGACGAGGGCGACGCGGGGAAGGCCGGCGACGCGGGCGACGCGGGCGCGCGCCGTCGCGCGGGGCGAGTACAGCGGCGGCGCGGACTGGCGGGCGCCTGTGCGCACAGAGTGGGCTTGGACGTGACTCATCGGGGGGCGAGCATGGGCAGCGGTGGCGCCGAACGGGGCGCGCGGCGCGTGGTGGTGGTGCGCGGCAACAGCAGCGTGAGCGACGGGGGTGAGTCGGCCGACACCGTGACGCTCTGTGAGGAGTGGCCCGGCAACGACGCGCGGAGCTCCACGGGGCCCGCGGTCACGTCCACCTCGAGCGGGGCTGTGCCGAGCGTGGTTCCGTCAAGCGTGCTGAGCGTGGCTCCGGCCGGGTCGGTGGTGACGACGCGCAGCGCGGCGGAGTCACGCGCTGTGCCGACGTTCGCTGCGTTCGCCCCGCGCACCCCGTCCAACGGTGTCTCGTGCGTCGGGAGCCCCGCGGCGCTACTGGGAGCGTGCGCTCCTGCGGAGGTAGCGTTTGCGCCCGGGCTAGGGGTGCCGCCTCCTCGAGCCTCTCCCGCGCGCTGCGTTCCAGCGCCCGGCACGGGAGCGTGCGAGGCCCACCAGACCAACACCAGCAGCGTGCCCAAGACGAGCAGCGCGGCCAGCGCGACCACGACGCGCGACGCCGGCGCGGGACCCTGCGACGACGATGGCGCGCTGCCTGCGCCGACCACGTGGGCGCGACGGGTCGTTGTGACGCCGCTCTGCAGCGCGTCGGCGTTGCCTGGCGGAGGCACCGACGGTCGGGTGTGGCTGGACGTGACGTCCGAGGCACCGGCGTCGTTCCACGCAAGCGCCCACGCGCGCGCCACCGCGGACGCGTCTTCGTAGCGGTCCGCGGGCGCCTTCTCGAGACAGCGGTGCACCACGGCCGCGACGGCCTCGGGGACATCGGCGCGCAGCTCTTGCAGCGGCGGGGGCGCCGTGAGCGCGTGGGCCAGCACGCAGGCGTAGAGCGTGTCGGTCTCGAAGGGCACGCGCCCCGCCAGCGCCTCGTAGGCGACGACCCCCAGCGAGTACACGTCCGCGCGCGTGTCCACGCCCACGTTGTTGCTCTGCTCGGGCGCCATGTAGAGGGGCGTCCCGATGAGCGCGCCCGTCTGGGTGACGCGCACTTGTCCGGCGAGCTGCCGGGACATTCCAAAGTCCACCAGCTTGACCACGACCTCGCCGCGCTTCCGAGCCAAGAAGATGTTGGCCGGCTTGATGTCGCGATGAATGACACCCGCCTCGTGCGCCGCCGCCAGCCCCGCGAGCGTCTGCGCCACGATGGTGCGGGCTTCTTCCAACGGCAGCGCGGCGCCGTCTGCCCGCTGTCGCTCCAAGCGAGCGCGCAGGTCTTCGCCTTCGAGCAGCTCCATCACGACGTACAGGCGCCCCGCGGCGTCACGGCCGAGGTGCGTGACCCCCACGATGTGGTCGTGATCGATGGCCGACGTGGTGCGCGCCTCCTGCTCCAGGCGAGCCGCCGCGTCCGAGTCCAGCTCGTCTTCCAGCACCTTGACGGCGAACGACCGCTGCAGCTGCAGGTGCACCGCGCGATAGACGGCCCCGCCGGCTCCAGCGCCGAGGGGCTCCTCAATGCGGTACGTGTCGTCCAGCACCGTTCCACGCGGCAGCGCCTGACTGCGAGCGGGCGGGCCGTCCACGTTGTCGCGTTCCGAGTCGGAGTGTAGCGATTGCGCCATCTTGCGGGTGTTGGTGTGCCTGCCCAGTCCCCTCTAGAGCCCTCGAGGAGGGCGGGCCCAGGTCGCTGGGCGAGGTTACCACGAGGAGGCCGTCGGGGCAGCGACGAACTGACGCGCTCTTGCCGTGGTGGGGTCGCAATTGCGGTCTCGACGGCACGCGGGGCTCCCCCATTTGGGGGAGCGCGAAGCGTCCCAGCCTGCGGTGGCCGCGTGGGGACGGGTGCCCGTGGCTATCCCCCGTGCGGGGGATGGCTGAGTCCTGGTGCCCCAGGTAGCTGTTCCCTATGCAGGTCAACGGGCCACTCATGGACCGTGCGTTGTGACGGCGACGATCGACGCGCGGGAGCCGACGGGCGCGATAGCTGGCCGGCGGGGCGCCGTCTCTCATGTGGAGGCGCGACGTCGCGTCGAGGAGCTAGTCTCGCATCGGGTTCCCGAGCTGGGGAACTACCCGCTGCGCAGTGACGCCCATGGTGCCTACGCCGTCTATGCGCAGCCGTTGGAGTCGCTCCAGCGGGCTTGGTATGGGGCCAGCGTGCGCTTGCCATACCTCTTGCGCACACCCCTGATGGCGTCTCGGGTTGTTGCGGACGGGTTCTCCTGGAGCCACACACGCGTCGCGCTCAAGGGCAGGACCGTGTCGCGGCCGCTCAAGGCGCCGCTGAGCTCCTCCTCAACACCTCGGCCAGCACGGGCTTCGCGGGGCGCGTCCGGGTTGATGGCGAACCCGCGCTCCGCTTCGACTTCACGCACGCTCCCTGGATTCCCCGGGACCCGACCGAGCGCATCGGCCGCTTGTCGGAGGTCGCGATCTACGTGCGCGACAGCCCCATCGCCACAGAACGGCTCGCGCTGCTGGCCACCTATCGCACGCCCGCGGGAGAGCACGTCCAGACCCGCTCCCCTCACGACATCCGCTACCTGGCGAGCGCCCTCGTGGCGTACTGCTCCCATCCCGCCGTGCATCTCCACGCCGGGGCCATCGCGTCAGGGAGAGAGGTCGGTGCCGCACCCGCGTTGGCCCACGCGAACATCCAGGGCTTGAATCGGGCGGCCAACGACTGGCCAGCACACACGATTGGCCGCAGCTACGCCGAAAACCGCGAACTCCTTTGCACTGCCGTCATCTCGTCGACGCCGTGGCATGGCCAACGGGCCCCCCTCCCCGTCCCCCACTCATGGTTCTACTCTGCGGTCATGGCGGCGCACCGCGTGGTTCGGAGCTTTGGAGTCGACGGTCGTGCGGCGAGCCACTGGGTGGCCGCGTTCGTGATGCACGACCTCGACCACCGCAGCTACGCTCGGGCAACGCGCTCGCACGGCTCCGCGTGTAGCTCGTTCCATGCGCTGCGCCTATTGCGGCACGTCTTCATCGCGCCACCGTCGCGCCGTCTACCGCCACCCGACGAGTCGGCGGCTCAGCGGGAGCTCCGCTTGGCGGTCGCCAGCGCGGTTCGCGCCGTCGCACCTGGAGCGGCCGCACACGTGGGTGGGTGCTGGACGGTCTGACGCTGTCGGCGAGCTTCGTCACTGGGCCCACGGCGACTCTCTGAGGGCCAACTAAGGCCCTTCAAGGGCAGAGCGCGCAGCAGTCCTCCCGTGTGAGATGAAACGGGCTGGTTCGCCCAGCGGGCCCCTTCATGCAGCGCCCCCTCGCCACATCGCGTAAGCTCCACCCCGTGAGGTACGAGAGGACCATCGCAGCCACCGCGCTGTGTCTTCTAGGCGGCTGCACCGCGCTCTTCGGCTACCCGGAGCCTCAGGGGGAGTCGTCGCAAGCGCTGTGCAGTAACGGCTTGGACGACGATTTTGACGGCGTGGCCGACTGCGACGACCCCCGCTGCGACGGGTACTGCACGGAGAGCGGCGCGGCGTGTACGGATGGGCGCAACAACGACGGCGACAGCTTCGCGGGTGTGCCCTTGGTGGATGGCGCGGACCCCAGCTGCTGGAGCCAAGGCTACCAGGTGACGCGGCGCTGCGCGTTCCGCCCAGGGACGGTGCTGGAGCTGCGGCGCTGGAACGAGCACGAGGCGTTTCCCAACCTGGACTGGGTGACCTCGGGCACCGTCGAGCTGGCCCAGACCATCCTCGACAAGGACGTCATTCGGCTGCTGCCGCGGCAGTTCATCGAGACGCGCGCGCCCATCACGGGGGCGCTGACGGATATGGGCCTCGTCGCGCATGTCTTCCTAGCGCCCGGGACAGAGCTGGTCTTGTCGTTTGTGTCCGGGCGCTTCGGCACGGTCGCAGAGGCGCACATGGTGTGGCCCGAGGCCGCCGACGTGTCGCGCATGTGGATCGAGACGGCCGCTGGCGAGCGCTCCAACGAGACCTCGGCCGGTATCGAGCTGCGCGAGGGCAACTACTCGCAGTTCGAGTTCTACGTCAGCGGCGGCCGCTGGTGGCTGCACGCCACGGACGAGGGCCTCCGAACGGCCCCCGTGACCGTCGACCCAGCGGTGCCTCTCGACGAGCCGCTGACCGTGCGGATTGAGGCGCGAGGAGAGGCCATCGGCGCGAGCGGGCTGGTGGAGGTCGTGAGCACGGCCCGCAGCTCGTACGACACCTGCGACCGCTCACACCTGTCCCCGCTCATCAACGCCCCGGGCTTCCGCGCGGCGGCGGAGAGCCCCGAGCTGCGCTGCGTGGTCATCGGCGACCGCGCGCATGTGTCGGCCGACGGGTCCTCGTGGGCGGCCTCTCGCTCGACCTTCGCGGCCGGGGACATGGCGCTCGCGTGGGTAGACGCGTTTCAGCGCTTTGAGGGCGCGCGGCTCGACCCGCAGGATGGGACCATGCGGTTCTTTGCGTCCGCCGACTGCGACGTGTTCCGCGAGTCTGAGCCGGTCTCTGTGGCCACGCTGGTCGAGCTCCAGGCGCCACGCCTGGTTGGGTTCGACCACCACGCCGAGCTGCAGGGTGGGGCTCGCCGCGTGCACCTCCTGGGCACGGACAGCGCGGGCGCGCGTCGCCTCGTCGAGCTCGCCTCTGAGACGGGTGACCCCGACAGCTACGCGCAGACCAGCACGCACCCCTGGGACGCCCCCACGTGGACCGACGACCCGGCGCTCACCGTGGGTCGCTTGGGGGACAGCCTGTGGGTGCTCGGCCCAGACGGCGACACCGGCAACGTCGGGCTCTTTCTCGCTACGGGCGCGGCACCCCACTTCGTCGCCGCGTTGCTCGCCCCCAGCGGCGAGTCGGGCGCGTTTGACCGCTTCCGCATTCAGCACGCGCGCCTGGTGCCGCTGCCCCCTGACGCACCAGGCGCAGCCCTGCCGGCGAGGGTCTATTACTTTGGCTCGCTGCAGCCGCAGGACCCTGGCTACGACTCCACGGCGGTGCGCTCGGGCGTCGAGTGGCGAGACATCCTGTTCGGACAGGAGACACCATGAGGGCACGCTCTGCGCTCCCTGTTCGCCGGGCGCTCGCGCTCGCCCTCGCGGCGGTAGGCTGCGCGAACGGGCAGCGGCACGGTCCAAACCTCGGCGCCCCCGACGCGGGCCCACCCTACGACTGGACCGACGAGCACCTGCCCCCGCTGGTCGAGGGCTGCGGTGACGGCATCGTCGACCCGGGGGAGAGCTGCGACGACGCCAACACGGACGCCGCTGACGGCTGCGTAGCGTGCCGCTGGAGCGCGCTGTGTGGCAACGGCGTCATCGAGGGAGCCGAGACCTGCGACGACGGCAACCGCATCAACGGGGACGGCTGCCGCGCGTCGTGCGAGGTTGAGCAGTGCGGTGACGGCCAGCTCGACGCGCCCGCTGAGGCCTGCGACGCGAGCAGCGGAGCGTGTGTTGGCTGCGCCCCGGCAGCAGGTTGTGGCGACGGTCAGCTGGTGGCTCCCGAGGCGTGCGACGACGGCAACGCGGCCGACTGGGACGGCTGCTCAGCTGGCTGCGAGACCGAGGAGCTCTTCATCCTGACCGAGCTGGGCTTCGCGACCGACCCCGCCCTGGGCTGCGACGTCACGGGCACCGGCTCCCTGCAGAACGCTGCCGGGCGCGCGCTGGCGACCACCGCCGTGGCCTGGAACTCCCAGGTCGCGCGGCAGTTCCGCGACTCCACCGAGCGGCCGGCCATCGCGATCAACGGCTGGCGGCGCGGCACGCCCCTGCCCGAGCGGGTGCGCTTGGCGATGTTTGGCGCGGTCATCTTGGACCCGCTGGCCCGCGTGGTCACCCCCGCCGGCCTGCCTTTTGACTACGTCCACGCGGTGACCGACGGCGAGCGCATCACGTCCGACGTGGCGGACATCGCGCTGAACGCGGACGGCGCGGTGGTCATCGAAGAGCCGCTGCGGCGCGCGCGCTTCACCCTCGCCGCTCGGCCCGACGACGTGAACCCGCAGCGCATCGAGGGCACCGTCTGCGGCGTGCTGGAGGTGCGCTCCCTGGCGCACGCCATGGACCTCTTCGGCTCCGGCACAGCCAGCGGCTACCCCCTCTGCCAAGAGGTCGAGCGCGTCATCAGCCTGGCCGACCTGGTGGGCGCCGGGCGGCGCCTGGGCTTTGTGCCCACGCAGCCCGACACTGACCTCGACGGCGACGGCCTCGAGCAGCTGATCGTCGCCGGGCTCCCCACGGACCTGTGTACCCCCATCATCGTGGGCTGCGTGGAAGGGGACGGCACCGAGATCCACGACCCCAACTGCATCTTCGACTTCGACGACGGCTGGTCCACGTCGTTCTTCGTGGTGGCCGAGCGCGCGAGCTTCGCGGGGCCGTAGGGCTCGTGGGTCCAGCAGCGCCGGACCACAGGCCGCGTCGCAGTCCCTCCCCATCCAGGCACACCCAGGGTGTCCTCTATAGGAGCACGCGGGCCTTGCTCGGACCCTCCCCCGAACGGGGGATTCCGCTGACGTGGGTGGGGCACGCAGTCTGTGGGCAGCGCCATCCCCTTGTCCGGCGCGTTGGACCGCTACGGAAGAGACGCCATGACCGACCCCCGCCCGACCGCCTGCCCGGTGCGCCGCCGCGCCGTGACTTCGCGCACCGCCAACCCTTCGCGCCTCGTCGGATGGACGCCTGCGTTCGTGGTCTTGCTAGCGGCGCTGGCAGGGGTCGGCTGCGGCGGGGGGGTTCCGGTAGAGGACTGCGCGACGGGCACGTACGACCACGACGATGACGCCGCGACGGCGTGCGTGGCGTGGACGGTGTGCCGCGCCGGGGAGTACGTCGGCGCTGCGGGTACGGAGGAGAGCGACCGCGAGTGCGTGGCGTGCGAGGCGGGGGAGTACGCGACGAGTGTCAATGCTGCGAGCTGTAGCCCGTGGACGGCCTGCGCGGCGGGGGAGTACGTGAGCGCGGCGGGCACAGCGGGCAGCGACCAGGTGTGCACGGGGTGCACGAGCGGGACGTTTGCGGCGGGCGCTGACGCGGCTGCCTGCGTGGCGTGGACCGAGTGCGTGGCGGGCGAGTACGTGAGCAGCGCAGGGAGCGCGAGCGTCGACCAGGTGTGCACGGCGTGCGCGGAGGGGACATACACGTCGGGCCCCAACCAGACGGTGTGCGTGGCGCTGACGGGCTGCGCGCCGGGGACGGTGCAGACGGTGGCGGCGACGATGACGGCGCCAGCGGTGTGCGAGGCGTGCAGCCCAGGGCAGTACTGCGCGGGAGGCGAGGTCGCGGCGGCGGCGTGCGACGACGGGGACGGCACGTGGGACCACGACGGCAACCCAGCGACAGCGTGCGTGGCGCGCACGGCGTGCTCAGCGGGGACGTACGTGTCGGCCGAGGGCGGCGCGACCACCGATCGGAGCTGCACGGCGTGCGGGGCCGGGACGTACAGCGTGGGCAGCAACGCGGTGAGCTGCACGGCGTACACGGGGTGCGTGGCTGGGGAGTACGTGAGCACCGCGGGGACGGCCACGAGCGACCAGGTGTGCACGGCGTGCGCGGACGGCGAGTACAGCGACGCGGCCGACGCGGCGAGCTGCAGCGCGTGGCGCACCTGCACGGCGGGGCAGTACGTGACGGGTGCGGGCAGCGCCACTGCGGACCGCACGTGTGGCGGGTGCGCGAGCGGGAGCTACAGCGACGCTGAGAACGCGGCGAGCTGCACGGCGTACACGACGTGCGTGGCGGGAGAGTACGTGCTGGTGGCGGGAACCACGGTGAGCGACCGGGCGTGCACAGCGTGCGCGGACGGGACGTACACATCCGGGCCCAACCAGACCACGTGCGTGGACGTGGGCGCGTGCGCGCCGGGCACGGTGGAGACCACGCCTGCGACGATGACGGCACCACCGGTGTGCACGGACTGCAGCGCGGGCGAGTACTGCGCGGGCGGCGCGGCGGCAGCTGTCGCGTGCGACGACGGGGACGGCACTTGGGACGACGACAGCGACCCGGCGACGGTGTGTGTGGCGCGCACCACCTGTGCGGCGGGGAGCTACGTCGCCACCGAGGGAGACGCCACCAACGACCGCACGTGCACGGCTTGCGCGACGGGGAGCTACAGCGCCACCGAGAACGCAGCCAGCTGCAGCGCGTGGACCACGTGCGTGGCGGGCGAGTCCGTGGGCACGGCGGGGAGCGCCACGGTAGACCGTGTGTGCAGCGTGTGCGCCACCGGGACCTACAGCACGGCGGACAACGCCCCGAGCTGCACAGCGTGGGCGACGTGTGTCCCCGGCCAGTACGAAGAGACGGCGGGCAGCGCGAGCGCGAACCGCGTGTGCACGGGCTGCGCGAGCGGCAGCTTCAGCACCGGGAACAACGCAGCGAGCTGCACCGTGTGGCAGAGCTGCGCGGCGGGCACGTACGTGAGCAACACCCCGTCGGACACGGTCGACCGCGTGTGCATGGGCTGCGCCGCCGGGACGTACACGGCCACGGCCAATCTCTCCGTGTGTCTCGCCCACGGCATGTGCGCGGCAGGCACCGTGCAGAGCGCGGTGGGCACCAACACCACGGCGCCGGTGTGCGACGCGTGCAGTCCGGGGGAGTACTGCGCAGGTGACACCACGCCGGCAGCGGCCTGCGGCGGCAGCACCTGGGACCACGACAGCGACCCGGCTACGGCGTGCGCCACGCGCACGGACTGTGCCGCGGGGCAGTCGGTGATGAGCGACGGGAACGCCACGACGGACCGCAGCTGCACAGCCTGCGCGGGGGGCACCTACAGCACCGCGACGAACGCGGCGACGTGCGCGACGTGGAGCGAGTGCGTGGCCGGTACGTACGTGAGCACAGCCGGGACCGCGACCAGCGACCAGGCGTGCACGGCGTGCGCGAGCGGGACGTACTCCACCGCCCCGAACCAGACCACGTGCCAAGCGCACGGGTCCTGCGCCGCGGGCACGGAGCAGAGCGCGCCGGGGACCAGCACCACGGCGCCGGTGTGCGATGCGTGCAGCGCGGGCGAGTACTGCGCGGGCGGCTCCACGGCGGCGGTGGCCTGCGTGGGCAGCACCTGGGACGACGACGGCGACCCGGCGACGGCGTGTGCCACGCGCACGAACTGCGTGGCGGGCCAGTCGGTGGTGAGCAACGGCGACGCGACCACGGACCGTACGTGTGCGGCCTGCACCGCGGGCACCTACAGCGCGGGGACGAACGCCACGAGCTGCGCGACGTGGAGCGACTGCGTGGCGGGCACGTACGTGAGCACGGCGGGAAGCGCGACGAGCAACCGTGTGTGCACGGCGTGCATGAACGGAACCTTCAGCACCACCTTGAACGTGACGATGTGCGCGCCGTGGCAGGTGTGCGGCGCGGGGTACGTCGAGGGCGAACCCGGCTCCGCGACGACGGACAGGACCTGCGTGCCTGAGGAGTGGACGCGGCAGTTTGGGACGGCGAGCGCCGAGCACTCCGAGTGGATAAGCGTGGGCAGCGACGGCAGTGCGGTCGTCGCGGGCTACACGTCTGGCACGATTCCGGGCCAAAGCAGTGCAGGACAGTGGGACGCATTCGTGCGGAAGTATGATGCGGGGGGCACCGAGGTCTGGACACGGCAGTTTGGGACGGCGAGCGAAGACCGAGCCTATTCGGTAAGCGTGGGCCCCGACGGCAGTGTGGTGGTCGCGGGTTACACGTTTGGCACGATTCCGGGCCAAACCAGCGCAGGCCAGTGGGACGCGTTCGTGCGGAAGTACGATGCGGGGGGTACCGAGGTCTGGACGCGGCAGTTTGGGACGGCGAGCGAAGACCGAGCCTATTCGGTGAGCGTGGGTCCGGACGGCAGTGTGGTGGTCGCGGGCTACACGTATGGCACCCTTCCGGGACAAGCCGGTGCTGGCGGTCTGGACGCGTTTGTGCGGAAGTACGATGCGGGAGGTATGGAGGTCTGGACGCGCCAGTTTGGGTCTGCGAGCGCCGACCCGGCGTGGTCGGTAGGTGTGGGTCCGGACGGGGTTGTGGTGGTCGCGGGTGGCACGGACGGAACCCTTCCAGGTCAAACCGGCTCAGGGGGTCGGGACGCGTTTGTGCGGAAGTATGATGCGGGGGGTACAGAGGTCTGGACGCGCCAGTTTGGGACTGCGGACTATGACGAGGTTCGGTCGGCAAGGGTGGGCAGCGACGGCAAAGTGGTTGTTGCGGGTTTCACGCACGGGACGATTCCAGGACAAACGGGCGCGGGCGGGTACGATGCGTTCGTGCGGACGTACGACGCGGGGGGGACGGAGGTCTGGACGCGCCAGTTCGGGTCTGCGAGCGGCGAGTACGCCTATTCGGTAGGTGTGGGTAGCGACGGTCGCGTGTTGGTCGCGGGGTCCACCAACGGTACGTTGCCAGGACAAGCCAGCGCGGGCAGCTACGACGCGTTCGTGCGGGTGTACGATGCGGGGGGGGGGGAGGTCTGGACGCGCCAATTCGGCACTGCGAGCGGCGACTACGTTCAGTCGGCAAGCGTGGGCAGCGACGGCCGCGTGCTGGTCGCGGGCCATACCACGGGCATCTTTCCGGGACAGACCAGCGCAGGCGGCTTCGACGTATTCGTCATGAACCTGACTGCTCCCTGAGGTGCTTCTCCGGCACCCCAGGTGCGACCGGGCGTCGTTGGGGCGTCACACAGCGCTTCGCCTTGGCGGTCGTGCCCCGGTCCACTTGGATGCCGTCCGGGATCCCGGACAGTCAGCCTTCAGCCAGTCCGCTCCCCCGGACAACGCGAGCGGTTTTTGCGGCAAATTGCGCTGGCACGCCACGTGTACTGCATCCCCCCATGCAAGCGGAGCACAACGGTTTCTGGGTCCTCAACGCACGCGGCGAGGTGGTCTTCTCAACGCACACGGAAGCGGCTGCGCAGCGCCCCCGGCGCTCATGGGTGGCCGCGGTCTACGACGCCCTCACCGACGCGCCGCACTGCTCTCTGCTGCTCCCCACCGATGGCGTCGAGCTTGAGGCTTGGCGGATGCTCAGTGCCACGGGCGCCGTCGACCCCGAGGGTCCGGCCATCGCCCTCTGCGTCCGCCCGGCAGCGTCCACAGCGTCGCCGGCGCCCGAGCCCGATATGGTGCTCGCCGACGCGTCCATGACCCCACGTCAGACCGAGGTCAGCGAGTACGCGGCCAGCGGCGCGACCGTCGGCGAGATCGCCTCGCACCTGGGCATCAGCACCGAGACGGTGCGGTCGCACCTGAAGAACGTGTACCGCAACCTCGGCGTCGCGAACCGCGTGGAGCTCGCCCGCGCCATGGGGCAACTCCACCCGCTGTCCGCGTAGGGACAGGGACGGCGCGCTAGCCGTGCCTGCGCAGCGCCGGGCGCGCGGCACCGGCCTCCGACTCGAACATGCGCAGCGCCTCGCAGACGGCGCGTAGCGTGGCGTCCGCGTCCTCGTGGTGCACCAGGTGTCCCACGTTGGCCACCACGTCCAGCCGCGCGCGGGGCAGCCACTGAAGCGCCTGCATGGCCAGCGTGTGCGGCGTGTTCACGTCCAGGTCGCCGACGCGCATGTACACGGGGCAGCCCACGTCGCGCAGCCGCTCGGACCAGTCGGGGTCCTTTGCGATGGCCTCGAGCTCCCCGGCCACGGTCTCCGCTGCGATGCCTTGCAGCTGCGCCAGGTACCTAGCCGGCACCTCGGGGCGCATGCTCGCGAAGTCACTCGTGAACAGGCCTTCCACAACGGACGCCCACATGTCCGCGCCCCCGCGCAGCGCGCCAATGGCCCCCCACCACCCGTCGCGCAGCGTCTGCACCACCAGTGGCAGCGGCCCCAAGGCCACGATGCCCCACGGGCTGAGCGCCCCTCGTTGAGTCCCGCGGAACGCGCGGTAGCTGCCCCCGCTGACACCCAGCAGGCTGTAGCCGGCGGGCGCCAGGGTGCTCAGCTGAGCCCCAAGCTCTCGCTCGATCCCGTCGAGGTCGTAGCGCCCCAGGCGCGCGGGCTCACGGCCGTACCCCGGCAGGTGCACCAGATGCACACGGCGGTTCTCCGCGAGCGCCTGCACCAGCCCCTCAAGGTCGCTGGGCTCCTGAGGGGTCCCATGCAGGACCACCACGTTGTTCCCCTGTCCATACGAGTCGATGTGCACGCCCGCTCCCTTCCGCGCGCCTCCGTCGGTCCGCCTCGCGACCCCCGCGCCGTCAAGATCCCTACCCAATCTTCGCCGCGTCGCCCATCCCCCAAGTGGGGGATGGGTTCGTGCCTCCGCGTCACGCACAACCGATGGAATGAAAGGCACCACCATGGAGGCGCGGGGGCACGCGCGTCGCGAGCAGCTGCTCCACGCTGCGCCGCCACGGGGCTCGCATGCCTAGCGTCTACGACCCTCGCTCCGGGCGCTGGTGGACGCATGACGGAGTCGCGCCGGCGGAGGCCGCACCGTCGGCGACGCGCGCCACCATCGTCCCGTTGCGTGGCGAGAGCGGCGAGCTCTGGCTCGTGCTTCCCCAGAAGCGCAGCGGCGCGAGCCCCTTCGATGGCCTCAGCCCGCGGCAGCGGCAGGTGGCTGAGCTCGCGGCTCTGGGGTCGTCCGCGAAGGACATCGCGGTGGCGCTCGACGTGGGCTACGAGACTGTCCGCACGCACCTCAAGAACATCTACCGTATGCTGGGCGTGGGCTCGCGCACCGAGCTCGCCCGGGTCGCGCGCGGCGACCTCATGCTGCACGAGCCATAGGGCGTGTCCTGGGTTGCCTCTGCTTCGTCGCGCGCCGGGTGGGGCTCTCTGTCCCCGGGTCTGACCTGCGGCACTCGACCCTCAGCGCGGCTCGAATGTTGTTGAGATGCTTCCGCTGCACCGTCGTGTCGCCCTTCAAGATCACTCGTTCGGGGGATACCGCCGCGCATCCGAGTGGGCTGCAATGCAATGAGCGGGCGCCACGGGATGCATTCATGACGCGACGTCCCTGCGGTTTCATCGGACTCATCCTCGTGGTGCCAATAACTCGAGTAACGGAAGAAAAATGCGCACATATAGAGACATTGGAACATTGTTCGACTCTCCGAAAGTCCGAATTGTTGTCTGCATACTCGTACTTTCATCCGTTTTTCACAATGTAGCGGTGGCCCAAGAAGATGACTCGCCGGGATCTGCCATTGAAGACACGTCGGGCGCCGACGCGGAAGCACGTGCGCACTACATGGCCGGGCAGCTTGCGTTCGATCAAGGTCGGTTCGACAATGCACTCGACGCCTTTCAACGAGCCTATAGTCTCTCACAACGACCTGAACTGCTGTACAACATTGGGAGCGCGGCTGACCGACTGAGACAAGACGCAGTTGCCCTTGATGCGTTCGAACGTTACCTCGAACTGGTGCCCCACAGCCAGCACGCGAACAGTGTAAGGGCTCGGATCGGACTGCTCCGACGCGCGGTCGAAGACTCACGCGCTGAGGGTGCAGCTCACCTGCTGATCACGCGGCATAGCGGGCAGCCTGCATGAAGCTGAAGGCGCGATGGAAGCGGTCGGACTGGAGCAGCGAGCGCAGGTAGAGGACGCCGGCCGCCCCGATGCGCGACCAGGTGGCGCCGGATATCTTGAGGCGCTGCGTGACCAGCGTCTTGCACGCGGCCTCGACCGGGCCGCTTCCGATGGCGGCGTTCGCGGCGACGGCTTGGGGGTACTTCATCCAGGGGCGCTGGTTGTAGATGTACTCGGCGTGCTTCTCGACCTCGCGCTTCGCCCAAGGGCTGACCGGATCGAGTTCGCGCTTCATCTCGTCGCGGAGCCAGCGCCAGAGCCTGAACGGCGTGCCCTCCTTGTGCTTGAGCTTATGACACCAACTCGCCCGTTCGGTGGCGCGCCGCGCATCGTCGTCGGGGAACAGCAGCCGCAGCGCGGCGGCCAAGTGCTCGGCGACGTGGAAGAAGTCCGTGAGGTGTCGAGCCTTGGGGAACCTCTCCAGCAAGTGCGTTCGGAGGTCGGGGGCACCGTCGATGACGACCTCTATCTCGAGGTCAGGCCGTTGTGCCACCAGCGCGCCGACCTCGCGTTCGATGCGCGCCATGATGGTCTGCTTGCCGGCCTCGGGCATCTCCGCGATGCGGGTGGCGTTGATGCCCGCGCCTCGGCGCAGCGGCTCGCCGTCGGCGTCGAGCAACGTGAGCACGCCAACGGTGGCCTGCTTCCAGCCCTCCTCGCGGAGGTGGAGGCTGAGCGCGTCCACGCTGATGACCAACGTCGACGCCTCGCTCGGAACGTCTGGCGCAGCGAGCTCCGCGTCGAAGAACGCCTGCTCCTGAACGTGCATGTGCGTGGCCTCTTCGGTGACGAAGCGCTTGATGCGCGACGGCGAGACCGCATGTCCCGTCAGAGCCGTCAGTAGCTTCGCCGATTCGTCTCCGGGCACATCCGCGTACGTGCGCAGCATCGCCTCGCCAAGGTCGGGCATCGTGTTCCGCGCCATCACTCCGCGGCGCTCGTCGAACAGACATCGCGTGGGGCCATTGCGCACAGAGCGATGCCGCTTGCGGCGCACACGAATCGTCCCGCGCAGCGAGTGATAGTCGGCCGGATCCTCGGTCACGCGTTTCCAGACCGCACCCTCAGCATCGGTAAACTCGTCAGGGTCCTCGTCGGCCTCCTCGCCCTCCACGGACTCCACGATCGCCTTGCCGACCTCGTCCACCGCAGCCCACACAGCCTCATAGGCAGCCTTCGAGGAAGCCGGATCCCGCGCGTCATGCAGTTTCTTCTTCGCCAGGCGATAGGCGCTCCGCGCAGCTTCCATGACGCGTGCTTCGTTGGCATCCTGCGCAGGGAGCGGACGAGCTACCCCACCCAGCTTGGGCCTGACGGCCTTCCTCTTGGTCATGCTCCTCGCTATCACGCAGCGACGGAGATTAACAGCCCCTCGTGCTCAGCCAGTGATCTGCACCCCGCGCTGAGGCGGAGACAGGACACGCTGAGGACAGGACCAGTACGGACGAGACCGAACGCGACGGGGTGGGCTACGCCCCAGAGTCCGGCTCTAGTCTGCCGGGCGCACGGCTGACCGATACGACGCTCCACCAACAAGGTTCGCCGCAGCCGGTTCCGAGCCTAGTAGGTCCACTGGTCTTGCTGGGGGTTAGCGTCGCGGCTGCGGTGGGCGGTGGGGTTGGCGCCGCCTTTTCGTTGTCCTGTGACGATTCTTCGTGTTTTCGCGAGCCTGGCTTTGTGGCGCTGTCGGTGATCGGTGGCATCCTCGTCCTTCCCGCCGCAATCTGGACTGTCGTACGCGCGGTGAAGCGACGTCGGGTGGTGCGGGCGAACGAACAACTGCTCACCTGGCGTCCTAGTCTTGGTCTCGGTCGCGGCCGCGCGCACCTCTCCATGAGCCTCCACTTTTGAGCCCTCCGCGTGGCGCCGCGACCTGCGCGTCTACTCCCCACCGCGCGGGTGGCACGAGAAGCAGGCAAACCCAGTGCGCGTCGCCTCGTCGTAGTCCTCTGCGCCGAGGATGTCGCGCATCTCCGGCACGAGGTGGTTGTGCATGAAGCGCACCATATCGGGGAACTCCTGCACCATGGCGCGCTGCTCGGGCGTGCCCGTGGGGTACAGCGCGTACAGGCTGGGGTTGGGCATGGCCCACGCGCGCTCGGCGCCGTCCTCGCCGTGGCAGGTGGTGCAGCCCACGCTCGCGTAGCGCTCGGCGTCGAAGCCCTGGAACAAGCGGCGTGCGGCGGGCAGCACCTCGGTGGACATCACGGCCATGCGCGCGTCGTGGTCCAGCTCGGACCAGCGGCGCGCCTGCGCCTCGACCTGGGCACCCTCGCCACCGTCTCGCGGCGGCGCACAGCCGAGCGCGCCGCCGCTGATGAGAACAAGCACCGAGGTCCAGCTGCCGAGTCGTGTCGTGAGCGCGCTCATGGCGGCAGGGTACCTCAGCTCCGCGCCGCGTCGCCCCCGGGGTTGCGCGCTGCACTCGCGGCCACACACCCGGCGTGAGCTCGCCAGGCGCGCGACCGCGTCGCGCCCCCCATCAGCGCGTGCGACAGGGGCGCGTGGTCTCCACCGACACGCCGGCCTGGTTGGCCATGCACGCGTTGGTGTAGGTCGTCCCGTCGCAGCCGCACACGCGACGTGCGCGGGTCTCACACTCGGTGGGCCGCTCCGCGCAGGTGCCCGGCGCGTCCGACCGACCGCAGGTCGCGGCCGCCGGGAAGTTGCAGAACAGCCCCTCGGCGCAGGGCAGCGCGCCGCGCGTGCCGCAGGTCTCGCCCACGCTCGCCACGGTGGGCGGGCAGGCTCCCTCGCGACCCACGGCCACGCCCTCGCGAGCGGCCTCGCAGGCGTTGGCGTAGGTCTCGTCGTCGCAGCCGCACACGGGCGCGTCGTCCTCGTCGCACTCGCTCGGGATGGCCCGGCACACGCCGGTCTGGTCCGCCGCGCCACAGGTCGCTTCGAGCGAGAAGTTGCAGTACTCCCCGGCACGGCACTGCGCGCCGGTCAGGCCACCACAGGGACGGTCGGCGGGACACTCGCGAATCTGCCACTCACAGGCAGTGGCGCTCGCGCGGACGCACTCGCCGGTGGGGCCACCCTGTGACCGACCGTCCGAGCACAAGTGCATCGGCGCACCGGGGGCCGGGCCGCAGTCCTCGGGGGCGCACGGGACGCTCATGGGGTCTGTGACCGGCGGCGGGGAGCCACCACAAGAAGCCACACACGAAATCAGGAACAACGAGAGCAGCAGATTGGGTTTCATGGGCGGGATAGTCTGCTCATTCGCGGGCGGCGTCGAGAGGGGAGGAGGTGGAGGTGGAGACGGAGTCGGAGTCGGAGTCGGAGTCGGAGTCGGAGACGGAGTCGGAGTCGGAGTCGGAGTCGGAGTCGGAGTCGGAGTCGGAGTCGGAGTCGGAGGTGGAGTCGGAGGTGGAGTCGGAGTCGGAGTCGGAGTCGGAGTCGGAGACGGGGGCGGAGTTGCTGCGTGCCGAGGCGAGTTCAGGTGAGCACGGGGCGCCCCAAGCGGATCCCCGAGTCCCCGGCTGGGCTCATCGGAGGACCCGACACGTTGCCGGAGGGGGCGGGGAGCCCCGGTCGAAGGGTGTCGGGGGGGCCCCAATTCAAGCGCCGTGAGGCGCGCCGAATTGGGGGAGGCCACCGCAGGGAGCGCTGGTACCTCTGCTCAGGGAGCAGGACGAGTTGGCGGCGAGGACGCGGAGCCCAGATCAAGGCGCGACGACGAGTCGATGCCGAAGCTTCGGCGAGGAGGAGCAACGCCGAGCTGGGATTCGCGGACCGGCGCCGACCGTCGAGCCTCCCTGAGCAGAGGTACTCACGCGACCGGGCCCGTGACCGGGGCTCCCCGCCCCCTCCCGCAACCACTTCGCCAACTCACCAAGCCTTCGCGCCGACTCGGTGGATCGGCGCCCAGCGCCGTCTCAGTCGTCTCGCTCGCCGCCCAGGGCGCGGCGCAGGCGCCGGGTCTGCATGCGCATCCCGCCGGCCTTGCTGCGCACGTAGGCCAGCCCGATGTCCAGGCGCCCAGGCGTCTGCGGGGTGAGCTCGTCGTTCAGGTACGCCAGCTTGCAGCGCTGCCGCTGCCGCTTGCCGCTCGAGGTCTTGGGCACCGTCCCGGGCGGGACCACCACCACCTCGTCCACCGGCAGCCCGGTGCCCTCGATGACCGCCTGGCTCACCTGCTCGGCGATGCGCTGCCGCAGCGCCTCGTCGGTCTCCTTGCTCTCCACCACCAGCACCACGCGGTCCGAGCCCAGCTCCTCGTCGAACACCCCGAAGGCCACCACGCTGCCCTTGCGCGCCCCCGGCACCTCTTCGGCGCTCTGCTCGAGGTCCTCCGCGTGGTAGTTGCGCCCACGCACGATGATCAGGTCCTTGGCCCTGCCGCAGATGTACAGCTCACCGTCGCGCACGAAGCCGAGGTCCCCCGTCTGGAGCCACCCGTGCTGCAGACAGGCGTCGGTCGCGTCCTTGTCTTGGAAGTAGCCCGCCATGACGGACCCGCCCGTGGTGATGACGTGCCCCACCATGTTCTCGCCCACGCTGCGGCCGTTGGCGTCGATGACCCGCACGCTGTGCCCGGGCACGGCGCGCCCCACGCACGCGAGCGTGGTCCCGAAGTGGGCCGCCTTGCCGCTCCCGAGCGGCGTGGCGTACCCCTCGGCGAGGCGGGCCCGGTCCACCGTGGCGTAGCGCACCGGCGTGCCCGGGTCCGGGAAGCTCACCGCCAGTGAGCCCTCGGCCAGCCCGTAGACCGGCATCACCGCGTTCGGCGAGAAGCCGTAGGGCGCGTAGGTCTCCTGGAACGAGGTCACCGCGTCCCGCGTCACGGGCTCTGCGCCGTTGAGGGCCACGCGCCACGTGGACAGGTCCAGCCCCTCGCGCTGCGTCTCCTTCACGCGCCGCACCGCCAGGGCGTAGCCGAAGTTGGGCGCCGGGCTGATCGTGCCGCCGTAGTCGCTCATGGCGCGCAGCCAGCGGTGCGGCTTCTGCAGAAAGGCCATGGGCGACAGCAGCACCAGCGGCAGGCGCCAGTACACCGCCGAGAGGAAGGTCCCGATGAGCCCCATGTCGTGATAGAGGGGGCACCACCCCACCAGCACGTCCGTGTCGTTGATGCGCAGCGCCTGGCCCATGGCGTGGATGTTGGTGATCAGGTTGCGGTGGGTCAGCACCACCCCCTTGGGCTGGCCCGTGGAGCCGGAGGTGTACTGGATGAACGCCGGGTCGTCCGTGTCCACGCGGTGGGTCTTGGGCAGCCGCGCGCCCTCCAGCTCCTCCACGTTGATGACGCGCTCCATGGACTTGGCGGTGTGCGCGATGTCGCCCAGCAGCGGCGCGACGGAGGGCCAGGTGACGCACACGCGCGAGCCCGAGTGGCGCGCGATGTGGGCCAGCCGCTTGAGCCCCGTCTCCACGCGGAAGCCGTCGGGCGGATAGGCCGGGACGGCGACGGCGCCGCACATCTGGCAGGCGAAGAAGATGGCCAGGAAGTCGTGGCAGGTGGGCAGCACGATCAGCACGCGGTCGCCCGGCTGCACGCCCAGGCGCGCGAGCCCCCCCGCGAGGCGGCGCGCCCGCTCGTAGAGCTGCGTGTAGGAGCGCTGCTCGGCTTGGTCGCGCTCACGCTCCGGAAGCAGCGTGATGCGCAGGTCTTCGCCGTGCTTCGCAGACGCTACCAGCGCGTGCAGCAGCGTCGGGTGGAAGCAGCGGCTGAGCGCGTCGTTGCGGTCCAGCACGCTGGGGCTCCAGGCCCCGGTGCGGAAGTCGTCGCGCCAGTAGGGGCTCGAGTAGTCCAGGCTCAGCGAGCCGCTGGTGGTGAGGTCGGGGGCGGGTGGGATCTCGCTGTCGCTCATGATGCGGCCTCGCTTGCGGTCGGGGCGGAGTCGTCTTGGTTGGCCAGGTGCGGCGGCACCACGCTCGCGGCGATGGCGCCCAGCTTGCCACCTGCCTGGTTCCAGCCCTGCATGTCGAAGACCTCGACCTGCACCGCCGGGAACAGGTCGCTCACCGCGCTGCCCTGGTCGCGCACCAGCTTGTCCAGCGCAGTAAGCGCGCCCGCGCGCAGGCGCGCCTCGACCTCGCCGGTGCTGTCATCCGACTCCAGCACGAACTGCAGCGAGATGGACCCCGGCTGCGTGTAGCGCACCATGAAGCCGATCGCGTCCGGCAGCGCCACCAGGCTCTCCTTCAGCATGCGCCCGTTGAGCGGCACCCACTCGCCGGTCTTCTGGTGCGGCGCCCACAGGAACGCCGGCTCGCGGCCGCGCACACGGATGCGCTGCGTGCGCCAGCGGCAGCCCGCGTCGGGCAGGACCTCGATGCGGTCGCTCATGTCGTAGCGCAGCACGGGCGTGACCCGGTTCCAGAGGCCGGTGCAGTACACCTGCGCGGCGATGTCCCCAGGCGGCACGGGCCCGCCCTCGGCGCCGTAGAGCTCGAGGTGCACGATGTCTTCCAGCACGTGCAGCTCGCCGCACTCGGCGCAGGCCGTCGCGATGGCCTTCGTCTCCGTGGCCCCGTAGGTGTTGATGACCACCGTGCGCGGCCAGGCGCGCTTGTAGAGGTCCAGCAGCTCCGCGTGCAGGGTCTCGCCGCCCACGTACACGGCCAGCGGGTCGATGCAGAGCGCACCACGCAGCTGCGCCCGCGCCAGCCACTCGATGCGCGAGGGCAAGCCGAAGATGAACTCGGGCTGCTGCCACTGCGTGCGCCGCAGGATGGTCTCGAGCGACTCCTCGTGCGAGAGCACGCGGATGTGCATGAGCAGGCGCACCCACAGCGGCTGCGAGTGCGAGGTGGTGCCGCGGTACACGCTGCGGTTGCCGCGGTGCACGAAGACCAGCAGCGAGGGCCGCACGAAGCGCGCGATGCGCTCCCCCCACGACGGCGGCAGCGGGGCGGGACCCTGGCCAGCCGGCCGGCCATGACGCAGGCGCCGCAGCAAGCGATAGAAGGGCCGCACGAAGGGCAGGAAGGCCGGCCACATGCCCGTCTGGTACAGCACGCGCAGGAGCGCACGGAAGAGCAGCAGCGACATCACCTCCTTGATGCACCGCACGCTGTCCACGATGTAGACCACCGTGCCGGAGGTGCCGCTGGTCTTGATGGCCTGGTGCGCCCCGCCGCTCGCGGTCTCCAGCAGGCCCAGCCCGTCCGCGTGCTCCGCGTCGAAGGCGTCGACGCGCGCGCGGGTGATCTCCCGGTCGGTCATCAGGTCGTCGAAGTCGTCCACCAGGTGCTGCTTGGTGAGCGGAGGCAGCGCGGCGTAGCGCTCGAAGAAGCGCGCGTCGTCCGGCTCCGCGAGCAGCTCGTCGATGAGCGCGGCGTGGCGCGCGTAGAAGGGGCTCTCGGCCCGGCAGTGGCGCAGCATGGCCTCGAGCCGAGCGCGCACGAAGGTGCGGCGCGTCGCGTCGTCCGAGGCGTCGAAGCGCGAGGCTTCACGGAAGCGGTCGAACATCAGCGGCTCTCCTCGGCCACGCCGGCGCTCATGGCGGGGCCCGCGGTGATCAGGCCCACGCCGGGAAAGAAGCGACCCACCCGCGCGCAGTAGGCCGCGTACTCGGCCCCGTGCATCTGGCGCAGGTGCGCTTCCTCCAGCCGCGTCTGGATCGCCAGGAACACGCTCGCGGCGTAGAGCAGCATGACCGACCAGGGGCTGGGCGCGACCAGCAGCACGCCGCCGAGGAGGATCAGGTTGGCCGTGTAGATGGGGTTGCGCACCACGCCGAAGAGGCCGCTCGACACTAGCTGCGTGTGCCCCTCGTCCACGCACATGCGCCAGCTGCGCCCCATCTGCGCCTGCGCCGTGACGCAGATGGTGATGGCCAGCGCGAATGCCCCGACGCCGACATACGCGCACCAGCCGGGCACCCAGGCGAAGGCGTCCAGCGCGTCGCTCCCGAGCGCGGCGAAGGCGATGGCGTAGCTCCCCACCAAGAGGGCCTGCGCCGTCATGGCGACACCCACGGCCTTGCCCACCGGGTCGGTGACCTGCTGCAGCACGAAGCCCGTTCCGTCGCCCGTCTTCAGGCGATGGCGGATCATGGGCAGGATGAGCCCGGCGGCGCCCCAGGTGAAGACACCAGCCAGCACGGCGTAGCGGGAGAACATGTCGTTCATGAGAGGACCTCGTCGCGCTCGCGCGCGCTGGCGAGGATGCGCTCGGGCACCTCGCGTGAATCGAACAGGTTGGCCACCTTGCTCTGCCCGAAGCTGCCCGAGCGGAGCGTGTAGCCCTCGATGGCCCCCGGACGCAGGCGCGTGACCAGGGGTGGACGCATGACGGTGTCGTTGCGCCGGGCGCCGCGGTAGCCGTCGTTCCCGGCGCACAGGCGCACGTCGGTGTCCGCGATCAGGCGCTGCGCGTCGGCGGCGCTGCCTGCCCCCTCCAGCTCCACGTACCAGTGGTACGTGAGCCCGGCGTCGTCCGGGGCCGAGGGGCACACGAAGAACTGGCGCACCGCGACGCCCGTCGCCGCTTGGGCCTCCGCCAGGCAGGCCCGCACGAAGGGCAGCGTCAGCCGCTCGATGCCGATGCTGATCTCCTCGCGCGCGCGGCCCGCGAAGCGCAGCACGTACGGCGCCGTGCCCAGGAACTCGACGCGGTCGCCGAGGCCGTAGGCGAACAGCCCCGATGGGGTGGTGACGTAGATGTCGTAGGGCACGCCGACCTGCACCTGGTGGATGCCGAGCCGCTCCGTGTCGCGCGGCGCGTCGGCCGGCAGGAACTCGAAGCAGGCCACGCTCAGGTCCACCAGCAGGCCCTCCTCGCCGAAGCGCCGCTGGTACGCCACGGGCGACTCCGTGGAGGAGTACAGCTCGTAGAAGTGCACCTCGGGGCCCAGCAGCGCGCGCAGCTTCTCCTGCCAGAGCGCCACCGGCGACCCGCTGTACGCGTAGATTCGCAGGTTGGGCCACACGTCCCGCGCGCAGGTGGCCGTGCTCCCCTGCTCACGCGCGTACTCCAGCAGGTACTCCAGCAGCGGCACCACGGAGTTGGGCACGCCCGTCAGCACGCGGATGTCCAGCGGGTAGCTCTCGGCGATGGTCGCGCGGATCTTGTCCTGCCAGTTGCCGATCTCCAGCACCGGGCGCGTCGGGCGCACCAGCTGACGCGAGAACTTGGGGGCCTCCAGCGTGGCGAGCCCGCTCCCGTAGCCGATGGTGATGCCGCTGTCCGTGATCTCGTGCAGCGGCGGCCCGCTGGTGACGAGGATGTTCTCCGAGAGCAGGGAGTAGTCGTTCAGCTCGCGGAACGCGTGGAAGAAGCAGTGGTTGGTGAACAGCCGGTAGGCGTCGAACTGCTCCTTCGGGGCCGGCAGGCACTGGTTGAGCCCGTTGGTCTTGAGCGCCATGTAGCGGAGCGCCTGCGGGTGCACCATGCCCGGGCGGTTCTCGGCCTTCGCGCGGTTCCAGATGGGGAGGTAGTCCGCCGTGCTGCGCGCGGGGACCTCACGGCGAAACTGCGCGGCGCTCTGGATGTCGCGCACGCCCAGCTCCGCGGCCAGCTCCGTGTCGCGGTAGCGCCGCAGGATCCGGCGCAGCAGCGCCGCCTGTTGGCGCTCGGCGTTCGCGTGGGCGTTGCGCTGTTGGCGCTCGAAGTGCGCGGCCGCCGCGCGCAGCACGAAGGGCGGCGGCCTCACGCGGGCTCCTTGGCAGCGCCAGCTGCGGTGCTCTTGGGTGCGACGAGCGTGGCCGGGTTGCCGCCCCAGGTCTCCCCTGCCGGCACGTCGCTCAGCACCAGCGAGCAGGAGAGCACCCGCGCGCCGGCGCCGATGCACACCCCGGGCTTGACCATGACGTGCGGCCCGACGACCGCGCCCTCGCCCACCGTGATCCCGTGTGGCAGCGTGCTGCGGGCGCCCACCACGCTGCGGTCTCCCAGCGTGCAGCCGGGACCGATGAGCGCCTGGCTGCCGATGAGCGCGCGCGCGCCGACCTTGATGGGGGCCTGCATGTGCGAGCCCCCGTCGCGGTTGACGTGGCAGGAGAGCGTCGCCCCGATACCCACCACGCTGCCCGCGCCCAGCTCGATGAGCTCCACCTGGCGCAAGACGGCGCCCGTCCCGAGGATCACGCTGGGGTGCAGCTGCATCCCCATCAGGCGGTAGTAGACGAAGCGCAGCCAGAACAGGAAGTGCACCTGGTCGTGCACGAACGACGACACGAACACGCCCTGGAAGACCGAGTTCAGGCCCCACGCGATGAAGCCGCGGTTGCCGCCCACCTCGCTGTCGCCGGCGCGGAGCGGCGGCTGCACCATGCGCTTCAGCAGCCCCAGCACCAGCACGAAGGCGTGCAGGAACACCAGGTACCCCACCGCCAGCGCGGCCCCTTGCTGCAGCACGTGCGGGCCCCACAGGGCCTGGGCGACCGCCAGCCCCGCCGCCGCGGCGAGCGCGTGCGTCACCAGCCACACCAGCCAGTAGATCAGGTCGAACAGGGTCGTGAGCTTGAGTCCCATAGCGTGCGGCACCAGCGTGCAGGTTGGACATGTGGGTTCATGTCGGCTGCGTGACTACCCCCCAGCCCCAGCGCGGGCCTCAGGGCGGAATGACGTGCTTGCGGGCGACCTCCGGGCGCTCGCGCTTGCGGACCAGCCAGCCCAGGTGCTGCGCCAGCCGCCCCCGCAGCTGCGCGAGCGACACGATCTCGTCGATCATGCCGGCGCGGTAGGCCACCGCCGGAGACTCGTACTCCGCGAAGTAGCGCGCCCGCTGCGCGTCCTCCGCCTCGTCGGCCGCGTCCCCGAACACCATCTCGCGGGCCGCGTCGAAGCCCATCACCGCGATGCGGCTGTCCTCGAGGGCCAGCACCACGTCCCCCTCCTGGCTGCGGGTCTGCAGCATGACGAACGCGGCGGCCCCGTAGCACTTGCGCACCACCACGCTCAGGCGCGGCACCCCCGTGGTCATCGCCTGACACAGGGCGGCGCCGTGGCGCAGCAGCCCGGCCGACTCCTCTTCCACGCCGGGCATGAAGCCCGGTACGTCGATGAGGTTGAGGATGGGGACGTTGTACGCGTCGCACAGGCGGATGAAGCGCGCCCCCTTCTGCGCCGCCGCCGCCGTGATGGCGCCGCCGTCCACCAGGCTCTGGTTGGCGACCACGCCCACGGGGTGCCCACCCAGGTGCGCGAACGCGGTGACGAGCGAGCCGGCGCGGGCCTCGCCCACCTCGAGCCAAGCCGAGTCGTCCAGCAGCCCCGCCAGCAGGGTGCTCATGTCGAAGGCCAGCTCCGGGCGGGCGGGCAGCGCCGGCATGTCACGCACGGGTGCCCTGCCCCGGCCGCGCGGCGGGTCCTCCAGGCGGTGACTCGGCAGGAAGCGCAGCAGCGCCTGCAGCCGCGCGATCTGGTCGGCCGGGCGCTTGTCCACGAAGTCGCACACGCCTGTGTGCACCGCGTGCAGCGTGGCGCCGCCCAGCGCGGCCAGGGTGGGCGCCTCGCCGCGCATGCGGCCCACCACGGCGGGCCCCGTCACCATGAGGTGGCTGCGCGCTTCGTTGAAGAGCACCAGGTCTTGCAGGGTGGCCGAGTAGGCGGGCGCGCCCATGGTCACGGACATGACCGCCGCGAGCTGGGGAACCACCCCCGACAGGCGGATGTTGCGCGTGATGACCTGCGTGTAGGCCTCGCCGCTGGCAAGCCCCTCGCGCACCGAGACGCCCGGCGACGCCAAGAACGACACGATGGGCACGCCCAGGTCCTCGGCGCGGTCCATCAGCCGCGCGATCTTGAGCGCGCCCTCGGAGCTGACGAAGCCTCGGTCGACGCGGGGATCGATGGCGTACACGGCCACCCCGCGCCCGCCGACCTCTGCGAGGCCGCAGACCACCTCGGCGCCGTAGCGACAGGCGTCGTCGGGGCCGCCCGGCTGCAGGGGGAGGAAGCTCCCGGCGTCGACGAGCGCGTCGATCCAAGCCATCGGTTCCATCGGGAGTTTCGCGGAGGTCGCCATGGTCGCGCTCGGGCAGTGTATCAGATGCGCCACCCGCCCAACGCGGTCGCGCAACGGCCTGTTAGGGTCGAATGGGCGCGCAGGAAGGGGGCATACTGGATTCTGCGCGGAGAGCTTCGCCTCGGCGCCTGTTGACCCCACACTGGGCGTCCGTCGCGGTGGCTGCTCGCCGCGCACGCTGCCTCAACCTCATCACACCACCGCGCACGTGAACGCAGACGACATCCGGCAGGCTGCAGAGGCCCTCGAGGGCGCGCTCGGGGACCCGTGGGACGCGACGCTCCCGACGAGCTACGCCGCGGCGCTGCGCCACGACGAGAGCGAGCTCTTCCCCCAAGACGGATGGGACGCCTTGCTCTCGCAAGACTACTTCGGCGCGTTCATCCCAACTGCCGAAGGGGGCCGGCTGCGGCGCTTCGACGAGCTGCTGCAGCTGGGTCGGGTGGTGTGCCGCCGCGACGTGACGCTGGGCGTGGCGGCGGGGCAGTGCCTGCTGGCGTCCCTGCCCGTGTGGATCGGCGGTGATGCCTCGCAGCGGGCGCGCGTGGCCACGCTGCTGCGTGCCGGAGGCGCCGGCGGGCTGGCCCTGACCGAGCAGGCGCATGGCAGCGACCTGGCCGCGAGCGAGCTGCGCGCCGTGGCGCGCGGTGACGGGTACCGGCTGGACGGCGAGAAGTGGTGCATCAACAACGCTACGCGCGGCGCCTTCATCACGGCGCTGGCGCGCACGGACGCGGACGGGGGCCCACGCGGCTTCTCGCTCTTCTGTGTGGACAAGGCGCGCGTAGTGGGCGGCCTCGCACCGTTGCCGCGGCTCCCGACGCATGGGGTGCGCGCGGCCGACATCAGCGGCATGCGCTTCGAGGGTGCGCAGGTCCGCGACGACACGCGCGTGGGCCGCGAGGGCGCGGGCCTGCCGCTGGTCCTGCGCACCATGCAGGTCTCCCGCACGCTGTGCGCGGCCTTCAGCCTGGGCGCAGCGGACAGCGCGCTGCGGCTGGCAACCGACTTTGCGCTGCGGCGCTCGCTCTACGGCGGGCCCATCATCGAGCTGCCCGCCGTGCGTGCCCGGCTCTCGCGCGCCTACCGTCGCGTCCTGCTGGCCGACGCCATCGCCCACGTGGGCACGCGCGCGCTCTCGGTCTTTCCGGAGCAGATGAGCCTGCTCTCGGCGGTGGTGAAGGTGGCCGTGCCGCAGCTCGCCATGGACGCCATCGCCGACTGCGCCGTGGTGCTGGGCGCGCGCCACTACCTGCGCGTGGGCCCGTACGCCGGGTTCCAGAAGCTGATGCGCGACGCCGCGCTGATCTCCCTCTTCGACGGGAGCGCCGAGGTCAACCGGCACATCCTCGCGGGGCAGCTCGGGCGGGTGTCGCTCGCGCGCGACGCGGAGCTGAGCAGCCGCGGCGACGACGTGCTGCGCGGCGTGCGCGCGGTCGCGGCGCTGGACCACGCGGTGCCCGACATGCGCTGGGACGCGCTCAAGACCAGCAACCGGGGGCGCGACGACCTGCTCACGGCCGCGCTGGTGAGCCGCGCCCCAGGCGGCGGTGACGCAGGCGGTGGTGATGCAGCCGGTGGTGATGCAGGCGGTGGTGGCGCAGACGACGCGGCCGCGCGCGCCATGGAGACGGTCGCCGCGCAGGTGCGCGCGCTGGACGCGGCCGTGCGCGCGCAGGAGGAGCGGGGTGACGCCAGCGCCACGAGCGCGCTCGCGGACCGCTACGTGTGGCTGACCGTCGCGGCCAGCGTGGCGCACGTGGCCGCCGCGTCCCCCCGCTGCGCTCTGGGCACGCACTTCGACGCCGAGGTGCTGGTGCATGACGCGCTCGCGCTGGGCGGGCTGCTGCCTGCCTCCGCGGCCGAGACCCGCGACGCGCCCATGCTCGACGCCCTGTTGAGTCTGCAGCGTGAGCGCCGCAGCTTCGGCCTCAACCCCTTCGCCATCGCGGACAGCGAGGTGCCGGCGTGAGCCCCAAGCTGCTGGTCTTCAACCGCGGCGAGATCGCGCTGCGGGCGTGCCAAGCCGCGCGCGGCCTCGGCGTGCGCAGCGTGCTCTTCGTGACGCCGCCTGAGCGCACGTCGGTCGCCACGCGCTGGGCGGACGAGCTCTTCGAAGGGCCCCACGCCGACGCGGCGCGTTCGTTCGACGACCTCGAGCTGGTGCAGCGGGCCATCCGTGAGACCGGCGCCACCCACGTCTACCCGGGCTATGGGTTCTCGTCGGAGAAGGCGGCGCTGGCCACGGCCGTGGCCGCCGCGGGCGCACACTTCGTCGGGCCCAGCCCGGACGTGATCGAGCTGCTGGGCGACAAGCTGCGCGCCTGCACCTTCGCCGAGCGCGCTGGCCTCGCGCTCTTGTCGCTGCCCGACCTGGCCTCGTCGCCGGGGGTGGCGGCGGACTACCCCATCCTGCTCAAGGCGCGCGCGGGCGGCGGCGGTCGCGGCAACCTGCGCGTGGACGACCCAGCTGCGTACGCGAGCGCGCGCGAGCAGCTCGGCGCGCGCGCGCAGCAGCTCTTCGGGGACAGCCGCCTCTTGGCGGAGCGCTTCGTCGAGCGCGCCCGGCACATCGAGCTCCAGTTCTTCGGCTTCGGCGAGCAGGGGGTGGCGCTCTTGGGCACGCGCGACTGCAGCCTGCAGCGCAACCACCAGAAGGTCATCGAAGAGGGCCCGGCGCCGGCGCACGTGCGGGCGGTGGTGGACGAGGCCGCGCCCGGCATTCGGGCTGCGCTCAGCGCGCTGCGCTACCGCGGCGCTGGCACGCTCGAGCTGCTGTGGGACCCCGCGCGCGCGCAGCTCTACTTCCTGGAGGTCAACGCGCGCATCCAGGTGGAGCACCCCGTCACGGAGCTGTTGATTGGACAGGACCTCGTGACGTGGCAGCTGCGCGAGGCGCTGGGCTTGTGCGGGGATGAGCCGGTCGCGGCCCTCGAGGGCGTGCCCGCTGGGCAGGGCGCGGGGGCACACGCTGCGCAGCCGTCGGCGCACGCGACACCGGTGGCGCAGGCGGGCCGCGCGGGGCTTGCGGGGCACGCGATCGAAGCGCGCCTCTACGCCGAGGACCCGAGCGCAGGCTTCCTGCCGGCGGTCGGCCAGCTCACGCGCCTCGACCTCCCGCGCCTGCCCTTCTGCCGCTGGGACGCGGGCGTCACCCAGGGGGACACCCTCACCGCGCACTACGACCCCATGATCGCCAAGCTGATCGTCAGCGGCGCGACACGCGCCGAGGCCTTCGCGCGGCTGCGCCTGGCTCTGGATCACACGCACGTGCAGGGCGTGCGCACCAACCTCGCCTTCCTGCGCGCGTTGGCCTCGGACGAGCGCGTGCTGGCCGACGAGCACGACACCGGCTTCATCGAGCGCGAGCGCCCCGGCATGGGCGCGCCCGCCGAGCCGGACGAGGCGCTGCTGCGGGACGCGGACGCGCTGCTGGCGCTCTTGGAGGCGCCCGTTGCGGACAGCGCCCCGAGCACGTGGCGCAGGGGGCACGCGCGATGAGCACGGCGCAAGAAGACCGCCTCGCTGCCTGGGCTGCCGCGCGCCCGGACGTCCGCGCCGTGCGGGTCTGCACAGCCGGCGTCGAGATCCACTACACCGACGGGCGCGTGCTGCTCGCCTCTCGCTCGCCGGACGACAGCTCCTGGGTGGACGTGCGCACACCCGGTCAGCCGACCCTGCGCAGCGGCCCACGAGCCCCCCGCTCCGCCTTTGGTGCCTTCGGCGGCGCTGGCCCGGAGCGCGCGCGTGCACCCGGCGACGTGCGGGCACCGTCCGCCGGCACGCTGGTCCGGCTGCTGGTGCAGGAGGGCGACCGCGTCGAGGCCGGCCAGCTGCTGGGCGTGATCGAGCTGATGAAGATGGAGATCGAGCTGCGCGCCGACGTGAGCGGGCGCGTGCGCGACTGCCGCGTCACCGCCGGTCAGAGCGTGGCCCGCGACGCCGCGCTGCTGCGCATCGACCCCGCGGGCTGAGCGTCGGGGCACTCATCGAAAGTGGGAAACCGATTCAAATTGGGCACCTCGCGCTCAAGCCTGTCCACCCATCGAATCTCACAAGACACCTTGAAATAGGCGGAATTGAGCACCCCGGGCTGAAGCCCGGGGCAGCAAACTAGGCCGCGTGTCGTGGACAAGTCCACCCCCCAAAGGGGGGCGGACTGCGCGATAGAAAGCTGGTGAGCCCTCGGACTGAACCGGGCGGAAGCCCCCAGTGTCCGAGTACCTCATGTAGAACGACGCCTGCCTCCCCACCACGTAGTCCACCCCCCGTAGGGGGGGACTTGATGTGCACGATCACCTGGTCTGCTGCCCCGGGCTTTCAGCCCGGGGTGCCCAATTTCAAGCGGTTTTCCCCCTTTCTGATGAGCGCTCGAGCTCTCAGCCCAGGGTGCCCAAAGCCCTTCGCACCGTCGGGGCGCGTGACCACCGTAGGCCACGTGGCGGGGGTCTAGGACCTCAATTCAACCGTCCTTCCGCCTTCCGAGCGAGCAGGCTCTACAGTCCCGCCACGAACGCGCACAGCTGGCCGAAGGTCTGCAGCGTGCGTGCGTCCTCCTGCGTGACCTCGATGTCCCACTCCTCTTCGAGGTCGGTGAGCAGGTCCAGGCTGGTCAGGCTGTCCATGTTGAGGTCCGCGACGAAGCGCGTCTCGGGGCGGATGGCGCTCGGCTCGACGCGGCAGATGTCGGCGACGAGGGTGCGCAGCTGGTCTTCGGTGATCTTGGCCATGAGGGTCTTCTCTCTCTTCGGTTCGTTCGGCGTGTGCTCAGGCCTGCGGCGCGAGCGTCGCGCGGACCAGGTCGTCCAGCATGAAGCGCTTGATGTGTCCGCCCAGGCGGATGGTCTCGGCCAGCACGTCGGCGTCGCGTGGGTCGTGGCAGTACTGGGCCAGCATGTCCTTGCCCTCGGCGCTGTGCTCCGCGTCGAGCTCGCCGTGCTCCTGCACGAAGCTGACCGCCTTCTTCTGCTCGCCCTCGAGGGTCTTCACCAGCTGGGCCCCCACCACGGGCGCCAGCTTGGCGGCCATCCCCTCGAGGAAGTAGAGCACGCCCATCGCCGCCATCGGCGGCCGCTGCGTGACCTCGTAGTGGAAGAAGTTCACCCACGCCCACGTCCCCGGCAGCGGCTGGCTCGCGAGCACCTCCTCGCGCGAGTGACCGAGCAGCACGAGGTCGTCCAGGGCCATCAGCTCGTGACCCATCTCGTGCGCGGAGTGATGCAGGATCCACTGACGCAGCGCGAGCAGCTCGGGGTCCATCCGGCGCGCGGAGAGCGGCGTGAACGACGAGGTCAGCCGCACGTAGTGAAAGGCCTGCTGGAGGTACGCCTCGTACAGCGGGCGCACGTGCTCCCCCGCGCGCAGGTGCCGCACGAAGGCGCTCTCTTCGAGCAGCACCAGGGAGTCGGCGAGGACGGCGTCGAGGCGCGTGATCAGGGCGGTGTTGGTCGTGGTCATGAGTCGAGGCTCTCGGGGGTTGCGAGGGGCGCTCCGCAGGTGGTGCGCAGGAAGATGTCGGCGACGTGCGCGGGGCACTCGAGGGGCGGGTAGTGCCCCACGCCGGGGAGGACGTGCAGGACGCTGTGTGCGATGAGCTCGCGCAGGCGTTCGGTGTGCTTGGCGTTGAAGATGCGGTCCGCGTCACCCCAGAGCAGCGCCGCGGGGATGCGGTTGGCGCGCAGCGCGTCCTCTAGGTCCACATCGAGGGCCGCGTCCAGCATCTGCGTGGCGGCGACGGCGCGCGCGTCGAAGTCACGGGGGTTCCAGATCTGATCGAAGTAGTGGGCGAAGTAGGTCCGCACGCCCGGGCCGTCCAGGCCGATGTGCTGGCGCAGGCTGGAGCGCTCGAGGTCGCCGTGGTCGAGCCCTAGGTGCTCCCGAGCGAACGCCGCCGCGCCTCGCTCGTAGATGGCGGTGCGTACCGTCTCCCGCCGGATGCGGGCTACGCGCCGCCCGCCGGAGGCCATGAGCAGGAGCTGGGCGGGCGGGTGGGCGAGCTGCCCGGCGAGCGCGATCGAGAGGGTGGCCCCCAGGGAGACGCCGCCCAGCGCGTAGGGGGCGCGCGCGACCCCGCGCTCCGTGAGCTGCGCCCGCACGTCGTCCAGCAGCCGCTCGAAGAGCGCGGGGGCCGTGTAGTCGAAGGTGCCGAGCGCGCGCGCACCGAAGCCCGGGTAGTCGAGGGCCTGCACTTCTGCGCGGTCTCCCAGCGCGCCCGCGAGCGGCGCGTAGAGCGCGCTGTCGTGGCCCAGCGGGGGCAGCAGCACCAGCGTGCGGCAGGGCGCGCTGCTCATGGCTCGTCGCGCCCCGGACCCGCGCTCACCGCCGGCAGCAGCTGTGCGCGCAGGGCTGCGGTGGCCCCGTCGTCCAGCAGCAGCGCCTGCCCGTTGGGCACCGCCTGCTCCGGCTCCACCAGGTGCAGGGCCTGGTCCACGACCTCGTCCGCCGTGAGCAGGCGACCTGTGCGGGTGAGCTGCGCGAACGCGGCGCGCACCTGCTCCGGGACCCGCTCGCGCACGTTCTCGGTGTCCACGATGCCGGGGTGCACGACGTTGCAGCTGACCCCGTCGCGCCCGAACTCCGACGCGAACGCCAGGGCCAGCCCGCCGAGCGCGGCCTTCTCGGCGATGTACACGGCCTGCCCCACGCCACCCACCTGGGACGCGAGGCTCCCCACCACCAGCAGGCGGCCCGTGCCGCGGCGGCGCATGAGGCGGGCCGCCGCGCGCAAGACGCCGTAGGCACCCACCACGTTGCTGCGGAGCGACTCCTCCAGCTGCTCCGGTTTCAGCCCCACGATGGGTGTGTGCGCGGCGAAGGCGTGCGCGCTGTGCACCAAGATCCGCGGCGGCGCGTCACGCAGCGCATCGCCGAGCGCGGCCACGCTCCCGCTGTCCGCGAGGTCGAGCGCGTGCGCGCAGGCCGCAACGGCCCCCAGCTCCCGCAGCTGCGCGAGGGCGGCGAGCACGGTGGGGCTCGCGGGGTCGCGGGCCGTGATGTGCACCGCCGCGCCGCGCTCCGCGAACGCCCGCGCGAAGGCCAGCCCGAGGCCGCGCTTGCCCCCCGTGACCCACGCGCGGTGCCCCTCCCACGGGCGCGCCCCCGTCATGGCTCCCACCGCAGCAGGGCGGCCCCCGCCGTGAAGCCTCCGCCCGTGGCGACACACACCACCCAGTCTCCCGGCTGCAGGCGCCCCTCGCTGGCCGCCTCGCTCAGCACCAGCGGCACCGACGCGGCCGTGCAGTTGCCCACGCGGGGGAAGTTGATGTGCGTGCGCCCGAGCTCGACACCCAGCGTCTCGCACACGCGCAGCACGATGTTCGCGCTGGCCTGGTGAAACGCGAAGAAGCCCACGTCGCTCAGCGAGAGGCCATGCTGCTCGCAGATGCGTCGCGTGAGCGAGCTCATCTCCGACACGGCGCGCTCGAAGATCGCCCCGCCGTCGCGCATGGTGATGTGGTGCAGGCCCTGCGCGACGGTCTCCGGCGTGGTGGGCTGCCGCGTGCCGCCGCCGGGCACGGAGATCAGGTCCCAGAACTGACCGTCCGCGAAGAGCTGTGTGTCCACCACGCCCACCTCGCCGGGCCGACAGCGCTCCAGCAAGACACCCGCTGCACCGTCGCCGAAGAGCATGACCGTGCGCCGGTCTTGCTTGTCGAGGAACGCGCTGCGCACCTCCGCCGCGACCACTAGCACGCGCTCGTCGCCCGTCTGGATGCAGCGGCGCCCGTAGTCGAGCGCATAGAGGAAGCCGCCGCACGCAGCCACCAGGTCCACGCACGGGAAGAGCGCCCCCTTGGCGAAGAGGGACTGCGTGACGCAGGCGGTGCTCGGCGTCGGCACGTCCGGGGACACGGTGGCCACGATCAGGCGGTCGATGTCTCCGGGCGCGTACCCGCTCTTGGCTAGGAGGGCCTCGCACACCTGCGCGGCGAGCCCGCTCGTCGCGTCGCCCGGCTCGCACCAGCGCCGCTCCTCGATGCCGAGGTTCTCGCGCACCCACTTGTCGCGCAGGCGCAGCGAGTAGGTGTCGATGACGTCCTGGTTGGTCCACACGCGCGGGGGCAGGTAGTGGGCCACCGCGGAGACGCGGCAGCCTGTCGACGTGGTGGTGATCATGTGCCGCTCCCGGGCGCGCTCGCGTCCTGTTCACGCAGCGCGGCGCGCAGCACCTTGCCCAGCGACGAGCGTGGCAGCTCCCGTGCGACCTTGAGCTCGACGGGCCGCTCCACCGGCCGGAGCTCGGCGGCAAAGCGTGCCTCGAGGCGCTGCCGCAGCGCGGTCTCGTCGTCTGTGGACTCGCAGTACAGCACGGGCACCTCCCCGTACATCACGGACGGCCGCGCAATGCAGCACGCGGCCGTGACGGCCTCGTCGCGCAGCGCCACGGCTTCCACGTCCTCGGGGTACACGTTGGTGCCGCCTCGCACCACGGTGCCGTCGGCCCGCCCGAGCACCTCGACGCTGTCGCCCACGACCCGCGCCCCGTCGCGCGTGTCCACGTAGCCATCCGTGGCGGGCAGCGGCTGCAGCGCTCCGTCCACCAGGCGGCCCACCGCAGCGTAGGGCGAGCGCACGAAGAGCCGCTCCTCGCGCACCTGCCAGCTCACCCCCTGGAGAGGCTCTCCGAGCGTCGCGCGCCCCGCGCCGGGCGCGAGCAGGGCCTGCCCTTGCTCGCCGGCGACGAGCGTGGCCACGCGCGGGCCCAGCTCCGTGAGCCCGTAGGTGAACGTGACCCGCGAGCGGGGGAACGCCGCGACGAGGGCGCGCAGCTCGTCCCGGTCCACCGGCCCGGCGCCCACGCTCACGACCGTGGGAGCACCTTCTGCGCCTGCGGGCCGCTGCCGCCCGCGCTTCAGCAGCAGGCGCATGAGCGGCGGCGTCAGGTACAGCACGTCCGCGCGCTGTTCGCTCACCACGCGCAGCAGCGCCGTGGGGCTGGGCGTGTCCTCGAAGGCGAAGAGCTCGGCGCCCAGCGCGCGCGCCGCCAGCAAGCCCGCCACCAGCCCGAAGCTGTGCGCGAGCGGCATGGGCAGCACCAAGCGCCGCGCCCCCGTGGCCCCGAGAGACTCGAGGTGTGCGCGCGCGTTGGCCTCCGCCTGCTCCAGCGTGAAGGCGTAGAGGGTGGGCTCACCACCGGTGGTCCCGCTGGTGCACGCGAGGTAGCCGCGCAGCATCAGGCTCAGCGCTCCATCCAGTGCCTCTACCGCGACGTCGTGGCCGGCGTCCGCGTGAAGGAGCGCCGCGGCCCCTGCCCGCCGCGCGGTCTCGCGCTGGGCGCGGCCGGGCAGCGTGGGCGGCAAGAGCAGCGGCACGCAGCCCGCCGTCACCACCGTCACGAAGGCCTCCGCCAAGGAGGCCGGGTTCGCGATGGCCAGCGCCACCACGCTGCCAGCGGGGGGCAGCGCGCCGAGCACCGCGGGCCCCAGCGCCGGACGGAGCGCGCCCGTCGCGTCCAGCGCGTGAACGGTCACGCGGCGACCTGCGCGCAGCGACGCGCGAAGGCGACCACATCACCGACGTGCGCCCAGTTGGCCGCCTCCACCTCGTCCAGGTCCAGCCCGAAGCAGTCGATCACGGCATAGAAGACGCTGATGAGCCCGATGGAGTCGATGCCCAGCTCGTCCCGTAGGCTGGAGTCCATCCGCAGGCCGTCGGCTGGGACGCGTGCGTAGACGTCTTCGGTGTCCGCCACCAGCCCTTGCCACCAGGTCAGGGCGTCCGCGTCGTGCTTCAGGTCGTCAGGGGTCGGTCGCGTCATGAGCCCGTCCAAGGATGCCAGAGGTGAGCCACGACGCGGCGTCGAGGACTCCGACGCCGCGCCTACATTCACACACACGCCACGCTAGGACCACCCCCCGCGCTCGACAAGCGCCGCGCCCGCGTCGAAGGCGCGCGCAAAGGGTGTGTAGTTGTCTGGACCGTAGCCCGGCGCGTAGATCGCGAAGAGCACCTCGCGCAGCGTGCTGCCGTGCGCCGCGAGGGCCGCTCGGTAGAGACCGGCCACCCGCTCGGCCGGGTTCCGGAAGGCGCCGCAGCCAAACGCGCTCAGCACCGCGCACGTCACCCCGGCCTCGGCCAGCGTGCGCAGCTGCGCGACGATGCGTCGCCCCGCCTCGACCTCGTCGAAGGGGCTTCCGTCGCGCAGGTCCAGCGCGGCGGCCCGCAGCTCGTAGAACGGAAAGACGTCCTGGTCCGCCAGCCACGCGTAGCCCAGGTCGGCGCGCCCGCGGTCCTCGGGCCCACGCACGCACACCCGTGGCGTGTCCGTGTCCAGGTACACGTATCCGTCGCGCCCGCTCAGCAGCGCCGTCACCTCCGGCAGGTAGTACTCCGTGCGAGGGTCGAGCTCGGCGCTCGGCACCGCTTCGTGGCAGTCCGTGCGGCGGAACATGTTCTCCTCTTGGGCGGCCGTGCCTTCGACGTAGGCGCCGCCGGGGCAGTAGGCGTTCGCCATGTTGAGCACCGCGCAGCACTGGCCCGTCTCGCGCGTCAGCTGGGCCGCCGCTACGCCCCAGTCGAGAGGCAGCACCCTCACCCGTGGCCCCGCGCCAGGCTCGCGCGCACCCGCGCCGCGTTCTTGGCTAGCGTCTCGGGCGCGCACCCAGCGGGCCAGGTTCTCCTGTGCCAGCGCCGCGTAGCGCTCCCGTCCCCCGTGCGCGAGGCGCTCCACGGTCTCGCGCAGCACCGCCCGGCGCTGTGCCAGCACGGGGTCGTCGTAGCGACCTCCGGCGAAGGAGCTCTCGTCCCGCAGCGTGCGCCCAGCCATGCCCGACGATACCACGCCGCCCGTCAGGCGACGCGCGTCGGAGGGGGCGGCGGCGGCGCGACGGCCCGGCCCAGGGTCAGCACGCCCAGCCCTGCGACCAGCGAGCCCAGCACGAAGGCCGCCTCGAAGGACCACTGCTTGGCGACGGGCCCGAGCACGTGGCTCGCCACGCTGGTCCCGCCGTTGAACGCCCCCACCAGCAGCGTCAGCGCGCGCCCGCGCGCTCGGGGATCCACGCGCTCCACCGCCAGGGCGCTCATGGCCGGGAAGTGCGCGCCGTGTACGAGGCCGTGCAGCGCCCCCACCAAGAAGAGGTGCTGCGGCCCGAGCCAGGCCAGCAGCAGGGGCGGGAAGATGTACGCCACCTGCGCCCCGCGTGCGACGCGGTGCGTGCCCAAGCGGTCCGAGATGCCGCCCATGCCGAAGCGCACGGCCAGCGCCATCAGCACGAACCCGAAGAAGTAGTTGCGCACCTGCACCACCCCCTCGGACAGCGCGAAGGGCTGGTAGAACGCGATGACCGCCATGAACGCGAAGGCGCTGAGCGTGGAGCTGATGGCCACGCGCGCGAGGGGCCACGTCACGAAGCCCCACGTCCCTGCGCGCGCTTGCAGGTCCGTCAGCTTCCGCTCCGGCCGCGCGTGGGTGGGCAGGAGCAGGGCCACCACGGCGGCCAGCACGCCCGCACCGGCGGCGAAGAGGTAGGCGCCACGCCAGCCGTAGCCCGGCAGCAGCAGCTCCCCGATGAAGGGCGAGACGCCGTTCATGCACAGGTTGGCTGCGCCGAACCAAGACATGGCGCGACCCAGGCTGGTGGGGGGCGCCAGGTCTGCGGCCATGGCCCCGCCGGCGTTGAAGCAGAACACGAAGCCCAGCCCCTGGAGCGCCTGGTAGACGTAGATGCGGAAGTCCAGCACGGGCAGCGTGGCGGTGCCGAGCCCCGCCAACACCACCATCATGCTGCCGCCGCTCATGAACCAGCGCGCGGGGAAGCGGTCGATGTGCTGCGTCACCAGCGGGATGCTGAGCACGATGGCGATCCCCGGCACCGCGGTGATCCAGCCAACCTCCACCGGGTCGGCGTCGAAGGTCTGCACGAGGTACTTGGGGATGACCAAGAACATCGACCAGCCAAGGCCGAAGAGCGCCTGCGTCAGCAGCAGCTGCGCGAACACGGGCGTGGCCAGGCGCTCATCCGGTGCGGGGACCGCCTGGCGCGTGGCGCTCTCGCTCATGGCGCTCAGTCGTCCGCAGACGCGCTGGCGCTACTGGCCGTGCTGGACTCGGTGCTCTTGCTGTCCGAGCTGGACTTGCGGTTGCTGGAGCCCGAGTACAGGTCGGACTCCCAGCCGCCGCCCTTGAGGATGAAGTTGCTGCCGGTGATCATGCGGCGCGCCTTCTGCTTGCCGCACTTCGGGCACTTCTTGATCGGGTCTTCACTGATGCGCTGTTCGCGCTCGAACGCGTGACCGCAGGCATCGCAGGCGTAGTCGTAGGTCGGCATCGGGGGAAACTCCGCTGCGGAAGTTGAGGCCGAACGGGCGACTGTCAAGGCAGGCCAGCCAAGAGACTTCTGGGAAGGCGCCCCGGCCACCGCCGGGGGGTGCAGCCCCGGGCCGCTCAGACCTCGCGGGCCTTGAGCTCCGCCAGGGCGGCCTCGAGCTCCACCATCTCTTCTTCCGAGAGCTCCGCTTCTTCGGGCGTGACCTCCGCCTCGACGCGCACGGGCGCGACCTCGGCCGCAGGGATGAGCCCCATCTGCCGCTTGAGCGCCTCGAGGTCGGCGTCGGCGCCGCTGGTGGCCTCCAGCTTGCTGAACTTGTGCTTGAGCACGTCGCCCGAGTACTCCTCCGAGAGCTCGGCGCCCGCCTCGGCCTCGGCCTCCAGCTGGTTGATCTTCTCGGCCATGCGGTCGAAGGTGTCGAAGGCGCTCGTCTCGGAGAGACCGCTCATGGTCTCCTGGATGGACTTCATGGCCACCGCGCGGCGCTGCTGCGCGATGAGCACGTTCTTCTTGCGCTTGGCCTCTTCGATCTTGTTGTTCAGCGCGCGCAGGGCGAGCTTGAGCTGGTCCGTGGCGTTCTTCTGCTTCTGCCACTGGTCCTGGAAGGTGGCCGCCAGCTGGTCGTGCTCCTTCTTGCGGAGCAGGGCCTCCTTCGCTAGCTCGTCGTCCCCTGCGCGGATGGCCAGCATGGCCTTGCGCTGCCACTCCTCGGCGACCGTGGTCTCGCTCTGCAGCTGCTTCTGGAGGCGCTTCTCGTCCGCGATGGCGACGGCCACCTGCTTCTTGGCCTCCACCAGCTGCGTGTTCATGTCCACGATGACCTGGTTCAGCATCTTCTCCGGGTCTTCGGACTTGCTGATGAGGTCGTTGATGTTGCTCTTGATGAGCGTCGCCATTCGGCCGAAGAAGCCCACGTTCTACCCCTTAGCTATTGGACTTGGCGAACCCGCGCAGGGTCTCGAGGTGGTTGGAGAGGGCCAGCGAGAAGTCGTCGAACGTTCCCTGGAACTCATTGTAGTCGAGGTTCTCGGCTCGCAAGGTGCAGGTCAACACCACGGCGCCGTCCGTGATTCCGTACGCGCCATGGATCATGTCGCGCGCGTTCATCTCCAGCAGCGTCTCGAAGAATTCTTCGCGCCGCTCGATGGCGTCCAGGTTGGTGACCTTCATGCGAAAGAGCACGAGCGGGCCAACCAGGTTGACCACCACGTGCTCGCCCCAGTCGGGGTCCCGCACCAGCCACATGGTGCCGTCTTCGCCCAGCTCCCGGTGGGGCAGCTCCGAGCGGGTCAAGTACGCTTCGATGTCTTCTCGGGTTCGCATCCGCCGATGGCCTCCTCGGAGTGATCGCAGGTCGGTGGAAGGCGGAGGCTACCACAGCGCCGTGCGCGATCGCCCCAAGTTTCGCGGACCGGTCCGCGCGGTCCGGGCGGCCAGCGAGCCTACTCGTCCAGCAGGTGACCCATGCGCGTGCGCTTGGTCTCGAGGTACTCGCGGTTGTGCTCGTGGGCAGCCACCATGTGGTCCACGCGCTCGGTCACGACCACCCCCTCGGCCTCGAGGCCGCTGACCTTCTCGGGGTTGTTGGTCATCAGGCGCACCGAGCGCACCTTCAGCTCGGCCAGCATGGCCGCCGCGATGTCGTAGCGCCGCAGGTCGTCGTCGAAGCCGAGCACGCGGTTGGCGTCCACCGTGTCGTAGCCCTCGTCCTGCTTGGCGTACGCGCGGATCTTGTTGCCCAGGCCAATGCCACGACCCTCTTGGCGCATGTAGAGCACCAGGCCCTGACCGGCCTCGCCCACGCGCCGCATGGCCAGATCCAGCTGCTCGCGGCAGTCGCACTTGAGCGAGTGGAAGACCTCGCCCGTCAGGCACTCGCTGTGGACGCGCGTGAGCAGGCCCTCGCTGGCCGCGATGTCACCCGTGTAGAGGGCCACGTGCTCGAGGCCCGTGTCGGTGTCGGCGAACACCACGCAGCGCAGCTCCCCGTACTCGGTGGGCAGTTGCGCCTCGGCGAAGCGCTCGAGGCGGGGGCGTGGGTGATGGGCCATCGTGGCTGTCGAGGCGGAGCGCGGCATGAAAGGGGAAAGCGGCCCGCGAGCGGGGGAGCGGAAATGTAGGAGGGTGAGGCCCGGGGTCAAGGGGCGGGTGGGTCGAGGGCCCACATGACAATGGTCGCGCGGCTGTCGGGTGAGCTCGTGTCCAGCAAGAATGACGCTACGTCGCGCCCGGGATCCAGCCACAGGACCCGCGGGGCTCGCGCCGGGGGGCGGTCGTACGACTCTGGGGGCGCCTCGTTCAGGCGCTCGCCAACCGGTCCTCCCAGCTCGCCCGGACCGGGCCCGTCTGCCTGCGGACTGGCCACCGGCTCGTCAGCGTCCGGCTCCTGTTCGCCCAGCAGCTCCGCGCGCCAGCACGCCGAGGGGGTGACCACGCTGGTCGCGCCCACCTCGTAGCGCAGCGCGTCGAGGGCCGCGACGCCCAGCGATGGCAGCGCGAGGGTGGCGTCCACGAAGCGCAGCTCGTCGGAGCCGCCGAGGGGGAAGGCGCCTTCTTGGCCGCTCTCCCGGAGGGCGTCGGCAAGCCGCAGCTTCTCGGCGGCGCTGAGCGCGAGCGGCCCCACCAGGTCGAGCTCCGACACCCCCGCGAGCAGCGCCGCGCTCACCACCGCCCGCAGGTCGGCCATGGTCACCGAGCGGTCCAGCAGCAGGCTGAGCCGCGCGCCGCGGCACACCGGGATGGGCTCCGCGGCCACGTCCAGGGCTACGATGGCCAGCCGCTCGCCGACGGGCGCCGCAGGCTCGGGAGCGCGCGGAGGTCGCCGGCCAGCGCCCATCGTCCACGGGTCCGGCGTGAGCTCCGCGTGCGTGGTCGACCCCGAGAGCGCCCGGGCCACCGCCCTCACGTCGTCCAGCGGTGAGAGGACCACGCCTCCCGGGTCTCGCAGCGCGCCGGCGGACACGATGAAGCGCGGCTGCGGCCCGTCGCCCGTGGCAGGGACGCCGGCGGCGAGCGGCAGAGGCTGCACGTCCACGCCGGCCCAGACGGGCCACGGCGCAGGCGCCAGCCGCTCTTGGGCCACGCGGGAGCCCACGCGATCCAGCGTCATCATGCCGACGAAGGCCAGCACCAGCGCCACCGTGGCTGCCCACGACGGGGCAGGGTCCCCGCGACGCGTGATCCAGCGGGCGGCCAGCGTGGCCGGCAGGAGCGCCAGGATCGCGCCCAGCCGGGCCGCGCTCAAGGTCGCCAACAGGGTGCCGTGCTGCACGATGTAGGCTTCCCGCGTGGTGACGGCCCGCTCCGGCAGGGTCGCGCACTGCGTCGCGGTCAACAGCGCGAGCACGCACAGCGTGGCGAGCACCACCGCCGAGCGCCCCGCTTGCCGCGCGGCGAGCGAGCTCTGCGACCCGACCAGGGCGACGACGCCGCTCAGGAACGCGGCCGCCAGCCACGGCAGCGCCCCGGCCTCCGCAGGGAAGCCGTACGCGACACCCCACAGCGGCAGCGTCACCACGGCCAGGCCCATGCCGCGCCAGCGTGGCTTCTCGAAGTGGGGCAGCAGCCAGGCGAGCGCGGCGGACCCCCACAGGCAGCCCGACACCAGCGCACCCAGTCCTCGCACCTCGTGCATGACCAGCGTCCCGACGACCCGCTCGATCAGCGCGTCGCCGCCCCACACGCCACCCCTCGAGAGCGCGTCCACCTCCGCGCGCCGGCCGACGAGGCTCTGCGCGGCCAGCGCGACCACCCAGGGGAGCGCCCCGGCCACGACGTCGGCGGCGACCCACAGCTCCCGCCCCTTGCGGCGTGCGGCCATGAACCCCATCAGCATCAGCGCTGCGGCCCCGGACGCCGTGAGTCGCCAGGAGTCGAGGGTCTCGCGGCCGTAGCCGTCCAGCCTCGTCAGCTCCCGCAGGCTCGCGCCGGTAGCGAGCCGGTACGCGACGAACAGCGCGAGGCCCAGCAGCGGCAGCGCCAGCCAGACCGCGCTGTGCAGCGGGCGCTCGGGTGCCGGCAGGGTAAGCTGGTCGACAGGGGCCTCACGGGGCGGGGCTTCACGGGACATGTCCGATCGGACACCCGCCACGCGTAGGCGTCAAGCCTTGGCGCCGAACTTGGACGCGATGGCGAGGGCCTTCTGGTAGAGCGTCGGGAACGAGCGCTGCACGCTGTCGATGACGTAGGCGTCCTTGCCGATCAGCACGCGCCGCTTGTTGCGCTTCACGCCGTCGAGGATGACGCGCGCGGCCTCGTCCGGGGTGGTCTGGGCCACCTTGTCGAACTGGTCCGCGGAGCTCTGCTTGTCTCGCCCCAGCGCGCCGTTCGGGCTCATCCGCGCGTTGCGGGCGATGTTGGTCTTGATGCCGCCGGGGTGCACGCACGTGCAGCTCACCTTGCTGCCCTCGATCTCCAGCTCCTGCCGCAGCGCCTCGGTGAAGCCGCGGACGGCAAACTTGGACGCGTTGTACGCGCTCTGCGTGGGGACACCGATGATCCCGAAGACGCTCGACACGTTCACGATGTGCCCCTCACCCGAGCGCTCCAAGTGGGGCAGGAAGGCCTTGGTGCCGTACACCACACCCCAGAAGTTGATGCCCATCAACCACTCGATGTCCTTCATCTCCATCTCGCGCACGGTGGCCCCAAGGGCGACCCCGGCGTTGTTGATCACCAGGTGCACGGCGCCGAAGTGCTTGGCCACCTTGTCCGCGTAGGTGAAGAACGCCTCCTTGTTCGCGACGTCGAGGAGCTCGGTGTGGACCTCCTGCGCGCCGCGCTCCCGTGCCATGCGCGCCGTCTCGGCCAGGCCGTCCGCTTGTACGTCGCTCAGCGCCAGCCGCGCGCCCTCGTCTGCCAGACGCAGCGCCAGCCCACGACCAATCCCTGACGCGGCACCCGTGATGACCGCGACCTTGCCCTTGAGGTTCTTCATGGGGTGTAGGCTAGAGCCCTATTGAACATGAGTCAACAGGAGATGGGAAGATCACAGAGCGGAGCTCACAGCCGCACCCGCAGCGCGAACGCGGGCATCAGCACCACGCCACCGCGCTGTCGACGCTCGCCGTTGGCGCTCAGCCACCAGTGCTCGTAGAGGGCGCTCAGCTCGATCATGGCGTGGATGCGTCGGAAGCCCGCCCCGAAGCCCAGCACGGCCCCGGCGTGCAGACCCGTCGCGCGCACGTCGGAGACCCCGCTGGCGGTGCTGAAGTCCCCCATCACGTAGTTGGCGCCCACGCGCGGGCCGACCCAGGTCTCGTACACGCCGCCGTAGTCCGCGCTGTACAGGAAGGGCAGCTCCACGGTGCCCCGTAGACCGCCTCGCGCGGGAGAGCTCTCGCGGTCGTACGCCTTCCCCAACAGCAGCGACGGGCTGATGAGCCACACGGTGCGGTTGATGCCGTCGGCCAGCAGCCACTCGTGGCGGTAGGAGACGCGCGCGCTCGCGCCGAGCACGATCAGCTCCACGTCGGTGTGCCGGTTCAGGCCGTAGCGCGCTAGGACCAGCGGCGTCATGCCCTCGCCCAACGCCGAGCGCTGCAGGGCCTGGTCGCCGCGGATGGCCGGGACGGACCGCAGCTTGCCGGTGGGCAGCCGCGCCGCGCCGCCCAGCGCGATGTCCGCGCGCCCGCGCGGCGTGGTCTCGCCGCCACTCAGCAGGGGATTCGCGGCGATGCAGCCGCTACCCACGAGCGCGAGCGCGGCCGTCAGCGCGAGCGCGCGCCACGGGCTCGGGGGGGCCGGGCGCTCGAGGGGAAGGGACACGGCGCGCAGCATACTCCGCGACAGGCGGGCGTGCATGAGTGACACTGAGGGAGACGCACATCGCGCAAAGGGCGCGCGGGGGCTGGATCTGAAGGCCCCGGTCGGGTAGCTTCGAGGTCGAGGTGGAGAACTCTGTCGAGAAACTGGTGGTGCTGGATCTGGACGAGACTCTCGTCCACTCGAGCCCCACACGTCTCGGGCGGGACCCGGACCACCACGTGCTCGGGTACCACGTGTACGAGCGGCCGGGCGTTCGGGAGTTCCTCAACGACGTCTTCACCCACTTCGCGGTGGGCATCTGGACGGCGTCCACGGCGTCGTACGCGGGCGAGATCCTCTCGCGCCTGACGGACATCTCGCGCTTCCGCTTCGTGTGGTCCCGCGAGCACTGCTCCATCGCCAAGCATCCCGCCACGCGCAGCTTCGACCTGCTCAAAGACATCCAGCAGCTGGAGCTGGCGGGCTACGACCCGGCCCACATCTTGTTCGTGGACGACTTGCCGCATCGCCTGTGCCTGAGCGTGCACAACATCATCCAGGTCCAGCCCTTCACGGGCGCGCTCGAGGACGACGAGCTCACGGATCTCGGTACCTACATGTCCCTGCTGCACCCGGTGCGCGACGTCCGTGCCGTGGACAAGCGCGCCTGGCGGGCCGAGGTCGGTGAGCTGCGCATCGCGAGCGACCTTCGATCCGAAAGCGGCGCTGTCTCGTAGAGGCTCCAACCAGCGCCACAGCCCCCGGCGCGGAAGAGAGAGCCCCGATGATCACCAAGAGACCCACCCACTACGCGCTGGGAGCCGCCGCGCTGCTCCTGCTGCTCGCCGCCATCGCGGCGCTGCGACCCCGCGGCGCCTCCGCTGCAGACCACGCCGACGGGCCGTCCGCGCAGCTGGACCCCACCGCCGACATCAGCGACGTCTTCGCGTGGATGAGCGCCGACGCCAGCCGCCTCAACCTCGTGGCGGACGTGTTCTACGCAGCCGGGCCCACGGCTGCCTTCTCCCCCGCCGTGCAGTACGCCTTCCACATCGAGAGCGGCGAGGAATACGGCGCCGTGTCGGGGGAAGAGGTGGTGCTCTGTCAGTTCTACGACGCGGACCGCATCGAGTGCTGGGCTGGCGACGAGTACGTCGAGGGTGACCCGAGCGATCCCGCCGGCATCGCCTCGGACTCCGGGCGCCTGCGGGTCTTCGCGGGCTTGCGGGACGACCCCTTCTTCTTCGAGTTCAACGGCTTCAAAGAGGTGGTGAGCACCGTCTCCGAGGTCGCGCCCACGCTCACCTTCGTGGACGGCTGCCCGCAGCTCGAGCCCGAGACCCAGAGCGCCCTGCTGACGCAGCTCCAGACGGGTCCCACAGGCGCCCCGGCGAGCGACAGCTTCGAGGGGGGTAACGCGCTCGCGCTGGTCGTGCAGCTCGACCCGGCGCTCGTGAACGTCAATGGCCCGCTGCTGGCCGTGTGGGCCAGCACGCACAGCAACCCCAGCTTCGTGGGAGGTGCCCTGTGAGTCGCTGCATCCATACGCCTTCCCTCGCGCTCCTGACCCTCGCGCTCAGCGTGGGTTCCCTCCTCGGTTGCGGCGGAGACGGTCCTGCGCCCCTCGGCCCGGACGCCCGCCCGGCGCTCGGTGCGCAGATCGACCGCGCGGGTCGGCCAGCCGTCAGCACCGCGTTGATCGCTACCTTTGCGTCCTTCGAAGAGCGCAACGACGTGCGCGACCGCTACAACCAAGCGGGCCCCGCCACATGGAGCAGCTTCGCGCCCGAGATGACCTTCGGGCTCGGCGTGCTGGACGCGCTCGACGGGACCTGCGGTAACCAGCTGCTGGCCGGGCCGGCCGGACCCAACCGCTACGACGCGCTCGCCGACGTGCTCTTGGACGACCGCCTCTACGTGAACTCCGCCTCCGGCGTGTGCGGCGTGTACCTGGGCCTCGAGGGCGAGGTGGTCGGCGCGCTCGAGCCCGGCGCGGGCGGCTGCGGCGGACGCACCCCGAACGACGACGTCATCGAGCGCAGCTACTCGGTGCTCGCAGCGGGCGTGCTCAGCGGCGTCGACGACCTGGTGACAGGCGACTCGCGCGAGCACTCCACCGAGGTCTTCCCCTTCATCGCGGGCCCGAACTGATGAGCCACGGGGCGACCGCCGGGCAGCTCTCGCGCGCCACCTTGGTGCGCTTCACGCTGCGCTTCTGGACCGTCGCGGGCCTGGCTGGCCTGTTGCTCGGGGCCACCCTGCGTGTGGTCGCGGCCGAAGGTCGCCCGGCATGGCTCGTCCCTTCCGCGGGCGATGTGCCTGCGCGCGCCTACACGCCGGGCGAGGTCGCGCTGGCCAACCTGAGCGCGCAGGTCGACGGCGCTCGCGCGGCGCTCGCCCGGCAGCCGCGCGTGCTGGACCTGCGCTCTGCCTTGGTGGGCCACCTGCTGGAGCGCGCCCGCTTCACGGGGTCGGTCACGGACCTAGACGAGGCGCTGCTGCGCGTCCGTGAGGCGGAGACCGAGACCCCCGGCCGTGAGCAGCTGCTGCTCGAGGCGCGCACCTTCGCCGCGCTGCACCGCTTTCCGGAGGCGCTCGAGCGTCTCGACGAGGCCGAGCAGGCGGGGCTCCCGGCGGCGCAGGTCACGCGCGAGCGCGACATCATCCAGCTGGCCCTGGGGGTCACGCGCGCCGAGGCGCAGCCCATCTTGACGCGACGCGCGCAGGCGGCCGCGCGGCGCCCGCGAGTGGGCACCCTCGTGGACTACGCCGCAGCGCTCGCGGCCGCGGGGCGCCTCGCCGAGGCCGACGAGCAGCTCGCCCGTGCGGAGCTGGCCTCGCCCGACGTCTCGCCGCTGCCGATCGCCTACATCGCCTTTCAGCGCGGAGTCATGGCTGCGGAGCAGCTCGGCGATCGCGCGGCGGGCGAGCGTCACTATCGCGCCGCGCTGCGCCTGGTGCCTGGCTTCGTGCGTGCCTCCGTGCACCTGGCTGAGCTCGAGGCTGCCCGCGGCGACGAGGCTGCGGCGTCTGAGCGGCTCGGGGCCCTCTTGGGTGCCGAGGACCCCGAGCCCGCCTCCCGGCTGGCAGAGCTGCGCAGCGGCCCTGAACGCGCCGCGCTCCGGCGGACGGCGGAGAGCGTCTACGCAGCCCTCCTCTCGCGCCACCGCGCGGCCTACCTCGACCACGCGCTGGAATTCTCCCTCGCTCACGAGCCGGCGTCCTCCGGTCGTGCGGAGGAGCTCGCGCGCGAGCTGCTCAGCACGCGCCCCAACGCGCGGGCGCACCAGCTCGCCCTGCACGCGGCGCGCGCTCGCCACGACCACGCTTGGGCCTGCCGCATCGCGGACGCGGCCCGGCCTCTGGCCGAGACCCACCCCGTCCTCGCGGCGGAGCTCACGCTCGTGAGCTGCCCATGAGCTCGCTCTCCTCATGCCAGCGACCCTCCCGTCGCGCTCCGGCGTTGCTCCCCGCCACCGGGAGCGGCATGATCCTCCGATGTCGGATGATTCGCGTGGGGTCGATGCGCTGCGCCGTGTCGCACGCGGCGACCGCGAGGCCTTGGCGGTGCTCTATGACGAGCACGGCGACATGGTCTATGGAGTGCTCGTGAGCATTCTCCGCCAGCCCGCCGAGGCCCAGGACCTCTTGCACGACGTGTTCGTGGAGGTCCTCGAGCGCGCTGGCGACTACGACCCGCGCCGAGGGAGCGTGCGCGGCTGGCTGCTGGTGCGCGCTCGCTCCCGTGCTCTCGACCGCGTGCGTTCGGCGCGGGTGCGGCACGAGCGGCTGACCGACGCTCACCCCGAGCGCACCAGCCCTGCCTCCGGCCCGGACGTGACGCTGGACGGCGTGCGCGTGCGAGAGCGCCTGGCGGAGCTCGACCCCGGCCCCCGCGAAGTCCTGGAGCTGGCGTACTTCCGTGGGCTCAGCACCAGCGAGATCGCGACGGAGCTGAGCATCCCGCACGGGACCGTGAAGTCGCGCGCGGCCGCGGGCTTGCGCGCGCTGCGGGCCGAGCTGGACCCGGCCACGTTGGGGGGTGAGCCATGAGTACCCGCCCTCCCAAGCCGCCGCACGCTTCCACAGCTGCCCTCCCGCAGGCGGAGTCCGCCATGGACCTCGCCGACGCTGCGTTCGACGCCCAGCTGCTCGAGGCGCTGGCGGCGGACCTGCGCACGCCGGCGCCGCGGGGCCTGCGTGACCGCTTGCTGCAGGCGCCGCTCGCTTCCCGCCTGCACCGCTTCGCGGAGCCCGTGGCCCAGCTCATGGACGTGGATCTTGCCGGCGCGCGCGCGCTCCTCGACGGCATCGACGCCCCGGGCGCGTTCGAGGCGGGGCCCTTTCCGGACCTGGACATCACCCTCTGCCACATCACGGGTGGCCCGGCCGTGGCCGACGCCATCACCGGCTTCGTGCGGGTGGCGCCCGGGTTGACCTTCCCGCACCACGAGCACCTGGGTGTGGAGCACGTCTTGGTGCTGCAGGGGCGGCTGATCGACGGGGAGACGGGGGAGGAGGCCGGGCCGGGCGACATCGTCACTCGCCCGGCAAGCAGCGCGCACGCCATCACGGCGCTGGCTGGCACCACCGACCTCCTCTACCTGGCCGTGGTGCACACGGGGGTGAAGATCGGGGACGCCGTCATGGGGCCCGCCTCACCCGAGCTCTGAGCTCGACGCCGGCGCGCCGGCGCCGGTCGCGCAAGGTGGCCTCAGGTCACCTGCTCGGTCCCGAGCGGGAGGAGAGGCTGCGCGGCCGCTCGAGCGAGCGTGGCACTGGCAGTGCCGGACGGAGCACCAAAGCCCCGCCAAAGGGCGGGGCCGAGACAAGTCGCAACAGGGGACGCGGGCGCTCGGGAGCGCTCGCGCTCAGCCCTTGCTGATCTTGCCTTCCTTGTGGGACGTGTGCTTCCGGCACTTGCCGCAGAACTTCGAGATCTTGAACTTCTCGGGCATCGTGCGCTTGTTCTTGTCGGTCGTGTAGTTGTCGCGACCGCACTCTTCACAGCTCAATTTGATCAAATCACGCATGGGGATCCTCGGGAAGGCCGGCGAGTGTAGCGCCCGACCGGAGCGCGTCAAGCTCAGAACTCGCTCGCAGAGCCCTCGGCTGGGGGGGTGGTGCGGCGCAGGGGGATGAGCACCAGGAGGAAGAGCAGCGACAGCCCGGTCGCGATGCCGAACACGGCGGAGTAGCCCAGGCGGGCGGCCACGACGCCGCTCGGCGCGGACATGAGCATCTTGCCGAGCACCTCGAGGGTGGCCAGCAGCGTGTAGTGCGACGCGCCGATGCGGGCGTCGACCCGGGACATCATGAACGCGAAGGTGGCCGTGGTGAGGGCGCCGCCGAAGAAGTGCTCGGCGCAGGTGATCACGACCACGTGCTGGGGATCATTGCTGAAGCCCGCCACGAGCCACCACTCCGCCCCTACCGGCAGGATGCGCAGCAGCGCGAAGACGCTCACCGCGCGCAGGAGCGTGGTGTGGCTGGCGACCAGGCCCCCAAAGAAGGAGCCCATCAGCGAGAAGGCCATGCCCCACGTGCCCACGATCAGGCCGATCTGCGCGGTGTCGTAGCCCAGCTCGCTGACCAGGAAGGGCTTGAAGAGCGCGTCCGCCATGGACTCGCCGGCCTTGTACGTGAGCACGAAGAGCAGCAGCGCGCGCGCGTCCGGACGGGCCACCGCGCGGCGCAGCGCCGCGATCACCGGTCGGGCGGTCTCCACCAGCGTCCCGCGTGGGGTCCCCTCGGGCGGCATGTGGGGCACCTCGGGCTCCGGCCGCAGCGCGGTCACGACCAGCACGGCGAGCACGCAGCCGGCCATCGCCAGGAACACGCCTCGGTAGCCGATGGCGCCGACCTGGCTGAGCAGCACGCCGCCGCCCACGAGCATGCCGACCTTGGCGCCCACCACCTGCGCGATGTTGCCGTAGCCCAGGTGGTGCTCGTCCAGCAGGTCGATGGCGTACCCGTCCACCGCGATGTCCATGGTGGCGCTGAAGAGGCTCATGCCCACGACCATGACCAGCACGAGCGGCAGCGGGCCCTCGATCCCCACCAGCGCGAGCGTCAGGCACGTGAGCGCCAAGCCGAGCTGCATGGGCAGCAGCCACGAGCGCCGGCGTCCGATGGCGGGCCAGTACAGCGTGTCCACGAAGGGGGCCCAGAGCAGCTTCAGCATCCACGGGAGCCCCAGCAGCACACCCAGCAACGTGATGGACTCGATGCCGATCCCTCTCTCGACCAGGATCACGGGCACGGCCACCGTCTGGAAGCCGTAGGGCAGCCCCTGCACGAAGTAGAGGGAGAACAGGGTCAGCAAGCCCGCGACCGGCAGCGGCGTGGGCTCGTTCGTGTCCGTCATGTGCCCCGGCGTGCGCTGCCGAGCGCCGCGACGACCTCGTCGGCGGCACGCTCCCCCGCCTGGATGGCGCCCTCCAGGTAGCCGGTCCACTCCGTGGCCGTCTCCGTGCCGGCCCAGTGGATGGCGCCCACCGGCTCGCGCAGCGCGTCGCCGCAGGCGTTGTAGCTGCCGGGGCCCAAGACCCCGACGGGGCAGCCGCGGCTGTAGGCCTCCGTGGACCAGTCCTGCTCCACCAGCTCGTCGATGTCCGCAGCGTCCTTGCCGAAGTAGCGCACCAGGGAGTCGCTCACCAGCGCGCGTCGCCGCTCCGCGGGCAGCTCCGACCAGCCGCGCGCGTGCTTGGCGACCACGAAGCCCAGCAACATGGGCACCTTGCCGTCGTGCGAGGTGTTGTCGAACACCACGCTCATCGGGCCGGTCGTGCTGACCACCTCACCGGAGTAGCCCCGCTGCCGCCAGAAGGCTTCCTTGTACGTGCAGAGCACCTTGACGGTGTTGCCCATGGGCATGCGCTGCGTGAGCTGATCGCGCCGCCCCGGGAGCATGGGCTCGTACTCGATTCGGCCGGCCAGCGCGGGGGGCACGGCCACGATGCAGCGGCGCGCGCGCACGGTCCCCTTCGCACTCACGACCGAAACGCCCCCGTCCCGCTGCCGCACGTGGGAGACGGGCGCGCTCAACACCACGGCGTCTCCCAGCTTCGCGGCCAGGCGCTTCGACACGCTCTGCGCGCCTTCCACGAAGCGGTCCTGCTGCGCGCCGCCGCGGATCTCGGCGAGCTTCAGCAGCCCTCCTCCCGCGTTCAGGTAGGCCAGGAAGTAGAGCAGCCCGATCTCACCGGCCTCTGCGCCGAAGATGACGCGCACCGCCACGTCCAGCAGGCCGTTGACGCTCTTCAGCTTCACGAACTTGCGCCGGAAGGAGTCCAGCGTGGCCTTGTCCAGCTCGTCCGCGTTGGCCGCGCCGAGGGGATTCCGGGCGGAGACCAGCTTCTGCTGCCGGTCCAGGAGCGTGAGGGCCGCCTGCATCTGCAGCAGCGCGGGGATGGAGATGTTGGGGATCTGGCTGCGGTACTCGGAGATCGATCCGTCTAGGTCCAGCACCTTCTTGCCCTCGTCGAAGGTCGGGAAGGTGGTGATGCCCAGCTCGCTGGTGAGCGCCGCGAGGCGGTGCTGACCGGGGCCGATCCACTGCCCCCCCACGTCGAAGGTGGCGCCGCCGATCTCCTTGGACCAGGTGCGACCGCCGACGCGGTCACGCGCCTCCAAGACCCGCACGCTGGCGCCTGCGTCCATCAGTCGGCGTGCGGCGCAGAGCCCGGAGAGCCCCCCTCCGACCACCACGACATCCACGTCCACGTCCGAGCTGCTCATCCATCACTCCTGGTCGTCAGGGCGCCCGAACTCGTCGGTGTCGCCGGTGTCGTCGGGCTCGCCGGGCGTCGGCTCGGCGGCCGGCCGGTCGCTCAAGCTGGACATGGCCGTGCCGCCCAGCACGACACCCTCCGCTTCGATGTCCAGCGCGGGAGCGGGGCCCGGCGCGGGGCCGCCCGAGCCGGCCGTGGAGGTCTCGAAGAGCGGGCCGAATTGAGACCAGGCCACCCCGACGATGAGCGCTACCAGCACCAGCACCACGGCCCACTCGCCGATGCCGCGGCGCTCGTCACCCGTCACGGGAGCCAGCACTTCAGGGTCGCTCGCGTGGTCGGTGGGCTCGCCGGTGGGTGCAGGCTGCGCGGCGGTGCCGTGGGTGACGGGATCAGGCAGGTCGTCGGAGTCAGGGGTGCTCATGAGGCGCTCGGGTGGACGACTCTACCAGGCCCCTCGCGGCAGCGCAGCCGCGCTTCCGTAGGATCCGCGCTCGGTGGACTGCCCGGCGCGTCCGGCCGCTCGTGATCGACGCGCTACGCGAACAGGCGGTCGAGGGCCAGGAGGTCGTCGGCTGGGTCGTGGCCGAGCGTGTCGGGGAGCATCAGCAGCGCCCGACCTGTCCCTACCCAGGCGTGCTGAGCGTCGACGCGCCCGTGGGCCAGGCCACGCTCGTGCAGCGCCGCGAGCGCGCTGCGCAGCTCTCCCTTCACGCGCGTGCGGCGCTCGGGCGCGAGCTGCGCCTCGGAGAGAGGCACCGCCCGTGGCCACTCCAGGAGCGCCTCGCCGCGCTCGAGGTCGACGTCGAACACGGCCTGCACGTGCGGGTGGTCGGCCTCGGCCAGGGCCACCAGCTCGCGGGCGCGCCCGGCGTCCACGGACACGATCTGGACCTCGCGCTGGAGCAGCGTGTCGCGGTGCAGCGCCGGCACGCCCGGGGGCTGCCAGGGCTGCTTCCGCGCCTGCTCGTCTGCCGTCAGCGGCACGAAACGGGCGGGGGACGTCGTCGCTTCGGGCGGGGACACGGGGGCCTCGGCGCGCGGTGTGGCCGGGCGCGCACCAGGCGCCGCCACGGAGAGCGCGTCGTGCTCGGGGTCCAGCCAGCGGAGCTCGGCCAGGCGCTCGTGCAGCGCGTTGGCGTCCGCTATGCGCTCGCTCGGGTCCTTGCGCAGCAGCGCGTCGACGAGCGCGTCGAAGTGCGTGCCCAAGATGGGCGCGCGCTCCGAGACGCGGGGCGGGGCTTCACTCAGGTGCTGCGTGACGAAGTCCGGCCCCGTGAAGGGGAGGCCCCCCGTGAGCATCTGGAAGGCCACGACCCCGAGCGCATACAGGTCCGTGGCCGCGCTCGGCTGGCCTCCGCCGGTGACCTGCTCCGGGGCCATGTAGGCGAGGGTGCCCACCATGGCGGAGGTCAGCGTGGCGCTCAGGTCCGCCAGGTGCGACGCGCCGAAGTCGCCCAGCTTGACCTCGCCGGTGGCGCCGAAGAAGACGTTGGCGGGCTTCACGTCACGGTGCGTGATCCCCCGCTGGTGCACGGCGCCGAGCGCGGCGGTCAGCGAGCGCAGCACGTGCGCCACCACCTCGAGCGGCAGGCGCTGGCCGGCAGGCTGCAGCCGGCTCTCGAGGGTCCCGCCGGCCATCAGCTCCATGACCAGGAAGGGCCCGCTCGGGTGGAACTCCAGCACGCGCACGATGTTCGGGTGGTCGAGCGCCGTGGCGATGCGCGCCTCCCGCGCGAAGCGGGCGTAGGCGTCGCGGCCGCGCTCGCCGCCGCCTACCGTCAACACCTTCACCGCCACGTCACGGTCGTAGAAGGTGTCACGCGCGCGCAGCACGCGCCCGGTCGCGCCCGCCCCGAGCGTCTCGAGGGGCTGATAGCGGCCCGCCAGGAGCTCTGCGCGCACGCTCTCCCGCTGCAGGGCCACGAGGCCTTCGCCGTGCCCGTAGGTGCGCTCGAGGTAGTCGCGCACGCTCACCGGGACGTCTGGGTCGTGCGCGCGCAGCCGCTCGAGGCAGCGCCCGGCGGCCTCGTCCATCTGCAGCGCGGCGAAGCAGGCCACCATCATGCGCAGCGCCCCGGCGGCCTGCTCGGGGTCGGCCTCGGCGCGCTGCAGCGCCGCCACGGCAGGCTTGTAGCGGCCGAAGCTCGCCAAGATGCGGGCCAACCGCAGCGCGGCGCGTGCGTCCTCGGGGGCTTCCTTGATGCGCAGCTCGTAGAGCTTGCCGGCCTCGCGGTAGGCGCCCAGCGCCTCGTGGCAGCGCGCCGCGTCGAACAGCTCGCCCGCCGCGACGAAGGCCTCGGCCGCACCGGGCAGGTCGCCCGCGGCCTCGAGCAGCCGCGCCGCGTCGTGGTGCCGTCCGCGGCTGCGCGCGTGCTCCGCGGCCGCGCTGGCGTGCACGTCGTCCCCGAGCAGCGCTTCCAGGGCGCGCGCGATGCTGGCGGCGTCGTTGGACGAGACGGCGTACCGATACGCAAGCGCGGGCTCGCCTGCGCGCTCCGCCGCCGCGCGCGCGGCCTCCCAGTCCCAGACCTCGGCGTAGAGCTCCGCGGCGCGCAGGGCGTTCCCGCTGCTGAGCGCCAGCTGCGCAGCGGCGCGGTGCTCGCCTTTCCGCGCGAGCGCCGCGATGCGGTCGTCGTGGCCGTCGGTCACGGAGCCGAGTGTAGCGCGCAGCGTCGCGCGACGGGGCAGCTTGCGCTCACCGGTGGGGCGCGACGACAGGCACGGCGGCGTCGGCTCGCTCCGAGGCGCCAGCGCCCTCGGCGCCGGGAGGACCGCCGTCTTCGCCCGCCTCGAGGGGGTCGCTCTCCTCGCCGTCGGCTTGGTCGGCTGCGTCTTCCACGGCACGCTCGCCGCGCGCGCGCGCCGCTCGGTCTGCGCGCGCGGCCTCGCTGCGGCGCACCTGACGCTCGCGCGAGCGCGCGCCCGGGGCGGAGTGGTCCACCCAGAAGTAGCTGCGCGTGCGCACGTCCACGTGTACGAAGCCGCTCTGCGGGTACTCCCCTACCCCGGTGTGCCCGAAGCTCCGCGCGAAGCGCGCGAGCTGCGCGTTGCTCACCCCGGGCGCGACGATGTCCATGGCGCGCCCCTGGCTGTGGCGGCTGGTGCTGCGCGTGTCGCGGTAGCCGCTGATGAGCCACAGGTACGGCACGCGGAACTCCCGCACGATGCGGTACGCCCGCTCGACCAGCGCGGGGTGCACGTCGTGCGTGAGCGTGTCGCGGTAGGTGAAGGCCTTGCGCGCGGCGCGCAGCTGATACGCCGAGAAGGCCCCGGTCGCATCAGGCACCAGCGCGTACTCGCCCGGGTAGCGCACCGGACGAAAGACCAGCGGCGGCGGCGTCTGCTGCGCCCAGCTCTCCACCGCCTCGGGCGCGGGGCGGCGGTGCCAGCGCACCACCTGTCGGCGATACGCGGCGGTCACGCGCGGCGGCGGCGTGCGACGTCCCCGCCGGGAGCTCGCGCTCATCCGCGACGGACTCCGCATCGAGCTCTGGCGCCCGTGACCGCGGCTGCTGCTCCGCATGGAGCTCGACGAGCGGCGCTGCGCCTCCGCCTCCTCGTGCAGCCCGTCGAACGCGCCGCCAGCGACACCGACCAGGGCCAGCGCCAGCGACACCGGCGCGAGCAGACGGCGGACACGAGGCATGCCCGCATGATGTCGCACCCCTGCGCGCGAGGCGAGCGCTGCGTGTGCGCTCCGGCGCTGCGGCGTACATCAGCGTTCGGGGTCAGGCTCTGCGGCGCGAGCGTCTTGCGCCGCGGCCTGCGCCACGCGAGCCTCCTCGGCAGCGGCACGTTCGGTGGCGGCACGCTCTGCGGCGGCACGCTCTGCGGCGGCACGCTCTGCGGCGGCACGCTCTGCGGCGCGCGTCTCTTCTTCTGCGCGCAGCAGCGCGACCCGCGCCGCCTCCTGCTCCGCCTCGGTCTTGGAGCGCCCTTCACCGGCCGCGTAGTCCTCGTCTCCCAGCTGCAGCGAGACGCGAAAGCTGCGCGCGTGGTCGGGCCCCTCCATCTCCAGCAGCTCGTAGCGGGGCGTGACCGAGCGGTGCCGCTGGGCCCACTCCTGGAAGGTGGTCTTGTGGTCGCGCTCGCCGCGTGTGTCGCCCACGCGCGGTCCCAGCAGGCGCTTCACCAGCGCGGCTGCGGCCTCGAAGCCCGCGTCCTGGTGCACTGCCCCGACCAGCGCCTCGACCCCGCTCGCCAGGAGGCGAGGCTTGCGCCGGCCACCGCTGCGCTCCTCACCGCGTCCCAGTAGCAGCGCCGCGCCCAGGTCCAGGGTGTCGGCGACCTCGGCCAGGCCCGCCTCGCACACCAGCTCGGCGCGCCGCCGCGTGAGCTCACCCTCGCGCACGTCGGGCAGGCGCTCGAAGAGCATGGCCGTCACAGCGGCCCCCAGGATGGAGTCCCCCAGGAACTCCAAGCGCTCGTTGTGGCGCGGCGCCTGTTGTTTACGCTCGTTGTGGTACGAGCGGTGCGTCAGCGCTTCGTCCAGCAGCGCGCGGTCACGGAAGCTGTGACCCAGGCGGCG
>JACKEI010000005.1 GCA_020633075.1 Sandaracinaceae bacterium
CTGCCTCGACACTCCCCCGATCCACGGCATGGCACAGGACCATCTCGGCCAGGTACGGGTGCCCGCCCGTAAGCTCCCAGACATCTTGGGGCGTACCCGCGTCTGAAAGCAGGTTCCCTGCGCGACGCCGAATGGCGGCTACCCCCTCCTCATCTAGCGGGCGCAGATGATGGTGCTCGCAAACGCCGTGCAGTGTGGAGACATCGGCAACCTGCTCCTCGATCGCCCCTAGCGACCTACGAGATATGAGCACGGCGCTCACGCCGGTCCGCCAGCGCTCGTCAAGTATCTCGCGGAGTTGCTGGATCGTCTGGCCGGCACCTTCGTAAGTCCGGACAGCGTCGAACTCGTCGATCGCGACGACGCTCTCAATGCCAAGCCGACGCAGCCGTGTGAATCCTCGACGCGCTCGGCGATAGGACTCGTACGAAGAACTGACCGGAAGCGCGATGATGTCCGCGAGTTCCGCCTCCACCTCCGGACGGTGTGTCAGCACCGACAGCACCGTCTCGTCCAACATTGCGCCGAGCAGGACGCTCCCGTTCGGCACGGCGGCGGCGTTCAGCCGAGCAACCGCGCGGTCCGGCTGGTCCTCTCGTATGCGACGAAGGCACTCCGTCACGAGTGATGTCTTCCCAACACGGGGAAGGCCGACGACGCTCACACTCCCGCAACCGTCAGCTAGACGGGCACCGATCAACGTGAGTTCGGACTCCCGACCAACAAGTCGTTCACCCCTCACGGTGGTGCCGTAGCCGGCAAACGGGTTCCTCATAGCTCTGCCCCCCGGGATGATGCACTCGCCGCTGCGCGAAATCGGAGCCACTCTGCGAACAGACCGACTCGGATCGAGAACCGCCCGGCAGAGTCTCGTTCAATGACCTCGCGATCGGCCATGTCCTTGAGAAGATCGTCGCGGTTGGCGACGCTGGGCAGCTCCGAGAGAGCCGCCAAGTTCGAAGCCCGTGCGATGCTCCACAGAACTGCGAGGTACTGGTCCCGTGTAGCCTCCGCCACGGACTCTCCGGCGACGGTGATGAGAGAGTCAAAACGTTCCTCGCCTAATCCGTCGGCGCCCACCAGTGATTGCACGACAGCATCGACGTCCCACTCGGTGATGAACGGCGAGCGTACATCCGGGTGGTTGATGTGACGGACAAGTCGATCGCATATGATCTGCAGGAAGAAGGGATTCCCAGCTGTGAGCTGCATGAGCTTGTCCAGCGCCTTCCCGCGGTACCTCGACTGCCCGTGCAATGCGATGGGCTCGGTAGCCAGCGCCTTCGCCTCATCGAGCGACAGGTACGACAAGCGCTCGTCGTGGGTTCTCGCAAACTCGTTGGCGTATCGCTCCTTGAACTTCGGCATCGAATCCTGCCCGACGAGCACCGCACTGAACGTCTGGGTCTCGAGCAGCCCCTTCCAATGCCGCATGAAGGTCGGCGGAACGATGCCCTCTTCTATGTACTCGTAGAGGTAGGTGAACTCATCGATGAGCAGGATCACGCGTGGGTCGACCCAACCCGCTGTGGTGAGCGCGGCCCGCGCAGCACGCATGCCCCTACGAAAAGAGCCGACCGAGTCCTGCGCAATTGAAGCCCGATCCGGCCAGTCTCGGAGACCGATGCCAAGGTCGTCCGCTATCCGCTCCTCCACGCGATCAAGGCACAAAGTGACGAAGTTGGCCTGTGCATTCGAGGTGTCCACCGCGCCAAGCGTAAGTTTGACGGCGAGCGCAGGCGCTTTGATGCGATGTTCAAGTTGCACAAGTACTGAGGACTTGCCTGAGCGCTTCTGGCCGTACAGCACGAAGCACTGCCCGATCGGCCCAGTCGTCATCTGCCGCTCAATCCGGTCCAGCAGTCCGACACGCCCGAAGAACATATTTCCCTGGCGGACCTCGCCTCCGCCACTGTGCTCCTCGTAGGGATTGCGGACCGGCTCGAAAGCCTCACTGAGCGCGAGACGGACGGGCAGGCTGTAGTCGCCCGCTTCTACCCGGGATCCGGCACGACTCCGATGCTCGACCCGGACCCGCAACGTGAACGCCCCGTCACGGATCTGTTGCGCCGAAGGTCGTACGCGCACCCTGACCTCACGCCGGTCGCCCCCGCGGAGCGGTTCGGCGATGTGTCCGGCCTCGACGCAGGTCAGCCCTTCCTCCTCGATCGGGCTCACGTCCAAACGCTCAACGGGTGCGCCGCCTGAACGGTTGGCGGCCTCAATGGCGATGGCGAGTATTCCTGCAGCGTCAAGCGTGGAGTAGTCGCCGGAGAGGACGTTCGCTATCTCGATTACTGGAGTAGCGGCGTCTTGGAACTCGGTGAAGCTCTCATCCAGTCTCTCCTTGAGTTGGACAACCAGCGGGTGGAGCAGTTCGATGGAGAGGCGCGTCGGCATCGAGATGATCTCGCTGGCCAAGTCCTCCAGCTTCGCGGTTAGTCGCGCGTGGCGCCCCTCGCGCTCCACGTAGTCCCGCTCCAGGATGAAGCGACTAGCATCGTCCATGTGGCGGGCGAGCGCATCCACCCGCTGGCGGTCAAGCTGGAACCGGGTCGATCCAGCCAGGTGAGCGAGCGCACTGCTATTCTCCCCTAGGGCGGCCGCGGTGAACTGCGCTGAGGCTATTGACCGAAGACGCGCGTTCTCCTCCTCCAGCCGGCGCGCCTCGTCCTGTCGCTGGCGCTCGATCGCCCGTCTTTCCGGGAGTTCGATGCGGGAAGTCGTTGGCCTGCCATCGCGCCGACCCAGACCACGCGCGAGGAACTCCGCAAGTGCGGGGGACAGGGCGAAATAGAATGGGAGGTCCAGCAGGAAGGCAGTCCAGCATTCGGGCGCATCGTCGAAACGTGCCAGAACCATAGACAACCGGACTTTGCCGTCGGCTCCTACCAGGTCGCCGGGCCCGGGTCGAGGTTGGAGGTAGGTGCCCAGCAGGTAGGTCGCTGCGTGTTCGATGCTGCTTTCCCTGGATGCCGCTGCTGACGCAAGAAGTGACTCCACAAGGAAGCACCGCGCCACGTCGAGGGGGACACTCTCCAGGCACGCGGCCTCTCCCATGTGGGCGAAGTAGCCGGCGATGGAACGACGGATATCACTATCGCCCGCCGCGTTTGGCGTCTGGTGCTGCATGTGCGCCAAGGTGAGCCAGAGCTCAGCGCGATCCCTTGGGCGCCGCCCGCGCACATCTCCAAGCTGTCGGTCCACTCGATCAAAGTCGCGGCGCTCAAAGAACCCACGAGCCTTCGCGACCTCGTCTAGACCACGGAGCTCACAAGCGTTGATCCTCTCTTGCGCCAGGCGGGAAAGTGAATCCGAGAGGCCAGAGAGTTGGAGCATCTCCTCGTCGAAGAGACTGGGCTGAGCGGAAGCAGGCCGTGCCATTGTGGCCGCAGGGTTGTCATCGGCATGGGAGGGCGCCGATGTCGACGTTGCCTTGGCAGATTCATCGCGCGCCTGCTTGATCTTTTCCTTGAGCGCCAACGTCGTAGGGTCGCTCCCTGCCACACCCCTGAGGCTGTCGAGGATTCCGATGGCATCTTCGTAGCTCCCCGCCATAGACAGGCAGTATGCCTCTTGACGAATCAAGACCGCCTGATCGCCTGATGGGACGTCCTTGCGGAGACTGCGCAGCAACTCGGCCGCTTGTTCGAAGCGCCGCCCCTTGATCAGGACGTTCACCTTGATGTTGTCGATCGCTCGGGTCGGTTGACACTGATTGCGATGCTGGTCCAAGAGCGCGATGGCTTTGTCGATTTCTCCGCGCCTACCATACAGCGAGGCTAGATCCTTCACCGCACTCTGCCAGTAAGAGCCTCTCCCGGAGATCTCCTTCAAGAACAGGTCGACAGCGGTGTCGAGGTCGTCAAGTTGTTCCGAACGCTTGGCCTTCGCGTACGCTGAGGCGTTCTTCGGAAGTCCCTGAAGGCGAACGTTCACAGGGGCGCGACCGGGCTTGCCATCCGACGGTCGATGCGTCCTTCCCTGCACCGCCGTTGGAGTGCCAGGCCGGCCCACTGACGCTGTCCAGGTCGCGCCGGCTGGCGCGCGTTGAATCTCAAGGGGCGCTAACGCGCGGAAGACCGCAGACGCTGGGGCGAGCGTACGAGCAGCCTCGATGTTGCCCGCGCGCGCCTCCTCGGCGGCGGGTGTGTTGTTCCGCAGTGCAAGCCCCATCAGCTCGTGCGCCAACCGGCGAGCATCATCCGTCGCCCGACGCAAGGCGACCTCCAAGCCTTCGACTTCCGTATCTTGACAGAGGGCGACGCAGCGCCCCAACGACGTCACGAGCTCGGGCGTAGCACTGACGGAACCTGCCGAGGATAGGGCTCGCACCAAGCGATCCGCCGCCAAATCCGGGCGTTGTCGGCGGACGTAGATGGCGGCGCTCGAGACCCAGGCGTCCGCGCGCCCCCGCGATCCTGAGAAGTCCATCAGGGCAGCGGCGCGCTCCTCCTCGCCGACCTTGGCCGCGAGATGCCCCGCCAACAGCGACAGGTCGGCGTGCGCGATCGAGCGGGCGAGGCGCTCCACTGCCGGCAGGATGGCCCGCACGCGGTCGAACTCTCGGACTTTGAGCGCGTACTCATACTTGTTCTTCCAGCTCACGACATCCTGGCGATCTTCGGATCGAAGGCCGCCGATCTGGAAGTCGGGTTCGCCCAGCGGGATCGAGGGCAAGCCGATGAACACATCCGGTGCCGGCGGCTTGGCTGCCAGCAGCGACAGGGCGGGAGACTCGACGGCGGGCAAGGATGCCGGTGGCACTGCCGCGGTCGTCGGTTCGGGAGGTTCCACGCGACCGACGGGGGGCGCAGAGCTCGCAGTGTCCGCCTTGAGGATTCGCGCATCCAAGAGTCCGTCACCGGGAACGACCTCAATCGCATCCTCAAACTCAAGCACTACCGCGTTGTCGTTGAACTCCAGAATGCGTGCTCGGAGAGTGCGATTCTCGTTCCTTCCGGCGACCACGACCTCGACATTGGCTCCCGGCGCGCCGTACTTCCGCAGGAACTCCAGGTACCGCATGGACTCGCGGAGCGTGCGGACGTCGATCTCGGTCTTGGTGCTGTCGGCCATCGCGACGGTCCTCAACTAGCGCGGCGTCGCGCTCCGGGCGCCTTAGCATCCGCCTATGCAGATGCTAGGGTCGAAGGTACGCGGGCGTGAGCGGGGGGTCAATGACCAACGTCGTCGTCGATCGTCGTCGATCGCCATCTGGACAGCTGGCGACAACGGGGTGCCCGAGGGGGCTACAGCCGCTCGGCCAGCCTCGAGGCGACCACCGCCTGCACGAGCGGCGCGGCCTTTTCGTCGTTGGTGTCGCCCTCGACGCTCAGGGACGTCGACGCCAGCCGCTCGTGTTGGCGACCGCGAGGAATTCAAGACACGGTCCGCGCCGGTGCACGCGGCGGTCCGGGGCGCTGCGGCCCATTGCCCGCGCGCCGGCACGCGCTCTCGCGGCGGTCCGCCAGCGAGCGGGTGGCGACCGCCTGCCGTTCGCCGACGCCGGGGTGGTGCGCCCACCGACTGCGACTACGACCAGTCCGCGCGAAGCCGAACCCTCGTCGAGCTTCTGCATGCACCTGGCTCACTGCGTTTCGACGACGACTGCGTCCACGTCACCCTCGACCTGCTGCTCCCGCCCACGTCGCACGCACGCCGTGCTGAAGCGATGGAGAAGCTGGACGCCATCGGACTCCAGATGGTCGATGGGCGCCCGATGCGTGTGCGTCTCGCGCCGAGGCCAACCCGTGGGCCCTCGCGCATCACGACGCCAACCCCGCGCCGTCGATTCCGTTTCGGTGACCGTAGGTGTCAAGACCTGAGAGACTGGTAGGTGGTTGACAGCCGCACTCGCCAAGGGAGACGTGAAGTGTGCTGGAACGAGGCCGCATCCCGGGCCGACGCAGGCGCAACGCGCAACGCGCAACGTCCAGCATAGGGGACATAGGGGTCACGCCTCCGCGTGTCCGCTTCGAACGGCCGTACAACGCGAAACGAAGGCCAGCGCCCGACGCTCGTGCCGTAGGAGCCTCGCCGCTCACGGTCCCCGCCGGACCAGCACGCCTCGTTCGCTTGCCCTTCAGACGCGAAACGAAGGCCGCCGTACTCCGCAAATCCGGCTCGGTTTCCACCTATCAGCGGGTGAAGCCCCGGATCCCCCGGTGGCGCAGCGATAGGAGACCTCATGGACCAGATCACCATCAAGGACCAGTACCTGAAGACCGTGACCGAGGACGAAGGCGTGCAGCGCGCGGCGGCCGCGGTGGTCATCGCCCTCGTCGTCGCGGCGACGAAGGCGGTCATCTTCCGGAACCGGGCCTGACCCCACCCCAACCATCCAGCGCGGCGTCGGCGACCTACGTTGTCGTCGGCGCCGTGGCTGTTTCGGGAGAACGCCATGGACAAGAACTCGACCTTGCTCGACGCGGCGCTCGCGCTGGCCATCATGGCCGGGGCTGGTGTCGTGCGCGGCGCCCTGTGACCCACCAGCGACACCGGGATGATCGGCGCGGGCGGCTCGGTCAGTCTTCGTGCCATGGCGAAAGCGCGAAGGATCGATGACGAGCTCACCAACAGCGGCAAGGAGGTGCCGCATGTTGCCGAGTGCCTCGCTCCCATGCTGCTGAATGCGTCGGACTCTTGCGGGGGAGAGCGCCGCGAGGTGAGCCTCGGCGGCTCGCCAGGCCGGCTTTCGCGGCCAACGCCCTGCGGTGGCGGAGTCGACTACTGCCTTCACGTCTGCGTGCACGGCGGTGAACTCCTGCACGTCCGCATGGTTGGCGCCCGCCTGGCAAGCGAGGGCGATCAGCCCACCCAGTGGACCACGCAGTTGCGTCGCGTGTGGCGGATAGGGGAGACCGCCTGAGGCGTGCGCGATTGCGTCGCGCAGCTGGCGTTCACCCTCGGTTGAGAGAGTGTCCCGCACCGGCACGCCTCCGACGAACGATGGCGCTGCCCCATCGCCAGCGCGAAACGCGCCGGACTCGTCGACGTAGAGCTGCCAGGCTGCTTCTTGCTTTTTTGCCACGCCACCCCTCGAGTCGATCGGAGCGGTGACTCTACCAGAGGAGGACCAGCTCTGGTGCGGCTATTCGCGCAGCAGGGGACCAATCCGTGAGGAGTGAAATCACGAAGGCCCCTGGGCCATCACGGCGTCCAGGCGGCAGGCGCCGCCGTCCGGCACCCGAGGTGGCCCGCGCTCGCGCCACTTCGTCCCTGGGGCGGCACTCGGTGAAGGGCTTGGTGTCACCCGCCGAACAGCTTGCGGGCACGGCGACGTGCGTCTGCCCGCATTGAGGGTGTGATGTTGATCTCGATCTGCGCGAGCGCAGCAAGCAACACCGCCCCGTCATCGGTGAAGCCGAGCGGTCCCAGCGCGTCGGGAATCGCGTCCAGCGGCATGATCAGGTACGCGATCGCGCCGAGGGCTGTTGCCTTGGCTGTCAGCGGCATTTCGTCGGAGACGACTACGAGCCAAAGGAGGATGGCGTTGGTGACGAGGTCCTCGCCCATGTCGAGTGCAAAGCGGCCGAGTTTCGAGAAGAAGGATTGTTCGTTTGCGTGTGCCATGTGGTGTAGACGCATCCGCCCTCGTTGGTCTGACAGTTGGCCGCAGGTGTGATGTCCGGCCTCTTGAGTCCGCACGCATCGAGATGGGTTCCAATCGCTGGTCGGCGGCATGAACTGAGTGCGGGGCGGCCGGCCGCGTACTGATGGGGAGGACCAGCGCTGCGCGCCCAAGCGCTCGGACCACCCCGGCTCGAAGTTAGACACGCCGAAGGGCTCCCGGCGTTCATCGAGCACGCGATGCGTCAGATGGCGCACCGCTCATGCGTCGTCGATACGTGAACAACGACATCATCCGTTTCCCGACTACGAACGACGGCGCTTCGCATGGGCTCCTCGACGACGTGCGTCGACGGCTCGATGTTGTCGATCCGAGCGACGTCCAGTCGCTGCGCGTCGCGGTGAGCGAGCTGGCTCGTGGGCATCTCCTGCGCGCCCTGCTCGTCGCCCTGGTAGCCGACGAGCGCGAACTCACCCTCATCGCGGGACGCTCGTACCTGCATGGCAACGGGTTCCATAAGCTCGAGTTGCTGCGGCACGCTGGCTTCAAGGTGCGACTGCATGTTTGGCAATTGGGCACGCCTGCCGAGGAGAATATCCACGACCACCGATGGGCGTTCGCGAGCCACGTGCTGGTGGGCGAGCTGCGCTCGGAGGTGTTCGTCGACGACACTCACGGTGAAGTGGCGTGTGCTGAGCATTGCTACGTGTCGAGGACGGCGGATACCGCTCCGTCGCAGTGTCGTGTTGGCCGGGCGCGCCTAAGGTGCACCGAGCGGAACGTCCGGCGGGCAGGCACGACCTATTCGATGACGCCCGACTTGCTTCACCGTATCGAGCACACAGGCCACCGCTTCGTATCGACGCTGATGGTGTCAGCGCCGCCGCTCGGCGGTCAGTCGCGCCTGCTCATCGAGGAGGGTCGCAAGGTCGACCCGGACGTGGCCGCCCTCCCCCTCACTCTGACGGAGGCGCGTACCTGTCTTATCGAGAACCTTCAACACATGAACAGAGGCGACAACACATGGGTATCCTGAGCCGCGACGGCGTCGCGCGCATTCGCCGCGAGATCGACGACAAGCGCGCGCGCCATCTGCGTGTGTGCAGCGAACGCGACGCAGCGCTCGAGCTTTCCGGCGACGGCTGGCACGACAACCCCGAACTCAATCGCGTGCAGCAGATGGAGGCCGCGCTCTCGCACGAGATCGCGCGCCTGCGCGGCGTGCTCGAGACGGCTACGCTCTTCGAAGTGGTCGAGGGCCAGCGACCAGTGGACCGCGTGCGGCCGGGCTCGGTGGTTGAGATCGAGTGCACCGACGAGCGCACCGGCGACACGGTGGTTGCCCTCTGGATTCTCGGTGGGGACGGAGACTCCGACCGCAGCCGCAACGCGCTCGGTTGGGACTCGCCGCTCGCGCGCGCTATCGCTGGTGCGTGCGTCGGTGACATGCTTGAGGACGTCATCCTTGGTCCTCGTACCGTCGCCATCGAGATTCTGGCCCTGCATGCGCGCGCGCCAAAGGCGCGTATCCGGGAGGCGGCTGACGCACACGTCCCTTGAGGGTACGCGCAAGGTGACGCCTGTCGAGGCGAGGTCTTGAGCGGCTGCGGAAGCGATTGAGCACCCCGATGTACGCGGAAATCTGAGGGCGATACACCGTGTGAAGTGAACGGCTTCACTCGACGATGATCTCGACGTGCTCTTCGAGAGGTTTGCGGAGTGGCGGCACTCCTAAAGCAGTCTGCCGAGCGGCGCTTCGCCGATTGCGCTGCTTCAGGAAGAATCTATCTAGCTTGGACTCATGCGTCCGGTGTAGAGTCCGGGGCGTGACCAAGACTCAGGGGACGCTAGACGCTCTGGTCGAGCGCTACTTCGGCGAAACGACCGACGTGCAAGCGCTCTCTCTGGAGACGGCCGCGTTGGTCCACCCCATCGCGTACCGAGCGGCGTGTGGCATGAACCTCGACGGTCCCGACGCCGAGGAGGTCGCGCAGGAGGTCGCCACGAAGTTCGTCAAGAGGCTCGAGAGCGGCGAACGCCCCCGCGGCAATCCCGAGGCACTGCTCTGGAGGATGGCGGAGAACCGTTCACGAGATGTGCATCGCGCGCGAAAGAGGCAGACCCAAGGCAAACAGCGCCTTGGCCTTGAGCTCACAGCTACAGCCGACGTGGCGCCCGATGCAGAGACCGTTTGGTTGACGCGAGAGCGACAAGTGCGGGTGGAGGAGATCGTTCGCGAGGTTCTTAAGGAGGCGCCAGCTTCGTATCAGAACGCGATCCGCAGCCACTATCTGGAAGGCGTTCCCGTAGAAGAACTCGCGAACGCGAACTACGCGGAGCTCGTTGTCGCTGGGGAGGTTGACGAGCGAGACCCTGCGAGTGTTCGAGAGGCCGAGCGACGCGCTCGCAACCGCGCGGACCAGCACCTGAAGCGGGGACGCGACTGGCTACGAATGCGACTGCATGAGCAACTGCGCGAGGGGGCAGAGTGAACGGTCTTATCCTCGTCGACCTGGACAATGTGCTCAATGGCCTCCGGGGCGAAGACGCGCTTGAGACCTTCACGCGGCGCGCATGTGAGCGCCGCGGCCCGGTGGCGGGTTCGTGGTCGGTGGTGTTTGCACTGAACACGGCGGCGGTGACTGGGTACGCGCTGACTTTTGAAGGCCTGCGCGATGCCGGCCGCGCCCTAGGCGCCGCCGCCGGAGACCCCCAGCCGACGGTAGAGATCGGCCTAGCACTTACGATGCCGCAGACCGCCGACGTGCTGCTTGCTCGCCTAGCGAGAGAGGCGCCGGAGGCTGGCGCAGCGGGCCCGTACCACCACGCAATCGTTTGCACAGCGGATGTGGGGCTCGCAGAGTCGCTCGGGTCAGTTCTGTACGTTCGCGCAGGTGGCACGGGCTGGCGCGAGACGCGCGACGACGGGTGGCTTGGAAGGGAGTGGAGAATGGCCGAGGGAGGGCGCCCCGTGGTGCGGAAATTCGCAGATGGGGCGCTGCGACTGGCGAGGCATTCGCAACCCGTGTTGGACCATCACACCGTTTGCGTGGGTAGCGGGATGGACGACTGGGCCGCGACCCGGTCGATGGACGTAGAGCCGGGGAGCGACCTGCGGAAGCTCGCGTGCCAGCTGGATGAGCGCCCGTGGCTCCTGTCTCAGGTTGGCGCGACGCGAAAGAGCGTGCGTGGGGTTGCACGCCTTTCCCGGTTGCCCTCTGATCCCCCGCCTCTCTTGGGGTCGGTCGCTCCGGACGAGGAGCTTGAGGTCAGGGGAACGGCTCCTCGACCGACGAGCGCTCACGAACCCAGCGCGGCTTCGGTGGGTATCGGCGCTGTGCGATTCCGCGGCACGGGCGCAACGGTCGCCTCGCGCTTGTCCCCAACAGTGCTCGCCTCGTCGGGCACCACCCATCGAGTAGACTTTCTTGGGGTAGTCGTGCCCGCTGCCTTGCAGCAGCTCAAGTTCAACGTTCCCCTGGGGGACGCCACGGTCTTGGTGCGGCTCTCACACAGGGGTGACGACCTCGTCGCGAAGGTCCAGCACAGCAGCGTCACGCAGCCACAAGCATGGTGGCTGACCGGTGCGACGACGGTGAAGAGTGAGCATCGGTCACCCAACGGTTCGCTGCTTCCGAAAAGCATCTCTGTGACCGCCGCCCCCGTGCGCCCGAGCGCCCAGTTCGCCGCACAACTGGCACTCGTGAGCCCCGTGCGCGACGGCGAGGAACTGCGCCTTGAACATGACGTGGCCGCAGGCACGATTGGCGTTGGTTGGACCCAGCCGTCATGCGGCAAGTCCCGACCAATGGCCGTCTTTTCCCACTCGCGACCTCTCCGGGGCGGTGACAAGCTGTGTGTGACGCCTATTCAGCTCAGGCGCCGTCTCGGCCCCCTGGCTCGGGCGCCCGAGGCCCTCTGGTCGCTACCGGTGGTGGTGCCGCAGTGACCAATTGTGCCGCGATACTGTCAGACACTGTGCCTCGCCGGCGTCTTTTGCTTGAGCACTCACCATGATCCCCGCACGTACTGACCTCGACCTTGCGCGGCTCCTCGACTCCCGCCCCCGTCTGTGGCGTGGCGCCGAGGGGTTGCTGAACCTCCTCGCTGCAGCTTCTGTGGCCGAGCAGCCTCAATTCCAGCGGCTGGCTGCGTCCCTCGGGAGCGCCGATGATGGCGCATGGTTGGACCTGGCTGACTGGCTCAAGAGTTGGCCCCGCCCCTCTGGTGACGCGGAAGCTCTGAGCGTCTGGCTCGCGGAGGCCGAGCTGCTCGGGCTGTCGTCGTTGGGTCTCGCTAAGCTCGAACTCAAGGTGGACGGCGCGGACACGACGGCCGAGACGCTCGCGGGTCTATTGTCGGAATGTGAGCCGCTCGTCGTCCACCGGACCGACCACGTGCTGCTCGCCGGAGAAGCCGAGCGGCGACTCCGCGAGCTACGCATCGAAGTTAAGCCGTGGAGCTGGATTCAGGGCGGGACTGTAGGCCGGCTTAACGCGAGCGACGCGCCGTGGCGGGAGATTTGCGAGCTATGGGTGTCCTCGCAGCTCCATAGCGCTGACGCGGTGCTCCTGACGGACAGGGTGCGATCGGACGCGAAGCTTTTGCAGGTCTATCGCGACGTGGTTGCGGAGTGGTCCAGCGACATCTTCGTCACGCTCTGGAACGCAAACTGGTCGCTCGATGTAGCAAGGAGCGTTGACGAGCTCGACGTGGCTCACCGGCTGCTCAGCGTGCAGCTCCCACACATCGCCAGCGAGATCGAAGTCAAACAGCATGTCGAGGGCACGTGGTGGAGCTACCCTGATGGCCGTTCGGAGCTGGTTCCCCAGCGCGTAGCCGAGCATCGCTGGCATGATGACCTCTTGGGCGAAATGCTCACTCGGATTCACGTCAGCGAGCCGGATGCCGCTCAGGACGCGTGGCACGCTCTGGTGAGTTTGCAGCGCGTCGCGAACGGGGAGGGCTCGAGCAGAGGCGAGGACGTGGCCGCCGCTGTCATCGAAGACCTGGCGCGCGGGCACCTCGGCGGGGCGATTGTTGAGGCGAGCGCCTGCTTCGAGAACGGGACCGACCTCGACGGGACGACCGAGCGTCTGGTGGACTACGCTTTTGAGGCGCGCGTGCGGCTCTCCGAGGTGCTTATGCGCCTGTCGGACATGGCCGTCGATGTCACCGCGGCGGCGGCCGCGCTCACGGAAGCCGACGAAGTTCATCGTGAACATGGGTCCGCTGTGTTGGTAGTTTCAGACGACGTCTACCAGAGTGTCTCGGACGGAATTCCCTTCGACCACGCCGAGTGGTGGGGCGCGCGTGCGCGACTGGACCATCATGTTCCGCAGGGGGTCGTCGATGGTGCGCTCCAGGCAATCGCCAGTGCCTCGTCGGAGCGTCGCACGGGGACGGTGATTTCTTTCCCCCAGCCGACGTTGCGGCATCAGTCGCGCCACGCGTTGTCGCGGGAGGTGACCAAGTTGGCCGCGGCAACGCACGACACGTTGTTTACGGGGCTTTCGGAACAACCTTGCGCTTGGTTGGCGAACGGTGCGGGCCCCACAGCCGGCTGCGTTCCGGTGTTGCTTCTGGACGAGAAGCGCGGCGTGGGCGTCGTGGCCGAACTTCGCATCGCCGTCGGCGACACGATCTCGGAGCACGAGCTCTGGCTGCGCGCCCCCGCGCTCCAGTACGTGGCGCGCCAGTCGATCCGGGACGCCTACTACGCCGCGGCTAGCACGACCCGTATGGGAGCGGCCCCGCACTCTTTCGCGCGGCATCGCATCGAGCTTGTCGTCGACCGTGCAGCCCTGATGGACGCCGAGATGGAGGTGGACGGACGGAGCCTCGGATTGAGCGCGGCACTCGCGTTCGCGTCTGCGTGGCTTGAAAGGCCGATCAGTGGGGACATGGCCGCATTGGGCACGGTCTCACCTGGCGGTGCGGTGGGTCCCGTACACGCAGTGGAGCAAAAGGTTCGTTCGCTTCGAGGGGTCAGTGGTGACCGGCCGGTCCGTGTGATCTGCGCCTCAATTGCGTCCGACGAAGTGCGGTCGGGTGGCGGCACGGATGTCCCCGTCTCGAACCTGGCTGAGGCGGCGGTCGGTGCAGGGGTGGCGCTCACAGAGCTTGGGAGCGCGCCCTATGGGTCCGTACATGACCGACTTCGCGCGACGCGCGACATCGTTTCCGACATCAAGACAGGAAACCTCGCGCGGCACGGTGCGGCCGCGACGTGGGCAGGTGTCGCGGACGATCTGAGGCGCCTGGTGGACAGCTTGGCGAAAGAGAAGGCGGCAGAAGCCCTCCTCTCGGAAGCGCGTTGCATGGCGGCCCTGGCGTATTCGCACGCCGGGCTGCTCAACGATGTCCACGGAATGTTGCGAGGGGTCGAACGGCCACAGTCGCTCGGCCTTGAGGTGCGCACGCTCTACGACATCGTTGCGGTTGGGGGCCTTGTGGATGGCCAGAGCCTCTCCACCGACAAGGGACGGGCGGGCGTGGCCGCACTTGAAGCCGACCTTGCAGAGCTGCGCGGCAGCGGAGAGACGTCGATGCTGGGCTACGCGGCCGGAACACTCGGCCGCGCCAAGATGCATGGCGGCGACGTCGACGGCGCTCTGCCTCTGCTTGAAGAAGGCGTGGCCCATCACCTTGCGGCTGCGCCTCACGAGAGCGCGCGCTCAAGAGTCTACCTCGCGATGGCGCTTCGGATGTCTGGGGATGCCGATACGGGGATTGAAGAACTCTATCGTGCACGGCGCGAGCTTGAGACGCTGACCAGGGACTACAGCCCAGAGTACGAGGAGAGCTGCCAGCCGTTTCTCAACTACGAACTGGCTCGCACGTTCATTGCGATCGACCGCCCCGAAGACGCTATCGCGACGGCGACCTCCGCGCTTCAGCAGGCGCCGCGCGCTTGGTGGCCCCGACTGGGTATCCTACGGGCCCGCGCGTGGGCGCTGCGGATGGCCGACGATGGCGCCGGGGCTGACGCCGATGTGGAGGCCATGCGCGAGTTGGCGGTGGGCATATCCCCCCCTTACGATGAACTCGCGCGCCGGTTGATCGCGGAGGCGGAGGGGTTTCCCATTTTGGACGGTGAGGTTTACTGAGTTGAGGCCGCAACACATTCTGCGCGGAGAATGAATTGGCGAGGAAGCGCGACAAGCGGTCGAAAGCAACAAGGACGCCAGGAGATCCAGCGGCACGTCTCTCAAGTGTTGGTTCGCGCGACGAACTAAATGCTCTCCTCCTAGAGCGCATCAAACTGCTAACAGGTAGGACCAGAGCCGGCCCGTGGCCCAGCTGGAAGCTAGTGGCGTCGCCTGACCCAACGTACCCGGACGCCGGACTGCTCGCGAGCATGGCTCCTGCCGACGAGCGTGAACTCGCCGCTTTGCAACGAGCGTGCGAGGTCTTTCTTGGATATCAACCTGTCATAGACACTTGGCCGTGCATCGACGTTCGGGCGCTACAGGGTCTGTCGCCTGGCTGCTACGGAGTCGTGTACTGGGGCGAACTCGACGAACTCGCCCATCGTGTGCACTCGCCCTGACGCCCCCCGGCGCGCCCCATGCGCTGGCGTCCGCGCCGCCGCTGCCTGCCAGCGGCCTCGCCGCGTAAGGTGGGTCTCCTGACGTAGTCGTGGGTCGGCGAGGGCCGAATTGAGAGCGCACTCCAGTTCCTTCAAGCTCGGGATGTCTAGTCCCCAAACAAGAAGGAGCAGGTGGAGTGCGCATTGCAAAGATGGTTGGTCGAGCGCTCGGCGTCTCAAGCGTGGCGGGCTGTGTCCGCCGCTCCCTCGTTTAACCCACGGATAGTGCAGGAGACCCGTGAAGGTCTGGTGCCCTACTCGGGCCAGTCGTTGAACTGCGAGACGCGCTGGACGTTCAACGGGGGGACGGCGTCGGCAGGATGAGCAGCGAGCCACGCCGCGGGCGTGAGGGCGGGCAGGTCTTCGACGACTGAGATGCCGCGCGCGAGGCGCGGAAGGATGTCAGCGAGGTAGGCCTCCGGGTTGAGGCCGATGAGCTCGCAGGTCGTGAGGATGCTGAAGATGACGGCCATGCGGCGGCCCCCGTCATGCGAGCCCACGAAGAGCGCGTTCTTGCGCACGGTCGCGACGCGGCGGAAGAGTCGCTCGACGAGACCGTTGTCGATCGGGATGCGTCCGTCGGTGAGGTACCGGGTGATCGCCTCGTAGTGACGGAGGATGTAGCGCGCTGCACGCACGAGGGTGGAGCTCGGTTCGAGCGTGTCGTTAATGTGCTCGCACTACGTTCGCAGTTGCTGCCAAACAGGACCCGCCCGCGCGGTTCGCTCTTCAGTGCGTATTTCGCGGCACGTGGACACCTGTGTCGGCAGCATGTGGACACCTGCGTCGGCGGCATGTGGACACCCGGAGCGTAGCGACGTGAGGCGTCAGCCTCTTGGGTTGTTCAGTCCTGTTTGACAGCAGGCGGCGAGTAGCGCTCAGCGGGCCTCGACTGCCGACATGACGAGAGCGGCGACGCGCTCTTCCAGCACGGCGAAACGCACTTCGAGGATCCCCGAAGGCGCCGCGTCAGCGTCGACGGACGCCAAGGCCTGCATGATGGCCCGGATGGAAGCGACCTCGCCCAACCCGCCGTGTCCGGCCCCGAGCAGGGGCATACCAAGAACGAACGGTGAGTCCGTGTCAGAGCGCAGCTCACTCGCGAGCGTCAACGCTTCCATCACAGCGCTGGCCGCGCACGCCCTCACCCGGGTTGGGCCCGATGACCCGCCCGTTTCGGGGTCACGGACTTTGTAGTCCACGGCCGGGACATGGAGCACCCAGCGGAACGCCGTTGCCGTGCCCGCGCTGGTCACCAGGCAGTCGCCAGGCTGGAGAGGTTCATCGAACTCGGCCTCCCACGCGCCGCGAACCTCTTCCTGAAATGAGTGACCCCCGCAGGCTTCGCGAATGGCTCCGCTGACGCCTGAGCCGAGCCCGACGTGCGGGTTGGAAGCGTTCACGATGGCGTGGGCGCCGAGCGCTGGGTCCACAAGACTGCCCACATGAACGGATAGGTGAACTCTCATGGGGCGACTACCTCCAGAGCAGGGTACGCAGCGCGAGCCGAGGCATCCAGTCGCATCACTTGCTCGCCGCGTTGACGAAGCGTTGCGACACGCCCGATTCGGCGCACGAGAATTCGACCGCGCGCACGGTCGACTTGGCCGCCTTCCGGTCGAGGAAGCGGACGCGAGGGATGTCGTGGTGATTGGAGAAGCGCACCACGTAGCGGCTCCACCCGTCGCTCAGTCGGCCGTCAAACCGCAGCGACACGGGAACGCGACGGTCGTCCACCAACTCGAGGTTGGCCCGGCACGCTTCGAGCGCGAAGGGGTACATACGCGCCGACTCGGCCAGCACTCGCAGTCCCAGCACGCCTGCGCTCCACGGCAGCACCGCCACGGCGAGAATGGAGTGGGTGGTGAGGGTGAAGTGGCGAGGGAGGATGGACAGGACGGTCATGCTTGGTAGACGCGCAGCGAGGTCATCTTCGGACGGCTGGCTGCGACGGCACAGCGTCAGGGCTCTAGCGGGCGAGAGCGCCAGAAGGTTGATGCCAACCCACACCACGAACAGGTTCCACCCGGTCATCCCTTCTGCAGCGCCGCGCAGCTTACCACTGCGCGGCGCTCTCGCGTCCAGCCTACTCGCAGGCGCGCGCACCCGTCGGCACCACGACCGCCAACTTGTAGCCTGCGGGCGTCCCGTCGGAGCACACCCGCAGCGTGCCACCGATGTCACGCGCCGAGAGGGTGGCGGCCATCCCAAGCTCGGCTGCGGTGCGCCCACGATAGCCCACGAAGTCGAGCCAAGCGCCGCTCGCCTCGCAGTTGGCGCCGATGTAGAGCGTGCCCGTCCCCAACGCGGCCGTGGGCACGGTGAGCGCCGCGCCGGGAGACGCCGCACGGAAGGTCTGCCCGTTGCCCGTCCAGGTCACCAGCGTGGGCCGGGCGCACCAGGACGACAGCGCCGCGCGGGGGTCGATGCGCAGCCCGTCCGCCGTGGTCGGCGCCGGAGCGGTCACCGCCACAGGCCGGCAGGTGGTCGCGGCGGGCACCACACCCTGAGTGGTGGTCACGCACAGCTCCCACGCCGAGGCGAGCTGGGGGACGCTGCCGAGCGCGACGGTGCCGCCCCCGCTCTGGAGCGTGGTGCTCACCACGGCGAGCTCAGCGCGGGTCCCGATGTCCCTGAGCACAGCCCGCAGGTACGCCGTGGAGAGCCCCGTGCTCGAGTAGGTGCAGCTCATGGGCGCGCCCAACGCGACCGACGCGGGGCAGGTCAGCGTGATGCTCGGCGTCACGGACGCGGTGCCGCACGTGTCGTTCTGGCCAAGCGGATGCACCTGGCAGAGCCCCGGCGAACAAGAACGGCGCGTCACGGTGAGGCCCTGTGAGCACGTCACGAGGAGGCTCGCGTCAGAGATGCCTAGCGTGATCCCACACCAGGCTCCGGAGGCGCGGCCGGAGCACGCGTCCGTCGTCTCGCTGACAGGCAGGCCCACGAGGGTCTCGGCGTGCCAGTGGTCGAGGTGGGCCGCGTTCGAGCCCGGACCGAACACGGACGGGAAGGTCGCCCGGAGGCCTTGGTCCACGAGCCGCGCACGTGCGGTGCTGAATGCCCTCAGGGTCGTGTCCCAGTCACGCGGCACCTCCACGTCGGAGCCGTCGGTAAACTCGAAGCGGCGCAGGTCCACCGCGAGGGCAAAGCTGTGCATCGACGCCGTCGTCGTCCCCGCGATGTTGCGGACGTTGTAGCTCCCGACGTGCACGATGCGCTTCAGCGTCGCGCCGCGGTCCGCCATGAACTTCGCGAACTCACCCAGCGCCACGGCCGTTCGGCAGTCCGTGGCGAGCGTGCCGTCGCTTGTGGAGGTCGCGTAGCGCAGCGTCGCCCCCCGCACCTGCGAGACCTTTACGGCCGTCGCTACGCCACTGAGCGTCGTCTCTGTGGCCTGCACGTCGAGGGTCTGGAGAAGCTCGTTGCACTGGGCCCGGGACATCGGCGTCACGTCGCCCGCCGTGGCGAACACGCCAGCGGCCGCGAGCTCCAGGTCGTCTTCCTGTTGCACACCTCCATCCCCCGCGAACCCACCGCTGGGCGCGGGCGCCTCGATGGTGACGCACGCGGAGAGCAGCGCGCAGGTGAGAGAGAGGAGCCAGGACTTGGTTGTGTTGATGGTCATACCCCCTACACGCACGAGGCCGATGGGATCTGACAGCCAGGTGCCCCTCACTTGTCCCGCCGAGCTTGTGCCCGGTGGGGAAGACAGGCTCAGGCACCACACAGTGTCTGGTACGCCTCGTTGACCGCCCGGAACTTGGCCGAGTCGCCACCACGGTCGGGATGGTTCTCGCGCGCCTTGCGTCGGTAGGCCGCCTTGATCTCTTGTGGCGACGCGCCTGGGGAAATGCCGAGGACGTCGTAAGGAGACTGGGGACGCGACGGCCCCGAAGCACCCGAGGCACCCGAGCGCGTGCCCCCCGAGCCGCCTCGACAGGCCGCGTCGACGTCGCGCTCTAGACCTTGGACGTGTCGCCCCAGGTCGCGGATGTCGTCCGCGAGTTCGCCATGCCCTGGCATGCCAAGGCGTTGCCCGAGCATCTGAAGGACGGCGCTCGCGTCGTCTAGCGCCTGTTGCGCATCTCGAGCCCTCTGCGAAACGGGGGCACCGTCCAGGTCCCTGTCGAGGAGATCGAGTCGCGAGCGAATTCGGTCCAGCGTCGCGAGATGCGGAGCCACCGCCGCGTAGTGCGCGCGGACGCGGGCCTCGTCAGCCCGGAGCACACCCAGCAGCGACGCCGGGTCGACTGGTAGACGCATGGCGGTCTGGTGCAGCGCTCGATCGAAGGGCGCACCGAGCACGCCGACGGCGTCGCGAAGCAGATTGATCGCCACGTCCCGCGCGCCGCTTGCGTCAGTAAGCTGCCTCTCGGACGCAGGCCGGCTCTCCTGGAGGAGATCGCGGGCGCTCGCGAGCGCCACCGCATGCGGGTCGAAGCGGCGGAGCGCGGCTCGCACGGTCCACACGGCACCCAGGATGACCCACAGCAGAGCCCATTGCGGCTCCACCATGTAGTGGCGGTCGAGCCGCATGTAGGCGATGTCGAGCGACTGGAACGCCACCACGTACGCGACCGCAGACGTGATAGCGGTCACGAACGCGAGGAACACGTCCGCTTCGGCGCGACTCCGCCCGAGGTACTGCTCCGCGCCATCTTCCTGAACCACGACCCGCATCGGCGCGAGCGCAACCACGTGCAGGTGGGAGTCTGCCAGCGCCGCGCCAAGGGCGTGCAAGCGGTTGTGCCGCAGCGTGTGGCGTATGTAGGTCGCAAGGATGCCGAAGGCGAGCAAGCCCGCCCCAACCCCCACAACCGCGAACTGCACGTGCGCGACCAGCGTCGACCACCCCTCGTAGAGGAGCCAGAGAATCAACGCGACAACTGCAAGTAGTACCCACTCCATAGCTCACCGTCCTTCTGAGAACCTTCGTTCTGATAGACGCGGCACGAGCGCACCTTCGGACGGCGCGTCCGCAACTCGCTCTGGGCGGCCGTCACGTCGACGACGAGCAGGCCCCCCGTTGTCAGCGGAACAGCAACAGGAAGGCGGCGCCGCTCGCGAGCCGCCGCGGGGCCTCGACCTCGCCAACCAGCGCCTTGCCAAAGCCGCTCCCAGCGAACACGTGGCCGTCCGCGTCTACGCGGCCGATCTCGCTCGCTCCCCATCCAGCGCCTTGGAACACCTCACCCTCGCGCGTGACGTGCCCAACAAGGTCCCGCGAGAGTCCGGCGCCCCGGAACACGCAGCCATCATGGGTCACCATGCCGATGAGCTCTGCGCCCCAGCTGCCACGGTACACGTACTCATCCTCCAAGCGCCCCTCGTACGCGCGGGAGAGCCCACACCCTGAATAGATCTCGCCCATTTCCTCACCTCAGTTCCGTTAGTTGTTGAACGTACCCGTTAGCGGGTGGCCCTCGGCGACACGCTGCGCGCGGAAGATCCGCTCGAGCGCGGCTGGCGCATTGCTCATGTGGTCGAGCGCGATCGGGGCCTGGCTCGCGAAGCGATGGCGCAGCACGATCGTGTGCGAGCGAAGCAGCCAGCTGGCCAGGTTCTGCATCAGCACGGGGTCGTCCAGGTCTCGATAACGGATACCGAACACACCGCGAGACCACGGGAGGACCCCCGCGTGCACCCACACCCCGTCGGCATCCAGGAAGAGCACGACGCTCTTGAGCTCGGCCACCCGAAAGGCCGCCCACGCGACCGTCGAGAGCAGGAGGACGACGCGGGCGGCGTCGGAGACCCCAGACCGAGGCAGGCTCGAGAGCAGCGCCACCAGCGTCGCCGCCACCAAGAGAGGGCGGACGTAGGCCACGTACGACTTGCGCGCGAGCGGTACGCCGGACGGCGGGAGCGATGCCTCATCAGATGTGCGGAGTTCGGTCGTCATTGCGTGGTTCCTCGTAGGGCTACCCTCCAATACGTGCGCGCATGCCCCGTTCGGACATCGCCGCGCCCCCTGCCAGGGCCCATGTCCGAACCGCCAGGGGTCGCGCGTAGACCTGACATCACTCACCTCCGAGGAGCGACGACAATGACGAAGTCCGACAAGAAGCACGAGCTCGCCTCCCCCAGCAACGGGTTGAGGGCACTGCGCGACCGACTCGAAGCGACCGGCGCACCCGTGTCCGCCAGCCGCATCCGCAACGCGCAACGCACGACGATCCTCGTGCTCGATGCGTCGGGCAGCATGGCCGGAAGCGAGACGGAAGTCCGGCGCGGCGCGCTCTCGTTCGCGAGCGAGGCGCTCCCGGCCAGCGCCGTTGGCGTGATCCGCTTTGGTTCCAGGGTCAGCGTCGACATCGCTCCGTCACGCGTCGGTGACGACGTGCGGCGGGCATGCAGCAGCTACCGTGCCGACCTAGGCGGCACGACGCTCGCGCCCGCGCTCGAGGCGGCAGAGGGGCTACTCGGCACGCACCGCGCCCGCACGATCGTCGTCGTGTCAGATGGCGTCCCCGCGGACTCGACACAGTCGATTGCCGTCGCGCGAGCCATCCGCGACAGAGGTGTGCGCATCGTCGCCATCGGCACCACCGGGGCGGACGCTGCGTTTCTCGCTGCCATCGCCGGGGACCCAGCGCGGTCCACTTTGGTCAGCCGCGACCGGCTCGCCATGGCGATCACCGACGTCACGCGCCTCCTCCGCTAGGCGCAGGCGCGCGTGGAGGACGTGCCGTATGTGGACCGCGGCGAAGCGGTGCGAGCCGCCTCCGGGCGGTCCCGCGAGGGAACCCCACCGAGCACGCCTGACTGAAGTCATGCGTCCATGCACACAACGTGCTCTTCGAGCTGCGTTGGATAGTCCATGTGCATCGCCTCCACGAACCAGTCGGGGAGAGGAGGCCCTGGATACCGCATCTTTGCGTGGGCGATCGCGAGGCAGAACTGAATCTCCTGATTGTGGAGATACTTGAGAAGCCCATAGATCATGTAGGCCGCCCCATCACCAGAGGGATCCGTACTGAGAGGAACGCTGACTGATGCGTTCATGTCGAGCACGAATATTTCGCGCACCACGCGGAGCCGCGGGTAGACTTGGTGCATCATGGTGGTGAGCTTGTCAGTCATGCGTTCGTCCCATTTCGAGTAGTAGTCGTGGTCCTTCAGCGACCGTCGTTCTCACAGACGCTCGACGAACCCACCTTCTGACATCCCATCAGAACCGCGCGCTCGTGCGCACGCGAGGCGCTCGAGGCCTGCGCCGTTGAGCACCCGACGCGGGCGGCGCGATGGATAGGCAACGGAGTCCTGTGACCAGGGCTGCAGGAACGCTTGACGTTCAGAAATCCGTCGTGATACCAACCTCGGCGAGGGCTATGGCGAACTGGATTCTGGGGATAGACGAGTCGGGCAGGGTCGATGATCGAGGCGACCACGCCCTACTCGGCGGTGTCTTGATCCGTGAACACGACACCAGCCTGTTTCGGCGAGAGCTTCGGAAAGCCATCGAGGCATCCTTGCCAGGCATTCCTTGGCCGCCACATGCGACGGACCTACGCCTCGTTTCCACCCGCCCCAGTCTTGCGGCTCGCGGCGTGCCGGGAGCGCCAGCGTCTGCGAGCTCGGCCGCGAATGCGTGGGGACTCAGGCCGGACACGTCGATGGCCAGGGCGGCGCTTGAGGCGCTTAGCGATCGCGAAGATGAGCTCCCCAAAAAGCTGCTCGCGACGCTCCGCAACCAGCGGAGTCGAGACTTCGAGCGGTTCGGTCGCGTCACGGAAGCGCTCGGTGGGGGCCAAGGGACGGCGTGGGTGGTCGCCGCCTGGGAGGACGCAGGCGTGGGCGAACCAGGGGTCCCGCGATACCTGCGGTTGCTCGATGCCTTGGCAGAGCGCGTCGAGCTCTGTCTCGAGCGCCAGCCGGGAGGCGATGGCGCGGTGAAGCATGACGTTCTGTTTCATTCCTCGAGCTACGCCGTGTGGCGCCAACGCGTCACAGAGCGCGACCTCGCTCGTGTGAGCTCGATCCAGCGAGGGATACGCTGGCTTCCCACTTCCCCCCAAGAGGCGAAGCAAGATGGCGTCCATCCACTCCTCATCGTGGCCGACTTTGCGTGTAACCACGTGCGCAACGTGATCGGCAAGAACGTAAAGCCCGGCACGCCTTGGAGCGCCTTCGCCAGCAGAACGAGGACGCGCACGGGCCTCCCACCGGAGTGCGGTGTTCGCACGTTCAGCGCCCCTCTGCCCGCGGTCGCCGCGCTGGGCGTGCCACACCAGGTGCTGAGCCAGCGCCTCGAGCGGGGTGTGGACGCAGCTGCGAAGGACGCCGCTCTGGCCACTCTCAGCGGATGCGAACCGACATGGGCCCGTGAGCAAGCTGAAGCTTGGTTGGAGGTCCTGTGAGCGCGCTCTCCCCCTACGTCGAGCTCGTCGAGCTTGCGCTCGGCGGCTCCAACAACGCTAGGACTCTGGCCCGCCATGTCCACAGTCTCGCGACACGGTGTCACGTGCAGCAGGCGGAGGATCACGCACAGGCCGTGCTCGCGGACATGACCAGGCGTCCAGAGTTCTGGGCGGATGCAACCGCCGACCGAAGCCCGGCCGCTCAGCGCGTTCTGCATGGTTCTCGGGAGCCGGAGGACGTGGAGCCCGCTGATCGGGCGTTCGATGCCTATGTCATGAGGGCCCTCAAGAACCGGGCCCTGTCTGCCCATCGTCGGGAGAGCGTGCGGCGCGCCGGTCTCGCCGAGCTTCTGCGCGTTGCGGAGGCGGGTGGCCTCGTGGTCGAACCGGGGTCGGGGGGGACGCCAAGGGACGTGGGCATGCACCCCGACACAGACGCGGACGCGGACAGGCTCTTCCGCGGGGGCATACTCGTGCTCAAAGACATCGCCGAGGAGATCCATGAGGGCTCCCCCAAGGCCAAGTACGACCCCCGCGTTCTGCTCGTCGAGCTACTTGAGTTCGCGCTCTCCCCCGAGTCACTTCTCGAACGCATGCTCGCCGAGCATGGTGACCCGCTCAGGGCAAAGAGGGCCTACGACGCCTGCACAAGGCGCCACTCACGACTCCGAGAGCAGCTGGCAACGCACCTCGAGCGGAGGGTCGCCGACGGTCGTGTCACCGCAGAGGCCGGGAGCAGCGCGTCGCTCCTGCTTCAGAAGTTTCTGAATCGACGTCCGAAGGCAGAGAGTTCAGCCGTATGAAGTCCAAGACCCCTATGACTTCTGATGAAATCGCAGCTCGCATGGGCTGGGAGGGCGTCGAGCTCGAGCTCATCGAGCATCTCGACGCCCCTCCTCCCCCAGACGCACGAGGCCTTGTCACAACGACCGCGCTGCCCCCCGCGCAGTTTGTCGGCCACATGAACCTGCATGGCGTCGACATCGCTCGCTACGTGGACGAGCCTTGGTGCATTGCCGTCTCGGCGGTGCCATGGGACTCGGGCGGGAGCAGCCATCCGCTGGAAGGGGGCGTGGCGCTCGACGGGCGAAACGGCGACGCGTGGGGGAGCTTCGCGCTGAACGACGCCGATTTCGTTCTCTACAACTCGAAGGGCGAGCTGTCCCTGTTGCGCGTGGAGACCTCGCCCGTCATTCGCGCGCTCCGGGCGTTGTCGCAGCCGGTCGTCGAGTTCGAGGCGGCTTTGCCCTCTGTCGACGAGCTCGTGCGCGTCGCCCGTGAGAGCCCGAGCACGCCCGCATGGCTTGCCCAGGCCACGGAAGCGCGTGCCGGGGACGAGCTGGTGCAGCGCCTGGACGCGGTCGGCCTCATTGCGCGACACGCGTACGGACCCGCGGTGGACTCGATTCGGGGCTGGGCGCAGGCGCTCGTCCCGGCGGACACGGCTCGCCTCGAGCAGATGATCCTGAGACACGTGGAGCGCGCCTATGACGCCCTCGATGAGGCCCTCGACGGCGATACGTTCGCAACGCACATGCTGGTCTACGAACGCGACCGACTGGAGTCGCTCCTCGCGCTGCGCAGCTTCGCGGGCATGGGGAGCCCGGTGCGCGAGTCCGTTCGACAGCTCGACGACCATGTCCTCGGCCTGCTCGTGCTGCTTCCCGATCCCGCCCCGGGCGCGTTCGAGGATGACCCCTCTATCGCCGCAGCGGACGGTCTTGCGCCGAACGCGTGGTGGGCAGACTACGCTCGATGAGCCTCCATCCCACGCTCCGGTCGGCGGCAGCGGCGGGGTTTCGGCCCAGGCTTCTCTGGGACTCGATGCTGGCTCATCCGTGGTGCCGGCCAGAGGGAGGGGCGACGAAGCCTGGCGATGCCCTGCTCGTAGGGGTGACCGGTGAGGTCGGCAGCCTGTTCCGTCTCGGGGGACCGCGCGACCGGACCCGCTTGTCTCTGAGCGACGCCGTGACGACGGACGCATGGCAGCGCGCCGAGAGGTTGGCCCAACGACACGCCGGGACCGCGTTGGCATGTGGGCTGCTCGGGAGCACGAAGCCGCCCGCCGCGGTGTTCGTCGCCGCAAGTGGCGTCGCGAGTTTCACGAACGTCAGCGGCGAGTCGTATGGTGCCGCGTTCCTGCTCGCGCATACGTCGCGCTGGCTCGACGTCGCGCCGCCCGTCGACCTTGTCGCGTGCGCGAAGATCGACGACAGCGGGACGCTCGGCGTCGTCGATGGCCTCGAGACCAAGCTGCAGACGATCTGGGACTACGCGCTCGCCGTGAAGCGTGTGGTCGTGTGCGCGGAGCAGAAGGCGGCCGCGGAAACCATCGCGGCTGGCCGCTTCGAGGTCTTCGCGTTTGATCACGTCGAAGAGCTGGTGCCGTACGTCTTCGAGTCGCTCGTCCACCAGCGGGACGCTCACCTCCGCGCAACCCCCGAGTTCGCGGCTACCCGCGCCCGCGCGCTCGAGGCGTGGGTAGCGAATCGCAACCCGCAGCTGCGCGCGTGGGAAGCGGTCGCGCAGGGGGCCGAGTTCCTCTCGACGCTGCTCGCGGACCGGCCAGAGGCGACCTCCGCCAGAATCGTCGGGCGGATCGCGCGACGTCACACGGGTACGGGCGCCGCCCTCCTCGACTGGCCGGAGGATGACGAGCTCCCCGCCCGCACCGAATTGCGTCATCGGTACCTCGCGCAAGTGGTCCAGTCGAGCGCCGACTCGGGCGAGCCAGAAGTGGCGCGTCGAGATGCGGCGAAGGCACGCGCACTGATCCCATCACGCGAGAGTCGGAACTCGGCCCACCTGGTCCTCGCGGGCGCTGTCGGCAGGGCGCTTGCCGCGACGGGACCGGACATGCACGAACAGGCGCTCTCCTGGATGCTCGACGTGGTGGACGACTGGTTCGCGATCGGGGAACGCAGTGAGTCATCGTATGCCGTTTGTGAAGCGCTCCGGCTGGCCTCCTTGTCGGGGGACGCGCCGGCGCTCGCCCGGCTTGGCCCAGCCCTCGACTTCTGGCGCGACGCGCCCGAGCTCGACGAGCGGCTCGAAGTGCCATCTCTCTGGGTGGACCTCGAGAGGGTCCGCTCAGAGCTCCTGCTTGGCCGACCACAGTCCGCACTCGGCGCCGTTCGCATCCTTCGCAAGCAGATGTCGCAAGCCAACCAACACCTCCCGTTCGCGATCGTTCGATTGGAAGCCATCGCGCTCGACCGTCTCGGCAAGCACGAGGAAGGCGAGAAGGTGCGCGCCGCCATGGCGGAGGACCCCAATCAAGCGACCGCAGAGTGGCTGTTCGAGCTCGACCGACACGTCCGCGATGGGGTCGAGACGCTCCCCGCCGACCCTCCAGCGACCAATGAAGTCACGCGCTGCCTGAAGCTCTTCGGAGCGCAAGGTGCGCGCCGCGTGCAGCGCGAGTACCGGTATTAGTCATTTTCCCGGATGAGCGCCTCGGGCCGATTCAACATCTGCCAATGAACAAGCGATGGCTTGAGACCCCTGGTGGGGGGCACGGCTTAAGACACTGTCACTGGCCAACATGGAGCGCTCTCGGGATGGTGCCGAGTGTGCAGAGGTCCCGAACTGGATAGCGGAACTCTACCGCGACCCGTGGCTGGGGCTCGCCCCACTGAGGACAAGGAAGATCATAAGCGACGCCCGAGGCGTATTGGGTCCACTCTGCGCGCGTGAGGTTGCGACCCACGCGACGACAGAGCTCGTCGACCAATACGGTCGCCTCAAGTGACCAAACCCAGACGGTTCCGCGAGTGGAACCCGCGACAATCTGCGTGCCATCCGGGCTAAACGCTGCCGCAGTCACGCCACCCACGCGTCCATGGAGAACGACTGGCTCGCCCGCCCCATCAGCAGTCCATACTCGCACCGTGCGGTCGCGGGACACAGAAAGGATCAGTGTCCCATCGGGGCTGAACATGACGTCCGTCACTCCTGCCACGTGACCGCGGAGAACGACCGGCTCGCCCGATCCGTCAGCATCCAAAACTCGCACGGTGGCGTCAGTGCTCCCAATAGCAACTCGATTTCCGTCGGGACTGAACGCTATGGACTCCCCTCCCGTCCGCAGCACAACGGGCTCATCTCTACCAGTCACAGACCAGATCCGTACCCCATCATGACTTGTGAGAGCGACTCTGTTTCCGTCCGGGCTGAATACAGCGATCATTCGTCCGAATACGTCATCTTCCGGGAAGACGACCGGGTCACTGGAACCATCGGCGGGCCATACTCGTACAAGTCTCCGCGAATCCACTGTGAGGATCCGCTCACCGTCTGGGCTGAACAAAGCCGTGTGCACCGCGGCGCCATGTCCGAGGACGATCGGCTCACCCGAGCCATCGGCGGGCCATACACGAGCCGTCCCGTCCCCGAATGCGACCACTATCCGTTCTCCATCCGGACTGAATGCAGCCGCAAATGCTTCCCCCTCGTGGCCCGCGAGAACGATCGGCTCACCCGATCCGTCGGTGGCCCACACCCGGGCGGTCCCATCCGAGGATGCGGTGACCACTCGCTCGCCATCTGGGCTGAACGCAGCTGTCAGGTTGGACTCTCCCGCATAGTGACGCTCACCGTCTAGCCCGACATCCATCCGTGGCCCGCCCTCGTGGCCAGCAAGAACGATCGGTTCGCGCGAGCCATCCGCAGACCACACGCGGGCGGTTCCGTCCGAGGACGCCGTGACTACGCTTTCACCATCGGAACTAAAACCTACCGTCAGCACCATCCGTGCGTGACTTCCAAGGAGAAGCCCATCAGGTGAACCTGTAGTGTCCCAAACGCGGGCTGTTCCATCCGAAGACGCGGTGATGACTCGGCCGCCATCTGGGCTCAGCGCAGCTGTTAGACCTACTTCCCCTTCAAAGCGACCTGCGGCGAACACTGGGCCTTGGTCATGTCCGACGAGAGCGATCTGCTGGTGCGATGCGGTGGTATCCCAAACACGCACCGTGCCGTCCGACGTCGCAGTGACGACGGTTTCCTCACCAAAGGCCAGGAGCCGTTGCGAGATCAATTGCGCGGGCAAGACGGTTGATGCCCCGGTCCCGTCCACTGCCCATAGCAAGAGGCCGCCGTCGAAAGGCGCTACGACCCGTTCTCCACCCATCGTGAAGGCCGCGCCCCACGCCGTGACTCCGTCGCGGTGGAGAATCATGGGGTCGCCCGAGCCATCAGCTGGCCACACGTGCACCGTGCCGTCACCAGAGTAGGAGAGGATCCTTTCACCGTCAGGACTGAAGCTTGCCGCGCGCACTCCCGCATGGCGAAATACCACCGCCTCCGCCGAACCATCTGCGGCCCATACTCGCACCGTTCCGTCGCACGCAGCGGTAACGACCTGCTCGCCATCCGGGCTGAATGCTGCGGTCTCCACGGCGCCGCTGCAGATTGCTGGGTGGCCGTTTACGTTGCCAATGACCACGTTCTCATGTCCTCGGAGCACCACGGCCTCGCCTGAGCCATCTGCGGCCCACACTCGGGCTGTTCCGTCGAAAGACGCTGTGAGGACTCGATCGCCGTCCGGACTGAACGACGCAGCTACCACGGCGTCCTCGTGACCTCGGAGTAGCACAGGCTCACCTTCGCCGTCTGCGGCCCAAACCCTTGCAGTCAGGTCCGGGGACGCTGTGACGACTCGTTCGCCATCAGGGCTAAATGCTGCGTCCCAAACCGGACCGTCGTGACCCCGGAGAACGACGGGTTCACCCAAGCCGTCAGCGAGCCAAACGCGGGCAGTACCATCCCAGGACGCGGTGGCGACGCGCGCGCCATCCGCGCTGAACGTCACAGCGGTCACTCCGGCCTGGTGCCCATTCAATGGACGCCCCCCAACGTGGTCCAGCGCCGTTCTAAGTATTCTAATCGCTTCTAGGCGGTTGGGGTCCATGCCGTTGCGAGTTGCACTCTCAACTGCCCAAAGTGCCCCAACGATACGGTCACCTGCCCCCAGCCGCACACTAGAAGCAAACGAGAATGCTGTGGCGAGGGCCTGCTCACGGGCTTGGACAGCTGCTCGCTCACCGCGGGTTGCGACATCGGCCTGTCGTTCAGCCTCGCGCCACTGCAATCCAGCAAAAGCGGCGAATGAGAGAACGACTACACCCGCGGTCCCCGCGATCCATACCCGGACACGTCGTGCGCGACGTGACGCGCGCTCCGATGCGTCAACGAAGGCCCGTTCTCGCTGCTGAAGGCCTATCTCGCTTTCGGCCGCCCACGCGCGATGCGCGGCCAGAGGGTCACCACGCCACAGCAAGTCGTCGCTGTGCTGCGACGCTTCCCACGCCCGGACCGCTTCGCGTAGGGAGCCGAGATGCGCCAAGGCGGCCTTCACCTCATCCCGCCACGCACAAAGTCTAGGCCACGCGTCGACGAGTGCCTCGTGGATCAGTTCATACCCGCCTGCATCGGACCCCTCTCGGCTCGTCAAGATGCGACCGTTCACAAGATGCGTCAGGACGCGGTTGACGTCCTGCCCGCCAGCGCGCGCGCGGAGTTCGTCCTCGGTGGCCACGAGGCGCGTTCCCTCTCGCCCGACCAGACCCAAGAGAAGACGACGTGCGATGCTCCGCTCGACGTCTCCAAAGGAGTCGTAGACCGCGTCCGCGTGGGCCGCTAGCGCGCCCGTGGCTCCGCCGAGCAACTCGTAGGCCTCATGGGTGAGTTGGCAGGATCGCTGGTCGCGAGATTCCCAAAGAGCATTCGCTACGAACTGCAACAGTGGGAGTGCGTTGTCGAGTCCCTCAAGGTCGTCGACAATGCGTTCGTCCAACCCCAACTCGAATTCCCCGCCGCACAGTTTCACTGGCTGGGTCAGTGCATGGCGAAGTTCGGCGCGGCTGAGGCGGCCCAGAACCTTTACGTGGTGATCATAGGTGGCAGCGAGTCGCTCTAGTTCTTTAATGCGGTGGAAGAAGTCGCCTCGCACAGAGAGAACCACTCGACTCGGTTGCTCTTCAGAAGCCGACAAGAGAGCGAGTAGCTCGCAAGCTTGGTTGCGCTCATCGCGACTCGAGCCCTGGGTAAGTAGCTCTTCGGCCTGGTCCAGGACAACGACGAGAACTCGCCGCCCCGTCTCGGCCCAGAATACGAGGCGTTCGGCCCACTGCTCTGGTGTCTCACCCTCACGACTCGTGGGCGGCTCGCCCGAGGAGCCATCTCGAGTCCCATGGTCGATCGCGTCGCGCAGTGAAGCATACGGAGCACTCCCTGGGCGTGCGTAGATGAACAGGTACTCTGGGAGCACGCTTGCCGCCTCTCGGTACCCAGAGCTGGGATCCTGCCGCACGCTCTCATCCTGGAGCGTCGACATGACGAGTTGGTCACTCCGACCGAGAGTTGGTCCCACGCCAGCACGGAGTAACGAAGTCTTGCCTATGCCACTGGGGCCCGTGAGTGTAACGAGAGGAACCTGGCGGATCAGATTTCCGACGTCGACTATCTCCGACTCGCGTCCGAAGAAGATCTCAGCGTGCTCCGGACCAAAGCTGTCGAGTCCGCGGAACGGCGCGACATCCTTGAGCAGCTGGCGTTTGTCGATATGAGGCTGGGAACACAGGGTGTCGAGCTTGTCCCACACAGGTTCTTCGTAGTGGTCTTTGACATTGGGGTATGAGACGTAGTGAGTCCGGCCGTCCGATTTCCGTCCCTCGAGAAAGAACACCTCTTCCTCTCGGTGCGGCTCGGGGCGCTGGACGAGAATAGCGGGGCCGAGCGCGAGGACCTCTCGCCCCGTGTCATCGACTAGAGCGGCAACGCCCGGAGACAGACGTTCCCCCGGAGCGAGGTCGATACGAATCCAGCGTCCTCGAGACGGTGCTGGACCCATGAGGACGCTTGCCCTTTGACAGAGATCTTGTTCGTATGGAGGCGTGGCCGGAACCACCAGAGACAAGCCGGTCCAAAGCTCGCCCAGGGTATCGATCCACTTCTTCAAATCAGGCCACACATCCTCGACCATCGCCTCCACTTCCGCGCGGTCCGATGGGGACCGGTGCGCGCGCTGGTTGCGAAAGTGCACAAGTCGATCGATCCGTTGCGTCGTGTCCCCTCTCAGGTCCCGACCGTGCACCAAAGCGACTAGTCTTGGCAGCGGGTGCGTGTCGGGCTCCTTGGCGTAGCCCCGGAGTAGCTCGCGCCCCAGACTCCACCATGCACCGTCGGACAGTGTTCCCTTGGTCCTGAGGTCTGACAGATACCGACGCACCTCGGCTTCGCCTCGGCGTACTCGCGGGGGACGGGCCAAGGATGCCGCAATCGCAACCCCGGTAACGAACCGGGTTGAGGTGCGCATCAGTGTCTCGGCCTGACTCACCCGCTCGAAAGGTTCTTCCGCTCTTGAGAAATTGAGCAGAGCGTCGGCAACTGGAAGCGGCTGGCGATTCAGCTCGGCCTCTAGCCGGATCAAGTCCTCACGGATCATGCGGGCACCATCAATAGAAGGTCGGCGGTGTCCTGCCGCGCCAGCAGGGAAAGGCGCGGTCGTTCACCAAGTCCGGCATGGCCCCGCACCCCAGCCCCCTCCCAACGCCCCGCACCAACTCTCGGAACCTCCCGCTTTGGAAAGCAGAATGAAACAGCTGGGTACAGACGACTGCTATCGGCTCCAATCAAGGCGGGCGGCTCGGTGGTGACCTAAGGATCGTAGGGTCGCGCGGACGCGGTCTGAATCCAGCCCAGAGCATACAAGGCGAGATGTGCATGGCGATGCTACTGAACGAGCGGGCGTCTGAATAGGGCGAAGGCGAGGCAAATGTGCTTGTCCTTCACCCCAGGTGCGCCACTCAAGAGGCGGCGGATGCACCTGTCCACACAGGGCGCGCTCACTCAAAGGGCGCCGTGGGCGCGAGCACCCTGCGCACGTCCCCCAGCGTCACGATGGTCCCGTCCGCCACATGCCGGGCCACGGTCTTGAGCGCGTCACCCAGCGCGCGCCCCGGATGGAGGCCCAGCTCCTGCATGAGCCAACCGCCGGTGATGGCCACCCCCTCCACGTTGAGGGGTGCCGCGCGCTGAGGGGCCGGGGCTTTCTGGTGCGCGCTCGCGTGCCGAGCAGCGTACCAGTCGGTCAGGGCGTCGAACTCGGGGCTGCGCTCGCGCCGGAGCTGCGGCACGAAGCTGTCGGGTGCGGGCACGGTGACGAACCGTCTCTCGGGGAGGATCATGGCGGTCAGCTCGGTGGCGCCAATGGTCTCGTCGTCCTTGCCCCCGCCGGCCCCGGTGTCGATGCCGAACGTGTTGTTCACGATGTGCACCTGACCCACCGAGCGATGTCCGTAGATCACGGGGACCGCTCCCGTGTAGGCCGTCATCCAGAGCTCACCGTCCAGCGCCTTCGAGGACGCAGGCCCACGCAGCAACGTCCGTCTCGGCTGCTGGTCTAGGGGCAGGCTGGGGTCAACACCGCCGTGGCAGATGAAGTGGCCCGCGCGCCACAGGGAGAGCGGCAACGTGGCGAACCAGTCGAGGGCCTCGTCGTAGAAGGCCCCCATAAGGAGCCGGGTGGCGACCTGCGTGCTCGCCGGGAGCAGCTCCTTGTCGCGCACCCGCAGGTGCTTGTCCTCGTGGTTCCCCAAGATGGCGCACGCGTGTGGGTCCTCCATGAAGAACCGCACCACGCTCGTGGGGTCGGGTCCACGGTCCACCAGGTCACCAACGGAGACCACCTCGTCATCGGGCCTACGCTCGCACGCGTCCAGCAGTGTGAAGAGCGCGTCGGCGCACCCGTGGATGTCGCCGATGATGATGTGCCGTCTCATACCGATGCGTAGCCCATCCCGGATGTCATTCAGGGAAGTAGTCGACGTCGAGTCGGGGCATGTAGAGCGCTTCATGGCTCACCCCGACTTTGAACGCGATCATCAGTTCTGTGAGGCGCTCACCGTCCACGAGCACCATGCTCTCGGCGACCGTCTGCGCAAACTCCAACGCGTCGCGGGTGTAGTGACTCGTCGTGATGAAGACGCCCTTCCTTGCACGTTGGCCCGCAAGGGCACCGAAGAACCCCTGGAGCTCCGGACGCCCCACCGAGCCCTGCCAACGCTTGGCTTGGACATAGACCTTCTCCAGCCCAAGGCGGTCGAGCGAGATGATGCCGTCGATGCCCGCGTCGCCCGAGCGGCCGACCCGCGTCAGGTCCGCGCGTGACGTGCCGTATCCCATCGCGTGCAAGAGATCGAGGACCAGGGTCTCGAAGAACTCCGGGGGCGCCTGGAGGATCCTCTCGAGAAGGTCGGTCGCCACGCTCCCGCGCAGCTCCGTGACCGCGCGCTCGATGCGCTCCTTGGGACTCTCGTCGGAGACCTCCACCTCATCACTCACAACACCGTTGTCGTCCGGTGTGGAGACGCCGAGAAGGTCGTCCATGCGCGCCCGCCGCATGGTCCGCGCGATTCGATTGAGCTCGTCTGGCGGCAATCCATCTGGATGCGCGGCAAGCAGAGCCCGACCTGCGTCCGTGATCTCCCACGCGCCCCACGATGGCGACGCCGTCAGTCCGTGTCGCTTGGTGCTGTCCTGCGCCCAACCAATGCGATGGGCATAGCGAGCATGGGCCCCGCTTGGCAGCACCTCCTGGCGCTGCTCCTCCGTGAGGCCAACCCGGTCCGCCACCGCCTCCTTGATCTCCCCCGCCCGGCGCGGACCTGCCTGGTCGGCGAGGACGTGCAGCAGTGGGGTGATGAACTCGGCGTAGGTCGGAATGCTCATGGGTGGTCGCCTCCTCAACTCGGGCCGAGAGCGTACACCAGCCAACAGGGTGGGATGGGTTGGCGATCTTGCTGCGCCATCAACGCACGAACGCCCGTGGCCAGCGCTCGACCGAAGAGGTACCGTACCCCCCCAGGCAACGTTCACGGAGGGTGATTCGATGGAACAGTTCGACGACAGCGAGATGGTGACTCTGTACGAAAGCGCACACGAGGCGGACCGCGAAGCGTGCGCTGTTCGGTTCGATGGCGACGTGATCGTCGTCTCGTACCAGGACGTGGTCTACAGAGGCAAGGCGATCGGAGAAGGTCACTGGCGCCTTCGAAGCGTGGACCCTCGCGGAGAAGCCACGCTGCACCGAATTGCTGAGGGGCTGTTCCTTGAAGGGTACTGGCAGGAAGACGGGCTGCAGGGGATGTGGCGTATCGAGCTTGGCAAGGCCGACTAAATCGCGTGTCGCCCGACGTCGGCGTCGTACATCGCGGGCACAGTCGCCCCCCCAAAACCCCCGACCCTTTCACCGACCCTTTTGACGTGTTCATGCGTGATCGAGCGTGAGCGTCTGTTATCGTCAGTTGTTGAAATCGTTGAGAAAGTCGAATGGTTACAAGGGGTTCAGCGACATTGCCAAGGTTGAAGTCGTGGGTTCGAATCCCATTTCCCGCTCCCAGATTTGCTTGTGATCTCAGCCGTTTAGAGCCTTGCTCTGGGCGGCTGTTTTCGTTGAAAAATGTGCACTGTCTCTTCCGTTGTCTCTTTTGGGCACTGGGTGATAGGGATATAGGCGTCAGGAAGGGGTCTGGATGAGCCGTGCGACGCGCTCTCCGGCGGCCCGAACATCCGCTGCTCGGACCGTGGAGTAGTGCTCGCGCATCGCGTCCGTGGTGTGCCCGGTGATGGCCTTCGCGGTCACCGGGTCGACGGCCGCCTCCCGAAGGAGGTCCGTCATGCTGCGGCGGAAGCCGTGGGTCGTGAACGGCCGGTCGAGACCGGCACGCTCACAGGCCCCGCGAAGCACCCCCGACGCGCGGGCGCTCCAGAGGGGCTTCCCCACCGAGGAGGGGAACATGAGGCCGCTGGGCAGCCCCGGGTGCTGCTCGGCCACCAGGCGGCGCCGGAAGGCGTCGAGGCGGGTCTCCAGGTAGCTCGGCACCCCGACCCGCCGCGCACGGTTGGTCTTGGTGCTCGGCACGAGCTGCCCTTTCTGCACCTTGCGCGGCACCCAGAGAACGCCGCGGTCGCCGTCGAGGTCCTCCCACTTGAGGGCGGTCGTCTCGCCCCAGCGGAGCCCCGTGAAGGCCTGGAGCATCAGCGCCGTGGCCGCCACGTAGTCGGCGTCGTCGTCGAGGGTCACCAGCACCCCACGCAGCTCGCGCAACGTGGGTGTGTTCGAGTCCTCGAAGTTGGTGGGCACCCGGAGCGAGCGCACGGCCAGCGCCGGGTTCGTGGGTATCCCGCGCAGCCTCACGGCGTCGGTCAGGAGCGTGCGCATCACTCGCAGCCACCCGTTCACGGTGGCAGGTCCGTAGCCCGGGCTGTCTCCCGAGGGGCGGGTCGCCGTGACGATCCACTCCTCGATGTCGGTCGGCGTCACGCAGTCGAGGTACGTGTCGCGGAGGCGAAGGGTGAGGTGCCCGATGACGGTCTGATAGCGGTCCACCGTCGAGGGCTCGATGTCGCCGCGCCCGACCTTGTGGTCGAGCCACCAGGTCGCAAACTCCCCGAGCCGCTCCCTGCGCGTCTCGCGGCTGGGCTCCACGTCGGGCTGCCTCATGAGCTGGTCACGAAGGAGCACGGCGTCATTGAGGGACGCGTCCGTGAGGACCCGCCGAACGTTTTTCTTCTTGCCCGTGCGCGGGTCGATGGGCTGCGCCCGCACGATGAAGTCGGTCGTATTCAGCTTCCAAATGCCCGGCAGGACGCGCCTGCCGCTGCTTGATGATGTCCGCGTGGTGCTGCTCCACGGGGGAACCGCGATGCGGAACGGCGAGTTGATGATCACACCGGAAGCTGGTTGCCAACGAGCGCCGGGCCGCCTGGCCGCTGGGCCGCTTGCCGAGCCGGACTTACCCCACAAGCTGCGGACTGGCTCGGCGAGACCAATCGGGCCGAGAAGCCAGGCGATCAGCAAAGCATTCGGGTACTGTCCCCGATGCGGCGCGAGCGGGAATGCGGTAGGGCATTGGGCCTTCCGCGTCGGCGCGCTCGCACTGACCAAACGATGCCTCACCTCGCCTTCTACGCACTCCCTGTCGACATCGGCCAGATCGCCAGGTTCGCTCTCGACGAGGCCGGGTGCGACATCTTTGAACGACGCTCGCGTCCGGACTGCACGCTTCGGAAGTTTGGCACGGCCGAAGAGGTCGTCGCTGCAGCGGAGGACAGCAACGGGGGGCTCAGCCTGTCGCTCTACGCCCCGACCATGCGCGGCAGCTTCAGCATCGAGCGAATTGCCTTCCAGAGCGACGCAGTCCCCGGCAAGAGCTGGGCGGAGCAGCTCAGCGGATGGGGCTTGATCAGTGTCGAGTGCACCAAGCCGATGGGAGGACGCTTGGGGCCTTCGAGCATGAACCACAACACGGAGAAGCGGGCTCGTACGTGGGAGGCGACGTACTCAGAGTTGCCGCCTGTCGCCGTCTGGGACTTCGCGGAAGTGGCGCGAATTTCGCGTCGCGTGAACCACCACGTCCGGACTCGGCTGGCCGTACGGAAGGTAGGAAGCCGTGTCGTCCTGGCTGCTGCCGACGAATGGGAACGCTCGGGACAAGGGTCGTTCGCCATAGCCTAGCTGGTCAACGCACGAGGACCTCGACGCCCGGTCAGCGGCTCAGCTCTCCCGCTCGGAGACGGGGAACAAGGGCGCAGCGACCGCTTCGGCGGCAACGCTCTGCTCGGCGCCCGACACGGTCGAGTAGCGCTCATGCATCCGAATCGTCGAGTGTCCAATCATCGACATGGCGACGGCGGGAGACACCTGGACCTCCCGGAGCCTGTCGTTCATCCCGCGCTGCGCCGCGTCACAACCTCCCCCCGCGCCAAGCGCGCAAATGCGCGCACAGCATGAATCAAGTGGGATCCTGGTTCGGCGAGCACTGTGGACCGCGACCGCTCAGCCGTCGACCACCTCCCCTCTCCGGGTCGGGTGGCCAGGTCCGTCGCAGCCTCCGCAGCTGGCGCGAGCCTGGTTGAATTGGATGCGGTCGGCGCAGGCCCGACGGTGGGCCACGGCGAGTCGCTCGGGGAGGTCCGCCGCGCGCCCGGAGAAGACCTCATCGGGTGTGCGCCCGCCGAGAGCGGCGCGTGGCATCAGGACGTCGTGGTCCTCAACAAAAGGTGGCGATCAACATCTTCAAGGCAGCGGTTGTGTCGAGGTCGTGGAGATACAGCCACCGGTGCTTCAGCTGCGCCGGTGCGGCAGGTCACAACCCACCCCCGACTCAACCGCGCAAGTGCGCGAACCGCATGAAACAGGGCGCGTCCTGCTTCGCGTTCACTGTGGGCCACGAGCGCTCAGCCGTCGACCAAGGCGTCGACATGCCGGAGCGAAACACCGCGATGACAGACGTTAGCGGAGCGCTTTCGCCAGCCGTCGCTTCCAGTAGCCGGGCCTGCGGTGCTGATGGTGCAAAGCGATCACGACGAGCTCGTCCTCGATTCTGGCGAGCACCACAGCGTAGGAAAGCAGTCAGTCAGGAACCGACGGACATCGACGTCCGAGACGCGCTCGACACGAACACCAGCACCCGGGAAGCGGTCGTAGAGCGCGATCTGCTTGCGGACCTGCGACCACAGGTCCTCACCAAGCTCGAGGTCGATCTCGGCGTAGTAGCGAGCGACCTCCTCGGCCTCGAGCAGCGCCTCGTCGAGCCAACGAACGGTGGGCATCAGCGCTCGAGAACTGCGCGAATGCGCTGCTCAACGTGCTCATCAGAATGCAGGACCGCGGTGCCATCCTGAATGCCCCTCACACGCCGAGCGATCTCGTCGTCCCACTCGAGGTCCACGTCTTCTTGGACGACGTCCTCGTCGAGGCTGTCTAGCTCGGCGCGGACCAACGCGCGCTGCTCTTTGGGCAGCTTGTAGATCTCGTCGAGAATCTTTCGGACTGGCGAGGACATACTCGAGACGTACGTCCACCTTTGCACAAAGGCCAGAGGAAGGCGCCTTGCCGGATCGGCGAGTTCCCGTCGGCCCCGCCCGCGTAGTGAGGCACGTCCGGCGCCAGCAACCACCTGCGGCTTGTCGGCGCCGCGGCCGTCGGCGTGTTGAGTGTCTCTCATCGGCGCACTAAACAGCCGCGATGCCGTTCGTTCCGTTCCACAACCACGCCCCGGAGCTCGCCAAGCAGGAGACGCGCTCCACCATCCAGATGGACAACCGTGAGCCTGTCCAGACCCACCTCTTCACCGAGAGTTACTGCAACGAGGCAGGGTGCGACTGCCGGCGCGTCTACATCCAGGTCATATCGGACGAGCCGGGTGTGGCGCAGCCGCGCGCATCGTGAGCCACTACAAGACGTTCCGAGCGGGGGTGCCGCGTGGAGCACCCACACCCGGTATGAACCGCGCAGAGCGCCGCCGCGCGGCCAGCGGCAAGAAGAGGCGCTAGGACGAGCGCGCGTGCACCGCTACACTACGCCGCGCAGGGCCGGGCCACGCATCGGACACCTCACCGAGAAGTAGCCCCTCGATAGCCGTGATGCTCCGCCGCAAGTTGGACCCACCCTGATGAGCTCATCCAGTTGCCAAGCGCCCCGCGCCCCCCAAGAGGCGTCTCGTGACCCGCGCTGACCCGACGCCCGAGCGGGCCGACCCGAGCCGGGTCATGGCGTCGCTGGCGCGCCAGTTCCGTGGTGCCGCCGTCGCTCCGCGGCTACCAGAGCGCGGCGCTTGCGGCGTGGGAGGTCGCAGGACGCCGAGGTGTCATCGTCCTCCCGACCGGTGCCGGCAAGACACGCGTGGCGGTCGCGGCCATCGCGCGGGTGCGTCGTCCGACGTTGTGCGTCGTGCCGACTCGGGTGCTCCTCCATCAGTGGGCGGGAGCGCTAGAGGAGGCCGGGTTCGCGGACGTCGGGCGGCTGGGTGACGGCTGCAGCGACCTCCGCGACGTGACCGTCGACACGTTCGAGAGCGCGTACCGAGCCATGCCGCGAGTCGGACACCGTTTCGACTTCCCGGTCGTCGACGAGGTGCACCACTGCGGTCTCGGAGTTCGCGACCTGCTGCTCGCGATGTCTGTTGCCCGCAGCCGCCTCGGCCTCACTGCGCAGCGTCTTCGGCACCGAACGCGTTCGTCAGCGATCTCCGGGCTCGTGGCCTCCAACGATCACGGCTGCGGACGTCCATTCTGCGTGGCGCTTTCGCACGTACGCGAAGCGTTCGGGCAAGGTTGGGTACCTCCGCGTGAACCACGCCACGAGCGCCAGGGTCTCCTCCCGCTCGTCATCGGTGAGGGGGAGCCGCATCCGCGCGAGCGCTTCGTCGACGGGCAGCTCGGGTGCGTCTTCAGCGCGGCTCATTTGCGCTCGCCCCTCAGCGCCTCAAGCAAGCGTAGGTCCGCAAGGTCTTTGTCGCGCGCGCTCCAGCGCTTCGTTTGGATGAGGTCGTCGAGCGCCGGGACGCGCAGCGTCACCCCCTCGCCGAGCTGGAGTCGCACGGAGCGCGCGAACACGTCATCGAAGACGACCTCGTCGCCGTCGAGGGTTGCCTTGGAGCGCGCCAGCATCACGTCGATGTGGTCGCCGTTCTCGATGACGTAGCGCCCCATTCGTCGCGCCTCGTCCGGCGAGCGATTCGGTGCCATGTCGAGCGCTTCGAGGGCCGCGTTGAGCGTCTCCACGTCGTCGAAGTGGAGCCAGATGTCGTAGTCGGCGGTGAGGACCGGGAGTCCGTAGGCCACGAGGGCGCGTCTGCCGATGAGGACCACTCGAGCTCCGCAGCGCTCCACCGCAGCAAAGAGCTCGCGCTCATCGTGAACACCGGCCTGCATCACGGAGAGTGTATCTCAATGGCGGCTGTTCGTCGTCTCGTGACGTCGGGCCAAGCGAATGCGCCACTGCGCGCTCAGATGGAACCCGCCGACGGTCTTCGCCCGTCAAGAGACTCTCCCGAGGACCTCGTCCCGGGCGCTCGTCACCTCGCGTCAATCATCATTGGCTTGTGTCAGGGGCCGTTCGTCTCGCGACACGATGGCGAAGTCGCCTTCCTCCATGTCGAACGTCCCCGCCTTCCGCAGCGCTTCGAGCTCCCAGTGCAGGGTACGCTCTGGGGGGCGCGTGTCTCCTGGCCACCAGGTCATGTAGAGCTCGACGTGACCGGACGCTGCAGCCGCCTCGGCGAGATAGGCGATGAGCGCTGATTGGGACGCGCGCGATGATGCCTTCTCGTCTGCGCCAGCCGTCTCGGAGTACCCGAACCCGCACGAACACCCCGAGTAGGCGCCGAGTCTCACGACGTGCGGAAGAGAGAAGCAACCGCGCAGCCCGGCCTCGTTCTCACGCAGCGGCGCAACGCTGAAGGCTGCCCCTTCGTACCACTCCACGAGCGGGGGCGCCTTCGACGCGGCGAGGTAGAAGCCATTGCACATGGGGGTTCTGTCGGAGGCAGACCGCTTGCTCAGCGCAGGGTCGAGAGCCAGAACAACGCGGCGTCCAGCGCCGCGCTCTCCGCCGCGGTGGATGGTGCGGGGGCCTGTGAGGTGTGCCGGCCGGATGCGGACACGACTCGGGGCTCTGGCCGCGTCAGCTTTGCGGCCGCCGGCGGTGCGGACTCGGGCTGGTAGACGAGCGTGGCTACGTCGTCCCAGGTGTCGGGCGTGGCGTCCCCCTGCCCCGCGTGCGCGCGCTCCGGGGCGAGCTCACGAATGTGGGAGCCCCGCTCCTCGGAGGCGTCATCGGGCTCCAAGAGATCGGCAAGTCCAGGTTCCGCGAGGTTGAGTTTAGGCATGGGTGGCTCCTCTTGGTCCCCAGTGCTGTGGCGGCTCGCTCCGGTTGCCGCAGCAAGCACATCAGGGACATTGGAAGCTTATGCTCTGGCGCTACTCCTCGCTTTATCACCCAGGGCCAAACGCTGGGCATTCACGGCCATCGCGCTGCGCCGTCGATGTCCACCACCGACGAGGAATCCGAGGTGACGCTCAGGGTGCCGGCCCCTGACCTCACCACCGGTTGGGCCGGCGTCTGCTCGCGGGGTGCCTGCGTGGCAGGTTCCGCGCGCGGTGCCGGCGTCGCGCGCGCCGCGCCAGGTGCAGGTGGGTCGAGGGGCTCGAGCTCAGCCGGCAAGGTCAGGCCGGCCAAGCTCGCGCGGGGGTCGGCTGGGTTCGAATGCCCCAGCACACACATCGGGAACTGTAGGCAGTGTATGCCTGCACCCCACCATTCCAGTAATCACCCTGGGCCAAACGATGGCCATTCGTGGCCATCTCGCTGGGCTGCGTCACCCCGTCACGGTGTCTGCGCCGCAGCCAGCTCGGCGGCCCGCGCCTCGGCGCGCTCCCACACGCGCACGTAGGCCTCGGCCGAGCGGTAGAGGGGCTCGAGCTCGGCGTCCGTCACGCCGTCGTGGCGCGCGTCCTCAATCAGCTCGGGCAGCATTCCCACGTGCACGAAGCCCTCGGTGTTGAAGTCCACCGTGCGGTTCCCGACCTGCGGCTGCTGGAAGGTGACGTCGCCCGCGTACGAGGCGAAGGGATACGTGACGGGGTTGGTCTGCCCGTCGCCGCAACCGTCCGGGCCAAAGCGCGGTCCGGGAGCCCCGGCGAAGCCGTTGAGGTCGAAGCTGAAGCCCACTCCGGGGTAGCCGCCGTGGTCCAGGATGAGCTGCACCCGGGCGCGCAGCGGGTCCCCCATGGCGCCCACGCGGTCGGGCGCCTGACAGCGGTTGAACACGTTCGCCGAAGCCAGCCCGCCGATGTCGTAGATGCGGCCGGAGTGCGCGTTGTTGTGGGTGCTCACGGCCGGGTAGTCCGCCGCCTCGAGCATCTCGAAGGTGCGGGCCATCGCGTGGTTCGGCAGGTGCGCGACCTCGATCAGCATGCCGCGCAGCATCATCTCCGTGAGCAGCAGCTCGCCGAGGGGCTGGAGTCCGGCGCTCTGGCAGTAGGGGCCGTCTGTCGAGGGGGGTTCCTCCAGCAGCGGGATGAAGGGCAGCAGGGTGCCGCTGGCCGCCGTGCCCAATGTCGAGACCGCGAGCGGGGGATCCGAGAAGTACTCCGCACGGGGCCTGTTCAGGGCGCTGAACACCACCTCGTTGCCCCCGTCGAAGCCGCCCGAGACGGTGGGATCGCAGGACGCGCTGAAGTTGTTGTAGTGCCCGCTGTTGAGCGCGTTGGCCACCTCCATGAAGCCGCGCTGGCCGTCGCCGGGGGAAAAGGCGTTGTCGAACTTGTGGACCGGGAACAGGGCCCGCACGCCGAGGTCGTGATAGTGCGCGAGCCGCTCTCGCACGTACGCCGCGTCGCAGGTGGGGAACCCCTCGCGAGGGGTCACGAAGCAGTCGAAGAGGTTGGAGGTCTCGATCCCCAAGATGACCGCCAGCTTGCCCGCCGCGATCACCTCGCGCGCCTGCGCGGGGTCCGTGACGACGCGGAACCAACCGCGACCCGGGCCGCCCGACTGCGCGTCGATGTAGCGCTCCATGACCCGGACCTCCTCGAGCTGACGGTCCACCGCCACCATGTCGTTGCACGAGTAGCGCACCGACTGCGCCCTGGACCCGACGCTGATGTCGCACAGCACCTGGTTCGAGACCGCGTGCTGCACCACCAACCGCAGGCCGCCGAGGTACGCGCGCTCCAGCCACTTGTAGTACTGCACCTGGTGCGTCGACCGGCGGTGCGCGTTCGGCCACTCCGTGAAGTCCGGGTAGCCACGGGTGTCGTGCACCGGCGTGCTCAGCCGGCCGAAGAGCACCCCAACGGCCAGCATCTCGAAGTTGAACTCGCGGCCGCTGTCGAAGACGGCGCCCATGAGGTCGCGGCGCCCCTCGAAGCCGTGGAACATCTCGCAGTCGGGCAGCGCCGCCTCCACGCCCAAGCGGTGGAAGGGGGCGCCGTGCACGACGCCGCCTCCGCCGAAGCCGAAGTTGCTGAGCAAGTGGGAGTGCGTGTCCACGATGCCGTAGAGGTCGCCATCGTCGAAGGTCGTGCGCGTCACCTCGCCGGTGGCGTCGACGGTGAGCTCGGGGAAGGCCACGCAGCCTTCGGTGGGCGACAGGGTCACGACCCCGGCCTCCTCCGGGTCGTCGGTGGTCCCGTCGACGCTCATGTAGCGTTGGGTCCGGCGGCTGCGCAGCGCCAGGCGCTCGGGGTCGTGCGCGGACGTCTTGAGCTCCCACTCGGCCGGCGAGACGAAGGTGTCGTCCAGCAAGGTGAGGTCCGTGTCGAGGACCGTCGCGGGGGCCAGCTCGTCCACCTCGGAGACCACGTAGCGTCGGTCTTGGTCGTACAGGAGGTAGGTCCCCAGGTCGGACGCCTTGAAGCGCAGCCGAACGGCGCCCTCGGGGTCCCGCCCGCTGAACTCGTAGCGGAGCCCGTCGTCGGACGCGACCAGGTAGCGGGTGTCGCGTCGCCCGGGTCGCACCGCGTCGAGGACGAAGCAGCCGTCGTTCAGCGCGAAGACGCTCTCGAGCGCGGGGGGCTCGGGCTGCCTCACGATGGAGTCACCGCACCCGGCGGCGAGGAGGGGGAACAGCGCGGCGGCGAGAGCGGGTAGCGAGAGGGGCCCGAGGCGTCGAGCGGGGAGGAGACAAGCAAGCGAACACAGCATTTTCTCGACTATAGCGTCATGCGCGAGTGGGGACCTGCCCTCCGTGTCAATCAAGGGTGAGCCACGAAGGGGCTCGAATTCTCTGTAGCGAGGGCGGAGACTGGACCCCGAGAGATGCCCAAGAAGCCGATGAACGAACTCAACACCGAAGTGGTGGCGCTGGCCGAGAACGACCGCCGTCAGCGACGCCGGTTCACGCGTGAGCAGAAGGTCGCGATCCTGAAGGAGGTCGACGCTAGCACTGGCCGTGGCGAGGTGTCTGCGCTGCTGCGCCGGGAGGGGCTCTACAGCTCCCACCTGGCTCAGTGGCGGCAGCAGCTCCAGGCCCACGGCGAGCGGGGCCTTGAGCCCCAGAAGCCCGGACCGAAGATGCGCCGTGACGAGCGTGACCTGGAGATCGAAAAGCTGGAGCGGAAGACGGCGCGGCTCGAGCACGACCTGCTGGTGGCCCGGAAGCTGATCGAGCTTGCGGGAAAAGCGCACGAGATTCTCGGTGTCGCGCTGCCGAGTCTCGAGAACGACGAGGAGCTCTGATGGAGCTGCTCGTTGGGCGCGACCCCATCATCCCGTTCAGTCGGGCGTGCGACGTCCTGGGCATCCCGCGTGGGACAGCCCGGAGGCGGCTGGCGCCGCGTCGTCATGGCCCACGCGCGCCGCGTCCTCGGAGCCACCGTAGGCTCAGCCAGGAGGAGCGCCTGAAGGTCCTGTCGACGCTGCACTCCGAGCGCTTCGAGGACCAGACGCCACGGCAGGTCTACGCCGAGCTGCTCGACGAGGGGGAGTACCTCGCGTCGCCCAGCACGATGTACCGCATCCTCGCGGAACAGGGCGAGACGCGCGAGCGCCGCAACCAGCGTGCAGCACGCTCGCACGCTGTGCCGCGTCTCGAAGCCCGCGCGCCGAACGAGGTGTGGACGTGGGACATCTCGAAGCTGGCGACCGGCACCCCCGGGGTGTTCCTGAACCTGTACCTCGTGCTCGACCTGTACTCGCGCTACCCGGTGGCGTGGATGGTCGCCGAGCGCGAGAACAGCGCCCTCGCGAAGCAGCTCTTCGCCGAGGCCATCACGCGCTACGACATCGCGCCGGGCACCATCACGGTGCACAGCGACCGTGGCGCACCGATGACCGCGACCGGCTTCATCGACTTGCTCGCCGAGCTCGGCGTCGACCGCAGCCTGAGCCGCCCTCGCGTCTCGAACGACAACCCATTTTCGGAGTCCTGTTTCAAGACGGTCAAGTACCAGCCCGACTACCCAGGCCGCTTCCGCGGCGTCGCGCACGCGCGCCAATGGTTCGCGGAGTTCTTTCCCTGGTACGCGGACGAACACCGCCACAGCGGCCTCGCACTCTTCACGCCGGCCGACGTCTTCTTTCGTCGCGTCGAGGCCATCGCCAACACCCGTCAGCGCGCGATGGACACCGCGTTCGACACCCACCCCGAGCGCTTCGTGAAGGGGCGCCCGCAGGTCCGGCGACCCCCCGCCGTGGTGGCCATCAACCCCATCGATCCCACCGGGCCCATGCCGCTCACCGAGCTGCTGCAGGCGGGCGACGCCGACTTCATGGCGTCGACCCCACCGCCCATCACCAGGTCGACGCCCGTGCTCCCGGGCGCGCCGCTCCCCGGCACCGATCAGACATAGAACTCAACCGGGCCCTGGCTCAAACCCATTGACACGCTCCGCCTGCGCCTCTGCGTCATTTGCCTATCACTTTCGGACACGAGCAACCGTACACGGCTGCCTCGGCCGCAGGTCGCGACGGTCGCGACGGTCGCGCACCCCCAAGGGCTCACTCGCCTTCGGCGAAGCGGACGCGAATCGCGATCTGCATACAGGGGACGAGCGCGGCGCAGTCCGCGGACTCCAGCGCTTCCCGGGCCTCCTCTGCAGGGGCGGTGCAGGCGTCTACGGCGTCAACCGCCTGCCCGCAGCGGGTGTAGTCCGCTCCCGTGGACGTGCACTCCGCCTGCCCGGAGACCGACTGCAGCATGTCCAGGCAGCTCTGCAGCGAGTGCGTGTTTCGGGTGCGGCCGTCGTCGCACACCCTCTCCCCCGGAGGGCGCTGCCCCTCCAGGTACTCGCACACGGCGCTGCGCTCGGCCTCGGGGACCTCGCTCAAGACCATCGCGTCGTACCGGGCGCCGCCCGCGCTCGTGGCCTCTTGGCCGCTGGTCTGCTCGGCCTCTGCCGTGGGCTCGGACGCACCGCCCCCACCGCATGCCGTCGCCAACGCACCAACCATGGCTACTACCACTACTCGCTTCATCTTCTTGCTCCTCTGTCACCTCATCACGGCGACTGACTGCGGGAAGTACAGCACACCGGTCGCCTGTTCATCAGTCGGAGAAATTACGGTCGCACCACCGCTGCGGTCTGTCCGCTGTGCGGTTGGGGCGGGCCAGCTCCGCTGCGCTGTTTGGCCCCACCCGGCCGGACTTGGGCGTGCTAGGAAGCGGCCCCCCTTCACTCGGTCGGTACCTTGCATGCACTCTCGGCTGTCGCTCCCGGTCTCGCTCGTGGGTTCGTTCTTCGTCGCCTTCGCCTCCCTGGCCGGCTGCTCCAAGGACACTGCGCCTGACTCCGGCCCCTACGCCCCGCGCGCCAACGACGTGGCCATCCTCTTCCCGCATCCCGAGATGGGTGAGGACGACCTGCTCATCGCCATGAGCGAGGAGCTGCTGCCGGCCGCGCTCTTCGCGCAGCTGGGCGACTCGGACGTTGGTCTTCCGCGGCTGGCGGAGGGCGCTGGTTCGACCGACGTGTACCCCAGGCTCCGCGTCACGTCGGCGCGACTCGACCCGTGCTTCGACAACGTCACGCCCTGTCAGCGCCAGGTGCGCCTGGTGGCGCAGATCCTCTTCCCCCTGACGAGCGACCCGGAGCCACCCAGTCTCTCGGACGCGTCCATTCACCTGTTCTACGCGCTCGACGATGAGCCCTTCGTGAACCTGCTGGTGGCCCTGCGCGCGCTCGGCTCGGAGCGCGGGCCTCTCGGTGTTCACCCCGGGCTGCTGCGAGAGGGCCTCGACAGCAGCTACGCGCAGGCCATGCGCGCGGCGCTGGTCACGGCGTGCGAAGCCGGCACCCTCACGCGCTTCACGTTCATGGCCACGGGCCGCTCCAAGAACTGGTTCTTTGGCATCTTCGACCGCGCGAGCGACGGAAGCTTCGCGCTCTCGACCATCCCCGGCACGTCCATGACCAGCGACTCGTTCACCGACCAGGGCTCGCCGGGCTTCCGCTTCGGAACGCCCTTCGCGGTGAGCTGGTTTCCGGACTCGTTGCTGGCCACCGACAGCACCCAGGCGCTCAGCCCCACGGAGTACTCGGAGGGCGTCGATAGGCTCGCCAGGCTCGCCAATCCGGACCTGGTCTCCACCTCGGACGTCAACTGCGCCGCCTGTCACGTCGCCGACACGACGCGCGTCCAGGCTTCGCTCGACCGCGGTGCGAGCAGACCCGAGACCAGCGCCTTCGACTTCCCCGCGTCGCTCCCGGCGCCGGACGTGCCTCCCACCGGCTTCGGCAACCTCCACGCGTTCTCGTGGGCCTTCGAAGAGCCGACGGTCAGCGCGCGGACGGCGCACGAGGTCGAGCTCGTCGTGCGCGCGTTGAGCAGCGAAGGCTTTCGCGCGTCGCTGGCCCCGCAGCTGCGGGCGCTTCTCGAGTAGCCGTCGGGCCACCTCGAGACCGCAGGGCGGAAGGGCCCGCTAGCTCCCCGAGGGCAGCAGCCCGCCGCCACCGCTGCTCCCGCCCTCGACCGGCCGGTGCAGCACCAGCTCCTGCCCGGCCGCCTGCCCATGCACGAACGCGGCGTTGCGCGCGCGACCGGAGCGCCTCACGCGGTGCACCCGCGGGTGCCGGCGCTGGTAGTACGCCGAGACGCCCTCGTCGCCGACCCACACCAGCCCCTGCGCGGCCGACGCCTTCCGCTCTCGCTCGAGCTTGTCTCGGAAGCCGCGCATCACGCCGACCAAGAAGGTCCGGCGGTCGCGGTTGCCCTTTACCCCGTGCTCCTTGCGGTGGCGCATCCACGCCGCCTCACCGGCCTGCAAGAGGAAGCCGTGCACGTACTCCGCCATCCGCACGTTGGCGCGCGTGCCGCAGATCTCGAGCACCGCCCCGCGGCGGCCCTCGAGCGGACGGAAAGAGTGCGTCCAGATCGCCTCCACGAAGAAGTGGTTGGTCAGGATGGAGGCGAGCACCCGCTCGTGCTCGTCGTGGCGCGCCTTGATCGGACCCACGTGAGCAAAGGTGAAGTCCCGCTCCTGGACCCGCGTGTCTCGCTCGCGGAGGTTGTGCTCCAGCATCAAGCGCCGGGCCTGCTGCATCGCCGCGTCCGCCTCGTGCGGGTTGTCGCTCCCGGCGAGCGCGAGCAGCCGCCGCACGCGGTCGATGACCTTCGCGGCAGCCGAAGGCGTCGCGTCACCTCCAGCTGCCGTGGGCGCACCCGCCGCGCGGGCGTCGATCCCCCGCGACTGGCAGAGCGCCCGAAACACCGGGCCATGCGCCGCCTCCGACACCCCCAGCACCTCCACCACGAACTGGTGCGCCATCTCGTGCTTGAGGACCTCGAGGACGTCGCTCCACGGGTGCTCGAGGATGAGCCGCCGGGTGACCTCGATGGTGCGCGTGTCGGGCACGTAGCGCGCGAGGATCGACGTGGCGTCGCTGAGCGCCAGCACGGGCGGACGCATGCGCCCCTCGAAGAGCGCCCAGCTGTCGTACTTCCATCGGGCGCGGAGCTCCTCGAGGATCAACCGCTCGAGCTCGTCGTTCAGCGCATGGGGTGCCGGCATGCCGCCGAGCTTTTCCCGCCGGGGGCTCGGGTTCAAGGCGCGGGCGGCCTCGTCCCATCGTCTGAGAGCGGTCTCCCCTTGACTTATGTAGCGACGTTACACAACATCGAGCGATGCGTTTCTCGCGCAACCTCCCCTTGTCCGCCCTCGAGCGCCCGCCCGCGCGGCCCTCTGCGCAGCCCGCGCATGTCCACCGCTGGAGCACAGCGCGGCGCCCACCCCCCGCGCTGCGGCTGGCGCTCTCGCTCGCTGTGGGGCTCTCCTTGCTGGCCTGCGACAAATCCGGGGTGCACGACCTGGGGCGCCGCTCCGACACGCTGAGCACCTGCGACTCGGCCACCTCGTCGTGGGTGCGCTCGCTCGAGGGGAGCACCGAACTCTTCGTGCTCGGGACGCGCCGGGCTGGCCTGGGCGCCACCAACGGGTGCTACGTGCGCACCCTGGTGTTCGAGGACAGCACCATCGAGATGGAGACGGGCACGTTTGTCTTGGACGCGGCCGGCGCGGGGGCGGCCAGCGTGAGCGCCAGCTACGACTTTCCGTTTCAACCAGAGCTGTCCCCCCTGCAGCGGCGCGGCGTGCGTCGCGAGGACTATGACGAGCCGCTCGTGCGCTCGCTCACGGCCGCGCGGGACGGGGAACAGCTGCTGCTGGCCGTGGACGGTGACGAGCGCCGCCTGACGCCCCTGCCGGAGATCATCCGCCGCTTGGACACGAGCACGCAGGCGGGCGCCGAGGACATCTTCCGGTTGGTCAACATCATGTTCTACATGACCCAGGTGCGGGTCGAGGGCTTCGGCGCCTCGGGCATGACGCAGTACACGGCGCCCAGCACCTTTGTGGGGATCGTGGGCGGCACGTACCGCGTAGCGGTGACCCCGCAGCGGCTGCGCATCCTGGTCGACCTGACGTACACCGGCGTGCGCGACCTGACCGACATCCAGCTGGACGGGAACCAGCACACCAACGTGGCGCTGAGCGGCTCGGGCACCACCAGCGACGTGCTGATCTACACGCTGGACCACCCCGACCGCAGTACGCCCATCGAGTTCGCGGTGCACTACGACGAAGCCACGATCGTCAACGGCATGGCGGCGTCCGGATACTACCCGTGCGACGTGGATGGCCGTCGCTTCGACATCGACTATCCGCTGCAGAACGACGTCCACCTGCGCAACCTCCTGCCCGTCGGGGAGTAGCACAGGCGCGCGAACTCTACGAAACCTTCGCGAACGGCGCCCCGCGGCCCGAGCGTGACGAGCCACTCACGCGAGCGCGACTCAGGGCGCCCGCTGCCCGCAGCGGAGGTCCGGCAGGCTGGGGCAACCGGCGACCGCGGCCTCCGCCACCGCGAGCTCCACGCGGACGTAGTGATCGAAGCCGACCGTCTGGAATGGGTCGTCCATCCGGAGGTACTCGCCGGAGGCGTCCGACGACAACAGCACGCTCCCGCGCAGGCCGTACTCCGAGGTACCGAGCCAGCCGCAGGTCCGCAGCGTGTACTCGGTCTCGCTGACCTCCGCGTCGAGCATCGCACAGCCCATGGTCGCCACGCCGTCGGCCGTCAACATCAGGAACTCGTCACGCACACCGAGCGCGCATGCGGCCGCCGCGTCCGGCTCGTCGGAGTTGTGCTCGCACTTCTGCCACGCGCCCACCAGGGCCGCGCGGACCCCCGGGGTGACACGGGGCAGCGCATCGCAGCGCGCGTCGACGATGCCTCCCTCCACGTCTTCGCACCGGGAGACGGGCACCGTGTCGGGCGTCGGGTTGGGCTCGTGGTGAATGAAGCTGTCTTCGGCCGGGTGGTAGAACGACAGGTAGGGCCCGGTGCGCATGGCCAGGGCGCGCGTACGGGACCAGACGCGGGGCTCACACGAGCGCGCCTCGATCACCCCCGCGACCTCTTCTATCGACGAGCGTGTGCATGGGTCACCGTAGCCCGGGTTCGTCAGCACACCGTCCGCGTCGATGCGTGTAGCGAGCTCGAACTCCGCGTTCGCGCACGCCTCGGCGGGGTCCTCGTGCTCGCCGAAGGGGTCGCAGACCAGCCAGTCGCCGAAGAGCTCCGACAAGGCCGCGCAGTCCCGCCCGCAGCTCACGCTGGTCTCGCCGTTCTGACACAGCCCGTCACCACACACGCTCGCGGGCAGGTTGTCGCAGTCGCCGCAGCTGCCGCGCTCGCCCTCTTCGCACAGCAGGTTTCCGCAGATTCCGCCGCCGCCCGCGCCCTCGCCGCAGCCCAGCAGCAAGGCGATGGCGCCCACGATCACGCTCGTCGTCGTCCGACAGGCGCTGGTTCGAGTCCTCTTCAGCATCGTGCTCTCCTCCTCCGTGGAAGCGTCAGCTTACACGATACCCCGGGAGCCGGAAGCGTGTTCGGCTGCCGCGCTCGTGCTTGGTGACCTCCAGCTGCACGTCGATGCGCTCCTTGAGCTCGCTCACGTGCGAGATGACGCCCACCATGCGGCCGGTCTGCTGGAGCTCCAGCAGGGTCTCCACGGCCAGGTCCAGGGTCTCCGCGTCCAGGCTGCCAAAGCCCTCGTCCACGAAGACGGTCTCGATGCGAATGCCGCCGAAGTGCGCCTGCACCACGTCCGCCAGTCCGAGGGCCAGCGCGAGCGCCGCCAGGAAGCCCTCACCCCCCGAGAGCGTGGTCGCGGGGCGCTGCTCTCCGGTGTAGTGGTCGTCGATGTCCAGGTCCAGGCCCTGAGCAGTGCGGCCGTCCCCCTGGGTGGTGCGCCGCACCAGGCGGTAGCGGCCGCGGCTGGTCTTCGCGAGGTGCTGGCTGGCCTGGAGCAGCACCTCGTCCAGGAACGACGCCAGCACGAAGCGGTGCAGGTTGATCTTGGCGCTGTTGGTGCCGTTGGCGACCTTGGCGAGCCCGTCCACCAGTAGGTAGCGCTGCTCCAGCGCGGCCACGGCTTGCTGCGCGGCCTCGTAGTCCGCGCACACCTGACGTGCACGCTCCAGGCTGTTGGCCTCTTCGCCCTGACGCTTGGTGGCCCGCTGGCTGTCTTCGCGCGCGCGCTGCGCCGCCGCCTCGAGCGTGTCCAGCTGAGGCCGCGCTTGTCCGGCCAGCTCCGCGTCCAGCGCGGTGAGGCGCGCCTGCACCTCCTTCAGGGCGTCCTCGTGGGCACGCACGCGCGCGTGGTTCTGCGCCAGCGCCTCCTTGCTCATGCGCGCGGCCGTGAACCCAGCCTCGTCGGTGAAGGGGCTGGCCTGAAGCGCCTCAGCCCAGGCGCGCTCCGCCGCGTCGACCTCGGCCTGCGCGGCGGCGAGCTCGTCCACCGCCGCGGTCTCTGCGCTGGTGCTCTTGGTGTGCTCTGTCTCGGCCTGCTGCAGCACCGCCTGCGCCGCCTCGTGCGCGGCCTCGGCGGTGCGCAGCAGGGTCTGCAGCGCCGCCGCGCGCGCACTCAGGTCCTCTGGGTCCTGAGGCTCCCCGCCCAGCAGGGCGAGCGCCGCCGCCTCTTCCTTCTCGGCCTCTTGCTGCTGATTGCGGGCGACCGTCTCTGCGTCGCGCGCCTCCTCGTACGCCTTTCTGGCCTCGGCCTCGGCGCTGGCCAAGCCCGCCCGCTGCGTCTGCGCCTCGGCCCTGCGGCGCGTCCGCGCGAGCGCGGTGTCGCGCAGCTGGACCGCGTGCTGCGCGCGCTGCTCCGCGGCCGGCAGGGACTCCCCGTCCAGCGCGGCGAGCTGAGCCGCCTGCAGCTCGCGCTTGGCGTCCAGCGTGGCCGCCGCCGCCGTCAGCGCCTGCTGAGCCGTGGTCAGCGCGGCCTGGGCCTCCCCTTGGGCCTTCTCCGCCGCCGCCAGATCTTCGTCTGACGGGAGCTGCTCATGGCCGCCCGCAGGCGCGGGGTGCTCCGCGGAGCCGCACACTGGGCAGGGCTGCCCGGGCTCGAGCTCCTGCGCGAGGATGGCCGCGCGGCCCACACGCATGGCCGTCTGGAGGGCGCGCACCGTCACGGTGGCGGTGTCCAGCGCCGCTTGGGCGCGGGCACACTGGGCCTCCGCGCGGTCACGCGCCTCGCTCAGCTTGCGCACCGCCTCCGTGAGAGCGGCGGCCTGCTGGTGCTGAGCCAGCCGCGCGGCCGTGGCCTTCACCTCCGCCTCCGCCTCCGCCAGCTGCGCGGGGCTGTCCGCGAGCGCCAACAGCTCCGCGTCCAGCACCGCGAGCGCCGTCTGCGCGCTGTCCCGCGCTGTCTCCGCGGAGGCCTTGCTCGCCACTGCCGCGTCTAGCCCACGCTCGGCCTTCTCCCGCGCCGTGACACGCCGCGCCCACTCCCTGGCGAACCCGGCCAGCTTGTCCAGCCGCTCATACTCGCCCTGCCGCTCGTCGCGCTTGGCGCGCTCTTCGGCGGCGGCGCCGGCGGCCTCGCGCGCGCGCTCCACCTCCGCCAGCCGCGTCTTGGCTTCCGCGGCCGCGCGGTCCCGCTTATCCGTGCGCTCCGCACGCTTCTTCTTGGCCCCCTGCAGCGCGTCGTACGCCGGGACCAGCCCGAGCGCCTCCGTGCCGTGCAGGTGGCGCTGCCTCTCCGCCTCCACGCTCTCCGCCTCGGCTGCGAGACGCGCGCGTGCGTCTTCCGCGTCGTCGCGCTGCTGGAACCTCGCGTGCCGCTGCTTGCCCTGCTCCAGCATCCGCTCACACGCCGCGGCCGCGTCCGCTGCCTGCTTGGCCTCTGCCGAGAGCACGCGTTGTGCGCGCTGCTTGCCCTCGATCTTGGCCAGAAGCTCGTCGTGGGTGACCACCCCTTCGCTGCTCAGCAAGCCCTCGCGCCGCGCCCCACGGTCGTCGATGTCGCGCTTGAGCGCGCTCGCTCGCCGCTTCAGGTCCTGCTCCGCGCGGCTGTAGGCGGCGGTGTCGAACAGCGCGCGCAGGATGTCTTCGCGCTCCTTGGCGCCAGCCGAGAGCAGGTCGCGGAACTGCCCCTGGGGCAGCACCACCACGCGCCGAAACTGCGCCACCTCGAAGCCAATCAGCTCGTGAACGCGCTCCAAGACGGTGCTGACCTTGCGCTCGGCCAGCACCTCCACCACCGCAGCCCCGGGCTGGTCGCTGGCGAGGCGCCACAGCGTCGCGCTCGCGTTCTCCAGGATGACGCCCTCGCCGCGCTTCTTCGGGCGCTCTTGCGCGGGAAAGCGCTGCACGCGGTAGCACGCGTCGCCGATGGCGAAGTCCAGCTGCAGCTCGGTCATGGTGTCCGGGTCTGCGTGGTCGCTGCGCAGCTGCTCGGGCGTGCGCTCGCCGCCGGCGGAAACGCCGTAGAGCGCGGTGCAGATGCCGTCCAAGATGGTGCTCTTGCCCGCCCCCGTGTCCCCGTGGATCAGAAACAGACGCGCGCCGCGCAGGTCACGGAAGTCCACCACCTCCTTGCCGGCGAAGGGGCCAAAGGCCGTCATCTCGAGCCGCAGCGGCTTCATGGGGCGTCCTCCTCCGCCTGCACGCTTGTGAACACCTCGGCCAGGACCGCGCGCTGCTCGTCGCTGAGCGTGCCTCCGCCCACTTCGCTGTAGAAGTCCGCGAAGAGCTGCACCTTGCTGCCGCGCACCGCGTCACGCGTGGGCAGGCTGGGGTCCGCCACGTCCAGGAAGGCGCTGCGCCGTAGATCCAGCACGTGCGGGTACACGGCGCGCAGCTTGGCCATGGGGTCAAGGAGCGCCCCCTTGTCGGTCAGCAGCACCTGCAGGTACGCCTGCTTGGCCGCGGGGTCCGGTTGGCTCAGCAGCTCCTCCAGCGTGCCCTCCACGCGCATGAGGTCGCGCTTGGGCGTGATGGGCAGGTGCTGCACCGTGGCGGCCCCGGTGGCGTTCAGCTCCACCAGGCTCACGCCCTTCTGGTGCTCGGCCTCCGAGAACGAATACTTCAGGAGCGAGCCCGAGTAGCGCAGCTCGGGGCGGCCAGCATCTTGCGGCCGGTGCAGGTGCCCCAGCGCCACGTAGTGAAAGCCGTCGAACACGCTGGGCTCCACCTGGCCACTGCCACCCACCGAGAGCGGGCGCTCCGACTCCGACTCCGTGCCCCCCTGCACGAACGCGTGCGCCACGCACACCGAGCGCGTGCCCGCGGGAGTGCGCGCGTGCGCCTGGGCCACCAGCGCCTGCATGGCCCGCTGGTGAGTGCGCGGGTCCTCGTAGGGCTGCGCCAGCTGCACGGTGGCCGGGTCTGCGTACGGCAGCGGGTGGAAGACCACGGGCCCGTGCGCGTCCGTGAGCGTGAGCGTGGGCAGCTCTGCCGTCATGGGCCCCGCGATGCAGACCCGCCGGTCCGCCATCAGGCGGGCACCAAAGCCAATGCGCTCGGCGCTGTCATGGTTGCCGGCGATCATGACCACGGGCAGCGCGAGGTCGAGCGACACGCGCGCCAGGAAGTCGTCCAGCACGCACACCGCGTCCCCGGGCGGCACCGAGCGGTCGTAGATGTCCCCGGCGATGAGCAGCGCGTCCGGCTGGGTGTCCTTCAAGATGGCGTAGAGCTGCGCGAGCGCGTGCTGCTGGTCCTCCAGCAAGGAGCGTTGGTGCAGCACCTTGCCGAGGTGCCAGTCAGAGGTGTGGATGAAGCGCATGGTGACGACCCCGGAGGGAGCGGGACTGTACACCCGGGGTGTGACACAGGGCCGGCTCGCTCACTCGAAGCGGCTGGTTGCGAGGAGCAGCAGCTCTGCCGCGCCAATGGGCTTGGTCGCGAGGACGGTCGCGGGGTCCTGCGCCACGAAGGCGGCGGCCTCGGCGCTGGGCGCACCCGAGACGAGCACGGCCGGGACGGTGACGCCGCGCCCACGCAGCGTCTGCAGCGCCCAGAGGCCGTCGCCGTCCGGCATGTGGAGGTCCACCAGCAGCAGGCTGTAGGGGCGCTCGGCCTCCGACACGCGGCCGAGCGCGGCGGTCCCCGAGGCCGCGCCGTCCACCTCGTGCCCGAGGTCGCGCAAGCAGGCCTCCACGCCGAGGCGGAGGGCCTCGTCGTCGTCCACCAAGAGGATCCGAAGGCCCGCCGCGCTGGGGCGGGCAGCGGCGTCGGGGGCCTCCGCGTCCGGAGGTGGCACCGAGGGCCTGGCCGCGGCGGCGACCTCGTCGGACGAGCGGGGGAAGACCAACAGAAAGCGCGCGCCCTCGCCCGCAGCGGTGTCCAACACCAACGCGGCGCCGTGAGCCTTCGCCACACCGCGCACGATCGCGAGGCCGAGGCCACGCTCCGCGCCTCGGGTGGTGAAGAAAGGGTCGAAGATGCGGTCCGCGATGGAGCGCTCCATGCCGGGGCCGTCGTCGGAGACCTCGATGACGAGGCGCTCCCCAGCCGCCACCTCGTGGGGGATGCGGCTCCGCTCGAGGGTGCTGGCGGCGACGTCCCGCATGGCGGCCTCCACGCGCACCCGCCCGCCGCTCTGGGCGAGCGCATCGCGCGCGTTGGTGATCAAGTTCAGCAGCGCCTGCTCGAGGGCGCTCCGGTCGCCGACGAGCTCGAGGTCGTCGCTCACGTGCGGCTCGAGGGCCACGCCCGAGGGCAGCGTGGGGGCCAACACCTTGGCGATCCCCTCGACCAGCGCGGTCACGTCCACACGCTCGTGCTCACCCGTGGCGGCGCCCGCGTAGGCGCGCAGCCGCCGCGTGAGACGCATGCCACGCCCCACGGCGTCCTCGATGTGGGTGAGCGACACGGCGACGTCCGCGCTCCGCGTGACGCGCCGCGCGGCGAGCTGCGCGTGGGCCAGGATCACCCCGAGGACGTTGTTGAAGTCGTGGGCCACGCCGGCCGCCAGAAGCTCCAGCCCCTCCAGCTTGTGCGCCTCCGCGAGCCGGCGCTCGACGGCCCGCGCGTGGGTGACGTCGGTCACGATCGCGAGCGCACCGCGGTAGCGCCCCTCCTGGTCCAGCATCGGCTTGGTCGCCATGGTGGTCCACACGATCTCGCCGTCGCTGCACCGCAGAGGGGAGTCGTGGTGCTCGGCGATCCCCCGTCGACGCCGGTCCACGTTGTCCGAGGCTTTCTCGCGCGCACCGTCGGGCAGGAAGTCGAACATGGAGCGGCCCAGCATGGCCCCACGCGGCTGCCGCAGGATCTCCTCCATGCGCGCGTTGACGAAGGTGGTGCGGTTGTCGGCGTCGATCTCCCAGACGCCCTCGCTCATGGCCTCGAGGATGCTGGACAGCCGCGCCTCGCGCTGGCGCAGGCCCTCCATCGCGGCCGCGCGCGCGATGACGGCGGCGGCGCGCTCCGCGAACACGTCGAACACCGCCTCGATCGGACTGAAGTCCTCGACGGGCGCGTCGTGCATGACGGTCAGCATCCCCCGCGTGGCGCCGTGCTCGTCCACCAGCGTCCTCCCGAAGTACGCCTCGATGCCCTCCGCGCGCAGCAGGGTGTCCTCCGGAAACGCACGCCAGACGTCTCGTGCAGCCATGAACGAGCTCTGTTGCAGCACCTCCGCGCAGGGGGTCCCCGCGAGCTCGTAGCAGGTCGTGTCACGGTGGCGCCCCTCGTCCCGCCACGAGAGCACCTCGATCTCGTCGCGCTCGCCCACGTAGCGGCTCACCAGCGCGTGCCGAACCCCGAAGAGCTCCGTGATCCCCCGCGCCAAGGCATCGAAGAACGCATCACCCGTCACACCGGAGGTCGCCTCGAGCAAGCGCGCAAGGGTCGACTCTTGGGAGGCCTTGTCCACGACCCTTCAACCCTACCCCATCGAGCCGGAAGGGTGGGTGATCAAAGTGGCAGAAACGCGCGTGCCTCGGGCACGCGCTGACGGGTCAGTGCCCCCACCAGGGGCTCGGGCTCGAGCGGTAGGCCACCACGTTGCGGTCTCCGGCGACGGACACGAGGAAGTCGAGGTAGCGGTCGCCGCTGACGTCGAGGGGCACGAGCGACGTGACTCGTCCGCTTCCGGCCTGCCGCACCACGCTGAGGATGAAGCGCGGCTGCGCGGCCCCGATGGACTGCAGCACCACGATGGACGCGCCCATGTCGAGGCCCGCCACGATCAGGTCCGCGTCGCCGTCAGCGTCCACGTCCGAGGCGCTCACGAAGGCTCCGGAGGGAGACACGACGTCCGCGGCCACGAGCGTGGGGTCGGCCGCGAAGGTGGCGCCGCGAGAGAGGTCCACGCGCACCGACGCGAGGTCCGCGCGGTACGAGACCACGTCTCCCATTCCGTCTCGGTCCACGTCGACGATGGTCACCGAGGAGGCGTTCGCGCCGCCAGCCCCTGTGTACACCGTGGTGGAGCTCCACGTGGCCCCGAGCTGCCCCGGGTTGTGCAACACGGTCACGCCGGAGGTCCCGCAGGCGAGCGCGATGTCGAGGTCGCCGTCGTCATCGAGGTCCCCGAGCGCGAGGCTGGTGCATGGCGCGCTGGTGGCGTCCAAGATGGTGCGCGTGAAGCCGCTGCCGCTCGCGTCGTGCGCGTAGACGGCGGCGCGTCCCTCGCTGCCGCCGTTGGAGGCCACGACGATCTCGTGAAGCCCGTCGCCGTCGAGGTCCCCCATGACCACGGCGCGCGCCTTGTCGAAGGGGGTCAGCGCCTGCCGCGCGGCGTAGGTCAGGTCCCCGGCGCCGCGCACGTAGCCGACCAGCCCCCCCGCCTCGGAGACGACGGCGAAGTCCGCGCGCTGGTCGCCCGTGACGTCGCCTGCCGCGATGGCGCTGATGACCTCACCCGCTTGCGCGTTCCCCACGACCAGCTCCTCGATCATGCTCAGGTCTCGGGAGCGCGCGCGCCACAGCACGATCTCGCCCCCCGCCAGGCCCGACGCGCCGATGACGTCCGTCGCGCCGTCCGCGTCGACGTCGTATGCGATCGTGGCTCCCACGTCGACGGAGCGGTCCACGACGCGCGGCGAGAAGCCCAGGTTGGAGACGAACCAGGAGACGTAGCGCACCACGCTCTGGAACCCCGCGGAGTACGCGACGATGTCGGCGTCGAAGTCGCCGTCGTAGTCCCCTGCGGCGACGGCGGATGCGCCCGCGAGGTCCGCGACGAACACGTGCTGCGCGAACAGCCCACTGCCGATCTCGTCGATGAAGCCCACGGAGTCGCGCGCCGCCACGGAGTACACGATCTCGTCCGTGCCGTTGCGGCCGAGGTCACGAACCGCGATGTCGGTGCCCACGAGCCCGCCAAAGGGTAGCCGCTCACCGTTGGGCTCCACGCCCACCGAGACGCCCTCGTAGCTGCCGCCACGCAGAGCCAGGATGCCCATGCCGGTCGGACCCAACACCACCAGGTCGGGGTCGCCGTCGGCCCCGCCCTCGACGTCGCCGATGAGCACCTTCGTGGGATTCCCGACGCCGGGCAGCAGGGAGCCGACGTTCACGCTGATCTTCGCCGCGAAGGCGCCGCTGCCTGCTCCGGGATAGATGGAGATGACGGCAGAGCTCGAGGAGTAGGCGACGACGTCCGGCATCCCGTCGCCCGTCGCGTCGGCGACGAAGACCCCGGTGGTGCCCGCCGCGGAGCCGTCGATGGTGACCGCCCCGCCCGCGACCCCTGCGGCGTCGAGCGGGTGGTAGACCAGCGCGCTGCCCTCGAGGGCCACGGCGACGGACGACGCGACGCCGGCGACCCGACCGAGCGCGAAGGCCGTCCCGCTGACGGTGAGGCCCATGGAGAGCTTGGGGGTGATGGTGCGGTTGAAGTCCGTACCGACCTCGTAGGACATCACCGCGCCCGCCGCGCTCAGCGTGACCAGCTCGAGCCCTGCGTCGCCGTCCACGTCGCCCGCGAGCACACGCACGGTGCCGCCGTTGGCATCGCAGGCCGTCGACGAGTAGCTGAGCCCGTTGTTGAGGTTGTTGCCTGAGTGGTGCAGCATGATGCGAGCGTTCATGGGGCACGAGCCGCTCAGGTCCTCCCGCACGTAGACGAGCTCCTCGAAGCCGTTCGTGTCGAGGTCGGTGGACAAGAGCTGCGTGACGCCCGTCGTCGAGGAGCTCACCTGAGTCTCGGACGAGGGCAGACAGAAGGTGCTGAAGCGGTCGAAGGCGGCGTTGATGCACTCGATGTTCACGATCGGGTTCACGCAGTTGGCTTGCCCCGCGTACTTCCCGTCTCCGTCCGGGTCTTCCGAGGGGCGCGCCACCGCGCCTGCCAAACGCATGGTGCAGTCGTTGATGATCCCGTCGCAGGACTCCGGTGCGGAGGGGAAGGTCAGCGGGTCGAGGTCGTCGCAGTCCGTGTTCGGGAGCCCGCCCGGCAGGTCGGGGTCGCAGGACAGGCTGGAGGGGGAGGCGAAGCCGTCGCCGTCCACGTCCTCGCCCGGGTCGGGACCCACGCCCGTGGGGCTCTCGCAGTCGTCGTGGCGCCCGTCGCACACGTCGGGCGCGCCCGGGTAGACGTTGGGGTCGATGTCGTCGCAGTCCGTGTGCGGAATGGAGATGAGCGTGCCCTCCTCGGTGAACACGTCCTCGCAGACCGAGGGGTCGAGGTCCATGGGCGCGAAGCGGTCACCGTCGAAGTCCTCGACGAGCCGACGCAGCGGCGGTGTGGCGTCGGTGCAGGTCGAGACCACGCCGTCACAGGCCTCGACGGTGGCGCCGGGGAAGGCGGTCGCGCGCGTGTCGTCGCAGTCCTCGGGCAGTCCGCAGCCGATGGCCACGAAGCCGTCCCCGTCCAGGTCCGCGTTGGGGTAGGCCCGCGCGTCGCTGTCGTCGCAGTCGACCTCGAAGGGGGCGAACTCCGGGCGCACGTCCGCGCAGGCGATGTCACGGAAGCCGTCGCCATCGGAGTCTCGCGCCCGCAGGGCCACGGTGCACTGCTCGCGGCCGAGGTCGCAGGAGCGCTGCGCGACGAGGCAGGGGTCGTTGCGCAGCGAGTCGTCCACCACGAAGCGCACGGTGGCGCAGTCGGCGTCCACGCGGCAGGAGCGGAGCTCGATGTCGACCAGCGGCCGGTCCGTGAGGTCGACGAGGGTGCAAGCGTGCAGGACGGGCACCAAGCACAGCGTGATGAGCAAGCGGTTCATCGCGTCCACCTCGCCGTGACCATCGCGCCGCCCTGTAAGGGGGTCACGGCTGCGGTGACCATCGGTGGCGGGGGCTCGTCTTCGTCTTCGGCGCCTGCCTGGTGGCGCTCGGTCAGCAGGCCGATCACGAGGGTGGTGACGGCCAGGCCCCCGGCGACTCCCAGCGCGACGTTGGAGCGCGAGGCCGCGTCGCGCGCCTCTTGCCGGTCGAAGTTGGTGCGGCCCGGCGTGTCGTTGTAGTCGCGGGCTCGGACGGCGGCCGTGGTGGCCAGCGCCCCCCACACGACCACGCTCGCCCCGGTGACGCCGAGCGCGGCGTAGAAGACGGGGCGCGGGAAGCGGAAGGGCTCGCGCTCCACGACCACGGCCACCGGCGTGGCCTGCAGCTCGAAGGTGAGCGTGCGCTCGGTGCCACCGGCGATGGTGACGGTCCCCGTCTGAGACTCGTAGCCGTCGGCCCGCACCTCGATGGTGTGCCGGCCGGTGTACAGGCGGAAGTCTCCGGGCGCGCTGCCGAGCAGCTCTCCGTCCATGAACACGTTGGCGGGGACGTTGACCGCCACGTGGACGATGGCGAGCAGCCCCCGCAGCTCCTCGATGCGCAGCTCCGCGTCCTCCCGGCGGAGGTCGCCGGCGGGCGCCGCGTCGAGGTAGCGCTGGTAGGTCTCGATCGCGCGGTTGACCTCGGAGAGGCCCTCGTAGGCTTGGCCGAGGGCGTAGAGAATGGTCGGGTTGGGCCACAGGGAGTAGGCCTCGCTGAACTCCGCCACGGCCTCGCCGTAGCGCGCGAGGCGGTAGAACTCGGAGCCTTGCGCGTAGCGGCGCCGCGCTTCGGTGATGGCCGCCTCGTCGGGGTCGACGGGCACGTCCGCCGCGGTCCCGTCCGCCGGAGGCGCCACCGCGCCGTCCGCCCCTTCGGCGGGTGGCGCGTCGGCTTGCGGTGGGGTCGAAGGGGCCGGCTGTGCGGCCGCTGGCCTCCCCCACGCGAGCAGACATACGAACGAGAGCATCACCAGATTCGGGCGAGTGGTTCCTTGCAGCATCAGAGGAACAATACACCAACCTTCTCAGCCGGGGACCATCTCTTGACGGCCCCCGGCGAGGTCCTCAGGGGATGGGCGGCGAGACCCCCTCGGGACAGAAGCGCTGACCCGCGGGCACGGGAATGGTCGCCGTGTCGTCGTCGATGGACCGCAGGAACGCGGCGAGGTTGGCGATGTCGGTCGCGCTGGGCGTGAAGACCTGATTGCCCGCGCGCAGGTGGGTGGCGAACTCGCCGCTCGGGTCGAGCAGCTCCTCGAGGGTCTCGGCGGCGCCGTTGTGGAAGTAGGGGGCGCCGAGGCCGATGTTGAGCAGCGAGGGGACGTTGAAGCCGTCCACGCCCTGCGCCGCCGCGCCGTTCTGCCGGACCTCGGCCGCGCCACGCCCGGAGGCGCCTGCGTCGAAGGTCCCCACGTCGCGCACCACGCAGGTGTGTCGCTGCGGCGCCCCGTTGGCGTCATTCTGGAGCACGTTCATGGTGGAGGTGTCGGTGGAGACGACCTGGTCAGCACGGACGCTGCCGATGGTCGCTACGCCGGCTGCGGCCAGCGTGAGCGTGCGAAGGTCGCCGTTGAGCACGGGCTGGAAGTAGCGCTCGCTCAGCGTCCACAGCGCGCCGCCGTGGCAGTTCTGGCAGTTGGCGGCCATGAACACGGCGCGCCCCGCGACGGGGTCGCCTGCGCCGGGAGCGGCCACGGGCGTACGCAGGGTGCGGATGTAAGCTTCGATGGCGTCCCAGTCCTCGGGGGTCGCGCCGCTGGCGGCCACGGCGGCCGCCGAGCCGATGTTGAAGCCGTTGGTGGGGTTGCCCACCCCGCCGGCGCCGACGAAGTCGATGCGGCTCGCCACATCCAGGGTGGCGCTGCTCACGATGGCCCCGACACCGCCGGCCACGCCGCGGGTGTTGAGCTCGAAGTCGTGCACCTCGTCGAAGATCGCGGTCCAGTTGAGGATGCGCTGTACCGACCCGGTCTTGTCGAAGGTCGCGCTGGTGTCCACCGTCTGACGCGGGCCCGCGGGGAAGGACCACGTGACGTTGTCGGTGGTGCCGCCGGGATGGCACGACACGCAGGAGACCCAGCCGTTGGAAGACCAGCGGCCGAGGCCCGTGGTGAAGAAGCGCTGACCACGCAGCTCCTCCTGTTCGCCTGCGTCCGTGGGCGCGGGAGCCGACGCGATGGACATGTCGGTGGTGGTCTGCGACGCGAGGTCGATGCGCGAGAACGAGCGGCTGACCTCGTTGTAGACGAAGGCCTGGCTCCCGGAGATGGCGATGCCGGTGGGCTGCTGCGCCGTGGGGAGGAAGGTGGCGCCCGAGGGGGAGCCGGCGCGAGGCGGGGTCATGCCGTAGTCCACGCGAATGACCGCGTCCGAGCTCATGGACGCGATGTACGCGAACTCGGTCCCGTTCACGAACTCGATGCTGACGGGGACGGCGACGAAGCGCTTGGGTGCAGGCAGCGCCGTGATGAGCTGGCTGAGGTTGATGGTGCGTGCGCTGACCTCCGTGTTGCTGCTGAGCGACACGGCGTGCACCAGGCCATGGACGTTCTGGTGGAAGTCGGTCGCGCCCTGGAAGGACGCCGGGGACGCGCCCACCGCCGTCACGTAGAGGTGCTGGCCCGCGATGGCGCACGCGTAGAGCTGGTTGGGGAAGGCTTGGGTGTTGGCCGCGTCGATCGCGGTCTCGACGCCAGTCACCGTGACCGGCGAGAGCGTGACGTCGCCGAGGCTGTTGCCGTCGACGTCCAGGCGAAACACCCGGCCCGTCCGTGAGCCGTCCGTGCCCTCGCGACCGCTGCCGGCGTGCGAGTAGAAGTCCGTGACGTACACGGTCTCGTCGATGTCGTCCTGGTCGCCGTCGTTGGTGACGCACACCGCGTAGGGCGCACCGCCGAGGACCACGCGCTCGACCGTGCGGGTCGTCGTGTCGAGGATGTGCAGCGCCCCGCCCGTCCAGCTGGACACGTAGAGGAAGCGGCCGGTGGGGGAGAGCGCGGCGCCCATGGGCTCGGGGCCGACGTTGTGCGTGCGCGCGACGCGCGGGGCGCCGGTGCGAGCGCCGCTGATCTCGCTGACCGTGCCGTCCGCCGCGTTGAGCACGAAGACGCGGTTTCCGTCCGGGTGGAAGAGCAGCGCGTTGGGCTCGTCGCCCACGCTGACGCGGGCGCGCTCGGTGAGCGTGCTCATGTCGAAGAAGGTCACGTCATCCGTGGCCCGGTTGGCCACCGCGATCGTCGTCGCGCCGTCGTCCACCGCGATGGACGCGCTGCGTCCCGCACGCTGCGCGACCACCACCGGCGGCGCGCCTGCGTCGTCATTGTTTCCGAGGTCGGGGGAGCCGAGGTCCTCGAGGGGACCCTGATCGCTCAGCCCTATGTCCGGATCTGGAGACGGTCCATCCCCACCGCAGGCGAGCAAGGAGAGAGAGAGTGAACAAGCGAGGCTTTGGAGTGTGACGCGCGTCATGCTGAGCAAGATGCGCGGGCAATCGTGACGCCGCGGTTATTTGAGACTTAACTGGGCGTCTCAGCGCCCGAAGCGCGCTCGAAGAGCCCTCACGGCATTGCCCTGCTCTCGCTCGCTGAGTAGGTTCCAACCCATGCGCTCTCTGCTGACTGTTGGATTCCTGGCCGCGCTCGCGGCGCTCCTCGTAGCGTGTGGGGACGATGCTCCGCCCGCCTCCGTCTTCGTCGGTAGCGTGACGGGCGGAGACGTGCTCGCAGCGTCCATCTGGGAAGACGGTCGCGCGATTGTCTACACCTGCGGTGTGGGTGACTCGCTGGACACCGACACGGCCTGGCTCGCGGGCACCCCCAGCGACGGGAGCGTGGAGCTGAGCGACGGGATGTTCTCCGTCGTCGCCACACGCGAGCTCGACGCCGTGCGGGGCACCTTCTCGTCTCAAACGGGCACCGGCGCACTCGATCTGGTCGCGGTGACGTCACCCGAAGACGCTGGCTTCTTCGTGGCCACCGAGGGTGCCTGCCGCACCGCCGCGGTGGCCTTCCGGCGGGGAGGGGTGATGCTGGTGCAGGGCGCGCGCTTCTGCGACGCCGCGGGGCCGTTCTCGCAGGTCACCCCTGTGCTGCCTCCCGAGCTCTTGGGCGACCGGCTGTTGGTCCGCTTCGACGACGGGGGTGAGCTACGTGAGCTTGCGCTCGAACGCGTGAGAGGAATCTGAGACACTCGGGGCGTGAGTGCCCTACATGCTAGCTTCGTCGGCCGCGCGCGGGAGCTCGCGTTGGTCGCGACGTGGCTACAGGAACAGCACGTGACGACCATCGTGGGCCCTGCGGGCATTGGCAAGAGCCGCCTGGCCGAGGTGGCCTCTCTGGACTGGCGGGGCGAACGCTACACCGTCGACCTGAGCCACGAGGTCGACGCCGAGGGGTGCTCCTCGGCCGTGGCGCGCGCGCTGGGGCTGCCCGCCAAGGCCTCCTCGGCCGACGTGGGTCGAGCCCTGGCGGCGCGCAACGAACCGCTGCTGGTGCTGGACGACGCGGACCGCGTGCTGGGCCCGATCGCGACGCTGATCGGCGACTGGCTGCAAGCGGCGCCTGACACGCGGGTCTTGCTCACCAGCCGCGAGCGGCTGCGCATTCGTCCCGAGTGCACCATCGAGCTGGGACCGCTCTCGCTCGTGGGCGGTGGCGAGTCCGAGGCGGCGCAGCTCTTCGCGGACCGCGTGAAGCAAGCCTGGCCCAGCGCGGCGCTGTCCGCCGACGAGCTCGCGACCTGGTGTGAGTGGCTCGAGGGCACGCCGCTGGCGATCGAGCTCGCGGCCGCGCGCGCTCCGTTCTTCGGCGAGGTGGACGGCCAGCGTCGCCTGGACCTGCTGCGCGGCGGGTTTCGCGACGCCCACGAGCGCCACTCTACCCTGGGCCGAGCCATCGCGTGGTCGTGGGGCATGCTGGACGAGGCCGAGCAGCGCTGCCTGGCGGAGGCGTCGGCCTTCGCGGGCACCTTCCACGTGGGTGCCACGACACGTGTGTTGACGGCCCCCGAGGGTGAGCGCACTGCGCTCGACCTGCTGCGCTCGCTAGCCGACAAGTCCTTCCTGCGGGTGCTCCCGGACGGTCGCCTGCGGCTCTACGATGCGGTACGCGAGTACGCGAGCGAGCAGCGGTCGGAGCAACAACGGTCCGCCTCGAACCGCTTGGACGGCTACCTCGCGGCGCAGGCCGAGCGCGACGGAGCGGGCATCGACGTGCTGCGCAACGACGTCATCGCCGCCGCCGAGCGCGTGGTGAAGGGGGAGTCCACGCTGGACACCAACTCGGGCGCGTGGGTGGTCATCCAAGCGGGGCGCCTGCTGCTGTCCGAGGGACCTGCGTCCAGGCTGCAAGAAGTGACGGAGGCTGGGCTGCGTGTGTTGTCCGACGCCGACGTCGAGCTCCGCACGCATCTTCGCCTCGCGCTCGCGGGCGGGCTGCGCATGCAGGGGCGTCTGGAAGAAGCCGAGGAGGCCGCGAGCGCCGGCCTCGCCGACGAGCGCGTGCTGCCCACGGAGCTGCGCGTCCAGCTGCTGACCGAGATCGGCCTCGCCAGGCACTCGCGCCGCAACCTCGACGGCGCCGCCGAGCTGTACAACCGGGCGCTCGCCCTCTCTCCCTCGCGCCGAGCCGAGGGGCGCCTGCAGGCGAACCTGGGCGCCATCGCGCACGACCGCGGCGACCTGGACACCGCGGAGCGCGCCTATCGGGACGCCCTCGTGGCGCTGGGTGTGACGCAGGACGCGCGCCTGCTGGGGGTCGTGCGCAGCAACCTCGGGCTGCTCTACCAGGAGCGCGGTGACCTCATCCTGGCGCGTGAGACACTCGAGGAAGCGCTGCGCGATCTGGACGCGGGCCAGGAGCAGTACCTGGGCGCGATCCATCGCGGCAACCTCGGCCAGCTGTTCTTGGAGCTGGCCGACCCCGTGCACGCCCTCACGCACCACGAGGCCGCGCTCGCACACCTACGGCGCATCGGCGACGAGCGCTCCACCGTCATCTCGCTCTGTCGGCTGGCGGCCGCGCGCGCGCTCGTCGGGGACGTGGTCAGAGCGTCGCGGGAGCTCGACGAGGCCGCGAGCCGCGCGCGGGGGCTGGAGGACCCGCTCCTGGGGGCGGTCATCGGCCTGCACGAGGCGTTCGTGCCGCTCGCTCGTGCGGAGACCAGCGCCGAGCCCGAGCGCGGGCAGCGCGTGATCGAGTGCCGTCGCGCCATGCACGCCGTGACCCTCGGCGACGACAACGGCTGGCGCCTGTCCGACGACGCGCGCGCCGCGCGGCGCATCCTCGAGGCGCGGCTCGGGGCGCTGGGGGCAGAGCTGGTGACTCTCCCGAGCGACGGCCTGGTGGTGTGCATCGAGTCGCGCTTTTTCCGGCTGCTCGAAGAAGAGTGGCAGGACCTGCGGCGCGACACGCCGGCGCGCCGCATCCTCGAGGCGCTGGTGGAGAACCGCGGGGGCATGACGCTCCCGGACCTCCAGGCCGCTGCGTGGCCCGGCGAACGCATCCGCAAGGACGCCGCCAAGAACCGCGTGCACGTGGCCCTCTCGCGGCTGCGGGGGCGGGGCCTGAAGGCCTTCATCCAGCGAATCGACGAGCGCTATCTGCTCGCGCCCGAGCTCTCGGTGCACCGCCTCGCGCGCATCGACCCGCCGGCGCAGACTGGCGCCGAGGCTGACTGACGCTCATGGAACGAAACCACCGCTGGCTCTCGGCCACGCTCCGCGTGGGCCCCCTGCTCCTCTTCGTGTGGATGGTGCGGAGCCAGCTCGTGGCCATCGCCTTGGGCGCGCTCTTCGCGCTGCTGCTGGAGCCGCTGGCCCGTCGCGTCGCTGTGCGCTGGCCGAAGCTCGCACCCCACGTCGCGCTGTTGCTCACCATCGGCGCCTTCGTGCTCGTCGTGATTCCCCTGGCGCTGGTCGCGGCGCGCGTCGTCATCTCGGCGCAGGACTTCCTGGGCAGCGGCGCCGCGGACGTCATCGGGCGGATTCAGCACCTGATGACCGTCCACTTCGCGGGGCTGGCGGAGCGCTTCGACCTCCCGGTGCAGAGCCTGCGCTCCTCCGCGTCGGACCTGGCCCAGCGGGTGGGCAGCGCCATCGCCGGCCTCGCCAGCGGGGTCGCGTCCGCGCTCCCCGGTCAGGTCGTGGAGCTGTTCCTCTTCGTGCTCTCCCTCTTCTACTTTCTGCGCGACGGAGAGCGGCTGGTCACGTGGAGCAAGCGCCTCTTGCCCCTTCCGGAGCCGGAGACCGACAGCCTCTTCGCCTCCGTTCGCGCGACCGTGCACGGCGCCATCTTCGGGCAGCTGGCCACGTCGGCCATCCAGGGCGGCCTCACCCTCGCCGCGCTCTTCGCCTTCCAGGTTCCGGGCGCGCTGATGTTCGGCATCCTCGCCATGCTGCTCTCGGTGCTTCCGCTGGTGGGGACGGCCCCCGTGACGCTCGGCGCGGCGGTGTACCTGCTAGCGGCCGGGCGGACGGGCGCGGCGGTTGGGATGGCGGTGGCAGGGGTGGTCATCGGCCTGTCGGACAACGTGGTCCGCCCGTGGGTACAGAGCGCCAAGACCCGCATGCACCCGCTGCTGACGCTGGTCTCCATCTTCGGCGGCATCGAAGCCCTGGGCGCGGCCGGGGTGTTCTTGGGTCCGGTCGTCGCGGCGGTCGCCATCTGGTCCGTGGAAGCGTACTCGCGGCGCACGAGCGAAGCGCTGAGCGCGTGACGACCTGCCGCCGTGTGGGATGCTGGCCCCATGCCTCACCCGCTCGCCGGTAAGCCCGCGCCCGCGTCCATCCTGGTGGACGTGCCGCGCCTCGTGTCCGCCTACTACACGCGCCGCCCCGACGTGGACAACCCGGCCGAGCGCGTCTCCTTCGGCACCTCCGGGCACCGCGGGTGCTCGCTGCGGGGCTCGTTCAACGAGGCGCACATCCTCGCCATCTCGGCCGCCATCGTCGAGTGGCGCAGCGCGCACGGCATCGCCGGTCCGCTCTTCCTGGGCGCAGACACGCACGCCCTCTCCACCCCGGCGATCCACACGGCGCTCGAGGTGTTCGCCGCAGCGGGAGTGCAGGTGCAGCTGGACGCCGCCGACGGCTTCACGCCCACACCGGCCGTGTCCTTCGCCATCCTGGAGCACAACCGCACGCGCACCGGCGCGGCGCGGGCAGACGGCGTGGTCGTCACCCCCTCGCACAACCCGCCCGAGGACGGGGGCTTCAAGTACAACCCGCCGAACGGCGGACCGGCCGACGGAGACGTGACACGCGCCATCGAGGAGCGCGCCAACCAGCTGCTGCGCGAAGGGCTGGAGCGCATCCCGCGCGTGAGCGTGGCCGCCGCGCGGAGGGCCGAGACCACCACCCGCCACGACTACGTCACGCCCTACGTGGAGTCCCTGTCGCAGATCATCGACATGGACGCCATCGCCGCCGCCACGCTGCGCATCGGCGTGGACCCCATGGGCGGCTCCGGCATCGCGTACTGGGCGCCCATCGCGGAGCGCTACGGCCTCGACATCACGGTCGTGAACCCGCGCGTGGACCCGACCTTCGCGTTCATGGCCGTGGACAAGGACGGCAAGATCCGCATGGACTGCTCTTCCCCGTACGCCATGGCCAACCTGGTCGCGCTCAAGGACCAGTACGACATCGCGTTCGGGAACGACACGGACTACGACCGGCACGGCATCGTGACCCCCAGCGTGGGGCTCATGAACCCGAACCACTACCTGGCGGTGGCCATCGCTTACCTCTTCCAGCACCGGCCCGGCTGGGACAAGAGCAAGCGCGTGGGCAAGACGCTGGTCTCCAGCGCCATGATCGACCGCGTGGCAGCGTCGCTCGGAGCGCCCCTCTACGAGGTGCCCGTGGGCTTCAAGTGGTTCGTGGACGGGCTGCTCTCGGGGGACCTGGGCTTTGGCGGCGAGGAGAGCGCGGGGGCGTCGTTTGCGCGGCGGGACGGCAGCGTGTGGACCACGGACAAGGACGGGATCATCCTGGACCTGCTGGCCGCCGAGATCACCGCCACCACCGGCAAGGACCCGGGGCTGCACTACCGCGCGCTCGAGGCCCAGCACGGCACCGCGCTCTACGAGCGCCTGGACGCACCGGCCGACCGCGAGCAGCGGGCCACGCTGGCGAAGCTGTCCCCGGAGCAGGTGAGCGCGCAGGAGCTCGCGGGCGAGCCCATCGTCGCCAAGCTCACACGCGCACCGGGCAACGACGCCGCCATCGGCGGACTCAAGGTGGTGACCGAGAACGGCTGGTTCGCCGCGCGCCCCTCCGGCACGGAGGACGTCTACAAGATCTACGCGGAGAGCTTCCGGGGCCGCGAGCACCTGACCGCCATCCAGCAGGAAGCGCAGGCCATCGTTCAGGCGGCGTTCACTCGTCGTTCCGGGTCTTGAGCAGCACCAGCAGCTCCGTCACCTGACGGCGCGTGGCCACCAGCTCGGAGCGCATGCGCAGGATGACCTCGGCGCCGGCCCAGTTGACGTCCAGCTCGTGGATCAACGTGCCCACCACGCGCGCGGTCTCGGCCTGCTCGTGGGTGTAGTGCTCGACGTCGCGCTCGATGTGCCCCTCTTCACACAGGCGCTCGAAGAGCGTGGTGTCATGATGCAGGAGCTCCAAGAGCTCGCTCAGGTGGACGGGACGGGTCACAGGCGAATCTCCTCGCGCACGGGCTCGCTGTAGAGCTCGGACGACGCGGCGGCGGCCTTGGCGAAGTCCGGGTCTTCTTTGTCGGGCAGGCGCACGCTGAGCTCCACGTAGAGGTCGCCGCGCTCGTCCTTGCGCTGTACGCCCTTGGCTCGCAGGCGCAGCTTGGCCCCGCTCTGGGAGCGTGGCGGGATCTTGAGCTGCACGGGGCCGTCCAGGGTGGGGATGGACACGCTCGCGCCGTTGTAGGCCTCGGCCACGGTGACCGGGAGCGTGAGCCACAGGTCCAGGCCCTCACGCCGGAAGTGGGCGTGCGGCCGCACCACGGTCTCGATCACCAGGTTCCCGGGTGGCCCCCCGTTGCGCCCGAGTCCGCCCTTGCCACGCACGGTCAGGATGGAGCCGTCTTCGGCGCCCGGCGGGATGCGCACCGTGGTGGTGCGCTGCCCGTGCACCACACCGGCGCCACCGCAGGCGCTGCAGGCGGTGTGGCGCTTGCCCTCCCCGTGACAGCTGGGACAGGCCGCGAAGAAGCCCATGGGCCCCTGCACCACCTTGCGCCGGCCCGTGCCGCCGCAGTCGGCGCACTCCGTGGGCGTGGTGCCCGGCTGGTCGCCGCTGCCGTCGCAGACGGAGCAGCTGCTTTCCGTGGGCACGTCGATCTTGAACTCGGCGCCGCGCAGCGCGTCCACGAACTCCAGCTCTACGCGCGCGCCAATGTCGTGGCCCGCGCGTGGGGCGCGAGCGCGTGGCTGTGCCCGCTGCCCGAAGAGGTCGTCCAAGTCGAAGTCGAAGCCGCCCACGCCACCGGAGCCGGGTCCGCCGGGAGCGCCGGCGCCGTACCCGCTCTGCCGAGCGGTGCGCTGCCGCTCACTCCACTGCTTGTAGGCCCGCGCCTGCTCGGGGTCGAAGCCGCCACGCAGGCCCTCCTCGCCGAACTCGTCGTAGAGCTTGCGCTTCTCCGGGTCCGACAGGACCTCGTGTGCGCCCGCGATCTGCTTGAAGTTCTCCTCGGCCTCGGGGTTGCCGGGGTTGAGGTCCGGGTGCCACTTGCGAGCCAGCTTGCGGTAGGCCTTCTTGATCTCCTCCGTGGAGGCCGAAGACGTGAGTCCCAAGCGGGCGTAGAGGTCGTCTGATTTCGCCATGTGCTCGCGCGGAGGATAGCGCTTTGCAAGGGGGCCGTCAGCCAAGCAGGGCCCGTGACGCCGACCGGCCGTGTCCTCCGCAGTGTGGGCGACGTGAAGACGCTAGACACGGCGCGCGAACCCATCTATCGGTGGTGCATGTCCTTCACACCCGAGCACATGCACGAGCTGAATCTGCTGGCCCAGTTCCAAGCCGGGGATCCCACCATCGGCATCAAGGTGCACTCGACGGCGTCGGCCGCGTCCATCTCGGCGGCCGGACGTCTCTACAAGAAGGGGCTGACCACGCAGGTCGACGGTGGCTACCTGACGCCGCTGGGGCTGGACGCTGCCCAGCAAGCCCAGACGCTGCTCCGCGTGCTCAGCTTCGAAGAAGACTGACGCCCGCGAGACAGGGTGCGCGCGTCGCCGGTGGGGTCGGGCGCCATTGACCCTGCGCAATGGCCCGACTAGGCTCGTGGACTCGTGAAGGCCTTGTTTCGCCATCTGCTGCTAGCGCTCGTCACGCTGTCGTTGACGCCCGGGCTCGTGGAGGCCGTGCACGACACGGTGCACCAGCTGCTGGAAGAGCAAGCGGAGGCGCACGCGGATCGCGCGGACGTCGAGGACGCCTGTCCCGAACACGGCTGCACCCCGCTCACGCACCACTGCAGCTGCTGCGTGTCGATGCCGGCCATGCAGACCACGGGCCCGCTCCCGCCGTCGCGCGCGCTCCGCGCGCAGCTACAGACGTTGACGCCACGCCTCGGAACACGCGGCGCGGACGGCATCTCGGCGCAGCTGCAGCGCCCACCTCGTGTCTGAGCCAGCGGCGCGCCGGGAGTAGTCCGTCCACAGGTTGGGCGGACGCGCGCCGCAGCACGTGGGCTCTCATGACGAGAGCTCACGAGTTCAGCACTCGAAGCGTGAGGTTTCCCATGAGGACAGCGACTATCGTAGTCATCCTGACCACGGCGTGGTTCGGCGGCGTGCGTGCGACCCAGGCCCAGCCGGCGAGCGTCCCCGTCGACCTGAGCCAGCCGCCGGCGCGTGAGCCCGTCGACATCGGCGGAGTGCCCACAGCCCTGGAAGAGCTGCTCGCGTACGCCGAGCGCCACGCGCCAGCGATCGCCGTGGCCACCGCAGAGCTGCAGCTCGCACAAGCCGACGCTGGGGCAGCGGCCCCGCTCTTGCCCGACAACGCGGCGGTGCAGATCAGCCTCGGGCAGCGGCGCGCCGTGGCCGGGGGCACGGGGCTGGATGCTCAGCTGCAGCTGCTGCAGCCCATCGAGATCGGCGGCCAGCGGCGACAGCGGCGCGGGGTGGCGGCCCTCTCCCGCGCGTCTCGCGAGCGCGCGCTCGACCGCACACGCTGGGAGCTGCACCAGCAGCTGCACGCCGGCTATCGGCAGGCCATCGCGGCCCGTGAGCGGGCCGTGCTGACGCGGCAGCTCGCGTCCGTCGCCGAGCAGCTGCTCGACATCGCACGCCGCCGGGCACGCGCCAACGACCTGGCCCCGCTGGTGGTCCGCATCGCCGAGGCCGAGGCCGCCCAGGCGCGGCAGCGCGCGGTGGGGGCGCTACAGGACTACCGCAGCGTCTGTCTGCAGCTGGCCGAGCTCTCCGGCTGGCAGCAAGCCGCTCCCCCCGAGCCTGTCGGGGACCTTCCCACACCCCGCCACGCCCCCACGCTGGACGAGCTCATGCAGATCGCGCTGGACCACAACGTGGACCTCCAGTGGCTGCGCGCCTCCGCCACCGAGGCCGCCGCTCGCGCACGGCTGGCCGCGCGGGACGCCTGGCCCGACCCGGCCATCGGGCTGCAGTACGGCTACGAGGGCGCCACCAGCGCAGGCGGCGCGCAGCACATCGTGATGGGTGTGCTGCAGCTGCCCATCCCCTCGGCGGCGCTGAACCAAGAGGCGCGCGCGCGGACCACCGCAGAGCAGAGCGTCGCCGAGACGCGCACCGACGCGCGCGCCGCCGTCCTGCTGGCCCGCATCGAGCGTCTGCGCACCAGCGTCGACGCCGCCGCTGCGCGCGTTGCCGCGTTTGGTGAGGACGTGCTGCCGCGCTTCGCCGAGAACCTCAGCATGGTGCGCGAAGCGTTCGCGCTGGGGGAGTACGACATCCTGCGGGTCTCCGTGGCCCTCGAGCGCTTCCTCTCCGTGCAGCAGCAGGCGCTGGACGCCTACGTGGACTACTTCAACGCGGTGGCCGAGCTGGAGCTGCAGCTGGGCCGCGAGATCTGGCCCGGCGAGGAGGGCTCGTGATGACCACTCTAGGCTTCCCCACGCGGCGCGTGGACCTACCCTCGCCGCGCGCGCGACTTCTCCTCCCGCTGCTGAGCGCGCTGTGTGTGCTGCTGCTCGGCTGCGGCGGCCCGGGCGAGGGCCCGTCGGGTGACGAGCACGACGAGCACGACGAGCACGGCGAGCATGGCAACGAAGACGGCGCAGACGGCGACGGGTCGGTGCACCTCAGCGCAGCGGCCATCACGACCAGCGGCATCCGCGTCGGCGCGGTCGAGGAGCGCGCCCTGCGCGGCGGCGCGGGGTTGCCGGCCGAGCTCAGCTTCGACCCGCTCAGCGTGGCACACGTCTCTCCTCTCGCGAGCGGTCGCTTCGTGAGCGTGGAGGTGGAGCTGGGGCAGCGCGTCACCGCGGGCATGCTGTTGGCCATCGTCGCCTCCGAGACGGCGTCCGAGGCCAGCTCGCGCCTGACTGAAGCCCGCGCGCAGCTCGCCGCGGCCGAGACGGCGCTGGCCCGTCAGCGGCAGCTCGTGGGCGAGGGCATCGGCGCGCAGTCTGCGCTGGTCGACGCGGAGGCCGTGGTGGCCGGGCTGCGCGCGCGCAGCAGCGGGCTCTCGCGGCAGCTGGGCGTGCTGGGCTCCGGGCGCACGGGACAGCTGCGGCTGGTGGCCCCCATCGACGGCGTGGTCATCCAGCTGCACGCCACGCCCGGCGAGACGTCCAGCCACGAGGAGCCCGCGTTCACCATCGCCAACCCGGACGCCATCAGCGTGTACGTGCAGGTCCCCGAGCTCGCCATCTCCACGGTGCGCGTGGGGCAGCGCGCGCTCTTCCGACCACACGCGTTCCCGGAGCTGTCGCTGCCCGGCGTGGTGAATTACATCGCGCCGGCCATCGACACGGACACGCGCAGCCTGAGCATGCGCGTCGCCCTCGACGCCATGACCCCCAACCTGCTGAGCGGCATGTACGGCAGCCTCGAGATCCTGGGCGACGAGCGCCGCTCCCTGGCGCTGCCCTGCAACGCGGTGGTCACGCTCCGCGGTGTCTCGAGCGTGTTCGTGCCGGGTGAAGCCGAGGGTGAATTCAGGCCCGTGCCCGTGCGTGTCGGACGGCGTGGCGGGGCCTACTGCGAGCTACTCGACGGGCTACCGGCCGGCGCGCCGGTGGTCACGGCGGGCGCCTTCACGCTCAAGAGCGCGCTCTCCGTGGGCGATCTCGCCGAGCACGAGCACTGACGGGTGGCGCCATGAAGACCATCCTCGAGCTGTGCCTCAAGTGGCGTGTCCTGGTCCTCTCGGGCGTCGTCATGGTCGTGGCGCTCGGCATCAAGAGCGCCATCGCGCTGCCGATCGACGCGGTGCCCGACATCACCAACGTGCAGATCCAGGTGCTGACCGACGCTCCGTCGCTAGGCCCCGTGGACATCGAGCGCACGGTGACCTTTCCCATCGAGTCCGCCATGAGCGGCCTCCCCGACGTCGAGCAGATCCGCAGCGTCTCACGCTTCGGGCTCTCGGCGGTGACGGTGGTCTTCCACGAGGGCACGGACCTGCTGCGCGCGCGGCAACTGGTGGGCGAGCGCCTGACGCAAGCGCGTGAGGCGCTGCCTGCTGGCGTCCACCCCGCGATGGGGCCCATGAGCACGGGGCTCGGCGAGGTGCTGCAGTTCGAAGTACGCAGCGACCGCCTGTGCACCACGGACGCCCCACCCGCCGAGGGCTGCCACACGCCCATGGAGCTGCGCTCGCTGCTCGACTGGTTCATCGCGGTGGAGCTACGCGGCGTCCCCGGCGTGGTCGAGGTCAACAGCTTCGGCGGTGAGCTGAAGACCTATGAGGTGGAGGTCATCCCGGACCGCTTGCGGGCGCTCAACGTCTCGCTCTCGCAGCTGTACCTGGCGCTCGAGGAGAACAACGCGACGGTCGGCGGCGGCTACCTGGAGCGTGCGGGCGAGCAGCTGGTGGTGCGTGGCGAGGGCCGCGCGCACAGCCTGGACGACATCGCCGAGACCGTCATCGACACGCGCGACGACACCGGGGTGCCCGTGCGCGTACGCGACGTGGCGCGTGTGCACTTCGCCCCCATGCTGCGTCAGGGCGCGGTCACCCGCGACGGGCGCGGCGAGGTGGTCACGGGCATCGTGATGATGTTGATCGGCGCGAACGGGCGTGAGGTGGTGGACGCCGCCAAGGCCCGCCTCGAGCGCCTCGAGCCCTCGCTGCCGGAGGGCGTCAGCATCGACATCTTCTACGACCGCTCGGAGCTGGTGAACCGCACCATCACGACGGTGGCCACCAACCTGGCCGAGGGCGCGCTCTTCGTGGTGGGCGTGCTCTTCCTGCTGCTCGGGAGCCTGCGCGGCGGGCTCATCGTGGCCGCCGCGATCCCCTTCGCCATGCTGGTGGCCTTCACGCTCATGGAGGCCGCCGGACTGAGCGGCAACCTCATGAGCCTGGGCGCCATCGACTTCGGCATCGTGGTGGACGGGTCCATCATCGTCGTGGAGAACGCGGTGGTGCACCTGGCCGCCGCGGCGCGCGGACAGTCCCGCCCGCTGACCTACCGCGAGGCCTCCGCGGTGGTGTTGGGATCCACGCTCGACGTGCGCCGCGCCGCGCTCTTCGGCGAGGCCATCATCGTGTTGGTCTACGTGCCGCTGCTCACGCTCGGCGGCGTCGAGGGCAAGATGTTCAGGCCCATGGCGATGACGGTGCTCTTCGCGCTGGGAGGCGCGTTCGTGGCCTCCCTCACGTTCGTGCCCGTCTTGGTGGCCACCTTCATGCGCACCCACACGGAGACGCAGGAGCCCGTGCTGGTGCGCCTGCTGCACGGCGTGTATCCAGCGCTGCTAGGACGCGCCATGCGCCACCCACGCGTCATCGCCGGCCTGTGCGTGCTCACGCTGGCCGGCACGGCCGCCTACGGCACTCAGATGGGAGCCGAGTTCATCCCGCGCCTCGACGAGGGCGCGCTCGCCGTCCAGATCGCGCGCCTACCGAGCGTCTCGCTGGAGGAGAGCATCGCCGGGGGCACACGCCTCGAGACCGTGCTGCGCGAGTTCCCGGAGGTCATCTCGGTCATCACGAAGACGGGGCGCCCCGAAATCGCCACCGACCCGATGGGAGTCGAGGTCTCGGACGTGATGGTCACGCTGCGCCCCCCAAGCGAGTGGACCACGGCGCGCACCCGCGAGGGGCTCATCGCGGCCATGTCGGAGCAGCTGGAAGAGCGCCTGCCCGGCATGGGTTTGTCCTTCTCGCAGCCCATCGAGCTGCGCATGGCCGAACTCATCAGCGGGAGCCGCTCCGACGTGGCCATCACCCTCTACGGGGAGGACCTGGACGAGCTCGAGCGCATGAGTCAGGCCGTGCAGGCGGTCGTACGCACCGTGCCGGGAGCCCGCGACGTGCGCGGCGAGCAGCTGGCTGGGCTGCCCACGCTCGAGATCACGGTGGACCGCGTGGCGGCCGCTCGCTACGGCGTGCGCGTGCGCGACGCACTGGACGCCATCGAGGCCATCGGCGGGCGCGGCGTGGGTGAGATCTACGAGGGACAGGTGCGCTACCGCATGCAGGTGCGACTGCCAGCGGACCTGCGTGGCGACATCGAGCAGCTGCGCCTCCTGCCCGTGAGCGGCGCGCGCGCCCGGCTGGTCCCGCTGGGGCAGGTGGCCACGCTGGACATGGTGGACTCGCCGGCCAGCATCAGCCGCGAGGCCGTCCGTCGCCGCACGGTGGTGGAGGTCAACGTGCGCGGCCGCGACCTGGCCAGCTTCGTGCGGGAGGCTCAGCAGCGTGTGGACGCGTCGGTGCCGCGCAGCCCGGGGACGGTCATCACGTGGGGTGGGCAGTTCGAGAACCTCGAGGCCGCCAGCGCGCGCCTGGCCGTGGCGGTGCCGTCCGCGCTGCTGCTGATCCTGGTGCTGCTCTACGTGGCCTTCGGCGACGCCAAGACAGCCACGCTCATCTACCTGAACGTCCCCTTCGCGGCTGTGGGAGGCGTGGTGCTGCTCGCCCTGCGCGGGATGCCCTTCTCCATCAGCGCCGCCGTGGGCTTCATCGCCCTCTTCGGTATCGCGGTGCTCAACGGGGTGGTGCTGCTCACCACCATCAAGAACCTGCGCGCGCACGGCGTCAGCGCGCAGGAGGCCGCACGCGCGGGCGCCGAGAGCCGGCTGCGGGCCGTGGTCATGACGGCCAGCGTGGCGGCGCTCGGGTTTCTGCCCATGGCGCTCTCCCAGGGCGCCGGCGCCGAGGTGCAGCGCCCGCTGGCGACGGTGGTCATCGGCGGGCTCGTGAGCGCGACGTTCCTCACGCTCTTCGTGCTGCCCTCTCTCTACGCCTGGCTCTTCGCCGACGGCCGAGGCGCCGCGCCAGAGGGCGACGGACCAGCGCAGCAGGGCCACGAACCCGCTCCGTTGGGCACCGTCGAGGAGGCCTGACGAGAGCTCCCCACCCACGCGCTGGTCTCGAACGGCCTGCTAGCGGTCGCCGCTCTGGACCTTGGCGCGCGTACCGTGGCCCGCCGCGCCGCCGATCAGGCTGCCGCCGCCGCTCGCGCCCCGCTTGGTGCCGGTGCCCTCCACCACTTCCAGCGTGCCCGCCTCGATGAGCTTCTTGATGGGCGGATGCTCGAGCGCGCTCTCCTGCACGTTGGCCTGGCGGAGACCGCCCAAGAAGAGCGTCTTGCCCCCGGGGAGGCTGAGACGGATGGGCTTGGGGGTCTTGTTGTGGAGAGACTTCATGGTCCGGGGGAGCATGCACCATATTCCGAGCGATGACAGGGGAAGCGCGCCGGTCGCGCCGTGGGTCGGCGGGCTGACCCAGTGGGCTGGGCCCGCCCCGCCCCTTGCCAGACGCCACCGGGGCGCCGACGCTGTAGGCATGACCGCTGGGACCTTCCGCTCGTTGCTGACGCTGCCCGTTGCCATGTGCTTCGCCTTCGCCAGCGTCTCGCTCCCCGCTCGCCCCGCCCGCGCCTGCTCCTGCGCCTGGTACGACGTGGCGCAGGCGAGGGAGCAGGCCACGCACGTGTTCGAAGGGGTCCTGGTGCGCGCTCTGCCTGCCAGCGGCACCACCCCCGAGCGGGCCGAGCTCCGCGTCGCGCGCGTCTGGAAGGGCGCGGTCACCCGCACCTTCGTCGTGCAGGCCACGCTGGGGCTCACCATGTGTCCCCCGCACTTCGAGGTCGGTGAGCGCTACATTCTCTACACCTCGGGTCCCGCCGACGCGCCCCGCGTGTCGTCGTGCGCGCGCTACGCCACGGGCGCCCAGCTGGCGACGGAGAGGGCCGCGCTGGGCCGGCCGCTGCAGACCTTCCCCGCCCGGCCCTGACACCCCTCCCCCGCGCAGTCACCCGCGCCGCACATCACGCGGAAGCGGGGCGCGTCGGCTTGGCCAGCACGGCCCCGACGCGCTTCATCATGGTGCGAAGATAGCGCACGCTGCTATAGCCTCGCCATGAGCGAACACACCTCCGCGTTGCAGCCCTTGATCGAGGCTGCTTTCCAGGACCGCAAGCTGCTCGAGGACGCAGCCCACCGTGACGCCGTCCTCGCCACCGTCGAGTTGGTGGACAAGGGCAAGCTGCGCGTGGCGACGCCGCCCACCACCGAGGGTGGTGAGTGGACCGTCCACGCGTGGATCAAGCAGGCCATCTTGCTGTACTTCGGCGTGCGGCAGATGGAGACCATGGAGGTCGGCCCCTTCGAGTTCCACGACAAGATCCCGCTCAAGAAGGACCTCGCCGCGCAGGGCGTGCGCATCGTGCCGCCGGGCACCGTCCGGTACGGCGCGCACATGGAGCCCACCTCCATCCTCATGCCCGGCTACGTGAACATCGGCGCGTACGTGGGCGCAGGCACCATGGTCGACACCTGGGCCACGGTCGGCAGCTGCGCGCAGATCGGCAAGGGCGTGCACCTCTCGGGCGGGGTCGGCATCGGCGGCGTGCTCGAGCCCCCCGGCGCGACGCCGGTCATCATCGAGGACGGCGCCTTCATCGGCTCGCGGGCCATCGTGGTGGAGGGCTGCCGCATCGGCGCCGAGGCCGTGCTGGGCGCGAACGTGGTCATCACCTCCAGCACCAAGATCATCGACGTGACGGGCGCCGAGCCGGTGGAGCACCACAAGTTCGTGCCACCCCGCTCCGTGGTCATCCCCGGCACGCGCATCAAGAAGTTCCCGGCGGGCGACTTCGGCGTGCCCTGCGCGCTGATCATCGGGCAGCGCAAGGCCAGCACGGACACCAAGGTCTCCCTGAACGACGCGCTGCGCGACTTCGGCGTCAGCGTGTGAGCGGAGGCGTGGGGCGGGCGGCCCGCGCGGACCGCCCTACGAACGGCACCGACAAATCGTCCAGATAAAAACTGGACAGGACATTGACACGCGACTGAGGTCGTCTAGAGTGAAGGCGTTCGCTCTAGGAGACCTCCGCATGCACAACGCCCCAGAAACGCGCCCCTTCGACCTGATTGCGCCCCTCCTCGACGTCCTCTGGGCCGACGGGCGCATGTCGTTTCCCCAGGTCCGCGCCGTCGACCAGGTCGCGACTCGCTTCGGGGTGGACGACGTGGCCATGCGCATCGCCCGCGTCCCGCTGGCTGACTTCGATGACGCCGCACCGCCCGCCACCCTGCGACCCGTGGCCTACGCACTGGCCGTGTGGGTCGCGGGCATGGACGGGCGCCTCCACCCCAGCGAGGAGGCCGTGCTGCGTCACTTCGCGCAGTGGTGGGAGCTCGCCCCGGAGGTCGAACGTCAAGCACGGCGCATCGCGCTCGGCATGGCCCGCGTCGCTCGGGGGCGGCCCACGCAGACCCACCTCGAGGCTCTCTTGCGGGCTGCCCGTCAGCTCGGCTCCCACGACCTCCTGGTCGGGGAGCGGGCAGCATGAGCACTCTGCGCGACGCGCTCCGGACCAGCAGCCAACGGACCATCCGAGCCCTCGCGATGGGGCTGTTGCTCCTGGGGGGCTGCGGGACGCTGCGGCCCACGACGTCCGAGCTGCGAATGTCCATGTACGAGCCGCGCACGGACAGCTCGAGCGAGGCGTTCACGCCGCGCGAGCGCCCCTCGAGCCGCGGCTGTCTGTTGGTCCTGCTGCCGGGCATCGGCGACGACCCGAGTGACTTCGAGCGGAACGGCTTCGTGCGCGACGTGGCCGCTCACTCGAGCGACTGCGAGGTGGTGCTGGTGGACGCACACCTCATGTTCTACCTGGCGCAGACGATGACGGAGCGCATCGCGATGGACGTGCTGTACCCCGCCCACCGGCACGGCTACCGCTCGGTCTGGCTCGTGGGCATCTCGCTCGGCGGCTACGGTGCCATCCTCACGGCCCGCGCGTACCCGGACCTGGTAGACGGCGTGGTGCTCATCGCGCCCATGCTCGGTGTCCCCCCGCGAGAGGACGGCGTCGCGCGCGAGATCATCGCCGCAGGCGGACTGCATGGCTGGCCCGGGCTGGACGCTCTCGCGCCAGCCCCACGTCACCACTTCCGCGAGCCCCGCTTGGTGTGGGACTGGCTGCGAGACGTGACGCTCACGCGTCCGGAGAGCCTGGTGCTGGCCTTCGGTGAAGAGGACCGCTACGAGCAGCGCCACCGTCTGCTCGCGCGCGCCATGGACCCGTCGCGCGTGTTTGCCGCGCCCGGCGAACACGAGTGGAAGACCTGGCGCCGGCTCTGGAACGATGTGCTGAGCTCGGAGCCATGGAGCACGGCAACGCCCGCCATGTGCCCCGACATCGGAAGCAGCCCGGCGCCCGCTGCCCAGAGCGAGGCAGCGGAGTTGGCCGCGGCAGCCTGCTGAACCCCGCGACCCTCAGGGCAGCGCGCCCTCGATGTACTGCTGCGCGCGGGCGCTGGTGGCCATGCCCACCGCGGCACCGTTGATGCGGCCAATGCGGTCGTCCGGCCAGATGTGAATGCCACCGTAGAGGCGCGACTGCCCGGCCTGGTCCGCCGCGTCGGCATAGCGCGCCCACTGCAGGTGGACGTCCACGCTGGGACCGTCCTCGAACACCAGGTACCGGTTGGCCGGGGCCACGTACTCGTGGAAGCCGCCCGGGAAGTACGGGCTGCCGGTGTAGGCCGTGAGCGCCTCGGCCGCGGCGCGGCTGAAGGTGCTGTGCCCGGAGATGAAGCCCGGGAAGGCCGGCGTGACGAAGGTGCGGCGCTGATAGGGGATCCACTCGCGCGCCCGCATCCAGCCGACGGGCGTGTAGTCGTTGGCGCGGTCACCGGGCTCGCCACGCCAGCCGCGGACGGCCAGCTCACCCTGGAACCAGCGCAGGTGCTCGTGCCTCTCGCCTGGGGCGGAGCTCTCCGCCGTGATCAGCTCGATCAGCCCGGGCATCAGCGGCAGACCGCCGGCGTCGTAGCTGGGTAGGCTCGTGTCGCTGCGCTGCCCGAGCTGGGCCATGTAGCGGATGAGCGTGATCGGGCGCGGCCCGAGGCTGTCGCGCTTCATGGCCCAGGCCACCACGGCCGCGTCGTGGGTGGCGGACGTGACGGTCAGGTAGATGCCCACGTCCCAGGCCAGGCGGTCGACGGCGCTCGCTGCACCAAAGGGCCGCAGGTCCGCGCCGGGCAGCTCGTCGCTGACCTCGTTGGCGAGCACCAGCCAGTGCCCGGGTGGCGTCTCCGACGTAGGGCCGTCCGCCCAGAACTCGGCCATCACGCGCGCGAAGTCCCCGCGCGGGACCACGTTGGGCGCATACGTGCCGCCGGTGACCGGATTGGTCGCGTAGCCTGTCCCGTCGTCGGCGCCGAGGGCGTTGTTGCCGAACGCGCCCGGGCTGATGTCGATGGTCGCGCCGTCGTCCACGTCCAGCTGCGCCGTGCGGCGAATGACCTGCACCACCCAGTCCACCATCTCGGGGTCGCTCACGCTGGGGTAGCTCCCGCCCGGATCACCGTAGCGTCCCGTCATCATGTCCGGCTGCACCGCGAAGGGCTCCACGTCGCGCCAGTGCGCGCCGATGTAGGGCTGCACCGTGGTGTCCAGCACGATGCCGTTCTGCGTCTCGGCGGTGGCCAGGTTCAGCTGCTGCCACACGTCGGGGTCGGTCACGTTGGTGCCAAGGCGGTCCACCACCATGGGCGAGTTCACCGGCGTCCAGGCCGTCGTGTCCGCGTAGTTGTTGGCTTCGTTCGCGCCGTCGTCTGCGAAGCGGGCGATGACGGCGTTGCCGATGCGGTTGCCCACGGCAGCGGGCGTGTCGCCGACGGCGCTCGTGTCGCTCGGGTCGAGCCCCAGCACCCCCATGAAGCGCGTGTAGCAGTCGAGCGAGGTCGCGCCGCCCACCGCGGTGGCGTAGCGGTGCTGCAGCACGCGCAGCGCCGCGTACGAGATGGCCGTGTCCACATCTGCGGCGCTCCCTGGAACGTGACTCTCTTGCACGACCACGCCGTTCGCGGTCGCGTCGTAGGCCGCCCACGCGTCGTACATGGCGACCGCCACGTGGAAGAGGTTGCGCGCGTGCTTGGGCGGGTGTGGGATGTCACGCCGGATGGAGTTGAGCAGTTGCTCGCTCCAGCGGCGCGCGATGGTGCCCGTGGGAAAGACGTCGACGGCGGCCGCGGGGCAGGTCGTGCTCGGCGGCACGACCGGGTCGGGCGCCCACACCTCGGGCACGGTCGCCGACGTGCGCGCCTGCCCCTGGTCCAGCGCAGGAGTGAGCACCCCGCCTCCGACGGCCCACAGCTGCGTATCGGGAGCCGCGTAGAGCGCGTGCACGGACTCGGGCGGCGTGTCCCAGCCGAGGTCCACCAGCTCCCACTCGCCCACACGCCGGCTGCGCGCGGCGTAGCCGTTCTCCCCGGCAACCCAGACCGTGCGATCGGCGGCGACGGTCACCGCCTGGAGCAAGGGCGCATCGGCGGGCGCGTCGTCCACGAAGCCGTCCACCCCGCCGCGCAGCACCACGCCCTGGCTGCGTCCGCCCACGATCACCACCTCGCGGGCACTGCCCGTCACCGTGAAGAGGGACGCGGTGGTGCCCGACGGAACCACCGTGAGCGCGTCTCCGTCCCAGTGGAGCACGGTGCCGAGGCCGCCGACGATCCACACGTCATCGGCGGCGCGACCCCACACCTTGAAGAGCGCCGGCAGCTCACCGGCCTCGGTGCGCGGGAGGTCACTGGGCAGCGGGACCTCGCGGAACGCGGTGCCGTCCGAGCGCCACACGAAGCCGTCGCGTCCGGCGAAGCCGCCCACGGCCCACAGGTCGGTCGGGGTGGAGCCCCAGACGCCGAACACCGTGTTGCCAAAGAAGGGAGGCGTCTCGAGGCGCTCCACCGCGTCGCCGTCGATGCGCAGGACGCTCGCGCCTCCGCCCGCCACGAACACGGGGCCGTCCGGGAAGCCGTGCACCCACCAGAGGTCATGCAGGATGCCCGTGTCCACCGTGGTCCAGGCGCTCCCGTCGAAGCGCAGCGCGAGCGGACGCGCGCCGACCGCGGGCTGGGCGCCCACCAGCCACACGTCGTCGGCCGCCGTCGCGGCCACCGAGAGCACGGCCGCGCCCGGATGCCCGGCAGCCTCCTCGAACGCCGGAGCCGGACGCACCCGCGGTCCTCCCGAGCACCCACCCACCAAGACACACGCGACCACCCACAGCGCCGCGGTACCGCGGTCGCGAGAAGACAAGAGATCCATCGAAAGACAGTGCCAGTCTGCGTGAGGCCGTCAAGACCGGCGGGCCACGTTCGTCGACAGCCGACGCGTCGGCTCGGCAGCGTCCCTCGCGCGGCGTACACTGTACACATCATGACCGCAGACGAAGCAAGCACGGGCATCCCCTGGCGCATGGCGTGGGAGCTGCTCCGTGCGCTCCCCGAGAAGCGCAACGAGGTGCTGGCGGTGCTCAACGGCGCGGTCGGAGACCGGCTCGAGCAGCAGCGCTCGCCGCTGCGGACGTCCATGCGCCTGCTCGTCCACGGGCGCGAGCTGGACCTCGAGGGTGACCTACGTGGGCAGCTCGAAGGAGTGCGGCCGCGCGTGCTGGTGCTCGCGCACGGGTTCATGTGCACCGAGTCCATCTGGACGTTCCCCAACGGCAAGGGGCGCAGCTTCGGGGAGCGCCTGGCCGAGGACGTGGGCGTCACGCCGGTCTACGTGCGCTACAACTCCGGCCGGCACATCTCGGTCAACGGGCGCGAGCTGGCCCACGCCCTCGAGCGCCTCTTCGCTGTGTGGCCGGTGCCCGTCGAAGAAGTGAACGTCATGGGCTACAGCATGGGCGGGCTCGTGACGCGCAGCGCCACGCACTACGCCGAGGAGGCCGGGCACCGCTGGCTGGCTCTCACGGAGCGGCTGTTCTTGTTGGGTGTGCCCATGCGCGGCCTGACCTTCGAGCAGCTGATGGGCGCGTCGTCGTTCATCCTGCGGACCATCCCCACGCCGGTGACGCGGATCACGGCGTGGGTGCTGAACCAGCGCAGCGCGGGCGTGAAGGACCTGCGCCACGGCTACATCGTGGACGAGGAGTGGCAGGACCAGGACGTGGACCGCTTCACCTTCGGGAGGCAGCACACGGTGCCGCTCGCGCGCGGCGTGCACCACTACGTCGTCGCCGGGAACCTGGCCGGGCACGAGCACCACCCGCTGGCCAAGTTCCTGGGGGACGCGCTGGTCACCCCCTACAGCGCCAAGGACGAGGGCTTCACCGGGACCCCCTCCGCCCGCGCCGCGCACGCGACGCGGGTGTTCGACGGACTCAGCCACATGGCCATCGTCAACCACGACGCGGTCTACGATCAGATCCTGCGCTGGTGGCTCTACGGCCCTCCCGGGCTCCCGTGCGAGAGTGCCGACGCGTGAAGGACTTCGATCGCAAGTTCGGACCCGACTTGGTCGCGGGGCTGCCGACCACGCCCGCAGTCTACCTCTTCAGCGACGACACGGGTCAGGTGGTCTATGTCGGCAAGGCCAAGAACGTGCGGCGCCGGCTGTCCAGCTACCGCAACGCCACGCGGCGCAAGGTACATCGCAAGCTGCGGGTCATCGTGCGCGCCGCCAGCCACCTCGAGGTTCGGCCGATGCCCAGCGAGGCGGAGGCGCTCGTGCTGGAGAACGAGCTGATCCGCACGCTGCGACCGCCGCTCAACGTGGACGGCAAGTTCGACTTTCTCTACCCCGCCATTGGCCTCGCGCACAGCGATCGACAGACCCTGCTCGGCTTCACGACCGACTGCGACGCCTACGAGGCCTACGGCCTCCGCTGGTTCGGCTGCTTTCGCTCACGGGGCCGCGCCAAGGACGCGTTCGAGTCGCTGACGGTACTGCTCGGCCTGCTCGGACACCTCGAGAGGGGCGCCGCGCGCGCCTCATACCCGCGCATCCGTGGGTCTCAGCTACTGAGCTTCCGCCAGGTGGGCGCCTCCCAGGCGGCGGCGCTCGAGGCCTACCTCGTGGGCGCGGATCTGGAGGGCCTGCGCGCGCTGGCCGCGTGCCTGCTGGACAAGCCCCGCGCCCGTCGGGGAGCCACGGACGTACAGGCCCACCTCCAGAGGCTCTCCGAGTTCCATCAGAGCGACCTCGCGCCGCTATACGCCGCGCTCCGGGACGCGGGCCGGCCGGGCACCTTCGTCCCCCAGCAAGAGCGGGACACGCTCTTCATTCGGCAGCGTGGCTGACGGATCGCGACGGCGACGTCAACCTGCGGCGGCGCTCTGCCGCGCTGCCCCGAGCGCCTCGTAGACGGCGGCCGCGAGGACGTGCGCCGCGACGGGCTTCTCGAGCGTGCACGCGAAGCCCTGGGTGTCGATGACCTCCTCGTGGTGACCGGACATGAGGATCACCGGACCGTCGAAGTGCGCTTCACGCAAGCGCTCGAAGAGCTCGCGCCCGCCCATCCCGGGCATGACCGCGTCCGTGAGGACCAGGTCGACGCTCTCGCGAGCGACGATGCTGAGCGCCGCTCGCCCCGACCACGCAAGCTCCACGTCGTAGCCGCAGGCCTCCAGCACGGCCTTGGCGGCCAGCAGCGGCCCATCACGGTCGTCTACGACGAGGACCCGGCCGCGCCCGACCGGCAGAGCGGCGCGCTGCTCCTCCACAGGGACCATGCTCTCCGACGCGGGCTCCGCAGGGACCCACATCTCCACCAAGGTCCCTTCGCCGGGAGCGGACTCGAGGTGCACGAAGCCCCCATGGTCGGCGGCGGCGGCGTGCACCATGGCCAGGCCCAGGCCCGTGCCCTCCTCCGGCGAGCGCGTGGTGAAGAAGGGCTCGAAGACGCGCGTGTGCATCTCTTCGGGGATGCCGCAGCCGTCGTCCCGCACGAAAAGCACCAGGTAGTCCCCGGCGACTCTGCCTGTGCCCCCGGACTCGTGGCGCAAGGCCACGCCGATGGTGATGACCCCGTCGGTGGTGGTGGCGTGCTGTGCGTTGAGGGCCAGGTTGAGCAGCCCTTGCTCCAAGACCCCGACGTCGCCCAGGAAGTAGCCCAGCGCGTCTTCGTCGAGCTCGATCCGCACGTCGCGCGCACCCGACGCGCCGCGCTCGATGAGCACCGCGACCCGGCTCGCGAGATCCCGCGGCCGGAACGCGACGCGGGCGCCGCTCGGGGCGCGCGAGAGCGCGCGCAGGCGCTTCGCGAGCTCCGCGGCCCGCAGCATGCTCTGCTCCATCAAGTCCACGTACGACTGTCCACGCGGGCCCAGCTCGGGCATGCGTCGCAGCAGGCCGACACCTCCCAGCATGCCACTCAGGAGGTTGTTGAAGTCGTGCGCGATGCCGCCTGCGAGCGTCCCGAGCGCCTGCATCTTCTGGGCCTGCATCAGCTCGCGCTCCTGGCCGCGACTCTTTTCGCGCAGGTCCCGCTCGTAGGCCTGATAGCCCAGCGTGCGCACCGCCAGGGAGGCCACCAAGAGCAAGCCGCCACCGAGGAACACGGGCACCAGCTCCGGGCTCCACTGAGCGCGGTAGACGTAGGTGATGACCACCACCACGCCGAGCATCGCCGAGGGCACCAGCGCATCCCAGACTGAGCCCTCGCGCAGGCGCGGTGGCGTGGCCCCTGCCGGCAGCTCGTCTTCCAGGTGGGCGGCTGCGATGACGAACGCGAACCCGACCACCCAGAGCACATCGAGGTCGTGCCCGGCCTCGTAGGAGTGAGTCAGCAGCGAGTGCGCGTACAGCGTGGTCACCAAGGTGTGGACGGCGGTCGCGGCGATCAGCCAGCCCAGCACCCGTCCGTTCTCGCGCCACTCACGCTGCCAGTACGTCACGAGGGCGAACGAGAGCGCCGAGAAGTGCAGCACCGGATAGCCCAGCGCGCACACCACGTACCAGACCGAGACGTCGGCGCGCGCCGGCACGTAGTAGAGGATCGCGGTGGACATGATCATCGACGCGAACATCACGCCGTAGTCGCCCACCAGCTTGAGACCGATGGCGGTGTCGCGCTCGTCGCGGCCGTACTCGTAGAAGCCCATGACGAAGGGCAGGACCATGCCCTGGAAGCCGAGCTCGCTGATGGCGGGGAAGGGCGTGAATTCTTCGAGCGCGAGCTCGAAGTAGCTCCACGCGAGCATGCCCACGAACCACAGGGTGCAGCCGGCACCGAACCAGCGCCACGCCCGAGCGCGGCTGCGATGAGGGGTGCGGCGCGCGGTGCGGAGGCACTTCCAGGCCGCGAGGAAGCTGACCAGAGTCCAGCCGAGGTTGGCCCACGCGTGGACGAGCGTCTGGTGCTGGCGGAGCCCGACGTCGCCGACCAAGAAGAGCAAGGTGCCCGCCCCGAGCGCCGCCAGGACCCGCGGCGGTACGCGCGCGCGGGGCGACTCGTTCTGCAGCGTGAGATCCACGTAGCGTCAGGATGCGCGCGCGTGGAAGCCGCCACAAGCCCGTAGGGCACCCGTCAGCCGGCGAGAGCCTGGGCCAAGCGCGCCGCACCGCGCATCCCGGTGTCCGCGGGCAGCGCGACCGCGACATGCAGCGGCTCGAGCACGGCGCGCAGCCGGCCCTTGTCCAGGAAGGCCGGCATGAAGGCGTGGCGCAGGACGGGCAGCAGCCCCGCCGCCATGCCACCCGTGATGACGACCCCCCCCGCCGGCAGGAGCCCGAGGGCTGCGTCGCCAGCGTGCGCACCGTAGAGGGAGACGAAGCGCTGCACGGCCAGCGTGCAGGCGGGGTCGCCGTTGGGGCCTTGCCCGTAGAGGCCGATCACCTGCGCGCCTTGCTGCGCCACCGCGTCGCGCATGGCGTCGGAGGTGCTCGCGGCGCCGGTCTCGGCGACGTAGTGGTAGAGCTCCACCAGGCCCAGGCCCGAGACTACGCGCTCCACGCTCACGCGGCCGTGTCGCGCCCGCAGCCACACCAAGAGGCCGTCCTCGAAGGCGTCACGGGGCGCGAAGCTCTGGTGCCCCCCTTCGGAGGCGAACACGCGAGGCGGCTGCGGCGGGGCTTCGCTGCCGAGAGGGGGCACGACCCAGGCCTGACCGAGCCCCGTCCCAGCGCCGAGCACCAAGCGCGCGCCCGTGGGGCTTCGCTCGCCCTGCTGCAGCACCTCGAGCTCACTCGCAGCGAGGGTCTCGGTGCCGTGCGCCATCGCCTCGAAGTCGTTGACCAGGCGCACGCGTGGGGCGCCCGTGCGCGCGCGCAGGCTGGCTTCCGAGATGGTCCAAGGGAGGTTGGTGATGCGGCTCTCGCCGTCGCGCACCGGCCCCGCGCAGGCGAGCACGATGGCCACCGGGACCCCGTGACCCGAGTGCCCGAGAAAGTCGATCACCACGTCCTCGAGCCCGTGATGCGCGGCGAGCCCGACGCTGTCGAGATCCACCCGCGACAGCGGCGCAGGCCCTGCTGCGCCCAGGGCATCCGGCGCCGAAGCGAGCCCCGCGCCAGACCCGCCCGCACACGCGTAGAGCGCCAGGCGCGTGTGCGTCCCGCCGATGTCCCCGGCCAGCACCACAGGGGGCGTGCCGGCGCTCACCGAGGCGACCTCAGAAAGAGCGCCCCCAGCGGCGGAAGCTCGAGCGCCAGCGAGTGCCCGCGACCCTGCGCGCCGATGGGCTCGCTGGTCACCGCGCCGGCGTTGCCCACGCCCGAGCCGGCGAAGAGGTCCGCGTCCGAGTTGAGCAGCTCGCGCCACGTCCCGGGAGTCAGCACCCCAACGCGGTAGCCGTGACGCGGCACCGGCGTGAAGTTGAAGACGCACAGCACGCGCGCGCCGTCGCGGGCGATGCGCTCGAAGGCCAGCACGCTCCACTCCGCGTTGCGGGTCTCCACCCACTCGAAGCCCTCGGGCACGAAGTCCAGCTCGTACAGCGCCGGCTCGCTGCGGTACACGTGGTTGAGCGCAGCCAGCAGCTCGAAGACCCCACGGTGGGTCGGCCAGTCCAACAAGCCGAAGTCCAGCGCGCCGTCGTGTGACCACTCGTTCCAGGGGGCGAGCTCGGCCCCTTGGAAGAGCAGCTTGTGCCCGGGCTGCGCGAACATGAACGCGTAGAGCAGGCGCAGGTTGGCGAACTGCTGCCACGCGTCCCCGGGCATCTTCGCCAGCAGCGAGCCCTTCCCGTGCACCACCTCGTCGTGCGAGAGGGGCAGCACGAAGTTCTCGGTGCAGGCGTACATGGAGCGGAAGGTCAGCTGGTCCTGGTGGAAGCGCCGGTGAATCGGGTCGCGCGCGAAGTAACGCAGCACGTCGTTCATCCAGCCCATGTCCCACTTGAAGCCGAAGCCGAGCCCACCCACCCAGGTGGGACGCGACACCATCGGCCAGGAGGTGGACTCCTCCGCTGCCGTCTGCGCGTCCGGAAAGCGACCGTAGAGCACCTCGTTCAGGCGCCGCAGAAAGCCGATGGCCTCGAGGTTCTCGCGCCCGCCGTGCTCGTTGGGAATCCACTCTCCCGGGCGCCGGGAGTAGTCGAGGTAGAGCATGGAGGCCACGCCGTCCACGCGCAGTCCGTCCACGTGGAAGTGCTCCAGCCAGTAGACCGCGCTCGAGATCAGGAACGACTGCACCTCGCGCCGCCCGTAGTTGAAGATCAGGCTCTTCCAGTCCGGGTGGACGCCACGGCGCGGGTCCTCGTGCTCGTAGAGGCAGGTTCCGTCGTAGCGAGCGAGCGCGAACGCGTCCGAGGGGAAGTGCCCGGGGACCCAGTCGAGGATCACGCCGATGCCCGCGCGATGCAGCGTGTCCACCAGCGCCATCAGCTCCTCGGGGGAGCCGTAGCGCGAGGAGGCCGCGAAGAAGCCAGTCACCTGGTAGCCCCACGACGCATAGAAGGGGTGCTCCATGACGGGCAGCAGCTCGACGTGCGTGAACCCCAGGCGGAGGACGTGCTCCACCAGCAGCGGCGCAGCCTCCGCGTAGCTCAGCCAGCTGCCGTCCGGACGCCTGCGCCAAGAGCCCAGGTGCAGCTCGTAGATGGACACGGGCGCGCCCGTGCGCTGCTTGTCGTGCCGCGCCTCCATCCACGCGGCGTCGCTCCAGGTGAAGTCGTGCACGTGCACGATGGAGGCCGTGTGCGGCGGGTGCTCCGCGCGGCGCGCGAAGGGGTCGGCCTTGTCGAGGTGCGCCCCGTCGCGCGTGACGATGCGGTACTTGTAGAGGTCTCCCGCGTGCGCCCCCGGCACGAAGCCCGCCCACACGCCGGAGCTGCCCTGCGGGAAGAGGGGCTGACGCTCCGGCCACCAGTCGTTGAACGAACCCAACGCGGACACCGAGCGCGCGTTGGGTGCCCACACGGCGAAGTAGACACCCGCGACGCCCTCGTGCTCCCCGGGGTGGGCGCCCATGACGTCGAAGAGGCGCTCGTGGGTGCCCTCGTTGAAGAGGTAGAGGTCTTGCTCCTGCGCCAGCGACGCGTTGATGGAGGCACTCGCGCGCGGCCCTCTGGGCGGCTCTGCAGGGGACAGCGCGGGGCGCCGCAGCAGCGAGAGCCCGGTGGACACGCGCTCGTCCTCGGCCAGCTCGCTCAGGCTCAGCGCCAGCCGGCCGCGCCAGTTGGCGGCCTCGGGCCCGGTCCCAGGGACGTTCTGCGGGCGCGTCTCGTGCCAGAGGTCCTCGAGGTTCACCAGCACACGCCGCGCCGCAGAGGCCGCGAGCTTGCGCAGCTCCGTGGCCAGCGCCGCGGGGAGCCCGCTCTCGCTACCGCCGGTCGCCAGGTAGTGCGCCGCGAAAGGCGGCATGTCGTGCGTGTTCAGGCTGGCGACCGAGTTCTCGGGCAACGCCCCGCTCGCCGCGCTGCCAGCCTCGTACTGCGCCACGTGCAGCCGACCGATGCCGTGCCGCGCCATCGCCGCGCGCACGGCGTCCGGGACGGTCCCGAGGTCCTCGCCCACCACGTAGGTCTGGTGGCGGTGCGACTCGATGGTGAGCACCGCGTACAGCTCCTCGGCCGGCTGACGCACGTACACGCCCTCGCGCGCTCCGAGCCCGTGCGGCACGCAGTAGCTGCGGTGCAGGCCCATGACGTGGTCGATACGCAGGACCTCCGAGAACTCCATCTGCCGCGCCACCGAGCGGCGGAAGTAGGCGTGCGCGCTCTGCCGCGAGCGCACCGGATGCAGAGGCGCGAAGCCCCAGTCCTGACCCCCGTCGAACAGCGTGTCGGGGGGAGCGCCCTGGCTGCAGCCCGCCAGCAGCGCATCACGGAAGCGGTAGGCGTCGTAGCCGCGCGGGTGCGCCCCGAGGGGCATGTCCAGGTAGAGCCCGACCTCGCGCGCGAACGCGCTCTCGGCCACCTGCGCCAGCTGCTCGCTCAGGCGCCACTGCACGTAGAGCTCGTAGCGCACGGCCGGATGCTCGGGCGGCAGCCAGCGCGCCTCGTCCACCCACGCGTCGAAGGACTGGCCGGGGGCCTCGTGCGTGGCGACGAAGCGCGCGTAGTCCAGCGCCTCGGGGTGCTCGAGCGACCACGCGTCGAGGGCTTCGCGCGTCATGACGTGCGCTTCGGCCACCCGGTGCAGCTGCTCCGTGAGGGCGCGCTTGGTGGCCGCGACGCGCACGTAGTCCACCTCCCGCGAGGCCGCCGCGTCTCCCTGCTGCGCGTTGGCGAGCGCCGCGCGCACCTCTTCCGGCGCGAGCGACGCCTCGGGCAGCGCGTCGAGGGCCAGGTAGAGGGCCGAGAACCACAGACGGCTGATGGGCGCGTAGGGGCTCGGGTCGAAGGGGGCGCGCAGGAAGGTCGCCGTCAGCGGCAAGGTCGCGAGCGTCGCGCCGCCCCGGTCCCCCACCAGCAGCGCGAGTTGCTCCAGGTCGCGCAGGTCACCGATGCCCACGCTGCGCTCGGAGCGGAGCGCGTACGTGGGCGCGAACACGCCCCAGCTGCGCGTCTCGCGCCCCTGCCAGACCTGCTCGGGGGCCGAGAAGATGGCGCCCCGGTGCGGCTGCCCCGCGTCCTCCAAGCGGACCTCGTGGTAGCCGATGGGCAGGGTGTGGGGGAGCAGCCAGCGGCGCGTGTGGGGGTCTTCGCGAGGGGCAGCGAGGGGCAGCGAGCCCAGCGTGCGCGTCTCGCTGAAGCGCTCACCGCTCTCGAGCACGACCTCCAGGGTGACCAGGCGGTCCAGCGCCGCCGGGTCTGCGGCGAGGCGCACGGGCAGCACCCCCAGCCCCTCCCAGAAGACCGTCACGGGCGGAAGCGCGACGGCTGTGTCCGCCGCCCGGGCCGGGCTGTCCGTCGGAGCCCCTGCGGGCTCGGCCCCCAGCGCACGGAGGATCGCCCGGAGCGCATCGGGCGAGGCCTCACGCAGGGACCCGTCGATGTCGTAGTAGCTCGGTTCGACGCCGAGCTCGCGCGCTCGCTCGCGGAGTTCTGAGAGTTCTTGCATACGCTGCGCTCGGCGTTGGTTGCGGCCGGGAGGTGTCCACTGTAGCCTCCCGCGCTGGCGGTTCTAGATGATTGTTTGGCCCGGAGTCCCCTACCCGCTCGGCGCGGTCTTCGACGGTACCGGGACCAACTTCGCGGTCTTCTCGGCCTCGGCGAAGAGCGTAGAGCTCTGTCTCTTCGATGAGCACGGCGTCGAGCAGCGCATCGAGCTGCCCGAGTCCACGGGCGGCGTGTTCCACGGCTACCTGCCGGAGGTGGTGGCCGGGCAGCGCTACGGCTTCCGGGTGCACGGCGAGTACGACCCTCGGCGCGGCCTACGCGCGGACCCCACCAAGCTGCTGCTGGACCCCTACGCCCGCGCCATCGAGGGGCGGGTCACCTGGAGCGAGCACGTGTTCTCGCACCCGCTGCACGCCGGGCGGCAGAGCGCCGACAGCGCGGCCTACGTGCCGCGTTCGATCGTGGTGAACCCCTACTTCGTGTGGGGGGACGACAAGCGCCCGCGCACCAGCTGGCACGACACGGTCATCTACGAGGCCCACGTGCGCGGGCTGACCATGACGCACCCGGACATCCCGGAGAAGCTGCGCGGCACGTACGCCGGGCTCGCTCACCCCGCCATGCTGCGCCACTACGCCATGCTGGGCGTCACGGCCATCGAGCTCATGCCGGTGCACCACTTCGTGCACGACCACCGCTTGGCGCAGCTCGGGCTGCGCAACTACTGGGGCTACAACTCCATCGGCTACTTCGCGCCCCACGGGCAGTACAGCAGCGTGGGTGACCACGGAGGCCAGGTGGCGGAGTTCAAGGCCATGGTGCGGGGGCTGCACGCCGCGGGCATCGAGGTCATCCTGGACGTGGTCTACAACCACACGGGCGAGGGCGACCACAACGGTCCCACCCTCTGCTTCCGCGGGCTCGACAACGCCGCCTACTACCGCCTCGCGCCGGACAACGAGCGCTACATCGACTACACGGGCTGCGGCAACAGCATGAACATGCGGCACCCACACGTGCTGCAGCTCATCATGGACTCGCTGCGCTACTGGGTGCTGGAGATGCACGTGGACGGCTTCCGCTTCGACCTCGCGTCGGCGCTGGCGCGCGAGCTGCACGAGGTGGACCGCCTCTCGGCCTTCTTCGACTTGATCCAGCAGGACCCCGTCATCAGTCAGGTCAAGCTCATCGCGGAGCCCTGGGACGTGGGCGAGGGGGGCTACCAGGTCGGCAACTTCCCGCCCCTCTGGTCCGAGTGGAACGGACAGTACCGCGACACGGTGCGCGACTTCTGGCGTGGCGCCGAGCGCAAGCTGGGGGAGTTCGCGTACCGCTTCACGGGCAGCAGCGACCTCTACGCGTCCGGCGGCCGCAGCCCGCACGCCAGCATCAACTTCGTGACGTGCCACGACGGCTTCACGCTGCGTGACCTGGTGAGCTACGAGGAGAAGCACAACCAGGCCAACGGCGAGCAGAACCGCGACGGCGAGTCGCACAACCGCACGTGGAACTGTGGTGTGGAGGGCGACACGACCGACCCCGCCGTCCTCGCGCTGCGGGCCAAGCAGACCCGCAACTTCCTGGTGACCCTCTTCCTGTCGCAGGGCGTGCCCATGCTGCTGGCCGGCGACGAGCTGGGTCGCACCCAGCGCGGCAACAACAACGCCTACTGCCAGGACGGGCCTCTCTCGTGGGTGGACTGGGTGGGTCGTGATCTCGCGCTGGGAGACTTCTGCCGCCGCCTGATCCGCCTGCGCCGCCGACACCCCGTGTTCCGCAGGCGCCGCTGGTTCGAGGGCGTGCAGGTGCACTCCTCCAACCTCTCGGACATCGGCTGGTTCAAGCCGGACGGCGGCCCCATGAGCGAGCACGACTGGCAGGTGGCCTTCGCGCGCGCGCTGGGTGTCTTCCTCAACGGCGACGCGCTGCCCGCGGCGGGCCTCCGCGGTGAGCGCGTGCAGGACGACAGCTTCTACCTCTTCTTCAACGCGGGCAGCGCCCCCGTGTCGTACGTCATCCCCAGCGAGCTGGGCGAGCCCGAGTGGCAGCTCCTGATCGACACGGACGTGGGCTTCGTCGAGAAGCGGACGCGCTGGGCCTCGGGCGTGACGATGGACATCGACCCGCACTCGCTGCGCCTGTACCGACGCAGCTACGCGGCCGCTGGCGCGCTCCCGGGCTGACGCGCTAGCGCAGTCGGTGGTTCGCGGCGATCAGGGCCTCGACCGTCGTCACCAGCTGGAACGCTGGCGTCTTGGTGTGCCCCCCCTTGTCCAACACCCAGCGGCAGGCCGGGTCCACGGCGTCGAACACGCCGCGCGGGTGCAGGGACGTGCTGACCAAGCCAATCGTGTACAGGACGGTGCGCGCCGTGCGCGCCCAGAGGGGGTGGCCGTCGATGACGATGCACTCACCGCGCAGCCGGGCGCTGGCCTCACGCCCGATCTTGGCGGCGTAGGCGCGCGCGTCGGACCGAGGCATGGGCATGCCTCCCCGGACGATGGCCAGCGTGGCCGTGCCCTCGGGGAAGTCCCGCAGCAGCGCGAGGTTGGCGCCGTGCACGGCCGCGAGCGCCGGCACGGTGACGCGGTCCGGGAAGTACGCCACCAGCACGTTCTCCCACGCGCTCACCGCATAGTCGGCCGCGACCGAGCAAAGCGGATGCGTCAGGGGGTCGTGGGCCAGGGGCACGGTCACCGCTCAGTCCCGGTCGTCGCCCAGTGCGACGTGCACCGGGGCGACGGACCAGATCTCCTCGGCGTAGCGGCGGATGGTCTCGTCGCTCGAGAAGCCGCCCATGCGCGCGATGTTGGCGAGGCTCATGGCCTGCCAGCGGTCCGGGTCGTCCCACGCGGCGCTGACCTCGTCGTGGCAGCGCAGGTACGCGTCGAAGTCGGCGCACACCATGTACTCGTCGTGGTGACGCAGGTCGTCGACGATGTCGCGGTAGCGTCCGGGCTCGTCCGGCGAGAAGCAGCCGCACGCCAGCAGCTCGAGCGCGTCGCGCAGGACGGGGCTCTTGTCGATGTCCTGCTGCGGCACGTAGCCGGCCGCGCGGCGGCGACCGACGGTGTCGGTGTCCATGCCGAAGAGGAAGAAGTTCTCCGCCCCGACGGCGTCGCGGATCTCGATGTTGGCGCCGTCCAGCGTGCCCACCGTGAGCGCGCCGTTCATGGCGAGCTTCATGTTGCCCGTGCCGGAGGCCTCGGTGCCGGCCAGCGAGATCTGCAGGGACACATCGGCCGCAGGGATGATGTGCTCGGCCAGCGTGACCGAGTAGTTGGGCGCGAAGACCACACGCAGCCGCTCGCGCGTGGCGGGGTCCTCGTTGACGATGGAGGCGATGTCGTTGGTGAGCTTGATGAGGTGCTTGGCGCGCAGGTAGCCCGGTGCGGCCTTGCCCGCGACCAGGAAGGTACGGGCGGGGTCGCTCACGCTCGGGTCACGCTTGATGCGCTGATAGAGCGCGATGATGTGCAGCGCGTTCAGCAGCTGACGCTTGTACTCGTGGATGCGCTTGATCTGCGCGATGAGCATGGAGCTCGGGTCGAAGGTGTGCCCCGACGTGCGGCCAAGGTACTCCGAGAGCGCGACCTTGTGCTCGTGCTTGATGCGCGCGAGGTCGTCCAACAGAGCCCCCTTGTCGGCCACGGCCTCGAGCTCCCGCAGCTTGTGGAGGTCGCGCTCCCAGGCGGGACCCACCGTGCGGTCGAAGACGTCGCACAGCGCCGGGTTGGGCACCATCAGCCAGCGGCGCGGGGACACGCCGTTGGTCTTGTTGTTGAAGCGCTCTGGGAAGAGCCGCGCAAAGTCAGGCAGCAGGCGCGTCTTGACCAGCTCCGAGTGCAGCTCGGCCACCCCGTTGACGCTGTGGCTGCCCACGACGGCCAGGTGGGCCATGCGCACCTGCCGCTCCGGGTGCTCCTCGATCAGTGACATGCGCACCTTGAGCTGGCCGTCGGTGGGGTCGTGCAGGTGCACGCGCCGCAGCAGGCGCTGGTTGATCTCGTAGATGATCTCGAGGTGGCGCGGCAGCAGCCGCTCGAACATGGCCACGGGCCACTTCTCGAGGGCCTCGGGCATGAGCGTGTGGTTGGTGTACGCGAAGGTGCGCTGCGTGATGTCCCAGGCCGCGTCCCAGTCCAGGTGCTCGCGGTCGAGCAGGATGCGCATCAGCTCGGCGATGGCGATGGAGGGGTGCGTGTCGTTCAGCTGGATGGCGGCCTTGTCGGGCAGCTCGCGCAGGTCCGTGTGGCCGTCCTTGAAGCGCCGCATGATGTCGTGGATGGCGCAGGCGCAGAAGAAGTACTGCTGTTTGAGGCGCAGCTCGCGGCCCTCGGGTGAGTGGTCCGCCGGGTAGAGCACGCGGCTGATGGCCTCGGAGAGGGCCTTCTCTTCGACCGCGCGGCGAAAGTCCCCGGCGTTGAAGAGCTCGAGGTTGAACTCGTTGGACGCGCGCGCAGACCAGAGGCGCAGCGTGTTCACCGTGTCGTTGTCGTAGCCCGCGACGGGCAGGTCGTAGGGGACGCCCACCACGGTCTGGGTGTCCACCCACTGCCGCTGCACGCGGCCGTCCGGGTCGCGGTGCTGCTCCACGCGCCCGTAGAAGTTCACGGGCACGGCCAGCTCGTGGCGCGGGATCTCCCAGGGGTTGCCTTCACGCAGCCAGGAGTCCGCGCGCTCCACCTGGCGCCCGTCCACGATCTCCTGCTCGAAGATGCCGTACTCGTAGCGGATGCCGTACCCGAAGCCGGGCAGCTCGAGGGCCGCGAGGGAGTCGAGGAAGCAGGCCGCGAGCCGGCCGAGGCCGCCGTTGCCGAGTCCGGGGTCGGGCTCCTCCTCGAGGATGTCGGCCAGCGTCACGCCCACCTCCCGGAGCATGCGCTCGGCGGTGTCGTAGAGGCCCAGGCTGAGCAGGTTCTGGCCCATGGCGCGGCCCAGCAGGAACTCGGCCGACAGGTAGTAGGCGCGCTTCACGTCCTGCGTGCGGTAGGTCTGCCGCGTGGTGAGCCAGCGGTGGAGCAGACGGTCCCGCATGGCGTGCGCCATGGCGGTGTAGAGGTCGTGCTTCGTTGCGGACTCCCGGTCCTTGGCGCAGGTGTAGTAGAGGTGATCCAACACAGCCTGCTGGAGTGCGTCGGGCTCCATGCCGATGCGGGAATTCTCGGCGGCCTCGGAAGGGGCGATGGACGAGCGCAGGCGCGGGGTCATGGCAGGGCCTCCAGCGGAGTGGCTAAGAGTGGCGAAGAGGGGTCACGAGGGACTATATCTGCGCCGAGCCGAATGTCCCGCGCACGCGCGGCGGCTCGTGACCGCGGGAATGAAAGGAAGAGCACGATGACACGCAATGGAGACCACCGCCGGCTCGCCTCACGCTCGGTCGCGCTCGTGCTCGCCGGGGGGCGCGGGTCGCGCCTCAAGCAGCTGACCGACGTGCGCGCCAAGCCGGCCGTCCACTTCGGCGGCAAGTACCGAATCGTAGACTTCGCGCTGTCCAACTGCCTCAACTCCGGGCTGCGGCGCATCTACGTGCTGACGCAGTACAAGTCACACAGCCTGCTGCGGCACATCCAGCGTGGCTGGTCGTTCCTGCGCGGCGAGGTGAACGAGTTCGTGGACCTGCTGCCCGCGCAGCAGCGCGTGGACGAGAGCATGTGGTACCGCGGCACCGCCGACGCGGTGTGGCAGAACCTGGACATCTTGCGCGCGGAGGGGCCCGAGTACGTGGTCATCCTCGCGGGCGACCACATCTACAAGATGGACTACGGCGCCATGCTCGAGGAGCACGTGGCGCGCGGGGCCGACTGCTCGGTGGCGTGCGTGGAGGTGCCGCGCAGCCAGGCGCGCGAGTTCGGTGTCATGGACACGGACGCGAGCGGCCGCATCATCAGCTTCCTCGAGAAGCCCGAGAACCCGCCGTGCGTGCCCGGGCGCCCGGACATCTCGCTGGCCAGCATGGGGATCTACGTGTGCAACGCCGAGTTCCTCTACGACTCGCTGGTGCGCGACGCGAGGGACGAGGGCTCCACGCACGACTTCGGGCGCGACTTCATCCCGCGCTTCGTGAACAGCGCCAAGCTCTACGCGCACGAGTTCTCGAAGAGCTGCCAGCGCAGCGGCAACGAGCACGGGTCGTACTGGCGCGACGTCGGAACGCTGGACGCGTACTGGGAGGCGAGCCTGGACCTGACCAGCGTCACGCCGGAGCTGGACCTCTACGACCCCAACTGGCGGATCTTCACGCACAGCTCGCAGCTGGCTCCGGCCAAGTTCGTGTTCGACGACGAGGGGCGACGCGGCACGGCGCTGGACAGCGTGGTGTCCGAGGGGGTGATCGTGTCGGGAGCCGAGGTGCGGCGCTCGCTGCTCTCCTCGCAGGCGCGCGTCAACTCGTTCGCCCGCCTGGAGGAAGCGGTGATTCTGCCGGAGGTCAACATCGGACGCCACGCGCGCCTGTCGAAGGTCATCGTGGACCGTGGGGTGAGCATCCCCGAGGGCCTGGTGGTGGGGGAAGACCACGCGCTGGACGCGCGCCGCTTCGAGCGCACCGCCGGTGGCGTGTGCCTCATCAACGCGGAGATGATCGCGGCGCTCGACTGAGCGGCCCGCGCGGGGGCAGAGTGAGCGCATGTCCGCTCGCCCCCCTGCCCGTCGCCCCAGCATCCCGCACCCGTCTCTCCCAGTCATGGCGTTGGCGTGCTGGCTGACGGGGCTCACGCTCGCGCTGCCCACTACGGCGCACGCCCAGATCGTGATCGACCTGGACGGTGTGGTCCCGGCCGGGGACGAGACGCACTTCTTCGTACCCTTCGAGGTGCCTCCCGGCATCGCCGAGATCGAGGTCAGCCACCTGGCGTTGTCGCCGGACAACATCCTCGACTTCGGCCTCGAAGACGCCGACGGCTTTCGCGGCTGGGGGGGCGGCAACGCCGAGCCCGCCGTGGTGGGCGTGGACCGCGCGTCGCGCAGCTACGTCCCGGGCCCCATCGCCGCAGGCACGTGGCGCGTGGTCGTGGGCAAGGCGAAGCTGGTGGAGCTGCCCGCGCTCTACCAGCTGCGCGTCACCCTGCGCACCGCCGCCGAGGCGACCCTCCCGGCCCAGCCCGAGCGCGCGCCCTACGTCGACCCGGGCGCCCTCGCCACGGGCCGTCGGTACTACGCCGGCGACTTCCACGTGCACTCGCGCGAGAGCGGCGACGCGCACCCCACGCTGGACGAGATCGCCACGGTGGCGCGCGCCAACGGTCTCGACTTCGTGGTCATCACCGACCACAACACGCACACCGGGCTCGACTACATGAACGCCGCGCAGGCGCGTCACCCGGACCTGCTCTTCGTGCCGGGCGTGGAGTTCACCACGTACGCCGGGCACGCCAACGGCATCGGGGCCACCCGCTGGGTGGACCACCGCGTCGGCGTCGAGGGCGCCACCATCGCCGACGCCGTGGCCGCCTACGACGAGCAGGGCGCGCTCTTCTCCATCAACCACCCCGCGCTCAGCCTCGGCAACCTCTGCATCGGCTGCGCCTGGAACCACCCAATCGACGACAGCGCCGTGGACGCGGTGGAGATCATGACGGGCGCGACCTCCATCGCGCGCACCGCCTTCCTGGGCGCCAGCCTCGCGTTCTGGGACGGCTTCTGTGCACGCGGCCGACACGTCGCCGCGCTGGGCGGCAGCGACGACCACCGCGCAGGCGAGGGCACCGGCACGCTGGACTCCCCCATCGGCTCGCCAACCACCATGGTGGAGGCCGACGAGCTCTCCGTGGCCGCCATCCTCGAGGGCGTGCGCCAGGGACGCACGGTGGTGCGCATCACGGGCAGCGCAGCGCCCATGGTGACCCTGACCGCGCGCGAAGGGCTGGTCGGGGACACCGCCACCGCCGGCAGGGCACACCTCGTGGTCCGCATCGACGGCGGCCTGGGCGGCGCCTTCCACGTGGTGCGCAACGGCGTGACTCCGGAGGAGCCGCTCCCGATCGACGCGGACCCGTTCACCTACGAGCTCGAGGCGCCGGCCCCCGACGAGGGCGAGGACCGCTACCGCGTGGAGGTCCTCGAGGGTGGCAAGACCGTGACCATCACCAGCTACGTGTACGTGCGGCGCCCGGTCGGCGGCGGCGGCTGCGCGAGCGCCCCCGGCGGGACGGGTGGTGCCGCGCTCGTGTGGGCCGGACTGCTGCTCGCCATGGGGCTCGCTCGAGGGCGTCGCCGCGCACGCTGAAGCGCGATTCAGGAACGCCGCCTGCCCGCTGGACCCCGCGCGGCATCTCCCGCTGAGCGGACCCTCCGGTACGCCGATGGCCGCCTGCTGGCTCACCCCTCCCGCTCGCGCTATCCGCTCCCTGTCGTGCGCGTCCTTCACGTCCTCTCCGAGCTCTACCCGCTGATCAAGACAGGCGGCCTGGCCGACGTCGGCGGCGCGCTGACGCTGGCGCTGCAGGAGCGAGGCGTGGACGTGCACGTGCTGCTGCCGGGCTACCCGGCGGTGATGCGCGCGCTGGGCGCGAGCCGCGTGCTCTTCGAGGACAGCAACTTCTTCGGCGGCGGGCCGGCGCGCATCCTGTGCGGGGAGCTGGTGCCGCCCCACTTGCCCGCGTGCGTGCTGGACTGTCCGGGGCTCTTCACGCGGGGCGGCGGCCCGTACGCCGACGAGAACGGCCACGACTGGCCCGACAACCACCGACGCTTCGCGGCGCTGGCCTGGGCCGGCAGCCTGCTGGCGCATGGGCTCGACAGGGGCGCGCGCCCCGACGTGGTGCACACCCACGACTGGCAGGCGGGGCTGCTGCCGGCCTACGAGCGCCTGCGTCAGCCAGAGCCGCGGCCCGCGCTGGTGCACACCATCCACAACCTGGCCTACACGGGCAGCTTCGACCCGAGCGTGCTCACCGAGGTCGCCCTGCCCGGGGAGGCGTACGCGCTCGAGGGAGTGGAGTTCTACGGGCGCCTCTCGTTCATGAAGGCCGGGCTGCAGTACGCGGACCGCATCACCACCGTGAGCCGCACCTACGCGCGTGAGATCCAGACCGCCACGCACGGCTGCGGCTTCGAGGGGCTGCTGCGCGCGCGGGGCGCGGACCTGCGCGGGATCGTCAACGGCATCGACGAGCGCGAGTGGGATCCCCGGCGCGACCCCCACCTGCCCGCCACGTACGACGCCGAGGACCTGAGCGGCAAGGCCGCGTGCAAGGCCGCGCTGCAGGCCCGCATGCGGCTGAAGGTGCAACCTGACGCGCCGCTGCTCGGCGTGGTCAGCCGCCTGGCCTGGCTGAAGGGGCTGGACCTCCTGCCCGAGGCCGTGCGCCCCGCGCTGGCAAGCGGCGCGCAGCTGCTGGTGCTGGGCACCGGCGAGCCCGCGCTCGAGGGCGCGCTCCGCGAGCTGGCCGCCGCCCACCCCGGACAGGTGGCCGTACGCATCGGCTTCGACGAGGCCCTGGCGCACCTCATCCAGGCGGGCTCCGACGCGCTGCTGGTGCCCTCACGCGTGGAGCCCTGCGGGCTGACGCAGCTCTACGCCCTGCGCTACGGCACGCTGCCCGTGGTGCGTCGCACGGGTGGGCTGGCCGACACGGTGGTGGACGCCACGCCCGCCGCGATCGCCAACGGCAGCGCCACCGGCGTGGTGTTCGACGAGCCCAGCGTCGCGGGGCTCTCGGACGCGCTCACGCGCACGCTGGCGCTGTACGCACAACCCACGGTCTTCCGCGCGCTGCTCACGAACGGGATGCGCCAGCCCGTCGGCTGGGACGCCGCCGCCGCCGAGTACGAGGCGCTCTACGGGGAGCTGCTGGCCACACGCGCGCGCTGAGCGCTCGGGCGTGGAGCCCGCGTGGCGCGACGTCACGGGCGCGCCAGAGCGCGCAGCTTCGAGCCTTCGGCCAAGCGCCCTTGGGCGCCATGCAGCGGCCCCTCGGCGGGCACCAGCGGCCCGACCTTGCCCAGACCGAAGGGTGGCATCTGGTTGTAGAGGGTCTCGTGCTGCCCCGGCTCGATGACGTAGGTCTCGTGCCAGATGCCAATGGCCCCGCTCAGGCCCCACTCCTTCACCCAGCGGCGCCACGCCGGGACGTGCGCGCGCTCGCGGTTCGACGCGTAGCGCATGAGGTCGTCTAGGGAGCGCCAGTACTGCACGGCGAGCGTGGTGCGGCCCACGTAGTTCTCGAACGACAGCAGCCCCGAGTCGGGGTCGTTGACCAGCTCGGTCATCATGCGGCCCATCGCCCTGGCCACGCCCCACATCATGGGCAGGGCCCACCAGCGGTTGAGGCGCGAGCCAATCAGGAAGACGACGAAGCCTTCGTCACGGGAGACGGTCTGGCGGATGGGTGCGGCAGGCATGAGAGCTCCTTGGTTGGGGGGTCATATTGACACCAGCAACATTGTTGACACCGACTACATAGCCCGCGTGTTGTCATTGTCAACATACTTCGTCATAGTGGCGCGCATGGCCTATCACCACGGCGATCTGCACACCGAGCTGCTCACCGCCGCCGTCGACGTGGCGCGCGAGCGTGGCATCGAGGGCCTCAGTCTGCGCGAGTGCGCCCGCCGCCTGGGTGTGTCCCACGCGGCCCCCTACCGGCACTTCGAGGACAAGAACGCGTTGCTCCTGGCGCTCGCCGAGCAGGGCTTCACCTGGCTGACGAGCGCGGGGCAGCGCGCCATGGAGGGCCTCGACGACCCACGCGCGCGCCTCGACGCGTACGGCGTCGCCTACGTCCGCTTCGCCGTGGAGCACCCCATCCACTTCCGGCTGATGTTCACGCGTGAGCTCGAGACCCCGGGCCCGAAGCGCGCCGACGACGCGGCCCCCGACAAGGCCTCCGCCGCCCCGAACGACGCGTTCGGCCTGCTGGTGGGGGCGGCGAGCGCGGCCTTTGAGCGGGACGGTGAGGAGGCGCTGTTGGCGAGCGTCGCCGCCTGGAGCATCCCGCACGGGCTCGCGATGCTGATCCTGGATGGCCGCATCCCGCCCGAACACGTCGCGACGACGGAGGCCGTCGAGCAGCTGGCGCGCGACGTCCTTTCGCTGTGGAGGAACGCGCAGCCCGCGTAGCCCGCGCAGCTAGCGCGTGAACGAGGGGGCCGCGCGGCAGGTGGGGCACTCGCCCACCAGCTGCAGCTCGGCCTCCGCCACCGCCTCGCGCCAGCGCTTGTCCACGGCCGCCGCGAGCCGCGCCTCCGGTAGGCACTCGACGGCGCCGCAGCTGCGACAGGAGAAGTGTGGATGGTAGTGTGGCTCGTCGTGCTCACGCCGTGCCTCGTAGCGCGCGACGCCGCCCACGTGACTGGCCACCCACGCGAGGTTGGCCTCCACCAGCTTGAGGAGGTTGCGGTAGATGGTGGCCTGGTCCCAGTCGGGGCTGGCCAGCTGCGCCACCACCTCGCTGTGCGAGAGGGGGCGCTCCGTCTCGAGCAGCAGCTGGTACACGGCGACGCGCGGCGCGGTGGCGCGCAGCCCCGTGGCCTGCACGCGCTGTCGCGCCTCGTCCTTGCTGAGACGCTCCGTGGCTGGCTCGTGCGCGCGGCCGCTCATCGCTGGAACCTGTAGCGGATGTTGGTGGTGGCGCGCACGGGCTGGCCACCCGCGTCGCGCGCCGCCGTGAAGCGCTCGCCGCGAGCACAGGCCTCGGCGGCAGCGCCAAAGCCATGCCCCGGGTCGCTCGCGGCACGGGCGCTCTCGATGCGGCCGTCCGCGCCGACCACCACGCGCACGGTCACCCGCTGCTGGTAGAGGTCGGCGGCCATGGCCGCGCTCGGCCACGGGCAGCTCCCACCCGCGCCAACCAGCTGAGGCGGCTGCGAAAGCGAGGGCACCGTGCGCGCACTTTGTCCGGTCCCTGCGCCGCCCGGGCCGCCCGTGCCGGTCCCGCCCGGCGTGCCGGAGCCGCCCGCACCGCCGGGACGCATGGCCCCGGTGACGGCGCCGACGACCGCGCGACTGGACGCCACCGCGTAGGTGGTGGCGCCCTCGAAGGCGCCGGCCAGGTTGGTGAAGTCCGCCATGGGCGCGGGCGCGGGCGCCACAGGCGGGCTCGCGGGCGCGGCGGCGCGAGGCGCGGCCACACGAGGAGCGGGGCTCGCGGCGGGCGGGGGCTCCGCAGCGGGCGGGGGCACGAAGCCCTCGAGCGGCACCACCTCGGCCACCGACGGAGGGTGACGCTCGGCGCGCAACCGGGGCGCGTGTTCGGCAGCACCGAACGCGCTCGCCGCCGCGAAGAAGCCCAGGTGCAACAGCAACGCCAGTGTCACCGCCACGCCCCCACGCGCGGCGTCCGCAGCTCCGCGCACCGGCCGACGACGCAGGACCGTGGGAGCCTTGGCGGTCTCCACGGGCGGGTCGAAGGGGGTGGTGGCGGGGTGCGGGGTCATGGGGAGGTCAGACAGGGACTAGTGGACGTGGCCGACGCCGTCCACCGGGCACTCGCCTTCGCCTTGGAAGTGGCCCTGGGTCTTCAGCTGCGCGCGGAAGTAGGTGTACATGGTGTCGAGGGGCGTGATGGGCGAGCCCCCGTCCTGGAAGCGGTCGTCGAGCTCGGCCAGTTGCGAGGGGGCGATGGCCTGAAGCTCTTCGGCGGTGACGGTCCCGTCAAGATTGAGGTCGCAGTCCGCCAGCCACTGGGCGAGGCGCGTGACGCCGCCCTCGGTGCTCTCGGGGAAGCCGTTGAAGAAGATGTGGTCCCCGTGCAGGGTCATGGCGACCGTGGTGGACCCGCCGCTGGTCACGGCGAAGCCAGGCACCTCGTCCACTTCGCACGGTCCGTAGTGCGTGTCGGCGGCGGCGCCGACCACGAAGCGCACCTCGGTGGCGTCGTAGCAGGGCGACGTGCCGGAGACGTTGCCGTTGGGCACCGCGGCGCCGGGGGTGGCGAGCGCGACGGGAGGGCAGGACTGGCCGCTCGGGTTGCGCAGCGTCCCATCAATCAAGTAGGTCCAGCCGTTCGCGACCATGTCGTCATAGTCCGCCTGGCTGACCGACGCGTGACGCGTGGCGCCCTCGTCGGCGGCCGGGGTGGTGTAGTTGAACTCCCAGCGTCCGGCGCGCAGCCCGTCCAGCTGAAAGAGCGCGAGCCCCGTCGCGGGCACCTGCGCCACGTCCACCACGAACACCTCGGGGGCGTCCACGTCCACGTCCTCGTTGGAGGCACGGTGAATGTCCAACGCACCGACCGCCGCGATGTAGCGGTCGAAGGTGACGGTCCAGCCGTCGCGGATGTTCTCGGGGCCGTCGCCGGCTTCGATGCCGGAGGTGATCACGTCCTCGGCCTCGAGCAGCACCGTGAGCGAGCCGGTGCCCTCGGCACCACACCCCGTCAGCGCTGCGCCCAGCAGCAGCAGGGAGCCTGCAGCGGAGGCGCTGGGTCGCCAGACGGGCGTCGGGTTCATGCGGGCGTCAGGTGTCGACGGCGTGGTCGGACTGGTCGGACGGGTCATGGTTTCCTTTGTCGCGTTCGGGTTGCTCGTGTTGCTCATTCGCTCGCCTCTACCCACGTGAACGTCGGGCGCGTGCCCGAGGTGAGCGCGTTGCGCAGCGCCCTCGCCGCCTCGCTGCCGGGGGCGATCACCACGCGCTCGGCGCAGCCCTGCCCCGCCACGCACACCTGCCCCAGCGCAGCGCAGTCTCGGCTCACGGGCGGGTCCACGGCGTCGCAGGTCCACTCCACCAGGCCGTCGCACACCACCCCGGCGTCTGCGGCCGACGGGATGGCGGCGCACGTGCGGAACTCTACGTAAGGGCGCAGGTCCACCGTGCGCAGCCACGTGGCGGGGTCGAAGCGCACCTGCAGGGCCTGCTCGCGCCCACTCACGTCCTCGCTGAACACGTCGCTGCTGCTCTTGCGCACCACGGGCACGCCCAGCTCCGTGGTGTCGGTCTGCTGCACGCGCACCTCGGCCACGAAGGGCAGCGTCACGCCGCTCACCACCGCGCTGCCTTCGAGGACCAGCGAGTTTCCGCCCAGCGCCTCGGCCGCCTCGAGCACATAGGGCTCGGTGCTGGTCAGCTGCGCGCTGATGCCCAGGTCGTACATCCACGACTGCACCAGCCCCGACACGCCGTAGAGCTCACCGGCGGGCTGCGGCGTAGGGTCCAGCCCGTCGACGACCACGGTGTCCAGCCACTCGAGGCGCGCCGTGTCGCACAGGCCACCGGCTTGCGCGCCCGCGCACAGGTACAGCGGCCCGAAGGCCAGGTCCGCGCGGGTGAGCGTGACCGGCACGGCCCCCAGCGTCTCGATGGGCGTCCCCGGAGCGGACGTGCCCTGCACCTCGAGGGGCACCTGCACGCGCGTCTGGCTGCTCTCCGCGCAGCCGGCAACGGCGAGCGCGCCCAGCGCGCAGCAGAGCATGGGCCACGGCACACCGCGGGTGGCAGTCACGCGAGCGTCTGTGCGCTGTCCGGCGCGCAGCCCCGTGCCGAGAATCCGATGAGTGAGAGTCACAGCGTCACCCCCAGCGTGACCATCAGCGACAAGGGCGCGCCGGCCGAAATGTGGCGCGCCGGCGTGCGCGAGCGGAAGCCGTCGTCCGGACTCCAGTCGGACGCGAAGTTGTACTCCACGGCCGCGTAGCGCGTGTTGATGGCGTTGTTGAGCTGGAAGCCGAGATCCAGCGCGCGCCACTGCAGCGAGAGGCCGATGTCCAAGAGCGACACGGGCGCCGCGGCCTGGTCGAAGGGCAGCGGGCGCGCCGACAGGTAGGAGTAGCCCACGCCCGCGCGACCGGTGAGCGGGTGACCACCCAGGCTCGCGCGCAGCACGTGGCTGGCGCCCAGCTCCGCACGGATCACCACCGGCGGCACGAAGGGCAGGCGCTGCCCACGCTCGTACGGAGGAAAGGGCTCTTCCGCGCTGGGCGGGGGCGGCGAGCGCAGGGTGGCGCCCACCACCGTCACGGACAGCGAGCCCACCAGCCAGTCGAGCGGCCGCACCACGGCGTTCAGCACCCCGCCCACGCGCTGCGTCGCGCCGATACGCTCGAGGCGCCCCTCGGCCGCGTCGAAGGCCACGTCGTCGGAGAGCCGCGTGTAGTAGGCGCCCAGCGTGAGCTCCAGCGTGTCGTCGCGCGTGATGCGCACGCCCAGGTCGCCCGAGCGCACCTTCGAGAAGGGCGCCGGCTCGCCATCTTCCAACAGGCGCGCCTGGGGCGAGCGGTAGCCCTCGCCATAGGCCGCCAGCACCTCCAGCCAAGGCAGCGGCGTCACGCGCGCGCTGACCCGCGGACCAAACGCGGTCCCGAGGGCGCTGCGCCGAAAGCCCATGATGAAGGCGTCGTCCGGGCGCACCACCGGCACGAAGTTCCCGAGCCGGTCCTCGATGTCGTAGGACAGCACGGCCCCGCGCACGCCCGCGCGCACGTCCAGGTACTGCGTGAGGTGCCAGTCGAGGTCCGCCCAGAAGCCCACGTCCACGCCGCGCACGCTCGCGTCCACGCGCTGGTCCCACGTCTGGTTGCGCACGGCCGCGTCCAGCAGGCTCTGCTGCTGCGTGATGCCGTCCATGCGCCCCTCGATGCCCAGCTCGAGCGTGCCGTGGGCCCAGGTCGTGGGGCGCATCGGCGCGGTGCGGTAGCGCCCCACCAGGCCCACCGAGCGCGTGCGGTTCTGCTGCTCAATCAGGTCACCGCGCCCCGCTACGCGCGCCAGCGTGCGCGAGCTCTGGATGTAGCCGGTGAAGTTCTCCTGGATGCGGAAGCTGTCGTAGCCCAGCCACACGCCCAGCTGACCGCTGTCGCCGCGCTCGCCGCGGTAGTCCGCGAAGAGGCCCACCATCACACGGCTGCTCAGCGCGTTCTGCGCGCGGGCCGTGGGTTGGTCGTACACGCAGGTGAAGCACACGCGACCCGCGTCGATGTCGTCGCGGCGCAGCACCCCGGCCAGATCCGAGCGCGCCGTGTGCAACACCCCGATGGCGCGCAGGGTGAAGTCCCCCACCTCCGTGCCGTGCTGCAGGATGGCGCTCGCCGCCTGCCCCGCGCGGTTCTGTCCGAAGCCGTCCGTGCGGGTGTACTGCAGGGCGCCGAAGCTCTGGTCGGACAGGCCGCGGGGTGCGAAGAGGAGCAGCTGCCGCGATGTACGGAACGAGCCGTAGCTCGAGGCCACGCGCACGCCGCGCTCGTCCTCCCCCACACCGAGCGAGATGTCGATGGAGCCCGCGACCGCGAAGTCCCCCTGGCGCGGGTCCGACACGCCCGCGCTGACGTTCATGCCGCTGACCACGTCGGCGATGAGGAAGCCGAGGTCCGCGTAGCCCTGCCCGTGGATGTGCGACGGCAGGTTGATGGGCAGGCCGCCCACACGGAACGCGATGTCCTGGCCGTGCTCCGCGTCGAAGCCGCGCAGCATGTAGTTGTGCGCCACGGCCGGCCCCTCGGAGCGACCGATGTACAGGCCCGGCGCGGCCCGCAGCACCTCGGTGCCCTCCGAGCGGGGAGCGGCGCGCAGCTGATCACGCCGCAGCTGGAAGTCGCTCACCGAGCGCTCCTCGGTGCGCAGGTCGCGCTGCCCGCGCACGGTCACGTCGATGACGTCTTCGTCGTCGGCGAGCTCGTCGGCGGCGGCGTCGGTGGCAGCGGAGACACGGTCCTCCCCCACGCCGGCCCCTGGCGCTGCGCCTGGGCCGCCCTCGCCCTCGGTGGCGGTCACGTCTGTGTCCGGCTCACCGGCGTCGGATGCATCGCCTGATACGGGGACGTCGGGATCGCTTCCCGGTGGCGCGCCCTCGGGCTGCGCGTCGGCTGCGGGCTCGGGCTCGGGCTCGGGTAGCAAGAAGTCGAAGGGCACCCGAATGCGCGCCATGGCTGGCCGACCGTCGACCTCGGCCGGGGTGAAGCGCCACGCGCGGATGGCCTCGAGCGCAGCCGCGTCGAAGTCGGCTCCGGCGGACACCAGGACCTCCGCCGTGTCGACCACCCCCGTCTCGCTGACCACCACGCCCAGCTCCACGTGCCCCTCACGGCCCTCCGCGAGTGCCGCCGGCGGATATGCCGCCGGGTGCGACTCACGCACCGCTGGAGGGCGCATGGTCGGCGCCACGGGCGCCTGGCGCCGAGGCTGCGCGTGCGCGACAGCCACGTATCCCAGGGGGGAAAGCCACAGCGCCAGTCCAGCAACGCTACACAGAGCGACGCGGCGAAGCGGAGTACGGCGTGCCCAAGCGGCAGACATGGGCCCGAGATATCACAGCGGACGGCAGATGCAAATCACTTGCATAAGATTGCGTGTCGCAAGAACACACCGCTTGCATGCGCACCTCCTCCGGCATGACGCGCCGGGCTGCAGGTGACGGGCGGCCACTTTCGGGCTACGAAACCGCGGTTCTATGCAAAACGACATCACCCTACCTGTCCCCGCTCCTCGGTCCACGACAGAGACCGCGCTGATCGAGGCCATGCGCGCACGTGTCTCGCCGAGCACCGGGGACGTCGGCCAGAAGGCGGTGTTCGCGGCAGCCATCGGCGTGCCCGGGGCGCGCTTGACGGAGCTGGGCTCCCTGCCGCTGGGCGCGGTCGGCCACCGGCTGGTCGCGACTCGCTACCTCATCGCCAACGGGAAGGTGTGGCTCGCGCACTTCGCGTGGGAAGCACCGCTCGAGCGCTTGGCAGCGGACGGCCCCGAGCGGCTGCGTGCGCTGGCCGCGCGCATCGACGCAGCGCGCGCCGCCCACACGGACGCGAGCGCCCGCGCATACGAGGACATCGAGTGGGCTCGCCTCGCGTCCCTCTTGGAGCTGAGCGACGGCCCGAGTGACGACGCGTTGCGCTTCCTGGTGGCCGTTCAGGACGACCCTACGCTCGCCGCGACGCTGCGTGCCCGCCTGCGCGCCGACGCCCCCGCGCTGCACGACCAGAGCCACCGCACGGCGGATCTCTCGTACCTCGCCACCTACGACCTCGCGCGGCTGCCCGCCACGACCGTCGGCGAGGGCGCGCTCCGCTACCTGGTCGTCGCGGACAAGGGCGAGATGGGCGTGCGCGCCGTGCGGGTCGCGATCACTGCGGGGATGACGCCCGTCGTCTTCTTCAGCGCGCAGGACGACGCCGACGCGCTGCAGGTGCGGCTCGCCGTCGCGGCGGGGGGCTTCGGGGTGCCGCTCGAGGGTGGCTTCCGCGAGAGCTACGCGAACCCGCAGCAGATGACGGCGCGCCTACTCGCCGCATACGCCGAGCGCTTCGGGGACCACGCAGCCGACGCGCTCGCGCGCTCTGCGCTCTACCCCGGCTACGGCCCCCTGGCCGAGAACGGCGCCGCCATCCAGCACTTCCGGCGCAGCGGCCTCGCGTTCGTGGGCCCCATGCAGGACGTCGTGGAGCTGGCAGGCGACAAGCGGCAGTTCCGCGCGCTGGCCGAGGCGGAAGACCCGAGCGCGGTCACCCCGGGCATCATCTTGAGCTCGAGCGAGCCGAGCGAGATCGTCGCGCGCATCGACGAGGCCCACGCGGCCGGCCGCTTCACCTTCCCGGGTCGCCTCAAGGCCGCCAACGGCGGCGGCGGCCGTGGGCAGGTGGTGATCCAAGAGCCCGCAGGCGTGGCGGCGGCCGTGCAGAAGGTGCTGGGGGAGATCAGCGCCAACGGCTGGGACCCCGGCGTGATGTTCGAGCAGAACATCCCCGAGACCATCCACCTGGAGGTGCAGGTCGCGCGCGATCGCTACGGCAACACGCGCCACTTCGGCATGCGGGACTGCTCGGAGCAGCGCGCGAGCCAGAAGGTGCAGGAGGAGGCCCCGCCCGCCTTGCTACGGAACGACCCGGCCCTCGAGGCGCGCATCTGCGCCATCGCCGTGCGCATCGCCGACGCGTGCGGCTACGTGGGGGCGTGCACGGTGGAGCTCATGTACAAGAGCGGCCACTTCTATCTCCTGGAGATGAACACGCGCATCCAGGTGGAGCACCCGGTCACGGAGGAGGCCCACCGCGTTCGCCGCGATGGCGAGCTCGAGCCCTTGGACCTGGTACGCCTGCAGCTGCGCATCGCGCGGGGCTTGCCCATCCCCTTCCAGCAGGAGGACGTGGTGTGCACGGCCGTGGCACGCGAGCTGCGCGTGAACGCGGAGTCGTGGCGCGGGGACCTCAAGGACTCGCGCGATGGAGAGCGCGGCCTCTTCCTGCCCAACGCGGGTGTGTTCGACGTGATCGACATCCCCACGCCCCCGGCGGTGCTCGCCGCGCTGCGCGCCGAGGGTGTGGAGGGCATCGCCGAGCTGGGGGTGCGCTTCGACGTGGGCTTCGAGGTGGGCGACAAGCTGGTCAACAAGGACCCCACCTTCGGCAAGCTGATCGTGTCGGTGACGGCCGAGCCTGCGCAGCATGAGCTGCGCTACGAGCTGCTGCGCCGCGCGTGTCTGACGGTGCTGCGGCTCACGCGCATCGAGGGCCGCCAGGTGAAGCCCGACGGTCAGGTGATCCGTGACTCGGTCTTCGAGACCAACCTACGGGACCACGCGCGCATCCTCGAAGCGGACATGATGAAGGAGCACGCCAACGGCGTAGCCGCCGACCGGCACGTGAACTGGGTCATCCGGATGCTGCGTACGGAGGAAAGCAAGCCCACGCTCTAGGGCGCCAGCTCAGGGGGCTCCGCCAGCGATGTCCCCGATGCGCGCGCCCCGCACGGCGCGCGCAGCACGTTGCGGCCGCGCACCTCAGGGCGGGGTCACGTACGCCACGTCGACGCAGCCGTCCGCGCTGCACGTGCGCAGGCCCAGACGCGGCAGCTCACGCGCGCCACCGCAGAACGGGCGTCCCGCCACCCCGTCGAAGCGACACGCGAGCGTGCCCAGGCGCTCGGCCGAGAGGACGACGGCGCTGCGCTCTCCCGCGACCTGCGTCCGCAGGTACACGTCCAGAGGCGCGGTCACGCTGGCCCAGCTCTGCGCTGCGCTGGGAGTCGCGTACACGGCGGTGCCCACGGGCAGACGCACACGCGGCATTCCGGCGAGGGACTCAAGCGTGGGTGTGGGCGCCGCCAGATCCGTCATCGGAGCGGCAGCCGACTCGAGCGCCACGACGGTCCCCTCAGGCACGAAGCCATCGAGCTGGATTGGCGCGTTGCGCAGCGACACGCGCACGAACCCGGCGCGGGTCTCGCCAATGGAGCCCGCAAAGGCGACGGCGGCTCGGGAGCTGTCCATGCGCTCCACGCGCGCGAGCTCGTAGCCCGTGCCCGCACCGCTGAGGATGTGTGTACCGGGTGCGATGGCGATGTAGTGCAGGCGCGCTTCGGGCTCAGGCGGCCGCATGTCGGTTCGCGGAGCACCCGCGCGCAGGGCGGAACACGGGAGCGGGACACTGATGACGCCGTTGCTGAAGGGAGATGGGACGCGCGCGCGCGCATGCGACGGGTCACTCGCGAGGGTGATCTCGAAGGGCACGTTTCCATCCAAGCGCAGGCCCCTGCCGTGCGCCCTGTAGGTCCGCGGCACGAAGGCCGCTGGCGCGCCGAGGTCGCCGGTCACGAGGTGCCCGGAGAACGACAGCGGGGCGGTCACGTGCACGGTCACGTCCGCGAGCGACGGCGTCATCTGGACCGTCGCGTTGACGTCTACCAGCTGGAGCTCCGCGTGGTTGCCTCCCCCGAGCTCCACCGAGACGACGCCCGACACGTGATTGCCGGTCAGCTGGCACTGGTGCGCCGGCCGGGCGTGCTGGGCCGCGGCCGTGGACGGCCCAGACCCAGAGTGTGGCGCGAGGGTCGACACCAAGGCGAGCGCGAGCGCGCCGCATGTGCGAGAGCGTGACATTGTAAGAGTGTACTACGACCGCCCGGTGTCTGTGGAGTCCCCTCGGCGAGGAGAGCACATCCTGGCTAGACTGCGCGCCGTGACACTACTCCGACCCGGCGCGCTCGTAGACGGGCGCTACCAGATCCTGCACGCCATCGCGCGCGGCGGGATGGGGGCGGTGTTCGAGGCCGAGGACACGTTGCTGAGCCGGCGCGTGGCGCTGAAGGCGCTGCTCCCAGACCTGGTCGCCGACGCCAAGACCATGGAGCGCTTTCGCCGTGAAGCGCGCGCGGTCGCGGCCGTACAGCACGAGGGGCTGGTGGCCATCTACGATGTGGCGCTCGACGCGAGCCCGCCGTACTTGGTGATGGAGCTGGTGGAGGGCCCGAGCTTGCGTGACGTGCTCGCGGCGGAGGGTGCGCTGCCCGTTGGCCAGGCCCTCGCGCTCGTGGCCGACGTGCTCGACGCGTTGGGGGCGCTGCACGCGGCCGGCATCGTGCACCGCGACGTGAAGCCGGCCAACGTGCTGCTGGCGGAGACGCGAGGCGGCCAGCGCGCGAGGCTGATCGATCTCGGCGTGGCGTGGATGGAGACCGACGCCGCGCAGGAGCAGCTCACCGCCACGGACGCCGCGGTGGGGACGCCTGCGTTCATGGCCCCGGAACAGCTCGCGGGGCAGCGCGTGGGCCCTGCCGCCGACATGTGGGCGGCAGGGGTGTTGCTGTACTCGCTGCTCACGGGTGTGCGCCCGTTCGGGGCGGCGACGCTCGCGGAGCTGGTGGGTGCGCGCGCGGCGGAAGCCCTGCGACCACTGCACGAGACGCTGGCCGACGTCCCGCCGGGGCTCGATCCCCTCGTGGCGACCCTGCTGCACCCGGATCCACGCGAGCGCCCCACGGACGCGGCGAGCGTGGCACAGCAGCTGCGCGCGATGGCGGCAGCGCTCCCCGCACGCGCAGCGCGCCCGACACCGGTAGCGCGCTCGGCCGAGCCAGCACGGGCGGCGACGGCACCTGCGGGAGCCACGCCGCGAGCAGCGCCACCGACGCCTACCAGCGCCACCACGCGGGCAGAGCCGCCTGCACGAGAGGGACGCACGGGAGCGACGCGCGGAGCGTGGACGCGGGGCCGCGTGGCCTTCGCGGTGGCCGGCTTCCTGCTGCTCAACGTGCTGGCGCTGGCGGGCGCGCTGACGGTGCTGCGCGCGCTCGACGACACCCCAGAGAGCCGCGCGGAGGCCGCACCGCCGGCCGCGCCTTCCTCGACGTTCACCTACGCGCCGCCGGAGTTTCGCCTCGTGGTGCAGTATGGCTCCCCCGACGAGGAGCGCGCAGTGGCCACGCGGCTGAACGAGCCGGTGCTGCGTTGCTTTCCTCGCGGAGCCGCCGGTCGGATGGGTTGGGTGACGGGCTACACGGTGTGGTTCGACCGGGACGGGCAGGTGAGCGAGCTGCGCAATGAGGCGACGGCCGACAACCCCGCGTCGCACACCGAGACCGAGGACGGATGCATACGATCGCTGCTGCGCGCGACGACCTGGCCCACGGAGAACCTGCAGCCCTTCATGGGCCGCTGGCGTGTGACGGTGTCGGTCGCCGCCTTGCCTCCGTGAGCGCGATGGTCGCTCGCCCGTGCGCTGACTACGTCCGGTCTTCGATGATGTCGGCCGGGTAGAGCACGCACTGCACTGAGCCCGCACCGTCGTGCCGCACGAGGTCGCGCCTCACGCCAGCCGCTCGCAGCCGGGCGCGCAGCCGGCTGAGCGTGACGTCCCAGCGGTGACGCAGCGCCTCGGGAGAGCCGTCGCGCCACAGCTCCTGGGCCACCGCGTGCCACGAGACGGGACCTTCGAGCACCAGCAGCTCGCTCATCAGGCGCGCCCCCACGCCACCCAGCGTGAGCGGCGGGTGGCCTTGTCGGTGGATCTCCACGCTGTCGTACCAGACGATCATGCGCATGGGGGCCGCGAGAGCCGCGTCCTGGTTGGGCGTGGTGAGGCCACCGCTCGCATCCACCGCGACGAAGCGCACCCGCAGGTCTCCGACCGGCAGCTCGTCCCCGGCGTCTACGTCGACGGCATCCGCGTCCGCGCAGCGCGCGCGCCAGGTGCCTCCGTTCCACCACACGTGCAGCGCCGCGTTCGCCTCGAAGCGTGGAGCCAGGTGCGGCGGCGGGCCCAGGTGCAGGCTGACCACACCGGGCAGGACGTGGCGGCCCAGCCCCGGCATCTCCAGCGCCAACACGTCGGGGGGCTGCTGTACTGCGTCCACCTCGAGCACCAGGCCGGGCGCGAACTCCACGCTCATGCCGGGCCGCAGCACCGCCTCCTGCACGGGACGGCCCCGCACCGCGAAGCCCCCGCGCAACCCCAGCAGCACGAACTCACCACGCCGGAGGCTCACGAGGGCGTGCGCCTCGGACACCCTCGGGTCGTCGAGCGTGAGCGCGACGAGCGCGAGCCGGCCGATCACGTCTCCGTGACTGAGCTCGACCAGCTCGCCGTCTGGCAAGCGAAAGCGGACAAAGGCGCGCACGGTGGGAGTCTACGCTGGTTCGAGCGTTCTCCGGAGCGTCTGTGAGAGGTGTGTGAGATCGCGACGGTGCCCCGCACGCGAGCGACCTCTCACATGGATCTCACACACGCCGCGAAGCGCCTACACTCCATGCGCTCACGCCGTAGATTGGCACGTGGCCACCCCCTCGAGACTCCGCGCACCTGCTGGAATGGCACGGGGGCCAAACTCACTCGTTGCGCTCGTGGCCACGGACGGCATAGTTCCCGCTCGCGCAAAGGAGGCTTACCGATGCACTCACACTCCGCACCCCAGATATTGCAGCGTCCCCTCTTCCGTTGGTTTGCCCTCGCGACGGCTGTCGTGTGGCTCGGCTGCGGGTCGGCGGTGGCGACGGTTCGCGACGAAGCGGTGACGGGTGAGGAGACCGCGGAGACCGGCGGAGGCCTCCCGCCTACTGCCACCGGCAGCGACACACCCGCGGCGGCGACCAGCGTCGCACCCGCCGCGGAGACGGACGGCCTCACAGGGGCGGCCGCTCCGGCCGTTGACGAAGGCGGCGCGACAGCGCCACCACCCGCAGACGCCGACGCGCCCCCCGACCCGCCGTGTGCAGCCGCGACGCAAGCGGAGTTCAACAGCCTGTGCCTGGACGACGGCTGCACGCCCCTCCGACGGAGAGTCGACGACTTCACCATCTACAGCTGCGACGATCTTTCGCCGTGGGAGATCTGGGGGAGCCACACCACCCCCGAAGGCATCACGCAGGTCGGCCCCCTGATGGTGCACGACGTGGCGGCGGAGCTGGACTCCTACAGCGTCGTGGAGCGGCAACAGATCGAAGCCGTGGAGCTGCGGACGGTGGGCCGCGAGCGGCTCTTCTTCACGGCGGTGAGCTACGTCATTTCGGGCGAAGTGCCAGACTCCCGCGGCCGAGAGAGCCTCTACGAGCTGAGCGCCGCGGTGTTGGTGAGCGTGTGTCGTGCCGACGGGGTGTGCCCCATCCAGAACGCTCTCGCGTGGCGCAACTCGGTCGAGGTCAACCACCCCTATCGCCCGTCAGACGCGGCGCTGGCGCGCCGCGGACTCGAGTGGCGCAGCGCGGTAGCCGTCGAGGGCACGCGCGTCACGGTCACGCATCGCTATCGCAACGTCGGATACCGCATCCCCGACGACGTGGTCTCCGTGGACGTCGCCGACCCGCGCACCTACGTCGACGCGTCCCGCTGACGTGCGCGGTAAGCGCGGGTGCCGGTCGCGTCCGCACACTCGCGGTGATACGGTCCGCAGATGAGCATTCGCGGCAAGACCCTTCGATTCGCTGTGACGAGCGCCTTGCTGGTCGGGGCTGGCTGCGGGCCGGCTGCCACGGGGACGACTACGGAGACCGGGGGTTCGGAGGGACCCGGTCCCGGCGAGTGCTGCGTCAACCCGGGGCCCGAGCCGGACGCTGTCGAGCCCACCACCGGACCGGAGCGCGAACCGGAAGCGCAGGTAGAGCGCGAACCGGAGCCGGAACCCGAGCCCGAGCCCGAAGCGAGCGGCGCTGTCGGTGCGCAGGCGGAGCCCGGCACGAGCGGCACGCAACCGACCGGCTCGACACCGCCCATCGATCCGGGGCACCCCGTCTGCTGCGTGAACCCGGGCCCCCTGAACTAGCACCGGCTCCTCATGTCGGAGAACTCCAACGGTAGGGAGGGGTACGCGGGGTCCGGCCCATGACGCCTCGCGGGCCGGCGCCGGACGGGGCGTGCACCCCACTGCACCCGACGCAGCGCATCGTGGGGCCGCTCGCGCAGATGCACCGGGCTCAGATCGAGCGCGCCCAGTGGCCCGAGTTCGAGCGCTTCGACGCCGCCCGCTACGACCCGGAGCTGCGTCATCAGGCCGCCCGCAACTGGTGGTTTCGTGCGCGCCAGGAGTACGGCTCCGTACTGGAGTTCAGCGCGCTCCTGCATGCGCTCACCCGCGTGGGCGCGCCCATCGAGCTGACGGGAGCCCTGGGGCGGCTCATCACCGACGAAGCGCGCCACGCGGAGCTCTGCCGCGCGATGACGGTGGCGCTGGTCGGCGAGGAGCGCGCGCTCTCGCTACCGTGGGAGCCCATCGGTATGCCCTACCCGCCCGCGCCACAGGGCGGCGCCGAGTCCGCGCCCGAGGTGCTCGCGTGGGCGGCGGACGTGCTGCTGACCAGCTGCTGCATCGGCGAGGCGGTCTCGCGGCCCATCTACGACGCGCTCATCGCCGTCACCACCGACGCCGTGCCGCGCGACGTGGTGCGCCAGATCCTGCGAGACGAACACCTGCACGCGTCGTTCGGGTGGTACGCGCTCGAGTGGCTGCTGCCGCGACTCGGCGGCCCCGCGCGGGCGCAGCTGGACCGGGTGCTGGCCGTGCGCCTGGGCAGCTTCGAGCGGACGTGCAGCGCCGGCGTCGCGTTGGCCGACCTCGTGGACAAGGAGCTGGTCATCGAGCCACCTGCCGAGGACGCCGCCCCCAACCTGGGCACGCTCGGCGCCGAGGCGTTCGCGATGATCTTCTACGCCACCATCGAGCATGACATCCTGCCGCGCTTCGAGGCGCTGGGCTTCGACGCCCTGCGCGCCTGGCGAACACGTCACACCGAGTAGCGTGCGTCGACGCGCGGCGCCCCGCGGGTCGGTCGCTTCGGGCCGCCGGCGGAGTCGGCTGACGTTCAACTGGCACTCAGTGCCACAATGGCCTATCGTGAGCTGTCTCGTGAAGGAGGTTCCGCCCGTGAAGACCCGCCTCTCCGACAGCAAGTACATCGCGCAGCAGCCGAGCGGCGCGCTGCGGCTCGCCGAGTCCGTTGGTCCTATCGTCGACGTGCACTCGCACCTGGCGCTGACCTACGTCCCCACCGGGCGCGTGGACCTCGACCGTGACGCGGTGGGCGAGCTCTACCTGAACCCGGAGGCGCCGCTCGACCTCGACGCGTACATGAACACCAACTTCGACCCGCGCGCCATGAAGGCGATGCGGCACGACCTGTCGGTGGGCTCGCTCCGCAAGGACGGCATGCGCGCGACCCACACGGCTCCGGCGTTGACCCGCTCCATGGAGGAGATCGGCATCACGCGCTCCGTGATCCTCGCCATCGACCTGCCCGTCGGCTCCAGCAACACCGACGCGTACCTGACCGTGGCGGGCGACCACCCCGACCTCGTCGCGGCGGCCTCCATCCACCCGCTGGCGAGCGGAACCGAGGCCTTGCTGCGGAGCGCCGTCGAGCGCGGCGCGCGCGCCTTCAAGATGCACCCGGCGGTGCAGCAGATGCGCCCGGATCACCCCAAGGCCATGCGCCTGTACGAGCTCTGCGGCGAGCTCGGGATCCCGGTGGTCTGGCACTGTGGTCCAGTCGGCATCGTCGGAGCCGCTGCGGACAAGCGCTGCTTCCTGAAGCACTACTGGTCCCCCATTCACGAGCTGCCGCGGACCACGTTCGTGCTGGGTCACAGCGGCGCGCTGCAGTACGAGATGGCCGCGAAGCTCCCCAACCTGTACGAGAACGTGTTCCTGGAGCTGTCGTGTCAGGGTCTCCCGGCGCTGCGCCACATCCTGGCCAACGTCCCTCCGGAGCGCCTCCTGAACGGCAGCGACTGGCCCTTCTATCACCAGGCCGTCAGCGTGGTGAAGATCCTCATGGCCACCGAGGGCAACGAGGGAGTGCGCCACGGCATCTTCTGGAAGAACGCGGCCGACCTATTTCAGCTGGAGGCGCCCCATGCCTGAGCCCCGCGACGACGCGCGCAGCCCGATCATCAGCGACGTGATTCCCGCGCACGGCTACGACAAGCAGCAGGTGCTCGCCCAGATGGAGTCCTTTCGCCATCGCGACGCGGACTGGCACAAGGGCCGCACCTGGTCGCTCGTGTACTCGGCCGGCGACGAGCACTCCGCGTTCCTCAAGCAGGCGCACAACCTGTTCTTCAGCGAGAACGGACTGAACCCGATGGCGTTCAAGAGCCTCAAGCGCTTCGAGACCGACACGGTCGCGGCGCTGGTCAAGCTGCTCCACGGCCCGGAGACGGCCGTGGGGACCCTGAACTCGGGCGGGACCGAGTCGATCCTGTTGGCCATGCACACCTACCGCGAGCGCAGCCGGCGCACCAAGCCATGGGTGCGCACCCCCGAGGTCGTGCTGCCCACGACCGCGCACCCGGCCTTCGACAAGGCGGCGCACTACTTCGGCATACGGCTGCGCAAAGCGCCCATCGGGCCGGACTTCCGCGTGGACGTCGCGGCGCTGCGCCGGCTCATCAACCGCAACACCGCGGCCGTCGTGGTCAGCGCACCGCACTACTGCCAGGGCGTGGTCGACCCGGTGGAAGAGGTCGCGGCCATCACCCGCGCGAAGAGCATCCCGCTGCACGTGGACGCATGCGTGGGTGGGCTGATGCTGCCGTGGGTGGAGCGGCTGGGCTGGCCCGTGCCGCTGTGGGACTTCCGCGTGGATGGGGTCACCAGCATCTCGGCGGACCTGCACAAGTACGGCTACGCGGCCAAGGGCGCCTCGGTGGTGCTCTATCGCAGCATGGACTACCTGAAGGACCAGTTCTTCGTCGCCACGGACTGGCCCGGCGGTGTCTACGCGTCCGCCAACATCCCGGGCACCCGTCCTGGCGGGCCCATCGCTGCGGCGTGGGCGACGCTCATGGCGATCGGCGAGGACGGCTACCTGGAGCTCACACGGCAGGCGCTGGACGTGCGCGAGAAGCTCATCGCCGGTGTGCGCGCGACCCCCGGGGTGCACGTCATGGGGGAGCCGGTGGGGACGCTGGTCACGTTTGGCTCCGACGACGAGAAGGCGCTGCCCATCTTCGCGGTGGCCGACCTGCTCGCGGAGAAGGGCTGGCACCTGGACCGGCACCAGAACCCCAACTGCATCCACGCGACCTGCAGCGCGGGCAACGTGCAGAGCGTGGACGAGTTCGTCGAAGACATGCAGTGGGCGGTCAGTGAGGTGCGCGCCAACCCGGCGCTCGCCGAGCAGGGCGACGCGGCGATGTACGGCATGATGGCCAAGGTACCCGCGCGCGGGCTGGTGAAGTACACCGTCCGCCGCGTGATGGAGGCCATGTACGCGCCTGGCGCGGTGGAGCCGGACCTGCAGGGCGTCACGTCGAGCGACCCCGTGCTGCGCAAGCTGGACGAGTACGGCTCGCTGGTGCTCGGCGCCGTCGGCAAGGCCCGTGAGCGCGTGGAGAAGGCGCTGGGGCGCTGACGAGGCCAAGGAGTATGCTCACACGATGAGTAGCAAGAGGGTCTTCGTCGTGCTCACGACGCTGCTCGCGGCCTCGCTGTGTGGCGGCTGCGCGTCCACGTTCACGTTCGCCGCGCCCACCACCTCTGGCCCCGGCACAGGGACCGGGACGCTGCGCGCGGCCGCTGCGGTGGCGGACGTCACGCCCGCACCCGGCCTGGGACTCTTCGGCCATGGACCGGAGTCGCGCCGCGCACGTGGTCACCGCGGACGCCTGCGCTGCCGCGTGCTGCTCCTGGAGGACGCGGCAGGCAGCCGGGTCGCTCTCGCGGCCTGCGATCTCGCCGCGATCTCGGCCGCCCTGCACCGTGAGGTGGCGGCTCGCGTGCACGCCGCCACGGGGCTGGGCCTCGAGCGCGTCGTGCTTTCGGCCACCCACACGCACGCCGGGCCCGCGCACTACTTCGCGAACGCCAACTACGCAGGGGGCTTCTCATCCAAGGTCACGGGCTATGACCCCGCCGTCACCGACTTCCTGGCGGAGCGCATCGCGAACGCGATCGTGGACGCGAGCGCGCGCCTCGTGCCTGCCCGCCTGTCCACCGTCGAAGAGCGGGTCGTCGGGCCGAGCGCCTCCGTGTGCGCCCTCTCGCAGAACCGGAGCCTGGAGGCCCACTGTCTCAACGCCGCCCCCATGGGCAGCGACGCGTCAACCTGCGGAGCGGCGCTCCCCGATCCCTACGCGGAGGTCGAGGGCATGCTGTCCCTCATGTTGGTGGAGGCGCTGGACGGCGCTGCACCGCGCCCACTCGCCGTCTACGCGAGCTACCCCGTCCACGCGACGAGCGTGCCGAACACCAACGACCTCTACCACGCCGACCTCTTCGGTGAGGCGGCGCGGGTCATCGAGGCGCAGGTTGGCGAGCCCGGGTTCGTGGCCGTGCTCGCCAACGGAGCCGAGGGTGACGTGCGCCCCGACTACGCGGTGCAGAGCTTCGACGAGTCTTTGCGTCTCGGGCGTGCGCTCGGGGCGCGGGTGACCGACGCGCTCACGCGTGTGGCGCCGGTGGTGGACCCGCGCATCGCGGTGGCCTTCGAAGACCTGGTGCTCTCAGGGGCCGCAGGCGACGGCGTCCGACTGTGTGCCGACCCCGAGCTGGGGCGCGCCTCGGCGGGTGGCAGCGAAGAAGGACGCACGGGCTTCTATCGGCTCCCGCGCTGGCGCGAGGGCTCCCGAAGCGAAGGCCGCGGCGGCTGCCATGGCCCACGGGCGCCCCTACCCTTCCGCAACATCAGCAGCAGCGGCTTTCCCAGCCGCGCGCCCCTCGCGGTGGTGACCGTTGGCCCGCTCACCATCGTGGCCATCCCCGCCGAGGCCACCACCACGGTGGGCATTCGGTTGCGAGAGCGCGTGGCCGCCGCTCGACCGGGGCCCGTCATGCTGATCGGGCTGGCCAACGACTACCTGCAGTACGTGACCACGGCCGAGGAGTACGCCCTGCAGCACTACGAGGGCGCCTCGACGCTCTACGGGCCGAGCACGGCGCGGGTCCTGACAGCGCACTTCGCCGCCCTGGCGCAGTCCATCACGGACGGCGCACCCGCAGTCGCGGCCGCCCCGCTCCGCGCGCGCGTGCGGCGACGCGACCGACTGAGCCAGGCTCGCGCTGTGCGTGAGCCGGTGATCATCCACGCGCGGCGAGAGCACTACGAAGGCCACCTCGCGTATGCGGTCGAGGTGCTCGCGTCGGACGCGCTGTCCCTCCTGAGCAGCGGCTCACCCATCGCGCGCGTGGAGTGGCGCAGCCCTGCGGGCTTCGTCGCGGCGCAGGACTCGCTCGGGTACGCCATGGACGACCTCGGTCCGCACGTGATCGTCCGCCAGCTGGGCAGCGAGCGCGACGGGAGCGCGCGCTACCTCGCGCTGTTCGTGGTGCCTGACGGCCTGCCGGCGGCATCGTACCGCGTCGTGGTGCGCAGCGGCGGCCGCGAGGTGGCCTCCGCGCCCTTCCCGCTGCGCGCGACCCCCTGAAGCCGGGCGCTCACGCCGACGCGGCTGACGTCGCTCACTCGGCGCACAGCACGCGCAGGCACGCGCGCCACCAGGCCAAGAGGAACGCCTTGCGGAAGGGCTCTCCCAAGAAGTCGTCCGCCTCGTTGGTCGCGCGGGCAGCCGTGGCCTGCTGGATGCACACGAGCGCGAGGTCGAGGTCGCCGTCCGCGCGCGCGCACTCTGCTGCGTTACAGGGGGCGAAGAGGCTGTAGTAGACGTTCTGGGGGCAGGTCCACTCGTCTTCCAGCATGGGCCAGTGGAGCGAGCTGTACTCTCCGATGAACGCCGCCAAGGGAGCTGGGTCACCGTCCTCCAGCCAGCCGCTCACAGCCTCCAGGGTGGCCTGGGCTAGGTCGTGGCGCACCGCCGCCATCGACATGATGCCGTCGAAGTAGGTGAGGCGTCCGCTCTTGGCCCAGTCCTTCCACACGGGGACCGCGATGGTGCACGCCTCCACCAACAGCCGCACGCGAGTCGCGACCGGCACGCTGCCGAGCAGCGCCTGGGCTGTCTCGATGCGCGGCGGGTGGGGCAGGCGGAAGCTGCGGCCGGTGCTCGCCTCGACATAGCGCCACGGGTGCGTCCGGTGCAGGAACGCGTCTTGGTGGTGCTCGGTGAGCAGCAGCACGGACAGCAGGAACACGGCGTCCGCGACCGCCAGCTCCGGGTCGGCGACGGTGAACGAGACCGCTCCCCACGGCGGCAAGAGGCCAGAGTCCGGCTCGGGCGTCGCGGCGCTCTCAGAGGCGAAGCGCAGCATGACGCGGCCGTCGTCCCGCGCGGCGACGCTCCCCGAGAAGGGCGCGGCGCGGTCGCTCCCCGCGTCCTCGTGCTTCAGCGTGAGCACGTAGTCGGCGGGGTCGAGCGTGAGGACCACGAGCGCGTTGGGCGGTACCTGCATGGCTCGAGGATACCGCGGCGCACTGGGCCGCCTGCAAGGCCGTGAGCGGCGCGTTGCAGACGCGGTGCTGTCGAGGGCCGCTTCGCCCGGCGCAGCCAACGCGGCTACAGGCCCGCGTCGGCCCGCTGTCCAGGCACCCCGTCGCCCGCAGCGACCTCGCTGGGGTAGATGAACGCGGGCACGCCGTGCACACGAAACGAGGCGGAGAGCCCGTCGCACTCGCCGGTCTCGGGGTTCACCACGTCGGCCAACCCCTGCAGCGTTCTCCGGGCGATGACCGTGAGGCCATCCGCCGCGCCGCCGATCATCCCCACGACGTCGGCGAGGGCGCCCCAGTCGAGCGCCCCACCCAGCACCCCCGTCACCACCTCGTCCCCGTGGAACGTGAGACGTAGCCGACCAGACGTCATGGGCATGTCCAGGTCGATGCCCGAGATCGCCCCCACCAGCCGGGTCTGGACTCCTTGGAGCTCCACGACGCCGTCGACGATGCGTACCCGCTGCGCGACGGAAGGGATGTCGGGGTTCACCAGAAACGTTTGGCCGGAGAGCAGCCGTCCGTCCGTACCCACCGCCACTGCGCTGCCCGTCCCAATGTAGAGGCGGGCCATCACGTTGTCGTCGTTGAGCAGTGAGTCGACGCCGTCGAACTCGACCAACACGATGAGCAAGCCCGCGGAGATGGACTCCTGGAAGATGGAGCGAATCCGCTCGGTGTTGGTGCCGTCCCCGCCCGAGAGGATCCTCGCAAAGAACTCCAGCTGTCCCCCGAGCCGGTTGTCCACACCTCGCTCCCCCTCGCGCGAGACGTAGTCGGGATCGTCGCCGTGCGACGAGCAGGGGTTCGGCGCCCCATCGGGAAGCGAGACAGGACCATCGCTCCCGTCCAGGTCGAGCCCATCGGAGACCATCTCTTCGCCGTCGGGCTCCGCGACGCCGAGGACCAGCTGATCGAAGACGAAGTGGTAGGTCCGCGAAGGCTCCGGCGAGGCGCACGAGCCGGAGCAGAGCGAGGCGACGAGCAGCACAGTCAGCGAGAGCCGGGACACGTTCATGCCTCCATCTCGCTGAGTCCGTCGACGACGTGCGCTTCGGCAGCGCCGTAGGCGCTTACCCCCGCACCCACCGCGCGCAGGAGCGAGAAGGCGACCTTGGACGCGTTCGCGCCGACGGTGCGCACGTGCCGACCAGGTACCAGCCGCCCGCCGGCGGCGCCCGCCACGAGGATGGGATGGTTCTCCAGTCCGTGCGTCGCACCCAACGAGCAGCCGCTGGTGCCGAGCAGCGCCATGTTGTCGATGAGCCGGCAGTCGCCCTCTTGGATGGACGCGAGCTGCTCCACGAAGAAGGCGTACTCCCCAACGATGTAGCGGCTCGCATCGACCAACAGGGCCTGCGCGTCGGCGCTGACCTTGTGGCTGAGGTTGTGGTGTCCGTCAGCGATGCCCGGGAAGCGGATCTCCGACCCCTCGGCCGTGAACACGGTGTGCACCACGCGTGTGCGATCGCACGCCAGGGCCATCGCGAGCACGCGGGCGAGCGCCCGGTGACGCTCCTGCATCTGTACGCGGCTATCGACCGTCGGATAGTCGCGACTCGGCTCGTCGGGGTAGTCGCAGGCTTCGAGCACTGCGGGCGCTTCGCGCCGCCGAAGCAGCAGCAACTCCAGCTCGCGGACGTGCGTCTCGTGCTCCGCCAGCCTGTGTCGGTCGTGGGCCCCGAGCTGCGAGCGCAGCGCGGCGAGCTCATCCCCCACGGCGGACAGGGCGCTCTCCTGCAGCTGCCAGCGGGGGTCGATGGTGGGCGGCTGGTTGGGCCGGTACCCCCCGTCGAAGAACACGCTGCGGTAGAGCTCGTACGGGTCCGACACGGGGGTGTTGACCTGATCGAGGCCGTTCCAGCTGACAGGCCGCCCGCCGCCCGGCTCGACCTTCACTCTGAGCGCAGGAAACGGGCTGGTGCTCCCGATGGCGTTCGCAGCCACGGCGTCGATCGTCGGCGCCGAGGAAACCGCGTCACGCGAGCTGCCCAAGGGCACGCCGGACAGGAACGACGTGGTGCCGTCGATGTGCGGCTCGCGCACGTTGGACATGATGTTCGCGCCGGTGATCACGGTCACGTCCCGTTGTACGGGCGTCAGCAGCTCCAGCTGTCGGCTCGGCACCCAGGCAGGCTCGCCAGGGAGCACGGTCCTCGGGTCCAAGTCTGTGGGCGCCCAGCGATCCGGGATGACGCCGTTGCCCCAGAACCAGACGCCGAAACGCTTGGGGAACGCTTGGCCGTCCGCGAGGGCCGTGCCGTTGTCGTTGCAGAACAAGTCGAACATGGGCAGGCCCAGCGTGACGGTGGCGCCACCCAGGAGCCCCTTGAGCACGGTGCGCCGAGTGAGTGTCCGCTTGGCCATCAGTTGCGCTCCTCGTCGCTTCCGCTGTCATCGCCACGTAGGCCGTTCGCGTGCCGGAAGCCCTCGGACAACGCCACGCTCACCAGCAGCTCCTTGATGCGATAGCCGCCCGTGATGAACGCGCGCTGCAGCTCCCGGAGCTGCGCCTCCTCGGACGGAAGGTCCGCGTGGCTGGTGGCGTAGCGGTACATGCTCCGGACCAGACACGAAGGCAGCGCGGGGTGGTTTCGGATGGCCTCCGCCAGTTCGCTCGCGGACTCGAACGCCACTCCGTCCAGCTCTCCGCTCGCGTCGATTTCGTGCTCCCGCGCGACCAAGCGGTCTCCCGTGTCCTCGTCGCGCGCGACGTTGCCCTGGTCGTCGAACAAGAACTGGCGCTCGACGCGGCGGTACTGCCCGATGCCGTCGAAATGCTGAAAGCCGAACCCGATGGGGTCCATCAGCGCGTGACAGCTGGCACACACCGGATTGTCGCGATGCTCCGAGAGCTGCTCACGCAGGGGCAGCTCTGCGGAGCGCCCTGCCAGGTCCGTCTCGACATTGGCGGGCGGCGGCGGGATCTCTTGACACAGCAGGACCGCGCGCACGAACGCGCCGCGCCGCGTGGGCGACGCATCTGTGGGGCTCGCGTGAGGTGCGAGGAACGACGCCTGTCCCAAGATGCCCCGCCGCGGGCTGTCGTCCGGGTGGGTGTACAAGGCAAAGCCATCGCCGATCACCGGCGCCGGAACGGCGTAGAGGGCCGCGAGACGCCGATTGACGAACGTGCGGCGCGTGGTGAAGAGGTCGCGATAGTCGGCGTCTTGGTCGAAGACGTGATCCTCGATCGTCATCAACGTCTCCCGCCGAGCGTCGCCAGCGAGCTCCGCGTTGGCATGGAGAAACACGACCGAGTCCTTCACCCCTCCGTCCTTTTCGAGCTCGAGCATCTCGGAGAAGAAGTTGGCTATGCCGGCCCGCGCGCGCTCGTCTTCGATCATTCTCCGAACCTCGCGCTCCAGCCCTTCAGCCGTGTCGAGTCCACCGGACTCTGCGACGTCGAGTAGCGCTTCATCGGGCGTGGTGTTCCAGAGGAAGAAGCTGAGCCGGCTGGCGAGCTCGGCGCCGTTGACGACGAGGGTGTCGGACGTCCCGTCGAGCGGCTCCCCGATCTCGTGGCGGTACAGGAAGAACGGCGACTGCAGCTGCGCCATGATGGCGGCCTCGAGCCCGCCGTAGAAGTCCTCGATCCCCGGGAGCCGCGCACCCTCGCGGGCAAGCCGGAGATGCCGCTGCAGCTCGGCCTCGGTCAACGTGCGGCGGTAGAGCAGCCGCCCGTACCGGGACAGGAACTGCGACGCGCACCCGTCGTCGACCACACCGGTGGGCGTGCAGGGCATCACCCGTTCACGGATGGGGCCAGGGGCCATGAGCTGCGCGGCGATACGGCTCGCCTCTTCCTGATAGCGATTGGCGCCGTCGGGTGCGAGCACGATTGTGGATGTCCGCACCATGAAGAACCCAGCCTCGCGCTGGTCGACGGGCGCGGGCTGCCCAACCGTGACGTCGCCCCCAAAGATGTCCCGGACGGCGTTGCGGTACTGCGCCGGCGTCAGGAGGTTGAGCTGCGCCGGCGCGGCGACGAACGGGGGCGGCGGCGGGAGGGGGTCCGGCTCCTGCCTATCCGCGGGCGCCTCGCCGATCATGCCTGTGGTCGTGCAGCCGGCGAGCGCGAGCACCCCCAGGCCCAACGCCAGGAAGGGCGTCCGGGACACGCTGGTCATCATACGTTTCCGGGACCAGGACCACGGGCGCGCGTATTCGTCCACTGCGTTGTCAGGCTACCCGTCGGTGCCCTCCGAGGCATTCCATCTGCGGCCAAAGAGTAGTCACTTGCGGACTCATTTCGCGCGGCCGCTGCGGCCGCGAGCCCGTTGGCGACGCCCTGCCGACACACGGGAGCCCGCGGTCATGGTGACGTCGCTGACGCGATCCTGTACACAAGCCCGGTGGGTCGAGTTCTCGTCGAGGAGCGTCGCATGCTCGAGTTTGCTGGTTCGTTGTCACGTCTCACTACCCTGGCAAGCCTGGAGGTGTGCCTGCTCACCTCGGGCTGCATGGGCACGCGCACGGCCGCGACCGAGGGCGGAGAGACGCCGCCCCAGATACCGTCCGAGGACCCCGTCGCCGCGCCGCAGCCCCTCGTGGTAGACGACGACGCGGACGACGCCGCAGCAGAAGACGAGAGTCCCCGCCGCATCGAGGCGCTGCGCCTCGGGAGCGACGTCATCCTGCTGGAGCCACGCGGCGTGTGGACGACGCTCGCGGTCACCCACACGCAGGAGGGTGGCCGCGTCAGAGTCGTCCTCAGCAGCGCCGTAGACCCATTCGGGCCCCGCGACGCGAGCGCGGTTCAGTGGGTGGAGGCCACCGCCCCGCGCAACGCAGACGACTTCGTCGGGACCTGGGCCATCAGCGGGTCGGTCGCGACTGCGGGTGGCGCCATCGGCTGGCGTCGCGAGTACCGCCTGGCCGCAGACGGCCGCTACACCTTCTCCGCGTACCCTTCGCTCTCGGGTGAAGGCACCTGGCGCCAACGCGAGCCACGCAGCGCGCACGTCTTGCTGGAGGGGATGAACGGGGGCGACGCCGTCGGCCTGGTGCGCGACCCGCGCCTCCATTCACCCGACGTCGGGGTGCTCGCCGCAGCGCTGGTCCAGGTGCGGCAGACGGACACGCCGCCGCCACCACCCCCCGGTCAGGTTCCCTCCGCGAACACGGCCCCCTCAGACCCACTCGCCGCCGGACCCGCGCGGACGACCACCACCGAAGTCACGACCGACGCGGACGGCGCGTTCGAGCTCACGTTGCAGCCCTGGGCACGGCAGCTGGTCATCACAGACGACCGACAGCGCCGCGTCACGGTGGTGCTCTAGGCTGCTCGGTCCACGTAACGCGGCTCCCTCTAGCGTTGCGTCTACGAACTGCGCGTGGCCTGCTCATGGTACTCCTGCTCACGTCCGATCCACGGACCATGGGTGACCCTCTCGCGTGCCGCGCCTCGTTCCACTGACCGACTTCGTGCAGGCGCCGCTCGGCGGGGCGACGGCTTCGGAGCGCGCCGTGTTCTGGTTTGCGCGGCCCGAGCTGCGGCTCGTCAGCATCTGGGGGACACCGCGCGACGCCGACGCCTCGTTTCTGATGGGGGCGATGGCGACCGAGATCCGGGAGGACGCGGCGCGCCATGCGTCTTACGTGGACCTGCGCGACTTCGACGACGTCAGCGCCGAGGTCTTCCAGACCTTTCTGGGCTACATGAGACAGCACCGCGCGCAGTTCTCTCGCGCGGTGACGAAGTCGGCCATCGTCGCCAGTGAACGCATGAGCTCCGCGGCGGCGTTGGGGTACACGCGCCTCTTGGGCGACCCCTTCCCGTCGCAGGTGTTCGATCGCGGCGAGGACGCGCTGGCATGGCTGGGCTTCGGTGCGGAAGCGCAGTCCCTGTTGACCGACTTGTCGAGCCTGGTGCAGCAGGTGCGCGACTCCACGGTGGTCGCGCGGCTGCGCGACATGTGGCGCAGCGACCTGAGACAGACGCGCATCGCCGACGCGGCGCGTGCGCTGGGCTTGTCCACGCGGCTGCTCCAGCGGCAGCTCGCGGCTGCGGGCACGACGTTTCGGGACGAGCTGCGCAGAGCTCGGGTGGAGCGCGCCAAGGTGCTGCTCCGCGATACGGACGAGAAGCTCTTCGGCGTCGCGACAGAGGTCGGGTTCGAGAAGGCCGCGAGCCTCATCGACGCGTTCAAGCGCGAGACGGGCCTCACCCCGGAGAGCTGGCGGACAGCAACGAGAATGGCGCGTTCCGGGAACGACTAGGCGCGCTCGTGGATCGACGACGGGGGTCGAGGGGCGCCAGACTGAACCCATGGAGCAGCCCATCCAGCTCATCGTGGCGGCCTCGAGCGGCGCGGTGACCCTCTCCCTGATCGAGTACCTACACCATCGCGTCGGAGGTCACACCGTGCGGCTTGGCGAGCGACTCCGAGAGGCTCACCAAGCCCACCACCGAGACCCCCAAGAGGGCGGCGTCGCGCTCCGCACGAAGTACCGTCAGCGTCTGCCGCTCGTGGCGGGGGTGGGTTCGCTGATCGCAGGGGCGAGCTGGCTCGTCTTCGACGGTCCCATCGCCGCGGCGGTGTTGACGGGGTCCGTGCTCGGATACCTCTACAGCGAGGGCTACCACCATCACATGCATCACCGGGCCCCGCACACGCGCGTCGGCGCGTGGCTGCGACGGCACCACTACGTCCACCACTTCGTGGACACCAAGGTCAACTACGGGTTCACGTCGCCGGTCTGGGACCTCGTCTTCGGCACGTACAAGGCGGCGGAGACGGTCACGCTGCCACCGGACCGGGTGCCCGCGGACCTCGACCCGGGGATGGGCTTCGTGCTTCGGGAGCGCCGGAGTCGATAGCCCCGTCCGAAGAGCACGAGAGGCCGGCTACCCCAGCACCTCGAACCCGAGCCCCGCGTTGCGCGTCAGCCGGTTGATGAGACGCTCGTCAAAGGCCGTAGCCGTCGTCCAGAAGCCGCCGCGGCGCTCGTCCTTCGAGACCTCGAGCGCCAGGCAGATGCCCGCCTCCGCGAGCATCTTGGCGGTGGAGCCGTACCCCGGGTCGCGGTCCCCGGTGACCTTCGTGCGGATGGTCTGCCCGTCCTTGGTCGTGCCGAAGAAGCGCAGGTCGTAGTAGCCGTTCTCCTGCGCCTCCGGGCTGGGCCCTTCACCGGGGGACGGCAGGACGAACCTCTCGAGCGCAGCGCGCGTGGGCGGCAGGGCCGCCGCCAGCATGAAGGCCCCCATGCCCGCCACCATGGCGTTGGCAGCGACGGCGCCGCCGAAGCCCGGACGGGTCATGACGGCTTCGTTGTACGTGAACCCATCGGCGTAGGGCGCGAGCGCGTTGGAGCGCATGACCACGCGCTCGTTGATCGCCGCCATCACGAACGGGGCGACCCAGGTCCCCGCGATGGGGTCCTTCTGGGCCGTCTGAATGCTGCGCTGCGCCTTGTTGCGTGGCGTCCCAGGGGGGCACAACGAGTAGGGGTCGGTGAGCTCCTTGCGCAGCTGACTGTCCTTCGAGGCCTCTTCCACCAGGTTCAGCATGCTGGCGATGGTGCCCCCCGAAGCCCCACCCTTCGCCGCTTTGACGCGCATCGCGACCTGCGTGCAGTTCTGACCGAAGCGCGCCCGCGCATTGCTCTGGAGGTGCCACACGCCCATGTCACTGGGAATGGAGTCGAACCCACAGCTCGGCACGATGCGGGCGCCGGTCTCTCGCGCGCGCGGCTCGTAGGCGTAGATCATCTTTCGGACCCACTGCGCTTCGCCCGTGAGGTCCACGTAGTCGGTGCCGGTCTCCGCGCAGGCCTTCACCAGCGCCTCTCCGTACAGCGCGTAGGGACCCACCGTGGAGATGACCAGCCGCGTCTGCTTGCACAGCTCGGTCATGTCGGGCTCCGAGAGGGCGTCTGCGACGATGAGCGGGAGCTCGCGCGCCCCCGACCCGAGAGAGCTCCGCACGCTCTCGAGCTTCGCCTGGGACCGACCGGCCGCCGCCCAACGCACGTCGCGCTGCAGGCCGTACTCGTCGAGCATGTAGCGGCACAGGATCTGTCCGACGAAGCTCGTGGCCCCGAAAACGATGATGTCGTACTTCTTCTCGGTCATGGACTCTCCGCGTACGCGCGCCCGCCGTCGTGGCCTGGGCTGCGCGTCAAGGTAGCGTTCATTGAACCACGGTCAATTGCGCCCTGCGTGCGACCTTGCGTGGGCTGAGCGCCTGACACCCTGCGCATCGCTTCGGTAGAGTGGGCGGATGACGGAAGGTCTGATTGATCGCGGCAGACCCAGCAGGTGGCTGCGGTGGTTCCTGCGGGCGCCCATCTGGCTCTACCGCTTGGGCCTCGGTGGGCTTCTTGGTGGGCGCTTCCTGATGATCACCCACGTGGGGCGCCGGTCGGGTCTCGCGCGCCGGACGGTGGTGGAGGTGGTGTCGTTCGATGAGGCGTCGCGCACCTACTACGTGTGCTCCGGCTGGGGTCCGGGCTCAGACTGGTACCGCAACATCCAGAAGACACCCGACGTGGAGATCCACGTGCGCTGGCGACGCTTCGCGTGCCGCGCGCGACACGTCCAGGTGGACGAAGGCACGCGCGTACTCCTCGACTATGCGACACGAAATCCGATGGCGTGGCGCAAGCTGAGCGAGGCGATGGTCGGCGAGCCGCTGGCGGGCGACCTCGCGGGCACGCGCAGGCTGGCGGAGAAGGCACCGATGCTGGCGTTCCAGGCGCCTCCCGACGCTTGACGACCCCTCCGAGCGCAACAGGTTGGCCTCCCATGGAAGCCATCGTGTTCACCGGTATCCAAGCGACGGGGAAGTCCAGCTTCTACACGGCGTGCTTCTTCCGTTCGCACGTGCGCATCAGCCTCGACCTACTGCGCACGCGGCATCGGGAGAAGCGGCTGCTGGAGCTGTGCCTCAGCACGGGTCAGCCGTTCGTCGTAGACAACACCAACCCGATGCGGACCGACCGCGAACGCTACGTCGCTCCGGCTCGCGCGCACGGCTTTCGTGTCGTGGGCTACTACTTCGAGTCCGCCATTGGCCCTGCTCTGGCCCGCAACCAGGCGCGCCCGCCTGAAGTGCGGGTACCCGAGCGTGGCGTGCTCAGCGCGTACGGACGCCTGCAGGTACCGAAGCTCGATGAGGGCTTCGATGAGCTGCACTTCGTCCGCCTGGCGGATGACGGACTCCGTGTGGAGGAGTGGCGCGATGACATTTGAGGACCTCGACAAGCGAATGCGCCTTTTCGAGACGGCCCATGATCACCAAGTGCTGCCGGGGTTGTTCATGGTCGCGCGCCTCGATGGACGCTCGTTCACGCGCCTGACCCGAGAGCTACACGCCTTTGACGCGCCGTACGACCAGCGCTTCCGTGACAGCATGGTGGCGACCGTCCGGCGCCTGATGACCTGTGGGTTCGGAGTGGTGTACGGCTACACCCAGAGTGACGAGATCTCGCTGCTGTTGCGGCGCGACGAACAGACCTTCGCGCGGAAGCTGCGCAAGCTGAACTCGGTCCTCGCCGGTGAAGCGAGCGCCGCGTTCACTCACAGTCTTGGCGCGCCGGCGGCGTTCGACTGCCGTGTGTCTCAGCTGCCGCGCGAGCAGGACGTGCTCGAGTACTTTCTCTGGCGGCAAGAGGACGCGCACCGCAACTCACTGAGCGGGCACTGCTACTGGGCGTTGCGCGCAGAGGGGGCCACTGAGGCGCAGGCAACGCTTCGGCTGCAGGGTGCGACAGTGTCTCAGCGGCACGAGCTGTTGTTCGCACGGGGCGTGAACTTCCACGCGCTGCCGATGTGGCAGAAGCGCGGCATCGGGCTCTACTGGGAGTCGGTCGAGAGAGCCGGCCACAACCCCAAGACGGGACTCGCGGTAACGACGTCGCGGCAACGCCTCAAGGTGGACGTGGAGCTTCCACATGGGGTGGCCTATCAGGACATGGTGGCGACGATGGTGGAGCGTGCCGCATGTGCACACCGATGAGGCCAACCACCACGGAGCGCTGCCTGCGGCTATCGCCACCCACGGACCCGTGACGACGTCGTCTGCTTTGCGGCTCGCAGCGCGCTCGGGCGCTTGGTAGTGCCTCGCCGGGAGAGCCCCGCGCGGTCCGCGGCGGAACAGGGGGACCAACGGTCTCTCCGGGTGTACTCTGTGCGCCATGCACATCGCCAGCGCCGTGCGCTACACGCAGCAGCACGACGCATGAGCGCGCCGGAGGTCAAGGTCGTTGCCTATGATCCGAAGTGGCCCACGCTCTTCGAGCTGGAGCGCGCCGTCTTGGAGCAGGCGCTCGCCCCGTGGCTGGTAGGCACCATCGAGCACATCGGCAGCACCGCCGTGCCCGGGCTGAGCGCGAAGCCCGTCATCGACATCATGGTGCCCGTGCGCACCCTGGTCGGGAGCGAAGCGGCGATAGGCCTGCTCGAGCGCAAGCACGACTATCACTACTGGCCGTACAAGAGCCGGGTGATGCACTGGCTGTGCAAGCCGGGAGACCGTCACCGCACGCACCACCTGCACCTGGTGCCCGCCGGCAGCCCACTCTTTCATGAGCGGCTGGCGTTCCGCGACGCGTTGCGTGCGGATCCGGACATGCAACGGAGGTACACGGACCTGAAGCACCGCCTGAGCGAGAAGCACCCCGACGACCGGGAGGCCTACACGCACGGGAAGGCTCCGTTCGTCGCGGCCGAGCTACGTCGCCTGCGCGCTCCTGCCGACCGCTGACCTGAACCTCACGCTCGCTTCCGCCTGCGCGCTCAGCAGGCGCTCGGCGCGGGGGGCTGGCAGTCCTCCGGTGTGGCGCGGCGCGTGGGCTCGGGAGTCAGCGGCGGCGGCTCTTCGTGCTCGACCTCGAACTCGACGCGGCGGTTGTCCCGCTGCGCTGTGGCGCTGCGTCCCGGTCGATAGGGCTCGTCGCTGCCGTGACCGCGCACGCTCAGGCGCTCGGGCGCGATGCCCCGCGCGACGAGGGCGTCGTGCACTGCGCGGGCCCGGCGCTCGGACAGCGGTAGGCGCTCCGCCTCGCTGCGGTCGGCGTGCCCGTGCACGCCCACGCGCGCCTCGAGGTGGCTCTGCAGCACGGCCACCACGGCGTCCAAGCGCTCCAGCTCCCCGCTGGCGATGACTGCGCTGCGCGGACGGAAGCGGATGAGCTCGGCGATGCGTAGCGGGGGCGGCGGGAGCTCGATGCGGCCCGTGTCGGGACAGCCGTCGGGCTCGCCCCCGTTCAGGTAGGTCTCGGGCAAGAAGGGGCACTGGTCGCAGGCGTCGTGTACACCGTCGTCGTCGTTGTCGGGGTCGGGGCAGCCGTCGTCGTCCGCGAAGCCGTCCACGTCCTCCGCGTCACAGGGGCACGCGTCTGCTTCGTTGGGGATGCCGTCTGCGTCCGGGTCTGCGCGTGGGTCCGTGGCTGGGTCAGCGGGAACGCTGCGCTGCTCCGGCGTCGTCTCCGTGGCTGACGCGGTGGCGGGCCCGCAGCCGAGCGCCACGCACACGAGCGAACACAGCAGGAGCCGAACGGTGTCGGCGGCGCCCGGGCAAGAAGGCATGGCGCGCATCCTACACCGGAGATGTGCCGGACCGACCTCTTCGAGTCTCGGCTCGTACAAGCTTGGCCACTCCGCCCGGACGCGCTACCGCGCCGATCTCGCCCCGCCAGAACACTCGTTGCTCTAGGCCCCCATCGCGCGTGTATTCCGTTTGCGGACCGCCGAACTCCCAGCAAGTGATGGCGGCGGCTTGTCGAAAGCAGCCTCGGTACTGAATCGCAACATCGTCAACGACAGCTGGTAGCGAATACCAGCTGTCCGCGGGCACAGGGAATCGGCCAGCTCCGGGAAAGTCGCGAAAATTCGCGATGTCCAAGCACCGCCAGGGCGTCCCGCCACGCTCAGCGATGCAGAGCCCGTTCGGCCCCGCGCGCATTGAGAAGCAAGACGTGTCAACGAGATTGCCTGCTACGATCAGTGCCCCGTCGCCGCGGCACACTACGGGCTCGTAGCCCGACCCCAACCCCGTCTGGAGAGACCGCAGTGGTGCCGCAGGCTCTCCGGGGCTTCGCCCGTCGACCCGCCCTCCCCATGCCGTGGATGCTGTGGCGGACACGTGTTCGCAGTGCGCACGCTCTAGGCGGACGACATCGCCAGAGGCGCTCCACGCTGCGCCTCGGTCGCTCCCCACGAACGCACCTCGGAGGTCGCACTGAAATGGCTCGCCGCACCGCACCACATCGCCATCGCCATCGGTCTGGTAGCTGCAGCAACGAAGGTCTCCGTCGGCGCCTAGGCCACACGCTGAAAGCGCTCCGGTGACAACGTCCGTCACTTGCCCCAACTCGCGCAACTCGACGACCCGACGGCTCGCGTGGGGGAAAATGCAGTGCACCTCGTGACCCTCCGTCACTCCGCAGTACACGTTCAGATATCCGACCAAGCTGGTCCACGGAACGGGCACTTCGAAGGGCGCTAGGGGCTTCGACGGGCCCAGCAGCCCCCACTCGGTGAACCCCCAGCACCAAGGCGTCCCGGCAGAGTCGAGGGCGCAGACCGATTCCGCACCAACCGCCAAGGTCCTAGGTCGCGCGGCGCGCAGTTCGTCTGCGTGGGCGACGTCGCGTTGTGGATGCGGCGTGGCGACCGCACTCGGCGGTGACGCAATTGGCGTTGGACTCCGCGCACATGATGCGCACATGAGGCAAATCAAGGCCGTCACCGTCCATCGCATCATTGCAGAGGATACCGCTTCAAGGTTGATCTGGCCTCGTTCGGGGAACGCCAACGTAAGAAGGGGGGCGTGGACACCGCTCGTCGCATTCCTCGAAGCGGTGCGCCTGGGAGAGGTCGTCCGTTATCACGACCTCGTGAACGCTCCACCTCATGACGTAGTCCTCGTAGCTCGCGAGCACCCACCTCGGACTACCGCAGCGACGAAAGCTCACCCACACCCCGCCTCCGCGATATGTGCCCAAGGTCTCCGCCGTGCTCCCCATCGCGAGGCGGCCGACGTCCGGAAAGTGGTCGACATCGCCCCCAGTGACAACCTCACACAAGTCGGTCGATGTCTCGTTTCTGACGCGGACGACGACGTTGGGCGCGCCTCCCATCCATGATCCGCAGCAAAGGCAACCCAGCCACAAGGGGGAAGTCGCCAGCGCCACGGTCAGCGCCCGTTTGATGCGCTCAGGGGTCATGGCCAGAACCCTGGTGTCGAGCGCCTCCGTCAGTAGCCCAGCCGGCGTGTGATGGTGCCGAGGTCCACGCGCAGGCCGCCCTCGCTGGTGGCCACGTGCCAGCGCGCCGGCGGCGTGGTCAGCGGGCCGCGCTCCAGGAAAGGGGTGGCCGCGCCGAGCCCGCTGGCCGAGCGCTCGGGAGACGCCAGGCACTGCTCCAGACAGTAGAGCGCGCCGGCGGGGGTGTTGGCTTGGTCGGCGCGGTCGCAGCGCGCGCCGGTGTCGTCGGCCTCGGCGCGGGCGCTCATGCGCACCAGCACGTCCACGCGACGCGAGCTGGCGCAGCGCCCGATGCTGGGGTCGTCGCGCTCCGGGTTGCTGGGCGCCGGGCACTCGCCGGCGATGCCCAGCTCCTCGTCCGGGGCGCGATAGCGCGGGGTCATCCAGCTGGTCGCGGCACCGGCAGCCACCAGGCGCACGCCGCGGTCACGCCGGCCGATGCCGGTGGCGATGGCGCTGGCGGCACGCGCCGCGCGGCACCAGGCCAGGCGGTCGTTGGCGGCGTCGCGGGCGGCCTCACCGCGCAGCGCGGGGCGCTCGGTCCAGGGGGGCTGCCCCCAGCCCTGCCCCACCAGGTCCGGGCAGTCCAGGCGCGCGGAGGGGCGCGTGAAGTCCACGTGCCCCACCGTCGCGATGTCCACCGTCTCGGCGTGCGGCAGCATGGCGCGCAGCGCGAGGCCCAGGCACTCGAAGCCGTTCTGCCCGCGCACGCCGCCAACCTGACAGGGGGTGCTGGACGCGAGCGTGTGCTCTCCCGACGCGAAGAAGTCGTCGCTGCCGCAGCTCACCCGCCACTGCAGCGGCGAGTTGCCCACCAGCTCGATGGTGCACAGCTGCCCGATGGCCACCTGGGCCACCGTGAGCGCGTTGGCCGCCTGCTGGAAGGTCTCGGCCGAGAAGCGCTGGCGGCACTGCGCCTCGAGCGCGCGCACCGCGCTCACGTCGACCTCGCTGGCGGGCAGCGCGGCGGGGTTCAGCACGGGCGCCGCCGGGGTCTCGACGCCCGTCGCGTGGGTGCTGGCGCAGCTCGCGAGCGCGAGCCCCACGAGCACGCAGCCGAGCGAGGCGGACTTGCGGGCGGTCATCTCAGCGCCCCCCGATGAGCTCGTAGAGCCCACCCAGGTTCAGACCGAAGAAGAAGCTGTAGACCTGGTCGTCCGGGTGCGGCCAGTTCGGGTGCACCAAGAAGCCCAGCGTGAACAGGTTCTGCGCGCGGCTGGGCACACCCCAGTCGAGCCCCACCATGAACGCCGGCCCGATGCGGCTGGCGTGACCGTCCGCAGCGATGCTGGCGATGAAGGGCACCGAGAACTCGAGGTCGAAGCCGTAGTTGAACTGCATGTCGAAGTGCACCAGCGGCAGCACCAGGCCCACGGCCCACGGGTCCGGCTTGCTGAAGAACACGCCCAGGCGCGGGTCGCCCAGCACCCCGAGGCGGCCGTGCCAGCGCTCGCTGCCCACGGCGTGCGCCACCACACGGCTCTGCCACACGCGCAGCGACGCGCGCGCCACGCAGCGGGAGCGCCCGGCCTCGCGCAGCAGCAGGTGCGCGTAGACCTTCTGGTCCACCCGCAGCTCGGCGGCGGACTCCACCAGCGCGCTGGCGTTCACCTGCCCCTCCTCGTCCACGGGGCAGCGCCCGCCGTTGGTCACGGCCACGGCCCAGGCCGACTCGCCGGCGCGCCCGTAGTCCCCCGTCTCGGCGCCCACCAGCGGCGCCTGGTCGGACAGCACCGTCTGCCGGCCACTGCGCGGGTCGTTCCACGAGCTGGCGATGCCCTCGGGTGAGGCCACGCGGAAGCGCAGCTCATCCTGATCGTGCCGGAAGGCGAAGGTGGCCGGGTCGTCGCGGCGCACCCCCTGCCAAGCGGGCACAGCCTCGCCGGTCTCTCCGTCCGCGTCACGGGTCAGGCCCACGGGGGCCCAGTCTTGCGCGGGGTCGATCACGGCCAGGCGCCCGGCGGACAGCCCGGTGGAGCCGCGACAGCCCCCGCTCGACGCGAGGCGCAGCTCGTAGAAGCCCCGCTGCAGCGTGACGGGCGCCGCGCCTGCGGACTGTTCGCCGTGGCACAGCACCGTCTCGGCCGGCAGCTCCGTGACGATGGCGCCCGCCAGCGTCAGCAGGGTCGCGCCGTCGCCTGTGGTCATGCAGTGCGGGCTGCGCTCGAGCTCGCTCACGCCGTCCGGGCGCACGCTCACGCGCGGCTCGTCCACGCAGAAGCGCACCGCCGGCGTGGCGCGCGCGATCTGCGCGAGCGGCGCCAGGGATCCGAGCCCCTTGCTGTGCACCGTGGCGCGGTGCACGCCGTGGGACGAGACCATGCACACGCTCACGTCCTCCAGGAGCGCGGTCCACTCGGTGGCGGCCGGGACCAGGCTCGCGCCCGTGGGGCCGTAGCGCTCGGTCATGAAGCGCGCCATGGGCGCCCCGTCCAGCTCGATGCGGTCGGCCAGCGCCGTCGCGCCGATGCGCTGGCCTACCTCACAGGCGTGCTCTCCCCGGCCGCGCACGAAGCGCAGCGAGTTGGCGGCGACGGCCAGCTGCAGCTCCGCCCAGAGGTCGTCCTCGGCGTCCGCGCCGCGCCGCAGCGACAGGCCACGCTCGCTGCGCGAGAAGTCCGGCACCAGCAGCTCGCGCTGCGCGCTCTCGGTCGCGAAGTAGTCCAGCAGCGCCGTGGGGCGGCCCGAGCTGACGGAGCCGAGGGGATACGCCGTGGTGCCCTCCACGCGCGCCAGCACGCTCCACGGGCCCTGGCACTCGGGCAGCGTGACGGTCGCCTGGCTGCGGCTCATGGCCTCGCGTCCACCTCCGGCGCTGCACACGAACTCGAGCTCCATCTGGGGCGCGCCGCACTCACTGGACGCGCGCCGCACGGACAGTCGCCGCGCGTTGGGGTCGGGCAGGACCGCGAAGGCCCCCTGCGCCTCCAGCACGAAGTCCGTGCAGTGCGCCAGGATGAGCGACGACGCGGGCGACGCGGTGGCCGTGGGCTCCGTGGTGCGGGGCCGGCCGTACAGCACCGGCAGCTGCGGGGAGCGCCAGCCCAGCTGCCCGAGGGCGGCCAAGAAGGTGGTGCGGCCCCCGCTCAGGCTGCGGTAGCCGCGGCTGCGCTCCAGGCTGTACTCACACGCGTCGCGCGGCGCGAAGCTGGTGCCCAGGAACGCGGCGGCGCTGCCGCTCGGGGCTGACCCGAAGCAGTCCGGGAGGTTGCTCTCCTGAGCACGCGCGGACGGCGCGGCGCCCGTCACCAGGGCGAGCGCCAGCAGCCCGCCGAGCACGGAGGACACGCCGCGCGCGTTGGGGCGCATGAAGGGAGAGAGTAGGGACAAGAGCTGGGGCACAGAGACACTCCTCGCGTCGGTCGGATTCCGGTCACGCACCGAACGGGCCAGAGCCCCCGGTGCTTCCCGGCGAATACTCGCACCCCCGCGCCCGAATGGCACGCCCCGTGGCCGTCAGGGGACCAGCGCCCGCAGCGCTGCGCCCCGCATCTCCGCCCGCTCCCACATCCGGACGTAGGCCTCGGCCGAGCGGAAGAGGGGCTCCAGCTCCTCGTCGGTCACGCCGTCGTGGCGCGCATCCTCGATCAGCTCGGGCACGAGCCCCACGTGGATCATGCCTTCGTTGTTGAAGTCCACCGCGCGGTTGCCCAGCTGGGGCGGCTCGAAGGTGACGTCCCCGGCGTACGAGGTGAAGGGATAGGTGACCGGGTTGGTCTGTCCATCGCCGCAGCCGTTGGGGCCGAAGCGCGGCCCGCGCGCGCCAGCAAAGCCGTTCAGGTCGAAGCCGAAGCCCTCGGCCGCGTAGCCACCACGGTCGCGGATGAGCTGCACGCGGTCGCGCAGCTGGTCGCCCATGGCGCCCACGCGGTCCATGGCTTGGCAGCGGCCCAACCCGATCGTGGAGATGCCCCCGATGTCGTAGATGCGACCGTTGTTGATGTTGCCGTGGGTGCCGGCCGCCGGATAGTCGGCCGCCTCGAGTATCTCGTAAGCGCGCACGTAGGAAGCGCGGGGCAGGTGGTCCACCTCGATGATCATGCCGCGCAGCATCATCTCGTCCAGCAAGAGCTCGCCCATGGGCTGTAGGCCCGCGTTCTGGCAGTACTGGCCCTCCAGGGGCGGCTGCTGGATCTGGTCGAGGAAGGGCAAGACGGTGCCGGCCGGTGCCGACGCAAAGCGAGACACGTCGATGGGGGGCGCGGAGAAGTAGTCGTCGCGGGGCATGTTGAAGCCGCCGAACTGCACGTTTCCGCGGTCGAACACGCTGGGCGAGCTCAGGTCACACGTCAGCGTGAAGTTGGAGTAGTGCCCGCCGTTGATGATGTTGCCCAGCTCGATGAAGCCGCGGCTGCCATCGCCGGCGGAGAAGCCGTTGTCGTACTTGTGGACGGGGAAGAGCGCGCGCACCCCGCGGTCGTGATAGTGCGCCAGCTGCGCACGCACGAAGTCCGCGTCGCAGGCTGGGAAGCCCTCGCGTGGAGCGACGAAGCAGTCGAACAGGTTCGAGATCTCGATGCCCAAGATGACGGCCAGCTTGCCGCCCTCGATGACCTCGCGCGCCTCGGCCGGGCTCGTGACGATGCGGAACCACCCGCGCCCCGGCCCCCCGGACTGCGCGTCGATGTAGCGCTCCATGGCGTACGCCTCGTCGATCTCGCGCTCGGCGCCGACCATGTCGTTGCAGGAGTAGCGCACCGACTGAGCGCGCGTGCCCACCACCAGGTCGCACAACACCTGGTTGCCCGTGGCGTGCTGCACCACCAAGCGCAGGCCGCTCAGGTACGCGCGCTCGAGCCACTTGTAGTACTGAGCCTGGTGCGTGGAGCTGCGGACCGCGTTCGGCCAGTCCACGAAGTCCGGGTAGCCGGCGGTGTCGTGGGTGGCCTCTGGCGTCCGCCCCAGCACCAGAGCCGTCCCGAGCGCGGCCACGTCGAGCACGACGTCGCCGTCGAAGAAGTAGCCCACCAAGTCGCGGCGCCCATCGAGACCGTGGAAGCGTTCGCAGTCCGGCAGGGCCGCTTCCACGCCCAGGCGGTGGAAGGGGGAGCCGTGGAAGATGCCGCCGCCTCCGAAGCCGAAGTTGGTGAGCAGGTGCGAGTGCGCGTCGACGAAGCCGTACAGGTCGCCGTCGTCGAAGGTGGTGCGCGCGACCGTGCCCGTGGCGTCCACGGTCAGCTCGGGGAAGGTGGCGCAGCCCTCCGCCGGGTAGAGCGTGACGACGCCGGCCGCGGCGGGGTCGTCGGTGGTGCCGAGCGGGCTGAGGTAGCGCTGCGTGCGTCGGCTGCGAAGGGCCAAGCGCGCAGCGTCGTGCTCGGACACGCTGAGCTCCCACTCGGCCGGGGACACGAAGGTGTCGTCCAGCAGCTGCACGTCGTTCTCGAGCGTCACGGCCGTGCTCAGCTCGTCGACCTCGGACACCAGATACTGCCGGTCCTGATCATAGATGAGGTAGCTGCCGAGGTCGGAGGCCTTCAGCCGCAGGCGCAGGGCCTCATCGGGGGTGCGTCCAGAGAACTCGTAGCCCAGCCCGTCCTGCGAGCGCACCAGGTAGTGCGCACGGCGCTGCCCGGGGAGCGCGGCGTCCATCACGTAGCAACCCTCGTTGAAGGCGTAGATGCTCTCGTAGGCGGGGGCGTCGGGGCGGCGCCCGGACGAGTCGTCACCGCAGCCGGCAGCGAAAACACAGGGCAAGACCGCCCATGTGAGGGTCGGGAATAAGCGCATCGGCGCATTGTGACGGCGCACCTCCGACGCGCCAGGTATTTCCGAGCAAGATTCAACTCTTGCGGGCGTATAACCAGCTGCCGCGGGCCCGCTGAGGGGACCTCGGCGACGCTGTCGATTGCGCATGCTGCGTGCTGCGCCAGAGGGAAGGGAACCCCGATGAACACCAACGTCCGCTGGATTTCGAGCTCCGAGAGACTTCGCAGGGGGTTCGCGCTGTGTGCGCTGGCCGCGCTCGTCGGTTGTGGAGGGGAGGACGGTGGCACGTCGGCGTCGGCCGTCAGTGCGCAGCCCTCCGCCAGCCCACAGCCGCAGGCCGGCCCCACCCCGCCCGCCGCCACCGCGCCTGCCGCCACCGCGTCCGCCGCAACCGCGCCCGCCGCCGCCGCGCCCGCCGCTGCGGCCAGCACTTCGTGTCGTCTGGACCCGCCGGGCGGTGTGGTGGTCGTCGCAGATCGCCGGGCGCCGCGCGTGCTGGTGGGGGACACCCACGCGGTCATCCTCCACGAGGCGCGGCGCTCGCCCGCTCCCTGTCACGGCTCGCCCGACGCGACGATCATCCCGGTCCCCGTGACGGCCGAGTTCAGCCCGGTGCCGACCCCTCTGCCCTGTGCCGTGCCGGAGGAGGACGCCAGCGGGCGCATGATGCAGAACGGGCGCTTGGAGCGCGTCGCGGGTGTGCCGGTGTTCCTGGGGTGTGGGTGCGACCCGCTGGACCCCGTCGTCGGCTGCTCGTGTGCCGCGCGCGTCCCACCCGGGGCCTTTGGCGGGCGCTACTTCAGTATGGGCAGCAGCCACACCTCCACCGGTGGGCTGGGCGTGGACCTCGCTGTGGACGGCGAGTGGGCCTATCTCGTCGCAGACATGGATGACACCGGCAACGGCCGCCGGGGCATCTTCGGACAGCGCATCCACCTCACCGAGCCAGCGAACGACCGCGCCCACTGGCGCCTCGTGGCCCCCGAGCCTTCCTCGGCCACGCGGCACGGGCTGCGCATCGAGATCGTGGAGAACCTGCCGGACCGCACGGTGATCCTGTACGGGTCCGAGGGCGCGCCCCGCGCCACGCGTGTGGTGATGGGGCCGGACGGCGTGCGCCAGGGCGGCGGCGAGAGCGTCGACTGGCCGGCTGCGCCAGCACCTGCGGTGTCCGTGATGAGCGCCCGAGACGGTCGTCGCGCGCCGCCCTACGTACGCTTGGTGGTCGACGGGCAGGCCCGGCCGATCGCCGGAGTGGACGACACGGTGGGCGCGTTCAGCCCCGCGCTGATCGAGATCGCGGGCGTGCAGCTGCTCTTCTGGTCCGAGGGCATGGGCGAGACGACGCGCGTGTACGGCGCGCCCCTAGACGTGGCCAACGCGACGATCGGGCCACGCTTCACCGTCACGCATGGCGACGTGGAGTCGGGCGACGTAGCCGCAGACGTGTTCGCCGGGCGGGCCGTCGTGACGTGGTCGCAGCGCGAGGGCGCAGGGAACGCCGTGCGCGCAGCGAACGTAGTCTGCGGTTCATAGTGGACACCCCTTGAGGGCTCGCGGCCACTGGAGGATAGTGCGCACCATGAAGACGAAGATGCAGACTCGGTTGGGTGTCCCCGGCGCTTGGCTCTTGCTGGCGTCGTTGGTGGGTTGTTCGGGGGGCGAGGACGCCGGCAGCGCCACGCCGCCTGCGGACCCCGGCGCAAGCACGGGTAGCGCCGGCAGCGCCGCCACGCCCGACGAGCCCACCCCGGCCCCCGAGGTCGAGCCCGAGCCGACTCCCACGGTGACCGAGCTGACGGCGCAGGTGGCGCCCGCAGACCACGGCACCTGGGTGGATCTGCTGCACACGGTGCGCACCACGGTGGCGGCGACCGCCTTCCGCGACGAGGCGACGCAGCTGCCACACATGTACGACGGCGACCTGCTCACCGCGTGGAACTCCGCCACGCTGCCCGCTGGCGACGACGCCCCCCGCAGCGTCTACGTGCGGCTGCCGGAGGGGGTGCGCGTGCACGCCATCGACATCACGGCGGGCTTCACCAAGGTGCGGCCGCAGGGCGACCTCTTCACGCAGAACCTGCGCATCCGGCGGCTGCGCGTGCGCCACCCCGGCGGCGAGGTGCTGGTCACGCTCAACCCGGAGGAGCGGGCGCTGCAGCGCATCCCCGTGGAGGGGGCCGGCGGCGACTGGCAGATCGAGCTGCTGGAGTGGGTGCCGGGCAGCAACGCCAACTGGCGTGAGCTGGTGATCTCGGAGCTGGTGGTGTGGGGTGAGGCCGACGCGAGCGTCCCGCGCAGCACCCTCCCGCAGGCGGTCGTCGGGACGCTACCGGCAGCGGCCATCGCGGCCGAGGTGGCCGCTGGAGACCCCGTCGCGGACGGTGCGGGCGGTGAAGACGGTGCGGGCGGCGCTGCGCCGGCCGGCCCCGTGCTCGCGCAGCGCGACGGCTTGCGCGCCACGCGCATGGAGCTCGCCTCCGCCATGGACGGCCGCACGCCCGTGGACCCGCGCACCACGTACTCCAAGACCGAGGACGACCAGATCTTCTGCTACTTCGAGCTGGCCAACCCGGAGCGCGTGGCGACGATGGTGACGCTCGCCTGGGAAGACGCCAACGGACAGGGCCGCGGCGCCCCCACCGAGATCCAGGTCCCGGGCAACGCGCGCTTCGTGAACTTCCGTTACACCTCGGTCAGCTGGCGCCGCCCCGGCACCTACAGCTGCGTCGTGCGCCACGAGGACAGCGAGCTCGGGCGCGCCGAGTTCACGGTCACGCCCTGATCCCCGGAACGGTGCTCGGGCAGGTGCGCGTCGTGCTTCTGCGCCCCGAGCACCTGGGCAACGTGCGCGCGGTCCCGCGCGTCAGACCCCGAGAGGCAGCGCGAGCTCGAGGCAGGCGCCCTTGGTCGACGGCACGACGCGCGCGCGACCGCCGTGACGCTCCGCGATCTCGCGCACCAGCGCCAGACCCAGCCCGGCACCGGGTCCGGCGCGCCGCTCCCGGTGAAAGGGCACGAACACGCTCTCTTCCGCGCCGTCCGGGATGCCCGCGCCCTCGTCTCGGACGTGCACCAGGGCCTCGCCGCCCTTGACGCTCAGCGCGACCTCGACGCGGGTCTCGGCGGGGGCGTGCTGGAGCGCGTTGCGCAGCAGGTTGTCCACCGCCCGGCCCAGCAGCTCCGGCTCCACCGGCGCGTGCACGGGGTCTGGCGCGCGCAGCACGAGCGTCACGTCCGCCAGCGTGGCGACGTCCGAGAAGCGCCGGATCGAGTCGCGCAGGATCTCGCGCACGTCCGCGACGCGGGCCTCACGCGGGGCCGCGCGGGCGGAGCCGAGCCCCAGCAGCTCCTGCGCCATGGTCTCGAGGCGAGTCACCTCCGCCCCGACCTCTTCCAGCGCCTCGCGCAGCTCGGCGTCGGCCCGGGGACGGCGCAAGGTCACGTCCACGGTGGCGCGCAGCGTGGCGAGCGGCGTGCGCAGCTCGTGGGCCGCGCCGGCCAGGAGGCGCTCGCGCGCGCTGCGGTCCTCCCGCATGCGGACGGTGGCCCGGCTGACCGCCTCACGCAGGTCGCCCACCACGTCGGGCAGGTTATCCGGCGGGGGCTCGCGGTCCAAGCTCCCCTCGCCCAGCGCCTGGACGTGCTTGGTGATGCCCTCGAGGCGCTGCGCCAGCCAGCGCGCGTGGCGCCGCTGCGCGACGAAGAGGGCCAACGCCACCGCCAACAGACCGAGCGCGCTCCAGCGCCAGTACGTGGCGACCGCGCGCTGTGTGGGCTCGAGGCTGGTGGAGAGCCAGAGCGCGTGGGGACGGCCGTCGGGGCTGGGCACCCGCAGGGCCAAGATGCGCGTCCCGTCGCTGGTGCGGAAGACAGGCTCTGCGCCCCGCGGCGGGAGCAGGCGCTCCGGCATGAGCGGCGTGACGCGCGTGGCCAGGAGGCGCGCTCCGTCGGGGCCGTAGATGGCGGCCGCGGCGGAGTCCAGCGACCCCGTGGTCAGCAGCGCGGCACGCACCGGCGAGTCACCCGCGTGCAGGTGCGGCAGCCCTCCTGGGCGGTCGAAGAGGCTCACGGACTCGGCCGCCGCCTGAGCGCTGAGCGACTGGTCGAGCGCCGCCAACAGCGAGCGCTCGAAGACCAGCCCTACCCCGACCCCGGCCACCGCCATGAGGGAGAGGGGCAGCGCGACGCCGTAGACCAGGAGTCGGCGGTCGAGCCTCATGGCGCACCGACGCCCGCTTCGGAGGCGAGCATTCGAAAGCCGACACCGCGCACGGCCACGATGCGCGGCCCCCCAGCGCCGAGCGCGTCCAGCTTGCGGCGCAGGTACCCGACGTACACGTCCAGGATGTTGGGGTCGCCCTCGAAGCCCCACCCCCACACGGCGTTCAGCAGGTGGCTGCGCGTCAGGACGTCCCCTGCGTGCGTGAAGAACTCGACGGCCAAGGAGAGCTCACGGGGGGAGACCGACACCTCCAGCTCGCCGCGCCGCAGGTGGTGTCGACGCGCGTCCAGCTCGACGTCGCCCAGCGTCATGGTCGTGTTGGCGCCCACTGCGCGCCGCTGCAGGGCCTCGATGCGCGCGACCAGCTCGGCGAACGCGAAGGGCTTCACCAGGTAGTCGTCCGCGCCAGCGCGCAGGCCGGTCACGCGCTCACCGACCTCGCCGCGCGCCGTGAGCATGATCACGGGCAGACGCAGGCCCTCGGCACGCCAGCCGCGCAGGATGCTCGGCCCGTCCACGTCGGGCAGCATCCAGTCCAGCACCACCACGTCGTAGACCACGTCCAGCACCTGACGACGCGCGTCGGCCGCGGTCCCACACACGTCCACCACGTGCCCCTCCTCACGCAGGCCGCGGGCGACCTTCTCGGCCAGGCGGGCTTCGTCTTCGACCAACAGGATGCGCATGCTTCGCTCGCTCTAGCCTTCCAGTGAGGGTGAGGGCAACGGGTTTCGCGGCGCGCGGGCGCTCAACAGGCGAGCCAAGTAGGGATAGAGCACGGGCAGCAGCAACAAGCTGACCGTGGTCGACGTCACCAGCCCACCGACGACCACGGTCGCGAGCGGGCGCTGCACCTCGGCCCCCGCGCCGGTGGCGAGCATCATGGGCACGAAGCCGAACGAGGCCACGAGCGCGGTGGTGGACACAGGCCGCAGGCGCGCGCGGGCCGCGTCGAGAGCTGCGTGGGTGGTGTCCTTGCCGGCGCGGACCTCGTCCTCGATGCGCGCCACCAGCACCACACCGTTGAGCACGGCGATGCCCGAGAGGGCGATGAAGCCAATGGCCGCGGAGATGGAGATCGGCAGGTCACGCAACGACAGCGCCACGATGCCCCCGACCGCCGCGAAGGGGATGTGCAGCGCGATGATGATCACCGGCTGCAGGCGCCGGAAGAGCAGCAAGAGCACGGCCGCGATGCCGAGCAGCACCAAGGGCACCACCCACATCAGGCGCCTCTTCGCCGCCTCGAAGGCCTCGTACTGGCCACCCCAGACGGGACGGTAGCCCTCCGGCACGACCATCCCCACCAGACGCTGCTGCGCCTCCTGGGCCACGCTGCCGAGATCCCGCCCGCGCACGTTGAAGCCCACCGCGACGCGACGCTCGGTGCGGTCATGGTGGATCACGCTGGGCGTCTCGACCTCCTGCACGCGGGCCACCTCGGTCAGCGGCACGAGGCCCCCCGGGGCCGGGATGGGCGTGTTGCCGAGCTGCTCGTGCGTGGGCGGCGCGAGGCGCACGCGAATGGGGATGCGCAGCACGTCCTCGTAGGTCGCGCCGGCGGGGAGGCCCACCTGATAGGCCTGCACCGCGTCCAGCACGTCAGCCACCCGCAAGCCGTGCCGCGCGGCGCGTAGCGCGTCGGGCACCACGTCGAAGAGCGGCACGGCGGGCGGCGCCAGCACGCGCACATCCTCGGCCCCCGGGAGGTCCCCGATGCGTCGCTCGATCTCTTCCGCCACGCCGCGCGCGGTAGCGAGGTCCGGACCGAAGACGCTGACGCTCACGTCCGTGACGTCACCGCCCAAGAGCTCGTTGAAGCGCATCTGGATGGGCTGGGTGAACCCCACCTCGTCCCCGGGCGACGTCGCTTCGATACGCTCACCGAGCTCGGTCAGCAGCTGGTCGCGGGTCAGGCCGGCGCGCCACTCACTCGGGGGCCGGAGGCGCACGAACACGTCGGACTGCTCGAGCCCCATCACGTCCGTGGCCACGGCCGGGCTACCGATGCGGCTGTAGATGGCCGCCACCTCGGGGACTTCACGCGCCGCGACCTCGAGCGCCGTGCCCAGGCGCGCGGCCTCCGCGATGGAGATGTCCGGGTTGCGCGTGACCTGCACCACCAGGTCCCCCTCGTCGAGCTGGGGCACGAACGCGGTGCCCGCGCGTGCGAAGAGCAGCCCGCCGCCCGCCAGGGTGAGCAGCGCCAGCCCGGTGAGCAGCAGCGGGTGACGGCTGGCCGCCCCCAAGATGGGCGCGTGCAGCCGCGCGAGCGCGCGCACCAAGCGCGGCGCCGTGGCGGGCATGTGCTCGCGGCGTACGAGGGTCGCGGTGGCCGCGGGGATGAAGGTGAAGGTCAGCACCAGCGCCGCAGCGAGCGCGAGCACGACGGTGATGGCCATGGGCTTGAACATCTTCCCGTCCACGCCCTGGAGCGCCAGGATGGGCACGTAGACCATCAGGATGACGGCCACGGAGTAGGCCACCGGGCGCGCCACCTCCGTGACGGCGCGGCGCATGGCGTGCGCAGGGTCTTCGTCCGGGTGCTCCGACCAGCGGTGGAAGATGGCCTCGACGAGCACCACCGCGCCGTCGACCAAGAGGCCAAAGTCGATCGCACCGAGGCTCATGAGGTTGCCCGGGACGTCCAGCGCGACCATGCCCACGACCGCGCCGAGCATGGCGAGCGGGATGGTGAGCGCGACGACCAGGGCCGCCCGCAGGCTCCCCAGCGTCAGGAACAAGATGATGGCCACCAGGAGCCCGCCCTCCAGCAGGTTCTTGCCCACGGTGCGCAGCGTGGCGTGGACCAGCTCGCTGCGGTCGTAGATGGGCTCGAGGTGCACGTCGCCGGGGAGCGCGGCGCGCACGTCCGGGAGGCGCGCGTGGATGGCGTCCAGCACCATCAGCGCGTTCTCGCCGCGCAGCATCTGCACCATGACGTAGACGCCCTCGCCGCGCCCCTCGGAGGTCGCCGTCCCGAGTCGCGGCTCCGCGCCCGGACGCACGCTGGCCACGTCGCCAATGCGCACGGTGCTCCCATCGGGCGAGACCCGCAGGACGCCGCGCGCCAGGTCTTCCGGTACGGCAGGCAGCGCTCTCCCGCGCAGCAACGTGCGGCCGGCCCCCGAGGAGAGGGCGTCGCCCGGCACGGCACCGCTCGACGTCTCCACCGCGGCGCGCAGCTCCGCCAGCGAGACCCCGTGCGCCGACATCGCCAGCGGGTCACCGACCACGTCCAGGGTGCGCCGCGTGCCACCCCAGGTGTTGACCTCCACCACGCCCGGCACGGAGCGCAGCACGGGCGCCACGCGCAGCTCCACCAGCTCCAGGATCTCCGTCGCGCTGTATCCCTCGCCCTCGACGGCGAAGTGATAGATCTCGCCGAGCCCGCCCGTCATGGGGCCGAGCTCGGGGGTCTCCACGCCGGCCGGGAGCTGTGGCAGCCCGACCAGCCGCTCGGCGACCAGCTGCCGCGCGCGCACGAGGTCCACGTCGTCGTGGAACACGGCGGTGACCACGCTCAGGCCGTAGCGCGAGAGCGAGCGCTGGGTCTCGAGCCCCGGCAAGCCGCCGAGCGCGATCTCGACCGGCCGCGTGACCAGGCGCTCCACCTCTTCCGGCGTGTACCCGGGCGCACGCGTGAGCAGCATCACCTGCTGACCGGTGACGTCGGGCAGCGCGTCCAAGCGCAGGTTGCGCGCAGAGAGCAGCGACGCGGCGGCGAGCGCGGCCACGACGGCCAGCACCAGCTTGCGCTTCGTGATCGAGCCCAGCAGCAGGCGCTCGATCATGGCTGCCTCGCGCCGAAGCGCACGGTCACGCGCTCGCCATGAGGCAGGGCCTGCTCGAGCGGGTAGAAGGTGTGATAGAGGCCGCTGCGCGGGTCCAGCACGGGCTCCTGCGTGGGCGTGGACAGAACGTCGCCGTGGCTGGTGACGATGGTCGCCGCTCCGGGAGGCGGACGGCGGGCCGTGGTGATCTGCACCACCGCGTCGCTCTCTCCCACCAGGCGCGCCAGCGGGGCGGTGGGTCCCACGACGCCCCCCTCGGCGGCCATCAGCTCCACGAGCACGCCGGCGCGCGGCGCGCGCACCCGCAGCACGCCGCGGCGCACCAGGTGAGCGCGGTCCGCGGGCTGGACGTCCGCGGTCTGCAGCATCGCCACCGCCACGTCACGGCGGGTGCCCACCTCTGCGAGCGTGGCCTCGACGCCCTCCAAGAGCTCGCGCGGCTCGAGCCCCTCCTCCACCAGGGTGGCGACGCGCGCGCGCCGCGCCTCCAGCACCCGACGCTGGGCGCCCAACCCTTGGGCTTCGGCGGCCGCCACGGCCAGCTCGGGGACCTCCACCTCGGCGATGGGCTGCCCGGCGACGACACGCTCACCGACTCCCACCAGCAGCGCGCGCACACGTCCGTCGAAGGCCAAGCCGAGCTCGACCACGCCGCCCCGCGTCACGACGCGCCCGAGGGTCTCGTCGAGTCCGAGGGCCTCCTCTGGCGTGGCGGGCGGTGGCTCGCCGACGGGGTCCGTGCCCGCTGCGCTGCGTGTGGGCGCTGACGCGGCGCTCTCGGCGGGCGTGTCGTGCGTCGCTTCCGTAGCGCCTTGGTCACAGGCGGCGAGGGCGAGCGCGAGGGCGAGCAGCAGAGCGCGTAGGCGAGCCGGGGGCCGCGCGAACAGCAGATGGGCGCTCATGACTGCACCTCGGCGAGAGTCTCGGTCGGCTGAGCCTGCGCGGGCTCTCCGCGCGCCGCGTCCAGCAGCAGCCGGAGGCGCAAGCGCGCACGGACCGTGAGGCCGTCCAGGCGCTGTTGCTCCATGCGCGCCTGGGCCAGCAGCAGGTGCGCGCGCAGCAGCTCGGGGCGTGTGCTCGCGCCCAGCTCCAGGCGCCGCGCCAGCTGCGCGACGTGCTGCTCGAGCGCGCGCACCACCTGCTCGCTGTGCGCGCTCTGGGTCCGCTCGCTCAGCTCCACCGCGTCGATGGCCGCATGAAAGAGCCCGTGGGCCTCGTGGTGCGCGCGCACCACCTGCGCCTCGGCGCGCGCAGCGGCGGCGTCGGTCTCGGAGCGCGCCCGGCCGCCGCGGTCGACGAAGCCGAAGTTGGCTTGGAAGACGCCCGCCAAGACGATGCCACGGGGGGAGTCGCGCTCGATGTAGAGCCCCAGCGCGCCCGTGCCCCGCGTCCCACGCTCCACCTCGGTCGCGCGGGCCGCGGCCACCCGAGCGAGCGCCTCTTGCAACTGCAGGGTCGGCAGGCCGTCCAGGATGGACTCGTCCGCGTGCAGCCCCGCGAGAGAAGGCAGCGCGACCTCCGGGGGGTCCCCGAGCGTCGCCAGGCGCAGCGGGCCGTGCTGGGCCGTCGCGTGCGCCAGCTCGAGCGCCGCCGCGCGCACCACGCTCTCCGCGTTCACGGCCGCCATGCGCAGCTCACCCAGCACCCGCACGGCGTCGGTGAGCTGGGCTTCCGTGGACGAGGCCAACGCGCGCCCGTGGGTGACCACGGCCAGGTGCTGCTCTCCCAGGGCGACGCTCGCCTCGGCGGCCGCACGCTCCTGCTCCGCCGCGTACAGCGAGAGCCAGGCGTCCCCGGCCTCGAGCGCCGCCCACATGCGCTCCACCCGCTCCTCGAGGTCCAGCGCACCAAGCTCGGCGGCGAGCGCGTCGAGGCGCGCCGTCCCGACACGACCCAGGGCAAAGCCCTGGAGCAGCGTGGCCTGCACCTCCACGCCGGCATCCGCGCGCGGCACGCGACGCCGGCCCACCTGCACCTGCACCGACGGGTTGCCCACCCAGCGGTGCACGTCGTCGTCGGCGTCGCTGCGGGCCGCGCGCACCTGCTGCGCCTCCTGCGCTTCCGGGCGGCGCAGCGCGAGCAAGATCGCGTCGTCGAAGGTCAACGGCAGCTCACCCGGCCGCGCCGTCGCGGGCGCGTCCAGGCCGTCGCTCGCAGCGAGCGTCGCGCCGGAAGGCTGCGCCGGGTCTTGAGCCGCCGCGTGCAGGGCAAGCAGTGACGCGCAGGCGCCCGCGGTCAGGCGGACGGCAGCTCGGGCAGCGAAGGACAAGAGGGGGGTGTGCATGAGCCCTACCTAGCCCGAGCCTGCGGCGCGCCACTGAGACCAACCTGAGAAGACTCTCAGGGAGCTACGGTGCGGGGGGAGCGGCGCGCCATGGCGCGACGAGCCCCGCTCCCCGCCGGCCGACGCAACGGAGAGCGTGCCGACCACGACCACCACGCGCTCGATTCCCGCTAGAGTCGCCCCATGAGCGTTCACTACGAAGTCGACGACCTGGTCGCACGGATCACGCTGGACCGGCCCGAGGTACGCAACGCGGTGGACAGCGCCACGGCCGCCGAGCTGCACGCGGCATTTCTGCGCTTCGACGCCGACGAGAGCGCACACGTGGCGGTCTTCACCGGCAGCGGCGGGACCTTCTGCGCGGGCGCCGACCTCAAGGCGCTCGCGAGCGGTGACACGCGCGACCTGTCCCCCGAGGCGCGCGGTCCGATGGGGCCCACGCGCATGGAGCTGGACAAGCCCGTCATCGCCGCCATCGAGGGGCACGCGGTGGCCGGTGGCCTCGAGCTCGCGCTGTGGTGCGACCTGCGAGTGGTCGCCGAGGACGCCATCCTGGGCGTGTTCTGCCGACGCTTCGGCGTACCGCTGATCGACCTCGGGACGGTGCGCCTCCCGCGGCTGGTGGGCCACGGGCGCGCGATGGATCTGATCCTGACGGGCCGCCCGGTGGACGCGGAAGAAGCGCTGCGCATCGGCCTCTGCGAGCGCGTGGCGCCCAGAGGGCAGGCGCTCCACGCGGCCACCGCGCTCGCCCGGCAGATCGCGGCGTTTCCTCAGCGCTGCATGCGGGGCGACCGGCGCGCCGCCATCGATCAGTGGTCGCTGGACTGGGACAGCGCCATGCGCCGCGAGCTCGAGCTGGGGCTCGCCACGCTCGCGTCCGGCGAGACCCTGGCCGGCGCCAGCGCCTTCACGCGCGGTCAGGGTCGCCACGGCGAGTTCCCATGATCGCGGTCCACCACGCGACCCCCGAGACCTTCGACGCGCTCGTGCTCGAGCCCGCGGGCGAGCTCGTGGTGCTCTACTTCTGGGGCCCGGACTGCCCCAACTGCGAGTTCTTCGCGTCACGCCTGCCCACGGTGCTGGAGCAGCTGGGCGACGTCCGCGCGCGCCTCGTGAAGGTCAACGCGTACGAGCACGACGCCCTGGCCACGCGCTTCGCGCTCTACGGCATCCCTCAGTTCTATCTGTACCGAGACGGGAAGCGCCTCGGCAAGATGAGCGAGTTCCGCGGTGACGCCTTCTTCCTGCAGGTCTTGCGCGACCACCTCCCTGTCGAGCCCGCGTAGCCGGGGGAGCGTTCAGGTCGATGCCCCGTAGCCGCAAGGGCGCGGAGCGAGTACCGTCCGGCCCTCGACCTTCACCGCCGCCCAGGAGCACGCATGGAGAGCCAGCCGTCCACTTCCACGCCAGCCAACCGCTGCCAGACCTGCTTCGGCACCGGCGAAGTCGGGGGACCGCACGGCATCGTCACGTGCCGCGACTGCACCGGCCTCGGTGAGCTGCCCTCGTCCATGGTGTTGGTGGAGCGACGCCTGCGCGACCTCGAGGTGCGCTACACGGCAGAAGGCGGCCGGGTCTCCGCGGACGTCCAGTGGCTCGTGGACGAGGTCCGCCGCAGTCGCCACGCGCTGGTCCAGATCCTCGCGGCGGGCGCCGACGCCGACTCCGCAGGCGACGGGCACCGCGCGCTCTCGAAGAAGATGTGCTTCCTCGCCAACGACGTGCTGGACCTCTACCAGCCACAGTCCTACTAGCGCCGCTGACGGCGGCTAGGCTCTGGGTTGATGACGCGCACGGTCGACCCGCGACCCCGCGGCGAGTTCCGTCACGCGCGCGGTCAGCTCCTGAGCGCCGCCCACCTCGAGGCGGCGGTACATGTCCTTCTGATAGGACTTGAGGGTCGTCGCGCCGATCTCGAGGGACGCGCAGAGCTCCGCGTTGCGCTGGCCCAGAACGAGCCCCCACGCGATGCGCAGCTGCTGGGGCGTCAAGCCCGAGTCGTCGAGCGCTCGGAGGATCCGCAGGCCGCGGTCGACCTCGAGGCGAACCTGAATCCCGACGTAGCCTCCCGGTGCACCGCCGCCGTCCTCGAGGGCGTAGCCGCGCAGGCTGAGTCTCCCGCCGGGCACGGGGATGTTGACGTGCGGCACCGAGAGCGTCTCCCCCACGCGCGGCATGCGACCCGCCCGCCGCACGAGCGCCACGAGCGCCTTGCACGCCTCGGGGACGACGCCCTCCTCGAGAAGCAGGGTGCGCTCGCCACCGAAGCTCCCCTCCGCGAGCCAGCTACGTGCGGCAGTAGAGGCCCACGCGATGCGCCCGTCCGCGTCGACCACGATCAAGGCGGAGTCCAGCTCGTCGAAGCCGAGCGAGCGCGCGTCCGCTCGGCAGGCGTGCACCAGGTGCGGATAGACGGCGCGCATGGTCTGGATGTGCTCGCGCGCGAAGCCGGGGGCCGCTTGCTCCCGGAAGATGCCGAGGATGGCGAGCGGTTCACGCCCGTCGCGCAGCGCCACGTCGAGCGTGTGGTGAATGCCGTTCGGCTGGAAGAGGTGTTGGTAGACCAGCCCGGCCAGGTACTCCGGCCGCCCGTCCACGAGGCTGCCCACCGGGTTGGCGTTGGCCATCAGGTTCGCGAACCCGGACGGATCGGAGGTGCGCGCCGAGAAGTGGTCGCCGCTCTGCGCGAAGAGCGCGTGGCTCGCTTCGTTGAAGTGCTCGCTGTAGTGCGCGGTGGGGACGCAGCGCTCGTCCACGCGAATCATCGAGAGGCTGAACGATGGCACCAGCCGGTGCAGGCACTCGGACAGCAAGGGCATCTGCGCCATCAGGTCCACACCCGACGAGCAGAGCAGCTGGAGCATCGCCAGATCCCTAGCCCGGGACATGGCGGCGGGCTTGTCGGAGCGGGCAGAAGCGGCGTGCTACCCCCCTGGGGAGGTACTGCGAGCGTGCGGGGGTCACTAGGGTGGAGGCCACGGCCGCAGCTTCGACGACCACGGGCCACGGGTCAACGCGGCGGGTCTCCTTCGACACCACACGTATCATGACCTCACGCTCACACTTCGACGCCTACCACCTCCCCCTGCTGCGCCTCCTGCCGCTGGCGCTCGCGTTCCAGTCCTGGGCCTGCTCGGCCGACGGCACGATCTCCGACGCGTCCACCGACAACTCGGTGACCAGCGACGGTGGGAGCGGGGCCCCGGACCTGGGCCCCGACGCGCCGCTCGACCAGGGCGAGGCGGACCAGGGCGCAGCCGACCAGGGCGCGGCCGACCAGGGCGCAGCCGACCAGGCCATGCAGGCAGACGCGGGCGCCCTCTCCGACGGCGGGACCGCCACGACCCCCGGCTGGAGCGCCGGGGACAACATGTACCCAGGACCCGTCGCCACCCGCGTCACCTCCTCGGTGTTCGCGGACGGACGCCTGGCGGTCCTCTTCGAGACCTCGCCCGGCTCCAACGTGCTGCGCGCCCTGGCGTGGACGGGCGCCGAGACCGGCCCCTGGACCGACCTCGGCGTCGCGAACGCGGGCCTCCCTGGCGCGCTCGCGCCGGCCAACAACCTGGACGACCTGCACCTCCGCATGGTGCACGTGGGCACCACCGAGCTGCTGGCCGTGTTCCAGCAGAACGGCGGCATCTACAGCAACTACTACAACGGCTCCAGCTGGGGGACGCCCTCCCTCGTCTCGAGCTCGCTCAGCACCGTCACGCTCGCCGGTGACGGAGGGACACGCGCGATCCTGGTGTACGGCGTCGCGTCGCAGGTGACCGCACGCTTCTACGACTCGGTCTCGCACAGCCTGGGGCCGGAGCAGGTCGTCGCGGACGCTGGACGCGAGCTCGACCTTCCGCTCGGGTTTCTCTCGCGCGCAGCGATCGACGCGCAGGGCAACGCGACCGTGTTCTTCCGGGACAGGGCCACGGTGGGCGGCGGGGGCTACAGCGTTCATGGTTACCGGCGCGCTGCGGTGGACAGCAGCTTCGCGTCGGAGCTGCCCGTCCTCAGCGGCCTCAACAGCCCCGACCGCCTCTGCGCGGCGAGCAACGCAGCAGGCGACGTGGTGTTCTCGTTCAACGAGCGCTTCACGAACACGTTCGGGACCTTCGACCGCGTGCGCCACGTGTACCGTGACGCCGTGGACGGGCTGGGCGCGGTGTCGGACACCAGCGCGGCGGGCTTGATCCCCAACGTGGACAGCTGCGCCATCAGCGCCTCGGGCGACGCGGTCATCTTCGTCGTCAACAACAACATGGCGAGCCGCCCCTTCGTCCCGATCCGCTACACGAACGCTGTCGCGAGCGTAGGCGCACCGCTGGACGTCATCGTGTCCGTGACTGGCTCGCGGCCGCAGGGCAGCATGACGAGCGGCGGCCTTTCGGCCGTCTCCTACTTCCGCACCGATGACCGCGTCGAGGTCGCACTCGAGGAGAGCCCTGGGGGCGGGTACGTCACGGGGCCGTTCCTCTCGCTCCCCAACGTCATCAACACCTCCCTGGACCAGCTCTTCAAGACGTCACAGCGCCTCGATGACGGCCGCTTCGTACTGCTCTACCAGTCCGGGCAGAACCACCTGCGCTACGCGGTGCTCGACTGACGTGGGTGAACGGAGCGCGCTGCGCGTGCCCCGCAGGCATCTCGCGCGTAGGGTCTGGGCATGCAGACCCCTACGCACCCCGCCAGCCTCGCGCTGACCTCGCTCCTCGTCGCGCTCGTGGGCTGCGGGAGCGACCCTGAGCATGCGAGCGGCCCGGAGAGCCCCGCTGCTGCGCCCCGCGCGAATACGGACAGCCCCGTCCCGGAGACCGACACGGCCCCTGCACCCGACGTCGCTGGGCCGCGCCCCGAGAGCTGGGTGCGCGCGCGCGTCGCCGAGGCCCGCGCCCGCTTGCAAGCAGACGAAGCCGGCGCGCTCGTGTGGGCCACCATCGAGGCACACGGTGGGCTCGAGACCTGGCTCGCCAAGAGCACCGTCGCGTTCGAGTTCGACTACCGCCCGCTCGCACAGCCCGAGCGGCGCATGCACACGTATAGCCAGGTGGACCACTGGAGCGCGCGCGCACGTCAGGCGGAGCTCGACGGCGGCGCCGGGGCAGAGGCCACGCTCGGCTGGGACGGCACCCGCGCGTGGATCACGCCAGCCGCAGACGCGTTCCCCAGCACGGCGCGCTTCTGGTCGCTGACCCCCTACTACTTCGTCGGGATGCCCTTCGTCGCCGCCGACCCGGGCACACGCTACGAGCGCCTGCCCGACGCGGCGCTGGACGGCAGCACGTATCAGATCGTGAAGCTGACGTACGGAGAGGGCGTGGGCGACGCCCCCGACGACTACTACGTGCTCTACCTGCACCCGGAGACGCACCACCTCGCGGCCCTGCGCTACGTGGTGAGCTTCCCCGGCTTCTTCCCTGCGGGCGGGCACAGCCCCGAGAAGCTGATGCGCTACACCGACCCCGCCACCGTAGGGGGTCTGCGCTTCGCCACGCGCCTGGACACGGCCGCCTGGGACACGGAGAGCGGCACCCCTGGCGAGGTGGTCACCGAGATCACGGTGTCGCGCATCACGCTCGGAGAGACCTGGCCCGTGAGCCTCTTCGCCCCGCCGGAAGGCGCCGTCGTCACTGAAGACTTGTGAGCGGACTGCACGCGCTGATTGTGTGCACGGCCGCACTCGCTTCCTGATAGCGTTTCGCCCTCGAACCTGGGGGCTATCGGATGAACATCGACTTCGACGAGCAGGGTACACGCACCAACATCGAGAGCGCGACCAAGGCGTTTCAGGTCAGCGACCTGAGCAGCGCGCTCTTCCACGCGAGCTCGGTGCTCTCGGTGGATCCGCAGCACGCCGCCATGCGCGGCATCCTCGACCAGATCGTGGCGCGCGTGGGCGCCGACGCGCTGACGCTGGTGCGCACGGACCAAGCCAAGTTCGACTACATCACCGTCGCGACGCGCGCCTACCTGCAGGCCAAGCTGGGCAACGGGCAGGAGGCCTTCCGCGAGCTGTGCTTCGTGGTGAACCTGCGCCCGGACGTGCCCTTCTTCGTGTGGGGCGCCGAGTGGGCTGCCGAGGGCAAGCTCAACGGCATGAGCACGGAGGACACGGTCAAGCTGGTCGTCATCCCCACGCTGCGCTGGCTCTCCGAGTGTCCTTCGCCCGTAGCCGACGACGACTACCGCAAGCCCAACGTGCTGGCTGCCGTGCGCGTCATGACCATCTTGCGGCAGCTGCACCCTCAGGAGCCCATGGTGCTCATGGCGGCGTCCTCGGCCCTGCGCCGCGCGGGCGACTTCGTCCCGGCCATCCAGCTGGCCGAGCAGTGCCACCAGCTGGACAAGAAGTGGAGCACCGCCATCATGGTGGCCACCGCGCACCGCGACGCCGGCGGCATCGACCGCGCCGTCGAGTGGTACCGCTACTCTCTCTCGCTCGAGGGCGCAGACCCGATCTCCACGCAGCTGGACATCGGCGACACGCTCCTCGGCGCGCAGCGCTGGGACGACGCCATCGCGGCCTACCGTGACGTGCTGCAGCAGAACCCCAAGCACCGCCACGCGGAGTCGTCCATCACGTACGCCGAGTACAAGAAGACCGGCAACGCAGAGCTCAAGTTCGCGCTCTATGACCAGGCCGAGCACTCGGGGCGCGCCTGGCAGCTGCTGTGCGACATGGAGCCGCAGCGGGACTACGTCCACTTCCTCCCGGGGCCCGGAGACGCGAGCGCCAATGCGCTGCGCAACCTGGTGCGCGACCTGACGCAGCACCCCGAGCGCGGGCAGGGTGGCAACCTGGACATGAAGTCCACCTACCCCGAGTCGCCCAGCGTCCTGCTGGCGTGGGAGCGCTGGGCCAAGGACCGCGGCTTCCAGGTGGGGGTCAAGATCACCACCGAGAAGACCACCTCGCCGGACCCCCGCAGCCCGCGCGGGCAGGTGGCGTTCTCACTCTGGCGCTTCGACGCGCAGCGGGGCTACCCCAACGTACCGGCGCCGGACCCCCGCGTGGTCGACGCGGTCGCGGCCATCGCGCGCGAGACCTTCCTGTTCGAGCGCTGGGACAAGAAGGCCAAGCCGCTGGGCGCGCAGATGGGACCCGCTTGGGTGGAGCAGCTGCTGTCGCTCATGGTGCACCCGGCGCCCGTCCCGGAGGGCATGGACCCGTTCACGTGGGTGCTGCGCCTGCAGGTGGCCACGGCGCTCGTCATCGGTCGCACCGACAACAGCTGGAGCGACGCCCAGGGCCGCAAGTTCGCGCTCTTCAACGTGGCGCGCGGCCCCGTGGACTGGACCAGCCAGGCCGCCATCATGGTGCTGGCCTGGCTCACGCGCGACGAGCCCAACCTGCGGGCGGACGTCGAGGCTCTCTTCACCGAGCTGCGCGCGAGCATCCCGCGCGAGAGCTTCACCAGCTACGAGCGCCCCTTGATCATGTCGTGGTTGGGCATGGGCGGGCACGACGACGCGAAGATGAAGATGTTCTCGGACTGGCTCTACGACTACGACGAGCGCCACACCCAGCGTCAGGAAGAGGAGAAGCACGAGGGGCTGACCATCGCGCAGTACGCCGAGCTCTCGGCGCGACGCGACGCGATCACCACCAAGCACGCGCACCACGCGGGCGGTCGCATGGCCTTTGTGGCGAACGCGCTCGGGAACCAGCAGTGGAGCGAGCTCGAGAAGCTGTGCCGGGAGTACGGCCTGAAGGCGGACAACGCGGCGGCCAGCGGGCGCATCGAGGGGTGGGAGACACGCCTGCGCAACGACAAGCGCCTGCGCGCCTTCTTCGAGCAGCAGGTGAACCTCACGCGCCTCAAGCTCGAGGGCATCGACCCCAACAGCCACGAGGGGCGCATCGCGGAGCAGATCCGCGGCGGGCACTTCGACGTGGAGGGGGCGCGCGTGAACGCCCAGGCCGTGGCCGCCGCTGCGGCTGCGGGCGAAGACATGGGCGACCCGGACCCGGTGGTCTTCCCCGGGCAGCCCGTCGCGAAGCTGTCGGACTACGTGAAGATGATGAAGCACATGCAGACCGGCGACATGAACGGCGCGCTCAAGATGTACGGCCTGAACATGGCCAGCTACGGCGGCGTCGCCCAAGCATGGGGCGTGAAGCTCGCGTCGGACCCCACCCTGACCGCCAAGTTCAGCAAGATGATGGCCTAGCAGCTGTCCACGGTCCGTTGTGACGCCTGGCGCGACGCGCTAGACACGCGCGATGGTAGAGAGCGCCGCGAGCGGCATGAGCGACTGGCTCCGCGAGGTCACCGGCGCGTCCCAGGTGAGGGCGGGTGAGCGGGTGCAGTCACTCTGGAGCGGCTACGGCGAGATCCGCCGCTACGCGCTCACGGGGGCGTTCGTGCAGAGCGTCATCGTCAAGGACGTGCGACCGCCAGGCGGGCTCGTTGGCGGAGCGCGCGCGGCGCATCCCCGAGGCTGGCAGGGGCAGCGTTCGCACGCACGCAAGCTGCGGTCCTACGACGTGGAGCTGGCCTGGTACCGGACCTGGGCGCCGCCCAGCGAGGAACACATGCGGCTCGCCGACGCCTACGCCGTCGAGCGCGACGAGCTGGGCTGGCGCTTCGCGCTCGAGGACTTGGACGCCGCGGGCTTCAGCGAGCGGCGCAGCGCGCCCGACGCATGGGAGCTGCATGCCTGTCTTAAGTGGCTCGCCGAGTTTCACGCCACCTTCATGGGAGATGCCGAGGAAGCCAGCGCCGAGCTCTGGCCCACGGGCACCTACTGGCACCTGGGGACCCGGCCCGACGAGCTAGAGGCCATGCCGCACGGGAGGCTGCGCGACGCGGCCGTTGCCATCGACGCGCGGCTGAACGCCTGCCAGCACCAGACGTTGGTGCACGGTGACGCCAAGCTGGCGAACTTCTGCTTCCAGCCCCGCAGCAGCGCCGCAGAGACGCACGTGGCGATGGTGGACTTCCAATACGTCGGCGGGGGCTGCGGCATGAAGGACGTGGCCTACTTCCTCAGCTGCCTGAGCGAAGACACGCTTCGCGACGACGGGGACGCGCTGCTCTTCCTCTACTTCGACGCGCTGCGCACCGCGCTCGCGCGCTTGAAGCCCGAGGTGGATGGCCTCGCCGTCGAGGCCGAGTGGCGGGCGCTGTACCCCTACGCGTGGGCCGACTTCGAGCGCTTCTTGGCGGGCTGGGCGCCCGGGCATCAGAAGCTCACGGGCTACAGCGCCACGCTGACGGAGCAGGCGCTGAGGGGGCTCTGAGGCCCACCCATCCGCGCCGCGCGCTACGTTGATCTCCAAGTTGGGCCCAAGGATGGCGTAGTCTCCCCGGCACCATGCCGGAGCTCCCCGAAGTCGAGACCGTCGCGCGGCTCATCCGCCCGCGCGTGCTGGGCCGCACCATCACGGCGTCGCAGGCCCTGTGGCTGCGCTCGCTGGGAGGCCCGAGCGCCGCAGCCTTCGACGAACAGGTGCGTGGCTGCGCCATCACGCACGTGGGGCGGCGAGCCAAGTACATCGTCCTGACGCTCGGCCGAGCAGCACCCGCCGAGCGCGCGGCGCCAAAGCACCGGCTCACCAAGCACGAACCAGCCGGGGCGCTCTTGGTGCACCTGCGCATGACCGGGCGCCTGCACGTCGAGCCCAGCGCCGACCCACTCGGACCCTACACACGCGTGGCGCTGTCACTGGACGACGGGCACACGCTGCGCTTCGACGACGTGCGCAAGTTCGGTCGCTTCACCTTCGTGGCCGACCCCGCGGCAGCGCTCCACCACCTGGGGCCCGAGCCTCTGTCGGACGAGTTCACTGGAGCGTGGCTGCGAGACGCCCTACGGCAGCGTAGGCGGCAGCTGAAGCCCCTGCTGCTGGACCAGGAATTCGTGGCCGGCCTCGGCAACATCTACGTGGACGAGGCACTGCACGAGGCGCAGCTGCACCCACTGCAGTCCTCCGAGCGCGTGACCAAGCCTCAGGCCGAGCGGCTGGTGAGCGCGGTCCGAGCCATCCTCGAAGAGGCCATCCTGCGCGAGGGATCGAGCTTCGACACGTTCTACCGCACACCCGAAGGCCAGCCCGGCAGCTACCAGGAGCAGTTTCGCGTGTACGGGCGCGACGGCCGCCCCTGCCGCCGCTGCGGAGCCACGGTGCAGAAGTTGGTGGTGGCCCAGCGCGGGACCCACGTGTGCCCGCGCTGTCAGCGCACGCCGCGAGGCGTCCCGTGAGCGCGCCATCCGACGGCGAGCGTACGCATCCGGCGCCTGGCGACCCCTCCGGCGAGGCAGCTGGCGCTCCCACCGCGTCGGGCCCCACCGAGGGCGCGAGCGTGCCTGCTCCCGCCACTCCGCCGACGGGCGGACGACACCTGCGCACCGCGCTCTGGCTCGCGGGGCTGCTGGCGGTGCCTACCACGCTGTGGCTGAGCGGCGCCCTCGACTACCTGCGCGACACGGCCCGCGTCCGCGCGGACGTGAGCACCCTCGGGCCACTGGCCCCGGTGGCTTGGGTGCTGCTGCACGCCACCCTCGAGGGCCTTGGTGTGCCCGCGACCTTCATCGTCATCGCCGCCATGGTGTTGTTCAGCAAGCCGGTGGCGCTGGCGGTGTGCGTGGTGGGAAGCGCAGGGGGCATGGCCTTTGGCTTCTACTTGGCACGCGTCATCGCCCGCGACTGGGTCAGCGCACGCCTACCGGCGCGCTTCCGTGCCTGGGAGACGCACGTCAGCGAGCACGCCTTCTTGGTCTCGCTCCTGATGCGCTCGGTGCTGTTCCTGGCGCCCGGCCCCGCCTACGTCATGGGGTTGTCGCGCGCGCGCTTCGTCCCCTGCCTGGTGGGCGCGGCGCTGGGCTGCATCCCCGGCCTGTGGCTGATGGTGTACTGGGGCCCGGAGGCGGCCGCCCTCCTGGCGCACGTGCCCGCCTGGGGCTGGGTGGCCGCGCTGCTGGTCATCGCAAGCGCATTCGCGTGGCGCCGACGCTCACCTACTAACACGTAAGTTGTTAGTGACAAAGCGTCAGCGTTGTGAAATTCGCGGCGTTTTGACCGTCCAGCGCTCCCCGCGGTGCGCTCTGCGCATGAAAAGAATTTGTGTTGAGCCATTTTCGAGGGGCGCGGCCATCTAGTAGGTAGCCAGGGTCGCTGGACCAATTGGACGCTGGCCCTCGTCTGCGTGCGTCGCACCCCTACGAGGAGGCTCGCCCGGGAGGGTGGCCATGGCTCGGATACACCCCGAGCAACCGTGACACCGAGTGTCAATTTACGCATGACCAACGACAGACGCACGCCTGAAAGAACGATCCCACTCGCAACATAGTCGTCGGTGAGAGCCGTTCAAAGCCTAATGGAGCGCTCCCCATCGCGGTTCGAAGCGCCATCTACGCCGCAATACGCGACCATTTCGCGTGACATGACACGCTGTGACATTCCGGCCGCGCAGTCTGTACCAAAACTTACCATCTAGTAACTTGATGTGTTCACAAGCCGCAGGCGACAACTTTTCGCAAATAAGACAATCGCAATTTGAAACTTGATGGTGTACACACCTGCCCGATTGGAAGGAACCATGGTGCCAGTGACCCACGAACTCCCCCCCCTCACCGCGCGCTTTCGCCGCGTGGAATCCATCTCCCCCATGGAGCTGCAGCAGATGCACGCGCTCTTCTCCCGCTTCTACGAGAACGCGGATCTGAAGAAGTTCCTGGAGGACCTCTCGGAGAAGTCCGGCGTCATCCTGGTGCGCGAGAAGACCGAGGCGGCGACCATCCGCGGCTTCAGCACGGTCAAGCAGGTGGAGCTCGACGACGACGGGCGACGCGCGATCGGCGTCTTCAGCGGCGACACCATCCTGCACCCGGACTACTGGGGCGACCGCGCGCTGAAGGACGGCTTCGTGCGCTACATGCTGTCGGTCAAGGCGCGCATGCCGCGCACGCCCATCTACTGGCTGCTGATCTCGAAGGGCTACAAGACCTACCTGCTCCTGGCGAACAACTTCGTCACGTTCTACCCGCGCCCGGACAAGGTGCAGGACAGGCGGCTTGCGTCCATCGTGGATCAGTACTGTCGGCAGCTCTTCCCGCGCGCCTACGACGCCACGAAGGGCGTGCTGGACTTCGGCGAGGGCTCGCAGTGTTTGAAGGACCCCGTCGCGCCGATCACCGAAGAGCTACGGGCCAGTAACCCCACCATCGCGTTCTTCGAGCAGAAGAACCCCGAGTGGCACCGGGGCGTCGAGCTGCCCTGCGTGGGCGAGGTCTCGCTCAACCTGCTGTGGCCCTACCTCGCCAAGGAGTCGGCGCGCTTCCGGAGCTCCGCCCCGCCGCCTGGTCCGCTGCACAGCGAGCTCGCGGGCGAGCGCATGCCGTCGCTGGCGGACCTCGCCCGGCAGCTCACCGAGAGCGGTCAGACCACGCTCTCGAGCGGACCCGGGGACCACGCATGAAGCAGCACCTGCGACCGCTCGCGCATCAAGCGGCGCGGGCTGTGTGTGCTTTCGGGGCGCGCCGCTTCGACGCCGCGCTCGGGGACGTGGAGGGGACGCAGCGCGCGACCCTCGCCAGGCAGCTGGAGCGCTACACGGGCTCCGCGCAGGCACGCGCCCTGGGCTTGCGCCCCGGACTCTCGGCGGAGGCGTTCCGGGGCCGCCTGGCCGAGCAGAGCTGGGGCGACGTGGAGGAGCTGGTGCGGCGGCAGCGAGCGGGCGAGGCGCAGGTGCTCACGGGAGAAGCCTGCGCGCGCTACCAGCCCACCAGCGGGTCCAGCTCCAAGGTGAAGTGGGTGCCGTACACCCCGGGCTTCCTGGCGGACCTGGACGCGGCCGTCACGCCGTGGGTCGCCGACCTGTATCGGACGGTGCCGGGCCTGCGCACGGGTCAGCACTACTGGTCGCTCTCGTGGATTCCCACCGAGCTGCGCGCCGACACGCCCGACAACATCAACGACGACACGCAGCTGCTGTCGTGGGAGAAGCGCGCCGCGGCCGCGCTGATGGCGCCCGTGCCGCGCTGGGTGGCCTACGCGCGCTCGTCGGAGGACTCGCTCTTCGCGACCCTGGCCTTCTTGCTGGCCGCACGTGACCTGTCGCTGGTGTCGGTGTGGAGCCCGACGTTCGCGCTCAACCTCTTCGAGGGCCTCGAGCTGCACCGCCACGAGCTGGCCGACACCCTGGTCCGTGGCCGCTGGCAGCGACCTGGCATGCCCGGCGCGGCCCCCTGTTGCCCAGACGCTGCGGGCATCTTGCGGCGCGCTCGTGGGCCCGTGAGCCCCGAGCTCATGCGCGCGCTGTGGCCACAGCTGGCGCTGGTCAGCGCCTGGGACACGTCGTCGTCGGCGCGCTGGGCGGACCGGCTGCGCGCGCTCGCGCCGCACGCGCACTTCCAGGGCAAGGGCCTGTGGGCCACCGAGGGCGTGGTCACCATCCCCTACCGCGGCCAGCACGTGCTGGCGTCGCGCAGCCACTTCTACGAGTTCGTGGACCTGCAGACCGAGCGCACCCACTTCGCGTGGGAGCTGCGCGAGGGGCAAGAGGTGCGCCCCCTGCTGACCACCGGGGGCGGCCTGCTGCGCTACGCGCTGCGCGACCGGCTGCGCGTGGGCCCCGCGCTGGGAACCACCCCCACCCTCTCGTTCGTGGGGCGCATGGACGACACGGACATGGTGGGCGAGAAGCTCAGCCCCGACGCCGCAGAGCGGGCGCTGCGCATGCTGGACAGCGTGGGCGAGTGCGCGCCCGTGTCGCTCATCCCCGTCCCCGGCGGGCTCGACGAGACGCGCGAGCGCCCCTGCTACGTGGCGCTGTGCGAAGGCAAGAGCAACCCGGACCGGGACAGCGCGCGCGGGCAGCAGCTGGAGCGCAGCCTGCGCGAGTTCTTCCACTACGAGCTCGCGCGTGATCTCGGGCAGCTGGCCGAGGCGCGGGTGGTGACCACCCCCAACGCCCGTGCGCTCTACCAAGAGCTGGGCGTCCTGCGCGGCATGGTCCAAGGCAACATCAAGGTCGAGCCCCTGTCGGCCTGCATGGAGGGCGCGGCTGCAGAGCACCTGCGCCAAGTGGCGCGCCCCGGCGCGAGAGGAGTCGAGTCATGGACGTAACGCAATTTGTGGCGCAGTTCCCGAACGTGCGGGTCGCCACGCACGCAGACAACGCCACCATCCTGGAGCTCTACCGTCGGTTGAGCATGCAAGGTGGCGCCTTCAACATTCAGTTCGTGAAGGACCCGGACTACTTCCGCTTCCTGCGCTACGAGGGGCCCGAGCACTACGTGCTGCTCATCGAGAGCCCCGACGGGGTCGCCGAGGGCATGGCCACGCTGGTGATGCGCCCCGGCTACGTGGGCGACGCCGTGGAGTGGGTCGGTCACTGGTCGGACCTGCGCTTCATCCGCGGACGCGACCGGCGCTCCACCTTCGACTGGAAGGTGTTCATGGCGGCCGTCTGCGAGCGCGGCCACGAGGTCGAGGGCTGGCACGGCTGCAAGCACTGGCTGGGGTCGTTCGTGATGGCCAACGAGCGCGCGCGCGCCGCCTTCACCGCGCAGGACACGCCCTTCGACATCACCTCCGTGGCGTCCTACCAGATGGTGAACCTGCTCGCGCACCGCCCCTTCGGGCGCAACAAGCTGCGGCAGCTGCGCCGCGGCAGCGCCGTCAACGTGCGCAAGGCGAACACGCAAGACATCGAGCGGCTGCGCGCGTTCCTGGACGCGCAGAGCCGACAGCGGGCGCTGGGCTACGTCTACCAGGGCGAGCACGACGAGCTCACCCGTCGGTTGCAGAGCTGGGACGACTTCAGCATCGAGAGCTTCTACCTGGCCGAGGATGACGACGGAACGCTGCTGGGCTGCTTCGCGCCCTGGGACCTCTCCCCCGGCAGGCGCATCGTCGTGGACGACTTCCCGACCTCGATGCGCGTCGCGGCCAGCGTCGCGCGCGGCCTCGGCAAGGCCGTGCCGCGGCCCGGGGACGAGCTGCGCATCCTCTATCTCACCACGCAGGAGATCGACCACACGCTGGGGGCGGGCGACCGGCGCGCCGTCTTCGCCGCGCTGCTCGAGGGCCTCTACAGCGACCCGCGTGTGGGCGAGTACCACATGGTCGCGATGACCGACTACGACCGGGAGACGCTGCTGGACGTCGTGGACCCGGCCTACTTCACGCAGAAGACACCGACCCTGCTCTACGCCATGACGGCGCAGGGGGCGACGGTGCCCGTCAACGAGGCGCGCCTGCGGGTGCATGCGGGACACGAGATGTGCCTGACCTGATCCCCCTCAATCGCTCGGAGCGCGCGTACGCCGCCCTCGAGGGCGTGGCCGGCTCGGTCACGCAGGTCTACGAGATGACCTTCGACCGCCGCCTCGATCCAGCCGTCGTGCGCGCTGCGGCGCGCGCGCTGGTGGCCGCCTACCCGCGGACCCGCATGCGCCTCGCGGTCGGCGCGTTCAGCACGCGCCTCGGGCTCATGGACAACGACGACCCGCTGCTGGAGCCCCTCTTCGACGAGGCCTTCCGCGTCGTCGACGGCGTGGCGGGTGACGAGGAGAGGCTGGCCGCGTACCGCAACGCGCTCTTGTCGGAGAGCTTCTCGCTGGGCCGCAGCCTGCCCGTTCGAGTGCGCCTCGCGCAGGACGAGCGCGGCTCCACGCTGTTCTTCATCGTGCACCACCTGGTGTGCGACGGGCGTGGGATGATTCAGATGATCGACGAGCTGCTGGGCGCGCTCGCTGGGAAGCCCATCACGCCCGTGACCGTGGACGCGCTCGAGATGCGCCGCGCGCTCTGGCCCAAGGGCTGGGCGCGGAAGCTGCGCGCGGCCTTCTTGGACTGGCGCCGGCTCCGTGCGGCGCGGCGCGTCGCGCGCAGCCGGACGCTGGTGGACCCGCTCCGCCCGCTGCCTGCCTTCACGGCCCCGCGCGTGGTGCGGCACACGCTGGGGCTGCCGGTGACGCAGCTGGTGGCCACCGCGCGCGCGCACGGCACCAGCCTGACCGCGCTGACGCTGGCGGCGCTGACCATGGTGTTGGCGCGCCGTGAGGGAGCTGCGAGCGACGGGACGCGTGAGGTGGCCACACGCATCTCGGTGGACCTGCGCCCCTTCTTCGACCCGCCCCAGCCCAACGCCTTCGGCAACTTCGTGGCCAGCTTCATGGTGCGCTGCGTGCGCTTCGATCAGCTCGCGCCGCTCATCGCCGACATCGCCGCTCAGCTCAAGGAAGGCACGCGCCGGTTTCGGGACCACGAGCGCGGCTTCGGGCTGCTGATGGACGAGCTGAGCACGTGGATTGGGCTCCGGCTGTATGGCCTGGCCGCGCGCCGCCTGAAGACGCGCGGGAAGCTCACGCCGATGAGCGCGCACTACTCCACCGTGGGGAGCGTGGACCACCTGCTGCGGCACGACGTGGGGCTGGTGGACATGGCCGGCTACGCGCCGAACACGGGGCTCTTCGTGACCAGCATGGGCTTCCGCGATCAGCTGCGCATGGCGCTGATCTACCCCACGGGCGGGCTCTCGGCCGAGCAGGCCTGCCAGCTGGCGCGGGACCTCGAGGAGACCCTCGCGCGCATGAGCGAGGCCCAGCCTGTGGGTGACCGGCAGGGTGAGCGCGCGGAGGCGCCCGCACGCGAGGTGCGGGGCCTCACCGCGACGAACACCGGCAGACTCCCCGCAGGCTCGCTCGCCCCAGGGTGAGGCGCCGGAGGTGCCGTGAGCGCTACAGCCAGCCCTGCAGCTGCACCACGGCGCTGTGTGCTGGCTGCGTGGACGTGGAGTTGGCGCCCACGTCGCTGAACGCGTAGCGGAGCATGAGCTTCGCGCGGTTGCCCAAGCCGTAGATCGCCACCAAGCCCTCCAGCACCCGCACCGCGTTGTCCGCTGCGTCGATGTCTGGATCCAGCACGGAGGCGCGGAAGCCGAGCTGCAGGCGGTTGGGTACCACGGTCACGCCGATCTGAGCGTACGCGCCGCGACGCTGGACGGTCCGCAGCTGCAGCCACCCCGCGTAGGCCTCGGCGAGCACCATGACGGGTCCCGAGACCAGCATGGCGTCACCGCCCACCACCGCGTCGCCTCTCGACAGGAGGTCCACGTAGGAGGTGCCCGCTACCGAGAAGCGCGTCTCGGACTGCGCGTCGAGGGTCTGCGTGTTGTCGAAGCGCACGTCACCGAGAGGCATCACCTCGAGGCGCGTGACCAGCGTCAGCCCGGCGTTGTCGTTGGTGGGCACGTTGATGCCGTTGCCGTTGACCAGCGCCGTGTAGTACGCGAGGCGGCCCCCCAAGAAGGAGCCGTGCACCATGCCGCCCACGTCGCGCCCCTCCCGGAACGCCACGGACGCGACGGAGAAGTCCGGAAAGAGCAGCACCGGAATGGGCGTCATGAACGCGCGGGACGCGGGTGTGATGAACTGACCTGCGGTGAGGATGAACGCGTCGTGGAGCGTGAGGGTGACCTCGGCGTCGAGGACGCGCGCGTTGGCGCCGGCGAGCTCCGTCTGCACGAACGCCCCGAGCAGGCCGTCGAAGAAGCGCCCACGGACGCTGGGGCGGAGCAGGCTCAGCTGGAAGCCCGACGTGTGCGCTCCGTCGTCGTGCGTGTTGGTGTAGCGCAGCTCGCCGAGCAGCCGGAACACGACGGAGTGCTCACCGGAGGTGACGCGCAGGCCGTCCCGGAGCTCCACGCGGGCGCCGGGGTCGAGCGGGGGCTCGGGCTCGGGCGCGGGGGACGGGTCAGGAGCGGAGGACGGGTCAGGAGCGGAGGACGGGATGGGCTCGGCAGACGGGATGGGCGCTTGCGCTGCGAGCGGCACGGTCCAGGTGCTGAGGGTCAGTAGGACCAAGAGCGCGGCGAGGCGCTGCGGACGGGCGAGGTGCGGCATGTCGAGCCCCGCGCAAAGCAAGGGGCGGGCCAGCTGGAGAGCGCTTGAAACAAGGGGCGCTGCGCGGGGTGCCGCTGGGGCGCGGGTCAAAACGACCAGGCCCGATGGCGGGTGGGTCAGACCGACACGGGGTTAGTCGGAGTCGGTGGCGGTGGCGGTGGCGGTGGCGGTGGCGGTGGCGGAGTCGGAGTCGGAGTCGGAGTCAGAGTCAGAGTCAGAGTCAGAGTCAGAGTCAGAGTCAGAGTCAGAGTCGGTGGCGGAGTCGGAGTCGGAGTCGGAGTCGGAGTCGGTGGCGGTGGCGGTGGCGGTGGCGGTGGCGGAGTCGGGGGCGGCGTTGGTGGCTTGGGGGCGGGTGGCTCCGGGGCGGGGGTCTGCTTCCGCGATGCGCTCGCGCAGGTACTGGTACAGCGCGCGGCGCTTGGCGGACGCGCTCTTGCCCTTGCTGGCGTGGCCTTCGACGTCAGCGCCCTCCTTGCTGGCGGCCCGCACCATCTGGCGCAGCGGCTGGCGCTCCGCCGTGGGGTAGGCGCTCAGGAACTCCTCGCAGGCGGCGTCGCCGTGCTCGGGGTCCATCAGGCGGTCGCGCCAGCGCTCGATGAGGCGGGCTCGCGCGAGCGACACGGGGCTGGACGGGTCCAGCAGGCCGGCCGCGTGGGTGAGCGCCTCGGCGTCGAAGTTGCGCAGCTGCCGCGCCACGAAGCGCCGCTGACGCACGCGCGCACCGCGGCTGGCCTGGGAGAGCTCGTAGAGAGCCTGCTCCAGCGCCTCCGGGAGCTCCAGCTTGGCGCGTACGGCGGGGCTCAACGCCGCGAGGGCCAGGCCCAGGTCGGCGAGCTCGGCGGTGACTTCGTGCTCCTTGTTGCGCTTCGCGCCGCGCGAGGGGACGCCCTCGTAGGGATCGGGGGCTTCGGGGTCGGTCGAGTGCATGCGGCGCGCCATGGTGTTCTCCTCAGAGGTCCCAGTTGCGGCGCGCGCCCATCACGAAGGCGCGGTAGCCCGCAGCGCGCAGCCGCGCAGCGGCGCGGGGGCTGGCGCCGCCGCCGTTGCAGTAGACGACGATGTCCCGGTCGCGGGGCAGCTCGCCCATGCGCTCGCTGAGCTCACCCATGGGGATGTGCGTGCGCCCCTCGATGAAGGACTGCTCGGCGCGCGCCGGAGGGGTGACGTCCAGCAGCACGGCCCCGGCGGCCACCATCGCCCGCGCCTCCGCGCCCGTCACGCGTGGGGCGTCGGGCAGCGCCTCGCCACCCGCGCTGGGCTCCTGCTCCGACTCGCTCGGGTCGGACCCGCCGCAGCCCAGCGCGACACACGCCAGCAACGCCGCCAACATCAGGAATGAAGTGCCTCGCCCGCGCGAGCCTTGCTGAGTCATCGTCATGGCCCCCAGTGTCCCCCACCCGGCGCGCAAGTCCAGTGAGCGTTGCGCGCGGCCCATTCGAGCCTATACAAGGACCCCATGCAGCAACGCACCGGCCTCATCGCCTTCTGGAAGGGCTACGATCGCAAGCTCTACCTGAAGGCCGCCATCCTCGCGGACCGCCTCGGCTACGACTCCTTCTGGCTCCCCGAGGTGTGGGGCTACGAGAGCTTCCAGCTGCTGACCGAGATCGCCATCCACACCAAGCGCATCAAGCTGGGGACGGGCATCATCAACGTGTTCAGCCGCTCGCCAGCGTTGATCGGCATGAGCGTGGCCACCCTGGACGAGATCTCCGAGGGGCGCGTCATCCTGGGCATCGGCACCAGCGGCAAGCGCGTCATCGAGGGCTTCCACGCGCGCGAGTTCAACAAGCCGCTGACCCAGACGCGCGACGTCATCCGCGTGACCCGCGCGCTGCTGGACGGCACGCCGCTCGACCAGGCGGGCGCCAAGATCGGCGACTACCGCAAGTTCACGCTGGACAACAAGCCCGTGCGGCGCCGCGTGCCCATCTACGTGGCTGCTCTCAAGGAGCAGGCCATCCGCAGCATCGGCGAGCTGGCTGACGGCTGGATGCCCATCTTCTGGCCCTACACGGAGCTCTCGCGCGGGCACGAGTGGATCGCGCAGGGCGCACTCAAGGCCGGCCGCAACCCGAGCGAGATCATCACGGCCCCCTTCACCACCGCCATCCCCCTCACGGGACGCATGGCCTCCGAGAAGGCGCGCGACATCATCTCCTTCTACATCGGCGGCATGGGCGAGTACTACAAGGAGATGCTCACCGGCATGGGCTACGCCGAGGAGTGCGAGCGCATCGACCGCCTCTACAAAGACCCGGCCACGCGCTCACAGGCCAAGGACGCCGTCACGCCGGAGCTGGTGGACGCGCTCACCGTCAGCGGCAACCCGCTGCACTGCATCCGCGAGCTGCGCCGTCGCCGCGACTTCGGACAAGACCTGCCCATCATCAACCTGCCCCCCAACATGCCCTGGCCGGCCCTGGCGGCGTTCATCGCCACCATGGCGCCCCGACGCTTCCCCTGAGCTCGCGCGTCTGCGGGCGCGGTAGAGTTCGCGCATGGCGTCCTCCTCGGCTGTCTCGACCTCGCCCGACCCAGCGCTCCGTCGAGGGCTCGCGCTGGGCCTCGCGGTGCTTGCCCTCGCCACGTCCACGCTGGGGTCGTGCCTCACCTGCGCTGGCACGGGGTTCACGAGCGTGCTGGCGCTCCCCGGCGGCACGAGCCCGCTCACGATCGTGGCCCCCATCGTGGGCCTCTTCGTGGTGGCGTCCTTGATGTCCATCGCTGCGCTCTTCGTCGCTCGCGATCGCGGCCGAGCGCATCGCCCGGTCGTGTTGGCCCTCCCTCTTGTGGCCCTCGCGCTGACGCTCACGGCGTACGCTCTGCCCTGTGTGGTGGTCACCATGGCTCAACGCGCCGAGACCGCTCGCGCTCACGAGGGCCTGCGCGTCGACGACATCAGCGCGATCGACCGCCCATGCGACATGGTCGCCGAGCGCCCCAACGGCACGTGCCCCGAGCGCTACCTGTGCATCGCGAGCGGCGACGCGCACGGCGCCGCGAGTGCGCCCCGCTGTCAGATCTCGTGCATGGGGAACCCGGAGTTCTGCGGCCCGGGCAGTCACTGCGCGGGCGCGTTCTGCGTCCTGGACCGCTGAGCGCGTGCCGGCCTGCCAGCGGGTGATCACGCGTCGAAGAAGCGGTGGATCTCGGCTGCGCGCGCCGCTGCGTCCTTGCGCCCCAGCGCCACCAGCCGCGACGCGAACTCGCCATCGAAGAGCACGAAGGACAGCAGGTCCGCTTGGAAACCCGGCTCGAGTCGCAGGTCACCCGAGAAGACGTGCGGCGAGACGTGCGTCATGCGCAGCTCGTGAGCGCGCGCCGCGGCCATGCGGCCGATGTCCTCGGACGGGTAGAACACCAGGCGGTTGACCTTCTTGTAGGGGGCTCCGCGCGACTCCTTGATGACGCTCTGCACGCGGTCCATCTCGACCGGACCGAGCACGTCCTCGAGCGTGGTGATCATGCGGTTGAAGCGGTCCATCACCTGCAAGTCGTAGTTGACCGGGTCCAGCAGGAGGGCGTCCAGGATCTTGCCGATCAGGAACACCGGGTTGGGGTACGCCTGCAGGGCCTTCTCGCGCGACTCCGCGTCGGGCCGGGTCTCGCTGCGCAGCGAGATGACCACCAGGCGCTCAGCCCCACAGCGCAGCGCCGGCGCGATGGGGGTGTTGAAGCGCAGACCGCCGTCGCAGAAGTAGCGTCCGTCGATCTCACGAGCCGGATAGATGAGCGGGATGGCGGAGCTGGCCAGCACGTGCCGCGAGTCGATGCGTGACGGCATGACGCGGCGCCGCGGGTCCTTCGAGCGGGCGAACTCGGCCCCGGGGGCGATCTCCGCGAACATGGTCGTGACGCCGTCTTCCACGCCCAGCGACGCGACCACCAGCGAGCGGACGATCCCGGTGTCCACGTTGCGGTGCAGCTGCTTGAAGGGGATGGCGCGCGCGACCAGCTCCTCGAGCGCTCGCGGGTCGAGGAAAGAACGCCCCACGCGCCCCACCTCGTCCCGACGCAGCTTGCTCAGCAGCGGGCGCAGCCGACGCCCGGCCAGCACGCCCATGGGATCGAAGCGCAGGTGCTTCCGCAGCCGCAGCCCCTCCCACTCGGCCACGAGACCGCTGATGTCCATGTCGGGCCGGTGGGCGTGGGACGCCAGCCACGCGCTGTTGATGGCGCCCACGGACGTGCCCGTGAAGATCTCGAAGGGGGCGCGTGAGAGCCGTGCCGGCCGTAGCACGTCCATGATGCCGGCCACGACGCCCACCTCGTAGGCGCCACGCGCGCCGCCGCCGGAGAGCACGATGCCTGTGCGTGAGTGCATGGTGCCTACCTTCGCCCAAAACGCTGCCGGAGGTGAAGTGACTGGCAAGGGCAGGCACAACTAGCTGGAATATTTGCGTTATGTGATCCCCTCCCGATCTCTTTGCGCCCCCCGATCGTGATTTTCCTGGCCATCGGTACCGATCGAGGTCACATTTCCGCCCCCCGAGCTGGGTGGCGGCACGTGTTTCTGCGCGTTTCGCCTTGATCTCAAGCCGGTCGCTCAGTAATAAGCCGCTCCCCCGTCCAGCTTGACGGGTTCTGGAGGAAGAATGTCCCGCTACACCGGACCGCGCGTTAAGAAGATGCGCGCCCTGAACCTCGACCTTCCCGGTCTCACTCGCAAGAGCATGTGGGATCGCCCCTTCCCGCCCGGCGTGCACGGCGCGAAGAACGTCCGTCGTCGCAAGATGAGCGACTACAAGAAGCAGCTGCTGGAGAAGCAGAAGCTGCGCTTGAACTACGGGCTCACGGAGCGTCAGTTCCGCCGCCTGTACAAGGAGGCCGTCTCCAGCCGTGACCCGAGCGGTGACAAGCTGCTCGAGCTGCTCGAGCGTCGCTTGGACAACGCGGTGTTCCGGGCCGGCTTCGCGCCGACCATCCCGGCCGCCCGTCAGCTCATCAACCACGGCCACTTCCAGATCAACGGGAAGCGCGTGGACATCGCCAGCTACCGCGTGAAGCCGGGCGAGGTCATCTCGCTCCGCCCGCGCAGCCAGGAGCTGGCCACCGTGGCCGCCGCGCTCGGCGACCTGCGCCTGACGCGCCCCGAGTGGCTGGAGTACCAGGACGACAAGAAGACGGCGTCGATCAAGGAGCTGCCCAAGGCCGACTCCGTGCCCTTCCCCGTCGAGGTCAACCTGGTCATCGAGTACTACTCGAAGCGCCTGTGATCGCGGGGCCAGTCCCAAGGGGCTGGCCTGCACCACACCAAGGAGCCCCACCCGGATCAGAAGCCTCGCGGCTTCGGCCTGGCGGGGCTCTCTGGCGTCCGTCGTGTCGACGCCCGCGGCACGCTCCTGTGGCGCCCTTCGTCGCCTCGGTCCGTGCCCTCACACGGAGCGGTGCAGGATCGCCGGCGGGAGGATCTTGGCTTCGCGGAAGGCGTGCAGCACGCGGAGGTTGATGTCCGTCTCGAAGGCCTTCTCGTAGCGGGTGTCGTTCACGTAGGCCTTCAGGCGCAGGTGAATGGCCACGTAGTTCTCGTGGACCAGCTGCTGGACCAACACGACGACGGGCTTCGGAAGGTGGACGTGGCGGCTGCTGACGGCGGCCTCGGTCACGATCTGCCGCGCCTTCTCCACGTCTTGGTCGAGCCCGATGTAGAAGCTCATGCCGACCTGCATGTCGAGCGCGCCGTAGTTCCCGCACGACGTCATGTCGGTGAGGAACTTGTTGTTGGGGATGGTGACCGTGTTGTCGTCCAGGGTCTGCATACGCACGGAGCGCAGGCCGATGGCCGTAATGTCCCCGTACTGCCCGCCGAACTCGACGCGGTCGCCCACCTGAAAGGGGCGGTCGATCATGACCATGATGCCGGCGATGAAGGACGCGACGAGGTCCTTGATGGCGAAGCCCACGGCCACCGCCACCGTGCCGCCGATGACGGCGACGATGCGCTGGTCGAGGCGCAGGCTGAGCACGAGGACCAACACGGTGGTCGAGACGTAGACGAAGAACTGGAAGAAGGTCTCGATCTTCTGGAAGAACAGGCGGCGCGTGGTGAACTGGTGGCTCAGGCGCTCCACGAAGTTGCGCACGAAGCGCAGCGCGATGGCCGCCGCGAGCACGACGAAGAGGGACGACAGCACGCCCGTCCAGCGGATGAGCTTGGCGATGTCTTGGACGAGCGCGACGTCGGCGGCGCCCGGCAGCTCCTGCGCGACGGCCACGGTAGGCAGCAGCGCCGTCAGGAGCAGAGCGGTGAGTGTGGTGAAGAGACGGAGGAGCATCATCCCACCAAGAGGTGCTTGCGGCGCAGCACGCTGGTAAGAGGTCGGAACCAGTGGAAGGCGACGCGCACGGTGTCGTCGTCCGGGACGGTGTGGATGTAGCCGCGCGAGAGCGCGAGCCGGAGCGCGTCCGCCACGTCTGACGCCGGGAGGGCCGTGCACTGCACGATGTCCTCGGGGCGCGCGAGCTCGAGCTGCAACACGGCGCGCAGCACGTAGAGCATGGGGCCCGGGAGGTCCTCGATGGACTCCGCGGAGGGCTCGCGGAAGAGGCGCACCAGCGGCTCGGCTGGGTCTTCTGGGTTCGTGAAGAGCGACTCGCGGAAGCAGTGCAGGGCCACGGCCGGGTTGCCGTCGGCGAAGTCCCAGATGACCCCGTAGAAACCCTCGGCCTTCTGGGTGAGCTCCTCGTCCACGGTGCCGTCTGCGTTGCGCGGCACCACCAGGCCTTCGAAGCAGGGCTCGACGCCTACCTCGGCGCTGCGCGCGCGAATCAGGCTCGCGATCTCGCCCACCGTCCACTTCGAGAGCTCGATGACGCGGTCGAAGAACACGTGCTCGCCGCGCGCCCGGCGGACGTACTGCCAAGCGGGGCTCTCCACGGCGAACACCCATGACGCGTCGCTCCCCATGTCCCGCGCATAGGTGACCAAGCGATCGAGCTCCGTCAGCCCCCCGATTGCGGGCATGATCATGCGGTGCAGGTCGTCGATGCAGATGGCCACTTGCCCCGCAGCCCGCACCTGCGCGGCCACGGCGTCGGGGCTGTCCTCCACCCCGAACTCGGCGGCCAGCGCCGTCACCATCTGGTCGAAGGTGTCGGGCGCCGAGAGGACGCGCACGGCCCCTTGGCCGAGGCGCTGTTGCAGATGGCGCAGGAGCGTCGTCTTGCCGAGCCCGCGCTCTCCCACCACCACGGTGAGGCTGGTCTGCTTGGCTCGAATGAGCTCCTCGAGCGCGGCCAGCTCGTCGTCCATGACCCCGTCGACGACGGCGCTCGCGACCTCGAAGGGATCGAAGCGCGCGTAGACCTCCGCGTCGATGGGAGTCCGTGGGACGGCGGTGGGCTCGTCGTCCGAGCGGACCGCGCGGCGACGGAAGAGCTGGGCGCGCAGGCGCTGCGTGAGGTCCGCGCGGCCTGCGACGCTGAGGCCCACGCGCGCGATGGACAACCCCAGCAGGTAGGCGCCGCCCGCTGCGGTGGCGGGGTAGCTGTACAGGCCCCGTTCCCGCTCCCGCGCCCAGCGCACGAGACCGTTGGGGTCCCCCTCCGAGCGCAGCACCTGGAAGATGCTGGACTTCCACCAACGCAGGATGAGCACCACGAGTGGGAGCGCGAGCAGCCAGCAGAGGCGGATGACCCACGCATGGATGGCCCCGCGCCCAACGGCCTGCTGGGTCAGGTCCAGCACCAAGCCCACGGCCACTACGGCGCGACCGATGAGGCGGAACGAACGAAGGCGGAGCTCGGCCGTGCGGCTACGCTGGCCGAGCCCGAGGTGATAGCGCTGCGCGAAGGCGTCGAGGAGGAGGATGGCGGCGGCTCCCCCGAGGGTCCAACCGAGCACCGTGCTGAGTGTGGCGACGCCGGGCACATCCCACGCGGCGGTGGCGTAGAGCACGCCCCAGTAGAGCAGCAGCCACTCCAGAGGGCCGCGCGCGCGCCGCGCGTAGAACAACCACCCGTCGTCGCCGAACCCCTGGATCAGGTCGTCGCCGTTGCGGCGCCACCAACGGAACGCCAGCAGCAAGCAGAGCACCTTGAAGACGAGGATGGCCACGTGGAGCGCGGAGTCGCGGATGTTGTCGCGGGCGCTGGCCATGACGCTCGGCCAGGCCAGCGAGGTGTGCCGCGCGCGGAGCCCAATCTGCTCGGCTTCGCTGCGGGTCTCCGCGACGCCAGCTGCGCCGAAGCCGGTGAACGTGTCGCGCACCTCCGGGTGCACCAGGTCCAGCAGCGCGAGGCGCGTGTGGTTCAGGGCCACCGCGTCCGCGTGCAGCGCCACCTCGATCTCCGACTGCACGGCGCGCACCCGCGCTTGCAAGCGCTCACCCTCGCGCACGAGCTCACCGCGCAGCGCGAGGAGGTCGTCCGGGGGCTCGCCGAGGTCGGCGGGAAGCTCCTCTGGCAAAGGCACGCGCAGGTCCCCGCTGCTGAGGAGCTTTTGCTGACGGTGCCAGATGTCCCGCGTCGCGTTCCAGCGGCCGTGGACGCGCACCAGCAGCGCGCGCGCGTCGGCGGCCTTGTCGCCTTCGAGCAGCGAGCGCCGGTCGAGCGCCACGGCTTCGGCGAGCAGCGCCGCGACCTCCTCGTGCCGCGTCGCGTTCGCCGCGAGCTCTTGATCGAGCTCCACCAGACGCCGCGCTTGCCGCTCGCGCACCCCGAGCAGGCGCGCGCGCGCCTCGGCCACCCGGCGGAGGACGGCGGAGTGTGCGCGTCGGGCCTCTTCGAGCGCGGCCTCGCGGGCATCCACGGCGTCGCGCACCTCGGTGACGGCGGCGCTGGTCGCGGCGGCGGCCGCCGCGGCCTCCTGACGGACGCGCTCGGCGGCCGCGTGTGCCTGTTGCCGCGCGAGGTGGGTCGCCGCCAGCTCTGCGCGACGCGCGGCCGTGAGACCCAAGAACGCACGGCGGGTCTCGTCGAGCGCGAGCTGGGCCCGAGCGAGCGCGTCGCTCGGTGGTGCATCGCTCACCAGGAAGCGGCCCGAGCGCTCCGCGGAGCTGCCCAGCTCGTCTGCGGAGCTCAGGTCGACCGTGAGGAGGGGGGCGGGGTCCACCAGCGGGTCGAGCTCGCCGCGCATGTAGGCGGCCAGCTGCTGCTGCTGCGTCTCGATGGCGCGCAGCCGTGGGCGCGCCGCCTCCTCAAGCTCACTCGCGGCGCGACGCCGCGCCGAGTGCTGTTCGAGCAGGCGCGTGCGCTCTTCGGGGGGGAGGACGAGGTAGCGCGCCAGCGCCTCCAGGAAGCCTGTGGAGGCCTGGGCAACGGGGTCCGTGCCGCGGTCCCGCGCCAGCGCGCGCGCCCGAGCCTGCTCCGCGCGGCGGCGCGCGCTCGGGGTCATGGCCGCCTCGTTCCGAACGCGCTCGAGGAGCGCGATGAAGCGCTGACCCCCCTCCCCGACCACCCGCTCGTCATCGAGCGGCACACGCAGCACGGCGACCGCGTCGAGGCGCGTGTCGAGCGTGCCATCCATGAGCTGCAGGACGTGGTCGCGGCGTGCGTCGAGCCGCGCGGCCTCGGCTTCCGGGGTGGTCGCTGCGGCGGGGCTCGCCGGGCTGGACGGCGCGACGGCGTTAGGGCCAGGCGCAGCCTCGGGGCCTGCCGGAGTGGGCGCCGCGGCCGGGGGTCCTGCGGACGCTGGGGCCGGGGGCGCAGGGGCCGCTCGACCCGCCCCCATGGTGGACGCCACCCCGCCGTCATCGGCTTCTGCGCGCGTAGGAGGCGCGAGGCAAGCCCACGCGAGCGCGAGGCCGACCGTCAACGCACCGGCGGGCGACAGCCCACGAGCTGACACCACGGGCGTGGACGTGACGCGGCCGCTGCGGGGAGGCCCCTGTGGAGACCGACACGAAGGGCGCGTGGGCAAGTTGGCGGACAAGTGGTGTGTGAGGGTAGCGAGAGGTGGGGCGCTTGTTCAACGCGCTTCTTCGGACGCGTGCGCATGACGATGCGTCTCGAGCGCACGCGCAGCAAACCAAACGCAGAGACGACGCGGTCGGACTCCGACTCCCAGCCACCTCGGATCTCGCGCCGCGCCGTCGTTCCCCTACGGCGCGGCGGGATGTCGCGAGGCGACGTTGCTGCTAGGGAGCGCGCATGGACTTCATCGCGACGTGCGCGCGCGGCACCGAAGACGTGCTGGCGCAAGAGCTCCGACGCGAGCGCGTGCGCGGTGTGGAGCCCGGCATGGGGGTGGTGCGCTTCGCGGGGACGCTGGAGGACGCCTACACGGCCTGCATGTGGTCGCGCGTCGCCAGCAAGGTGCTGCTCCCCATCGCGGAATTCCCGGTGCGCGACGCCGACCCCGACGCGCTCTACGAAGGGGTCTCGCAGGTCGCGTGGCTGGACCACCTGGGGCCGGAGCAGACCCTGGCCGTAGACTGTGTGGTGTCGGGCGACCGCAAGGCGCACACGCGCTACCTCGCGCTGCGCACCAAGGACGCCATCGTGGACCAGCTGCGCGCGCGCACCGGGTCGCGCCCCAACGTGGACACGGACGCCCCCGACGTGCGCGTGCACGTGCACCTGGGCGACGGGATCGCGTCGGTGGCCATCGACCTGGCGGGGGAGCCCCTGCACAGGCGCCACTACCGCCCGCGAGGCGCGCGCGCTCCGCTCAAGGAGAACCTCGCGGCGGCGCTGCTGATGATGGCCGACTGGTCCGCGGAGCGAGGCGTGCTGCTGGACCCCATGTGCGGCAGCGGCACGTGGCTGATCGAAGCGGCCCGCATGACCGCGGACATCGCGCCCGCGCTCGACCGCCAGCGCTTTGGATTCACGGGCTGGCGCGGGCACCAAGAGGACATCTTCCGGCGGGTGCACGCCGAGGCGCAGGCCCGCGCGCGCGGAGGGCGGGAAAACGGGAAGGCGCCCCCCGTCATCGTTGGCAGCGACGTCGACGAAGACGCCGTCACGCTCGCACGCAAGGGCGCGTCACTGGCCGGCGTGGAGCGCCTGGTGCGCTTCGAGCGGCGCGCCATGAAGGACGCTCGGCCGCCGCGCGAGTGGAGCGAGCGCCCAGAGGGGAGCGCCCGAGGGTTGCTGATCGTGAACCCGCCGTACGGCGAGCGCCTCGGCGAGGGCGTCGCCCTGTACCAGCTCTACGAAGAGCTGGGGGACACGTTCAAGCAGCACTTCGGGGGCTTCGACGCGTGGGTGCTGGCGGGCAACGCGACGCTCGTGAAGCGCGTGGGGCTGAAGGCCAAGCGGCGCATCCCCGTGTGGAACGGGCCCATCGAGTGTCGCTTCCTGCAGTACCCGTTGGTGGCCCGGCGCGTGCGCCCCGAAAGCGTCACGCCCGAGGCCAGCGCTGGCAGCAGCGCCCCGGCTGACGGGAGCGCGACAGGCATCAACGCGGGCCTCGCCGCGAGCGCGAGCACCAGCCCGGCGGGTAGTCCCGCCGCCGCGCGCAGGCCGGTGTCGGGCTCGGGCGAGGGGGGCCCGGCGTGGCGCAAGCCCAGCGCCGAGGCGGTCATGTTCGAAAACCGGCTGCGCAAGAACCTGCGGACCGTCCCCAAGTGGGCCGAGAAGCAGGGGCTTGGCTGCTACCGCGTCTACGACGCGGACATCCCGGAGTACAACGTGGCGGTGGACGTGTTCCGCACCGAGCGAGGCCCAGCCGCGCTCGTGCACGAGTACGGCGCGCCCCGCCATGTGTCCGAGGCCGACGCGGAGCGGCGCCTGCGCGACGCGATGATGGTGGTGCCCAAGGAGCTGGACATCGACCCGGAGCGCGTGCACCTGCGCGTGCGTCAGCGCAGCCGCGCGGACCAAGCGCGGCGAGGCGCACCCGGCCAGTACGAGCGCCGCGCTCCCGCCCGCGAGATCATCGAGGTGGTGGAGGAGCAGGGTCTGCGCTTCGAGATCAACTTCGGGCAGTACCTGGACTGTGGGCTCTTCATGGACCTGCGCACGCTGCGCAACACGCTGCGCGACGAGTGCCGTGGTCAGTACGTGCTCAACCTCTTTGCCTACACCTGCACCGCCAGCGTGTACGCCGCCGCCGGCGCCGCGCGCGAGGTGGTCAGCGTGGACCTCAACAGCAACTACCTGGACTGGGGCGTGCGCAACTTCGAGCTCAACCGCATCCCCACCCGCGGGCACCTGTTCGAGCGCGCCGACTGCCTGCGCTGGCTGAGCGGCGCGCGTGGGCGCTTCGACCGCATCCTGCTGAACCCTCCCAGCTACTCGCGCAGCAAGTCCATGCGCGGGGACTTCGACGTGACCCGCGACTACCCCGGGCTCATCGCGGACGCCGCCGCTCGTCTCGCACCAGGTGGCGCCCTCTACTTCGTGACCCACGCCCGAGGCTTCCAGCTGGACCCGGCCAAGCTGCCGGGGCTGGTGGTCAAGGACATCGTGAGCGAGACGCTGCCCAAGGACTTCGCGCGCAGCCCCCACCACGCGTTCCGCATCACGCGCTGACGCGACAGGGTCCAAATTACGAGCCCGAGCATCGTGGGTGCACAGAAGTACATAGCCCGCTACCCTTGGACGATGCGACGAGGAAGTGGGGGAAGCACTGCGTGTGCACACCGATGGGGGCGCGTTCTGGGAATGGGGCTCGCGCTCACGGCCGGCTGCTACATGTCGCACCGCGCGCCAGAGGGCGACGCCGGGGCGCTCGGTGACGCCGGCGCGCTGGACGACGGCGGGGTACCCGCTGACGCCTCTGGTGACGCAAGCGGAGGCGGGCCTGACGGGTCACCGGGCGCCGACGCCGGCCCACGGTGTGCAGAGCCTGGAACGTACGAGACACCCACGCGCCTCGTCTCCGCGACCCCCGATGGCTGCGCTGCGGTGGGTAGCGGGAGCCAGACACTGAGCTTCCCGTTCGAAGACTTCTTTGGGGCCAACCCGGACTGCGCGGGTGGGCTCACGCCGCTGGGACCGTGCGAGTGGACGGTGTCCTATGAGTGCTCGAGTCCGTTGCCGGGGTTCGGGTCGAGGCTGGAGGGCGTCTTGCGCATGGACGACGGGCAGATCTCGGGGCGACTCGACTTCGAGACGTACGCCGACCCCGGCTCGACCTGCGCGACGCGCGTGCTCCTGGGTGACGCGGACCCGCTGTAGCGCACGCGCCGGCCGCGTCTCTACGCAGCGTGCCGTGCCAGCGACGGCCCCTACGACGGCGTGCTGTGCTCCCGGCAGGGGAACTTGCCCACGACCAACGTCGCTCCCTGGACCGTGACCTGGACGCGGTCGGCCGCCATGCTGCGCGTGACCACGCAGCCGCAGCCCAGCTCGAGCACGGCGCGCACCTGAGGGACGCCGTCGGCGTCGGGCTCGAGAGGTTCGCTGCTCACGAGGCGCAGGGCGCGCTGGGCAGCCATCAGCTGTAGCGGTCCTCGCGCCAGGGGTGCGCGCGGTTGGAGTAGCCACGCTCCTCCCAGAAGCCCGGGCGGTCGTCCACGCGGAACTCGATCTTGGAGATCCACTTGGCGCCCTTCCACGCGTAGAGCTGCGGCGTGATCATGCGCGCGGGGCCGCCGTGCTCGCGCGGGAGCGGCGCACCGTCCACCTCGAAGGCGATCAGCACGTCGTCTTTGAGGGCCTCTACCAACGGCAGGTTCGTGGTGTAGTGGTCGTAGGCGTGACACAGCACGTGCTCGGCGTCGTCATGAACGCCCGCCAGCGCCGCGAGGTCGCTGAAGCGCACACCACGCCAGCGCATGTCGTAGCGGGACCAGGTGGTGACGCAGTGGAAGTCGCTGGTGTCTTCGACGATGGGCAGCGCCATGAGCGCGCTCCAGTCCAGCACCTGCGGGTGCGCGCACGCGCCAAAGAGCTCGAGGCGCCACACGTCCTTGGACACCACGGGCTTCTGGCCCAGGTCCAGCACGGGCCAGTTGGTGACCTCGTGCTGACCCGGCGGAAGGCGCGGCATGCCGTGACGGTTGGGCTGGCCTGTGCCCATGGGCGCGGTGTCGGAGAGCGCCGGGGTCGCGGCCTGGCGCGCCTCGAAGCGCTGCCGTAGGCGCATGCGAGCGTCGACGATGCGGGCCTCTTTGTCTTCGGGGGTGGACATCGGTCGGAGTGTAGCGCTCTCGGTGTCCGCCAACAGGGGGACGGGAAAGAAGCGAGAAAGTTGGTCACGAACGGAGGCCTCATGAGCACTCCCCGGTGAGGTCGCCCGTGCACACACTCCGCTCGTACTTCCGTGGCGTCGCCGCTCTGACGTTGGTCGCGCTGCCGCTGTTGGCCACACCCGTCGCCGAGGCGCGCCGGCGTCCCGACGGGGAGCTGGTGTTTCGGACGCGTCGGGCGGCAGACCTGGGAGGCGGGCGCGTGGCCCGGCTGCGCACCGCGCTCGCGATGCAGCCCGAGCAGTCGGGGGCCTGGCTGGAGCTCCCCGACGACGTGGTGTTGCCGGTCCACCAGGGCTCGAGCCTGTCGGCGACGATCGCCGAGGGGCACGGCGCCCTGCTGGTGGCGGTCGCCCTCGAGGGACAGGGGGGACGCTCACGCTTCTTCGCGCACCGCGTGGATCCCACCGCAGCCCCTGCCGCGCTGGGGCGAGCCCACGACATCACGCGTCCGAGTGCGCCACCGGGCACTCCCTTCGGCGTCGCGGCCACGGCCACCCCGGACGGCTTCACGGTCTTCTTCCAAGAGCTGGACGCGAGCGACCAGAGCCTGGCCCGGACGTTCATGGTGCAGCTGGCCCCAGACGGAAGCCCGCGCGGTCCGTCCGTGGAGGTCCCGGTCCCGTGGGGGGTGTCGGCGGCCACCTGGAACGGGGCGGGCTACCACCTGGCGCTCAACTACCCGAGCGGCGAAGGCGTGCGTCTCAGCATGGTGAGCGTGGACCCGAGCGGACGCCCCCAGCAGCACCCGGACTGGGCCAGCGCCGCCGGGACCGTCATGGACGTGCACCTGGTTGCAGAAGGGGGGCGCGTGCTCGCGTACTTCCGGGGCGGGGCCACGGGACAAGACCTGCTGGAAGCCGACGTCACGCGCATCCGCCAGTGGGGCCAGGAGCCTCCCGCCCCACGCCGCGTGAGTCGCCTCGACTGGGACCAGCTCATCGTCGTCACGCGCGGACCCGATGGCGCGCGAGCGCGAGCCGTCCGGTAGCGGCGACGGGCACACCACGCGCGGCAGCGAGCGAGCGGCGTCCCAGGATGCCTCGCGAGAGGTGGCGGGCTCAGCGCGCGTCTTCCGGCCGGCCTGCCGCGGGGCGACGGCGGGGGGACGCAAGACGCAGGAGAGGAGCGCAGCGCTCCAGTAGGGGAGCACGACCAACGCAGCGCTGGTCGCTGTGCGGCTCTCCGCAGCGAGGTTGGTACCGACCAGCAGCGCACCGATGGCCAGCGCCGCCACGAGGCCGCGCTCGAAGCGCGCAGAGCGCGCGGGCGCCGCCAGACTGAAACCCACGCCGAGCGCGAGGAGCCCCAAGAGCCCCATGGCGTCGGACACCTCGCGACCACCCAGCCACTCGGTGAGCGCCCCCAGGCCCGCGAGCGGCAGCAGGATCCCCACGGCGCTCAGCGTGATCGAGCCGAAGCCAGTCCCGAGAACACGACCGAACACGGCACCTGCGCCGAGAACCACCAGCGCCCCCACGTCCAGCAGCAAGTACATGCTGGGCGCCACCGCATCGGGCTGAGGAAAGGCGCAGAGCAAAGCCCGAAACGCCGGCACAGACAGGGCGACGAGCAACAGCTGGATCCGCCGGGTTCGTTCCATCCGCAAGACGGTACTCGCTGCAGCCCTAGCGCGCATCCGCTGAGCGGGGCACGTGACCGGGCGCCGCCGGAGCCGCAGAACCCTGCTTGCGCGCCACCGAATATTATATTCATAATACTCGCTCATGCGCTGGACGGACACCCACAAGGACGAGACACGCCGAGCCATCCTGGACGCGGCCGGCGCGCTGTTTCGGGAGCGGGGCTTTGCGCACACCAGCGTGGCCGACGTCATGGCGCGGGCCGGACGCACGGTTGGCGGCTTCTACGCGCACTTCGGCTCCAAGGAGCAGCTGCTCACGGCCGTGCTGGCCGACGCCCATGGGCGCACGGAGAACATGCTGCTCGCGGGGCTCGAGGGGGTGAGCGGGAGCGAGTTCGTGCGGGAGGTCACGCGCCGCTACCTGAGCACGGCGCACCGTGACGGTGTGGCCGAGGGTTGCCCGCTGCCCACGCTGGCGCTCGAAGCCGGACGACAGGGGGACGCGCCGCGCGCCGAGCTCGAGCACTACCTGCGGCAGATCGCGGGGCTGCTCGCGGAGCGCGCCCCGGCGACGCGCTCCGGGCTGAACGAGACGCAGCTGGCGCTGGGGCTCACGGCGCTGTCCGTGGGCGGGCTGCTGCTGGCGCGCTCGGTGGAGGACCCCGCCCTGTCCAACGAGATCCTGAAGGCGTGCCGACGCCTCGCCGCCGCCGAAGTGGAGACCGAACCGTCATGAGCGCACACAAGACCGCCTGCATCCTCTGTTCCCGCAACTGCGGGCTCGACGTGGAGACCAGCGGGCGCCGCTTCGTGCGCATCCACGGCGACAAGGAGCACCCCGTGTCCAAGGGCTACATGTGTCAGAAGGGTGCGCGCCTGGGCTACTACCAGGACAACGCGGACCGGCTGACGCACCCCCTGAAGCGCATGCCCGACGGGCAGTTCGCGCAGGTGAGCTGGGACGAGGCCCTGCGCGACATCGCGACGCGGCTGCTGGCGATCCGCGAGCGGCACGGGGGGCGCGCCTTCGCGTTCTACGGCGGCGGCGGGCAGGGCAACCACCTGGGCGGGGCCTACGGGCGCCAGCTGCAGAAGGCCATGCGCAGCCGCTACCTGTACAACTCGCTGGCGCAGGAGAAGACGGGGGACTTCTGGGCCAACGGGCGCATCTTCGGGCGGCAGACCTGCCACACCACCGAGGACATCGAGCACGCGGACTTCGCGCTGGTGATTGGCGCCAACCCCTGGCAGGCGCACGGCATCCCCAACGCGCGCGACACGCTGCGGGACATCAAGAAGGACCCGGCGCGCACGCTGGTGGTGATCGACCCGCGCCGCACGGAGACGGCGAAGGACGCAGACATCCACCTGCAGCTGCGCCCGGGCACGGACGCGTACCTCATGGCGGCCATGCTGAGCGTGATCGTGCGCGAGGGCCTGCACGACAAGGCCTTCTTGGCGCAGCACACCAACGGCTTCGCCGCGCTGGAGAGGGCGCTGCTGGCCGTGCCGGTGGAGGAGTACGTGCGGCGCGCCGACGTGTCGCTCGAGGACGTGCAGCGGGTGGCGCGGGGCTTTGCCAAGGCGGAGCGCGCGTGCGTGCGCGTGGACCTGGGCATCCAGCAGAGCCCCAACACCACGCTCAACGGCTACCTCGAGAAGATGCTGTTCCTGGTCACCGGGCAGTTCGGCAAGCGCGGGGGCAACAACCTGCACACCTTCCTGCTGCCGGTCATCGGCGACACGGACGAGCGCAAGCCGCAGTACTGGCGCACGGCGCGCCACGGCATGCACGCCATCTCGGGCATCTACCCGCCCAACATCCTGCCCGACGAGATCGAGCACACGGGCGAGGACCGCGTGCGCGCCATGTTCGTGGACAGCGCCAACCCCGCCGTGACGGCGGCCGACAGCCAGGCCTACGCGCGTGCCTTCCGCAAGCTGGAGCTCTTGGTGGTGGTGGACGTGGCCTTCACGGAGACCGCGCGCCTCGCGCACTACGTGCTGCCTGCGGCCTCCCAGTTCGAGAAGTGGGAGTGCACCGGCTTCAACCTCGAGTTCCCGCAGAACGCCTTCCAGCTGCGCGCGCCTCTCTTCGAGCCGCTGGGGGAGTGCCTGCCGGAGCCCGAGATCTACACGCGCCTGCTCGAGCACATGGGGGAGCTGCCCAAGAGCTTCCCGGTGCTGCGCGCGGTCGCCGAGCGCGAGCCGGCCGCGGCGCTGCACCTGGGCTACCTCGCGGCGCTGGCCACGACGCTGGCGGCGCGCCCCAAGCTGCGCCCTTACGCGGCGTCTTTGCTGTACCGCACGCTCGGCGCGGCCTTACCAGACGGCGCGGGCACGGCGGCCTTCCTCCTGCCGCTGGCCATGGGCTACGCCCACCAGCACTACACGGCCGTGAAGCGCGCCGGCTACAAGGGCAACCGCGCCACGCTGGGCGTGCACCTGTTTCGCGCCATCTTGAACCAGCGCTCCGGAGCGGTGCTGAGCCGGCACGAGTACGACGAGGTCTGGTCCCTGTTGGGGCACGCAGACCAGCGCGCGCAGCTGGAGGTGCCCGAGATGCTGCAGGCGCTCCGCGAGCTGGACACGACCGAGAGCACGAGCCCGGCCTTTCCGCTGGTGCTGATGGCTGGCGAGCGCCGCACCTACAACGCCAACGCCATCTTCCGCGACCCCGCGTGGCGCAAGCAGGACAAGGACGGCGCGCTGCGCATCCACCCCGAGGACGCGCAGGCCTTGGAGCTGGAGGACGGTGTGCGCGCCCGCGTGACCTCCGCGCGCGGGGCCATCGAGGTGACGGTGCAGCGCGACGAGAGCGTGCGGCGCGGCATGGTCACCCTGCCCCACGGGCACGGGATGCGCTACGGCGACAGCGAGCCGCTGGGCCCCGCGCTCAATCAGCTCACCTCCTCCGAGCACTGCGAACCCTTCACACGCACGCCGTACCACAAGCACGTGCCTGTGCGCGTGGAGGCGCTGGCGAGCTGACGGGCGCCGTCAGGCTGCGTCGCCGACACGCGCGCGCTCAGTAGCCACAGCGTCCAATGTTCAGTGGGCCGATGGCGTCGTCGTAGGTTCCGTTCGCGAGGCGGTAGCAGCCCGTGTTCGCAGGACACTCGACGCGCGGGTTGACGTCCGCAGGGTCGCAGATCTGGAGGCACACGTAGCCCATGGGCCCAGAAGGCGAACAGACGTTGTCGTAGCCACAGGTGTAGCCGGGCGCGCAGCCCGACTCCGTGGGGTACGTGTCTCCGTTGGAGATCAAGCAAGGCTCGTGGTCGTGACGCGGATCCACGTCCAGCGCGATGCACTCCGTGTAGAACGCGTTGATGTCCGAGTCGGAGATGGCCTGACAGTGGAGCCCGGCCGGACAGCCGACATCGTCGAACGGGTTGCACGGGATGGTGCAGAGGGTGCGATCGGGCTCGTTCCCGGCGCCGAGCGCCGGGGCGCAGCGGGAGTCGGGGTGCACCGACGCGCAGATGGGGTCGTCGCTCACTCCGCCGTCGAGGGCCTGGAGCGTGCAGGGGACTCTGCAGTACGAGGTTGTCCCGTTGAAGCGGGTCCGGTAGCAGATGTCGTTGGGTTCGGGCGTGCCAGGACAGCTCGCCCCGACCTGATGGTTGGACGGACAGGTGGCCAGCACCGGATAGGGCACGACGCCGGCGTCACTGTCCAGGGTCCCCGCACCGCTGTTGGGGACCCACACCGTGGGGCTTGGACAGTGCAGCGGGATGGCACCGTCGGTGGGCATTCCCTCGTCCGTGACGCCGAGGTCGGTGACACCTCCGTCAACCCCGAGGTCGACGCCGGCGTCCGTGCCCGCATCCGTCCCAGCGTCGAGCGGCTCCGGGTTGAAGGTCGCGTCCACACAGGCGCCCGCGCGGCACGTCTGGTCCGTCGCACACATGACGCCCGCGCACGCGTCCTCGAACAGCAGCGACACGCGCAGCGTCCGACCGCTTACGTACGAGCCACGCACGCGCACTGTCGCGGTGGCGTTGGTCTCCGTGTTGGTGGCGATGGCGTCCACGGACCAGCGCCGCGTGCTGTCGCCCTCGAGGGGCGCCACGGTCACGTCCACGGGAAACTGATACAGCTGACCCGCGCCGACCATCAGGGTCACGTCGCGCACGGGCGTGTCGAAGCCCGCGTCACCGGCGGGGGCCCCGCGCACCACGACGCGCACCTCCGTGGCGGCGCTGCGCCACGCAGACTCCGCGTCCATGCTCACCACCACCTGCGTGACGTTGTCGGCGCAGCCGAAGACGGGCGAGAGCACCAGGGCCAGCACGGCCATCCATGTGGCGCGCCTCATCGCGGCACCTGCTGCAGGGCGAAGACGGTCCCCACGTCGGAGCCGACGTAGTCGTTGCCGCCCCCACCCGCCAGCACGACGCTCAGCACCACGACCGCCACCACGACCACCACGCTGGTAGTCACCAGGGCGATGCGACGCGGGCGGTGCGAGTCGGACTCGCGCAGCGAGGGACCCTCGGGCGACGTGGGTGGCGGTGTGGCCGACGCCGCCACCTGTGCCGGCGAGAGCAGCGCCGGATCCGTGCCGGACGTCGTGCTGCGTCGCGCGATGGCCTCGCGCAGCGCGCGCAGACGCGCCTCCACTTGGGGCCGGTTCTCGGCGCCGGGCACCGCCTCGAGATAGCGCTCGAACGCCTGGACGGCCTCCTCGTCACGGCGCAGGCGGTCGTAGCACTGACCGATGTTGTAGAGCAGGACGGGTCGCTCGCTGCGCTGATACGCGCGCTCGAAGCTCTCGAGAGCGTCCTCGTAGCGCCCAGCGTCGTAGGCAGCGACGCCTGCGTTGAAGAGGGCCCGCGCTTCCACGTCGGCGAGCTCCTCGTCACGCGGGTCACCCCCGGGTTGAGCATGCGCAGCGCCAGCCACGACGAGAGCCGCGAGATTGAGCAACAGACCCAGCGTGAGCGACCAGCGCAATGGCCGCTTCCCATTCGTCAGCATCACAGCACCCAGAGTTCTTGGACCGACCACCCCCGCGAAGCGCGGGCCACGCGGAACCACCGACCGCGTAGACCCGGAGAATGACACAGCCCCCGCCTGGGACGCTATCCGGCCCACGGCAGTTCGCCCGCTTTTTTTGGTCCTGGTTTGGCGCCGCCCGAGGCGCGGGGGACGCCGCGTGAAGTCCCGGCGCTGGGATCGCGCGCTTGTTGTATCCTCGCGGGGCTGTGACGCGTGCACCTCATCGCCAACCGAAGCCGGCACCGGACGATCGACGTCGACGCTGGGCGTGGCTGGCGCTCGCGCTCTGGTGCGCGGGCTTCGAGGCGGCGCCGCTTGGCCACGTCGCGTGGCACGACGCGCTCGCGCCACACGAGCACGGCCGAGCGGGCGCTCGCACGGACGAGCCGCGCGCTGGAGACGAGGGCCACGGACACCCGCACGGAGACCACCACCATCACGCGCACCGTGGCCGGGCAGCACGCGCCCACGCCCCGCTCGCGGCGGTGGGCTTCTCGGCGTGGCGCGACCACGGGGGCGCACGTGGCCGCTGGGCGGACGAGGGCCAGCAGGACGACGGCCAGCAGGACGACGGCCGGGACCCCGTGGTCGACGGCCCCGAGGTCGCCCCCCAGGAGCACCACGGTGACGGCGAGGGTGACCGCGACGAGCGCGCAGACGAGGGCGAGAGCCCGACCGAGCACGGCGCCGGGAGCCTGGCGCACCGCGATCTCGCCGCGCTGCTCCCGCTGCCGGGCCTGCCGCCCGTCCCGCTAGCGCCCTTCTGGGGGTACCTCACCTTCGCGCCGCTGCCCCGGGCGCCTCGCGCGGGGAGCGCGCCGCTCACGCGGGCACGCGCGCCGCCAATGCCCACGAACATCCACACCCCCGCCTGAGCGACTCGGGACGCTGCCACACGCACGCGTGACCGCGCCGCGTCGGGCTTCCTCCCATCGAGAGTGATGTTCTTCCATGCGCGCACGAATGCCTGCGTTCCGCAGCCTATTGTTCCTGTTCCCGTTCTTCTCCGCCGAGCCCCTCCTGGCCCAGACCGTCGACACGCCGCCGCCCGACACGCCCGGCACCCCGGCAGACGCTGCGGCCCCCGACCCCGCCCCCGACCCGGACGCGCTGACGCCGCCGCATCTGCCTCAGGCGCAGCACGCGCACCCTCCCTATCCCAGCGGCGCAGACGGCCAGCCCGCGCGCGTCCTGCTGCGCATCACCATCGACGAGCTGGGCACGGTCCGTGAGGCCGAGGTGCTCGAGTGCGACCGCGAAGGCCGCGACGCCGAGCTCTTTCGCGCGGCGGCCGTCGACTTCGTGCGGGGCTTGCCCTTCGAGCCGGCCTCGCGCGGCGCGCAGCCCATGGCGTCGCGCATTCGCTTCGAGGTCCTCTTCCAAGCGCCGGACCACACGCACGTCACACCGCCCCACGCGCACCCGGCTGGGCCGCATCCCGCAGCGGGAGAGCCTGAAGCGCCACGCCGCGCCGCCGTGACGGATGCGAGCAGCGTGGCCTTCGGAGCCACGGCCGAGGTGGAGCCGCCGCCGCAAGCAACCTCATCTGTGGACCTGCGGGGCGAAGACCTACGCCTGCGACCCTTTGGCTCGGCGGGCGACCTGCTCAACGCGGGCAGCGGCTTCTACGTCATCCAGCACGCTGGCGGCGGCAAGGCCAACCAGTACTTCCTGCGCGGCTTCGACGCGGACCACGGCACCGACGTCGCCCTGCACGTGGACGGCATCCCGCTCAACAGCGTCAGCCACGGGCATGGCCAAGGCTACACGGACCTGCAGTGGGTCATCCCCGAGCTGATCGAGCGCATGGAGATCCGCAAGGGGCCCTACTTCGCCGAGTACGGCGACTTCGCGACCGCAGGCGCGGTCAACCTGGTGCTGAGCGACCAGATCCCGCGCAGCTCGTTCACGCTCGGCGGCGGGACCTACGGCTCGTTCCGTGGGGTCGCCATCCTGGCCCCGGAGGTGCGAGGCGTGGAGCCCGTCTTGGCCGTGGAGGCCTACGGCACCGACGGCCCCTTCGAGAACCCCGAGGACCTGCTGCGCATCAACCTCTTCGGGCGCGCGACGCACCGCTGGGACGGCGGCGCCCGCCTGTCCGTCACGGTGACCGGGCACGCCAGCGGGTGGACGGCCAACGGCCAGCTTCCGTCGCGCGAGGTGCGCGCGGGGCGCCTCGACCGCTTCGGAACGCTGGACCCGAACGAAGGCGGCAGCACGCAGCGCCACAGCGTCTACGCCACGCTGCGCGTGCCGACCGGCCGGCGCGGCGGCACGTCGGACGGCGAAGCCGGCTCGCACCCACGACAGGCCCAGGGAAGCGTGGCCCACGATGAAGGGGCCCCTGGCCACTTCGAGGCGACCGGTTGGCTCACCTACTACCGGTTCGCGCTCTACTCCAACTTCACCTACTTCAGCGTGGACCCCATCGCGGGCGACATGATCCGCCAGGGAGACGAGCGCCTGACGGGTGGGCTACGTGGCGCCTACGAGCTGCGGCAGTCGCTGGGGAGCGCGGAGCTCCGCACGCGCGTCGGTGCGCAGCTCCGCGTCGACGACATCCGCACCACGCTGCACGACGCCCCAGCGCGCGAGTTGAGCACGGTGCGCGTCGACGCGGCCATCGCGGAGACCAGCGTCGGGATGTTCGTGGAGGAGGACCTGCGCTGGCGCTGGCTGCGGGCCGTGGTGGGTGCGCGCATGGACTACTTCGCGTTCGGTGTGCGCGATCGGCTCGAAGACCGTGGCGCGCTGGGCTCACGCACCAGCGGCGAGACGCAGGCGCTGCGGCTGAGCCCCAAGGCCACGCTGGTGGTGACGCCGCTCGAGCAGCTCTCGTTCTTCGCGAACTTCGGGTACGGCTTTCACTCGAATGACGCCCGTGGCGTGGTGCGCGCGACCGACCCGGCCACACCCCTCACCCAGGCCCGCGGCTACGAGCTGGGCGCGCGCCTGACGCTGCTGGAGCGGCTTGAGCTGTCGGCGGCGGCGTTCCTGCTGGACCTGGACAGCGAGATCGTCTGGATTGGCGACGCAGGCACCACGGAGCCACGCGGGGCCACCCGCCGCCTGGGGGTGGAAGCCAACGCGCGGCTCGAGGCCCTGCCCTGGCTCACTCTCGACGTGGACCTCACGTGGACCGACTCCGTCTTCGTCGACAACCCCGGGAACGCCGACGCCGTGGCGCTCGCGCCGACCTTCATGCTGGACGCCGGGGTGTTGCTGCGACATCGCCAGACCGGCGTGTCCGGCCGCGTGGGCTTGCTCTACGTGGCGGACCGCCCCGCCACCGAGGACGGCTTTCTGCACGCCCAGGGCTTCTACCGGATAGACGCCAGCGTGCGCTGGGAGACCGAACGCTTCGCGCTGGGCCTGACGGTGCAGAACCTGACCAACGCCCGCTGGCGGCAGGCTCAGTTCGCGACGGTCTCGCGGCTGGCAGGGGAGACGGACGCCAGCAGCTGCCCGGCCGGCACACGCGCGGTGAGCGAGGGCGGCGCGTTCGCAGGCTGCGAAGACGTGAACTTCACCCCCGGCTGGCCCTTCCACCTGATGGCCACGGGAGCCGTCTTCTTCTGAAGGCTGCGTGCGGCCTCAGTCAGGTTAGGTTGTAGACCGTCTCGCGGGGCGTGCAGATGCCCCCCGAGCGCTGCGGTCCCACAACGCTCGATGGCCCGCGGCACCTGGTGTTGCTCCGGGCTCAGGACGTGCTCGGCGCGCACGCGCTCCCCATGACCGCGCGCGATCATACCGACACTCGGCCCTGGCTCGCGCCGGGCGATCGACCCGTGCTCGTGCGCCATGTCCGCCCTCCCCGTTGCCTAGGCGAGTCGTGCGGCGTCCGGCGTCCCGAGCACAGCCAGCGGATTCACGAGCGACTCGCGACGCGCTTCGGACAGTTGCGTACAGCACGTCAGCGTCGCTCGGCTCTTGCGCCCTGCAGCATGGTGCGGGCCCACGCGAGGATTGCTTCCTCGTCGTCAGCGAACGAGGGGACGCTCTGCTTCACGGCGTGCTGGATCTGCCCGCGCATGGAGTGCGACTCCGAGGCCAGCGCGTACGCGAAGAGTTCCTCCACTTGCCCGTGGAGCGCGTCGCCCGCCTAGGTCATGCGGGTGTGGACGTCCTCCGCAACGCGGTTGAGGATGCTCTTGAGCGTGTCGCGGGTGAACGGCATGCCTCATGGGGTTCCGTCGCTTCCGTGACGTGGTCGACGTAGGCTACTGCACAGGGCGCTCGAAGCAGGCGTACACGCTGCGCCAGATGGTCGTAGACGTGTGGTGGAACCCGTTCTGACCATGTCGTGCGACTGCGGCGCTCAAGTCGCCACCCCCGGCGAGCGGTTCGCAGAACGCCTCGTAGCGAACGGTGCCAGGACTCGGAGCGGCGAACGTCTGTGCGGTGATTGTAGGCATGGCGACGCCAGCAGCGCAGCCAACCAGAACGCAAACGACTGGCACGATGAACTTTCTCACGAGGACCTCCTTGAGTGGAGGCGGGATCCTATTGTTGGCGAGCACGCCCCGCAATGGACATCGCGTCACGATGTTTGATGGGCATCACGGGCTGCGCGTCGGCGGCCACGGCGGCGATGGCCATCACGATGCCGCGCACGTGCGCGCGACGCAGGATGGCCATCACCCAAGCGGCACTAGAATGATGGCCATCAAGGTCATGTGCGGAGTTCAGTCGACGAGGTTGTTGAGGTGGTTCCCGACGATCTTGCCGACGACGGACCGGTCGACGATGCGGACCTTGCGCGAGGCGGCGTGGCGGAGAGCGTTGGTGGCAAGGCGGTCGATGTCGCGGAGGCCACCGGAGCTTGCCTCGCGGAGGATGGCGATGGCGTCGCTCGAGAAGGGGTTGTTGGCGCTGGAGACGGCGCGGACGCGACATTCCAGGATGAAGCGTCGGCACTCCCCTTCGTGGCTCACCCTCGATTGACACGGAGGGCCTGCTCCTCGAGGACTTCCCCCACGAACCACAACCACATCCTCTTCGCCCGGTCTGAGCTGCTCCACAAGCGCCCCCTCACCGTCAACGACGCCAATTCGGCCGCCGGCTACGACGCCCATCTGGACGCCAACAGTGAGGTGGACGACCACAACGACCCCGACGACGGCTATGCGAGTTCCGGGAGCCCCAGCGAATCTAGGTCGATCTCGTCCCGCCTCGTCGAATCGAATCGGACATCGACCACAGCGACCCGGCCGAGGATCTCGAGAGTGTATTCCGCGAGCCGCTCCCAGGATCCGTCGAGGGCAGCCTCATCGAGGAGGAGGTAGACGTCGTAGTAGTCATCGTACTGATCGACCACTTCGTCGAATCTGGATTCTAAGAGGATGCGCCGACCGTCCGCCAACACAAGCACGATGACGCGTGGCACGTCGTAGTAGCCTCGATACGAGAAGGGTGTCCACCTAGGCATCTGTGCCTCCTGAATGCAACGCGTTGGCATTGGAGTACACCATTCCACCCTGTCCCGTCGTGAGACTGGTTGCTCCCGCTAGCCGCGGCTTCCGCCAACTTGGTCCGAGCCTCCGTGACGCGCTCCCGAAGTACGGCCGAGGTGGGGCTGCGATCGAGCTCGAGGGCGTTGCCGGCTGGGAAGGGGAGTCGCACCCTGATGGGAAACATGCCCCTCGGGACCCGAGCCTCCTCGCGAGCCACTTGGCGGGGGGTACAGGTGCAGACTCGCGCGGGGTGACCCAGGAGCCCACAGAGACAGGGACGAATGGAGGCGGCCAGGTGCGCATCGCAGGGGAGTTCAGGGCCCTGGTAGAGCCTCAGGGTGGGCTTGCGCACGTGCTGCCGGAGGGCTTGGACGACGTCGGCCCGAAGCGAAGGGAGGTCGTCGAGAAACAGGACCCCCCTTGGCGGCACGGCTGATTTCACCGGGGACTTGATGCCCTTGGGGACCGCCGCCGAAGAGGGCAGCGGCGCTGCAGGTGTAGTGGGGGGCCCGGAAGGGACGGGCGCTGTGGGTGTCGGGGCCGAGCATTCCCGAGGCAGACTGGACGGTGCGAATCTCCAGGACCTCCTCCGCGGTAGCGTCCGGCAGGATGGTGGGCAGGCGCCGCGCCAGGAGGGTGGACCCGGCTCCTTGCGGCCCCTCGAAGAGGATGGGGTACCCCGTGGCGGCCGACAGGGTACAGGCGTGGACCGCGTCATGGAGCCCACGGACGTCGGCGAAATCGACGTGGGGGTCGTGGTAGGGCAGGGCGTTGAGGGTGGGCACGATGTACTGGATGGGACCCTCAACGAGGTAGTCCAAGAGTGCGCTCACGTCCGCGATGGGATGGACCTTGAGGTCAAGTCCGGCTGCCTCCCTGACCTGGCTCTCGGGCACCAGGACGTGCTCGATGCCCTGCGCTTTGGCGACTCGCAGGTGGGGCAGGACGCCCCGAATGGGACGCACTGCGCCGGAGAGAGCGAGCTCGCCGAGGAAGAGCGTCGGGGGAAGATCATTCGCGCCGGCCTCCGTGGCGTAGATGGCGGCCGCGACAGCGAGGTCCATGCTCGCGCTGTGGAGCTTCCCGGAGCGGACCTGGACGTCGACCCGGGTGTCGTTGGCTGCGAGGGCGCTCTTCACGCGGATGCGGGTCTCGCGCTGGCGGTTGGACTCAGGGTCGTTCGTGACTGGGCCATCGCCGAGGGTGACGGTGACGGTGCGCCCGGCTCTGACGGCTCGGACGGGGAGCAGCTGGGAGGTGATGCCGGTGAGGTGTGCGGTAAAGAGGTTCATGGGGCTCCGTGGGTCGAGGTGACGCCCTTCGCCGCGAGCCCCCGCTCCTACCGATGGAGGCCGCTGGTCTTCGTCAGGCACCTGAGCGCGGAGCGCGCCGAGCCTCGCGAGGGGCCCGGTGCCTGCCGCACAGCGGGGAGCGAAGAGCAGTGGCCGACACCCAAGGTCAACGACCGCGGGCGTCCGAGTCGGAGGCGCGGAATCAGGCCGCGGCTAGGTGCCTCGACCGGCGGGTCCCGGGGACGCACCGCCCCAGCTCGCGCGGGTTGCCTGGAACGTCGTCTGTCCCGGCATGAGGCCGCGAACATGCTTGGCCTGACCTTGCGGCGGACCGAGCGACTGCGGGCCCGCTATCGACGCGACGGCGGGGGGCGCGATGGCGGCCCTCCTAGCCCGTCCCTGCAGGTTGGCCCTGCTGGGCTGATATCGGGCAACCGCGACAAGCCGTCCAATGGCCTTCTGCCGGACGAGCAACGTGGGCGATTCACAAGCCATCCCGGGCATCCAGGCTGCAGACCTGCTGGCAACCTCGGTTACGCGATTGGCGCGCGAAGCGCGGGCCAACGGAGAGTGGCCCGGCGAACTCCATTCGCTGGGGTCCCTCGTCATGCCCGCCCTTCTTGGCGACGAGCCGCCGCTCACCGGCATGCTCGGCCACCGGGACGGAATCGCAAAGGTTCTTCTGCCGCTATTCCGCGATGCAGGACACATGGTATCGTCGCCGCCTGATGCAGAGGAGGCGCCACAGAACCGTGATGTGTGAGGGTGGGCCTGACTCGGTCGGCCTGCTAGTCAGCGAGCGTCCCGCGAACCGCCCTCGTTCGACGAGCATACATCTGACCGACTCTGCAAAATGCGACCGTAGGCCTCTTGTGGAGAGGTCGGGTCTCCGGGCGTCGGAGGATCGGATGCGAGTCACACGTCGCAACTGTGTCGCCTACCTGGCTAGGTATGACCCACCGAGAACTGAATCGCAGCACGGCTCTTCACCGTTTGGTGGAGAGTCGTCCACCGCAACTTGTGGCTTTAAGCGAGCCCACCGGTAAGGAGGGACATGCATCTAGAAGAACTGACGCTTCGCAACTTTCGCTCTTTTGACGAGGGAGTCGTAATACTTCAGAAGGACATGACGGTCTTCGTTGGGGAGAACAACGGAGGAAAGAGCAACGCCATTGACGCGATTCGCCTAATCACCCAGCCACTAGGCGGACGACGTGAACTCTACTGCGAAGCCACCGACGTACGCTTTGGCAGCGAAGCGACCGCATTCGAGCTCGAGGCGTTGTTCGGCGACCTCGACGCTGGGCAGCAGGGAAGACTCCTTTCGGCGATGACCGACGCTTCCCTGGCGCATGCTAGGTTCGGTCTCTCATTCTCGTGTGCCCCAGGAAATGAGAGACCTCTCTACTGGGCGGGCAAGCCAGGGTCCACACCGGAGCGCGGCTGCCTCGAGATGGTTCGGCACGTATACCTACAGCCGCTTCGCGACGCGAAACGCGCCCTCGCCTCTGGCAATCCAACGCGCATCATGGCGCTCCTCAAGCACTTCCTGGACGGCGGGTCGCCGGAGGCATTGGCGCAGGACCTAGCCAGGAAGTCTGAGCATGCTGTATTGACCAAGGTGGACGAGGCTGTGAGCAGGGGGCTTTCGTCTTTGACCGCCGGCGTTCGTCGGCAGACCGCCGCGTTGGGGTTCGCCTCCCAGGAAAAGTTGGTCGACATTGCCCGGGACTTGAGATTCAAACTCTCGGACCACGGCGTCGATGCAGAGGACTTGCGGTATTCTGGTCATGGGTACGCCAACCTGCTCTTCATGGCCACCATAGCGGTGGAGCTTGAGAAGGCTCGAACGGCGGACCTTACTCTGTTTCTGGTGGAGGAACCCGAGGCACACCTGCACCCACAGCTGCAGGCCGCGGTGCTGGCCTTCCTTAGCGAACAAGCTGTGAAGTCGCGCGCGGCGCCTTCCGCGTTCGGGCCGGCTGGCCAGGTGCAAGTCATCGTGGCGACGCATTCCCCCAGTCTCTCGGCTTGGGTGAGCAGCAACCAGCTGGTGGTCTTCAAGTCGCTGTTCGCTCCCGCTCACAACGCCGCGGCTGCAGAAGCGGTTGTCAGGCCGCCTGAGGCGACCGGGACGCTCGAGGATAGCGTTATCGTGCAGGAGACGGGCACCCCGGCACCTTCCGCCGAAGCGGCACCACCGAACGCCGTGCGGCGCGCGACCCGTTGTATCGCACTCTCGCAGCTTGCCCTCGATCCAAGCGAACGACGCAAGATCGAACGGTACCTAGATGTCACCAAAGCCGCCCTCCTATTCGGCGGGCGGGTGCTCCTCGTGGAAGGTATCGCCGAGGCCCTTCTGTTGCCCGCGATCGCCAAGCACCACACGCTCAAGAGCGAGCCTGAAAAGCTCCGCCTTTTCCGTTCAACAGTGTTCGTTCCCATCGACGGGGTCGACTTCATGCCCTACGCGAAGCTACTTACACTCGCCATCAACGAGGCACGCATCGCGGAGCGGGTGGTGATCCTCACTGATGGCGACCGAGCGGCAGGAAAGGACAAGGAAGACGAAGGTGACGATGAGGACGACAGTCCGTTAGGAATGAGCGCTACCGACCAGACTAGTCCACCAGACGCCGTCACCGAGAGCCTCGGAGTCGTGACGAACGCGGACGTGTTGCTGCCCGGAGAGAGGCGCAAGACCGCGTTGGATAGCCTCGCAAAGAGAAACGGCGCGGAGGCTAGCACCTTCACCATCACGTCAACGTACTCGCTTGAGACCGAACTCTTAGAGGCGGGCAACGAGCCAGTCCTCCGCAGAGCGTATCTCAAGCTCCATCCCCGATCGGAAAAAAAGTGGGCAGAGGCCGTCGCACTAAGCGCAGATGACCGTGCCCGAGCAGTGCACAAGTTGTTCAAGGCAGCTCGCAAGGGCGACTTTGCCCAGATCCTCGCAGAACTCATAGACGAAGGGGAAGAGTTTATTGTTCCCAGCTACATTGAGCAGGCGATCATGGAGGTTGTCCGATAGATGGCACCCTACGAACCGACGACCGAGCAACGTAGAGTCATCGCCCACGATGGAAATGCATTTGTTCGTGCTTGCCCCGGCGCCGGCAAGACGCGGACAATTGTAGAACGTGCGCGTGTCCTTATCTCCGCTGAGCACGATCGGCGAGGTGCAGTATTTCTTTCATTTACCAACACCGCGATTCGCGAACTCGAGGAACGACTACGTTCGTACGGGATTTTCCCGACGCCATTATTTCCTCACTTCATCGGAACATTCGACAGTTTTGTTTGGAAATTTTTGATCGCTCCCTTCGGACTTGATGGTTGCGATGCAGCGCCAACCCTGATACCGGACAAGGGAGCTTGGGAGGTAAAACCGTTCGAGGCCGCCCAGTCACTGAGGCTGGACTTCTTTTCACGGGACACGGGACGGCTCATACCGGGGTTGGCCACAAGAGTCGGCTTCGCACCAAAGAACGGGCCCGGTGCTTGGGAGGCGCGGGCACGAACTATGCTCGCGAACGCTCACGCCGCCGGGCGCGTGGACTTTGACGACGTTCGAGCTTTTGTGCAGGGCCGGCTGGCCGATGTGGGGTTTGCGAAGCGTGTCGGGGCGGCGCTGAGAGGCCGGTTCAAGGAGATCATTGTCGACGAGGCCCAAGATTGTAGCCCCGCGGACCTTCGTGTCGTCGACTGGCTTCGGAAGAGCGGAATAGCAGTGAAGATCATCTGCGACCCAAACCAGGCGATATATTCGTTTCGGGGAGGCCTCACAGATGAGCTTCTGGAGTTTGGCATGGGGTTTAGCGTCGGGGACCAACTGCACATCCGCGGCAACTTTCGCTCGTCGCCCGCAATATGCTCCGCCATTTCATTTCTCCGACCGCCGGGTGCTCGCGGCACACCTGACGTGGCGCTCGGACGGTACAATGCTGAAACCACGCCGGTGCACATCCTTGCCTACGCCGGGACCGGCGTGCCATCGAGTATCGGCGACGCGTTTCATAAGCTCGCGCGTGGACTGGGCATATGCACCGGGGACGCGCCCGTCGTGGCTGCTACGCTGGCGAGTGCAGCCAAGGCCGTGGGCAATCCCGTCATCATCCCCGGAGATGATAGGACATTACTCTTGGCCGACTCTGCTGTCGGCTACCACCTCGCAGATGAGGCGGGTAGGCGTCGCGAGGCGCTGACAGGTCTCCATCGAGCGATCTTGCTAGTGCAAGGCTGCATCGGTTCGGTGTCTGACTACTCGAAGTATGTTCTTGACGAGGGACTCCAGGATGGAAGGTGGAGGGCAGATGCAATCAGCATTGGGGAGCTCCTGCGGGTGCGGCCGAACGAGCCAGCAGACAAGTGGCTCAAGCGTGCGCGAGAAGCGCTAGAAAGCGGCATTGTGGGGGCGAAAACGATCTCTCAGCGACTCCGGACCAACAAGGACCTGCAAGCTGTGCTGGCTCGAGCGGATCAGACCCCACTGCCGGCCCGAACTATTCACGGGGTAAAAGGTCTTGAGTTCCCCGCCATATGTGTCGTGCTTACGACGAAGACCGCAAAGGGCATCCTCGATGTACTTGAGGGTGAATCGACAGTGGCGGAGGAGGACGCGCGCAAGATCTACGTGGGCGCTTCGCGAGCCGAGCGTTTATTGGCGATCGCCACACCGAAGAGTCAGGCGGAGCGGCTACGAGCGCACTTGTCGAAGGGCACTACGCCCGTACGCCTTGTGACTCTATGATGCCGCAGGACGTCGGAGATACACTGCATCCCACAGATGTGCCGGAACCGTCGCTTGAGGGCCATGGGTACTACGAGAACGGACCCGGCGAGGAAGAGTTTGCAGAATCTAATTCTGCGAAATACGACCTGGGCGTTTTCTAGAGATGTCGGGCCCTATGGAGGTCAAAGTATAGCGCAGTTCACTGCCGCTTGACGGCATGACCATGAGACACCGAGAGTCGGGTCGCAGTGAGGAAGTGCACCGACCAAGGCTCAGAGAGCGAGCACGGCACCAAAGTCAAGGACGGTCGCAACTAGCACCCGTGCCATCCACATTCAGGACCGCCGTGTAGCGGGCTCCAACGGTATTGGTTGACGCCCACACCTTGAGACGTTCGGTATCCGGACGTAGTGCAGCCTCAATGAGCAACTCACGCTCAGACTGAAACCCGACCACGTCAAGACGGATCGTTCCCGAGCATATCGTGACTGTTCCATCGACCACGTCCGCTCGACCATGAACGCAATAGGGACCACTTTGAAGACTAGACTCGAAGGACGAACTAGTCTCACGAAGCAAGTCTTCACAGGATATCTCAGGGACACCACTCGAACCGCATGCGCATAAGAGAGACACTCCGAACACAGTCAGTCTTCCACCCCTACACATCGCTCTCATCGTCCAGAAACCAGTCGATACCCGTTGACCAGTCCGCCTCCGGCGGTGCGAGCCTCGATCGAGAATCGCAATATCGCGCGCCGCTGGTGTTCGACGAGCGCGGCGCTCTCCGCCCCAAGTTCCATGACGGATCCCCGAGACTCAGGATATGTTCCGAAGGTAGTGTAGGGCCCGAAGAGCTCGGCGTTGTATCCGATTGGTGGCTCGGATCGATGCATTACGTAGCCTTCAGCGAGATTGAGCAGATGGCCAATCTCGTGGGCGATATTGTATCTCTCCCAGTTCGGGTTGTTGGTGATCGGGTTTGGGTAGAACTCCGCGACCGTCCCCATAAACTGGTGTCGCCTAAGTGCGCCACTAGGGGCATTGACAGTGTCACGACCACGCCCCGTGTGATCGATGATGACTTGAGCAAGTTCGTTCCTTCTTCGCCCGTCGTTCTGTAGCCCAGACGCTTCGTTTCGGAGAAGTAGTACACCGACGTTTCTGTTGGTGGCCGTCCGAGCGAGTCCACGTGTATCGGCGCGGTCCGCCTGTCGCTGCATCGATGCGTTGGTTCCTGCGACAACATCTATATCAAACGATACACGGTACTCGACGCCATTCTCAACCACAGAATATGACTGATATACGTCAGCCACCTCGGACTCGGCTTCCGCGACAAATTGAGCAACGCGTTCGCTGTGTTGTTGCTGTGATTCGCCGTCTCTCCGTTCAGCGTAGACCTCGAGCGTTCTCGACACGGTCACATTGACGGCACCGCTGCCGTCATCTGCAGGTTCGAACTTGACGTCAGTTAGGCCGAGATCATCTCGACTCTGGAGGAGGTTGCCCCCTATGTAGTGGTACCCGTTCATCGCCTCGCCCCCCTCCATCTGGTGCACGCTCAACGGGTCCACACTCGCCCACCTTCCCAGCCGCGGAATCAGATACCGCTCGCCAAAGTACACGAGCCCGACTTCTTCGTCGGCTTCCTTCCCCGTGAAGCCCGCGGGCTCTAGCTGCATGGACACCTCATCGGTGCTCAGGTGGGTCTCCCGCGCCCCATTAGGATAGAACGTGGTGTGCTCAATCAGGTCGCCACTCTGCAGGTCCACCACAGCCGCCGTGCTCTGCACCAGGTCGCTGAGAGGGAGAGTCAGACGCTGGCTGCGGGTGAGCTCCCCGGTGCGAGGGTCGTCGGTGCCCCACACCAGGCGGGCGCCGCCCACGTTGTACTGGCTCTCCGAGTTCAGGCTCGGGCTGCTGTCGTACGTGCCGTCCATCGTGCTCAGCACCAGGCCACGGCGCTCGAAGTCGCCGGGATATGGGGTCAGTGTGACCGCCGCGAAGGGGCTCAGGCCGTGGTCGATGGTCTCCTTGATCATGCGGACGTTCCCGGCGTCGTACCGGTACCGCTGCTGCACGGCCAGCGCCCACGGTCCCGCGCCCCCCGTCCGGTCATAGCGCCGCGCCTCGGCTAGGCGGTTGAGCTCGTCCCAGTCGTAGCGGTAGTGCTGCTCCTGCGCGCACACACAGCCCGCCTCGAGCGCTGCCTTGCGGTCCTCCACGCTGCTCGTCCCCGGATTGAGGTCCTCGCACAGCGTGCTCTCGTCCCGGTCGTGACACTGCCCGTGAACCGTCATCCCCACCACGTTACCGCTCTGCCCGTAGTCCAGCCACACGTATCCGCCGCGGTCCTCCGTCGCGCTGTGGCCCCCAACGGCGTCGCTGATGTTCGTGCTCAGGTACACAGCGCTCGGACGGTGCGTGGGCTCCCACCCGTTGAAGTCCGGTGCGTCGCTCCCGCTCGTCAGCAGACCCGCCGACCGCTCGTAGAACACCCCCGCGTCGTCCGTCCAGTCCGTCATGTTCGCGAGCCAGTCGTAGTCGTAGACCAGGTTCCGTACGCGCTCCGGCGCGTTGGTGGTCACCATCGGCGCCGGCCGCCGCCGCATCGGGTCTCGCGCCCCGTGGCTGCTGCCGTCCTGGTTCGGGCGTGTCCGCTCCGCGCGCCAGTCGGTCGCCGCGTCCGTCTGCGTGGCGTTGAACTGCCCCCCGTCGTCCCTGTAGTTGATGTCTATCTCGTTCACCCGGTACAGCGCGTCGTGGTCGATGGTCTGCCGCCACGGTCGGTAGCCGGCCGCCCACTCCGACGCGAGCCGTTGGTCGCTGACCTCACGGAGATTGCTCACCGCGTCCCACACGTACCTGAAGTCGTGCACCCGGGTCACCGCGTTCAGCCCCGTGGCACCCACCGGGGTGCCGCGCGTCGCCACCGACTGCCGCACACGCAGCCGCTCGTCGTACGTGGTCTCCGTGTGCAGCCCGCGCGTGACCGTCGCGTCGCCGTAGTCGATGCGTGTAGGCAAGCGGTTGGCGTCGCACGTGATGTTGCGCACGATGGGCGTGCTGTACGCCGGCGTCCCGCTGATGGACCCGTAGAACAGGTCCAGGTGTACGGAGCTGGGCAAGCCCAGCCGGTTGTAGGACAAGCAGGCGCGCACCAGCGAGTTGGACGCAGACGTCCCGTCGTGGCCCTCGGGATGCAAGACGACGCCCGCCTACCCACCACGTAGTCCACCCCCGCAGGGGGGGACTTGATGTACACGACCACCTAGTCTGCTGCCCCGGGCCTTGCCCCCTTCAACCCACGGTGCCCAACCTCGAGCGCTTCTCCCGCTTCCGAGGCCTCCTCCGGATAGAACCAGCCGGGCAGCTCGCTCTCGGCGCGCACGCGCAGGTCCGTGACGCCCGGAGCGAGCACGGGCAGGCGCACCACGTCCCCACGCTGGGCGCGCTCGAAGCCGGCGTTCGCGGCGGTGGCGTGACGGTCGAGGCGCGTGACCCGCACACGACCGGCGGCGCCGCACGCAAACCACTCGCGCTTGCCCTTGGTGGCCAGGGTCTGGCTCACAACCCGGTGGGGCGCGCCCTCCGCGGCGCCAGGGTCTAACAACGCAGCGACCCCCGAGGCCCCGCCACCGACTCCGTCGGCTGGCGCGTCGGCGCGGCGCAGCGTGAGGTAGGCGTAGGTCAGCCGCTCGAAGCGCAGCCCCGCCTCGCGCGCCACGGCGGCCAGCGCGTCGGGGAGCGTGGCGCTGACGTCCTCGTGACACCAGTCCTTGGGGCCGGCCAGCATGGGACAGGGTGCGCGGTGCACGCAGGGGCCAAAGAGCGCGACGTCGGGGTGCGCCGTGAGCGCGTCGCGGGTCTGATGGAGGGCGCGCGTGGGCTCCCGTAGCGCCGGCTCGAGGACGATCACCGCCCCCCCGGGTGCCAGCTGCGCCACCAGCCCGGCCAGGCGCGCGGCGGCTTGGGCGGGGGGCTCGGCCAGGAGCTCGTTCAGCACCAGCCCGGCCACGATGAGGTCGTAGGGCCCCTCTGGCACGTGCTTGCGGAGGTCCACCGCCAGGGGCCGCACCTGCAGCCGCGGCAGGCCCGCCCGCTCCGCCTGCGCGGCCAGCTGGCTGAAGTGACGCAGGGCGCCAGCGTCCCGCTCGACGGCGTCCACGCGCAGCTCGCGCACCACCTCGCGCTCGGACGGGCTCGTGGCAGACCCACTGCCCTGTGAGCCCTCGTCCGGCCGCACCTGCGGCACCGCCGCCCCCCCACGCCCCAGGTGCAGCAGCGTGGCCGCCACCCCGAGCGAGGTGCTCCCCAGGCCCGCGCCCAGGTCCAGCACGCGCCAACGCGGTCCCCGTGGCAACGCCCCGGCCCGGTGCAGCTCGACCAGCGGCTTCACCACCTTGGCCCCGTCGCGCGGCAGATAGAAGCGCCGGCGCGCGCGATAGGCCGCCTCGCCGGTCGCGCCCGCGTCGATGGCGTCACGCTCTCGCGTGTAGGCCTGGCTCACGGCTGCCACGGCCTCGGCCAGCTGCCGCAGGTCCTCGCGCGCAGCTGCACCCTCGTGGGGCGCGGGGTCGGTGGCTTCCACCAGCGCCAGCAGCGTCCTCATGACCGCGTCTTCGTAGCTCATCTCGCACACTTCCCCTTGCAGGGGCGGGCCGGAGCCTGAATGCTGCCGAGCGACGTGAACGCCGCCCCCCCGCCACCGCCCGTGCAGACGAACGAACGCCTCTGGCAGGCCCTCTGGCTGGTCACGCTGCTGCTCCTTCCGTCATCGCTGTACGCCATCTTCGTGCACGCCCCGGTGGAGGCGCGCATGGGCATCGCCCAGAAGATCTTCTACTTCCACGTGCCCTCAGCCTACGCCATGTACATCGGCTTCGGCGCGGCGGCGGTGGGCAGCGTGGGCTACCTGTGGCGCCGCAGCCTGCGCTTCGACGCGCTCTCGGTGGCCGGGGCCGAGGTGGGCATGCTCTTCGCCGCCATGGTGATGACCACGGGCCCTCTCTGGGCGCGCAAGTCGTGGGGCGTCTTCTGGACCTGGGACCCGCGCCTCACCACCGTCATGCTCGCCTCCATGGTGTTCGCGGCGTACCTCGCGCTGCGCAGCTTCGGCGAAGCGGGCGAGGCGGAGAAGCGCTTCGCCGCGGGCCTCTCGCTGCTGGCGCTCCCGCTGGTGCCCATCATCCACTACAGCGTGCAGCGCTGGCGGGGCGTGCACCCCACGGTGATCACCGGGCGCGGTGACGGGCTGCACCCGGACATGTGGCCCGCGTTCGCGCTGGGCATGCTGCTCTTCACCGGCCTGGTGGTGTTGCTCATCGCCACTCGCGCACGGGTCGAGAGGCTGCGCGACGAGCTCCGCGCCCTACACGTCGAAGCGGCCCGCCTGGGCCTCACCGAGGACGACCGATGACCCTGCCGAGCCTGCCCACCCTCTTGCGCGCGTTCCTGGCTGCGCTCTTCCTGGCGCTGGCCTTGTTGCTGGGCGCGCTGCGTGTGGGCGCTCAGGCCCCGAGCGACCAGGCCCCGAGCGCCAACGAAGCGCCCGCACCCGAGAGCCCCAGCGGCCGGGCCGAGGACACGCGACAGGCGGCCGCCGACCATGACGCCGCAGCCCACGACGACGGCGACGACGCGGCGAGCAGCCGCGCCACCAGCTTCCGCGCGGTGGACGGGGCCATCACGGAAGACGTGCCCGGGGGGCTCATGCTCGTGGGCGCCTACGGAGCCATCTTCGCCCTCCTGCTGCTGTTTCTGTGGCGCCAGCAGTCGCAGCTGCGGGACCTGGACAGCCGCATCACCAGCTTGCGTGCGGAGATCGAGCGTGGCGCCAGCACCAAGGGGAACGAGCGCGGATGAACTTCGCGGACATGCCGGTCGAGCACATGCTCTACATCCCGGGTGTGCTCCTGGTGGGGCTGGCCTTCGGCTTCCGGCTGGGCGCCAAGTCCGCTCGTGAAGAGCTTGCCCGCCGAGAGCGCGAGCGCCGCCGCTGAGGGCCCGCTGAGCTGCCGCCCAATATCCCTGTTGCGAAAATGCCGCCCCTCGCGGGGGCTGCTATGGTGCGCGCCGTGTTGCTAGGGCTACTGCGAACCATGCGCCCACACCAGTGGGTCAAGAACCTCTTCGTGGTGGCGCCCATCTTCTTCGCGCGTGAGGTCTTCGACCCGCAGCGCCTGCACGTGACCATGGCCGCGTTCGCGCTCTTCTGCGCGATCTCGAGCAGCGTCTACGTGCTCAACGACCTGGCGGACCTCGAGGCGGACCGCGCGCACCCCGTCAAGTGCAAGCGGCCCCTCGCCAGCGGTCGGGTGTCCATTGGCGCGGCGCGCGTCACGGGCGTGGGCCTCATGCTGCTGGGCCTCGGCGGGGCCATGCTCATCAGCCTGCCCTTCGCAGCCACCCTGCTGGCCTACTTGGTCCTGAACATCGCCTACACGTTCAAGCTCAAGCGCGTGGCCTACCTCGACGTGCTCTGCATCGCGAGCGGCTTCGAGCTGCGCGTCATCGCGGGCACGCTCGCCGCGCAGGTGCCGCCCACCACCTACCTGCTGGTGGTGACCTTCCTGCTGGCGGCGTTCTTGGCGTTCGGCAAGCGCATGCACGAGCTGGCGCAGGGGGACGGGGCCGTGAAGCAGCGCGCGGTGCTGCAGCGCTACCAGCCGCAGGCGGTGGTGGTCCTGCTCTACATCACGGCCCTCTCCACGGTGGCCGTCTACACCATGTACACGCTGGATCCGGACACCGCCGAGGCCTTCGGCACCACCCGCTTGGGCTTCACGGTCCCGTTCACGCTCTTTGGCGTGCTGCGCTTCCTGCGCTTGGTCAGCAACCGTGGGGACGCCGACAGCCCCACGGAGCAGATGCTGCGCGACATCCCTTTCCTGGTGAACCTCGCTCTCTGGGCCGTCGCCGTGACGGCCGTCCTCTACTTCGGCTGAGGCTCGCCGCCGCCACGGCCCCTGGACACCTCGGCCCCGCGCACGTCCCCTACGAGCTTGACGCGCGCGCCCACACCGCGAAGATACCCGCCCATGCATCCAATCCTGTTCGAGATCCCCACGCCCTGGGGCGCGCTGCCCATCTACTCCTACGGGATGATGCTGGGCTTCAGCCTCATCGTCGCTTGGTACTTCGTGATGCACCACGGCCAGAAGCTCGAGGGTCTGCACCCCGACATCATGGCGCACAGCTTCATCATCACGGCGGTCTGCGCCATCGCGGCGTCGCGCGTGCTGTACATCCTCACCAACCTGGACTCGTACCACACGCTGCAGGACCTGATCTCCTTCCAGAAGGGCGGCCTGGTGGCCTACGGCGGCTTCATCGGCGGCTTCCTGGCGTGCTGGGGCTACTGCCGCCACAAGGGCATCCCGCTCCTGCCCTGGGCCGACATCATCGCGCCCACCCTGGGCACCGGCCTGCTGTTCACGCGCATGGGGTGCTGGCTGTACGGCTGCGACTTCGGCCGCCCGCTCGCCGAGGACGCGCCGGCGTGGTTGGTGCGCATTGGGACCTTCCCGCACTGGGACTTCAGCAGCGCCCACTACGTGTGGGGCTCCACGCTCAACGGCTCGCCTGCCTACAGCCACCACCTGAGCACCTACCCGGACCAGATGCATGGGCTCGACCACTCGCTGCCCGTGCACCCCACGCAGCTCTACGAGTCGCTGGCCGGCCTGGTCATCTTCTGCGTCGGCTACTACACGCTGCGCCACCGCAGCTTCAAGGGGCAGGTGTTCTTCCTGCTGGCCATCCTCTACGCCTTCTGGCGCTTCGGCATCGAGTTCGTGCGCGACGACCCGGAGCGTGGCGCCGCCTTCGGCTTCAGCACCAGCCAGCTGCTCTCGCTCGCCATCGTACCGGTGGTGGTGCTGGCCTGGATCCAGACGCGGCGGCACGTGGCCGCGCACGGCGAAGCCGTCATCCCGGACAGCGCGCGCTCGGACGAGTGGCTGGCCGAGCACCGCGGCAAGAAGGCCGGCACCGAAGCCGCCGACGCAGCGACGGGCAGCAAGGCCAGCGCGGACCCCAAGAGCGGCAGCGCCGGCAAGGGCGGCGGGTCGGCCAAGGGCAAGAAGAAGTCGAAGTAGCGCGCTTACCGCCCGCTAGCCGAAGCGCCGATAGACGAGGACGCAGCCCGCGCTGAGGAGCCCCAGCACCACCACGGCCCAGGGGCTCTGCGTGAGCGGCACCATGGCGCGGTCGACCGTGACCTCGCGCAGCAGCACCGGCCCAGTGGGCGCCTCGGGCAGCACCAGCACCGTCACGGAGTCGCCAACGGCGAGGCGCGTGTAGCTGGGGTAGTAGACGAAGTCGCTGACCTCCGCCGAGACCCGGGGAGCGGCGCCGCCCGCGGGCGCGTCGTAGGACACGAGCAGCGTGTAGCGAGACGACCTGCCGGTGCGCGTGCTGGTGGTCTCCTCGAACTTCCCGTCCACGCGGGCCTCACACGGGACCCCGCGCGCCCGGTACGGAGCGTACGACCACGCGGCGTAGAGCCAGTCCCCCAGCGAGTACACGGCCCCGACGAGAGCGAGAGCCCCCAGAAGGGCTACTGGCACGAGGAGTCCGCTCGCGGGGGATTGCTGCGCGCTCACCGTTCGTCCTATCTGTGTGCCTGGGTCGGCCCGTGTTCGCCCCCTTCTATCATGAGGCGGGATAGTCGTCGTGGGTTCCGACGCCTCGGCTGGCAGGAGCAGGCCGCGAGCAGAAAGGCGGGAACGTACGGAACATCTTGGTGCGTTCGCTTGTCGCTTCTGTTCTTGTGCGGGTAACGTGCGCGTTCCTGCTGGAGGTCTCCCCGTTGTTCATGCATCGACTGCTCTCGGCGCCCAGGGCGCTCTTCTCCACGCCACTGTTGGCGCTGGCCCTCCAGCTCGTGGCGGCCGCGCAGTGGGCGGCCCCCGCCGCGGCCCAGAACCCCTACGACGCCGCGCAGCGTGACCTGGCGCGCGAGGCCAAGGTCTTGGGGCGCGAGGCACGCGGGATGATCCCGCTGCTGGAGCTCATGGGCGGCTGGGACGACGCGACCCCCGCGCGCACTCAGGCGCTGCTCGAGAGCCTGGCCCGTGACCGCAGCCTGTCGCCCGCGCGGCGCGCATACGCCAGCTACCTGGTGGCCCGCGGCCAGGTCCGGCTGGGTCGGGTGGAGGCGTCGGAGCGCACCATCCGCGAGACGGGCTTCGTCACGGACTGGCAGGTCGTGGGCCCCTTCGACAACGAGGGTCGCGCCGGCTTCAACACCGAGCAGCCTCCCGAGGCGGAGCGCATGGCGCCCTTCGACCCCAACGCCCGCTACCGGGGCCGCGAGCGCGAGGTGGGCTGGCGCGCGTACCCCAACGTCAGCGAGCTGGGCTACGTGAACTTCGACGCGGTGTTCCGGCCCTATGAGAACACCTGCGGCTTCGCGGCGACCACGGTGCACGCCGACCGGGCGCGCGCCATCTCGCTCAACTTCGGCGCCGGCGGCGCCATCAAGGTGTACTGGAACGGCACCGAGGTGTACGCGGACCCCGTCACGCGCAGCCCCTACCCCGAGCGCAGCGCCGTCACGGTGGGCGCTCGCGCGGGCGCCAACCGCCTGCTGGTGAAGGTGTGCATCACGGAGCAGACGTGGGGCTTCCTCATGCGCCTGGGAGACGCCGAGGGCGGCGTGACCACGGGCCTGCGCGTGGACTCGAGCGAGCTGCCCGTGGTGCCCGCCGGCCACGCCCCCGACGTGACGCTGCCCGCGCTGCAAGGACCGCTCGAGACGCTGATGGCGGCGCTCCCAGCGCGCGGCACGGCCGAGAGCGATGCGGCGCTGAGCGCGGAGGAGCGTGAGACGCGCGCCAAGGCCTTGTTCGATGCCGCGCGCTTCTTGTCGTTCGCGGCGGCCGACGACCCGGCGGAGCACACCGCGCGGCAGCTGGCCGCGCGCGCCGCCGAGCTGGCCCCGACCATCGAGCGCCTGCGCCTGGCGGCGGAGCTGACCGACCAGCGCGGCGAGGCCATGCGCTTCACGCAGCGCGCCGCGGAGCTCTTCCCCACCGACCCGGAGTCCCTCTTGCTGCAGGCCATCGTGCGCCGCACGGGGCTCACCCCCGAAGACGCGCTGCCCATCCTGGACCGGCTCGACGCGGCGCGCCCGCGCGGGGTCTTGCCGATGGAGTCGAAGATGCTGAGGGCCGCCATCCTGCTGCACCTCGACATGGCCGAGAGCGCGCGGCAGCTGCTGCTCTCCATGAGCCGCGCCCTGCGTGGCTCGCCCAGCTTCGAGTCCGACCAGGCCGCCCTGGCGATGGCGACCGCCCGCGCCGACGAGGTGATCGCCCGGCAGCGCGCTGCCGTGGCGTTGCGCTACGACGACCTCGAGGCGCGTCGCGCGCTGATCGCGGACGCGCTGCGGCGCGGCGAGCGGGCTGAGGCGGTCGCGCACCTGGACGTGGTGCGGTCGCTGACGGACGACTCGGGTTCGGGCCTGGAGTACGTCGCCGCCGTGTACGAGTCGCTGGGCGACGAGGACGCCGCCATCGAGGCGCTGCTCGCGGCCCGCGCCCTGTGCCCCGACGACGCGGTGGCCGTGGTGGCGCACGGGCGGCTGCTGCTGCGCCAGAACCAGCGTGACGCGGCCGTCGCGGCCCTGCGCGACGCCCTCGCACTGCGCCCGCAGGACGCGGCCACGCGCGAGCTGATCGAGCAGATCGAGCCCGAAGAGCGCGCCGACGAGGCCTACGCGGTGGACGCCGAGACGCTGCTCGCGCGCCGCGGCCCGGCCGGCGGCTACCCCATGACCATGCTGGAAGAGCTGACCGTCAACACGGTCTACGAGAACGGCCTCGGCTCGAGCTTCACGCAGGTCGCCGCGCAGCTGCACACCCGCGACGGCGCGGATGACTTCCGCGAGTACGGCATCCAGTTCGACCCGAGCAGCCAGCGCGTGGACGTGCGGCTGGCGCGCGTGTACCGCGCCAACGGGCAGGTGCTGGAGGCCACGCGCACCTATCAGCAAGCCCTGGGCGAGCCCTGGTACCGCATCTACTACGACACCCGCGCGCTGGTGGTGGTCTTCCCCACCCTCGAGCCCGGAGACGTGGTGGAGCTGCGCTACCGCGTGGACGACGTGGCCCACCGCAACCTCTTCGCGGACTACTACGGCGACATGCACTTCCTCCAGGGGGGCGCACCCACCCGGCGCATGGACTACATCCTGCGCACCCCGGCCTCACGCGAGTTCTACTTCAACGAGCCGGCCATGCCCTCGCTGCAGCACACGCGCGCGGTCACGGACGGCGTGCGCGTGGACCACTTCTTCGCGGAGAACGTCGCGCCTCTCTACGGCGAGCCCATGATGCCCGGCGCCACCGAGGTGCGGCCCTACCTGCACGTCAGCACGTACCGCACCTGGGAAGACGTGGGGCGCTGGTACTGGGGCTTGATCCAGGACCAGCTCACGCCAGACGACGACATGCGCCGCACCGTGCGTGAGCTCATCGCCGGCGCGCCCGACCTCGAGACGAAGGTGCGACGCATCCACGACTGGGTCATCGACAACACGCGCTACGTGGGCCTGGAGTTCGGCATCCACGGGTTCAAGCCCTACCGCGTGACGCAGATCGTCCGGCGCGGCTTCGGCGACTGCAAGGACAAGGCCTCGCTGCTCTACGCCATGTTCCGCGAGGCGGGCATCGACGCGCACATCGTGCTGGTGCGCACGCGGCAGAACGGCGACATCCGCGACCTGCCCGCGTCGCTCTCCGTGTTCGACCACGCCATCGCCTACGTGCCCGGCATCGACACCTACATCGACGGAACCGCCGAGTACAGCGGCGTGCACGAGCTGCCTCAGATGGACCAGGGCGTGACCGTGCTGCACGTGTGGCCCGAGGGCGCCTCGCTGCGCCACACGCCGGTGCACCCGCCCGCGCAGAACCTCCACCAGCGCAACCTCACCGTGCGCCTCGAGGCGGACGCGAGCGCGGCGGTCTCCGCGGACGAGACGGTGCGCGGCGTGGAGGCGGCGTCGTACCGGGCGCGCTACCGCGCCGAGGGCACGCGCCAAGAGCGCGTCGAGCGGCAGCTGCGGGACCTCTTCCCGGGGCTCGAGCTCCAGGCCCACCACTTCGACGACCTGACCAACGTGGAGCAGCCCGTGCACTTCACCTACACGGGACGCGCGCCGCAGTTCGCGCTGCGCGACGGCAACAGCATGCGCGTGATGCCCAGCACGCTGGGCAGCCTGAGCCGAGCCTTGGCGCGCACGCAGACGCGCCGCCACACGCTGGACCTCGGCTCCACCACCCGCTACGTCGAGCGCCGCGTCATCACGCTGCCACCCGGCGCGCGAGCGGCCACCGTGCCCGTCGCGGGGGAGGTGCAGAGCCCGTTCGGCGTCGCCCGGCTGCGTGTCAGCACGGCCGGCAGCGTCATCACCTTCGACACCGAGTTCGAGCTCACGCGGGACCGCGTCCCAGCCGCCGAGTACGCCGCGTTCCGCGCCTGGATGGAGCGCGCCGACCAGCTCTTCGAGCAGCGCCTGCTGGTGGAAGGGGGCACGCCATGAGCGCCCTCCGCACCCCCTCGGCCCCACCCTCTTCTCACGTTTCCACCCCGAGCCAGCCCTCCATGCGCCCCTCCCCCTCGCGCCCTCTGTCGCGCCTCCCTTCGACTCCAGCGAGGCGCCGCGCCTCGTCGATCGCGCTCACCTGCCTCGCGCTCGCGCTGGGCGGCGCGGGCTGTGGCGGCGGCAGCGGCACGGGGCGCACCACCACCCCAACCGCCGAGCCAACCGCCCCGCTGCCCATCGAGGCGGTGCGCGCGGCGGCCGCAGCAGCCCCCGATGACGCCGCCGCGCAGCTGGCGCTGCTGGACGCCGAGCTGCACGACGAGGGCGGCGACCCGGCCCGCTGGGACGCCCTCGCCACGCGCGTCGGTGAGCTCGCCGACGGCAACCCGCGCGCTCACCTCATGATCGCGCGCGTCGCGTACCTGCACGGCGAGCCGGCGCAGGCGGCCGAGCACTACCTGCGCGCGATCGAAGCCGCGCAGGCCGCGCCGGGCGCTGCGGCCATCGCCGAGGTCGCCGCCAGCGGGTTGGGCGACATGGGCTCGCTCGCGCCGAACATGCCCACCGCGGTCGCCGCGCGCATCGCCACCATCCTCGCGAACCCGGGGCACATCGGCGGCGCGACGGTCTCGTCGCTCACCGGCATCCTGCTCAGCTTCGCCTACCGCGCGGGGGATCTCGCGCAGGTGCGCGCGCTGGCGAGCGCGATGGGCTGTGTGACCTCGTACCGCGTGGCCGGTCCGTTCGGCCCCGAGGTCATGGCGGGCTTCGACCGCAGCTACCCAGCGGGCGGGGCCGGTCCACTGGCGGATCGCTACGACCTCGGACCCCATCGCGGCGAGCAGCCCACGCGCACCCTCGAGGCCCGCGGCTGCGTCGTGTCGGTCGCGGAGAGCGCCGCGCGCACGGGGCCCGGCACCACCTACGCCGAGGCCTTCCTCGAGGTGCCTCGCGCCGGCGACTACCTGCTGCTGGTGGACATCGGCGTGGCCTACGAGCTGTCGGTCGACGGGCGCCGCCTCGCCCGCGTGGACCGGCGCCGCGAGGTCTCGCCGCGCCTGCGCTTCGAGCGGGTGCACCTGGACGCCGGACGCCACGAGCTCGAGGTGCGGCTGACCGCGCGCGCCACGAACCCCGCCATCATGATCGCGCTCATGGGTGACGACGGCCTGCGCCCGAGCGCCGCGGCTCCCACGGTCCGCTACGACGGCAGCCTCCCGACCGACGCGCAGGCCGCCGAGCTGCGCGGGCTCGACCTGTGGGTGGCGGTGCGCCAAGCGCTGGACCGCGGCAACGGCGTCGGCGCTCGCGAGTACGCCGCGCACATGGGCCCACGCCCCGGCGCGGCCATGCAGGCCCTGGCCATCCAGGTGGCGCAGAACGACCCGTTCCTGGCGGACCAGCAGCGGCAGACGCGCGTGCTGGGTCTGGTGCGCTCGCTGGCCGCGCGCGATCCGGCCATGTGGAACGCCGCGCTCCAGGACGCGCGTCAGGCGGCCGGCGAGGGCCGCGACCAGGAGGCCCTGGCCCTCGCGCGCCAGATGCACGAACGCTGGCCGACGCTCGCCCCCGTGACCCTCTTCCTGGTGGAGCTGCTGGTGCAGCGGGGCTGGGACGGCGAGGCGGACGGCCTGATCGAGCAAGCGACCGCCGCCATCCCAGGCGCGTGCGGACCTCTCTACAGTACGCTGGCCGGAGCCGAGAGGCGCGGCGTGGCGCGGGAGATCGACGCCGCCGTGGAGGCCATCGTCGCGTGTGACGCGACGTCGAGCGCCCGCTACGAGCGACGCATGGCGCAGCGCCGCTGGGCCGAAGCGCGCGCCGAGGTCGAGCGGCTGAGCGCCTTCGAGCCCCCCCAGGCGCGAGCCCTGCTGCTGGGCTGGCACCTCGAGCTGGCGCGAGCGGTGAGCGACGAGACGCGCACCAACCAGCTGCTGCAGGAGGTGCGCGCCCTCACGCCGCGCGACGTGAACGTGGTGCAAGAGCTGGGCGACCGGCAGTACGCCCACGGCCGGCGCGACGAGGCGCTGCGCACCTTCGAGCAGGCCCTCGACCACGACCGGCCGGCCATGATCAGCCTGATCTACCCGCGCCGGGCCCTCTTCCAGCGCGACGAGCTGCGCGACTTCCGCCTGGACGGCGCGACCGTGCTGCGCGAGTTCGAGGGGAGCGGGCGCAGCTACACGGAACCCTCCGTGCTGGTGCTGGACTACACGGTGGTGCGCGCCTTCGAGGACGGCTCACGCTTGGTCCTCACGCACAACATCTGGAAGATGCAGAGCGAAGAGGCCGTGGACGAGTTCGGCGAGTTCGCGCCCCCCGACGGCGCCTACCTCTTCCAGCTGCGGACCATCAAGGCCGACGGCACGCGCCTCGAGCCCGACATGATCGAAGGCAAGGACACCATCTCCATGCCCAACCTGCAGATTGGGGACTACGTGGAGTACGAGTACGTGCAGTACGCGCCCCCCTCGTCGGCCTTCCCCACCGGCATGGTGGGCGGGCGCTTCATGTTCCAGGGCTTCGAGAAGCCCTACGACCGCAGCGAGCTGGTGGTCGTCGCCCCGCGCAGCATGGGCGCGCTCATCGTGGACCCGCGCGGCCCGGCCCCCGAGGTGGTGCGCGAGACCCGCGGCGAGCTCGAGGTCTACCGCTGGCGCGTCAACGAGAGCCGCCCGCTGGTCGCCGAGAACCGCTCCATCTCCGCCTTCGAGTTCCTGCCCTCCATCGACTGGGGCATCGGCGCCAGCTGGGAGGACCTCTTCGGGATGATGAACGACCAGCTGCTGGACCAGGACGTCATCGACCCGGCTGCGCGACGCCTGGCGCAGCGCATCGTGCGCGGCCACGAGACGCTGCGCGCGCGCGCGCAGGCCGTCTACCACTGGGTCACCGAGAACGTCGAGAGCACCAACGGTGGGCTCTTCGAGCCGGCCGCGCTGATGCTGGCCGGGCGCCGCGGCAACCGCGACCGCGTCATGCGCTACCTGCTGGGTCTGGTGGACGTGCCGGCCGACCTCGTGCTGGTGCGCGGCTTCGGCGGAGACCAGACGCGCTCGCCGCTGCCCGACACGGACACCTTCGACGAGGTGCTGCTGCGCATCGGGCGCGGTGACGACGCCATCTACACCACCACCCTCGCGCGCGGCCTCTCCTTCGGCTACATCCCCGCGTCTCTCGGCGGGCAGGACGGCGTCGTGATGGGAAGCGGCGCGGAGCGCGTGACCATCCCGCGCCCGCCTCTGGAGCAAGACCTGAGCACGGTGGACGCGGTGGTCCAGCTGGCGCCCACCGGGGCGGCCAGCGTCCAGGTGCGCGAGACCTACATCGCCGCATCGGCCGCCAGCTGGCGCGAGAACCTGCGCGCCCTGCCCGCGGCGGAGCTGCAAGCGCGCTTCGAAGAGGGCTACGTCGCCCACATCGTGCCCGGGGCGCACGTGACGGCGCTGCGCATCACTGGGCGCGAAGACCCGGAGGCGCCGCTGGTGCTGGAGTACACCTTCGAGGTGCCCGCCATCGGGCGCATCCAGGGGAACCACTGGCGCCTGCCGCCGCTCTTCGGGGTGCGCCTCGCGCCTCGCTTCGCGGAGACGCCCACGCGCAGGACCACGCAGATCATCGGGCCCATCGCCGCGGACGTACGCATGCGCGTGGTGCCCCCACGAGGTGCGCCCCCGGCCACGCCGGGACCCGACGCGACGCTCACGGGAGCGGGAGGCGCCGAGGTGCGCGTGTCCAGCACGGTCACCGCCGCCGACACCACGGTGGTCACGCGCGTGCGCGTGCCCCTCGCCCGCGTCGCCCCCAGCGAGTACGCCGGCTTCGCAGACTTCTGCCGTCGCGCGGACGACGCGCTCTCCCGGGAGCTGAGCATCCCCATCCGCTGAGCACTCCGCCAGGCGCCTGTGCTCTAGCGCGACGCCTGTGCGACTTCGGACCTCGCGAGCTGGTCCCTCGCCCACGCCAGCGCCTGCTCGAACGTGCTGAACGCTTGGTTCGGGAACTTGGGCGGGGCCATCCAGAAGACCGCGGTCAGCGCGCCTTTGACGAGCGCGTTGGGCGCGACGATGGCGCTGCCGTGGTTCCACGCGACGTCGTGCGGCTCGAAGCGGGCCAGGTGCTCGGCGAAGGTGCGCCGCTGCTTGGCCGACGGCATGGCGGTCAGCTGGCTCATGTCCGCCACCCAGGCGCAGGGGTGCCGGGCGTGACGCGCCCACCGCTCGCGGACCGCACACAGCATGTCCAGCGTCGAATCATCGGGGTCCTGCGGGAAGCGCATGACGTACACGGGCGCGTACGTTCGTAAGATCCACGGATGCTCGAGGAGCTTGTCATGTTCCGAGTGGTGCATGGTGAGCCCAGGCTGTCGGCAACCCCCACCAGAGGGCCGACACGCGCCACTGAAGTCTCACGGGGCGCACGGGCCTGTCAACGTGGCCCCCGCAGGCCCGCGCCGTTGCCGCGCGCGGAGCGACTCCTGGTAAGCTCCCCGGCGCCATGAGCAATATTACAAATATCGGTTCTTACCGGCGGGGCGTCGTCCTACTCGGCCTCGCGCTCGGGCAGCTCATCGTCGTTGCTCCCCCAGCCTCGGCGGGCGGCCTCGAGTGGCCCGGCCTGGGCACACGCGGCGCCGGTCGCGCCGGGGCCTGGCGTGCGCGCTCCGACACCGCCTTGGCGCTGCACATGAACCCCGCGAACCTGGTGCGGCTGGAGGGGACGCAGGCCGAGCTCACCATGAACCTCGGGACCTTTCGCGCCTGCTTCGATCGCACGGGCACACCCACGGAAGACGGTGACGGCAACCCCCGCCTCGCCACCACCCCGGTTCCGAACGACACGGACTTCGGCACCGAGGACGAGTACGGCGACGTGGAGTACCCGCGCCTGTGCAACGACAGGGGCCTCTTCCCCTTGCCGCAGGTGGCGCTCAGCGCGCGACCGCATCGCCGCGTGGGCATCGGCGTGGGGCTGGTCGTCCCCAACAACCCGCGCGGCGTGACGTCCTTTGGCAGCTCCGACGGCAGCCAGGCCGCGCCTCTCGCGCCCACGGGCCGCCTCCCGTCCGCCACGCGCTACGACGTCGTGCGGGCGAACCTGCTGCTGGCCTTCGTGACGGCCGGTGTGGGTGTGGAGCTGCACCCGCGCCTGCGCCTGGGCGCGACCTTCGGGTGGGGCTTCTCCAACATCCAGTACACGACCGTGACCGCTCCCCTGCAGGGCGAGAGCCCCGTGCTGGACATCCTGGCCGTGCTCGAGGTGAAGGACCGCTTCGTGCCCCGCGTGAGCGGCTCGATCGCGGCGGAGCCCGTGGACGGACTCGACCTGATGGCGGGCTTCGTGTGGATCGACAGCGTGGACGGCACCGGCACCGTGCGCCTGCGGTCGTTCCACTTCGCCACGGATGACACCATCAACGCGCTCAACCCGCGCTTCGGCACGTCGCGCACGGACCGCACCTTTGGTGCCGCGTTGAACGCCCCCCAAGCGTCCTCGCTGAACTTCGCGGCGCGCTGGGCGCAGCTACGTCCCAGCGCCTACGTCACCGACGACAGCGGCCAGCGCAGCCGCGCGGCGGCGCGCGACCCCATGAGCGACGAGGTCTTCGACATCGAGCTCGGGGTCGACGTGTCGCTCGGGAAGGTGGTCGACGTCTTCACCATCGGGCCGCACGGGCAGGCGGACCCGGAGAACCGCCTGGACACTGGCGTCCCCGGCATCGCCATCTCCGAGGCGCCCGCTCTCGAGCTGCCCCAGAACTGGAAGACGCAGGTCACCGTCATGCTGGGCGCGGACTACAACGTGCTGCCGGGTCGGCTCGCGCTGCGCGCCGGGGTCTCCTACGAGAACGACGGCATCCAGCCGGGGAGCGAGCGCCTGGCGTTCATGCCCTGGTCGCGCATGAGCTTCGGCGTGGGCCTGACCCTGCGCGTCGACCGCTTGGAGCTGAGCATGGCCTACCAGCACATGCACTGGTTCAACCGCACCAACACCGAGGCCCAAGCGAACATCCGTCAGTCCACGCTGACCGGCGGCGAGCTGCTCAACGCGGGCCGCTTCACCGCCCGCGCCGACGTCGTGTCGCTGGGCATGGCCTACCGCTTTGCGCCGCCCGCGCAGTAGCGGTCACTCACGTGCCGCAGAAGGTCTGGTAGATCTCGGTGAACGCCGAGGGCGCGGGCACGGCGTAGGCCTCGAGGCCAGGGCGCTCGTCGAAGGGCTGCGCCAGCACGGCGAGCAGCTGCTCGGTGGGGCCGAGGTCGCCGCGCACGCCGGCCGCCAGCGCCTCCTCCACCTTGTGGTTGCGCGCGATGTAGAGGGGGTTGACCCGGTCCATGTGAGCCGCGCGCGCGGCCTTCTCGGCGTCGTCCGTGAGCACCAGCCCGCCGGCGGCGAGGCGGGCGTGCCAGCTGCGCGACCACGCGTCGAAGGCGCTCGGGTCGCGGTACAGCGCGCGGGCCTTGCCCGTGTCCCCGCGCAGCGCGCTCGAGAGGCTGCGAAAGGCGTTGGTGAAGTCCACCTGCTGCGCTTCCAAGAGAGAGAGGAACGCCTCGGCGAGCCCGCCGTCTTCCTCGTCGCTGGCTGCGGGCGCTGCGGTCGCGTCCTGGTCACCCACCAGCCCCAGCTTCTGGCGCATGCCCCCGAGCCACGCCTTGGTGTACGCGACGGGGTACGCGGCCAGCGCCTCCTGGGCCAGCTCGATGGCTTTGGGCTCGTCCGCGTGCAGCAGCGGCAACAAGGCCTCGGCCAGGCGCGCCAGGTTCCACTGGCCGATGCCCGGCTGGTTCCCGTAGGCGTAGCGGCCGCGCTGGTCGATGGAGCTGAACACCGTGCCGGGGGAGTAGGCGTCCATGAACGCACACGGCCCGTAGTCGATGGTCTCACCGGAGAGCGTCATGTTGTCGGTGTTCATCACGCCGTGGATGAAGCCCACCAGCATCCAGCGCGCGATGAGCCGCGCCTGCGCGTCGATGGCGGCGTTCAGGAGCGCGAGGGCCGGGTTGCTGGCCTCCCGCTGGTCCGGGTAGTGACGCGCCAGGGTGTAGCGCACCAGCTGCTGCACCCTGTCGGTGTCGTCGCGGATGGCGAAGAACTGGAAGGTCCCGACGCGGATGTGGCTGGCCGCCACCCGCGCCAGCACGCCCCCTGGCAGCATCCCCTCGCGGCGCACGGAGGCGCCCGTGCTGACCGCCGCGAGCGCGCGCGTGGTGGGGATGCCCAGGTGGTGCATGGCCTCGCCCAGGATGTACTCGCGCAGCACCGGCCCGAGCGCGGCCAGCCCGTCGCCACCACGCGAGAAGGGCGTCCGCCCAGAGCCCTTGAGGTGCAGGTCGCGGCGCCGGCCCTGCGTGTCGATCAGCTCACCCAAGAGGAGCGCGCGCCCGTCCCCCAGCTGCGGCGAGAGGCCCCCGAACTGATGCCCCGCGTAGGCCTGCGCCAGCGGCTCGGCCCCCTCGGGCACGCGGCTGCCGCTCAGCACCTCGGCGGCCTGCGCCCGCAGCGCCTCGACGTCGAGCCCCAGCTCGCGCGCGAGCGGCTCGTTCAGCAGCTGCAACCCTGGCTTCGGAAAGGAGGACGGGGTCACGCGCGCGTAGAACCCGTCCAGCTCCCGAGCGTAGGTGTTGTCGAAGGCAAAGAGGGGAATGGGTCCGGGTGTCATTGCGGTATGCTAGCGCGAATGGACTGCCCTTCCCCCTCCCGGCGCCCCAGGGCGCTCGTCGTTGCCTTTGCCATGCTCGGCGCCTGCGCCAGCCAGCCCCCTCCTCAGCCAGTCACGCTCGTGTTCGCGACGCGCCCCGCCCCGGACGTCAGCCAGGGTGCGGCGGCCGCGGTGCGGCTGCGCGTCGAGGACGGCCAGACCTCGTACGTGCGCTCGGGGGTCATGGTGGACCCACGCGGCTACGTGCTCACCTCGTTCTCGGCGGTGGGCGTGGAGAGCCTGAGCGACTCGCGCCGCGGCGGCTACGGCCGGCCTGGCACCCTCTACGACGCCGAGCGCGTGCAGGTGGAGGTCTTCGACGGGCCGTTCGCGACCAACCCGCGCATCTACGTGGCGCGCGTGGTGCGTGGTGACATCCGCCTCAACCTCGCGCTGCTGCGCATCGTCGGCACGCTGGACGGGGCCCTCCCCGAAGACCAGCGCTTCGCGGCCATCGACCTCGCGACGCTGCCGAGCGCACCCCGCTGGGGCAGCTCCGGGCTGGCCATCGGCGCGGGAGCCAACGTGCCCAGCCTGACCGTGCGACCGGGCACGTTGATCGCCGGGATCCGCAACTCGCACGACGAGATCGCGGGCTACCTGGTGGACCTCTACTTCAGCACGCTGGACGGCGCGCCCTACTTCGACGCGGACGGGCAGTTCGCGGGGGTGCTCTCGCGCGGCTTCCTGCGGCCACCGGAGCGCGTGCCCGAGACCTGGCGCGCGGAGCTCGCGGCGGGGGACCTGGACACCCTCGAGGTGCTGGGCGTGGACCAGCTCGAGCCCGGCGTGTGGGCCGAGATCGACCTGATCGGCGACAGCCCCTACCGACCGAGCGGCGACGAGAGCAGCCGTGAGGTCACGGAGGACTTCTTCTTCATGCTGCCCAGCATGCGCTCGGGCACCATCATCGCGGAGCCCGCGGTGTCCATCAGCGCGTATCGCGGCGGCCAGCCCATCGCGGGCGGGTCGGGGGAGGTCTTCGTGGCCGCCGAGGCCGACGTGCTGGTGGCCGTGCGCATGCCCCGTCCCAGTGACCCGCGCGGGCTCCGGCTGCGCGTCCGCTTCGAGCCGCTGCAATGACCTGCTTGCACACGCTGCGGTTGCGCCCAGGGCGCCCTTCACGGCTGCTGCTCCTAGCGTTGCTGGTCTACGCCGTGGGCGGCACGCACAGCGTGGCTGCCCAGCCCACCACGCTCACCACCTCCGAGCGCGCGCGCTGCATCACCAGCATGGCGCGCGTGGAGGTGGACACCCCCGGTGGCATCTTGTCCGGCAGCGGCACGCTCATTGACCCGCGCGGCTACGTGCTCACCAACTTCCACGTGGTGGGGCACCGCAACCACGAGTCGGGCACGCCCGGGGTGTTGCGCGCGCAGCGCTTTCGGATCGCGCTGGTGCGCAACGAGCGCGACATCGTGGACGACGAGTACGTGGCGGAGGTGGTGCGCGGGCACGTGCGTCTGGACCTCGCCCTGCTGCGCATCGTCGGGCGCGCGGACGAGGCCCCGCTGCCGAGCACGCCCTTCCCCGCCATGCCGGTGCGCGCGGACCTGGCGCCGCTGAGCACGCCCGTGTGGGCTCTGGGGTTCCCCGCCGGGATGCGCACCATCCACGTCACGGCGGGTCAGATCGCCGGCTTCGAGAACGACAACGGCGGCCAGCCCAGCTGGATGCGCACCGACACGGAGTTCAACCCCGGCAACAGCGGCGGCGCGCTGATCGACGCGTCCTGTCGCATGGTGGGTGTCCCCACCGCCGTGGCCGAGTCGGTCGAGCCCATCGAGCTGGCGCGCCCGAGCACGCGCATCCCGCCCGCGTGGCTGAGCGCGCTCGGCAGCGGCGCGCACCTCACGGCCGAGCCCACGGAGGGGCTGCGCGAGATCGGCGTGCTGACCAGCATCGAGGACGCGGAGTCCGGCGAGCAGGTCGGCGGCAACCGCGAGCTGCGCTACTACCGCTTGCCCGCCGCGCGCCCCGGCGTGGCCAGCGTCTCGCCGCGCTTGGTGATCGCCACCATGGGCCCCGGCGGGCGGGTCATCCGCGAGAGCCAGGGGCAGGTGCTGGTGACGGCCTCAGACGGCCCCGCCACGCTCATCGCCGTGCTGGTGCCGCGCGGGCGCGACGGACGCACCCCGAGCGTGGAGCTGCGCTACACGCCGCTGCAGGACGCCGACGCGACGGGTGGGGTCGCCTCGTCCGCTTCCGCTAGCGCCGAGCGCCACACGCGCGTGCACGGCTCGGTCAGCCGGCCCGCGGGCGGCGCCTGCGCCAGCTACGTCGCGGTGACACCCGCCGGCCTGGACGTGCGCGCGCTGGCCGCTCGGCTGCGCAGCGGCGAGCTGCTGGAGCGTGAGCTGCGCGCGCAGCTGCTGGGGCTGAGCGTGCTGGGGCGCGACGGGACCTTCACGCTCAGCGCCCCGGAGGGCGCGCTGCAGCTCGTGGTCTTCGGCCCGCGCGGGGTGGAGCACGTCGCCCCCCTCGAGGTGCGGGGCGAGACGCAGGACGTGGGTGAGCTGGAGCTGCCGACCGGGTGCCGCGGGTGAGCTCCGCAGCGCCCGCACCCGCGCGCGCCCTTGACGCTAGCCGCGCGCCACGCAGGCGCTGGGCCCGCCGGGCGCTCGGCCTCTTACTGGGGGGCTACGCCCTGTACTGCGGGGCCCTCTACGCGGCCCAGCCGCTGCTCTTCTTCCCCGGCGCGGGCCCTGCGACCACACTGCCTGCGCCACCAGGGGTGAGCACGCTGCGTCTCACGCACCCGGATGGCGTCGAGACCGACCTCTGGCTGCGCGCTCCGGACCCTCTCGCACACGGCGAAGGCCCCTACCCTCTCGTGGTGGTGCTGCACGGCAACGGGGACCGCATCGATCGCGGCGCCGGCCCCACGCTGGACTGGCTGAACGGGCTCGGGTTCGTGGCCGCGCTGCCGGAGTATCGGGGCTACGGGCGCTCCGGCGGCGAGCCCTCCGAAGAAGCCGTGACGGCCGATCTGGTGCGCGCCGTGGATCAACTCACCGCGCTGCCCGAGGTGGACGCGCAGCGCGTGGTGTACTTCGGGACGTCCCTTGGCACCTGCTTCGCGGGGCAGCTCGCGGCGCGGCGCGCGCCAGCGGGGCTCCTGCTGCGCACCCCCTTCCTGCGCACGGACCTCATGGCGCTGCGGCACTACGCGCCGCCGTTCTTGGTGTCCAACCCCTTCCGCAACGACCTCGCGCTCGCGGGCTTCACGGCGCCCACGCTGATCGTGCAGCACACGCGCGACGAGGTGGCCCCGCCCGAAGACGCGACCGCCCTCGCCGAGCTGCTGCCGCAGGCCACGCTGGTGGCCATCGACGCGCTGCACAACGGTCCCGAGGACCCACGCGAGCGGGCCCGCGAAGACGCCGCCGTCGTGGCGTTCTTGCGGGCGATGCGGTCCGCGTCAGTCGACCGCTGACATCAGCCACTCGCGCATGGCGGGGCGCACGCTGGACGCGAAGCGCTTGGAGAGGCGCAGCTCCACGTACTGGTGCAGCAGCGCGTCCAGCATGCCCTCGAGCTCACCCATGAGGTAGAGGCGCTCTTCGAGGGCGGCCTCTTCTTCCTTCTTGAGCTCGGCCGGCAGGCGCACCCCGCTCATGGCCAGCGTGTCGCCGTCCAGGGTGCAGGCCCACTCGCGCTCGCCGCGCACGATCTCCAGCTTCAACTTCGCGGGCAGCTTGCCTTCGCGCAGCGCGGCGCGCGCCTCGTTGCTCTCGCTAGGCTCCGTGCCCGTGATGCTCACGCGCTCCACCACGTCGAAGCGGCTCTCCAGCACCAGCGGGCTGGTCACGTAGAGGGCAAAGGGGTCCACGCCGGGCGGCGTGAAGAGCTCCTGCGGCGGACGCACCAGCGTCGCCACGGAGTCCTCACGCAGCGCCTCTACGTCGCTCTGGCCCATGCGCTCGCTCTCGTACCAGAGGTACAGGAGCCACTCGCGCCCGAGGAAACGCACGCCTTCGATCTGGTCGAGCAGGTCCGCCATGCCTCAGCCCTCCGCCTTCTTCGCGCCGCGCGTGGCGGGCTCGTCTTCCGCGTGCAGGCGCGCCGGGCTCAGCGCCACCAGCTTCCCGAGGCGCGCCTCGTCGAAGCCCATGCGCTCCATGCCCAGCAGCACGCCGTGCTCCGCCAGCTCAAGCTTGAAGGTCTTCTCGAAGTGCACCAGCGCGTGCGCAAGGACGGGCTTGCTGGTGCTGCCGATGCGCACCAGGCCGCTCTGCAGCTCCCAGGAGAGCTCTACGTGCCGCATGCTGGGGATGGTCTGCTTGCGCAGCCGACGCATGACGAAGACCTTGAGGTCTTCCTTCTGCGAGCGGCTCAGGCGCGACGTGCCCTGCTGGTCCATGAACTCGCGCTCGGCAATCGCGTAGTGCGCCTTGAAGAGGTTGCGGGGCACGCGCCAGCGGTCGATGCGCAGCCCCAGGTGCACGTGGTCGGCGTACAAGAAGTCCTCGCGACCCAGCTCGACGACGAAGGGATCGCGGATGCTGCACCAGCCCACGCGCTCGTCCTCTTCTTCCTCCGGCGTGAGCGGCCGAAAGGCCTCGTGGGCCACGGCCTTCTCGAAGCGCGACCGAAAGTTGCCGCTGGGCGCGTCGCCGCGCACGTAGAACCGGGTGTAAGAAACGCTGCCGCCGAGGAGTCCCATGGGGGCCGCAGCTTGAACCACCGCGGGGCGGCGTGCTCATGATTTCTGAGATGTCGCCGCTGGACCGGGCGGCCACGGAGACGGCGCGCTCGAGGCGGCGCTGGGGGGCACGCTGCTGTTCCGCGGGTTGTCGTTGTGGCTGCCTCTCGCGCCCGGCATGCTCTTGGCGCGGCGCGACCTGCGAGCGCCCGGCTCGAATGACCACAAGCGAAAGGGCGTGACACCATGAGGGTTCCGCGCATCGAGCAGTACTGGAGCGTGGCGACGGACAAGCTGCTGGCCGCGCTGTCTTCGAGCGCTGCGGGGCTGGACCCCACCGAGGCGCAAGCGCGCCTTTCGACGTACGGACCAAATCAGCTCAGCGCCGCCCATCGAGGTCCGCTCGCGGAGGCCGTGATCTCGCAGCTGCGCAACCCCCTGCTGTGGCTGCTGCTCTTCGCCGCCATCGTCGGCGGGCTGGCGGGTGAGCTGGTCAACTCGGGCATCGTCCTGCTCATCTTGCTGCTGGGCTCGCTGATCTCGGTTGTCCAGGAGAGCCGCGCGGGGCACGCCCTCGCGCACCTGCGCGAGCGCGTCGCGCTGCGCGCGCGCGTGGTGCGGGGAGGCAGCGAGCAGGACGTCCTCGCGACCTCGGTCGTCCCGGGCGACATCCTCGTGCTGGGCGCCGGGACCATGGTGGCGGCGGACGCCGTGCTCCTGAGCACGCGGGACCTCTACATGGGGGAGGCGGCGCTCACGGGCGAGCCGTTCGCCGTGGAGAAGCGCGCCACCCCGGTGGACGCCTCAGCCGGCCTCGCCGCGCGCACGAACGTCGTGCACATGGGGACGAGCGTACGCAGCGGCATGGGCCGCGCCGTGGTGGTCCAGACCGGGGCCGCCACCGCGTTTGGACAGGTCGCCGGCCGGCTGGCGCTCCGGCAACCCGAGACCGACTTTCAGCGCGGTCTGCGGCGCTTCGGCTATCTGCTGATGAGCCTGATGGTCGTCCTGGTGTTCGTCGTCTTCGCGGCGAGCGCGGTGCGGCATCACCCGCCCGTCGAGGCGCTGCTCTTCGCCGTGGCGCTGGCGGTGGGGCTGGCGCCCGAGATGCTCCCGGCCGTCCTCGCGACCATGCTGGCGCGCGGGGCCAAGCGCATGGCCGAGCGCGGCGTGCTGGTGCGCCGCCTCGAGGCGACCGAGAACCTGGGCAACATGGACGTGCTGTGCACGGACAAGACGGGGACGCTGACGGCGGGCGAGGTCGCCCTCGAGAGCGCCACGGACCCGGCCGGGGACGCGTCGCCGGACGCGCTGCGCCTGGCGTTCTGGAACGCGCGGCTGCAGGGCGGGCTCCCCAATCCACTCGACCGCGCGCTGGTAGACGCCGGCTCGCGTCACTCCCTGCCGCTTCCCGAGAAGCTCGACGAGATCCCCTTCGACTTCATGCGCAAGCGTCTCAGCGTGTTGGTGCGGACCGAGGCCGGCGCGCCGCTGCTCGTCACGAAGGGCGCCGCGGCCGCGGTGTTGGGGGTGTGCGACAGCGTGCGCAGCGCGGCGGGCTCGGTGACGCCGCTGGACGCAGCGCAACGCGTGGCGCTCGACTCGCGCCTGGCGGCCTGGAGCGAGGAGGGCGTGCGGGTCATCGGCTTGGCGACCCGCGCATGGGTCGCCGGAGAGCCAGTGGATCGCGCTTCGGAGGCGGGGATGGTCTTCGAAGGGTTCGCGACCTTCCGGGACCCTCCCAAGCCGGGCGTCCAGCAGGCCTTGGCCGACCTCGGCGGACTCGGGGTCCGGGTGAAGGTCATCAGCGGCGATCATCACGCGGTGGTGGCACACCTCGCCCGGCAGATCGGCATGCGCTTCGACCGCGTGGTCCGCGGCGCCGACATCGCGCAGCTGCGGGACGACGCGCTCCGGCATGTGGCCGACACCGCGGACATCTTCGCGGAGATCGACCCCACGCAGAAAGAGCGCATCGTCCTCGCGCTGAAGCAGACCGGCCATGTGGTCGGGTTCATGGGCGACGGCATCAACGACGCGCCGGCGCTGTACGCCGCCGACGTCGGCATTTCGGTCGACGGCGCGACGGACGTGGCGCGTGAGGCCGCGGACTTCGTCTTGTTGAAGCAGGACCTCGGCACCGTGTGCGCCGGCGTCCGAGAGGGCCGCGCCACCTTCGCCAACACGCTCAAGTACGTCCTCACCACCGAGAGCGCGAACCTCGGAAACATGGTGAGCATGGCCTTCGCGTCTCTGTTCCTGCCGTTCCTCCCGCTGCTCGCTCATCAGGTTCTGCTGAACAACCTGCTCTCGGACGTACCCTCGACGGCCCTCGCGGGCGACCGGGTGGACCCCGAGGTCATGGAGCAACCGCAGCGCTGGGACGTGACGTTCATTCGCCGCTACATGATCGCGTTCGGGCTCATCAGCGCCTTGTTCGACGGCCTCACGTTCATCGCGCTGACGCGGGGGTTCGGCGTGAACCCGGAAGAGTTCCGCACGGCTTGGTTCGTGGAGTCCCTGCTGACCGAGCTCTTCGTCCTGCTCGTGCTGCGGACGCGGCGACGCTTCTGGAAGAGTCGTCCGCACGCGGCGCTGCTAGCGTCCACGCTGGTGGTGGCGTGCGTGACGTTCGTCCTGCCCTGGTCCCCGCTACGCACGGAGCTCGGCTTCGTGACCTTGCCAGGGTCGGTCTGGCTCTTCGTCGTGGGGGTGACCGTCCTCTACGTCGGAACGGTAGAGGCCGTGAAGGGCCCCCTGGTCACCCGCCTGATGCGGGGGCGGGCGCCGAAGGCCACGAGTCCGCTCGGGAAGACCTCTCACCATCTGCTGCCACGATGAGCGAGCGGGTCGTCTCGCTGCTCCGCTCGCAGCTCCGCACCAGCGCCCCGGCGGGATCTCCGCCCGTGGTAGCCTGCGGCCGATGAGCGAGCGCGCCCTTCACGTTCACTTTCCGTCGCTGGTGCGCGCCGTGCCCATGGCCACGCTGGGCGCCTTCCCCACACCCGTGATGCCGCTGCCCGGGCTGCGTGAGCGCCTTGGCGCGGGCACGCCGGAGCTGTGGGTGAAGCGGGACGACCAGAGCGCTGTGGCGTACGGCGGCAACAAGGTGCGCACGCTCGAGGTGCTGTTCGCCGAAGCGCTGGCGCAAGGGGCTACGCGCATCGTCTCCACGGGCGCGTTCGGCAGCAACCACGCGGCGGCCACGGTGCTGCACGCGCGGCGGGTCGGGCTCGAGCCGGGGGCGCTGCTGTTCCCGCAGCCGCAGTCGGCCGCGGCGCGCGAGAACCTCGCGGTGACCGTCACGCACGGAGCGCGCGTGGAAGAGCTGCCGCACTGGTCGTTCCTGCCGTACGGGCTGGCGCGGGCGCACCTGCTCGACAAGCAGCGCCGCGAGCGCAGCTACGTGATGGTGCCGGGCGGGGCCACGCCGCTCGGCGCGCTGGGCTACGTCTCCGCCGCGTTCGAGCTCGCCGGGCAAGTGGCGCGCGGTGAGCTGCCCGCCCCGCGCGCCGTGGTCTTGGCCGTGGGCAGCACGTGCACCACGGCGGGCTTGCTGCTGGGCTTCACGCTCGCCGCGCGCCTCGGCCTGGGCTTTCGCGTGCCGCCGCGCGTCGTGGCGGTGCGCGTCACGCCGTGGCCCGTGACCAGCCACGCGCGCATCGTGCAGCTGGCCTTGCGCGCGGCCGAGCTGATGGAGCGGTACGGAGCGCTCGGCAGCGCACAGGGCTCCACGGGCTCGCTCTCTGCCCCCGGCCGCGCCGAGCTCGAGGCCGGCCTCCACGTGGACGGGCGCTACCTGGGCCTGGGCTACGGGCGGGTCACGCCGGGGGGCCTGGACGCCATCGCGCGCTTCACGCTGGACGGCGGTCCGCCCCTGGACACGGGCTACAGCGGCAAGAGCGGGGCGGCGTTCCTGGACCTGGCACGCGACGCGGCGGAAGGCCCTCTGCTCTTCTGGGCCACCAAGTCGAGCGCAGCGCTGCCGCCCGCGTTCGAGGCTGGGCCGAGCGGACTCGGACGCGACCGGAGCGTGCTGCGCGACCTACCGCGTATGCGCGCCTTCTTGGAAGCCGGCTGAGCGCCGGCTGGCGCGGCCCGCGAGCCGCAGGTCCGCACCGCGAGGCGGGCGCTCGCCCACGGTCAGCCGAACTCGATGGTGCAGGTCGGGCTGCAGCCGTCGCCCGGCGCGGTGCCCCCGTCGTCGCACTGCTCGCCCGGGTCGACCTTGCCGTTGCCGCAGCGGGGCTCGAGGCGGCACGTCGACGTGCAGCCGCTGCCGGGCAGGTTGGTGCCGTTGTCGCACTCCTCGTTGGCCTGCTGGATTCCGTCACCGCACACGCACGCGACGAGCACGCGGACGGTCGCCGTGTCGGACTCGCCGCCGAGATCGGCGGTGTAGTCGAAGGTCTCCACCTGGCCACAGGCACCGGCGAGCGGCGTGTAGATCACCGACCCGCTGCCCGGCGCGATGAGCACGCTGCCGCCTAGGCTGGGCGTGGTCACGCTGGTGATGGACACGGGCGAACCGGTGCAGACCGAGGCGCTGCGCGTGTCGTTGCGCAGCACGTCCAGGTCGTGGTCGGCGCTGTTGATGGCCACCGAGTACGCATCGTCACGCGCCGCGGTGGGCGCGTAGCAGTAGGGCGGCACCCCCTCGGTCTCCATGGCGTCCAGCTTGCACGCCGTCCCGGGAACGCGCGCGGAGCACTCGGCGTGACCGCTGCAGGCGCGTGAGAAGAGCTGGCAGATGCCGTTGTTCATGCCGCCGTTGGTGCGGTACTCGCTGCACACTAGGAAGAACCCGCCGTCGGGTGCGGCCTCGCCGCCGTCCGAGTTGGCGGGGAACTGGCGACCGTTCAAGAAGAGCACGCCCGGGATGCTGGAGCGCCCCACCAGCGCCCCGTCGTAGCGGTGGAACGAGAACTGCTGCTGGTTGGCGGCGGCGCCGGGCGGACGGTTGTAGTAGCCAATCAGCCCTTCGCCCGGGAGGGTGTAGAGGTTGTCGAGGTACGGGCCGTCGGTAGGAGCGGGGATGGTCTGCACCACCGTGGTGCCGAAGCGCTCGAAGACCTTGATGGACTCCTCGAAGTGGTTGCACACGTACAGGCGGCCGTCGTCGCCCACCGCGATACCGCCCGCCACACCCACGCCCGGCAGGGTGCGCTGCGCCTCGACGATGCAGAAGGGCCCGGTGGGTGGCTGCGTGATGCAGTCCGGGTTCTCGCCGCCGACCACGCGCTCGATCTCCGTCAGCTGACCGTTCTGCCGGATGAAGAGCCAGCGGTCGTTGAAGGGGTCGTAGGTGGAGCCGTCCAGCGAGTCGCCCACCAGGTTGCGCGGCCGGGCGCGCGTCATGTTGGGCACCAGCGTTCCGTCGAGACAGACCTCCTGGTAGCCCTGGCTTGCGTTGTAGCCGTAGGCCACGAACGAGCGCGTCAGCGGGTCGTAGTGCACCGCTTGGGGCTGGGCCAGAGGCGCTGGGAACTCGGCGATACGCACGTAGCGGGTGATGGGGGCACAGACCCCCGACATGGAGCAGCTGCTCTGCACGTCGGCGCACTCGTAGAACGGATCGAGGACGCAGTTGGTGCAGCCGTCGCCCGCCACGTCGTTGCAGTCGTCGCAAGCCTCCGTGCCCTCGCGCACCCCGTCGCCGCAGTCGGTCGCCACGCAGGGCGCGTTGGCCGTCGGGCACACGAAGCCGGGCTCCAGCTGGCAGGTCGCGCTACAGCCTGGCGCCGCGTTGCCGCCGTCGTCGCACACCTCGATGCCCTCGATGACCCCATTTCCGCAGACCGCCGCGACGCAGTCCGAGCCTGGGGTCGGGCACTGGAAGTTGGGCTCGATCTGGCAGCTGGCGTCGCAGCCGTCGCCCGGATCGGTGTCGCCGTCGTCGCACTGCTCCTGCGCCTCCACGGCGGAGTCGCCGCACACCGCCGCGCGGCAGGGGATGCCCGCGGTGATGCACACGTAGCCCGGCTCCGTGCGGCACAGGAAGCTGCAGCCATCGCCCGAGATGCGGCCTCCGTCGTCGCAGGTCTCCGCCCCGGCGCGGATGCCGTCACCACACTCCGCGGCCGCGCACACACCAAAGGCACAGTCCCAGCCGGCCTCCACCTGGCACGTGTTCGAACACCCGTCCCCGGGGGCTCGGTTGCCGTCGTCGCAGGTCTCGAAGGCATCCACCACGCCGTCGCCGCACTCTTCGCACGGTTGGTTGACCACGGGGCACGAGAAGCCGGGCTCCACCTGGCAGTCGAGACCGCAGCCGTCGCTGGCCTCGTAGTTTCCGTCGTCGCAGCCCTCGAACTGCTCACGCTGACCATTGCCACACAGCTCGCAGGGCTCGCCCGCGACCGGGCAGTTGTACTCGGCGGTGATGCTACGGCAGTCGGCTGCGCAGCCGGGGCCGCCCGAGGGACCCTCGTCGCACACCTCGCCGGCCCCCAGCTCGCCGTCGCCGCAGAGCGCGCAGCGCATGCCGACGACGCACGTGTAGCCCTCGCTCACGGTGCGGCAGTCCGACGAGCAACCATCCCCGCCCACGCTGTTGAAGTCGTCGCACACCTCGCCCGGGTCCAGCACCCCGTTGCCGCAGGGATCGTCCCCCATGTCCGGGGAGCGCGAGCCGTCCATGGGCACCGTCGCGTCTTCTTCACCCGGGCCAGCGTCGCGCATGGGACCCGGGTCACTACCACAGCCCGCGAAGGCAACGGCGATGGCGATCAGGAAGGCCGGCGAGAGCGCGCGAAGGTTGCGACGAGTGGTCACGGAATACTCCATCAAATAAGGCATGCCGTCTCGTTGCGAGTGGGCCGCCGAGACTCCGACAGCGTATCAGGCGGGCTCGGTCGCCACCAACTGTGTGGCTGCTGCGCGACGGGGCCAGCGTGTTCCGCAGTCACTGACGCGCGCGTGCGCGCCCGGCAGTCCGTCGCCTTGCGTGCCCTACTAGAACACGTTCTACTGCGTAGATGAGCACGGCCCGCGCTGCCTTGGACGATCTGATCGTGGACGTGAGTGAGACTCACGAGGGGCCGACCGCGGCCAGCCTGCGGGGGCGGATGCGCTTCGGCAAGGCGCTCGAGGGTCCTCCCGGGAGGCTGCACGGCGGCTACCACGCGTACGTGCGCACGCTGCCGATCCTGGAGCGCTGCAGCCTGCACGACGCAGCGCGGACCTTTCCCTGCGCGCTGGACGTGGAGATCCGTCAGGGGCTCGCGCTGGAGCAAGAGGTCCCCTTCGACGCGCGCTACGAGCTCGGCGACGGTGGCTGGACGCTGCACACGCGCTTCGACGAGAGCGAGCGGCTGCGCGCCACCTTGCGCTCACTGCCGGACGCCCCGCTGCTCACGCGCGACGAGCTCGAGCGCTACCGCACGCTGTATGACGAGTCCCTCCCGTCCGAGGGGCAGTTCAAGATGTTCGGGGTCACGGTGCAGCTCGGGAAGAAGCTGGTGTTCGTGGAGGGGCGTGACCCGCTGCGCACCCAACCCGAGAGCCAGCTGGCGGACCTCTGCGACGCCGAGGGTGCGTTCGGGCCCGCGCTGATCGCCGCGCAGCTGGACGCCACGGGCGCGGTCGCGCAGGGCACGCGCATGCGCCACCCGCACTTCACCAAGCGCATCGAGCTGTCCTACGCAGCCGGTCGCGTGCCGGCCAGCACAGGCTTCGTCTTCGTCTCCGACCGCACGCGCATCGAGGACGACACGACGTCCACCACCGCGCCGGTGGAGATCAAGGGGCAGCGCTGGGGCACCGTGCGCGTGCAGGTGGCGCTGCTGGACGCGAGCTTCGAGCGTGCGCTGGCCGTGGGTACGGTGACGGTGCATCCGGTAGACCCCGAGAAGTTCGCCCCCCTCAAGGAGATGCGCGCGCTCCGGGACGACAGCGGGAGATAGAACGCGAAGCCGGATCCGTGCTCTCGCCCGCAGGCGCTGATAGCCTGGGCGCGTGACGAACAACGACTTCGGTGGGGCCGAGCCAGCGCCCGTACGCGTGATGGCGGACTTCGGCGCGGCGCTGGACGTGTTCAAGGTGCTCATGGGCCTGCTGCTGCCCTCGGGGCTCCTGGGCGCGATGGCGCTCATGTCCGGCGCAGCGCTCGTGGCGAGCGTGCCCATGTGGGTGGGGCGCTACCTGAGCGCGCGCTCGGCGCTGCAAGTGCTGGAAGGTCAGTACAGCGCAGCGGGTCAGTACGAGCTGCTGTCCGCCGCGCTGCAGATGGTCAGCGCGGCGCTCATGTTGGTGGTCATGGCGGCGCGTCTCGGGCTCGCGCGGCCCATGCGCATGGTGGTGCTCGACGGACCCACCACGGTCACGGGGACCGGCGACGCGCTACGGCTCGCCCTCGGCGGCTTCGGCCCCAACCTGGGCATCTGCGTGGTGTACGCGCTGGCCGTCAGCGCGGGCAGCTGCCTGTGCTTCATCCCCGGCATCGTGGCCGGCGTGCTGCTCTACCCGGCGCTCTATCTGGTCGCGACCGGCCGCGAGGTCGGCGGGTCGCTGTCGCTCAGCGTCGACTGGGTGTCCCGCCACACGGGCGCGCTGCTGGGCACGATCGGCGTGCTGTTCGCCGTGGGCTTGATCCTCGGCTGCTGCAACTGCTGCCTGGGCGGCTTCCTGGCCGGTGACGGGGCGGGGAGCGGGCCTGCCCCCATGACCCTGGTGTATCTGTTGCCGGCGGGCACCGTGCTGGGCGAGCTGCTCTCCATCGTCACGCTGCCTTTCCTGGCCAGCGGCTGCATCGCGGCGGACCGGGTGGAGTCGGCCCCCGGTGGCGCTCCGACGGGCCCTTTCTGATGGCTGCGCAGAGAGAGCGTGCGCCGCGAGCGCCCGGTGCAGCGCGGGTGTATCTTCAGCTGACATGTGTCCCTTCCCGACCGAGTCGCGCTGTAGCCGTCGACAGCATCGCAGTCTCCGCAGTGTGCTGACCATCGCGTGGGTGCTCGCCAGCCCCGCAGCCCCTGTGCAGGCCGACGTCCCGGCGCCCGACACGCGCCCTCCCAGCGCCACGCCGACCCCCGCGCGAACAACGCCACAGCGGCGCCCCGCCGGCGCCACGCCCACCGCGGAGACGGCCTCCGGGGCGGCCAGCACCACGCCTACCGAAGCCCCCGGCCCTAGCGTCACGGAGCGGGTCCTGGCCGGCATCGCACGAGTGGGGCCCGTGTCGGCCACCATCACGCGGGAGGCGCGCGACCTGGCGCTCTCCAACCTCATGGTGTTCGCCAGCGCCGCGCGCGCGGTTCCGACGAACCTGGGCGACGGCGTGGTGGGCTACCGCCTCTTCGGGATCCGCAACGGCAGCGTGCTGGCGGCGCTGGGGCTGCGCAACGGCGACTTCTTGCGCAGCATCAACGGGCGCCCACTGAGCACGCCGCAGGAGGCGCTCGCGGCCTACTCGGGTCTGCGGGGTGCCAGCGTGTGGGTGTTGCGCGTCCAGCGCGGCGGTGCCGACACCTCGCTCGACGTGCGCGTGGTCGACGGCGACACGGCGGCGACCGGACGGCCAGCCAGCAGCACGCCCACGCCCGCAGCGGAGCCGGCCCCGGCGGCATCACCCGCCAGTCAGGGCGGTTCCAGCATGCGTCCCGCGCGCGCCTCCTCCCAGTCACGCTGAGTTCACGCGGTCGCGTCGTTCGGCGGGACGGAAGAGACGCTCGCCGCACCCGCACCGCAGGGACCTCAGTCCCAGCGCCCCTCGAAGACGCAGGCCTCGGCGCCGCGACAGCGGCAGCGGCTGTGCGTGCCGCGCACGTTCTTGGCGCCCACCAGCTCGAACATGCGGAAGATGTAGGCCTCGAGGTACAAGCAGAAGAGCTCGTCCACGGGTTCGATGTCGCGCAGCTCACCGCGCGCCGACGTGCCACCCTCGCCGCGTGTGACGATCCACGTGCCGGCCTCGTAGAAGCGGCTCCAGTAGTCTCCGGCCTTCTCCAGCACGAAGGCCGGGTTGGCCATGCGCAGGAAGATGCGGTGGACGATGGTGAGGTCCTGATCCGCCTCGTAGCGCCCGATCACGCGCGCCAGCTCTCCGTCTCCGGTGCCAAGCACGCGGTCAATGGTGCGCAAGAGCGCGTGCTGCGTGGAGAACGGATACCAGGCGACGGACACGACCGAGCGGACGGTGGCGGCGTCCTCTGGCCCGAGGGCGGCGACCACGCGCTCCCAGCCCTCGTCCCCATGCAGGCGCACGACCCAGGTGCGCATGTGGTGCATGTTGGAACCCTTGGCGAGCATGGCGCACAGGGTAGCTCACTCGCCCGTCGGAGCGCGCGCGAGAAGCGACGACGGGCGCGCAGCCCAGGCAGCGGCACAACCTCAGTTGGCGGCCACAGGCTCACGGGCCGCCCGCCTCCGCGGCTCGGCCGTGCTCCGCTTGGACAACGGCTGGGTGGACGCCCGCGTGAACTCTAGGTGCTGGTCGTCCAGGCGGTCGAAGCGCAGCGCCTTCAGATCACGCCGGTAGCTCTGAGGCAGCTGCCAGGGGGACTCTTCGCCCTGACGCGGCAGCTTGTCCTTGGCCCGCGCCACGTAGCCGGACGCCATCTCCAGCATGGGCCGGACGCCCACGCGCGCACCTGGGTGCCGCGCCAGCACGGTGTGCGCGCCGCGCTCGTCCATCGTCTTCAGCAGCCGGCAGACGTACTCGGCCACGAGGTCCGCGCGCAGCGTCCACGACGCGTTGGTGTAGCCCACGGTGAGCGACAGGTTGGGCACCCCGGCGAACATCACGCCCTTGTACGTCAGCGCCTGGCTCATCACCTGCGGCACGCCGTCCACGCGGATCTCCATGCCCCCGAAGAGACGCATCTCGAGGCCGGTCGCCGTCACCAGGATGTCCGCCTCGAGCTCCGCCCCGGACTGGAGGCGCACGCCGGTCTCCGTGAAGGTGTCGATGTGGTCCGTCACGACCGACACCTTCCCCTCGCGAATCGCGGCGAACATGTCCCCGTCGGGCACGGCGCACAGGCGCTCGTCCCAGGGCTTGTAGCGCGGCGTGAAGTGACGCATGGGGAGCGCGCCGTCGAGCTGCTTGCGCACGGCCCCGAGTAGCAGCGTGCGCGCCAGCTGCGGGGCGCGCTTGCTGAGCTGATAGGTCGCCGCCTGGGCGCTGAAGAAGGCCGCGCGTGCCGCGTGGTGCACGACCTGGTCCGGCAGGAAGCGCCGCATGAACGGTGAGATCCGGTCGGCGCGCGGGACGCTCAGCACGTAGGTGGGCGAGCGCTGCAGCATGGTCACGTGAGCGGCCTTGTCGGCCATGGACGGCACGAGCGTGATGGCGGTCGCGCCCGAGCCGATGACCACCACGCGCTTGCCGGTGTAGTCGAGGTCCTCGGGCCAGAACTGCGGGTGCACGATCTGGCCACGGAAGCGCTCGCGCCCCTTGAAATCCGGCGTGAAGCCCTGCTCGTAGCTGTAGTAGCCGGAGCACATCATGAGGAAGTTGCAGCGCAGCGTGACCTCCTCCCCCAGGTCGTCAGTTGTGCCGCTCACGCGCCGCGCCGTGACGGTCCAGAGGGCGTCCTCGCTGGACCACGACGCGCGCAGCACCTTGTGACCGAAGCGGATGTGCTGTGCGATGCCGGCCTCGTGCGCGGTCTCCTCGATGTAGGAGCGGATGAGCGGACCGTCGGCGATGGTCTGCGTGCTCTTCCAGGGCTTGAACTTGTACCCGAGGGTGTACATGTCCGTGTCCGAGCGCACCCCGGGATAGCGGAAGAGGTCCCAGGTGCCGCCCATGCGCTGGCGCCCCTCCAGCAGCGCGAAGGACTTGCCCGGACACTTGTCGCGCAGGTGCCACGCAGCCCCCACCCCGGAGAGGCCCGCGCCGACAATGAGGACATCCACGTAGTTGCTGTTCATGAGGCTTCCTTTCGAGCTACCCCACGAGCATGCCCGTCTGGCCCACCGCGCGACAGGACCCCAGCGGCCAAGTTCTGGTCGTTTGAGGCCATCCCCCCCGAGAAGCGCACTCTGGGGCGCTCAGGCCGCCAGTCCGCGTCGCTGCGCCTCGAGCCAGGCCATGCCGTCCTCGGGTGAGCCGGTCACGTAGTGAGGCATGGGGAAGGGGCGGATCCACAGGATGGCCGTCAGCACCCCGCGCTGCAGCGCGTTCGAGAGCACGATGACCTGGCCGTAGACGGTCGCGCTCATGAGGGCGGCGTTGTCCTCCATGAAGCGCCCCATGCCCTGACGCTCCTTGGCGCCGGGAGGGGTCGAGTCACGCCCGTCGACGAGGATGCCGAACTTCACACGCTCGCGATGAGCCAGCTGCATCCGTGCGACGAGGCGGGCGTTGTTCTCGTCGTACTCGCGCGCGTCGACGTGGCCGGTGAGCGTGATGCAGACGTTGTGAGGGTTCGAGTCGTCGAAGCGGATGGGCATGTAGGTCCGTGGGCCCGCCCCTCGCTGGCGATGGTACCGCCGTCAGCGGGCTCTGAGGAGCCCCCCCCACGTGAATTCGGGGCACCACCGGGCCGGCCTTCGCAGGAAGAGACAGAGACCGCGCCGCGACTTGCCCGTGCCATTCGCGGCCCCACGCAGTACCCTCGGCGCTCCCTTCCACCGGGCTCGGCGCGTATCTCCGCGCGCCCGCCCGAGACCACGAGGAATCGCATGAAGAGTCGCGCCGCTGTTGCCTTTGCCGCTGGCAAGCCCCTCGAGATCGTCGAGATCGACGTCGCTCCGCCCCAGAAGGGCGAGGTGCTGGTGAAGATCACCCACACCGGCGTGTGCCACACCGACGCCTTCACGCTGAGTGGCGACGACCCCGAGGGCATCTTCCCGGCCGTGCTGGGCCACGAGGGGGGCGGCATCGTGGTCGAGGTGGGCGAGGGCGTCACCAGCCTGGCCAAGGGGGACCGCGTGATCCCGCTCTACACAGCCGAGTGCCGCGAGTGCAAGTTCTGCAAGTCCGGCAAGACCAACCTGTGCCAGGCGGTGCGCGCCACGCAGGGCAAGGGGCTCATGCCGGACGGGACCTCGCGCTTCTCGTACCAGGGCAAGCCCATCTTCCACTACATGGGCTGCAGCACCTTCAGCGAGTACACGGTCGTGGCCGAGGTCTCGCTCGCCAAGGTGCACGCCGAGGCGCCGCTCGAGAAGGTGTGCCTGCTGGGCTGTGGCGTGACCACCGGCATCGGCGCGGTGCACAACACCGCCAAGGTGAAGGCGGGCGACAGCGTGGCGGTGTTCGGGCTGGGCGGCATCGGGCTCGCCGTCGTGGTCGGCGCCAAGCAGGCGCAGGCCGGGCGCATCGTCGCCATCGACACCAACCCGGGCAAGTTCGCGCTGGCCAAGCAGCTGGGCGCAACCGACTGCATCAACCCCAAGGACCACAGCAAGCCCATCCAAGATGTCGTCGTCGAGCTGACGGACGGCGGCGTGGACTTCAGCTTCGAGTGCATCGGCAACGTGGACGTCATGCGCGCCGCGCTCGAGTGCTGCCACAAGGGCTGGGGCGAGAGCGTGATCATCGGCGTGGCGGGCGCGGGCCAGGAGATCAAGACGCGCCCCTTCCAGCTGGTGACCGGGCGCGTGTGGCGCGGCACGGCCTTCGGCGGCGTGCGGGGGCGCACGGAGCTGCCGGGCATGGTGGAGCAGGCCATGAGCGGCGCGCTGGACCTCGACCCCTTCATCACGCACACGCTGCCCCTCGAGCGCATCAACGAGGCCTTCGACCTGATGCACGCGGGCGAGTCCATCCGCACCGTCATCCACTTCTGAGCGCTCGCGCGCCGGCGGCGCACGGAGGACCCATGGAACGCATCGAGACACACGCCCACTTTGGCGGCACGCAGGACGTGTACACGCACCGCTCGGAGACGCTGGGCGGAGACGCACGCGTCGGGGTCTACCTGCCGCCGCAGGCGGCGAGCGGCCCGTGCCCGGTGGTGTACTTCCTGAGCGGGCTCACCTGCAGCGAGCAGAACGTCATCACCAAGGCGGGGGCGCAGCGCTACGCGGCCGAGCACGGGCTCATCCTGGTCGCGCCGGACACCAGCCCACGCGGCGAGGGCGTGCCCGACGACGAGGCCTACGACCTCGGCCAGGGAGCGGGCTTCTACGTGGACGCGACCGAGGAGCCGTGGGCGGCGCGCTATCGCATGTACAGCTACGTCACGCAGGAGCTGCCCACGTGGGTGGACGCCAACTTCCCCACCCTGCCGCGCCGCGCGATCATGGGGCACAGCATGGGCGGGCACGGCGCGCTGGTCATCGCGCTGAAGAACCCGGGCATGTACCGCAGCGTGTCGGCCTTCGCGCCCATCGTCGCCCCGACGCAGGTGCCGTGGGGCCACAAGGCCTTCGGCGCGTACCTGGGATCCGACCGCGAGACGTGGCGCAGCTGGGACGCGTGCGAGCTGGTGGCGACCGCCACCGAGCAGCTGCCGCTGCTGGTGGACCAAGGCACCGCCGACTCGTTCTTGGACGCGCAGCTGCAGCCGGAGCGCCTGAAGGCCGCATGCGAGCGCGCGGCCTACCCGCTCACGCTGCGCATGCAGCCAGGCTACGACCACAGCTACTACTTCATCGCCAGCTTCATCGGCGAGCACATGGCCTTCCACGCTTCCCACCTGAAGGGCGGATAGGTGCACCCATACACGGCGCTCCGAGCGTTGGTGTGCGCGCCAGCGCGCAAGGTGGCCCATGACGCGCTCGGCAGCGGAGAACCTGAACTGAGCTGCCCTGTCGCGCACGCTGTGCCGCGTGCGCGTGGACGCCGAGCGGACACACCGGTATGAATTCGTCTGTGACGCACAGACCCGACCGGGGCATCCGCTCCTCATGTTCGCTTCGTTCCATCGCATTCGCGCTGCTCTTCGGCGCGTGTTCACTCGGCTGCGACGACGGCGACTCCAACCCGGCCGCGGCCCTCGGTGAGCCCGACGTGGCTGGCTGGGACAGCTCCGCCGCGCTGACGCTCGCGCCCGCGACCGCCCCGGCCGGACTGGGGGACCTGGATGCCACCTTCTACGAGGGGGTGTCGTGCGGGGCCTTCGCCGAGGACCTCGTGGATCTGTTCGTGCCCAACGACCTGACGGCGCCTGCGCCCCTGTTCTTGTTCTTCCACGGGGGCGGCTTCACGGGCGGCTCGCGCACCCAAGTCTATGGTGGCAGCTCGGCAGCGGACCTCCGCGCGCTGGTGGACGCCGGCGTGGTGTACGCCACGGCCGACTACCGCCTGCTCTCGGAGCCCGACGCCGACGGCGTGATCAAGCCCCTGCAAGATGGACAGGTGTGCCTTCAGTACCTGCGCCTGCACGCCGAGGAGCTGGGCATCGACCCAACGCGCGTGGTGGTCGCGGGCAGCTCGGCAGGTGCCGGCCTGAGCCTGTGGCTGGGCACCGCGAGCGAGCTGGCCGTGCGCAACCACGAGAACCCCGTGCTGCGCCAGTCGTCGCGCGTGAGCGGCGTCGTCGCGCTCGAGACGCAGGCCACCTACGACCTCGGACGCTGGGCTACGGACGTCTTCACCGAGTACAACTTCGACCTGCTGGGCCTCGCCGCCGCGATCGGCCTCGAAGGTCGCCTGCTGGCCTTCTTCGGCATCACCGAGCTCGAGGACTTCGACTCGCCAGCCACGCTCAGGTACCGGCGCGCCGTCGACATGCTGGGGCTGATGAGCCACGACGACCCGCCCATCTTCGTGCGCAACCAGAACACGCCCGTCTCCCGGCCGCTCACGCCCGACGTCGCCTTCCATCACCCGGCGCACGCGCGCGCCGTGTACGAGCGGGCCCTCGAGGTAGACGTCGAGGTCGTCGCCTACGCGTCCGGCCTGGACATCGTGGCCCCGAGCGGCGAGAGCGTGGTGGACTTCGCCCTGCGCGTGTTGGAGGTGCCGAGCCCCTGAGCGCAGCCGCGGCGGTCGACCACGCGCGGCACGGCACGGCGTGGCGCTGTGCCGGCGCAGAGCCGCTCAGAGGCGCGCGGTCACCAGCACGCCGTCGTGGATGGCGTCGCCCGGATGCACGATCACCACGTCGCCCTCGCTGAGCCCGCTGCGCACCTCCGCGAAGTCGGCGTTCTCGAGGCCGAGCTCCACAGCCACCTTGCGCGCCAGACCCGCGCGCACCGCGTACACGGCCCAGCCCTCGCCGTCGCGGAAGAGGGCGCTGGCCGGGACCCGCAGCACGTCGTCGGCGGCGTCCACCTCGATGCGCGCCTCGACCCGGTAGCCGTCGGCCAGGCCCGCGCGCGCTTCGGGCGGATCCTGGAGCTCGATCACCACGCTCACCCGCTGCTCCTCCACGCCGAGCGCGCTCCGCGTGGTGAAGGCCGAGGGCTCCTTGACCCGCACGCGGCCGTGCAGGCTGCCGACCCCCCCCCAGCGCACCAGCTCGACGGGGTCGCCCACCTCGACGGCGACCGCCTCGGTGGTGAGGACGTCCACCACGACCTCGAGCCTGCGCGGGTCACCCACCTCCAGCAGCGGCTGCCCCGCCTGCACCACGCCAGCGCTCTCGGTCAGCACGCGCAGCACGACGCCCTCCACGGGGGAGAGCACGGGCAGGACCTCACCGTCGCCACTACGCGTCAGCGACGCACGTGCCAGTCCCACCTCGTGATCGGCCACTCGCGCCGCGAAGCGCGCGCTCTGCAGGGCCTCGGCCGCGCTCTGCGCCTCGTAGCGGGCACGGTCCACGTTGGCTCGCGCCACGCCGCCCGAGTCCACCAAGGCGTCCAGGCGAGCCTGCTCACGCTGGGCAAACTGAGCGGCTGTCTCGGCGCGCGCGACCTCGGCCCGCACCCGCGCCTGGCTCGCGACCGCGGCGGCGATGCTGGCCTGCGCTTGGGCGCGCGTGCGTGTGTCGAGCAAGCCCACCTCCATCGCGTTCAGGTGCGCCACCACGTCGTCCGCTGCCACCGCGTCGCCCGGCTCCAACGCGATGCGCGCCAGCGACCCCGCGATGGGTGCAGAGATGGTGTAGCGGTCGCTCACCCGTGTGCGGCCGTCATCCTCCACGACCACGGTGAGCCGACCACGCGTGACCGCGGCCGTGTCCACGGGCTCCGGCTTCGGCTGAGAGGCCAGGTATACGGCGCCCACGAAGCCCGCTCCGAGCAGGGCGTAGACGCCGTAGCGCAGGTTTCGTCGGAGGGTGGCTCGTTCACTCATGCGTTCAGTCCCTTGTCTTCAGCGTGCCGATCAGGTCGAGCGAGTCGAGCCGTCGGCGCACGATATAGCCGGCCACGAGCGAGGCGATCACCGTCACCACGGCGGCCGTCGCGTAGCTGGAGGAGTCGATCACGGCGGGCATGCGGAAGGCCTCGGGGTCCACGTCGGACATCATGCCGTCCAGCATCTGGCGACCCAGCCAGAGCCCGATGGGCAGCGCCAGGCCGACCTGCAGCGTGAGCTCACCCAGCAGCACGGAGCCGATCTCCGCCTTGGTGAAGCCCAGGATGCGCATGGACGCGAGGTCCCGCTGCCGCGAGTTCAGCGTGATGCGTGCGTTGTTGTAGACCACCCCGATGGTGATGGCGCCCGCGAAGAGCGCGATGACCAGCGCGAAGACGTCCATGGAGCGCCCGCTCTGCTCGGCGAACTGCCGGATGGCGCGCTTCGCGTTGCCGGCCGAGGCGACCATGGGCAGCTCGTCCACGCGGGCCTGCACGTTGGCCTCCTGGCGCGGGTCCACGAAGAGCAGCACCTGGTTGATGGTGACTGGCTCTGCCAGCAGGCGGTGCAGCTCGGCCAGGCTCATGTGGCCGGCCATCCCCATGGCCTCGCTGACCACGCCGGCGACGGGGATGGACAGGGTGGGTCGCTCGCCGTCGAGCGTCACCACGCGCACGCGCTGGCCGGGGACCACGCCGAGACGCTCGGCCAGGATGTCGGTGAGGATCACGCCGTGCGCAGGGATGTGCTGCTCATGCCCGTGCAAGTCGCGGAGAGGACGGAGCGCGTGGGGCTCGGGGTAGCCCGTGATGGCCGCCGTGCGCGCGTGGACGCCCGCCTCGAAGCGCACGGCCAACGTACGCAGGCCCTCGGCGCGACGCACGCCCTCGATGACACGGAAGCTCGAGAGGTCGGTGTCTGGGACCGGTGCGCGCAGCGTCACGGTGATGTCCTCACGCTGTACGGACGGAAGCATCTGGTCGATGAGCACCTTCATGGAGTCCGTGATGGACGCGCCCAGCACCAGCAGCCCCACGGAGAGCGCGATGCCCATCACGCTGAGCAGCGTGCGCACCGGCTGGCGCAGCAGCTCGCGCATGACCATGCGCAGCGAAGGCGACACCAGCCGGCGGAGCCACGCCGGCATCTGCCGGCCACCGCGATACGTCGGGGGCGTGGGTGGGCGCATCGCCTCGGCCGGTGTCATGCGCAGGATGCTGCGCACGGCGCCGAGACCGCCCACCACGCCGGCCAGGAGCGCAGTCACGATGGCCCCGGCAGCGATGTCCTTGGGGATGGCGAAGGCCAAGCGCGGCAGGTGGTAGAAGCCGAGGTACAGGTCCGTGAGCAGGTTGCCCATGACGGCGCCGAGCGCGAGGCCGAAGAGCGCGCCCAGCGCCACGATGACGATCACCAGCTCCAGGTAGTGCAGCGCGATGGTGGTGTCGCGGTAGCCGATGGCCTTGAGGGTGGCGACGATGCCGCGCTGCAGCGCGACGATCCGCGCGAGCACGACGTTCAGCAGGAAGGCCGCGACCGCCAAGAAGAGGAAGGGCGCGAAGTTGGCCATGCCCTCTAGCTGCGTGAGCTCTTGCGACAGGTAGTAGTGCGACGGCTGACGCTCGAGGCCATAGGCGCCGGGGGCACCATAGGGCTCGAGCAGCCGGTCCACCGCGTCCAGCACGGCGGGTGTGCTGGCGTGGGCCTGCAGCTCCAGCACCAGCTCGTTGAAGGCCCCCTCGAGACCGGTCACGGCCGCGAGCGCCTCGCGCGGCATCCAGACCACGGCGAAGCGCGCGTCGTCGGGCGCGAAGCTGCCCGCCTGCACCGCGAAGATCCACTCGGGCGAGGTGGCCAGCCCCACCACCCGCAGCTCGCGCTCCTGCCCCTCGATGACCACACGCAAGGGCGCACCGGGCTCGAGTCGGTGCGCGCGCGCGAAGGCCTCCAGCAGCAGCACCTCATCGTCATGCCCGGGCTGCGGCCGGCGTCCGCTCACCAGCCGCACCGCTCCGAGGCGCGCGTCGCCGTCGCGGGGAATGGAGACCGCCACGCCGTCCGCCGGGCTCGCCAGGCTGGGCATGGGCACGCGTAACCCCGTCCGCACGCGGGTCTGCACTCGGCTGACGCCCGGGAGCGCGGCCAGGCGCGGGGTGACGCTCTCCGGCACGCGCTCGGCGCTGGCAAACACATCCCCCATGCGCTGGGCCCCGTAGTAGCGGGTGCGGGCGTCCACCAGCGCGCGGTGGGTCCCCGCCAGGCTGACGAAGGCGCTGACGCCGCAAGCGACCACGGTCGCGATGGTCAGGATGGGCCCGCGCAGCTCGCGGAGGTCACGCAGCAGCTTGCGGTGCAGCGGGCCAATCATGTGGCGCCGTTCACCATGAGAGGTCCCGGGGGTTCAGCTTCTCGTAGCCGCTCTCGTCCGACACGACGAGCCCGTCGGCCACGACGATGCGGCGGTCGGCGATGCGCGACACGGGCGCGTTGTGCGTGATGATGGCGGTGGTGGTGCCCAGCTCGCGGTTGATGCGCGTGAGCACCTCCAGCACCAACACGCCCGTCTGGAAGTCGAGCGCGCCGGTGGGCTCGTCGCACAGCAGCACGTCGGGGCGCTTGGCGATGGCGCGCGCGATCGCCACGCGCTGCTGCTCACCACCGGAGAGCTGCGCCGGGAAGTGTCCTGCGCGCTCACGCAGTCCCACCAGCTCCAGCGCCTCGTCGGGGCTCATGGCCCCGTCGACCAGGTCGGTCACCAGCTCCACGTTCTCACGCGCGGTGAGGCTGGCCACGAGGTTGTAGAACTGGAACACGAAGCCAACGTGCTCGCGGCGGAAGCGCGTGAGCTCGCTCTGGCTGGCGCGGCTCAGGTCTTGACCCCGATACCGCACCTCGCCGCTCGTCGGGGTGTCCAGCCCGCCGATGATGTTGAGCAGCGTGCTCTTGCCGGAACCACTCGCACCCACCAGCACGGTCATCTCGCCTTCGTGCAGGTCCCAGTCCACGCCCCGGAGCGCGTGCACGTCCACCTCACCCATGCGGTACACCTTGGTGAGCGCGCGGGCGCTGAGTACGACGGCTCCCATCGACTTCGGGGTAGCGGTGGTCTCCGCAGCGCTCACTCCTTCGCTCCTTTCAGGTGCTGCTTGGCCAGCTCGAGGAAGCGCTCACGGGCCAGCGCGTGATCCACGACGGGCGCAGGGTAGCCCTCGCCGAGCGTCACGTCAGCCCGCCGCAGCACGTCCGCCGGGGCCTCTGCCGGCGCGTGGATGTAGCGGGCCGGCAGCTGCGCGAGCTCGGGCACGTAGCGGCGCACGTAGTCGCCCTCGGGGTCGAAGCGCTGTCCTTGCAGCGTGGGGTTGAAGACGCGGAAGTAAGGCTGGGCGTCGCAGCCACAGCCCGCCGACCACTGCCAGCCCGCGTTGTTCTGCGCCCAGTCTCCGTCGGTGAGGTACTTCATGTAGTGCGCCTCGCCCGCCTGGTAGTGGATGAGCAGGTGCTTGGTGAGGAAGCTGGCTGCGATCATGCGCGCGCGGTTGTGTACGAAGCCCTCCGTCAGCAGCTGACGCGCGGCGGCGTCCACGACCGGGTAGCCCGTCTTGCCGGCGGTCCAGGCCTCCCACAGGGCGGGGACCTGCTGGGGCGTGCGCCAGGGGAAGCCCGCGAACCCCTCGCGAAAGGGCTCCGTCAGCAGCGCCGGCCGGTCCCAGAGCGTGCTGTGCGCGAACTCTCGCCACAGCAGCTCGCTCAGGAACTTCTGCCCGGACTCGCTCTCACCGTGGGCGCGCTCGAGCTCGAACCACACCTGCCGGACCGAGAGGGTCCCGAACTTGAGGTCCGCGGAGAGGCGGCTGGTGCCCGCGTGATCCATGCGGTCTCGCTCCGTGCCGTAGTGCGCCGCCGGGCCCAACCGGAACGCGCGCAGGCGTTGGTTGGCCGCGCGCTCGCCGCCCTTCTGGAGCGCGGGGTTGGGCGCCAGGCCCAGCGCCTCGAGGGTGGGGATGTCGCGTTGCGGGGTGCTGCCCGGCACGTCCTCCGGGACCTTCGGCAGCGCCTTCGGCGCGGGGAGCGGGACGCCCACTTGCGCCTCGCGCCGGAACGACCGGGCGAACTGGCTGAACACCGCGTATGGCTTCCCGCTCCCGGTACGCAGAGTCCCTGGCGGCAGCAGAGTCTCCCCCTCGAAGAGCCGAAAGCGGTCCCCGAGCGCCGCCGCGATGCGCGCGTCACGCTCCCGCGCGAAGGGCTCGACCCAGCGCTGCGCCACCACGTGGTCGGCTCGCCAGGCGTCGGCCAGCGCTGGCACGAGCTCGGTGCTCTTGCCGGCTACGACGATGAGCCGAGAGCCGCGCGACGACAGCTCGGCACTCAGTGCCGTGAGTGACTCCAGCAGAAACTGCATGCGATGCGGCAGCTCGCGGGCGCGCGCCTCCGCGAAGAAGTACGGGTCCAGCACGAAGACCGGGATCACCTCGCCTCGCTGCAGCGCCCACGCGAGCGGCTGGTGGTCCGTCAGGCGCAGGTCCTTCCCGCGGAACCACACGATGGTTCGGTGAGTCATCGGACCGAGTCTACGCCAGCGCGCGCTCACGCGCAGGCACCCGCAGTCCCCAAATTAGGCTATAGTTTCGCCGCGTTTCCGTTCTCACTGGACATGCCGGTTCGATAGGGCTATCTCTTGGCCCGCTATGGCGCGCGAAGACACGATGCAGATCAAGCATCCCCGGCGGGATCCCGAGTCCACAGATGTGGCAGCGGAGACGGCGGCGCTGCTCTTCGCGCACGTGGAAGCCACTGGGTCTGCGGATCAACACGCTGCGCGCGCCCGCGAGATCTACGACCGCATCCGCAGCCTCGCGGTTCAGCGCGAGGTCTCGGGCACCATGGAGCGCGCGCGCGCGGCCACAATCGCCGCCCCGTTCAATCCCGGCGAGAGCGGCGTGTCGCAGAAGGTGCCCGTCTGAGGCGCCTCGGCCGCGTTCGCCGCGCCCTTGTGGCGCTCGTACACGGTGTTGAGGAAGTCGCGCACCGCGCGCAGGGTGTGGTGTCCGCGCACGGAGCGAAAGATCTCGAAGGCGTGCTGCGCGTCCGGGATCTCCGCGTAACAAACGGGCGCGCTTGACGCCTCACGCAGCGCGGCGCTGAACCGGCGCGCCTCGGCCACGGGCACGAGCGAGTCGTGCGTGCCGTGCACCACCAGCCAGGGCGGCGCGTCCGCGCGCACCCGCGCGATGGGCGAAGCCGCGTCGAAGCGCTCCGGGTCGTCCGCGATGCGGGCCTTGAACACCATGCGCTCGAGGAGGCCTGCGATCCCTTGGTGCGGCCAGTGACCGAAGCGGTTGGTGAGGTCGTAGACGCCGTAGAACGTCACCGCCGCCTGCACGCGCGTGTCCGCGTCCTCGAAGCCCGGCTTGAAGGCCGGGTCATCCCACGTGAGCGCCGCGAGCGCGGCCAAGTGCCCCCCCGCCGAGTTTCCGCTGACGGCCAGGAACGCTGGGTCCCCTCCGTATTGGTGCGCGTGCGCCTTGGCCCAGACGATGCCGCGGTTCACGTCCGCGATGTGATCGGGGAAGGTGGCGCGCGGGCTCAAGCGGTAGTCGATGCTGATGCAGACCCAGCCTTCGGCCGCCATCCGGTTGAGCATGGGCAGCGCCTGGAACTCCTTGAAGCCCAACACCCAGCCACCGCCATGTACGAACAGCAAGACGGGCGCGTTCGCGGGGCGGTCCTCGCGGTGGTAGACGTCCGCGCGCAGCTTGTGCCCGCCCACCTCGGCGAAGACCTGGCCGCGCACCGCGACAACGCGCCGCTGCTTCATGCGAAACGGCAGCGCGTAGTGCCGCAGCGAGACGGGCGCGAGCGCGGGCATGCCGTGCTCCGGGTCGAGCGTGAGCGCCAGGGAGTCGCCGCCTTCCGCGTACTCGGAGAGCGCGCCCTGGACGGCACCGTGAGCGGCCTCGGCAGCGAGCGCGCCGCGCTGATGGAGGCGCATGAGCGACGCCCACGACGCCACGCTGACCAACAACGCCACCCAGCCGGGCCACGCGTCCAGCGCACCGTAGTAGATGAAGCCCGCCGCCGCGGCGAACTGCCAGAGCAGGTGGTGCGCGGCGAGCTCCACCGTGAGCCAGCCTGCGAAGAAGCAGATGGTGGCCCAGGTGGCCGGCCAACGCGGCGGTCGGTAGGCGTTGTAGGTGAACCACGCGGCCACGAGGCTCGCGACCAGGAACGCCCAGCTCAACGGGGACGGCATGGATCAAAGGGTAGAGGCGAACACAGCCGCGGGCTACCCGAGCAGGCTCGGTGTGCGATAGTGGGCGCGCATGCCCAGCGAGCCTGCCCGCACTACCGCCCAACCCCGCGTGCTCCGCGTGAGCGAGCTCAACCGTGTGGTGCGGCTGAGCCTGGAGGACCGCTTCGGCGACGTGTGGGTCGAGGGCGAGGTCACGCAGGCCAAGCGGGCGCCGTCAGGTCACCTGTACTTCAACCTGAGCGACGAGCGCGACCCGGCGCAGGTGTCCTGCGTGATGTTCCGCAGCGACGCGACGCGCACGCGCGCCAACCTGCGCGACGGAGAGCGCGTGCGGGTGCGCGGCCAGCTCACCCTCTACGAGCCGCGCGGCAACTATCAGCTGGTGGTGCGCGCGGCGGTGCCCGCCGGGGACGGTGAGCTGCGTGCGCGCTTCGAGCTGCTGCGCCGCAAGCTGGCCGCCGAGGGGCTCTTGGACCCCGGTCGCAAGCGCGCGCTGCCGCGTCTGCCCCGCACGGTGGGGGTGGTGACCAGCGGGAGCAGCGCGGCCTATCAAGACGTGCTGCGGGTGTCGGCCGAGCGCTGCCCCGTGCACGTGCTGCTCTCGGACTGCCGCGTGCAGGGTGTGGAAGCCCCTGCGTCCATCGTGCGCGCGCTCGAGCTGGTGCAGCGCGTGGCGGACCTGGACGTGGTCATCCTCACGCGCGGCGGCGGTTCTGCGGAAGACCTGTGGGCCTTCAACGACGAGCGCGTGGTGCGGGCGGTGGCGGCGTGCCGCGTGCCCATCGTGGTGGGCGTGGGGCACGAGACGGACATCACCCTGGCGGAGCTGGTGGCCGACGTGCGCGCCGCGACGCCCTCCAACGCGGCCGAGATCGTGGTGCCCGCGCGCGACGCGCTGCTGGCCGAGGTGGACGCATGGCAGCGCCGCCTCGCGCGCGCGCTCGAGACGCGGCTGGACCGCGAGCGCCTGAAGCTGGAGCGGGCGGAGCGAAGACTGCGGGATCCGCGCAGCGCGGTGGGGCACGCCGAGCGCGCGCTGACGCTGCTGAACCGGCGCCTGGACGAGGCCCTGCGGCGGCCGCTCAAGGCGCGGCAGCGGGAGCTGGCGGCGCTCGAGGCGAGGGTGCTGCCGCACGACCCGCGCCGCATGCTGGAGCGTCGGCGGAGGGCCTTCGAAGGACTCACCGAGACCCTCGAGCGAGCGCTGCGGGGACGCATCGAGCGCGAGGCGCGGGCGCTCACGGGCTTGCGCGACGCGCTGGCGCCGGCCGCCGAGAGCACGCTGCGTGAGGCCCAGAACCAGCTGGCCCAGCAGGTCACCGCCCTGGACGCGCTGTCACCGCTGCGCGTGCTGGGTCGCGGCTACGCCATCGCGCTGCGCGCCGATGGGCGGGCCCTCCGTGACGCCGACGACGTGCGGGTGGGCGACGCCATCGAGGTGCGCGTCGCGCGGGCCCGCGTGCAGGCCGAGGTGCGCGGCGTCACGCGCAGCGACAGCGGCGTCGCGCGCACAGCCGACGAGGACGCACCATGACGCTCATCAACGCCGAGACCACGCTGCTGGGCATCTTCGGTTGGCCGGTGAAGCACTCGCGCTCGCCGGCCATGCACCACGCGGCGGCGCAGGCGCTCGGACTGAACCTGGCCTACATCCCCTTCCCGGTGGACCCGGCGCGCCTGGGGGACGCGGTGCGGGGCGTGCGTGCGCTCGGCCTGCGCGGCGTGAACGTGACGCTGCCGCACAAGGAGCAGGTCATGGCGTTCTTGGACGACGTGCACCCCGACGCGCGCGCCATTGGCGCGGTGAACACGCTGGTGCACGAGAGCGACGGAACGCTGCGGGGCGAGAACACGGACGCCCCAGGGCTGGTGCGGTCTCTAGAGGAAGCGCGGGTGCCTCTCGATGACGCGCGTGTCCTGGTGCTGGGCGCGGGCGGGGCCGCGCGGGCGGCTGTGGTCGGGCTGGCTCGTCGAGGGGCGGCCGAGGTGGTCGTCGTCGCGCGCCGCGCCGAGCAGGCGCAGGCCCTGGCTGCCGACCTGAACCCGGCGATAGAGGGGCGCGTGCGCGCGCTGGGAGAGCGCGACGTGCAGGCCGTGCGCGACGCCTATGCGCGCACCACGCTGCTGGTGCAGGCCACCAGCGCGACGCTGGCCGGCCGACCGGATGCGCAGGCCTTCGCCGATGCGCTCCCGCTCGAGCACCTGCCCGTCGAGGCGCACGTGGTGGACCTCGTCTACCAGCCGCGCGAGACCACTGTCATGGCCCGCGCCTCCGCGCGCGGCCTCCGCTGTGTGGACGGGCTCGGCATGTTGGTGCACCAGGGCGCCCTCGCCTTCACCCGCTGGACCGGTCACGAGGCCCCCGTGGACGTGATGCGCGCCGCCCTCGAGGCCTCGCTCGCGTGAGCACCCTCGACGCCCGCGAAGACGGTGACGCGCTGGTCTTCAGCGTGCGCGTCGCCCCCCGCGCCAGCCGCAGCGCGGTGCTGGGGGTGCATGACGGCGCGCTCAAGGTCGCCCTCACCGCCCCTCCCGTGGACGGAGCCGCCAACGCGGCGCTGATCGCGTTTCTGGCCAAGGCCCTGGGCGTGGCGAAGCGAGACGTCACGCTGGAGCAGGGCGAGACCAGCCGGACCAAGCGCTTTCGTGTGGTGGGCGCGACCCTTCCGCGGCTGCGAGCGCTGGCGGACGGCCCGCTGCGCCAAGGGGGATGACCGGTCGCGCGGGGGAACGCTCACCCCGCCGCCGCAGCGAGGCTCCGACGGGGGCTCTCGGTCGCTCCAACCACAAAAGATGAGCCATTCGCGGACGTAGAGGACATTAAGCTGACGTGACCCCTGCTCCGCCGCTGCTGCGTGTGGTTTCGGCTTCCCCCGAGGAGTCGGAGCCGCCGCACGCCCAGGACCACATCCCGCGTGGGGACCTCGGGGCGCTGTACGTGCGCTACGCTGCCTACGTGGGGGCCATCGCGCTGCGCCTCACGGGGCGCCCGGAGGAGGTCGACGACCTGGTGCAGGACGTGTTCCTGGCGGCCCACCGCGGCCTCCGCCGCCGCGAGACCGAGGCCGAGGTGAAGGGCTGGCTGGCGACCGTGACGGTGCGCATGGCCAAGCGTCGCTTGCAGCGGCTCCGGCTGCGTGGCTTTTTCGGGCAGGACGACGGGGCGCGCTTCGACGAGCTGGTCGCGCCTGGGGCCAGCCCGGAGCAGAAGGCGTTGGTGGCGCGCATCTACCGGGTCCTCGAGCGGGAGCCCGTGGCCAACCGGGTGGCGTGGATTCTGCGCCGGGTGGACGGTCACAGCGTGGCGGAGGTGGCGGCGCTCTGCGAGTGCTCTCCCGCCACAGCCAAGCGGCGCATCGCGGCCGCGTCGGTCGCGATCGAGGAGGTGATGGGCCGTGTCTGAAGTGAAGACGGAGCTCACCGAGGCGCTGCAGTGGGTGCACGAGGACTGGAGCGAGGAGCGCATCCGCCGCGGTCGCGTCGCGCTCGAGCGCGCCTCCGCGCGCCAGCGTCGGGCTCGGCGCGCGGGCGTCGCCAGCGCGGCCGCGCTCGCCATGGCCGCGACCGTCGTCGCGTTCGCCTGGCCGCGGAGCTCGGGTGAGCTGGCGTTCAGCGGCTTCTCCCCCATCGGGGTCTCCACGACGGCCAGCAGCGAAGACACTCCGGGGGCGCTCCGCTTTCAGGACGGTTCCGTCGCGATCCCGCTCGGCACGGACACGGCCATGGCCACGAGCCGCGACGAGCGCGAGCACGCCGAGCTCGAGCTGCTGGGTGGCGCAGCCCGCTTCGACGTGGTCCCGCGGCCCTCCCGGGCCTTCGAGGTTCAGGTGGGCAGCGTGCGCGTGAGCGTGCTGGGGACACGTTTCGACGTCCGACGGCAGCCGCGCCACGTGCTGGTGCACGTGCTGCGGGGTCGGGTGCGGGTGCAGTGGCTGGGTGGTGAGCGCGTGCTCACAGCGACCCAGAGCGGGCTCTTTCCGCTGGAGCTCCCGGGTGGCGCAGGCGCCGAGGTCGAGGGTGCGAGCGACGCGGGCACGCAACCCGAAACTACCGAGACGACGACAGCGGACGAGTTCGACCTGGACTTCACGCTCGACCCCCCGGACGAATTCCTGGAGGGCTCGCGCGAAGAGGAAGGAGAGCCCGGGGCCGATGGAGAAGCCCGTGGTGGACCTCGGCGGGCCGCAGGCGACTGGCGGACGCTCGCACGCGCCGGGCGCTACGACGACGCCTACGAGGCGGCGCGCGGTGTCACGGTGGGCGACTCCATGAGCGAGCTGCTGCTCGCCGCGGACACCGCGCGGCTCACGCGGCACCTCCCCGAGGCCGTGGGGCACCTGGAGCGGGCCCTGGGGTTGCACCCGAGTGACCGCCGCGCTCACCTCGCCGCGTTCACGCTGGGTCGCGTCCTGCTGCAGAACGGGCAGCCGGACCGGGCCGCGCGGGCCTTCGCGCGGGCCCAGCAGCTGGACTCGACCGGGGTGCTCCGCGAGGCGGCGCTGGCCCGAGAAGTCCAAGCGCTGGCGCGCGCCGGGAACCGGGACGCGGCGCGCCGACGGGCCCGGACCTACCTCGCGCAATATCCGAGCGGACGTCACGCCAACAGTGTGAGAGCCTATGCCGACGGTCCGTGACGTGTTCAGCAGTGATGACTTCGAGGCGGGCGCCGCTCGGGCTCCTGGCCATCGGGCTTGCGCTCATGACGAGTGTGCCCGCGGTGGCGCAGCGCTCGCACGCGTCCAGTGAGGACACGGTCGACCTTCAGCTCTCGCTCGGGCCGTGCGTTGCGCGCTTCGAGCAGCGACTGCGCGAGATCATTCGCATCGAGCTGCGCACCAGCGCACGCGTCGACGAGCGCGCGGTGCGCTACCACTTCCTCGCGCGCGTGCGCTGCGTGGAAGGTGGGGTGTTGCTCACCGTGCAGTCCGCGGGCGGTGGCTCCGAAGCCGAGCAGTTTCTCCGTCACGAGGCGCTGCGGGGCCCGGACCCCGCGCGGACGCTGGCGCTCTCCATCGTGGAGCTGCTGGAGCCCGCAGTCCTCGAGGCCGAGGCCGCAGCCAGCGCTGACGCGGAGCTCGCGCAGCCAGACGGCACGACTGGCGAGGATGACACGACCGTGCTCGAAGACCCGGGCGCGCACCCAGACGGTGGCGCCGCCGGCGCAGGCGCGCGCGAGGGCGGCCGGTGGGGGCTCGCGGCGATGCTCAGCTGGCGTCCCTCCTTCGGGCGCCACCCCCACGCTGGGGGGGTCTCGCTGCGCGGCGTCCGTTCCTTCGGACCGCACCTGCGGGTCGAGTTCGGGGGCCAGCTCGAGCGTGGTGGGCGACGGGTCTCGCTCGGCCGCGTGGTGCTCCACGCCCTCACGGTGGACGCGAGCGTGCTGACGCCGCTCGTGAGTCGCACGCGCGTGGTCCTCGCCGTCGGAGCGGGCGCGCGGGCCGGCGGGGTCTTCTTTCGGGGGCGCCCGAGCGCCGCGGACGTCGTCGCCTCACGCTTCCGCTCCCTACAGGTGGAGCTGTTCGCGCGGGGGGTGGTGGACTGGTACGTCGCGGAGCGCTGGGCGCTGCGAGGCGACCTCGAGGTCGGGGGCGCGCTCGCCGGGGGCCGCGCCAACGCCGTCGAGAACGACACGTCGACGGCGGTCTCCACGTCGGGACTGCGCGTCGCGCTAGCGCTTGGGGTGATGCATGCGTTCTGACGCGGCGCTGCTGTCTCGCTACGTGCGCGCGGCGCTCGCGTCGCTGGCGCTCACGCTCGGCGCCTGCGTCGACGCGGGGGTCGTGCTGGAGCGCTCCACGACGGACGGTTCCGTCCCGGACAGCGCCATCGTGGCCGACGCCGCACTGGACCAGAGCGACGACACGGGCCCCCTCGACAACGGCGCCCCACCGGACGCCGGGCCCGGTGGCAACGTGACCATCTACCTGACGGGCTTCGAGGCCTACGCCGGGATGACCATCCGCGCCCGACTCGGGGCCCTCTCGTCAGTCATCGCGAGCGCGGTCATCCAGCCGGACGGGACCGCCGTGATCATCCTCAACCAGATCTTCACCATCCTCTCGTCGACCTACTTCGAGTCCTACGTGGACGTGGATGGATCGGGCTCGTGCAGCAGCCTGAACGACCACTTGGCGGCCGCCAACGTGTTCCTCACGAACGAGGGCAACAACTACCGGGTGAACTTGGACGAGGCGGACACCAGCGCTCCCTTGTTGGGCTGCTTGGTGCTGAACTGAGACGCCACGCACGGGGGCGCGGACAGGGCGCGACGCGCTGATCCACAATTCCGCGGCGTCGTAAGACCTTCGTAAGGTGACTGCTGCACAACGCTGGGAACCAACCCGGAGGTCCCTAGCATGTCCAAGAAGATCGCTCGCCCGCTCCGCCGTCACGCGGCGCGCCACCTCAGTCCCCGCGCCATACTGCTGCTCGCCGCGGGCGCGCTCTCCGCCTGCGGCGGCTCGGGCTCGTCCAGCGAATCAGACCCGGACGCGGGCGCGACGACCGGGCAAGACGCCGCCATCGACGCTCTCCCCGGCGCGCTGGTGGTCGTCATCGACGCCGCGCCCGCCGTCACCACCACCGACCCGTACGCGGTGCTGCGCTTCCACGCCGAAGCGGCGACCGGGTTCGAGTGCTCCGTGGACGACGGGGAGTGGGGACCGTGCGAGAGCCCCCTCGTCATCATGCCCCGCACGGCGAGTGACACTCCGTTGGCGCTGGGTCCACACCACGTCGACGTTCGCGCGACAGACGGCGACGAGCTGGGCCCAGTCGAACGAGTCGACTGGACGATCGCGACGGTGTTCGAGGTCGACGACGAGCGCCTCGTGGCGGCCGACCGTATGCCCATGCCTGTGGCGGACGGAAGCTGGCGTGGGATCTTCCGCATCAACTGCGAGTTCTCCCACGGCGCCTACGACGACCCGATCGTGTTTCCCGGGATCGTCGACCGCGCTCACCTGCACATGTTCTACGGCAACGCCGACACGGACCACAGCAGCACCGCCGAGTCGCTGTTCGTCTCGGGCGACGCGACGTGCCAGGGAGGAACGCTCAACCGGTCCGCCTACTGGGTCCCCTCTGTCCTGGCGCCCGTATACGACGGCAACGGCGACGTGGTGCTGGACGAGGCCGGCGAGCCCACGTGGCGCGTCGTTCTCTCGCGGACCGGCGACCAGGACACGGCCCATGAGGTCTTCTACTACAGCGCCGCCGTGAGCGACCTCGCGTCGATCCAGGCCGTGCCGGTCGGCCTCCGCATGATCGCGGGCGACCACATGGCTACCCCCGACGCACCGCAGGACGCTTCGGTCGCCCGCTGGCACTGTCAGTCCTGGAACGCATCGGACGCGGCCGGAGGTCCGTTCAGCGCGACCATCCCGGAGTGCGCGATTGGGGACCTGGTGCGCTTCGACGTGTTCTTCCCCAGCTGCTGGAACGGCGTCGACCTCGACAGCCCGAACCACCGCAGCCACATGGCCTACCCCGTGGTGGAGGCAGGCCGCTTCGTCTGTCCGGCGACCCACCCCGTGCCCCTGGCGCGGGCGAGCTACCACTACGCGTTCAACGTCTCCATGCGCGACGCGGATCGGGGGACGATGACGTCACGCGGCTGGCGCTTCGCCTCCGACGGCTACACCGTGAGCGCGAGCACCCCGGGCGGAGCGTCACTCCACGGCGACTGGTTCAACGCGTGGCATCCGGAGGTCATGGAAGCGCTCGTCGACGGCTGCCTCCGCGGCGGCCTCGATTGTCACGACGGAAACCTGGCCAACGGCTCCTCCCTGTCGGCTCCCAGCGAGGGGACGCGCCTCTATCCCGCCGTCGTCGCCGCAGGTCTCGGCCCCTCCGCGGTGCACTGAGCGCCGCGCCAGGTGGCGCGCTCGACCGAGACTGCGCGCGAGTACGTGAGGGGCGCGCGTGCCCCTCGCGCTCACTCTGCGGGCGCAGCGCGGGGCGGCAGCACGAACGCAGTCACCCCGTGCACGGTGAGGGCCGTGGAGACCAGGTCGCAGCCGCCCTCGTCGTTCGCCCCGAGGTCGGCCATGCGCGTCAACGCCAGGGTGGCGATGGTCGCGACGTCTTCGCCGCCGGGGATCATCAAGATGAGGTCCTCGATGAGCGTCCGTGTGGGCAGGCCGCCGCCCAGCATTCCGTTGATCTCGCCGTTCTCGGCGTCGAAGTCGAGCGACAGCTGTCCAGAGAAGATGGGGAGATCAAAGCGCTGATCGAGCACGGACACCGGGAGGACCGTCTCGAAACCCCGGACATCCATGTGCCCGTCCACCAGCCGTACGCCGCGGACCTCCACGGACATGGTCCCCGGCTTGATGTCGAACGACTGCCCTGGCACCAGTCGTCCGTCGTTTCCGACGTCCGTCGGCCCCTCGCCGAAGTGCACGCGCACCGTCACGTCGCGGTCGTTCTCGAAGCTATCGAGCCCCTCGAACTCGACCAAGACCAGCAGCGAGCCCTCGTTGATGGCGCCCTGGACGAGCGCCTCGGGGTCACCGCCGAAGAGACCGAGGATGGGACCAAAGAGAGACAGCTGGTTGTCGATCCCGGGCGTCCCGTCGGGCGCGGTGAAGTCGAGCTTGTTGCAAGTCTCTTGGGCGGGCTCGTCGTCCACGCGGTCGTCCAGATTCAAGCCACGGACGGCCCCGTCTTCCTCGGCCGCAGCGATGAGCGAGACCTCGGTCATCACGAAAGCGTAGTTCGGAGGCGCGAGACCGTCCTCGCCACACGAAACGGAGAGCGTGACGAGCAGCGCGAGGGCGAGCCGCGTCGGGCGCAGGCCCGCTCGGAACCGGGGAGCGGCGGGGCCTTGCCCGGGCGTGCGACACAGGGTGGCGCGTCGCGTGTCGCGATCACGTGGGTCGTCGTTCATGGGGTGCAGCTTGGCCAAGAAGCGGGAGGCCGGTCAATGGTCCGCCTCACGATACTTGCCCGCCAACGGAGATCGCCCACCGCAGGGCCCTGCGCTACATCATCGCGAACAGCGCGAAGAGCGCCTCTCCGAGCGGTGTGGCAGCGAGGAGCCCGAAGCCGACGTGCGCTACGAGCAGGCGCAGCGCCCCGCGCTCTCTGCGGCCCAACGCCACGCTGGCGCACGCCGCGCCCACCACCGCAGCCACCAGCATCAGCGCGCGCCCGGTGGTCTCGAAGGCGAGGTCCCGCAAGACGCTCTTGGGCAGCGCAACCCCGAGCGCCAACACGCCCATCCCCACGGGCAGGAGGTAGCGGCTCCAGGTCGCGGCACGGCTCGAGGCTCCGCGTGCTCCGAGCCAGGCCACGACAGTGAGCCCCAGGCCGAGCAGCGCGACCAAGAGGAACCCAATGGCAAGAACCGCCGCGCCAGCGCCACCCATGCGGAACAGCCTAGCAGGACCGCGCCCCGTGTTCAGCGCGGCCGGTGCGATGCCGCGCCGCACGGCCGCGAGGCACCCGGGCTCAGGGCGCGGTCAGGTGCGAGAGGTCCACGGGGTCGGGGGTGGGGGTGGTGACGTAGTGACCCTCGTACTGCTCCTCGAGGCTCTGGCCCGACGTCCCTGCGCGTCCTCCCACGTGGCAGTTGGAGCAGTTCACCTCGTTGGCGTAGAAGGGCATGGGCCAGCGGAAGACACCCACGCCGTGGCTGGCGCCCGACTCGTAGGTGCGCGTCGGGAGCACCTCGCGCAGGGTCACGATGCGGTCGCGAAAGGGCCAGCCGCGCTGAACGGCCAGCGCGTCGGCGCGGTCCAGCGTGGCGCTCATGGCGTCCATGTCGCCGGCGATGGCGTACAGCTCCGCCAACATGAGCAGCTGCCCGATGGGCTTGAAAGGCGCGATGCGCGAGGTCCAGTTGCACACGAACGTGTCGCACCCCTCGTTGAGGTCGATGGCATACTGCAGCGCGACTTCGTCGTTGATCATCCCGTAGGTGAACGGCGCGGCGGCGCGCCCCTCGCTGCCGGGGATGGTGACCAGCTGGGCGAGGTGGTCCACGCCCTCCGCGGCAGGTCCCAGCATGAGCCCGCGCATGGCGGTGTTGTTGTGGTAGAAGACCTGCGCAGGCAGGTGATAGGGCAGCGACTCGTGGACGCGCGCCGCGCCGCCGATGATCTGAGGGAGCTGCTGCAGGACCAAGCGCGTGTCGACGTTCTCGCCCCCGAAGGCCTGCGAGGTCTGAAAGACGGCGCCCGCGGTGCGCAGCAGCTCGAGGCGCGCCGGGGCGTCCGGGTTGGCCTGCTGATAACCGACCACCTTCGCGTCCCACGCCGGATAGGCCTCGTGGTCGGAGTTGGTGATCAAGTCCCAGAACTCGGCCTCGAGCGCGAGCTCGAGCTCGGCGCCCCACTCCGACGGGTCCTCCACACGCGTGACGGGCACGCTCCGCACGACGCCGACTTCCGTCGGAGCGCGGACGTCGGTCGGGCTGTCGTCACAGCTCACCACCCCCACGAGCGCCGCCGCCACCAGCACGACCAGCCTTGACTTATTGTCCATGTGGCTAATAATAGCCGTGACCGCACAGGGAAAACAAGGCCCATGAAGCACGTCGCAGACACTCCCGACCACGCCGACGAGATCGACCCTGCGCAGCTCGGCGCATGGATGAACGGAGCCCTGGGTGTGGAGCCGGGCGAAGGGGGTCTCACGCTGCAGCGCTTCCGCGGCGGGCACTCGAACCGCACCTACGGGGTGACGTCGCCGGGTGGGCGCTGGGTGCTGCGGCTGCCACCCACGGGCGCGGTCGCGAAGGGCGCGCACGACGTGTCGCGTGAGTGCCGCGTGCTCGAGGCCGTGGCGCCCGAGTTCCCGCTGGCGCCGCGTGTGGTGGCGACCTGCGACGACCCCGCGGTGCTGGGAGCGCCCTTCTATCTGATGGAGCACCTGGAGGGCACCATCGTCCGCAAGGACTTCCCGAAGGACCTCGCGCCGGGGCCCGCGCAGCAGGCGGAGTACGCGAGCGCGCTGCTCGGCGCCCTCGTGGAGCTGCACCGCACCCCCACGCGCTCGGCGGCGCTCACGGCCATCGGCAAGCACGAGGGCTACACGCAGCGGCAGCTGGACGGCTGGGCGCAGCGCTTCGAGGCGAGCGCCACACGCCCCTTGCCGCAAGCGGAAGCGGCCCTGCGCTGGCTGGACGCGAACCTGCCGCGCGAGGACGTGGACTGCGTCATCCACAACGACATGAAGTTCGACAACGTGGTGTTCGCGGGCTCCTCCACGCGCCTCATCGGAGTGCTGGACTGGGAGCTGGCCACCCGCGGCCACCCGCTGATGGACCTCGGCACGCTGCTCGCCGCGTGGGTCGAAGCCGGGGACCCCGTACCCCTGCAGCTGATGCGGCTCGGCCCCACCAACCTGCCCGGCATGCCGACGCGCGCTGCGCTGGCGGAGCGCTACGCGGCGCTGTCCGGGCGAGACACCGCCGCCTGGCGCGCCTTCCACGTGTTCGGGCTCGTGAAGCTCGGCGTGGTCGCGCAGCAGCTCTACTTCCGCTTCACGCGCGGTGAGACGCGCGACCCGCGCCTGGCCGCGCTCGAGTACGCCATCCCGGCGCTCTTCGCCTTCTGCGAGACGCACATCCAGCAGGCCGAGGCCGCGTGAGCGAGCGCGAGATCGTGGACGCCCACATCCACCTGTGGGACCTGCACCGCACGCCACGCGCGGCGTCCCTCTTCGCGCGGACTCTGGGCGCACACCCGCGACTCATGCAGCGGGTGGCGCAGCGGCTGACGCCGCCGCCCACGCTCGCGTTCCTGGGGGACACGCGCTTCCTGCTCAACGACTACCTCCCGGCGCAGCATCGCCTCGCGGCGGGCCCGCGCCTGCGCGACTACGTCCACGTAGAGGCCGGCTACCTGGCGTGGCAGCCGCTCGCCGTCGCGAACGAGAGCCGCTGGCTGCGTGGGCTCGCGGACCCACCCAAGGGCGTGGTGGGAGCGGCCGACCTCGAGTCGCGCCTGCTGCCGCAGGTGCTGGACGCCCACCGCCGCGCCAACCCGCGCTTCCGAGGCGTGCGGGACAAGCTCGCCTTCTCGGACGAGCCGGGCGTCATGAGCTGGTCGCGCGCCTCGGGCCGCAGCGCGCGGCCCGCGTTCCGGCGCGGCTACGCGCTGCTGGGTGAACGCGGCCTGAGCTTCGACGCGTTCGTGTACAGCAACCAGCTGGGCGAGCTGGCGCGCCTCGTGGAGGCCCAGCCCGAGACCGCCGTGGTGCTCTGCCACATGGGTACGCCGGTCGCGCTCGAGGGGCCCTTCGGCGGCTTGGGCGCCACCCCCGCCGCGCGCCACGACATCGCCGCGCGCTGGCACGACGGTCTGCGGCGGCTGGCGGAGTCGCCGCACGTGCACATCAAGCTGAGCGGCATGCTCATGCCGGTCGTGGGCTTCGGCTTCCACGCGCGCGCGCAGCCCCCGAGCGAGAGCGAGCTGCACGAGCGCCTCGGGCCGCACCTGCAGTTCGCCATCGAGACCTTCGGACCCGAGCGCTGCCTCTTCGGCTCCAACTTCCCCATCGACGCGGTGTCCACGAGCTACGGCGCGCTGGTCGGAGCGCTCGAGCGCACGCTGTCGGACATGGGCCTCGACGAGCCCGCGCGCGCCGCGGTGTTCGTGGGTACCGCGCGGCGCTTCTACGGGCTCTAGCGCTTCGGCGTGCGCGCCCGCCGCCCAGCAATCAGAGCAGCCGCGACCAGGCCGGCCGCGTCAGGCGCAGCGCGAGGAAGGTCAGCGCCGGCCCGCGCTTCTTCTTGCTCCACAAGAAGCGAAACTGACCGTCCAGGAAGGGCGTGCTCAAGAACGCGTCCGCCACCTGCACCGACTCCCGCGCGTTGACCGCCAGCAGCTCTTCCCGCGTGGCGCCGGCGCGGTAGGTGCGTGGCGTACCAGCCTGCACCCAGCCCTCCGCGATCTTCTGCGCCTCCGTGAGCAGCGCCGCGTGCGGCACCACCCACTGCACCAGCCCCACGGACAGGGCCTCCTCCGCGGTGGGCTTCCAGCCCTCCTTGCCGAGCATGCGCGTGGACGCCGTGTCCCCCAGCAGGCGCGGGAAGTGCACGCTGGAGCAGCCCTCGGGGGGCACACCCAGCGCCGCGAAAGGCGTGGAGAAGGTGGCGCGCTCGGACGCGATGATGCCGTCACACAGCGTCGCCGTGGTCACGCAGGCGCCAATGGCAGGCCCGTTCGCGGCGATCAGGATGGGCTTCGGGAAGTTGATGAACGCGTCGAAGAGGCTCTGGTTGTGCTCGATGATCATCGCGCGCAGTGCCCGCGGGTGACCCAGCTGGATGGCCGCGCCCAGGTTCACGCCGGCGCTGTAGTAGGGGTCGCTGCCCGTCAGGATCACGGCGCGCGTGCCCTCGTCGGTGGCCGCCCGCGCGAGCGCGGCCTGCAACGCGGCGATCATCTCCATGGTCCAGCCGTTGAGACGCGCGGGCAGGTTCATGGTCAGCGTCGTGACCTGGTTGCGTGTGGTGGACAGGACCAGGGGAGCGGATGTCGAGCTCATCAGAGGATCACCTTCACTAGAACGTCGGGGCGCACGGACGCCGAGCAAGCCATAGCAACCTCCCAGCGCCCGGTCGACGTCCGCCGCGCTGGCGTGCACACCGTGACCGTGCCCCGCGACAGCGGCGACGTCGTTACGCGGTGTGACATTCCGTGATGCGGGAGAGCACGGAACGTCACACGGCAGCCCCCGGCGAGCGCAGCAGCCCGTCGAGCACGATGGTCGCCACCGCGTCGGCGTAGCGCTCCACGTCGTCCGCCGGGGACGATCGGCTGCCGTCTAGCGCGCGGTTGAGCGCGTCCATCGCGAACACGGCCGGGCCGCCTGTGAAGACCAGGAAGAAGATGGCCTGCCAGGGTGCGTCGCGCAGCTCTCCCTCGGCCTGGGCGTGGCTCACCAGCCCGCGCGCGGCCGTGACGAACGCGCGCACGTGCTTGTCCACGATGTACTCGAGGCGCTCGCCGCCGAGCGCGCCCTCGTGCGTGAGCAGCGTCAGGTTGTCCGGAAAGCGCGCCGACAGACGCACGTACTCCACGATCAGCAGGCGCAGCCCCGCGCGCAGGTCGCGCGAGCGCAGCACGTGCTCGAGGCGGGCGGTGAGCTCGCGGTTCATGGAGCCGAAGCTGAAGTCCACCGTGGCCTCCCAGATCTGCTGCTTGGAGCCGAAGTGGTGGCGTAGCAGCGCGTGGCTGACACCCAGCCGGCGCGCGATCTCCCGGATGCTGGCGGCCTCGAAGCCCGACTCGGCGAACACGCGCAGCGCCACGCGCAGGCACTCCTCGGTGTCCAGCGCGGGCGCCTCGCCAACTCGGGGCCGCCCGGGACCTCGGCTCGTCTTCTTCTTCGCTGCCATGGGAGGGACGCGCGGTCGCTCGCGCCGCGCTCGGTCGCGTTCAGCGCAGCTCGGAGGACTTCAGGCCCAGCAGGTTGCGCGCCACGATGAGCAGCTGAATCTGCTGCGTGCCCTCGAAGATGTCCAAGATCTTCGAGTCGCGAGCCCACTTCTCGAGCAGCTCGGTCTCGCCGTAGCCGACGCCACCGCACAGCTCCACGCAGCGCAGCGTGACCTCGTTGGCCGTGCGCCCCGCCTTGGCCTTGGCCATGGAGGCCTCCACCGAGTTGGGGATGCCGTTGTCCGCCAACCACGCCGCCTTGAGCGTCAGCAAGCGCGCGGCCTCCAGCTCCGCCTTCATGCGGTGCAGCTCGGCCACGGCCGCGTGCTGCGTCCAGCGCGAGCCGCGCATGCGCGTGTCCAAGCCGCCCCCCTTGAGGAACGTCTCGGTCACCTCGAGCGACGCACGCGCCACACCGAGCGCCATGGCCGCCACGATCGGGCGCGTGTTGTCGAAGGTCTGCATGACCCCGCCGAAGCCCTTCTTCGTGTCGATCTCCGGGCTGCCCAGGATGTTGTCCTTGGGGATGCGGCAGTCGTTGAACGAGAGCACCGCGGTGTCGCTGGCGCGGATGCCCAGCTTCTTGTCGAGCCGCACTAGCGTCATGCCGGGCGAGCCCTTGGGCACGAAGAAGCTCTTGATGGCCGCGCGGCCCATGTTGCGGTCCAGCGTGGCCCACACCACCACCGCCGTCGCACGCTCGCCGGCGGTCACGTAGATCTTCTCGCCGTTGATGACCCACTCGTCGCCCTCGAGGCGCGCCGTGGTGCGGATGGCGGCGCTGTCGCTGCCGGCGCCCGGCTCGGTGATGGCCATGGCCGCCCACACCTGCCCCCAGCGAGCCTTCTGCTGGGGCGTGGCCACCGCCGCGACGGCCGCGTTGCCCAAGCCCTGACGCGGGATGCTCAGCGCGAGGCCGATGTCGCCCCAGCAGAGCTCCACCATGCCGAGCACGGTGGACATGTTGGCGCCGTTGCGCACGGTCTTGTCGTTGGCGTCGCGCTTGCCCTGCTTGACGTTGCTGACCCCGCCGCCCGCGCCCGCCTCGCTGAAGCCGTCCATCACGGCAGCCAGCATGTCCAGCTCCTTCGGATAGGTGTGCTCGGCGGTGTCGTACTTGCGGGAGATGGGGCGGAAGACCGCCGAGCCGACGACGTGCGCCTGCTCGATGAGGGGCTTGAGCTTGCTCGGAATTTCGAGGTTGATCATGGTCGCTCCTTCACGCGCTGAGCGCGCCCTCCAAGACCCCGACGGCGCGCAGGTGGCGGTACCAGCGCTCGACGGGGTGGTCCTTGATGTAGCCGTGGCCCCCGAGCAGCTGCACGCCGTCGGTGCCCACCTTCATGGCCTTCTCGGCGCACAGCAGCCGGGCCAGGTAGGTCTGTTCCGCGAAGTCCAGGCCCGCCGCGGCGCGGCTCGCCGCGCGCCACGTGAGCAGGCGCATGCCTTCGATCTCGATGGCCATGTCCGCCACCATGAACGCCACCGACTGGCGGTGGCTGATGGGCTCTCCGAAGGCCTCGCGGTCGTTCACGTATTCCTTCACGTAGTCCAGCACGGCCTGGCACTGCCCCACACCCAGCGCACACAGCGCGACGCGACACAGGTCCAGCACGCGCGCGTGATCGTACTTGTCACCTCCCAGCAGCGCGCCAGCCTCGACGCTGACCTCGTGCAGCGAGAGGTTGCCCATGTCTGCCGAGCGCAGGCCCATGAGGGGGGCGGCCTCGGCCGTGACCCCCGCGGCGTCGCGCTCCACGCGGAAGAGGCGCGTGGTGTCGTCCAGCTTGGCAGCCACCAGGAAGAAGCGCGCCGTGCTGATGAGCGGCACCGCGCTCTTCTGCCCCTTGAGCACGTAGCCGCTGCCCTTCTTGCGCGCGCGCGTCAGCGGCAGCGCCGGGTTGCTGAGCGGCGCGCTCTCCATGAGCGCCAGCGCCGCGGGCGTGAAGGTCTCTGCGTTGAAGGGCGGCAGCCAGGTGTTGCGCTGCTCCTCCGTGCCCTGGTCCACGATGGTGTTCACCACGCCCACGGGCGCCAAGAGCGCCAGCGCCAAGCCCATGTCGCCGCGCCCGAGGGCCTCGGCGACCAGCGCCGTGGTCATGGGGGAACGATCGCCGCCCCCGCCGAGGGCCTCCGGGATGGCCGCCGTCGCGAGCCCCAGGTCCGCGCCCACCGCCAACACGTCCTCTGGAGGCAAGCAGCTCTCGTCCCCCTCCTCCGCCATGGGCAGCAGCAGATCGTTGGACACGCGCTTGAGCATGTCGAGGATCATCTGCTGATCCTCCGTGGGGCTGAGGTCGAAGGGCGTCTGCGGGGCCCGCGCCTTGGGCGCTGGGGAGCGCTTCTTGACGGCCTCCACCAGCTTGCCGGCGGCGACCACGCCCGTGCGCGCGCCAGCCTGCACCAAACGCTGCGCCGGCTCACGCAGTCCCCGCTCTTCGACCCACTCGGAGGTGGCGACACGCGTCAGCGTGCGCAGCCCGGTATCCATGGCCTGTCGGATCACTTTGTCTCGCATGGGACGGTCCTCTGTTCTGAACGGTGATTCAGTGGAGGCCTAGCTTCCTCGCCCAAGAGGGAGGCGTCAACCCTAGCGCGCTGTGACATACTCTCGCGGTGACCACGAGACCCTTCACGCGGTTGCGCGTGCTGCGCGGAGCGCCGCTGCTGCTCACGCTCGCCGGGACCCTGGGCCTAGCCTGCGGGACCTCCACTGGAAGCACGCTCCCGCGGGCGGCACCCGTCGCGACGAGCGTAGACGCCACGACGACGGGCGCCGGGTCCGGCGCGGAGGTCCTGCCGCCCATGTCGGAAGAGGCGTGGCCCGCCGACCTGACCATCGCGCCCCACGACGTCGCGGCGCCGCCGGCCGAAGCGACCGTGACGGCGTCGGGCCTCGCGTACCGGGTCCTCCGCCCCGGCGCCGGGCAGGTCCACCCCACGGCGAGCAGCGAGGTCACGGTGCACTACGCGGGCTGGACCACCGACGGTGCGCTCTTCGACAGCTCCCTGCGGCGCGGGATGAGCACGACCTTTCGCCTCGACACCGTGATCCCAGGCTGGACCGAGGGAGTTCAGCGGATGGTGCAGGGGGAGCGCACGCGCTTCTGGGTCCCCGAGGCCTTGGCGTACGAGGGCAGACAGGCGCCCTTCGGCATGCTGGTGTTCGACATCGAGCTGCTGGCCATCGCACCGTGAGGCGCACCCCACGCGAGCCGTCCGGACGTGTGGCTCAGCGGTCGCCCGGATGCATCGGCTCGACGCGCATCACGTGAAACTGCGCCGCGGGCGCGAGCAGCTGCTGCCCCACGCGGAGGCGCGCGCGCACCCAGAAGTAGTCGTTCCAGCTCTGGTACGCCTCGTGCGGCGTGAACCGCACCTCGAGCTCGCTCTCGCCCTCGGGCAGGACCGCAGGCTCCACCTGCAGCGCGGCGAGCGGTGTCTCGCGGTCGTTGTGCACGAAGGCGCCGTCCACGGCAGCCACGGGCAGGCTCCCTCCCGTGCTGTTGAAGACGCGGAAGCGCGCCCAGCCGATGGTCGCCGCGTCACCGCCGTGCGTGTGGATGCGGTGCTCGGTGACGCCGACGATGGCGAGCCGGCGCCCGACCGCCCAGCGTGAGCGGGAAGCCTGCGCCCGCTGAGCCACGTTCGCGTCGAGATCCACGTACACCTCGAGCTCACTGGGGACCCCCTGCGCGGCCCGCGGCAAGATGCGCACACGAAAGCCCGTGGGCTGAGGCGTGAGTTCGGTGACGCACCGGTCGAGGCTGGGCGTCACCTCACGGCCGCAGACGGGCGGCCCCGAGCAGCGGCGCAGGGCGCTCCGGTAGCTCGCCCGAAACGCGCCGTGCGCAAGCCGCACCGCCGACGCCACGCGCTCCCCGTCGGCGCACGCCTCGGGCACCGCTTGCGGAGCGGCCTGGGCGTGCAGCGCCGCAGGCTCTGCGGGGTCCCGCGCCACCACGGCGACGAAGAGGCCGAGCGCCACCGCCCACACGGACAGGGCGGAGTGCCTGGTGGCGCGCGCGCGACTCGCTCGGTGTGGACGCATCAGACCCTGTATAGCAGCTGGCCTCGGGGGGCGGACGGCCGCGACCACGGAACCGAGCAGCACACGGCCTGGGGCCACACGGCCTGGTGCACGCACGCCTGCGCGGGGGCCTCGTGACCGCCGCGTAGAAGAGGGGGCGTGGGCGCACCGGCGGGCGCGCACGGAATCTGGCGCGAGACGGCTTGTTCGAGGGCGCGCTGCGTTTATCCTGCGCGGGTGCTGACTCTCCGTCCCCTCCCCCTCGCCACGCTCGCCTTGTCGCTGACGTGCTGCGCGGCCGTCGCGCTCGCGGCCCCCGCCCCGGCGCGCGCGGACCTCCCACCGCCGGTCCAGCCCGTCATCACCCCACCACGCGTGCTGCGCACGGCGCAGGCGGAGCTCCCAGCCGAGCTGATCGCCGAGCTGGCGGCGGACGCGGTGGTGCTGCTCGAGCTGATCGTGGGCGTGGACGGCGCGGTCACCGAAGCCCACGTGCTCGAAGGCCTCTCGCCAGAGCTGGACGCCGCCGCCTTGGCCGCCATCCAGCGGTTCGTGTTCGACCCAGCGCGGCGCGACCTCGAGCCCATGGCGGCGCGCATCCGGTATGCGTTCAGCTTCGCGCTACCGCAGGTGGACGCCGGGCCGCAGCTGCCTCCGCTGGGGACCATCACGGGCGTCATCCGTTCACACGAGGACGCGCCCGTCGCGTCCGCTCAGGTCCTGATCGTCAGCCGTGACGAGGCCGTGGTGCGTCGCGTGACCACCGCAGCGGACGGACGCTTCGAGTTCGAGATGCTGCCGCCCGGCACCTACGACGTGCGGGTGACCATCCCGGACGCGGACCCGCTCGTCTACGAAGAAGAGGTCCTTGCCAACGAGGCCACCGACCTGGTCTACCGCCTGCCGGCGCCGCCTCCTCCGGAAGAAGAAGAGGAGGAGATCGTCTTCGGTGCCGAGGCCGTGGTGGACCCACCCCCCCGCGAGATCACGCGGCGCTCCATTCGCGGCGAGCAGCTGCGCACCATCCCCGGCACCGCAGGCGACGCGCTCCGCGCCGTGGAGATCCTACCCGGTGTGGCCCGCCCCCCCTTCGGCGCCGGCGCGCTGATCGTGCGCGGCTCGGCTCCCGGTGACAGCGAGGTCTTCTTCGAGGGTGTCTCGGTGCCGCTGCTCTACCACTTCGGTGGGCTCAAGAGCGTCATCAACTCGCGGCTGCTCGAGGGCATCGACTTCTACCCGGGCAACTTCTCCTCGCGCTACGGGCGCCGCACCGGCGGTATCCTCGAGGTCAGCCTGCGAGACCCCGCTACGGACCGCTTTCACGGTCTGATCGAGGCGAGCGCCATCGACCTGTCGTTCATCGCCGAGGGGCCCATCACCGAGAACTTCAGCATCGCGGTGGCCGCGCGCCGCAGCTTGATCGACCTAGTGTTCGACGCCGTCGTGCCTGAGGACATCGGCGTGGTGGCGGCGCCCGTGTACTACGACTACCAGCTCTTCACGAGCTGGCGCCCCAATCCGCGCGACCGCCTGCGCCTGCTCTTCTATGGCTCGAGCGACCGCTTCGCGCTCAACATCGAGGACTCCTTCGGCGACGACCCCGCGGCGCGCGGCACGGCCAGCCTGACCAGCCGCTTCTTCAACCAGCAGCTCATCTGGGACCGTCAGGTGGACTCCCGCACGGAGCAGGAGCTCGCGGTCACCTTCGGCCCCATCCAGGCGCGCTTCAGCCTCGGGCAGCTGGGCTTCCGGGGCACGTTTCGGCAGATCTACTCCCGCTACGAGCGGCGCATGCAGATCAACGAGCACGTGCGCGTGCTGGTCGGCAGCGACGTCTTCATCACGCCGGTCAAGCTCACGTACAACGGGCCGCAGCTGGGTCAGAGCGAGGGCGGCGGCTCGGACTCCGCGCCGCTCGCGGGGCGCGAGACGGTGAACGTGGCGCTCGACACGGTGGTGGTGCGCCCGGGCTTCTATCTCGAGACCAACATCGACGCGGACCCCATGCGCTTCGTGCTCGGCACGCGCGTGGACTACTTCGGTGAGATCAACCAGTGGGTCTTCAACCCGCGCCTGTCGGTCATGGCGAGCGCCACGGACACTCTGCGCTTCAAGGCCGCCGCAGGCATGTACAGCCAGCCCCCTGAGTTCAACGAGTCCAACAGCAGCATCGGCAACAACAACCTCGAGCCCATCCACTCGGCCCACTTCGGCGCAGGCGTGGACTGGGACTTCCACCCCGGCATGACGGTGGGGCTCGAGGGCTTCTACAAGCCGCTGTGGAACCGCGTGGTGGCCATAGAGGGCGGCGTCGAGCCCTACTTCGAGAACGGCGGTCGCGGGCGCATCTACGGCATGGAGCTGAGCGCGCGCATCAACCCGGACGACGGCGCGTACGTCGGCTACCTGAGCTACACCCTCTCGCGCAGCGAGCGCCTGGACCACCCCAACGACCCGGACGCACAGTGGCGCCTGTTCGACTTCGACCAGACCCACATCCTGACGCTCTCGTTCACGTACAACCTGCCGCGCAACTGGAGCCTCGGCGGCACGGTGCGCATCGTCAGCGGGAACCCCAGCACGCCCATCATCGGGTCCGTGTACGACGCGCTCAACGACGTGTACATCCCCATCGACGGTCGCACCAACTCCCAGCGCAACCCGCTCTTCCACCGGCTGGACGTGCGCGTCGAGAAGAAGTGGATCTGGGACTCGTTCCAGCTGGCCTTCTTCCTGGACATCCAGAACGCCTACAACCAGGCCAACCAAGAGGGCCTCATCTACAACTTCAACTACAGGCAGTCGACGCAGATCAACGGCCTGCCCATCATCCCGGCCATCGGCATCCGGGGGGAGCTGTGAGCATGCGTCACGCCACCATCAAGCGCGCCCTCAGCTCGCTCGCTTGCGTGGGCCTGCTGGTCGGCTGCGGCGAGCAGCTGGACCCAGCCTCGCTGCTGAACCAGACACGCCCGGTCGGCGTGCTCTTCTCGGTCGAGGGGGACCCCACCAGCACGCGCCCCGCGGCCGATGAGACGCTCAACGTGACGCTGCTCATGGCCCACGCCGCCGAGGAGCTGCCGGTGTCGTACTTTGCCATCTTCTGCGTGCCCGCCCCGTCGACGGTGGGCGTGCCCTTCTGCGACTTCGACGCGGACGGCGACCCCATCTTGGTGGGTGGCATCCACGCCGGCAACGACATCGTCGGAGACCCAGCGTTCACGCTGGACATCCCCAGCGAGGCGGAGCTGGACGCGCTGGGGGTGGAGTCGTCGCTGCTGATGCTGGGGGCGTTCTGCCAGGGTCGCATCGCGTCCGTCACGGGCATCGCCAACCTGTTCGACGCGGACGCCACCAGCGTGAACCCCTGCAGCGACCCGGAGGACGACGGCGCCATCCTGTCGACGACGGTGACCCTGCTGCGGGGCGACGCCCAGCGAAACAGCAACCCGGCCATCGCCTCGCTGACGCTGGCGGGAGCGGACTGGGACAGCGTGCCCAGCGGCACGGACACCGCCACGGGCTGCATGGGGCAGGGCTTGCCGGAAGCGCGCCAGGGAGACGACCCCATCACGGTCATCCTGCGCGCCACGGGCAGCTCGCGGGAGACCTACGACGCGCTGGTGGACGACGTGCTGACGCCGGTGCGCGAGAGCCTGCAGGTCACGTCGCTCGCCACGGCCGGGGAGATGCAGCGCACGTTCACGTTCATCGACGACGAACGCGACGTGGTGGACGTGGAGTGGCTTCCACCCACCGAGGGCACCCCCCTGGACGGCGAGCGCGTGCGCTTCGAGTTCGTCATGCGCGACGGTCGCGGTGGCCTCGCGCGGGTGCGCCGGCAGGTGTGTCTGCTGCCCTGACCACGCGCCGCAGCGCGGGTCCGAGCTCCCCCTCCGGGCGACGCGCCCCGTGTGGCGCGTCTCAGCGGTCGATGCGCCGCAGCAACGTGTCGAACTCCACCGTGCAGCGCCGGCGCACCCCGTTCACGGTGGACATGTAGCTGCGAGCTCCGCGCCCCGTGAACTGCTCGCCCGTGAGCGTGAGGTCGAAGTGCGAGTCACCGCGGTCGGGCCCCGTGACCCCGGCCTGCTGCGACACGCCCAGGATGTGCCCGTCGGGGGTTATGCCCAGCTCCCACGTGGGCCAGTAGGTAGAGTCCGGCAGGGCCATCTGCATGGTGGCGCTGTGCGGGATGCCGTTCACAGCCGCCACGTACGAATTGACGTAGCCCGAGCCGCTGGCGTCGCCGCAGGTGGCGCGGTCGAGGCGGTTCTGGAAGACGTAGAGCCCCGGGCCCAGCAGCGACTGAGCCGCGCTCTGGGCGGAGACGCGCTGATCGAAGACGCCGTGCTGCGCTAGCAGTGCTCCGGCGAGACAGCCCAACAGAAAGACGATGACGAGGTTCTTGCGCATGGGAGGACCTACGGGTGAGGAGCGGAGTTGTTGCAGGCGAAAGTTCACGACCGACGTAACGGAACGCCGCCGCCAGAGTAGGATGCCGCATGCTCTCGCCGAAGACCTCCTCGACGTTTGGTGCAACCCCGCTGTTCGCGCTGGCCACGCTCGGCCTGCTCGCGGCGCTGGGCGCAGGCTGCGGAGGGAGCGCCGCGCCCCCGGCGCCCGTCGCCGAACCCCACGACCCGAGCGACGAGCCCGGCGGCGCGCCCGCCTCTCAGGCGCCCGCCGACCCGGCGCCGGGCGCCCCCGCGGGGGGACCGATGCCGGAGCCTCCCCCACAGGCCGCAGAGCGCCTGAGCGAGGGCTGGACGGCCCTGCTGGGCCGCTACCGCACCGCCGACGGTGGCTTTCGCTACGCCGCCCTCCAGACGGCTGAAGCGGACCGCGCGATGCTCACGCGGCTGGTGCTTGCGGTGGGTGACGCGCGGCCCGCAGACCTGCAGGGACGCGACGCGCAGCTGGCCTTCTACCTCAACGCCTACAACGTGCTGACGGTGAACGCCGTGGTGACGCGGCTCCCCATCGACAGCGTGATGAGCGTGCCGGGCTTCTTCGACACCATCGAGCATGACGTCATGGGCACACCGATGACCCTCAACGCGCTCGAGAACGACATCATCCGCGCCCAGTATCACGAGCCGCGCATTCACTTTGCCGTGAACTGCGCCAGCGCGGGCTGCCCCTGGCTCGACGCCACGGCCTTCACGCCGGGCGCGCTCGAAGGCGCGCTCGACCGCCTGACACGCGCGTTCGTGGCGCGCACCACCTCGCTCGACAGCCGACGCCGCCGCGTGGTCGTCAGCCAGCTCTTCGAGTGGTTCGCAGGAGACTTCGAGCCCTCGGGCGGGGTGCGCGCGTTCTTGGTGGCGCACACCGACGACCCGAGCACGCGCAGCGCCGTCGCTGACGAGCGCAACCGCATCGCCTACTTCGAGTACGACTGGGCCCTCAACGCGAGGCCGTGATGACGCGCCCGCGCCTCACCGCCGCGCCGCCGACGCTGTACGTGATGGACATCTCGTACTTCAGCGGGAAGCTCGAGGCCTACCTGCGCTACCAACGCAGGCCCTACCTGCGCCGCGAGGCCAGCCTGGGTCCCCTGATCGGCGAGGTGGGGCGCGCGACCGGTGTCATGCAGGTGCCCGCCATGCGTCTGCCCGACGGGCGCTGGCTGCGGGAGTCGAGCGCCATGCTGGCGCACTTCGAGGAGCAAGACGGCAGCGTCCCGGTGCTGTCGCACGACCCAGCCGAGCGCTTCCTCATGCGGCTGATCGAGGACTACTGCGACGAGTGGCTGTGGCGCCCCGCCATGTGGTGGCGCTGGATGCCGCGCGAGAGCAGCCGTCACGTGGGGCTGCGCATCGCGCGGGAGGTGCTGCACGAGCTGCCGCTGCCTGCGGCCGTGATCGCCCGCACCTTCACCGCACGCCAGCGGCGTGCCTGGCTCACGGGCGACGGCATGCACCCCGGCGTGAGCGACGCCGTGCGCGACATGTACCGCGAGGAGCTGGCCACGCTCGAGGGGCTCTTGGCCGAGCGCGACTTCTTGCTGGGTGCGCAGCCCAGCCTGGTGGACTTCGGCTACTTCGGGCCGATGTTTCGCCACTTCTACTGTGACCCGGACCCCGAGCGCGTGATGCGCCGCGAAGCCCCGCGCGTGCACGCGTGGGTGCAGCGCCTGTGGACCGCGCGCGTGCCGGGGCACGGGGGCAGTGATGCGCCGGGGCGCGAGCAGCCGCACTTCGTGCCCATCGAGGGAGCGCCCTTCGACGCGCTGCTGGAGCGTGTGGGCCGCCGCTACTTGCCGTACTTGCAGCGCAACGCAGAGGCGCTGCGTGACGGCGAGCCCGCCTTCGATCTCACGCTCGACTTCGGGACCCTGCGCGGCGTGCGCACCCACGCCTTCCGGAGCGCCTGCCGCAACGCGCTCCGCGCGGCCCTGCTGGCGCTGCCCGCGGACGCACGCGGCGTGGTCGAGCAACGCCTCGCGCCGCATGGCGGTGTGGGCCCGCTGGTGGACCTCGACCCCGTGCCGAGCGGTACCCAGGAGCCGCTGCGGTTGCCGATGGAGCCCCTCGGGCTCAGCCCGTTGGCCCTGGGCGAGCACATGCTCGGCTCGCTCTTTGGCCACACGCCTGCGTCCAACGCACGCTCTTGACCGCGGCGCCGGTTCGGTGTCTGGTGCACGGCGATGCGCTCGAACGCGACCCCACCCACCGCGTACCTCACCGCCCTCCCTTCGGAGCGTCGGCTGGTCGTGAGTCCGCTCCGCGACACGCCCCCCGCCAGCCTCTCGGAGGGGTTCGAAGATCCGCTGAGCGCGTCAAGCGTGGCGCGGCCATGACGCGCGCTCGCAGGGCGCTGAGCGTGGCGGTCTTGTTGGCCACTCTGGGCGGCTGCGGCGACGACGCGGCACGCAGCACGGCGTCGCCACGGCCGCAGCCAGTGAGCGCACCGCACGAGCCCGCTGAGGGTCCGAGTCCCCGCGCAGAGGCCGACTCCCCGGCGCAAGAGGGCGCGCAGGCCGCCACCGCCAATGCCACCGACGGCGCGGGCACGGGGAGCGCACCCGCTGGCGCCCCGCCGGCGGCGGACCCGAGCGGTGCCACGGGCGGAAGCGCCGCCGGCGGTGAGCCAGGCTCTGGGACGGGCGAGCTGCCCGGCGCTTGCTCGCGTGCAGACCGCGCGCCCCTCGAGGTCATGCCCGAGCGCGGGGCGCCAGGGCTCGCGGCGGACGGCGCGGCCTTGGTGGTCGCGGGCTACCGGCACGAGGGGGAGCGGGAGTGGGTGCAGGTGATGCGCGTCGAGGCCGGCCGCGCGCGCTCGCTCGCCGAGCTCCCGGTGGACCCTCCCCTGACGCAGTCGCGGCACGCGGCCCCCGCCGTGCTGCAGGATGGCGGGCGCGCCATAGTGGCCTACACGGACGGGCGCGGACGGCTGCTGGTGGCCTCCCCCGGAGGCGCGCCCACGCGCGTGACCGAGCTCGCGGACATCCGCCTGTCTCCCACGCTCGCCAAGGTCACGGGCGGCTACGCGGTGACCTTCACGGACTCCAGCGGGCCCACGCCGCGCGCCATCTTGGTGCGCCTGGGACCGGACCTGGCCCGCCTGAGTGAGCACGTGCTGCACGGCGACTACATGGGGGGCACGGCGCCGTTCCTCGTGCGTGAGCCCGACGGGAGCGCGCGTCGGGTCGCGTTCGCCGACCCGCGGCGCGGGCTGTCCTCGCTGCTGCTCGCCGCCCTGGGTCCGGACGGGACGCCGCAGGGTGAGCCGCAGACGGTCTCGGTGGTGAGCCAGCTCTCGGATCCGGCGCGCGTCGTCATGGTCGAAGCGCGCAGCGCCGGCCGCCTGCACATCGCCTTTACAGCCATCGACGGCCGGGGCGCCACGGCCGTTGGGCACCTCTACAGCGACGGCCCCAGCAACCCTCGCCCGCTCATCGCCAACCGCGGCTACGGCATCCTGGACTTGGACGGGCTGGGCCTGCCGCACGGCGCGCTCTTCGTGGTGGACTCCCCGCTCGGAGATCCCGACACGTCGCCGCGTGAGCTGGTGGTGCGGCAGGTGGGAGCGGAGGGCTTTGGCGAGCCGCTCTCGCTGCGCAGCCCGGACGGCACCGCTCGCGCCGGACGGCTCGCGCGCCTCGCAGATGGCACCGTCATGGTGGCCTACACGGGCCTGAGCGCGCTGTATGTGGAGCGGCTGAGCTGCCCGGAGGTACCGCAGGCAGACTCCGTGCCCGGCGCGCCCGCGACGCCGCCTTGACCTCGCGGACATCGCTTCGCACGCTCAGCCGGTGAGTCGCATCACCGACCTAGTCGACCAAGCGGGCAGTACGGACGAGGTCACGCCGGCGCGCGCGCCTCGTGCGGTGGTGGGAACCGACGCCGCCGACGCCGACGCCGTGTGGCAAGCGCTCGCGGCCGGCGCGGAGCTGGACATCGCCAGCGACGCAGGTCCCGGAGGCCTGACACGCGTGTACGTCCCCGTGGCTGCAGAGGGCTTCATGGAGCAGGTCAACGCGGAGCCAGAGCGGGTCGCGCCGGGTACGCGGCTCGGGAGCTATCGCGCGCACCCCCTCTACGTGCCCGACCTGCCCGGCGGCCGCGTGCTGCTGCACGCCCTCCGGCTGCTCGAAGAGGACGCCCTGTCCGACCTCGACGACGCTGCGCGTGACGCGCTCACCGCGGCTGCGCTGGTGCACGCGCTCGGCGAAGAGGCCCGGGGCACCCCCTTCGACGAGCGTGTGTCCATGCACGCCGTAGACGCCTTCTTGGCGCTCGGCGCCTCTGCCGAGGTCAGCTCCACGGCTTTGCCGGCTGTACCGTCCTCGGCGGCCACGAGGGCGCTCGAGGCGCTGCTGATCCTGGACGCGGCGAAGGGAGCCGTCGCCACGGCCCGCAGCGGCCTCCCGCTGGTCTTGCTGCGCGCTGGGCGCCCCGCGCTGCTGGCGGCGGTGGCCGGGGACCACAGCGGCAGCGCCGCGCTGCTGGTGAAGCTGGTGGTGGCCACGCTGGACCTCGGGCAGGGCCTCGGACGCACGCTCGCGCAGCTGGGGGATCAGCGCGCCGCGCTCGCCATGATGCTGGACGAGCGCGGCGCCTTCCAGGCTGGAAGCTCGCCAGCCAACGCGCTCCACGTGCGAGGTTACGAACGCGACGAGGCGTCGTGATCGACCTCGAGGGCATGAACCCACCGCAGCGCGAGGCCGTGCTGCACACGGAGGGCCCGCTGGTGGTCTTCGCCGGCGCGGGCAGCGGCAAGACGCGCGTCATCACGCACCGTGTCGCCCACCTGGTGGTGGACAAGGGCGTGTACCCCTCGCGCATCCTGGCGGTGACCTTCACCAACAAGGCCGCCGGTGAGATGCGTGAGCGCCTCGAGCGTCTGGTCCCAGGCGGCGTGCAGGGCATGTGGGTCGGCACCTTCCACGCTCTCTGTGCGCGCCTGCTGCGACGCTACGCGGACGCCATCGGCATCGCCAAGGACTTCACCATCTACGACGACCAGGACCAGCAAGCGATGATCAAGCGCGTGCTGAAGGACCTGGACCTGGACCCCAAGGAGCACAAGCCCAAGCAGCTGGCCAACCGCATCAACCGCGAGAAGCAAGAGATGCGCGGGCCCGAGGCGCCGCGGGGCAACATGTACCAGGAGCGCATCCTGACCGACGTGTACGAGGCCTACGAGGCTGCGCTGCGGCGGGCGTCGGCGCTGGACTTCGGGGACCTGATCTACCAGACCGTGCGCGCCCTCGAGCGCGACCCGGCGGTGCGCAACGAGGTGGCCGGCAAGTTTCGCTACACCATGGTGGACGAGTTCCAGGACACCAACCACGCGCAGCTGCGGCTGGTGGACGCGCTGGTGTCCGTGCACGGCAACGTGTGCGTCGTGGGCGACGACGACCAGGGCATCTACCGCTGGCGCGGCGCCGACCGGCGCAACATCCTCGACTTCGGGAGGCGCTACCCCACGGCGCGCGTCATCAAGCTGGAGCAGAACTACCGCTCCACGCAGCGCATCCTGCGAGCGGCGCACGACATCATCTCGCGCAACGAGGAGCGCGAGCCCAAGCAGCTGTTCACCGAGAACGAAGAGGGGCGCCCGCTGCGCCTCTACACCTGCGCCGACGCGAGCGACGAGGCCAACACGCTCACCTACGACCTCCTGGCGCGCATGCGGGACGACGACCTCGACCTCGAAGACATGGCGGTGCTGTACCGCACGCACGCTCAGTCGCGCGCGCTGGAGGAGGCGCTGCGCGCCGTGAACCTCGCCTACCGCATCATCGGTGGCGTGCGCTTCTACGACCGGTCCGAGGTGAAGGACCTGCTGGCCTACCTGCGCCTGCTGCACAACCCCGAGGACGACGTCAGCGTGCTGCGCGTCCTGAACGTGCCGGCCCGGGGCATCGGCAAGACCAGCGAGAACCGCATCCTGAACCTGGCCGCCGAGCACGGCGAGGGCGTGTACCGCGCGCTCGTGCGCATCACCGAAGACCCCGCCCTGCTGGGACGCGCGGCCGCCAAGCGCGTGGGCGAGTTCGTGGAGATGGTGGAGGCGCTGCGCGCGGCGCATCGTGGTGGCGCCGGGCTGTACGACCTCGCCAGCCAGACCCTGGACCGCAGTGGCTACATCGCGTCGCTGCGCGAGCAAGACACGGCCGAGGCCGAGGCCCGCATCGAGAACCTGGGAGAGCTCCTGACGAGCGTCGCCAACTTCGAGCGCGAGGCCGAGGAGGCGACGCTGGCGTCCTTCCTGGAGCGCGTGGCGCTCGAGACCCAGGCCGACGAGCACGGCAACGAGGCCAAGCTGACCCTCATGACCGTGCACGCCGCCAAGGGGCTGGAGTTTCCGGTGGTGTACGTCACGGGGCTCGAGGAGGGGCTCTTTCCGCGCGTGGACTCCGTCTACGGCGCGGACCAAGAGGAGCTCGAGGAGGAGCGCCGGCTCGCCTACGTCGCGTTCACGCGCGCCGAAGAGCAGCTGGTGCTGTTCCACGCCAGCTCGCGTATGACCTTCGGGCGCACCGAGACCGCCATGCCGTCGCGCTTCCTGGCCGACCTCAACGAGGGGGACGTGGAGCGCAGCTACGGGCTGGCCGGGCACGCGGGCTTCGGGGCGAGCAGCCGCGGCAGTCATGGCGGCGGCTACGGCGGTGGCGACAGCGGCTACGGTGGCGGCAGCGGCTACGGTGGCGGCGGCTACGGCGGTGGCGGTGGCGGTGGCCGGGGCTACGGTGGCGGGCGCGGCCGCAGCGGCGGCTACGACTCGCACGGCGACGATCCCTACGCCAGCTTCCGCGCCTCGCGGGCCGCCACCAGCGCGGCCCGTGGCGAGAGCTACCTCGACACCAGCGAGGGCGTGGACCTCGACCCGAGCGAGGCGCTGCGCCCCGGGGCGCGGGTCTTCCACGCCAAGTTCGGGGTGGGCCAGGTGCGCACCGTGGAGGGCAGCCAAGACCCCGCGGTCACCGTGTACTTCGAGGAGCACGGCGTGACCAAGAAGCTCAAGGCGTCGTTCTTGCGGCCAGCCTGACCGGCCGCGTCGCGCTCACCAGAGACGCAGGATCCACGGCGCCAGTCCGCGCGCCGAGCGTCACTGCGTCAGTAGCGCCAGCCCGCCCGCACCTGCGCGTGTACGTAGCGATCCAGCAGGCCACCGACGATGTTCGGGTCGCCCGGCTGCGGCCGCAGGCGGTACATGTAGCGCTGCGCCTCGAAGCCCACCGAGAGCTCGATGTTCTGCGGGAGCACGTAGCCGAGGTGGAGCCCCGACTCGAGACCCCAGCGGCGCCCACGCGGGAACCACGCGGCGGTGTCCACGTCCCCCGCGTCCGTGACCAGCCGCGCGCCAATGTGCACGGTCACGAAGAACCCGAGGTCCAGCGTGACCCGCGTCGCCGCGTCCAGGCGCAGGAAGCGGTAGTGACGGCTTGGCACGGCGGCGCGGTTGTCCACGTTGGGCAGCGCGATGGCCGAGCCGATGTCGAAGATCTGCCGCCCGCCGCCCACGCCCACGCTCGCGTCGATGCCGCGGTTCAGCAGCGCGTCTTGGTCGAAGCGGTAGCGGAAGCCCGTGACCAGCTCCTGGGCGCGCGTGGGGAAGGTGCTCCCGTCGGCACGCACCGAGTCGAAGGTCAGCATGTGCGTGTAGCGCAGCTCCACGCCGAGCCCGCCCAGGGCGCCCATGTCGGCCCGGGCCAAGGGATAGGCCGCTACGTAGCCGCCGAACTCCTTCGCGCTGTTCAGGCTGTAGGGCCGCATGAACCCGTAGAGGTCGTCGCGATACGTGAGGTGCTGGTAGAGCAACGCACCGATGGCCCCGAGCTCCAGCAGGGGGAGCCGGATGCGCCTCTCGGAGGTGGGCTCCTCGGCGGCGACGCAGTCGTCCTGGGCGTCGGGCGCGGGGCCCACGGCCGTGGCTCGCCGGGCGTCTGCCGCTCGCGCAGCCTCCGCAGCTTCCGCGGCTTCCATGCGGGCAACCTCGGCCTCGGCGGCCTCCGCTTCGGCCTGCAACCGGGCAGCCTCCGCCTCGAGGCGCTGGACCTCCGCCTCGGCTGCGGCAGCCGCCGCCTCCGCGTCATGCTCCAGCTGCGCTGGGTGGTCGTCTCCCTCGGCCCACTCCGGGTCCTCCAGCTGCGCGTGCGCCGCGGACGCGACCGAGAAGACCGCGACGAGCGCCAGCGAGCCAGCCGCGCGCAGCGAGAGCCATGTCCAGCCCCGACTCATGTCCCACCCCCGTCGTCGGTGCCCAGGTCGGCGGCGCTCATGTCCGGCACGCCGGCGTCGCGCATCTGCGCGAGGCGCGCCTGCTGGCGAACCCAGTCTCGCACACAGGCGATCTCCGCCTGGTCCAGGAAGCCCACGAGCGGCATGCGGTCCCCGCAGCCCTCACGCGGACCCTCCAGCTTCTCGAGCAAGAAGCTGTCGTCCGGCCGCGCGGGGTTGATGCGCATGCGCCCCTCGCACTGGGTGGACATCGTCCCGACGATGCGCGGCCCGGGGTTGGGGGAGACGAGATCGAGCTCCCCGGCCGGGTCGGCCGTCTCGTTGCCGTGGCAGGTGCCGGTCCCGCAACGCTGCCGGAAGAGATCCTCGACGTCGAGCGTGATGCGGCACTCGGGGGCTGGCCCGAACTGCTCCTCGTTGTCGATGGAGCCGACGCAGCCCGCGGTCGCGAGCGTGCCCAGCGTCGTGAGCGCGAGCAGTACGCGACGCGCACGGGCGAGTGGGAAGACTGAGGGGACTCTCGGCAGCATCAAAGGGGAGCTCGTGGCAAGGCCCGGCGGGCGTGAGATGGCGACATGGGTACCACCTTCCGGCCCATCGACGGAAGGGTTCTTCGTTGGGACCCAGGCTAGTCGGTGGTGTCGCTGGGCGGGAGCACGAAGGCGGTCACCCCGTGAATGGTCATGGCGGTGGAGAGTTGGTCGCAGCTCCCCAGCTCGTTGGGCACCAGGTCGGCCAGGCCGCGGAGGGCCCGCGCGGCGATCGGCATGATGGACTCGCCCCCCGGGATCTCGGCCAGCAGGTCGTCGATGAGGGTCTGCACGGGAACGGCGCCGCCCAGGATGCCGGTGATCTCGCCGGAGTCCGCGTCGAAGTCGATGGAGAGGTGGCCCGAGAAGATGGGCAGGTTGAAGCGCTGGTCCAGGATGGCGACCGGGAGGACGGTCTCGAACGACGAGGCCTCCATGTGACCGTCGATGATGCGCGCATGACGCATCTCGGCGGACATGGTCCCCGGCTGGATGTCGAAGGACTGACCGGGCACCAGCAGCCCGTCGTTCCCGACATCCGTCGGGCCCTCACCGAAGTGGAGCCGCACCGTGACGTCGTTGTCGTTCTCGAAGCTGTTGAGCCCCTCGAACTCCACCAGGATCAACAGCGAGCCTTCGTTGATGGCCCCCTGGATGAGCGCGGCGGGATCGCCGCCGAACAGGGCCAGCGTGGGCCCGAAGAGCGAGAGCTGGTTGTCGATGCCGGGGACACCGTCCGGGTCGGTGAAGTCCAGCTTGTTGCAGGTCTCGAGGGCCGGGACGTCGTCGACACGGCCGTCCAGGTTGAGCCCGACGACCGAACCGTCCGCCCCCGCGTTGGCCACGAGACCCACCTCGGCGAGCACCACGGAGTAGGTGAAGCCCTCGGGCCCGCTGTCCGCACAGGACAGCAAGAGCGCGAGCGAGAGCACGAGCGGCGTGCGCGCGAGCCAGGGGTCCGCGAGGCGCGCGCGACGCGACTTGGATGAACCCGGGCCCATGCTCAGACCTCGATGGCCGACAAGCCTGTGGTGGTGCGCGCCGCGCCCACGCCCCAGTCCCCCGCGTTGATGCCCATTGCGCGGATGAGGGACAGGATCACCTGGCTGGCGTTCTCGCCGTTGCCGCGGTGGTGGAGGCCCATCTTGATCTTGTTGCAGGCGCTCCCCGCGAGGAGCAGCGGGTAGTTCTCGATGCTGTGGTCGCGGCCGCGCGAGCAATCGGTGGTGCCGAGGCACACCATGTTGTCCAACAGGCGGCCGTCGCCCTCCTGCACGCTGGCGAGCTTACCCACGAAGTAGGCGAGCTGATCCATGATGCTGGTCAGGATGCCGTCCACCTGGGGCTGATCACCCGGCTCGTTGTGGGTCAGGTTGTGGTGCTCCATCGTCGTGTTCGGATACCAGATGTTGGACACCGGTCCCGAGAACATGACGCTGAACACGCGCGTCTGATCGCACGCGAGGGCGTAGGTGAGGATGTCCGCCACGGCGCGGTGCTTGGCGAACATCTGCTCGCGACCGTTGACGTCCGGGTACTCCATGAGGGGGGTCTGCGCCATCATGCACGCGGCCAGATCGGGGGGATCTTCCTCCAGGCGCAGCAGCTGCAGCTCCAGCTCTCGGACGTTGGTGAGGTGCTGGTCCACGCGCGCCCTGTCGTGAGAGCCGAGGCGCGACTCGAGGCGCGTGATGTCGTCCTGTACCGCAGAGAGCACGCTGCGACGCAGCGCCCAGCGCGGGTCGATGATGGGCTCTTCGCCAGGGAGCGTGAAGCCCTCACCGAAGATGCGGCGGTAGAGCGCGATGGGGTTGGACTCCACCGGGTTGTCGTTGTTCGGTCCGTTGACGCTGAACGAGCGCACGCCGCGCTGCACCCCCGCCTCGATGGAGCGGAAGCGCGTGGCGCCACCCACCGCCTCGCGAACGACGACGTCCACGCTGGGGGACGAGAAGGTCTGCTGCCCGTTGACGGCGAGCGGATGGCCCGCGAGCAAGCCCGCCGGGCCCGCGAAGTGGGCCTCGAGGTTCTCGCCGAAGACCTTCATCCCGGACACGATGGTGATGTCCTGGGCGAGCCCTGCCGTGGCGAAGGGCGTGAGCTCCGGACTCATCGCGAAACCACGTCCGGTCTCGGTGGGGAACCAGCGCTCCGGAATGACACCGTTGCCCCAGATCCACGTCCCAAAGCGGCGCGGCAGCGCGGTGCCGTCCGCGAGCGCGGTGCCGTTGTCGTTCAGGAACACGTCGAGCAGCGGAAGGCTGACGCCCACGGCGGCGCCGCCGAGCAAGCCCTTGAGCACGGTGCGGCGGTCGAGAAGGCGCTTGGGTCGGAAGTAGGCCATCAGTTCTCCTCCATCGTGACGACGGCGCGCAGGCCACGGGAAGTGCGGAAGCCCTCGCTCAGCGCGATGGCGACGAGCAGATCCTTGACGCGGTAGCCCGAGGCCGCGAAGGCCTCGGTGAGCTCGTCGATCTGGATCTGCTCCGTGCGCTCGGGTGTGTGTCCAGTGGCGTACTTGTAGAGGTTACGGGCGAAGCAGGCGGGCATGTCGGGGTGATTGCGGATGAGGACGCCGAGGGCCGCCGCGTCTGCGAAGGGCACGCCGTCGAGGTCGCTGCTGGGGTCGATGATGGCGCCCGCCTCGAGACGTCGGTAACGTCCGAGGGCGTCGAAGTTCTCGAACCCGAGGCCGATGGGATCCATCACGGAGTGACAGCTGGCGCAGACCGGGTTCTCGCGGTGCTCCGCGAGGCGCTCGCGCAGGGTGGTGGCCGTCACGGACGGCTCCGGGATGGAGGTGTCCACGTCGGCCGGGGGTGGCGGGATCTCGCCGCACAGGATGGCGATGCGCACGAACTTGCCGCGCGAGGTGGCCGAGGTCGCGGTCGCGTGGCTGTGCAGGGCCATGAATGACGCCTGCGTGAGGATGCCCGCGCGCGGGGAGTCGTCCGGATAGGTGAACGGGGCGAAGCCGTCGCGCGACGGCGTGGGAACGCTGTAGATGGACGCCATCTTGCGGTTGAGGAACGTGGTGCGCGTCGTGAAGACGTCACGGTAGTCCCCCTCGTCCTCGAAGATGTTCTGCTCGAGGGTGAGCAGTGTCTCCTCACGCGCGCTGGGGCCCACATCGCCATCGATGTGCACGAAGACCTCGGGGTCCTTCACCAGCGTCGTGAGCTTGTCCAGCTCGAAGAGCTCCGTGAAGAACGAGCGCACGCCCTCGCGAGCGCGCGGGTCGTCCACCATCCGGCGCACCTGCGCCTCGAGCAGCGCGTCGTCCACCAGATCGCCGTCCTCCGCAGCCGCGAGCAGCGTGTCGTCCGGCGTGGAGTTCCAGAGGAAGTAGCTCAGGCGCGAGGCCATCTCCAGACTGGAGTAACGCAGCGCCGGGGCGTCCTCGGCGGCGGCGGGGTTCTCCTCGCCGAGCTCCACGCGGTACAGGAAGTTGGGCGAGGTGAGCAGTCCAATCAGGCCGAACTCGAGGCCGTCGTAGAAGTCCGTGAGGATGGTCGCCGCCTGGCCGGAGACGCCCACGAGGGGGTCGAGCTCGACCTCCGCGAGGGGCCGGCGCCACAGACGCTGGCCATAGTCCGCCAGGAAGGCGCGCGCGCAGACGGCGTCGACCGTGCCCGTCGGCGTGCACGGCATGAGCGCGTCACGTTCCGGTCCGGGCTCCAGCACCTGCGCCGCCACGGTGGTGGCCATGCTCTCGTACAGCTCCGTGCCCCGCGCCGAGATGCCGCCGAAGGCCGCCCCGACCGCGTAGGAGTGGTCCACGCGGTTGTCGTTCTCGAGCGGGCCCGCCACGACGACGTGCTCGCCGAACACGTCCACCAGCGAGTTGCGGTACTGCGCGCGGGTCAGGCGCAGCAAGACGGAGTCTGCCGCGACGAAGTCGGGGGGCGGGAGCGGGGGATCGGGCTGGACGTTGTCGGCGGGGGCTCCGCCGATGACACCGGTCGTCTCGCAGGCGGCAAGCGCGAGCGCTCCCAAGAGCGCGACGGCCTGATGAGTTCGGAATTGACGCATGAAACCTCGGGGGGGCTGCGCGGAAGAATAGCAGCCTGACAGGCAAATGCGCGAAGAAAAGCTGATTTGGGGCTCAGTTCTGCGGGGGCGCGGCCGCCAGCGCAGCCTCCCAGGAGGCCCCCGCCGCGAGCAGCTTCTGGTACTGGATGACCAGCGGCGGCATGGACGCGGCGAGCACGGCGGAGAGCTTGCCCTCGCGGCCGAAGACCGCACAGAACTTCTCCGCATCGGCGGATCCCGCGACGAAGCGGACCTCGTCCGTCCCCAGCGGGCGGCCGGCCCCCTGCAGCTTCACGCCGAACTGATCCGACCAGAAGCTCGGGACATGAGCGTACTCGGCGGCGGCGTCGCCGTGGAGCAGGTGGTCCACCGCGGCGCGGGCGCCCTCCACGGCATTGCTCCAGTGCTCGAGGCGCATGTGCTCCCCGAAGAGGGGGTTCCAGAAGCGCGCGACGTCACCGACGGCGTACACGCCGTGGCCTGCGTGGCAGTGCGCGTCCGTGACGACCCCGTCATCCAGCGTCAGGCCCGAGCCCGCCAGCCACTCCGTGTTGGGGACCGCGCCGATGCCCACGATGCAGACCTCCGCCGGGACGAGCGTGCGGTCGGACAAGCGCACACCGGAGAGCTGCCGCCCGTCGCCCTGGCCGCGCGCGTCGAACCCGGCCACCGAGACCCCACAGCGCAGCGTGGCACCGTGAGCCTGCATGCGCGCGCCCAGCGCGGCGCCGAGCGTGACCCCCAGCCCACGCACCAGCGGAGCCGAGAGCGCCTCGAGGATGGTCACCTCGCAACCGAGCGCGCGCGCCGTGCTGGCGACCTCCGCCCCGATGAAGCCGGCGCCCACCACACACACGCGCGGGGTGCTCGCGAGGGCCTCGCGGAGGGCGCGGGCGTCGTCGAGCGTGCGCAGCGTAAAGAGACCGCGCAGCTCGGGCTGGTCCGGCAGCCTGCGCGCTCGCGCTCCCGTCGCGAGGATGGCCGCGTCATAGGGCAGCTCGCTCCCATCGGCCAGCAGCACGCGGCGGCGCGCCGTGTCCAGGCCCGCCGCGCGGGTGCCGAGCCGCAGGTCCAGGTCCAGCTCGTCGTAGGGCTTGCGGCGCAAGGCCAGCTGCTCCTCCGTGAAGGTCCCGGCCAGGAGCTGCTTCGACAGAGGGGGGCGGTCGTATGGGAGATGAGGCTCCTCCCCGAGGAGGGTCAGCGGGCCCGCGTAGCCCTTGCGGCGCAGCAGCTCGGCGGCGCGCAAGCCCCCCAACGACGCCCCCACGATTACGACTGACTCCGGCATCTGCGCTCCTCGTCTCTAATGCGCTGGCCCCGGCGAGCGCGTTGCGGTACAAAGTGAAACATGTTCTAGTTGTCTGCGCCGAGCAACCCGAGGCGCGGTCGCCTACAACCGGAGAGCCACGAAATGAAGATCGTTTTCGATGCCGACGCCTGCGCGTGCCACGGACAGTGTGCCAGCGCCGCCCCTGAGCTCTTTGCCTTTGACGACGCCGGGCACCTCAAGGTGCTGATCGAGGAGCCGCCCGAAGAGCTCTGGGAAGCCGCCGAGGACGCCGCCGACGTGTGCCCCGTGCAGGCCATCACCCTGGTGCGCTGAGCGCCTGCTGCGCTGCGCGCCACGACGCCTGAAACGCGTGAGAAGGAGCCCCCCATGAGCCAGCCAAGCGACGACGGTACGCGGCAAGAACGAACAGTGGACGTCGTCGTGATGGGCAGCGGCGGCGGGGGTCTGCTCGCGGCGCTGACCGTCGCTCGCGCAGGCGGTTCCGTCGTGCTCGTCGAGAAGGCGTCCACCATCGGCGGCACCACGGCCGTCTCGGGCGGTGTCATCTGGGTCCCCTGCAATCACCGCATGGCCGAGGCGGGGGTCAGCGACTCACGCGACGCCGCGCTCACGTACATGAAGCGTATCGCCGACGGACGTGCCCCCGACGAGCTGATCGAGCGCTACCTGGACGCGGCCCCCGACATGGTGCGCTACGTGGAGGCGGAGACGGAGATCCAGTTCACCGCGATGCCCAGCTACCCGGACTACCACCCGGAGTTCCCGGGGGGCGTGACGGGCGGGCGCTCGCTCGACAACGGGCTGTTCGACACCACCACCCTGGGCGCGTGGCAGCCCAAGCTGCGCAAGAACCCCATCACGGGGCGCATGCCCATCAGCATCCCCGAGGCCATGGGCTGGGGCGTCTTCTGGAACCCCTTCGGCGCCCCGTATCAGGAGGTGTCCGCGCGTGCCAAGGCCGGCATCGTGCACGGTGGCGCGGGCCTGTGCGGCAAGCTGCTGAAGGCCCTGCTGGCGGCCGGGGTCGAGCCGCTGCTGGAGACGCCCGGCGAGCACCTGGTGGTGGAGGATGGCCGCGTGGTCGGCCTCGACGTGCGCCAGGAAGGGGCCCCGCTGCGGCTGCGCGCGCGCAAGGGCGTCATCTTGGCGAGCGGCGGCTTCGAGTGGAACGAGACCTACCGAAAGGCCTTCTTGCCGCTCGAGCTCACGCACCCCGTGAGCCCCCCGCAGAACACCGGAGACGGCCTGCGCATGGCCATGAGCGTCGGCGCCGAGCTCGGCAACATGGGGGAGGCCTGGTGGACCCCTGCGGTGGCGCTGCCCGGTGAGACCTACGACGGGGCGCCCCTGTACCGCTCCGAGTTCTCGGTGCGCTGCCTGCCGCACTCCATTTTGGTGAACCGGCGCGGTCAGCGCTTCACCAACGAGTCGCACAACTACAACGACATGACCAAGCCGTACTTCCACCACGACCCGGTGGCGTACGACCGGCCCAACGTGCCGGCCTGGCTCATGGTGGACCAGCAGTACCTCGACAAGTACGTGCTCATCACGGCGGTGAAGGGGCGGCCCCTGCCGGACTGGTTGATCGTGGCCGACTCGCTCGCGGAGCTGGCCGAGAAGACCAGTGTGGACCCGGCCGGACTGGCCGCCACCGTGGAGCGCTTCAACGGCTTCGCGCGTGCCGGCGTGGACCCGGACTTCCGGCGTGGCGAGAGCGCCTTCGACCAGTTCTACGGGGACCCCAGGCAGCGGGAGCAGGGCGGCAGCCCCAGCCTGGGCACGCTGGAGAAGGCCCCGTTCTACGCCGTGCAGCTGCACCCGGGCGCGATGGGCACCAAGGGCGGCCCCAAGACAGACGTGGACGGGCGCGTGCTGCACGCCGAAGGCGGCGTGGTGGACGGCCTCTACGCGGTGGGCAACGCGGCCGCCAGCGTCGCCGGCCCCGGCTATCCCGGCGCGGGCATGACCATCGGCGCGTCCATGACCTTCGGGTACCTCGCGGCCAAGCACGCTATGTTGCGGGCATGACCACCTCGTTCTCCGGCGCGCTCGAGCGTCAGCAAGACCGCGCCTACGCTCTCCTGCGGGTGCTGTCCGGGCTCATGTTCAGCTTCCACGGCGTGCAGAAGATATTCGGTGTGCTGACCGATCACGCGCCCCCGGCGGTCGGGTCACAGCTGTGGGTGGGCGGGCTGATCGAGCTGGTGTGCGGCCTGCTCATCGCTGCGGGCGCGTTCACGCGCTACGCCGCCTTCCTGGCGAGCGGCACCATGGCGGTCGCCTACGCGCAGTTCCACTGGGAGTTCGCGTTCGACACGCACTTCTTCCCGGCCGTGAACCACGGCGAGCTGGCGGCGGTCTACGCGCTGCTGTTCTTCTTCGTGGCCTGCAAGGGCAGCGGCGTGTTCGCGGTCGACGCGCAGCGGGCGACACGCGCAGCGTGAGCCGGGCGCCCCGAGCGGGGAGCGCGCTGTCCGGTCCTGCCGCCCCGCGCAACGGCCGGTTCAACGCTCGTCGGACGCGGCGCTGCTTCGTCCGCCCACCCGCAGGGTGACGTCTGGAGGCAGACTGGCGCGCAGCGCGGCGGCGAAGCGACGCAGCTGGGGCGTGCGGACCAGCAGGATGTCGATGGTGTCGACACCCCACTCCACGGCGCGGCGGATGACCTCGGCCGCCTCGCGCAACGAACCGAGCTCGCGCAGACCGAGCGCCATGCGCAGCTGTCGCTGGGGGTTCCGCCCTTGATTGGCGAGGCCGATGGCCTGCAACTCACGCTGCAGCACCACGTCCTCGCTCAGCGCCGCGACGGTCGTGAGCACGCCGACGTCCGTGCACCCCGCGCGGCGGAGCCGGTCGCCGTCGCCCGCACGCAAGCTGGGGACGAGGTACCAGGTGGTGGGCGGTGCGGAGGTGGCGCCGGCGTCCTGCGTGGGCTCGTCCACGAGCTGCTGGGTCAGGACCACGCGCTGCCCTGTGGCGGTCTGGGCCTCCGGGAACCACGGCTCGATGCGCTCCACCGGGGCACGCAGGCCGCGCCCGTGGCGCACCTCCCAGTACGCGTTCCAGGCGCCACCGCAGCGCGTGCGCAGCGCGCAGCCACGACAGGGCCTGCCATGGCGCTTGTTCTGGTGGTTGTCGACGCCGAAGGGCGTGGGCTCGTCGGCTTGCTCGGCCTCCACGGCCTCCACGCTGCGCTCCGCCGAGTCGTGCCAGCCCACGCACAGAGGCAACCCGCAATAGGGGTTGAGCAGCCGGATGCCGTGCTCCTGGGCGCGCTGCTGTGCCAGCGTGACTTGCTCGCGCAGCACCCCGTAGTCAGGCAGCAGCTGCGCGTTGTCTTGCGCGCGCCCGTGAGGCTGCACCGCGGAGAGCGAGATGGAGCGCACGCCCGGCAGACGCTGCGCCACGAAGGAGACGTAGTCCGCCACCAGCCCCTGCGTGACGTACGCGGTCACGGGGTTGAGGGTCACGGCGATGCCCTCTGCCAGCAGCGCGTCCATGCCGCGGAGGCAGTCGGCGTAGGCGCCCGAAAGCCCGGCGAGCTCGTCGTGGAGAGCGGGCACGTGCGACAGGAAGGACACGAAGGCCGAGGTGACGCCCGCCTCGGCCAGCTCCCGCGCGTAGTCGGCGTCGATGAGCACCGCGTTGGTCTGGATCTCGACGTAGGGCACCCCGGCCGCCCGCGCCTTGCGGGTGGCGCCCAGCAGCCGCTCCCGCAGCAGGGTGGGCTCGCCCCCGGAGATGGTCAGCGTCTGCTCGCCCGACGCGATGAACTCGTCCAGCTCGGCATCGAGCGAGGCGCGGCTGGGCGTGAGGGGGCGGTAGTCCTCGGCGGGGATGTTGCAGAAGACGCAGCGCTCGTTGCACGCCATGGTGAGCCGCAGCAGGCCCTTGGTGCGGTGATGGTCCTCACCTTGGGCGCGAGCGGGCTCGTCTCGCGGGTCGTCCGCGACGATGGGGAGGGAGCGCACCGGGACAGCCTATCCTACGGGCCAAGGTGCGCAAAGCGCGCTGACCCGAGCCGGCCGGGAGGACACGCACCGGAGGGGTAGGCAGCGCGGGTCGGCGTGCTTACCGTTGGGGCGTGCCTCCACGTCAACGGCTCGACACCCACACCGTCCTCGGCGAGCACCATCACCTGCTCGGCGATGGTCGCGTGCGCTGTGACGTGTGCCCGCGTGAGTGCTCGCTGCGGGACGGTCAGAAGGGCTTCTGCTTCGTGCGGGAGGCGCGCGGCAACGACGTGGTGATGACCAGCTACGGGCGCGCGTCGGGCTTCTGCGTGGACCCTATCGAGAAGAAGCCGCTCAACCACTTCTACCCTGGTTCCAGCGTGCTCTCCTTCGGCACGGCGGGCTGCAACCTGGGCTGCCGCTTCTGCCAGAACTGGGACATCTCGAAGGCCCGCGAGTTCGACCGCCTGACCGACACGGCCATGCCCCGTGACATCGCGAGCGCGGCGGCGAAGGCGGGCTGCCGCAGCGTGGCCTTCACCTACAACGACCCGGTCATCTGGGGCGAGTACGCCATCGACACGGCGCACGCCGCGCACGAGCTCGGGCTGGCCACCGTCGCGGTCACGGCGGGGTACATCACGGAGCAGGCGAGGGAACGCTTCTTCGCCCCCATGGACGCGGCCAACGTCGACCTCAAGGCGTTCAGTGAGCGCTTCTACGACAAGCTCTGCTTCGCGCAGCTGGGCCCCGTGCTGGACACACTCGCGTGGCTGAAGCGCGAGACCAGCGTCTGGCTGGAGGTGACCACGCTGCTCATCCCCGGAGAGAACGACAGCGAGGCGGAGGTGGACGCCTTGGTGGGCTGGTTCGCGGAGCACCTGGGCGCCGACACGCCGCTGCACTTCTCGGGCTTCCACCCGGACTTCAAGCTCACGGAGCACGCGCCCACGCCGCAGGCCACGCTGGCGAGGGCGCGACAGCAGGCTCTGCGAGCGGGGCTGCGGCACGTGTACACGGGCAACGTGCACGACACCGACGGGCAGTCCACGTACTGCGGGGGCTGCGGCACCCGCGTCATCGAGCGGGACTGGTACGCGCTCGGGGACTACCGCCTGTCACCGGAGGGTCGCTGTCTCGACTGCGGAACCACGCTCGCGGGGCGCTTCGACGCGCAGCCCGGGCAGTGGGGCAGACGGCGCCTGCGCCTGCCCGTCCACGCGGGAGCCGGCGCGTGAGCATCGCGGCCGCCGCCCTGATGTGCCACGCGCCCATCGTGGTGCCCGTGATCGGCGGTGCGCGGGGCGGCGACTGCGCCGTGACCACGCGCGCCATGCGCTCCGTCGCTGCGGACGTGGTCGCGCAGGCGCCCGACGTACTGGTGCTCATCTCGCCGCACGCGCCTCGTCAGCGGCGCACGTGGGGGGTGTCGGCAGACGCCACGCTACACGGAGACTTTCGGCGCTTCGGTCACGCGGAGCTGTCGGTGGCGCTGCCCGGCGCCCCGGGCGCGGCACGCTCGCTCGCCGCGGCGGCGTCGCGTGTGGAGCTGGAGGTGACCGACCTGCCGGCGGACGACCTGGACCACGGCGCGACGGTGCCGCTGTGGTTTCTGGCCGAGGCCGGTCTGCGCGCTCCCACCCTGCTGGTGGCCCTGCCCTACCCTGGCGCGGGCAGCGAGGCGCGCTTCGGGCGGCTGCTGCGGGATGTGGCCGCCGCGCGCGGGGAGCGCTGGGCCGTGGTGGCCTCCGGCGACATGAGCCACCGGCTGCAGCCGGGTGCGCCGGGGGGCTACCACCCGCGCGCGCACGAGTTCGACGACGCGTTCGTGGCGCACGTGCGCGCGGCCGACTACACGCGCGCGGTGGCCCCGGACGAGGCGCTGCAGGAGCTGGCCGGGGAGGACGTGGTGCAGTCGACGGCGGTCGCCGTGGCTGCCGTGAACGGCGCGGCGCGGGGCGCACGGGTCTACGCGTACGAGCGCCCCTTCGGCGTGGGGTACATGGAGGCGCTGCTGTACGCGGAGCCCACCCCCGCGAGGAGTCATACGTGACGACACAGCCGGACGCACCAGAGCTCGCGCTGCTAGCGGTGGCCCGCGACGCCATCGCCGCGGCGCTCCACGGCGCGGCTTACCAGCCGCCGACCTTGCCGGCGCCCTACACCACCGCGAGGCGCGCCGTGTTCGTGACCCTCCGAGAACCCAACGGAGCCCTGCGCGGGTGCATCGGCCGCACGGAGCCCGGGCTGCCCAACATCGCCGCGGAGATCGCCGACTGCGCCGTGTCGGCCGCCACGCGCGACCCGCGCTTCCCCGCCGTCACCGCGGAGGAGCTGCCGACCCTCTCGCTCGAGCTCAGCCTGCTCGAGCCGACCGAGCCCGTGCGCGACGTGGCCGAGCTAGACGCCCGCGTCTACGGCGTGGTGGTCAGCAGCGGGCGCCGACGCGGCGTGCTGCTGCCGGACCTAGATGGCGTCGACACGCCCGCACAGCAGATCGCGATCGCGCTCCGCAAGGCGGGCATCCCCGCGGACGCCCCGTACACCCTCGAGCGCTTCCGGGTGACCAAGATCGCGTAACGCCAGCGCGGCTATCGTGAGGCCGGGAGGCACCGCGTGACTGCCGGGGCTCAGGGCGCGCACGAGGGATCGACACACAGCGACTGCCCCGCGATGGTCTCGCAGCGCATGAGGCCCGGGCAGTCGGCGTCCGACGTGCACGCGAGGTGACAGTTGCCGCTGGCCGCGCACACCAGCGTCGCGGCAGGCCGACGATACTGCGCGCGCAGGCTCTGCAGGTCGACGCCGCCGAGCTCACACGCACGCGGGTTCACGACACACCCGGTGCCCACGTCAGCCCGGCTCACGCCGGCTGGCGGCTCGCTCAGGCACTCCATCGTCATCTGAGCGTCGACCGTCACCTCTGCGCCTGGCGTGAACACAATGGCCTGATGGTCGGGCGGACAGCGTGCCGGCAGCGTGCTGGTGTAGTCGTCATAGAACCAGCCGGCGCCGCTGGGACTGCGCTGCTGCCCGAGGTCCGCGCTCGTCGGCACCAGCTGGCGCACGCGGCACACCTCCCGCGCGCTCGGCCCGCTGCCCTCGACGCGTACAGGCACGGCGTCGCGGCCGCGCCCAGCCTGCGACGCGCACGACACGCCCGCCGGCAAGCGCTCGAGCACCTCGCAGTTCACCTCGCCTCCGGCGCGGCGCGCGAGCAGGTCCTCGGTGCAGCCCACGGGGAGCGCGTTCTCGATGGCCAAGAGGATGCTGTCCACGGCGGGCGTGAAGTCCGCGCGGAAGTCGCCCTGGTCGGGGTCGCGCGACTGGCAGATGGAGGCCACGACGCCATGCGCCCCGGCCTGATCCAGCCCCCGCGCGACGTCGACGATGCGCCGCGGTGGATACGCCTCGTTGCGCGGGCCCACGCCGTTGGGGTTGGGTCGGGTGCACCCCGGCACGAGGTTCGTCGCGCTCGGGTTGGGCGCCTCCAGCATGGATGGGTCAGCGAGGATGGCGGCGTAGTCCGTGTCTACGAAGGTGTGCCCGTCGACCGTGGTAGTCGTGGTGTTGGCCGCCACCACCTCCGGCGCGACGCCCACGATGGCGGCAAAGAGCAGGAGGTCCCTGAAGTCGGGGCGCAGCTCGAGCAGGCCGCTTACGTAGCGCTTGATGACCTCGTACTGAACCTCCCGGTAGGCCGTGCACTGCAGGTTCGGAGACGGGTTGCCATCATTCGCGCGGGGTACGGGGTAGCGCGGGTTCGCGCTGATGACGTCGTAGAGATCCAGGTCCGGGCTGGAGCAGTCGTCTTCGTCGGAGACCAAGATGAGGGCCAGCAGCGAGGTGTCGCGCAGGAAGCCCGCGTTGGCGCCGGTGCCTCCGTGCCCGCGCGTGGAGCGCACCAACGTACCGCCGCGCGTCTGCTCGAACACCACGGAGGAGTCGGCGGGTGTCAGCGCCTTCAGGATGGCCTCGAGCTGCTGCTCGAACGCACAACCGAGGCCACCCGTGCCGGCCAGACAGCCCGCGCTCTCGGCGAACGTGGCCGGGTCGTCGGAGCTCACCATGAATTCCAGGAAGCTGGGGTAGGAGGGCGCGCAGCTGGCGTTGGTGCCTCGGTGCTCCGTGAGCATCACGCCGTCGTCGCCAAGTACCGTGCCGCAGAACGCGCTCGGGGGGATGGGCGTGCCGCCGATGCCCATGTCGCTGGTGATGACCCCCACGTGAATGCTCGCGACGGGGCGAAAGTCCTGCGTACCATCGTCGTCGCGGTCACCGCTCGCCAGCACTTCGACCATCCGTGGGAGCTCGGCCACCAGCGCCTCTTGCTCCTCGCGCATGGACGCCGAGTTGTCGACCATGAACAGCAGGTCGATGGCGTCCACCTCGGCCACACGCACCACGCTGCTGGTGCCGGGCTGAGTGCAGGCGAGCGGGTCCGTGCCGAGGTCGAGCGCCGCTTGATCGCCTAGCGCGCCATCGAGCGAGGCGTCGAGGACGGCGGCGTCGTCGTTGTGAGCCGAGCCGTCCAGCGCGCCGTCGAGGACACCCACATCGGTAGTGCCGTCGAGGGGCGCACCGTCGAGGACGCCCACGTCGAGGAGAGCGCCGTCGAGGACACCCACGGCACCGTCCAACGCGGCGCCATCGAGGACGTCCCCGTCTCGCGGCACCTCCGGGCCGCCGCAGTCGCAGCCCGGGACGGTCCCCAATAGTACCAAGCACATCAGCGCGTGCGATGAACGCATCGGTCCCTACTCCTTGCACGGGAGACCTGTTCAGTGGCCCCTCGCCCCCGCACTGTAGCAACCGACAGCGAGCGAGGGCGGGCGAAAACGCGCGCCGCGGAGACCCGGCTCAGGGCATGCCCAGCGCGTGCTCCACGAAGGTGTAGAAGCGCGTGTAGCGCGCCACGGTGTCGCTCAGGCGCCGGCCAGCACCATGGCCTTGCTCGCGCTCCATGTAGAACAGCACCGGCCGGCCCGACGTGTTGCTGACCTGCAGGCGCGCCGCGAACTTGGTGGAGTGGCCCCAGTAGACGCGGCTGTCGTGGTCGGCGGTCTCGATCAGCGTCGCGGGCAGCGCCACCTGCTCGGGCACATGGTGATACGGGCTGTAGGCGCTCAGCACGGCGAAGCCCTCGGGGCTCTCGCTGCTCATGTACTCGGGCTCCCAGATCTCGGCCGGGGGGAAGAGGTGGTAGCGCAGCATGTCGTAGAGCCCCACATAGGAGACGACCGCGCCAACCTGCTCCGGCACACGCGTGAGCATGGCGCCCATCAGGAGCCCGCCGTTGCTGCCGCCTGTGATCGCGATGCGCGCGGGGCGGCTGATGTCGCTGTTGCGCAGGTAGCGAATGCACGCCTCGAAGTCCTCGAAGACCCGCTGCTTGTTCTCGCGGCTGCCGGCGCGGTGCCAGGCCTCGCCCAGCTCGCCGCCGCCACGTAGGTTGGCCACGGCGTAGACCCCGCCGCGCTCCAGCCAGTAGAGCAGGTTGCGCTGAAAGCCCGGCAGCAGCGACACGTTGAAGCCACCGTAGCCGTAAAGCAGCGTGGGGTTGTCGCTGTTGCGAACCATGCCGCGGCGGTAGAGCAGCTGGAGCGGCACCAGCGTGCCGTCCGCCGAGGGGACCTGCACCACTTCGTACTCGAAGCCCTCGAGGTCCACGTCGGTGGTGACGCGCACCACCGGGTTGGGCTCGTTTCCGTCGGCCAGCATCATGATCACAGGAGGCGTGCGGTAACCGCTGAAGGAGAAGAGCGCGTGGCGCCCGGCGCGGTCGGTGCTGAGCTCGCCCAGCTCACCCCCCGGGGGCAGGGGGATCTCGACGGAGGTCACCAGAGGCGGGTCCACCACCGCGCTCGCAGCGGGCCCCAATGGGCCGCCCTCTGGTGGCGCAGCTGGAAGCGGCACCCGCCTCAGGCTGGACTCGAGCCCCTCGGTGTAGGCCAGCAGCAGCGAGTCCCCCTGCAGCGCCCACTCGTTGAGCACGCCGTCGGTCTCGGGCACCAGCACCTGCCACGTGGAGGCGTCTGCCAGGGCAGGCGTGCCGAGGGCCAGCGGAGTACGGAGGACGCGGTAGCGCGGCGCCTCGCGGTTGCTGACGATCAGCACGTCGCGCCCGTGTACGGCGGCCGCGCTGCGCGCCTCCACACCGACGATGAGCGGCGTGATCTCCACGGGCCGGTCGTCGGGACCGCGGCGCGCGAGCCAGAGGTCGTTGGCGGACCAGCCACGCGAGACCGCCAGCACGAGGTGTTCGCCGTCGGCTTGCACGCTCACGCTCGGGAAGTCGGTGGGGTCGGCGGCCTCGAACACGAGCGGGTCCGCGCTCGCGGGCTCACCGAGTCGGTGCCGATACACGCGCGAGCCGTAGGTGTCGACGCGCGCCGGGTCGTCGTGCGGGAAGTCCGCGTCGTGCTCCGCCGGGTAGCGCGTGTAGTAGAAGCCGGTGTCGTCGCTCAGCCACGAGACGCGGCTCCACTTGGCGTGCGTGATGCTGTCCGAAAGCAGCGCGCGGGTGCTTAGGTCCAGGATCCGCAGCGTCGAGCGCTCGTCACCGTTCTGCGACACGCCAAAGACCACGTAGCGCCCACCGGGGGACAGGTAGGTGTAGTCGATCGAGGCGCGCTCCCCGAACGCCTCGGCGCGCAGCACGGGCTCCGGGTCGGGCGCCCACGCCGGGCCGCGCGCGACGAAGTACGCCCCCTGCTCCTCGCTGCCCGCGCGACGGTAGAAGAACAGCGTCTCCCCCTCGAGTTGCGGCTCGCCGAGCGCGTCGATGGACAGCAGCTCCTGCAGCCGCGCGCCGCGCTCAGGACGCACGTGCGGCTGCAGCGTGGCCAGCGTGTACGCGTTCTGCGCCTCCACCCAGCGAGTGGTCTCCGCGCTGTCCACCTCCAGCGACCGAAACGGGTCCGCCACCGACACCCCATGAAGGACATCCACCACAGCGCCAGCCCGCGCCGCCTCGTTCACGCCGGCGAGCTCCGCGGGACTTGCGCCCGTCACGACCCGCCCCCGCCCGCACCCCGCGAGGACACCCACCGCGAGCACGGCTCCGAGGACACCCACCCGAGCACCGAGGACACCCACCCGAGCACCCGCTCCGAGGACACCCACCCGCGCGAGCACCGCTCCGAGGACACCCACCCGGGCTGGCCCTCCGAGGACACCCACCCGACCAACCGCTCCGAGGACACCCACCCGAGCAGGTGGCGGGCCCTGGCGGATGGGGTCAAGCTCGGCAGCATGACGCGCGCGCTGATGATGATGGCTGGGGTACATGGCTTCCTCGCAGTGGCGCTCGGGGCGTTCGGCGCCCATGGGCTCCGCGCGGCGATGGCGGAGCTTTCGGATGGGGCCAAGCGCCTCGAGTGGTGGGGCACAGCTGCGCAGTATCACCTGATTCACGCGCTGGCGATCGGCCTGGCCGCCAGCCTGCTGGCGAGGGCCCCCGGGCCTGCCACCGTGGCGGGGGTGGCGTTCTCCGTGGGCTGCCTGCTCTTCTCCGGCAGCCTCTACACCATGACGCTCACGGGCGTGCGCGCCCTCGGGGCCGTGACGCCCCTCGGCGGGGTCGCCTTCCTGGTCGGCTGGGGGGCCCTCACGGTCGCGGGCTGGCAGCTGCGCTGACACGCTCCGCCGGTCAGGCCGCGCGTCTCCCTGCTCGCGCCCGCGGGCGTGCTACCTTGCCGGGCCATGACGCACCCCTTCGACCCCATCGCCGCCGCCCAGTACGTCAACTTCACCACGTTCCGCAAGAACGGCGAGCGCAAGGCCACGCCCATCTGGGTCGCGGTGAGCGAAGGGCGCGCCTACGTCTGGAGCCAGCGAGACACGTGGAAGGTGAAGCGCCTGGTCAAGAACCCGGCGTGCGAGCTCACTCCCTGCAACGTGACGGGCAGCAAGAACACCGGCGCCACCGTGGCCGGCAAGGGGCGCTTGCTGCAGCCAGGCGAGACCGCCGTGGCCAAGCACGCCTTCAAGAAGAAGTACGGGCTCAGCTTCATCACGGGTGAGTTCTTCGGCCGAATTCGCCCCGGCTCGGATCACGTCTACATCGAGATCGTGCCGGCCTGAACGTGGCCCCCGGCGGGGCAGCAATTCGCGCGCTTCCGCCGTTGACAGCGTTGCCGCCCCCTCTATACTCCCGCTCCCGTTGCCGATGTAGCTCAGATGGCTAGAGCGGGCGTTTCATACGCGCTAGGTCAGTGGTTCGATTCCACTCATCGGCACCCCAGACCCCTGCCTCGCGGCGGGGGTTTGTTTTTTGGTGCGTCGGGGTGCGCGTCCGCCCCGAGGGCCCCGCGAGCTAGATGAGCACGACGTCCGACACGTCGAGCGCCTCTTGGGCGACGACGCTGCGCGTCTCTTCCTCACGCTTGACCGCCACGTCGTAGAGCTCGGTCAGCAGCGCAGGGTGCTGGCGGATGGCCGCCTGGAAGCGGTCCCGGGTCAGCTCCAGCGCGATGGTCGGGTGCGTGGCGACCACGGTCGCCGTCGCGGGCCGGCGCAGCACCAGCGAGATCTCGCCCACCACGTCGCCGGGCCCGAGCTCGGCCAGCACGATGTCGTCGCCGTCCGAGTCCCTGCCCGTGACGCTCACCGCGCCGCTCGCGATCAGGAAGAGCCCCGTGGCGTCTTCCCCCTCGACGAGCAGCGTGTCCCCGCGCGCGAACGAGCGCGTGCCGAAGAGGTCGATGATCTGGCCGCGCTCCTCCGCACCGACCGCGCCGAGGATGGCGCTGGAGCGCACGAGGTTGGCGAGCATGCGGGCGCGGCAGAACTCGCCGAGCTGCTCCCCGATGGCCGGTGTATGAGCCGCCAAGGACTCGAGGGTCTCGCGGCGCACGCACAGCAGCTGGCAGGGCTCGATGGCGCGCACGGCGGCCGCGCGCGGTGCGTCGCTGACCAACGCCATCTCGCCGAAGATCGCGCCGGGCCCGAGGTGCGCCAGCGCGACGGACTCACCATCCTCCTGGCGCGAGACCTCCAGCAGCCCGCGCACGACCACGTAGGCCTCGGTGCCCTCTTCGTTCTGTGCGATGACCTCCTCGCCACGCGGGACGTCGCGCAGCTCGAACGCTTCGAGCAGCTCGCGCAGCGCGGCCGGGGCGAGGGCCGAGAACAGCGGAAGCTCCGGGACCTTCTCGGCAGGCACCGGGTCCGGCGCGGCGGCCGCATCCAGGAGCGCCTCCTCCGCGCGGTCGAGCAGCGCGTCCCCCGACGCGCTCAGCAGCTCGGGTGCGATGGTCTTGCGGGTTGGCAGCGGGGGCGGGGCAGGGGACACGTCGGCCAGCCGCGCGCTCCCGTGACCAAAGGCGGCCGCGATGCGTTCGAAAGACTGCGCCGCGCCCGGCTCGCCGGCCCCCTGCGCGTCGAGCGCCGCGGCGGTCGCGGCGGGCAGGTCTCCACGATTGATGAGCTGCACCACCACGCGTTGGTGGGCGCGCGCCGCGGCGTCGCGGCGACCACGCTCTCCGAGCACGCGTGCGACCAGGGCGAAAGAGCCCAGGTCCAGCGGCTCGGCGGCCAGCGCAGACAGCGCCGAGCGCAGCGCGCCCTCTTCGTCACCAGAGAACAGTGCAGCGTACGAGTTCGCCGCGTCGACCAGAGAGGCTTGGCTCATCTCGCGGAACATACCAGAGTGCGGCGCCGCGCGCGCGCCAGAGCGGCAGGCTCGCGTCGGACGGGAGGGAGGGCCCACCTCGGGCGCGGTGGGCACACCCCGGCAGGGTCAGTCGCTGTCGATCGTGGCGAGCGCCAGCCGGGCGCGGCGCAGCTCCTCGCGCAGGGTGAGCTCCTTCGCGACCCCAGCGGCGGCGTTCCGCCGGAGGAACGCACGCAGGTGCACGCTGGCCTCCCGCTCGTCGCCCATCTTGTACGCGATCATCCCCAGCAAGAAGCGGCCGTACCCGTCCGCGTTGGGGGACGCGCGCAAGGTATCGAGAGTGCGCCGGATGTTGCGAGCAGGCCGCCCAGCGTCCAGCCGGATGTAGAGGGCGTGGGCTCGCAAGAGGGCCCTGTCGCGCTGAGCCGTCCGCATCGCCTTCTGGAGCGTGGCCAACGCGGCGTCCACGTCGCCCCCGTGATGCTGAAGCGTCGCGAGGCCCCACAGCTGGAAGCTGCGTCGCTCGACCGGCGCCGTCCGCGCGGCACGCCGCTGCATCAGCAACGCATCCTGGGCCTCCCCGAGCGCCGCGAGCGCGCGGCTGGCGTCGTGCCAGGCGACGTCCTGCAGGGGCCCGAGGGCTGCGGCGCGGGCAGCGATGTCTGCGGCCTGACGCAGCTGCCGGAGCTCGATGTGCGCCAGGTAGAGCTGCCTCAGCAGGAGCACCTTGGTATCTTCGGTGACCTCCGACGCTTGCGCGAGACCCGACTCGGCGGCGCGCAGCCGTTGCTCAGGCCGGCGCGCCCGCAGCGCCACCAGCAGAGCTTGCTCGGGCGTGAAATCCGGAGGCGGCGCAGAGGGACGAATGGTCGGCATGGTTGATACGCGTGTCCACAAGTGTAGCACACCCTATAGCAAGCGTGCTTCTGCAATGGTTTCAAGCAGATGGAGTCGACTATCCACAGCTTGCCCCCGGGCGCGGGGAGAGCCTGTTGATGAACCTCGCATCACGCGGGATGCGAGGTATGCGAGAGCACCGTCTGGACGACGTGGGTCGCACGAAAGCGCTGCCGGGCCCCCTCCCCGCGGAGCCGCTCCACCTGCGACTCGATCACACGACGTGCCGCCGTCCAGGCCTTCTTGGCCTCGTCCCCTGCGCCGAGGTACTCGTACGTGCGCGCGATGAGCATGCGCGCGCGCGGCTGCCGCTGGACCGAGACTTCGGCGTCCAGCCGGGCCATGGCGGCCGAGGCTGCGGCCTTGGCGTCTTCGGTCGCACCGCGACCCGCACGCAGCCACGCCAACAACGCCAGCGCCTCGACCTCCAGGCTGACGAAGTCGTGCGCCAAGCAGAGCCCCCGCGCCGCCTCGGCCGCCTCCTCGGCAGCAGCGAGGTGCTTGGCCCGGTCGGCGTCTTCGACGGCCCCAAGCTCCGCGAGAACGCGCGCCGTGAAGACGCGCTCCTGCGCCGCGAGGTAGGGTCCGTGCAGCGCCACATGGACGCGCAGCTCCTCCAGCAGCTCGCTCGCGCGAGGAGCCTCGCCGCGTTGTAGGTGGAGGTCGATCATGGCGCACTGAGCTTCCTTGCGCGCCGGGGTGGCTTCGCTCGAGACCATCGCGCCGAGCACGTCGATCGAGTGGGCCAGGAAGGCCTCTGCCCGCTCGGGCTCCCCCAGCGTCTGGTAGTAGAGGGCGAGCAGGGCGAGCTTGCGGCCGAGGCGGAGACGGTCTCCGGTCTCGCGGTCGAAGCTCAGCGACGCGCGGGTGACCGCCACGGCGTCCTGGAAGTTGCCGAGGCACGAGAGGGCGCCCCCGAGGTGGTCGAGGGCCAGCGCCTCGTGACGCTTGATACCCAGGCGGCGGAACACCACCGCCGACTCGGCGTAGGTCTCGAGGGCCTTGCGGGCGTGGCCAGAGCGCTCCTGCAAGATGCCCTTCTGGATCAGGACGAGGCCGCGCGCCGGCAAGAAGTCCGGCAGCACTCCCGCGCGGGAGAGGGCCTCGTCGCAGAGCGTGAGGGCGCGCGCCGTGGCTCCCCGGTCGCGGGCGACCTCGGCCATCATTCGCACAGTATCGATCTCGGCACCTCGGTCCCCCTCGGCGATGGCGCGGGCCCGGGCCTGCTCGAGGTGCCGCTCGGCCCGCTCGAGCTTCCCGTGGTCGATCTCGAAGCGGGCGCGACGGTTGAGGGCGAAGGCGCGCAGGGTCTTCGGCACGTCCGCGTGGAGCGACAGGCGGTCGAGGGCGTCCAGCTCGGCCGCCTGCTCGGCGGGCTGACCCAAGAAGCGGAGGATCCGCTCGCGTCCGGCGTGCGCCGCGAACTGCCCTTCGGGGTCGTCGTCGAAGAGCCGCAGCGCGCGCGCGAAGAGCCCCAGCGCAGTCGCGTTCGAGAAGGCCGCGCTGGCCAGCTCGGCTGCCTCGAGGTAGGCGTGGGCCGCCGCACCGCGCTGCCCGGCCTGCTCCAGGTGGTGAGCGACGCGGGCGGCGGGCGAGCCTGGCAAGGACTGGAAGTAGTCGGCCACCCGCCGGTGCATGCGGCTACGGTCGTCGGGCTCGGCGCCCTCGTAGGCGATCTGGCGCACGACCCCGCTCGCAAACGCCAGCGTCCCGTTGGACCTGCGGACCAGGAAGCCACGAGCCAGGAGGTCTTGCACGTTCCCCTGCACGTCGTTGCCGGCGATGAGCACCAGCTGCCGCTCCTCGAGGCCGGAGCCCGCCACCGCCAGCCAGCGCAGCGCGCGGCGCGAGGACTCCTCCAGCTCGTCGAGGCGCGAGGCGACCACCCCTTCGAGAGAGCTCGGGAGCGAGATGGGCAGCGCCGAGTCACGCACGACGCGCGCCGTGCCGTCGGTATCATCGACGACGCGCACCACGCCCCGCTCCAGGAGGGCATCGGAGAGCTCTTGGATGTGGAAGGGGTTGCCACCGGCGCGTTCCACGATCGCGCGCACGACCTCTGCCGGGACCTCCGCCCCTCGAAAGCAGCGCCGCACGATCTCGTTGCGCTCGTCGCCCTCGAGCTCGCCCAGCTCGATCACCGGGACACCACGCAGCGCCGCGGCGGTGCGCGCGTCGGGCCGCGTGGCCATGAGGATCAGCACGGGGCTCTGATGGACGCCTTGGCTCATCGTCCGCAGCAGCTCGAGCGACGCGCTGTCCGCCCACTGGAGCGAGTCCAGCCAGACCACGATGGGGCCGCCTTTGGCGAGGTGGCGCAGCAGCAGCTCGATGGCGTGGACCACCTCGCGCGTGCGCTCCTCGTGCTCGGACTCGAGCACCCGCTCGTCGGCGCTGCCGAGCAGGGTCAGCACACCCCGCTCGATCAAGTCGCGGCGGCCGGTGTCCATGACGACGGCCTGCAGGGAGGAGCGGATCTGGTCTCGCACTTGAGACGCCGGCGCGTCGTCCGAGATGAAGAAGATGTCGCGGATGAGCGCGGCCAGGCTGGAGAAGGGCACGTCGCTGGTGCCGAACCCGCACTCGGTGGAGAGGATGCCCGGCATCGGCTCGAGCGAGTCCAGCGCCGCCGAGACCAGCGCCGACTTGCCCACCCCCAGCTCGCCCACGACCGCCGCGAACACGGCGCGCCCCGTCGACTCGGCCTCGCGATAGAGCCCCCGGATGGTCTCCTGCTCGGCCACGCGCCCGATCAGCCCCTCCACGCCGAGGCTGTGGCGGGTGTCCACCGCGCGCTCCTCGCGGGAGCGTGCGCCCAGCGCGCTATAGGCGCGTGTGCGCTCGCCCCCCTCCAGGGTCACGTCTTCATACTGGGCCTCGTTCACCCGGAAGTCGCGGCGCACCAGCCGGTACACATCACTTGTGATACGCACGCTCCCCGCGTTGCCTTCGTTCGCGAGGTGCTCGGCCACGGCGAGCGCGGACTCCACGGGAGCGTAGCGCAACAGGCGACCCGAGCCGTCGCGCACGGTGGTCACGATGCCGGAGGACACCGCCAGCGAGGCGGTGATGGGTGCAAAGAGGTCGGCCGAGAGGCCGTGCAGCGCCTCGACCACGTCGAAGGCCAGTGCCACGCCGCGCAGGGCGTCCTGGGGCGTGGTCCGGCCGAGACCGATCACATATCGGAAGTGAGACTTCTCGGAGCCGTCCTCCCAAGACAGGACGGCGTCGTTCTTGTACGCGAGGTCGGCGAGGATGCGGGCGGCGGCGTGATCGACGCTCGGGAGCTGCCCGGGGTCCGTGAGGGCGCTCGAGTCGCGCACCCGACCCGCGACCACGACCACCCTGCGGCGCTCGCGCAGCTCCCGCTCCACCGCCAGCGACCCCGCGTTCACGGTGAAGCCCGCGAAGGTCATGGCGTCGCGAATGCGGGGGTCCTCCACGCTGGCGTGCGCGCGGGGCACCAGGCGCGCCAGCTGCTGCTCGAGCGCCTCGGCGTCCCAGAGGACGGAGGAGCTGTGGAGGAACTGGGCCAGCGAGCTACCGAAGGAGCGGGCGGTCTGGAAGCGCTGCTCCGGGTCGGGGTGCAGGGCGCGGCGCACGATGCGGTCGAGCGCGTCGGGGACGGCCGGATCCACCTCTTGCGGGTAGGTCACGCGCCCCTCGCGCGCCGGCTCGAGGGCCTCCACCCCTTGGAGCCCCGGGTACATGGGGCGACCCATGAGCAGCTCGGCCAGCAGCACGCCCAGCGAGTACACGTCGCTGCGGCGGTCGACGGCAAGGCCCTTGGCCTGCTCCGGCGACATGTAGCTGAACTTGCCCTTGATGACGCCGTCGTCCTCGGAGACCAGCTTGGCCTTGGCGATGCCGAAGTCCGCGACCTTGACGATTCCGTCGTAGCCCAGCAGGACGTTCTGCGGCGACACGTCGCGGTGGACGATCTCCATGGACTCGCCGTGCGAGTCGCGGCGCTTGTGCGCGTAGTCCAGCCCCTTGGTGACCTCGTGGACGATGTAGGCGGAGAGCCCGTAGGGCAGGCGCTCCCCCGCGCGCTTGGCCGCGCTGCTGAGGCGACCAAGGTCGATACCGTCGACGAACTCCATCGCCAGGAGGAACTCCCCCTCCACGCGGTCGAAGGTGTAGACCTGCACGATGTTCGGGTGGTTCAGGCGCGTCGCGACCTTGGCCTCGTCCACGAACATCCCGAGGAAGTGCTCGTTGCGCGCGAACTGCGGCAGCACGCGCTTGAGCACCAGCACCTTCTCGATGCCCTCGGCGCCGGTCGTCTTGGCCAGAAACACTTCGGCCATGCCGCCCTTGCCGAGGCGGCGCAGCACGCGATAGCGGCCGAGGGACAGGGGTGGCGGGGCGTTCGAGGACAAGGCCGCGGCATGATAGGCCGATGCTGCGCCTCGCGGAAGACCCTGTCTGTCAGCGACCCGTGGCCGCGCCGCTGGACTCGCGGGTCAGCGCGCCGTTCTCCAGTCGCAGCACCACGCGGCGGGTCTCTCGGTCGAGGTGTACCGTCTCGCGCAAGATACGCTCCTCGGCCGTCCCGAGCCCCAGCACCACGACGAGGGTCGCGTCAGTGGGCCGGAGCTCCTCACGCTCGTCGCGCGAGAAGGCCATGCGCAGCGCTCCCTCGTCGAGGTCCGCCAGCGTGAGCGTGTTGATGCCGTGGGCCTGGCTCGTGAGCTGCACGGGCTCGAAGCGCTCCGTCGCGTCGGGATAGGCCACCGTCATGCCGATGACGTCGTCAGGGTGCGCCCACGTGAGGGCGGCGAAGAGGGCCGGTGGAGAGCGCAGCGCGCCCGAGTGCCGCTGGCGGCGAAGGACGGCCGCGTCCACGGCCGGGTCGTCGCTCTCGGCGCGCAAGAGCGCGAGGCGCACACGGGTCCAAGCCTGGGCCACGGCGGCGTCACCCTCCTGGGCGTCCCCGTCGGCCGCTTCGGCCACGCGCTGCTCGAGGCGCAGGGCCTCGTCCACGCGGCCCGCGTCGGCGGCGGCGCGTGCCAGCAGGAGGAAGACCTCGTCGTCCCCTTGGCGCAGCTGACCGAGCGCGCGGTACTCGCGGTAGGCATCATCCGGCCAGGCGTGAGCCCGGTAGAGGTCGCCCAGCCGGCGACGTGCCCAGGGGTCGAGGGGCGCCCGCTCCACGATCTCACTGAAGACCCGGCGCGCCTCGGCGGGGCGCTCCTGCCGCAGCCAGAACTCGCCCACGGCCGTACGCACGGCCGCGTCTGCGAGCGGGTCGGCACGCAGCGCCCAGGCCAGGCGCCGCGCCTCGGGGAGGTTGTCGGTCTCCTCCAGCAGCTGCAGCAGGCGCAAGCGGAGGTCCATCTCGTCCGGCGCGATCTCCAGCCAGCGCCGCACGAGGCGCAGCTTCGCTGCGGGGTTCCCCGCGCGCCGGTAGAGCCGGTCGAACACGGACCAGTCGATGTTGGTGTCGTCCAGCCCCAGCAGGCGACGCGCGGTCGCCACCTGGTAGGCGCTGCCGAGCGAGCGCAGCACCGCGGCACGCAGGTAGCTGCCTGCGGCGCTGTCCGCCGGGAACGAGGCGGCGAGCTGAACGCGCTGCCCCCCCACGTGCGCCAACATCATGTTCAGCAGCACGCGCCGAGCGCGGAAGTCTCCCAGCTCGCACTGGCCCAGCGCCTCGCGATACACGGACATGGCGCCCGCTACGCCGGCGCTGGCCGCCAGCCGCTCGCGCCACAGGTTGCGACGCACCGCGAGGTCCTGCTGCGACGCGTCACTGCAGGTGCGCCGCGTGCCGATGGCCCGATCAGGAGCGTTGAACACGAAGGTGTGCTGGACGCGGATGCTGCCGCCCTCGGTGCTGGGGAAGCGCAGGCCCCGCACCTCTTGCACCACGCACAGGTCCACGTCCGACTCGTCGAGGGTCGAGTTGAGCAGCGTCGCGCTCTGCACCGCCCCCGACCCGTCCACGGTGACGTCCACCGTGACGCTGCCCTGCAGGTCCGGGCGCACCAACAGCTTGCGCTCGTAGCAAGCGTTCGGCCCACGCGCGCCGAGCCGCAGCGCGCGGCCGACGGCGGCCTGCGCGTAGCCCCCGTCGCCAGTGACCGGTGGCTCGGAGTCGGCGCTCGAACCAGCGGAGACTCGGGGCACCCACGTGCGCTCGGCCGCTTGCTCCGTCGGGGCCGGCGCGGCGCTCGCGGGCGCGCGGCGCCTCCAGCCCTCGTCCGCGACCGGCACCGAGGGGGCCCGTCCGCCCAGCTGGAAGCTGTAGTCGAGGGGGTTCACGTCGAAGTCCGGCACCAGCCCGTAGGGCTCGCCCTTGCCGCCGGCCACCACCAGGGAGGTCCAGGGCGTGAGCAGGTCGTACTCGAGACCGATCGCGACCAGCGCCTCGCGCCCAGCGTCCTCGTCCAGCAGCTCGTTCAGCCGGGCGCTGGCCCAGCGGCGCCGGATGTCGGGGGCGCTCACGCTCGTGGCGCTCAGCTGCAGCGTCTGGTCGAAGTCCACGCCGTCGCGCGAGCCGCGCACGCGGACCTGCGTGGGGACCTCGTCCAGCAGGCGCCCGAAGAGCCGCAGGCGGCCGCTGTCCGGGACGCTCAGCCGACCGCGCGGATAGACGCGCTCGACACCCTCACCGAGGTCCACCTCGACCCCGCGCAACATCGGGCGCGCGGCATCGCTCAAGGTCGCGAGCACCGCGGCGGCGAGCTCGTCGCGGGCGTGCACGGAGCGGGCGGCCGACTCCCCCATCACGGCGCGCAGCAAGTCGACGTTGGCGTCGTCTCCGAGACCCAGCGCGAAGAAGCGCGGCGCGCGGGGCAGGGTGTCGAGGGCCGTGCGGATGCTGGTGGCGTCCAGAGCGCCCGTGGTGGGTCGTCCGTCGCCCAGGTAGAGCACGGCGGCCCGCGGGGCCCCCTCGAGGACGCTGGCGGCACCGCGCAGCATGGTCCCGAGGTCCGTCGCGCCCCCGAGCTGCACCGTCCCGAGCGCCGCGAGCAAGCGCTCTCCGTGCTCGGGCGTCGCCGCGCCGAGGGCGGCCGCGTCTCCCTCGGGCGCGCGCGTCACCAGGTCGCCGAAGCGCAGCGCGACCCTGTCCGTGGGGGCGAGCTGCTGTAGTACGTGCTCCACCACGCCGCGCGCCAGCTCCAGCTCCTCGGGCTCGGTGCCCCCCGAGGTGTCGACCAGCAGCACCAGCGAGAGCGGCACGTCCTCGGCCGATGGCGCGAGCTCGTGCGTGGGGAGGTCCACCGCCACGAAGGTGTCCTGCGCCGCGCGCTGACCCGTCACAGGGTCCACTTCGTTCGTCTGCACGCGGTAGCTGTAGACGTGGGGGGCCTGCGCGGCCTCGGTGGTCTCGGCGGGGTCCAGGATGTCGAGCGTGAAGTCCGCGCGGGGGCGGAAGTCACTGCGCCGCAGCACCACACGGCCGGCGTTGGTGAGCGCGCCCATCCCGGCGCGGGTCTGGGCACCGCTGGCCGCGCCCAAGTCCACCGACAGGTGCAGCTCGCCCACCATCGGAGGCTGCCCCTCGGTGCGCATCGGGTACACGTAGGTGCGGGTGTCCCCGTTGCGCGTCAGCCACTCCGTGTAGGCCACCTTCACGCGCACCACGGCACCCGGGTTGATCGGGTAGACGCGCGCGCGCACCCGCTGCGGGCCGTCGTAGGACAGGCGCGCGACGGGCATCTCGGCGGGCACGTAGGGCGGCGCGAAGCCCTCCCCCATGGGCAGCTGCTGCACGGCGGACGGCACGAACCCCGCGCCCTGGTCCACCTCGAAGGCCTCGACGACCGCGCCCTCGGGGAGTCGCAGACGATACTCGGCCTCGAGCGCGTCGTCGTACCCGTTGAAGAAGGTCTGGACGACCTCGGTGCGCGCGAGCTCCCCCTCGAGGGTCACCTGCACCTCGTGGGAGCGCATGCTGAGCGGACGACGGGCGACCCCACGCTCCTCGAGGCGGCGCCCGCTCAGCTGCCCGATGTAGCCGGCCTCGGGCGGCGGACGCGGGCTCGGGTCCGCGAGGCCTCCGGTCCAGTCGTCCCACAGCGCGGCGGGAGCCACCTGGGCGCTGTCGGCCGTGAGCACCAGCGTCTCGCCCTGGGCCACGCGCCCTTCTCCACCGGCGGCGCGATAGACCACCTCACCGCTCGCGCAGTAGACCTCGGTGCGCTCGGCGCTGACCTGCACCGCCATGGCCCCGTTCTGCACGCTGACGGTGCCGCCGGGGGTCGTGACGTCCAGACCCTCGTCGACGCGAGCGTCCACGAAGACACGCCCGGACTCGACGCTGACGCCGGTGAGCGTGGCGCTGATGCGCGTGCTGCGGTCCAGCAAGAACCAGGGGCCCGCGTCATGCGTGAAGGTCGCGCGGGCGCCGTCGGGCGTGACCACGGTCGCGCCGGTCTCGACGCGCGCCGGGGCGCGTGCCGTCGTGTCGTGACCGGCGCGCGTGAGCGTCACCGCGCCGCGCACGGGCTGCACCAGGCCCACCGTCGCGGCTGGCGGCGGCGCGCCACCCCCGCACGCGGCGAGGAGGGCAGTGACGCAGAGGGCAAAGGAGCGGGAGCGGCGGGAGAAGGTGGACATGCGTGGCTCGGCAAGAGTGGTCGGCGTGCTCATGGCTCAGCGCCTCCCCGGAGCGGTGGACACGGTGACGGGAGCCTCGCGGAGCGCGTCCCCCTCGATGGTGAAGCCGTAGGCGCGCTGGTCACCCGCGAAGCGCAGCGTGCGCACCTCCACCCGCTCGTCGTCGGCGCCCTCGCGCCAGACCACCACCAGCTTGCCCTCCACGGCGGTCAGCTGCCGCTCGCCCTGCCGGCGCACCTCGAGGCGGTAGGTGCCGTCCTCGACCTCACGCACGTCGAAGACCTCGATGCCGTACTCCGGCGTCAGGTCCACGGGGCGCGAGAGCCCGAGGCCCGGGTAGCCCGCGGTCAGCGCCAGGTTGGCGTCTGGGTGCGACCAGACCAGCGACGCGCGCAGGGGCGACGCCTGCCCCATGACGCCGCTGCGCCGCATGCGCGCCACCAGCGCGGCCAGTCCGTCCGCGTCGTTGGCGGCGCGGGCGGCCGCGCGCAGCTCCGCGAAGCGCACCGAGGACCAGAGCAGCGCCGTGCGCGCGAGGCCCACGGCCTCTCCGGGCTGACCTGTCTGCGCCAGCGCCTGCTCGAGTCGCAGGGCTTCATCCACGCGGCCTGCGCCTGCCGCGGCCTGGGCGAGCAGCAGGTTGACGCTGGTGTCGTCGGGGCGGATCGACGCGAGCGTCTGGTACTGCCGATAGGCCTCGTCGAACCAACCGTGGGCCCGGTAGAGGTCGCCGAGGCGGCGGCGCGCCAGCTCGTCGCGCGGCGCGAACTCCACGATCTCGCTGAACACGCGGCGTGCCTCGGCCTCGTCCTCGAGGCGCAGGTAGAACTCGCCGATGGCCGTGCGCACCCCGGCGTCCGCGAGGGGGTTCTGGCGCATGGTGCGGGCCAGGCGGCGCGCCTCGGCTTGCTGTCCCGTGCGCTCCAGCAGCTCCAGCAGCGAGAGCTGGAGGTCCATGTGCGTCGGGAACTGCGTGATCAAGCGGCGCAGCACGCGCACCTTGGCCGCGTCCGAGCTCGCCCCGGCGAGCGCCCGGTCGATCATCTCCTGGTCGACGTTGCTGCCGAAGGTGCGACGCACCAGCCGCAGGTCGTCCGCGGAGCGCACCCGGCGCACGATGGCGTTGCGGAAGTAGCCGCGCAGGCTGCTGCTGTTGGAGGCGTGGTAGAGGGAGATCATGGCGGGCACCGAGCCCGCCCGCGCGAGCATCAGCTCGAGCAAGCGGCGGCGCTCCGGCCAGTTGCGGGCCTCGCAGCGCGCAGCCGCTTCTTGATAGACCCGCAGCCACTCGTAGGCGCTGCTACGCGCCCCGAGGCGCTCGCGCCACAGCTCGACCCGGTCGTCGAGGGAGGCCCGCGACGCGTCCGAGCAGCGGCTGCGCTCGTGGTTCTGCTGCGGCTCGACGACGATCTCGGTGGTCACTCGGACGCGGCCGCCCGCGACGCCCACACCCATGGCCTGGGCGATCACAGCGTCTTGATCCGGCACGTCCTCTTCGCCGCCGAGTGCGTAGCCCAACGCGTGGAGCTGACTGCGTTGCTCGTTTGACAGCTGACCGTGCGCATTGCGGCTGCCTCGCTCGGTGGCCCGGGCCGCCCGGCGCATGGGTTGGGGCCTCCCGCTCAGCGTGCCCAAGCTCGCGCCCGTGGCGGCGGACGCCGATTCGCCGCGCCCTTCGCCGCTCCCGCCGCCGCCGCCTCGACCGGTCCCGATCAGCCCGAGCCCGCTGGCGCCCGCGACGTCGCCGACGACGGCTTCGGGCTCGGCCTCCCACGCGGACGAGGGCTGCGCCGAGGGTGCCGCGTTGGCGCGCGCCCGATCTGCGTAGAAGCCATCGCTCGGAGCGTCATCCGCCATGACGGGCTGCTGGGCGGCGCTTCCCGCGGGGGCGGACGCCGTCGTGGGTCTCGGCATGGGCACTGCGGGGGGGGGCGGCGGGGCCTCCGCGACCGGCGCGCCCTGTGGCTCCTGCGGTGCCCCGTACGCGTTGCCAGGCATCGACTCCCCTTCGTCCCTGGACTCTTCGGTCTCCGTGGAGGGGCTGCTCGCCGGCGCGGACGCGCTGTCCAGGCTGCAGCCCACGATGGCGAAGGGCAGCAGCAAGGGGTTGGTCGTGCTCGCCCGCGCGTACTGCACGTCCCGCATCAGCTCGTTGGCGCGGGGGCCAAGCTGGCTGAGCTCCTGTTCGCTCGGCACGTAGAAGCTCGTGAACGGGGTGATGAGCCCGTAGCGCGTGCCGAGGTCGGCGATCTCCTGCCGCCCCTCCCCCCCGAGCAGCAGCTGCTGCAGGCGCTCGGACGCCCAGCGCAGGCGCAGATCGCCGCTGTCCGAGATGGTGTGGGTCTCGATCTCGAAGGTGCGCTCGAAGGGCTGCCCGTTCAGCTCACCGCGCACGGTCACCGACGTGGGCGGTGTGCCGTCCACGCGCCCGACGATGCTGAGCGGCTCCCCCAGCACGACGTCCACCGGGCGCCGCGGGAACTGCTGCTCGATGCCGCTGCCGAGCTCGACCTCCACGCGCTGCGCCACGGGCCGGCGGGCGTGGCCCAGCACCTCGAGCGCCACCCGCGCTCCCTCGGCGCGTGTCTCCACGCGACGGGCCAGGCCCGAGCCCCGGGTGAGCGTCTCCAGCAGGCCCAGCTCGGCGCTGGAGCCCACAGCGACGGCGTACGCGCGGAGCGGCCGCGGCAAGCGCGCCACCCGCTCCAGCAACGCGTCGGCTTCGAGCTCGCCGACGGTGGGAGCGCCGTCGCCCACATAGATGACCACGCCCGGCCGGGACGGGTCGAGCAGCGCGGCGGCATCGGCCAGCGTCGCGCCGAGGTCACTCGCGCCGCCGCTCGGGACCCGCGCCAGCCCGTCCAAGAGCGCCTCGATGCGCTCACGCGTGGCGGGCCCGAGCGCCACAGGCTCGTCGCTCACCGCGCGCAGACCGAGGTCGCTGGCGACGATGGCCACGCGGTCCTCGGGGGAGAGATGCGCCGCGAGCGCCTCGATGACGCCGCGGCCGAGCTCGAGCTGCGTGGACTCGGTGGCGGCCGAGACGTCCGCGACGAGCACCAGGTCGAGACCGGACGTCGCGTTCGCGGAGCGCGCCTGGCCGCCCTGCTGGTCGCCGTCGCCGTCCGCGGCGCGCGCGCCCAAGTCGCGCGGCAGCACCAAGGGGAGGTACCAGTAGTCGCTCTCCGGCTCCTGTGCGATGGGGCCCGCCGCGGGGTCGCGCTGCGGCGCCTGGTGCTCGGCGCGATAGGCCTGGCGCCCGCGCGGGGTGTCCTCGCCATCCACCAGCTCGAGGAAGAGGTCGCTGCGTGGCCGGAAGTCGCTGCGTCGCAGCACGACCTGACCGTCTTCGACGCGGGCGCCGTGCCCCGCGCGCACCTCGCCGGCCAGCGAGTCGCGCAGGTCCGCCGAGAACTCGAACTCGGACACCAGGGGCGCGTCGACGCCGGCGCCCATGGGGAAGCGGTACACGCGCGGCAAGCCCTCGCCAGGCCGCTGCAGCCACTCCACGTAGCGGATGGCGATGCGGCGGGTCGCGCCCGGCTGAATCGGGTAGATGCGCGCGCGGTAGCGTCCCGGGGCGTCCCACTCCAGGAGGGCGGGGTCCAGGGTCGAGCCGCGGTAGACCTGCTGCTGGTACTGCCGCGCCGCCTGCGCCTTCTCCTTGATGTACCCGTCCACGAGCCGGCCACGGCGGTCCACCGCGAAGCGCTGGAGCACGGCCTGCTCCGGCACGGAGATGCGGTAGAGCCCCTCCACCATCTCGCTGGCGGGGTTGAAGAACTCCTGCTCCACCTCGGTGATGGCCAGATCCCCCTCGACCCGCACGCGCACGCTGAGGCGGCGCACCACCAGCGGCCAGCGAGCGAGGCCGACCTCGTCCGGGACGCGCGCTTCGAGGACACCCACCCCAGCGCCCTGCTGCCGAGCGCCGCCGGGCTCCGCCAGGCCACCGGTCCAGTCCTCCCAGAGCGTGGCCGCGACCGGCGCGTCGGCGCCCTCCGTGAAGCGCTCGCCCGTGACGACCGGGCCCGGGCGGTCCCCGTTGAGCGCGGCGCGGGTCACCTCACCGCGCACCACGTACACGCTGCGCTGCGGGGCGCTCTCCAGGGACACGGCGGCGTCGCTCAGGCGCAGCTCCATCCCCTCGGTATCATTACCGAAGTGAACCGTCAGGGCGTCACGCTCCGCGACCTCGACGTACACGCGCCCGCCGTCCACGTGGAGCACGCCTTCCGCGTCGATGGACAGGCGCGCGCCCGCCGACGCCAGCACACGCGGCCCGGCGTCCAGCTCCACCCAGGCCACGCCGGTATCCGGGATGGTCAGCTCTTGCCCAGGCGCCAGACGGCGTAGGGTGGGTGTCCCCTCACCGAGGGAACCGCGCACGGGGCGCGCCGTGGCCACTGTCGCGTGGGTGTCCTCGGGTCCACCGCCGCAGGCCAGCCCGGCGAGGCCAACCATGGCGGCGAGCAGCCGAACGTGGCGCGTGGAAGACCAGCGGGGCTGATCGAGACGGAGGGAGGAAGGGGCGCGGCTGAGCGGCATGAGACTCCGAGAGGGCGAGCGGGCGGCGGTCCGTGGATCGAGACCACAGAGGGGGCAGACGCCCCAGAGCGAGAGAAGTTCCGACGCGGCCGGCGCCGGTTTCCTTGGCTCGCCCCCCGAGACCCACCAAAAGCCGGGGAACTTCGACGAATGTCTGCAGAGCGTCCCACGCCGAGGCCGCCCGAGGGAAGCCCCGACTTCAGAGGACACCCACCGGGCGGAGCGCCCGTCAGAGGACACCCACCCTTCGGGCGGAGCGCCCGTCAGAGGACACCCACCCTTCAGAGGACACCCCCTTCGGGCGGAGCGCCCGTCAGAGGACACCCACCCTTCAGAGGACACCCACCGGGCGACTTCCGAGGACACCCACCGGGCGACTTCCGAGGACACCCACCGGACGGGGCGCGCCGGGACGCTCGCGAGCTAGCGGCGGGCCAACAGGGCGCGCACGCGCGGATGCAGGAACAGCTCTTCCGTGGGCAAACGGCGGAGCGCCTCCACGAGGACGGCCCGCCGCAGAGGCGCGCCCGCGTCGCGTGGCACGAAACACCACCGCTGGGACCCGACGCGCGCGAGCCCACCCACGGACGTCTCCGGCAGCGCCTCTTCACGAACGCGCACGCCGAGCTTCTCGAGCGCGAGCGTCAGCGCATCGATGTCGGCCCGCAGCGAGGGCCCGTGCTCGTGGTCGAGTTCGTCGCCCGTCACGAAAGCAGGATGCGCCGTCCGCGCGCGCGCGCCAAGGGTCCGGAGCCGCCGCGCAGCTCACGCTCGCCGCGCTGACCCTCGCCCCCAGCCCAGCAGCGAGCCACAGGTCGCAGAGCGCGGCCCATCACTCCACCGGAGGTTTTGGGCCCGGCGCGGGCTCGTCACCCAAGATGCTCTCGCCCCTGCGTAGGCGCTGGATCCGCGCGATGGTCTCCGGCGTGGCGGCGGCCACCAAGAAGGTCCGGGTGGACTCCAGCCAGGCGAAGCGCTGCTCGTACGTGAGCGCCGCGAACGCGCGCAGCTGCTGGACGCTGACCTCGTAGGTGTAGCCCTTGGGCCGCTCGCTCATGGCGCGTCCTCCACCAGCTGCTCGAGGTGCGCCACGTCGGCCAGGTCCTGGGCCCTCCCAGCGCGCCGCTTCATGGCGATCAAGTCCGGAATAGACACCAGGGGCACCGTCATGCGGCCGACCGCGCGATGCTGCGCGCGACCCACCAGGTCCGCTACCGAGTCGACCGGCGGCGAGACGAGCACATCGACCTCGCGCAAGGGGTCGCTGGGGTCTCCATAGGTGAGCGCCATCAGGTTGCGCAGCTCGAGCCACTCACGGCGCACGGCCTCGTCGGCCAGCGCGACGAGCTCCACCGGGGCTCGGGGGGCAAGGCCGAGCGAACGCAGCGCCGCGTCCACGCGCCCGAGGTTACTCGCCGTGGGTACCGCGACGATGTCGAGGTCGTAGGTGGTCCGGGGGACTCCGTGCAAGCTGACGGCCACACCGCCCACCACGCAGTACCGCGCGCCAGACTCGGAGAGCGCGGTGATCGCCTGCTCGAGGAACACGGCGCATTGTATCGAGCCGCGCCCGCCCTGGCGAGGACGCCGTGTCCGAGGCGCGGCTGCGAGGACACCCACCGGAGGGAACGCATCCGCGGCTCCGAGGACACCCACCGGAACGCGTCCGCAGCTCCGAGGACACCCACCAGAGCGCGTCCGCAGCTCCGAGGACACCCACCGGAGCGCAACCGCGCTACCCTCGGCGCATGGCGTCATCCATGCGACATCTCCGGGCCCGGGTCCTCAAGGCCGGGTTCAAGGCCCACGCCACCCTCTACGAGCGCAGCGGCGGCCTGCTGGGTGCCTGGATGGGGCTACCCATGCTCCTGCTGACCGTGACGGGGCGTAAGTCCGGGGAAGCTCGCAGCACGCCGTTGGTGTACTTCGAGGACTGTGGGCGCTACGTGGTCGTGGGCTCGGACGGGGCCGCCCGACGCGACCCCCAGTGGTGGAAGAACCTGCAGGTCGACCCGCGCGCGCGTGTCCGCGTGGGCCGTCGCACCTTCGACGCCGTGGCGTCCCTGGCCGAAGGCGAGGAGCGAGCGCGCCTGTGGGAGCGCTGCGGCAGCGTCAACCCCATGTGGCCCCGCTACCAAGCGCGCACCGAGCGACAGCTCCCCGTCGTGATCTTGACCCCCGTCTGACGCCGCACCGCTCGGCCCGCCGCGCCCACCGTAGCGGAGGGTCCCGCAGACCCTGCGGCCCCGTGGTGCGCGGGTCACACTGCAGGGGGAGTTCCGTCAGGACGCACGTACATGTCAGCATGTCGACCATGCTCCGTAGGCCCATCGCCGTCGCGCTCGCCGTCTCCACCTTGGCCTTGTTCCCGGGCTGCGGCGGCTCCGAAGTCGTCACCTACGGCCCCGCCTCGGCGCCGCCCCAGCCGGTGGCCACGCCCTACGCGACGGGGCAGGCGGTGGAGGTCGAGTGGCGCGGCACCTGGTACCCAGCGACGATCCTGGCCTTCGAGCCCAACGGTCTGGTGCGCATCCACTATGACGGTTGGTCCGACGAGTGGGACGAGTCCGTGGACCCCGCGCGCGTACGCAACGTGGGCAGCGGCCCAGTAGACGAACCGCAGGGGCTCTACGCACCACGCTTTGGTGAAGACGGCGAGGCCCCGCAGAGCAACCCGGGCTCGCGCGAGGACCCCGGTGGCTGGACGCCGACCCCCGACACGGAGCTGCCGGTGGGCCTCGTCGTGCACGTCGAGTGGCGCGGCAGCTGGTACCTCGCGGAGATCCTGAGCGCGCCTCCCTACGCCGAGACCTGCCGCGTGCACTACCCTGGCTGGGACGCCGAGTGGGACGAGGACGTCCCCCGCACGCGCATCCGCGTGGACGGCGTACAGCGCTGAGCGCGCGAGCGTGTCCTCAGGGCGCGAGGTCCCAGCGCTCTCGCGTGACGGCCCGCGCAAACGGCTCGTCGTGCGTGGCGATCAACAGCGCTCCCGGGTACTGGGTCAGCGCGTCCGTCAGCCTCTCGATACTCGGCAGGTCCAGGTGGTTGGTGGGCTCATCCAGCGCCACCAACCAGGCGTGGCGAGCGAGTCCCAGGGCGAGCTGCAGCTTCTGCGCTTCCCCGGGGGATGGCTGCAACGAGCGAACCACCCTCTCGGGCTCCGCACCGAGCGCAGCCAGCAGCTCGAAGACCCTGGCGCGCTCGGGCTTTGGGAGAAGCGCGGCGGCACGTGCGCGCGCCGCGTCCTCGTCGGCCTTTCGGTCTTGGTCGAGCCACAGGACGCGCTCCTCGGGCAGTGACCAGACGCGGCGCAGGGCGCGCAGCAGCGTGCTCTTGCCCGCGCCGTTGGGCCCCGAGATCCACACGCGCGAGCCGCGCTCCACCATGCGCGCCTGACCAGGGCGCAAGCTGCCCGGCCCCGTGGGCAGCTCCGCGTGCGTGAGCGTGGCCAGGCGCGCGCGCGGCGCTGGTTGGTAGTCCACGAACAGGCTGCTCCCGACGCTCTTGGGCACGCGCACCTGCTCCAGCTGCGCCGCGACGCGCGCGGCTTCGGGCACGCTGCTGACCGCCCTCCTGGACAGCTTCGCCGCCGCGTGCGCCACCCGCCCACGAGCGCCCGCCTCCCGCGCGTCGCTGTCCCGTGGCCCCTTGATGCGTTGTCGCGCGCCGATGGCACGCGTCGCGGCTTCGCTGCGCTGTTGGTCTTGGACTTGACGCCGCTCGAGCTGGCGCGCGCGGGCTCGCAGCTCTTCACGGGCATGGGTGAGTGCCTGGACCTCCGCCTGTCGCTGGGCCCGCGCGGCATCGTACGGAAGCTGGTAGAGGCTGGCCTGGCCTCGCTCCAACCAGAGCGTGCGCGCGCTGATCGCCGCGAGGAGAGCGCGGTCGTGTGACACCAACACGCCCACCCCGGAGAAGCGCGCGAGCGCCTCGCCCAGCAAGGCCCGCGCGGAGGCGTCGACGTGGTTGGTGGGCTCGTCCAGCAGCAGCACCTCGGGCTCGCGAACCAGCGCAGCACCCAGCTGCCAGCGCCGACGCTCACCCGGACTGAACGACGACCAGCGCGTGAGCTCGTCCGGGTCCAGCGCGAGGCGCGCGCGCAGTCGCACGGCTGCGCGGCTCCAGTCCGCAGCGAACGCGGCGATCTCGTCGCCCACCGCATCAACGCGCTGCTCGGTGAGGGCACAGAGGCCCACCGCCGGACCGCAGCGCTGCCCCGCCCGGGGAACGAGCTGACCCGCGATCACGCGCAGCAAGGTCGACTTGCCGCCGCCGTTCGGTCCGACAATGGCCGTCCAGCCGCGCGGAAGCGTCGCGCACACGTCGCGGAAGACCCACTCATCTTCGGAGAAGCCGTGGCCGACCCCGACCAGCTGTATTGCCGACATACCGCACCCACACTCGAGCCTGGAACAGATCGCGGCAGCGCGCAGTGAGCGAGCGGTCGCGCGTCAAGTCAGAGGGCGTGGTTCATGGCGCCCACAGCGTGCGCGACGTCCGCTCGACGTGCAAGCGCGGGTTCGCCGCAACATGCAGCATCGGGCGTTCATTTATGACAGTGTGTGCGGGTGCCTCCCGCCTTGTCCGAACGCCAGCGCCGTATCCTGTTCGCCGCCGTCACGGAGTACATCGCCACTGGCGAGCCGGTCGCGTCACGACGGCTACAGAAGACGTACGAGATCGATCTCTCACCCGCGACCATCCGCAACGTGCTGTCGGATCTCGAGGAGGCCGGCTACCTCGTGCAGCCTCACACCAGCTCCGGGCGCGTCCCGTCGGAGACGGGCTTCCGCGCGTTCGTGGATGCGCTGGTGAGCATCAAGGCGGTCTCCACCGCGCACCGTCGCGCGGTGGGGCGCACGCTGGGCGCGCTCGGCCCGCACGCGGACTTGGTGCAGGAGGCGGGGGAGCTGCTGAGCTCTCTGACCGGCGCCGTCTCCGTCATCACGCGCCCCCGACCGGAAGAAGAGGAGCTGGATCAGCTGCGCTTCATGCTGCTGCGCGCAGGTCAGGTGTTGGCGGTGCTGGTCACGCGCGCGGGCACCGTGCAGAACCGCGTGCTGCCCCTGCCCGAAGGCGTCGAGGCGAGCGAGCTGGAGCGGCTCAACAACTACCTGGCCGAGCACGCGCCGGGGAAGTCGCTTCGGCAGCTGCGTGACTTCTTGGCGGCGCGGCAAGAGGACCGACGCGACGAGTACGACGCGCTGCGCGTTCACGCCAGCGCGCTGATCGAGGCCGCCGCCGACAGCGCGTCGAGCAGCGCGTCCTCGGTGGTGATCGAGGGGCAGCAGCGCCTCTTCGACCGACCCGAGTTCGGCGACGCCGGCAAGATCCGCAGCTACATGCGCGCGTTCGAGGACCGCGAGAGGCTGCTGGGGCTGCTGGACGACACGCTCGGGGCGGGCGGCGTGCAGGTGCTGATCGGCACGGAGGCCAACCTGCACCCCGTGGAGGACATCTCGCTGATCGCGACGCGCTACGACGCTGGGCAGCACGCTCACGGGACGCTGGGCGTGGTGGGACCCACGCGCATGGACTACGCGCAGGTGGTGCCCCTGGTGCGCTACACGGCGAGCTTCGTCAGCGACCGGTTGAGCGCGGCCGGGCGCGGCGAGAGCGACGGGCGTCAGAGCGGGGGCGAGGGGCGTGGCTGGGGAGGACGCGACGACGACGATGGCCGCGACGGACCCGCTCCGGCACCGCCGCGCGGAGGGGCGAGCGAGGACGACGGCGACGTGCCGACGCCGACCACCCAGAGGGGGCGCGAGGGGCGGCGATGATCCGCGCCACGGCGCCGCTGCCAGTGCGGGGCGTGCTGTTCGTGTGCGCGCACAACTCGGCGCGCAGCCCCATGGCCGAGGCGCTCGCGCGTGTGCGCCTACCGGCGAGCGTGCACGTGACGAGCGCGGGACGTGACCCCAGTCTGGCGGTGCACCCGCTCGCGGTGGAGACGCTGAGGGAGGAGGACCGCCTGGACCTGAGCGGGCATCAGCCCCGCCGCTTGGACGCGGTGGACCTCGGCCGGGTGGACTTGGTGGTGTCTCTCGCGGGGCGCGACGCGCTGGAGGGCCTGCCGCGCGGCATCGAGAGGCTGCACTGGGACACCGAGGACCCTACGCTGGTGAGCTTCGACGTGCGCCGTGACGTCCTGCTGGACCGGTTCCGCGACGTGCGTGACGCGCTGGTGCGACGCCTGGACCAGCTGGTGGCCCGAGGGCACGAGAGCTTCGGCCCCCCCGGCCTGCGCTGAACCCGCAACAAGGACACCCACCTGAGCCTTGCCCCTTGTGAATGAACGCTCAGTCAGTAGTCTAGCCTGAGCAACTCACCGACCGGTGAGTCAGACAGGAGTCAGCCCGATGATCGAGTGGAGCGAACAACACAAGCAGATCCGGTCCATGGTGCGGCGCTTCGTGGAGACGGAGATCGTCCCGCAGATCGACGAGCTGGAGCACGGCGACACGCCCCCCTACGAGGTGCTGCGCAAGATGCTGAAGACCTTCGGCATCGGCGAGATGGCCAAGGGGAAGTTCCTGGCCGACCTCGAGCGCACCAAGAAGGGCGAGGTCCGCGAAAAGAAGGAGCGCGAGGGCTTCCACGCGGCGTCGGCCGACGCGATGGCGATGCAGCTGATCCCCATCATCGAGCTCTGCCGCCACAGCCCGGGCATGGTGACCGCGCTGGGCGTGAGCATCGGGCTCACCGCCGGAGCCATCCAGCGCAAGGGCACGCTCGCGCAGCAGGAGGAGTTCGTCCCGCCGCTGCTGACGCTCGAGAAGGTGGGCGCCTGGGCCATCACGGAGCCCGGCAGCGGGTCCGACGCGTTCGGCTCCATGAAGGCCAGCGCGCGCCGCGACGGGGACGACTACATCCTCAACGGCAGCAAGACCTTCATCACGAACGGACCCTACGCGGACACCATCGTCTTCATCTGCCGCTTGGAGGGCGCCCCCGGGCCCGACGGCGAGCTGCCCATCGTGAGCTTCATCCTCGACCGCGGCACGCCGGGGCTCGAGCAGAGCAAGCCGCTGCGCAAGATGGGCATGCACAGCTCCCCCACCGGGCAGCTGTTCCTGGACGACGTCCGCGTCCCGAAGTCCAGGCTACTCGGGGAGAGCGAAGAGGGGGGCGCCCGCAAGAGCGCCAAGGACACCTTCGGGAGCGAGCGCACGGGCGTGGCCGCGATGTCGCTCGGCATCATCGAGCGCTGCCTCGAGCTGTGTAAGGAGTACTCGAAGACGCGCGTCCAGTTCGGCAAGGCCATCGGCGAGTTCCAGCTCATTCAGCTCAAGCTGGCCAAGATGGAGGTCGCGCGCATGAACGTGCAGAACCTCGTGTTCCGGCAGATCGAGCTGGCCGGGTACGGCAAGCACATGGACCTAGCGGAGGCCTCCGCCGCGAAGCTGTATTGCGCGCAGAGCGCCATGGAGGTCTGCCTGGAAGCCGTGCAGCTCTTCGGTGGCAACGGGTACATGGCGGAGTACCGCGTGGAGCAGCTCTGCCGCGACGCGAAGGTCCTCCAGATCTACGGCGGAACCGACGAGATCCAGATCTCGCAGATCGCGCGTTCCATGCTGCGCGACGTGTAGGCCTGCGCGCACCTGCGCACGAGACTTGCATTCGACGAGGAATGATCGCATTTTCGCCGCTCGTTGTGGCCTCTTGGGCGCTTCGTCGAACTTGACCTGTGCGCGGGTGATCCGCAGTATGGGCGTCCCTGTAATGAGCGTCTCGAGGTACTGACCAACCATGGCCGAACAGCGATACCGCGTAGTAGAACGCCTCGCCGCCGGCGGCATGGCCGAGGTGTTCGTCGGCGACGCGATGAGCGTGCAGGGCTTCAAGAAGCGCGTCGCGATCAAGCGCGTCTTGCCGCACCTGGCGTCCAACGAGAACTTCATCGGGATGTTCCTGGACGAGGCGCGCCTCGGGGCGCGCATGAACCACGCGAACATCGTGTCCGTCTTGGACATCGGCGCGGCGGACAACACGTACTTCATCGTCATGGAGTACGTGGACGGGGCGAACCTCAAGACCATCATCGAGGTGCTCCAGAAGCAGGGCCGCCCGGTGCCCATGAAGGAGGCCGTCTACATCGCGATGGAGGCCAGCCGGGGCCTGAGCTACGCGCACGAGCTTTGTGACGAGGACGGGAACGACCTCGACATCGTCCACCGCGACATCTCACCGCCGAACATCCTCATCAGCAAGCGCGGTGAGGTGAAGGTCACGGACTTCGGCCTCGCCAAGGCGAGCACCCAGCTCGAGAAGACAGACCCCGGCGTGGTGAAGGGCAAGTTCAGCTACCTCGCGCCGGAAGCGGCCGTGGGCGACCCGGTCGACGAGCGCGCGGACTTGTTCGCGCTGGGCATCGTGCTGTGGGAGATGATCGCAGGGCGCCGCCTGTTCCTCGGGGAGTCGGACTACCAGACGGTGAAGCTGGTCCAGCAGGCCCACGTGCCGAGCCTGGCCGCCATCAACCCGGACGCGGACGAGAGCCTGGAGCGCCTGCTGGCGAAGGCGCTGGCGAAGAACCCCGCCGACCGCTACCAGACCGCACGCGAGATGAGCGACGCGCTGGCAGGCTTCCTGTTCAGCCACCAGCTGAAGGTGACGTCGTACGACATCGCCGCGCTGGTGAAGAACGCGGTCGAGAACGAGGACAAGCCGCGTTCGGCCGCAGGGCAGCAGTCGATCATCGACAAGCTGATTCAGGAGGAGCTCGTGCGCTTCACCTCGCTGGGCGGGGATGGCGGTGGCGCTGGCGCGGCGATCGACTTCGACGCAGGCGAGGACGTCGGAGCGCAGCCACTGGACGCGGGCTCCTTCGAGGACCCCTCGTCGTGGTTCAGCGACGACGGAGACGGCGGCGGCTTCGGCTTCGGGGACGGGAACGAGAGCGGCGGCGGGGCTCAGCAGCCCGGTTGGCGCGAGGCCGGCGTGGAAGACGGCATCGCGAAGCTCGAGTCGCAGACACTCAACCTGGACGCAGCGGGGGGAGGCAGCGCCGCGAGCGCTCCGAGGACACCCACCCGAGGAGCTAGCCAGGGGGTCGCGTCCGGGGCCGGAACCGGGACACCGGGGACACCCACCGGAAACGCAGCGCCTGCAGGAGCGGGCGCGGCAACGGGGACACCCACCGCAGGCACGTCCGGCGGGGCAGGCAAGTGGATGGTCGTGGCGCTCATCGTCCTGGCCGTGGGCGGCGCCGCCGCGTTCATCCTGACTCAGTCCTGATTCCCGCGCGGCGTCCGGGTTGGCGCACGGCGCGCAACTGTCGCCGCCAGCTGCGGGCGTCGGCCACGCTGAGATGCCCCGTGCCGAAGCGGGCACTCACGTAGACGTCCGTGATCGCACGAACAATGTCCGCACCGGGGTGCTGTTCGCGCGCCAGCTGGGCGGCGTGTTGGGTGGGTGTCCTCGCTGGCGGTCGGGGGACACCCACCCGAGCGAGGCGCCGCTCCATGGCCCGGTACAGCTGCTGGGCCCGCCGCGCGTCGGGCGACAGCGTGTGCTCCTCCGCCCGCCGCTGCCGCCGGAAGGCCACGACCACCAGCACGGCAAGCAGCGCGAGCACGGCGAGGGCGACCCACGTAGCGCCGCGGGAGCGCGTCGTGAGGGACTGGAAGGCGGAGTCCTGGTCGGTGGCCTGGGAATCATCGCCTCCGAGGACACCCATCGAACGCAGGAAGCCGCCAATGGCCCGCAACCCATCGATCTGAGCGCGCAGGTCGTAGCCCACGATGCGGCGCTGCCACGCCGTGCGGAGCGCGTCCATCATGTCGCGCAGCGGGCTGAGCACGGGGATCTCGGCCGGACCCGTGAGAGAACGCGCCGCGGGAGTCGGGTCGAAGGTGCGCCAGTCGCCGTCCACGAAGACCTCCACCCAGCTGTGCGCGTCGCCGTTGCGGATTCCGTAGTAGGCGCCGAAGCGGTTGTACTGACCACCGACGAAGCCCGTCACGTTCCGTGTGGGGACACCCACCGTCCGGAGCATCACGGCCATCGCGCTCGAGAAGTACTCGCAGTGCCCTGCCTGCGCCTCGAACAGAAAGACGTGCAGCGGATCGCGGTCCCCCGTGTCGGGCTGGGCGAGCGTGTACGTGAACGTGCCCGAGTCGCGCAGGTAGGCACGCACCCGCTGGGCCATGATGACTGGAGAGGCGGCCCCCGCGACGACCTCGCGTGTCAGCGCCTCGATGCGCTCGAGGCCCGGGGGGAGCTGCAGATACGCGGCAGACTCGGCCTCGCTGAGGTCATGAAGCGCGAGCGAGCTCGAGCGGGCGTCCCAGGTGGGCGGCGAGCGGTCCCACGCGTCGTCGTCGGGCGCCGTGGTGGCCTCGTACGCAAAGGGCAGCCCGTCCGGTTCGAGATAGCGCAGGTCCAGCCCGCTCCGTAGCTCGAGCTGACGGTGGACCACGACCCCGTTCGAGACGCGCGGGTCCACGTCGATCGCGACCGTGCGCTCCGGAAGGAAGACCACCGGGTCTTCGAGGGGGTCGACCAGCACGCTGAGGTGGGTGTCCTCGGAGAGGGGGCGCCGGCGCAGCAGCACCCGTTCCCCGATGTCGACGACGCGCTCGGGCTCGTCCAGCTGTCGAGACCAGCGCCCAGCCTCGTAGTGATCGAAGGACGTTCCGCGCATGCGAAACGGTCGGTACGGGGCCGGGTCTGGCGGCATGGGGAGCGGCGTGACCCGCATGACGACCGTCGGGTCATCGCGGATCACGCCGAAGCCGCCGAGCTGGACGTCCCCACCGAAGCCGACGACGCTACTGGGGTTGCCGTCGCCGAGGGACAGGAAGCCGATCCCCACGCGTGGAAACAGCAGGAAGAAGAGCGCCGTCACCAGGAACAGAGGCAAGGCGAGGACCGCCGTCCCGGCTAGGAACCCGCCACCCACGAGCGGGCGCTGCATCCAGCCCAGCGCCTCCGGGGATGGGCCGTCCGTGATGGTGGCGCCCGGGAGGGCGTGCTGCCCTTCGATCTCGCCGCGCAGATGGTTCAGCGCCAGGATCCACGGCGTGGCCACCACGTAGAGCAAGAAGATGACGGCGTAGTCGACCCCGTTCGACAGGACGGTCGCAGCCAGGAGGTGGATGATCGCCAGAACGGCGATGTGCTGGTAGTCGAGCGCGCCGCGGCGGTGGTAGAGGCGGGAGACTTGGAGGACACCCACGAATTCGACCGACAGGGTGAGCACCGACGTCCCCGTGAAGCCGCGGATGAGCTGCACGACCGCCACGACCGCCATCAGGCCGGTGACGGTTCGCGACCAGCGGACGGGCAGGAAGCGGCGCTCGTCGACGAACCAGCTGCCCACTACGAGGACACCCATCGCAGCGATGAGCGGGGGGCGCAGGACGTCTCCCAGCGTCAGCGCGAACAGGCCGACGGAGGCCACGATGTAGGTGATGAGCTTGTGGAGGCGGACGAAGCTCATGCCGCGTGCTCCGAGGACGTGACGCGTCGGAGGCCGCGTTGCGCTCCCGGGGGGGCCGAGAGCTCGACCGGGACACGGACGACCAGGCCGGGGTCGGTGTGGCGCGCGGCGGGGGCCGCTGCCCGGGCAGACGCTGCAGGCGAGGCATCGACGGGGGCCGTGGCAGAGACCGCTTGGGCGGCGGTGAGGGGCTGTCGGTCCGCGGGCTGAAGCAGCGCGAGGAAGCGCAGGACGGGATCCGGGACGGCCCCGGCGTCGACACGCGGGCTGACCGAGCCCTCCGCGCGCACGACCACCGACACCCCGTGGGCGAGCGCGGCGACGGCGAGGGACGCGCACTCCGAGATGGCGCGCTCGAAGCCCTCGTCCCAGGCGGGCCGCAGCGCCGCGTCAGCGGGCGGGCGCTCGTCGAGAACAAGTGTGAGGGAGCGGTCGACGTCCGCTGCGCGCTCTCGTGACACGAGTCGGCCGAGGCTGGCGCTGCGGCGCCAGTGGATGTCGCGGGCCTCGTCGTCGCCGCGATGGGGACGTAGCCCGAGGGTGTCGGGGCCCTGACCGCGGCGCGCGCTCGTGTCGACGACGCCGCGCTGATGAGCGGGAAACGCTGGGAGCGCCACGTCCACGACGGCCGGGAAGACCAGGACCTCCTCGGGGTGGGCGCGGCGGCTGGCCTTCTCGATGAGGCCAAACGGATAGCGCGTGACGACGAGCACCATCCCCAGCTGCTGTACCCCTCGCCGCGTGGGCGTGAGCGTCGTGGACACGGTCACGTGGGAGCGGGCCGGGACACGGACGACGTACCCACCACGACCGGAGAACGCGGCGGAGGCGGGCTCGGGTGGGTGTCCTCCTGGTTCCGGTGGGTGTCCTCGTTGCGTGAGTCCACGTCCCGGTGGGTGTCCTGCTGGTTCGGGTGGGTGTCCTCGTTGTTCGGGTGGGTGTCCTCGTTGCGCGGCGGGGAGGACACCCTCTTCCCGCACCTCGAGGGAGTAGCTCGGGAAGAAGCGCTTCTCGTTGACGAGGGTGACCTCCACGTCGTGGGCGCGCCCGACGTAGAGCCGCGCGGGCAGCCGCCGCTTGGCGCGAATCTGATACAGCGCCAGATCGCTGAGGGTTCCGCTCACCAGCAGGAGGCTCAGCAAGAGCCCGAGAATCAGGTAGAGCAGGTTGTTTCCGGTGTTGACCGCGGCGACCCCGACCCCGAACGTCACGAAGACGTACCCCTTACCCTCGCGGGTCAGCGAAAAGCGACGTCGACGCTTGGCCCGATGCCTCATACCGGGACGGGGAGCGCGTGCACTAGGTCGCGGATCGCGGCCTCGGCGAGTGAGCGGTCCAGCGGGTCACCCGTCGTGCGCACGCGGTGGGCCAGCACGGGGACCGCGAGCGCCTGCACATCGTCCGGCGTCGCGAACTCCCGGGACTGGACGAGAGCGTGTGCACGGACGGCCCGCTCGAGCGCGAGCGCCGCGCGTGTGCTGGCGCCCAGGGTGAGACGCGGGGCTTCACGCGTAGCGAGTACCAGGTCGTGCAGGTAGCCCGTGACCGCGTCGTCGACGCGCACGGCGTCCACGGCACGACGCGCGTGGGCGAGGTCATGCAGAGACCAACAGCGGCCCAGCTCCGCGACCGGGTCGCGACCGTCCCGCTCGCGCAGCAGCGCGCGCTCCACATCCGGCGCCGGATAGCCGATGCGTAGGCGGACCAGAAAGCGGTCGAGCTGGGACTCGGGCAGCGGATACGTCCCGTAGAAGTCGTCGGGGTTCTGCGTGGCGACCACGAAAAAGGGCTCGCCTAGGTCGTGCGTCTCACCTTCAATCGACACCTGCCGCTCGTCCATGACCTCGAGCAGCGCGCTCTGCGTCTTCGGCGTGGTCCTGTTGATCTCGTCGGCAAGCAGCAGCTGCGTGAAGACCGGACCCGGCCGAAAGCGAAAAGCCCCGGTGGCGGGGTCGTAGACGTTCCCTCCGAGGACATCTGCGGGCATCAGGTCACTGGTGAACTGCAACCGCCGAAAGGCGAGCCCGAGAGACGCTGCGAGCGCCCGCGCGAGGGTGGTCTTCCCGACGCCGGGCACGTCTTCGACCAGCACATGACCCCCCGCGAGGAGCGCCGTCACCGCCAGGCGGACGACGTCGTCTTTGCCGCGCAGCACGGTGCCGATATGGGAAACCAGCTGACGAGTGGAGAGCGCCGCGGCGCGTACTTCCTCGGGGGACACTCGCTCGCGGCCGCGCGTGCGGTCGAAGGGTGGGGCAACGGGCGTCGCCGAGTCACCGGGGGAGGTGTGTGACGACGACGTCGGAGGCGCGGTCGACGATGGAGAAGGCTGCGAGGAGATTTGCGAGGACACCCACCCAGACTACTACCCGCAGCGCTGGGATCATTCCTCCTTTCGCGAATCGGGAGCGCCCGGACGAGGCGGACGCCGCACGGCGCACCTTTCGCGGGGCACGGTGCGCGCCGGTCACCCCGCGGGACAACGGCCGCGAGCGTTCCCTCGAGCGTGTCCTTGCCCGGAGCGCGGCGTTGATGGACCATGTCGCGTCTGCGCGGCTGCATGCCGTCCACCGAACCAGAAGGTACCCATGCGCATCTCGCTCTCTGACGACTCGCTCCAGCAAGCCCCTGTCGACATCTTGGTCATCGGCGTCCGGTCGACGAATCCAAAGAAGGACGCCTTGCTCGACAAGGTGGTGAAGGCGGCAGGCGGCACGGTCGTCACGCGGGCCATCAAGGACGAGGGGTTCGAAGCCAAGTCCGGTCAGACGCTGAAGCTCGCGGTGGGTGGGCGGCTGAAGGCCCCGTGGCTGCTGCTGGTCGGCCTGGACGCGAAGGCGACCCCGGAGGACGCGCGCACGCTCGGGGCGCGCGCGGTACGGGCGGCCAAGCAACAGAAGAGCGTCGGCATCGTCCTGCCGGAAGACGCTGCAGCGGAGGTCCGCCTCGCCGTGGAGGGGTTGATCGGCGCGTCCTACCGCTACGAGACGTACAAGACGGGGAGCCGCCGTTCGAAGGGGGGCGTGAAGTCCGCGCTGCTCCTCACGGCGGACAAGAAGCGGGCGGATCTGCGGGATGCGCTCAAGCACGGCCGAGCGCTTGCTGATGCCGTCAACTTGGCGCGGGACTTGGTCAACGGGCCGCCCAACGACATCCACCCGATCGCGTTGGCGGACGCCGCCAAGAAGGCTTGCGACGACGCGGCAGAGGACGTCGAGAAGGGCAGCCTCACCTGCAAGATCTACGACGAGAAGTGGCTGACCAAGGAACGAATGGCGCTGTTTCTGGCGGTGAACAAGGGCGCGGCGACCCCTGCCCGGTTGGCGCACATGGTCTACAAGCCCGCCGGTGCGAAGAAGCGTGTCGTGTTCGTGGGCAAGGGGCTCACGTTCGACGCGGGCGGCCTCTGCATCAAGCCGGCCGGGTCGATGGTCGACATGAAGTGCGACATGGCGGGGGCTGCGGTCACGATCGCGATCGTGGTGGCGGCGGCGCGGATGCGGATCCCGGTCGAAGTGCACGGCGTCATCGGGACCACGGAGAACATGCTGGGTGCGGCGGCGTATCGTCCGAGCGACGTGTACACGTCACGAGAGGGCAAGACCGTGGAGATCATCAACACGGACGCCGAAGGGCGCTTGGTCTTGGCGGACGTGCTGCATTGGGCGAGCGAGCTCGAGCCCGACTACCTGGTGGACCACGCGACGCTCACCGGCGCGTGTATGGTCGCGCTCGGCAACTACCGCGCCGCGCTGTACGGCAACGACGACGAGTTCGCGGACGCATATATGGAAGCTGCGTCGGACAGCGGCGAGGCCTACTGGCGCATGCCGCTCGACGCGGACCTCAAGAGCTCCCTCAAGAGCGATGTCGCAGACCTCAAGCACACCGGCTCCCGCTACGGTGGCTCCATCACCGCGGCGCTGTTCCTCCAGGAGTTCATCGGCAAGACCCGCTGGGTGCACCTCGACATCGCCGGCCCGGCGTACGTCGACCACGCACACGGCCGCTACCCAAAGGGCGGAACGGGGTTCGGAGTCGCCACCGGCGTCAGCTTCCTACACCGGCTTGCGAAGGAACAAGCTGACACTTGATGGCTGCGGCTAACATCCGGGCCGAACATCGGGGGACACCCACCCGAAACATCGGGGGACACCCGCCCGGAACACCCCCACCCGGAACACCCACCCGAACGGGCCGAACATCGGGGGACATATCGGGGACACCCACCCAGAATATCGGCGGACACCCACCCGAAGAAGGGTTGGGGGACACCCACCTGTACCAGTTGTCCGAAACGTTGGAGGACACCCACCGCTGCGGCAGAAAGAACACGGCGGACACCGCAGAGCTTCTCGAAGTGGCTCAGGTGGGTGTCCTCGCTTTGGACTCTGTGGGGGCGCTCCGTGTTGCGTAGAAGTCGGCCCCGAATGACTCGTGACGTGTGCAAGAGGTACCGGGGGCTCGCGGTCATCGGCGTGGTCGCCCTGGTCCTCATGCCGCCGTCGAACTCGCAGGCGCACCTCGGACACACCGTCCAGCAGGCCGAGCGCTACCTGAAGCTCGACGTCTCCGGGTACCAAGTCAGGCTGGTCGTATCCCTGACCCTGGGCTCGCGAGAGACCGCGCGCCTGATGGAACAAGCCGACCGAGATCGAGACGGGTGGGTGTCCCCGCAGGAGCGCGACGAGTACTTGGCTCAGTGGGGTGACGGGCTACGAAATGAGTTGCAGGTGAGCGTCGACGGGCGGGCGATCGATGTGACCTACGGGGAGGCGTTCATGCAGCCCGTCGGCGAGATCGTCGCTACGGAAGGCTCTGTGGAGATGGTGGGCGTGTTCGCCCTCGACGGGGGCGAGCAAGTCCTGTTTGTCGAGGATCGCATGCCCATGCAGGGGTTCGAGCGGACTGACCTCTCCTTCCGTGTGCGCGACGGCGCCACGCTCGTCGCGAGCGGAGTAGGACGCTCCCCCACCGAGTCCGTCGAGCACGTGTCGGTACATCGGGGTGCCCCCTACCCCGGCGCGTTTTCGATGCGCGTGCGGGTTCCTCCGCGCCCATTGTCTTTTCAGGAAAGATTCACGTCTCTGCTCCCGTGGGGCGCGAGTGCGCTGGCAGGAATAGTGATGGTGTTGGGCGCTATGTTCTTCAGGCGGCGCAGGCGTAGCCGGCCCCCACAGTCGACGTAGACGTCGTCCCGAGGGCGTGCTGCGCCTCGTACGCACGACCACCCCAGGCCGCGTTGCTTGTTCGACGACGCCCACAGCGGTGGGCGAACGCATGAATGAGGTGGCGTTCACCGATGGCAGCGAAGCGCAACGTGGCGATGTCACGCAACGCGTCTCCCCACCGTTCTGGTGAGAGGCCCTTGGCGCGCACCGTCGCCGCCGCGGTTGACGACAAGCTCCCCGGCTTGTCGGAACGGATCGCGTGCCCGGTGAATCGGACCAGCTCGACGTACGCCGCGCGCTCGAACGGTAGTGCGCTCTCCACCCCGCCGTCAGGGTGACTCGGGGAGCTGGCCTCGTCGGAAAAAGGTACCAACGCGGGTGTGTGGTGCCGGCCGACGTCACCGCACGAGACGCGCTCCTCTCCGGGAGAAGCGGGGGCCGCGCCATCGCGATGCAGGGCTCGTCCGTGCTGCGCGAGCCGCAACTGGATGGAGGTGAAGTCACTGTCCGCCAGCGAACGAGCGATGCCAGCGTGGACCGGATTCAGGTCGACGTAGGTCATGCAGGTGAGCAGCGCGCCGTGGTCGAGGAGCGCTCGACACTTGAATCGGCCCTCCCAGAAGCGTCCGCTGCAGCCGTCTTCGCGGTTGGCGCGACGCGCGATCCGTTCGTTCAAGCAGCGCATGAACCAGCTCAAGCTCGTCAGGCGCTCGCGGTACTCCGGCAAGCGCGCAGCGAGAACACCGGCGTCTTCCGCGAGCCGGACCGCTCCCGGAAAGAGGGTACGGGCGCGCGCCACGAGCTCCTCCTCGGACCAGCGACGACCGGCCTCGCCATCGAGGCGAAGAACCAAGTGGATGTGGTTGCTCATCACCGCGTACGCGCACACGTCGACCGCGAAGACGCGCTCCAACCGAGCGAGTTCCTCCACCACCCAACGCTTCCTATGATCGAAGCGCTGGCCGGTGGAGGCATCCGAACCCATGAGAAACGCCCGCCGAACGCAGCGTGTCATGCAGTGGTAGTACGAGGTGACGTCCGGTTGGACTTGAAGGGAGCGTGGAGCGGTCATGCGCACACTCTCCTACAGGGGTGTGACATCGCCGACGTGACGTGATCCCTCCCCTCGACTTCACCTCTGGTCGCCGTGGCGCCCGTGCCAGGTGGGTGTCCTCGCTTGGGCGCGCTCAGGTGGGTGTCCTCGCTTGGGCGCCACCGGTGGGTGTCCTCGCTTGGGCGTCGCTCTTGGGCGCGCTCAGGTGGGTGTCCTCGCTTGGGCGCCACCGGTGGGTGTCCTCGCTTGGGCGTCGCTTGGGCGGGCCAGCGGTCGCTTGCTCCGACGCGGGTGCGCTCTACACCGCGAGGTCCGTGCTCAGGAAACACTCGTGCACTTCCAGCACGTTCGGTCCGCGGAACATCTCTGCAGGCGCGCGATTGCGGTGCGCTTCTCGGAACGCGTCACTCTTGGTCCAGGCGGTGAAGTCCTCGAGCGAGCGCCACCACGTCTTCACCTCGTAGTACCCAGCCGCCTCGGGGTCGGGTTCGAACGCGCCGGTCTCGTGCGAGAACTTCACCGGACGAGGACGGTGAACCTCGTTGCGCACAAAGCCAGGGCTCTGGTCCACGAGGTGCACGCGCTTTCGGAAACGCTCCTCGAAGTCGATTTCGTGGCCTTCGGCGACTGGGATGCGGTTTGTGACGACGATCATGCGACGAGGGTGCGCAACGTGTCGCCGTCTGGCAAGGATGGCCACGCCTGATATCGTGGCGGCGTGTTTCGCTCCTCCAAGACCTTCCGCGGCTTCTCCTGCGCCCACCGCAAGTGGAGGCATGCTGGGCACTGCGCCCACGTGCATGGGTACAGCCGCGAGTTCACCTTCTGGTTCGAAGCTCGAGAGCGCGACGTCAACGGATTCGTGATGGAGTTCGGCGCCCTCAAGCCCCTCAAGGCGTGGCTGGACAGTCAGTTCGACCACACGCTCTTACTCGACGCCGATGATCCCCTCATCCCCGACTTCCGAGCGATCGAGGAGCGCGGCGGGGCGAACCTTAACATCCTCCCCGACGTGAGCTGCGAAGGCACGGCGCACTTCGTCTATGAGCACGCCGCCCGGTGGATTCACGCTGCGACCGAGGGGCGCGTCTGGATCGTGTCCGTCGAGTGTCGCGAGAACGAGAACAACTCGGCGATCTACGCGCCGGCGGCTCGGACTGGAGCTGGGGCGGGAGCTGGCGCTGGAGCTGGAGCTGGGGCGGGAGCTGAGGCGGGAGCTGGCGCTGGCGCTGATGACGGGGTGACGGCTCCCGATGCGACCACAGCGGCCCCTGACGCGCCGGGTGCGGCAGAGGGAAGCGTATCCGTGTGAGCCCGCATCGGGACACGAACAGACCATGAGCCGCCTTGGACCACGCGGAGACCTGCTACCGAGCGTCACGACCCCGGTCCCGGGAGCACGAGGGCGCGACTGGGTGGATGCGCTGGCTCGCTCCGAATGCCCAGCGTTCACGGCCCGTCGCAAGCGACGAGCGGAAGCGAGCGGCGCGCCGACCGACCCCATCGTGTGGGCCTCCGCGCTGGGCGCCAACGTGGAGGACGTCGACGGGAACGTCTTCGTGGACTTCACGAGCGGCTTTGGCGTCGCTGCGGTAGGGCACCGGCACCCGCTCGTGGTCGCCGCCATCACCTCTCAGGCCAACAAGCTCATCCACGGGCTCGGCGACGTCTACCCCTCCGACGTGAAGATCACGCTGCTGGAGCGCCTCGCCGCGCTAGGCCCCTGGCGTGAAGCGAGGGTCATTCTGGGCCTCTCGGGGAGCGACGCCGTGGAGGCGGCCCTCAAGACCGCGGCGCTGGCGACTGGGCGCCCAGGCGTCATTGGCTTCGAGGGCGGCTATCACGGACTCGCCCACGGTCCCCTCGCGCTCTGCGGGTATTCCGAAGGGTTTCGACGCCCGTTCGCCGCGCAGCTGAACCCGCACGCCCGGATTCTCCCGTGGCCGACCGAAGCAACGGCGCTTGAGGACGCGCTGGGCCCCGTGCGGGAACAGTTCCGGGGACACCCATCGGAGTGGCCGGGCGCCGTCCTGGTCGAACCCGTCCAAGGTCGCGGAGGCGTACGCATCCCACCGCGAGGTTTCTTGGCTGGGCTCCGCGAGCTCTGCACGCAGCACGGAGCGCTGTTGATCGCGGACGAAATCCTGACCGGGCTCGGACGCTGTGGCGCGTGGCTGCTGAGCACTCGAGAGACGGAGCCGGACCTGATCTGCATCGGCAAAGCACTTGGCGGAGGGTTACCCGTGTCGGCGTGCCTCGGAGAGGCCTCCGTCATGGCCTCGTGGGGTGCGCCCGAGGGCGAGGCCCTGCACACCGGAACGTTCTTTGGGCACCCGTTGGGGGCTGCGGCGGCGCTCGCTGTCTTGGGTGTCCTCGCAGACGAAGACCTCGCTGCGATAGCCAGCTCGCGAGGTGAGCAGCTCGCGACAGAACTCCGAAGCCGAGGGCTGGGACGTGTCCGCGCGGTAGGGATGCTCGTGGGCCTGGAGACCGGGGATGCCAAGCGCACGCTGTCCCTGGTACGGAAGTTGTTGGAGATGGGCTACCTGGTGCTCCCTGCAGGCGCCGACGCGTCGGTGTTGCAGCTGGTTCCGCCCCTGAACGTCAGTGAACAGCAAGTGGACGGAATGATTGCCGCGCTAGGCGCAGCGATGGGTGTCCCGTGAGCGGTCAAAGCTCCGATGGGTGTCCGTCGACGGGAGACGTTTCGACCCGAGACGCGCTCCGCGCTCGTATCCTGAAGCAGATTCGGGCCAGTCGTGGCCACCGCAAGCCCGACGAGTCCGACGAGGACACCCACCCGACAGGCAGCGCCACCGGGGACACCCACCCGACACAGAAAACCGGGGACACCCACCCGACGGGAGAGCAAGCCGCCGACCCGGGGCTCGACGACCTTCTCCGAGACATAGCGGCCTACCAGGCGGCGCGCGTACAGCCTTACGGGCACCTCTGCGCGGCACAGCCCAGCAGCGCTTCGGAGTGGGCACCGGCGCTCCCGACGGATGTGTTCCGCTACGCGCGGGTGTCGAGCTATCCCGAATCGGAGGACACCCACGTATTCCGCACGTCGGGTACGTCCAGCGGCGCTCGCGGAGCTCACGCGTTCCGGGACCTCACCCTTTACGACGCGGCCGCGCGAACGCACGCAGCCCACATGCTCTTTCCGGATATCCCCCGGATGTCGCTGGTGATGCTCGCCGAGCACCCCCAGCACGCTCCGCAGAGCTCGCTGAGCTACATGCTTGGTCGGTTCGAGTCCTGGTTCGGTACGGGGGCAGCCACCTGGTGTCTACAGGGCGCGACGCTGGACGTGGATGCCCTCTGCGACGCGCTCGGGCGAGCGGCAAAGGAGCAGACCCCCGTGGCTATCCTGGGGACTTCATTCGCTTTTGTGTTCGCCGAAGACGCGCTGGGGGACCGCATGTTCGAGCTTCCCGCAGGCAGTCGCATCATGCAGACCGGTGGCTACAAGGGACGGTCACGGGAGCTGGAGCCCGATGTGCTCCGGCAGATGCTCAGCGCACGGTACGGGGTGGACGAGGCCTACATCGTCGCAGAATACGGCATGACGGAGCTCAGCTCCCAGTTGTACGAGGCCTCTCTGCGGGACCGCTTCGAGGGACACCCATCACCGCGCCGTCACCTCGTGGCCCCGCCTTGGGTGCGTGCAACGCCGGTGCACCCGGAGACGCTGCGCCCGGTGGGGCAAGGTGAGGTGGGTGTCCTCAGAATCGACGACGCCGCCAATCTCGACTCTGTTGCCGCCATCCTGACGTCCGACTTGGCGTCACTCGCCACGGATGCGAGCCAAGGAGTCATCCTGCACGGTCGGGCTGCAGACGCGATGCTCCGAGGCTGCTCGCTGTCGGTCGAGGAGGCGCTGAAGTCCCGTGCCGAATGAGCGGCTGAGCCAGCCTCGCTCGTCCGGGGACACCCACCCGTGTCGCTCGTCCGGGGACACCCACCCGTGTCGCTCGTCCGGGGACACCCACCCGCGTCACTCGTTCGGGGACACCCACCCGTGACTCCTCCCCTCGAAGCAACACCAGACACAGTCCGTGAAAAGGTCCAGCGGTTGCGATGCGCCGCGCTGACGGAGCTGTCCGAAGAGCAGCGCGCCGAGGCGGTGCTGGGTCTGGCCCATCAACTGTCGCGACTCGCTGAGACGGACGCGGTGGTGCCACTCGCCGAGAGCGCCGGGCTGTCCAGTGCAATGGTGCGGTGGGCGCTGCGAACGACGTTTGGGAACCTCACACCCGCGGAAGTCCGCCTTTTCCTGAACGAAGCGCGGCGAGCAGGGCGGCGAACAGCTGGTGTGATGGGTGTCCTCCTGAGCGGAAACGTCGTCACATCGCCGGCGCGGGCAGTCTTGCTGCCGCTGCTTCTGGGCGTCCCCGTACTGGCTCGTACGTCCACGCGCGAAGCGCTCTTTGCTGCCACGCTACGGACGACGCTTTCCGATGGGTGTCCTTCCATGCGCGCGATGGCTACGGGCCTGGACCTGGTCAGCTTCGGCCACACCACAGGGGATGACCTCGAGACGCTGACCGCGCTCCTCGAGTCCGTGGACGTCGTGGCTACGTACGGCAGCGACGCTACCTGTGCGGAGGTAGCGCAGCTGGCTCCCCGCAAGCTCGCGGTGGTGTCTCACGGACACGGACTTGGTGTGGGTGTCCTGCCAAGCGCCGCGTTTACCATGGGCGCCGCGTTTACCATGGGTGTCCCCGCAAGCGCCCCAGTGGGTGTCCCCGCAAGCGCCGCCAGCGCACCGGTGGGTGTCCCCGCAAGCGTACCCGCAAGCGCCTCCGCACCCGTGGGCGTCCCGGAGCGGCTGGACGCATTTGCGGCCGCGTTCGCGCTCGACGTCGCGGCCTACGACCAGCGCGGCTGCTTGTCTCCCCAGGTGCTGTACGTCCAAGCGAACGGATGGGTGTCCCCGGAGGAGTTCGCCGCGAAGCTGCACCAAGCGCTGGGCGACCTCGAGCGCACACTGCCCCGCGGCCCCCTCGACGCGGCGGCGGGCGCCCAGCAAGCCCAGTACCGGGGTGTCGGCGCCGCGTTGGGTCGCGTCTTCCTCGGTGAGGCGTGGACTGTGACGTGCGAGAGCGGTCTCGTGCCGCGCCCTTCGCCGGGCTTCCGCAACGTCGCCGTCCACGCCTATGACACCGAGGCCGATCTGCTGGGCGCGCTCACCCCGCTCGGGAGTCACCTGAAGGTGGTGGGCTTCGCGGGCGACGCGCTCGCGCGAGAGCGCTTCGCGGGCACGCTGCAGGCGCCGCTCGCCCCGCGAGTCTGTGCGCCAGGAGAGATGCAGACTCCTCCGTTCACGTGCCTGTGGGACGGTCTGCCGGCATGGCACGGCCTCGTGGGCTAGCCCCCTCCACCCTGAGCAGAGGAGCCTCGCCCCGCGCGGCACCCGCGCCCCCGAGCGCCGTCAGACGCCGATGAACAACCGGTTGCCGAAGTTCCGCTCGAGGCTGCTGTCGAAGATCTTCGACGCCGCGGACTCGATGTCGTACTCGACCCGCTTGAACTCGAAGGTGCGGGCGTCGGAGTCGTAGATGGTGTAGCTGGCGCGGTTGTCGTAGTCCCGCGGCTGCCCGACCGAGCCCACGCTCACGATGTAGCGCGTGCCCCGCTCCAGCTTGAACTTGGTCGCCGGCAGCTCCTGCACCTCACCGGGGCGCAACGCGAACACCTTGCACAAGTGCGAGTGCCCGATGAGGGTGATGTCGCCCAGCTGCTCGATGATGCTGAGGCACTCGCGCGCCTGCTCGGGGGCGAAGATGTACTCGAACTCCTCTAGCCGCAGGGGCGACCCGTGGCACAGATGAAGCCCGATGTCGTTGCGCTCCTGCTTGTATGGAAGCCCCTTGAGCCAAGCCATGTTCGCAGGGGTGAGGATCCCGGCGTGGTAGTCCAACGCCTGCCGAGCTGCCTCGTAGTAGTACGAGTAGTCCATGCGCCCCGCCACGGCCGCGTCGTGGTTCCCGAGGATCGTCGCGACGGTGACGTCACGTACGATGTCGGCGCACTCGTTGGGGCTCGCGCCGTAGCCGACGACGTCGCCCAGGCAATAGAACTGGTCGATGGACTCGGTGGTGAACGCTTCCATCACGGCCGAAAGGGCCTCGATGTTGGCGTGGACGTCGCTGAAGATTCCGATGCGCATACTGGAAGACGACCGGTGCTCCGTCGTGGAGCACCTCGGACCGCTCCTGACGGTACGTTAGTTCCGACCAGGGATCCACACGTAAGCGCACCGGGGGACGTTCAGGTGACGCTCTGGGGATGGAGCGCGCGGTAGAGCTTCTGCCCGAATTCCCGCGGTCCGGTGGGGGTCTCGGTCGGATCGTAGAACTCACGCAGGTGCCGATCCACCGTCGGCAGCCGCAGCGGAACGCCACGGGCGACCGCGGAGACCTTGGGGTCGGGGTCCTGCGCCAGGTCTTCGACCGGAGACGCAAAGCCGCCTTTTGACAGGTACGCCAAGACGAGCGCGGCCCTCTCCGTTGGAAGCGCGTCGGCGCGGACTGCCTCCAACACGCTCGCCAGGGCCACCTCGCCGAACGCGGCCAGGGCGCGCGCGAATTCCTCCCACAGCGTGGTGTTCTCTTTCGCGACGAGGCGCAACAGAACCGGGACGGCCTCCTCCGCCTGGAGCGCAGAGAGGGTCAACGCTGCCGCCTGCCGCACGAACGTCTTCTTCGCGGAGAGCGTCTCGAGCAACATCGGCACCACCGCCTCGCCGGCCCGCTTCAACGCCGGCACCAGGACCACCACATCGTCGCGCCGCATGTCGCGAAGCGCCATCCCGACAGCGTCCGCGTGCAGCTGCGGGTCGCGTCGCAGCAGCTCCAGAGCCGACCCGCAGCGGTGGGCGGCGTGCCGCGTCAGCTCCAGTAGAGCTGCCACGTTGAGGCTCTCGAGAGCCTCTGGGTCGCGAGCGACGCCCTCGGTGTCCATCGCGCGCAGGACCTCGTCGACGGCCGGCGGAATGGGCACCGCGAACGCCGCAGCGGCCCCCCTCAGTGCGTTCCAGTTGCTGGCCACGTCGGTGTCCCGCAAGCCACCACGGTCGGGCTCCGACGTGAGCGCCAGGAAGGCCTCGAGCTGCTGCGCGACGATCTCGGCGGGAGACGTCGCGATGTCCCGCGAGACACCCCACTGCATCAAGGTCGGAGGAAGCGCGATCCCGACGGCGAGCGCGTCGCGCAGGACAGCCTCGCAGACGTCGTGAATCGCGGGCTCCGGGACACCCATGCCTTGCCGCACGCGATCGCGGCGCGAGGGTTCGAGCCAGCGGGCCACGTTGCGAATCTCCGCGCGCAGCTCCACCGCGCTGCTGCCGGTGCGATGCGGCTGAAAAGGATGCTCGGTGGAATCCAGCGGCGGCGGCGCGGCGAGCGCTCGGGCGATGGCGGTTGGAGCGTCCACGGCGTCGAGCGCAGGCACCGTCGGTCGAGCCAGCAGGCGCGCGACGTTCTGCTCGCGGGGCGAGCGCAGCTGGACGCAGCGGACCGGAGCGGGGCCGTCGTGAAAGAAAGCCACGTTGAGGGTGAAGTCCTTGGCCAGGGCGCCGAGTAGCGCACGCGGCGCAGGGGCGGCGAGCTCGGCCGCCAAGCGGACTGCCTCTGTGCGGTCCGCTTGGAGGTCCGCGAGGGCGACGAGCACGATCGAACGACCGCCGACTTGCGCGAACTGGACCGCCGCGTCGATGGCCTGCCCCGCGAAGACGCCAGGGCGGGTCTTGGCGAAGAGCCACACGCTTCCACTGAACAGGCCGGCCCGCAGCCGTCGGGGGTCGGTCGCGAAGTCGCGGGGCACGGCGACGGGTGGCGGCAGGACCGGGTCCAGCTCGACCACGGTCGAGTACGACTCGGGAACCACCACCAAGTCTGACTCGTCGAGCAGCAGCGCTTCGTCCGGGTCGTCATCCTCCTGATAGGCCGTCACCCAGTCCGCGTCGACCAGCGCGTACTGGGGCGCGTCGTCCAAGAAGGAATGCACCTCTGGCTGGGCCGCGGGCTCTTCGTCCAGGAGCACCACATCGTCAGCCAGGTCGGCGTCGAGTGGCTCGCTCGCGGCGGGACCGGTCAGGTGGGTGTCCTCGGTGTCTCCCT
>JACKEI010000006.1 GCA_020633075.1 Sandaracinaceae bacterium
TGGGTTGGCCCGCTCCTTGGAGCGAACCGGGGGACGGATGTTTTAGTATCCGTTGCAGGGAAGGTCAAGGACTTTCCTTGCTGAGCCGTTCCGGGCTCACCCGCTCGTGCCCGTGGGCCCGATTGGGAGGCGCAACTTAGCGTGCTGGGGGGGGGAGTCAAGCCCGTCTCGAAGTTTTCTCACCGATAGGGCTAAATATTTGGGATTGCCTCGGTTTTTAGCCCCGTTGCCCGTACAGCAGAGCCGCCAATTCTGCCATCCATGGGCCGGCGGGGCGCGCCGCCGCGAGAGCGCCTGCGTAGTCCGAGGATGCACACACAGCGCGCAGGGTCGAATTCGCCGGGGCACGCTCGGCCACTGCGTTCATGAGGACCGCGAAAGCGGGCGCGACGCCCTCTCGCTCAGGCCCGTGGAGGGGCTCCGGAGGAGACGGCTGCTCCAGCTCGAGGGGCGGACCGAGGCGGTTGATGGCCTCGAGCACTCGCTCGCTGCGGGCCTTGTAGGTGAGGGCGCGGAGCTCGTCCGGGGCGATGGGAGCGCCCAGATGGTACGCCTGTCTACCCATACCCACGGGGTACTCGAGGCGCTCGGCCAGCGGCTCGAGCGGCAGGCCGTGGGCGAAGCGCACCGGGACCACGTGCACGTTGGCCGTGAGGGCGAGGTCGATGAAGACGCCGCTCATGGTGGCTACGGGCTGTCGGGCGAGGAGCGCGCGCGTGCCCTCCACATGCACCATCAGGCTCTTGCGTTCCCCGGCGATGCCGTCGCGCAGGCCCGCGACGATGCGCGGCAAGGACGCGGGGTCGTCGCGCTGGAAGTGTGCGATGACGCCTGGGTCACGCGCGCCCGGGTACGTGAAGCAGTGCGCGATGAGCCGCCCCAGCCACGAGTCGCGGTGCTCCACCTTGGCGAGCGTCAGGGAGGGGACGCCCTGGAGCGCGCCCGCAAGGATGGAGAAGAGCAGCGACTCGATGCCGGTCTGATGGTTCGCCAGGTAGAGCACGGGGCGGCCGTGCAGCGCGGCATGAGCCTCGGGCGACTCGACGGTGACTTCGGACACAAAGCGCTCGAGCAGCGCGAAGTACAGGTGCTCGACGGGCCAGTCGCTGAGGCCGAACCAGCCGCGCCAGAATGCGCGGACCGCGCTGCAGTCCAGCTGTGGCGCACCGGTGGACTGGACCACGGTGGCGCCTTGCTCGGCGCTCACCCGGAAGGGGTAGCCCGTGATGGGCTTGCGCGCGGCGCGCCCGAGGCCTGTCGATGGGTCCGACGTCGCACCGACCTTGATGATCACGCGGCTCGGGTGGTCCTCCGCGAGGCGCGCGACGTGGTCCTTGATGGCGACCTCGCGGGCGCCCTGCCCGCTCGTCAACGCATACACGCTGGCGACGGTGCCCGGCAACCAGTCGGAGCCACGCACGTCCTCGTCACGGCAGCGCGTGACGCCGTCTGCCGAAGCGCTGAGTCCCAGGCCGCCTGCGTAGGCGCGGTCGCGCAAGAAGAGGCGGCGCGTGGGCCCGTCCGCCGATCCGAGCGGACCCTTGGGCAGCAGGATCTCGCGCAGCAGCATGTCCACCAAGAGCATGCCGGCCTCGTCGAACGCCAGGACGCGCGTGCGAGGGAAGCGCTGCGCGCTGTCGTCTGCCGCGAACGGGAGCGCGCGCGCCTCCACACGCACATGGCCTGCGCCAGGGAGCGCGGCGTGCAGGCAGAAGTGCTCGAGCCCGTAGGGGTAGGCGACGAGCTCCTGGGAAACCTGTGGGTGCCAGCGATGCATGGCGTCGTGCGGGATGCCGTGCGTGAGCGCGTCCAAGAGCCCCTGGTGCGTGACACCCGGAGGCACGGAGCCACGCGCGGCGTCGAGCCAGGTGGTGGAGCCGTTCGCGCCCAGCTCCCATGAGGTCACGTAGTGAAACGCGGGGCCATGGAAGAGCGTGCCGTCGGCATAGGGGTCGGGCTCTCGCCGAGCGTCCACCAGCGCGTCCAGCGTGGGCGGGCTCGGCGTGGCCTCGGTCGCAGGGGGGATGCGTCCGCTGGCCACAGGCTCGAAGCGCGACAGACGCGCGTCGCGTGCTTCACGGAAGGTGGTGAGCCGCACGCGGTCGCCCTCACGCTCGACGCGGACACGCGGGGGCGCCTCGGCGGGCGTAGGGAGCCAGCGGTGGACCTGCACGTCGACGAGCGCGGCGGACCCAGAGGCGCCGAGCAAGCGATCCACCATGGACATCATGGGGAGCGCAGGGACGGTGAACGTGGGCTGGTGATCCCCCAGCCAGCTAAGCGCTTTTGGGTCGAGGGTTTCCTCGGGGTTGGGCGCCTTGGGCGGCACGGGCTGGTCGGGCTGAGTGGGGCCACTGGGCACGATGCGCATGCCGATGCTGGGCGCCTCGTAGATGCGCTTGCCATCGACCCACAGCGACGCCTTGGCGATGGCGAAGGGAGCGCCGTCGGGGTCGGTGCCCACCTCGGTGATCTCCATCGTGCTGCCGATGACCTTGTTGGTCGGCACCACCTGCCCGCGGTACTTCCAGCTGTGCTGGTGACCGATGGCGATGGGCTCGAAGCGCGGGTTCTGGACACCCTGCCCCATGCCCTGCTCGAGCATGTGGAACTGCAGCAGCTGCAGCATGGCCTCGATGCCGAGGGAGCCCGGCTGCACCGGGTCCTGGAAGAAGTGGGCCTTGAAGAACCACTCGTCGGGGTCCACGTCCTTCTCCGCACGCAGGGTGCCTAGGCCCGCCTTGCCCCCCTTGGGGTCGTAGTGCGTGACGCGGTCCAGCATGAGCAGCATGGGGTTCGCGAGACGCAGGCTGCCGCTGCCGCAGCGCGAGCGATCGACCGCGAAGTCCACGGCGACGTTGCTGGGCGCGTCCAGCAGCGCGCGGTGCTCTGGCGTGATGGGCAGGCCCACCTGGTTCACGAACGCCGCCTTCGGGAAGAAGCCGAAGACCGTCTCGAGCTCGTAGCACTCGACGTCGCCGATGAAGCAGCGCACCGAGAACGACTCGATGATCATGCCGGCCGACTGCGAGATGTTGGTGATCTTCACGACCGTGCGGAAGGTGCCCGAGCCGGGCAGCACCTCGGCCTTGATGGTGGCCTTGCCGTCCAGGTTGCGGAAGAGCAGGTCTTCTTCCGTGGTGAGCGCGCTGCCGACGAAGCTGGCGAGCCAGCCGCAGGGCTGCAGCGCAGCCTCCAAGAAGACACAGAAGGGCATGGTCGCCGCGCCGTTCTCGCGGAAGTACCACTCGCTGTCGGGGAAGTCGTACTCGATCTCGATGACCGCCCCGGCCTTCACGACGCCGATGTCGCCGTCCACGCGAGTGACGCGGGTCATGAAGTGGTAAGGGGGCCCGGGCAGGCGCGCGACGCGGCGGGTGCCGTCGAAGGGGCGGTACATCTCGCCGAACGCGTCCGAGGGCTTGCCCCAGGCGCACGCGAGGAGCGACGCGTAGTCGAACTGGAAGCCGTTGGCGCTGGCCACGGGCTTGGCCTCGACGTAGCCGCGCAGCAGCTCGGGCATGCTGGTGATGGGCCAGTCGGGGACCAGGCGCAGGCCCATGCGGCGGGCGTGGAACGCGCCCAGTCCGTCGATGGTGCAGAGCAGGTCGGCGTAGAGGGTGGGCATGGGCCCGTCGTGCACCTCCTCGACGAAGATCTCGTACACGAGGTTCTTGGAGGTGGGCAGCACCTGGCCACGGCAGAGGAGCTTATAGGCCTCTTCGGGGACGGGCTCGAAGCGCCAGCCGTCGCGGTCCACGGTGTAGCCCATGGCCGCGAGGTAGAAGCCCATCATCTGCAGGCAGCCCTCGAACATGAGCGTCCCAGGCATGCAGGGGTCGTTCTTGAAGTGCCCGTCGAAGAACCAGTCCGTCGAGCTGATGGCCTGTGTGGCGCGCAGGTAGCCGCGCTTCCACGGGCCACCCTGCGGGTCGAAGTCGGTGACCTCGTCCAAGAAGAGCATGTCGCCGGCTTGGATCTTCGGGGTGCGATTGTGCGTGAGCAGGCGCTCGTAGCCGGCGCCGAAGCACGCGTAGGCGTTGCCCTCGCTGAACGCGCGCACTTGCTCGGCGCTGAACGAGCGGGCGGCGCTGGGCACCTCGGGGGCGTCGACGCGCGCCTGATCGGCGGGGACGATTTTCTGGTCTTGGGGCTTCCACAGGATGCCGGCCGAGTCCGCGAGCTCTTGCGTGGTGAAGAAGCCGGCCTGCCCCTGGCGCACGCTCAGCGCGGGGCGCTCATGGCCTTGGGCGTCGCGGAGCACGCAGTCGTAGTGGAAGAAGAAGAGGCGCACGTCGCCCTGGTTGGCGTGCCCGTCCACGTCGATCTCGTACACCAGCGTCTCGCCCGGCTTGGGGAGCGAGCCATGATAGGTGAGCTCGCAGCCCAGCAAGCGGTAGGCGCGCTCGCCGCGGTTGAGGAAGTCGACACCGAGGTAGCTGATGAGGAAGAGGTCGGCCTGCCCCGACTCGATCATGATGCCGGCCGGCATGTAGCCCTGGTTGAGCCACCACGAGTCTTCGCGCACGTCGGTCTCGGTCCAGACCGTGCCCTTCTTCATGGTGCCCGGCTCGGCGTCGATGCCGGTGACGCGGTCGGCGAGCAGGAGCGGGGGCTCGGGCATGCGGACCTGCACGCTGTGTGGGTCTTGCTGCGCGAAGAGGGGGCCGAAGATCTCGGAGATGCGGCCGCCCGCGTGCACCTCGAGGGCCTGGCGGTCGAAGCTGGGGCCGGTCGGGGTGCGCAGCTGCGAGCGCGCGGCGGCTGGCGCCGAGGCCGTGGGCTGCGGTGCTGTGGCAGCTGACCCGCCGACGGAGGCTGCGTGAGGAGCGGACGGGCGCGTGGCGGAAGCGGGCCCCACCGCAGGCGCCGGACGGGCCGCCGACGTCGCCGCGGGTGCTGTGCTGGGTGCACCCGCGACCGAGGGTGCGGCGCTGCGGGATGGCGTGGTCGCGAGCGGGGCGTGGCTGGCTGCGGCGCTGCCCGCCACGGAGCTGGCGGAGGCGCTACCAACGGATGCAGAGCCGACGGAGGCGGGGCTGGTAGATGCGGGGCCGGCGGATGCTACGTACGGCGCAGCATGAGCAGCGTGGGCGCTGCCAGTAGCCACGACGGAGGCGGGCGCGGGAGCGACGGGGGCGGCCCAAGCGCTGGAGGGCTGTGGCGCCGCGACGGGTAGCGCCCCTTGCTGAGCGCCTGGGGCGAAGCCCGCCTGGACGAGGCCCACCAGCGCGTGCTGTCGCAGGGCCAGGAACTGCTGGTGGAGCTGCGCCTGCTGCGCGACGAACTGCTGGTGGATGGCCGCGACGCTCTGTGGGGCGGCCGCAAAGAGGGCGAACTGTCCCGAAGGCGCGGGGGCGGCCGGGGTGGGCGCCGCGAACGTGGGCGTGGCGAACGTGGGCGCCGCGACCGCGGGCGTGGGTGCGTGTACGGGGGCTGCGCCAAGGGCAGGCGCGGGCGCATGCGCAGCGGGGGGCGGCTGCGGGGCCGGCGCGGCGACCATCAGGAGCGGCGGCGCCGTGTCGGTGACGCTCGGGAGGGAGGGCGCTTTGGGCATGGTCTGCATGGCGGGGTCCTTCGCGCGCGCGGGCACGGCGGTGTCGGGGAGCAAGCGCGGGATGCTCGGGAGGTGAGCGGGCAAGGTGAGCTGCGGTCCAGCGCTGGGGGGAGCGGCGAGGAGCGCGGCGGTGACGTCGCGGCTGTCGCCAGGGCGGACCTGAACGCGCGCCGATGCGCCGAGCAGCGCTTGCAGGCGGAGCGCCTGAGGGGTGCCTGACGCGTGCGCGCGCAGCGCGGCCACCACGACGTCGAGCAAGCCAGCGGCGGCGTGGGCGTGCCCGAAGAGCGCTGCGGCGGGTTGGGCCGGGGCGGCGTCGTCCACCGCGGAGGCGGCGTGCGTGTCCAGCAGCGCGAGGATGGGCAGGCCCGCAGCGCGCGCGTCCGCCTCGCGCATCAGGGCGCACACCACCGCTGCGTCACCGGACGTGCGTGTCTCGCCGGTGACGGCGGCGAGGGCCGCTTCGTGCACGGGCTCGCAGCTGAGGTCCACGGCGCCCACCAGCGCGAGGTCGAGCTCGCCCGCCCGCAGCATGCGCCCGCCGACCTCGAGGGCGCGCACACCCGAGAGCTCCTCGGCGCTGATCGCGAAGCCGGGGCCGCGCGCGTCGAGCTGACCGCTGAGGCGGTTGGCGGGGATGTTGGGCATCGTGCCCAGCACGCCGGCCGCTTCGAGCACGGGCGTGACGGAGTCCTGGGCCGCGCGCGTGCGCGTCTCGGGCCAGCCCAGCGCGGCGCCCCACTCGGCGAGCCGCCAGCGGGCGCCGTAGCGCGCCACCTCGGCGTCGCACTGGCAGCCGATCAGCACGCCGACGCGCGTCGCGTCCGACACGTGCGCTTCGAGGTGAGCCCAGGCTTCGCGCGCGGCCGCGAGCAGCAGGGTCTGCTGCGCGAGCGTGGCCTCGAGGTCGCGGGGCGGGGTGCGCAGACCGGTGAGGCCGATACGCACCTGCTCTGCGCGGGGTGCGCGCGGGCCCGAGGTGGCGACGTCGCGCGCGAGGTCGGCGGCGCTGGCACCGTCCCCGACGCGGGCGCCGAGGGCCACGAGCGCGAGCGACGCGGGCTCTGCGGATGTGCCTCTCGAGCACGCCGCGAGCAGCGCCGGCGCGTCCGCGGCACGGAACTCTTGCACGATGACGTGGGCGTTGTTTCCACCGAAGCCGAAGGCGCTCACGCCAGCGAGGCGGGCGCCCTCCGCGTGCCACGGCTCACGACGTCCGAGCACGTGGAAGGGCGTGCCGGCCAGCGCGGGGTGCGGCTCGTCCACGTGCGGCGTGGGCGGCAGCTCCGCCCGGCGCATGGCCTCGACCACCTTGATGACGCCAGCCACACCGGCGACCGTGATGAGGTGCCCCGTGTTCGCCTTGAGGGAGCCGATGCCCACCCGCTGCGCCCCACGGAAGACCTCGGACATGCTGGCGATCTCGGTGGCGTCGCCGACCTTGGTGCCCGTCGCGTGGCACTCCACGTACTGCACGGCCCTTGGGTCGATGCCAGCACCCGCGTAGGCGGTCTGCATGGCGCGCACCTGCCCCTCGGCGCTGGGGGCGAGCATGCCGCGACCGCGACCGTCGTTGGAGAGGCCCGCGCCGCGGATGACGCCGAGGATGGTGCGGCCGTTGGCGAGCGCGTCGTCGAGACGCTCGAGCACCACGAACGCGGCGCCCTCGCCTGGGACCAGGCCGTCTGCCTGCGCGTGAAAGGGCCGGCTTCGGCCCGTGGGGCTCTGCGCGCCGAGCGCCGTGAAGCCCACGTGAATGAAGAGGTCGTCGGCGCGGTTGACGGCGCCGGCCAGCATGCGGTCGGCGCGCCGGTCGTGCAGGGCGTCGCAGGCCAGCTTGATGGCGTAGAGCGAGGACGCGCAGGCGGCGTCGAGGGCGAAGCAGTCGGCGCCGAGGCCGAGCGCGTTGGCGAGCACGTGCGCGGGGAGTCCGCTCATGAAGCGGTTGCGGGGGTCCACCGGCGCGCGGCCGATGGCCGCCGTCAGCTCGGGGAAGTGCTGCTGCTCGGCGTAGCGCGAGAGGGAGTCGCTCGGGAACGAGAGGTTGCCGAAGATGGCGCCCGTGCGCGCCTGCGCCTCGCCGTCCACGCGCGCACCGCGCAGGGCCTCGCGAGCCGTGTGCAGCACCCACAGGTAGAGGGGGTCGAGGCCGCGCAGCTCAGCGGGCGAGAGCGCGAAGCCGGAGGGATCGAAGCGCTGCTCGAAGCCCGCGACGTAGCCACCGCGGTCCGAGTAGGCGCGGTCTGCCGTAGACCCCCCGGCCTGTACGAGCGCGCGCTCCGGGGCGAGCTCCCAGCGACCCCGCGGCACGGGGCTGAGCAGGTCCCGCCCGGCGAGCACGGCCTCGATCAGCTCGTTCGGGTCGAGCACGCCGGGCAGCACACAGGCGTGCCCGACGATGGCGATGGGAGCGAAGGTCATGGGGAACTCGGTGTCGAGGGGGTGGTGGCCGACACGCTCACGGGAGCACGTGGGTCTCGACGCCCTCGAGGGACGCGACCAGCTCGCCGCCCGCGTCCACGAAGGACACGTCGGTCACCGCGCGCGCGCCGGTGGCGGAGCGAGCGTGGAGGGTGGCGCGCAGCTCACCGGCGGGCGCCCCGGGCTTGTAGACGTGCAGCGCACCGAGGCCCGTCGGGAGCGAGGCGCGCCCGAGGGTGTGCTCGGTCCAGAGCAGCGCGAGCTGCAGGCCGCCGTCCAGGAGCGCGGGGTCGGTCTGCCACGCGTCCGGCAGCCACGCCTTCTCGTGCGTGCCCACCAGCGACGCGGAGAGACCGTCGGTGCCGACCTGCAGGTCACGCACCACGCGGAAGTCCTCGCCGTGGAAGAGCACGCCGCTACCGTCCTCGGAGTAGACGCTTGCGCGGATGGGACCGAGGCCCTGTGGGGGAGCCTTGAGGGGCTGCGGCGTGGGGCGCACCGGCTCGAGCACCGCGGTGGCGCTGTAGTGCCGTGTACCGGCTGCCGAACGCAGCTCGAGCGCGTAGAGAGCGCCCTCGCCGTTGCTCAGCTTGCGCGCGTGGATCTCGAAGCGGTCGCCCTCGCTGTCGAAGCCGGGCAGCGTGATGCCCTTCAGGACCTTCACGTCGCGGCAGCCCACGAAGAGGAGCTCCGGGCAGACGGCGCGGGCAGCCCGCGCGAACCACTCGAGCACGAGCACGACGGGCACGACGGCGCTGCCCTTCACGCGGTGGTGGTCGAGGTAGGCGTGGGTGCTGCGGTGCACGCGCAGGTCGAAGACCCGCTCCCGCTCCACGCCGCCCGCGTCCAGCAAGGACTCTGGGCGTGGCGCACCGCCCAGGACGATCTCGACGTTGTCCGTCGGGGTGCTGACCCGCAGCTCGTCGACCAGCATCTGCGCGCCGACCTCGAGGGGGATGAGCGGCACGCCCAGCGCGTCGAAGTGCGCCTTGAGCTCGGGCGTGACCATGCCGCCCTCCCAGGGGCCCCAGTTCAGCGACTTCACGCTCAAGTCGCCGCCGCGCCGCAGCTTCTCGAGCGCCGCGACCTTGTTGAGGGTCTCGTTGGCCATGGCGTAGTCGCACTGCCCCTGGTTGCCGCAGCGGCCAGCCACCGAGGAGAACATGACGAGCACGGCGAGGGGGTCGCGTCGCGTCGCGGCCAGCAGCACGCGCAGGCCGTCCACCTTGGTGCGGAAGACGCGCTCGAACTGCTCGACCGTCTTGTCTTCGATGCGCTTGTCGGCGAGCAGGCCCGCGCCGTGCACGACGGCGGTGACGGGGCCCCACTCGGCGCGCACGCTCTCGAGGGCGTTGGCGACGCCGGCTTCGTCCAGCACGTCCACCGCGACGTAGCGAGCGAGCCCGCCCGCGGCTTCGATGTCCGCGACGGTCTCGCGCACCTCGCGCGCACCTCGGATGCTGGCCACCCGCTGCCCGAGCCCGGCCGGTGTGACCGCCTCGCCGCGCGCCTTGGCGTCCGCGAGGAGCGCGCGCTTGAGGTCTGCGTCCGCGCTGAGCCCCTGGACGCACGCGGGCTCTTCCGTGAGCGGACTACGTCCCAGGAGCACGAAGCGCGCGCAGGTCTTCGCGGCCAGCGCGACGAGGGTACGAGCGGTCACGCCGCGCGCGCCGCCCGAGGCGAGCACCACGTCGGTGGGCCCGAGGCGCGGCGTCTGGTCGACGTCGCTCGGGAGGGCTTCACGGTAGCTCTCCAGGGTGCGGCGAGGCTCTGCCGCGCTGGGATCGAGGGCCACCTCGAGCTCGAGGCCGCCGGCCAGCAGCTCGTTGCCGAGCGCCACCGCGATGGCCTGGGCATCGAGCTCACCGCGGGCGAGGTCGATGGCGCGCGCGCCCACCTGCGGCCACTCGAGCGCCGCGGTCTTCACGAGGCCAGGCAGACCGCCGAGCCAGGCGCGCGACGAGCCCGAGAGCCCGAAGTCGCCGCCCGTGTCTTGCACGGTCACGAAGACCACAGGGCTCTGGTTGGCGCGGCTCGCGAGCGCCTTCGCAGCCATGAAGGCCTCGCGCTGCACGGCGAGGGCCGCGTCGACGTCGGCGAGCTCGCGCAGGCCGCCCAAGAAGACGACGCCGTCGACGTTGCCCGGGAGCTCGCTGGCGCGGGAGACGACCTGCGCGCGGACGTTCTGCAGCGCCAGCTGCGCGGCGAGCGCTTCGGCCACGCCCGCGCCGTCGGAGACGATGGCGAGGCACTGCAGGCGATGGATACCCGGCAGCGAGAAGCCGAGCGCCGGAGCGCCGACGAGACGCAGGGGGAAGCGACCGAGAGCCGCCGTGGGTGGCGCGCTCGCGGCAACGGGTGTGTTCGCCGGGGCCGCGGAGCTGCCCTGCGTGTCCGTCGCTTCAGCCGCGGGGGCTGCGGGCGCGACACCGCCATTCATGTACGCCACGATCTCGCCCAGCGTGCGCAGCTTGGCCATCTCGCCCGCGTCCACGTCCGGCAGCCCCGGCTCACGCTCGCGCATGGTGCTCAGGATCTCCACGCGCTTGATCGAGTCCACCCCCAGGTCCGCCTCGAGGTCCATCTCGAGCCCCAGCATCTCCGTCGGGTAGCCCGTCTTCTCCGCCACCACCTGCAGCATCAGCGCGTTCAGGTCGCGGCCCGGCGCAGCCGCCGCAGACGGCGCGCTCGCCGCCGTGGAAGGCGCGCTTCCCGCAGCTGCAGCCGGAGCACTCGCGGCGGGCAGGCTCGCGCCCATGTACGCCACGATCTCGCCCAGCGTGCGCAGCTTGGCCATCTCTCCCGCGTCCACGTCCGGCAGCCCCGGCTCACGCTCGCGCATGGTGCTCAGGATCTCCACGCGCTTGATCGAGTCCACCCCCAGGTCCGCCTCGAGGTCCATCTCGAGCCCCAGCATCTCCGTCGGGTAGCCCGTCTTCTCCGCCACCACCTGCAGCATCAGCGCGTTCAGGTCGCGGCCCGGCGCAGCCGCCGCAGACGGCGCGCTCGCCGCCGTGGAAGGCGCGCTTCCCGCAGCTGCAGCCGGAGCGCTCGCGGCGGGCAGGCTCGCGCCCATGTACGCCACGATCTCGCCCAGCGTGCGCAGCTTGGCCATCTCTCCCGCGTCCACGTCCGGCAGCCCCGGCTCACGCTCGCGCATGGTGCTCAGGATCTCCACGCGCTTGATCGAGTCCACCCCCAGGTCCGCCTCGAGGTCCATCTCGAGCCCCAGCATCTCCGTCGGGTAGCCCGTCTTCTCCGCCACCACCTGCAGCATCAGCGCGTTCAGGTCGCGGCCCGGCGCAGCCGCCGCAGACGGCGCGCTCGCCGCCGTGGAAGGCGCGCTTCCCGCAGCTGCAGCCGGAGCGCTCGCGGCGGGCAGGCTCGCGCCCATGTACGCCACGATCTCGCCCAGCGTGCGCAGCTTGGCCATCTCTCCCGCGTCCACGTCCGGCAGCCCCGGCTCACGCTCACGCATGGTGCTCAGGATCTCCACGCGCTTGATCGAGTCCACCCCCAGGTCCGCCTCGAGGTCCATCTCCAGGCCCAGCATCTCCTCGGGGTAGCCGGTCTTGTCGGCCACCACCTGCAGCATCAGCGCGCGCAGGTCGCGGCCGGGCTTGGCGGCCGGTGTGGGCTGCGCCGCGCTCTTGGCTGGAGCGGGCTGCGCGGGCGCCACGACGGGCTTCACGGGCACAGGCGTGGCGGCTGGCGTGACAGCAGCTTGGGTCACCGGCCGAGGCGCGACGGCCGCAGGCGCGGCGGGAGCTTGCGCGACGGGCGCCGCAACGACCGGTGCGAGCTGCGCGGACGTGCTCGGAGCGGCGGCCACGGGCGCCGCATGGGGCACGGGGGCGTACAGCGCTGGCGCAGCCGCGGCAACCACGGGCGCAGCGGCCAAGGCACCCACCCCCGCGAGGGAGGTCATGCCAAAGACCGAGGCCTGCGCAGACTGCAGGAACGCGGCGTGCGACTGCGACATGGCCGACGCGAACGCCGCGTGTGCGTCCGCGGTCTGCTGCTGGATGGCCGCGTAGGCCGCGAGCCACTCGGACGCGGCCGCGGGCTGCGTCGCAACGGGCTGCGCCACCGCGGGCGCGGGCGTGGGCGCCGGGGGCGGGGGCGGGGCGAGAGGCGTGGGCATCGGGAGCGGCTCCGGATAGGGCACGGTGATGGCTGGGCGCGCGGGGGCCGCGGCAGCCGGCGCAGGCGCGGGAGACGCGTGCGACGACACGGCAGCCGCCGGACGGCCCGCGCTGGGCGCGGCGGCGACGGGAGCCACGGCGACAGGCGCTGGCACTGGCTCCGGGTTGGGCTTGGGCAGCGCGGCAGCGCCGCCGGGCGGCGGGTACGGCTTGTCGTAGTTCGCGCCGTTGAGCTTGAGCGCCATCTTCGGCTTGATGCGTGCGCGCGGGTCCTCGGCCACACGCAGCCCTGCCGAGAGGGGCGCGAGCGACATGGGCACGCCCGCCGCGACCAGCTTGGCGAGCGCGACGAAGAGCGCCTCTTCGCCGTCCTTGCCCTTGCGGTCGAGCGCGATGGCGCTGTGCGCCACGTCGCCGAGGATGCGGCCGACGAGACCCGTGAGCACGGACCCTGGCCCGACCTCCACGAAGGTGCGGCAGCCAGCCGCGTGCATGGCGCGAACCTGCTCGACGAAGCGCACGGGCTCCGCGATCTGCTGTCCGAGGATGCCACGCGCCACCGAGGGGTCCGCCGGGTAGGGAGCGGCCTCCGAGTTGGCGTACACGGGCACGCTCGGCGCGCTGAACGCGATGTCCGCCAAGAAGGCCTTGAACGGCACCGTCGAGGCGGACACGACCTTGCTGTGGAAGGCGGTCGCCACCGAGAGGCGCGTCGCGCGGAGCCCGTCGGCCTTGAGCTTGGCCTCCACGGCGTCGATGGCGGCGGTCGGCCCCGAGAGCACCACCTGCTCCGGCGCGTTGTGGTTGGCCACGACGACGTCCTCACCGTAGGCCTCGAGCTTGGGGCGCAGCACCTCGACCGTGGCGCTGACTGCCAGCATGGAGCCAGGGGTCTGCGCCGCGTCGCGCATGAGCTCGCCACGCTTGCGGGCGATGCGCAGCGCGTCGTCTTCTGCGATGGCCCCGGCCGCGGCGAGGGCCATGACCTCGCCGAAGCTGTGACCGCCGACAGCCGCCGGCGTGACGCCCAGCGCCTTCAGGAGCCGCAACAGACCCAGGCTGTGCGTGCCGATGGCCGGCTGCGCCCACTCGGTGGCCGTGAGCTTCGCGGCCGCGGCCTGCTGCTCCTCGGCGGTGAACTGCGAACGCGGGAAGACCACGTCGTGCAGCGCGTCGCTGGCGAGCGCGAGGCTGGCGGCGCTGTCCCAGGCGCTGCGCACCTCTTCGAACGCGATGGCCTGCTCGCGGCCCATCTCGATGTACTGGCTGCCCTGGCCCGGGAAGAGCAGCGCGACGCCGCCCTCGTGCGCGCCCACGCCGAACGACACGCCGCCCGGACGGTCGCTCGCTGCGCCCTTGTCGGCCAGCTCGGCGCCCTGGCGCAGCTTGGCCACCAGCTCGGCTTCGCTCTTGGCGACCACGGCCACCCGCGCGCCCGACGCCGCCTGCGCTGCGTCGAAGCTCAGCTGCGACGCCTGCGCGACGAACGCGAGCAGGCCCGGCTCGTCGCAGGCCTCGACCTCGCTCGCGAGCGCTCGGCACTTGGCGGCCACGTCCGCCGCGCTGCCGCCCGTCACCACCACCAGCTCGCTGGTGTAGGCCCGCGTGCGGTCCTGACGGGCGCCGGCGCCGGTGTACTCCTCCATGGCGATGTGGAAGTTGCTCCCACCGAAGCCGAAGGAGCTGACGGACGCGCGCCGGGGGTGATCCGAGCCACGCACCCACGGGCGCGCCTTGGTGGGGAGATAGAAGGCGCTCTCCTCGAGGTGCAGCTTGGGATTGGGTGCATCCACCTTGGTGGTGGGCGGGATGACCTTGTGGTGCAGCGCCAGCACGGCCTTCACGAGACCCGCAGCCCCGGCGGCGGCCTTGGTGTGACCGATCTGCGACTTGACGGAGCCGAGCGCGCACCACTGCCGGTCCTCACGGCCGGACTCGTTCCAGACGGTGTCGAGACCGCCGAACTCCGCGGCGTCGCCCGCCTTGGTGCCCGTGCCGTGCGCCTCCACCAGCTCGACCGTCTCGGGACCGTAGCCGGCCAGGTCGTACGCGCGGCGCAGCGCGCGGGCCTGCCCCTCGGGGACGGGCGCGTAGACGCTCTTGCTGCGTCCGTCGCTGGACGTGCCGACGCCCGTGATCACGGCGTACACGCGGTCGCCGTCGCGCTCGGCGTCCGCCAGGCGCTTGAGGGCCACCATGGCGATGCCCTCGCCCAGCATGGTTCCGTCCGCCTGATCCGAGAATGGGCGGCAGTCTCCCGAGGGGCTCAGCGCGGGCGTCTTGCTGAAGCACATGTACATGAAGATGTCGTTCATGGTGTCGGCGCCGCCCGCGATGGCGAGGTCGCTGTCACCCAAGCGGAGCTCGTTCACGGCCATGGACAGAGCCGAGAAGGTGCTGGCGCAAGCCGCGTCCGTGACGCAGTTGGTGCCGTGCAGGTCCAGGCGGTTGGCGATGCGCCCCGCCACGACGTTGCCCAGCACGCCCGGGAAGGTGCTCTCCTGCCAGGGGGTGTACTCCGCCGAGATGCGCGCGCACACGTCGTCGACCTTGCTCTCGGGCAGGCCCGCCTCGCGCAGCGCCTTGACCCACACGGGCCGCTGCAGGCGGCTGACCATGGAGCCCAGCAGCTCTTGCGCCGACGTGACGCCGAGCATGATGCTCATCTTCTCGCGGTCCATGCTCTGGAACTGCCCGCGCGAGGCGTCTTCCAGCACCTGCTTGGCCACGATGAGCGCCAAGAGCTGGTTGGTGTCGGTGGCCGGCACGATGTTCGGCGGCACGCCCCACGCCATGGGGTCGAAGTCCACGTCCGGGAGGAACGCTCCGCGCTTGGCGTAGGTCTTGTCCGGCTTGCTCGGGTCGGGGTCGTAGTAGTCCTCGATCAACCAGTGCGACGCGGGCACGTCGGTGATGAGGTCCTTCCCCGAGAGGATGTCACGCCAGAAGCCGTCAGCGCTGATGGAGCCGGGCATCAGCGAGCTGACGCCGACGATCGCAATGGGACACGAGTTGGTCTTGGTCATGGGGATCACGCGAGGGGACGGGGGGAGAAGTCGAAGGCGGCCGCGGGCATGGGCACGCCGTAGGTTCGGAGCTGCTGGGCGCGCGTGACGACGGCGGCACCCTCCAGCAGGTTGAGCGCGATCTGCACCGCGTCGCGGGCCTCGGGCGCTTCCAAGAAGCTGCCGCGCACCCAGTCGTTGAAGGCGCCCTGCGCGGGGCCGCACCAGATCTGGTAGTCCATGCGGCGCGCTTCGTCGCCGACGATGGCCCACTTGGACGAGAGCCCGAGGTACCAGCGGAAGACCAGCGCCATCTTGTGCTTGGGCTCGCGCTCGGCGCGCGCCACCTCGGCAGGGTTGCGCGTGAGGAAGAAGTCGCGCGTGCCCTGCCACACGTCCTGCCAGGGCTGCCCCAGGATCTGCTTCTCGAGGGGCCCGCGCACGCTGTCCGGGAGGGACTCGAGGCTGTCGTGGCGCGTGTAGATCTCGTAGAGCTTGAGCGCGCGCGGCCCGAAGAGAGTGCCCCGCTTGAGCACCTGCACCTTCACTCCGAGCTCGAACATGTCTGCCGAGGGCGCCATGATGACGTCGCCCATGGTGGCCTGCGCCAGCAGCTGCTTGCCGTAGTCACACAGCCCGCCCTGCAGCGAGCCCTGGTTCACCGAGCCAGTGAGGACGTACGCGGCGCCGAGCGCAAAGGCGGCCGCCACGGCCGAGGGGGTGCCGAGGCCACCCGCCGCCCCGACGCGGATGGGGCGCGTGTAGCCGTGCTCGCGCGTGAGGTCGTCGCGCAGCCGCATGATCACCGGAAAGACCGCCGTGAGCGTCTGGTTGTCCGTGTGGCCGCCCGAGTCGGCCTCCATGGTGATGTCTTCGGCTACGGGCACGAGGGCCGCGAGCTCCGCCTCTTCGCGGGTGAGCTGCCCCTTCGCGACGAGGGCGTCCAAGATGGCCTGCGGGGCCGGCATCAGGAAGCGACGCGCGGTCTCCGGCCGGCTGATCTTCGCGAACACGAAGTTCTGCCGCTCGATGCGGCCGTCTGAGCCGCGCCGGAGGCCGGTGCAGGCGTAGCGCACGATGGGCTCGGTCAGGCCCATGTAGGCCGAGGCGGACACCCGCCGCACGCCGCGCTGGATGTACAGCTCGGCGATGGACTCCTCGAGATCCGGCTCGTTGGGCGAGTGGATGAGGTTCATGCCCCAGGGCAGGCGCTCACCGAGGCGCACCGTGAGGGTGTCCAGCGCCTGCTCCACGCGGGGCCGAGTGAGACCGGCGGAGCCGAAGAAGCCGAGCATGCCGTTCTCCGCCATCGCGATGACCAGCTCGGTCGTGGCGATGCCGTTGGCCATGGCGCCCGCGATGTACGCGAAGCGCGTGCCGTGCACCTCGTTGAAGCCGCGGTCGCCCAGCCACTCCGGATAGAGCGCGGGCAGCGAACCCAGCAGAGGGTAGGTCGGGTGCCCGTTGAGCTCGCGCGTCGAGAGCGCGTCTCCGTCGAGCGCGACGCCCACGGTGCCGGTGACGGGGTGACGCAGGATGAACGCAGGGCGACGGACGGCGTGCGCGGCCGCGACGAGCGCGGAGGCCTCGAACGCCGGGGGGGTGGACGTCCGTACGGCCCCGAGGGGGATCAGATCGGCGACGGTCATGGAGCTCCGGAGCGCGGCGCACATCGCACCACACAAGCGGATCTCGACTTAGCCCGAGTGGCCAAACGCATTTGTCACGGTTCGGTCATTTCGCGTATCAGGTGCGTAAATCGTTACGGAATTCGGCAATCGCGGGGCAGCAGGGTGTCGGTCTCGGGGAGCGTCGCCGAGATTCCTATCGCTCAGAAAAAAAGTGACTTGTCACTTTCTTTTCGGGACGCTACCTTGTGCTCATGAGTTCCCCTCTCTCCCCTCCCAGCCAGGCGCGCAGCATCGCGACGCGGGCACGCCTGCTCACCGCCGCCGTGGAGGCGCTCGTGGCGGAGGGCTATGCCGGCGCGTCCACGACCAACATCGCCAAGCGGGCGAAGGTGAGCCAGGGGGCGCTCTTCAAGCACTTCCCCAGCAAGCACGCGCTGCTCGGGGAGGCGCTGCAGCAGCTGTTCACGGAGCTGGTGGAGGAGTTCCGCCACAAGCTCGCGCGCGACCAGCGGGCCGACCGCCTCGGCGCCGCCATCGGCATCCTCTGGCAGATCTTCTGCTCGCCCACCCTGCAGGCCGCGTTCGAGCTCTACCTGGCGGCGCGCACGGACAAGGAGCTGACGCGCATCGTGACCCCCGTCCTCGCGGCGCATCGCCAGAACCTGCTGGCCGAAGCGCGCGCGCTCTTCCCCGACGCGGCCGGACACAACCCCGACTTCGACGCGATGATCCTCAGCATCATGAACATGATGCAGGGCGCGGCCCTCGCCGCGAGCGTCATCCCCACGCAAGAGGACAGCGTGCGCGAGCTGGCGCTGATCGAGCGCATCGCGCGGCAGGAGCTGACGCGCGGCTTGCTGGCCGCGAGCGAGGCGGAGTCCAGCGGCGGCGCCCCCGCCCGAGCGAGATCTGCCGGCACACCCAAGTCGACCACCCAAGGCCCCTCGAGCGGCCTCGCCAAAGGAAGCGCGTGATGCAGCCCATCTTCTACGTGATCCCCTTCTTCATCGTCTCCATGCTGGTGGAGTGGCGCCTCTTGGTGCACCGCCAGCGCGAGGACGCCGAGAGCGGCCTGGTGGGCTACACCGGCAAGGACAGCGCGGCTTCCATCAGCATGGGCTTCGGCATGCTGCTGGTGAACGCGGTCGCCAAGATCGCGGCGCTGGCGCTCTACGCGCTGCTGTACGAGTTCCGGGTGTTCGACATCCCCTTCACGTGGTGGGGCGTGGTGCTGCTCATCGTGGCGGAGGACTTCTGCTACTACTGGTTCCACCGCAGCCACCACGAGGTGCGCATGCTGTGGGCGGCGCACGTCAACCACCACTCGTCCACGCACTACAACCTCTCCACCGCGCTCCGGCAGTCGTGGACCACGCCCATCACGGGGCCCCTGTTCTGGGCGCCGCTGCCCCTGCTGGGCTTCAGCGTGGAGATGGTGGTCCTGGCTCAGACCATCAGCCTGGTCTACCAGTACTGGATCCACACGGAGCTGATCGGCTCGATGGGCTGGTTCGAGCGCGTGTTCAACTCGCCCTCGCACCACCGCGTGCACCACGGTCGCAACGCCCTCTACCTGGACCGCAACCACGGCGGCATCCTGATCATCTGGGACAAGCTCTTCGGCACCTTCCAGGCGGAGCTGCCCGACGAGAAGGTGGACTACGGGCTGACCACCAACATCGAGACCTACAACCTGCTGCGCATCGCGTTCCACGAGTGGGCCGCGATCTTTCGAGACGCGGCGCGGGCCAAGACGCTGCGCGGCAAGCTGGGTGCGTTCTTCATGCCGCCCGGCTGGAACGAGGAGGGCACTGGGCGCACGGCCAAGGTGATGCGCGACGAGGCCCAGGCTGCGCGCGGTGTCCCGCGAGCGGCCGTCGCGACGGGAGCGCTGGCGAAGGCCTGAGGCGCGCGGCAGGGCGAGAGCCCGATCCAGAGAGCGCGGAACAGAGAGCGCGGACCAGCCAGTGTGCCCGGCGACCCGCATGCGTGCCCTCGAGGGCGTCAGCCCACGTCGCGGTAAGCGCCGTCGTAGTAGAGCAGCGGGCGCTTGTCTTGGACGTGCGCGGCCTCCACGAAGCCGATGTAGATGGTGTGGCTGCCGTGGTCGTAGCTGGACTCCACGCGACACTCCAGGTTGACGAGCGCGCCGTCGATGACGGGCACACCGCCCTCCCCCGCGTGCCACGCCACGTGGTCGAAGCGCGAGTCCTCGAGCTTGGACGACGCGAAGACTGCGCTGACGTCCTGCTGGTCGGAGGCGAGGACGTTGACCGTGAAGCGCCCTCCCTCGGCGATGACGCCGTTGGTGCGCGACGAGCGGTTGGCGCAGATCAGGACGAGGGGCGGCTCGGCCGAGACGCTGGAGAATGCTGACACCGTCATGCCGTGCTGCTGCTCGCCGCTCTTGGCGGTGACCACCGTGACCCCGCTCGCCCAGCGCCGGAGCCCTTGCTTGAAGACTTCCGCATCGACCGCCATGTCGCTCACTCCAACTCAGGCGCCCCGCAGCCGGACGCCTCGGGACGGTAGAACATGTTCTACTTATGGCGCAGACGACGCACGAAGTCGAGCACCACGTCCCCGAAGGCATCATTCTTGTCGCCGGCCACCATGTGGGCGGCCCCCTCGAGGTCGACGTACTCGGCGTGCGGGCAGCACGCGAGGAACTCCTGAGCGCTCTCTTCGCTGACCACGTCGCTCATGCGGCCACGCACCAGCAGCACGGGCACGCTCAGCCTTCGCGCGGCGTCCAGCCGGCCCGCGAGCAGCTCGGCCGCCTCCGCCTCCGAGTAGCGCCCGGGTCCCCAGGCGGTGAGGACCGCCGGGTCCCAGTGCCAGCGGTAGCGCCCGTCGTCTCCACGGCGGATGTTCTTCTCGAGGCCGCTCGTGCTCTTGGGCCGCGGGCGGTGCGGCAGGAACGACGCCACGAATTCGGCGACCTCCTCCATGGACGCGAAGCCGTCCGGGCGCGCGCGCATGAACTCCATGATGCGCATGACGCCGTCGCGCTCGAGCCGCGGTGTGACGTCCACGAGCACGATGCCCTCGGTGGCCCGCCCGCGGTCCCCCTCGACGGCCATCGCGCTGAGCCCGCCGAGAGAGGCGCCAACCACGATGGGCGGCGCGCCGAGCAGCGGCAGCAGCGCGGCGAGGTCGTCGGCGAAGCGCGGGAAGAGGTAGTCACCGTCGGCCGCCCACGAGCTGTCGCCGTGCCCGCGATGGTCGACCGTGAGCGCGGGGAAGCCGGCCTCGGCCAGCCGCTCCGCAGCGCCTCCCCATGCGTGTCGAGTCTGTCCACCGCCGTGTAGGAACAACACCAGCGGCGTCTCGTCGAGCGGGGTGTCGGCCTGCACGTCCGGTGAGAGCGTGTAGAGGTCGCCGGCCAGCGTGATGCCGGTCGAGAGTGAGAAGCGTCGGGAGATGGGGTCCACTGGGCGCTCAGCGAGAGAAGGGCATGTTCATGGTCACGCTCTCGCCGCCCGGCGGTGGCGAGAGGCGCCACTGGCGGACTTCGTTCTGCAGGCACGTGCCCAGGTCTGCGTTGCCAGTGCTGTTACGCGCCACACGCGCGCTGCTGACGGACCCGTCGGCGCCGATGGTCATGCCAATCGTGACCGTGCCGCTGATCGAAGGGTCGACGCGGGTGGCGCGGTCGAAGCAGGTGGCAGCCCGGGCCGCGTAGTAACGGCTGATCAGGAAGCGCACGCGCCCGGCGTACATGTCCATCTCGATGTCACGCTCGGCGGGCGCGTCCCCGCCACCCGCGGACGAGTCCCCGCCGCCTGGAGGAGTGGTGTCGCCCCCGCCCGCAGCGCTCCCCCCGCCTGTAGCGTCTCCACCCGTGGAGCCTCCCCCGGTCGCGCCGCTTCCGGCGCCACCCGTGCTCGCCCCCGAGCCGCTGCCGCTGGTGGAGCCGCCGGTGGTTGCAGCCATGCCGCTCGCGCTACCACCGCTCGCACCGCTGCTGCTCCCGCCGCCGGCGGAGGCGACCATCGTACCGCTTCCTGAAGACGCGCCCCCGCCGCCCGAGCTCGCGCCGCGCGTGCTTGGCGTCGTGCCCGAGCCGCCTGGTCGAGCCCCCGCGCCGCTGCCCCCGCCCGCTCCTGTGGCGGCGCCTGTCTCGCCGCTCGGCGCGGTGGCGGCCGAGTCGTTGGTCCCGGTGACGAAGTCGACACCTGGCGCCTCCTCACCCTCAGGCACCGGCGTACCGATGACGAAGGGGTCGTCCGGCTCGGCGCCGCCGCGCGCTACGGGCGCCTCACCGCTGCTGCAGCGCATGCCCAGCGCGCCCAGCGCGACCAGTCCGATGGACGCGAGCGCGATCACCGCCCAGGTGCGTCGACTGGAGCGCACCCCGATGGCCTCGAGGGACACGCTCATGGTGTTGTTCATGGCCGAGGGCAGATACCCCGACGGGCCCTCCAGCTCCGCGGTGTGCGGCCCGAGGGCGTACTTGGCGGGCGTGGTGGCGGTGGCCGACGGCGCGCCTCCCCCAGACGGCCCCCCAGGTGCTCCGCCCCCTGGCGCGACGACGAGCGGCCCGTGCACGGTGGCTGCGTGTGCCAGCGGGATGTTGACGCCCTTCGGGTCGGGCCCTTGGGGTACACCCAGACCCACCTGGGTGGGCGCCGCGATGGGCCCACCGGGCGATCCAACGGCCGCAATGCTCGACCCGCACATGTTGCAGAACCGTGCGTCTTCGGTGTTCTTGGCCCCGCAGGCTTGGCAGTACATCGGGTCGAGGATGCCACGTTCGCGCCCGAAAGGACCAATCCCCGACAGGTACGTTGGATTGCGTACAGAACGGCCGTTGCATCGGATAGAATCGTGGGGGTGACGAGCGAAAACGCCAGCGCGGCGCTGATCCTGGTCGACCCCGAACGCACCACGCGCTCCTTCGTGGCCAAGGCCTTGCGGCGAGCGGGCCACCACGTGGAGGAGTGCGACACGGCCGAAGCGGGGCTGTCGGTCTTCGACGCGCAGCCTGGCGCGCGGCTGCTCGTGGTGGACGCGGAGGCGCTGGCGGAGGCCGACTTCGCCGCGCGCCTGCGCGCGACGGGTCGCGCGGTCTACATCATCGCGATGACGCGCAACGGGACGCGCGACGAGACGCTGGACGCGCTGGACGCAGGCGCCGACGACACGGTGAACCGTCCGGTGGACCACATGGAGCTGGTGGGGCGCCTCAAGACCGGGCTGCGGACGCTGGAGCTGCACGCGCCGCGGCGTGTCTTCGACGCGCTCGAGGAGGTGCTGGACAGCGGCGAGAGCGGCGAGCTGACCCTGCGCGCGGGCGGCGTGTTCGGGCGCGCGCACGTGGTACGCGGGCGCCTAGCGTGGGTGCAGCTGTCGTCCAATCCGGTGTCCCTCCCGGATCTGGTGGGGCCCAGCGTGCCGGCCGAGGACCTCCGCGCCGTGCTCGAGGATTGCCGCGCCAGCGGGCGCAACTTCGCGACGGTGCTGGTGGAGTGGGGGCTCGCGGAGCAGGCGACGCTGCGCCAGCAGATCGCGCGGTGGCTGCGCGCCCGAGTGGACACCCTGGAGGAGATGAAGCACGCGGAGGCCGTGTTCGTGCCCGGAACACAGCGCTACCCTCCCGAGTTCACCTACACGCTGGCCGAGCTGGGCTACGACGCGCACCACTCCAGCAGCCGCCCGCCGGTGACCGACACGGACTTCGACGTGTCACTGAACGGCATCACCGGGCTGTGGTCCACGCCAGACTGGCTGAGCTCCCTCGGCGACTTGGTGCAGGGAGCGATGGCGCTGCAGGGAGTCACCGGCGCCGCCGTGCTGCACGCCCCCACTGGACAGACCCTCGCGCGCGACGGGGAGGCCCTCGACCGAGACGTGCTGGGTACGCTGCTGCGCACGTGGGGCGCATCCGCAGAGGGGGACCCCATGGAGTGGCTGACCGTGCGCGGCTCGTCGGTGACGCACCACCTCGTGGAGCTGCCCAGCCACGCCGCCTGCCTGTTGGCCGTCCGGGTGCTGCGCTCCGAGGCGACCGAGAGCCTGAACGACGCGCTCGACGCGCTGCGGCTGCGCTGAGCAGCTGGTACAGCATGGAGATGGGTATTGAAGCAAACCCGCCCGCCCGACGTCCCTGGCGAGTGCCGCGCACGTGCCACGCCGTCCTCGGACCGTCACTCACCGTCCTGCTCACGCTCGCCTCGTTGACGGGCGTGTGGGCCGTTCGCGCGCAGGCGCCGGCCAACCCCGTCGGTGCCGACGCCGCACGCCTGCGGGCGCTGCTCCCGTCCGAGCGCGCGCTGCTGATGCCGCACCTGGACGACGGCCCTGTCATGCTCACCGAGTTCAGCAACGAGCAGACCGAGCTGCCGGCCGTCACGCTCATGGCGCGCGTGCACGCGCCCGCCGACCTGGTCGCCGACGTGGTCAGTCACCCCGAGCGCTACGGCGCCTTCATGCCCGCGCTCGACGAGGTGGAGGTGCACGCACGCCAGGGCCTGCAGGTGGCGTACAGCTGGCACTGGACCGTCGCCATCTTCACGCTGCGCGGTGACAACGTCATGACGGTCTACCCGGGGCACCCCACGCGCGGTCACCTGATCGAGGTGACCAGCACCAACGGCGACCTCGGCGTGGGCCGCTTTCTCTTTCGGATCTATCCCGAGACGCCCGAGTCCTGCGTGCTGGTCTTCGCCACCCGCATCGACATGCGCGACGCCAACTACCTCAGTCAGCAGATGGCCTCGGGGGGCAACAGCGTGAACCGCACCATCAACATCGCGCTGGCGATGACGATGCTGCTCGCGACGGTGGACGAGTCGCAGCGACTGCACGGCTACATCACGCCCGAGCCCGTCGAGCGGCCCTTGGTGCGGCCGAGCTTCGACGTGGACCGCTACGCCAACCTGCTCGCGCGAGGCGACTTGGTCTTCCTCCACCTCGAAGGGGACCGGCTCCACGGCGTGTCGTCGCTGGCCCGCAGCGGGACATCCGTCGCGCGCATGCGGGGCATCATGGTGTCACCCGAGGAGTTCGGCGAGTCGCTCATGGAAGGCAGCCGCTCGCACACCATCGAGGTGACGGAGCAGGGTACGCGCTTCGGCTGGGTGATCCCCGTGCCGCTCGTGTCCGTCGGCGGAGAGATGATGCTGCGCGAGACCGAGCCGGGCGGCGCCATCGAGGTGGACGGGCTCCGCGGGAGCCTCGAGAGCGCGCGCTTCCGGTTCGACACGCACGCCTTCCCGTGGCGGGAGGCCGCCATCGTCGGCTGGTCGCAGTTCGACCCCGGGGAGACCACCCGGCTCGTGCGCCGCGTGATCGAGGGCAACGCCTACTTCAGCCACGGCCTGGTCGCGGCCGTGCAGGTGATGATCATTCGCTCCCTGCGGACGCGCTCTCAGCGGATGGGTCCCTGAGGCTGGGGCCATCGGCGAGGTTCACGTGCCCCATCTTGCGCCCCGCGCGCACGCCCACCTTGCCGTAGAGGTGCAGGGACGCCCTCTTCGTGCCCAGGTACTCCGCCCAGCGCTGCACGTCGTCTCCGATGAGGTTCACCATGGTGACGTCGGTGTGCCGCTCGGTGCTCCCCAGCGGCCAGCCGGCCACGGCGCGGATGTGCTGCTCGAACTGATCCACCTGGCAGCCCTCTTGGGTCCAGTGCCCCGAGTTGTGCACACGCGGCGCCACCTCGTTCACGAGTAGGCCGCTGTCGGTCACGAAGAACTCCACGCCGAGGACGCCCACGTAGTCGAGTCCGTCGAGGATGCTGGCGGCGACCGCGAAGGCCTCCTCACGCAGCGCAGCGCTCAGGGTGGCCGGGACGCGGGTGCGGCGCAGGATGCCTTCCTCGTGCGTGTTCTCGCTGGGGTCGTAGCAAGCACGGCTCCCATCCACGGCGCGCGCCGCGATGACCGACACCTCGCGCTCGAAGTGCACGAAGCCCTCGAGGATGCAGGGCTGCTGAGCCACGAGCGCGAGCGCAGCGGCCACGTCATCGGGGCCCATGATGCGGGCCTGCCCCTTGCCGTCGTAGCCAAAGCGACGCGTCTTCACGATGGCCGGGGTCCCCACCCGGTCGAGCGCCCGCTGGAGCTGGTCGGGCGTGTCCAGCTCCTCGAAGGGCGCGGTCTGCAGGCCCAGCTCAGTCAGGAAGCGCTTCTCGCTGAGCCTGTCCTGGAGGACCGTGAGCGCCGCGACCCTGGGGCGCACGGGCGGCGTCCGCTCGAGGGCCGCGAGCGCCTGGATCGGCACGCTCTCCCACTCGAAGGTGATGGCGTCCACCGCAGCGGCAAAGCGAGCCATGGCCGCTTGGTCCTCGAAGGCCGCGACGGTGTGCTCGCCGCACACGTCCGCCGCGGGGCAGGCCTCCTGCGGGTCGTAGACGTGGGTGCGCAGCCCGAGTCGCGCGGCGGCCATGCCGAGCATGCGCCCCAGCTGGCCTCCCCCGAGAATGCCGATCACCTGACCCGGCCGCAGCGCCGGGACATCCGCGCTACTCATCGTGCGGGACCTCCTCGACGGAGGCCGAGAGCTGGGCACGCCACGCGTCCAGGCGTTGCGCGAGAGCGTCGTCCGCGAGCGCCAGGATGGACGCGGCCATGAGGCCGGCGTTGGTGGCCCCGGCGGCGCCGATGGCCATCGTGGCGACCGGGAAGCCGCGCGGCATCTGCACGATGGAGTAGAGACTGTCCACGCCCGAGAGCGCGTTGGTCTGCACCGGCACGCCGATGACCGGCAGGGGGGTCTTGGACGCCATCATGCCCGGCAGGTGGGCGGCGCCGCCGGCGCCCGCGATGATGACCTTCAGGCCACGAGAGGCCGCTTCCTTGCCGTACGCCCAGAGGCGCTCCGGCGTGCGGTGGGCGGAGACGATGCGCGCCTCGTACGGAATCCCGAGCTCGTCGAGGATGACGGTGGCCGCCTTCATGGTCTTCCAGTCGGACTGGCTCCCCATGATGACGCCGACGATGGCGCTAGACATGATTACTCCTTGGGGGCGCCTTCAGGGGCGCGGCGAGACACTGAACCGCCACCCGCCGGGTGACCGTAGAACGAGCCGCGCACGGAGCACGCGGCCCGCAGCAGTGTGTCCGTGGCAAGGAGTGTGTCAATCGCAGCGCGTGTGAGCGCTGGCGCGACTAGCCGCGACGCAGCCGGCGCCGGAGGCCCAGCGCGGCCCCCAGCAGCAGGAGCGCCGACCACGCGAGCCCGCCGACCGGCTCGGCGGGGGACACGCTGCAGCCGCCTCTCCCGCCGTGTGGCCCCGCGTCCGCGAAGCAGCGGGCGCCGCAGCGCTCCGGGTCGATGCCGAGCCCGACCCCAGGGTCGCAGACCTCACCCTCGTCCACGATGCCGTCGCCGCAGAACGCACGCTCGCACGTCGGGCGGCAGGCCCCCGGCCGCGTCGCGGAGTTGTCCGCTCCGTCGTCACAGCCTTCGCCCGTGTCGAGCACGCCGTCGCCACAGAAGGCCGTACGACACGCCGCTCGGCACCCGTCCGGCGCGGTGTCGCTGTTTGCGTCGCCCTCGTCGCACTGCTCCGCCGGATAGTCGACCACGCCGTCGCCGCAGCGGTTGGTGCACTGGCTGGCCGAGCCGGGCGGCTCGAAGCAGGCCCAGCCCGCCTCGACGAGGCAGGTCGCGCCGCAGCCGTCGCCGGGCTCCGTGTTGGCGTCGTCACAGCCCTCACCGAGGCCGCGCACGCCGTCGCCACAAGCCCGCGTGCACACGCCCTCGACGCGTGTGAAGCCCGGGTCGCACTCGCAGAGTGGGTCCGCGCCCAGCTGGTTGATGCAGGCCTCGTGCTCGCCGCAGGGGTTGTCCACCACGCACTCGTCCACGTCGATGCAGCTGGTGCCCGTGCCCTGGAAGCCGTCGCGACACGCGCAGCTGAAGCTCCCCGCGGTGTTGGTGCACTCCGCGAAGGGCGAGCAGTTGTGGCTGCCGCTCTGGCACTCGTCCACGTCCGTGCAGGTCCGACCGTCGCCCAGGTATCCAGCGACGCAGTCGCAGCGGAACGACCCGAGCGTGTCCGTGCACGTGGCGTTGGCGGAGCAGTCGTCGTCACCCGACGCACACTCGTCGATGTTGGTGCAGCTGCTGCCCGAGGTCCGGCCGTCTCCCATGTAGCCGGCGGGACAGGTGCACTCGAAGTCGCCGACCGTGGAGCTCGGGTCGCTGCAGGTGGCGCGCGACATGCAGTCGTCCAGGTCCGCGAGGCACTCGTCTTGGAGGGCGCAGGTGGTGCCGTTGTTGGTGTAGCCGGGGCGGCAGTTGCAGGTGTAGCCCGGGCTGCTCCAGCCGGACCCGAGCGGGATCTGGGCGCAAGTGCCTCCCACGCCGCACGGCTGGGGCGCCGCGCACTCGTTGATGTTGGTGCAGTTCAGGCCGTTGCCCGTGGTGCCTGGGTTGCAGGTGCACGAGAACGAGCCCGGGAGGTCCGCGCAGGTCGCCAGCGCAGAGCAGTTGTGGGCGCCGGTGATGCACTCGTTGATGTTGGTGCAGCCCGTGCCCATGACGAAGCCGTTGCCGGAGTAGCCGGCGATGCATGCGCACTGGACGTCGCCGTTGACCATGCTGGGGTCGTTGCAGGTGGCGAGGCCCGGCACACAGGGCGCGGGGGTGGCGGTGCACTCGTTGGTCAGCACGCACGTGGTGCCGTTGAAGCCGTAGTTGGCGGCACAGGTGCACGAGTAGCCGGGCGCGCTCCACGAGCCGATGGGGGTCTGCGTGCAGCTCACCCCGTTGGGGCCGCAGGGGTTGCCGGCGCACTCGTTGATGTCCGTGCAGCCGGTGCCACCCACGCCCGTACGCCCGTTGCCGCTGTAGCCAGCCGGGCAGGTGCAGGTGTAGTTACCCACGGCGCTCGAGGGGTCGTAGCAGGTCGCGAGGGCATGGCAGTTGTCCACGTTGGCGGTGCACTCGTTGATGAGGACACACGCCGTGGAGCCAGCGTTGAGGGCGTAGCCGGCGGGGCAGCCGCTGCAGGAGTACCCGGGGCTGACCCAGCTGTTGCCCGTGGCGAACTCGGAGCAGTTGCCGGGGGCGCACGGGTTGCCCGCGCACTCGTTGATGTTGCTGCAGCCCCAGTTGTGCGACGAAGTGCCCACGGTGCCCGTGGTCCCGAGTTCGCAGCGGAAGCTGAAGTAGTAGCGCTGCGTCGGGGTGTGGTAGGCCCGACACTCGACGTTCTGGCTGCAGTTCACGTAGCTCCCGTACGTGTAGTCGACGGCGGCGGATACCGCGTAGGCGCAGGTCTGCATGTTGCAGCCCACCTCGGTGGCACCCTCGGGCCAGCCAGGCAGCGTGCCGGCGGTGTTGATCTCGTAGCTGTTGGTCCACCCGTCGTTGTCTGCGTTGGAGCCGGCCGTTGCCACGTAGCCGCTAGTCGAGTAGCCGGCGCCATAAGGGTTCAGACATGGGGCGCGCCCGTTGCCCTGGCAGTCCGCCCCACCACCCGTCGCCACGTGGCATGTCTGGCAGACATAGGGGCGGGCCCCGAAGTCATTGGGGCCGTAGGTTGGGTAAGCGAGCGCCCGCGCAGGCAGCAACGAGCACGCCACCACAAAGCACCCCGCCATCCACAACCGCAGACCGTCAAACGTAGGCATCCACACGACCTCAGCCCACTATGAAGCATGTTTCGTGCGCGTCGGAAAGGGGGTGTGGCGCAAACAACGCGACCGGGGTGCCGTCCGCGAGCGCTCAGGGAGCCCGCACGGCGCAGGTGGCGGGCATGCTCGGAGGCGTCGGGGAGGCATAGGGGTTGGGCTCGCCATACCGCTGCGCCACGAGAAACTGGAGCGCAAAGGCGATGATGGGCGACGGGACCGAGTGACCCTGCCCGTGGTCGCAGGCCACCACCGTGTCGCCATCATCCAGCAAGTGGTTCACCAGCGCCTGGCTGCCCGCGGCGAAGTCGATGGTGAAGCCCGGCAAGAAGGCCAGCGTGTCGCTCGGGCCGCCCCAGGCGACCAGGGTGGGGGTGGGCGCTGCGGGCGTGACGTAGGTGGTGTTCAGGATGCGATGCGCCTCCTCGGTGCCGCCGCTCAGGATGGTCACGCCCGCGAGCACGTCCGCGCGGTCCATCAGCAGGCGCGTGCTGAAGAGCGCGCCGGCGCTCGCGCCCGCCGTGTAGATGCGCGCGCGGTCCACGCCGTGTTCGGCGTCCAAGCAGCCCAGGATGTCATCGAAGAGGGCGAGGTCGGGACCCGGCGGCGACACGTCCAAGAAACGCCACATGGGCGCCGAGATGCCGCCCAGCGTGAACTGGTACGACATCTCCGGGATGGCGACGATGATGTCCAGCGTGCTCGCCAGGGACGCCGCACCCGTGATGGACGCGAAGCTGTTCGCGCTGCCACCGAGCTGATGCCACAGCACGGCCACGGGCTTGCCGCTGGGGTTCGGAGGCAGGAAGAGGAGGAACTGGCGCGCCTCGCCAGCGGACGTGATGGTGATGCGCCCGGCGCTGCTCACGTCGGGGCAGGCGCTGGGGACGCTGAGGGTGGGCAGCACGATGGGGCACGCGCCCGCGTCGAACTGGCTGCCACTCAGACACTCCGCAGGGTACTCGCAGTCCGTGGACTGCCAGGCGCCACCCAGGCAGGTCGTCGTACGCGTGCCGCGCAGGTTGACGCCGCAGTCGCGCTCCGAGAGCTCGTCGTCCACGCACACGTCGGGGTCGGAGCAGGAGAAGGCGTTTACGTTCCAGCTCCCGGCGAAGCAGGTCTGCAGCTGGCGCCCGCGCCCGTTGAGCCCACAGGGCACGTCGCTCAGGCCCTCGGCGTTGTCTGCGCAGGTGTCTGGATCTTGGCAGGTGGGGGCGAACTGTCCGCCGACGCAGAGGTCGTGCTCGACGCCACGTCCGTTCACGCCGCAGGCGGCCTCGGAGCCCACGCGCAGCGTTCCGTCGATGCAGGCGTCGGGATCCTCGCAGCGGCCCACCAGCATCGCTCCCTCGCACATCTGGAGGATGGCGCCGCGCCCGTTCAAGCCGCAGGGCTGGGGCGGCAGGAGAGGCACGACGCAGGAATCGTCCGCGCAGCCGACGAGGCTCGCGGCGGCCAGCGCCAGCGCCAACGCGCGTGGGCAGACCGAGCGCCACGGCCGCCCACGGGAGCCGCGAGGGACGGGGGAGGAGACGGTGGCGCTGCGCGGCATGGCGGCCAAGGTATCAGGGCGGCAGGAGCGCAGCCAACGCGCGCGCGGGCTGCTAGCATCTCGCGGGTGAAGCTCATCTCTCTCGCGCTCGCCCTCGGGCTCCTCTCCGCCGGGTGTGCGTCCGCGCCGGGGCCACTGACCACCGTGGTGGAACCCGAGCTCGCCCCCCGCGAGTTGGCCGGACGCGTCCTCTACGCGGCGCGCCAGCCCACCGTCACCGGAGCCTCGCGCGAGCAGACCCTGCGCCCGGCGCGACGCATCACGGTGGACGTGGTGGACCCGTCTGGCGCTGTGCTCGGCACGACCGCCACGGACGACGACGGCGTCTTTGCGGTGCTGGTCAGCGACCCACGCGCGTCGCTGCGGGTGCGGGCCGCCATCCTCGCGGACGGCTTCGACCTCGCGGTCACGCGTGACGCCTTCGGCGCGCAAGTGCACGACCTCGTGGTGCCGGTGCCGACCGCCCCTGACGCGCGGGCCATCGAGATCAGCATCGGCGACGACAACGAGATGGCGGGCGCGCTGCACCTCTTGGACACCGTCTTACGGGGCGCGCGGGCCGTGCACGCGTGGACGGGCGAGCACGTGCCGCGCTTCTACGCCTACTGGGCCCGAGGCGTGACCACCGAGTGGAGCTACTACCGCGCCGAGCGGGTCGCCGGCAGCGGGCGCTACAGCGTGGAGCTGTTGGGCGGGGACCCGGGTCGGCAGGCCACGACCGACACCGACGAGCACGACGAGGCCATCATCCTGCACGAGTTCGGGCACTTCGTGATGGACGTCATGACCAGCGACTCGTCGCATGGCGGCACGCACCCAGGCGGCGTGCTGGTGGACCCCGGCCTCGCGTGGGAGGAGGGGCGCGCCAGCTGGTTCGCGTGCGCCGTACTCGGACACCCGCTCTACGTGGACACCATCGGCATCGAGCCGGCCGGCTCCCTGCGCGTCGCCGCGAACCTGGAGACGCAGTCCCAGGACGGGCCGCGGGGCATGGGCTCCGAGGCAGGGGTGGAGGAGATCCTCTGGGACCTCTCGGACGGAGGCCCACAGGACGTGCCTTTCGCGCTGCCAGACACGGACAACGACGGGGTCGCGCTGGGTCCCGCGGCGGTGTTTGCGGCCATGCGTGGCATCGCCCGCGAGCCCGGCGCGTACCCGGAGATCACCAGCTTTCTGCGTTACCTGGTGCGCACCAACGTGGCGGATGGCTTGGCCATCAAGCAGCTCTTGCTGGTGGGAGGGCACCCCGAGGCGATGCTGCCCCTGGACGACACGCCCCTCTGGCCGCTCGACATCGCGCTGGGCAGCACGGTGGGCGGCAAGATCGACAGCATGTCCGACCCTGCGCCCAGCGGCGGTCCCCCGCGGCCAGGGAACGGACGCGACGCGGTGCACGCCTACCGTGTGCACGTGCCCACCCCCATGTGGCTGACCGTGCGGCTGCAGGTGTTTGGCAGCGGCGGGCAGAGCGACCACACGGACGTGGACCTCGAGCTGCGCGACCTGCGGGCCGACCCGCTGGGGGCGAGCCGGGGCGAGGGACCCAATGAGCTGATCACGCACTTCGCCGAGCCGGGTTGGTACATCATCTACGTGCGCGACGGGGGCACTCCCAACAGGGCAGGCTACGAGCTGAACGTCACGGGCCGCTGACAGGAGCGTGACGGCGCTGCCAGGCGCCATGCCCGGCGAGCTGACGGCTCTCTGACGCAACTCCGCGCGCGCCGGAACGATACGAGCACCATGCACTCTTCAGACGACTCTTCGAACGCCCCGCACGAGCCCATCATCGTCCCCTACGAGCGCCTGAGTGAAGCGGCCCTTCACGGCGTGGTGGAGGAGTACATCACGCGCGAAGGCACTGACTACGGCCACTCCGAGGCGACGCTGGAGGACAAGCGGCAGGCCGTGTTGCGCCAGCTGCGCGCGGGGCTCGCGCACATCGAGTTCGACCCCGAGAGCGAGACCTGCACGCTACGTCGCAGCCGCTGACGGCGCGCCGGGGCGGCTTTCCGCGTCACGTCTGTGGGTTAAAGAAAGCCGCCCGCAGGTGCGGGCGGCAGAATTATGATCGGGCCTTCGCGACAGCAGCACCATCCCCCCAGACCGTGCAGGCGTCGTCACGAAAGCCCGTCCCGCCAGTATGACCGCTGGGCACGCGTTGCCAAGCATTTTCTTACAATTATGAAATGACGCCCCCTCAGAGATTGGACGACGCGACGATTTCATCAAGAATATCAGCATCTTCACAATCGATGACGCGCATTGCAATATCGTAAGAGAAGCCCGCGCGACCGAGCTTGCCGAGCTCCTTCTGACGCGCATCGGGGTCACGAGGCTGCTCGGCGTCGCGACGATAGGGCCCGAGGCGGCGGCTGCGGGCATAGCGGCAGGCCGCCACGAGGTCGGGAGAGGCGCCGTCTTCCGTGAGCTCGGCGAGGGCAGCCTGCACCAAGGGGGCGGGCACCCCCTTCTCGGCGAGCTTTGCGCGGATCTTTCGCGTGCCACTGCCCGCGCGCGCCATGCTGCGGACGCGCTGCGTGGCATACACGGCGTCGTCCAGCAGCCGCAGCCGCACCAGCTCGTCGAGCAGCGCGTCCACCCAGCCCACCTGCTCCTCGCGCTCACCGCCGTGCTCCGCGAGGCTGCGGTCCACCCGCCGCACCAACAGGCGCCGCAGGTTCGCCCGGCTGCTGCTGCGCTGGTCCAGGTAGTGCAGCGCCACGTTCTTGAGGTACGCCGGAGTGACACGCCGCGGCGGCTTCTTGCCGCGCGCCGTCATGCGCGGGACTGCCCCGCGATGAGCTCGTGCAGCTCCACGGTGCTCAGCTTGCCAGCCACGTTGGCCCCCTCGAGCAGGCTGTCCGCGAGGTCACGCTTGCGTGCGTGCAGGGCCAGGACGCTCTCCTCGATGGTGTCCTGGGAGACCAAGCGCACCACCGTGACGGGCCGCTCCTGGCCAATGCGGTGCGCGCGGTCGCTGGCCTGGTCCTCGGCGGCCGGGTTCCACCATGGGTCCAGGTGGATGACGTAGTCGGCCGCGGTGAGGTTGAGGCCCGTGCCGCCCGCCTTGAGCGAGATGAGGAAGAAGGGCACCTGCCCCTGCTGGTAGTCGTCCACCAGGCGTGCCCGCTCCGGCTGAGGCGTGGCGCCGTCGAGGTACAGCGAGGGGATGCGCGCCAGCTCGAGGGCCTCGCGCACGATGGCCAGGTGTGAGGTGAACTGGCTGAAGACCAGCGCGCGGTGGTCCTCCTCGCGGAGCTCGCGCGCCAGGCGCATGAAGGCGGCCAGCTTGGAGCCGGGCACGGCCGAGTCGGGGTGCACCAGGCGGGGGTGACACGCGAGCCGCCGCAGGCGCGTGAGCGCGGCCAGCAGCTCGAAGCGCTGCCCCTCTTCGTCGGCCAGGTGGGTGAGCGCGTCGCTGCGCTCCGCCTCGTAGAGCGCGCGCTCCTCGGCCGACAGCTCCACGCTGTGGATGACCTCGGTGCGCGGCGGCAGCTCGGGCGCGACGGCGCGCTTGGTGCGGCGCAGGATGAAGGGGCGCAGGGTCTCGCGCAGCTGCTCGCGCTGGCGGGCGTCGTCGTCCCGCTCGATGGGCAGCGCGTAGCGCTCACGGAAGTGCGCCCACGTGCCGAGCAGGCCGGGGTTCACCACGCGCATGAGGCTGTAGAGCTCGCCCAGGTGGTTCTCCACGGGTGTACCCGTGAGCGCGACGCGCACCTGCGCGTTGACCGCGCGGACGGACTTGGCGCGCTGGGTCCGTGCGTTCTTGATGGCCTGCGCCTCGTCCACCACCAGCACGCCGAAGCGCGTGTCCGACAGCAGCTCCACGTCGCGCGCGAGGGTGTCGTAGCTGGTGATGAACACCTGGTTCGCGGCGATGTCTTCCAGCAGCTTGGCGCGCCGGGCGCCGCGATACATGACCGGCACGAGCGACGGCGCGAAGCGGGCGAGCTCGGCCTCCCAGTTGCCCGTGACCGACGTGGGCGCGACCACCAGGGAGGGCCCGCTCTCCACACGCTGGAGCAGCAGCGCGATGGTCTGCACGGTCTTGCCGAGACCCATCTCGTCCGCGAGGACGCCGCCCACGCCCCACGTGGCGAGCCGCGCCATCCAGGCGAAGCCCTCGGTCTGGTAGTCACGCAGCGTGGCGTTGAGGGTCTCCGGCAGCGCGGGCTCGAAGTCCTTCGCCGCGCGCCCCGCGTGGATCATGGTGAGCGCGGCCTCGTCCGCCTCGAAGGCGTCCGCTTCGAGCGCCTCCGACAGGCGCGTGAGGGCCGCCGCGCCCACGGCCAGCTGGTGCCGGTCCTGGAAGACCGTCGCGTCGATCTCCTCGAGCTGGGCCCGCAGCTGGGCCTCGATGCGCGCGAAGCGCTTGCCCGAGACACGCACGAAGCGACGCCCGGCGCGGATGGCGTCCAGCAGGGCCTGCAGCGGCACCGTCTCGCCGTCCACGGTGACGTCGCCGCCCACCGCAAACCACTCCTCGGCGCGTTGGACGCGCACGTGCAGCGTGGCCGCCGTCGCGCCGCCGCGCAGCTCCCAGGGCATGGCCTCCTTGGGCCACTCCACGTCGATGGTGTCGCTCGCGTCGCGCAGGCGCTCCAGCAGATCGAGGGCCTCGTCCAGGCGATCCAGGCGGAAGGTGTACTCCGCGTCGGCGCGCGCGTGGTCCAGCTTGAAGCGCTCGCGCGCGGCGTCGGCGGCGGTGCGCTCCACGTCCAGGTCGCGGCGCACGTGCAGGCGCCCCTGCTCGTCGGAGCCGATGCTGAACGCGGGCCCGCGACCGGGCGCGAAGGCTGGACCGCCAGGGGCCGGACGGCACAGGAAGGTCACGCGCAGGGACTCGTCGCCGGTGGGCTCGAGCCGCGCCACGAGGCGCGCGTCCGCGGGCACGGCACGCCCACGCATCTTCTCCGGCAGGCGCACGTCCAGCGCGTCGCTCTGCAGGCGCAGCAGCACGGCAATGACCCGGTCGAAGGCTTCTTCGGGGATGACCGCGGGGTGCGCGGCGGCCGCGAGGACGATCTCGCGCAGGCTCGGCGGCACCTCGGCCACCGACACGCGGCGCTGTGCGACGTCATCGTGCGCCAGCACCGAGGGCACCCGGGTGCTGGGCTCGATGGTCTTGGCCCCGACGCGGATGGCCACGCGCGCGCCGGCCGGCACGGTCTCGAGCGCGACCGTGAGGGGCACGGCCACCACGTCGAGGCGCACCTCCGGGTCGTCTGCGCGATAGACGCGGGGGTGACCCGCGAGCAGCGGCAGGACCACGTGCGTGTCGAGGGGATGCGACGAGCGGCGGCTCTCGAGCTCGTACTCGCGCACCGCCGTGACCGCGGCGCGGTCCTCCGGCGCGACGGCCTCGGGGGACTGCTCGAGGAGCTTCTCGGCCGTGATGCGTCGGCCCGCCGAGTAGCCACGCTTGCCGCGCTTCTGGATGGCGAGGGTGACGGACTCGCGTTCGTCGGGCGCCACGCGAAAGACCACGCGCTCGAGGCTGGGCCCGGCCAGCAGCGCGGGCACGTGCGACTCGAGGCGGGTGAGCAGCCGCGTCCAGCTGGGCACGGCGATCAGCCGCACCAGCGCCGGGCGCAGCAGCGAGTGCGGGTCGTGCACGATGTCGAGCGCGTAGTCCACTACGTGCAGGGCGTGCTCGCACGCGGGCGCGCCGGGCCCCATGCAGCGGCACTCGACGCGCAGTGGAGAGTCCTCGAAGTCGATGAAGAGCACCCGCGTGACCCGCTGGGCGAAGGCGTTGCCGCGGGGCTCCATGCGCAGCGCGGGGGGCTCTTCCTCGAGCTCGAGCACCACGTCGCGCGGGGGCAGGCTGGTGCGCACCGACACCTGCTGCAGGATCTCTCGGCGCAGATCCTTCAAGCGCACGCCCAAGATGCGCAAGCGGGCGTCGTCGGGGCGCGTGTCCCAGAGCTGCTCGCGCCAGGCGCGCAGGCGCCTGGCCTCCACGGTCTCGCGCAGCCAGTCCACCGCGGCCGACTGCAAGATGGCGAGCTCGTCGATGCGGAAGCGCCGCTCCGTGGGGCGCATGTTGCGCAGCTCGCGGATGGTCATGGACGAGGAGCTGGCCAGGTTGCTCTTGAGCGCCGTGGACGCGGCGACGCGGTCCACCAACACGGCCAAGGGGCTGTCCAGCAGCCGGTCGAGGTCGTGCTCGGCGATCCACGTGTTGACCGAGTCGGAGTCGGCCGCGGGGCGCGCGACGACGACGTCGGCCGGCAGGCTGGCATCGAGGCGGGTCACGTAGAGCTCGCGGGCTTCCCCCAGCTCGTGCAGCGCGGTCAGCAGGCGGCGCGCGTCGATGTCGCTCGGGTCGCGCCCGAAGGCCTCCGCGATGCGCGGGTGAGCGAAGAACGAGGCCATGTCCGTGAGGTCCAGCCGACGCGCCATGAAGCCGAGCGCGCTCGACAGCTGCGGAGTGCCGAGCATGGGCGCGACGACCTCCACCGGCAGCCCGAGGCGCTCCCTATTGCTGGGGCGCCTCCAGAGGGCGGCGACCTCCTTCAGGCTCGGCGTGGTCTGCGACATGGGGGGCGCATGGTACGGCGTCCCGGGCGCCCCGCCACAACTGTTTCTACAGAGGGCCTGCCGTAGGACACGGAATTGCGGCGAGAGTGGACCGTGACGTTGCGGGGCCCGCGCCCCGCGTGCATGCTCGTTCCCCGCGCTCGACCGCCGAGCCCGCGGCCCGCTCGTGGGCCCCTTGCACGACAGCCCACGTTGACCACCGCCGCGTCACCCTCACCGCCCTCCGACACGGACGCCGACCTGGTGGCCGGCCCAGGCGCGGATCAGGCCTCGGACGCCGCGGCCCCGCGCACGCGAGGCGTGCGGCGCATCGGGCGCCTGCTCACGCTGCTCCGACCTCACCGGGGTCGCTTCGCGCTCGCCACCACGGCGCTGCTGCTGGGCGCGGGCATCGGTCTGGTGTACCCGCAGGCGGTGCGCTTCGCGATCGACGAGGGGGTGGGAGGCGGCTCACGCGCGGTGATGCACCAGGTGGGCATCGGCCTGATCGTGCTCTTCCTGCTGCAGGCGGGCCTGACCTGGTTTCGGCACTACCTGATGAGCTGGTTGGGTGAGCGCGCCGTGGCCGACATGCGCCGCAAGGTCTTCGACAGCCTGCTCCTGCAGGACGCCACCTTCTACCACTCGCGCCGCACGGGGGAGCTGGTGGGGCGCCTGGCGGGAGACGTGGCCATCGTCGAGGGCGTGGTGGGCTCCGAGCTGAGCATGGCCATGCGCCACTCCGTGCAGCTGGTGGGCGGGCTGGTGCTGCTCTTCGTGGAGAACGCCAAGCTGGCGCTGGTGATGCTGACCGTCATCCCGCCGCTCACCGTGGCGGTGGTGCTCTTCGGGCGCCGCATCCGCGTGATGAGCCGCGCCGTGCAGGACCGCCTGGCGGAGACCAACGCGCGCGTGCAGGAGTCCCTCGGCGCCATCACCACCGTGCAGGCCTTCGGGCGCGAGGCCTACGAGTCCGCCGCGTACGGCGACACGGTGGAGCACGCCTTCGACGACTCGCTGCGCCTGGCGCGCTGGCGCGCGTCGTTCATGTCGGTGGCCACGCTGTCGGGCTTCATCGCCATCGGTCTCATCGTGTGGCTGGGTGGGCTGATGGTGGCGGACGGGGAGCTCAGCGCGGGCAGCCTGACGGCCTTCATGCTCTACACGGGCGTGGTCGCCGTGGCCTTGGGCAGCCTGGTGGGCATCTGGGCCGCTCTGCAGCGCGCGGCGGGCGCCACGGAGAGGCTCTTCGCGCTGGTGGACCTGGTGCCGCGCATCCGCGAGCCCGAGACGAGCCAGCCGCTCCCGGAGAGCAACAAGGCGCGCGGGGCCGTGAGCTTCGAAGGCGTGTCGTATCGCTACCCCTCGCGCCCCGACCAGCCCGTGCTGGTGGACGTCACGCTGGACGTGGCGCCGGGCACGAGCGTGGCGCTGGTGGGGCCGAGCGGCGCGGGCAAGACCACCCTCACCGCCCTGGTGCCGCGCTTCTACGACGTGGACGCGGGGGCCGTGCGGGTGGGTGGCGTGGACGTGCGCGCGCTCACGCTGCACGACCTGCGCGACCTGATCGCCATCGTGCCGCAGGAGCCGGTGCTCTTCTCGGGGACCATCGCGGAGAACATCGCCTACGGGCGTGAGGGCGTGACGCAGGAGCAGGTGGAGGCGGCGGCGCGCGACGCGAACGCGCACGACTTCATCCTGGGCTTCCCCGATGGCTACGCGACGCTGGTGGGGGAGCGCGGGGTGCAGCTGTCGGGGGGGCAGAGGCAGCGCGTGGCCATCGCGCGGGCCATCGCCAAGGACCCGCGCATCCTGATCCTGGACGAGGCCACCAGCAGCCTGGACGCCGAGAGCGAGGCGCTGGTGCAGGCCGCTCTCGAGCGGCTGATGAAGGGGCGCACCACGCTGGTGATCGCGCATCGCTTGAGCACGGTGCGCAACGCCGACCGCATCTGCGTGCTGGAGGGGGGCCGCCTGGTGGAGGACGGCACGCACGACGAGCTGATGGCGCGCGGCGGGGTGTACAGCCGCCTGGTGCTGCACCAGCTCAGCTGACCGGGCCGCGCGCTCGTGCCGGGGCGCGCTCCGCCCGGCTCAGCCGCGTCCGTGGCCGGCGCTGCGCCCGCGCCCCTGCCCGCCGCGCGCCGCCAGCAGGGCGCGCAGGATGACCTTGCGGGTGTCCGCGGGGTCGATGACGGCGTCGATCTCGAGGAAGCTGGCGGACTCGGTGGCCTTGCCCTGCGCGTACATCTTGTGGAGCAGCTCTTGAAAGAGCGCCTCGCGCGCGCGCGGGTCCTGCACGGCCTCGAGCTCCTTGCGGTAGCCCAGCTGCACCGCCCCCTCGAGGCCCATCGCGCCGAACTCCCCGGTGGGCCACGCCGCCGTGTAGATGGGCTTGGCCAGGCTCCCGCCCGCCAGCGCCATCGCGCCGAGCCCGTAGGCCTTGCGCAGCACGATGTTCACGATGGGCACGCTCACGCCAGCGCCCGCGTTCATGAGCTGCGACATGCGCCGCACGGCCCCCTGCCGCTCGCTGTCGACGCCCACCATGAAGCCGGGGGTGTCGGTGAGCACCACCAGGGGGAGGCCGAACGCGTCGCACAGCTGCACGAAGCGCGCGGTCTTCTCGGACGCCACCACGTCCACCGCGCCCGCCAGGTGCTGGCAGTCGCTGGTGACCAGACCCACCGGGATGCCCTCGAGGCGCATGAAGCCCGTGATCACGTTGCGACCGTAGGCGCGCCGCAGCTCGAGGAAGCTGCCTTCGTCCGCCAGGGTCTCGATCACCCGCCGCACGTTGTAGCCAAAGCGGCGGTCCTCGGGCAGCGCGTCGCGCAGGGCCGTCTGGTCGCGCGCGCTCCAGCTGCGGGTCCGCCCTTGGAAGTAGCTGAGCGCCTGCTTTGCCGCGGCGGTGGCGCCGGCCTCGTCCGCCGCCACGATGTCGATCACGCCGTTGGTCTCTTGTACCTCCGTGGGGCCAATCTCCGTGGGCGCGTGCTTGCCGAGGCCGCCGTACTCGATCATGGCCGGGCCAGCCATGCCGATGTACGAGGTCTTGGTCGCGATGGTGATGTCCGCGCAGCCAAAGAGGGCCGCGTTGCCCGCAAAGCAGTAGCCGTTGTTGACGGCGATGCGCGGCACGTGCCCGCTCAGCCGACCCCAGGCGAGGAAGGACCCCACGTCCAAGCCCGAGACCCCCGTCGCGATGTCCGTGTCGCCCGGGCGCCCGCCGCCCCCCTCCGTGTAGAGCACCACCGGCAGCCCCAGCTGCTCGGCCAGCTCGCACATGCGGTCCAGCTTCTTGTGGTGATAGAAGCCCTGCGTCCCAGCCAGCACCGAGAAGTCGCCGATGATCACCGCGGTCTGCGCCGCCTCGTCACCCACGAGCGCCGTGTTCACGGCCCCGAGGCCGGTGATGAGTCCGTCCGCCGCCGTCTCGAGCTGCAGCTCTTCGTAGTCGCGCCGGCTGCGCTGGGCGGCGACAGCCAGCTGCCCGTACTCGAGGAAGGAGCCCTCGTCCACGAGGTCGTGCAGGTTCTCGCGCGCGGTGCGGTAGCCCTTCTCGTGCCGCTTGCGCGCGGCCTCACTGCGCGCCGCGTCTTCGGTGCGGGCGAGGCGCTCGTAGAGCGCGGTCAGCTCGGGGCGCGTCTTCTGGGTCATGTCAGTCACCGCATATCATGGTTGGTCTCGTGACGAGCCGGCTTGTGGAGCTGCGGGGCCGACGCTCGACGCGCGGCTACTCTGCGGGGTCGCGCTGCGCCACGCCGGCGGGATCGCGGGGGGTGACGCCCGCGAGGCTGCGGGCCAGCGACTTCTTGGCCTGCAGGTCCGTGCCACGCAGGATGTGGATGCGCTGCGCCTGCGGGCTGCCCGCGCCGTGCATGGACTCGGTCAGGTAGCCCACCGCGTTGCGGCCGAGGGTCATGTTCTCGATCAGGCGCATGATGCGAATGCGCTCTTCGGTGGGGATGTCGCCGCGTCCGCGCAGGTACTTCTCGATCAGGGGGCCCACCTCTTCGCTGCGGAAGTCGGCCTCGGAGGGCATGGTCACCATCAGGCCGCCCGCCAGGTCCTGCGCCAGGCGCGCGATCTCGTAGGGGAAGCGCGTGACGTTGTGCTTGCACACGTTGGAGAGGGTCGCGTCGTTCATGAAGATGCCGCTCGGGAGCTGCTTGGCCTGGTGCGACGACGCGATGCCACAAGAGTAGATGGTCTCGTTCAGGTGGATCATCTCCACCAGCTTGTCCTTGATGTGCGAGACGTTCTCGACGCCGTTGCACTCGGCCACCGCCGCGGCGGCGCCCACCAGCACGTCACCGAGACCCGTCTTGCAGACGTAGCTCGCGCGGTGGTAGGCGGTGAAGCGCGCCACCATCTCCTGCGCGTACTCGTATTCGCCGTCCATGAACACGTGCTCGTTGGGGACGAAGACGTTGTCGAAGTGCACCAGCACCTCTTGGCCACCGTACTCGGCGTTGCCGACGTCGATGGAGCCGCCCTCCATGGCGCGTCCGTCGCAGGACTGCCGGCCATAGACGTAGGTGATGCCGTCCGCGTCGCCCGGCACCGCCGCCACCACCGCGTAGTCGCGGTCGGCCGCGGTCATGTTCATGGTGGGCATCACGCAGATCCAGTGCTGGTTCCAGCCGCCCGTCATGTGCGCCTTGGCGCCCGTGATGTACACGCCCTCGGGTGTGCGCTTGGTGACATGCAGGAACATGTCGGGGTCGGCCTGCTCGTGGGGGCGCTTGCTGCGGTCCCCCTTGGGGTCCGTCATGCCGGCGGCCACCAGCAGGTTCTTGCGCTGCAGTTGCTCGAGCCACGCCAAGAAGCGCTGGTGGTAGGGGGTGCCCTTGTCCGCGTCGATCTCGAAGGTGATGGAGTGCAGCACCGAGATGGTGTCGAGCCCCGTGCAGCGCTGAAAGCAGGTGCCCGTGAGCTGCCCCATGCGCCGCTGCATCTTGTTCTTGGTCACCAGGTCGTCCGGCGACTCCACGATGTGCAGGAAGCGGTTGACCTTCTTGCCGATGAGCGGGGAGTGCGCCGTCGCGAGCTCCGGCTCGGCCTCGGCCAGGTCGTAGCTCATGCGCAGGGCGTTGATGGACGGCCGGATGATCGGGTGGTCGACGGGCTCCTCCACCAGCTTGCCGAAGAGGTAGAGCTTGGTGCCGCGCCCGCGCAAGCTCGCGATGTACTCCGCGCCGTTGCGGATGGTCGGCATGCGCGCCCAGCGGGCCTCGGCGGTCTCGGGCTCGCGCCAGATGACGGGATTCGCTTGGTCCATGGGGCTCTACCTCTTCTGCGCCGTGCGCCTCACAGTTGTGCGATGACGCCGCTCGCGAGGAGCGCGTCCAGCTGAGTCTCGCTGAAGCCGCAGTCGCGCAGCACCGCGAGGGTGTGGGTGCCCGGCATGCGCGCCGGCTCGGGCACGGACGAGGCCGTGCGGCTGAAGCGCGGCGTGGGACGCGGCTGGAGCGCCCCCTCGACCTCGACGAAGCTCTCACGCGCCACGTTGTGCGGGTGCTTGGGCGCCTCCTCGAGCGAGAGCACAGGCGCGAAGCACACGTCGGTGCCTTCCATGAGCGCGCACCACTCGTCGCGCGTCTTGGTGCGCATCACCGCCGCAAGCTGCGCCTTCATGTCCGGCCAGCGCTTCATGTCCATGGGCTTGCCGAAGACGGACGGGTCGAGCTCGGCCTTCTCCATCAACAGCGCGTAGAACTTGCTCTCGATGCTGCCGATGGAGACGTACTTGCCGTCGGCCGTCTCGTAGGTGTCGTAGAAGTGCGCCCCGGTGTCGAGCATGTGGGTGCCGCGCTCGTCGGTGAACATCTTCTGGGCGCGCAGGCCGTAGAACATGGCCATGAGCGCAGCCGACCCCTCCACCATGGACGTGTCGATGACCTGCCCCTGGCCGCTGCGCTGCGCTTCCAGCAGGCCACAGACCATGCCGAACGCGAGCATCATGCCGCCCCCGCCGAAGTCCCCCACCAGGTTGAGGGGAGGCATGGGCTGCTCACCGCGCCGGCCCATGGCGTGCAGCGCGCCCGAGAGCGCGATGTAGTTGATGTCGTGCCCCGCCACCTGCGCGAGCGGGCCGTCTTGGCCCCAGCCGGTCATGCGCCCGTAGACCAGGCGCGGGTTGCGCGCGAGGCAGGCGTCGGGGCCCACGCCCAGCCGCTCGGTCACGCCCGGCCGGAAGCCCTCGATGAGTCCGTCCGCGTGCTCGCAGAGCTGGAGCAAGGCGGCGGCGCCCTCCGGGGACTTCAGGTCCAGCGCGACGCTGCGACGGTTGCGGAAGAGCACGTTGTGCCCGACGTAGGCCGACGGGTTCCCGCCGGGGCGGTCGATGCGGATCACCTCCGCGCCCATGTCGGCGAGCATCATCCCGCAGAAGGGGCCGGGGCCGATACCCGCGAGCTCGAGGATGCGGAGGCCGCTCAGTGGTCCTGACATGGGGTCCTTGGCTGCGTGCTGGGCTGCATCCGCAGCAGGCTACTACGCATGTAACCAGATGGTGAATTGGAAAGAGGTGGCCGCGTGGATCACCGCATCAGGTGCGGCGGGTCGTGCGTGTCCCGATGTCGTCGGGGGCGGTCGCGCTCGCGGAGCCACGCTCGCTCACGCCCAGAGCAACGACGCGCGCCTCCTCCGACGGGGGTCCCGCCTGCTCCGGCGTGCGCGCAGCGGGATCGGCGCTGGGCGCGAGCTGCCGCAGATGCCAGGCCATCAACTGGAGCTGACGCCGCACGGCCATGTCACTGGTGCTGAAGTGCCAGAGCGCGGCGCAACACACGGCGACGAGCAGCGACGTGGCCACGGCCAGCGCGAGCTCCGCCCGCCCCGGGGTGAAGGCGACGGCGTCCGCCGTGATGTGTACCGTGTCCCCCTCGAACACGTAGAGCGACTTGGTCAGGCCGGCCAGCTCGAGCAGCCACGGTGCCAGCGCGCCTACCAGCGCCATCGCGAAGCACACCAAGCGCCAGCGACCCAAGCCGTGAGTCCAGCTGATGAACGCGACGTAGGTCATGGCTAGCAGCGGCGGTAGCCAGAGAGAGCCGGCGATGCGGGAGGTGCCCGCAATGGCGATGGCGACGAAGACGCTGGCCACGATGTGGGCGGTGGGGCGGTGCGGCTGAAGGCGAGCGGCCATGGCGGCCAAGCCCCCAGCGCACAGCGGCAGCGCGAACCAGCCGATGCCGGACAACGAACGCACGCCCACCCACGCCATGAGTCCGAGCACGCCCGAGAGCGCGCCGAAGAGGACGACGGCGCCTGCGCTCCCCAGGCGAGCGAGCTCTCCTTCGCTCAGCTGATGGGTCTCGCGCTCCACTTCTGGCGGCATGTGCGCTGGAGGCGTCAGCATGAGCGACGTCAGCAACGCCGCAGCCGCTTCGCTCTCGGGGTGTAGCGCCAGCGCCCGCCCCGCTTGCTGGAGCGCCTGGCGTCGACCCTCCGCGAGCCGCAGGGGGTCCGTCTCGGCCACGGAGAGCACGCGCTTGGCTTCCTCGAGGTGCTGCGCCGCGAGCTCGACGCGCAGCCGCATGTCGCGGTCTCCGTCCAGCACGCGCTCCGTCGCGTCGTGCAGCGCGCGGGCGCTCTCGTAGCGCTGCACAGGGTCGAGCGCGGTGGCCTTCACACAGATCGCGTCGAGCTCTGGCGGGATCTCGAGGTGCGGGGCCCTGTGCGAAGGGCGTGCATCCACGACGCCCTGCTGCGTCGCGTCCGCGAGCTCGACGGGCGACCTCTGCTGGTAGAGGCGCTCGTGCGTCACGAGCGAGAACAGGATGACGCCAAGCGCATACACGTCAGCGCGAGCGTCCACCTCGTTGGCGTCGTCGATCTGCTCCGGCGCCATGTACCCCAAGGTCCCGAGCAGGACGTCTGCCCGCGTCCCCGTGGTCTCGGAGCTCTCCCCCGTCACCGGGTCGCGGTCGAGCTCGGGAGCTCCGTCGACCTTCGCGATGCCCCAGTCGAGCACGTAGACCTCGCCGTACTCCCCCAGCATGAGGTTGCTGAGCTTCAGGTCCCGATGCACGACCCCGTGCGCGTGGGCGTAGTCCACCGTGAGGCAGATCTGCAGGAAGGCCGCGAGGAGTCGGCGCATGGGGTACTTGTGCAGAAAGTCGGGGTCGCCCTTCGCGAGACCACGCACGACGGTCTCGAGGGTGACGCCGGCGACCCGCTTCATCACGAAGAACTCGCGCCCGGTCTCGTCGCGGTCCAGGTCATACACGGGCACGATCCCGGGATGCTCGAGCTTCCCTTGGACCCGCGCCTCGCGGTAGAAGCGCGCGCGCAGCTCCTCGCCGGCCTGGCCGACGTCCAGCAGGACCTTGAGCGCCACGGCGCGGCCGACGCGCTCGTCGTTCGCTAGATGCACCTCGCCCATGCCGCCGCGCCCGAGGAGCTCGGCGAGCTCGTAGCGGCGGGGGCCGCCGCGACCAACCACCGCGCGTTGGCTGAACTCCTCGCGGCCCGCAGGGAGGGTGTCCAGCCTACCCCAGCCGTTGCCCGACGCCGCAGACTGCGAGGTGCTGCGCGAGTGCGGCTTGGCGGTGGGACGGTCTTGGTCCATGGGCGAAAGGCAGGGGAATGCGTCGTCAAGCGTAGCGTGCCGGAGGGGCGGAGTGTTCAGGAACACGCGGTGGCGGCTGCGCCGGCGCGCCAAGGTGTCGGCTCGCTGCTTGGCACCTGGATGCAGCGGAGGGCTCCCCTGGCAACGAAGCAACAGAATCGCTGCATGGTTGCACGGGCCACACGTCCGAGCTAGAGTCAGCGCATGAGTGTCGTCACGTCCCTGCGAGTCGCGGCCATCGGCTCGTCCCTGCCTCCTCGCCCTCCGGCCGAGCTGGACCCCTACCTGGACGCTGCAGAGCGTTGCGTGACGCGCTACGGCTGGTCGAGGACCTCACCCAAAGACATCGCCGCGGAGGCGGGTGTCGAGCGGACGACGATCTACCGGTACCTGGGTGCCAAGGAGCAGATCTGGCAGCTGCTGGTCGCGCGGGAGGTGCACCGCACCATCGAGCTGGCGATGGAGTCCGTGACGCCTGCACGGCAGGGCCCCGAGGTGGTCGTCGACGTCGTCTGCATGGGTATAAAGCGGGTGCTGGACAACCCCATGGCGCAGAAGGTGCTGGCGGACGACCCCGAGCTCGTCGGTGGCTTTCTGCACCGCGATTTCGCGGATGTCATCGAGCGCATCAGCAACGCGCTCGCGCCCTTCGTCGCGGCGTCGATGAGGGCCGGCCACTTGGCCCAGCGCGACCCGCTGACGCTGAGCCAGTGGGTCATCCGCGTCGCCATCACGCTCGTGCTGGCCCCGCAGCCCGGGCCGTTGCGGCCCTTCGTCGCAGCCATGCTGCTGCCGGTGCTCCAACCGGCGGACCGACCCACTCAGAACCCGCCCTCAGCCAAGACGCGCAGGAGTTCCCGATGAAGCTCGACCTCACACAGATGCTGCAGAAGATCGAAGCCGGCTACTGGAGCCTCGACGACATCGACTGGGATCAGCCGGGCCACGACCTCATCAAGCCGGAGCAGTACGGCAAGCTGCGCGACTTCATGTGCGACCTGGTGTGGATCGAGCACGTGGGAGCCAAGGGCTTCGCGGCGCTCGCACGCCAGGCCCCAGACCCCTTGCTGGCGGAGATCTACCGGCACTTCGAGCGCGAGGAGGCCCAGCACGCGCGCGCCGAGCTCGCGCTGATGCGGCGCTGGGGCATGGTCGGTGCGGAGGAGATCCCCGTGGCCAACGTCAACATCCGACTGACCATGCAGTGGATGGACAAGCACACGGACACGCTGGACTTCGCCACGCTCACCTGTGTCATCGCCATGCTCGAGGTCGCGCTCGACGGTGCGCTGGTGAAGCTCCTGCTGGACCAGGTGGAGGACCCGGTCTGCCATGAGGTCTTTCGGCTCATCAACCGCGACGAGGCCCGGCACCTGACCATGGACTTCCACGTGATGGAGTTGATGGGGCTGCAGCCGCAGACCATCAACTCCCTGCGCTTCGCGGCCAAGAGCCTACGGCCGGAGCGCATCGTCGGCGCGCTGACCTACGTGCCGCTGCTGTCGCGCATGCGGAACAACCTGGTGAAGATGGGACTCGACGAGGAGCGGCTCTACAAGTCGATCCGCCGCTTCGACGAGGTAGGCAGCCGCAGCGCCGCGACCGAGCGCCTGAGCGCCTACCGCGCGGTGCGGGCACACGGCCGCATGGTGGTGGACCCGAAGCATCCGTACCACTACTTCGCGGACGCCCTCGTGAGGCTGACCGCAGCGATCCCGGAGCGCGCGCTGGGTCCGCTGCCGACGTGGACGCGCACCCTCGCGCAGCCGACCCCCGGCGCGCGTCCCCTACGGAGTCGCGCAGCCGCCGCGTGACGAGGCACCGCTGAGGCGGCCGACTGGGGTCGCGAAGGTAGACCGCGCGCTGGACGCCACCACGAGCTGTTTGGGATAGTTCCGCATGCGCTTCGCGTTCATGCGTCCCTTGGTGTCGGTGGTGCTCGTGGTGACAGGCTGCGGCGGCGACCCCACGCCCGACGCCACCGAGGCACCGGCCACGAGCGCGAGTGGAGCCGCCGCGCTCGAGTCCCAGGCCGGCGCGCGCACGGCCGGCACCAGCGCGGCGGGCTCGGAGGTGAGGACGGAGCAGCCAGGCGACGCAATCGCCTTGGCGGCCGGGACGGCGTTCGCGTGCGCCTTGCGACGTGCGGGGGAGGTCGCCTGCTGGGGTAGCAACACGGACGGGCAGCTGGGACAGGGCCACACGGAGCCCGTCGAAGGGGCCGTGACCGTTCTGGGCATCGACGACGCCGTCGCCATCGCGGCCTCTCTCTCCACCGCGTGCGCCGCGCGGCGCGGCGGCCGGGTGGTGTGCTGGGGTAGCGCCCGCAGCGGCGCGCTCGGGACGGGCGACGAGCTCCGGCGGCGCGAGCTGGTGGAGGTCCCCGGCGTACGTGGCGCGACGGCGCTCTTCGCAGGCACTTCGCGCTTCTGCGCGGTCACCGGAGACGAGACCTGGTGCTGGGGGTTGCCGGACTCCCGCGTCGAAGAACGCGCGCCTCTCGCGCGGGGCGAGGCGTCACCGTCTCTGACGGGGCCCGTGCGGCTGAGCATCCGTGGGGTCCGCGCGCTGCGCCTCGACCAGCGGCGGTACGCGCTGCTGGCCGACGGCGCTGCGCTCGTGTGGGACTACGCCACAGGGCCCGAGCGGCTCACCGACGTGGCGGACGTGCTGACCACGAGCGGCCTCACGTGCGTGGTGTCCACACCCGGCGACGTGCGCTGCGAGACGGTCGGGAACGCGCAACAGGCTCCGCCCCGTGTACCTGAGGGCCTGCGCTCCCCGCGCGCGCTGGTGTACGGCAACGGCACGCGGATCACGGCGCTGATGCCCGACGGCACGCTGCTCAACTTCACGCGCTATCCAAACGAGGCCCCCGAGCAGCGCTCGTTCGAGCAGGGCGCTCAGCTGGTGAGCATCGCCACCGGCGGCGCGGGCCTGCTGGGGATCACAGTCGATGGCCGTGTGCGTGAGTGGGGACACACCCCGCCGCGCGATGGCGTGTGGCCCGTGCGCGAGGTCACCCTGCCCGCGCTGGGCGGCGCAGGCCGGCCTGCCGCCGGGGCACCCAGCGACGCGGCGGCGTTGCCCGACGGCCCCATGCCGCGCTACTGCAGCGTGGACCTGCGGGTGGTCGCTCCGAGCGTGGTCGGCACGCTGCAGCAAGTGATCGCGGTGTGCATCTCCGAGGAGCCCGAGAGCTACAGCGCCGAGGACCTGTGCCGCTCGGTGGGCATTGGACCGGGCTCCAGCGCGTGCCCCACCGGCGGCCCGTACTTCGCGAAGGACGGCGAGAACGGTCCCGTGGCGCTGGTGGTGCCACTGGGTGGCGGCCGCTACGGCCTGCTCCCCGAGCTCGCGCTGCACTCGGCCGGCACGGAGGAGAGCTCGCTGGTGGAGGACCTCGAGCTGCGCGCGGGGGCCCCCTTCGAGGCGTGGCTGCGCGTGTCGGAGAGCTCGCAGGGGTGCCTGGACGACCTGTCGGACGACCCGAGCAACTGCGGCCTGTCGGAGGACGCCGTGCGCTACGTGGTGGTGACCCCGCTGCCCGACGCGCGGTTCTTGATCACGGAGGTGCGTAGCGACTCGCCTCGCGCGAGACGCGCCAACGCCGCGTCACCCTCTCCGCCGACGGTGAGCGTGAGCGCGGCGGGGGTCGACGTGTGGGCCTGCGGTGGTCACGTCACGCGGCCCCTCCCCGCCCTCGAGCCGGCACCGGGCGGCCTCGGCGCCACCGCGGGGACAGGGACGCCGAGCGAGCCAGCTGTTGGAGCGGCGCAGGGCTCCCCGAACGCGGCCCAGCCTGCGGGGCCCGGCCCGAGCGCCGAGGCGGTGGTCGCGGCGTCGGCCCGCTGCAACGCCGGCTGGGCGCGCTTCCGTGCAGGTGACGTGGCAGGCGCCCGTGGCGACGTGGACGCTGCGCTGAGCACGCTGAGCGCAGCGCGCGACGCGGCGGGGCTGCGCTCGCTGGGCGCGTGCCTGTACAATCGTGGGCGCATCGCGGAGGAGGAGCGGCAACTGGACGCCGCGCGTGGCTACTACCAGCGCTCGCTCGCGGCGCGCCCCAACGACACCGTGCAGGCACGCCTCGCAGGCCTTCCCGCGCCGTGAGCCAGCTCAGGGCGTGTCTCGATCGGCGTGCCGCGCCGCAAGGCGCCGAGCATCAGCGGCGCGCCCCGAGCGCGGCGGCGAGCCCGTCGAGGATCAGGTCCAGGCCGAACTCGAACTCGGCGCGATAGGCGCCACCCGCTCCCTCCGCCGCGAGCTCCTCGCGCGAGGAGTCCATCACGTAGCTCATCATGGCGATCAGGTGCGGGTGCGCCTCCATCGTGACCATGGGCTCGATGGCGGTGACCACGTCGGGACGCTCGGCGCGCGTGAAGGGCCAGTTCACCTCTTGGAGGATGAACCCGTAGATGTAGCTGTCGAGCGTGAGGAAGGCTCGGTACGCCAGGTCCATGGGGAAGTCCGCCTCGCGCAGCACCCCGATGAGCGCGTTGTGATGCGCCAGGCGCTGCGGCCCCGGACTGAGGCGTGACTCGATCAGCGCCGCCGCCCACGGGTGCGCGAGCAGCACGTCGTGGGCGGAGATAGACCGCTCCCGGAGCGCGTCGCGCCATGGTCGCCCCACGGGCACGTGGATCTCCCCCATGACCAGGTCGACCATGCCGTCGAGCACGTCGTCCTTGTTGGCGACATGGTTGTAGAGGGACATGGCCTCCACACCCAGCGCTTGGCCCAGCTTGCGCATGGAGAGCGCGTCGAGGCCGTGGTGGTCGGCGAGCACGAGCGCGGCGGCGAGCACGCTCTCGCGGGTGAGCGTTGGACGGGGGGAGCGCGCTTTCTTGGCCGGCACCTTGACAACGTACACCGTAAGTCTAGAATCAGTCCAAGGCTTACGTCGTAAGTATGCTGTCCCCACACCGAGAAAAGACTCCCCATGCACGGTGATGCGCTCTCGCAGCTGGCGGCAGGTGGCGCATGAGAGCCTTCGTCCAAGACCGCTACGGCGGACCCGAGGTGCTCACCCTGGGCGAGACGGACATGCCGCACATGGGTCCGCGGGACGTGCAGGTGCGCGTGCTGGGCGCCTCCGTGAACCCGGCCGACTGGTTCTTGCTGCGCGGCGTGCCGCGCCTGATGCGCCTCGCGCTGGGGCTGCGCGGGCCCAAGCGGCGCGTGCCTGGGCGTGACGTAGCTGGCGTGGTCAGCGCGGTGGGCGCCGAGGTCACACGCTTCCGCGTCGGCGACGAGGTGTACGGCGAGCTCGGCGGCGGCTACGGCGAGTACACCACCGCCCCCGAGGAGGCGGTGGCGCAGAAGCCCGTCAACCTGGACTTCGAGAGCGCGGCGGCCGTGCCCCTGGCGGGCCTCACCGCCCTGCAGGGCCTGCGCGACAAGGGGCGCGTGCAGCCCGGCGAGCGCGTGCTGATCGTGGGCGCCGCGGGCGGCGTGGGCACCTTCGCGGTGCAGCTCGCCAAGGCGCTCGGCGCGCACGTGAGCGTGGTGTGCCGGGCCGAGTGCGCACCACAGCTGCATGCGCTCGGCGCCGACGAGGTGGTGGACTACACGCAGGACGACTTCACGGCGCGTCCGGCGCGCTACGACGTCATCTTCGATCTGATCGGTGACCGCCCCCTGCGCGCGTGCGTGCGCGCGCTCACGTCCACGGGCCGCTACGTCTCGTCGGCGCCAGCGCTGGGCAGGATCCTGAAGGTGGCGGTCGCCTCCCTCTTCTCGCGAAGGGTGGCGGTCTTGGTCTCCATGCCCACCGCCGCCGACCTCGACTACCTCACCCAGCAGATCGAGGCGGGCGCGGTCCGCCCCGTCATCGAGCGCGTGTGCGAGTTCGAGGAGGTGCCCACCGCGCTGGCCCACCAAGGCCGCGGCCACGCGCGCGGCAAGACGGTCATTCGCGGGGCTTCAGTATCCGGCGCTCGCGACGGTGCACGCTAAGGTCACGCTGATGGCCCCGAGGTCGCGGCCGCTCTCGTCGTGCCACGCGTTGAAGGCCGCCTGCACGGCCGCGAGGTCGCGCTTGGAAGAGGGCTTCTTGCTCACCACGCCGAGCGCCACCAGGGCCGTGACCACATCGCCGCTGAGGATGAAGATGTCCTTGCCCACAGCGCGCAAGAAGCGCGGCCCGGTGTCGCCGCCCAGCCGGCTGCCGTCGCGCTTGAGCTCGGCCCAGAGCCCCACAATGTCAGCGCTGGGCCACGCCGCGACGTAGCGCCCGAAGCCGCCATGCGTGGCGGAGGTCGCCAGCACGTACTGGGCGTTCTCCAGGACCGCACGGATCTTGGGCAGGTTGCGCACGATGCGCGTGTCCTTGCCCAGCGCCTCCACCTCTTTGTCGGAGAGAGCCACCAGCGCGCGTGGGTCGAAGCCGTGAAAGGCCTCTTCGAAGCCGGGCCACTTGCTCTCGATGACCTTCCACGCGAAGCCCGCTTGGAAGATGGGCCGCGTCATGGCCGCCAGGTAGCGGTCGTCGGGCAGCGCGGCGAGCTGCTTCGCCGTGGCCTTCTTCGGCCAGCGACTCTCGAGCTCTTGCTTGCCCTTCCGGGCTAGGGCGTTGGCGTAGATGCTCGCGAAGGGCTGCATTGACGTTCCTCGGTTGGACCCGAGGGAGGGTACCATCCCCACCCCGCAGAGAGGCTCCGCCGTGAACCGCGCACAACTCGATGAAGTCTGGTCCATGCTGGACCGCGAACACCTCGCCGACGTGGCGCGGCAAGGTCCCCCGCCCGTCTTCGCCACGATCAGCGGGGCGCATCTCTATGGCTTCGCGTCACCTGACAGTGACGTGGACCTGCGCGGCGCGTACCTGCTGCCCGCCCGCGACCTGCTCGGCCTGCACCCGGCGGACGAGACGCTCACCATCGAGGACAAGAGCCGCATCGACCTCGACTGGGTCGCCCACGACGTGCGGAAGTTCGCGCGCTTGATGACCAACCACAACGGCTACGTGCTGGAGCAACTGTACTCACCGCTGGTGGTGGTGAGCTCCGCCGCGCACGAGGACCTGATGGCGCTCGGCAAGGGCTGCATCACGCGGCCGACCGTGCGCCACTACCAGGGGTTCGCGCGCGGGCGTCGGCACCGCCTGGCCGAGCCAGAGCCGACGGTGAAGCACCTGCTGTACGCGTACCGCGTGCTGCTGACGGGCATCCACCTGATGGAGAGCGGCGAGGTGCTGGCCAACGTGAGCACCCTCAACGAGCGCTTCCGGCACAGCGCCATCGACGAGTTGGTGGCGCGCAAGCGTGAGGGAGCGGAGAAGATGCCGCTGCTGGCCAGCGAGCTCACACTGCATGGCAGGCTACTGGACACGCTCGAGGCCCAGCTCGAGGCCGCGCACGCCGCGAGCACATTGCCCGAAGAGCCCAGCACCAAGGACGCGCTGAACGACTTCGTGGTGCGGCTGCGCCTCGAGTCGACCGAGGTAGCACCGGCACCGCCGTCCGAGGGCGGGAGCCCGTGCGGCGCGGGGACGGCAGAAGGCGCGCCGGGGGAGCGCTGATGTTCGAGCTCGCAGAGCACACGATCTTTCTGACCCTCGCGGGCAGCCAGGCACATGGCACCGCGCGCGAGGGCTCGGACGTGGACGTGCGCGGCGTGTGCGTCGCCCCGCTGCGTGAGCGGCTCTCGCTGTTCAACCGCTTCGAGCAATACGAGGGAGCCCTGCCCGCAGCGCTGACCGGCGCGGTCGCAGCGCACGTGCGGGGTCACCCCAGCGCCGAGGCGGGGGCGCAGCGGAAGACCGAGTGCGCCATCTTCGAGCTGGCCAAGTTCGTGTCCTTGTGTGCCGCCGCGAATCCGAGCGCACTCGAGATCCTGTTCTCCGACGAGCGCGACTGGGTGGTGGCCACGCCGGCCTGGCGCACCCTCCACGACGCGCGTCACATGTTCCTCACCCGCCGCGTGGGCCAGACCTTCGTGGGCTACGCGCTGGCGCAGCTGAAGCGCATCGAGACCCACCGAGCGTGGCTGATCAACCCGCCGACGCACGAGCCGTCGCGCGCGGAGTTCCCCGGCGACAAGCCCTACCGGGCAGCGCAGAAGCGCTGGGCGCAGTACCAGAGCTGGAAGGAGCACCGCAACGAGGCGCGCGCGGCGCTCGAGCGTGATCACGGCTACGACACCAAGCACGCCATGCACCTGGTGCGGCTGCTGCGCATGGGCGCCGAAGCTCTCGAGACGGGCGACCTACGGGTGCGGCGGGCCGACGCCGACGAGCTGTGCGCCATCCGTGACGGGGCGCTGAGCTTCACCGAGCTGCGCGCCGTCGCGGACGCGCTGGCGAGCCGCATGGAAGACACGGCGGCGCGCTCGACGTTGCCGGACGACATCGACCCCGCCGCGGTCGACGCGCTCGCCCTTCCCCTGATGCTCTCGTAGGTTCCCCGAGCCGGGCCATGGAGCGCTCCCGCCGTCGATGCGTCGCGCCCTGACGAGGCAGACGCGCCTCAGCCGATGGCCATCCCGATACCCACCAGCGTAGCGGCGGCACCTGCGGCGCCCAGCACGAAGAGCAGCGTGGCGCCCAGCGCCTTGTGCGTGCCCAGCGGCGGTTCGGGTGGCGCCACGCCGAGGGCCTGGGCGGCCTCCTGCACCTCGGCGTCTAGCCACTGTAGCTTCGCCCGGTCCTGCCACCAGCGCAGCCCGGCGCGGATGGGCACCAAGGGGAAGAGCAGCCCCATGAGCAGCAAGTAGCTGGCGCCCGCGACGGCGACGAAGTTCAGGCTGGCGCCGGAGAGACGACCGCTCATCTCTTCCAGCTGCTCGTCCGTCATCTCCGCGACGCCGTTCTTGTCCGAGGCGCAGAAGTACTCGGCGCCGTCGCTGCTGTACTCCCCCGGCCCCGTCTGGTGCCACACCGTCACCGTGCGTGCGCGCCCCTCGCAGCCCTCGCAGACCTTGGGACACAGGGCGTATCCGTACACCCCCAGCAGCGGGTCCGCGTCGAGAGTGCAGCGCGAGACCGTGATGGGAACCATCAGCACGGCCGCCATCAGGGGGAGCGCCGCGAGCGCGGGGACCAATGCCTGAAACGGCCCGCGCACGAGCCCCGCGCGGGAGTCCCCCAGCTGCTCCAGCTCGCGCTCGGCCTTGTGCCGCACGAAGCGCTTCGTGGTCTCTGGCGCCAGGCCGCCCCGCTGCAGCTCCACCACCGCGCCCTGCGGAGCGAACAGGAGCCCCACGTCCTCGAGAGCCGCGTAGGCCTCCTGCGCTCGGCCGCACAGCTCCAACCCATGGATGCGCAGGAGCGTGGCGTGTGCCTCGGTGCCCTTGGCGAACGGGATGTCGCCGGCCTGCGCTCCCACGGCCGCGAGGATGCCGGCACCGTCGTCTCGCTGCGACGCGAGGCGAGCGCGGGCGTCACGGTAGGCGCTGTCCAGCTCCAGCACCTCGGGGGCGGGGTCACACTCGTCCAGCCAGCCCTCCGCGGACGCCAGGTCTCCCTCGTGCACCGCTGCGATCGCCAGACGGCAGCGCACCAGGTGGCGGTGGCCTTCGTCGGCCAGCGTCTCGAGGGCGGTCTCCAGCACGGCGCGCGCTTCGAGGGGCTTGCTCTGCGCCTGGTAGGCGCCCGCCACGGCGAGGGCCAACCAACACAGGCCGCGCTGCTGTTCGGCACTGGCAGACGTAGGCGACGCTGCCTCGCTGCGGGCTCCGCGCAGGTCCTGCACGGCCTTCTCCAGGCCCTTGGGGGTGCGCAGCAGCTCCAGGCTGAAGCCAGCGGGCGGCCGCGCGAGGTCGTAGGCGTGCCCGGAGACGGGGTGCTGCAGCTGAGCCTTCAAGCGCGACAGCCGCGCGATCTCCTGCGCCATGGAGGGCTTGGCCCCGGCACCCGAGGCTGCGCGGCGCGAGGCCACCGTGTTGACCACGCCGCAGTAGGCGCACGTGACCTCGCCGCCGCGCTCGCCGGTCGCGATGGGCGCGCCACAGCGACTGCACTCGAGCGTACGGACGTGAACATCGAAGACCTGACTCTTCATTCGCGCTCCTTGGGCCACCGCTGCGCCGAGTAGATCGTGCGCCGCCCCGACAGCGAGAACGCTACCACGCACACCACGAACACGTGTGGCAAGACGCCCACCCCGAGCAACTCCACGGCCATGACCGACAGCGCCAGCGGTGCGTTGGAGGAGGCCGCGAAGACCGCCGCGAGCCCCACCCCGGCGCCGAGCTCGATGGGCACGCCCAGGAAGCGCGCGAGCACGCTGCCGAGGGCGGCTCCGACGAAGAAGAGCGGTGTCACCTCGCCGCCCAGGTAGCCGGCGGCGAGCGTCACGGCCGTGAACACCAGCTTGAGCGCGAAGACGTACACCGGCAGGTGGGGGTCCTCGAAGGCGCGCACGATGACCGGCACCCCCAGGCCCAGGTAGTCGCTGGTGCCGACCACCTTCCACAGCAGCACCACCGCGACCCCGCCGACGAACATGCGGCGCGCGAGGGTCTTCACGTGCTTCTCGCCCTGTCTCTTCAAGAAGCCCATGAGCTCGATGAAGGCGACCGTGGCCGCCGCCGCGGCCACACCGAAGAGCACCCACTTGCCCAGCAGCGGCGGGGTCAGCGCCACGGTCGGCGCGGCCGGGTAGTGCTGGTGCCCGACGCCCAGCGCGCGCGTGGTGAGGTCCCCCACCAGCGAGGCGACCAGCGCGGGGACGAGCGCGACGTAGCGCAGGCGCCCGACCACGACGAACTCCAGCGCGAAGATGGCGCCGGCGATGGGGGTCCCGAACACGGAGCCGAAGCCCCCCGCCGCCCCCGCCGCCAGCAGCTGCAGCCGCATGGCCGGCGACACACGCGCGCGGTGCGAGACCCAGTCTGCCAAGCTGGCGCCCATCTGCACCGCCGTGCCCTCACGCCCGGCGCTGCCGCCGAAGAGGTGCGTGAGCACCGTCCCGAGCAGCACCATGGGCGCCATGCGCAGCGGGATCTCGGCGCCACCGTCGTGCAGCCTGTCGATGACGAGGTTGTTGCCCCCCTTGATGGGCTGGCCGTAGCGCTCGTAGAGCCAGCCGATGCCGAAGCCGGCAAGCGGCAGCGTGTAGACGATCAGCTCGTGCCCCGTACGGAAGGTGGTCACGAGCTCGAGCAGCCACAAGAACAGCGCCGACGCGGCGCCGGCCAGCACGCCCACCACGGCGCCCAGCCCCACCAGCGTGCCCCCGCGCTGCACTCGCTCGCGCGCGCTCGGAGCGCTCACGATGGCGCCTCACCGGCGGTCGCTTCACCAGCGGGTCCCTGCGCGGGCAGGGCGCGACGACCCACCACGATGAGCACCGCGCCCGTGAAGTAGACCACCAAGGAGTACAGAAAGACGGGGGGCAGCAGGGTGAGCTCTCCGTGCATGAGGGCCAGGCCCAACGCGAACGCGAGCGTCCCGTTCTGGATGCCCACCTCGAGGGCGACCGTGAGCTGCTGTGCCAAGGGCAGACCGGCCGCACGCGCGAGCCCCCAGCCCAACAGGGTGGACGCGACGTTGAGGGTGAGCACGGCCGGCCCCGACGAGACCATGGCCGCGCCGAGGCGCTCTCCGTTGCCGCGCAGCGAGCCCAGGATGATGACGACCAAGAGCAGCGTGGCGAGCCCCTTCACCGGCCGCTCCAGGCGCTTGGCCCAGCGCTCGCTGCGCGCGCGCAGCAGCATGCCGAGGCCCACGGGCAGCCCCATGACCAGGAAGATCTGGGCCATGGTGCTGCCGATCGGCATGGGCGGCAGCGCACCGTCGGCGTCGAAGACCGCGAGGGCGAGCGTGAGCACCAGCGGGATGGTCACGATGGTGATGAGCCCGCTGAGCGCGGTGAGCGTGACCGAGAGCGCCGTGTCGGCCCGGGCGAAGCTGGCGTAGAGGTTGCTGTGGGCGCCGCCCGGACAGGCCGCGATCAGCACGAGCCCGAGCGCAAGGGGTGTGCTCAGGCCGAAGGCGAAGGCACAGGCGAAGGCGAGCGCCGGCAACAGCAGGATCTGGCCGACCAGCCCCACCGCCACCGCGCGCGGGCGCGACGCGATGCGACGGAAGTCGTCCGGGGTGAGCCCGAGCCCCATGGTCAGCATGATGGCGCTGACCGAGACCACCAAGAACAGCTGCGCTTTCGCGTCCATCGCGGGGAGGGTGGGCCCGGACGGTCCCCTCACGCAAGCTCCAGGCGACCTTGCCCCGGGCTCCGCCGCTCGGCAGACTGACCGGAGGGCACGCACTTGGAGGACGACCGACACAACCGAGGCACCCACGTCGCTCCGCTCTCGGAGCTGACGTACATCCCGCAGCTGGCGAGCGCGCTGTATGGCAAGGCGCGCGCCGAGGTGCTGGAGCGACGCAGCGAGGCCACCCCGCTGCATGGCGGGTTCTGGGTGTTCGCCGGGCTGGAGGGGCAGCTGCTGGGCTTCGTGACGTGCAGCCCCGGCACTCACAGCGTGCTCGGGCGTCACACGGAGGCCGACCTGCGCGTGGACGAGCGCTACGCCGGCGTGTCCCTGCGGCAGGCGCTGCTGCGCGTGCGGCGGGCCGAAGGGGAGCTGGTGCTCAACCTGATGGACCTGGAGTCGCCGAGTGGCATCACGCTGCACGACGCGCGCCGCGTGCGGGCACTGGACGCGCAGGGGCCCTTCGCCGCGTCCCTCGGCGGGATGATGATGCTCTTCGTTCCGGACGAGGCGGGCCTCGAGCTTCCCGAGGCGCTGCCGGTGCCCGAGCTCTTCGGAGTCGAAGAGAGGGACGTGCCGGGCGCGCGGCAGGGGCACGGCTTGGTCCAGAACTCCGCGCCAGGCGGTGTGGGTCCGAGCCTGCGACGGGACCGGGGGCACAGCGTCATCAGCGCGGTGGCGGGCTACTCGCGGCCCAGCGACGGCTCGCTCGTGCCGAGCCGTCGTGACGCCGGGAGCCACGTGTCGGTCGACATGGTGGCGGCCCGTGAAGCCGGGGCGACGGCCTTCGCGGTGTCGATGGAGGGGCTGGACGTGGGCACCCTGGTGCTGACGCGCGCGCAGCTCACGGCGGGGGTGCTGGTGGGGCGGTACGGCCGCTGCTGGGACCTCGGTGACCAGCCGCTGCCGTCCACGGTGTCCCGCGTCCACGCGCTGTTCATCTACGAAGACGGGCAGCTGCGGGTGCTGGATCTCGGGTCCACCAACGGGGTCACGCTCGACGACGAGCCGCTGCGCGCGGCCAGCGTGGGACGTCACCAGCGGGTAGGCATCGGCGAGGAGCTCGTGCTGAACGCCCTCTTCGTCGGGGCGGGCTCAGAAGCGTAGGCGCTCGCCCTCGGCGGGCACGTTCACGCTCGGAAAGTCGCGCTCGTCCAGCTTCTTCGCCAGCGCCGCGAGCTGCGGGGACTCACCGTGCACCAGGACCACGTGGCGCAGGGGGCCGTGCTCGCGGACCCGCTCGGCGAAGCTCACCAGGTCGTTCTGGTCGGCGTGGGCGCTGAAGCCCTCCAGCACGCGGATGCGACAGGCGCGGTGCCACTCCACGCCCAGGATGCGTACCCTCGCGCGGCGCTCTACCAGGCGGCGGCCCAGCGTGTGCTGCGCCATGAAGCCCACGATGACCACCTCGCTGTCGGGGTCCTCGATGATGGCCTTCAGGTGGTGGACGACGCGCCCGAACTCGCACATGCCGCTGGCGGCGAGGATGATGCACGGCCCGCCGCGCGCGTCGATCTCCATGGACTCACGCACACTCTGGACGTAGCGCAGCCCGGGGAAGTCGAAGGGGGACGCGTCCGCGGCGAGCAGCTTGCGGGTCTCGTCGTCGTAGCAGTCCGGGTGGCGACGGAAGACGTCCGTGACCTTCAGCCCGAGCGGCGTGTCCAGGTACACGGGGATCTCTGGCAGGCGCCCCGCGTCGTGCAGGCGGCGCAGTGTGTACAGCAGCTCTTGCGCGCGCTCGAGCGCGAAGGTGGGGATGACCACCTTGCTGCGGCGTGCGATGGCGCCCTCGGCTACCTCCACCAGGTCGTCCTCCATGCGGGTCCGTGGTGGGTGGAGGCGGTCGCCGTACGTGCCCTCCATGATGAGCACGCTCGCGTTTGGCGGGACCTCGGGGTCCTTCAGGATGGGCATGGCGTGACGCCCCAGGTCCCCGGTGAAGAGCACGCGCTTCAGGTCTCCGTCGTCGTCGATGTCGAGCGCCACCAGGGCGCTGCCCAGCACGTGACCAGCGTCGTAGAAGGTGACCGTGACGCCCTCGAGCACCTGCTGCGTGCGCCGATACGGGATGCCCCGCATGAGGCTCATGACGCCCTCGACGTCGCGCTGGTCATACAGCGGCTCCACCGGGTCCATGTTGGTGGTGCCGCGCGCGATCTTGGCGTTGATCCACTCGGCGTCGTGCATCTGGATGGCGGCCGCGTCCTCCAGCATGACGGAGCAGAGGTCCCGCGTGGCGTCGGTCGCGAAGATGACCCCGCGATAGCCGCGCTTGTACAGCACGGGCAGCGCGCCCGAGTGGTCGATGTGCGCGTGCGACAAGACCACCGCGTCCACGTCGTTTGGGTTGACGCGCAGGTTCTTGTTGCGCTCGACGGACTCTTTGCGTCGGCCCTGGAAGAGACCGCAGTCGAGGAGGACGTTGCCGCGAGGCGTGTGCACGAGGTGCATGGAGCCGGTGACGCCCTGCGCGGCCCCGAGGAACTCGACTTCGATCATGCCTGGGGATACCTCACCCGGGCTCCGGAGCAACGTGGAATCAACGGGGTCGGAACGACCCGTTGGGTCAGAACGACCCACCCCGGGAACGGCGATGCGGCAGAAACAAGGGCGCCAGGCTTGGCACGGACCTTGTTTGCGTCTGCACAGCATGGACGCCCACTCTGACGATCACACGCTCGCGCCCTCGCTGCCGCTGGAGCTCCTGGGCGTGAAGCGCGGCGTGTGGGACGGGGAGCGGCCTTGGGGCCTCGTGTGGTGCTGCTCGGATCTCCGCCAGCTGCCGGAGACGGTCTTCGGGACCCAGCCGGGTGAGCTGCTGGTGCTGCAAGGGAGCTCCACGGTGCCGGCCGCAGCCATACTCAGCGACGTCGCCTGGGCTGCGCGGCAGCACGAGCTCTCCCACGTCTTCGTGGTCGCTCACGCGGGCTGCAGGATGCTGCGCGCCGCGCTCGGCAGCTCCGGGAGCACGGGCCCGCTGGCAGCGCAGCTCGACCGCCTGGGTTTGTTTGCCGGGTGTGAGTCGGACGAGGTCGGCCGCATGCTCGCGCGCGTCGCCTCGGAGCAGCTGCGCGTGGAGCTCGCCCGACGCGGCGCGCGCAGCGAGGTGCTCGCCACGTTCGCGGACGAGCGCGGTCGCCTGGCCCGCCTGCGCGACGCCCGCAGCGAGCACATCGGCGTAGCCTGAACCATGCGTGCGTGTGCGCTACAGGGTCTCGGGACGTAGCGGGGCCGCCTTGGCGTCCGCCTCGCGGCGCTCGCTGTATCGGTCCACCAAGAAGTCGCGCAGGTCCCGCGTGAGGAGCGTGAACTTGTAGAGCTCCTCCATGACGTCCACCAGGCGGTCGCGATAGGGGGAGTCCTTCATGCGCCCGTCCTCGTGGAACTCGTCGTAGGCCTTCGCGACCGAGGACTGGTTGGGGATGGTCAGCATGCGCATCCAGCGCCCCAGCAGCCGGAGCGTGTTGACGGCGTTGAACGACTGCGAGCCACCCGACACCTGCATGACGGCCAGGGTGCGCCCCTGGGTCGGTCGCACCGCGCCGAGGGCGAGCGGGATCCAGTCGATCTGGTTCTTGAACACGCCGGTGATGGCCCCGTGCATCTCGGGCGAGGACCACACCTGCCCCTCGGACCACAGGGAGAGCTCGCGCAGGCGCACCACCTCCGGGTGCTCGTCGAGGCCGGGGCCCTTCATGGGGAGGTCGTGGGGGTGAAAGAAGCGCACCTCGCAGCCGAGGTCGGTCAGGACGCGGCCCGCCTCCTCGGCGAGCAGCCGGCTGTAGGAGCGCTCCCGCAGCGAACCATAGAGCATCAGGATGCGCGGCGGGTCCGTGCGCAGGGTGAGCGCCGGTAGCTCCGGGCGCGCGAGGGGCGGGGGGTTGCCGTAGGACACGCTCATGGGCTGACCTCGGCCTCGACGCGCGAGGGGAGCGACGCGACGCTGGCGGGGAACCAGTGCTTGGTGCGGTTGGCAAAGGCCACCAGCGAGAGCATCACCGGGACCTCGATGAGCACGCCGACGACCGTGGCGAGCGCCGCGCCCGAAGCGAGGCCGAAGAGGCTGATGGCCACGGCCACGGCCAGCTCGAAGAAGTTGGAGGTGCCGATCATCGCGGCCGGCGCGGCCACCTCGAAGGGCAAGCGCAACAGGCGCGCGAGCCCATAGGCGATGGCGAAGATGCCGTAGCTCTGGATGGCGAGGGGCACCGCGATGAGGGCCACACGTGTGGGCTGGTCCACCAGCGTCTCGGCCTGGAAACCGAAGAGCAGCACCACCGTGAGCAGCAGCCCGACGATGGACGTGGGCTTGAGCTTCCCGGCGAGGGCCTCCACGGCCGCCGCCCCGCCCCGCTGCACGAGCCGCCGCTGCGTGAGGATGCCTGCGGCCAGCGGGACCACCACGAAGATGACCACCGACGCGATCAGCGTCTCCCAGGGGACGGCGATGTCCGTGACACCGAGCAAGAGCCCTGCGAGCGGCGCGAACGCGAAGACCATGATCAGGTCGTTCACGGACACCTGCACCAGCGTGTAGTTCGCGTCGCCCTCCGTGAGGTGGCTCCAGACGAAGACCATCGCCGTGCAGGGCGCGACCCCCAAGAGGATCATGCCGGCCACGTACTGCTGCGCGTCCTCCACCGGGACCAGGCCCGCGAAGACGTGCTCGAAGAAGAGCACCCCCAGCGCCGCCATGCTGAAGGGCTTGATGAGCCAGTTGACCACCAGCGTGAGCAACAAGCCGCGCGGGCGGCGCCCCACGTCACGCAGGCAGCCCGGGTCCACCTTGAGCATCATCGGGTAGATCATCAGCCAGATGAGCGCGGCCACGACCAGGTTGACCCGCGCCCACTCGAGGCTGGCGACCAGCTCGAAGAGCGGAGGGGCGAGGAGACCGAGGCCGACGCCTGCGGCGATGGCCAGCGCGACCCACACGGAGAGGTAACGTTCGAAGAGGCCCATGGTGATCCTTCTCGGTGTGCGCTCAGAGCGCGGCGACGAGCCCCTTGAGCAGCGCCACGGCGCCCGGCTCGACGCAGTAACAGATGCGCGGACCGGCGACCTCGCCGCGGATGAGGCCCGCCTCTTTGAGTTGCTTGAGGTGCTGGGAGACGGTGGACTGCGCGAGCGGGAGCGCGTCCCCCAGCTCACCGGCGACGCAGGTGTCGCGCTGCAAGAGCGTGCGCAGGATGCTGACGCGCGCTGGGTGGCCGAGGGCCTTGGCCAGACGGGCGAGCGCGAGGTTTGCGTCCCCCGCGTCCGCAGGCAGCGCTGCCGCTGGGAGCGCCGGCGGGCAGCAAGTGTCGACGGACGCCGAAGCCTCGGCACGCGCGCTCGCGCTGGGGCCGTCATGCTTTGGTCTACGCATTTCGTCGAAATACGATACGAGATGGAAATGATCAAGCCCTTTGTGGGCGCTGGGCTGCCGCGCCGGTCGAAGCGCTTATACGCGCACAATGTAGGCGAGTAGCGCAGACGAGGGCGCGGGGTCACCATAGGCCGGTGATGTACCCTCTCTCAGAGAAGTCCGCGCGGCGCGGGGTGAGCGGCCTGGCCGGCACCTGCGCCCTGCTCCTCATGTCCGTTGCCCTGCAGGGGTGCCTGTGGACGAAGCGCAGCGAGACGGCCGCCATGCAAGAGCGCCTCGGCTCCATCGAAGAGCGCATGGAGGCGCAAGCGGCCGAGCTCGCGCGCCTGCTGGAGGTCGCCAACGTGGTGCTGTTGCGCAACAGCGCAGACCAGGGGGCGCTCCTTCAGCAGCTGCAGGACCAGCTCGGGCAGCTGGAGGGGCAGATCGCCGAGACGCGCCACCTGGCAGAGACCATGCAGCGTGACGAGATCGACCAGCGCCGCGAGATCGCAGAGCAACGCGAGCAGATGGACGAGCAGCACCGGCAGATCGAGCGGCGCCTGGACCAGATCGCCCGCGCAGCCGGCATGGACGTGGTGCTGCAGCCCAGCGAGATCCCACGTGACCGCGCGGCGCACTTCGAGGCCGGCAGCCAGGCGCTGCGAGTGGGCTCGCACTCCTACGCGCGCGCGCTCTTCCGCGAGTACGTGGTGCGCTACCCCACCGACGACCTGGCCGACGACGCCCAGTACGGCATCGGCTCGAGCTACCTGCAGCAACGGCAGCCGGCCGCAGCGCTGGGCGAGTTCCGCCGCATCCTGGGGGCGTACCGCGACGGCGACGTCGTGGACAAGACGCTCATGGACATGGCGGAGGCCTTCGTGCAGGTGCGCGCCTGCGCGGACGCGCGCGCCTCGCTGGAGGCGCTGATTCAGGCCTACCCGAGCTCGCCGCTCATCACGCGGGCCCGCAACCGGCTGCGCGAGGTGACGCGCCTGCCCGCCCGCTCCTGCCAGGAGTAGCGCGGCTTCCAGTGGCGCGGCTCACGGTGCCGAGCGCGCCGGGGCTGTGGCGCTCGGTGCGCCAACGGGCGCGCTGCCTGCCGGGGCTGTGGTTGTCGGTGCGCCAACGGGCGCGCTGCCTGTCGGAGCCACGCCCGTCGGGACCTCGACGGCCGCGTCTGCTGCGTCGGTGGGGAGCACGTCCAGCACGGGGTCGCTCACGCTCATGTTCTCGTACGGGCCATCCCACTGGCGCCAGCGCACCGTCTCCGCGTCGCCGCGCGCCACCAGGTTCTGGTTGAAGCCCAGCGTGCTGGACAGGTAGATGCCGGGCGCGCCGCGACGGTCCGAGGCGAACGCCACCAAGCGACAGTCCGGGGAGAAGGCCGGGTCCTTGTTGTCCCCCTGCCCTTGCGTGAGGCGCACGTAGTCCTGCGTCTCCGGGTTCACCGTGAAGATGTCGTAGTTGCCGTCGCGGCCCGTGAACGCGATGCGCGGGCGGCTCGGGTCCTGACACCACACGGGCGTCTGGTTGTGGTTGCCCCGGAAGGTCACGCGACGCACGTCCGAGCCGTCGCGGTTCATGGTGAAGATCTGCGGCGTGCGGTGGCGGCTGGAGACGAACGCCAGCTTGTTGTTGGGTCCGCACGCGGGGCTCAGGTCCATGGCTGGGTGGTTCGTCAGGCGCTGCACGTCGCCCCCATCCAGGTTGGTGCTGTAGATCTCGGAGTTCCCGTCCCGCGAGGACGTGAAGTAGATGCGCCCGTCGCAGATGGTGGGCGCCATGTTGATGCCGTCACCCTCCACGATGCGCGCGTCATTGGCGCGGCCGTGCGTGATGAACATGCCGCGCGTGGTCATGCGCGTGAAGTAGATGCGGCGGTTGCCGAACGCCGGCAAGAGCGCGATGCCGTCCCCACGCGACACGCGGTGCTCGCCGTAGCCGTCCATCTGGGCGCGGTAGACGTCCTTGCGGCCCGGCCCGATGCGCCGCGCGTAGGCGATCTCGGTGCCGAACGAGCCCGGCATGCCCGTGAGGATGCGCAGCACCTCGTTGCCGAAGTCGTGCGCCCAGCTACGAGCGCGAGTGGCGGGCCCACGGTAGGTGCGCGTGAACATGGGCTCTGCCGCGCGGGCCACACGATAGAAGCGCAGCTCCACCTCGAGGCCGTCGGCGGTGGCACGCACCTCGCCCTTGATGACCCCTTGTGCCCCCAGGCTGCCCCAGGCGCCGGAGCGAATGGCCAGGCCCTCGGCCACCAGGTCGTGCCGCACGGAGCGCTCGTCGATGACGCGGTATCCGGGCATGAGCTGGAAGTCGCCGCGCAGGACCTCGCCCATCATGTTCTGCTCACCCAGCAGGTTGGGGATGCCGATGTGGTAGACGTGGTCCTCGGGCGCGTCGATCTCGATGACGGGGACCGAGGTGGGGAGCGCAGGGCCGTCGCCATCCGTCTGCGAGCGCGACGGCTGGGCCGTCAGCGCGACGGCGATGGCCGCCAGCAGGGCGAGGGATGGGAGCCAGGGAGTCGCGCGGGGAGTGTGAGCGGTCATGGGGATCTCGTTGCTGCAGCCCGAGCTGGGCTCGGACGCTCAGCGGGGGGGAACGAAGCGGAAGGGGATCGCATGACCCAAGTAGCGCTCGGCTTCGTCAGCGGGTGGGGCCGGCAGCGCTGCGCCGACGGTCTGCGCCATGCGCTGACGCACGGAGCTGTCGAACGCTTCGTTGCCGCTCGGGCGCGTGATGCGGTACGCACCTACCCGCCCGTCCGCCGTCACGTCCACGGTCACCGAGCATGAGAGACCGCGCAGCTCGGAGTCCGGGATGCTCGACGGGACCTGCCAGCCGCGCCGAAAGAAGGTGTACAGGCGACCCGGGTAGATGTCCGCCTGCCCGCGCGCCTCCGTGCCCTCCGCGATGCCGTCCGGGTCGCCCTCGCGGAAGCGCGGGTTGGCGAGCTGGGCCGTGGCTTCGGCCCGGTCGCCCAGGCGTGCCAAGAGATCCTGGCGCGCGTCGGTCGCCTGCGCTGACGCCGTGGTGCTGTGCGTCTCCGGACGAGCCCGCGTCCCAGCCGGGTCCGGCGCGAGCGCGTTCTCCGGTGCGGCCGTGGTGTCCAGCGGGGCCTCGCCCTCGCCAGGTGTCGTAGACGGAATGGGCTGCGGCGCCGTCGAGGCCGTCGGGACGTAGCGGCTGGGCATGCGCCGTGGCTCGGGCGGTGTCCCCAAGCGCACGAAGCGGGCGACGACCACCTCGAGCGGGGGCACCTCTTCCTCGGGCTCCACCACGACCTCGGGTTCCGCGCCGAGCGCGGCGCGCGCGACGTCCACCGCCGCCGCCGTCGCCCAGACGGTCAGGGGCAGGGCACCGAGGACGCAGAAGACCGCGATGAGACCGCCCAGCACCTCGTCGCGGGACTGGCCGCGCGGCTCGAACACCGAGCGCGTGTACCAGTCCTGCTGCGTGGTGTCGGCGCTCACTCCGCTACGCGCTCCAAGGGGTCGGTGACGAGGCCCATCTTGGTGATACCCGCCGCACGCACCACGGCCAGCACGCGCACGATGGCGCCGTAGGGCACCTCCTCGTCGCCCTGGATGTACACCTCGTCGCGAGCGCGGATGGCCTGGTCGGTGCGCAGGCGCTCGTCCAGCTGTTCGAGGGTGAGCGTGTCCCCCTTGAGCGTGATGGTCCCGTCACGCTGCACCGCGATGATGGGCTGCTCCTCGTCGATGTCCATGCTGGGCGCGTCGGCGTTGGGCAGGTCCACCGAGACTCCGGTGGTCATCATGGGGGCGGCCACCATGAAGATGATGAGCAGGACCAGCATGACGTCCACGAAGGGCGTCACGTTGATCTCACTGAGTGGGCTCCCGCGACCCCCCGGTCCGGTGGAGAAACCCATGGCCTAGTCCGCCAACAGGTTGCGCCGGATGATGTTGAGGTAGTCGCTCGCGAAGGCGTCGACCTCGCTCTCGACCACCCGAATGCGGCGCACGAAGTAGTTGTAGGCGAGCACGGCCGGGATGGCGGCCACGAGCCCGATGGCTGTGGCGATGAGCGCCTCCGCGATGCCCGGAGCGACGGCGTCCAGCGTGGCGCTGCGCTCACCGTGCAGGTGGATGAAGGCGTTCATGATGCCCCACACGGTCCCAAAGAGGCCGATGAAGGGGGCCGTGGAGCCCGTGCTGGCCAAGACGGAGAGCTGGTCCTCGAGCCGCGTGATCTCCGCGCTCTGGGTGCGACGCAGCGCACGCTCGAGGTTGTCCACGTCACGGGCGTCCGGGGCGCCAGTGCGCGCGATGCGCCCCAGCTCCGCGTAGCCCGCGCCGAACACGGCGGCGATGGGCGACCCCGAGCAGGCCGAGGCCTGCACGCTGAGGTCGTTCATGGTCGCGTCGTCCCAGTGACCCGTCTGCTCCTCGGTCCAGAAGGACTGCAGGAACAGACGGCTCTGGGCGCGCACCTTGCGCAGCCGCACCAGCTTGGCGCCGATGACGTACCAGCAGGCGAGGGCCATGAGCACCAGCACCACCAGCACCAGCTTGACCACCGGGGTGGCGTCCAAGATGAGCTGCCATGGGTCGAGCCCAGGGCGCGGAGTGGCCTGAAGGAGTACTGGGTTCATGCGCGTCGCCTGCCGGTAGACCAGCGAATGAGTGGATTACTCCGCGCTGACGCGGCGGTCGCGGGCCCAGCTGTCCTCGTCGGACCCCTGCGCCATCTCTTCGCCCACGGAGGTCACCGCGATGCGGCCACCGTCGATGCCGAGCGACACGAGGTACGCGCGGACGGCCTGCGCACGGCGGTCACCGAGCGCGATGTTGTACTCCTCGGTGCCGCGCGGGTCGGTCGCGCCGGTGAGGTGCAGGCGGGCCGGGAGGCCCTGGGTGCGGAAGCACTCGACGGCCTGCTGGATGGCCGCGCGCGAGGCGCTGTCGAGCTCGTCGGCGTCGTAGCCGAAGTACACCTGCTGGAGCGAGCAGGTGCCGCTGCCGCCACCGTTCTCCGGGGTCAGCGTGACGTCGCGGCGCGCGTTGCGATCACCGTCGTTCTCGGAGCCGGAGCTGCTCTCTTCCTCTTCGGGGGTCTGCGAGCGACAGGCCGGCAGGCCGACAGCGAGAGTGAGGAGCAGGGCGGCGAAGGATGCGTTGCGGAAACGTGACATGGTGGTGAGTACCTCCGTTGGCGCGCAGATATTCTTTGCCGTCAGGGCAAAGTCAACGGCCGAAAAAGTGAAATCTGCCGGGGACGGTGAAGCTTGGGTCAGTTGTATACCAGGGGAATACGCTTTAGGGGGCGCGCCAGCTGATTTCGCAGGCGCTCGCGCGGCCCAGGGCGACACTGAATGCATGTCACACCTAGCCTATTCCCGGTCGCTCGGCGCTTTCCGTCGCAAGACGCGAGCGTCGCTGCTTTCTGCGCTCTCGGCGCTCGCTCTCTCCGCCTGTGCCTCGGGCACCACGGCCCCGACGGTGGGTCCGGCCGAGTCCGGCCTGCGGCGGGTCGCCAGCTGCGACGACCTGCTGGACGCCCTGCGCACCGACGCCGAAGCCAAGGTGCGCGCCGAGGCGGAGCGCATGCTCCTGGACTACGCCAGCTACCGCGACGGCAACTACTACGGCTGGCCCGCCTGGGACGTGGACTTCACGGGAGGGCCCGTGCCCGTGGCGGGAGGGCCGCTCCCCCCCAGCGAGGGGCCGGAGCACTTCACCGAGACCAACACGCAGGTGGCTGGTGTGGACGAGCCGGACTTCATCAAGACCGACGGCGGCCGCATCTTCCTCATCCACGGCCAGTCCGTGTTCGCGCTGCGCTCCTGGCCGGCGGACACGACCGCCGAGACCGGGCGCGCGACCGTCGAGGGCTCGCCCCTGTCCATGTTCCTGCGCGACGACACCCTGGTGGTGTTCTCGAGCGTGCAGTTCGCGGACCCGGACGGGAGCACCCCACCCATCGCCATCCTGCCCTTCCCGGCGGACGGCTGGGGCGCCTACTACCCCTACGCCTACCGCGAATTCACGAAGGTCAGCCTGTTCGACGTGTCGGGTGACGCGCCCGTGCTGAGCGGGGAGCGCTACGTGGAAGGCAGCTTCCGCGCCGCCCGTCGCCACGACACCGTCGTGCGCCTGGTGATGCGCTCGGACACGTGGCAGCCGCAGTGGGACGGCGAGCGCCCGCAGTACTGGAACGACCGCGGCGACGTCGTGCCGGAGGCGACCTTCCGGCGCCGCGTGAACGCCTGGCTGGAGTCGCGTCTGTCTGCGATCGGGAACCAGGACCTGGACGGCTGGCTCCCCGAGGAGTGGGTGCGCGAGGGCGACGAGCTGGTGGCCGTGGCCCCGCGCTGCACCGACTACTATGCCGCGGCGGCCGGGCAGACCGACTACGGCATGACCCAAGTGCTGGCGCTGACCCTGGACGACGCGGGCGGCGGCGCGGTGGATCTCACGCGCAGCGCCTTCGTGCTGGGCGACAGCGGGACGGTGTACGCCAACCACGAGGCCCTGGTGATCGCGCAGCCGGACTGGGCCTGGAACGGCTGGTCCCCCTGGGGCGGCTCGGTCTCGACGCGCCTGCACCGCTTCGACCTCGACGCCGCCAGCACCACCTACGCCGCGTCGGGACGCGTGGAAGGCCAGCTCAACAACCAGTTCTCCATCGACGAGCAGGCGGGCGTGCTGCGCGTGGCCGTCACCGAGGACCGCTGGGTCGACGCGCAGGGCAACCCGGTGCAGCCGGACGAGCAGGACCCCTGGTCCAACGGCCTGACCACCCAGCCCACCAGCCGCGTGGTCGCCCTGGGCGACGTCAACGGCAAGCTGGCCGAGCTGAGCCGCAGCGCCGACCTGGCCCCCGGGGAGCGCATCTTCTCTGCTCGCTTCGTGGGTGACACGGCCTACGTGGTCACCTTCCGCCAGGTGGACCCGCTCTTCGTGGTGGACCTGAGCGACCCGACGGGCATCGTGGTGCGCGGCGAGGTCGAGATCCCCGGCTTCAGCACGTACATGCACCCCCTGGACGCGACGCACCTCCTGACCATCGGCCGCAACATCGACCCGCAGACGCAGCAGGACCTGGGCATGCAGCTGCAGATCTTCGACGTGAGCGCGCCCGACGCGCCCGTGCGCACGCACGCCTACACCGTCATGGGCTACAGCCAAGCGCAGTACGACCACCTGGCCTTCAACTACGACGCGCGTCTGGGGCTGCTGGCGATCCCCCTCGAGGTGTACGAGGGCACCTTCGACTCCACCCTCGCGCTCTTCCGCGTGTCGCTCACCGACGGCATCACGCCGGCGGGCTCCATCTCACACGGCGCGCTCTTCGACGGGTGCCTGGACGAGAGCGGTAGCTACTACTGCGGGTACACACCGAGCGTGCGGCGCGGTCTGTTCATCGAGGACTTCGTCTACACGGTGAGCTTCGCGGGGGTGACGGTGAACGCGCTCACGGACCTGAGCACCACGCTTGCCACGGTGACGCTGCCGGAGCCCGACTGGTACCGCGGCTACTACGGCGAGGTGGGCATCGGCTTCGGCTTCTGAGCCGCGGCTCGAGAGGCCACACACCGAAGGCCCCGTCCCTGGCAACGTCCGGGGGCGGGGCTTTGGTGTAAGTGAGGGGCCGGGCACCGCGTTGGGGAAGCGGAGGTCCCCGTGAAGCTACTGCGCCAGCCCCTCGTGTTCTTGTTTCTCTGTGCCTGCGGGACCAGCTCCTATCACGGCCACGGAGCGCAGCTGGAGGCCGTTCCGGACGGCCCGGCTGAAACGACGACAGTCGTGTCCAGCGAGCGCGACGCCGAGGAACGTGGGGGCTACGCGCCCTCCGCGCCGACGGTGGCCGCGGGGTCGACCTACGCTCCGAGCGCCGAGGGGGGCCCTGTCGACGAGCTGGCCGACATCGCAGGTGCCGGCGAGGGCGCGCAGGCCGCAGCGCCGCAGACCTGGCGGCGCGCGAGTGGGGCGCAGCGCTTTGCGACCGTATCGCTGGGGGGCGGCAACACCCTCGAGCTACGCGACGTCCGGGTGCGTGTCCACGTGGAGGGCTTCCGCGCGCGGACCGTGGTGGACCACATCTTCTACAACCCGCACGAGCGCACGCTGGAGGGCACCTTCCGCTACGCGCTGCCCCCGGAGGCGAGCGTCTCGAGCTACGCGATGTTCCTGGGGCAGGGCACACAGCAGCCCGAGTTCTTTGGCCGCGGCAGCGACGAGGAGGCCATGCGTCGGCGCGAGGTGGCCATGCAGGGGGGCAGCGTGCAGCAGGTCATCGACGGCGTGGACCCGGGCGCGTGGGGGGAGCTGCGGGTCGGCCGCCTGGTGCGCGCGGAGCACGGGCGGGAGGTCTACGAGAACGTGACCCGGCGCCGCGTGGACCCGGCGCTGGTGGAGGAGGTCGCCCCCAACACCTTCGAGGCGCGCGTGTTTCCGATCCAGGCGCACGGCTACCACCGCGTGGTGGTCAGCTACGAGCAGACCCTGCCGCGCGTGGGCAACGAGCTCGAGTACAGCTTCCCCGTGCCCGAGGGAGCGCTCTCGTCCCTGGACCTCGCGCTCTACGCGGACGCCGCGACGGTGGGCAGCATGCGCTACACAGGAGACTATCGCGGGCAGGCGCTCGAGAGCCCGGGCAACCACGCATACGGGCTCCGCGTGCAGGGCAACACGCAGGCGGGGCGTGCGTCGTTCCGCTTCCGCACACGGGACGCCGCCGCGGGGGTGGAGGCGCTTTCGGGCACGGACCCCTCGCGCAACGAGCGCCACTTCGCGCTGCGGCTGCAGGGGGACGAGTCCTTGAGCGAGGGCGCCGGCGGAGGCGCGGCGGACGCGGTCTTCCTGCTGGACACGTCGCTGTCGGAGCACCCCGAGCGCTTCGCCGTGGACGTGGCGCTGCTGCGCGGCATCCTCGAGCGCAGCAGCGGGATCCAGCGCTTCAACGTGGTGACCTTCGACGCCGGGGCGCGCTGGCTGACGCCGACGTGGCAGACGAACGACGCTGCAGGACGCGCCCGGGTGGAGGCCTTGCTGAACGACGTCCTGCTGGAGGGGGCCACGGACCTCGGGGCCGCGCTGGACGCGCTGCACGCGCCCCCCATGGCCGACGCCGCGGGGCGCGCGGCCGACGTGTTCCTGCTGAGCGACGGACAGATCACCTGGGGGGAGCGCGACCTCCCCACCCTGCTGCGCACGCGCACCTCGCCATGGGCGGCGACGCGCGTGTTCGCTTACCGGACCGGGCTGGGCGCCGAGAACACGGACCTCCTTCGCCGGGTGGCCGACGGGGGCGTGTTCAACTGCCTGTCCATGGAGAGCGTGCCCACGTGCGCCGTGGCCCACCAGCGCCCGGCTCTGCGGGTGGAGCGCGTCCTGGTGGAGGGCCGCGGGCCGGCGGGGGCGCGCACGAGTGAGGTGCTCGTCGCGGGTGGAGCCGCGAGCTTCGCGCCGGGGACCGAGCTGCTGGTGGTCGGTCGCCTGGACCAGCCCGGCGCCGCGCGGGTGCGGCTCGAGGGGCGGCTGGCTGGGCGCACGGTGTCGTGGACGCGCGACGTAGAGCTCGTGCCGAGCGGTGAGCTGGCCTCGCGGGCGTGGGCCGAGGTGGCGGTGGCGCACCTGCTCGCGAGTCACGACGAGGCACACGAGCGCCTCGCGGTGGCCATCGGGCAGCACTACAAGGTGCCATCGCGTGTGGCGTCGTTCCTGGTGCTGGAGACCGACGCCGAGTACGAGCAGTACGCCCTGCACGACGAGCCGCTGGCGCAGGCCCTCGCCCAGCTGGGGACGCTACAGGAGGGTGGCCGCAGGGCGGCGAGCGCGCGCACCTCGTGGAGCCGGCTGCGTCGCGTGCTGGAGAACAGCAGCGCGCACCACCGTCTGGGTCAGCTCGAGCAGGGGCGCGTGCTGACCCAGCTCTCGCGCTTCGTGGCGGAGGGCCCGGTGGACTTCATGCCCGGCCGCGTCGCGGTGCCGTCGCTGTCACGCGACGACGTGGGGCGTGGCTATCGCGACGGCATCTCGCACGACCCGGAGTCCGTGGAGCACTACCGCGGCGAGGCTCAGCGGCGCTTCGAGCAGCGGCAGCTGGGCGCGGCGGTGCGCGCCCTGTCGAGCGGCGTGGAGAACGCGCCCGCGTCGGCCGAGGTGGCGCGCTCGCTGGCCTACACGCTGCTCAGCTGGGGCGCCGACGCGGAGGCCGCCGAGCTGCTCTTCGGTGTGCTGGAGCAGCGCCCCTACGAGCCGCAGAGCTACCGCGACCTGGCCGGCGCGCTCTGGCTGCAGCGGCCCAGCATGACGGCCCTGCTCTTCGAGGCGGCGCTCGCGGGCGAGTGGGACGCGCGCTTCCGAGGCGTGCTGACCGTGGTGCAGGAGGAGTACGCGCTCTTCGCGCACGCGCTCACTCGAGCGCAGCCGGAGAGCCCACTAGCTCGCTGGCTGGCGGAGCGGCAGCAGGCGCTCTCGCTGCGGGTGCCGGCCGGGGACCTGCGCGTGACCATGACCTGGAACACCGACAACACGGACATCGACCTGTGGGTCACGGACCCCGCCAACGAGCGCTGCTACTACGGGCACCGCGACACCGCGGCGGGCGGGCACCTGCTGGATGACGTGACGCAGGGCTTCGGCCCAGAGCGCTTCCAGCTCGAGCGCGCGCCTCGCGGCGAGTACCACGTGCAGGCGCACTACTACAGCAACAACGGGAACCGCCTGGTGGCGGACACCTACGTGACCCTGACCATCGCGCGCCACGTGGGCACCCCGCAGCAGCAGATCACGCGCCACGTGGTGCGGCTGGCGAGCGCCGGCGACCAAGTCAGCGTGGCCCGCTTCCGCTTCTAGAGCGCGGCCCGCTCAGGGCGTGCGCGCGACCTCGGTCCCCAGCCCGTAGCTGGGGGTCATGTCCACACCCGCGTCGGGGTCGGGCGTGCCCATGCCGCCGTCGCTCGCGGCTACCCCACCGTCGTAGGCTGCGACGCCCGCGTCTCCGTTGACCTGCGCGGGGAGTTCCAGAAAGAGGCGCAGCAGGCCGGGCTCGGCCTCGAACGCGCGCAGGAAGGCGGCCGCGTTGGCCTCTTCGAAGACGAAGCTCCCATCCGGTTGCTGCACGGGCGACTCCCAGAAGCGGAGCGCGACGAGCGCGCTGGCGGCGTCCACGGCGAGGTGCGCGGCCGCGCCACCGGCCGGGACCTCGAAGACGCCGTCGGGGCCCGCACCCGCGAACAGCACGTAGGGCGCGGTGCGCTGGCTGCGAACACGCACGTAGGGCGCGCCCTCGAGGTTGCGGAGCTCGAAGGCCAGGCTGTGGCCCACCAACAGGGGCGGCACGTCCGGGTCGTCCGCAGAGCCCAGCCGTGGGTAGAGGCGCACGGCGCAGTAGCGGCCCGCCGGGAGCTGGAAGCCCATGCCCTCGCTCAGGTCGAGCACCACCGCGCCCGTCACCGTGGCGGCGGGGTTCGCCGTGAGCGGGCCGCACGTCCCCTCCGGCAGCAGCTCGACGCGCGCGAAGGTCATGGACGCCATGCCCAGGCGCGCGGCGTCGGCGAGCACTTCGCTGTCGAAGTAGGGCGGCCCTTGCCAGGCCTCACCCGGCAAGACGGCGACGTCGCGCGTGCCGTCGGCGGCCGGCGGATTGCCCGTCTCGGTGCCCGCGCATCCGAAGGTGCAGAGCAGCGCGAGCTGCACCACCCAGCGACGAATCAGCCGGGGGCGCAGCGCTGTCCCAGCCCGCATCAGTGGCCCTCCCGGTCGCCGGCGTTCAGCTCGACGGAGTCACTCAGGGGGAACAGCTGGAAGTTGACCTGCACCACCTGCCGAGGGCTCTCGTCTTCCACGCTCAGCTCGAGCAGCTCGCGCCGGAAGCGCACGATGCGCGCCTTCACCTCGGCCAGCTTCTCCGCACCGAGGCACAGCGTCAGTGAGCTGATGTCGCGCTGCGCGGGCGGGAACTCGTCGATGGCGGCAGCGGCCTGGCGCATCATCATGCGGTGGTAATTGCCGATGTGAACGCCTGCGGTCTCGGGACCCGTGGACACCAGCGCCTCGGCCTGCACCCAGTGCCCGTCGTCGTTCTGAATCAGCATGGACAGCTCGCGCAGTATACGCAGTCCGCGCGCCGCCTGCGACTGTGTGATGCGGGGCCGCAGACGCGCCGCCACCCACGCGGCCTCCCCTTCGAAGTCCGGGCGACAGGCCAGCTCACGGATGGCGGGGATGTACCAGCTGGCGTGGTAGGCGGCGTGCGCCAGCTCCAGTCGCTGCACGCTGCGGTAGCGGCGGTGGCTCTTCAGGCGGTCGTACGCGGCCGTGCGCTCGGGGCCGGTGTGCGCCTGGTTGAACGCGACGAGGTCTATGAAATACGCCTTTGACTCGCCGCTCAGCCCGCAGCCGTCGGCGAAGTTGCCCGCCATGCTGGCCGTCAGGTTGCGGTCCCCGTCCATCACCAGCTTGAGGTAATTGGGGGACTTCAGCCCGGCGCGCCGCGAGAAGGCGCGGTACGAGAACGAGCGCGGCCCGGCCTTCTTGTGCTCGTAGAAGTCACGCAGGTAGGCCCGGTAGTCGAGGTAGCGGAAGACCTCTGGGGGGGTGTCGCTCACGGGATCAGGGTAGCCCACGACGGGGAGCACCACCCGCCCCTCGGCGCGGCTTCCGTATACACCCGGTATACGGCGCGTCAGTCCGCGGCGAGGCCGATGGCGGGCAGCAGGCGGCGCCGCAGGAACGCGCGCAGCTGCTCCGGTGTGCGCGAGGTGGGGCCCGGCACGGTCACCAGCGAGAGGGCGAAGCGCACGATCACCTCGGTGACCTCGGCCGCGTGGGGGCGCAGCTGCGGGGCGAGATCGTACATGGACGTCAGGATGTGACCGGCCTCGCGCAGGCCCAGCTCCTCGTCGAGCAGCGCCTGGGAGGTGAACTCGCCGAGGCCCTCGTCCGTGAGGGTCAGCTTGAGACAGGGGTCGCGCGGGAGCTCGAGGGTGAAGTAGGCCACGGCCTCGACGGCGCGCTCTCCGGCGGTGGTCTGCGCCAGCATGGCGTCGCGCGCGCCCACCGCGAGGCGCGCCGTGGCGTCCAGAAACGCCGCGTGGAAGACGGCGTGGCGGTCCTGGAAGTGCGCATAGACCGTGGGGCGCGTGACCCCCGCCTCGGCGGCGATGTCGGCCAGGGTGGTCTTGCGCAGCCCCTTGCGCTCCGCGCAGGTCAGCGCCGCCGCGATCAACCGGGCGCGGGCCTCCGTGTCCGAAGCCGGCGGGCTGCCCGACCAGTTCTGTCGCTTGGCTCGAACCACGGGGGCGTCATAGCAGCCTGCGCGGCGGAGCCCCAGGCGCCGGGTGCGTCCCGCGAAGTCCGGCTGCGAGTCGGCCCCAGTGTGGGCTCACCAAGCGAGCTCGCGCGCCGTCGATTCATTCGTACCGCCCCGCCGCGCGCTGGTATCGTGGTGCGCATGCGACTCGCGCTCCGCCCTCTCCTTGGTGTCTGTCTGGTGCTCGGCCTGGGGGCCTGCGGCGGGGATGGCGCCGGTGAGCCCCTGCTCGGAGGCGACGTCAGCGGCTCGTACAACGGCAACGAGTTCGTCGCGATCAACGGCTTCGCCACCATGACCAGCGGGGGCACGTTCGCGATCATCGTGGGGACCGGCCCCATCGCCTGCGGCTCCGAGAGCGCGTCGTCGCCGCCCACCGGCCACAACGCCGCCATCGCGGCGCCCGCGTTCGCGGTGGGGAGCTACAGCAACGTGTTCGTGAACATGTACCAGAACGTCGGGCGCTTCGAGGGCACGGGCTCTTCCAACGGCACGCTCACGATCACGGCGGTGACCGACGAGTCCATCGTGGGCGAGATCCAGTACAGCTACACGAACACCGACGACGAGCTCTACGAGCTGAACGGCACGTTCGAGGTAGTGCTCTGCGCGTTCTGAGTCGCCCCACCGCGGCTCCCCTGCGTCGCTATCGAGCCGCGCTGCCGCGATGAAAGCGCTTCCGGTACGCGGCGGGAGTGGTCCCGAGGCTCTGGTGGAACACGCGACGTAGCGTCTCCTCCGTGCCGAAGCCGGTGTCCGCCGCGACCTGCGCCAGCCCGTGATCGCTCACCTCGAGGGCGCGCCGCGCCGCGTCCAAGCGCGCCTCGCGCACGAAGGTGGCCGGGGGCTTGCCCAGCTGCTTCTGGAACACACGGGCGAAGTGACGCGCGCTCATGCCCACCGTCGCAGCCATGGCCTCCACGCTGTGGTCCTCGGCCGGCGCCTCGAGGACGCGCGCGACCAGGCTGCGCAGCCTGTCGTCCGCGTTGGCGCGCAGGGTGAGGGCTGCGCTGAACTGCGACTGCCCACCCGGGCGGTGGAGGAAGACCACCATCAGGCGCGCCACGGCCAGCGCCAACGCGGGACCGTGATCTCTCTCCAGCAGGTAGAGCGCCAGGTCCACGCCTGCCGTCATGCCCGCCGCCGTGTAGACGGGGTCCTCGTCCACGTAGAGCGCGTCTTCCGCGACGATGGCGTCCGGGTACAGGCGCTGGAGCTCACGGGCCACCATCCAGTGGGTGGTGCAGCGGCGCCCGGCCAGCAGACCGAGCTGCCCCAGCACGAAGGCGCCCGCGCACACCGACGTGACGCGCTTGGCCCCCACGGCGAGCGGCCGCAGCGCCTCGAGCTGACGACTCGTGAGGGGGTCGGCCACCCCCAGCGCCAGCTTGCCGCCGATCATGAGCGTGTGCGGCGGGGCGCAGCGCGCGACGGGCGTGGTGACCACGCGCACACCAGCCGCCGTGGTGACGTGGGCGCCAAAGCCGGCGAGCTCGAGGGTGTACGCCGGCGCCTTGCCCCGGTGCACCAGCAGGTCGTTGGCGGTGTTGAACACCTCCATGGGGCCCACTAAATCGAGGAAGCGCGCCTGAGGCACCGCCACCAACAGGATGCTGCGCGGGCTCATGTCCTAAAATGTGTGTTTGTTGTCATTTGAGACAAGCTAGCAGGGCGCTAGCGTGAGCACCATGCACACCAAGCCCATCGAGTTGTTTGCCATCCCCTTCACCTGCTCGCTGGCCGCGCACATCGCGCTGGTCGAGGCCGGCCTGCCCCACACCGTGCACTGGCTGCCACGCGTGTCCGACAAGCGCCTCGCGGACGGGACGCCCTACACGCGCATCAACCCGCTCGGGAAGGTGGCCGCGCTGCGGCTACCGGACGGGAGCGTGGTCACGGAGAACGTGGTGGTCCTCTGGACCATCGAGGCGCTCACACGTGGCGGCAGCCTGGGCGACGCGCCGCAGCAGCGGCAGCTCCTAAAGTGGCTGTCCTTCGTCGCCACCGAGCTGCACAAGCAGGTGCTCTTCCCCTCCTTCGACGCGCTCGCGCCTGCCGAGACCAAGCGCGACGTCCTGGTGCGCCTGCTGGGGCCGGCGTTGGCCTACGTGGACGCGCAGCTCGTGGGCCGCGAGGTCCTGGTGGGCGACACGTTCTCCGTCGCCGACTGCTATCTCCTCTGGGCGCTCATCCTCGTGCGCCAGCTGCGCTACCCGCTCGAGACGACCCCGCACGTGGACGCATACCGGAAGCGTCTGCTGCAGCGTCCCTCCGTCGTGGCCGCGCTCGACATCGAGCGTCAGGCCTTCGCCGCCGCCGGCGTGCAGCAGGCGAGCTAGCCGAAGCGCCCGGTGGGACACCCGCCTGGTTCGGGGTGTGGAGCCGCCGGGTGAGCGGCTACGGACCGGAGTCCACGAACACGATCCACTCGGCGTTCGCGGGGTTGAAGGAGCCGACGGTGCGCGGATAGAGCATGACGGTCACGCCGTGCACGTCTCCGTGCGCTTCGATGGCGCGCGCCAGCGCGGAAGACCACGCCACGTCCATGACGTCGGCCAGCGACTCGGCGTCGACCCCTCCCTCGACGCCCACCAGGTCGACTCCCACCGCAAGCGGCGCGCTGCCGGCCGCGCAGCGAGGCACGAGGTCGTCGGCGCTCGACCAGGCCGCGGGATAGCGGATGTCCCCCGCCCCGGCCCAGACGATGCTGCCGGCGAAGAGCGTCTCGCCGGTGGCGGCGCTGACGACGGCGACGCCGCCGAAGTCGCCCGGTGACTGGAAGAAGACGAAGAGCTCCGTGCTGGCGTCCGCGACCTGCTGGACTTGCCCGAAGGTCTCGTCGATGGCCGCGTCGCGGATGCCCTGGGCACGCGCCGTGGCCTCGTCGATGGCCAAGAGGGGCCCGCACGCGACGTGCACCCCGAGGGGCTCGTAGGTCTGATAGTCGAGCCGCAGCACGCTGGTGCAGCGCTGCCCCTCCTGAAAGTTGGACCTGAGGTGCGAGATGGCGAAGAAGCAGCTGTCCTCGGTGGGTGCACTCCCCTTGCAGCCCGCGAGCGCGACCACGACGGCCAGCACAGTCCCTACGTTGCGTGTCTTCATGAGCCTCCTTGACCCGCAGTGTAGCGGCCGCCCGGGGCAAAGCCCAGCGTCGCGTGAGTCGAGCCGCCGCAGTTGCCGGTGCGAAGCCGCTCGACTAGCGTCGCCGCCATGACCAAGCCGGACGCGCGACGCGCCGCCCTGTGCTCGCTGCTGATGCTGAGCGCCTGCAGCACCGAGTTCCCGACGCTGCAGGTGGGGCCCGCGGGGTTCCAGCACCCGACCTACGGCTACGTGATCGCCCCAGAGTCGGGTAGCGGGAGTGTGTTGCCGGTCGGCTGGCAGGCGCACCCGAGCGCGGCCCTCTCACGCGAGGTGCCGGTGGACCAGGACGGTGACGGTGTGCTGGACGGGTCGGTCGAGGTGCCCCTCTTCGACCTCGTGTACCTGGACGGCGGGGCGCGCGGGACCATCTTCGTCAGCACCTTCCCGACCTCACGCGAGGTGGCCGCGAGCGAGCTCGAGCGCGTCCTCGGCAGCTACGTGGCGAGCGCCGCGCGCGCGGGGCGGGTGACCTACGGCTTCCCCCGCGCGGTCTCGACCAGCGCGCCGCCCGTGGCCTCGCGCCTGCTCGGGTCCCGTACGCGCGCGGTGGACGGACGCCCGGCGCACGAGCTGCTCTTCGAGCTCGCCGACGTACCCGAGGCGCAGGTCACGGACGCCACCGTGTGGACCCGTGGCCACGTGGTGCTGGTGCGCCCCGAGCTGACCTTCAGCGACCACCAGTACAGCCGCGCCCACGGCGCCTCGACCGCCGCCTTCTTCCCCGTGCTCATGGTGCTCGGCTACGCCAGCTCCGCAGCGGAGTTCAGCACGCGCCACGACGCGTTCGAGGGCCTGCTGCGACGCCTGCGCTTCACTCAGGAGCCCGCCGCGCGCGAGCTCGGCGCGGCGCTGCGCCCCTGCGTGCAGCAGGAGACCCTGGTGGAGCTGCTGGTGCTGCCGGAGGGGCGCGTCGGCGCGCATGCGGCGCTTCCCGACGAGCCCACCGAGCGCTGCGTGAGCGGAGCCCTCGTGAGCGCGCGCCTCCCCGCCGCCGAGTGGCCGCGCACCTTCGCGCTGAGGGTCACTCCGGCGACCGAGGTGCAGTAGGCCAGCGGGGCGCCGGCCTCACGTGTGAGGCTCAGCGCCCAGGCAGGGTGCCCATGGTCTTGCAGATGATGCCCAGCATGATCTCGTCCGCGCCGCCGCCGATGGAGCCGAGGCGTCCGTCGCGGTAGAGCTGGCCGGCGGGGTTCTCCCACATGAAGCCGTTGCCGCCCCAGTACTGGAGGCAGCTGTCGGCCACCTCGCGCGTCAGGCGCCCGACCTTGAGCTTGGCCATGGACGCGAGCTGCAACACGTCTTGCCCGTTCACGTACATCTCGCAGGCGCGGTAGGTGAGCGCGCGCAGGCACTCCACCTCGCACTTCAGCTCCGCCAGGCGGAAGTGAATCGACTGGTTGTCGAGCAGGCGCTGCCCGAACACCTTGCGGTCGCGGGTGTAGGCGATGGTCTCGTCGATGACGCGCTCCATGGAGCGGATGCTGTTGGCGGCCGCGAAGAGGCGCTCCTCCTGGAACTGCAGCATCTGCATGGTGAAGCCGGCGCCCTCTTGGCCGATGCGGTTGCGCTGCGGCACGCGCACGTTGTCCAGGAACACCTGCGCCGTCTCGGAGGACAGCATGCCCAGCTTCTTGAGCGGCTTGTCCACGGTGATGCCCTTCGCGTCCTTGGGCACGACGATGAGCGACTTGTTGATGTGCGGCTTGCCGTCCGAGGTGTTGGCCAGGAGGCAGAACCAGTCCGCGCTGGGCGCGTTGGTGATCCACATCTTGGTGCCGTTGATGACGTAGTCGCTGCCGTCCTTGGTCGCTGTGGTCTGCACGCCAGCCACGTCGGAGCCCGCCTGGGGCTCACTCACGGCGATGGCGGCCACCATGTCGCCCGCGATGGCAGGCGCCAGGTACTCCCTGCGCAGCTCGTCGCTGCCGAAGCGCGCCAGCGCGGGCGTGGCCATGTCGGTCTGCACACCCACCGCGAGCGGCACACCGCCGCAGGTCACGCGACCCATCTCCTCGGCCATGACCATGCCGTACGAGTAGTCGAGCCCCATGCCGCCGTACTCGGTGGGCTTGGTCACGCCCAGCAGCCCGAGCTCGCCCATGCTCTTGAAGACCTCGTGGATGGGAAAGCGGCCCGCGTCCTCCCACTCTCGGACGTGTGGGTTCAGCTCGGCCTCGACGAACGTGCGGACGGTGCGGCGAAGCTCTTCGTGCTCTGGCGTAAAGATCATGCGGGTGTCTCCAACGGAAATGCGGGCGCTGCGCGCCGTGTGAGGGGCGCGCAGATGGTACCTGTTCTGTGGCACGGGGCACCGCCTACGGCGGCGTTGCCTGCACGGCCCCTCAGCGCGCGGTCGACGCAGCCGCCTGCGCCGGCGCGAAGAAGCGCGCCAGCAGGTCGTCCTGCGCCAGGCCAGCCTCTGCAGGGATCACCAAGCGCCCGCCGATGGGGCGCCCGATCCGTACGCGCGCCGTGTCACGCGCGGCCGCGTTGGTCTGCACGTGTCCGCTCGAGTCGATGACCACCAGCTGAGGGTTGGGGTCGCCGTCGCCGTGCACCAGCGTGGCCAGGCGGATGTAGCCGCTGCCGTCCGTGCGGTACACGTAGGCGTACGGGCTCTCGGCCACCGACACGAAGCGTCCGTCCGGGCTGAAGGTGGCCGGTCCCGCGAAGCGGCAGGGCCCGAGCACGATCGCCTCCGTGGACGTGAGGGGCCGCAGCTCGAGGCGGCGGTCTGGCGTGCAGCGCAGCGCCTTGGTGCCGTCGTCGTCCAGGATCTCGCCGCTGCGCAGCTGACCTTCCGCGATGGCCGTCCCGGTGTCGATGTCGACGAGGCTCACCTGCTCGCCCTCGAGCACCAGGTGGTCTCCGGTGCGGCTCAGCCACCACTCGGCCCCTCCGAGCGGTCGGTCGATGAGCTCACGCGCGCGCCCCATGTCCAGCACGTGCACGCGGTCGTCGACCTGGACGGCGATGCGCTCTGTGCCTTCGTCAGGCTGACGCGCGGGGCCAATGCGCCCCTCGAAGGTCGTGAACAGCTCCCGGCGACGGCGGTCCACCGCGTAGGCGAAGGCGCGCGCCTCCGTGTGGATCAGCAGGCCGCGCATGTTGCCGGTCCAGCGCAGGTCCACGTCCGGCGCGCCGACCGCGACGGTGCTGGTCATCACGAGGCGACCGCGCCCGAGGTCCACGATCCAGAACTCCACCTCGTCGTCGATGAACGTGTAGACGAGCGCGCGCGAGCTGTCGTCCGCGATGAACAGGTTGTAGCGACACACCCGGCGTCCAGCGTCGCACAGGCGCGGCGTCTCCAGGTGTGGCACCGCGCTCCGCACGCGCGTGACCCGCTCACCGACGAGGAACTGGAGCCGGTTGTCGACCAGAAGGAGCTCCGCCTGGCCGTCGCGACTGGTCGCCAGCAGCGCACCCCCCTCCGGGCGCTGGGCGCGTTGGCCGGTCGGCGCGCCACAGGCGTGAAGGGGCCGCGGGGCGTCGCCGCTGGTCCACGGCAAGATGTTGGAGCGGGTGACGCACGCGCTCGTCGACAGCTGCCCGCTGTCCGTCACGGACGCGCTCCCGCTGCGCCCGAGCAGCGCGAGCCCGCGTGAGTCGTGACGCCACTCGGTCCTCCAGACGCTGAACGGTCCCGCTTCGAACATGCGCGCGTTGCCGTACTCGCGCGTGTCCAGATCGAACGGACGCACGCTGTTCCTGTCGAGCCGCAGCACCCTCCGACCCGCGAGCGGCATGAAGCGCGACTCCGGCTCGATTTCCTCGGCGTACAGCTCGTTGCCGGTGGTCGTGTCCAACACGTGCAGGAAGCCGTCGCTCGAGAAGTCGTAGGCGCGCGACCCGTCGTCGGTCAGCGTCGCACTCCACACGTCTCGGAGGAGCGCACGCGGCGCCCCGATGCGCGTGTCGACCAGCAGCGTTCCGTCTGGGCCCGTGATCTGCAGCAGGCGACCGCCCGCCACGATCTCGGCCGGCAACTCCGAGGCGTCCGCGAACTCGGCCAGGGACTCCAGGCGGAAGCGACCGAGCTCTCGTCCGTCGCTCGGGTCGTAGGTGCGGACGAGCCCGCCCCACTCGAGCGTGACCAGCTCGGCGCGGTCTTGCACGAAGGCGCACGCGGAGAACGCAGGCTCCGCCTCGGAGTCGGCCCCTTCTCGCGCGGCTGGCTGCAGTGACGCCACCTCGCGGCCCGACGAGCCGTCCCGCAGCGAGATGCTGCGCCGTCCACAGATGGCCAAGCGCCGCCCGTCGGGGCTGTACCACAGGCCATCCGGTGCCCCGCTCCCGCGGACGTTGGCGACCACCTCGACGGCGGGTCCCTCTTCGAGGTCCGTGATGGGTGCGATGCGCAGCGTCAGCCCCTCATCCACGTCCTCGAGCCAGGCCACCTGCCGCCCGTTCGGGTCCAGCTCCGCGTAGTCCTGTCGCCGCCATTGACCTGGCGCTGCCTCGGAGCGCCGCCCCGTGTGGAGGTCGTACACCACGAACTTGGGCCGCACGACGTTGCTGCTGGTGCCGCGCGCCATCAACACCGTCCCGCTCGCGTCGAACTGGAAGCTGCCCCAGTCGTTTCCGCCATGGATGAACGGGTGATCGTGCACGCGGATCTGTCCGCTCTCGAGGTCCATCACCGCGACGGCACCCTGGTAGCTCATGAGCGCGAGCAGCTGCCCGTTGGGCGACGCCACGGCCACGCTCAGGCCGTCCCGCGCGAAGTCCTGGAGCACCACCTCGGGGTCGGGCATGGGCTCGTCCTCGCGGCGCACGCGGACGGGCGCGCGAACCGGCGCGACGACCTGCGCCTCGGGCTCTACCGGCGCGGCCTCCGCAGCCGTGGTCTCGGGCGGTACCGTGGGCGCGGCCGTCTGCGTGCCTCCGCAACCCAACAGATGGAGTAGCGTCGCGACCCCTACCAGCGTGCTCTGTCCCCGGTTCCTCATGCTGACCTCCGTTTTGCGGGCGAGGCTACCACCGCGCAGCAGGGCTTGGAACGCAGGACGAGCGGACCCGCCAACAGGGCCGTGTGCTCGGCCCGAGAGGTCGTCCGGCTCTCGACCGCAGCGGGCTCACTCGATCGCAACGTCGAGGGCCCTAAAGTGGCAAGGCGGACCGGCGCTCCGCCACGCCCTACCCCGGCTCGGGCACGCCCACCAAGCGGCGCACCACGGCCAGGAAGTGCTCGCGCATGGCGTCGCTGGTGGCTTCCTCGCCGTAGAGAATCTGGCGGATGACCGGTGCGCCGTGGGCCACCACGCCGTAGGCGGCGATGGTCATGATCAGCGCCTCGGGCTCGATGTCGGGCAGCGCCCCCGCGTCGCGTGACGCGCGCAGCCCCGCGATCAGCTGGCGCACGAAGGCGCCGGCCACGTCGCGCTTCACCGCGTTGCGCTCGCTGACGGCCTCGAAGGCCTCACGCAGCAGCAACGACGCGAGGTCTGGCTTCTCCGCCAGCGCGTCCCAGAACACGGCCGCGAACACCGTGAGGGTCTCGGCCGGCCCCAATCCCAGGCCCGCGACGCTGAGCAGGCGCGACTGGGCCAGCTCCATGAGCTCTGCCGTGATGGTGTCGTAGAGCTCCTGCTTGCCGCCCGGGAAGTGGTGGAAGATGGACGCCGCGCGGATGCCCGCTTCGTCACCGATGGCGCGCAGGGGAGCACCTTCATAGCCATAGAGGGCAAATTGGCGGGCTGCTGCGCTCAGGATTCGTTCTTTGGTGGTTTGCATCGGGGGCGTTCGGCAAAAGACACACGGCGTGCGCCTTGGGGCTTGCGGTCCAGTCTAACACACGTTAGGCTGGGTCTACCACTCAATAGAGTACCGTGATCATGCCCACCACGCAGCCCAGCACCTCGGTCCCCATGCCCGCCTCCCCCGCGAACGACGTGGTCGCACCAGCGGCGCCCGGCGCCAGCCCCGCGTCCAACACCAGCCCCAGCGTAATTGAGTGCAAGAGCCCCATCACGGGCGAGCGCTTCGCCGAGATCCCGGTGGATGACGCCGCCGCGGTCCAGGCCGCAATCGCCCGCGCCCGCACCGCGCAAGAGGCCTACGCACAAGCCAGCTTCGCGGACCGGCGGCGCGTGCTGCGCAGCCTCTTGAGCGCCGTGGTGGAGCACGCGGACGCCATCTGCGACGCGGTGGTGCGCGACTCCGGCAAGACGCGCGAGAACGCCATGCTGGGCGAGGTCATGCCCATCTGCGAGAAGCTGCGCTGGAACATCAAGCGTAGTGAGGCCCTGCTGCGCCCCCAGCCCGTCTCGAGCGGCATGCTGGTGCACAAGCGCGCGCAGATCGAGTACCACCCGGCCGGCGTGGCGGGCGCCATCTTGCCTTGGAACTACCCGTTCCAGAACCTGCTCAACCCCATCATCACCGCGCTCGCAGCGGGCGACAGTATCGTCATCAAGCCCAGCGAGTGGGTCAGCTGGTCCAGCGCGCGCTTCCTCACCATCGTGCGCGACGCCATCGCGCAGGCCGGGCAGTCGCCAGAGCTGGTGCAGGTGGTGCACGGCTACGCGGAGACGGCGCAGGCGCTCATCGCGGGCGGGGTGGACGTGCTGCTCTTCATCGGCAGCGTTCCCAACGGCCGGCGCGTGCTGCGGGCCGCAGCCGAGACGCTCACGCCGGTGGTGCTGGAGCTGGGCGGCAAGGACCCGCTCATCGTGTGCGACGACGCCGACATGGAGCGCGCGGTGCACGCGGCCCTGGGAGGCACCTTCATCAACTGCGGGCAGAACTGCGTCGCCTCCGAGCGCATCCTCGTGCACCGCAGCAAGCTGGCGTGGTTCGAGGGGCGCATCGCCAGCCACGTGAACGCCATGCGCCAGGGCGCCTCGGAGAACGGGCTGGTGGACGTGGGCGCCATGATCACGCCGCTACAGCTGGCGCACGTGGAGGGCCTGGTCGCCCGCGCCGTGCAGGATGGCGCGCGCATCGTCACGGGCGGCAAGCGGCAGCCGGGCACCAACGGCTGGTACTACGAGCCCACCGTGCTGGCCGACCTCACCCCCGACATGGAGATCATGCGCGAGGAGATGTTCGGCCCCGTCATGCTGCTGTGCCCTTTCGACAGCGACGAAGAGGCCATCCAGATCGCGAACGCCACCGCCTTCGGGCTCTCGTCCTCCGTGTTCTCGCGCGATGGCGCGCGCGCCAAGCGCATCGCGGACCGCGTGCAGGCCGGCATGGCGGCCATCAACGACTTCGGCGGCATGACCTACATGGCGCAAGAGCTGCCCTTCGGGGGCGTGAAGGACTCGGGCTTCGGCCGCATGAACGGCGCCGAGGGGCTGCGCGCCTTCTGCACCAGCAAGGGCGTGCTGGTGGACCGCTTCCCGTTCGGCTTCCCCGCCAAGGTCTTCCCCGCGGGCACCGACGACTACGACACCACGCGCAACGCCGTGCGCCTGCTCTACGGCGCGTCCCTGGGCGAGAGGGCCAAGGCCCTGCGCGACCTCATCAGAAAACCGCGCTGAACAAGCGCCTTCCTCATCCAAGACATTCGGAGACCCATCATGACTACACGCTCACTCGTCACCGGCGCCTGCGGCTTCGTCGGCCGCCACCTCACCCGTCGCCTGGTGGAGCGCGGTGACACCGTCATCGCCACGGACATCGGCAACCCCAGCGCGCTCAGCGACGTGGCCACACGCATCACCTTCGTGAAGGCGGACCTGCGCGACGCCGACGCCATGAAGAAGCTGTGCGCCGACGTGGACGTGGTCTTCCACTGCGCCTCCGTGGTGCACACCAACGCGACCATGGAGTCGCTGGTGTGGGACATCAACTACGGCGGCGCCATGAACATCAACAAAGCCTGCATGCGCGAGGGTGGCCCACGCATCGTGTACGTGAGCTCCGCCAGCGCCGTGTACGAAGGCAAGGACGTGGAGAACGGCGACGAGAGCATGCCGTACTCCAGCATCTCCCAGGCCAGCTACGCGGACAGCAAGATCGCCGCGGAGAAGGCCACCCTCGAGGCCGCCAAGCGCGGGGAGATCCGGGCCTGCTCGCTGCGCCCGCACGTCATCTTCGGGCCCGAGGACCAGCGCCTGATGCCCAACATCGTGCTGCGCGCGCGGCAGGGGCGGCTGATCTTCAGCGTGGGGCGCGAGCGCAAGCTCTCGGACTTCACGTACATCGACAACCTGATCGACGCGCTGTTGCTGGCGGACGAGGGCCTGGCGAACAAGCCCGACGAGGTCAACGGCGAGGCCTTCTTCATCACCAACGGCGAGCCCATGGGCTTCTGGGACTTCGTGGGCGAGGTGCTGGCCGAGATGAAGCTGCCGCCCATCCGCGCGGCCATGCCGTACCACCTGGCGTATGCGGCGGCGGCCGTGGCCGAGGGCATCGACGCGCTGCGCGGCGGCAAGCTGGGCACGGCCAACGGGCTGAGCCGCTTCGCGGTGCGCTACATGTGCACCCACCACTACTTCTCCATCGAGAAGGCGCGCCGCGTGCTGGGCTACGAGCCCAAGGTGAGCGTGCGCGAGGGCATCACACGCACGATCGCGACCTGGCCGGCGGAGGAGCTGCCGGCGCGCAAGAGCGCTTGAGCCGCGGCGCATTCGAGCGCATTCGAGGATATCCAGACGAGACCCGAGGACCCGAGACGCACCATGGCGACCGAGAACCAGAGCGCTGAACAAGCGGGCCGAGCCCCCCTGCGGGTGAAGGTCGCGCGCGTCATCGAGGAGACCGCCGACGCGCGCTCCTTCGTGCTGGACGTGAGCGACGAGAGCTTGCGCCACGAGCTGACCTACCGCGCGGGGCAGTATGTGACGGTGGAGATCCCCTGGGAGGCCTTCCACATCCACCGCTGCTACTCGTTCAGCAGCGCCCCCGGGGTGGACGCGCAGCCGCAGTTCACCGTCAAGCGCGTGGCCGACGGCCGCATGTCCAACGCGCTCATCGACGGCGTGAAGGCCGGCGACACGCTCACACTGCACCCCCCCGCCGGGCGCTTCGTGCTGGACCGCGACGCCGGGACGCGGCCCCTCTCGCTCTTCGCGGGCGGCAGCGGCATCACGCCCATCTTCGCGCTGCTCAAGACCACGCTGCGGGAGACCGAGCGCCCCGTGCGGCTGCTCTACGCCAACCGCGACGCCGCCTCCACGATCTTCGCCGCGCAGCTGGACGCGCTGGCGCGAGAGCACGCCGGCCGCTTCACGCTGCGACACCACCACGACGACGCGGCGGGCTTCCTGACCGCAGGGGCGCTGGCCGAGTGGCTGGGGAGCGCCCCCGAGGGCGGCAGGCAGAGCGACCACTACGTGTGTGGACCCACTCCGTTCATGGACGCCGTCGAGGCCGCCCTGAAGACGGCCGGCGTGGACGCGGCGCGCGTGCGGGTCGAGCGCTTCGTGTCACCGGCCGACCCCGACAGACGCGACACGGACCTGGCGGTCTCGCTGGGCGTGCCCCCCAACGCCGAGTCCCCAGCCGACTTCCTCGTGACGCTGGGCGCGGCCATCAAGCGCGTCCCGTACACGTCACCGCTCACGCTACTACAAGCCTGCAAGGCCGCCGGCGTGAAGGCACCGTCGTCCTGCGAAGACGGCTTCTGCGGCAGCTGCATGTGCCAGCTGGTGGAAGGGGACGTGGCCATGGCCAACCCCCTCGCGCTCACGGACAACGACGTCGCACGCGGCCGCGTGCTGGCCTGTCAGGCGCGCCCCACCAGCGCGACGTTCCTGCACGTGGACTTCGACGCCGTGGACTTCCGCGCCGGCGATGGCGCCGGAATGACCCCACCCATCAACCCTGCCCGCGCGGCGCTGGTGCTCGGCTTGTGCGTGGGCGCCGCCGTCCTGGTGCGCTGGCTGCACGCGGTGATCTAGACTCGGAGTACTCCCCATGACCATGTTCGCCATCCTGATGTTCAGCTACGTGTGCGCCGGCATCGCGCTCGCCGTGCTGCACTTTCTGTATCGCTCCGACTTCGGGCGCCGCCACATGATCAGCGACGACCCGCACCGCAGCGTGGACGACCGGCGCGTGTACCGCGACGCCGCGCTGAACACCGTGGTCTCCGTCACGCTCATCTTCAGCGTGACCTTTGGCCTCGGCGACTACCTCTTCTACGCCACCCCCACGCCGGTCTGGGTCATGGTGGTGGAGGCGCTGGCGGTCGTGCTGATCTACGACTTCGCCTACTACTTCTTCCACCGCTTCCCGCTGCACGAGTGGAAGCTGCTGCGCTGGGTCCACGCCGTTCATCACGCGGCCCGCAACCCGCGCACCATCGACAGCCTGCTGCTGCACCCCATCGAGACCGTGGGGGGCCTGGGCCTGCTCTTCACGTCCATCGCGGTCGTGGGTGGCATCCACCTCTACACGTTTGCGGTCATCTTCGCGACCTACGCGGTGTTCAACATCCTCAACCACGCAGGCGTCAACATCCCCCGCTTTCCATTCAAGACGCTGGGCGTCCTGGCCGTGAAGCACGACCGCCACCACCACAGCATGCTCAGCGGCAACTACGCCTCCATCACTCCGCTCCCCGACATGGTCTTCGGTACGGTAGCGTAGTGAGGATGAGCGCCGACCAAGTCCTCGAGCAGCTGCTGTTCAACCAGCCCGAGGACCGGCGCCGCTTCCATCGCGCGCTGCTGGACCATCGCCGCTACTACGTCTTCACCAGCGCGGAGCCGCACGGGCACGCCGTGCTGCGCAACGACGCGGGCGTGCCGCACGCGCTGGTCTTCACGTCCGAGGCGGCGGTCGCCGCGTTCCCCGTGCCGGAGGGCAGCGGCGTGAAGGTCATGGATGGCCTCACGCTCTTCACGTCGCTCAAGGCCAGCGGCCTACCGTGGTGGGTGTTCAACGTGGGCGGCCCTGCGGGTCCCATCGCCTTCCCGACGAGCATGTGCGGGCTCATCCTGAGCGCCCCCGAGAGCGCGCGCGGCAGCGGACCAGCGAGAGGCGCTCTCCCGGCGGCTCCGGAGGCCATGGGCACGGCGCCGCTCCCGTTCCAGCGCGGCGCGCTCACACAACACGCGCGCGGCCTGATCGACGTGAACGGCGTCATGCGCATGCTCATGAGCTTCGAGGACTGGCTGGTGCCCGTCTCGCTGATGGCCAAGGGTCCCGAGCGCGTGGGTGAGGGCTTGGTCGTGTACGGAAGCGAGCAGCGCCTGCCGCCGGGCGAGGTGTGGGTCTTCACCGACCGCGAAGCGGCGGACCGCGTCGCGCAGCAGTACGCCACGTTGGGTCCGTACGAGACGGGCGTCGCGGCGCGGGACTGGGTGCCCCTGTTGGATAGCGAGACCATCTGCAAGGTGAACCCTGGCGGCCCACGCGACGAGTACTGGGGCATCACCAGCGGCGCCTTTGCGCTGGCCAAGTCTTGGGCCGCCGGGTTGGCGCTGGAGCAGCAGCTCGCCGCGGCCCCACGCGCCTCCGGCTTTGCGGACCCGGCTTCGTGCGCCGACGAGCTGCGGCAGTTCACCAGCTTCATGGTCGCGATGGCCGGCAACGGCAGCCCCCTGTTCACCGAGACCGCGACCGGCTTCGAGGGCTACGTCTGCCTGACTCCGGACGAGTGGGCCGCGACGGCGGCGGTCTTCCAGGCGGGGGGCCAGCAGGTGCACTGCGCCACGCTGGGGAGTGCGCAGCTGATCAAGCTGCTCAGCACCCATGAGCGCATGACCGAGGTCTGCTTCCAACGCCACGCGGAGACGGGCCGGCGCATGACGCGGGTCACGCGCGCGTCGCTGCTGGACATACTGGCGGTCTAGCCAACCCTCAGCGATAGCCCGCCGCCTGCAGCTCGAAGAGCTCCGCATAGCGGCCACCCTGGGCCAAGAGCTGCTCGTGCGTCCCCTCTTGCTCTACGCGCCCGTCGGCGAGCACCAAGATGTGGTCCGCCATGCGCACGGTGGAGAAGCGGTGCGAGATGATGACGGCCGTGGTGTCTGCGCTGAGCTGCTTGAAGCGCTGGAACACCTCGTACTCGGCGCGCGCGTCGAGCGCGGCGGTGGGCTCGTCCAGGATGAGCACATCGGCCTCGCGCATGTAGGCCCGCGCGATGGCCACCTTCTGCCACTCCCCGCCCGAGAGCTCTACGCCCGTACGGAAGCGCTTGCCGATGACCTGCTGATAGCCACGTGGCAGCCTGGCGATGACCTCGTCGGCCAGGCTCTGCTCGGCGGCGCGCACGATGCGCGCGTGGTCCTCGACCGCGTCGATGCGCCCCACCGCGATGTTCTCGCCAGCGCTCAGGTGGTAGCGCACAAAGTCCTGGAAGATGACCCCGATGTGCGCGCGCAGGTCGTAGAGGTCGTACTCGCGCAGGTCGTGTCCGTCTAGCGTGATGCGCCCCTCCGTGGGCTCGTACAAGCGCGCCAGGAGCTTGACCACCGTGGTCTTGCCCGCGCCGTTCTCCCCGACCAAGGCGAGCACCTGCCCGACCGGCAGCGTGAAGTCGAGACCGCGCACGGCCCAGCGGTCGGCGCCGGGGTAGCGAAAGCCCACGCCCTCGAAGCGGAAGCCGGCGCGCATGGGCACGGGGAAGGGGCGCGCGTCCGGCGGCGAGAGGATCTTGGCCCGCACGTCGAAGAACGAGAAGAGGTCGCTCAGGTACAGGGCCTGGCCGGCCAGCTGCGAGAAGCCGCTCAACAGGCCTTCCAGCAAGGTGCGCAGCCGCCGGAACGAGGCCGCCAAGAACGTGAGGTCGCCCACGCTGAAGTCCCCGCGCACGGTGCGCCACGTGATCACGCCGTAGGCCGCGTAGTAGCCCAGCGTCCCCAGCGCCGTGAGCAGCGCGCCCCACCCCGCGCGGCGCAGGGAGAGCGCGCGGTTCTGCTCGTAGATGTGCGTGGCCAGGGCCTTGAAGCGCGCGATGAGGAAGGTGTGCAGCCTCAGGATCTTCACCTCCTTGGCGGTCTCGGTGCTGGCGCCCGTCTGGCGCACGTAGTCCAGCTCGCGCCGCTCGGGCGTGCGCCGGTAGTCCAGCGCGTAGCCCTCGGCGTTGAAGTGAGCCTCGCCCAGGAACGCGGGCAGCAGCGCCAGCAACAAGAGCCCCATGAGCCAGGGGGCGTAGACCACCAGACCCACCGCGAAGGCCGCCACGGTGACGGCGTCCTGCGCCTGCCCGAAGAGCTGCCCCAAGAGGGGGGAGCGGCCGATGGTCTGACGGCGCGCGCGGTCCAGCTTGTCCTGCAGCTCGCTGTCCTCGAAGTCCTCGAGGTCCAGCGTGGCCGCGTGCTCCATCACGCGCGCCCCCATCGCGTTGCTGTATTGCTCCGACAACAGCGTGTCCACCAGGGACACGACGCGCCCCAGCACGTCGGCCAGCACGGCCAGCCCCAGCTCGAGAGCGACCAGGAGCAAGAGAGGCCGCAGCAGCGGGCTGTGCAGCGCGGCGGCGAGGTCCATGGGCGCCAGGCTGGCCGCCACCAGCCGCAGCACCTCGTCGATGATGAGCTTCCCCACGTAGAGCGTGACCACCGGCAACAGCGCGCGCAGGAGGCGCAACGCGAGGCTGGCCAGGGTGAGCGCACGGTTGATGCGCCAGACCTCGCGCACGAAGGGCGGCACATTGGACAGCGCCGACACCCGCTGACGCCAGGTCTGGCGCGCGGGGGCGATGGGAGGGTGGGCTGGCGCCGGCGAGGTCACGTGGAGGGCAGTCGGAGCGCGGCCTAGAGCGCTACGGGATGAGCACCGACGCGCCCGTAGTCTCCCGCGCCTCGAGCGCGCGGTGCGCCTCGGCGGCCGCACGCAGCGGCCAACGCTGGTGAATGGGCACCTGCAGCACGCCGCTCTCGATGGCGTCGAAGAGGTGGGTGCTGGCGCTCACCAGCTCCGCGCGGGTGGCGACGTAATCGAACAGCGTGGGGCGCGTCAGGTAGAGCGAGCCGCGCGTGGAGAGCTCGAGCACGTCAAGGGGCGGCGGCGGCCCAGAAGCGTTGCCGAACGACACCATGGTCCCGCGGCGCTCGAGGCAGCCCAGCGACGCATGGAAGGTGCGCAAGCCGATGGAGTCGTACACGACGTGTACACCTCCGCCCGTGCCGGCGGCGCGCACCAGGTCAGGGAGGGCTTCGGGGTCGGTGTCGAGGATCACCTCGGAGCAGCCATGCGCGGCGGCGACCTCGAGCTTGGCCTCGCTGCCCACGGTGCCGATCACCTCGACCCCGCGCGCGGTGAGCCACTGCGCAAGCAGGGAGCCCGTGCCCCCCGCAGCGGCGTGCACGAGCGCGCGCATGCCTGGCTTCAGCTCTACGACGCGGCGCGTGAGGTACTCGGCCGTCAGCCCCTTCAGCAGCGACGCGGCGGCCACCTCCTCGGTGATCTCGGGCGGCAGGATGACGCAGTGCTCGGCCGGCACGTTGCGGACGCTCGCGTACGCGCCCGGCGGCCGCGACAGGTAGACCACGCGCTCCCCGACCGCCAGCTCGTCCGGGCTCACCTTCGAGCCGCAGGCGGTGATCACGCCGGCCGCCTCGAGGCCGATGCCGTGCGGCAGGCTGGGCAGCGGATAGAGACCGCTGCGGTGATAGCAGTCGATGAAATCGAGACCGACGGCGCTCTGCTTGATCTGGACTTCGTGGGGACCGGGAGGCGTGACCTGGACGCGCTGCTCGCGCAGCACCTCCGGCCCACCAGGCTCTTCGATACGAATGGCGTAGGGCATGCTCCCCGGAGCCTACACCCTCACGTCGCGTACGCCGACCCCGCGTGCCGCTCGTCGTCGTAGGGGCACGGCCCATGACCGCGTCGACAGGCGCGGCGTTCCGCACGAAATCTCTGTCGGTAGCCCGATGTGCGGGATGCGCGCGCGCCAGAGCCTGTCATGCTCTGCGTGTGCCACCCGCTGCCGCATCGACCACCAACCGCTCCCTCGTGACGGCCGCCGATGTGCAGCAGGAGCTGGTGCGCCTGTTCGGTGGGATGTCCGACCGCGACCTGGTGGTGTCGGTGTACGGGGACGAAGACGCCGATGGGGCCGTGTCCACCTTTCACGAGCTGATGCGCTCGTTCGAGATGCACGGCGGCGCGGAGGCGGCGGTGGCCTTCCAGGACTCGCTCGTGAAGGCCCCGGACGCCCTCACGATCGAGCGCGCCCTGCTCACGTTGAGCCAACCGGAGCTGCAGCGGAAGCTGCTGGACCAGGTCCTCACCACCTTCGGGCACCACCTGATCGACCCCCTGGGCGCGGTCCTGACGGCCGGCCCCGAGGGCAACCTCATGCGCGAGCTCACGTCCGTGCGAGAGCGCGTCATCGCGGACCTCGAGTCGCTGCGGGTGACCGCCGAGACGCGGTCCATCGTGATTCAGGACATCCGCAAGGTGATGAGCAACGACTACCTGGCGATGCTGGCGGAGCACGAGGAGCGGGAGCTGCGCCCGCGGGTGCGCGCGCTGGCCCAGGACATCCTGCGCCTCATCGGGGACATCTTTCACCTCGCCCTGAGCCGCTGGCCGTCCCACGCCAGCTCCATCGCGCACGCCGTGCGCCGGCGCCTCGCGGGTGAGGTGCGGCTCGCCGAGCTGCCGCACCTGCTGCGCCAGCAGGTGCTGGACGGCATCGAAGAGTTCCTGTGGGTGGAGACCAGCAACGACATCGAGGGTGCGCTGCGGGCCATGTTCGCGTCGCGGCAGGGCATCGCCGACAAGCCGCCGCCGCTCGAGCGCAGCGCCTACCGCTCCTTTGCCGTGGGCTGCTGGAAGCTGCTGACCGAGCACGCCTGAGCACGCCGCGCGGAAGCCCCGACGGAACGACGAAGCGCGACGTGGTGTGCGTCGCGCTTCGTCGTCACTCAGTGGCCGGATGGCGCCCGGCGTCCGCTCTCAGCAGCCCGAGTCGAGCACGATCTCGATGTCGTCCACCAAGTGCAGCAAGGCGCTCCCGCCCGTACGCGCGAAGGTGAAGCCGAGGGGAACGACCTCCCCCGCGAGCCCACGCGGCAGACACACGCTCTGGGTGGGCAAGGGCGACGCGGTCGTGCCCACGAACTGGGTCGAGCCCTCCGCGGAGGGCTGGATGGTGACCCGTGCGTTCGAGCTGGTGTCCGTGACGCGGTACCCGAAGCGAAGCATCGGCCCTGCAGCCCCTGTCGGGTCGACGGGAAGGCGCGTGAGCAAGGTGGCGCGGACGCTCGTCGCGCCGTTGTCGTTGAGGACCCACAGGTTTCCGATGCCCGCGGAGGAGGTGCTGAAGATCGGCCGCGGCGTGACGTTGGGCTCCGTGCCGCTCTGGTTCGCAGGCGGGATGTAGAGGCGCATGCCTCCGTTTCCGTCGTCGAAGTTCACGCGCGTGTCGTCGCCGGTACAGCTCGCGTCCGTCACGAACTCGACGTCGTCCACGGTGTAGGTGCCCGGTCTGTTGATGGCACAGGTTCCGCTTCCGTTGCTCATGAGGAACTGCAGCGTCGCGGTGGTGCCCTGCAGCCAACGGGGAATGCAGTACGTCGTGGTCAGCTGGCTGCCCGTGCCGATGGGCTCGACCAGCACTTGCTGCACGCCGCTCGAGATGGCGCTCACCACGATCGGCTCGCCGGTGGTCGCGGTGCTCGTGAAGCGCAACGCCGGCATCGGGAGCATCGACTCGTCGGGGAAGGTGACGCGCTGAGACGTCGTGACCTGCTGGCACACGCGCGAGAGGGTTACCGTCAGGTTTCCACCCGAGTAGCTCGCGGACCCGGGGGCGGAGTTGAGGCTCGCGCTCTGTGTCCAGCCGGTGAGGCCCGAGAAGCCACCGTTCACGATGGTCCCGGGGGCTGGGCACTCGCCCGGGTTTGCCACACGGATGAACACCGAGTCGATCGCGTCCGGCTCGCACATCGGCGCGGTGCCTTCGAAGCACGTGCTGCTCGAGAAGCCCTGTTGGTACGGGTCGGCCACGATGGCGATGTCGACGTTGGGCCCGTAGCCGCCCGGCGGCAGGCACGCCCGGCCGATGCGATCGGGGGGCATGGTCGGGGACGCGGTGAAGTCGAAGCGCGCGTAAGCCTCGCCCACGCGCAGCATGGGAGCGGCCGCGCAGTCGAACTCACCGGCGAGCCGCTCGGTGCCGATCTCCACCACGAAGGGCTCGGCCGAGGAGTAGCTGGGCATCTGGATGGTCTGACCCAACTCGGCCTCGCCGCAGCCACCCACGGTCTGAGGCTCGGCCACGCCGTTGCCGGCGCCGTGCTCGTTGTCGTCGATCACGGTCTGGATGAGGTTCCAGGCGGTCTCGTCGGCGATCTGGTTGTCGAGGAAGCCGCCGCCGTTGGTGCCCTGACCGGCCCACGTGCAGTTCGGTCCCAGCCGGCCGTAGCCGACCGCGCACTCGCACGCGGGGACGGCGATCTGGTCGTTGCAGATCTCGTGCGTGCCGCACGTACCCAAGCAGGCCGGCTCGCACACGGTCCCGTTCAGCACCCAGCCGGTGCCGCAGCCGTCACACAGCGCGCCCGTGTAGGGGAAGTCGCACTCGCACGCGGGAGAGCCCGCGTCGTTCGCGATGCAGGTGCCGTTGGCACCGCAGTCGGGGGCGCTGCCGCCGGAGCACACGTCCACGCAGCTCACTTCGGGGTCGCCGGCGAAGCCGGTCGGACACCGACACACAGGCGCCCCCGCGGACACCGCGCAGAGCGCGTCCGTGCCACAGGTGACCAGGCCGCAGGGGTCCGGGTTCTCGCCTTCCGTCGGCGGCGCGGGCAGGTCCGTGCCGGGCGTGAACGGCACCTGCGCACAGGTGCCGCCGTTCTGACAGACCTCGTCGGCGTCGCAGGCGGCGATCATCGCGCTGGTGCACGGCGAGCGCTCCAGGAACAGGTAGTAGAAGCGCGTGCTGCGCGGCACGAAGCTGGACCAGGCCACGCCCTCGGCCACCGTCTGGCCGCCCACGTCGAGCGCGTACACGTGCGCCACGAACTCGTCCTGCACGTCCTGGATGAGCGCGAAGGTCACGGGCCAGTTGGTCATGGGCACGGTCTCGACGTACACGGCCGTCGCGTTGCCGGGCTCGAAGAACTCGACCCGCATGGAGACCGTCTCGCCGCGCACGACGCTGTCGGCGTCCACGAAGAGGGTCACCTGCGTGCGTGGGGTGCTGCCACAGCCCGCGAAGAGCAGCGCGGAGAGGGCCGCCACCAGGAGCGTCTTAGTCGAAGTACGGGGCATGATCACAGCTCCACCGTGAAGGTGTTGGCGTCGTAAGGAAGGGGGCCCTGCTGGCCGCCGCCCGAAGCGCCCACGCCGATGCCCACCGCGGCACCGACCACGACCACCCCGATGATGGTCCAGAACCACCACTTCTTGACGATGCGGTTGTCGCGCTCGGCCGGCTGGGTGGGCGTGCCGGTCTGGGTGTCGGTGCCGCTGGCGGCCGCCACGGCCTCGGGCGACAGGTCGGGGCGCTGGTTCTCGCGCAGGATGCGCACGCGCTCTTGCACCTCGGGGACCAGGTCACTCTCCGGCTGGGCCTCGAGGAACTGCTCGAAGGCGTCGATGGCCTCTTGATCGCGCCGCAGGCGGTCGAAGGTGGTGCCGATGTTGTACAGCAGCGCCGGGCGCTGGCTGAGCTCGTACGCCTCCTGGAAGTTCCCGAGCGCTTGCTCGTAGCGCCCCCGTGAGAACGCCAGGCGCCCCGCCTCGAAGAGCGCCCTGGCCTCGTCGTCAGCGGTGGTCTGTGCGCTCGCGCTACTCGGAGCGACGCTAAATGAGACAGCCGTCACGCACAACGCGACCGCCATCAACCCCATTCGAACCAGGCCCATTGAGATCCTCGTGGTTGTAAGAGCCCGGAGTATAGCAGGAACGGAACTGGAGGGCAGGCCCCCCACAGTCTGGTACAACCGGAGCGTCATGACGCTGCCCGGCTGGACCCGCTTCTCCTTCACCCATGACGGCCACACGCGCGACGTCTATCGTCGCGGGAGCGGCCCCGGCGTGCTGGTCATGCACGAGATCCCGGGCATCACCCCACGCGTCGAGGCCTTCGCCCGTCGCGTCGCGGACGAGGGCTACACCGTGTTCATGCCGGACCTCTTCGGCGAGGTGGGCAAGGCGCCGACACCCCCCTACGCGCTCGGGCAGATCGCCCGCGCCTGCATTCGCCAGGAGTTCGCCGTGCTGGCCAGCGGCGGCAGCAGCCCCATCACGCGCATGCTGCGGTCACTCTGCCTGCGGCTGCACGAGGAGGCCGGCGGCCCCGGGGTGGGCGCGGTCGGCATGTGCCTCACGGGCAACTTCGCGCTCGCGCTCATGGTGGACCCGTGGCTCATGGCCCCCGTGCTCTCGCAGCCCTCGCTGCCCTTCCCCACCACACCGGAGGCGCGGGCGGGCCTGCACGTGAGCGACAGCGACCTGCAGGTCATCAAGCGGCGCACCCGCGACGAGAAGCTCACGGTGCTGGGCCTGCGCTTCACGCACGACCCGCTGTGCCCCAAGGCCCGCTTCGACCGGCTGCGAGACGAGCTGGGTAGCGGCTTCGAGGGCATCGAGATCGACTCGAGCCTGGGCAACCCCCACGGCAACCTGCCCATCGCGCACAGCGTGCTGACCGAGCACCTGGTCGACAAGGAGGGCCACCCCACGCAGCGCGCCCTCCACCGAGTGCTCGAGCTCTTCGACGAGAAGCTGCGGAAGCCCATGCGTGAGGCCGCGGCGGCCGCCCCACCCGCGTCATGAGCGGCAACCGGACATGAGCGCGTTCGTGCGGGCCTTCCCGCTCTTCATCACGGTCGGCGCCGCCCTGGCCCTGCTGTACCCGCCCGGGTTCACCTGGTTCCTGCCATACATCAACCCGGGCCTGGGGGTGATCATGCTGGGCATGGGCGTGACCCTCACGGTGGGGGACTTCCGCCGCGTGGCCACGCTGCGCGCGCCCGTGCTGGTGGGGGTAGCGCTGCAGTACACCCTCATGCCGCTGCTCGGCTTCGCCATGGGGCGGGTGTTCGGGCTCCCCACGCCCTTCGCGGTGGGGCTCATCTTGGTGGCCTGCTGCCCCGGCGGCACCGCCAGCAACGTGGTGGCCTACCTGGCCAAGGCCGACGTGGCGCTCTCCGTCACCATGACGGCCGTCTCCACGCTGCTCGCCGCGGTCATGACGCCGCTGCTTTCCTCTCTGCTGATCGGCGATGCGGTGGAGGTGGACGCCCTGGCCATGCTGCAGACGACGGCGGGGGTGGTGCTGGCGCCGGTGCTCGCGGGGCTGGTGATCCGCACCTATCTCCCGCGCGTGAGCGCGGCCATCCTGCCGGTCGCACCTGCTGCGGCCGTGGTCGCCATCGTGCTGATCGTGAGCGCCATTCTCGGGCAGAACCGCGGCGCGCTCTTGGACGCAGGCCCGGCGCTCGTGCTCGCGGTCTTCTGCACGCACGCCGCAGGCTTCGGGGCCGCGCTGCTGCTGGGGGGCGTGCTTTCGCGGCAGCCCATGTTCGGCACGGTGGCGCGCACCATCTCCATCGAGGTGGGTATGCAGAACTCGGGCCTCGGCAGCGTGCTTTCGCGCGCACACTTCGCCAACCCGCTCACGGCCGTGCCCTCGGCGCTGAGCGCGGTGTTTCACTGCGTCATCGGGAGCGCGCTGGCCGCTTGGTGGGCACGCGCGGCAGCCCCTGACGCCCCGCCCCCGTCCACACCGGACGGCAGCGCCACGGCCGCGCCCGAGTGATGCGACAATCAGGCAGCCGGGTGAATTCCGCGTTACACTCCCGCGATGTTTTCGTCGCCTGACCTGTTGCTGCGGGCCCGCCCGTGGGCTGTCTGCTCCCTCTTGTGCGCGCTCGCGGCGCCCGGCTGCGGCGGGGACGGGGGCAACGCGGACGCCGGTCCCACTGACCAGGCCCTAGACGACCAAGGCCTGGACGCCGGCGGTCCCACCCCCGTGCCCCCCGGGCCCTGGTACGACGAGGGCGACGACGGCGTGGCCAACCCACTCGCGGCGACCGCGACGCAGGCCCTCGCGGGGCGCGCCACCGCGGGGATGCTGCCGGACTTCCACTCCGGGCTGCAGTCGTGGGCCACAGGGGACTTCATCCTGGCCAACGACAAGGTGGCGATGGTCATCGAGGACGTCGGCCCCTCCGACAACTACGACCCCTGGGGCGGCCGCCCGGTGGGCATCGCGCGCGTGGTCGACGGAGAGCTCTTCGAGCCCGGCGACTTCGGCGAGTTCTTCGTCTTCCTCGGCCGCATGAGCGTGGTCACCGAGTTCGTGGGCGTCATCAACGACGGCAGCAACGGCGAGGCGGCCGTCGTGCGCGCCCAGGGCCGCCCGGCCGGCACACCCTTCCTCGAGCGCCTGCTGGGCCGGGTGCTCAGCCGCGACTTCAGCCGCATCCCCACCGCCATCGACTACCAGCTGGAGCCCGGGGCCGAGCACGTGGACGTGTACCTGACGCACACCAACTACGACGACTTCTCCTCGGCTGGTGGGACGCTGCACGGCTTCATGTACGGGCCGCGCATGCCCGTGTTCACGGTCGGGGTGGGCTTCAACGCCGAGACCGCCACGCCCATGCTCGCCTTCGACGACGACATCGCCACCAGCTGGGCCTACCGCATCCCGGATCAGGACATGGGCTTCCTGATCGCGCCCTCGGGCTTCACGGGCATGTCCGCCGCCGGCTACACCATCGAGGGGGGCGGCCAGACGCGCCGCCACTACGCGCGCATCTACATCGGCGGGCGCGGCATCGACGGCGTGCTGGACGTCGCCGCGCGCACCGAGGGCATCGTGCAGCGGGCCATCACCGGCACCGTCTACGAGGCGGACGGCACCACCCCCGCAGCCGGCGTGCGCATCCACGTGGAGCAGGTGCCCGCCACCGGCGCGCCCGTGTACCTCACGCGCACCCTGACCGCGGCCGACGGCACCTACACCGTCCACGTCCCCTTCGACGCCAACGTACAGCTGCGCACCTTCCGCCGCGGGGACGCCGTGGTGGGGCCGCTGATGGTGAACACCCCCACCACCACGCAGGACTTCACGCTACCGGCGACCGGCCGCATCCACGTGGTGGCCACCGACCCCACCCTGCCGCCGGGGAGCGACCGCCTGCCCGTGCGCGTGCAGGTGCTCCCGCTCAACACCAGCGTCGTGCCGAGCGTGCCCAGCCGTTTCGGCGAGCCCAGCATCGTGAACGGCCGCTTGCACGTGGAGTACGCCACGGGCCACGGCGCCAGCAACGCGTTGGGCGAGGTCACGCTCACGGTGCCCCCCGGCGACTGGAACGTGGTCGTCTCGCGCGGCACCGAGTACGAGATCTACAGCGAGGAGCTCACCGTCACGGCCGGCGCCACCAACGAGGTCGCGGCCACCCTCTCGCGCTCGGTAGACACCACCGGGGTCATGTGCGCCGACTATCACGTGCACACGCACCGCAGCAACGACTCGGGCGACAACGCCTACATCAAGCTGCGCTCCGCCATCGCCGACGGGCTCGACATCCCCGCACGCTCCGAGCACGAGTTCGCGGTGCTGACGGACCCGCTGATCACGGAGATGGGCCTGGGCGCGTGGGCCTACGGGCTCAGCTCTCTCGAGCTGACCACCTTCGAGTACTACGGGCACTTCGGCGTCATCCCCCTCACGCCCACCAGCGGCGTCAACGGCGGCACGGAGCCCTGGCAGACCTACCCCTCGGCGACAGACCCCTCGGCGCCCATCACCTTCCTGACGCCCCCGCAGCTCTTCGACAACGCGCGGGCCCGCCCGGAGGCGCCGGCCGTGATCATCAACCACCCGCGCGGCGGCGCGAACTACTTCGACTACGTGGGGCTCGACGCCCAGACGGGTCAGGTCGACGACCTCGCCGCGTGGGACACCGAGTTCCAGATGATCGAGGTCTTCAACGGCAGCGGCTGGACCCGCAACCGCGACGGAGTGGTGCGCGACTGGTTCGCGCTGCTCAACGTCGGGCGGCCCATGTTCGCTGTCGGCAGCAGCGACTCGCACAGCATCAGCGGCTCGCCGGTGGGCTACCCGCGCACCTGCCTCACGCTGGGCACGGACAACCCACGCGCGCTGAACGACGCCATGATCCGCGACGCCTCGAACGCAGGGCACAGCTTCGTCACGGGTGGCATGTACGTGGACGCGCACGTGGGCAGCGCCAGCCACGGCGACACGGTCACCGGCGTGGGCGCCACGGCTGACGTCGACGTCCGCGTGCAGGGCGCGAGCTGGATCGTCGGCGACTTCGTGATGGACGTCATCGTCGACGGTGTCGTGGTGGAGACCATCGACATCGACGACCTCGCGCCCACGGACCCCGGGTTCAGCGTGACGCGCTACATGGACACCGTGAGCGTGACCGTGGCGCCCGGCGGCAGCTGGGTCGTCTTCGCCGTGTACAGCATCGCCAACGGGACGCTGACGCCGGTGCACCCCGGCGAGCAGGCATTCGGCGTCACCAACCCCATCTTCCTGGAGCGCTAGGCTCAGCGCGAGCGCACTGCGGGGCGGGCGCGCTCCGGCATGAGCCGCTGCGTGGCCACGTAGCGGTCATGCACGTAGAGCGCGCCCAGCATGAGCACCACGGCCGCGATGCCGCCCGCGCCGAAGAAGGGGCGCAGCACCGACGGCGCGCCGCCGGCGAGGTCCAGGGCCACGTGCGTGAGCGTGGTCAGCATGGACCAGAAGAGAGCCACCGCCATGACCGAGCCCGCGCGCACCCGCAGGTACACGAGCGACGGCGAGAGCACGAGGCAGAAGGTGAACATGAGCGCAGCCCCCGTGAGCGGCGCGTCCGCGAAGTGAAAGCCCGCGGCCGGCGCCATGTACAGCCCCGACAGGGCCCCGATGCGCAGGGAGCGCGTCCAGAAGCCGCCCGGCATCTCGCGGAAGAGGAAGCCCCGGAAGCCGGCCTCGAGCGCGAGCGCCGGCAGCAGGTTGAAGGTGACCGACATGGGCAGGCCGCGCACGACGAGCCACAGGGGGTGGCCGGGCGGGTTCTGCCGCAGGTTCTCCTCGAAGGTGGCCAGGTGCTCCGGGCTGACGCCGGCGCGCTTGAAGGCGACGTACTGCTCCACCGTGTGGATGGGCTCCACGCCGCTCAGGAGCCAGCCAAAGAGCAGCCCCACCAACAGCAGCAGCATGGGCGCGAGCCACGCCAGGCCCCAGAAGCGGTTGACCCCGAAGGTGATACCCAGCGCCTCGCGCACTGGCACCTTCAGCACCGGCCCGGTGAGCAGCAGCGCGGCCAGCAGCGGCGGGAACATGTGCCAGTAGTACGCGGCGGCCGCGAAGGCCGAGTGCCAGTCGAAGCCCTGCGCGACCATGTAGGCGATCGGCGCCCACCCCCCCAGCGCCGAGAGCACGAAGAAGGCGGCGATCAGGCGCGGCTGAGTGAGCGTCACGAGAGCGCTATTCGCTCGCGGTGTCGTCGTCGCCCGGGTTGGCGAGCTTGCGCGTCCACAGGATGGCGTCCTGCCGCGTGTCGCCCACGAGCACACCCTGCGCCAGCAGACCCGTCTTGCGGAAGCCGCACGCCAGGTACACCGAGGCCATCTCGACGTCTTCGCTGGGCGTGAACCCGAAGCCCGCGACGATACCGCGGTCCTTCAGGGCGTCGCACATGTCCATCATGGCCCACGAGACCGCGAGCAGGCCGTCTTGGTCTTCCGGGCGCCGCAGCACCTCCACCAGGGAGTGCCCGAAGCAGTCCTCGTACTCCGCCGACAGGTAGTTCACCGGCGCCTTCTTGTAGCTGCACGAGTAGTACATGCGTGCCGCGTCGCGGCCGAAGGCGTCGAAGGAGCCGAAGCCAGTCACACGCTTCCACAGCGCGTCACGGGCCGCGAGCGCCTCCTCTTCGCTGACCTCCTGGACCGACGCGCTCTTGGGCTTGGGGTCCAGGGTGTCCAGCAGCTTCTTCGCGGCGGTGATGGTGCGGTCGGCCACGCGCATGTCGCGCTCGCTGACCTCGACCGAGGCCACGCGCTCACCGATGACGCAGCCGCAGAGGTGCCCATCGCTGCGCTTGTAGAAGCCGGGGATGGTGCCCTCGCGGACGAAGCCCACGCGCGTCCAGCTGGACACTTCGTCCTTCTCGACGAGCGTGATGACCTTCTGGATGCCCTCCTGCTTGGCCACCGACTGGATGTAGAGGCGCTTGGCCGGCAGCGCGCCGGCACGGAAGTCCACCACGCGGATGAAGCGCGTGCGGCGGTTCAAGATGACGCACAGGTACGCGCTGTCGCTGCGGAAGTAGAGCTCCTCGACGGCGGGCTTGCTGGGGTCGCGCTGGGGCAGGGTGGCGTTGGCGCGACCCTTCACCTTGGGCTTACCAGAGGCCTTCGTCGGAGCCGCCTCGGTCTCGGTCTCGACCTCGGGGGCGACGGCCGCCGTCAGCTCCGGCTTGTCGGCCTTGCTGGGCTTCTTCGCCGTAGAGGCCTTGGGCGGCTTCGCGGCCGCCTTCTTGGCAGGCGCTGCGGCAGGCTTGGGCTTCTTGGGAGCCGCCTTGGGCGCTGTCTTCTTGGTCGCCGCCTTCTTGGGGGCTGCCTTCTTCGCCGTCTTGGGAGCCGCCTTCTTCACGGCCGCCTTCTTGGGGGCTGCCTTCTTGGGCGCCGCCTTGGTAGCCTTCACAGCGGCCTTCTTGGGAGCCTTGGCGCTAGCCGGCTTGGACTTGGTGGGCGACTTTTTGGCAGGCGCGACGGTGGCCTTCTTTTTGCTGGAAGCTTTTTTCGTGGCCATCAAACTGCGAACCTCTCAAGATTGCGGAATTCCTCGCACTTCGGGGCCGGGACTGTAGGCCGCTCGGCTACATGTGTCAATCGGCCGAAAGTGCCTGGAAAGAAGCCCCCCGGATGCCTCTCGTATGGCCCCGCGGAGTGCGCCGAGCGCGGGGTTGCCGACCCATGGCATACTCGGGTCCATGAAATCGATTGTCGCGCTCGCCGCGCTCGCGTGTCTGGTGACTTTTCCTGGCTGTAGCTGTGAGAGCGGCGTGCCGCACCGCGACGCGGGCGGAGGCGACAGCAGCACCGACGGGGGCGGCAATGACGGGGGCGGCGACGCGGGCGGAAACGACGGGGGCGGTAGCTGCACCGGGCTCGTCGAGTGCGGAGACGACTGCTGCGCGAGCAACGAGTTCTGTGACCCCAACACGATCTGCTGTGCGTACAGCGCCGCCTGCGGAGACCGTTGCTGCGGCGACGGGGAGACGTGCCTCGGGGCGGTCTGTCACATCGCGTGCAGCCCGAGCGAGGTGCGCTGCTCCGACGCTGCCGGCACGGAGACCTGCTGCGGCGCGTCGCAGGTGTGCGCGTCGGGGGCGTGCTTCACGCCGGTCACCTCGTGCGTGGACTTCATCGACTGCCCAGACGGCCAGTACTGTGAGCTCAGCGTCAATGGCGGCACCTGCCTGCCGCAGCCCGGCGGTGAGGTCTGTCAGCTGACGCCCATGGGCTCGAGCGTCGTCCCGGAGGTCGTCTGGCAGTGGCCGGCCAGCGCGGGCGCCTCGCTCCAGGTACCCACGTCCGACCAAGTGATGATGACGCCGATGGTCGCGAACCTGACCGACGACAACGGCGACGGCGCCATCGATGAGCGGGACAATCCCGACGTCGTGTTCATCAGCTACGTCGACGGGAACTACACCCAGAACGGGGTCCTGCGTGTGGTCGACGGCACGACCGGCGACGACATCTGGAGCGCCACGACGGCGGCGCACTACGTCGCCCCGGGTGGGCAGGTGGCCATCGGCGACATCGATGGCGACGGGCGACCGGAGATCGTCGCGTGCTCGGCGAACGGCACGACCACGGGCCCCCTGGTCGCCTTCGAGGACGACGGGACGTTCAAGTGGATGTCCGGCAACGCGAACGTGCGCTGCGGCCAGGCGGGCCCCAGCATCGCGGACCTGGACGGCAACGGAACCGTGGAGGTCTTCGTGCGCTACACGGTCGTCAACGGCGCAGACGGGACGTACATCGATCACGAGCTGTGTGACGGAATCGGCAACGTCGGCGCGATCGTGCGCGACTCGCACGACCCATGCGACTACACCACGGCCGCCAACGTCGACGGTGACCCGGAGCTCGAGCTCGTGGGCGGCAACGTCGTGTTCGACTTCGACGCGACGACGGGGCTGACGCCCCTGTGGGACTTCCGCAACTGCAGCAACAGCCCGAACTGCCGCAACGACGGATACCCGGCGCTCGCGGACTTCGACGGGGACGGCGCCCCCGAGCTCGTGGTCGCGGAGTCGTCCTGGCTGACCGGCAGCACCACGCCGGCGGGTCAGGCCTACCAGGGCGACCACTGGCTCGTGGTCCGCGACGCGGCCACAGGCGTGATCGTGGCCGGGCCCATCGACGTCAACCGCGTGGCCCCGCCCACTGGCGACGCCACCACGTGCGTGACCGTCGCCGGACAGCAGGTCTGCCGCGTCGCGGGCGGCGGACCGCCTACCGTCGGGAACTTCGACGCGAGCGACCCGAACCCCGAGATCGCGCTGGCAGGCGCGTACAACTACGCGGTCTTCGACGTGGACCTCAGCCAGGCTACGCCCGCCACGCGCGTGACCGAGCTGTGGCATCGCACCACGAACGACGACTCGTCGCGCAAGACGGGTTCGAGCATCTTCGACTTCGACGGAGACGGCGCGGCGGAGGTGGTCTACAACGATCAGGTCTGGCTCCGCGTGATGGATGGACGCTCGGGAGACACGGTGTACTGCCGCTGCAACACCAGCGCGACGCTCTGGGAGTACCCGGTGATCGCGGACGTCGACGACGACGGTCACGCGGAGATCGTGCTGGCCAGCAACACGAACAGCGCGGCCAACATGGGGACCTGCGCCGCGGTCGCCGGGGATCAGTGCACGGCAGACGAGATCACCGCCGGCCGGAACACCAGCACACCCGGCGTGCGCGTGCTGCGCGGTCCGGGTGACGGTTGGATCGGCACGCGGCGCATCTGGAACCAGCACGCGTACCACGTCACCAACATCACGGAGTCCGGGCGTGTGCCCACCGTGGAGACGCGCAACTGGACCATCGGCGCGCTCAACAACTTCCGTCTGAACGTGCAGCCGGGCGCCACGAACCAGCCCGACCTGCGGCCGCGCAACCTGTCGGTCGATGTGTCGACCTGCCCCGCGACGATGCGCGTCTACGTGGAGGTCTACAACGCCGGGTGGTCTTCCGCGCCCGCCGGTGTGCCCGTCTCGTTCTACGGCGGCGAGGCGCCCACCCTCACGTACTTCACGGGCATCGCGACCACGCGCGTGCTGCTGCCGGGGGAGTTCGAGCTGGTGTCGGTGGAGTTCACGCTCACGCCGGGCTCGGAGTACGACCCGCGCCAGTTCCAGGTGGTGGTCAACGACCCGGCGCACACGCCGACTACCTCGCTCGTCGAGTGCCGGAGCGAGAACAACACGGCGACGGGGACCGCCGCCTGCTTCCCCTTCGGCTGAACAATGGCGCGCGGCCGACGAGCGCCAGCAGGGCGAACGCCACGAGCGCGCACGGCACCCCGCGGCTCCGCACGGGGCCGTGGGTCGCGCAGCCAGCGACCGTGGGCTCGACCGGCAGGGGGGGAGGCGGCGGGGGCAGCTCCGGAACCGTGGTGACGAGCGCCGGCTGCTGCCTGGTGGGAGCGATCGGGACCAGCGCCGCCGCGGCGGGGTTCCAGGCGCTGCCCTCGCCTCGGTAAGGCGCCGACGCCGCCGCCCCCACACCCGGCTGCGGCGCAGCGGACAAGCCCGGCGGCGTCAGGGGCGCGCCGCCGCGCGCACCGCCCGCGCGCTCGCTGCTGGGAGGCGGGCCCCAGCGGCCCCGCACCGGGTCCTGGCAGGTGATGGGGCCCGCGAAGGCGTGGCGGATCGCGTAGCGGGCCTGGAAGTTGTTCATGGTGGCGGGCTGCGCCCCCTGGCCCGGCGTGGTCTCGCGGCCCCCTTCGATGGGCGGCGCCGCGCGAAACACCAGGTCTTCGCCCAGCCCGGTCGGCGCGTAGCGGTAGTGCAGCCGAGTCAAGACGTAGCTCGGCTGCGCCATGCGGCCGGGAGGCCGGACGCCACCGCCGGGCAGGGCGCGACCCCGCGGAGTGGGGCTGCTGGGCAGAGGGCGACCGGGGGGACCTGAAGGAGCGCCGCCCAGCGTGTTCGCGCCCAGCGTCTGCAGGTCCGTCGGGCTGAGGCCGGACTGGCCACCGGGACAGGGGTCGCAGGAGCTCGCCTGCCACGCGTACTCGGTGACCACCGCGCCCGGGTTCGCCACCAGCGTCTCGCGAAACAGTGCCTCGTAGAAGCGGCCGAACTCGTCGCGCGTGCGGTCCTGCACGTTGATGTTGGTGGGCACCGTGACGTTCGGGTAGTTGGCCACCTCGTAGCGCTGGTTGGGCGCGAGGATGTGCACCAGCAGCTCCTGCTCGCCGCCGGAGTTCAGGAGCCCCAGGCGCACCGGCAGGCTGAAGCTCTCGCTCTCGTAGCTGACCCGCAGCGGCGAGAGCACGGCGCGCCCCTGCTCGAAGGTCACGCGCGAGACGTCCACCTTGGCCACGAAGAACTTCATGTGCTGCTGCACGTACGGCCGCAGCACCGCCTCGGCGCCGGCCGGGATCTGGTAGCCGTTCTGGCGCAGCCACCGGTCGAGCGCGCCCGAGTCGTTGGCGCTCAAGATGACGATCTCGTACTCCCCCACCGCGAACTGCGCCTCGACGACGACCTGCCCAACGCCGGCAGGCGCAGACCGCGCCGCATCACCCATCACGCGGCCACGACCGGTCGCGCGCGGCGCCATCGGGACCTCGCGCGCGCAAGGGTCGCGCTCCCAGTACTCCACCAGGCGGGGCGCGGCGAGCTGGTTCACGCGCTCGAAGACCCCTCGATCGAGGGTGTGCACGTCCTCTTCGTGCAGCACCACCGGCACGGGCACCACCATGGCGAAGTCGCTGGGCGGACCCTGGTAGTCGTTCTGCATGGACAGCACGGTGCGCGTGCCGTCTCGCATGAGCACCACGTGCGTGCCCGCGTTCTGCAGCTGGGCGCCCGAGCCAGCCACGTAGAAGCCGCAGAAGGCGCGTGCGTCCCCCGGGGTCAGGGCCGCGCAGGCCAGCAGGGCGCACGCCAACGCACGGATGCGCGCGGGGCCGCGGGCGCGGGAAGACGAGTCGAGAACCTTCATTTCAGCCTCCAAGGTGCTGTGACCCCAAGGCGCGCCCACGGCTTGGGCATCTCGCCCGAAGCGATCTTGCCATGCGGAGCGAACGACTGGCCGAACGTTGCGCATGTCCCTGATTGGTGTTAGTCAAACTACCCGAACGAGTCGAGAGATCACCTTGTCGCGGACATCTACATCACAAGGCTTGGACGTACCCGTCGAGCCGTTCGAGCTCCCGATGCCGAGCACGTTGGCGCGCGTGCTGCGTGACGCCCTTCAGCTCGGTCATGGTGAGATCGTCGTCCACGTCGACGGCGCACAGGACCGCATCTTCCTCTCAGGTGGTGCCATCGCGTGGGTCGCCTCCGAGGACTCGACTGGTGGCCTGGCGCAGCTGATGGTCTCCCAGCGACTCGCGTCCCGCGAGGCGCTCATCACGATCTGGAAACGCTGTCGCGCATCCGGCCGCAACTTCGCGGAGAGTCTGGTCGAGGATGGCATCGTCGACCGACACGCCATGCGCGCTGCCCTGCTGGAATACAACGCACGCCAGTTGGCGGCGCTGGCCGCGAGAGCAGCTCGCGGTCGCGTCATGTTCCACTCGGTGGAGCGAAGCTATGCGTCGGAGCTCTGCTTCTCGCTGCAAGAGCTCGCCGCCGAGGTCGCCCGCTTGGGCGAGCTCTCATCTACGGGGGTCCGCGTGCGGGCCCCCGAGGCCAGCGTCCATCGCGACGCAACATCCCCCCCACACAGTCCCTGGAGCCACGTTCACATGTCCACTATCGCCACCAGCCTCGAACAGATCATGACCCTCGAAGGCGCCATCGCCGCCGCCCTCGTCGACTGGGAGTCGGGTCTCACACTCGGCGTGGTCGGCGGCTCGCCGGGGTTCGACATCGAGCTCGCAGCGTCCGGAAACACGTCCGTCGTGAAGGCCAAGATGCGAGTCATGAAGGACCTCGGTATCCCTGGCGCCATCGAAGACGTGCTCATCACCCTCGAGAGCCAGTACCACATCATCCGCCCCCTCACGCGCAACCCGGCGCTGTTCCTGTACGTGGCGATCGACAAGGCGCGTGGCAACCTCGGGCTCGCGCGCCACAAGATGCGCTCGGTGGAAGACGGCCTGAAGCTCTGAGCGCGGCTGATGGAGGCACGCTTTGGCGTACCTAGATCCAGAGTCTGACGTACTGACCCTGCGGGTCGTGTACGACGGGCCCGCTGGTGCCGGCAAGACGACCAACGTGCGCGTGCTGCACGAGACACTGCTCAGCGCGCGCAGCGGTGCGCTCTGCTCGCCCGGTTCTACGCAGAGGCGCACCGAGTTCTTCGACTGGCGGGCGTTCGACGGCGGCTTCCTCGGCCGCCACCCGGTCCGCATACACATCGTCGCGGTGCCTGGTCAGTGGAGCCATCGTGAGCGTCGGCGGCTGCTCTTGCGTTCGGCGGACGCCGTGTGCTTCGTCGCCGACGCGTCGGCGCCGGTCGCGCTGCAGGCACGCATGATGAAGAGCTTGCTCGGTATGCAACCCAACATGGCCGCGAAGCTCGTTCTGCAGCTCAACAAGACCGACCTGTCCACTGCTTCGAGCACCCGTGACTTCGTGGCCGAGCTCGGCGCACCACCAGGCACACCGGTGGTCCAGGCCACCGCTCACGAGAACTCAGGTGTCGCGCACACCTTCTCGATGGCGACGCGGCTCGCGACGTCTTCCGTTCGAGACACGGTGGCGAACATGGACCTCCACTCCGTGTCCGTGGCCATGTCGATGACACCGGAGGAGCTCTACGAAGAGATCCAGGCGCTGGAGAGCCTCTCCTGGCGCGGCACGGATCATGATGCCGACAACAGCTGGTCGAACGACTGAGGCTCACTTCCCGGTTGGCGTGCGTCGCATGGCGCCCTCTTGCGCGCGTCAGCTGTTCGTCGGCACGACCACCTTCTCGTAGTACTTCTCGAGCCCGTCGATCTTCTTCTGCAGGTCGCCGCCCGCCATGGGCACGCCGTAGAAGAGCCAGGGCACGCCGATGATGTCGGTCACGCCTGCGTCCTCGAGCTTCTTGTACGCGTCCGGCGTGAAGGCGTCCGTCACCACCGCCTGGATCTCGAAGGGCTTATTGTCGGTCCCGTACTCCTTGCGCAGCTCGTTGAGCTTGCCCACCGTCTCGAGGATCTTCTTGGTGGGCAGCATGGCCGACGACCATCCGTCACCGTACTTCGCGGCGCGCCGCAGCCCCGGCAGCGTGTGCCCGCCCAGGTAGAGGGGCACGGGCTTGGTGGGCGCCGGGCTCATCTGGATCTTGCCGAAGTCGTAGTGCTCGCCGTGGAACTCGACCATGCCGCCCCCCAGCAGCTTCTGGAGGATCTGGATGTCCTCGTCCATGCGCGCGCCGCGCGTCTCGAAGACCTCGCCGCACCACTTGAACTCCTCCGGCAGCCAGCCCAGGCCCGCGCCGAAGCCGAAGCGGTTGTTGCTGATGGCGGCCAGCGAGCCGACTGTCTTGGCCACCAGCACGGGGTTGCGCACCGCCAGCTTCACCACGCTGGTGTAGAAGAAGATGCTCTCGGTCGCGCCCGCCATCGCGGCGGCACCCACGAAGGGGTCGATCCACGGCGTCTCGGCGCCCCACATGCGCTTGCCGTCGGTGGTGTAGGGGTACGGCGCGGAGACCTCCTCCGAGAAGAAGATGGAGTCCGGCAGCACGACGGCGTGGTAGCCGATGCGCTCTGCGGCCTGCGCGAGGGGGATGTACTGCTCGGGCTCGCTCATGGCGATGGAGACGCTGAACTTCACGGGGGACTCCTTGGTTCTCAGGGGCTCGGCCGACCGATGGACACATCGAGTCGCGGGGTACGCATGACAGAGTGCCCCTCTCCGGAGGGCCGCACCACTCGGGTTCAGGGCAGCCCACGCCATGGCCCAAACGGCCCTCACTTACGTTTGCGTAGACCCCCGCCTCCCCGACTCCGACTCCGACTCCGACTCCGCCACCGCCACCGCCACCAACTCCGACTCCGACTCCGACTCCGACTCAGCCACCGACTCCGACTCCGACTCCGACTCAGCCACCGACTCCGACTCCGCCACCGACTCCGACTCCGACTCAGCCACCGACTCCGACTCCGCCACCGACTCAGCCACCGACTCCGACTCAGCCACCGACTCCGACTCCGACTCCGACTCAGCCACCGCCACCGACTCCGACTCCGCCTCCGACACCGACTCAGCCACCGACTCCACCCCCGCCCCCCGTTCCGCTGGTGTAAGGTGTCCCCGTGACAGAGACCGTCGAGTCCCCCGAGTCGATCCCCCCCCTGCTCGCGGCCGCCTGGGAAGCGTATGGCGACGAGCGTCCGATCGTCCTGGCCGAGAACATCAGCGCCACGGTGTCCACCAACACGGTCTACCGGGTCACCCTCTCGGACAAGAAGCAGATCATCGCGAAGACGTCCAGCTACGGCTCGTACGTGCACTTCCGGCAGGATCACGACCGCATCCACGAGTGGACGCGGCTGCTGTCGGGCTCGCGCTTCGGCAACTTCCTGGCGCCCGTGCTCACGCTGGACGGCAAGGCCTTCACCTACCGCGACGACAGCGGCTGGGTGGTGTTCTACGGCAAGACCGAGATCTACGACTTCCTGCCCAAGGTGCTGACCGAGGGGCAGATCGACTCGTTCGGCTCGGAGCTCGCCAGCTTTCACCTGCAGTGTCAGAAGATCTGCCACCGCATCCCGCCCACGTGGAAGAGCATGGGCTCCGACATCGCCCAGCTCTTCGACAGCCTGAGCAACCCCCGCTACCGCGCGGAGCGCAACCTCAGCAACGAGGACGCGTCCATGCTCAAGGGGCACTGCGACCGTTTCCTCCACAACGCGGAGGACCTCGGCTACCACGGGTTCGCGAAGCTGCCCGTGCTGGTGGACTGGAACACGGGCAACTTCAGCGTCGGGCTGGACGGGGACGGCTTCAAGCTGTTCACGCGCTGGGACTACGACTGGTTCCGCATCGAGCCGCGCACCCTGGACTTCTACTTCGCCAGCCGCGTGGTGCGCTCCGAGGGGGACCAGACCATCTTCAGCTACCTGGTGGACCCGCTGCTGGAGCCGCGCTTCATCCGCTTCATGCGCGCTTACGACGCGATCAACCCGCTGGCCGACGAGGAGATCCTGTTCCTGAAGGAGGTCTACCGCTTCTTCATCCTGAACTACGTGGTGCGCGAAGGAGACCACTTCTTCCAGGGGCCCATCTGCCAACGCCTGCAGCGGGAGGCGGTGGAGATCTACCTACCCAGCCTGGACGCCGTGCGCTTCGAGAAGGTGATCGAGGCGCTGGGCCACGGCGGCGCGTGATGGCCAGCCGCGAACCGCTGACGCCGCGTCGCAAGCCACAACAGGCGCGCTCTCGTGAGCTGGTGCGTGCCATCGCCATGGCCTGCGAGCGCATCCTCGCGGAGGAGGGCGCGGAGGCGCTCACCACCAACCGCATCGCGGAGGTGGCGGGCGTCAACATCGGCTCGCTCTACCGCTACTTTCCCAACAAAGAGGCCGTCATCGCGGAGGTCTACGAGCTGCAGCTGCAGGACCTCGCGGCCCAGTACGAAGACGCCTGGGAGGCCGCCCAGGGTGGCCCCGGACCGCGCTCGCTGGGGGACGCGGTGTGCGCGCACATCGCCGGCAACGCCGCCATGCACCAGCGCCTCCTGCGTATCGACGAGACCTTCTACCGCGCCTACCAGCGCGACTTCGACCTGGGTGAGCGGCACAGCGAGCGCTTCGACCGGACCTTCCTGGAGCAGGCCGAGCGCTGGCTGCGAGACCAGCTCGAGCTCCACCGCGACGAGGTGGTGGTGGACGACCTCGACATGGCCGCGTTCATCGTGGCGCGCTCGGTGGCGGGTGCGCTGCGCAGCGCGGCCCGAGATCAACCAAGCCGCCTGGCGGACCCTGCGTTCATGGACGCCCTCGAGCGCATGGCGCTCTTGTACCTGGAAGGAAGCGCGTGATGGAGCTCCGCTCGTTCTCCGAAGTGACCGCCGCGTACGACGTGATCTTCTTCGACTCGTACGGCGTGCTGAAGAACTCGGGAGGCGTGCTCAAGGGCGTGCCCGACCTGCTGCTGCGGCTGACTCAGGCCAAGAAGGACCTCTACGTCATCACCAACGACGCGTCCAAGGCGCCGGAGCGCATGGCGCAGTCCTTCTCGCACCCCGTGGAAGGCGAGCTCATCCCGGCCAGTCAGATCATCAGCTCGGGCCTGCTGGCAGCGGACTTCCTGGCGGCGCAGGTCGCGGCCAAGAAGCCCAACGGGCGGGCCGCCTACCTGGGCAAGCCCAGCTCCGCGTACTACGTCGAGAGCGCCGGGCTCGAGGCCATCCCCTTGGCCGAGTGGAACGACAGCGAGGACCCCGACGCCATCGTGCTGTTGGACGACGAGGGCTTCGACTGGTTCCGCGACATCAACCACGCGCTCAACATCATCCGGCGCAGCCTGTCGCCCGTAGTCATCGGCAACGCGGACCTGCTCTACCCCACCAAGGACGGCTTCGCGCTGGCGGTGGGCAGCCTGGCCAACATGCTGCAGCCCATCGCGCAGAAGACCTTCTATCGCTTCGGCAAGCCCGACGCGATGATGTTCGTGTACGCCCTGCAAGCCATGCGCAGCGCGCGCCCCGGCACGAAGAACCACAAGGTGCTGATGGTCGGCGACACGCTGCACACCGACATCCTCGGCGCACGCATGGCGGGGCTGGACACCGTGCTGGTGCTCAGCGGCAACACCCTGGCGGCCCAGGCCGAGCTGCAGATCCAGTCGACCGGCATCGTCCCCACCTACGTGTGCCCGGACATCCTGAGCTGAGCGCGACCCCGTCGGAGACCCTGGGCTTCGGTCCAGTCGATGGACCGCCACTGGCGCACCACGTTGCGATATCCTCCCCGGCACTCATGGAGATCAACGGCGTCGCCCACCTCATGCTCACGGTGCGCAGCATCGCGCGCTCACGGCCGTTCTACGTGGCCCTGCTGGACCACATGGGCCTGCGGCGGGTCGTCGACAGCGAGCAGTACCTCTACTACGTCGGCGGCCGCACGGCGGTTGGCCTGCGCCCGGCAGCTCCAGCCGTAGCCGCGCTCCCCGAGGACGACCCCGGTGCGCGCTTCGATCAGGGGCGCGTGGGGCTACACCACGCTTGCCTGCGCGCGCGCTCACGGGAAGACGTAGACTCCGTCCACGACGTGCTGATCGCGCTGGGCGCGAAGGTGATCCACCCCCCACGCGACGAGCACTGGGCCCCTGGCTACTACTCCGTGCTCTTCGAAGACCCGGACGGTATCCGCCTCGAGGTCAACTTCGTCCCCGGCCGCGGCCTGCTCCAAGACGGCGCGACACGCGGCGACGGCTAGCTCACCTGCTCGCCCGCTCCCGCACCACCCGGGACAGCGGTCCCAGAGCCGGGTCGCGCATGAAGCGCCACCACAGCCGCGCCCAGGAGTCGTGGCTGACCAGCTGCTCGTCGTACAGCTCACGCCCCAAACGCCGGAGCACCGGAAGCCGCGTCCACGGCACGGCGGGGAAGTCGTGGTGCTCGTTGTGATAGCCGATGTTCAGCGAGATCCAGTTGAGCCAGCCGTAGTAGCTGTAGGTCTCCTGCTGCGCGTGCACCACGTGGTGTTCCTGGAACAGGCGCGCCGCGATGGGGTGCAGCGCCAACGTGAAGTACAGGCTGAGCGCGAGGTAGAGCAGCGCCTGCCACCCGAGCACCCACGTGAGCAGCACGGTTGCGCCGAGCTGCAGCGCCACGTTGAGCGCCAACCAGCCCCACGCCCGCGGCTGCGGCATGGAAGCCGTGCGCAGCAGCTGCCAGAAGGGAAAGCTGACGTGCCACGCGAGCTTCCCCAGCACCCCACGGCGCGCGAGCCCGTGCTCGGCCGCACCCGGCAAGTCCGGGTCCCGGGCTGGGTCCCCCTGATGCGCGTGGTGCATGAGGTGGAAGTGCGCGTACGAGATGGCGATGGGCACGAGCAGGGGCACGTTGGCCAGCAGAGACAGCGCCCGGTTGAAGCGGCGGCCGCGTCCCGCGAGCAGGTGCGTGCACTCGTGCAGCACGGCGTAGAGCGCTTGGCTCAAGAAGGCGCCTAGCCCAAAGGCCAGCAGCGGCGCCGCCCACCAGGGCAGCGAGGACACCCACCACGCGAGCGCGAGCTGAGCCACCACGAGGCCAAGGGAGAGGGGCGCCGTCCACGCGGTGGGGCCCTGCAGGGCTCGCACCTCAGGGTGATCCTGGCGCAGCTGCGTGGCGCGGGCGCGGTGGGGATCGGCGAAGTCGACGTGCAGCAGCGCGTTCATGGGGCACCTCCGGGCAGCGGCCTATTTTAGACCAACCAGTCGGTTTATAACTCGTGCTAGCCTGGCGCGTCAAGTGGCCCGCACCAAAGACCCCGAGCTCGAGGCTCGCCGACGACGCGAGCTGCTGGACGTGACCATCACGCTGCTGAGCGAGGAGACGTTCCACTCGGTGACACAGGACAAGGTGGCGCGGGCGGCGGGCGTCTCGAAGGGAGTGGTGACGTACTATTTCCCGACCAAGACCGATCTCTTGGTAGCGGCCATGACCCGCTACCACGAGCAGGTCCGCGAGGGGCTCATGGCCATCGTCGCGCTGCCGGGACTGGACGTGCGCAGCAAGCTGCGTCTCCTGATCCAGGCGGCCTTTCCTTCGCAAGAAGCCGTCGACCGCGAGGTGCGCTTCCAGTCGGAGGTCTGGTCCTTCGCCAAGGACGAACCGGGCGCGCGCGCCGCGGTGGTGCAGAGCTACCGCGACTTCCGAGACGCCTGCGCCGCGCTCCTGGACGCTGGAGCGCGCGAGGGGCTGCCGACCACCGCCGAACGCGAGTGGGCCTACCTGTTCATCCACGCGCTGGTCGACGGGCTGACCTTTCAGCTGGCGGTGCAGCCCGACCTGGACCTTGCAGGCCTGCGGGAGCGGCTCGAGCGGGTCCTGCTGGCCGTGGCGGCTGGGGCAGCAGACGCCTCGCGATAGTCCGGCGAGGCTGGCAGGTAGGTGCGACGAAGCGCGCGACCGTGATACAGATCGAAGGCGAGTGAGCAACCTAACCCCGCAGCAGCCGGCCGCCGAGTGGCACCCTGGGTCCGCGTCTCCCCCGCCGGTGGGCACGGTGGTGGCGGGCAAGTATGTCATCGAAGGGCTGCTCGGGCGCGGAGGGATGGGTGCGGTCTACCGGGCTCAGCACCAGTTCACGCAGCGGCGCGTGGCGCTCAAGTGGCTGCTGGCGGACGACGAGGCCATGCGCATGCGCTTCATCCGCGAGGCGCGAGCGATGGGGGCGCTGGAGCACCCCAACGTCGTCGGCATCCTCGACATCGGCGAGGACCAGGGCGCCGTGTACCTCGTGATGGAGTTCATCGAGGGCGAGACTCTGCGCGCCCACTTGAACCGACAGCCCGTGAGCCCGGCGCGCGCCGTGGCGTTGTTGATGCCGGCGCTCGAAGGCATCGCGGCCGCGCATCAGGCCGGCATCGTGCACCGCGACCTGAAGCCCGCGAACCTCTTCGTGTGCCTGGACCGCGACGGGACGGCCTACGGCACCAAGGTGCTGGACTTCGGGGTGGCGCTGTCCATGCGCCCCTCCGGCAGCGGGCTCGGCCTGACACAGAGCGGAGCCGTGGTGGGCACGCCGCGCTACATGGCGCCCGAGCAGATCCGCGGCGACCGCCGCGTGGACGCCCGGGCCGACCAATTCGCGATGGGGCTCATCCTGTACGAGGCGCTGACGGGCCGTCTGCCCTATGACGCGGCCGTGTACGAAGCGCTGGTGGTCGAGATCGCGACCGTGGCGCCGCCCAACCCGCAGCTCTTCGTGTCGGGGCTCCCCGACGCGCTGGCCAGCGTGGTGTTGAAGGCGCTGGCCAAGAACCCGGACGACCGCTTCGCGGACATCGCCAGCTTCGCGCGGGCCCTCGAGCCCTTCGGTGACGGCGTGGTGTTCTCGCCGCCGCGCCAAGCGCATGCGCGTCGCTCCATGCTGGGCGACGACGTGGCCGAGCTGGCGCAGGCGAGCGCCGCCCTGACGCCGAGCCGCCCCTCGGCAGCGGCCGCGCTGGACGAGCGTCTCACGGGGCCACCCACGCGGGACATCGGTGGACCCGGCAACGGGGGCGCCGTACGCGCCTCCGCGACCACGTTGGAAGAAGTCCAGCAGCAGGTGAGCGACGCGACGCGTCGCGTCGGACCGGGCCCGCACGTCGACAAGGACGCCGCGTTGCCCCCGTCGCCGACCAACGGGCAGGCGTCGGCGCTCGCCGAGGACTCGGGGGCCTCTGCACAGCTGACGGGGTGGCACTCGATGCCTCGCCGTGCGGCGGTGCTGGGGCTCGCTGCCGGAGCCATCGCCCTGTCTTTGGGCGCGTGGCTACTGCTCCGACCCGCCCCCAGCGCAGGAGGCCCCGCCTCAGCGCCGGGTGGACCGACGGCGCCTGCTACCTCCGCCGCGACGCTGACCGGGGCTATGGACCCGACGGCTCCGGCCGAGGAGCCGGGCGGCGCGGCGGCGCAGGAGTCGCCGCACGACGCGCAGCAGGCACCGAGCGAGCTCGGCTCCGACGCCGGCGCGGCCGACGCGCGCACGGAACAACACCAACCCGTCGGCGGGCAGGACACCGACCCAGGCCCGCAGGCCGTGCCGACGGCGGACGCGCCCTCACGCGCGCCCACCACGGCGCGGCACCACGGCAGCCCGCACGGCGCACCAGCCGCTACGCCATCCGCGACCGCCATGCGCGCGGTTGGCCGCTCCGGACACTTCGCCGTGGAGGACTTCTGACCCGCTCACTCCGTTCGTCCGGCGGAGCGCCGCGCTCGAGGCCGCCTCGAAGCGCGGCGTTCGCGCGCGCCCTGACGCTCCTGCTGGCGCTCGCGCCGATGGCGAGCGCGACGAGTCACGCGCAGCCCCCCGTCGACCCCCAGACCGACGAACCACCGCCCGAGTACATGCAGCTCATCAGCGAAGCCGTGGAGGAGTCCGTCGCCGAGCACTGGGTCGAAGCGCGCAGCTTGTTCCGCGAGGCGCAGCGCGTGTTCCCCAACGCGCGCGCGCTGCGCGGGATCGGGATGACCTCCTTCGAGCTGCGCGACTACACGGCCGCGCACCGCGCGCTCAGCGCATCGCTCGAAGAGCCGCGGCGGGCGCTGGACGAGGAGCAGCGCGCCCAGGTGGAGGCGCTGCTGCACCGCGTGACCGAGCTCATCGCGCGCTACTCCGTCACGCACCTCGGACCCGAGCCGGTCGTGGTGGTGGACGCGGTGCGCCAGGAGCTCGACAGCGACGGCGTAGTGTTGATCCCCGCAGGTCGCCACGAGGTCCAGGTGACGCTCGCGGACGGACGCCGCGTGCGCGGCTCGTGGACGGTCCGCGGTGGCGAGGTAGGCCCGCTCCCCATCGAGATCCCGAGCGAGGATCTGGGGCCCGACAGCGCAACGCGCACGCCGCCCGAAGATCTCACGACGCCGACGCCCCTCCTTCAGACCCCACCTGCCACGAACCTCCGCCCCGTCGGCTGGGCGCTGATCGCTGCAGGGGCCGCGTCGGGGATCGCCGGGATGGCCATGAGCATCGTGGGCCGCCGCGACATCTCGCTCCTGGAGCAGCCGCCGAGCGAGACGCGCTGGGAGGACGTATCGTCACTCCAGACCCGAGGGCCGCGCTACGTGCGGACGGGCACGGCGCTGGTGCTGCTCGGGGCTGCCTCCATGACCACCGGGCTGGTCCTTGTCTTGCGGTCTCCCTCCAGCAGCGGACCGGTGCGCGCGCAGGCGCGGCTGCTGCCCAGCGGCGGGCGCGTGGAGGTGACGTGGTGAGCGAACAACAACGGAGTGGGATGCCGACATCGCGCGCTACGCTTGCGTCCTTCGCCATGACGCTCGTGGTGCTGGCGCTGGCGGCGTGCAGCCCGGACCTGCCCGAAGGTGAGTTCGTGTGCAGCAATGGAGGGAGCTGCCCCGACGGGTGGCGCTGCCTCCTGGACGACCGCTGCTACTCTCCGGACTTCGCAGGCCTGGACGTGTACGCGCCCTGCAGCGTGGACACCGACTGCGCGTCCCGCCTGTGCCTGCGGCCCTTCGAGGCGTCCACGGTCGGACAGTGCTCCAGCTCGTGCGAGTCGAGCGAGAGCTGTCCCGAAAGGCCCGACGCCACGGTGGACGGTCTGCTCGGCGGGGTCTGCGCGATGAACATGGGCTGCATCGCTGCCTGTACGGATTCCGACGACTGCGGCCCCGACCAGCGCTGCGTGGTGGTGCCCATGACCGCCGGCGAGACGGCCTGCGTGAATTTCGACGACACGTCCTTCAGCGGCAGGCAGAGCTGCCGAGGACCGAACGACTGCGCGGAGGGGCTCTTTTGCCTACGCGACGTCACGCGGGACGTCGAAGGCGTCTGCAGCTGGCCTTGCTCGCCCGGCGGCACGTGTCCCACGGGAGCCACGTGCGAGCCGTTGGGGTTGGGCGGATCCCTCCCGATGCACGCTTGCCTGGCGACCTGCAACAACACGCCCGGCAGCTGCGGCAGCCCGCAGCTGGTGTGCGCGGCCTTCCCGATGACCGTCCCGCACTGCGTCCCCCCAGGCTGGGCGCCCTAGCAGGCGGCGACGACGAAGACCTCGAGGGCCTCACGCCGGTCAGACGCGCGGCAAGAAGACGGGCGCCTCCATGGTGCTCTCGAAGTGGCGCTGCGCCACGGCCGGCCCGGCGCGGCGTGCCCTGGCGAGGCCCATGAACGGCGGATGACTCGACGAGAAGCGCGACAAGGCCATGCTGGCCGCGGACACGTCGGCGCGGAAGCTCGCGGTGAACCGGCAGCGCGTCTCGCCGTCGTGCGCCTGCAGCGTGGAGGTGCTGGAGCGCAGCGTCTTGGTGGGCCCGAAGGCCTTCATGCGCAGCGCCAGCGACGTCCCGTCGTCGGCGTCGACGCGCAGCTCGTCGCCCACGTTGGTGAAGCGCGCGAGCGTCTTGGGCAGCTTCCAGATCTCGCGGCCGGCGTGGAGCGTGGTGTTCTCGTTGACGTACATGACCGAGACGTACCAGCCCTTGGCGCGCGGACCGCAGCGGCGGTCCTGCACGAAGGCGGGCATCCAGATGAGCTCGTCGTACAGCAGCGGCGACGGCGCCTCGTAGACCACGTAGCTGAGCAGGCCGAGGGTGAGCGGCCCCGGGTGCGCGACCTCGAGGCCGGACGGCAGCGCGAGGTCCGCGACGCGCACCAAGTAGGGGGCCACGAAGGCCCGGCCGTGGGTGTGCCAAGGGGCGGGAGGGAACGCTACGGGAGACATACGGACATCACCTCGAGGGGGCCTTCGACCGGAGTACAGCGCGAGCCGCGATAGCAATCCTCCGGCAGCGCACAGGTGGCGAAGCACAGCGGGGTGAGCGTCGGGTCGCCTTCCAACACCAGACACGCGGCCCCCTCTGGGCAGTCTTGGTCCACGGCGCAGCGCAGCGTGCACTGTCTGCCGCTGCCCTCGCTGCCGTCCGAGCGGGTGAAGAGCAGCTCGTAGCAGCCGTCCGCAGGCGCCGCGCACTCGGCCCCGCCAGCGCAGCGCGTGAACGGCGGGCCGTCCGCGACGCAACCGGTCGCGCAGACCAGCAGTAGCGCAAGCAGCCCAGCGGCGACGGCGCAACGGGCGCCACGTACACGGCTGCCTGGGCGCGCGACGCGCTGGGAGGGAGAAGAGCGCATGGAGCGGCAGGGTAGCCGCAAGGCCCGCCGTGCACTAGATCCGCGCGCATGGAACACGCGCTCCCGCCCAGCCCCGTTCATGTCCTCGAGACCGCCGTGCGGCCGGCCGCCGTGATGGTGCGCGGCGCGGGGGACGAGCTCTTCGACCAGGACGGCAAGCGCTACCTCGACTTCGTACAGGGCTGGGCGGTGAACTCCCTCGGCCACTCCCCCGAGGCCGTGGCGCGCGCGCTGCGGACGCAAGCCAGCGCGCTGGTCCACTCGAGCGCGGGCTACTTCAACGCACCGCAGGTCCAGCTGTGCACGACGCTGGCCCGGCTGAGCGGTCTCGAGCGCACGTTCCTGTGCGCCACCGGCGCCGAGGCCAACGAGAGCGCCATCAAGCTGGCGCGCAAGTGGGGGCAGCGTGAGCGCGGCGGGGCGTGGGAGATCGTGACCACGGCCGACGCCTTCCACGGGCGCACGCTGGCGACCATGAGCGCCAGCGGGAAGAGCGCGTTCGCGCCGCTCTTCGAGCCCAAGGTGCAGGGCTTCCGCAAGGTGCCCTTCGGCGACGCGGCGGCGGTGGAGGCCGCGCTCGACGAGCGGGTGGCGGCCGTGCTGGTGGAACCCATCCAGGGCGAGGCCGGCGTGGTGGTGCCACCCAGGGGCTACCTGCGGCAGCTGCGCGAGCTGTGCAGCGCGCAGGGCGTGCTCCTGATGTTCGACGAGGTGCAGACGGGTGTGGGGCGCACCGGCGCGCTCTTCGCGTTCGAGCACGAAGGTGCGCGCCCGGACGTCATGACACTGGGCAAGGGCCTGGGCGCCGGCGTGCCGCTGGCGGCCATGCTGTGCGACGCGCGCGTCGCGTGCTTCGAGCCGGGTGACCAAGGCGGAACCTACTCGGGCAACGCGCTCACCTCCGCCGTGGGCCAAGCCGTGCTCGAGGCGGTCACCGCGCCGGGCTTCCTGGACCACGTCAACGCGATGTCCGTGAAGCTGCGCGGGGTCTTGGAGGCCTTGGTGCCGCGCGGGCTCGTCGCCTCGGTGCGCGGGGCCGGGCTGCTCTTGGCGGCCGAGCTGCCCGCCGCGACGGCCAGCGACGTGGTGCGCCGCGCGCACGCGGAGGGGCTGTTGCTGAACGCGCCGCGCCCGAACCTGCTGCGCTTCATGCCCGCGCTGAACGTGCTGCCGGCGTCCATCGACGAGCTGGCCGAGCGCCTGCCGGGCCTGCTCGAGGCGGCCGGGAGGAGCTGAGCGACGGCGGCGCGACGCGGCGCGCGGATGAGCGCAGGTCAGCGCAGCAAGCGGTGCTGCTCCAGGAGCGCGGGCCAGTCCACGCTCGCGCGCTCGCCGTTGGGGAGGGTGAGCTGGCCCGTGAGCCGCCCCGCGACCCAGCGGCTGTGGTGATGAATCAGGCCACCCAGGCGACGCTCGTCGGCCTCGTGGCTGGCGCGCGTGGTGAAGTCCAGAGACAGACCCGCAGCGCGCGCGCGCCCGTCCGCGAGCAGCTCCACCCACGGGAGCGCGTACGGCCGCCCGTCGACGAAGAGCGTCGCCTCCTGCCGCTCACCCAGCAGGTCTCCCGCGCTGCACGTGAGCGCCGCGCGCCGCCCTGCGACCACCCCCTCGGCGCTCAGCAACCGCCCGCTGCTGCGCGTGGGCAGGAAGGCGTTGTAGTAGGTGAGCTCCGCGACGGTGTCGTCGAGGGGCACGCCGCGTCCGCTCACGCTGAGTGTGCCAGTGACGGACAACAGCGGCGCGCGCTGGGTGAGCGCGGGGCGGTGCCGGAGGGGCGCGCGGGCCTCGCCGATGACGATGGACGGCGTGGGCGCGCCAGCGCTCGCGAGCACCAGGTCCGCGTGCACGTCTTCCCAGCGCACGGCGAGCGTCCATGCGCTCTGCCCCTTGTCACGCGTGAGCGAGACGTCCGCGGCGCCCTCGCGCAGGAAGGCCTTGGTCCCCTCCCCGGCGTCCGGGCCCACCACCAGCTTGCGCAGCGGCGCGGCCTGCTGGGACTTCGCCACGACCCGGCCAGCGCGGCGGTCGAGCAGCATCACGTGGCCGACACCCAGCGTGCCGTTGTCCTGGATGCGCAGCACGAAGGTCTCGTCTGCGGCGTGCAGCACCACTTGGAACCAGCGCTTGCGCACGATGGCGCGCCGCACCTGCCCGTGAGGCCAGCCCTTGTAGTAACCCCAGCGCACCTCGTGGATCTGCCCGGCATAGGCGCCCACGCGCGCGCGATAGGTCTCGGGGTCGTAGGCTTGGGCAGGCGCGGGGGGCAGTGGCAGCACGGTGATGCTTGGTACCATCACCCCACGGCGGAGGCATCAGACAAAGTTGTCCGGACGCTCCACGCAGCGGATGCCGTCTGGGTCCTCGATCAGCACCGCGCACTCGTTGCAGTGGCTGCAGCCGTTGACGTAGCCGGGGTTGCCTGCAGCGTTCTTGGGGAGATCGGGGTCGAAGAGCAGCGCGCGCCCCAGCTGCACGAAGTCGAAGCCCTCGCGCATGAGGGTCTCGAAGCTCGCCCCGGTCGCGGCGCCGCCCACGTAGCAGACGCCGCAGCTCACTCGCTCACGGATCCGGCGTGAGTGCTCGAGGAAGAAGAGCTCTTCGTAGGGGTAGTCCTTGAAGAGCATGCCACCCGCCAGCTTGACCCCCAGCTTCATGAAGGGGCTCTTCTGGGTGCGCATGATGCCGTCACGGATGTTGGTGCCGCGGAAGAGCAGCATGGGGTTGAAGCTGCTGGTGCCACCGCTGCAGATGATCACGTCGAGGCCACCGCGCTCGAGCAGCGTCGCGATCTCGAGGGAGTCTTCGTAGGTGACGCCGCCGGGCACCCCGTCGGTCATGCTGATCTTGCCGAAGAGGGGGAAGTCGTCGCCGACGGCGGCCCGCACGGCGGCCAGCACCTCGAGGGGGAAGCGCATGCGGTTGTGAAGCGTCCCGCCGTAGGCGTCCTTGCGCTTGTTGGTGAGGGGGCTGATGAACTGGCTGATGCCGTAGCCGTGCCCGAAGTGCACCTCGATGGCGTCGAAGCCCACGGACTTCATGAAGCGCGCCGCGTCTCCGAACACGCCCACGCGCTCCTTGATCTGAGCGCTGGTCATGGCGGTGGAGATGGCGCGGCCGACGGTGAGGCCAATGGGGCTGAAGGCGCGCGAGGGCCCGAGCGGGCTCTTGCCCTTGAACAGAGGGTTCTTGGTGAAGGTGCCGGCGTGGCCGAGCTGGCCCATGACGGCCGCGCCGGTGGCGTGCACCTCCCGGATCAAGTGCTCGAGAGGTGCCCGCACCCCCTCGTGCATGTACATCATGTTGTCGTCGATGCGCCCGTCCGACTCGGCGGCGCAATAGCCGATGTTGGTGAGCGCCACGCCTCCTTCGCCCATGCGCCGATGCAGCCGTGTGAGCGCCTCGCCCGGGACCCCGCCCGGCGTCTTGCCCTCGAACGTGGCCGCCTTGATGAGCCTGTTGCGCAGCGTGAGGCCGCGAACCTGCGCCGGGGAGAAGCACTTGTCGTAGTCTGCGCTCATGGTTTGAACTTCATATGTAACCGCGCTACATATGTCAACTCGATGAACTCTCCCCGCCGAACGCAGGCCGAGCGCCGCGCCCACACACAAGCTAGCGTGCTCGCGAGCGCGACCCGCCTGTTTGGCGCGCACGGCTACGCGGCCACGAGCGTGGAGCAGATCGCCGCTGACGCCGGCACGACCATCCGCCCGGTCTATCACTACTTCGGCAACAAGCAGGCGCTCTTCGAGGCGGTGACCCACGCGCTCGAGGGGGAGCTGCTCGCGGTGCTGCGCGACCCGTCCTACACGACGGATCGTGCCGGCCTCTTGGCGCGCTTTCGGGCCTGCCTCGAGGTGCTTGCGCGCCCGGACGTGCAGCGCGTGGTGCTGCTGGACGCGCCCGCCGTGCTGGGCAAGAGCCGCTGGGCAGAGTCGCAGGTGGTCCGCGCCGCGAGCGACCTGCTCGGGACGCTGCCGCTCGGCAACGACCCCGTGCGCGGCGAGCTCATCCGCCGGATGGCCATCGGCGCTTTGACCGAGGCCGCGCTGACCCTCGCAGAGAGCAAGGACGAGGCGACGCTCGCGCAGCGCATCGAGATGTTGATCGGCCTGGCCACCCTGCTCCTGCCAAACACCTAGCGGGACGGTGAGCGCCTCCTCGGGGCGCGCCAACTCTGCCGCGCACGAGGCGCTCACGGCGTGGGCGGCGCGATGATGGGGCGCTGACCCACCACGATGCGCGCGTCGCGCCCGCGCCTGGCACGCACCACCACGGTCCCGTCGCCGGGAAACGTCAGCGTCGCGCTGGCCTGGCGCGCGCGCCCACCCTCCGGCTGGCGCTCCACGAAGTCGGGCAGCCGCTCACAGCGGAGGTCGTCGTCCAGACCCAGACAGGCCAGCACGCCACGCTCGACGATGTCCACCACGCCCGACTCGGCAATTTCTCGCTCGCGCAGCTCGTAGCGCAGCGTCAGGCCGTCCGGAGCGGACTCCTCGTTAGAGGCGGCGGGGCCCAGCGCGGCGAGCTGCGGCGCCTCCACGGTCAGCGCCCGCACGCCGCCCGGCTGGCCGTCGTGGCGCGGCCCCTCCTCGAGCCGGATCGCGCTCGTCCACGCGCCCGCCGCTCCGATCAGCAGGTAGATGCTCTCGGCCCCCTGCTCGTCGCGGCGCTCTCGCACCAAGGCCAGCGCGCACGCGTCACCGCCGGTGGACACGTCGACCCGGCCCAGCACGTCCACTTCGCAGAGCTCGCGGGGCAGGCAGTCTTCGTCGTCGTGCCCGTCCGGGTCGTCTGCGGGGCAGGTCGACGCGTGGTTCCAGCACCCAAGGAGCGTCCGCGCGGGCGGCGGACCCAGCGGCACCACCCGCGCCCGGGCTCTCGCGCTCTCGGCCTCGTCGAACAGCCCGAGGTCCAAGGCCGCGTCGGCCAGCATGAGCCAGTCCGCCGCGTGGGCGCCGCGGGCTGCGACGACCTCGCTCAGCACGGCATACGCCTGGCGCGGGCACATGGCCCGCTGCAGCGCGGCCGCGTACGCACGCTGCGCCTCCAGCAACGCATCGCCCACGAGACCCGCGCGCGCCTCGCCGGCCCGCTCGGCGGCCGCATCCAGCTGCGCCCAGAACGCCGCGTCGTAGGTCTCGCTCTCGTCGGGGATGGCCCAGTCCACGGCCCACAGGCGCACGTGGTGCACCCCCCACAGCGCTCCGGAGCGGCGCAGCTCGTACTCGTGCACGTAGTGCCCGGTGTCCTCGCCGTAGCCGGCCTGCACCTCCACCTCGGCACGCACGGTCGCGGTGTCGTCGCGCACCACCCCCTCCAGGCGCGTCAACCCAACCTCGAGCGAGCCAGCCTCGTAGTCCTCGAACACGGCGCCCAACCGGCGACGTGCAGCCTCGGGCGCCAACGTCACGTCACAAGCGTGCGGCGCCTGTGGGCGGGACACGGTGCGCCCCGCCGCCCCATCAGCCCAGATGCTGTCGTAGCCCTCGAAGACGTGCTCGGCGCGGACCGCGCGCCCGACCAGCTGCACCACGTCGCGCACGTCACCGGCAGCGCTGCACGCGTCGACGTCGACGTACTCGACGTAGCCGTCGTGCTCGGTGGCCGCGCAGGCGAAGCCTGGCGGCGGCGTGGCGGCCACGGTGGGGACGACCGCGGTCGGGGCCGAGGCGCAGCCCCCCACGGAGCAGGCGAGCGCCGCAGACAGCAGCGTCGTGGACACCCGTGGCGTCAGGGGCCGCCGTGAGGACAGCGCCCCGGAGGTCTGCGAAAGGAAGTCGGCGCTACGGTTGGTCGAGGGCACGCGCGAGCGTAACACGCACGCACGCGCCTTGACCCCGACCCAAGAGCGGCTAGTTCGCGCGGACCTCGATGTGGATGGCGCCGCCTCGCGTGCTGGTGTGCTGCCGCGGCCTCTCCGTGCCGGCCTCGAAGGCGGGCGGGCGGGCCGGATCGCAGTCCGGGCCGAAGCCCGTCGCGTCGAAGCGGTACGTGGTGTCACCGCTGAGCTCACCCTGGTGGGCCTCCACGCGCACTTCGTGGACGCCAGCGCGGGCCGGACTGCAGTAGCTCAAGAGGTAGAAGCGGTGCGTCTGCGCGACGATGCGCTGACCGATGGTGGTGAAGGCCGCCGTGAGCGCCGAGGTGTCTTCGATCAGCACGTAGCCGGAGCGCCCGATGTCGCCGAGCACCTCTTCCTCGATCTCGCTCCCGACCCCGATCGCGAACACGTCGAAGTCGCCATCGTCGAGCGCACGCACGGCCTCGCGCTGGGTGACTCGCGCGGCGCGGTCGGTGCCATCCGTGAACACGACGATCGTGCCGAAGCGCAGCGGCGCCTCGCTCTCGGACATGGCCGCCGTGAGCGCTTGAGCCGCCTGTACCAGGGCGCCGTTCAAGTTGGTCGAGGGGTCGCGGGTGCGAAAGCTCCCGAGGCGCGCCACGCCCTGAGCGGGGTTGCTGCGGTTGCGCCGAAAGGGCTGCATCTCGAAGATCTCGGCCGACCCGTCGAAGGCGTATACGCCGACCTGCTGCTGGGCCTCCACGGCCGCGGTGAACTCCGTCGCGGCGGCCGTGATCGCCGGGACCCAGTTGCTCTCCGTGACGCTGCCGCTCATGTCCACCAGCAGCAGCGTGAAGTGCTCTGCGGCGACCTCTTGGTTGATGATGGTCTGCCGGCTCTCGCTGGGCGAGACGCGCCGGTCGTCCTCGTAGATGACGAAGCTCTCCGCGGCGAGGCCGCCGACGGGCTCTCCCTCCGCGTCATCGACGGTGAAGAACATGGCGACGTTGCTGGGCTGGGCGTGCGCTCCGTCCACCAGGCGCACCCGGAGGCTGGGGCCACAGCCCACCACCAGGGAGCCGAGGAGCAAGAGGAGAGGCAGAGTCGAGAAGCGAGGGGCGAGGAGTTGGGGCGTCATGGCCGCGTAGCATACAACGGCCGGACGCCGTCCATCACAACAACGCGGTGGCCTCCTGCAGAGCCCGCTCGAGCGCGTCCATCGAGAAGGGCTTCTGGATGAACCGGACGGCGCTCTGGTCGTCCTGCTCGAAGCGCTCGCGGATGTCGCTCTCCACGTAGCCGCTCATCAGCACGACCGGCAGCGTTGGCTGGGCCGCCCGCAGCCGGGCCAGGAGCTCGAAGCCGTCCATGCGCGGCATGGTCAGGTCCAGCAGCGCCAGATCGAAGGGTGCCGCGTCGGCGTCCATGCAGGCGAGCGCGCTCATGCCGTCCGTGGCGGTGGTCACCCTGAAGCCTAGGGCCTCGACCATGAGCCGGGTCGCCTCCCGCACGGAGGGCTCGTCGTCCACCACCAGCACGTGCCCCGAGGTCGCTTGCTCTCGCGGAAGCGCGCGGGTGTCCTCGGCCTCGCTCGCCCCCTCGCTCTCACGCAGGGCGAGCGTGAACAGCGTCCCCGCGCCGGGCGTGGACTCCACGGAGAGCCCTCCCCCGTGCCCGCGAACGATGCCCAGCGTGGCGGCCAGGCCCAGGCCACGGCCGGCGAACTTGGTCGTGAAGAAGGGCTCGAAGACGCGCGCGAGGGTGGCCTCGTCCATGCCCGCCCCCTGGTCACGCACGCGCACGCAGATCAACGCGCCGCCCTCGTCCACGGCCGGAGCGACGATGGCAGCCCGCCACTCGCTCGGCACGTAGCGGGCCCGCTCCAAGGCGACCTCGACCACCCCGGGCCGCTCGCCGTAGGACTCGACGGCGTTGAGCACGAGGTTCATGAGCACCTGCTGCAGCTGTGGCCGGTCGACATGCGCCATGAGCCGCTCGGCGGGCGCGCTGACCCGCAGCTCGACCTGCTTGGGCACGCTTCCCCGTAGGAGGTCACGCGTCTCGCGCAGCAGCGCGGTCAGGTCCAGCGGCGACTTGAGCGTCTGACCACGCCCCGCGTACGCGAGCATCTGGTTGCACAGCTCGGCGGCCTTGAGGCTGGACTGCTCGATCTGCGCGAGCGCATTCGCCCCCGTGGCGTCCAGGCAGTGCGCGCGGGCCAGGGACGCCATGCCCAGGATGCTGGTGAGGATGTTGTTGAAGTCGTGCGCGATACCGCCCGCGAGCAACCCCAGGCTCTCGAGCCGCTGCGTCTCCTGCAGCTTGCGCTCCAGCGCCAACCGCTCGGCCTCGACTGCGCGGCGCTCGGTGATGTCGCGCGCATAGCTCAGCAGGACGCGTGTCTCCCCGTTCTCTTCCACCAGCGGCACCACACGCGAGAGGTAGTTGTGGAGCGTCCCGTCCGGAGCGGGGAAGTCGAATTCCTTCTTGCCCTCGTGCCCGGTCTCGAACACCTCGCGATACACGCTTTGGAAGTAGTGCACCAGCTCCTCGGGCATGCCGAGCTCCCGATGGTCGCGCCCGATGAACTCGGCCGGCGGCTGACCGGCGGCTTCGGTGATGGCTTGGTTGACGAACACGTGCCGGAACTGCCTGTCGATGACCGCGATGATGTCCGGGGAGTGCTCGACGATCTGTCCGAAGAAGTGCTGGTCGCGCGGCCCGCCGTCGGGGCTGATGCCGTAGCGCTCGGCGGTCAGGCAGTAGCGCGCGGCGACGGGATCTCCCTTACCGCTCGCGAGGCGTCGCACGGCGACGCGAAAGGGTAGGCCGCCGGCGCTCCAGACAATGAACTCCCCCTCGGCCACGGCGTACGACGGGGAGCCCTCGGGCACCTCGGCGTCGGCGGCGACCAGCGCACGCTGGAAGGACTCGGGGTCGAAGCGGAGGTTGCACTTGGCGAGGTCGGGGGGCCCGTCGCCCGCGTGACCCATCATGCAGCGAAATGACCCGCTCGCGGCCGTGACGAGCAGCCGCTCGGCGCCTGGCTCGACGATGGCGACGGGCGTGGCGACGGCTACGAGCAGCTCAGCTGCGTCCATCCTGTCCTTGGTCCAGGGTCGTCGCGGCGTGCTGGTCGGCGGGGCTGGAGATGCCCTGTGCCTCGAAGGGGGATCGCACGAAGTACTCGCTGGTCATCACGTTGGGAATGCGCGTGATGGGGAGGAAGGCCGTCACACTCGACAGCATGATGCCAATATTCCGAAGAAGCTGCACGGGGTTCTTCGCGCCGTAGAACAGGAAGGGGTTCTGCACGTGCTCGGCGGAGGGCCAGGACTCCTCCACGATGCCTTCGTACGGGAACGCGCCGGGCGTGAGGACCGCCTCGACGACGTTGCGGACGTAGCGGGCGCGAGGCTGCATGGCCTCGCTCATGGGTGACTGACGACCGAACCAGCGGCGTTGCCACTCGTCCTTGGGGATGTGGGCCGGGCGCTCCAGCAGCGTCACCGCCACGATGTACGGGGAGCGCTCTCCGTCCGGCCAGCTGCGCGGCTGCCCGTGCCGGTTGTCGCCGTACTCCGTGTAGAGCGACTCGCGCACTCGGTAGCCTGCCACGTCGAAGCCTGCGGCGCGCAGCACGTCCTCGAGGGGCTCTCGCCGCGTGTCATCGTCGAGCCACACGCTGACCTGAGCCACGAAGGGCTCGTCCGAGAGCGGCGTCTGCGGCGCGGGCGACTTCACGCCCACGCGCTCGTCCGCGATGTTGCACTGCAGGTAGCGGGCGCCGCGCTCCAGCAGCTGCGGGGCACAGCGCTCCAGCAGCTGGGTACGCACCCGCTCCGGGCTCATGTCGGGCTTGGCCCAGAGGATGTAGATCAGCTTGGTCATCGGCGTCACGCGCCCCCCGCCTGCAGGCTGTCGTGGTAGCGCCGCAGCTCCGGCAGCAGGTCGCGCAGGTGCTCACGGCGGAAGCGCGGCTCGTAGCCCAGCTCGCGGCGCGCACGCTCGATGGAGAAGTGCGCGCCCTCGGTCAGGTTGCGGATGGAGCGGCGGGTGATGGTCGGTACCGGCGCGCCGAGACGATGCGCGAGCTCGAGACCCGTCGCGACGCGCAGCATGAGCGCACCCGGCACGCGCACCTTGGGGAAGGGGTGCCCCAGTCCCTCGACCAGCGGGCGGAACCACTCCATCGCGTCGAAGCGCTCGCCATCCGTGACGAAGTACGCGCGCCCACCCACTTCCGCGGGCCGCTGATGGAGCGCGCGCGCGGCGAGCATGGAGGCATCCACCACGTTCTCCACGTGGGTGTTGTCGAGCGGGGTCTGGCCATCACCGATGGTGGCCTTGAAGGTGCCCTTGGCCAGCTCGGCGACCATCGCGTCCAGCATCATGCCGCCGCGTCCCGGGCCCCAGATCCCGCCGGGGCGCACGGCCGCCGTGCGCAGCCCGCCTGCATGGTCGGCCGCGAGCACCGCACGCTCTGCGGCGATCTTCGTGCGCGAGTAGAGGTCGGGGGCGTTGGTGGCGTAAGGCAGGCTCTCGTCGCCGCCGTCGATGGGGTGGTCCATCACCACGTTGAACGAGCTGATGTGCACCAGCGCACGCACGCCGGCAGCGCGAGAGGCGCGCAGCACGTTGTCGGTGCCCACCACGTTCACCGCGTACGCCATGCGCCGCAGCGCCGGCTGGGCGAAGCGCTCCTCCACCGTCGCGATCAGCGCGGCGGAGTGGAACACCGTCTGGACGTCGTGGAACGCAGCGGCGATCGCGTCGTAGTCGCGGAGGTCGGCTGACACGTGCTCGGCGCGTGAGTCCGGGCCGTCCTTGGCCAGGTCCAGCGTGCGAACCTCGCAGCCTGCCGCGAGCAAGCGCTGAACCAGCGCGCGGCCGAGGTAGCCGCAGCCCCCCGTGACGAGGCAGCGCGGGCCGATGACCTGACGGTCGCTAGGCTGTGCAGTGGGGTCACTCATAGAGCTTGCGTGTGTTCTTGGCCATGAAGCGCACGGCGCTGGCGCGCGGAACGGCGCGGAGCGCGGTCGCCAGCGCGAGGTTGAGGGGGCCTGCGTAGTGGGTGGGGCCGTCGCCCAGGCGCGCGAGGGCGCCCGTAGCCACGTCTTCGGGGGACATGGGGAACACCTGGCTGCGCTTCTCTTCGGGGGTCTGCGCTTCGAAGTTGGGAGTGCTGGTGGCCCCCGCTACGCAGACCAGCACGTCCACCCCGTGCGGCCGCAGCTCCACCCACAGGCCCTCGCCGAAGACGGTGTCGAAGGCCTTGGTGGCGGCGTAGGTGGCGACCATGGCCGTGCCCTGCAGGCCCGACATGCTGGACATCAGCAGCAGCCCACCGCGACCGCGCGCGACCAGGCGCGGCGCGAGGGTGGAGCACAGCACCACCGGCCCGCGGCAGTTCACGTCCAGCGTGGCCTGCTTGGCGGCCAGGTCGGTGTCCAGGAAGGTACCGATCTTGGAGTAGCAGGCGTTGTAGACCAGCAGGCCCACGTCGTGCCCGTCGATGGCAGCCGTGAAGCGGGCCTCGAGGTCCGGCGCGCCGAGGTCCATCGCGATGGGCGTGACCCGCACCCCGTGGCGGCGGCGCAGGAGGTGCGCCTCGGCTTCCAAGAGCTCGGTGCGCCGCGCGAGCAGGATCAGGTCCAGCCCCTTCTCCGCCAGCTGGTGCGCGAACGCGCGGCCGATCCCCTCGGTGGCGCCCGCGACCACCGCCGTGGGCCCGTAGCGCGCGTGAAATTGCGGATCCACGATCATGCTGCGATCTAGCGTTCGGCATGCCGTGTCGCAAACCGAGCGCGACGCCGCTTACTCCTCTACGACGCGCACCGGTCCTGTGCGCTCCCAGCCGTCACCGCTGGGCACGTAGACCGCGCTCGCGCGGATGCCCTCGACCGGATAGCGCACAGAGAGATTGAGCAGGCCGTCCACGAGCTGGAAGTCCACGACCAGAAACGCCGACCCCGGCTCGGCCTGTTCGGGCGTGATCCATACGACCGGGGCGCCCAAGAGCGTGAACGCGGGCCGGTCCGTGGAGTTCGGGTTGGCCACGATGCGCACCGGCACGCGGCCCGGCAGCGAGGCGTGCCAGTAGGGGCGCAGGGCGTCACTCCGTACGAGGTCCACCAAGGGCGAGTCCGACGACGCGGTCGTGGACGACGTGGTCGCAGGGAGCGTAGGGCCCGCCGGGGCGTCCGACTGGGGGCTGCCTCCACACGCCGACGTGAGGACCAGGGCCAGGGAGAGGGGGCGTGCGATGCGATGCAGGCGTGCGGACATGCGATCCTCGGGGCGGCGGAGCCGCGGTCAGTCTTGCCAGTAGAAGAGCAGGTCTCGCACACTGAGCGGCTCCCGCGCGCCAAAGAAGTACACCACGCGCGCCCCCGCGCGGCGTCGATGCGGGTGCGGAGCGGCGCGCGTCAATCAACGCCGCCTTGCGCACGCTATTGAAATTCATTATCAGTACGAAGAGATGGCCCCCACCCTCCCCGTAGAGCAATTGGACAGCGTCCCGGTGGGGCGCTCGGCCACGGTCGTGTCGGTGGCCTGCGACCGCGCGACCGCGCGCCGCCTGATGGAGCTGGGGCTGCTGCCGGGCACCCGCGTCGATGTCGTGCGCGTCGCCCCGATGGGCTGCCCCCTCGAGCTGCGTGTGCGGGACTCCGCGCTCTCCATCCGCCGCGTCGAGGCGGCGCGCGTCGCCGTGCAGCTCCTGCCCGAGGCCGCCCCCGTCAGGCCAGCGGTCTCACCGTCTGTGGGGCACGCCGCGCGATGAGCCAGCCCCGTGTGTTGCTGGCGGGCAACCCGAACGCCGGCAAGACCACCCTCTTCAATCGCCTCACCGGCAGCAGCGCGCGCGTGGGCAACTACCCGGGTGTGACCGTCGAGTGTTCGGCGGGCACGCTGCGCTGCGACGACACGCTGAGCGTCACGCTGATGGACCTGCCGGGTACGTACAGCCTGAGCGCCCGCTCGCCCGAGGAGCGCGTGGCCGTGGACGCCATGTTCGCGAGCGGCGAGGCGGCGCCGGCTGCCATCGTCGTCGTCGTCGACGCGCTGGCCCTCACGCGCAACCTGTACCTGGCGCTGCAGATCATGGAGACGGGCCTGCCCGTCATCATCGCGCTCAACATGATGGACGCGGCGCGCGACGCTGGACTGGCCATCGACAGCGACCTCCTCTCGGCAGGCCTGGGGGTGCCTGTGATCCCCATCAGCGCCACGCGGCGTGAGGGGCTCCCGGAGCTGCGCGCTCAGCTGGCGCGTACGCTGCACGCGGGTGGCGCGGCGGGCGAGGTGCCCGTGGTGCGCTATCCGGGCGCCGTGGAGGCGGCCGTCGCGACGGTCACACCGGCGATCGCGGCGTTCAAGCCAGACGCGAGTCCACAGGCCGCGCGGGCGCTCGCGCTGTGGGCGCTGCTGTCGCTCGGGGACGACGAGCTCGTGGCCATCCCGAGCGCCCTGCGTGACGCCGCCGCGAGCGCGAGGGCGCGCGCGGAAGAGAGCGCCACCGACCTCGACCAAGCGGTCATCGCCGCGCGCTACGCGTTCCTGGAGGAGGTCGTGGAGAGCGCCGTCACGCGTCCCTCGGCACAGCGGCGGACCTTCACGGACAAGCTGGACGCTCTGCTCTTGCACCGCGTGTCGGGCTTCGTGGTCTTCGCCACGGTCATGTACGTGGTCTTCGAGGCCCTCTTCTCGTGGTCCGAGCCCATGGTCGGCGTGATCGAGGGCGGCGTGGTGAGCGCCCAGGACATGGTGAACGCCGCGCTGCCGCCGGGGGCGCTGCGTGAGCTGCTCAAAGACGGCGTCATCGCGGGCGTGGGCAACGTCATCGTGTTCGTCCCGCAGATCGCGATGCTCTTCCTCATGCTGGGCTTCCTCGAGGACTCCGGCTACCTGGCGCGCGTAGCCTTCTTGATCGACCGCGTCATGGCGCGCGTCGGGCTGCACGGGAAGGCGTTCGTCCCGCTGCTCAGCGGCTTCGCGTGTGCGGTCCCGGCCGTGATGGCCACGCGCACCATCGAGTCGCGCCGCGACCGCATCGCCACCATGCTGGCCCTGCCGCTCATGTCCTGTAGCGCGCGGCTGCCCGTGTACGTGCTGGTCATCGCCACCATCTTCAGCGGCGAGGAGCGCGTCGCCGGCGTGTTCAGCCCGGGCGCGCTGGTGCTCTTCACCATGTACCTGGTCTCCACGCTCGCGACCTTGGGCGCTGCAGCCGTGCTGCGCCGCACGGTGCTGAAGGGACCGCGGCCGGCCCTGGTGCTGGAGCTCCCGCCCTACCGTCGGCCGGAGTGGCGCACGCTGCTGCGCAGCACCTGGGAGCGCGTGCGCAGCTTCCTGGTGGACGCCGGCACCATCATCCTGGCGATCTCCATCGTGCTCTGGGCGCTGCTCACGTATCCCAAGAGCGAAGAGGTGCACGCACGCTACGAAGCGCAGCGCAGCGAGCTCGCGAGCGTGGCCGACGAGAGCGAGCGTGCGAGCCGTCTCGAACAGCTGGACGCCGCCGAGGCCGGTGAGCAGATCCGCAAGAGCGCGGCCGGCCGCGTGGGCCTCGCCATCGAGCCCGTGCTGCAGCCTCTCGGCTTCGACTGGCGCATCGGCGTCGGCATCATCGGCGCCTTCGCGGCACGCGAGGTGTTCGTGTCCACGCTGGCCACCGTGTTCGGCATCAGCGCCGGCGATGAGGACGCCACCCCCGTGCGCGAGGCCCTGGCGAACGCCTCGCACACGGACGGCCGCAAGCTGATGACGCCGCTGGCGGGCCTGTCGCTCATGCTCTTCTTCGTGTTCGCCTGTCAGTGCATGAGCACCATCGCCGTGGTCAAGCGCGAGTCCGGCTCGTGGAAGTGGCCCATGCTGATGTTCGGGTACATGACCACGCTCGCGTACGTGGTGTCGCTGGCGGTGTATCAGCTGGGTTCGGCGTTCGGCTGGGGGCTCGGGTGAGCGACGCGCTGGGCTGGCAGGACATCGCCGCCTGGCTGGTGGTGCTGGCCGCCGTGGGCTTCTTGGTGGACCGCTTCTTCCTGGCCTCGCGCCGCAAGAAGCCCAGCGCCTCCAAGAAGCCCGACGTGCCGGTCAGCGCGCTGGTCCGGAAGCGTCCCAAGCGCTGACGGCCCACCGCGAGCTGCGTGCCGTCAACCGCCGCTTCAGTCGTCCTCGATGAGCCGCCCACGAAAGAAGCGCGGACGCTTGACGGCGTCACTGCTCGCGCTCGGCGACAAGGGCGGTGGCACGGGCGGTGGCGCGGCCCTCGGCGTGGCCGCGGGCGCGGGCGCCGGGGACAGCGCGGTCGGAGGCGGTGCCGGCGACGTCCCGGCCGCGGGGGCTGCAAACGACGGGACCGGCGGGGGCACCGCCGGCACGGGCGGAGGAGGTGGCAGCACGGCGACCGTGCCGGGCTCCGCGCTGGGAGGTGGGCGCAGGGTGGGCGGCAGCGTGGACGCGTTGCGAGCGCTCGCCAGCGCCTCGGGCAGGCGCCGCAGCACCAGACTGGACCCCATGCGGAGCGCGGGGAGGCTCACCTCGCTGGGGGCCAGGACGCACAGGATCAGCTCGCCCGAGGTGCGCAAGAAGAGCGAGTGAGGCCCGTGGGCGAGGGTCACGCTGTCCACCTGCTCGCCCTGCGTCTCGAGCGCCTCCTTCAGCCGCGCGATGCGCGGGGCGGCCTCTTGTAGCGCGCCGTCGTCGAACATGGCGGGCATGTCGCGCGCGCGCACCTGACCGATCAAGTCCACCACGAAGCTCCCCATGACCCCCTCCACGTCGCGTAGCGTGCTGAGCAAGGCCGGCACGTTCATGGACTCGCTGTTCCGAGGTAGCGTGTCAGGTCCACCTTGTTTCCTGCACGCAGGGCGACGATGGTCTCGCGCTCCACCCGCACCAAGCACTGGGCCTGCGCGCCGCGCGCGTGCAGATGTTCGAGCGGATCGAGCCCCAGGCTGTCCGCGATGAGCGTCGCGAGGCGAGCGACGTAGGCGCCCGTCTGCGCGAGCAGCTCGGCGTTGCCCTTCTCGCGCACCAGCTCCCCGTCCACGTCGATCTCAGCCAGGTCGCGCACATCCACGGCGTTCATCAGCTCGTCCACGTCGTCACCTCTCCGTTCTGTCAGCTGCCCAAGGTGAACACTGCGGTGCGTGCCGGAGTCTTGGTCCGAGTCCGCACTGCCCAAGCGCGTTCCGAGAGGTGCGAAGGGCAGGACCTCCGCGCCTCGCGCCACGATGTCGCCCGTCGAGCTGACCCGCTCGGGGGACGTCTCGTCCTGCTCCTGGGCTGCGCGCAAGAGCAGGTTCTGCCAGCCCTGTTGGATGGTGGCGCGCGTCGGCCACGGGCGCTCGATGGGCGTCACCTCGCCACCGCTCCAGCGCAACATCTCGAAGAGCGCGCGCTCGCCGATGGCGCTCGCGTAGCGCGCGTGCACGATCTGCCCGGCGTCGAAGTACAGATAGCCCATGCGGCCCTCCGAGGTGACCTGCATGCAGCCGTGTGTGGCGCGCGTGCACTCCATCTGCACCAGATCGAAGAGTGAAGCGTTGCTCAGAGAAGCTCGGAAGCCAGGGTGGCTGATGGTGGTCATGAGGTAGCTCCTAATTGCTGCTCGGAAAGCTGGGGCGGATCACATCTCTGCCGGGTAGGCCTCGGCGCCGTGGGACACCAAGTCCAGGCCGGCTCGCTCTTCGTCGGGCGTCACGCGCAGCCCCACCAAGTGCTCGATGGCCTTGAAGAGCACGAGGGACAGGCCGAAGGCCCAGATGAAGCACGCCAGCGCGCCGATGACCTGGCTGGCCAAGCGCATGAGCGAGAAGCCCTCGTGGTGGAACAGCGCCACGGCCAGCGTGCCCCACACACCGCAGACTCCGTGGACGCTGACGGCGCCGACGGGATCATCCACACCGCGTCGCTCGAAGAAGAACACGGAGGCAATGACGAGCGCGCCCGCGACGAGACCAATGACCACCGCGGCCCAGGGAGCCACGTTGGCGCAGCCAGCCGTGATGCCCACCAAGCCGGCGAGCGCTCCGTTCGCGGTGATGCCCACGTCGGGCTTGCCCACGACCCGCCACGACACGAGCATGGCGGACACGGCGCCGGCAGCGGCCGCCAGGTTGGTGTTCACGGCGATGAGCGCGAAGGACTTGCCAGCGCCGCCGAAGAGCGCGCCCTCCCCGCCGGTCACCCCGGTGGTGCTGCCGGCGTTGAAGCCGAACCAGCCCATCCAGAGGATGAACACGCCCAAGATGGTGTAGGCGACGTTGTGCCCGGGGATGGGGCGCGGCTGGCCGTCCTTGCCGTACTTGCCCAGACGTGGCCCGATGACGATGGCGCCCGCGAGGGCTGCCCAGCCGCCCACGCTGTGCACGACGGTGGACCCGGCGAAGTCCGTGAAGGCGGGCAAGCCGAGCCCCGCGAGGACGCCCCCCTCGGGGGCCTCGAGCCAGCCGCCTCCGGCGAAGAGCCCGCCCCACGCCCAGCTGCCGAACACGGGATAGATGACCGTCGTGATCACCAGCGTGTACAGAAGGTAGCCTTGGAACTTGGTGCGCTCGGCCATGGCGCCGGACACGATGGTCGCAGCCGTCGCCGCAAAGACCGTCTGGAAGAGGAGAAACGCGTAGCTCCACGGGGAGTCGCCGTACTGGCCCAGGAAGAAGCCGTCTGTACCAAAGAGCCCGTTGCTGGTCCCGAACATCAGCCCGAAGCCGATGGCCCAGTAGGTGAGGGACCCGAGCGCGAAGTCCATCAGGTTCTTCATCAGGATGTTGACGGTGTTCTTCGCGCGGGTGAAGCCCGCCTCCACCAGCGCGAAGCCCGCCTGCATCCAGAACACCAAGATAGCGGCGACCACCGTCCAGAGGAAGTTGACCGGCAGCCCACCTCCTCCGGTGTTGAGCGGGTCCTCGCTCAGCTGCGCCTGCGCGGGCGCCGCCGCCGCAGCGAGCGTGTCTGGACCGGCGCTGGGGTCGTCCTGCGCGAGCGTGAGCGCCGGCGAGGCTGAGACGAGGAGCGCGAAGACGAGGGGGAGCGCCTTGGCTTGCATGGGAATATGGTTCGCGCGTCGCGTTTCGCCCAGATTTCGCCCGCGTAACAATGACGCGGTGCGTAATCGGACACACGCCCGGCACTGAAGAGCCTATAAACATGCGACTTCGACTCGAGGTTGCGCGTTTCCCGGTCGCGCACCAGGCCTGCAACTGCTAGGGTCCGCGCCTCTGGAGGTCCCCTCATGCCAGGTTCCGTAGCCGCTGGATTGACGTTCACCACCCCGCTGATTTTCGAGCGCGGCGCGAAGGGCCGCACGGGTGTGTCGCTAGCCAAGTCCGAGGTCCCTGACGTGGACCCCGCCGCCCTGTACGGGGACCTGTTCCGCAAGGAGCAGCCCGCCCTGGCCGAGGTCTCCGAGCCGGAGGCCGTGCGCCACTACGTACAGCTGAGCCAGCAGAACTTCGCGATCGACACGGGCATGTACCCGCTCGGGTCGTGCACCATGAAGTACAACCCCAAGGTCAACGAGTGGGCCGCGCGTCTGCCCGGCTTCGCCACGCTGCACCCGCTCACGCCGGACAGCATGGCGCAGGGCGCGCTGGAGCTCATGTACCGCCTGGAGCAGGGGCTGGCGCAGGTCTGCGGCATGGACCGGGTCTCCCTCCAGCCGGCCGCGGGCGCCCAGGGCGAGTACGTCGGCCTGCAGATGATCCGCGCCTACCACAGCGCGCAGGGTCGCAGCCCCAAGAAGGTGCTCATCCCCGAGACCGCGCACGGCACCAACCCGGCCAGCTGCGCCCTCAACGGCTTCACGGCGGTGCCCTTCCCCGTGGACGAGCACGGCATCGTCCTGCCGGATCAGCTGGCGCCCTTCGTGGACGACGACGTGGCCGCCATCATGGTCACCAACCCCAACACGGTGGGTCTGTTCGAGACGCACATGGCCACCATGGCCGAGATGGTGCACGCCAAGGGCGGCCTTGTGTACGGCGACGGCGCCAACCTGAACGCCATCATGGGGCGGGGTCGGCCGGGGGACTTCGGCATCGACGTCATGCAGTTCAACCTGCACAAGACCTTCACCACGCCGCATGGCGGAGGCGGCCCCGGCTGCGGTCCGGTCGGCTACAAGAAGATCCTGGACCCGTACGCCCCCGTGCCCGTGGCGGAGCGCAACGACGACGGCACGTACCGCCTGGACTACGGCAGCCGCCCTCAGAGCATCGGGCGCGTGCGCTCGTTCCACACCAACTTCGGCATGGCCGTGCGCGCCTACGCGTACATGCGTGAGATGGGCCCCGAGGGGCTGCGCATGGCCACGGACCTGGCCGTGCTCAACGCCAACTACCTGCGCGTGTGCCTGGGCGAGACGTGGAAGGTGGCGTTCGACCGCACCTGCATGCACGAGGTGGTCATCAGCGACAAGCACCTGAAGGACACGCACGTCACCACCATGGACGTGGCCAAGCGCCTGATGGACTACGGCTACCACCCGCCCACGGTGTACTTCCCGCTGGTGGTCAAGGGCGCCATGCTCATCGAGCCGACCGAGACCGAGACCAAGCAGGAGCTCGACCGCTTCGTGGACGCGATGAAGTCCATCAGCGACGAGGCCCAGCGCGAGCCCGAGACGGTCACCGGGGCCCCGCACCTCACGCGGCTGCGGCGCCTGGACGAGACGCGAGCGGCCCGCAACCCGGTGCTGCGCTACGTCGCCCCGAAGAGCGCCTAGCCCACAGCGGGGCGCGCCTCAGCGGGGCGCGCCTCAGAGCCAGCAGAAAAAGGCGGCCGTCGCGGAGACGGTCGCCTTCTTTGTTTGGGGCCGAGCTGCCAGCCGAAGCCGACGGTGCGGCGGACGCGCAAGGCGCGCCCGAGCCGCTCCCGCTTCAGGCGGTCTTCTTCCCGTACTTCTTGTTGAAGCGGTCGATACGACCGGCCGTGTCCATGACCTTCTCCTTACCGGTGAAGAAGGGGTGGCACTCCGAGCAGATGTCGATCTGGAAGCCGCTCTGCGTGGAGCGGATCTCGTGAGTGGCGCCACACGCACAGCTGATGGTGGTGGCCTCGTACTTGGGATGGATGTCGGTCTTCATGGCGGTCCTCGTACGCTCCGAAGATTGGAGCGGCAGGCGTGAGTAGCAGCCCCGGCCGGGGCTCGCAAGTCAGCGCTCAGCGGATCACGCTGGACACGAGGGCCACGCTGTCTCCGGTGCGCGTCACGTGGTGGAGCGTGAGCGAGCGCTCCTGCTCGTCGCCCGTCACCCAGGCGCCGCCTCCACCCAGCACGAACGCGTCGTCGCCGCGCGGCAGGTGCACCGCGCCCAGGTCCGTGGACGCCACCAGCACGGTCCCGTCTGCGTCGATCACCTGCGCGTGCACGCCCGTGAACTCGTAGCTGCCGGAGTTGTCGCCCTCCCAGCGCTCGTACAGGACCAGATAGGTGTCGCCACCCAGAGGCAGGAGCTTGGGGCGCTCGGCGTGGACGTCCCCCGTCGCGCCGTGGTTCGTCAGGAAGAGCACGTGATTCTGGCGGTCCGTGCCGCCGCTGCTCACGTCCTGCACGTCGGGCAGGGTGGCGTCCAGGTGCGCCAGCTCACCGGCGTCCAGGTCCGCGAAGTCCCGGCGGATGCGGACCATGGCCAGGTCACGCGGTCCGCCGACCTTGCCGCTGTCGGGCTCGGTGGTGACGCGCTCGGTGGCAAAGAGCACGAGGTACCCGAAGTCGGGGTCTGCGGTGATGGGCGCCATGCCGCCGAGGCGCGTGTAGGTGTTGTTGTTCCCCGTCGCGCCCTTGATGAAGTAGGCGGGGTAGGCGCTGCTGCGGGCGGTCCCGGAGACGCGGTCGAAGACCAGCTGCCGCGGGTAGGCGTCGCCCAGGTGCAGCTCCATGAAGCCGCCCCCGTGGTGGAAGAGGCGCACGTCGAACGAGTGGCTCACCCACATGGACGAGGTGCGCAGGACGGCGCCGTCGTTGGCGCGCAGCACGGTGGTGATGGCCTTCTGGTGGCGGGTCCCGTTGCTGTCGGGGTCGGTGTTGATGCCGTGCACCAGCGCGAGCTCGCCGCCGCCGAACTCGAGGCGGGCCGTGGAGGCCACCATCGGGTTGATGAGCTTCTCGGGCTCGTCACCGGTTGCCTCGCGCGCCAGGTCCAGGTCCACCTCGTAGCGGACGGTTCCGTCGGGGGAGAGGCGGGCGACGTGCACCACGTTCGCGCGGTACTGGTTCTCCCCGGGGTAGCTGCGGCTGAGCTCGCGGTGCTGACTCTCGACGATGGCGCTCGCGACGAAGTAGTCGCCGTCGCTGGCGCGGGCGAGCCCCATGATGTGGTCCAGCAGGGGCACCTCGAGGGCCCGCGTGACGGCGTAGCCGCCGGCGTCCGGGGAGAGGCGCAGCAAGACAGCGCGGTTGCGCTCGCCCATGTCCAGATCCACGCCCTCGTCCTGCACCAGCACGTCCACGCTGCTGCCATCCGGCTGCGCGATGATCTTGGGCCGCATGCCGTACATGGCGTTGTGGTCGTTGGGCCCCAGCAGGTCGCGCCGGTGCACATCGAAGGGCGTCACCAGCTCGGCGACGGTGCGCTCGGGGAGCGCGCGCGGCCGGCTGGGCCCCGGCAGCCCGCCGCTGCCCCCTGAGCTACTACAGGAGCAGCCCGGATGGAGGGGGACCATGAGGAGCAGCGCGGCAGCGAGGAGACGTCCGAGCGCGGCCTGGGAGGTGGCGGTCATGGAGGCAGGGTGACACGCCCTGCCATTCCGCTGCCAGGGGAACTCGTTCCGTTGTTAGCCGAATACGTTCACGCTGGTGGGCTTGATGACGTACCTGACGCGGACCTCGTCGGGCGTGCGAAAGGGGTAGCTGTCCACGCCCATGTACTTCTTGGCCAGCGCGTCGATGTGCTGCTCGGCCCCCTCGGTGGTGATCTCCACGACCTTCCCGCGCACCGCGAGCATGCGGTAGGGGTTGGACGGGTCCGTGATGCTGAAGGCGACCCGGCCATCACGGCGCAGGTTCTTGTCCTTCACTCGACCGGCGGCGCTGTTGATCACCACCAGGTCGCCTTCGCGGTCGATCCAGACAGGCGTGACCTGTGGCGATCCGTCCTTCATGAGGGTGGCTACGTGCGCGAACGCTGGCTTGTCGAGAAGGTCGAGGTGGGAGTCGGGGATCAGGCTCATGGGGAACTCCTGCGTGAGAGGTGACGGTCGGTTGTCGCACGAGGCTCCCCAACGTCACAAGCCTTGCCCTGCTAGGCGGAGCTGGCTAGTAATGGAGCCGCCGGCTCTTCGGCGAGTTTTTTGCGTCATCGCCCCCACCCAGATACCAGGAGGTAACTATGGGACAGAAGCGGATCCAGCTCATCTGCCGTGGACGTGTTCAGGGCGTGTATTTTCGCGCCTCCGCACGTCGTGAGGCCCGTCAGAACGGGCTCAGCGGGTGGGTCAAGAACCGTAGCGACGGCTCGGTCGAGTTGATCGTCGAGGGCGAGGAGGATGCCGTGAAGGACTTCCTCCAGTGGGCTCAGACGGGACCCTCCACCGCGCGCGTCGACAAGGTCGAGACCAAATGGCGCAGCTACACCGGAGAGTTCTCGGGCTTTCGGATCGCGGGCAACTAGGCCCAACACAGACCGCAGGCGCGCGCTCGAAGGCGGGCGCGCTCGCGGTCGTGCTGCTGCTCGCGCTCGCAGGCGGGGGCGCACAGCACGCTCGCGCGCAGCGGGGGTCGGACGTCTCCGCTGCCAGCGAGCAGGCCGCGTCGGCGTCCAGCGACCAGGCCGCGTCGACGGGCGGTACGGACTCCACGGCTGACGGGATTCCTGCCGACTCCGCCGAGCTCGAGGCGGCGCGAGGTCGCGCCCTGGGCGAGCTCGGGACCGACCTCGGTGCAGCGGACGCGGAGACGCGCACGCTCGCCTTCGACGCGCTGCGTTCGCTCTCGGTCACGCGCGTGGACGAGGTGGAGGCGCGCCTGCGTGAGCTGCGCCTCACCGACGAGCCTCCGTCGGCGGCCGCGTACAACACCCTTCAGGACATCCGGCACCATCTGGGCAGCCAGCGGGCCGACGACTCGGTAGACCTCGCGCGGGGTGCGCGGCAGCTGCTGGGTGGCGCACGCGCGCCGAGCCGGACGCTGGTGCAGGTGGCCGAGCGGATGGCCTTGTTGCGGGGGCTGGAGGCGATGGACTCCTTGGCCGCGGACCGGGTGATGATCGGCTTCTTCCAGCGTGGGTGGTCCGTCTGGCAGTGGGAGGCGCGGCACCTCGTCGCCCGTCGCGGGTTGTCGATGCTGGCTGCGCTGATCGAAGCCCGCAGCGCGGGTAACCCGGAGGTGCGCCGCTGGGCCGTGGGGAGCATCCGACGCCTGGGCGTGGACTCGGTCGGGGCGGCCGTGCAGATGGCGTCCATCGAGGACCTGCCCGACGTGCTGCGGGCCTACGCCAGCCTGAGCGACCTCAACGCCATGCCGGCCGTGATCACCTTCGTGGACCACCCCGACCCGGCCGTGCGCGCAGCGTCACGCGAAGCGACGGCCAGCTACGAGCGCAACGCGATCTGGCAGCTGAGGCTGGCGCACCGCAACAAGCTCGGCGAGAACGCGGACCTGGGCTGGAGTTGGCAGATCACCATGCAGCGGCTGTTCGACGCCCTCGACGCGCGCAGGTTGGCGCCGGCCAACGAGCTGCTGGACGAGGGGTTGGCCGCTGCGGAGAGCCAGAGCTGGGCGGACATGCACGACCGCTACGAGCGCGCGCTGCGACGCGAGCCGCTGCTGCCGCGGCGTAGCGAGATGGGACCAGGGTACGCGGGCGAGGCGCTTGCGTTGCTCGACGGGCTCGAGGCGGGGGACGAAGAGGGGCTGCGTCGCGCGCTGGGGCTGCTGCGGCGCGCCGTGCGGCTGGCCCCCGAGCACCCGGCCGCGGCCGAGTGGCGTGCGACCGTGGCGTTCCACGAAGCCGAGCGCTCGCGCCGCGCGGGCGTACTGGACGAGGGGGCGTACCAGGAGGTGCTGGCGGTCCAGCCTGGGCACACGGCGGCGCGCGCCGTGCTCGCGGACATCGAGGAAGGTGGCGTCGGCGAGGTGGAAGCCAGCGGCGTGAGCCTGGCGGCCCGGCTACTGGCGCTCGTTGGGGTCCTGCTGCTGCTGCCCTACGGGCTCATCGCGGGGGGCGCGCGGCGGGGGTGGGCGGCGCTCACGCCGAAGCTGGCCCAGGTCAGGATCGCTGCGGTCCGGTACGCGGCAAGCAAGCGCAGCGTCGCTGCAGCGCAGGGTGGCGTGCACGCCCAGAGCGGTGTCCCCGCTGACCCAGCTCCGGTGGGTGTCCCCGCTCACGCAGCTCCGGTGGGTGTCCCCGCTGACGCCGCTGACCCAGCTCCGGTGGGTGTCCCCGCTTTCGCGGCTCCCGCGGGTGTCCCTGCTGACGCAGCTCCGGTGGGTGTCCCCGCTGACGCTGACCCAGCTCCGGTGGGTGTCCCCGCTGACGCCGCTCCGGTGGGTGTCCCCGCTGACGCCGCTCCGGTGGGTGTCCCCGCTGACGCAGCTCCGGTGGGTGTCCCCGCTTTCGCGGCTCCGGTGGGTGTCCCCGCTCACGCAGCTCCGGTGGGTGTGCCTGCGTTCCTCGCGTCGGCGGGATGGATGGGTGTCCTCCTTCGTGCGTGCGGGCGGGTCTTCAAAGGCGGCTTCGCGTCGGTCTGGCGCGGATTTCGGCGAGTGGGCTTCTTTGGGTTGGCGCTCTACAGGCGCGTGCGCCCGGCGCGGGCGCAGGCTCTGGAGGCGCCGAGCGCCCCGGGACGGCTGCAGCGCATGCGCAAGCGGGCCGGCGCCGCAGTTGGCGCGCGCGCTCCCGGCGTAGGAGCGCTTCTGGACCGCGCGCGGGGCGGCGTGGAGACGCTGCGCGAGCGGCGGGCGGCTCGTGCCCGGCGTCCGCGCCCGAGCCTGCGCGAGCTGGGCGAGACGCTGGCGATGATGAGCCGCTCGGAGCCGCCGCCGGCGCCACGCGCGAGCGTCGCTCACAGCGCCCGCCCGGCGGCCCACGCGGACGACGTGCACACCGCAGACGTGAGCGCCCTCCCCGTCGTGACCCACGCAGTCGTGGACGCGGACGCGCCCGTGGCAGCCGAGCATGACCTCGATGATCTCTTGTTCGGCGACTCCGACCCCGGCTGCGGCGGAGACGACTCCGGGGACGAGTCATTCGACACAGGCGACTCCGCCTGTGAGACGGCCCCGGGCCTGCCCGAGGAGCTGCTCGTGACCCTGGCGCGGCTCGCGAACGACACGAGCCCCGGCTTGCTGGAGGCTCCCGACACCCTGCCGGGCTGAGCGCTGCGCTCCCCGCGGGGCGCTTCTAGAGCACCGCGGACTGCCCCGACACACCCCGAGCGACGGACGCAAGAACGCCCAGCTCTCGCCGGGCGTCTTCCTGGAGTCCTCGGTGGACTCATGCGCGCGTCACGGACCGAGGCCCGCGCCGCAGCGTCCAAGCCTCAGGCCGTCGCGGCCTCTTCGGCGTCGTCGGCGGCCACGGGGGCGCCGACCGACTCGCTGCCGATGAACTCGATGTAGCTCATGGAGGCGTTGTCACCCTTGCGGCGACCGATCTTGATGATGCGGGTGTACCCGCCACCCTTGTTGTCGTTCGCCTTGTTGCGCTCGACGAAGCGGGGGCCCAGCTCGTGGAAGAGCTTCCAGACCAGGTCCGTGCTCTCGCTGCTGCCGTCCGAGTTGGTCTTGTCCGCACGCAGCGGCAAGAACTTCGCGACCTCACGCTGGGCGTGAGTGCGCGAGGCCAAGATGCGACCACGCTCCGCGTCGTCGGTGATCTTGCCGAGGTCGGCCGTGAGGTCGTCGCCCAGGCGCACGGCCTTGGACAGCAGACGCTCCACCACGCGACGGAGCTCCTTGGCCTTCTCGTCGGTCGTGATGATCCGCTCGTGAAGCACGAGGTTACCCGCGAGGTTGCGGAACATGGCCCTACGGTGGCTGGTGTTTCGGCCGAACTTTCGGCCCGCCTTCTGGTGTCGCATCGTTCTATCCGTGCCCCGTTGCGGGGAAAATCTAGGAGGGGGGAGAGGCTAGTGCGGGCGCGACGGCGCCCGCGTACCGCTCACGGGATGACCTGCTGACCGTTCCAGCGGCTCAGCATCGTCGGCCAGTTGTCGATCTTCATGCCCAGGGAGAGACCCATGTCGCTCAGGATCTCCTTGATCTCCTTGAGCGACTTGCGGCCGAAGTTCTTGGTCTTCAGCATCTCGGGCTCGGTCTTCTGGACCAGCTCGCCGATGAGGTGGATGTTCGCGTTCTGCAGGCAGTTCGCGGAGCGCACCGAGAGCTCGAGCTCTTCCACCGAGCGGAAGAGGTTATCGTTGAGGGGCTCCTCGCTCGACTCGTGGATGCTGGGCTCTTCCTCTTCTTCGAAGTTGATGAAGATGGTGAGCTGGTCCTTCAGGATCTTGGCGGCGAGCGCCACGGCGTCCACCGGCGAGACCGAGGCGTTGGTCCACACCTCGAGGGTGAGCTTGTCGTAGTCCGTCATCTGACCGACACGCGCGTTGGTGACCGTGTAGTTCACCTTGCGGATGGGCGAGAAGATGGAGTCGATGGCGATGGTGCCGATCGGCATCCCGGGCGTCTTGTTGCGATCCGCCGAGACGTAGCCGCGGCCCACGTTGATGGCGAGCTCCGCCGAGAAGCGGCCGCCCTTGGCCACGGTGCAGATGACGTGGTCGGGGTTGAGGATCTCGACCTGGTCGGTGACCTGGATGTCCCCGGCGCGGACCTCACAGGGCCCTTCCTTGTCGATGCGGACGAGCTGGGTCTTGGCGGTGTGGGCCTTGACCACGACCTCCTTGAGGTTCAGCACGATGTCCGTGACGTCTTCGACGACGTCCGGCACCGAGGTGAACTCGTGCAGCGCCCCGTCGATCTTGACCGACGTGATGGCCGCGCCCTGCAGCGAGGAGAGCAGCACACGGCGAAGGCTGTTGCCAAGCGTGATGCCGAAGCCGCGCTCGAGCGGCTCACACGTGAACTTGGCGTAGGTCGCCGTCGCGTTGTTGTGCTCGACGGGCACCGAACGCGGGCGAATCAGCTCGCGCCAGTTTCGTGCGGTCAGGGTAGGCGTGGACATTCAGGTTCTCCGATCCGACAGATGATCATCTACTGCGAAGTGCGTGGGGGCTCGGCGCCCCGGGGGCCGGCGGCCCTCACCGAGCGGGGCCGTGGAGCGTATCGTCGCTCGCTCGGCCCTTCAACAATTCAGACGCGGCGCCGCTTGGGCGGCCGACATCCGTTGTGCGGGATGGGGGTCACGTCGCGGATGAGCGTGACGCGCATGCCCACGTGCTGGAACGCGCGCAGGGCGGACTCGCGACCGGCGCCGGGGCCCTTCACGAAGATGGCGACCTGCTGCATGCCGACCTCTTGGGCCTTGCGGGCAGCCTGCTCGGCGGCGAGCTGGGCGGCGAAGGGCGTGCTCTTGCGCGAGCCCTTGAAGCCGCGGGCACCCGAGGTGCACCACGACACGACGTTCCCCTCGACATCCGTGATGGTGACGATGGTGTTGTTGAACGTGCTCTGAATGTGGGCGATGCCGCGGGTAACGGTCTTCTTCGCCTTCTTCTTGACTTTGGTCTGCTTGGGCTTGGCCATCGTAAATTCCTATCAGCGCTTCCGGGTCATGGGACCACGGCGCGGGCCCTTGCGGGTACGGGCGTTGGTGTGCGTGCGCTGACCGCGAACGGGGAGCCCGCGGCGGTGACGAAGACCGCGGTAGCAGCCGAGGTCCATCAGACGCTTGATGTGCATCGTGATCTCGCGGCGGAGGTCACCCTCGACCTTGAAGTTCTGGTCGATGCACTCGCGGATGGCGCGGACGTCGTTCTCGTCCAGGTCGTCCGCCCGCTTGTCGATGGGGATCCCCGTGATGCGGCAGATCTCCTGCGCGCGATGGATGCCAACTCCGTAGATGTACTGGAGGGCAATGACTGTGTGCTTACGACCCGGAAGGTCAACGCCAGCGATACGTGCCATGGTATACCTCTGTTCAGCCCTGACGCTGCTTGTGGCGGGGGTTGTCGCAAAGCACCCGTACGACACCCTTGCGGCGTACTACCTTGCACTTGTCACAAATCTTCTTGACGCTGGGGCGAACCTTCATGGTGGTCCTTCAGGTGGCTCCTCGAAAACCGAGGTTGGCCGGGGTCGTTACTGGGGCTAGGTGATCAGAGCCGCCCGGTGATGCGGCCCCGTGTGGGGTCAAAGGGGCTGGTCTCGACTGAGACGCGGTCCCCGGGAAGTAGCTTGATGGTGATGCGCTTGGCTTGGCTGCTCAGGGAGGCGGTGATGCGCTCGCCGGAGTCGAGTTGCACGCGGAAGAGAGCTTTGGGCAGGGTGGCCAGGATGACCCCTTCGACATCGGGGGTGTCGCTGCGTTCGGGTCGTGGACGCTGCGGGCCGTTGCTCACGTTCGGTTTCGGGTCTTGTCTTGGTTCTTCTAGGCGGTCGCGATGGCCTCGCGGATACGCTCCGTAATCTCGTCGAGCTCACCCACTCCGTTGATGTGGGCGACGACACCCTTGGCGTCGTAGTGGTCCAGAACCGCAGCGGTCTTGGCCTGATATTCGCTGTCGCGCTTGCGCACCGTCTCTTCGGTGTCGTCCGCGCGCTGGTAGATTTCCCCGCCACACGCCGTACACACGCCATCCGAGGGGGGCGGATCATAGCGCAAGTGGTAGGTCTGTCCACACGACTTGCAAACGCGGCGGCCGGTGACGCGATCGATGATGACGTCCAGGTCCACCTCGATGGCGACCACGCGGTCGATCTTGCGACCCAGCTTCGCCAGGATGGCGTCGAGGGCCTCGGCCTGCGGCGCCGTGCGGGGGAAGCCGTCGAAGATGGCGCCCTTGGCAGCCTCTTCGCTCGAGAGGACCTTCTCCATGAGCTCCAGCACCAGCTCGTCGGGGACGAGCAGGCCCTGGCTCATGTACTCGTTGAACTTCTTGCCCAGGTCCGAGCCCGAGGCGCGCTCCGCACGCATCATGTCTCCGGTGGAGAGCTGGGGGATACCCAGCTCCTTCACCAGGAACTTGGCCTGTGTGCCTTTGCCGGCGCCGGGAGGTCCGAAGAGCAGAAGATCCATGGTTCAGCCCTTTCTCCCGCTCAGGCGACTGGTGGTACCCGAGGCGAGCCCCTCGTAGTGACGGGTGATGAGGTGGCTGTCCACCTGCATCGCGAAGTCCAGCGCGACGCCGACGACGATCATGAGCGACGTGCCGCCCAGATAGAACGGGACCTGCCACTTCGCCTGGAGCAGCGTGGGCACCGTACACACCGAGGTGATGTAGATGGCGCCGCCGACCGTGATGCGCGACAGGACGTAGTCGATGTACTCGGCGGTCGCCTTGCCCGGGCGCACGCCCGGCACGAACGCGTTCTGCTTGCGCAGGTTCTCCGCCATGTCTACCGGCTGCACCGTGATGGCCGTGTAGAAGAAGGTGAAGAAGATCGTCATCGTCGCGAAGACCACCATGTAGATCCACATGTTGGGCCCCTGCGGGTTGAGCTTGTCGTTCAGCCACTGCATGCCCGGGACGCCGCTCTGCGCGAGGGTCATGGGGATCATGAGGAGCGACGACGTGAAGATGGGCGGAATGACGCCGGCCATGTTCACGCGCAACGGCAAGTGGCTCTCGGCCCCACCGAACATCTTCTGACCGACCATGCGCTTGGCGTAGGTGATGGGCACCTGCCGCTGCGCGCGCTCGAAGAAGACGATGATGGCGGTCACCCCGAGCGCGATGGCCAGGATGAGCATCAGGTCCACCGGCTTGATCTGCCCGATGTTCACCAGGTTCGCGGTCGCCGCGAGGGCGTCCGGGAGGTTGGCGACGATGCCCGCGAAGATGATGAGCGAGATGCCGTTGCCGATGCCGCGCTCGGTGATCTGCTCGCCGAGCCACATCAGGAAGGCCGTGCCCGTGGTCAGCGAGAGGACGGTCATGGCGCGGAACGCCCAGCCGGGCTCGTTGACGATGTCGCCGGCCTGCGTGCCCTGCTGATTGAGCGACTCCAGGAAGAGCGCGATGCCGATGCCCTGGGCGAGGCTGAGGCCGATGGTGCCGTAGCGGGTGTACTGGTTCAGCTTGCGCTGACCTGCCTCGCCCTCCTTGCGGAGCTCCTCGAGGGGCTTCACCACCACCGCCAAGAGCGAGATGATGATGCTCGCCGAGACGTACGGCATGATGTTCAGCGCGAAGATGGACATCTGCTCGAGCGCGCCGCCCGAGAACAGGTTGAACATCCCCAGGAACCCATTGCTGGAGCTGTTGACGTACTCCCGCATCGCGTTCCGGTTGACCCCGGGGGTGGTCACGAAGATCCCGACGCGATACACCGCCAACATCCCCAGAGTGAAGAGGATGCGGCGCCGAAGCTCCGGAATCTTGAAGATGTTCGCGATGACGTTCATCAACCTACCATCGACCTAACGGTCGTCTCAGGCGCCCAGGATCTCGAGTGTGCCACCGGCCGCTTCGACCTTGGCCTTGGCGCCAGCGCTCGCCGCGTGGACCTTGATGGTCAACGAGCGATCCACTTCGCCGTTTCCGAGCAGCTTGATGCCGTCGAACTTGCCGCTGACCAAGCGCTTCTCGCGCAGGGCCGCCTCGTCCACCACGGAGCCCGCCTCGAAGCGCTCGAGGTCACGCACGTTGACCTCCGCGTAGTTCGTCGCGAACAAGTTGTGGAAGCCGCGCTTCGGGATGCGGCGGTACAGGGGCATCTGACCGCCCTCGAACCCGAGCTTCTGGAAGTTACCGGGGGAGCGGGCCTTCTGACCCTTCATGCCCTTACCGGCCGTCTTACCGAGCTTGCCGATACCGCGGCCCTTGCGCTTCTTGTTGCGCACGGCCCCGATGGGCGCGCGCAGACGCGAGAGGATCGGGATCTCCTTGTCGGAGCCGGACTGGTTCTTGTCGTCAGCCATTGTTCTCCTCCACCGTCACGAGGTGAAGTACCTTCTTGATCATGCCCCGGAACGCCGGAGTATTGGCCACGGTCACCTGAGAGTTCAAGCCGCGGAGGCCCAGGCCCTTCAGGACGCGACGATGCTTCTCCGGGCGCCCGATGGCGCTGCGGACGAGTGTCACCTTGATTGTCATGGGGTCACCACCTGCTCCAGCGTCTTACCACGCCGCGCGGCAACCATCTCAGCGGACTCGAGGTCACGGAGCGCCGCGATGGTCGCGTGGACTACGTTGTGTTGGTTCGCGGTGCCGAGGATCTTGGCCAGCACGTCCTTCACGCCAGCCACCTCGAGCACGGGGCGCATGGCGCCACCGGCGATGACACCGGTACCGGCCGAGGCGGGGCGGAGCATCACCTTGCCCGCACCGTCGTGGCCGTCGGCCCGGTGGGGGATGGTGCCGTTCACGAGCGGAACGCGGAACATCGACTTGCGAGCGCGCTCGGTGCCCTTGCGGATCGCCTCGGGGACCTCGTTGGCCTTGCCGAGCCCGACACCCACGTGACCGTGGTGGTCACCGACGACGACGAGAGCGCTGAAGCTGAAGCGACGACCGCCCTTGACGACCTTGGCCACGCGGTTGATGTGGATGACCCGCTCTTCGATCTCGTTCTCGAGATCCTTCGGGTCGATGATTTCGTGTTGGCTCATGGCGATCCTCAGAAGTTCAGGCCGGCCTCGCGAGCCGCTTCGGCTAGGGCCTTGACCCGACCGTGGTAGATGAAACCGTTGCGGTCGAACACGACCTTCTCGATGCCTGCGGCCTTGCACGCGCTGGCAACAGCGGCGCCCACGGACTTGGCGCGGTCGGTCTTGGTGCCCTCGGCGGCCACGGTCTTCTGCAAGTCGCTGGCGGACGCGAGGGTGGTCCCCGTCACGTCGTCGATGACCTGCGCGTAGATGTGGCTGCCGCTGCGGAACACGGTGAGACGCGGGCGCTCGGCGGTGCCGGAGATCTTCTTGCGGATGCGGAGCTTGCGCTTGGCGCGCCCCGTGGCGGACTTCAGCATGTTGTGCTCCTCACTTCTTACCGGACTTGCCGGCCTTCTGACGAATCTGCTCACCCACGTAGCGCACGCCCTTGCCGTTGTACGGCTCGGCGGGGCGCTTGCTGCGGATGTGGGCAGCGATCTGGCCGACGAGCTCCTTGCTCGACGCCTCGATGTGGACGCGCGGGTACTTGACGCCCGCCTCGTCGCGCTGCTCGATGGTGACGGTCACGTCATCGGGGATCTTGATGACGGGCTGGTGCGAGAGACCAACCGTCATCTTGAGCTCGCCGTTGCCGAACTCGGCACGGTAGCCGACGCCGCGGAAGTCGAGCGACCGCTTGAAGCCGTTGGTCACGCCCTCGACCATGTTGGCCACGAGCGCGCGGGACAGGCCCTGGTACTGCAGGCCAGCCTGGCCCTGGCCAGGCGCCGGACGCACGAGGATGGTGCCGCTCTCTTGCGAGACGACGACCTCGGGGCGGAAGGTACGGGTAAGCGACCCGCGCTTGCCCTTGACCGTCACCTCTTGACCGTTGATCTCGACCGAGACGCCAGCGAGCAGCGCGACAGGCAGCTTGCCGTTGCGCGACTGCTTCGTGATCTCTTGTTTCGCAGGGGCAGTCATCACCAGACCTCACACAGAATCTCGCCGCCAATTTTCTGGCTGCGAGCGTCCCGGTCGGTCAGGAGACCGCTGGACGTGGAGAGAATCGCGACACCGAGGCCGTCCTTCACGTGCGCGATCTCGTCGTGACCGACGTAGACGCGACGCCCGGGGCGGCTGGTGCGGCGGATCGTATTGAAGGCGGGCTTCCGGTCCGTGTACCGAAGGAACACGGTCAGCGAAGGCGGATGCGCTTCATCGACGCTGTAGTCGTTGATGTAGCCCTCTTGCTTGAGAATCTCGGCGAGATTCTTCTTCACCTTGGAGAGGGGCATCTTGGTGCGGTCGAGGCCCGCCATGGCGGCGTTCCGCAAGCGCGTGAGCATGTCGGCGATGGGATCAGAAATCATTGGTGAATCTCCAGCTCTTCCTACCAGCTCGACTTGGTGACGCCCGGCAGCTCGCCAGCGAGCGCGAGGTTGCGGAGGCAAATACGGCAGAGGCCGAACTTACGGTAGTAGGCGCGCGGGCGGCCACAACGGTTGCAGCGGTTGTGAGCGCGGACCTTGAACTTCGGGGTCCGTTGCGTCTTGGCAAAAGCGGCTTGGCTTCCCATGGTCTATCTCACTTCCGGAAGGGCATTCCAAGGCCCCTCAGCAGGGCGCGGCCCTCTTCGTCAGTCTTCGCCGTGGTGACGAAGCTGATGTTCATGCCCTTGATCGAGTCGACCTTGTCGTAGTCGATTTCCGGGAAAATGATCTGCTCTTTGATGCCGAGCGTGTAGTTGCCGCGGCCGTCGAAGGCCTTGGGGCTGACGCCGCGGAAGTCGCGGGTCTGCGGCAGCGCCAGGGAGATGAGGCGGTCGGCGAAGTCCCACATGCGGTCCTTGCGCAGCGTGACCATGACGCCGATGGGCATGTTCTCGCGCAGCTTGAACGTCGCGATGGCCTTCCGAGCCCGCGTCACGACCGGCTTCTGTCCGGTGAACGCGGTCATCTCGTTGACGGCCGACTCGATGATCTTGCCGTTCTGGACGGCCGCGCCCAGGCCCATGTTGACCGTGATCTTCTCGAGTCGCGGAACCGTCATCGGGTTCGCGTACTTGTACTCACGCATCAACTGTCCAACGACCTCGTCGTTGTACTTCTTCTGAAGTCTCGAAATGTACTCAGCCATGGTTCTCTACGAGCTCCGGGTTACAGCCGCCAGAAAGGGAGTGAAGGAGGGGGCGCGCTGGGTCGGAAAGGGGATGCTTACTTGATGACCACGCCGCTCTTCACAGCGACGCGGACCTTTTCGCCGTCACGAACCTCGTAGCGCACCCGGGTGGGCTTGCCAGTCTCGGGGTCCTTGAGCATGACGTTGCTGGGCTGAAGCGGCGCGGGGCGGTCGATGATGCCGGCCTCGGCGAACTTCTGGGCGCTCTGGTGGCGCTTGACGATGTTGGCGCCGGCGACGATCACGCGGCCATCCTTGCGGATGTCGAGGATGCGGCCCTCGACGCCCTTGTCCTTGCCGGACGTGACGACCACGAGGTCGTCCTTCTTGAGACGTACACCCATCAGAGCACCTCCGGGGCGAGCGAGACGATCTTCATGAAGCGCTTGCCACGCAGCTCACGAGCCACGGGTCCGAAGATGCGCGTGCCGATCGGCTCGCCTTCTTTGTTGATGAGAACGGCGCTGTTCGCGTCGAACTTGATGTAGCTGCCATCGGGGCGCTGGTACTCGCGCGTGGTGCGCACGACGACGGCGCGAGCGACGTCTCCCTTGCGAACCTTGGCGGTGGGCAGCGCCTCCTGCACGGCGACGATGATGACGTCGCCCAGCTCGGCGTAGCGGCGACGGCTGCCGCCGATCACCTTGATGCACTTCACGCTCTTGGCGCCGCTGTTGTCGGCGACGCCCAGCACGGTCTCGGTCTGGATCATCTCATACCTCCGGCGGACGCTCGAGGAGGCGGATGACCTCCCAGCGCTTGGTCTTGGAGCGAGGACGACACGCCATGATCTCCACGAGATCGTTGGTGCGATACTCGTTCTTCTCGTCGTGCGCGTGGTACTTCTTGGTGTGCTTGACGTACTTGCCGTAGAAGGCGTCTCGCGTACGGCGAGAGACCACTACGACAACCATCTGCTGCGCGCGCCCGGGCGCCTTCGTGTCGTTGACGACACGGCCCACCAGACGACGGCGACGGCCGCGACTGGGGGTGCTCTCTGCTACGGCTGTTTCTTCGGCCATGGTGTTACTCCTGGGTCCCGCGCTGCGTCAGGATGGTCTTCACTCGCGCGAGGTCGCGGCGGAGCTTGCGAATGGAAGCCGTGTCGTCGAGCTGGTTCGTGTGGTTGTCGAACCGAGCCTTCCACAGCTGGCGGCGGAGCTCCGACTCGAGGCCGGTGAGCTCTTCCTTGGTCTTCTCTCGGATTTCAGACGGCTTCACAGGGCGTCCCTCCGTGCCATGAACTGGGTCTTGATGGGGAGCTTGTGGCCGGCGACGCGAAAGGCCTCGCGCGCGAGCTCTTCCTCGACACCCTCGATTTCGTAGAGCACGCGGCCCGCCTTGATGACGGCCACCCAGTGATCCACGGAGCCCTTACCCTTACCCTGACGAGTCTCTTGGGGCTTCTTGGTGACGGGCTTGTCGGGGAAGATCCGGATGAAGAGCTTGCCCTGGCGCTTGGTCTTGCGCTGGATGGTCATACGAGCGGCTTCGATCTGGCGCGCCGAGAGGCGTCCACACTCGACGGCCTGCAGCCCGAAGTCTCCGAAGGAGACGTCGCTGCCGCGGTAGGCCTTGCCGGTCATGCGGCCACACATGGCCTTGCGGAACTTGGTTCGTTTCGGTTGCAGCATGGTGAACTACCTCAGCGCGCCATGGCGCCGTCGCGACGCTTGGTCGGGACGATCTCTCCATGGAAAATCCAACACTTGACGCCGACCGTACCGGCCTTCGTCATGGCCACCACCTCGCCGTAGTCGATGTCGGCGCGGAGGGTGTGAAGCGGCACGCGACCCTCGCGGTACCACTCGCGGCGCGCGATCTCGGCACCGCCGAGACGGCCGGCCGCGTTCACGCGGATGCCCTTGACCCCGAACTTCATCGCGGTCTGGACGGCCTTCTTCATGGCGCGGCGGAACGCGACGCGGCGCTCGAGCTGCGTCGCGATGCTCTCGGCGACCAGCTTGGCGTTCGTCTCGGCCTTGCGGACCTCTTGGATGTCCACGAAGAGCTCGTTCTGGGTGAGCTTCTGAAGGTCGGCCTTCAGCTTCTCCACGCCAGCGCCGCGCTTACCGATGATGATGCCCGGGCGCGAGGTGAAGATGACGACCTTCGCCTTCGTGGCCGCGCGCTCGATCTCGATGTCGGCGATGCCCGCGTTGACGAACTCCTTGAGGATGCGCTTCTTCAGCTTCAGGTCCTCGTGGAGCCAGGTCGCGTAGTTCTTGTCCTCGTACCACTTGGACTTCCAGGTCTTGACGACGCCAAGGCGGAATCCGTACGGGTGTACTTTTTGGCCCATTACTCGATCACTCCCCGTCGCTGATGACGACGGTAATATGGCTCATGCCTTTGACGACCTGCGTCGCACGACCCATCGCACGCGGGCGCCAACGGCGCATGTGCTGGTTGGGCGCCTTGTCCGCGAAGGCAACCTTGACCACGAGCCCATCCAGATCCACCGAGTCGTCCTTTGCACGGACGTTCGCGATGGCGCTGTCGATGAGCTTGTAAACGATGGGCGCGGCGGCCTTGGACGTGAACCGCAGCTCGTTCAGAGCGACGGCCGCGTTCTTTCCGCGCACCATATTGAGCACCACTCGCGCCTTGCGGGGCGAAATGCGCTGAAATCGTGCTTTTGCGATGGCTTCCATGACGACTGCGACTTCCTCGAGAGCGAGGGTGAACTAGGCCCGAGACCACGCTGCACGCGCCAGTGGCGGCGTCGTGCGCGGAGGGTCGGCGGATCTAGCATGGGACGGGGCGTCCCACAAAGAGTGGTTTTAGCGCTTGCTCTTTTTGTCCGCCACGTGCCCGTGAAATGTACGGGTCGGGGAGAACTCACCGAGCTTGTGACCCACCATGTTCTCGGTCACGAACACGGTGATGAACTTGCGTCCGTTGTGGACGGCGAACGTGTGCCCGACGAACTCGGGGGTGATGGTCGAACGACGCGACCAGGTCTTGATCATCTTGCGATCGCCGGCGGCGATGGCCGTGTCGACCTTCTTCTGAAGATGGTCGTCGACGAAGGGACCCTTCTTGACTGAACGAGCCATTACTTCTTCTTCCTGCTGCGGACGATGAACTTCGTCGTCGTCTTGTTGGTGCGCGTCTTCTTACCCTTGGAGAGCTGGCCCCAAGGTGAGCACGGGTGGCGACCACCCGAGGTGCGTCCCTCGCCACCGCCCATGGGGTGGTCGACGGGGTTCATGGTGGTGCCGCGGTTGTGCGGGCGCTTGCCGAGCCAGCGCGTGCGGCCGGCCTTGCCGAGCGTCACGCGAGCGTGCTGCGGGTTGCTGACCTGACCCACCGTGGCGCGGCAGTTCAGGTGCACGAGGCGAACCTCGCCGGAGGGCAGACGCACCTGAGCGTAGTCGCCGTCCTTGGCCATCAGCTGAGCGGCGGTACCGGCGGAGCGCACGAGCTGCGCGCCCTTGCCGATCTTGAGCTCGATGTTGTGGATGACCGTTCCGAGCGGGAGGTCACGCAGGCGCATGCAGTTGCCGGGCTTGACGTCGGCGTTCTTGCTGGCCAGCACCTTGTCACCGGCGTTGAGTCCGTCCGGCGCGAGGATGTAGCTCTTCTCGCCGTCCGCGTAGTAGACGAGCGCGATGCGGGCCGACCGGTTGGGGTCGTACTCGAGCGCCTTGATGGTGCCGGGGACGCCGACCTTGTCACGACGCCAGTCGATGACGCGGTAGTTCTGCTTGTGTCCACCCCCGCGGAAACGCGAGGTGATGCGGCCATGGTGGTTACGACCACCCGTGGACGACTGGGACTCGGTCAGACCCTTCTCGGGGCGCTTCTTGGAGAGGCCGTCGAAGTCCTGGGTGTCGTAGTAACGACGCGAGGGCGACGTTGGCTTGAAATGCTTGATCGCCACGTTCAGGCTCCTTCGAAGTATTCGATCGTGCCCTCGCTGAGGGTGACGAACGCTTTCTTCCAGTTGCGAGTCTTGCCCATGCGACGGCCCATCCGCTTGGGCTTGCCGCGCACGACCAGAGTGTTCACGTCACTCACGGTGACCTTGAAGAGCTCCTCCACGGCGGCCTTGATCTGGATCTTGTTCGCGCGGGGGTCGACCTCGAACAAGTACTTGCTCTCGGTCTGGAGGGTGGTGCTCTTCTCGGTGAGGTAGAGCGGTCGCTTGATGACGTCTTCGAGATTCATGATGTTCTCCTCACGCGCAGCGCTTCTCGAGCGCTTCGACCGCGCTCTTCGTGAGCACGAGGCTCTCGTGACGCAGCAGGTCGTAGAGGTTGACGCCCTCGGGCGGTAGGAACTGGAAGGACGGGAGATTCCGCGCGCTCATGCGCAGCTTCTCGTTGTTCTTGGCGTCCACGATGATCGCGCTGCGACCGACCTGGAGCTTGCCGAGGACCTCGGCCAACTTCTTGGTCTTGATCTCGTTGAGCTCGAAGTCGTCCACGACCAGCAGACGTCCCTCGTTCAGCTTGAGGCTGAGCGCACCGCGCAGGGCGCCGAGGCGCATCTTGCGGGTGGGACGGTAGCTGTAGTCGCGCGGCGTCGGACCGTGGGACTGACCACCACCAACCATGGTGGGCGAACGCTTGGTGCCGTGACGAGCACCACCCGTGCCCTTCTGGCGGTAGATCTTCTGCTTCGACCCAGCAACCTCGGAGCGACCCTTGGTGGCTGCGGTACCGGCGCGGCGCGACGCGAGCTGCGCCTTCACCACATCGTAGAAGAGCGCTTCGTTGACCGTGGCACCAAAGACGGCGTCCGAGAGCTCCAGCTCACCAACGTCACTTCGATCCAGGTTATAGACTCTGATCTTCGGCATGAGTAACTCCGAGTGATCCCGTTAGAGATGGCTTCCGCCAGCTCAGGACTTGATCTTGATCTCCACGTCCACACCAGCCGAGAGGTCGAGCTTCATGAGCGCGTCCAATGTCTGCTGCGTCGGGTCGAGGATGTCGAGAAGACGCTTGTGCGTGCGGATCTCGAACTGCTCGCGCGACTTCTTGTCGACGTGAGGTCCACGAAGGACCGTGAATTTGTTGATGCGGGTGGGGAGCGGAATCGGTCCTGCCACTCGAGCGCCGGTGCGCTTTGCGGTGTCGCCGATTTCGCTCGCCGATTGGTCGAGCAACCGGTGGTCGTAGGCTTTGAGCCGAATCCGGATCTTCGTAGCCGATGCCATGGTTATTTCCCGTCTACCTAAAACCGTTGAAGAGCGAGGGGTGCGGACGAAGTGTCGCCCGCTTATCCCACGCGGAGTGAATCACGCAATGATGTTGGACACGACGCCGGCGCCGACGGTGCGACCGCCCTCGCGGATGGCGAAGCGCTGCTTGGCTTCCATCGCGACGGGGTAGATGAGCTCGACGGTCATTTTGACGTTGTCGCCGGGCATCACCATCTTGACCTCTTCCGGCAGGCTGATCTTGCCGGTGACGTCCATGGTCCGCATGTAGAACTGCGGGGTGTAGTTCGCGAGGAACGGCTTGTGGCGGCCGCCCTCTTCCTTCTTGAGCACGTAGACCTCGCACTCGAACTTCGTGTGCGTCTTGGCCGTGCCCGGCTTCGCGAGGACCTGGCCGCGCGAGACGGCGTCCTTCTCGATGCCGCGCAGGAGGCAGCCCACGTTGTCGCCCGCCGTGCCCTCGTCGAGCAGCTTGCGGAACATCTCGACGCCCGTGACGACCGTCTTCTGCGGCGCCACGAAGCCGAGGATCTCCACCTCGTCCTGCGGGTGGATGGTGCCGCGCTCGATGCGGCCCGTGACGACCGTGCCGCGACCCTTGATCGAGAACACGTCCTCGATGGCCATCAGGAACGGCTTGTCCACGTCGCGCTCCGGCGTCGGGATGTGCTCGTCCACCTGCTTCATGAGCTCCACGATGGAGTTCACGCCCATCTCCTTGCCCTGGATGGCAAGCAGCGCCGAGCCACGCACGATCGGGATGTTGTCCCCGTCGTACTGGTACTTGCTGAGCAGCTCGCGCACTTCCATCTCGACCAGCTCGAGCAGGTCGGGGTCGTCCACCGCGTCCACCTTGTTCAGGAAGACCACCATCGTCGGCACGCCGACCTGACGCGCCAGGAGCACGTGCTCCTTGGTCTGCGGCATCGGGCCGTCCACGCCGCTCACCACCAGGATCGCGCCGTCCATCTGCGCCGCGCCGGTGATCATGTTCTTCACGTAGTCCGCGTGACCCGGGCAGTCCACGTGCGCGTAGTGACGCGTCTCCGTCTGGTACTCCACGTGGCTCGTCGCGATCGTCACGGTCTTCGTCGCGTCACGGACCGTGCCGCCCTTCGCCACGTCGTGGTACGAGACCACGTTGCCGCCGTGCTTGTCGGCCATCACCTTGGTGATCGCCGCCGTCAGCGTCGTCTTGCCGTGGTCGATGTGACCGATGGTCCCGACGTTGATATGCGGCTTATTGCGAACGAACTTTTCTTTGCCCATGGTGGTCTTCCGTTTCTATGAGGTCGGTGTCGCGTTGACGGAGCGAGGAGCGTTGGCTCACTCACCCTTGGCCTTCGCAATGATCTCGTCCGAAATATTGCGGGGCACGGGTTGGTATTCTTTGAAGGTCATCGTGTAGACCGCGCGCCCCTGAGTCTTGGAGCGAAGGTCGTTCACGTAGCCGAACATGTTGGCGAGAGGGACCGTGGCGCTGATGATCTTCAGGCCAGGCACGTCTTCCATGCCGGTGATGGAGCCACGACGGGAGTTGAGGTCGCCGATGACGTCCCCCATATAGTCCTCCGGCGTGCGAACCTCAACCTGCATTACGGGTTCCAAGAGCTGAATTCCAGCTTTTCTTGCTCCCTCTTGGAATGCGAGCGAGCCAGCGACCTCGAAAGCGGCCGCGCTGGAGTCCACGTCGTGGTAGCTGCCGTCGAAAACCGCCACGTGACAGTCGATGACGGGGTAGTTCGCGAGCACACCGCGGGACATCGCGTCGCGGATGCCCTTCTCGATGGCGGGCACGAACTCCTTGGGGATGACGCCGCCGACAAGCTTGTTCTCGAAGACGAAGCCCGCGCCCGGCGCGCTCGGCCCGAGCTCGATCCAGCAGTGACCAAACTGGCCGCGGCCGCCGGACTGCTTGATGTAGCGGCCCTCGGCCTTGACCGTCTCGGTGATGGTCTCGCGGTAGGCCACCTGGGGCGCACCCACGTTCGCCTCCACCTTCCACTCACGGCGCAGGCGGTCGACGATGATCTCGAGGTGCAGCTCGCCCATGCCGCTGATGATGGTCTGGCCGGACTCGGGGTCCGTGTGGGCCTTGAAGCTGGGGTCTTCTGCGGCGAGCTTGCTCAGGCCGTCACCGAGCTTGTTCTGGTCCGCTGCGGTGCGCGGCTCGATCGCCACGGAGATGACCGGCTGCGGGAACTCCATGCGCTCGAGGATGACGGGGTGCTGCGCATCGCACAGCGTGTCACCCGTGGTGGCCGTCTTGAGGCCCACGGCGGCGCCGATGTTGCCCGCGTGGATCTCCTTGATCTCTTCGCGGTTGTTCGCGTGCATCAGCAGGATGCGACCGATGCGCTCACGCTTCCCCTTGGTGGAGTTGAGCACCATGGTGCCGCTCTGCAGGGTGCCCGAGTACACGCGGAAGAACGTGAGCTGACCGACGAAGGGGTCGTTGAGGATCTTGAACGCGAGCGCGCTGAAGGGCTCGTCATCCGACGCCTTGCGGACGATCTTCTTGTCCGGGTCGTCCGGGTCTTCACCGACCATGTCGTCGATGTCGAGCGGCGAGGGCATGAAGTCCACGACGGCGTCGAGCAGCTGCTGGACGCCCTTGTTCTTGAAGGCCGACCCGCAGAGCACGGGGACGATGCGGTGGCTGAGGCAGCCGACGCGCACGGCGCGCAGGATCTCTTCCGCGCTGAAGTCCGTGTCGCCCTCGAGGTAGCGCGCCATGAGATCTTCGTCGATCTCGGCCACCTTCTCGATGAGCACCTCGCGCGCAGCCTGGGCCGCGAGCTCGAACTCCGCCGGGATGGCGATGACGTCCCACTCGGCGCCCAGCTTGTCGTCCTTGAAGCGCAGCGCGCGCATGCGGACGATGTCGATGACGCCCTCGAGCTCGTTCTCTTGCCCGAGCGGGATCTGCACGGCCACGGCCGGCGCGTTCAGCCGCTCGATGATGGAGCGCAGGGCACGGTCGAAGTCCGCGCCGAGCTTGTCCATCTTGTTGATGAAGCACATGCGCGGGACCTTGTAGCGGTCCGCCTGGCGCCACACCGTCTCGGACTGCGGCTCCACACCCTGCTTGCCATCGAACACCGCCACCGCGCCATCGAGCACCCGCAGCGACCGCTCCACCTCGATGGTGAAGTCCACGTGGCCCGGCGTGTCGATGATGTTGATGCGGAACTGGTCCGCCGTGTTCAGCCCCTCGTTCGGCTTCCAGAAACACGTGGTCGCGGCCGACGTGATCGTGATGCCACGCTCCTGCTCCTGCTCCATGTAGTCCATGGTCGCAGCGCCATCGTGGACCTCGCCGATCTTGTAGTTCACCCCCGTGTAGTAGAGGATGCGCTCCGTCGTCGTGGTCTTTCCGGCGTCAATATGGGCCATAATGCCGATATTGCGGGTGCGCTGGAGTGGGAACTGGCGAGCCAAGGGGTGTCCGGGGGATGCGTGGGCCAACGATGCGGCCCAAATACGAGGAGGGGTGAGAGGTGAGTGAGAGCGCGTCGTGCGCGCTCCGACGTTCTGGAGGTTCGTGCTTTGGATGCAAAAATCCCCCTCCGACCTTTGACTGACCACCCTTGGGTCAATCGGGGCCCGTAGGCCGTTTCGGAGAGGGACTGAGGAGGCGACGCGGTGAAGGCAGCGGGTGTGTGCTGCCTCGGTGAACCCGGGCGACTCTCTCTATATTGCGAGCTTCATTCGACTGTCTGGTTCTGCTCCGGCCCGGGTGGTATCCGTGTTGGACCTACCCGAACGGTTGAGTTGCTTCAGGCTGGGATCACCAGCGGTAGTGCGCGAACGCCTTGTTGGCGTCGGCCATCTTGTGCGTGTCTTCGCGCTTCTTGACGGCGGCGCCGCGGCCCTGAGCGGCCTCGACCAGCTCGGCGGCGAGACGCTCCACCATGCTCTTCTCGCCGCGACGGCGAGAGAACGAGACCAGCCAGCGCATGGCCAGCGCGGTGCGGCGGTCGTTGCGGACCTCCACGGGCACCTGGTACGTGGCACCACCGACGCGACGGCTCTTGACCTCGACGCGGGGCTTGACCTGATCGAGGGCCTTCTTGAAGACCTCGAGGGGCTCCTGCTTGTAGCGCTCCTCGATGATGTCGAAGGCGCCGTAGAGGATGCCCTCGGCCGTGGACTTCTTGCCGCCGTACATGAGGATGTTGGCGAACTTGGCGATGACCTTCTCTCCGTACTTGGCGTCCGGGAGAACTTGGCGCTTATCAGCTTGGCGACGACGACTCATGGCTGCTCAGCTCACTTCTTCGGGCGCTTGACGCCGTACTTCGACCGACGCTTGGTGCGCGTCGCCTTGTTCGTGTTGGAGGGACCCGCCGCGCCGGTGGCGTCGAGCGTGCCGCGCACCACGTGGTAGCGCACACCCGGGAGGTCCTTGACGCGGCCCCCACGGATCAGCACCACGGAGTGCTCTTGAAGGTTGTGTCCCTCGCCGGGGATGTAGGTGGTGGCCTCGATCCCGTTGGAGAGGCGCACACGCGCAACCTTGCGGAGGGCGGAGTTGGGCTTCTTCGGCGTCGTCGTGTAGACGCGAACGCACACACCGCGCTTCTGAGGGCAGCGCTGGAGCGCGGGGGAGTCCGTCTTGACGACGAGCTTCTGGCGTCCGTGGCGGACGAGCTGATTGATTGTCGGCATGAGATAGCGAATTCACTAGCGCCCAGGACAAACCCGGGGCGTAAGGGACGCGGAGAATACCGGCCAAACGCGGGGTGTCAAGGAGCTAGCACCCGAAAAAGGATCGTTTTCGAGCCGTTGCACAGTGATCGCCGAGCATTTCTGCCGGATCAAAAGCGCACGCGCAGGGCCCCGCTGCCGAGTCCCAGCTCCACACCCACCGTGATCGGCGCCACGGGGTCCAGATCCGGGTCCCTGCCCGCGTCGTCCGCGCCGCCGCCCACGCGCAGCCGCCGCTGCCGCCGCTCCGGGACGAAATTCACGTGCGCTTCGATGATTCCGACGAGGACCAGCGCGATGAACCCTCCCGTGAGGACGTAGTTGCTCACGCGAATGCGCCGCTCTCGGTCCATGAATTCGAGTTCCTCCCCGGTGGGAGAGGCGTTGGGGTCGCCGCGGTCGATGACGCAGGGCTCCACGCCGCAGCTGGCGGCGGTCGCGAGCAGAGCCCGGAGGGCGACGTAGGTGCCCACCGAGCCAGCCAGCAGGGCCAGCTCCCCGACGGCCAGCGTGGCGCCAAACGTGCGGTTTCCATTGCGGAATTGTCCCGTCCCGAAGGGCACCGTGGCGAGCGCGCGCGAGTTGGGCAGGACGATGGTCTCGTAGGTGGCCAGCTCCTCCAGGTGCCGCAGGCGCTCCTGCTCCTGCGCGAGGCGCACCAGGCGCTGCCGCTCCTCCTCCTCGAGGCGCTGCGCCTCCACGCGCATGGCCTCGCGCTGCGCCTCCAGCAGCTCGGTGCGGGCCTGCGCGAAGGCCGTCTGGACCGCTGCGGGGAAGCTCAGCGGGTCCAGGGTGTAGCCCTCGTCCTCCTCCAGCAGCTGCCGGAACTGGTCACGGGCGTCGTCGCTGCGGCCGAGGAAGAGGTACGCCGCGCCCAGGTACTTGCGCGACTCCAGCCGCAGGGCCGCGTTGCGCACGCGCGGGACGGGGCCACCCACCAGGTCCTCGAAGAGCTGCACCGCGAGCTCGAAGCGCTGCTCGTCGTAGCGGGCGCGCGCGGCCTCGAAGTCGGACAGGTCGTCGGCGTACGCGCGCTCTGCCAGCAGCGTGAGGCTCAGCAGCACGCCGAGCGCGAGGCCCACTCGCCCAGGCGCCGCCGGACGCGGGCGAACCTGGCCGTCCGAGGCTTTGCAGCGAGGGGGGTTCGTCATCGGGGCCGCAGCGTGGGGGACAAGGTCAGTTGGGCGGAGGCGTGGGTGGAACATCCGTCGGCGCGGTGGCCAGCTCGAGGGTCGCGCGGTGCTCCGTGAGCTGTCCCGCGCGTAAACGGATGACCCCTGTATAGACCCGATGCCCTTCCGCTGTCACGGTCAAGCGGCGCGTGTCGTCGGCGCGCGCCATGGGGACCGAGAGGATCTCGCGCGTGCGACCGCGGGCGGGGGCCTCGCCCGACCCCGTGACCTGCACGTCGCCGAGGACGTTGGCCACCACGTAGACGCTTGCGGGTCGGAACTCGAGCGTGAGCGGCAGCTCGAAGACCCCTTCGCCAGGCGGGATGTCGCGCGTGACCGTGCGCTCGACGCAGCAGTTGGCGCCACCCACCACACGGAAGGAGTGGCGCCCGGGCGGGAGCGTGACCTCTCGAAAGCTGGGCCCGAAGGCACGCAGGGGCCCACCGTCCACGGCGATCTCGACGTTGGCCAGAGAGGGACGCAGCAGGACGCGACGAGGGTCCCGCGACACGGGCCGTGGGCCCCCATGCTCGCCTGGAGCGCGCGCGCCAGGACCCGCGGACGGATTGGGCGCGGCGGCCGTGCCCGCTTCACCGGCTGCAGCGGGAGCCCCCTCCAACGTCTCGGCGCGTGGCTCCGAGCTTCCGTCTTCCGCGGCACCCGTGAGGGTCGCGCCCACCGCCGACCCAGCGTCCAGGGCCACCTCCGCGCCCGACGTGGGTGAGCGCGCCGGTGGCGGCAGCCCCGAGCCATCGCGCGCCGCTTGGGCGCCGAGACCATCGCCCCGCGCGACGGCAGCCTCCGCGTCAGAGCCCGCCTGGCGGAGCGTCAACACCAAGACGAGCGCGAGGATCACGGCCCCGGCGGACGCGAGCACCCACGGGAGGCGCCCCGACCCCGCCGCGCCGAGGGACTCGATCTGACGCAGGGCCTCGGCGTTGCCCTCGTCGAGCGCCAAGACGTGGTTGAACGCGTCCATGGCCGTGGGGATGTCGCGCGCCCGGATGCTCTCGGTACCGGTGCGCACCAGCTGCGCGACCGTGGCCTTGGTGAGGCGGGCCGCCGTGGACGCCGGGTCCGCCAGGTAGGCCACCACCGCAGCGTCCGGGTCGTCGAGACCCACGCTCGCACACCAGTCCGAGAGGGCCGCCGACAGCTCCGCGGCGGTCGCGTAGCGCGCCGCCGGGTCGCGAGCGAGGCAGCGAGTGATGATGCGCGCCAGCCCGGCGCCGATGCTGGGGCGCACGCGCAGGGGCTCGGCGTACTCCGTGTCCATGACCCGCCGCAGGATCTGGTGCGGGTTGCGCCCGGTGAACGGCAGGCGCCCGCAGGCCAGATAGTAGAGCACCGTGCCGAGCGCGAAGAGGTCGCTGCGCTCGTCCACCTCGCCGGTCTCGATCTGCTCGGGCGCCATGTGACCCGGCGAGCCGAGGATCTGTCCGGTGGCCGTGAACGACTGCGTGTCGAGGATCTGCGCGATGCCGAAGTCCGTGAGCTTCAGCGTCCGGCCCTCGTGCAGCATGATGTTCTCGGGCTTGACGTCCCGGTGGACGATGCCGTGCGCGTGGGCCACGGCGAGCGCGCGCGCGACCTGCAAGGTCATGGCGACCGCGATCTCCGCCGGGAGGTCGGGGTGCTGAGCGCCGAAGTCCTTGAGCGTGGGCCCGGTGAGGAGCTCCGCGGCGATGTAGCTCTGCTCGGAGTCGGGGCCCGAGAAGTCGTAGACCTCGAGGATGTTCGGGTGCTTGAGCTTGGCGACGCTCTTGGCCTCCCGCGCGAAGCGCTGGCGGGCCTCCGAGGAGGCGCGCAGGTGCGGGTGGAGGATCTTGAGCGCGACGTCGCGCTCGAGGTGCGTGTCCCGCGCGCGGTACACGGTGGCCATGCCCCCGTGGCCCAGCTCCTCCAGCACCTCGTATTTTTCGACTCGCTGCATCGCTCTGACTCGAACCCCGCACGCCACGAGTTCGTTGGCGCGCGCGGCTGCGCGACAGGGTCAGCTCATCGCGCGCGAACCGCAAGCCTCACAGCGGGTCGCGAACACGGGCATGGGCTGCTTGCAGTGCGGACAGGGTCGGTGCCCCGGCAGCGCGCCGCGGTCCACCGCCACCAAGCGCGGCGCGTCGGGGTCTTGGCTGTCGGCGGCGAGCTGCAGCTGGCCGCCCAGGATCTGGTCGTCCGGAAGCGCGCTCACCTGACGCAGCGTGGCGTCCAGCTGCGTCAGCTGCCGGTCGTCGCTGACGGTGTCGAGTGACACGCGCGTGCGGGCGCGGAAGCCCACGATGACGCCCGCCGTCACGGGGCTGTAGGCCTTCACGGGCGGCCAGGCGCAGGGGGCCAGGTAGGCGTGCGTCGCGGACGGCACCAGGCGGGTGAGCTCCAGGGCGGCTTCGCGTGTCTCGGCCGGCCCCAGCGCCACCCGGTAGCGCTGGACGAGGGCCTGGGCGTCGATGGCGTCCTGCTGCTCGAAGCGGAAGAAGAAGACCACGTCGGTGGCGCGCTCTGCGGTGCGCGCGGCGGTGGCCTGCACGAGACGCTCACGGTCGGCGGAGGAGTCGCCGCGCATGACCAGGAAGACGCCCGCGACCGCGACCCCCACGAAGACCAGCGCCACGAGGGCCACGAGCATGAGCAGAATCGACATCGAGGGCGGGATAGCATGGCCGGGTGGCTTCCGCGACGGCGCGGGACGTGCTTCCCTCTTGCCCCCATGTCGACCCACGCTCACCGCCCGCTCGGCCGCTCACGCGGCGTCGCTCGCTCCGCCAGACGCTTCACCGGACTCGGGGGGCTCGCGGGGCTGCTCGTGGCCAGCCTGCTGGTCTCTTGCGGCGACTCCGGCCCGGCCGAAGAGGTGGTCATCACCACGGAGCTGTATCAGCGCTGGCGTGACCTGCCGCACCGCATCTCGCGCATCGAGCTGACCTCGAGCCCGCTCACGGAGGGCACCGGGCTGCGAGTCACCGCGCAGAACGACGGCGGAGCGGCGGGGGTGTTCGATCGTCCCCGCGTGCGCATCGGCGCCGACCGCTGGGCCAGCTCGCACCTGCGGAGCGTGGAGGGGTCCGTGGTGGTGGAGATCCCGCCGCACGACCCGACCATGCCCGCGCTGCACGCAGCGAGCGTGACGGCCAGCGTGACGGCGCCGGAGCTGGAGGGGGCCAGCAGCGTGGTGGCCTACATCCGCGGCTACCGCATCGACACGAACCTCTACGACACGCCGCCGGACTTCGGGGACCGCATCCCGTACGACCCGGGCTACGGCTACACCACGCAGGGCGTGGGCATCCAGCTGGGCGAGCCGAGCGTCAGCGGCAGCGAGATCACCTTCGACGTCCGGGCGCGCAACAGCCTGGGGCTGGCCGACCGCCCCGACATGAACGAGGCCATGGCGGAGGCGACCACGTGGGTGCGGGTGGACTACGTGGTGGTGGGCGCCTTCGGCCGCTCCAACACGGCGCGGGGCGAGGCGGAGTACACGCTGAGCTACGCGACCTTCGGCACCGAGACGGCCCACCCCCACGCCACCCCCGCCGCGCAGGCGGTCAGCGTCGCCGGGGACGCGGGGCTGCCGCAGGGGCTGCTGGGGCTGACGGGCTTCGACGTGTGGCTGAACGTGCCAGGTCACCAGGACCCCGCGTGCGTGGAGATCCACTCCATGGAGGGCACGGTCGCTGGCCCCGGGCGGTACCTCACGGAGCTGAGCGTGCGCTTGTGGGATCAGGCCTACGACGCGAGCAGCGGCAGCGCGGACGCCAAGGTGGACATGATGCTCAGCAACTCGTCGACCTTCGTAGAGGTAGGCAACCTGTGCCTCGGGCTGCGCGGGGAGGTGGGTCTGCTGCAGTTCGGGGGCAGCGCCACCGTCAGCCCCTTCGTCACGGAGACCGTGGAGCTCCCGCTGTCGCGCGGCGAGCCGCACGTGTTCGACGCCCTCTTCGACGCGCTGTGAGCCGTGGGCGGGGCTACTCGCCGCTCGGGCAGACGGGGAACACACCGGCCACGTCCACGTACACGTCCACCTCGCCGCGGCCCAGCGCGAAGGCGCCTACGTCGCTGCGCAGGCCGGTCTGAAAGCGCACGGTGACCGTGTCGCCGGTGGCGCTGAAGGGGACGACACGCTGCCGCCAGGCCGTGCGCGTGGCGAAGGTGTAGGGCGTCATGATGGCCCCCGTGAGCGTGAGCGTGAGGTCCGTGCCCTCGCTTGCTGCGGCTGCGGAGAACACCAGCACGTAGCGCTGACCCGGCGTGACGTGGAGGTCGTACTCGAGCGTGGTGTTGGCCTGCTCACCCGGCACGTCCGCGCGGCGGGGCTTGAGGATGCCGTGTTGGTCGCCGTAGGCCGCCGCGTCGGGAACGAGCGGGAGGTCGAGGTTGCCGCGCCCCACCAAGAGCTCACCGCGAGGGGAGCGCCAGCCCGGCACGGACGGGTAGCTGTTGTAGGTCATCTGCGCCGGGATGGCCGGCGTCTCGAAGCCGATGTTGGGCGTGTCGATGGCGTCACACAGTGAGATGCCGCCCTCGCTCTGGGCCGCCGCCCGCGCCTGGTCCACGGTCTGGCCGGAGTTGTAGTGCACGACCACGGAGCAGCCGAGCGCGACGGCAGCGCCAGCCGAGAGCAGGCCGAACTTGAGAGTGGATTTGTGGGCCATGGTGGTTCCTCGGTGCCAGTGTGCGACGGCTGCGGGCTGTAGGCCAGGAGCGTGCTCGGTGGGGATTGACCGCACAACGCGGCGATGGGCGGGCCTGGCGAGCGCGGCACCGCCAATTCGAAACCATTTCGCCGCGAGCGGAGCGCACCCGCGCTAGGCTTGGACATGACCTCGTACCGCAACCGAGGCTCTGGCGACGAAGCCGCGCTGCTCTTCGCGGAGCTGCCCGCTCCAGCGAGTGGGAACGCAGACGCGCTGGCCGCCTGGGTGCCCGCGCTGCTCGCAATGACCCCGGACGACGCGCGCGTGCTGATTGAAGCGCTCTACTTCGGCTATGTCCACGGTCGCCTGCGCGAGGCGCTCCTCGGTTGCGACGAAGTCACGACGATCCGAGCGTTCGGCAGGGTGCTGCGTGATCTCCCCGAAGAGCTGCTGCGTGGATGCGTATACGACGCGATGCACGAGTCTCCGGAGGACGTTCGGCGCTGGACGTGGACACCCGAGTGGTCGCTGTTATCGCAGGACGAAGACCTGATGGTGATGGAAGACGCGCTCATCCCGGTGCTGTTCGAGGAGGCGGGCGCCGGATGCACGAAGAGCGACTACGTGGCCGGCATTGCGGCGCACCACGCGCGCGACCAGGCTCACGGCGCGCTCTTGCGCGGACCTGACGCGTTGGCTGCCACCCTTGCGCGCGCTGGCGAGTGGTCGAAGCTGGCGTTCGACGCAGGGGCGAGCAAAGAGGCCAGCTACCTCACTCGGCTCGCGGGCTATCGGGTGCCGGAGCAAGTGGGCGTGGAGGAGGTCGCGCAGCGGGTGTTCGATCTGCGGCGCTGCCACGCGGACCTTCGCAACACCCCGACCGTGCGGACGGTGGGCGACGTGTACGAGGCCCTGCTGGTCGAGAGCCCGTGGCGCCGCACGCTGCACGTGGAGCGCGCCACGGGGCGCATGTGGGCGACCGACGAGCGGCCAGCGTCGGCTAGCTGAACACCGAATGCGGCCCGCCAACGGGGGGCGCTACGCCGTCACACCCTCAGCCAAGACACGAAGAACGAAGTCGAAGCCGCGGTACGCGGGTCGGTAGAGGTCCTCAGCGCCGCGCAGCAGCCAGCGACGCGTGCGACGCGCAGCATGGGCCCACACGCAGGGCACCGGCAGCGTCCGTGAAGCGAGTCACGGGGCCGCGCCCGCAGTGGCGCTGCGGTAGGCGGCGGTGTCCGGCCGGAAGAAGGTCTGCGCCATGCTCGCGCCGAGGCGGTCGAAGGCGCGCGTGGCCATCTCGGCGTAGACCACGCCCGCCGTGCCGCCGGGCACCACCACGGGGCTGTTGCTGCGCTGGATGCTGAAGTGCTCCGGGGGCTCGACGCTCACGGTGAACGTGTAGGGAACCTCGCCCGGCACCGACATCGTCACGACGAAGTCCACCTGGATGCCCACGAAGTCGGCCGGGTCGTGGTCCGAGCTGTAGGTCGCGCCCGACGGCCGGACGTTGTAGGCCACGTGGATGTTGGGCTCTGCGGCGGGAGCGCCGGCCGCCACGGCGAGCGTCTCGGGCCCGTGCACCCCCCGCAGCTCCAGGATCTCGCCCGGAAACACGGCGCCGAAGCCGGCCTGCAGCGCGCGCGTCACGGAGCGCTCGCGTTGCTCCGCGTACTGGGGCGCAAAGTGCGGCGCGATGGGCGCGATGGGTCGTCCGTTGAGGCGGTTGGCCGACGCGGCGAGCACGCGGTCGACCTCGAGCAGCGCCGCCGAGCCGGGCGGCGCGTAGTGGACGTTGATGGGCGGGGAGCCGTGCGCCTCGAGCCAGGCGATGAGCGCGCTCATCAGGCGCACCATCTGAGCGTCACCCATGTTCGCTTGCGCGAGGAAGGCCTGCTTCACGCGCTCGAAGTGCACGTGGATGGCGTCGCGCCCGGCCTGCCCGTAGGCCGTGCCGCCGAACTCCGCCAGGAACTCCCGCAGGGCGGTGACGGTCCCGCGCTGCTGCGCGTGCTCGAGGGCCAAGCGCGGGAGCAGATCCGTCTGCACGGTGGCGGCGTGGTTGCCGTCGGCGCGGACGTAGTTGGTGGCGTGATAGTACGTGCGGATGGTCCGGAAGGCCGCCTCGTCCGAGAGCTGGTTGCGCACGAACCACAGCGGTGCGGCGCTGAGCAGGGCGAGCCCCAGGGAGATCAGCCCCTTGCGGCCGAACACGCTCGGCACGCGGCCCGCTCGTGGTGACCCGCCCACGTCGCGCGCCGCGCTGGTCGCTGCGGCGGGGTCGTTCCAAGCGGGCGTCATGCGGGCGTCGAAGAACACGTCCAGCGCGTGCAGACGCTCCGCCGACCCGGCCTGGGCGGCGGCCACCACCGCCTGCCGTTGGGCGTTGAGGTCACGCAGCTTGGTCTCGGCGAGCGACTTGCCGCGCACCGCGAAGGTGTAGGCCTTCTTGGGGAAGCGCAGCGTGGTGAGGGAGTTGGTGTACACGCCGTTGGTGTGGTGGTGGACGCACTCCATCTTGCTCATCGCGCCGACGGGATGGATGCGCAGCACCGGCCCCGTCGCGTCCAACAGGTCCGTCGCGAAGAGGTAGGTCCCCGGCCGGAACGGCAGCGCCCGCAGCAGAAGCGCGCGGCCGATGGCCCCGAGCACCCCCAGCAGGAAGAAGAACGTGAGCCCCGCGTACGCTGCGATGAACTCCGGCTCCTGGGAGAAGTGCGAGCCACTGCCGAACTCCACCACCAAGACCACCAGCAGCGCGAGGCCCGCTACGAGCGCGAGCAGCGCGAAGCCGACGACCCCTCCCTTGCCGAGCGGGTTCTCGTAGATGGGCTGCGGACCCCCGCGCTTGCCGAGCACGTCCGCCAGCCGGCGGCGCGTGGTCTCGGGGAGCGCGTTGAACGGGATCTCACGCACCGCGGGTGGCTGCGCCGGAGAGTTCATGAGGCCATGGTACGCACACACGGCCCAGATCTGCCGCGCCGTCGGTGGTCAGGGAGAGACACGCTCTCTTGACCGTTTTCCGCGCGGGCAGTAGACGCAGGCGCATGTCCTCCCCCGTTCGCGTCCGTTTCGCCCCCTCTCCCAGCGGCTACCTGCACATCGGCGGCGTGCGCACCGCGCTCTACAGCTGGCTGTGGGCCCGCAAGCACGGGGGCACCTTCGTGCTGCGCATCGAGGACACGGACGCGGAGCGCAGCACGCAGGAGAGCGTGGACGTGATCCTCGACTCCATGCGCTGGCTGGGGCTGGACTGGGACGAGGGACCGGACGTGGGCGGGCCGAACGGGCCCTACCGGCAGTCCGAGCGCTTGGATGTGTACAAGGAGTACGCCGAGAAGCTCATCGCGAGCGGGCACGCCTACCGCTGCTACGCCACCAAGGAGGAGATCCAGGCGGCGCGCGACGCGCACGCGGCCACCGGCACCAAGGACGGCTTCGTGTTCGAGAGCCCGTGGCGGGAGCGCACGGACGGCGACCCGAGCGAGCCTCACTCCGTGCGCTTCAAGACCCCCCGAGAGGGCAGCACCACCTTCGTGGACCAGATCCGCGGGCCCATCGAGGTCGCGCACGAGACCATCCAGGACTTCATCCTGCTGCGCAACACGGGCCTGCCGCTCTACAACTTCGGCTGCGTGGTGGACGACGTGACCATGGGCATCACGCTCGTGGCGCGCGGCGACGACCACATCATCAACACCACGCCGCAGGTGCTGATCTACGAGGCCCTGGGCGCGCCCGTGCCGGACTTCGCGCACCTGCCCATGGTGCTGGGTCCCGACGGAAAGCGCTTCAGCAAGCGTCATGGCGCGGTGAGCGTCACGGAGTACCGCGACCTCGGCTACCTGCCGGACGCGGTGCTGAACTACCTGGCGCGCCTCGGCTGGGGCCACGGCGACCAAGAGGTGTTCACGCGCGCGGAGCTGGTGGAGCACTTCGACTGGGCTCACTGCGGCAAGCAGGCCGGCAAGTACGACCCCAAGAAGTTCTTGTTCGTGCAGGCCGAGCACCTGCGCATGCAGCCCGACGCCACGCTGGCCGCGCTCGCGCAGCCCTTCCTGGCCGCGCGCGGGCTGGACGTGGCCGCAGACGACGCGCGCGTGCTGGCCGCCATGCCCTACATCAAGCCGCGCAGCACGCTGATTCCGGACCTGGCGGAGAACCTGGACTACTTCGTGCGCGACGTGCCCGAGCAGGACGAGAAGGCCGCCAAGAAGTTCCTGAAGCCGGACGCCGCGCCGCACCTGCGCGCGCTGGCCGAGCTGGCCCAGCAGGCGCAGCCCTTCGACCAGGCGACGCTGGACGCGGCCGTGACGGCCTGGCTCGAGACCGAGGGGCTGGCCATGAAGAACGTCGCGCAGCCCGCGCGCGTGGCGCTGAGCGGACGCTCCGCGAGCCCGGGCCTGTTCGAGGTCATGGAGGTCCTGGGACGCGAGGTGTCGGTGCGGCGCCTGCTGGCCGCCGCCGAGCAGGCAGCGCAGGCCGAGAGCGCAGGCGCTGGCGCGTGAAGCTGGCCGAGCTGCACCCCCGCCGCTTCTTCCTCGAGACGTGGCAGGACATGGACCGCGAGGCCGCGGAGGAGCGCGCCGCCCGCAAGGAGGCGGGGCTGGGCTTCGACTGGCGCCCGCTGATCGTCCTGCTGGGTAGCGCGGTGCTGCTCACGCTCATGGAGTACGTCGGCAACCGCTACTGGCTGGACCAGTGGATCACACGAGACCGCCCGCACGAGTGGGTGCGGGAGTGGCGTCACTCCCCCGACGCCGAGCGCGTCGCCTGGGCCTGGTGGGCCGGCTGGCGGGTGCTCGGCTACTTCTTGCTGCCCATGGTCATCGTGCGCCTGTACGGAGAGCGCATCCGCGACCAAGGCCTGTCCACCAAGGGGCTGCGCGAGCACCTCTGGCTCTACGTGCTCTGCTACCTGGTGGTGGCCGTGTGCGTCGCGGGCGTCAGCCGCAGCCCCGAGTTCGTGAACTACTACCCCTTCTACAAGGGCGCGAACCAGAGCTGGGCGGACTTCCTGGGCTGGGAGCTCATGTACGGCGCGCAGTTCTTCGCGCTGGAGTTCTTCTTCCGCGGCTGGTGGCTGAAGGCTTGTAAGGCGCAGATGGGCAGCCACGCCATCTTCGTGATGACCGTGCCTTATGTGATGATCCACTTCGGCAAGCCCATGCTCGAGACCTTCGGCGCGTGCATCGCCGGTGTCGTGCTCGGCACCCTCGCCATGAAGACCCGCTCCATCTGGTCGGGCTTCTTCGTGCACGTCGCCGTGGCCATCAGCATGGACCTGGCCGCCATGATGAAGACCATCGGCCTGCCCAGCAGCTTCTGGCCCCCTGGCGGCTGAGCCAGGGCGACTGACACCAGGCGGCTGACACCCACGGGGTCGGTCCTTGCGGCGTCCGGCGACCGCGAGCGCGCGGGCCACCCGTCGGGGCGAGCGGGCGGCAGCAGCAGGGCGCGATGACCTGCCGCCGGCCACATCGCGGGTGAGATTTGGGGGCTGCCTCGGTACACTGCCCGCATGAAGAGCTTCTTGTTCGGTGTCGCGCTCGTGGTGGGGCTGACGGCGCTCGCGGGGTCCGCGCGGGCGCAGCGCAGCGGCTGGGGCAGCGACGACCCCGTGGTGCCGGGAGTGCGCCTGGGCCTGGGCCCGCAGTTCGCGGCCAAGCCGAACTCCACGATGTTGACCGGGCAGTTCCTGGTGGCGGCGGACGTGCGTGTGGCCGAGAACCTCGGCTTCGCCGCGGAGCTGGGCTACAGCGGCGAGCGTCGCGGGCGCCTGGCCGGTCGCCACCTGGTGTTTGGCGGCGCCGTACGCTTTGGCACCTACGTGGGGCTCAGCCCGCTGCTGCACGGCATGATCGGTCGCACGTACGGCGAGTCGCTGCTCCCGACGGCGCGCAGCGGAGGCCTGCGCGCCGGGGGCCGCTTCGACATCCTGCACGCGGCCGGGGTGGACATTCAGTACGAGTACCGCTTCATTCAGGGCCGGCCGAACGAGAGCGGCTTCCGCCTGGTGCTCTGGTTCGACGCGCTGATCGGCCTGAAGATCGTCGGCCTCAACTAGCGCGTGCTGTAGACCACTCAGCTGGGCTTGATCAGCCCGATCTCGATGAGTCGCTGCGTGAGGTACGCGTCTGCCGTGATGGGCTCGGGGTAGCGGTCGGGGTTGTCCGCGCTCACGCACTCCGGCAGCGTCTTGATCAGGTACTCCGAGTTGGGGTGCAAGAAGAACGGGATGCTGGTGCGGGCCTGGCTGGCCCAGGGCTCCGGCGGGTTGGTCACGCGGTGCGTGGTGCTGGGCAGCACGTGGTTGGTGAGCCGCTGCAGCATGTCCCCCACGTTCATGGCGATCATGCCCTGCTCCGTGCCCAGCGGCAGCCACTCGCCGTCGCGGTTGAGCAGCTCGAGCCCGGGGGCGTCGCTGCACACCAGCAGCGTGATGAGGTTGATGTCCTCGTGCGCGGCGGCCCGCACACCGGGCGGGCAGGGCTTGGGCAGCGGCGGGTAGTGGATGGGGCGCAGCACGCTGTTGCCGTGGTCCACCACATCGTCGAAGAAGCGCTCGGGGAGGCCGAGCCCCAGCGCAATGGCGCGCAAGATGGTCACGCCCAGCTCGTCGAGCGCGGTATAGAGCGCGAGCGTGGCCTCTTTGAAGCCGGGGACCTCGGCAGGCCAGATGTTCTCGGGCTCGCTGCCGCGCCACGGGCTGTCCTCGCTGAACTCGCGCCCCACGTGCCAGAACTCCTTCAGGTCCGGGTGCTGCGCGTCCTTGGCGGCCTCCACGCCGAACGCGGTGTAGCCACGCGCGCCACCGCCACCGGGGATGTGGTAGCCCTGCTTCACGGCCTCGGGCAGCGCGAAGAAGCGGCGCAGGGCGTCGTAGGCCGGCGCGGTGATGTGCTCGTCCACGCCGTGCCCCACGAAGGTGACGAAGCCGAATTCGCGCAGGGACGCGCTGAGCTCTCGCACGAACGTAGCGGCGCGCGTGGCGTCACCGTCGCGCAGGGCGCGCACATCGAGGGTGGGTACGTGTCTCACGGTGGGGCGGTGCTCCTTGACGACCACAGTATCAGAAGCTTGTCCGCGCCGGGCCCAGTCGCCACACTGCGCGCCCGATGACAGCGCGCTACATAGTGGGGATCGACCTGGGCACCACCAACACGGTGGTGGCCTGCGCCGACACCGCCGGCTCGAGCCCGGACGCGATGCCGCGCGCGGTGCTCTTCCCCCTGCCGCAGTGGGTGGCCGCGGGTGAAGTGGCGGCGCGCCCGAGCCTGCCCTCGGCGCGCTACCAGGCCTCCGAGGAGGAGCTCCCCGAGGCGCGCACGCTGCACAGCGAGGGCGCCCCCGGTGTGCTGGGCGCGCTCGCTCTCGACCTCGGCGCGCGCGTGCCCTCGCGCTTGGTCACCAGCGCCAAGAGCTGGCTCTGCCACGGCGCGGTGGACCGCCGCGCGCCCATCTTGCCCTGGGGCGCTCCCGCTGAGGTGCCCAAGATCTCGCCCGTGGACGCGTCCGCCAGCTACCTCGCGCACGTGTGCGGGGCCTGGGACGCCGAGCACCCACGGCACCCGCTGGCCGAGCAGGAGGTCGTGCTGACCGTGCCGGCGTCCTTCGACGAGGCGGCGCGCGCGCTCACGCTGGACGCTGCCAAGCTGGCCGGGCTCCCCAAGGTGCGCCTGGTGGAGGAGCCCTTGGCCGCGTTCTATCGCTTCCTGGGTGAGCACCGCGCCGACCTCGCGGGCGCGCTCGGCGACGTGAAGCTGGTGGTGGTGGTGGACTGCGGCGGCGGCACCACGGACCTCACGCTCATCCGCGTGGAGCAGCGCGAGAGCGGGCCGCGCATGACGCGCATCGCGGTGGGCGACCACCTGATGCTGGGCGGCGACAACATGGACCTGTTGTTGGCCAAGCGCTGCGAGGCCGAGCTGAGCCCGGGGCGGCCGCTGAACGCGCTGCGCTTCGCCCAGCTGGTGCACGAGTGCCGCGGCGCCAAGGAGAGGCTGCTGGGAGAAGACGCGCCCGAGTCGCTGGCGGTCACGGTGCTGGGCTCCGGTAGCAAGCTGATCGGCGCCTCATTGAGCGCCCGCCTCGTGCGCGACGACGTGCGGGCGAGCGTGCTGGAGGGCTTCTTCCCGGAGGTCGCGCGTGACGCTCGGCCGGCGCGGCGCGCTTCCGGGCTGATGGAGCTGGGCCTGCCCTACGCCGCTGACGCAGGGGTGACGCGGCACCTGGCCGCATTCCTGGCGCGCCACACGGAGCTGGCCCAGGAGGCCGTGGGCGAAGGCCCCCCGCTGCCCGACGCGGTGCTCTTCAACGGCGGCGTGTTTCGGAGCGGGCTGCTGCGGGCGCGCGTGCTGGAGACGCTGACGGCGTTCAGGGGTGGCCCGGTGCGCGCCCTGCCGCACGACGAACCCGACCTGGCCGTGGCCCTCGGGGCCGTGGCGTATGGGCTCGCCCGGCGTGGCGTGGGCCTGCGCGTGGGCGGAGGCTCGGCGCGCAGCTACTTCCTGGCGCTGCCGAAAGACCCCAAGAGCGACGCGGTGGCCGAGGCGATCTGCTTGCTCCCGCGCGGCAGCGAGGAGGGCGAAGAGATCCCCCTCAGCGGGCAGCAGTTCTCGCTGCGCCTGGGCCGCCCCGTGCGCTTCCACCTGCTCACCAGCACGGCCGACGTCCGGCACATCCGGCCCGGGGACCGCGTGATGCTCGACGACCCCGAGCGCTACACCAGCCTGCCGCCGATCGCTGCGGTGCTGGACGCCCCCCAGACCAAGCCCGGCGCGGGCGCGGCGAGCGGGTCCGGCACGGTGGACGCCGAGGTCCCGGTGCGGCTGGTCACGGCGCTGACGGAGGTGGGCACGCTCGAGATGTCCTGCGTCCGGACCGAGGACGCGAACGCGCGCTGGAAGCTGGAGTTCCAGATCCGCGGGCGCGACGACGCGCAGCTGGCGGCGCTGCACGTGGGTCAGCTGCATCCGCGCTTTGCCGAGGCCACCGCCCGCATCCGCGAGGTGTACGGCAAGGCCAAGGGCAGCGCGGAGGTGCAGGGCCGCGACGTGAAGCGTCTGCGGGCCGACCTCGAGAAGATCCTCGGGGCGCGCGAGGGCTGGGACACGCCGCTGCTGCGCGAGCTCTTCGGGGCGCTCTTCGCGGGGGTGAAGAACCGGCGCCGCAGCGCGGACCACGAGCGGGTGTGGTTCAACCTGGTGGGCTACACGCTGCGCCCCGGCTTCGGCTACCCGCTGGACGAGTGGCGCATCCGGCAGCTGGTGGACGCGGCCTTGCGCGCCGGGGTGCAGTACGCCCCCGAGTCGCAGAACTGGTCGGAGCACTGGACGCTCTTCCGGCGCATCGCGGGCGGGCTGGACGCCGCCGCGCAGCAGGAGCTGCTGGATCAGGTGCAGTGGTACTTGGAGCCGCCGAGCCGCGTCCCCAAGCCGCGCCCACCGGGGCCACGCATGCTGGCCGTGGACGACATGGTGCGCCTGGCCGGCGCCCTCGAGCGCGTGGGGGCCGAGCGCAAGGCGCAGGTGGGCGGGTGGCTGGTGACCCGCCTGATGGAGCACGACGAGAACCCGCAGGCCTGGTGGGCGGTGGGTCGCCTCGGCGCGCGGGTGCCCCTGTACGGCAGCGCCCACGACGTGGTGCCGCCCCACGTGGTGCACGAGTGGCTGGAGCGCTGCCTGAGCGTCGAGTGGAAGAGCGACGCTACCCAAGCGCCCATGGCCGCCGCGCTGATGGCTCGCCGCAGCGGAGACCGCGTCCGGGACGTCTCGGACGCCCTCCGGGAGCAGGTCGCCCGCCGCCTCGAGCAGGAGGGCAAGAGCGAGGCGTGGGTCCGCATGGTGCGCGAGGTGGCGCAGCTGGAGGAGGCGGACGAGCGTCGCTTCTTCGGTGACTCCATTCCCGTGGGGCTGCGGCTGCTGGAATGATCCGCGCCGCTCGTTCCGTGGCCGGTCGGCCGAATTTCGTCGCCGCAAGGGAGGTTTTTCAGTCTTGCGACGTTGCCAACACGGCCACGGCGATTTCATGAATGATTTCATGTTGGACAACGTTGGCACGGGGCTCGCATAGGGAGAAGGCAGTGTCGGAGCCGACGCTAGGGCAACCCCCCCAAGCTCGGCGTCAATGGCCTGACACACCCCACGACCGCGACGAACCCCCCCCACCCCCTCCGTCGCGGTCGTCTTTATTCCGTCGCCCCCATGTCCGCGGAGCGCGAGCGGCGACGAGGCAGGTGGAACGACGCCCGCGAGCCGGATAGGGTCAGCCTCATGCCGAAGCTAGTGCTCTCTCGCGATCTGCCCTTCGCGCCCTCCTTCGACCTGGCCGCCGCCACGCGCGGGCTCGAGGTGGTCACCGTCGCCACGGGACGCTCCGCCCAGCCCGAGGAGCTGCGCGAGGCCTGCCGCGACGCGCACGCCCTGATCAGCATGCTCTCGGACCGCGTGGACGCGGACTTCCTGGCCGCGTGCCCAGAGCTGCGCGTGGTCGCCAACTACGCGGTCGGCTACGACAACCTGGACCTCGCGGCGGCGCGGCGGGCAGGCATCGTGCTGACGAACACGCCCGACGTGCTGACGGAGGCCACGGCGGACATCGCCTTCGCGCTCTTGTTGGGCGTCGCCCGGCGGGTCCGCGAGGGCGAGCGCCTGCTACGCGCGGGGCACTTCCACGGCTGGCGCTCCGACATGTTGCTGGGGAGCGAGCTGCACGGGCGCGTCTTCGGCCTCATCGGCATGGGACGCATCGGCGCGGCCACCGCCAGGCGCGCGCGCGGCTTCGGCATGCGCGTTCATTATTGCAATCGGAACCCCGTGGCCCCGGAGCTGGCCGCTGAGCTGAGCGCCGAGCGACGCAGCCTGGACGAGCTCCTCGCGGAGGCGGACGTGCTCAGCGTGCACTGCCCGCTGACCCCGGAGACGCACCACCTGCTGAACGCCGAGCGCCTGGCTCAGCTGAAGCCCAGCGCCATCTTGATCAACACCGCGCGCGGACCCGTAGTGGACGAGGCGGCGCTGGTGGACGCGCTCTCGCGCGGCGCTCTCCGAGGTGCGGGCCTGGACGTCTACGAGCACGAGCCTCGCGTCCACCCTGGCCTGCTGGAGCGCGACGACGTGATGCTGCTGCCACACCTCGGGAGCGCCACCACGGAGACCCGCGCAGTGATGGCGGAGCTCGCGCTGGCCAACTGCCTGGCCGTGCTCGCCGGCGAGCAGCCCAAGACGCCCATCGGCTAGCAGCGCTCAGGTCGAGTCGGCGCGGACGTCCGCGGGGGCGCGGGACGCGTCGCGGCAGCGCTCGTCCGGCCACTCGAACTCGATGGTGGAGTACGAGAAGCCGAAGGCTCCGACGGCGTCCTGCAGCTCCCCCTTGAGCACGCGCAGGTGTGACACGGGGCGCTCGTCCGCCAGCTCGATGTGGGCGCTGAACACGTGCTGCTCGCCATCCAGGCTCCAGACGTGCACGTGATGAACGTCGCGCACCGCGTCCAGGGCCCGCAGCCGGCCGACCAGCCGCTCGATGTCCACTCCCGCCGGCGCGGCTTGGAGGAAGACCTTGGTGGCTGCCCACAGGTTCCGCACGACGTTGAACACGATGAATGACGTGAAGGCAATGGACAGGATCGGGTCGAGGATGGGCACGGGCCAGATCATCAAGACCAGGGACACGAGCAGCACCGCGACCCAGCCCAGGGTGTCCTCGAGCAGGTGCCACCGAATCATGGTCGAGTTGAGCGAGGTCTGCCGCCCGAGCCGCAGCACGCCCGCCCCGTTGACCAGCACGCCGAGCACCGCGAGGCCCAGCATGCCCGGGACGTTGGGCATCTCGGGCGCGAAGAGGCGCGGAACGGCCTCGGATACGACGAAGGCCGAGCCCGCGATGAGGACCATGGCGTTGATGACCGCGGCCAGCACCGAGAGGCGCTTGAACCCGTAGGTGTAGGAGGCGTTGGCCTGCTTCTCGCTCACGCGGCCCAGCCACCAGCCGAGCCCAATGGAGAGCGTGTCGCCGAGGTCATGCACGGCGTCCGAGAGGATCGCGACGCTGTTGAAGGCGACGCCACCGACGAGCTCGATGAGCGTGAAGCCGAAGTTCAGCCAGAACGCCGTGCCGAGAGCGCGGCCTTCACCGCCGTGACCGTGACCGTGACCGTGCGCGTGCCCGTGACCGCCCATCGCTCAGGCGCCCGACAGTCCGTCGCATGTTTGCCGCTCGAAGAGCACGCCGTTGGAATAGCAGACGACGACAGGCCGCACACCGTTGTGTGGCGGTCCACAGCCCATCTGGGCCCGGTCGAGGTGGCTTGGCGTCACGGGGGTCTCTGTAGTACGTCCCTGCCCATGGCTCTCGACCCAAGCGCGCTCGGCTTCACGACGGAACCGCTCCTGCACGAGTACACGTGGCAAGACGTGGTGCTCTACAACCTCAGCATCGGGGCTCGCCGCGACACGGAGCTGCACCTGCTCTTCGAGGGGGCGGACAAGGCTGGTCCGGTGGTCTTCCCCACCTACGCGGTGATCCCCGCGTGGCCCGCCATGCTGAAGCTCTTCGACGCGGTGGGCGGCGACATGCTGGGCATCGTCCACGGCGGACAGAGCGTGACGCTCCACAAGCCCTTCGCGCCGCAGGGGCGCGTGACCACCGTCGGCCGCGTCGCGGGGGTGTACGACCTCAAGCGCTTGGCCCAGACCACCTTCGTGAGCGAGACCCGCGACGAGTCCGGAGAGCTGCTCTGCGAGACCTCGTGGGACATCATCTTCCGCCTGGACGGCGGCTTCGGCGGCGAGAAGCCCCCGAAGGCCGAGAAGGTGCGCCCGCCGGAGCGCGACGCGGACTTCGTGGTGCAGGAAGCCACCCGCACGGAGCAGGCGCTGCTCTACCGCCTCACCGGGGACCACAACCCACTGCACGCGGACCCGGCCATCGGTGAGAAGGCCGGCTTTGGTCAGCCCATCCTGCATGGGCTGTGCACCTTCGGGCATGTGGCGCGCCACGTGGTCAACGCGGCCTGTGGGGGCGACGCCTCACGGCTGCGGCGGCTCGAGGGGCAGTTTCGCAAGCCGGTCTGGCCGGGCGACACCCTGGTCACCAGCGGGTGGCAGGAGGGCGACCACCTGGTGGTGGAGATGCGGACGCTCGAGAGGCCGGACGACGCGCCCTTCAGCAACGCGCGGGCCTTTATCGACCCCGCGTGAATCCGAGAGCGGTGCCGAGCGTCAGGAAATCTTCCGGAAACGTTAGCGAGGAAGTTTTTCGTTGGCTCTTACGGTAACTTGGCACCATCTTCCCTCGCTGCGTTCGGGCGGGGAGCCCTCCCGAGGCGGGACCGCGTGGCGATGAGCAACGAAGACGACCTGATCTACGACTGGAACGGCAGCGAGCGCGACCTCGCGGCTGGCGTGCTGTTGCACGACGAGACCCTGCGCGACGGCATCCAAGATCCCGCCGTGGTGGACCCGTCCGTCGCGGACAAGATCGAGATCGTCCGCGGCATGGACGCGGTCGGCATCCACTCTGTGGACTTGGGCATCCCCAGCGCGGGACGTCGCGCGTTCGCGCACGCCCTCGAGCTGGCGAACGACATCGTCGCGGGCGGACTGCGCATCAAGCCAGCCTGCGCGGGGCGCACGCTGGTGGCCGACATCGAGCCCATCGCGAGGCTGAGCCAGCAGGCGGGCATCGCCGTCGAGGTCATGACCTTCATCGGCGCGTCACCCATCCGGCAGGCGGCCGAACAGTGGTCGGAGAGCGCGATCCTGTCCCGCTCGGTCGAAGCCATCGCCTTCGCCGTGCGCGAGGGGCTGCCCGTGACCTTCGTGACGGAAGACACCACACGCTCGCACCCAGACTTGCTGGCCGAGCTCTTCAAGGCCGCCATCGACACGGGCGCGCAGCGGCTGTGCCTGTGCGACACGGTCGGGCACGCCACGCCCAACGGGGTGCGCTCGCTGGTGCGCTTCACGCGGGACATCGTCGCGCAGCACGGCTCCGACGCGCGGGTGGACTGGCACGGGCACAACGACCGGGGCTTGGCGCTGGCGAACAGCCTGGAGGCCATCGCGGCCGGCGCGGACCGCATCCACGGGTGCTGGCTGGGCATCGGCGAGCGCGTGGGCAACGCCTCGCTGGACCAGCTGTGGCTCAACCTGGCCATGATGCGCGGCACGCTGGACGGGACCGACCTGCGCGCCCTGCGCGACGTGTGCGAGAGGGTCTCGGACGCCACCCGCACCCCCATCGCCGCGGACTACCCGCTGCTGGGCGCCAACGCGTTCAAGACGGGCACGGGCGTCCACGCTGCGGCCATCCTGAAGGCCACCAGCCGGGGCGACCGCGCCCTGGCAGACCGCGTGTACTCGAGCGTGCCCGCCAGCCTGCTGGGCCGCCGCCAAGAGGTGGTGGTAGGCCCCATGAGCGGCCTCAGCAACGTGCGCTACTGGCTGCGCCAAGCCGGCCTACCGGACAGCCAAGGTCTGGCCGAGGCGGTGCTGGAAGCCGCCAAGCAGAGCGACCGCAACCTGAGCGACAACGAGATCCGGCACATCGTCGACACGGTGTCGCGCGGCGCCGCGCAGTAAGAACGCGGCGAGCGCTGTTGCGAGGGCTGCAAAACCTGCCCTGCGGCCGGAAACGCGTAGGCCAGCGGGCTAGCGTCCGGGCCGCAATTCCACTAAGACTCGCCCGCACGCAGCAGGGCCAGCCTTGGCGCGCGCGTGACCAACGCAGTTCCCCGCCTGAGGAAAGTGGCCAATGTCCGAAGCACCCAACGTGGCGCCCATCTTGACCAACCCCCTAGCACCTCCACCCGAGGTCGAAGAGAAGTCGCAGGGACCGTACGACGACGCCTTGGCCATGGGCCAGGAGCTCCGCGACAAGCCGCGCAGCACGCCCACGCGCGTGGCCGTCGGGACGCAGCACGGCAAGGGCCGCATGACGGTCTGGGAGCGCATCGACACGCTCAAGGACCCGGGCGACGACCCCACCATCCTGTTCCAGAACTGGGGCAAGAACCTGGACGGCGCGTCCATCGTGACCGGCGTCGCGAAGGTGAACGGCAAGGACGTCGCCTTCTACGGCCACGACTTCACGCTGCGCGCAGGCTCCATGGACGCTACCAACGGCCGCAAGCTTGCCAACGTGATGCGTCTGGCCGGTGAGCGTGGCATCCCGCTGGTGGGCATGAACGACTCGGCGGGCGCGTACGTGCCGGCGGGCATCGGTGGCCTGGACGGCTACGCGGAGGCCTTCACGGCGCTGCGCAAGATCAGCGGCCGCGTGCCCAGCGTGATGTGCATGTTCGGCTTCAACGCCGGCGGCGGCGCGTACCTGCCGCGCCAGGGCAGCTTCGTGATCCAGCCGGAGGACACCTTCTTCGGCCTCACGGGGCCGGGCGTGGTCAAGAGCGTGCTCGGCGAGGACGTCACCCCAGACGAGCTCGGTGGCCCCGGCGTGCACGGGCAGAGCGGCGTCGCGGACCTGACCGTCGCCGACGAGGTGGGCGCGCTGCGCACCGCGCGTCGCCTGCTGAGCTACCTGCCCAGCAGCAACGAGGTGGCCCCGCCCTTCCAGGCCACCAGCGACGCGCTGGACCGCCCCACGCAGGAGATCGAGACGCTGCTGCGCAAGGCCTTCAACTCGCCGACCGGGTTCAACACGCCCATCGACGTGAGCATCCTGATCCAGCAGATCTGCGACCACGGCGACTACTTCGAGATCCAGCCGCAGCGCGCGCGCAACACCATCACCGCCTTCGGCCGCCTGGGCGGGCACGTGGTGGGAATCGTCGCCAACAACAGCGCCGTGAGCAGCGGGCAGATCGACGTGGCCGCTGCGCTCAAGAACGCGCGCTTCATCCGCTTCTGCAACATCTACAACATCCCGGTGGTCTTCATGGAAGACACCACCGGCTTCCTGCCCGGCCGTGACCAGGAGATGGCGGGCATCGTGCAAGCCGGGCGGGCCATGCTGGACAGCATCATCGACCTGCGCACCCCGCGCCTCTTGATGATCATCCGCAACGCCTTCGGCGGCGCGTACGCGGCGTTCAACTGCTACGCGACGGGCGCCGACCACGTCATCGCCCTGCCCACCACGCGCGTGGCCGTGATGGGCCCCGCCGGCAAGGAGTTCGTCTACAAGACCGAGCTGCGCGCCGTGCGCGCCAAGGTGCCGGGGATGGTGCGCGACGCCGTCGCGGCCGGGAAGAGCGAGGCCGACGCCAAGGCGGAAGCCGACGCGTGGCTGAAGGCGCAGGAGGCGGGCTTCAACGCGCAGTACGAGCGCGAGCTGATGAACCCCAAGGAGGCGCTCAGCCTCGGCTCCATCAGCGAGATCGTGATGCCGCGCGAGCTGCGCGCCAACCTCATCAAGAGCCTCAACTTCTACCTCAGCACCTACAAAGTCGGTCCCATGCAGTCCGTGCAGCGGGAGTCCTTCTGATGTCCTACGACGCCTACACGAACAATCCGCTCATCCACCGCGACCGCCGCTTGGGCCTGTCGGACTCCCGCTGGGTGCGCGAGTTCGCGTGCGACGACATGAGCGTGCTCATCGTCTGCCGCGGGCCCATCCGCAAGGAGGCCATCGACGTCTTCCGCGAGATGGGCATCACCAACATCGGCATCCTGCTCAGCGAGAAGGACAGCATCGTGTACCCGCGCGCGCTGGCGCCGGAGCTGCGCATCCTGAACCCCGAGAACGTGCACGCGGTGCCGGACTACACGGGTGCCACCAAGGAAGAGCGGCAAGAGCGCGTGCAGCAGATGATCCGCATCTGCCGCAAGCACGGCTACAAGTACGTCTTCGCAGGCTACGGCTTCATGGCCGAGGACGTGGACTTCGTGCGCGCGCTCGAGACGGCGGGCGTCCGCTTCATCGGTCCCTGCAGCCACACGGTGGACGCGGCCGGTCGCAAGGACGAGGCCAAGCGCACCGCGCTGCAAGAGAACGTCAGCGTCACGCCGGGCATCAACGACGTGACCGCACGCACCCTCGTCGCGAAGGTGAAGGACCTGGCCGGTCTCAAGGCGCTGGCGGCCGAGAAGGGCCTCACCGTCCCGGAGCTCAGCGAAAGCGGGCTCGAGCTGGTGGTGCAGGCCGACGCCACGCTCGAGGCAGGCTACGCGAAGGGGCTCGACCTGATCACGGTGGAGGAGCTGCAGGCCACGGTGCAGACCGAGTCGGCGGCCGTGCTGGCCCAGTACCCGGGCAACCGCATTCGTCTGAAGGCTATTGGCGGTGGCGGCGGCAAGGGGCAGCGCATCTTGAGCGACGCCAAGCACGCGCCCGGGCTGGTCTTGGAGATCCTCCAGGAGGTCAAGGCCACTGGCGTGGGCGACAACAAGAACGTGCTGATCGAGCTCAACATCGAGCAGACGCGGCACAACGAGATCCAGCTGCTGGGCAACGGCGAGTGGTGCATCTCGCTGGGCGGGCGCGACTGCTCCCTCCAGATGCACGAGCAGAAGCTGCTCGAGGTGTCCGTCACGCAGGAGAGCTTGCTCGAGGCGGCGGAGCGCCACGAGCGCGCGGGCAACAAGACCCAGGCGGCCGTGCTGCGCGCCGACATGGCCGTGCTCGCGGAAATGGAAGGCCAGGCGGAGCGCTTCGGCGCGGCCGTGAAGCTGGACTCGGCGAGCACCTTCGAGTGCATCGTGGAGGGCACCAACCACTTCTTCATGGAGGTGAACACGCGCATCCAGGTGGAGCACCGCGTGTCGGAGCTCTGCTACGCGCTGCGCTTCCGCAACCCGGAGGACACCGAGGACTACTTCGACGTGCTCTCCGTGGTGGAGATGATGGGCCTGTTGGCGCGCCACAAGGAGCGCCTGCCCAAGCCGGAGCGCATCCGTCGCGACGCCGCCGCCGTCGAGGCGCGCCTGAACGCGACCGACCGCTCGCTGTCGCCCCACGCGGGCGGCGAGATCATCGCGTGGAGCCATCCCATCGAGGGTGAGATCCGCGACGACCAGGGCATCAGCATGAAGAACCCGGATACGGGGCTGTTCATGCGCTACAAGCTCGCGGGCGCGTACGACTCCAACGTGGCCCTGCTGCTCACCACGGGCAGCAGCCGCGGCGAGAGCTACGCCCGCTTGGCCGAGGTGCTGCGCCGCACGTCCATGCGCGGCCCGGACCTGGCCACCAACCTCGAGTTCCACTACGGGCTGGTGCACTGGTTCTTGAGCAACGGGGTGGACGCCAAGCCCACCACCCGCTTCGTGGTGCCCTACCTGACGCTGGTGGGCCAGCTGAAGGAGGCCATGGACGCGCTCGACTTCGAGTACGCCTTCGACAGCGCCGCCAAGCGCTGCCTGCCCGCCAGCAAGGACCCCGCTGCGGTGAAGGCCGCGAAGGAGTGCGCCGTGCTCAAGCGCACGCTGGTGGACCGGCCCATGGCCCGTCTGGCCGAGGAGCCGCACATGCTCTCGGCGTGGCTGAGCGTGCACCGCAAGGACTTCCGCGTGGTCGACGGGCGCGTGGTGTTCCACCGCAACCCGGTGGCCATCCTGGAGGAGACCTACCACCTCCTGCACATGGAAGCGGAGCGCAACTCGCCCGCCGCGCACCGCATCTGGGAGAGCGATCAAGAGGTGCTGGACGAGGCGGGGGACTTCTACGAAGCGCTGCACGAGCGCGCGGGGGACCTCGCCTGGCCGGAGCTGGACGCCACGCTGCGCGGCAGCAAGGCCGCGTTCGGCTTCGACGACGCGACCTGGCAGCAGGTGCGCGCGGCGCACGCGGGCTTCCAGATGGGCTTGGAGCTGCTGGGCTTGCTGGTGCTCGTCGCCGACCAGGTCGGCTTCTACGACCTCGTGGTCAACGAGGACCTGACCATCACCATCCCGGAGCGCCTCTTCGACGCGGATCTCCAGAAGCGCATGAAGAAGGTGCTGGTGCCGCCTCCCGCCACGAAGGCGGACGAGGTGGTCGCCGTGAGCGGCGGCATGTACTACGGCCAAGAGGGCCCGGGCATGCCCACGTTCGTGCACGAGGGCATGCACTTCGACGTGGGGCAGCCGCTCTACATCATCGAGGTCATGAAGATGTTCAACAAGGTGCCGGCCACCTTCGCGGGGACCATCGACAAGATCCTCATCGAGGGCGACGGGCAGATCGTGAGCAAGGGGCAGCCCCTGTTCAAGGTCACCCCGGACGAGCGCGTGGTGGACGTGGACGAAGAGGCGCTGGCAGCGGCCAAGCGGGCCAAGACCGACGAGCTCTTGGCACGCATCGGCTGAGCAGGGCGCGGCGACCCTGCCTGGGACGCCGGCCGCGACAGCGAACGAGAGCCGGCTCGGCCGCGGGACCCTTGGTGGGGTCGCGCAGCCTGCTGGCTCTCATGCGTGTTGGGCGCTGCGCCTGCGCCGGTTGAACGCCAGTACCTGCTCCACCAGGTGCACGGGCGCGCTGCGCGGGTGGCCGCAGTCGAAGGGGGGCTGTGGGTCGTACTCGATGCCCAGCTGGATGGCCTTGGCGACATCCTCACCGCACAGCTCGGCGGTCAGCGTGAGGGCCATGTCGATGCCCGCGGAGACGCCCGCCGCCGTGACGATGCGGCCCACGGGGACCACACGACGGCTGACCGGGGTAGCGCCGTACGCGGCCAGGGCGTCCATGCGCGCCCAGTGCGTGGTGGCCTCGAGGCCGGTCAGCAGACCCGCTGCACCCAGCACCAACGAGCCCGTGCACACCGAGGTGGTGTAGCGGGAGCAGGCATCCAGGCGGCGCACGTGCTCGAGCACGGTCGGGTCCGCGATCAGCGCGTCCACGCCGAAGCCACCGGGCACGAGCAGCACGTCGGCGGTCGGCACGTCGGCGAGGGCGACGTCGACCTGCAGCCCCAGCACCCGGTTGTCCGTGCGCACCAGCCCAGTGCGCGGACCGGCAAAGCAGACGTCTGCGCCGGGCAAGCGGCTCAGCACTTCGTAGGGGCCCACGACGTCGAGCGCCGTGATGCCCTCGAACAGGACGAGAACGATCTTCATGACTGTCTTCCTCTCTTGGTGCCGCCGGCGTGCGTCACGCGAAGCGACGGCGGTACTCGTTGGGGGCCACGTTCAGCTGCCGCTGAAACGCGCGGCGCAGGGTCTCGACGCGGGCGAACCCGGCCTGCGCGGACACGGCCTCGATGTCCAGGGTGCTCGTCTCGAGCAGGCGGCGCGCGACCTCCACGCGAGCGCGCTCCACGAAGGCCGCCGGGGTGACACCGACCTCGGCGGCGAACGCGCGCGCGAAGTTGCGAGGGCTCATGCCCGCACGCGCCGAGAGCGCCGGCACGCGCAGGTCGGCCGTGGGGTGCTCGGCGATGTACGTCTGCAGGTCACGCAGGGGCTCTCGCTCGGCCAGCTGCGAGGAGAGCTGCGCGCTGAACTGCGACTGCCCGCCTGCGCGCCGCACGAACACCACCAGCTGCCGCGCGACGGTGAGGGCGACGTCGCGCCCGAGGTCCTGCTCCACGAGCGCGAGCGAGAGGTCCATGCCGGCGGTCACTCCCGCGGACGTCCACAGCTGTTGGTCGTGTACGTAGATGGCGTCGGAGCTGACCTGGGCGCTGGGATAGGCGGCTTGCAGCCGGGCCGCGTGGGCCCAGTGGGTCGTGGCCCGGCGCCCGTCCAACACGCCGGCCGCCCCCAACACGAACGCCCCCGTACACACCGAGGCGACGCGGCGGCAGCGGGGCACCACACGCCGGACCCACGCGCTCACGGCGGGGTCGTGGCTGGCCCTGCGCGCGCCCGCGCCGCCTGCGATGAGCAAGGTGTCGACGGGCCCACGCACACCCGCGAAGGTGCCGTCCGGGACGATGCGCAGGCCGCTCTCGGTGCGCAAGACGGCGCGCGTGGCGGCCACGACGCTCACGCGGTAGCCCGGCGCGCTGGGGCGCTGGTGAGCCAACACGCGATGGGCGGCGTCGAACACCTCGAGCGGACCCACCAGGTCCAGCCCCTGAATCCCAGGGAACACGGCGATGACGACGCGGCGGCTCATGGACAGAAGGTGCCCGCGCCGGCGCCTGGCAGCAATGACAATGACCGGGCGCTTTCTGCCACCGCACCCGTCGAGCACCACGCAGGCGCTCCGACAGTGCGCTCAGCGGCTGACGGGCGTGAGCGCGACCAGCACGTCGTCGTAGACCCCGCCGAAGTCTCCGTTGGACATGAGCACCACCACGTCCCCGGGCTCGGCGTGCGCGGCCACGCGGGTGGCGACCGAGGCCGTGTCGGGGGTGGCCTCGGCCACGCGACCGGCCTGCCGCAGCTGCGCGACGATGGCCTCCACGTCCAGGCGCTGGTCGGCGGGGATCTCGGGGCGGCCCACGGGCGCGATGACCGAGACGTCAGCGGGCATGAACGCGGCCGGGTACTCGTCCTGGTGCATGCGCCGCGAGGCCGTCGCGCTGCGCGGCTCGAAGGCCGCGATGAGCCTGCCGCGCGGGTGCAGGCTGCGCAGCCCACGCAGGGTCTCGCGCACGGCCGTCGGGTGGTGCGCGAAGTCCTCGTAGACGTAGACGCCGCCCGCGACGCCCAAGAGCTCCTGGCGGCGCTTCACCCCGGCAAGCTGCGGCACCGTCTCCAGCACGGGCCCGAGCGGCAGCCCGGCTCCCTCCACCGCGGCGATGACGGCCGCGAGTACGTTGCGCGCGTTGTGGGCGCCCGACAGCGGGGAGTACACCCGCGACAAGAACGAGCCCCCGCCGAAGAGGTCGAAGGCCTGCGCTCCCGCCTCCACCGACGCAAGCGCGGCGGCGTACATGGGCGCGACGTCGCCGCAGTCGTCGCTGCCGAGCGCGTAGAAGCGCACCGGGCAGCGCGCCTGCTTGGCGAGCGCGCGGACCTCGGGATCCCCCGCATACGCCACCAGCAGGCCGTCCTCGGGGATGCGCGCGATCAGCCCCTCGAAGGCCGCGCGGTACGAGGCCAGGTCCGGATAGATGTCCACGTGGTCGTGCTCCACCGAGGTCAGGATCACGACGCGTGGGTTGTACTGCCAGAACTTGGGGCTCTTCTCGAAGTAGGCGCTGTCGTACTCGTCGCCTTCGATGACGAAGGGCGCGCCCGCACGACCGAGACGCGCGGCGCGGTCGAAGCCACGCGGCACGCCGCCGATGAGAAAGCCCGGGTCCGCTCCGTTGGCGTGCAGCAGCTGCGCCAGGATGGCCGTGGTGGTGGTCTTGCCGTGTGTGCCGGCCACCACGTAGCCGGGCCGGTCCTGCAGGAAGAGCTCGTTCAGCGTGCCGGGAAAGGAAGCGCAGCGCAGCCCGCGCTCGATGGCCGCGACGGCCTCCGGGTTGTCCTTGCGGCAGACGTTGCCCACCACCACCAGGTCCGGCGCGGAGTCCAGGTTGGCGGGGTCCCAGCCCGGCAGCGTGCGCACACCCCAGGCCTCGAGCGCCGGCCCCATGGGCGGGTAGAAGGCGCGGTCCGAGCCAGAGACGTCGTGCCCGGCGTCGCGCAGGAGCCCCGCGAGCGCGCCCATACCCGTCCCGCAGACGCCAATGAGGTGGATGTGCATCGCGCGGGAGCTTAGGGCGCACGCCGCGGGAAGTCGATCAACCGCGCTCGGGGAGTAGGGCCCGGGGTCAGCCGCTCAGCCCCCCGTGGCGCCCTCCTGGTCCGTAGGCAGCGTCAGGGTCACGGACAAGGGCTGCAGCGCACCGGCTCCGTCGACGCTGAGCTCGAAGGGCGCCCCGTCATAGCCGAGCCACCCCTGCTGGAAGAACGGATTGAGGGGACCGATGTACGTGGCGTTGAGGTAGACCGTGCCGGCGCGCGGCGGATCATCCGCCGCAGAGACCCAGGTCTCACAGCGCAGGTCGGCGCACAGCAAGGGGTGCTCACCGTCGTAGTCCGGACCCTCGGGCGCGTAGTACCAGTACGCCGCGCTGCCGGGCACCAGCCGCTGCTGCGGGTCCACGAGGGACAGGGTGATCACGCCGCTCCCGACGGCGGGAGTCACGAGCTCGTCGCTGCCGTCCAGCTCCTCGGCCTGCGCGGCGTTGATCACGGCACGCCCGGTCTCGCCGTCGATGCAGTAGGTGCCGTAGCTCGGCAGCGTCAGGTGCAAGAGCTGCGACGGCCGCGCGCGGGTGCCCGGGTGCACGGTCGCAAACACGGACGCGTAGGGTTGGCACGCGTCCGTGGGCGTCGCCTCGGTCACACGCTCGGCCGAGACCACGATGCGCTCGTCGAAGGCCTCCTCGACGACCCACTCGGAGCACGGCGGCTCGCCCGTCTCGCAGGTCGCGGCCTCCGCGCCGAGCCAGAACGCGTCTCCGGGCTGAGGCTGGTAGAGCACACGACGCGCCAGCACGGGCTCCCCGTGTTCATTGACGACCAGGATGCGGAGCGGTACGTCGGCGCCGCTCCCTCCATCGCCGCCACAAGCCGACACCGAGAGCACCACGGGCACACACACCAGCAACGCGCGCAACGACATGATGGCGCACGCTATCGCGGCGCCGTGGCGCTCACCAACGCGCCTGCCTCGCCCCCTCGTGATTTCGTATTCCGGGAGTTAACAGCGAGCTCGAGAGCGAGCCCGTACCTCAGCCGCCCCATAGCTCCTGTGCCGCCACACCGAGGCAAGCCAGCACCACCAGCGCCGCGACGAAGCGCTTCAGCTGCTTCGGGTCCGCCTTCACCGCGTACTTCACGCCCAGCACGGACCCCAGCGAGGTGGCGACGGCCAGGACCAGCGCCGGGGCCCAGGCCACCTGGTCGCGCGCGATGAACACCGCGAGGGAGGCCGCGCCGAAGCCCAGCGTGCACAGCATCTTCAGCGCGTTGGCGCGCACCAGGTCGTAGTGCAGCGTCCCCGCCAGCACCATCAGCAAGACGAAGCCCACCCCGGCCTGCACGAAGCCCCCGTACAGGCCCGCCGCGAAGAGCCCCAGCATGGCGCGCGGGTGGTCGGTCGCGCGCTTGGGCACGGCACCCTCGGGGGCGATGGCCGCGGGGCGTACCACCATGACCACCGCCATGGTCCCCATGGTCAGCAGGAGCACGGGCTTCAGGTAGCGCACCGGAAAGTACGACGCCGCCAGCGCTCCCAGCACCGCGCCGACCAGCGTTGGCGCAGCGATGTCGCGGATGGCGCGGGTGTCGAGCTTGCCCTCGCGGTGAAAGCGGTACGACCCCGTGGCGGCCTGAGAGAGCACGGCCACCCGGTTGCTGGCGTTGGCCACGTCTGCCGGCAGGCCCAGCGCCATGAGCGCCGGAACGGTCAGCAGGCTCCCGCCGCCAGCCAGCGTGTTGACGAAGCCGGCCACCAGACCGGCCAGCGTCATCAGGGCCAAGAGGCCCACGTCGTAGGAAGCCCAGGTCATGGGGGGAGGCTCAGAATGCTACGGCCGCTGGCACATTCTGCGCCTCGCGTCTATATGCCGAGACATGCGCAGCCCCAAGCACTTCTTCGCCCCGCTCGCCATTGGCGCCCCCGCTCCCCTCCGCGAGGTGCCCTTCAAGCCGTCGCGGATGATCCACTTCTTCGACCCCAGCAACGCCAAGATGGCGGACAAGGTCCCCGACATCGCCAAGCAGACCGACGTGCTGCTGGGCAACCTCGAGGACGCCGTCGCGTCGGACAAGAAGCTGGCCGCGCGCGAGGGCTTCATCAAGATCGCCAGGGCTACGGACTTTGGCGACTGCCAGCTGTGGACCCGCGTGAACAGCCTGGACAGCCCCTGGTTCCTGGACGACGTGACCGAGATCCTCACGCAGGTGGGGGACAAGCTGGACGTCCTCATGGTGCCCAAGGTGGAAGGCGCCTGGGACATCCACTACGTGGACCGCCTGCTGGCGCAGCTGGAGGCGCGTGCCGGGCTCAAGAAGCCCATCCTGGTGCACGCCATCCTCGAGACCGCGCTGGGCGTGGCCAACGTGGAAGAGATCGCCGGGGCCAGCCCGCGCATGCAGGGGCTCAGCCTGGGGCCCGCCGACCTGGCCGCCTCGCGTCGCATGAAGACCACCCGCGTGGGCGGAGGCCACCCCGGCTACCTCGTGCGCGCCGACCCGGACGCCGACAACGCCGACGCCCCGCGCCCCACCGCGCAGCAGGACCTCTGGCACTACACCCTGGCGCGCATGGTGGACGCCTGCGCCGCCAACGGGATCCTCCCGTACTACGGGCCCTTCGGTGACATCAAGGACGTGGTCGCCTGCGAGGACCAGTTCCGCAACGCGTTCCTGCTGGGCTGCGTGGGGGCCTGGTCGCTGCACCCCGTGCAGATCGGCATCGCCAAGAAGGTGTTCTCGCCGCCCGTGGACGAGGTCCTGTGGGCCAAGCGGGTCATCGCCGAGATGGGCGACGGCACCGGCGCGGTCATGATCGACGGCAAGATGCAGGACGACGCCACGGTGAAGCAGTGCAAGGTCATGGTGGACCTGGCCACCATGCTGTCCGAGAAGGACGCCGACCTGCGCGCCGCCTACGGCTTCTGAGCCGGCCCACACCTCTACCGCACCCTGGACCAACGTAGGAGAACCCCATGGCCGCCACCGCAAGACCCCGTCGCTCCGTGCTCTACATGCCCGGCAGCAACGCCCGCGCGCTCGAGAAGGCGCGCAGCATCCCCGCCGACGCGCTCATTCTCGACCTGGAAGACGCCGTCGCCCCCGACATGAAGGCCACCGCGCGCCAGCAGATCGTGGATCACGTGCGCGAGGGAGGCTACGGCCGCCGCGAGCTCGTGCTGCGCGTCAACAGCCTGAACACGCCCTGGGGCTACGACGACCTGGTCGCCGCGGCCACGTCGGGCGTGGACGCCGTGCTGCTGCCCAAAGTGGAGAGCGCGGACGCCGTGCGCCTGGCCGAGCAGGTCTTGGTGGCGCACGGAGCGCCCGCGAGCATGGGCATCTGGACCATGATGGAGACGCCGCGCGGCATGCTGCACGCCGAGGACATCGCGGACAGCACGCCGCGCATGGCCGCCTTCGTGATGGGCACCAGCGACCTGGCCAAGGACCTGCACTGCGCACACACCCCCATGCGCCTGCCCATGATCACCTCGCTGGGCCTGTGCATGCTCGCGGGCCGCGCGGCAGGGCTGGCCGTGCTGGATGGCGTGTACCTGGACCTCAACGACGACGAGGGCTTCGCGGCCAGCGCGCGTCAGGGGGCCGAGCTGGGCTTCGACGGAAAGACCCTGATCCACCCGAAGACGGTGGCCGCCGCGAACGAGGCCTTTGCGCCCAGCGCCGACGAGATCGCCTTCAGCCGCAAGATCATCGCGGCCCACGCCGAGGCCGAGGCCGCCGGTAAGGGCGTGCTGGTGGTGGACGGCAAGCTCATCGAGAACCTGCACGTCGAGAACGCGCGGCGCCTGGTGGCGCTCAGCGAGGCCATCGACTCCATGGCCGCTGGCTGAGAGGGGAGCCGGGTGGGTGCTGCGGTCGCGGCGCTCACCCCGGCACACCTCAGTCCAGGCGCTCGTGATAGTCGCGCAGGTCGGCCTCGGTCGGCTCGCTCGGGCGCGCGGTGGGAGCGTCCGCGATGCGGATGAGGAGCGCGCTGCGCGTGGGCCCACGCTCGGTCACCAGGACGTCCATGCGGTAGGCCGTCCCGCTGGGACGTAGCGGCGTCGCGCCCAAGAAGCTGGCGCCGTTACCGTGCTGCTCCACTTCGCCGGTGAAGAGCCGCGGCCCCAAGTACTGCACCAGCTTCTCCGCGGGGACGCGCGCCTCGAAGAGGTGACGGCCCGCTCCCTGCTGCTCGTTCTCGAGGCCGAGCGGCAGCGTGAGCCCCCCCAGCACGCGCTCGGAGGGCAGGAGCTTGCCGTCTTCGTCGTAGATGGACGGGGCGGGCGCGGGGAGCGGCGTGGCGAGGGGCACCACTTCGTCGGCGGGCACGACCTCCTCGCCGGCGGCGCCGCCCGAGCAACCGAGCGAGGCCGCGCACACGCCCGCCCCCAGCGCGAGCGCGAGGGGCAGACGGGAGAGGGACCGGGAGGGCAGAGCACGGAACGCACGACGCATGGCTGGATGGTAGCGTGCCGCAGGCCTCGGGAGAGAACTCACTCCACGCGGCGCACGGTGCCCACGGTCTGGACCTGAATGGGCGGGTTGCTGAGCGAGAGGCCGATGGTGGCGACGGCGCCCTCGCCCGGGGCTCCCGAGCCCTGCCCGGAGATCTGCGCCACCAGCTCGAACTGCGGAGGCGTGGCGTCCGTGACGTGGTAGCGCTGCTGCGAGCTGCCGACGTAGGGGTCGGTCTCGCTCACCTCGGAGGCGGCGGTGCAGCGCGGACGCGCCGCGATGCTGACGCCCATGAGGAGCCCGTTCTGCAGCGCCGCGTAGCCCGGTGTGGTGCTGTCGTACGTGACGACGTCGGCGCCGCCGGCTGTTGGGTTGGGCAGGCGCCCGACCGGCGCGTGGATGTCCGTACCCTGATGCTCGATGTAGTCGACGGCCCACAGGCGGCTGTAGCCGAACGAGCAGGCGTTGTTGGCCTGGACGTCCGTCGTGAAGCTGCCGAAGTAGACCACGCCGTTGAAGAGCTCGAGGGGTCCCGTGACCTGCTCGCCAGGGCGGAAAGCGTTGGTCGCGCTGGAGGACCCGTTGAGGATGTCCCAGTTGACCGTCATGGTCACACCCGAGACGGCGAAGGTGGCGGCGTTCACGTTGATGGTCTCGGTGAGCGAGACCGCGCGGTTGACCGCGGTGCCGTCTTCCAGCAGGTCGACGTTGCCGCTGGCCTGGATGATGACGACGCGGCCGTCGTCGAGCGTGGAGAGGATCGGCGGCTGGTAGGCGGGCTGACCCTGGGTGGGGCCGAGGTCGTGGGCCATGTCCCAGATGGCCTGGTAGCCCCAGTTGGCGGGGTTCGTGGAGGCGAGGTCCAGACGCCAGAGGATGCCGTCGTGATCGTTGAAGTAGGCCGCCTGGGCGTCCGCGCCGACGCTGCCCGGGAAGACCGACACGCCACCCGTGAGGGGCGCGGGGAAGTCCGTGAACTCGCGGATGAGCTTGCCGCTGAGGACGTCCACCACGTACAGCGAGCGTCCCTGGGCGGGCCAGTTGCGGCGCGTGGCGCGCGGCGCGATGCCGTTCGCGGTGGCCGGGATGTGACGCGCGTCGCTGGGGGCGAAGGTGCCGGCGAGGGGCGCGCCACCGTAGCCGCCCGGGAGGATGGCGACGGTACGCTGATGGACGGCCCCCGAAGGGAACTGCACGTTGACCTGGGCCAGGCGTGGCTGACCGAAGGTCTGGCCCATGAGGGTGTTCGTGTACTGCCACAGGAACTTGGGCTCGAACGGATCGGTCACGTCCATGGCGAAGTAGCCATTGGCGCCCTGCCGGAAGCCCATCACCAAGACGGTGCGCCACTCGGCCGCGGACCCCACGCCGGTGCGGGCGGTGATGACCTCCTGCACCACGGGGGTGCCGTCCAGCATCCACTGGTGGCTGGTCATGGTGTCGTCCAGCTCGTCCAGCAGGATGGGCGGGATGAAGCCCCAGAGCTCGGTGCCACCGGTGTAAGGGGTGCTGGTGCCGCTGACGGTGCGCGTGTAGTCGTTGACCAGGAAGGCGTGCAGGATGCCGTCGTTGGTCCCGACGTAGAGCACCCGCGGGCGGTTACCGATGATCTGGCGGTACTCGTTGAAGGTCTCGTCCGTGCGGTCGGCGCCGGGGGGTCCGACGATGGTGGGCGAGGAGTGGTAGATGGAGCCCATGCGCTTGGTGCCGCGCGCGGTGTTGATGTCTCCACGGGTCCACGCGAGGACGGCGTCGCGGGTGGCGTTCGCCCCTGCAGCCAAGCCCAGGTGCTGCGGGGTCACGTTGACGGTGTCGAACACGGCCGGCGTGGACGACGCCGAGACGGGCGTCGGCCCAAGCGGCGGAGGCGTGAGCGCGGTGGGCAGCGCGGCCCCCTCGGAGCCGATGATGTGCCCGTTGATGGACGTGGCGGCGGGCACCACGGTCAGCAGGCGACGCGTGCCCTGCGTGTTGAGGAGCTCGTGGAAGCGGTCCGTGTTGTCGATGGGCTGCGCGACGGGCGTGAGGCCGTCACACACGAAGCGCCGACGCTCGAGCACGCCCTGCCAGGGCTGGTAGCCCAGGGCGAGCACCGAGAAGCTCGGGTTGAAGCCTGTCTGGAACTGGAACTGAGAGCCACCGCCCACGCTGGCGCCGGAGAAGGCCGGCACGGTGCGGGTCGTGGTCCCTGGCGCCGTCTGGCGCAGGATCTCCTCGAAGTCGACGCGCAGGTCCGCGGCGGTCGTCGGGAAGCGCGCGCAGTCTCCGCCGCCCACGGGGCAGGTGTCACCGGCCGTCGCGATGGCGTTCAGCGTGGTGCGTGCGGCCGTGTCGTTCGCGCGGATGTTCATGCCGATCACGTACAGGCCATCCAGCGGTCCGGTGGTGCTGGTGAGGCGCGTGGCGCTGTTCTCCGGCGTGTCGTAGGGGCAGCGGTCGGTGCCTCCCGTGACCGCACCGCCGACCACCGATCCGCCGTAGTGCTCGCAGTAGTACGGGTGCCCGCGGTAGTCCATGTTCGGCTGCCCATCGGTCAGCAGGATGGCGAAGCGCTGACGGCACTCGCGGTAGGGGTCGCCTGTGACGCCGTTGGACGGGCGCACGTCGGGGTGGTTCTGGAAGTAGTACTCGAGGTCTTCGAGCATGGCCGCGACGGGCGTGCCACCGTGCGGGCGCAGCGAAGGAGTCAGCAGGGTGGACTGGATGGCCGCGTTGATGACCGTGTGGTCGGAGCTGGGCACGCCGGGCACCGCGCTCTCGAAGCCCACGGACACGAGGCGACCGGCGTTGGCGCTCTCGCTGCGGCCACCGCTGTTGACGCGGCGGTCGTTGTTGTCAGGGCAGCCGTAGTAGCGGAAGCCGCGGCTGGGCCCGTACGAGTAGGCCCCCGCCACACCGTTGGACAGCGTCTCGTTGAACGATCCCGTGGGCAGCAGCGCCCCGTAGGGCACGTAGGTGGGGTGCGTGTCGAAGGTCATCAGACCGAACTTCACGCGGTCCACGTAGGTGTCGAGGATGCCGTTGGACGCCTGGGCGGTCCCGTAGGGATGGACCGCGTGGGCCAGGTAGTAGCCCTGGTCGTACTCGCCGGTGTAGTTCGTGCCGCTGGGCCCCGTCCCAGTGCGCGTCGGATCCGTGACACACGAGTAGGTGTTCCAGGACCCCGTGAGCACCTCGAGCACGTTCGCCCAGCGGTTGCGCTCGGGCGTGGCCGAGCTGCAATTGGTCATGCACTCGCGACAGGTGAGCGTGGTGCAGACGCAGTTCCCCACGTACTCCATCGACCCCGACGAGTCGATCAGCAGCATGACCGCAGGACGGATCTCACGGATGTCCGGCTGGGCGACCGCGGGCGACGCTCCGGGAAAGAGGCCCGCGAGCAGAAGCGCGACCGGCACCCACGCGACGCGTGCGGCGCGGCGGAGGCTGGAGGCAAGGGGATGAACGGTGAGGGGGTTTCGCATGATGGCTCCCAAGCTTCAGAGGCGACCGGCGGGGTAGTCGGTCTGAAGCGAAAACAGTCGTGTGCCGGCGGCGGTCTCGCCAGGGTGGAACCCGAAGTCGAGCTGCGACGAGTCGTTCTCCACTCCGGCGGTGACGCCGCTGGGTGGCCGCAGGCGCGCGCGGGCGGTGTAGACGATGTGCATCTGGACGGCGGGGGCCCCGTCACCGGCGCGCTCGCCAGCGCGGTTCAGCTGCGTCACGTAGACGTCGTTGACGTCCACCCAGCGCACGGCGTCGCCCGGCTCGTGCGGGCCGAGCTGATCCGTCGTGGTCGTGGTCCCGACGAGGTTGAAGTCGGCCACGGTGAGCCGGCCGACGTCGAACTGATTCGAGTTGTACGAGGTCTCGAGGCCTTGCATCTCGGGGTTGCCCGCGCCGCCGCCGATGACGTTCAGCTCGCGGTCGCGCCGCAGCTTGCGGAGCAAGCTCTCGCTCCCCATGGTCGCGACCGTCGCCACGGCCGTGGTCGCGGTGCCCTCGCTCACGTACTCCGCTTGCATGGCGCGACGAGAGTGCCCCGCCGCGCGCAGCTCGAGCGACGAGGTGTGCATGGCGAACATGGCCGTGGCGGTGACCATCATGAGGACCAGCAGCACGACGAGCATGGCCAGGCCGCGCTCGCGGATGTGGACGCGGTGACGACGGGCGGAAGGCGCGGGGCGCGGCTGACTCATCGGAGACCTCGGTTCGCGATGTTCTCGAGCAGGATGAGCTCTTCGGCGGTGCGGACGTGGGCGGCCGGGGCGACCCCCACGGCCTGGGCCGCGCTCATGCCGGAGGGCAAGCGCGGCAGGTAGCTGTTGAGTGAGGCGCGCTGGCTGACGCGGGTGCCGGTCCACGGGAAGTTCGCGTCCACGCCCGCGCTGCGGCCCGACAGCGTGACCCGCGCAGCGCGCGCCCGCGCCGGAGCCAGAGCGAGCGCGCTGGCGCCGCCGTCGCCCGTGAGGGTCTCTACCAAGACCGGGGTAGGGGTAACGCCCGTGTCGAGGGTCAGGGCCACGTCGAAGTGCGCCAAGTACTCGAGCACCACGCGCTCGCTGTTGGCCACGACGGTGTTGGCATTCACGAACTGCAGCTCGCGGCGCCCGAGCACCGTCTGGTTCATGCCGCGCGCGGTGCGCTCGGCGGCCGTTCCGTTCGGCAAGAGCCAGGCGAACCCATTCCCAGCAGCAGGCGCCACCGCGAAGTACTCGACCCGCGAGATGGGGCTGATCCGAGCGCCGCGCCCGTACCCGAAGCACCCCACGCTGATGCTGGGGGTCACCGTGATGGTGCCGGTCGCGCCGTTGACGCTGCTGATCTGGCGCGCGATGCGGCGACCGGTCTCCGCCACCAGGTAGACCCAGCGACCGACGCGGAAGGCGTCCGCGAAGCGCTGAGCGACCAGAGGCGAGCCAAAGCTGCGACGGAACGACTGACGCGTCTGCTGGAGGGTGATGGTGGTCCCTGCGCTGATGTCGGAGACCAGGTAGTGGTCCCCCGTGGCGTAGTTCCCCGTCAAGATCACGCCATCGGCCTGGACCGCGTTCTGCCCGTTGAGCGCCAGCGTGGAGGTGTAGGCGCCGTTGTTGACCTCCAGCGCGCGCAGGCGGAAGGACTGGCTCACGCTGCAGCCCGCCGGGTTGGCGCCGCGATCCCCCGTGGACGCGCTGGCGCCGCTGTCGGGCGTGGCACCGAAGCCAGCGCGTGAGAAGTCTCGACGGACCTGCTCCATGGCGCTGCGCACGGCGGCCTGCGTCTGGTTGATGCGGTTCTGCTCCTGAAACGCACGCGTGGAGCCCGCCCCGAGGGAGTAGACCGTCGCAATGGTCATGGCCCCGGCCAACAGCGCGACCAGCATCTCGAGCAGCGTGAAGCCCGCCACCGACCTCCGGCTGCGAAGCCGGCGCTCGCCGCGCGACATGGTCCTGCGCGTCATTGCGGCACCCCCTGCCAGCGGATGACGGTGCTGCTGTACACGACTCCGAAGTCGACGATGTTGTTGATGGCCGTCGTGACCGCCACCTGATCCGCCCCACAGCCCTGGATGGTGACCCCCGTCGCGCGGTTGGGGCGATGCCACCACGTGCGCACGTCCAGGCGCGCGACCTCGTCCGTGCCCGTGGCCATGCGCGTCCAGCGCAGGCTCGTGCAGTACGGAGCGGGTGCGGCGCCGCTGCCGCTCGGGATGGCGATCGGCGCGCCATACCAGTCGCTGGCGGCCGTCACCAGGCTGTCCCCCGTGCCGCGCGCGGTGGGCAGGAACCAGTCGCTGGACGCCCCGTTGGCCGCCGGGATCGCGTTCAGCCAGTCGATCAGGGTGAACGAGGTGGGCCCCCAGAGCGTCGCCTCGAGCTTCACGCGCTCGATCCAGTAGCGGTTCACTTCGGTGGCGGTGGTCACCTCCCGCGAGCGGCGGGCGCCCTCGACCGAGATGCTCTGCATGGAGAAGATCGCGACGGCGCCGACGGTCATGACCGAGATGGCCATCATGACCTCTACGAGCGTGAAGCCACCGGGGCTCCGAGTGTACCGAGCGCGCCTCATTGTCCCGACCTCGCACCTGCTCCGAGGGGCACGACCAGCTCGCGCGCCACCGAGAGCTGCGTGGCCCCCGACAAACGCTGCACCCGGAAGCGGAACCCGCCTCGCAGCGTCCCACCCGCGCCGCCGTTGTTCTCGGCGGTCATGAAGAGGTTCCCAGCTACGCTGGCCCCGGCCCGCCAGTAGGTGATGCCCGTGGGCTCGTAGCAGAGGTCCGCATCGGACTCCGCCCACGAGTTGGCGGCCCCGGTGGTGCGCAGGGAGAGCTGCAACTTGTCGCCCGTCATCTGCCGCTCACGGGGGTCCAGCTGCTCGACGCAGAAGCCGTCCGGGCCGCAGCCGGCGGCGACGATGGCGGCCCAGTTGCTGGCGTTGCAGCTGCTGTTGTTGCCCTCGTACGCGATGAGGCCGCCCTGCCCGTTGTTGGCCGCGAGCGAGAAGCGCACCAGCTGGGCGCGCCCGCTGCCGGTGGCGCGCGCCCTTGCGGTGTTGAACAGGTTGATGATCTGCCCGCTGAGGTCCCGCGCCCGCGAGTCGCCAATGGAGTGCATCATGGCCGGGCCGGCGAGACCGACCATCACCGAGATCATGATGATGACGGCCATCATCTCGACCAAGGTGAACCCCTGGAGGCGCAGTGAGCGACGGTGACGTGGACGGACAGGCACTGGCGGACGACTATGCAAGGAACGTACCTTCCGGAAAACCAGTGGGTATCCGGCGCGATCCGCAGCAGAGAGGAGGGTCCGGCGGGCCGTCACCCCTCGCATTCGCTGCGGGGCTACGAAATCTTTTCGTCTTGTCACGGGGTCTTCGGCTCTGCTGGACGCCTTGGGTATACGGGCTCTGGGCATGAAGCGAGACTCTATAGGAACACCCGTCCCCACCGAAGAAGCTGGCGAGTGAATGCAAACCTCGCGCTCGGCCTTGACACGGCCCCCCTCCCAGCGTACATCGGCGCCTCCACACGCCCGCGGAAGTGGCGGAATTGGCAGACGCGCATGATTCAGGTTCATGTAAGGTAACACTTGTGGAGGTTCGAGTCCTCTCTTCCGCACCGTCAGAACTCGTGGAGTTCGTAAGAGAGCCCGGCTAACGCCAGGCTCTCTTTTTTTGTGTCTCGCGCGGCGGGTGTGTGCAGCAGGGTCCAGCTCGACGGGCTGCACGCCAGGCCCGCTCAGGACAGCGCGACCAGCGCCTCGCGCAGCACCACCTCGACGGGGCGCTCGACCTCGTCGTGCTCCGTGACACCCTGTACGGCGCGCTCGGCGTCGGGCCGCTTGTAGCCCATGAGCACGAGGGCGTTGACCACCTGGGCCGCCACCCCGGTCGCCGCCGGTTGGCTCGGCTTGCGGACCGCCGCGCGGGGAGTGCCCGTGTTGGCTGGCGCGAAGAGCAGCTTGTCCTTCAGGTCCAGCAAGATGCGCTCGACCGTCTTGCGGCCGACCCCCGAGATGCCCTTGAACGCGTTCTTGTCCTCCACGGCGATCGCCTGGGCCAGCTCGTGCGCGGACAGGCTCGACAGGATGGACAGCGCCAGCTTGGGACCGATCGAGTTCACGGTCAGGAGCGCCCGGAACGCCGCCTTGTCCTCGACCGTGTCGAAGGCGTACAGAATGAGCGCGTCCTCCCGCACGTGCGTGTGGACGTGGAGCGTCACCTCGGACTCGCCACCGTCTGGCAGCCGGCCCACGGTTCCGAGGGGCACGTAGAGCTCGTAGCCCACCCCTCCCACCTCGAGGATGACGAGCCCCTCGAGGCCTTGCTGCACGATGACCCCGCGCAGGCGCCCGATCACGGGGCGCTCCCCTCCGGGCGGCTCGGCCTCATTCCGAGTCGGCCTGCTCGTCGGATGCGGGGGCCGCGGGCTGGGGCGCCGGGGCCTTGGCGACCACGACCATGGCGGCGCGCAAGAGGCGCTCGCCGATGCGGTAGCCGGCCACCACCTCGGTCAGGACCGTGCCTGGCGGATGTTCGGCGCTCTCCACCTGCTGGATGGCGTCGTGCAGCGTGGGGTCGAAGCGCTCGCCCTTGGCCACCACGCGGCTGATGCCCATGCGGGAGGCGACGTCGTCGAACCCGCGCAGGACCATCTCCACCCCGGACACGACGGCGGCGACGTCCGTCGAGCCGCGCGAGGCCTCCACGGCGCGCTCGAGGTTGTCCACGATGGGCAGGAAGTCCCGCACGGTGTCCTCGCGACCGCGGCGCAGCGCGTCTTCGGCGTCGCGGCGGGCGCGCTTCCGGAAATTGTCGAAGTCCGCCATGGTGCGCAGCAGCTGGTCCTTGAGCTTGTCGCGCTCGGCCGTGAGCTGCTCGATCGGGTCGGGCGCTGCGACCGCCTCGCCCTGCGCGTGCTCGGAAGCTTCGGAGGCGGAGGTCGCGTCCTCGGAGTCGGCGTTCGGGGTGGGGTTGCGGTCGGAATCGCTCACGGGGTCATCGTCCTTGCTACGGGGTAGTGCGGGCGAACATAGCCGCTCCCCGCCGTCTCGACAACGAAGCGTGGCCCCGCTGTGGGATCTGGGTATCGCGAGCGGCCCCCGACGCGTTATAAGAGCATTGGAGCAGAGCAGAAGATTCATGGGAAAAGTCATCGGTATCGACCTCGGGACCACCAACTCCTGCGTCGCTGTCCTGGAGAACGGTGAGGCGCTGGTCATCCCCAACTCCGAGGGGAGCCGCACCACCCCGTCAGTCATCGCGTTCACCAAAGAAGGCGAGCGTCGCGTGGGCAGCGTGGCCAAGCGCCAGGCCGTCACGAACTCGGAGAACACGGTCTACGCCGTCAAGCGCCTGATGGGGCAGGAGTACGACTCCGAGGACGTGGAGCGCTTCCGTGGCCTTGTGCCGTTTCGTGTAATCCCCAACACAAACGGGGACGCGTGGGTGCACGCGGGCGGGCGAGACCTCTCCCCCCCCGAGCTGAGCGCCATGATCCTCGAGACCATGCGCGACGTGGCCGAGTCCTACCTGGGCGAGAAGGTCACGGAAGCCGTCATCACGGTGCCCGCGTACTTCAACGACGCTCAGCGCGCGGCCACCACGGCGGCCGGCAAGATCGCCGGGCTGAACGTGCAGCGCATCATCAACGAGCCGACGGCAGCGGCGCTCGCGTACGGCTTCAAGGAGCGCGAAGGCCAGCGCGTCGCCGTCTACGACCTCGGCGGCGGCACCTTCGACATCTCGATCCTGGACATCCGCAAGGGGGTGTTCACGGTGCGCTCCACCTCGGGTGACACGCACCTGGGTGGCGAGGACTTCGACCACCTGGTGCTCGAAGAGCTGGCTCGACGCTTCAAGGAGTCCACGGGCATCGACCTGATGCAGGACCGCATCGCCCTGCAGCGCCTGAAGGAGCAGGCCGAGAAGGCCAAGCACGAGCTGAGCTCGTCGCTGCAGACCGAGATCAACCTGCCCTTCATCGCCGCCGATGCGACCGGGCCGAAGCACCTCGAGACCACCCTCAAGCGCAGCGAGCTCGAGATCCTGGTCACGGGCTTGGTCGACCGCACTCTCGGGCCGTGCGCCCAGGCGCTGGCCGACGCGGGCGTCACCAAGGAGGAGATCGACGAGGTGCTGCTGGTGGGGGGCTCCACGCGCATGCCGCTGGTGCAGAAGCGCGTGGCCGAGTTCTTCGGCAAGCAGCCGCACAAGGGCGTCAACCCGGACGAGGTGGTGGCGCAGGGAGCCGCCATTCAAGGCGCGGCGCTCACAGGCGAGGTCGACGAGGTGCTGCTGCTGGACGTCACCCCGCTCTCGCTGGGCGTCGAGACGGGCGGCGGCGTGTTCTTCCCGCTGATCCCGCGCAACACCACCGTGCCCACGCGGGCGAGCGAGGTGTTCACCACCAGCATGGACAACCAACCCTTCGTGCCGGTGCACGTCCTTCAGGGCGAGCGCGAGATGGCCGCGGACAACAAGTCCCTGGCGCGCTTCGAGCTGGCCCCCATCCCTCCCGCCCCGCGCGGTGTGCCGGAGATCGAGGTGGCGTTCGACATCGACGCGAACGGCATGCTCAACGTGACGGCGAAGGACATCCGCACGGGCCGCGACCAGTCCATCCGCGTGACGGCCTCGAGCGGCCTGAGCGAGGACCAGATCAACCAGATCATCTCGGACGCGGACAAGTTCCGGGCCAGCGACGTGGTGCGCAAGGAGCTCGCCGAGCTCAAGAACAGCGCGGAGGCGCTGCTCTACACGAGCGAGCGTGCCGTCGTGGAGTGTGCGGAGTTGGTGCCCGAGCACGTGCTCAAGCGGGTGCAGGTGGACATCGACCGCGTCAAGGCGATGGTAGCTGGGCAACCGAGCAAGGAAGAGCTCCGTGACGCGCTCCAGCAGCTGGAGCTGAGCGCCTACGGCATCGCCGAGGCCATGTACGCGACGGACGGCATGAGCTCCGAGAGCGGCGACAGCGAGTGAGCCCAGCCTGACGCAGCGCCATTCGCGAGTCAGACTCCTGCCATGAGCCTCAACCCCGCCCAGCGCGCCGCTGTGGAGCACGACCAAGGGCCCATGCTCGTCCTGGCCGGGGCCGGGTCGGGCAAGACCCGGGTGATCACCGCGCGCATCGCCCGCCTGATCGAGCGGGGAGTGCGACCGGACAGCATCCTCGGCGTCACGTTCACCAACAAGGCCGCGCGCGAGATGGCCGAGCGCATGGTGCCGCTGATCGGCCGTGAGCGCACCGAGCGGGTCTGGCTCAGCACCTTTCACTCGTTCGGGGTGCGCTTCCTCGGCGAGGAGAGCAAGCGCATCGGGTTCGAGGGGGGGCGCTTCGTCATCTTCGACCAGGGGGACTCGCTGGGGCTCGTGAAGGACATCCTGCGCACCGAGATCGGGGTCACGCGCAACGTGGACGTGCCCTCGCTCATGACGCGCATCTCGCTGTGGAAGAACGCGTTCAAGGGGCCCGACGAGATCCCCGCGTCCACCTTCGAGTACGACGCCATCGCGCGGGAGGTGTACCCGCACTACGAGGAGCGCATGCGGCGCATGCACGCGGTGGACTTCGACGACCTGGTCGTCCTGCCCGTGCGCATCCTGCAGCAGCACGAGGACGTGCGTGAGAAGTGGCAGGCGCGCTTTCGCTACCTCCTCATCGACGAGTTCCAGGACACCAACAAGAGCCAGCTGGAGCTGGTGCGCGCGCTGACCAACAGCCTCAACAACGTGTGCGTGGTGGGCGACGACGACCAGTCCATCTACGGCTGGCGCGGGGCCGAGGTGGGCAACATCCTCGACTTCGAGCGCACCTTCCCCGGCACCACGGTGGTGAAGCTGGAGGACAACTACCGTAGCTTCGAGCAGATCCTGGCCGTGGCCAACGCCGCCATCGCCCAGAGCCGAGGCAAGCGGCACGGCAAGACCCTGCGGGCCGCGCGCGGCCTGGGGGACAAGGTGCGGCTGGTGACCACCAACGACGCTGCCGCCGAGGTGGAGTTCGTGGTCAACGAGATCCACGACCTGGCGCAGAACCACCGCGTCCCCTACCGCGACATGGCAGTGCTCTACCGCAGCAACGGGCAGGCGCGCATCCTGGAGGAGGAGCTACGCGCGAACGGCATCCCGTATCAGCTGTTCGGGGGCACGCAGTTCTTCGACCGCAAGGAGGTCAAGGACGCCATCGCCTACCTGCGGGTGGTGGTGAGCACGCGCGACGAGCTCTCCATCCGGCGCGTCATCAACACGCCCCCGCGCGGCCTGGGCGACACCAGCCTCGATCGCATCGCCGGCTACGGCAAGCTGCACGGGCTGTCGCTCTTCGAGGCCCTGCAGCAGGCCGAGCAGGTGCCGGGCATCACGGAGCCCGCCAAGCGCGGGGCCGAGCTCTTCACGGAGTGCATCCTCCGCGCGCGCAACAGCCTCTTGCGGGAGGGAGCCGAGCTGGTGCCCACCACCCGCCGCCTCTTCGAAGAGGCGGGCTACACGCGCATGCTGAGCGCGGGTGCGGACAAGGACTCGAAGCGGCGCGTGGAGAACTTCGGCTTCCTGATGCGCAGCGTGGAGCGCTACGCGGCGGCCCCCAGCGCCGGCAAGGCCAGCCTGAGCGTGTTCCTGACGCGCCTCACGCTGCGCGTGGACCAAGAGGAAGAGGTGGCCGGCAACAAGGTCACGCTCAGCTCGCTGCACTCCAGCAAGGGGCTCGAGTTCCCGGTGGTGTTCTTCATCGGGTTGGTGGAGGGCATCCTGCCGCACGCGCGCACGACCGACCCCAAGGTGAACGAGGCCGTGCTGACCGACGTGGACGAGGAGCGACGCCTCTTCTACGTGGGGGTCACCCGCGCCATGAACCGGCTGTACCTCACGCGCCCGCTGCGGCGCACCAACCGCGGGCGGGTAGTGCCGCTCGCGCCCACACGCTTTCTGAGCGGGCTGCCGCCGGAGGCCTACGAGGCCTACCAGGGGCGCGGGCGCGAGCGCACCAGCGTGCAGGAGACGGCGGACTTCGCGGCGCAGATCCTGGCGCAGCTGAACGCCAAGTAGCAGGGGCGCGCGGGCGCCGGTCAGCGTACGCTCGCCGCATGATCGAGCACGGGCACTACGAGCCGGCCTTTCGACCGCTGGCGGAGACCTTCTTCCGCGCGACACGCGACGCCGAGGGCGGTGGCGCGTTGGCCGTGTACCAAGACGGCGTGAAGGTGCTGGACGTGTGGGGCGGCCTACGAGACCCGAGCGGTGCGCCCTGGCTGGAGCGCACGCCCTCGCTCTCGTTCTCGACGACCAAGGGCGTGGCCAGCGTGGCGCTGCACATGTGCGCCGACCGCGGTCTGATCGACTACGACGTGCCCGTGGCGCGCTACTGGCCGGAGTTCGAGCAGGCCGGCAAGGGGGCCATCACCGTGCGCCACGTGCTCTGTCACGAGGCCGGGCTCTACGACGTGCGCGGGCTGCTGAGCGACGCTCACGACCTGCTGGACTGGGATCGGGTGGTCACGGCGCTGGCCGCGGCCAGTCCGGCGCACCCGGCGGGGCGTCACAACGCCTACCACGCGCTCACCTACGGCTACCTGGTCGGAGAGCTGGTGCGGCGGGTCTCCGGGGCACACCTGCGCGACTTCGTGCGGACCGAGCTGGCGGAGCCGCTGGGGCTCGACCACCTGCACATCGGGGCCCCTCCCGAGGCCATCGCAGAGGCCGCCCGGTACTTTCCGCTGCCGGCAGGCGAGCTCAGCCGACATCGACCACGCCGCTCAGAGGGTGCCGCCCCGCGGCGCGCAGGGGACTCGCCGGGCGGGAGCGGGACGACCACGGGGGACACCGGGAGCAGGCACGGCCGGCGCGGATGGCGCTCGCAGCTGCAGACAGCCGGCGTGTCGGTGCTCCGGCGCGCCGGGGTGCCGCTCGATCAGGATCGCTTCGTGCGCGCCCTCGCGCCGCGGGGTGTCGCGGCGCTGGACTGGTCCGCGGACGCCACGCTGGCCGCGTGCAACCCGAGCGCTGGCGGGCTCTTCACCGCGCGCGCGCTCGCGAAGCTGTACGGCGCGCTGGCCGTGGGCGGGACGCTGGACGGGGTGCGCGTGCTCTCGCCTGAGCGCATCGAGCAGCTGGTGCAGCTGCAGAACCGGCGGCTCGACGGGGTGCTGCTCTTGCCCATGCACTGGCGCCTCGGCTTCCACAGCATCGCCAGCAAGCGGGGCTTCCACCCGGGCGCGTTCGGGCACTACGGGTTCCGGGGCTCGGGGGCCTTCGCAGACCCGCGGCGCCGCCTGGGCGTCGCCTACGTGACCAATTGCGGCGCGGGCAGCCCCATCGGCGACGGGCGCATCTTCGAGTTCGCCGGCGTCGCCGCGCGCTGCGCCAAGCGCTGAGTGCCCAGCAACGCCACACGGCGCCGAGCGCGACGCAGCGGCAGCCGGCACCCCCCGCCCGCTTCTGGGCTGTCTGCCCGGCTTCGAGAGCGCTTCTGCCCGCGACCGCTGCTGAGGCATACTCCCGGCCATGACCACGCCCGAGACGCCCAACATCGAGAAGACCCTCTTCGTGGGGCACCCCGCCCTCCTTCCAAGCGCGTTCTCGGCGTTCGTCGCGGTGATCACGCTGGGGCTGGCCCTGCCCTTCTACTGGTACCGCTCACGGCAGACGCACTACCGCATCACCACCCAGCGCATCATCATCGAGCACGGCATCCTGTCGAAGCGCATGGACCAGGTGGACACGTACCGCATCAACGACTTCGTGGTGGAGCGGCCCTTCGGTCAGCGGCTGATGGGCACCGGCAACATCGGGCTCACCTCCATCGACCGCAGCAACCCCGAGATGCGCATCGCCCACATCAAGACCGACGTCCTGGCCCTCTACGAGCAGCTCCGCGAGGCCACCGAGGAACAGAAGATCCGGCGTGGGGTGCGCACCCTCGACACCTCCGAGCACGTGATGTGAGGCAAGCCTGCGCCTGGGCACGCGCCCGCGGCCGCGTGACGAGAGACACGCGAGAGGACAAGCGCTGCGCGGCCCTCGCTGGTAGAGTGGCCGGCGATGCGTAGTCTTCTGTGCGCGGGCTGCTCCGCGGAGCTCCCGCTGACCAGCGAGCGAGAGCCCGGCGTGCTCGTGTGCGCGGAGTGCGAGCACGAGCACCGCGCGTCCACCGCGCCGCCCCCACCCCCCAACCCGAGCGCGGAGTTCCAGGTGGGGGACGACGTCCTGGTGCTGTGGGGCGAGCGCTGGTGGCCCGCCCGTGTCGAGCGGGTGGTCGCCGAAGACATCTGGCAGGTGCACTACGAAGGCTGGCCGGCGGAGCGTGACGAGATCGTCAACGTCGCGCGCGTGCGGGCCCGGGTCGCCGCCGGGCGCCCCCTCTCTCCGCGCGTGTTCGGCGCCCTGGTGACGCTGGCCAGCGTCGTCGGCGTGGGCGTCGGGGCGTGGGCGCTCGGCGTTCCCGACGTGGTGCCCGAGCGGGTCCCCACCACCGTGACGGACCGCGGTCCCATCACCCCCACCGGCCTCCCCGTGCCGACGGGCTTGCGCATCCCCCCAGGCACGCCCCTCGAGGTCCAGTGGAACGACAGCTTCTACCGGGCCGTGACCAAGGTGCACTACGGTGACGGCAGCCTCTCCGTGCACTACGTCGGCTGGAGCGACGCCTTCGACGGCGAGGTCGACGAGGCGGACGCGCGCATCTCGGAGGCCGCCATCGCCACGGCGCGCGGGCCCGTAGAGGGCAGCGGCGCCCCTGTCATGGTGGACTCCCCCGTGTACTCCGGTGACGTGCTGGAGGTCGCCTGGCGAGACGGCTTCTACCGCGCGGTGGTGCTCGAGACCTACCCAGACGGGCGCCTGCGGGTGCACTACGCCGGGTGGGGGGACGACCTGGACGAGGACATCCCGCGCGAGCGGGCCCGCCGCGTGCTGGCCGCCGACGACGCGCTGCCGGAGTAGCGCAGGGCCCGTCGGGGGGGGCCTCGGCCCCACCACGAAGGATGCGAGGCGCGCGCATTGTGGTACGAGTTCCGCATGCGCTTGTCCTCGTTGCTGGGCCCGGACCTGCGGGCCGTCCTCGAGAGCGACCCCGAGTCGCTGCGGGACGCGCTCGAGGAATTCCACGCCGAGGACATCGCCGAGATCCTCGGGGACCTCGAGCCCGCCGACCGCGTCGCCCTCATGCAGGTGCTGACGCCAGAGCTGGCGGCCAGCGTGATGGAGCGCATCAGCCCGGAGCAGCAGGTCTCGTTCTTGCGCGCCATCTCCGCCGCGGACGGCGCCCAGGTGCTGAGCGAGATGGATCCCGACGACCTCGTCGACGTGCTCCAGGAGCTCGAGCACGAGGAGCGCGCGCCGCTGCTGACCGAGCTCGAGCGCTTCGACGTCGAGGCCGCCGAGGAGGCCCGCGAGCTGGTGCTCTACGGCCCCGAGACGGCCGGCGGTCTGATGACCACGGAGTACGTGGCCCTCCCGCCGCAGACCAAGGTCTGGGAGGCCATCGAGGCCGTGCGCCGCGCGGCGGACGAGGGCGAGGTGGAGTCCATCTACTACGTCTACGTCTGCGGCTACGGCGAGAAGCTGCTGGGCGTGGTGTCGCTGCGCGACCTCATCCTGGGTGACCCCGGCCAGGAGCTGGAGCACGTCATGACCGAGAAGGTCGTGCACGTGGGCCCCCTGGACGACCAGGAGAAGGTCGCCGACATCATCGCCCGCTACGACCTGAGCGCGGTCCCCGTCGTGGACTCCGACTTCGCGTTGCTGGGCATGGTGACCGTCGACGACGTGGTGGACGTCGTGATCGAGGAGGCCACCGAGGACGCCCAGATGATGGCCGGCATGATGCCGCTCGAAGACTCGTACTTTGCGACGGGGCTCTTCGAGTTCGTCTGGAAGCGCGGCGTGTGGCTGGTGCTGCTCTTCCTGGGCCAGCTGCTCACCGCGACCGTCATGGAGGTCAACCAGCTGACGCTGCAGCGCACCATGGAGCTCGCCCTGTTCATCCCGCTCATCATCTCGTCGGGCGGCAACGTGGGCTCGCAGTCCTCCACGCTGATCATCCGCGCGCTGGCCATCGGCGAGATCGAGTCCGCCGACTGGCTGCGCGTGGTGACGCGCGAGCTGAGCGTGGGCTTCCTGCTGGGCCTCGTGCTCGGGGCGATGGGCTTCCTGCGCGGCTACATCGCCGGAGACACGGTCGCGCCGTGGGCGCTGGCAGCGGTGGTCTCCACCAGCATCCTCGCCATCGTCGTGCTCAGCGCCGTGGTGGGTTCGGTGCTGCCGCTGGTCATCAAGCGCGCGGGCCTCGACCCAGCCGTGTCGTCCACCCCCTTCATCGCGTCCGTCGTGGACGTCTTGGGTCTGATGGTCTACTTCGGCATCGCCCAATACGTCTTCTCCATGACAGCCTGAGCCTCCCGATGACCCCTCCCTACGCCGCCCGCGTCACGCTCCGCGGTTGCTCCACGCAGCCCACTCCGCTCACCCTCGGCACCTGGGGGGTCATGACCGACGCCTACCAAGACGTGCTCACGGACGAGGCGTTCCAGAGTCTGGTGGTGGAGGCCTACCGGCTCGGCCTGCGCAGCTTCGACCTGGCGTTCCTGTGGGACGGCGAGCGGGCCATGCGCCTCGTCGCCGAGGCCCTAGGGCCGGACATCGCGTCCTGCTTCTTCTTCCTGCGCGCCGGCCGCACCACCACCGGCAACCCGGACAAGCCCATCGCGGTGGACTTCGGGCTGACCGCGCTGCGCCCCCAGGTCGAGCGCGCGCTCGAGCTGCTGGGGGTCGCCAAGGTGGACATGCTCCTGCTGCACGCGCCCCCTCGCACCCTGGTGGAGCGCGGCGAGACCATGCAGGGCCTGGACGTCCTCCGCAGCGAGGGCCTGGTGGGTGCCATCGGGCTCAGCACCACCAGCGGCGCGGTGGCGCTCACGGCACTCGAACAAGGCTTTGCCTGCGCCGCCATGCCCTACAACGCGCTGGTCACGCACGCCGTGCGCGAGCTCGACGAGGGCTTCCCGGTGGTGGACGGGGAGGAGGCCCGCTGCGTGCTGGCGCACTCCAGTCTGCTGCACGGCGTGCTGGCGGCGCGCGTCCCGGCCGGCCACCAGTACCCGCCGGGCGACCACCGGCGCGAGCGCTGGACCGAGCAGGCGCTGCGCACACGCCTGTATCACGCCCGGGCGCTCGCCCCCCTCGCCAACCGGCACACGGACGACACGCGCAAGGTGGAGACGCACGTACCCAACCTGGCCGCCCTGGCCCTGCGCTTCGCCCTGTCCCACCCGCGCGTGGGCAGCGTGGCGATCGGCCCGCGCGACGTGAAGCACCTCGCGCTGCTCGTGGAGGGCGTGAGCAAGGCCGACCCGCTCAGCCTGAACGCCGCGACGCTGCGCGAGATCGAGACGCTGCTCGCAAGCGCTGGCGCCTGACACCCGACGGGAGGTAGCATCCCGCACCCCCACGCGCCCACGCCCGAAGCGGCCGAGGCGCCTCCCCAATTTCCAAGCGAGAGAGACTGCCGTGGCCAGTGTGACCTTCAAGTTCAAGCAGGATGTCGAGACCGTCTACGCCTTCGTCAGCGACCCAGACGCCGTGCGCAAGCGCTCGGAGGCCTTTGGCGACCGCGACATCCGCATCGAGGTGAGCGAGGCGGGCGGCACCAAGACCGTCACCAACACCCGCCTCGTCACCGCCGACGTGCCGGGCTTCATGAAGAAGCTCTTCAACCCGACCAACACCGTGGTGGACAAGAAGGCCTGGCGCGACGAAGGCGGCAAGAAGGTCGGCCGCCTGGACGTGGACGTGCAGGGCACCCCCACCGAGCTGCACGGCACCATCACCATCGCGCCGGCCGCGAGCGGCTGCACCTACACGGTGGAGTTCAAGGGCACCGCCAAGGTGCCGCTCATCGGCAAGAAGATCGAGGCGTACGTCGAAGAGCAGTCCGAGAAGGGCATGCGCGAGGAGTACGAGTACAACCAGCAGCAGCTGGACGCGCGCGGCTGAGGCCGGACGCGCATGACGCCCCCGGACGACCCCAACCGGCAACCGCCACCCAGCTCCGAAGACGGCCTGACCGGCATCACCAGCCTGGCCTCTGCGCATGGCGCGCTCGAGACGGGGCGCGGGCTGGTGTCCGGGGTCGTCGCGTTCGCGCTCGCCGTGATGAGCCTGCTCGGCGTCATCGGCTTCCACTTCCCAGCCTACCTGTCCACGCCCGAGTTCCGGGCCGTGTACGACGTGACCACGCTGCGCTACCTGATGGCGGGCGGCATGGTGCTCGCCGGCAGCATCGCCCTCGTCAACGGCGTGCTCGGGCGCACGCGCTGGCTGGCCGCGTGGACCTTCGGGCTGCTGGTGCTCGCGCTTCTGCTGGGGGGCCCCACCACCCCCATCCCCGACTTCCCGGACGACACGCCGTACCTGGGCCTCGACTTCCTGATCCTGGACCTGCTGGGCTCGACCATCGTCTTCGTGCTGATCGAGAAGGCGCGTCCACTGCGCCGCGACCAGCCGGTGTTCCGCGCCGAGTGGCAGAACGACCTCACGCACTTCTTCTTCAACCACTTGGTCGTCGGCTTCGTGCTGCTGGTCACCAACCGCGTGGTGCACGGCGGTCTCGGCTGGGCCGCCAACGACGGCGTGGCGGCGGCCATCGCCAGGCCGCCCTTCGTGGTTCAGCTGTTCTTGGTGGTCCTGGTGGCGGACCTGGTGCAGTACGCCGCGCACCGCGCCTACCACGAGGTGGGCTTCTTGTGGCGCTTCCACGCCGTGCACCACAGCGCCAAGTCCATGGACTGGCTGGCGGGCTCGCGGCAGCACATCCTCGAGCTCATCGCCACGCGCATCCTGGTGCTGTCGCCCATCTTCCTGCTGGGCTTCTCGCAGCGGGTCATCGACGCCTACGTCATCATCGTGGGCTTCCAGGCGGTCTTCAACCACTGCAACGTGAACGTGCGCCTCGGGCCGCTGCGCTACGTGCTGGTGACCCCCAACTTTCACCACTGGCATCACTCGCGCGACACCGAGGCCGTGGACAAGAACTACGCCGCGCACTTCGCGTTCCTGGACTACCTCTTCGGGACGGCCGTGCGCGCGGACCGTATGTGGCCGGATCGCTACGGCGTGATCGGCGACTACATCCCCGTCGGCTTCCTGAAGCAGCAAGCCTTCCCCTTCATCGGCAGCACCGAGAGCCGCGAGCGCCCCACGCTGGCCCCGGAGAGCCACGCGTGGACCCCACCGGCCGACGCCGAGTGAGACCGGTCTGGCGCACCGCGCGCGTGCTGCGTGCCAGGAGCGTGGAGCCCGCATGCTAGCGCGTCGCATGCAGGCGCTGGGGCCGCACCTGCGCGTGCTCTTCGTGCTCTTCCACGTGTGCGGCGTGGTGGCCATGTCGCTGCCCGCGCCCGCGCTCTTCACACACGGCATGGGCTGGGACACCCCCAACATCCAGGCCGAGCTGCGGCGCTGGTCCGAGACGCTCACGCGCGCGGGGGTCACGACGACGCCCGCGGACATCGAGGCGCGCGTGCGCCGGGAGGCTGCGCGCTATGCCAGCGCCCACGCCGCCTTCACCGCTCCCTTCGCCGGGTACACGCACTGGAGTGGCGCACGACAGGGGTGGATCATGTTCGCGGTGCCGCAGAAGCACCCAGGCGAGCTGCACGTGGACGTGTACGAGGCGGGTGCGTGGCGGCCCGTGTATCGACCGCACTCCGCCGAGCACGACTTCTGGGGCCGGCAGCTGCGCAACCATCGCTTGCGCAAGCAGCAGGGCAGCTTCGGTCGCAACTTCGACCGCGGCACCTACGACGGCCTGGTGCGCCTGATCGCGCGGGACGCAGCCCGGGCGTTCCCCGACGCCACCGTCGTGCGCGTGCAGCTCTACCGCTACGCCACGCTCGCGCCCGCCGCCGTGCGCGCAGGCGAGACCCCCGAGGGTCACTACCTGTACAGCCGTGGCTTCGTCGCCGCCGAGCTGCGCGAGGAGCCGGCACCATGAGCGCGCTCACGCGCACCTGGGCCTCTTGGGTGGCGGCCCTGGGACGGCGTGAGGCCGGCACCAGCCTCGCCTGCTTCCGCATGGGCGTGGGCGTCGCGGCGCTCTACAGCCTGCTGTCGGTGGGGCTCGCGGGCCTCCTGGACGTCGTCTGGGTGGACTGCAGCGAGGGCGGCTACGCCTGCCTTCAGCCAGGGAGCGGTCTGGTCGCGTGGTTGGGAGGGCCGACGCGCAGCGTGATGCACGGGCTCTACGGCCTCGCGCTGGCCTCGACGCTGGCGGTCGCGCTCGGCCTTGGCGGGAGGGTCAGCACCTTCGTCGCGCTGCAGACCTACCTCGCCGTCGCGTACGCGAACCCCCACGTGGTGGGGGGCTATGACCTGTTGATCACCAACGCCCTCTGGCTGCTGGTGTTGGGCAACGGCAACGCCACCCTGTCCTTGGACGCCAAGCTCCGCACGGGGCGCTTCGTGAGCGCGGCGCAGGTGGCCGCGTGGCCGCGCTACCTCGCCGTCTTCCAGCTGCTGGTGGTGTACACCACGACGGGCCTGCACAAGCTCAGCGCCGACTGGCTCCCCGCCGGCGACTTCGCCGCGCTGTACCACGTCTTCCAAGACCCGACGTGGCGGCGCTTCGACATGCGCTGGACGGCCTCGGTCTACCCCCTCACGCAGCTCGGGACCGCCGTCACCTGGCTCTTCGAGGTGGGCGCGCCCGTGCTGCTGCTGTGGTTCTACGCCCGCGCCACCGCCGAGCGCGGAGGGCGCCTGCGGCGCGCGTTTGCGGCGCGCGACCTGCGCGTGGGCTTCACGGCGTTGGGCGTGTGTCTGCACGTGGGCATCTTGCTGACGCTGGACGTGGGGCCCTTCTCGCTCGTAGCGCTGAGCTACTACTTCTGCCTGTGGGGCCCCCACGAGCTGAGCAGACCACCTGGCCTCGGGGTCGTGAGCGGCACGTCCGGCAGCGGCATACGCGCCCCCGCCGCCGAGCGTGGGTAGGCCCACAAGACCTGCCCCCACGCCACGCTGCCTCGCCGCACCACCAAGCGTTGAGCCGGATCCAAGGCCATCGGGGGGTTCATCAACAGGTGGTCCCGCACGAACCCGCGATGCACGTAGTCGCTCAGCTCACCACTGAAGAGCACACCGTCACTGGGGAGGGCGTCGGCCTCGCCCAGCACGCCCCGGCGCAGGTACCAGGAGAGGTAGCCGCCCGCCTGCCGGGGCTCGGCCGTGTCGCTCAGCACGTCTTCGTCGGACGAGAAGAGCCCCATGCGCCCCGGCCGGTCGATCAGGTCGTCCGCGAAGCCGCCGCTGTAGCAGCTGTCCAACGCCACCAGCAGCGTCCCGGCGCGCAGGTCGCTGAGCGCGGCGGCCAGCTCGTCGTCGCGCACCGCTCCGTCGCTCAGGATCAGCGTCTCGTCGAAGGCGTCGAGCTCGTGCTTGGAGTCCGGCAGCCGCGCCACCTGTCCCCCGTGACCCGAGTAGAAGATGACCACCACGTCTTCGGGACGCGCTCGCTGCGCGAGGGCGCGCACCCCGCCCAAGAACGCGTCGCGCGTGACCTGCGCGTCGGTCAGCAAGACGTAGTCCGAGGGCCCCTGCAGGTGGCTGGCGGTGAAAGCCTGCGCCAGGAAGCGGGCGTCGTCCGCGCAGCCGAAGAGGTTTCCTTGCTGGGCGTAGAGCGAGATCCCGGCGTACAGGCCGAGCACGCGCCCGCCCCCCTGTGCGCCGGCCAGCCCCTCGGGCCGAGCGCCGTCCGGCATGAGCCGTGGCGGGGCGCGGAAGGTGCTGCGCACCGCGAAGGGCCCCGTCCCCTGCCCGCCGTAGGACGTCACCACCAGCTGATAGATCCCGTCACGCGGCGCCACGAGGGTCACGGTGCTGTCCAGCGCGCGCTCCGTCCCGCGGGGGCCCACGTCCTGGGCGTCGTCGTTGACCCAGCGCTGGCCGTTCGGGGCGATGACCGTCGCGACCGTGTCGAACGCCGTCGAGGTGACACGCACGGTGATGATGGCGCCCGCTGCAGCCTCGAAGTGCAGGACGCGCCCCGGCATCCCGGGCACGTTGCTCGGCCCGAGCGTGGATGAGAGCGGAGCGCCGAGCGCATAGGCGTCGCCGAGCCCCCCGGGCGGGCGCTCCTGGACCTCGAGCGTGTAGGCGCCGAGCTCGCCGGCGGACACGCTGGTCGCGCGCAGTAGGTAGGAGCCCGCAACTTCCGGCTCGAACTCCAGCGCGGCGTCGAGGGAGCCCGGAAAGGCGTCGTCGTTCGCGAGGCGCACGCCGTCAGGGCCCATGAGCTCCAGCTGCGGATCCAGCTGCGCCGAGCTCATGCGAATGGACACGTGCCGCCCCGGGCTGAGCTCGAGGCGGTACAGCGTGAAGCGCTGGCCTTGGTCTTGGATGGGGCTCTCGGCCGTGAGCGTCCCGTGGTGGGTGCCACTCGTGAGCGGCGTCGCGGCCGCGTGCTCGTCCTGCTCGACCGTGCTGGCGTCCACGGCGGGCGGCTCGCCGCCCGCACGCGGCGTGGTCACGGGGGCGACGGGTGCGCACGCCGCGAGGGCGAGCACGGGGAGAGCGCGGAGCAGGTGGATGGGCACCCACACACGGTAGCGCGAAGCCAGCCGGGCTGCGCTGGGGAAGCGCGCTGGGGCGGACCGTCGACGGGCTGCTAGCGCGCGCGGCTCAGGCGGAGCGCGATGGCGCTCGTGCCGAGGGCCAGCAGGGCCGAGCCGGTCACCAGCCACATGCCCGTGCCCGTGGAGTCCAGGAAGAAGCTGATGAGGGTGTAGAGCCCGACCAGGATGATGAGGATGCCCGTCGCCAGCCCAGCCCAAGCGAGGCCCCGAAAGCCCTTCATGGCGATCGCGATGAGCGCGAGGCCAATCAGCGGGATGGCGACGATCAGCCCACGGCTGGGCGCCGAGAGCTGCTCGACCACGTCCCCGCTGGTCAGCACCAGGCCAAAGCCGCTGACGGAGACCATCTCGCCGAGCTTGATCCAGGGCATGAAGAAGCCGACCATCAGGCCGAGCCCGGACAGGCCTTGCACGATGCGCAGCCAGATGGGCGCGCTGGGGGGCTTCGCGGGCGCGCTCTCGGCGGTCTCGCTGGCGGGCGCCGTGGGTGCGCGGTCACGGTCCGCGGGAGAGGAGGACGCCGACTGCGACGCTGAGGGGCGGGTCGAGGTTTCGGTCACGGTCAGCACGATAGCACCGTCCCAGATGGGTGCGCGGGGAAGCCTTCGTTGCGGCGCCCCCCTTTCGGTGCATGGTGAGAGGTGTCTCCACTGCCGCTACCGAGCGCATCCTCACCGCGCCCGACGCTCCTGACGCTCCTGACGCTCCTCACAGCCGTCCCGCGCACACTGCAGGCCGCATGCGCGCTGGCGCTCCTCGTGGGAGCAGGCTGCACCTCCAGTCCCTCGCTCGATCCCGCAGCTGCGGAGGGCCCCATGACCGATCCATCGCACCCCAACGCCGCCCCGGCCCCCGTCCACCACGCTGTGCCCGAAGTCCCGGCGCGCGCAGCAGAGGCCGATACGCGCGAGCCCGCGCTCCCTGGGGTCGCGACTCCCAACGCAGAGCTGACGCGCGAGCTGAGCACGGCGACGGAAGCTCACGGGCCCGGGTACGTCCCGCGTACCGAGCACCTGCTGCCGGGCGGCGCGCCCGCGTACACCAACCGGCTGATCCACGAGAGCAGCCCGTACCTGCTGCAGCACGCCCACAACCCGGTGAACTGGCACCCCTGGGGTCCCGAGGCCCTCGCGAAGGCGCGCGCGCTCGACCGCCCCATCTTCCTGAGCATCGGCTACTCCACGTGCCACTGGTGCCACGTCATGGAGCGCGAGTCCTTCGAGGACGAGGAGATCGCGGCCTACCTCAACCAGCACTACGTGGCGATCAAGGTGGACCGGGAGGAGCGCCCCGACCTGGACGACCTCTACATGCGCGCGGTGCAGATGATGCGGCAGCGGGGCGGGTGGCCCATGACGACGGTGCTCACGCCGGACGGGCAGCCCTTCTTCGCGGGGACGTACTTCCCACCGCGTGATGGCGTCCGCGGCGCTCGGCAGGGACTGCTGAGCATCCTGCGCGAGCTGGTGAACCGCTACGAGACGGACCGGCAGGGCCTGCTCGCGATGGCCGCGGAGGTCAGCGCGCGCCTGGTGCAGGCGAGCCAGCCCGCGCCGCCCGGCGACGTGCCCAGCCTGAGCGTGGTGGAGACCGCGGTGCAGCAGCTGGCCTCCACCTACGACGGGACGCTGGGCGGCTTCGGTCGCGCGCCCAAGTTCCCGCAGCCCACGCGCGTGCAGCTGATGCTGGACGACGGGCATCGGCGCGGCACGGAGGCGTCCACGCGCATGGCGGCCGACACCCTGCGCGCCATGGCCAATGGCGGCCTGTACGACCACGTGGGCGGGGGCTTCCACCGCTACAGCACGGACGCGCGCTGGCTGGTGCCGCACTTCGAGAAGATGCTGTACGACAACGCGCAGCTGGTGGATGCCTACCTGGACGGCTTCGCGGCCACCGGTGACCCGCAATTCGCGCAGGTGGCGCGCGAGGTCCTGGACTACGTGATCCGTGAGATGACGGACCCGCGCGGGCTCTTCTACTCGGCCACCGACGCGGACAGCCTGACGCCCAGCGGGCACCTCGAGGAAGGCTGGTTCTTCACGTGGACGCCGGCCGAGCTGCGCGCGGCCCTCCCGGCCGAGCGCGCCCGCTTGGTGGAGCGACGCTATGGCGTGACCGAGGGCGGCAACTTCGAGGGGCGCAGCATCTTCTTCGCGGCGACCCCGCTGGAGACGCTGGCGAGCGAGGCCGGCACGGGACCCGACGCGCTGACCCGGACGCTGCGCGAGAGCCTGGACGTGCTCTATCGGGTGCGGTCGGAGCGCCCGGCGCCGCTGCGCGACGACAAGATCGTGGCGGCCTGGAACGGGATGATGATCCACGCGTTTGCTCGCGCCGGCTGGCTGCTGGGCGACGCGTCGTACGTGACCCGCGCCCGCACGGCGGCCGACGCCCTGCTGGCTCACCAGCGTGACCGCGCAGGGCGCCTCTATCGCACCACCATGAACGGGCGGGGGCAGCAGCGAGGCTTCCTGGACGACTACGCGGGCCTGATCGAGGCGCTGCTGACGCTCACCGAGGCGAGCGGTGACGCGCGCTACCTCACGGCCGCGACCACCCTCCAGGCCACGCTCGACGCGGAGTACCTGGACGTCGCGAACGGGGGCTACTTCCAGTCCCCGCGCGACGGGGAGCGGCTGTTGGCGCGGGACAAGCCCTCGTCCGACAACGCCGTGCCGAGCGGCAACTCGGTGGCTGCGCTGAACCTGCTGCGGCTGGCCGCGCTGACCGGACAGGCCGACTACCGTGAGCGGGCGGAGCGGGTGTTCGCCTCGCAGGCCACGGACATGACGCGCTACCCCATCGCCTTCCCGCGCATGCTGCTGGCACTCGGCGCGTACCACGCGCGCTTCCTCGAGGTGGCCGTGGTGGGCCCGCCGGGCGCGGAGCGCGACGCGCTGCTAGCGGTCCTGCGGCGGACACCCTCGCGCGCCCGGGTGGTGCTGGTGGGCGACGACGCGCAGCTGGGCGCGCTCGCCGCCTCCGTCCCCTGGCTGGCGGACAAGCACGCGCAGCAGGGCCGCCCCACGGCCTACGTGTGCGAGCGCGGGCGCTGCGAGCTGCCCACGCGCGACGCCTCCGTGCTCGCGCAGCAGCTCGGCGTGCTGCGCGGCCCTCCGTCCACCGGACCCGCGTCGCCGTAGAAGCGCGGCGCGGGAGTGGTACACTCCGGCCGATGAGCGCTGACGGTGGAGCCAAGGTCGAGTGTGAAGGGTGTGGGGCGCCGCCCATCGGTGGGCTGGTGGCGTGCCCCTACTGCGAGGCGCCGTATCCCGGCGCGCCAGCTCAGCACGTGGACTGCCCCAGCTGCGGCGCGGACAACCACCCCACCGCGCTGCGCTGCGGTGCGTGCGCGACGAGCCTGCTGCACAGCTGCGTGTTCTGCGGCCGCCCCTCCGCGCTCGCGCTCCCGGCCTGCGGTCACTGCGGCGAGGCCTTCGAAGGGGCCACCGCGCGCAAGGCCCAACGCGACGAACAGCAGCGCCGCCAGCAGATGATGAGCGTGGCCGCGACGGGCCTCTCGGCGCTCGGCGCGGTCGCCACCAGCAGCGCGGGGCAGAGCATCTTGGGCCAGCTCTTCGACTCCGTGAAGGACGAGCTGCTCAAGGACTGAGCAAGATCAGGAGCGGCGCTCTCCGGGGAGCGAAGATGCGCCGCCGTTCGATGGCGCTACAGTCTGCGTATGCAGACGCCCCTCACCCCCAAGCAACAGGCCATCGCCGCTCGTGAAGCCGGCCGCACTCTCTCCGGCCTGAGCAGCGCCACCCGCGCCGCCGTGCTCCGCCGCGTGGCCGCAGCGCTCACCGAGAACGCCGCCGAGATCCTGCGCGAGAACGCCATCGACGTGGCCGACGCGGCCGAAGCCGTCGCGCGCGGCGAGATGACCACCGCGCTGGCTGCGCGGCTGAAGCTGGATGAGCGCAAGCTCGCGAAGCTGGCGGACGGCGTGCGCGACGTCGCGAACCAGGAGGAGCCGCTGGGCAAGGTGCTCTCCCGCACCGAGCTGGCTGACGGCCTGATGCTCCAGCTGGAGTCCGCGCCCATGGGCGTGGTGATGGTCATCTTCGAGAGCCGCCCGGACGCGCTGCCGCAGGTCGCGTCGCTCGCGCTGCGCTCGGGCAATGGGCTGCTGCTGAAGGGAGGCAAGGAGGCGGCGCGCTCCAACCGCGTGCTCCACCGCGTCATCACCCAGGCCCTCGAGCCGGAGGTGCCCAGCACCTGCATCGCGCTGGTGGAGAGCCGCGAAGAGGTGGCCAGCCTGCTGGCACTGGACGACGTCATCGACCTGGTCATCCCGCGCGGCGGCAACGCGCTGGTCAGCTACATACAGCGCAACACGCGCATCCCCGTGCTGGGCCACGCCGACGGCATCTGCCACGTGTACGTGGACGCGGCGGCGGACATGCAGAAGGCCGTACGCATCGTGGTGGACTCGAAGGTGGACTACCCGGCCGCCTGCAACGCCATGGAGACGCTGCTGGTGCACGAGGCGCTGGTGGGGGACGGGCGCGCCCAGATCCTTCTCGACGCGCTGAGGGCCGCCGGCGTGCGTCTCGAAGGAGGCCCACGTGCCGCGCAGGAGCTGGGGCTCCCGCTCACGGCGGACCTGCACAAGGAGTGGGGGGACCTGGAGGCCACCGTGGAGGTCGTCTCGGACCTGGACGCCGCGATCGAGCACATCCACACCTACGGCAGCGCGCACACCGACTGCGTGGTCACCGAGGACAGCGCGTGCGCGGAGAGCTTCCTCGCGCGCGTGGACAGCGCGTGTGTGTTCCACAACGCGAGCACCCGCTTCGCGGACGGCTACCGCTTCGGCCTGGGAGCCGAGGTGGGCATCAGCACCTCCCGCATCCACGCGCGGGGTCCGGTGGGCGTCGAGGGCCTGCTGACCACCCGCTACAAGCTGCGGGGTCAGGGGGACACCGTCGGGCCCTTCAGCGCCGGCGAGCGCGAGTTCACACACAAGCGTCTACCCACCACCGACGCCTGAGCCGCTGGTGACTCGACGGTCCGCAACCCGGGAGGTAACGGGGCGTTGTCGACGAATTGCGGGCATCGTGGGGTGTGTCGGCTATGCTGTGCCCATGACCCTCTTCGCAACGAGAATGGCGGTCGTGGGGACGGCGCTGAGCGCCCTGGCGAGCGCCGCGCTCGTGCCTGTCGCGCACGCCCAACCGCCGCCCTTGGTCGTGGTCGGGTTCACGAGCGACCCGGCGCCGGAGGGGGCACCCGCAGCCAGCCTGCCCGTGGACCCGAGCTCTGTGCGGGCCGAGATGTCCCGCGCGCTGCGCACCTTCGTGGTGGCGCCCGAGGCAGCGGACGCGCACGGGGTGGCGCCGCAGGTGGTCGCGCGGGTGCACTTCACGGCCACCGAGACGCGCGTCACGGTGGAGCGCCCCGGCACGCCGAACACGAACGAGGCCTCTCAGGCGCTGACCTTCCGCGGCCGCCTGACGCAGGGGCGCCTGGTCGCGCTCGTGCTCGCGCTGATGGGCCCCCTGGTGCTCCCCGAGCCGCGCACCGGCGTGGACGTGCGGGTCAACCCGTACCACGACAGCGGCCCGGCCGTGGCGCGCGCCGACGCCACGGAGCTGGCCGCGATCCCCCCGCGCTCGCCCACCGCGTTCTACTCGCCGAACCCCTACCGCGTCGGGGTCGCTACGCTGCCCCCCTTCGAGCGACCGCCCATGTCCAACGGTCAGAACCCCTACCGCTGAGCTAGAGCCACTTCTGCCACTTGAAGAGCGCCAGCAAAGACGTGGCGAGCGTGGCCATGAACGCCAAGAGCACATAGTAGCCGTTGTGCATCTTCAGCTCCGGGATGTGCTCGAAGTTCATGCCGTAGAGACCCGCCAAGAAGCTGAGCGGCACGAAGATGGCGGTGATGACCGTGAGCACGCGCATCGTGTGGTTCAGGCGGTGTGACGCGCTCGAGATGTAGCCGTCGATGAGGTCGCCGGCGGTCTCGTAGAGCATCGTCGAGAGGCTGTGCAGGCGCTCGTAGTTCTCGAACACGTCGTTCAGGTCGTGCCGCAGGTCGTCGCCGAAGAGGGATGAGCGCGAGTGGCGAAAGTCGCCGAACATCTTCTCGTGGTACATGAAGACGCGCCGCAGCCGGCGGAGGTCCGTCTTGTACGAGGTGAGCTCCGCCATCACGGCGTCGGACGGCCGCTCGAACATCTCCTCCTCCAGCGCCTCGAGGCGCGGCTCGAGGTTGAGCAACAGGGGCAGGTAGCGGTTGGCCATGCGGACGGCGATCTGCGTCGCGATGTAGGCGCTGCCCCAGGTGAGCCAGTCGGGGGTCTGGGCGCCCAGCTCCATGAAGTGATCGACGCTACTCGAGCGCTTGGCGTGGCGCGTGACGAGGAAGTCGTCCCCCACGAACATGGACAGCTGCAGGGTCTTGAAGTCGAGCCCGTCGGCTTCGCCGTCCACCCCGCGCAGGATGATCAGGATGTAGCTCCCGAACTCCTCCACCTTGGGCGGGTGGCGCTCGCGCAGCGCGTCTTGAATCGACAATTCGTCGACGTCGAAGCGCTCCAGCAAGGCTTGCTCCTGCTCGGGCTCCTCGCCGCCGATGTCCATCCAGAGCGTGCCACGGCGGTCTGCGAGCCAGCTGGTCAGCAGGGCCTCGTCACCGACCTGGACTGCGTTGGTGTTGGGATCGAGCAGCAGCGTTCGGACGGTCATCGTCAGCACCTTCGGGCAGCAGGGGGTCAGCGGGGAGCGGAGCCTGCCACATCCGCCCGTGGTCACGCATCCCGCCAGCACCCCGGGTTTGCTACTCTCGCGCCCGCCGTGACCTCACCGCTGCGGACGATCAAGCTGCTGCATACCCTGGTCTGGGCCCTGTTCGCGGGCGCCATCTTGGCCATCCCGGGCTTCGCCTTGTGGGAGCAGTTCACGGTCGTCGCGGGCCTGATCGCGCTGGTCCTCTGCGAGGTGGCCGTGCTCGCGCTCAACCGCATGCGCTGCCCACTGACCGACCTCGCCGCGCGCTACACCGAGGACCGGCAGGACAACTTCGACATCTACCTGCCGCTCTGGCTGGCCCGCTGGAACAAGTGGATCTTCGGCACGCTCTTCGTGTTGGGGCTCCTGTTCGCGCTCGCGCGATGGCTCACGCGGGAGCCTGTGTCACTCTGACGGGGTGCCCTCGACCCCTGACCGCACTCCCCGCCTCTTCCGTACCCTCTGCACCATGAGCGGCGCGCTGCTGCTCGTTGGGGCGCTGGCCCTGCCCCACGCCCACGGGCGCCGCGCCTCCGAGGACAACCCGGCCGACGCCGTGCCGCCCATGCCCGACGCTGCCACCGACCTGCGCAGCGGGACCTGCACGCCGGGCCCCGGATACGTGGACCGTGGCGACGACTACATCGAGAGGCTGCTGCGCTCGGAGCCTGAGCGCTTCGCCGAGATCCTCGACAACGCGGAGTCGCTGCGCGCGCAGATCCTGGTGAGCGAGGTGGTGCGCGACGTGGACGGCCGCCCGTGCATCCGCAGCTACGGGTACCGCCTGAACGCGGAGTACTTCTACCCGGCCAGCGCCATCAAGACCGTGGCGGCGACGGCGTCGCTGCTGACCTTCCAGGCGCATGACGCGCCCGAGCTGGTGACGGGCCCGCTCTACGTGCGCCCGCGCACCGCCCACCTGATCACGGGAGAGGACGCGCAGACCAGCGTCGGGCGCTCGAGCACCACGCTGGCAGGCGAGGTGGAGCGCACCCTGATCGTGTCCAGCAACCGCGGCTTCAACGTGCTCTTCGACATCGCGGGCATGGAGCAGCTCAACCGGATGATGTGGCAGGCCGGGCTGCGCAGCGTGCGCATGCAGCACCGCCTGGAGCAGGGGGACCTGCACATGGACGCCCACCGCTTTGCGCCCGAGGTGCGCGTGGGGCGCGGGCGCGCCGCGCGGGTGGTGGCGCCAGAGCGGACGGCCGGGGTGCGCTTCCGCAACGCGCTCATGCTGGACATGCCGCGCACCGGCGTGGGCGACGCGCACATCGACTCCGACACGCGGCAGCGCGTGAACCACCCGCTGGACTTCCGGCGCAAGAACTACATCTCATTGCGGGACCTGCAGCGCATCGTGCTGGAGGTGGTGGACCCAACGCTGGACGGGAGCGACGTGGACCTGCCGCTGAGCGACGCCAACCGCGCCCTGCTGCGCGACATCATGAGCCGCCGCCCGCCACCCGCCCGGCGCGGCACGGTCGACGACGCCGAGGCCCGCTTCGAGCCGCTGATCCCCGGCATCAACCGCGTCCTGCCGCGCGAGAGCTACGAGTACGTCAACAAGGCCGGCCGCGCCTGGGGCTTCCACCTGGAGAGCGCCTACGTACACCGCCTGGGGACCGAGCGCGCGTTCTTCGTGGCCACCACGCTCTACGTGGATCGCGACGGACTCATGAACGACAACCGCGCGGACTACGACCGCGTCTCGTTCCCGTTCATGGTCAACCTGGGCGAGGTGCTAGCCCGCGAGCTGCTGCAATGACGCGCCGCGCTCAGGCGTCGGGGCGCTGCACCGGGCAGGTGCTCACACCGAAGAGCGTGTAGAGCGGACAGCTGCCCAGCAGACCTGTCGCCAGCGGCACCAAGCCCAGGTAGCCCCAGGGGGTCGCGGGCCCGACGAAGGCGAGGGACAAGATGCCCACACCGAGGACCACGCGGACCCCTCGCTCGATGGGGTGCTCGTTGCTCGGGAGAAGTTTCTTCAACATGGCGTCTGCTCCTGTTTCTGCCCGGTGAGTCCGGGCCACACGAGTAGGAGCCAGCGAGGGAGCGAGAGGGTTCGCTGACTTGGACGTTTTCTTCAGCGCTGGAAGTGGACGCACGCGGAACGCTGGGCCCCGCTCACGCGGCCGTCCAGCCGCCGTCCACGTGGATGATGGTGCCCGTCACGTAGCTGCTGGCGTCGCTCGCCAGGTAGAGCGCAGCGGACACCACTTCGTCTGCGCGGCCCAGGCGGCGCATGGGGGTGCGGCGCTCGACGTAGCCACGCAGCGAGGCGCTCTCGCTCTCTTCGCCCACCATGTCGGTGTCCATGAAGCCGGGGGCCAGCGCGTTCACGCGCACCCCCTTGCGGGCCCACTCCACCCCCAGCGCGCGGGTCAGCTGCTCTACCGCGCCCTTGCTGGCGATGTAGGGCGACGCTCCCGGGATGGCCGTGCGCCCGAGGACGCTGCCCACCATCACCACGCTGCCCTGCCCGCGCGCGAGCATGGCCCCGCCGAGGCCGCGCGTGAGGCGCACCACGCCCATGACGTTGATGGCCATGACGCGCTCCCAGACGTCGTCCTCCGCGTCCAGGAAGGGCAGGGGCTCGCTGTAGCCCGCGTTGTTCACCAGCACGTCCACCGGCCCGCTCGCCAGCGTCGCGGCGACGAGGGTGTCCGCCCCTTCGCGCGTGGCCAGGTCGGCCGGGATCACCAACGCCTCGCGGCCGAGCCCGCGCACCTCCGTGGCCAGCTGCTCCAGCAGCGGCAGCTGGCGCGCGGTCAGGACGAGGTCTGCACCCGCGCGGGCAAAGCCCAGGGCCAGCTCGCGCCCGAGCCCGCGGCTCGCGCCGGTCACCACCACGCGCTTGCCCGAGAAGTCGAAGGGGTTGTTGCTGCTCATGCCGGAAAGCGCTCCCGTAGCCAGGGTAGGAGGTGCGCGTTGCACAGGCGCGCGCGCCCCTCGCCCAGCGCCTCGCCCTCCGGGCCGACGCTGTGAAAGTAGTGATCCGCGTAGTCCACCTGCGTGAAGGTCTTGTCGGCGCTACCCGCCCACGCCAGCTGGGCGCGGCACTCCGCCTCGTAGATCTCCGTGTCCGCGTCGGCGTACACCACCAGCAGCGGCACCCGCACGTCCGGCAGCGTCTTCTCGAGCGCGGCGTTGCTGGACAGACCGGACCACGTGGACAGCCAGCCGCGCGCGCTCATCACGCGCCCGAGGCCGTCGCCGTAGTTGCCCGCGATGGGGTCGCGGCCGCCCAGGGCAAAGAGCGAACCCAGGGGGCGGCGGTTGGGGTCCAAGGTGGGGTCCAGGTAGCGCGGGTCCGCCAGGGTCCGGTAGATGAGCATGTAGCGCCGCGTGATGCCCCGCCGCAGCGCGTCGCGGCGCACGTCCGCGGGAACACCCTCCATGCCGGCGCGGGCCCGCGCGTGACGGGCCTCCTCGCACCAGGCCAGGCAGCGCGCGTCCAGGCGCTCGCAGCGCTCCACCTGCGCGCGACGGAACTCCGCCAGGAAGTCGGTCGAGTAGCGCGACGGCCCCTCGCGCAGCGGACGGTAGCCGTTGCGGGGGTCGTACATGTCGAGGCGCGGGTTCACCAGCACGGGGTCGCTCTCGTCCACCACGCTCGGGTCGAGGCGCTCCAGCATGAAGCGCCCCTCGCCCTGGTGTGCGGCGATCAGCGCGAAGCCTTCGGCGGGCGGCAGCTCGTAGTCCGCGAGGGGCACCTTGTCGCCCGACGGCGCGCGCGTGAGGCGGTCTGCAGGCGCCTTGCCCTGCTGCTGCAGGTAGAGCGCGAAGAGCGAGCCGCCCCCCGAGTTGCCCAGCAGGACCACCCGCGCGAAGCGCTCGCGCAGCATGCGGATGACCCCGCCCACGTCCAGCAGCAGGCGCTCGTGGAGCGCGTCCGCGTCGTTGTGCAGGTAGCGGGTGGTGGCCCCGCACACGGCGTAGCCGCCCAGCGCCAGGTGCGGCGCGGCGTAGTGCAGCTGGAAGTCCCCGCGCGGGTGCATCAGCAGCAGCACGGTGTCTGGGTCGCGCGGCGTCGGCTGTCCGGCCACGTGCCCGGCAGGCAGCGGCGGCAGGTAGAGCTGAGCGGCGAGGGGGTGCCCGTCCAGCGCGTGCGGCGCCAGCAGCTCACGCCGCACCCGCGCGTCGAGCTCGCGGTAGTGGGGCGGGTAGAAGTACTTGGGCGCGTCGCTCACCGGCGCGAGCATATCGCCAGCCCTGCGCCCAGGTCACGCCCGGCGTGCGGCGACCGCCTTTCGATGAAGCGTGATGGCCAGCAAGCCCACCAAGAAGCCGCCCACGTGCGCCCACCAGGCCACGCCGCCCTGACCGATGCCGCCCGCCGAGAGCAGGCCGTAGACCAGCTGCAGCGCGAACCACACGAAGATGAAGATGAAGGCGGGCACCTCCACGAAGAGCGCGAGGGGGATGGGCACCAACGTGAGCACCGGCGCGCGCGGGTGCAGCACCACGTAGCCCGCGAGCACACCGCTGATGGCGCCCGACGCGCCCACCATGGGGACCAGGCTGCTGGGGTCCACGGCAACCTGGAAGAGCGCCGCGCCGAGGCCCGCGCCCAGGTAGAAGAGCAGGAACTGCGGGCGCCCGAGCTCGTCCTCCACGTTGTCGCCGAACACGTGCAAGAACCACATGTTGCCAAGCAGGTGCAGGCCACCGCCGTGCAGGAAGAGGCTGGTGATCGGCGTGATCAGGGCGCCCAGGGAGCCCCCGTCCGAGCGCAGCACGCCCAGGCCCCCCCCGGTGAGCACGGCGGGCACGACGCCGTAGCGCGCGAGGAACACGGTGGCCGCCTCGGACGAGAGGCTGAGCTCGTACGCGAAGACCAGAGCCGAGACGGCGATCAGCGCCCACGTGACGACCGGCTTTCGGCGCGTCGGGTTCATGTCACGCAGCGGGAGCACCCCCGGATGTGAATCCGTTTGGGAGGTGGATGCAACCCGGGGCACGCTTTCCCGTGCCCGCTGGTCCGTCCGCGTGCGCGGCGACGAAGTCCAGGCCGCGTACACTGTCCCCTTGCAGGGATGGTGGGCACCCCCCATTCTCGCAGGGTCACGAGCCGGAGAAGCGTATGCGTTGGGAACGAAGAGGGACGAGCCAGAACATCGAAGACCGGCGCGGCGCGGGCGGTGGTGGCGGCGGCCGTGGCTCCCGCGGGAAGCTGGGCCTCGGCGCGACGCTGCTGGTGCTGTTGGTGGCCTACGTGCTCAAGGTGGACCCGCAGACCCTCTTCGGGGCCGCCGAGGCCGTGAGCGGCACCAGCGGCGCAGGTGCCGGCAGCACGGGCGGCGCCCCAGCGACGCCGCCCAGCGCGGAGGAGGACGAGCAGGTGCAGTTCGTCAGCTTCGTGCTCGATGACGCGCAGGCCACGTGGCAGCGCCTGTTCCAGGCCCGCGGGCAGCAGTACCAGGACGCGCGCCTGGTGCTCTTCACGGATGCGGTGAGCTCGCGCTGCGGCGAGGCGGACGCCGGCACCGGCCCCTTCTACTGCCCCGGAGACAACAAGGTCTACATCGACCTCTCGTTCTTCCGCGACCTGCGCAGCCGCTTTCGCGCCCCGGGGGACTTCGCGCAGGCCTACGTGTTGGCCCACGAGATTGGCCATCACGTGCAGACCCTGCTGGGCACCAGCGCCCAGATCCGCCAGGCCCAGCGGGCGGACCCCAGCCGCCGCAACGACCTGCAGGTACGCATGGAGCTTCAAGCGGACTGCTACGCGGGCATCTGGGCGCACGCCACGGCGCAGCGCAACCTGCTGGAGATCGGTGACCTCGAGGAGGGGCTGGCGGCGGCCGCCGCGGTGGGCGACGACCGACTGCAGCAGGAGGCCAACGGCCGCGTGGAGCCCGAGCGCTGGACGCACGGCAGCTCCGAGATGCGGCAGCGCTGGTTCACCCGTGGCTACCAGACGGGCGACATGGCCCAGTGCGACACGCTCCAGGCGGCCGCGCTCTAAGGTGGGTGGCGCACCCGCTGCGCCAGGCTGCGACGATTTGCCGCATGCCGCGCGCCGTCTGCCGGCGCTAGCGTAGCGGCATGACTCACCGCATTGCCCGCGCCATGGGCGCCAGTCTCCTGCTCCTCACCGCGCCCTCGCTCCTGCTGTCTGCCTGCGATGAAGCGCACGGCGAGCATGAGCACCTCACGCTGACCTTCGCTCCTCACGTCAGCGGGGTACCCTTCGTGTGTGGAGACACCTACGACAACCTGGGCGCGAGCGGCGACCAGAGCCTCACCATCAAGGACGCCCGCTTCTACGCGCACAACTTCCGCGTCGTGGATGCCGACGGCACCGAGTTCCCGGTGGAGCTCGAGCAGGACGGCACCTTCCAGCACGACGGGCTGGTCTACATCGACTTCGCGGACAGCAGCATCTCCGGCTGCGAGGGCAACCCACAGACGAACGTGACGGTGGTCGGCACGGTGCCGCCGGGCAGCTACGTCGCGCTGCGCTTCACCGTGGGGGTGCCCTTCGAGGACAACCACGCCGACGCGTCGGTGGCGGCCTCGCCCCTGAACGTGACCGACATGTTCTGGGCCTGGCAGAGCGGCTACAAGTTCATGCGCCTCGACGGCGCGTCCACCGGGCTGCCGGACTGGCGCTTTCACCTGGGCAGCACGGGCTGCGTGGGCGACCCGACGGCGGGCGGCGTGACGAGCTGCGCGGCCCCCAACCGCGTGGAGGTGGAGATCGCAAGCGAGCACTTCATGCACGAGCCCATCGGCGTGGACTTCGGCGCGCTGCTGAGCGACGTGGACCTGGACACCCAGACCGAGAACACGCCCCCCGGCTGCATGTCGGGGGCGATGGACCCGGACTGCACGCCGTACTTCGAAGCCCTCGGTCTGCCGCACGGCACGATGGCAGCCGGTACGCAGCGCGTCTTCAGCCTAGACTGAGCGCGTGCCCGTCCTCCGCCACGCGCCGCTGGCCGGCCTGCTGCTCTCCGCATCGCTCGCCTCGCTGCTCACCGCCTGCGATGGCGGTGGGCCCGGCTACACGCTGGACCTGCCGCGCGGCTTCCCCGAGCCGCGCATCCCGGAGGACAACCCGCTCAGTGAGGCCAAGGTGGAGCTGGGGCGCTTCCTGTTCTACGACGTGCGCCTGAGCGAGAACGAGACGCAGTCGTGCGGGAGCTGCCACCAGCAGGCGCGCGCGTTCACGGACGGGCTCGGCACGGCGGTGGGGTCCACGGGACAGCACACGGCGCGGGGCTCCATGGCGCTCGGCAACGTGGGCTACGCGGCCACGCTCAACTGGGCCAACTCCGCCGTGGTGACGCTCGAGATGCAGGCGCGCATCCCGCTGTTTGGCGAGGACCCCATCGAGCTCGGGCTCAGCGGGCAAGAGGACCTGCTGCTGACGCGCCTGGGCGAGGACGCGCGCTACCCGGAGATGTTCGCGGCGGCGTTCCCGGGGGAGGCCTCACCCATCAGCGTGCAGAACGTGCTGCGCGCCATCGCGGCCTTCGAGCGCGTGCTCATCACGGGGGACTCACCCTACGACCGCTACCAGGCGGGCGACCACAGCGCGCTGTCGGAGTCGGCGCGGCGCGGCATGGAGCTGTTCTTCAGCGAGCAGGTGGAGTGCTTCCACTGCCACGGCGGCTTCAACCTGTCGGGCTCCGTGGACCACGCGGGCAACTTCTTCGACCAGTCGCTGTTCGCCAACAACGGCCTCTACAACGTGGACGGCGCGGGCGGCTACCCCGCCACCAACACGGGGCTGTTCGAGATCACGGGCGACCGGCTGGACATGGGGCGCTTCAAGCCACCCACGCTGCGCAACATCGCGCTCACCGCGCCCTACATGCACGACGGGTCTCTGGCCACGCTGGATGACGTCATCGACCACTACGCGCGCGGCGGCACGCTGACCCCCGACGGCCCCAACGCGGGCGACGGGCGCCTGAGCCCGCTCAAGAACGGCTTCATCAGCGGCTTTGTGCTCACGGAGCAAGAGCGCGCGGACCTGCTGGCCTTCTTGAACGCGTTGACCGACGAGCGCTTCGTCACGGACCCGCGCTTCAGCGACCCGTTTTCGGCGGCGGGCGCCCCTTAGCGGCGCGACGGGGGGCGCCGGGGCGCCCGGACTTGGCGGCGCTGGCGAGCTTGGCGGCGGGGGCGAGGGCCGCGTGCATGCGTGCCGCCTGGGCGTGCGTGAGCGCGATGGCGAGCGCGTCCGTGGCGTCTATCCCGGGCAGCTCCGTGAGCCCCAGCATGGCGCCCACGATGCGGGCTACCTGCGTCTTGTCGGCCGCGCCCTTGCCCACGATGGAGCGCTTCACGACCGCGGGCGGATAGGGATGCACCGCCAGCCCCGCCTGGGCGATGGCCAGCAGCGCCACCCCGCGCGCGTGCCCCAGCTTGAGCGCCGCGTTGGGGAACTTGGCCATGAAGATGTCCTCCACGGCGGCCGCGCCGGGGGCGTACTCCTCGATCAGCGCGACCAGGCCCGTGTGGATGGTCAGCAGGCGCTCCTCGAGCGGCGCCTTCTCCCCCGCGGTCAGGGTGCCGGCCGTGATCAGGCGCAGCCGCGTTCCGTCACGCTCGATGATGCCGTAGCCCGTGCGCACCGAGCCGGGGTCCACGCCGAGGACGCGCAGGACGGCCATCAGGGCACGCTGGGGGTGGGGGTCATGTACCGCGAGATAGCTCACGGACGCCGCCGCGCGTCAAGTCGGCGACAAGGCTGGAGAGGGGGCGCTGCGGCTGTGCTAGCCTCTGCGCGTGCCCACGCTGGACGCTGGCCTTCTCTCTCCTGCGCACGCGCTGCGGAGCGCCCCTCCGTCGGTGTTGCGGTGGGCCTGCCTCGCTGCGCTGCTGCTCGTGGGCTGCGGGGGCAGCGCCGCCTCGGCCCCGCCGCGCGACACGGCCCGCGCCTACGCCGAGGCCGCCCGGCGTGGCGACGCGGAGGCGGTGTACGCGCTCCTCGACGAAGAGACGCGCGCCGGCCTCACGCTGGACACGCTGCGCGCGCAGATGGCCGAGGCGAGCGAGGAGCTCCGTGATCAAGCCGCCGCCGTGGACGCCGCGCTGGCCGACCCACAGCTGTTCCAGACACGCGCGCGCGTGCCCCTGCGCTCTGGCCAGCACGCGGTGCTGGTCATCGAGGGCGAGCGCTGGCGCCTGGTGGGCAGCCTGCTGGACGCCGTCTCGCTGGCCACGCCGGAAGACGCGGTGATGGCCTTCCGCAGCGCCCTCGAGCGCCGCAGCCTGCCCAGCATCTCGCGCATCCTGGCGCGCGCCCCCCGCGCGGAGATCGACGCGCAGATCGAGCGCTTCATCGAAGACACCGAGGACGAGCCCGCCCTGGACGTGGACATCCAGGACAACGAAGCCACCGTGCGGACGCCTAGCGGCCGCGTCATCCGCTTGGTCCGCGAAGCGGGGGAGTGGCACGTGGTCAGCGTGGAGTAGGCCGCGAGACCCGCCGCGGTGCCGGGCGCTCGCCAGCCATTCGACTGCTGCATGATGCCATGCGCATTGGCCATGTCGTGACGCGGCGCGCTCTGACACAATCGTCAGCGTTTCCAGCTGGGCGCTCGGCGCTCGGGGTGTTGGTCATGAAGGTACTCGGTCCCGTCCTCACAGTGCTCCTCGCTCTCCCGCTCCTCGCGGGCTGCGGCTCCGACGCGCCGCCGCCCATCGACGACGGCACCTTCCGGCCCGTGGTGGAGCTGGGGCGTCACCGGGTCACGCTGCTGGACACGCGGCAGGTGGTGCCGAGCGCGGGGCTGCCCAGCGAGGTGACCCCGCAGGCGTCCAACAACAACGTGGACGTCATCCGCCACGAGGGGCGCGTGTACATGGCGTGGCGCACCGCGCCGGACCACTTCGCCGGGCCCGACACCATCATGTACGTGGTCAGCAGCAGCGACGAGCTGAGCTGGCGCTACGAGGCCGAGTTCGCGCTGGGGACCGACGTGCGCGAGCCGCGCTTCCTGGCCGTGGACGGCACCCTCTTCCTGTACATGAGCGTGCTGGGGGTGAGCGAGCTCGAGTTCATGCCGATGGGCGTGCGCTACGCCACCCTGCCCCCCGGCGGCAGCTGGAGCGGCCTGAGCGAGCTGTACGGCGACGACACCCTCGTGTGGCGGCCCACCACCGTGCCCGACGGGCGGCACTTCATGACCGCCTACAACGGCGGCGAGAACATCTACACCTTCAGCGGCGACCCGCTCCAGATCCACTTCCGCACCAGCACGGACGGCATCAACTGGACCCCGGTGGGCAGCGGTGACTCCGTGGTCTACGAGGGCGGCGGCAGCGAGACGGCCTACGCGCTGGCGGACGACGGCGACCTCTTCGCCGTGATTCGCGTCGAAGCCACGGACGCGCTGGGTCTCGGGAGCCGCGTCTGCCGCGCCGACCGCGACGACCTCGGCAGCTGGACCTGCAACACGGACTTCAAGAAGTACGACTCGCCGCACATGTTCGCGTACGACCGCGAGATCTACCTGGTGGCCCGCCGCAACGTCACCGAGACCGGCTACTTCGGCGGCGAGGGGCTCGGCAACTCCACCGTCGCGGGCCTGCGCTACGTGACCACCCCCAAGCGCTGCAGCCTCTGGCGCATCGTTCAGGACGAGCTGCGCGTGGCGTACATCACGGACCTGCCCAGCAACGGCGACACCTGCTTCCCGAGCGTCATCGAGGGCAGCGAGCCGGGCGAGTTCGTGGTCTACGACTACAGCTCCGACCCCGACGGCCCCCAGCTGAACTGGCGCCCCGGCCAGCTGGGCCCCACGCAGCTGTACCGCCACGTGCTCCAGTTCCGCCGTCGCTGAGGCGCGCCGCGCTCGCCCGCACACGTGACCGGACGAGGCAGCGCGGGTCAGCCGTCAAGGCGTGGCCACTCCCCTCCGCTTCGTGTTATGCGGTTGCCCATGATGCTGAAGACGCAACGCCCGATCATGAAGCGGCTCGTCGCGCTCGCCCTGGTGGCGCTCGCACTCCCGTGCCTCTCCACTCACGAGGCCGAGGCCCAGCGCGGCCGGCGCCGGCCCAGCGGCGGGGAGAGCTCTCTGTCGCAGCTCCCCATCGTCCGTGAGCGGCTGAGCAACGGCCTGCGCGTGGTGATGAACCCCGACCGCAGCATCCCGACGGTGGCCGTGGCCATCTACTACGACGTCGGCTCGCGCAACGAGGTGCAGGGGCGCTCGGGCTTCGCGCACCTGTTCGAGCACATGATGTTCCAGGGCTCGGCCAACGTGCGCAAGGGCGAGCACTTCACGTTCATCGACAGCCGCGGCGGCGACATGAACGGCACCACCAGCTCGGACCGCACCAACTACTACGAGACGCTGCCCAGCAACGACCTGGCCCTCGGCCTGTGGCTGGAGGCAGACCGCATGCGCTCGCTGGCCATCACGGCCGAGAACTTCGAGAACCAGCGCGAGACCGTCAAGGAAGAGCGCCGCCAGAGCTACGACAACCGCCCGTACATGAACAGCATCCTGCGCATCAACGAGCTGGCCTACGGGGACTACTGGCCGTACGCGCACTCCACCATCGGGCTCATGTCCGACCTGGACGCCGCCACCCTGCCCGACGTGCAGGCCTTCTTCGACGCGTACTACCCGCCCAACAACGCGGTGCTCAGCATCTCCGGGGACTTCGACCCGGCCGAGGCCATGGTGCTGGTGCGGCGCTACTTCGAGGACATCCCGTCGCGCCCCGTGCCCGCGTACGACCCGGGGCCCATCAACCCGCAGACGGGTGAGATCGTGGAGCGCATGACGGACCCGCTGGCGCCCTTCCCGGCCTTCCACGTGAACTACCGCATCCCGCCCAGCCGCGAGGCGGACCACTACGCCCTCGAGATGCTGGGCCTGATCCTGGGCGACGGCGAGAGCTCGCGCCTGTACCGCATCCTCGTGAAGGAGCAGGAGATCTGCCAGCAGCTGCACGTGGGCACGGACGACCAGCGTGGCCCGGACCTGTTCTCGGTCTTCGGCATCATGGCCGGCACGCACCAGCCCGCGGAGGCGCGGCAGGTGGTCTACGAGCAGCTCGAAGCCGTGGCGCGCGACGGCGTCACCGCGCGCGAGCTGGAGAAGGCGCGCAACCGCGTGGCCTCGTACTTCGTGTTCGGCATCGAGGAGACGCTGCAGCGCGCCCAGCGCCTGGCCGAGTTCGAGATGTACTACGGCAACGCGGAGCTGCTGCGCACCGAGATCAACCACTACAACGCGGTCACCCGCGACGACATCCAGCGCGTCGCGCGCCAATACTTCGGCCCCACCCAGCGCACCGTGCTGGACGTGCTGCCCCCCGCCGCCGCAACCGGAGCGAACCCGTGAAGACCATGTCCCGCACACACACCATGCGCCCGTGGCTCGCGCTCACGCTGCTGCTCTCCCTCGCTGGGGGCGCTTGCTCGCGCGAGCAGACGCCGCCCCCGGAGTACCCCTCGCTCGAGAGCGTGGAGGGCGAAGAGACGCCGCTGGCCGAGACCGAACCCGAAGTGGAGCCGGAGCCCGAGGCCCCGCGTGAGCCGCCCCCCGAGAGCGGCACGGCGCGCGACCTGGCCTTCCCCTCCATCACGCGCTCGTCGCTGCCCAACGGCCTCGAGCTGAACACGGTCAGCAACACGCAGCTGCCGGTGGTCTACCTGCAGCTGGTCATCCGTAGCGGCAAAGAGACCGACCCGGCCGACCTGCCCGGGCTCGCCGGCCTGGTGGCGGACATGCTGAAAGAGGGCACCACCCGGCGCACCAGCGCCGAGCTGGCCGAAGAGATCGAGTTCTTGGGTGCCGACATGGAGGTCATGGCCACGTCGGAGAACGTGCTGCTCACCTTCCGCGCCCGCAAAGAGCAGCTGCCGCAGGCCCTGGCGCTCCTGGCCGAGGTCGCCACGCTGCCCGCCTTCGACGCGGAGGAGCTGGACCGCCTGCGCCGGCGCGAGCTCGACCGATTGGAGCTGAGCGCGCAGGACCCGGGCTACCTGGGGCGCCGCGCCTACTACCGTGCCCTCTACGGCGCGCACCCCTACGCACGCGTGGACACCACGGTGGAGGCGCTGCAGGCGGTGACGCAGGACAACCTGGTGGCCTGGCACCGCACGCACTTCGTGGCCAACAACGCGTACCTGGTGGTGGTCGGCGACGTCACCGCAGCCGACGTGCGCCGCCGCGCGACAGCCGCCTTCCGCACCTGGCGCCGCGGCACCGTGCCCGAGGTCAGCTACCCGGCCCCGCCCGCGCGCACCACGCGCGAGGTCATCATCGTGGACCGCGAGGGCTCCCAGCAGACGCAGATCCGCGTGGGCAACCTGGCCATCCCGCGCGGAAGCGACGAGTGGATCCCGCTCCAGGTGGCCAACCAGGTGTTGGGGGGCAGCGCCTCGTCGCGGCTGTTCATGGACCTGCGCGAGCGCCGCAGCCTGACCTACGGCGCCTACTCCAACGTGGAGGAGCGCGAGCAGGTGGGCGCCTTCACGGCGGTGGCCGCGGTACGCACCGACGTGACGGCGCAGGCCATGGCGGCCTTCTTCGAGCACTTGGTGGCCATCTCGAGCGTGGCCCCGAGCGACGACGAGACGCAGCTGGCCCGCCAGTACCTGAGCAACTCCTTCCCGCTGACCATCGACACCTCCGGCAAGATCGCCGGCCTGGTGGCGGGGCTGCGCGGCTTCGGGCTGCCCGACAACTACTGGGAGACCTTCCGAACGCGCATCCGCTCGGTGACGCCCGAGGAGGCGCTGGCCGCGGCGCGCGCCAACGTGCGCCCCGAGCAGATGGTCATCGTGCTGGTGGGCGAGGCGTCGCAGTTCGCGGAGGCCATGCGCGCCTACGGGCCGGTCACCATCACCAACACGGCGGGTGAGGTGGTGCGCCGCCTGACGGCGACCCGGCCCGCGCCGACCGCCCGCTGAGGGCGACCCTACCCGGGAGCGCCGAGCTCGATCGACACCCCGTCGACGGCTCGGAGCCTCGGCGCAGGACCGACCGACCTAGCGTTGCGCAGGCAGAGCGCCGACGAGGGGGTTCTTCACGGGTCCGCGAGCGTGGGCGAGTCCCACGCTACGGGGAGCAGGTGCCGCTCGTGGTGTAGAGGGTGGCGACCTCCGCGTCGGAGAGCGCCCTCGAGTACAGGCGGAACTCGTCCATCACCCCGCCCATGGGCAAGCCGGTGTTGGCACCGTAGGCGCCGACCTTCAGCGGCCCCGTGCCGCTGAGCGACGGGGTCCCCTGGGCGACCGTGGTGACGAGCACTCCGTCGAGGTAGCCCCGGACGACGTTGGCGGTCGCGTCGTAGACGAACGTGGTCATGTGCGGTGCGACGGTGGCGCCGCCGTTGACGTAGACGTCGGTGAGCCCCGCGCCGCGCAGGATCCAGTTGTCCGCTCCGGCGACGCCGTTCGTGAAGCAGCGGAGGGAGCCCGTATTGACGTCGCCCAGGATGTAGAAGAGTGTGCTCGAGGCGCCGATGTTGCTCGTGTAGAACGAGATGGTCCAGGACGCCGCCCCGAGGTTCGGTGCCCACGCGGTGTCCAAGTAGCTGGTGCTCGACGAGGCGCCGTCCCCGATCAGGCCGCCACCACACTGACCTGTTCCGCCCTGCGTGAGGCCGCCCACTAGCGTTGCCGTGGCGGTGCCAGCCGGCGGATTCGACGCGTGGTTCACGACCGAAGTCCCCATTCCATCGAAGCGATAGTGCAGGAGGTCCGCGACGTCGCGGCAGCCCGAGCCGCTCGCTGTGCCGTCACCCTCGTAGCCCGCGACGCAGGCACAGCTGTAGCTGCCCGCATCGTTGGTGCACGTGACGTTCGCGTCCACGCAGTCGTCCGTCATCTCCATGCACTCGTCGATGTCGACGCAGCCAGTCCCTGCTGCGAGCGCGTCGCCCGTGTAGCCCGAGACGCACGCGCAGGTGTGACTGCCTTCCGTGTTCGTGCAGGTCGCGAGGGTCGGCACGCACAAGTCGGTCATCGTGTCGCACTCGTCGATGTCGAGGCAGCCCGTGAGGCCATCGCCCGTGTAGCCGTCGGGGCACGCGCCGCAGGTGAACGTGCCCGGCTCGTTCATGCAGGACGTCAGCGCGTCGCACGGCGACATCATGCACTCGTCGATGTCGAGGCATCCGGTGAGGCCATCGCCCGTGTAGCCGTCGGGGCACGCGCCGCAGGTGAACGTGCCTGGCTCGTTCATGCACGTGACCAATGGGTCGCACATGTCGGCGTCGCACTCGTCCACGTCCATGCAGCCGGTCACGCCGCTACCCACGTAGCCGCTCGGGCAGTCGCTGCACGTGAAGCTCCCGTCGGTGTCCATACAGACAGTCAGCGCATCGCACGGCGTGCCCTCGGTGCACTCGTCGATGTTCACGCAGCCCTCCACACCGCCGCCCGAGTAGCCTGCAGGACAGTCGCCACAGGTGAAGCCACCGGGTGTGTTCGTGCATGTCACGAGCGCATCGCATGGGGTGCCAGTCAGACACTCGTCGACGTCAGTGCACGCGGTGTCTCCCGAGCCCGAGTAGCCCGTGGGGCATGCGCCGCACATGATGGCACCAGACGCGACCCCACAGGTCACGAGGGGGTCGCAACCGCCGTTGTCCACCGCACAGGTCGGCATCGCGCCGCCGTCCATCGCGCCGTCCGCGACGGTCCCGCCGTCATTGATGGCGCCGTCGCGAACGACTCCACTATCCTCTGTGCCCCCCCCACCACCGCCGCATCCGGCGATGGACGCGAGAGCGAGCGCGATTAGAGAGATGGTGCGAGTTGCGCAGCTGGAACGAGATCGCATGAGGGGTGCCTTGGTGTTCACAGAGGAAAAGTTCATCGCGAGCGTAGCATGGGGGCACTCACTCGACGTCGGAAATGCGGCGTGCGCTGGGAGCAGCTCGCGAGTCCAGACCGAGCATCGCTCCGTGCTCTGCATAAGCAGCGCGAATGGTTCCATGCGGACTAACCATTTCGTTTCGCGCCCACCTCTGCGTACATCGTGAGGGTCCGAACAGGCCGCGTGTTCGGCAGAAGGACTCGCCTCATGACGACCGCTTTCGACTACGGTTTCTTCTCCGCCGACTCACACGTCACGGAGCCGCCTGACTGCTACGCGCGCTTCATCGACCCGGCGTTCCGCGACCGCGCGCCGCACATCGTGCGCGACGAGAAGCGGGGCGACCTCTACGTCATCCCGGGCCTGGACAAGATGTCGGTGCCCATGGGTCTGGTGGCCGCGGCGGGCGAAGAGTCCGGCAAGATGAGCTTCAGCGGGCGCAACTTCGAGGACTGGCACCGCTCGGGCTGGGACCCGGCGCACCGCTGCGCGGACCAGGCTCGCGACGGCATCGCGGGGGAGCTGCTCTTCGCGTCGGTGGGCATGCCGCTCGCGGGTCACCCGGACCTCGACTATCGACGTGCCTGCATGGTCGCCTACAACCGCTGGCTGCAGGAGTACTGCGCGCACGACCCGGCGCGCCTCTTTGGTGCGGCGCAGGCCGCCATCAAGAACGCGGACGAGGGCGCGGCCGAGCTGCGCCTGATCAAAGAGCAGGGCTTCCCCGCCGTGATGATGTCCGGCATCCCGGGTGAGGCGGACTACGACCACCCGCAGTACGACAAGCTCTGGGCGACCGCGGTGGAGCTCGGCCTGCCGCTGTGCTTCCACATCCTGACCAACACCAGCTACGGCGGGCACCGTGGTCCCAAGATCAACGCGCTGCTCAACGTCATCCGCAGCGTGCAGGACATCGTGGGCATGCTGATCTACTCGGGCGTGTTCGACCGCTTCCCGGCGCTCAAGGTGGTGTGCGTGGAGGCCGACGCCGGCTGGGTGCCTCACTACACCTACCGGATGGACCACATCTACAACCGGCATCGCTTCTGGAACAAGGCGCCAGCGCTCACGCGGCTGCCGTCGGAGTACTTCTTCGACAACGTCTACATGACCTTCCAAGACGACTGGACCGCGCTCAAGATGCTGGACCAGCTCAACCCGCAGCGGCTGCTGTGGGCCAACGACTTCCCGCACTCGGACTCCACGTGGCCCCTGTCCGAGTCGCTGGTGGCCGAGCACTTCGCGGGCGTGGACCCTCAGGTGGCGCGGCGCATCTTGCGCGACAACGCCACCGAGCTCTTCGGCATCACCGCCCCCGAGCAGCCCCCCACCACGCACTGAGCCACGGCCCCTCCGCGCGCACCCTGGAGAACGCATGCAGTACGACCTCAAGCTGACGGGCGGCACGATCATCGACGGGAGCGGCGCCCCCGGCTACCGCGGCGACGTGGGCATCAAGGACGGCGTGATCGTAGCGCTGGGCGTCGCGGACGGAGACGCGACGCGCACGCTGGACGCAACGGGGCGCGTGGTGTGCCCGGGGTTCGTGGACATCCACACCCACTACGACGCGCAGGTCATGTGGGACAACAAGCTCACCTGCTCGCCCTGGCACGGGGTCACCACCGCAGTCGTTGGCAACTGCGGTTTTGGCATCGCGCCCATGCGCCCGGAGCACCGTGACATCATCATGCGGACGCTCGAGAAGGTGGAGGGCATGTCGTACGAGGCTCTCTCCGCGGGCCTGGGCGAGGAGTGGCCCTTCGTCACGTACCCGGAGTACCTAGACGCGCTCGAGGCGCGCGGCTGCGCCATCAACCTGGCGTCGGTGATCGGGCACTCGCCGCTGCGGCTGTACGTGATGGGTGAGGACGCCACCGAGCGTGAGGCCAGCGAGCTGGAGCTCGACCAGATGCAGGCGCTGGTGCGCGAGGCCATGCAGGCGGGCGCGATCGGCTTCTCCACGTCCATGGCGCCCACGCACCACGGCGCGGGGGGCAAGCCCGTGCCCAGCCGGCTCGCGGCGTTCAGCGAGGTGGACGCGCTGGTGGGCGCCATGCGCGAGAGCGGGCGCGGCGTGCTGCAGGCCGCGCAGGGCAAGCGGTTCTTCAACAAGGAGTTCGTGGAGCTGGCCACGCGCCACGGCGTCCCCATCACCTGGACCGCGCTGCTGGCCGGCATGGCGGGCCCTGGGTCGCACCACCGCTTCCTCGAGGTCGCGGCGGAGCACGCGGCGGCGGGGCTCACCATCGTCCCGCAGGTCGCGTGTCGCCCCATCATGTTCGACTTCCACCTGGGCGAGCCCTACCCCTTCGAGATCCTCCCTGCGTTTCATGGCGCCATGCGCGCGGACGCTGCAGGCAAGCTGGCCATCTACGCCGACGCGGCGTTCCGGGAGCAGTTCAAACGCGAGTCGGCCAAGGACGCCAAGAACGTGGACGCGGGCTGGCCGGAGCGCGCCGTCATCTCGCGCTACGACGCGGACCCCTCGCTCGAGGAGCGCCCCGTCGTGGAGGTCGCGAACGAGCGCGGCGTGGACCCCGTAGACCTGGTGCTGGACCTGTCCATCGCCAGCGGGCTCACGGCGCGCTTCCGCTTCGCGTTCTTGAACCACGACCAGAGCGAGGTGCGCGACCTCATCCAGGACCCCAACACGGTCATCACCCTGTCCGACGCGGGCGCGCACGCCGACCAGCTGTGTGACGCGTGCTACTCGACGCACCTCTTGGGGCACTGGGTGCGCGAGCAGGGCGCGCTGACGCTGGAGCGCGCGGTGCACGCGCTGACGCAGCGGCCCGCCACGCTGGTGGGCCTACTGGACCGCGGGCTGCTGGCGCTCGGGCGCCCAGCCGACGTGGTGGTGTTCGACCCGGCCACGGTCGCCCCCGCGCCGCTGCGGCGCCTGCGAGACCTGCCGGGCGGCGCCGAGCGACTGGTGGCAGACGCCATCGGCGTGGACGCGGTCATCGTGAACGGGCAGCTGCTGCGCCACAGGGGCGAGGATCAGCAGGGGCCGGAGGACGCGCTGCCGGGCGTGCTGCTGCGGGGTGGACAGGCTCCCGGAGCGCGAGGTGACGCGCCGAGGGCGAAGGGCGCAAAGGCCGCCGGCCGTCCCGCGGGCGCGACCGTGACGTCGCGCACGGAGCCGGGACCCGCGTGAGTGAGGGCGCCGCGCCCGTCTCGACGACGCGTGCCCCTGTCCCGCAGGGTGCGTTGCCGTCCGACGAAGCGCGTCGGCACGCGGCCAGCACGGGCACGTGGCTGAGCCTGTGGGCTCGGACGTTGGGCGACGCAGAGGCCGTGATCTCCCCGACGGGAAATCGCAGCTTCCGCGAGCTGAGCGCCAACACCAACCGCCTCGCACGTGCCTTTCGCGCGGCGGGCCTGCGGCCTGGCGACGCGGTCGCGCTCGTGTGCGGCAACCGCCCCGCCTTCGTGGAGAGCGTGCAGGCGTGCCTCCAGGCTGGGCTGCGCTACACGCCCGTGAACTGGCACCTGACTGCGCACGAGGTGGCCTACGTCGTTCAGGACTGCGGGGCCAAGGCCGTGCTGGCCGACACCGACTACGCCGACGTCATGCGCGACGTGCGCGTCCGCTGCCCACAGGTGGCGCTGTGGTTGGTGGTTGGGGGCGCGGTCACGGGCTTCGACGACTACGAGACCATCCTGGCGCAGCACGACCCGAGCGAGCTCACGGACCCCGTGCTGGGTTGCCGCATGCTCTACACCTCGGGCACCACCGGCTACCCCAAGGGCGTGGTGCGGCCGCCCAACTATTCGACCCACCTCGAGGCCCTGACCACCGCGCCCAAGTACCGCGCGGGCAGCGGACAGCTCAACCTGTGCACGGGGCCGTACTACCACGGGGGGCCGCTCAGCTTCTCGCTGCTCGCGCCGCTCTCGGCGGGCGTGGGCGTGGTCATCATGGAGCGCTTCGACGCGGAGGAGGCGCTGTCGCTGATCGCGAAGCACCGCGTCACGCACACGCACATGGTGCCCATCATGTTTCACCGGCTCCTGCGCCTGCCCGAGGAGGTGCGCGCACGCTACGACGTGTCCTCCATGCAGTACTTGTTGCATGGGGCGGCGGCCTGCCCGATCGAGACCAAGCGCGCCATGCTGAGCTGGTTCGGTCCTGTGTTGTGGGAGTACTTCGCGGCCACCGAAGGCTCGGGCGCGTCCGTGGGCTCCGCGGAGTGGCTGAAGAGGCCGGGCACGGTGGGGCGGCCGCCGACGCCGGACCACCTGCGCATCCTGGACGACGAGGGGCGCGAGTGTCCTGCCGGGGTCGCCGGGCGCGTCCACATCAAGCGCGGCGACGAGGACTTCGAGTACTGGAACGACCCCGAGAAGACCGCACGCGCGCGCCGCGGCGGCTACTTCACGGTGGGAGACATCGGCTTCCTCGACGAGGACGGCTTCCTCTTCATCACGGACCGGGACGCGAACCTGATCGTGAGCGGGGGCGTGAACATTTACCCCGCCGAGGTGGAGGCCGTGCTGCTGACGCACCCCGCGGTGCGTGACGTCGCCGTCATCGGCGTGCCGAACGCCGAGTGGGGCGAAGAGGTAAAGGCTGTGGTGGAGTGGGCACCCGCGGCGACGCGCGACGAGAGCGCGACGAGCGCCGACGCAGGCGCAGGCGCTGACCCCGCGCGGACCACGGCGATGGCCGCCCTGAGCGCCGAGCTGATCGCCTACTGCCGGGCCCGCGTCGCGCACTTCAAGTGCCCGAAGAGCGTGGACATCGTCGAGCACCTGCCGCGCTTGGACAACGGTAAGCTCTACCGCGACAAGCTGCGCGCAGCGTACCGAGGAGATGCTCCATGATGCCTTTGGACTTGGGTTCGTTCTACATCGACGGGGAGTGGGTAGCCGCTGGGGACGTGCCCACGCACGCGGTGGTGAACCCCGCCACCGAGGAGGTGGTCGGGCGGGTGAGCCTGGGCACCAAGGCACACGTGGACCAGGCCGTGGCCGCCGCGCGCCGCGCGTTCGCGAGCTTCTCGCAGACCTCGCGCGAGGAGCGTTTGGCCTTGTTGGAGCGCGTCGCCGACGCCTATGCCGCGCGCCTGCCGGAGCTGGCCGGGTCCATCAGCGCCGAGATGGGCGCGCCCATGGGCCTGGCCAGCGCAGCGCAGGCGCCCGCGGGGCTGGGCCACGTGCTGCACGCCACCGAGGTGCTGCGCGCGCTGCCGCTCGAAGAGGTGCGCGGCCGCAACCTGATCGTGCGGGAGCCCATCGGCGTGTGCGGCTTCATCACGCCGTGGAACTGGCCCGCCAACCAGATCATGTGCAAGGTCGCGCCAGCCCTCGCGGCGGGCTGCACCATGGTGCTGAAGCCCAGCGAGATGACGCCCAGCAACGCGGTCATCATCGCCGAGATCCTGCACGCCGCCGGCGTCCCCAGAGGCGTGTTCAACCTGGTGCACGGTGACGGCCCCGGCGTGGGCGCCGCGCTGGCCGCGCACCCGGACATCGACCTGATCTCGTTCACCGGGTCCACGCGCGCGGGCGTGTTGGTGGCCAAGGCCGCAGCCGACTCGGTCAAGCGGGTGACGCAAGAGCTGGGCGGCAAGTCCCCCAACGTGGTGCTCGCCGACGCGGACCTCGAGGCCGCGGTGCGTCACGGGGTGGCCACGGTGCTGCGCAACAGCGGGCAGTCCTGCAACGCGCCCACGCGCATGCTGGTGCCGCGCGCGCAGCACGACGAGGCCTTGCGCATCGCCGCCAGCGCGGCGGCGGAGGTGCAGGTGGGCGACCCGTCGAGCGAGGGCGACGTGATGGGGCCCGTCTCCAACAAGAACCAGTTCGACAAGATCCAGGCGCTCATCCAGGCGGGCCTCGACGAGGGCGCGACGCTGGTGGCAGGTGGTCTCGGCCGCCCCGAGGGGCTCGCGCGCGGCTACTACGTGCGGCCCACCATCTTCGGCGGCGTGCGCAACGACATGCGCATCGCGCGCGAAGAGATCTTCGGGCCCGTGCTGTGCATCCTCCCGTACGACACGGAAGAAGAGGCCGTCGCCATCGCGAACGACACGGAGTACGGCTTGTCCGCGTATGTGCAGGCAGGCAGCCCCGAGAGCGCCATGCGCGTGGGCCGCCAGCTGCGCGCCGGGCAGGTCCACCTCAACCAGGCGCCGGCAGATTTCAGCGCGCCCTTCGGGGGGTACAAGCAGTCCGGCAACGGACGTGAGTGGGGCGCCGAAGGCCTGCTCGAGTTCTTCGAGACCAAGGCGCTGCTGCGCCCAGCGTGAGTCGCGCGCGACCGGCGCTTCTGGTGCGCGAATCGAGTACCCTCGGTCGCGGAGGTCCCATGTCCAAGAAGCTGATCCTCGTCGCGCTCGGCATCGCTCTCGGTCTCGTCGTCGCAGCGCTCCTCATCCAACCCTCGGTCCGCGCGCAGACGGCGTATTCCGAGTGCGGCTTCCTGACGATGCCCAACGCGTCGAACGGCGCCGAGATGGCCGGACGCCCGCCGCAGCATCCGATCCGGATCCCACCCGGCTGGACACCCGTCGGCGGCGGCACCTATCGGGACGGGCTGCCCGGTGTCGTTGTCTGCCACTGAGCGCACGGCGCCGCCCGCAGCGACTGCAGCAGGAGTCGCCCGCGTCATGGGCGTCTTGTGGGCGCTCGCGCTGCTCCTGGGTAACGTGGGGTGCGACGCCGGCGGCGCACCCGCGCGCTTCACGCCCGCCTGGACAGGGGTGATCGAGGGCTTCTACGGGCCTCCGTATCAGCACGCCGAGCGGCTGCAGGTCATAGAGTTCGTCGCGCAAGAGGGAATGGACACGTACCTCTACGCGCCCAAGCAGGACCCCTATCACCGCGACGAGTGGCGGGTGCCCTATCCCGCGGCCGAGGCGGCCGAGCTGCAGGCGCTGGTGGCACGGGGCCGCGAGCGAGGCGTGCGTGTCGTGCTCGCGCTGGCGCCTGGCTCCGACTACGGCGAGAGCGCGGGAGACGATCAGGCGCTGCGCACCAAGCTCGACCAGCTTCTGGACCTCGGCGCGCGCGACCTGTGCGTGCTCTTCGATGACGTGCCGAGCGACTCGCCGCTCGTGGACCCCGCCGCTCAGGTGGCCGTGCTACGGCTGGCCTACCACCACGTGCGCGGGCGCGAGCCGGGGGCGACCGTGTGCTTCATCGGGCCCTACTACTTCGGCACCGCAGAGCAGCTGGCGAGCGGCATGACGCCGCCCTTCCCGTTCACCTACGAGCACACGTCGGACGAGTACTACGCCGCCTATCGCGCGCTGCCTCGCGACATGCCCATCCTGTGGACCGGCGCGCACGTGGTCCCGGCCGAGCTGAGCGGTGAGCAAGCGCGCGCCATGCGGCGCCACGTGGACCGGCCGCTGCTGCTCTGGGACAACCTGCCCGTCAACGACGTGGTGCTGGCAGGTGACGTGTTCTTGGGGCCGTGGCAGCGCCCGGGGGCTGCGCTGGTGGCAGAGGCCGACGGCGTGCTGCTGAACCTGGGGACGCAGCCGCGCGCCAGCCTGGTCATGGTGGGGGCGGCTGCGCACCAAATGCGCGACGGGCTCGACGCAGACACGGCGTGGGCCCGCGGCGCCGCGGACGTGGACGCGTTCCTCGAGAGCGGCGACGTGCTGCAGCGGCTCGCGGCGTACTACCGGGCACACCCCCTGCTGCCGGACACACGCGACGCCATTGCGCTGCAGGCGCGCATGGACGCGTGGTGGGCACAGCCCGACGTCAACAGCGAGGCCGCGCTGCGCGACGAGCTCACGCTGGCCATGACGCTCGCAGATGACGTCGCCGCGCTCGCGGACCCCACGCTGGCCGCAGAGCTCGCGCCAGCGGCGAGCAGCCTGCGCGAGGCCGCCAGCGTTGCACTCGACGCCTTGGACGCCGTGCTGGTCTCGCGCGCTGGTGGCGCCCCTGACGCGCCCACGCTCACGCAGCGGCGCGCCGACCTGCGCAGCCTGCGGCCGCAGCCTGGTGGCCACGCACCGCTGCCCAACATCGTGCTGCGCTTCCTGAGCGATGCGCCGCCCGTGCGCGTGGACGTCTTCGGAGGCTTCGTGGACCGCGCGCTGACCGAGCTCTGAAGGGCTGGGCGCGTCCCCGCATGAGGGTGGCGCCGCCTCATCGGCGCCGTCTGCGGACATTGTGTGGGACACGCGGCGCGGATAGGATGCCCGAACGGAGTGCGATGCGCAGCGCGCCACGCTCCACGAGGGAGGCCCACATGAGCACGAAGGCGCACCAGCTTCACACCGCCGACCAGACGTTGAGCAACGATGAAGGGCGCTTCGACGCGTATCGGCCCGCGCCGGGCGTGTTGATCACCGAAGTGGTGGGCTATCTCGCGCACGAGTTCGCGCTGGCTCTCATCACGCACCTGGACGCCATCCGGGCAAGCGGCCAGCGCGCGCTGCAGTTCCACGACTGGTTTGCGGTGACGGGCTACGACATCCGCGCGCAGCGTGACCTGACCGCCTGGCACGCGAAGCACCGCGTGGACGTAGAGGGACTCGAGATTGGCGTGCGCTCCGCGATGCTGCGCATGGGCGTGACCGTCGCCAACGTGCCGCTGCGCGGCCTGATCAAGCTGCACGAGGACGAGCTGGCCTTCAGCTCCGCTGCACGCAACGGCATTCTCAGCCGGCGCGTGCGCGCCCCACACGCGAGCGGCTCCCTCTAGTTCGTCAGGGCCCCGAGAAGCGCCGATTCGGTCTAGACCCAGTGGCTCTCGAGTGCTACTCATCCGTTCAGGTTCAAGGCATGAGTGACGGCAGCGCGATCGAGTGGACAGACGCAACGTGGAACCCTGTACGGGGGTGCACAAAGGTATCGCCAGGGTGCAAGCACTGCTATGCGGAGACGTTTGCCGAGCGATGGCGGGGCATTCCCGACCACCCCTACGGGCAGGGCTTCGATCTTCGTCTGGTGCCGGAGAAGCTCGGCGAGCCGCTGCGCTGGAAGCGACCGAGACGCATCTTCGTGAACTCCATGAGCGACCTGTTTCAAGAGGGCGTCGGCGACGGGTTCATTCGCCAAGTGTTCGAGACGATGGACGCCGCCAACTGGCACACCTACCAGCTCCTCACCAAGAGAGCCGAGCGTCTGCAAGCCGTGACGTCCGTGCTTCCGCGCGAGCTGGTGCACCAGGCCCACATCTGGCTTGGTGTCAGCGTCGAAGACCGGCGCTACGGCCTCCCGCGCATCGGCCAACTGAGAGCTACGCCGGCTGCAGTGCGCTTCTTGTCCGTCGAACCCTTGCTGGAAGACCTTGGTGAGCTCGATCTCTCCGACATCCACTGGGTCATTGTAGGTGGGGAGAGCGGTCCAGGCGCACGGCCCATGCGCCCGGAGTGGGTGGAATCGATTCAGCGGCAATGTCGGGCGCAGCGCGTCCCCTTCTTCTTCAAGCAGTGGGGCGGCGTCCAGAAGAGCAAAGCTGGACGTGAGCTCGGCGGGCGCACCTGGGATGAGTTCCCCAAGCAGCGCCACAAGACGAGTAGGGCGAGCAGCCGCCGAGAGCTGGTCGTGCTCGAGTAGGCAGGACGGGACGCGGAGGGGGAATGGACGACTTGTACGACGGGCGCGAACAAAGCGCCGCGAAGCATCAGATTCTCAGGACCTACTTGCAGCGCCTGGCGTTCAAGGTCGGCCAGGCTTTCGGGGAAGGCGTCACTATCAACTATGTCGATGCCTTTGCTGGTCCATGGGGGGCGCGGTCGGAGTCGCTAGAAGACTCGTCACCCGGAATTGCCCTCGCGACCCTGCTCGGCGTTCGAAGGGAACTCGCGAAGATGGGGAAGCAGATCGCCGTCCGCGCCTTCTTCGTTTCACGTTCCGACGACGGCGTGCAGCAGCTGCGTCGACTCGAGAAGCTCTTCCCGGATGTAACGGTGGAGATCCACAAAGGCACGTTCGAGGAAGCGCTGCCGGCTGTGCACGCGTTCGTAGCGTGCGGGGCCCGTCCGTTCTCCTTCTTGTTCCTCGACCCGACGGGATGGACCGGGTTTCCCTTGAAGACCATCGCGCCGCTGCTTCGGTCCGAGTCGAACGAGGTCCTCATCAATTTCATGTTGGGGCACATTCGACGGTTCGCGGACCCGGAAGGCGCCACCCACTCTGAGTCCATCGAGGCCCTCTACGGTGACCGTACGTGCCGCGACGAATGGGCGGGGCTGGACGGATCCGAACGCGACGAGCAGATAGTTGCCGCCTATTGCCGACGGATCACGCAAGCCGGTTCCTACAGCTATTGTGTGAGCGCACCCATCTTCAAACCGACTGAGGACCGAGAAGTCTTTCGCTTGATCTACGGAACGCGAAACCTCGTCGGGCTGACCACCTTTCGAGAGGCCGAGGCCAGAGGTCTGGCCGCGCAGAAGGTGCGGCGCGCCGGAGCGAAGCAACGAAAGCGCGAGACGAAACACTCGACACGCGAGCTCTTCTCTCCACAGGAGATGGAACCGTCCCGAACGCACGAAGATGACGTGCGTGCCGGTCATCTCCGGCGCGCGCGCGCCCACCTCGATGAGCTGGTCGTCCGCCAGCACATCACGGACTGGGACGAGCTCGTCGCCGCTGCTCTCCAGTTTCCGCTGGTGTGCGAGGCCGACGTGAAGGAGTGGCTCAAGGAACAGCAGCACGCTGGGGTTCTGGAGGTCCTCGGCCTGGCTGGCCGGGAGTCCGTCCCCAAGGTGCATCGCGGCCACACTGTGCGGCGAGTGCGGTAGGCCCGCTCGGGTTGCGCGAGGCCCGCTAGAGTCGCGAACACGCTGCCGGCCCGCCCTCGCGGCCCGGGAGTGTTCACTTCACGTGCAAGAACAGTCCACGCGCCTCGGCGTGCAAGGTCTCGGCCTGCTCGTCACCGGCGCCCTCTGCAGGGGTGGTGATGGTGCAACCCACCGAGATCTTGCGGCCGTTGACCTCGGTCACGCGGCCCACCACCAGCACCCACACGTTGGTGGGCACGTACGCACGAAAGTCGATGTTCAGGTTGAGCGAGACCACGGGCATGCCCGTGAGCCAGCCGGTGGTGCCGCTCACGTCGTCCAGCACCGTGGCGATGGCGCCTCCGTGAGCGATGCCGGGGCGGCCCTCAGCCTCGCGGCCGAAGCAGGTGATGGCGCTCAGCGTCCGGCGCGCGCGGTCCACGTAGTAGCGCGTGTCCACCCGCTCGCCGCTGGGGTTGGCGTGCAGCCAGTTCTGCTGCTGGTTGTTGGGCTTGCCCAAGAGCTCGTAGCGCGGGTCGGCCATGAGCGCGCAGGCCCAGGCGGGCAGCGGCGGGTGCGCCGGGTGCACGGGGCGAGCTTCGGTCACCGGCGGGGGGTCCCCGGCACCTTTCATGTCCCTCGCGCCGCTCATGGCTGCAGCCTCAGCATGCGTCCGAGGGGCAGGTCCGTGGGGGACAGCAGCCCCGGCTTGGCGGCGCACACGAAGGGGATGGCGTTGATGGCCTTGGTGCCCGTGGCCCACGTGCCCAGGAGGTCGTTGTCCGCGTAGATCTCGTGCGTGAGGCGGCTGCCCGGCGTCCCGCGCACGTCCACCTCGATCCACCCCTGCCGCGGCCCACCTGCGAGCCACTCCGGCCGCACGTACTCTCTGCCCAGCAGGAAGCGCAGCTCGATGGTGGCGACTGGCATGCCCTGGTGCGTGGTGGAGGCCTTGATCAACAGCCCGCCCATGGTGCCCTTCTTCACCACGATCTTGTCGTCGTAGTCCAAGAGCGAGGGCTCGAACTCGTACTCGAAGCCGACGCCGTCGTGAGGCAGGCCCAGCTCCTCGCACAGCAGCGTGGTCACCTCCTGCAGGCTGCGCGCGAAGATACCGTAGGCGCCGCTGCTCGCGGCCATCTCCGCCTCGGTCTTGCCAAAGCCGAACATCGCGAGGAACACCGGGCTGAGCGAGTCCTGGGGCTCGCAGGTCTTGATGTAGATGCTGTCCACCTGCGTACAGATGGAGGAACCCAAGAGCGCCAGCTCGTAGCTGAGGCCGGGGTTCAGGCCTGTCCCGTAGAGCGACGACTGCCCCTGCTCGCAAGCCGCCACGATGGCGGGGTACACGGAGCGCCCCTTGGGGTTCCAGCCCGCGATGATGCTGATGACGTTCTTGCCGCTCGCGAGGATGGGCACGATCTCGCCGTAGCGCTCGGTGGGTGGGTTGTAGAGCACGCAGTCGGCGTCCATGGCCAAGAGCTGCGCCATGTCGTTGGTGCACCGCACGCCCAGCGGCGCGATGCCCGCGAGCACGCCCGCGTCTACGCCCACCTTGTCCTCGCGGTGCACGAAGGCCCCCACCAGCTCCATGGTCGGGCACGCGGCGACCACACGGATCTGATGACGCGCGATCTCGCCCGTGTACCACTGGATGATCTTGAGCTTCTTGGAGCTGGTCGCGCTCATGACCGCTCCGCTCATAGCCCCGTCATCTTGGCGAGGGTCTTCTCCGCGCGCTCGCCGAAGGGCGGCAGCATCCCGCCCAAGCGCTGGAGGTGCAGCTTGCTCTGGCGGTACACGGGGCGCGCGTGGCTGAAGGCCTTGAAGCCATCGTGCCCGTGGTAGTGGCCCATACCGGAGGGGCCGATGCCGCCAAAGGGCAGATCCTCGGCGCTGGCGTGCACCATCACGTCGTTGATGGCCACGCCGCCAGAGAGGGTGTGGTCCAGCACGTCTTGCACCACGCGCTCGTCATGCGTGAACACGTAGAGCCCCAGCGGGCGCGGGTGCTCCGCGATGTAGCGCGTGCACTCCCGCAGCGTGCGATAGGGCTTGAGGATCAGGATGGGCCCGAAGAGCTCCTCCTGCATGAGCGCCAGCTGCTCGGGGGGGTCCAGCACCAGCGTGTAGGGCAGCTTGTGCGTGCCCTGCTGGGCGCTGAGGTCCTCACTGGCCGGGTTGATCTCGCGCACGTCGACCCCAGCGGCCCGCGCTTCGTCGAGGTACATGCGCAGGCGCGCCAGGTGCCGCTCGTTCACGATGGACGTGAAGTCCCGGTTGCCCACGATGGTGGGGTACATGGCGCGCGTGTGGGCGGCGGCGTGCTCCGCAAAGGCCTCGAGCGCGTCGGCCGGTACGAACACGTAGTCCGGCGCGAGGCAGGCCTGCCCGACGTTGAGCGACTTGCCCGTCATGATGCGGATGGCGGCCTCTTGGAGGTCGTAGTCCGGCGCCACGATGACGGGGGACTTCCCGCCGAGCTCGAGGGTCACGGGCGTGAGGTGCTCGGCCGCGGCGCGCATGACCTGCTTGCCGATGGCCCCCGAGCCCGTGAACACCAGGTGGTCGAGGGGCAGCGCCGAGAACGCCGCGCCCACCTCTGGCCCACCGGTCACACAGGCCACCTCGCTCGCGTCGAAGGTGCTCGCGACCAGCCCTTCCATCAGCGCCGCGGTGGCGGGCGCCACCTCCGAGAACTTGAGCATGGCGCGGTTGCCGGCGGCCAGGACCCCCGCGAGCGGCGCGAAGACCGTGTTCACCGCGAAGTTCCACGTACCGAGGATGCCCACCACGCCCTTGGGCTGATACAGCACCTGCCCGCGCGCGCCGAAGAGGTTGAGCGGGAACGCGATCTTGCGCTTCTCGGGCTTCATCCAGTGGCGCACCTGCTTCTTGGCGTGCTTGAGCGCCTCCATGGTCGCGTAGATGTCGGACATCTGCGACTGGTGTGGCGAGCGGCAGCCGAAGTCCTCGTCCAGCGCCGCCACGATGCGCGCTTGGTGGCCGTGCACCAAGCGCAGCGCCCGGTCCAAGCGGTCGACGCGCACCTCGGCGGAGACGGCACCCTGTTCGAGACACGCGGCGCGCTGCAGCGCCAGCAGCTCGCTCATGTCGGTCAGGCCGTAGGTCTTGTTGGTGCTCATCGGGTGCGATTCAGGTGCGGTTCAAGTGCGTGTTGGACGCTGCTGGCCGCCTTCACTCGGCGGCCTCGGCGGGGGCGAACGCGGGCAGCGGGGCGCGCCCCAGGATCAGGTCACACGCCCGCTCGGCCACGGCCACGGTGGGTGCGTGCGTGTTGCCCGAGGGGACCAGCGGGAAGATGGACGCGTCCACCACGCGCAGCCCCTCGAGACCGTGCACGCGCAGCTGGGCGTCGACGACGGCGAGCTCGTCGTCGGCCGGACCCATCTTGGCGGTGCCCACCGGGTGGTACACGCTCATGCCCTCGCGCTTCCAGTAGTCCAGGATCTGCTCGTCGGTCTGGACGTCCGCGCCCGGCAGGATCTCGAAGGTGGCGTGCTGCTGAAAGGACGGCGAGTAGTAGATGCCGCGCAGCAGCTTGAAGGCCTCGAGCGCCAGCGCGCGGTCGTGCTCGGTGCCGAGGTAGTTGTGCACGATGCGGGGGAAGGCCTTCGCGTCCGTGCTGCTCGCGTGCACGCTGCCGCGCGCCGTGGGCCGCAGGTAGGTGATGGTCGCGTTCACGCCCGGCACCTCGGCCGCCACCATGTTGCCGTCCTCGTCCTGGCTGCCCGCGCCCGGCGAGAAGTGGATCTGGAACATGGGGCGCCCGCCGTTCAGGTGCGCGTCCGCGTTGGGGATGAAGGCCCCCACGTTGCACGCCGGGAAGGTCAGCGGCCCCGTCTTGGTAAAGAGGTAGCGCAGCACCGTCCAGAGCAGGCGCGGCATCTTGCCGTCGTCGGACAGGGTGCGCGCGTTCTTCACGCCCATCTGCATCCAGGCCTGGTAGTGGTCCTGCAGGTTGGCGCCCACGCCAGGCAGCGCGTGCTGCACGGCCACGCCCAGCTCCGCCAGCACGGCCGGGTCACCAATGCCCGACAGCTCCAGCAGCGGCGGCGTGTTGTAGGCCCCCGCAGCGAGGATGACCTCCCGACGAGCCTTCACGCTGTGCGCGCGCCCACGCTTGTCCAGGTACTCGACGCCCACGACGCGCTTGCCATCCAGCAGGACGCGCTGCGTGGTGGCGTGCAGGGTGATCTGCAGGTTGGGGCGCGCCTTTACGGCCTTGCTCAAGAACGCGTCAGCCGAGCTCCAGCGCTGCCGGTGCTTCTGGTTGAGCTGCATCAGGCCGATGCCCTCCTGCACGGCCCCGTTCAGGTCGTCGTTGCGGGGGATGCCCTGGCTCACCGCCGCCTCGATGAACGCGTCGGTGATGCCGTACTCCCAGGAGGGATACGCCACGTTCAGCTCGCCGCCGTGGGCGTGATAGTCCCCAGCGGGCCCGGGCTCGAAGTGCTCGGACTTCTTGAAGTAGGGCAGCAGCTCGGCGTAGCTCCAACCCGCGCAGCCCGGCAGCGCGGCCCAGTCGTCGTAGTCCTCGCGCTGCCCGCGCATGTAGACCATGCCGTTGATGGAGCTGCAGCCCCCCAGCACGCGCCCACGCACGATGTGCACCTTGCGCCCGTCCAGGTGCGGCTCGGGCGCCGTCTCGTACACGTTGCTGACGCTCTTGTCGTACATCAGCCGGCTGAAGCCGAGGCCCATCTTGATGAGCGGGTTGTTGTCCTTGCCGCCCGCCTCCAGCAACAGCACGCGCGCGCCCGGGTCCGCCGAGAGGCGGTTGGCCACGCAGCAGCCGGCGGACCCCGCGCCCACCACGATGTAGTCGAACTCGCTCGCGCTCATGCGTTGGCTCCCGTCACGCCATGCCCTCGTCAGCCCAGCGGCGGGTTCTCGCGCGAGAGGATGTTCTCCGTGCGCGCGCGCAGCTTGTCGTCACTGCTGCCCAGCTTGGACAGGATCCAGAACTTGCCGGCGCGCACCCCCTCGAGCGCCATCTCGGCGACCTCCTCGGGCTCGGTCAGCTTGAAGTCCAGCCCCGCGCTCTTGGCGAGCGCGGCCATGTCCACGTAGGCCGCAGGGCCCTGCCCCTCCACACGGAACTCGTCGGTGCGCGCGCGGTCCGAGTTGAGGATGTTGGTGTTCACGAGGTAGGGCCCGGGGAAGAGCAGGTGGGCCTGCAGCTTGGACTCGGCCTTCATCAGCTGGGCGTGCAGCACCTCGGTCAGGCTGGTGAGCGCCGCCTTGGAAGACGCGTAGACCGGGGTGGTGGGCAGCGGCGTGATGCCGCCGTTGCCGCTCGACGTGTTGATGACGTGCCCCGGCTCGCCCTTCTCCAACATGGTGGGCACGAAGGCGCGGATGCCGTTGACCACGCCCATCACGTTCACGGCGTAGGCCCACTGCCAGTCCTGCTCCGGGATGGTCCAGAGCGGCTTGGCCGCCTCCTTCACGCCCACCCCCGCGTTGTTGAACAGCAGGTGCACGTTGCCGTAGGTCTCGAACACGCCGGCCGCCAGCGCGTTCATGGAGTCCGCCTTGATGACGTTGGCCTGGCGACCGTCCACCTCGAGGCCCTGCGCGCGCAGCTCCGCGCAGACCTTCTGGATGTTGTCGGCGTCGATGTCGGCCAGCACCACCTTGGCGCCCTGCTGCGCCAGCTGCGTGACCAGGCAGCGCCCCACGCCGCTCGCTCCGCCGGTCACCACGGCCACCTTGCCCGCGAAGTAGCTGCTCTCCGAAGTGGACTCAGACATGCGCGCTCTCTTTCGAGCTGACCCCCGCGACGCCCCCGGCGCGCTCGCTCGCGAGCGGCACCTCCACGCCCGGCTGCGGCACGTCGTAGCGCTGCGCCAAGAAGGGCGCGAGCCACTCGCCAGGCACGGTCTGCATCACCTGCCCGCCCGTCTTGGTGGCGCCCTCGGCGAACTCCATGCGCACCAGGCGCTTCACGGGCACGTCCACCAGCGGGTCGTGGGCGGACTCGCGCAGGATGACCTCGCCGTCCCCGACGTGACGCACCGACGTGTAGTTGCGCTCCCAGTTCAGCCGCGTGAGCAGCACCTCGCCGTCGAAGCCTCCGTTGGGGTTCAGCTCCGGCATGCAGGTGGGGAGCGCCTTGTAGCAGTAGAAGTGCTCGGTGAACTGCTTGGGCGTGTCCGACTGTGCGCCCAGCCGGCCGCGTAGCTCGAGGAAGGCCACGCCGTGACGCGTCACGCTGCCCATCACGCGGTCGTCGCTCACCTCGAACGCGGTGCTGGCGATCTTCTTGGGCTCGCCGAACTTCTCGCGCCCTCCGATGACCACGAACTCGCCCTCCATGGGCATGGCCAGGACGTAGAAGCCCGGGGCTCCCTCGTAGGTGCAGGCCACGCCGACGGTGGCGGCGCCCAGGCGCACGGTGCGCTCGGGCGACAGGTGCATCGCGATGTTGGCGAACTGCACGAAGATCTCGGGACGCGCAGCGGCGACCAAGGGGCGCGGGAGCAGCGCGGCGGCGATCTCGGGCTCGGTCTCGTAGAGCGCGCGGATCGACTGCACGGTGTGCGTGGTCTGCGTCGCGCTCGGCTTGGGCGCACCGGCGGGCGCAGGCGCGAGGTCTTGAACGTAGCGTAAGCGTGCCATGCGTCTCTCCTACTGAGGGTCGCCCACGAAGAGCGCCTTGGGGGGTCCGATGCGCGCCGCGATGGCGTGCAGGGGCGCCGCGTCGAGGCCGTAACAAGTGAGCGCGTTGGTGCTGAGCATCATGGTGAGCTCGGCCTCCGGGATGCCCGTCATGTACTGCTTCATCTTCTCTTTGGTGTGCGGCCAGCTGCCCTCGGGGTGCGGGAAGTCGGTGCCCCACATGACGCTCTCCATGCCGATCTGGTGACGCACGGCCGTGCTGCCCTCGTCGAAGAGCGCCGACGCGCTGAGCCAGCAGTTGCGCCTCCAGTACTCGCTCGGCTTGAGCGTGAGGTTGGAGCGAAAGTCTCCGAGCTTCCCGCTGGTGTGCTTCACCGAGGCGCGCACGTCCATCATCTCCAGCATGGAAGGCACCCAGAACTCGCTCACCTCGGTGAGGCAGAACTTGAGCTCGGGGAAGAGCTCGAAGGCGCCGCCGAAGATCAGGTGCCACAGGGGGCGCGCGGCCCACCAGGCAAATTCACACAGGAACACACCCATGGCGCCGGGTAGCGAGAAGTCGTAGTCCGGGGCGGGCCCGGAGTGCGTGTGCACCACCATGCCGCGCTCGGCGCAGGCCCTCCACACGGGGTGGTAGCGCGGGTGGTTGTAGGCCGGCCGGTCCCCCATGAGCGCGGGGATCAAGATGCCCTTGAGCCCGTGCTCGTGCGCCCAGATCACCTCCGCGACCGCGTCGTCTACGTCGTAGAGCATGGGCACGATGGCGAGGCCGATGCGCCGCGTCGGCTCCTGCTGGCAGAACTCGGCCATCCAGCGGTTGTGGGCGCGCGCGCCGGCCCACTGCAGCTCGGGCTTCACGCCCCAAGGCTTGAGGGAGAGCCCGGCACCGAACGGGGGCGCGTTGCGCTCGGTGATGCCGTCCGGGAAGAGCACCTCCGCCGCGACGCCGTCGTCGTCGATGACCTGGTTGCGCAGGTCGGAGTCCCACGCGGCGGCCAGCATGCCGACGTTCCCCTCGCGCCACTTCTCGTTGTAGTCCTTGATCAGGAAGTCCTTCTCGCGCGCGGCGCGCTCCGCGATCTCGGCTTCGATCTGCGCGTCGAAGGTCTCCCGAAACTGCGGGTCGAGGTAGTCGCGGTACTTCTCGGGCAGGAGCCCGGCGTGCCCGTCCGTGGAGACGATCAGGTAGCGGTCGTGGGAAGGTGCGGTCATGGCGTCACGCGAGGGTGAAGGTCAGGTCCAGATGCGCGAGGCCGCGGATGAACGACGAGCTGAGCTTGTCGCGGCGGCCTCCTGGGGCGAGCTGTAGGGTCTCCATCTTACGCAGCAGCGCGACCAAGGTGGTGCTCAGCTCGAGGCGGGCCAGGTTGGCCCCCAGACAGAAGTGGGTGCCGAAGCCGAACGCCACGTGCTTCTCCTCACGCGGGTCGCGGCGCACGTCGAAGCGGTGCGGGTCCTTGAACACCAGCGGGTCGCGGTTGGCCGAGGGGTACATCAGGCCCACCATCTGACCCTCGGCGATGGTCTTGCCGCGCAGCTCGACGTCGCGCGTGGCCGTGCGGAACATGTTGGTGAAGGGCGTGACCCAGCGGTTCATCTCCTCGATGGCCGCGCCGATGACGCGCTCGTCGTCCACGTGCGCGCGCAGGTAGGCCCACGCCTCGGGGTCCTGCGCCAGCATCTCGAGCCCGCCCGCGATGGCGTTGCGCGTCGTCTCGATGCCCCCCGCGAGGATCAGGGCGTGCTCGAAGAGCAGCTGATCTTCCTCCAGCTTCTGTCCGTCCAGCTCGGCGTGCATCCAGCGCAACAAGAGGTCGCTGTCCTCGTCGCTCCCTTCGCGCTCGGCCACCATCATCTCGTGGTGCTCGCAGAACTCGCCGAACGCGTCGTTGACGGTGTCGTCGACGTACTGAGGACCCTGCCCACCGCTGACCATCACTTCGATCCAGCGCCGCAAGGTGGGGGTCTTCTCGTGCGGGACTCCCAGCATGGTGGCCACCAAGAGCGCGGGCAGCTGCGCCGCGAGCTCCTCGACCGCGTCGAACTCGCCCCGCGGGAGGAAGGCCAAGAGCAGCTGATCCACGGTCTCGGCGCAGCTGGCCTCGATCTCCTTCATGGCGCGCGGCGTGAAGCCTTTGGCCACGAGGCCGCGCTGCTTGGCGTGCGCCGTGCCGTCCTGATGGATCATGGACGGGTCCGCCGGCAGGTTCGGACGGTTGCCCTCGGTGGAGCAGAAGGTCGCTGGGTCGCGCGAGATGGCCAGTACGTCGTCGTAACGGAACGCGTACCAGAGCTGGTTGTGCTCGTCCCAGTGGATGGGGTCGTTCTCGCGCAGGTAGTCGTACAGCTCCCACGGGTCGTCGTGGGTCTCAGGGGCGCACAGGTCCACGGAGCGGAAGCGCAGGTCGTTCACGCGCTGGCCTCCGCGAAGAAGCCCTTGTACCAGTCGCGGATGCGACCGATGGGGCCGTCGCCGTCCGCCAGCACGGGCGTGTCGCGCCACTTCTTGTTCTCCCAGATGGCCACGTCCTGGAAGTAGCCGTCGCGGGCCGCGGCCACGACGGCGCTCATGACCTCGGGGGGCAGCACCACGCCCACCCCGGTCTTGACGGCCACGCCGAAGCGCAGCAGCAAGCGGTCCTTGTCGATGGGGATGTGGGCGTTGACCAGCATCATGGGGTAGGCCCACGCCAGGTCGGTGAACTGGATCGCGGGGCCGTGGTAGGTGGCCACCGAGACCACGTCGATCTTCTCGCCGCGCAGGTTGCGACCCTTGCCGAGGGTGCGCTGCGTCGCCCGGGGGCCGTCGATGATGACCTCGAACTCGTCGATCTTGGTGGCGTGCACGGGCAGGAAGTGCGCGCGGTCGGCGATGTTCTCGATCACCTCGCGGGGCTCGGTCTTGATCACGGCCTGGTCGGTCTCGAGCGCCGTCCACGCAGGGTCGTCCAGCTGCGGCAGGAGCGGGATCTCGTAGTCCGGCTGCGCGTCAGCGGGGCCGAAGAAGCCGAGGATCATGCCGTTCTGCTCGCGCAGCGTGCGCACCTTCACCTCGGCGCGGGGTGGGATGCGCTTGGCGTAGGGCACCTCCGTGCAGCGCCCGCCCTTGTCGAACTTCCAGGCGTGGAAGGGGCAGCGGATGGCGTCGCCCTCCACCTTGCCGCCGTGCCCCAGGTGGGCTCCCAGGTGCGGACAGAAGGCCTCCATCAGCACGGGCTCGCCTGCCTCCGTGCGATAGAGCACGAACTCCTGACCGAAGTAGCGCACGGGCTTCACCTCGGTGGGGCCGAGCTCTTTGCTGAAGGCGACCAGGTACCAGCCCTGCGCATACGCTGCTGTCTTCATGGGAGGGACAGTAGGTCGCAGCCGGGAGCGGAGGTAATCCGCATTCGTCACGGACTCATGCGCTGTGCTTATACTCCACCGCATGAGCAGCCGCGCCTTGCATGCCCTGAACCTGAATTCCCTCGTCGCGCTCGACGCGCTGCTCGCGGAGTGCAACGTGACCCGCGCGGCGCGGCGCGTGGGCATCACCCAGCCCGCCATGAGTCAGACGCTCGCGCGCCTGCGCGAGCTCTTCGACGACCCGATCCTGGTGCGCAGCGGCCGGGGCATGAAGCGCTCGCCGCGCGCAGACGCCATGCTCGCGCCGCTCGCCGAGGCCCTCCAGGCGGTCGAACACGCGGTGCAGCTGGGCATGCGCTTCGATCCCCAGAGCTCCTCCCGCGTCTTCCGTGTGGCCATGACCGACCTGCACCTGGCGCTCACCCTGCCCGAGGTGCTGCGCACGATCGCCAAGGTCGCGCCCGGTGTCCGCGTCGAGGCGCAGGCCATCACCATGCGCGGCCTCTCGGAGCGCATCGCGGCCGGGGTCATCGACCTCGCCCTCGGCTTCCTGTTGAGCGTGGGGGAGAAGCTGCACAGCGAGGAGCTCATGGCAGAGACCTACATCTGCCTCGTGCGCAAGGGGCATCCGCTGGCGAAGAAGAAGCGTGTCGGGCTCGCCGACTACGCAAAGCACCACCACATCGCCAACACCCCCGTGGAGTTCGTCCCCGTCGGCATGTCGGGCATCTCGCCGCGGCTGGGCGCACGCGGAGGGATTCGAGCCGCCTTGCCTTCATTGCTGGCCGTGCCCTCGGTGGTGCGCCACACGGACCTGGTCGCCACCGTGCCCCGCAGCACGCTCGCGGCCCCGGTGGACTTCACCAACGTGGTGGCCGTCGACGCGCCGAAGGAGCTGCCAGACGCCGTCCACTCCATCTGGTGGCACGACCGCTTCGACCGTGACCCCGCGCACGAGTGGCTGCGCGGGGTGGTGCGCCAGGCGGCGCCCGTCACGCTCCAGCCCGGAGGACGCTAGCCAACATGAGGAGCGCGGGCGGCGGAGCGGCTGTTCGCGCTACGCCAAGAACTGCACCGAGCCGTCGTCCATGTCGTAGAGGGCACCCGCGATCGCGATCTCGCCGGCCTCTTCCATCGCTCGGAGTGTCGGGCTCTCGTTGCGGATTCGCTCGACGCTGAGTCGGACGTTCTGCTCTGTGACCGCATGGACGAAGTCCGGGTTGGACGCCGTCCGGGGCTCAGGCCCCACGGCCGCTTCGACCGCAGGCATCAGCTTGCTGAGCATCGCCGTGATGTTGCCCAGCTCCACCCTGGAGATGGCGCTCTTGATCGCACCGCAGTGCTCGTGACCCAGCACCAGGATCAGCTTCGCGCCTGCCACCTTGCACGCGAACTCCATGCTCCCGAGGATGTCGACGTTGACGAAGTTCCCGGCCACGCGCGCGACGAAGATGTCCCCGATGCCTCGGTCGAAGACGTCTTCCACCGGCACCCGTGAATCCACACAGGACAGGATGATGGCTTTGGGATGCTGGCTCTTGGCTGCCTGGCGAATCTGCGCGCGGTGATTCCGTACCGTCAAGTCGCCGTCCACGAAGCGCTTGTTCCCTTGCTGCAGCAGCTCGATGACCTGGCTCGGGGTCAGCTTCGCCTGCTCCTCTTGGGTGAGCACGTGCTCGACCAATCCCTCGATGGCGGTGTCCTCTTGACTCGTCATGGCGTCCTTTCGCGGTCGCCCGCGGTGATCGGAGCACGGTAGACATCCCGCTCATGTCGGTCGCTAACGAAATGTCGACATACGTGTAGGCTATGCCTACATATGAGCCGTGGACTGGCTCAACTACCATCATCTCCTCTACTTCGTGACGGTGGTGAACGAAGGCGGCGTGGTTCCCGCTGCAAAGCGGCTGGGGGTCACTCACCCCACCATCAGTGAACAGCTCAAGAAGCTCGAGTCAGACCTTGGCCTGCGTCTGTTCTCCCTCCGCGGAAGGAGGCTCGAGCTGACCGAGGACGGCAAGATGGTCTACGGCTATGCGGTCCAGATCTTCGGCGTCGGCTCCGCTCTGCTGGAGGCGGTGGAGGGGCGGCGCTGCGGTCGGACCGTTGTGTGTCGCGTCGGGGTGGACAGCGTGCTGCCCAAGCTGGTGGTCAGCCGCGCGCTCGGTCCGATGGTGGACGCGCTGGGCGACGCGCTGCGACTCCGAGTGGTGGAGGACGAGCGCGCCCCGCTGGTCGCGTCGCTGGTGGCACGCGGCCTCGACCTCGTGCTCAGCGATGGCCCCGCACCCCCATCCGCTGCCGTGGAAGGCATCGACAGCCACGCGTTGGTCCGCAGCTCTCTCGGGCTCTTTGCCGCGCCCGCGCTCGCGCGACGCTTGCGTCGCTTTCCAGAGGACCTCGACGGCGCGCCGTTCATCTTGCCCATGCCCGCCACACGGATTCGGCGCGACCTGGAGCAATGGCTCGGTGAGCGGCGGCTGCACCCGCGCGTCGTCGCCGAGATGGAGGACAGCGGCCTCGTCAAGATCTTCGGCCAGGAAGGTCGCGGCGTATTCGCGATGCCCACCAGCGTAGCCGCCGAGGTCGTTGACCAGTACCACGTAGAGCTCCTGGGAATCGCGGAGGGAGTCGGCAGCAGCGTGTTCGCCATCGCCCGCAACGAGGGGCACGCTGCCGTGGACCTGGTGCGCGGCTCCGTCCCGGCTGGGCTCGCCGTGTCCTGATCGCCTCCGAGGCGCCGGCTAGCACGACGCGCGCCGCATACATTCATAGAAGCGCATGGTCTGTTCCTATAAGTGTATTTCACAGAACGATTGGCGAGGCCTATGGTCTGGCCATCGAGATGAACCACATGGAACCCTGCAGCCAACGAAGTTCCCTAGTCGATAGCCGAACGCTCAGTCATCTCCAGCAGCTTGAGGCGGAGAGCATTCAGATCATCCGCGAGGCCGCGGCCGAGTTCGACAAGCCGGTCATGCTGTACAGCATCGGCAAGGACTCCTCGGTCCTCTTACGCCTGGCCCTCAAGGCCTTCGCGCCCGGGCGCATCCCCTTCCCCCTGCTGCACATCGACACCACCTGGAAGTTCCGCGAGATGATCGCCTTCCGGGCGGAGATGCAGAGGCGCTACGACTTCGACCTGCTCGTGTACACCAACCCGGCGGGCGCCAACGGCGAGATCACGCCGTTCACGCACGGAAGCAACAAGTACACCGGCATCATGAAGACCGAAGCGCTGAAGCAGGCGCTCACGAAGTACGGCTTCGACTGTGCGTTCGGTGGGGCGCGGCGCGACGAAGAGAAGTCGCGCGCGAAGGAGCGGGTGTACTCGTTCCGCGACCGCTTCCAGCAGTGGGACCCGAAGAACCAGCGGCCGGAGCTGTGGAACCTCTACAACGGGAAGATCAACCAGGGCGAGAGCACGCGCGTGTTCCCGATCTCGAACTGGACCGAGCTCGACGTCTGGCTCTACATCTACCTGGAGCAGATCCCCGTGCCGTCGCTCTACTTCGCGGCGCCGCGGCCGGTGGTGGACCGGCAGGGGACGATGATCATGGTCGACGACGACCGCATGCCCTTCGAGCCCGGCGAGAAGCCGCGCGAGGAGGTGGTGCGCTTCCGCACGCTGGGCTGCTACCCACTCACGGGCGCGGTGCACTCCACGGCGGACACGCTGCCCAAGGTCATCCAAGAGATGCTGCTGAACAAGCACTCGGAGCGCCAGGGGCGCCTGATCGACTCCGACGAGGACGGCTCGATGGAGAAGAAGAAGAAGGAAGGCTACTTCTGATGTCGGACTTCCATGAGAAAGACCTGATCGCGGCGGACATCGAGGCCTACCTCGAGAAGTACCGGGGCAAAGAGCTGTGCCGCTTCGTGGCCATCGGCTCGGTGGACGACGGCAAGAGCACGCTCATCGGGCGCCTGCTGTACGACACGGGCATGGTCTTCGAGGACCAGCTCGAGGCGCTGCAGAAGGGCAAGCGCCTGGACGACGGCAGCATCGACCTCTCGCTCTTGACCGACGGGCTCACGGCGGAGCGCGAGCAGGGCATCACCATCGACGTGGCCTACCGCTACTTCTCGACGGAGAAGCGCAAGTTCATCATCGCGGACACGCCGGGGCACGTGCAGTACACGCGCAACATGGTGACGGGCGCGTCCACGGCGAACGTGGCGCTGATCCTGATCGACGCGCGTAAGGGCGTGCTCGAGCAGTCGCGTCGGCACGCGTTCGTGGCGTCGTTGCTGGGCATCCCGCACCTCGCGGTCTGCATCAACAAGATGGACCTGGTGGACTTCTCGGAGGCGGTGTTCGAGCAGATCAGCGCGGACTTCCGGGCCTACGCGGAGAGCATGAAGCTCTCGTTCAAGACCATCACCTGCTTCCCGGTGAGCGCGAAGCTGGGCGACAACTGCGTCGAGAAGAGCCAGAACACGCCTTGGTACAAGGGTGAGAGCGTGCTCGAGCACCTCGAGAACGTGCCGGTGGCGCAGGACCGGGACATGGAGCACTTCCGCTTCCCGGTGCAGTACGTGATCCGCCCGAACCTGGACTACCGCGGGTTCGCGGGAGAGATCGCGAGCGGCGTGGTCAAGAAGGGGGACACGCTGGTGGTGCTGCCCTCGGGCAAGTCGTCCAAGGTCAAGGCCATCGACGTGTACGAGGGGGAGCTCGAGGAGGCGTTCACGCCGCAGTCGGTGACCATCCGTCTCGAGGACGAGATCGACATCAGCCGCGGCGACATGCTGGTGCACGCGGACGACCTGCCGCACGTGAAGCGCACCTTCGACGCGCACGTGGTGTGGATGCACGAGACCCCGCTCGACCGTCAGAAGAGCTACCTGATCAAGCACACCACGCAGCACGTGCGGGCGGAGATCCGCGACGTGCAGTTCAAGGTGGACATGGCGTCGCTCGAGAACGTGCCGGCCGAGACGCTGGGGCTCAACGACATCGGGCGCGTGACGCTGGCGTGCCGGCGCGCGGTGTACTTCGACCCGTACCGGCAGAACCGCGCGACGGGCGCGTTCATCATCGTGGACTCGCTGACCAACAGCACGGTGGGCGCGGGCATGATCGTGGGCGAGCGGGGCGAGGCCTCGCAGGGGCTGGACGCCGCCATGGCGGAGCTGCGCGCCGGCTCGAGCATGATGCCGAAGACGCAGGTCAGCCCGCGTGAGCGCGTGGAGCGCCTGGGTCAGAAGGGGGCCACCGTGTGGCTCACCGGCCTGCCGGGCTCGGGCCGCTGGACGCTGGCTTACGCGCTCGAGCGGCAGCTCTTCGACCAGGGGCGCGCGGCCACCGTGGTGGACCCGACCGACGCCTCGCTCGACACGATGGTGACGGCCTGCAAGGCCTGCACGGACGCCGGCCTGGTCACCATCTGCGCCTTCCCCGCGTACTCCGCTGGCGACCGCGACATGCTGCGCGAGCGCATCGGTGGCGACCGCGTGGTGCAGGTCTTCGTGGACACCGACCCCGAGCTCTGCAAGCAGCGCCGCCCCTCGGCCAACTTCGACGGCTTCACCGCCCCCGAGAACGCCGACGTCAGCGTCGGCCTCGACAAGATGCGCATCGACGAGGCCGTCAAGCTCATCGTCAACGCCCTCGCCGCGCGCGGGCAGTTCTAGACGCCGTAGAGGGCGCACCCGCGGCCCCACAGACTCGAGGAGAACTCCATGAACAAGCGACCCGGGATCGTCCCTGTTGGCCGTCTACCTGCGTTGGGCGTGGTGCCGGAGCGCATGCATGCCTACGTCATTCGCACCAGCCGCTTCGGTGTCCCGGAGGTGTCCTTCGTCGCCGAGGAGGTGGACGTGTGGCCCGTGGGTCCAGGTGAGGTGTTGGTGCAGGTGATGGCCGCAGGCGTGAACTACAACGCCGTGTGGGCCGGTCTGGGCACGCCTGTGAACATCCTCGCCAACCACGGGCTCGACTACGTCGTGCCCGGCTCCGACGCCTCGGGCGTGGTGTGGGCCATCGGTGAGGGCGTGACCGGCTGGGAGGTCGGCGACGAGGTGGTGCTGCACTGCAACCACCTGCTCGAGCCGGGCTCGTCGGACCTCCAGACGATCTGGGGCTACGAGACACCCGACGGGTCGTTTGCCCAGTTCACGCGTGTACAGGCCCAGCAGCTACTTAGGAAGCCGCCTCAACTGACGTGGGAAGAGTCGGCCAGCTACGGACTGACGTACTACACGGCGCACCGCATGTTGGTGGACCGCGCCAAGGTGCAGCCGGGTGAGGTCGTGCTGGTGTGGGGCGCCGGGGGCGGCTTGGGGGTCTTCGCGCTGCAGATCGCCGCGGCCATGGGCGCGCGACCCATCGCCGTGGTGTCGGGCGACGACAAGGCGGCGCTCTGTCGCGAGCTGGGTGCCGTTGGGGTGATCAACCGCAAAGAGTTCCCTGCTCTCCAGTACCGCGAAGGCATGAGCGCCACGCAAGAATCCGAGCACAAGGCTGCGATCAAGGCGTTTGGCAAGCGCATCTGGGAGATCCTCGGTGAGCGCACAGGGCCGGACGTGGTGTTCGAGCACGTGGGCGCCAGCACCTTCCCCGCCAGCGTCTTCCTGGCCAACAAGTTCGGACGCATCGTCATCTGCGGCGCGACCACCGGCTACAACCTGACCTTCGACGTGCGCCACCTCTGGATGCACCAGAAGCAGATCATCGGATCGCACTTTGCGGACGCGGACTCGTGTCGTCGCGCCAACGGCTTGATGTTGCAGGGCAAGGTCAAGCCCGTGATGACCGAGTGCTACGCCTGGGAGCAGGTGCCTCGGGCGCACCAGCGGATGTACGAGAACAAGCTGCACGGCACGGTGTCCTGTCTCGTCGGAGCCCCTCGCGCAGGCCTCAGGACCTACGCGGAGGCGCTCGCCGCGGGGAGTGAGGGATGAATTCGCGTCCTGGTGATCGTTCTGTTTGAGCGAACGACATAGTAAAATATGAGTATTTTACAGAACTCCGTGTGGAACCTAGGGTGCGCCTATACGGAGTCCACACATGATCACCAGCGTCCTTCTCCTCCTCCTGGTTCCTCTCCTCTACGCGCTCGCCACGCTCGTGCTTGCGCTCCCGGTCAAGCGCAGCAGCGCTGGCTTCACCCTTCACAACCGCTGGCGCTTCGCGCACGCCGTCGCGCACCTGGCGCCTGTGGTGACCGCCTCGGCGGGCTTGCTCCAGCTCCTACAACCCAGTGAGCCAGTCACGCGCTACCCGAGCGCTGAGCAAGCCGCCTCGCTGCTCGGGGGCGTAGGCCCCTACCTCAGCGTTCGCGCGGACACGCTGTCCTTCGTGATGCTCTCGCTCGTCACCGTCGTCGCCGCGGTGATCACGCGGTTCTCCGAGCGCTACCTCGATGGGGAGCCTGGGCAGCCGCGCTACCAACGCGCGTTCATGTTGACCATGACGGCCGTGAGCCTGCTGGTCATCACCAACAACCTCTTCGTGCTCGTCGCCGCTTGGAGCCTGTCGAGCGTGTCGCTGCACCAGCTGCTCACGTTCTACAGCGACCGTCCCGCGGCGCTCGTCGCGGCACACAAGAAGTTCCTCATGAGCCGCCTCGCCGACTTCCTGCTCTTCGGGGCGGTCACGCTGCTGTACCTCGGCTTCCAGACGGTCGAGATCGACGCGATTCTCCTGCGGGCCCAGGCGGCCGACGGCCTTCCCGGAAGCGTCGAGCTAGCCGGGGCGCTGCTCGCGTGCGGCGTCATCCTGCGCTCCGCCCAGCTCCCCTTCCATGGCTGGTTGATTCAGGTCATGGAGGCGCCCACACCGGTCTCCGCGCTTCTCCACGCGGGCATCGTCAACATCGGCGGCTTCGTGTTGATTCGCCTGAGCGGCCTGCTCGCCGACCTGCAGGTGGCGCAGACTCTGCTTGTCGTCGTGGGCGCGCTCACGGCGACCCTGGCGGCGCTCGTCATGACGACCCGCGTCAGCGTGAAGGTGGAGCTGGCGTGGTCCACCTGTGCGCAGATGGGCTTCATGCTCATGGAGTGCGGCCTCGGCGCGTACGACCTGGCGCTGCTGCACCTGGTCGCGCACTCGCTCTACAAGGCGCACGCGTTCTTGAGCTCGGGCAGGACGGTGACCACCGTGGTGGTGGCCCGCATGGGCACGGCGCAGGTCGCTCCCAAGGTGCGGAGCTGGCTCCTGGCCCTCGGCGCGGCGGTGCCTAGCGTGCTCTTGATGGACCGACTGCTCGAGTCAGGTCTCGCGTCGAACCCGCAGGGATGGTCGGCCGGCTTCATCTTGGCTCTCGCGCTGACCGCGCTCTGGGTCCAGGCGCTCGGGGCGCGGACCCTCGCGGCTGCGGCCCGGCTCGTCGCTCTGGGGACAACGGGGCTGCTGCTCTACCTGGCTCTGCACCATGTCTTCGGGCTTGCGCTCACCCATGCACCGGACGCGTCCTTCGACGCGGCGAGTGTCGGGCGCGCGCTGTTTGTGCTGCTCCTCTTCGCTGCGAGCTTCGGGCTCCACGCGGCCCTGCGCGCCGCACCCCATGGAGCGTTCGCGAGGCGCCTGTACCCGGCCGTCTTCGCGGGCTTCTACCTCGACGACATCTTCACGCGCATGACGTTTGCGCTCTGGCCGCCTCGCAGCCGCGGTGGAAGCACCACCCCCGTCACCCTCGAATCCAACTCGTCCATCGGGAGCGTCGCATGACCCAGGTTTCTCCACTCGACACCAAGTCCGTGTCCGACAAGGCCACCCAACCGATGGGTGTCTCGGAAGTGATCGACCGGGTCTGCGCGCGAGTAGCGCCCGCATGGCCTCTCGACCGACTCATCGCCGTCAACCCCTACTGGGGCTACGTCGACCGCCCCATCGAAGAGGCTGCGGCACAGCTCTCAGCGCTCTCCGGCACGCGCCTCACCATGCCGCGCGAGTGGTACCGCACGCAGCTCGCAGACAGCACCTTTGCGGGCCGACACCTGCAACGTGCGCTCGAGCAGTCAGGCTCGACGCTCTCCCTCGAGCAGGTGATGAGCGCGCTCGCGGAGCCCAGCCCCGCCATCGGCGGCTACCCGACGCTCGTGGACGTCGTGGACGCCTCACGGGACCTCTCGCACGCGATGTCGTTCTCCGAGTTCGTCACGCGGCAGGTGAGCCAGACCTGCGCCGCGTACGTCGACGAGGCCCAGGCGAGCTGGTCACTCCCACGCGATGGAGGTCTGTACCGAGCCTTTCTGACGCTCTTGGCCGACGACGCGTCCCCGAGGCTGCTCATGGGCCAGAAGGGCATTGCGAGAGCGGTAGCCGCGCTGCCGGCTGACCCTCACGAGCTCGTCGTCCACGCGCTGGACGTCCTCGAGATCCAACCCGGCGAGCGCGATGACTACCTGAGCGCGTTGCTCCTGAGTGTGCTGGGGTGGGCCTCTGCCTTCGCGTTCGCGCGCTGGGAGGCCCGCCTCCACGGCAGCGACGACGAGGACATCGTGCACCTCTTGGCGGCGCGTCTGGCGTGGGAGCTACTCCTGCGCACCGAGGTGGCCGACGCGGCGGCGCTGCGGTCGTGGCGCGAAGCGCGCGGCGTGTGGCGCTCACGACCCCGCGCCGCGCGGGCCGGGTCGGACGCCGACTGGGTGCTGCAGCGGGCGCTCGAGATCGCGTACCAGGAGGCGCTGGTGATGGACCTCGGTCACTCCCAGACCACCGCCAGCACAGCGACCCCGGCAGCCCAGCTGGTGTTCTGCATCGACGTACGGTCAGAGGTGATGCGCCGCTCCATCGAGGAGGGGCGACCTCACCTGCACACCCTCGGCTTTGCCGGCTTCTTCGGGTTGCCAGTGTCCTACAGGCCGCTCAGCGGTCCGGAGAGGATGCAGCTGCCGGGGCTGCTCGCGCCCTCGCTGAGGATCGAGGACCAAGGTCCGGGCCACTCGGGCGCCGCGGCTGTCGCTAGGCGGGACGCGGACCGGAAGGGACTGGCCAAGCAGCTCGGGCGCGGCCCGCTCTCGATGTTCTCTTGGGTGGAGACCATGGGCCTCGGCACCTTGGCGGCGCTGGTGCGAGACACCTTCGCCCTCGGGAACGGGGGGACGGACCCGCTGCGCAAGCATCCGCACGACCACGCGCTGGTGCCGACGCTGGTGGGCCGAGACGGTCTCCCGCTGCCAGTCGCACAGCGTGCCGCGCTCGCGGCCGGCGTCCTGCGCGGGATGAGCCTGACCGAGGGGTTCGCGCGAGTCGTGGCGCTCTTCGGGCACGCCGCGACGAGCGACAACAACCCCCAGGCGGCCGGCCTGCAGTGCGGCGCGTGTGGCGGTCAGAGCGGTGAAGTCAACGCGCGCGCGCTGGCCGGGCTGCTGAACGACCCTGCTGTCCGGGCCGCGCTGGTGGGTGAGGGCATCAACATTCCGGAGAGCACGTGGTTCGTGGGTGGCCTACACGACACGACCACCGACACGCTCGAGCTCTTCGACCTCGCGTCTCTGCCGAGCACGCACGCGGGCGACATCGAGACGCTCGAGCGTGAGCTGCGAGGAGCGTCCGAGAAGACGCGCCAGCAGCGGTCGACGCGACTGGGACTCGGCCACGCCGACCGCGGAGAGCTGGAGGCGCGGCTGGCCGCGCGCTCGAGAGACTGGTCTGAGGTCCGGCCGGAGTGGGGCCTCGCTCGCAACGCTGCGTTCATCGCGGCGCCGCGCGCACGCACGCGGGGCATCGACCTCGACGGGCGGGTCTTCCTGCACGAGTACCGCGCGGACCTCGACCCCGGCGCTGCGGTGCTCGAGCAGATCATGTGTGCCCCCATGGTCGTCGCCCACTTCATCAACATGCAGTACTACGCGTCGACCGTGGACAACCTGCGCTACGGGAGCGGCAACAAGGTGCTGCACAACGTCGTCGGGGGAAGCGTCGGGGTCTTCGAAGGGGCAGGGGGTGACCTGCGTATCGGTCTCGCCCTCCAGTCGGTGAGTGACGGTGCCGAGTGGGTCCACGTACCACAGCGCCTCAGTGTGTTCCTCGAGGCGTCGCAGGACGCCATCGACGGGGTCATCACCAAGCACGAGCTGGTGCGCAACCTGGTCGAGAACGAGTGGCTGTTTCTCTTTGCGATCAACCCTGGTGGCGGCCCCGTCCATCGACGGGCCGCTCATGGCTGGGAGAGGAGTGAGCATGCATAGGCCGACGGATTCGCTAGTCCCTGGGCAGACCATTGGCATCCTCGGAGGTGGTCAGCTTGGACGCATGCTGGCCCTCGCCGCCGCGCGGCTGGGATTGCACGTGCACATCTACGACCCGGACGAGCGCTGCCCCGCGGCGGAGGTCAGCTTCGCGCACACCGTAGCGTCCTTCGAAGACGCGGCCTCCATGGCGAGCTTCGTGAGCGCGGTCGACGCCATCACCTTCGAGTGGGAGGGCGTGCCTACCAACGCGCTGGCGGGGCTCGCACGGACGCCGCCCATTCGGCCCAGCGTCGCCGCGCTGAGGACGCTGCAGGACCGTCTGGCCGAGAAGCAGCGGTTGAGCGCGTTCGGGCTGCGCACGGCTGCCTGCGAAGAGGTCGGCTCGCCGGAGGAGCTTGCCGCTGCGCTAGAGCGAGTGGGCTGCCCGGCGATCCTCAAGGCGCGACGCCGGGGAGGCGCGGGGAGCGGACACGTGCACATCGCTCGCCCCGACGACCTGGACGAGGCTCTCGCGCTCGCCGCGGCGCAGCCTTGTGTGCTGGAGGAGGCGGTGGTCTTCGAGCGCGAGATCTCGGTCATCGCTGCGCGCTCGGCCGACGGGCAGCGCACGTGCTACGAGCCCGGAGAGAACCTGCACCAAGAGGGGATCTTGCACACGACGGTAGTCCCTGCGGCGCTCACCAGCGCTCTCCAGCGGGCCGCTCGGTTCTCGGCGGAAGTGGTCCTCGAGGCGCTCGACTACGTTGGCGTGTTGTGCATCGAGTTCCTCGTCACGGCCGACGGTCTGGTCGTGAAAGGGGTGACGCCGCGGGTGCACAACTCGGGGCACTGGACCCAGACGGGGTGCCGTGTGGATCAGTTCGAGCAGCACATCCGCGCGGTGGCGGGCTGGCCTCTTGGTGACACGGGGCGTCACGCCGACGTCAGGATGGTCAACCTGATCGGCGATGGCGTCGAGCGCTGGGCCGAGTACGCCGTGGAGCCGGCGAGCGCCCTGCACCTCTATGGCAAGGTCGGTGTTCGACCCGGTCGCAAGATGGGTCACGTCAACATCGTCGAGCGGGGTCACGACACCAGCGTCCCGGTGCAGCCGTGGACATCACCGCTTGGCCGGTGAGCTCATGGCGAGGACCTCCTCTTCGGAACGGCTGAGCAGCGTGCGCACCAATGGGTTCGGGTGCTGGCGCCGCACGTGAATCGCGTAGAACGCCTCGTACAGGTCCGGCACCACGCAGTACTCTTGCAGCTCACGGGAGGCGAGCTCGTCGTGGACGACCACGGCGGGGAGCAGCGCCACCGCATTCGACGTGCGCGCGAGGACCCGCAGCATCGCCATGTCGTCGGCTTCGCTCGCGATGCGGACGTGAATACCGTGGTGTTCGCACAGGAGGTCGAAGGCGCTGCGCAGCTCGCTGTCACGACTGGGTAGAACGATGGGGGCGTCCTCCAAGTCGCGCGGAAACTGGAACTCCTTCTTTCTGCGTGGCCCGACGATGCTCACCTGCTGTCGGGCGATGCGCCGGCAGCGCCAGGCGTTGTCACCGTCTTCCTGGACGCGGCGGTTGGACAGCACGAGGTCGAGCGTGTGTGCGCGCAGGCGACCGAGCAGCTCGTCGAGCGAGCCGGAGTGCAGCACGAGGTGAACGTCCGGGCGTCCGAGCACAGGCGTCAGAAAGCCGCGTTGAAAGTTGCGCGAGAGGGTACCGACGGCGCCGATGCGCAAGACCTGCTGATCCCGCTTGCGACCCTCGCGAATGGTGGCGACCAGCTCGTTGCCCGCCGTCGCGATGGTGTCTGCGTACTCGAGCGCGATGCGGCCCGTCTCGGTGAGCACCAGGCGGCGCCCCTCCCGAGCGAACAGCGGCTGCCCTAGCGACTCCTCGAGCTGGCGAATCTGCGTCGACAGCGCCGACTGAGACACTCCGAGGAGTCGGGCGGCGCGCGTCAGATGGCCCTCTCTCGCGACGGCCCAGAAGTAGTGCAGGTGGTGGTAGTTGAGGCGAGCAACGGCAGGGATCGAGGTGGGCATAGAATGTTCTGCGTTGAAGAACGAACTCTTCGTAAATCACTATTTTACGGAACCGTGTACGCAGTCTACGTTCTCCTCAACCCTGGAGCCAACCATGAATGCCGTAGACGACGCTCGACTAGCCGCTGCCCTGCTCATCTCCCGCTTCCTCGTCCTCCGCGCATGGCGGTCAGGGCCTGCGCGACGGCGCGCGAGCGTCCGCGAGGAGGAGTGTTCATGAGCGACCATCTCGCCGCCCCCTACACCTTCGAGTACACCTACCGGCGCTCGATGGGCCCCGTGATTGGGCGCTTCCTGGAAGGGCTGCGCTACGAGATCCTGGAAGGCGTGAAGACCGCCGACGGGCGGGTGCTGTGCCCGCCGCAGGAGTACGACGAGACGGGCGCGCCCACCACGGGTGAGTTCGTGCAGCTGCGCCCGACGGGTGTGCTCAAGTCGTGGACCTGGGTGGCCGAGCCGCGCGAGAACCACCCGCGCAAGACGCCCTTCGCGTTCGCGCTGGTGCAGATCGACGGCACCGACAGCTGCATCACGCACATCTTGGACGCCAAGAGCCCGAAGGAGCTCGAGACGGGCATGCGCGTGCGCGTGCGCTGGGCGAAGGAGAAGCGCGGCACCATCCAGGACATCGAGTGCTTCGAGCCCAGCTCGCCCATCCTCCTCGGCCCCGTGCACCTGGACTTCAGCGTCATGCCGGGCGTGCACCAGACGGCGTACCTGCGCGGCTTCGAGCAGGGCAAGATCCTGGGCGGCAAGTGCAAGGCCACCGGCAAGGTCTACGTGCCGCCGCGCGGCGCGAGCCCGGTGGATGGGCAGCCCATGGACGAGTACGTGGAGGTCGCGGACCGCGGCGTGCTCACGACGTTCACCGTGGTGCGCATCCCCTTCGAGGGGCAGAAGCTGACGCCGCCCTACTGCTTCGGCGCCATCGTGCTGGACGGCTCGGACCTGCCCTTCTACCACCTCATCAGCGGCGTCGCGTACGACGAGATCCGCATGGGCATGCGCGTGAAGGCCAAGTGGAAGCCGCGCGAGGAGTGGGAGACCTCGGTGGAGAACATCCTCTATTTCGAACCGACCGGTGAGCCCGACGCGCCGTTCGAGAGCTACTCGGAGCACCTCTGATGCGTGACATCGCGATCGTTTCCTTTGCTCAGCTGCCCTCGGAGCGCCGCGCGGATCCGCGCGACGAGGCCGAGATGCTGGAGCCCATCATCAACGAAGCGCTCGGCAAGGTGGGCCTCACGCAAGACGACGTGGGCTTCACCTGCAGCGGCAGCTCGGACTACCTGATCGGGCGCCCCTTCTCGTTCGTGGCGGCGGTGGACGGGCTCAAGGCGTGGCCGCCCATCCGCGAGTCGCACGTGGAGATGGACGGCGCCTTCGCGCTCTACGAGGCGTGGGTGCGGCTGCTGCACGGCGACATCGACGTGGCGCTGGTGATGTCGTTCGGCAAGGGCTCGCTCGGGTCCATCCCGGACGTGCTCAACCTGCAGAACGACCCGTACTACGTGCAGCCGCTGGGGCTCGACTCGATCAGCTCGGCCGCGCTGCAGGCGCGGGCGCTGATCGACGCGGGCAAGGCGACGGAGAAGGACTTCGCCGACATCGCGGTGCGCAGCCGGCGCGACGCCATGCAGAACCCCTTCGCGCAGGTGAAGGGCGAGTTCGACGCGAAGAAGATCCTGAAGGAGGAGCCCTACCTCGCGTCCCCGCTGCGCAAGAGCTTCTGCCCGCCCCTCACGGACGGCGCCGCCTGCGTGGTGCTGGCCACGGCCGAGAAGGCGCGCGCCATCTGCTCGCGGCCCGCGTTCATCCGCGGCATCGACCACCGCGTGGAGGCCAACTCCCTCGGCCTGCGCGACCTGACGGTGAGCACGTCGGCGCGGCTGGCGGGCGAGAGGGCGGGCGTGGGCAAGGCCAAGGTGGACGTGGCCGAGCTGCACGCGCCCTTCGCGCACCAGGAGATCATCCTGAAGGAGGCGCTCGGGCTGGACAGCAGCGTGCGCATCAACCCCTCGGGAGGCGCGCTCGCCGCGAACTCCATCATGACCGCCGGCCTCACCCGCTTCGGCGAGGCCGCGTCTCGCATCATGGACGGCAGCGCCAAGCGCGCCGTGGCGCACTGCACCAGCGGCGCGTGTCTGCAGCAAAACCTCGTGGCCGTCTTGGAGGCTGAGTAATGTCCGAACGTTGCGCCGTCATCGGCATTGGCCAGACCGAACACCGCGAGAGCCGCAAGGACGTCTCGCTCCCCGGACTCCTGCGCGAGGCCCTCTTCCGCGCCCTCGAGGACGCGGGCCGCACGCTCGCGGACATGGACGCCATCGTCATCGGCACCGCCCCCGACATGTTCGAGGGCGTGATGATGCCCGAGCTGTTCATGGCCGACGCGCTCGGCGCGGTGGGCAAGCCCATCTTCCGCGTGCACACCGCCGGCTCGGTCGGCGGCTCCACCGCGGTCGTGGCCAGCCACCTCATCCAGCACGGCGTGCACGAGCAGGTGCTCACGCTGGCCTTCGAGAAGCAGAGCGAGGCCAACGCCATGTGGGCCCTCTCGCCCGCCATCCCCTTCCAGCCGCAGCTGGTGGCCGGCGCGGGCGGCTACTTCGCCCCCCTCATCCGCAGCTACATGGCGCGCCACGACGCGCACCCCGACGCCGGCCCCATGGTGGCCGTCAAGGACCGCGAGCACGGCCTGCTCAACCCCAACGCGCACCTGCACCTCACGCAGACGCTCGACGAGGTCAAGGCCGCGCCCATGCTGTGGGACCCCATCCGCTACTCCGAGACCTGCCCCTCGTCGGACGGCGCCGTGGCGATGGTCCTCGCGAACGACAAGCACGCCAAGGGCTGCAAGAACCCCGCGTGGGTGCTCGGCACCAGCGTGCGCACCGAGCGCACCTTCATGGCCGGCCGCGATCAGGTCAACCCCGGCGCCGGCCAGCTCTGCGCCAAGGACGTCTACGACCAAGCCGGCATCGACCCGCGCAAGGACGTGGACTGCGCCGAGATCTACGTCCCCTTCAGCTGGTTCGAGCCCATGTGGCTCGAGAACCTCGGCTTCTGTGACCCCGGCGAGGGCTGGAAGTGGAGCATGGAGGGCAAGACCCGCATCGGCGGACAGCTGCCCCTCAACATGAGCGGCGGCGTGCTCTGCACCAACCCCATCGGCGCCAGCGGCATGATCCGCTTCGCCGAGGCCGCCCGCCAGGTGCGCGGCACCGCCGCCGCCCACCAAGTGGACGGCGCCAAGATCGCCGTCGGCCACGCCTACGGCGGCGGCTCGCAGTTCTTCGCCATGTGGGCCGTCGGCAGCAAGCGCCCCTGAGCGAACCAAGAGGAGGCAGCATGGAGCACGAAGACCCTCGGTCGACGAACCCGCACGAGCCGGACAAGGTGGGGCTGGTCGCGCCCCTCTTGTGGGTGCTACTGGCCGCCCTGCTAGCGATTGTGAGCTACACCTGAGCGACCTCTCGGACCAGTAGGGCGCCACTCCCTGCGAGGAACCACGCCCGCCGCCGCGGTGTCGCGTGGGTTCGCGAACCTTGGGCTGACTTTGGTGGTCAGCTTCGAGGGACCGAGCCCCGCGCACCGCCTGCTCGCTCGCTGCGCCGTAGTTGATAGACTCGCGGGCACCCCATGACTGCCTACGACGCCATCCGACGCGCCACCGGTTTCGACGTTCCCCCTCTGTACCGCCGTATGGTGGCCGACGCGGTCACCCGCTACGGCAACAGCCCGAAGGAGTGGAAGCAGACGTGGAAGCAGCGCGCCCTCGAGCAGCCGCCAGCGCTCATGCTCGCGCTCACGCAGGTGGAGTGGTGGGAGCCCGAGGAGATCGCGAACTTCAGCGCGCCGGACTACTGGCGTCGAGACGTGCTCCTGGTGCCCTTTGCCGCCAACGCGGCCGGCGACCTCTGGTGCTGGCATCCGGCGGAGCGCAGCACGGAAGACCCGGAGCAGTGCGAGATCGTCCTGGTGGCGGACGGCGAGAGCGAGGCCACGGTGTTCGCACCCACGCTCGAGGCGTTTCTGCTGCGCCACCTCATTCAGGCCTTCGCGGAGATCGTGGAGGACGACGGGACCGACTTCACCCGCGAGCAGCGCGCGCAGGCCGTTCGCGCGAACGTCCAGACCGTCGCGCCGTACCTGTGCGCCGAGTGGGTGGAGCTGCTGGAAGAGCTCGCCGCCCGGCCACTCGTCGAGAACCCAGAGTGGAATTGCCTTGGCCTGCTGTCGCACGAGGAGGCCGTCGAGCTGGTGCAGGTGGAGCTCGACTGTCCTCGGCTCGGCGTCGCGTTCGCCCACATGGACTGAGCGCTCCCCGCTGCGAGCCCCACCGCGCTACGCTCGGGCCCATGTCCACGCCCAGCGCGACCAGCCACCCCTTGCGCCTCTTGGAGGCCGAGCGTTTCGTGGCCCTGCGCGAGCAGCTGCTCAGCACGCACCCCTACGACTTCCCTCCGGCGGGGCTGCGCAACCTGGCGCGCAACAGCACGGACTTGTCCCGACTCACGGAAGCCGACGCGCTCTTTCGGGACGCCGAGACGCGCGTACTGGCGGGTGGGGGCTTCGAGGCCGAGGTGGACCTGTTCTGGAGCGCCAGCATCCTGCGCACCATGTACCTGCGGCAAGAGGACTACCGGCGCGCCCGCGCGGTAGACGAGACCGCGCTCGACACCCTGACGGACCCGGTGCTGCGCACCGTACAGCGTGTCTCGCTCGCCAACCGCGCGTGTGACGTGGGCGACCTCGAGAGCGCCGACGCGTGGCTCGCGCCGTGCCCCCGCGAGTCGAACGTGTTGGCCGTGCACACCAGCGCGCGCGCTGCCGCCGCGTTCGCCTTCGTCGCCAGCTAGGCGCACAGAGGAGGGAGCTCATGTCCAAGACCGAGATCTACATCAGCACCGACGTCGAGGCCGACGGACCCATCCCGGGTCCGCACTCCATGCTCAGCTTCGGCTCTGCGGCGTACCTCGCCGACAAGACGCTGGTCGCGACCTTCAGCGCGAACCTCGAGACACTGGACGGGGCCACCGGGGACACGAGCACGATGGACTTCTGGGCCAAGAACCCCGAGGCGTGGGCGGCCTGCCGTAAGGATCCGCGGCCCGCGGCGGTGGTGATGCCGGAGTACGTCGCGTGGCTGGAGGCGCTGCCTGGGCGGCCGGTGTTCGTGGGCTATCCGGCCGCGTACGACTTCCTGTTCGTCTACTGGTACCTGATGCGCTTCGCCGGGCGCAGCCCCTTCTCGCACTCCGCGCTCGACATGAAGACCATGGCCATGGTGCTGCTGAAGAAGGGCTACCGCGAGGCCACCAAGCGCAACATGCCCAAGCGCTGGTTCGACCCGCTGCCGCACACGCACGTGGCGCTGGACGACGCCATCGAGCAGGGCGCGCTCTTCTGCAACATGCTGGCCGAGGTACGCGGCGACAGCGGGAGGCACTGAGCCTCCGCCGGGCGCGAGCCACTCAGGCCGCGATCTCGCCCCGGCGCACCGACCAGATGAAGCCGTCGTACCAGAAGTGCATGAGCGAGACGACGATGGTCACGCACCAGAAGAGGTGCGCGCTGACCAGCTGGGCCCAGAAGCCGTAGACGGCCACGGCACCCAAGAACGCCACGATGGCGACGTGCGGACGCCCGAGCCACGCGCCCAGGCGACCGCGCCCCGTGACCCGCGCTCGCAAGCGTGGCCCCTCCTGCGCCCACACGAACGCGAGGTACTGCACGGCGTGGAAGAGGTTCATGATGAAGAAGGCCTCGCCCCAGGGGTTCCAGAGCCAGCAGGAGACCGAGCAGGCGCCCGTTGCGACCAACAGGAAGACCTTCTGCCACGGGACCCGCGCACCTGCGCGCGCGCGCCGCACGTAGTAGCCCACGTAGAGCGCGAGGAACACCGCGCCGCCTCCGAAGAGCCCGCGCGCGATGGCACCCTGATAGCCCATGAGCGTGGCGGGGGCGCGCATCGAGAGTGTGAGCGAGAGGTCGTCGAACGCGCCGAACGCAGCCAGGTGGTCGCTCAAGGTGACGCCGGCCAAGATGGGCCCCGCGTAGAGCAGCTGGTTCAGCGCGAAGTCGAGCTGCCGGCCGGCGCTGGGGTCGTGTCCGGCGCGAACGTCGTAGATGCGGGCAAAGCCGAAGGTCTGGGCGCCCGAGTGGTAGACGTCCCAGAGGGTGGCCGTGACCGCGGACAGCGCGGCGACCCAGGGGGAGGCGAACATGGCCACCAACAACACCGGCGGGACCACCCAGAAGCGGACGGGGTAACGCGCACGAATGGCGGGGTTGGCGTGGCTGCGCACGAAGACCGCGACCAGGTGCGCGTGAATGAGCGCGCCCAACGTGAGCTCCGCCCACGTGAGGTGGCGGTCGCCGAAGACATGCGGGACCAGCGAGTAGTCGGAGCCCGCGATGGCAATGCCGGCCAGGAGCGCCACGAGCGGCGGGGACAACAGGAACACCCAGTCGAAGGACGGCCCGACGATGTACCCCCCGCGGGCGGACGAGCGGGGCGCGGACGCGGGGCTGCCAGGCGGCACCCGCTCGGGGCTCGCGTCGGGCTGCGCGGGGGCCACGTCGTGCAGCCTACCGAGCGCGCCGGCAAACCACGCGATCGCCAGCAGCTCGAAGGTCTCCTCCAGCCAGTCCACGAGAGCGTACGCGACGCTCTCCACGCCGTAGGCCTCCGTCACGAGGCCCAGCGGCACCTCCATGCCGAGCGCGCCCGTAACGAAGAGCGCGCCAGAGGCCACGAAGACGTTCCGCGCCGGTGCCGGCAGCGCGCGCAGGAAAGGCACGAACAGCAGGCCGAGGGCGGCGACGATGGCGGCGCCCGGGACGATCCACCCGAAGTACAGCGCACCCTCACCCGGACGGAGCAGCACGCGCTCGTGCAGCTCGAGCAGCTCGTCCAGCGCCATGAGCACGAAGCCGCTCGCGAGGGCCCACCACGGTGCGGCCCCTGTGGTCCCGGGACGGCGCACGGTAGGCCCGGCCGCGACGCGCGCCAGGCGCCACGCCGCGAGCGCCATCAGGGCCGCGCTGAACGCGGTGGGCACGTTTCTCTCGGCGCTCAGCGAGAACGCGCGCACCCACCCGACGGGCACGGCGGGCCAGCTCACGTATGCATACTCGGCGAGCAAGCCGAGCGCCGAGACGCAGACGGTCGCGGCGAGCAGAGTGCGGGGCGTGGCGACGGGCAAGGCTCAGCGGTGTCGGCCGCCCATGCGGGAGTGACCGGGACCGTGTGCGCGGACCTTGCGGTGCTTGCCGTGGCCGCGATGGCGGCCGTTGTCCGTGTGGATGTGGACGTCCGCGCGAGGCGCCGGGTGACCCACGCGGATGTCGATGTGCGGCGGCGGGGGTGCGTTGACCTCCACCGTCACGTGCGGGCTAGGCCGGTCCACGACGACGACAGCGCTGCCGCCCGCGCGACGCGGACCACCCCGCATGTAAACGGTGCCACGGTGCCGACGACCGCCGGCGCGCACCTCCACCCGCAGAGACGACGCGTGCACGTCCACGCCCGCCGGAACAGGCGCGACGTAGACCCGCCGAGGGGCGTCCCAGCGCATGACCACGGGCGCCGGACGACCCGTCACGTACACGTCGATCTGTGGCGGTGGGGCGCTCACGTAGGCGCCGGAGCTGTCTGCGATGGTGGCCTGGAGCTCGCCGTCCACGTTCGCCACCTCGAGCCCGTAGTCTCCCGCGACGACCACCGAACCGCCAAGGCGCGTAGGTGGCGCCAGCGTGACTTGCCGCACGCGACCGCGGTGAACCTGCCCGTCGACCTCTAGGTCGAGGGAGAGGTCTCCGCCCACGGGGCGCACACCGGAGCCGAGCTGCGCCACGTAGTGACCCTCCTCCGGAACGTACTCGAGCTCGACACGCCGAGGCTCGGGCTGACCAACGTTGACCACGGCGTACAGCGTCCCGGGCGGCGGCTGCGACGGCGCGGACGGAAGGTAGGCGTGCACTTCGCCGTTGGTGTCTACGCGCACCTCGGGAGCCAGTGGGCCGACGACGATCACCTGTCCGCCGTGCGAGGGCACGGCCGCGACAGGCACGCCCAGCATCGTCGCGGTGGTGGGTGCTTCGCCCTCCGCGCGCACCGTGACCTGCACCGGGGCGGGCACCGGCGCGAGGGCGACGTCGGCGCTGCCTTCGAACACGCGCAAGTCGGTGTCGTAGCGCAGCTCGACCGGGTGGCGGCGCCCATCGATGCCCGAGACGTCGACCAAGACGCGACCGCTGTCCATCGGCGTGCCCCCCGCGTCGCGCACCTCCGCCAGCACCAAGCCGTCGGCGCGCGGCAAGACCTCGACGACCCGCCTGCCGGCGATCGTCACCTGTCCCCCGAATTGGGGTGCCATGACGCTCGCGCCGATGCCGACGCTGGCCGCCTGCGCGAGCAAGGCCATGGGGGAATGAGCCGGCGTCGGAGGTGGGGCGTCCGGCGAACAGAAGCGCGTGAGCGCAGCGGGAACGGTCAGCGCAAAGACGAGCGTGGGAGAGAGCTGCATGGGTTCATGGTGGCGCGGCAGGCCGCGCGACGGGAAGGGGAAAGCGTGCCGGTGGCCCTAGAATTCAAGACTTTCGAACATGCGCGGCGCAATCGTCGGGTCACGACGGAATGGCGCCTGTGTACGCGCGCGTGCGACTTGGTCGCACGCCGAAGAAGGGCGCACACGCACACCTACCTGAACGTTCACGAGCCCCGACGGTCGCCATGGAGCTCGACAACGCCGTGGCCGAGCGGGCCGTCGGGGCGTGGAGTGTGTGTCCGCTGACACACACTCTGCCCCACCCGCAGCCGCGGTGTCCGGCGCATGCTCGCGCGAAGCGCCGCGATTGCAGCACCTTTCGACATGGCACGGCTCCTGCGTTGGGGAGAGGACATGACCAAGAGAAAGACCCCCTCCCTTCAGCTTGCCCTCCTCCTCGCCCTCGGCGGCGTGCTGACCCTCGCCGTGCCTTCGCTCCTCGCGTGCGAGAGCAGCCGCGCGGCCGCATCCGCGCCGACGCCACGCTCCGAGCAGACCGCGCCGGGTGACACCGCTGGCCCAACCGCGCTCCCGGACCACTCGGCCGCCGCCGCTCGCGCGAGCCACGAGGGCGCCACCGCCGTCGGACACGCTGGGGCAGCGCGCGTCCCGGTGGGCGTCGCCCCGCCCGCCGCGGCCACCTACAGCGCAGGCGCGAGCACACGCACACAAGCGCTCGCGTCCCGCCTGTCCGTGCGGCGCTTCGTCGTCGCGCACGAGATCGCCGACCGCGAGCCTGTCGTGCGCGAGGACGCCTTTGTGGCGGGACAGGACCGGGTGTTCGCCTTCGTCGAGGCGCGCAACGTGGACGCCGAGGCCGTGGGCATTCGCATCTACTTCGATGGACCTTCCGGTCAACGCGTCGGGGACATTGGCCTCGAGGTACCGGGCGGGCAGCGCCGATGGCGCACCTGGGGCTTCAGCCGCAACGTGACGACGCCAGGCACCTGGCACGCGGTGGTCGTGGACGAGGTCGGCACCGAGCTCGCGCGCGAGGCCTTCGAGGTGCGCTGACGCGGCTACCAGCCGCAGGCTAGCTAGCGGCTGGCGACCTGGCCGAGGAGGCGCTGCACGAACGCCTCGTCGGCGCTGCGGTCCTCCTCCAGCGTGCGCAGCAAGCCTCCAAAGGCGGTCTGCAAGTAGCTCTCTCCGCTGCTGGAAGCGGCCCCCGCGCGCGTCCGCTTCGCGCGGAGCTCGTCGGGCCCCTGCGGGGCCGCTGCGCCCGAGCGACTGCCGCGATCCGGCGGCGGCTTGCCCGCCTGCCTGCTGAAGCCCGCCCAAGCCGCGAGGACGCGGAAGGGCGAGGGAGCCGTGGGAACGGCCCCGCCAGCGGGAGGCAGAGCAGCGGGGGGCAGAGCAGGAGGCAGAGCAGCGGGAGGCGGGGCTCCCACTCGAGCGGGAGCGGGCGCGGCAGGCGGGGCTCCGGCGGCAGCGGGCGCCCCAGGGGCTCGCGGTCCAGCCGAGGGAGAGGCCGCGCCGAGCAGATTCCCCCGCGCCGCGCCGCCACGCGCGGAAGAGGGCAGCCCCTGCTCGGTCACCAGCTCGTGGGCTTCGATGGCCTGACGCATCTTCGTCAGCGCCCGGCCGACGCGCATGCGCACCGCCCCGGACCTGACGCCGAAGGTGTCCGCGATCTCGTCGTACGAGAGCCCTTGCGTGAAGCGCAGGAGCACCATGGCCCGCTCCACCTCGTCCAGCGCGGCGAGGCCGGTGCGCAGGTCCGCGTGGCGCTCCAAGAGGTCGCTCACCAGCGCCTCGTCCGTCGTCGGCTGGGCGGGCTCGCGCAGGTCCTCGTCGCGACCGAGGGACCACGGCTGCCGCGCGCTGCGGCGCAGGTGGTCGAGACAACGGTGACGCGCGATGGTCATCAGCCAGGTCCGCGCGGAGGCTTCACCACGAAAGTCGGGCAGCGCCGTGAAGGCCTTGCTGAACGCGTCCTGCGCCAGGTCCTCGGCCGTCCCGCGGTCGCGCACGATGGCCGTGCAGAGGTGGAGCACGTCGCGGCCGTGCGTGCGCACCAACCACGCAGCAGCCGCGCTCAGGTCACCACGCTCGAGGTGGGCTTCGAAGCTGTGTGGGTGCTCGTCCATGCGCGCAGAGGGAGTAGACGAAGGGGCGGCACCCTTTGTCACAGAGTTTTTTTCGTGCAGGCGAACACGTCTGCAATTCCAGCACGTTGCGATTTTCTTTCGCGGGTCGCGTGACACGCCCTCCGCGGCCGCGTCGAGCTTGGGGAAAGGAAGCTCACGCTCATGACCAGCCCGCATACCACTCCCTACCGCACCCCCGAGCCGCCCACCGGAGGCCCCGCGCCCATGGAGGTGCGCATCGATGGCACCGCCCTGCAGATGGGCGCGCTGCGCGTCACCTTCCACCGGACGCTGCGCATCCCGGACAACGGCCGACAGTACCCGCTGCCCCCCTCGCTCGGCGCCTTCCCCTTGCTGCACGTCGAGGACTACGCGGACCGCGTCCCGGCCAGCTGGCGGGAGCGCGGCGGTGTGTTCTTGCCCATGTACCAGCGTGAGGCGATGTGGATCTCGTTCAGCGGGCCAGCGCATCAGCCGCGTGCCGTGCAGGTGGGCGTGGGCAAGGTGTGCGCCATCACGGGGCAGCCTTGGAGCGAGACCCTCGGCGACCCGGAGCACCCCGGGAAGAAGGGCTCGCAGAACTACGTGGTGACGCCGCCGCAGCCCTGGCTGGACGGCATCTGCGCGGGGCACGGCACCATCAAGCAGTTCGTGGCCATGCCGCTGGGCTCGGGCTGCACGGTGGAGGGGCAGGTGACGGGGGAGGAGACCGTCGGCGGGCTCCAGCTGCGCGTGGTCGACCCCAAGGCGGGACGCTTCCCCGATGCGCCCTCCCTCACGCGCACCGGCGGCGGCTTCGGGCTGCAGTCGGCGCTGGAGCACGTCACGCTCGGTGCCGCCTGCATGGCCCCGTGCGCCGCCGCGCCGGGCCGCTCACGCGCCGCGAGTATGGGCCTCGCGGCCGGAGGCAAGATGAAGCAGAAGGTCTATCCCGACGCACACGGCGCGGACACCTGGGACCTGACGCGCAGCGGGCGCTGCTTCGTGCACCTGTGCAACAGCGAGCTCTACACCGAGATCACGGGGCTGCCGGCGCCTTCGTCCCCCATCAGCGCGGACAGCTACAAGGCCCACGGGCTGCCGTGGTTCGACGTGTACGACGAGGGCGCGGCGGCCCTCGACACCACTAGCACCTTGGCGGCCGTCAAGAGCCTCGGCGAGCTGGACGCGGAGCAGGGTGCGCCGCCGGAGCCGCAGCAGGGGGCCATCTTCAGCAAGGTGAAGCGGTTGATTCGCGACGGGATCTGGTGAGGCTCAGGGGAGCAGGCGCGCCGCGCCATACGCGGCGATCCATGCATCCGCGCTGAGGCCGGCGGGCACCGTCAGCTGGACGTGCGTGTAGAGGTGCTCCCCCACGTCTTCCATGGACTCGAGTCGCGTAGAGCCGTCCTCGTTGGGGATACGGTAGAAGCGCGCGGGGCGACCAAAGAGGTCGAGGTCGACGGTGTCGGTGGTCACCCGCATGTTGGCCGGAGCGCTGCCGAAGTAGATGAAGCCGCTCACGCGCGGCGCGCCGAGCGGACGCAGCTCGAAGACACGGTGCACCACGAAGTCCGGGCCGGGCTGGGTGAGCACCACCCCGTTGGGTGGCAGGGTGACGTGCAGCCTCCGCCGGCCAGCCCACAGCTCGAGCGCGCCCCCGAGCGACAGCGAGCGACCTCCCACCCGGAGCGTGCGGGCAGAGCGCAGCGCGAGACCCAGACAGCCCGCGTGGCCACCGGCAGCTGCGGGCGGGTTCACGTAGAACGACAGCACCTGGAGCGTGCGGTCCCGCGAGATCACGAAGAGAGTCAGCACACGCACCGCCTCGGACGAGGTGTCGAGCGTGCGCGGCACCGAGCGTAGGGCCTCGACACCCTCCCCCAGCACGTCCGTGCGCTGCAGGTCGTCGTTCGGAAAGCTGCGCGCCTGCTCCTCACGCACGCGGGCGACGACGTCGGTGCCGGCCGTGGCGAAGAGCTCGTAGCTCATGATGACCATCTTCTCTTCGCCAGACTCGAAGTAGAGGCGGGTCTCGCCGCGCTCGGGCTCGGGCGCGCCCATGACGTCCCACGCGCGCGGCTGCGCGTAGGACCCCTCGATCGGCCGGATCCAGAGGCGGTCGTCCAGGAGCGGGAGCTCCTCGCCCAGCGGCAGCTGACCCATGGCCCCGCAACCGAAGCGCGCGTCGGGCGCGGGGCTGGCCATGCTCGGGGCAGGCAGCTCCGCGGTGGCGAAGACTCCATCCGGCGCGGGCGGGAGATCCTCCGGGGGAGCAGGCACGGCCACGGCGTCTGGCGCCGGGAGGCCGGCCGTAGCGCTCGTGGGCTCGCTGGCAGAGCCCCCGCCACAGCCCCAGAGCGAGGCCGCGAGGGCCAGTGACAGAGCCGCCGCGCGGCGCAGCGTCTTTCTCATCGAAGCTCTCGGGTCATCGCGGTCATGGACAGGAAGTGTAGCGACTGAATCGACTCCGCGATCCATTCCCCGCGCCGTGTCGTACATTGCGCACCCGCATGCTTCAGAGCCCCGCCCGCCGCGTCGCCTCGGCGACTCTCACCGTTGCCCATGTGGACCCCGCCCTCGTCGTCGGCGCCTACGGTCCCGTACACCTGTGTGTGTACCGCGACGCCCTCACCTCCGAAGGCCTGGAGGTCGCCAACGGACATCACCGGGCGCTGATGGCGCGGTTTCCACGGACCTTCGTGTTGGGCGCGGCGCAGAGCAACCTCCCGCTGCCCCCCTCGGAAGTGCGGCAGCGCGGGGCCGAGCTCATCGACGAGAACCAAGCGCATGTGGAAGCCGCCGCCATGGTGCTGCAGGGGACCGGCTTCTGGGCGAGCGCGGTCCGCAGCGTGATGACGGCGTCTTTCGCGCTCGCGCGCCAACCATACCCATCGCGAGCCTTCGCCACAGGCGCGGAGGCGGCCGCGTGGCTCACCAGCTTTGCAGCAGGTGCCGCGCTGGACCCGGTCGGGGTGGCCGAGGCGCTCGCCGCCATGGAACGCACGTAGCAGGCGCCCAGAGCGCGCTCCGTTCCCTCGAGCGTACCAGAGCATACCCAAAAGAGGGGATACCAAGCAGGGTAAGAAGGTACGCCGGTTCCGAAAAAAGTGCACTCACGCGTCCCATTCGTGGGACGTTTACTGCATTTATTGTTGGCCACGACACGGTTCACGCTGCTAGTGTACCAGATGTGCACACGCGAAGATTCTTCGTTTGTGCGCGGGCCCGTTCTCACGGACTCAACCGGTCACAAACTCATCGTGAAGCTCTCAGAGAGGGAGATGTCTCATGGGATCATCCAGTTCGTTGACACCCCGCTCGGGGTCGCCAGCGCTTTATGGCGTGGACTGTCTCGAGCAAATGGTGGAGCAAGAGATTCGCTCTTGGTATCGCACATTCTACTACTGGTCTCGCGGGCTCTGTCCCCGTGAAGAGAGCGGTATGATGCCGATATTCAATGCCTTGTCTGAGGACTTCCGCGTCCTTCTGACTAACGGCTCCATGATGAACAAGAGCGAGTATCGTGACCGCCTGTTTGCGTTGCACGGCGCGCGACGGGGGGACGCACCATCGCAGATCGTCAACCTGGACCTGCAGCGCGTGGAGCGGGACCACATGCTGGTCACCTTCGACCTCTACAAGCGGGGTGAGACGACCAAGAAGGTCGACAGCGCGCTCTTGCGCAGGGCCATCGACATGCCTGGCGGCGTGGGCTGGGTGTACGTGCACGAGAGCGCCCACGACCTCGGGGGGGAGATGTCACTGGACCGAGACTCGCGCGGAGGTCTGGTGACCTTGCGAGGGTCGTCTGGCAACAAGGAGTCGGCGTCATGACGTCGCGAGAAGGGATGAAGAACCGATGGTGACCGTGGAGAACCGAGTGGGACGTCTGATCGAGGTGCGGCAGACCGGCCGGGTGACCGTGCAGGAGCTGCAGGAGAGCCTGCCGCTCTTTCAGCGCATCCTCGCTTCCAGCCCCGAGCGCTTCGTCATGGCGACGGACTGGCGCGGCATGCGCGTGCTGGATGCCCAGACCTCCGAGGTCTTGCTCGGCATCATGCGCGCCAAGAACGACCGCATCGAGAGGCAGATGCTCGTGATGGATCCGTCCGCCGTGATGGGGTTGCAGGTGCGACGCCTCTTCAAGGACGCGGGCGGCGAGACCCGTGCCGTCTTCGAGTCGGCCGACCTCGCCCGGAGCTGGCTCGAGACCTCACTCACGCCGCTCGAGGCCGCGTCACTGCGGCGCTTCTTGACCGCAGGTATCGCGGCGTGAGCGCGTGAGCGAATCGCAGCCGATGAACAACCGCTACCTCCTCGACGAGGGCACCGAGGCCATCGACCGCCTCGCGTTGGTGCAGCGCATCTATGGGTCCGGCAGCCGCGCCATGCTCCTCGCGGCCGGCTCGCTCGAAGGGCGACGCGTGCTGGAGCTCGGGTGCGGGACCGGCAGCATGACCCGCTGGCTCGCGGAGCAAGTGGGTGAAGGCGGCGTCGTCGTCGGCGCGGACGCGAGCGGAGCCCAGCTGGAGGTAGCTCGCGCGCGCTGCGCCGGCTTCCCATCCGTACGCTTCGTCTGCGCAGACGCCTCCGACACCGGTCTCGCACCCGGCGAGTTCGACCTCGTGTACCTGCGGCTGCTGCTCATGCACGTGCCGGCGCCGCAGACGGTCTTGGCGCACGCGCATGCGCTGCTGCGGCCGGGAGGCAGCGTCCTCTGCGAGGAGGCCGCCATCGACAGCACCTTCACGGACCCCCCGCTGCCCGAGCAGCGGGAGCTGCACGCCCTCGCCAACGAGATGGCCCGCGAGCGGGGCTGCGACTTCAACGTCGCGCGCCGCTTGGGCTCGCTCGTGCGCGCCTCCGGGTTCGAGCTCGTGACCTTGAGCGCTCAGCAGCCCGTGCTGCTGCGTGGCCCCGAGAAGCGCCTCGAGGTCGCGAGCTTCGAGGAAGCCATGCAGCACTGGCCGCAGGCCTCCGACGAGACCCGCGCCCGCGGCGCCCGCGTGATCGCCTCGCTCGCGAGCGCGGCGAGCGACGAGGAGACCGTGTACGGGCTGAGCATGATGATGCGCGCGCGCGGCCGAAAGCCACACCGGTGACGGCCTCGTGACTCTCTACGGCCTGGTGCGCCTGAGCCACCTGCTGGCGATGGCGGTCTGGCTGAGCGCGGGCCTGTTGGCGCCTCGTGACGTGTGCGAGAGCCTCGAGCGGGGAGCCGCGAGCTGCGTGCCCCTGATGGGCCGGCTGCGGCGGACGGCGCGCGTGATGAACCTGGCCGCGTGGGGCACCGTGGCGAGCGGGCTCGGGCTGGTGCTCCTCGGGCGCGGCTGGGCCACCCCCGCGTCCATCTGGTGGGGCCTCGCGCTGACGCTGCTGGCCATCCTGGTCGGTCGGGTCGCGATTCGTCCGGCAGTGCAGGCCATTGTCGCGGTTCAGCCCGTGCTCGACGGGCTGTCCGCCCCCGAGAGGCGTCGGATCGCGCGGCGGTTCACGCTCGGAGTCCGGGCGGAGGACTTGTTGCGTTTGGCCGTGCTGGTGCTCATGGCTCGCTGACGTCCTGCAGGAACGGTGCGCTGGCGCCGCCAGCCTGCTAGCTTCGGCGGCATGTGCGGCATTGTCGGATACATCGGTAACGAACCCTCGGCTCCCATCCTGCTCGACGGCCTGCGGCGCCTCGAGTACCGCGGCTACGACTCGGCCGGTCTGGCCGTCCACAGTCCCGGCGGGGTCCAAGTGGTGCGTGCCGTCGGGAAGCTGCGCAACCTCGAGCGCGCTCTCGAGGAGCGGCCGCTGCACGGCACCGTCGGCATCGGTCACACGCGCTGGGCGACGCATGGGCGTCCGAGCGAGGTGAACGCCCACCCGCACGTCGCGGGCCCCGTGGCGGTGGTGCACAACGGGATCATCGAGAACCACGTGGCGCTCCGCAACGAGCTGCGCGCGGCCGGCTGCGAGATCCTGTCGGACACGGACACGGAGCTGGTGGCGCACCTGGTGCGACGCGAGGTCGACGGCGGCGCCAACCTCGAGACGGCCGTGCGCAAGACCCTCTCGCGCCTGCACGGAGCCTACGCCATCGCGGTGCTCTCCACGCTCGAGCCCCAGCGCATCGTGGTAGCCAAGAACTCGTCGCCGCTGGTGCTGGGCATCGGTGAAGGCGCCACCTACTGCGCGAGCGACGTGCCCGCCCTCCTGCCCTACACACGCGACATGCTCTTCCTCGAGGACGGGGAGATGGCCGTGCTCGAGGGCAGCGGCGCGACGGTGACCACGGTGGAGGGAGCCCCGGTGAAGCGGGCCATCCAGCGCATCGACTGGTCCCCCGCCATGGCCGAGAAGGCCGGCTACAAGCACTTCATGTTGAAAGAGATCTTCGAGCAGCCGCGCGCCCTCGAGGACACCTTCCGAGGTCGCCTCGACCGTCAAGCCGGGGACATCAACGGCGCCGAGATCGGGCTCACCGACGCGGACGCCGCGGACATCAAGCGCGTGGTGCTCCTGGCCTGCGGCACCAGCCACCACGCGGCCATGGCCGGGCGCTACTGGCTCGAGTCGCTGGCGCGCATCCCCACCGTGGTCGAGCTGGCCAGCGAGTTTCGTGGGCGCGACGCCGTCGTGGGCGCGGGGGATCTGATCATCGCGGTCAGCCAGTCGGGCGAGACGCTGGACACCCTGGTGGCTGCGAAGGAGGCCAAGCAGAAGGGGGCCAAGGTGCTGGCCATCGCCAACGTGATCGGCAGCGCCATCCCGCGCATGTCGGACGCGACCTTCTACACGCACGCCGGCCCCGAGATCGGCGTGGCCTCCACCAAGTGCTTCAGCGCGCAGCTGGCCAACCTGGTCATGTTCGCGATCTGGCTGGGACGCCGCCGCGACGCGCTCTCTCCCGAGCGCACGCGCGAGCTGGTGGAGGCGCTGGCGCGCCTGCCACAGCAGATGGCCGACACACTGAACGGCACGCGGCAGCTCGTGGCCAACCTGGCCCGGCGCTACGTGGACGCGCGCGACGTGCTCTTCCTGGGGCGTGGGCTTAGCTTCCCGATCGCCCTCGAGGGCGCGCTCAAGCTGAAGGAGATCAGCTACGTGCACGCCGAGGGCTACGCCGCGGGCGAGATGAAGCACGGCCCCATCGCGCTGATCGACGCGCGCGTGCCCGTGCTGGTGCTGGTGCCCCGCGACGACAACTACGAGCGCTCGCTGAGCAACCTGCAAGAGGCCAAGGCCCGCGAGGCCATGGTCATCGCCATCGCCAACGAGGGCGACGTGGACGCGCGCGACGCGAGCGACGACCTGATCGAGGTCGCCGCGGTGGACCCCGCGCTGACGCCTTTCCTGACCGTGCTGCCGCTGCAGCTCTACTCCTACTACGTCGCGGACTTCAAGGGCACGGACGTGGACCAGCCGCGCAACCTGGCGAAGACCGTCACGGTGGAGTGAGCCCGCTCAGGGAGCCGCTGGGGTCGGCTCACGGGACGCAGAGGAGGCGGGCCCCGCGGGGAGGGCGAGTGGCCCCTCGATCAGCACCTCGAGCCCACGCTCGGCGTCAGCGGGGCGCTGCATGCGCAGCTCGAAGCCGTGCTGGGCCACTACGTCGGAGGTGATGTGCAGCCCAAGGCCCATGCCGTGGGGATGCCGCGTGCGCGCCACGTTCCCGCGGTAACCGCGCTCCGTGATGCGCGGTAGGTCTTCGGCGTCGAGCCCCGGCCCGTCGTCGGTCACGCGCAGCGTGAAGCGCCCGGCGCGGCTCGCGAGCACCACGGCCACGTGCCCATCGGCGTCGTTGTAGCGCACGGCGTTGTGCACCACGTTGCTCAGCGCCCGCTCGAGCAGCGTGACATCCCCCAGCGCATGAACGGGCTCGTCCGGCACGGCGTACTCGAGGGACACCCGCCGGTCCCGCGCGACCATGCGGTTCCGCGCGATGACGCGCTCCACCAGCGCACCGAGATCCACAGACTCACGGACGCGCTGCTCACCGGCCGCGTCGAGGCGCGCGCGCGCGTTGAGGTTCCGCAGCAGGGACCCGAGGTAGTCGGACTCTTCCACCGCCAGGCGGAGCGCCTCATCCACACCGGGGACCGCCCCCCGTGGACCGCCGCCCGGCGTAGCCGCGCCCATCGCGGACGCCTCCGCGCTCTGCGCCCGCGCCGCCCCGAGCTGCTCGCGGGCCGCCACCAGGTGCCCCTGCAGCACCGTGAGCGGCAGCATGACGTCGTGCGTGGTGTTGGCGATGTAGGCCACCAGCGCCGCGTCTCGCTGCTCCAGCTCGTGCACTTGGGCCTCGATGCGGGCGCGGTCGGCGTCCAGCGCGCGCGCCACGGCGGTGACCTCGTCCGCTCCGCCCACGATGGCCACCGCCGACTTGCCAGGGCCTCGCGAGGCGGCTTCCTCCAGGCGGCGCAAGCGCCCCACCAGCGGCGCCGCCGCGAGCCACGCCACGAAGACCGCGGCAAAGCCGACACCCACGCCGGTGAGTGCGCTGGCGATCGCGGCGTCGCGGTGCACGGGAGCGCGCGCCAGCACGAGCGCGCAGGGCCCGTCGGTCCACGGCATGGCCACCAGCACCTCGTACTCGTCTTGCCCACCGCCCTCTGGCCCGCGGCGCACCACGCGGCTGGCCACGTCGGCGCCGTCCAGCACCTCGCGCAGGAGCTCGGCGGGCGGTGGCTGCTCGGCCCCGCTGCCGTCGGCGGCGAAGGGCATCAAGGGACCGATGGCCCGCTGTGCTTCCCTCTCCGCCATCAGCGCAGCGCGGCGTGCGCCACGCGGCCCCGGACCACGCCTGGGCGCCAGCGCCGAGCTCGGCCCGCGTCCACGCCCCCGAAAGCGCTCCGGTGCCTCTTCGCAGACCTCGCGCCCGCCCGCCTCCATGCGCGCGATGACCCGCTCGCGCACGAGCTGGACGTCGGCCTCGTGGCGCCGCCACTGCTGCCACAGGGCCAGCACCACGGCGAGCGGGATGACCGCAGCGCCCAGCGTGAGCGCCAACCGGCCGCGCAGCGTCATGCGCCCCGTCCGCCGGGCTTGGTGGAACGGTCCGTACCGGAGGGCCCGTCCGGGAGGTCCGCCAGCCGATACCCGACGCCCCACACCGTGGCGACCTGTGGGCCGGCGCGGCCGAGCTTCTTGCGCAAGCGGGAGATGTGCACGTCCAGGCTGCGCAGCGCGCCCTCGCGCTCGGCGTCCAGCGCCTGCTCCACCAACGCTTCGCGCGAGACCGCCGTGCCGGGCCGCTTGGCCAGCGCAAAAAGCACGGTCCACTCGGCAGGCGTGAGCTCCACGCGCACACCGTCCACCTCCACGGAGCGCGCCGACAGGTCCAGGGCGAGCGCGCCGAGCCGCAGCACGTCGCTGCGCTCCATGGTCGGACGCCGCAGCCGGGCCGTCACACGCGCCAGCAGCTCCTCCGGCCAGAAGGGCTTCGTGACGTAATCGTCCGCGCCCAGCTTGAGCGCCCGCACCTTGTCGGCGGAGTCGTCGCGCGCGCTCAGGATCATGACCGGCACCTCCGAGCGCTGCCGGTAGAGCTTGAGCAAGTCCATGCCGTAGGTGCCCGGCAGCATCAGGTCCAGCACCACCAAGTCCACCTCGGCGACTGGCGCCCTGCGTGCCTCGTCGCCGTCGCGAACCCAGATGCACTCGAAGCCCGCACGCTCGAAGTGCGACACGACCTGCGCGCCCAGCTGGGCGTCGTCTTCAACCAGGAGAATGCGTGGGGTGGTCATGCGCAACCGGCCGCTGTCGCAGAGCGCGACGCGACCGGTATCGCAAGCCCACGCAGGGAGCGCAAGGGTCAGGCGGCGGACATCGCCGCGTGGTGCTGCACCCCGGCGCTGTCCAGCTCGTCGATCATCTCGTCGCCCGTGATCTCGTCGGCGCTCTTGCCGCCGAAGTACTTGTTCAGGCCCACCTGCTCGTAGTGCGGCTTGATGCGGTCGCTGAGCAGACCGATCTCGCGCAGGTTCGGCACCATGCGGCTGAACATCACGTGCCGGAACTCCTCGAGGCCGGGCGAGGTCGTGGCGACCTCCTTCCATTGCGAGCGCGTGAGGCGCCCCTCGAACCACTCCTCGTAGACCTCCCACGCCAGGAAGCGGTTGCGCATGAGCAGCGCCACCTCGAAGGACCAGTCCTCGCGCTCGTTGCGCTCGCGCGGCGACAGCTGCGTGTTGAAGTGCTCGCGCAGCGCGACCACGCCGTAGTGCACGTGCCGCGCCTCGTCCTGGATGACCATCTTGAGCAGCTCCTTGAGCAGCGGCTCCTTGGTCAGGCTGTAGAGCGTACCGAAGGCGCCCAGCGCCAGGCCCTCGACCATGATCTGCATGCCCAGGAACTTCATGTCCCAGCGCGAGTCCCCCATGAGCGCGTCGATGATGACGAAGAGGTTGTCGTTGATCTGGTAGAGCTTGTTCATCTTGGTGTCGAGGTAGCGGTGGAAGACCTCGACGTGACGCGCCTCGTCCATGACCTGCGTGGCCCCGTAGAGCTTGCCGTCGAAGAACTGCACGGCCTCCGTGACCTGCGCGGCCGCCAGCAGCGCGCCCTGCTCTCCGTGCAGGAACTGGCTCAGCATCCACGCGACCATGTCGTAGGTCAGGCGGCTCTCTTCCTTGTCGGTGAGCTTGATGCCGAAGTCACGCAGCTTGGCGATGTTCAGGAAGTGCTTGGGGACGATCGGCACCTCCGGGTTCTCCGGGTCCACGTCGGTGTGCCAGGGTAGGTAGGTGTCCCCGTTCCACTGGCCGAGCTTCGCGCGGCGGTAGAGGTCCTGCATCTCGGGCTGGTCGCTCGGGTAGGTCCAGTCGAAGAAGGCCTCGTGATGCGCCTGGATCAGCGTGGGCACGCCCTGCTTGCCGCGCTGCAGCAGGAGCCCGCGCACACCGGCGGGTCCGAGCGAGGCCATGACGCGCGGGTCCTTCACGGCGGTGAGCACCTCGGCGGCGTCGAAGTAGGGCTCGACGCGATGACGAACGTTGTTCGGGAGGATGTTCAGGAGCTTGTTCATATCCATGGCGGACCTCGTGGAGCTTGGGGCAGAAGGGATCAGAAGCTGTCACCGAAGAACTCGCGGACGAGCTGCGTGTGAAGGCGGGAGAGGGTCTGGTTCACGATGGGGATGGCGCGCTCGATCATGCGCGCGGCCTCGACGGGCTCGAGGTGCGACAGGCGCGACGAGAGCAGCCCGATCTCTTGGCGGAAGAGGCCGCTCATGGCCTCGTGGTAGAAGGCGACATCCGCCACGGTGAACCCACGTTCCTTGGTGAAACCAAGCACGCGCAGCTCACCGAGGGCATCGAACAGCCAGGCCTCGGCGGCGCTGATGGAGGCCTCGGACCCTTCGCGCACGATCGTGGCCAGGCCGAGCGTCTCGGCTTGCTCGATGTCATCCATGTCGACGCCGGGGCGCCGCGCGATGTCGTGCACGGAGACGCGCTCCACCGGCCCACGGCTCGAGAGGGAGGCGTCGATCTTCTCGCGGACGTTGTGCAGGAAGCGCTGCTGCTCCGGAGCGAAGAGCTCTTCACGCCCGTCGAGCAGGGCCTTGATGGCCTTGAGCGGCAGGAAGCGCTCGTGCTGCAGCTTCTTGATCAGCCGCAGGCGCTCGAGGTGCTCTTCCGTGTACCAGGCCATGTTGCGGCCGGTCTTGTGGCCGGGCGGCAGGAGCCCCTGCTGGATGTAGAAGTGGATGGCCTGGCGGTCGAGCCCGGTCGCGTCGCTCAGGTCCTTCATCTTGTAGCGGAAGCGGTCCCGGTCGATGGGCAGGACCTTGGCGCCAACGCTCATCGTGACCCTCCGCTCGTCAGTGTGACCGGACCGCAGGGGCGCCCCACGCAGGTGAGGACGTAGCCCGCCGCGCGCTCGTCGTCGCTCAGGCAGTTGGGCTCTTCCATGGCGACCTCGCCGTCGAGGCAGATCATCTTGCAAGCGCCACAGCCGCCCATGGCGCAGCTGAAGGGCATCGCCTCCCCGGCAGCGAGCGCCGCGTCCAGCAGGGTCTGGCTGGGCTGCACCACCACCTTGTGGGAGCTCTGCCCGCGCTTGAGCGTGAGCGGCTGCGGTGTCGTGGCGCCGCGGGCCTCCGTGCGCGCCTCCGGCTGACCAAAGCGCTCCTCGTGCAGGCGCCCCTTCTCGAAGCCCCGCTCCAGCAAGAGCGCGCGCGCGGCGTCCATCATGGGCGTGGGCCCGCACACGAAGCACTGGTCCACGGCGCCGAGCTGCACGCCCAGCGCGTCCAGGCGGCCACCCAGGGTCGCACCGTCCAGCAGTCCACGCGCGCCCTCCCACGCGCTGCTCGGGTCGCTCAGCACGTGGTCCACCACCAGCCGGCCCGGGTGGGCCGCCAACAGCGCGGCCAGGCGGTCCATGAAGATGACGTCCTGCTCGGCGCGGTTGCCGTACACCAGCGTGACGCGCGCCTCGGGCTCGTCGTGCAGCGCGGTGGCGACCAAGCTGACGATGGGGGTGATGCCGCTGCCGCCGGCGACGAACAGCAGGTGCCGCGCAGCGCCACTCGGCTTGGGCTCGAGCACGAAGCTCCCCGAAGGCCCGAGCACGTCCAGCAGCATCCCCTCGTGAGCGTGGTCGTTCAGCTGGTTGCTCACGCGCCCTTCGTGCACGCGCTTGACGGTGATGTGCGGAGCGTCACTGCCAGGCCCCGAGGCGGGCGCGGCCAGGGAGTAGGCGCGACGCAAGCGCACGCCATCCACCACCACGTCCACGCTCATGAACTGACCCGCGCGGAAGCGCAGAGGGTGGCCGTCCACCTCGCTGAGGTAGAGCGAGACCGCGTCCTTGGTCTCGCGCTCCACGCGCACGACCTTCACGCGGCGGCTGACCGTGAGCGACGGGGAACCCGCCAGGGGGACCACCTGGGCCGTACCGCTCTCGCGGTGACGGGCGCCGCGCTTGACCAGAGGTGGCGGCCGGCGCCCGTAGACCAGCGCGTCCACCAGGACCCGCACGTCGCGGCGCGCCGACTTGGCCGGCCCCGCCAGGAAGCCCGGCAGCGCGTCCAGCGTGTCCAGCTCCGACAGCGCCGGCGCGCACTGCACCGCCGTGTCCAGGGTGGCGACCGGGGCCGGGCGATGACCCCGGGCGGCATCCGCCAGCAGGCTGAGGTCACGGCGGGCCTGGTCCACCTTGGCGGCCGCGCGACCGGGGAGCGCGAGGGTGACCAGCCGGGCGGCGTAGTCGATGGAGCGGGGAGGACGAGACTCTGGGGCGCGAACGAGCATGGAGACGTTGTAGCGGCCAGAAGAGCAAAGTGTCAAGAGACACCAAACACTTTTCACATGAGACGCGCCCAGGCGGGTCCGGGCCAGTCCGTGATGCCGCCCCGCCGGTTGCGCCGAGCCCCCGCCCCACGCACGTTTGCCCGAAGGAGTTCGTATGCGCGTCATCGTCACTGGGGGAGCGGGATTCATCGGGAGCCACGTCGCGGACGCGCTGCTCGCGCGGGGACACGAGGTGTGCGTGGTGGACGATCTGAGCTCCGGTCGACGCAGCAACGTGCCGGACGCAGCTCGCTTCGACGAGCTCGACATTCGGGACGCGAGCGCCGTGGAGCGCTGCGTGAGCGACTTCCGGCCGGAGGTCATCTGCCACCAGGCCGCGCAGACCAGCGTGAGCGTCAGCACGCGCGAGCCGCTGCGCGACGCGGCCATCAACATCCTGGGGAGCCTGAACGTGCTCGGGGCCGCGCGCGCCAACGGGGTCGCGCGGCTCGTGTTCGCCAGCACAGGAGGGGCCATCTATGGCGAGGTCGCCTCACCGCAGCGCGCAGACACCAGCTGGGGGCCGAAGCCCGTCAGCCCCTACGCCTGCTCCAAGTTCGCGTTCGAGAACTACCTGCACGGGGCGCGCGTGGAGTACGGCTTCGAGTCCACCATCCTGCGCTACGCCAACGTGTACGGCCCTCGCCAGGACCCGCATGGGGAGGCGGGGGTGGTCGCCATCTTCTGCGACCGGCTCACCACGGGGCAGGCCCTGCGCGTCAACGCCATGCTGGAGACCGGCGACCGCGGCTGCGTGCGCGACTACGTGTACGTGGGGGACGTGGTGGAGGCGAACGTGCGCGCGGTGGAGGGGCGTCTGCGCGCGCCGGTGCTCAACGTGGGCACCGGCGTCGAGTGCGACACCCGCACGTTGGCCGAGACGCTCTCGAGGGCGTTCGGCGTCGAGCCCGCGCTCACGTTCGGGGAGCGCCGCGAGGGAGACCTGCTGCGGTCGGTCCTGGCGCCCAGCCCAGAGCTGGCGGACATGACGCTGGTGGGCCTGGACGAGGGGCTGCGGGCCACGGCGGAGTGGTACCGCACGACGGCGCGCTGAGCGGAGACGCGGCCGGCGGGCCAGTCCGTGCGCCTCAGGGGTCTAGCTCGAGCTCCACCCGGCGTAGCTGGCCGGCGCTGACCTGCACGCTGCGGCGCTGCGCGGGGCGGTCGGTGCCTGCTGCGACCACGTGCCGGCCTGGCCGCAGGCTGACCTCCGTGGGCGCGCGACCCATGTAGCGGCCGTCCACCCAGACATCGCCCCAGGGGATGACCGTCACCCGCAGCGTCCCCGGGCGTGCGTCGTCGACGACCTCGGCTGCTGGGGCGGGTGGCTCGTCGGCGGCTGGGTGGGGAGCGCCTTGCGCAGAAGCGGCTGCGGCAGGGGTGGGGTCGGCGGGAGCGCTCGCTGCGGCGGGCGGAGCGGCGGGCGGAGCGGCGGCGGGCGGAACGGCGGCGGCTGCTGCCACGGCCCGCGTCGCCGTGGCGGGAGCGGGTGCGACGGGCGCCACGGGGGCAGGCCCATCGCTGTGGGCCGCACGCGCCGAGCTGGCGAGGGCGTCCGCGCGGGCCGCAGGGGCCACTTGGTCAGCGGTGGCGGGCACAGCGGACACCGCAACGGCGGTCCCCGTGGCTGGCGGGGTCGGGGTCGCGCCTGCGCCCGGCTCCGCCGCCATGACGGAGCGCGCACCCGACGCCTCGGGCGCAAGGCCGGCGGTGGTGGGGGCTGGGCCCAGCTCCAACCACGTCCACAAAACGGCGACGAGCGCGACCAGCGCCGCCACGCTCGCCGCGAACCAGGCGGCCCGCGCCGGTCGGGTGCGTGGGGCGGCGACGAGCACGGGGGCGCTCGCGAGCTCGCCACCAGGCGCCCGGTCCGCGGCGGACGCAGCGCCTGCGTCGAGCGCGCCGGCCGGACGCGCGACCACCGTGGCGCCGGTCACGTCCGCGACCGTCCCGTCTACTAACCCTGCGCTGCGGATGCCCGCTGCGACCGCCCCCGCTGCGTGCGCCGCGCCCCGGGGCAGCGCCGCCGCCGGCACCGAGTCGAGGCGCGTGTCGCTGCGCTCTTCGCGCTCCTCCGTGACGTGCTCTCGCGTGTGGACCCCGCCGCGCAGCTCGTCCACCTGCGCCGCGAGCCGCCTGCGCGCCTGGTGCAGACCCGGGAGCGACGAGAGCTGCTCGATCAAGGCGGTCGCGTCGGGCGTGCGCTCGGCTCGGTCAGTCGCCAGCAGACCCTCGATGGCGGCCAACAGCACCGGAGGACTGCTGGCCGGAGCGAGGTCGCGTACGTGCGGCCTCTCCCCGGCGCCGATGCGGCGCATGATCTCCACGTCGTGTGCGCCGTGAAAGGGCCTCTGGCCGCACAAGCACTCGAACAGCAGCACCCCGAGCGCGAAGAGGTCGGCGCGACCGTCCAGCTCTTCACCGCGCAGCTGCTCCGGGGACATGTACGCGATCTTGCCGCGCACACCCGTGCTGGTGGTGGGGGCGGCGCTGCTCATCACGCGGGCCACCCCGAAGTCGGTGAGCTTCACCTCGCCCGTGCGGCTGAGCATGACGTTGGCGGGTGACACGTCGCGATGCACCACGTCCCGACCCGGCTGATGCGCGTAGCGGAGGGCGTAGCCCAGATCCAGCGCCAGCCTTCCCACCGTGGGCGGGTCCAGCACGCGCCCAGGCCGTGACGCCAGGAAGTCACGGAGGTCCACGCCGTCCACGAGCTCCAGGGCGAGGTACTTGGCCCCCTCCACGTCACCGAACTCCACCACGCTGACGATGCCCGTGAAGCGCAGGGTGGACGCGATGCTGGCCTCCCTCTCGAACTGCCGCAGGAAGCTCGGGTCAGCGGCGAAGGCCGGCAGGACGCGCTTCAAGCAGACGCGCTGCTCCACGCCGTGGAGCCCCCGACGCAGCGCGAGGAAGGTCTCGGCCATGCCGCCGACCCCGAGCCTGCGCACGATCTCGTAAGGACCGAAGGCGCGTGTGTCCGTCTCCATGCCGGGCTCGTAGCAGAGGCCTCGAGTGTCGGCCAACCGACCACATCAGCGCTGATGACCTGACATTAGCGTATGTGTGGGCCAGCCGTGGCAACCGACTTCCTCGGGCGCGCTGCGCTGAAGTGGAACCTTGCTACCCTGCCCCGGGTGCACAGCGGCGACGTCACGAGCTCCAGCGCGGACCACGCACCGGCCATCAGCGGGGCCGCTGCCGAGGCGCTCGAGCGCGAAGCGATCCGTCTCTACGGGCGCTACGAGATCGAGGTCATCGAGGCCTACACCCTGTGCCCTTGGGCCGAGCGCTCGCGGCGCGAGGGACACACGCGCCAGCTGGTCCTGCTGGGTGCGCCCGTGCTGGAGACGGCCCTCGCGGCCATCGACGTGCTCGCGCGAGACAGCTCGGTGGAGGTGGGCTTCCTGCTCTTTCCCACCTGCACGCTCCCGCGCGTCGCGTTCGAGCGCTTCGTCTCGGGCCTACGCGGGGAGGACCAGCAGCGGGGCGCGGTCTTCGCGGCGGCCGCGTTTCACCCCGACGCCCAGCCGGACACCAGCGACCCGTATCGCCTGGTGCCCTTCATTCGGCGCTCGCCGGATCCGACGGTGCAGCTCATTCGCCGGTCGGTGCTCGAGTCGGTGCGGCGGCCGGGAGACGGGGGCACGGGCTACATCGACCCCGCCTCCATCACGGACCTGGTCGCGTTCTTCCAGAACCCACCCAAGCCGCCGCTCCACGAGCGCGTGGCCCAAGCCAACCTGGAGCAGGTCACGCGAGTGGGCACGCAGCCCATCGAGGAGATCCTGCGTGACATCGAGGAAGACCGCGCGCGCGCCTACGCGGCGGTGCTGGGGGCGGACCACCCCGCCGTGCACCCACCGTGGCGAACGTCGCCGTAGCTGGGCTGCACGGTCAGGCCGCGCGGTGCCGAGCGAAGCCGGCGCTGACGGCACCCCAGACCATGCCCAGCACGAGGCCGCCCGCGTGGGCCCAGTTGGCCATGCGGATGACCCCCGCGAAGCCGAGCAGCATCCACACGAGCATGATCACGACCGTGCTCTGCGCGGGGACGATGGGGCTCCGTGGGTCGAGGCGCCCGCGCACCCACACGAACCCGAGCAGCCCGTAGACGACGCCGCTGAGGCCCATGGCGCTGTGGCGCGAGATGAAGCCCTCGGCGAGGACGCCGCCCACACCGAAGACGATGACCTGCAGCAGCAGGTACCGCGACCGGAAGTGGTACTCGATGGCGCTGCCCAGCTGATGCACCCACATGAGGTTGAAGATCAGGTGCATCCACCCGATGTGGTAGAAGACGGGCAGCACGAGCCGCCACCACTCACCGTGCAGGATCGCGCTCCAGTCGAAGCCGAAGAGCTCCGAGTAGAGCTCACCGACCTTGGTGAAGTACGCGACCATGCCGCTCAGCGCGATCAGGCCCAGGGTGACCGTCCCGATGGCGGGCGCCGTCCTGGCTCGCTGCTGCTCGCTCGCCGCGCGCTCCTGCCGCCGCTGCGCCTCCCGCTCCTCGGCGGTGATCGCGCGCCGCGTCACGCCTGCCCGAGCGGCCAGCTCGGCGATGCGCGGGTCGCGGGGGTCCGTGACGAAGGCGCTCAGGAGCTCCTCGGCCAGCGGCATGTCTGTCTGCGCATGAACCCACACGCCGAAGCTGCCGTCCGCTTCGAGCTTCAGGGTGGCAGGCACCTCGCCCCCGACCAGCGCATCACGCAGGTACTGCGCTTCACGGCGGTCGTCGCGGCTCGTCAGCTTTCGCATGAGCTCGTCAGCCTAGCAGCATGACCAGCGTCGTGCATTTCCTCGACCAGGGAGACCGGCCCCGGACGCAGGCGCACCAGCACGCCGAGCGTCGCCAGCAGCAGCTCGTCGGCCTCGCGGGCGAGGCGCTGATGGGCCCGACCGGCCACGTCGCGGAAGCGGCGCGCCAGCGCGTGCTCGGGGACGATGCCCATCCCCACCTCGTTCGTGACCAACAGGACCTCGCCCGGGACGCGCGCGATGGCCGCGACCAGCGCCTCGACGCGGACCTCGATGGCCTCGTCCGACAGGTACGCGAGCAGCAGGTTGGTGAGCCACAGGGTCAAGCAGTCGACGACCACGACGGCCGCGCCGTGAGAGGCGTCCAGCGCCGCTTCGAGGGCCACCGGGACCTCGACGGTGACAAAGGCGTCGCCGCGAGCGCGCTGGTGAGCCGTGACCCGCGCGCGCATCTCGTCGTCGAACGCGACCCCGGTCGCGAGGAAGCGGCGCTCGCCTACGTGGGTGACGGCGCGCCGCTCTGCGTAGCCGCTCTTGCCCGACCGGGCTCCGCCGCCGATGAGGACCAAGTGCGCCACGGGGCTCAGTCGATGACGTCGAGGAACCCGTTTTCGAACTCCAGGCGGTCGGGCGCCGGGCGCCAGCGCATGAAGACGTGCCCGATGCAGGTCGCGGCGTCCACGGGGCCGTAGGTGCGGCTGTCGAAGTTGTGGGGCAGGCGGTTGTCGCCCATGAGAAAGATGCCGTCTCGCACGCGAATGTCGCGGGCACGATAGCCCAGCTGGGAGTCCTGCATGATCGGGTGCTCGTAGATGCCCATGGCCTCCATGCCGAGGATCACCTCACGCGGCCGTGTCTCGCCATGCGGGGTGAAGCGGAGGGTGCGCTGCCAGTTGCGGTCGGGCGTCTGTCCGTCGATGCGCAGCTGACCGCGATGGGCCGAGATGAGCATGCCCGGACGCGCGATGAAGCGACCCACCACGTAGCCCGTCGACCGCGGGTGTCGGCACACGAGGATGTCACCGAACTCCGGGGCCGCGTCGGTCTTCCACATGAGCACGGTCTCCCCGGCGAGGAGCGTCGGCGCCATACCGTCGTCGGTCATGACCACGGGGGTGATGAAGAAGTAGCGGAGGAGACCGCCGATGGCGCCGAGGATGGCGACCACGACGACGAAAAACTTCAGGGCAGACTTGGTCACTTACACAGAGAATGAAGGGTTTTGTCGGTTCGGCCAAGTTCGGAGGGAAGCCAGCCGCGCGCGTTACTCGAGAGCGATGCGGACGCCCGCGCTGAGGGTGAAGCGGCCGACGGAGTCTTGGAAGTCGTTCGTCAGGCCGTAGCGCGCGCCGAGCGTGAACGTGGCCGGCCCCACCAACACGCTGAGCCCGAGACCAACCCCGAGGCCCGTGAACAGGTCACCGTCGGCCCGGCCAATGCTGCTGTCCACCTCGAGCCCGAGGTAGAGCTCGTCCACGAGCTGTGCGTCCACGCCGTACGCCGAGCCCCACAGGAACGGACCTGCTCCGTCGGCTGCGAGCAGCGCCCCCTGGCGGGTGCGCAACAGCAACCGGTCACCCGCGCGCACGCTGAGCGAGAGGGAGGGCGCGAGGCGCACGACGCCGATGCCTTCGCGCGCTCCACCGGTCGGGAACCACGCGCCGAGCTCGCTGTAGAGGGAGAGGTTCTGGCGCGCGAGGAGGCGGTACCCCACCCAGGCGAGCAGGTCGCGGTCACCGCGCCGAGCTGGGGTGGGACCGCTCTCCACCACGTCGATGGCGTGCGCGACGCCAACGCGGAGCCCTGCGGTGGGCGCGGCCTCGACGCCCACGGTCGCGCGCCAATAGCCCTCGTCTTGCGCGAGCCGCCCCTGGTGGCTCACCACGAGGAAGCCACCGCTGCCGACGCGACGGTCGTTGACGAGGCCGAGCAGGCTCGGGTGAGCCGCCAGGCCAAAGGCCTCTTGGGGGCGCGCCGCCGCGACGAGCTCGACGTGTTCGACGGGCGGGGGTGGGGGCGTGACCGTCTCCGGAGGGGGCTCCTGAACGTGCACGGCCAGCTCGGCGAGCACCGTCGCCGCGCCGTCCACGTCGCCGGCATCGGGCGTTGGGGGCGGCACCGCGAGCGCGAGCTCGAAGTCCGTGGGTGCGTCCGGCCCAGCGGTCACCGTGACGACCATGCGTCCTTCTGCGCGCTGGACATCCGTGACGGTGACACCCTCGGGGGCGAGCACCGTGAGCTGCTCGGGCAGCGGCCGCGTCTCGTCGAAGACGAAGGTGAGCGCGCGAGAGCTCCCGCGCACGAGGTCCGGCGCCGCGCCCGGCGCGACCCCCTCCACCGAGAGGGCCACGGCGTCGACTTCCACCGCGAGGGCCGGCTGGGTGGCTCCGGCTGTGTCGACGCAGGTGAGCTCGGCGCGCCCAGGCCGCTCGAACAGGCCACGTGCCACCGGCGGGGCGTCCGCGATGCTGCAGGAGTACCCGTCGGGGCTGAAGAAGCGCGTCCCGCGCAGCACCATGGGAGCGCTCGCAGGGCGGCCCCAGTCGCCTTCGGTGACCGAGCTGAGATCCGGCTCGGCAGCGCCGGGGGCTTGCAGGCCGACCAGCGACACCGTGAACGGCACGCGCTCGCTCGGACGGCTCTCCAGGCGACTCGCGTCGATCGTGGCGAGCGCCAGGTAGTACGTGCCCGCAGGCAGGCGGTGGACCTCGAAGCGGGTGACCGTCGAGGGAGCCTGCACCGCCGCGATCAGCCCTGCGCCGTCGGGCTCCGTGGACAGCTCCACGCGGTAGTAGGCGGCGCCGCCCACCTCACTCCACTCACCCACGAGCGTGCCGCCCGCCCCAACGACACCCACGACGTTGCGGCGCGTGCCCTCGGTGAGCGAGGGCGCCGCAGGGAGCGGCCGGGGGCGCGCCGGGCGCTCGCCACGCGCGACGGTCGAGCCATAGCCGGGACGCACGGTGACGGGCGCACCGGTGGCGCCGCGCACCCGCGCAGAGCCGCCGCTGTGGTTGGACACCACGCTGCTGCCCTCCCCGTCGACGCTCACGACGGAGGAGCCTCCGTCGAGGTCGGCCTGACCGCTCGGGGTGTCCACTTGCAGGCGCAGCGAGCCGAGCCGGCTCCGCAGCGTGCCCTGCTCCAAGGTCGCTTGGCTGGTGCGACGGCGCGCCGTGTTCTCGGAGCTGCCACCGTAGATGATCACGAGGGTGTTCTCGCGCATCTGGATCTGCGAGTCGTCGCGGAAGGTGACCTCGGCGCTGGACGCTTCCTCGGTGCTGACGTGCCAGCCACGATAGAGGCCCAGCCCCCGACGCGCGGCCCGCCAGTCGGCCCCACCCGAGGCACGGGCTTGGACCTGACGCGCCGTGCGCGTCACGCGCGCATCGGGCGCGTTGCGCGAGCGCACAGGGATCGTGATGACCACGCCCGGACGAATGTTGCTCGCGTCCGAGCCCATCTGGGGGTTGTAGCGGTAGATGACCTCGTGGCACTGCCGCGGGTTCCCGAAGAAGCGCTGCGCGATCCCGTAGCAGGTGTCTCCCTGCTGGATGGTGTAGCGGATCGTCTCTTCGGCCTCGCCCTCCCCCTCACCGTCTTGAGCGGACGCAAACGAGAGGCCGCTCACCAACCCCAGCAGCACGAGGGGGAGAGCGCGAGGACCAAAGCGGGCGTGTGTACGTACCATCATTTCTTTCGCTCACTCTTGCGGATCGCACGCGCGAGCTTGCGCGCGACCTCGTCGGGGTCGCAGGGGGTGACGACCACATCGGCCGCGCCTGCACGGAGCAGCTGAGAGAGCCGATCCATGTCGCCCCTTGGGGCGTCGGTGAGGACCGGCACGCCGGCTCTGGAGAGAAGCTGCACCTCGGCGGCGGACATGCCGGGGGCGTAGACCGCGTTGGCCGGCGAGTTGTCGTGCGGCCTCAGGTACAGGCCATTGGCGGCGAGGGCGAGCGAGAGCGCGTCGTCCACGGGGCCGATGTACGCGACGTCGAGCCCGCCCGTCGAACCATGGCCGGGGATGACCACGTCTTCCGTGGAGGCGATGGTCGGAGCGTGCGTCGAGACGGGGGCCTTCGACACCATGCGCGCGGCGCGCCCCAGCAGGCGACCACCCTGCGTGGAGCCGTGGCGCTCGGGTGCGGCGGGGTCCACCACGACGAGGGCGTCCCGCACGCTCTGGGCCGACGGACGGGCCTCCGGGGTCTTGTCCAGCATGCGCAGGATCAGGTCGTCCAGCGCACCCGGCACCGCGACGTCGGGGTAGGCGTCGCGGATGGGCGTGGGAGCGACGAAGAGGTGTCGCGAGATCAGGATGGCCGTGTCGCCGGAGAACGGAGGGTTCGCCGTGAGCATCTCGTAGAGGATGCAGCCGAGGGCGTACACGTCCGTGGCGGGAGTCACCTCGATGCCGCGCGCCTGCTCCGGCGACATGTAGTCCGGAGTGCCCGTGACGACGCCTTCGCGGGTGAGTCGCCCCATGTCGCCCTGGTCGGCCATGAACGCGAGCCCGAAGTCCACCACCACGACGCGCTCTTCGCCGTCGGCCTTGCGCTCGATCATGATGTTCTCGGGCTTGAGGTCCCGATGGACGAGCCCGATGCGCGCCGCCGCGGCGAGGACGTCCGCCACCTGACGCGCGTAGCGGAGCGCGCGCGGGACGGCCAAGGGCGGGAGGTCGAGGTCCACCGACGCGCGCAGCGTCTGCCCCTCCAGCAGCTCCATCGCCATGTAGAGCGAACCCTGGTGCTCGCCGAAGTCGTAGATCTCGACGGCGTTCGGGTGACGCAGCGCCGAGGCCACGCGCGCCTCACGCTCGAAGCGCGAGCGCGCCCCCTTGCGAGCGGCGTGCTCCGGCAGAATCACCTTGAGGGCGACGTCCCGACGCAGCTGCGTCTGCGTGGCCAGGTACACGGCCCCCATGCCCCCCTCGCCCAGCAGCCGCTTGATCTCGAAGCGCTCCGCGACGACGTCGCCGGGCTTGAACTGGCCAGCTGCCCCGCTCACAGGCGCACCTCGTAGACGTGGACCGGCTCGGCGCGGCCGGTCATGGCGCGGTCACCGAGGTCCGCGAAGTCGTAGCCCCCGTCCGACAGGTTCTTGGTCGCTTGCGTCACCAGGATCTGGGACGGTCGGGCGATGGCCTCGAGCCGCGCCGCGACGTTCACGGTGTCGCCGATGGCGGTGTACTCCATGCGGCTCTCGGAGCCGATGTTGCCCACGATGGCGGGGCCCGAGTTCACACCGATTGCGAGCTCGATGCGCACACCGTACTTCGTGAACCAGCCCTCGTTGGCGACCTCGACGAAGCGCAGCATGTCCTCGGCGGCCGCGAGGGCACGGTCGGCGTGGTCCTCGGCGGGCGTGGCGGCCCCCCACACGGCCATCACGCAGTCGCCGATGAACTTGTCGATGGTGCCGCCGTGGCGGAAGACCACCTCGGTCAGCACGGTGAAGAGCTCGTTCAAGAGCCCGACGATCTGCTCCGCGCCGAGCCGGTCGGTGAGGGGCGTGAAGGCCACGACGTCGGCGAAGAGCACCGACACCTCGCGACGCGAGCCACCGAGCTTCATGTCCTGCTCGCGCTTGACCACGCGGTCCACGATCTCCGCTGGCAGGTAGCGCCCGAGGTCGCCGCGGATGGCCTCCTCACGACGAATGCGACGCTCGCTGGCCTGCAGGTCGGCCGCCGCGTTGCTCATGACGTCACCCAGCACGCCGAACTCGTCGAGCGTGCGCAGCGTGACCCGCTTGTCCCAGCGACGGGCCGCCAGGTCCTCGGCGAACATTGACAGCTCCCGGATGGGCCGCGTGACCTGACGGGCGACGATGAACGCCGCGATGAGCGCGAGCAGGATGGCCACGCCGACCACCGCCAAGATGACGGCGCGCATCTCGCGCGGGGCCGAGTAGGCCTTCGCCTCGGGCACCTGCACGACGATGGTGAAGCGGCGGCGGTGCGACCAGAACGCCGTGCTGATGGTGGGCACGCCGGCGGCGTTGATGTTGGGGCCCACGCCGATGAAGTCGCGCACCTCGCTGCGGGCATCGGGGCCGACGAGCTGGTCGAGCTCGGGTGCGCGGTCGAGCGCGCTGGCGCGGGCCCGGTCCAGGTGCACGACGAGGCGCCCCTGGCTGTCCGCGACGAACACGTCGTCACCCTCGAAGCCCGAGCTGGCGAGCTCTTCGACGCGCGCCTGCACCGGGGCGAGCGAGACCAGGCTGGCCGCGTAGCCCGTGACCTGTAGCTCCGACGCTCCCTCGGCCGCGCGAGCTCGTAGCGGTATGGCGAGCAGGACGCGGGGAGCGCGCTCTCCGTCGGCCACGGAGTCGCCGGTACCGACCTCCTGCCCTTCGGCCTCCGCCATCACCGCGGAGGGCAGCTGCTGGGGGGGCTCCACGCTCACGCCCGGCTCCGCAATGAGCGCGATGCGCGCCCCGCTGGCGTCGTAGACGGCCACGTGGTCCAGCGACTCCCAGGCCGCCACCATGTTGGCGGCGAGGGGCTCGACGAGCGCTTCGTCGATGGTCGGATCCGTGATGGTGCGACCCACCAGGTCCAGCCCGTCCTGGGCGCCCTGGAGGTCGGACTCGATCATGGCCTGAATGTTCCCGACCACCTGGGCGCGGAACTCCCGGTTCAGCTTCTCGACCGTGCTGGTGGCGTCCCGAATTACCAGGAAGCCGACGACCGTGAGCGGGACCACCGTGAGCAGCGCCGCCAAGAACGTGAGCTTGGCGCGAAACGGGATCTTGGCGTGCGACACCTTGCGGTTGGGCACCGAGGAGGACGCGAGGGGGTCGCCGTCAGGGCGGGAGGACAGCGCCCCTAGCGCTGGGTCTGGAGGTGCCGCACTCATGGCCGCGCAGCGCTCGCCCATCCGAGCGCCAGGGTCGCCCGCACACGCGGGGCCCCGACGCCGTCTACCAGCCCGAGCCCGGCTGCGGCCGTGACGTACAGCCCGTAGTCCAGCGTCAGCCGGCCGCTGAGGTCCAGCTCCACCGGGGTGCGGGTGGCGTCCAAGAACGAGCCGTCCGTGAGGCCCGTCGCGACGGCGAGCTCGAGACCCAGGCGCAACCCCTCGAGCGGATGCACGAACGCGCCGAGCACCAGCGAGAGGTCGGCGCCCGTTTGATGCGTGAGCCACTCGCGGTCCGGCCGCAGCGTCACACCAGTGGTCGCGCCGAGGGACCAACGGTTGGCCGCGTACGCGAAGCGCAGCTGCGCCACCGCGCCGATGCGCTTGTCGCTGGCGAAGGCCGCCGCGGACCCGGTGGGCTCGATCAGGGCCAGCCCGACCCCCAGCTGCGCGCCGTCGACGCCACCGAAGAGGTGGGCGTTCATGCCCAGGGCGAGGTCACCGAGACCGCGCGTGGCGGGCGCTGCCAAGCTCAGGACCGCGCGTGTCTCCTGGTGAAGAACGAATGGGAGCGTCACGAAGAGCGAGACGCGCTCCACGATGCCGTAAGACAGCGACAGCGCGCCGGTCACGCGGTGGTCGAGGACCCGGACGTCCTCCGAAGCGCTCCCGCGGAGACGGACCGTCAGCGGCTGGTTCCCGTAGTCGGCGCGGACCTGCACGCCGACCGCTCCGGTGGCCGTCACCCTCGGGCGGGCCAGCAAGACACCGTCATCGGGGCCCGTGGGAACCGGCTGCGGGTCCAGCTGAAACAGCTGGGCCGCCTGAGCCTCGGTCCAGGCGGGAACCCCCAAGAGCGCGCTCGCGACCAGCGCCGCCACGGTGAGGGCACGGGAACGGGCAAAAAGGGGGCGCACGGAGCCTCGTCGGGGGTTCGGCATGAAACACACGAGCATACCTCAAATGGTGACAAACGCGAGGCTGGCTGCTCCCACAGCGTGCCCGTTTCCGTGCGGCCCGCAACCCACTGGACGGACCTCCCGCACGCCCCGCCTAGTGGCTGCGGGATTTGTGGTAGGGTGCCCGATCGTGACCGAAAAGAGAACAGTCCGGTACGACGACGACGCGCGCTCCAAGGTGACCGTACAGACCATCGAGGTCAGCGTCACGGACGGCCCCGACGAGGGCACGGCGCTCGTCACCGACACCGAAGTGCTGAGCGTGGGCAGCGCACAGGGGAACGAGCTGATGCTCACGGATCCCACGGTGTCGCGTTATCACGTGGAGCTGCAGCTGAGCGACGAGGGGATCGTGGTGCGCGATCACGCGTCCACGAATGGCACCTTCGTCGGGTCGCTGCGGGTGCACGACGCCGTGCTCCCGCTGGGCACGTCGCTGCGCATCGGACGCAGCACGCTGCGCGTGGGCGCTGGGAAGCGCGTGGACATCGAGCTGCTGCCCGATGACCGCCTCGGGCACCTGCTGGGGCGCAGCGACAGCATGCGCCGCCTGATGATGCAGGTGCGGAAGGTGGCCCGCACCGAGGCCCCGACGCTGATCGTGGGCGACAGCGGCACCGGCAAGGAGCTGATCGCCAGCGCCATCCACGAGCTCGGGCCGCGCGCCAAGGGGCCCTTCGTGACGGTGGACTGTGGCGCCATGTCGCCCAACCTGGTCGCCAGTGAGCTCTTCGGGCACGAGCGCGGCGCGTTCACCGGGGCGGACCGTCAGCACATCGGTGCCTTCGAGCGCGCGCACGGCGGCACCATCTTCCTCGACGAGATCGGGGAGCTCCCGCCAGAGCTGCAGCCCAACCTGCTGGGCGCCCTCGAACGCAAGCGCTTCCGGCGCGTGGGCGGCCGCGCAGACATCGACGTGGACGTGCGCATCGTGGCGGCCACCAACCGCGACCTCCGGGCGGAGGTCAACGAAGGGCGCTTCCGGCTGGACCTCTACTACCGTCTGGCCGTCGTCACCCTGCGCGTGCCCCCCCTGCGCGACCGGCTGGAGGACCTGCCCCTCTTGGTGGAGCACTTCCTACACGAGTGTGGTCACGAAGGGCCCATGGCGGAGGTCTTCGACGACGCGCTGATGGCGACGCTGAGCGCGCACCGCTGGCCCGGCAACGTGCGCGAGCTGCGGAACCTGGTGGAGGCGACGCTGGCCATGGGCGAAGCGCACCTCCCCGAGAGCCTCGAGCCTCTGGCCAGCGAGGACGAGGTGAGCGCGACGCGCAGCGTGCTCTCGGGCGACGGCCTGCACCTGGACCTGCGCCCCGCGCTCGACCTGGCCTACAAAAAGGCGCGGACCTTGGTCTTACAGGACTTCGAAAAGCACTACTTGAAGCACTGGCTGGAGAAGTCCGAGGGGAACGTCGCGAAGGCCGCGCGCGACGCCAAGATGGACCGCTCGCACCTGTTCCACCTCCTGCGTCGCCATGACCTCCGGTAGGTTGCCGCGCGCCGGCGAGCTGTTGGCGGGCCGCTATCGGATCGTACAGGCGCTCGCACGCGGGGGCATGGGCGTGGTGTACGACGCGCTGGACGAGGATCTCTCGCGCTCCGTGGCCGTCAAGGTGCTCCCGCCCTTCGTGCGAGCGGACAACGCGCGCGAGCGCTTTCTGCGTGAGTGCCGCCTGACCGCGAGCATCCATCACGGGAACATCATCCGCATCTACGACGCCGGGTTTCACGAAGAGCAGGCCCCGTTCTTGGTGATGGAGCGCTTGCATGGGACCACTCTCGGCAGGCACGTCAAGACACAGGGTGCGCTCCCGGTACGGAGCGCGCTGCAGGTCACGCTGGGGGTCGTCGCCGGCCTCGAAGCCGCGCACGCCCGCGACGTGCTGCACCGCGACGTGAAGCCCGCGAACGTCTTCGTCACCAACCCGCCCAGCGGCCGGGTGGTCCTCTTCGACTTCGGGCTGAGCCTCCAAGCGTCTCGACGCACACGGATCACCGACGAGGACGTGCTGGTCGGCACGCCTGCCTACATGGCCCCCGAGCAGGTGCTGGGAAAGTCGGTGGACGCCCGCACCGACCTCTACGGCGCGGGGACGGTGGCCTATCGGGCGCTGACCGGGCAGCGGCACGTGCAGGACGGTCTGAAGGAGGTCAACGACGTGTTCGAGGCCATCCTGAACAGCGAGCCCGTGCCCGTGCATGTCCACGCGCCGAGTGTGCCCCTGGAGGTGTCCGAGCTGGTCATGTGCGCGCTGGCGAAGTCCCCTGACGAGCGCTTTCAGTCGGCCGCGGACCTACGCGTGGCGCTGACCCGGGCGCTCGAGCGCTGCGCGTAGCTCCCCGCGCAGAGCCCGCGCGCGAGGAGCACCCGCACCACGGGCGTCAGTCGATGCGGCGGAACTCGATGCGGCGGTTGCGCGCCCGTCCCTCGGCGGTGTCGTTGGGGGCAATGGGCTCGCGTGGGCCGTAACCGCGCACGGTGAGGCGGGCCGCATCGACCCCGTGCTCCACCAGCCAGTCGCGGACCGCCTCGGCGCGCTGCTGGGAGAGACGCGTGTTGGTAGCCTCGCGGCCGCGGTCGTCGGTGTGACCGCTGACCTGCACGCGCACCTCCGGGTTCGCTTGGAGCAACGCCAGCGCTTCGCCCAGCGTGGGCTCGGACTCCGGCAGGATGCGTGCGCTGCCGCTCGCGAACTGAATGCCCGCGAACTCCATCACCGCGCCGATCTCCCCGGGGCCTTCGGGCGCGGGAGGAGTCTGCGTCGGCGTGGGTGTCATGCGCGCGCGACCGGTCGGGCACCCGCTGGTGTCCACCTCCTGCCCGGACGGGGTGTCCGCGCAGCGGTCATAGGGGTTCGCCACGCCGTCTTGGTCACTGTCGTCGTCGCGCGGATCCTGCGAGTTCATCCCCACGGTGAGCGCTTCGTCCAAGTCGTTCACACCGCCACCGTCCGTGTCGACCAACAGCGGGTCGCTCTCGCCGGGGTCCAGCACGCCGTTGCGGTTCGCGTCTTCCACCCCGTCGTTCAGGCCGTCATGGTCCGTGTCGGTCAGCAGCGGGTCGTAGCCCGCGCGGATCTCCACGCCGTCGAGCACGCCGTCGCCGTCCGTGTCGCCGCGGTGCGGGTCCGTGCCCCGGCTGGCCTCCTCCGAGTCGCTCAGGCCGTCCCCGTCCGAGTCGGTCGGTCCGCCGTAGACCTTGACCGCCAGCGACGCGCTGATGCCCACCACGAAGAGCGCGTCCGAGCCGGAGGTGTCCCCCGCGAAGAGCGTGGTGACGCGGGCAAAGACGCCGAGGGAGAGAGGCCGCGCGACGGAGAGGTCGTAGCCGATGCCGACGTCGACGCCGAGCTGCGGCCCGTCGTAGCTGTGCCAGCCGACGTGCGCGGAGAGCCACAGACCGCCCGCGATGCTCCCGCCCTGCGTGGCGTAGCCCGACTCGTCCTCCAGCAGGCGATAGCGGATGCCCGCCGCCACCGACCGAAAGCGGGACGAGCCGTCGAGCGTGCGCGGGAAGGGCTCGGCGAAGCCACCGAGACCGAACAGGACCTCGACCGCGAGCGGCTGCGCGAGCACCAGGTCGGCGCCCAGGTAGCCAATCATGCCGCCGGCGCGGCCCGGGCCATTGGGGCGCGTCGGCCCTGCGAAGGGAAGGCCGCCACCCAGGTCGAGGTGCAGATTGAAGCGCCCGTGGTCGGCGCGCGCCACGGATGGCGAGGCAACGGCCCACAGCGCTGCGGCGAGCAGCAGCAAGGCGGAGACGGATGGCAGTGCGGAGGACCGGACGTGACGCGGAGACATCCGGCTAGCCTTACCACGACCTGCACACAGTGGACCACATACAGGTCGCCCAGCGGGCGCGGGTCCGCCGTGGGCTGCTGAGGCTGAAGCGGGGGCCGCGGCAGTGGCAGCGGGGAGCCCCGCCACGGCTTTGGTCGCGCAGGCACGCCCCGTTTGACGGCGCGCTCTCGGGGGACGACCATCCGCGCCGTGAGCGAGCCACCCGACCAGACCGAGAGCGTTGACCGCGGCCCTTCCGCCGACGACGTGGGCGAACACGTGACGCGAGCGACCACGTTGGCGGTCCCGGGGAGAGCGAGGGTGCGCGCGTTCATCGTGCTCGCCGTGGCCGCGCAGCTGCTGGTGCCCCTGACCTACTACCTGCGCGACGACCCCTACGACGAGCGCTTCGCCTGGCGCATGTTCTCCGGCGTACGGCTGCAGCAGTGCGACGCGGTCGCGACCGAGGTGCACGCCGGGGCGGAGCGCCGCGTGGCGCTCTACGGCGCGGTCTCACCTGGCTGGGTGGCCAACCTGGAGCGCAACCGCCGGGCCGTGATCGACCGCTTCCTGGAGCACCGCTGCGCGCTCGAAGGGGTCAGCGCCGTGCGCCTCACGAACCGGTGTCGAGACGTGGACGGGAGCGCGCTCCCGCCTCTCGAGTACGAGCGCGACTGCGCCAGCGAGGAGCGCCCATGACCGGCAGGACCGCCTCCAGCGGGCTCTTCGACCGCTACTTCTTCGGGCCGGTGGACCTGCTGCGACCCTTCCTGCTCACGCGCCTCTTGCTCGCGCTGCTGGCGTTCGACTGCTGGCTGGAGCTGGCTCCCTTCGGTTATCGGTACGGACTCGGAGGCTTCAACGTCGCGCACTTTGCGCTGCTGGACGCGCTGCTCCCCATGCCCACCGCAGCGCTGTACGTCGGGTTGGTGCTCTCGTCGGGCTTCCTGGCCCTGACCATGGCGCTCGCGGGGCCCACGCGCTGGGGCCTCCTGGCCTTGGCCACCAGCTACACCCTCGCGTGGTCCTGGAGCCTGCTGGACGCCTATCAGCACCACTACCTGCTCTCGCTGCTGCTCTACGTCATGGCCTGTTTCCCGTCGACGTCCGTCGATCAGGCGCTCGCGTCGGAGCTGCACGCGGACGCCGACGCGGACCAGAGCGCGGACGAGCGCAGCGCGTGGGGCTTCGTGCTCTTCTGTGTGAGCTGCGCCATCGTCTACTTCTACACAGCCATCACGAAGATGAACGCCGACTGGCGGGATGGGCACGCCATCGCGCGGCTCGCCGGAGACACCGCCTCGGGGCAAGCCATGGTCGAGTTCGCGCAGGCCCACGGTGTCAGCGCCGAGCTCTTCTGGAGTGGCTTCGCGAAGAGCGCCATCGCCATCCAGCTCGTCATCGCGCTGGGCTTCGTGATGGCGCCCGTGATCGACCGCCTGCCCCGCCTGCGTGCGCGTCGCGTGCTGGCGTTCTGGGTGGTGGCACCCCTCTCGTTCCACGCAGGGGCCTCGCACATGAACCTCAAGATCGGGTGGTTCAGCGAGTACATGCTGATCGTCGCCGTCGTGGTCTTCCTGCCCCGCGAGCTGCTGGCCGGCGCCACGCACCTGCTGGGGGCACCCATGCGTGCAGCGCGAGCGTGGCTGGACGCCGAGGCGCCCTCGCGCGGCGTGGCCATCGGGGCGGCGCTGGTCAGCGGGGTGGGGCTGGTCGGTCTGTTCGGCTTGGTGGACCTGCCGGGGGATCACGCGACAGGGGTCGTCGCTGCGCTCTTGCTGGCCATCTTTGCGCTCGCGCCGCTGCGGCGCGGTGACACCAGCGCCGCGCTCCCGGTCGCGGTCGCGGCGCTGGTCGCGACGGGCACGCTCTTGTTGGCGCTCGTCAACAGCGACGCACGCTTCGACTACTACCGCAAGGCCGGTGGCGACTCGCTGCGCCTCGCGTCCCCCGAAGAGCCTCACTACTACCTGGATGCCGTGGAGCACTACCGCCGCGCGCAGCTGTACTACCCCGACGCGTACCGAGAATTCTGGCGCGCGTGGGACCAAGAGGCCGCAGCGCGTGTGGCCCGTGGCGAGCCCCCTCGCGACGAGCAGCGGGCCCAGGAAGAAGGCGCGCCCCCACGGGACCGCGGCGCGCAGCTAGCCAGGGCCGAGGCCCGCGTCGCAGAGCTGCGCGCCCGCGGTCTGCTCCCAGCGCGCGACTGATCCGGCTCCGGCGTCTCCAATGGGGCCTCCGAAGACGTTCCGTACGAAGCGCACATCACGTCCTGGGCCGGCCCCGCACCGCAGCACGGGGCAGCCCGCCACGGGGCCCGAGTTTGGGGCGTGCTTCCCTCGCGGACCTGTGATAGCTCTCGGCCCATGGAGCCGACGAAGCACTCTGACAACACCGCCCTCATGTACTTCATGTTCATCCCCGTGGTGCACGTGATCATCTGGGTGATCACCGTCTACCTGGGCAACAAGGTGTGGTGAGGGCCGAGCGGGCTGCAGTCGCGTGCTGACGCACGGACGCGCCGCGCTCCCGGGGTGGATCCTGGGCTGGGTCGTGCTGACGGCAGCGAGCGCGTCCACTGCGGCCAGTGCTCAGCAGGAGTCTTCGGACGACCTCGCGAGAGCCGCCCCCTCTGATCCGCCTCCCCCCACGAACGAAGACCAACCACCGGACCCCGCGCCCGCTTCCGTCGACCCGCCCGCTGCCGTCGACCCGCCCGCTGCCGTCGACCCGCCCGCTGCCGTCGACCCGCCTGTTGCCGACGACGCGCCACCGCCTGCGCATCCGGCCCAGCGCGCGGACAGCCTCAGCGCGGCGGCCCGTGCGCAGTCCGTGAGTCCAACGGCGGAGGGGATCTCATGGGAGGTGCCCATCTCCTTTGCGCAGAGCTTCAACCTGCGGGGCTTTCGCCGCGACTCGCAGCTGACGTACGACCCGACCTATACGTGGACCCTGAGCGTGGCGCCGCGCTGGAACGTGAGCGAGCAGCTCACGGTGGGGGCACGCCAAGACGCGACCCTGGAGCTGACGCGCTCGGACCTCACCAGCAAGACACGCCAGGTCTGGCTCGACGACACGCGCCTCGACGCGCGCTACACGATGGAAGCGCGACCCGGCGGCGTCTCGCTCACGTGGCTCGGCCTGCTGCGGCTGCCGACCTCACTCGTGTCGCAGGGGGCGCGGCGCTCCCTCAACCTCGGCGCGGGACTGCTGGCCATTCGCTCGTTCGACCTGCTGTCGGGGTTCGTGCTCTACGGCGTCGCGAGCTACCGCGCCTGGCTCTCCAGCAGCAACGTCATCCGCACGCGGAGACGCGACGGCTACGCCTGCGACCGGAGCGGGTTGGGTAGCACCTCGGCGTGCGAGCAGGCGGGCGGGTTCACCACCACCATCGGAACGGTCTCGCTGGTGGGGCAGGCGCTGCTCGTGCCACGCCCGCGCTGGACGGTGGCGCTGTCCCTCGCGCTGGACGTGAATCACGCCCATCGTCTGCCCGCTGCATGCGTCGACGTGGACACCAGCCCCGACCCGGTGTGCCTGGGACGTGGCGGCGGGCGGCACGTCCGGACCCTCACCGAGCTGAGCCTGAGCGCCGGCTACGACTTCAAGGACTACCTCACGCTCACGCTGGCCTACGTCACGCTGGCCTACCACCCCGACTTCGACGGCGCGCGCGACAGCGTGTTCTGGAACGAGCTCTCGACGCTCAGCGCGACGCTGTCGTTCCGCCTCGGAGGCTACGTGGCAGCCCGACGCGCCCGCGCCGATGACTGAGGTCTGCGCGGGCTCGAGCAGCGCGCGCACTCACGTGTAGTGCTCGACCGCCTCAGCGGGGCCGCACCGGGCCCGCTCACTCGTGGCGACGAGCTCGCAGCGCTGCGAGCAGCAAGACGAGCCCAAGCCATGCTGGCGAGATCGGTGAGCGCGAGCCGAGGGCGGCGACGCACCCCCCGCCACCCATGGGGGCACCCGCGTCGTTCCGGGCGCCTGCATCCATCGGCGTGGAGCCCGCGTCCACGAGGACACCAGCGTCCGTCAGAACTCCCGCGTCGCTCGGCTCGGTCCCTCCGTCACTCAGTCCCGCGTCGGTGGAGATGCCCGCGTCGTCGGGCACTCCGGCGTCGGCGGAGACGCTCGAATGGTCGACCGCGAGGCTCGCGGGTTGGACCCCGGGCGTCGCAGGGTCGCCGTCGATGCCAAGTAGCTCGGGGCCGACAAAGGCGTACCGCAGCTCGTCGCCTGCTCCGCTGGTGATCTCGTCGCCGGCTTCGGCGCTGACCAGCACGCGATAGCGGATGGTCGTCATCGCAGCCGGGGCCAAGGTGCCTCCGTTGCTGTCGGTCGCGCCGCTCCCAAGTCGAAAGACGACGCTCATGCTACCGGGGACGAACTCGCCCACGTCGTCCCCAGGGCCGTCCGTGACCGTCGACCCGTCCCGCAGCAGCGAGCCCTGCACGTAGGTCGTGCCAACCGGCAGCGCGTCCTCTAGCGTCACGTTCCAAGCCTCACCGGAGCCTGTGTTCGTGACGTCGACCCGCACCTCCACCTCGTCGCCTGGCACTAGCTGACCGCCGTTGAGGTCGGTGAGCGACCGCGCGGAGGTGCTGAGGTCGGGCGCGGCAACCGGGAGTTCGAAGCGGATGGCGAGGGGGGTCGAAGGCTGCGCATCGGTGAAGTTGCTCAACCCTGCGCTCCCGTCAGCGCCCTCGATGCCCACCTGCAGGTCGCTGGAGCAGCCCCCGGTGTTCGCGAAGGCAGACAGCGACTGGTACTGCATGACGATCACCCCATCGTCGTAGAGCAGGACCTGGAAGGTGTTGGACCCCGTCCAGTCGGGGGTGCCGTTCACCCAGAAGGGCACGTCCACGTAGGAGATGATGAACCTGTTGTTCGCTTCGTCACGGTAGGTGTAGACCGCGCCTGGATTGCCGGCCCCGGCGAGGTTGAGGTCGGACATCAACACGGCCAGGTAGTTGTCGCTCGAGCCACCGGGCTGCGGAATGGTCGGGAAGCAGTGGGCGATGTTGGTGACGTTGTCGAAGCCGACCCAGCCGTTCGAGCCGATGGTCACCTGCGTGTAGCGTGACCCGTAGTACGGGAAGGACCCGCTCAGCGAAACGCCAGCGACGGAGTTGTCGTCGGTGAGGCCCGTGACGCGCGTGCCCACCGTGGTGATGTCGACCCACTCGTACGTGGGACCGTCCATCTCCGTGCTGTCCACGAAGGTCCGACCATAGGCGTCGGGGCCTCCTCGGTTCGCGAGCGCGACGGACGGGGTGAGGCAGGCGACGATCGCAAGCGACCGCATGAGGGCGGAGATGGGGGGGGTCATCTCCGCGACGGTAACAGACGTTGACCGCTCAGTGGTGGTGGTGATGCCCGTCGCGGCCGTGCGCGTGCCCGTGCTTGAGCTCGTCGCCCGTCGCCTCGCGCATGCCGTCCACCTTGACGCTGAAGTGCAAGGTCACGCCCGCCAGCGGGTGGTTGGCGTCCAGCACCACGGTCGTGCCCTGGAGCTTCGCGATCCACATGGGGAACGAGCGTCCCTGTTCGTCGCGGCTCATGACCTGCATCCCCACGCGCAGGTCGGCGCCTTCGGAGAAGGCCGAGCGCGGCACCTTCTGCTGCTTGCCCGTGCGCATCCCGTAGGCCTTCTCGGGCGGCACCACCACCTCCAGCTCGTCGCCCACGGACTTGCCCACGAGCGCCTCCTCCAGGCCGGGGACGATGTTGCCGTGGCCGTGCAGGTAGGTGAGCGGCTCGTCGCCGTGCGAGCGATCGAGCTCTTTGCCGTCGCCGTCGGTGAGCACGTAGTGAAGATGCACGACGGTGTCGTTCTGGATGGTGTCACTCATGGCGCGTACCGTGACGCAGACGGGCCTTGGCGTAAAGGGCGCCGTGCTCACATTCGGACGCTCGGGCGAGCGCCCTACGGTGTGCTCTCTGAGCTCGCCTGCGAGAGGTCCACACGCACCACGAAGACCCGCCGGACTTCCCGCGGGGCGGGTGTGATGGTGAGCGGCAGCGCCGCGTCGACCTCGGCTCGCGGCCAGAAGTAGAGCAGCGCATCGCTCACCGGAGCCAGCGGATGACCGTCGGGCGTGGGCACGGAAGAGCTCGTCCCGGCCGCAGTCACGGACCCGAACAACCCTTCGCGCCAGGCGCGCAAAAAGGCGTCGCGCTCTTGGGCCGTGAGGCCGCCCTCGTCGAGGGCGGCGGACAAGAGCGCGAGCCCACGCTCGGCGGGGAGCAGGCCGGGGGCCCTGGCAGGGGGGATCGTCGCGCGCCCGTCGCGGTCCAGCTGGACCACCCGCACTCGGGTCCGGGCGAACTCGGGGTCTCGGTGCACGCGCAGCACCAACCCCCGCGGGGGGGCTCCGACCGAGCGCACCAGCAGGCTGCCCGCGTCGTGGGTGCGAACGTCGAGGGGGAGCGTGTCGCGCGCGCCGACCATCCGATAGAAGAGCAGGCCGACGGCGGTGGTGCCCACGCTCAGACAGGCCGCTTCGCTGGTCTCGTAGGAGGCTAGGTCGGCGAGCTCACAGACGCCGTCCGGGGTCTGGCAGAGGGGATCGCTCAGCCCCGGATACACCCCGCGACAGGCTCCCCGCCGCGCGACGACGTCGTTCCACGTGAGGCCCGTGTTGCGCTCCTGGCGCACGCCCGCGGGGTAGTGCTCGATGACGCGCCCGCGTGAGATGGAGCGCACGCCCAAGCTGAAGCGCGCTTCGTCGAGCCCTGGGTCCAGGTGCACGTAGAACACGGGGCGGGCGGGCGCGACGTCGCGTCCGTCGCGAGGAGGCGGAGAGCCGAGGTTGGGATCGCGCGGGTCGCGCTCCGGATCCTGGGGCGGTCGGTCGTTCTCGGCACGACGCGTCGCAGCGGGTGCGGGCTGCGTCCCGACCACGAGCCCGCCACGGCCGCCCGTCACCACCAGACCCCACTCGTGCACGGCGAAGCGGCCCTCTGCGGGGTTGGCGATGGTCTGCGCGCTCACGTCGGCGGTGTCTTGCGCGTCTCCCGTGGGCTCCTCTTGGAGCGCGGCTTGGCCCGCGCCGGTGGGGCTCGTCTGCTCGGCAGGCGTGAGGACCGCGCAGGCCGCGAGCGCTGCACACGCCGATGCCAGGAAGAGCACGCGCAGCGAGCGTGAACCAGAGGCCGAAGTGAGCGGGAGTCCAGGCGCCATACGGTCAGCCTATCACCGGAGCGTCCACCTCGGGCGCTCGTGCTCAGTGCTGCTGGATGAGCACCTCACGGCGCCCGCCGGCCTTGCCGTTGGGAGGCCCGACCACGCCGTTCTGCTCCATGATCTCGACGAGCGTCGCCGCCTTGTTGTAGCCGACCTTGAGCTTGCGCTGCAGCCGGCTGATGGAGCAGGAGCCCTCCTCCGCGACGACGGCGACGGCCTTGTCGTAAAGCGGATCGTCGCTCTCCGAGGCGGGCAGGCCGTCTTCCTCGTCGCGCGGCTTGAGGATGTTCTCGTCGTAGCGGGGCTTGCCCTGCGCGCGCAGGTGGTCGCAGACCTTCTCCACTTCGTGCTCGTCGATGAAGGCGGAGTGCACCCGCTGCAGGTCGCTCGAGCCGGGAGGCACCATCAGCATGTCGCCGCGTCCCAGGAGGTGCTCGGCGCCCATGCGGTTGAGGATGGTCTTGCTGTCCGGCTGACTCGAGACCTTGAACGCGATGCGGCAAGGGAAGTTCGCCTTGATCATGCCCGTGATCACGTCGACGCTGGGCCGCTGCGTCGCGAGGATGACGTGGATCCCGGCCGCGCGCGCCTTCTGCGCGAGGCGCGCGATGCAGGTCTCGACGTCCTTGGCGGCGACCATCATCAGGTCGGCGAACTCGTCGACCACCACCACGATGTACGGCAGCTTCTCCGGCAAGACGTCGCACGCGTCGGGGGCCTCGTCATCCGGGTCCAGCAGCACCTCTTCGCCGTCGATGCCCTGCGCGGTGACCTTGCCTGCGCGCCGCGGCATGAACTTGGCCATCTCGAGGTCGCCCGAGCGCACGCGCTCGACCTTGCGGTTGAAGGTGATGATGTTCTTCGAGCCCGCGTCGGCGAACAGCTGGTAGCGCCGCTCCATCTCGTCGACGGCCCACTTGAGGGCCAGCGCCGCCTTGCTCATGTCGGTGACGACCGGCAGCAGCATGTGAGGGATGCCGTCGAAGACCGCGAGCTCGACGACCTTCGGGTCGATCATCAGCATGCGCACTTCTTCGGGCGTCTTCTTGGCCAGCAGCGAGACCAGCATGACGTTGAGGCCAACGCTCTTGCCGGCGCCGGTGGCGCCCGCCACCAGCAGATGCGGCATCTTGCTGAGGTCGCCGTAGACCGGCTTGCCGGCGATGTCCTTGCCGAACGCCACGGGCAGGTGGCCCTTGTGCTCGGTCCAGTCACGCAGCTCCAGGATCTCGCGGAGCGACACCGTCTGGCGGTTGGTGTTGGGCAGCTCGAAGCCCACGCGGGCCTTGCCCGGGATGGGGGCCACGATGCGCACCTTCTCGACGGCGAGCGCCATGGCGAGGTCGTCGGCGAGCCCGCGGATCTTGCTGACCTTGGTGCCGCTCTCGGGCTCGAACTCGTACATGGTGACGACCGGCCCAGGGTGGATCTCGTCCACGCGCCCCTTGATCTTGTACGCGTCGAGGGTCTTCACGAGCAGCTCGGCCAGGCGCTTGAGGTCCGCCGGGTCCTGCTGGATCTCTTCCTCGGAGGGCTCGTCCAGCAGGTCGGTGCCGGGGAGCTCGAACGCGCCGCGCGCTTCGCGGACGGCGGGCACACGCGCGCGCTCGAGGGTCTCCTTGCGCATGTGCTCGGGCACGACGATCTTGGGATCGCTCGACTCGGCGACCGACCCGCGCCTCGGGGCGGCCCCGACCGAGCTCGCGGGTGCGACGATCGTCGCGAGGCCGGCGACCGAGTCTTCCTCGTCATCGTCGTCTTCGTCGTCGTCCGCCAGGAGCCCGCCGCTCGCGTTCTTCGCCCCGGGCGCGCTCGGGGCGAGGATGGCAGCGTCGTCATCGTCCAGGTCCTCGTCGTCGAGGTCCTCGTCGTCTTCTTCGTCGAGCGCGCCCGTCAGGGCGGCGCCCGGGAGGCTGCCCTCCTCAGGCTCGTCGTCCCACGTGGGGTTCGAGGACTCGTCCACGGTCGTGGGCCCGGCGACGGCTGGCGACCCGGCCGTGATGACCTTGGGCTCCAGCAGCGCGCGCTGAGCGGCGCGCTCCTGCGCCTCGAGGGCCTTGGCCTCGCGCCAAGCGTCCGCCACGGTACGCAGGCTGTCTCGCAGGCGCAGGTATCCACCTTCGACGGTGCGGGCGGTCATGCGGGCCGCGTCCACCACGGACACCGGCGTGCGGAGCACCAAGGTGGTCAGCAGAATCGCGACGCCCAGCACCACGGCGCCCGCCAGGCCGAACAGCGAGCGCAGCACCTCGCCGAGCACCTCACCGATGCGACCACCGGGGAGATGTCCGCCGAACACCTGCTCGCTCGGCATGGCGAGGTGGAGCAGCGCACAGCCGATGAACACGATGACGAGCGTGGACGCGATGGTGGCGGCGCCGAGCAGGCCGCGTCGCCCGCTGAACAAGCGACGCGCCGCGAGCCCGAGCTCGATGGGCAGCAGCCATGCGGCCACGCCGAACGCCGTGCAGAGGGCGCTCGCGAGCCCCGTACCCACGGGGCCGACCAGGTTGTCGCCGCCCGCCGCGTCGTAGGACCACAGCGAGAGCCCCATCAGCAGGGCCCAGGTCGCCGCAAAGATGCCCAGCACTTCGTGGCGGCGGCCGAGCGTGGGGTCGACCGAGGGGACCACGGCGGGGCCAGCCGCGGCGGAGCGCGACCGGGGCTTGATGTGGGTGGGTGTGGTTGTTTGTGAGGCCAAGTGCGTTCCTTCGCACACCCAGGCTAGCTGCTCCGGCTCCCACTGGTCAAGAAATCGGGTTGGTACGAGACTCTTGATCGTACGGGCGAATCCTCTACTATCACGTCGGGTTCTGCGATCTGTGGACCCCGACTGTTTCCGGGGGACGCTGGTCCACCAACCCAGCGCCACCCGGCCGGAATTCCTCCGGCCCCTCGGGTCCCTGACCCGATCGTCGTTCCCCTGCTGCTGGCTCCCTTGTTCGCTCTCCACCGGCTCCTCCCTGGCTCGGCCTCACCGTCGTGATCCGATTGGGCACTTCATGACCCGAAGAAGCACACACCTCGCCTCCCCTCGTTCGCTTGCCTGTCCGTCCACGATGGGATCGGTCGGCTTCGTCGCACGCTCGCTGCTCACTGTGCTGGCGCTGAGCGCCCTGCTGGGATGCAAGGTGAACTCCGATGACATCGACTACTGGCGGCGCACGGTCAAGGGCCCGCGCAAGATCGTCGCGGTGCTGCTGAGCGATCACTACTCCCTCGAGCTGCGCACCGACGCAGCCACGGCGCTCGTGGAGATGGAGCGCAACGACGTGGAGGGCCTGGCCCTGCTGCAGCGCGCGCTCGAAGAGCTGCAGCGCCAAGACCCGGCCTTGCCGCCGCAGATCGTCGCGGGCATGACGCCCCGCCTGCTGGAGCTGATGACCGAGACGCCGGCTGGTCACAACGAGGACCAGGGCCCACCACCGATGCAGGTGCGTGCCAAGGACGCCGCCTACCTGCTGCTGACGCATGCGCAGGGGGAGACGCACACGACGCTCGTGAACGGTGTGGTCGACTGGTACGTGCGCGACTTCGTCGGACGCAGCTTGGCGGGCAACTACAGCGTGGAGCAGATCGTTCGCTCGGTGGGCGCGCCCGCGGCGAGCCGGCTGGTCAACGCGCTCAGCTCGCGGATGCCGCAGCAAGCCATGGTGAAGATCGCGGAGCTGGTCGCGCAGCTCGGAGACGCAGCCACCAAGACCCGCGGGGCGGAGCGGCTGGTCGCCATCGAGCGCGAGATCGAGGGAGAGGCCTTCTTCGACTGGCTCAAGGGAGAGCTGCGGCGGCAGATGACGGCCGACGGATCGACCCTGGATCCGGCGCGCCTCGAAGCCGCCGCCCACATGAACCGCGAGAACTGGATCACGGACGGCATCCTGGCCGCCATGAAGCACCTGGCGAGCGAGCGGACCATCTCGACGCGCCTGATGGAGATCGCCGTGGCGGTCCCGTCGGCCGAGACCCCCGCGCCCTTCATCGAGGCGCTCAACGCGCGTCGCCGCAAGGCCTTGCAGGCTCTCGAAGGCAACGTGGGAGAGGCCCAGCTGGAGGCCCTCCTGAACATCGCGCTGGACGTCTCGCCCACCAACGACATCGGTGTGCGCGACGACGCCTTCGACCGCGTCGGGGACATCCGCAGCATGGCTGCCGTCCCGCGTCTGTGGCCGCTCCTGGCCACGGTGGACAACGACGACACCGCCAAGCGTCTGCGCTGGCGCGCAGGTGAGCTGATCCTGTCCATCGGCGGCGCGTCCATCGTGAACGAGTTCCTGACCCGGCTGCCCTCGACGCCCGCCGACATCGAGTACGAGCCCGAGGAGCTGGAGGGCTACGCCCAGCGGATGAGCCAGATGTCCGAGGCTCCGATGGAGGTGCTCACGCGGCAGCTGACGGCTGCGCAGTGGTGGAACCGCGTGATCGCGCTGCGCTTCATCGAGCGACGCGGCACCCAGGCGGACGTTCGTGTCCTCGAGGGGCGGATCACCGACCGCACACCCACGGTGGGCGATCACTGGGCCGACGGTCAGCCCCCCGCCGACACGGTTGGCAAGGTGGCCGAGGCCGCGCTGCGAGGGCTGCGCGAGCGGCTCGCGGCGCCCGCCGAGGCCGCGCCTGCGGCTGCGGATGCTGGCACCCCAGCCACCGCGCCGACCCCCGCCGCGGCCCCCTGAGCCCCCACCGATCTCGCCCACGTTCTCTTTCCCACCCTAGGCAATCCGCATGGCCACCGACCAGAACAAGAAGACACTTCGCAGCTTTCAGTGCCGCGATTACCTCTACGAGATCTTCGAGCAGATGAGCGGCGAGCTGGAGTGCTCGGTGGACTACCTGATCAACGAGTCGATGCGACAGTACGCACGCTCCCGGAACTACGGCGTGCGCGGCCCCTCCGCGTCGGTGCAGCGCCCGAGCATTCCGTCCATGGGCGCCCCCGTCGCGGCGCCCGCGGCCGCACCTCCCCTGCCTCCCATGCTCCCCACGCAGCCGACGCTGCCGGACCCCGTGGCCCCGGTGCATGCGCCGCTGCCGGTCGTCGCGCCGCTGCCCACGGCACCGGCCGCGTTGCCGGCCGCGCCCTTCGTCCCGCCTCTCCCGGCCGCGCCCATCGCGGCGCGCCCGTCGGTCCCCCCGCTCCCTGCAGCGCAGCCGCGCCTCCCCAGCGTGCCCCCGCCGGCACCCTCCAAGCCCGCGCTCTTCATCATCTTCAACGGGCAGAAGTACCCGGTGAACAAGGACGAGTTCGTGCTGGGGCGCAGCGCCAAGTCCGCCGACCTCGCCATCAAGGACGGCAACATCTCGCGGCGTCACGCGGCGGTCGTGTACCACGGCGGCGTGTACTACATGAAGGACCTGGGGAGCACGAACGGCATCGACTTCCAGGGCGGCAAGATCGACAGCCGCGCCATCCAAGAGGGCGACGTCTACCAGATCTGCGACTACGATCTGCGCTTCACCTACCAGTGAGCCCCGTCGCGGTGACGCCGTAGGCCAGGCCTGCGTCCCGCGACCTCCGCACCCCGCGGGGCAGGCGGCTCGCCTGTCAGCCGTGCACGAACTCGGTGCGCTTGCGAAGCAGTCGCACGCTGCCGTGCGTCGGCGCGAGCACGCCCTCCACGTCCGGCGTGATCTCCGCGGCGTTGGCCTCGTCCGTGTCGAGGTGCATCTCCAAGGCGTACTTGGGACTCACGCGCACCAGCACGTCGCCGAAGATGAGGTCCCGCCCGTCGGTGTCCACCGCGACCTCCACCACGTCTTTGTCGGCCACGCCGAAGCGTGCTGCGTCGTCCGGGTGCATGTGGATGTGCCGCCGCGCGCAGATCAGACCTTCCGTGAGCTGCACCGTTCCGGCCGGGCCCTCCAGCGTGATGGGCGCGCTCTGCGCCGTGTCGCCGCTGTCGCGCACGGGCGCGTCGACGCCCAGCTTGAACTCGTCGGTGCGTGCGATCTCCACCTGGTTCTGGCTGCGCACGGGGCCGAGCACCCGTAGACCGTCGATGCGCCCCTTGGGCCCGATGATGTTCACCTTCTGCTCGCAGGCGAACTGCCCCGGCTGCGAGAGGGGCTTGTAGGGAGTGAGCTCGGCGCCCTCGCCAAAGAGCAGCGCCACGGTCTGACGGTTGAGGTGCACGTGACGCGCGCTGATCGCGATGGGGATACGCGTACCACCGTCCACCTTGTCGGCGGCAGCCGCCAACTTGGCGGACTCGGCCGCGATGGCCTGAGCCTCGTCGGTCGCGACGACCATCAACCGGGTGCGTGAGTGGTCCTCGGAGATGACGGCGGTGGGCGAGGCCTGCGAGACGCGCGCGCTGCGGTTCTTGTCCTCGTCCAGGCGCGCACCCAGGAAGTCGAGGCGCTGCAGCACGCGGTGACGGATGGTGGCGCTGTTCTCGCCGATGCCCGCGGTGAACACGATGACGTCGACCCCACCGAGCACCGCCGCGTACGCGCCGATGTACTTGCGCAGGCGGTGGCAGAAGACCTGGATGGCCAGGCGGCAGCGCTCGTCACCCTCGGCCGCGCGGGCCTCGATGTCGCGCAGGTCGTTGCCCACCCCGCTCAGGCCCGCGAGCCCGGACTCCTTGTTGAGCAGCTTGTCGAGGGCGTCGGCGTCGAGCCCCTCTTCGCGCATCAGCGTCAGCAGCGCGCCCGCGTCCACGTCGCCCGCGCGGGTGCCCATGACCAGCCCCTCGAGCGGCGTGAGGCCCATGCTGGTCTCCACCGAGCGCCCGTACTCCACCGCTGTCACGCTGGCGCCGTTGCCGAGGTGGCAGGTGATGATGCGGAGGTCGCGGATGTCCTCGCCCAAGGCCTCTGCGGCGCGGTTGGCTACGTACTGGTGGCTGGGCCCATGAAAGCCGTAGCGCCGGATGCCGTGCTTGGTGGCCAGCTCCACGGGCAGCGCGTAGGTCTTGGCGCGGGTGGGCAACGTCGCGTGGAACGCCGTGTCGAAGACGGCCACGTGCGGGACGTCGGGCAGCACAGCGCGCGCCGCACGGATGCCCGAGAGGTTGCCCGGGTTGTGCAGCGGCGCGAGCGGCACCAGCGCCTCGATGGCGGCTTCCACCTCGTCGTCGATGCGCACCGGGGCGTTGAAGCGCTCTCCGCCGTGGACCACGCGGTGTCCCACGCAGTCGACGCGCAGCTCCCCGAGCAGCGCGGGCAGCACGGCCTTGAGCGCCGCCAGGTGATCCGCGCCCGCGAGCGCCTGCGCGTCGCCTCCGTCGATCGCGAACGAGCAGCCCTCGCTCCCGACCCGCTCCACGCTGGCCTTCTTCACGCGCACCCCGGTGGCCGGGTCGAGCAGGTCGAGTTTGATGCTGGAGCTACCGCAATTGACGACGAGTACGTTCATGGCGGCCGCAGGGTCCAACGGAAGCGAGGCTCAATGCAAGCGCGGGGCTCAGCGGAGGTCGCCGCTCTCGACGAGCGCGATGAGCTCGTTGGCGCCGCCGACGAGGACGCCCTTGTGGAAGCACATGGGGAAGGTGGGCCAGCCCGACCACATCTTGAGCGCGTTGCGTCGACGCCACGCGCTGGTGTAGCTGCCGTACTCCAGGTACTCGTACTTGATGCCCTTGGCCTTGAGCGCCTTGCGCGCGCGCTTGACGTGCGGGTTCTGCGCCATGCCCACGACCACCAGGTCGTGCTTGGCGATCGCGGCTTCCACCTCGGCGACGATGTCGGCGTGGTTGTTCGCGACCTTGTCGCGGGCGGCGGGGTGAATGCGGTCTTCGGGCAGAACTGAGCGCGGCATGGTGATTACTCCGAGGCTTCGGTGGGCGCGTTGTTCGCGCGGTGGAACCAAGGGATGATCATCGACGTGCTGGCGATGACTCCCGCAAAGTGGGGCTTCTTCTCGAGCTGCCGCTTTTCCATCATGGGCACGCTGATGAAGAAGAACATGAGCGTGATGGCGCTGGTGCCGACGATGGTCCAGGTCCAGTCGGCGGGCGACGCGGCCAAGCCGAACAGGAAGAGGCCCCACCAGAAGAGCAGCTCGCCGAAGTAGTTCGGGTGACGCGAGTAGCGCCAGAGACCCGTCTGGATGAGCTCGCCCGGCTTCTTCGTCTTGCCGAAGGCGCGCAGCTGCTCGTCGGCCACGGCCTCGATGGTGATGGCGACCAGCGTCACGACCGCGGCCAGGCCGTCGATCCAGGAGAGCGGCGCCTCTGCGGTCATGGCGGGCCACATGGGCAAACAAGCCGCGAAGACCTCCACCGTGGGGAACATGTGGATGCCCGCGAAGCTGGCCGGCCAGTAGAGCTTGCCGGTCTTGGCCTTGATGTCGATGTAGCGCCAGTCTTCGTGGTGCAGGCCGGTCCAGCCGATGGCCCAGTTGTAGGTCAGGCGCACACCCCACAGGGTGCAGAGCCCGAGGCACAGGGCCTGCCGCGTGAGGTTCGCGTCGGCGCTGGCGTGCGACAGGAAGTACGCGCCCACCAGGGGCGGGATGACGCTCCAGTAAGCGTCGTAGAAGCTCGAGTTGCTGAACGCGACGCTGAAGCCAAAGACCACGCAGGTAGCCACCACGTCACCGAGGAAGGCGGTGTACAGCGGCGACGAGAGCGGGAAATGGACGACCGTCACGTAAGCCGCCGCGACGGCGACGACGTAGGCCAGGGTGATGTACGCGAACGAGGCCGCGCGCGAGTGCTTGGGGGGATGGGCGCTCATGAGGGGCCGGAGTCTACCGTGTAGACGTGAGACGCGCCTCCCGCGAAAGCGTTACCTCGTGGCGTCGCGGCCGCGCCCGCGCCCGCGTTCACCAGGGCAGCAGGTCGGCGCGGATGCCCGCGGCGTGCAGGCGGTCGATGACCTGCCGGGCGTGGGCGGCGTCCAGGGTGTCGATGCGCAGGTCGAGCACGGTGCTGCGCGCGCCCTTCGAGCCCAACCCGTCGTGGTCCACCTGCACCACGTTGGCGCCCGCCTCGGCGATGATGGTGGCGACCAACGCGAGCCGCCCGGGGATGTCGTCCAGCTCCACGCGCACCCGGTTCAGGCGCCCCTGGTTCGCGAGACCGCGCAGCGTGACCACGGCCAGCGTGCGGGGGTCGATGTTGCCCCCCGACAGCACCAGCGCCACCTCGCGCCCGGCGAAGACCTCCGGGTGCTCGAGACAGGCCGCCAGGGGCGCTGCGCCGGCGCCCTCCACCACGGTCTTCTCGATCTCGAGCAGCATGGCGATGGCGCGCTCGATGGTGGCCTCCTTGACCACCAGCACGTCCACCCCCTGCTCCGCGAGCACCGTGCGGCCGATGACCCCGGGCTGGGTCACCGCGATGCCGTCCGCCACCGTGGAGCCGGCCACGGCGCTGGACGCGCGGCCGTGCAGGTGGTCCGCCATGAAGGGGTAGCGCTCGCTCTGCACGCCCAGCACCCGGACGGGGTGCGTGTGCCCGCTGGCTGCGAGGGCGATGCCGCTGAGCAGGCCCCCGCCGCCGACGGACGCCACGAGCGTGTCCAGCGACGGCCGCTGCTCCAGCATCTCGAGACCGAGCGTGCCCTGCCCCGCGACCACCACCGGGTCGTCGAAGGGGTGGATGAACTCGAGGCCGCGCTCCTGGGCCAGCTCACGCGCGCGCACGGCGGACTCCATCACGTCGCGCCCGGCCAGCTCAACGGTCGCGCCCAGCGCGCGCGTGCGAGCCACCTTGGTGAAGGGGGTGTTGGCGGGCATCACGATGGTGCTGGCCAGGCCCAGCAGCGCCGCGTGGTGCGCCACCCCCTGCGCGTGGTTGCCAGCGGACATGGCGATCACGCCGCGCCCCGGGGTCACGTCCAACAAGCGGTTGCGCGCACCCCGGCCCTTGAACGAGCCGGTGAACTGGAGGTTCTCGAACTTGAGGTAGACGCGCGCCCCGGTGATCTCGGACAGGGTCTGCGAGAACGTCAGCGGCGTCAGCGTGAGCGCGTCACGGATACGCTCGCGCGCGCGGAGCACGTCGGCCAACGTCGGGATGGGGTGGGCGTTCGTCGACATGAACGAGCAGCGTACGCGACCCGCACACGCACCGCGAGCCAGTGATACAGAGCCGCGTGGACTTGGTGGTGCGCGTCGCCGCTACGCGACCATGTTGGTGAAGCCGAGGTTCTGCACCCAGTGCCGCTCCTCGAGCCCCACGCCGATCTCGTAGGTGCGGCTCTTGCGGGGGCGCCCAACGCGCTTGCCGCGCACCCACCGGCGAGGCTCACGCCTTCGTGCGCGTCGCCGGCCCGCTCGAGCCCTTGGTGCGCCGCCCCTTCGGTGCCTTGGGTCTCGGTGGGCTGAGCGCCTCCGCGAGCAGATCGAAGACCACGCGGATGCGCCGGCTGGTCGCGACCTCGCGATGAGTCACCAGCCAGAGGGGCACCGGGAGGGGTGGAAAGTCCGAGGCCACCCGCACCACGCGGGGCTCCGCGTCGCCCACCTCCTCCATGACGAAGCAGATGCCCGCGCCCGCCTTGGCGAGCTCCCACTGCACCAGATGGTTCTCGCAGACGATGGCGAAGTTCTCGGGCCCCGTCTGCACACCCAGCTGCGCCAAGTGTGCCGACATGCGCTCCGAGCGGTCGAAGCCCATGAAGGTCGCACCGCCCAGATCTCGGGCACGCTTCGGCCTGCCGATGGACGCGAGATACGCCTCGGTGGCGTAGGGTCGCGCCATGCGGTCGTCGAGCTTGCGGGCCACCAGCTCGCTCTCGGTGGGCTTGAAGTTGCGCACCGCGATGTCCGCCTCGCGCCGCCTCAGGTCGCGCGTCGCGTTCGAGGCCACGATCTCGATCTCGATGCCGGGGTGCTCGCGACGCAGCTGCAACACCACCTGCGGCAGGAGGTACGCGGCGATCAGCTCGCTCGCGGTGATGCACACGGTGCCCTCCAGCGCGAGTGAACGACCCGTCGCCACGCGCGACACGCGGGTGGCTGCGTCGGTCATGGCGCGCACGTGCTCGACCAGCTCGGCGCCCGCCGCGGTGATGACCAGGCCCTTACCGACACGCTCGAAGAGCGTGACCCCCAGCTCTTCCTCGAGGGCCGCGACCTGACGCCCGATGGTGGGCTGCGACGTCCCGAGCGCGCGCGCCGCAGCGGAGAACGAGCCCTCCCCCGCCACGACGGCGAAGGCGCGAGCGTGGTTCCAGTCGAATTTCACGGCACGCCAATCCATACAAAAACGTATATCACAAGGACAGTATTCGGCATTGTCGATACGTATGTGCATGGCAGAGATCAGGGGTACCCACACAGGAGACGCCATGACCCAAGCCAACCCATCGTTCCCCCGCCCCGACCGCCTCACCCGTCCCGTCCGCCGTATCGCCATTGTCGGCGCCTCGGGCAAGCTCGGCCAGTACATGGTCCAGCACGCCCTGGACCGCGGCTGGGAGGTCGTCGGCGTGTGCCGCGAGCAGAGCGTGAGCAAGCTCGCACGCTTCGCGGAGCGCATCACCATCGTGCCCGGCCCCACGAACGACGCGGAGGTGATCCGCCGCGCCGTCGCCGGGTGTGACGGCGTGCTGGTGGTGCTCGCCCCCTGGGGCGTCAACCGGCAGTACGCGTCGGGCACCGCGCAGGCGGTCCTCGACCACGCGGAGCCGGGCGCGCGCCTGGTCTTCTCGTGCGGCTGGCACATCACGCGCGACGGCCAGGACCAGTACAGCTGGGCGTTCCGGCTCATGCTGGTGGTCTTCCGGTGGATCGGCCTGCTCACCCGCTTCGCGGAGCTCGACGACCAAGTGGAGGCCTGCCGCCGCATCTTCGAGAGCGACCGCGACTGGACCGTCGTGCGCGGCAGCGACCTCGAAGAAGGCGAGAGCGAGGGCCTGCCCGTCTGGAGCGCACACGTGGGCGACCCCATCCTGAAGAGCAACCGCACACGCCGCGTGGACTTCGCGTTGTTCATGGTGGAGGCCCTCGTCGACCCGGCGCTCTCGCAGCAGGCGCCCGCCATCGTCAGCCGCCTTGCCCCTTCGGCGCTCGCGCACGCGCCGATCGCGCAGACGGCCTAGCTGCTCAGCGTCCAGGTGAGCCACGTCGCCACCAGCGCGCAGACGTGCACGGGAACGACGCGGCTGCGGAAGGGGCCGGAGCCCGCACCGTAGGCAAGGCCGCACTTGGTGAGCGTGTTGGTGCTGAGCGCCAGCAGGATGCCCAGCTGCGCGGTGTGGGTAGTGATCTCTCCCGCCGCATGGACCGAAGCCATGGAGGCGCTCACCGCATGTGCATCCCCGAAGCCCGCGACGGCCACGCTCACCAAGACAGCTCCCGCGCCGAGCGCGCGGCGGACCCCGACGACCAGGAGCGACACGCCCGTGAGCACCAGGGCGAAGAGCAGGGCACCGCGGATGGAGAACGCATGCGCCTCGGGTGCCTCCGTCGCCTGCGCGCGGCTGACGCCCAGCAGCGTGAGCCCGACACCCACCAGCACGGTCACCCCTCCCGCCGTGAGGGCCGGCGTCAGGGTGGCGAGCAGCGGCGGGTGCGCGAGCCAGATCAAGATGGCCAGCTCGACGAAGGTCGCCACGCTGGACGCGGTAGCGCTCGCGGGCAGCGTGTTCGGCGCATCGGGCTGGCGGGAGCGCGCCACGGCGGCGGCGATGGTGGCGCTGCTGGAGACGAAGCCGCCTGCGAAGCCTGCCAGCACATCACCGAGTCGCGGTCCCAGCAGCCTGCGCGCCAGGTGCCCGGCGCCCTGGATGGCCATGACGAACACCACCAGACGCCACACCCGCGCTGGCTCGATCACGCCCCACGGATCGATGGGTTGTTGAGGGAGGAGCGGCCAGATGACCGCCGCCGCGAGGGCGAACACGAGCATGTCCAAGAGCTCGGTCTGCCGCAGGGTGCTGCGCACGGCCTCGTGCAGGGGGTCACGGAACGCGAGGAGCGAGGTCATGACCACGCCGAGCGCAAAGGCCGCTTCCGGGTGGCTCATGGCCAGCGCGCCTACGATGGCCACACCGAACAAGGCCACCTCCGACGTCATCCCGATGTCCGCCGAGCGGTCGCCCACGTAGCCGACGACCACCATCGCACCCACGAAGAGCAGCAGCGCGAGCGTGCCCCACGGGGGAAAGAGCAACGCGCTGGCGCCCCCCAGCAGGCCCGTCAGCGCGAACGTGCGCAGCCCCGCGGTGCCGGCGCGCTCTTCCTTGGCCCAGCGCTTCTCGCGCTCGGTGCCCACGAGGGCGCCGACGGTCAGAGCGACGAGCAGACGCATCTCGGGGAGTTCCCACATTGGACGGGTCAGCGTAGCGCGTCTCCGCGCGAGTGTCGTCGTGGCGCGCGCCGAGCAAAACGGTCACACGTTCGCGCTCCGCCTCTGCCTTCCGTGAGCGTACGCAGCGCCGCAAGCGTGGCTCAGCCCGATCGCCGGTGGCGCAGGTCGGGCTGTCCGGTCGCGCCCAGCACGGCCTGCCAGAGCTCGCCGTCGGGGTCCAGCTGCTTGCGGCGTCCCACCATCACGTTGAAGGGCACGTGGGTGAAGCGCTGGTTCCAGTAGCTCACCGACATGCCCGTCCGCCCGGCCATGGCCGCGTGCACGGCGTACTGCCCGAACATCAGGCACAGCTCGGCGTCGAGCGCGTTGGCGCGCAGGCTGCGCACGATGTAGCTCGGGTCGATGTACTTGAGCGAGACGGGGACGCCGCGCGCACCGAAGTGCTCGGCGATGCGCGTCTTCAGGAACGAGCCGATGTCGACCAGCTTGACGTTGCCGGAGGCGTCACGGTCGACGGGACCGTCGGTCTTCAGCAGGTCTTGGCCGGCGCCCTCGGCGACGACGATGACCGCGTGCTGGGCTCGCTCCAAGCGCCGCTCCAGCGCCGTCAGGAAGCCGCCTTCTCCCTCCAGCTCGAAGGGCACCTCCGGCACCAGGCAGAAGTTGACGTCGCTGTTGGAGAGGCACGCGTGCGCGGCGATGAAGCCCGAGTGGCGCCCCATGAGCTTGACCATGCCGATCCCGTTGAAGGCCCCGCGCGCCTCCACGTGCGCCCCGCTGATTGCGCGCCGCGCCTCGTCCACGGCAGTGGCGAAGCCGAACGAGCGCTCCACCCACAGCAGGTCGTTGTCGATGGTCTTGGGTACGCCGATGACCGCGATCTTCGCGCCCCGGCGGGCGACCTCGGCCGTGATGGCCGCCGCGCCGCGCAGCGTGCCGTCCCCACCGATGGTGAAGAGCACGTCGATGCCGCGGGCTTGCAGCGTGTCCACCATCTCCGGGACGGTGGGCGCACCACGCGAAGAGCCGAGGATGGTCCCGCCCTCACCGTGGATGCGGTTGACGCGCTCCTTGGTGAGCGGGATGGGCTCGAAGGGGGAGTCCTTGGCCAGTCCCGCATAGCCGTACGGGAACCCGAGCAGGTGCTCGACGCCGTAGGTGTAGCGCAGCGTCAGGTAGATGGAGCGGATGACGTCGTTCTGACCCGGGCAGAGGCCGCCGCAGGTGACGATGGCGCAGCGCACGGTCTTCGGGTCGAAGAAGAGCTGCTCGCGCGCGCCGGCCGGCTCGAAGCCGGGCAGGGGCAGGTACTCGGCCAGGATCTGCTGCAGCACCTGCATGTCCGAGTACGCACAGACCGTGTCGTCTTCGTCGACGAAGAGGTCGCGCACCGGGTTGGGGGACGGAACGGTGCAGGGACCCAGCTGGGCGATCTCGAGGTCCGCGACGTTCAGGTGGCGGTCCCCGCTGGGGTCGGGCGCGACGCTTCTTCTCATGATGGTCTCCTGTGGGCTTCACTCTCCGCCGAGAAGAGGCGAGGCGCAACGAGCTGGGCTCGTACTTCAACGGATAGGTACTAGGGTGCGGCCCATGACCACCGACTTCGCGTCCTTGCCCCTGTCTCCTGCGCTGCTGGAGGTGGTCCGCGAGCTCGGCTACGAGTCCCTCACGGAGATTCAGGCCAAGTGCATCCCGCTGCTGCTGGAGGGCAAGGACGTGATCGGGCAGTCCCGGACGGGCAGCGGCAAGACAGCGGCGTTTGGGCTCCCGCTCTTGGAGAGGCTGACCCTCGCGGACCGCACGCTGAGCGCGCTGGTGCTGTGCCCCACACGTGAGCTGTGCGACCAGGTGGCGCGGGTGCTGCGCACGCTGGGCCGACGGCACGCAGGCCTGCAGGTGCTCGTGGTGGCCGGCGGCAAGCCGCTCGCCCCGCAGCGCGACGCGCTCGCGCGGGGGGTACACGTGGTGGTGGCGACACCGGGGCGGCTGATGGACCTGATGGATCGCGGCGCCGCGCCTCTCGGCAACGTCAGCACGGTAGTGCTGGACGAAGCGGACCGCATGCTGGAGATGGGCTTCCACGAGGACATGACCAAGATCCTCGCGGCCACACCGCCCAGCCGTCAGACGGCGCTCTTCTCGGCCACGCTGCCGGCCGCCATCGAGAGCCTGAGCCGCACCTTTCAGCGCGACCCGGTACGCGTCACGGTCGAGGAGCAGGCGCTGGTGCACGACATCGAGCAGCTGGCCTACGACATCGGCGACGCCGAGCGGGGCGACGCGCTGCTGACCGTGCTGGGGCTGCACCCGCACGCGTCCGCGCTGGTGTTCTGCAACCTCAAGGCCACGGTGGACGCGCTCACCACGCAGCTCGCGCGGGCCGGCGTGAGCGTGGCCAAGCTGCACGGAGACCTGGAGCAGAAGGACCGCGACCGCGTCATGGCCAAGCTGCGCAACCAGAGCGTGCGCGTGCTGGTGGCGACCGACGTGGCCGCGCGCGGCATCGACGTGCAGGCGCTGGACCTGGTGGTCAACGTGGACCTCCCCGCGCAAGCCGAGATCTACGTGCACCGCATTGGCCGCACGGGGCGCGCCGGCGAGCGGGGCCTGGCCGTGTCGCTCACCACCACGCGCGACCGCCGCCGCCTGTCCGAGCTGGAGCAGCACACCGGCCACACGCTGACGCGACGCAAGCTACCCGTGACCAGCGCAGCGCCCAGCGTGGCGCGCGACGCCGCCATGGTGACCCTCTTCGTCTCCGGCGGACGCAAGGACAAGGTGCGCCCCGGCGACATCCTGGGTGCCCTCACCGGCGAGGCCGGCGGCTTTGCCGGCAGCGACATCGGCAAGATCGAGATCCACGAGACCTTCACCTACGTCGCCGTGGCCAAGGACATCGCGCACGCCGCGGTGAAGAGCCTGACCGAGGGCCGCATCAAGGGGCGCCGCTTCAAGGTGGGCTTCGTGGAGTAGACACGGCGGCGCGCCGAGGACTACTTCAGCTCGGCGTCGTAACCTCCTGCGTCCTGCGTCAGCTGCGAGAGCTCGCGGAGTCCGGCGCGGCGGTCTTTGTCGCGCCTCGCCTTGAACTCCAGCACGTCCGTGACGCGTAGCCGCCGATGCGTGCCCGTCTTGCGGCAGGCGATACGCCCCTCGTCCAGCAGTCGGACCAAGTACTGACGCGATACGTTCAGGAGGTCTGCCGCTTGCTGGGTGGTCAGCTCGTGCGCCGTGGGCACCGCGACCCACCAGGAGGCTGCCCCGCGGACCGCTGGCGCGAGCGCCAGGCGCGCCGCGCAGCGGAGGCGCAGACATGAAGCTCTCCGCGGCCGAGCTGGAGGCTGCTTTCGGCAAGCTGTTGGCTGCCTTGGGGCGCGGCCTGGATGAGGCGGGGGCA
>JACKEI010000007.1 GCA_020633075.1 Sandaracinaceae bacterium
GTCGCCGTCATCGCTCCGCAGGTCGAGGCCGCTTCCTGGCGTGAAACGGACCCGGTCGTTGCCGATGGAGTGCGGACCCATCTGGGTCTCCTCGCCCTCGGGGAGCAGCGAGTCGGCTTCGGCGTCTTCTTCTTCCGGCGTCGCTGCGGACGCTGACGTGTCGGGCGCGGCCGCTTCCACCGCGGGGGCCGGGGCGGACTCGGCGTGGGTGTCCGTCTCCTCCTCGCCCTCGGTCTCGGGCAGCATGATGGGGTCAGCGGAAGGCTGCGCGTGAGCCGCCGACGCGGTCAGGAGCAGGGTCAGCGCCAGGGCGCGCGTACGGTGTGCTTGTGACATGCGCCGGAGTTAGGCCTCCGATGTGTCACTCGCGTGACGCGCTTGTGACGCATCCGTGAGAGCCGTCACATTCGCGACGAACAGGAGCCCGTCATGGCGAATCGTCACGTGGCTGTCACATGCCCGCGCCCTCCGTCAGAGGCGAAACAGATCGCGCGCCTCCGCAGCGGTGAAGCGCCGCGCGGCGTTGACCTCGCTGAAGGTCGTGGTGGTCACGTCCCCGCTGGCCTCGCGCATGATCATCGTCTCCACGACCGCGCCCGCGCCCACCAGCTCCATCTCGGTGAGGAAGCGCCGCAGCGCGTCCGTGCGCGGCGTGAGGCGCAGGCGCCAACGTTGCCCGCCCAGCGCCTCGAAGCGCAGCGCGAAGGTGCGCTCCAGCGCCGCGCGGTCGCCCGCCAGCACGTGGCGGAACGACGACACGAAGCCCCCCACCACTTCGTTGCTGCCGAGCGGGATCTGCTCGCGGCGGCCGTCGCCCACGAACGTCAGCGTGTCCCCCTCGATCAGCGCGGCGGAGGCGGTGGGCGCCGTGACCCGCCGCATGAGCCTCCCCGGGGGCGCGAAGTACAGGACCCCCTCGCTCCGCACGGGCCGCGACAAGAGCGCTATCTGCTTCTCTTCCGTGAAGCGCGCCGACAAGCCCGGCATGGTCTGGAACCCGCGCAGGAGCTGGTCCAGCGTGGGCGCGCCCTGCTGGGCCACGACGGGCGCGGCGTCCCACGCGAGGAGCGACAGGGTGGAGGCGCCGAGCAGGGTCAGCGCGAGGACGAGGGAGGGGCGGCGGCGCATGCGGAGCCCGTGGGACGTGCGAGCGGCAGGATTGTTCACGGGTGAGGTCCCCAGAAGTCGAAGAAGTTGAACCAGTTGTCCGGCGCCTTGCGCACGAACTCCGCCAGCAGGTCGGCGTACTGCTGAGCGTAGCCCGCGATGGCGGCCTGGCGATCGCCGCGTGGCAACACGATCCGCTCCGCGAAGGGGATGCAGTACAGCTCGTACTGATTGCCGCCGCGATAGAGGCCCGCCGTGAAGTACACGGGGCAGCGCAGGGTGGCCGCCAGGATGTAGGGGCCCGCCGGCAGCGCGACCTTGCCGCCGAGGAAGTCCACCACCACGGTCTTCCCGTCGGGAGGCGGGCGGTCACCGAGGATCGCGACCAGCCCACCCTCCTCCACGCGCTCGCGGATCTTGAGCATGAAGTCCACCTGGTCCCCGCTACCCATCTCGATCAGGCGCGTCTTGCTCGTGGGGTCGAGGCTCTCCAGCACGTCGTTGATGCGCCGCGCGTGCTTGGTGTAGACCACCGGGTAGAGGGGCAGCGCCTCTTGCGTGCTCTGCATACGCATCGCGTAGAAGCTGCCCAGGTGCGCGCCCAGGAGCACGGCCCCCTGCTTGGTGTCGCGCAGCCTCTGAAGGTGCTCCTTCCCGTTGCGGCTGACGCGAAAGGCGCCTGTCTTGCCGCGCAGGAAGAAGAGCGCGTCGATGGTGCACTGCACGAAGCGGCGCACGTGCCGGAACGCGGGCCCGAAGCCCAGCGGGAGCCCCAGGCGCCGGCGCAGCTCGTCCCCGGTGTCACGCGCCACGCGGGAGGTGAGCGTGTAGTAGAGCGCGATGAAGAACCCCAGCAGGCGCGCGGGCCCGCGGCCGAACACGGTGGCCAGCACCACCACGGTCTTGATGCCCAGCCGCGTGCCGTGCTCGGAGACGTCGCGCCAGCGCCGGGGCTCCCCCGCCTCCGTCGGCGCAGACATGTCTCCCGCCGTCGCGGCCGGCGTCTCGCTCCCACCGGGCTCGAGTGCGCTTCCCCCTGCCGCGGTTGGGTCGTTCGCCGCTGTGCTCTCGGGCTCAGGCATGCGGTGGCCACACCTTCTTCAGCAGCCAGTCGTGCGGCAGCAAGCGCCCCTCGCCGTACTCGCGGAAGCGGTAGCGCCGCTCCAAGAACTCGGCCGTGAACATGCCGCCCATCAGCGCGTAGGCCACGCCGCCCGTGTAGGTGGCCCACGTGGCCACGTCCGACCAGAGCGCCAGGGCGAGCGCGGCGCTCGCGTTGAGCACGAAGAACACGCACCAGCGCCCGGTCCAGCGGCGGCAGTGCGCGCGCTGTGCGTCCGAGAGCTCGGGCGACTGCAGCCTCGCGAAGCGCTCGATCAGCGGCGTGTCCGTGCGCAGGCTGCTCCCGAAGGTCGCCAGCAGCCCCAGGTTGATGAGCACCGGCATCGCGAACACGAAGCGCGCGTCGTTCAGGATGACGCCGAGCAGGAGCACGCTGAGCACCACCAGCGGCACCCGCAGCACCGCCCACAGCTCGCCGCGCTGCTTGCCGCGCAGCCGCAGCGCGAGGCCCGGGACCAGCACCAGCATGACCAGCAGCCCCGTGTTGCGCGCGCTGGTGTGCGTGAGCGACCACCACACCGCCAGCGGGTACGTGACCGCCAGCACCACGTTCAAGACGGTGAGGACAACGCGCAGCACGCGCCCCTAGAGCCCGCCGCTGATGGAGATGACCTGCCCCGTGATGTAGCCCGCCGCGTCGCTGGCCAAGAACGCGACCAGCGCGGCCACCTCCTCGGGTTGCCCGAAGCGCCGCATGGGGATGTGCTTCTTGATGATGTCGAGCGGGGCGTCCACGACCATGTCCGTCTCGATCAGCCCGGGCGCCACGGCGTTCACGGTGACGCCGCGCTTGGCGCACTCGATGGCCAGCGCCTTCGTCGCGCCGATCAGCCCGGCCTTGGCCGCGCTGTAGTTCACCTGGCCGCGGTTGCCGATGACGCCGCTCACGCTCGAGATGTTGATGATGCGCCCCTTGCGCAGGCGGATCATCGGCATGACCAGCTTCTGCGTCACGTTGTAGAAGCCGTCCAGGTTGACCCGCATGATGGGGTCCCACTGCTCGGGGGTCATCATGGGGAAGGCGTTGTCCGCCGAGATGCCCGCGTTGTTCACCAGCACGCCGATGGGCAGGCCCTCCGCGACGAGCCCGTCGATCGCGGCGAAGGCGGCCTCACGGTCCACCACGTCGAAGCGCAGCAGGCGCACCTTGCCGCCAGCGGCCTCGATCTCCGCTTTGACGGCCTCGGCCGCGGCGTCGTTGCTGCGGTAGTTCAGCAGGATGGGGTGACCCGCCTGCGCGAGCGCCTTGCTGATGGCCGCGCCGATGCCGCGGCTGCCTCCCGTGACCAACGCCCACGGCTTCTGTGGCGCCGCCGGGGCGCCTCCTGCACTTGCTGCTTCCATCACCGCGCACTCTGACCGGCGGGCGCGCGCTTGGCCAGCGGCCCCGCCTCGGGCTCGGACGAGGGATCGCGAGGTGCGTCACCGACCGTCGCAGATCGCGGCGCCCGGCGCGGGTTCGTCGCTGCACATCCTCCGGCCCCACGCGACGACGCAGTCACCGCGGCAGTCGAGGTCGCGGACGCAGCTCTCACCAGTCTCTCGATAGGCGGTGCACACGGGGGTCCCGAGGTCCACGTCGCAGAAGGACGTGGCAGGGTCGCAGGGGAGGAGCTCCGCGCCGCAAGGCGCCCCGATGACGGCCCCTGAGCGGCACGAGCCGAAGAAGCACGCCCCCGACTCGCACGCTTCGGAGTCGCGGCACGGTGCGCCGATCCCCAGCGGGAGCGAGCGACACCTTGGCGTGAGCTCGTCGAGGTTGCAGAAGTCCGACTCGCAGTCCGAGTGCTGGTCGCAGCGCTCGCCATCTGGGACGGGCCGCGAGGCACAGCCTCCCGCGATGCATGCGCCCGAAGCGCAGCGGTAGTCGTCGTTGCAGGGACCACCGGCTGGAATGAACGCGACGCAGCCCTCCTCGCCCAACGCCTCGACGAACAGGCAGAGCCCGTTCGTGCACTCTGCGGAAGACCCGGACGGGCAGGATTGGCCGTTGGCGACGGTGGCTGCGCATTGACCCGTCATGAAGTCGCAGAAGCCGCTCTCGCAGAGCTCGTCCCGGTAGCAGAACTCTCCGAGCGCGGCGGGACCCACGCAGACCCGCTCATCGCCGCTCAGCGAGTATTCGCAGAGGTCGCTCTCGCACTCGTATTCGTTCGCGCAGGGCTCGCCGTTCGGGAGCTTGGCCCGACAGGTGCTCACGTCGGCGACGGGGTCCGGGGTGCAGAGGAGCGGCGCTTCGCAGTCGTCGTAGTCGTCGCAGTGCTCACCCGCGGCGTGCGGGAAATCGCAGAAGCCACCGTAGGGCCAGCCTCGGCTCGTTCGGATGCACACCAGCCCGGTATCCACCCCGCACGCGCTCTCGCGCACGCCGCTACACCACGAGCCGCGAGCGCATCTGGCCACACACGTCGACGTGAAGGGTGAGCAGGTCAGCCCAGCTTCGCAGCGGATCAAGAGCGGGCCGTCGGTTGGTTGTGGGTCCGCGGGGGCGGCGTACGCACATGCCTCGCCCAGCGCCGCGGGCGCGCGGCAGGCCCCGTCCACCAGGCTGCAGTAGAGCCCGGCAGTGCAGTGGGCGTCGTCGGCGCACGGCTCACCCGCTCCTCGAAGTGCGGCGCAGGTGCCCAACCCACCGACCCCAGCCGGGTCCCTCAGACACACGAGGCCGTCGTGGCACTCCAACGACGCTGTTCCCCCGGAGCATGCGCCCCCCTCTGGCACGCGACCGTGCACCAGCAATGTGACGTCGCAGGGTGACATCGAGACGGGCGGCGGGGCGTGGCAGGCGTCCCCGGGGTCGTCCTCGGGAATGGGTTCGTTGCAACGCTGCTCGTTCAACCAAGCGACGCACGCGTCGACCGCGGAGCGGTCGAGGCGGACCCGGCCGTCTTGAATGGCCCGGTCGAGGCTCGTGAGGTTGGGGAGGTTCACCCGGGCGAACGGCCCGCCTCCGAACGTTGCGGTCGCGTCCAGGGCTGCGGCCTCGACCATCCGTTCGGCGCAGTCCGCCCCCGCGACGAAGGGCCCCAGGGAGTACTCCAGCTCCGCAGGGTTGCAGCAGCGGCTCGCGATGGCGCACACCGCCTCCGCAATTTCCCGCACCCGCGGCTCGGCGTGCGGTGGAGACGGCGAGCAGCCCGCCGCCATGATCGCGCCACACCAGACCAAGACCCTCCACTTCCCAGTCACCATCGGAACCACTCCCTACTCGTGGATCGCGTGCATCGCCCTGCCGGTCCGCGGACTAGAGACCAAGGGCCGCCGGCAGCTCACGCAGCGCGAGCGTAGCTCAGTGCGGGTGTCACAAGCGAGAGGCTTCAGCACCCTACCGACATGGACGACGCAGCACAGCGAGCCGCAGAGCTACTCGCCTGCCGTGCCCAGCTGGTCGCGCAGCGCTTGCTGGATGACCGGGCTCCAGCTGCGCCAGCTGTGGTTGCCCTCGTACTCGCCGGCGGTGTGCGGGATCCCGTGCTGCTCCAGGTGCTCGTGCAGACGCACGTTCGTGTCCTTGATGCCGGCGCGGTCGTCGCTGCCCCACCGTATGGTCACGCGCGTGCCGTGCAGGTCGGCCGGGCTGCGCCACACGCGGAAGGGGTCGCGCGCGCGGATCTCGCTCTCGTTGGCCGGGCCCCACACGCGGTGCACCGGGATGAACAGCTGGGTCATGCGGTCCGTGGCGAAGTTCATCATCTGCGCGGTGTCGAAGATGGGGGCGCTGATGGCGGTCAGCGTCGCAAAGCGCCCTGGGCGATCCATCACCAGCCGCAGCGACCCGTAGCCGCCCATGGACACGCCCATCACGTGGCAGTCCTCGGGGCAGGGCAGGGTGTGGTAGAGGCGCTGCACCTCCGGGATGAGCTCCTCCAGGATCCAGTCTTGGTACAGGCGGGTTCCGTCGTACCAGTTGGCCCAGAAGCCGTTGTCCCCCTGCGGGAAGAAGATGACGGCGCGTGGTAGCTCCCCCCGCTCGCTGGCCGCGCGGAACTCGGCCGGCAGCCCCTGGTCGTCGAAGGTGGTCGGGTCGTCGCCGCCGCCGTGCAGGAACGTGATCAGCGGCAGGCGCTCGTCGTCGCGGAAGTCGGGTGGCACCCACACCGAGTAGCTCAGCCGCGCGCCGCTCATGCGGTCGCTGCGCACCTGGTGGTAGCTCAGCTCGCGCGCGCCCGTGCACGCCACCGTGAGCAGCGTGGCGGTCACCAGCAGGAGCGCTGGAACACGGAGTGCGAGTCGACGAACGTTCATGCGGTCACCTTAGCGTGTGCGCGAGCGCCACGGCACTCGAGTCCAGCGATGGGGTCGCAGGTGCTCCGTGAGCGTTTCAGGAAAGCTGATCCGTCGGGCGGTAGACGTTACCCTGCCCCATGGTCAAGACCCCCGAGCTGCGCTCCGTCCCCGAACTCATTGCCCACAAGCGCGACGGTGGCGCGCTCAGCGACGCGGAGCTGCGCTCGCTGGTGAACCGCTACGCGACGGGGGAGCTGCCCGACTACCAGATGGCGGCCCTGGCCATGGCCATCTACTTCCGCGGCATGACCCCGGCCGAGACCACGGCCTACACGCTGGCCATGCGCGACAGCGGGCGGGTCATGGACCTCTCCAAGATCCCCGGCAAGAAGATCGACAAGCACTCCACCGGCGGCGTGGGCGACAAGATCAGCCTGTCCCTCGCCCCCATCGTGGCGGCCTGCGGGGTGCCCGTGCCCATGATGGCGGGGCGCGGGCTCGGCCACACGGGCGGCACGCTCGACAAGCTGGAGGCCATCCCGGGCTTCCACGTGGACCTCACGCCCAAGCAGTTCGCGCAGCAGCTGGCCACGCTGGGCTGCGCCATCATCGGGCAGACGGCCGACCTGGCCCCCGCCGACAAGCGCCTCTACGCGCTGCGTGACGTGACGGCCACCATCGAGTCCATTCCCCTGATCACCGGAAGCATCCTGTCCAAGAAGCTGGCGGAGGGGCTGGACGGCCTGGTGATGGACGTGAAGGTGGGGCGCGGCGCGTTCATGAAGAACGTGGACGACGCGCGCGTGCTGGCCAAGAGCCTGGTGCGCGTGGGGCGGCAGGCGGGCAAGGACGTGCGCGCGCTGCTCACGCGCATGGACGATCCGCTCGGCTTGATGATCGGCAACGCGCTCGAGGTGCGCGAATCGTTCCTCACGCTGCGCGGCGAGGGCCCGGCCGACCTGCTGGAGTGCACGCTCGCGCTGGGGTCCGAGATGCTGCAGATGGGTGGCGTGGCCAAGAGCCGCGCCGAGGCCCACCGACGCCTACTGCGCGCGATGCGCGATGGCAGCGCGGCGAGCTTGATGGAGCGCATGATCGCGGCCCAAGGCGGAGACAAGCGCGTGGTCGCGGAGCCCGACCGCCTGCCGGCGGCCAAGGTGCGCATCCCGATCACCGCCCCCAAGGGCGGCACGGTGCAGCAGATCGACGCGCTGGAGCTCGGCCTGACCGGTGTGGCGCTAGGCGCGGGTCGCACGCAGACGGATGACGTGGTCGATCCGCGGGTGGGCATCGAGCTCGCCGCCGTGGTGGGCGACCGCGTGGCCGCAGGGGCGCCCCTGGCCTACCTGCACGTCAACGAGCGCCGTGGGCACGGGCGCCACGTGGCTCGGGTGCGGGACGCCTTCACGCTTGGCGCGCGCGCCGTCTCGCTGCCGCCGCTGGTGATCGAGCGCATCACGCGCTGAGCGTGGCCTCGTCAGGCATCTCGATGGTGAGCAGCGCGGGCTCCTTCGTTGTGGCGTACACGGCCATCAGGGCCTGATCGAGCGCGTCGTGCACGAACACCTTGTCGGGGTACTTCCGAGCGACGCCAGACGACGCGATCAGCCCGCGCGCGATCGCTTTGACGAAGGGGTTGCACGCCAGCACGACATGGAACTCGGCGCACTTGTTGAGCACCTCGTCGGTCAGGCTCATGAACGCGTCTCGGCCGCTGTCGTCAGGGGGACGTGAGCCCGACCACACGACGCTGATGTAGTAGGGCAGGCGTCCTCCCCGCGAATGCATCGAGGAGAGGGTCGAGGACGCGAGCTGCACGTCTGCCGCCGCAGGCGCCCCGTTCCACCACAGAACCAGCGTTCTATCGGTCTTCTCCAGCAGCGTCGGCATCCAGCGATGGTCTTACAATTCTGTATGGCTGCAATGACAAAGGTCAGCGGCGCTCACGATAGATCACGTCAGCGCTTGCGCTTGCGCTTGCCCTCGCCCGGCGCACCGGCGCGGGTCGGCTCGGACGACTTGCCGGGCTTGCCGGCCTTTCCGCTGCCCTTGTGGCTGCCGCTCTTGCCGGACTTGTTGCCCTTGCCCTTGTCGCCGCCGGACTTGCCTGGCTTGTCACCCTTCCGAGCGCTCTCGCCACCCTTGCCGCCCTCGCGACTGCGGCCACCCTTGCCCGCCGGGCGGTCGCCGCGCTCGACGTCCCGTGAGCGCCCGCGCCCACCGGGCTTGCGTCGCTCCTCGAGGACACCCACCAGCTCGGCCTCCACCCGCCGCCGCTCGAGGCCCACGCTGACCACGCGAATGGTCACCGGCTGCCCCATCTCGAAGACGCGCCCGCCGCGCTGACCCACCAGGCGCACGCCCAGGCGGTCCACCGAGTAGTAGTCGTCGGTCAGCCGCTCGGAGGGCACGAAGACGTCCACGAAGGGGCTGTCGATGCTGGCGTAGAAGCCGCTCTCGTCGAGCCCGCTGATGGTGGCCGGCAGCTCTTCGCCGACCTTGTCGCGCATCACCAGGCAGCGGTACAGCGACACCACGTCGCGCTCCACGGTCATGGCGCGGCGCTCGAGCTGGCTGCTGCGCGCCGCCATCTTGCGCAGCATGGGGAGCAGCAGCGCGCCGTCCACGAACTCGCCCCGCGCCAGGCTGCGCACCACGCGGTGCACCGCCAGGTCCGGGTAGCGACGGATGGGCGAGGTGAAGTGCAGGTAGTGCTTGGCCGCCAGGCCGAAGTGGCCCACGTCGTTGGTGTCGTAGATGGCCTGCTGCATGGCGCGCAGCAGCAGGTAACGCAGCACGGGCGCCGCGGGCTCGCCCTCGATGCGCGCCAGGAACTCGGTCAGCTGCTTCGGGTCCTGCGCGGCTTCCGCGTCCAGGGGCTCGCCCAGCGACGTGGCCAGCTCGCAGAAGGTCTCCAGCTTCTCGACCGACGGCGCCCCGTGTGTCCGGTAGATCGCCGGGATGCCCCGCGCCGAGAGGTCGCTCGCGACGGTCTCGTTGGCCAGCAGCATCATCTCTTCGACGACGCGGTACGCCTCGCGCACGCCCGGGTCCTGACGCGACCGCACCACGTCGATGGGCTCGCCCTGCTCGTCCAGCTTCACGCGCGGCTCGGGCAGGTCGAAGTCCAGCGCCCCGCGCTCCAGGCGCTTCTTGCGCAGCACGCGCGACAGCTCCAGCAGCGCCTCCAACATGGGCAGGCGCTCACGGGCGGCCGGCTGCTTCACGCCGCCCGTCGTCGTCAGGCCCAGCGCGTCGGCCACGCCCTCGTACGTGAGCTTGCAGCTCGAGCGCATCACGCCTTCCACGTAGCGGTGCGCGGTGACGCGCCCCTGTGCGTCCAGCGTCATGTCCACGGCCAGGCACAGGCGGTCGCGCTTGGGCACCAGCGACGCCAGGTTGCTGCTGATCTCGTGCGGCAGCATCGGGATCACGCGGTCGGGCAGGTAGATGCTGGTGCAGCGGGCCTGCGCCTCTTCGTCGATGGCCGTGCCCAGCCGCACGTAGTGCGAGACGTCGGCGATGGCGACGATGACGTGGTAGCCCCCGCCCTTCTTACGCTCGATGAAGAGCGCGTCGTCGTGGTCGCGCGCATCGGCGGGGTCGATGGTGCAGAGGTCGTAGTCGCGCAGGTCCTCGCGCCCGACCTTGTCGGCCGCGGCCACGCGCTGCGGGATGCTGGCGGCTTCGGCCAGCACCGCCGGCGGGAACTCCTCCTGCACGTTCTCGCGGATCTTGATCTTGGCGACCTCGACCGCGGTGATGCCCTGGACACCGAGCACGCCCTCCACGACCACGCCGGGGCGGTCGTTGGCGTCCTGCGGGAAGCGCACGATCTGCGCGTCCACCACGTCGCCCACCTTGGCCTCGCTCGGCGCGGGGGAGACCAGCTCCATCGGCCCGCGCAGGCGCACGTCGTCCGGCTCGAGGTACTCGCGGTTGCCCGAGCGGCGCAGGGTGCCGGTCACGCGCGGCGCGCGGCGGGCCAGGATGCCCACCACGTAGCCCTCGCGCCCCTTGGCGGAGGGCTGCGCCACGACCTCGACCTTGTCGCCGTGCAGCGCGGCGCCCATGGACGTGGGCCCGATGAACACGTCGGGTCCGCCGTCCTCGGCCGCCACGAACCCGAAGGCGCGCGGGGTCACGGTCAGGTAGCCGGCCACGGTGGCGGCACGGGCCGCTGGCCGCTGCCATGGTGAGCGCGGCGCCTCGTCCACAGGCTGACGGGCCTCGCGCCAGTCTTGGTTCTGACCGCCGCGTTGGCCGGGGCCCTGTCCGCGTCCGTCGCGCTGCTCGCGTCCGCCTCGGTCAGGGCGTTGCTCGAGGGCGGGGGGGCGCTGGCTGCTGGGCGTGGGGCGCTGGTCTCGCGACCCGTCGCGCGCGTCTCGCGGCTGCTCGTCGCGGCGCACGCCGTGGCGGTCTTGCACCACCATCTTGTTCTTCTTCTTTTTCGGCGGTCGCACGACCTCGGGCGGCGCCGGCGGCTCCTGCTGCACGGGCGCGCTCTGGAAGCGAAAGCGCAGGCCGGGCATCTCTTGCGCGGAGCCTTGGACACACAGGCTGTCCAGCACGGCGAGCAGCTCTCCGCGGGCGGCCTTGGCGGCCTCGGGGTTGTCGAAGAGGCGAGTCTGGATCTCGCCGAGCTGGAGGGCACGCGGTGCACGCGTGCGCAGGACGCGCAGAACGTCGTCGGGATGAAGGGTCGTCATGAAGTCTTGTCTTTCCTCGTCACGGCGCGCGGACCTCTCCGGGTGGGCGCGTGGGGCGAGTGTTCAGCGCAGCGCATGGAGGCGACCGTCGTCGGCGCCGACGAAGAGTGTTCCGTCGGGTCCGAGGGCGGGCGTGGCGTCCACGTCCTGGCCAATGTTGTGCTGCCAGAGGAGCTCGCCTTCCGGCGAGAGGCAGTAGATGGAGTCATCTTGAGAGCCGACGTAGATGCGACCGTTCGCATCCAGGAGGGCAGAGCTGCGCACGCGCCCGGAAGTGGGGACGCGCCAGCGGAGAGAACCATCCGGGCGGATGGCGTAGACATAGCGGTCATAGGAGCCGACGATCACAGTGCCGTCAGGGGTGACGGCCGGGGTCGCTCGTATGTCAGCGCCGGTCTCATAGCGCCAACGCACGCCGCCGCCAGGTGTCAGCGCGATTAAAAATCCGGCGTCGTTGCCGATGTAGATGGTTCCGTCGTCCCCCACGGCGGCGCTTCCTTCAATACTTGCGCCCACTTGGGACTCCCAGCGGGGGCGCCCGTCGAGGCCGATGGCGCGCACCAGTCCGTCCGGGGTGCCGACCACCAAGAAGCCGTCGGGGTGCAGCGCGGGGCTGCTGCGGATGTGACCGGCGCTCGGGACCTGCCAGGCGACGCGCCCTTCGGGCGTCACCGCGAACACCCCGTCGCCTGCGACATACAGGGTCCCGTCGGGGCCCAGGGTGAGGCTGGCGTCCAAGGTGCTGCCCAGGGTCACACGGAAGGCTGGCTGCCCAGAGGGGCGCAGGCCCACCAAGACACCGTCGTCGCTGGCGACGTAGACCGTTCCACTCGGGGCCACGGCGGGCGTAGCGTAGATCCGACCGCTCGCGCTGAAGCGCCAACGTAGGCTCCCGTCGGGCCCCACCGCAGAGAGGCTGCGCCCGAGCGACGCCACGTAGCTGGTGTCGCCGTGCACCACGATGCCGGCAAACACGCGGCCGCTGGTGGCGTAGCCGTAGCGCTCCGTCGGGGCTTGCGCGGGGCCCGCGTGAGGGCTGCGGCCCGTGTGGCGCGGGTCACCCATGAACATGGGCAGGCCGAGCGCGACGGGCGCTGGGGGGACGACCGCCTCGCTGCCGGCGTCGGGGTCCGGGTCGGGTTGCGCCACGCCCGCGTCGAGCGTGGGCGGCGGCTCGGGCTCGCTCGCCAGCTCGGCGCGCACCTCCGACAGGAAGCGACAGCGTCCCTCGTGGCAGATGCGGTCCGCACCGGAGCACTCGCGGTCGGACATGCACGGCGTGGCCGGTCGCGGCTCACGGCCGGCGCAGCTGACGAGCAGCGAGAGGGCCACCAAGAGCGGCAGCCGTAGGGCTGGGCGAGGGTTACGCAAGGTCTTCTCCGCGCGCGGGCGCGAGCTGACGTGAGCATGCCGCATGAGCGTCACCACGTCAGGAAATACACCGCGGAGCCCCGCTGGACGACGGCCGCGTTCCCCGCGGGCGAGAGCGCCAGCCCCCGCACCGGGGCGTCGGAGGGGAGCTCGGCCCAGCCGGCGGGGCGCAGCAACGTGACGCTGGGCTCCGGCCCGAGCGTGTGGAGCACCAGACCAAAGTCCAGCGCGGTGAGGTAGCGGGTCCCGTCCCGCGCGATGGCGGGGCCGTTCACGGGGGCGGGGGGCAGCGAACCACTCGCCACCTGGAAGGGCGCACCTGCGGGGCGCGCCTCATCCGTCAGCGGGACCACCCACAGCTCCGCGCCGCGCGCGAGCAGCAGGCCCTGTGGCGCCCAGCCCAGCGCCGCGAAGCCCCCGTCGTCCGCGACCTCCAAGCTCGGCTGGGTGTCGCCTCGGCAGCTGGGGCTGGCCAGCGGCGCGATCGCCGCGACGCGCGGCGGGCCGTGCAGGATGGGGTCGAGTGCCGTCAGCTCCACCACGTGGCTGGCGCATCCGCGGCCCAGGCGCTGGACCCGGAAGCGACCGCTCGGGTCCACGATGATGCCCGCGTTGGCGCGTGGGGGCGGGAGGTTCGACGCGGCCGGGGTGTCCGTGGTGTTGCCCTGTGGAGCTGGCACGCCGCCATCCTCTGGGGCGGAGCTCGATGCGGTCGGGGCGGGCGACGCGGGCGCCGCAGGGGCTGCTGGCCCTTCGGGCTGAGAGGGCGCCATGGTGGCGCCGCCGGGCGTGGGTGTGGGAGGGCTCTCGCGCAGGGACACCACGCGGCCGCCCGGCAGCTGCACGTGGTGCTCGTCCACGAAGTCGAGGCCCGCGCGCGCCGTCACGTCCGCGAGCTTGCGCATGCTGAGCCCGCGGGGCCCCGGCGCGCGCCCCAGCGCTCGCGTGACCATGCGACGCTCGGCGTCGCTCAGCGTAAGGCCCGGGTCCTCGAGGCGCGCGAGCGCGGCGGCCGCCTCGAACACGTCTCCTGCTTGCGCGTGTGCAGCCGCCACGACGGCGGCGGCCTTGCCCGCGCCTCGCGAGCGCCCGCAGGGGAGCCCCCGCACGTCACCCAGCTGCACCCTCGCAGCGCCCCCCTCACTGCAGAGGGCCGTGTAGAGAGCCAGCACGCGGTCCGCCCCGCGCAGGGCGACCTCCGGCTGGCGCGTCAGCGGGTCCGCCGCCGCGTTGGCCAGCGTGCGCAGGGTGGCCTCCGGCTCTGCGCGGTCACGCGACAGCCCGCTCGCGCTGTTCAGCCAGAGTAGCTCCACGCTCACGTGGTCCCCCTCGGTCCCGAGCATCACGCGGGCCACCAGGTCGGCGGCGCCGTCCGTGTTGCGGTCCTCGGCGCGCAGCACCACCGAGAGGGGCAGCGCGTCCGCCGTCAGCGCACCGGTCGTCGCGGAAGCGGGGCTCCCGCTGGCCTCGGGTGCCCCACTTGCCCCATCGCCGCTCGCCGCCGGGGCCAGCAGGGTGAGGCGCTCGGCCAAGCGCGGCTGCGCTTCGAGCGTGGCGATCAAGGTCAAGGACGCGGGTCCCGTCGGACAGGCGTAGTCCGCCCCCAGCGACACCAGGCTTCGCGCCAACGTCTCTCCCCGCGGGGTGCTCAGGCTGCACTCGGCCGGGGCGCTCAGCTGCCCCAGCTCACTCAGCGCCGCACCGGAAGGACCCACGCGGGCGAGGGAGAGGACCAGCTGCGTGGGCGCGCTCCCCGGTGTCCGGGCGGGTGCACCGGCGGCTGGGGCGGCGGCCGCGCCCCGCGTGTGCAGCACGTACGCGTCTTGGTCTCCGTCTCCGTCCACGTCCACGAGCAGGATCGCCCGCAGGTCTCCGTCGCTCAGCTCGAGCGCATGGCCGCTGAGCTCCACCCGGCGGGTGCCCGCTGGGAGCGCCCGCGCCGGCGTCGGCACCCAAGCCCCGGCGCCGCCGTCCGTGCCACCGAGGGCCGGCACACTGGCGACGGGTGCGGACTGCCCCGGCCGCGGGCCCGCGTCGAGGCCGAAGGTGACCATGCGGTCCTGCTCGCAGGAGCAGCCGTCGCAGCCAGCCAGGCCCAGCACCAGGCCCAGCCACACGAGCGCCAGCGCGGGGCGCGGTCTCGCGGCCGTCAATTCAGCCACTCCTTCTTGTTCTTGCCGTCGCGCGAGCGGCGCGCCGCGTCGATGGACACCACCGAGGAGACGCGCGCCTTGGGGAGCCGACGGCGGCGCCACGCCACGAAGCCCACCCCGGCGCCAATGGCGGCCAGCTCGGCCACGAGCGTGGGGACGCGCGGGTCCGTGAGGAAGTTGATGCCCACCAGCGCGAGCGCGAACCACACGTAGGCCTCACCGCGTGTCCGCAGACCGAGGATGTCCATGGGGGCGTAGCGCAAGCTCCAGCCCAGGGCGCCCAGGCTCGCGAAGACCCAGTTGTTGGGGCCCAGCACGTAGTCGGGCGGAGTCAGGAGCCCCACCAACGCGGCCAGCACACCGGCGCTGAGGGTGGCCAGGGCCAGGAGCTGCGCCGCTGCCTTCTTGCCGTAGCGCTCCTCGAAGGGGGACACGAACCACCACAGCATCACGAGCGCGAACGCCAGCTCCAGCGCCGAGCGCGGCTTGATGGCCCAGGCCAGCGGGTGCGTGAAGAGCTGCAGGGCCGTCCAGGGGCTCAGGTCGCCAGCCCTGAGCGCCAGCACCAAGCCCCACGGGGATTGCAGCCAGACCTGCACCACCGAGTGCAGGAGGAAGCTCACCGCGGTGGCGATGAGCAGCCCCCGCGTGAGCGGCATCAGGCGCGGAAATTGAAACACGGTGACGATGTAAGCACGCGGCCCCGAGCATGCAAAGCCGACAGGGCCGCTCAGGAGCTCAGCAAGAGCCCGTGGAGACGACCGTCGCGTCGCACGTCACCGTGTTGGCCGTACCCACCGTCAGGCTGAACGTGCAGATCCCGCTCCACGTGCTGACACAGCCGCTGACGTTCTCGGACGCGCTGAAGGACACCGTGTAGGGCTCGCCATCGAAGGTGTAGTTCGCGTTGTCGGAGAAGAGCACCGAGCTGCCTTGGCTGCAGAGCTGGTTCGTGGGGCCGGAGATGGCGGGCGCGCTGACGCCGGTGCCCTCGTGCAGCGTGTAGGTGAACTGGTTGCTGGCGACCATCGCGCCGGAGCAGATCAAGTACTGGGTCGACAGCGGCGCGTCTTGGAACCGGAACTGCACCGTGAGGCTGGTGGGCGGCAGCGCGCCGTCGAAGTCGGGGGTGATGAGCGTGGCGTGCGTGTTCACCACCAGCGGCAGGGGCGTGGTCTCCTGGAGCACGTTGCCGTTCGAGTCCAGCGCCTCCCACAGGGAGTGGTACGAACCCGCCGCGAGCACACGAGTCGGGCGGGTGTCGAAGCCACCGTCCGAGCAAGGGAAGGTCAGCGCGGCCGAGGTCCAGCAGATGGTGGCGGCCGCGTTCTGGCAGATGACCACGCGCACTGTGGCGATGTCCCCACAGGACTGCACGGTGGGCGCGGCCCCGTTCACGTCCCAGATGCCGTCCAGCGACACGGCCGTGCCCGACGGGTCGAAGGCGGTGGCCCCCGGCGCGAAGTCCGGGATGGGGAACACCACATGCGAGCCGAACGCGGACAGCAGCGCCGGCTGCGACGCCTGCAGACGCGCACCGCTCGAGTTCAGCGCCTCCCACACGACGTAGTAGGTGCCGGACACCAGAATCGGGGTGGGGCGCGTGTCGAACGCGCCGGCCGCGCAGGAGAAGGTCAGGCGGGTGTTCGCAAGGCAGTTCGCCCCCGAGGAGGTCTCACAGACCAGCGCCCGAATCGTCACGATGTCCCCGCACGAGGACAGGGTGGGGGCGGCCCCGTCCACGTCCCACTCGCCGCTCACCGTGACCTCACTGCCGAAGGGCGCGAAAGGCGCCGCGTCCGTGGTGATGATGCAGCCCGACGCGAGCAGCGACAGGGCGACGAGCGCGAGGAGGATGGTAGACGTGCGGGCGTGCTTCATGGGTGGCTCCGGGCGCGGGCGCGCGTAGTGGTGAGCCTCGGACGCGCGAGTCGTCGCGGGCATTCACACGATGATACGCGAGCCACGCAGGAACCGCGACCGCCGGGGTGGACCCTGGGCGTTTTTCGTCCGTGCTGCCGGCACGGTTGACAGTCCGGGGGCCGTGTTTAGCTTGGTCGCGAGTCACGGAACACACCCAATCGCGCTTGAAATAAGCCGCTTGGGACCCCAACCGTCCACCCCTATGTCGGCTGCGCGCCCGTTGCGCGGCCATGGAGACCTACGCCATGCTGACCCTCTTCGACCCCTTCGCCGATTTCTACCGCAACGCCCCGGCCCGCCGCCGCGTCGCCGCCCCCGACGGCTACCTGCGGCCCGCGGTGGACATTCACGAGCGCCCCGACGCCTACGAGATCCAGGCCGAGCTGCCTGGCGTCGCCACCGACAAGGTGAGCGTCAACGTCGAGCGCAACGTCCTGACCATCCTGGCCGAGCGCAACGAGAGCACGGACACGACCGACGAAAAGACCGGCTTCCGCCACGTCGAGCGTGTGCGCGGCACCTTCCGGCGCTCGTTCACGCTGCCGGACACGGTCAACGCGGACGCCATCGACGCCAAGCTCGCGGACGGTGTGCTGCGGGTCACGCTGCCGAAGCGCGACGCGCCGGGCGCTCGCAAGATCTCCGTCAGCGCCGCGTGAGCGAGCCACCTGTGGGCTCCCGTCAGCGACGGCAGCGAGACGCGCGCGGGATTTGCAGATGTCCCGTGCGCGCCTCCCTGCTATGACGGCGCCATGTACAGCGGAATCACACGCGGCCTCTTCCCCGTGGTGGAGGTCAGCCGCGAGCCGGGCTTGGTGCGCTACGCCGTGGACCTGGGCGCCGAGCTCAGCGCCGGGCTGAGCCTGGGTGCCAGCGTGGCCATCGACGGCGTCTGCCAGACAGTGGTCGCGCTCGAGGGCTCGCGCGTGCGCTTCGACGCCATCCAAGAGACCCTGGACCTCACCACCCTCGACACGCTCACCGTGGGCCGGCAGGTCAGCGTGGAGCGCAGCCTGCGCGTGGGCGACGAGCTGGGCGGCCACGAGGTGGCGGGGCACGTCATCGGGCGGGGGGAGATCACGGAGCTCGCGCGCGAGGGCCACGACGTGTCGGTGCGGGTGCGCGTGCCGGAAGCGTGGATGCCCTACATCCTGCCCAAGGGCTTCATCGCCGTGGACGGGTCCAGCCTGACCGTGGGGCGCACCTTTACGGACGGCTTCACGCTGCACCTGATCCCCGAGACGCTGCGCCTGACCAACTTCGGCACGCGGCAGGTTGGCGACCTGGTCAACATCGAGCTCGACCCGCGCACGGTGGCCATCGTCAACACGGTGGAGAGGGTGCTCGCGGCCCGCCTCGCGCAGGGCGCGTCATGAGCGCAGGCGAAGAGGCCCGCGCCCACGTGCGCATCGCGGGGCACCGGCTGGCGCTGGTCCCCAAGGCGCCCTTCGTGATCGAACGCACCGCCGAGGGGGTGCACGTCACGCACGCGGGGATGCTGGCGCGGCTGCGCGTGGTGGGGGAGTCGCTGCGCTACATCGTGGACGGCGGCGCGCGCGGGCTGCATGACCTGATGATCGCGGTGGACACGGACTACACCGGCCCTTTTCGCCTCGAGACGAGCGACTTCGTGTGCGCCTGGCCTGTGGGCTTCAGCCTCGCGTCGCCGGACCGCGACGGGCCCTTCCTCTTCGACCTGCTGCCCGCCGCAGCCGACGGGGAGTCGGGGGCGGACTGCCTGCTGTTCATGGCAGGGCCTTACACCCGCGAGCTGTGCCCCAGCGTCGACGCGCTGGTTGGGGAGGGCCGCGCCGAGGCGGCCCGTGAGGAGCACGCCACGCACACGGCCATCGAGGTGGTCTACGAGCACCGCGGCGAGGTCTACCGGCAGCGGCACGCGCGCTTCGAGCTGGGTGACTACGTCTTCGTCCTGACGGCCCAAGGGCCCGCCGCCACGTTCCAGCTCGCGAGCGACGCCGCGCGCGAGATGGCGGGCTCCTTCCGGACATGACGCGCGTCGTGGTGCTGCTGCGCGGGGTCAACGTGAGCGGCCACAAGCGGGTGCCCATGGCGCTGCTGCGCGAGCTGGCTGCGGAAGCCGGGCTGAGCCGGATCCAGACGTACATCAACAGCGGGAACGTCGTAGCCACGGCGCCGTGGAAGAACGCCAGGGTGGCGGCCGCGGGCGCCCTCGCGCTCGAGGCGCAGATCGCGGGACTGCTGGACGAGCGGCTGGGCTTCTCGGTTCCCGTCGTCGTCCGGACGGGCGACGTGTGGGCTCGCTACGTGGCCGCGCCTCCCTTCGCCGAGGCCATCGCGGAGCGGCCTGCCCTCGTGATGCTGGGGGTCTCCCAACGGCCTCTGGCAGCGGGCGCGCTCGAGCTGCTGCGTAGTAGAGCGGGCCCGCAGGAGAGGGTCGAGCAGCACCAGGGTGCCCTCGTGCTGGACTACGCGGCGGGGTCCGCGCGCTCGAAGCTCACGCCCACGCTGCTGGACCGTGCCGCGGGTTCCCCCGTGACCACCCGCAACTGGCGGAGCGTGGTGAAGCTGCACGAGCTCCTCGTCGCCGATTGACACGCAACTCGCGGGCTCATGGGCCGACAAGGCCGGCGTGACCGCTCGCTCCCCAGAACCACCGACCCTGTGCGCGCTACCGCTGGTGCTCGCCTCGGACCGCTCGTCCCGCGCGGACGCCTTCGTGCAGGCGCACGCGTTCGCGGACGTGCCCGAGGATGCCCTCCACGCGGTCGCCGTCTTCACCATCGAGTACTTCGAGCGCTTGCGCCTCGGCGCCTGGGCCGACTTCCCCGTAGAGGCCTTCCTGGGGGTGCACCTGCCCGGCGAGCTCTACGGCTTCGACGCGCTGCGTGCCGGTGCCGCGCGGGCCTTGCCGTTCTTCTTCGGCTGGCTGGCGCGCACAGGGGCGCTCAGCCCCGTCGAGGCGGTGGCCCTGTCCCAGCGCGCTCGCGAGGTGCACCGGGGCGCATACCGAGCCACCTCGGCGGCGAGTGCCCCGGGCGCGTTCGGTGCGCTCCGTGCTCCTGCTGCGGCCGAGGGGAGCGCCGTTCCGCGGCCTGGGCTCCCGCGTGGCTTCGCGGGCTAGGTACCGCGTCAGGACCTCGGTTGACATGGGGGTCGTCAACCAAGACATTGTCACGAGCGTGGAGACTCCATGACCATCGCCCGCCTCGCCACCGTCTGCGCGCTGTTCGTCTGCGTTTGCGTGGGCTCTGCAAGGACGGCCCGGACGATGGAGGTCCCCCCTCTGTACCGCATCCCCCCGGGGGCACGGCAGCTGTGCTCGGAGCACGTCACGGGCACCACGGCGCACATCACATGGACGTCGTTCGCGGTGCGCCAGACCGTCCCGCAGGTGCGCGCCTTCTACGAGGGTCTCGGCCTGCGCTTCACGGTCGGTGGCGAGGGCAGCGTCACGCACGCACCGGACCCGGATCATCGCCTGGAAGTCTTCCGCGCGAGCGGTACGTACCCGAGCTGCGAAGAGCGGCCGCTCCCCACGGAGCGCGCGGTCATCGTCCGCTCACGCCGCTCGTAGTCAGTCGGGTGAGCGACCGCGACCGCGCGTCACTCGTCGCGCCCCCAACGCACGTCAGGGCGTGACGCAGGTCAGCCCGGCGGGGCAGTTGGCGTTGCAGGTGCCGCAGTCGAGGCGGTTCAGGGCGGCGTTGATGCCGCCCTCCAGCTGCGGGCCCAGCCCGGCGAAGAGGGTGTTCACCTGCCCCGACACGGCGGCGTTGACCACGCCACAGATGATGGCGTTGAGGCCGGTGCCCGAGAGCCGGATGGTGAGCATGGAGGTGTCGACGTCGGACGACGCCATCACGTCGCGGTCGGTGCCGCACATCATCTGCTCGGCCAACGCGAGGTCGGCGCTGAGCGGCAGGCCGCTGCCGACACCGAAGGAGACGCTGCAGTTGAGGGGGAGGGTGCCGCCGCCCGCGGGGTTCGGGATGGAGCCCGTAAAGGCGACCGAGCCCGCGATACGCGTGATGCGACCGGACACGTGCAGCAGGTCAGCGCTGGGAGCGGTGCTGGGGTCGCCCGTGCTCTCGAGCGTGATGAGGCAGCCGTCGGTGGTGTCGCTGGGGCTGCAGCGGCGCCCCTGGCAGAGCGAGACGTTGCCGATGGCCGGGTTGTTGATGGCGAAGCCGGGGATACAGAAGCTGCGGTTGATGGTCAGCAGCGACGTCGCCAGCTGTCCCGCGCACTGCACTCCGTTGAAGCGGTCGCAGGTCGCTTGCGGGTTGTTGTTGACGCAGCGCTCGCTCACGCACCTGTCGTTGGTGCACGCGTCCATGTCGTCGCACTCGTCGTCCCCGCTGCACTCGGGCGGCGGGGGGCCCAGGTCCACACCGAGGTCGACAGGGCCACCGAGGTCGGGCACCACGCCGGTGTCGATCGGGCGGATGCCCATGTCCGCAGCGACGCCGATGTCCAGGAGCACGCCGCTGTCAGGCAGCACCACCGCGCCGTCCGGGAGCACGATCGCCCCATCGGGCAGCGCCGCTCCGTCGAAGAGGACGGAGACGTCTGGGGCCACCACGTCTGCGTCATGGCCCGCGAGAGTGTGCGACTCGGCGCAACCCATGACGGCGAGCAACGCGGCGAGCGCCGAGCGGAAGAGGACGGGGGGATGGGGGCGACGCATGCCGGGAGGATTCCGCCGTTCGGCCCTACCGGTCAAGTGACCCGCTGTCCGACATGTGGGCATCCGGGCGGCTTCTCGCCACCGCTCAGTCGACGTCCATGTGCAGCACGAAGCGCCGGCGGGCTTGGTCCCAGCGGTCCACGCGCACGCTCACGGGCTCCCCGATGCGGCACACGCCGCGGCCGTTGGCCCTCCGCAGCGAGGCCCCTTCGTCGCTCAGCTCCAGCTTCGCGCCCAGCTGCTGGCCGAGGTCGTCGACGTAGAGCTTCACGTCCACGGGTGGCTCCTCGAAGGTCACGTGCACCTTGTCCCGCGTGAGCCCCATCACCGTGCCCCGCCAGCGGGTGCGCGCGTCCTCGGGGCGCGCCAGATCCCCCGCGAAGAGCTGGTCCAGCACGTAGAGATGCGACAGCTGATTGATGCGGCTCTGCGTCTCCTTGGCTTGGTTGGAGCGCTCCACGATCTGCTCGCGCAGCGCGTTGTCACGGGCGATGACCTCCGCGCTGCTGCCTTCTCCAGACAGCAGCTCCCACGTCTCTTTGTGCAGGAAGACGCCGACGATCTCGCGCATGGGCGCCGAGAAGCGCGCGTAGACCTCGGCGCCCACCCCGTGGTGCTTGCCGGGCTCGTCGCGGAACTCGCTGCGCACGTTGACCATGACCGCCTGACGGTGGATGGCACGCGCGAGGCTGCCGAGGTGACCTTCCGTGGGGAGCTGGTCCAGGAACTCGGCCAGCGGCACCTTGCCATCGGCGCGCCAGCTGAAGCGCGCCGGGTCGAGGTCGTGCAGGCGCACCATGGCGGCCAACAGGCGCTCGAAGCGGCGCACCTTCTCGCGCTCGGGGGCCGGGTGCACGCGGTAGATGGGCTGGATCTCGACCGCCTCGTTGTCGGCCCCGGACAGGAGCAGCTTGGCCCCCTCCACGTTGCACAAGAGCGAGCACTGCTCGTTGTAGCGCTCGATCTCTTGGCGCGGATGGAGGTGTACCGACATGGTCAGCCCCGCTGCGCCCATGTCGATGGACAGCTCCTCGCGGCGATAGCGCACCACGTCGCGGTGCTCCGCCTCGCGCATGCGCAGCCGCCCGACGCGCTCGAGCAGCGTCAGGTTCTGGTTGATGGCGGGCTCGTCGAAGGCGGCGCCCCTTGGGTCGTCCAGGTAGGCCTGCGCCCGCTCGAAGGAGAGCTTTCTGTGGCTGTGCACCAGCGCGCGCACCACCTCGGTGCGCACGCACACGCCCGCCGCGTCCAGGTGCAGCTCGAAGACCAGCGCGCGCCGGTCCACCCCGGGGTTGAGCGAGACGATGCCTTCGCTCAGGGCACGCGGCAGCATGGGCACCATGAAGCCCGGGAGGTAGTAGCTGGCCGCGCGCCGTAGCGCCTCGTCAAAGAGGGCCGTGCCCGGGCGCACGTAGTACGCGGCGTCCGCCAAGGCGTAGCGCAGGAGAAAGCCGTCGCCCTCGGGCTCCACCTGCACGGCCTGGTCGAGGTCACGCGAGGTCGCGCCGTCGATGGTGACGAAGGGCAGCGCCCGGTAGTCCACCAGGCCCGGGTCATCGAGCCCGGGGTCGCGTACCAGCTGCGCCACCTCGGCCTCCACCGCGTCCGGGAAGATGGGGTCGAGGCCGTGCTCGGCAGCGATGCCGTAGAGGTGAGCACGCGCGGAGCCGGCCGTCGCGACGCGCTCGATCAGGCTGAGGCTCGGACTGACCCGAACGTGCGCCCAGTCCCCTGCCGTGAGCGCATCGCCCGGCGTGGGAGGGAGCGGCAGCGAGGCGCGCTCGGAGTCGAAGGGGTCGCGGAGCTTGAGCTGGCCGGCTTCCTCGACGACGATGGCAATCAGGGTGGAGCGCACCCCGCGACGATACCAGGCCCAGAAATGCGCGGGGGCCGCTTGACCACGCGGCACTCCGTGCCAATATATTCTGACCGAAGGTTCACTGTATGGACGACGTCGCACGCCTCACCAAGTCCCCCTTGTCGCTGATGACCCAAGCCGCTGGTTCGCCCGCCGAGATGGCGGACAAGCTGGCGCGCCTCGCGCGTGCGCTGCGTCAGTACACGCACCCCGTGGTCATCGACCAGCGCCTCGCGCGGCTGCAGCGCCTGGGGTACGTGGACGAGCTGCCGAGCCGGGTGCAGCTGGCCATCGGTGCGTACGACATGCTGCGCTTCTTCATCGTCCCTGCGGCCGAGGACTACTACGAGAGCAAGGGCATCAACTTCAACTTCCATCAGGTGCTGCGCTTCCTGGATGACCCGGCCTCGCTCGTGGATCCAACGGGGCTGCTCAGCACCACGGACAACATCATCGGGCACCTCATGCAGGTGACCCACGCGAACCCTTGCTACGACCTCCAGCTCCTGGACGCGCATGAGGGGGGGCTCGAGGAGCTGGAGCGGCAGGTGGAGCAGATGCTGGCCGGGACGCATCCACGCACGCGCTCCATCGAGGCCATCATCGAGGACCCCAGCTACCACGGGAAGCTGCTGGAGTACGTGCGCGCGTTCCGCGTGGCGCGCGACGCGCAGGCCCCCATCCGCGAGAACGTCGCGGACTCCGACCGCTTCAAGGCCATCGCGCGCACCTTCGGCACCGTGCCCAACGCCATGCGCTACTTCTGCCGCCTGCCCAGCGAGCCGCTCGCGGCGGCGCGGCACGCCTTGCTGACGCGCCGCTTCCCGGATCGACTGGCCGAGCCCGAGCCGGAGCTGGCCGCCTAGCTCGGCTGGCCCCGACACAGGCCTACAAGTAGGCTCGTGTCGCCATGAGCCCCTATCGAGAGCCGTCGAAGCCCGCGGAGTCCAACCGCTTCATTCAGCTGCCCGTCACGCGCGTGCGCCGCTTCCTCCTCGGGCCCTCCCTGTGGTTCCTGGCGGTCTGGTTCTTCGTGTTCGTGGTCGCGGGGATCGTCGAGCCGCTGGTCACGGGCGAGAACTGGTGGAAGCTCGCGCTCGGGCTGCTCGCTTGGCCGCTGTTTCCGTTCGTGGTGACGCGCGTCATGCGCCTGGAGAGCGTCCTCATTGGGGCGCAGTCGCTGCGGCGCGTCGGCTTCTTTCGAGAGAGGGCAGTGCGCTGGGAGGACGTGAAGGGCGTGCGCCGGTTCACGCGGCGCGCCAAGAACCGCGCCATCCCCCTCATCGGCGTGCAGACGTCGGCGGGTGAGCTGGTGATCGCGGAGCTGGCCGTGGACGACGCCAACGGGGTGCTGGACTGGGCCCTCGCGGCCGCGTCGGAGGGGCGCACGCAGGACATCGAGGAGCGTGTTCGGAGCGAGGGGCGCGACCCCCGGCGGCCGCTCTGGTACGTGCCCCACACGGCGGTCGCGCTCGTGCTCACGCTCGTGCTCGGCGTCTATCTGTACAAAGACCAGCAGCGCCGCTTCGTGGAGCGGACCCTGCGGCAGGCAGAGCAGCTGCCGCTCGCCGAGAGCGTTGCCACGCTCCAGCCGATCTTCGACGACGAGGCGCTCGCCATCACCACACGCTGTCGCGCGGGCTCTTCGTTGAAGTTCGCGCGAGCGCGCTCGGGGGACGGGGCGGGCGCCTTCTCGGTGTGCGCGCGCCAGGTCGAGCTCGGCTGCTCGTACCTCACGCCGGACGAGTGCACGCGCTTCGCCGCGCTACGGGACGCGGGCGCCGCGCTCGAAGGGGGAGACGCGACCGGGGCGCTGCGCTTGCTCGAGGGCTGGACGGAGCAGGGCCCGGCCCGCGGCGCCGTGGAGGTGCCCGCGCTCGTGTCGCTCGGCCGCTCGGACGAAGCACGGGAAGCGAGCGCGCGTTGCCTGGCCGCTGAGGAGGAAAGCGAGCTCGCGACGTCGGCGCTCGTCGCGCGCTGTCGCCTCACACCCTGAGGGGCTGCCGCGCCGACGACGCGTGCGTTATCCTCCGTGCGTTATGAAGGTGCTCTTCGACGACCCCAACTTCCGCGTGGCGCTCTACCCGCTCGACAAGGTCATCGTCGCCACGCGCAAGGCCTCGGACGCCGGCGTGGATGACGTCATCGCCAGCATGCGCAGCGCCCTGGCCGTCGACGTCAGCTCGTTTGGGCCGCACGCCATGATTCTGGACGTGCGCGCGGTCGTCGGACGCAATGACGCCGACTTCGAGGCCGCCACCGCCGAGATGCGTAGCGTGATCGCGCGGCGCAGCACGCGCTTCGTGACTCTGGTGGCGACCGTGGCGGGGGCCCTCCAGACGCGTCGGCTCGCGAGTCAGTCGGGCTTTCCCATGATGGTCGCGAGCTCCGAAGAGGAGGCGTTCCGCATGGCGCGCGGAGAGAGCGTCTGAGCCCAACCGGCGCCTCGGGGGGCGCTCGAGGCTAGCCTGCGACCACGCGATCGCGGCCGTCCTCCTTGGCCTGGTAGAGCGCCGCGTCGGCTCTGCGCAGGGCCGCGCGCGCGTCGAGGTTGTCGTCGCCGCTGAGCTCCGTGTAGCCGACGCTGGTGGTCACACGCAGCCCCGCGGGGGCCCAGCGCTGCTCGCTGATGGCGACGCGCAGGGTGTCGAGCAGGGGCGCCGCGTCGGCCGCGGACGTGCCCCGCAGGATGACGCCGAACTCCTCGCCACCAAGCCGGGCCGCGTGGTCGTCCGTGCGCAGCGCCTCCGTGATTACGCGCGCCGTGTCCCTCAACACCTCGTCCCCCTGAGCGTGGCCGTGGCTGTCGTTCACGCGCTTGAAGAAGTCCAGGTCGAGCAGCGCCACCGTGTTCGGCGTGCCCAGCCGCGCCTCGCGCACGGCCGCCTCCAGCAGCTGCCCGAAGGCGCGTCGGTTGGGCATCCCGGTCAGCGCGTCGTGCGTGGCCAAGTGCGTGAGCTCCGCCTCGGCGCGGCGTCGCTCGGCGACCTCCGACTCGAGGCGCGTGTTGGCCTCGCTCAGAGCACGTTGTTGCGCCTCGATGACCAAGCGTTGGTGTGTGCGGCGGCGGGTCATGCGGTTGGCGTAGTGGGCGAGGCCCACGCCCAGCGCAGTGGCCGTCAGCCCGTTCACCCACACCGACAGACGCTGCGCCGAGTCGCTCTGAAACAAGCCGCAGAACACGACCAGAGCCCCGAACGCGCTGACGTAGGCGAACAACGTGCGGGCCGTCGTCGCGCGCGTCACCAGCGCCACGCCCACGGACACCGACAGGTAGGCGCTGATGGAGTTCGTCACCAGCTGGTCGAGACCGGTCAGCAGCGCGCCGAACAGCAGGTACACCAGCGCCACGAGCTCCGTGACACGCCGACTGGCGGCCCTGGTCGCGCTGCCCATGCGCCAGACGCGGAGCGAGGCGAGCACGCTGAAGACCGCAGCTCCCGCGTGTGCCCCGGCGATGGAGAGGCGCCAGACCTCCACGCGCCCGTCGCTGGCTGCGTCGAGCCACTGGTCGGGCCGGAACGCGAGGAACACCACCACGTGCAGCACATGCACGACGACCAGCAGCGGACCGAGCGTGCGCAGCCGCGACAGGTTCTCGACGGCGGTCGCGTCGTCCACCCGGCTGCGGAGCGCGTCGGGGTCGACGGCAACGTCATGGCTGGCGCTCATTCCTGCCGGTGTACCCCCCTCCTCCCGGGCGGCAAGCGGACAAGGGGCTGCTATGGTGCGCGCCGTGACCGACGACGTGAGCGACGACGTGACGGTGGTGCATGCGCCTCCCCCGGACAAGAAGAAGACCTGGCGCCTGATCCTGCTCGCCGTGCTGCTCGTCGGCTTGGTCGTGATCGGCAAGGTCACGGGGCTGGCGGACCACCTGACGGTCCCCAAGATCCGCGAGTTCATGAGCGAGCTCGGCGTGCTCGGCTTCCTGCTGTACCTGGCCGTCTTCTGCTTGGGGGAGCTCGTCCACATCCCCGGCATGGCCTTCATGCTCGCGGCGGTCGTGGCCTATGGGGAAGTGGGCGGCGGCATCGCGGGCTTCGTCGGCGGGGTCATCTCGGTGAGCTTCACCTTCGTGCTGGTGCGGCGCGTGGGCGGACAGCCGCTCGGCGAGATCAAGTGGCCCATCATGCGCAAGGTGCTCGAGCTCATGGGCGAGCGGCCCATCGCCGTCGTCACCGTGCTGCGCATCGTGTTCGCGTTCTCACCGGTCCTGAACTACGCGCTGGCCATGTCGAGCGTGCGCTTCCGGGAGTACGTGATCGGGTCCTTCATTGGGCTCATCCCCTGGGCCATCGGCTGTGCCCTCTTCACCGAGTGGCTGTTGGACTTCACGGGGCTGGCCGCGGGCTGAGGGGACGGCGGCGGCGTCAGTCCGAGAGCAGCGTCTCGAACAGCACCACGCCGGCGGACAAGAAGAGCAGGTCGCACGCGCCCAGCAGCAGCAACCAGTCCAGCGCCTGAGCGAGGGGTGCACCCCCCAGCACCTCGCGCGCGCCGAGCACGCCGGCCAGCAGCGTGGGGGTCACCAGGGGGAAGACCACCACGCTGAGCATCAGGTCGCGCGCGCGCGTCTGCACGGTCAGCGCGGCGAAGAGGGTGCCGGCCGCGGCGAAGCCGAAGCAGGTCAGCACCGTGATCAGCGCCACCACCAGCAGCGTCAGGTCGGGCTCCAGGTGGAAGAAGATCCCGACGGTAGGCAGCAGCATGAGGGCGATGACGCCCAGAAAGAGCGTGGTGGAGGCGAGCTTGCCCAGGTAGATGGAGGCCCGCGGGATGGGGCTCATCAAGAGGCCTCGCAGGGCGCCCAGCTCTCGCTCGCGCGCCCAGCTGCGCCCCATGCCCAGCACCCCCGCGAAGCTCAGCGAGACGAAGAGCACGCCCGGTGCGATCTGCCGCGCCAAGTCCTTGGTGAGGTAGAACGCGAGCGCCGCCATGACGACGACCAAGAACGCGAAGAGCCCGGTGGTGGCCGTGACTTCGCGCGTGCGCGCCTCGATGCGCAGGTCCTTGGCCGCGATCAGGCGTGCGCCCCGCAGCAGCCCGAGCGGGCGCGGCGGGGTGGGTGGCGTGACGTGCGGGTCGCTCATGGCGCCTCGCCCCCGTCTGTTGGTCCGTCCACGCGTCGCCCGGCACGGAGCGCGATGCGGGTGTCCGCCACGCGCTCCGCGAAGGCCTCGTCGTGGGTGACGAGGATCTGCACGATGCCGCGCGTACGCTCCACGGCGATGGCGTCCGCCAGGCGTGCGACCGAGTCCGTGTCGAGCCCGTTGGTGGGCTCGTCCAGAAGGAGGATGCGTGGCGCATGCAGCAGCGCACGGCAGAGCGCGACGCGCTGCACCTGACCACGCGAATACGTGCGCACCGGGCGCTCCGCGAAGCGGCCGACCCCGAAGCGCTCACGCAGACTGGCCACCCGCTCCTGCGGTCCGGCGACGGCGTAGAGCGCCGCGTACAGCTCCAGGTTCTCGAGGCCGGTCAGGTCCGGGTACAGCATGGCGTCGTGCGCCACCATGCCCACGGCCGCCCGCAGCGCGCTTCGGTGGTTCAGGCTGGGTGCGTAGTGGATGCGCCCGCTGGTGGGCCGGGCCGTCTGGGCCAGCAGGGCCAGCAGCGTGCTCTTGCCCGAGCCGTTCGGGCCCGCCACCACGCTCACCTCGCCGGGCGCGAAGCTGGCGTCGAAGTCCAGCAGCGCGCGGGTCGTGCCGTACAGCTTGGTGAGCTTCTCGGCCCGCACGGCGTCATGCGCGTCGGCCGCACCGTGGACGGACGGAGCGGGTGCAGGGGTCGGGGTCGGGGAGGGCGCGGTCATGCGGAGGCGGCGGGCGGGCTAGAAGAGTGACGCGACGATACCGTCCAGCGCGAGCCATTGCTCACGCGGAACACGCAGCCGGCCATCTTGGAGGGAGACCTGGCCGCGTCGCAGCGCGGTCTCGAGGGCTTGCGCTCTGCCTGTCGCGAGTGGGATGCCGGCGCGCTGCTCCGCAAACGCCACGTCCACTCCCTCGGCGGTGCGCAGGCCCAGCATGAGCGACTCACGCAACAGGGTCTGCGCGTCCAGCGTCTCGCGCTCCACCTCGCGCGGGCCCTCCGCGGCCTCTTCACGGCGCACGTACGCGTGCCCGTCCGGTGTGTTGCGATAGCGCTCCGCGCGGCCCACGCCCACGGCGAGGCAGCCCACCGCCGCGGCGCCGAGTCCCAGGTACTCGCCGCCGCGCCAGTAGTGCAGGTTGTGGCGGCTCTCCTCACCCGGCACGGCGTAGTTGCTGACCTCGTAGTGCTGCAGCCCTTGCCCCGCGAAGGCGCGCTCGGCCGCCGCGAACATGTCCGCGTAGTGATCTTCGCTGGCGACGCGCAGCTTGCCCTCCCGGTGCAGAGCGCCGAAGTGCGTGTCTGGCTCGATGGTCAGCGCGTAGCAGGACACGTGGCGCACGCCGAGGTCCAGCACCCGCGCGACCTCGTCGCGCAGCGCGCCGCTCTCTTGGTCCGGCATCCCGAACATCAGGTCGGCGCTCACGCGCGGGAGGTGCCGCGAGGCGACCCGCAGCGCGGCGAGGGCTTGCTCGGCGTCGTGCAGCCGCCCCAAGAAGCGCAGGCGCGCGTCGTCCACGGACTGCACGCCCAGCGACACCCGGTTCACGCCCACGTCCGCGAGACCCGCAGCCTTCGCGTCGTCGAAGCTGTTGGGGTTGCACTCGACCGTGATCTCGAGGTCCGACGAGCGCCGAGGGAACGCAGCGAGGATGCCCTCGAGCACGCGGCCCAGCTCGCGCGTCTCCCACAGCGACGGCGTGCCCCCCCCGAAGAACACCGACCGCAGGGTGCGCCCCTCGAGACCCGCCGCGCGCTCGCGCAGCTCATTCCGCACCGCGTCGGCGTACGCCGTGTGGGGGATGGCGCTCGCCGGCAGACCGCGGGTGGCGAAGTCGCAGTACGGGCACTTGCGCGCGCAGTAGGGAAAGTGGACGTACACCGACGTCTCGTGCGCGGAGGTGTTGCTCATGCGCGCGCCGTGAACACCCGCGGAGCGCGTCGGTAGGTGCGTGTCAGCAGCGCCGTGAACGCCGAGCTCGAGGTCAAGCATGTGGGCTCCTCGAACGCGATGCCGCGTGCGCGCAGGTCGCTCACGAACGTGGACAGGATCTGCTCGTCGTCGAGCGCGTCCTCGCCGTCGTCGTAGCGCTGCGCGTCGCGCTCCGTCTCGAAGCAGAGGGCCTTCCACGACACGCTCAGGCGCACCTCGTCGCGGGTGTAGCGCTTGCGCTCGAGCGTCGCGCCGGTGGGCTGTCCGGCGTCGTCGCGCGCGCGGTCTTCTAGGACGTAGCCGTCGTCGGTGGCGCGCAGCGTGGCCGCGAGGCTGAGGCCCGTGGGTACGTCGCGCTCGCTGCCGCCGATGGCCTCGACCGCGTGGAACATGAAGTCGTTGTCGCCCATCAGCGCGGTGTTGCTCAGGCACGGGCGCGACAGGGGCGGCGCGTCCGGGCCGTCGGGCCAGTAGGTGAAGCCGCCCCCTGCGCCACTGTAGAACCAGCTCACAGCCGTGGCGGTGGGCACGTACCAGCGGGCGAAGAGCTCCGACTTGTGCATCACCTGCAGCAGCCACACCGGCAGCCGTCCGCGCGTGGCGCCCCGAAAGCACGGCACGTCCACATGGCCCGGGTCCACCTTGGGGAGCGGGGGGTTGAGGTTCACGTAGACCTGCTGCGGGCGCACCACGGCGGCTCCCATCAGCTGCTGCGCCGCAGCGCGAAAGGCCGGGTGCTCGAGGAAGCGCTCCACCCCCGCCACCGGCTCTTGGCCGGGCACGCACCAGTCGCCGCGAAACCACGGCGCGACGATCATGGGGCGCGGATTCGCCGCCTCCGCACGCTCGTCGCGCGCTTCACGCCCGCCGTGCCCGTCCTCTTGCCCCGCCTCCGACAGGGCCCGGAGCTGGTCCAGGTTCTCCACGTAGCGCTGCACCGAGAAGTAGGGTGAGCCTGCGCGTACCAGCGCGTGCACCTCCGCCGGATCATCCAGCACGTGCTCGAGAGCCAGCGGTTGTCGGGGGCGCGCGAAGGTCATGGTGTCAGGGTCACTCGCCCGCAGCTTGGCCCATCGGTCGCGTGCCCGCCACGCTCGCCTACGCCCCGATTTCTGTCATGCTCGATTCGGCCCCCGGGCCCGACGCTGCATGACGACCGACGCCCCGACTCCACCGGCGCCCAGCGCCCGCCAGGGAGAGCCGCCGTACCTGGCGCGCTGGCGGCTGGCTACCGGCCTGCTGTGCGTCGCGGCGGTCGCCTGCATCGGTGTCGCCGTGCTCCAGGGGCGCGGGGTCTTGCCTCACGCGCTGTGGGTGGCCGTCCTCCTGCATGCGCTCGAGGGCGCGCTGGTGGGCGGCCTCTGTGACTGGTTCGCCGTGGTCAAGACCTACCGCACGGTCGAGCAGCACCGCGATGACGTGGCGGACGGCATTGGTGACTGGGTGCGCGACGAGCTGCTCAGCGAGCACGTCATCCGCAAGCAGGTGGACGCCGTGCTGGACAGCGAGGCCACGCGCGACGCCCTGTATGCGCGTCTGGACAAGGAGCTGGGCTCCCGCGACGAGCTCGTCACCAAGGTGGAGGGCGCCGTCGCCGCCATCGAGAAGCGCATCGTGCCCGCCGCGCTGGCGTTCGAGCTGGGGGACCTCGGGACCACCCGGCTGGACGACGTCACCCGCGACGCGCGCATGGAGCCGGTGTTCCGCACCTGCCTGGCGGAGGCGGTGCTGGTCGTGTTGGACCAGCCGGAGTGCGCGGAGGTCATCGACGCGGCCCTCAAGCAGTACGTGGGCATCTTCCGCTCGCTCGGCATCGCCAAGAAGGAGAGGGTGCTCTCAGAGCTCAAGCAGGGGGTCGTCCAGTTCCGCGACGACGCGCTGCCCAACGCCGACAACGCCCTGGTGAAGGCGCTCGAGAAGCGCACGGACCTCCTGCTCGGCACGGGGGTGGCCGCCTACTTGCACGCGTGGGACGCGCTCACGGAGCTCGAGCGCCGCAACGCCATCGCCGCCATGCTGGAGCGCGCGCGGCCCGTGGTGGTTACCGGCGTGACCTCCTGGATCGAAGCCCAGCGCGACGAGCTGCGGCGTATGACCACGCTCAAGGACTACGACATCGCGGTCAGCATCCGGAACCTGCTGGTGGAGCGTCTGGACCAGAGCGTGAGTGACGGGGTGGGGAACGCGGTCCGTGAGTCGCTCAAGGAGACCCCGGCCCGCGACTTCCGCGAGATGCTCGAGTGGCAGACGCGCAGGCAGCTCGAGATGATTCGGCTCTCAGGCACCCTCATGGGCGTGGCCGTGGGCGCGGGGCTCGGCGCCCTGCTGCACGTGCTCGGCGCCTGACTATACCTCGCTGCGTGCGGCACCCGTGGCTTGGCGCGCCCTACGCCCAACGCGGGGGCGCGCTCAGCCGCCGGCGGCGCGGTACTTGGCTCGCAGGTCGTGCAGCACCTGGCTGAGCAAGCGCTCCTCCTCGCCGGTGAGGTTGCCCGCGGTCTTCTCTTCCAACAGCACCAGGCAGTCGATGGTGTGACGCGCCAGCGGCAGGTTCTTCTCGGCCTTCACACCCGCCACCTCGATGGCCCCGAGGTCCACCAGCGCCGACGCGCTCAGCGACAACACGAACGTGTTGAAGTCGATCGCCGGAGCGTCGAGCTCTTCCGTGTCCTCGATGTCGTGCTGGCCGTGGTCGTCGCTGCTCATCGTCTCTCGCCCGGTCGGACGTGGCCTCAGGCCTCGTTGGCTTCGTCGTCGCTGTCGTCGTCGTCGTCGCTGTCGTCGTCGTCGTCGTCGTCGTCGTCGTCGTCGTCGCTGTCGTCGTCGTCGCTCACGGCGCTGCTAGCCGCAGCCTGACGGGCGGACTGCTGCTGGCTGATGGCCCCCTCGATCGCCTGGAGCTCCTCGGCGAGGCTGGCCGCGGGGTCCAGGTACTCCGCGTTGGCGCTCTGGTCGGCCAGGGCTGCCAAGTGCTTGTCCACTTCCTTCTGGGTGACGAGACCCTTCGCGAGGTTGCGGTCGAGGATGCGCTTATCGAGGAGCTGATCGGAGCTGGACATAGGTGGCCGAGTGTAGAGGTGAGCGCGCCGCTGTCAATGCGGGGAAAACCGCTACTCGCCGCGAGCCACCAGCTGCTCGCGGAAGCGCCGCCCGTTGGCCACGTACCCTGCAGCGGACATGCGCAGCCCCATCACGGCGGCATCGTCCAGCGTGCGCACCACCTTGCCGGGGGTGCCCATCACCAGCGAGTTGTCCGGGATGACCTTGCCCTCCGGCACGAAGGCGTTCGCGCCGATGACACAGTGCTTGCCGATGACCGCGCCGTTCAGGATGACCGCGTGGATGCCCACCAGGCTGTAGTCCCCGATGGTGCAGCCGTGGACCATGGCGTGGTGCCCGACGGTGACGCCCCGGCCCAGCGTGAGCGGGATGCCCGGGTCCGTGTGCAGCACGGCGTTGTCCTGCACGTTGCTCTCGGGTCCGATGGTGATGATGTCCGAGTCCCCCCGGATGACGGCCCCGAACCACACGCTGCTGTCGGGATGCAGCACCACGCTGCCGATGACCGATGCGCTGGGGGCCACGAAGACGTCGCCCAGGATGGATACGCGGCGTTCGCCGAGGTCGTACAGCACGTCAGATGTCCAGGTTGGTGACGTTGAGCGCGTTGTCCTCGATGAAGGCGCGGCGCGGCTCCACCTGGTCCCCCATCAACACGCTGAAGATCTCTTCGGCTTCCACGGCGTCGTCGATACGCACCTGCAGCAGCGTGCGCGTGTCCGGGTCCATGGTGGTCTCCCACAGCTCGTCCGGGTTCATCTCGCCGAGGCCCTTGTAGCGCTGGATGCTGGTGCCCTTCCGCGCCCGCGCGTCGATGAAGGCCCACAGACTGTCGATGGTGTCGAGCGTGGTCCCTTCGCTGGTCTCGGCGCCGCTCTTGTCCAGCGTGACCGCCCGATACGGGGCCGCGCCTATGGCGCGAATGCCTTCCTCGATGCGGCGCAGCTCGGCGATGTCGCCGCCGCTCAGCAGGTCGAAGTCGAGCACCGTCAGGCGCTCCGCGATGCCGGCGCGCGTGGTGACCTCGAGGGCGAAGCGCTCGTGGTCCTCGTCACGCACGATCTCGGTCTTCAGCGGGGCCAGATCGTCATGGTAGGTCTCGATGTACGTGCGCAGCGCGGCGGCGGCGGCCTCTACCTGGGCGCGGTCCTTGAGCGCTGCCGGAGTGAGCGCAGTGGCCCGCACGAGCGCGTGCAGCACGGTCCCCTCGGCTCTCCGACGCGCGTTGGACACCAGGGTGCGGAAGCGCTCCAGGTCGCGCAGGAGCGCCTTCAGCGGGTCACCGGCCAGCGGGACGCTGCCGCTCTCCGCGCGCACCAGGAGGTTGTCCGCGCCGCTCTCGATCAGGTGCGCGCTCAGCGCTGGATCGTCCTTGAGGTAGCGGACCTTCTTGTTCTTCGTGACCTTGTAGAGGGGCGGCTGCGCGATGTACAGGTACCCCTTCTCGATCAGCTCCGGCATCTGCCGGTAGAAGAAGGTCAGCAGCAGCGTGCGGATGTGCGAACCGTCGACGTCGGCGTCGGTCATGATGATGACCTGGTGGTAGCGCAGCTTGTCGATCTCGAAGTTCTCGCCGCCCCGCACGCCACACCCGAGCGCCGTGATGAGCGTGCCGATCTCGGCGCTGCCCAGCATCTTCTCGAAGCGCGCGCGCTCCACGTTCAGGATCTTGCCCCGCAAGGGCAGGATGGCCTGGAAGCGCCGGTTGCGGCCCTGCTTGGCGGAGCCACCGGCCGAGTCACCCTCGACGATGTAGATCTCGCTCTCGGTCGGGTCCTTGCTCTGACAGTCGGCCAGCTTGCCGGGAAGGTTGCTGGGGTCCAGCGCGCCCTTGCGCTGCACCATCTCACGGGCCTTGCGTGCGGCCTCACGGGCGCGCGCGGCCAGCACGGTCTTCTCCACGATGCGCTTCGCGGAGCGTGGGTTCTCTTGCAGGTAGGCGGCGAACTCGTCGCCCACGATGCTCTCCACGATGCCGCGCACCTCGCTCGAGACCAGCTTGTCCTTGGTCTGTGACGAGAAGGCCGGGTCGGGGTGCTTCACGCTGATGATGCAGGTCAGGCCCTCGCGCACGTCCTCGCCCGCGAGCGGGTTCTTGAGGTCCTTCAGCAGCTTCTCGTCCGTGCCGTAGTTGTTGATGACGCGCGTCAGCGCCGTGCGCAGGCCGGTGAGGTGCGTGCCGCCGTCCTTGTTGCGGACGTTGTTGGTGTACGGGTAGATCGACTCGCTGTACGCGTCGCTCCACTGCATCGCGATCTCGACCATGACCCCGTCCTTCTCGGCCTGGAAGTAGATCACGTCCTCGTGCAGCGGCGTGCGGTTCTTGTTGAGCGTCTCGACGAACTCTCGGATGCCGCCGTCGAAGCGGTGCATCACGGTCTTGCCCTCGGGGCGCTCGTCCATGATGGTGATCTCGAAGCCCGCGTTCAGGAACGAGATCTCGCGCAGACGGTTGCTCAGCGTGTCGAAGCTGAACGTGGTCATGGAGAAGATCGTGGTGTCCGGGATGAACGAGACCTTGGTGCCCGTGGTCTTGCTCTCGCCGATGGCCTCGATGGGGGCCTGTGGGACGCCGCGCCGGTACTCCTGGTACCAGACCTTGCCTTCGCGGCGGATCTCGAGGCGCAGCCACTCGCTGACGGCGTTGACCGCGGAGACGCCCACGCCGTGCAGACCGGCCGAGACCTTGTAGCTCTCGTTGTCGAACTTTCCGCCGGCGTGCAGCTGGGTCATGACGACCTCGGCGGCGCTCACGCCCTTGCTGTGCATGCCCACCGGGATGCCGCGGCCGTTGTCGATGACCGTGATGCTGCCGTCGGGGTGGATGGTCAGCGAGATGCGGTCGCAGTGGCCGGCCAGGTGCTCGTCCACGGCGTTGTCCACGACCTCCCACACCAGGTGGTGCAGGCCTGTTCCGTCGTGCGGATCGCCGATGTACATCCCAGGCCGCTTGCGCACGGCTTCGAGGCCCTCGAGGACCTGGATGGCGGATTGATCGTAGTCGGAGTGAGGAGCCCGGGGCGGCGTGCCCTCGGGTGCGGTTTCGTCGTTGGCCATGGAGCCCTTGGATCGAGCGAGCAGGTGCCCGCGAAGTCGGCCCGAGTGTACTCGCAACAGGGACCGCGAGCAACCCCAAGCTGCGCCCGTAACCCACTGAAAACAAACGGCAATTTAGCGAGCAGCGGCTCGCCCCTTGTTCACCCGTTCAGGAGGGGTGCGCCGCGCCTGCGCTCGACCTCGTCGCGCCAGCTCAGCCTGGCCGGTGCAGCGCGTCCAGCCGCTCGAGGATCGCCTTGCGCGAGAGCACGCTCTTGAACACGTAGAGCGCGCCCGGGAGGTCGTCGTCCAGGACCTCCTCGCTGACGCGCAGCCGCGCCGGGACGGCGATGATCATGGGGGCGTCGAGGCCCGCCTCGATCAGCTCCACGCGCCGGAACACCGCGTCACGGCTCCAGAAGCCGAGCACCTCGAGGTGGGTCACATGACCGGTGTCGCGGTGGGTGAAGGTCAGGTCCGGGACGCACACGCCGAGCCCGGGCACGTTCAGCACCTCTCCGGAGCGCGCCGCCTGCCAGGGCCCGTCCAGCTTCGTGAACGCCTCCAGCAGGGCGTCCACCTCGGGGCGACCGGCGGGCGCAAGCGCCTCCGCGGACCCGTCACCGCCGCCTGCCAGCAGGAGGTCCCGGCCGCCGCTCAACGTGAAGCGCAAGCGGTCCCGGTTGGGGCCCCACAGCACGTCTGCCTCGAGCTCGAACGATGCGCACGCACGCAGCGCGGGTAGGGTCAGCGCCAGCGCCAGCCCGTACTTGGTGGACGCCTGGAACAGGCTCAGTGGGCCGCTCAGCGTGATGGCGTAGCGCGTGGCCGCGAGCGCCGCGCCCCCCTTCGGCGCGCTGGTCTTCCCGCGCTTGCGCGCCGTCTTGCGGGGCGCCTCGCTCGTCGGCGCGTCCGTTCCATCGACCGCGGGGAGCGCGGTGATCTCGTGCAGCAGCCCGTGGAACTTCAGCTTCTGGAACAGGTAGCGCAGGGTCTGCGCGTGGGTGTCCGACACGATCACCCGCACCTCCGTCGCGCGCAGCAGCACGGCCTGCGCTTGCCCCAGCTCGTACGCGTCCAACAGATGCGCTGCGCTCATGGCCGGCCCCGAGCGCAGCACGTTCTGGCCGCGCAGGTCCGCGTACAGGCGCGCGCGCAGCTCCGCCGGGCTGCAGCCGTGGCGCGCGGCGCAGGCGGCCAGCACCCGCGCTTCCGAGAAGTCCTGTTGCGAGCTCGCCGCCATGCGCGCGGCTGCGGCCTCCGCGAAGAGCTCACTGCGCAGGCTGCGCGCGTCGTCCCCCGCATCCGCGTCGAACTCGCACGCGTCCAGCGCCAGCTTGGCCAGCCCGGCCGCCACCTTCTTGAGGGCGGCGCGCACCACCAGGCCGCCCAGCGCAGCGTCCACGTCCTCGCGCACGTGCCCGACCCGCTCCCTCAGCGCGGCGAGGGTGCGCTCGGCGAGCGCCAGCAGCTCGGCACGCACAAGCTCGCCCTTCGGCCCCGCCGGGATCAGCGGGGCGAGCGTGAGGGTGTCGCCCTTGCGGCGCGCGCGCACCATGTCAGCGGTAAGCACTGTGCTCCCTGCGTCGCTCGCTGGTGAAGGTCTCGTGCGTGTCCGCGGTGACCAGCTCGTAGAGCACCGCCCGCTTGTCGCCCACCTTGCGCAGCACGCGCCCCAAGCGCTGCACGTGCTCGCGGACGGAGCCGCTGCCGGACACGATGATGGCCACGTTGGCGTCGGGCACGTCCACCCCCTCGTTGAGCACCTTGGAGGTGACCACCGCGCGGTAGCGCCCCGTCGCCAGGCCCTCGAGGATCTCGCTGCGCTCCGTGACCCGCGTCTGGTGCGTGATGGCCGGCACCAGGAAGCGCCGGGAGATGTCGTAGGCGGTCGCGTTGTCCTGCGTGAAGAGCAGCGTGCGGTCGGCGCGGTGCCGGTGCAGCAGGTGCTCCACCATCTCGAGCTTGGCCTCGGCCGCGAACGCGATCTGCCGCTGCTCCTGGTACGCGGCCATGGCGCGCTGCCCCTCGTCCGACCAGGTGGAGCGCTGCACGAACTCGCCCCAGCCGTGCGGCGAGCTCATGCGGATGCCCTGTGACATGACGAAGCCACGGTAGAGCCCGCGCGCGTGCTCGTAGCGCGCCCGCTCGTCGGCGCTGAGGTCCACGCTGACGCGCTCGGTCTCGTAGTCCGCCAGGTAGTCCCCGGACAGCTCGATGATGTCCTTCCGATAGACCACTGGGCCCACCAGCTCGTCCAGCTCCGCGTGTCGTCCGTCGGCGCGCTCGAGGGTCGCGCTCAGCCCGAGGCGAAAGGGCGCGAGGTAGCCGCGCGCGGCGAGCGCGTAGCTCTCCCCCGGCAAGTGATGCACCTCGTCGTAGACCACCATGCCGAAGCGCGCGCCCAGGTGCGGCATGTGCAGGTGCGCGGAGTCGTAGGTGGTGACCGTCAGCGGCTGCACGTTGTGGTCGCCGCCTCCCACCACGCCCACCTCACCGCCGAACGACGCGCGCAGGAGGTCGTACCACTGCCGCACCAGGTCCAGCGTGGGGGCCACCACCAGCGTCGCGCGGGCCTTCATGGCGATGGCCATGACGGCTACGTGGCTCTTCCCCGCGCCGGTCGGCAGCACCACCACACCGCGGGCCCGCGCGCGTCCGAACGCCTCGATCGCCTCGCGCTGATAGAAGCGCGGCTCGCGGTGCACGCGCAGGGTCTGCGTGAGCTCGGGGTAGCTGCGGGCCTCGTCTTCGTAGGGCGTCCCCGCGCGCACCAGCGCACGCACCGTGTCGGCGTAGTGCACCGCGGGGGCACGGAAGCAGGCGCTGCGGGCGTCCCAAAGGAAGGCGTCCGTGGGGGGCGCGTCGTCGCTCGTGAGCCCGCGCGCTTCCAGCGTTCCGCCCGTGAAGTGCAGCGAGATCATGCGTGCCGGGTCTGCCGCACGCGGTACGCCTCCGCTACCCGAATGATGAGCGGGAGCGGCGCGCCGAACCACGCGGCGGCCAAGCGCCCCTTGCGGCGTGCCTTGATGGGCGTCACCCCCTCGGCCGTGCTCGTCGCGGGGTCGGCCTCGCGCAGGGTGACCTCGAGGTGGGGGTAGAGGGGGCGCAGCCGGCCCGGGAGCGCGGCGTGCGTCTCGCCGAAGCCGTCGATCTCGTGCCACCCGTACGCGCGCACGCCACCGGGGAAGCCGATCACGCACCCGTCCGGGGCCAGGACCAGCACGCGGGGCTTGCGGCGCATGCGGCGCTGCAGGACGTTCCAGCCTGCGGGGGTGGCGGCCCCCAGCGCGAGCCCGACGCCCGCCAGCGCGCCGGCCATGCTGGGCATCACGGTCAGCGCGGCGACCAGCCCGGTGGCGCCCCCCGCGGTCCCGCTCGCCGCAGCGGCGAGGAAGCGGTTGAAGCCCGCGCCGGGACCGTGGCCCACGGGGACCTCGAGCGCCCCCGGCACGTCGTCGTGTGAGAGCACGCGCGCCAGCAGCTCGCTCGCGGGCAGCGGGGGGCCGTGCCCTGCGTGGTCCCGGTACGTCCCCTGGCGCGCGCGCGCCTCGATGCGCTGGGCCACCCCGGCGAGCCCGAGCTCGCGCAGCTCCGGTGGGAGCGCGTCGAGCGTGACGCTGAACCAAGGGGGCGCGGGGGGGCGGCGAGGTGCGAGCACGTAGAGCTGCTTCGGGGCGTCCACGGGCAGCGCGAGCGCCCCGAGGACGGCGCTCCATGGCGCCAGGCTCTTGCCCACCCGCACGCCCGCCGACTCGAGGGTCAGCGTCTTGGTGTCGGGGAGGTCTTCGTCGATCCAGCTGCTCATGGGGTCATCCAGACTCTGGGCTCAGCGGTAGGGGGCCGTCGGGCCGCCCCAGGCGCGCTGGCTGATGGCGCCGGCCAGGCCGTCCACCACCTCGAGCGAGCGCGTCAGGGAGGGCGCGTCGTCCATCAACCCCGCCGCGATGGCGCGCACGCCTTCGTCCCCCACCACGAGCTGCTTGGCCACGGCGTGCAGCTTCAGGATGCGCTCCGCGACGTCGCCCGCCAGCAGCTCGGCGACTTTGTCCTCCGGCTTGCCCTTGACCTTGAACTTGGCGTCGAAGGTCGGGTGGCCCACCTCGATGTCCTGCGTCCCGAAGAACTCGCCGACGGAACTCCAGAAGCCCCCTTGAGGGAGGAGCCGCAGCCCGACGTTGAGCGACTCTGGGAAGCGCACCTCGAACTCCGTGGTCCAGTTGCCGGCGGGGTGATAGACCGCGCGCACGGCGGCGTGCTGCCGGCCTCGCGGCCCGGCCACCTCGAGCTGCGCCCGGTCGTAGGGCAGCCCCAGGGCTGCGGCGGCTCCTTGCAGCGCCTCCCCGGCACTTCGTTCCATGTCGCTCAGTGGAACGCGTGAGCGGGCGTTGCGCACCGCGTCGGCCACGCTGTACGTGCTGTTGAGCATGGCGCGCAGCTCTTCCACGTCGGAGTACCAGCTCCCTACCGTGATGCTGCTGGACACGTCCGAGACGGTGAGCTGGTTCCGGCGCGCGCGCAGCACGCCGAGGATCGCGTCCCGCACGGTCGGCTCGGCGAGCAACACTGCCGCGCGCCGGGGGTCCAGGCTGCGTACCAGGAACTGGGTGTCGAACTCGGGGTGCCCCGTGGGGAGGCCCTCCGTGCCCAACGCGGACCGAAAGAGGCGCCCCAAGGCGTTCTGGCGAGTCACCGAGAGGCTCATGCGCAGCGGCACGGGGTGTCCTGCGTCTACGGTGGTGTAGTAGTTGGTGCTGTCGTCGCTGCGCTGCGACCACAGCCTGACGCCCACGGGGATCCCCTCGTGCTCGCCCCGCAGCGTGTGGCTCTCGGCGTGCGTCAGCCCCAGGGTGCGCGCGGCCACCGCCAGATTCTGCTTGTGGTTCGTGAACAACGCCATCCGCCCCGACCTTACCAACCCCCCATGGCGCCGCGCCAGGGCGCTCATTGACCCCGGCTCGTCGCGCGGTTGTCACACAGCTGTTGCAATTCACTCCCACGTTTGGGGTCACATCCAGGTCAGCCCCTGAGACGAAGTTTCACATGCGAAATCACACAGCTTTTTCGACTCCTACGTCCTCCCCCTCCCTGTTCGGCGCGATCGTGGCGCCGGCCGCGGCGCTGCTCGGTAGCCTCGCGCTGCTCACCTCGCTGGGTGCGTGCAGCGGACGCCATGACCCGGCCGGCGAGCAGCCAGCTGCCGAAGGCCAGGCGGCTCAGCCCGCAGCGAGCGCCACGACCCTGACCATCAAGGGGTCCGACACCATGGTCATCCTGGCTCAGCGCTGGGCCGAGGGCTTCATGGCGGCGAACTCCGGCGCCACGCTGCAGGTGTCGGGCGGGGGCTCGGGCACGGGCATCGCGGCCCTCATCAACGGCACGGCCGACATCGCAAACGCCAGCCGCCCCATGAAGGACCGCGAGCGCGCCCAGGTGCTGGAGCGGCGCGGCGGTGAGGCGCACGAGACGCGCGTGGCCCTCGACGCCCTGGCCGTGTACGTGCAGGCCGGCAGCCCGATCCAGTCGCTGACCATCCCCCAGCTGCGCGACATCTTCCGCGGCACCGTCACCAACTGGAACCAGGTCGGTGGTCCGGACCACGAGATCGTCCTCTACAGCCGCGAGAACAACTCCGGCACGTACGCGTACTTCAAGGAGCACGTGCTGGAGGACATGGACTTCGCCGCGAACGTCCAGACCCTGCCGGGTACCGCGGCCGTCATCAACGCCATCAGCCGTGACCCCTTCGGCATCGGCTACGGTGGCATCGCCTACGCCGAGGGAGTGCGTCCCATCCGCGTGGCGGCCGAGGGCGGCGAGCCCGTCGAGCCGAACCTCACGAACGCCACGAACGGGACCTACCCGCTGAGCCGCTTCCTCTACGTCTACACGGCCGGTGCCCCCAGCGGGCTCGCGCAGCGGTACATCGAGTACGTCCTCTCCGAGGCTGGACAGTCCATCGTCGAGGGTGTGGGCTACTACCCGCTCCCCCGTGAGGGCGCCGCCGCCGAAGCCGCTCCCGCCGCCGAGGCCGCTCCCGCCGCCGAGGCCGCTCCCGCCGAGGCCGCTCCCGCCGAGGCCGCGGCCGAGCCTGCCGCCGCCGAGTAGACCCTTTCTTGATCCCGTGAGAACCCGTACGATGAGCGCTGCCGACCCCGCCATGCCACCTCTGACTGCCAAGCCCACAGGGGCCGAAGCTGCCGACTTGGGTGGGCAGGCGGACGCGAGCGCCAGCGGGCGCGGCGCGCCTCCGCTCGGCACGACCTTCCAGACCCCGCTCTGGCACAAGGTCGCCGAGAAGATCATCACCTTCATGGCGCTCACGGCCATCGCGGCCATCGTGCTCATCTTCTTGTTCATCGCCCGCGAGGCGCTGCCCATGCTCTGGGAGGCCGAGTTCGCCCACGAGGTGAACCTGCGGGACCTCTTCTTCGCGCGACAGTGGAACGGGTACGACGAGGCCGTGTACATCTGGCAGCCCGTCGGGTCCGTCCCCAAGTACAACGTCATCCCGCTCTTCGTCGGGGCGCTCAAGGTCACCGTGCTGGCCATGCTCATGAGCGTGCCGCTCGGCATCGGGTCGGCGCTGTTCGTGGCCCTGTACGCGCCGCGCCGCGTCCGCGAGGTGGTCAAGCCGATGGTGGAGCTCCTGGCGGGCATCCCCTCCGTGGTGCTCGGCTTCTTCGCGCTGATGGTGGTCGCCACGTGGGCCCAGGACCTCTTCGACTTCCGCTTCCGCTTGAACGCCGTCGTCGCGGCCATCGCGCTCTCGCTCACCATCGTCCCCGTCATCTTCACCATCGCCGAGGACGCGCTGCAGGCCGTGCCTCGCTCCCTGTCCGAGGCCGCCCTCGCGCTGGGCGCGCGCAAGTATCAGGTGGCCCTGCGTGTCGTGGTCCCGGCGGCCATCCCCGGCATCGCGGCGGGCGTGGTGCTGGGCTTCGGGCGCGCCATCGGCGAGACCATGATCGTGCTCATGGCCTCCGGCAACGCCGCCATGATGGAGCCCTTCAACATGGCGACCAGCGTGCGCACCGTGACCGCCACCATCGCCGCCGAGCTGGGTGAGGTGGCCGTCGGCGACCCACACTGGCGCGTACTCTTCCTGCTGGGCGTGCTGCTCTTCGCGGTCACCTTCGTGCTCAACGTGATCGGTGACCTCGCCATTCGTCGCCTCCAGAAGCGGCTGACGGCGACCTGAGGTGGCGATGAACTACACACGCAAAGACTGGCTCCTGGCGGGCCTCAGCGGGACGGCGCTGCTCATCATCCTCGCGCTCCTCGCGGTGCTGCTCGGGCAGATCGTCATGCACGGCGCCCCCACCATCTCCGGCGAGTTCCTGAGCGGCAGCCCCACCGCGGACATGACCGGCGGCGGCATCTGGCCGGCCATCTACGGCACCGTCTTCATGACGCTGCTCATGACCCTCGCGGGGGTGCCGGTGGGCATCGCCACCGCGGTCTATCTCACGGAGTACGCCTCGTCGCGGAGCCGCATGGCGCAGCTGGTGCGTGTGGCCGTCAACAACCTGGCGGGCGTCCCGTCCATCGTCTTCGGCCTCTTCGGGCTCGGCTTCTTCGTGCTCTTCGTGGGCGGCACCCTGGACACCATGGTCTACGGCGAAGGCACCGCGCCGGTGTGGGGCAAGCCCTCCATCCTGTGGGCCTCGCTAACGCTGGCGGTGCTCACGCTGCCGGTGGTCATCGTCACCACCGAAGAGGCGCTCCGGCAGGTCCCCAAGGAGCTGCGCGAGGCGTCGCTGGCGCTCGGCGCCACCCGCTTCCAGACCGTCTACAAGGTCGTGCTCCCCAACGCGGTGGGCGGCATCCTGACCGGCGTCATCCTCGCCGTCAGCCGCGGCGCCGGCGAGGTCGCGCCCATCATCTTCGTGGGCGCCGCCAACTTCCTGCCCTATCTGCCGACCGACCTGCGGGACATGTTCATGCACTTGGGCTACCACGTCTACGCGCTGGCGACGCAGTCTCCCAACGTCGACGCGGCGCGCCCCACCCTCTTCGGAACCGTGCTCGTCTTGCTGACGCTGACCTTCAGCCTCAACTTCCTGGCGATCATCATCCGCAGCCGAACCCGAGCGACTCGCACGTGAGCCCAGCCTCCACCCATTCCTCGAAGTCGGGCGCCATCGTGACGCCTCCTCCGGCCAAGATGCAGACGCGTGGCGTCGACGTGTTCTATGGCGACGCGCAGGCCATCAAGGCCGTCGACCTCGACATCTACGCGCGCACCGTCACCGCCTTCATCGGGCCCTCGGGCTGCGGCAAGAGCACGTTCCTGCGGGCGCTCAACCGCATGAACGACACCATCGAGATCTGCCGGGTCAAGGGCGAGATCCTGCTGGACGGCTACAACGTGTATGGCAAGGGCGTGGACCCGGTCGAGGTGCGTCGCCGCGTCGGGATGGTGTTCCAGAAGTCCAACCCGTTCCCCAAGTCCATCTTCGAGAACGTGGCCTTCGGCCTGCGCATCGCCGGCATGAAGGACAAGAACGAGGTCGCTCAGCGCGTGGAGGAGTCCCTCAAGGGCGCGGCGCTCTGGGACGAGCTCAAGGACCGCCTCGAGGAGTCGGCGCTGGGGCTGAGCGGCGGGCAGCAGCAGCGTCTCTGCATCGCGCGGACGCTCGCCGTCCGCCCGGACGTGATCTTGATGGACGAGCCCACCAGCGCCCTCGACCCCATCGCCACCGCGCGCATCGAAGAGCTGCTGCGCGAGCTCAAGCAGGAGTACACCATCGTCATCGTGACGCACTCCATGCAGCAGGCGGCCCGCGTGAGCGATTACACCGCGTTTTTCTACATGGGCGAGCTGATCGAGTACGGTGACACCGAGACCCTGTTCACCCGTCCGTCACAAAAGAAGACGGAAGAGTACATCACCGGTAGATTCGGCTGATGGCATTGCTGACGCATACGAGTCACGAGTTCGAGGCTGAGCTGCGACAGCTCAAGGGGCGCCTCTTGGCGATGGGTGGGCGCTGCGAGCAGATGATCATCTGGGCCGTCAGCGCGCTCGAAGAGCAGAACGTGCAGCTGGCCGAGGACGTCATGCGCGCGGACCGGCAGATGAACGAGGACGAGATGGCCGTGGACGAGATGGCGGTGCGCATGCTCGCCCTGCGTCAGCCGGTCGGTCGCGACCTGCGCTTCGCCATCACGGCCGTCAAGGTGGTCACCGACCTCGAGCGCATCGGGGACGAGGCCGTCAACCTCGCCGAGCGGGCCAGCGAGCTGGCCGCCACGGGCTCCCTCCCCGCGCCCGCCAAGCGTCTGTCGGAGATGGCCATGCTCGCCAAGACCATGCTGCGGCACGCGCTCGACTCGTTCGTCGAGGAGGACGTGGCCAAGGCGCGGCTGGTGCTGGAAGAAGACGACGCCGTGGACGCGATCTACGGCGAGATCTTGCGCGGCAGCATCGCCTACATGCGCGCGGATCCGACCGCCATCGACGACGGCATGCGCGTGAGCAACTGCGCGAAGTACCTCGAGCGCATCGGCGACCACTCCACCAACATCGCCGAGATGGTGATCTTCCTGGTGGACGGCGTGGACGTGCGCCACGGCGGCGGCTGACACGGGCGCGGACTCGCGCGGCGCGGCTATGGCCGCGTCGGGAGCCCGCCCCTCGCGTCGACCGGGTCGTGCTCTAGGCCGCCTTCAGCTCCGTGGTGCAGTTGGGGCAGCGCGTCGCCTTGATGTGGATGGTGCTGAAGCAGGCGCTGCACTCCTTGGTGGTGGGGTCCGCAGGCGGGGCCGCCACTTCCTTCTTCTTCAGCTTGTTGATGGACTTCACGAGCATGAAGACCGCGAAGGCCACGATCAGGAAGGACAGCACGTTGTTGAGGAACACGCCGTACTTGATGGCGACGGCCGCGACCGCCTCGCCGGCGTCGTTGGTGCTGGCGTCCTTGAGCACCACCTGCAGCGCGCTGAAGTCCACCCCGCCCATGGCCAGGCCGATGGGCGGCATGATGACGTCCTCCACCAGCGACTTCACGATGGTGCCGAAGGCCCCACCGATGATGATGCCGACGGCCATGTCGACGACGTTGCCTTTGACCGCGAACTCCTTGAACTCACTGACGATACTCATAGCGTCCTCACCTCTTCCTCGACAGATGTCATGCCCTCATTTGGGGGTATGGTACTTGATTTCGGGCCACGCGCCCACAACCAGGCAGCCGGCGCGAGCAACAGGCTAGCTCCCACCCCGACCGCCGCCGTGACGCCCATGGCGCGCATGGCGGGCTGGGCGCTCAGCCCCAGCACCCCGAACGACAGCACCGTGCTGCCACAGGCGGTCAGCAGGCTCACGACCGTGGGCGCCTCGGACTCGGCGTGCTGCTCGGTCTCCACCATGAACACGCCGTAGTCTACACCCATGCTCAGCACCAAGAGCAGCGTCACGATGTGCAGCAGGTTGGCGTCGACACCGAACAGCCCGAGCACGCCCAGCGTTGCGCCGGTGGCCAGCAGGGCCGGCAGGAACGCGGCGAGCGTGGGGCGCACGCGGCGGTAGCGCAGCCACACCAGCAGGAGCACACCCAGCAGTCCGAAGCCGACCAGCTCGACGGTGCGCTCCCGGAACTCCCGGTAGGCGCGCGTCATGAAGCCCGCCTGGTCGAAGAAGCGCACCCCCTCGATGCCTTCGACGCGCGCGGCCAGGGCGTCGGCGTCGCGTACCCCCGTGACGAACGACAGCACGGCGACGCCGTGGTCGAGCGGCACGACGAAGCTCTGCGCGATCTGCCCGAGCGGCGTCTGTGAGAGGTCTGCCAGCGTCAGCGGAGCGGTGGCCGTGCGGGCGGTGGCCAGCGTCTGCTCGAAGGGCGCAAACATCGCGGGCACGAAGCCCGCGGCCTCGAGCGCGCTCACGCTCCGCTGGTAGGCGTCGGCGGGGATGGCCGCGAGGCTCTGTTGCTGGCGCGCGGGTGACGGCAGGAAGGTGGCGAGGGAGCGGAAGCCGTCGATCTCTCCCGCCGTGCGCGCCTCGCCGAGCAGCGCCGCGACCTGGTCGTTGCGGTCGAGCGCGGTGGCTTCGTCCGGGCCGGTCGCGATGACGAAGCGCCCCGCTTCCATGCGCGCGACGCGACCGCGCACGCGCGCGTCCTCCGCCGCGAGCTGGGCGTCGGGCTCGCTCAGCGCACGGATGTCGTCCTGCCAGGTCAGGCGGGGCACGCCCACCGCCATCACGATCAGCGCGGTCAGGGGCAGCGCGTACAGGAGCTTGCGCCGCTTGGCGAGCCCCGCCAGCGCGCGCGTGGCGGCGGCGCTCAGGCGGAGGTGCAGGGCCGTTGGGGTGGGCACCGCGGGCATGAAGGCCGGGACGACCACGCACGTGGTCACGAGCGCCCCCGCCACGCCGACGGTGGTGAAGAGCGCCATCTGCCGGATGCCGGGGAAGGAGGTCCACGCCAGCCCGGAGAGGCCGGCGATGGTGGTGGCCGCGCCCAGGAAGAGACCCGCTCCGACGCGCCGCAAGCTCCCGTAGGGGCCGTCGGGGGAGGGGGCGAGCACGTGGTGGTTGAGGTAGTGGGCGACGTAGTCGATGGCGACGCCGATGAGCGTCGCGCCAAAGGCGAGCGTGAGCCCGTGGACGGAGCCGAAGAGCAGGCGCGCAGCGGCCACGGCCATGACCAGGCCGGCCACGAGGGGGATCGCGCCGAGGAGCAGGACACGCGGCGAGCGGAAGAGCAGCAGCAGCAACAGGACCACACCGAGGCTGCCCGCGATGGACACGCGCTGGATGTCCGCGCGGATGGTGGTCTCGGAGTGGTGTGCCAGGCGATGCACGCTGGCTTGCTCGAGGTGCAGCGACCCGCCCAGCTCCTGGTTCACGGCCGCGAAGTGCGTGTCGATCGCGGCGAGCAGCGGGCCCGTCGCGGCGCCGTCGAAGGGCGACCGCTCACTCGCGAGCAGCACCACCCCCACTGGGTCGCCGCCCCGCTCGGTCACGAACACGCCGTCGTGGACCTCGAGCTCCCCTTGCTGGGCATCGCGCAGTCGCTCCACGTGATGCAGGAAGGACAGCCAGGGGTCCTGCACGGCGATCTGCCGCACGAACGCGCCGGCTGGAGACGAGAGGCGCTCACGCAGCTCCTGGGCCCGCGCCGCCAACCCCGCCGGGGTCATGAGGGCCTCCGCCTCGGCGCGGCTGCCCAGCAGCGCGAAGCGACGCGGAAAGTAGAGCTCGTAGAAGGCGCGCTGCAGGTCGTCCGTGGGGCCGCTGCGCACCCAGGCGACGCCGGGCGTCTGGGCCAGCCGCTCACCGAGCGCGCGCGCACCCTGCGCGGCGGTGTCCAGGTCGGGCCCTTCCACCGTGAGCGTGAGGGTGCGGTTCAGGTCGGACGCCGCCACGTGCCGCGACAGCTGCGCCAGCTCGCGGTCACCCGCGTCGGGCAGAAAGTCCATGATCTCGGTGCGCAGTGGCAGCCCTACGAACGCCCAAGTGCCGAGCGCGCCGACCGCGAGCAGGTACGAAACCGCGAAGGCACGCGCGCGCTGGGTCCGAGTCATCGGGCGCCTATAGCACGCCCCCGACGGCGACCCGAACCCGGGAGATCGATTCTCCGCCTGGTGCGTAGACTCTGACCATGAGCAAACCGACGACGCGCCGGACCACGGCTGTGTGGCTGCTCGGGGCCCTGGCCAGCCTCGCGCCACCTGCATTGGCACCCGCGTCGGCGCGGGCGCACGAGCCGGACCTGTGCGCCCCACCGCGCGTTGCGCTCGGTACGCAGCTGGGCCTCGCCGCGCTGCGGGTGGACCACGCCGCGGCGTTGGCGGGATGCGGGCCGAGCACCTGCGGGGTTCGCGTGACGGCGGTCGATCGCAGTCGCTGCCAGATCGAGCTCATGCCCGAGCCCTGGGGCTTCCGCGTGCGCGTCCTCCCGCGCGCCGACAGCGGGTCCCCAGCCGAGCTGCAGCTCAACGTCAGCGTCGACGACGGCGGTGTGCATCAGCGTGTCGTGTCGGAGAACGTCTGGGCGGTCGCGGGCCCGGTGGCCATCGTCGGCGTGACCGAGAGGCGCCGCCACACACACGGGGGCGAGCCTGCCCGCATCGGCTGGGCGCGCTTTCGTGCGTGGAACGACAGCGGGGCCCCCCTCCCGCTCGCGCTACAGAGCGGCGCCTTCCTCCACAACGGCCACGCGACGCCGCTCACCGACGCGCGCGTCGAGCCGGCCATGCTGCCACCCGGCGAGAGCGAGCTCGAGGTGCGCTTCGCCCCGCGCGATGCGTACCAGAGCTGGAACGACCGCTTCAGCGTCCGAGTGCGGCTGCGCGCAGGGACGCAGGAGCTGGTGCCGCAGGCCCAGTGGAGCATCACGCGTGTCACACCGCTCCGTCGTTGATGGTGCGCTCAGCTTCGGTCGCGCGGCCTGCTAGGCGCGCTCGCTGTCGAGCATGCTCATGAGGAACTCCGGGTAGCGTGCGCCGGCGACCGCCTCCGCCGGAATCGCACGCTCGAGCGCGGCCAGCTCCTCCTCGGCGAGCGTGACCTCGAGGGCGCCGAGCGCGATGTCGAGCTGCTGCCGGGTGCGGGAGCCCAGGAGCGGCACGATGCTCGGGCCACGGCTGCGTGCCCAGGCGATGCAGAGCTGCGCCGGGCTGACCCGCTTCTCCGCTGCGAGCGCCCCGAGCGCATCCGCCAAGCGCTGGTTCTGGGCGCGGTTCTCTGCGGCGAAGCGCGGCAGGTTCCCACGGAAGTCCCCGGGGGCCACGGTGGTCGCCCCTGTCAGCAAGCCGCGGGAGAGCACTCCGTAGGCCGTCATGGCGATGCCCAGCTCGTCCAAGACCGGCATGATGTGCGCTTCGGGGCTGCGGCTGATCAGCGAGTACTCGATCTGTAGATCCACGATCGGGTGCACCGCGTGCGCTCGACGGATGGTCGCGGCGCCAACCTCCGACAGCCCGACGTAGCGCACGTAGCCTGCCCGCACCATGTCGGCGATGGCGCCGACGGTGTCCTCGATCGGGACGCTCGGGTCGAGGCGTGAGGGGCGGTACACGTCGATGTGGTCCACGCCCAGGCGTCGCAGGCTGTACGCCAGGAAGTTCTTCACCGAGTTCGGGCGGCCGTCGTAGCCGGTGAAGGAACCGTCCGGCGCACGCAGGGCACCGAACTTCACGGACAGCAGCACCTTGTCACGGGCAACGGATGCAGCGCGGAGGGCGCGGCCGACCAGCTGCTCGTTGTCGCCCTGCCCGTAGAAGTCGCCCGTGTCGAGCAGGTTCACGCCGCGCTCGAGCGCCTGGTGGATGGTCGCGATGCACTCGCGCTCGTCGGTCGGTCCATACATGCCGGACATGCCCATGCAGCCGAGGGCGATGGGGAAGACGTGAGGGCCAGACGCTCCGAGTCGAGTGGTCTGTGTAGCGGGTGAGGTGGTGTGTCGAGTCATGCACCCAAGCTAGTCGTTGCTAATGCATCACTCCAAGGAATAGGATGTATACAACACATGAGCAGTGCTTATGGACGTGATCTGGACCTCAACCTGCTCCGTGTGTTCGCGGTCGTCGCGGCCACCGGCAGCGTCACCCAAGCGGCCGCCCAGCTCTATCTGACGCAGCCAGCTGTCAGTGCAGCGCTCCGGCGGCTGAACACGGCCGTGGGCGCCCCCCTCTTCGTGCGGCAGGGGCGTGGCTTGGTGCTCTCTGCGCGTGGGGGGCAGCTGCTGGCGCGCATCGAGCCGCACCTGCAGCAGCTCGTCGACGCCGCGCTGAACCCCGAGCCCTTCGACCCCCGCACCAGCCAGCGCGTCCTGCGCCTCGGCGCGTTCGACTCCGCGCACGTCTGGCTCCTTCCGGCGCTGCTACGCGCGTTGGAGCAGGAGGCCCCCCACCTCAAGCTCATCGTGTTGCCCGTTCAGTTCCGGACGATTGGGCCGGCGATGGCGTCGGGGCAGCTCGACGCGGCCGTGACCGTGGCTGACGAGCTCCCCGCCGCCATCGCCCGTGAGACCCTGTTCCAAGGGGGCTTCGTCTGTCTCTACGACCCGCGCCACGCCAAGCTCGGGCGCAAGCTGACGGAGGAGAAGTACTTCGCGCACGATCACGTCATCGTCTCCTACAACGGCGACCTGCGCGGCATCGTCGAGGACACGCAGGTGCGCTCGCGCCGCGTGCGCTGCTCGTTGGGGACGTTTGCGAACCTCGGAGCCCTCGTCGAGGGGACGTCCATGCTGGCTACGGTGCCCACCTACGTCGCGCGCTGGATTCGTCGTTCGCGCCCCGAGCTACGCACGGTGTCCCTCCCCTTCGAGCTCCGCGGCGCGCCGGTCGAGCTGCTCTGGCCACAGGCCCGCGCGGACGACCCCGCCAGCGACTACCTGCGGGAGCAAATCCGACGCATCGCGGCACGCGAGGTTCAGTCTTGACCCGACCTCCACCGGGCCTGTGACAGCAGGCGAGGCGTCAGGCTCGGACGACGAGCACCGAGCAGGGCGCCAGGCGCGTGACCTTCTCGGCCACGCTGCCCAGCATGATGCGCTGCAGGCCGCTACGGCCGTGTGTGCCGACGACGATCAGGTCGGCGTCCACGCGCTCCGCGAAGTCGGTCATGGCCATGCCCGCGTTGGGGCTGTAGAGGATGTGGGTCTCGACGCTGAGCCCGGCGAAGTGGCTCTCGCGGATCTCCTTGAGGTGCTGCTTGGCGTACTCCTCCACGCCCTCGCGGAGCGCGTCCGTGCCCATCACCGCGTCCAGCCCGGGACCGATGTGCGGCAGCGGGTCGATCACGTGAGCCAGAAAGACCGTGGCCCCCTCGCGGCGTGCCGTGGACGCGGCGGCCTTGAGCGCGGGGAACGATGGCTCGGAGAAGTCGGTGCCGACGACGATGCGACGGATCTCGGGGAAGCTGCTCTCGGTCATGGTCCTGAGCATAGCAACTCGTGGACCAAGGCGCGCGTCCGCTTGCGGCTCTGCGCGCGTGCACGATTGGCGGGCGCGGGTGGGAGCGGGAGCGGCCGTGAACGGGGCACTGACACCCCTCGCTGCGTGTGCAGCCCCTGCGTCCTCGGCGCCCCACGCGCAAGCGCTGCGCGCGCAGTAGCGCCGGCGACCGTCACGCGCGACGCGCGGTGAGGGGAGGGACTACGCGGCGGGTGTCAGGTGCCGGCCAGCGCTGGGTCGATGCCCTCGGCGCCGAGGTCCGCGGCGGTGGTGCGCGGGTCCGGGATCCACTGCTCGTCTGGGCCCTCGTCCATGAGCACCACCGGGTTGCCCAGGTAGTCCAGGCGCCGGTTGAGGCCGAAGGTCTTGAACAGGTAGACCAGCAGCGAGGGCTGGTCGAGGTTGGGGTGGATGTGCGGCGCGACGAGCTCCGCGTGCTTCTCCGGTAGCAGCGACCAGTGCAGCCCGGGCTGGATGTGGTGCAGGCCGTGGTAGCCGTTGTTGTAGGCCCACCAGTTCACCGCCTTGCCGACGAAGTTGCGGGAGTGGTTGTACGGGTGGCTGGAGTCCGTGCCGTCGTGCTGGAGCATGTTCATGCCCACCAGGCCCCACTGCGCGTAGATGTGCGGGATGAACCAGAAGACCAGCGCCTTGCGCCAGTCCAGCACGAAGAGCGCGATCTGCGCCGTCCACAGGACGCTCAGCTCCAGCAGCATCTGCCGGAACCAGCGCGGGTGCTGGGTGCGCATGCGCTTCGTGTAGGCCATGTCGGCCTTGCTGGTGGAGGGCGCGACGATGAACAGGAAGAGCAGGCCGTTGAGCAGGTGCCAGCGGAAGCGCGCCTTGCTGGTGCGCATGACGTCCTTGCGGCTCTGTGTGTGCTTGTGGTGGCTCAGCGTGTGGCCGGGCACCAGGCTGCTCACGGGGTGCCCGTAGGTGCAGGTCAGCACCACTTGGTAGAGCTTGTTGAGCCAGCGCTGCTTGAAGATGGGGCAGTGCACGGCGTTGTGGGTCTGCACCGCGCCCATGAAGGACGTCAGGCAGAGCGCCGCGAAGAGCGGCAGCGCGATGCGCAGGTCGTTCAGTGGCACGGCGGCGAAGGCCAAGCCGAGCAGCCCAAAGTAGACCGCGTTGAAGAAGAGCGGTCGGAGGTCGGCGCGGTAGCGGAGCATGGCTTGTTCTTCCTACTGCGATGGCGTGGGGCGGGCAACATCCCGGGCGGCCGGCCGGTTATCGCGGCCATGGTGTCGCGGGCGCACGAGCTCCGGGTTCATGGGCCCATGCCGCCGCAGGTTCAAGCGCCGGGGGTGTCCGCCAGCAGCTCTTCCACGTCGCGCCACGGCAGCCCCAGCAGATACAGCATGCGGTCGAGGCCTCCCGCGCTGACGGCGGTGTCGGCGGCGGCCTTGAGCTTGGGCTTGGCGTGGAAGGCAATGCCCAGCCCTGCGGCCGTGAGCATGGCCAGGTCGTTCGCGCCGTCACCCATGGCGATGGTCTGGTCCAGCGCGATGCCCTCGCGCTCTGCGATCTCGCGCAGCAGCTCGGCCTTGCGCTCCGGCGTCACGATGGCGCCGACCACCCGGCCCGTCAGCACGCCGTCCACGACCTCGAGCTCGTTGGCGAAGGCGTAGTCCAGCTGCAGGTCCCGCTTGAGCACGTTGGCCGCGAAGGTGAAGCCCCCCGAGATGACGGCGGTCTTGTAGCCCAGGCGGCGCAGCACGGTCAGCAGCTCCGGCGCGCCCTGCGTGAGCGGCAGCGCCCTCGCCAGCTCGAGGGCCTTGGCGTAGGGCAGGCCCTTCAGCAGCCCGACGCGCTCCGTCAGGCTGGCCGCGAAGTCCAGCTCACCCGCCATGGCGCGGCGCGTGATGTCGGCCACGCGGTCCACCACGCCGTGCATGCGCGCCAGCTCGTCGATGACCTCGATCTGGATGAGCGTGGAGTCCATGTCCATGACGATCAGGCGCTTGGCCCGGCGCGTCAGGCGCTCCCGCTGCACACCCACGTCGATGTTGCTGTGCTCGAGGCCGTGCATCAGCGCGCGGCGCAGCTCGGCCGCGCGGCACTCCCCGCCCGGCAGCGACACGATGATCTCGAGCGAGATCAGGCGGCTGCCGCTGAGCTTGCGGATGGACTCGATGTTGGCGTCCAGCGCCGCCAGCTCGCGCGTGAGGATGTGCACCCCTTCCGCGTCCAGCGAGTCGCCGATGGCGGTCACCGCGTAGCGCAGGTGCCCCTCGGTCGAGTGCTGCGGCAGCGTGTCGGCCCCGCTGTCGATGATCTTGAACTGCAGGTCCAGGCCCATGGACTTGGCCCGGAAGAGCAGGTCCTTGATGACGGGCTCGCCCACGGCGGTCTCGGGCGAGACGCCGATCAGCATGCACAGCGTGAGCTGCCCCTGCACGACCACCTGTTCGATGTCGAGCAGGCGCCCGTGGTTCTTGGCGACGACGCCGCTCATGGCGGCGGTGATCCCGGGGGTGTCCGGTCCGATGACGGTGACCAACACCTTCTGCAGCTCGAGCATGGGCGGCTTTCTAGCAGCCGCGTTCGGAGATTCAACGCGTGCGCAAGAGGAGCGCGGTCAGCACACCGAGGGTGAGCGCCACCAGGGGCGCGAGCCAGGGGCGCTTGGGCACGGGCACCGGCTTGGCGTGCGCGGTGAGCCAAGCGGCCACGTCCGTGCGCTGCGCCATGCTCAGGCCCGCAAAGGGCAGCACGTGGAAGGTGGTCGGGGTGGGGTGCACCAGCGCACGCTCGTCGCGCAGCTCGTACTGCAGCTGCGGCCAGCTGAGCCGCGTCTTCTTGCCGGCGCTCTCCAGCTCCAGGGCGTCCAGCGAGAAGCGCCACGTGGCGGCGGCGCTGGGCAGGCTGTGGAACATGCGGTCCCCCAGCCGGGTGAGCAGCCACAAGCCACCCAGCCCCGTGCCCGCCAAGGCGAGCGCGAAGATGGCCAAGGGTGTCGGGACGCTGCCGAGCAGGGCCGCGGTCTGCAGCGCGTACACGACCATGCCGGCCATCAGGCCGAGCCAGATGGGCCACAGGCGCGCCAAGCGCGTCTGCCGCAGCACGGTGCGCTGCAAGCCCGCCCGAACGTCTTCGGGTCGCAGGGTCACCACCAGCTCCAGCTGTTTCGCGCCGCTCACGGCCACGTGATGGCGCGACTCGGGGTCCGACGCAAATGCCTTATAATTTTCCATCCACAGAGGTAGGCTGTGGCCAATCGTGACAGAGAAGAAGCCCATCTCAGCGCGGCCCGCGATCGGCCGGGTCGAGACCCGCGCCATTCCCGCGCGTGAGGTCAACGCCGCGCTGCGTGGCCGCGATCGCGATCGCGCCCGCGAGGGCGCCGCTGGCCGCAATTCCGTTACCGAGGACGTGGTGGGCGTGACCGAGCTGAGCGCCGTGGGCACCGCCACCGATCGACCGCCCGCCCCGGAGGAGCGCCCCTCGAGCGAGATCCAACGCGTCACGCGGCTGGTGGCGGAGCTGGCCGGAGCGACCCCCGGCGTCGAGGGGCCCACTGTGCACGCCCTGCTGCGCTACGGGGACACCGCGCTGGTGGAGCTCACCAACGCCTTTCCCGGCGCGGTGTGGTTCAACCGGCAGCAGACCGCGACGCGCCTGCCCAAGGGGCGCGGGGTCTCGGGCGTCGCCTCGGCGCTCGTGGAGTTCGGTGCGCCCGCCGTCCCGCACGTCCACCGGCTGCTCGCCGACCCCGACCCCGACAAGCGCTACTTCGCGCTGCTGGTGGGCGCCGAGCTCGACGCCGACGACTTCCCCGAGCGCGCCGTGAGCCTGGTGTGCGATCCGGATGCCGGGGTGTCGAACATCGCCATCCTGGCCATCAAGGCGCACACGGGTCGAGAGTCGCGCACGCGTGCGATGCAGCAGCTCTACGAGCGCCTGGCGCAGCCGAGCCCACCCGTGGTGCCGCTGCTGCGTGCGTTCGGCGTGCTGCGCGACCCGGGCTGTGTGCCTCACGTCGCCGGGCTCTTGGAGCATCCGCACGCCCCCGTGGTGGAGGCCGCCGAGCGCATCCTGCGCGCCGTCACGGCCCGCGACCTCGGTCGCAAGCCCGCGCGCTGGCGGACCTGGTACAAGCGCCGCGCGCACAAGACACGCTCCGAGTGGCTGCTGGACGCGGCGCGCAGCTTCCGTCTGGCCGAGCGCACCCTCGCCGCGGAGGAGCTGCAGCAGCTCACCGGCGAGACCTACGACTTCGTGCCGAGCGGTGGCTGGCGGGCGCGCCGCAGCGCCATCGCCCTGTTTCGCGCGCACCTGGCGACGCTCGACGACGCGGCCTCCCGTGAGCGTGGCGCTAGGGAGCAGGGCGCGGGACGCGGCGCGCGGGGCGTCGTACGCTAGCGCCCGTGCGCCCCCTCTTCAGCGTTGCACTCGTCGTCGCTGCGCTCGCGCCCTGGTTCGAGGCGCGCGCGTGGGGTGTGCCGCTGCGCTACGTGCCGCTCGCGCGCATGGCGCGCACCTTCGCCGGCGCCGGCTTCGTCACGGGGGTGTTCGGGGGGCTGACGTGGCTGCTCTTGAAGCAGGCCGACGCCGAGCCGCGCCTCACCGCGCTGACGGCCGCTGGGCTCGCCCTCTTGTTTGGCGCGCTGGTGGCCCTCTCGAGCGCGCGCCGGGACCGGGGGCTGCGCGGGCTGCACGTGCTCTGCTCGCAGCTGGGGCTACCGGACCGCCGCGACGACGCCGCCGCCCGGATCGACGCGCGACTCGGGCGCAGCGCCGCGGGCGACCCTCGCGCGCATGCCCTCTTCGCGCTCTTCGCCGCAGGCCCGCTCACGCGGCACGGCTTGGTGAGCGTGGCGCGCCGTCACCTGGACAGCATCGCGTTGGAGCAGCTGGCCCCGGCGGAGGCGGCGCTCCGTGCGCAGCTCCGCGCCATGACCTACCTGCACGACGGCGCGCTCGAAGAGGCCAGCGCGGCGCTCCGCGAGGCGCCGTACCCCACCACCCCGTCCGTGGACGCGTGGATAGACGTCACCCGCGCGCTTACCGACGTGGTCTGTGGAGGCGTGGACACGGCCAGGGCCCTGCTGGACGCGCGGCGTGAGCAGGCGGAGTCCGACCCTGCCCTGCGCATGCAGCGCGACACCGTCGAGGCGCACGCGCTGGCGGCCGAGGGCGACGAGGAAGGCGCCCGCGCGCTGCTGCGGGGGCTCCTGGAGCGCTCGGGTGCGGGAGCCCTGGCCCTCGCGCTCCGGCCCGTCGGGCCCGCCACGGACCTAGCGCGCGCCGAGGTGGCGACACACATTGCGGCGAAACCTTCGTAGCTCGGCTACGACAGAGGTCGCATGAAGCAAGTCACCCTCCTAGTCCTCACCAACTTCGCGGTGCTCACCATGCTGAGCGTGCTGCTGGCGGTGCTGCGGGTGCTGGGCGTCATCCCGCCCGACCTGGGCCTGTCCAGCTACACCGGCATGCTGCTGCTCTCTGCCCTCATGGGCTTCGGTGGCGCGTTCCTGTCGCTGGCCATGTCCAAGTCCATGGCGAAGCGCTCCACCGGGGCGCAGGTCATCGTGCAGCCCCAGAGCGAGGTGGAGCGCTGGCTGGTGCGCACGGTGCAGCGCCAGGCGCAGGCCGCCGGCATCGACATGCCCGAGGTGGCCATCTACCGCTCGGACGACATGAACGCGTTCGCCACCGGCATGAGCAAGAACAGCTCGCTGGTGGCGGTGAGCACGGGTCTCCTGAGCCGCATGACGCGGGACGAGGTGGAGGCCGTGCTGGCCCACGAGATCACCCACGCCGCGAACGGCGACATGACCACGCTCACCCTGGTGCAGGGCGTCACGAACACCTTCGTGTACTTCATCCCGCGGGTGGTGGGAGACATCGTCGACTCCGCCATGTCCCGTGGGGAGCAGCGGCGCGGGCGCGGGCCGGCCTACCTGCTGATCGTCATGGTCATGCAGTTCCTGCTGGGCATCCTCGCCACCATCATCGTGCGCTGGTTCAGCCGCTACCGAGAGTTCAAGGCGGACGCGGGCGCGGCGCGCCTCGAGGGAGCCGACAAGATGATCAGCGCCCTGCGTCGGCTCAAGACCAGCGCGCCACCGGAGCTGCCCGCCAGCATGGAGGCCATGGGCATCGCGGGCAATGTGGGGGCTCTCTTCGCGACACACCCGCCCCTCGACCTGCGCATCGCGGCGCTGGGCGGCGCCACGGCGCGGCGCGACGGAACCTGGGGCGGCTGAAGCGGCCTCCTCGAAGGGTAGCTCGCTCGCGGTGCGCGCCGTGCCGCTCAGTACCGCACGGCCACGCCGGTCACCGAGATGATGGTGCCGCCCTGGTCGACGCGGATGTTGATCAGCGCGTTGGCGCCCATCGCGGCGGCGTCCTGCTTGAGGCGCTCGAGCACACCCGGCATGGCCACCCGGTGGTTGCCGCGGCCCTCGACGATGGCGACCTCGTGGTAGCCGGGAGGGGGGTCTTGGCCTTCCATGTAGATGGTGACCTGCTCCGGCGCGACGGGCGCGTGCTGCTGCCCGGTGACCACGTGGCTGCTCTCCAGCCACTGCCGGTTGCACCCATAGGCGGAGAGCCCGGCCAACACCACGACGAAGACCAATACCCAACGCGACTGACTCACTGCACACCTCCAACTCGAAAAGCTCGCCCGACGATCGTCGTCACGCCGACCTCTACCTGCTGAGTCACGATGCGCGAGCACGTCTGGGGCGTCGTGGAGGTCCCGCACGAGTAGGTCTCGGTGCGCGTCACGGTCTGCATCTCGAAGCGGGTGCGCATGGAGTCCACCTTGCCGAAGTTGCCTCCCTGGGCACCGACCTCCGTGCGGAAGGCCAGCAGCAGCTCGTCCAGCCCTTCGTTGACGTTGCCGTGCGTCTCCACGATCGCGATCTCCGTGGCCCCCTCCGGGATGTAGGTGGCGGCGACGGCGACCTGCGCGGCGTCCACGGCCGGACCGGTGGCGCCCGTCGCGATGGACGTGGAGCGCACGCTGGAGCAGCCCAGCATCAGGGCCACGAAGCCTACGAGGGAGAGGAACTTTCCGAGGACGGTCACGCGCGCACTCCTTGCGGGCGCCAGAGTAGGCGAGGGCCCGCGACGGGAGCAAGCCTAATGCGCCGCGTTCGTCAGCGCAGGATCTTGAGCCGCTTGCGGCCCTCGGAGGCGGGCGCCTTGTCCCCCCCGTGGCGGTCGAAGTGCTGCTTGGCGATGAGCGTGGCGAGGCTGTCGGCGACCGCGGCGAAGGCCTGGCCCGACGGCGACTCGGGGGCGGCCTGCACGACGGGCGTCCCCTTGTCCCCCCACTCGCGCACCAGGCTGTCCATGGGGATCTGTCCCAGCAGCGGCGCCTTGGCGTACTCGGCCACCTTCTGGCCGCCGCCCGACCCGAAGATCTCGTGCTTCACGCCCGCGCTGTCGATGAAGAAGCTCATGTTCTCCACCACGCCCAGGATGGGCAGGTTGACCTTCTGGCAGAGGGACACGCCCTTGTACACGTCGGCCAGCGCCACCTCTTGCGGGGTGGTCACGATGACCGCGCCGGTGACCTTGATCTTCTGCGCCAGCGTGAGGGCCACGTCGCCCGTGCCCGGCGGCAGATCCAGCACCAGGTAGTCGAGCTCGCCCCAGTCCACGTCATTGACGAACTGCTGGAGCGCGCCGTGCAGCATGGGCCCGCGCCAGATGACGGCCTGCTTCGGCTCGTCCAGCAAGAACCCGATGCTCATCAGCTTGAGCCCGAAGCGCTGAAGCGGCTCGATGCGCTTGCCGTCCGTGCTGTGCGGGCGCCCCGTGATGCCCAGCATGGTGGGCAGCGAGGGGCCGTACAGGTCCGCGTCCAAGAGGCCCACGCGCGTCCCCATGCGCCGCAGCGCGAGCGCCAGGTTGGTGGCCACGGTGCTCTTGCCCACGCCCCCCTTGCCGCTCATCACGAGGATGACGTTCTTCACGTTGGGCAGCGGGTCTTCGCTGGTGGTGTCGCGCGTGGGCACCTGGACGCTGAAGGTCAGCTCCATGAGCGTCACCCCCACGGCGGCGGCGGCCTTGTCGATGGCCTGCTTGACCTGCTGCTTGACCTCCTCGGCCGGCGACGAGAGGCGCACCTGCGCGGCGCCCACGGTTCCCGACAGCGTCACGGCCGACAGGGTCCCGAGCTCTCCGAGGGGCTTGCCAAAGGTGGGATCGATGACAGCGGCGAGGGCGGCTTCGAGGGCTTGCTGCGTGGGCTCGGACATGGTCCTGTTCTGAGTCGCTTGCCGGTGCGGGTCAACCGTTCATGGCCCGAGTGGCCACGGGGCGCCGTGGGGGTGCGGCAGGCCGAGCTCGGCCACGACCGGGCGTTGCTCCGAGCGGGGCCGGCTGATAGGTCCAGGGCCATGAGCGACGCGCGCGACGACTTGCTGACGATCGACCGGCGGCACCTCTGGCGCCCCTACACCTCCAGCGAGGACCACCAGACGCAGACGCCCCTCTTCATCGAGCGCGCCGAGGGCCCCTACCTGTACGGCGCCGGTGGGGAGCGCTATCTGGACGGTAGCGGCGCGTGGTGGTGCAACAACCTGGGCCACGGCCACCCGCGGCTGCGTGACGCGCTGACCCGCCAGGCGCAGGACATCATGCACTGCTCCATGGCGGGCACGGTGCACCCCTCCGCCGTGCTGCTCGCGCAGGAGCTGGTGGACATCGCCCCGCCCGGGCTGACGCGCGTCTTCTATAGCGACAACGGCAGCACCTCGGTGGAGGTGGCGCTGAAGATGGCCTTCCAGTACTGGCAGCAGAACGGGCGCCCTGGGCGTACCCGCTTCCTGGCGCTGCCCGGCGGCTACCACGGCGACACCATCGGGGCCATGTCGGTGGGCGACGTGGGGGCCTTCAACGGGATCTTCGCGCCCCTCTTTCCGGGGGGGCGCCCCGCCGCCGAGGGTCTGCCCGACCCGACGCACGCGGACGACGAGGCCGGCTGGGACGCTCTCTTCGGGGCGCTCGAGGCCGCGCTCCGCGCCACCCCCGACGAGATCGCGGGGGTCATCGTGGAGCCGCTGATTCAAGGCGCGGCGGGCATGCGCACCTACCCGGCGCGCTACCTGCAGCGGCTGCGCGAGGTGACGCGCGAGGTGGACACCTTCTTGATCTGCGACGAGGTCTTCACGGGGCTCGGCCGCACGGGGACGCTGTGGGCCAGCACGGGCGCGGGCATCGCGCCGGACCTCTTGTGCACGGCCAAGGGCCTGTCTGGCGGCGCGCTGCCCTTCTCGGCGACGCTGGCCACGGAGCGCGTGTTCGACGGCTTCCGCGGCGACAAGACGCGCGCGCTCATGCACGGGCACACCTTCTACGGGAACCCCTTGGGCGCCGCCGTGGCGCGCGAGGTGCTGGCCATCTACCGGGACGAGCAGATCCTGGAGCGGAGCCAGGCCCGGGGCGCGCAGCTGGCCGCGGGCTTCGCGCGCCTGGCGGAGGTGCCCGGCGTCCTCCGCACGCGCTCGCTCGGCATGGTCGCGGCGGCCGACCTCGGGGCGGGTGGCTACCTGGGGAAGCTGGGCTGGGCGGTGCACGACGAGGCCCGCACGCGGGGTGCGCAGCTGCGCCCCCTGGGCGACACCATCTACGTGGTTCCGCCGCTGAACATCGCGGAGTCCGCGCTGGACGACCTACTCGCCATCGTCCAGGCTAGCGTCGCCGCCGCCCTGCGTGAGCAGCGTGTGCGCGACCACGTCTGACCTGATAGCTTTCCCCCCCTGATGGCGCAGCCTCCTCCCCCCCCACCCGACAAGCCGCGGATCCTCTGCGTCGAGGACGAGCCCGCGGTGCTGACCTTGGTCACGCGCCTGCTCGAGCCCATCGCGCGCGTCCAGAGCGCGGCGGACGGGCAGCAGGCGCTCGAGATTCTGCAGGCCAGCAAGCGCCCGCCGGACCTGGTCATCACGGACGTCATGATGCCGCGCCTGGACGGTCACGGTCTGGCCAAGGCTATGCGCGCGGACGAGCGCCTTTCGCGGGTGCCCATCATCATGCTCACCGCCAAGAGCGGCCCCATGGACGTCATCGGGGGCATCAACGCGGGCGCCAAGCACTACGTCACCAAGCCCTTCAAGGCCGACGACCTGCTGAGCAAGGTCCGCAAGCTGCTGCGCCTCTGACGCTCCGTCGCGGCTCTCACGCATGACTGACGCTACGACACCGCCCGCCGAGGGCAGCTCACCGGCCACGCCCGCTCAGCTCCCCGACGCGCCGGCGGGGCGCGCCTGGGTCCCCTTTGCCTTGGCGGCGCTCTCAGGGACCCTGCACTTCCTCTCGTTCTGCGGCTTCGGCGTCTGGCCGCTGGCCTTCGTGTGCTTCTTGCCGCTGTTCCTCGCGCTCGAGCACCCGACCGTGCGCACCGCGCGGCGGGCGGCGGCGGTGGGCTTCACGCACGGCTTCGTGGCGTACGCGGGCGGCTACCACTGGATGGCGAAGATGCTGGAGGTCTTCAGCGGCTTCAACCTGGGCATCGCGTCGCTGCTGGCGTCATTCTTCTGGGCGTACCTCGGGCTCCTGCAGCTGCTGCTGGCGCTGGGGGTGCGGCGCGCGCGTCGGAACGGGTACCCCGTCGCGCTGTCTGCGGTGGCCTTCATCCTGTGTCTCGAGCAGTGGTTTCCCACGCTCTTCCCCAGCCACTTCGGCTACGCGTTCTTCGACCAGACCTGGCTCGTCCAGGCCGCGGACCTGGGCGGCCCCGGGTTGGTGGGGGCCTTTGCGCTCTTGGTGCAGGCTGCCCTCTACCCGCTGCTGCGCGCGCGCCTCGCCGGTCAGGCGCTGACGCTCCGGGCAGCGCGGCCCCTGCTGGCGGCCGTGGGGCTGCTGCTGCTCTCGGTGGGCTACGGCGCCTATCGCACGCAGGAAGTGGACGCCCGCGCGGCCCGCGCCGAGACCCTGCACGTGGGCATCGTGCAGGCGGCCATGGGGGTCTTCGAGAAGCACCTGTACCCGGCGCGTGGGCACCGCTTGCACCTCGAAGGCTCGCGGGCGCTCGAGAGCTCGCAGCGCGCCATCGGTGACCCGCTGGACCTCTTGGTGTGGCCCGAGAGCGCGTACCTCTGGACGCTGCCGCGCGACGCGGACCTGCGACGAGTGCCGCGAGACCTCACCACGCCGCTCCTCTTCGGCGGGCTGCGGCGCGACTTCGACGAGCAGGGGCGCCTTGGCTACTTCAACACGGCGTACTTGGTGGATGGCACGGCGCAGCTGCTGGGCACCTACGACAAGACCTACCTGCTGGCGTTCGGGGAGTACCTGCCGCTGGGCGACGTGTTCCCGCAGCTCTACGAGCTGTCGCCGCGCACCGGCAACCTGAGCCCCGGCACGCACACGCGCCCGCTGGTGCTGCCGGGCCCCACTGGGGACACGCGCATCACGGCGTTGATCTGTTACGAGGACGTGCTGCCGGGCTTCACGCGCCGCGCCGTCGCCTCCGCGCAGCCTCACATGATGGTGAACATCACCAACGACGCCTGGTTCGGTCTGAGCCAAGAGCCGCACATTCACTTGGCGATGGCGCGCTTTCGAGCCGTGGAGCACCACCGCGCGCTGGTGCGCTCCACCAACAGCGGCGTGAGCGCGTTCATCGACCCCGCCGGCCGCGTGCTGACCTCGGGTGGGCTCTTCACCAGCGAGCAGCTGCACGCGCACGTGCCGCGCATGGATCAGGGGACGCTGTACGAGCAGCTGGGCGACTGGCCCGCGTGGCTGGCCACCGTGGTCTCGCTGGTGTTGCTGGTCCGTCGCCGCCGGGTGGCTGCGGCGTGAGGGCGCGCGGGTCATGAGCGGTCCACCCTGCGCGAGCGACCAGCGCCTCTCCGAGCGCTTTGGCCTGCCCAGCTTTCACCCGTGGCAGCGCGAGGCCATCGACGCGCTCCTGACCGGTCCGCGGCGCGTGCTGGTGGTGGCCCCCACAGGCGGTGGCAAGTCCCTCTGCTACCAGTACCCGGCGACGGAGCTGCCGGGCACCACCCTGGTGGTCTCGCCGCTGATCGCGCTGATGGAGGACCAAGTACGCGCGCTCTCGGCCCGCGGCGTGCGCGCCACTTTCCTGGCGTCAACGCTGGACTTCGAGGAGCTCAAGGAGCGTGAGGCGGCGGTGGGTCGTGGCGAGTACGACCTCGTGTACGTGGCGCCGGAGCGGCTCAGCAACCGCTACACCCTCGAGATGGTGCGCGCGCTGCGTCCGCCGTTGGTCGCCATCGACGAGGCGCACTGCATTGCGCAGTGGGGGCACGACTTCCGGCCGGAGTACCTGCGCTTGGGCGAGGTGCTGCGCACCCTGAACCCGCCGCATGTGCTGGCCTGCACGGCCACGGCCACGCCCGCGGTGCGTGACGAGATCCTGCTGCGCCTGGGGCTCACGGAGCGCGACACCCGCGTCGTGCTGCGCGGCTTCGCGCGCCCGAACCTGCACCTGTCGTGCGAAGAGATCGACGGGCAGAAGGGGCGCCGCAACGCGACCGTGGCGATCCTGACCGAGGTCCTGGGCAGCGCCAGCAACCCGTCGGGCGGGGCCATCGTGTACGCCGCCACGCGCAAGAACGCGGAGACCATGGGCGAAGCCCTGTGCGCTGCGGGCTTTCGCGCCGGGGTCTATCACGCGGGCATGAGCCCGGAGGACCGCGCCGACGTGAACACGCGCTTCGCGAGCGGCGACCTGCACGTGGTGGCGGCCACCAACGCGTTCGGCATGGGCATCGACCGGGCGGACATCCGCGTGGTGGTGCACCTGCAGGCCCCGGGGTCCATCGAGGCGTACTACCAAGAGGTGGGCCGCGCGGGGCGCGACGGCGCACCGGCCGAGGGGGTGCTCCTGGCGAGCGCCAGCGACATGGGGCTGCGCAAGCGGCTCATCGACCTGCGCGGTGCGGGGGGGGAGCTCTCGGCTCGGCAGTGGGACTTGTTCTTGGACCTCATGCGCTACGTGGAGGCTGGCAGCTGCCGTCACGACTTCATCCTGCGCTACTTCGGCGACGACCAAGAGACGCTGGGCGGCTGCGGGCACTGCGACGTGTGCAGCGCGCTCGAGGGGCGCGAGGGCGCGGCGCCCCAGGTGGACGACGCCGCGCAGATGAAGGTGCGTCAGGCGCTGAGCGGCATCGCGCGTGCGCGGAGCTCCGTCGGGCTGCGCAGCGTGGCCGAGATGCTGGCGGGCAAGAGCAGCGTGAAGAGCAAGCGCTGGGGCTTCGACGAGCTGTCCACCTTCGGGCTCTTTCGCGAAGAGGGCGTGGAGTGGACGGTGGCGTTGCTGCGGCGTCTGGTGACGGCCGCGCTGGCGGACCTGAGCAGCGACGAGTACCCGCTCTTGGTGCTGACGGCGCGCGGCGTGAGCGTCATGAAGGGGGAGCTGCCCGCCGAGGTGCTGTTGCCCGCGGCGCACGCGGGGCGGCGCTCGGCCCGGCAGCGGGCGGCGGGACGCGACACCCAGAGCGGCAACAAGAGCTCGAACGTGATGGACATCGAGGCGCTGGACGACACCTCGCGCGCGCTCTTCATGGCGCTGCGCGAGGAGCGTACGGCGCTAGCCCGCGAGCGCGGTGTGCCCCCGTACGTGGTGTGCCACGACCGCACGCTGCTGGGCTTGGCGGTGCATCGGCCCGTGACCGACGGCGGGCTCGCGGGGGTGCACGGTATGGGGCCGGCCCGCATCGAGGCGTATGGTGCGCGGCTCATCGCGGTGATTGAGCGTAGCGTCGGCTTGTCGTAGTGTCCGCTTCGCACGTAGAATCCGGTTTCGTGATCGCGCGACACGTGTTCGCGCCCGCAAATTCGCATCCGTAGGAGACACTGTTCGTGGGCAAGAGAATCTTCGTCGGGAACCTGGCGTACTCGACGACAGACGATTCACTCAGGGCGCACTTCGAGGCCAAGGGGCACGAGGTTCGGAAAGCCACAGTCGTGTTGGACCGTGAGACCGGAAGGTCACGCGGCTTCGCGTTCGTCGACTTCGGCGACGACGAAGACGTGGAGGCCATCATCGCGGCCAACCACGAACGCGACCTCGACGGGCGGCGCGTGACCGTCACCGAGGCCGTGGAGCGCCCACGCGGCGCCGGACCCGGCGGACCACCGCGCGGTCCCCGTCCGGGTGGTGACGGGCCGCGCCCTTCCTACGGCGGTGACAGGCCGCGCGGACCCGGCGGCTACCAAGGCGGCGGCGGTGGCGGCGGCTACCAAGGCGGCGGCGGTGGTGGCTACCAAGGCGGCGGCGGCTACCAAGGCGGTGGCGGCGGCGGTGGCTACCAAGGCGGTGGCGGTGGCGGCGGCTTCGCGCGCCGTCCGCCCGACTCCGGCGGTCCTCCTGCTCCGCGCAGCTTCGGCCCCCCCGCTGAGCCCGGGTCACCCGAGGACGTGGAGGCGCAGAGCCGCAAGCGCCGTGAGAAGCCGGCGCTCAAGCGCCGCGAAGAGCCCCGCCCGGCTCCGCGCCGCAGCGAGCGCGAAGAGGAGCGTCGCCCCAACAACAAGTGGCGCGGCGGCAAGGGCTGGGAAGCCGACGACGACGACGACGACGAGTGAGTCGGTGACGCATTGAGAGAGGCCGGGTTCACGCCCGGCCTTTTTCGTGCGTCGCGCCCGCGGTGCGAGCGCGACGCGTCACGGCTCAGGGTCGCACGACCTCGAGGTCGTGCCACTGGCTCCGACGCTCGAACTCGGGCGAGCCCTGGTGTGTGTAGATGTTCGAGTACGAGCCCAGGAAGGGCGTGTCGATGCGCCAGCGCAGGTAGCGAGTCCGGAAGGCTTCCGAGGCGAGGTGCGCGAGGCGGTACTCGGCGCCTGGTGTCTCGGCTTCCTCCAACGCTTGACGCGCTTGGGCCGCCTCCACCCGGCGCGTGCAGCTCACGAAGAGGTCGGGGTTGCGGCCGAAGGAGTACTCCGGGTCGTACTTGCCGTGGGCGGCGTGGCCGCCCGGCGCGTAGGGCAGGTGGGCGATGTACGCGTCGGACTTGCCCAAGAGGTCGATCGCACGCAGGCGGCTGAAGTACGGCACGAAGCCCGCCGGGATGACGGCCACGCTGCTGTCCGGCAGGGCCTGCTGCCGAAGCATGACCCCCACGACGACTTGGATGGCGGGATCCCCGTTGACGGTGGGTTCGTAGAGCCCTTGTATCCCGGTGCGCGGGATGAGCGTGACGGCCAGGGCCGCGAGCAGCCCGACCTGGCCCGGCTTCGATGTGAGCAGCGCGCTCGCTGCCCCCACACCGAAGACACAGACCACCGGGAGCACGTGCGTGAAGAAGCGGCTGTGATCGAAGTTGTCGCCGCCCACGAGCACCGTGTAGAGGAGCGTCGGCACGACCGTCGTGAACAGCGCGAGCGCTCGCTTGTCGGTGCGCGCCGCATGCCACGCGGTCCCCGCACCGATGGCCAGCAAGACCCCGTAGCGCAGCAGGAAGCGCCCCGCATACATCAGGCCGCGCTCGGTCTTGTCGGGCAGCCCCTGCGACTTCAGGTAGTAGGTGTTGGGCAGCCAGTCACCGTAGTAGACGCGCCGCCCGACGAAGTGGGCGAGCATGGGCAGCAGGCTCACGCCGAGCCAGCGCAGGGAGCGCGTGCGGTCCTTCGACAAGAACAGGGTCAGGAGCGCGTCGCCCACCCAGATGTGCGCGCCGTCGCCGCGCGCGAGGGGAATCAGCGCGAGCGCCAAGCAGCCGTGCCAGCGCTCACCACGCGTCAACAGGCTGAGCAGGAAGGCCGTCTGCAGCACCGCGAGCAGCGTCGTCTCGAAGCCGTTGGCCGACCAGTAGAGGATGTCCAGGGAGAACACGATGGCCGCCGCTACGAGCGCGATGGCGAGGCGCCCTGCCGGAAAGAGCGTCCGCAGCAGCGCGATGGACAGGCCCACCAACACCACGTGCAGCATGTAGTTCGCCGCCAACAGGAACACCGACGCGAGCGCGTCCGGCGGGTGCAACAGATGGACGAGCGCCATGACGCACACCCACAGGAAGTTCGAGTAGCCCTCGACGCGCTCCCCCGCGTTCCACACGAGCCCCAGCCCGTCCGCCCAGTTGCGGGCGTAGCGCATGGAGATCATCTGGTCGTCGTCCAGCCAGAAGTACCGCACCCCCTCGATCTCGAGGCTGGCCTGCCGCGCGTGGTCCACGTAGAACCCCGCGAGGCCGGCTGCCGACAGCAGGAGCACGAGGGGGACCACCCAGCGAGCGGCCGAGGGGGCTACTGCTTGGGCAACTGCCGTGGCGTTCGCGTCGGTGTCGGTCACGCTGCTCGTTGGTGTGAACTCCGCCGGCCACCGGGGCAAGCGGGGGGGCAGGCACTCAGAAGACGTTCACCGCGACCATGGCGCCGCCACGCAAGGGCACCGCGCCAAACACCAGGCTGCGCCCGCTGTCCGTGTAATACACCAGCTCTCGCTGCCGCAGTGTCAGGCCCGTGATGAACATGGCTAGACCGATGCTCTGAGACAGCGTCGAGAGCGCGGCTAGGCGCCGGCCCATGGACGTGTCTGCCACCACGATGCCACCGACGAACGGGATCCACGCGCGCCCCTCCGACGCGTTGGTGCGCATGCTCATGGCCACCGAGTTGAGACGCGCCGTGATGAAGTAGCTCGCGGCGAAGACCGCGAGGCCCGGAATCCACAAGTACAGCCGCGACCTCGAACGAACGTGCGCTCCTTCGGGGATGGCCATGCCGGCGTCGTAGGGCACCACCACCCGGCGGGCCGGCTCAGGCCGCTGCGCCACCGGGCCATCCTGCGCCGCGACGGTGTCCGTCGTGGCGACCCCGGGTTCCGCCGGCGAGTCGGGCTGGTCGTACGCGGCGGGAGGCGGCGATTCCTGCGCGAAAACGCTCGACTTGTCGCCGATTGCGCCAGCCGTCAGCACGACCATGGTCAAAACGAGGCGTTTGCACTGCTGGTGGTCCATGACGCATCTGCTAAGCAGAATCCGAGCCAGGTCGTGAAATGATCATTTCAGGCTTCATGCGTCCCAATATGTCGAGCCTTCCATTCACGCTTCTTTGCGACTTGTATTCCTATACATACAGTAAATGTACCTGAGCACTGGTCATCCATGTTTTCTCATCCAGTTCTACTCGGCGGGTTCAGGCCCTTCTTCTTGATGGCGTTCGTGCTCGGCGCGCTGCTTCCGCTCGTGTGGGCCCTCCTGCTGAGCGGGACGCTGACCCTCCCGCCGGGCGCGCCGACGGGCCTGCGCTGGCACGCGCACGAGATGCTCTTTGGTTTCGGCTGGGCCGTCTTGTTCGGCTTTCTGCTGACCGCGAGCAAGAACTGGGTCGGCGTGCGCGGTATGCATGGGGGCCCGCTCCTGATCGCCGTCGGGCTCTTCCTCGTCGAGCGGGTGACCGTGCTCGTCGCCGGTGGCGCTCCGCGCGGCCCAGTCGTCTTCCTGTTGCTGAACGCCACCGGCGCGTACGTCATCGCCTACCTCGTGTTCACGCTCGTGCGCTACCGCGCGAGAGACACGTTCCCAGACAACTGGGTCTTCGTGGTCGCCTTGCCGGTGTTCCTCCTCGCGAAGAACCTCACCCTCGATCCCACTCGGCATGGGCTCGGGACGACGCTCGCGATTGGCCTCTTCCGCGTGGCGTTCGTCGTGATGTTCGAGCGGACGATCCCTCAGTTCATGAAGAACGCCATGAGCCAGGAGCTCCCCCGGCGCTCTTGGCTCGACCACGGAATCAAGGGGTTGGTGCTCGTCGCGGCCTTCGAGGCATGGCTCCCATCGGAGCTGGCCGCTGCGCTGCTCGGCCTCGCCGCCGCACTGCTGCTCGGCCGCTTGCTCACGTGGAAGCCTCAGGTCGCGTTCCGTTCATTTGGCATCGGTGTGATGTACGTGGGCTACGCCGGCCTGGCCGTTCACCTCGCGCTAGCGGCCCTCACCCGGTCGGGTGTCGCGGTGGGTCGCGGAGCCCTCGGGACGCATGTGTTCACCTTCGTCTGCATGGGGCTGGTGATCCCCTCCATGCTGATCCGCATCGCGCAGGGTCACACGGGCCGCAAGCCCCTCTTTATGCGCACGGACAGGCTCGCGCTCGGGCTCATGGGGGTCGGCGCCCTCCTGCGCCTGGTCGCGACGCAGCTCGACGCTCAGCACTACAACACCTACATCGCCATCGCCTCCGCGTGCTGGAGCGCCTGCTTCATCGTCATTGGCCTGCGTGTCGGCCCTTTCCTGTGGAAGCCGCGCACTGACGGGAAGGAACACTGACGCGACCGTGGGTCTGTCGTTGCGCGGCCGAGGAGCTGCCCACTAGCGGATGTCCACGTGTCTGAAGCGACAACTGAATACGCTCCTGAGGTGAGAGCAGGTCGGTTGAGCCTCGGGCGTGTCGGGTAGAGGCCACCGAGGGGATGTCGCGGGTCAGTTTGGGTCGGACAGGTTGGGGTCGGTCGTGAACGTCTCGTCGCTCAGGCTATGCAGGAACGCGACGAGGTCGGCCTGCTCACGCGCCGATAGTCGAAAGCCACCGATCGTGATCAGGGTGTCGAGGGTGTCCGTGTAGACGACCCCTTCGCTGTAGAACTCGACCACCTCTTCGAGCGTCTGGAAGCGACCGTCATGCATGTAGGGCGCGGTGAGGGCGACGTTTCGCAGGGTGGGAGTCTTCCACTGGCCGTCTTCGCGCGCCTGCCCGGTGACGGCCCCCCGTCCGGTGCCCGTGACCTCTGCGTCGAGGCCGATGTTGTGGAAGCGGTTGTCGGTGAGCAGCCGCGTGGCGTGGCAGTGAAAGCACTCTCCCCGCTCGCTGTAGAACAAGCTCATCCCGCGGAGCTCCGACTCGCTCAGCGCTGAGTCATCGCCGTCCAGGTAGTGGTCGAAGCGTGAGTCGTCCGACACCAAGGTGCGCTGGAACTGCGCGAGCGCGTAGGCCGCGCGCTCGGCGGTGACCTCCGGGGTGCCGAAGGCGGCGTCGAACATCCGCTCGAGCTCGGGCACGCGCAGCCGCTCGAGGTCGGTGACGAAGAACTCCTCCACCTCCATCAGCATCGCCTCTTCGAGCGTACCTTCGAAGCGTCCGTCCCAGAGGAAGCTCGTCGACCACGCCAGGTTGATGTGTGGGAGCCCCCGCCGGACGGCCGGGCTGCTGAAGGCGTACTCCTGTAGGTGGCACGACGCGCACGCGCGCTGCCCTTCCGGCGACATGCGCACGTCGTAGTAGAGCTGACGCCCGAGGGCGACGCCCGCGCGGGTGCTGGGGTTGTCCTCCGGGACGAACATCGGAGGGAAGCCAGGAGGCAGAGGTCTCCCGAGGAGCGGTTGGCTGTTCGCGTCGCACGCCACTAGCCCAGCACAGGCGAGCAGACCGAGACCGGCCGCTCCCCAGCTTCCCCCTCGCTTCACGGGGTCTCCAGCGAGAACACCGTCGCCCCGTTGTCCTGCAGGGACTCCTGCGCGGCCGCGTTCGCCATGATTCCGGGCATCGCGGCGGTGAAGTAGTCATTGAGATCCCACTCGTGCGGAGCAGTGAACCACTGCTCGAGGTTCATCACGACCGTGAGCGTGGCGGCACCCTCGGGGAGAGGTCGATTGCCCGCGTCGAGGACGACGTCGAAGGAGTAGTCGACGTCGTGCAGCCCGCCTGTGTGCGCCCGGAAGTTGAAGGGCTCGCTGGCGTCATTGATGTAGCGCCCCTCGAACTTCATGAAGTGGTAGCCGCCGCCCATCATCTCCGGCCACTCCATCAGCGCCTCCGGCCCGGTAGAGAAGGAGCCCGAGACGTTCAGCGCGGGCGGCAAGCCCATCACGAACGAGACGGAGGCCAGCCTCTCCGCCGGCACCTCGACGTCGAGCACATAGCTTCGTGTCGCGGGATCGTCATGGTCGACGTAGTGAGCGCCGGGAACTGCGATGGTGTCGCCCCCCTCGAGGTGAAGGACCACGTCGCTTATGAAGTAGCGGAGGAGCGTCACGCCGAACGAGTTGCCGGCCGCGTTGGTGTAGGGGGTCTCGCTGCCAAGGGTGACCGGCGCGCCGTTGACGAAGTGCTCAAAGTCGATAGTCACCGTCGTTTGCGCGGTAACACCCGGCTCATGATCATCCCCACAAGCCCAGAGCGTCAACAGGGCGACCAGAGCAATACACTTGGTAAAGATGCTGCGCTTCGACATGATCTTCCTTCTCCGAGCCATGCGCTCGACAGGTTGTTTACATCGAGTATTCGAACGCTTTCGCGAACAATTGGGGTCTAACGCCGGGCACCAAGGGGCGCAACGAAGTGTTTCGGCCGGAGCATCCCAGCGAGGCATGACGGTGCCTCCCGTAATCGTCGAATCACTCGTACTCGCGGGGACTTACGTGCGCGAGCGGGATAGCTCGTACGCGGGGAGGTGCGACAATTGACCGCAGCGTGGCTGCCCCAACAACTGCAATTCGGAGCGCGCCCGAAACGAAAAGGGGCCGGGTCCACGACCCAGCCCCTCGTTCGAAGGTTCAGTCTGCGCGCACCTCGGCGCGCGTGGCCGAGCTCAGTGCGGCCCGCCCATGCCCTGGCGCTGCATCTGCTCCTGGATCTGACGCATCAGCTCCTCGGGGATCTGCTGGCCTCCGGGGCCGCCGGGGCCGCCCATTCCTTCCATGCCCGGCATGTCCAGCTCGCCCGCGCCTTCACCCGCGTCCGCTCCCTCGGCGCCCGGCTCCGGGTCCTGGAAGAGGGTGGGCTCGCCGCGCAGGCGGTCCGCGCTGTAGCGCGAGATGGTGTAGATGGTCGGGTTGCCGCGCAGGCGCACGTAGACCTGGCCGTCGCTCGGCGCGTCGCCGCCCAGCTCCAGCACCAGCACCTCCGTGACGGCCTCCTGCACCGGTGGAGTGGGGGCCACGCCGCCGTCCTCGGTCTCCGTCGGTTCTGCGGGGGGGGGACCCACCGTGAGCGACACCACCGCGCTCGGGTTCTCGAGCCCGGCCGCTGCCTCCGTCACATCCGCCGCGGCGAACTCGGTGGCCCGCATGCGCGCCAGCGTCGCCGCCACGGCCTGGACCCGCTGCGCGCCGAAGCGCTCGATCGGCTCGCCCGCTGCGAGTGCCCACTCGTCGTCCGCGCCCCGCGTGAAGGCCAGCTCGCGCTCGCCCACCTGGTAGCGCAGCCCGACCACGCGCTCGGGCGCCACGTCCACGATGCGCTTGTTGCGGAAGGCGCTGAGCTCGCGGTCGAAGGCGAAGCGCAGGGAGCCCGTGGCGCTGACCACCACGTCTTGCCCGGCCACGCGCACCATGGTGCCGCCGCCGCGTGTGGCGCCCAGGATCAGGTCGGCGACCTCGTCGTCACCGGCCCGCACCGTCACGCGCACGCCGTGCGCCTCGTCCACCTCGAGGCGCTCGTGGTTCTCCGGGTTGCGGGCCACGACCTCGGCGGCCTCCAGCTCGTCCAGCTTCTCGATGGCCGTGCGCACCACGTTGTCGTCGGCGTCGGCCTCGATGGGCGCCGTCACGCGCCAGGTCTCGCCCGTGCGCGTGAGCGTGATCGCCTCGGCGTTGGGGCGCGTGATGGTCAGCGAGGTGATGGCGCTGCCCGTGAGGTCGGGCAGGCTCGCCGCGCTGCCGCTGCTGCTGCTGCCGGCCGCGTCGCTCGACGAGCGGCGGTTGGCCATGAAGGCCACCAGACCAACCAGGACGACGAGCACGCCGCCCGCGATGAGGAGCTTCTTGTTCTGCATCGTCGGTTCTCTCAGAGCTTGATGTTGTTCTTCTTGGCGATGCGCTGACGCCAGCGGATCACGCCGAAGAGCGCGAGCAAGAAGGGCAACCCGAGGGTGAGCGCCCACTGGGTGATCTGCTGGGAACGCTTGTAGGCGTCCTCGGCGGCCTGCCGCTCCTCGAGGGCCTCGGCAAACTCGTCGCGGTCACGTGCCTCGCTCGCCGCCTGGGCGCGCTGCTCGGCGTCGCGCAGGGCGGCGGGCTGATCGAGGCCGGGCATGGCCACGGTCTTGGTGCGGATGGCGATGAGGTCGTCCTCCGCCGCGAGCCAGTCCACGGCGTTGAGCGCGAAGATGAGCGTGTCCGTCATCTGCCCCTGGCCTGCCTGCAGGAAGAGCGCGCCGCTGCCGATGACCATCACGCGCACGTCGTGCTCGGCGCGCGCCGGGGCGTCGCCGCCGGCGTCCGGGAAGGCGCTGGGGAGGCGGCCCTGGATGGCCACGGCCATGCCGCGGGTGCCCACGCGGCCCGTGCGCGACCACTCGGTCGGGTCGCGCGGCATGAGCGGGATGTTGGCGTCGTTGACCACCCACGCGCCCTCGGAGGACGAGACGATGGGCAAGACGCGCACGTCGGCCGGGGTGTCCTCCAGCACGCTCACGGACGAGCTGAAGGGGATGGTGACCGTGGCCAGCCCGAAGACCGCCGGGTGCTCCTGCTGCTCGGCGTCCAGCACCGCGCGCGGGAAGAAGGGGTAGGGCACGGCCATGCCGTTCATGGGCAGCAGCTCACACTGGGGGTCCGCCACCAGGTTCTGCTCCAGGCGCACACCCCAGCGCTCCAGCAGCGTGTTGAGGCCCACGTCGACGGGCTCGGCGCTGGGCGGGGGCTGGTCGAGGTTGATCTTCATGCCGCCGCCGATCACGCCCAGACCGCCGCCGTTCATGACGAAGGCGTTCAGGTTGCGCAGCTCCGGCTCCGGGATGGCCTCGTTGGGCGAGACCACCAGCACGGCGGCGACGTCCGCCGGGATGGGCTCGGCGGCGTTGACCTCGCGCAGCTCGTAGTTGGGCATCATCTGGCGCAGGGGCCCGAGCGAGTCGGAGAGGCTGGCGGCGCCGTGGCCGCTCAGGATGCCGACCACGCGCTTCTCACCCACCAGCTGCTTGATGCGCATGGTGAGCTCGTACTCGAGGCCGTCGGTGCCCGCGATGACCGGGATGGTGAGCTTCTCGCCCAGGTAGTGGATGGCCAGGCCGCGGAAGCCCAGCCGGGTGCTGCGCGCGCCGGCCTCGATCAGCTGGTGCTGCACGGCCTCGACCCCGTCGGCCTCGGCCTCGGCCTTCAGCTCGTCGGTGTCGGGGTTGACCACGCGCACCGTCAGGTGGCGGTTACTGGCCTGCACGTACTCGTCGAGCAGGTCGCGCACCTCGCGCTCCGTGCTGGCGAACTGGGGTGGGAGGTCCCGGCTGAAGTACGCCGTGATCTGCATCTCCTCCGTGAGCTCGCCCATGATGCGCTCGGAGCTGGGCGCCAGGCTGAACTGCCCGTTGCGGGTGGCGTCGAAGCGGCCGTAGGACGTGAAGAGGCCGAGTACGTTGAGGGCCAGCAGGATGCCCGCCACGATCAGGAGGAAGACGAGCGACTCGCTGGCCGCGCGTTTGCGCTTGTTGGTAGTCATGAGTTCAGCTCCAGCGCCGGCGCTCGAGGCCGATTTGGGTGACGCCCAAGCACAGGGCGATCACGGAAAGGAAGAAGACGACGTTGCGGAGGTCGACGACGCCGCGCGTCATCGGGGCGGCGTGGTAGCCGAAGCTGATCCACTGAAGCGCCCCCGGGAGGAACGCGCCCATCTTGTCGATCAGCAGGAACGTCATGGTGATGGTGATGGCGACGAAGAAGGCCACCACCTGGTTCTCGGTGAAGCTGCTGGCCATGAGGCCGATGGAGAGCATCGCGGCCCCCTGCAGCAGCATGCCGACGTAGCCCGTGACCACGGGCCCCGCCTCCAGCGGCCCGAACTGGGACACCGCGATGGGGTAGGGGAGGGTCAGCAGGGCCAGCACGCCGTAGAGGCCGAGCACGCCCAGGAACTTGCCCAGCACCACCTCGTGGTCGCGCACGGGCAGCGTGATGAGCAGCTCGATGGTGCCCTGGCGCTTCTCGTCGGCGAGCAGGCCCATGGCCAGCGCCGGCGTGGCGAAGGCGCTGAGGATGCCCACCCACTCGAACATGTCGCGCACGCTGGCTTCGTCCTTGAGGAAGAAGAGGCTCCAGAAGAACCAGCCGAGCGCGGCCAGGACCAGGGAGAGCACGATGTAGGCCGTCGGGCCGTTCCAGTAGCTGCGGAACTGACGCCCCGCGATGGTCAGGATGTTCTGCATGTCACGCCTCTCCCACGCGGGTGAGTTCGCGGAAGATGTCTTCCAGGTTCTCGCCCTGGTGCTCTAGCCCGAGCAGCACCAGGTCGGCGGCCACGGCGGCCTTGAAGATGTCGGCACGGAGGTCCTTGTCGCCCTCGGGCAGGACCTCGAAGATGAGCTCGCCGGCCTCTTCGCCGGTGCGCGCGCGCACGGTGGCCGCGCCCTTGATCTTCTCGAAGACCTTCTGAGTGGCGGCCGAGCTGCTGGCGTCGCCCTTCACGGTGGCCACGTACTTGGCCTTGCCGGCGCGGTCCGTGAGCTCCTCCGGGGTGTCGTCGGCCACGATGCGGCCGCCGGAGATGATGAGCACGCGGTCACAGGTGACCTGCACCTCGGCGAGGTTGTGCGTGCTCAGGATGACCGTGCGCTTCTCCCCGATCTCCTTGATCAGGTCGCGGATCTCGGAGGCCTGGTTGGGGTCGAGGCCGCTCATGGGCTCGTCCAGGATCAGGATGGGGGGCTCGTGCACGAGCGCCTGGGCCAGGCCCACGCGCTGCTTGTAGCCCTTGGAGAGCGCGCGGATCTCCTTGCCCAGCACGTCGCCCAGCGAGGTCTGCTCCACGGCGGTCTTGATGCGCCGACGGCCCTCCACACCCTTGAAGCCGCGCATGGCGGCCATGAACTCGAGGTACTCGAGCACCATCATCTCGTAGTAGAGGGGCGTGCTCTCCGGCAGATACCCGATGGCCCGGCGGGCGCCGACGGGGTCGTCGAACACGTCGCAGCCGTTCACCGTGGCCGTCCCGCTGGTGGGCGAGATGTAGCAGGTGAGGATCTTCATGGTGGTGCTCTTGCCAGCGCCGTTCGGGCCGAGGAGGCCTACGACCTCACCGCGGTGCACCTTGAAGCTCGCCTTCTGGAGGGCAGTCTGCGACCCATAGAGCTTGTGCAGCTCCTGGGCCTCGATCATCAGGTCACTCATATCAAGTGTGTCTTCCGTCGAAAAATCGATAGGTTCGGGGCGCGCGGATGGTAGTCCCGGCGCCCTGTGAGTCAAGAACCCCGGCGAAATGAGGCAACTCGGGCGGCGTGGGCGGCAAACCTGCCCCGCCGGGCCCAGTAACACGCGTATCCGCGAGACATTCCAGCGAGCGGCCACTCTGGTTGGGCAGCGCGGCGAGCGGCCCGTGGATTCGCTCGCGCAGCTCTTGCCGCGCACGTTGGCCGCGTGGATGATGGCCAGATGGCTCGAACCGTGGGTGTCCTGTGCGCGCGGGGTGGCCCGTGGTCGCGTGCCGTGCTGTGCGCGGCCCTCGTGGCCTGTGGCTCGGGTGCGCCCGAGGGAGCGACCCTGGACGACCCGGAGCAAGCCGGAGTCGCCGCGACGACCGCGGGGGTCGAGGAGCCGGCCGACCGCCAGCAACGCGACGAGGGCTCGCCGGAGGACCCCGCGCTGCCGGTGGTGCCGCCGGTGGCGCCGCAGGACGTGGCCGCGGACGCGCCCGCCGACCACTGCGCCGTGGCCCACCTGGGGCTCGACCTCCGGGCGCTGCCGACACGCACGAGCCCGAGCGGCGTGGACATGTTCGTACTGGGGCAGGCCGACCACCTCCGTGAGCTCGCCGGCGCGCCTCCGCTGCGTGTGGGTCACATCCCGGGCACCGGCGTGCTGTACGCGTACTTCGACGCAGCGACTCCGGCCGCTGCGCTGAGCCGCTGCGAGCGTAGCGTCGCGCAGTACCTTGCCGCTGCTCCACGCCTGCCCGTGACCATGGAGCCCGGCGCGCAGCTGATCGACACCTGCCGCGCCTGCGACCCGCCTCCGGCGCATACCCCGTAGAACCCGGCCCCGGCACGGCGTAGGCTGGCCACCATGGAAGACCGCCCCGCCCTCGAGCGCGCAAGAGAGACGGGCAAGAACGTCGCCAAGAACAGCTTCGAGGTGTTCAAGAGCGAGCTGCGCTTCGTGCTGGGCGCCTTCTTTCGTCCCTTCGGCAAGACGCTCCTCGTCCTGGGCGGGCTGATCTTCGCCTTCATCGTGTACGCCGTGCTCTCGGGGGGCCGGGGCGACAGGCCCGTCGACCCGGGCATGTACGTCGTGCTGCCCTTCTTTGCGCTCTTCTACGCCGTCACCGTGGCGGCGCCCGTGGCCGCCGTGCTCGCTGCCCTGCGCGCCTCGTGGACCCTCTCCGGGCCCTGGGTGCTGGTGCCCGTCTTCGCCATCCCCCTCGCGCTGCTGCTCTCGTTCTGGATCATGAGCGGGCCGCTCGAGAGCGCAGGCCGCGCCGTGGCGGACGCCTGTGTCCAGGTGGGCAGCGAGCGCCACTGGTTGCTCGAGGGCATGGGGAACGTCGGTCACGCCGGCGCGGTGGCGCTGGTCATTCTGCTGCCGGTCCTGTTGATCGATCTCGGCGCCATCTTGTTCAGCGGCCCCGTGCTCGCGGCGCTTGCGTGGCTCCTGGCCGTGTTCGCCTTCGCCGCCCTGCTCGGCCTGGTGCCCTCCGGGGCTTTTTCCTTCCTCGCCGTGACCCTGGGCTACGTCCGCCGCTTTCGGCGACGGCACGCCGAGAAGCTGGCGAGCCTGCACCGCTCCGCGGACGGATCGCCCTGACTCGCACGTGAACGGCGCGTGGCAGAGGTCGGGCCCGGCCCGGCGCCGTTTTGCGCCGGTCAGTCCGACCTGGCACAGCATGCAGACCGAGATGGCCTACAGCTGTGGACGAACGCGAGGAATCCGTGCGCTCTGGCTCGCGCTGGCGCCCGCCGTGCTGACGGTGGTGCCCAGTCCCGGCGTGCGCGCTGCGTTGGAGGGCGTGGTGCCCAGCTGGTGGGTCGCGTCGGGCGGGCTGTCGGCTCTCTTTGCCGTCTGCGCGCTCAGCCACCGGGAGGGCCGCCACGTGTGGCGCGTGGTGGCGTCGCTTGGCTTCGTCGGCTTCTTGCTGGGCATGCTCCTGGCACGCCCCGACGACGCCGCGCGCGGGCTGGTGCTGCTGTGCGGTGGCGTGGGCTTGTTGGCCTATGTGTGGCCACCCGAGCGCCTGCGCGTCCTCGACCACGTGCGGCGGCAGCACCCGCCGGAACACGAAGCCGAGGCGGCGGCCGTCGTTGCCACGCTCTTCGGCTTCGAGGCGTGGCTGAGCATGCCGGCGGCCAACGTAGCGAGCGTCACCGCGCTGAGCGCGCTCTTCTGCGTGCCGGTCGTCTTCGCGTTGCGCCGTCGTCTCGCGACCTCGGCGCGTGAGAGAGGCGCGCTCCTGGCTGCGGCGCTGGCCGCGCTCGTCCCACTGGCCGTCGTGCTCTTCACGCTGCTCAGCGGGCGACCCCTCGAGGCCTGGCTGCAGGTGGCGGCTGTCGGTCTGCTCTCTCCGCTCACGGTCCTCGGGCTCGCGTCCCGGCACGCGCTGCGGCGCCGGGTGAGCCCCGTGACCCACTCCCGCGACCCTGACCTGCTCGACATGGTGCTGACCAACCCGTCGCGTGTGCTGGTCATCTCCTTCGTCGGCATCTGTGCGCTCGGGTCGCTGCTGCTGGCGCTGCCCATCTCGGCCACGGGCGGCAACCCGCTGGCTTTCATGGACGCCTCGTTCACGGCGGTGAGCGCCACCTGCGTGACGGGGCTCGCCGTGGTGGACACCCCGACGGCCTTCACGGCGTTTGGTCAGGCCGTGGTGCTCGTGCTCATCCAGGTGGGCGGGCTCGGCATCATGGTGTTCTCGGCCGCGGCGGTCGTGTTCTTGGGCAGGCGCATGTCGCTCTCTCACGAGCGCGCAGCCGTGGACCTGGTGGGCGCCTCGGGGCGCGCGGGCCTACGCGACGCCTTGCGGGCCGTGCTCGTGGTCACCTTCGTCACGGAGGGGGCCGCCGCGGTGCTGCTCACGCTCGCGTTCTGGTGGCATGGCGACGGCTTCCTCGCGGCGCTCTGGCGCGGCGTGTTCACGGCCATCTCGGCCTTCTGCAACGCGGGCTTCGCGCTGCAGAGCGACAGCCTGATCGGGTACGCGGGCAGTCCCTTCGTGCTGGGCGTCGTCGCCGTGACCATCGTCGTGGGTGGGCTCGGTCCCAGCGTGGTCCTGGCGCTCGCGATGCGGCGGCGGCCTGTCGCCCACTCCCTCCACACGCGCCTGGTGCTCGCCACCACGCTCGTGCTCATCCTCGGCCCGGCGCTGCTGGTGGCCGCGCTCGAGTGGAACAACACCCTTCGCGGCATGGGCTTCGTGGACAAGCTCAGCAACGCCTTCTTCCAGTCGGTCACGCTGCGCACCGCCGGCTTCAACTCCATCGACCTCGCGCGCGTGAGCCCGGCCACCTGGACCCTGATGATCCTGGTGATGTTCGTGGGCGGTAGCCCGGGCTCCACCGCCGGCGGCGCGAAGACCACGACGCTCGCGGTGGTGGTGCTGGCCATCTTCGCGGTGGTGCAGGGGCGCGAGCGCATCGAGGTCTTCGGGCGCACGCTACCGAACGTGACCGTGATGCGCGCGACGGCGGTGACGACCCTCGGCGTCTTGGCCTGCTGCGTGGGCCTCGCCGCCGTGCAGGTCACGCAGGAGATCCCCCTCGACGCCGCCCTCTTCGAGGTGGTCAGCGCGCTGGCCACGGTGGGCCTCTCGGTGGGCGCGACGGCCATGCTCGACGACATCGGCAAGGTGATCATCATCGCCTGTATGTTCGCGGGGCGTGTAGGCCCCCTGACCCTCTTCGTGTTCCTCGCGTCGACCGCGTCGGAGCGCCCCGATCACACGTTCCCCGAGGAGAACGTGCCAGTCGGCTGACCTCGGATGGAGTCTCTATGTCCAAGCAAACGGTAGTCATCGGTCTCGGGCAGTTCGGCATGTCGCTGGCGCGCGCGCTCGCGGCCAACGGTGGTGAGGTGCTCGCCGTGGACATCAACCCCGCCCACATCCACGACATCGCGCCGCACGTGGCCGACGCGGTGCTGATGGACGCGATGGACGACGAGGCCCTCGCGGCGATCGCCCCGGCGCGGCGGGACACCTGCGTGTGCGCCATCGGTGACGACAACCGCGAGGGGAGCATCATCGTCACGGCCCTGCTCAAGCAGCTGGGTGCCAAGCACATCGTGGCGCGCGCGACGGACGACCTGCACATGCGCATCCTGACGCTGGTGGGCGCCGACGAGGTGATCAACCCCGAGCGCAGCTACGGCGAGCGCCTGGCGGTTCGCCTCGCCTGGCGCAACGTCGTGAACGTCATGCCCCTGGGCGGCGATCTGGTGCTCACGGAGGTGGTCGCGCCGGAGTCGTTCTGGGGCCGCACCTTGCTGGAGCTGGCGCTGCCCAAGCGCTTTGGCGTCACGGTCTCGGCCGTGCGGCGGGTGCGTGACAGCGTGGTGCACGCCAGTATCCCGGACCCCCTCGCGGCCATCGAAGAGGGCGACATCCTGATGTTGGTCAGCACCGAGGCGGCCGCGCGCAAGCTCACGGAGCGTAGCTGATGCGCCTGCGGCAAGAGGCCAGCGTGGGCATCGGCTCCATCCTGTTGCTGCAGGTGCTGCTCTCGGCGCTGGGCATCGTGCTGCTCACGCGCATGGGGCCTGCCATCGAGCACATCCTGCAAGACAACGTGTTCAGCAGCTTGGCGGTGGAGGAGATGCTCGCCATCCTGGCGGAGCCCAACGTCGCGGAGAGCGAGGCCAGCCATCAGCGCTTCGAGGACGCGCTGCGGCGTGCGCAGGACAACGTCACCGAGGCCGACGAGACGCCGCTGGTCGCGGCCGTGAGCGCAGGCCGCGTTCAAGCTCTGGCTGGGGACCCCATGGCGCGCCGCGACGTCATCGCTGCGCTGCGGGCGTTGGCCCGCGTGAACCACGACTCCATGGCGCGCGCCGACCGCAGGGCGCGGCGCCTCGGGACCGCGGGCGCCTGGGCCGCGGCCATGCTGGGCGCGCTCGCGCTGGCCCTGGGCATCATGGTCTATCGGCGGCTGCGGCTGAGGCTGGAGCTTCCGGTCGAGATCCTCCGGCACACGCTCGAGCGCGTGCGCGAGGGGGACCTGCGTGCCCGCTGCGTGGTGTCCGCTGGCCCCGTGGAGGTGCGCCAGATCGCGCGTGACCTGAACGCCGTGCTCGACCGCTGGTTCACCGAGAGCGCGCACGCCAAGAGCTCGCCCGCGCGCCGAGAGGCGACCGAGCTCCGCCGCCTGCTGGCGTGGGCTCTGGACCAGCAGCAGCTGCCCACGCTGGTGCTGGACGCCGAGGGCAACACGGTGGCCATGAACCAGGCCATGCAGGAGCTGGAGCCGCCGCAGATCGACGCGACGGGTGCCGTGGCCGAGGGCTGGGTCGCGCGTGACCTCGACGGAACGTCGCTGCGCCTGGTTCAGCGCGCGGTCTGAGGGGACGTCGCGGCCCGAGCGGGCTGATCGACCGGAGCGCACCGCGCACCCACGCGAGCACAGTCCACCCGGGACTCAGCCACGGCGGGCCGAGCGAGGCCCGCTCAGGTGGTCCGTCACGCGCGCCAGGTAGTAGCCCAGCTCGTCCAGGCGGCGCCCGGCTTCGAGCCGCGCCGAGCCCCGCGCTGGCGGGAGCTCGCCACGCGCCACCCGCTCCAGCAGCGTGGGGCGCTCGGTCTGACGTCGCTCGTGCAGCAAGTTCGCGACCTGCTCCACGCGGTCGATGGGTGCGGGCAGGCTCGGATCCTCGGCTTGCCTGGCGATGTCGTTCATCAGCGACGCCAGCCAGCCGCGCGCCTCCGCCAGCTCCGGGTCCGGCGCGAGCGCCCGCTCGGCGCGGTCGGTCAGCAGCTCCTGCATGCGGCGCAGGTAGTCGAGGGCGTGCATGGTGTCCACGTGCCGCTCGTGCTCTTCGGCGCTCAGCGGGTCTGTGCGGACAGCGCTCAGGTATTCGTCCACCGCGTCGAGGGCGTGACGCACCTCGCTCAGCTCGTCGCGGTCGGCGTCGGTCACCGCGCCGCTGCTCAGGAGCCGCGCGCCCGTCACCGAGAGCGTGTGCAGCACGTCGATGGCGGTCTCGCGCACCGCCTCGACGGCGACGGCCCCGAGGCGCGCCGCGGTGGGGTCCAGGCGGCGCGTGAGGCGCGGCTTCCGCTCGGGCACCAAGCGCTTCACCGTCTCCGCGAAGCGCCTCAGGAACGGCCAGACCACGATCACCCCGGTGATGTTGAAGACGGCGTGGAACACCGCGATGGCCGTCGCTGCGTTGCCCTCGGCCAGGGTGTTCGCGATGTTCAAGAACAGCGGCAGGAGCGCGAAGGCCAGGCCCGCGGTCACCAGGTTGAACAGCAAGTGCGCGACCGCCACGCGCTTGGCGGCCACCGACGCCCCGGCCGCGGCGATCATCGCCGTCACGGTGGTGCCCACGTTGACGCCGATGATCATCGCGGCGGCCTGCGTCACGTCGATGGTGCCGGCGTGCACCGCAGAGAGGGCCGTGGCGGCGGCCGCGCTGGACGACTGCATCACCGCCGTCACCAAGAGGCCAATCCCGGCCAGCGCTAGGTTGCCGAGCGGCCCGGGCGCGGGGAAGTCCGCGGGGGTCACGACCGTCGCGGCGGCCTGCATGCCCTGCTGCAGCGAGTCGATGCCCACGAAGATCATCCCGAAGCCGGCCAGGGCCCAGCCGAGGTCCCGCGAGCGCCCCTTGCTGAAGATGCGCATGAGCGCGCCCACGCCGATCAGGGGCAGGGCCACCACGCTGATCTTCAGCTCGAGCCCCACCAGCGCGACGATGAAGCCCGTGGCGGTGGTGCCCACGTTGGCGCCCAAGATGAGCCCCAGTGCCTGCTCGAAGCCCAGGAGGCCAGCACCGACGAAGCCGATGGTGAGCAGAGAGACCGCGCTCGAGGACTGCAGCAGCGCCGTGAGGCCCACGCCCGACAAGAACGCTGGCAGCGGCCCCCCGGTGAAGCGCAGCAGGGTGCGGCGCAGCGAGTCCCCGGCGGCCGCGCGCAGGCCGTCCGTGACCAGCAGCATGCCCATCAAAAAGAGGCCAATGCCTCCCAGCGCGGCCGCGGCCGCCTCTGCGTTCATCTCTGTCTCCGTGCTACCGCGGTCGGTTGTCGACGAAGTTGTAGCGCACGAAGTCTCGCAGAAAATGGACGGGGTCGGGGTCGGGTTTGGCCTGCAGCCGCGCGCGGGCCTTGAAGCTGGCGAGGCCGGCGGCGTGCACTACGTTGGCGGCCCAGGTGTAGGCCGGGCCGTGGTTCTTGGTGAAGTAGTGGCGGCGGCTGTCGAACCAGTAGCGCGGCATGGGGCGCGCCTTGTTCTTCATGCCGGTGGAGACGCTGCCGATGTGGGCGACGCGGCTCTCCATCACGTACCAGCACTCCCAGCCGGCGAGCATGGCGCGGCGGCAGAGGTCGGTCTCCTCGAAGTACAGGAAGAAGGTCTCGTCGAAGAGGCCGACCTCCTCCAGCGCCTCGCGGCGGAACATCATGGAGGCGCCCGCCAGCCAGTCCACGCGCTGCGTCTGGCTGGGCATGGGGTGCACGGGGACCTCGCGGTCGGGCAACACACGCTTTAGCAGCCCCAGCCGGAAGCCGCTGAGGGCCTCGCTCGCGACGCTGGGAAAGCGGAAGGCCGTGAGGTGCGGATCCCCCTCCGGGCCGTGGATGAAGCTGCCCGCGATGCCGGCGCGCGGGTGCGCGTCCATGAAGCTCACCAGCGCCTCGATGGCGTCCGGCGCCGGGAACGCGTCCGAGTTGAGGATGTAGAGGTAGTCGGGGGGTGTGGGCTCACGCAGGGCCGCGCGCAGGGCCACGTTGTTGCCCGCGCCGAAGCCGCCGTTGTGGCCGCTCTGGATGACGCGCACGTCGCTCCACCCGGCGTCGCTCACCGCGGCGCTCAGCTGCTCGAAGGAGCCGTCCTGCGAGTCGTTGTCCACCACGTCGATGCGGTGGGAGAGCCCCACGAGCGCGGCCCGTGCGCTGCGCACGGCGTCCAGCGTCATGGCGGCGGTCTTGTAGTTCAGGACCACACACAGGACTCTCATGAGGACCTCCGCTGCGCCGCTTCGCTCGCCTGGATGACGGCGCGCAGCTGGCGGGCCAGCACCCGGACGTTCGGCTCGAGCACCATCGAGTCGTGGTCGCCCGGCACCTCGGCCACCTGCACGGCAGCCACGAAGGGGGACCAGCCGTTGTCTTCGAACACGTAGGAGCGCTCGTGGTTGATGCGCCGCCCGTTGCCCAGGTCGTAGGCCACGGGCAGCGCCGGGCGGAACAGGTGCAGCGTCGCGTGCTTGCGTTGGGCCACCTCGTAGCGCTCGAGCGCGCGCCGGAAGGCCTGCTCGATGGCCTCGTCGTGGAACTTCTCGGGCGTGCTGTCGGGGCTGCCGCTCTCGAAGCGGCGGCGCAGCCGGCCCAGCTCCCACGCGGCGCGGCGCTCGGCCCACTCCGCCAGGTACGCGGGGCCCTTGGAGCGCAGCTCCGTGCGCTGGATGAGCACCCGGTCGCGCACACTGAGATCGGCCGGAGGCATGGGCACGGGGGTATCCAGCATGACCAGCAGGGCCACCTCTTCTCCGCGCGCCTCCAGCTGTCGGGCCATCTCGTAGGCCGTGATGCCGCCCCCGGAGAAGCCGCCCAGCAGGTACGGGCCGCGCGGCTGCACGCTGGTGAGCTCCTCGATGTAGGCCGCCGCCATCTCCTCGAAGGTCTCGTGCGGGGCCTGCTCGCCGTAGAGCCCGCGCGCCTGCAGCCCGTAGAAGCGCCGGTCCGTGCCGACCAGGTGCGCCAGGTGCCGCAGATTGAGCACGTTGCCGAACATGCCCGCCACCAGGAAGAACGGGGTCTTGGGGCCGCCGTCGCCGGTGTGCATGGGCACCAGGTGCGTGAAGCGCGGCTGCGCGTGGCCGCCCTTCGTGTTCGCGTCCCCGGCGCTGCCCGCGTCGCCGTCGCGCTCGCCCACGCGCTCGCGCACCAGCGCGGCGCAGCGCTCGATGGTGGGCGCCTCGAAGAGCACGGAGATGGGGAACTCTACCCGGTAGGCCGCCTTGATCTTCGCAAACAGGCGCACCGCCAGGAGCGAGTGCCCGCCCAGGTCGAAGAAGCTGTCCTGCACGCCCACCTGGTCCACGCCCAGCAGCTCTTGCCAGAAGCCCACCAGCGTCTTCTCGATCTCGTCGCGCGGGGCCACGTAGTCCACGGCCAGGTCCGGGCGCGCGAGCTCGAGTCCGCCGCCTGCTGCCAGCGCCCGCTGCCCGGCGGCGCTCTCGCGCACCAGCGTGGGGAGGTCCATGGAGCTGACGAAGATCTGCGCAGGAGCCGGCTGAGACGCGCCGCCACCCGAGTGGCCCGCCCGGCCCAGCTGCTGCAGCACGCGCCCGAGGGCGTCCTGCCCCTCTTCCGTGCGGATGCCGCGCGCCAGCAGGCGGTCGCGCTGCAGCTCCCCCGGCGACGGCGCGTGCGCGCTTGGGTCGTCGTCGAAGGCCACGTCGGCGGGGGCCACGCGCTCGCCCTGGGCAAAGTCGGGGCCGGGGGTCATGCGGCGCAGGCCCAGGCGCTCGACCTCCATCAGCACGCGCCCGCTCGGGTCCATCAGCGTCACGTCGAAGAACACGAACTCCGCGTCGGCGTGGTTCACCACGGGGGTGCGCACCCAGCTCAGCAGCTCGGGGGTGAGGTCGTGGTAGACGCGCGCTCGCTCGTACGACACGGGCACGTAGAGCGCGCTCGCGCTGTAGCCCTCGATCAGCGGCATGGCCCACCCCGTGGCGATATCCAGCAGGGCGGGGTGCAGCCCCAGGGTCTGCACCTCGGTCGCGTAGGCGGCCGGCAGCGCCAGCCGGCCCAGCGCCTCGGTGGTGCCCAGGCGCGCCTCGTGCAGCACGCGCCAGCGGGGCCCGAAGCGCAGGTGTGCCTCTTGGGGTGTGCGCAGCCCGGCGCTGTCAGGCCCCAGGTGGGCCACGTCACAGCGGGCCTCGAGGGCCGCCAGCTGCGCCGCGCCCAGGCCGGGGCGCGCGGCTTGGGGACGCAGGCTGACGTGCGCCTGCGCCACCAGCACGCTGCCACCGCGCCCACCCACGCTCACCTGCGCGCGCACCTCCAGGTGGTAGCCGCGCTCGCTGGGCCGCAGCTTCACATAGAGGTCACGCGTCTCGCCGTCGGCCACCGCGAAGGGGCGCACGAAGAACAGATCTTCGAGCTCGAAGGGACCGTCCTCGCCGTAGGCGCGGAGGGCGGCGCGGGCCAGCTCCAGGTAGCCCGTACCCGGGATCAGCGCCCGGCCCGCAGCCGTGCGGTGCCCGTCCAGCAGCCAGTGTTCGCCCGGCGACAAGGTGCCGCGCAGGGTGGACTCGCCGCGCCCGTCGCTGACGCGTGCGCTCAGCCAGGGGTGCTGCGGCTGCTGCCCCACGGGCTGACCCGCGCGCGCGTGCGCCCGCAGGCGCGCGGGCTCGGCGGCCATGCCCACGTCGCTCCAGATGCCCCAGTGCAGCGAGGTCACGGGCGCCCCCTGCGCGCGCTGGCTCTCCGCGAAGGCGTCCAGGAAGGCGTTGGCCGCTACGTAGTCCACCTGGCCGGCGGGTGCCGTCGCGGTGGAGGTGGAGCTGAACAGCAGCAGGAAGTCGAGGCCGCGCTCGCGCGTGAGCTCGTGCAGGATGCGGGTGCCCTGGATCTTGGGCGCGAACACCTGCTCCACGCTCTCGAGCGTCTTCAGCGCGATCAGGTCGTCGTCCAGCTCGCCCGCCGCGTGGAACACCCCGTGCAGTGCCCCGAAGCGCGCGTCCACGGCCGCGAGCGCCGCCTGCACCTCCTCGGCGTTGGTCACGTCGGCCGTCACCACCAGCACCTCGGCCCCCTGCGCCTCGAGGTCCAGCACGCGCCGCATGCGCTGGCTGCTGCGCTCTCCCTCGCCGTGCTGCGCCATCCAGGTGGCCCACTGCTCCCGCGGCGGCAGCGGCGTGCGTCCCAGCAGCGCCAGCCGCGCGCGGCAGCTGCGCGCCAGGTAGTCCGCCACGGTGAGCCCCAGGCCGCCGAGCCCGCCTGTGATGAGGTAGACGCCCTGCTCGCGCAGCGCGGCCGGGAGCGCCATCGTGTCACTCGGCGTGTGAACGGGCCCGGCCTCGGCCACGTGCCCAGTTACGTCACCTGCCGCCGCACCGGCCGGAACGGTCGCCGCAGCGGTCGACGCGGAGATGCCATCGCTCGTGCCCAGCGGCTCGAGGGCCCGCGGCACGAACACCTGCGTCAGCCGACGCTCACCGCGGAGGGCGACCACCTCGTCGCCAGGCGTGGCCCGCACCTCGTCCAGCAGCCGCGCGCACAGGGCGTCCAGCTCTTGCTCCACGCGCTTCTTGCCGCCGAAGGGGTCCAGCAGCCCGGCCCGCAAGGAGCCCCCGAAGAGCTGCGCCCGCGCCTCCGGCACCTGCACGTCGATCAAGCGCGCCGTGGCGCCCTCGAGCTCGCGCGGGAGCACCTTCACGGGGCCGAGGGCGGTGGCCTTCTGCGGGTGCGGGAGCGCCTCGTCGGCTACGCGCACCAGGCCGTTGCCCACCACGCTCAGGTGCACGGCGGGCACGCTCGCGTCCACCAGCGCCTTGGCCAGGAAGAAGAGGCTGAAGAAGCCGCGCTCCAGGTGGTGGTGAAAGAGGCTCGAGCCGGGGCGGAAGTGCTCCTCCAGCTCCAGCAGCCAGAGGTGCACCACGCGCTCGGGCGTGCGGCCGCGCTCCACCAGGTCGCTGATCAGCGACGCGTAGCCTTCGCGTCCGCGCTCGGGGCTGAGCGTGTACTCGTCGCCGCCGCGGTGGTGGAAGGCGTCGCCCTCGTAGACCGCCACCACGCGCTGCCCGGCCTGCGTCAGGCGCGCCCGCAGCCGCTGGCCGACACCGCCGCGGTCCATGAAGATCAGGTAGGTGCGCGGCGTGCTCGTGTCCGCCTCGTCCAGCGGCAGGTCCACCAGGGACGGCTTCCAGCGCGGCACGAAGCCCCAGTCGCGTACGTCCGGCAGCCGCTCGAGCGCGCTCTCGGCCGCCACGCTCACGGGCGCGGCGGGCTCGATGAAGTAGGGCTTGTGATCCCACGCGTAGGTGGGGAGCTCCACGCGCGAGCGCAGCTCACCCGGCCACATGCGGTCCCAGTCCAGCGCGGCGCCCGTGGCCCACACGCGCCCCAGACACGCCGTGAGGTAGTGCACGTCGGAGACGGCCTCGTCCTTGTGGCGCACCGACGCGATGGCCTGGTGCCCGCCGGCGCGGAAGCCGGCGTGCTGCCGCGCGAGCGAGCTCAGCGTGCGGCCGGGGCCCACCTCCACCAGCACGCTCGGCCCCCGCGCGAGCAGCGCGTCCACGTTGTCGGCGAAGCGCACCGTGCCGCGCAGGTGACTCACCCAGTGGGCCGGGTCCGTGGCCTCGGCGTCCGTGATCCACGTGCCGCTGCGGTTGGACAGGAAGGGCACGCTCGGCGCGCTCAGCGAGATGCCGCGCAGGTAGGCCTCGAAGCGCGGCAGGATCGGGTCCAGCAGGCGCGAGTGCGCGGCCACCGGGATGGCCAGGCGCTGCGTCTCCACGCCCTCACGCCCGGCCAGGCTGGCCTCGAGCGCCGCGATGGCGTCCGGGTCACCCGACGCGACACACGCCTCGGGCCCGTTGACCACGGCCAGCTCGAGCGTGCTGGGCAGCAGGGCGCGCAGCTCCGCCTCCGGCAGCGTGACGGACAGCATGGCGCCCGCGCGGGTCTCCATGAAGAGCTGCGCGCGCAGCATGATCAGGCCCAGGCAGTCCTCGAAGCTCATCACCCCGGCCAGGTGCGCGGCCGTGTTCTCGCCCGCGCTGTGGCCCAGGTAGGCGCTGGCCTGCACGCCGAAGTGCTCGAGGGTGCGCGCCATGGCCACGCTGGTGAGGAAGATCGCCGGCAGCTGCCGGTCCATGCGCGCGTCCAGCTCGGCCTGCGCCTGGGCCTCGGCGCCCGGCGCGGGGTAGAGCAGCGGCCCGAGGTCCAGCCCGTGCCGCGCGCGCAGCGTCTCGAGGCCGCGCTGCATGTGCTCACGGAACACGGGCTCGTGCTCGAACAGGTCCACCGTCATGCGCGCGTACTGCGCGCCACCGCCGGGCAGCAGGAAGGCCACGTGCGGCGCGCCGCTCTCGGTCTTGCCGCGCAGCGCCGTGTGGCTGAACACCCGCTGGGGGTCGTTGGCCTGCAGCAGCTCGGCGGCCTCGCGCAGGCTCGCGGCCGCGAGCACGCGCCGCTCGCCGAACCCGCGGCGGCCGTGGTGCAGCGTGAAGGCCACGTCGGCCAGAGACAGCTCGGAGAAGGCGGGGTCGCTCGCGTCCAGCGCCTGTCGCTCGGCGTGCGCGAGGAGGTGCGCGGCCAGCCGCTGGCTCTGCGCGTCCAGGCTGCTGCGCGTGCGCGCCGACAGCGTGAGCAGCTGCACCGCGCGCGTGGGGGCCTCGGGCTCCGGCAGGCCGGGCGGCTCCTGCAGCACGACGTGCGCGTTGGTGCCGCCGACCCCCAGCGAGTTCACGGCCGCGCGGCGCGGGTGGTTCGCAGGCGCAGGCCACGCGCTGAGGGCGCTGGCCACGCGGAAGGGTGAGCTCGCGAAGTCGATCGCCGGGTTGGGCTTCTCGTACCCGAGCGAGGGCGGGATCTGCGCGTGACGCAGCGCGAGCGTGGCCTTGATCAGCCCGATCACGCCGGCCGCGGTGTCCAGGTGCCCGATGTTGGTCTTGATGGAGCCCAGCTGACAGAAGCCGCGCTCCTCGGTCTGCGTGCGGAAGCCCTGCGTGAGCGCCTCCACCTCGATCGGGTCGCCCAGCGCCGTGCCCGTCCCGTGGCACTCGATGTACTCCACGCTGCGCGCCGGCACGCCGGCCACCCCGAGGGCCTCCACCACGCAGGCCGCCTGCCCGTCCACGCTGGGGGCCAGGTAGTTCACCTTCTTGGCGCCGTCGTTGTTCACGGCCGTGCCGCGGATCACCGCGTGGATGGTGTCGCCGTCGTCCAGCGCGTCGCCCAGCCGCCGCAGCACCACCACGCCCACCCCGGAGCCGAACACGGTGCCCTGCCCGCGATGATCGAAGGCGTGGCAGTGGCCGTCCGGCGAGAGCACCTCGCCCTCGTGGTAGATGTAGCCGCGCTCGTGGGGCAGCTCGATGGTGACGCCGCCGGCCAGCGCCATGTCGCACTCGCGCGCCAAGAGGCTCTGCACGGCGAGGTGCGTGGCCACCAGCGAGGTGGAGCAGGCCGTCTGCACGTTGATGGACGGCCCGGCCAGGTCCAGCAGGTAGCTCACGCGCGTGGCCAGGAAGTCCTTGTCGTTGCCCGTGTGGCGCAGCAGGAACATGCCCACGTCGCGCACCAGCTCGGCCTGCGAGCAGACGTTCACGTAGAAGTAGCTGCCCATACCGCAGCCGGCGAACACGCCGATGGGGCCCGCGAAGCGCTCGGGTGGGTGCGCGGCGTTCTCGAGCGCCTCCCACGCGCACTCGAGGAAGTGCCTGTGCTGCGGGTCCATGATGGCGCAGTCCTTGGGGCTGAACCCGAAGAACTCGCCGTCGAAGTCGGGCAGGCCCGCGAGGGGCGCGGCGGCGCGCACGTAGCGCGGGTCCCTCAGCAGCTCCGGGCGCTCGCCCTTCTGCAGCAGCTCCTCGTCGGTGTACTGGCGGATGGACTCCACGCCGCCCACCAGGTTCTTCCACAGCTCGGCAGGGGTGTTGGCCCCAGGTACGCGCGCCGCCATCCCCACGATGGCGATGTCGCGCTCCATGACTTCGTATTCGTCGGACATGTTCAGCTTGGCTCTCGAGCGCGCAGCGCGCCCGAGCGGGGATAGAGGCGGACGGCGCGCTGGGCAATGCTGCCGAGGGCCCTGGCGGTGTCGGGCGCGACGCGCACCAGCTCACCGTCGGCGCGGGGCACCTCGTGCGGCGCAGCGCCGAGGTCCGCGTGGGTCAGGGTGGCCACCTGCACCAGCGCGATGAAGTAGTTGCCGAGGTCGCTCAGGTGCACCCCGTCGGCGAAGAGCGCGTGCTCGCTGGTGACGCCCGGCACCTCGCCCGCGCGCACGGCGTCTACCAAAGCGCCCAGGGTCTGCCCGCCGGGGACGATGTGCACGTCGAGCGGCGCGCGCGTCGCTGCCCCGGCGCTCTCCGTGGACGCCACGCCCCATGCCGTGCTGCCGTGCAGGCGCTCCGCCTCGTCCACGATGTGCTCCCACTTGCCCAGGTCCGCGTCCAGCTGCTCACGCCACGTCAGCCGGCTGGGCAGGAGCGGCAGCCCGCGCGCGTGGCGCGGCTCGCTGCGGTGGTGCCAGGTCTCGTAGAAGAAGAGGCGGATGTCCGGGCGGTGCTCGCGCGCCAGGCGATACCAGCGCAGGGCGTGCCCGGGCGGGTCGCTCCAACGCAGGTGGTCGTCCAGGTTCACGGCCTCCGTCAGCACCAGCGTGTCGTAGTCCGCGCTGGCCAGCGCCTCACGCGCGTGGACGCCGGTGGCCCGCTCCGGCTCGTTCCAGTTGACCTCCAGAGAGCCACCGTCGGTCAGCTGCACGTCGTAGCTGAAGTCCACACCCAGCGCGTCCGCGACGGCCGCCGCCATGCGCGGCATGTCCTGGTTCACCAGGCTGTGCCCCACGAACAGCACGCGCACGCGCGGCACGAGGGGAGCGTTGACCATGCCCTCCGTGCGCAGGGTGCGGCTGGGGGGCTCGGGGATGAACCACAGCTTGTGCAAGCGGCGGTGCACGGCCACGCCAACCCCTCCGAAGAGCGCGGAGGTGAGCGCCAGCAGCAGCCCTACCGTCTTGCGCCGGGTCATCCGCGTCACTTCGCGTTCTGGTGCACCGCGCGGCCGAAGACGGTCAGGAACACGATCTTGATGTCCAGCAGGAGGTTCCAGCGCCGGATGTACTCGAGGTCGTGCTCGATGCGCTTCTCCATCTTCTCGAGCGTGTCGGTCTCACCGCGCCAGCCGTTCACCTGCGCCCAGCCCGTGAGGCCGGGCTTCACCTTGTGGCGCAGCATGTAGCCGTAGATGTGCTTCCGGTACGCCTCGTTGTGAGCGACGGCGTGCGGGCGCGGGCCCACCAGGCTCATGGAGCCGGTGACCACGTGCACCAGCTGCGGCAGCTCGTCGAGCGAGGTGCGCCGCAGGAAGGCGCCGAAGGGCGTGATGCGGCTGTCGTTTGCGGTGGCCTGCCGCACGTTGGCGCCGTCCTCCGCCACCGTCATGGAGCGGAACTTGTAGACGTCGATGACCTCGCCGTGGAGGCCGTAGCGCCGCTGCTTGAAGAGCACGGGGCCCTTGCTGGTGAGCTTGATGCCGATGGCGATGAGGGCCATGGGGATGGCCGCGACGGCGACCGCGAGCGTGCCCAGCACGAGGTCCTCGGCCCGCTTGAGCCAGCCCTCGGTGCCCATGAAGGGCGTCTCGAAGATGCTGACGACCGGGATGTCGCCGAGCGCAGTCCAGCGCGCGTGCAACAGATCGAAGACGAAGAAGTCGGGCACCACGTAGACGCTGACGGTGGTGTCGGCCAGCTGCGCGATCAGCTTGTGGACGCGCGACTCGGCGCGCAGCGGCAGACACACGTACACCAGGTCGAGGTCGCCCAGCGTGGCGCGGGCCACCAGCTCCTCGAAGTTGCCGGCGAACTCGCCCAGCTCGCTGTCGATCTCCTCGCGTCGGTCCTCCCCGCGGTCGTCGTAGAAGCCCTCCAGCACGAGGCCCAAGGACGGCGCCGCCCTGAGGCTGCGCGCTACACGCTCGCCGAGAGAGGTCATGCCCACGATGGCCACGCGCCGCGTGCTGTGACCGCGGCGGCGCGCTTCGTGGAGCGACAGACGCACCAGCGAGCGCCAAACGCTCACGAACACGGGCGCGGCCAGCATCCAGCCCAGCGAGACCGCGCGGCTGTAGGTGGCGGACTCCTTCAGCGCGAACGCGAGCAGGAGCAGCAGCGCGAAGACGGCGAACCAGGCCAGCCACACGCGCTTCAGCTCTTGGATCAGCGGCACCCCTCGGAAGCCGAGGTACAGGCCACACGCGTCCGCAGAGAAGAGGAAGAGCAGGGAGGCCGCGCCCGCCTCGAGGGTGTCGTGGATGCGCCACGGCTCGACGTCTGGGCCAGCGTAGACGGAGCGGGTGAACCACAGCGCAAGGACGATCATCGCGACGTCCAGGGCCCGCTGAACCAGCGTCAGCAGGGAGTGGTAGGGGCGGATGATGCCGGTCTTGGTGGAGTCGAACAGGGGCATGAATGGCGCGGTAGGTGGAGGGACTACACCGCAGACCTTGGGTCATAGAGACCTACCTGGCCAATGCAATCCGCAACACATAGCAAAAAACTTGACCATGCCAGCGGATTCTCGTTGCGGCGGATTCTACCTGGCACTCCGTGACGGAAACCTGCGTAACTCTCTCGTAAATTGGTGTTTTCCCGGCTTGCCGCACGCTTCGTTCGGCGCTAGCAGGACCACGTGCCTACATACACGTATACCTGCCCACTTTATGCGATGTGGGCGCCCATGTCGGGCCTGGTCATCGCGCTGGTGGCCGCGGGCTGTGGTAGCTCGCTGCCGCGGCTCCCTACCGTCCCGTCGGCGGAGCACGGCTTCGTGCGGGCCCCGGCGGCGGAGCTGACCGGCCTCGACCACGACCCGCCGCTGGCCCTCACGCTGATGCCCGGTGACGTGGTGAACCTACAGATGATCAGCGGCACCGACTCCGCCGTGCTGGGACTCACCGTGGACGAACGCGGCGTGCTGCACGTGCCGCTCGCGGGGGACGTCGACGTCTCCGGCTTGGCGCTCACGGTGGCCGAGGCGCGCATCGAGCAGGCGCTGCGTCCCTTCGACCAGACCGTGCGCGTGACCATCATCGTGGCGTCACCCAACGGGCAGCGCGCCACCGTGCTCGGCGCGGTCGCGACGCCAGGGCGCTACACGGTCGTGCCCGGCATGCGCCTGGCGGATCTCCTGGCCTCCGCCGGCGGCACCGAGCGGGGCGAGGAGGGGGGCGTCGCGGTGCCCGTCGCAGACCTCGCGGGAGCGCGCTTGGTACGCAACGGTCAGGTGGTCCCCGTGAGCCTGGTGCTGGCCATCACCGGGGACCCACGCCACAACGTGCGCGTCCGGCCGGGCGACCATCTGTACGTGCCCCCCGAGCTGGAGGGGCTGGTGAGCGTCCTGGGCGAGGTGCACGCCGCGCGCGTCATGCCCTACCGGCCGGGCTTGCGGCTGACGCTGGCCCTCGCCTTCGCGGGCGGTACCACGCGGGACGCCGACCGTGGTGAGATCATCGTGGTGCGCGGCGACCACGCGGCGCCCTCGGTGTACGTGGCGCGCCTGGACGAGCTGCTGGACGGACAGGGAGCGGACCCGCTCCTCGCGCCGGGCGACGTGGTCTACGTCGGCGCAAGCGGGCTCTCCAAGCTACGCGACGTGATGGCCGCCATCGCGCCCGCGGTGAGCGTGGCCGCTACGACCGGGCTCGGTGCGGCGGTGATCAGCACCGCTCGCTGAGCGAGAGACGCGCGCCTCGGCCCCGCGCTCGGACGGGCCGCGAACGAGTGACGAGAGATGTCGGAGAAAATGATGCAAGCGCAGAACCCCTTTCGCAGTGTCCTCATGGGCAACGGGACGCTCCTCGTGCAGTGCGCCGAGGCGCTCCTGGCGCGCGGGAACGTCGTGTCCGCCGTCATCACGGACAACGCGGACATCGCCGCGTGGGCCGAGGGCCGCGGGCTCCGCGTGCTGGCCTCCGGGCCGCGCGCCACGCTCGCCGCGCGCCTCGGCGCGGAGCCCTTCGAGTGGCTCTTCAGCATCGCCAACCTGACGATCATCCCGGCTGACGTGCTGGCCCTCCCCACCCGCGGCGCCATCAACTTCCACGACGGCCCGCTGCCGCGCTACGCCGGCCTCAACGCTCCGGTGTGGGCGCTCGCCAACCAGGAGCGCACGCACGGCGTCACCTTCCACCTCATCGAGGGGGGCGTGGACGAGGGCGACATCGTGGCGCAGCGGCTGTTCGACATCGCCCCGGGCGAGACCTGCCTCACGCTGAACACGCGCTGCTACGAGGTGGCCATCGAGGTGTTCGCCGAGCTGGCCGAGACGCTGGGGCGCGGCGAGCTGCGTCGCACGCCGCAGGACCTCACGCAGCGCACCTACTTCGCGAAGGACCAGCGCCCCGAGGGCGGCTGCACCCTCGACTTCACGCGCTCCGCGGCGGAGCTGGCCGCGCTGGCGCGTGCCCTCGATCACGGGCGCTACCCCAACCCGGTGGGCTCACCCAAGGCGCTGCTCGGCGCGCACGCGCTGCTCCTCGCGTCCCCCGTGGAGACGGGCGCCAGCGCCCTGCTCGCGCCGGGCTCCGTGGTCTCCGTGGACGAGCACGCGCTCGAGGTGGCCACGGGCAGCGGCACGCTGCGCTTCGGCGAGGTGCGGGACACCGCGGGCGCGCTGCTCTCGCGCGACGCGCTCACGCAGCAGGGGGTGGTGCCCGGTGCCAGCCTGCAGACCGACGGCTCCCTGCGCGCGCAGCTGACCGAGCTGGACGCCTGGCTCGCGCCTCACGAGGCCTTCTGGGTGCGGCGTCTGCGGGCGAGCGCGCCCGCGCGCATGCCGGGCATGGTGGACGGCGGCGCGGCGCAGGCTGCGCCCGCGACGACCAACGCGGCCGAGCGCCCAGCGGTGCAGGTGAGCGCCACCTTCGAGGGGGAGGCGGCCACGCCCGAGCTGCTGCTCGCCGGCCTCAGCGCCCTCTTGCTGCGCCTCGGCGCCGCTCCGCGCGTGGAGCTCGGACACGCTCACCCCGGCCTGGCCCGGCTCACGGGCGCGGAGCAGGTCTACGCCACGCGTGTGCCGGTGAGCGTGGAGCTGAGCCGCGAGCTGCCCTTCGCGCAGCTGGTGGACCGCGCCCGCGACGCGCTCGCCACCGCCGAGAGGCACGGCTCGTATCCGCACGACCTGGTCGCGCGGCAGCCCGGGCTCGTTCAGCCCACCTGGCCCGTGGCCTTCGACGTGCTGCCGCGTGGCGCGGACACGGGTGCGCTTCCGGCGGGTGCGGCGCTGGCCGTGCTCACCGACGGTTCCGTCGGGCGCGTGGTGTTCGACCCAGCGCAGCTGGACGCGGCCGTCGCGGAGCGCTTCACGCGGCAGCTGAGCGTGCTGCTCACGGCGGCGCTGGGCAGCCGCGCGGAGCCGGTGGGCACGCTGCCGTTGCTCACCGACGCGGAGCGCGCGCGCCTGCTGACCGAGTGGAACCCCGGCACCACGCCGTATCCCAGCGAGCACGGCGTTCACCAGCTCTTCGAGCAGCAGGTGGCGCGCACGCCCGGCGCCGTGGCCTTGGTGCATCGCGAGACGCAGCTGACCTACGCCGAGCTGGACGCGCGCAGCAACCAGCTGGCCGCGCACCTGCGCGCGCAGGGGCTCACGAAAGACGCCCCCGTGGGCCTCTACACCGACCGCTCGGTGGCGCTCGTCATCGGTGCGCTGGGCATCCTCAAGGCGGGCGGTGCCTACCTGCCCCTTGACCCGACCTATCCAGCCGACCGCGTGGCCTTCATGCTGAGCGACAGCGGCGCGCGTCTGGTGGTCACGCAGCAGGCCCTCCGCGCGAAGCTGCCCGCCACCGACGCCACCCTCGTGGTCCTCGACGCGTGCCCCGAGCTCGCCGGGTACTCCACCGGGCCCGTGTCCCAGGACGCCTTCCGCGCGTCCCAGCTGGCCTACCTGATCTACACCAGCGGCTCCACCGGCACGCCCAAGGGCGTGATGGTCGAGCACCAACAGGTCAGCAACTTCTTCGTCGGCATGGACGAGCGCATCCCGCACGAGCCGGGCAGCACCTGGCTCGCGGTGACCAGCCTCAGCTTCGACATCTCGGTCCTGGAGCTCTTCTACACGCTGGCACGCGGCTTCCGCGTGGTGCTGGCCGGCGACGAAGACCGTGGCCTGGTGAGCGGCGCGCCGGTGGTGCGCAGCAGCGACCGCAAGATCGACTTCAGCCTCTTCTACTTCGCGTCGGACGAGGGTGAGAACGCGGCGGACAAGTACAAGCTGCTCTTGGACGGCGCGCGCTACGCCGACAAGAACGGCTTCTCCGCGGTGTGGACCCCGGAGCGCCACTTCCACGCGTTCGGCGGGCTGTACCCCAACCCCTCGGTCGTGAGCGCCGCCATCGCCGCCATCACGGAGAACGTGCGCATCCGCGCCGGCAGCTGCGTCAGCCCCCTGCATCACCCGGTGCGCATCGCCGAGGAGTGGGGCCTCGTGGACAACCTCTCCAACGGGCGCGTGGACATCAGCTTCGCGGCCGGCTGGCAGCCCAACGACTTCCTGCTCCGCCCGCAGTCCTTCGGTCGCCAGAAGGACCAAATGGTCGACGACATCGAGACCATTCAGCGCCTCTGGCGCGGTGAGCACGTGACCTTCGAGGGGCCCACCGGTCCCGTGGCCGTGCGCTCGCTGCCGCGCCCCGTGCAGCCCGAGCTGCCCTTCATGATCACCGCAGCTGGCAACCCCGAGACCTTCGAGCTGGCGGGGCGCATGGGTGGCGGCATCCTGACGCACCTGCTGGGACAGAGCCTGGACGACGTGGCGGACAAGATCCGCATCTACCGCGCCGCGTACAAGGCGGCCGGGCACGCGGGGGAGGGCTGCGTGGTGCTCATGCTGCACACCTTCATCGGCGAAGAAGACGCCGCCGTGAAGGAGCTGGTGCGCGGCCCCATGAAGGACTACCTGCGCAGCTCCATCGCGCTGATCCAGTCGCACGCGTGGGCGTTCCCGGCGTTCAAGGCGGCCGCAGACGAGACCAAGTCCTTCGCCGACAACTTCGAGCAGCTCTCGGCGGAGGACACCGAGGCGCTGCTGGACCACTCCTTCGAGCGCTACTACGAGACCAGCGCCCTCTTCGGCACGCCAGCGTCGGCGCGCGTCATGGTGGAGGCCTGCCGCGCCGCCGGCGTGGACGAGCTCGGCTGCCTGATCGACTTCGGCATCGACTCGGCCACGGTCATGCAGCACCTGCCCATGCTCAACAAGCTGCGCCAGGTATCGAGCGACGAGGTCCCAGCAGTGGCGGCGGACGACTACTCCATCGCGGCGCAGCTCGTGCGGCACGGCGTCACGCACCTGCAGTGCACCCCGTCCATGGCGCGCATGCTGGTCACCAACGACGAGTCCCGCCGCGCGCTCGCGGGCGTGCAGCAGCTCATGGTCGGTGGCGAGGCCCTGCCGCTCAGCCTGGCGAAGGAGCTGCGCGCTGCGACGGCCGCCGCCATCACCAACATGTACGGCCCGACCGAGACCACCATCTGGTCCTCCACGTCCGCCGTGGACCCCGACGCGGCCGCCGTCACCATCGGCACGCCCATCTGCAACACGCAGCTGTACGTGCTGGACGAGGCGCTGCAGCTGGTGCCCCCGGGCATGCCGGGCGAGCTGTACATCGCTGGCGAGGGCGTGACACGCGGGTACTGGCAGCGGCCCGAGCTGACGGCCGAGCGCTTCGTCCCGGACCCTTTCGCCAGCAAGCCCGGCGCGCGCATGTACCGCACCGGCGACGAGGTGCAGTGGCGTGAGGACGGGCAGCTGCTCTTCGTGGGTCGCGTGGACAACCAGGTGAAGCTGCGCGGCTACCGCATCGAGCTCGGCGAGATCGAGGCGCGCCTGGAGGCGCACGAGGCCGTGCGCAACGCCGTGGTCATCGCGCGTGAAGACACGCCCGGCGACAAGCGGCTGGTGGCGTACCTGCTGAGCGCCGCGCCGCTGGACGTGCCGGCGCTCAAGGCGCACCTGGCCGAGACGCTGCCCACGTTCATGATCCCCGCCCACTTCGTCAGGCTGGAGCGCTACCCGCTCACGCCCAACAAGAAGGTGGACCGCAAGGCCCTGCCGCGGCCGGAGTTGCAGGCGCAGGGGGCGAGCGCGGAGCGGGTCCCCACCACGGGCGAGACGCAGCGGCAGATCGCCGCAGTGTGGAAGCGCCTGCTGGGCCTCGCGGATGTGGGCGCCCGCGACAACTTCTTCGACCTCGGGGGTCACTCGCTGCTGGCCGTGCAGGCCCACCGCGAGATCCGCGAGGCCACGGGGAAGACGCTGACGGTCACGGACGTGTTCCGCTTTCCCACCATCGCTGCGCTGGCCGAGCACCTGGACGGAGGCGGGGCGGCGAACCAAGCGCTGGCCAAGGCCGCCGAGCGTGCCGCCGAGCGCGCGTCCGCCGCGAGCGGCGCACAGGCTACCGAGGGCGGACGACGCGTCTTGCGGCGTCGCTGAGGAGGACACCATGAGTCGACGAGCGGAACACGACATGGACGAGGACGAGGGCGGCTCGCGGCGCGCGGGGACCCCGCTCGATCTGCGCCGTCTGGTGCGGGTGGTCTGGCAGCACAAGCGTTGGGTGGTCGGGGCGGCCGCGGTCGGCTTGGTGGTGGGTGTGCTCGTCGCCAAGTTCGCGATCGGTCGCTCGTACCTCACGTCCGCCGTGGTGCGCTACGAGGGGCTCGCGGGGCAGAGCTTCCTCGAGGCCCAGCAGGAGCTGCCCTCGCTGGCCTCCGTGGCTCTCACGGACCGCTTCGTGCTGGAGATGCGCGACCGCGCGGGGCTCGGGCACCTGAGCGTGGACGCCATGCGGGCCATCCTGCAGGTGAGCGCCGACCAGGGCACGCGGCAGGTGAGCTTCAACGCCTACGCCGACACGCCCGAGGAGGCGGCCACGCTGGCCAACAGCGCCGCGGAGCTCTTCCTTGCGCACCACACGGAGCTGCGCCGCACCGCGCTCGAGAGCGAGCAGGCCAGCATCGCCGAGCGCATCAGCGCGGCCGCCATCGAGCTCAACGACGCGCGCACGGCGTACGACGCCTTCCGCTCCGAGAACGGCATCAGCGAGATGGACGTGGAGCAGTCGCAGGTGATCGCGCAGGCGGCGCAGCTGCGCACGGAGGCCACCCTGGCCGCCGCCGAGGTGGAGGCCATGCGTGCCCGTGTCGCGCAGCTGCGTGAGGCTGCGGACGAAGCGCCGCGCGTCCGCAGCAGCGGGGGCGCCACCCCCGAGCGCCGCCGTGAAGAGGCCCGCTTGGCGGAGCTGCGACAGGCGCTGCGCGAGGCGCGTGGGCAGGGGCTGGGCGACTCACACCCGCAGGTCCAGTCGCTCCAACGTCAGGTCAACGCGCTGGCGCGGCAGCAGGCGAGCAGCACGGAGCCCGCCGGTACCGTGGTGATGGGAGGCAGCGCCCTCAGCGCGGAGCGTCGCAGCGCCCTCGCGGCCGCCGTGACCGAGCTCGGCTCGCTCGAGCAGCGTCAACGCACGCTCGAGCAGCTGGCCAGCCAGGCGGAGGAGCGCGGCAACCGCTTCAGCGACATCGAGTCCCAGGCCGCGAGCCTGTTGGCCCAAGTGAACGTGAAGGGCGCCCTCGTCGAGAGCCTCACCGAGCGCGCAGGCTCGGTCGACGATCAGCTTCACGACGTGCCGACCGGGTTCCGCCGCGTGTCCGATGCGATCCCACCGGAGATGGCGGTTCCGTCCAAGAAGAAGAAGATCATCGCGCTCGCGACGCCCCTGCTCTTCGGGCTGCTGGCCGTGCTGGTGGTCGTGGCGCGCGACTTGAACGGTCTGCGCCTGATCGCGCCTCCCGAGATCGCCTGGTGGGGCGAGGGGCCCGTCGTGGCCACGTCCAGCTGGCCGCGCGACAGCGAGGCCCTCGAGGACTTCCTCGCCGACCTCGAGGAGCTGCTGCGCGACAAGCGCGGCGAGCTGCTGCTCGTGGGCGCGACCGATGCAGAGAGGGCCTTGGCCGAGACCCTCACCATGACCATCCGGCAGACCTGGCGCGGCGTCGCGCAGGAGGAGCCCGCAGTGGCCGCCGTGCCGCTGCGCTCCGCCAACGGCGGCGAGACGGAGCGTCACGTGCTCGGCAACGTGCTGCCCATCGAGCGCCGCACGCGCGCCAGCTCTCCCGGCTTTGCCAGCCCCAGCAGCGCCTCCGGCAGCGCACCCGAGGACGACACGGGCAGCATCCGCGTGAGCCACGCGCTGCGGGTGTCCACCCACGCGTGGGAGGGGCCGCGGGGCATCGCTGGGCTGCGTCGCGCGGCGCGTCGCTCGGACGGGGTGCTCGTGCTGGTCGGGGCGGGCATCAAGGCTGCGGAGCTGCACCGCTTGCGCCGCGACCTGGCGCGTGAAGACGGCGTCGCCTTCGCGCTGGTGGCCGTGTCGGACTCGGTCGCGCGCCAGAACGACCGCGCGGGCGATGTGGATGACTTCCTCGCCGGGTTCGCGGGCTGACATGGCGAAGACACGGACCTCCACCCCGCCTCGGCACGCGACCGACGCCCCCCGTCGGCAGAAGGTGCTCGCCATCAGCTCGGGCGGTGGGCACTTCGTGGAGCTGCTGCGCCTGCGCCCGGCCTTCGAGGGGCACTTCATGGTGTTCGTGACCGTGGACGAGACCTACCGCGCGCACGTGGGCGACGCGCCGCTGCGCGTGGTCCCGGACACCACCCGCTGGGACAAGCTGGGCATGGTGCGTTGCGCCGCCGAGGTGCTGCGCGTGCTGCTGGCGGAGCGTCCGGACGTGGTGGTGAGCACCGGCGCGCTGCCGGGCTTCTTCGGGGTGGTGCTGGGCCGCGCTCTCGGCGCCCGCACCATCTGGGTGGACAGCCTGGCCAACGTCGAGGAGCTCTCCATGAGCGGTCAGAAGGTGGGGCGCTTCGCCAACCTGTGGCTCACGCAGTGGCCTGAGCTCGCCCGCCCGGGTGGGCCGCGCTTCGCCGGGAGCATGCTCGGATGAAGCTGCTGCTGACCGTCGGCGCACAGATGCCCTTCGACCGCCTGGTGGCGGCCATGGACGAGTGGGCCGGCGCGCACTCCGACGTGGCCATCACGGCGCAGGTGGGCCCCAGCACGCTGCGTACGCAGCACCTGATCGCTCAGCCCTTCCTGGACGCGCCCGCGTTCGAGCGTGCGTGTGACGAGGCGGACGCCATCGTCGGGCACGCGGGCACCGGGACGCTCTTTGCGGCGCTCGAGCGCGGGAAGCCGGTGCTGGTCCTGCCGCGCCGCGCCGAGCTGCGCGAGACCCGCAACGACCACCAGCTGGCGACCGCCCGCAGCTTTGCGGAGCGCCCTGGGGTGGTGGTCGCCTGGGAGGTCCGCGAGCTTCCCGCGCGGCTGGAGCGTCTGGCCGTGCTGGTGCGCTCCGCCCCCCTGGTGCCGCGCCCCGCCCGCCGCGACGGCCCCCTGTTCGACGCGCTGCGCGCCTTCGTCGACCGCGGTGAGCTGCCACCGGAGGCCCGTCCGTGACCCTTCGTCCACGCGGCGCGGGCAGGCTCCTGCGCGCGCCGCTGGTCTGCGTGCTCGCCTGCCAGGTCGTCGTCGGCGGCTGCAGCGGGGCGAGCGCCACCGCAGGCGCAGGTGACGACACGAGCCCCCGCGAGCAGCCGGCTCCGAGCACGTACCGACCCTTCGTGGACACCAGCCCCTGGAACACCCCGATCCCCGAGGACGTGGCTCTCCGGCCGGACAGCGCGGCGCTGGTGCAGCATCTGGCGGGGAGCTCGGAGTGGCCTTCGCTGAGCGTGAGCATCCATCCGTGGAGCGTGCCCGTCCATTGGGTGGACGCGAGCACGCCGCTGGTCGACGTGCACACGCCGCTGAGCAACGAGGGCGAGCACCTGACGCTGCGCTGGCCCGTGCCGGTGGGCGCCGCGAGCGCACCCGAAGCGGACGGGCACCTGACGCTCGTCGATGTCGCGCGCGGGCGCGGCTACGACTTCTACCAAGCCCGCTTGCGCGGCGATGGCAGCTGGGACTGCAGCCTGTGCGCCACGGTCGACCTCCAGGGCAGCGGCGTGCGGCCCCCCAAGGGCGGCCCCAGCGAGTGGTACGCCTCGCATGGCTCACGCGCGTGTGGCTTTCCACTGCTGGCTGGGCTCATCACCGCCGCGGAGCTGCGCGCGGGCGAGATCCCGCACGCGCTGGTGCTCGCCTATCCCGGGCTGCGGCAGCGCTGGTTCGTCAGCCCCGCCAGCTCGGGACACCCCGCGAACGGCGTCATCTCCGAGAGCGCCGGGATCCCCTGCGGCGGCCGCGTCCAGCTCGATCCGGCGCTCGACCTGGACGCGCTCGGCCTCTCGCCGGCGGGCCGCACCATCGCACGCGCCCTCCAGGTGTACGGCGCCTACGTGGGCGACTTCTCGGGCTCCATCAACGTGTACGCCGACGGCTCGGCGGCCGCCCGTGAAGCGTATGTGGGCCTGCTCGACAGCAGCGCCACCACTAGCCTGGACCTCAGCCGCCTGCGCGTGGTGGAGTGGGGCGCGCTGACCCCAGATGGCTGAGGCGGCCAGCCACCCACGCCACGCCGGCATCGAGCTCGGCCGCGCCGTGGCCATGCTCGCGGTGGTGCTCATCCACGTGCCGCCACCGCCCGCGTGGAACGCGCTGCTGCGGCCCCTCGCCGAGTTCGGCGTGCCCTACTTCTTCGTGGTCTCTGGCTTTCTGTGGGCGCGCGGTCACCTCGCACGGCGGTCGGCGCGGCTCGCGCCCGTGTCGCCCGCATCGCCCGCATCGCCCTTGCCGCCAGGGAGCGCAGCGCCCTCCACACGCGCCTGGTCGGCCTGGCGGGCTGCCCTCGGCCCCCTGCCGCGCCTCCTCGGGCTCTATGCGCTCGGCTTCGTGGCCTACAGCCTGTTGCCTCTCGACTGGCTCACCGCCCTTCTGCACCGGCGGCTCTTGGCGTCTGTGGCGGCGACCGCGCAGGCCACGCTCACGGCCCTCGCCCGTGCGCCCCTCGGCACGCTCTTCGACGGCCCCCCGGGCGGCTTTCACCTGTGGTTTCTCGCCTCGCTCGCGCTGGGCCTCGGCACCGTGATGCTGGGCGTGAGGCTGCGTCGTGCGCGCCTGCTCGGCGGCACCGCCGTCGCGCTCTTCGTGTTCGGCCTGCTCGCGGGACGCTACGCCGCCACGCCGCTTGGCATCCCCCTCGGGTGGAGCGTGCGCAACGGCCCCTTTCAAGCGGTGTTGCTGGTGGGCGTGGGGGCGCTCTTGGCTCAGCGGATGTCAGCCCAGGAGCTCGCGCGAGAGCCCGCGAACGGTGGTCCCAGGGTGCGCAGGGGCTGGGGCCCGCTGGGGCTCGCGCTGGGTTGGCTGATCGCCTTCGCAGAGCGCCATGCGCTCGGCGCCATCGAAGCGCAGCCAGGCGAGCCCGACGTCTACAGCCTCGCCGTGCTGCCCCTGGGGCTGGGTGCGTTCTTCTGCTTCCACGACCTGCGCATCACGTCCCCGAGAGTCCGACGCGCGGCCACGTGGCTGGGTGGCACCACCCTCGGCGTGTACCTGTGGCACGTGCTGCTGCGGGTGCCGCTCGCGTCCGTGCTCGCGGTGCTGGGGCTCTACCCTGCCCGCGGCACGAACCCGACGTGGGGCTTCGCCGCCCTCTTCGCGCTGAGCGTGCTGTGCGTGCTGCTCTGGCGGACGGGTCTACGGCTCTGCGCGCACGGCAGGCGACGCTGGAGCGGGCGCGGGGCGGGGCGCGGGGGGCTCGACCAACGGCCGCCCATCGAGCTCGAAGGCGTCTAGCGTGCGGGACTCGGGCCGATAGTAGTCGCGCGGCAAGATCACCACACGGTCGAAGCCTCAGCGTGCCGCCGCGGGCACCTCCACCGGCTCGTTGGACGCCGGCGCGACCAGCTCACACAGCCGCTCTCCGCCACGGTAGAACCACAGCTCGCGGCGGTCGGGGGGGCTCAACCGCACCGTGATGTGCGCGGCCTGGTGCACGCGCCCGAGGTCCACGTGGATGCCCGTGTCCCGCAGGGCAGTCGGCCCCTGCGCGAGCCCGGCAGGCGTGGTGCGCGCGGCGTGCGACAGCAGGTAGCGCTCCACGTCTAGCCCCTCCGTCGCCCAGTGCGTCGCGAACCAGGCGATGGCGCTCCCAGCGCGCGCGGGTGAAGAGGGGGCCACGGGCGAGCAGCGAGACCCTCCGCCACAGCGCGCCCAGGGCTGGATGTCTGGACCGCCGACGAAGCCCAGCACGCCCGCCTGCGCTCCTTGCGCCAACGCGCCTCCCCGCCCGGACCAGCAGCACGCCGTCGGGTCGCGTCAGCTGGAGCAGCCCCGCCCACAGCGCGAGCCGCCCGAGGCGCACGTCACGGCGCGTCGCCTCGAGCCCTGCCAGTAGCAACCACACGTGCGTGAGGGGGTTCTCGAGCCCAGCGGTGGCGTACTCCGAGAACGCCTGCGATGCGGCCAAGAGCGCGGACGCGAAGAGCGCCCTCCCGAGCAGGGCACAGCCACGGCGAGCGCCAGCAGCAGCGCGCCGGGCCAGCGGCGCGAGGGCGGGGCGGTCATCGGGACGGCTCGAACATGCGATGCGCCCGAGGATGACAACGGGCCGCCGCGGCCGGGTGCCCGCCGCCCGTGTTGCATTATTGGCCCAAGCGAACTACTCCTCCCCACATGAGGATGCGGAGTGTCCGGCCCGAGAGCCGTGGTCAAGTGCGGGGCAGCTTGTCGAGGGCCGCTCGCGCGGCGCTCGCGGGGCCGCTGATCGTGGTGTGTTGCGCCGTGGGCGCGGCGGGCTGCAGCCTGCTCTTCGACACGGAGGACTATCGGGGCGTAGAGCAGGGGCCGGTCCCAACGGCCCCGCAGGTCTCCATCACCGTCGCCGAGCCCACCACGCTCGACGACCTCGAGGTGATCATCGACGTGGCGTCGACGGACCCCCTCGCCGGGACGGTGGACTACCGCTACGAGTGGGACCGCGAAGAGGGGGGCGCCACCGTCACCACCTCCGTGACCACCGACGTGGTGCCCGCGAGCGAGACAGCCAAGCACCAGACGTGGACCGTGCGGGTCATCCCCTTCGTGGGCGAGCGCGAGGGCCCGGCCGGCACGGCGAGCGTGACCGTCGTGAACTCGCTCCCCGTCGTGCACTTCGCCCGCTTGTCGCGCTACGAGGTCTGGCAGGACGAGACCATCACGGCGTCGGCCTTCGTCACAGACCCGGATGGGGACGCGACCACGCTGTCCTACTCATGGATGGTGAACGACGCGCCAGTCGCCGATGCCACCTCCGCGATCGACCTCTCCGTGCTGCAGCCGGGCGACACCCTCCGCGTCAGCGTGACGGCTACCGACAACGACCGCGCAGAGTCTCTCGTGGGGCGCGAGGCGGGCCCGGCCACCGTGCGCGCGGCCGTCGGGTGGCGGCAGCTGGAGCCCAACCGTGGCTACGCCACCAGCACCCCCCTCTTCTTCCCCGACGCCCCTCGCGGTCGCATGCTCTACATCCGTGAGGGCGCGCTGTGGGAGTACCGCGTCACGGGGGCGACCGAGGTCCCCTGGGCCAAGCTGAACGTCACCGGCCTCCCGGACCTGTTCGGCAGCTCCGTCATCTACGACGCGGCGCGCAGCCGCTTCCTGATCTGGGGCGGAGTGGACTTCACCACGGCCCCTTCGGTGCCCAGCACCGCCCTGTACGAGCTGGTGGTCGAGACCCCCGGGCAGGAGACGTTCCGAGAAGTGACGACGGCCCTCACGCCGCCTGCGCGCATTGCCCACGCGACGCTGAACGACGAGCCCAACGCTCGTGCGGTCATCCTGGGTGGTGCTCGCCCCGAGACCCTGCCGGTCACGTTCACCCTGCTGTACGACGACCTCTGGGAGCTGGACTACAGCACGTCCGACCCAACCTTTCGCATGGTCACCGCCAACGCTGCCACGCCGCCTGCCGTGCTGATGGGGGCGACCGTCAACAGCCAGAGCGGGCGTGGTTACCTCTTCGGTGGCTTCAGCCAGGCTGGGAGCCCGCTCGGTGGCATCTACCAGTACGACTTCGACGGCGGCAGCCTGGTGGAGGTCGCGACGCTGGCAGTCCCCCGCGGCGGTCTCTCGGTGTCGGACCTTGGCGACGGGAGGGCGCTCATCGTGGACGGGGCGACGACGCTGATCGGCGGCGAGCGCATGGAGACCAGCGAGCTCTTCGCCTTCTCGGACCACACGTTTGCGCCGCTGACGGTGACCTGGGAGCGCCCGGAGCAGACGGTCGGCGCGGTGCTGAAGCGGGCTGGCGACACGCTCTACTGGTATCCGGGCCTGTTCTCGGGGGACCTCTTCTTGTCCACCGTGACGGACTTCGAGGTGACGAGCAGGCTGGCTCCGCACACGGAGGTTCCCGGCGTCACCTACGGGGGCGCCGTCGTTCGCGGTCCGGGTGCTTCGCCGGGCGTCACCTTCGCTTTCGGGGTCGTGCGCCGTGACTTCGACCGGGCCATCAGCGGCTCGACCTTCAACTTCACCGGAGACCGCTGGACGCTCTTGACGGCCCTGTCCGACCCGACCCTGGCGCGCTCGGGGCCCTCGCCGGTCATGGAGTCGAGCCGCCTGCCGAGTCGGGTCTTCGGGAGCAGCCTGATGGCGTCCTTCCAGCCGAACTCGTCCGTGGTGTCGAACTCCTCGGGAGCGTGGCTGGAGCAGCGCGCCGACGAGGCCACCCTGCACAACGGGCTGAGCGAGTTCGCCGTGCCGGCATGGCGCTGCAACGACCGCACCCGCGTGCTGGTGGATGGGTATACCTACGAGCTCGATCCCGCCGGCGCCGCCTCTGCGCTACCCGATCTAGGCGGTCGTGTACCGCAGCTGCGCGGGCCTGGATACGAAGCGCTGCAGCCCGTCCAGGGGACTCAGTCGGACCCGGCGGTCGAGACCGTCGTCGTGTTCGGCGGCGATGGGACCGACACGTGGTGGACATCGGCCATGTGCAACCCCAACGACGACTGGACTGCGCGCGTCGTGTCGCCAGGGCCGTCTGCGCGCTACGCGCCGTCGATGGCCAAGCGTGTGCCCAACACGACCATGCCGACCTCGCAGCTCTTCCTCTTCGGGGGTGCGACCGCGTTGAACGGGAGCCGCACCCACATGGCCGACTTCTGGCTGGTGACCATGGACGCGGCGGAGGTGCTCACGGCGCAGCAGCTGCCCAGCGGCGGCGGGACGACGCCCCCGGCGCGCAGCATGGCGGTCATGGGGTGGGACAGCTTCCGAGGCCGCCTCATCCTCTTCGGCGGCGAGGGCGACGGCGGACATGAATTCCCCACGAACTCAGGCGGCGTCGGACGCGCCGACACGTGGGAATACCGCATGCCGGCGGGGCTCTGAGGTGACCACCATGAAGCACACAATCACCCTTGTTCTCCTGACGCTGGCGTTCGTGCTGACCGCTACGCAGGCCTTCGCGCAGCCCGACGTGGACGAGCGCGCGCGGGTGCACTTCACCTCGGGTCGCGCCTACTTCGACTCGGGCGACTACGCGCGCGCGCTGCAGGAGTTCCAGCAAGCGTACGCGCTGAGCCACCGCGAGGAGCTGCACTACAACCTCTTCTTGTGCCAGGAGCGCATCGGCAACGTCAGCGAAGCGATCCGAGAGCTGGAGGCCTTCTTGGCCACCAACCCGCCGGACCGAGCCCTGCTCGAGCCGCGGCTCGCGGCGCTGCGCACACGGCAACAGCACGAGGCAGAGGAGCAGGCCGCGCGCGAGCAAGAGCGGCTGGAGACCCAGCGGCGTGCCGAGGAAGCCGAGGCCCGCGCCCGTGAGGCGGAGGCGCGTGCGCTCGCCGCGGCGGAGGCGGACGGCGATGCGGCCTCCCGCTCCGATGACTCGGGGCGAGGCGTGCACCCCGGCGCGCTCGTCGGCTATGGCGTCGGCGCGGCTGGCTTGGCCACCTTCGCGGTCGCCGGCATCCTCGTGGTCACGGGCGACGGGGACTTCTCACGCGGCTGCCTCGCCGCCGGGACGTGCACCGAGGCCGCGCTCGACCGCCAAGACCGGCGCGCGCTGATCGCGGATATCGGCCTCGGGGTGGGGCTGGCCGGCGCGGTCACGGGGCTGGTCATCCACCTGGTCACGCGGCCAGGCGAAAGCGACGAAGAGGCGGCCGCGCAGGCCTCACGACCGCGCGTCTCGCCCTGGCTCGGCCGCGGGGTCACGGGTGCCGCGATCAGCGGCTCGTTCTGACTTGACGCAGCGCTCGAGCGCGCCGCCGCAGTCGGTGGCGCGCCCTAGCTGGGAGCCCCTGACGGGCGACGGCGCCCGCACGGTTGCGGCAGGCCTCGCGATCCGCCAAGACGGGCGGCGATGACGAATCCAAGCGACCTCCTCCCGGACCTCCTCACCCGCGCGGGCTCGGCCTGCGAGCTGTGCGCCGCCCAAGACGCCGCGCAGGTCTACGTGGTCGGCCCCGTGCCGGCGGGCGTCGCCGCCGCGGACCGCGCCATCCTGGTGTGCGAGGCGTGCCAGGAGGCCGCCGCAGACCCCGCAGCGCACGCCGCCCAGCTGCGCGGCCTGCAGCAGTCGGCCTGGAGCGAGGTCCCCGCCGTGCAGGTCGCCGCCTATCGCTTGCTGCACGCGCTCTCGGGCGAGACATGGGCCGCCGACCTCCGCGAACAGCTCTACCTCGACGACGAGACGCTGGCCTGGGCTCAGGCCGAGCTCGGCACCGGGGCCGGCAGCGAGGGCGTCGCGCGGGCGACGGTGGACAGCAACGGGACGGTCTTGGTGGACGGGGACTCGGTCACGCTCATCAAGGACCTGGACGTGAAGGGCGCGGGCTTCACGGCCAAGCGCGGCACGCTGGTCAAGAACATCCGCCTGACCGACGACCCCGAGCTGATCGACGCGCGCGTCAACAAGATCGCGATCGTGCTGAAGACCTGCTTCTTGAAGAAGGCGACCTGAGCGCCCTCAGCGCGGCGCGGCGACCCCGGAGAGAGGGTCGCTCAGCACTACCTGCCACGCGATCTCTTGCATGACCGGCACGGCGCCTGCCGGTGGTGGCGGGATGGGCTGGTCGAAGCGGTCCGTGGTGGCCGCCGGGAGGCCCACCGGGCTGCGGCGGAAGATGGTGGCGTACTGCACCATGGCGATGAAGTACCAGCCCGTGTTGGTGAGGTGCACGTCGTCCGAGAACAGGTCGCGGATGCTGGTGATGCCCGGCACCCCGCCGGCCTGGATGCGGTCGTAGAGGGCCGCCATGGCGCGCCCGCCCGGGATGAGGCGCATGTCACGGCCTGGGTGCGCGGCGTTGACGGCGTCGACGATGGAGGCCCAGAGGGCGCGGTCGCTGTCCAGCTGGGCGCGCCAGTCGTCCACCGTGAGGTAGTCCCAGGTCTCGTACAGGTAGGGCTGCACGTTGGGGTTCTGCGCGTAGGCCAGCGCCAAGAAGCGCCCCGCGTTGCCGGGGCTGTCGGCCCACTCGAGCTGAGACGCGAGCGGGATGGCCTCGGTCATGACCAGCACGTCGAAGGGCTCGGCGGCGAGCGTGGTGCGCGGGTTGCTGCCCTCGGCGCGGTCGGGGTGCTCCCACTGCCACGCCAGGTTCGCGCCAATGCCGATGGCCGCCTGGTACTGGTAGGTCGCACCGGCGTGCGCGCTGAAGTTCGCGATCATCGCCGGCGCCTGCCAGCCCTGCAGGCTGTGCCCCAGGTAGAAGACGTTGGCGTGTGTCAGGGGCGTGCCCGGGTCTGGCAGGACGGGTGGGCGCGTGTCGCCGGGGGTGCCGTCCGCAGGTGCCGTGTCACGGGGCGCGGTGGCGTCGCCTCCGGAGGTTCCGTCCCCTTCGCCCGGCGTTCCGCACTGGCCCGCGCAGGCGATGGGGACGATGAGCGCCAGCGCGCCGAGCAGGCGCAGCGCGAGCGGTGGGAGGTGCGCGGAGAGGGCAGAGGGAACGGAAGTGGGCATGGGCAGGATCGAGGGGTGTGGCGCTTGGGCGCGTGGGGTTCGGGTGTGCGCCGCGGAGAGCGGCGGGCGGGCGCGAAGGAGCCCGGCCGGCGCACGCGCGGGCACTCCGCGCGAGCCGCGTGTGTTCAGGGGGTCCGGGCTGTGCGGACCCACTCTTGGTCGGCCTTCGACGCCCGCAGGATGGCGGGCGCCAGCGCGAGCTTGCGCGCGACGTACACGGGGGCGCTGGCCAGCGCGGACCAGTCGTCGCGCGTGGCGCCGCTGGTGAGCAGGCTGGTGAGCACGTGCGCCCCCACCAGCGCGAGGGCGCCCGCCGCGTACAGCTGCGTGGGCGGGAAGGGCAGCACCAGCACCACCAGGAGCGTGCCCACGTGCGTGGCCAGCGGCAGCAGCAGGAGCTCACCCAGGGGCTCCACGCTCCGCAGCCGGCCCCGCAGCACGTCCTGCGCCAGGCTGGGTGCAAGCTCACGCAGCATGCGCAGGCGGCCTCCCTCCCAGCGTGCGCGCTGCGTGCTCTCGGCGGCGGCCGTGGTGGGCACCGCGGCGCTCACCGAGGTCTGCTCCACGAAGCGCATGGCGTAGCCCGCGCGCACCATCATGACGTGGTACTCGAGGTCCTCCACCACGGAGCGGGCCGTGTACGGGAGCGCCGTCAGCACGCGCCGGTGCAGGCCGAAGCCGTTCCCCAGGATGCCCACGGACACACCAAAGCGCTCACGCGCCCGCGGACGCGCCACGTTGAAGGCCAGCAGCGCCACGTTGCGCAGGCGATGCTCGTCCGCGTTGCTCACTAGGTAGCGGCACTGCACTCCGTCGGCGCCCGGCGCGCCGTCCGGCCCGGGCGCGAACGCGGCGGCCATGCTCAGCAAGAAGTCGGGCGCCACCGTGGTGTCCGCGTCCACCACCAGCGCGGCCTCCACGCCCGGATCGGCCAGCGCGTGCGCGAAGCCGAGCTCCAGCGCGTAACCCTTGCCGCGGCGCTCGGCGTCGTCGCGCACCAGCACCTCCGCGCCGGCCTCCCGTGCGCGGGCGGCCGTGTCGTCGCTGCAGTTGTCGGCCACCACCAGCACCCGCGCGCCCTGCGGTGGCTGGGCCGCCGAGAGCAGGCTGGCCACGCAGCGGGCGATGCCTGCGGCTTCGTTGTGTGCGGGGACGATGACCGCGAGCTTGCCGCAGGCCGCCGCGTCGCCCAGCACGCGCGGACGCGCGAGCGCCGAGCCCAGCGTGAGCGCGCCGAGCTCGAGCGTGCCCGGCAGCGTGGCGAGCGCGCCGAGGGTGCCCAGGCCGGCGCTCGTCGCGAAGATCACAGGCTGGGCTCCGCGCTCTTCTTGCCGTTGCGCGCGTCCCGCGCCCGCTTGCCCTTGGCGCGGGGCTTGGTGCTGGGCTTCGGCGCGACCGGTGTCGTGGCGGCGGTGCTGATGGCGCGCTCGAGGCCGGGGCTCGTCGCTCGCAGGGCGTCCGCGCTCGGCTTCTCGTCGCCCTCCGCGCCGTCGCGCTCCGGGGCGCGCGGCGCGAGCTCGAAGAACTCCTCCACCGGCTTCTGGATACCCTCACGGACGAGCACGGCGCGGCGCTTCTCGGGCCGCCAACCCAGCTCGCGCTCGGCCTTGCTGCTGTCGAAGCGCGCCGCGAAGCTGCGGCCCTCGCAGTCCGCGTAGCTGGGCATGACGGCGCGCGGGTCCCGCCCGACGGCCTTCACCGCGTACTTGGACAGCGCGGTCAGGTACGCCCGCGGGGCGGACACGGGGACGCGGCGGATCTGCAGCCCGGCGCGCTGCTCCAGCTCGTCCAGGTACTCGTTGGCGGTGATGCACGCGTCCGCCGTGAGGTTGTAGGACTTGCCCAGCACCTCGTCCGCGGTGCGCGCCGCGACCATGGCGTCGGCCACGTCGTCCACCAGCACGATCGGCAGCGTGTGGTCGCCCGTGCCGTAGAGGCGGCAGACCGAGGCGTAGGGCCACGCGGCGATACCCCAGTGGAGCGGCGGGCCGCCGGCGCCCAGCACGATGCCGGGGCGGAAGATGGTCAGGCGCAGCCCGGCGTCGCGCATCAGCTCGCGCAGCACACGCTCGTTCTCGGCCTTGCTGCGCGCGTAGGGGTTGGCGGCCAGCATCGCGTCGAGCGGCGCCGTCTCCTCGGTGATGACGCTGGCGCGCTCCCCGGCGTAGTAGATGGCGATGGAGCTCGCGTAGAAGAAGCGCTCCACGCCGGCCTCGGCGCAGGCCAGCGCGAACGCGCGCGTGGGCGCCACGTCCCAGCGCAGGTACTCGTCCCACGTGTTCCCGTAGCCGCGAGCCAGGTGGTAGACGTGCTTGATGCCGTCGAGCGCGGGTGCGACCGACGCGAGGTCCGTGAAGTCCCCGCGCACGCACTCCACCTCGGGGCGCTGCAGCTCCGGCGGTGCACCTTGTGGGTCGCGCGCCAGCACGCGCACGTGCACGCCGCTCTCCACCAGGCGCCGCACCAGCGCCCGCCCGATGAAGCCCGTGCCGCCCACCACCAGCGTGTCCGGACGCGAGCCACGCGGAAGGGTGGACGCGCGCGCGGGCTGGGACGCGGACGGCGTCACGGCGGCGTCGGCCAGGGCGCTGGGCTCGAGCTGAGCCGCCTGCGCCACGCGCTCGGCGAGCTCCACGGTGGCGCGCCCCAGACCCAGGCCCAGGCGTGCGTCAAGCGTGCCCGAGCGGGACGCGTAGAACGCCTGCACCGCGCGCGTGATGCTCTCGGCGAACGGCCCACCCGCCACGGGCAGCCCGGCCTTGGCCAGCACCACCTGCCCCAGCGTCGCGCCCGCCTGCAGCACGGCGCTCTGCGCCCCCCGTGCCACGTTCACGAAGCGGTCCACGTCCAGCAGGTACGGGGTGTGCTCCTGCCGCACGTAGGTGTTGTTCTCGAAGTCCACGTGCCCCGTGCCGTTGCTGCCGTGCACGTGCACGTAGTGCTCCGGGTAGCCCGCGTCGAAGCCGAAGCGCAGGCGCACGCTGGTCTTGCCCACCCAGCCGCGGATCTCCCAGCGGCGGAAGAAGCGCAGCCCGCGCGGCAGCGCCACCTCGTCGCGCGCGTCCACCGACAGGTCCGTGAGCGCGCTGGCCGTGATGGCCCCGTCGCCGAGCACACCCAGGCTGGCGAGGTGCAGGGCGTGCGCGAACGAGTGCGGCGCCACCTCGAACAGGATGTTGCGGGGGTCCGCCAGCATGAACGCCGAGAAGGGCCCGCCCTTCAGCTGCCCCAGCTCCTTGTTCCAGACCACGTCGATCTGGTCCACGTGCCCCAGACGCCCGCTCTGCACGTCCGCCATGAGCTGCTCGTAGGGCTTGGTGAAGAGGAAGTTGTGGCTGGTGCCGAGCTGCGCCTCCCCCTCTTGCGCGGCGCGCCCCAGCTCGTCGCAGCCCTCGAGGGTGTGCGCCAGCGGCTTCTCCAGCAGGACGTCCACCCCGGCGCGCAGCGCCTGCGCAGCCGGGCTCACGTGCGCGTGCGGCGGCGTGAGCACGTGCACGGCGTCCAGGGGCTCAGTACGCAGCATCTCGGCCAGGTCCCCGTACGACGCCGGGATGCCCTGCGCCTCGGCGAAGCGCGCGGCGGCGCTCTCACGCAGGTCACACACGGCGGCCACGTGCACCCCGGGCACCGCACGCAGGGCGGCCACGTGGTAGTCCGCGATGTAGCCGGCTCCGACGATGGCGACGGAGAGGGGCCGGGGGGTGCTGGGGTGGTTGCTGCTCATGACTTGTACTCGATGATCTGGGGGGCGGCGCGACGTGCGCGGTCCCGCTTGAACTTGAGGGCGCCCTGCGCCTCGGGGAAGGGCGCGAGCGCGACGCTGCCGCCCCACGCGAGCGCGTGCCCCAGCGGAAAGCCCTGCCGCCGCGTGCGCAGGGCCGTGCGTGCGGCGACCAGCGGGTAGCGCGCGAAGAGGCCCAGCGAGAGGCCCAGCGTGGGCGGCGCGAGCGCCAGCGCGCCGACGGGGACCACCAGGCCCCACAGCAGGCTGCGGCGCAGGTTGGACGCGAAGTAGCGCTCGGGGGGCGCGCCATGCAGGTGGTTCACCTGCGCGTAGCCGTGTCCGCAGCGCTTGGCCCGCTGCCACCACTGCGCGGCGCTGTGCATGTCCGCGTCGTGCAGCGTGGTGTCCTGCGGCAGGCGCACGAAGCGCCCCCCCGTGCAGGCGCGCAGGCGCACACCCAGCTCGTCGTCTTCGGCCGCGATGACGCTCGGGTCGTAGCCGCCTGCGGCTTGCAGCGCGGTCGCGCGGATCATCACGTCCCCGCCGAAGCAGCGCACGTCACCGGCGGGTCCGCTGCGCCACTCCACGTCGCACACGCGGTTGTACACGCTGGCCTCCGGGTGGCGCTCGCGGCGGTAGCCCATGACCGCCACCACGCTCGCGTCCTCCGCGAGCACGGCCGCGCCGGCGTCCAGCCAGCCGGCGACCACCTCGCAGTCCCCGTCCACGAACTGCACCGCGTCGAGGTTGGGGTGCGCGGCGAGCAGCGTGCGCCAGCCGGCGTTGCGGGCGCGCGCCGCGCTGAAGGGCTGCGCCATGTCCAGCGCCACCACCAGGGCCCCGCGAGCCTCCGCGGCCGCGACGCTTCCGTCCGTGGAGCCCGAGTCCACGTACACCACGGGGCGCTGCCCGTCGCAGACCGAGTCCAGGCAGCGCACCAGGCGCGCCCCCTCGTTGCGGCCGATGGCGACCACGCCCACGCGCAGCGAGCGGGTCACACGATCTCCTGACGCACGCGCTGCAGCCGGTGGAGGTTGGTGTCCACCACGCGCCACGCGTCCATGGCTCCGCGTGACTGCAGGCGGAAGAGCGCGAGCGGCTCGCCCCCCTCCACCTTCACGCGCGGCAGGCTGATGGGGTCTGCGCCTGCGCGGATGGCGCCGTGCATGGAGTTGAACGCGATGTGGTAGCCCGCGTCCGCCAGCGCCCGATCCGTCACACGGTTGAAGTCCGCGCGCGTACCGAAGGGGTACGCGAAGCAGCGCACCTCGTGCCCCAGCTGCGCCTCGAGGGTCTCGCGCGAGCGGCGCGCCTCGTCCTTCGCCTCGGCCGGCGCCATGAGCCCCAGCGACCGGTGCGTGTGCGCGTGCGAGCCGATGGTGACGAGAGGGCTCGCGTCGAGCTCGCGCAGCTCGTCCCAGGTCACGTAGCGCTCGGGCAGGCCCTCGTATTCGGCCCCGATGAGCGCCGAGCTGACGAAGACCACGGCGGGCACGTTCCAGCGGCGCAGCGTGGGCAGCACCTCGGTCAGCGTGCTCAGGCAGCCGTCGTCGATGGTCACCAGGCAGGCGTCCTTCGGGAGCGCCTCGCGCTCCCCGGGCGCGTCCGCCACGAAGCGCTGCACCTGCGCGAGCGACACGGCGCGCCCCTCTTCGGCCAGCAGCCGCATCTGGGCGTCGAAGGCGTCACGGGTGACGCAGAAGGGGTCCTCCGGGCTGTCGTCCGCCACGCGGTGATAGGTGAGCGCGCGTACGCAAGCGCCCCCGGCCAGGGCCGAGCGCAGCAGCACGGAGCCGCTCAGGGCCGAGCCCAGCGTGACCCCGGCGCGGGCGGCCTTCTTGACGACCCAGCGGCGGTTGACGTGGGCCCTGGGGCCGGCCTTTGTGCCGAGCGTGGTGCCGAGCTTGCTGCGGAGCGTGCTGCGGAGCTTCATGGCGTCCCTTCCGCGGCCGGGGCGGCCAGCCGCGCGGCCAGCGCCTTGCGGTCCACCTTGCCGTTGGCGTTGAGCGGGAACTCGTCCACCAGCAGCACGCGCGAGGGCTGCATGTACCCAGGCAGGCGCGTCTTGGCGGCGGCCACCACCTGCGCCGCGTGCGCGTCGCGGGCTGCGCCGTTGTCCGTGTCCGCGTCTCGCAGCAGCGCCTCCGGCGTCTGCACGAAGCCCACCACGCCGTCCGCGCCGCTGGTGGAGAGGGGCCAGCCCACCGCGATGGCCACCTCGGCGGCCGCCACCTCGCGGAGCACGGCCTCGATCTCGCCCAGCTCCACGCGGTAGCCCTGGATCTTCACCTGGTTGTCCACGCGCCCCAGGTAGAGCAGCGGGCCGCCGTCCGGCCAGCGCACGCGATCGCCGGTGCGGTAGAAGGTCTCGGTCTCGCCGGGCGGCACCACGAACGCGGCGGCCGTGCGCTCCGGGTCCTGCCAGTAGCCCGGGGTCACCTGCGGCCCCGCCAACAACAGCTCACCGGCCTCGCCGCGCGGCAGCGCGCGCAGCTGCTCGTCCACTACGATGGCCCGCATGCCTGGGTAGGGCTCGCCGATGGGCACCACGCCGTGCGCGCACTCGCCGAGCGACGCCTCACCCCGCCAGCGGTAGAGCGTGCAGGCGATGGTCAGCTCCGTGGGCCCGTACAGGTTCTCCACCACCGACGCCGGCGCCGCCTCCGCGAACTGCGTCACGATCTCCGCCGGCAGGGCCTCCCCGCAGAAGAGCGTCCAGCGCAGGCTGGGGTAGCTGTCTGGCTTGAGCATGCGCAGGCGGCTCATGAGCACCCCCGTGGAGGGCACGCTGAACCACACCGTGAGCGCGTGCTGCTTCACGTACTTGCTGGGGAAGAGCTTCTGCTGAGCCGTGGGCACGCACACGCAGGCCCCGCGCTCCCACGCGCAGAACATGTCGAACACGCTGAGGTCGAAGGTGAGGTCGAAGGTCTGGCTGAAGCGGTCCTGCTCCGTGACCCCGTAGCGTTCCACCATCACGTCCACGAAGGCGGTCACGTTGCGCTGCGCCACCATCACGCCCTTGGGCTGCCCCGTGGAGCCGCTGGTGAACAACAGGTACGCGATGTCGTCGGGGCCGGCCGCGCCGAGCTCATGGTCGCTCGCGGGTCGTAGGTCGCTCGCGCCAAGCACGGTGTGTGCGGGCAGCGCTGCCCGCAGGGCGCTCAGCTCGGCTGGGTCCGCCGCGTCGGGCAGCAGGATCAGCAGCGCGCGCGGGAAGCCGTCCAGCAGCTCCACCAGCTTGGCGCTGGCCGTGGCGTCCACCACCAGCGCCTCGCAGCCGGAGCGCTCCAGCATGGCCTGGCTGCGCGGCAGCGGGAAGCTCGGGTTGAGGGGGACGTAGCCGTGTCCCCGCAGCAGCGCGCCCAGGATGCCCGCGAAGGCGCTGGGGTGCCGGTGCCCGAACACGGCGGTCAGCCGGCTGGCGCCCCCCGCATCCGCCCCGTCGCTGTGGGCCGCGCCTTCGCGGCCGCCGGTGCCGCGTCCGCTGCCGGCCTGACGCTGCGTGTGCGCGTCCAGCGTGGCAGCCACCGAAGCGGCCCGCGCGCCGAGCTGCGCGTACGACCACTCCTCGTCCCCGATGGCCAGGGCGGGCCGCTCCGGGAAGCGCGCGAGCGAGCGCAGGAAGCCGTCCCGCATGGTCCTCCCGGCTGCGCCCCCGCCGCTCACGCCGCTCCGCCCTTCACGCCGCCAAGGGCGCGAAGAACGCCTCCCACAGCGAGTCGATGTTCGTGAACACCTCGGGCTCGATGGCGTCGGTGTCCACCTCTTCGCCCCGCAGGTCCTCGATGAAGAGCACGAACTCCACGATGTCGAGCGAGTTGAGCAGCCCCACCTCGAGGATGGGCAGCTGGTCCGTGAAGGTCTCGGGGGGCGCCGCGCTGGCGTGCTCGAGGAGCCAGCTCTTCAGTTGGGCGCGAATGTTCTGGGGATCGTGCATGGGGGTAGCCGCCTCGTAGGGCCAAAAACCGAGCAGGAAACCTGTCATGTACGACAAAGTGCTGCAAGGTGGGCCAAGCACGCCCAATGAGCGTGGGTGCTTACCCCGCGCGCTCGGGACCGGGGCGTCTTCGTCGGTGCGGCTGGGCCCTTCTGACAGACGGCGTGCGGTCGCTCGAGCAGGCCAGCAGCTCGGGTAGTTCCTGCGGAGTCCTCATGATGCCGCGCCGCGACGCCTGCCGTTTGCCGAAGGCGCTGCGCCTTGGCTAGGATTGCGTGACTGGCTCGGAGGCGGACGGGTGGACTTCATGGCGCAAGGATCAAGGGCACTTCATCGACACAGCCCTACACAGACGTCAGCAACAGCTCGACGGCGACGACTCGAGGTGCTGGTGCTGGCGACGGTGACGCTCTCCGCCTGCGCCGACGACCCGAGACCTCACTCACATTTCTTTGGGGACACGGCCCTCCTCGCGGCAGACGAGGACGGCGACGTCGCGTACGAGCGGGCGTGGCAGGACGGGAACCGCGAGCTCGCGGTTGTGGTGCTGGCGGGCGACGTCGAAGCGAGCCTCGGGTTTCGCAGCTTGTTCAACCCGTTCGGGTCAGCGTCGGTGAGCGTGGTGAACCTGTCCGCGGCTCCGACGGGGCATCAGGTCACGCTGGAGCTCCGGAATCGCACGGGTCCGCTCGACCAGCTGCTGGTCGCCTATGTCGAGGAGGGGCCTGCGGGGATGCGGAGCAGTCCCCCAGTCCCGGACGTGACGGCGTCCGAAGACCCCCTCGGAGCCGTCTGCGTGCTGGAGGGCGCGAACTTGGTCACCTTGCTCGTCCGGCGCGCAACCGACGGCCGCGTGCTGGACTCCGTGTTCCCGTTGGACACGCAGGAGGGCGTCGGCGGTTTGAGCGTCGAGCCCTTCCCCGTCGCGTTCGAAGGGGGCGTACTGGCGGCGAGCTTCATGGCGCCCGCAGCAGGTCTCTACGAGGTGGTGCTGAACTCCTCCAGCGCCGGACGCACGTGGGCAGCGGTCGTGCGGGTCGTGAGCGAGGCCGAGCTCGTCACGCTCGATCTGCGCACCCCGACCGAACACGGACTCCCTGCCGACAGCTTCATCGCGGTACTGCGCACCGATGACGGCTGTCCCGTGCTGGGTCCGCAGGTCATCGTGGAGACCGGCGGAGTCCAGTCCGAGCATCCCAGCGGGTGGGATTCGGTCTACGGAACCGGGGCCTCTCCAGGCTCCGAGCTGCGCGTCCGTTGGGGCAGGCTCACCGCCAGCGCCGTCTTCTGAGCCCAGCTGTCCCGCCAGCAGCTGCAGCCGGGCGTCGCGAGCCCCCGGCAGCGCACGCAAGAAGGCCAGCGCGTCGCTCTCGCAGCTGCGCGTGGCGAGCGCCGCCAGGCTCGGCGAGACCCCCTCAGGCCCGGCGCCCCCAGGGTCGCACGACAAGCGAGCGGGAGGCGGGCGGTAGGGCGGACGCGAGCAGACATCAGGCCAGCAGGCCAGTTGACGCCTTCTCCGCCCGGCGTTCACGCTCCCCGCATGAGCCGCTTCGCGCCCCTGCCCGAGCCCCCGTACTACGCCGTGATCTTCGCGAGCCAGGCCGCGCCGAGCGACTCCACCAGCGACGACTACGGCGCCACGGCCGCGCGCATGGTGGCGCTGGCCGCGCAGCAACCCGGCTACCTGGGCGTGGAGTCCACGCGCGACGCGTCGGGCTTCGGCATCACCGTCTCGTACTGGCGCGACGAGGCGTCCATCGCCGCGTGGAAGGCCGACCTGGAGCACGCCGCCGTGCGCGACGCAGGCCGCGAGCGCTTCTACGAGCGCTACACGCTGCGCGTGGCGAAGGTGGAGCGGGCCTACGGTTGGTCGCGCTGAGCCGCGCTACAGCGCGGGCACTTCCGTGAGCAGCCCGCAGTCCACGAACAGGCGCACCAGCTTGGCGCTGGCGGTGTTGCGCAGCAGCGCGCTGGCCGGGTGGGCCATGACCGCCGTGCGCAGCTTGAACGCGTCCGGCAGGCCCGCGTCGCGGTACATGCTGGGGTTGTAGAAGTCGGCCCAGCTGGCCTTCAAGTACTGCGCCAGCCACGTCTGCACGCGCGTGCGCACCTCGTCGTCCCACTGCTCGAGCCAGTGCGCGGAGAGCTCGCTCAGGTGCAGCCGCCCGAAGGCGATGTGCCGCGACTCGTCGCGGTGGTGCACGTCGTTCAGCTCGCGCGCGATGGGCTCGAGGCGCGCGTCGTTCATCATCTTGATGTTGTAGTAGTCGCCCAGCTCTTCCACCACGAGCGCCTTGCAGAAGAACATCACCTCTTCTTCGCCCTTGGCGTAGGTGCGCTCGAGCGCGACCTTCTTCTCCGGATAGACCTTGCCCACGTAGCGGTTCAGGAACATCCCGAACATCACCATGTGCTTGTTCTCTTCATCCAGGAAGTGATGCAGGTACTCCGTGCCCTCGGGCGTGACGCGCTTCGAGTACAGGCGGTCGCTCAGCCCGGCCACCAAGGGGCGCTCTCCCTGCAGCGTGAGGCTGAAGAAGTTGGCGCACTCGTACAGCGACAGCCGCAGGCGCTGCTCCTCCGTGAGCGTGTCCCAGTACTCCGTGCCCCACACGCTCATCAGCTCCGGGGCCATGCAGTAGCGCTCGCCGCTCAGCGCCTCGGGCCAGGCGATGTCCGTGTACACGTTCCAGGCGCGCTCGCGCGACAGCTTGGTGAGGCGCACGGCCACCTCCGACGCGGACTTGGCGTGACGTGGCGTGCTGGGCGGGGGGCTTTCTGTCTGCATGGCGGGAGGTCTCACACGGTAGCAACGCGGGGGCGTTCAGAGCATCGGCCCGTGGCCGTCGAGGTTGGTGAGGAAGAGGCTGCGGCGCGTCTGCTCGAAAGGGGCCAGGAGGGCCTGCAGCTCTGGGGACGCGCAGAAGAGGCGCCGCCCGGGCAGCACCACGAAGCCGTTGTCCGCGTAGCTCTGCACCCAGCCCGGGTGCGACTGGTTGGCGGTGACCAGGTCCACGCCGAGCCCGCGCAGGTGCGTGAAGGCCGCGTGCAGGATCTCGCCCGCGTGCTCGGGCAGGCCGAAGCAGTCCGCGACCTGTCCCACGTGCAGCTCGCCGAAGCGTGCGTCCCCGGACAGCTCTTTGTGCACCACCACGGCCCAGCCCAGGGTCCGCCCCTCACGCGTGACGCGCAGCCGGATGGGCGCCGGCCACTCGAGGGTGCGGTGCTCGCGCGGCACCAGCGTGTTCATGGCCGCTGCGTCGCGCACCGCGATGGCGTCGTAGCGGTCCTTGGCGCGCTCCCAGAGCTCGTCCGCCCACGCGCCGAACTCCGGCACCACGTGCGCCCGCGCCGTGAAGCGCTTGCCGGAGCGCGCCCGCAGCCCGGCGTGCAAGAGCCCGAAGCCCAGCGTGCCGAGCCCCGTCGCGGCCAGGATGTCTTGCCCCAGCGCGCGCCGCGGGTCCTTGCGCAGGTAGGCGTTCTTGCGCAGGAAGTTGGGCGCGCTGCACACCCGGAACACGAAGGGCGTGTCGTACAGCATCCAGCCCATCTTGGTGAGCAGCTTGACGATGGGCTCGTCCCCGCCGCCGTGACCCCAGCTGTAGAGCAGCGGCTGCTTCTTCTTCATGTCGCGCAGCAGGCGCAGGCCCAGGGCCGCGTAGCGGTTGTCGATGGCGCCGAGCGACACCGGCCCCTGCCAGTCCGCCACCACGTGCTCTTGCCCGTGCACCCGCCACACCTGCGGCTTGAGCCCGTAGGCGCCCACGCAGCGCTCCTCCGCGGTGCCCGTCTCGCTGGACTCGGAGGCGGCTTGCTCGATGGCCAGGTGCAGCTCGCGCCACACGGGCTGGTCCTCGCGCTGCTTCGGGATCCACGCCGGCGTGGGGTCCACGTAGAAGCCCCACGGCGACTGCGCTGCGCGCAGCTCGGCGTTGAACGCCTCGACGAGCGGCTTCCGTGTCTCGCTGTGGGGGACTATCGCGATGGCCATGGGTGCACGTTGCCCTAGGGTCGACGACCATGTAGGGAAAGGTCAGTATGCGGCACACGCAGCCCCACGCCAGTAGCCGCTGTGCGTGACCGACCCCATGCCCCGCTCGTCACGACGTCCCTCGGAGCCCCCATGCTGATCACGCCCCTCGACCGTGAGCGTCTGCGCGAGCAGTTCCTCACCGCCAAGCCCTTCCCACACGTGGTGTTGGACAACTTCCTGGACCCGGCCGCGGCCGCGCGCATCGCTTCGGCCTACCCCACCTTCGAGCAGGCGCGCGCCCTGGGCGACGAGTTCAAGGGCGTCAACGAGCACGGCAAGATCCAGGTCACGGACGCTGCGCGCTTCCCGGCCGCCGTACAGGAGCTCAACGCGGCGCTGGGCTCGGCGGCCTTCCTGGCAGACCTCGCGTACATCACCGGCATCGAGGGCTTGCTCTACGACGCCAGCCTGGCCGGCGGCGGGATGCACGTGACGGGGCCGCGTGGGCGCTTGGACGTGCACGTGGACTTCAACTACCTCGCGTCGCAGAAGACCTACCGGCGCCTCAACCTGCTGCTGTATCTGAACCCGGAGTGGGCGGACAGCTGGGGTGGCGGTGTGGAGCTCTGGGACGAGCGCGTGACCCGCTGTGAGCGCCGCGTCGCGCCCATCCTGAACCGCTGCGTGCTCTTCGAGACCAGCGAGCGCAGCTTCCACGGCGTGGAAGAGGTGCGCTGCCCGCCCGGCATGGTGCGGCAGTCGTTCGCGGTCTACTACTACACGGAGCAGCCCCCGGCGGACTACCGCGGCGTGGACCACACCACCATCTTTCGGGCCCGCCCCGACGAGAAGCTGAAGCGCTACGTGCTCATGCCGGCCGAGCGCGCGCTGCGCGAGGTCCGCGCCCAGGGGCAGCGCGTGCGTCGCGCCCGAGAGAAGCTCACGCGCCTGGTCGCGCGCTGAGGGCCGCACGCTCTCGCGGGACCTCGAACGCGACCCCGTCGTAGTCCTCCGCGAGGAAGGGGAGGGTCAGGCGCGACGCGCGCGGGTGCACGGCTTGGTAGGGGCTGGGGCGCTCGCGGAAGCGGGTGGGGAAGTACGCCGAGTGGAAGAGGTACGTGACCGCCCGGGCGTCGAGGTCCGGCGCGGCCTCGATCTCGCGGCGTGACTCGTCCGACAGGCAGGCCGCGAGCCCGCGGGCGATGGCGTCTTCGTTCCAGTCGGAGTCAGGCAGCGGCTCTCTGTCGGCTTCCGCGCGCGTGCCGAGGAAGGGCGCGGGCTCCGCACCGGCGAGCCACAGCGAGACCTCGCCGGGCGCGGCGAAGGGATCCACGTGGCGCCCGTTCAAGAAGACGTTGAAGTGCACGTGCGGGATGCCCCAGGGAAAGCTCACCACGCCGTCGACGCCGCTGTAGCCCGACAGTGCGACGAGCTGCCCGCGCGACACACGCTCTCCGACGCGCACCAGCGCGCGTGAGAGGTGGTTGGCCCCCGTGACCAGACCGCCGCCGTGGTCGATGAAGACCTTCAGCCCGCCGCGGTGGAACTCGCTGGACACGCGGCGCACCACGCCCGGAGCGCCGGCCACCACGCGCGTGCCGACGGGGGTCGCGAAGTCCGTGCCGTTGTGGCTGTCGTAGGTCATGCGCCCACCGCGGAAGTCACGCACCTGCGTCGCGCGCACGCTCCAGCCGTCCTCGGGGGGAGTCGGGGTGCGGTTGACCAGGTTCGAGATCAGCACGCGGCGACCGGCCGGCCGCTGCCCTGCCCAGACGCGCGGCCCCGGGACCCGCGCGAGCTGCTCGAGCGCGCTCACGCCCCACCTTGCCTTGGGCGTGTTGGAGTCGCCTCGCAGCATCACCCACATCTCGCGCACCCGCTGTCGCGCCGGGGTCAGCCCGAAGATCTCGGCGACGCGCAGCGGTGGTTTGGCCTCGTCCTCGGCGTTGGGGACCATGCTCTCAGTCTACAATTATGGCACTGAGTGTCAATTGTGTGGGCGGGTCTCGAGCGGCGTCCAGCACCCAGCGCGCGTGCGCGTCAGCGCTTGAGCTTGAGCATGCGCATCGCCGCGCCGAGCTGGCGCGCGAGGGAGCCCAGGTTGCCCTTCTGGGTGAAGGCCCCGTCGAAGCCGTACTCCCGGTAGCGCGCCTCCTCCGCGGGGTCCGAGGTGTACATGTAGAACAGCGGCGGGGTGGCCATGCTCTCCACGGCAGCGCGCAGGTTCCCGAGGACCTGTCCGCCGTGCAGGCCGGGCATGTGCATGTCCAGGATCACGAGGTCGGCCCCGACCAACAAGCGCGCCGTGCCCACCGTCTGCGTGGTGGTCTTGATGGTGTAGCCCAGAGGCTCCAGCTCGGCGCGGATCTGCTCGAGGACGATCTCGCTGTCGTCGATGATGACGATGGTTCCTTTGCTGCTCATGGGGCGCTTCTTTCGGACTGAATGATGGAGAACTGGGTCCCACGACCCAGCTCGGAGGTGACCAGCAGGCGGTAGCCCGCGCCGCTCAGGTCGGCGGCGACGGCGTCGAGACCCACTCCCTGGCCGCTGAGCTCGTCGACGTCCGCGCGGCTGCTGAGCCCGGCGACGGCGACCAGGGTCGCGAGGTCGGTCCCCTCCACGGCGAGTCCCCGCGCCTCGGCGGAGCGCCGCAGCGCCTCTTCGTCCACGCCGCCCCCGTCGTCGTCGACGGTGATGCGCACGCCGTGCGTGGCGGGCTCGCAGCGCACGCGGATGACCCCCTGCTCGGCCTTGCCGGCCGCGAGCCGCTTGGCGGGCGGTTCGACGCCGTGCGCGATGGCGTTGCGCACCAGGTGGCTGAGCACGCCGCTGAGCACGTCGCTGAGCGACGCCGGCACCGCGCACTCGCGACCCTCGATCACGATCTGCGCCTTGACCCCTGCCCGTTCGCACCAGCGCGGCGCGGCTTCCTGCACCAGGAAGACAAGCTCGCCGAATGGGCGCGCGGCCAGCCGCTCGAGGTGCTCGCGCAGCGCCGGAGCCGCGCTGGGGATGAGCGTCATCACGGTCTGCAGGTCTCCACGGCGGACCGTGATCTGGTCCAGGATGGCGGCGCCGACGGGGCTCTGCTCGACGAAGAGCTGCTCGGCGTTGGCGAGCGACGCGCGCAGCTCCGCGATGCGCTCGACCATCTCGCTCACGGGGATGACCACGCCCGCCTTCGCGCTGCGCAGGTCGTTGAGGCGCGTCTCGATGGTCTGCGCGTGGCGCCCCACCGCCTCGAGGTCGAAGCAGCGCGCCTCGGCGCGCAGGGTGTGCATGGCGCGGAAGATGTCGCCGACCATCTCGCGCGGGACGACCTCCGCGCCGGACAGGCCCTGCTCGATGCGGCTGAGGCGCGTGCGCGTCTGCTCGAGGAAGCGCACGAACACCTGGCCACCCCCGGCGACCAAGCGCCGCATCGCGGCGACGGCGTTTTGATGCACGCGCTCGTTCTCACGCACGGAGCGCTCGAGCTCCCGCTGCGCGGTGATGTCGGTCGCGATGAGCAGCACCTGCTGCAGCCGCTCCCCCTCGAACACCGGGCGAAACAGCAAGCTGTAGCTGTGCTCGCGCCCGCCGCTCATGTGGCCCAGCTCTTCTGGAGCGAGCTCCAAGAGCTCTTCCCAGGCGCTTGCGCCGCCTCGGAACGCGGCCTCGCGCCACATGTCGAATGCCTCGCGCTCGATGGCGAGGCTGCCCTCGGGATAGAGCAGCGGGCCGATGTCGGAGCTGGGCGTGTCCCCGATGAACGCGTCGGCTTGGCGCGAGCGGGTGCCCTCCACCGAGCCGTCCGGACCGAAGAGCAGGATGACCTGACCCATGTGGTCCAGCAGCGTCTGCAGCCGCGTGGACGTCTCGGCGATGCGCGTCTCGCGCTCGCGGATCGCCGCCGCCATCTCGTTGAAGGCGAGCCCCAGGCGGGCCACCTCGTCGCGGCCGCGCACTGGCACGCGCGCGAGCTTGCCTTCTGCCAGCTCGGCGGACGCGCCTGCGAGCGTCTGCAGCGGCCCCGTGACCAAGCGCCCCAGCATGGCCCACAGCAGCAGCGCGACACACAGACCGAGAGCCGTGGCGAAGAACGCGATGGCGTCCTGGGCGGCCTGATGCGCGGCGCGCTCCGCCGCGAGCGTGACGTCCACGCGCACGCTCCCGATCACGGCGCCGTCCGGGTTGCGCACCATGCGGGTCACGCTGATGAGGTCGTCCTGCACCGTCACGCTGGGCTCGGTCGGTGGCGCGGGTGCGTGGGGCGCGTCGGGGGTGACGCGCAGCTCGGCGGCGGGGGTCGGCGCGTCTCCCATCCACACGGCGCCATAGGCCACGCCGTCGGTCTCGCGCAGGCGCTGCACGTCGGCGGCCAGCGTGTCGGCGTCCCCGAAGAAGACGGCCGCGGCCTCGAACTCCGCGAAGAGCGCGGCGATCTGCTCCACGGTGTGGACCTTGGCGTCCACCAAGCGCGCCCACTCACGGCCGGAGATGACCGACGACGCGATCAGCCCCGCGGCGGCGATCACCAGCGCCATGCCGAGCACGAGCTTGGCGGCGAGGGGGAAGGCGCGCTTGCTGGGATTGGCCACCGAAAGCTCACGGTATCACCAGACGGGCCGCGCGAGGACCGTATTCGGCGAGCCAGACACCCCGAAGTGAGGCTCAGTACACTCCCAACAGGCGCTCCCGCGCGCGCGCCAGCATGCGGGCGCGGTCGGCGGCCAGTGCTTGCATGCGCTGGGACAACGCCTGCTGAGCTCGCGCTCTCGTGCTCCCGGGGTGCTCCGGCGCGCTGCGCTCGCGCAGACGCGGCAGCCCGTCGGGCTCCACGTCGGCGGTGTAGAGAGGCAGGAGGAGCGCACGCAGGCCGCGTGTGTGCAGCAGGTGGTCGAGCCCCGCGGGGACCAGCAGCAGGTCGCCCGCGCGCAGCGTGCAGCGGTGCACGGCGTCTTCGCCCAGCGACGAGAGCGCGACGGCCCCGTCCGCGAGCGGGACGATCAGCGTCGCCCGCCGCACGAGCGGTGGCTCGTCGTGGTGCACCGTGAAGCTGCGGCGGAGCGCGGCGGTGCCTCCGTCGAACACGCCTTGCTCCCGGCCGAGGGGGTCCAGCAACAAGCGTGTCGTCGCGGCCGAGACACCGGACCCACGCGCGGTGGTGCTCGCGGTGGTGCCGCCCGTGGTGTTCGGGCCGCCGTGGACCGGGGCGCGCGCGAGGGCGTCTTCCAGGGCCGCGACGCAGGTGGGGTGCGCGAGCTCGCGCAGCAGCGCGGCGGCCTCGCTGGGCAGCGCGCCCGTGAGCAGCCAGCGGGGCTGATCTGCGTGCGGGGGCAGGGCGAGACGGCCGCCACCCGCGCTGCCGCCGGGCGCCGAGCTGTCGTGCGGGGGCAGGGCAGTGCGGCCACCACCCGCGCTCGAGCCGGGCGCCGAGCTGTCGCGCGCGGCGTCGCTGCCGCTCATGCTCCACGCGCTCACGGGGCAGTCGGCGACGGCGCGCGCGATGGTCTCGAGCTGTGCCCGCGGCACCACGCCGCGCAGCACGGTGGGCGCGGCCGAGGACGCTCCGCGCGGTCCATGCGTGGTCTCGGGCGCGGCTTGCCGCAGCGTCTCCGCCAGCTCCGGCGTGGTCTCGGGCGCGGCCTGCCGCAGCGTCTCCGCCAGCTCCGGCGCGGGCCCCGCGTCGCCCCGCGCGCTGGCTCGGGCGTAGGCGCCGGTCCTGGCCTTCTCGCGCGCACGCTGGAGCGCGGCCTCCATGCGCTGCGTGGCGTCGTCCAGCGTGTAGCCCGTGGCGCGCGCGTGGGAGGCGTCCGAGCGGGCGCGCCAGGCGTCCGGGGGCAGCGTGGCCAGCGTCACCAGCGCGTCGGCGAGGGCGGCCGGGTCGTCGTGCGGGACCAGCGTCCCGCCGCCGCTCGGGAGCAGCTCGGGCGCTGCGCCCGCAGGGGTGGCGGCGACCGGCGTGCGGCAGGCCATGGCCTCCAAGAGCGGCAGGCCAAAGCCCTCCGCGCGCGAGGCGTGCACGAACACGTCGCAGCTGGCGTAGAGCGCGCGCAGCGCCTCCGGCGTGGGCGAGACGTGGAAGTCCACCCAGCCAGGGAGCGCGCGCGCGGGGGGCGGCGCGCTGCGGCCGAAGCACACGGCGCGCAGCTCCGGCACGCGCTCCTTGGCCAGCAGCAGCGCGGCGCGCGTGATGTCGCCGCCCTTGATGGCCAGCGGGCCGACCTCCATGAAGCCCACCGTGGGTACCGCGTTGCGCGCGCGCGGGGGGGCGTGGAAGAGCGCGGTGTCTACGGCGTTGGGCACGTGCGAGAGGTCGCCGTCGCCGAACTCCGCGCGCGCGATGTCCGCCATGAACTCCGCGATGACGATCTTGTGCAGCGGCAGGCGCCAGGTCTGCTTCACCCGCTCGCGGGGCATGTCGTCGATGGTCCACTCCACGCCCTGCAGGAAGTAGGCGGGCGCCCCCTTCTCGGGCGGCAGCGCGGCGACCCACTCGGCCGTCTCCCACCACGTGGCCACGATCACGTCTGCGTCGGGGAGGTCCTCGGCGCGCACGGGCCGCGCGCGGTCCAGCACGCGGTGCTCGAGAGGCAGGGCGTCCAGCCAGCTGCGCCCGTCGCCCACGGGGAAGGTGCGCCCCTTCACGCGGTTGAGCAGCGTGCGCAGCGGGCGCGGCCGCGGGTCCGGCGCGCTCACCACGCACACCCGGTGCCCACGCGCCTGCAAGCGCTCCGCGTACGTGGCCACCACGCGGTTGCCACCCGAGAAGTTCGCCGTCTTGTGCACGAAGGTGATGCGCATGGCTCAGGTCTCCGTGGGGTTCGGCTGGGCTGCTGCAGGGGCTGTGCCGGCGCCCGTCTCTCCGTGGGCGTGCGCCTCGGCGTGCAGCGCGTGCAGCGCCCGCCGCTCCCGCCGCAGGGCCAGTCGCGCCCGCAGCAGCGGCAACCCCAGCGGCAGCCAGGCCAGCGTGACCACCAGCGCGATCAGCGCGGCGCGCAGCACCACGTGCACCTCGGCCGCCCGCAGCCAGGCCTCGAAGAGCGCCCCCAGCCCGCCAGTCACCGCCACCACCACGCTGAGGCGCAGGTCGTTGGGCACGCCGGTGAGCTCGAGCTCGCGGCACGCCGCCGTGCACACCACGTAGCGCACGGCCTCCGCCACCGCGTAGCCCAGCACCGCCCCCGGAAACCCGAGGCCCGCGCCCTGCGCCTCGCCCAGGTAGAAGCCGAGGGGGATGAACCCAGCCATGGCCAGCACCTTCGCGAACGAGCCCGCGGCCACCCCACGCGGCAGGTCCGCCGCCAGCAGCGCCGCGCCGTAGGTGTTGCCCAGCACCAGCACCCAGCCGCCGGCCGCGAGGATCTGCACGGCCCAGCCCGCCTCGAGGTAGCGGTCGTCGTAGAGCAGGTCCACCGCCGTGGGCCCGCCCGCGATCAGCCCCGCGAAGGCCCAGCCCGCCAGCACCATGAGCGGCGTGCGGATGCTCTCGAACACGGCGCGGAAGTTCCCGTCGCGCTCGCGGATGCGCGCGTACACCGGGAAGATGATCTGCATGGACAGGCGGCTGAGCGCCTCACTGGGGATGGTCGCGATGACCACGCCGATGTAGTAGACGCCCAGCCGGTCGAGCGGCACCAGGCGCCCGAAGACCAGCCGGTCGGCCTGCCCCGCCAAGAAGGTCAGCAGCGTGCTCACGAAGATCCAGCGGCCGAAGCGCACCAGCTCCTTCGCCGCCGGACGCTCCCAGCGCAGGCGGTTGCGGATGCCCGGCAGGTACGTGTGGCTGAGCAGCATGCGCACGCCCGTGGTGACCAGCGCGCCCGCCACCAGCGCCAGCACGGAGCGGTCCACCAGCGCCCAGATCACCATGGTGCCCAGGCCGGCCACCTGCGCCACGATCAGCGAGATCTCGATGCGCCGTACGTCCAGCTGACGGTTGAGCGTGAAGAGCTTGGTGGAGTTGAAGCCCGCCAAGAGCGCCGTGGCCGACACGATGGGCAGCAGCCACGCCAGCTGCGGCTCCTCGTAGAACGCCGCGAACGGCAGGGCCAGCGCGCAGGCCACGCCCCAGATGCAGAGGCCGCGCCCCACCTGAAGCGTCCAGGCCGTGTTCACGAAGGCGTCGTCCTCGCGCTCGTTCTGGATGAGGCTGGGCCCGATGCCCACGTCGCTGAACAGCTCGAGCCCCTGCAGCACGGTGGACATGAGCGCCATCACGCCGAAGGCCTCTTCGAAGAGCAGGCGCGTGAGGATCAGGTTGCCCAGCAGACGGATCAGCTGCGCCCCGCCGTAGCCCATGACCACCCAGAAGGCGCCACGCTCCGCGCGCCCCTCGAGGGGACGCTCGTCTTCGGCCGGCGGTCTCTCGCTCACGCGCCGCCTCCTAGCAGGAGCGCCAGCTGCGCTCCACGTGGAGCCTCGGCGGCCGCGAGCGCGTCCTCGTCGGCGGCCACTGTCTCCGTGGCCGGGCGCCGACGCCGCGGAGGCCGCGGGGGCGTGCTGTCGCGCGGGCCGCTCATGCCCATGAGCAGACCGTAGAGCGCGCCGGACAGGAAGAAGGGCAGGCAGTGAAAGAGCCCGTTGGGCAAGAGGTCCACCACCAAGAGCGAGGTGATCAGCGAAAGGCCCGCCAGCCGCAGCCGGTCGTCGCGCGAGCGCACGCGCCGCAGGCGGCGCCAGGTGAGCAGCACCGGCACCGTCATGAGCCCGTAGATGGCCAGAAAGCCCACCAGGCCGCGCGTGCCGATCTGGATGGCCCAGTCGCCGTCGGTCACGCTCAGGTCCTCGCCCGTGTCCGGGTCGAAGTGTCGGTTGCGGTTGTAGCCACCCCAGCCGAAGTAGGGCCGCTCGAGGGCGCGCTGCAAGAGCTGGTACTCCTGATCGAAGCGAAACCAGAGCGACAGCGCGCGCTCTTCGTTGAGCTTCTCCGCCTGCTGCACCAGCGCGTCCGTGGGGAAGGTGTCCGTGGTGCGCAGCAGGGGGTAGAGCAGCGTGAGCAGCGCGAACACCGCCGGCAGGCGCGCGCGCGGCCGCCGCACGAGCGCCACCAGGGGCAGGGCCACCAGCCCGTAGACGATGGCGCCCGTGCTCTTGCACAGCAGCAGCACCACGCCGAGGAAGTACACCGTGCGCGCACGCACGCGGCCGGTGCGGTGCAGCACGATGGCGGCGATGGTGACGGAGAGCATGAACATGCCCACCGCCAGCCCGGTCTGCATGAAGATCATGGGCCGGTAGCCGCCGAAGCGGATGGCCATGGAGAAGTCCATCTGGTGGTAGCCGTAGAGCCAGTTGTGCAGCTGCGGGCTCAAGCGGATCTCCACCAGCGCGAGGCAGGCGTACACCACGCCGAACGTGACCAGCGCGCGCAGCAGCGTGTACAGGTCCCGCTCCGAGGTGAGCATGGCGCGCCCCAGCAGGAACGGCAGGTAGATGGCCAGCGTGTCCTTGATGCCCAGCGCCACCGCGTCGTACAGGACCAGCCCCTGCCGCACGATGGGGCCGGAGAAGAGGGCGTCCGGGTTGGTGAGCGCGGTGCCCACGTTGCAGAGCAGCAGCAGCACGAAGAGGCTGTCCACGCCACGCAACGGCCGGGCGCGACGGAGCTTGCCGCGCGCCTTCCAGAGGCAGCCCACCAGCGCCCAGAAGGCGGTGATGGAGGTCTTGTCCATGGGCGGCAAGAGCGGCGGGTCCACCGCCAGCACCTCCGGCAGGAAGAGCACCCCCGACAGCACGGTCACGATCGTCGCCTTCGTCGCCGGCAGACGCGCATAGAGCGCCAGCGTCAGCGGGATGAAGAGGAAGAGCGCGGCGTACGCGAGCGGGTTGGGGTGCCCAAAGAACACGCGCGACCTCTAGGTGGGCCCGTGGCTTGGCGCGTGAGACGGCACGTGCGCGTGCAGGAGGTCGGCGAGGCTCTGGGCAGTGACCCGCACGTCGTGGCGCGCCAACACGGCCTCGCGCCCGCGCTGCCCCATGGCGATCAGCGTCTCGGTGGGTGTGGCCAGCACCTGGCGCAGGCCGTCCACCAGGTGCTCCACGCTGCCGGCCGGCACCAGCCAGCCGCTCTCGCCGGGCACCACCAGCTCCGGGATGCCGGCCACGTAGGTGGACAACACCGGCCGCCCGAGCCCGAGGGCCTCCATGATGACCACGGGCAGCCCCTCCGCGAAGCTGGGCAGCACCATGGCGCGCGCGGCCAGCAGCTCTTCGCGCACCTCGCTGCCGCTGGCCCAGCCCGTGATGCGCACGCGCGCCCCGAGGCCGTGCTGCGCGATGGCCGCCTCGATCTCGGCGCGCATCTCGCCGTCGCCCACCAGCGTGAGGTGGAAGTCCACGCCCTCGCGCGCCAGCTGCCCCAGCGCCTCGATCAGCAGGATCTGCCCTTTTTGTTCGCTCAGCCGGCCCACGCTGACCAGACGTGGGGCCGTTGGGTAGGGGCGGCCATCCCCTTGCAGGAAGGAGGCGGGGACCCCGCAGCGCACGATCTGCACCTTGGGCCAGTGCGCGTAGCTCACGCGGCGGTAGAGTTGGCTGCGCCCGAAGTGGCTGATGGCGCACACGAACCGGCTGCGCTCCACCTTCTCGCCGAGCGCGATGGACAGGGGCTTGTCGAACTCCTCGGGCCCGTGCACGTGGAAGCTGTAGCCGGGGCCGCCCAGCGCGGCGACGAGCATGGCCACGGTGGTGGAGTTGGTGCCGAAGTGCGCGTGCACGTGCTCCACGCCCTCTTGCTCCAGCCACTCCAGCAGCACGCAGGCCTCGCCCAGGTAGGCGCCGTGGATGACCAGGCCGCGCTCCGAGCCGAAGCCCACGCGCGCCGCCATGGCCGACGCCCGCGCGAACTGCACCGGCCGCGTTGCCGCGACGCGCGCCATGGCCGCCGCCAGCCCCTCGGCCCCGCCGTCCAGGATGACGCGGGTCAGCTCAGCCTCGCGCAGGTCCTCGGGGTCGGTGAGCGGCTCCGCCACGCGGCGCACCGACACGCGCAGCACGTGGATGCCCTGCGCCTCGAGCGCCTGCAGCTCACGCCGGATGAAGGTGTGGCTGACCTTCGGGTATTGATTGACGAGGTAGGCGATGCGCATGCGGGGGCGCAGTGTACGGGGAGGTGGGCGATGTGCCACATGGTGCGTGCTCGGGGGCGCGGGCCGTGCTAGCCATCGGGCGTGACTACGTGGATGCGGTATGGGTTCGTCGCCCTGTGCGGCGTATTGGGGGCCGGCTGTTTGACCGAGACGCGCTACGCGTGTCCGCCGGGGAGCGACGTCACGGCGTCCACCCGCTGCGGCGTGGCCTGCGCCACCGGTGAGCTCAGCGCGGACGTTTGCGTGCAGGTGCGTGAGGCCTGCACGGACGGGCGCTTGAGCGCGGCCGACTGCGCCGGCATCGACGGCGACCAGGGCATGCCGGACGTGGGCATGGGAGACGCCGACGTGGGTCCGGAAGACATGGGTCCGCGGGACATGGGGCGGGACGCGGGGCCGTGCGGCATGCCGTGCACGGGCGGGCAGCGCTGCAACGAGACCAGCGGGGAGTGCGTGGACTGCCTGAGTGACGGGCACTGCACGGACGACGCGACGCCGGTGTGCGACACGAGCACGGGGACCTGCGTGGGGTGCGTGGACGCCGCGGACTGCACGGACATGGCGCGGCCCTTCTGCCTGGGCACGCAGTGCGTGGGCTGCCGGACCAACCTGGACTGCGCGGTGAGCACGCCGGTGTGCAGCCCCACGACGCGCACCTGCGGGCCGTGCACGACGCGCACGGACTGCAACAGCCGCGCCGCGACGGCGCCCGCGTGCAACACCACCACGGGCGCGTGCACGCTGTGCGACGTGCCCAACGAGAGCGCGGACTGCGGGGGGCTGCGCTGCTTCAACCAGGTCAGCTGCACGCAGTGCCGGGCCATGACGGTGGCGGTCGACTGTCAGTCGCCAATGGCCGCACGCTGCGACTCCACGGGCACGTGCGCCGCCTGCACGAGCAACGCGGATTGCGGTCACATCAGCGGCGGCCGCAACCGGTGCGACGCCGGGACCTGCGTGCAGTGCACGGTGGCGACGGAATCCGCGGACTGTGGCACCAAGAGCTGCAACCCCGCGACGCGGACGTGCACCAACACGGACCGCTTCACTCGGCAGCAGTGTCAGAGCTGCGTGGCGGACAACGACTGCCTTCAGGGTGGTGCGACCGTACGTTGCATTCGGATGAATTATCAAGGAGCGGACCGGGGCGGGTACTGCTTGCGGGCTGCGGACACGGGTGGTGGGCCGTCGGGGTGCACGCGGCCGTTCCTCACGCCGATCATCCAGACCAGCTTGTCGGGGGTGGCATCTGCGCCGTACTGCGGCATCGACCAAACGACGGCGACTTGCGAGGCCGTGCGTGCGCTTCAACTGAGCCTTCAGTGCCCGGGCGGCTCACCTTCCGAGTGTGCGACGGATGGAGCCTTGTGCGCCACGGTCGGCTTCCAAGCAAACTCCTGTACGTACGCATGTTCGTCACCGTCGGAATGTCTCCCAAGCGGTCCAGGTGCGTCTTGCAACGCAGGCCACTGCGGGTCCTGAGCGTACAGGGGGAGATGCATGTTGACTCGACTCGTGGCGCCGCTGTGCGCGTCCGCGCTCCTCGCGAGCTGCGCTGACATTCCTTGCCCAGAGGGCACGGCCTTGGACCCCATGACGCGCATGTGCGCGCGCATCGACGGCGGTCAGGGCCAGGCGGACATCGGCGCAGGTGATGCCGGTCTACCGGATGCGCACCAAGACGACACCGGTCCTCGGGACCTGGGGTGGGACGCGGGGCCGTGCGGCATGCCGTGCACGGGCGGGCAGCGCTGCAACGAGACCAGCGGGGAGTGCGTGGACTGCCTGAGCGACGGGCACTGCGGTGACGCGACGCCGGTGTGCGACACGAGCACGGGGACCTGCGTGGGGTGCGTGGACGGCACGGACTGCACGGCCACGGGGCGCCCCTTCTGCGTGGGCACGCAGTGCGTGGGCTGCCGGACCAACACCGACTGCCCGGTGAGCACGCCGGTGTGCAGCCCCACGACGCACACCTGCGGGCCGTGCACCGCGCGCACGGACTGCAACGGCCGCGCCACGGCGCCCGCGTGCAACACCACCACGGGCGCGTGCACGCTGTGCGACGCCCCCAACGAGAGCGCGGACTGCGGTGGCCTGCGCTGTTTCGACCAGGTCAGTTGCACGCAGTGCCGGGCCATGACGGTGGCGGTCGACTGTCAGTCGCCGATGGCCGCACGCTGCAACGCCACGGGTACCTGCGCGGCCTGCACGAGCAACGCGGACTGCGGTCACATCAGCGGCCGCAACCGATGCGACGCGGGGACCTGCGTGGAGTGCACCGTGGCGACGGAATCCGCGGACTGCGGGACCACGAGCTGCAACCCCGCGACGCGCACGTGCACCACCACGGACCGCTTCAGCCGGCAGCAGTGTCAGAGCTGCGTGGCGGACAACGAGTGCATCCAGGCAGGCGGGACCTTCCGGTGCATCCCAATGCACTACCAAGGCGTCCCGCGCGGCGGCTACTGCATGCGGGCAACGCCTGGGTGCGTGCCACCATTCACGGTTGGCATCACCTCCCCGAGCGTCTCGGGCGCTCCATCCGCGACGTACTGCGGCATCGACCAGAATTTGGCTAGTTGTGAGGCAGTGCGTGGACTCCTACAGAGCCGCCAGTGTCCAGGTGGGTCCGCCTTCGAGTGCATGGCGGATGGCGCTCGCTGCGAGACGGTTGGTGTGGCGGCGAATCGGTGCACGTACTCCTGCTCGGCACCCGACGCCTGTCTCGAAATCGGAGCGGGCGCGTCTTGCAACGCAGGCTACTGCGGCTCCTGAGCACGACCCTCCACCGACGCTTGGACATCCGGTGCGGTCGTGATGCGGGGCAGCCCGTGAAGGGCGCGGTACGTCCCAGGTAGAGGTGCGGCACGGGCCAACTCGTCAACCGGTTCGTGAAGCCCAGTGCGACCCCCTGCCCACTCCGCGTGCGCGCGGCGCGCAACTCCCGCAGCCCGGCGCCGAGAAGGCGCTCCATGAGCACGCACCGTACCAAGTTCCAGTCCCACAGCTTCCCCTCTCCACACTCCCGTCAGGCGTCCCTCGACGAGCTGCAGCGCCGGGCCAAGCGTCTGCGCTCGGCCATCGCCCACGAGCGCGACCTGAAGAAGGTGGTGGATGCCTTCTACGACGGCTTCTTGAACGAGGCGCGCCTCTACGAGAACTCGAGCCGCTGCCACGAGCCCAAGCTGCACGCGGTGCTCGACGGCCTCTGCGCCCGCTTTCCCGGTGAGGTCATCGAGAGGCCGCTGTTCTTCTCGCAGGAGCTGGGTCTGTTCCACGGGGCCCTGTGCTCGTCGCGCCGCGTGGGCTGTGTGTTTCAGTTCCAGGGGGACTCCCAAGGGGTGATCGCCCTCTCGCCCCTCGCCCTGGGCAGCAACACGGACTTCTTCCGCTACACCATGATCCTGGACCCGGCGATGCGCTCGGCCACCAACACCGTTCCGTGCCGCGGGGGCTCGGCCTGAGACGCCCTGCCGCACGCGCTCCACGGGGGACCCGTTGCTCCCCCACGCCACGGAATTTTCCAGCGGCCTGCGCGTACGAAGCGGATACTATCGCCGCTCATGAACCAGCCCACCGACCCCAGCGCTCAGCCCGCTGCGCAAGCTGCAGGCCGCAAGTTTCCGTGCCCCTCATGCGGTGCGCCCGAGATGGCGTGGGACGCGGGCGCTCAAGCGCTGAAGTGCCCCTACTGCGGGCACGTGCACCAGATCGCGGCGCAGGAGGGCTCGCACGACATCGTGGAGCACGACCTCCAGGCGGGGCTGACCCTGGCCACCGAGCGGGGCTTCGGGGCCACCACCCGCACCGTCAGCTGCAAGACCTGCGGGGCCACCGTGGCCTTCGGCGGGCAGAGCATCAGCACCCGTTGTGACTTCTGCGGCTCGCCCCACGTGCTGGAGCAAGAGAGCAACCGCAACCTCATCCGGCCCGAGTCCATGGTGCCCTTCGCCATCGACAAGGCGCGCGCGCAGAGCATGTTCTCGGAGTGGATCGGCGGGCTCTGGTTTCGCCCCGGGGACCTCAAGAAGAAGGCCAGCGTCGGCGAGATCAACGGCGTGTACATCCCCTACTGGACCTTCGACGCGTGGGTGGCCTCCAGCTGGACGGCGCAGGCCGGCACGGACTACCAGGAGCAGGAGGCCTACTGGGGCAAGGACGCCAACGGCAACAACGTGCAGATGATGCGCACGGTGACCAAGACGCACTGGCGGCCCGCGTGGGGCTCGCGGCAGGACCACCACGACGACGTGCTCGTCTGCGCCGGGCGCGGCCTGCCCGAGAGCCTGGTGCAGTCGCTGCGCGGCTTCCAGCTGGGGCAGCTGCGCCCCTACGACCCGGGCTTCCTGTCCGGCTGGCGCGCCGAAGAGTACGCCGTGGACCTCAACGAGGGCTGGGGCCAGGCGGTGAAGCGCATCGAGGCCGAGCAGAGGAACCGCTGCCACGCGGACGTGCGCGCGGACCGCGTGCAGAACCTCAACGTGGTGAACCAGTTCGGCAGCGAGAAGTTCAAGCACATCCTCCTGCCCATCTGGATCGCGTCGTACCGCTACAACGACAAGACCTTCCGCTTCTTGATCAACGGCCAGAACGGGCAGGTGCAGGGCGAGGCGCCCTACAGCTGGGTCAAGATCATCGCGTTCGTCATGTTCCTCGTGCTGGTCTTCGCGACCCTCTACATGATCCTGCAGAGCTGAGCCGGTGCGCGTCGAGTCCCACTCCAGCCTGCAGCTCGCGATGGTGCACGACCACGCCATCGCGCGTCACGGCGTGGCCAAGCTGGACGCGGGCCGCACCTTCCTGCTGACCACCGGCATCGGCCAGCCACGCACCTGGGGCTTCACCCGGGAGCCGCTGGTGACGGGCTTCACGCAGGGCCTCGAGGAGGCCGCCGCCATGCCGCCCAAGGAGCGCGTGCGGCACGCCTTTGGGGTGGCCCGCACGCGGCTGGTGACCTGCTGCAACGCGCTCATCGAGCAGCGCGTGCCGGACGCGTCGCTGGGGGCGCTGGTGCTGCTGGAGGACGCCGTGCACCTGATCTCGGTGGGCCGCGTGCGCGCCTACCTCTGGCGTCGCGGCGAGCACCGCCGGCTGACCCCCGACAACGAGAACGACCCCGAGAGCGCCGCCGGCGTGCTGCGCGGCGATCCCTCGCACTGCCAGGTGCCGCTCGAGCCGCGCGACCTGCTGATGCTGGGCTCCACCACGGCCTTCTCGCCCGCGGCCGTGGCCAAGATCGCCGCCGTGATGCAGGCCGACGCGGAGACGCCTGTGAGCATCCTGGCCACGCTCATGACCGAGCCCGCCAAGGCCTCCGGCGCGGGCGCTGCGGCCGTGGTGATCCGCGTTCGCTGAGCGGCGCCGCTGGGGGAGGCTCGATAGCCTCAGCGCGCGTCCAGCTCGCTGAACGTCTCGGCCGTCACCCACCACGCTTCGTCGGCGTGCGGAAAGGTCTCGTAGAAAGACGCCAGCGCCTGCTCGTGGCGCGGCTGCGGTTCGTCCCAGGTGACCTGCACCGGGATGACGCGGCGCCCCTCCTGGACGACGAAGTCCACCTCGCCTCCATCGCCTCGCCAGTACATCACCTCGCCGAAGCGTCGTCGCAGCACCAGCTGAGTGGCGCACTCCAGCGACTTGCCGCGGTCAGCGCTGCCTGGCGTGATGACCACGCGACGCAAGCCAGTGTCTATGGGGTACACCTTGCGGTTGCGCTGCGCGCGCTTGCGCTCAGACGTCGCGAAGTATGGCACCTGAAACAACAGGTACGCCGCCTCGCATGCGTCCAGGTACGACCCCGCCGTGTCCGTGGCGATGCCCACCGCGGCAGCGACGCGGCGCATGCTCAGCTCTGAGCCAGCGGCCTCGTAGGCCATCTGCACCACTTGGCGGATGGGTCGGCTCGAACGCGCCGCCAAGCGTTCGCGGATGTCGCGCTCCACGATGTCGTGAAAGTACTGCCGCCGGAGCATGTCGCCTTCGGGCAGCTCCAGGGGCTCTGGGAAGCCTCCATCGCGCAGGAAGTCCTCGAGCGTCGCCTTGGGCCGCGCCGTGCGCAGCTCTTGCAGGTCGAAGGGGTAGAGCTCCACCGTCAAGTGCCGCCCCGTGAGCATGGCACCCAGCTCGCCCGACAGCAGGCTGGCGTTGGAGCCCGACACCACGAACACGTGCCCCGCAGGGCGGTCCAGCTGGCTGCGTAGCCAGCGCTCCCACCCGGTGACGGCCTGAATCTCGTCCAAGAAGAACACAAGGCGCTTGACCCGCGGGTGCTTGGCCCGAAACGCGGTCACGAGGCTCTCCAGCGTCTCCGCGGTGAGTGCGTTGGCCAGCCGAGGGTCCTCCAGGTTCACGAACAGGCAGTGCTTCGGGTTCAGGCGATAGCGGTCCATGAGCTGGCGCATGAGCGTCGACTTGCCACACCGGCGCACCCCTTGAATCACGAGCGCCAGCGACTCGCGCAGCGCCGCCGGCGTGCTCACGCGTCGCGGAACGGACGCCGGGACGGGCTTGTCCCAGAAGCTCCACGTCGCGGCGATCTCCAGAACGTCCGGTTGCTCCATGGTGTCGATCCTAGTCGACACTCTTATAACTGTCCATCGCGCTGGACACATGCGAAACTGTCCAACGCGATGGACATGTTCAAGTGGCTGCGCGGCGGGGCCCTCGTGCTCGAAAGCAAAGCGCTACCGGGAGCTCTTGGCCACTCGCATCAGGGAGCGCACGCCGGGTCGGTGCCCCACGCCGCTCCCGCCGTCAGGGTTGCGTTGTTCGCAGCACTGACGCCATCGATCGCTACGTTACCCGACTGCTCGTCGAAGGCCCAGAACGCTAGGGTGGAAGAGTCCACGACCATGTTGGCTATGGGTACGAAGTTGCTCGCATAGCGAACGACGTTCGAGATTCTGACATCATCAATTTGTCCGCTCCAAGGCTTGTTCGACCCCCCGTCGGTGTCCGCGCCGATCCGGAGGGGAGAGTTTGTAGAAGAGTTGGGCGCAGAGAGGACGCGGGAGCCCACGTTCTGCCCGTCCTGCCACAGGGTCACGACCCCGGAACCCGCGTTGAACGTCACTGCCGCGTGAAAC
>JACKEI010000008.1 GCA_020633075.1 Sandaracinaceae bacterium
TCGCCCTGCGCCAGGCCCTTCCGGCGATCCTGATCGTTGCTCTAGCGGCCCGTTGAAGACCCCTCGCTGAGCGGCCCACCAAGCGGCCTCCGTCACGCGACCTGCGCGTGAGCGCGCCGACCCCCTAGCGCGACGCCAATGGCCATGGACGCTGCCGACCCTGGCACCCAGCCTGCACTGCGCGACCGCCCTCTCGAGTCGCGAAGGAGCCGTGCCCCATGTCCGTCCTCGTGAGCCGCAAGGCCGACCACCTCGCGCTGTGCGCCGGCGACGCCGTCGCGTATCGCACCACCAGCACGCTGCTCGAGTGCGTGAAGCTGCCGCACGAGAGCCTGCCGGAGCTCGACCTCGCGTCGCTGGACACCCGCTGCCCGCTGCTTGGCAAGGAGCTGCGCGCGCCGCTGGTGATCGCGGGCATGACCGGTGGCCACCCGGACGCGGCGGTCATCAACCGAGAGCTCGCGAGCGTGGCCGAGGAGCGGGGCTACGGCTTTGGGCTCGGCAGCCAGCGCGCCATGGAGCGCGAGCCCGCGCTGGCCGCGACCTACCGCATCCGCGACGTGGCGCCGAGCGTGCTGCTGCTGGGCAACCTGGGCGTGATCCAGGCGCGGGACCTGCCGAGCGAGCGCGTGGCCGAGCTGGTGGACGACGTGGGCGCCGACGCGCTGTGCGTGCACATGAGCCCCGCCATGGAGCTGATCCAGAGCCACGGGGACCGCGACTTCCGTGGCGGGCTCGAGACCTTCGCGCGCTTGGTGCGCGAGCTGAGCGTGCCCGTCGTCGCGAAGGAGACGGGCAACGGCATCGGTCGCGCGTGCGCGCTGCGCCTCGCCGAGGTGGGCGTGCGGCACGCCGACACGTCCGGGGCGGGCGGCACGTCGTGGGTCGGCGTGGAGACGCTGCGCGCCGAGGGGGAGCAGCGCGAGCTGGGGCAGACCCTGTGGGAGTGGGGCACGCCCACCGCGGCGTCGGTGCACTACTGCGTCCGCGCTGGGCTCGGCACCATCGCGACCGGCGGTATCCACACGGGTCTGGACGTCGCGCGCGCCCTGGTGCTCGGCGCGCAAGCGGCGGGCATCGCGAGGCCGGTGTACCAGGCTTGGACGCGCGGCGGACGCGAGGCTGCGCTCAGCTACCTGCAGCGCGTGGAGGCCGAGCTGCGCGCGGTGATGATGCTCACGGGCTGTGGCTCGCTGGCGGAGCTGCGCGCGCTGCGGCCGTTGATCGTGGGGGAGCTGCGCGACCACGTGCGGGCGGCGAGCGAGGACGACGTACGGATGCAGGCGGACTCCCCCCCGGCGCCGCCGCAGGGACAGCGCGGGGCCGCACGTGAGGTGCGCGCGTGACCCGTGCTTACGACGTCGTCGTGGTGGGCGCCGGACCGGCGGGGGTCGCCGCGGCCGCCGCCTTCGCCAAGCGAGGCGCCGACGTGCTGCTGCTGGAGGCCGAGCCCAACGCGGCGACGCGGCTGGCGGGCGAGTGGCTGCACCCCCTCGCGGCGGACGAGCTGGCGCGCTTGGGCCTCTTGAGCGAGCTGCCCGGAGCCGCGCGGGCGGCCGGCCGCGGCTTTGCGTTCTTCTCGGACGACGGCACGGCGCCCGTGCTGCTCCCGTACGCGGCGCGCGAGCGTGCGCTCGCCATCGAGCACAGCGTGCTGCTCTCGACGCTGCGACAGGCCATCGCGAGGACACCGCGCGTCACCTACGTGCCGCACGCGCGCGTGCGCTCGGTGGCGCCTGGCACCGTGGGCTACCGCGTGGACGGGGCCGCCCACGAGGTGCACGCGGGGCTGGTGGTCGGGGCCGACGGTCGCAACTCGGCGGTGCGCAGCAGCTGCTACGGCCCGCGCAACGCGCCGCCCGCGGTCTCCCACATGGCGGGCCTGCTGGTGGCCGACGCCGCGTTGCCCCACGAGGACTACGGGCACGTGCTGCTCGGCGGCCCCGGGCCGCTGCTCATGTACCGCGTGTCGGAGCGGCACGTGCGCCTGTGCCTGGACGTGCCGGTGGGCAGCGCGGTGCGCTCGCCAGAAGCCCTCTTCCACGCGTTCGCGCCCGTCTTGCCGCACGCCATGCGCGGGCCCTTCCGAGACGCGCTGGAGCACGACAGGGTGCTCTGGGCGGCGAACCGCCTCGCCGCGCGCAGCCACTATGGCGCGCCCGGGGTCGCGCTGGTGGGCGACGCCGTCGGCACCACCCACCCGCTCACGGCGGCCGGGATGACGCTGGGAGTCCTGGACGCGCTCACGCTCGCCGAGTGCGGCGACGTGCACGCCTACGCGCGGCGGCGGGCGCGCATGAGTCATGTCCCGGAGGTGCTGTCTCGGGCGCTCTACGAGGTGGTCACGCGCGAGGACGAGAGCGCGAGCGCGGTGCGCGCCGCCATGGTGGAGACCTGGCGGGCAGAGCCCCGCGAGCGGGCGCGCACCATGCGCATCTTGGCCGGCCAGGAGCAGGGCCGTGTGGTGTTCGCGGCGGCGTTCACCAAGGTCGCCGCCCGCGCGCTGCGCGCGGAGAGCCTGGCCGCGACGCCGCTGCGAGAGCGCGCTGGCCGGGTCTACCAGCTGCACGAGTGGGCCCGATACCCGCTGAGCATGCTGAGGGGCGCGGCCCCGGTGCCACGGGGAGAGGGCGCACCCCAGGTCGCCGAGTCCGCGCCGGGCGTGGCGCGGCTGGTGGCGCACGGCCAGAGCGGGACCCCGCCAGAGCGGACCCTCGAGGCGCTGGCCCACGGCGTCACGGGGCTGGTCGCGTCGGGGCTGTGGTCGCGCACGCCGGAGGTGCGGCGGGCGCTCACCGCGCTGCTGGCCGAGCTCGACCTCGTGGCCGAGCTGGGGGCGCAGAGCGCGCTGCCCCGCGACGCGCGGACGCGCACCCTGACCCGCGTGCTGAGCGCGCTCTTGGACGCGCGCTGCCATGATCCGAAGGCCCTCGAGCGCGTCGCGCGGCAGCTCACCGCGGCCTTCCCCTACGGAACGAGCGTGGCGTACGAGGCCGAGACCGCGCTGCGACGCTATGCGGCGCGGGTGGCCGAGACCCCGCGCGTGCAGCGCCCTGCCCTGCGCACGGCGCCCGACGGAACGCTCTCCGGCGCAGACTGGGACTTCTGCCAGGCCTCCCTCGAGGGCGTGTCGCGCTCCTTCGCGCAGCCCATCGCCGCGCTGCCGCCCACCCTGCGCGCGGCGGTCACCGTGGGCTACCTGCTGTGCCGCGTGGCGGACACCATCGAGGACGCCCCCGAGGGAGGAGGTGGCGACACGCCGGTCAACGCGGCGACGCGTGACGCGCACTTCGACCGCTTCGTGGCCGCGCTCGAGGGGCGCGCCCGCGCCACGGACTTCGAGCGCGCCCTGCGCGCGTGGCCCGGCACCGAGGCCGAGCTGGCGCTGGCCGGCGGCCTGTCGCGCGTCCTGCGCACCCTCGACGCCACGCCCCCGGTCATGGGCGCTACCGTGCGCCGCTGGGTGGGCGAGATGGTGAGCGGCATGCGTGTGTACACGCACCGCTGCGCCGGTCACGACGGGCTGCGTGCCCCGCTGACGGTCAGCGACCTCGAGCGCTACTGCTACTTCGTGGCGGGCACGGTCGGGCACATGCTGACGGACCTGTTCCTCGCGCACATGGGGCCGGAAGCCGCCCAGCTCGAGGGCCCCCTCCGGCGCCGCGCGGAGAGCTTCGGCACCGGGCTGCAGCTGGTGAACATCCTGAAGGACGTGACGGACGACCGCGCGCGGGGCTGGGCCTTTGTGCCGCGTGAGCTCACGGACCTCGACCAGCTCTCGCTCGCCGCGCTGCTGGACGGGCAGCGACGCGCGCAGGCTCACCGCAGCATCGCGCCCCTCTTCGACCTGGCACGCAAGAAGCTCGACGACGCGCTGGCGTACACGCTCGTCATCCCGGCCGAGCAGACCGGCATCCGCCTCTTCTGCTTGCTGCCGGTGTTCATGGCGGCGCGCACGCTCGTGCTGGCGCGCGACAACGACGACGTCTTCACCCCAGGCCAGCCCGTGAAGATCGCGCGTGGCGAGGTGGAGCAGCTGGGGGCGCAGTGCTTCGCGCTGGTGGGCGACGACGCTGGCCTGCGCGACGCCTACGCCTCCCTCTGGCTCGCCCCCCTCCCGCACCGCCCCACCCCAACCCTCACGCGAGGTGACCATGTCTGAGCAGTCCCGCATCCCCGGCTTCTATCGGCTCCCGCTGCCCGCGCGTCACGCACGCCTGGCGGAGCGCTTCGACCTCGACGGCGACGAGCTGGCGGCCTTGTCGCCCCAGGGTGGGCTGCCCGCCGCCCGCGCCGACAAGATGGTGGAGAACTGCATCGGCACCTTCAGCCTGCCCATCGGGCTGGGGCTCAATTTCCGCATCAATGGACGGGACTACGCCGTGCCCATGGTGGTGGAGGAGCCGTCCGTGGTGGCCGCGGTCAGCAACACCGCGCTGCTGGTGCGCGAAAGCGGCGGCTTCGAGGCCGACGCGGACCCGGCGCTCATGGTGGGGCAGGTGCAGCTGGTGGACGTGCCCGACCTCGACGCGGCGCGCACACGCATCCTCGCTGCCCGCGAGCGCATCCTGGCGGAGGCCAACGCGCTGCAGCCGGGCATGCGCGCGCGGCGGCAGGGGGCACGGGAGCTGGAGGTGCACGTCTTTCGCGAGCCTACGCCCATGCTGGTGGCGCACCTGGTGATCGACTGCGGTGAGGCCATGGGAGCCAACGCGATCAACTCCATGGCGGAGGGGGTGGCCCCGCTGCTGGAGACGCTGAGCGGTGGCAACGCCGTGCTGCGCATCCTCTCGAACCTGGCGGACCGCCGCCTGGCGCGCGCCCGCTGCCGCATCCCGGAGGCCTGCCTCGCGGATCGCACCATGAGCGGCCCCGAGGTGGCCGAGCGCATCGTGCACGCGTACTCCCACGCGGCCGTGGACCCCTACCGCGCAGCCACTCACAACAAGGGCGTGATGAACGGGGTGGACGCGGTGGCCATCGCGACCGGCAACGACTGGCGCAGCGTGGAAGCCGGAGCCCACGCCTTCGCGGCGCGCTCGGGCGCGTATCGGCCGCTCTCGCGCTTTGCCCGCGTGGACGGGGAGCTGCTGGGCGAGATCGAGCTGCCGATGGCCGTGGGCAACGTGGGCGGCAGCACCCTGGTGCACCCGACCGTCGCGGCGCTGCGCAAGATCCTGGGCGTGAAGGACGCGCGGGAGCTGGCCGGTGTCATGGCGGCCGTGGGCCTGGCGCAGAACCTGGGCGCGCTGCGGGCGCTCGCGACCGTGGGCATCCAGCGCGGCCACATGCGCCTGCACGCGCGCAGCATCGCCATCTCCGCGGGCGCCCCGGACCACGCGGTGGAGCGCATTGCCAGCCTGATGGTGGAGCGCGGGGAGATCCGCCGCGACGCTGCGGAGCGCCTGGTGGCGGCCGAAGCATGACGCGTGCCGCGCACAGCACGGCGCCTGCTCGCGTGGACGGAGCGCGCGCCGTGGCGGAACCGCACCCGACGCTCGAGCGCGGGCTACAGGCCCTGCTGCGGCTTGGGCACGACGGGCGGTACGAGGGAGAGATGCGCTGGTGCGCCATGCTCAGCGCGCAGTACGTCATCGCCCACCACGTCACGGGGCGGAGCATCCCGGCCGCCCGCCGCCAGCAGCTGCTGCGCTACTTCGAGCGCAGCCAGAGCGCGAACGGCCTCTACGGGCTTCATGATCACGCGGGGCCCTCGCTGTTCGTGACCACCCTCGTGTACGTCGCTGCCCGCTGCCTGGGGGCGCCAGCGGACACGCCTTGGCTGAAGGGGGCGCGGCGCCTGTTTGCCGAGCACGACGTGCTGAGCATCCCCACCTGGGGCCGCGTGTGGCTGGCGCTGCTGGGCGTCTACGGGTGGGAGGGCGTTCACCCCATGCCGGTCTGGGTGTGGGCGCTGCCGCGCGCGCTGCCCATGCATCCCAGCCGCTACTACTGCCACACCCGCATGATCTACCTGGGCGTGTCGCTGCTGCGCAGCGAGCGACCGGTCGCCAGTGAGACCCCGTTGGCGCTGGCGCTGCGCACCGAGCTGTACCCGGGGCGCCGCTACGCGGAGTTCCCCTTCGCGCGCATGCGCTCGGAGGTCAGCGCGCTGGACCGCGTGGCCCCCGAGCACCCGCTCCTGGCGCTTGGCTACCGCGCGTTCGCGCTGTCCGAACGCTTCACGTCGCAGGAGAGCTTCGGTCCGCTGCGCGCGCGCCTGCGCGAGCATGTGCGCTTCGAGCTACGCGCCAGCAACCACCTGGGCGTCTCTCCCGTCAGCGGCCTGCTCGGTGCGCTGGCGCTGGCCCTCACCGTCCCCACGGACCCGGACGTGGAGCGTGTGTTCGCGCAGCTGGAGCGCTGGGTCTTCGACGACGAGGACGGCGCGCGCGTGACCGGCGCGCGCAGCGAGACCTGGGACACGGCCTTTGCCCTGCGGGCCCTGCACGCGTGCCGCGCGGCGGGGCTGTCGCTGCCCGACGACGCGCTCCGCGACGCACACCACGCGCTCGCCCAGCAGCAGATCCTCACGCACCTGCGGGGACACGCAGCGCACTTCCGAGCGGACCCCGCGGGAGGCTTCTGCTTCTCGACGCGCGACCACGGCTGGCCGGTGAGCGACTGCACCGCCGAGGCGCTGGTGGCGCTGCTCGAGGGTCCGGAGAGCGCGTTTCCACGGGAGCGCGCCGCGGCGGCCCTGGGCTTCATCCTGCGCTGCCAGAACCCGGACGGCAGCTTCGGCAGCTACGAGGCGCGCCGCACCGAGGTTCCCATCGAGGCCTTGAACCCCTCCGAGATGTTCATGGAGTGCATGGTGGAGGGCTCCTACGTGGAGTGCACGGGCTCGTGCATGGAAGCCTTGGCGCACTACATCGCGCGCTACCCAGGCGGCAACCTGGTGGGGCCTGCGCGCGCCTCGCTCGCGCGGGGCCTCGCGTTCCTGCGCCGCTCCCAGCGCCCCGACGGCGCCTGGGCCGGCGCGTGGGGGGTGCACTTCCTCTACGGCACGCTCTTCGCCGTGCGCGGACTGCGCGCAGCCGGAGTCGGGCCCGAGGACCATCAGGTCGTTCGCGCGCTGCAATATCTGGTGGCTCAGCAGCGCGCCGACGGAGGCTTCGGCGAGCACGAGGCGAGCGCGCTCCGGGACCACTACGTAGACCTCGATGAGGGGCACTGCGTGCAGACCGCGTGGGCGCTGCTCGCGATGGTCGAGGGGGGCTCGCGCTGCGCTCAGGGCGCTCGCGCCCGCGCCGCGAGCTACCTCGAGAGCCGCCAGCGCCCGGACGGGTCGTGGCCGCGCGAGCGCATGGTGGGGGTCTTCTTCCGCACCGCGCTCGTCGACTACGACCTCTACCGCAGCTACTTCCCCGTGTGGGCCCTCGCGGCTCAGCGCGCGACGCAGCCGCGTTAGCGGGTTAGGAGTAGAGAGCCGTGGGCCAGAGGCGCGCCACCAGCTCGCGCTGCGCGGCCTCGGCCCGCCACTCTCGCGACTCGGGGTCCAGGCGATGGCTGCGCGCGCAGAGCTCCTTCAGGGTGTCCTGTGCCGCGCGCGGGAGCTCGCCCCCCTCCACGATCACGTTGGCCTCGCGCTCCCAGAAGCTGGCGGTCGCGTCCAGGTTGGCCGAGCCCACGCTCAGCGCGCGTCCGTCCACGACCAGCATCTTCGCGTGAACGTACGGTCGCAGCGTGCCCCCGTCCGACACGATGTTGTCCGAGGGCAGCGTGACGTACTCGTAGACGTTCACCCCGAGGCGCACCAGCTCCTCGAGGCGGTGCTTGAGCATGTACTCGAAGAGCTCGCGGTGCTTGCCCCCCGCGAAGAAGCTTCCGTCCGTACGACGAGTGAGGGCGCAGCCCGTCAGCAGATGCACGGTGACGCCTCGACGCACAGCCCGCGCGATGGTGTCCCGCAGGCGGTTGAACACGGGAAACGCGTTCACGACGTAGACCTCGTCGGTGGCGGCGTCGATCAGCGCCTCGTAGGCGGTCAGCCCATAGGCGTCGTGGACGCCATCGTGCAGCACCAGCCGGCAGGTGTCGGGGCCCTCGGGCGGTGGCGTGGATACCGCGTCGGACAACACGACACCGCCTGCCGCCGCGAAGGCAACCAAGAACGCGCGACGCACCGCTCCCACCAGGGGCCCGTGCAGCTCGATGTGCGCATCGAGCCAGGGGATGCGCTCATGGGCGGTGAAGTCCGCGATGGGGACCTCGTCGAAGCCCGAGTAGTAGGCGTCCCCCACGTTGCGACCGGAGACGAAGGCCGTGGTCCCGTCGATGACGATCAGCTTGCGGTGGTCGCGCTCCTTCATCGTGCGCACGTCCATGCTGCCGAAGGTCGGGAGGGGGCTCACGGCGCGCACGTCGATGCCGTCCTCCTCGGCCAAGCCGTCGAGCACCGGGTTCACGGTGCCCAGCACCTCCTGCCGCGAGTACAGCGCGTCCACCAGGAGCGACACTCGAACACCCGCGCGCGCGCGCCGGATCAAGCGCACGGCCAGCTCTTCGGCGAAGGGGCCGGGGTCGAAGATGTAGCACTGCAGCTCGATGCTGCGCTGGCTTCCGTCGATGGCCGCGAACAGGCGCTCCCGCGCTGCGCGGTTGTCGAGCTCCAGGTGCGCGACGTGCCCTGGCATGGCGGCCGTCGGGGTCATCTGATCGAGCCTGAACGAGAGGCTGTTTCCCGCAGCGCGAGCAGCCGCGAGCCGCGCCGCGCTGGCCTCCACGCGCTTGCACGTCGCGGCGTCGAGGCCCAGCGTCTTGGTCGCGCGGGCGGGCCAGGGGCGTGGGGCTTCGTCCTCGTCGCTGGCCAGCGGCACCACCACCGACGCCACCTCGTGAGCGAGTGCGCGCGGGACCAGCGCCTGGTGGGAGACGAACACGGAGAGCGGCACCCCGTCCGCACGCAGGCGTCGGAGCTCGGCCTCGATGAGCGCGGGGGTGTGCACCGGGTCGAGCTTGCCGAAGCCGCTCTCGGCGTAGAGCACCACCAGCGCTCCGTCGGGAAGCTGCGCCTCGGCGATGCGCGCACGGACGGCGGTGTGGCGCTCGGGGTCGCCGCGCTCGAGGTAGATCAGCTGCCAGTCGAGGCCACCGGAGGTCCCTAGCGTGCGCAGCGCTTCCACCACGCCTGGCACTTGCGAGAAGAGGAGCTCGACGTCCAGCGCGATGACGGGCCTCTGGTCGACGACGTGGAGCCGCTGCGGTTCCGGTGACATGCCCAGGCTGCGCCCACGCCGGTCGAGGGCCTCCCAGCGCAGCGGGAAGCAGCCAGCGCGCTCCGCGCGGTACGGCAGGAACGAGAGCGCTCCGTCGCGGTAGGGCACGACCCCTGCCTCCACCTCGTCCAGCCAGTAGCGCACGCTCGCAGTACGCGGACGCTGGAGCGCAGGCACCTCGGCCACAAGCTCCGTCCAGCCGCCCACGCAGGTCACGGCGTCCAGGCGGGCAGACGGGGGTGATGGCGCCCACATCGTCGAGCCCCTACGCCACAGCTCCATGACGGCCCCGGCCGCTTCGTTCTGCAGGGGCTGCAGGGGCACCTCCGGCTGCCCCGTGCCGCCGCGCAAGAACGCGTCCAGCGGCCGCGTCAGGAACGCACGTATGGTCTCCAGCAGGTCGGGCGTGGTCCCGGGCGGTCGACTCGATGGGCGGCGGCGGCGGTCGACCATGGAGCCTAACCCTTGCCTCGCAGGAGGCTGGTGCCCTCTTGGAGCAGGGCAGAGAAGACGGCGCGCAGGCCCACCCCGCGCACGGGGTCCTTGCCCTTCGAGAGCAGCGCCATCTGCGCCACGCTCATCATCGCCTCCGACGTCCCTCCCAGGCGCGAGAGGCCCGGCATCGGCGGCGGGTCCTCGGCGCGGCTGATGCGCCCCGTGGTCAGGTCCCGACCGAGGTTCGGGTTGTGCGTGAAGGGGCGCGCCAGCCCCACCACGTCCAGGGCGCGGCTCGCGAGCGCCTCCTCCATGATGGCGCGTGAGCGAAAGCCCCCCGTGACCATCAGCGGGATGTCCACCGCCGCGCGCGCCTTGCGGGCGTACTCGAGGAAGAACGCCTCACGCTGACTCTGCGGCTTGTCCAGCATGACGCGCGACTCGTAGCTGCCCCCCGAGATCTCCACCAGGTCCACGCCATCCGCCTGGAGCATGTGGAGCACGCGAATGGACTCGTCTTCGCTGAAACCACCGCGCTGAAAGTCCGCCGAGTTGAGCTTGATGGCCACCGGGAACGCCGACCCCACGGCGCGGCGGATCTCCCCCAGCACCGCCCGGCCAAAGCGCGCGCGGTTCTCGAGCGAGCCACCCCACCCGTCGGTGCGCTGGTTGGTGAGCGGCGACAGGAACTGGCTCACCAGGTAGCCGTGCGCGCCGTGTACCTGCACGCCCGTGAAGCCAGCCCGCTGGGCGACAGCGGCGGCCCGCGCGAACGCAGCCACGGTGTCCTCGATCTCGCGCTCCGTCATGGCCCGCGGGTGACCGAAGGCGCTCGCGCGCCGGAAGAGGTTCACCGGGGCGACCGCCGAGGGCGCCATCGGCGTGGGGTTCACGTGCCGAGGGGTCTGCCGACCAGGGTGGTTCAGCTGCATGAACAGGTGATTGCCCCCGCTCGTGCCCGCCGCGGCCCACTCGGTGAAGCGCGCGAGGTCCGGCGCGTCGGCCAGCACCACGTTGGTCTTGGCCTCCAGGTGCTGCCGGTCGACCATGACGTTGCCCGTGATGACCAGCCCCGTGCCCCCCTCCGCCCAGCGTCGGTAGAGCTCGTTCAGGGCCCGGGTGGGCTCCTGTCGCTTGGAGGCCAGGTGCTCACTCATGGCCGCCTTCGCGACGCGGTTGGGGAGGACGGCGCCGCAGGGCAGCGTCAGCAAGTCCGATAGCTGAGTCGTTGTCATGAGGAATCCAGAGCTGAGGTGCACCAAGAGGGTGGACCAGGTCCACGGCCGCGTCACGCCGAGCCCTCTGTGCAAGCGGACAATTACGCCTGGTGCGGCTGGCGGTGGCAGAATGGGCTTCTAGGAGCCTTCATGACGACTCGCACCCGCCCCACCTTGCTGCTCATCCTCCCCCTGCTGGCACTCGCCCCCATGGCTTGCGCGGAGAGCCACGTCGTGCACGTCGACGGAAGCGTGAGCGACGGTTCCATGGGCTTCCCGGACGTGGGGCAGGTGGACAGCGGGTCGGTCGACCTAGGCGGTGACGCTGGCCGTGTGTGCCAAGACGGAAGCGGGCTGCGACCCGCTGCGCCGCCGCTCATCATCCCCCCTGCGGAGACGTGCCGCACCAGCAGCGACTGCAGCGGCGGCACGCAGTGCTTCGGCGCGAGCGACGGCTTCTGCGGCATCTGCCAGCAGCCCATGCGCGAGTGCGAGGACGACGGGGACTGCGGTGCGGGCAGCTGGTGTCGCGCGGAGAGCCCCAACTGCTGTGGCGGAGTGGACACGAGCTGCGTCCCGGACTGCGGCGCGAATGGTACGGCTTGTCAGGACGGCGAGGTCTGCGACAGCGCCACGGGCCGCTGCGAGCGCAACGGGTGTCTCTCCCTGGACCTGGCCTGCCCGCAGAACCACGACTGCGACCCGACGCGCGCCGACGCAGACGCCCTCGGCTGCGCGCGCCGCGGGTGCACCACGGACATGGACTGCGACTGCGGGTTCTGCGTGACGGGCACGTGCGAATCGCAGCTGGGCGTGTGCTCCTTCCCGCCCGCTTGAAGCGTCTACGGAGAGCAGACGCAGCGGGCGAGCGTCTAGCCCGCGTCTAGCTTGGCGCGCTCGGCCTCCAGCGTCTCCTGGACCTCCGACCACGTCTCCATCGCGACCTCGAGCTCGGCCTGCGCGCGCGTCACGGAAGTGAGCAGCGCGTCGCGGCGCGCCGCGTCTTCGTACACCTCGGGCGTGGAGAGCTCCGCGTTGATGGCCTCGAGCTTCTGCTCCAGGTCCGCCACGCGCTTCTCCAGCTCGCTCGCGCGCTTCTCGAGCGGACGCAGCGTGGCGTTGCGGCGCTTGCGCTCGTTGGCGTCGTCGCGGCGACGGCCCTTGTCCGGCCCGCTCGCTCCGGCCCCCGCGCCCTTGGCGTCGCTCGCGGGGCGGCTGGTGGAGGGCGCGGCCGATAGGCTGGTCTTGGCCGAGGTCGGCGCGGGCGCCTTGCGCTCTTGGGTGGTGGGAGCGCCGCTCACGGCCACGGGCGCCTGGTCCTTCTGGAGGCAGCTGGCCATGTACTCGTCGAAGCTGCCCGGGTAGCGCACCACGTTCCCGCCCTCGACGATCCAGATGGTGGTCGCCAGCGCGCGGATGAAGCCACGGTTGTGGGACACGAAGAAGAGCGTCCCGTCGTAGGTGTCCAGCGCCTCGGCCAGGCGCTCGCTCGACTGGAGATCCAGGTGGTTGGTGGGCTCGTCCATGAGCAGCACGTTGCCCGGGTTGATCATCAGCTGCGCGAGGGCCACGCGCGCGCGCTCACCGCCGGAGAGCACGCCGATGCGCTTGTCCACCTCACGCTCGCCGAAGAGCATGGCGCCCAGCACGCTGCGAATCTGCTGGTGCGTCGCGTCCATGGCGCAGTACTTCACCTCTTCGTAGACGGTCGCGTCCTTGCGCAGCGTCTCCGCGTGGTGCTGCGCGTAGTAGCCCACCTTGGTGTTGTGCCCGAACTCGAAGCTGCCCGCCGTGGGCTCGAGCTCGCCCGCCAGCATGCGCAGCAGGGTGGTCTTGCCAGCCCCGTTCACGCCCAGCAGGGCGACGCGCTCGCCGCGCTTCACGTGCAGGTTGATGCCCTTCAGCACCGTGAGACCACCGTAGCTCTTGCCCAGGTCGCGGATCTCGAGAGCCACCTTGCCGCTGCGGTCCGTGGCCGGGAAGCGGAAGTTCATGGACTGGTGCTCACCCTGGAGCTCCACCGTGTCCATCTTCTCGAGACGCTTCACGCGGCTCTGCACCTGCGCCGCCTTGGTGGCCTTGCTGCGGAAGCGCTCCACGAACTTCTCGAGGTGCTCGCGCTCTTTCTCGATGTTGCGCGCGCGGTTCTCGAGCAGCACGCGCTCCTCGTCGCGCTGCTTGCGGTACGCGTTGTAGTCGCCCGGGTAGCTGCGCACCCCCTCGGGCTCGTAGCTCACCACCGAGGTGATCTGCTCGTTCAGGAACTCACGGTCATGGCTGATGAGCACGAAGGCGCGCTCGTAGCGCTTGAGGAAGCCGGAGAACCACGCCACCGAGGGCATGTCCAAGTGGTTGGTGGGCTCGTCCAGCAGCAGCAAGTCGGGCTGTTGAAAGAGCAGCGACGAGAGCACCGCGCGCATCTTCCAGCCACCGCTGAACTCCGCCATGTCGCGCACATGGTCGCTGTCCTTGAAGCCCAGACCCGCCATGATGCGCTTGGCGTGGTGCTCCGAGTACTCCCCGTCGAAGTGCGCGATGCGCTCGTGCAGGTCGGCGATGCGCCCGGCCGCCTCCAGCATCAGCTCCTGGGCCTCTTCGCTGTGGTCACCCGCGGCGCTGAGCGCCTCGAGGTCGGCCTCGGCCGTGGCCAGGTCCTCGTCGAGCGACGCGCGCCCGGGGATACTCTCCAGCACGAAGGCCAGCAGCGGCTTGCCCCCCTCGACGTTGACGTCCTGGGGCAGGTATCCGAGACGCATGGTCTTCGCGCGGTGTACGGCGCCGCCGTCGGGCACCTGCTCACGCGCGATGAGCCGCAGCAGCGTCGTCTTGCCGGACCCGTTGGGACCCACCAGACCGACACGGTCCTTGTCGCCAATCCGCAAAGAGAGCCCCTCGACGATCGGACGACCGCCAAGGTGCAGGGACACATCACTGAAAACGACGAGACTCACGCCGGGCTCTTAGCGGACCAAGGCGCTCCTGGCCACCTGCGCCCCCGCTAGCGCTCGCACGTCAGCGGGGTGACGCCAACCGGGATGAGCCCCTCAGGGCGTCTGACACGGGCCCACCGACGCGCTGACGGTCCCCACCTGGAACATCGGCATGCCGATGTTGGCGAGGCCGACGAGCGTTGCCGGCACGTTCATCACGAAGCCCTGCATGACGGTGGTACCGGTTGGTGCGGCGCCGACGCTGTACGCCCCGGGCGAGCCCCCCATCGCGTTGTTCTCGGAGATGTTGGCGCAGACGAAGTTGCCCGTGCTGGACAAGACCCGGATCCCCTCGAGGCCCGTCACCGGGTTCACCTGCACGATGTTCCCGGCCAGCGTGAGGTCGAGCCCGCCAGCTCCGTCTCGTGCGCGCGCGTCGATGCCCGCTCCGGCCAGCACCTCGAACACCGCGTTGGCGGTGACGTCCACGACGGCGCTGGCGCCCCCGTTCACGTTGACGCGGATACCGTGGCCGGTGGTGGAGCCCGAGCCGGCCATTCCCAGCTGCCCGATGGTGTTGCCCACGATGCTGCCGCGCACGCCACCCGAGACGGAGCTGGGCGCCGTGAACACGTTGACCGCGTGGGAGAAGCTGTTCATCACCGAAGCGTTGTTCACGAAGTCGAAGCGCGCGCTGGCCCGACCGGAGGTGCCCAGGTTGAAGGCCGTGTTCGTGTCGTCGAAGTCCGTGTCCTCGACGCGCACGGTCACCGTGGACGCGTCGTTGGCGGCCACGATGATGCCGTTCGAGAAGAGGCTGCTGAAGGTGCTGCCCGTGACCGTGAGGTTGGAGACCATCGCGCTCCCTCCGAGCTCCACCTTCAGGCCGGAGTCGCCGAAGGTGGCGCCCGAGTCGGCGAGAGTGCTGTCGCTGATCGTGAGGGACAACATGCCCGTCGTGTTCTCCACGCGGAACGCATCGACGGCCGATCCGGTGATGACCGAGTCGTCCAGGGACGCGACGCCCGCGAGGTCCACGAAGTGCATCCCGTGGTCGCCCAGCGCGTCGCCAGCGCCCTCCACGCGCATACCGCGAGCGAGGAAGCCGGTGACGTTGCGGCCGAAGACGCCGTCGTCGCCAGCGTCGAGGATGTCCATGGAGGCCAGCTCCACCCCCGTCACGTTCGTGAGCTCCACGCCGGCGCCGGTGTGGTCGCGCAGGGTCCCCCCGCTCCCCCCCTGCGCCCCGTTGGTGTCGCCGAGCACACGGAAGTTGCCGGTGGTGTCGGTCAGGCGCAGGCCACGGACGCCGCCCGTGGAGGACGCGCTCAGCAGGTCCACGCCCAGGATGACGTTCGTCGCGTCCACGGCAGGCGCGTTGGTCGACGTGATGGTGCTCGCCATCGACCCGGTCGAGACAACGGTCCCGACGTTGGCGACGAAGAGCCCCGCGCCGCCCGTGGTGGTCAGCGTCAGGACGTCGAGCTCCACGGTGCCGTTGACCGCGTCGAGCGAGACGCCGCGGCCCATCGGGTTGGTGGCCTCGATGTCGGCGAAGTGCACCCCCGCCCCGCCGACGTTGACGTTCGTGAGATCCACACCGAAGCCACCGCTAGCGCGGACCGAGACCACGCCCGTGACGTTCAGCGCCCCCGTGCCGAACACGCGCACGCCCCCCAAGAGCGCGCTCACGTCCGCGTCGGTGATGGTGATGGCGCTGCCGCCGTCGAGCTCGATGCCGACGCCTTGGACGGCCGCCATCTCGACGTTGGAGATGGACGTGGTGCCCGAGACGCTTCCCCGGATGCCGTTGCCCCCGGTGCCCTGGATGGAGACGTTCGACACGGAGTTGCCCGTGCCCACGACGACGCCGTCGCCGCCCGCGTTGCTGACGACGGGCAACAGGCCGCCCATGTTGGGCACGCCCATCAGCAGCATGCCGGCCTGCAGGGTGACGCCAACGTTCTGATGGGCGTTGGTTCCGTCCCCATAGTCCAGCACCACGATGTCGTTGGCCGTGGCCGTGGTCACGCCCTCCACGCTCGCCAGCGCCTGGAAGGGGGACTGGTCGCGTCCGTCGCCAGGGCCGGTCGCCTCGTTGTCGACGAACCAGCGCATGGGGACGCCCACGCTGATGGTGACCGTGCCCGTGTCCACGCCCGAGCCGTCCGTCACCTGGTAGTCGAAGGTGTCGCTCCCCAGATAGCCGGCCGGCGGGTCATAGATGAACGTCCCGTCGCTCATGATCACGAAGTCGCCGCCCTGCGTGCTGCTGCCCATGGCCGCGACTGCCGTCAGCGACGCAGCCGCCGTGTCGACGTCGGTGTCGTTGGCCAGCACGGAGCCCGAGACGCTGAGCCGGACGTTCCCGGTGGTGCCGCTCGCGCCCGTGAATGTGTCATCCGTGGCGACCGGTGCGTCGTCCACCGCGTTCACCGTCAGCATGAAGGACGCGTCCGCCGAGCCGGTTCCGTCACTGACGGTGATGGTCACGGTGCTCACCCCCGACGCGTCGGGCGCCGGCGTGATCACGACAGTGCGGTTGCCACCGCTCCCGCCGAACACGATGTTCGCCACGGGGACCACACTCGGCGAGCTCGAGGCCGCCATGAGCGTGAGCGACCCGAGCGGAGTGAGGTCGTCGTCCACCGTGAACGCGATGGCCCCGGTCGCCGTGTCTTCGTCGGTCGTCTGATCGGCGATGGCCGTGATCGTCGGCGGGTCGTTGATGACGGTGACCGTGAGCAAGAAGGTCTCGGTGACCATGCTGCTGGCGTCGGCTACCGTGACGCTGATGTCGGCGCTGCCCGTCTCACCCGCGGCGGGCGTGACCGTCACGGTCCGCGCCGCCCCCGAGCCGCCGAGCACGATGTTGCTCAGCGGGACCAGCGTGAGGTCGCTGCTGTTCACGGTCAGCACCAAGTCGCCCAGCGCGGTGTCCACGTCGCCGATGGTGAAGCCGAGCGCGCCGGTGTCCGTGTCCTCCATGATGCTGAGGTCCGCGATGGCGCTGATGGTGGGGGGGTCATCCACGGGCGTCACCGTCACCATGAACGTGATCGCGGCGCTCAGGTCGCCGTCGGTGACGGTGACGGTGATGGTCGCTGACCCCGACGCGTCCAGCGCGGGCGTGACCTCCACGGTGCGGCTCGCGCCTGTGCCACCGAAGACGATGCTCCCAGGCGGAAAGAGCGCCGTGTCGCTGCTGGTCGCGCTGAGCATCAGGTCCGCCGCGTCGTTGTCGGGGTCGTCCACCGTGATGGACAAGGGCCCCGTCGACGTGTCCTCGTCGACCACCTGATCCGCCACCGCGCTCAGCGTGGGCGCGTCGTTCACCGCGGTGACCGTCAGCGTGAACATCACCTCTGCGGCGAGGTCCCCGTCTGACACGCGCAGCGTGATGGTGGTCGGCCCCGACGCCCCCGCGACGGGCGTGAGGGTGACGGTGCGGCTGGCCCCGCTCCCGCCCAGCGTGATGCCGGACAGATCGACCACGCCGAGGTCGCTGCTCAGCGCCGTCACGTTCAGCGACCCCGCGTCGGTCTCGAGGTCCGCCACCATGAACGTGAGCGGGCCGAGTACCGTGTCCTCCGGCGTGCTGGCATCCGCCAGCGCCGTGATCGAGGGTGCGTCGTTCACGGGGTTCACGGTGAGCGTGAACGACACGTAGGTCGTCGCCGTTCCGTCGCTGACCGCGATGGTGACCAGCGTGCTGCCGTTCTGGTTGGGCGCCGGCGTGATGGTCAGCGTGCGCGCCGCGTCCGCGCCGCCCAGCACCAGGTTCGCGAGCGGCACGAGCCCGACATCGTTCGACAGCACGCTCACGCTGAGGTCTGCCGGGCCGCTCTCGCCATCCCCCACGGTGAACGCGATGGCGCCCGTGGCGACGTCTTCGTCGGTCATCTGGTCGGCGACGGCGGAGACCGTGGGGGCGGTGTTGGCCCCGCCGACCGTGAGCACGAACATGCTGCTGGCGCTGAGCTCGCCGTCGCTCACCGTGAGCGTGATGGTCGCCACGCCGGTCTGTCCCGCGATCGGCGACAACGAGACGGTCCGCGCGTTGCCCGTGCCCATGAGCGTGATGTTCACGTCGGGCAAGAGCGCCTGGTTGCTGGAGCTCGCGGTGACGACGAGGCTGCTCGCGGGCGTCTCGGCGTCGGCGACCACGAACGGCAGGTTGCCGGTCATGGTTCCGTCGGGTGTCATCTGCGGACTGACCGTGGTGATGGTCGGCGCGTCGTTCACGGCGGTCACGGTCAGCAGAAAGCTGACTTCCGTCGTGAGCTCCCCGTCGCTCACCGTCAGCGTGATTAGCGCCACCCCCGCCAGCCCGGAGACAGGCGTGGCCACCAGCTGCCGGTCGGCGCCCGTCCCGCTGAGCACCAGGTTCGCGTCCGGTACCAAGAGCTGATCGCTGGAGCGGGCGCTCACCACCAGGTCCGCCAGCGCCGTGTCCACGTCGCCGATGACGAACGCGATGGCCCCCGTGGGCGTGCTCTCGAGCGTGCTCTGGTCCGCTACGTCCGTGATGGTCGGGGCGTCAGGCACCGGGGTGACGGTCACGGTGATGGTCCCCGTCACGCTCAGCGTTCCGTCGCTGACGGTCACGGTCAGTGTCACGTCGCCAAAGGCGTCCGCGACGGGCGTGATGGTCAGGACGCGGGCAGCCCCCGTGCCGCTGACGCTGATGCCGCTCGGCGCGATGACGCTCGGGTCGCTGGAGCTCCAGGTGACGGTCAGGTCAGCGAGCGTCTCCGCGTCGCCCACCGTGAAGACCAGTCCCGTGATGGCGATGTCTTCCGGCGTGGTGAGGGTGGTGATGCCGCCCAGGTCAACCGTGGGGGCGGTGTTGTCGTCGGGGAGGTTCACCGTCACGTGCGGACCGCAGCCACTCATCAAGGCCGTGGAGAGCGCGAGCGCCGACCAGAGGGTGGAGACCCGAGTGGCCACACGGTGGGCTAGGTTCTTGGTCATCATCAGCACCCTCTCATCCAAAGACAGCCTCTAGCTCGAGGCCATGTTCACCGCGCCCGACGGGCACAAAAAAGATCTCGACGCTGCGCGCGTCCGGCAGCACCAGACGGTACATGCCCTGCGGCGTCGTGGGGGGACCTTCTACCGACACCAGCAGCGAGAACCCCCGCCGCGGGCCCTGGCCGGCGCCCCCTTGCGGCTTGGCCTCGCGCAGCACCCCGGCGAGCGCGGTGTTGGCCGCCACCAGCTGAACGGGCAGCCCCACGTGCGGGATGAAGTCCTCAACGCTCAGAGTCTCGAGCATCCGTCGTTCCTTGTTCGCCGTCTTGCTGGCCACGCGGAGCCGGTCGCCAGCCCATGAGCCAGTACACCCCCCGCTCCTCCAGCTTCTCGAAGCCAAGGCGCAGGTAGAGTCGCATGGCGGGGTTGAAGGTCTCGACGTGGATGCGCACGTCCCGGCCGCTCTGGGCTGCTTCCTCGAGCACGGCGGTCAAGAGCCGCGTGCCCACGCCCTGACCACGCAGCGCGGGTATCAGCGCGATGTCCACGATGCGGATCTCGTCGGCGCGCCTGTCGAGATAGAGGCGCCCTGCACGTTCGCCCGACACGAGCACCACCTCGCGCGAGGCATCGGCGTAGTGCTCGTCGTAGTGCTGCCGCTGGGCAGCGAACTGCGAGCGCAGGAACTCGGCCTTCTGCGCTGCAGGCCACGGGACCGGCGCGAGCTCCTCTTCGCGAGTGGACGCGTAGAGTGCCAAGAGGAAGGGCCAGTCCTCGTCACGCAGCGGCCGCAGCGTCACGTCGTGGGGCGAGCGCGCCACGACGCGTCAGGACCGCGCTGGATAGAGGCCCACCAACGCGATGATGAAGGTGATCGCGAGGTACGGCTGCATGTTGTCGTGCGGCTGCGCACCCCCCTGAGACGGCGCGGTCTCGGGCGCGAGCGGCGTGAGCGCGGTGGCGTCGGCGTAGGGTAGCGCGCCCACCACGGCGGCCGGAACGTGGCCCTCGACCGCGGGCGTGTCACCAAGGGCCGACGAGGCGGCCACTCCGTGCCTGTGCGCGGGCAGCTGAGCCTCGGTCAGGGTGACGTTCTCCACCCCGCCCCGCTCGCCCAGCTGACGGTCAGTCAGGCCGGGTCCGCGTCCGGGATGCATCGGCGCGCGCCCTTGGAGGTCCGGGAGCGCGCACGTGGTGCGGCCATCGCCACCGTAGGTCGTCCCGATCAGCGAGAAGAGCGCCGTGTTCTGGCTGATGGGGAGCAGCTGGCCGTCGCAAAACGCCCACCCGCGGGGAGCGAAGTTGCCGGCGAAGATGCGGATCTCGGCGATGAAGGGCTCGGACATGGCGACCTCAGGAACGCGACGGGTAGATGCCGAAGAGAGCGATGATGAAGTTGACGCAGGTGAAGGGCATCTCGTTGGTGTGGTTCTGCGAGCCACCCACCTGCGCGCTGGCCAGGGGGCTCAGCGTGGTGTCGGGGGCGGCCGACGAGTACAGGTCCACCGAGCTGGTGGCAGCCAGCACCGCGCCGCCCGGGTTGGCCTCCACGGCCAAGTCCGACGAGCCCACAGGGGCGTGCCGGTGGCTGGGGATCTGCAACTCCGTGAGCGTGACGCGTTCTACTCCGCCACGCTCCCCCAAGCGCATGGGCGTCAGGCCAGGCCCTGTCCCGGCGTGCATCGGGAGGCGACCACGCATGTCGGGCAGCCCGAAGGTCGTGCGGCCGTCCCCGCCGTAGATGGTGCCCAGCAGCGAAAACAGCGCGTCGTTCTGCGATATCGCCAACAGCTGCCCGTCGCAAAAGGCCCAGCCTCGGGGGGCAAAGTTGCCCGCGAACATTCTAATTTCACCAACGAATGGCTCCGACATCGGTGTCTCCTAGTTCCTCGACGGGAAGAGCCCCTGGAGGGCGATGCAGAACGACAGGGCCATGTACGGCTGCCGGTTCTCGTGGGGCTGACCACCACCCGCTGCGCCGCCGGCCGCGGCGTGCATCGGCACGAGGTCGGTCGGTGCGTGGTAGAGGTCGTCGCGTGAGTGCGCGAGGACGCGGCCAGATGGATCGGACGAGGTGCCCTCGTTCTCGCTCGCCGCGAGCGGGTGCACGTGCGCTGGGATCTGCGCCAGCGTGAGGGTCACCGTCTCTTGGCCGCCCCGCTCACCGATGCGGTGGGAAGAGGCCACGTGGATGGGCACGCGCCCCCGCAGGTCCGGCAACGCGAAGGTGACCCGACCGTCGCCGCCATACGTGGTCCCCAGCAGGGAGAAGAGCGCCTGGTTCTGGTTGATGGGCAGGATCTGACCATCGCAGAAGGCCCATCCACGGGGCGCGAAGTTGAACCCGACCATGCGGATCTCGGCGAGAAAGGGCTCGGACATCAGACGACCTCAATCGGGGATGTGGCAACGTAGAGCGACGCGCCGGGACCCATGGCGACGCGCAGCGGCGCGAGCGCCCCGGATCCGAGAGCGCCCAGCGCGAGGTCGGACAGGTAGCGCCCGGAGCTAGCCTCGATGGCGAGCACCGAGCTGCGGGAGTAGTCGGCGACGTAGGCGTTGCCTTCGCTGTCGACCGCCAGGCTGCGCGGCATGTGCAGCCTCTCGCCGCTGGCCGAGAGCAACGGATAGCGCGCCACCAGCGCGCCGCGCGTGTCCAGCACGAAGACCTCTGCGAGCCCTGCGTCCAAGACCAGCAGGCGCCCCTGCGGGTCCAGCGCCAGCGAGCGCGGCAGGTTCCAGTCCGCGTGCGTGAACGAGGCCGACGCGGCGCCGCCGGCGATGGTCGCCGCTCCACCACGATAGACCTGCACGCGCTGGTTGAGCGCGTCGCTGACGTAGAGGGTGCCGTCCGCCCCCACCACCGCGTCGGAGGGGTAGTTCAGCGCGTCACCGGAGGTACCATGCCCGCCGAGCTCGAAGACCAGCTCACCGCGGCTGTCGAAGTACAGGACGCGGGAGCTACCGCGGTCCACGACGAAGACGCCCCCGCGCGCGTCGAGCGCCGCCGCAATGGGGTAGTTGAAGCCGTCGCGCTCGCCGGAAGCCGCGCTGAGTGTGCGGGTGAAGCCGCCTGCGTCCGTCAGCTGTACGCGGTTGCGCAGCGGGTCCAGGAGCGCACGACCGCCGAGCTCACCAAACACCTGGAACCCCTGGCTGGCGTCCGCCAGGACCGGCGCGGCCAGCCCGTGGTGGCTCTCGCTGCAGCCCCATGCGGGCAGAAAGACGGAGGCCGCGCCGGCCGCCGAGAGCTTGAAGAAACTACGTCGTTCCATGTTCTTGGACCCAATCGCGCTGCACTGAGGGTCCACTTTCACCGCCACGGGAGAAAGATGCAAGCATTTCCCCGCAGAATTGGGGCATGTACGGCTCGTCAGAGGCTGCCGGGCGCGCTCTGCAGGGGGCAGTTCAGCAGGACGCCGGTCTCTTCGTGGCTCACGATGGCCCCAGGAATGGGCGTGATGCTGTAGTCCGCGATGTCGACGTCGAACATGTCGTGTGCCTCGCGGTAGTCCGACTGCCCCTGGTCTCCGAAGGTGTCGATCCCCTGGTACGCATCCGACACTTCGACCTGCACCACCTGCCACAGCGGGGTGTAGTCGAAGTCGTCGAGGTCGACCCCGAAGATGTTGCTGCTGTCGCGTTGGTCGCCGTCGCCGGTCAGGTCCAGCTCGCGCATGGGCTCACTGATGGGCAGCGCCTCGCCGCTGCGGCGCAGCACGTACACGTTGCGGACCGGCACGTCGGACTCCTCCAACAGACGGGCGCCGTGCGTCTCCGTGAAGTCGAAGGCGGTCACCTGGAACCCGCGCGCATAGACGCGCGTGGGCGCCGCGTACACGTCCTGATCCACCTCGAGACGGACGTCGTCGCCCACCACGACAACGTGCGTGTAGCGCCCCGAGTCTTGCGGCGCCTCCAACAGGCCGCGCCGGACGCCCTCGCTGACCGCGTCGAAGCTGGGGAAGTGCCTGTCCATTCCCGAGCGACGCACCAGCACGCGCTCGAGCCGCACGAAGGGGGTGTAGCCGGGCTCACCGGGGAGGGTCTCCAACACCAGCGGATGCGGCGCGGGCGCACACCCGGCGGCGCTCAGGGTCGTGCACAGCTGGTAGGCGCGCGCCGGGGCTCGGGTGTCGCCGGGCAGCGCCCAGTAGCGGACGTTCTCGCCGTTCGCGAACGCGGTGAAGCGCGGTTGATCGCCTTCGAGCGCGTCGCTGTCCCGCAGCTGCGTCGCGAGCGCAGGGTCGCTCTCGACAAAGGGAACGTCCCCTGCCGAGTCGCGGATCAACTCGCTCGAGGTCTCTTGGCAGCCCATGACCCCGCCCGCGAGCGCGAAGGTCGACAAGAACGCGAGTCTGAGACGAAGGGGCATCGGGCGGCTCACTCGGCCACTATAGACCGGTCTCTGCCCTCTTGCTTCGCGCGGTAGAGCGCTTGGTCCGCGCGCGCGAGCACGGCCTTGGCGGTCTCACCCGCCTCGATGACGGGCGCGATGCCACAAGAGAGGGTCTGTGCCCCGGCCGCCGTCGACGCGCTGAGCCGCGCGAACTCGGCGCGCAGGCGCTCCGCGAGCACCAGCGCTCCCTCCCCGGTCGTCTCGGGCAGGATCACCACGAACTCCTCGCCACCGAAGCGGAACGCGAGATCGCAGGTACGGATACGCGTGCGGAAGGTCTCGCCCGCCGCGCGCAAGACGTCGTCGCCCACTTCGTGGCCGTGCTCGTCGTTGACACGCTTGAAGTGGTCCGCGTCGAACAGAGCCAGCGACCACGGCCGTCGATAGCGCCCACCTTCGGCCACGCGCTGCTGGAGGGCCGTCTCGAGCGCGTGGCGATTGCCGACGCCGGTGAGCGCGTCGACGGTGGCCTGCCGGTGCAGCGCCTCCGTCAGCCGCCGGATGCGCAGCATGGCGGTCACGCGCACACGCAGATCCAGGGTCGAGATGGGCTTCACCAAGAAGTCGTCCCCCCCCGCCTCCAGCGCCTTCTGCCTGGCCTGGTCGTCCGCACGGCCGGTGAGAAACACGATGGGCGTGTAAATGGTCCCGCGGGCGCGCACGAGCCGCGCCAGCTTGAAACCGTCGACCTTGGGCATGATCAAGTCCAGCAGCACCAGGTCGATGGTGTGGTCATAGGCCTGCAGCGCGCTGCTCCAGTCGTGCGCGACCACGGCCACGTGCCCCAGCTCCGCGAGCATCTCGGCGACGCGGGCGGTGATGAGCGGTTCGTCGTCGACGATGAGAATGCGCGCCCCTTGCTGATCGCGGGTGGCATCATCCATGAGTGGAACCATGACCCCGCTTTTCTCATGCGCAGGCGATTCTAGATAGTGTTGCTTGCCAGGCGCGCCGCCGCGCTTGACCGGAGCCTCGCGCAGCCTCATTCCTGCGCGGCGTCTCTCACCCAGGGCCCTCCACCCCCCACCCCCGCGATGACCGCACCCGAACTCAAAGCCTCCCGACACCTTGCCGACGTCAAATACGAGATCCGCGGGGCGCTGGCGCGGCGTGCCGACGAGCTCGAGCGCGACGGCTACGACATCGTGAAGCTGAACATCGGCAACCCCGGGGCGTTCGGCTTTCGGATGCCCGACACGATGCGCGTGGCCATGGTGCAGAACCTGCACCAGGCGGACCCCTACTCGCACCAGAAGGGCATCTTCCCGGCGCGTGAGGCCGTGGTCATGCAGCAGCAAGACCGAGGGATCATGGATGCCTCGGCCGACGACGTGTTCATCGGCAACGGCGTGTCCGAGCTGATCATGATGACCATGCGGGCGCTGCTGAACCCGGACGACGAGGTGCTGGTCCCCAGCCCGGACTATCCGCTGTGGACGGCCTCGGTGGTCATCCACGGCGCCAAGGCCGTGCACTACCCCTGCCGCCCCGAGAACGGCTTCGTGCCCGACCCGGCCGAGCTGGCCGCCCTGGTCACGCCGCGCACGCGCGCGATCGTGGTGATCAACCCCAACAACCCCACGGGCGCGGTCTACCCCCGTGCGGTGCTCACGCAGATCGCGGCGCTCGCGGAGCGCCACCACCTCGTGGTGTGCGCGGACGAGATCTACGACCACATGCTCTACGACGACGCGGAGTACATCCCGCTCGCGACGCTGACGGACAAGACGCTCTGCATGACCTTCGGCGGGCTGAGCAAGATCTACCGCGCGTGCGGTCTGCGCGTGGGCTGGGTCTCGTTCACGGGCGAGAAGTCACGCGCGCGTGAGTACCTGCGCGCCGTGGACCTCCTGGCGAGCCTGCGGCTGTGCGCCAACGTTCCGGGGCAGTTCGCCGTCCAGACGGCGCTCGGCGGACGGCAGTCCATCGAGGACCTCATCCGGCCGGGGGGGCGCCTCTACGAGACGCGGCGCGCCATCCTCGAGTCGGTGGCCAAGAGCCCCTACATGTCCGTCGTGGCGCCTGCAGGCTCCATGTACGCGTTCATCCGGGTGGACACCGCGGCCTTCCCCGCAGGCTTCGACGACGAGGAGTTCGCGCTCGCGCTGCTGGAGGAGAAGCACGTGCTGGTGGCTCCGGGCACCAGCTTCAACGTGCCCTACAAAGACCACTTCCGCGTGACGCTGCTGCCGCAACCAGACCAGATGCGCGAGGTGATGGGGCAGATCGACGCGCTCCTGGCCGACATGGCCGCAGAGCAGCGCTAGCGCGGAGCGTCTCGTCCACAGGGCGCAGCCGCTGGCGATTTCCGCATCCGGCAGTGCCGTTGACACTGGATTATCACACGAGATTCCGGCACCTTCGGGGAAATTCATCGTCCTGCGAGGAACCCCATGACCCAGCCGAGCCTCCCCCGCCCCACGGGCCGCCTTCGCGCGCGCCTGACCTTCGGCTGTGTCGCACTCGCCCTGGGGCTGCCGGGCAGCCTCGTCCTCTCGCCAGCCATCACGGCGGCTCAGAGCATCGCCGATGGCCCCGTGCAGGTGCAGCTGCGCGTGCGGGAGATCCGCACCACGGGAACTTCCACCGACCTAGCTTTCTTCGGCGTCGTCGGCGTCCCCGACGAGCAGACGTACTTCGTGCGTGCGCGGGACGCGAGCGATCTCGACGGTGCCGACTGGACGGCTGGCACGGGCTGCATCACGCACAACTTCGACCCCCCCACCGTGACGCCCGACATCGGGACGGTGCTCTTCGACCACGTGTACCCGAGCGCCACACCCGACCGGCTTCAGATCGCGGTGGACGCCTGGGAAGACGACGCGCCGGACCAGCTGCTGGGCATCGCCTGCGGCGGCACGCGCTGCAGCTACGACACGGGCTTCTGCTGCGGTGGGTTCTTGTTCGGGAGCTGCCTCGGCGCCATCGACGACGACGACCTGCACTGCAACGCCGCTCCCTTCGCCGACATCGACTACCGGCTCGGCGACGCCTGCACGATCTACGACCACGGGTTCGTCAGCTCGCCCGTCGGAGGAAACTGCAGCCTCTACCAGCCGCGCATCGAGACCTTCTGGCGCTACGCCAACGGCGACACCTTCGCGGCCCCCGTGGAGCTGGGCGCGCTCGCCGAGCTCGGCACGATTACCCACCAAAACAGTACGTCGACGAACTGCTACAGCGACACCGACGCTGGCTCGGCGACCCCGGACATGTTCGCAGCGGTCGACGTGCCGGCTTCGCGCAGCGTCCGCGTGCGGGTGTGCACGGCGGGCGCGGGTCCGGGCATCGCCGTGTTCGACGGAGGCGGAACTCTCCTGGCCAGCAGCGCGGATGGCTGCATGCAACCCGTCGAGCTGGTGGCGTGCGCGGGGCGCTTGGTGGTCCGCGTGGACGCGGTCTCCGCAGCGGGCGAAACGTTCACGCTCACCGTGAGTGACTTGCCGGGCGTCAGCTACCCACTGGCGCAGTGCTGCGGCGGTGGGACCCCGGACCGCGGCGAAGACTGCGACGACGGCAACGCGGACGACACGGACACCTGCCGCAACAACTGCGAGAGCGCGCGCTGCGGAGACGGCGTTATCCAGGCCGGTGTCGACACCTGCGATGACGGCCCCCTCAATGGCCTCCCGAATCAGTGCAACCTGACTTGCACGGGGAACACCCCCGCCACGTGCGGCAACGGCGCGGTCGAAGTTGGAGAGAGCTGCGATGACGGTGCGAACAACGGCATGCCCAACAGCTGCGCCGCGGACTGCGGCGGACTGACCCCAGCCGTGTGCGGCAACGGAGTGACCGAGGTCGGCGAGCCATGCGACGACGGGACCGCGACGGCTGCATGCGACGCAGACTGCAGCATGGTGGTGTGCGGCGACGGAACCGTGAACGCGGCGGCCGGCGAGAGCTGCGACGACGGCGTCGACAACGGCACTCCGACGAACTGCAACTCGAGCTGCACCGGCGCCACACCCGCAACTTGCGGAAACGGAGCCGTGGAGAGCGGTGAGGCGTGCGACGACGCAGGGGAGTCGGCGACCTGCAACAGCGACTGCAGCACGGCTGCGTGCGGCGACGGCGTCCTGAACGCCAGCGCCAGCGAAACCTGCGATGACGGCGCGGACAACGGGATGCCCGCGCGCTGTGCGCTGGACTGCTCCGGCGTGACCGCCAGCAGCTGCGGCAACGGCGTGGTCGAGGTGGGTGAGCTCTGCGACACCGCCGGTGCGAGCGCTACCTGTGACGCCGACTGCACCATGGTCGTCTGCGGCGACGCAGAGGTGAACTCGGCCGCGGGGGAGCTCTGCGATGACGGATCGGACAACGGGATGCCCGGGCGCTGCGCGGTGGACTGCGCGGGTCGCACCGCCCCCCGCTGCGGCGACGGCGCGCTCGACGCAGGCGAGGCCTGTGACGAAGGCAGCGACAACGGCACCGCCGACGGCGCCTGCAGCAGCAGCTGTCAGCTGGTGCTGCCGGCGCGCCTGAGCGGAGGCGCGTGCGCGCTGGTGCCTGGGTCCGCGACGCCGGGGTGGCCGCTGGGGCTAGCCGGGCTCGTGGGCGTAGGCTTCGTGTGGCGCCGCCGCCGCGCGCGCTGAGCCGGCGCATGGTCGACGCCGCGCCCGCACGGTGGCTGCGAGCGCCGCCCGCTGCCCGCCGCGCTCACACCGCGAGCTCGCGCGCCAGCGTGCGGAGGGCGACGTGCGCCGGCACGCACGCGCGCATGCGCTCACGCGCGGAGGCGTCCGGCACGGCGGCGAGATAGATCTCGAGGCGTTCCAGCCCCGAGCGCACGGCGACCGCGGCGCCCGTGACGTCCCCCGCCGCCCGCCGCGCCTCGGCCAGCGTGACATCCACGATGGCGTCGCTGCTCTCGGCGACCGCGACGGGCACCCTGTCGACCGCGGCGCGCTCCACCAGCGCGAGCGCCTGCTGGACGTGCGCGCGCGCCAGGCACACCCGCGCCTGCCCCGCCAGGGCCAACCCGCGATGAAACGGGCTCCCCGCGAACCCAGCGGCCGCGGCGTCTGCGCAGCGCTCGGCCTGCTCGACCTGACCCAGCGCCAAGAGCACCTCCGTCAGGTAGTAGCAGGCGCCGGCAACGACGCTCGCGTGGCCGTGCTCGGCCCCACGCGCCTCCGCGTTCCGCAGCGTGGCGTGCGCGAGCTGCAGGTCGCCGTGCCGCAGCTGCGCGAGCCCCAGGTTCTGCAGCGCGAAGCCCTCGATCAGCGGAACGCCGAGCTCGGCCGAGTCGTCGACGGCGCGCCGGAGGACGTCCACCGCGCGCGCGAACTCGCCGACCTCCACCAGCCCGTAGCCCAGCCGCACGCGCTGGTTGCAGGCGTGGCGCAGGTCGCGCGCTTGGTCGTAGGCCTGCACGGCCCGCTCGGACTCACGCACGTAGGCGACCCAGTCACCGGCCACGTGCGCCCGCGCCGCGAAGGTGGTGTGCAGCCAGGCGGCCACGACGGGCCCGTCCACCCCGAGCTGGGCGGCGAGCGTGTGGGCGAGCGCGAGGAGGGCGTCCGCGTCTTGCAGGCGGCGCTGCCCGAGCCGCTGATGCGCCCCGCGGCAGAGCGCGATCAGACGCAAGAGCGCAGCAGCCTCGTCGACCGCGGGCGTGTGGATGAGCTCCCGCAGCGCAGCGTCGAGCTCGTCGATGGCCCCAGACTGCCCCGCCGCCACGATGCAGCACCCCAGCGCCCGGAAGTAGGCCTCGTGCCCGCGGGGCAGGGCCGGCAGGGCCTCGCGCACGTGTGCGAGTGAGGCGGCGTACGCGCCCAGCCAGCGGTGGGCCTCCGCCGCAACCAGCCGCAGTCGAGCCTGCATTCTCTGACGCTCGGCGTCACTCGGCTCCTGCGCGGCTGCACCCACCAACGCGAGCGCCCGCGCCACGAGCTCCACGGCCGCGTGGTGGTCCCCCGCCTCGAGGGCGCGTTCGGCCGCCTGCACGAGCGCAGCGCCCGCGCGCAGCGGCTCTCCCGCGCCCTGGTGGTGCGCGGCCAAGGTCAGCGGGTCGTCGATGCCCTGCTCCAGCAGCCACTCGCCGGCCAGCTGGTGCCCCAGGGTCCGGTCCTCCGCGGTGAGCGTGGCGTAGGCGGCCTCGCGCGTGAGCTCCTGGCGAAAGCGCCACGTCCACTCCGCGGGCACGTCGCGTTCGTCCACCAGCTCGATGAGCTCTTGCTCTGCGAGGTGCTCGAGGGTCGCGTCGGGGGCATCGGAGCGACCCAAGAGCCTGCCCACGGCGCCGCCCCAGAAGCGCACGCCGAACACGCTGGCCGCTCGCAGGACGCGGCGGGCGTCGGTGTCGAGCGACGCGAAGCGCGCTTGGAGCATGGCCAAGACCGTCTCGGGAAGCGCCTGCTGTGGCTTCTCCAGCGCCGAGCGCAGCATCTCCTCGAGGAAGAAGGGATTGCCGTCCGCGCGCTCGACGATGGACGCAACGACCTCACGCGAGATCGCTCCTCGACCGGCACCTGCGACCTGCGCCAGCACGCCCGACACGAGGTCCTCGCTGGCGCGCTTGGTCAGCTTGGTCAGGCGCAACACCTGGGGATGCGCGTCCGCCCACAGCGCCGGGGCCATGGCCTCGAGCTCCGGGCGTCCCACGGCGACGACGACCAGCGGCGCGCTCTCGAGCTGGCGCAACGCGTGGTGCAAGAGCTCACGCGAGGGGTGGTCCCCGTGCTGGAAGTCGTCCAGTACCAGCACGAGGGGGCCCTGCTGCGTCGCTGCGCGCAGCAGCTGCAGGGCCGCGCCACGGATGGCGTCGGACATGCTGGTAACGTCCGTGCGCGCCGCCGCGAGGACCTCGCTGGCCTCGTTGGGAAAGGGGGCGCGCACCATCTCGGCGAGAAAGAAGAGCGCGTTCTGCAGCGCGGCGCCGGACAGGAAGCGCCCCAAGAACTGCGCGAGCTTGAGCTGCTTCACGGCCACCGGGTCCGCCTCGCGCAGCCCCGCAGCCCGACGCAGGAGGTCACCCATCAGCCCGTAGGGCGCTCCCCCGCGTGTGGCGTCGGCGCGCCCCTCCCAACGCAGCGGACGCGCGGACCCTGCCCGCGGCGCGCGCTCGTGGGCCGCACATGCCTCGCGCAGCAGGCGCGTCTTGCCGCTCCCTGCGCCCCCCACTACCACCAGGGCGCGCGCGACGGACTCCTCGGCGCTCTCGCGAAAGAGCGCGGCGAGACCTTCGAGCTCACGGCGCCTCCCCACACACGGCACCTCGACACCCAGCAGGCGCCGGCTGGCGGCGCGGTCGACGTGCACGTCCACCAGCTCGAAGCGGTCCCCCGCGAGCGCGCGACACTCGAAGCGCGGCCCGAGCAGCCCTTCGATGACGGCGTCCACCAGCACGTGAGCCGCCTCTCCGCGCGCCGTGGCCTCGCGCCCGACGAGCAGCAGGGCCCCTCGGTCGAGGGCCTCCCCCAGCGGGACCACGCTGCTGAGCAGCGATTGCCCGGCCACGACCGCGATGGGCTTGCCCGCCACGACGCCCCGCAGCGCCAGCGCGCAGCGCGCAGCACGCTGTGCTTGGTCGGTCGGCAGCTCCGTCGGGAAAGTCGCCACGAGCGCGCCGTCGCCCAAGAGCTCCGCGTGCCCCCCGTGCTGGCGCACCACCTCCACCATCGGCGCGCGCGGGTCGAGCCCTGCCTCGGAGGCGAGCGTCGGCGCGAGCATGGCTGCCTCTGCGCCAGGGTCGGCGCCCACGAGCACCACGCAGGCCAGACGTCGCTCGGCCTCGCCCAGCGCCACCGGGCGCAGGTGCCTGCGTCGGAGCTCGGCACCCGCCACCGGGCGGAGCGTGTCGAGCGCCGCCAACACGGCACGAGCGTCGGCGAGGCGCAGGCGCGGATCACGCGCCAGCATGTGATGCACGAGCGCGCCGAGGTCGGCCGGCAGGTCCGCGACGAGCTCGTCGATCGGTGGCGGGTCTTCCAGCAAGATCTTCGCGAGCACCGCCAGCGCGCTCTGACCCTCGAGCGGCGGCCTGCCCGCGAGCAGCTGGTAGAGCACCGCCCCGAGCGAGTAGACGTCCACGCGGGCGTCCAGCTCCTTCGCGCCGCGGGCCTGCTCGGGCGCCATGAAGTGAGGCGTCCCGATGGTCTCACCGGTCGCCGTCAGCGTAATCGCCGCGTCACCCTCGAGCCCCCCGCGCGCGATGCCGAAGTCCAGCAGCTTCACGCGCTCTGGGTCGCCACTCACCAGCAGCAGGTTGCTGGGCTTGATGTCACGGTGGATGACGCCTCGCGCGTGTGCGGCGGCCAGCCCTCGCGCGGCGCCGCGGATCACGCGCAGCACGTCCGCCACGCTCAGCTCGAGGTCGTCGGGCGCGCATCCGTCGAGCCACTCCATGGCCAGCCAGGGCGTCCCCTCGAGGGGCAGACCATGCGCCACGTACCCGACGATGTTGGGGTGCTCGAGGGCCGCGAGGGTCTGCGCTTCACGCGCGAAGCGGGCGCGCGCGGCGTCCCCGCTGAGCGTCAGCGTCTTCAGTGCGACGAGCGCCCCGCTGCGCTCGTCGCGCGCCAGGTGCACCGCCCCCATCCCCCCAGCGCCCACACGGCGCTCGATCACGAAGCGGTCCGCGAACTTCTCACCGGGCGTCATCAACCGGGGAGGCTACCACTTCGCTCGGCGCCGTGCGGCCACGACACTCGCTCAGCTCAGGGCATGACCTCCGACAGTTCGGTGATCAGGAGCTGGCCGGCGATGTTCTCGCTCGCGCTGTAGCTGCCGATCCAGATGTCGTACTGACCGGGAGGCGCGTCCGCGAGGTCGATCACCGGGTTGAGGCCCGACGCATCGTCATTGCAGTGCCAGTTACCCTGGCCGTCGTTGATCACCAGCGTGGCATCCTCGCCGTCGGTGTTGGGTCGGAAGGCAAAGCGGAGGAAGCCGGACATCTCGTCGAAGTTGACGATGACGTCGGGCTGCGCCGTGACCCAGCCGGCGCAGGCCACACCGCCCGTGTTCGCCGTGGACGCGTCCAGGTTTCCGCCGGAGACCACGTCGACGATGGCCGGGTCCGGCATGAAGCCGGTCGTGAGCGAGTGCGTCCCGAAGTTGGCGCTGTCGCCGCCGATGACGAGGTGCGCGGGGACGCCGCTAGCGACGACTTCGGTGGACTCGGCCGTGGTGACGGTGCCGGTGGATGCGGCGCCTCCACAACCGGAGAGCAGGGCAAGAACGGTCAGCAGAATGGAGGTCGAGCGGTTCATGAGGGTTCCTCTGTTTCAGGGGCACGACGGGGGGCCGCGTCGCGCGCCAGACGGTAGCGCGAAACGACAGCGGACTCGAAGAAGTCCTCCTCGACGGGCCAGCACGAGCGTGTTATTGAAAGTGACTTTCATCTTCTTGATGACCTCTGCCATGCGCCAACTACTCGTTCTGACTCTTGTTCTCGCTCTCGCGCCCGTTGCCGCCCGCGCCCAGACGTCGGCGCCACAGCCCGCAGAACCGCGAACCCCCCCGACGACCAACCAGGCCCCGAGCGCGGCGCCCGACGACGCGGCGCACGACGACGAGGCGACCGAACACGCGGACAGCGGCCCGCCCCCGGATGAGCAGGGTGACCCCGCAGCGCCCGACGCCGGGGGGCCCGCAGGCGACGAAGCCGGTGAGGAAGACCCCGGTGACGAGCCCGGCACGATCGACCTCGGCGCGCTGTCCGACGAGCTGGCCGACGAGGCCGAGGCCGAAGAGGCCGCAGAGCGCGCTGAGCGGGGGCGCCGCAGCTCCGGCGAACCGGACGACGACGACAGCGCGGACTCCGAAGAGGATGAAGACGACGACTGGGTGCTCGACGTCTACGAGGTGCGCGCCCCGGTCGACCCCTTCCGCACAGGGGGCTCGGTGCAGCAGCTGAGCGCGGAGGTGCTGGACGCGTACGACTACGATGACATCAACAGCGCGCTTCAGCAGGTGCCTGGAGTCTACGTTCGCCAGGAAGACGGCTTCGGTCTGCGACCCAACATCGGTCTGCGCGGCACCACGCCGGACCGCAGCCGCAAGGTCACGCTCATGGAGGACGGCGTGCTCTTCGGGCCGGCGCCCTACTCCGCCCCGGCGGCCTACTACTTCCCGATCTTCTCGCGCATGGTCGGCGTGGACATCTACAAGGGACCTGCCGCGGTGCTCTTCGGACCCAACACCATCGCGGGCGCCATCAACCTGCGCACCCGCGAGGTCCCGACCGAACCGGAAGGGGCCTTCGAGCTCTCCTACGGGCGCTTCCAGTACCGGCGCGCGCACTTCCACTACGGCGGCAGCACGCGCCACGCCGGCATCCTCTTCGAGGGCGTGCACCTTGGCACCACGGGCTTCCGCGACATCGACGCTGGCGACCCGGACACGGGCTTCAACCGCAGCGAGTTCATGCTGCGCAGCTTCGTGCAGACCACGCCGGGTGAAGCCGTGTTCAACCGCCTGGAGCTCAAGCTCGGCTTCTCCCGCGAGCGCAGCAACGAGACGTACACGGGGCTCTCCGACGCGGACTTCCAGCAGAACCCGTACCGCCGCTACGCCGCGACCCAGCTGGACCGCATGACCTGGTGGCGGACGCAGGTGGAGCTGCGCCACCACCTCGTGATCGGCGAGCACGTGGACTTCGTGACCACCGCGTACCGGCACGACTTCCAGCGCACGTGGCGTCGCCTGAACCGCTTCGTGGGCGAGCGCGACGGAACGGGCCCCTCGCTCTTCGACGTGCTCACGAACCCCACCGGCGCGCGTGACAGCTACTACCGCGTGCTGTCTGGCCAGAGCGACTCGTCCGACTTCGGACCCGACCACGACCTGCTGGTCGTCAGCAACGCGCGCGCGTTCATCTCCGAGGGCATTCAGACCGAGCTGCACGCCACCTTCGGTGAGAGCGTGGAGCAGGAGCTCACCATCGGCCTGCGCCTGCACCACGACGAGATCAACCGCGATCACGTCGAGCGCGCATACTCGCTGGAGGCTCTCCAGCTGGTGGCCAACGGTGACGACCCCACGACCATCACGCGCAACATCGGCTCCGCCACGGCGCTCGCCGGGCACGCAGCCTACTCGATGACCTACCGGGGCCTCACCGTGAAGCCCGGGATCCGCCTCGAGAGCATCCGGGCGACGTTGCGCGACCTCCTGGCTGCGGGCGGGCCGCGGAGCTCGACGCAGACCTACGTGGTGGTGCTGCCGGGCCTGGGCCTCACCTACGCGTTCACGGACAGCTTCGCGGCGCTCGCGGGCATTCACCGCGGCTTCAGCCCCCTCGGCCCCGGGGCGGGCGCCGGGGTGGAAGTAGAGACCTCCATCGCCTACGAGGCTGGCGTGCGCTATCGCGACGAAGACGCTGGGCTCAACGCCGAGGTGATCGGCTTCGTCAACGACTACCAGCAGTTCGTGACCCAGTGCGGCGGCAGCGGAGGCTGCGACGCGGAGGACCTGGACCGGCAGTTCAACGCGGGGGACGTGCTCATCGGCGGCGTGGAGCTGCAAGCCACGTACAACCTCGAGCTGGGGCGCGACCTCACGCTCCCCATGCACCTGTCGTACACGTACACGCACGCTGAGTTCCGCACCACCTTCACGGAGTCCGCGGACCCGCAGCTGGGCAACGTGCGCATCGGCGACCCGGTCCCCTACGTGCCGGAGCACCAGTGGTCGCTGCAGCTGGGCCTCGAGGCGGACGGCTGGGCCGTGCACACCTCGGGCACGTTCGTCGGCGAGATGCCGGAGATCGCGGACAACTCGATCCGCACCGACCGCTACCTGATCGTGGACGTGACGGGCAGCTATCGCGTGCTCGACCGCTTCGACATCACGCTGCGCCTCGAGAACCTGACCAACGCGCAGCCGCTGGTGTCACGGCGTCCGTTCGGCGCGCGCCCCTACCGACCGTTCATGGTGCAGGTGGGGGTCGAGGTCGACCTCTGAGCCCGGCCGGGGCTGCCCCATCCAACCGCTGCGCGAGCACCGCGCCGCTCAGTACTGGAAGCGGCGCATGGAGATGTTCATCAAGAGCCCGATGCCCATCGCCACGGTCAGCACCGACGAGCCGCCGTAGCTGAACAGCGGCAGCGTCATGCCGACGACGGGCAGCATGCCGGACACCATCCCGAGATTGATGACCGACTGCCAGAAGATGAGCGCCGACACTCCCACCGCGCACACGGCGCCGAAGCGGTCCTTGGCCTGGGACGCGATGCGCAGCCCCCAGAGCACCAAGAAGAGGTAGAGCCCCAGCAGCAGCATGGTCCCCAGCAGCCCCTGCTCCTCGGCCCAGACCGAGAAGGGGAAGTCGGAGTGCTGGTCGGGCAGGAAGCCGAACTGGTTCTGGGTGCCCTGCATGTAGCCCTTGCCCCAGAAGCCGCCGCTGCCGATGGAGACGAGGCTCTGGTGCGTGTGCCAGCCCGTGTCCTGGATGTCCTGCTCACCGGAGAACTGCGCCAAGAAGGCCGTGATGCGGTCCTTCTGGTAGCCGCGCAGCGCGTACTGCCAGGTGAGCGGCGCGCTGGCCACGAAGACGGCGAAGAGCGTGAAGAGCGAGCGCCACTTCAGCTGCGTGAGCACCATGATGGTGCCGAAGATGAACCCGCACATGAGCGCGGTGCCGAGGTCGGGCTGCGCCAGGATGAGCCCCATGGGCACGGCCAGGATCAGCCCCGGTATGACCAGGTCCTTGAGGGCGCGTCCGTCGGTCTTGGTGTCGTCGTGGAGGAACTTCGCCAGCGCGACGATGAGCGCGATCTTCATGAGCTCGCTGGGCTGCAGCGAGAAGGTGCCGATGGGGATCCAGCGCGTGCTGCCACGGATGCTGCGCCCCAACAGGAACACCAGCACCAGCAGGATGATGCCGCCCCCATAGGCAAACCACCCGAAGCGCTCGAAGTGGCGGTAGTCCACCGCCGCGACCAGCGTCCCGACCCCCGCGCCCAGCGTGAGCCAGTAGATCTGCTGGATGTACAGGTCCGAGTACTGCCGGTTGGTGCTGGTGGCGCTGTACAGGTTGATGACGCCCAGGATGGCGATGGACGTCACGCACACGAAGAGCGGCCAATCGAAGGTCTCGCGGAGTCCGCGTCCGAGCGCCATGTCAGTGCCCTCCTCGGGGGCGTCGCGCGCCACGACGACCGGCGGCGCCCCGCTCGGTCTCACGCGCAGGTTCGGTTCGGGGTACGCTGCCCGCCAGGTACTCCTGCAGGATGCGCGTCGCGATGGGCGCGGCGTTACGGCCACCGGCGCCGCCGTGCTCGACCAACACCACGATGGCCACTTGCGGGTCGTCCGAGGGCGCGAAGCCCGCAAACCACGCGTGCGACTGCCGGAAGTACGCAGCTCGGCGCGCGTCGCCAGAGCGCTGACTCCCTGGCGCGACCTCGGCCGTGCCGGTCTTGCCGCTGATGGACACGCCGCCCGCGATCATGGCGCTGAACGCGGTTCCGTCGTCCTCGTTGACGACGCCCCGCAAGGCGTCGGCGTTGAACGCGAGGTGCTCGGGGTCGATGCCCAGCCGGCGGCGCACGTGCGGCTCCGGCTCTTCGACGACCGCGCCATCGGGTGTCTCGATACGCTCGATGAGCTGCGGGGCGTAGAGCACGCCGCCGTTGGCCAGCGCCGCGTAGGCCAGCGCCAGCTGCAGCAGCGTGACGCGCGTGTTGCCCTGACCGATGGCCGTGTTGAGCGTGTAACCGACGCGGAACTGCCCGTAGTGCTCCTCGTACCACTCGCGCGACGCCAGGAAGCCGCGCGCCTCGCTGTTGATGCCGATGCCGGTGCGCTCCGCGAGCCCGAAGTCACGCGCGTAGCGGTTGAGGCGGTCGAGACCCACGCGCTCTGCGAGGGCCCAGAAGTACACGTTGCACGACCGCACGAGCGCCGTGCGCATGTCCACGTCTTCGTGACGCGCCGTACACCGCATGCGCTGACGACCGATGGTGAGAGAGCCCTCACAGAACACGCGCTCCCGCGGGTCCATGGCCCCCTCTTGCAGCGCGGACAGCGCGCTGAAGGGCTTGAAGGTCGAGCCCGGAAAGAAGGTGTCGTAGATGGTCTTGTCGATCAGCGGCCGGTGCGGGTTCTGGACGAGCTCGTCATAGCGCTCTTGCGACATGCGCCCGGTGAGCTCGTTCAAGTCGTAGGCGGGCTTGGAGTACAGCGCCCGGATGCGGCCCGTGTGCACGTCCACCACCACGACGCCGCCCGATGGATGCCCCTGGAACGCGCGCTGGGCCATGCGCATGAGCTCCATGTCGAGCGTGAGCACCACGTCGTGGCCGGGGACCGCGGGCCGGTGCATCTCGCCCTCGATGGGCGGCGCCTCTTGCTCCGTGAGGCGCCGGCCGCGCGCGTTGACCATGACGTGACGGAAGCCACGGCGCCCACGCAGCACGCTCTCGAGGCTGCGCTCGATCCCCATGCGGCCCAGGCGGTCGCCCGCGCGGTAGTAGTTCTGGTCGGCCAGGCGCTCGAGGTCCTCGGCGCTGACCTCGTTCAAGTAGCCCACCGTGTGCGCGCCCAGCGCGCCAAAGGCGTACTGCCGCACGGGCCCGGCCACCACGTCGATGCCCGGCAGGTCGGGGCTGTGCTCCTCGAGCGCGGCCACCTGGTCGCGTGTGACGTCCGCGAAGGCCCGGATCTGATGTGAGCGCCGACGCACGTCCACCGTGTCGATGCGGCGTCGAAAGGCCTGCGCGTCCTCGGCGGTGAGGCCCATCAGGTTCGCGGTGAGCTCGATCTGCTCCGGCGAGAGCAGCGAGGGCGTGGCGTAGACCGTGTACGAGGCGCGGTTGGTCGCGATGGTCTGCCCGCGCGTGTCCCGGATGATCCCGCGGGTAGCCCTCTCCGTGAGCGTCTTGGTGATGTTGTCACGCGCGGCGCCGATCCACTGGTCCGCCTGGACCACTTGCAGCGTCAGCATGCGCGCCATCAGCGCGCCGTAGGCGAGCACCGCCACCAGCGCGAACCACTTGTAGCGCTTGCGGAACTCGCCGACCTCGCGGCGCTGGGACAGCATGATCATGCGCTGGCCGACTCCCGACGACCCGTGGCGGTGTCCTCGATGGCGCGCATGCTGGCGAACACGAGCGGAGACACGACGGCCGTCATGGCGGCGGTGGCCAGCGTGCTGAAGAGCAACAAGCGCGAGCCGCCGTCGACCGCGAACGGCGCCTCCGCCTCGAAGACGGAGCGCACGCCGGTGGTGGCGAGACCGAACAAGGCGGAGGCCACGAAGGTGAGGCCCACCTGGAACCACGGCCCGCGGAGGAAGACGCGCAGCCCCATGCCGCGCACGATGAGGTACGTGGCGACGGTGAGGAAGGTGTGGACGCTCATGGGCAGCCCACAGAAGTGGTCGCTCAGGTAGCCGATCACGAAGGCGATGATGGCGCCGCGCAGCAGCTTCACATCCGGGGAGACCCCGACGAAGATGGCGATGGGCAAGACCAGCTGAGGCGTGAAGGGACCGAGGGCCACCGCGCGCCACACGACCGAGCGGAGCAGGAGCAGCACGAAGCCCAGCGCCACGATCAGGACGCTGCGGGCGAGGACACTCATCGCCGTCCCCTCATCGCCGCCCCTCGAGCTCGACCTCGGGCACGTCCGCAGAGCGCTCGTCGGCCGTCTGTTCGCGGGAGCCGCTGGTGAGGATGAGCACCTCCTCCAGCGAGGAGAAGTCCACCGAGGGCGTGACCTCCGCCTGCTGATAGAGGCCGAACTCGCGGCGCGTGACGGAGGTGACGCGGCCGACCAGGATGCTGGCGGGGAACCGGTGCCCCAAGCCGCTGGTGTACACGTCGTCACCCACGCGGATCTCGTCGGTGCGCTCCAGGTACTCGATGCGGGCCGCGTAGCGGTTGCGCTCGCCGGTGCCGCGCAACATGCCGCGGGTCCCGGTGCGCGGGATGATGATGTCCACGGCGCTCTGCTGGTCCACCGTCAGGCGTACGTCCGCGCGGTGACCGGTCAGGCGGGAGACCTGGCCGACCAGCCCCTCGGAGGACACCACCGGCATACCCACGCGCACGCGGTCCCGCTCGCCGCGGTCCACCACCAAGCGCACGACGCGAAAGTACTCTGATGTGTCTTTGCCGATGACCTGCGCGCTCACCGAGTCACCTCCGATGCGGGTGCGCAGCTCCAGCAGCTGCCGCAGACGCTCGTTCTCGTGACCCAACAGCCGGAGCTGGCGGTTTTCTTCCCTGTAGCGCGCGTTGTCGAGGCGCAGGCGCTCGTTCTCGCGCCCCACGTCCACCAGGTAGAAGTACTCCTGGATCACGGCGCCGACGGCATCCGCCGCGCTGACGCCCGCCTGCTGCAGCGTACCGCTCAGCTCGATGATGACCTTGTCGACCCCGTTGACCTTCGACGGGTCCTTCAAGTTGGCTTGCAGGACGAGGAACGGGAGGATCAACAGCGCAATGGAGATCACCGCATCTCGAAACCGCCGAAGTGTATTCATGCGCCCTTCGGATCCCAGTCAGGAGCCCCGCCATCGCGTGAGCGAGCGAGGGCAGCGGCTATTGGATCGTCACTTCCTTGAGCAGCCGCGGATGATCGAGGACCTTCCCCGAACCCAGCACGACAGCGCTGATCGGATCGTCGGCGACCATCACGGGAAGGCCTGTCTCCTCACGGAGCAGGACGTCGAGGTTGCGCAGCAGCGCGCCGCCGCCTGTGAGGACGATGCCCTTGTCGACGATGTCGGCGGAGAGCTCGGGGGGGGTGCGCTCGAGAGCGGTCATGACCGCCTCGACGATGGCGTTGATCGGCTCGCTGAGTGCGTCACGGATCTCGTCGCCGTTGACCACGACCGTCTTGGGTACGCCGGCCACCAGGTCGCGCCCCTTGACCTCCATGGTGAGCGTCTCTTCGCCGGCGTGGGCGTTGCCGATGGTGCACTTCACGCGCTCTGCGGTCTGCTCGCCGATCAGCAGGTTGTACTTGCGCTTCATGTAGGCGACGATCGCGTCGTCCATCTTGTCACCGCCCACACGCACGGACTGCGAGTACACGATGCCGGCGAGCGAGATGACGGCCACCTCGGTGGTGCCGCCGCCGATGTCCACGACCATGTTGCCGCTGGGCTCCGTGATGGGCAGCCCTGCTCCGATGGCGGCCGCCATGGGCTCCTCGATCAGGTAGACCTCTCGGGCGCGGGCCCCCTCGGCCGCCTCTTTGACGGCGCGCTTCTCCACCTCGGTGATGCCGAAAGGCACGCAGATGATGATGCGCGGACGGACCAAGGTGCTGCGGTTGTGCGCCTTGTTGATGAAGTAGCGCAGCATCGCCTCGGTGATCTCGAAGTCGGCGATGACACCATCACGAAGGGGGCGCACGGCGACGACCGAGCCCGGCGTCCGTCCCAGCATTTCCTTGGCCGCCTTGCCGACCTCGAGCACCTTCTTGCCGCCGCGAGGATCACGCTGTACCGCCACGACGGACGGCTCACAGCTCACGATGCCCCGGCCCTTGACGTAAATCAGGGTGGTGGCGGTGCCAAGGTCAATGGCGAGGTCGTTGGAGAAGAGTCCGTAGAGCCAGTCGAATAGCATCGGGACGAACCTGCGAGCATGAGCGCTCGCTCAGAGGAGGGGACGAGGGGAGTGAAAGACCGGGGACTGCGGCAAGGGTGGGGTCAAGCCGACCTGAGGTCGACTCCAACCCGTCTCGCGCGTTCTTTCATCCGCGAACACGGGAGATTGGTCTTAACAGATCGGCTGGGGCCGATCAAGGAGCCGAGGGGGGAGGACAAGCGCCGAGGACCGTGGGTGTCGGCTACCCGACACCCCAAATAACGCAATTTTCGCGTATCGAGAGCCAGGGGACGCGAAGCAGCAATGATACCGGAGGTCCGCGCTCGGGTGCGAATATGTAGCATGAAGACCTCTATGTAGGGTCGCGTCGACTGAGCACCACCGGCATAGTGAGAGTCCAAACCCAAGGATGCTGGAGCTGATGGTTCGTATAGCCGTATGACGTCCCGAGACGAACAGCGCCCCGGGGCCGGGGCCGAGGCCCGCGGCCGAGAGGCAGCGGAGCTTGTGGCGGCGGCCCAGAAAGGCGACCAGCGCGCCTTCGAGGCGCTGGTGGTGCGCTACCGCCCGCGCATCTACGCGCTGGCGCTGCACCTCACGGGGAGCCCCTCCGACGCGGACGACATCACCCAGGACGCGTTCTTGCGGGCCTACGCACGGCTCGCGGAGTTCGAGGGCCGCAGTCAGTTCTTCACGTGGCTCTACCGCATCGCCTTGCACCGCGCCCTGAACATCAAGCGCAACCGGGGACGGCGCCCGACCACCCCGCTCGACGACCCGCGCATCACGGCGGCCATCGCCGTGGACGCCGCCGGAGACCCGGCGCGCACCCTCGAGCTGCAAGAGTCGTACGGCCAGCTCCTGGCGGCGTTCGACCGCCTGAGCCCCACGCTGCGCACCACCGTCGTGCTGACCACCCTGCAGGGCCTCAACTACAGCGAGGCCGCCGTGGTGTTGGACACCACGGAGGGGACCATCGCGTGGCGCGTGCACGAGGCGCGCAAGAAGCTGCGGGAAGAGATGAACCGGCTGCAGAAGGACCCCACTCCCGTGGAGATCAAGCGGCGCGCCCGACGCATCAGCCACATGCGCGACAAGCCGGAGATGTGGGCCACCGCCATCGGTCAGCTGCTGGGTGACGGCGGCGGTCGCGTCGCGTAGCGTCCGGGCATGCCCCAGCCCCCTGTGACCCGCGCTGCGCTGTTGGAGCGCATCGCGGCCGATCCGGCCCTCGAGACGATCCTGACGCGCGTGCGTCCACGCCTCGAAGGCGACCCAGGCCACGACATCGAGCACGCGCTGCGCGTGGCGCGCACTGGTCTCCAGCTCGCGGGCCCCGAGGCCGACGGGCGGGAGATGATCGCGGCCGCGCTGCTGCACGACGTGGTCAACCTGCCCAAGGACCACCCCGACCGCGCGCGCGCGAGTGAGCAGAGCGAGGTCGTAGCCGTCGCATGGCTGCGCGAGCTGGGCTTCGACGACGACGCCGCCGTGCGCGTGGGGGCCGCAGTGCGCACGCACAGCTGGAGCCGCGGCGAGGCGCCTACCTCACCGCTGGGCGCGGCGCTCCAAGACGCAGACCGGCTCGAGGCGTTGGGAGTGATTGGCGTCTTCCGCACCATCTCGACGGGCGCGCAGATGGGAGCGGAGTACTTCGACGCGGAAGACCCGTGGGCTGCCGCGCGAGACCTGGACGACAAGCGCTACAGCGTGGACCACTTCTTCACGAAGCTGTTCGCGCTGGCCGGCACCATGCGCACCGAAGCGGGGCGCGCCGAGGCCGAGCGCCGCACCCACGTCATGCGCGCGCTGCTCGTCGAGCTGGGAACGGAGCTGGGTGTGCCCCTCCCAGACCACGGCGTCCCGTGAGCGGCCCCTAATCCCCGCTCTTGCTGCCGCAACGTTCGGCTGCGAGATGGTCGCGAGCGTCACGCTCAGGGGAGTGGATGGGGACAGGTTCCCCGAACGGCTACGGTGCACAGACCACGGGGCGCTGCCCGCGGTAGTCCACACGCAGGTGCGCAGGGTCGAAGAGCGCCGGGTCGCGTCCGTCGACGCGGCCCCCACGCTGCTCCAGCAGCTCGGCGATGCGGTCCCGCATGGGCGGCCCGGCCTCGATGGCGATGGCCCCCTCGGCGCGCAGCCGCCCAAAGGCGTGACGGTCGCCCGTGGCCAGGAAGTCGTTGGTGACCATCTGCAGGACGCGCTCGTCGGGCACGGGCCGTCCGTGAGCGTCCTCGAGCGTGACCACCAGGTGCCCACCGTCGCAGCGCGCGCGCACACGCATCCCGCTCAGCAACAACAGCCCGTTGTCGAGGCTCAGGTTGGACTCGTACATCTCTCGCACTTCCCGCGCGGTCAGCCGCACCAGGGCGAAGCGGTTGTCGAAGGGGATGGCCTCGTAGAGTGCCCCGTAAGTGAGCGGCCCGGCGGGGATGGCGTGGCGCACGCCGCCGGCGTTGAGCACGGCGAGATCCGCACCCGGGTAGAGCGCCAGCATCAGGTCGGTGAGCAGGTTCCCGAGCGGCCCCTCGTCGCGGTGGCGGCGCTCGAGGGGCACGGGCACGTCCACACCCAGCGGCCGGGCGCGTAGTGCCTCCGCGCGCGCCAAGGCGTCTTCGGTAGCGGCGACCACCGCAGGGTCTGGCAGCACAGGCGCGCCCTCGTACTCGCCCGCGTCGCAGTCGCCGAGGGTGCCGTGGTCGTTCTCGCAAACGAAGCGCGGCGCGTGCAGGTGCACCTCCGGCCGTTGCCCCACCTGGCCCCCGACCGCGATGTCGGCCCGACCGAAGGCCGCCCCGTTGGCGTAGCTCTCGATGATGGGTACGCCGTTCACGACGTGCGCGACGCCAGCGTGCGAGTGACCAGCGACCACGAGGTCCACCACGCCGGGCCCCAGCTCGCGGGCGAAGGCGAAGATCTCCTCACCTTGGTCGCACATGCTGAGGTCGTGCGGGTTCTCGAAGGCGCCGCAGCGCCCGCCCGCGTGCACCGCCAGCAGCACCACCTGGGCGCCTGCCGCGCGCAGCTGCTGGGCGGCCTCACGCACCGCGGGCACCAGCGGCGTCACCTGCAGGTCGCGCACGTTGTCGGCCAAGGTGGACTCGAGGGCCTCGGCCGTGGTGCCTCCGATCACGCCCACGCGAACGCCCGCGGTCCGCGCCGCGTCCAGCATGACGAAGGGGCGCACGCCGGCCCAGTCGAGCGCGCGTCCGTCCCGATAGCGCAGGTTGGAGACCAAGAGGGGAAAGCGCATCTCGGCCACGCGCGCCAGCAGCGCGCCGCGTGGGTCTTGATCCGGGCTCGAGGGCGTGGCGTCGGGGCCCACCGGGCCGTAGTCGAACTCGTGGTTGCCCAGCGCCGCGGCGTCGTAGCGCAAGGCGTTGAAGGCGGCGACCATGGGCGCCCCCTCCGCCATGTTGGACTCGAGCGTGCCCTGGAAGATGTCCCCCGCGTCCAGCAGCACCACGGCGCCCCCGTCACGCGCGCGAGCGCTCCGCAGGTTGTTCACGTAGCCGCCGATGAGGGCCATGCGCCCCACCCGCCCGTGGACGTCGTTGGTGCCCACCACGCTCAGCGTGACCTCACGCTGCGGCAGGAGCGGATGGTGGGCACCTCCCTGCGCAGAGCCGCCCGCCTTGCACCCCGCGCCGAGCGCACCAGCGAGGGCGACCGAGCAGAACAGGAAACCGAGGGCGTGGTGCGGCGCGCGCATGCGGCCCGATGGTAGCAGGTGGCGCAGGCACCGCCGCCCGCTCTCCGCGAGACGGGCGCGCCCCAGCCTGCCGCTGAGTGGCCCGAACAGCCGCAAAGCCCCGAGCGGGGCAGCGGCCGGCTCAGCGCGCCGCGGCGGGCGGACGCTGCGGGCTGTAGGCGCAGCACCCTGGGGCGCACTGCGCGGGAAGCGCGGGACCGGCACCCACGAAGCGCGGGGCAGCGACCCGGCCCAGGCCCTCTTCCACGAGCTCGCGCAGCGCGGCGACGAAGCTCGGGTGCGTGCCCACGGTGCCGGCCCGCACGAAGCGCAGCCCCAGGGCCTCTGCCTTGACGCGCGCCTCCTCGTCCAGATCCCAGAGCACCTCGACGTGGTCCGACAGGAAGCCGATGGGAACCACCACGACCGGACCCACGCCACGCGCCGCGAGGACCTCGAGGTGGTCGCAGACGTCGGGCTCCAACCAGGGCACCTGGGGCGGCCCGGAGCGGCTCTGGTAGACCACCTCGTGCGAGGCCACCCCGACCGCCTCCGCGACGAACGCCGCCGCCTCCTGCAGCTGGGCTTCGTAGGCGCACGTGGCGGCCATGGCCGTCGGGATGCTGTGAGCCGTGAAGAGAACATGTGCCTGGGCGCGTTGCTCGGCGTCCAGGGTGGAAAGGGCCTCGCGCGTACGCTCCACCACCGCGCCCAGGAAGCCCGGGTGGTTGTAGAAGGGGCGCACCTTCTCTACGCGAGGAGCGTGGGCGCCGACCTCGGCGCGCGCGGCCGCGATGTTCTCCTGGTACTGCCGGCAACCGCTGTAGCTGCTGAAGGCGCTCGTGAAGATGGCCAGCGCCCGTCGGACGCCGTCACGTTCCATGCTGCGCAGCGTGTCCGGCAAGAGCGGGTGCCAGTTGCGGTTGCCCCAGTAGATGGGCAGCGTCACCCCGTGGGCGTTCAGCTCCGCGCGTAGCGCGGTGATGAGCTCACGGCAGTGATCGTTGATGGGGCTCTTCCCGCCAAAGTGCTGATAGTGCTCGGCCACGGCGAGCAAGCGCTCACGGGGCACGGGCTTGCCGCGCGTGACGTTCTCGAGGAAGGGCATGACGTCTTCGGGCCCCTCGGGTCCGCCGAAGGAGACGAGGAGGATGGCGTCGAAGGGCATGGTGTCGGGGGCGTCAGTGGGCATGGCGAAGCTCGTACACCAGCGCGTCCATGGTGACGCGAGGGTTGGCGTTGCGGTCGAGTCCCTCGAAGACCGAGGTGATGGCCGCGACGCGAGCCGCCGCCTTGCGCGCGCCGAGCGTCCTTCCGCGGGCCTCGATCTCCTCGGCCACGTGCCGGAAGGCGAGCTCCTCGCGACGGGCTCCGAGGGCGCTGGCGGCCAGGTCACGGTAGAAGGCCACGAGCGTGTCGAGCCCCAGCTGCACGTCCGGCTCCGCCGCGAGCGCTGCGGCCGCGTCCACGTAGTCCCCCACGCGCGCGCCGCGCGTCACGTCGTCCACCTGGAACGCGAGCTGCAGCAGACGCTCGGCGACCCCCTCCTCCGTGAGGCGCAGCGCGCGCTCCGCGCTACCACCGGCCAACGCGATGGCTGGGCCACGCAGCGACTCGGCCACGTCGTGCTTTGCGAGGATGGCGTCCAGCTCCTCGTAGGGGAGCGGATAGAAGCGCACGCGCTGACAACGGGAGCGAATGGTGGAGAGCAGCTTGTCGGGGCGCTCCGCCAGCAGGATGAAGTGCACTGCCGGGCGCGGCTCCTCCAGAGTCTTGAGCAGCGCGTTGGCAGCCCCCGGGTGGGTCTCGGGGAACGACACATCCGCGCGCGGAAAGATGAAGAAGGTGGCCTGGGCTTCGAAGGGCGCGTACTGGGCCAGCGGCAGGATCTCTTCGCGCAGGTAGGCCACCTGGACGTTGCCCTTGCCCTCGTCGCGAGGCTCGAAGACACGCACGTCGGGGTGGTTCCCGCTGGCCACGCGCTCCATCGTGGCAGGCCCCGCCCCCAGCCGCGTGAGCTGTGACTTGGCCAGGGCCAGCGCCGCCAGCTGCTTGCCGACCCCCGCCGGTCCCTCGAAGAGATACGAAGACGCCACGCGGCCGTGGTCCAACGCGGAGGTCAGCACCGAGAGGGCGTGAGGCTGGGCGTGGATGCCCGCGAAGTAGCCATGGGCCCCGCCGGGCGCCGGCGTGCCGCTCATGCGGGGGGCCTCGCGACGCCGAACAAGGCGAGGCCCAGCGACTCCACGGCCCGCACCACGTCCGCGGCCTCCAGCACGTCCGGCTCCACGAAGGCCTGCATGACCAGGCCGTCCAACAGCCCGATGACGATGCGCGGGAGGATCTCCATGGGGATGGCCGGCTTGATGCCCATGCGGCTGAGCTCGGTGTTGAGGTACACGTAGATCTGCTCTGCGGCCAAGCGGTAGTAGTCCGCCAAGTGCGGGCGCAGGTTGTCGTCGTACAGGCTCTGGGCCAGCAGGTCGGCGACCACCAGGGCCTCGTCCGTGCGCTCGGCGCGCGCCTTCCACAGCTCTTCCAAGCTGTTGTGCAGCGACTGCAGCGGGTCGCCCCCCGAGCTCCAGGCCTCGATGGTGCGCTGCTGCACGGCGTCCGTGGCGGTGGTGAGGACCACCTCGATGAGGGACTCCTTGGTAGGGAAGTGGTAGTGAACCGCTCCTTTGCTCATGCCCGCTTCGCGCGCGATGTCCATGAGGCTGGTGCGCGCGTAGCCCTGCCGCGCCAACACCCGAATGGCCGCTTGCACGATCTGAGACGAGCTCACAGCCGACTTCTTGTACCGCATGGCCCAAACCTGCCGCGCGAGCGGTGTCCACGTCAACCGAATCCACCCTGCGCGGAGCGGGGCGGTCGCCAAGCGGCAGAATTGCTGATAACAGCCCGGCTCATAGAGTGAGCCCACGATGAAGCCCTTCTACGTCACCACCCCCATCTACTACGTCAACGACAAGCCCCACATCGGGCACGCCTACAGCACGGCGGCGGCGGACATGTTGGCGCGCTACCACCGCCTACGCGGTCAGCCCACGCGCTTCCTGACGGGGCTGGACGAGCACGGGCTCAAGATCGAGCGGCGCGCCCAGGAGCTCGGACAGGAGCCGCAGGCCTTCGTGGACTCGATGGTGCCCCCCTTCGAGGAGGCCTGGCAGCAGCTGGACATCACGCACGACGACTTCATCCGCACCACGTCGGCGCGCCACAAAGAAGCCGTGCAGCGGCTGTGGAAGATGCTGGAGGCCAAGGGCGACATCTACCTGGCCGACTACGAGGACTGGTACTGCGTCGGGTGCGAGAGCTTCAAGACCGAGAAAGAGCTGCTGCCCGGGAACCTGTGCCCGGACCACAAGAAGCCGGTCGAGAAGATCAAGGAGCAGAGCTACTTCTTCAGGCTCAGCGCCTACGCGGAGCCTCTGCTGCGCTACTTCGACGCACACCCGGACTTCGTGAAGCCCGAGGGGCGCTTCAACGAGGTGAAGAGCTTCGTGCGGGCGGGCCTGCGTGACCTGAGCGTGTCGCGCTCGAGCTTCTCCTGGGGCATTCCCGTCCCGGAGCAGCCGGAGCACGTGATGTACGTCTGGCTGGACGCGCTCACGAACTACATCTCGGCGCTGGGCGGCCCCGCCGAGCCCGGGGTCGCACCGCTCTACGATCAGTTCTGGGGCGAGGACGCCAACGTCATCCACATCGTGGGCAAGGACATCCTGCGCTTCCACACGATCTACTGGCCCGCGTTTCTCATGAGCGCGGGCATCCGCCTGCCCTCGCAGGTCTGGGCGCACGGCTGGCTCACCGTCAACGGCGAGAAGATGAGCAAGGGGCTGGGCAATTTCCTGCCGCCCGCGCCGCTGGTGGAGGCGTTCGGCGCCGACGTGCTGCGCTACTACTTCCTGCGCGAGGTGAGCTTCGGGCAGGACGGGGACTTCAACCACAAGAACCTGATCGCCCGCTACAACAACGAGCTGGGCAACGGCCTCGGCAACCTGCTCAACCGCATCCTCCCGTTCTTGAAGAAGTTCGACGGCAAGGTCCCCGACGTGGGCCCGCTGGAGGGCGCCGACGCGGCGCTGGCGAGCCTGGCCGAGGGGCTGGCCGCGCAGGTGCGCGACAACCTCGACGCCGTGCAGCTGAACCGCGCCCTCGACGCCATCAAGGAGCTGATCGACGCGGCGAACAAGTACGTCAACGACGAGGAGCCGTGGAACCTCAGCAAGAGCGACGAGACCCTGGGGCGGCTGGCGCAGGTGGCCTACGTGACCCTCGAGTGCGTGCGCTTCCTGTCCGTGATGCTGGCGCCCGTGATGCCCAACAAGGCCAACGAGCTGCGCGCGCAGCTGGGCCTCGGCGCCCTCGAGCCGCAGGTGGGCGTGGACGCGTGGCCCAGCCGCTTTGGTGAGCTGCCCGCAGGGACCGCCGTGGTCGCGGGCAAGCCCGTCTTCCCCAAGATCGACGCAAAGCAGGAGGAAGCGCTGCTGGCGCGCCTGGTGCCTGTGCCCGAGGGCGTCGAGGGTGACGCCGAGAAGAGCTCCGGAGCAGACAAGAAGAGCGCGAAGAAGGCGCCCAAGGGGCAGGCCGATTCGGGCGGGGCAGGCGCGCCCTCGGGTGCCGACGCGGCGGAGGGCGGCGTGACGGACGGCCCGACGACCATCGAGTTCGACGACTTCGCGAAGGTGGACTTGCGGGTTGGCTTGGTGCTGACGGCCGAGAAGGTGCCCAAGAAGGACCGCTTGCTGCGCCTCGAGGTGGACCTGGGCGAGCCCGCGCCGCGCCAGATCGTCGCGGGCATCGCGGAGCACTTCACGCCGGAGCAGATGGTCGGCCGGCGCGTGGTGGTGGTCGCCAACCTGGCTCCTCGCAAGCTGGCCGGCCTCGTGTCGCAGGGCATGGTGCTGGCGACCAACACGCCCACCGGGCTGCAGCTCCTCGCGGCCAGCGACGACGTCCCGCCGGGCACGCCGGCCAAGTAGAGCGCGACACGACAAGCGCGGGCGCTTCTTCTTGACGCACATCCAGTCCGCGCTGGGGCAGTCGACACCACACCCCCTCAGCCGAGAGTTGGCGCGTAGCCCTGCTCCGCCCACAGGTCACCAAGGCTCGCCCGCAGCTCGCTGACCACCAGCTTCTCGATCTCGTCGGCGTCGGCGAGCGCGAGCGCGGCGCGGGCCACCTGCTGTACCGACGAGTGCGCCAAGCGGCGCACGATGGCCGCCGCGACGGGCAGCGCGGGCGGGGGCATGGACAAGTGACGCACCCCGAGACCCAGCAGCAGGGGGAGCGCGATGGGGTCCGCCGCCGCGTCACCGCACACCCGGACGTCCTTGTCCGCAGCGCGCGCTTGCTGGACCACGTGGTGCACGGCGCGCAAGAGGACGGGCTCGAACGGCCGCGCCCAGCGCGACGAGAGCGGGTCGGCGCGGTCCACGGCCAGGCTGTACTGCAGGAGGTCGTTGGTGCCGATGGCCACGAAGTCCACGTGCGGGAGGAGCGCGTCCACCATCACCACGGCCGCGGGCACCTCGATCATGGCGCCGACGCGCAGGGCGGGCAGCGTGACGCCTGCAGCGCGCAGCCCCGCGCGCTCGTCCGAGAGGAGCGCCAGCGCGCGCAGGAGCTCGCTGCGGCTGGTCACCATGGGGAACAACAGCTCCACCGGTACGTCCGGCACGTCGGCGCTGGCCCGGAGCACGGCGCGCAGCTGACGCTCGAGCAGCCCCCCCGACTGGAGCGCCAAGCGCAGGCCACGCGGAGCGAGCGCCGGGTTGGCGGCGCGGGGCGCAGAGCGCAGAGCGGCGGGCGCCGAGGGGCCACTCGGGAGCGCGCGCGCGAGCTCCTCGACGCCGAGGTCGAAGGTGCGAAAGGTCACGGCGTGCGGCGCCACGTCGCGCAGCAGCTGCGCGTACGTCCGTGCCTGGCTGTCCTCCGTCAGTGACCCAGGGCTCGACAGAAAGAGGTACTCGGTCCGGAAGAGCCCGACCCCCTGGGCGCCACGCGCGAGCAGACCGCGGCCCTCCGAGGGCAGCTCGATGTTCGCGCGGAGCTCGATGGACACCTGGTCGGCCGTGCGCAGAGGCTCGCGAGCGCGCTCGACGAGGCCACGCACGAAGGTCTCGAAGCGGTTGGCGCGCGCCCGGGCGCGCGACTGCTCCTCGGCGCTGGGGCGGACGTGGCAAGCGCCCGCGAAGCCGTCCACCTCCACGAGCGCACCGCTCTCGATGGTGGTCAGGGCGTCGCGCACCCCCACCACGGCGGGGATGCCGAGGGCGCGCGCCAGCAGCGCGGTGTGACTCGTCGCGCTGCCATGCGTCGCCACCAGTCCCACGACGCCACGCTCACGGAGACGCACGGCGTCGCGCGGGGGTAGATCGCGCACGACGAGCACCACGCCCGCCGGGGGCTCTGTGGCTGGCCCGTGACCCGCCAGCGCGTCCAGCAGGTGCCCGGCGACTTGCTCCACGTCATGCGCGAGCTCGCGCAGGTGCGGGCCTCCGTTGCCTTCGAGCGAGCGCGCGAAGCCCTGCATGACGCGCACCACGGCGCTCTCGGCGCTCGCCAGCTCTTCCTCGATGAGCTGCTCGATGTGCGCGCGCACGGTGGTGTCGCAGGTGAGCTGGCGGTGGGCCTCGAGGATGTCGCGCAGCGGCCCGTTGGGCAGATCCGAGGCCATGGCAAGCGCCTCGACCAGCTCCGCGTGGGCCCGGTCGGCCGCAGCGCGCAGGCGCGCGAGCTCGTGCGGGACCTGCTCACGCGTGACGCGGCGCTGCCCCACCGGCGCGCCACGCGCGTCGATGACCCACGCAGGCCCGATGGCGACTCCGACCGACACCGCCACCCCGGCGAGCGTGAAGCTGGAGGTCATCGCGCGCTCACTCGGCTTCCCCGAAGCGCCCGGCCACCAGCTCCGCGATGGCCCGCACCGCCTCCTGGGCGTCCTCGCCCTCGGCCGTCACGGTGAGGGTGGAGCCGGGCGTCCCGCACAGCAGCAGCACCCCCATGATGCTCTTCGCGTCCACACGGTGGCCGTCCTTCTCGAGCTGCACCTGCGCTCGAAAGCGCACGGCGAGCGTCACCAGCTTGGACGCGGCACGCGCGTGGAGGCCAAGTCGGTTGACGATCACCACGTCCGCGCGCGCGGACTCGACCGAGGCTGCGATCACGCCTTGACGCGCTCCACGTCGCGGTGCGCGACAGCCGTCTCACGTCCCAGGCTGCGCAGCTCCGCGGCCAGCGCCTCGGCGGTAGCGACCGAGCGATGACGTCCACCCGTGCAGCCGAGCGCGATCGTCAGGTAGCTCTTGCCCTCCTTCTCGTAGCGAGGCAGCGCGTTGAGCAGCAGCTGTCGGATGTCTGCGTAGAACTCCTGGGTCGCCGGCGCGTCGAGCACGAACTTCGCGACCACCGGGTCGAGCCCACTCTGAGGACGCAGCGCGGGCTCGAAGTAGGGGTTGGGGAGGTGTCGCAGGTCGAACACCAGGTCTGCGTCTGTCGGGATGCCGTACTTGAAGCCGAAGGAGACCACACGCGTGACCATGCGCGCGCCCAGGCTGCCGCGCTCGATGAACTCCACGATGACGCGCCGCAAGTCGTGGACGTTCAGGCGGGTGGTGTCCACGACGTGCGTGGCGCGCGCGCGGAGCTTGGCCAGGCGCGCGCGCTCGGTCTGGATGGCCTCCCAGAGCTCGCCGCCTGGAGCCAGCTTGTGTGGCCTGCGTGACTCGCTGAAGCGTCGCACCAGGATCTCGTCGGCGCAGTCCAGGAACAACACCTCCACCTGATGACCGCTGCTGGCGAGCGAGTCCAGCACGCCACTGACGCCCTCCAAGAGCCCGCCGGTGCGCACGTCGATGCCCAGCCCGACACCGCGCGCAACCGCGTCCGCCGAGAGGGTCTCGAGCAGCGCGGGCGCGAGGCTGGGCGGGAGGTTGTCCACACAGAAGAAGTCGAGGTCCTCCAGCACGCGCAAGGCGGTGCTGCGCCCCGCTCCGGAGAGCCCAGTTACCACGACGACGTGCAAGCCCGACACGGCACGAGTCTAGAGGGATTGCCCGCGGGCGGCTAGCGGCGCGGTGCGCCATGACCTTGCGCGCGACCGCCATCACGCCCTAGCCTCGCGCCATGAGCGACCAAAAGCGCGCTGCGGAGAGCTCACCTCCTCCGAGGCAGACCACCACGCGCGAGCTCCTGGCCATCCCGCGAGTCGCGGCGGAAATCGCGCTCGTGGCGGGTGAGGCGGGCGTGGTGCGGCGCATCGCTCACCCACGCGTCCAGAAGGCGGGGCTCGTGCTGGCGGGGCATCGCCACGGGCTCGTACCCACCCGCGTACAGCTCTTGGGCGAGACCGAGATGACCTACCTCGAGGGCTTCGGGGAGGCCGACCGCAAGAAGCGGCTGGGCGCGCTCTTCGCCATGGGACCGTGCCTCATCGTCGTCACGCGCGGCGCAGCGCCATTCCCCGAGCTGCTCGCCGCCGCAGAGGCCACGGGCACGCCGCTCGCGGTGTCCCAGCCGCGCTCCACCGGCACCATCGCGCTGCTGCACCACGCACTCGACGAGCTGCTCGCGCCGCGGGAGTCCGTGCACGGCGTGCTGGTCCAGGTCCACGGGGTGGGCTTGCTGCTCACGGGGCCGAGCGGCATCGGCAAGAGCGAGACCGCGCTGGCGCTGGTGGAGCGAGGCCACCGCTTGGTCGCCGACGACAACGTGCTGCTCACCAGGACGCCCACCAACGAGATCGTCGGGGCACCGCCGCCACGGCTGCGCTACCACATCGAGCTGCGGGGCATCGGCATCGTGAACGTCCGCGACCTCTTCGGAGCGACCGCCGTGCGCGACCAGGCCCCGGTCGAGCTCGTGGTGGAGCTGTGCCCTTGGGACGAGGCCGATCACTTCGAGCGGCTGGGGCTGGACGACCTGCGACGCCCCCTGCTGGGCGTGGAGCTCTCGCTCGTGCGCATCCCCGTGCGGCCCGGACGCAACATGGCGGTCATCCTCGAGGTCGCGGCGCGCAATCAGCTGCTCAAGCGCGCCGGGCGCCACGCCGCGCGCAACTTCGTGCGCTCCCTGCATCGTGACGCGGGCATCGAAGATCCGCGCGACGAATAGCGGGCACGTTGCGTGGAGCGCGACGCTGCGGTACTGCTGCGCCATCGCATGTTGGTCGAACTGCTGAGCGCGAACAGGGTCTTGGTGGGCGCGACGCCCAAGGACAAGCTCGCGCTGCTGCGGATCGTCGCGGAGGCCTTCGTCGCAGACGACCAGCGCCTCTCCGCTGCGGAGATCCTGCGCGTCCTCGAAGACCGCGAGCGCCTGGCGAGCACCGGTGCGGGCAGCGGCGTGGCCATCCCCCACGGTCGCCTCGGGTCCCTCGCGGAGATGCGGGCGGTCTTGGTCATCATCCCGCGCGGGGTGGACTTCGACGCCATCGACGGGGACCCCGTCACGTTGGCCGTCGCTCTCCTCGGTCCGCTCGACCAGCCCAGCGCCCACCTGAAGGCGCTGGCGCGCGTGAGCCGGACGGTCCGCGACGAGGGCATACGCGCGGCGCTCCTGGCAGCAGACAGCGTAGAGGCCGTGATCAGTACGCTGCGCGCTCAGGCTTCGCGCTTCTGAGCCTGGCAGCGCGCTCCCCCCACCGCCGGCGCTTGCTGCGTCCGGCGGTGGAGTGGAGAGGAGCTGGGCCGACGTGAGTCTCGACGTGCCGGCCAGACGTCGCGGCGAGGGCGCCGCTCACCGGCTATCAGGCGCCGTGCTTGCCGAGGTGCACCGACTCGTGAGCGTGGCGCATCTTGGCGGTCTCCGCGTCCTTGCGACTGCGGACCTGACGGTCGATCTTGTCCAGGACCATGTCGATGGAGGCGTACATGTCCTCCGACTCCTCCGTGGCCGCGTAGCGCTGACCCTCACAGACGACGCTGATGTCGACTTGGTGCAGGTGTCTCTCTGTCGCGACGGTCACCTCGGCGGTCAGGGGCGCTCGCAGGAACTTCTGCAGGCGAGCGACCTTTTCGGTCGCGTAGGACTTGATGCCGTCTGACGGTTCGAGGTGGCGAAAGGTGAAGTTGATTCGCATCGTGCCTCCGGGGCGTGGCTGGGGTGTCGAGCTAAGAACAAGCGCTAAAAGTATTTCTTCCGTTTGCTGCTACTAAGAATGCCCAACATCTCGCGGTACTTCGCGACGGTGCGCCGAGCGATCTGAATCCCGTCCTGAGCGAGGACCTCGACGAGCTTCTGGTCGCTGTAGGGCGCCCGCTCGTCTTCCCCGCTGACGATCTTCTTGATGGCCTGCTTGACGCTCTCGCTTGCGATGTCGGTGTCGTTGTCGCGCCGAATGGCGCTGTTGAAGAAGTACTTGAGCTCGAAGATGCCCCGCGGCGTGTGGACGTACTTGTTGCTCGTGACGCGTGAGATGGTGCTCTCGTGCATGCCGACGGCCTCGGCGACGTCACGCAGGATCATGGGCTTGAGGTGCTCGATACCCAGGTCGAAGAACTCGCGCTGCTTCTCGACGATGCACTCGGTGACCTTGAGGATGGTCTTGCGGCGCTGGTCGATGCTCCGGATGAGCCACTGCGCGCTGCGCATCTTGTTCTGGATGTACTCCTTGGCCTGCGGGTTCTCGGACATGGCCGAGCGGTAGAAGCCGCTGATCTTGAGGCGCGGCATCCCGTCGTCGTTGGCCACCACGAAGTACTCGTCGCCGACCTTGTGGACGTACACGTCCGGGGTGATGTAGCGCGGCTCTTCGGTGAAGTAGTTGCGGCCGGGCCGAGGCTCGAACTCCGCGATCATCTGCGCGATGTCGTAGACCTCTTCCACCGCGACATCGAGGTCCTTCGCGATGGCGCCGTAGTTCTTGCGCTCCAGGTTCCCGAGGTGATGCCGGATGACCCGGATGCACAGGTCGTCCATCCCGAAGTGCTTGGCTTGGACCTCCAAGCACTCCTCGAGCGTGCGCGAGCAGACCCCGAGCGGGTCGAACTGCTGCATCATGGAGAGCACCTCCTCGGCGTCCTCCGGGTGCAGACCCGCCTCTTGGGCGAGGCGGGGCACGATCTCTTCGGGCGGGACCCCCTCCATGGAGAGGTAGCCGCGCGTGTCCAGGTTGCCGATGACCAGCGCCCCGAAGCGCTGCTCGTCCTCGACGAAGTCTCCCATGCGGAGCTGCCACGCGAGGTGATCCACCAGGTCCTCGGCGCGCGTCAGCGTCTGCTCGAAGCCGGGCATCTCGTCGTCGCCGCCGCGTCCCCGATAGCCGGGCATCGCGGGCTGCGCCGCGTGCGCCTCCAGGTAGCGCTCCCAGTCGATCTCTTCGCGCTTGGAGTCCACGGCCTCGGTGTTGGCGCGGTTGGAGTCCTCCGGGCCCGTCGGCCCACCGTCCTCGCCGTGAGAGTGCTGCACCGCCTCGGTCGTCGGTGTCACCTCGCGCGCGTCACGGCCGTCCATGGAGTCCTCGAGAACCGGGTTCTCGAGCAGCTCTTCGTGGACCAGCTCCGTGAGCTCCATGCGGGACATCTGCAGCAGCTTGATGGCCTGTTGCAGCTGAGGGGTCATCACCAGCTGCTGCGAGAGCTTGAGCTGCTGTTTGATCTCCATGAAGGCTCCGAGCCCGGGATTGGGCCAAGAGCGAGTATAGCGCCTCGCGCCGCTCCGAATCTAGCGACGCGATGAGATTCTTGCGGCGGCCCTCAGCGGCTCTCGCCGCGCCCGACGCGCATCATCTCGGCCAGGACCTCTCGCAGCGCGCGCAGCGGCCCGAAGACCTCGCTGCTCAGCTGTTCACCATGCTGCTCGGCCGCGGCGGCCTCGGCGACCACCGCGCGCTCGAGCGAACCCACCAGCTCCGCGAGCACGTCGCGCAGAGAGCCCCCGAGCTCGCCCCGCGCATCCGCCCGGACGACGCCCAGCGCGGCCACCGCGCCCTGTCGGGAGGCCACGGCGCGTGGGAGCGAGTCTTCGAACAGCCGCCGCAGCGCGCCCCCGCGCAGCAGGCCGCGCTGGTAGCCCAGATAGGCGGAGAACGGGGACCCCAGCGCCGCGCGCACGCGCAGATCGAGATCAATGGGGGACGCTTGTTCGTCCTCGGGTCGCGTGCCCGCCATGGCCTGCGCCAGCGCGCCGCGCACCTGCGCGACCAGGCGCCGCTCGGCTTGTTCGAGCGCGAGGGTGAAGCGACGCTCCAGCAGCTCTCCCAAGAACGCCTGATCGTCGGCGGAGAGGGCGCTCCGCCCAAAGGTCGCTCCGCGGGGCTTGAGCACGCTGAGCAGCTCGTCCGCTGCGGCTTCGAGGGCAGCCTCTTCACCAGCGACCACCGCGCGCACCGCATCGCGGGCTTGGTCCTGGAGCTCGGCGTGACGCGCGCCGATGCGCCCTGCGCGCGCGTTGAGGCGGGCCACCACGCGGGCCTGCCCCTCCACCAGCTCGCGCTCGGTCTCGAGCGCCTGGTCCAGGACCGCCAGCAAGCGGGACGCACACGCGCGCCGCTTCAGCTCGCGCGAGCGCGAGAAGACCTCACGGTCCAGGTGGGCCAAGAAGTCCTCGAAGCCGCTGGCTGCGAGCGCGGCCTCGTCGCCGGCCAGCTTGGCTTTGAGGGCCGTGCGCCCCGAGACGGTGACCAAGGCCCCCATCGGCTCCCCCGGAGGAGCGCCCGCGGCGTCATCCACCCAGCTGGCGCGCACGACGGCGCTGACCCTCTCGAGGTCCTCCTCCGACAGCCGGTCACGCTTGTTCAGCACCGGGATGACCTTGCGACCCGAGCCACGAAACGCGGCGTAGAAGCTGGCCTCGGTCTTCTTGCCGGCCTGAGACGCGTCGAAGACCCACAGCACCGCGTCAGCGCGGCGCGCGGCCTCTCGCGCGAGCTTCTCGTGCGCGGGGTCGAGGGCGTTGGTGCCTGGCGCGTCCATGATCCAGACGCGCTCGAGGTCTTCACTGGGGAGCACGATCTCCACGTGGTCAACGGTCTCGTCGGCGGCGGCCGCGTCTGCCAACAGATCCCGGAGCGCGTCGTAGCCTCCCTCGCGCGTGCTCCCGTCCACGCGCACCAAGCGCACGCGCCGCGCGGCACCGCCGCGCAGGACGTTCAGGGTGGCGGTCGTGGGCACGATGCCCATGGGCGCGACCTCGGCGCCGATGATGGCGTTGATGAGCGTGCTCTTGCCGGCGTTGAATTCCCCGAGCACCGCGAGCAGGAGGGGCCTGTCCAGCTCGTCGCGCAGTCCGCGCGCAGCCCGCGCGACGTCTCCGAGGCCCTGCTTCTCGGCGAAGCGAGCGACCGCGTCGATCGCGCCGGCGAGGTCCACCTCGGCCGCGTTGGTGTCGGTCCAGCTGGCCTTGAGCGCGGCCTTGCGCAGCTCACCGACGCGCGCGCTGTCCACGCTGGCGTGCGGACGGCCACGGGAGACCCTGGGGAACGACTCCAGCTGCGCGAGCGCGTCTGCGGGGCGCCCCTGCCTGAGCGCCACCTGCGCGCGCAAGAGCACGCCGCGCGGCTCGTCGCCCGGGTCCAGCTGCGCGGCGGTCGCGACATCCCCTTGCGCGAGCGCGATCAACCCGCGCGCCAGCTGCTCGACCGGATCGCCCGGCGCCACCCGTGAGAGCGCGTCTGCGTAGCGAGTCAGCGCCGCGACGTCGTCTGGGTCCGCCACGCGGATGGCGCCCCGATGCAGCTCCACGTCGCCGCTGCCGTGCGCCGCCGCCGAGACCGCCTCGGCCGCAGCGGCCCCACGGCGCGCGGCGACCAACACGTCCGCCAGCGTCGCCAGGGCCTTCGGACCACCTCCCCGCGCGATGGCGGAGCGCGCATGCAGCTCGGCTTCGTCCACGCGGCCGGCCGCCAGCTGCCCCTCCGCGAGCGCGATGAGCGCGGTGGCGTCACCGGAGTCCGCGGCCCGGTGCAGCCAGCTCAAGGCCGGCTCGCTCAGCCCGGCGCGAGCCAGCGCCAGGCCCATGCGCGCGGCGTCGGAGGGTTTGAGGGCCTTGGGATCGAGCGACTCGGCGGCGCGCTCGGCGTCCGCGGCACGCCCAGCTGCCACCGACGCCTCGACCAGCCGCACCACGAGCGTGTGATCCTGCGGCGTCGCGCTCAGCGCCTTGCGCAGCTCGCGCACCGCCCGGTCTGGACGCTCTCGCCGCCACTCGGCCTCCGCGCGCAAGCGACAGGCCTCCGCCAAGCGGGCCCCTCCTTCTTCGGCGAGGGCCCGTGAGGCGTCCCGCGCGGCGTCGGCCGCGAGCTGGATACGCCCCGCGTCCAACGCCAAGCGCGCGGCCCACAGCGACACGCTCGGGTCCAGCGTGGAGTGGGTGCGCGCCTCTTCGAGCGCGGCCAGGGCGCCCGCGTCGTCACGCATGCCTGCCCGCGCCCGCGCCAGCCCCAAGGCCGCGCGGCCGAGGCCGGGGCGCGTCGCGAGCACGTCCAGGAACAGCCGCTCGGCCTCTGGGAAGAGCTCCGCGCTGAGCGCCTCGTCGCCCGTGTCGAGCGCGTCACGCACGTCCTCCGGCAGCAGCAGGACGTCATCCAGGAAGCGCCCCACCCGGTCGAGCAGCCCCACCTAGCGCGCTCCTCTGTGGCGGCGCGGAGACGGCTGGACGCGCGGGGCAGACGTCACCGTCAGCTCGGACGGCGCGCGGGGTACGACCCCAGCACGCGCAGGAACGACGTGCATGCGCGCAGCTCCTCTAGCGCGGCCTGCGTCTCGGGGGTGGAGGTGTTGCCCTCGAAGTCCACGTAGAAGACGTACTCGAAGGGGGAGTCGGGCTGTGGCCGCGACTCGAGCTTGGTCAGGTTGAGGCCGTGGTTGGCCAGGGTCTGGAGCACCTTCAGCAAGGCGCCCTCTTCGTGCTTGGTGGACAGGATCAGCGACGTCTTGCAGTGCAGCGCGGCGTCGTAGACCGCACGCTCCTTCGCCACCATCACCATGCGCGTGAAGTTGTCCTTCTGGTCCGCGATGCCGCGCGCCAGCACGGGCAGCCCGTACACCCGCGCCGCCTCTTCGCTCGCGATGGCGGCCTGCGAGAGGTCCTGCTCGTCTTTCACGCGCCGCACGGAGAGCGCGGTGTCGCTGAACGCCTCGGCGTGGCAGTTGGTCAGCGTCGCCAAGAACGCGCCGCACTGGGCGAGCGCCACCGGGTGCGAGAAGATGCGGCGGATCTTCGTGAGCGGGACCTCGGCCACCCCGATGAGGCAGTGCTCGACGCGCTGCATCTCTTCGCCGACCAGGTGCAGGTCCATCTTGGCGAGCAGGTCGTAGTTCTCGTTGATGGACCCCGCGATGCTGTTCTCGATAGGCAGCACGGCGTAGTCGGCCATGCCGTTCTTGACGGCCTCGAGCATGGACTTGAAGGAGGGGAAGCCCTCGTACAGCACCTTCGCGTCGCGCGCGCCGAAGTGTCGCGTCGCGGCGAGGTGACTGTAGGCCCCCTCGCCACCCTGGAACGCCACCACGATGGTGCGCCGGGGCTTGCCGTTGGGGTCGCCGGAGGTGGAGAAGTACTCCTGCTGCAAGCGCACGGAGTGGTCGATGATCTCGCGGAAGATGCGCGTGACGAAGTGCGAGTCCAGCCCGGCCGCCTCGCCCCGGGCCACCAGCTTCTCGAGCAGCTCTTGCTCGCGCTGCGGGTCGCGAATACCGCGGCCGTGCCCCACCTTGAAGCGCGCGACCTGCTTGACGAGGTCACGGCGCTCTACGAGGGCGTCCACCAGCTTGCTGTCCACTGCGTCGAGGGCTGCTCGGAGGTCTTCCAGTTCTTGGTCCACGTGACCCCGAATGTGCCTCTTGCTGGTCGCGGCGTCCACCGCTTCGGTACCCTCCGTGCTCAGCGCGGGCGTGGCTCGACGCGGCGCAGCGCGCCCACGCGCTCCAGGGTGAAGAAGCTGGGCGTCATGACCGTGCGGCGGCCGAGGTCCAGGTAGGTACACCCCAACAACAGCTCCGCGCTGCCAGGGTTGAGCGCCACGAGCGGGTCGCGCGCCCGCGACGCTGGGTCGAAGGGGGAGTTCCCGCCCAGCCCGTAGTCGATCAGCAGCCCCTGGTACATGGGCGTGGGCATGGCGTAGCCGACGGGGCGCACCACCTGATAGTGCCCGAAGCAGCGCTCACGACCGCCGCGCCGCTGCGGCGTCACGGGCGTGTCGTCTCCGTCCTGCTCCACGCGCACGTTCCAGCCGCGCAGCACCCCCGTGCGCGGCTCCCGGTGAAAGGTCTTCATGAACTTGCGCCAGGTCAACGCCACGACCGGCGCAGGCAGGCCCAAGCTGATGCCGCGGTACTCACTGTCGTCGAGCGCGGCGGGTTCGATCGGGTGACCCGCCTGCATCAGGTCCAGCAGCGCGTGGCGATCGAGGGTCGCAACAGAGGCAGCGGTGTGAGACATGGCGCAGCCTACTCCCGCGTGATCCCCGCCGCCACGAGCAGCAGCTCGGCGAAGCGCTTCTGGAACCTCTCGCGTTGCTCTTCCACAGGCGTGTCGCGCAAGCGCGCGCGCACGTGGTCGCCCACCAGCAGGTCACCGAACATCACCAACGTGATGAGCTCGAGGCCGAACGCCGCGTCCTCGCTGCTGAGCTTGCCCTCCTTCATGAAGCCCGAAGCGAAGGCGGAGAGCCCCTGCGCGATGCGCTTGAGCCCCTGTTCGTTCGCGGCCGGAAACGGGTCACGGCCGTGGGCCAGGAGGTACGCCAACAGCGTGGCCCGCTGCGGGTCCGCGACGCGGGCATAGATCTCGGTGAGGAGGTCCCCAGGGTCGATTCGTCCGCCCGCCCACGCGCCGCCTACCGCAGCCAGCACGTCTTCGCGCAGGACGAGCGCCGCGCGCTGGAAGAGCGCCTCGAGCAGGCCCTCGCGCGACCCGAAGTGATAGAGCACGCCCGAGTGGGTGACGCCGGACGCCTCCGCGATCGGCTTCAGGCGCACGGCTTCGGGTCCGCCCTGCTCGAACGCCGCCTGGGCCGCGTCGAGAATGTCGGCGCGCGCCTCCTCGGCGGTCCGACGGGTGCGCGTGGGCGAGGGACTCGGGTCTTGCTGGTCTGCGGTCATTGACAACTTCGTGTTACTGACACATTGTCAGCGTATGAATTCGGAACATGTGGGAGAGCTCCCGCCCAAGAAGAGTCACCGTGCGAAGCTGATCGCCTTGGTGCTGGTGTTGTTGGTGGCGGGCGGTGTGGCGGTGTTCGTGGCCGGGCGTCCCTCGCGGCGCGACGTAGTCACCACGCAGCCGGTGAGCACGCCCGAGGTCCTGGATGCCCACTGCGAGGAAGGCGTCGGACCGCCGCGGGTGCTGCGCATCACGGACAACGTGCTGGTGGCCGTGGGCTACGACCTGGCAAACACCATCCTGGTCACGAGCCCCGAAGGGCACGTGGTCATTGATGTCGGCATGAGCCCCGCGCGGGCCCGGCTGGCTCGCGAAGCGCTCCTGCGCGAGGCGCCTGGGGGGGTGCGCGCCATCGTGCTCACGCACAGTCACATCGACCATATTGGCGGAGCGAGCGCTTGGATGGAAGAGGGAACCGAGGTCTGGGCCACGGACGCCTTCCGCGACCACTTCCTGAAGCAGTACGGCTCCTTCCGCATGGCCGAGACCGTGCGGGGCGCGCGGCAGTTCGGCTGGCACGTGGACGAAGAGAGCCTGCCTTGCTCCGCGCTCGGGCGGCGCGTGGACCTCGAGGCCGCGATGGAGTCCGGCATCGTGATGCCCACCCGCACCTTCAGCGGCGAGGCGTCCTTCGAGGTCGGTGGCGTGCGCGTGGAGCTGCACGAGGCGCACGGCGAGACGCACGACCAGCTGCTGGTGTGGCTACCCGAGTCGCGGGTGCTCATGCCGGGGGACAACTACTACCGCGCCTTCCCGAACCTCTACACCATCAGGGGCACCAGCCCGCGCCCGGTGGACGCGTGGATCGAGTCGCTCGACACCATGCGCGCGCTGCGCCCGCTGCACCTGGTCCCTTCGCACACGGTGCCCCTCGCGGGCGAAGACGTGATCGCAGGCGCCCTCACGCGCTACCGCGACGGCATCCAGTGGGTGCGCGACCGGGTCGTGTCCCAGGCGAACGCGGGGGTCTCGGTGGACCGCATCGCGCAGGAGATGGCGCTGCCCGCCGAGCTCTCGGCGGACCCCGCTCTGGCGCCCTTGTACGGACAGCTCGACTGGTCCGCGCGCGCCATCTACGACTCGCATCTGGGGTGGTTCGACGGGCGGCCGGAGACCCTGTACCCCGTGCCGAGCGACGTGGTGGCGCGGCGCACGGTGCAGCTCATGGGCGGTCGTGACGCGGTCCGACAGGCCGCACAGCAGGCACGACAGCAAGGGGACCCGCGCTGGGCACTACACCTCCTGACGCTGCTCCGAGATGCGGGCGAGCTGGATGCGAGCCCCGGCACCGAGGGCGCGGACGAGCTCGCTGACGTCCTCGGCGAGGTCGCGGCGGCCGTCGGCAACAGCAACGGGCGTGGCTACCTGCTCGAGAGCGCCTATGAGCTCCGCAACGGACCGGCCGAGCCGCTGGTCCCGCGCCCGGCGCCGAGCATGTTGGACACCATCCCCATCACGCAGTTCTTCGCGATCATGGTCACGCGCCTGATCCCCGAGCTCTCGAGCGACGCGCACGAGAGCGTGCGCTTCGTGTTCGAGGACACGAACGAGACCTTCTTCATGACGGTGCGCCATGGGGTGGCGGAGCTGGTCGCGGGCGAGACTCCGCTCCCCGGTACCCCAGAGCCCCTCGCCACGGTGCACAGCACGACGGGGACGTGGCGTCGCCTGGCGACCGACATGACGTCGCCGGTCAGCGCGCTGGCGTCCGGGGAGCTGCGCGTCGAGGGCGACGCCCTGGCGTTCCAGACCTTCACCAACCGCTTCCGCCGAGGCCTCTAGACGGCCCGCACCCTGGGCACGGTCGTGGGCTGAGGCTCCGCTACTGCTCCTCCGCCGCCGCCTCTGGGGGGCGCGACTGGCGCCTCTGTCGCCGACGCGCTCGCTCCGCGTCCACGGCGTCCGGATGCTCTTCACGGTCCTCGTCGCCTGCGTCCGTGTCGCCATCGCCCACCTGTCGTCCGCGGTTCTGCACGCGATGCAGCGCGCTCTGCGCCAGGCGCGCCACGGAGCGCGTCGCCCCAGTCACGAAGACGTAGAGCACGCGCTCTTCGATACCCGTGCGGGCGTACGTGCCGCTCCCTACCGGGTCGGCGTCCACGGACAGCGCGGAGCCACGGCCGCGCGAGCCCGCGATGCCGAGGGTGAGGTGGTAGGCGCCCACGTGCAGGCCCAGCCCGAAGGACGCGCCGTAGTGATGGACACGCTCCAGCCGGTACGTGCTGGTGGTCTCGGGGACCCTGGGCGCGGCGCTGCGGTTGGTGAAGGCGCCCACGCGGAAGGTCACGCCGTCGCGCATGACCCACTCCGCACCGAGGGCGGCGTCCACCGTGGTGCGCCGCTTGGTGTCGACGGGCATGAAGGGCGTGCGCCCGAGCGCCTCGGCGTCGCCCCCTGGCAGGATCTGGCGGCCGCGCGTGGGCCCGTGCACCGACGAGTCGAAGGCCAGGGTCAACGAGCGATTGACGTGCCAACCGACACCCACCCGCACCATCCAGGGGATGGGCATGCGCACGCGGAGCCCGCGCTGCTCGATGGGGTCGAAGTAGGTCGTGGTCTCGCCCGTCGTCGGGTCCACCAGGGAGAGCGCGCTCTGCTGCGAGAGAGACGCGCGGCTGTGCAGCGGGATACCCGGAGGTTGGAACGTCAGCCCCACGGACACGTGCTGATTGGGCCGGTAGAAGAACCCTATGCGCGGCAGGACGCTGAAGGTGCGGCCGGAGATGCGGGTCAGCCCTGCGTGGCTCTCCACGCCCGTGAATCCGCCATCCGGGGTGGGCTCGCCGTTGGTCGCGACGAAGAGGGTCTCGCGGTGCATCATGCGCTGGGTCGCCAAGAACGCCGTGACGCCGAAGGCGATGGTGTGCGAGAGGTGCAGCGCGTAGCTCAGCCCGTACAGGGTCTGACGGTAGCTGTGGTCGATGCGCCCCGTGGACGGGATGCCCGTCATGGGGTTCACCAGATCCACGCGCAGACTCACGTCCGAGGTCGCGGGGTAGAGGGTGCTGAAGGCCACCGCGTGCCGCTTGAGGCCGTCCGCGCCGTGCGGACCAAAGCGCAAGAGCGCGGCGGAGAAGACCGGCAGCGAACCCGAGCTGGTCTGCGTGAGGTCCGCGACCGAGCCGGGGCCGCGCACGCCGCCGAGGATGCGCGTGCGCTCGAACGCGGTGAGGCCCAAGCTGGCGGAGAAGCTGCGGTTGGGGAGCTCGGCCAGCGCGCCCGGGTTGTAGAAGGTGCTGGAGGTGTCGGCCGCGAGGCCAGTGGCCGCGCCCCCCATACCAAAGGCGCGGTCCCCGATGAACACACTCTGGTAGTGCGTCTCGTCCGCCCGGACGGTGCGAGACAGGCCCAGGCACGAGAGCGCGCAGAGCCACGCCGCGACGCCAGCCCCCGCGCGCCGCGCCGAGGTGCAGCGGCTGCGAGCTAGCGGATCAGTCGCTGAACAACGACTCCACATCGGCTTTGGTCAGACCCTTGAGCGGGCTCCCCTCAGAGGACAGCACGTTGCTCACGAGGGCACGCTTCTTCTCGGAGAGGTCGAGGATCTTCTCTTCCACCGTGCCCGCTGCGATCAGGCGGTAGACGGTGACGACCTTGTCCTGCCCGATGCGGTGCGCGCGGTCCGTCGCCTGGTCCTCGACGGCCGGGTTCCACCACGGGTCGAAGTGCACGACGGTGTCGGCGCCGGTGAGGTTGAGGCCGGTGCCGCCGGCCTTCAGCGAGATCAGGAAGACGGGGACGTCGCCGTCCGCGTTGAAGCGGTCCACGCGGTCCATGCGGTCCTGGGTGGACCCGTCCAGGTACTCGTAGCGCACGCCATCGGCGTCGAGCGCCGCGCGGATGAGCTGGAGCATCTGCACGAACTGGCTGAACACCAGCACGCGGTGGTCGCCGGCCACGGCCTCGCTGATGATCTCGCGCAGCGCGCCCAGCTTGCCGCTGTCGGCGTCCGTGAACTCCTGGTCCTCGAGCTTCATCAGGCGCGGGTCGCAAGCCACCTGACGCAGGCGCGTGAGGGCGGCCAGGATCTGGATGTGGGCCTTGGCCACGCCCTTGCTCTCGACCTCGCTGAGGACGCTCTTGCGCACCTGCTCGAGGATCTGCTTGTACAGACCCTGCTGCGAGTCCGCGAGCGGGACCACGATCTCCTGCTCGATCTTCTCGGGCAGGTCGAGGGCCACGTCCTTCTTGAGGCGCCGCAGCACGAAGGGCTGGATGGTGTTGCGCAGCTTGCGCGCCGTCTCGTCGTCGCCGCGGTCGATGGGCCGCGCGACCTTCTCTTCGAAGGTCTTGAGCTGCCCCAATAGCCCCGGCGACACGAAGTCGAAGATGCTCCAGAGCTCGCTCAGGCGGTTCTCGATGGGCGTGCCCGTGAGCGCCAGGCGCCGCTCGCTGGCCAGCTTCTTGGCGGCGCGCGCCGTCTGGCTGAGGGGGTTCTTGATGTGCTGCGCCTCGTCCAGGATGACGTAGCGCAGGTCCAGCGACTGGAGGAACTCTTCGTCACGCCGGAGCAGCGCGTAGCTGGTGATGAGCACGTCCGCCTTCTGCAGCATGTCGCGCCGCTCGTGACGGTCCGAGCCCTGCCACACCACCGTCTCCAGCGATGGCGCGAACTTGCGGATCTCGCGCTCCCAGTTGGGCACCACCGAGGTGGGCGCCACGACCAGGCTGAGCTTGTCGTCCAGCTGCCCCTTGGCCCAGGCCAAGAGGCCAATGGTCTGGAGCGTCTTTCCGAGACCCATGTCGTCGGCCAGGATGCCGCCGCTGCCGAGCTCGTGCAGGAAAACCAACCACGAGAAGCCCAGCTTCTGGTAGGGGCGCAGCGTGGCCTTGAGCGTGCGGGGCTTGGGGATGCTGGGGATCTCGTCGATGTTGTGGAGCTTGGCGAAGAGCTCCTTGGCGGAGGTGCTGACCTTCGCGTTGGGCACAAGCTTCATCAGGTCGTTGATGCGCCCGGCCTGCGAGAGAGGGATCTTGCCGGCGTCGGGGCCGAGCGTGATCTCCGCCATCCGCGCGAGGATGTCGCCCACTTCGTCCACGTCCACGGGCGCGTAGCTGCCGTCTTCGAGCTTGACGAGCTTGCGCCCGCTCTCGAGGCACGCCAGCAGCTCGTCCTCGGCCACCACCAGCTTCCCGGCGCCGAAGACCATGTCCAGCGAGAGCCAGTCCACGCCGCTGGACACGCTCATGCGCGGCTGAACGGCCTCCTTGCGGATCTTGATGGCGCGCAGCCCCTCGGGGATGAGCTTGTCCCACTCGGCCGGGAGCTGGGCCACGCCCTGCGTCCAGAAGGTCACGGCCTCGTCGCCCACGGCCTCCATGTACTCGCCGTCGTCGTCGGGCTCGAAGCCCATGTTCGTGAGGTGCTGGATGGCGGTGAGCTCGAGGCCCACGTCGCGCCGCACGATGCGCGGCCGCCCACCCGGCTTCTTGGGCGCGAGGAAGGCGAGCGGAGGAGGCAGCCCGATGGAAGGCACCTCGAAGGTCTGCTGCCCGTAGATGACGTCGAACTTCACCTGCGCGTTGACGATGTCGCCGTGCGCCTTCATCCGGATCTGAGCGGACTCGTCCACCAGGTCGGCGGCCGAGCTGAGGTCCGGCAGCTCCGACCCCAGCACCATGGCCACCCGCGGGATGAAGTCCGTGAGCAGGCGCGGGAGGTCGTCGTTGGGGTGCACCAGCGCCGACTGCTGGCGCAGGCGCGTGAGCATGGCGGGGCTGACGGAGTCCGCCAAGGGACGCGCCGTTCCGTCCGTCACGTCGATGTGCCAGCCCGGCGTGCCCTCGAACCAGCTGCCGCTGCCGATGGGGAAGCGACGCCCGTTGTCCAACGCGAAGGCCACCTTGACGCGCATGTGGTCCGCGTTCGCACGGTCGAGCTCCACACGCGGCTTGAGCACTTCGGTGGAGAAGCGCAGCTCCATGCTGGCGGGCTCCAGCAACACGCGGCGACCGCGCAGCATGCTGAGCACCTCCGACGCGTCCTCGCCGCGGATCTCGGCCGTGGCCGGCTGCGAGCGGTTGGCGTGGCGCGCGAGCGCACGAAAGAGCGGGCGGTCGGCCGACGTCACCATGTTGAAGGCCTCGAGGGCCTCGATGATGGGCGCCGAGCGACGCGTGCCGGTGATGACGGGGGTCACCACGAACGACGTGGGGCGTACCGCCATGCGGTACTCGAACTCGTAGGGGCGCTGCAGCGCCTCCGGGGGGAGCCACAGGTCGAAGAGGCCGCGCGACTCGCCGAGCGGGCCCTGCAGATCGCGCGCGGACAGCACCTCGATCTTGCCGTCTGCGGCGGTCCCGCGGCGCCTGCGGCGGCTGCGGCGGCGCTTGGTGCCGCCTACGGAGACCGTCTGAGGCACGTGCACGAGCTCGGCCTTCGGCTCCTTCGGCTTCTTCTTTTTCTTCTTCTTGCCGTTGCCGTTGCCGTTGCTCGACGTGTCGCCGTCGCCGTCGCCGTCCGACTCCCCGTCCCCGCCCTGCGCGTCCTTGGTCTTTGGCGGGCGCACCTGGTCGCGCAGCGCGACCATGATGGCGGCGACGTGCTTGCAGTGACCGTCCGCGCCGCGCCAGCCCGGGCAGGTGCAGTGCGAGCTCCACACGTCGTCTTCGCTGACGGTGGCGGAGGTGGTGTAGGGCTCGTCGGACGAGCGCACGTTGATCTCGCCGGTGACCGTGGCCCCGTCGGTCACCAGATCTTCGACGGACTTGCGCCGCGCGTAGAGGCGCCCGCGCAAGAAGGCGTTGCCGCCGGTGACGCGCTGAATCGCGCGGTCGCTCATCTTCGAGACCCTCTGCGCGACGAACGGAAGCTCGTCGAAGGGTACGTTCAAGCGATCGTCGTCTTGATCCTCGTCGTTGTCGTCGAGGTTGTCGTCGTTCATCTCATCAGTGAGGTCACTCACCGCGGTATCACCCATTGAAGGCGTCTCCTCGGCCCCGCGTGGGATGCGGAGCACGAACTCGGCGTTGTGCGTGTGGGCTGGGCCGAGCCATCGCGACGGTGCTCCCGCCGTCGAGTCTGGAGCTGGGGTCAGGGGGGGCCCTGTGAGCTCGGCGCGTCACCTAGGCGCAAACCCAAAGCGACGCCTGCGGTATTACACGACACGCCGAGAACCGCAAGCCTCGCGAAATCGTGCGTCGCTCAGCGCCTCTTGCGCTTGGCCTTGGGAGGGGGCTTCGGCCGTGAGCGGGGCGCTCCCGCCGCCTTCTGGGCTGGCGCCGGGCGGGGCTGCATGCGGGCCACGTCCAGGTGCACCAAGCAGGACTTCATGGTGGGGCCCCCGGGCGGGTCCGGGAAGTCCAGCGCGGGGGTGCAGTCCACCACACGGCCTTCGCGGCCAGCCTGGGTGAGGCCGTCCAGGATGTGCCGCCGGAACGCGCGCGGCGTCATGCGCCGGTCGTTGCTGCACAGGAGCAGCGTCCCGCCGCGCGCAGCGACGCCGGCCGAGAGCGCGGTCAGCTCCACCCAGTCGCTGCCGGAGGTCCAGCGGGTGCGCTTGGTCTTCGAGTACGTGGGCGGGTCCACCAGCACCAGGTCGAAGCGCGGCCCCTCCTTCTGGCGGCCGCGCAGCCAGGTGAACACGTCCGTTCGCACGAACTGGTGCGCGTCCGGCCGGCTCCTGAGCAGCGCGCGCACTTGCTCTTCCGCCCAGGTCAGCGCGGGGGCGGCCACGTCCAGCGTGCAGGTCTCGGCCGCGCCGCCCGCCACCGCCGCCACCGTGAAGGGCCCCGTGTAGGCGAAGAGGTTCAGCACCGAGCGCCCGGCGGCCAGCTCACGCACGCGGCGTCGGTTGGCGCGCTGGTCCAGGAAGAGCCCCGTGCTCAGCCCGTCGGCCAGCCGCACGCGGTAGGGCACGCCCTCCTCGTGAACCACCACCTCCGCAGCCTCCGTCGGCGCGCCGCGCGCGGGCAGCTCGGGGGCCAGCGCCTCGGTGCGGGTGTCGGCCAGCTCGTTGCTCTGCTTGGGGCGTCGCTTCAGGTACACGCCGCGCGCGCCCAGCTCGGCCAGCACGTCCAGCACGGTCTCCTCGTGCACACCCAGCGCTTCGTCGCGGAAGTGCACCAGCAGGTGCTCACCGTACACGTCCACGGCCAGCCCCGCAGCGCCGTCCCCCTCTTCATGGAGCAGACGAAAGGCCGTGGTCACCCCCCGCTCGTGGTCCTTGAACAGCCCGTAGCGCCGCGCCCCCGCGCGGCGAATGACGGCCCGCAGCGCGTCCGCGAACGGCCCCGGGGGCTGCGCCGGGTCCAGCCCCGGAAGCGCCAGCTCCGTGGGCAGCGCGGGGGCACGCAGGCGCAGGGGCTGCTGCGTGATGGGGTGCAGCAGCCGCAGCTCCTCGGCGTGCAGCATCAAGCGCGGGGCGGGCGGCCCGCCGTAGAGGGCGTCCCCCACCAGGGGCAGGCCACGCGCCGCGAGCTGCGCGCGGATCTGGTGCGTGCGCCCCGTCTCGATGCGCACGTCCACGAGCGCGTAGGCCCCCTCCACGCGCACGCGCCGCACGTTGGTGACGGCGCGCTGCCCCGCGGCGTCCCCCTTGCTCACTCCGGCGCGAACGACCATGCGCCCGTCGGGCCCCGGTGCGAGGGTGTCCTCCAGCCGCAGCGTCGCGGGGAGCTTGGCCAGGTCGCCGGCCACCCACGCCACGTAGCGCTTCTCCACGCGGCGCCCCTCGAACTGCTCGGCCAGGCCGGGGTTCGCGGCGCGCACCTTGCTGAACAGCAGCACGCCGGAGGTCTCTTGGTCCAGGCGCTGGTGGACGCCCAGGTAGGGCCGCCCGTCGCGCCCGAGCTCCATCTGCTCGGCCACGCGTCCCGGCGGCCGGTGTCCCCGCGCGTCGCCGTCCCCCGCCTGACCGTCGCCAACGCCGTCCGCCCCGCCGGCCCTCTCCGCCAGGTATTCGGACAGCCTGTGCCGGGCATCATCCGGCGCCTCCGGCCGAGCGCTCTGGCTGGGCATGCCAGCCAGCTTGTTCACGGCGATGAGCTGCGCGTCTTCGTACAGGATCCACGCGGGATCGAAGCGCGTGAAGGTGCGCGCGAGCCCCACGCGCCTCGCCTCAGCCAGCCTCGGCGCGCAGCGCCTCGGGCAGCAAGAGCGAGGGCGTGCCGCTGGACGTGACCCACAGCTGGTGCGCGGCGCGGGTGGCGGCGATGTGCAACAGGTGGCGCGCCTCGTCGTCCGCCGGGTAGGTCGTGGAGTTGCACTCCACCAGCACCACGTAGTCGAACTCCAGACCCTTCACCTGGCGCACGTCGGTGACGTCCACGCCGGGGCGGAAGGGGAAGTCCTGGTCCGCGATGCGCCGCAGGTTGGGCACCTCGCCGCGCCGCAGCCCGTCCGCGTACTCGTCCGCCTGCTCCGGGTAGCGCGTGATGACCGCCACCGACGCGAGTGGCTCCGCCAGCACCAGGTTGCGCAGCGCCTCCGACAGGAAGCCCACCGCCTCACCGCTGCTGCCGAAGCGGAACAGCTCCACCGGCGCGCCGTTGCGCGTGGCCTGCCCCGTCACCTCGTTGCGCAGGTGCCCCAGGATCTCCGTGGAGAACTCGATGATGGGCGCGGTGGAGCGGTAGCTCAGCTTGAGCGGCTCAATCTCCACATGCGACAGCCCCAGCTGGCCCAGCACGGTGCGCCAGTCGGTGAAGCCGTTGTCCATGTGCAGGCGCTGCGCCACGTCACCCGCGAACGTGATGCTCTTCTCGCCCGCGTAGCCCGCCACCGTGTCCAGCACCACGGACATCTCGACCGGGCTCAGGTCCTGCGCCTCGTCCACGAAGGCGTGCTCGTACACCAGCGCTTGCCGCTTCTTGGCGCGCAGCGGCCCCACCAGCCGCTGGTAGGCGTGCAGCAGCAGGGCGTCGTCCTCGCGGTCCAGCAGCGTGGTCTCCTTCTCCATCGCGCCGTCGATGCCGCGGTCGTGGTCGAGGGCCTCCTCGGGGGCCCCCTCCTCGTCGCGCTCCCGGTCCATGCGCTCCTCGCGGTAGCTGACGATGTCGCTGCAGCGTCGCGTGCAGTACGCGTGGCACCAGCTCAGCTCCGCATCGGAGAGCCCCGCCGTCTCGTCCTGATGGAACGCGTCGCGGATGAGGTTCGGGTCGGTGAGCACGTCAGCCCACAGCGCCACCACGTCGCCCGCGCGCTCCACCTCGTTGGCGATGCTGCGCACCAGCTCCAGGCGCCCGCTGGCGTTGACCATGCGGGACTCCCCCTCGGTGTCCTCGAGCCAGCTGGTGAGCATGCGCAGCCGTGTGATGATGGGCCGGCTCTCGGTCTCTGCGAAGGCGCGCAACACCCGGGCGCCGCCCTCGTAGCGCTTGGCGATGTCCACCACGCGGGCCGCCATCGCGGCAGCCATCTGGTCGATGCGCTCGTCGAAGACCTGCTTCAGCCGCGGGTGCTTCTTGAAGCGGATCACGTGCGCCGGCGTGTCGTCGGCCACACCGAGGGGCAGGTGCGGGAAGTGGCGGCGGCGCGCCTTCTCGGCCCAGCGCTCGTACGTGACCACCTGCACGCCCTCTGCCCCGAGGGACGGGAGCACGCGCGAGATGTAGCGCACCAGCGCGTCGTTGAAGACCACCACCAGCATGGCGTCCGGGGTGAAGCGCTGCTTGTCCTGAAAGGCCAGGTACGCCAGGCGGTGCAGGCCGATGGTGGTCTTGCCGCTGCCGGCGCCCCCCTGGATGACCACCACGCCCGAGGTCGGACGGCTGATCAGGTCGAACTGCCGCGGGTCGATCAGCGCGGTGATCTCGGAGAGGCTCTTGTCCTCGCGCGTGTCCGCGTCGCCCACGCCGAGCGTGCCGGGCTTGTGATACGACTCCGGCCGCATGGCGGCGCCCTGCCCTCCCGACAACGCCACGGCGCTCTGGCCCAGCCGCCGCCAGCTGCCGTCCGCGCGCAGCTGAAAGCTCCCCTGCGGCGAGCCCACGCGCTTGAGCTTGCCGTCCGAGATCCCGAGCGTGCGGCGCAGCAAGACCTCGCCCAGAACGTCGCGGTCCCCGAAGGTCTCTTCGTAGTCGTCGCCCTCTTCGTAGCGGTAGTAGATGCGGCTGACCGGCGCGTCCCGCCAGTCCACGATGCGGATGCCGGTCTTGGGGTCCAGGAAGGTGGCGCGCCCGATCAGCACCTCGCGGCGCTTCTCGTCTTCCTCGAGCACCAAGCGACCGAAGTAGGGCGAGCGCTTGTCGATCTGCCCCTCGCTGACCTGCGCGCGGCGCACGGCCACCTGCTGCAGGCGCTCCATCTCCTCCACCAGCGGGGGGATGTCCTCCAAGCGGGCGTCGCGGATCTGGTCGCGCAGGGCCACCAGGTCGGCGTCGTAGTCCGCCTGGCTCGTGGCACGGCGGGGGCCCTCTTCACGACCGGCCACCGTCCGCAACACGCGGGCGAGCACCTTCTGCTCCTCATCGACGATCTGATCGCGCTCGAGGTCCGATTCGGTCGCGGGTGAGGGAGGAGTCGTCATGGGCGGGCCGAGGGGCAGGGGTTGGAGCGGAACGCAGGGTCGGACGGAGTAGCACGGTTCAGGGGTCGATCCAGCTGCTGACAAGCGCGAGCCTGGCCGCGGGGTCCAGGGATGCCTGTGCAAGGGTGCACGATGTGGGTGCAGGAACGAAACGTCGCACTGTCCATGCATGGGAGCGCGCGGACCCGCGATAAGAGAATCATTGAGTTTTGCGGCCGTCCCCCACCTGGCGCGGGGTGGCACGCGCGTCGCATAAGGGCAGGCGCGAAGGAAGCAAGGAATCACGTGCAAGCATCGGGAGTCACCCACATCGGTCGCCGGCCGAACAACGAAGACAGCTACCGCATCGAGCCGGAGCTGGGGCTGTTCCTGGTAGCGGACGGGATGGGCGGGTACGAGGGCGGCGAGATCGCGAGCCGCCTGGTGGTGGACACGCTCGCCGAGTTCTTCGCGCGCCAGAGCGACCCGGACCTCGACCTCGGAACGCACGCGGCCACCGGCAGCATCCGCGCCGACCTGCCCGGCGTTCTGCAGGACGCGGAGGGCGCCGACCTCTCCCTGGCCGAGCAGCGCATGGCGCTGGCCATCCGGATGGCGCACCGCGAGGTGCAGCAGGAGGCGCAGGGGCGCCTGCGCGAGATGGGCTCCACGCTGGCCGCCCTGCACGTGCACGACGGCAAGGTGCTCATCGCCCATGTCGGCGACAGCCGCGTGTACCGCATCCGCAACGGCCACATCGAGCAGATGACACGCGACCACTCGCTCACGGCCGACCTCGAAGCGGCCGGCTGCGAGAACATGCTGGCGCACCTGCCTCCGCACTACCGTCACATGGTCACGCGCTGCATCGCCGCCAACGCCAACGCCCAGCCGGACTTCCGCGTGATGGACTCGCTCCCGGGCGACACCTACGTGCTGTGCAGCGACGGCGTGCACGACGTGCTGGGCCGGGACGCGATCTTGGACGCCGTGCACGACGCGGGCTGCGACGAGGCCAGCGAGCGCGTGGTGGCCCGTGCGTTCGCCGAGGGCACGCAGGACAACATCACGGTCGTGGTGGTCCGCTTCTGAAGAGCGCCGCCAGGCAGCGCTTCATTCGCCGCGCGGCAGCGTCTTCAGGAACACCTTGCTGCCGCGGCCTGGGTCCACCTTGGCGCGCTTCAGCGCGGGCAGATCGCTGCGCCGACCAGGCACGAAGCCGCGCTCGATGAACCAGTGCGCCGTCTGCGTGGTGAGCACGAAGACGCGCGTCAGGCCTCGGTCTCGGCAGCGCTTTTCCACGAAGGCCAAGAGCTCTTCGCCGCGCCCGGTGTGCCGGTACTCCTCGGCCACCACGACGCAGGCCAGCTCGGCCATCTTCTTCTCCGGGTACGGATAGAGGGCCGCGCAGGCGACGATCATTCCGTCGCGCTCGATGACCGTGAAGTGGTCGATGTCGTCCTCGAGCATCTCGCGCGAGCGCCGGATCAGCACCCCGCGCTCCTCGAGCGGCTCGATCAGCGCGTGGATGCCGCCCACGTCGGCGCGGCGGGCCTGGCGCACGTCCTCGAAGGCCTCCCCAGTCACCAGGGTGCCCACGCCGTCACGCGTGAAGAGCTCACGCAGCAGCGCCCCGTCGGCCGCGCGCTCCACCAGGTGACCGCGACGCACGCCGCGCCGCACCGCCGTCGCCGCCGCCTCGAGGTGCCGGCGCACGTCGCGCCCCAGCCGCCGCCCGCTGGCCACTAGCTTCTCGGCGTCGGACGGCGTGATCTCGTGCAGCGGGGAGCCGCGCCCGTCGGTCAGGGGCCGCCCCTCGATCAGGCAGATGATCTTGTCCGCCTTGAGCGCCACCGCCGCCGCCGAGGCCACGTCGGGGGTGCCCACGTTGAACGCGTCGCCCGTCAGCGAGTAGCCGATGCTGCTCAGGAGCACGACCGCCCCGTCGTCCAGGCGCTGCCCGATGGCCTCGGCGTCGATCTTGCGCACCAGGCCGCTGTGCTCGTAGTCCACGCCGTCGATGACGCCCACCGGCCGCGCCGTGACGAAGTTCCCGGACGCCACGCGCACGCGCGCCCCCGCCATGGGCGAGTTGGGCAAGCTGGTGGAGAACAGCGCCTCCAGCTCCACGTGGATGGTGCCGGCCGCCTCCTTCACGCAGGCGAGCGCCGTGTCGTCCGTGACGCGCATGCCCGCCACGTAGCGCGGCTCCGTCCCGCGCCGGGCCAGCGCGGCGTCGATCTGCGGGCGCGCGCCCGCCACCAACACCACGCGCACGCCCAGGCTCTGCAGCAGCGCCACGTCATGGATGAAGTCCCGTGCACCGCGCGACTGCAGCAGCTCACCCCCGAAGAGGATGACGAAGGTGCGGCCACGGTGCGCGTGGATGTAGGGCGCCGACGACCGGAACCACTGAACGAAGGGGTCGCTCGAGGCAGGCATGCCGCGACTCTATCAGGCCGATCAGCCGCGCCGGTAGTTCGGGGCCTCTTCGGTGACCACCACGTCGTGTACGTGGCTCTCCTTGAGGCCCGCGCCGGTCATGCGCACGAACTTGGACTGCGTCTGCAGCTTCTCGATGGTGTTGCAGCCGGTGTAGCCCATGCCGGCGCGCAGACCGCCCACCAGCTGGTAGACCACGGAGCTGAGCGGACCCGCGTAAGGCACACGCCCCTCGATGCCCTCGGGCACGAGCTTCTCGGCGTCCACCACGTCGCCCTGCGAGTAGCGGTCGGCCGAGCCGCGGCGCATGGCGCCCACGGAGCCCATGCCGCGGTAGCTCTTGAAGGTGCGGCCCTGAAAGAGCACCAGCTCGCCCGGGGCCTCGTCCGTCCCGGCGAAGAGCGAGCCGATCATGACCGTGCTCGCGCCGCAGGCGATGGCCTTCACCACGTCGCCGCTGTACTTGATGCCGCCGTCGGCGATGATGGGCACGCCGTGCTTGCGGCCCACGGCCGCGCAGTCGCTGATGGCGGTGACCTGCGGCATACCGATGCCCGCCACGACGCGCGTGGTGCAGATGGAGCCGGGTCCGATGCCCACCTTCACGGCGTCCGCGCCCGCTTCGATGAGGGCCTCCGTGGCGGCCGCCGTGGCGACGTTGCCCGCCACCAGCTCGATGTGCGGGTACGCCTGCTTCGTGGCGCGCACCGCGTCGATGACGCCCTTGCTGTGCCCGTGCGCGGTGTCGATGACGATGACGTCCACGCCCGCCTCGGCCAGCAGCTTGATGCGCGCCGCGCTGTCCGGCCCCACGCCGGTCGCCGCCCCTACCCGCAAGCGCCCGAACGCGTCCTTGATGGCGTGCGGGTAGCGCTCGGCCTGCAGCAGGTCCTTGATGGTGATGAGCCCGACCAGCTCGCCCTGCTCACCCACCACCAGCAGCTTCTCGATGCGGTGCTTGTGGAGGATGCTCTTGGCCGTCAGCGTGTCCACGCCGGGCGACACGGTCACCAGCTCCCGCGTCATGAGGCTCATGACGGGCTGGTCCAGGTTGGTCTCGAAGCGCACGTCGCGGCTGGTGAGGATGCCCACCGGCTTGCCCTCTTGGACCACGGGCAGGCCGGAGATGTCGTGCTGGCGCATGATGTCCAGCGCCTGCGCGAGCGGCTGGTCCGGGCGCACCGTGACGGGGTCCACGATCATGCCGCTCTCGGCGCGCTTGACCTTGAGCACCTGCGTGGCCTGCTGCTCCGCCGTCAGGTTCTTGTGAATGATGCCAATGCCGCCCTCGCGCGCCATGATGACCGCCGTGCGCCACTCGGTGACGGTGTCCATGGCGCTCGACACGATGGGGATGCGCAGCTCGAGACCGCGGGTGAGGCGGGTGCCGACGTCGGCATCCTTGGGCAGGAAGTCCGCGTAGCCCGGCTCCAAGAGCACGTCGTCAAAAGTGAGGGCCTCGCGGAACGCGCTTGTCAGGTTGGGGTCGGTCACCGGGGATCACTCCGTCGCGTTGGTAAGGCGCCGGAGTATACCCGGGATCGGGGGCGACGCTACGGGAGCCCCCCCGGCAGGATGCTGATGGGCGCGAGGCGCACGGCGCAGCGCGGGGCGTCGCCCGATACGTCGCAGTAGCCCATGAAGCCGGGCAAGTTGACGACGCAGGGGTCCACCCCCCCCACGCAGGTGTTGCCGAGGCAGATCGCCGGCGCGCAGGGGCTGCCGAAGTCCGCGCAGTTGTCGGGGCACCCCTCCGAGTAGTCGCAGTAGCCGGTGTCGACGTCGCAGACGCCTCCGTCCAAGCAGGGGAGCACCTGCACGCCGTCTTCGCAGCCTGTGGGAAGGCAGACGGGCGCGGTGCACTCCGTGTCGGTCGCGATGCTGCGACACACGCTGTCGCTCAGCTGTCGAACGCAGCCGGAGCCGTCGTCGCTGACGTTGGGATCTTCGGGCGCGCAGCGTTCGAGTGTGCACAGCACGCCGTCGTCACAGATGGCGTCCACGTTGCGCTTCATGCAGGTGCCGGTGCGCGTCTGCGTGTTGAGGACGCACGTGTTCTCCGTGCATTCGATGCCGTCCTCGCAGAGCTCGTCGTACGGGACGGGTGTGCCGCACATGCCGTTGGGCATGCACTCGGAGATGGCGCAGCTGGGGTTGGCCGTGCTGTTGCACCGGCGGCTGTCGGGCACGTACACGCACGCCCCGTTGGCGCATCCGCCGATCAGACACTGGCCGATTTGGTCGGCGCAGACGACGGCCGGGCCGCGCACACACATCTCGTCCACGCACGAGAAGAGGCCTCCGCAGTCCGGTGGACCGCAGTCCCGCGCGGTGCTGCAGCTGCGCTGCTGGCAGCCCTCCCCGGCAACACACAGGCCCGTGTCGCAGGCGCTGTCGTCGGGAGTATAGCGGCAGCCGAGGACGGGGTGGCACTCGTCCACCGTGCAGTCCACGCCGTCGTCGCAGTTCATGATGGCGTCCGTGCTGACGCAGGCGTGGTCCACGCAGAGCTCGGCGCCGTTGCAGACGTTCCCGTCATCGCACTGGATGTCGTCCACGCAGCCGTTGACGCCGGTGTCGTTGCCTCCCGTGCCGGCGTCGCTGCCGCTCCCCTCGCGGGTCTGAGTGTCCAAGACCAGCCCGCAGCCTGAGGCCAAAATGGCACAGACAGAGGCAACCCACATCCAAGTAAAGCGGTTCACAGCACCTTCCATAATGCCGCTGTGGCGGGTCAACGCCAAGTGGGTGCCCCAAAATTGCTCAGTAGGCCTTCGGCAGCTTCGACGTGTCCATGTGGTCGAGGGCGAAGCGAATCAGGCCGCTGCGGCTCATCTTGGTGTGCCCGGAGGCCTTCAGACGGGCCACCTCGGCGTCCAGGCGGCTCAGGTCGTCGCGGTACATGGAGATGCAGAGCACCTCGTAGTGCGTGGGCTTGGGCTTGGCCTTGCGCTTGGCCTTCACCAGCGGCTTCTGGACCGGCTTGGGGACTGCGGCGGGGCTGGGCTTGTAGAACGCCTCGCGGAGTACCTCGCGGACCTCGTCGCCCTCGAAGAGTTCGTCCATCGCGCGTGCCGGTTCGTTGCTCATTCTGTTCTCCTTCTCAGGCCGAAGCGGCCATCCCGTGGAAGTCCGCTGGGCTGCCAAGGGCGGGACGCTCGGTCACGGCCATGACGTGCTGAACCAGCTGTCGGTAGTCCGTCGCGCCGTGGCACTCGGGGTCGTATTCAAAGATGCTCTGCTTGGCCGTGGGGGCCTCGCGTAGGCGCGTGTTCACCCGGATGGGCGGCAGACACTTCTCGCCGAAGTGCTTGCGCAGCGCCTCCACGGCGTCCCGCGCCACACGGTTGCGGGCGTCGTAGAAGGTGGGCAGCACACCCACGATGTCCACGTCGTGCTTCAAGAGCTCGCGCACGTTGCGCAGCGTCTTCAACACCTGCTTCACGCCCACCAGCGACAGGTAGTCGCACGACACGGGCACGATGACGCTGTCCGCGTACACCAGCGCGTTCTGGTTCATGAGCGAGAGGGCCGGCGCGCAGTCCAGCACCACCACGTCATAGGCGTCGCCGAGCGTGCCGAGGCGCTCGCGCAGCACGCGGTCGCGGCCCGTGCGCTGAGCGAGGTGCAGCTCGGCCGCGGCCAGCGACTCGTTGGACGTGATCACGTCGAGGCCCTTGCGCACCGGGATGGCGGCCTCTTCGGGGGCCAGACCGTGCACCAGCACGTGGTAGAGGGTCTTCTCGCCGCGGATACCGAGCGACGCGCCAACGTTGCCCTGCCCGTCCGCGTCCACCAGCAAGACGTTGTAGCCAGCCTCGGCCAGCCCGGCCGCGAGGTTCACGGACGTGGTGGTCTTGCCCGTGCCGCCCTTGTGGTTGAACACCGCGATGCGACGCACCACACGGGGCGGCGCGATCAGCCCGCTGCCGGTCTCCTGGCGCTCGACCGCCGCGGTGCGGCACTCCGTGGAGCAGTAGTAGCGGCGCTCGCCGTCGGTGACGGCCGCCTGAAAGGGGTACTCCAGCTGGAAGCTGCGCGCGCACACGTCACACACGCAGCCGGGCTCGCTCGCTGCGGGGCCATGCCCGTCGTGGTGGTTGCCCGCCCGCTCGGCGTCGACCGCGCCGGAGAGCAGGCGCTGCTGGCAGACCATCGAGCACACGTACACGAACGAGCCAGCTTCCTCGCGGACCTGGTAGCGAAAGCGCACTTCGAAGTCGCGCTCGCACACGCGACAGACACCATGAGGTGACGACATGAGTCCTCGTTGCTCCGTTGCAGAGGCAGTTAATGAAACGCCTCTCTCATCCGGTAGTTCACCCGGGGGGCGCTGGTCAAAAAACCTGCAAGCCCAACTGCGAGACGCCGGCGGGGGGCGGGCCTCCGCGAGGGCCCGGTCGCGCAGGCGCTCCCTGCGGTGCCTCCGCCCAATTCGGCGTGTCGTTGCACGACACTTGAATTGGGGCCCCCCCGACACCCTTCGCCGAGGCCCGCCCCCCGCCGGCTCTCACCTGAGCCCATTGGTTGCTCGACTGGCCTCGACGGGTGCTCTCCGGGGTCGTTCGTGCTCGGGTGGGGGGACACGAGTGGCCTCGACGGGTGCGCTTGGTGCGTGCCGGGCTCGGAGGGCTTGGAGGGCTCGGCTGATGCGCTTGGTGCGCGCGAGGCGGCCCGTGGGCTCGCCCGACCTCAGCTGAGCTCAGCTGAGCACCCCCACGCGCCCGAGGACACGGACGGGCTCGACCCCGAGCCCCCCGCGCATCCTCCAGGCGCACGCGGGAGGGGGCGCGGGGGCAGGTCCCAGCAAGGGGATTGGGGGGGCCCTAATTCAAGCGTCGCTGCGCGACGCGCCGAATTGGGGGAGGAACCAGAGGGAGCGCCAGCGCGACCGGCCCCGCCGCGGGACCTGCCCCCGCGCCCCCTCCTCACGATCACGCCCGGATCACCCGGTGAGCCCTACAGGTCGAGCTCGTCCGCGTCCGCCTGTTGGGCGCGCTCCATGATGAACTCGTACCGGCTCTGCGGGTCCTTGCCCATCAGCTGGCTGATGACCGTCTCGGCCTCGAGCGCGTCCTCGATGGTCACCCGCAGCGCGCGGCGCTGCCGCTTGTCCAGCGTGGTCTCCTTGAGGTCGCTGGCAGGCATCTCGCCCAATCCCTTGAAGCGGCTGATGTCGGGCTTCACGTTGCGCGGCAGGCCCTTCAGGATCTTGTCGCGCTGCTGCTCGTCCAGAGCCCAGTAGGTCTCCTTGCCCGCGTCGATGCGGAAGAGGGGCGGCTGCGCCAGGAAGATGTGCCCGTTGCGGATGAGCGACGGCATCTTGCGGTAGAAGAAGGTCAGCAGCAGCGTGGCGATGTGGTGCCCGTCGCTGTCGGCGTCCATCAGCAGGAAGACGCGGCCGTAGCGCAGCTTGGTGATGTCGAAGCCCTTGCCGATGCCGGTGCCCAGGGCGCTGACGATGTTCTGCAGCTCCTTGTTGGCCAGCACCTGCGCGTCCGTGGCACGCTCGGCGTTCAACACCTTGCCGCGCAGCGGCAGGATGGCCTGCGTGCGCCGGTCGCGCGCGGCCTTGGCGTTGCCACCGGCCGAGTCACCCTCGACCAGGAACAGCTCGCAGTCCGCCGGGTCGGTGCTGGCGCAGTCGCTCAGCTTGCCGGGCAGGTTCAGGCGGTGACTGACCGCCGTCTTGCGGCTGACCTGCGCGCTGGCGGCGCGGCTGGCTTGACGCGCACGCGCCGAGATGATGATGCGCGCGACGATGGCCTCGGCAGCCGACGAGTTGTTGTGCAACCACTGCTCGAGGGCCGTGCGCACCGCGTTCTCGATGGGGGCCGTGACCTCGGCGTTGTTCAGGCGGTCCTTGGTCTGCCCCTGGAACTGCGGCTCGCTCACGTACGCGCTGACCAGCGCCACCACGCCCTCGCGGATGTCCTCCGCGACGATCTTGAGGCCCTTGGGCGCGATGTTGTGCGCGTCCATGTAGCCACGGATGGCCTTGTTCACGGCCTGCTTGAAGCCGTTCTCGTGCGTGCCGCCGTTGGTGGTGGGGATGCCGTTGGCGTAGCTCTTGATGAGCTCGTCGGTGCCCTCGGTCCACTGCAGCGCCACCTCGATGCGCGGGTCCCCCTCGCGCTCGTAGGTGAAGGCCACCGGGTGGATGGCGGGCTTCTTGCGCTGCGCCACCAGCTTGGTGAGGAAGTCCGCGATGCCGTTCGGGTGGTGGAACTCCTCGCGCGTGCCGTCCTTCTCGAAGCGCAGCACGATCTTGAGGCCGCGGTGCAGGTAGCTGGTGGCCTCCAGGCGCTCGCGGATGCGGTCGGGCTCGAAGGCCCCGCTCTTGCCGAAGATCTGCGGGTCCGGCTTGAAGTAGATCTCGGTGCCCTTCTTGCGCGCCTCGCCGATCCGCTTGACCGGCGCCTGCGGCACGCCCCGCTCGTACGTCTGGCGGTACTCGCTTCCGTCACGGCAGATGGTGGCCTCGAGGTGTTCGCTCAGCGCGTTCACCACCGACGAGCCCACGCCGTGCAGACCGCCCGACACCGCGTAGCCCTTGCCGCCGAACTTGCCGCCCGCGTGCAGCGTGCAGAGGATGAGCTCGAGCGCGCTCTTCTTGAACTTGGGGTGCTTGTCCACCGGGATGCCGCGGCCGTTGTCCGACACGCGCGCGCCCTTCCAGTCCGCGTCGATGGTGACCTCGATGCGCGAGGCGTGACCGTTGATGGCCTCGTCCACGGAGTTGTCCACGATCTCCCAGAGGAGGTGGTGGTAGCCCGTGCGGTCCGTGCCGCCGATGTACATGGCCGGGCGCTTGCGCACCGGCTCGAGCCCCTCGAGGACTTCGATCTGATCTGCGGAGTAACTCATGCGTCACCTGCCGGAATCTCGGGGGCCTCGGGCAGGTCCATGACGACCTTCTCCACCGTGCCGCGCTTGAAGAGAGAGAAGCCCTTGCCGCCGCGCGAGACCAGCTCGTACTTGCGGGTGGTGATGCGGTAGTCGTTGCCGCCCTCGCGCTTGACCAGGAGCACGTCCGAGTCGCGCGTGAGCACGCCCGCACCCATCACGTAGTCGTCGCCGCTCAGCTTGATGAGCGTCACGCCGCGGCCCGCGCCGGCCAGCGCGTTGACCTCGTCGCTGTTGCACACCAGCGCGCGCCCCTCGCGGGTGCAGCAGGCCAGCGCGTTGCCCTCGTCCACCAGGCCCACGAAGACCACCTCGTCGCCGTCCTTGAGGCGCGTGTACTTGCGCCCGGCCTTGGTGCTGGGGTCGCGGTGGCCGCGCAGCGACAAGCGCAGCGACATGCCCTGCTTGGTCACGGCCACGACGAACGGCGGCTCGGGCTCGCTGCTGCCTTCGGTCGCGGGCGGCACGTCCAACATGCGCGGGTCCATGCCCACGGCGTACACGATGCGCTCACCGTCGCTCATCTTGAACAGCGTGGGGATGGGCGAGCCGTGGCCCGTGGTGGGCGGGATGTCCACGATGCGCGTGACGTAGCAGGTCCCCAGGTTGGAGAAGAAGGCCACGCTCGAGCGCGTGGAGCCGCCCACGATGGCCAGCACCTGGTCCCCGTCGCGCACCCGCACCTTGGACACGTCCTTGACGCTGCCCTGGCGCTTGACCCAGCCCTGCACCGTGACCACCACCATGGCGTCCTCGTCCACGATGAACTCCTCGGCGTCGAACGCCGGCTCGTCCACGTTGGCCAGGATCTTGGTGCGGCGGAGGTCGATGTACTTCTCCTGCAGCTCGTGCAGCTCCGCGCGCACGATGTTCCAGCGCGACTTCTGGTTGCCCAGCTGCTGCACGATGATGGCGGCGCGCGCCTGCTTGTCGGCCAGCTCCTCGCGGATGACCAGGATCTGCAGCTTGGCCAGGCGGTGCAGGCGCAGCTCGAGGATGTTCTCCACCTGGATATCGCTGAGCCCGAAGCGCTTCGTGAGCTTCGCAGCCGCGTCCGCCTTGTCCTCGCTGTTGCGGATGATCTTGATGGTCTCGTCCAGCGCGTCGAAGACGATGACGAGGCCGTCCAGGATGTGGATGCGCTCCCACAGCTTGACCAGCTCGTAGCGCAGGCGGCGCGTGACCACCTCCAGGCGGAAGTCCAGGAAGTGCCGCAGCGCCGTGAGCAGGTCCACCCGCTGGGGCGCGCACACCTCGCCACCGGGGATGACGATCTCCTCGCCCATCGCGGGCACGCCGTCCGCGATGTCGTAGGCCACCGTGGGGATGAGGCACGTCAGGTTCACCTGCATGCTCATCTGCAGCGGCGTGTGCTTGTTGACGTACGCCATGACCAGGTGCGGGTCCGCGCCGGGCTTCAACTCGCACACGATGCGGCAGTCCTCGGTGGACTCGTCGCGCACGTCCACCAAGCCGGGCAGCTTCTTGGCGATGATGATCTCGGCGATCTTCTCCACCACCGCGCGCCGCTCCACCCCGTAGGGGATGGAGTTGATGGCGATCTGATCCGGGTCGCGCTTTCCGTCGCCCGGCTCCAGCTTCCACGTGCCGCGCAGCTTCAGGCTACCGCTGCCGGTGGCGTACACGTCCTCGAGCTCCGCCTTGCTGGCCAGCAGCTCACCGCCGGTGGGAAAGTCCGGGCCCTTGATGTGCTTGAGCACGCCCTTCAGCGCGATGTCCGGGTCGTCGATCATCGCCAGGCAGGCCTTCACGACCTCGCCCAGGTTGTGCGGCGGGATGCTGGTGGCCATGCCCACCGCGATGCCCTGCGAGCCGTTGACCAGCAGGTTGGGGAAGCGCGCGGGCAGCACCTCGGGCTCGAAGCGGGTGCCGTCGTAGTTGGGCCGGAAGCCCACCGTGCGGTTCCCGAGGTCGTCCAGCAGCTCGTTGGCCAGAGGCTGCAGGCGCGCCTCCGTGTAGCGCATGGCGGCGGGCGAGTCCCCGTCCGGCGAGCCGAAGTTGCCGCGCCCGTCCACCAGCGGCAGCCGCATGGAGAAGGTCTGGGCCATGCGCACCATGGCCTCGTACAGGGCCGTGTCGCCGTGCGGGTGGAACTTACCCATCACGTCGCCCACCACCGCGGCGGACTTGCGGTGCTTGGCGTCGCTGCGCAGGCGCAGCTCGTTGTGCATGGTGTACAGGATGCGCCGCTGCACGGGCTTGAGGCCGTCACGCACGTCGGGCAGGGCGCGCGACGTGATGACGCTCAGCGCGTAGTTGAGATAGCGGCGGCGGGTCTCCTCGGCCAGCGAGGCGTCCGCGAAGTCTTGGATGGGCAGCTCGGGCTGCGGTGTCTTTGGTTTCTTGGCCATATCGCCCAACGACTGCACTCGCGTTCAGGAGTGCGGGGTGCGCAGATACCAAGGGCCACGCGCGGGAGCAAGCCCGTCAGTGGTCTTCGGTGCGCGGAGGCACGGGCGCGAAGTGGTTCAGAGGCCACACACCGGCCCCGCGCGGAGGCGCCGTGAGCAGGGCGCGGCGCACCCACTCTTTGGCCTGAATCACCGCGTGCAGGGGCTCTTCTCCCTGCGCCAGGCGGGCGGCGATCGCGCTCGCCAGGCTGCAGCCCGTGCCGTGCCCGGCGCCCGTGACCACGCGCTCGGCGTGCAGGTCGTGAAGCGATCCGTCGAGGGCCAGCACGTCCACCGCAGGGCCCTCGAGGTGGCCGCCCTTGACCAGCACGGCGCGCGGGCCGAGGTCCAGCAGCGCTCGGGCGGCGTCGCGCGCCTGCGCCAGGGTGGTCACCTCGCGCCCCGTCAGCCAGGCGGCCTCGGCCAGGTTGGGGGTCAGCACGGTCACGTGAGGCAGCAGCTCGCGCAGCAGGACGTCGCGCGCGTCGTCGCTCAGCAGCGCGCCACCCGGCCCGGCCGACGCCAGGCGCACCGGGTCCACCACGGCCAGCAGGCGGCCGGGTGCCGCCCGCTCCCGCAGCGCTTCCGCCACCGCCTGCACGTTCTCCGCCGAGCCCAGCGCGCCGGTCTTGAGCACACGCACCGGGAGGTCCGTGAGCACGGCCCGTAGCTGGGCGGCCACCAGCTCCGCCGGCAACACCTGCACGCGCTCGCAGCCGCGCGTGTTCTGCACGGTCAGCAGGCTGATCACGGCCGCGCCGTACACCCCGTGCTGGTGAAAGGTCTTGAGGTCCGCCTGGGCCCCGGCGCCGCCCGAGGGATCCGAGCCGGCGACCGTGAGCGCGACCGGCGCGCCCGCGGTGTGCCCGCTCGCACGCAGGGCAGCGTCTTCCTCGGCGGTGTTGTCGGGCACGGCAGGCACCTGGGTGTTGTCATCTGCAGCGCGGCCCACTGCAAGCCGCGCCCACGCACGCGCAGCGCACCTGCCTGCCCCGCGGCTTGGCAGTGCCCGGTTCGAGCCGCTAGGCTGTCTGGGCAGCAAGGACGGCGGCGCGCACGCGCGGTGGCTTTGCTGTGACTTGTCGACGCACTGCTTGAAAGGCCACCATGAAGCCCCTGAACGAGATCATCCGCACCAACCGCTACGACGTCTTTCGGCACACGCTGCGCAGCATCGCGCTGGCCTCGGCGGCCGCTTCGGGGCTCGGCCTGGCGGGGGCCAGCGGGTGCACGGAAGCGCACGTGGTCCTCCCGTTGGACCAGGGACCGTCCTGGGCGCCGATGTGCTCCACCGAGGTGTCCGCGACGGACATCACGGGGCTCCCGCTGCCGGCGGGCGCGGACGGCCTCATCGCCTACGGGACGCTCTATGACTTGTCACGCCCGCAGCTGGTCGCTGGCAGCTTCTGCGTGGACGGCCCGGAGCGGCCGGACTGCAGCCCTGGTGTCCCCTTCGACACCGGCGAGTCGTTCTCCATCTTCATTCGGCGCAACGGCGTGGTGGAGCGCGTGGCACTGGACGAGGTGGTGAGCGCGCCCATCGTGTTGCCGCAGCAGGCGCTCCTAGTCGCGCTGGGCGCAGGTTATCGGCTCTGGTGCGAAGGCGAGCCCGCGTCCGGCGTGAACCCGGCGAGCGCCACGCCCGTCGCAGGGGGGTTCGAGGTCGTGGCCAACCGCTACGATTGCTTCGGCCTCTACGAGGCCACGCTGCTTGTCACCGAGGCGGGCGAGGTGCAGGTGCTGGATGAGCGTCTACTCACCGCGATCGACTGCGCGGTCATCGGACGCCTGACGGACGGGACGGTGGCGCCTGCGCGCTCTGCAGAGGGCTCCGACCTGGGCCGCTACTTTGCACAGGTGGCGGGCCTGGAAGCGGCGGCGGTGGACGCGTTCGAGCGCATGGCCGCCGAGCTCTCCACGCTGGGCGCTCCAACCGACCTGGTGCAGTGGGCGCGCGCGAGCGCGGACGACGAGCGACGCCACACGCGAGACATGGGCGCGCTGGCCGAGCGCTTCGCGGTCACCCCCGCCGTCCACCCACCGCAAGCGTTCGCGCTGCGCGGGCTGTTCGAGGTGGCCCTCGAGAACGCGGTGGAGGGCTGCGTGCGCGAGACCTACGGCGCGGTGGTGGGGCACCACCAAGCGGCGCACGCGCAAGACCCTGTCGTGCGCGCGGCGATGGCGCAGCTGGCCGAGGACGAGACGCGACACGCGGCGCTGTCTTGGGCGGTGGCCGAGTGGGCGCTGCCCCAGCTCAGCGAGGCAGAGCGCGCCGAGATTCGCGCGGCCCAGCGAGCCGCCATCGACGCGCTCGCGCGGTCCGTGAGCCTGCCGGAGTCCGACCTGCTGCTCCGCGACGCCGGCCTGCCCGCGCCGGACGTGGCTCTCGCCATGGTGCAGGGGCTCGCGGCGCAGGTCTGGGCTTAGAGCACGATCCAGGCTCGGCGCACGCGTCGGCTTCCGGCGCAGGCTGAGTCGTAGACGGAAGGCCGACCGGCGTGCGAGCGTACGCCGCAGTACCAGACCATGAGCCACGGCGCGGCACCCAAGCTTTCAGGTATCGGCGGACGCTTCGAGGTCGTGCGCGAGCTGGGGCGTGGCGGCATGGGCGTGGTGCTCGAGGCCTTCGACGCGGCGCGCGGCGTGAGCGTCGCGCTCAAGGTCATCCCAGACGCCAGCGCGCAGGGGACGCTGGCGCTCAAGCGGGAGTTCCGCGTGCTGGCCGATCTCCAGCACCCGAACCTGGTGCGCCTGCTGGACCTCGTGGTGCAGCCGAGCGGCTCGTTCTTCACCATGG
>JACKEI010000009.1 GCA_020633075.1 Sandaracinaceae bacterium
GCCTCGCCGGGCCAGGAAGCGCTCTCGCTCGAGGCCGCAGGCCGTGATACACCCGGTTCGTGATGCAGGCAGCGGCGTGCGCATTTCATGCGGAGAGGGAGGCGCTCGGCGTCTGCGTGGCGTGCCGTTCCCGCGTGTGTGCGGAGTGCACGACCAAGGTGGAGGGCATCAACTACTGCGTCCGTTGCCTCGCGCAGCGGGCACAGTCTGAGGCGAAGCCCAAGGACGCTGCGGCGCCCCCCTCACGGCTCCGGCTCGGCGTGTCCGCCGCGGTGTGGGCCGTGTTTCTCTGGTTGGCGCTCTGGGCGCTGCTCGAGCTCGCGTTTCCGGAGGCGGCGTGAGCGCACTCGACTGGCTGGACCGTGCCTTTGCGCTGATGCGACTGGCCGGTCGCCCCTACGCGATGCGGGCCTGGCTCGCCGGAGGGCCGTTGGCGCTGCTGTCGGTCTTTGCGTTCTATCTCGAGCGCGTGGAGGGCGTCCGCAGCGCTCGGGCGCTCCTGGCGCTCGCGCTGGCCCTCTCCTGGTGGTGGCGCACGCACTGGCTCGGGAGCGCATGCGGCCTTGCGCTCGCGCAGCTCGAGGGGGCACCGCAGCCCGCGGCGCATGGCGTTCCCGGCGTCCCTCGAGCTCGTGGCTCCGTCGGGTCGCTGGCGCTGGCTGGCGTCGCGGGGACGGTGCTCGCCTGCGCGCTCGTGCCGGCCGCGGCGCTGGCGCGGCTCGGTGGCTTGGGCTTGTTCGTGGGCTTCGGTCTGGCGCTGCCTCTGGGGGCGCTTGCGCCGAGCTGGGTCGCGCAGGGGGCGGTCGCCACGGATGGGGGGCGGCGTGCGTGGGTGCACGCCGTCCGCGACGGCACGTCACTCCGAGGTTCGGCCGTGCTGCTGCACGCGGCGCTCTTCAGCGGGACGCTGCTGTTGTTCGTCAACGTGTTGGCCGTGGTGGCGATGCTGCTCGCGGCGCTGCAGGGGTTGGTCGGGATGGAGGTGGCCGCCCTCGGCGCCTTCATGTCCTTCGAGAACGACTTCGCGCTGCTGGCCACCGCAGCCGCAGCCCTCTGGCTGATCGAGCCCCTGCGCGGAGCGGTCGCGCTCATCGCGCTGCTGCACGCACGCTCCCAGCGGGACGGCGCGGACCTGCGTCGCATGGTGGAGGCCCTCGAAAGTGGTTCGAGAGGGCTCCGGGCAGCCGACAAGTCGAGCCGGGCAGCGAGCCTCGTCTTGGCGGCCGTGCTCCTCCACGGTGCTCCTGTGCGCGCGCAACAGCCCAGCGAGCAGGCGCCGCCCGCGTCGTCGCTGGACCCCGCCGACGACAAGCCTCCCCATGACGAGGCGGCGCCGCCCCTCCTGGACCCGTCCGCGGAGTCCAGCTCCGAGGTCTACGTCGACCCGGCCGATTACGTCGACCCGGCCGATTACGTCGACCCGGCCGACTACGTCGACCCGGCCGACTACGCCCTGCCGCCCCTCGACGGCAGCGACGAAGCGACCGCTGAGAGGGTGGCGACCATCCTCTCGCGCTCGGAGTTTCGCGAGTTCGAAGACGCCCGGAGCGACTCCCAGCGAGCCGACGCCGACATGAGTTGGTTCGAGCGGTTGCTGGAGGCCATCGTCCGCTGGCTCGAGGAGAACAGCGAAAACGACGCAGGCGACGCGGCCTCGTCATCGCCCATGCCCATCCCGCCGACCTGGCTGTTCGTGACGCTGGCGCTCCTCCTGCTGCTGGCCGTGCTTGCCTACCTGGCCCTGACCTGGCGGCGAGAGCAGGAGCCACGTCACGCGCTGGACGACGCGCTCGGCCTGACGCACGACCCGCGCGAGCGGGCGCCGGAGGAGCACCTCGGTGAGGCGGCCCGCTTGGCCTCGGAGGGCCGCCATCGCGAGGCGTTCCGCTCGCTCTACCTCGCCACGCTGGTCGCCCTGGACCGTCACCGGGAGATAGACTTCGACCCCGCTCGGACCAACTGGCACTATCTGCGCCAGATGGGGCCTGGGGAGCGTGCGGCGGCCTTTCGGACCTTCACCCAGCTCTTCGACGCGAAGTGGTACGGAGACGAGCACACGTCGCGCGAGGAGTACGAGCGGGGGCGTGCGCTCGCCGTGCGCCTGACCACCCCTCCAGCCCTGCCGCGAGGCGTCACGCTAGAGGGCAGCGAGGTGGCGTCGTGAGGCGCGCACTCGTGCGGGTCGGGCTGGCTGCGGCCTTGCTGCTGGCCCTCGGTCTGTCCGGCATCATGTGCACGCGCGTCGCGGACCGCGGACGCTATGCCACGGCGTACTCCACCTACAGCGCGGGTCCCCAGGGCGGGCGCGCGCTCTACGAGCTGGCTCATGCGCTGGGTCACCCGACGCAGCGCTGGGTGGAGGATCTCGAGGGGCTCCCGGACGGCGCCGTGCTCATCGCCATGGGGGGCTGCCTCGCGGAGCAGCGCCGCCCCCTCTCGCGCTACGAGAGCGAGCGCCTCAGTGAGTGGGTCCGGCGCGGCGGAACGCTCATGGTCTTCGGCGCGGAGCGCTACGTCCCCGAGGACTACCCGGCACACCTCACGCGCGTGCCCGGGCAGTGTCATCGCGAGCTCTTGGCGGAGGTCCTCGCCGAGCTGACCCCGCCAGACCCTGACGCGAAGCCCGAGCCAGGCGACCAGCCGGCAGGAGTGCCGGAGGACGTGCAGCCCGAAGCGGCGGACCCGGACCCCCTGGCCGTCCCCTTCGTGGAGGAGGACCTCGAGATCTGGCAGTACGGGGAAGACGAGGACGCGCCGCCCGTGTTTCTCGCGCGCGCGGCGGAGGGGCCACTGGCCGCGCTCGGCGGCGTGCCCATGGTCCAGCCGGCCCACCTCGCCGTCGGTGCCGACGAGGCGCCGGAGACCCTCGCGCAGTTCGGAGAGCGTTCCGCGGCGCTGGCGCTCCCCATGGGCGCCGGTCGCCTCGTGCTCGTCGCCTCGGCCAGCATGCTCACGAACGACGCGCTGCTCGAGCATCGCGGGGGGGTCGTCTTCGCGCGTCTGCTCGAGGCCTACGCGGCCCCCGGGGCGCCCGTCATCTTCGACGAGTTCCATCTCGGCACGGGCGGCACGCGCTCCCTGGTCCGCTATCTCCGTCAGGTCGGCGTCGGAGCGGTGCTCCTCCAGCTCCTGTTCCTCGGTGGCCTATGGGTTCTGCGCTCTGGGCGGCGCCTGGGTGAGCTCGAGGAGGCCCCGGTTCCCGTGCCTGGCGGGACCGTCTCCTACGTGGCCGCCACCGCCGCCCTCTACTCGCGCACACCGGATCGCAACGGCATCGCCCGTGTGCTGCTGATTCGCGCGCTCGACCGCATCGCCACACACCATCGCGTCCGCGTGCGTCAGCCGGAGCAGCTCATCGCCCAGCTGCGCAGCATCGGCCGCACTCAGGCCGCAGACGCGTGCGACCCGCTCTTGCTCCTCTTCGCCGAGCCGACCCCCAGCGAGAAGGCCCTCGTGGCGCTCTCGAAGCGCGTCGACGCGCTGGTTCAGCAAGCCTGTACGCCCATGACGCCCTCGTTCGCGGGGACCACCCTCGCAGCTCCGCCCCTCACGTCCCCCATCGAAGAGTCCTCATCATGACCGACACCGATCTCGACTCCGCTCCCTCGAGCCCCGCAACGCCCGCGCCCGCAGCGGTCCCGGCGCAGCCTCCCGCGCTCGACTTCAGCCCGGTGGTCCGCCTGCGCCAAGCCATCGTGCGAGAGGTCGGCAAGGTCGTGGTCGGGCAGGAGGAGGCCATCGACGGAATGATCGTCGCTCTCCTCGCGCGCGGTCACGTGCTGCTGGAAGGAGTGCCCGGCACCGCCAAGACGCTCATGGTGCGGACCCTAGCGGCCAGCGTCGGCCTCGCCTTCGGTCGCATCCAGTTCACGCCGGACCTCATGCCCAGCGACATCCTGGGCACGCACGTCTTCGACCTGCAGACCGGCGCGTTCCGCATGACCAAGGGGCCGATCTTCGCCCAGCTCCTGCTCGCCGACGAGATCAACCGGGCGCCCGCCAAGACGCAGAGCGCCCTGCTGGAGGCCATGCAGGAGAGGCAGGTCTCCATCGACGGCGAGCGGCATGATCTGGGCGCGCACTTCACGGTCTTCGCGACGCAGAACCCCGTGGAGCAGGAGGGCACCTACCCGTTGCCCGAGGCGCAGCTCGACCGCTTTCTGCTCAAGATCCAAGTGGGCTATCCGTCGCCCGAGGAGGAGGACCGCATCCTCGCGGCGGCCACGGCCGCGGTGGGATCCGAGGACGTGCGCGAGAGCGGGGTCACGACCGTGGCGTCTCCGGCGATGCTGGATCAAGCCCGCGCGCTCGGCGCCCACGTGCGCGTCGAGGAGCCCGTGCGTCGCTACGTGCGCGACCTGATTCGGGCGACGCGCGACAGCTCCATGGTCATCCTGGGCGCCGGACCCCGCGCCGGCGTGCACCTCATGGTCGCGGCGCGCTGGGCCGCCGTGCTCGAGGGCCGCGCCTTCGTCACCCCGGACGACGTGGTGCGCATGCTGCCGTCGGTCATTGCGCACCGTCTGATCCTCTCGCCCGACGTGGAGCTCGACGGTCTCGACGGTCACGCCGTCCTGCGCCGGATTGCTGCGACGGTGGACGTACCCCGGTGAGCAGCGCCTCTCCCACGCTGGGCGCCGCGCCCGCTGCGCACGGGGCCGAGGTGGCTCCCCGCGACCGCTGGCTGCCCGGCCGACGCCTGCTGCTGCTCGCGGCGCTCGGTCTGCCGCTGGCTCTGCTCGACGGGGGATCCGGCCTGGGCTTCGCGGCGGTCTTTGCGTTCGACGGGGTGCTGGTGCTTTTCTCCTGGCTCGAGATGCGGCACCTGCGCTCGCGCGTCCCTCGCGTGGAGAGGCACGTGCTCGACCGCCTGGTGACCGGGCGCAGCGCGCGCGCCGAGCTCTTGGTGCACAACCCCCACCCCGCGTCCGTGCGCGTTCGGCTGCGGGACACGCCGCCTCCGGAGGTGTCCATGCAGCCGGCGGAGCTCGACGCGCAGCTGGCGCCCTTCGCGCGCGCGCGCCTGCCCTACGCCCTCACGGCGGAGCGCCGCGGGAGCTACGCGCTGGGCGACGTCTACCTGCAGCTCGAGGGCCCGCTCGGGTTGGGGGCCCTGCGCACGCGCGTGGCCGCCGCCCAGCCGGTGCGCGTGTATCCGGATGTCCTCGGCACGCGCGGCGACGAGCTGCGCCTGCGACTGCGTGACCAACACACGGTGGGCACGCGCCACGTGCGGCAGCTCGGCGGTGGCGGCGAGTTCGCGCAGCTCCGCGAGTACGTGGCCGGCGACCCCTTCCGAGACCTCGACTGGAAGTCGACCGCCAAGCGCCGGCGGCCCGTCACGCGGGTGCTCCAGCACGAGCGCAGCCAGACCATCCTGCTCTGCCTGGACGTGGGTCGGATGATGGCCGGGCGCATGGACGAGAGCGCCGGTCGCGCGGGCGTGACCAAGCTGGACCACGCGCTGGACGCCGCTCTCATGCTGGCGTGGTTCGCCCTGCGCCAGGGGGACCACGTGGGGCTCGTGGTCTTTGGCGCGAACGTATCCGCCTTCGTCCCTCCCGGCCGCGGCTCGGCACACTACGCGCGCCTGCTCGAGGCCAGCTACGACGCTCAGGCGCAGCCTACGTTTGTCGATTTCCGGTCACTTGTGTCGTTTGTGCGAACTCGCGTGAAGAAGCGAGCGCTCGTCGTACTCTTCAGCGATCTGCTGGACGAGGAGCACGCCATGCCCCTCGCAGAGAGCGCTGCCGTGTTGCGACAAAAGCATCTCCCCCTGTGCGTGACCCTCGAAGAGCCCGTGGCCGCCCGCCTCGCGGACGCGGCCGTCGTGGACGCGAGCGACGTCTACGCGCGAGCCGCCGCGGCGGACCTGCTCGTCGACCGTGAGCGCGTGAAGGCGCACCTCACGAAGAGCGGGGTCGGCCTCGTGGAGGCCCCGGCGTCGGAGCTGGCGTTGTCGACCGTGCGCCGCTATCTGGAGATCAAGGCGAAGCACGCCCTATGACCGACACCATGTCCGCTCCTCGAACGACCGTCGTCCCGGACGACCTCACCCCCGAGCACGTCGCGCCGGACACCGTCACCACCGCGAGCGAGCTGTTCATCAATCGCGAGCTCTCGTGGCTGGAGTTCAACCAGCGCGTGCTCGACGAAGCCAGCGACCCGCGCGTCCCCCTGCTGGAGCGCCTGAAGTTCTTGGGGATCTGCGCCAGCAACCTCGACGAGTTCTTCATGGTGCGCGTCGCTGGGCTGCTGGAGCACCGGGCCGAGCAGATCGACAGCGGCAGCCCCGATGGCCTGAGCTCCGCGCAGCAGATCGCAGCGATCGCAGCTCGCGTGACCACGCTGATCGGGGACATGTCGACCGTCTTCTGCGACCAACTCGAGCCGGCGCTGCGCGCGTACGGCGTGGTCCGGGTGGATCCGCGCGTCCTCGAGGGGGAGGAGCAGCGCTGGCTGCGCGAGTACTTCGAGACGCAGGTCTACCCCGTGCTCACGCCGCTCGCGCTGGACCCGGGGCACCCCTTTCCGCACATGCGCAACAAGGACCTGCAGCTGATCGTCATGCTGGCGGGTGAGCGCGTGGGCGAGCCAGCGTTCGCCCTGCTGCAGGTCCCGCCCGTGCTGCCACGCATCGTCGAGCTGCCGACCGCGGACGGCGAATCCCCGGGCAAGCGCGTAGTGTTGCTGGAGCAGCTCGTCGCGCTGCACGTGAACGAGCTCTTCCGGGGCTTTCGGAGCCTCGGCGCGTGGCCCTTTCGCGTCCTGCGCAACTTCGACCTCACCATCGACGAAGAAGAAGCCGAAGACCTGCTGGACGTCATCACCGAGGAGGTACGTCGCCGAGACCGCGGGAACGCCGTGACGCTCAGCGTGGCCCACGACTGCCCCGAGCAGGCCATCAGCATCCTGCGTGAGGCGATGGAGCTCGACCCGGCCTTCGTCATCCCCAGCGTGGCCCCGCTCGCGCTGGAGCAGGTCGTGGACTTGGGGCGACCGCTGCGTGGCATGCGGGAGCTGCGCGACCCGCCCGCGAGCGGCGTGGCCGTGACGGCCCTGAGCGAGGGCGACCCCTTCGACACCATCTCGCGTGGGGACGTCCTGCTGCACCACCCGTACGAGACCTTCGACCCCGTCGTGGAGCTGCTGGAGCGTGCCGCGCGCGACCCGGACGTGCTGGCCATCAAGCAGACCCTCTATCGAACCAGCGGGGACAGCCCGGTGGTGGCTGCCCTCGTGCGCGCGGCCGAGCAGGGCAAGCACGTGGTCGCGCTGGTGGAGATCAAGGCGCGCTTCGACGAGGAGAACAACATCCACTGGGCCGGCCAGCTGGAGCAGGCGGGGGTGCACGTGGTCTACGGCCTGGTCGGGCTGAAGACGCACTGCAAGGTCATGCTCATCGTGCGCCGCGAAGGCGGACGGCTCCGGCGCTACGTCCACCTGGGTACGGGCAACTACAACCCTCACACGGCGCGGCTGTACACGGACCTCAGCCTGTTCACGGCCCGGGAGGCCTTCGGCGAGGACGCCACCTCGCTCTTCAACTTGCTCACCTCGTGCACGGGGCCCGACGAGTGGAAGCGCTTCGTCGTCGCGCCGCTGGGGCTGCACGAGCGCGTGCTGGGTCTCGTCCTGCGTGAGGCACAGTTCGCGCAGCGGGGGCAGCGGGCGCGCATCATCGCGAAGATGAACTCGCTGGTGGACCCGGAGGTCATCTTGGCGCTGTACCGTGCGTCGCAGGCCGGGGTGCAGGTCGACCTGATCGTGCGCGGCATCTGCTGCCTGCGGCCGGGGGTGCCCGGCCTGAGCGAGAACATCCGCGTGCGCTCCGTCATCGACCGCTTCCTCGAGCACAGCCGCGTGTTCTTCTTCGAGGCGGGAGGGGCGCGGGAGGTCTACGCGAGCAGCGCCGACTGGATGCCGCGCAACTTCCAGCGCCGCGTGGAGGTCATGTTCCCCATCGAGGACGAGAAGCTGAAGCAGCGCATCTTCGACCGCGTGCTGGGGCTTGGCCTGCGTGACGACACCAAGGCGCACGAGCTGCAGCCCGACGGAACCTACCGGCGCGTGGTCGGCGAGGGGGCCTGTCGCAGTCAGGCCGAGCTGCAGCGCGCGGCCCTCGACTCTGCCCGCCGCGCGGACGCGGAGCGGCGCGAGGAGCGGCCGTTCTTCGTGCGCCCGGTGCGCATCCGGCCGACGAAGCACGCGCTGCCCACCCAGAGCGCGCCGCCTCCTCCCGTGCCGACCGTGCCCCCCGTGGCGGCAGACGCCGCGGGCGAGCCCGGGGCGGTGGACGCGCCCGACGAACCGTAGTCCGACCGCTGCCGGGTAGACGAAGCGCGTCAGTCCGTGTCTTTGCGCTTTCCGGCTACGTGCGCAGCGAAGCTGTCCGCCTTCGGACCGGCCGGCTTTGTGGGCGCGTCTTGCGCGGGCTTGTCCTCCGGCCCGTCGTCCAGGGCGAGGAGGAAGCGCGCCATGAGGCCGTCCACCATGAGGTCGCGCTGCTCCGCAGCGAACTGACCCGCGCGGAACTCCGCCAGCACGCGCTCGTGGTCTGCGCGGCAGGTGGTGACGAGCGCGCGGATGCGCTCTTGCTTGGCCCACACCCGGTCGTGGTTCTTGGCGTAGACGGCGACCAGCGACACCAGCGAGGCGCCCGTCAGCAACACGCCGATGGGACCCCCGAGGAAGATGCGCAGGAGCACCGTCACGGCCGCCACCCCGGCTGCGCCGCGCAGCGCCTTGCGACCGGTCTCGATGTCGAGGGTCTTGTCGAGGGCCACACCCCAGGCCTCGCGGGTGGCGAGCAGCAGCGCGAGGAAGGTCACGCGGCTCGCGCCCCGTCGCTCCCAATACTGCGTGATGGCGCTCCGCAAGAACCCCTGGAAGGTCGCGTACGGCGAGTGGTCGACGGGCATCAGCGGGGGAGTGTAGTGCCTTTGAGCCGAAGTACACGCCGGCACGGCCGGATGCATGCGTTATCCTGCGCAGCGATGACACGTTCCCTCGCCTCTCGCGTCCGTCTCCTGCTTGTCTGCCTGACTCTGCCCGTGTTCGTGGGCGCCTGTGGCGGCGGCTGCGGCGGCGGCGGCGCGTCCACCACCAGTACGACGGGCACGGCGGGTACGCAGGCTGGGGGCAGCGGCGAGGTCCGTCCGGACGCCATCCCGCTGCCCAGCATGCCGGACGCGCCGGACTCGGATGCGACCGTGGCCCGCACGGCGCCCGCGCTCGCCACCGTGGACGACGCGACGCGCGCGCTGGCGCAAGGCTTCTACGGTGCCGTCGCCGACCGTCTCGGCGCTCTCCAGGGGTCGCCGGCTGCACGCGCGCTCCTGTCTGCTCGACTCGCGTTCGAGACGGGGCGCTACGACGACGCCGTGACCAGCGCGCGCGAGGCCGGGCGCGACGCTGCCCTGCGTGAGCAGGCGGTCATGCTGGAGGCCGAGGCGCACTTCGCCCGCGGCCGCCTGGATCAGGTGGACACGCTGCTCGCCACGCTGCCGGCCGCCAACGCGCGCGCCAGCTTGTTCCGGGCCCGCGCGGCCGAGAGGCGCGGGCGCGTGGCGGAGGCCAACGCCGAGTACCGGCGGGTCATCGACACCTACGAGGCCGCCCACGACTCCCGCAACGCGGCCGGGCTGGCCTACGTCGGGAGCGCCGCGCACGCGCTGGGGGCCGTGCGCGACGCGAACACGGCGTACCAGGAGTCCGTCGCCGCCGACCCCCAGCGGGTGGAGACGCAGCTCGAGTGGGCGCGCCTCTTCCTCGAGAAGTACGACGCCGGCCACGCCGAGGAGTGTGTGCGGGACGCGCTGCGCGTGAACCCCGAGCACCCGGTCGCGCACGCGCTCTACGCGCGCATCCGCATGGCGCAGAACTACAACTTCGTGGAGGCCGAGCAGCACCTCACGCGCGCGCTGGCCGTGAACCCCAACCTCGCGATGGCGCGGGTGACGCGCGCCGGCTTGGCGCTCTACGACCTCGACACGGCGGCGGCCGAGCGAGAGCTGGCCGCGATCATCGAGCACGACCCGAGTGACCTCGAGGCTCTCAGCGTGCGTGCCGCGTCGCGCTTCTTGGCGGACGACATGCCCGGCTTCGAGGCGGCCAAGCGCGAGGTGTTGCGCCGGCACACCACCTACAGCCCGCTGTTCACCATCATCGCGGAGTACGCCGAGTGGGAGCACCGCTACCCGGCCATCGTCGGCATGGCGCGCGAGGCCATCACGCTGAACCCGCGCGACTCCCTGGCGCAGGCCATGCTGGGCATCAACCTGCTGCGCATGGGCGAGGAAGAGCAGGGCCTCACGGCGCTGCGCGACGCGTGGCGGCGCGACCGCTACAACGTGCAGGTCTTCAACACGCTCAACCTCTTCGAGGACGTGATCCCCGCGCAATACGTGAGCTTCGAGCAGCAGCCCTTCCGCTTCCGGATGCACCAAGAAGAGCGCCCCGTGCTCGAGCGCTACGTGCCGCGCCACCTGGGGGCGGCCTACGCCGACATGGTGCGGCGCTACGGCTTCACCCCCGAGGGGCCGCTCGCGATGGAGCTCTACGCGGACGTGCAGCACTTCTCGTTGCGCACGACGGGGCTGCCCAACCTGGGTGTCCAGGGCGTGTGCTTCGGCAAGGTCGTCACCGCGATCTCGCCGCGTGGGGGGCCGTTCAACTGGGGCCAGATCACCTGGCACGAGCTGGCCCACGTCTTCCACATTCAGCTCAGCCACAACCACGTCCCGCGCTGGTTCACGGAGGGGCTGGCCGAGTACGAGACCATCGTCGCGCGTCCCGAGTGGCGCCGCGAGATGGACCACGACCTGCACGCCGCCATCGTCGCTGGGCGCCTGCCGGCCATCGTGGACATGAACCGCGCGTTCACGCATGCCCGCTCGGCGCAGGACATGATGGTGGCCTACTACGCCAGCTCGCAGATGGTGGTCTTCATCGCCGAGCGCTTCGGCTTTGCGCAGGTCCCCCGCATGCTGCGCGCCTGGGGCGAAGGCAAGACCACGGCCGAGGTCATCCAGCAGGTGCTGGGGGTCTCGGCCGCGGATCTGGACACTCAGTTTCGCGCCCACACACGCGCTCGCCTCGCGGCCCTGGATGGCCAGTTCAACGTGGACCTGTCTGGCTACACGGATCTCGAGGCGCTCGAGGCTGCAGCGACCGCAGCCCCCAACGACGCGTCGGCGTTGGCGCGTCTCGCGGCGGCACGGCTGATTCACGGCGACACGGAGCGCGCCACCGCGGACCTCGCGCGCGCGCTGCAGCTGAACCCGAACGAGCCCGTGGCGCTCTACCTGACGGCCCGCCTCGCGCTCGCCGAGGAGCGCTTCCCGGAGGCACGGGCGGCCCTCGAGAAGATCGTGACGACCGGGCGCGACGGCTTCGATCTGCGCCTCCTGCTGGGTCGCGCCGCCCTCGCCGCGGACGACGTCGCTGGCGCGCGCGTGCACCTCGAGGCGGCGACGCGGCTGCAGCCCTGGCGCTCCACGGCGTGGCTCGGGCTCTTCGAGATCGGCACCCAGACCGAGGACGCGGACCTGCGGCGGCGTGCCCTGATGCGCCTGGTGGACCTCGAAGAGCATGACCGCGAGCTCCACGCGCGCGCGCTCGACCTCGCCATCGAGGAGCGGCGCATCGACGACGCGGTCACGCTCGGTCAGCGCAGCTTGCTCTTGGATCCGGGGCGCGTGGAGGCGCACATCGCGCTGGCAGGCGCCTATGGCGAGCGCGCCGCCCACGCGGACGCCCTCTACGAGTACGACACCGCGCTGCTGCTCGAGCCCGTCGCGCCCGCGCACGTCCAGCTCGCGCGTGCGCGGCACCTGCTGGCCCTCTCGCGCCGCGCAGACGCGGAGGCGGCGGTGGCGGAGGCGACCCGCCTCGACCCGTCCACGGCCGACGAGGGAGCGCGCATCTTGGCCGGCCGCGGGAGCGCCCCCGCGCGACCCTGATGCCTGCGAGTGAGACGCCGCAGACTCCGCCGCTGCCGCCTCCGCGGCTGTCGATCCCCACGCGCATCTTCCTCGGGTTCGCGCTGATCCTGACGGCCTTCGGGGCCGTGGCCGTGTTCAGCCTGACGCAGCACGCGCGCACCGTGCGGACCCTCGGGCTGCTCAACGAGGGGCTCCTGCCGCTGGCGCTCACCCTCGGTGAGGCGAAGGCGACGCAGGCCGTGTTCGCGACGCTGCTCAACCAAATCGAGAGCGAGGACGCCGTGTCTCGCCGTGGCTGGCTCAACGCGGCCCGCGCTGTGCGGCCAGCGACCCTGAGGCGCGCGTTTCATGGGCTCGAGCGCGCCGAGCGGCTCTCTGGGGCAGCCGGCAGCGCCGACGCGCTCACCCGCGTGCGGAGCTCGCTCGATGACGTCGAGGCTGCGTACCGCGCCAGCGACGCGGACTACGAGGCGCTGGAGGCGGCTCACGCGAGCGGCGACCGACCCGAGGCGGAGCGCATGCTGCGGTCCATGCGCCTGCGCGAGCGCGAGGTGCAGCGCCACTACCGGGATGGCTGGCGCGAGCTGCAAGAGGCCATCGCCAGCACCAGCTCCATCGCCGCCGAGCACGAGCGGCGCGCCAGCATCGTGCTCGGCGTGTTGGTGCTCCTGGCGCTCAGCCTCGGCATGGTGGTGACCTGGTGGTCCCAGCGCATCCTCCGGCCGATCCCGGCGCTCCATCAGCGCGTGGAGGCGGTGGCGCGGGGCGACCTCTCGACCACGCTGGACCTCGGGGGCACCGACGAGCTCGGGCGCCTCGCCGCGGCGTTCGATCGCATGGTCAAGGCGCTGTCGCTCCGCGACGCGAGCCTGCGCGAGCTGCAGCAGATGCAGCGCGAGATCGTCGAGGGCCTGCGCGCCGGGGTCGTGGTCATCGCGAGTGACGGGACCGTGCGCGTGGCGAACCCAGCGGCTCGCGACCTGCTGGGCATCGCGGATGACGAGCAGGCGAGCGACGGCGGCCTCAGGCAGGTGCCCGGCCTGCTCGACGCGGTGGCCAGCGTGCGGGCGACCGAGCAGCGCGCGACCCTGACACGCGTCAGCGTGCAACGTGGCACCCGTGAGGTGACCTTGGACGTGACCTTGGCTCCCTTCGGACGCGCCGAGGACGGATCCTCGCTCGGGTCGGTGCTGGTGGTCGTCGAAGACGTGACGGACGAGCTCGCGACGGCGGCGCGTCTCATCCAGACGGAGCGCCTGGCCGCGATCGGCCGCATGGCGGCGCACGTCACGCACGAGGTGCGCAATCCCCTCTCCAGCATCGGGCTCAACGTGGAGCTGCTCGAAGAGGAGCTGGTGCACGCGGGCCCGGAGGCGTCGGCGTTGCTCGCGTCCGTGCAACAGGAGGTCGACCGGCTCACGGGCATCACGGAGCAGTACTTGAGGCTCTCGCGTGTGCCGCGCCCTCAGCTCGAGGCGGGCGACCTCGGCGGGCTCATGCGTGACATCGCCGCCTTCATGGCCGAGGAGATGCGCGCACACCAGACCCAGCTCGAGCTGCACATCGACGACCCCTTACCGCCCATCGCGCTCGACGCTGGGCAGCTGCGCCAGGCCCTGCTGAACCTCCTGCGCAACGCGCGCGAGGCGATGCCAGGCGGTGGTCAGGTGCAGGTGACGGTGCGCGCGGAGGAGCGCGGCGTGAGGCTCACTGTGCGGGATCACGGCAGCGGCATCAGCGACGCGGTACGCGAGCGGATCTTCGACATGTTCTACACCACGAAGGAGCGCGGCACCGGGCTCGGCCTCCCGCTCACGCAGCAGATCGTCGCGGCCCACGGCGGCACGATCGAGTGCGTGTGTCCCGAGGGCGGCGGCACAGCCTTCGAGCTATGGTTCCCGGCATGAGCGACGCCACGAAGAGTCGACCCGACGGTCGTGCCCCCAGCGACCTGCGCACGGTCACCATCGAGACCGGCTTTCAGCGCAACCCAGAGGGGTCGGTGCTCTACCGCGCGGGAGGCACCACCGTCCTGGTGTCCGTGTCCGTGGCAGAAGGCGTACCCGCGTGGATGCAGAGCGGGCGCGGTGGCTGGCTCACGGCCGAGTACGCCATGCACCCACGCGCCAACGCTCGCCGACAGCGCCGTGACGGCCGCAGCGCGGCAGGGGTGGACGGGCGCAGCGCGGAGATTCAGCGCCTCATCGGGCGCTCGCTGCGTGCCGCCGTCCGGCTCGATCAGATCGGCCAGCGCACGATCACGGTGGACTGCGACGTCCTGGACGGGGACGGGGGTACGCGGACGGCGGCGGTCACCGCGGGCTTCGTGGGCGTGGCGCTGGCGCTCGACGCGCTGCGCAAGCGCGCGCTCCTGGGGCGTGGCGTGCTGCGCGTTCCGGTGGGCGGCGTCAGCGTGGGCTACGCGGGGGGGCGGGCGCTGCTGGATGTCTGCTACCAGGAGGACCGCGACGCCCAGATGGATCTGAACATCGTGGCGACACGCGCCGGGGCGATCATCGAGGTGCAGGGGACGGCCGAGGCCAGCCCCATCCCGCGGCAGCACTTCGACGAGATGCTGGCCCTCGGTCTCGGGGCCATGCCCGCGATCGACGCGCTGCAGCGCGGAGCACTCGAGCGGGCTGGCGTGGCGCTCGACGAGCTGTGCGGCTGAGGCTCAGAAGGTGAGCGAGAGGCTGAGTCCGCCGAGGGTCGGGGTCAGCCGCGCCTCGAGCTCCGGCTCGTGCCAGTACGTCTCCCGGCTGTCGTCGACGTACCGGTCCCAGCAGAAGCCCCCGCGCGCGCGCGTCCACGCGTTGGTGGCCCAGGCCGGTGCAGTCAGGATGCGGGCTTCGTTGATGAACGCCCCCGCCAGGTAGGACTGAGCGGAGACGAACCAGCTGTCGAACTTCACGGTCAGGAGCGTGCCCCAGCCGATGCCCCACGCCACCGCCGTCGCGTGCGAGAACGCGCCGTGGATGATGCGGTCCGCGTTGGCGGCGAGCTCCAGCGTGTGCAGCGCGTAGCGGAGCTGGGCGCGGCGCTGCTCAGGCGTGTCGTCCGGCATGCGCTCGATGCGTCGCCGTGCCCAGACGCCGGGCATGGGCAGCGCCACCATCTGCAGAAACGCAGACGTCGCCCCGACGGCGCTGATGTAGGCGTTCCATCGTTGCGCTCCGTGCGTGCGGGGGCCGATGACCGCGAACTCGGTGACGGCGAAGGCGAAGAAGAGTCCGGCCCAGCCGAAGCGAAAGGCGCGCGTGTGGCGCTCGTGTTCGCGGAACTCCTGGGTGATGGCGCGTGTACGCTGCACGACCTGCTCGTCGTCGAGCTCGTCGACGCAGGTGCGCGGGTCTTGGGCACGCGCCTGCCCGGGCCCCAGCAGTGAAGCCAGCAGGCCGAGGGTCAGGAGGACCACCGCGCAACGCGGCGAGCGAGCGGCGCGGACCGTCACGTGCCGTCAGTCGGGCCGCGCGAGGCCTTGGCACGCGCGCGGAAGTGCGCGGCGTAGCCCTCTTTGTTCTGCTGCTTCGTGCGGGCGACGGCCAGCGCGTCCGGGGGGACGTCGCGCGTGACGGTGGTGCCGCTGGCGACGTACGCGCCGGCGCCGACCGTGACGGGGGCGACCAGCTGGCTGTCGCTCCCGATGAAGACGTTGTCTTCGAGCGTGGTGGTGTGCTTCCGGACGCCGTCGTAGTTGCAGAAGATGGTGCCGGCGCCGATGTTGACGTTCTTGCCGATCACACCGTCGCCCACGTAGCTCAGGTGGTTCACCTTCGACCCCTCGCCCACGATGGTCTTCTTGGTCTCGGAGAAGTTGCCCACCTTGGCCTTGCGCCCGAGGTCCGTCTGCGGGCGGAGGTGGGTGAACGGGCCGACCGTGGCCTCTTCCCCGATGACGCTCTCGGTGGCCACCGTGTACGGCAGCACCTCGGCCCCAGCGCGGACGGTCACGTCCGTCAGGACGGCGCCCACGTCGATGCGCGCACCGGCTTCGACGACGCAGCGGCCGCGCAGGTGCACCTGCGGCTCGATCACGGCACCGGGCGCGACCTCGCAGTCGGCGTCCACGTACAGCGTGCGTAGGTCGCGCACGGCCACGCCGCTGCGGGCGAGCTGTGCGGCGATGCGCTGGCGGCGCTCTTCGGCGCAGACCGCGAGCTCGTAGCGGTCGTTCACGCCCCGCAGGTCGGCCATGTCCCAGGGGATGTCCACCACGCCGCCAGCGCTCGCGGCCTGGGCCACGACGTCGGTCAGGTAGAGCTCGCCCTGAGCGTTGTCGTCCCGCAGGCTCGCGATGGCGCTGCGCAGGAAGGGGGCGCGCACGGCGTAGAGCCCTGGGTTGACCTCCTTGACGGCGGCTTCGTCGGCGCTGCAGTCACGCTGCTCGCGGATGGCGCACACCCGGCCCTCACCGTCGCGCAGGATGCGCCCGTAGCCGTGAGGCTGGTCCAGCGTCGAGGTCAGCATCGCCAGGTCGGGGCCGCCGGCGCGCAGCCCGTCCATGAGCGCGCGCACGCTCTCCGTGGGGATGAGCGGGCAGTCTCCGTACAGGATGACGACGTTGCCCTCGAAGTCCGCCAGCGCGGCCGACTCCATGGCGCACTGCACGGCGTGCCCGGTACCCCGCTGTTCGGTCTGCACGGCGGTGCTCACGCGGCTGGCGAAGCGCTCCTCGAGGGCGCTCTCGACCTGCTCTCGCCCGTGTCCCACCACGGCCACACAGCGCTGCACGCCCGCGTCGAACGCCGCCTCGAGCGGGTACGCGACCAGCGGCCGGCCTGCGATCACGTGGAGCACCTTGGGCAGTGGGCTCTTCATGCGCGTGCCCTGTCCGGCGGCGAGGACGATGGCGACCCAGTCGGTCTTCTTGTCTTGGCTCACGTTGTTCCCCGTTCCCCTGCAAGGGCAGGCTTGTGGTGCCTCAAGCGGCCGTGGCGGTGAGGTAGGCCGCGACGCGAGCGAGCGCCGCGAGGTCGTGCACGTCTTCTTCGAACGCCGGCACCTCGACGAACTCCACGCGGTCGCCGGCCTTGGTGTTGCGCACGTGGTTGCGCAGGCGGTCCGACTCGATGCGGTCGCCGACGGCTTGCAGCCGCTCGTCCTGCAGCGCTTGCAGCATGCGCTCCACGGTCTCCGCAGGGTTCATACCCGGGAGCAGCGGGGCGAGCTCGGCCACCAGCGCGTCGTCGCTGACGCTGGGCTCCGAGAGCAGCTCGTGCACGGCGTTGATGACGACGGCGTCGCGGCGCATGCCAGCCTCGGCCAGCTTGTCGCTGAAGTAGGTCGCCTCGCGGATGGCCATCGGGCTCGGGCTCGTGACCACCACGAACGCCACCTCGGGGCTGCGCAGCGCGTCGCTGACCTCCGTGGCGTGCTGGCGGAAGCCGCCGAAGAGGTCGTTGATGCCCGTGACGAAGCCGGCGACCTCTTCGAGGAACTCGATGCCCGTGAACTTCGCCAGGCCCTTGATGAGCACGGTGGACGCGCGCCCGACCAAGCCCATGCCGAAGCCCCCTTTGCCCGGCTCCGTCGCCTGGATGAACCAGCGTACGGCGGGCGAGTCGATGGCGTCGATCAGGCGCTCGGGGGCCGTGAGGAAGTCGAGGGCGTTGCTGGTCGGCGGGGTGTCCAGCACGATCAAGTCCCAGTTGGACTCTTTGCGCACGGCGTGGAGCTTCTCCATCGCCATGTACTCTTGGGTGCCCGCCAGCGAGCCCGCCACGTACTGATAGATGCGGTTGGTGAGGATGCGGTCGCGCGCCTCCGGGCTGCTCGCGTGTGTGCGAACCAGTTCGTCGAAGGTGGACTTGGTGTCCAGCATCATCGCGGCCAGCTGCCCACCCGGCGCCAGCGTGAGGTTGTTGTCCGCGAAGAGGTGCGCGGGCACCTCCTGCTCGCTGGTGGTCATCTCGTCGAGGCCGAGGCTGTTGGCTAGGCGTCGCGCCGGGTCGATGGTCAAGCAGAGCACGCGCTTGCCCTGCATGGCGGCGTACACCGAGAGGGCGGCCGCGGTCGTGGTCTTGCCCACGCCGCCGCTCCCAACGGTGACCACCACGCGGTTGCTCTCTAGAACGTCTGCCAAGCTCATGGTCAACGAGGTGCTTCTGGGGCGGTGGAGCGACTCGCGCTCGGGGACGGAACCCACCTGTGAGCGGCCCGTGGGCGCGACTGGGGGTGCGTCGTGATATCGCACGTTGGGGACGGGGTCAAAGGCCGCGCTTGTCGGGAACTTGTGTCCTCACGACCGCGTTGACTACAGTTGCCTACATGTCGCACAAAGTCTTACGTGCGCAAAGGCAGGTACCGGATGTGGATGCTCCAAGAACGACGTCAGCAGCGAACCACCGAGCGTGACAGCGCGCTGCGCTACCAGCTCGAGCACAGCCGCGTGCGCGGGGGTCTCGAGGCGCTGGTGCTGGCCGACCAGCAGGGCATGGTGGTGGCGAGCGCGGGGGAGGCCGCCGTGTGCGAGGAGCTCGGCGCGATCGCGCCCCTGATGAGCCGCTCCGTCATGGGCATGCCGCTCCCGCCGCTGCTGCGAGGGGGGGAGGTCGTGGTGCGCCCCCTGCGCCTCTACGGACAGGACCTGTACCTGGCTTGCGTGGGGGGCGGGGTCGCCCGCGACGCGCTGCTGAGCAACTCGGTGTCCGGCGTGCAGCGCATCCTCGCTGCCAACTGACCGCGCGCTGCGGTCAGGAGCCGTGGGCGACCAGCTGCAGTAGCGCGCGGGGCTGGGCCACGCAGTCCGCCAGCGTCACGCGGTCGAGCTCTGCCAAGAAGCTCTCCTGAGCGCGCGCGAGGGCGCCGCGCAGCCCGCAGCCGCGCGTGATGGTGCAGGCGCCCGCGTCCTCGAAGCAGGGCGCGAGGTCGCTCGGCTCGAGCGCGCGCACCACCGCGCCGACGCGCAGCTCCCGGGGATCCCGTGCGAGGGTGAGCCCCCCGTCCCGGCCGCGCCGGGTCTCTGCGAAGCCGTGCCGGGAGAGCGCCTGCGCGACCTTGGCCAGGTGGTGCGGGCTGACGTCCAGCGCATCGGCCAGCGTCTGCACCGACGCACAGGGCGCTCCGCGCTGCGAGGAGACGGCGAGGTACATGAGCGCGCGCAGGCCGTAGTCCGTGAACGCCGTCAGCCGCATGCCCGCTCGGACTGGAACATGGCGCCGCTCAGGCGGTCGGCGATGCGCCGCGCGCGCTGCAGGATGGTCTCGGCGACCTCGGGCTCGAAGATGTCCGCGAGGGTCGCCCGGAAGAGGCGGAGCCAGCGCTCGAAGTCCTCGGGGTGGACTCCCTCGAGCTCACGATGCTTCTGCATCGGGTTGCCCATGAAGCCCGGCGCCGCCAACAGGATGGCGCTCCAGAAGTGCACCATCCGCACGAGGTGCGGCTCCCAGTCCGTGATGCGCGTCGCGAAGATGGGGGCGAGCACCTCGTCGTGTTGAACGCGCCCGTAGAACGCCCGCACGAACTGGTCGATGGACGCGCGGTCGACGTAGGGGGCGAGCTGGTCGGTCTTGCGTGGCGTCAACCAGCGCGAGACACCGTCCCCGGACGTCATCCGATAGGTCTTGGACCCCCAGCGTGTGCGGGCCACCTGTGTGAGCGTGTAGAGCTCGTCCTGCACGAGGACCCGCTCGTCGATCTGATGCTCGACCCATTCGCTCATGACGCTGCTCCTGGTGAATCCATTAAACAGGTAACTCAGATACTTGATTACACCCGGCGCGGCGCCCGTCAAGGCGCGACACGACACGCGCTCGTCCAGGCCCTGGCTCTCAGTTGCTGGTGCGCTCGCGGCGCAACACCGCAGCCTCGGCTTCGCGCATCAGCCGCTGCGCACCGCGCGCGATGAGGCCCTCGGCGACCTCACGGCCGAGCGCCCGTGCCTCTTCGCAGCGCAGCTCGGGGGTCCTCCCGCGCAGGTAGATCTCGCTGCAGCCGGAGAGGGTCTCGTCGTGGTCCACGCCGCCGACGAAGCCGTCCAGGCGCATGCGCCCGGACACGGCGTCAAGGGTGGCGTGGCCCGCCATGGGCACCCGGCAGCTGCCCTTCAGGCTCCGCAACAGGGCCCGCTCGGCCTCGGTCACCAGCCGTGTGGTCGCGTCCTCCAGCGGGGCCAACAGGTCGCGCAGCGCGTGGTTGTCGGCGCGCGCCTCGATGGCGAGCGTGCCCTGTCCGACGGCCGGCAGGCAGACCTCCCGGTCCAGCACTTGGTGTGCCCGCGAGCCGAGCAGGCCCAGGCGGCGCAGCCCGGCGGCGGCGAGCACGATGGCGTCGAACTCGCCGCTGTCGAGCTTGCTCAGGCGGGTCTCGACGTTGCCGCGCAGCGTCGCGTAGTGCAGGTCGGGGCGATGCACGCGCAGCTGCGCTTCACGGCGCAGCGAGGTGGTCCCCACGCGCGCGGCGGCCGTGAGCGACATGAGGTCCAGCCCCTCGCGCGTGAGCAAGACGTCGCGGGGGTCTTCGCGCTCGGGCAGGCACACGAGGGCCATGCCGTCGGCGAGCTCCACGTCCCCCGGGACGTCCTTGAGCGAGTGCACCGCAAAGTCCGCTTCGCCGCGTGAGACGCAGGCCTCGACCTCCGAGATGAAGAGCCCCTTGCCGCCGATGGCCGCGAGCGGGCGGTCCGTCACCTGGTCTCCGAGGGTCGTGACGTGCACCTCTTCGATGCTGACGTGCGGATGCAGCGTCAGCAGCTGCGAGGTGAACGCACGCATCTGCGTGAGCGCGAGGTTGCTACGCCGGGTGGCGACGCGGAGCTTCATACGCCGTGGGTCTTTCGGGTCGGTAGTGGGCCGTTGGTCGGGGCCTCACGTGACGCACGAGCCGCGTCGACCACGTCGGCGGAGCCCTGGGTGGGGGAGGGAGGGTCGCCGCTGCCGAGGCGGAACAACGTGCGGGTCGCCGCGATCAGCTGCTCACCCTCCGGCTGCGACGCGCTGGCCTTCAGGTGCGTCAGCGCGGGGTGCAGGAGCTTGTTCACGATGGCCTCGCTCATCGCCCGGAGCGCGCGCTCGTCTTCGTCGCTGCGGGCGGAGAGGCGCGGCGCCGTGCGGGCGACCTCCTCCTTGACCACCTGCTGGAAGTAGCTGCGCAGCTCCACGATGGTTGGCGTCAGCGCAAGCGAGCGCCGCCAGGACTCGAAGTCGCCGACCTCTGCCCTGACGATGGCTTCGGCTGCTTCCGCCTCCTGACGGCGTTGTGCCAGCCCTTCGTCGGCGACCTTCTGGAGGTCGTCCACGTCGTAGAGGAACACGTTGTCCATGTCCGCCACGCGTGGGTCCACGTCGCGCGGGACCGCGATGTCGATGATGAAGAGCGGGCGGTGGCGACGCGCGCGACACACCTCGCGCATCAGCTCGCGGGTGAGCACGAAGCGGTCGGCGGAGGTCGACGAGATGACCACGTCGGCCAACACCAGCTCGCTCTGCAGCAGCTCGTAGTCGCGCGCCTCTCCCCCGCACGACGCGGCGAGCGCGTCGGCCTTCTCACGGCTGCGGTTGATGACCACGAGCCGGGCTCCTGTGGCGCCCAAGCTGCGGGCGGCCGTCTCGCCCATCAAGCCGGCGCCCAGCAGCAGCGTCCTGCGCCCTCGTAGGTCGCCGAAGATCTTCTCCGCGAGCTCAGCGGCCACGGAGCTGATGCTGACGGTGCCCTCGGCGATGCGTGTCTCGTTGCGTACGCGCTTGGCTACGGCGAACGCCCTCGTGAAGCAGCGCCCCAAGAGCATGCCGACCGTGCCCGCGTCATTGGCGAGCTCGAAGGCCGTCTTGACCTGACCCAGGATCTGCGGCTCCCCCACCACCAGCGAGTCGAGGCTCGCGGCGACGCGGAAGGCGTGGTGCGTCGCGTCGGCGCCGCGGTGGTGATAGAGGCAGCTCTCGACCCCCTCGCCGGCCCGAGAGCGGAAGTGCGCGCGGGCCCGCTCGAGCGCCCTGTGTGGCTCCGCAGCGTGGGCGTAGAGCTCCACGCGGTTGCAGGTGGAGAGCAGCAGCGCCTCGTGGAGCTCGGCCTCGGCCACGAGCGCTTGCAGCTCTTGCGGGACGCCTTCGTCGGGGGTGGCCAGACGCTCGCGCAGCTCCACCGGCGCGGTGTGGTGCGAGAGCCCGACGACGATGAGGTCGCTGCTCACGAGTGCATGCCCCCGGCGCGTAGCGCGTAGAACGCCAGCACGCTCACGGCGCAGAGGAAGCCCACGATGGTCCCGAGGGCGGCACGGCGTCCTCGCCAGCCCGACATGACGCGCAGCCCGAGGATGGACGCGAACACCCACCACGTGGCGATGCCCATGAGCGGCGCGGGCTCCAGCACGGCGCGCCCCACGCTCTCGCGGGCTATCCACAGCGCGCCGGTCACGACACCGACGGTCAGCAGGGAGAAGCCCACCAACGACGCGCGGAAGCTGAGGGAGTCCAGCACGTCGAGCGCCGGCAGGCGCTTGAACACGCCCCCGAGCTCCTTTCGCCGCAGCAGGCGCTCCTGTACGACGTAGGCCACGGCGGCACCGAACGCGAGCGTGAACGCGCTCACACCCAGCACGTTCACCGCGATGTGGAAGGGGAGGAGCTGCGAGCGCACGTCGGGGGGGACGGACTCCACGCTGCGCCCGAGACCCGAAGCCAAGAAGAACAGCAGCGTGACGGGCGTGATGAACGCGCCAAGCACCGTCACTCGGCGCTTGAGGGTGGTGACCAAGAAGGCGACCACGATGGCGAACGACACCAGCGACAGCACCCGATGGATGTCCGCCACCAAGCTGCTGCCCGCCGCGACGTCCGTGACGAGGTAGGCCACGTGGAGCGCGACGGCCACCCCGAGCGCGCCGTTCGTGGCGCGCGTGAGGCCCTCACGGCCGCGCGTCAGGTGCGCGAGATAGAGCGCACACGCGAGCCCGTAGAACACGGCGGTAGTGGTGAAGAGGGCTGAGATCAGCATCGCGGAGTTCACCCGGCTGCGGCGAAGGGAACGCGCCGGAAGGGGCAGTGTAGAGCCGAACGCCTCGATGCGCCCGTTGGCTCAGTCCCCGGCTGGAGCGGCGGGCGCTGGTGCCGGCTCTTCCTGCTGCATGTGCTCGATGTGCTCACGAACCCGCTCGTGCTGGTCCTGCTCGGCGCGCCACTGCCTGTAGAGGGCGAACATGAGGCTGGCTGCGACGATGACCACGGCGGCCACCAAGGCCGGCACGACGACGCTGCGGCGGCGCTTGCGGGCTGGCGCGGGACGCGCCGCGCCGCCGTTGGGAGCGGCGTTCGCGTCAGACGCGGGCACACGCGTGATCAGCGTGGCGGGGCCTTGCTTGGTGCGCGGGGCGGTAGGGGGCTTGATGTCCGCGAAGGCGATCTTCACGGTCGCCTCGCCAGGCCGCGGTGGCCGAGGACCGTCGTCGTCGTCGTCGTCGTCGTCGTCGTCGTCCGCCGAGGCGTGCGGCGAGGCGTGCGCACCGGCGTCACTCAGTGCGCTGGCGCTCCCCGCGCCGGCGCTCGGCCGGATCTCCGCGAGCTTGACCTGGCGGGTCTTGGCGTCTTCGTCTAGCTCGCCGACGTCGTCGTCTTCGTGATCGTCAGGCGCGCTGGACGCTGGCGCGTCACCGCCAGCGGAGGGGTTTGGGGTGCGGTCCATGAACTGGAGGTCCTCGAGCGCGAGCTCTGCGGTGCCGCTCGCGTCGGCACCGACGGGCCGCCGCGCGTTGTGCCCCGAGAGGGGTGCGCTGCGCCCAGCGGACGCTGCTGCGGCGCCTGGGGGGTGACTTGAAGGGTGGGGGTGGCGGACGACCGCAGTGGCGCCGGCACCGTCATCGAAGTCGTCGGAGTCGTCCGCGTCCGCCTCTCCCGTAGGGACGGGGGCGGGTGCGCCTGCTTGACGCGCGAGGGCCTCGAGCAGCGGCGTGAGCGAGGGCGGGCGCCTGCGCGGGTGCGCGGCCACGAGCTTGGCGATCTCGTCGCCCACCCCTCCGAGGCGGGCCGGCACCGTGGCACCCGGCTCGCAGGCACGCTCGCCGGTCAGCGCCTGAAGCGCAACCTGTCCCGCGCCGAACAAGTCGGCCGAGTCGCGCGCCACACCCGTCAGCGCTTCCGGGGCGAACTCCCGTCGAAGACGGTCGTGCGCGCGCAGCACCGTCGCCAACAAGCGCGGCGGCGCGGCGGCCACCAGGAAGGCCCCTGTGAGTTGCACCTGCCCCGCGTCGTCCACGAACACTCGCTCGAGCCGCACCTCGCCGTGGTGCCTCCCCGTGGGGCATGCGTCGAGGGCCTGGGCCAGCTGCGCCATGATGGGCAGCAGCTCGTCCGCGTTCATGCGGGACTCGCTGCGCCCCAGCAGCAGCGCGCTGAGGGAGGTGCCCGCCGCGGCCGGCTCGACGACGAACAGCGTGGCGCCCTGGTGCAGGTCGACGCCCAGCAGCCCCGTCAGGTGAGGACCTCGGGCGCCCACGGCGGGGGCGAGGCGCGCGGCGTAGGAGCGGGCGGTCTCTGGGTCGGGACACAGCGCGGGGCTCGCCAAGCGCACCCACACGAGCCGCTCGTCTTCATGGTCGCGGCACTCGTAGAGGGCGCTGAGCGGGTCTTGGTCGAGCTGCCGAATGACCTCGTAGCGCTCGCCGATCACCGAGCCGGCACGCAACGGAGCGTGACCTTGCGGGGTGCTTTCTTGCGTCGTGCCGCCGTGCAAATGCGTGACCTGGTGAGGGGGATGGGCGCGTCAGGCCTTGGGGCCCAAGAAGAATTGGGCCAAGAGGTCGATCTCTTGGGAGGGGGGGCTGTCGCCCGCCGCGGCGCGCGTCACGGCGGCCAGGCTCGAGCCGCTGATGCTGGCGGCGTCCGGTGCATTTTCCTGCGCCGCGGCCTCGACCCGCACACCGAGAAAGCCCTCCACCACTTCGTAGGCGTTGTCGCCCAGAATGACCGAGCCGGCGCAGTGTTCCCCCCCGAGCGACGCGAGCTGCTCTTGGGTCTTGACCTTCCCGACCAGCTCCTCGGCGTCTCCCCCCTCGGCGATCTCGGACAGGAAGTGGAACGCGGTCTCGAGGCGGAAGCGACCGACGCGGGCCAGCGACATGACCTCGCCGTCGACCACGACCTCGCCGTTGCCGAGCCACTCGTCCAGCGTTGCCTGCGAGACGAACATACGGTGATCCGTCATGGCCGGAGACTACACCAGACGCGAATACGGCGCGAGCCCCGAAAGGCCCACGCCGCATTGTGTCGCGCGCTCTTCGCGACTCAGAGGGAGCGCTCGATCAGCTCCGCGATCTTGCCCTTGGGAGCCGCGCCGACCTGCTGCGCGACGACCTGACCGCCCTTGAACACCATGAGGGTGGGGACGCCGCGGATGCCGAAGCGGGACGCGGTGCCGGGGCTCTCGTCGATGTCCACCTTGGCGACCTTGGCGCGACCCTCGTACTCCTCGGCGAGCTGCTCGACGAGCGGAGCGATCATCTTACACGGTCCGCACCAGGTGGCCGCGAAGTCCACGAGCACAGGGGTGTCGCTGTTGAGGACGGCCTCGTCGAAGTTGAGGTCGTTCGCGACGACGATGTTCTTTCCAGCCATGGTGAGGATCTCCTGAAGGGGTACGGAAGGGGACTGAGTAGATATCCCCGAGGCTTCTGTCAACTGGTGCGCTCTCTCGGGAGCGGCAGCGCCATGGGTCTCAGCGACTGCAGTCGCGAAAGCGCCGCGGGCATTACCGGGCCTCAGGTCTGGGTGCCCGTGCTCCCGAAGCCCCCGGCGCCGCGCGCGGTCTCCTCGCTCGAGATGGGGCCGGCGACGACCTCCACCCGAGTCACCGGCGCGACCACCAGCTGCGCAATACGCATCCCGTCCGTGAGCTCGAGCGGGGACGTGCCGTGGTTGACCAGCAGCACCATCAGCTCGCCGCGGTAGTCTTCGTCGATGGTACCGGGGGCGTTCAGGACCGTGACGCCGTGCTTCGCGGCCAGCCCCGAGCGCGGCCGCACTTGCCCCTCGTGCCCCGGCGGAATTGCGATGCGTAGACCCGTGGGCACCTTCACGTGCGCCCCCGGCGCGAGCGAGAGCGGGGCGCCGTCCGGGAGCGCGCACGCGAGATCGAGGCCTGCAGCGCCGGCGGTGGCGTACACAGGGAGCACGGCGTTCGGGCGCAGGCGCTCGACGCGCAGCGCCGCAGAGTGGGGCGTCGGGTTCGTCATGAGCTCCCTTGTGCCACCACAGCTCCCCGCTCGCACCCCGCCCGAGCGGTCACGGCCCGCAGGGTGGTCCCCCCGTCCTCGCCTCGAATTGCGACCGGCCGAGCGCTCACGCGACCCGGCCGGTCCAGCTGCTAGAGCTTCGTCGTCAGCGAGCTGCGCTCAGCCTTCGCTGCCGCCGGACGGCGCGCTGCCGCCACCCTCGCCGCCGCCACCCTCGCCGCCTTCGCGACGACGACGACGACGACCCTCGCCCTCGCCACCCTCACGGGGCGGACGCTCGCCACCCTCACGGGGCGGACGCTCGCCACCCTCGCGGGGGGTGCGCTCACGGCGCGGGCCACGGTCACGGTCACGGCCACCGCCGCCACCGTCACGACGCGGGCCACGGTCGCGGTCCCCACCGTCACGGCGCGGGCCACGGTCACGGTCGCCGCCGCGGTCGTCACGATCCTCGCGGGGCGGACGCTCGACGTAGCCCTCGGGCTTCTCGAGCAGGTCCTTGCGGGAGAGGCGAATGCGGCCCTCGCGGTCGATGGCCGTGATCTTCACCTCGACCTCGTCGCCGAGCTGCATGAGCGACTCGACGTTGTCCACGTACTCCCACGCCATGTCCGTGATGTGGCAGAGGCCGTCCTTGCCCGGCGCGATCTCGATGAACGCGCCGTAGCGCTCGATGCGCTTCACGATGCCCGTGTACGTCGCCCCGACCTCGGGCTCCGTGGTCAGGCTCTCGATGATCGCGATGGCCTTCTTCACCGCCTCGGAGTCGTCCGACGAGATGTTCACCGTGCCGTCGTCCTCGACGTCGATGGCGACGCCCGTCTGCTCGACGATGGCCTTGATCATCTTGCCACCCGGCCCGATGATCGTGCGGATCTGGTCCGGCTTCACCTTCAGGCTGGTGATGCGCGGCGCGTAGCGGCTGAGCTCCGGACGGGACGCCGGGAGCACCTTGGCCATCTCGGCGAGGATGTGCAGACGCGCCTCGCGCGCCTGGTCCATGGCCTCGCTCATGATCTGCGTGGTGAGACCACCGATCTTGATGTCCATCTGGATGGCGGTGATGCCCTTGTTGGTGCCGCAGACCTTGAAGTCCATGTCACCGAGGTGATCCTCGTCACCGAGGATGTCCGTGAGGACGGTGTACTTGTCCCCAATCATGATGAGGCCCATGGCCACGCCGGCCACGGGAGTGCGCACGGGGATGCCCGCGTCCATCATGGCCAAGCTGCCGCCACACACGGTCGCCATGGAGGACGAGCCGTTGGACTCCGTGATCTCGGAGACGATGCGGATGGTGTACGGGAACTCTTCCTTCGACGGGATCACGCCCTTCAGCGCGCGCTCGGCCAGGTTGCCGTGGCCGATCTCGCGGCGGCCCGGGCCGCGCATCATCTTCGTCTCGCCCACGCTGTAGGGAGGGAAGTTGTAGTGCAGCAGGAAGTTCTTCCACGAGTCCTCGGTGAGGCCGTCGATGCGCTGCTCGTCGCGCCGCGTGCCGAGGGTGGCGGTCACGATGGACTGCGTCTCGCCGCGGGTGAAGAGCGCGCTGCCGTGCACGCGGGGGAGCAGCGTCGCCTCGATGGCGATGGGGCGCACGGTGCGGGTGTCGCGGCCGTCGACGCGGACCTTCTCGAACACCACCTGCTCGCGCATGGTGTTGTACTGGAGCGTGTTGTACGCCTCCTTGATCTCTTCCTCGCGGCCCTCGAACTCGCTCGCGAGCGTCTTGACCGTGTGCTTCTTGCCGGCCTTGAAGGCCGCGTAGCGCGCGAACTTCTCGCGCACGTTGCAGGCGGCCTTGATCTTCTCGAGGCCGACGTCCTTCACGCGCGCGGCGATGGTGGCGTCCGGCGTGGCGGGGGTGTGCACGAACTTGGGCTTGCCCACGGCCTCGCGGATGCGCTCCTGAAGCTCCAGCACGCCCTGCACGGCGTCCTTGCCGAAGGCGAGCGCCTCGACCATCTCGGCTTCCGTCAGCTCCTGAGCCTCACCCTCCACCATGACGATGGCGTTCTTGGTGGCCGCGATGACGATGTCGCAGGTGCTCTTCTCGAGGTCCTTGAACGTCGGGTTCGCGATGAGCTTCCCGTCGACCTTGCCGACGCGCACGCCAGCGACCGGACCGTCCCAGGGCACCGGGCTGAGCATGAGGGCCAGCGACGCGCCGGTGAGGGCCAGGATGTCCGTGGGGTTCTCGCGGTCCGCCGACATGACGGTCGCCACGATCTGGATCTCGGCGCGCCAGTCGTCCGGGAAGAGCGGACGGCACGGGCGGTCGATGATGCGCGAGGTCAGCGTCTCGTGATCGCGCAGGCGCCCCTCACGCTTGAAGAAGCCGCCCGGGATCTTGCCGGCGGCGTACGTCTTCTCGATGTAGTCGCAGGTGAGCGGGAGGAACGACGTGCCGGGGCGGGCTTCCTCGTTGCCGCACGCGGTCACGAGGAGCACGGACTCGCCGCAGGAGATGAAGACCGAGCCGCCCGCCTGCTTGGCGATGCGTCCGGTCTCGAAGGTGACGGTCTTGTCACCGATCTTGACGGATTCACGAATGATCACTGGGCACACTCCGAACGACCGGCGTCGCTCCACCCACGCGCACGGCTGGCGGCGTCTGGGCAGGCGGCTGGGTCGTTGTGATGGCGCACCCCGGACTCGACGAGAGCAGGGCTCGATCCTCGGTTCCATGCCTCGAGCGTGCGTGCCTTGGTAGGCAACCTCGAGCCATCGAAGCGAAGAGCGAACGACCCACGATCAGGTCGAACGAGATGCGAAGGGACTGGAACTGGAATTAGAAACGGCGGCTCGAACCATTCCGAGCCGCCGCGTAGCTTACTTACGAATGCCGAGCGCCGTAATAATCTTGCGATAACGCTCGATGTCGTTGCGCTTGACGTAGTCAAGGAGGCCGCGACGTTGTGACACCATCTTCAAGAGGCCACGACGGCTGTGGTGGTCCTTCTTATGGGTCTGAAAGTGCTCCGTGAGGTACTGAATGCGGTCCGTGAGGAGCGCGATCTGGACTTCGGGGGAGCCGGTGTCGGATTCATGGGTGCGGAACTGGTTGATGATTTCCGCGCGTCGGTCAGTGGTCTGAGCCATTCTCATCGTCTCTCGGTGGCTTGCTGGCTCTAAACAGCAGGGGCCCCCGTATCTGCAACGTAGGAAAAGAGCCCGCGGAGCATGCTGGGGGCTGGGGGGGGCGTCAAGGCAGCCACGCCAGAAAGGTCACTCGTCCAGCTCCACCAGCCGGACGAGGTCGGACACGCTGCGGTGCGCCTCGAGGGGATGGCGGAGGTGGGCGGTGGCCTCGATCGCGTAGTGGGTGCGACGGCCACGGCGCTCTCGCACCAGCACGTGGGCCTCTTCCAGCTCTGCGAGGATGCGCTGCACGGCACGGTCCGTGATGCCCACCTGCGCTGCGATGTCGCGGACGCGCGCATCCGGATTGCGTGCGATGCAGAGCAGCACGTGGCCGTGATTGCTCAGGAATGTCCAGCCGCGGTGTGTGTCTATAGGCATCCTAGGACCTCACCGAAGGCGCGTGTTGCCGGAGCGGGGTTGTGGTCACCACGTAGCAAAGTATGAAAATGATATCACGTATTGACATACGTGCAATAGAACTCATGATTGTAGTCACATGATATCGCCATCCGGTCACGACCCCTTTCTGGAGAGACTGCGCGACCTGCTCGGGATGCCGTACGAGGGTCTCCCGGTGTCTGGGCTGCCTCCCGTCCAGGCGCCGCTCGGCTCGCCCGACGCGCGCGGCGACCAGCTTGTCGCAGAGGAGATCAGCGAGGGCATGGAGCAGCCGCCGGTGCCGGAGCCGACGCCGATGGAGCATCTCAGTGCTCGGCTAGCTACGGCCGGCCTCGCGCTCCAGCTCTTTCGAGCGCCCGTGGCGCCCGTGCTCGCCGGTGTGCGCCCGGGCCGCCCGGTCGTCACGTTGGGTGCCGATGGCCAGGTGCTGCTGCTCGTCGAGAGGCTGGCTCATCTGGTCCGGGTCGAGGACGAGCGTGGCACCCGTGAGTGGCTGGACGCTCGCGGCCTCGTCGCGCGGCTGGGGCTAGGCAGCACTGGCACGGACCACGAGTGGCTGGCCGTAGACGCTCCGGGAGCGTTTGCTCTGGAGCTCCCCCACAGTCACTCGCCGTGGCGCATGGCCTACGACCTGGTACGCGCCGATCGCGCCGACCTCGGCGCGATCGCCGTCTATGCAATGGGGGTCGGTCTGCTGTCGCTGGTCTTGCCGCTCACCGTGCAGGTGCTCGTCAGCACCGTCGCGTTCGGGACGTTGTTGCAGCCCATCGTGGTGCTGACCCTGCTCCTGGGCGCTGGGTTGGTGTTCGCCGCAGTCCTCCAGGGCCTGCAGGCCTTCATGGCCGAGGTCGTCCAGCGCAGGCTCTTCGTGCGCGTCGTCACGGAGCTGGCTCAGCGTCTCCCGCGGGTCCACATCAGCGCGCTCGAGCAGCGTCACGGTCCCGAGCTGCTCAACCGGTTCTTCGATGTGTTCGTCGCTCAGAAGGCGCTGGCCTCGCTCGCCATCGGCGGCATCGAGGCCGCCCTCGCCGCGCTGGTCGGCTTGGTGCTGCTCGCGTTCTATCACCCCGTGCTGCTGGCCTTCGGTGTCTTCATCGTCGCGGGGGTGGCGGTGGTGCTGCGCGTCGTCGGGCGTGGCGGGACCTACACCGCCGTGAACGAGTCCAAGGCGAAGTACGCCATCGCCGCGTGGCTCGAAGACATGGCCGCGCAGCGCATCACCCTCAAGCTCGCGGGCGGTGCCGAATTCGCGCAGCGCCGCCTCGACCGCTTGGCTGCCTCCTGGCTCACGGCGCGTGACGCGCACTTCCGCATCGTGTTTCGCCAGTATCTGGGCACGCTCGGTCTACAGGTCATCTCCAGCGCCATGCTGCTCGGCATCGGGGGCTGGCTGGTGGTGCAGCGCGAGCTCACCATCGGACAGTTGGTGGCTGCGGAGCTGGTGGTCAGCGCGGTCGTCGCCTCGCTCAACAAGCTGGGTGGCAAGCTGGAGACCGCCTACGACCTCGCTGCGTCGGCCGACAAGCTGCACACGCTGCTGGACCAGCCACTCGAGCGCACCGACGGGGGCGACGAGGTGCGCGAGGGGGCCGCGCGCATCGAGCTGCGCCGGCTGAGCTCCGCGGACGGTCAGCTGGCTGACCTCAGTCTGGTCTTGCCGCCCGGACGCCGCGTGCGGGTCGGTGGTGGCGAGCGCCGCACGGACGTCCTCGTGGATGTACTGTTCGGGCTGCGTGCGCCCTCGGCGGGGGCCCTGTTGATCGACGGCGAGGACCAGCGTGACCTCAGCCTGCGCGCGCTGCGCCGTCGCGTCGCGGTCGTGGACGGGGCCGAGGTCTTGCCGACCACGATCGCAGAGAACGTGGCGGCGGTGGGTCACGTGCTCTCGGCGCGTCAGATCTGGGCCTTGCTGGACCGCGTGGGCTTGGCCGAGCGGGTACGCGCGATGCCGGACGGCCTGCAGACGATCCTGACCCCCAGCGGCGCCCCGCTCACGCGCAGCGACGCGCTCCGTCTGACGGTGGCGCGCGCCCTCGCGGCCAAGCCGGGTCTGCTGGTGCTGGACCGGACTCTGGACGCGCTGCCGCTGCAGCAGGGTCGCGCGCTCCTGCATGCGCTCGGCCGTGAGCAGACCTTGGTGCTCGTTGCCAACAGCGACACCTTCGACGCGCAAGTGGACGAGCATCTGACCCTCGAGGAGGACAGCCCATGAACGGTTCCACCCCTGCCGCCCTGTCCACGTCGGCGGGCTCTTCCGCCGCGAACGTGCTGCTCCCCGCGTCGCGGCTCGTGCCGGCCACTTCCACGCCCATCCGCTACGCGCGGCGGCTCGCGTTCGCGTTCGCGGTCTTCCTCGCGGTCGCCGCGCTCGCACCCTGGCGCCAGAGCATCTCGGGTACGGGGCAGGTCTTCGCGTTCCTCCCGGACGAGCGTCCACAGGTCATCGAAGCCACCATCTCGGGGCGCATCGAGCGCTGGCACGTGGTGGAGGGGCAGCTCGTCGAAGAAGGCGAGCTGCTGGTGGAGCTGAGCGACAACGACCCCGAGCGCGTGGCGCGGCTCACGCTGGAGCGTGACGCGCAGGCCGAGCGGCTCGAGGCCTACACGGCGCAGGTCACGGCGTTTCGCGAGCGCGTGGAGGCCCTGCGGCAGTCGCAGGAGGCGCAGATCACGGCCGCGCAGGCCGAGGTGCGGGTCACGCAGGACACCCTGACCTCTCAGCGCGAGCTGTTGATCACGGCGGAGGCCCGCGTCACGACCCAGGACACCCAGCGCGCGCGCGTCGCCACGCTCGCGGGCGAGGGGCTGGTGTCACAGCGCGACAGCGAGCTGGCGACGCTGGGCGCGACGGACGCGCAGGCGTCACTGCGCTCCGCGCGTGCGGCCTTGAACGCGACCGAGGCGCGGCTGCGCGTCTCACGGGCGGCGTTGGACCGTGTGCGCGCCGCGACCGACGCCGACCTCCGCGCGGCGGAGGCCTCCCTGAGCTCGGCCGAGACCCAGGTCTCGTCGGCCCGCGCGTCGCTCGCCCAGGCGGAGTCCAGGCTCGCCCAGCAGGCGGCCCAGGCCATCCGCGCGCCGCGCGCCGGGATCGTGCAGCGCATCATGGCGCAGCAGGGTGGCGTCCAGATCTCGAGCGGCACGACCTTGGCGCTGTTGGTGCCGCTCACGGCGTCGCGCTCGGTGCAGCTCTACGTAGACGGAAACGATGCGGCGCTGGTCAGTCCTGGCCGCGAGGTGCGCCTGCAGTTCGAGGGCTGGCCGGCCGTGCAATTCACGGGCTGGCCCAGCGTGGCGGTCGGCAGCTTCGCCGGGCGCGTGGCCTTCGTGGACACGTCCGACGACGGCCACGGGGACTTCCGCGTGGTGGTGGTGCCCGACCCCGAGCACGAGCCCTGGCCAGACCCAACCTTCTTGCGCCAGGGGACCCGCGCCAAGGGCTGGCTGCTGCTGGAGGAGGTCACGGTGGGCTTCGAGCTGTGGCGTCAGCTCAACGGCTTCCCGCCGCGCTACGACCGCGCGCCGACCGTCGGCGCCTCCGGGTACAGCGGCTCCTCGTCGAGCGGTGGAGGGGCGTCGTGAGCCGCGTGCAGCGCGTCGCTGGGTGGCTTGGGTCGTCCGGGCGGTCGGACGGAGGGCTCGTTGCGCGCGTCCTGGTGCTGGGCGTCGCGCTCGTGCAGCTCTCCGGCGCGTGCACCGCCCGGGTCCACGCCCAGCCCGACCCGAGCGCGCCGCTGACGGTGGAGCAGGTGCTGCGCTCCACGGCGGAACACCACCCCAGCGTGCAGGCCGCGCTGGCGAACGAGAGCGTGGCGGAGGCCGAGCTGTTGCGCGCGCGCGGCGCCTTCGACCCCACGCTGAGTGTGCGCGGGGCGCTGCGGCACGGAGGCTACTACGAGCTGCGGCGGGTGGACGCGGAGCTGCGGGCCCCCACCCCCTGGCTGGGCGCCGAGTTCTGGGCCGGCTACCGCTACGGTCAGGGTGTGGACGCCGACGAGCGCTACCCCACGTACTACTCCGACCAGACCCTCGATCGCGGCGAGCTGCGCGCCGGCGTGCGGGTGCCGCTGCTGCGCGACCGGGCGCTCGACGACCGGCGCGCGGGGCGCCTGCGCGCCGAGCTACAGGTGGAGGCGGCCGGCCAGACGCGGGCGCTCGCGTTGATCGAGCTCGAGCGCCGTGCGGCTGCCGCGTACTGGTCCTGGGTCGCTGCGGGTCGCGCCCAGGCGGTCTGTCAGGAGCTGCTCACGCTCGCGGAGGAGCGCCTCTCGGCCGTCACGCGCCGCGCTGAGGAAGGGCTCATCCCGGACGTGGAGGCCATCGAAGCCGAGCGCTCGCTCTTGGCGCGCACCGACTGCGTCATCCAAGCCCGCCGGGGCGTCGAGGCGGCCGCGTTGGTGCTGGGTCTCTTCGTGCGCACCGCCGAGGGCAACCCCGCGCCGCCACCGTCGACGCGCCTGCCGAGCACGCTGCCCGTACCGAGCGAGCCAGCGGACGTCGCGAGCGCGTTCGAGCGCGTCGTCGCGTGCCACCCACGCCTCGCGGCCAAGCGCGCGCAGCTCGCCAGCCAGCGGGTGTCGCGGGACCTGGCGCGGGCACGCACCAGCCCCCGCCTGGACGCGCAGGCGCAGGTCTCGCGCGACATCGGTGACGGCTCGTCGACGCTGCCTGGCACGGTCTACGAAGTGGGGCTGCAGTTCTCGATGCCGCTCGCGCTGCGCGAGGCCCGCGGTCAGCTCGCGGCGGCCGAGGCCCAGCTCTCGGTCGTGGAGCAGGAGCTGCGCTTGCTCGAGGATGAGCTGCGCGCGGAGCTCGCCGACATCGTCAGCGCACACCAGGCCGCCAGCGAGCGGCACGAGCTCCTGGCGCGCTTGGAAGAGACGACCCGGCGCCTGGCCGAAGCGGAGCGTCGGCGCTTCGAAATGGGCGCGACCTCGCTCTTGGTCGTCAACCTGCGCGAGCAGAGCGTGGGGGAGGCGTCCATGTCGCTGCTGCAGGCCCTGCGCGCGCTGTGGGAGCAGTCTGTGCGCTGGGAGGCCGCCACGCGCTGCTCCTGAGACGCGGGGGCAGCCTCTGGTCCCGGCGACACTGCGAGCGGCGCCCGCGCAAGGGAGGGCGTGCCTGCGGGCCCTACGTCTGCGACCTTGTCCCCCATGCCTCCCGTACGCGTCGTCACCGTCTGTGGCAGTCTGCAGGCCCGCTCCGGCAACCTCGCGTTGCTCGAGTCCCTGCCTGGGCTCGCGCCGTGCGATGTCGAGTTCAGCGCGTTCACCGGCCTGCGCGCCTTGCCGCACTTCGACCTGGACCTCAACGAGGGGGAGCCCCCTCTGGCCGTCCGCGCCTGGCGCGAGGCGCTGCGGTCGAGCGACGCGGTGTTCATGGCCGCGCCGGAGTACGGCCACAGCCTGCCCGGCGCGCTCAAGAACGCTGTCGACTGGATCTTCGCGTCCGGAGAGCTGTACCGGAAGCCCGTGGCCGTGACCGCGTCTAGCCCAGGCCCCGAGCGTGGGCGGCGTGGGCTCGCGGCGCTCTGTCAGACACTGGGCGCGCTCGAAGCGGCGGTCCTCGGAGGCGAACCCATCGCGCGAGGCCCCGGCACGGACGCGGCCGCCGCGCGGTTGCTGGCGCAGCTCGTGGCGGCGGCCCGGCGAGTGCGCGCGGGGCAACCGGCGCTCCCTGAGATCGCGCTGCCACCGTTTGTGGAAGACGTGCTGCGCGGGACCTCCCTGCGCGGGCCGCTGCTCACCCGCTTGGGGGCGTACGACCTCGCCGCGCCGCCTACCTCCGACGAGGTCCTCGCAGCCCTCGCCGCGTTGCTCGCGGACAGCGTGGGCGGCGCCCCCCTCGACGGTCCGGGCCTGGCGCTGGCGCGCCTCGACGCGTGGGTAGACGGCAGCGAGGGCGCGAGAGCGTTGCTGGATTCGCTCGTCGGGCGTCTGGACGAGTCTCCCGCGCTCCACGCGCTGCTGGCCGCGCTCGGCCCGCGCGCGCTCGCTTGCCTCGGCTGAGCGCGTGCCTTCGGGTGGCGAGCCGCAGAGACGGGTGACCGCGCGCCGCCGTGGCTCGTGGGCCGCTCGCCGCCGTGGCTCGTCGGCCCCTCCGTGGCTCGCGACTGCGCGGCGCTGGACTTCGGGGGCGGGCAGGGACATGCCTGCGGTGTGTCCAGTCGCCAGACTTCGCTCACGCCAGACGCGGGGGGGCGCTCTCCCACGCTCGAAGACGTCGAGCTGCTCGTCGCCCTGGTGCGCCCGTTCACCTCGCGCAGCAAGCTCTGCGAGGCGGCGCTGCTCACGGGCGTGGGCAGCGCTGGCGGACGGCAGCCCAGCGTCGCCGAGCTGGCGCCCCACCTCGAGGTGCTAGAGCAGCGCGGCGTCATCCAGCCTACCAGCCACACGGCGGCCTACGTCGTGTGCGAGCCGGCGCTGCGCTGGCCGGCGGTGCGGGCCGGGCACCAGCGCGGCAGGCTCGCGAGGCTGGCGGAGCTGCTGCTGGACGACGCTCCCCAGCACGCCCACGCTCAGCGCCATCGGGCCGTCGAGCTGCTCGCGGACACCGCGCCCGTGCAGGTCGCGCTGCTCATGGGCAAGACCAAGGAGGCCCAGCGCTGGTTCTGGCAGGGGCTGCGCTACGACGACAGGCCTCAGCGCATCGCCGCGTTCGCGCACGAGCTGTTCGGCGCCGAGCCCAACGTCGGCTGGCTGTCGTTCGTCGGACCTCGCGCGCTGACCCTCTGCGTCAGCAACCTGGTCACGGCGGCGCTCGAGCGCCTCGAGCCCGTGAACGACGACGTGCTCTGGGCCGCGCTCACCGGGGACAGCGCGCCGCTCCGGGGGAGGGCCGCGCGGCTCGCGCGGCTGCGCGGCGGCGGACCCGACCTGGGCGAGATCAAGCTGGGCAAGGTGGCCGGCGCGGAGGTGGAGCTGGTGGCCGCCATGCTGCGTGGCGACTTCCGTGAGGCCCTGCGGCACGCCGACACCGTCAACGGCAAGGACCCGGAGAAGCCGCGCGCGCTGGATCCGGACGTGCGGGCGGCGCTCTTGTGGTGTTGGATCATCGCCAGCGGCGAGGACGCAGGCGCCTGGGTGCGGCTCACCACGCGCCTGGTGGCGGAGCGCCGCGAGCGTGGCTACGCGCCACAGGAAGACGGCCTCGAGAGCTTCGTGCACGCCCTGCAGTTCGGACGCCCCCACCCCAACGAGCAGTACGCCGTGCTGGACGCGCCCGGGGCGTCCTGGGCCGTGGACCTGAGCTTCGCCCTGCTGCGCTACTGGCGCGCGGGCGCCCCCGCGGCAGACGCGAGCAGCGACTACAAGAGCGACGCGCTCGCGTATTGGCGGCAGCGCGCGGTGGCGAGCGGCGCCGCTCAGGTGGCACGCGCGCTGGACGAGCTGCGGCACGCCCTCGCTGGGCGTGACCCGAGCCCCGGCTCACTGGCGGCGGCGTACACGGTGCGCGCGGGCTGGGAGCTGGCCCTCGAGGCGCTGGCGGAGTTTGCTGCCGAAGACCAGCCGCGCGAGCAGAAGGCCGATGGGCGCGGCACGGGCGAGCGCCTGGTCTGGGAGCTGAGCATCATGCCGCGTCAGGGAGTGCTCATCCGCGCGCTGCACTTCAAGACGGCCGCGACGCGCGTGGGGCGCGAGCTGCGCATCGAGAAGCTGCTGACGGGGGACCACCCCTACCTCACGGAGCAGGACCGCGCGGTGCTCGCCCACGCGGAGCCGGACGAGCTCGGGGGCAGCGGCCGTCGCGCGCGTGTCCCGGCCATGACGCTCAAGCCGAGCGCGCTGCTGGCGTTGATCGGGCATGACGCCGTCGTGGACGCCGAGGGTCAGCCGCTGCGCGTGCTGCGCGGCGAAGGAGAGCTGCGCGCCGAGGCGCTGCCTTCGGGGGCCACGCGCGTGTCGCTGCACCCGCGTGAGCTCGCGCACACGGCGCTGCTGGCGGTGCCCCAGCCGCCGGACCAGCTGGTGGTCATCGAGCGCACCCCCGAGCTCGCGCGCCTTGCGCATCTGCTCACCCAAGGCGTGCTCGAGGTGCCTCCCGCTGGCGCGGCGCGCCTGGGCGTGGTCCTGGGGCAGGTGGGGCGCCGGGTGCGCGTGGGCGCGGGCGAGGACGTGCAGATCACCGGCGAGCTGGTGCCGACCGAGACACGCCTCGCGTTCCTGTGCCGCTTCAGCGGGCAGCGCCTGGAGGTGCGTCTGCGCGCCGTGCCGCTGGGCCTCGCCGGCCCGCAGGCTCTCCCTGGGCGCGGTCCCACGCAGATGGTCGCGGTGGTGGACGGCAAGCCGCTGCGCACGGAGCGCAACCTGCAGGCGGAGCTGCAGGCCAAGCAGGCCCTCTTCATTGCCGCCCCTGGGCTCGCGACGCTCACCTGGGAGGAGGACTCGGCTACGCTCGACGGGCTGCCCGGGGCCTACGACTTTCTGACGGAGGTGGGCGCGCTGGACGAGCAGACGCGCCTGGTCGCGTGGCCGGACGGGAGGTCGCTGCCGGTTCCCCGCAGCGTCGGCGTGGACGCGCTGCGCGTGCGGGTACGCGGCGCGGGCGGCAAGCTGCTCACGGCGATCGAGGTGGAGGTCGACGCCGATCTGGTGGTGGACTACGAGCGGCTGGTGGCGTCCCAAGCGAGCGGCCGCTTCGTGCACCTGGATGACCACACCATCCTCCGCTTGACGGGCGAGCTGCGGCGCCGGCTCGACGCGTTCGGGGCGCTCGGCAAGCTGCGCAAGGACGGGTTGGCGTCGGACCCCGTGCTGCTGCCGCGCCTGGTGGAGCTGAGCGAAGACGTGGGAGCGCGCACGCTGGACGCGGCGAGCCAGCGGCGCCTTCAGTCGCTGGAGGAAGCGCTGCGCATGGACGTGCCCCTCCCGCGCGGCTTCGAGGCAGAGCTGCGCGACTACCAGCGCGCTGGCTTCGAGTGGCTGGCCCGCCTGGGCGAGGCGCAGCTGGGTGCGTGTCTGGCGGACGACATGGGCCTCGGCAAGACCGTGCAGACGCTGGCTCTCTTGGCTCACCGCGCAAAGCAGGGCCCGGCGCTGGTGGTGGCGCCCACGTCGGTGGTGGGTGCGTGGCTGAGCGAGGCGGCGCGCTTTGCGCCACGGCTCAACGTGACGCTGCTGGCCGAGAGCTCGGACCGGGCCGCGCTGATCGCCGGCGCGGGCGCGCGCGACGTGCTCGTGGCCACGTACGGCGTGCTCGTGACCGAGGCGCAGGCGCTCACGGCGCGCTCGTTCGCCACGGTGGTCTTCGACGAGGCGCACGCGCTGAAGAACGCGAGCACGCAGCGCGCGCAGGCGGCTGCGCAGCTGCAGGCGGGCTTCCGGGTGGCGCTGACGGGGACGCCCATCGAGAACCACCTGGGGGAGCTGTGGAGCCTGATGCGCGCCGTCGTGCCCGGCCTGCTGGGCAGCGAGCGCGAATTCGCCCTGCGCTTCGTGGACCCCATCGCGGCCGGCAAGCGTGAGCGCCTCGCGGACCTACGGCAGCGCCTGCGGCCCTTCCTGCTGCGGCGCACCAAGGCCGAGGTGCTCGAGGAGCTGCCCGAGCGCAGTGAGACCACGCTGCTGGTGACGCCCACGCCCGAGGAGCGCGCGTACTACGAGGCTCTCCGGCGCCAGGTGGCGCAGCGCCTGCTGGCGCAACGCGAGGCGCCGACCGGGCAGGCCCGCGTCGAGATCCTGGCGGAGATCACACGGCTGCGGCAGGTGGCGGTGGACCCGCGCCTCTTCGACGCCAAGCACGGCCCGCCGGGGGCCAAGCTGGACGTGCTGGCGGAGCGCGTGCGCGCCCTGCACGACGAGGGCCACCAGCCGCTCATCTTCACGCAATTCCTCGGCAGCCTCGCGCGCATCGAGGAGCGCCTGGCGCAGGAGGGGCTCACGGTGCTCACGCTGGACGGAAGCATGAGCGCCAAGGAGCGCACCAAGCGCGTGGCGGCCTTCCAAGCGGGCGAGGCGGACGCGTTCGTGATGAGCCTGCACGCAGGGGGCACGGGGGTGACGCTGACCGCCGCGGACTACGTCTTCCACGTGGATCCCTGGTGGAACCCCGCCGTGGAAGAGCAGGCTACCGGGCGCGCGCACCGCATCGGTCAGCGCCGGCCGGTGCACGTCTACCGGCTCGTCACGGCCGGCACCATCGAGGAGAAGATCCTCGCGCTGCACAAGCGCAAGCGCCGCCTGACCAGTGACCTGCTCGAGGGCCTCGACAGCGCGCAGAAGCTCGACCTCGAGACCCTGCGCGCGCTGATTGACGCGTGAGCCGCGCCATGACGCAGGCGGCTCTGGCGGTTCTCGCCTAAGATGCGTTCCGCCATGCCCAGCCACTCCGCCAGCCCCACTCGCACTGACGCGGCGACGGTGGACGCACCCAGCGCCCATGGCCTGAGCGAGCAGGAGGCCGCGACCCGGCTCGCCAGCGAGGGGCCCAACGCGCTCCCCAGCGACGCGCCGTCGAGCTTCTGGTCCACGGTCTGGCAGCTGCTGCGCGAGCCCATGCTGCTCCTCTTGCTGGCGGCCGGCGCGCTCTACCTCGTGCTGGGTGACCGACTCGAAGCCACCATGCTCATGGCCTCCGTCTGCGTGGTCATCGGCATCGAGCTGCTGCAGGAGCGCAAGACCGCCCGCGCGCTGGACGCGCTGCGCGACCTCGCGAGCCCTCGGGCGCTGGTCATGCGCGGCGGCGTCCTCACACGCGTGGCGGGGCGTGATGTCGTCCGTGGAGATCTCTTGGTCGTCGCCGAGGGGGACCGCGTCGCCGCGGACGCTCGGCTGGTCGAGGCCTCGGCGCTGGCGGTGGACGAGTCGCTGCTGACGGGGGAGGCGGTGCCGGTCCGTAAGCGCGCGGGCTCCGCGGCAGAGGCGCAGTCCGAGCTGCGGCCGGGGGGCGACGACCTCCCCGTGATCTTCTCGGGCACCCTGGTGGTGAAGGGCCACGGCATGGCCGAGGTGATCGCGACGGGCCCGCGCTCCGAGCTGGGTCGCATCGGCGCCGCGCTCCACGCGGTGACCCCGGCGCGCTCTCCGCTGCAGCAAGAGATCGGGCGCATCGTGCGCGTGATGGCGCTCTCCGCGGCCGGCTTCAGCTTGGCGCTGGCGCTGATCTACGGGGTGCAGTCGGAGAGCGTCGTCGATGGCCTGCTCGCCGGGGTGGCGCTGGCGATGAGCCTGCTCCCCGAGGAGCTCCCCATCGTGCTGACCGTCTTCTTCGCGCTGGGGGCGCTGCGCCTCTCGCGTCGTGGCGTCCTCACGCGCAACCTCGCCGCGCTGGAGACGCTGGGGGCCGCCAGCGTCCTGTGCACCGACAAGACCGGCACCCTCACCGAGAACCGCATGCGCATCGCGGCCCTCTACGTCGCCGGACAGGTGCACCGTGTCGACGACGGGCCGCTCCCCGAGGCGTTTCACGAGGTGCTGGAGCACGGTATCCTGGCGAGCCAGGCGGAGCCCTTCGACCCGATGGAGGTCGCGTTTCACACGCTGGGCACCCAGGCGCTGACCGGCACGGAGCACCTCCACAGCACGTGGCAAATAGAGCGCGAGCATCCCCTCACGCCCGAGCTGCTGAGCATGGCGCACGTCTGGCGCGCGCCGGGGGATCCACGCCTGATCGTGTCCGCGAAGGGCGCCCCGGAGGCCATCGTGGATCTCTGTCACATGGACCCCGCGCGGGCCGCGGCAGTGCGCGAGGCCGTGACCGAGCTCGCGGCGGAGGGGCTGCGGGTGCTCGGCGTCGCGAGCGCGCACTTCGCGGGCGGCGCTCTCCCCGCTCATCAGCACGACTACCCCTTTGCCTTCGTCGGGCTGGTCGGCCTCGAAGATCCCGTGCGCGCCAACGTGCCAAAGGCCATCGCCGACTGCCGCGCTGCGGGTATTCGCGTGATCATGATCACCGGCGACTACCCGGGGACCGCCACCGCCATCGGGCGCCGGGCCGGCCTGGACAGGCCCGAGGACGTGCTCACGGGCGCCGAGATCGAGACGCTGGACGACGACGCGCTGAACGCGCGGCTGAAGACGGCCAACGTGGTCGCCCGAGCGGTGCCCGAGCAGAAGCTGCGCATCGTGCGCGCGCTGGCGACCGAGGGCGGCGTGGTGGCCATGACCGGGGACGGCGTGAACGACGCGCCCGCGCTCGAGGCGGCGCACATCGGCGTGGCGATGGGGGCTCGCGGCACGGACGTCGCGCGTGAGGCCTCCGACCTGGTCCTGACCGACGACGACTTCACGTCCATCGTCGCGGGGGTCCGCGCGGGGCGCCGCATCTTCGACAATCTCCGGAAGGCGGTCGCCTACATCGTCGCGGTGCACGTCCCCGTCGCGGGCCTGTCGCTGATCCCGGCGCTGCTGGGGTGGCCCTTGGTGCTGCAGCCGCTCCACATCGTGTTCTTGGAGCTGATCATCGACCCAGCCTGCTCCGTGGCCTTCGAAGCCGCGGGTGAGGAGGCCGACATCATGACCCGCCCCCCGCGGGCGATGGGGTCCCGCCTCGCGAACCGCGGTGTGCTGCTGCTGGGCTTCTTTCAGGGCGTTGCGGTGCTGCTCGCGTGTCTCGTCGTGCTCGCCGCCGCACATGCGCAGGGGCTCGCCGAGGGGAGCACGCGCGCGCTGGCCTTCACTGCGCTCTTGGGGGGCAACGCGGCCCTCATCCTGGTCAACCGCACGTGGACTCCCGGGACGCATCCTCGCAACCGCGTGGCGTTGGCGGTGGTCGTCGTCGCGACGCTGGCGCTGATCGCCACGCTGGTCTTCGCCCCGGCGCGTGCCGTGCTGCACTTCGCGACAGTCGATCCCTGGCTTGCCATGGGCGCGTACGTCGCGGGGGCGCTGTCCCTGGCTTGGGTGGAGCTGTGGAAGCGGCTGCGCGGCGCTCGTCTTCGGGGTGGCGCGAGGGCGACCTCGTGAGCGATACTCCGGCCCTTGGTGGGAAATAAGCGAGCACGCAATGAGTAAGTTCTTGGAGCTGATGGAGTCCAACGCAGGGGGCGGGCTGGCGCGACAGCTGGCCATGGCCGAGTACCTCGGCTCCCACGAGTGGGAGGTCAACACGCAGCACGGGAGGGTGGACTTCGGCCGCAAGCGCGTGCACCCCATTCAGATCCTGGGCACCGAGAACACGGCCGACGGAACGTGGATGTGGGCCTGGGCCAACACGCAGAGCGGCCTGCCGGAGCAGGTCACCGCCTACAGCGGACACCTGCGCGACCACGGCGCGGCCGAGGGGATCCCGGAGCTCGCCAAGGGTCGCTTCCGCATGGAGCACGTCGACGGACACGCCATCGCGCTGGCCTGCTCGGGCTTGGTGGGGCGCCTGCCTTACTACCGCGGGCCCTACGACGGCGGCGCGGTCTACTTCTACGTGCTGGAGGCGCCCGCCCAGGTGGCTGCCCCGGTCGACGTGGCCCGCGCGTCGCGGGTCATCCAGCAGCTCATCTCTGGCTTCGAGCTGCACCACGAGCGCTCCGTGGCGGCGTTTCTCGTGGGGGAGGGGCTCTACGTGGAAGCCAACGAGGCCGGCCTGCTCGCCCGCTGGCCGCACGGCGACGAGATGCGGGTGGACTTCGACGCCAACGGCCGCGTCGCGCGCATCGACGCCCAGGCGTCCCAGCGCCCGCCGGCCAAGTCGCCGTGGTGGAAGTTCGGCGGCTGACGCGCAGCGGCACCAACGCAAGACGCGCCCAGGGTGAGCGGGGCGCGTCTTGGTCGTGCGGGTCACTCGCCCCTTGTGCGGAGCGAGCTCGGCAGGGGGCTCAGCTCTCGGCGTCGCTGTCGCCGGAGAGCAGCTTGCCGAGCTGGTTCTCGGCCGGGGCACCCAGGCGCTTCACGCTGTCCAGGTGGTGCAGCAGGAACGCGCGGTTGTCCATCAAGCTCAGGTTCTGCATCTCCAGCGCGCCGATGCGGTCCTCCTGCGTGAAGTAGGCCTGCTCCACCTTCTCCATGGAGAGCTTGTCCGGCTCGTACGCCATGTACTCCGCCTTGGTGTCGAGGATGCTGTAGTCGTCGCCGCGGCGCAGCTCGAGGGTGACCGAGCCCGTGACGCTGGGGGCCACCCAGCGGGTGAGCGCGTCCTTCAGCATCATGGCCTCCGGGTCGTACCACTTGCCCTCGTAGAGCAGGCGCCCGAGGCGACGCCCGGTGGTGAAGTACGTGTCCAGCGTGTTCTCGTTGTGGATGGCCGAGAGCAGGCGCTCGTAGGCGAGGTGCAGCAGCGCCATGCCGGGGGCCTCGTAGATGCCGCGGCTCTTGGCGTCGATGACGCGGTTCTCGATCTGGTCGCTCATGCCGAGGCCGTGCCGCCCGCCGATGCGGTTGCACTCCACGAAGAGGTCGAAGGTGCTCTCGAAGCGCTTGCCCGAGATGGAGACAGGCACGCCGCCCTCGAACTCGATGCTGAGCGTCTCGGGCTCGATGACCACGCTCGGGTCCCAGGGCGCCACGCCCATGATGGGCTGCACGATCTTCATGCTGGTGCTCAACGACTCGAGGTCCTTGGCCTCGTGCGTGGCGCCGAGCACGTTGGCGTCCGTGCTGTACGCCTTCTCCGTGCCGACACGGTAGGGCAGGTTGTGCTTGATCAGGTACTCCGACATCTCGGTGCGCCCGCCCAGCTCGGCGACGAACTTGGGGTCCAGCCACGGCTTGTAGATCTTGAGCGTGGGGTCCACGAGGATGCCGTAGCGGTAGAAGCGCTGAATGTCGTTGCCCTTGTGGGTGCTGCCGTCGCCGAAGACGTGCACGCCGTCCTCGCGCATGGCGCGCACGATGGCGGTGGTGGTGACCGCGCGGCCGAGGGGCGTGGTGTTGAAGTACTTCTTGCCGCCCACCGACAGGTGGAACGCGCCGCACTGGATGGCCGTGATGCCCTCGCGCACCATCGCGTGCCGACAGTCCACCAGGCGGGCCGCCGCGCAGCCGTGCTGCAGGGCCACGGGCGGGATGTCGTCCACGTTGGACTCGTCCGGCTGGGCCAGGTCGGCGGTGTAGGCGTGGACCACCAGACCCTGGTGGGTGAGCCAGGCGACAGCGCAGCGCGTGTCGAGGCCGCCGGAGAAGGCGATGCCCAGTTTGGTGCCGGGAGGAGGAAGCGTTCGGTAGATGCGGCTCATATCGGGGGCGCAAGATAGTACGAACCGGCGTGGCGCGCCCGGGTTCGGTGATATGGTGCGGCCTCGTGTCCGAGAACCTGCTCGAGATCCGCGGTCTGGTCACCGCGTTCCACACCGACGAGGGCTCGCTGCGCGCCGTGGACGAGGTGTCCCTGGTGATCCCGCGCGGCGCCACCGTGGGCGTGGTGGGCGAGAGCGGCTGCGGCAAGAGCGTCACGGCCCTGTCGGTCATGCGCCTGGTGCCAGAACCTCCGGGCAAGCTGGAAGCCGGGCAGATCCTCTTCGAGGGGCGCGACCTGCTGAAGCTGAGCGAGCGAGAGATGCGCGGCCTGCGCGGCAACGACATCGCCATGATCTTCCAAGAGCCCATGAGCTCGCTCAACCCGGTCTACCGGGTGGGGGACCAGATCGGCGAGGCGCTGCGCCTGCACCGCGGGCTGAGCAAGGCCCAGGCCAAGGCCCGCGCGGTGGAGCTGCTCAAGAAGGTGGGCATCCCGGCCCCGGAGCAGCGGGTCGAGGACTACCCCCACTCGCTGAGCGGCGGGATGCGGCAGCGCGTCATGATCGCCATGGCCCTGGCCTGCGAGCCCAAGCTGCTGATCGCAGACGAGCCCACCACCGCGCTGGACGTGACCATCCAGGCGCAGATCCTGGCGCTGCTGCGCAGCCTGCAGCAGGACACCGGCATGAGCGTGATGCTCATCACGCACGACCTCGGCGTGGTGGCCGAGGTGGCCGACTGGGTGGTGGTCATGTACGCCGGTCGCGTCGTGGAGACCGCCCGCACCGAACAGCTCTTCGCGGACCCGCGGCACCCCTACACGCGCGGCTTGCTGGCCAGCCTGCCAGGCGTGCGCAAGCGGGACGAGAGCGCCACGGCCCGCCAGACGGATGGCTCGCGCCGGCGCCTGGCCACCATCCGCGGCGTGGTGCCGGACCTGCGCTCCTTGCCCGTGGGCTGCCGCTTCCGTGAGCGCTGCGACTTCGCCATGCCCGCCTGTGCGGCCGAGGAGCCGTCGCTCTTGGGCAGCGGCGAGCACCGCGCGGCCTGCTTCCTGGAGGGCTCCAACGCATGAGCGAGAGCAGCGGGCAGGCGCCGGGCCAAGACGCGCCGCTGGTGCACGTCACCAACGTCACCAAGCGCTTCGTGGTGGAGCGCGACCTCTTCGGTCGCCCCACGCGTGAGGTGCGCGCCGTGGACGACGTCAGCCTGGACATCGAGAAGGGTGAGACGCTGGGCCTGGTGGGCGAGAGCGGCTGCGGCAAGAGCACGCTGGGCCGGGTCATCCTGCGCTTGCTGGAGCCCAGCGCCGGGCAGATCCAGTTCGAGGGCCGCGACATCGCGCACCTTGGCGAGCGTGAGCTGCGCCCCCTGCGGCGGCGCATGCAGATCGTCTTCCAGGACCCGTACAGCTCCCTCAACCCGCGCATGACCGTGCGGGCCACGCTGGCCGAGGCCCTGCGCATCCACGGGCTGGTCAAGAGCGGCAGCGAAGAAGAGCAGCGCGTGGCCAGCCTGCTGGAGCGCGTGGGCCTGCGCCCCGAGCACATGCGCCGCTACCCGCACGAGTTCAGCGGCGGGCAGCGGCAGCGCATCGGCATCGCGCGCGCGCTCGCGGTGGAGCCCAGCTTCATCGTCGCGGACGAGCCCATCAGCGCGCTGGACGTGTCCATCCAGGCGCAGGTCGTGAACCTCTTGGGGGACCTGCAAGACGAGCTGGGCCTGAGCTACCTCTTCATCGCGCACGACCTGAGCGTGGTGGAGTTCATCAGCGACCGGGTGGCGGTCATGTACCTGGGACGCGTGGTGGAGATCGCCCGCTCCGAGGACCTCTACGGCCACCCGCGGCACCCCTACACGCAGGCCCTGCTGGCGTCCGCCCCCGTGCCGGACCCCTCACGCCGCCGCGAGCACCCGCCGCTCAAGGGCGACGTGCCGAGCCCCCTCGACCCTCCCGCCGGCTGCACCTTCCACCCGCGCTGCCCGCTCGCCGAGCCAGGCCTGTGCGACAAGAGCGTGCCCCCGCTCGTGCAGCTGGGGGTGAAGCACCAGGTGGCCTGCTGGAAGGCGAGCTGAGCGGAGCGCCCGCTCCGGCGTGGCGCGACGTTTCCGCGGCGTATCACGAGCGTAAATTGCGGCGCGATCACGGCCGCGTCGTGGAAGTGAGCAGACCGCCTTCGTAGAGTGAGGCGTGTTGGCAGCCCTCCCCATGCAAGAGCGCGCGGCGTTCGTCCGCGAGATCGAGACCTGGTTCCCGGTGGAAGGGGAGGTGTGGCGGTGCGTGACGGCCAGCGCCGCAGGGCGCGAGGAAGCCGAGGTCGCCGTCAGCGGCAGAGCGCGTGGCGCGGCCAGCCTGGTGCGTCGCGTGTCGGCCACCCTGCGCCCCGAGATCGCGAGCGTCGGTGCTGAACAGGTCATGGTGGTGCTGCCGCACTTTCAGGGTCGGAGGATGACCTGCGTCGTGGCGCTTCATTGCCACAACAGCGCGGGCCGGCGCGGCGGGATCGAGGTCTGGGACCCGACGGCGAGCGGAGACCTGGTGCGCAGTGACGGCTTCTATGGGGGGCTCAACGACTTTGCGCGGTCGAGCCGCTGGACCCGCTTCTCGCGCGGGACCGGGCTGCCTGGCATCACGTGGCTGCGCCAGAAGCCGCACATCATGGACGACGTGAGGTTCTCGCCGCTGTTCCTGCGTGCAGTGCTCGCGCGCGAGCATGCCCTGGCGCTCGGGCTCGGCATCCCCATCTTTCGGGACGACACGCTCCAGCACGTGCTGGTGCTGCTGACCGCGCTCGGCTGTCCCGCGGCGCGCGCCCTCGAGGTGTGGGTCCCGGACTCGCACGAGCGCCTCTGGCTGGACCACGCAGTGCACGACGCCGGCCTCGAGACGGTCGGGCGCAGCAGCCGCACCACGTGCCTCATGCGGGGCGAGGGAGTCGCGGGTCGCGCCGCCACCACGCGGGAGCCACAGGTGTGGACGTCGTCGGACGCCCACGACCCGACGGACTTCGAGGCCGCGCGCGCCGGGCTCACGTTCGGGATGGCGCTGCCCATCGTCCAAGGGGACGCGACCAGCGCGGTGTTGGTCCTGCGCTCGTGACCCGCCGCGGGGCCTCTGCGCTCAGCCTTCGGCGCGCAGCTTCAGCGACCGCGCGAACTCGTCGAACGAGGGCTGCAGGTTGGGCATGGAGCGCTTGATGAGCCCCAGCATGGGCCCGGAGAACACCTCGCGCATGCTGAACTGCGTGCCCTCGCCCGACGGCGTGAGCGTGAAGGTGCGCACGCCCTTGAACAGCCCGAGCGGCATGCCCCCCTGCCAGACCATGCGCTGGTTGGGCACCAGCTCCGCGACCTTCACCGGAAAGGCCCTCTCCGGGCTGACCGTGGCCACCACCTTGATCTTCTGCCCCAGCGCGATGTCCCCCTCCACGCGCACCACGGTGGGGTTCCACTCGGGGTAGTCCGCGGCGTTGGTCAGAAGGGCCCACACCGCAGCGGGCGAGGCGTTGATGGTGGCGGCTGCGCTGTACTCCATGGTGCGCCGAGTCTAGCCCGACGAACGCGCCTCGTGCTACGCGTCCACCATGAGTATTCAGGCGCGCGCAGTACGAATTCGTGAACATGGAGGCCCCGAGGTGCTGGAGGTGGGAGACCTCGAGGTGCGCGACGCGGGCGTGGGCGAGATCCGCGTGGCCGTGGCCGCGGCCGGCCTCAACCGGGCCGACACGCTGCAGCGGCGCGGCTTCTATCCGGCCCCGCCGGGCGTCGCGCCGGACGTGCCGGGCCTCGAGTTCGCGGGCGAGGTGGAGCAGGTGGGGGCTGGCGTGACCGAGTGGAAGGTGGGCGACCGCGTCATGGGCATCGTCCCGGGCGCCGGCATGGCCACCCACGTGGTGACCCCCGCGCGCGAGGCCCTGCGCGTGCCCCAGTCGCTGTCGCTGAGCGACGCGGCCGCGGTACCCGAGGCGTTCCTCACGGCCTACGACGCCCTCTTCGAGCTGGGCGGTCTGCGTCAGGGGGAGCTCGCGCTGATTCACTCGGTGGCCAGCGGGGTGGGCACGGCCGCCATCCAGCTCTGTCGCGCGGCGGGGGCCCGCTCGGCCGGCACCTCGCGCACCGCGGACAAGCTCGCGCGCTGCACCGAGCTGGGGCTGGACTACGCGCTGCACACCAGCGACGCGACGTTCGCCCAGGAGCTCACGCGGCTGGCCGGCAGCGGCGCGGACGTCGTCCTCGACACGGTCGGCGCCGCCTACCTCAACGAGAACATCAAGGCGCTGGCCACGCGCGGCCGGGTGGTCGTCATCGGCTTGCTGGGCGGCGTGAAGGGGGAGTTCAACCTCGGGGCCCTGCTCCCCAAGCGCGCCCGCATCGAGGGCTCCGTGCTGCGCAGCCGCGCCCCCGAAGAGAAGGCCGCGCTGGCCCAGGCGTTCACCAAGCACATCCTGGGCGGGTTCGACACCGGCGCGTACAAGCCCGTCATCGACGCGACGCTCCCCATGACGGAAATCGCCGCGGCCCACGCACGCATGGACCGCAACGAGACCTTCGGGAAGCTGGTGATGGCCTGGTGAGCGCTGCGCCTGGCCAGGCAGGCGTCGCTAGCTCAGCGGCGCCGTGACCCGGGCTTGCGCTTCTTGCTGTCCAGCACCAGGCCGGACTCCACGAGCTTGCGCAGCGCCTCTTCCATGGCGCGGGCGAAGAGCAGGCTGACCGCGTTCTGGGCTGGGGCACGCACCGCCGCGATGGTGTCGCGGATGGCGTCCGGGGTGGTGGCCGTGCCGAAGCCGCGCCCGGCGTGCCCGACGAAGAGCTCCAAGAGCTCACGGGTCAGCGCGCGAGCGTGCTTCTCGATGATGTCGCCCGCCTGGGCCGCGAGGTGCACGTCCACGCCAGCCCCGTGTACCTGCCGCAGCACCTGCAGCATTCCCGGGCTCTGCACCAGGTAGCGGTCGCCGCGGCGCTCCACCAGGCCGAACTCCACCGTGAGCGCCAGGGTCCCCGTCGGCAGCCCGGCCAGCGCTTCGTTGAGCTCGTCGCTGGACATGACCACCGGCGCGTCCTCGGACCACGGCATGGCCAGCTTCTCTTCGAGGCCTAGCCACTCGCCCAGGTCCAGGTCGCCTCGGTCGATGCGGGCCATCAGGTCGCGGATGGCGCGGATGCTCAGCCCGCGGTCCTTGAGCATGCCGATGGCCTCCAGCCGCTCCACGTGCGCCGGCCCGTAGTAGGCCGTGCGTCCGCGGATCTCGGGCGCCATGAGCGCGCCCTTGGCCTGGTAGAAGCGGATGGTGCGGCTGGGCACGCGGGTGTGCGCGGCCAGCTCGTCAATCGTCATGCCCTCGGGGGAGGGGGCGTCGGACCCTGCGGTCATGACGTCTCCTACACCATCGAGCAGGTCGAGCGCTACGTCCGTGGTGGGGACGGTGGGCATCCGCGCCGGGAGTGCGGGCGCCTCGCTCACGATGTCGGTTGCCGCGAACATCACGCCGCCGCCCGCAGGGTCTCGACCGGGCCGCTCAGGCGAGCGATCTGCGCGAACGCCTTCTTGAGCGTGCGGGGCCAGCTGTCCGTGTGGTAGCGCACGCCGTGCTCCGCGCAGATGGCCCTCACCTCGGGCGCGATCTTGCGCAGCCGCTGCGTGGGCATCTTGGGGAAGAGGTGGTGCTCGATCTGGTGGTCGAGCGCCCCACAGAACACCGAGAGCACGTGTGGCACCTCGAAGTTGTTGCTGGCCTCGATCTGCATCTCGTACCAGTGGCCCTTGCCCTTGGGGCGCGTGCCCTCGGGGTAGGTCGCCACGTGCTCACCCACGTGCCCGCAGTAGATGGTGGCCGCGCTGTACACGTCGCGCATGACCTCGCTCAGCCAGTTGCCCAGCATGACCTTCCAGAAGAAGGGCCCGGCCAGCAGCGGGAAGAGCACGTACTCCTTCGCGTAGTACGGCACGAACTTGCGCATCAGCCGCTTGGCCACGTCCTTCTTGGTGGCGGCGCTGCGGTCGTGGATGAAGTCGAACTCGCTCTCGCGGCCGTTGCCCTGCAGGAGGTCCACCGCGCCGGTGAAGTGCAGGTTCATGAGCGCGCCGAAGTTCGGGAAGAGGACGAAGAGCGTGTAGAAGAGCTGCAGCCGGTGGGCGGGAGTCCAGGGCGTGTCCTCGGTCAGGCGCACCGGGCCGAAGTGGATGTCCGGGTCGCGCCCGGCGACGTTGGTGGCGCCGTGGTGGCGGCCGTTGTGGCCGCGGTGCCAGGAGCGCTCGTCGATGGGCACCTGCCAGTTGAAGCCCTCGGAGTGGTAGCGGTGCTCACCGGGGATCTTGTCGAAGGCGCCGTGCAGCACGGTGTGCCCCACCTCGGTGGCCTGCAGCTGCTTGTGCACCCAGAGGGCGCCCACGCCCAGGCTGAACAGGATGGGCTCGAAGCTGAAGTGGATGAGGGCGCGGCCGATGACCTCGGAGGTGCGCGAGATACGGTCGATGCGCCGGATGTACAGTAGGTCCTCGTCGCCGATGGCGGCCTCTTCGCGGTCGCGAATGGCGTCCAGCGCTTGGCCGAGGCTGTCGAGGCGCTCGCGCTCGGAGGCGAAGGTGCGCTCGTGGCGGCTGTTGGTGGTGAGGGCGACCTGATCGTGTTGGGCCAGGGGAAGGTTCATGGGGTTGTCCTTGGTGGGCGGGCCGTCGTGCGTGCTCCGCCAGAATGGGTCTTCGCGAACTACGTCATTCGCTTATGAGACACTTATAAGCGTGACACTGATTGGTGTCAATGTTTTTTGTGTCACGTTGCGCTGAATTCGCGTTCGAGGGTCCGCGGGCTACACTGCCCGCATGCGTCAGCCCCTCTTGCTCGGGATGGTCACGGTCATGGCCGTCAGCGCCATGGGCTGTGCGCCCAGCGACGACGCGCCGGGGCCGCCTCCGCCCTACGACTCCGGTCTGGATGGGCAGACGGTGGTCATCCCGGGCGGGCCCCGTGACCTTGGCCACACCTCGGCGGACAGCAGCACGGCCGACATGGGCGCCTGCCTGGCAGAGCCCCTGGACGCGCGCGTGCTGGTGGTGATCGACCGCTCCGACACGATGGCGGAGTTCGCGCTCGGTGGCGACGGGGTGGCCCTCAACGTGCTGGCCAGCAACGCCGCGGCCGACCTCATCGCAGACCTGCCCGGCAGCTCCTCCGCAGGCCTGCTGCTGTTTCCCGGCCAGACGCTGGACGAGCCCGACTGCCCGTCTGTGCCGGCCCTGGCGCAGCAGTACCCGCTGCGTGACCCCACCAGCATGGAGGGCACGCTGCGGGCGCTCTGGGGCATGGAGGGGGTCATCCTGGGGAAGCCCCGCGCGCGGGCCATGCAGCGCGCGGCCGAGGGCCTGCCCGAGACCGACCTCGCCGACACGCTGGTGGTGCTCTTCACCGACGGCGCGGCGGGCTGTGTGGCTGGCGACGAGACGGACGGGCAGATGTCCCTCGAGGCCCGTGGCGCGCGCGTGGTCACCATCACGCTGGCCACCAACTCGGCCCCCGCGGTGGGCAGCACACCGGCGCGCTACAGCCGCGTGAGCGAGGTGCTCGCCGTGCTCCGACCCGAGCTCGACGCCGTTCGCCGGCGCTGTGAGGCCCCATGACCATTCCGCCCCCCGCTCGCACCGCCCTCCGCTACTTGCTGACAGTCGGCATGGTCTCGGTCGGCGTCATGCACTTCACGAACCCGGCGTTCTTCGAGGCCATCGTGCCGCCCATGCTGGGGGACGCGCGGCTCTTGGTGTCCGTGAGCGGCGTGTTCGAGGTGCTGGGTGGGCTGGGCCTGATCCTGCCGCAGACGCGGCGCGCCGCGGCCTGGGGGCTGATCCTGCTCTTCATCGCGGTCTTCCCGGCCAACATCTACATGGCGGTCGAGGGCATCCAGCCGGACCCCAACGTCACGGTAGAGCCGTGGATGGCCTGGGCGCGCTTGCCCTTCCAGTTCGTGTTCATCGCGTGGGCCTACCTCTTCACACGCCCTGAACCACGCACGGCTCCGGCAGCGGTCGAGGCGGGCTGAGCCCATGGGCGCGGGTGTACGTGGCGGCCAGCGGCTCCCGTCGAGGGGTCGTGGGCGGCTCGCTGCGCGCGGCCGCGTAGGCACGCCGTGCGGGCGCGTCGTCGCGCGTAAGGCTGCGCTGGCTGCGCTGGTGCTGGGCCTCGTGGCGTGCGGCCGAGACGCGAGCCCCGGTGAGGGGACGCCCGTGCTCCCGAGGGCGCGCGCTCAGGCAGGCGAAGGTCACGGGGCGGGCTCGTCCATGCGCTCGTCCCCTGCGGCTCCGGGCGACGCGCCGGCTGCACGGAGGGCGCTGCGTGCCGACCCACGGCGTGTGGTGGCCATCGGCGACGTGCACGGGGATCTGGCTGCGGGCCTGCGAGCGCTGCGCGCCGCCGCGCTGATCGACGAGCAGCAGCACTGGAGCGGCGGCTCCACCGTGATGGTGCAGGTGGGCGACCTCTTGGACCGCGGCGACGGCGAGGCCGAGCTGATGGACCTCTTCGAGCGCCTGCGCGACGAGGCGCGCGTGGTGGGCGGGGAGGTGCACCTGCTGCTGGGCAACCACGAGCTCATGAACGCGGCCGGAGACCTGCGCTACGTCACGCGCGGAGGCTTCGCGCAGTATGCCGACACGCCGCCGCACCCCACGCACGAGGCCGACGTGTTGCGCGCGCCGCAGCTCGCGCACGGGCGGCTGCGCGCCTTCCTGCCGGGCGGCCCTGCGGCCCTGCGCCTTGCGACCTATGGGCTCACCTACCGTAGCGGCGACGCCATCTTCGTACACGGCGGGGTCTTGCCGCAGCACATGCACGAGGGCGAGCTGGCGGGTATGGAGCGCGAGGCGCAGGCCTGGTTGCGCGACCAGGGGCGCATCCCGACGGGTGTGGCGCTGCACCCCGAGAGCCCGCTCTGGACGCGGCGCTATTCCATCAGCCCGGACGAGCGCGCGTGCGCGGAGGTGGGCCGCACGCTCGACGACGCGGGGCTGCTGCGCATGATCGTGGCGCACACGGTCCAGGACAACGGCATCACCGCCTACTGTGGCGGCCGGGTGATCGCCATCGACTGCGGCATGAGCTCGCACTACGGCGGTCCGGTGGAGGTCATCGAGCTGCGCGACGGACACGCCCGGGTGCTGTCCGCGAGCGGCGCGGGGCGTACGCTGCCGGAGGTCGAGAGGCGCTGAGAGGCGTGTGGTGATGCGCGTCGGCGCCACGCTACGCTGAGCCCTGAGCGCTGAAGCGAGGTGGAAAAAGTCGAAAAAACACGGGACAAATCACTGGTCAGCCCGCAGGGTGACGCCATGACCCACCTCGACGCGGCGAAGCTCGCTGCCACCGAGTCCCCCTTTCTCAACCAATTTTCCTACCTCACCAAGACCCCTCCGCCCACCCTCCAGTCGCTCGCTGATGACGCCGTCGCGCTCGCGACCGCCTGGATGAACGATGAGCAGGGGTCCAAAGACAGCGCCCACGAGCGCGAGACGGCCATGCGGCTCGCCGCGCTGGTCTCGGACGCCGCGGGCCTCGAGTTCGCGGTGCGCTTCGTCGATGACGTAGCCCGCCCGCAGGACCTGCGCGTGGCGGCACGCGAGCTCACGAAGCTCGGTCAGACGGCGACAGGCGCGAGCTCCGTGTTGAGCCGCCTCGACCGTGGTCTCCTGCAGCTGGGTGCCCGCGTGGCGCGCGTCCTGCCTCGGGTCGTCGTTCCGGCGGCGCGCCTGCGTCTGCGTCAGCTCGTCGGCCACCTCGTCGCCGACGCGGGCGCAGGGCTCGCCGCGCACCTTTCGCGCACGCGGGCGCAGAGCTTCAAGCTCAACGTCAACCTGCTGGGTGAGGCCGTGCTCGGTGAAGACGAGGCCCGCGCGCGCCTGGCCAGGACCATCGCGCTCGTGCAGCGGCCGGACGTGGACTACGTGTCCATCAAGGTGTCCTCGGTCGCCTCGCAGCTGGTCACCTGGGACCTCGAAGGGTCCCGTGCGCGCGTGGTCGAGCGGCTCCTGCCCTTGTTCCGGACGGCCCGCGAGCATGGCGTGTTCCTGAACCTGGACATGGAGGAGTACCGGGACCTCGCGCTCACCACGGCGGTGTTCGAGAGCCTGCTCTCCATGGCGGAGTTCCACTCCTTCGAGGCCGGCATCGTGCTGCAGGCCTACCTGCCGGACGCTCTGTCCGCGCTGCAGCGCCTCGCCGCGTTCGCGTCCGCGCGCGCGGCGAAGGGCGGGGCGCCCATCAAGGTCCGCATCGTCAAGGGCGCGAACCTGGCCATGGAGCACGTGGAGGCGGAGCTGCACGACTGGCCCCTCGCGCCCTACGACAACAAGCCGGACGTGGACGCCAATTACGTCCGCATGATGGACTTTGCGCTGCGGCCGGGCGTGCATGACGGGCTGCGCATCGGGGTGGCCAGCCACAACCTCTACCACGTGGCGCTCGCCATCTTGGCGGCCCGCGCGCGCGACGTGACCGACGCGCTGGACATCGAGATGCTGCAGGGCATGGCCCCGGACAAGGCGCGCGCCGTGCGCGACGAGATGGCCAAGCACGGCGGCCGCGTCGTGCTCTACACGCCGGTCGTGGCCGCGTCCGACTTCGACGTGGCCATCGCGTACCTGGTGCGTCGGCTGGAGGAGAACGCCGCAGAGCAGAACTTCCTCTACGCCATGTTCGCGCCCGACGAGGACGCGGACCGCGGCGCGACGACGGCGACCGGCACGCGCGCGATGCGCTCCCAGCAGGAGGCGTTCATGCGCTCCGTCAGCCAAGGCGCCTGCTCGCCGCCGGCCGCGGTCACCCCACGGCGCGGGCCTCGGAAGCCCCTCGACGCGCAGCGCTTCCGCAACACGCCCGACACGGACCCGGCCGTCGCCGCGCACCGCGCGTGGGCAATGGGCATCGTCTCGAGCCCGCCTGCGCGCCTGCTGCCGCGGACGGAGCAGCTGACGTCCACAGAGGCCGTGGACGCCGTCGTGGCGAGCGCGCTACATGCCCAGGAGAGCTGGTCGCAGGTGCCTACCGCAGAGCGCGCGCGCGTCTTGCGGGCCGTGGCCCGTCAGCTCGACGCGGCGCGCACCGAGCTCGTGCGCGTGATGGTGCACGAGGCCGGCAAGACCGTGGCCGAGGCGGACCCGGAGGTGAGCGAGGCCATCGACTTCGCCAACTACTACGCGGAGTCGGCGCTCGCGCTCGACCAGGTGCCGGGCGCCACGTTCACGCCGGCCGGCGTCACGCTGATCACGCCGCCGTGGAATTTCCCCGTGGCGATCGCGGTGGGCGGGGTGCTGTCGGCCCTGGCCGCGGGCTCCGTGGCCATCGCGAAGCCGCCGCCCCCCACTCCCCGCTGCCTCGAGGTCGCCATGGAGGCGATCCACCGCGCGCTCGTCGAGTGCGACGTGGACCCGCTCATAGCGCAGTACGTGCGCGTGCCGGACGACGAGCTCGGCCAGCACCTGGTGACGCACGCGGGCGTGGCGCGCATCCTCCTCACGGGCGCCATCGAGACGGCGCAGCTCTTCGCCGGCTGGAAGCCGGAGCGCCCGGTCATCGCGGAGACGTCGGGCAAGAACGCGCTCATCGTGACCCCCTCGGCCGACCTCGACCTCGCGGTCGCTGACCTGGTGCGCTCGGCCTTCGGACACGCCGGACAGAAGTGCAGCGCCGCGTCGCTCGTGATCTTGGTGGGCTCCGTGGGCAACCCCAAGGCGGCCACGGGGTCGCGCTTTCGACGCCAGCTTGTGGACGCGGTGCGCTCGCTGGCCGTGGGGCCTGCGACGGAGATCGCCTCGGTCATGGGACCGCTCACCGAGCCTGCGCAGGGCAAGCTGCTGCACGCGCTCACCACCACCGAGGGGCGCGAACGTTGGCTCGTGCAGCCCCAGCGCCTGGGGCCGGATGGCAAGCGTTGGAGCGCGGGCCTGAAAGACGGCGTCGAGCCCGGGTCCGACTTCCACCACACCGAGTGCTTCGGTCCGGTGCTGGGCATCATGACGGCCAAGACCCTGGACGACGCCATCGAGCTCCAGAACGCCGTGCGCTTTGGGCTCACGGGCGGCATCCACACGCTGGACCGCGGCGAGATCGAGCACTGGCTCGAGCGTGTGCAGGTGGGCAACGCGTACGTGAACCGCCCCATCACGGGCGCCATCGTGCAGCGCCAGCCCTTTGGCGGGTGGAAGGCCTCCTCCGTGGGGCCCGGCGCCAAGGCGGGCGGGCCCAACTACGTCGCTCAGCTGGGCGCGTGGTCAGACGACCCCGCGGTCGTTCCGTCGCGGGTCGACGCGCCCGACGCGTGGCTGGCGTGGGCCAACGCGGACGACGAGCGCTGGTGGGCGAGCGAGTTCGGCATCACGCACGACCCCACCGGCCTGGCCGCGGAGTCCAACGACTTCCGCTACGTGCCCGTGGACGACCTGACCATCCGCGTGGGGCGTGGTGCCCTCCCGATAGAGCTGGAGCGCGTCTTGGGCGCCGCGCGCGTGGCCGGCGTGGGTCCCGTGCTGAGCTACGCCGAGGGGCCGCAGGCCGTGCGCGACGACGTCTTTGCCGCGCGGGTGCAAGGGGGCCACGTCACTGGCCGCGTCCGTGTGATTGGCGTGGCACCTGGGCTGCTCGAGGCCGCGGCCTCGCAGGTGGGCGTGGTGAACGTCCTGTCCCAGCCCGTCGTGGCCAGCGGCCGTCGTGAGCTCCTGTGCATGCTGCGGGAGCAGGCAGTGAGCCGCACGCGGCACCGCTACGGGCACCTGCACGCGCGGGATAGCGCCATCCACCTGCCGGTGGAGGCCTGAGCAGCGGCGGCGAGCAGAGAACGACGCGCCGGTGGCTGCCTCACCCGTGCGTCGCGCGTCTCTCGGCGACCATCTTCTCCGCCTCGGCCTTGAGCGCGCGGCCCACGTCGTCGAAGCCGCGCTGCATGGCGCCGCCGAAGAAGCGGATGATCAGGGGGCGCAGCCGACCTCCGATGTTGTCCTCGCAGACGTAGCGACAGCGCCCCTCGTCCAGCACGACCACCTCCTGCGTGCGATGCCCGCGGCCCCACTCGGCGCGTCCCATGTGCATGCCCCACGCCACGCGGCGCCGCGGCGGGCTCAGCTCCGTGACGAACTCGCGCTGCGCCTTCGTGTAGTACGGCAGCAGGCGCACCTTCATGTCGATGGGCGCACCGAGCGCGAGCGTGGACACGGCGGTGGGCGTGAAGGGGTTCCAGCGCGGGTAGCGCTCGAGGTCGGTGATCAGCGAGAAAACCAGGGCGGCGGGCGCGTCGATCTCGATCTCGCTGCGGACGATGGTCTCTTCGGGCGTCTGGGGCATGTGTGATCTGCTATCACGGCGTGAAGGTTCAGGGCGCACGAACGTCTAGCAGCCTTGACTTCCTGTCCGTGTTTGGGGATAGAGCCCCAGACCTCGAACCTCTACTGGATGTGCCAGCATGACCTCGAACCGCACCCTCCTCCTTGCCACCATCGCGCTTCTGAGCCTGCTCACCACAGGCTGCTACGGCTTTCTGCCTGGCCTCGAAGGCACCGGGACGCAGCGGCCGCCCGACGCGCCGGGCGTCAGCGTGGCGGAGGTGCGGCTCGCGCAGATGCCGGACCGCCGCCAGCTGGGGGCCTACTACTGCGCCGAGCGGCTCGGCCGCTTTCTGTGCGGCTTCATTGGCGAGGTGCCGACCGCGGAGGAGATCAACTTCCAGTTCGACCTGGAGCTCCTGCTCACCAACCGCAACCCCATCCCGCTCCCGGTGGTCTCTGCGCTGGTTGGCTTCACGGCCTTCCCGGGCACCGAGGCCAACCAGACCCTCGGCAGCGTGTGCATGAGCTTCTGCGAGGACCCCAACAACTGCGCGCAGTCGGCTGACGCCTGCGACTCGACGGAGCCCGAGATCCGGACGCGCCAGGACTTCGCCATGGCGGCGGCCAACTTCCTGATCTCCACCGCGTTGGGCGAGCGCAGCTTCAGCGACCTGCGCGTGCGCACTGTCCCCGCCGGCAGCGAGCTGCGCTTCATCATCCGCCTCAGCCTGGACCCGCGGCAGATGATCGCGCTGCTGCGCGAGGCCACCACCAACCTGATCGACACCCTGCGCAACCGACAGATCCCCGAGTTCGTGATCCCTTACCGCATCGAGGGGTCGGTCTGGGTCGCCGTGGAGAACTTCGGACGCTTCGGGGCCAGCTTCGGTCCGTACAGCAACGAGTGGCGCCTGCGTGATGCGGTGAACTGAGGGCTCACCGCCGGCGGCTCGGCGCGCGGGCCCGTCCTCCTCACGCCTGCGCGCGTCCCGGAATTTTTCCGCCCCCCCGCAGAGGGAGCGTGGCGCTACGTCATTCGTATCCCGGTTCGTTCGGCTCCATGGGGCCGGCTTCCCCAACGGAGCACGCATGACTCTCACACCACGCCTCTCACTGCGGACCCAGGCTGCCGCTCTCCCACGCGTCGCGCTGCACACCTTCGCTGTGCTCGCCACGGCGCTCTTCAGCGGCTGCTTCCTGACCGGCGACGATGCCCCGCCGACCATCAACGACCGCAGCAGCCCGTATTACGATCGCTCGTGCATCCTGACGCAGTTCGTGGAGCACCGCAGCGACCTCCAGGCGGACTGTCGCTGCTTCACCAACCAGGCTCCGGCGAGCGGCATCGACCTCTGCAAGCGCCCCTACAACCTCAGCCTCGACGGCATCTCGGTCGGTGACGGGCCAACCATCGCGGGCCTGCATCAGGCCGAGTACTTCGGCGGCTTCCTCGACGAGGACGAGGGCACCGAGGGCACCGTCTACGTCTCGGGCGGATACGGCCCGTCGCTCGATCGCTCCGGCGTCATCATGCGCGTGGACGTGGCCACGGGCGACCGCACCGTCGTCCTAGAGCGCGGGCCCTTCGACGGCCCCTCTTGGAACGGGCTGCCCGAGTTCTGGCGCAACGTGGGCTACGTCTTCGACGTGCAGCCGGGGCCGGGCAACCTGCTCTATGCCTTCGCCGAGGACAGCTACAACCAGAACATCCAGATCTTGGCGGTGGACCGAGACACGGGCGACGTGACGCTCATGTGGACCACCAACGGGCTCGGTAGCGAGCCTGTGGACTACGGCTTCTGCGAGACGCTGGAGAGCCCGTACCGGCTCCAGATCACCAAGAC